>NZ_CP080378.1 GCF_019443445.1 Massilia sp. PAMC28688 | reverse complement strand
GCGCGCTCGAAGGCCGGGAAGTAGGCCCGGTAGCGATACAGCAGCCAGGCCACGATACCAATGGCAGAGGCAATGAAAACAATCTTGAGCAGGGTCGCCAGCCATGCCAGGTCCGGCATGGTCATGCGTGGCCGGTCCTTTTTCTTGTCCTGGATTTTTTCCTTGTACTGCCAGCGTTCCCGGCATTCGGTGTCGCGCAGGGCGTCGCGGTCATAGAGCTGGTCAAGCTGGCGGCGCAGGCGCTGCTGCTCCGCGCCCTTGATGGCCAGGCGCTCAAACGGCTGCGCCTGCATGCATTCGGCGTGCGTCATGGGTGCGGCCATTGCGTCCTGGGGCGTGCTCAGTGCGAGGCAGGAGAGCAGGGTGCCGACGATGGCGGCCAGGCCCGCGGCGGGGCGCACAGCCGGCGCCGCCGCGGCGGGCCGCGCGATCTGGCGCAGCTTCAGTTCAATGTCCCAGGCTTCCAGCGCGGCGCGCCGGTTCAGGTACAGGGCAAAGCCGCAGGCGGTGTAGATGGGGGCGATCAGGATTTCCACGACAGTGGCCACAGCCAGGTTGACAAAGTACAGCACCGTGTCTTCCCGCACTTCCATGTCGGTGAAGACCCCGAGCAGGAGGTTCTCGTCGGTGCCGGCATTGAACAAGCTGGCAAAAAAATACAGGCCGCCCAGCAGCAGAACCACTTCCAGGAACAGGCACACGATGCCGAACCAGAAAGCCGAGCGGGCAGTGCCGTTGGCGCCCAGCGTGCGGCGGCGTTCCCGGGCCACGCTGCCGCGCGCATTTTCCAGCTGCCAGATGGGCTGGATCAGGCTGCGCCCGGCCGAAAATGGCCGGAACCAGGTCAGCAGCGAAAAGGTGCCGCCGCCCAGCTGGCCGGGCCAGGCGCGCACGGCCTGCTGCCAGCTCACCTGGGTGCCGAACACCTGGCGCGAGAGCACGTACAAGGTACCGCGTTCAAGAATGGGCCGGAACCACCATGGCAGCAGCATCCAGAGGCCGGCATAGTCTGGCAGGAGCACGGTCAGGATGATTGCCACCAGCAGGAAGGGCAGCATCAGCACCGCATAGGTCATGTAGGCCGGGAACGGGCAGGTGCGCAGCAGGGCAAAACCCAGGTCCAGGGCCTGGGCCGGGCTGCGCGGGCGCAGTTCGATTTGCAGCTTTTCAATTTGCATGGACGGCGTCAGTTCCTGCCGCGGCCGGCAAATGTGAAGAACAGGATGATCGACAGCCAGCACAGGGCGCCGACGACGTACTTGACCATGACGGGTACGGCGGGCGACGCTGACCAGAAGGCTTCGATGAAAGCGGCCAGGAAGGTCATCAGGGCCGCGCCCACCAGCACCGGAAACATATACTGGCTCGCTTCCTGCAAGGCCAGGGCGCGGGTGCGGCGGCCCGGGCGGATCAGGGCCAGGCCCAGCTTCATGCCCGCCACCCCCGACAGCAGCATGCCCACCACTTCAAAGCTGGCATGGGTGACCACGAACGACCAGAAGGTGTGGGTGGTGGCCGGGTCCTGGCTCAGCCAGCTGCCAACCACGCCCAGCAGCAAGCCGTTGTAGCCCATGATGAATACGGCCGGGATCGCGCCCAGGATGCCGAGCGCAAAAGTCCTGAAGTCGATTGAAATATTGTTCCAGATGTAGTGTCCGAACATCTGGAAGTCGCCCTCGCTGCCGCCGCGCCCCAGGCGCTGCATGTCGGGCGCATACATGGCGCGGTACTTGGCCAGCTCTTCCGGGGAACTGAAGCTGTAGGCCAGGTTGGGATCGAACCAGACCAGCAGAGCGACCGCCCCGCCCACGCCGAAAAAGGCAATGCATGCCGTCAACAGCAGCCGCCATTCGGCCCGCACCCGCTGGGGAAAGTCGATCAGCATCCACTGCACCAGGGTGTTGGGGCGGGCCGCGGAGGCGCCGTACATCAGGCGGTGGCAGTCGCTCACCAGTTGCTGGAGATAGTCGGTCAGGGCCGGCGAATAGCCGCGCTGGCGGGCCAGGGCCAGGCACTGGCACAGGCGCCGGTACCTGGGCGGCAGGTTGACGCTCCCCCCGTCGCTGCCATTGATGATGGCGGCGATCTGGTCCCACAGTGGCTGGTTGTCGGCTTCGAACTGCTGCTGCTTCATCGGGAAAATCCTGCCACGTATGCGCGCATGCGTTCCACCGACTCCATGCCCTGCAAGCCGGTGAGGGGCTCGGCAATGGTCCCCAGTTCGACCATGCGGTCAACCGGCAGGTGGCTTTCGCGTTCAAACAGGTCGGCCAGGGTGCGCTGCTGGTCGGCCGTCAAGGCAAAGGGCGGTGCGATGGGCGCGGCATCGACGGCAGCGGCGCGCGTCCTGGCCTGTTCGCGGTAGACCACCAGGGTCCCGGCCACAATGTCGCCGGCGCGCCGGAAGCGGGTATCGAAAATCATGCACAGCAAACCGGTCATGTAGAACATGGGCATGAAGTCGGCAACCAGCAGCAGGTTGCGCAGGATCGATTCGCGCCAGCCGACGGGCAAGCCATCGGCGCGCACGACCTCCAGCCCGGCCACGCGCTTGCCCACCGTGCGGCCGCCGAAATAGACTTCGCAGATGATGGGGTAGCCCCAGTAGGTGACGAACAGGACAATGAGGAATATGCCGCTGCCCAGGCGGCCGTCCGGCAGGATCAGCTTCACTATGAGCATGACCGTGCCCCACAGCAGAAAGTCCAGCAGCCACGCGATGGCCCGCTTGTAGGGGCCGGCCGGAGTGAGCAACAGGCGTACGCCTTCCGGCGTTACCAGCGACAAGCGGCCATCTAGCACAACACGCTCCCGCCGTCCCGCCTACCGCCATTACTGCCTGCTGCCATGCTGTTTCGCCAAGTTGTTTATTGAATATGTGTTTATTGTAACCAATAAACAACCTCGGCAAGACAAAAATATCGGGGGGAGGGAAAGTCGCGGGATCGGGTGAAGGCCGGTACGAGCGGCTAACTGCGCTTAAAAGTATGCCTACGCCCCGTGCTTTCAGGATAAAGCGAGAGATGACCGCATCCGTGGGCGGGACGAGGGGACTTTTTCCGTCGCTTGACACCTGTCATACGCCCCATTCGTATGCGCAAAAAGCAACAGCCCTGACTAGCAGGGCTGTTCCTCATTGACTTGTACGGGATTACTGGTGGCTGCGCATCTGGTCGAAGCCGATGCGGCTGGCCTTGTAGCAGGCGCCGGCGCACACTTCCAGGCCTTCGCGGTCCAGGACCACGATGGTGCCGCGGCGATACTGGATCAAGCCTTCGGCCTGCAGCTTGCCGGCGGTCAGGGTGATGCTTTCGCGCCGCACGCCCAGCATGGTTGCCATGGTTTCCTGCGTGACCTTCAATTCGCTCGACAGGGAGCGGTCCAGGCGTTCCAGGAGCCAGCGGCTGAGCTTTTGCTCAAGCGTGGAGTGGCGCGTTCCCACCACGTTCTGGGCCAGCTGGCCAAACATGGCAAATGTATAGCGCATCAGGAGCTGGGCAAAGGCGCCGCCTTCGTTGAACAGGTCGCGCAGCGCATCGGTGCGCAGGCGGTAGCCGTAGCCGGCGCCTTGCACGACGGCCGAGCAGGTGGCGCGCTCATTGGCGTACAGGGCCACGCCGACCACGCCTTCGCGGCCCACGACGGCAATTTCCGTGGTGGCGCCATCTTCCATGACGTAGTGGAGGGAAACGATGGCGTTGGTCGGGAAATAGGCGTACTCGAATTTGCTGCCGAACTCGTACAGATAATCGCCTTTTTTCAGGGGCACCAGTTCCAGGTAGGGGAACAGGCGTTCGAGGTCTTCGCGGCCCAGGGCGCGCAGCAATTCATTTTGCTGGGCGCCGGTCAGGCTGATCGGCGATGGCGCGGCATCCTTGCGGACCGAACCCAGGACGATCTGGCGGACGGAAGCGGGGACGGTGGCGTTATTGCGGGTCATTTGCGACTGGTACATGGTGGCCTCTTTTCTGATCTGACGTGCGTATGTTGTTCTGTTTATTGGGTGCTGCCTATGTGTAGAACTTTATATGGTTGAGTTGCGCAAGTCATCGGACCAACCGACGCTGCGATGTAAGGAAGGAGAAAGGCTGCATGTCGTCCATGTCCTACGCCAACTATTTTTTGTTGCAGGTTTGCGTAGGACAAGATGCTGTACATCAACGCGGGGTCGGTGTACGAGGATGGGGGACAGTGAGGCCGCGCGGGTGCGCCGCCTGGCGGGCAGGGATCAGTTGCTGCTGCGGCGGCGGTCCGGGCGGGTCAGCACGCGCAGGGCAATGGCAAAGTCGATGCCGCGCTCCTGCAGGTACCGTGCGGCCGCTTTGGTGTCGAGCTCGGCCTGAACATGAATGGCCTGTTCGACTTTCTTGGCCGTTTTATGGTCTGGACGGGGGATATAGTAAGACTGGTCCATGATTGGCCTCCTTGGGTGAAAAATATAGCATGCCGCCGCCGCGGCACGTTTGCATTTCTCAACAGCAGATCAGGTGGCAGCGCCCATCAAAAGCCCTTCAATGGTGTGGGCCTGCACCAGGGGCTCGAGCCGCTCCACCACCCGGCAGCCCAGATTGGCGCGCGCCTGCGCCGACAGCGTCTCGTAATAGGCGTGCGTGACCTGCAGATCATGCTTGTTGCCGTTGATGCCGTCGGGTGCATCGACACCCAGCACGAATACCGGGCGCGGTGTGGGAGACAGGTTGGCCGTGCCGCGGTGTACCGTGAGCGCCGAGCGTGCCGAGATGTCGCCCATCTGCGGCATGCGGCGCTGGCGCAGCTGTTCATAGCGCTGGTGCAGCTGCGGCGGGGGAAACATGGGGTCGCCCTCCCAGGTATCCCATTGGGTGCCCGGCGCAATTTCCAGCGGCCCCATTTGTTCCGTGACATCAACCGTGGTGATGTTAAAGGCCAGCGAGTTCAGGCGCCGCCCGGTGACGGTCTCGGGCGGCGCGGCAAAGTCGCGGTGCCATGGCTGGAGCTGGGCGCCCGGTCCGGGCACGTCAAAGCCGGCCTCGATGATCCGGTAATCCGGCCCCAGTACGGCGCGGCACACGGCCACGATCCACGGATGGGTAATGATGTCGGCAAAGCCGCTCAGTTTTTCGGGATGGATCTCGACATAAAAACGGTTGGGGCCGCGGGCCAGGGCACCGCCGGGTGTGCTCCGCGCCGTGTCGAAAATGGCAGCGATATCCTGGCCCAGGCGGGCCACCCATTCGCGGGAAAAGGCGCCGCGGCAGGCAATGATGCCGTCGCCATACAGGCCGCGCATGATGTCGGCAGTGTCATAGGTGGAGGGCATGGTCATGAAAGTTCCTTGTGTCATGGCTGCATAGACCTGCACACCCGCATAAAGTTCCCGCCGGGAACGGAGGGAGGGGTGCGTCAAGCTGTGGTGTACACTAGAATCATGCCTTCCAAACCGCCACCACCACCGCTGGTCTTTCGTCCGCACGGCCATTTTGTCAGCCGCGTGGAAGGCAAAATCATCATATCAGAAGTGACCGGACCCTGGAACAAGGAGCTGGTTGAGGAATGGGCCATTGGATCGCAGCCGGTGGCGCTGGCCCTGTCCAAACACGGACCGCACGTGGGCATCGCCGTCATCAGCGGCTCCATGCTGTGCACGCCGGACGCGCTCAAGGTATTGCGCGAGGCAGCCGAGTACACAGCGCGCCAGCTCAACTGCCTGGCGCACGTGATCGTGGCCGATAAAACCGTGGAGGGGCGCGACTTCGTGGAGCCTAACTTCTTTCGCGCCTACGAAGGCGTGATGCCGCTGGCCATTTTCTATACGCTCGATGAAGCGCGCGCCTGGGCCCTGGCGCAGCTGGCGGCAGCCGGGGCATAGTGGCCCCGGCCGCCTCGCCGGCTCAGTGCAGCTTGACCGGCGGCGAGATGCGGTCGCTGATCCAGTCGGCCGCCGTGCGCGCCGCCATGCGCGCAAAACCGTGCAGCGCCATCAGGTGTTTGCGGTACATGAGCGCATACAGCCAGCGCGCCACGAAGCCCCCCACCTGCAGCTTGCGCTTGCCGACCGTCCCGCTCAGCACGCCCACCGCTGCCAGCGGTCCGAGCGAGACCAGCGAGCCATAGTCGCGGTAGGCAAACGCGGCGGGGCTGCCGGGGCGACCCAGCGTCTCGGCCAGGTACAGGGCCTGCTGGTGCGCGGCCTGGGCCCGCGGCGCAATGGCGCCGCCCACCGGATTGACCAGGCTGGCGCAGTCCCCGAGCGCATAGATGGCCGGATCGTCCACCGTCTGCAGGGTGGGGCCGACGCTGACCTGGCCCAGGCGGTTGACCGTCAGGTCCAGGGTGCGGCACAGGGCCGGCGCCTCCACGCCTGCCGCCCACAGCGTCATCGTTGACAGGTAGGCGCGGCCTTCCGTATCGATCACCACCCCGTCCTCGACCCTGGCCACGGCCGTATCGGTGCAGACCTTGATGCCGAGCGAGCGCAGATGGCGCGCCGCGCGCCGGGACAGCCGCGGGTGCAGGTGCGGCAGCAGGAACGAGCCGCGCTCCAGGATACGGATACGGACGTGGCGTACCGGATCGAGCGCATGCACTTTATAGCGCGCCAGCATGCGCGCGCTGTGACTGAGTTCGGCGGCCAGCTCCACCCCGGTGGCGCCCCCGCCCACGATGACGATGTCCAGGCCTTCGTCACCGCCGCCTGCAGCGTGGCGGGCGCTGGCGCGCATGCAGCCGTCAAGGAAACGCTGGTGGAACGCCTGCGCCTGGGGCACGTCGTCCAGGGTGAACACATGCTCGGCCGCGCCAGGCACCGCGTAGAAATTGGTGACCGATCCCAGCGCCAGCACCAGCTTGTCGTAGGCCAGTGCGCGCTGCGGCATGATCTCGGTGCCGTCATCGCCGGTGAGCGCGGCCAGCGTGATGGTGCGCGCCGCGCGGTCGATGCCGGTCATGTCGCCGCGCTGGAATGTAAAGCAGTGGCCCTCTGCCTGGGCCGCGTAGTCGACCGAGGTGGCCTGGGCAGCGCGCTTGCCCGAGGCGACCGTATGCAGCAAGGGTTTCCAGAAGTGGGATGGCCAGCGGTCCACCAGCACAATGCGGGCCTGGCCTGCTTTTCCCAGGCTGTCCCCAAGACGTGTGGCCAGTTCCAGGCCCCCGGCGCCGCCTCCGGCAATGACGATTGTTTGCATATGCTCCCTCCTTTCACTGTTAATATAAAGGCAGCAGTCGCAAAAGAGAAATTAGAGATATTTCATAACCAATAAGGAATTGCTTATGTATCACGCCAGCTTTCGCCAGCTGCAGTCACTGGTCCTGGTGGCGCGCCATGAGAGCGTGTCGCGCGCTGCCGAAGCGCTGCACGTGACGCAGCCGGCGGTGTCGCTGCAACTGCGCACGCTGGAAGAAATCACCGGCACGGCGCTCACGCGCAAGGTGGGGCGCACCATCCAGCTGACGGCCGCCGGCGAAGTGATGGCCGAATTTTCCGAACGCATCCTGCGCCTGTGGGAGCAGGCCGGCGACGAACTGGCCGCGCTCAATGGCGTCACCAGCGGCACGCTGCGCATTGGCGCGGTGACCACGGCCGAACACCTGCTGCCGCCACTGCTGGTGCCGTTCACGCTGGAGCGGCCCGACGTGCGCCTCAAGCTCCAGGTGGGCAACCGGGTGGAGATCGTCAACATGCTGGCGCGCCAGGAGATTGACCTGGCCATCATGGGCACGCCGCCGCGCGAATTCGGCACCAATGCGGCCCGCTTCGCGCGCCACCCGATGGGATTTGTGGCCAGCGCCGACCATCCCCTCATGAAGAAGAAGCGGATCACCCTGGCCGACGTTTCCAGCGCCAACCTGCTGGTGCGCGAACGGGGCTCCGGTACCCGCACGGCGGTGGAAAAGCTGTTCAAGGATGGCGGCCACCCGCTCGACTTCGGCTCCGAAGTGTCGTCCAATGAAGCCATCAAGCGCATGGTGTCGGCCGGCCTGGGCCTGGGCTTCCTGTCGGTCCACGCCTGCGCGCTGGAGTTTGAAACGGGTTTGCTCAAGCTGCTGCCCATGGCGGGCAACCCGGTCGAAGCCCACTGGCATGTGATGCACCTGGCCGGCGTACCCATCCCCAAGGTGGCGGCCGCGTTCCAGGATTTCGTGATCGACCAGGGACAAGACCTGGTGCAGCGCGAGCTAGAGGGGTTTTACAAGCCGGGCGGGGCGCGCCGGCGCGGCTGAGCGCGCGCTCGCCGGTGCCGCCTTGCGGGTCTTGGGGGTCTTGCGGCGCAGCTTGAGCCAGATGACCAGGCCGGTGACCATGAACATGAGCGGCGCCACGCCGAACACGCTGATGACCACCCGGCCGGCGGTGCCGAATGCTTCGCCGGTGTGCAGGGGGAACATCCAGCTCAGGAAGCGGTCGCCGCTGCGGGCGCTGAGGGGATCGATCACGCGCAGCAGCGCGCCGTCGCGGGCGTCGACCGATACCCGCGTGGCGCCCGGACCGTGGCGCAGTTCGCCGTCCTGGCGCAGGCGCACTTCAAACGGGGCACCGGCGCCGGCGGGCAGCGAAATGCGCGATACCCGCGCCGCCGGAAATGCCGCCTGCGCATGCCGGGCAGCGCTGCCGGGGGCCAGCACGGGACCCGGCCCGCTGCGGTTGAGCGGCTTGGCTTGCTCCGTCACGTGCGACACCGCCTTGACGGCCGGCAGCACCCACGCCGGTGAATTGAAATAGATACCGGAAAACGCCAGCATGGCCAGCACCGGCGCGGCGAAAAAGCCCGCTGCCCGGTGCAGCTGGAAGGAAAACCGTGGCCACGAGCCGCCATGGCGCACCGTGAGGGCATGCCAGATGGCAGAGGCGGTCATGCGCGGCCACCACAGGATGATGCCGGTAACGGCGCACACCAGCAGCGCCACGCCGGTTACGGAAATGACGATCTTGCCCACGTCGCCGGCGACCAGATAGCGGTGCAGGTGGAACAGGGTCGGCATGATGAGCGGGCGGCTGAGGCCGCTTTCACCCCAGTTGCGCTCGCCCGTTACCACCAGCGTGGACGGGTCGAGCATGACCTGGCGCGACACGGTCATGGCCCAGGCACTGTGATCGGCGCGCGGCTGCGGCCGGTACCACGCCACCACCACCTCGCCGGCAGTGGCGGGCAGGGCCAGCATGCTGGGCTTGCCATAGTGCGGATCGTGCAGCAGGCGCTGGTAGACGGCGTCAATCTGCGCCGGCGCCATGTGCAGCGGTGCACCGGCGCGCAGGCCGGGGCCCGGGCTGACCTGGAACAGGGTGGGGTTGAGTGCGTGGTCGAGTTCCTCGATCCAGGCCAGCGCGCTGCCGGTCAGCCCCATGAGCACGAGAATGGCGCCGAAAATCAGACTTGTCCATAGATGAATAAAGCGTGTCATGAGGAATCAGGCTTGTTAAAGTTAATAAGAATCGTTATCATTCGCATTCTTGAGACATTATACAACTTTCACAGGATTTTTCGCATGCGCAACTTGAAGCCCCTTACTCTTGCCATTGGCCTGGCATTGTCCAGCGCCAGTCTTCACGCCCAGCAGGGACAAGTGCAGGAAGACAGGGAAGGCGGCGACATCACGGCTGTGGTGGTGACGGCCACGCGCGCAGCCAAGGCCGTGGACAAGATTCCGGGCGCCGTCACCGTGATCAGCCAGCAGGAACTGGCCGCCCAATACCTGATTGCCGACGACCCGTCGCAGGCCCTGGCCACCTTTGTGCCGGGGTATGCGCCAAGCCGCCAGAAAATGACCTCGACCGGCGAATCGCTGCGCGGGCGCCAGCCCCTGATCCTGCTCGACGGGATTCCCCAGTCCAATCCCCTGCGCGCCGGCATGCGCGAAGGCTACTTTGCCGATTCGGCCATCATCGAGCGGATTGAAGTCATTGCGGGGGCGTCGGCCATGCAGGGCATGGGGGCCACCGGCGGCATCATCAATTACATCACCAAGTCCCCGCGCAGCAACGGCAGCAGCTTCGGCCTGCACCTGCGGGCCGCCACCCAGTTCAAGTCGGACAATGTGGACTGGAAGACCGGCTATTCACTGCAGCACAAGGATGACAACTTCGACATGCTGGGCTATGTCGGCCTGCAGCGGCGCGGCATGGCCTACGATGGCGACGGCCGCCGGGTGGGCCTGGACAGCGTGCAGGGCGACACCATGGATTCCCAGGGCGACGACCTGTTCCTCAAACTGGGCAAGAGTTTTGGCGCCCAGCGCATCCAGGCCAGCATCAACCGCTTCAACCTGGCCGGCGAGGGCGACTACAGGCGCCTGCCCGGCAACCCCACCAGCTCCGAGCGTGGCACCCCGGAAGGCGAGCCTCCGCGCAACAAGGTGCGCAGCGCCAGCCTGGACTACCGCCATGCGGAACTGGGCGGCGGCGCCTTCACGGCGCAGCTGTTCAAGCATGATTTCGCTTCGCTGTACGGTGCCACCAATACCGGCACGTTCCAGGATGTGCGTATTGCCCCGCGCGGCACCCTGTACGACCAGTCCGAAATCGTGGCCGACAAGGGCGGGGCACGCCTGACCTGGGTACGTCCGGACGCCATGCTGGCCGGCCTGGAAGCGACACTGGGCCTGGACCACCTGCAAGACAACACCAAACAGCGCCTCGCTGCCACCGACCGCACCTGGGTGCCGGAACTGAAGTTCAAGTCCACCGCCCCCTTTGCGCAGCTCGAGTATGATGCCGGCCCGGTCACGGTGCGCGCCGGCGTGCGCCACGAAATGGCGCGCCTGACGGTCGACACCTATACCACGCTGGCCGCCTACAACAGCCAGGTGGTGCAGGGCGGCGCGGCCGAATTTTCCAAGTCGGTCAAGAATATCGGCGCCGTGTGGCGCTTCGCACCCGGCTGGTCGGTATTTGCCGGCAGCGCCGAAGGATTCGGCCTGCCCGACGCCGGCCTGGTGCTGCGCGGCGTGAACCGCCCCGGGCAGTCGGTGGCCAGCCTGGTCGACCTGCAGCCTATCATCACGCGCAACAATGAGATCGGGGTCAACTGGCGCGGCGAGAAGGGCCAGCTGGGGCTGTCGCGCTACGATTCACGCTCGCGCCTGGGCAGCGTGATCCGGATCACCTCGGCCGGCGTCGGCCTGGTCGAGCGCGTGCCCACCATCGTCAAGGGCTGGGAGATGTCGGCCGACTGGCGCGTGACGCCGGCCGTGTCGCTGTTTGGCAATGCTTCTGTTACCGACGGCAAGACGGCCGCGCGGGCCGGGGCCCCGATTGACCTTGACCTGGGCGCCCGCTCCCAGGGGCCGGACAAGGCCACGGTCGGCATCAACTGGCGCCCGCGCGACAAGGCCCAGGTGCGCCTGCAAGCGGCTCACCTGCGCGACCGCGACATCAACATTGGCCGCATGGTCGGCACCAGCGACCTGGAAGAGCATTTCAAGGGCTACACCCTGGTCGACGCTGCCGTCAGCTACGACACGCCCTACGGCAGGTTTGGCCTGAGCGTGGAAAACCTGCTCGACCGTCAATATATCGGTTACTACTCGCAGTCGGCCAGTGAGGGCGATCCCGACGCCAGCTTTGCCGGCCGCGGCCGCACACTGGCCATGAGCTGGAGCCGCATCTTTTAAGTGCATGCATGGGGCGTTCTCTTGCGATTGAGCAAGATTTCCTTCCCGCATCTCAGTCACACTGGCCATCGCTCAGTCCGAGCGCTGGCCTTTTCTGATTGGAGACGCAATGACCTTACGCATGACTTCGCTGGCTGCCATTCTTGGCGCCTTGCCCCACTTCGCCTGCGCCGCGCCCCTGATGACCGGACCGGTCACGCCCTCGCGCGACACGGTCGCTGCCGTGATGGCCGAACTGAGCGCGCGGCGCAGTCTCCATGGGCTCGATGCCGACCACCAGTTCGCGCTGGCCGGCACCCACCCGGGCGCCGCCGGCACCCAGGTGGTGCGCGTCGCCCACACCTACAAGGGGGTGCGCATCTTCGGTTCTGAGTCGGTGGTGGTGGCCACCGACAGCGGCAAGATCGTGAGCGAATCCGTGGGCGACCGGCGCCAGGGCCTGGGCAGCCCCGGGGCCACCGTAACGCGCAAGCCGCCCTTTGGCGTGACGCCGGCGGTGCCGGCCAGGCAGGCAATTGCCACGGCCATCGGCTCGGTCGGGGTGGCCGGGATTGCGGTGGTGCCCCCGCGCGCCGAGCTGGTGGTGTTTCCCACCATGCGCACCGAGCGCGTGGCCGCGGCCGTGAACAAGCGCGATGAAGAATTGAACGCACTGGACGTCCATGACGTGGTCGAGGGCCACGATCTGGCTTATCACGTGCGCACCCGCATGCGCGTGGGACTGCAGCCGGTGTTTCATGACACCATCGTCAGTGCCGTGGATGGGCGCATCCTGGAACAGTGGAGCATGCTGCAGACGGCCATCGGCAGCGGCAAGAGCCAGTACAACGGCGTGGTCCCGCTGTCGACCACGCCGGACGGCAAGAACTTCCGCATGGTCGATCCCCTGCGCGGCAGCGGCGGCAAGTTTGGCGGCATGGCCATCACCAATGCCAACAATGGTGCGGAAGCGGGCGAAGTGTTCGTGCACAGCGCCAACCAGTGGGGCGACGGCCTGCAATACAAACCGGGCGGCAGCACCACCGACGCCAATGGCCAGACAGCCGCCGTCAATGCCATGTGGGGCCTGATGAATACCTACGACATGATGAAAAACGTGCTCAACTGGCACGCACTGGACGGCAGGAACACGTCCACCTACATCGCCGCCCATGTCAATGTGGACTATGACAATGCCTATTACAGCGATACCTGCAAATGCATGTTCATCGGCGACGGCAAGGCCTTCAACAGTCTCGGTGCCATCGATGTGGTGGGCCATGAAATGGGCCATGGTGTCACTGCCGCCACCTCCGACCTGCTGTACTTTGCCGAGTCGGGAGGGCTGAACGAGTCGAGTTCCGACATCGCCGGCGAGATGGTGGAAGCGTATGCGCGTGGGGGCGGGCGCGGTGGCAAGATCCCCGGCCAGGGCAATGACTGGGTGCTGGGCAAGGAAATCAGCAAGAACGGCACGCCGCTGCGCTATATGTACAAGCCGAGCAAGGATGGCAGCAGCCCGGATGCCTGGAGCACCGCCCTCAAGCGCCTGGACGTGCACTACAGCAGCGGGCCGAACAACCGCATGTTCTATTTCCTGGCACAGGGCTCACAGGCCGACAAGCAGTCCGACCACTTCAGCAAGTACCTGGTAAAGCAACCCCAGGCGATGAGCGGCATTGGTGCCGACAAGGCTTACCGCATCTGGTTCAAGGCCGCCACCACCAAGTTTACGGCCACCACCAACTACAAGGATGCGCGCGCCAAAATGATCGAGTCGGCGCAGGAACTGTATGGCGAGGGCAGCCGCGAAGCCACGGCCGTGCAGCGCGCCTACGCCGCCATCAATGTGGGCGCCGACGTGGACGAGTAGGCACGCCCCGCCGAACAAAAAAAAGAAGCGCCGCGGCGCTTCCTTGATGCGTTCTGCTGCAATGGTCAGTCGGCCATGAGCGGATACGGATTGATCGGCGTGCCTTTCCACCACTGCTTTTCGGGCGTCAGTTCAATGACGGCGAAATGCAGGTGGGGCGCATTCGGATCGGAGTTGCCGGTCACGCCCACGTAGCCGATGAGCTCGCCCCGCTTGACCTCCTGCCCTTCCTTGATCCCGTCCGCGTACTTGTCGAGGTGGGCATAGTAGTAGGCCAGCTTTTCCGTCGGGTCGAACTGGTAAATGGTCAGCCCGCCCGGCTTGCTGTTGAACAGTTTGACGATCTTGCCATCGGCAACGGCGAGCACCCGGGTTCCCTTGGGCGCCATGATGTCGAGCGCTTCGTGATGGCGATCGCTGCCGCGTGGCTGGTCGAAGTTGTCGCTCAGCTGGGCCAGCTTCATGCCTTCAACCGGAATCATCAGTTTGGCCATGCCGGCCGCGCCGGAGGCGGTGGCATCGGGCGCGGCCCCGTCGGCCGCTGGTGCGCCTTGCGCCGGGCGCAGCGGCAAGTCCGCTTCGCTCAGGTCAGTGGAGACCACTGGTGCCGGCGGCAGGGCGCCGGGCGGGACGACCTGGCCGGCCGGGGCCGGCGCCGTCACCGCCGGCGCCGTGGCCACCACCGCCGGCGGCGCGCTGCCGCCGATCTGGGTGAGGTAGATGAACATGGCAAGGGCGCCCAGCAGCACGCCTCCCACAAACGTCAGAATCCATTTCATGGCACTTCCTTCTTTGTTGTTGACGATATCCTGAACCGGCTCTTATTCCTGCATGACCACTTCGGTGCCGGCGCTGACGGAAGTGGTCACGGCCGTGACGTCCCAGTTGGTCAGGCGGATGCAGCCGTGCGACTGGGTCTTGCCGATCGATGCAGGTACCGGGGTGCCGTGGATGCCGTAGTGGGGCTTGGACAGGTCAATCCAGGCCACGCCCACCGGGTTGTTGGGGCCGGGCGGAATCTTGGCTTTCTTGTCGCCCGGTTCGGCATCCCAGAACAATTTCGGGTTGTAGTGGAACACGGGATTTTTGGAAATGCCGTTCACTTTCCAGGTGCCGATGGGCAGGGGATCGTTCTCGGTACCGGACGACGATGGATACTGGGCAATGACCTTGCCGGCCGTATCGAGCAGGGTCAGCGTGCGATCGGTCTTGTCGATCACGATCTTGCCGGCCTTGGGCAAAGGCTCGCTGCCTTCGACATTGGGCACCACGATCTGTTCCCCGGCGCGCGTCAGATCCTTGCCGGGATTGAGACGCTGCAGCAGCTTGGGGCTGGCGTGGAACTTCTCGCCCAGCGCTTCCAGGGCGCTGGTGTAGCCGAGCGCTTCCAGCTTGGCTTTCTCGGCCATGTCTTCGGGAATGGACGTGAACGGACCGGCCACATCGGCCTGGGCAATGGTGTAGGTGGTCAGGGCCGGGGTCTTGTCGGCCGTCAGCTTGGCAAAGGTCTCGGCGTCGAGCATGCCGGTTTCCTTGAGGCCGTGCTTGCGCTGAAAGCCCGTGATGGCGCGCTTGACGTTCGAACCCATGGCGCCGTCGATTTCGCCGGGCGAAAAGTGGGCGCGGTCCAGCAGCACCTGGACCCGCACCACGGCGGCGGTACTGGCCTTGGCGTCAGCTGTGGCGGGCAGGGTGGCGGCGTTGACCGCTTCCGGCGTCAGGGCGTTGGCAGCGCTGCCGGCGGACGCGCCGGCGCTGGCTTTTGCGTCGGCCGCAGCGGCGCTGTTGGCAGCAGCAGGGGCGGAGGCTGGTGCAGCCGCAGGTGTACCGGCAGCAGCCTGGGCCGGCTGCAAGGTGATGGTCTTGCCAGCCAGCGCCGCGGCGGGAGCCAGGGCCGCGCTCGCCAGGCCGGCGGCAATCATGCAAAATGTCAGGTGTTTCATATAAGCCCCTTAAGAATCTTTCAATGGGCTTAGATTAATTCCCTTCAGACACAACTGTCTGTGCGGCACCGTACTTACCCGGGATACCCGATGAGTTCCTTTGAAGTCCGTGTTCTACCCGCTGGCTGGACCTTCACGGCCGCCTGCGGCGAAAGCCTGCTGGCCAGCGCCGAGCGGGCCGGCATTGTGTTGCCCAGTTCCTGCCGCAATGGCAGTTGCCGTACCTGTCTGGCAAGGGTGTGCGCGGGAACGGCACGCCATGAGGTGCCGTGGCCGGGATTGAGCAGGGAAGAGAAAGAAGCGGGCTGGATCCTGCCGTGCGTGGCAGTGCCGCTGGAAGCACTGGAACTGGAGGCGCCGGCCGCGCGGCGCCTGCCCTGATTGCCCGGCCGTGAAGGCCGGGCGTGGGATCAGAATTCTTCCCAGTCTTCCGAAGCGCCATTGGCGACGCGGCGCGGGGCGGCATCCTTCCTGACCGGTGCCAGACGGGCAGCAGGGCGGGCTGCCACGCGCGCCGGCGCCGCCGCTGCCGTGGCCGTGGACTGCGCCGCCGCCGGCTGGCGTGGCGCCGGGGCTGCGCCCGCGCTTGCCGAGCCGAGCTGGAATATGCTCACTACCTCGGCCAGGGTGGCCGCCTGCTCCTGCAGCGAGCCGGCGGCAGCTGCCGCTTCTTCGACCAGCGCCGCATTTTGCTGGGTCACTTCATCCATCTGCGCGATGGCCGAATTGACCTGCTCGATGCCCATGGTCTGTTCCTGGCTGGCAGAGGCAATCTCGGCCATGATGTCGGTCACCCGCGTGATCGACTGCACGATTTCCGCCATCGTTACGCCAGCCTGGTCCACCAGCTTGCCGCCGGCGCCCACCTTGTCCACCGAATCATTGATCAGGGTCTTGATTTCCTTGGCTGCCGCCGCCGAACGCTGGGCCAGGTTGCGCACCTCGGACGCGACGACCGCAAAGCCGCGGCCCTGTTCACCGGCGCGCGCCGCCTCCACTGCCGCATTCAGTGCCAGGATATTGGTCTGGAACGCGATGCCGTCAATGACACCGATGATGTCGACGATCTTGCGCGACGATTCATTGATCGACGCCATGGTATCGACCACTTCGGACACCACGGCGCCGCCACGCACTGCCACTTCCGACGCCGACACGGCCAGCGCATTGGCCTGGCGCGCATTGTCGGCGTTTTGCTTGACGGTGCTGGTCAGCTCTTCCATCGACGAGGCTGTTTCTTCCAGCGAGCTGGCCTGTTCTTCGGTGCGCGACGACAGGTCCAGGTTACCTACCGCAATCTGGTTCGATGCCGTGGCGATGGTGTCGGTTCCCATGCGCACCTGGCCGACGATATTGACCAGCGCGCGGCGCATCGATTCCATGGCAAAGAGCAGGCTGCGCTGGTCGCCATGGCGCAGTTCGACCGGCGTGGCCAGGTCGCCGGCGGCAATGGTGCCGGCCACCGCGGTGGCGTACGCAGGCTCGCCGCCGAGCTGGCGCGTGAGCGAGTTGGTGATCCACAGGCCCAGTCCCACGCCCGCTGCCAGGCTGAGGGTAACCAGGGCCAGCATCAGGGTGCGGCTCTGGTCGTACACCGCTGCCGCCTCGGCTGCTGCCGCCTGCGCTGCCTGTTCCTTGTTCTTGCCGAGCGCAGTGAGCCGCTCGTCCACATAATTGGCGCTGGTGGTCAGCGGTCCCAGGGCGTACGCTACGGCGGCTGCACGTCCTTCCGGGGTTTCGTCGGCCGTCATCTTGAGCAGTTCAGTGCGGCTGACTTCATAGTCGGCCAGGCCCTTGTCAATTTCGGCCAGGAGCGTCTTGGCGGCCGCGGTGCGAAACAGCGGGCGGGCCACTTCGAGCTGCTCGTGCATGGTCTTGCGGGCGCGCTCGGCGACATCGCTGAATTTCTGGCGTTCCTGGGCCGTGGGGGCCAGCATCACGTTCCGCATGGCGCGGGCAATGTAGATCAAGTTAATGTTGGCTTCCTTGGAAGCCGATATGCCCAGCAGGTCGTCGCGATAGGCGCGCTCGGCCTGCGCATTCATCTTGGCCATATTGATGATGCCGATACCGGCAACCAGGGCACCGAGCAGAGCCACGATCAAAAAGCCGGTCAGCAACCGGGCCTTGACGGTCATATTCTTGAACATTGAAAATCCTTAAAAACGTTCACACGATGCATCGCAACGCGTGCAGCCGAGGCGACTGCAATGGGGCAGGGCTGCGAGTTCCTACGCAGGGAAGGGGCGGCAGGTGGCACAGTCCGTACATGAATCGGCGGCAGGGGGTTGGGCCGGCGATGGATGACGTTTCAGGAACGCATGCGAAATGGTAATCCCGTTTGGTCGGTAATACGTCGTACTGGCGTGAAAATGGGCGCTTGACGTTGTTCTGTAGCAACGTCCGCCCGTTTTGTCTTGCCTATCTGGACAGGCGTAATGCCTGTTCAATTACAGGAAGAATCAATTTCCATGATGGCGAGGTGGCCGCGATCTCATCGTAGTGGCTGGCGCCGGGGAGGATGACGACCCTGGCCTGGTCGCCCGCGGCCTGGGCCCGGGCTGCATAGGCATAGGCCACGCGGGGCGGCGACACCGTGTCAAGTTCGCCGGTAATGAGAACCGTCTGGCTACCATTGGGCATCAAGTCTGCTGCATTGGTGTCGGCATAGATGTCAGGCCGCTGGGCGCTGGGGCTGCCGGCCAGCTGCACCATGTCGCGCCCGCAGCTGGATTTGATCAGCTCCTTTTCATGGCGCAAGTCTGCCAGGCCGCCCAGGCTGATGATGGCAGGCACCGGCAGCGGGTTGGGGTGGAACAGGGGACTGGTGGGCGCGATCTTGCTGCGTCCGGCCAGCCACTGCACCAGCTGCCCCCCGGCCGAGTGGCCCATGGCCAGGATGCGCGTGGTATCGAGCTGGTGGGCGGGCGCCTCGGCGGCCAGCTTGTCGAGGGCCGCGTTCATGTCCTGGTAGGTGCCGGGATAGCCGCCGCCGGGCTCGTCGACGCGCCGGTATTCCACATTCCACACGGCGATGCCGCGCGCGGCCAGGGCGCCGGCCACGTTGTGCATTTGCGTGATGCCGCCGAACTGCACGGTCCAGCAGCCGCCATGCACCAGCACCACCACCGGGAACGGGCCGGGCCCGGACGGGCGGAACAGCTGTGCGTACTGGGAAGGCGCACTGCCATAGGCGAAGGTGGCCGTGGGCGCGGGTCCGGTCAAAGCCAGGTAGTCATTCAGGGTCATCGGTGCCGGCGCGCCGGCACTGGCCGGCGAGGGCGGGGCCGCAGTGCCGGCGCCACAACCGGACACCAGCATTGAGCAAAGCAACAAGTGCAGCCTGGGAATCATGGCATGTCCTATAGTGAAAGTCTGCAAACTATACAGCCTTCTCCCACCTGGGGAAACTGCAGCGGCAGCACCCGCGCACGATTGAAGCACCGTACAGAAGTTTCACTTTTTCCATGATAGGCTCCAAAAAACTGCGGGGAAAACATATGGAAATTGCAACGGAAGAATATAAAGGCTTCACCATTGCCGTGACCCCCATCAAGGATAACGGCGACCTGTGGGACTTCGAATACCGCATCACCAAGACCGGCCAGGGTGGCGAAGATGGCGACCCGGCCGCGGCGATTACCCGCAGCAAGACGTCGGGCGGCTACAACTCGCCTGATATCGCCCGCGCGGCGGGCTTGCAGGTGGGGCGCACCGAAGTGGACAACCTGCTGGCCCTGGCCGGCAGGGGCAATCAATAAATTTCAACCAAGGAGAACAGCATGAATGAATCGAAATCGAACCAGCAGAACCAGCAGTCGGGCAAAGTGTCGGAAGCCGAAGAGGCAAAGCGCGAAGCGGGCGTGACCGACAAGAGCAGCCACGACCACATGTCGCGCGAAAAAGCCGGCAAGGAAGGCGGCGCCGGCGGCGGCGCCAAGCAGGAACAGAAGCACTAAGGAAGCACTAAGGAAGCACTAAGCTTTCGCACCAGGCACTAAGTCATACGCGGTGGCGGCCGGGCCGGCCTTGCCGGACTGGCCGCGCTGTCATCCACAGCACAAGGGGATACCATGAATCACAGCAAGCAGGGGCCGGGCGCCATGCGCGCCCATTCCACGCCCGATCCGGATGCGATTCCGGAACCCACACCAACGCCACCGGTGCCGGACGATGTCCCTCCGCCGGTCAACGCCCCGGTGGAAGAACCGACTTTCCCGGAGCCACCGATCAAGGCAGCCTACTTCGGCTGAGTTCCCGGCGCGCGCGCGCCATCCCGGCCCTGCGCGCGACCGGTCTGGTCGCCATCATCAGGCAATTCTGGCACGGACTCGATGATTTTCTCCGTCTCGCGCTGGCCGGGAGACTTTTCGCCGCTGCCGATGTCGGCTTCCTCGGTCATGGATGCCGCGCCGGCGGGGTCTGCTGGGGATGGGGTAGTTGCCATGCATGCTCCTGTGATGGTGACCAATATGTCAGTATTGCCATGCTAGCAGTGCGGCGCTAACCCCGGCGCGCGCGTGCCTGAATCTGACTGCAACAATCGTTGCTTCAAAGATACATGCATACGCAAATAGGCAGGCAGACTCGCCCGAATTGTTGCATTATTTCCCTACGGATTCATCAATATATCTGTCCTCCAGGGAGACTGACATGGGCAATTCCTTACACAATAAAATCCGGCTCGGCAGGGCGACAGCGCTGCACTCGCGCGGCGTGCAGGCAGCGCTGGTGGTGGCCGCGTTTGCCGGCATCGGGGGGCTGTGGCTCTTGATCGTACGCTAGCTCGGGCCGCCGCCAGGCAGGGTGGCGAAAGCTGGTTGCCGCCGGGAGCGCCGGGGGGTACCATGTGGGCCGCCACCTGAACCCAAGAAAGCTGCAATGAAGAATGAGAAACTGACGACCGACGAATACGACGCGCTCGGCCACATCGAACGCGGCGCCAAGCACGACAAGGTCAATGCCTGCGTCGGACGCAACGCCAAGCGCCTGTCGGGGCTGAAGATGATTGAATACGCGCGTGACGGTCGAGTGGCGCTGACGGAAAAGGGGCGCCAGGTCTTGTTTCTGCGGCGCTGTATCCAGGCCTTGCGGGCGCTCACTGCGGACAGCCAGGCTCCCGTGGACGCCGATGTGGCACTCTTCCTCGGCAAAAAATCCCATATTGCCCCGCTCGACGGCGGTGGCCACCTCGTCACCGACAAGGGCCGCGAATCACTGGCCGACATCGACGCCCAGGACAAGGCACGCTGAAGGCTGCTTGCCGGCGGGCCACTGGTTGGACCATGGCAGCCGACGCCGGCGCTCAACGATTCCCACATCAGTTGCTCGGCGGCTGTGATTCCGGCAATCGGACGCTAGCTCCCTGTTTTCATTGTCGAACCGCTGCAGCCATTCGTTCATGCCGTTTCGGCTGGGAGGGTCTTGCCAATCCTTTGACCGTCCGCAACGCCGGAGAAACACAACACGCAGCCATCCTGGCGTCTGCCGTGCCTCCGTTTGCTAACGAAAAGTGAAAAGTTCGGCGGGCACGGCGCAGCATGGATGTCGCTTGCACCGCCCGCGCGCCATGCTGCTGGTCGTGGCGGCGCAGCGCCAGGGCGGTCAGCCGTAATTGCGGCGACGATTCGGATAGACCAGGGTGCGGATCGCCACTTCGGGCGGCACATTCATGGCATTGAGGAATTCTGCCACTTGCTGCAAACCCAGCGAGGGAATGGCCGCAATGGCCTGGTTGACTACGTCACGGGTACGAAAGTCGGTGCGCGGGGCGCGCTGGAGCTGCTGGGGCTGGTTCATCATTTTCCTTTGACTATCCTTGTCGGATCGCCATCGATCATAATCTATTTTTTCCCCAAGATGTACATTTGACCACAAAAATTGTTGTAAGTTGATCAGGCTGCCACGCTGACCGGCACACGCGCCTCGGCCGCGGCCGGCAGGCAGGCGCGCTGGCGCAGCAGCTGTTCAAAATCATCGGCTGCCAGGGGCCGGCTGAAGTGGTAGCCCTGCATTTCATCGCAGCCGTGGCGGCGCAGGTAGTCAAGCTGTTCCGCCGTCTCCACGCCTTCCGCAATGACCGACAGCTTCAGGTTGTGGGCCAGGGCAATGATGGACGCCACAATGGCCGCGTCGCTGGCATCGCGCGCAATGTCGGCCACAAAACTGCGGTCGATCTTGAGCACGTCGATCGGAAAGCGCGACAGGTACGACAGGCTCGAATAGCCGGTGCCGAAGTCGTCGATCGACAGCTTCACGCCCAGCGCCTTCATGCCATGGAGCAGCTCCACGGCCGAGGTCACGTCGGTCATGAACAGGCTTTCGGTCAGCTCGATGTCCAGGCAGGCGGGGTCCAGTCCGGTTTCGTCAAGCACATTGCCGATATCAGCCAACAGGGTGCTCGAACCGAACTGGCGCGCCGACAGGTTCACGGCCACGCGCAGCGTGCCAAGGCCGGCCTCTTGCCAGCGCCGGGTCTGCGCGCAGGCAGTGCGCATGACCCAGGCGCCGATAGGGACGATGAGACCGGTTTCCTCGGCCACCGAGATAAAGCGCGACGGCGCCACCACGCCCAGTTCCGGATGCTGCCAGCGGATCAGCGCTTCCATGCCCTTGATGCGCCCGCTCGTCAGGTCCACCTGGGGCTGGTAATGCAACACGAATTCATTGCGTTCGAGCGCGCTGCGCAGGGCGCTTTCAATGCGCACCCGTTCCATCGCTTCCTCGTTCATGGCCGGGGTGTAGAACTGGAAGTTGTTGCGCCCGAGCTTCTTGGCACGGTACATGGCAATGTCGGCATGCTCGATCAGGGTATCGGTGCCGGCCCCGTCGGTGGGGAACACCGACACCCCGATGCTGCAGGTGACAAAGAATTCCTTGGTGCCCAGCATGACCGGCTGGGCGACCGCGTCCATCAGGCGCTGCACGATGTCGGCGCTGAGTGTTTCACCGTCGCGCTCGGCCAGGATGACGACAAATTCGTCACCCGACAGGCGCGCCACCGTGTCGCTGTCGCGCAGGGCCGAGCGCAGGCGCGCGGCAATCGTCATCAGGAGCACGTCGCCGGCCCGGTGGCCCATGCTGTCATTGACGAACTTGAAGCGGTCGAGGTCGATCAGCATGACCCAGACCGCGTGCGCCGTGTGCGCGGAATACGCCACCGCCTGTGCCAGCCGGTCCTGCAGCAGGCTGCGGTTGGGCAGGCCGGTCAGGGCGTCGTGCTGGGCCACATGCTGGATGCGCTGTTCGGTCAGCTTGCGCGCGGTAATGTCGGTGCCGGTGCCGCGGTAGCCGACAAAGGTGCCGATCTGGTCGAACACCGGCTGGCCATTGACACAGAACCAGCGCAGCTCGCCATACTGGTCGCGCGTTGCGTATTCCAGGTTGTCGAACGGCTCGCGTGCCATGAGGGTGGCGATGTGGGCGCGGCCCCATGCGCTCTCGGCCATGCCTTCCACGGTTTCCCAGCGCGTGCGGCCAATCAGGTGTTCAGGCGCCACGCCCCCTTTTTCACCGATGCCGCCGGTGATGTTGACAAAGCGTAGCTCGGCATCCTGTTCCCAGTACCAGTCGGAGGACATGGACACGAGCTGGCGGAAGCGCTGCTCGCTGTGCTGCAGGGCTTGCTCGGTGCGGGCGCGGGCGCCGACGTCGTCGAGCAGGCGGGCATTGGACAGCTTGAGGTCGGCCGTGCGTTCGTCCACCAGTGCCTGCACGCGGCGCGAGCGCCGCACCAGGGTGTGCACAAAGGCACTGACAAGCAAGGTGCACAGCAGCCCGCCTATCAGGCAGGAGAGCGAGCCGATGCGCTCCGGCAGCAAGGGGCGCACCGCGCTGGTGGCCACGACATGCCAGCTCTGGCCGGCCACCGTCACGGTACGCTCATAGCGCGAACGGGCGTGCGTGCCGAGCCAGCTGGCCAGGCGCGTGGTGGTCTGCGCCCTTGGCGCCGACGTGACGCCGGGCGTGGCATACACCAGCCGCGCCGGGTCGGCGGCCGCGCCCGCATACACCCACAGGTCGATCCCGCCCTCACGCAGTTTGCTGGCGGTGAGGATCTTGTCGACCAGTACCGCGGCGCGGATGATGACGGCCGTGTCGCCCACCACGGCAGCTTGGCGCGCGGCGCCACTGGACAGGTCGGCCCCGGGCCGGTACACCGGCATGATGACTTCGTAGCCGGTATTGGGGCGCGTATCCTGGGCCAGGCTGAGCAGCCCGGTCGCGGCCGGGGCACCCCGTTCGGCTGCGCGCGCCAGGGTATCCATGAGCATGCGGTTCTGGCCCACGTTCAGGCCAAAGGCTGCTTCATTGCCAACCATTGGTTCCAGGTAGTCGACCACGCTGTAGCGTTCGCGCTGCGGGGCCGGGGTGCGCGTGGCACCGCGCATTTCAGTAATCACGGTGCCGGGACGAACGGCTGCGAGCTGCGCTTCCATCTCCGCGCGCTCGGCATGGGGCACCAGGCGGTGGTAATTAAATGCCTGGATGAAGGGGTAGCGTGCCAGCAAGGGCTGGGTAAAGTGGTGGAACTGGGCACGCGTGACCGGTTGCACGGCCGCATGGAACTGGTTGAGCATGACCAGCACCTCGACCGCTTCATCGAGCCCGTGCTGGATCGCTGTGGCGCGCACATCGGCACGCTGCTCAAAGCTGAGCGTGAGCTTGTCCGCTTCCAGCCGCGCCACCGATGCCGACAGCAGGCCGGTGGCCGCCAGCCCGCCGGCCAGGGTCAGGGCCACCGCAACGGCAAGAGGGGAACGCGGGCGGTGACGCAACATTTCCTGTTTCCTAACGATGTGTGAAGGGCGCGATCGCGCGTGGTGTAAAGCTTCGCCAGTGTGTCACAAAGCGTGCCTGACGGCAAATCAATTGCGATAGGGCAACGTCGCGCCGTGCTAACTGTTGCGTTTGAGGCGCAACCGGCCCAGGCGCCACATTTGCCAGGCGACCAGCAGCCGGTTGCGCCAGCCGGCAACGGGTCCCCGGCGGCGCGCCAGGCGCCGGGCGCGGCGTACGGCCGGCAGCAGTTCGCCTGCCGCGCCGCTGGCGGCCTTGACGGCGAACACGACGTGATTGTTGCCGGCCACGCCAGTCAGGCGACATACATGGTCGTTGAAGATCAGGCCAAGGCGGGCCATGGCGGCAGTGCGGCGTGGGTCGTAGCTCAGGATATTGGCCACCAGGATGCCGCCCTCATGGAGCTGGCGCCGGCAGTGGCCGTAGAAGCGGGCGCTGGCCAGCTGCGCCGGCATGCCTTCGCGCCCGAAGCCGTCCACCATGATGACGTCGGCCCGTTCCGCGAGCGCCGGCAGAAGCAGGGCGGCATCGCCCTGCAGGACCGAGAGGCGGGCGTCATCGGGGGGGATGGCAAATTGCGCGCGCAGGGCAATCACATCGGCGCGCAGCTCGATCACCGTGATACGGGCGCCGGGAAAATGGCGGTGGCAAAACTTGAGCAGGGAGCCGCCGCCCAGGCCCACCATCACGATGTGGCGCGGATGTGGCACGAACAGGGTAAAGCACATCATGGCGCGGGTGTAGGCCAGCACCAGGGCGTCGGGGGCGGCCAGGCACATTTCGCTTTGCACTTCGCCGGGCGAAAACTCGAGCGTGCGGCGATCGTGCGTGGTGCGCACCAGCGGAGGCGGGGGCGGGCAGGCGGTCATGCCCCGAGTATAGCGTGGCGCCGCGCCCTTCGCGCGCGCGTGGCCGGCGCTTGGTGGGCCACGCTCCTTTCTGATAAGCTCACTGCGACCACCTGGAGAAACCCATGTTTTTAGACCACCCGACGATCACCGCGACCAACAGCCAGACCGAGCCGGACCGGATCGAGCGCCTGACCCGGGTCTACGGTTACGTGGTGGCACTGGCCGACGCCCACGGCATGCACGACGGGTTCATCGAGAAATTCACCCAGCTGCACGACCATAAGGGCACCCTGATCGTGTTCTGGAGCGAAGCGCCGGGCGAGCTGGAACGGGACTTTTTCCGCCGTGCCTGGGCCAGCAAGATTGGCGATGGCAGCGACAACGTCGAGCACGAAGTCTGACCGGCCATGGATATCACCACCATGGTGTTTGCGCTTGCGCTGGGCAATGTGACCCTGTGCGCGGCGCTGTTTTTCTACCAGTTTGAAAGTCCGCGCTCGACCTCGCTGTCGATCTGGAGCATTGCCAAGCAATGCCAGGCCGCGGCCTGGCTGCTGCTGTACTTTCGCGGCAACGGCCTGCTGCCGGACCCGGTATCGCTCCCGGTCGGCTACGCGGTCCTGTTTGCCGGCGTGGCGCTGGAAGGGGGCGCCCTGTGGGAAGGGGCCGGCCGCCTGCGCTGGCGCCGCACCACCTATCCGCTGCTGGCGCTGGGCATTGTGCTGTTTTTTGCGTCCTACTACATCGATGAACTGGGCTTGCGCAAGGTGGCCGCCTCGCTCATCCTGGGCCTGTGCTACCTGTCGCTGGCCGCTGCCATGGCCACCGGCTGGCGTGACGGCTCCATGCTGCGCCGCTTCCTGGTGCTGGCCACCACCTTGCTGGCCCTGGTGGTGGCGGCGCGCGGGGTGATGGTGCTGACCACGCCCGTTGGCTGGGGCTGGCTGACGAGCGACATGCTCGGTTCACTGTCCTCGGCCGCCTTCTTCATGCTCATGATCCTGGGCGGCTTCGGCTTCCTGCTGCTCTCGCGCGAGCAGCTGCAGCAGGAACTGGCGCGTCTGGAAATGGTCGATCCCCTGACCGATGTGCCGAACCGGCGCGGGTTTTTCGACAAGCTGGCACCGTGGATGGCACTGGCGCGCCGCCCCGGCCTGCCCACCGCGCTGGTGCTGATCGACCTGGACGGCTTCAAGCGGGTCAATGACAGCTATGGGCATCCGGCCGGCGATGCCGTGCTCAGCGAAGTGGTGGAAGTATGCAAGCGCCAGCTGCGCGACAGCGACCAGCTCGGACGCCTGGTGGGCGCGGAATTTGCGCTGTTGCTGCCGCGCACCGGAGCCCCGGAAGCGCTGCTGGTGGCCGAACGCATGCGCGCCGCCATTGCCGGCGGCGCCATCAAGACCGAGCGCGCCATGATCAGCCTGACCGCCAGTTTCGGCGTCACCCTGATCCGCGCCGACGACAATACCGTGAGCCTGTTCAAGCGCGCCGAAGAGGCCCTGGCCCAGGCCAAGCAGGCTGGCCGCAATTGCGTGATGGAAGCGGCAGAACCGCAGCCCGCGTAAGCGTCACATTCAAAGAGGAAATATGTACGCCGCCGTCGACCTGGGTTCCAACAGTTTTCGCCTTCACATCGGCAAGCACGATGGCGAGGGTATCCGCGTCATCAAGAGCATGCGCGAACCGATCCGCCTGGCCGCCGGGCTCGACGCGCAGGGGACGCTGAGTGGCGCGGCCATGCAGGCCGCCCTGGCTTGCCTGGCCAGCTTTCGCGAGGTGCTGGCCGGCTATGAACTTGACGCCGTGCGCGTGGTGGCCACCTCGGCCATGCGGGTGGCCAGCAATGGGGCCGCCTTTTTGCCGGTGGCGGAACAGGCGATCGGCCATCCGATCGAAATCATTTCGGGCGAAGAAGAAGGGCGCCTGATCTACATGGGCGTGGCCAACGCGCTGGCCGTGCCGGACGAAAAGCGGCTGGTCATCGATATTGGCGGGGGCTCGACCGAACTGATCCTGGGGCAGGGCAGCGATATCCTGCTGGTGGAATCGTTCTCGATCGGCACCGTCAGGCAGAGCCTGGCGTTTTTCCCGGGTGGCCACATCGACGAGGCGGCCTTTGATGCGGCCATCGTCTCGGCCCGCAGCACGTTCGAGGACGGCGCCCCGCCGTATTCGCGGGCCAACTGGCAGCTGGCCTATGGTTCCTCGGGCACGGCCCGCACCATCGGCGAAGTCATTGCCAGGAACAGCCTCGGTGACGGACGCATCAGCCTGGCGGGCCTGGAAGCGCTCAAGGATGCCTTTGTCGCGCGTGGCCACATCAGCCACATCGACATGCCGGGCCTGCGCCCGGATCGCGCCGCCACCATCATCGGCGGCCTGGCCATTCTCATTGCCCTCGTGCGCGAACTGGACATTGACGCCGTGCAGCCGGTCGAGGCCGGGCTGCGCATGGGTGTGATGTGGGACCTGTACCTGCGTTCCATGCAGCGCGACCGGCGCGAGCAGTCGGTTGCGGCCCTGGCGCGCCGCTTCCAGGTGGACGAGGCGCGCGCCGCCCGCGTGGCGCAGCAGGCCGCGGCCCTGTACGTGCAGCTCAAACCGGGGG
The DNA here is from genome assembly GCF_019443445.1 of Massilia sp. PAMC28688. NCBI lineage: Bacteria > Pseudomonadati > Pseudomonadota > Betaproteobacteria > Burkholderiales > Oxalobacteraceae > Massilia > Massilia sp. PAMC28688. The sequence goes on along the minus strand of NZ_CP080378.1, from coordinate 5,428,335 downwards.
CCGACGACCATGTGCGCGCGTTGCGCTGGAGCGCCATGCTGCATGAAATCGGGATGGTGCTCTCGCACACGGGCTACCACAAGCACAGCGCATACATGATCGAACACGCCGACCTGCCCGGTTTCACCACCCGCGAGCAAAAGCTGATGGCCACCCTGGCGCTGGCGCACAAGGGCAACCTGCGCAAGGTGGCCGATGCCCTGCGCGATCCGGACGTGGCCAAGGCAGTGCTGGCGCTGCGCATGGCGGTGCTGCTCATGCATGCGCGCATGGATGGCGGCAATGAGCTAAAGCTGCGCATGAAGCAGCGTATCGAGCTGGAAGTGACGCGCGAGTGGCTGGCCAGCCACCCGACCCTGTCGTACTGGATCGGCAAGGAACAGGAGTGGTGGCAGCAGGCCGGCGTGGAGTTCGCGCTGCGCAAGAGTGCCTGACCCTCTCTGTTCTTGCAGGTAAGCCCAGCAATCGCTTCCCTTTTTGGCAATCGCAGTGGCATAATCAGCAAGCCTGGTTCAGCCAACAAGCAGTCCAATACGAGGGGAGACCTTGATCGAGGCCTTGAACGGTTACGCCGTCACGCAGCGATTGCGGGCAGACGGCCAGTTCGTGCTGCTGCGCGCGCGCCGCCTTGCCGATGGCATGCCGGTGCTGCTGCTGGGCGCGCAACATGGCTGCCGCGACAGCCGCGAACGCATCGAGCGCGAATATGCCTTGCGCGGCCAGCTCGATCCCGGCTTTGCCGCCATGCCACTGGCCCTTGCCGACAGCGATTGCGGCCATGTGCTGGTGCTGGCCGACAGCGGCGCCTCTCCCTTGCAGATTGCCCCCGGCGCGGCCATGACGGCGCGCGATTTCCTGCCCCTGGCCCTGGCCATCACACGCGCGCTCGCACAGCTGCACGAGCGCGACCTGGTGCACAAGGATCTGCGTCCCGAACACATCCTGCGCGATCCCGCCAGCGGCGGCGTGCTGCTCACCGGTTTCGGCAGCGCCGTGCGCGTGAGCCCCCTGGTGCGCGGGCCGGAGCGCTGCCCCAGCGCCAGCCTGGCTTACATGGCGCCCGAGCAGACCGGGCGCGTGAGCCACCGGATCGACGCCCGCACCGACCTGTACGCGCTCGGGGTGGTGCTGTACCAGCTGCTGTGCGGCGAACTGCCGTTTGCCGCCGCCGATGCCATGCAATGGATTTACTGCCATGTGGCGCGCGCACCGCGGCCACTGGCGTCCGGCATCGATGCCTGCTGCGCCGGGGTGGTCATGAAGCTGCTGGCCAAGGCGCCCGAGCAGCGCTACCAGAGCGCGGCCGGGCTGGCGGCCGACCTGGCCCGTTGTCTGAGTCTGGTGCGCACCGATGCGCCGGCCGCGCGCTTCCCCCTGGGCCGCAGCGACCGTGCGCCCGGTGCCGGTGCAGGGACTGCCTTTGTCGGCCGCGCCGACGAACTGGCACTGCTGGGGCGCACCCTGCGCCGGGCAGCGGCCGGCCTGGCGGCCGAACCGGTGCTGGTGACCGGCGCCGGCGGCAGCGGCAAGTCGTCCCTGCTGGCCGCCTTTGCCCGCCAGGCCCGCAGCGCCGGGGCCGAGGTCATGCACGTCAAGTTCGAGCAGCACCTGCGCGATGTCCCCTATGGCGCCCTGCGCCAGGACATGGTGGTGCGGCCCGGCTGGCGCGCAGCACTGGGCGCGGACGCGGGCCTGCTGGCCCACGTCCTGCCGGGCCTTGGCCGGCGCGGCCGGGCGCCGCTGAGCGAGGCGCAGGCCCAGGCGTGCCTGCCTGCGGCCTTCCGGCGCCTGCTCGGCCAATGCGTCGCTCCCGGCGTCCCTCTGCTGCTGTGCTTTGACGACCTGCAATGGGCCGACCCGGCCAGCCTGCCCCTGCTGATCGCGCTGCTGGACGGCCCGCCGCTGCCGCACGTGATGGTGGCCGGCGCCCTGCGCGGCCTGGCCCGTGCACCGGTCGTGATGCGCGCCGCCCAGCTGCTGCAGGAGCGCCAGGTACGCGCCCAGCGCATCGCCCTGGCGCCCCTGTCGCGCGCCGAAAGTGGCGAACTGGTGACCCGCGTCCTCGATTGCAGCGCCACAGTGTGCGCGCCCCTGGCCGATCTGGTCCATGCCCGCAGTGGTGGCAACCCCATGTTCATGCTGCAGCTGCTGACCCGCTTTGCCGAGTGCGGCCTGCTGCGCCACGCCGGTCCCGGCCACGGCTGGCAGTGGGACGGGCCCGCCATCGCCGCCTACCAGGGGGCGGCATCGCTGGCCGAGCTGCTGCGTACGCGCCTGCAGCAGCTGCCTTACAACAGCCTCGAACTGCTCAAGCAGCTCGCCTGCCTGGGCCAGGAAGCAAGCGTGGCCACGCTGGCGCGCGTGGCGGGGATGAGCGAGGAAGAAGTGGATGAATCGCTGTGGCCGGCCGCGCGCCTGGGGATGCTGCGCCGCGCACCGGATCACTATGGCTTTCTCCACGACCGCATACGCGAAGCTGCCGCCACACTGGTGGGACGCGGCCAGGCGCAGCGCTGCCTGCACATAGGCCGGGTGCTGGCCCACGGGGCGCGGGGCGATGCCATCTTTGCCGCCGCCGGTCTGCTCAACCGGGGGCAAGGTGCGATGGACGAAAGCGAGGCGCGCAGTCTGGTGCGCATCAACAGCGCGGCCGGCAAGCGCGCCCGCGAGCTGCTGGCGTTCGAGGCGGCGCGTGACTATTACCGGGTGGCGGTGGCCCTTACGCCCCCGGCATCCTGGACGACCCGGGGTGCCACTACCTTTGCGCTGCACCTGGCGCTGGCCGAATGCGAGTGCCTGAGCGGCGACACTGCCATGGCGCAGGCGCGGCTGGCCCAGCTCGAGGCCTACGCCGCCGCCCAGGCCGACCCGCGCCTTGGACACTCGCTGGTGGGTCTGCGGCGCAGCCTGGCCCATGCAGCCAGGCCAATGCTGCCTGCCATCATGCAGCAAGCCCAGATGCCCGCTGCCGGGGGCGGGCCAGGGCCGCCGCCCGGCAAACTGAGGCCGTTTTCTGTGATGCACATCAACAATTGAGCATCGGCCGGGAACGGCACGGCTTCACTTCATCAGCTAAATCGTATATATTGTTTTAATCAATTTGAGTCAACCTAACAGCCGACGGAGTCGCACATGGCCAAATCCAGCACCGCAAAAACCAATGGCCACGCCGTGGCCGCCCTCAAGCCGGCAGCGCCGCGCAAGCGCGGCGCCAGCACATCGCAGGCGGCATCCGGCGCCGGTGCGGCTGCCCGGCCGGCCAAAACGGCGGCCACGGCCCCCGTCAAGGCGCCAGCCAAATCAGCGGCCAAGGCCGCAGCCAAGCCGGCAGCCAAGGCCGTAGCCAAGCCGGCGGCGAAGGCTGTCGCGAAGACAGCAGCAAAGACCCCAGCAAAGACGGCAGCAAAGACTGCAGCGCGCGCGGTCAAGGGTAGTGCGCCGGGTAGTGCGACGGGCAGTGCTACGCGCAGTGCGGCCGCGAGTGCCAAAGGCAGTGCCGGCGCGGGGGCCATCGCCGCCGCCAAAGCGCCTGCGGCCAGGAAGTCCGCCGCCAAGACGCCCAAGGCGTCGGCCGGCGGCAAGAGCGGCGCGCCCGGCAGCAGCGCGGGGCCGGCCCCGAAAAAGCTCGTGAAAGTGGAGGTCACGGCCAAGGCTCCGGGGCGCGCGGCGCAAGCGGCGCCCGTGGAGCACGATGCAGGTGGCGGCGAGCGCACGCGCAAGGCCAAGCTGGTGCGCGACAGCTTCACCATGCCGGAGCAGGAATACGCGGTGCTCGGTCAGGTCAAGAAAGCCTGCCTCAAGGCCGGTTTCGACATCAAGAAAAGCGAGCTGCTGCGCATTGGCGTGGCCCTGATCAGCCAGCTGGACATGGCAACGCTGCAGCGCGTACTGGGCAGTTTGCCGCAGCTCAAGACAGGGCGGCCGAAAAGCCAGTAATGGCAGGGGCGGTGGCGTGCGTGGAGGTGGATGGAAGGTCTGCTCCGTGGTCCCAGCCATGCACGGTGGAGCGATGGGAAGACGGTGGTGCAACTGGCCGGGCAGATCTGCCGGCATGGTAAGGATGAGCTGGTACGCGCACGGGCTCGGGGTGCGTGACCATGTTCATGGCAGTGCGTCGGGGCGCCGCCGGCCCGGAGATCACGGCCGGCTGCCGGCGCCAGGCAGCAATGCGGAAGCAGCGGTGCTTAGTGCATCGAGGCGTTCGACAGTTCCTTGAGGTCGCGGATCGACATTTCCGATTTTTCGTGCATGCGCAGCAAGATGGTGGCGCCGACGGCGAGCTTGCGGTGACGGATCTTGCTGATGATCGGCGGCTGCACTTCCAGTACGCGGCACAGCTCGGCGTCGTTCTTGAGCTTCATTTTTTCAATCAAGGTATCGAGCAGCTTGTTAGGCACAAAGCTCGAGGGCTCGAGGGCGCGGGCGCGGTTCATCGCCTCGATCATTTCTAATTTCTTCTGTCGTACGTTCATCGTACTCTCCTCTGGAAGGTAACTTTCCTGTTGGGCTGCTTGTCCGTTTTACTGTCCCGTTGTGACATTTTGCTATTTTTCATGCTGTACGGGTTATAGTGATGATACTACGATAAGAATATATTCGCAGCAAAGTTGATATAAAAAAGAACGCGTCACGTGATTTTGTGCGTATTTGGCACTAAATTAAGCCCGGAACGGGTCAATACCAGCGTTTTATCGGCCTGCGCGGCGGCCGCGTGGGAATGTGTGACCATGATGGCACTGGCGCCGGATGCCTTGATTTCGGCGCGCAGCAGGGCCAGCACGCTGTCGGCGGTCTCCGGATCGAGGTTGCCGGTCGGTTCATCGGCCAGCACCAGGGCCGGGCGGTGCACCAGGGCGCGGGCAATGGCCACGCGCTGCATTTCGCCCCCCGACAACTGGCGCGGAAAATCATTGCCGCGCCCTCCCAGTCCTACTGCACTCAGCATGGCCTGCGCGCGTTCCTGGCCCTGGCCATTGAGCAGCAGCGGCAAGGCCACATTCTGCGCCAGCGTCAAATGCGGCAGCACATGGAAGGCCTGGAAGATGAATCCCATGCGGGTGCGGCGCAGGGCAGTGGCGGCGTCATCGGACAGGGACGCCATCTGCACGCCATCGACCAGGATGTCGCCGCTGTCGGGCGCGTCGAGCCCCGCAATCAGGTTCAAAAGCGTCGACTTGCCTACGCCCGACTCGCCCATGATGGCCACGAATTCGCATGGTGCGAACTGGTGGGTGAGTGAATCGAGGACGGTGCGTCCGGCATAGGTCTTGGTCAGGTCGCGCAGCTGCAGCATGAAGGTCCTTTATCGGGTCAGGGCGCGACGCAGCAGGTAGCTGGCAGCATCGACCAGCGCCACCATCAGCAGCATGATGATGATGACGGTGGCGGCACTTGGCATCTGGAACAGCGACAGGTGGTACTTCAGGAGCTGGCCCACGCCGCCGGCGCCCACCACGCCCAGGATGGCGGCCGCGCGGATATTGTTCTCCCAGCGGTACAGGGTATACGACAGCATCTGGGGCAGGGTCTGCGGCAAGGTGGCATACAGGAAGGCAGCCATGGCGCTGCTGCCGTTGGTGCGCAGCGCCTGTTCCGGCTCTGTTGGCGTATTTTCCAGGGCATCGGCAAACAGGCGTCCCAGCACGCCGTTCGTATGCAATGCCAGCGCCAGGGTGCCGCCCAGCGGGCCGAGTCCCGCTGCCACCAGCAGCAGCGACGCCCACACCAGTTCCGGTATCGAGCGCAGCACGTTGAGCAGGGCGCGGGTACTGTTGCGCGCCGCGCGCCCGAAGCGCCCGGACGCGGGCAGCGCCAGCGCCATGGCGCCGGCCACCGCCAGCAGTGTGCCCAGTGCCGACATGGCCAGCGTTTCGAGCGCCGCCACGCCGCACTTGCGCAGGAATGCCGGATCGAGCTCGGGCGGGGCAAAGCCTTGCAGGAATTCGCGCGTGGTCGCTGCCGCATCGGGACCGAACAGCGCCGCCCATTGCAGATCAAGCGAGATGAAGCTGGCCGCAATCAGGATCACGAGCGCGATCAGGAGGGCGCGCAGCTGCCAGTCGCGCTGCGGCGGGGCCGGCATGGGGCGCGCGCTCACGACAGGCTCCGGCGCAGCAGGCGCGAGACCCGGTCGGCGCCTGCCACCAGCAGCACGAACACGATCAGCATGGTGGCCACTTCGCTGCCGTTCATGGCCTTGAGCGACTCGTCCATGCGCTGGCCCAGCCCACCGGCGCCCACGAAGCCCATCACCGCCGAACCGCGGATGGCGCACTCCCAGCGATACACGGTGTAGGACACCAGTTCCGAGCTGGCGCCGGGCAGGGCGCCATACAGCAGCGAGGAAAGGCGAGAGCTGCCATTGGTGAGCAGGATGTCGCTGGCGTGATTGTCGGACGACTCCAGGATTTCGGCATACACCTTGCCCAGCATGCCGCTGTAGGCAATCGCGATGGCCAGCACGCCCGCAGTCGGTCCCAGCCCCACCACGCGCACCAGCAGCAGCGCCCACACCAGTTCCGGCACGCTGCGCAGCAGCACCATGACCCAGCGCACCAGCTGGCGCACCAGCGCCGCCAGCGGGCGCACGCGGCCCGTGCCCAGGCGCGAAATTGACAGCAGCTCGGTGGCGACCAGGGTGGCCGGGATGGCGCCCAGCAGGGCCAGGGTCAGGCCGGCGGTGGCGATGGCCACCGTCTGCCAGGTGTCGTGCACGATCAGGCGCAGAAACTGCGGGTCGACCGACGGCGTCAGAAAGCCGGACAGGAAGCCGGCACTGGCGCGCAGGCTGCGCAGGTCGAACAGGAGCCAGGGTTTGAATTCGGCATAGACCAGCATGGGCCACAGCAGCAGCAGGCACACCAGTGCGGTGACGAGCCGCCCGCGCCAGGCGGGATCGGGATGCAAGGTGCCAGCCACGCTAGAAGCAGGCACCGACGGCCAGCCGCTCGGGCGTTTCGTGCTGCAGAGGCAGTGGCTCGCTTGCGGTGTCATTGTGGTACAGGGCGGCCACCATGGCGTCCGTCACCTGCTCGCGCGGGGCGTCAAACACGATGCGCCCGTCGCGCAGGCCGACCAGGCGGGGAAAGCTGGCACGCGCCGCCTCCACCTGGTGCAGGCTGCACACCAGGGTGGCGCCGCGCCGCGCCGCTTCTTGCTGCAAGGCGGCCAGGGTGATGCGCGCGAGGGCCGGGTCGAGCGCTGACAGCGGCTCGTCGACCAGGAAGACCTCGGCCGAGGACAGCACCACGCGCGCCAGGCCGCAGCGCTGACGCTCGCCCCCCGAGAGCCGGTCCACGCGCGCATAGAGCTTGTCGCCCAGGCCAAAGCGCTGCAAGGCGTCATGGGCGGCATCGGGCTCGCGCGGGCGCACCAGTGAGCACATGGCCTGCCACAGCGTCCAGTGCGGCAGGCGTGCTGCCAGGACGGCGTTGACCACGCGCTGGCGCGGCGGCAGGGGCGGCGCCTGCGGCGCCAGGAACAGGCGGCTGCGCAGGGCGTGGCGCGCGCGTTCCGACAACTCCCACGGCTGCTGACCGAGCACCGCCAGGCGGCCGCTGGCCGGGCGGTGGGCGCAGGCCAGGGTCGACAGCAGCGTGGTCTTGCCCGCGCCCGATGGCCCGATGATGGCGAGCTGTTCGCCCGGGGCGATGGCCAGGTCGAGCGCGTGCAGGGCCAGCGCGCCGCCTGCGGACAGGTGGCGCACCGTGATCTGCTCGAGCCGGTAGCTCATGGCGCGCCGACGCTTACTTGAGCAGGCCGGCGCTGCGCGCTGCCGTTTCGATGGCGTCGTAGTTCTCCGCCTTGGTGGGCACGAACTTGGTGGCCTTTTGCAGCTCCAGGATGGTCTTGCCGTGCGGGGTCGACTTGTCGAGCGCCAGGAAGGCGTCGGTAATCTTCTTGCGCAGGGCAGGGTTCATGTCGGCGCGCACGGTCCAGTTGTAATCGTAGTAGCCGGGCGTGGTGTAGAACACGCGCACGGCGGCCGGGTCCACTTTTTTCTCGGCCACCAGCTTGTCCCAGATGGAGATGTTGAGCGCCCCCGCGTCGACCTTGCCGCCGGCAACAGCGGCCACGGTGGCGTCATGCGCGCCGGAGTAGGCAATGCGGCGCAGGTCCGTGTCCGGATTGATCTTGGCGGCCAGCATATAGGAGCGCGGCATCAGGTGGCCGGAGGTGGACGACTCCGAGCCGAAGGCCATGGTCTTGCCCTTGAGGTCGGCCAGGGTCTTGATATCGTCGTCGGTGGTGATGAACACCGAGCGGAATTTTTCGTCTTCCAGGCGCTGCACCAGTGGCACGACCTGGCCCTTGCTGCGTACCTTGGCCTGCACGAAGGTGAAGCCGCCAAACCAGACCATGTCCAGCTTGTTGCTGACCAGGCCTTCGACCGCGGCCGCGTAATCGGTCACCGGCGTAAACTGCACCTTCATGCCGGTAGCCTTGGCCAGGTAGTCGCCCAGCGGCTGGAACTTGCGCTGCAGTTCGGTGGGCGCTTCATCCGGGATGGCGGACACGCGCAGCACGCCCGGGGTGGCCTGGGCCAGTGCGCCGCCAGAGGTGACCAGCATGGCGGCAGCGGCAGCGCAGGTCAGCACATGCTTGAGGGAGGTGCGGCGGATGGTGGAAAACGAAGTCATATGATCCTGTCGAAGTGGATGGCTGGCGCCGGGGCGCGGGAGCACGCATCTCGTGCTGTGCCGTTGAATAAAACATAATCAGCTATGATACCAAAATCCTTGCAAACGCCGCGCCCACCCCTCAACCTTTCAGGTATTACAATGCAGCCGACCATGACCGCTCCCGCAGATACGCTTGCCGAGATCAGCGCCGGGCTGCGCGCGCCGCGGGCCTGGGTGTCGCCCAAATATTTCTATGACAGCCTCGGCTCCAGGCTGTTCGAGGCCATCTGCGAACTGCCGGAATATTATCCCACCCGCACCGAGGCCAGTATCGTCGCGCGCCACGGGGCCGAGATGACCAAGGCCATGGGCCCTGACTGCACCCTGATTGATCTTGGTGCCGGCAACTGCGCCAAGGCCGCCGCCCTGTTTCCCCTGCTGCATCCGGCCCGGTACGTGGCGATCGATATCTCCAGCGACTTCCTGCAGGCGTCGATCGCCCCGCTGCGCCAGAAGTTTCCCGGCATCGACATGACGGCGCTGGCCATGGACTTTTCCGAACAGCTGGTGCTGCCGGAGCAGGTGCCGAGCGCGCGGCGCCTGTTTTTCTATCCGGGCTCCTCGATCGGCAACTTCACGCCCGCACAGGCAGTGGGCCTGCTGCGCCGCATGCGCGCCCAGTGCGATGACGACGGCGCCATCCTGATCGGCATCGACCTGGCCAAGGACAGCGCCGTCCTCGACAGCGCCTACGATGATGAGCTCGGTGTGACTGCCGCCTTCAACCTGAACCTGCTGCGCCACCTGAACCGCCTGATCGGCGCCAACTTCAATGTGCGCCAGTGGCGCCACCAGGGCTTCTACAATGCCCAGGAGGGGCGCGTGGAAATGCACCTGGAAGCGCGCGAGGCGCTGCAGGTAGCGTGGCAGGGTGGCGAGCGCAGCTTCGCCGCGGGCGAATCCATTCATACCGAAAACAGCTACAAGTACACCGTGCCGGTGTTTGCCGGCCTGCTCGAGCAAAGCGGCTTTTCCGTTGCCACCGTATGGACCGATCCACGCCAGTGGTTCGCCATCATCTACGCCAGGGCATTGCGGCCATGATCGAGGCACACTACCGGCAGGTGAGGGCGCGCTCCCTGGCGCTGGCAGCGCCCCTGTCCGACGAAGATTGCGCGGCGCAGTCCATGGCTGACGCCAGTCCCGTCAAGTGGCACCTGGCCCACACCACCTGGTTCTTCGAAACGTTTGTGCTCGAGCGCCATGAGGCGGGGTTCCGCCCGTTTCATCCGGCGTTTCGCATGCTGTTCAATTCCTACTACAACGGCGTGGGCGAGCGCCATCCGCGCGCAGCGCGGGGCTTGCTGACGCGGCCTTCCATGGCCGAGGTGCGCGCCTACCGCGCCGATGTTGATCAGCGCATGCTGACCTTGCTGAACGTGCAGGGCGACAGCGACGCGGCCCTGGTGCAACTGGCCTCGCTGGGACTGCAGCACGAGCAGCAGCACCAGGAACTGATGCTCACCGACGTGCTGCACCTGCTGTCGGCCAATCCCCTGCTGCCCGCATATGACAGCGCGGCGCCGCAGGCGGCAGCGCGTCCCGGTGCCATGGAGTGGTGCAGCTTTGACGGCGGCCTGGTCGAGATTGGTCACGAAGGCGATGGCTTTTGCTTTGACAATGAGTTGCCGCGCCACCGCCAGTACCTGGCGCCCTACCAGCTGGCCACGCGCCTGGTGTCCAATGGCGACTTCCTCGCCTTCATGGACGATGGCGGCTACCGCAATCCGGCCCTGTGGCTGGCCGAGGGCTGGGATGTGGTGTGCCGCGAGCGGCTTTCCCATCCGCTGTACTGGCGGTATGACGACAACGATGGCTGGCGCAAGTTTTCCCTGCGCGGCGAGCAATCCCTCGATCTGGCGCAGCCGGCCTGCCACCTGTCGCTGTACGAGGCGGCAGCCTGCGCGGCGTGGATGGGCGCGCGCCTGCCGACCGAAGGCGAATGGGAAGCCGGCGCCGCTTCGCCCGGCCTCGACGACCTGTCCGGACCGTGCTGGCAGTGGACCAGCAGCAGTTATGCCCCGTATCCTGGCTACGCCAGCGCGCCGGGCGCTTTGGGTGAATACAATGGAAAGTTCATGCTCAATCAGTACGTGCTGCGCGGCGCCTCGCTGGCCACGCCCGAGGGCCATGCACGGCGCAGCTACCGCAATTTCTTCCCTGCCGCCACGCGCTGGCAATTTACCGGTGTGAGGCTGGCACGATGAAAAGCCGCTTCGGACCCGAGCTGCTGGTCCTGAACCGGCGGGCCAACAAATACATCCTCAAGCATCCACTGGCTTTCCTGTGGCAGACCCTGCGCGGCTTCAAGGCCAACCAGGGCTTGCTGCTGGCCGGCGCCGTGGCCTATTACGCGCTGCTGTCGATCGTGCCGTTCCTGATGCTGGTGGTGGTGGCGCTGTCACACTTCATCCCCCAGGCCGAGCTGCTCGATACGCTGGCGCGCTACCTGGAGTGGCTGGTGCCGAGCCAGTCGCGCGCGGTGGTGGGCGAGCTGTCGAACTTTCTGGCTGACCGCGAGCTGGTCACCTGGGTACTGTTTCTGGTGATGCTGTTCTTCAGTTCCGTCGCCTTTACCGCGCTGGAAAACGCGATGTCCGTGATTTTCTATCACCGCGTCGCGATCCGGCGCCGGCGCTTCCTCATCTCGGCCATCCTGCCGTACTGCTACATTGTCGGCCTGGGGCTGGGCATCATGATCGTGACGCTGGTGGCCGGCACGCTGCAGGTCATGGGCGAGGAGAGCGTGCTGTTTCTGGGCTATGCATGGTCGCTTGACGGAGTCTCCGGCGTGCTGCTGTACCTGCTGGGGCTGACCGGCGAAATCCTGGTGCTCAGTTCCATTTACCTGGTCATGCCGGTGGGGCGCCTGTCGGTATCGCACGCGCTCATTGGCGGGGTGACTGCCGCGCTGTTGTGGGAGATCGCGCGCCATGTGCTGGTCTGGTATTTTTCCACGCTGTCGCAAGTCAATGTGGTGTACGGGTCCATGACCACGGCCATCGTTGTCATGTTCAGCCTGGAGATCGGCGCCATCTTGCTGCTCTATGGCGCGCAGGTGATTGCCGAATACGAGCGGGTGGGGCGCAACGAGCAGCACGATGAACCGGAACCGATGACCACGCAACCGCCGCCTCCCTTGCCGCCTGAGGACGGCAAATAGAAATATTTGTGCGGCGCACAAATAACTGTGCTACACTGCGTTCTGTGGTGTGGTTCTTCTGGAACGGCGCCGCTACCAAGGATCCTGTCCCGCGCCCGACGATGTGTAATGGTTGAGCGCAGATGGCGGCAGCCGGTCCTGGTTTGTACTTCCGGATACGTTGGTCGAGTTACACGTCAGCGCACCACGCAGATAGCATGGGCGCTTGAGATACGATTAAAGCATTGGTAATACATTGGAATAGAGCTCGCCTAGGCGAGCTTTTTTTTCGACTGTGCATCGAAAGACGTAAGGTGCGACACGTTTCTTGTTTTTTAGATGTCACTTTGTTGGTTGCAAGCCTCACTGGCAGCCTGCAGGATCAAGTATTCTTCTCCGGGCGGGGACCTTCGGGTAAGCTTGGCGCAGCTGGAGCAGCTAAATTTTCTTTCCCCACTTACCACTTCCGCCAAACATGTTATCCCAACAAGCCGCAACGCCTGTCGAACGTCAACAGAAGTTCGACCATTTCTATGCCGAGCTGGCGCCGGTGCTGGTGGACTTCATTGATGTGCTGGGGATCGACCCGGCATCCGAAGTACTCAAACAGGCAGGGCAATATCTGCCGTACGTGGAAAAAGCGCTGCAGGACATGGCCATTGCCGATGATGAAGACCGTAAATGGCTGCTGGTGCGCATGATGTATTTCATTGGCGAGTATTTTGCCCAACAATATGGCGGCTACTGGTTCGTCAACGAAACGCCCGGCTCGCGCCTGTTCGGCCGCTGCGTGGTCGGCAAGTTCAGCAAATTCGCCAAGGGCAACCTGATGGTCGACCCCTTTGAAATAGCCCAGGCCTACGTCGATTTGCCCATGCCGCGCCGCCTGTCGGGCCTGGTCGCAGGGATTGAATCGGGCATGGCCGGCGCCGGCAGCGCCGGCCTGCATTGAGCAGCGTCAGGCTGCCATGATGCTGGCGGCGTGATGGCGGTTCAGGGCTGACAGCACGGCCTTGAACGAGGCGGTGACGATATTGCTGTCAATGCCCGCCCCAAACACGGTCGGCCCGCCCGCGACCCGCACTTCCACGTAACACACCGCACGCGCATCGGCGCCTCCGCCAATGGCATGCTCGTGGTAATCCATGACCGTGATGTCCTGGCCCAGGGCGCTGACAAAGGCGTCGATCGGCCCATTGCCGGCGCCACTTCTGGTGAGGGGCGCGCCCGCGTGGTCAAGCGTGATATCGATGGTCACGCTCTGGCCGGCACTGCTGTCTTCCACCATCTTGTGGGCGCGGTAAGCCCAGGGCGTGGCCTGATCCAGGTAATTGCGGGCGAAGATGGCGTGGATGGCGGCAGCATCCATTTCGCGCCCGCTGCCATCGGCCACGGCCTGCACCGCGCGTGACATTTCAATCTGCAGGCGGCGCGGCAGGGACAGGCCGTAGCCTTGCTCCAGCAGGTAAGCCATGCCGCCCTTGCCGGACTGGCTGTTGACACGGATGACGGCGTCGTAATTGCGGCCCAGGTCGGCCGGGTCGATCGGCAGGTAGGGCACTTCCCACAGCGCGTCTTTCTGCTGGCGCGCAAAGCCCTTCTTGATGGCATCCTGGTGCGAACCGGAAAAGGCGGTAAACACCAGTTCACCCGCGTACGGATGGCGCGGATGCACCGGCAATTCATTGCACGACTCGGCCAGCTGGCGCACCGCATCGATGTCGGAAAAATCCAGGCCCGGGTGCACGCCCTGGGTGTACAGGTTCATGGCCAGGGTGACCAGGTCCACATTGCCGGTCCGTTCGCCATTGCCGAACAGGCAGCCTTCGACCCGGTCGGCACCGGCCATGATGGCCAGTTCGGCCGCCGCCACGGCCGTGCCGCGGTCATTATGCGGGTGCACCGACAGGACGATCGCGTCGCGCCGCGCCAGGTGGCGCGACATCCATTCGATCTGGTCGGCATAGACGTTGGGCGTGGACGATTCCACGGTGGACGGCAGGTTCAGGATCATCTTGCGCGCGGCAGTTGGCTGCCAGGCGGCGCTGACGGCATCGCTGATGGCCAGCGCGAAATCCAGTTCGGTGGTCGAGAATGATTCCGGGCTGTATTCAAAGCCCCAGTCAGTGCCCGGGTGCTGGGCCACCAGCTCCTTGACCAGCTCAGTGCCGCGCACGGCGATGCCGGTGATCTCGTCGCGCGACATGTTGAACACCACGCGCCGGAAGACGGGTGCCACCGAGTTGTACAGGTGGACGATGGCGCGGGTCGCTCCGGCCGCGGCCTCTACCGTGCGCCGGATCAGTTCCTCGCGCGATTGCGTCAGCACGATGATGGTCACGTCGTCGGGGATGCGCTTGCCTTCGATGAGGGTGCGCACAAAATCAAATTCCGTCTGCGAGGCGGAGGGGAAGCCCACTTCAATTTCCTTGAAGCCGATTTTTACCAGCATGTCGAAAAAGCGCAGCTTTTTTTCCAGCGTCATCGGCTCGATCAGGGCCTGGTTGCCATCGCGCAGGTCGGTACTCATCCACACAGGCGGCGTGGTGATGGTGGCGGACGGCCAGCGGCGCTCAGGCAGGTCGATGGCGGGGAAGGGGCGGTATTTGGCTGCCGGGTGCGGATGCATCATGATGAACTCCTGTTTTGCTGTGGGGAAGCGCGGTAGCGCGGGGTGCGTGGCGACAGGCTGCCGGGCGGCCACGGGAACGCTAGGCCAGGCAACCGATCGGTAGCTTTAGCAGCAGGTGCAGAACAGGGGTGGTGACAAGAGAGTGCATCATGGTTTTTCCTGGTGTAGCTGGGTGCCGGGCAAGGCCGCGGCATGCGGGGCGAAAACTTAAGCGCGCGCAGCTAGTAGCGCTGCAGGCGGCAAGCCGGCTAGCGATAGGAAAAAAACAGGATGGGAAGGCAGGGTCATGGCCTTACTGTACGGGCGCCATCGCCTGCCTGTCAAGCTTTACATGTCGACCAGCATGGTGAAGCCGCCATAAATCAAGCGCTTGCCGTCGAAGGGCATGCTCTCGGGCTTCATCATGTCGGCCATGCGGGGGTCCTTCATGACCTTGTCGTTGATGGCGTCGCGCTCCTCGCGCGAATTGTAGGTAATCCAGGAAAACGCGACCGTTTCATTGTCTTCCAGAATCACGCTCTGGGGAAAGGAAGTGACCTTGCCCGGCTTGACATCGTCGGCGATGCACTCCTTGAACTCCAGCGCCCCATGCTCGCGCCAGATGGCGCCGCAGCGCTCGCTCATGGCGCGGTAAGCTTCGATATTTTCCTTCGGTATTGGTACCACGAACCCATCGACGTATGGCATTGCAATTCTCCTTTAGAAAAGTGGACTCACGAACCGTCCGGGCAAACCAGTGTACGCCTGCGCCCGGGCAGATAACGATAACATTTTGAACAGTGTTCGCAAGCGGTATTGAGAATAATCAAATTACGAGGGCGGCGCGCTGGCACAGTGATATGACATTGATGGTGATCACTTGGAGGGAGCTATCTTGGACATCCAGCTCGTGGAAACCCTGTTGTTGGGCCTGGCCGGGGTGGCCGGTGGCGCGTGGTTGGCCTTTGTGCTGCCCCGCATGGTGGAAGCGCAGCGGCGCCTGGCGCTGGTGCGCAGCCAGCGCCAGAACGACTTGCGCCGGCGCTAGGCAGCGCCGGTTCGCGCCAGGCAGCCTGGCGGTGGCGGCCCTGCGCCGGGCGTGACGGTCTCAGGCGACCGTGACGCGCGCCTGGCCAGCCTGCATGGTGCCGATGACGGCTGCCTGGCCAAAGCCGTCGCGCGCAAACAACGCCAGTACTTCATCGACGCTGGCCGGATCGCACGACACCAGCAGTCCGCCCGAGGTTTGCGGGTCCGACAGCAGCGCCTGCTGGGCCGGGGTAACGGTGGCGGCCAGCGTGACATCCTTGCCGTATGCGTCCCAGTTGCGGCCCGAGGCGCCGGTAATGTAGCCGTCGTGCGCCAGCTGTTCCACCCCCGGCAGCAGGGGAATGGCGGCCATCTCCAGGTGCGCGCCCAGTCTGGCGCCCCGGGCCAGCTCCAGCAGGTGGCCCGCCAGGCCAAAGCCGGTGACGTCGGTCAGTGCATGCACGCCGTCCATCTCGGCCAGCGCCTTGCCTGGCTTGTTCAGCTTGGTGGTATTGGCAATCATGGCCGCGTAGCCATCTTCGCCCAGCACATTCTTTTTCAGCGCCGCCGACAGCACGCCCACACCGAGCGGCTTGCCCAGTATCAGCACGTCGCCCGCGCGGGCGCCGGCATTGCGCTTGACCTTGGAGGGATGCACGAGGCCCAGCACCACCAGGCCGTAGATCGGCTCCACCGAATCGATGGTGTGGCCACCGGCAATCGGAATGCCTGCTTCGGCGCAGATGGCTTCGCCGCCGCGGATGATCTGGCCAATCGTTTCCAGAGGCAGCTTGTTGACCGGCATGCCCACCAGGGCCAGTGCCATGATGGGCGTGCCGCCCATGGCGTAGACGTCGGAAATGGCGTTGGTGGCGGCAATGCGGCCAAAGTCATAGGCATCATCGACAATCGGCATGAAGAAATCGGTGGTGGCGATCAGGGCCTGCTCGTCATTGAGCTTGTAGACGGCCGCGTCGTCGGCGGTCTCGATGCCCACCATCAGTTCTTTGGGCACGGGGAAGCCGGCCGAATTCTTCAGGATTTCCGCCAGCACGCCGGGTGCGATCTTGCAGCCGCAGCCACCGCCGTGCGAAAAGGAAGTCAGTTTGATGGGAGTGTCGGGCATGTGGTCGTCCATTCTTCAGAATCGTTCAAGGTTGGTGCGGCAGATGAAGCGCGTGCCGGGATTATGACGCAAGTGCGCCCGCCGCGTCGCCTGCTGCCGTGGCCTCGTCCAGCAGGGCAAGCAGGGCGGCGCGTTCCCGCTCGGGCGCAAACAGGGGGGCGCGGCGCACGCACTGCGCCTGCAGCTGGCCATACCAGGCAGGATCGGCCACGCTGCGGTCGATCAGGCGCGCCAGCGCGGCCGCGTCGCCTACCGGGAAGTAGCCCGCATAGTCATGTCCCAGCATGCCGCGGTTGCCGCTGATGTCGGACGCCAGCACGGGTACGCCGCAGGTGACGGCTTCGATAATCACGTTGGCGCCGCCCTCCATGAGCGAGCAGATCGCCATGGCATGGCTGCGCGCCAGGCGCTGGCGGGCAAACGAGTGGGGCAGGTGGCCCAGCCATTGATAGCCGGTGGTGGTGGCGGCGGTGGCAGTGGCGGCCTGGCCGAGGGGCGACTCCAGCGCGCCGCCAATGTGGAGCAGGCGCACCCGGGGGGCGGTCACCAGCGTGGCCGCGCGCATGAAGGTGTAGGGATCCTTTTCCGAGCGCAGGTGGCCGATCATGCAGATGTCGAAGTGGCGGCGTGCCTGGCCGTGCGTGACCGGACGCATGGCCGGCGCCGACTGGTAGATCACGCGCACCCTGGCGCGCACCCGTTCGGGCAGCAGCGCCACGCCGTCCGGCTGCAGCAGCACCAGATGGGTGGCGTGCTCGAGGGATGCCTGCGCCTCGGGCGAGCTGGCCAGGTCGCGATACAGGTCGGTCCCGGTCAGCACCACGATGCACGGGCGGCCGGGCCTGGCCCGTGCGAACGCGGCAACCGCACCGGCGGATCGGCGCGCATGCAGGGCGATGAGCACATCGGGCGCATTGGGGCCGGCGCAGCAGTCCGGGGCAATGGCCACCTGGTAGCGGCTGCGCAAAAAGTGGGCCCAGCGGCTGGCCGTGTGCCAGTTGCCATTGTTTTCCCGCGCCGAGGCCGGGCTGACGATCAGAACGTGCTTGGCTGGCACTGTGACACTCCCAAAAGCTCGTTACAATCCATACATGAACCCGAAGACTACACCGACCTCGCCTTCGCTGCGCCATGCCAGGCCCCAGCAACTGATGGAAGCGCTGCAGGGGGCCAGAAATTATACGCTGAGCCTGTTCGATTGCCTGGCCAACGCAGGCTATGACGTCAGCGCGCGCCTGCCTTACATCGCCACCATCAATCCGCCGCTGTGGGAACTGGGCCACATTGCCTGGTTCGCCGAGTGGTACATCCTGCGCGAGGCGGCATCGAGCCACCCGGCCGCGGCCGAGCGCACCTCGATGCTCACGCGCGGCGACGACTGGTTCGATTCCAATACGGTAGCGCACCGCATGCGCTGGTCGCTCGACCTGCCTGCCAGCGGCGCGCTCAAGACCTACTGCCACGAAGTGCTGGACCGGGTGCTCGACAAGCTCTCGCGCGCGGCCGGCACCGATGAAGCGCTGTATCCCTACCGGCTGGCGCTGGCGCACGAAGACATGCACGGCGAGGCCCTGCTCTACACCCTGCAGACGCTGGGCGTGGCGGTGCCGCCGGCACTGTCGCGCGACGAGCCCTCTACTACGCCGAACGCCGCCATCAGCTACCCGGGCGGCACCATCATGCTCGGCGCCCAGGAAGGCGGCTTCGCGTTCGATAACGAGCGCCAGGCCCACCAGTGCTATGTGGCGCCGTTTGAGGTCGACACCGGCCTGGTGACCAATGCGCAGTACGCCGAATTCATGGCCGATGGCGGCTACCAGAACCGCCAGTTCTGGAGCGTGGCAGGCAGCGCGTGGCTGATGCAGCAGGAGCGCTCGTCGCCGCGCTACTGGGAGCGCGATGGCCAGCAGTGGCGCGCGCTGCGGCTGGGAAGGCTGTCCACGCTGGCACCGGCCGAACCGGTGCGCCACGTGAACCTGTTCGAGGCGCAGGCTTACTGCGCGTGGATCGGGCGCCGCCTGCCGACCGAGGCGGAATGGGAGTACGCGGCCCTGTCGGGGCAGGCTGGGTTTCGCTGGGGCCAGCTGTGGGAGTGGACTGCGTCGCCGTTCGAGCCCTATCCGGGCTTCGAGGCGGGGCCCTACCGCGAGTATTCGGCGCCCTGGTTCATGAGCCACCAGGTATTGCGCGGCGCTTCGTTTGCCACGCCGGCACGCTTTGCCAGCGCGCGTTTTCGCAATTTCTACCTGCCCGAACGCGACGACATGTTTGTCGGCTTTCGCACCTGTGCCTACTGACTCTCATCGCGCGCCTGCTGGCTTGCGCCTTGTTCAGGTACTCAGTTCTACGTTGTCCCAGTCAGACTCGCTGTTCATCAGCCACTCCAGCATCTTGCGGCGCGTCTCTACGACGCCAGGGTGAAAATCACCAACATCCCTGCCGGTCAAGCTGCAGTTTTTGGCATACCAGTGGGCGCGGTAAAACAGGTCCAGCTGTGCGTACAGGTCTGGCAGCGGTCTTAAGGCAAATTGCGTCAGAAAGCGGTCCGGTGACTCGCAGGTTTTCAGATCAGGCAGGGTCGACGCGAGAGTGTCTGGAATGTCTTGAACCGGATCGAGAGAAGCAACCAGGGACCCAGCCCATAACGACGTGTATAGATATTCGATGTTCCAACGCAAGTAGTTTCGATCGGCCTCATCGACCGGGCCCTTCCCCTCAAGCGTCGTGCGCTCTTCTCGAGATAGCTGCGCAGTCAAGCCATGCTTCGATAGCCAGTCGCGGCCCATTTCGCGGGGCATACCGAACGATAGCGCTACGAGCACGTGCAATATCAGTGCGCGTTCGGCAATCTCTGCGCACGGGCGGAGCGAAATTTCTTCTGTGCCTATGGTCGGTAAATGATCCAAGACTTCGCCACCCATTTGCCTAATGATGACTTCGGATGAGCGTTTTACGTTGTCAGGGTCAAGCATGTCTACTTTCAGGTGGTGGCCGAATGGGATGTCGTAGTGGTGGGGTGACCCTTAGCGCGCCGCGCGGAGGGCTTTGATACGATTGGCGGCGTTGGCCTGGTCCTTGTCCACGGCGACTGCTTTCTCGTAGGCGGCAATCGCCAGTGTCTTCTCGCCCATTGCCTCGTAGGCCTCGCCCTCGCTGTCAAACGCATCACCATATGTCGGCTCGATGTACGTGGCCAGTTTGAACAGGTCAACGGCGCCGCGCGCGTTGTCCGCGCGCAGCAGCTGGTAGCCCAGGAGGTTGAGGCTGATGGGGTGCAGCTTGAAGTCCGGCGCGCTGGCCGTCATGTGCGTATAAATCGATTGCGCGTCCTTGAAGCCTGCCTTGGCAAAGGCGCGCAAGAAGGCCGGCTCGCTCGGCGCTTCCTGGGCGGCTGGCGAGTAACGCATCGACATCACTTGCGGGCCAATGCCGTTCTTGACGGGCGACTGCTGGAGAAATGCCAGCGATGCCGTGTCGCCCTTCAGGTAAGCGTCCAGGAAGCGGTGTGTATAGAGCACGCTGCTGCGATAGGCCTGTACCACGTCGGCTCGCTGGTAGTCGCCGAAGCTGGCGTCCTGCGCGAAACGCATGCCCAGCGAATTGAAATTCGTGTGCCGCATGGGGTGCATGGTGGTGACGTAAACGTCCGAGAATTTCATTGTATTGAGGTAGCTGGGGCCCAGCTTGTCCGATGTTTCCATCTCCTCCGCTGTCGGTGCGCGCGCACCGATGAATAGCATCGGCACGCTGGTGCGCGTTGCCCGTACATAGCTGGCCGCGCCCCAGATTTTTGGATGGAATCGGATTGAGCCATCCAAGCTGACCAGCGCCTTGATGCGGCTCGATTTTGCAGCCGCGAACACGTTGGCCATACCGCCCCAACTAAATCCCGCGGCCGCCACCTTGCTGATATCAGCCTGCGGCAGGGTGTGGGCATAGTTCGAGAGGAACGCGATATCGGCCGCCTGCGCCTCCACGCCCTCAACGTCGTCGGTCATCATGACCGAGCGGGCGCCCAGGCTGCGACTGGCGATAACCACGTAGCCATGGCTGGCGAGGTATTCGGCCAAGTCCAGATTTTCATGCGCAGAGCTGGCAAAGCTAGGGGCGTAAATCACCACCGGAAACTTTCCGACGGACGGCGTGGCGTCACGCACCGCCAGCGTTGAGGCACTGAACAGAGCCTTGCGCGGGCTGGCCAACCAGCTGGCGCGTTGTTTGGCCACTTCCGTTGCGGAGAAGCTGAAGTTGGTCTCAAACAGACTAGCCTGCTGATAGTCGGCGATCAGCATGGGCGCCGCCGTGTTGCGCGCTGCCGGATACCAGACGAGGGTCTGGATCGGACGGGCGCTCTCTGCGCGTGTCGTCTTGCCGAAGACATCGCTTTGCGCTTCCAGCACGCGGCTGTAGTCATATTGTTGGACGATGCGCAGGCCAACGGCGTGGGGGCCTGGTTCCGGGATCAGGGGATTGACAGGCGTTGCCACGGCGGCGAACGAGGCAACATTGAACAGGATTACAAAGATGAGTGGTGTTTTCATACGGCAGTATAGGCGCCGGTATGCTAAAAAAGCAACATGCCGACATCTCGCCGGCGTGGATTGGAAATGAATTGGATCAATTTGAACAGTGGGGCGTTCGTGCAATGTGAAATGGCTCCGCCCCATCAGCGGCTGCCGCTATTGGAGAGCGGCTTCCTTCCGTAACAGCTGACTGAAAGAAAAATCTGAGCAAACAGAAGCGTTTTCATTTGGATCGACCGACGCGGCGAAGTCCTCAGGATGACTACCCGTCACAGGCGTCTTGGCGATCCATGCGACCCACGCAAAAAAACGGCTGCTTCGGAAAACCGAAACAGCCGTTTCTATTGCATCATCAGCGCGCGCGGCGCTGGCGATTAGCGGTCGCCGTACGAGCGGCGCGCGCCGTCAGCCGAACGCGGGTTGGAACCCTTGTAGCCGCCGCCGGTGCTGCCTTCCTTGCGCGGTGCGCCTGGCTTGCTGAAGGTGCGCTGGCCTGGCTTGGCTGCCGAGCGGTTGTCGCCCGGCTTCCAGCTGCCAGGACGGGCTGCCGAACGCGGTGCCGACGCCGTCTTCTTTGGCTCGAAGCCTTCGATGGCGGTGACCGGAATGAGCTGCTTGGTGAAGCGCTCGATGCGTTTGACGTTCATGCCTTCTGCATGGTTGACCAGCGAAATGGCCAGACCATTGCGGCCGGCACGGCCGGTGCGGCCGATGCGGTGCACATAGTCCTCGGGGAACTTCGGCAGGTCGTAGTTGAACACGTGGGTGATGTTCGGTACGTCGATGCCGCGTGCTGCCACGTCGGTTGCCACCAGTACCTTGACCTGGCCGCGGCGCAGGCCGTCGAGCGTGCGGTTGCGGGCGCCCTGGTGCATGTCTCCATGCAGCGCGGCGGCCGAGAAACCGGCAATGTTCAGGCGGTCGGCGATGGTGTCGGCGTCACGCTTGGTGGCGGTGAACACCACGGCCTGGTCCAGCGTTTCGTCGCGGAGCAGATGGTCGAGCAGGCGGTTCTTGTGCGACAGGTCGTCGACGAAGTGCACGCGCTGCGAGATGTTCTCGTGCTTGCTGGCCGAACCGGTGATCTGGATCGTCATCGGATTGGTCGTGATGCGGCGCGCCATGTTACCCACCATGCCGTCCAGCGTGGCCGAGAACAGCATGGTCTGGCGGTTGGCCGGGGTGGCGGCAATGATCTTTTCGATGTCATCGATGAAGCCCATGTCCAGCATGCGGTCGGCTTCGTCGAGTACCAAAATCTCCAGCTCGGAGAAATCGATCTTGCCCGACTCCATGTGATCGATCAGGCGGCCAGGGGTGGCGACGAGGATTTCAGGATTGCGCGACAGCAGTTGCATCTGCTTGGGATAAGGCATGCCGCCCAGGATCGAGACAGCCTTGATACGGCGGATCTGGGTGCCGTATTTTTCGGTAGCGGTGGTCACCTGCAAAGCCAGTTCGCGGGTGGGGGTCAGGACCAGCATTTTAGGTTGGGCTGGCTTGAAACGTGGGCGCTCGCCGCGGGCGCGCGCCGATTGCGCTTCCTGGGCAGCGGTCTTGGCCGCAGGCGACTGTTCGGCGACGGCGAATTTGTGCAGGGCCGGCAGCATGAAAGCGGCGGTCTTGCCCGAACCGGTCTGCGACGACACGAGCAGGTCGCGTCCTTCGATCGCGGCAGGAACAGCTTGCTCCTGCACCGGGGTTGGCTTGGTATAACCTGCGTCGGTCACTGCTTTGACGATGGACGCGTGGAGGCCTAGTGCTTCAAAACTCATGTATTTTTTCTTTCGGTATAGATCAGCGCCCGAGCACAAAACTCAGAGCGCAAAATAGCAACGCCAACCAAACAACGAAATGACTCAGGTAGAAAGAAATTTCGGCACAAAAGCTTTGCGCCGGGACGGTGTCAGGTGCGACACCAAAGGCGGGAGGGCTTTAGAAGGCTATCGGATGGATAAGCCCAGGCTTGCGAAGCTGCTAAAGGTACTGCTCAATCAAATGTACTGCCGGAGGCTCGCCTTGCGAGAAACGTATTGCAGCGCACAAATGAGACTATACAGTACTTTCACTGTACTTGTATAGATAATTCCGAATCGTGCGCGCGGCGGGCGGGCGCCTGGCGGTAAAAAAAGCCGGCATGTGCCGGCTTGCGGGGCAGTGTTTAACCGTTGCGCGGCTTCTTGCGCGGTGAGGCGGCGGCGGTCTTCACCTGGCGCTTGGTGACCCGGCTGCGAATTTCCGCAACCTTGGACTTCAGGCGCTGGGCGTTGCTCATCTTGGCGCCACGGCGGCTGTTCCGGCCCGTGCTTTCCGCCTTCAGGGCCAGCACGGCCGTATCGACAACATGGTCGGCAATGTCGGTGTGCATGGTTGCTGCCGTCTTCGGTACCAGGATGGTGGAGCCGGCGCGCACCCCGGACTTGGCCGGAATGTTGTTGGCCTGGCGGATCACGTCGGGCGTGGTATCGAAGCGCTTGGCCAGGGAGGCAATCGTTTCGCGGGCCCCGGTGATCTTGTGGGTGGTCCAGGTCGACAGGTTACGGCCCCATTGCGCCAGGTTCAGCTGGAATTTCTCGGCATTCTTTTGCGGCAGCAAAATCTTCGTGTTCTCGCTGCCGGTAATGACCGGACGGTTAAACTGGGGATTGAGCGCCTTGAATTCGTCCAGCGGCAACTCGGCCAGCTGGGCTGCCAGGACCAGGTCAATATCATTACGCTTGGGAATGGCCGTGAAGTAGGGCGCATTATCGATGACCGGCAGCGACACATTGTACTGGGCCGGGTTGGCGATGATGTTCTTGACCGCCTGCAGCTTGGGCACGTAATTGCGCGTTTCGGCAGGCATCAGGTCGGCCAGCGACTCGAAATCGGTCGGCTTGCCCATGTCCTGGTTGCGCTTGATTGCCTTTTGCACATTGCCTTCACCCCAGTTATAGGCGGCCAGGGCCAGCGGCCAGTCGCCAAACATGGTGTACAGCTTTTGCAGATAGGACAGAGCGGCATCGGTCGAGGCCAGCACACCGCGGCGCTCGTCCTTGAACATGTTTTGCTTCAAGTTGTAATCGCGCCCTGTACCCGGCACAAACTGCCACATGCCGGCGGCATCGGCGCTGGAATAGGCTTGCGGGTTGAATGCGGACTCGATAATGGGCAAGAGGGCCAGCTCGGTAGGCATATTGCGCTTTTCCAATTCCTGCACGACATGGAACATGTAGCGGCTGGCGCGGTTGGAAATGCGGGTCAGGTACTCGGGCCGGGCGCTGTAGGCGTCGGTATGCTTGAGTACGAGTGCGTTATTGATATCGGGAATGGCATAACCCGTGCGGATGCGGCCCCAGACATCGGTTTCCTTGAATTCATCCACCTTGACGAACGGTGTCGGCAATGCCGGCTTGGCAGCGGCGGTTACGGAAGTGGCAGGGGCGTAAGCTGCGCCTTCTGGTGCGGCTTCTGGAAGGATCTCGGCGTGGCTAAGGGCCGGAGCGAGCATGAGAGCGAATACTGCGAGCGCTGTTTTGTTGCGAGTAATTTCGGTCATAGCACTTTCCATAGTTGCGTCCTGGAACTTTGGACTGGCGACAGAGAAGTTCGGAGTGTACGTAGGCTTAGGCTTACACGTCAAGCCAATTAACGGCGTGCGCGGCAATTAGTTTGACAACATTCCGGCACGCTGCTGCAAGACCAGCCCAGACCAATTCCGGGGGGTATGCGAACAAAATGGCAAGGATACGTATAAAAATTGTATGGGCATTAATGCATACCCCAGGGGAGTATGTCGACAACTCCACGGGGAGATGCGCGCTAACCCGGCAGTAACGGAGCGCATCCCGCCGATGCGGCGGAAATGCTTTAAAGTAATACCAATTCAGCCAGCATGGGACCAAAGTAGCGCATCTCCCTGTGCAGAACTATGAGCTCAGGCAAAGAGTCGTTACAATTTAGGGACTGCGCCCGGCGCCAAGACTTCATGAAAGTATCACAATGAGCACCCGCAACCCGCATGCCGACGATGAGCAAGTCATCGCCGCCACGCAAAAATGGCTGGAAAAAGCAGTCATCGGCCTGAATCTGTGTCCCTTTGCCAAGGCAGTGCACGTCAAAGAGCAAATCCGGTATGTGGTGTCGCCTGCGACCACGCCTGAAGTGCTGCTCGAAACGCTGATGAACGAACTGCAACTGCTGTCCGACACCGATCCTGAGCAAATCGACACCACGCTCCTGATCCATCCTTTTGTGCTCAACGACTTCCTCGACTACAACGAGTTTCTCGATGTGGCCGATGCGGCGGTGGAAGACATGCAGCTTGATGGCGAATTGCAGGTCGCGAGCTTCCATCCGGACTACCAGTTTGCCGATACGGACCAGAACGACATCAGCAACTTCACCAACCGGGCGCCGTATCCCATCTTGCATTTGCTGCGGGAAGAGAGCATCGAGCGGGCGGTGGAAGCCTTCCCCGAAGCATCCGAGATATTCGACAAGAACATCGAGACCATGGAAAAACTGGGCCATGATGGCTGGGACAAGCTCGATGTCGGTCCAGCCTGAGCCCCTGCCCGAGCGGCCGGACACGCCGTGCGTGGCGGTGTGTTCGACCACCTTTGACGACGTCTGCCGCGGCTGCGGCCGCACCGTTGTGGAAGTTGCCCACTGGGTATCGATGACGGCGGCGGAAAAGGAAGTGGTCTGGGTGCGCATCCTCAGCCAGGGCTACCCCCGCCGCAACACATAAGCACAGTCCGTCCCACCAACAATTTCCCTTCACCAGGGTCAGACCACCGCCCTCCAAACCGCCCCAATTGAGTTCCCTGTTTCCTAACACCAGGGTCAGACCACCAGGGGGCAAATACCCTCTTTTGGGTTCCCTGATTTTGCAATTACCTGCATCTACCATGAGCTTGGGCAAACTGCGCGGGCAGGCACCCCCGCAGGGGGCCATTTTTCAGCGGTAAGACTGTTTCAAAAGCGTTGCAAAAACGCCGTTTAAGTGGTCTGACCCTGGTTTAGGGAAAGTGATCTAGGGCACGAAATGGCGGCTGTTTTTGAGGAGGAAATTGATTTTGGCCGGTTTAGGTGGTCTGACCCCGGGTGGGCAGAGCGTCCGGGCAGGCGGCGGGGGCGTGAAAAACGCGCCTCGGGGGCGCGTGGTCTCTAATATATAGCCAGCCGGCTTAGAAGCTGCCGATGAAGTCTTTTTTGCCGACTTCCACGCCGTTATGGCGCAGGATGGCATACGCCGTTGTGGCATGGAAGTAGAAGTGCGGCAGCGCGTAGTGCATCAGGTAAACCTGGCCCTTGAAATGCTTGGCTTTCTCGCCACTGCCAGTGGTGATGTCGCGCTGGGCGCTTGCTTCCAAGCCATCTTGCGGCAGCGTGTCGATGAATGCCAGGGTGGTGGCGATGCGGGCGCGTAATTCGGCGAAGGTCTGCTCGGTGTCGTCATAGCGGGGCACGTCCACGCCGGCCAGCCGGGCCGCGGCGCCCTTGGCAAAGTCGCACGCCACCTGCACCTGGCGCAGCAGCGGAAACATGTCTGGATACAGCCGCGCCTGCAGCAGGGCGGGCGGGTCGATTTTTTTCTCTGCCGCGTGCGCTTCGGCTTTTTCCAGGATGGACGACAGGCTCGTCAGGATTTGCTTGAATACCGGTACCGATGCTTCATACATGGAAAATGTCATGGGGTTCCCCTTTAAAAAGTGCTGCGATCATAACAAGTCGCAGCCCTTTGCGCTTGCTGCCCCACACTTTGCCCCGCGCCACGGAACCCGGCATGGCCTCGCCGTCACTTTCCGTGCATAATTCCGTTTAGAAAAGCTTTCCCTATCGCGCATGCATGAGCACACGAGTACCGGCCACCTGAATGCCTAAGACCGCCTATCAACGTTTCCGCGCCAGGTTAGGCAAGCTGTATGGTTTGTCGATCTATGGCGCTTTACTACTGGTTGTTTTTGGCGGTCTGGTCATTCCGGCAATCATCGGCAGTTATGTCCTGGTCGGCGTGCAGGAACAGCGCTCGGCCAAGACTGCGCTCAACGAGTCCTTGCAGCGCAACGCCGACATCCTCGCCCTGGGCATGCAGGAGTCGCTGTGGAACATGAATGCCGAATCGGCCAATTCGCTGGTCGAATCGGTGATGCGTGACCGCTCGGTGCTGCAAATCCAGGTGATCGGCCAGTCCGACACCCAGTTCATGAATGTGCGCTCGCCCAACCGGCCGATCGGCAATGTCTACCGCGCCGAGCGCGACATTTTAGTGCGCGGAGAGCGCATCGGCCACATCATCGTGGAAATGGACGACGCCCGCAGCCAGCAGGAGCTGCGCAGCAAGCAATCCAATTACGCCTTTGTGCTGGCCTTTCAGCTCACCGTGTCGCTGCTGCTCATCGTCCTGTTCCTCAACAAGCGCCTCCTGATCCCGCTGCGCAAGCTGATGAAGTTTTCCGACCGCCTCTCCCATGGCGACTTTGAAACCCGCCTTGACCTGAGCGGCGACGATGAACTGGGCCGCCTGGCCAGTCAGATGGAGCAGATGCGGGTGGCGATCAAGCACCTGTTCGAGGATATCGGCCGCCGTGAAGAGCGCTTTCGCACCATCGTTACCCAGGTGCCGGGCGCCGTGTTCCGGGTGCGTCCGGGTGGCCCCATCGACTTTGTCAGCGATGCGATTGAGGATATCGCCGGCTACCCGGCGTCGCTGCTGATGCGCAGTTCGTCGGACAAGTGGTCCGACATCGTCCATCCCGCGGACCGCCGCAACCACGTGCGCGCGGTGCAGGGGGCGCTGGCCAGCGGCAAGCCTTATCACATCGAATACCGGATCCGCGACGCCCTCGGCATCGAGCGCTGGGTCTCGGAAAACGGCCAGCCGCAAAAGGACGACGCCACCGGCGCGGCCTGGATCGACGGGATCATCTCCGACATCAGTGACCGCAAGCATAATGAAATGCGCATCGAGGGCCTGCTGGCCGAGCAGTCGGCCATCCTCGACAACGTGATGTTCGGCGTGATGTTCGTGCGCGGACGGCGCGTGGTGTCGGTCAACCGCCGCTGCGAGGAACTGTTTGGTTATCCGAACGGCGCGCTGGTGGGCGAGTCCACCGCCGTCATCTTCCCGAGCGATGCCGACTTCCAGGCCGCTGGCCTGGTCCAGTATCCGGCGCTGGCGCTGGAGCAGGATTTCAGCGAGGAGCGCCAGTACCGCCGCAGCGATGGCTCGCTCTTCTGGTGCCTGGTGTCGGGCCGCGCGCTCGATCCGCTGCAGCCCAACGAAGGCAGCATCTGGGTCTATGCCGATGTCACCGAGCGGCGCGTGGCCGAAGAAAAGCTGCGCCTGTCGGCCACGGTGCTCGAACACATTGCCGATGGCGTGATGGTGATTGGCCTGGATGGCCGCATCGTGGCAACCAATCCGGCCTTCACCCAGATCACCGGCTACACCGAGCTTGAGGCAATCGGCCAGGATTCGAGCCTGACCCGCTCTTCGCGCGAGGACCGCGATTTCTACACCGCGATGTGGACCGAGCTTGCCGACAGCGGCTTTTGGCGCGGCGAAGTCTGGAACCGGCGCAAGAACGGCGTGCAGTACCTGGAGTGGCTCACCATTTCGGCCGTGCGCGACAACGCCGGCGAGATTACGCACTACGTGGGCGTGTTCAGCGACATCACCAAGGCCAAGGAGTCGCAGGACAAGCTCGATCACATGGCGCATCACGATCCGCTCACGTCGCTGCCGAACCGGCTGCTGTTCCACGACCGCCTGCAGCACGCGCTCCAGCGCGCCTCGCGCGACCATCAGCGCCTGGCCATCCTGTTCATTGACCTGGACCGCTTCAAGAACGTCAACGATACGCTGGGCCACCACGTGGGCGACGAGCTGCTCAAGCAGGTCGCCGGCGCCCTGCAGGGCAAGCTGCGCGATGGCGACACGCTGGCGCGCCTGGGTGGCGACGAGTTCATCGTCCTGCTGGAAAATATCGACAGCCAGTTCGGCGCCGGCCAGGTGGCGGAAAAGCTGATGGCCATGTTCGAGATGCCGTTTACGGTCTCGGACTATGAGCTGTTCGTCACCGGCAGCGTTGGCATCAGCGTCTATCCCGATGATGCGGAAGACCTCAATATGCTGATCCGCAATGCCGATGTGGCCATGTACCAGGCCAAGGCGCGCGGGCGCAATGGCTACCAGTTCTATGCGCCGTCCATGACGGGCGAGGGTGTCGAGCGCCTGCGCCTGGAAGCGATGCTGCGCCGCTCGATCGACCGCAACGAGATCTTCCTCAATTACCAGCCGCAGGTGGAAATCGACACCGGCCGGCTCATAGGCGTGGAAGCGCTGGTGCGCTGGGAGAATCCGGAGCTGGGCGTGGTCACGCCGGTGCGCTTCATCCCGCTGGCCGAGGACACCGGTTTCATCAACCAGCTGGGCAAGTGGGTGCTGTACGAATCGTGCCGTCAGATGGTGCGCTGGCAGGAGGCGGGCCTGTATGTGCCCAAGATCGCGGTCAACCTGTCGGTCAAGCAGTTCGAACGCGGCAGCATCGTGAATATGGTGGCCGAGATATTGCGCGAGACGGGCCTGGAGCCGCAGCGCCTGCAGCTGGAGGTGACGGAGTCGATGATCATGAATACGGGCGACGCGCTGGTGTTCATCAACGACCTGCATTCGATTGGCGTGGGCCTGGCGATTGACGATTTCGGCACCGGCTACTCGTCGCTGGCCTACCTCAAGCAGCTGCCGGTGCAGACGCTCAAGATTGACCGCAGCTTCATCAAGGATATCTCCACCGATGTCAACGACGAGGCGATTGCGATTGCGATCATCCAGCTTGGCAAGAGCATGAATCTGTCTGTGATTGCGGAAGGTGTGGAGACGGAAGAGCAGGCCGCCTTCCTGCTGCGCCATGGCTGCAATCTGGCGCAGGGGTATTTTTACAGCCGACCGATCCTGCCCGACGTGATGCTGGAGAACTGGAAGCCTTGAGGACCTGGCCCCCGTGTCAGGCGGCGTTACCCAGCAGGACGCGCAGGTTGCACTGCTGCTGCCACTGGCGCCGCTCGGCAGAACTGGCGGCAAGGCGTGCCAGCTCGTCGTCGCTCTGGCCGGCCTGGGCCTGGATCAGGCGCTCGGCCAGCGCTGCATCGGGCAGCATGGTGCCGAAAAACGCCACCACGTCCGCCTTTTGCAGCAGCAGGGTAGGGAAATTGTCGACATCGAGGTCGCCCACGATCTCGGCCTGGTCTTCAATGTCGATCCACACGAAGTGCTTGTCGGGATGGCGCGCGGCCAGGTGCTCGAACGCGGCGCGGTAGGCGCCGCAGGTGCCGCACCAGGCCGCGCACAGGCAGGCCACGATCCAGCCCCCGGCTGCAAGGGCGTCGGCGGTGGTGTCGCGGTTGGCGGCGTCTAGGGTGTGGCTGTGCATGTGCGGCATTCTACCTTGCCCCGGTTTGCCCTGCCAGCCGGGGGCGGCTCGGGTAAAATACGGGCATGTCTACCATTCTCGCCATCGAAACGTCATCCGAGACCGCCAGCTGCGCGCTGCTGCACGGCGAACGCCTGCTGGCGCGTGCCTCCAATGGCGTGCGCACCCATTCGCAGTCCATCCTGCCCATGGTGCAGGAACTGCTGGCCGAAGCCGGCATTGCGCTGGCCGAGTGCGACGCCATCGCCTTTGGCGCAGGTCCCGGTTCGTTCACCGGTGTGCGCACCGCCTGCGGCATTGCCCAGGGCCTGGCCTACGGCGCCGGCCTGCCGGTCATTGCGCTGGTCACGCTGGACGCCATGGCGCTGGCCTGCCGCCAGCAGACCGGCGCCACCGAGGTGCTGGCCGTGCTGGACGCGCGCATGGGCGAAGTCTACTGGGCGCAATACCGGGGCGCGGACCTGGTCGCCGGCCCCGCACTGTGCGCGCCCGAGGCTGTGTCACCACTGGCGGTGGAAGGCCTGGCTGCCTGCGGCAACGGCATTGGGGCTTATCCAGAGGCCTTTGCCGCTCACGCCTGGGCGGCAGGCGCCCGGCCAGACATCATGCCGCATGCGCAGCAGATCGCGCAGCTGGCGCAGGCGGCGCTGGCGCGCGGCGAGATCATGGCGGCGGCCGACGCCCAGCCCCTGTACCTGCGGAACAAGATCGCCTACACCAGTGCCGAGCGCCAGGTCATCAACGCGGCCAAGGCGGCGGCATGAGCGCAGTGCGCGAACACGACCAGCTCCTGTACGCGCCCATGGTGGTGGCCGACGTGGATGACGTGCATGCGCTGGAGCGGCGCGTGTATCCGCATCCCTGGACCCACGGCAATTTCGTCGATTCGCTCGCCAGCGGCTATCACGGCTGGGTACTGCGCGACGACGGCGGGGCGCTGGTGGGCTACTTCATGCTGATGGAAGTGGTGGACGAGGCGCACCTGCTCAATGTCGCCGTCGATCTGCAGCAGCAGGGCCGCGGCATTGGCCTGTACCTGCTCGACAAGGTGATGGCCTGCGCGCGCGGCCTGTCGATGCAATCGGTGCTGCTGGAGGTGCGGCCCACCAACCTGCGCGCGCTGCAGGTGTATGAACGCTATGGCTTTACCGAAATCGGGCGCCGCAAGGGCTACTACCCGGCCCACAATGGCCAGCGCGAAGACGCCATCGTGATGAGGTACGCCTTATGACATTCGACCGCCGCGCCGCGGCCTTTTTGCAGGAGATGGGCATCACGCCATTGTGGACGGTGCGCGCTGACAGTGATGGGGCACATGCTCCCACGGAAGCGGCGCCCGAGCCGCTGGCCCACGATCCGGCGGCCGCGCCGACGGCCCGGGTCCACACGCCCCTGAGCGCGCCGCCGTACGCCAATCCGCCGCAGCCTGCCGCCGCCCCTGCCGCCGCGCATACCACCGAATCTGCATGGGGCGATGAATCCGAACCGGCACCACCTACGGACGAAGACATTGCACGCATGGACTGGTCGCAGCTCAAGCATGCCATCGCCAGCTGCACCCGCTGCGGCCACTGCAAGCCGCCGCGCAGGGCCGTGCACGGCGCGGGCGACCGCGCCGCCACCTGGGTAGTCGCCGCTGGTGCCGTCAGCGCCGCCGACGAGCAGGCCCGCGCGCCGCTGTCGGGCGACGCCGGCAAGCTGCTCGACAACATGCTGGCAGCGGTGGACCTGACCCGTGAACGCGGCGCCTACGTGACCCATCTGATCAAGTGCCGACCCGTCAGCGCCAGTGGCGGCGACCGTGCGCCCACGGCCGATGAAGCAGCCGCCTGCCGCCCCTACCTGGAGCGAGAGGTGGCACTCACCGGCGCCTCCATGGTGCTCACGCTTGGCCAGATCGCCGCCAACGCCTTGCAGGACAAGCCGCTGCAGGAAGCGCTGGCCGGTTCGCGCGGGCAGGTGCACGCGTTCAGGGAGGTGAAGCTGGTCGCCACGCTGCACCCGGGCGAACTGCTGCGGCGCGGCGCCGACAAGGCCCTGGCGTGGGCTGACCTGTGCCTGGCCCGGACCCATGACGGCCGGCCCGGATAGCGCCTTGCCTGCGCCCGCATCAGCGCAGGCATCCTTTGCCAGCCGCTTCGGCAACCTCACGCAGCCGCACGTGCGCGCACTGGCCTGGCTGCTCGACGCACCCGACCTGCTCGACCCTGCCGATCCGCACTGGGAAGGGCAGATTGCGTCCCTCGGCCCCGTGAATGCCGATACGGCTGCATGGCTGGCGGCCCTCGACGCCGACCCGGCGCCGCTGCTGGCAGAACTGGGCGAGCGGGTCTACACCCGCCTTGGCCTGTACGCGGAAAAGCTCATGGCCTTTTATTTCCGTTCCCACGGCATGCTGGTGGCGCACGGCCTGCAGGTGCGCGCCACCCGCAACGACACCATTGGCGAATTCGATTTCCTGCTCGATGCCGGTCCTGACGGCGTGGAGCACATTGAATTTGCGACCAAGTTTTATCTGCTCGAAGGCGCGGCGGCCCAGCGCCTTGATACGTTTGTCGGCCCCAACCTGGCCGACAGCCTGGGCGCCAAGATGCGCAAGATTATCGAGCGTCAGCTGGTGCTGGGTAGCCACCCGGCGGCGCAGGCGGTGCTGCCACGGCCGGTCGTGCGGGCGCGCGCGCTGGTGAAAGGCTGGCTGTTCTATCCGGCCGCAGCCGGGCCGCTGGACCCGGCCATTTCGAGCCGCCACTGCCGCGGTTTCTGGTGCCAGCTGTCGGAGCTCGCGCAGCTGGGGCCAAGCAGCTTCGTGATTTTGCCACGCCTGCAATGGCTGGCGCCTTATCGCGGTACCCTGCCCACGGGCAGCGCCGAAGGGGAGGCCGTCCTCGACGCCGCCGCGCTGCAGGCGCAGCTTGCCGAACAGTTCACGCGCGTGCCGATGCCGGTGCTGGTGGCGGTGGTCAGGCAGGAGCAGGGACACAGCGTGGAAACGGCGCGCGGCTTCATCGTGCCCGATGACTGGCGCGCGCGCGCCGCTTTTCGCCAAAAGCTCGCCGCGCCGGCTTCCTGAGCGCTCAGTGTTTGTGTTCGCCGATCAGGGCCAGCGAATCCTTCTGGCGCTGGTTGGCCGCGTGCAGGCGCATGATGAGGAACATGACACCGGCCACAAAGCCGCCAAACATGATGATGATGGTATTGAGGTTCACGTCCAGCACGATCATGATGGCGTACAGCGCCAGCATGGTCAGGATGGACAGATTTTCATTGAAGTTCTGGACCGCGATGGAGTGGCCGGCGCTCATGAGGACGTGGCCGCGGTGCTGCAGCAGCGCGTTCATGGGCACCACGAAAAAGCCCGACAGCGCGCCAATGAGGATCAGCAGCGGGTAGGCCAGGGCCACCGAGTGGACCATGGTCATGATCATCACCACCAGGCCCATGGCGATACCGAGCGGGATCACGGTGAGCGACTTCTTGAGCGGGATGGTCTTGGCCGACAGGGCGGCGCCGGCGGCCACGCCAATGGCGACCACGCCAATGAGGGTGGTGGCTTTATCGAGCGGCATGTGCAGCTGCTTTTCGGCCCACTTGAGCACAATGAACTGCAGCGTGGCGCCGGCACCCCAGAACAGGGTGGTGACGGCCAGCGAAATCTGTCCCAGCTTGTCCTTCCACAGGATGGCGGAGCAGTTGGCAAAGTCCGCAATCAGCTTGGCCGGATTGCGTTCCTGGTGTTCGTACACGGCGCCCGTTTCCGGAATGCGGCGGTTGAACAGTGCCGCCAGCACGTAGATGATCACCACCACCGTCAATGCCGCTTCGCTGGTGGTATCGATCATGGTGTCGACCAGGGGCAGGTCGAAGCCAAGCATGAAGGCCGAACCGGCATTGCTCACCAGCGCGCCGCCGAGCACGGTGCCGAGGATGATGGACATGACGGTCAAGCCTTCGATCCAGCCATTGGCTTCCACCAGCTTTTCCGGCGGCAGCAGTTCGGTCAGGATGCCGTACTTGGCGGGCGAATAGACGGCCGCGCCAAAGCCCACCACGGCGTAGGCGAGCAGGGGATGGACGTGGAAGAACAGCAGGGTGCAGCCAAAAATCTTGACCAGGTTGGCAATGAACATGACGCGGCCCTTGGGCAGCGCATCGGCAAAGGCACCCACAAAGGCGGCCAGCAGGACGTAGAACAGGACGAACGAGAGCTTGAGCAGGGGCTTGAGTGAATCTGGTGCCGACATCTGGATCAGCAGGTCGATCGCCACGAACAGCAAGGCGTTATCGGCCAGCGACGACAGGAACTGCGCCGTCATAATGGTGTAAAAACCACGGTTCATTCGTTAAGTTCTATAAACTGATGTGGGTTGCTTTATACCATGAATAGCCTTGATCCCAAAGAAAACAGCGCGCAGCGCGGGGCGCCGTCCGGTAAAATACGGAACTCTTTTTACTGCCGATTGACCCAATGCCAAGGCCCATTACCGCGACCGTTCACCTCGATTCCATGCGCCATAATCTGGCGCGCGCGCGCGCCTGCGTGCCCGCCGCCAGGGTCTGGGCGGTGGTCAAGGCCAATGCTTACGGCCACGGCCTGGAACGGGGCTTGCGCGGTTTCGCCGAGGCCGACGGCCTGGCCCTGATCGAAACGGAGGGCGCGCTGCGCCTGCGCGAACTGGGCTGGACCAAGCCGATCCTTCTGCTCGAAGGCATTTTTGAGGCGGCCGACGTGGCCATGCTGGCCACCCACCATATTAATAGCACGGTCCACACGGTCGAGCAGATTGCCATGCTCGAGCAGGCCGGGCTGGCCGGGCCAATCGATGTGCATTTGAAAATGAATACCGGCATGAACCGCCTCGGCTTCACGCCCGATGCCTTTCCCCATGCCTATGCGCGCCTGCGCGCCATCGCGGCCGTGCGCGAGATTACCCTGATGACCCATTTCGCCAATGCGGACGAACTGGAGCACCCGCGCCTTTCCATCCATGAGCAGGTGGCGCGCTTTTGCCAGGGCGCCAGGGGCCTGCCGGGCTTGCGCAGCCTGTCGAACTCGGGCGGCGTGCTGCATCAGCAGGAGCTGCAGGCCGCGCTGTCGAATGACTGGGTGCGCCCTGGCATCATGCTGTACGGCGGCTCGCCCGGGGGCAAGAGTGCGCAAGCGTTCGGCCTGCGCCCCACCATGACCCTGGCCAGCGAGATTATTGGCATCCAGGACATTGTTGCGGGCGACACGGTGGGCTACGGCAGCCGCTTTGTCGCTGACCGGCCCATGCGCGTTGGCGTGGTGGCCTGCGGTTACGCCGACGGCTATCCGCGCCATGCGGACCAGGGCACGCCGGTGCTGGTGGACGGCGTGCGCACCGAACTGGTGGGCCGGGTATCGATGGATATGCTGACGGTGGACCTGACGGCCATTGCCCACGCCCGCGTGGGCAGCCCGGTGGTGCTGTGGGGTGCCGGCCTGCCGGTGGACGAGGTGGCCAGCGCCGCCGGCACCATCGGATACGAACTCATGTGCGCGGTGGCACCGCGCGTGCGCATGCTGGAAGCTGATTTGACAACCAACGCGGGGCAGCATGGCTAAGGTAAAGACCCAGTACACCTGCAGTGATTGCGGGGGCGTGGCCAGCAAGTGGACCGGGCAGTGTCCCGCCTGCCAGCAGTGGAACACGATGGAAGAGACCGTGGTGGAGGCGCCGGGCGTGAACCGGCTGTCGAACCAGCAGCACAAGAGCCTGGCGCAAACGGCGCCGGTACTGTCGCTGTCGGACATCGAAGCGATTGACGTGCCGCGCTTTGGCACCGGCATCGAGGAATTTGACCGCGTGCTCGGGGGCGGCCTGGTGCCGGGCGGCGTGGTGCTGATCGGCGGCGACCCGGGCATTGGCAAGTCGACCCTGCTGCTGCAGGCGCTGGCCAATATCGCGGCCGTCAAGAGCACGCTGTACGTGAGCGGCGAAGAATCCGGCGCCCAGATTGCCCT
Source organism: Massilia sp. PAMC28688 (assembly GCF_019443445.1). NCBI lineage: Bacteria > Pseudomonadati > Pseudomonadota > Betaproteobacteria > Burkholderiales > Oxalobacteraceae > Massilia > Massilia sp. PAMC28688. The sequence goes on along the minus strand of NZ_CP080378.1, from coordinate 5,391,821 downwards.
GCGCGCACGCCGGCTGGGCGTGGAAACGCGCGCGCTGAAACTGCAGGCCGAAATCCAGCTGGAGAAGATCCTTGGTACGCTGGCCGACCTGAAACCGGAAGTGGCGGTCATCGATTCGATCCAGACCGTGTATTCGGATGCGCTCACCTCGGCGCCCGGATCGGTGGCCCAGGTGCGCGAATGCGCGGCCCAGCTCACGCGCCTGGCCAAGCAGACCGGCATTACCATCATTCTGGTGGGCCACGTGACCAAGGAAGGCGCGCTGGCCGGACCCCGCGTGCTCGAGCACATTGTCGACACGGTGCTGTACTTTGAAGGCGATACCCAGTCCAGCTTCCGCCTGGTGCGCGCGATCAAGAACCGCTTTGGCGCCGTCAACGAGCTGGGCGTGTTCGCCATGACGGAAAAAGGCTTGAAAGGGGTATCCAACCCGTCGGCCCTGTTCTTGTCCCAGCACGACAGCCAAGTGCCCGGCTCCTGCGTGATGGTGACCCAGGAAGGCACGCGCCCCTTGCTGGTGGAAATCCAGGCCCTGGTCGATACCAGCCACCTGCCCAATGCGCGGCGCCTGTCGGTGGGCCTGGAGCAAAACCGCCTGGCCATGCTGCTGGCGGTGCTGCACCGCCATGCCGGGATCGCCGCTTTTGACCAGGATGTGTTTATAAATGCTGTCGGAGGGGTAAAGATTACGGAGCCGGCTGCCGATCTAGCAGTATTGCTTGCAATAAATTCCTCGATGCGCAGCAAACCCTTGCCGCGAGGATTGGTGGTATTTGGCGAAGTGGGCCTGGCCGGCGAAATCCGGCCCGCCCCGCGGGGGCAGGAGCGGCTGCGGGAAGCGGCAAAGCTGGGTTTCTCGATTGCCATGATCCCCAAGTCGAATGCACCAAAGCAAAAGATAGAAGGAATGACGATCGTGGCGGTGGAGCGGATCGACGAAGCCTTCAATAAATTACGGGAACTGGATTAGCAAATGGGTGAGCGGCATGCAGAACAACGGATCGGCAGTGCATAAGGAACAGCGCACAGGCGTGCGCAAGGTGCTCAAGGTCAAGGCCTTACTGACCCTGGAAGATGGCGAAACGCTCATGGCCCGCACCATGGATGTGGGCGGTGACGGGCTGGGACTGGTCACGCCCAAGGCGGTGCCGCACGGGGCGGTGGGCATGGTGCGCTTTGAACTGTTTCATGACGGGAAAGTGCAATCGATTGCCATCAAGGCCAAGGCGCAGTACTGTATTCTCAGTAATGGCGAATTCAAGGTGGGTTTTCGCTTCATGAATCTGGAACTGTCGGCCATGGCCGCCATTTCACGGTTTATCCATTAATCCGGATGCAGATCTGTGCTGCATCGATCGCGGCAAGGAGCGTTCACGATGGACCAGGCATTTTCCGGCGGCTGTGCCTGCCAATCCATTCGCTACACGGTGGCGCGCGCGCCCTTGGCCATGCTCAATTGCCATTGCAGCGATTGCCAGGTTTCCAGCGGCGCGCCGTTTGCCTCGGGCGTGGTCATCATGACAGCCGACCTGGCCTTGACCGGCGAGCCTAGGTACTACACCGTGAAAGGCAGCAGCGGCGCCCTGGTCAGCCGCAGTTTTTGCCCCGCATGCGGCACGCCCCTGCTGACGCAAAGCGCCGCCAATCCCCATGTCACGTCGATCCGCTTTCCCACCCTGGACGATTGTTCGGCCTTCAAGCCCATGCTCGATATTTACACGGCTGATGCGCAAGCGTGGGTGTGCCTGGATGCCGACATTCCCCACTTCCCGCAGTCGCCGCCGGCGCCCGCCTGAGCCCGGCCCCCGGCGCCGCTATTTCTTCGCTTTGGTGGCGCTGGCAAACATCTCGATCTTGCGCGTCGGGCCGGAGACAATCAGCAAATCAGCAGGCTCGACCGAGGTTTGCGCAGTCGCGTGCTGGAAATCCGTATTGGCACGCTTGACGCCCACCACCGTCACGCCAAACTGCTCCCGCACCCGGGACTCGGTCAGGGTCTTGTGATGGGTCATGACCGGGGCATGGATCTTGGCGATGGCGAAACCGTCATCGAACTCCAGAAAATCGATGAGGCGGCCGGTGACCAGGTGCGCGACGCGCTCGCCCATGTCTGCCTCGGGCATGACCACATGATGGGCGCCCATTTTCTTTGCCAGCTGCCCGTGCTCGTGGTTCAGGGCCTTGACCCAGATATCCTTGATGCCCAGTTCGGTCAGCACCATCAGCGTCAGGAGACTGGCGGCAATGTCACCGCCAATGGCCACGATCGCATGCGAGAAATCGGCCGCCCCCAGTTGCAGCATCACGCTTTCCTTGGTGGCGTCGGCCTGCACCGCGTGGGTCAGCCGGTCCGCCCAGTGCTGCACGCGGTCGCTGTCCGTGTCCACGCCCATGACATCGTGGCCGAGGCGGATCAGCGACTGCGCCACGGAGCTGCCGAAGCGGCCCAGTCCAATGACCAGCACGCTGTCGCCGGCGGAAAATGCGAACTGCTCTGTAAAGATTCTACCCAACAATTGGATGCTCCTCGGGATAGCGATACGACATGCGCCGCTCGCTGAGTATGAGTGAAGTGGCCAGGGTGACCGTGCCGATCCGGCCCAGGTACATCAGGACGATCAGTACATATTGCCCGGCCGGGGGGAGGTCGGCGGTGATGCCGGTGGACAGGCCGACCGTACTGAAAGCGGAAATGACTTCAAAGATGATGCGGTCGGTGGACGCATCGCTGAGCGAGAGCAGGATGGTGGTGCCAATCACAATCGATGCGCTGCCCAGTGCCACCACGGTAATGGCCTGGCGCTGGGCCGAGGTGCCGACCCGGCGGCCATAGGCTTCGCTGTCGGGCTGGCCACGCAATTCCGCCACCACCAGCAGGAACAGGATGGCCAGCGTGCCCACCTTGACGCCGCCACCGGTGCCGGCGCTGCCGGCGCCCACGAACATCAGAAAGTAATGCATGGCCCAGGTTTCGCGGGTAGCGAGCGCAAAGTCGATCGCATTGAAGCCCGCTGTTCTCGCCGACACCGAGGTAAAGGAGGCAGCCAGCAGCTTGTCGGATACCGACATGGCACCGAGGGTGTTGCTATTGTTCCACTCAAACAAAAGTACACCGACAAAGCCGATCAGCAGCAGCAAGCCCGTGACGACCAGTGTCAGCTTGGTATGCAAGGACCAGCTGCGCGGCGACCAGGTCTTGTTGCGCAGGTCGGCAATCACGGGAAAGCCGATGCCGCCAATGATCACGGCCAGCATGATGGGCAAAAGCACCAGGGCATCGGGCGCGTAGCGCATGACACTGTCGGCGTGGATGGAAAAGCCGGCATTGTTAAAGGCCGACACCGCGTGGAACAGGCCGCTCCACGCAGCCTGCTGCCAGTCGAGGCCATACGCCAGATGAAAGCGCAGGGTCAGCACGGTGGCCACGATCAGTTCGCACGTCACCGTGACGACCAGGACCAGCTTGGCCACGTTGGCCACGTCCCCCAGGCCCAGGGAATGGGTTTCGGTCTGGGTGATGAGTTTCAGGCGCAGCCTTGGCGAGCGGTTGACCATCAGGCCCAGCAGGGTGGCGCCGGTCATCATGCCGAATCCTCCGATCTGGAACATGAACATGATCAAGCCCTGGCCGGCAGGGGACCAGTAGGTGCCGGTATCGACCACGGCAAGTCCCGTGACACAGACGGCAGACACCGCGGTAAACAGGGCCACGAGCAGGGGCGCCGATCCCGCTCCCGTCCGGGCAAACGGCAGCATGAGCAAGGTCGTGCCAATCGCTATTGCCACAAGAAACGCAATGGCCACGATGCGCGCCGGGTGGAGTAATCGTTGTCTTATCATCTTGGTGATCAGTTCCTGCGCCCGCTGCAATTTCGGCGGCGGCCGCAGGCATGCCGGTGGCCACGCACTGCTATATTAGCGGCAGCGCAAGGTCATAGTGTGCTCAGGGACCGCGCGCCGCTTGTCAGCTGTTCACGCACGGGCGTTGAGCAAATGTATAAACGTGCAAGTATAACGGGAAACCGGCCGCCCAACCTTGTTCGGGAGCCGGAAACCCGCGTTCCGGCGGCGCGTGCAGGCGCCTGGCCGCATGCGCCATGGCAGGGGCTTGGCAATCCTCGCACGGCGGGTGGGTCAAGCTTCCGCAGTGCGGCGATGGCTAGCGTTCGATGAGGATGCTGGGCGGGTTCTTCTTCGCGAGCGCCTCGCGGACGGCCTCGGCACTGTTGCCGGCTTCGGCCACCAGGCGCCGCAGTTCGTCTTCCGGTACGCCCAGGGCTACCGTCCAGTAATTGATCTCGTGCTGTTCCGACAGGTTGATGCGGGCACGGTCGGCAGGGCCACGATTGTTCAGGTCGTCGGACATGGTCTTCTCCAGGTAATGAATGAGGCAATCATAGGGCGGGCCGATCCCGGCGTCGGTTCGCTGCGCCACACTGCCTGCGGCTGGGCGATTTTCAAACTGCGTGGAAATCTGCTAACGTATAGTTATTGACAACGGTGAGTGTCAGCGTGCGCCGCGCTGCCACTCCGCAGTGGAGGCGCGGATGTCCAGCAGAAAAAATTTTACTTACGCCGAGATGGACCAGTGGCTCAACGGGCGCCAGGTCACGGAAATTGAATGCCTGGTGCCCGACCTGACGGGCGTGGCCCGCGGCAAAATCCTGCCCAGGGCCAAATTCGCGGACGAGCGCGGCATGCGCATTCCCGAGGCCGTGCTGGGCATGACCGTCACCGGCAACTACCCGGAGCATGACGCGGCTTACCTGCGCGCCATTTCCGCCACCGACCGCGACATGATACTCAAGGCCGACCCGGCCACCATCACCATGGTGCCGTGGGCGCAGGACCCGACCGCGCAGGTGATCCACGATTGCCATTTTTCCGATGGCACGCTGGTCGACTTTGCGCCGCGCTCGGTGCTGCGGCGGGTGCTCAAGCTGTACGCCGGCCACGGCTGGGCGCCTGCCATCCGTCCGGAAATCGAGTTTTACCTGACGGCCCGCAATGCCGATCCCGACCAGCCGCTCAAGTCGCCCATTGGCCGCAGCGGGCGCGGCGAAACCAGCCGCCAGGTGTACAGCATTGATGCTGTCAACGAATTCGATCCCCTGTTCGAGGATATTTACGACTATTGCGACGCAATGGAACTCGATGTGGACACCCTGATCCACGAGTTCGGGGCCGGCCAGATCGGCATGGATTTCCTCACCGGCGAACCGCTGGCCATGGCCGACAATCTGTTCTTGTTCAAGCGCATGATCCGCGAAGCGGCGTCGCGCCATGGCATGTACGCGACCTTCATGGCCAAGCCGCTGGAAGCTGAGCCGGGCTCGGCCATGCACCTGCATCAGAGCGTGCTCGACAGGGAAGGGCGCAATCTGTTCAGCAATCCTGACGGAGCGCCCTCACGCCATTTTTATCATTTCATCGGCGGCCTGCAGCGCTACATGCCTGCCGCCATGGCGCTGGCAGCGCCTTATGTCAATTCGTACCGGCGCCTGGTGCGCAATGCCAGCGCGCCGATTAACATGCAGTGGGGCCACGACAACCGCACGGTCGGCTTCCGGGTGCCGGAAGCGGCGCCCCAGGAACGGCATATCGAAAACCGCGTGGTCGGGGCTGATGCCAATCCCTACCTGGCCTTTGCATTGACCCTGGCCTGCGGCTACCTGGGCATGACGGAGCAGCTTGAACCGGGGGCGCCTGCCTCCGGCAGCGCCCAGGCGCTCGACTTTGAATTGCCATCGAGCCTGCCGCAAGCGCTGGCCATGCTGCGCGCCGAAGACAAGCTGCGCGAAGTGCTCGGTGAGCGCTTTATTGATGTGTACGCAGCCATCAAGGACCAGGAACACCTGGAATTCATGACCGTGATCAGCCCGTGGGAGCGCGAGCACTTGCTGCTGCACGTCTAGTGTCCTAAAAAAAAGCGGCGTTGAACGCCGCTTGATGTGGGCCCGATGGGCCAGTGCTATTCGTGATAGCGATCGCGTAGCCGATGGCGTCCGCCCCGTGCCTCCTGGATCCATTCCCAGGCGACGAAGCCAGCCATGCCGCCCAGTGCGGCAAATACCAGTGCGCTCAACATGATGTTTCCCTGCCTTTCCAGTACTTCTCCCCAGCCTGGGAGCAGTTTCAATGTAGCACTCCCGGGCCGTAATGCAAGAGCGTTTTGCGGCTGGAACCGGCTCAGGATTTCATGACCATGTCCGGGCCCATGACTGCTTTCAGGTACAGGCTGTAGACGTCGTCGGGATCGCGCTGCACGAACCACCACACGTTGCCCTTCTTGACTTCCCAGTCCAGCGGCTGGCTTGACAGCAGTACTGCCGCCACCTGGCCCAGCGTGGGCTGGTGGCCCACCACCAGCACCGGCTCCTTGCTGTTGGGCCAGTTGGCCGCATCGAGCACATCTTCCTCGTCGGCGCCGGGGCCGATTTCGGGCACGATCTTGAACTTCCGGCCCAGCGCTTCAGCCGTTTGCACCGTGCGTTTTGCCGGGCTGACCAGGATCTTGCAGCCTTCGGGCAGTTGCGCGGTGAGCCAGTCGGCCATGCGCCGCGCCTGTTTGTGTCCCTTGGGTGTGAGCGCGCGCTCCATGTCGGTTTCGCCGGCGTCGGCATCGGCCGCTTCCGCGTGGCGCCATAAGATGAGGTCCATGTTCGCTCCTTCCTTGCTCGTCAGCCGGGCGTGCCCAGCGTGTTCATCAGGTACTGCTGCGCCGAATAGCCACCCGTCCTGGCGCGCCGCGAGCGGCGGTGGTATTCGCCGTCGGCATCGAGTTCCCAGGCGTTCGAGTTGTCTTTCAGGTAGGGGTTCAATCCTTCGCTGATGACCCGTTTCTTGAGTGCCTTGTCGAGCACCGGGAAAGCCACTTCGATGCGCCGGAACAGGTTGCGGCTCATCCAGTCGGCACTGGCGAGATAGACATCGTGCTTCAAGTCGTTGCGGAAATAATAAATCCGGCTGTGTTCCAGGAAGCGGCCAATGATCGACCTCACCTTGATATTGTCCGACAAACCTTTCACACCGGGGCGCAAGGTACAGGCGCCGCGCACGATGAGATCGATCTTGACCCCGTCCTGGGATGCCGCGTACAGGGCGCGGATCACCGATTCGTCGACCATCGCATTGACTTTAACGATGATGCGGCCTGTTTTGCCGGCCTTGGCGATGCGCGCTTCATTGCGGATGGCCTTGATGATCTCTGCCTGGAGCGCAAACGGTGCCAGCCACAGGTGCTGCATGCGCGCCGGCCTGGTCAGGCTGGTCAGGTGAATGAATACTTCATTGACTTCGCGCCCCAGTTCCTGGCGCGCCGTGAGCATGCCAAAATCAGTATAGAAGCGGGTGGTGGTCAGGTGGTAATTGCCCGTGCCGAGGTGGGCATAGAACTGCAGGCCGCTGTCCTCGCGCCGGATCACGAGCGCCACCTTGGCGTGCGTCTTCAGGCCCACCACGCCGTACACCACCTGGGCGCCGGCCTGTTCCAGCTTGTCGGCCCAGTTGATGTTGGCTTCTTCGTCAAAGCGCGCCATCAGTTCCAGCACGACCGTGACTTCCTTGCCCAAGCGCGCGGCCGTCATCAAGCCTTCCATCAGTTCGGAATGGGTGCCGGTACGGTAAATGGTTTGCTTGATGGCAACCACCTGCGGGTCCACCGCCGCGGCGCGGATGAAATCGACGACCGGTTGAAATGACTGGAAAGGATGGTGCAGCAGCACATCGTGACGGCGCAGCTGCTCGAAAATATCGGCGTGGGCCGCCTTGTCCAGCAGGCCCGGGGTAAAGGCAGGGAAGCGCAGGTCCGGTTCGTCGATCTGGCCCACCAGTTCCTGCAGGCGCACCAGGTTGACGGGGCCGTCCACGGCGTACAGGCGGCTTTCATCCAGGCTGAACTGGTTGAGCAGGAATTGCGATAGTTCCGGCGGACAATTGCGCGCCACTTCCAGCCGCACCGAAGTGCCGAACTGGCGTCCCTGCAGCTCGCCCTTGAGGGCCTGGCGCAGGTTTTTGACTTCGTCTTCGTCCACCCACAGATCGCTGTCGCGGGTAACGCGGAACTGGGAGTAAGCCGTCACCTCGCGTCCCATGAACAAGTCTTCAATATGGGCATGGATGACGGAGGAAAGCAGGCAGAAGGAAGCGCCGTTCTTCGACAGCTTGTCCGGCAGGCGGATAACGCGCGGCAGCACGCGGGGCGCCTTGACAATGGCAATGGCACTGCCGCGCCCGAAGGCATCCTTGCCGCTCAGGGCCACGATGAAGTTCAGGCTCTTGTTGACCACCTGGGGGAAGGGGTGGGCCGGGTCGAGCCCGATCGGGGTCAGCAGGGGCCGCACCTCGCGCTCGAAGTATTCCTTGACCCACGCGCGCTGGGCCGGATTGCGGTCGGAATGGCGCACCAGGTGCACGCCGCGCGCCTGCAGCTGGGGCAGCACGTCATTGTTCAGGATTGCGTATTGCTGCTTGACAAGCAGATGGCATTCGCTGCTGATGCGCGCAAGCGACGCGGCCAGGGCGGCGGTACCGGCCAGGCTGCCCTGGGCCAGCAGGCTGGCCACGCGCACTTCAAAGAACTCGTCGAGATTGTTCGATACGATACATAAATAACGCAGTCGCTCCAACAACGGTATCGCATTGTCCTCGGCCTGGGCCAGGACCCGCCGGTTGAATTTCAGTTGGGACAATTCCCGGTCCAGAAACAAGGGCCGCGGGGACGTTTTGGCGTCTGTTTTCATTAGCTCTTTATGTCGTGTGATTGCTGATCCAATAACCCATTTCAGTGTAATTTCCAACTGTGACAGGTCTGTGACAATACTGCAGACCATGTCATCAACGCAGTGGAACAAGGGTACCATGCTGGACGAATTCATCAGTTTTCATGGATGTCATGAATGTCATAATCGTGTCATATTGGCGCGCTAGACTGCGCAGCGTCGACAAAGGCTTTCGGTTTTTGTGACCACCCCCAACCAGGACTTAGGACTTGATATGCGAATGAAACAGTTGTTAGCTTCGATGATCGTTGGTGCCACCGCCGTCGTGGCCAGCTCCGTGTCCCACGCCGCCGATGTGACTGGCGCCGGCGCGACTTTCCCGGCCCCTGTGTACGCCAAGTGGGCTGACATGTACAAGAAAGCTTCCGGCAATGCCGTGAACTATCAATCCGTTGGCTCTGGTGCCGGCATCAAGCAGATCAAGGCCAAGACCGTCGACTTCGGCGCTTCCGACAAGCCACTCTCGGCCGCCGAGCTGGAAGCGGCCGGCCTGATGCAGTTCCCGACCGTCATGGGCGGCGTGGTCACCATTGTCAACCTCGATGGCATCGCCCCCGGCGCCATGAAGCTGACCGGTCCTGTGATCGCCGACATCTACATGGGCAAGATCACCAAGTGGAATGCGCCGCAAATCGCCGCTCTCAATCCTGGCCTGAAGCTGCCGGCCGACGACATCACCGTCGTCTACCGCGCTGACGGCTCGGGCACCACCTTCCTGTTCACCGACTACCTGTCCAAGGTCAGCCCGGAGTTCAAGTCGAAAGTCGGCGCCGAGACGTCCGTCAAGTGGGCCACCGGCGTGGGCGGCAAGGGTAACGAAGGCGTCGCGGCCAACGTGCAGCGCATGAAGGGCACCATTGGCTACGTCGAGTGGGCGTTTGCCAAGAAGAACAAGATTGCTCACACCCAGATCAAGAACCGCGATGGCGTGTTCGTGCAGCCTGACGATGAAGCCTTCAAGGCAGCTGCTGCCTCGGCCGACTGGGCCAAGACGCCAGGGTTCAACATCATCCTGACCGACCAGGCTGGCAAGGCAAGCTGGCCCATCACCGGCGCTTCCTTCATCCTGATGCACAAGGCGCAGGCCGACGCTGCCCGTGGCAAGGAAGTGCTCAAGTTCTTCGACTGGGCCGCCAAGAATGGTGACGCGGCTGCCACCGAACTGGAATACGTGCCGATGCCGGACGTCGTGACCAAGCTGGTTGCTGATGCCTGGAAGGCCAACCTGAAAGACGCTTCGGGCAAGGCGATCTGGTAATTCCTGGCAGGCGCACTTTCTTGCCTGCAGCAGGGAAGTGCGCTTTTTGCTGTTTCGCCGGCGGCGCCGTCCGCCGGCAATCTTAGGTCTCTAGCGCATGAGTGCACAAACCGCTGCGATACAACTCGATTCTCCTGCCGTGCCTGACAATGATCAGGCCGCTTTGCTTTCCACCATGCGAACGCAGCGGCTGCAGGATTTTATTTTTCACAAGACAACCCTGCTGTTCGCCACCTCCGTGCTGCTGGTGCTGGCGGGCATTATCATTTATCTGGTGCATGGCTCGCTGCCCGCTTTCCGCGAATTCGGCGCCGGCTTCATCACCTCGTCTGAATGGGATCCCGTCAACGACCAGTATGGCGCCCTGATTGCCATTTTCGGCACCGTCGTTACTTCGCTGATTGCACTGCTGATTGCGTTTCCGATCAGCTTTGGCATCGCCTTGTTCCTCACTGAAATTTGCCCCGCCTGGCTGCGCCGCCCGCTCGGCACGGCCATCGAGCTGCTGGCCGGCATCCCCTCCATTATTTATGGCATGTGGGGCCTGTTCGTGTTCGTGCCCCTGTTTGGCGAATATGTGCAGCCGGCCCTCAAAAGTACCCTGGGCCAATTGCCCATCATCGGCCAGCTCTTTAGCGGCCCCGCCATGGGCCTGGGCATCCTCACCGCCGGCCTGATCCTGGCCATCATGATCATCCCGTTTATCGCCTCGGTGATGCGCGACGTGTTCGAGATCGTCCCGGCCGTGCTCAAGGAATCTGCCTACGGCCTCGGCTGCACACGCTGGGAAGTGGTGCGCAAAATTGTGCTGCCTTATACCAAGACCGGCGTGGTAGGCGGCGTCATGCTGGGACTGGGCCGCGCGCTCGGAGAAACCATGGCCGTGACCTTCGTGATCGGCAACGCCCAGCGCCTGTCGTGGTCGCTGTTCGCACCCGGCAACTCGATTTCGTCCACGCTCGCCAATGAATTTGCCGAAGCACAATCGGTGCTGCATGTCTCGTCCCTGTATGCGCTGGGCCTGATCCTGTTCGCCATCACATTCGTCGTTTTATCCGCCGCCAAGCTGATGCTGGCCGGTATGTCGCGTAAGGAAGGCGTCAAATGAGCCAGGCCTCGTTCAATCCCGCCGTCAAATCCGCGGTTAATCCTGCGGTCAATCCCGTTTATCGCAAGCGCCTGCTGGTGCACCGCATCGGCATTGCGCTGTCGATCCTGGCCATGTCCTTCGGCCTCATCTTCCTGCTGTGGATCCTCGCTACCCTGATCATCAAGGGCGTGGGCGGCTTGTCGCTGAGCCTGTTCATTCTCGATACCCCGCCGCCGGGCGACGACCCGGGCGGCTTGCGCAACGCCATTGTCGGCAGCCTGCTGATGGTGGGCCTGTCGACCGCCGTCAGCACCCCGATCGGCATCCTGGCCGGCATTTACCTGGCCGAGTATGGCGAGACCAGCTGGTTTGCCAGTGTCACCCGCTTTGTCACCGACATCATGCTCTCGGCCCCCTCGATCGTGATCGGCCTGTTCGTGTATGCGATTTATGTGGCCCAGGTCCAGCACTTTTCGGGCTATGCCGGCAGTCTCGCGCTCTCGCTCATCGCCATTCCGGTGGTGGTGCGCACCACCGACAACATGCTGCGCCTGGTTCCCAACAGCCTGCTCGAAGCCGCCTTTGCCCTGGGCGCGCCGCGCTGGAAAGTGGCCACCTTCGTGCGCCTGCGCGCCGTCAAGGCCGGCGTCATCACCGGCGTGCTGCTGGCAGTGGCCCGCATCTCCGGCGAAACCGCGCCGCTGCTATTTACTGCCCTGAACAACCAGTATTTCAGTACCGACATGAACGGCATGATGGCCAATATGCCCGTGGTCATCAATAAATTCGCGATGAGCTCGGAAGCGAACTGGATTCCGCTGGCCTGGGCCGCGGCCCTGCTCGTGACCTTCAGCGTGCTGCTGCTCAATATTCTCTCGCGCAGCCTGTTCAGCCAAAAAACGCCTAAATAAGATAACGATCATGAGCCCATTGCCACAACCGATCCCGACCGTCACGCCGAAGAACAAGACCATCGAGATCAAGAACCTCAACTTCTTTTACGGTAAGACGCAGTCGCTGACCAACGTCAACCTGGACATCCATGAAAAGCAGGTGACGGCCTTTATCGGCCCGTCCGGCTGCGGCAAGTCGACCCTGCTGCGCACGCTCAACCGCATGTACGACCTGTACCCGGGCCAGCGCGCGGAAGGGCAGATCCTGTACCGCGGGCGCAACCTGCTCGATGCCAATCAGGACGTGAACATGATCCGCGCCAAGATCGGCATGGTTTTCCAGAAACCGACACCGTTCCCCATGTCGATCTACGATAACATCGCCTTTGGCGTGCGCCTGTATGAAGACTTGTCCAAGGGTGCCATGGACGAGCGCGTCGAGTGGGCCCTCAAGAAGGCAGCCCTGTGGGGCGAAGTGAAGGACAAGCTGTCCAAGAGCGGCCTGTCGCTGTCGGGCGGCCAGCAGCAGCGCCTGTGCATCGCGCGCGGCGTGGCCGTCAAGCCTGACGTGCTGCTGCTGGACGAGCCGACCTCGGCACTGGACCCGATTTCCACGGCCAAGGTGGAAGAACTGATCAGCGAGCTCAAGCAGGATTACACGATCACCATCGTCACCCACAACATGCAGCAGGCTGCGCGCTGCTCGGACTATACCGCCTATATGTACCTGGGCGAGCTGGTGGAGTTTGGCGAGACCGACCAGATCTTCATGAATCCAGCCCGCAAAGAGACGCAGGACTACATCACCGGACGCTTCGGCTGATCCGACAACAACATCCAATACGGAGAGCAGCATGATAGGCGAGCATTCCTCGAAACAGTACGACCACGAACTAGAAACCATCCGCTCCAAGGTACTCCTGATGGGAGGCCTGGTGGAGTCGCAGTTAATCGATGCCATGACGTGCTTTCGCACCGGCAACCAGGAAGGCGCCGACCGTGTCATTGCCGACGATGACCAGGTCAACCAGCTCGAAGTAGCGCTGGACGACGATTGCAGCCACCTGATCGTGCGCCGCCAGCCCACGGCCAATGACTTGCGCACCGTCATGGCAACCGTCAAGGTAATCACCGACCTCGAGCGCATTGGCGATGAAGCGTCCAAGATCGCCCGCACTGCCAAGAGCTTGCATTCGCGCGGCGCCCCGGCCCTGAACCACTATGAAATGGTGCGTACCATTGCCGCCTCCACCATCGACATGCTGCACGATGCGCTCGACGCCTTTGCCCGCCTCGATGGCAAGCAAGCCTTGCAGCTCATCGCCCAGGATGCCGTGATCGACCACGAATTCAAGTCCATCATGCGCAACCTGATCACCTTCATGATGGAAGACCCGCGCACCATTTCCTCGGCCCTCGACACCCTGTGGGTGGCCAAGGCCATCGAGCGCATTGGCGACCATGCCAAGAACATTGCCGAATACGTGATCTACGTGGTCGAAGGCAAGGACATCCGCCACCGCAAACCGGACGCACAGGCGTAACAGATGGCAGTAGACAAAACCACGGTCCTGATCGTGGAGGACGAACCGGCCATTATCGAGCTGGTCACGTTCTCCCTGCGCGAAACCGGCTGGAATGTGTGTTCCGTGCAGAATGTGGGCGCGGCCTGGGAATTCATCACCCAGCGCATCCCGCACCTGATCCTGCTGGACTGGATGCTGCCTGACCAGACCGGTTTGCGTCTGCTCTCGCGCATCCGGGCCGACCGCCATTTCCAGGATATTCCGGTCATCATGCTCACCGCCAAGAGCATGGAAGAAGACAAGATCGCCGGCCTGAACACGGGGGCGGACGACTACGTCACCAAGCCATTCTCGCCGCGCGAGTTGCTGGCCCGCTCCAAGGCGCTGTTGCGGCGCAAGAGTCCCGAGCATGCCGAAGCGCCCTTGTCGGCCGGCGAGGTCACGCTGGACCCGGTCAGCTGCAGCGTGTCGCTGGCGGGACAAAAGATCGACATTGGCCACGCCGAATTCAAGCTGCTCAAATTCTTCCTGGCCAATCCCGAGCGCGTGTTTTCGCGCAGCCAGCTGCTTGACAAGGTGTGGGGCGACCACGCCGTCATTGAAGAGCGCACCGTCGACGTCCACGTGCTGCGCCTGCGCAAGGCGCTCAAGCAGGCCGAAAGCCTGATCCGCACCGTGCGCAGTGTCGGCTATATGCTTTCGGTCAAATGAACCCGCGCCTGCTCTTCTGGATTCCGGCCATGCTGCGCCTGGCCTTCATCCTGGCCGGCGGCGCCATCGTGGGGGCCATGTTCGGCGCCGTGTACGGGGCCATGCTGGCGCTGGCGGCGGTGACGATCCTGCTGTTCGTGCAGCTGAGCTACCTGAGCAAGCTGGGCGAATGGCTGGAAGACCCGCACAGCTCGCGCCTGCCGGACGGCTGGGGTTCGTGGACGGGCATATTCTCGCGCCTGTACCGCCTGCGCCGCGATGACGAGCGCAACCAGGCCGAACTGACCGAATGGCTGGCGCGCTTTCGCCAGGCCATGCACCTGCTGCCGGACGGCGTGGCCATCATGGACGACGTGCTGTTTCTGGAGTGGTGCAACCCGGCCGCCGAGCAGCACCTGGGCCTGACGCTGGACAAGGACAAGGGCATGCGCATCACCAACCTGATCCGCCATCCTGCCTTTATCGACTACATCATTCTGGGCCGCTACGAGCAGCCCCTCACGCTGGCGCTGCGCGAACGCAAGCTGATCTGCCAGATCATCCCGTTCGAGAACCGGCGCCAGATCCTGGTCACGCACGACGCCACCGAAACGCAGCGCATTGAAGAAATGCGGCGCGACTTCATCGCCAACGCCTCGCACGAACTGCGCACGCCGCTCACCGTCATTGTCGGCTTTTTGGAAATTGCTTCCAGCGAGCCGGGCCTCGATGCCGCCACCCGCGCCGCGCACCTCAAGCTCATGACCGAGCAAGGGCGCCGCATGCAGCGCCTGATTGAGGACATGCTCACGCTCTCGCGCCTGGAATCGGTCGATTATCCGCTGCGGCCGGAACGTGTCGACATGGCCGCCATGATGAGCGCCATTGCCGACGAAGCGCGCGCGCTCTCGGCCGGCAAGCATACGGTGACGTCGGACGTGAGCGGCCCTGACGTGACGGGCAGCGCGGAAGAACTGCGCAGCGCCTTTGGCAACCTGGCCTCGAACGCCGTGCGCTACACGCCGGCCGGCGGCACCATCGACCTGCGCTGGCAGCAGGGACCGGACGGGCCGCAATTCGTGGCCCGTGATTCCGGTATCGGCATCGAGCAGATTCATATCGCGCGCCTGACCGAGCGCTTCTACCGGGTCGACAAGAGCCGCTCGCGCGAGACCCAGGGCACGGGCCTGGGCCTGGCCATTGTCAAGCACGTGCTGCTGCGCCACCGCGGCCAGCTCGCCATTTGTTCGGAAGCGGGGAAGGGCAGCACCTTCACCGTGTCGCTGCCGCAGTCCATGGCGCTGGAAAAATCCCGCGACGGCATCATCGCGGCCTGAGCAGGCGACTTTCTGCCGTGTCGGACCGTGGACGGCGTCTCCATCGTCCGGCAGGCGCCGCTTGACGGCGCGTTTCCCTGCCTTGCCGGCTTCCTTTTACCCCGCTAAACGGGTTGTCGGCTATCCCTTCGATTAAAAATATCAATTGGAACATAGTTAATTGTAGTTTTATCCTATCGTGACCGAGTTGCCTCGACCCGATCTCACCAAAGGATACTGCCACATGAACGACACGAACGACCTCAAGAACGCCGAATCGCAGTACATGGGCAAGTGCCCCGTCGCGCACGGGAACAAGCCGAAGAAGACACTGACCAACGCCCACTGGTGGCCTGATCAGCTCAACCTCTCCATCCTGCACCAGCACGCCAAACTGGGCGACCCCAATCTGGAAGACTTCAATTACCAGCAGGAGTTCCGGAAGCTTGACCTGGACGCCGTCATTGCCGACCTCAATGTCCTGATGACTGACTCCCAGGACTGGTGGCCAGCCGATTACGGCCACTACGGCCCCTTCTTCATCCGCATGGCCTGGCACTCGGCCGGCACCTACCGCATTTTCGACGGCCGTGGCGGCGCCCGCTCCGGCGAGCAGCGTTTCGCCCCCCTCAACAGCTGGCCCGACAACGGCAACCTGGACAAGGCGCGCAGGCTGCTGTGGCCGATCAAGCAAAAATACGGCAAGCAGCTGTCCTGGGCCGACCTGATGATCCTCGCCGGTAACGTGGCGCTCGAATCGATGGGCTTCAAGACTTTCGGCTTCGGCGGCGGGCGTGACGACATCTGGGAGCCGCTGCCGATCGACTGGGGCCCTGAGTCGACGTGGCTCGGGGACGAACGCTACAGCGGCGAGCGGGAACTGGCCAAGCCGCTGGCCGCAGTCCAGATGGGCCTGATCTATGTGAACCCGGAAGGCCCCAATGGCGAGCCGGACCCGGTGCGCTCGGCGCGCGACATCCGCGAAACCTTTGCCCGCATGGCCATGGACGACGAAGAAACGGTGGCGCTGGTGGCGGGCGGCCACACCTTTGGCAAATGCCATGGCGCCGCCGAAGCCCACCATGTGGGCGCGGATCCGGAAGGCGCCAACATCGAAGAACTGGGCCTGGGCTGGAAGAATGCTTACGACAGCGGCGTTGGTGCGCACACCATCACCAGCGGCCTGGAAGGCGCCTGGACCGCCACGCCCACGACCTGGGACATGAGCTACCTGGAAACGCTGTTCGGCTTTGACTGGGAGCTGACCAGGAGCCCGGCCGGCGCGCACCAGTGGAAGCCGGTTGGCGACGTCGGGCGCAATGTGCCGGACGCCCATATCCCCGGCAAGCTGCACCAGCCGATGATGACCACTGCCGACCTCGCGCTGCGCTTCGATGCGGCCTACGAACAGATCGGGCGCCGCTTTCTGGCTGATCCGGCCGCATTTGCCGACGCCTTTGCGCGCGCCTGGTTCAAGCTGACCCACCGCGACATGGGACCGAAGGTACGCTACCTGGGGCCCCTCGTGCCGCAGGAAGACCTGATCTGGCAAGACCCGATCCCGAAGGTGGACCATGCACTCATCGACGAGGCCGACATTGCCGCATTGAAGGCAACGCTGCTGGAGTGTGGCCTGTCGGTGCAGGCGCTTGTCAAAGCGGCCTGGGCATCGGCCTCGACCTTCCGCGGCAGCGACCTGCGTGGCGGGGCCAATGGGGCCCGCATCCGCCTGGCGCCACAGAAGGATTGGGAGGCGAACGACCCGGCAGAACTGGCGCAGGTGCTGACGCGGCTGGAAGCGATCCGCGAGAACTTCAACGCCGGTGCAAACAACGGCAAGCAGGTGTCGCTGGCCGACCTGATCGTACTGGGCGGGAGCGCCGCGGTGGAAGCTGCGGCCAGGCAGGCGGGGCACGAAGTGACCGTCCCATTTCGCCCGGGCCGCATGGACGCATCGCTGGCGCAGACCGACGTCAATTCGTTCGCCGTGCTGGAGCCGGCAGTCGATGGCTTTCGCAACTACATCCATGCCGGCGCTGCGGGGAATGTGGCCAACGCCATGATCGACAAGGCCAACCTCCTGATGCTGACGGCGCCGGAAATGACGGCGCTGGTAGGGGGCATGCGGGTGCTGGGCGCCACCAGTGGCGGCGAGCGGCATGGCGTGTTCACCACCCGGATTGGTGCGCTCACGTCCGACTTCTTCACCAATCTGCTGGACATGCGCACCGCGTGGAAGCGGGTGGACGGCACCGCCCACCTGTTCGAAGGCACCGACCGCACCACGGGTGAGCGGCGCTGGACGGCGACATTGGCCGACCTGATCTTCGGCAGCAATGCCCAGCTGCGCGCCTTGTCGGAAGTGTATGCCGCGCGCGATGGCGAGGCACACTTCGTGCAAGACTTCGTCAAGGCGTGGACCAAGGTCATGGAACTGGACCGCTTCGACCTGCGCTACCCGCAGGCTGGCTGATATTGCCTGGTGCCGCAGGCGCGACAAGGTCTGCGGCACAACCCAAAATCAATTTCCTCCTGCCAGGGTCAGACCACTTAAACGCAGAAAAATCAATTTCCCCTTGCCAGGGTCAGACCACTTAAACGGACCACTTAAACGGGGCAAAATCAATTTCCTCATGCCCAGGGTCAGACCACTTAAACACGGCAAAATCAATTTCCTCTTGCCAGGGTCAGACCACTTAAACGGGGCAAAATCAATTTCCTCTTGCCAGGGTCAGACCACTTAAACGGGAGAAAATCAATTTCCTCTTGCCAGGGTCAGACCACTTAAACGGGCAAAATCAATTTCCTCTTGCCAGGGTCAGACCACTTAAACGGGGCAAAATCAATTTCCTCTTGCCAGGGTCAGACCACTTAAACGGGGCAAAATCAATTTCTTTGGCGTTGGGCTGACCCGCTATTGTGTCGCCGTTGCCGGCATGCTCACAGCTGCTCCGGGCTGCCCCGCCTGGCGCCGGTCGAAGCGGATCGCCAGCAGGCGCCGTGCCAGGTCGTCCGGGACGCCGACCGAGTGCAAGTGGGAGCGGGCATAGTCGTAGCCACATTGCTGCTGCAGCTTGAGGGCACGCGCGATGTGGGCGGCGGTGCTGCGGTCGTTGCGTAACTCGGTCCTGGACGTCATTCTTGCCTCCAAACGAATTAACAAACCGCTGCCTCATCGCCGGCAGCTGGCGTTGCTGAATTGGTGCCCGATGCTTGAGCTGACCGGACAAAGCTGTCGGCCCCAGGGCCGGACAGACGTACTGTAAGCAGCACGCATGACCTCCTCATTACCGCAGTCCTGCAAAAATCGATGCCGCTTCATCATGGCGTCATATACCGCCCTTACCATGGACTTGTTTCTTCCTCTTCTGGGAAAACTCCGTTTTTAACCCGCACCAGCGATGGCGCGGGTTTTTTTTCGGCGCTACGCCAGCTTCAGCACGTCGTCCCGATGACCACGCGCCACGCGCGGCGCCGCAACCACCACAGTATCAAACCGTTCGTGGATCTTGAATACGCTGACCGCCTGCTTCAGTTCCGCAGCCTGCTGCCGCATTGCCGCCGCCGCTGCCGCTGCCTGTTCCACGAGCGCCGCATTTTGCTGTGTCATGGCGTCCATTTGCGCGATCGCATCGTTGACCTGGTCGATGCCGGCGTTCTGTTCCTTGCTCGCCACGGCAATGTCGCCAATGATGCTGTTGACCTTCTGGACACTGCTCACCACGTCGCCCATGGTGGTGCCTGCATGCTGAACCAGCTTGCTGCCGGCGGCCACCTGGTCGACCGAGTCACCGATGAGGGCCTTGATCTCGCGCGCCGCCGCCG
This sequence comes from Massilia sp. PAMC28688, assembly GCF_019443445.1. Lineage (NCBI taxonomy): Bacteria > Pseudomonadati > Pseudomonadota > Betaproteobacteria > Burkholderiales > Oxalobacteraceae > Massilia > Massilia sp. PAMC28688. Next base: position 5,372,443 of record NZ_CP080378.1, on the reverse strand, counting down.
CCGAGCGCTGGGCCAGGCTGCGCACTTCGGCCGCCACCACGGCAAAGCCGCGCCCCTGTTCGCCGGCACGCGCCGCTTCCACTGCCGCATTCAGGGCCAAAATATTGGTCTGGAAGGCGATCCCGTCGATCACGCCTATGATGTCCACGATCTTGCGCGACGATTCATTGATCACGCCCATGGTCGCAATCACATTGCTCACGGCTTCCCCGCCACGTTCTGCCACGCCGCTCGCTTCGCCCGCAAGACTGCTGGCCTGGCCCGCGCTGGCGCTGGTCTGCTTGACCGTACTGGTCAGTTCTTCCATGGCCGACGCCGTTTCTTCCAGCGCGCTGGCCTGTTCTTCGGTGCGCATCGACAAGTCCAGGTTGCCATCGGCGATCTCGGTCGACGCATGGGCGATGGCGTCCGTGCCGGCGCGCACCTTGCCGACGATATCACCAAGGTTGTCGTGCATGTGCTTGAGCGAGGCCAGCAGCATGCCGATTTCATCGCTGCCGCGCACTTTGATGTTGGTCGACAGGTCGCCATCGGCCACCGTGCGTGCAATTGACACCGCTTCATTGAGGGGCGTGGTGATGCTGCGCGCCAGCCACAGCATGATCGCGCCGCATACCAGCACCGTGCACACCACGGTGATCACGATGACCATGGTGGCCTGGCGCTGCGCCTCGGCATTGGCAGCGGCCGTGCTGGCAACGAGCTGTTTGGACTGTGCCTGCATGAAGGCGACGATCTGATCAATCCTGGCCGTCGGGGCGCGATCCATGCCCTTGACCAGGGCGTCGACCCGCTGGGGACTGGCGGGGTCGGCGCTGTCGTACTGTTCCAGTGCTGTCAAATAATTCTTGCCGAGTGCTTCGTGGGCAGCAATGGCGTCGCCAATGAGTGGCGTCTGCAGGCCGAGCCTGGCAAGCAGGGCCGCGGTCTTGTCGAGTTCGGCACGGGTGGTGGCGCCGCTCTTCCTGAACGACGCCGTATAGCGCTCGAGCTGCGCGGGGTCGCCGCCGCGCAGCAGAATGTTTTTCCATTCCTGGACCTGGATTTTGAAGTGGACCTGGGCGGCGCGCGCCGTGTCAATGGCATCGGTGAGCACAGCGGCTTGTTGCAGGCCGGCCGCGCTGCGGGCGCTGACGTTGCTGAGCGTGTTTGAGCCGCTCACGGCAACAATGATCATGGCGATCACGAAAAACGCGCCCAGCAGGGCGAGGCGCGCGGCAATACGAAGATTGGCTAGTTGCATGGACATTCCTGGCACAAGGGAATTCATGGAGCATGATGCGCGTCAAACAATCATGCGCCAATGTCGCGAAAGAGACAAGAGTCCTGATGCGAATGGGAAAAAAAGATGGGATGTTGACCTTGACCAACAGTTTAAAACATCAAGCTACCGTCCGGGCGGAACAGGGCGATGCCAACAAAGCTGGACAGATTGGTCCCCTGTTGCGGCGCTGCAACGATCATGCCCCCCAGGTCCAGCTTGCCCCACTTGCCGGCCAGCGGGGCGGACGACGTTTCATCGATCTGCAGCAGGCTGACCATGGTCTTGGCCACCGCATAGCCTTCCAGGGTCAAAGAGGACACGGGCTCATCGCGAAACCGCTTCATCATGTCGATATGCTCCGACTGCAGGGCCGACACGGCGCGCGCAGGATTGGGCACCACCTGGGAAAACACGGTCCATTCCGTGGCGCGGCGGCCGGCAATTTCGCTCAGGGTGGTAAGGTTGACCAGCGAAGTGCCAGCCACGAACGTGCTCCCATCGTGGGCGCGGTAGGCCCGCAGGAACTGTGCCATGGCGATCGTGTCGCCAATCGAGATGACCAGCCTTGGCCCGCTTTGTGCAAGGCGCTGCGCCTGCGTGTTGAGTTCCTCCGGATGGGCCGTGATATTGGCCACGCCGGCTAGCCTCATGTTGCGCTTTTTGATTTCGCTTTTCAGGAACTCGAAAGCGCGCGTATTGTCGGGCAATAGCTGGAGGGCGATGCCGACCTGGCTCACGCCCAGCTTTTCAAAGTGGGTGAGCAGGTGCAGCAGTTCGCTTTCAATGCTGGGACGCCAGAACACGGCGCGGGCACTGGCCGTGGCGCTGGAATCGGCCAGCGGGGCGAACAGTTGATGGCGCGACCGGGCAAACGCGGGCGTGCTCAGGATGGCCCGGTTGGCGCTGGTGCCAATGGCGCCGAGCACGTAATCGGCGCCTGCGTCGCGGATCAATGCGCTGACATTGGCGGCCGAGTCGCCCGCGCTGCCACGGTCATCCTTCACGATGTAGGCGATCTTGCGCCCCTTGACCCCGCCTTTCTGATTGATGCCGTCGAAGTAGGTCGTGATGCCGGCCACGTAATCGCGGCCTATGCTGCCATTGGGACCGGACAGGTCGATGGACTGGACGACAACGACATTGCGGCTGGCTGCGATGGCAGTGCCGGCAACAGCGCACAGGGCAGGCTGATGAATCGTTTGAACACGTGCGGCTCTCAAGAATGGAAAGCATCATTCTAAAATTGCCGTATGACAATATGATGACGGACGCTGATCACTGGCGCCCCGCGCCGCAAATTCGGTATGCAAATGTCATCGTCCCGTAGTGTTCCTTTGTTGAAATGGCACTTCAGCAAACGGGGCCCGCTTGCAGGCTCCTCAGCCATTTCACCACAGAAAGGGACAGTATGAACCACGATTCATCCGACCAGTCAGTCACCCGCCGCAGCCTGCTGAAGGGTCTTGCGGGCGCGTCCGCCCTGCCGTTTATTGCTTCCTTCGCTGCCCTGCAGGCGCGCGAAGCGGGCGCCGCCGATGGCAGCACCATGCTGGTGCCCAGCCCTTACGGCAAGATCGCCCCGGTCAGGGACCTGACCACCGGTTTGCCGTTGTTGCAGCTGCCGCCCGGTTTCAGCTACAAGAGCTTTGGCTGGACTGGCGACATCATGAGCGACGGTTACCCGTGCCCGGGCGGCCATGACGGCATGGGCGTGGTGGTCTCGCGCAGGGTAGGGCGCAGCACGGAACTGGTGCTGGTGCGTAACCACGAACTTGGCGCCGGTGCCAGCGCGGCCCTGCTCAGTGCACCCGCCGTGTACGACCGCGGCAGCCCGCCTGGCAGCGAGAGTCAGTTCCGCGGTGGTAACAGCAATCTGATTTTCCGCGACGGCAACTGGGTCAGCGTCAGTCCCAGCCTCGGCGGCACGGCCACCAACTGCGCCGGCGGCGTCACGCCGTGGGGCACCTGGCTGTCGTGCGAAGAAGTTGCCTCCAATCTGGTCAGCAGCACCGGCAACCGGCACGGCTACGTGTTTGAAGTCCATGCCGACCCGTTCCAGACCAGCGCCGTACCGATCAAGGGCATGGGCCGCTTCGCCCACGAGGCCGCGGCCGTCGATCCTGCGACCGGCATTGTCTATGAATCGGAAGATTCGGGCGGGCGCTCGGGCTTTTACCGCTACATTCCCTTCGTCACCCCGGGCTACCCGGGCTCGCTGGCCCAGGGCGGCACGCTGCAGATGGCCCGGGTCAAAGGCATCGTCAATGCCAACCTGGCCCGGGTATCGGTGAACGATATCTACGAACTGGAATGGGTCACTATCGCCAATCCGGACCAGGACCGCAGCGACGTGGTGGGCCCGAGCGGCGTTGCCATCAGCAATGCTTCCGGTCCTTTCGTCCAGGGCTGGCTGCAAGGTGGCCTGCGCATGAACCGCGGCGAAGGCATGTGGTATGACCAGGGCAAGATCTATGTCATGGATACGTCCGGCGGCGACGTTGCGCGCGGCGCCATCTGGGAGCTCGACCTGGCCCGCCAGACCCTGCGCTGCATCTATTCCAGCCCCAGCCCCACGATCGGCAACATGGGCGACAACCTCACCGTCAGCCCGCGCCACGGCATCCTCATTTGCGAAGATGGCGGCGCCGCAGGCGTGGACGAATTTGGCATGGGCAACCGCCTGATGGGCGTGACCACGGCCGGCGACACCTACATTTTCGGCAAGAACAATGTCAATCTGACCGAAAGCGAGCTGCTCGCCGCCGGCAAGCTGGGCACGCTGGCAGGGGACCGCCGCAGCAGCGAGTTTGCCGGTGCCTGCTTCGACCCAACGGGCCGCTACCTGTTTGCGAACATCCAGACCCCGGGCATCACCTTTGCCATCACCGGTCCGTGGGCGAAAGGCCCCCTGTAAGCCAACCACATTCATTTTAAGGAACTGCCATGACTGTAAAACAATTGCTGGTGTCCGTGCTGGGCGCCATGGCCTTTGCCGGTAGCGCCAATGCTGCCTTGCTGAGCTCGACCACGACCGGTGCGGGCAATGTGGTCACTGACTACTCGACCGGCTCGCAGGTATCATTTGACCTGGACCTGGCGCAGCTGAGCCACACATCGCTCACCTACACCGTGGAAGCGGCCGATCTGGCCAATCCCTACCTCAGTTTCAACGCCCTGGTGCGCAACCTGAGCGGCTCGGCCCTGCACGGCTTTGCGCTCTACCTCGACGGCATTGCCTTCGGCCCGGCCAACGGCAGCGTCACCCCGGCCTTCGGCAGCGTCGGCACCGTCACCCGCACCGACGGCAAGCTGGCGATCACCTTTTCCGCGCCCGAATACGCTGAACTGCACATCGGTAACCCGGTACTCGAAGCCGACAAGTTTGACTGGCAGCTGGCAACGGCGGGTTTGGCCGTTGGCGACCGCTTCGTGATCACCTCGGCCGTGCCGGAACCGGGCAACCTGACCTTGATGCTGGCAGGAATGGGGGCATGTGCCATGCTGCGCCGCCGCCGAAAGTAATACTGGCGCCAGCCTTGCATGTAACCGGGGCGCTGCGGCGCCCTTGGCCGTTTTCGCCGCAGGCGACTGGCCCCGCTTAGGGTGCCGGTTGGCCTGCCGCCGGCGCGGCCAGCGCTACGGTCTGCCGTACTGGAAACCGCCTGGCGGCGGCCAGTGCATGGATGGTCGCGATCCGTTCCTGCATGGCCGGGTGCGAGGCCATGTAGTGCGACAGCGGCCAGCTGGAATCCTCGGCCTTCATGCTGTCAAACAGTTGTGTCGCACCGCCCACATGTCCGTAGCGGCACTGCAAAATTTCCAGCGCCCGCGCGTCGGCGGCCGCTTCCCGCGTGCGCGAAAATTTGGCAGTGCCCAGGTGCAGGCCGGGGCCGACGATGGCATCGATGTCGCCGCCGCCGGTGATGGTGGCGATCACCGCCGCCATGGCAATGGCCCGCCCCATGCCGCGCAAATGATCGCGGTGCTCGATGTGCGCCAGTTCGTGCGCCAGCACGAACGACAGGCCGTTTTCCGACAGCCTGGCGCCCAGCAGCCCGGTGAAGACGGTGATATTGCCGCCCGGGCCCACAGCCGCGTTGACCGGTTCGGCATCGTGCAGGTAGATGGGCGTAGGGCGGCGCAGGAGTGTGCAGGCGCGCAGTTGGTCCACCAGCTGCTGCACCTGGCGCTGGCGCGCCTGCAATGGCGCCGGCGTGGCCGTGGGCACCGACACCATGCGGCTGATGGACGCTTCCGTTTCTGCGCTGATGCCATCAACGATGCGATCGACCAGCAAGCCCAGGCCCACGAAAATGAGCAGGGCGATCATGGCCAGGCTTGCCGCGATCTCGAAAAACTCCTTGACCGGCTGCGCGTGCGAGATGTTGTCGTTATGCTCGGGTAGGACCGGCTTGTATTCCATGCGCCGTCTCAGGCGTAATAAATTGCCGTGCCGTAGGCCACCACTTCCACGCAGGCGACGGTTCCCGGGGCCTTGCCGGAAATGGACGATGTCTCCAACCGCAGGTTGACGACTTCGTGCGCACCCTTGCAGCTTTCCTTCAGGCGCAGCACCGCCTCGCGCCGCGCCCGGTCCAGCAGCGTTTCGTACGATTGCACGGGGCCGCCAATGATCGCGCGCAGGGCGCCCAGGGCCCGCTTGAAGTAATCGATCGACACCACCATCGACCCGGTCACGAGCCGCGCACTGGCGACCTCGCGCCCGCTCAGCATGGGCTTTTTCGCGGAGGTGGTGGGCAGTTGCAGCCAGCGCGCTTCGCGCTCCCGGATCGATTTGAAATGCGCGGCCTCGGCACGGCGGCCGAAAATGTATCCCAGCAAGATGGGAATGACCCAGAACGCCAGGCCAAGGATGAATTCGATCATGCTTAGACCACGGTGACGGCGGTGCCGTACACATAAATTTCCGCCGCGCCGGCAGCCACGGAGGACGTGGAAAAGCGCACATTGACGACGGCATTGGCGCCCATCTGCGTGGCCTGGGCCTGCATGCGCTCGATGGCGCTCGCGCGCGATTCTTCGAGCAGCTCCGTGTAGCCGCGCAACTCGCCGCCGACGATGTTTTTCAGGCTGGCCATGATGTCGCGCCCGACGTGCTTGGAACGCACCGTGCTGCCGGCAACCACGCCGAAACAGGTGGTGATGGTCTTGCCGGGGATGGTTTCGATATTTGACATCAGCATGGTGCAGTTCCTGGTGGGTAGAGGTCTCCTATTATAAAGTTATAGTTTGATCAATGGCGAAAATTCACTGGCCGGCAAGCGTGCGGCCGACTCATAAACCGCGTTCGCGCATAAATTCGCTGCGCGCGGCCAGGGCGGTGTCGGCAAAATCGGTGAACAGCCCGTCCAGCCCCAGCGCATAGAACTGTTTGTATTCGGCCTTGGGATCGCCCTTGTAGTCGAGCGCCAGGCGCCGCTTTTCATTGCGGAAGGTGTAGGCATGCACCATCAGTCCGGCCCGGTGCGCGTCCTCGATCAGGCGGGTGGGCGCGGTGGTGGACGCGTCGGCTTCATTGATCTTGCCGTCGCCATTGACGTCTGCCAGCTTGCCGTCCGCGCCCACCGTCCCCTTCAGGCTCACGATGTAGCGCTTCCAGGGACCAATGCCGTCGGCGTAAGTCTTGATCTCGGCCAGGCCCGCGGGCGTGATCATGGCCGCAAAGGTGCGGCTGTCACCGGCCAGCTTCCAGTCGAACGGCCGGTCGTAGGGCGCTTCGTAGACCAGGGCACCAGTCTTGAGGTCCACATCATAGGCATCGATGAGCTGGATCATTTTCAGGGTCGATCCTTTCGAGCGCATGTACTTGAGGCTGCCCGGCTCGAACGATTGCACGTACACGGGCGCGCTGCGGGTGGACCAGCCGGCGGCGTCCAGCGTGGCCAGCAGCTTGTCTTCCAGCGGCAGGCCGTGGCGGCGGTGAAAGCTGGGGTTCTTGGTTTCGGGATACAGGGCAATGGGCTTGCCGGATTTCTTGATCAGGTCGATCACTTCCTGCAAGGTGGCAATCTTGTAGCGCCCGTTGAACTGCTGCGGCCGCTCGGCGTCGGTCGCGATCCCGCCCAGGGTCTTGATTTCGGCCAGCGTGAAGTCGCCCGCGAACCAGCCTTCCTGCAATTCGCCATCGACATCCAGGGTGCGCTTGCGGGCGGCAAACTCGGGATGCATGGCCACATCGGTGCTGTAGGTCAGGTTGGGGTCGTGGCGCGCGATCAGGACGCCATCCTTGGTGGAGACCAGGTCCGGTTCAATGGCATCGGCCCCTTGTGCGATCGCCATGGCGTACGCTTCCACGGTTTGCTCGGGCAGGTAGCCGCTGGCGCCGCGGTGGGCGGCAATCAGGGGAGGGCGGCTGTCGAGGGTGTTCAAGGGTGGCGGTGCATCGCCGCCGCAGGCTGCCAGTGTCAGCATGGCAGCCAGCGGCAGCAGGGTGGGTTGGTTCAGGGTCATCGGGTCACTCCAGGTTGAATGTGATCGATCTTAAAACCTTGTCATGACAACCATGTGACGGCTATGCTGTGGCCGGGCAGGTATTTGCCGCGGGCGTGTCCACGCAAGTGTTTGCTGCGGCAACGCTCTCCTATATGATGACAGCCGCGCCCCATGCGGCGGCACCACGCAGGACCGGCGGCGACTGTCACTGGCCATTAGATTTTCAGGAAAATTCTCACGATGCATGTTCTGTCCCTCGTCCTGCCCATGGCCTTTGCGGTAGCGCTCGCCTTTCTGCTGCAGCATTTTCTCGTCTCGCTGGCGTGGGCCGGCTTGCTGGCGGTGATCACCTGGCCCCTGCATGAGCGCTTCCTGCGCCAGGGCTGGTCGCGCGTGGCCAGTGCCAGCACCTTGCTGGTGCTGCTGTTCCTGACCTTCGTGGCGCCTTCGATCTATCTGTTCCACAAGCTGGGCAGCGAACTGGCCACCGTCCAGCGTCTGCTCGGGCAAATCAATCAGACCGGGGTCGCCGCGCCCCAGTGGCTGGCGAGCCTGCCCTTGATTGCCGAACCGGCCATCCAGTGGTGGCAGGAAAACCTTGCCGTGCCGGGCGGACTGGGCGCGCTGATCCGCTCCACCGTGGGCGACTTCGTGCCCCACCTGACCGGCACCGTGCGGGTGCTGGGATCGACCATCCTGGCCAACGGCCTGTTCCTGTTCCTGGCACTGCTGACGCTATTCATCCTCTACCTGCACGGCCCGGCCGTCATGCGCTACACCGACAGTGCAGGCGAGCGCCTCATTCCCCGCCATTACCCCGTGCTGCGGCGCCTGTTCCCGCTGTCGGTGCGCGGCACGGCGCTCGGCCTGTGCCTGGTGGCCGTGATCGAGGGCGTGGTGCTGGGCGTGGCCTACTGGCTGGCGGGGGCGCCGGCACCGGCCCTGCTGGGAGTCATTACCGGCTACCTGGCCCTGATTCCCGGCGGCGCGCCGCTTGCCTTCAGCTCGGTATCGCTGCTGCTGCTGGGCCAGGGCCATCCCGACGCCGCGCTCGGCCTGTTCTGCTGGGGCGCGTTCGAGCTGTTCCTGGTCGACAAGTTCGTGCGCCCGCGCCTGATTGGCCAGCGCGTCAACCTGCCATTCCTGGCCGTGCTGTTCGGCCTGCTGGGCGGGGTCTCCACGCTCGGCGTACTGGGCCTGTTCGTGGGGCCGTTCTTCATGGCGCTGCTGTTCTGGTGGCTGCGCGGCGGCCACGGCGAGGCCATCCTGATGCCGGACGACGTTCCGCGGGCGGCGCCCTAGGCGCTGCGCCGCGGGCGCGGCGGACAAGCATGTCAGCTCAGCACCACTTAAGGGAAGGCAGTTACAATTGCGTTCGCCACATTTTTAAAGAGCACCAATGTCCTCACGCCGCCTCGCCCTGCTGTCCCTCGCCGTTCTCCTGTCTGCCTGCCGTTCGACGCCCGATCCCAAGCCGGTTGAGCCTGTCGTGGTGGCGCCCCAGCCGCCCAAAAAGGTGCGCATCGGCCTGGCGCTGGGCGGCGGCGCGGCGCGCGGCTTCGCCCACATTGGCGTGATCAAGGCCCTGGAAGCGCAGGGCATTTACCCGGAAATCGTGGTCGGCACCAGCGCCGGCAGCGTGGTCGGGGCCCTGTACGCGGCCGGCAACAATGGCTTCCAGCTGCAGCGCGTGGCCATGGAGATGGACGAGGCGACCATCTCGGACTGGGCCATTCCCTTGTTCAACAAGTCCTCGGGCGTGCTCAAGGGCGACGCCCTGCAGACCTATGTCAACAAGGCAGTCAAGAACACCACCATGGAAAAGCTCAAGCTCAAGTTCGGCGCGGTGGCGACCGACCTGCACAGCGGCCAGCCGATCCTGTTTCAGCGCGGCAATACCGGGCAAGCCGTGCGGGCGTCCTCGTCAGTGCCGAGCGTGTTCCAGCCGGTGACCATTGGCGGGCGCTCCTACGTCGACGGCGGCCTGGTGGCACCGGTGCCGGTGCGCTTTGCCAAGCAGATGGGCGCGGACTTCATCATCGCGGTCAATATCTCGACCCAGACCGAAGCGCAGGCGGCGACCAGCTCGCTTGAAGTGCTGCTGCAAACCTTCAGCATCATGGGCCAGCGCCTCAATCATCATGAACTCAAAGACGCCGATGTGGTCATACAGCCCGCGCTGGGCAAGATGGGCGGCGCCGACTTTGCCGGCCGCAACCTTGCCATCCTGGCCGGCGAGCAGGCAGCTGCGGCCATGATGCCCCAGATCAAAGCCAAACTGAAAGCGCGCCAGCAGCCATAAGCTGCCAGCGCCAACACAGCGGCTGCGCACGTGGCTGCCGCCAGACCGTTTTACTTCACAACAGGAAAAACCATGCACACCAAACCAGTACTGACCGCCGATGACGTTAAGAAAATCACAGCCGCTGCCGAAACCGAAGCGCTGGCCAACAAGTGGGCCGTCACCATTGCCGTCGTGGACGACGGCGGTCATCTGCTGAGCCTGCACCGCATGGATGGCGTCGCTGCCATTTCCGCCCACATTGCGCCGGCCAAGGCCACCACGGCCGCGCTGGGCCGGCGCGAAACCAAGATCTACGAAGACATCATCAACAATGGCCGCACTTCCTTCCTGAGCGCGCCGGTGCTGGAGGGCATGCTCGAAGGCGGCGTGCCGATCGTGGTCGATGGCCACGTGGTGGGGGCGGTGGGCGTATCGGGCGTGCAGTCGGCGCAGGACGCGCAGATTGCCAAGGCCGGCATTGCCGCCATCCTGTAAGGCTTCAGGCGTGGATATTCGGCCCCTCCGGGGCTGAATCGGCCGCGCCACTACGCACCAGCCAGTCGGTCAGCGCATCCATGTTGCGCACCAGGATTTCCGGCCCTTCAATAAATCCCACCTGTTCCACATTTCCCGCGTCGCAAGAAATCTTGTTCACGGTGGGGAAGCCCTTGACCATGCGGTCATAGGCCTTGAACACCTTGTTCTGCCAGGCATGCAGCGACGAGTCATTGAATTTGTTGTTCTCGAAATAAACCATCAGCGAGCCATCGTGGTTGCCAAAGCCGACCATGCCCGACCCCTTCCTGAACGCTTCAATCACGGCCGGATCGCCGTCCGCGCGCGGCACAAACACGGCCGCGCGGCCACCGGGGTTGGGACGATCCATCGGAGTATCTCTGCCAAACGTGGTCATCGTATTGTGTCCTCAACAAGAAAGAAAATCGCCGTTGTTGCCGTCAAATGCGCCAATTGGCGATTGCCGTAAATGATGCACTGCGCTATAATTCGGAGGTTTAGCCATTCACCACATACCGTAGCGACTACCCACCCATCCCTCATTCAAATAGACACCATACCCAGAGGCGAATGCGGCCCGGGGTCACATGGCGGTCGGTCTGACGTGGCGCAGCTACGGTAACTTTATCAGGAGTTGCCCTTGCCGCCGTTTTTTTCTGGCCCATCCGTTCCAGCCATCCTGGCGCTAGCAGACGGAACCATATTTAAAGGTATTTCCATTGGCGCTGCCGGTCATACCACCGGGGAAGTCGTTTTCAATACTGCCATGACGGGTTACCAGGAAATCCTGACCGACCCCAGCTACTCCCGCCAGATCGTCACCCTGACATACCCGCACATCGGCAACACCGGTGTGAACATTGAAGATGTGGAAGCGAGCAAGGTCCACGCCGCCGGCCTCATCATTCGCGACCTGCCATTGCTGGCATCGAATTTCCGCTCCACCCAATCCCTCTCCGAATACCTGAAAGCCGAAGGCATCGTTGCCCTCGCCGGCATCGACACCCGCAAGCTCACGCGCCTGCTGCGCGAAAAAGGTGCGCAGAGCGGTGCCATCCTGGTGGGTACCCAGGGCAATGAGCCGGACACGCTGCAGGCGCTGGAACTGGCGCGCTCTTTCCCGGGCCTGAACGGGATGGACCTGGCCAAGGTGGTCTCCACCAAGACCGCCTACGAATTTACCGAAACCGAGTGGCAGCTGGGGCAGGGCTACGGCAAGCTGGAAGACGCGAAATTTCACGTGGTGGCGTTCGACTACGGCGTCAAGCGCAACATCCTGCGTATGCTCACCGAGCGCGGCTGCCGCGTGACGGTGCTCCCGGCCCAGTCGAGCGCTGCCGACGCACTGGCCCTGAACCCGGACGGCATCTTTTTGGCCAATGGCCCGGGCGACCCGGCACCGTGCGACTACGCCATTGCAGCGACCAAAGAACTGATTGAAAAAGGCTTGCCTACCTTCGGCATCTGCCTTGGTCACCAGATCATGGCGCTGGCGTCCGGCGCGCAGACACTGAAGATGAAGTTCGGCCACCACGGTGCCAACCACCCGGTGCAGGATCTCGACTCCAAACAGGTCATGATCACTTCGCAGAACCACGGTTTTGCAGTCGATGCCCAGTCGCTGCCGGCCAACTGCCGCGTGACCCACGTGTCGCTGTTCGACGGCTCGCTGCAGGGCTTTGCCCGCACCGACAAGCCGGCCTTCTGCTTCCAGGGCCACCCTGAAGCGTCGCCGGGACCGAACGACGTCAGTTACCTGTTTGACCGCTTCATCAGCCTGATGCAAGCCGCGGCGAAAAATTAAAGCAGAGAGAGATAGATGGCAAAGCGTAGTGACATTAAAAGTATTTTGATTATTGGCGCTGGCCCGATCATTATCGGCCAGGCCTGCGAGTTTGATTATTCCGGCGCCCAGGCCTGCAAGGCCCTGCGTGAAGAAGGCTACAAGGTCATCCTCGTCAACAGCAACCCGGCCACCATCATGACCGACCCGGAGATGGCCGATGTGACCTACATCGAGCCAATCACCTGGAAGGTGGTCGAGCGCATCATCGCCAAGGAGCGTCCCGACGCCATCTTGCCGACCATGGGCGGCCAGACCGCGCTCAATTGCGCGCTCGACCTGCACAACAACGGCGTGCTGGCCCAGTACAACGTGGAGCTGATCGGCGCTTCGCCCGAAGCCATCGACAAGGCAGAAGACCGCTCCAAGTTCAAGGAAGCGATGACCAAGATTGGCCTCGGTTCCGCGCGCTCGGGCGTGGCTCACTCGATGGAGGAATCGTGGGCCGTGCAGCGCGAGCTGGGTTTTCCGACCATTATCCGTCCATCGTTCACCATGGGCGGCACGGGCGGCGGCATCGCCTACAACGAAGAAGAATTCGAGACCATCTGCAAGCGCGGCCTGGAAGCCTCGCCCACCAAGGAACTGCTGATTGAAGAGTCCTTGATTGGCTGGAAAGAGTACGAGATGGAAGTCGTGCGCGACAAGGCCGACAACTGCATCATCATCTGCTCGATCGAAAACCTCGACCCGATGGGCGTGCACACGGGCGACTCCATTACCGTGGCCCCGGCGCAGACGCTGACGGACAAGGAATACCAGATCATGCGCAACGCCAGCCTGGCAGTGCTGCGCGAAATTGGCGTGGACACGGGCGGCTCCAACGTGCAGTTCGCGATCAACCCGGCCGACGGCCGCATGATCGTGATCGAAATGAATCCGCGCGTGTCGCGTTCCTCGGCGCTCGCTTCCAAGGCGACCGGCTTTCCGATCGCCAAGGTGGCGGCCAAGCTGGCCGTGGGCTTCACGCTCGACGAACTGCGCAACGAGATCACGGGCGGCGCCACGCCGGCATCGTTCGAGCCGTCGATTGACTACGTGGTGGTCAAGATCCCGCGCTTCACGTTTGAAAAATTCCCCGCTGCCGACCAGCACCTGACGACGCAAATGAAGTCGGTGGGCGAAGTCATGGCCATTGGCCGCACCTTCCAGGAGTCGTTCCAGAAAGCGCTGCGCGGCCTGGAAGTGGGCGTCGATGGCCTGAACGAAAAGACGCGCGACCGCGAAAAGATCGAGGAAGAACTGGGCGAGCCGGGACCGGACCGCATCTGGTACGTGGGCGACGCCTTCGCCCAGGGCTTCACGCTCGAAGAAGTGCATGCGCTCACCCACATCGATCCGTGGTTCCTCATCCAGATCAAGGAAATCGTCGACATCGAATTGTGGCTGGACCATCAGAAGCTGGAAAACCTCGACAAGCCGCTGCTGTACAAGTTGAAGCAAAAGGGCTTTTCGGACCGCCGCCTGGCCTTTTTGATGCACACCACCGACACGGCCGTGCGCGAAGCGCGCCACGCCATGGGCATCCGTCCCGTGTACAAGCGGGTGGACACCTGCGCGGCCGAGTTTTCGACCGACACCGCGTACATGTACTCGACCTACGATGAAGAGTGCGAGTCCAACCCGAGCGACAAGAAAAAGATCATGGTGCTGGGCGGTGGCCCGAACCGCATCGGCCAGGGTATCGAATTCGATTACTGCTGCGTGCACGCGGCGCTGGCGATGCGCGAAGACGGCTATGAGACCATCATGGTCAACTGCAATCCCGAGACCGTTTCGACCGACTACGACACGTCCGACCGCCTGTACTTTGAATCGCTGACGCTGGAAGACGTGCTGGAAATCGTGGCGCTCGAAAAGCCGGTGGGCGTGATCGTGCAGTACGGCGGCCAGACCCCGCTTAAACTTGCGCTGGACCTGGAAGCGAACGGCGTGCCGATCATCGGCACCTCGCCCGACATGATCGACGCGGCCGAAGACCGCGAGCGTTTCCAGCAGATGCTGCAAACCCTCGGCCTGCGCCAGCCGCCCAACCGCACCGCGCGTACCGAAGCCGAAGCGATCGACCTGGCACAGGAAATCGGCTACCCGCTGGTGGTGCGCCCATCCTACGTACTGGGCGGCCGCGCGATGGAAATCGTGCACGAGCAGCGCGACCTGGAGCGCTACATGCGCGAAGCGGTCAAGGTATCGCACGATTCGCCGGTGCTGCTGGACCGCTTCCTGAACGACGCGATTGAGGTGGACGTGGACTGCATCTCGGACGGCGAGACCACCTTCATCGGCGGCGTGATGGAGCACATCGAGCAGGCCGGCGTGCACTCGGGCGACTCGGCCTGTTCGCTGCCGCCGTATTCGCTGTCGCAGGCCACCATCGATGAACTCAAGCGCCAGACCTCGCTCATGGCCAAGGGCCTGAACGTGGTGGGCCTGATGAACGTGCAGTTCGCAATCCAGAAGCAGGAGATCGACGGCGTGGTGCAGGACACCGTGTTCGTGCTGGAAGTGAACCCGCGCGCATCGCGCACCGTGCCGTTCGTGTCCAAGGCCACCGGCCTGCAGCTGGCCAAGATCGCGGCGCGCTGCATGGTGGGCCAGACGCTCGCCTCGCAGGGCATCACCAAGGAAGTGGTGCCGCCGTTCTACAGCGTCAAGGAAGCGGTGTTCCCGTTCGTGAAATTCCCCGGCGTGGACACGATTTTGGGACCGGAGATGAAGTCCACCGGCGAAGTGATGGGCGTTGGCACCACCTTTGGCGAAGCGTTCGTGAAGTCGCAGATGGGCGCCGGCGTCAAGCTGCCGGAATCGGGCAAGGTATTCCTGTCGATCAAAGGCCCGGACAAGCCGCGCGCCGTGAAAGTGGCACGTGACCTGCACGAGATGGGCTTCCAGATCGCCGCCACCAAGGGCACCGCCGCCGTCATCAACGCCGCCGGCATTCCGTGCCAGGCCGTGAACAAGGTGCTGGAAGGCCGTCCGCACGTGGTCGACATGATCAAGAACCACGAGATCGCGCTGGTGATCAACACGGTCGATGAAAAACGCAGTGCGATTGTGGACTCGCGCGCGATCCGGATTTCGGCTTTGGCCGCCCGGGTCACGACATACACTACAATAGCGGGTGCGGAGGCTGCGGTCGAAGGCATGCGTCATCTCGACGAGTTGCGCGTGTACGATTTACAAGGCCTGCATAAAACCTTAAACTAAGCAGTCAGCAGTACCCTTAACCACAGAGTTCGCGCGGCGGCGTTTTTTGTAACACGCCGCGTGCCTCTGTGGTTTTCACTTTTCAGCAGAAACGCGAATACACCATGAATTCATCCGTCCCACTTACCAAATTCGGCGCAGAACTGCTCAAGGAAGAGCTGCATCAGCTCAAGACCAAGGAGCGCCGTATCGTGATTGACGCCATCGCAGAAGCGCGTTCCCACGGCGACCTGTCCGAGAACGCAGAATACGACGCCGCCAAGGAGCGCCAGGCGTTCGTGGAAGGGCGCATCGCCGAACTCGAAGGCAAGCTGTCGGCCGCCCAGATCATCGATCCGACCACGCTCGACGCCGAAGGGCGTGTCGTGTTTGCCGCCACCGTCGACCTGGAAGACCTGGAAAACGGCCAGAAGGTGACCTACCAGATCGTGGGCATGGACGAAGCCGACCTCAAACTGAACAAGATTTCGGTGACTTCGCCCATCTCGCGTGCCCTGATCGGCAAGTACGCCGGCGACGTGGTGGAAGTGCAGGCGCCGTCCGGCCCGCGCGAATACGAAATCCTGGAAGTCAAATACATTTGATGGCGAATTTGTCTCTCCTGCAGCGCGCCCGCGTGGCTCTTCTGAGCCTGTGGGCGGGCAGCGCCGTGCTGGTGGCCATCCGCGCCTCCTTGATCAATGCGAGCATCAGCGACCGCGCCGGCTTCGGCCAGGCGGTGGCGCCGCTGTTTCGCGCTGAAGCCATCATTGGTCTCGTATGCGGCATGGCGCTGCTGGTGTTGGTGTGGATGGACAAGAAGCTCGATGCGGCCACGCGCAATGTCATGACCGGCGTGCTGCTGGTGATGCTGGCGTGGGTGCTGTTCTATTTTGGCTCGCAGCCGCTGATGCAGGAACTGCGCGCTTCAGGGCAGGGCGGGGTGATGATTGCCGACAGCCGCCGCCTGTTTGGCATCCTGCATGGTGTGTCGCTGCTGCTGTACGCGCAGATGACGATCCTGGCGTTCTTTTTGATTCACAAGGAAACGCGCAAGGTGGAAGCGCAATAGGGTTAATAGCCCCAGCCTTCCACCCGGATGGGCATTATTTGCCCAGTTCGCTTTTCTTGGTGCTCTTCTGGCGCGGCTTGGCACGCTTGATGGTGCCGCCTTCGGTCACGCGCTCATTCCCTTTGATCATGACCTTGGTCACGCTGGGGCGCTTGGTGCCGCTGGCGCTGGCCTTGACGATGGTCACTTCACGCATGCCCTTGCCGGACTTGGTGCTGCGCGCTTTTTCCACTTCCACCTTGGGGCGGTAGATGACGAGCAGCTTGCCGATGTGCTGGACCGGGTGGGCCTGCAATTCGGTGCAGATATTTTCATAGATTTCCGTGCGCATTTCACGGTCGTCACCGAACACACGGACCTTGATCAGGCCGTGCGAGTCGAGGCTGGCGCCGATTTCCTTCATGACGGAAGGCGTCAGGCCCGCTTCGCCAATGATCACAACGGGCTTGAGCGCATGCGCCTCAGCGCGCAGTGCGCTGCGCTCGACGGGTGTAAGTTTTTGCATAATATTTTAGTTAAATCCCTTAAAAGCAGTATTCTACGCGAATGAAGAAGAAGAAATTAAACAAAAACTGGTTACACGACCATATCAACGACCCTTACGTCAAACTGGCGCAAAAAGAGGGTTACCGGGCGCGCGCAGCTTTCAAACTCAAAGAAATTGACGAGGCTGAAAAGCTGATCAAGCCGGGCCAGGTTATTGTCGACCTTGGCTGCACGCCGGGCAGCTGGGGGCAGTACGTGCGCCGCAAGCTGGCGGGCAAGGAAGGCGGCGGCATCAATGGCACCATCATCGGGCTGGACATGCTGCCCATGGAGCCGATCGCGGACATGCATTTCATTCTCGGCGACTTCCGCGAGGCGCGCATTTTGCGTCAGCTCGACACCATCCTGGACGGACGCAAGTGCGACCTGGTGCTGTCGGACATGGCCCCGAACCTGTCGGGCATTCCGACGGCGGACTCCGCGCGCATGGAGCACCTGATTGACCTGGCCATTGAATTTACCCAGTTCCACATGAAGCCGAGCGGCGCGCTCGTGGTCAAATGTTTTAAAGACATGGGTTTTAGTCAAATCGTCGAGAAATTCCGCACCGAATTCAAGGTTGTCAAACAAGTCAAGCCCAAGGCGAGCCGGGACAAATCGTCCGAGATTTTCCTCGTTGGCAAGGGCTTGAAAAATCCTTCGGCCACCAATACCGCGCTGGAAGAAGAAGCCCCCCTTGATATTTGATGGGTTCCCCCAATATCGGCTGTGGAAGAACCGAAAAACCATGCAAATCGGCTAATAAGCAAAGATTTTCGCGGGTTTTTCGACTCCGCAGTGGGGCGCGCGTGGCACCTGCTGCTTAATGCGAGTAAAATCGGCGTTCTAGAATCGGTATCGGATGCGTCTGCATCGAAGGAGTTTTCGTGAATAATATGTTTTCCAAATCGGCCATTTGGGTAGTGGTTGCCCTGTTGCTATTCATGCTGTTCCGGAATTTCGACACTCCGGGTGCGGCAGGCGGCAGCAAGACCATCGCCTATTCCGAACTCCTGGACGAGGTAAAAGCCGGCCGCATCAAGGAAGTCGTCATCGTGGGCCAGAACATCACGGCCACCCGCTCGGATGACACCCGCGTCACCTCCACGGCGACCATGCTCGACCGCGGCCTGGTGAGCGATCTGGTGAACAACCGCGTCAAGTTCGACGTGCGTCCACCGGAAGAGCCAGGTTTCCTGCAGCATGTCTTCATCAACTGGTTCCCGATGCTCCTGCTCATCGGCGTATGGATTTTCTTCATGCGCCAGATGCAAGGTGGCGGCAAGGGCGGCGCATTCTCCTTCGGCAAATCGAAGGCGCGCATGATGGATGAAACCAATAACACCGTTACCTTTGCCGACGTTGCCGGTTGCGACGAAGCAAAGGAAGAAGTCAACGAAATCGTCGACTTCCTCAAGGATCCAAGCAAATTCCAGAAGCTGGGCGGCCGTATCCCGCGGGGCGTGCTCATGGTCGGCCCTCCGGGCACGGGTAAAACCCTGCTGGCGCGCGCCATCGCCGGCGAAGCCAAGGTGCCGTTCTTCTCCATTTCCGGCTCCGACTTCGTGGAAATGTTCGTCGGCGTGGGCGCCAGCCGCGTGCGCGACATGTTCGAGAACGCCAAGAAGCACTCGCCCTGCATCATCTTCATTGACGAGATCGACGCTGTCGGCCGCCACCGCGGTGCCGGCATGGGCGGCGGCAACGACGAGCGCGAACAGACGCTGAACCAGCTGCTGGTCGAGATGGACGGTTTTGAAGCGAGCTCCGGCGTGATCGTCGTCGCTGCCACCAACCGCGCCGACGTGCTGGACAAGGCGCTGCTGCGTCCGGGCCGCTTCGACCGCCAGGTCATGGTGGGCCTGCCGGACATCCGCGGCCGCGAGCAAATTCTCAATGTGCACATGCGCAAGGTGCCGATTGCCACCGACGTCAAGGCCGACATCCTGGCCCGCGGTACGCCTGGTTTCTCGGGTGCCGACCTGGCCAACCTGGTCAACGAGGCAGCATTGTTTGCCGCACGCCGCAGCAAGCGCCTGGTGGAAATGAGCGACTTTGAAGACGCCAAGGACAAGATATACATGGGTCCCGAGCGCAAGTCGATGGTCATGCGTGAAGAAGAGCGCCGCAATACGGCGTACCACGAGTCCGGCCACGCCGTCATCGCCAAGCTGCTGCCAAAGGCTGACCCTGTCCACAAGGTCACCATCATGCCGCGCGGCGGCGCCCTGGGCCTGACCTGGCAGCTGCCCGAGCACGATGCGCTGTCCGGCTACAAGGACAAGATGCTGGAGCAGATCTCCATCCTGTTTGGCGGCCGTATCGCGGAAGAGATTTTCGTGGGCCAGATGTCGACCGGTGCATCCAATGACTTTTCGCGTGCCACCAAGCTGGCCCGTTCCATGGTCACCCGCTTCGGCATGAGCGACAGCATGGGCGTGATGGTGTACGAAGACAGCGAGAACGAAGGCTTCTTCGGCGGCGCCACCAAGACCATCTCGGAAGCGACGCAGCAAAAGGTGGATGCGGAAATCCGTGCCATCCTTGACACGCAGTACGCCCTGGCACGCCGCCTGCTCGAAGAAAACCGCGACAAGGTGGAAACCATGACCCGCGCGCTGCTCGACTGGGAAACCATCGACGCTGACCAGATCAACGACATCATGGCCGGCAACGAGCCGCGTCCGCCAAAGTCGGGCCTGCTGACCAAGCGCGTGCCGCCAGGTGACAGCGGCCCGGGCGGCGTGTCGCCCAACGCGCCCGCACCTGCCTAATCGAAAACGGAAAGTTTCCGTAGAAGTATATAATGCCGCTCAGGCAATAACTGAGCGGCATTTTTCATGGATGACGCCCGGAAGAAATCCAACAACGAATGCGACAATACCTGCAATGCGGCCGTTTCGGCTTCGCGCTCGACAAGCGCCCCCTCGTGATGGGGATACTGAACACGACGCCGGATTCGTTTTCGGATGGCGGGCGTTACGAGTCGCTCGAGTTTGCCGTCTCGCGCGCCGAGGAAATGATCGGGGAGGGCGTCGACATCATTGATGTGGGCGGCGAATCGAGCCGTCCGGGCGCGCCCGCAGTGCCATTGGCACAGGAACTGGGCCGGGTGATGCCGGTGCTGTATGCTTTGCGCGACATGGGCAAGCCCTTGTCGGTCGACACGTACAAGCCCCAGGTCATGCGCGAAGCCATCATTGCCGGCGCGGACATGATCAATGATATCAACGGTTTTCGGGCGCCGGGGGCACTGGAAGCGGTGCAGGGCAGCGACTGCGCCCTGTGCGTAATGCACATGCAGGGCACGCCACAATCGATGCAGCAGGATCCGCGCTACGAGGATGTGGTGGCGGAAGTGATCAGCTTTCTGCGCGAGCGGGTCGACGCCATGGTGGCGGCCGGCATCGAGCGCGAGCGCATCTGCATCGATCCCGGCTTTGGCTTTGGCAAAACCGTGGAACATAATTACGCATTACTGCGCAACATTGGCAGGATGCAGCAAGAAATTGGCTTACCGGTTCTGGCTGGCGTATCACGCAAGTCCATGATCGGGGCCGTCACCGGCAAGCCGGTGGAGCAGCGACTCGCAGGCAATATCGCTGGAGCACTCGCTGCGATCGCGCATGGCGCTCGCATTGTACGGGTGCATGATGTCGTTGAAACAGTCGACGCCGTCAACGTGTGGCAAGCCGCCACGATTTAACAACTTTTCATTCAAAAAGAGCAAAATATGGCACGTAAATATTTCGGTACGGACGGTGTACGTGGACTGGTGGGCGTCGAGCCGATCACCCCTGACTTCGTGATGCGCCTCGGTCACGCCGCGGGCAAGGTCCTGGCCAAGACCCGCAGCTCATCATCGGGTCGTCCCACGGTTCTGATCGGAAAAGACACGCGCATTTCCGGCTACATGCTGGAGTCGGCGCTGGAAGCGGGTTTTAACGCCGCCGGCGTGGACGTCCTCCTGGCCGGCCCCACGCCGACCCCGGCCGTGGCCTACCTGACGCGCGCGCTGCGCCTGTCGGCCGGTGTCGTCATCTCGGCTTCGCACAACCCGTACCACGACAACGGCATCAAGTTCTTCTCCAAGAACGGCACCAAGCTGGCCGATTCGGTGGAACTGGAAATCGAAGAAATGATTGACCAGCCGATGACCTGCGTGGCGCCGGAAAAAATGGGCCGCGCCAAGCGCCTGCAGCACTCGCAGGGCCGCTACATCGAATTTTGCAAGGGCACCTTCCCGAACGAGCTGGACCTGCGCGGCCTGCGCATCGTGGTCGACTGCGCCCACGGCGCCGCTTACGATATCGCCCCGCACGTGTTCCACGAACTGGGCGCGGAGGTCATCTCCATCGGCGCCAAGCCGGACGGCTTCAACATCAACGACGGCTGCGGCGCCACGGTGCCGAAAGCGATGGCCGCGGCCGTGCTGGAACACCGCGCCGACCTCGGCATTGCGCTGGACGGCGACGCCGACCGCCTGGTCATGTGCGACAGCAAGGGCCGCATCTACAACGGCGACGAGCTGCTGTACGTAATGGTGCTGGACCGCATGGAAACCGGGCCGGTGGCCGGCGCCGTGGGCACATTGATGACCAACATGGCGCTGGAAGTGGCTTTCAAGGAAATGGGAGTGGGCTTTGCGCGCGCCAAGGTGGGTGACCGCTACGTGCTGGAAGTGATGAAAGAGAAGGGCTGGCTATTCGGCGGCGAAGGTTCGGGCCACCTGCTGGCACTGGACAAGCACACCACGGGTGATGGCATCGTGTCGGCCCTGCAAGTGCTGTCGGCACTGCGCCGCACCGGCAAGTCGCTCGACGAGTGCTGCGCCAAGCTGACGCTGTACCCGCAGACCTTGATCAACGTCAAAGTGCCGGCTGGCTTCGACTGGACCAAGAACGCCGGCATGGTGGCGGAGAAGGAACTTGTTGAGCAGGAACTGGGCGACACCGGCCGCGTGCTGATCCGCGCATCGGGTACGGAGCCGTTGATTCGGGTAATGGTGGAAGCCAAGGACGCGCATGTTGCAGCCTCGACGGCACGCCGGATTGCGGACAAAGTCGTCTCGTAAGCAAAGTTGACGCCACCGGCCGCGCGACGTATAATGACGTCTTCGGAGTGTGGCGCAGTCCGGTAGCGCACCTGGTTTGGGACCAGGGGGTCCAAGGTTCGAATCCTTGTACTCCGACCAAGTTCAAAGGACGGGCTGTCATTCAGGTGACAGCCCGTTTCCATTTCCGCAGGCATTTTCTTGCCCGCGACAATACTGCCCATAGCTCAGTTGGATAGAGCATCAGCCTTCTAAGCTGAGGGTCACAGGTTCGATTCCTGTTGGGCAGGCCAATGAAATCAATGACTTACTTATTAGTTGTTGGTGTGAACATGCTCTGCATTCTCGGTTGCAAACGGCGTGTACCCGCTCTGTACCCCGACGTGATTGTTTGTCCGGTCGACCATTCGGAAAGAGCGCATACCTTACCGGCCCGATCTGATGCGCTCGTGTACAGTGCATTCGGATGTGCCGAATATCAGCGTCATTTATGCAGTTCTATCGCCCATTGCTCTCAATGGCTGGGCGCGCGTCTATCCGGTGTGCGCCGCCATTACTTCCAGATGCGAAAAAATATTGATCCCTGACAGTCATTTGCTAGCAGGGACAGTTCCCGCATGTGAAAATGAGGATGCCCGTCTCCACTGCTAGGGTGGTCGGCCAAACAAGCGAGGTCGAGATGTAAATTGATGAAGTTTGCTCAATCCTTGAAGCAGTCCAGGTACTGAGTGCCCTGACTAAACGCGCTTGGACCGAGGATGAATTTACCCGTGCGGTAATCCGCCATCACCTTCCTATCTACGCGGCCGCACCACTATAGCCCCGGACCTCAGGCTGTCACAGATCGCCCGGCTTGCCTCTAAGAAGACCAGCCGTACCAATCCTGGGATGACATTGTCGCGTTCCGTCAAGGTGTGAGGTGTACTGTCAATCGTGGACACGTCCGTTTCAAGCAGCCAGCGCCTCTTTCCATAAATTTTCGGCGAATGAAGCTGGCGATACGTCTCCAAGACGCGAGTGGCGTCGCTGGCGGTTGTAGGAGATCTCGATGTACTCCTTGATAGCTGACTCCGCGTTAGCCCGCGAGGCATACCTCTGATGATGAATCATTTCGTTCTTCAAGCTAGCCCAGAAGCTCTCCATCAGAGCATTGTCATAGCAGTTCCCTTTGCGCGACATGGACGCCTGCATACCGAATTGTTCGACCAGTTTGCGGTAATCATCAGCACAATACTGAGTGCCGCGATCCGAGTGATGGATCAATCCCGCTGCCGGTCGCTTGCTGCGTACCGCACGCCACAGGGCTTGCGCGGTCAGGTCTTGCGTCATACGTGGGCCCATCGCACAGCCCACCAGCTCGCACGTAAAAATGTCTTTCACACCAGCGAGGTACAGCCATCTTTCATCGGTCATCACGTACGTGATGTCGGTCACCCAGGCTTCGTTAGGCCGGGTTGGCGCGAACGTTTGGTTCAGTAAGTTCTCCGTCACTGGGAACGCGTGGCGCGAGTTCGTCGTCGCCTTGAACTTACGCTTCTGCTTGCACCGCAAGCCCAGCTCCTGCCGCAACCGGACGTTGCGGTCACGCCCGGTATCGAACCCCTGAGCGACCAACTCGGGCCGAAGGCGCAGCGGGCCGTATGTCTCGCGGGTTTGAACATGCGCAGCCTTGATCGCCACCTTCAATCGCTCGTCGTCCTGGGCACGCTGGGACGGCGGGCGCTCCACTGCTGCGTAGAACCCGCTGCGCGAGACGTCAAAGACGCGGCACAACAGACTAAGCGGATAATCGAGTCGCACCGAATTCATGAACGCGTACCGGGCAGCGACTCCCTCGCAAAGTACGCGGTGGCCTTTTTTAGCACTTCCTTCTCCATGCGCTCCACGGCCAGTTCTTTGCGCGGCTTCGCCACCTCTGCTTCAAGCTCGGCCACGCCACGACTGCTTGGCGGTGCAGTCGGGTCGCTGCCGCGCTTGGCCGCGCTCACCCAGATCGCTAATGTCCCCTTTGGGATCGCAATTCGCTTCGCCGCTTCTTCCAGTGTCAAGCCTTGGGCAAGCACCAGTTTGACGGCCTCCGCCCGGAACTCCGGCGTGTATGTCGTTAATTTCATAAGTTCACTCCCTTTGACAATTTTATCAAATGGAAGTGTCCACAGAACTCAGGCTACGTCAGTCGCGTGGAAGAGAAAATGTATAAGAAAGATGGTATCCTTTTTATACACTATTTAACCTGAAAGCCGCATGTGGCCTAGCTCATAGGCCGCAAGCGGCTTTTGCTTTTAATCTCGCTTAATCATCCAAGCCACTTGCTCGCGTGCTTCCATAGTGGCCGCCTGCGACGTGAATGCGCACAGCCCGCTGAATTATGTGGAAATGAGCCTTGCAGTGGTGCGCAAAGTGCTATCTAAGGTCTCTGCCGTAGTTGCCCCGGCGTATGCGCCGCCGATAGATCAACTCCTGCGCGGCGGAGACAGAGCGTCTGCGTCAGGAAAGGCACACGTACGAATTGCTTTTTGTCAGGTAATCTAACAGCATCCCTGAGCATTTCTCGCACACGCCGCAGTTCAACACGGGGGAGGTTAACGGTGTGAGACAACGGGCGAATCGCGAAACTGGCTGCTCCATTCGTAAACCAACTTTGCAGCCGACCCACTGCGATTCTTGGGCGTTTTCCTTTTCGCCGGACTGACCATCTCCCATCATCGCTGCGTTGTGCAATCTGATCCGGTACTGCGCTCATGACCCGCGCATACGGGTGCTCGATTCGCTTATCTTTTAGGTACTGTCAATGAAAAATGCCAAAGCGGCCAGAGTTCCGATCCTCGAAAATGCATTCGAGGTGAACTTGCCGAAGCTGACGAGAGCCGGGAAGGCCAAAAGGTAGTCCAAGTTCGTCCTTGGCAACGGGGATGTGCGGACCGTCGTTTTGCTCGCTGAGACCCGCCTAGCGATCGTTCTGGGCGGTCGCGACTGGGGCGTGGACATCGTGCCTGTCCAGTGCATTGGAGACCGTGCGCCCCCTCCTGAAGTGTCCCGGCGCGCAGGAGGAAATTTTCAGTCGCTGTACTTTTGGGACGAGGAACTGGCGTGCCGTTTATGTCACCGGCTGAGGTATCGGACGACCGTAGCGTCATCTGATGCTGAGACGACCCGAATAGCACGAAACAAGTTAATGAAAAAGGTTGGGATGCACGCCAGAGTTCGCCACGCCGACTCGGCCGCAGAATGAGTGGCGCCGCAGATATCTCAAAAATGCCAACTCATTTAAAGAACTTGACGATTCGTACCATACGGCGGTTCGAAAGTGGATAAAAATTTGCCGCAGGGATCGATGAGATGCCATTGTTACGCACCAGTCGACAGCAAAAAGCGCGAGGGCTGGGTCGTAAGATTGCAATCAAAGCGTTGTTATGCCCCCCGAGAAATGTTATCTTTTGTTACGACAGATCCGTCCGCACTTCACCTTCAACCTAGGAAAAATCGTGCACCCTACATTAACAGCAATTAAAATCAATAATCTCCGATCAATTTCAATGAATGAGCCGATTAAATTCGTTCCCATAACGATTTTGATTGGAAAGAACAGCGCCGGGAAAAGCACATTCGCACGGACCTTTCCTCTCATAAGACAAAGTTGCGAGGCGAAAAAACGCGCACCAATTCTCTGGTTTGGTGATCGGGTTGACTTCGGATCATATCAGCAGTCCCTCAGGCGCGGCGCGGGAAAAAAAGACGAAATTCAGTTGGTTTTTAGTTTGTCCGCGGCCTCTTGGTCTGGCGCGAAGTCGGCTCGCCCTGTGCCGTCCGAGGCTGCAAAAAGCACGTTCGACGCTGAGATTTTTTTGTCAATCCGCAGCGCAGGCATTCATCGCAGCTTCGCATCGCAGATTCGACTAAAGTGCCTTGGCTATGATGTAACGCTCCGACTGTCTGAAACCAACAATTTTGAGATGATTAAGTGTGGTAGCGAAGAGTGGAAGCCTTCTGTCTCAGACTTTACCGACGTCACTTACGAGTCGATCCTGCCACGCGTAACTATAATGCGGGAAATCGAACGTACAGGCCCTCATCCACGATATGCGGAGATAGCTCCTTGTAGTGATCGAATTTTACAAATGATTGGCGAGAGCGAATTCGCGTACCAAGAATCCCTCTACGGCGCGATCGTCACTGCCCCTTTGTTGGAGCGGGGAAGTTTAAACGCCCACCTAGTCGGACGATTGCGGTTTGTAGATAAAGAGTTTCATACTATTAATCACGAGCGCTTTCACCGTTTTATCGCAAGCATTGAGGAATTGGTCTTTGCATCAAAAATCAACGAACTGTTGGGGGTGCTTGATAATTCGATGCGCTCGTATTACACGGGCGTGAAGTATATCGAACCGCTACGAGCTACGGCACAGCGGTATTATCGTAAGCAAGAATTAGCTCTGGACGAAATTGATTCAAAAGGCGAAAATCTTGCTATGTACTTGGATAATATAGGGCCATGGCATTTGGAAGACTTCAACGAGTGGACGCAGAAAAACTTCGGATTTACCGCCAAGACCATAAATGATGGTGGTCATGTGGCTATCGTAATTGGCGAAGAAGGTGTGAAAGGAGAGTCGAATCTCACCGACATCGGATTCGGGTTTTCTCAGATTCTGCCGGTAATTACTCAAATGTGGCTATCGTCTAGGCCCTTACCACGTGCTAAGAGAACAAGCTGCATCGTAATCGAGCAACCAGAACTGCATCTTCACCCGTCCTTTCAGGCGAAGCTGGCCGATGTATTCGCCGCATCTGTAACGGGTGAGGGAGAAACACCACATTTAGTCATCGAGACCCACAGTAACCACATCGTGAATCGACTTGGTCAGCTTATTAGCGAAGGAAAATTACGCCACGAGGACGTACAAATTCTAATCTTCGAAAAAAACGGCGATTCAAACTCATCGATACGAACTGCCGGGTTTGATGAAGAGGGGTATCTGCAAAATTGGCCAACAGGATTTTTCGAGCCGGGAATGTGATGTTATTTCAATTCGACGCAACACTTGCAAACATCGATCCCACTTCGCACGCCCAAATTCGCGCCTTAGAAAATTTACTCGGCGCTTTCCAAAGTGGCAATCATTTTCTGTTTTGCAGAATGAAAGAACTTCGGACTTTAATTGCGAAGGTCACTGGCCATGTTAGCTCCCCTAGTTTGGCAATGCTCCAGACAATGTTAAACCGTTCCGTAGAGGACTGGGAGTTCGCGAAAAACCTCGAATATAAGGTTATAGTATTCATTGATGACGAAAAATCAGCAATTTATCGGGAAAAGAATTTATGGAATGTGTCCTTGCACTATCTGGCACACTCTGGTTTGCTACAAAGCGCCATTCTCGGCGAGAACGAACTAGACGCTGAGCTATTCTTAATCTTTGCTGACTTCTATCGGCGTAAGCACGGTATCAGATCTTTCGGGGTAAAGGCTAGGCTTAAAAGTGGTGGTGGGTCGGGCTTGCCCACGGCTATTGAGCGGTATTTAGAATGCGAAGCTTCGCCCTGTCTCAGCATCAGCGATAGTGACAGATTTCATCCGGCCGGGGAATTGTCATCCACGGTGAAGAAATGTGGAAAGATTGTTCGCGAACGCGCCGCTGTAATCGAGTACGTATTCCTCGAAGAGCGGGAGGTGGAAAATCTCATTCCGCTGGCCGTGTTGGATAGAGTTGTTGAATTAGACCGTTTTTTAGGTGCTTTCGATTGCTTGTTTTCGGATTGTCCCGAACTTTGGCCATATGTCGACTTGAAGACTGGACCTACTTTGAAGTGGATGAGGGCACAAGATAGCCGAACGCAGGAATTTTGGGCTAGGGCCAAAGTCCGGCTTGAAAAGAAACGGCAAGGCTGTCCGTCTTGTGATCATGCAACTATTGATGTCGCCGAGACGTGTTCATGCTCCGCTATTCCAGGCTTTGGGCCTGGACTGCTTGAGAAGTGTATTGCGTACCTTCGCGACAATCCGCCACGGTTAGTCCTCCAGCTACTTAATAACGATACAAGGTGGGAGCGTATCGGCAAGATTGCTTTTAACTTTGCAGTAATACCTTTTGGGGAGCGTGCTGCCTGACTAGAAACGGTCGGCCCGGCCGCGATGCTCGCGACGTGATGACGAGGATACAATCATGTGCTGAATTGGAAGTGGAGGTTGTAGTTCTCCAGCTTGGCAAACTGGATCTGACGTCGCCGGCCGGTAAGCTCAAGCTGGCGATGCTGGCAGCCGTGGCCGAGATGGAGCGTGACCTTATAGTTGAGCGCAACCAAGCAGGACTTGCGCGTGCCAAGGCTGAGGGCAAAGTTCTAGGCAAGCGGCCTAAAACGACCCCTGGTAATCCCCCCATTAATGATGGGCGCCAAAAGTAGAGGCTATGCGGCGAGGGCCAATTTCTGAATCGGAGTGATGCCGCCAAGGGCCATGTGTGGCCGGTCGTGATTGTAAGTCCATAACCAGCGCGTGGCAAAGTCCTGAATCTCATCAAGGGAATCGAACAAATGATGTGCCAGCCAGTCGTAGCGTACAGTGCGGTTGTAGCGCTCGACGTAAGCGTTTTGCTGCGGCTGTCCAGGCTGGATGAACGCAATCTCGATGTCATGCTTGGCGGCCCACATCTTGGTCGTCTCGCTGATGTATTCGGGACCGTTGTCGCAACGGATAATGCGGGGCTTGCCACGCCATTCGATCAGTTGATTCAGTGACCGTATGATGCGCTCCGATGGCAGCGAGAAATCGACGTCGATGATCAAGCCTTCGCGGTTGAAGTCGTCGATGACGTTGAACAGACGAATGCTGCGCCCATCGGCAAGCTGGTCGTGCATGAAGTCCATCGACCAGGTCTGGTTGATCGCCGTGGGCACCGCCAGAGGCAGGGGCTTCTCACGCACCAGGCGCTGACGCGGTTTGATGCGCAGATTGAGTTCCAACTCACGGTAGATGCGGTAGACGCGCTTGTGGTTCCATTTGAAGCCCTTCACGTTGCGCAGGTACAGGAAGCTTAGGCCGAAGCCCCAGTTGCGCTGGTTGTTCGTCAGGCGAATCAACCAATCGGCAATGGCCTCGTTCTCGGCATTGAGCTTGGCTTGGTAGCGGAAGCAGGTCTGGCTGATGCCAAAGGCTAGGCACGCCGTCGTGATGCTCACCCGTCCAGCGTCAACGAAGCTGCGCGCCATCTCCCGTCGGCGAGATGGCGCTACCACTTTTTTGCGAGGGCCTCGGCCACGATCTCGGCCTTGAGGCGCTCTTCGGCATACATTTTCTTGAGCCGACGGTTCTCTTCTTCGAGCTCCTTCATGCGGGCCATCAGCGAGGCGTCCATGCCGCCGAATTTGGAGCGCCATTTGTAGAACGTGGCCGCGCTCATGCCGTGTTCACGGCACAGCTCTGGAATGGGCGAGCCACCTTCGGCCTGTTTCAGGATGGCGATGATCTGGCTGTCGGTAAAGCGGGAAGTCTTCATGCAGAACTTTCAAATGCTAAGTTAGAAAATTCTACTTTTAAATGCGATCATTTGCTGGGGGGATTACCCCCTAAGCAGCGCAAGGCGATGACGGAAGAATAAGCGAGCAAGCAGAGCGATAGCGCCTTGCCGAAGCTCTACGGCATTTCCCGGTCGACCGTTTTGACCATTGTGAAGCCAAACTAAGAGGTTGCACTAGTTTTACCAGGTTAAGCTCTGCTGGTGCTTGCGAAAAATACGATTAAGTAAGTTACTCCGCGACAGCGGCCGCGGATAAAACGGTGCCGCGGCCTGCAACTTTTAATCTTCAAAGTGCCTACCTGCTCTAACGTAAGTCTGCCATAAACCAATGCCGAAGCATTATAATTTCGATGTGAATTCGTATGCAGGTCTCGACAAACTGGGGCGTATACCGCTTTCTAGCTCTTTCCATATGCGTGAATTTTGTATAGCGAGATCGCGGCCCACTATGGGCTGAGAAATATACCAGACGACGTCGATCGCGCTGTGGAGTCCGGGAGCAAACTATGCGGCTTGCTACTAGAGCCGTTGCAGAACGTGTTCGGTCGCGTGCATGTCCGGTCGGGTTACCGCAGTCGAACCGTCAACGCTGCTGGCGTTGGAAAACACAACTGCTCGGCAGACAACGACGGTGCGCATGTAAGCGTGGCATCAGTACCGTCTTGACGCCCGCTTACTTCCGGCCCCAGCCATTCCAAGCCATGCGCAGCAGCGTCGCGTTCGCCATTCGCTGATCGAAGGCCTCTGCGTCGAAGCTGCCGCCCACCCATCTCAAATAGTCCTTTGCTTCCTGGCTCTTCGGTTCGTCCCGCAGTGTCGTGAGGAAGTCGTCGTAGCCGCCGATGCCGCCGACGTCTTCAGGCGGGCATGCGCGCTTGCCATCGATGATATAGGCACTGCCCATTGGCTCTGGACGTTGCTCAATTTTTTCGACGTGAATTTCATGCTGCCAGCTGTCCCCGA
The DNA here is from genome assembly GCF_019443445.1 of Massilia sp. PAMC28688. Taxonomy (NCBI): domain Bacteria; kingdom Pseudomonadati; phylum Pseudomonadota; class Betaproteobacteria; order Burkholderiales; family Oxalobacteraceae; genus Massilia; species Massilia sp. PAMC28688. The sequence goes on along the minus strand of NZ_CP080378.1, from coordinate 5,341,773 downwards.
AATCGTATTGGTAGGTGAAGCGCTGGCCGGTGTACAGCAATCGATTCAGCTTTCCTTTTCGGTCATCGAACATTTCCTCGTCGCTGTCGTAGCTGCCCTCAAGAACATGCTCGTTGTCAAGCATGCTGTAGGTGCGGCCCTCAACACGAAACTCATGAAGATGGGCGTCGGTCCAGCCAAACGCGGCCTGGATGATGTGATGAAGCGCACGCAAGCTGAGGTCGCCGTCGACGACGATACGGCGCCAGATTGGCGGCGTGATGTCTGCGATGCTGATGCGCAAAGTGATGACGATATTTTTCTTGGCCATGAGAGTTTCGTTCAATGCGCGCAATTACCATCACCGGATGTGACGTTACAACTACGCGCTGACAGTGCTCAGTTTATCAGCCAGATTCCACGGCAACAAATCTTCAACCCGATTGACCGGATAGTCGGCGATGTGGGCCAGCACATGGCGTAGATAAGCCTGCGGATCGATGCCGTTGAGCTTGGCGCTGACGATCAGCGAGTACATCGTTGCAGCGCGCTCGCCGCCGCTGTCTGCGCCCATGAACAAGAAGTTCTTGCGGCCAAGGCAGCAGGTTCTCAACGCGTTCTCGGCGATGTTGTTGTCGATCTCGGCCAAGCCATCTTCGCAGTAGTACACCAGCGCCTGCCACTGATTGAGCAAGTAGTTTATGGCTTTCGTAGTGTCGGACTGGGTCGATAGTGTGAGCAGCCGTGCCCGCAACCATACTTCAAAGTCGTCGAGCAAAGGCCGCGCTTGTGCTTGCCGTATTCGCTGTCGATGATCAGGCAGCTGGCCGCGGATCTGTTCTTCGATTGCGTACAGTTCGCCGATCCGCCGCAACGCTTCTGTCGTTGTCACGGTCGCCTTGCGCGCATGCAGATCATGGATCTTGCGTCGCGCATGCGCCATGCACGCTGCTTCGCGCACGCGGCCATCGGCGAAGATTTTATCGTAGCCTGGAAACGCGTCGGCCTGTAGAACCCCAGTGAAGTTGGCCAGGTGCGACTGTGGATGCTGGCCTTGGCGATTCGGCGTATAGGCGAACCATGCGGCCGGCGCCGCAGTCGAGCCGGAGCGCCTGTCGTCGCGCACGTAGACCCACAGGCGTGCTGTCTTGGTTTGGCCGTTCCCCGGCGCAAGCACAGGCATCGGCGTGTCATCCGAATGGATCTTGCCGGGCTGGAGCACGTAGCGCTGCAGTGCGTCGACCAGGGGGCGCATCAGGGCCCCGCACGCACCTACCCAGCGCGCCATCGTGGAACGATCAAGCTCGACGCCGTCACGTGCGTAGATGGCGGACTGGCGGTACAGTGGCAGATGGTCGGCGAACTTGGCGACGAGTATGTGCGCCAGCAAGCCTGGTCCTGCGATGCCGCGTTCGATGGGGCGGCTAGGCGCTGGCGCCTGCACGATGTGATCGCAGCAGGCGCATGCCTTCTTGCGGCGTATATGCCGAATTACCTTGAAGGCCGAATTGATGAGCTCAAGCTGCTCGGATACATCCTCGCCCAAGGGCTTGAGTTTGCCACCGCATTCGGAGCAGGCCTGGTCCGGCGGCTCAATGATATTGTCTTCGCGCGGTAGATGCACCGGCAGCGGCTGGCGCGCAACCTTGCGCGCGTGCGCAGCGGGCAATGTCGCTTTCTGCTCGCCGGCGCCATCCTCGGCAATGAGATCCTCCAGCCGCGTTTCCAGCAGTTCGATCTTGCGGTCGAGCTTCTCGGACTTGCGGCCAAACTGCATTCGCTTGAGCTTTGCCAACTGGAGTTTGAGCTGCTCGATTTCGAGAGAGCGGACATTGAGGGCCTGCTCCAGCGTCGTGACGGTATCGCGCAGTTGTTGCACTTCGCCGTCGCGCTGCAGCAGCAGCGCTTTTAAGGCTTCGATATCGTCGGGAAGTGAGGTAGGGCTGGAAGGCATGCGCGCAGTTTACGCGCATGTTTAAACGTTTACAACACCGACATGAGGGGCGCGGTGCGTTCGGGCTGTTTCCAGTTGATGCCTTCGAGGAGCATCGACAGTTGGGCCGGCGTCAGATGGACCTTGCCGTCGGTTGCTTGCGGCCAGACGAAGCGGCCATGCTCGAGGCGCTTGGCGAACATGCACAGGCCATCGCCACTGGACCACAGCAACTTGATGACGTTGCCGCGCCGACCACGGAACGCGAACACGTGGCCGCTGAATGGGTCGTCCAGCAACGCACTCTCCACCTTGGCCGCCAGGCCGTTAAAGCCGCAGCGCATATCCGTGAAGCCTGCAGCGATCCAGATACGTGTGCCCGCCGGCAGCCCGATCATGGTCGCAGACTCTGGAAGATCGTTCTGAGCAGCGCAGCGTCGACGCCCTCGTGAACACGCACGACCGCGTCGGCGAAGATGATCTCGACCGTGCTCAGGTTGGCGGCAGGCGACGCCGCTTGGGCGATCACCGCCGGCGCCACCATCAACGGAGTATCCGCAATAACGACCGGCAGCAACGTTGTGCTTGCGTCCGGTATATTGTCAAAGAGACCTGCGCGATACTCGCGGCGCCACTTGAACACCATGTTGGCGTTGACGCCGTTGGCCATCGAAAGCTTCGAAACCGACACCCCGGCTTCGCACGCCGCAGCGGCAAGGCGCCGCTTGAACTCGACCGGATAGTTCGGCCGCCCTTTCCGGTTTCCCGGCTTCATTTCAGTATCCAAAGTAGTTCCCATCATAAAAGTAGTGGGAACTACTTTGGCGGGCATGCCTACTTGCGTCCAGACGGTGCTGGCGTCACGCTTACGTGCGCATACTTGGGACTTTGAAAGCACAACCGGAAATGGCTTTGGCGCCACGGCCTGTATAAGTGTGCCTAGTATCTCAAAAAAGATAATTGAAGGCAGTGCAGACGTTGCGTCGGTGGCTTGGTGGATATACGACAACTTGCCGGGTTGGAGCACCATAGAGTTTTTTGCAACGCCTAACCTTGCCTTCGCGGATGAAGTTACATTCAATATCGGCTGGCACGAGAAACCGATGAATCGAATTACGTCCTGGCGCGGGGGGGCACGTCAAATGCACAACGAGATTCCTGACGCCCATGGCAGACTTGAACTGTGGCGTACCCTCATCTGTAAGTAGTCAAATCACCGCATGCGGCGCTCTCAGACTTTTGCCCATCAGCCTGAGGCCGCAGCGCGCTGACCAGCCCACCACGGGGAGGGGCGAAGCCACCGGCCCCAACTACGCATTTGATAGACATCACCCTCAAAAAATTTTCGCAATACAAAACGGCAAAAATTTTTCCGACTTGCTATTCAAGAGCGCACTCGTATGGGAGACAGTCGGACGGAGCGGCGTATCGAAAACATCAAACTGCAATGCTCAGCGCGTAAACTTTAGGGGCGGATACTACTTCCGCGCAATATGATCGCTTGACCACCATTTAATGGCCGCAACAGCTTTCTATTTTTGGAACCGCGATTTCGGAACTTTGATATCCAAGCATTCTGAAACTGGAGTCATTTTGAGTCCGGCCTTCGCAAGATGGGTTTGGAGTGCTCGCGTGTATTCTGGATTTTCTGCTAATTCCACTATATTCGATAGCTCTTTGCCAGCGCGCGTGAGCCCAACCCCGGATTGAAGGAAGTTGGTGAAGTCACGTTGATCTTGCTCCGGTAAGCGTAGTAGAAAGTAATCTTTGCCGCAATAACGAAGTGCTATCAAAGGACCGGCTCCACCCTCGGGAATGCACACTTCATAGGGAAGACTGACTGTGTCGGTACTAAACACAAGGCCGTATTCGATCAGCGGGTGCAGGCGGCTGTAGGTGATGCCGTAGGTCCCGAGAGTTCGGCTGTCGTTACTGCCCAGTGTAAGCATTTGCGCTTCCACAACCCGGCCACCAACTTGAAGAACACTTGCCATTGAGCAGAACATCCGGAACGATTCTGCAACGTCGTTATCGAGCTGCGCCAATAGTCTGACCGTGCGTATGGAGTAAGTGCTCGGCTTCCGCATTTCACCAGCCAAAATTTTACCGAACAACTTTTGCATTTGCTCGCTGCTCATGTTGATGGCTTCTGCTTCGAACGCGTTCAACCAATCTTCACTGATATCTGGAGTAGCAGTGTCGTCAGACGGTGGTGTCGACTTTATTTCCTCCGCAGCATGCTGAAGTACTTTTACAGCGTTCGTTTGCTGCCTCAATATTTTACTAGCGTGAGTATGCGTGGCTGTTAGTGCAAGTGCACTATCGACTTCAACTGCCTTTGCGAGTGCTTTTCCCGTCGCCTTAGTAATCTGTATGCGAGCGTCGGATGTCGCTCGAACCTCGTCGGCCCATCCGTCGAGATACGCGTTTGGCACTTTCAGCATGTGATTAAACGCCTTGAACACATTCCGCTTCAGCGCGGCTGGAATATGTCCCAGAAATGCGCCTATTGCGTCTACGATCACTGACATGGCACTCGGTGGAGGCGCTTCAGTTTCTGGAAATTCGTCCGGAAGGTTTTCCATTTATTCTCCAAGCTTGGCTTACGATCAATTGACGTGTATGCAACTCTACCATGGTGTGCTCCATCGAGCAGAATCGACGGGGTCTACTATCGGAATTGTAGGTGAAGCCCTTGTCTCATGGTCTATTCTGTAATGGAACGGGGGTGTGGCTCCTGGGGTCCTGGCATTGCTATCGACCACTCGCATTCTGAATTGCCGCCTCCGTCCCCTGCGTCATCCGTGACGGCCTCCGGGATGGTGCCGTAAGGGGGATTCGACGGGTCAGAGCCGACATCCGGACACGGGCAGGACAGCGGGGCGGTTTGAGATTCGGAAGCGGGCAGTGAATACTTCTATTCTGTATTTCAAGCCGTCACCAGCTTCCGCCCCGATGCGCCAGCAGTATGGCGCGCGTCATTTCCTCCATCGCCTGCACGCGCACTGCCGCTTCCGGATTCTCTGGCAAGTAGATGATTTCCACCTGCCGGCCCGGTTTCATTTTTAACGCGGCCGCGTCCGGCACCAGACTATGCAGGGTGCCGTCGGACAGCGTGAACTGCAGCCTGATGGCGTCCGTTGCGTTCCTCACCAAAACGGCCGGCGTCACGATTCCGCCGGTGATCGGCCGCATCTCGCACTGCATTTCACGATAGCCGCTGTGCACCATCTTCAAGGCCAAGGCCAGTATTAAGCCTGGAAAGATCAGCATCCACGCCGGCGCTCCCGCCGTGCCGTACCCCTCGACACGCTGCTGCCAGGCTCGTAGGTTTTCCCGCACCAGGGCTGCTTTCTCCGCTGGTGACCAACGACGGCGGCGCTCTTCGCTCACCGTCACTACTTCGATTGTTTGCTTGTTTCTAGTCATATGCACAGTCTTATTCCTATCCGTAAGAATAGCGCATAGATTGTGTCTGGTCACTCAGGGGGCTATCTCACCTCCGCCCCTGTGAGCATTGTCAGGCCAATGACGAAGGCAATGAAGAACACGTAGTAGCTGATATGAACAATGGAGCGGCTCGTCAGCAGCGTCCATTTGTCGCGCCTGGTCACTGTGCGCGGGGGCGGCGAAACAGTCGTCACGGCTGTATGGTATTGCGGAAAAACTAACATCATACATTCCAGTCTTAGGATGTGACCACCATTTCCAGCTCCATCGCCGTTTTGGTTGAAGGGTTCGACAGGCTCAGTGGCTCCATCCGGACACGGGCGGGACGGTAGGGGGCTGCTTGCAGCAGCACTGATGTGGCCGGTGCCACCGGGAGTCGGGGGCGGCTAGTATGCGCAGTTTCTCGGCATTAGAAAAGTCCGGCACTGCGACGCAGGCACTACTGAGCAGTGAGGGATAGCGCGGTAAAGGCAATGGGGTAAGGCAATGGTGTTTTCATAAAAATCATTATGACCTCGGCGGATTGCTTTGTTGAATTCCGTCGCAATGGTGGTCGTGCGCGTAACTAATCTGCAAATCTTCGCCCTTACAAGTTTCGGCAGTGGAATTCTGTATTGCGCTTATGATATTGTTGCGTCCGAATACATGTTGCACACCTGCGTCTCACTATCTGGAACTCATATGGCCGAATCTGCTTCCCCCGCACCTGTTCCCGCCGCTCAGGGAAAAACTAATACGACCGGGCAAAGCCAGATAGAGGTGAAGGTTCAGGCCTGCCAGTTCTACTTCCGGCCAGAGACGGCCGAAGTTATTTGCGTCCCGGAGAAACTGGCGGGCCCGCTGCAGGCGCACGCGCTCGAGATGGCGCAGATCGTGCAAAATCTGCAGGACGCCAACGAAAAGGTCACGAAATCGGTCGAGGCTTACGGCGAAGCTGTAAAGAGCAGAGATCCCCAGAAGGTTCAGAAATCCATCACATTGTACGAGCGTGCGCAGCAGTTCCTGGAAAAGGTACATGCTATTTTCATGGAAAAAACGAAGGACTTGGAGCTGGCCAAGCTCGATGCCAACGGCACCACCCTCATGGAGTTGCTCCCCATCGCCCCCGGCGGTCCGAATGGCAAGGGAAAGCAATTTAACCGCAAGATTGTGCATGTAAAGTCGAACCATCCTGGAGTCCAGGGCTGGCGCGCCTTTCCTATCGACCGCGAGCGTGCCTCGGCCTCATCCCAGCGCCGCAATGTCGCCGGCAGTCAGTCGCACGAGAATGACAGCATCTTCGCGCGCGATCCGGCAACCGGCAGGCGGACACTCGACCATAAAAAGATGATGAAGCAGATCTCAGCTATCAAGCCGGAGATCAAGGCAGAGTTCATCAAGTTCGACGACGCGAGTTTCAATGGCATCATCGAGGATTGGGCCCTGTCGTGGAACTACAAGAAGAAAGACAAAGGCCTGAACGGCTACGGCGAGGACCGTATCGACACCAGCCGGGAGGCGCAGACCATGCGCTATATGGCAGGCGTTGGCGCCGCCGGGGTCTACGACCCCAGCGGCGGCAAGTTAGGCTTGAAGGTTGAGGGGAGAGCGGAATTCGCGGTCGCTGAAGGCAAGGCTGCGATTGCCTTTTATGCGCCGCACCGTGTCGGCTGGTTGCTGCATTTTACGAGCCCGACCACGGGCAAGGTCTATCCGTTGGGCTCGATCCGCGCCAAGATTGAAGCGGTGCTCACCGGGGTCGCCGGCGCCAGCGTTGTGGGTGAATTGTCGTCTGAAATTGAATGCAGCAAGTTGAAAATCGCGATGAAAGGCGTGACTACCCCGGGCGCACCGCCGCCAACCATTAATCCAGCAGGTGGGCCGCAGGTCGCGGAAAAGACGAAGATCACACCGGCTAAGGTGGATGTCGGGGCGTTTGCCGGCGTCAAGGCGGACGTGGAAATAACGGGCGCCTTGCAGTGGCTGGACCCTGAGGACAAGGAAAAAGAACCAGAGCACAAAGACTTTATCAAGCTCGCTCCGGCTGTCTCGGCCATGGCTGGCATCGGCGGGTCGCTCAAGCTTGAGATTACCTATAACAACGGGAAATTCGTCATGATATTTCAAGCCAGCCTTTGCCTGGGCCCTGGGGCCCGTGGCAAGATTGGTTGTGAAACGGATGCGCTGCTGATCGGAAAGTTTATTTGCTGGGTCGTTTACCAGCTTTACTGCGCCAATTACGAGTTTTTGGCGTTTATCTCGCGGGATGCGTTTAATGCGCTGCAGAACATTCAATTCCTAGTCATTCAGAGTGGCAAACAGGCGGCTGACTTCATGAAATATACGTCTCAACAGATTGCCGACGAGGTCGGCGTTGTTTTACGCATCATGGACAAGACTGAAGCACGGGATGCCCTGGCTACCAGGATCCTGACCGATGATTCAATGCTGCGCCGGGCGACTCCGGAAACCAAGGGCATGCTGCTCTATCAGCTCACGCGTCACGACAAGACCGACTGGGTTAACCCTGACAACTATCAGAAGGCCGATGCATTTCATAACCGCAAAAAAGCGGTGCTACGCGTCTTGCAGTGGGTGCAGACGACGCGCGAATGGAATAACGTGTTCCAGCACATGCATCCACGCGGCGAGCGGATCGATGGCAGCCACTATGGCACTGTCGAGAAGTTCATGAAGCTGGGTTATCGTGACATGGATGACGATCTGGAACGGATCAAGGCGCGCCTGCATGATGCACCGGCGCGTGGCTACGCATTTGCCGCCAACAACACCATGATGTACGAGATGAACTCCGAGGATAATCCGCACTATGCAATGGCGGCGATCCACCCTCTGTCCAGCATGGATATCAGCACTTATGCTTGATTAAATTGCCCGCTTGGCTTTGCTCCCGGCGCACGCTTACCGTTTCCCAACAGGCCGTGCTACGCAGCGAAATCCATATGAACGGTTGGTGACGGCGCCTTTGCTGTCTCGTAGCGCCGGCTCGCGGCTGTTGCGAGCGAATGTCATTGCTGCGTGGTCGGGTCCGTTATGCGAGCCGCGAATCACTTTGCGAGTGCCTGTGGGCGGGCCTTGTGGGTTATCGACAGGTGACTTCGAATAGTAATCCTTGTCATACCAGTCGTTGGTCCAGTCGTAGCCGTTGGACGCCATGTCATATAGCCCGAGCGGAGTGGGCGGGTACATTCCGACCGGCATGTCGCGCGTCGCAGCGTTGGTAGCTTGCATCTGAGCGAAGCTCGCGAAATTCACGCCAGGCTGGTCTTCACCGTTGTTGGTAGCGAAAATCATTTCCTTGCCGCGCGCGCGAGCAGCGTACTCCCATTCGGCTTCTGTTGGCAGATCCATATTCAGGCCGATCTGCTTGCCGATCCACTGACAATAGTTTTTGGCATCCTGCCAGTCGACCCCAACGGGCATCATGGCAATTTTGGGATGCTCACGCGCCATTATGTCGGTTGCACGCTGATTCGGGCCCATATAAGCGCTAGGCAATCCGTTCGCCGCTGTGTACACGTCGTAATCGCCGACCGTCACTTTGTACTTGCTCATGGAAAAATCGTCGAGTTTGACTTCGTGCACTGGGCCGTCATCGAGTTCGCCGGTGTAAGGCAGTTTCTCTTCCGAGTGTGTGTCGCCAAAGTCCCCCATCTTGAACGATCCACCTTTAATCGCCACGAGCTGGCTGCGGGTTTTGTTTGCGAGATCGGCCACCGATGCTTTCGGCGCCTCGGGTGCCTTCGCTTGGCATGCAGCGAGGCCGCAGGCGAGGGCGAGAACGCCAGTAATGGCCGACGTGGTGCGGGTGTAAGAGTGTCGAGTGAAGGTCATGTGCAGGTCCAAACGTAGCGATTTTTGAATAAGGAAGAGCGTTTGTGGCAAGATTGTTCAGGCATTATCACACCACTTGTGTTCATGCACGAGTTCCCCAACTATGCTTGATTGAAGTTGCCCACTGCGCCCTTGATCCAGGCGCACGCTTACCGCATTACGGCAGGCCGTGCTACGCAGCGGAATCCATACGAGCGCTTGGTAACCCCGCCTTTTCTATCTTTTAGAGCCGGCTCGCGGCTGTTGCGAGCGAATGTCATTGCTGCGTGGTCGGGTCCGTTATGCGAGCCGCGAATCACTTTGCGGGTGCCTGTTGGCGGGCCTTTTGGGTTATCGACAGGTGAATGTGCATAGTAATCCTTGTCATACCAGTCGTTGGTCCAGTCATAGCCGTTGGATGCCATGTCATACAGCCCGAGCGGAGTGGGCGGGTACAGTCCGACCGGCATGTCGCCCGTCGCAGCGTTAGTAGCTTCCATCTGATCGAAGCTCGCGAAGTTCACGCCTGGCTGGTCTTCACCGTTGTTAGTAGCGAAAATCATTTCCTTGCCGCGCGCCCGCGCAGCGTATTCCCATTCGGCTTCGGTCGGCAGATCCATATCTAGGCCGATCTGCTTGCCGATCCACTGACAATAGTTTTTGGCGTCCTGCCAGTCAACCCCAACGGGCATCATGGCAATTTTGGGATGGGCACGCGCCCTTATGTCGCTCCCACTCGGATTTGGCCCCAGGTAAGCGCCGGGCAATCCGTTCGCCGCCGTGTACACGTCGTAATCGCCGACCGTCACTTTGTACCTGCTCATGAAAAAATCGCCGAGTTTTACTTCGTGTACGGGGCCGTCATCAAGTTCGCCGGTATAAGGCAATTCATCTTCCGAGTGTGTGTCGCCAAAGTCCCCCATCTTGAACGATCCACCTTTAATCGCCACGAGCTGGCTGCGGGTTTTGTTTGCGAGATCAGCGACCGATGCTTTTGGCGCCTCGGGTGCCTTCGTCTGGCAGGCAGCGAGGCCGCAGGATAGGGCGAGAACGCCAGTCATAGCCGACGTGGTGAGGGTGTAGTAATGTGCAGTCATGACCGATTCAAGCTTAAGTTTTTTTGCAAGCCGCACTACGCAGCGAAAGCCGTACGTGCGGTCGGTGATCACGCCTTGCTATCCTTGAGCGCGGGTTCCCGGCTGTTGCGGGCAAACGTCAAGTCTTGCCAAGCTTGCCTATCCACTGACAATAGTTTTTTGCATCTCGTTAGTCCACGCCATCTGGGTGATTTTAGAGTGCGAACGCGCCATTTTGTCACCTCGCGCTTTGATTTGAGCCAAGGTAACCGCCTTGTAAGCCGTTTGCGGCCGTGTACACGTCATAATCGCCTACGGTCACCTTGTGCTTGCTCATCGAAAAATCGTCGAGCGTCACGTCGTGGACCGGGCCGTCGTCAAACTCGCGGGTGTAGGGCAGCTTTTCCTCTGAGTGCGTTTCGCCGAAGTCGCCCATTTTGAACGTGCCGCCCTTGATCGCGACCAGCTGACTGTGGGTTTTGTTTGCCAGATTCGTTGTGGATCACAGTGCTCGTAAATGCAGCCGAGCGATAAATGCGCCAGAGAATTCGGCCAGTATGTTTCAAATACTATAATATTGCATAAATTGAACCCGTTAAGCTTTTTTCGCGCAGGAACACTAAAGACACATCATGGCATTCACGGCATCCGACATCCTGCAGGCACTGGTCCCGCAATTCTCGCAGGCGACGCGCATCCTGCACCTGACCACCCCGCTGGGGCGCGATGCCCTGCTGGCCGAATGCGTGCGCGGAGAAGAGGGCATTGGTCAGGGATTCGAGTTCACCATCAGCGCCTTGTCCACCGATGCCGGCATCAAGCTCGGCTCGCTGCTCGGCCAGCCCGCGCTGCTGGAGCTGATGACCGCCCACAGCCGTGATGACCTGCGCCCCTTCCATGGCTACCTCACTGCTGTCGAGCACTGTGGGGCCAACGGCGGCCTCGCGCGCTATTCGCTGACGCTGTCGCCGTTTACCAGTTTCCTGAAACTGGGCCGCGACAGCCGCGTGTTCCAGGACGTGACGGTGTTCGACATCATCGACGCGATCCTGCGCGAGTACGAAGGCAAGGGGCGCCTGGCGCCGTCCTGGCGCTTCGATATCGCCGACCGAGCGGTGTATCCCGTGCGCAGCCTCGTTACGCAGTACCAGGAAAGCAATTTCGATTTCATCGCCCGACTGATGGCAGAAGAGGGGCTGTTCTACTGGTTCGAGCATGAAGGCGCTGCCGACAGCGACTCGCTGGGCCGCCACACCATGGTCATCGCTGACCATGACGCCAGCTTTCAGCCCAACGTGCAGGCACAGATCCGCTACACGCAGTCGGGCGCCGTGATGAAGGAGGATGGCCTTGACCGCTGGCGCACCGAGTTCCGCCAGCAGACCAACGCGCTGGCCCTGCGCAGCTGGGATTACCGGGCGCTCGATCATCGGCCCGTCAACGCAGCCGAGAGTAACGTCAGCGCGGCCATGCTGACCGCGTCCGACAGTTTGGCACCGTACGCGTACGAATCGCGCCAGCAAGGCCAGCGCCTTGCCGACCATCTGTTGCAAGGCTTGAACGCCCGCAAGGAAGTGCACATTGCCGCCGGCACCGTGCGCACGCTCGCGCCCGGCACCACCTTTACCCTGCAGGGACAGGCCAGCTTTGATCTGACTGACAATGATGATGCGCGCAGCTTCCTCGTGACCCGTGTGGTGCATCTGATGCACAACAACCTGAGCGCCGACATGAAGGCTGAAATCGTCGACCGGCTCAAGACCGGCGCTCTCGAAGCGCTGATCGAGCAGGAAGAAAACGCCAGCCTGCACCGGGTCGGCACGAACATCGGTGAGCGTCCCTTGTATCGCAACCGTATTGACGCCATCCGCGCCAGTGTGCCGTATCGCACTTGTGCCTTTGACGACCAGGGCCAGCCGCTGTTCCAGCGCCCTGTCGTGGGCGGCCAGCAGACCGCCATTGTGGTCGGTCCCGCTGGCAGCGTGATCCATACCGATCGCGATCACCGCGTGAAGGTGCAGTTCCACTGGCAGCGCGGCGCACAAAGCCACAGCCGCCTCGATCATCCGGACTCGTCGAATCATTCAGGCGCACCGGCGGACGATACCGCCGGCACGTGGGTACGGGTGGCAACGCCGCTGGCCCCGGTGGCCGGCAGCAACTGGGGCAGTCACGCCCTCCCGCGGGTCGGCCAGGAAGTACTGGTCGATTTCCTCGAAGGCGACATCGATCGCCCAGTCGTCATCGGCACGCTCTACAACGGTAGCGGCGAACAGGATGCCCAGCACAACCAGGTGGCGCAGGGCGCGGGGCTTAGCACCGGCAACGCGCCGTCGTGGTTCCCGGGCGAGAGCCAAGGCCACGCGCATCCTGCGGTTCTGTCGGGCATCAAGACGCAGGCGATGGCGACCAGCCAGACCGGCGCCGGTGCCTACAACCAGCTGGTCATGGACGACAGTCCCGGCCAGTCGCGCATGTCCTTGCAGCGTCACGCATCGGCGCACAAGGGCAACGATGAACTGAACCTAGGCCATCTGCGTCACCAGACCGACAACCAGCGGCTTGCGGCCGCGGGCTTCGGCGCCGAGCTCAAGACGGAGGCGAGCGCTGCGCTTCGCGCCGGCAAGGGCATGCTGATCACCACCAATGCCCGCCCCAACGCCAGCGGCACCCAGCTTGATTCGCGCGAAGCGGTGGCACAGAACAAGAGCAGTCTCGAGCTGCAGACCAGCATGGCCACCACAGCGCAAAATCATAATGCGAAACTCAAGGGTGAGGCGGAGCCGGACAAGCTGCCCGCCCTGGGCCGCCTCGGCGACACCATCAAGGTGCTGGAAAACGAGATCGAGGCAGGCGAGGGGAACAGCAAGGTTGGCGGTGATGGCGCGGCTACGGGATATGGCGCGCCGCATCTGCAGCTGTCGGCGCCCGCAGGCATCGTCGCCGCAACGCCTGCCAGTGCCGTCATTTCCGCCGCGCGCACCACCAGCATCACGGCCGGCGAAGACATCAATGTGCTCTCGCAGGCGAATGCGCACTGCGTGGTCAAGGATGGTATCAGCCTGTTCACCTACGGCAAGGCGAGCCGCGCCGACAAGCCCAATCAGGAAGTGGGCATCAAGCTGCACGCGGCCAGTGGCAAGGTCAGCCTGCACGCCAACTCCGCTGCCACCAAGCTCACCGCAGACAAGGCCGTTGAGGTGGTGAGCGTGACCAAGTCGGTCAGGGTCGCTGCCAAGCAGCACGTGCTGATGACGGCACAGGGCGCCTACCTGAAGCTAGAAGGCGGCAACATCATGCTGCATGGCCCGGGCAAGATCGAATTCAAAGCCAGCAAGAAGGAACTGACCGGCCCGGCCGACGGCACCATGGGTGCGCCAGAGATGCCGAAGGCACAGCCACTATACGACGAGCAGTTTGTGATCAAGGACGAGCACAGCGGCACGCCAATGCCGTTCACTGCCTACCGCATCGTCACCGGTGACGGCAAGGAATACCGCGGCATTACGGACGAACATGGCCAAACTGCGCGTATCTTCAAGAACAAGGCCGATTCGATCGAGCTGTTTTTTGACTAAGGACGCAGCCCTGAAAGACGATGTCGGCCGGGCTGTTCCTATTTCATTTTTCTCACAATGATTCCGCATGTCCGGCCCACGGCCATTCCAACCTTGCCCCGTTCGCTGTCCCTGCGTCAACGCCTGTCGATGTGCGGGGAAGGCTGGCTGGCGGTTGTCATCCCCTTTGTAGTTGGGCTGGGTCTGTCGTTGGCTTTCATGGCCGGCGCCGATTTCACCGAATGGGAATTCCGGGACGACGATCCGGCCGCGATGGGTCAACTCGTGGAGCTGAATTTAGTGCGGCGTAAAACACGCTACTACTATGAGCTCAAGTACCGTTACGTGGTCGATGGCGTGTTGTATGAGAACGTCGCCGTTACCAAGACGCAGGCGGAAGAACCCGATCCCGCCACGCCGCTGCGCGTGCAATACGTGCCAGGGCATCCAGAGTGGTCGCGCATTCCTGGCTTGAGAAAAACGCATATCCCGAACTGGTTGTGGCTGGTGGGCTTATTCCCGATACTGATCGGTGTCGTCGCTGCCGTGTTCTACGTCCGTGCTGTGCTTGCCAGCTGGCGCGTGGTTCGCTATGGCATCGTCACCAAAGCGCGTTCCTCACGCCGGCCATTGCCCGGGCTGGGCAGGCGTGGGAAACCCCTGTCGCAGGTGATCCTGACGTTTCAGGCCTTCGATGGACAGGAATACGAGCTTCATCTGGGGCCAGTCGGCAACTTCAATCAGGGCGAGTCGACCCGTGTCGTGTATCTGGCCCATGCGCCATCGACCGTGCAGCGCTACGACAGTTTGCCCAAGCCGGTGAAAACGCTGCTGTCAGCGCAGCCAGCCTGACAGGGTGGTGCAAGCCTGGTTTGTCGAATGTGCCCGACATCCAGCGCAAGCAGCTATTCTTCAGTCACGAAGATGGCGACACCGGTACCAGTCTTCTGCGTGATCGCAATTCCTGTACCCAAGCCGAACCCGCCGCCGCCCGTCCCGACGCCGACACTGCCGCCATACTGCTCGCCCGTACCACGCAGCAGCACGCCGTTCGCACCGACCTTGCCCGCCTCCTCCTTGAGTCGGTTGATGACAGCATCCATCTTCGCTTGGTCAGTAAAAGCCATCGACAATTGGCTGCTCGACTGCAATAGAGCCACTTCCTCAAACTTTTTCGGCGGGGTTACGTAGAGCTTCACCTGAGACGCCGCAATAGGCGGGCGAACCTTTCCGACGACAACTGCGGAAGAGGCACATCCGCCAAGGGTCAGGGCCAGGGCAACCATCGAAAATGCACGTTTCATTGTCAGCAATCCTTTCATTCGGCGAGATAGCGGGCCATTGCTTGCCTTGCGCCGCTTTAGCATTTGTCATTTTGCAGATTACATCATTAACGCGCCAGTTGCTGTGATGTCACGGTCGCGTGTACGGTGAGAAAGTACATTGACAGCTCACAGCTAGCCCTACCAGCAAATTTCTCTTTTTGAGCGCAACTGGGCAAGCCGCCAAGGTCCCCGAACATGAGTAACAAAGCATTAGCAGCGGCCGCGTCATCGTCTGTCATCCAATAGTTGTAAATATCATACAAAAGATTGCTTTCCTCGCAAAATAGATTGCTGGAAATATTTCCTCGTTGATACAATTGCCGCATTACGTTGTTCTTTTGAATAGGCTCGGCGTTTTTGCCACTGTTCCGACGACAACAAAACCCCTGTTGTCCCGGAGTGTCTGTGCAAAAATTTCAACGCATAGTGACGCGCTGCGTCCTGTTTTTCGCCATCTCGCTGTCGGTCCTGTTTGCCGCGCGGGCGCAAAGTCCAGAAATCGCACGCGGCCTGGCGTGGCTTGCGGCCCAGGTTCAAGCTGACGGTGAGGTGCAAGGCGCCGACCAGTCGATTGCGACCAAGCAGCAGAACCGCGCCGAAGTGCGGCAGACGCTCAAGCTGCTCGCCGCTGCGCCTCCGAGCCTGGGCAACGCCATGCTTGCCGACCCCGAGAACAACACCGAATACCTGGCGCGCAAGATTATCGCCCTGGCCGGTTCGGGTAACGCCATCACAGTCCACATCGATCTGCTTATCGAACGCCAAAACAGCGATGGTGGCTTCGGTGGCGCACCCGGCTATGCCAGCAATGCGCTTGACACAGCCTGGGCAGTATTGGCCCTGACAGAGGCTCGTATGGGCGCTGCCGCCAGCGCTACCTCGGCGCGCGCGTGGCTGCTGACCCAGCTCGATGCCGACGGCGCAATCACTGGCCGCAGCGATGCGGACCGGGTCCAGAACAGCGCCATGGCGCTACTGGCCTTGCAAACCGCCGCCGACAGCGCCAGCATCAACGCGGTGCGCTCGCTCAGCTCCTGGCTGCTGCGTCAGCAGGGGGCCGATGGCGGCTGGCAGGAAGACACCTATCTTTCAGCGCTGTCGCTGGCGGCCGTTTCCCCCGTTACCGCAGATGCGGCCGTGCGCACGGCCGGCCGCAATTTCCTGCTCGCGCGCCAGGCTGCCGATGGCAGCTGGGACAAGGATCCCTATTTGACCGCGCTGGTGCTGCGGGCCATCTCCGGCCAGCAGTCACTGCCGCCCACCGGCGGCGGCGTGGTGCAGGGCCGCGTCATTGATCAGGGCAGTGGCCTGCCGCTCGCCGGCGTCACCATCACCCTCTCCGGCGCCGAAAGCCGTACCGTCAACAGCGACGTGCAGGGTACGTTTTCCGTCCCCAACCTGACCGCGGGCAGCTATCGCATCACCTATGCGCGCACCGGCTACACCGGTGCCATCGCCTCGGCCAGCATCGTCCTCGGGCAAACCCTCGATGCGGGCACCGTCGGCCTGACCCAGCTCACCACCGCCGGCATCGTGCGCGGCCAGGTGACCGTTGGGGCCAGCGGTGCTCCACTGGCTGGCGTGACCATCACCGTTGACGGCGTGCCGCCGATCACCGCTGTCAGTGACGCCGCCGGCCGCTACGAGCTGGTGGGCGTGACGCCGGGTACCGTGTCGGTCAGTGCCAGCGCCTCCGGTTATCAGACCGTATCGGGCAGCGCGGTGATCGCCGCCGGCCAGGCGCTGAGCTTTTCGCCAGCCCTGTATCCAGCTTCCGAAACGCCATCGGGCACCGTGCGCTATCAGGGCCAGGTGGTCGCTGCCGGTACTGTCGCGCCACTGGCTGGCGTCAGCGTCGAACTGTCCGACGGCACCTCGGTTTTCAATACCAGCAGCGACGGCAATGGCCAGTTCTCGATCACGCTCAATCCCGGCAGCTACAGCGCCGCCTTCTCGCTGGCCGGCTACAACGGCGTGACCCAGCGCTTCGTCGGCCCCGCAGGCAGCATCATGAACGCCGGCGTGGTGAGCATGACTCAGCAGCGCACCAGCAGTGCCGTCAAGGGGCGCGTCATCAATGCCAGCGGCGAGGGCATTGCCGGGGCCAGCGTCCAGCTGACGGGCACCGCTGCCATCGCCACCACGGCGGCCGACGGCAGCTACCGGATCGAGAACCTGAGCGGCTTGACGTTTGCGCTGCGCGCCAGTGCCAGTGGCTACAACTCGCAGGCCGTGACGCTCCAGGCGTCGGGTCCGACCGAGCTGCTGCAGGACTTCACGCTCGCCTCGCAAGGCGTGGGCCAGTTCACCATTGGTACGCTCGACGTGACGCCGGCGAGCGTGGGCAGCGCCAGCGACATTACGGTCAATACCAGTATTGCCAACGCGGGCGACGCCAGTGCCACTGCCGTCATCCAGCTGCAGGTGCGTGACCAGAATCAGAAAGTGATCGGTACCGGTACGGCATTTGATACCGAGGGCAATCTGATTGGCCAGACCACGCTGGCGGCCGGGGCCCAGCAGGTCGTGCGCCTGGTGTGGAACTCGGCCCAGCACCCGCCCGGCAGCTACAGCCTGCATGTACGTTTGCTGGAAGCTGGCAGCCTGCAGCAAGCTACTCCGCAAGGCGTGCTCCTGATAGAACGCGTGGGCGCGGTGGCCGTCACCGGCAAGTCCGCTTTCGGCGGCACCATCACGGCCAATCCACCTGTGCTGCAGTCTGGCACCAGCACGCCGGTCAAGCTGTCGGCCGTGGTGCAGAACAAGGGCAACCAGCCGATTGCGGCCCAGTCGTACATTCTGTCGGTGATCGACGTGGCCGACGCCAGCGTGGTTCATACCGAACAGGCAGCAGGTGGGGCGCTTGCCGTGAGCGCCCTGGAGACGCTGGCGTTCTCGGACTGGACCCCGGCCAAGGGGGGTAACTACCGGCTCGAGCTGAGCGCGGCCGACCCTGCGCTTGGCAAGCTGACGTCGACCCTGTACGTTGGCAATGCGGTCACCGCCAAGTACACCGCCAGCAAGGTGGTGGTGCCGGCCGGTACCCAGTCGGTACGTGGCACCATCAAGCTCAATGGCGCCGACATCGTCAATGGCACCCTGTCCGATCCGCTGGCGCCCCTGGTCAAGGCGGCAATTCAAAAATCGGTCACTTACAACGACCGCGAAGCGGTGAACTGGACGGTCCGACAGGGCAATTGCATCGGCTGCCATATCCAGACCCAGGCACTGGTGGGCGGCGAAACCAATCGCCTGCATGCCACCTTCAATCCAGCCGAGCGCAGCGCGCTGTACAACCTCGTCAAGAGCCGCCAGCAGGCAAGCGGCGCGTTCTTCGACAGCCATCCAGGCTATGCGGGGACCTCCAGCATGCTGGCCATGTGGTCGCTCGATGCCTGGACCGACAAGGCCGCGAGCATTACCGCAATTAACAAGGGCGCCGACTACCTCGCGACCATCCAGCAATCGAACGGCAGCTGGCCGGTGGCGCACCCATGGCTGGGCGGCTATACGCACCCCGTGGATCACACCGCTCTTAATCTGAAGAGCCTGGTCGGCCTGCATGCAGCCCTGACCCAGGTACCTGCTGCCGCGCTCAAAGCCTATCCCGTTACCCCTTATCTGCCCGAGCAGCAGTTCCGAAGCCGCGGCAACATCGCCACCGATCAGGCCGGCAATTTCTACGTGTCCATGATGGGGCAGGGCAAGGTCCAGCAGTACAAGCCCGACGGCAGCCTCGGCGAAAGCTGGACTGGCCTGAGCGACCCGCGCGGTCTGCTGGAGGCGCGCAGCGGCGGCGGTATGCTCGTGTGCACCACCAGCGGCGTCTTCCGCCTAAGCACGGGCAATGTCTCGACCAAGCTCAACAGCCGTGGCTCGCTCGAAATGCTGGCCTATGCGCCCGATGGCACCTTGTATGCGAACGACTATGCTGGCAACAACATCACGCGTCTGGATGCCTCGTTCGTGCCCGAAGTGTGGCTCCACAACCCGGTCTTCCAGAATCCGGACCGCATCCTGTTCTCGCCAAGCGGCGAGCTGCTGGTGCTGTCGTACTATGCACGCAAGGTTTTCCGCGTCAAGGAGGACCGCACTGTGGATATCGTCATCACCGACACCGTATTCGACGGCTATCCGCGCGACCTGTTTGCCTATGACGGCGGCTGGATGCTGGGCACCACCAGCGGCACCTGGCGCATCAATGACAAGTGGAAGGGCGACACGCTGCTGCGCGAACGCGCAGACAAGCTCAACACCAACGTCGGCACCGGCCACGTGGTGCTGGCCGACGGCCGGATCATCTCGGTCAACTACAACGCGATCGGCATGCGGCAAATGCAGGCGCAGGAACTTGACGTGGCTGCGCGCCGTACCAAGCTGGCCGACATGATCGACAAGGCGACGGTGTACATGCAGAACCAGAGCCTGACCAGCAGCGACACGCTGGTGCAGGCCCACCAGCTGATGGGCCTGGGTGAGTCGGCACGCTTCTACGCCAACGACACCGAGCGCCGCACCGCGCTGGAAACGAAAATGAAAGCCATCGCCGCGACCTTGCGCCAGCGGCAGCGGGCCGACGGCAGCTGGGGCGTGACCGCCAACCACACGGGCGACTCGTTCGTTACCGCTCACGTCGGCTATGCCCTCGATTACCTCAATCCCTCGCCGAGCGACCCTTATATCCGCAGCGCGGTGCAGTGGCTGCTGGCACGCCAGCAGGCGGACGGATCATGGACCAGCGAAAATGGGCTGTTCGGCACCCGCCTGGCAGCGACGACCTGGGTGTCGATCTGGCTGCCCGTGATATTGAACCGCCTGGGTGGCATCGACACCGACCTGAGCGTGACCTTCCCGGCCAACGTCAAGATGAGCAATCCTGATCTGGTGCCGACCGCGACCGCAGCCAATCCCGACGGTTCGTCCACCTACCAGTGGCAGCTGACCGGTGTGACCAGCGCTGACCGTTCGCTCAGCTACGACCTGAGCCTGATCGACATGCAGCTCGGCGAAACGCGCGCCGTCTCGACCGACGCCCATATGACGTTCAAGAATTCGTTCACGGGCGGTATGGTGAATGCGCCGATCGATGTGCCGAGCGTCAAGGCATCGAGCTTCCTGGACCTGGGTGTCACGACCGACAAGCCGGCCTACCCGGCGCACACCATGGTCGACATCACCGGCCAGGTCACCAATAGCGGCGGTACCCTGACGGCAGGGCGCGTGACGCTCGGCGTGTATGCGCCAGACCGTACCCTGATCACGATGCTGGCCGAGGAACCGTTCAATGGCTTGGCGAGCGGCGCCAGCGTCAGGCTCGACGCCTACTGGAACACCGGTGCCTATCCGGAGCGCCCTGGCTACATCGTGCTGGCCACGCTGCTCGACGAGCAGGGCCGCCAGATCGGCACCGCCCAGACCCAGTTCGCGATCCTTGGCGCGGCGGCCGGCACCCCGGTTGCCACCGCCACCCTGGCTGCCGACAAGCTGGTCTACCAGCCGTTCGCCACCGTGCAGCTGAAGGAACGCCTGAGCAATATCGCCCAGAACAGCGATATCAATAACGCCAGCGTGACGACCACGGTGCGCAATCCTGCCGGCGACGTTGTGCTGAGCAGGACCGAGAAGCTGGCGCAGCTGGCCCAGGGCCAGTCGCGCGACTACGGCTACAGCTTGCCGCTGCGTCCCGGCATGGCAGGCAATTACATGGCTGCGCTGTCGTTCACCGGCGCCGATGGCAAGGTCCTGGCGGCCGCCAGCACGCAGTTTGCGGTCGCATCGAGCGATGCCAGCGGCGTGGGCCTGAGCGGCGCCCTGGGCCTGAGCACCAAGCAGCTCCAGCTGGGCGCTTCGCTGGCCATGGCAGCGAGCGCCACCAACAGCGGCAACGCCGCGCTGGCCGACCTGCCGCTGTCGATTCGCATCATTGACATGGCGAGCAAGCAGGTGGTGGCCGAGCTGAACGAGGTGCAGACCGTGGCCACCGGCGCGCGCCATGAATTTGGCCGCAACTGGATCGGAGCCGGTACTGTCGGATCCCGCTTCACCGCGGCGCTGTCCGCCACCGTTGCCGGCAAGCCACTGCTGCTGGCCCAGGATGATTTCATGCTGGTCGACCAGGCCGTCAAGCTCGATATCAAGCAGGCCTTTGCCAGCGGCAGCCGGATTCTGGTACTGGTGTCGTGCAACGATGGTGAGCATGATGCTGTTGGCCCCAACGGCCAGCCGCCCGTGTGCGAAACCCAGCGCTCGCGCACCATTGATGAAGCGCTGACCACGCTCGGCATGGCACACACCATCGTCACCAGCGAGGAAGCGTTCAGGCGTGAACTGCGCAGTGGCCTGTACAACACCTACTGGATCTCGGGCAAGCAGGACAAGCTGCACGACGACCTGCCGGTGGAAGTGCGTGAAGCGGTCTTCAGCGGCGATGGCCTGATCCTTGACGGCGTGCATGATTCGCGCAACAAGGTGCTCAACACCGTCGTCGGCGTCAAGTACCAGGGCAAGATCGGCGAAACCGATCTGCCGGTCGAGCTGACCGGTCCGTGGTACACCTCGCAGCGCCTTAACACTGTAGGCCGCGCGCAGAAGCCCGAACTGGTCGACAGCAGGCTGCAGGCCGTGTTTGACGGCCGCCATCCGCAAGCGGGCGGTGTGGCCATTGCCAGCAATGCCTACGGCAGTGGCCAGGCGGTGCTGTTCGCTTTTGACCTGGCGCGCAGCCTGGAAGCGCACGATCAATGGCTGCCGGTGCTCGGTACCACGCTCAGGGCCGTCCTGCCGGGCCAGTCGCAGGTTGTGACCCCGGGCGGCATGGTTCGCCTGCGTACCAGCATTGGCAACCTGGCCGGCGCCACCGATCTGGCAGTCGACAGCAGCCTGCCGGCCGGTGCCGCGTACCTGAACGCCAGCGCCCCTGGCAGCTACGATGCCAACAGCCACAGTGCACAGTGGCGCTTCACGCTGGGCAAGGATCAGAACACCGACCTGTATCTGTCGCTGCGGGCCCCGGCCACCGCCGGCGCCCATGCCATCGACACGGTGGTCAGCTCCGTGGTCAATGGCGTGGCGACTAAATATGGACCGACGCTGACCCAGGGTTTCACCGTGAAGCCTGCCAGCCAGACGGCAGTGAACGTCAAGACGGCCATTGGCGCCCTGGTGATCGCCCGCACGCCGGATCGCCGGGTGCGTGACCGCGCACTGGCGCAGTTCGACGCTGCCATGCTCGCCTTTAATCGCAACACGGCGAGCGGTTACGACACGGCCATCCAGGGTCTGCTGCAGGTCACCGACATGCTCGAGAGCCTGTCAGCGGTCGATACGACGGCGGCGCGTCTGGACATTGACCGCATCCTGCGCGAAGCGCAATGGCGCTGGAGCGCCGCGCAGTAATACCGAAGCCGGCCGGGGCGAAAAAGCACATTTCACCCTGGCCGCTTACACAAACCAGCACCCCGAATCACACATTGGACCATTCCATGTTTTTCAATCACACCCTGCAGCGCGCCGTATCTTCCGTCCTGATCGCCACCCTCGTCGCCGGCACGCTGTCGCCAACGGCCGCCATGGCCCAGACCCGTGCGCCGGCCATGGTCGGCGATGCGCCGCTGGTGCCGCTGCAGGCACCGGCCGCACGCAGCCTGCCGGTAATCGATGCCAACGGCATCCCGACCGGCAAAGGCGCGAAACGCGTGCTTCACGCCACGCCGGCCGCAGCTGCAGCGCGCATCAAGCCAGCGACCTATGGCGAGGCCATCGGCGACCTGCACGAAATGGCGCGCAAGGCGCAGGCCGGACTGCGCGGCGGCAAGGGCGACGCGCTGGCCATGGCCAAAGCCCTGCGCGTGCAGTACGCTGCAGTGCTCAAGCAGGAAGGTGACATGGCCGCAGGCTTTGCCGCCACCGCCGCCCACCTGCGCGCCAACGGCGTGCCGGAAGAAATCATCCAGCGCAATAGCGCCGCATCGAACCAGTTCAGCGAACGCAGCGCAAGTCTCAGGCAGGTGATGGCTGCGCTCGACGCAGCGGCGGCCGGCAAGGGAGCCACGCGCGACGCGCTGGTCAAGCTGGCCAAATGGCTCGACCAGTATCCAAGCGTGTCTGGCCAGCAGACGCATGGCAAGGAGCAGCTGCCCTGGGGGCAGGGACACAAGACTGCGCCCAAGGTGGCGCAGACCGAGCGTGAGCACGAAGCGCGCTTCCCGCGCTCGATCCAGCTCGCCTCAAGTGGCACCCTCTCCGGCATTGAGCTGCCGGACGCCATTTTGCCGGACGCGGTGCAGCCGGCCGACCTGGCCGCAACCGCAGACGCGCCGGCCACACCGGAGATCGTGGCCCTGGCGGCCAGCCTGGGCAACAACCCGGTCGCGATCAACAACTGGGTGCGCAACCAGATCCGCTTTGCGCCCGGCTTTGGCGCCATGCAGGGCGCGGCCGCGACGCTCAAGGCGCGCCGTGGTAACGATGTCGATACCGCCAGTTTGCTGGTGGCGCTGCTGCGCGCCGCGAAAATCCCTGCCCGCTACGCATACGGCACCATCGAAGTGCCAGCGGCACGGGCCCAGAACTGGCTGGGCGTGGACAGCGCCAGTGCAGCGCTGGCGCTGCTGACCCAGGCCGGCATCCCGAACCGCAGCAGCGGCGGCGCGATCCAGATGGAACACGTGTGGGTGGAAGCGTTCGTGGACTACTCGCCCAGCCGCGGCGCCGTCAACCGCGCGGCCCGCACCTGGGTGTCGCTGGACGCGAGCTTCAAGCAGATGAAGCAGCAGACGGGCATCGACCTGCGCGGCGCCGTCAGCCTGAACGAAGCGGGCCTGTTCGACTCGGCCAGACAGGGCGCGGTCTGCACCCCCGATTATGCGCGCAACCTGAACCTGGTCAATCTGCAGCAAGGCTATACCGCCTACAAGAGCCAGCTCGACACCTTCCTGGCGCAGCAGGGCGCCGACCTGACCGTCGGCCAGGTCCTGGGCAGCTCTGCCATCGCCGCGGAAAACTACAGCATCCTCATGGGCTCGTTGCCGTACAAGGTAGTGGTCACGGGGGCCGTGGCCAACGTCATGCCCGACACGCTGCGCTGGAAGTTCAAGCTGAACCTGTACGCCAACAGCGCCGAGCAGGGCCAGGAAAACAGCGTCGCTGCATTTCAAGCCGATCTGTCGGCCGTTGCAGACAAACGTCTGACATTGAGCTTTGTGCCTGCCACCGAGGCTGACGCGCGCACGCTGGCACTGTACCTGCCGCAAGAGCATGCCGACGACAGCCCTGTGCAGGCATCCGAATTCGCACCGCAAATTCCCGGTTACCTGATTCGCGTGAAGGCTGAAATCCGCCTTGACGGCGCGCTCGTGTCGAGCGGTGGCAGCTTTGTACTGGGCAGTGAACTGGTCGCTGAAAGCGGCGCCTTTGATCCCTCTGCCGGTAACTGGACCAGCGCTACCTTCCTCGCGCACGCCGGCGACTATCACGCGGTGGCGGTCAACGCCCAGGGAATCGGCGCCGGCCATCTGAACGCCATGAAGGCGAGAATGAATTCGCTGCATGCCAAGCTGTCGGCCGGCCAGACCGCGTCTCTCAGCCGCGACGATGTCGCCGGTGAACTGCTGTATCAAAGCGCACTTGGCTACTTTGCCACGGCCGACGCCAACAGCGCCGTGTTCCAGCGCGCCGCCGGCGTGCTCGAACAGCGCCTGCCATCGTTTGGCCGGGCGGTGGCCCAGGTTCAGCCCGAAATGGTGCTCGGCATCGTCAACAACGTCAGCTTCCCTGGCGTGGCGCTTGATATCGACCGCGCCAGCAGCGCGGTGGTGTCGCTCGACGACGGCATGGATAGCAGCGCCTATCTGCGCCAGGCCAACGAACGCAATGCAGCTTACTCGCATCAAGTGCTGGCGCACCTGTTTACCAGCGCCAGCCAGCCCGGCATGGCCGTCTCGCCCGTGCGGTCGCTGGCAGCGGCCGCCGCAGCAGGCCAGACCATTTATGCTGTCACGCGCAGCAATGGCACGGCGGTGCTGCCACAGCTGACATTGTCGGCCAGCGCTGCGCTGGACCTGGAAAGTGACGTCGCACGCGGCCTGCGCGCGCTGGTGGCAAAGACGCCGCTCACATTGGGCGGCTGGACCGGGCAGGGCATCGCCACGGAAGACCTGGTATCGGGCGCGGGCAGCTATCGCCTGAGCGGTGACGCGGGCAATGCCACTGCGGCGCTGTACCCGGCCGCCGGGATGGGCTGGCTGGCGCTGGCCTCGCCCAGACTGTCGGCTGCCACCCTGGCACCGGTTGCGCAGGCAGGGCAGTCCATGGACGCCATCCTGGCCGCGATGCTCGACGAAACGGCCAGCACCACGCGCTGGAGCTTCTTCCCCGGACAGGCCGAGACGGTCAATGGCCTGTTCCTGGCCCGTCTGGCGCAAGCCCAGGACGGCCAGCCATGCGACAGCGTGGCCGTGATCATGGCCGCCGACCTGACCGCGGCTGCCGGTTTTGACCAGGGTGGCGTATCGGGCGCGCCGGTCATTACCAGCGCACCGGTCATCGCTGCCGGCGCCGGCCAGGGTTACGCCTACCCCGTCATCGCCAGCGATCCGCAGGGCGCCACCCTGGCCTACAGCCTGATTGGGGCGCCGACCGGCATGACCATCAGCGACAGCGGTGTGGTCTCCTGGCTCAAGCCCGTCAGCGGCAGCTATAGCGTGACGGTGCGTGCCGATAACGGCAGGGCGTATGCCGAGCAGCGTTACCAGCTGACGGTGAGCGCCGAGGCGCTGGAACTAACTGCGAGCCTGGTCGTGACACCGGCAGTCGTCAATCTCGGCGAAAGTGTCAGCATTTCTGTCGTGGCCAATGGTGGCAGCGGCGCGCGCACGATCGTGCTGAACGTGGACGGCCAGCCAGTGGTGCTCGACGCTTCGGGCCAGGCGTCGGTCGTGGCCAGCACGGGGGGCGCCCATCACATCACCCTGAGCGTCAAGGATGCGGTTCGTACCATCACCCGCACTGGTACCTTCAGCGTACGCGACCTTGCCGACAGCACCAATCCGGTCGCGCTGATCACTTCCCCGGAAGACGACGCCGAACTGACGGCGACGGTAGATGTGCTCGGCACTGCAACGGCCGCCAACTTTGCGTACTACCAGCTGCTGCTGCGCCCTGCGGGCAGCACGGCATGGAGCGAAATCGCGCGCGGCACGTCGAGCGTCAACGGCGGCGTTCTCGGCAAGCTTGATCCGACCCAGCTGGCTAACGGTATCTATGAACTTGTATTGATGGTCACCGACGTCAATGGCAACCGCCAGTCGAGCTTTCGCACGGTCGATATCTATCGCGACCTGAAGGTCGGCCAGTTTGCCATGACGTTTGAAGACCTGAATGTGGAAGCGTCCGGCATTCCCATTCGTGTCACGCGTACCTACGACACCCGCACCAAGGAACAAAACCTCGATTTCGGCTTTGGCTGGACTGTGGATTACCAGAGCGTTCAGGTGCGCAAGAACATGGTGCTCGGCCTGGACTGGCAAATTCAGCAGCGCCAGTTCCTCTTGTGCGTGGTCCCGGCTGGCAAGCGCAAAATCAATATCACAATGCCTGATGGCAAAGTGGACCGTTTCGTAGCCGCCAATTCGCAGGAGTGCGCATTTGCCTCGGTGCCTCCGGTCGACATCAAGTTCACAGCATTGCCCGGTACCACGAGCAAGCTCGAGATTGTCAATGTCCCGTTCGTCGACGCGCGTGGCGGCTATCTGTACGACATGGATAACCTCGAGCCGTGGAATCCC
The DNA here is from genome assembly GCF_019443445.1 of Massilia sp. PAMC28688. Lineage (NCBI taxonomy): Bacteria > Pseudomonadati > Pseudomonadota > Betaproteobacteria > Burkholderiales > Oxalobacteraceae > Massilia > Massilia sp. PAMC28688. The sequence goes on along the minus strand of NZ_CP080378.1, from coordinate 5,314,857 downwards.
AAGCAATTCAAGCTGACCACGCAGGATAGCTATGTCTATTACCTTACCGATGGCATCGGCATTACGCGGGTGGTGGATCCATCGGGAAACTCCCTGAGCTACGGCGCCAATGGCATTGTCCACAGCAATGGGCAGTCTGTTGCCTTCGCGCGCGACGTCGCCGGCCGCATCACCGCCATCACCGATCCCGCCGGCAAGCAGATCAAGTATGCGTACAGCGCCGCCGGTGACCTCATCAGCGTGACCGATCGTACCCTGGCCGTTTCCAGGTTCAACTACAACCGCGGCCACGGGCTGACCGACTACACCGACCCGACGGGCACCCTGGCCGCGCGCTATGTCTACGATGACGAAGGCCGCCTGGTGGCGATGTACGACGCTGAAGGCAAGGCGATCGAAATGACCCACGACACGGCCAACAGCAAGGAAATCATCAAGGATCGCCTGGGCAATGTGACCACCTACGCTTACGACCAGTCGGGCAACATCACCGAGAAGATTGACGCGCTCAACAACAAGACGACGTATGTCTATGACGCGGTGGGTAACCTGATTTCCACGGTCAACCCGGAGGGCAAGTCGGCCACGGCCACCTACCATCCGAAAATCGTCAAGCCCCTGACCGAAACCGATGAACTCGGCAACACGGTCACCTATAACTATGACGTGGAAGCCGGTGATCGCCTGAAATCGATCAGCGACGCGCGCAGCAACGTGACCATGCTCGGCTATGCCATGAACGGCAGCGTCAGCATCAGTGAACCGTTGGGCCGCAACAGTGCCGTCGGTGTGGACAGTGCTGGCCGCGCCACGTCGGTGAATCTGAATGGGCGCGTCACCACCTATACCTATGATACGCGCGGCAACAAGACCAGCGAGACCGATGCCGCCGGCCGCGTCATTCACTATGCTTACGATGCCAACGGAAGGCAAATCAGCCGGTCATGGACGCATGCCGTCAATGGTGTCAACCAGACAGTCACGGTCAAGCTCACGCTGGACGCCGAAGGCCGGATTCTGGAAGAGACCGATCCACTGGGCTTTGTCAGCAAGTTCACCTACAACGCCGGTGGCCAGGTCACCAGCAGTACCGATCCGCAGGGCCGTGTCACCACCTACGAGTACAACACGCGCGGCCGCCTGGCCAAGATGGTCTTCCCGGACGGCACCAGCGAACTGCTGAGCTACGATGCGGAAAACAACCATACCGCACTCGTTGACCGCCAGGGTCGCACCACCCGCTTCGCGTACGACGCGCTGAACCGGCTGGTCACGACCACGCGGCCTGACGGCACCGTGACCGGCCGCGAATATGATGCTGTCGGTCGCATCAGTGCCGATATCGATGCCAGGGGCAAGCGCACTACCTACGGCTACGACGCAGCCGGGCGGCTGCTGTCGGTGACCGATCCCCTGCAGAAGACCACGCGCTACACCTACGATGAAAACGGCAACCAGACCAGCGCCACCGATCCGAACAACCACGTCACGCTGTATAAGTACGACGCACTGAACCGGCTGGAGCTGACCACGGCGCCAGACGGGCGCACTGCGGCCATCGTCTGGAACATGGATGGCACCAAGAATTCGGAAACCGATTTCGGCGGCAACCGCCGTACCTATGGCTATGACGGCGCAGGACGCCTGGCCAAGGTGACAGAGACCAACGGTGCAAGCAACCAGGAAACCGTATACGGCTACGACCTGCAAGGCAATCGTATTTCGCAGCTGGACGCCGAGGGCCGCATCACCCGCTGGACCTATGATGCCAGCAACCGGGTCACCCGCCGCACCTTGCCTGATGACCGCTTTGAAAGCTTTGCGTACGATGCCGCAGGCCGTCTGGTGGCATGGGCGGACTTCGCCGGCCTGACCACGCGCTACGGGTATTCCAATGCCGGCAGGCTGAGCCAGGTGGTACGCCCGGATGGCGCCGCGATCGCCATCGCCACCACCCCGGCCGGCATGGTGGCAAGCCGGACGGTCACTGGCGGATCGCTACAGAATGGCAAAACGAGCTATACCTACGATGCGCACGACAGGCTGGTGCGCCAGCTCAATCCCGACGGCAGCTATCTGGCTTACAAGTACGACGCGGCCGGCAACATCGTCGAACGCAGTACGGCTGCCGGTACCGTCCGCTATGCCTACGACGCCGGCGGGCGCATGGAATCGGTCACCGCGATCGATGGCCGCGTCACCACCTACACCTACGACGACGCCGGCCGCCTGGTCGCCACCCTGATGCCCAATGGCGTCACGGCCCGCCAGCGCCACGGTGCCAACGGCCGCCTGCTGGAACTGGTGCACACCCGTGCCGATGGCAGTGTGGTCACTGGCGTGGTGCACAGCGTGCGCCCGGATGGCAAGCGCAGCGCGACGGTGGAACTCGATGCAGCGAGCACCTTCAGCAATGGTGTGGCCGGCAATCCCGCACGTTCGCTCGCCTATGTTCATGACGCTGCCGGCCGCCTGATCTCGGAACAGTCGACCGCCCGTGGCGGGGCCGGCGTGCGCAAGACCGAGTACGCCTATGACAAGGCTGGCAACCGGACGCTGAAAACCGTCACCACCGAGGCTGGGGTAAGCACGACCGCCTACGCGTACGACAACCGCGACCGCCTGAAAACGGAAACCGTCTCGCCGGTGGCCGGGCCGGCTTTCGAGATCGCCTATACATGGGATGACAATGGCAATCTGAAGAGCAAGTCGACCGGCAACAATGCCACTTTCTATCAGTGGGACAGCGATAACCGCCTGATCGAAGTCAAGCAGGGTGCCACTGAGCCCACCGCGGCCGTCGTCGTCAAGTATACCTACGACGCGCTTGGCAACCGGGTGGCAGCGCGCACGCCAGGCGAGGGCGGCACGACGGTCGTCACCAACTACCTGGTCGACGACACGTTCCCTTATGCCCAGGTGGTGCAGGAAGAAGTCGTCACGGGTTCGGCCAAGGCGCACACCCTGTATGTTCGCGGCCACCAGCTCATTTCCCAGAATCGCGCACAAGGCAGCAGCTACTACCACGCAGATGGCCAGGGAAGCGTCAACGCCCTGACCGACGCGGCCGGGAACACGACCGATACTTATGTGTACGATGCTTTCGGCAATATCGACAGCCGCACGGGCAGCACCGGCAATGCCCACCGTTACACCGGCGAAGCCTTCGATGACGCCACATCATTGCAGTACAATCGGGCGCGCTACTATGATCCTGCGCTGGGCCGCTTTGTGTCGCAGGACCGATTTGCCGGGCATCTGCAGCAGCCGGTCACGCTGCACAAGTATCTGTACGGTGATGCCGACCCGCTTGGCAACACGGATCCGAGCGGCGCCACCACGCTGCCGGAACTGTCTGCCAGCATGAATATCAGCGCGGCCCAGCGTACGATTACCGTCAATACGGGCAAAGCAGTCCTGCGCAATATTGGCTGCGAACTGGTCGGCGCGGCGGCGGAAGAGGGCGTCAAGTATGGTATTTATGTGCTGACCAACGGCGCGGGCCTGTACTATGTCGGCCAGTCCAACGACATCGCCAGGCGCATCACGGAGCACGCGCGCGACGAAGCGAAAAAAGGCTTCACGCTGCTTGCGAAAGTGGCTGTGCCTCTGCTGGGCGGTGGGCAGGCCGGCAAGGATATTCTGCGTATTGCAGAGCAGATGGTGATGGATGCAATTTCGGCAGAAGGTGACTTGATCAATCAAAAGCGCGCGGTCAGCCCGACTGGCCGCATGTTCAAGCCGCTGCAGGCGATCAAGGCACTGTGCAAATAATCAAGTGAAACTGAGGTATTGATGTCCTGGTTCAGATATGGCACCGCCGCGTTTCCGGTCGCGGGATTTCGAAACCTGACGGTCTGCGTCGCGCCTGATGCAGACCTGGGCGACGTCGAGCGTGAAATCGGCAAGGGCGAGTTTGACCGGCTGGTCATTTCAGCCGGCGATATGCCGAACCTGGATTTTCTGGAGCAGTGCCTGCCTGGCGGGCCGGCGCGCTTGCTCGTCACCGGCGGGCTCGCTTCCCTTGCCGGGATCGACAAGCTGGTCAACTTGGTGGAATTGCAGGACGATGTCACCTCAGCCAAGCCCGTGCCGCAGTTTGGCACGCTGATCAGGCTGGAAAAGTGCCAGCTGTCGTGGGACAAGGCTTATGACGCCAAGTCCGCCAATCACGGCCTGTTTTCCCTGCCGAAGCTGCGCGAGCTCATTTTGCGTTCCTGGTCGCGTCCTGACTGTCTGGCATTCTCCACGCTGGGCAGTTTGCAGGCGCTGGATCTGCGGCAAGGCCCGGTAGCATCGCTCGATGGATTGCAGGGTTGCCCGTCACTGACGCGGCTGTCGCTGTTTTCGCTGGCGAAACTGAAGGACTTCAGCGCCTTGGCAGGTCACCCCGGTTTGCAGTCCATTTCAATGACAAAATGCCCCAGATTCGACGACGTGGCGATCCTGGGAGGCATCCCGGGCCTGCGCGAGGTGCGCCTGGAAAAGATGCCGGAGAAGGTGGACAACCTCGCTTGGCTGGGCAAGCTGCATAAACTTGAAAGTCTGCTGGTGAGCAATGTGCAGGAAGTGGACTGGGCGTTGCTGTTCAGCCTCCCCGCACTCAAGAGCGTTGCCCTGGGAACGCACGAAGGGTACGCGGTGAGTGACGACGCCATTCTCGCCCTTGCACAGGCCGCAGGCCGGAAGGTGTCCAACTTCGTGCGCATCGGTAGCAAAAAGGTTCCCGCCTTCACCATGGATCTGGAGTAGACGTGGACGTTTCCAGTTTCTGGCACATCCTGGCCGTGTCTCGCGCCGCCGCCGGTGCGGACCCGGCCACGCATATCCGTGTGCTCCGGGAACAGCTCATGGCACTCGCGCCAGCGGAGATCGTGGAATTTGACAGGATTTTCCGCGAGCATATGGCACGGGCGTATGACTGGAATCTGTGGGGAGCGGCCTATGTGATTGGCGGCGGCTGCTCGGATGATGGTTTTACCGATTTCAGGGCCTGGCTGGTATCGAAGGGCCAGGAAGTGTTCGAGTCGGCGCTAAGGGACCCCGACAGCCTGGCCGATGTGCTCGCTGACAAGGATGGCGATGCCCAGTTTGAAGAATTTGCCTATGCCGCTTCCCAGGCGTGGGAGCAAAAGCTGGGCAAGTCCGCTCACGACTTCCCGGGTGACACCCCGACGGCAAGCAGCGAGTTGACGGGGGAGCCTTGGAACGAAGACGAGCACGAGCTGGCCGCTCGCTACCCGCGGCTATGGGCATTCTCCGGTGCTTGAGCTCATTAACTTGCAGTGACATTTTCTACGCCCTTGAACACCATCACCGTCAGTGTCAGCAAAATTTGCTGCTAACTCGACAGTACCGTTACCGCATGAATTGACCTTTTTCTACCGTATCAAGACACCGTTGCCATTTCCCCACGCTCACCGCCTGGCGCCGGTTGTATTTACGAAAATTCTTGTGTCCGCTGAAACTGTATTTATACTGAACTCTTGCTTCGTTGATATCGATATTTAACATTGTTCCGTTGATGTCAACCCGGGCAAAGCTGCAAATGTAGTGTTCCGATCGATGTCTCCCGCATTGGTTCGGCCGGTGCGGGTTCCGTCCAGGAGTTACCATGTTCCGGCACATCGTTTCACATGCTCCCAATGCCTTCAAACTCTGCCTGCTGTTACTGGGCGCCAGTCTTCTCGTAAGCTGCAAGATCACGAAGACTGTCGACCCGGACGACCCGCCCGCCTCGGGCACCACCGTCTTTGACATGTACGTCCTGCAAACGGACCGCGACAAAGCCTTTAACGTCCTGTTCGTGCCCGATACTGCCTATGGCGACATGAGCGTACTGGCCAATCGCCAGGCCTTTGTCAACGACATGGCCAGCGTGATCGAAAACGCGTACTGGCAAAATCGCGCCTACTTTAATGCCTGGGGACGATTTAACTACTTCTACATGACAGCATCGGGCACCGTTACCGAGCGACCGTTGACGCCTGACGGCAAGTTCCAGTGTCCCACCGTGAGCTGGCCCTCCCAGGTCAACACCGATGGCGCATTTGCCGACCAGATCATCCTGATTCACAAGAACGAACTGCGCGACTGCGGCGGAGGGGGGCGTGCCACGGCGGAGCCAACCAGTTTCCGCACCATCGTGCATGAGACCGGCCACGGCCTGTTCGGCCTGCCGGACGAGTACTGCTGCGACGGCGGCTATTTCACGCTGGCGCCCGTCATGTATGCGACCCAGGCGGCATGCACGGGCGATGCGGCCAACGCCGGCTGGCGCAATTGCCAGTCGCACACGTCGAGCAGGGATGGGTCAACGTGGTGGCGCTCTCAGGGCAACATTACCACCAACCTCATCATGTCCAGCGGCGGCAATGAGGTGTGGGAGTCGGGCCCCGCAGACTGGGCCGTCATGCGGGCCGCGTACAGCACCCTGTCCGGTTCCCCGACCATCACCGCGCCTGCCACCTTCGCTCCGGCACAATGGAGCTACACGGTCCCACCACCTTGGTCTCCTTGAGGAAAATACGATGAAAACCTCGATTTGCTTAGCAATGGCTGCCATTGGCATGATCAGTACCGTCCATGGACAGACTGTCGACCCCACGCGCGGACGCGACCCCGGCAAGATTGTGCCGCGCGCCGACCAGCAGCGGGCCACGGCACCACCAACAAAAGGGCAGCAGGTGGCGGTGCTCAACATCCGGCTGGAGGCGGACAATGGCAAGATCATGGCGGCGCGCGTAGACTCGTCGCGCACGATCGCATCCTATGCGCCAAAGGTGTTTGCGCGCCGCGGCGGGCCGTGGGAGGTGATCATAGATGGTAAAACCCGGCGCTCCTTCTTTGTCGATAATCCCGCGATGCGCGAGGCCGAAGCGCACCCGAGCTCTGGTGACAAGTATCAATGGGTCGGTGTCACCGGGCCGATCGACTGGCCGCTGATCGTCCCGCTGTATGCAGATGGCCAGTCGCTGGGTGCGCGCTCCATCACGATCCGCGACACGCGTAGCGGGGCCATCATCCTGCAGGCAGAGATCTGATTCGGGCGGGGAAGGGCAGCCAGGCTGCCCACGCAGGGACGCAAGCCCGGGTGGCGAGCGTCCCTCTTTTATTACAGCTTACGCCGTACCATCCTTACGGCGCCGCGCCAGACCCAGGCCGGCCAGGCCGAGGGTGAACACGGCGAGCGTTCCAGGTTCGGGGATCTGTCCTGGCGCGAAAGTCTCGAACATGCCCGATATGCTGCCGTCGGAGCCGGTCATGTCGTAACGGGCGGTGCGCGCATACGTGAGTGCGCTGGTGTCCAGCATCATGTAGTAGCTGCCCATTCCCGGGGCAATGCCGGAGTCTGGCGTACCGGGGATGGAAAAGCGGAAGTTGACATTGCCGCCGGCGCCGGGGAACAGTTTTGCCTCGACCGGGGCGGTATCGCCCTCACCGTCCATGCGCCAGTTGGCGTCGTACAGCGGGGTGTAAAAGCCCCCCAGGCGGAACGCCGTCAGCGCCTCGCTCGATGACCTGTCGGTGACGATACGCCAGTAAAAATCGAGCGTGCCATCGACACTCGAACGCACCACCCTGGACTGCACGGTGCCCGAAATGGTGCCGGCGGCCGTCGCGAAGGAAAATGCTTGCAGCTCATCTTCCAGGGCAAGGCCGGCCAGCTCTGGTTGTGCCGCCAGGGTCGTTCCCGGCAGTGGTGTCCACACATCGACGGTGAGAATTTCTGCATGTGCGCTCGATGCGGCGGCCAGCATGGCGGCGCCGATGAGTGATCTTGCCAACATCTTCATCATGATCTCCTGGAAAGTGCGGCCGGTCAGGATTGGCCGGCCGTGCTACTGCATGGATCTGGTGCGAAAAGCTTGGGAAGCGACAACGTCGAAGCCAGTTCATTGTTGACTGAACAACTTTGCGATTATAGTCTCCGTATGTACGGATGCAACGGATAAGTTCGCTTTAGTGGCTGACTGCGGCGAATATGCAACGCGGGTAGTAGACGCCTTGGATGGCCTTTATTGCTATAGTCGCCCCATGACACGATCGCCCACATACCCAAGCACGGCGGACGGCCGCTACTTCGTCGTCGCCGGTCGCCTGTGGCGGCTCAGTAATCCCGCCCTGCCGTCTGAGCAACGACAGCTGCTGGTCGACCAGCTGATGAGCGCCCGCAGGCGGGTTGGTGTGGCGAAAAAGGCAGGCGATGTGGAAGCAGAGCGCAGCGCGAGAAGTGCAGTTGACGAAGCCAAGCGTGCGCTGGGCGAGCGCGGGCCGGTCTGGTGGACTGACGGCGCCCCCGATTACAACCGCCGTAAGGTGGTGAACACTCCTTACGCCGCGTGGTATGCGGCGCTGGCAAACGACGAGCCGGCTTGAATTCACTGAGCGCCGTTGTCACCAAAGGCGGGCGAAAAGAATTGATAAGACTTTTTTGACAACGTTTGCCAAAATTGCATCTTTCTTGTCAGTGCTTCGACCTTCTGCTCAGGTGGAACCACGCCAAACGTCGAGGACGATAGTCCTTCACCATTTTCCAAAACCAAAATATGTCTGATTACAGGGTGCTGTCAATCACCAAGCCCGATGACGCCGCATTGCAAGATGCGATTGCTCATTTCCATACCGACGCTGGCGACAAGAGCGCGGAGGCTTTATTGGCTGCCGGGCTGGTCATCGTCGGCGAGGCATGTTCGCAACTTGAAGAAGAGGGTAAGTCGCAGGAAGACGTCGTGGCCTCGCTTTCCGCACAGGGACTCGACCCTGCCATCGCCGGGACCTGGGTTGCGAAGGCGCACGAGGTCATCAATGACACGGTCAACAAGGATCCGGAGCGCTTCCTTAAGGAGCGAAGCGGCGGTATTTCAATCGGCGAGATCCTGTTTTATGTGGGAGCACTTGCCTTGATTGTCTTCATTTGGCAGGCCTGAAATGGAAGCCGTAGGTTCCCGGCAACGGTGACGCATCTGAATCCAAACCCTGGCCACTTGTTGCATTTGCAAAGAAAAATATGTGTCGAGAAGTCAACATGGACAGCGTTCGGGTTATCATATTGTCCTAGTTGATCTAAAGCATCGTTCTCCCATATTTGAAAGGTCCGCCGTGGCGTCGTTAAGCTCCAAGCGTAAAACATTCACCAACCGCCAGTTACAGCGTCGCGACACCGGGCGCAAGGCGCCTGCCAAGGTCAGCGCCGCCATCGTGGCGCCGGCGGCAGCAGCTGGCACGGCCGCCCCAAGTGCATTCGACGAAGCGTTTTACGAAGCCGCCCGATCGCGCTTTGAAGCCGCCGTCGCCGCGTGCACGTCCAGCGACGACGTCAAGCAGGTCATGCGCGCCGTGGTGCAGCAAGAGTTCGATGCCGGCGGCCGGGAGGCCGCACTCCAGATGCGTCCCTACATCATCAAGTTTGTGGGCGAGCACCGCGACCGCAACCTCGCAGGCGCGGCACGTCCCTGATGCATTCATTGTGCCGCTGGTGGCATAGTCAAACCCGCATCCACGGCTAGTCGCCGCTCCCGATCCGTCCTATAGTGGGCTTCACTTAGCCACATCGGGAGCAGCACCATGGATTCCAGCGCACGCACCACCATGCCGGTCTATTTTCTGTCGCACGGCGGCGGACCCTGGCCTTTTGTTGATGGCATGCGCGAGCAGTTCGCGCTGACCGAGCGCGCCTTGCGCGAACTGCCGCAGCGCTTGCCCCGCAAGCCATCTGCCATCCTCGTCATCACCGGGCACTGGGAAGAAGACGAGCTGGCCGTGTCGGCCGCCGAGCGGCCCGGGATGGAATACGACTACACCGGATTTCCCGCCCATACCTACCACATCACGTATCCCGCGCCCGGCTCGCCGGCGCTCGCCGCGCGCGTGCAAGCGCTGCTGGCACAAGCGGGTTTTCCCGTGCGCGCAGATTCAAAGCGCGGCTTCGATCACGGCACCTTTGTACCCGTTGGCCTCATGTATCCGGATGCCGATGTCCCGGTGGTCATGCTGTCGCTGCAAAGCAGCTACGACCCGCGCGAACACATTCGCATTGGCCAGGCATTGCAGCCGCTGCGCGAAGAGGGCGTCCTGATTATCGGCAGCGGGCTCACGTATCACAACATGCGCGGCTTTGGCCGTGACGATTCCGGTGCCGTGGCCGATGCGTTTGAACGCTTCCTGAGCCACGCCATTGAACAGGAAGCCGGCACCCGCAACCGGCTGCTGGAACAGTGGGAGCAGGCACCGCACGCGCGCGCAGCCCACCCGCGCGAAGACCATCTGCTGCCGCTGATGGTGGTCGCCGGCGCCGCCGGCAGTGACCCCGGCCGCACGGTCTTTCGCGATCACGCAATGAAGGTGCCGATGGCGTCCTACGAATTCGGGCATGCGCAAGTGGCCTGAAGGCTGTCATTACAGCTGCGCATGCATATCAAAAATACTGGGCCGCCCAACAACTTTCAAGCCTTGAACAGGTTTGCTTCTGGCAGAATATTCGCTCCGGCGCGGGCAGCATGCGCGCGCCAACATCGACCCGGGTGAATACATGAAAAAAACGCTGCTCGCTTCCGTTATCTTTGGACTCTTCGTGGCGTCGCAGCCGATGTCGGGCGCGCTCGCCGCGCCCGCTGCGAACTTCGACCGCAAGGCCTACGCCATCGAACACAAGAAGTTCGTGCTGCCAAATGGCCTGACGCTGCTCGTGCACGAGGATCACAGCGTGCCGGTGGTGGGCGTCAACGTCTGGTACCACGTCGGTTCGCGCAACGAAAAACGCGGCAAGACGGGCTTCGCCCACCTGTTCGAGCACTTTTTCTTCAACGGTTCGGAAAACTATCCCCGCGGCTTTCGCGAAGCCATGGACGACCTGGGCGCGAACAACCGCAACGGCACCACCAACACTGACCGCACCAACTTCTTTGAAGACGTTCCCGTGTCGGCGCTCGAACGCACCTTGTTCCTCGAGTCCGACCGCATGGGCTACCTGGCCAACTACATCTCCAAGGAGATGCTCGAGCGCGAGCGTGGCGTGGTCCAGAACGAGAAGCGCCAGGGCGAAAACCAGCCTTATGGCCGTGTGGGCAGCGAGATCAGCGCCAAGATCTACCCCTATTCGCATCCATATTCATGGTCGCCCATCGGCACCATGGAAGACCTCAACTCCGCCTCGCTGGACGATATCAAGGATTGGTACCGCACCTACTATGGCCCCAACAATGCGGTCATCTCGCTCGCCGGCGACATCACGCCCGAGCGTGCGCTGGAACTGGTGACCAAGTACTTCGGCGGCATCCAGCCCGGCCCCGCGCTGCCGCGCCTGGCCGCCTGGATTCCCAAACTGGACAGCAATATCCGCGACGAGATGGAAGATGCCGTCCCGCAGGCGCGCGTCTACCGCGTGTATCACGCGCCGGCCTGGAAGGACCCCGAAGTGCAGCATCTGAGCGTGTTTGCCGACGTCCTGGCCGGCTCGCGCAGCGCGCGCCTTGACCGCCGCCTGGTGTACGACAAGAAGCTCGCCACCAGCGTGGCCGCCGGCGTGGGCCGGGGAGAGCTGGGCAGCACCTTCCGCGTGATCGCCACTGTCAAGGAAGGTGTGGACCCGCTGCTGGTGGAGCGCGAGATTGACGCGGTGATCGCGGAGCTGATCGAGAAAGGCCCCACCGCCGAAGAACTCAAGCGCGTCAAGACGTCCAACCTGGCTACCCACGCGCGCAACCTCGAACGCCTGGGCGGCTTTGGCGGGCGCGCCGACATCCTGGCCGAGAGCATGACCTATGCCGGCACCCCGGAGGCTTACCTCGATCATTTGCAGACCATGGCCGCTGCCACCCCGGCCCAGGTCAAGGCGGCATCTGCCAAATGGCTGCGCGCCAACCACTACACCATGACGGTCAAGCCGTTCGCCAAGCTGGCAGCCGTCCAGACTTCGCTGGACCGCAAGATCCTGCCGGCGCTGGGCGCGGCGCCCGACGTGGCCTTTCCCGCCATGCAGCGTGCCCAGCTCAAGAACGGCCTGAAAGTGGTACTGCTTGAACGCCACTCGGCGCCCATCGTCAACGTCGCGCTGGCGCTGAACGTCGGCTCGGCCACCGACACGGTTGGCAAGGCCGGCGTCGCGGCCCTGGCAATGGACCTGCTGGACAAGGGGACCCGCACCCGCGATGTCTTCCAGATGTCCGACGCGCTCGAGTCGCTGGGCGCGCGCCTGTCCACCGACAGCAGCCCCGATACATCCGTCATGCAGCTGCAGGCCACCGCCGCCAACCTGGCGCCATCCATCGCACTGCTGGCCGATGCGGCCTTGAACCCATCGTTCGCCGCCGACCAGTTTGCCATTGAAAAGCAGCGCGTGATGGCGGCACTGGGCCAGGAACGCGCCAACCCCACGGCGCTGGCGCGGCGCCTCATGCCGGCCCTGCTGTATGGTCCTGCGCATGCGTACGGCAAGTCGCCGCTGGGTACCGATGCCAGCGTGGCGGCCATTACGCGCGACGACCTCGCGCAGTGGCACGCCAGCTGGTTCAAGCCGGGCAACGCGACCATCATCGTCACCGGCGACACCACGCTGGAGAAGGTACTGCCGGTACTGGAGGCGAACTTTGGCCGCTGGCAGGCCGGGAGCGCAACGCCGCCACAGGTAGCGGAAGTCCCGCGCACCAGCGGCAAGCGCGTGTACCTGGTGGACCGTCCAAACGCACCGCAGTCGGTCATCGTGGCTGCCCATGTCACCGAGGCGTCAGGGCAGCCGGAAGACCTGGCTATCCAGACCGTGATGCAGAATTTTGGCGGCATTGCCACCTCGCGCCTGAACCGCAATCTGCGTCTGGACAAGCACTGGAGCTATGGCACCCAGGGCATGGTGACCAATATGCGCGGGCAGCGCGCCTTCATGGTGGTGGCGCCGGTGCAGACCGATAAAACGCGCGAGGCAATGCTGGAAGTGGCAAAGGAGATTCGCGGCGTGGCCGGCGAGCGTCCCCTGGCCGGCGATGAATACCAGAGCGTGATGCGCTACACCACGGCGCGCCTGGCCGGCCGCTTTTCCACCATCAGCGCGCTCGAAAACGCGGCCCTGACCTCCTTCACCCTCGGCCTGCCGGACGACTACTGGTCGCGCTACGCGGCCAGCCTGCGCGCGCTCAGCGAGCCCCAGCTGGCCGCGGCGTCGAGCAAATTCGTGCGCCCCGGCGAACTGGTATGGCTGGTCGTTGGTGATCTGCGCAAGATGGAAAAGAACGTGCGTGAGCTGAACTGGGGCGAGGTCATGGTCCTCAATCCGGACGGCACGCCCGCCGCACGCTAGCGATACCCGGCCGCCCTTTGGTTGTACAATGGCGCATTGCCATAAAGTCAATCAGGGGGCGTCCCGGCGATGAGTCTGCAACAGCGCACGAGCCTGCACCTGGCCAGTCGGGTGGAACGCAAGACGGCCATGGTTACCTTTCTCACCAGTATCGGTGTACTGCTGGGCGCGCTGCTCACGGGCGCCTGCGTGCTGGTGGTGCTGGTGTTCTTTTACGGCTTTGGCACCGATGCCTTCGCCACCCGCCTCAGTGCGGACGCGATCTTGCGCCTCAAGTATCTTGGCGCTGTGCTGGGCGCCGTGGGTGGCGCCAGTTTCCTCGTCTTTATCCTGGGCAGCTGCATGCTGGCCGCTGCACTCAATGGCGGCCGCTACCGCAACACTTACCTGTGGTTTGGCGCCATCAGCGCACTGCTGGCGCTGGGTATCTTCCTGCGCGTGCAATCCTATTAATTCCATCAGCGTTGCTCGATAAAAATATTGATAGTTTTATATTTTAGGCTATCATTATGCTCTTTGTGCAACTAGCGGCAGTGGGATTGAATGGACAAGAAAAAGTTGGGAATCATCGCTGCCGGCGCCGCCGTGTGCGTGGCCGGCGTGGTCGGCTATGCCGCATTTGGCTGGAAGTGGATGGGTCGCACCACGGGCCTGAACCTGCGGCTGGCATCCCCTGACGCGCTCATTGTCACCAAAAGCCTGTCCTCGCTGCCGCGCGACCTGCTCACTATCCCGCTGGCGCGCGACGTGCTGCGCGAAGACTTTGTTTTCTACTACGAACAGCACCAGGACCGCCTGGGCCTGTCCGGCACCCTGCGCCGCATCGCTTACGAGCACCAGCTGGGCTGGGGCGACCAGCTGATCAAGATGGTGCTCGACGAGCCGGCCGAAGTGGCGCTGTGGCGCGATGGCGACGGCACCCTCAAGCACTTTGCCATTGCAGTGTCGCGCAACAGCTTCACGCGCCTGCTCGAAGAGGGCGGTAAGGTCGCCCTCAAGGACAGCCAGATGACGCGGGCCGGCGAGATCCGGGTCGATGGCGACGCCGTGCCTGTGTTTGCCCTGGCGTATGCCTATCAGCGCACCATGCTGTTCGCCGCCCACGGCAAGCGCATGGTGATCCTGTCCCATCCCGGCATGCTGTTTGGCGGCGAGGACGGCAAGACGCTCAATAGCGACAATGCGGACGCAGTCATCAACATGCTGGCGGCGGAAGGGAAGAAGAACGCGAGCTTTCGCGACCAGTTCCAGCTCGCGCCCGGCGCCGTCGATGGCCACAGCGTGGCGGTCAAGGCCGATTACCTTTCATTCGGCTACCAGCCATTCTTCGGCGGCCTGGCTGCCATGCGCTTTGATTTCAAGAAGGGCCAATGGAGCACCAGCGCCCTGATGGACGCCGCCAAACTGCAAGCTGGCGGCTACGACAACGGCGCGCTGTGGCCGGCGCTGCCGCACAACCCGGCCGCATGCTTCGCGCTGCCGGCCGACTGGGCGGCCATGCAGCCGGTCCTGGGCAATATCGACAGCGCGCTCGAAGGCGTGGCCACTCAGTTTGCCGGACCCGCCGCCGTGTGCTGGTATGGCAGCTCGCGCCTGTACAGCCCACTGGTCATCGCCACCCGCAAAAAGGGCAGCAGCGACGAGCTGCTGGCCCGTCTGTTTGACACGGCAGTGGGCGACAGCAGGCGCGGCGACGTGAAGAAAACAGCAGGCAAGGGCGGTGCCACGCTGTGGCAGCGCTCTGCCGCCACCCCGCTTGGCGCCCAGCTGCCCACCATGGCCATCGCCGGTGATACGGTACTGTTTTCGCCAGACGCGGCGCTGGTGGAAAGGGCGCTGGCCGTGGGCCGCAAGCAGGCGCCCGCGATTGCAGACCGCCTGGCCGACAGCAGCCGCACCGTGGGCCTGATTGCGCCATCTGCGCTGTCGGAACTGATTCGCAAGGAGACCTTTGACGCGCTGCCTTCGAGCCGCGAGCCGGTGCTGCGCGCCGCGGCCGACGTTCATCTGGTGCCGCGCCTGGAGGCGCTCAAAAAATATCCCCCTTACCGGCTGGTGCTCAAATCGCTGCCCCGCTCCGGTGCCAGCTGGCAACCGGTGGAGTGGCAGGCGCTGGAACGCTGATCATGCTGCGCCGATCGCTGTTGATGCTGGCCGCCTGCGCGGCGCTGCCGCGTGCCCATGCGCTGCGCGCAGCGCCCGATGATGCGCCGCGCCTGAATCCGGCGCAGTCGCGTGCCTTCCAGGCATGGATGCTGCGCATCGTCAGCGCGCAGATCGAGCAGGGACCGTCCCCACGCTGGCAGCATCGCGACTGCGCCGGCCTGGTGCGTTTTGCCGTCAATGAAGCGCTGACCGTGCATGACGCACGCTGGCTGCGCGCCAACGGCATTGCCGCCGACCGCCAGCTGCCCCCGGAACTGGGCCTGTCACCGGCCCAGAAAACGCTGCGGAACCGCTGGGTGCAGACCGGCGGTGCGATTGGCCATTACGTGTCCGCCATCGCCCTGGTGCAGAACAACAGCCGTTTCATTGGCCGCGACCTCAATCAGGCGCAGCCGGCCGACCTGCTGTTCTACGACCAGGGCGACGAACAGCATCTCATGGTCTGGATGGGGGCGCGCATTGCGTACCACACCGGATCGAACAACCCCGGTGACAACGGGCTGCGCTCCGTTGCTGTCAACAACCTCAAAACCTGGAAGGACACGCGGTGGCAACCAGCGGTCGACAATCCCAACTTCGCCGGCATCTTCCGGCTCAATTTTTTATCATGAAGCGACTGCTCTCCATTGTCCTGGTCATGGCCGCGGTGTGCGCGGTGGCCCCGTCGCGCGCAGCTGACGAAGAGCCGGCCGTGGCGCCGGTCATCGCCGCCAGCAATTACGAGACCTTCAAGGGCGCGCCATTCTTCCTGCTCTCCGATACCGCCTACGGCAGTACCGAAATGGCGCAGGTGCGCATGGAAGTGCCGGGCCGCGATTATGCCCGGTCCAGCCTTGAGCAGTATGGCGGCGTGGACGTGCTGGTCTACAAGGTGCCGCAGCCGCTGGAATTTTTGAAAAAGCAGCGCAACCTGCACCGTGTCGATGTCACGGCGAACTACAAGGGCGAAGGCCTGATCAACGCCCTGTCGCAGCTGTGGCATCACTGGTGGAAAAAATCGCGCCTGGCGTTTCGCCGCCTGTTCTCCTCGGAAGCGCGCCTGGCCGTGACCGAAGCGCAGCCGGCGCTGGCCACCAGCCCTGCCATCCATCGCCCCGCCGAGTTCAGGGCGCAGCGCCAGTACCAGCCGCTCAAGGGTTTTGAGCTGGTGGACCAGTTTCGCTACCCACTGTGGCAGGCCAAGGCCATTGCGCCGCCCAAGGAAGTCAAGCTGCAAGGTTCGAGCAGCGAATTCATCGAGACCAGTGCCGGCAATGTCATGATCCCGGTCGGCAAACGGCCCCCGGGACTGTACCTGGTGGAGGCCATCGTGGGCGAACACCGCGCCACTACCCTGGTCTTCGTCTCCAACACGATGGCCATCACCAAGGTCTCTGCCGGCCAGATGCTGGTATGGACCGCGCGCCGCGACAATGGCGCGGCGGTTGCCGAAGTGGATGTGAGCTGGACCGACGGCAGCGGCGTGCTGCAGTCGGGGACCACGGCAGGCAACGGCGTACTGACGCTGGAACGCGGCAGCCCCGAGCACACCTATGTCATGGGTGAAGACGCCGACGGCGGCGTGTTCGTGTCCGAGAATTTTTACTACGACAGCGAAATCTACAACACCAAGATCTACGCCGTCACCGACCGTCCACTGTACCGTCCCGGCGACGAAGTGCAGGTCAAGTTCATGGCGCGCGAATTCGTCAGCGCCCGCGTGTCGCAGCCGGCGGCCGCCGCGCCACTGACCTTGAGCGTCATGGACCCCGCAGGCACGCCGATCCTGACGCAGAACCTGCAGCTGAGCCCTGAACTGGGTGCCGATACGCGCTTCAAGCTGCCGCCGCTGGCAAGCGCAGGGGGATACGAGCTGCGTTTTCACTACCGCGACACCCAGTACGGCGCTGCGTTCCGGGTGGCGGAATACGTCAAGCCGCATTTTGAAATGAACATCGTCCCGGGCAAGGCTGACTTCAAGACGGGCGAAAAGATCAAGGGCCGCATCGAGCTGCGCTACCCGGACGGCAAGCCGGTGGAGAACGCCGCGCTGTCGCTTACCCTGCGCGCGCAGCAGAATACGGTGGTGGAGGGCGAGCTGCGGTACGGCGGCCAGTTCCCGATCGAACTCAAGACCCAGACCATGAAGACCGACGGCAGCGGCAATGCGGACTTCGAGCTGCCCGAAGCGAAGGAACCATCGCGCTACATCCTGACGGTGCTCGCCTCCGACGGCGCTGCCTACCGCGTCAAGTCAACGCGCGAACTGATGATAGAACGCTCGGCAAGCCTGTACCGCGTGACCGCGCCGCGCCGCTTCTCGAAGCCTGGCGAAGCCGTGCGCTTTGCGATTGTCGCCGATGGCGTGGCCACGGCAAGACCTGTCAAGTGGGAGATGGTGCAGCTTGAAAACCAGACGAAGACGGAAGGCGCGCTCGCTGCCAATGCGGCGGCATGGGATGTCAGTTTCGCCAGGCCCGGCTCGTACCAGCTCAGCCTGCGCGACGCCCAGGGCAACCTGGTGGGAGCGACCAGCCACTGGGTCACCGGCGATGGCCTCAAGGGTACGCCCGGCAGCATCGAAATCGTGCTGGACCGGGAACGCTATCGCGCCGGTGACACGGCCGAAGCGCTGCTGACCTTTGCCGATCCGGTCGATCAGGCCCTGCTGACGCTGGAACGCGACAGGGTCGAGTCGGTGGCGCTGCTCAAGGGAGGTGCCGACTGGATTGCGCCGGTGCGCGTGGCACCCAACCAGTGGCGCGTGCGCATTCCCGTCAAGGCGGAATACGGACCTAATATCACGTTTTCGGTGGCGTACACGCGTCAGGGGGACTTCGTGTTCCAGAATGCGGGCCTGCAGATCATCGAGCCGCGCATCGCGCTGCAGTTCAAGACCGACAAGGAAGTCTATCAGCCGGGCGAGAAAGTGACGCTCGACGTGACGGCGCAGCTGGACGGACAGCCAGTGTCGGCCATGGTGGCGCTTGGCGTGGTGGACGAGATGATCTACGTGCTGCAGCCGGAAATCGCGCCTGATATTGGCGACTTCTTCTATCACCCGCGCCGCAACAACGTGCGTACCACGGCCAGCCTCTCGTTCATCAGTTATGACCTCGCTGCCGGCCGTACCATGGGCGCCCCGGCGCGCAGCAGTTACAACGAGCGGGCAGTCAAGGTGCTCGAACGCCCCCGCCGCGACGACAAGGATACCGCCTTGTGGCTGCCGAACGTGAAGACCGATGCCGACGGGCGCGCACGGGTCACCTTCATCATGCCGGACTCGCTCACGCGCTGGCGCATCACCGGCCGCGCCATGGACGCCCAGGGCCGGGTAGGGCAGCGCAGCGGCTACCTGCGTTCAGACAAGGCGTTTTTTGCCAAGTGGACGGCGCCTGGCTGGCTGCGTGCCGGCGACGTGCCGCAGGCGTCGGTGGCCGTATTCAACCAGACCGCGGGCGAGCAGAATCTTGAAGTGTCGCTTGCCGGCGGGGGCATGGTAACGCCGCACAGGCTCAAGGCCCGGCGCGGTGTCAATTACGTGCACTTCACGGTGCCCCCGGGCGGCGGGGCCATGCGGCTGGAGGTGCGCCAGAACGGCAAGCTGGTGGACGCGCTCGACACCAGTGTGCAGAGCATACCGCAGCAGTGGAGCAGTGCCCGTACTGTCAATGTACCCATTACCGGCGCGGTGTCGCCGCTGGCGCTGCCCGCCGACGCCCGCAATATCCGCCTGGCGCTGGCGCAGGGTGCAGCGAGCCACTTCGCCCGCATCGCCGACGACCTGATCGAATATCCCTCGCATGGCGTGGAGCACACGGCCAGCCGCCTCATTCCGCTGTCGCTGGCCGCACAGTCGGTAGCGCCGGAACCTGCCGTGCTGCGCGAGCGGCTCATGACACGCCTGCAGTCCGAACGCCTGCGCCTGGTATCGATGGCGGGACCGGAAGCGCGCTTTGGCTGGTGGGGCAATGCGACTGCGGGTAACGCCTTCATGACCGCGTACGCCTACTATGCCGACTGGCACGCGGCGCGCTCGCTCGGGATTGCACTGCCGCCGGAACACTGGGAAAACCTGCTCACGGTGTACACCAAGGATGGCATCAAGGAGCCGCTGCTGCACCGCGCGCTCATGCTGTGGATGGCGCAGGAGATGGGGTTGCCGGTCAAGACCCTGGCCGCCGGCCTGGCCGAAGACGTGGCGCGCGCCGCAAACCTGGCGGGCAAACCGGCCCTGTTCGTGCGCACCGACAGTGCCCTGATGGGCAGCGAAGACGCCACCAGCCGCGCGCTGACGGCGCTGATCCTGTCGGTGGTATCTGCCGGCGCCGGCCTGGAACAGAGCCCCGACTTGCAAGGCCATACTGCAGCTGCCGTCGCCATGCTGGGCGCGAACCCGTCGCCCTTTGTCCAGTCGCTGCTGATGCTCGCGGGTCACCTGCCTGCAAGCGCGGCTGACTCGATACTGGCGTCCCTGAGCGCCGACATGCCGACCATTGACCGCACGCTGGCGCTGCTGTGGGTGCAGAAGAAGCTGGGCGGCCCCCCTTCGTCCAGGGCGCTTTCCGTGGCGCCGGCAGGCACCTGGTTCCGGCATACGACGGCCAGCGGCCAGGCTTCGTGGGCCTGGCAGGGCGCCACGGTTCCGGCACAGCTGCAGCTGACCGAAGCGGCACCTGCCGGCACGGTGGCGGTGGTGCAGTATGAAAGCCGCGCGCCCGAGACCCACAAGCTGGCGGTGAAAGTGGAGCGCCGGATTCTGATGCTCACGCCCGACAAGGACGGCTTCGAAACCACTGTCGTAAAAAACGGCGAAGCGCTGCGCACCGATGCCCTGTACATGGACGAAATCACACTGACGCCCGCAGCCGGCGCGCGCCACCGCTACGGCGTGCTGGAAGTGCCGCTGCCACCGGGCGGCTCGGTGGAGGCAGGTACCTGGGGCATCCAGATCGACGGCGAAAAGGACCCGCTCGAACGCGCCCGTCATGAATCGCGCCGCGACGGTTATGCGGTGCCGGTGGAACCGCTGGCAGCGCCATTGAAGGTGCGCCACCTGCTGCGTTTTGCGCAGAAGGGAACCTTCACCATGCCGCCTGCCCGTTACTACCGCACCTATCAGCCGGAGCAGAAGGCATTCGAGGGCGAAGGCAAGGCGCAGCGCCGGATGCAGGTGGAGTAGTGATCCGCCACGGTCTGCTCCTCCTTGGCGCATCCTTGTACGCGCAACTGTCGGGCGCCGCGCCGCTGGACGTGGCCTGGCTCGAAAGGGGGCAAGTAACTACGGTGCAGGTGCGCGACGGTGGCCAGGTTCGGCAGCAGCCTTTCAGCGGCGCGCGCCAGGTGCCGCTGGGGAGCTTGTGGAAGCTGTTCGTGTATGTGCACGCCATTGACCGCAAGTTGGCAACGCCCGACTACACCTGCACCGGCCAGCAGCCGCAGGAGGAAGTGTATTGCTGCGAGCGCGGGGGCAGCATCGGACGCGACGCCGCGCTGGCCCAGTCGTGTGGCCTGTTCTTTGCGCCCGCGCGGCTGCAGGTGCGCGGGCGCCCATGGCGCCAGTACTGGACCGAGCGGTTGGGCAGCGCGCCGGCTGGCGACATGGCGTGGCTGGCCGATCCGGGCCAGCTCACCCCTGGCAGGCTGGTGTCGATTGACAGCCTGCTGCGCTCTCTCGCCAGCATCCCGCAAGCCAGCCGCGCGGAGGCGGAATCTGCCCTGCTGCGGGTGGCACTTGGCGCGCGCGGCGTCAACACGGTGGGTGCGACCGGCAGCCGCCTGCGCGTGAAGACCTACTCGTGGCATGATCCCGTGCGGCCGAAAGTGAGGCTGGGCGGGGCCGCCGGCTGGCTGGCCGACGGCACCCCCGTATGGTTCGGCAGCGAAGGCAGCAGCCAGGCTGTCCTGCAACGCTGGGCGCCGCGCCTGGCCAGTGTGCTGCCGGCCGCGCCGCTGCAGCGCGACGCCGGCTGCGTGATGGTCGATTATTTTGCGCGCTACCCGCTGCGCAGCGTGTCTGCGGCGGGCAGCCCGGCGAAACCGGGCATCCTGCATGGCGGGCATGTGGTCAGGTTTGACAACGGCAGCAGCCTGAAACTGGTCAGCCACGGCGAACTGCTGCTGGAACAGGACAGCCGCGGCAGGCCGAAGCTCACAGGCCACCTTGGCTTGAATGAATACGTGGCGCGCGTGATAGACAGGGAGGGCGGTGCCGGCGAACCGGAAGCGGCCAAGGCACTGGCGATTGCTGCCCGTACCTACCTGCAGCAAAACGCGCGGTTTGCCGACGGCTGCCAGCGCATAGCCGACAGCAGCGCCACCCAGCGTGTCAGTCCGAATCGCGCCACGCTTGCGGCGCGGGCCATCGCTGACTGGACCGACCAGCTGGTGCTGTCCGGGGTCGACGTGTTCTATCACGCCGACACGCCGGCCCGCAACACCATGGCGTGGAGTGTGGCAGTGCGGCAGGCGCAGGGCGGCAAGCGCTTTGACGATATCCTGGCCCACGCCTATCCGCAGGCGGAGCTGACCACGCTGTCCGGTGGGGGCCAACAATGCGTGCGTCTGACGCGCGCGCAATCATGGCTGGCGCGCGAGCTGCCGCGCTGGGAGCGCGTGCTGCACACCCAGCCGGGTTATGAACGGCCCGCCGAGCCGCCATCGATCTGTCGCCTGGCGGCCGGGATGCCGTATTCCGAACAATCGCGCAACCGCATTTTTGTGCGGGGACTGGGAACGCGGGAAGAGCGCATCACCCTGGCCCACGAATACCTGCACCTGGGCCTGCGCAATCACCCGCGCGGCCACGATGAAGCCTATGTGGAACAACTGGCACGCCGGCTGATGGACGCCCCGCTTGACACGTATTGAAGTACTTCTGAAGAACCAATGAAAACACTGCTCATACCCATTTTGCTGTTGGCCCTTCCTGCCACGGCGCAGGTAACGATCGATACACCGTCTTCGGGCTGGCGCAATTCGGCCGGCAGAGGCGAGCAGTATACCCAGACGGTCAACTATCCGGCGTCCTCGGTCAGCATGCAGGAAGGGCAGGCCGGCAGCGCGCAGATCCTGGGCCGCATTGCCGGTGCGCCCAAGGGCAAGCCGGGCAAGCTGGTGGTCAATGGGGTGCCCATGCCAATTGCGCTTGACGAAAAAGGCGGCTTTGCGCGTCCCTATGCGTTCGGGCGCGGTTCCAACAGCGTGGAGGTGCGTTCACCCGATGGCAAGGGCCGCGCACGCAGGCAGTTCGTGGATGCCTACGCCGGCAAGACCCAGGCCCGCCTGCGCGTGGTGATGTCGTGGGACAGCCCCGGCACCGACCTGGACCTGCACGTGATTGCGCCGGACGGACAGCACTCGTGGTATGGCGAGCGCGTGATGGCCAACGGCGGCGCGCTCGATGTGGATGTCACGACCGGCTACGGTCCGGAGATTTTTTCCAGCACGGCGCCTGGCAGGGGCAACTATCACGTCTATGTCAACTACTTCGGCAGCGGCGCCGACACGGGCGTGCTGACCATTGCCCAGGTGACGATCATCGCCAACGAAAACACACCGGCGGAAAAGCAGCAGACCTTCCGCATTCCAATGCGCGCTGCCGGCGAACTGACGCTGGTTAAATCCTTCGTTTATCCGTGAGGTAGCGGCTGCGCGTTTCCTGGTCCTGCCGACCCGGCAGCCCGGGTCCAGCGACCGGCGTCATGCGACAGGCCTGGCTGCCCCGCACACCGGGTGCCCGTACTACGGCCGACAAAAGGGAGGGGCCATCACATCATGGTATGCCCCTGCGTTAATGTTTTGCAATCAGTGTCGTGTGGTTTGCTGCAAGCTCATGGCGCCGCAGCCGATGCGTACGCCGATGGTTTGCCCTGCCAGTGACAGCGAACCATTGAACTTGCCGCGCACCATCTGGTCCAGCTGGCCCGGTTGCAGGGTGCGGCGCGCTGGGCGGCCCATGGCGCCGGTGACGCCGCCTGGCTGGGTGACGCCTTCATGATTCTGCCCGGCCGCAGGCGATTGGGATGGCGGCTGGCCCACACCGGCGTTGCCGCCGCTGCCCGGCGTCTTTTCCTTGCCGGCATTGACATGCGCACCGTCCGGCTGCTGAGTACCGGGATTGCTGCCCTGGATGCCGTCAACCGGCGAGTCGCTGATGGTGCCGATGGAAGTGTCCTGATGTGCCATGATGAGCCTCGATGAGATTGAGGAAACATAGTAGGCCTGTGGCAACGTCGGCGGAATAGGCGCAGCGGAGGGAACTGTGTAGGACAAAGCGCCAGCATCCTTGCAATCAAAGCAATGACGCCTGGACGCCCTTTGCCTTGGTACGAGGTGGCAAGGGCGCCTCCTCCGTCACCAGCCTTTCCGAAGGGTAGGGCTGGTAGACCTGGGGATCGTTGACCAGCGCGCCTTCGAGCCAGGGCTGGTACTGTTCCGGGTCGAGCAAGACCAGCATGCGCTTTTCGTCGCCGGGCTTGTGGAAGCGGCTCATGACGGCGTGACCGTCGGCGTTAATCGTGAGCATGGAGAAACTGATCACCGGCAGGTCGTCCGGGCCGTTGGCTTTCCATTCCCAGATGCCGGCAATCGACAAGGGGCGCTGCTCGGCGTGGGCAATGCGCCAGCGCACGGGCTTGCCCGTTTCATAGTTGGGCTCGTAAAAATTTTCGGCCGGGATGATGCAGAACTGATTGCGCTTCCAGGCATTGCGAAAGCTCGCCTTGGAGGCGACAGTTTCCGTGCGCGCATTATAGGTCTGGCGCGCCAGTTTCATGTCGGCCCAGTGCGGCACCATGCCGAACACGGCGTTGAGGCACTCGACTTGGCCCACTGTCTCGCGCGACTCGCGCAAAATGGGTGCCAGATAGCCGGGAAAGGCTTCGGCCGGGTTGTCGAAAATGCCGCGGTCCAGCCCGTAGTGATGGCTGAAGGCTTCCCGTTTGCTTGGGGTGTAATTGGCGCACATGCCGCCATAGTACCGTTTTCCCTGGCGGATTTGCCGCGCCGCGCGAGACAATGTCGAAATGATATTGCGCGGCCCCCATGCGCAAGGTTTTCCCTGTAGGATGCCTGACTGCCCTACGAACCATCCTGATTTATGCCCACACCTCATGAACTTGAAAAGCGGCCCTGGAGTGAAGCGGAACGCCTTGCCGTGCTCGCCAGCTACCAGATCCTCGATACCACACCGGAACAATCCTATGACGATGTGGTAACGCTGGTGAGCCAGTTGTTTGATGCCCCGATCGTTGCCGTCAACCTGATCGCCGACGGGCGCCAGTGGTTCAAATCAGAAAAAGGCCTGGGCGTGCGCGAGATGCCACTGGATGATTCCATTTGCAAAATTGCAATCTTGGAACAATCTGAACTGGTGATTCCGGACACCCTGCAAGATCCTCGCCTGGCTTGCAATGCGCTCGTCACGGGCGGACCGGGACTGCGTTTTTACGCCGGCGTCCTGCTCAAGACACCGGAGGGCGTGCCTTTGGGAACGCTGTGCGTGCTCGATACGGTCGCCCGGCCGCAGGGCGCGACGCCATCCCAAATGTTTGCCCTCAGGACCCTGGCCGGGCAGGTGATGAGCCAGCTCACACTGCACAAGACGATTCACGAGCAGCAAAAATTGCTGGCGGTGCAAGAGGTGACGGAGCGCGAACTGTTTGACAGCCGCGAGCGCTTCCAGCAGATCGTGCGCCAGGCCGCCACCGGCGTGGTGCAGACAGACGTGGATGGCCGCTTCATTCTGGTCAACAAAAAATATTGCGACATGCTCGGCTACACAGAGGGCGAACTGCTGGGCAAGACCGTGATGGAAGTGACGGCAGAAGACTCGCGCGACGCGACGCAGGCATCGGTGGCGCTGGCAGCGGCCGGCGGCAACGGCTTTGTGATCGAAAAACGCTATCGGCGCAAGGATGGCAGCCTCATCTGGGCCAAAAGCAATGTCAACAGCGTGCGCGACGGCAATGGGGTGTACCAGGGATTGGTGGCCATTGTGGTGGACATCAGCGACAGCAAGCTGGCCGAAGCGCGGCTGTCGGAAGCGGACCGGCGCAAGACCGAATTTTTGGCCACGCTGGCACACGAACTGCGCAACCCGCTCGCGCCGATCCGCAGTGGCCTTGGCGTAATGCGCCTTGGCGCCGACAACCCGGCGGTGGTGGCCAAGGTGCGCGACATGATGGACCGCCAAGTCACGCACATGGTGCGCCTGATCGACGACTTGCTCGATGTGGCGCGTATCAGTGGCGGCAAGCTCGAACTGAAAAAGAGTGTGGTGGACTTGAAGGCGGTACTGTTTTCAGCCGTCGAAACGAGCCTGCCGCTGATTGAAGGCGGCCAGCACGCGCTGTCGCTGGAAGTTAGTGATGAAGAGCTGATGGTGGACGTGGATGCCACCCGCGTGGCGCAGGTGGTGTCGAACCTGCTCAATAACTCGGCCAAGTACACGCCGGCCCAGGGACGCATCGTGCTCAAGGCATGGCGCGAGGGCCAGGAAGCGGTGGTCAGCGTCACCGACAATGGCGTGGGCATCCCGGCCGAAGCCCTGGTCACGGTATTCGAGATGTTTTCGCAGGTGGGCCGCAATCTGGAGCGCGCCCAGGGTGGCCTGGGAATCGGCCTGTCGCTGGTGCGGCGGCTGGTGGACATGCACGGCGGCTCGGTTGCGGCCCACAGTGCAGGTCCGGGGCAGGGATGTACCTTCACGGTGCGCCTGCCACTGTTTTCGGTCGGCCCCGCCAGCCTGCCGGCACTGCCTGAGCGCAGCGTGCCCGGTGCCGTGGCGCCCTTGCGCATCCTGCTGGCGGACGACAATGTGGACGCGGCAGACACGCTGGCCACCATGATGGAACTTACCGGCCACACCATCAGCGTCGCGCACGATGGCCTGGCCGCGGTAGCGCGGGCGGCCGAGTTTGCGCCCGATGTGGTGTTCCTCGATATCGGCATGCCGGGCCTGAACGGTTATGACGCCGCGCGCCGCATCCGCGCCACCGCCGGCCTGGAGCACGTGATTTTGCTCGCCCTGACCGGCTGGGGTGCGCAGAACGACCACGCCCTGGCCGATGCAGCCGGTTTCGATTATCACCTGACCAAGCCGGTGCAGTTCGATCTGGTCAGCAGCCTGCTGGCCCGCCTGGCCGAAGAGCGGCCACAGCGTGACGGCAGCCTGACGGTGGTGCGCTAGTGTCCTGGGTGGTAAGTCGTTGAATTACCAATGTGGGAAAATCGCCCCAGGACGATGAACACATGACAGCAAGGCCGAGGTGAGTCGAAACAGGAAGTCGGTAAGTAAATAATAAATTTGGTCGGGGTGTGGTCGCCCTGCGCCAGGTCTTCTAGTCGACTCGATCAAGCTAGTGTAGAGTTAGGCAATACCGACTGACCGCTAACGGGCCAGAAGCGGTCCCACGGCAAATTCCGCAAATCGCCGTTCGCATCTTTAACACCTAATCCACAACATGTCTCGCAAATCGCCCAAGTCAGCCACAAGCTCAGGACAATATGTGCCGCACCCCCGTTACGGTTCGTCACCACGTCCGTCAGGAGTGAGGATCTCCGAGACTGACCTTCGACGCGGCTTTTGGCGACTGCATAGAGATACGCTATTTCCGGAAACGGCACTGATTGCGGAAACCAATAAGCAAAATTTTTCAATCTACCCGAGAGAATATTACGTCGATGTCCTGAGAAGTTGCCGCACATGTCATCGTCCGTTTATTTTCTTCGCAGCAGAGCAGCGCTATTGGTTTGAGACGTTGCGCTTTTTCGTGGATGCGGACTGCGTGCATTGTCCGGACTGCCGTCGTGAGTCGAGGGCGGTTCAACGTCGATTGCGTAGGTACTCCGACCTCTTTGCAAAAAATGAACTTACCCGTAAGGAGTTGATGTTCTTGGTTGATGACGGCACGTACCTGCTCGCGCATGGCGTCCTCAAGAATCTGAGCAATCTTGGTTCGGTGAAGAATCGGGCAATAAAGGATATTCCGGAGTACCCAGGGATCGCCTGCCTCGCCGAAGCGATCAAGGCGGCACGTCATGCGCAAAGCGAGGCATGATCATTCACTTCGCGCCAGATATACCCAAACGCGCGCTTTTGAGCAGCAAGATGGACGTCTTTGGGGCGACAGCGGCGGAGGTGACTGACCCCAGTTGTCGGGTACAATCGGCAGAGATCGGCCAAAAGCGGGCATCAAAATTAAATCCAGCGAAAGAAATTGATGATCTGCGGTACTCCCTATAGCCCAGCAAAGGCGTTCACAGCATTCGCGAGAGATTTCTTCGAGCATTTAGCCAGAGGTGAGTACGGCCCCGCACTTGGAAGACTTGACGCGTCAGCGTTACAGCCTGGGGCGAAAGCGGTCTATCCCGACTAACTTGATTGTTGCGCCCGCGAGCTTGTTGTTCGCCAGCTTTGCCCCGACCAACTTTGCTCAATTGCTCGGGGGCTTGAAAAATCCAACGACTGATCCCGCATGAACCCGACCGACTTTATTGTGTTCAGTCAGAAGCCACTCGAGCATTTGTGAAGCGGTATTGGGGCGATTCCCGCCGCATTCAATCAACGAATTCATAACTCAGGACACTAGGCGCCTGCGCGCATGCGCCCCAGCACATTGCCGGCCAGGTGGCCGGCGGTGGCCAGCGGATGGCGGATGCCATAGCCCTGGCGGCCCAGGTTCTGCGGCATGAAAAAGCGCGAGAACCGCTGCAAGGCGCCGCTGCTGGTGGTACGGAAGCGGCCGTTCACGTGCGTCGTGTTGAAGCCGTAGTCATTACTGAACAAGAACACCACGCTCGATGACGTCATCGACACATCGTAGGCAGCGGCCGCCGGCAGTTCCGTGTAGCCGCTCACGTACGAACAGCGCACTGTGAGCGCCAGGTCCGGCATGTGCAGCAGCAGTGGCTTGATCAGGCCGCACTTTTCCAGCAGCCAGGGCAGCCAGGGCAGATTCGTGCCGACGGCGGCGCGGTAGCGGGCAAAGGCTGCCGCCACATCGGCGGGAGCGACCGGTGCTTCGGCCGGGGTGGGCGCGCGCGTGCGGCTGCCCAGCTGTTCCCAGTGCTCCACCGCTGCGTGGCTCATGCGCGACATGGAGCCGGCACTGGCTTGTTCGACATCGATGACATCATGCGGCTTCATGAAACGCACCGATTCGGTCAGCGGCGACAGGCTGGCCCATTGGCGGATGGTGTAGGCCGAATTCTGGTAGTCGTTCAGGTAGCAGTTCTCCACGCTGGAAAACGCCACGAACGAGGCGAATGGGATTGTGACCGCCGGCTTGAGGATCTCCATCTGCAGGCTGATGCGGTTGCGCTTTTCGGCCGCGGCGCGGCGCCGCAGGCCCGGCTCGAAAGGATTGCCGATCCAGTTGGCATAGCCAAACTGGGTAAACAATATATCCACTTTTTTCGAGTGCGGTGCAATGGCTTTGCGGATTGCCTGGCAGCCGGCAGCATCGGTCACGGCGCAGTCATTGAGGTTGACGATGGTTTTCTGGCCTGACTGGATCAGGCACCACGAGTCGCCGTCGGCATAGGGGAACACGGCGATCGAGAGCTCGGGATCGAGCACCTGGCGCGCGCCGGCTGCGCATTCGATGACATCGAAGCCATTCTTGCGAAGAAAGCCGGCTACCCGCTGGTCCTTGGTGCGCTGGAACAGGACCGTGACCTTGCCCGGCGCCGCCTGCTTGAGCTTTTTGATGAAGGAAATCGAAAAGTGATCCGGGTGTTCGTGCGAGTACCAGATGAAGGTATTGAGATTGAGCGCGGCAATATCGCGCACCAGTGCCTCGTTGGAGGTGGACGTGTCGAGCAGGCTCCAGCCATTGTTGAATACCGCGCCTTCGACCCAGGGATCGATCAACAGCAGGCTGGCGGTGTTGGCAATGTAAAAACTGGCGTGGTTGACGAAGGTGAGCGCGTGGGGCATGGTCGCAGTCCGTGGTTGACAGGTTCAGATGGCGATGAAGCGGCCGCGGTGAAAGCCGAGCGTACGGTGTGGATGCGAGTGGCAGCGTTCCACTTCGCCCACGAAAATGACGTGGTCGCCCTCGCTGTAGCGGCTGCGGTGGCGGCACTCGAACCAGGCCACGCTTCCAGCCAGCACCGGTACCCCGTGGCGCGAAAGGGAAAAGGCCAGCGACTCAAAACGGTGCTGGCCCGGGCGGGCGAAGCGCTGCGCCAGTTCGACCTGGTCGCCGGCCAGGACATTAATGACGTAGGCCGGGGCGGCGCTGAAGCTGGCCATGCAGCTGGCGCCATGGGCCAGGCTCCACAGCACCAGGGGCGGATCGAGCGACACGGAATTGAAGGAGTTGATGGTCACCCCGGCAAAGCTGCCATCTGCCTGGCGCGCCGTGATGACGGTGACGCCGGTGGCAAACTGCGACAGGGCGCTGCGAAACTGGGCGGAATTGAATTCCGGACCGGGGCCAGGGGGCGCGGCCGGCGTGGCGGTGAGGGCGGGAGCGGACATGGGCGGCCTGCAGGCATGGTGGACTTCAACCCATACTAGAGGACGCCTGTTTGGTGATCTTGATGTGAAACAATGACGATTAGGCTAGCCTTGAGGCCGGTAGCGGGCGTAGACTTTCTGCATCTCCCCGCTTTTGTGCAGAGTCAGGATGGCCCGGTTCACCTGCGCCAGGTCGAGCCGGCCGTTGGGCGGCAGGGCGCAATAGGTATCGAAAGGCCGGATTGTGAATACCGCAGGATTGAGCTGGGCTCCGCGGGGATGGACCTTGCGCTGGTAGTTGTAATACAGCGAATTGGACATCATGTAGTCGAAGCGGGCATTGAGCAGCTTGTTTGTGTTGAC
Source organism: Massilia sp. PAMC28688 (assembly GCF_019443445.1). Lineage (NCBI taxonomy): Bacteria > Pseudomonadati > Pseudomonadota > Betaproteobacteria > Burkholderiales > Oxalobacteraceae > Massilia > Massilia sp. PAMC28688. The sequence goes on along the minus strand of NZ_CP080378.1, from coordinate 5,284,591 downwards.
GTCATCGCTGCCGGCATCGTCGCGCCGGAAACGCGAAGCGCCGCCCAGCAGGCTCTCCACCTCGGGATAACGGTAGCCCAGCACGGTGCCGATGCGTCGCCCGGCAACTTGTTCGAGCATGGAAAGGGGCGGCGTGTCGGCGCGCCCGGCGATGATCATGTAATTGGTGAAGACAGTCTCGCTCCAGGCCCAGCCGCCACCTTCCATCCATTCCGGACGCAGGTCGCACAGCAGGTCGGCCCGGCCATCGGCCAGCGCCGCTTCGACCCGCTTACGCGGCAGGTTCAGGTAGCGCGGCTGCATGGCCAGCTCGCGCGCGAGGGCGTCGCCAAAATCCTTGAGCAGCCCGCCCGTCAGTTCTTCGGTCCCCCGCGCCGCCGTGCGGAACTTGGTCATGGGCATGGCACTGCCCGTTGACACGGCAAAGACGATATTGTCCGACCGGCAAGGAGCGCCGGCGAGCAGTAGCGAAAAGAAAAGAAGGCCGTATTTCATTGCGTAATGATAGCGATGATTTGCAGAAGGGGTGCTCTACTTGTCGTACAGACATCGCAGAAAAAAGACGCTCCCCGCGCAGCCGCACCGGCAGTTTTCGCTTAGAATTCAGAGGTTTATCTCTTTCAAACCGACTCTTATGGCGTTGCTGGCAGGTTCGCGTAACGATACCCTTGCATGAAGTTCGGCTCGCAACCGGACAGCCCGGCTGCCAGCCGTACCGACCGGCGCCTGTTCGCCGCCGTGGGCGTGTCGCTGCTGCTGCATGGGCTGGCGCTGCTGCTCCAGTTCGGCGTGCCGGGCATGGGCCTGCCGGGAACGCCGCCACCGCTGACCGTTACCATCGTCCCTGCGGCGATGCCGCCCGCGCCCCTGCCGGCGCCGGCGCCGCTCCCGATGCCATCCGCGCCGCCGGTGACGATAGTGCCAACGGCGCCCGCAACCGCGGTGAGCGGGATGCGCCTGGTCGACATTGCACCGCCAGCGCCGCCGCCAGTGGCCAAGGCACGGCGGACGGCAAAAAAAGACAAGCCGCGCCGCGTGCGCCGCGTGAGCACCCCCTTGCCCGAGCGGGAGCTGCTGCTTGACCCCACGCCGGTGTTGGCGCAGGACGCCATTGTCAACGACTTCGCCATGCCGATCGCGCGGCCCCAGGAAGCCGAAGACAAATCGCTCGACCTGCAGGCCGCGCGCGAAGGCGAAGAAGAGGGGGACGCGGAGGTGGCCGCGGCACTGGCGGAGGAAGCGGGCCGGGCCGGGGTCGAGGAGGAGCGCCTGGCGCGCGAGGCCCGGCAGCGCGCCGATGAAGAAGCCGCGCGCCAGGCGCGGCTGGAACAGGAACGCAGGCGCGAACAGGACTTGGTGCTGGAGCAGGAGCGCCTGGCGCAACTGGCGCGTGAGCAGATAGCGCAGCAGGAAGCGCAGCAGGAGGCGCAGCAGAAGGCAGCGCAGCAGCAGCGTGAAGAAGAGCAGCGCCTGGCACAGCAGCTGGAACGCGAGCGTGCCGAGGCGAAGCTGGCCCAGCAAAAGGAACAGCAGCAGCGGGCGGAACAGGAACAATTGCAGCTGGCCCGGCAGCGCGAGCAACAGCAGCGGGCCGAACTTGAACAAACGCGCCTGGCGCAGCAGCGGATGGAGCAGGATCTGGCCGACCGGCAGCGGATCGACCAGCAGCGGATCGTGCAGCAGGAGCTGGAGCGCCAGCGCACGGAACAGCTCGCAGCGCAGCGCCGTGCGGAGCAGCTCGCCCAGCAGCAGCGGGAAGCGGCCGAACAGGCGGCAGCGCAGCGCCGCGCCGAGCAGCTCGCCGAGCAGCAGCGGGAAGCGGCCGAGCAGGCGGCAGCGCAGCGCCGCGCCGAGCAGCTCGCCCAGCAGCAGCGGGAAGCGGCCGAGCAGGCAGCCGCGCAGCGCGCCGCCGACCGCCTCGCGGCCGAGCAAAAGCAAAAGGCCGACCTGCTGGCTGCCGAGCGGGCCCGTAATGCTGCCGGCACCGCGCCCGGCAATGGCGGTGCCGACGGTCTGAACGCCGGTCCCGGCGGCAGCGGCGCACGTGGCCAGCTGCCCCGTAACGCGATGGGCAGCGACCTGGCCAACCGCGCCCGCGACATGCTCAAGGGGATCGATGTCCTGAAGGGAGACCCGCCAGGCCCCCTGTTGCGCGACAACAGGCGCGTGGCAGTGGGCGCCAACGAGCGCGACTTGCCGCTGAAAATGTATGTAGAGAGCTGGCGCCAGAAGATCGAGCGCAATGCCTCGGTCAACTTCCCCGCCTCATGGGCCGACCGCCGTCCGGGTGACATCGAACGCGACATCCTGGTCAGCGTTGCCGTGCGCAGCGACGGCTCGGTGGAAGACGTGGTCATCGTGCGCTCCAGCGGCCTGGCGGAAATGGACGAGGCAGTGCGCCGCATCGTGCGCGTCAATGCGCGCTACGCCCCGTTCCCGGCCGCCATTGCGCAGCGCTACGACGTGATCGATGTGCGCCGTGTCTGGCGCTTTGGCGCGACGCTCAGGCTGATGGAAGAAGTGCGCTAGGCGGGGTGTCGGCTTTTAGCCAGGGCCAGCTCCTGCAGCAAGGCTTCGACAGCCTGCAGGTTGCACGGCTTGAGCAGATGGTGGTCGAAACCGGCCAGCTTGCTGCGTGCGCGGTCGTTCTGCTCGCCCCACCCGGTCAGGGCGATGCGCACCATGCCGGACAATTGCGGCAGGCGTCCCAGCCTCTCGGACAGCTGGTAGCCATTCATGCCCGGCATGCCAATATCCAGGAATGCCACGTCCGGCACGAAGGATTGGGCCAGCGCCAGTGCCTGCACGCCATCATTGGCCACCCGGCACTGGTGACCAAGCAGATCGAGCAGGGTGGCCAGCATGTCGGCCGCATCGGTATTGTCGTCCACCACCAGCACCCGGAGGGCACTTGCCGGGGCGCCTGCTGCGCCAACTGCCGGCAGAACCGGGGCCTGCGCCGGCGCGGACGGCAGCGGCAGGCGCAATTCAAACGTGCTGCCGGCCTGGCCGGGACGCGGCACCAGGTCGATGCGGCCATCGTGCAGCTGCATCAGGCGCCGCGCCACCGACAAGCCAATCCCAAGCCCGCCCTGGTCCCGCTGCGCGGAGCTGCCGAGCTGGGAGAACATGTCAAAGACCCGCTGCTCGGCCTCGGGGGCGATGCCGGGACCATTGTCGCTGACCTGCAGCACCAGGCCGTCGTCTTCGCACCAGGCCTTGAGCGCGATGCGCCCTGACGGTGGCGTGTATTTGGCCGCGTTGTTCAAGACGTTGCTGATCACCTGGGAAATGCGGGTGGGGTCGGCATCGAGCCAGACGTCGATGTCGGGCAGGCTGATGCTGAGCGCATGATGGTGCTGGTCGATCAGCGGCCGGCTCGTTTCCACCGCGCTCGACACCAGTTCGGCCAGCAGCACGGGCCGGCGCTTGAGTTCAAACTCGCCGCGCGTAATGCGGGCCACGTCCAGCAGATCGTTGACCAGGTCCACCATCTGGCCCACCTGGCGCTCCATCATGGCGCGTACCCGCTGCATGGCCGCCATGTCGTCGCCTGCCAGGCGCATCACCTGCAGGCCGTTGCGGATCGGGGCGAGGGGATTGCGCAGTTCGTGCGCCAGGATGGCCAGAAATTCACTCTTGCGCCGGTCGGCCTCGCGCAGCGCTTCGGTGGCGCGTACGCGTTCGATGTGCACCCACGAACGTTCCACCGTTTCTTCCACCAGCGCCACTTCGTGCGCGGTCCAGGCGCGCGGCCGGTCCTGGTGCACCGCCATCATGGCCACCAGCTTGCCTTCCTTGACCAGGGGGCAGCAAATGATGGCCTTGCAGTCAATGGCATTGAACATGGCCGCGCCCGCGGCGGCGTCCAGTTCGGCGTCAACGTCGCGAATGCACAGCGTCGCGCCCGCGCGCATCTCGCCGGCAGCGCGCGCGCCGAACAGGTCGAGCGAGTAATTGCCCACCGTGCTGGAGGCGCCCGGTGCGGTCCAGTCGTGGCGGATGGTAAAGCTATCGTTGTCCGCTTCCACGTCCGCATAAGGACAGCGCGTGGCATCGAGATGCTGGCCGAGCATGCGGGTGGTGATGTCCATGATGCTCCTGGGATCGACGGCGCTGCGCGTGGCCTGACTCATGGCGTCGAGCAGGCGCAGGCGTTCCTCGCCACGCTTGCGCTCGTCAATATCGATGTGAATGCCCAGCCATTCCTTGACCGTCCCATCGGCATGCAGGATGGGCGCGGCGCGCGCCGACATGTAGCGGTACTGGCCATCAGCCCCGCGCAGGCGGTGCTCGCACACATACAGGGCACGGCGCTGCATGGCGTCGCGCCAGCTGCGCACGGTGTTGTCGCGGTCGTCGGGATGAATGGCGTCAAGCCAGCCCCAGCCCAAGAGTTGCGCCAGCGGCTGGCCGGTGTAGGCACTCCAGCCAGGCTGCGGCGCCGTAAACTCGCCGCTTGGCGGCGTGGTCCACACGATGGCGCTGTTGGCCTCCACCAGGGCGCGGTAGCGTGCCTCGCTGGCAAGCAATTCTTCGCGCGAAACATCGTCAGGGAGGGGGCGGGAGGCAGGCATGAATCGCTTATCGGATGGCAACACTGGGAATTGCATGAGCTTGCCACAAACAGTCTTTCTTGTCGCCACAAGCTTGCGTTATACAAACGCCATCGCTGTGATTCGGGATTGATATTTACCAAAGCCAAGCGGGTGGGGCTCACTTACTCTGGCTCAGATCGTGTTTATATTGGCAAGCAAAATGAAAACTTTTCAGTCGTCCGTATGGTCAAGAATTGTCCTGATCGCTTTCCTTGCCTTGCTTGGCGGTTGCGCCAGCCATGCCGTGGGCGCAATGGAAGAGGGCACGCGCGACGAGCCGGGGCCACCAACCGACCTCATCACGGAGCAGCTGATTGCGGCCGAGCGCGCGCAGCGCGAACAGCATGTCAACAAGCATATTGTCCACCTGATCGTGCGCGATCCCCCACCTTATACCATCGACAAGGGGGATGTGCTGTCCATTGTCGTGTGGGACCATCCGGAGCTGGCCGGGCAGGGCACGGCCGCCTCGTCGGCCATGGCCGATATGGGCACCCCGGGCGCGCCGGCGGCCGGCTTCGTGGTCGACCATGAAGGGCGGCTGCAGTTTCCCTTTGCCGGGGTGCTCACGGTGGCCGGACTGACCGAGGAACAGGCGCGCAGCCTGCTCACCAGGCGCCTGTCGCGCTACCTGGCCTCGCCCAACGTGACACTGCGGGTGCAGTCCTACCGCAGCAAGCGCGTGTATATAGATGGGGAAGTCAAGAACGCCGGCCTGCAGGCCATCAATGACATTCCCATGACCCTGACCGAAGCGCTTAACCGCGCCGGCGGCATGCTGCCTTCGGCCGACCAGAGCCGCATCGTGCTGGAGCGGGGCGAGAAACGCTATCACATCGACCTGCGCACCATGGTGGCCAAGGGCATCAATCCGGGCAAGGTGCTGCTGCTGCCGGGCGACGTGGTGCGCGTCCATTCGCGCGAGGAAAGCAAGGTGTTCGTCTCCGGCGAAGTGGTTTCGCCCAAGGCGCTGACCATGCACAACGGCCGCTTGACGCTGAACGAAGCGCTGGGCGAATCGGGCGGCATCAGTCCCATGACGGGCGACGCGCGCCAGGTGTATGTGGTGCGCCGCACCGGGGAGAGCACGCGCGTGTTCCAGCTCGACGCGCGGCGCAAGGGGGCGCTGGCGCTGGCCGAATCATTCGAGCTGCATCCCAAGGACCTGGTGTACGTGGCCGCCTCGCCGCTGGCCAACTGGCACCGCAGCCTGAGCATGATTTTCCCTGGCGCCCTGACCCAGGCGGTCAGCGTGACCCGGCCCTGACGCCGTCGACCACTGGAGCGAAGGAATGACGATGAACCACCCTGGTGAGCAGCATCTGTCGCCTGTCCTGCACAATGTGCCGGTACTCAATACCCCGCTGTCGGCGCACACCCAGGATTTTGAACGCGATGCCCACGATATCGATATCAAGGGCTATTTCAACATCCTGTACGACAGCCGCTGGCTGATCGGTGGCGTCACCTTGCTGGTGACGGCGGTGGCGATTGTCTATGCCCTCATTGCCAGCCCGGTATACGAAGCCAACCTCATGATTCACGTGGAAGAGGAAAGCCCCAACGCCTCGAAAAACATCCTGTCGGAAGTGTCGTCCCTGTTCGAAACCAAGAAGGCTGCAATTGCGGAAATGGAACTACTGCGCTCGCGGATGGTGATTTCGCATGCCGTCGACAACCTGCAATTGTTTATTGAAACGAAGCCAAAATACTTCCCCGTGGTCGGGTTCTGGTTCGCCAATCGCAATGCAACGGAGCTGTCGGAGCCGGGCATTTTCGGCTATGGGGGCTTTGTATGGGGGCCGGAGCGGGCCGACGTGTCGGTATTCGAGATTCCCGAAGCGTGGCAAAACCGCGAATTCATCATTACCGCGCGCGGGGAAGGGCGCTACCTGCTCGGCGGGGCCGGCCTGCCGGTCATCTATGAAGGCATTGTCGGCACCACCCTCAAGGCCGCTGCCAGGGGCGGCAATATCGAGCTGCGCATTGACCGGCTGGACGCGCGCGACGGCGCCCAGTTCACGCTCAAGCGCATGTCGCGCCTTGCCACCATCGAGCGCATCCAGAATGCGATGGTGATTACCGAGCAGGGCAAGCAGTCCGGCATTATCGAGGTGCGGCTGCAGGGCGATGACGCCCAGCGCATCAACAGCCTGCTCAGTGAAATCGGGCGCGAATACATGCGCCAGAACCTGGCGCGCAAGACCGAGGAAGCGGAAAAGTCGCTGGCCTTCCTCAACCAGCAGCTGCCGGCGCTGAAACGCCAGCTGGAACAGTCGGAAGAAAAGTACAACAACTTTCGCAACAGCCATGGCACGATCGACATGCGTGAAGAAGCCCGCATGAGCTTGCAGCAAGCGGCGGCGGCCCAGGCGCGCCGCTTTGATCTTGATCAAAAGAAGACTGAGCTGCTCATGCGCTTTACGGAAGACCATCCGCTGCTGGTGGGCTTGAACAAGCAGCGCCAGGAAGTCAATGACGAGATCGACAGCGTGGCGCGCCGCATCCGCACCTTGCCCACCCTGGAGCAGGATGAAGCGCGCCTGGTGCGCGAAATCAAGGTCAATACCGACTTGTATACAGCGCTGTCGAATACGGCCCAGCAGCTGCGCCTGATTTCCGTGGGGCGCGTGAGCAATGTGCGCCTGATTGACGCGCCCATGGCGCCTGAAAGGGCGCTCAAGCCGAACCGGCCGCTGATCGTGGTGCTGGCCGTGGTGACGGGCATCTTTTTGGGCACGCTGGTGGCCTTCGTGCGCAAGGCCCTCAGTGGCGGCATTGATGATCCCCAGCGCATCGAGCGCCTGCTCGGTGCGCGCGTGGTGATGGCCAGCATTCCGCACAGCAGCAACCAGGACAAGCTGGCGCGTAAGGCCAGGAACACGCCGGGCTACCTGCCCCTGCTGGCGCGCGCCTATCCGGAAGACATTGCCATTGAAAGCTTGCGCAGCTTCCGCGCCGCGCTCATGTTTTCCCTGCCTACGCTCAAGAACAATATCGTCATGTTTGCCGGACCCGGGCGCGACCTGGGCAAGTCCTTCCTGGCCGCCAATTTTGCGGCGGTGCTGGCCGCCTCCGGCAAGCGCGTGCTGCTGATGGATGCCGACTTGCGCAACGGCCACCTGCACCGCTACTTCGGCGTCAGCCGCGAGCAGGGCTTGACCAAGGCCATTTCCGGCTCCATGCCGCTGGAACACATCATCCACCACCGGGTGCTGGAAAACCTTGACTTCATTCCCACCGGGGCGCTGCCGCCCAACCGGGCCGAATTCCTCCAGCACCTGAATTTTTCCAATCTGCTGGAGGCCGTCAGCGAGCAGTACGACCTGGTGGTGATTGATCCGCCGCCCGTGCTGGCGGTGTCCGATTCGCTGATCATTGGCGCCCACGTGGGAGCGGTGTTCATCCTGGCGCGCTCGGGCGTGACGACCGAGGCGGAAATCACGGAGTCGCTCAAGCGCCTGAACCATGCCGGCATTGCCCCGCAGGGCGTGGTGTTCAATGACATGCCGCTGCGCATCGGGGGCCGCGCCTTTGATTTTACCTACGGCCACGTCCCGCAACTGGCCCATGACGACTAGACACATGTCATGGCTGGAAGCTCACGCTACCATTTTTGCCATCGATATTTCACGAGAGAAAATACCTTTAAGCATTTGATTATGCAGAGAAATTTTTCTGGAAAAACGTTGAACTTAGGAACTTGATTTGCATCAAACCTTGCTCATACCCACCTGAGTAAGGAAACTCTGATGAACAAGTCACTCCGCTTCAACGCCGACCGCCGTGTCAACGCCCTCGTCTCGAGCAGCATCGCTGTCTTGCTGGCCGCACTGGCCACCAGTGCACCGGCTCAGACCACGCAGCAACTGGTGCAGGGCGCCGCTGTCACTTACAACGGCACCGTGGCACCTGCCGATATTTATGTGTCCCCTACCGGTTCCGATACCGCTGCCGGCACCCAGGCCGCGCCTTTCCGCACCATTGCCCGCGCTTCGCGCGCGGCCACGGCCGGCGTCACGGTGCGCGTGCTGCCCGGCACCTATCCCGGCGGTTTCCAGACCACGGCCAGCGGTACGGCCGAGGCGCCCATCCGCTATGTGTCGACCACCCCGCGCGGCGCCAAGATTGTTCCTCCCGCCAATTCGGTGAGCAACAGCGCCTGGGACAACCGCGGCAGCTACGTGCAGATCGAAGGCTTTGAAGTGAACGGCTCGGCCACCCAGTCGGGAACCAAATGGCTGATGGGCCTGTACACCGCCGGCTCGTTCGCCACCATCAAGAACAACTATGTGCATCACATTGCCAAGACCGTTGCCTGCGCCGGCAGCGGGGGCGGCATTGGTGCCGACAGTTACTACAAGGGCAGGGCCAACATCATCAGCAGCAACGTCGTGCATGACGTGGGCCCGACCGGCTGCGCCACCTTCCTGGGTGTGTTCGTCAACACGGCCAGTACCCGCGTCGACAATAATCTGATCTACAACATCAGCAATGCCGGCATCCGCCTGTGGCATGACGCGACCCATAATGTGATCGTCAACAATACCGTATTCAATACCCACACGGCCCTGGTGGTGGGTGGCGATGGCGGTTATATCAGCACGGCGCCGAATGACTATACCCGTGTCAGCAACAACCTGTTCTACGACAGTGCCCGCCACGGCATCCATGAAATCGGCTCGACCGGCCGCAACAACAAGTATGCCAACAACCTGGTATACCGCAGCGGCAGCGTGGGCGTTGTGCTCAACAATGGCCTGGTGGCGACCGGTACCGTGGCAGCCGAACCTGGCTTTGTCAATTACGTCAAGACGGGCGGCGGCGATTACCACCCCAGCGCCACCTCGCCTGCCGTGAAGAAGGGCCTGGAACTGGATGCGCCTACCGTGGACATTGAAGGCACTGCCCGCAACACGACTGTCGGCATCGACCTGGGCGCCTACCAGCGTGCCGGTACCACCACGCCGACCCCGCCGCCGCCGCCGCCACCGCCGCCACCAAGCGACGATCCGGCACCACCGCCGCCACCGGCAACGGCCTGGCCACCGGTCATTCCGGCCACGACCTATAACTACTGGGTCTCGCCGACGGGTTCCGACAGCAATCCCGGCACCCAGGCTGCGCCATTCCGTTCCATTGCCAAGGCTGCAGGCCTGGCCAAGCCAAGCACCACGGTACGCGTGCTGCCAGGTACGTATGCCGGTGGTTTCCGCACCAACACCAGCGGTTCCAGCACCGGCCGCATCTACTACGTGGCCACCACCAAGTGGGGTGTGAAGATTGTGCCGCCTGCCAGCTCGAGCAACGATACCGCCTGGGACAACCGTGGCAGCTATGTGTCGATCATCGGTTTCCATATCGATGGCACCAACACCCAGAGCGGCACCAAGTGGACCCATGGTATCTACAACGGCGGCTCCTACGGCATGATCCAGGCCAACTGGGTCCACCATATTGCCAAGACCTCTGCCTGCACCAGCGCCGGCGGCTCGGCCATTGGGGTGGACAGCTACTACCGCGGCATCAAGTCCGATGTGGTGGGCAACCTGGTGCATGACATCGGCCCCGTGGGCTGCCGTTTCGTGCAGGGCATTTATGTCAGCACCTCGGGCACGGTCAAGAACAATGTGGTGTACCGCGTGGCCGAAGGCGCCATCCACCTGTGGCACGATGCAACGAACGTGATCATCACCAACAACACGGTGACGGCCTCGAACACGGGCATCATTGTCGGCGGCGGTGACTACTACCACACCCGCGGTCCGAACAATAACACCATCGTTGCCAACAACATTGTGTATGACAACAAGATGGGTATTTCGGAGCAGGGCCAGACCGGGACGGGCAACCGCTACACCAACAACCTGGTGTACCAGAACTCGACCTACAACTTCCAGCTGAAGAATGGTCTGACGCACTCCGGTACCATCGGCGCGGCGCCTGGCTTCAAGAGCTATACCCGCACCGGCACGCCGGACCTGCATATCACCACCACCTCGCCGGCCATCGGCAAGGGCACGGCGACCAATGCACCGGCGACCGACTTTGACGGCCGTCCACGCAACGCCACGACCGGCTACGATATCGGCGCGTATCAGCACTAAGCGGCACTAAGCAGCACCAGGCAGTACCAGGCAGTTGTATGGAGCACTGAGCAGCACGCAGTATTCCGGCTGCTCCAGCATCACCATCCCGGTTCGCCGGTGGCAGCGGCCACCGGCGCCGGGCGCCTTCCTGGCCTTGCCGGCCATGACGGTCATCAACACTGTTCATGCTCCCTTACTTAGTATGGGAGCATGAACCCTCCAGACCATACTTCCCAGGAACAGGACCGCATCCGTGCGGTGTACCAGCAGTGGCTGGCCAGCGAGCGCGTATCGGCGTACGCCTGGCACCGGCCCGACGTGCTCGAGCAAAGCGCCGCACGCCTGCGCGTGGCGGGCCAGATGCTCGCCGCCACCGTCGGCGCCGATCTTGCCCACGCGCGCGTGGTCGATGTGGGCTGTGGCAGCGGCGGCTTCTTGCGCCAGCTGATCGACTGGGGCGCCGATCCCGCGCGCCTGGCCGGCACCGAATACCAGCCCGAGCGCCTGGCCCTGGCCCGCCAGCGCACCGCGCCCGGCGTCTACTGGCACCTGGGCGACCTCGATTTCGCGGGCGACGGCAGTGTCACGCTGGCGGTGGCCAATACCGTGTTCTCGTCCATCCTCGAACCCGACGCGCGCTCGCGCCTGGCCGCCGAGATGTGGCGCATCGTCATGCCCGGTGGCTGGTGCATGGTGTTTGACTTCCGCTACAACAATCCCAACAACGCCGAAGTCAAGCGGGTCCGGCGCCGTGAACTGGCGGCCTGGTGGCCGGGCCAGGAGTGCCGCTACCGCACCTTGCTGCTGGCGCCACCTGTCGCCCGCCGCCTGGGGCATGCGCCCCATCTGGTATCGGCGCTGCTGACCGCCTGCGTCCCGGCCCTGCGCTCCCACTTCGTGTACATGGTGCGCAAGCCGGGCTGAGCGTTCCTGCGGACTAGCGCTTGCCTGCCGCTGCCACACCCGGCAGCGGCTTTTTTGTCAGCTGTGACTTGAGCCAGCGGCGCACGCGGTAGGTGCGCGCCTCGAACAGGCGGTAAAAGCCATAGCTGAACAGCACCACCACCGCCAGCATGGCGAGAAAGATGGCCAGGTCGCCCACGCTGGCGGCAGCGAGCTTGTTCTTGCCCAGCACGACCCTGCCAAGCCAGGCGAGCATGTCCATGACGGGAATGTGAACCACATAGAGCGTGAAGGAGAAATTGGACAGCGTGGTGGCCCACGGCTTGACGGCGCGCACGATCAATGAGGCCGGCGGCGCCTTGGTCACCGTACTGGACAAAAACAGCAGGAAGAGCACGCTCAGCAGCAGATCCTGGGGGTAGGACGCCGCCACCAGGTCGTCATTGCTGCCAAACAGACGGAAGTAGACGGACAGGCCCAGCAGCGCAGTGAGCAGGGTGGCACGGGTAATGGCGCCACATTCCAGGCGCACGCGGGAAAAGCCGGCGCCCAGCAGCCAGATGGAAAAGTACAGGGTGATGGCCACGGGCAGCAGCAGGACCGCGCCGCCGAGGAGCGACCCCAGCAGGAGCCGGCTGCGCCTGGCGCGGCCGGTCAGCGCCAGTACCAGCAGCGGGAACATCAGGTAGTACCAGCTTTCGTTGGCCAGGCTCCAGAGCGGGAAATTGCCGCCAAACTGGGGGACCGTGATGGTCTGCAGGCCCAGCAGGTTGCCGGCAAAGGCAGAGACCGAATACGGATTGTCCAGGCCAAAGTCGGCATGGCGTGGATCGAGCGCGCCGCTCACGATGCCAAAGGCGAGAATCAGCAGGAAGGTCGGCACCAGCACCGTCCACAGCCGGGTGACGCGGTCAATGGCATACATCTTGAGTGCGTCGGGATGGGCCATCTTGTTCAGGAAGCTGCCGCCCACCAGCCAGCCGCTGACCAGGAAAAACACGAGCACGGCCTGGTGCGCAAAGCCGGTGGCAAAGGCCAGCGCCTGGTACCACAGGGCCGGATCGTCGAGCGAGCGCAGGCCCGGAAAGAAATCGGCGCGCAGGTGGGCGGCCGCCACCTGCAGGGCGGCCAGGCCGCGCAGCAGGGAAATGAGGAAGGAATGCCAGGTGTCTTCGTCCAGCTGACTATGGTCGAGCAGGCGCAGGCGGGGCAGGCTTGGGGTGTTCATCTCGGCATCCTTATGACAGTCTAGAGCGGGAACAATTGCTGCTGTCCCGAAAGCAGGCGTGCCAGCTTCGCCATCCAGTAGCCGACATGGGCCCACTGCATCAGCCACGCAAACAGCGCGAACACAGCGCCAAAGGCGAGCATCCCCGGCAGCGGGCGCGGTGGCGGCAGGGGGCCGGACAATGCAATCACCAGCAGGCTCACCACGGCGCCCATGAGCCAGCCGGCCACCGCCTCGGCCATGCTGTGTTCACCGCTGACGGCCAGTTGCACCGCCACCAGGGCGCCCAGGCCCAGGCCGGCCACTACCGCGCCATGGCGCAGGCTTGCACCGCCACCTTGCAGCAGCAGGTAAAGCAGGGTCGGATACACGGCGGTAACGCCCGTGGCGTGGCCGCTGAGCGCCTTGAAACACAGCGCCTGCCAGCCGCCGCCCCAGCCCATGAACACAATCTTGCTGAAGGCGACAGTTCCGAAGCCAAGCGCGAACAGCAGGCTCCAGCACCAGGCCATGCGCCAGGCCCGCCAGGCCGCCAGCAGGGCAGTCATGGCAATGGCGGTGGGCAGCGTCAGGCCCAGGTCGCCCAGTTCGACCAGCTGCATCGAGGCCGCCCGGCGCCTGGCGCCTAGCGCACCAGGGTGGCCAGGGTGGTAAAGATGATGCGCACATCGTTCCAGAAGCTGCGCTCATGGACATAGCGCAGGTTGTATTTGAGCTTGGCCGGCAGGATGGTTTCCAGGTAAGCCTGCTCCGGGTTGGACGAGCGGCTCAGCAGGGAGTTTTCCTCCTTGTAGTAGATCGATGCCCAGTCGGTGATGCCGGGCGCCACCGACAGCACCACCTCGCGCACATCGGCCGGATAGCAGTCGACATAGCGCGGCACTTCCGGGCGCGGGCCGACCAGGCTCATGGTGCCGGCCACCACGTTGAACAGCTGGGGGAATTCATCGAGCTTGTGGCGGCGCAGGAAGCGCCCGGCCTTGGTGATGCGGCGGTCGTGGCCTACCGTGAGCAGGGCGTCGTGGGCGTCGTCATACATGGTGCGGAACTTGACAATGTCGAACATCTCGCCATTCTTGCCCACGCGGGGCTGGCGGAAGAACACGGGGCCGGGCGAATCGAGCTTGATCCAGGCCGCGATGGCCAGGAACATGGGCGAGAGGACCACCAGGCCCACCACGGCGGCCGTAAAGTCGAAGATGCGCTTGATCATGACAGTAACTCCCTCAGGTTGTCGATAGTGCGCTGCTGGTCGGCATCGCTCATCTTGGTGTACAGCGGCAAGGACAGCATGCTGTGGTAGGCCGCTTCGGCGGCCGGAAACTGGGCCGGACTGAGGCGGCAGCTGTCGCGCCAGATCGGCTGGCGGTGCAGCGGAATGAAGTGGACGCTGGTGCCGATGCCGCGCTCGGACAGGCGGGCGATCAGCTCATCGCGGCCGATCGGCGCGTGATCTGTCAGGCGCACCACATACAGGTGCCAGGCATGGGTGCTGTCGCCGCTGGCCGCCGTCGGCAGGCGCAATGGCAGGCCGCGCAGCGCTTCGTGGTAGCGCGCGGCCAGCAATTCGCGCCGCTGCAGGAAGCGGTCGATCTTGTGCAGCTGCGCGATGCCCATGGCCGACGCCAGATCGGTCAGGTTGTACTTGAAGCCGGCCGCGATCACTTCGTAGAACCAGGCCGGCTTGCGCGAGGTGTAGCGCTGGAAGGCGTCCTGGCTGATGCCGTGGATGCGCATCACCCGGACGCGCCGCGCCAGCTCGGCGTCGCGCGTGACCACCATGCCGCCTTCGCCGGTGGTCATGGTCTTGTTGGCATAAAAGCTGAACACCGTCACATCGCTGCCCAGGGTGCCCACCAGCTGGCCCTTGTACCTGGTGGGGAAGGCGTGCGCCGCGTCTTCCACCACCTTCAGGCCGTAAGTACGGGCCAGGGCCAGCACGGCGTCCATGTCGCATGCCAGGCCGGCGTAGTGCACCGGGATGATGGCGCGCGTGTGCGGGCCGATGGCGCGCTCCACGGCTTGCAGGTCGAAGTTGAGGGTATCCGGGTCGGCGTCCACGAACACCGGCTGGGCGCCCAGGTAGCGCACCACTTCGGCGGTGGCAGTAAAGGTCAGGGTCGGCACGATCACTTCATCGCCCGGGCCGATGCCCAGCGCTTCGAGCGCCAGGTGCAGGCCGGCGGTGGCAGAATTGACCGAGATGGTCTCGACCCCGCCACCGAGGTAGGCCGCGAACTCCTGCTCGAACTGGCGTGTCTTTGGCCCCGTGGTGACCCAGCCGGAGCGCAGGCACTCCACGACCGCGGCCACTTCTTCGTCGCCGATGTCGGGCAGGGCAAAAGGCAGGAATGCCTCGGTGTTGTCGGGTTTGATGCTGTCGTCGGGCATGATGTTTCCTTTGCAGGTTCGTGTCAGGCGCAGGCCTGGAGAAAGCGGCGCCCGAGGACGGGGTAGCTCAGGTTGGTCATCGCAAATGTGCGGCCACGCTCGCCCAGCGCCGTGCGCTCGGATGGCGACAGCATGAACAGGGCAAGCAGGCCGCGCGCCACGGCGGCCGGGTCCTGCGGCGGCACCGTGAGGCCGCAGCGTGCTTCGGCCACCGGGTCGTTGCCTGCCTCGACCGAGTGCAGGATGGTGCAGCCGGCCATCATGTAGTCAATCAGCTTGTTGGGCGCGATGCCGAATCGGTACAGGGGCTGGCGCTGCCAGCCGATGTAGGCCACGTCAAAGCGCGCCAGCAGGGCCGGCACATGCTGCTTTGCGACGGGGTCGAAGAAATGCACGTTGCGCAGGCGCATGCCGCCTGCCATGCGCTGCAGGCGCAGCTTTTCCGGGCCACCGCCCACCAGCACAAAGGCGATCCGCTCGTCCCCCACCAGGGCGGCCGCCTGCAGCAGCGTGTCGAGCGCATTGGCCACGCCGTGGGTACCGGCATAGCCGACAATGAACTTGCCCTGGCGCCGCAGGGCGTCGATCTTCTCGCCGGCCACGCCGGGCAGCGCCGGGGACGCGGCCAGCCATTCTTCCGGATCGGCGCCATTGGGCACAATGTGCAGCTTGTGCGGCGCCATGCCGTGCGCTTCCAGGTGCTCGCGCACCTTGGGCAGGATCGAGACAATGGCGTCGGCGCGGCGGCACGCGAAGTTTTCGGCCGCCTGCAGCAGCATGATGAAGGGGTGCCACTTCGAGTAACCGCCCAGCTCCATCGGCGAGAGCGGCCACAGGTCGTGCAGCTCGAACAGCAGGCGCGCGCCGGCCAGGCGCGCGATGCGGTGCGCCGGCCAGATATCGAGCGGGTAGGTGCTCGAAGCGATGACGGCGTCGGGCCGGAAGTCGCCGGCCAGTGCCTGCGCCTGCCGATACAGCCGGCTGACGAAGGAAAACATGTTGAGCACGCGCGCGGCGCCATTGCCGCGGTAGGCCGGCGTGGCGATCCACCGGTACTCCACCCCGTCGATCACTTCAGCCAGTTCACGCCGACCGGCCAGGTGCGGCGCCTGGGCCCGGATGTGCGACTGGGCCGAGGCGATGATGCGCACCCGGTGCCCCAGCCTGACCCATTCGCGCGCCAGGTAGAAAGGGCGGTATTCCATGCCGTGCCTGAGCGAGCCGGCGTAGTGGTTGATGAGGAGGATATTCACGGGCATCCTTTGGTGGGTTACCAGGCCAGGCCTTCAATCAGGCGCCGGACGTTGCAGCGCGTGTTTTCGCGCCAGTTGGTTTCCCACTGCACCGGATGGGTGAGCAGGCAGATGCTGCGATAGCGCCCGAACGCCGCCGCCGGCGGCATGGGGTGGTAGTAGAGCGGGTGCGGGCGGTCGCTGATGTACATGTCAAAGCGCGACAGGAGGGCGGCATCGTAAGCTTCGCAGGCAATGCCGCAACGCGCGCGGAAGGCCTGGTCGTCGAGGATCTCGTTGTTGATGACCTGCAGGCGGCGGTTGGCGAAGTCGCCGTGGCTGGCCACCGTGACGAGCTTGCGCCCCAGCGCGCGCTCGATGCGTTCGAGGTTCTGGCGGAACTGGGCGCGGATGATGGGAAAGCGGGTACGCACCACGTCCGCATCCTTGATGTGGTGGCGCTTGGCGAAGTCCGCCACTTCCTCGAAGTGGTAGCTCGCTTCGCTGCCGTAGGATTCAATCTCGCGCATGAAGCCGATGTCCAGCGTCGAGAGCCTGAAGTAGTAGCTGGCCTTGATGCCGTGCTTCGCTTCGATGGCGAACATCTTGGCCGCGGTGCGCAGGTCGCTGTCAATGTCGTGCCGGTGCACCAGCGTGCGCAGGCCTTCGCCCGCCGGTTCATTGACGAAGTCGCGCACCGACAGCTGGCGGTAGCCGGCGTCCCTGGCCTGCTCGATGAGCGCCTCGTAGATGCCCATGCGCGACGGCATGAGGTAGTCGCTGTAGAAGCGGTGGAGGATGGTTTTCATTGGAGGCTGTAGCGCGCGCGGTAGGGCTCAAAGCCGAGCATGGTCTTGAATTGCTGCAGACCGGGCAGGGCGCCGAAGAAGGTGTCGTACATGGCGTAGCGCACCTGGCCTTCGTCGATCAGCTGGCCGACGATGTCGCTCACCAGCAGGTGCATGATGCCGTCGTTGTTGCGGTAGCCCATCAGCTGGGAAAAGGCGCTGAAGTTGCCGAAGCGGCCCAGCGTGGCGTAGGCCGCCAGCTCGTTGGCAGCGCTGAACACGCCAAAGCAGCGGTAGTTCGCCAGCACCTCGAAGTGCAGCTGCTTTTCCTGGTAGTGCGCATCCATGGGGCGGCCCTGGCGCTGGTCGACCGAGGTATTGATGTCATGGATCGCATCGACGTAATTGTTGCGGTCAATTTCCATCAGGTGGTAGCCGCGCATGCGTGCCCGCCTGGCATGGTAGGCACCGGCGTTCTTGCCCTTGATGCGTTCGAGGTAGGCGGCGCGCGTGGTGCACTGCTGCAGGTCGATCAGGGCCGCGCCCCAGCTCTTGTGGCCGATGACGAAGTATTTGGGATGGCGCTTGGTGTAGTAGCGGTAGGTGGACAGGACATTGGCCGGTTCCAGGTGCCGTTCAAAGCGCAGGTGGGCGACCGGCATGGCGAGCAGCGTCTTGATCAGGGTGATGGATTGCGACAGGTTTGGCATGATCGTGTTCTAGATAAGCGAGTACTTGACCCGGAATGGTTGGAAACCGATGCGATGCTTGAAGCTTTTCAGTCCCGGCTGGGCGCCCAGGAAGGTGTCGTACATGAAGTAGTCCACCTGTCCGCGGTCGATCAGCGTGCAGATTATTTCCACCAGCAGCAGGTACATCGCGCCGTCCGGGGTTTTCAGGCCGATCAGGCGGTCGGTGGCGGCGAAGTTTCCATACATCCCCAGGCAGCAATACCCCGTCAACAGTCCCTCTGCATTGAAGACGCCGTACGACTGCATGGGCGGCCCTTCCTCGTATTCGGTCTGCAGCGTCAGGTAGGGCAGGTCCATCGGTCGTCCCTGGCGGTTCTCGGACGAGGTGTTGATCCGGAATATTTCGGCGACATGGTCATTGCGGTTGATGCGCCGTACCGTGTAACCGCGCTTACGTGCCTGCCTGGCGTGGTGTCCTGCGTAATCCTTTTTCTTCACTGTAGCCAGATACTCGCTCGAGTTTTTGAAATTGCTTAAGTCGATCAGCGCTATTCCCATCGTCTTGTTTTTCATCAGCGGGAAGCGCGCGTGCGGACGGTTGAACAGTTCGTACTGCGAGCGGATCTTCGTCGGCGCAATGGCCGTGTCAAAGCGCAGGCGCGCCCTGGGCAATGTGAGCAGGCTGCATGCCACCCGCGCCAGGCGGCGATATTCGCGCAGGCGATCAAAGACAGTCATAAAGGGCCAGCAGTTTTTTGGATTCAATGGACCAGTTGAATTGCTCGAGCACGGCACGCCGCCCGTTCTGGCCCATTTCACGGGCCTGGTCGGGATGCAGGACCAGGTAATCAATGGTGGCGGCAATGGCGGCCGGGTCGAGGGGATCGACGCACATGCCGCAGCGCGCCTGTTCGATAATGCCGCGCCAAAGCGGGATATCGGAAGCAATGACGGGAATGCCGGCAGCCATGTACTCGAACATTTTGACGGGCAGGGCGTCGAGGTAGTTGGGCTGGGGATGCAGCGTCACCAGGCCCGCCATCGATCCGGCCATCACGGCGCGTACGCCGGCGCGGTCCAGGTGGCCCAGGCTGCGCACGGCGCGCCAGGCGGGATCGGCCTCGATTTCCGCCGCCAGCGGCGCTTCCGAAAACTGTCCGGCCAGGGCCAGCGTGGCGCCCGAATGGAGCATGGCACTGGCGCGCACCAGCTCGCGTATGCCGCGCGGCGCCGACAGGCCGCCGACGTAGCAGACCTGGCGTTCCTTGGCGGCCCAGGGCGCTGCGGCGTCAAATTCGCCTGCGACGGGGTAATTGTTGACGTCGACCGAGCGCGGATTGATGCTGGCGAACTTGGCGCGGATGAAGGGCGTGGCCGCCACGATGGCATCGAACCGGCTGCAGGCAAAGCGCTCGTAGGCGGAAAACATGCGTGCCAGCAGGCACCGCGTGCCCTGGTTCAGGTAAGGCTTGCCGAGCAGCTGCACCGGCACGTCTTCGTGGGCATCGAAAATGACTTTCCTGCCCCGCCTTTTCAGCGCCAGCCCCGCCGGAATCAATTCCGGATCGTGCAGGTGATAGATGTCGGCATCGAGCGCCTGGGCCTGTGCCAAGACGCGGCGCGTGGTGTGCAGCATGCGCTGGAGCCGGCCGGGCGGGCGCCCCACATCCAGGATGCGGATACCGTGCTCGAAGGCCGGTCCCATGCCGTCAGCTACCACCAGCGCCACCTCATGCCCGCACTCTGCCAGCTTGCGGCACTGCTTGACGAAGATGCGCGTGTCGTGGCGCGGATGGGCCGATGTGAGGTGGACTATGCTTGCCATGTTTTCTTCCATACCGGTATTTCGAATAGGTGCCGAGCGTGGCGCCGATCAGCATGTCGGTGAAGTAATGCGACGTTAATAGGAGCAGCAGGGTGATACAGGCCAGGGTGAAGCCGAGAATGAAAACCGGGGACGGGCGGGGCAGGAAATAGCCTTTGACAAGCATTTGCAGCAAAGGCAGGATCACCAGTGCCAGGACGAAGAAGAAGCCGAAAACCCCCGTATCGACCCAGGCCGAGAGCACGTTGTGCGAATAAAATCCCGGGGTGTAGCTGGCGTAGTCGCCGAAGATCGGAAACTGGGCGATGGTGTTCTTCGCGTACAGGCTCAGCAGATGACGCTTGTTGGCTGAAGTGGACTGCGACAGGTCCAGCAGTTCAAGGATGCGGTTACTGGGCAGCAGCGACAGCAGGTATTCCAGGTTGAGATAAATGCCCAGGAAGATGGCAAGCAGCACCGAGGCCAGGACCATCTTGTGGCGGGCATAGTAGATTTCGATGATCGGGATCACAAACAGCATCGCCACGAATTCACTGCGCGCCGTATTGACAAACAAGGTGGGCGCGGCCGCGCAATACAGGACGATGCGCAGCAGCCTGCCGCGGCAATAGGCAATGGCAGCCATGAAGGTGAACAGGTAGGAGCGCGAAAAGCCCTGGTAGGTGGCCAGGCTTTCGGGATTTTTGGCCGTGCCCAGCGGCGCCAGGTAGAACGAGCCGTCCACCGAATAGGAAAAGACGATGGCCGACATGCCGGCCAGGGTGGCCAGCAGCAGGAAGCGCACATCGCCCCGGTTGAAATCAGTCAGGCGAAAGACCAGGAACATGTTGGCGATGAAGAGCGCGCCCAGCAAATGGTTGCCGACAATGACGGGGTTGGCGCCGGCACTGGCCTGGATGGCGACCACGGTCAGGAAATAGGCGATGTAGAGCCAGAAGAAGACGTCGGCGTGCCCCAGGTGCGACTGGTCGCGCCGGATCTTGTAGGCGTAAAAGAACAATAGGGGCGGCGCCACCAGCAGGGACACGGGGGCGAAGTAGCCGCCCAGTACCGCGCCGATCATGCCCAGGCCCAGCAGGGTGTGATAAAAGAAGAAGCCCGGGAACAGCGCCAGGAAAGCGGTCATGCCGACCGAGTGGCCGGAAAAGGTAAAACGCTGCATCCAGCGCTTCATGCTGGCGCCACCCGGTTTTGCGAGCAGTACCAGGACATGTACAGGTACACGACGTAGAGCACCGAGTAGCCGGTGGCATACCAGCCCACGCTCTGGTGCAAGCTGGCGGGGACGGCAAACACGCCAAGCGTCATGCCGAACAGCGCCACCTGCCATACCAGGTCCATTTTCTGCTTGCCGGCGACATAGAATACGTAGCTGAGCGGACTGGCGATGAAGTTGAGGAAGTACAGCGGCGCCAGGATCTGAGCCAGTTCGCCGGCCGGACGCCAGTTCTCGCCGAAGGCCCAGGCAAACAGCTGCGGCGAGAAAAAGAACAGCACCAGCGATGGCCCCAGTCCCAGCAGGACCAGGGCCTTGAAGGTGTAGCGGTAGGCGTCGCGGCAGTTGCCGTGCGCCTGGAAGTCCTTGACCGACTGGCGCTTGAATACTTCCAGCACCGATGACGCCAGCAGCGCAATGGGGGCCGACAGAACGCGCTGGGTGAGTGCGAACAGGCCAGCGGCCAGGGCGCCGTGACGCGCCCCTATCATGAACAGGGGCAGCTGTCCGACCAGCACATTGAGCAGGTTGGAGGGCAGCGAAAAGCGCCAGAAGGCGCTGCGCCGGTGCAGGTAGCGTCGCTCTTGTACGCCGGGCCACAGTCCCGGGCGCGGACGGGGTGGCTTCAGCAGCAAGGTGGCTGCCAGCAGGCCGATGAACAGTCCCGCCAGCTGGCCGGCCAGCAGCGACACGCCTCCGACCCCTGCCAACAGCAGGCCGACCTGGAAGGCGGCGATGCTGCCCGCGCCCCAGATCTTTGCCTTGGCTGCCTTGCCAAAGGCTCCCTGCGAGGTGGCGTAGGCAAGAGTGGTCTGCATGTAGGCAGTGAGCCAGGTGCCAAGGCCCAGTGTCAACAGCGCCGCCCACGAGAGGCTGGAAACCATCGGCAAGCCGGCCGCCCGCGCCAGGACGGCGGCCAGCGTCATGGCAATGGCCACCGCGCCGGCCGACCAGGCCACCACATTAAAGCAGGTACGCTGGTCGCCGCTGCCGTGATCGAGGATCATGGCCGCTTCCAGGCGCAGCGTGGCGCCAATCGCGGCCACCGCGACGATCCCCAGCCAGACACTGAAGGCGCCTACCTCTGCCGGCGTACACCAGCGGGTGATGAAGGGCGCGGCCAGCAGCGGCAGGGCCTGTGCTCCCAGTGCGCCGCCGAGCACCGTGGCGACATGCTTCCAGTAGGTGGACGCCTGCTTCATGCCTTACGCCAGTGCCTGGAAAGAGCGCGTTCCCGGGACCGTCGCGCCCACGGCGCGCAGCAGCGTTGCAGCCACCGTCTGCACGCTTTCCAGCGCCATGTAGGGACCCATGGGCAGGCTCAGGACCTGGCCCGCCATTTTCAGCGCCACCGGCGCGTCTTCGGGCGTGCACCATTGCTGGTAGGCCGGCTGCATGTGCATGGGCACCGGATAGTGGACGGCGGTGGGGATGCCTGCCTGGTGCAGGACCGCCTGCACCCGCTCGCGCTCTTCCAGCACCACCGTGTACTGGGCAAACACGCTGGTGCGGTCCCGGGCGCGCGCCACCAGTCCCACTTTTCCGGACAGCAGGGCATCGTAGGCAGCGCCGATGGCCGCGCGCTGTTCGAGCTCCCACTCGAAGCGTTCCAGCTTGGCCAGCACGATCGCGCACTGCAGGGTATCCATGCGCCCGCCCACGCCAATGCGGGTGTGGACGTAGCGGCGCGACTGGCCGTGCACGCGGATTTCGCGCATGGCGCCGGCCAGTTCGTCGTCGCTGGTAAAGATGGCGCCGCCGTCGCCGTAGCAGCCGAGCGGCTTGCTCGGGAAAAAACTGG
This sequence comes from Massilia sp. PAMC28688, assembly GCF_019443445.1. Taxonomy (NCBI): domain Bacteria; kingdom Pseudomonadati; phylum Pseudomonadota; class Betaproteobacteria; order Burkholderiales; family Oxalobacteraceae; genus Massilia; species Massilia sp. PAMC28688. Next base: position 5,261,828 of record NZ_CP080378.1, on the reverse strand, counting down.
TGCAGCCGATGCGCGACAGGTTGCAGCTTTTCCTGCCCTGGTAGGTTGCGCCGAAGCTCTGCGCCGCATCTTCGATCACGGTCAGGCCATGGCGGTAGGCGACGGCATTGATGGCATCCATGTCGGCGCACTGGCCGTACAGCGATACCGGCATGATGGCGCGCGTGCGTTCGGTGATCTTTTCTTCCAGGCGCGCCGGGTCGAGGTTGCAGGTGGCCGGGTCGATATCCGCAAATACGGGAGTGGCGCCGAGCAGCACAATGGCCTCGGCTGTCGCGATAAAGGAAAACGGGGTGGTAATGACTTCGTCGCCACGCCCGATGCCAAGGGCCATGAGCGAGATCACCAGCGCTTCGGTCCCGGATGACACGGTGATGCAATGGCGCGCGCCGGTGAAGGTGGCCAGTGTCTGTTCCAGCTGCGCCACTTCCGGCCCCATGATGTATTGCCCGTGATCGAGCACGGTCTGGATGCGGCTGTTGATGTCGGCGCGCAGTGCCTGGTATTGCGATTTGAGATCGATGAAGTCCATGATTGATGTCCAGTCGTGGTCAGGTAGGGGCGATCCTGCAAACGCCGTTGCGGATGGTGTAGGTGTCGCCGGTATGCGGACAGGAGGCGCGGCCGGTGGCGTCAACCGACAGCGGCAGCCGCTCGCCATGGCGGCTCATCCAGCCGATCTGGCGCGCCGGCACGCCGGCCATGAGCGCAAAGTCGGGAACGTCGCGGTTGACGACGGCACCGGCGGCAATGAAGGCGTACTTCCCGATCGTCACGCCGCACACGATGGTGGCGTTGGCGCCGATGGTCGCGCCGCGCCCGACGTGGGTGCGCCGGTACTGGTCCTTGCGCACCACGGCCGAGCGGGGGTTGTACACGTTGGTAAATACCATGCTGGGACCGCAGAACACATCGTCTTCGATGGTGACGGCGTCATACACCGAGACGTTATTCTGGATCTTGACGCGGTCGCCGACCCGGACATCGTTGCCGATGAAGACGTTCTGGCCCAGCGAGCAGGCGGCGCCGATGCGCGCGCCGCCGCAGACATGGGAAAAGTGCCACACGCGGGTGCCGTCGCCGAGCACGGCGCCGTCATCGACAATGGCGCTGGCGTGTATCAGGTCGCATGGCCGCTCCATGTCAGTACTCCAGCGGCAGCGCCACGCGCTTGCCATCGCGCGCTGACTTGTAGGCCGCCACCAGCACTTCGAGCGACTTGAGGCCTTCGCGCCCGTCGGTTTCCGGCTCGGCCTCGCCGCGCAGGACCTTGATCACATTGTCGTAATAGAGTGGATGGCCGAAACCGTACACCGAGGTCGTCTGGTAGCTGGCGTCGCCCACCAGCCGGTCGTCCTCGTGCGGCGTGGCGAATTCCCATTGCTGGACCTCGTTCACGGCCACGCCGCCAATGCGCACGGTCCCGGTTTCGCCGAGGATGGTGATGCTGCCCTCCATGTTGCGCGGGTAGGTCAGCATGGTCACGTTCATGGACCCCAGCGCGCCATTGCGCCATCGCAGGCTGATTACCCCGGTGTCTTCGACCTCGATGTCGCGCGCCAGCGTGGCGGTGTAGGCCTGCAGGCTTTCCACCGGCCCGATGATCCAGTCCAGCAGGTCGACATAGTGGCTGGCCTGGTTCATGAAGGCGCCGCCGTCAAACTCCCAGGTGCCGCGCCATTTGGCGCTGTGGTAGTACTCCGGCGGGCGGGTCCAGAACACATTCATGTTGACCATGTAGATGCGGCCGAAGCGCTTTTTTTCGACCGCGCTTTTCAGCAGCTGCAAGGTGGCGTTGCGACGATTCTGCTTTACCACGAACATGCGCACGCCGGCCGCATCGCAGGCGCTGACCATGCGCTTGCCGTCTTCCCAGCGCGTGGCCATGGGCTTTTCCGTGATCACGTGGCGTCCGGCGGCGGCGATCTGGATGGCCTGCTCCGGGTGCAGCCCGGACGGCGTGGCCAGGATAAATGCGTCGGCATTGCAGCGCGCGAGCATCTCTGACAGGGTGCGATAGGGACGGGCGCCGGTGCGCAGCGCTGCCGAGGCGAGGGCATCGGGATCGACGTCGCACACGCCGACCAGTTCACAGCGGCTTTCATGGGTGGCGATGGCGTTGAAGTGGTTGGCGGCGATGCGGCCGCAGCCTACCAGGGCGAAACGGATCTTGCGGTCGGTGACAGGCGGCGAAAAATGGCGCATGGTGAGTCCTTCTGGTCAGTTCAGGCTTTGACTACATTGGGAAGGTGATTGAGATAGACGCCGCGGGTATCGATGATCAGGGCGGCGTGGCGCGCAATGAGTTCGTAGTTGAAGGCGCTGTGGCTGGTGGCCAGCAGCACCGCGTCGTAGCTGGCCAGCGAGGCCGGGGTGAGATCGACGCTGGCCAGGTTGAAGCGGTGCTCGCGCATGGCCGGAAAGAGCGGCACATGCGGATCGGAATAGGCCACCTCGGCCCCCTTGGCGCGCAGGATCTCCATCATTTCGACCGAGGGCGACTCGCGCATGTCTTCCACATCCTTTTTGTAGGCAATGCCAAGGACCAGGATGCGCGCGCCCTTGACTGAGCGCGAGCGCTCGTTGAGCGCGTCGGTCAGCTTGCCGATCACCCAGTGCGGCATGTCGCTGTTGATTTCGCCCGCCAGCTCGATGAAGCGCGTGTGCAGGCCGTACTGGCGCGCCTTCCACGTCAGGTAGAAGGGATCGATTGGAATGCAGTGGCCGCCAAGGCCGGGACCGGGGTAGTAGGGCGTGAAGCCGAACGGCTTGGTGGCGGCGGCGCGAATCACTTCGTGGATGTCGATGTCCATCTTGTCGGCGATGATCTTCATCTCGTTGACCAGGCCGATGTTGACGGCGCGGTGGATGTTTTCGAGCAGCTTGGTCAGTTCCGCAGCGCGGGTGGAGCTGACCGGGACCACGCGGTCGATGGCGGGGCCGTACAGGGCCATGCCGGCCTGCTGGCAGGCGGCCGTGTCGCCGCCGCATACCTTGGGAATGGTGCGGGTGTGATAGTCCGGGTTGCCCGGGTCTTCGCGCTCCGGCGAAAACACCAGGAAGACATCGCGGCCCACGGTAAAGCCACGGCTTTCCAGGCGCGGTCGCAGTTCTTCGTCCGTCGTGCCTGGGTAGGTGGTGCTTTCCAGCGACACGATCTGGCCGGCACGCATGTGCGGCAGCAGTGCGTCGGCCGTGGCCAGCACGAACGACAGGTCCGGCTCGCGGTAGGCATTGAGCGGGGTAGGCACGCAGATGATGAGGGCGTCGGCCTCGTGCGCGCGGGAAAAGTCGCAGGTCGCCTCGAAACCGGCGGCGCGCGCCTGTTCCACGGATGCGTGGGAGATATGCTCGATATAGCTTTTACCCTGATTCAGGCGCGTGACCTTGAACTGGTGAATATCGATGCCGATTACCTTGAATCCCGCTTCGGCATAGCGCAGGCTTAATGGCAGGCCCACATAACCGAGTCCGATAATGGCCACCACGGCGCTGCGCGACTCAAACCGTTCAATCAGCTGTTCCAAATAAGCAGGTATATTCTGGTCGCGCATGGGATTATCTCCACAGTTTCTGAAAAATATTAAATTATTAAATTCGGAAGGGAATGATCTTATTGACGGCGGTGCTGCGCGAAATGGCGGCCGCTTTTTTTGGCGCCTCAATCGATGGCTGCGGCGTATATTCGGTGACGATGGCCTTGACCATCGATTCAATCATGGCGCGGTCATTGGTATCGCAAGCCATCATCAGGAAAGTGATATAGGTATCGAGAATGCCGGCATCGAGCGCGTGTTCTTTCATGCGCATGATGCGCGGATGATCGCTGGGATACACCAGCCCATCGGTCAGCAATTCCTCATTGAGCTTTTCGCCGGGAAATAAGCCAACGAATTTGATTTCAATGTCGCCGTCCGGGTTGGCCGCGGTTTTCTCGCGCAGGCCCGACATCACGATCATGGTGCGGGCCAGGTCCACGATCTTGATCGGCTCGCCCATGTCGAGCACGAAGACGTCGCCACCCTTGGCCATGGCGCCTGCCTGGATGACCAGCTGGGCCGCTTCGGAAATGAGCATGAAGTAGCGCGCCACGTCGGGGTGGGTGATGGTGAGGGGGCCGCCGTGGCCGATCTGGCGCTGGAACAGGGGAATGACGGAACCGGACGAGCCGAGGACGTTGCCGAAGCGCACCATGCAAAACGTGGTGGCCGGCGGCGCCTTGGAGGCGGCAGCCTGGAAGATCAGTTCCGCAATGCGTTTGCTGGCACCCATGAAATTGGTCGGGCGCACGGCCTTGTCGCTGGAAATGAGGACGCATGTTTCAACCGAGAACTTTGCGGCAGCCGCGGCCACGACCTGCGCGCCCAGGACATTGTTGCGCAGCCCTTCAACGATATTGGTTTCCACCAGCGGAACATGCTTGTAGGCAGCAGCGTGGTAGATCGTATCGATGTGCTCGTCCTGCAGGACGCGCTCGACAAGCGACACGCTGCACACCGAGCCCAGGTGCGCAATGATGGGCAGGTCGGGATAGCGCGACACCAGCTCTTGCCGGATGGTGTACAGGGCAAATTCCGAATGGTCGAGCAAGTGCAGCTGCGCTGGCAACAGGGTCACAATCTGCCGGCACAGCTCGCTGCCGATGGAACCGCCGGCGCCGGTCACCAGCACCGTCTTGCCCTGGACGCAGCGCGCGAACAGCTCGGCGCGCGGCGGCACTGGTGCCCGGCCCAGCAAGTCCTCGAACTTGAGTTCGCGGATGCTGGGCGTGGCCTGCTCGCCATCGGCCAGGTCCATCAGGCGGCTGAGGATCTTGGTGGTGACCCCGGCCGCGGCCAGGCGCTGCATGATGTCGCGCAGGCGCGGGGGCGACACCGAGGGAATGGCGATGACAATGGAGCGAATGCACAGGGCATTGACGGTTTCCACCAGCCGGTCGGTATTAAATACCCGCAAGCCGGCGATGGTGCGGTCGTGCATGACATGCTTGTCGTCAAAGAAGCAGACCGGGCGATATTCCTTGCTCGTCCGCATGGTCAAGGCCAGCTGGGCACCGGGCTCGCCTGCCCCGTAAATGGCCACGGCGTCTTCGGCCCGGGGGCGCTGCGTCATATGGTTGCGCAGAAAATTGCGCACGGTAATGCGCGAAGTGACGACGTAGGCAAAGGCGATGAACCAGTAAATGGCCAGGGCGCTGCGGGGAAAGCGGGCGTCATTGAGCGCGAGCAAGACAAAATACACGCACAGCACGGCCACGCCCAGCGACAGGCCGGTGACGGTCAGCAGGCGCTGATCAATGAAGCGGATGACGGCGCGGTACAGGTCCGACATCGAAAACGCCGCCACGGTCACCAGCGCGACAGTCACAAAGGTGGCGGGGCCGTACTGGGTCGCCAGGGCAGGGTCGCCGGCACGCAACAACAGGGCAACCATGAGGCACAAGGGCAAGGCAATCAGGTCGACGCCCACCATCAGGGCGATTTTTGCATGTCGGTGCATCGCCACCAGGTCGGTACAAAACTGCGTGACGGGAGTGAATGCTGGAGTAGGCGTCGGCATGGCGGAGACTATTGAGTAATAGGGGCGGTAATCTGGATGGTTTAATGCCGACATTTAAATTGGCATAGCGATGTCAATCTGGATGCAGCACTCATTTCCATGCCTGGACAGGTTTCTGTCTATTATTATCGTGTCATGAGAAGTGGCCGATTTGATAATGCGCAAGCGACGGAATAAGATGAAACTTTCCAGTGATTTACTTGTCGCCGTGATGACGGGAGCGCTATCGTTAAATACCCCATTTAAATGCGGTTATGAAACAGCTTGACCCGGATTAAACACGGGTCAGGCCAATGGAAAAATAAGCGGAGGAATTGTGCTATGACGGATTAATGGTAAGCAATTAGCCCACCGGTAGATGCACATCGCTATTAGGAACATTTGAATGGGAAATTACACAGGGATTTGATACGAGTGGACACTGCATGCAGTGGCACCCATACCATCGAAGCTGTGAACTGCGAAGGAAATGGCCATGGCGGTAGTCGTCACTCTCGAACAGCTGGGCAGGCTCGCACCGGATGCGGCGGCGGCCTACCGCGCCGCCTTTGCCACCGGCCAGTCGGTGCTGGCCCGCTACGGCGTCAACGCCAATTCCCTGCGCGTGGCCCATTTCATGGCCCAGGTCCTGCACGAGACTGGCGCGCTCACACTGCAGTACGAAAACCTGCGTTACAGCGCCGCCCGCCTGCCCAAAGTGTGGCCGCAGCGCTTCCAGCCCACCGGTCCCCTCGATCCCCGCCATTACGCCAACCAGCCTGAAAAGCTTGCAAACGAGGTCTACGGCGGGAGGATGGGCAATGACCGCCCTGGCGATGGTTACCTTTACCGTGGTCGCGGATTGTTGCAGCTGACTGGAAAGGACAGCTATGCGCGCGCGACCACTTTCTTACAGCGATGGGAGCGCAACGCGCCCGACCTGGTCGAGATGCCCGATGCGGTGGTGTCGGCCGCCTGGTGCCTGCACGTGGCGGCGGCGGAATGGGCTGCGCGGGGCTGCAACCAGGCGGCAGACCAGGATGATGTGGCCGAAGTCACGCGCCTGATCAACGGCGGCAGCATTGGCCTGCCGGAGCGGATTGTCTGGACCGGCCGCACGCGCCGGGTGTGGCGCTAGCTGACGTTTACCGGGGCCGCGGCTGGGGCAGGGCAGGCGGCACGACGATATTGTCGTTCAGGCGCAGCAGCTTGAAGCCGGCCAGGGTCTGCCCGTTCCTGCCTTCCCTGGCGTTGCGTTCCTCGCGCTCGGCGGTACGCTTGAAGAAATCGTCAAAGCTTTCTTCGCGCACCTTCGGTTCGGCAGAATTGAGGAAGTTGCGCCGCCCTTGCGCGTCGACCGCAATCAATCCCACGTGCGAGACATACAAGGCACCGTTGCGGGCCGAGACGACATTGACCATGTCGCCGTCATGCAGGTGGGGCAGCAGGGGCGCCAGCTGCTCCTTGCCGATAAAGGCGACGCGCTCTGTCTGCACCGGCATGCTGCGCACCGTATTGTGCCGGCTGCGCAAAAAGCGCGCGCGGTCCACTGTCACCTTGTACCAGCGCACCTGGTCGCCGGCCAGCTGCTCGGTGACGTCCGACACCAGCCAGCTGTTGTTGACGTTCCAGTCCACTTCCGTGTAATGATTGCGGCTGGCCACGCCAATTACGCCATCCTTGTAGCGAATCCGCTGCAGCATCCAGAAAAATTCTTCCCACGAGCCGCTCAATGCCATGGCGTAGGTGTGCTCCGCAAAGACCACGCAGTCGCTCTCCTTCAGGCTGAACAGGGGCAGGGTATCGTGCAGTTCGAACGGATATTCGCCAAGCAAATTCAGTACGTACGGTTGCCCGATATTCTGGCGCCCGATGCGCACGATACGCTGGCGCAGGTCGGGTTCATTCGCCTGCACATGGGCGAGGTAGCGGTGCACATCCCGTGGCTGCATCTCGAACAGCGGCTTTTTTGCCAGTTCGTCGACCGGCAGCGGATCGGAGGAGCAGGCAGCCAGGACAAGAAGCGGTAACAGCAGTGCGGCAAGTCGCATGGTACGCAATGAGCAAGGAAAAATCACATGGTAGCGGGTTCCCGCGAGGCCAACAACTGTCCTCTGACGCAGCAAAAATGCTCTTCGTTACGTAGGATTGATCTGTCACGACGGTTTTTCGGGGATGCGGCGCACGCAGGGAAGCCATACGGCTGTAGGCGCGCTTGCATTTTCGCGCGTACTGAGTCCGCGCAAGGAGGGCGGGCGAAGTGTGCGGCAACGTACGGTCGAGCCGGGGGCTGCCGCATAAGATGAAGCTGTGTGAATGAGGAGCCGCGTGGCACAGTCCAGCGGAGCAGCCCGTTCAGCAGGTTAGCCGGTCGCCTCGAGGATCGGCACCAATTACACAGTCCCAGCTTCTGTAAAGCTGGAACAACGAACTGGAACACGGAGGTTGTCATGGCTACCTGTAACCATCCACCCAAGCATGTCGTGCGTGAATATCTTGAGCGTCGCTCACGCGACCCGAAGCCGCCGCCATCGCCGGAAGAAATCCGGCGCCAGCTGGGATGGGGGCTGGCACCGTCCGAATTCAAAATGGCGGAGAGCCGTTCCTGAATTTCCAGTATGATGTGGATCAAATTTGACAATGGAGGACTACAATGACCAAGCGTATCGGTAACAAAGACGAAGCCCAGCACCGCGGTAAGGCAGAAAAAAAAGCGATCAAGCAAATGAACATTGCCCGCGAAGCCGTCAAGCAAGCTGCGGCCAAGGCCAAGTATCACAAGGAAGTGCGTAACCAGCCTTCCCGCGCTGCCCAGGCAGCCTGACGCGCTCCCAGCGCCGTCACCCAAGCCCGCACCGGCAACGCTGCGGGCTTTTTTGCGCCTGCGCACGCTGCCACTGGCGCCACTGGCCGAATGATTCGCCATTCACCGAGCTGCCTGCGCCATTCACCGAAATCCGGTTTTCATTGCCACGCCAGCCATGTATTGTCACTCCATTCTTTCAACAAGGAGGCAATATGACAGCAGAATCTTCTTACGAATGGCGGCGCCAGCTGATGTGGGGCCTGGTGCTCATCGCATTCGGTGTCGCCATTTTCCTGGACCTGATGGATGTGGTGGAAGTGCGCGGCCTCTGGCATTATTGGCCGCTGGTCCTGATCGTACTGGGCATTAACAAGATGATCGGCTACCCTACTGCGCGCCACTACAGCAGCGGCCTGTGGATGGTGTTCATGGGCGCCTGGCTGTTCGCTGTGCTCCAGAACATGTTCGGTCTGACATTCGGCAATAGCTGGCCGTTCGTGATTATCGCCAGTGGTGTCAGCATCATCCTGCGCCCGCTGATTGAAAAACGCTTTGCCGCCAATGAGGAGAGCCGCAATGAAAAGTGATACCCCGCGCAGTTTTTCAAGCCAGATGGTGATCGGCGCGATCGTCATCGCCCTGGGCATCGGCTTTTTGCTCGATAACCTCAATATCCTCAATTTCGGTGACGCCGTGAGCTTCTGGCCGGTGCTGTTCATCGTGGTGGGCAGCATGAAACTGGCCGACAGCGATGGCGGCAAGAGCAACTGGGGCGGCGCCATCCTGATCGGCATCGGCTGCCTGCTTATCCTGCGCAACCTGGGCTACCTGCACGTGAACCTGCGCGCCCTGTGGCCGCTGGTACTGATTTTCGTCGGCGGCGCCGTGGTGTACAAGTCGGTTCAGCGGCGCAAGGGCGTCTCGCTGGTCAAGGCGGCCGACGGCAGCGATTCGATCGTCGACGTCACCGCCATCCTTGGCGGCTTTGACCGCCGCATCACGACCCAGAATTTCCTGGGTGGCGAGATCACGGCAGTCATGGGCGGGTGCGAACTTGACCTGCGCGGTTCCTCGATCCAGGGCGAAGCTGTCATCAACGTCTTCGCTGCCATGGGTGGAATCTCGATGAAGGTCCCTCCTGACTGGACAGTGGTGCTGCATGGTACTCCCATCATGGGAGGTTTCGACGAGAAGACGGTCAATCCGCCCGATGCCAGCAAGCGACTGATCATCAAAGGCTACGCGATCATGGGTGGGGTCGAGGTTACCAACTGATGCAGGGGCTGTTTTCCACGCAGCGTGGCGCGGCGCTGTACCTGGTCGCCTGGACCATGATCGGGGTCCTGTTCACCGGGCTCACAATCAGCGCCACCGGTGCCGCCTGGGGCCCGGCCCTGGGTGTGGTGATGCCGGTGACGCTGGTGTATGGCTGCGCGGCCGGCTTTTCGTCCTACTACCTGTGCCGCGCCTATCCCCTGGCCAGCAAGAGTACCGGTGCGATCATGACGGTGTTCGGTTTTGCGGCGGCGATCGTGGGGGCGCTGTGGCTGCTGCTGTGCGTGGCGTGGAACAGTCTGTGGCCGCAGGCCGGCATCACCCCTGGCGGGGCCATGAATTATTCGGTGTTCGGACTGGGCGTCATCATTTACTGGCTGCTCGCGGTGGCCCACTACCTGGCGATCGAATTTGACAAGGCGCGCGCTGCCGAACGGCGCGAACTGCAGTCGCAGCTCACGGCGCAGGAAGCGCAATTGCGCATGCTGCGCACCCAGATAGACCCGCACTTCCTGTTCAACAGTCTCAATTCGATCAGTGCCCTGACCTCGATCAGCCCGGTGCGGGCGCGCGACATGACGCTGCAGCTGGCCGATTTTTTCCGGCACACCCTGGGCCTGGAGGCGCACCGCAAGGTCACGCTCGACGCCGAAGTGCGCCTGCTGACGCATTTTGTGGCCATTGAAAAGGTGCGCTTTGGCGCGCGCCTGACCTTTAGCAGCGACATCGATGACGATGCCGGCGCCTGCCTGCTGCCACCCATGATCCTGCAGCCGCTGGTGGAAAACGCCGTCAAGCACGGTATCGGCAGCCTGCCCGAGGGCGGCACCGTCAGGGTCAGGGCGCACCGGGCCGGCTCGATCCTGCACATTACGGTGGACAACGATGTGGACGCCGACATGGCCCGCCAGCCGGGCAAGGGAATTGGGCTGGTCAACGTGCGCGAGCGCCTGGCCACGCTGTATGGACACCAGGCCAGCGTGCATTGGGAACGCGGCGGCAACAACTTCAGGGTGGCGCTGGCGCTGCCCGCTGAAACAACGGAGCAGACATGCGAGTGATCATAGTGGACGATGAAGAGCTGGCCCGTGGCCTGGTACGCGAATTCGCAAGCCGCCATGCCGATGTCGACATCGTGGCCGAATGCGCCAACGGCTTCGAGGCGGTAAAGGCCATCACGGAGCTTGAGCCCGACCTGGTATTTTTGGACATCCAGATGCCCAGGCTAAATGGCTTCGAGGTGGTGGAACTGGCCGGCAGCAAGACACGCTACGTGTTCGTGACCGCATTCGACCAGTACGCATTGAAGGCCTTTGAGGTGCATGCCATCGACTACCTCCTCAAGCCGTTCAGCCAGCAGCGTTTTGATGAAGCGCTCAGCCACGCACGCAGCAGAATGGGCGCGGGCCAGGTCGAGGCTGGCCTGACGGCGGCCGTGGCCGATGCCGCGATCCGCAACAAGCCGCTGGGGCGGGTGCTCATTCGCGACGGCGCCCGCGTGCATGTCATCGCAGCCGACAAGATCGACTTCATCGAGGCGCAGGACGACTACGTGCAAATCCATGCCGAAGGCAAGGGCTATCTCAAGCACCAGCGCCTGTCGGAGCTGGAGAACCAGCTCGATGGCGACATGTTCGTGCGCATTCACCGCTCCTATCTGCTCAACATTGGCCGCATCAGCCGCATCGAGCAGGGCAAGGACAGCCACAGCGCGATTCTGCTCGATGGCTCGCGCCTGCCGGTCAGCCGCAGCGGCCTGCAGAAAGTCAGGAGCCTGATCGGCTGATGCCCGGCCGGTCCACCTTCCACCAGCGCGGCAGCAGGTCCTGCACGTCAGGCTGGGCGAAGCGATCGTCGATCAGGTAGACCACGCCGCGGTCTTGTTCGGTGCGGATCACGCGCCCGGCCGCCTGTACCACCTTCTGGATGCCGGGGTACAGATAGGTATAGTTGTAGCCGGCGCCGAAGATGGCCTGCATGCGCTGGCGGATCTGCTCATTGACAGGGTTCAGCTGCGGCAGGCCGAGCGTGGCCACGAAGGCCCCGATCAGGCGCGCGCCGGGCAGGTCGATGCCTTCGCCAAAGGAGCCGCCCAGCACCGCAAAGCCCACACCGCGGCTGTCGAGCGTGAAGCGGCCGAGGAACTGGTCACGTTCGGCTTCCACCATGCGCCGCGGCTGCCGGAACAGGGGCACCTCGGGGTACTGCTGCGCCAGTTGCGCCGCAACCTGCTCCATGTAATCGAAGCTGCTGAAAAATGCCAGGTAGTTGCCGGGCTGCTGCTGGTACTGGCGGGCGATCAGGCGCGCGATGGGCGCGGCCGAACTGGCACGGTGCTGGAAGCGCGTTGAGATCGTGTCCACCACGTGCACGGCCAGCTGCTCGGCGGCGAAGGGCGAGGCAATGTCCACCCACGGCGAATTGTCGGGCAGTCCCAGCATGTCGCCGTAGTAGTTCCAGGGACTGAGCGTGGCCGAGAACAGCGCCGTGGCGTGCGACATCGCAAAACGCGCCTTGAGGAAGGGGGCGGGCACGATGTTGCGGATGCAGAGCGTGGAATTCTTAGGGTCCGCAATGGTCGCGTCAAACAGCGAATGGTCGCCGAACTGCTCGGCCAGGCGCGCAAAGTGGAGGGCGTCAAAATAGAATCGCTGCAGCGCCGGCTCCATGGGGGCCGGATTGTCGGACACAAAATCGGTGATGGTGGAGCCGGCGCCCTGCAGGGCCGTGAGCAGCTTGTCGGGGATGGCGGCAATCACTTCGTAGCTTGCATGCGTGTGTACCGGCCAGGCGCGGGCCACCCGGTCCAGCGCCGTCCTGACCGGGCCCGATGCCACCGCACGCGCCGCGCGCAGGGCCACCCGGTCAAGTTCGGCGGAATACATCTGGCGTGCGCGCGCGACCATGTTGTGGGCCTCGTCCACCAGCACGCTCACTTTCCACTGGTTGGCCAGTGTCATGGAGTACAGCATGGCGCCCAGGTCAAAGTAGTAGTTGTAGTCGCCCACCAGCAGGTCGCTCCACTTGGCCATTTCGCTGCCCAGGTAATAGGGACAGACCGCGTGCGCCAGCGCCACCTCGCGCATGGCATCGCGGTCCAGTACCGCTACGGCGGCGGCGGCGCTGCGCGCGGCCGGCAGGCGGTCGTAAAAGCCCTGGGCCAGCGGGCAGGAGTCGCCATGGCATGCCTTGTCCGGATGCTCGCACGCCTTGTCGCGCGCCACCAGTTCCTGCACGCGCAGCGGCAGCAGCGGCGCGCTGCCGGTGATGGTGGCAGCAGCATCGATGACCAGGCGCCGGCCCGGCGTCTTTGCAGCGAGGAAGAACACCTTGTCGATCTGCTGCGCTGGCGCGGCCTTGAGCACCGGGAACAGGGTGCCGATGGTTTTGCCAATGCCGGTAGGGGCTTGCGCCATCACGCAGCGGCCGCTGGCGTTGGCCTTGAAGATGGTCTCGGCCAGGTCGCGCTGCCCCGGACGAAAATCGGGATGGGGGAAGCGCAGGGCGCCCAGCGCCGTGTCGCGCGCGGTGCGGTGGGCCGCCTCCTGCGCGGCCCAGGCGGCAAAGCGTTCGCACTGGTCGGCAAAGATGGCTGCCAGCGCCTCGGCGCTCTGCGTTTCGCGCAGCACGGTTTCCGTTTCACGCCCGATGTCGAAGTACACCAGCGCCAGGTTCACCTGTGCCAGCCCCAGTTGCCGGCACAGCAGGTGGCCGTACACGCGCACCTGCGCCCAGTGCAGGTGGCGGTGATTGTCGGGCATGCGCGCCAGCTCGCCGCGGTAGGTCTTGACTTCTTCGATCAGGTTGTGCCCGGGGTCGTAGCCGTCGGCGCGGCCGCGCACCAGCAGTTCCAGGCCATTGCTGCCCAGGTGGGTGCCGGACAGGCTCACTTCCGTCTGATACGTGGCCCCGCGCCGGCCCGCCACCACCGCGTGGCCGGCAATGCCTTCCTGGGCGGTGGGCGAGGGCGTGAAACGCAGATCCAGGTCACCCTGTTTGGCGGTGAATTCGCACAGGGCGCGCACGGCGACAGCGTAGGTCAAGCGTGTGCCTCCGACCACTGCAGGTAGCACACGGAAATCGGCATCTGGTGCGCCGCGCAGTACTCGATCCAGCGCAGCTGGTTGTCCTGCAGGCGGTCACCGGGGCCTTTTACTTCGATCATGTTGTAGCGCTGTTCGGTGGGCCAGAACTGGATCAGGTCGGGAAAGCCCGTGCGGTTGGCCTTGATGTCGAGCAGGATGCGCTCGCACCACTTTTTGAGATGCAGGGCCGGGATGCAGTCCAGTGCCAGGTCCAGCAGCTCTTCCGACAGCGCCTCCCACACCACGAACGGCGACTGGATGCCGCACTTGGCGTGGAAGTTGGCGCGGATGGTGGTGCGCCAGTCCTCGCCATCGAGCTGGTCGAGGCATTGGCGAAACAGCGCTTCGCGCCGGTGAAAGAAGTCGGCACTGAGAAGGTCGGCCGGCCCGCGATGGAAGGGGTGGAAAAAGGCGCCGGGGATGGCGCTGAAAATGGCGCGCCAGCACAGCAGGCCAAACAGCGCGTTGATGAGCGTATTCTCGACATAAAACACGGGCGCATCGTCGCGCTGGAGGTGGTCGCGCACCACCCCTTCCACCCACCACGATTCCTGCGGCATGGGCAGGCTCAGGTCAAGGCGGGTGATGGCCGGATTGCGGCGCCGGGGCGTTTTGTCGTGCCCCAGCTTGCGCCGCAGGCGCGGCCCGATGCGGGCCAGCTGCTGGCGTTCGGCGTCGCTCTCGGGAGCTTCCTGCGCCCGGGTCAGCAGCTCAAAAGCGCGCCCGTACTGCCCATCTTTTTCCAGCACCCGGATGGCGCGCCCCCGTGCGCCGGGGAAGCGGCAGGACAGGTACAGGGTGATGGCATTGGCCCAGTCCTTCTGCTTTTCCACGTGCTGGGCGATCTGGAAGACGAGCCGCTCGCGCCGGCTGTTGATCCAGTCATTGTCGAACACTGCCGCCGGCAGCGTTTGCAGCACCTCGTCCAGCGCTTCACCGAGCTCGAATCGTTCCTTGCAGGTGTGCAGGGCGAGGTAGTCGTCGACGTCGCGGCGGCTGCGAAAGCCGCGCGAGCCGCTCGAAAACTCCACCTGCTCGTACTTGAACACGCCCAGGTCGGACAGCACGAATTCCGTCCAGTCCTGGCGCAGGTTGCCGAAAAAGATCAGGCGCAGGCGGTCGCACAGGGGCTTGACGAGGATGCTGAAAGCCACGTCGCCTGATTCGCGGTACCAGTCGGAAAAGGTGCGCGGGTCGCCAAATTGCGCCCGCAACGCTTCCAGCTGGTCCGCCTTGCGCGCCCCTTTTTCGTGCAGCGACAGGCGGAACACGGCGGCCAGTTCTGGCTTGAGCAGCAGGTCGAACAGTTCGTCGAGTGTAATGACCGGGTCGCTCGTCACCCAGCCGGTGGGCAGCAGGGCGCGCGCCGCCTCGACGGGGCAGCCGATTTCCGCATAATTGAGCTTGCTGGCCCGAAATAGGGTGCCCTTGCGCATGACCATGCGGACGAACAGGGCGCGCGAAGGCTGCGGCAAGCCGGCAAAGGTGCCGATAAATGCGCGCTCCTCATCGCTGAGCAGGTCGTCATACCGTTCGCCGATCCATTCCAGTACCCGGTGGAAGTTGTCCAGGTAATAGAACTCATTTTCAAGAACTTTGCGCATCTGTACTGCCGGACTTCGTCATGACTGTGAATATATACAGTATAACTTCTGACCCGGGCAAAACCCAGAAGATTCCCCGCTTTCGGCTGCCGTGTGGTTTTTTGCCGCTCAGGGGCGCATGCCGTGCAGCGCACCGCACAGGTTTTCCAGCACGGCGCCCGGCGTGCATTCTTGGGCAGCGGCGCCCTGATCCGGGGGGCGGAGCGGCGTCAGGGTCAGGATCGAGGCGATCAGGACAACATCCGGGTCTGGCGCGGGGCTCGCGCGCAAGGCTGGCCGTGGCAGCGAAAGTTTGAGCGGGCGCGTCGCGGCCCCGGTTCCGGCCCGGGCAGCCGGCGTTGACGCCTTTTTCGGTGCCGGCAAGGACAGGTGCTGGTCCACCGGCATGTGCATAGGAGGCGACAAGGGGTCCGGAATGGGCAGTGAGGAGTCATCGAGCACCGGGGGCAGGGGATCGGCCGGCACCTGTGCTGCCGGCACGTGTTGTGCCGCGTGTTGCGCCACGTCCATTGCCGGCACGTCCGTTGCCGGCACGCCTGCTGCCATGGGCGCTGACACCGGAACCGGCGCAACAGGCGAGGGCGCCCCCGCAATTTCCGCGGAAATGATTGCTTTGCCACGCGTGGCGTTTTCATGTTCCTGGGCGATCACGGCCACGGTCAGCATCAAGCCGGCGACCACGATGCCACCGGCTGTCAGTACGGCAATCTGCATCCGCGACAGGCGCTGCGGCTCGTCGCTGTAGGCGTAGCGCCGGTAGGGCTTGGGTTTGCTATGGCTCAGGGCCGTGATGGTGCGGCGGGAGCGGTGGTCGTCAGGTGAAGGCAAGGCTGGCTCCGGAAAGATGTTGTCTTCCCGATTAGAAACAAACCACACAAGATCGTGATGACCTTGCACAAGATTTGCCGGAGAAGAAAGCCGCCTGTGCAGCCAGACGTATCGGTTGAGCTGGCGCAATCCTGGCCTTGGAACCTCGCCCAATAATGGCATTCCGACGTTTTCTCTAAGGCACTTATGTCAATTCACTCTACGCTTGCCGCCATTGCCTGCGTCGCCGTCCTGAGTGCATGCGCCGGTGCGCCACCGGCGCCGCCAGTGCCTGCGCCGCCAACCCTGGCCGCCCTGCTGGCCCAGGCCGAGGCCGCCCTGGCCGCCAGGCAGGAGGCACGCGCCATCGGCATCCTCAAGCAGGCGACGCTGGCGTTCCCCCGCGAGAAAGCGCCCTGGCTGCGGGCGGCACAGGTCAGCTTCGACTGTCACCAGTACGGTGAGGCGATCACCTTTGCCCAGGCGGCGCTGGAGCGTGATCCGGACGATATCAAGGCGCACAGTATTGCTGCCGTCAGCGGCCTGCGCGTGTCCAGCCAGGCCCTGCGCGACCTGGCCCACAAGAACAATGTGACCGGGCCCGTCAAGACGGAAGCCCAGCAGCTGGCCAAGCTGCTGCGCACCAGCATTGGCGGCGACATCATCGTGCCGGTCAAGCGCCCCCTTCCCCGGCAGCCTGCGCTCAAACCGCGCGTGGCGGACGAGGATGATCCGTTCCGCCTGCTGCGCGAGGACATGGCACGGAACGGATCGGCCGCCAAGTGATCGAACCAGCACCCAAGGAGAACGTCATGAGAGTACCCACCCGGATTTATGTAGCCAACCTGCCGGCACGACAGCGCACCACGGCCATTGTGCTGTTTCTGGTCATGTGCAGCGGCGTGGCGGCCGGCGCCGTGCTGTAGGGAACGTGCCGCCGGACCGACGCCGGCGGCAAGTGTGCTGTCTGGCCGGGCCTTGGGGCGGCGTTCAGGAAGGCTGCTTGCCGGCCGCGCCGGCCTTGGCGCCGGCTTTCACGGCGCCGCCCACCTGTTCGGTTGCCTTGGCAATTTGCGCTTCCACCACCTGGACCGCCTGGCGCGTTGCCTGGGTGACCTGCTCGTAGCCCTGGAAGGCATTGTCAATCGCGGTCTTGATGATCTGCACCGCATTTTCCGACCCCGGTTTCACATTCTTGGTCACGTCGTAGATCAGTGCCGTCAGCGTGCTCTTGGCTTCGGCCAGGTGGGCGTCGGCCGCGCTGGTAAATTCATTGTGGATATCGTCAATGATGACCTTGAGCTCGTCGCCATACTGGACGGCGCCCGCCATGTCCGGCTTGGCATGGGAGGTGGCAATGTCCATGGCGGCCTTGGCATCTTTGGCCTGGCTCATTTCCTTGCCCGCGGCCATGGCGCCCGCTACCGAATTTTTTGCCGTGGCCATGTTCAAGGCGACTACCTGCTCGACCCCATCGACCGCCTTGCTGGTCAATGCATTGAAGGTCATCATCTGAAGTTCGAAAAGCGTCTTGGTGGCGGATGCAAATTGTTCGGGATTCGTAAACATTAACTTCTCCTCAGTTTGATTGGATGCTACAGACGGCTTGCTTCATCTCCCCCGGTCAGGCAGGTCATTTATGTGGTGGGATTTCCTTTGTGCAGTGGCTGTCGCGGAATGGGCCGCTGGCTTTTTCCCAGCCAGGGCCGAGCGGAGTCTGGTGACAGACCAGTTTGCCGTCGGCCTTGCTGCGCCATTTGAACCAGGCTGCCGGCGCGGCCATCGCCGCCACGCACATGCATGCGAGGAGGGCGCCGACACCGATTGCTGGAATGGTCTTCATAAGGCCGAGCATAGCTTGTTCGGGCGGCAAGTCAAGTCCGGCACGTTATGCCGATGTCAAAGTGCCGGGTTGGCGCCTTGCCCATTGGGCGCAACGCGCGGCAGGGTGAGCGTAAACGTGGTGCCGCTGCCGGGCACGCTGTGCAAGTCAATCTTGCCCCCAAGAATGCCTGTGACAATGTTATGGGCCACGTGCAAGCCGAGGCCGGATCCGCCCGAGCCTAGTTTGGTGGTGTAAAAGGGATCGTACACGCGCGCTGCCACCTCGGGCGCGATGCCGTGTCCCGTGTCCGCGATGGAAATGGCCAGCTCCGACACCGATACCGGCACCGCGCTGATACGGATGCTGCCTTCGGCATCGGCATCAAAGGCGTGAACCAGGCAATTTTCAAACAGGTTGCTCAGGGCCTGGGACAGGGGGCCGGGATAGCTGTCCATGGTCAGGCCCGGTTCCATCACCAGTTCCACGGCGATGGGGCGCTTGCGGATGGAAATGCGCAGCGGCAGCACCAGTTCATCCAGCAGTTCGCTGACGGAAAATATTCGCCGCTGGGAGGTGGTGCGGTCCACCGCCAGCTGCTTGAAGCTCGACACCAGCCGCGCCGCCCGGTGCAGATTGCGCACCAGGATATCGCTCGCCTCATGGGCCCGCTCGAGATAGCTGTTCAGGCGCGAACGGCGCAGGCCCGCGGCGATGTCTTGCTCCAGCGCCTGGGCATGTTCGGCCATGGTGGTGGCGATGACGAGACTGTTGCCGATCGGCGTATTGAGTTCGTGCGCCACACCCGCCACCAGGGTGCCGAGCGCGGCCAGCTTGTCGCGCCGCACCAGTTCTTCCTGGGTAAGCGACAGGGTGGCCAGGGCGGAGGTAAGTTCCTCGGTGCGCTCGGACACGAGTTCTTCCAGGTGATCGCGGTGGCGCTTGAGTTCTTCCTCGCGCCGCGTGCGCTCGATGGCAATGGCGGCCAGGTGCGACACCACCTCAATGAGGCGCAATTCCTCTTCGTCTGGCGTGCGCACTTCGCGATAGTAGACGGCAAAGCTGCCCAGCACGCCGGCGCCATCAAGGACAATGGGCGTGGACCAGCAGGCGCGCAGGCCGTACGGCTGGGCCAGCTGCCGGTACTTGTCCCATAATGGATCGGTTTCTATGTTTGCGGTAATGACCATTTCCCGCAAAAACATGGCTCGTCCACACGACCCAGCTGCGCTGCCAATGCTCAAGCCTTCAAAGGCGGCGATGAATTCCGGCGGCAGGCTGGGCGCGGCGATGGGATGGACGGTCTTGCCGTTCTGGTCGAGCAGCAGCACGGTGCAGTGCGCCCCCGGCGACAAGCTTTCAATGAGCAGCAGCAATTCGTCCAGGATGGACTTGAGCGGCGCGCCGCGCGCAATCATTTCCAGCAGACGGGCCTGGCCCAGGCGCAGCCGCTCGGCGCGGTTGCGGTTGGTGACATCCATCATGCGCACATGCATCAGGCGCCGGCTTGGCGTGGGCATGATGACCAGCCGCAGCTCGCACGTCATGCGCCGTCCGCTGCTGTGCACAAATTCTGCTTCCAGCACCTGGATCAAGCCCTGGCTGACCCGTTCGATGTAGCTGTCAAGCAGTGCCTGCGAACGCTCGCCATTGGCCTGGGTGGGCGGACACAGGTCCACCAGCTTCTTGCCGAGCAGCTCGCGTTCGCTCACGCCAAACAGGGCGCACGCATTGCCGTTGACGTCAATGAGCTTGCCGCTCTGGATATCGAGCAGGACCACCGTATCCGGCGAGCCGGACAGCAAGGCATGGTAGTTGACCATCAGCGACAGGGGATTGACGTCGGTCTGGTGCAGGGCCAGCAGCTGCTGCACCTTGTCGATCAGCTGGCGCGGGTCGAACGGGCGCGCAATGTAGTCGCTGGCGCCGGCGTCGGCGCTGTGCTGGCGCTGATCCAGGTCGAGGCTGGCGCCAAGCAGGAGCACGGGAATGGCGGCTGTGGCGTCGGCGCTGCGGATCAGGCGGCACAGCTCGAAGCCGTCGCGCTGGCGCATGCCGATATCGATCAGGGCCAGGGTGATGCTGCCGTCGGCCAGCAGGGCCAGCGCGTGGTCGGCCTTGGTGGCCACAGCGACCTTGACGCCCTCGCGGCCAAGTTCATCGGTGAGAGGGGCGAGGTCGGCCGGACTTTCCGATGCGATCAGAACGGTGGCGTCACGGGTGGGAGGCGACATTTTCACGGCATGGTCCTCGCGCGGCAGATATCGCCAGTGTAGATCAAATCAGTCAATACGGATACGCGCACGGACGCAGCACAACGCAAAACGCCGCAGCCTGGAACCAGGACTGCGGCGTTCGATACTGCGAATTGGGCGGGAATATACTAACCCGGTAGAGTGGTGCCCACGGAGGGACTCGAACCCCCACACCTTGCGGCACATGGACCTGAACCATGCGCGTCTACCAATTCCGCCACGTGGGCACTGATACTGCTGCTGCTCAAACTAAAACGCCGCAATCTGATGATTACGGCGCAATGTCTTACGACTACTGCGAACTACTCTGCGGAAAACTGCATCCGGTAGATGGTGCCCACGGAGGGACTCGAACCCCCACACCTTGCGGCACATGGACCTGAACCATGCGCGTCTACCAATTCCGCCACGTGGGCACTGGAACTGCTTGCTGCTGTTCGGCGTTGCCACCGAAGTCTGCTATCATACTAGCCTTTGAAGTTTTGCGCCAGACTAACTTTCGCTGCCTGCCGTTCATACTCCTCCAGCTTTTTCTTCCGCTTCGACATGGGTCGCCGCGAGAGACCAAAATTATAGCGGAACATTTTAAAATGTCAAAGCTTCGCCAAAAGAATCTTTGGAGCACGCTTCGTTAGGCGATTCTGTGCGACTCCGTTACACTACGCCTATCACTGTGTCAATAAAACACGGTGCCAGTCCCGGGAATCGCCGGGATTACTGTTAAAACAAATATAGAAAAACATTTGAACCAAATTACACACACCATTCCTAGCCGCGAGGATATTCTCGGCACCTTCCGTGACGCCGCTGCGCCGCTCGACCTGGCTGCGCTGGCGCAGACCCTCAAAGTCAAGCCGGCCGCCCTTGAAGTGCTCACGCGCCGCCTCAATGCCATGGAGCGCGACGGCCAGATCAGCGCCGACGACGAAGGCTACTACTCGCTGGCCGACCATTCCGGCTTCGTGGCCGGCAAGGTCAGCGCCCACCGCGACGGTTTCGGCTTCGTGATCCCGGATGAACCGGGCGAAGACCTGTTCTTGTCCGACAAGGAAATGCAAAAAGTGCTGCACGGCGACCGCGTACTGGCCAAGGTGACCGGCACCGACCGCCGCGGGCGCAAGGAAGGCACCATTGTCGAAGTGGTCTCACGCGCCAACAGCCATGTGATCGGACGCCTGCTCAACGAGAACGGGGTCTGGATCGTGGCACCGGAAGACAAGCGCATTGGCCAGGACATCCTGGTCTCCGGTTCGCCCGGCAAGGCCAAGGCGGGCCAGATCGTGAGCGTCGAACTGATCGAGCAGCCGTCGCGCTTCAAGCAGCCGGCCGGCAAAGTGGTCGAGGTGCTGGGTGACCTGGACGACCCGGGCATGGAAATTGAAATCGCCGTGCGCAAGTTCGGCGTGCCGCACATCTTCTCGGAAGCGGCGCTCAAGTCCGCCGCCAAACTGCCCGCAGAAGTGCGAGACGCCGACCTGGCCGACCGCGTCGACCTGCGCGACGTCCCGCTGGTGACGATTGACGGGGAAGACGCGCGCGACTTTGACGATGCCGTCTACTGCGAGCCGGTGAAAGTAGGGCGTGCCAACTGCTTCCGCCTGATCGTCGCCATTGCCGACGTGAGCCACTACGTCAAGCCGAACGATGCGCTCGACGTCGATGCGCTCGAGCGCAGCACCTCGGTGTACTTCCCGCGCCGCGTGATCCCCATGCTGCCCGAGAAGCTGTCCAATGGCCTGTGCTCCCTGAACCCGGCGGTCGACCGCCTGACCCTGGTGTGCGACGCCGTCATCAGCGACAAGGGCGAGATCAAGGCTTATCAGTTCTACCCGGCCGTGATCCATTCGGCCGCGCGCCTGACCTACAATGAAGTGGCCGACATCCTCGGCAACACGGCAGGCCCGGAAGCGATGCGCCGCCCGGCCATCGTGCCCCACCTGCTCAATTTGTACGACGTATTCCACGCGCTGCAAAAGGCGCGTGCCGAGCGCGGTGCGATCGATTTCGAGACCACCGAAACGTACATCGTCTGCAACGCCCTGGGCAAGATTGAAAAGATCATCCCGCGCACCCGCAACGATGCGCACAAGGTCATCGAAGAGTGCATGCTCGCTGCCAACGTGTGTGCGGCCGACCTGCTGATCCGCCACAAGCATCCCGGCACCTACCGCATCCACGCCTCGCCCACGACGGAAAAACTGACCCAGGTGCGCACCTTCCTGGGCCAGGTGGGCCTGAGCCTGGCCGGCGGCGACAAGCCAAGCGCCGGCGACTATGCGGCTTTGATGAAGCAGATCAAGGAGCGTCCCGACGCCGCCCTGCTGCAAACCATGCTGCTGCGCTCCATGCAGCAGGCGGTTTACAGCCCGGACAACATTGGCCACTTTGGCCTGGCGTACGAGGCGTATGCCCACTTCACCAGCCCGATCCGCCGCTATCCCGACCTGCTGACGCACCGCGCCATCAAGGCCATCCTGCTGGGCAAAAAGTATGAGCCCAAGGGGATCGACCTCAAGGGGCTGAACACCACCGTGTCCAACGCCACGCGCAAGCAGCAGGCCAAGGACAAGGCGCAGGGCACGCACAAAAAAGAGCAGGACCTGACCATCTGGGACGCGCTCGGCGTGCATTGCTCGGCCAACGAGCGCCGCGCCGATGAAGCTTCACGCGACGTCGAAGCATGGCTCAAGTGCTACTTCATCAAGGACAAGCTGGGTGAGGAATTCACCGGCGTGGTTTCGGGCGTGACCACCTTTGGCATCTTCGTGCAGCTCGATGCGCTGTTTGTCGAAGGCCTGGTCCACATCACCGAGCTTGGCACCGACTTCTTCCAGTACGACGATGCGCGCCACGAACTGCGCGGCGAACGCACCGGCAAGCGCTACCAGCTCACCGACCGCGTGACGGTGCAGGTGGCCCGCGTGGATCTGGAAGCGCGCAAGATCGACCTGGTGCTCGCCGGCGGCAGTGTCGCTGCCGATACCGGTGCCGGCAAGCCAAAGAGCGCGGCCCACAAGGCGCTCGACGCCAAGCCGGGCAAGTCGCGCGAGCCGAAGGTGAACACGGCCGGGCGCTATGACCTCGATGACGGCATCGATGCCGGCGAAGAGGTCAAGAAGCCGCGCCGCAGCAAGTCGACCACCTCGGCCAGCAAGGGGCCTGCACGCTCGTCCAGAAGCGCACCTTCTAAAACCGCATCCAAAACCGGCAAGTCCAACAAAAATAAGCGATAAGAAGTAATGAAGAACAAAATGATTTTCGGGTTCCATGCGGTGACCTCGCGTTTGCGTCATGAGGCAGCATCGGTGGAAGAGATCTTTGTCGACGCCACGCGCAACGACCGCCGCATGCACGACCTGATCGCCGGCGCCAAGGCGGCCGGCGTGCGCGTGATGCCGGTTGATTCCGCGCGTCTCGACAAGATCGTGGGCACCCGCCGCCACCAGGGCGTGATTGCCTTTGCCAGCCAGCTGGCGCTGGCGCGCAACCTCGACGAACTGCTGGACGCCATCGAAGGCCCGCCGCTGCTGCTGATCCTCGATGGCATCACCGATCCGCACAACCTCGGCGCCTGCCTGCGTGTGGCCGACGGCGTCGGCGCCCATGCCGTGATCGTCCCCAAGGACCGCGCCGTGGGTCTGAATGCCACGGCTGCCAAGGTGGCCAGCGGCGCTGCCGAAACCGTCCCCTACATTACCGTCACCAACCTGGCGCGCACCATGCGCGACCTGAAGGACCGCGACATCTGGCTCATCGGAACCTCCGACGACGCCGAAAAAGGCCTGTACGAAGCTGATTTCACCGGCCCGACCGCGCTGGTCATGGGCTCCGAAGGCGAGGGCATGCGCCGCCTGACGCGCGAAACCTGCGACCTGCTGGTCGGTATCCCGATGTTTGGTTCGGTCGAGAGCCTGAACGTGTCGGTGGCATCGGGCGTATGCCTGTACGAGGCGCGCCGCCAGCGCATCGCCAGGGAAGGGTGACGCCGGGGCGCTGCTGCAAGGCGGCGCCAGGCTGGGCCCCGTCGTGGTGAGGCTGGCCGCGGCTTCTTGACCCCTCGTAAGCAAGCATGGTTCGAATGCGCTACCATGAATGTATCGCAACTGTTTTTCCCTTCCTTTTATGTTCTCCAACCTGCGCGACGACATCAACAGCATCATTGCGCGCGACCCCGCGGCGCGCAACGGATGGGAAGTCATCACCTGCTATCCGGGCTTCCAGGCCATCATGATGCACCGCTGGGCGCACGCCTGCTGGACCCGCAAGCTCAAATGGATCGGCCGCTTCATCTCCTACCTGGCGCGCATCATCACCGGCATTGAAATCCATCCTGGCGCCACCATCGGCCAGCGCGTCTTCATTGACCATGGCTTTGGCGTGGTGATCGGCGAGACGGCCAATGTGGGCGATGACTGCACCATCTACCAGGGCGTCACACTGGGCGGCACCTCGCTCAACGCCGGCGCCAAGCGCCATCCCACGCTGGAAAAGGGTGTCATCATCGGCGCCGGCGCCAAGGTGCTGGGCTCGTTTACGGTCGGCGAATACGCCAAGGTCGGCTCGAACGCGGTCGTCATCAAGCCGGTGCCGGCCGGTGCCACCGCGGTAGGCAACCCGGCCCATATCGTGCAAAAGGAAGTCGATTCGCGCAGCGCACATCTGTTTTCTGCCTACGGGGTCACACCCAATGGCGACGACCCGCTGTCCAAGGCGCTGCATGGTCTCATCAACCACGCTGCGCGCCAGGATGAACAGATCGAAAAGCTCACCGCCCTCATGAAGTCGGCCGGCATGCCGTGTTCCAGCATGCCCGAGTGTGATAGATTGGATTTGGTAGAGTTAAATAAACTGGTCGAGTAAGGAATACCGCATGACAGAAGCAAGCGACGGCAGCACCCACCTGGACCCGTTTGAAATCCGCGTACTGGCGGTGCTGGCCGAGAAAGAAGCGCTCACGCCGGACAATTATCCGATGACGCTCAATGCCATCACCAATGGCTGCAACCAGCTCTCGAGCCGTGACCCGGTCATGCAGCTGTCCGACGAGACGGTGCAGGAAGTGCTGCAGCGCCTCATGCAGCGCAAGTACGTCAATGGCGTGTCGCAGTCCGGCGCCCGTGCGCCCAAGTACGAGCACCGCCTGCGCGTGAAGCTCTCGCTGGAGCAGGACAAGCTGGCCGTGCTGACGGTACTGATGCTGCGCGGCCTGCAGACGGCCGGCGAAATCCGCACCCGCAGCGGGCGCGTGCACGAATTCAAATCGGTGGCCGACGTGGAAGCGTGCCTGCAGTTCTTGATCGACAAGTATCCGCCGATTGTGGCCAGGCTGGCAGTGGCACCCGGGGCCAAGGAGCCGCGTTACGGCCAGCTGCTCGGTGGCGACGCCGCGCTGGCGCAGCAGGAGTCTTCATTCGGAACGGTGGCGGCGCCGGCGCAAGGCAGCCGCGTGGCCCAGCTGGAACAGGAGGTTGCTGCCCTGCGCGGCGAAGTGGACGCGCTCAAGCAGCAGTTTGAAGCATTCCGCCAGCAATTCGAGTAGCCGGCAAACAATCAAAAAAAAAGGCCGCGCAGTAAGCGCGGCCCATGGTCCATCAGCCTTCGTCCTTCCAGCGGCGCAGGCGGGAAGCACCGTAGATCATGGCAATGCCTGCTACTGCGCCCAGGATGGCGGGCGCGGTGGCCAGCGTGGCCCAGGAGCCGGTGAACACGGCGCTGATCGCGTCAGCCGGCGGCAGGGAATTGTTGTGTTCCATGCCCGACATTGGAATCCAGGTCCCCGGGATGATGCCAGCCAGGCCGCGCAGCAGCACGTGCCGGGCGAACCAGTCGAGGTTCAGTCCCACGCCGAGCACGAAGGCGGTCCACTTGACGATCAGCATGGCGATCAGGGGCGCCACCACGGCCCACAGGAACACTTTCGACTTGGCCCAGGCCGACACCAGCATCAGCCAGCCCACGGTCGGCAGCGCCCACACCATATACACCGGCAGCAGGCCGATCAGGCGCAGCGGGGTCAGGTAAAAGTCACCATTGCCCAGGACGGCACCCCACATGTTCACGCCCAGCATGGCGGCCACGATGCCGGCAAAGAACAGCAGGATGAGCGACATGCACACCGCCACCACCACCGTAATCAGGGGAATGACGAACAGCGCCACCAGAGCCTTGGACAAGACCGTTTCCCCATCGGACACGGGCAGAGACTTCCAGAACAGGATGCTGCGGTCGCGCCTTTCCTCGTTCATGCTGTTCAGGCAGTAAAAGAAGATCGTGAACGCCATCATGATGAACAGCGGGCCGGCGGGCGCAATGAAGCCGCCGGAGACGGCGTCGGCGATCTGCTCCTTCTTGTTGGCGGCCAGGCCTGCAAACGCCTCGGTCACCGTGACTTCCTTGCCTGAATCAAAACGTACCGTGGTCTTGCTGTCGAACTTGCCCGTCGCCGCGCCATACATGAGCGAGCCACCCATGACGGCAATGATCAGCGCCGCCGCTACCAGCGGCGCCCACAGCATGGCGCCCTTGTGTTCCCAGAATTCGCGGCGCAACAGCCATTTCATCGTATTCATGCGTAAGTTCCTTTCATGGTCGCGACGAACAAATCGGCGACGCTCGGGTTGCGGGTTTCGCCCAGGGCGCTGAGTTGGGCGCGGGTGGCGCCGCCGCCTGCGGAGTCGAACAGCATGACCGACTTGCCGAAGACGCTGCGCGAATCGATGGGAGCGAGGGCATTGGCGGCCGCCAGCTTGTCGTTCGACACCATCACTTCCGTGTAGCGCTCGCCCAGTTCTTCCATTGACGTTGCCAGCACAATCTTGCCGTCACGGATAAACATCAGGTCGGTCAGGATGTGTTCAATTTCTTCCACCTGGTGGGTGGTAATGACGATGGTCTTGTTTTCGTCAAAATAGTCTTCCAGCAGGTTCTGGTAGAACTGCTTGCGGTACAGAATGTCCAGGCCCAGGGTTGGTTCGTCCAGTACCAGCAGCTTGGCGTCAATCGCCATGACCAGGGCCAGGTGCAGCTGCACGATCATGCCCTTGGACATTTCCTTGACCTTCAGATTGGGCGTGAGCTTGGTGTTGGCCAGGTAGCGCTCGGCCTTCTTGCGATCAAAGCGCGGGTGCACGCCGGCCACGAAATCGACAGCATTGCCCACCGACAGCCAGCGCGGCAAAATGGCCACGTCCGCAATGAAGCACACCTCTTCCATCAAGTCATCGCGCTCGGTGCGTGGATCCTTGCCCAGCACGGTAAGCTGGCCGTCGAAAGGTACCAGGCCCAGCGCCGCTTTCAGCGTGGTGGTCTTGCCCGAGCCGTTGGGCCCGATCAGGCCGACGATGCGGCCGGCCGGAATCTCGAAATCGATATTGTCGACGGCCACCCTGCTGCCATAACGCTTGGACAAGCCTTTGGCGGAGATGACGGCACTCATTGCGCCGCTCCCGGCGCGCTGGCGCGCAGCAGCTGTTCCAGATCCAGGCCCAGGCGGCGAATACGCTCAACCATGGCAGGCCACTCTTCGCGCACGAAGCGCTCACGTTCGCTGGCAAGCAGTTTTTCGCTCGCGCCGTCGGTCACATACATGCCTATTCCCCTTCTTTTTTCTACAAGGTTTTCATCGACCAGTTCCTGGTATGCCTTCGATACCGTGATCGGATTGAGCTGGTATTCGGCCGCCACCTGGCGCACGGAGGGCAGGGCGTCGCCGGCCTTGAGCGCGCCGTCGAGCATCATGCCGATGACCCGGTCCTTGAGCTGGCGGTAAATGGGTGTGTTGTCGTTCCAGGGCGTGGTCATGAGATCGACTCCGGAACGGATGCTTCCTCTTGCATGTTGCCTCCTTGAGGTATGGTAGTGATGTGTTGCAGTGGTGATGTAGTGAACTATAACACCAGTTTAACGCAGGCCCAAGGTTTTTTTGATATGCATGCGGGTGGTCAGGCCAGCGGCTTGCCGTCGAGGTCGTAGCGGGTGATGGCGCCGTCTGTGGTGACGCTGATCCAGCCGCCACGTGGCGGCTCGGACAGGGGTTCCCAATCGGGCAGCACATAGCGGCGCCGCGCGCCATCCGTGTGCAGGGCGGGGCGGTGGGTGTGGCCGTGGATGAGGATGTCGCTGGCGCTGCTGTCAAACAGGGCCGTGATGGCGGCCGGCGTGACATCCATGATGTCCATGGTCTTGCCCGCGTGCGCCTCGCGGCTGCCTTCGCGCATGCCGGCAATAATGGCCTTGCGCTGGGCCAGCGGCAGCGCCAGGAACTGCTGCTGCCAGGCCGGGTCGCGCACCTGGGCCCGGAAGGCCATGTACTTGATATCGTCCGTGCACTGGGCGTCGCCATGGACCAGGGTAATGCGCTGGCCGCCAATGTCGACCGTGTGCGGTTCCGGCAGCAAGGTCAATCCGGCTGCCGCGGCAAAGTCTGCGCCCACCAGGAAATCGCGGTTGCCGGCGATCCAGTACACGGCCACGCCGCTGTCGCTGACGGCGCGAATGGCGCCGGCAATCTGCTGATGAAAGGGATCGGGAAGATCGTCGTCGCCTGCCCAGTATTCGAACAGGTCGCCGAGAAGGTAGAGTGACTTAGCCGCCATGGCGCGCTCGGCCAGGAAGGCAAAGAAAGCCTGCGCCGTGGCCGGCTGGGCAGCCTGCAGGTGCAGGTCGGAAATGAATAGCGCGAGGGTACGCGCGGGCATCGTCATGGCGCGAACGTCACACTGCGATGCCCGGTCATTGCTTAGACGACTTCGATTTTTTCGATGATGACTGCCTCGGTCGGCACATCGGCAAACATGCCGCTGCGGCCGGTCTTGACCTTGTTCATCTTGTCCACGGTCTCGGTGCCTTCCACTACCTTGCCGAACACGGTGTAGCCCCAGCCATCCTGGCCTGGATAGTTCAGGAAGTCATTGTTCTTGGTATTGATGAAGAACTGGGCCGATGCCGAATGCGGGTCCGAAGTGCGGGCCATGGCGATGGTGTACTTGTCGTTCTTGAGGCCATTCTTGGCTTCGTTTTCCACTTGCTGGTCGGCCGGCTTTTGCTTCATGCCTGGCTCGAAACCGCCGCCCTGGACCATGAAGTCCGCGATCACGCGGTGGAAAATGGTGTTGGCGTAGTGGCCCTTGGCGACGTAGTCAAGGAAGTTGGCAACCGTCTTTGGCGCTTTTTCAGCGTCCAGTTCGACTTTCATGGTGCCCATGTTGGTGGTGATCAGTACGGTCATGAGAGATCCTGTTCAGTTTAAATATTGTCAGAGGCGTTATTTTACAGACTTGACGACAGTCGCGTTCTTAATAACGATGGGGATCACCGGTACGTTCTGCTGGCCGCGCACATCATCGACCAGCACACCCTTGATCTTGTCGACCACTTCCTGGCCCGATACCACCTTGCCAAACACGGTGTAGCCAAAACCATCGCGGCCCGGATAATCGAGACTGGTGTTTTCAGCGACATTGATGAAGAACTGCGACGTGGCCGAATGCGGGTCGGCCGTGCGCGCCATGGCCAGCGAATACGGCACGTTTTTCAGGCCATTTTTTGCTTCATTTTCCACCGGCTTGTTGGTGCGCTTGGTATTGAGCTTGGCGTCCATGCCGCCGCCCTGGATCATGAAGCCATCGATCACGCGATGGAAAATGGTGCCCTTGTAATGGCCGCTCTTGACGTAGGCGAGGAAGTTGGCGACCGTCTTGGGCGCCTTTTCCTGGTCCAGTTCGAGGACGATTTCGCCCATGGAGGTATTGAGCGACACCTGTGGCGCTTCGGCTGCCATGACGGCGTGGCTCAGCGTCAGGCCGGCGAATACCGACAGGAAGCGGGCGAGGAAGGGCATACGGAACATTTTCGATTCTTGCATCATGGCTTCCTAATTGTTGAACAATTGATATAAAGTGGCGGTTTGGCTGTCAAGCCTTATTCGCAAAAATAAACCTGATCCATATGCGGCCAGCCGGGATTTTTTCAATGCTATACTTTGCTCGGAACGCCCCATTCTATCAAAGAAGAACAAGACCGCGGGCGCTGTCGATCTCGTTGTGATACCCGGTTGCCCGGTGCGCGCCTCGCTGGCGAACGCGCTGACGGCTTGGTATTGCCCGGGCTTGACGCGCGCGCTAAAACAGTAGAAACCATGAGCCAACTGAAGATTTACAACACGCTCGCGCGTGAAAAGCAGGTATTCGTTCCCATCAATCCCGGCAAGGTAGGCATGTATGTATGCGGGATGACGATTTACGATTACTGCCACATCGGACACGCGCGCATGATGATGGCATTCGACGTCATCTACCGCTGGCTCAAGGCGTCCGGCTACCAGGTGACCTACGTTCGCAACATCACCGACATCGAAGACAAGATCATCAAGCGGGCCGTGGAAAATGGCGAGTCCATTTATTCGCTGACCTCGCGCTTTACCCAATACATGGATGAAGACACGAGCGCGCTCGGCATCTTGCCGCCGGACGTGGTGCCGCGCGCGACCCAATACGTGCCGCAGATGCTGGGCATTATCGAACTGCTCGAACAAAAGGGCCTGGCCTACCGCGCCGACGATGGCGACGTCAATTACGCCGTCCGGGGTTTTGAAGGCTACGGCAAATTGTCGGGCAAGTCGCTCGACGACCTGCGCGCCGGCGAGCGTGTCGACGTCAATACCGGCAAGCGCGATCCGCTCGATTTCGTGCTGTGGAAGTCGTCCAAGGAATCGGAGCCGGACGAAGTGAAATGGGAATCGAAATGGGGCAGCGGCCGTCCGGGCTGGCATATCGAATGCTCGGCCATGTCGTGCGCGACGCTGGGCGAACAATTCGATATCCACGGCGGCGGCGCCGACCTGCAGTTTCCACACCACGAAAATGAAATCGCCCAGTCGGAAGGCGCTTTTGGCCATCCCATGACCAATTACTGGGTGCATAACGGCTTTGTGCGTGTGGATAACGAAAAGATGTCCAAGTCGCTTGGCAACTTCTTCACCATCCGCGACGTGCTGAAAAAGTATGATGCAGAAGTCGTGCGCTTTTTCATCCTGCGCGCGCACTACCGCAGCCCGCTCAATTATTCCGACGCCCACCTCGACGACGCCAAGGTTGCGCTCACGCGCCTGTACACGGCGCTATGCGATATCGACCTCGGTGACGGCGAATGCCAGGTTGACTGGAACGAAGCCCACGCCGTGCGTTTTCGCGAAGCGATGGACGACGACTTCAATACCCCGATCGCATTGGCCGCCATCTTTGACCTGGCGACGGAACTGAACAAGACCAAGTCGGTGGCAACGGCGCGCCAGTACAAGGCGCTGGCCGGCGTGATTGGCCTGCTGGGCCGCACGCCGCAGCAATTCTTGCAAGGTGAAGGCGAGGGCGCCGGCGGCGCGGCGGACATCGAAGCGAAGATTGCCGAGCGCATTGCCGCCAAGAAGGCGCGCAACTTCGGCGAGTCCGACCGCATCCGCGCCGAGCTGCTGGCGGCCGGCATCGTCCTCGAAGACAAGCCGGACGGCACCACCAACTGGCGTCGCGCATGATGGCCCTGCACAAGGACAGCGCGGGGACCACCTCGCTGCTACTCGAGGTGCCTGCGTACTGGGAAGAAGCCAAAGCCGAACTCATGAAGCGTGACCGCATCATGAAAAAGCTCATTCCCCAGTTTGGCGACCTGCACCTGGTGGGCAATGGCGATCCCTTCACCACGCTGGCGCGCTCCGTGGTGGGCCAGCAGGTGACGACCAAGGCGGCGGACGCGGCCTGGAGCAAGCTGGTCATGGCATGCCCCAAGATCACGCCGGCCCAGGTGATCAAGGCGGGCGCCGAACAGCTGTCGGCCTGCGGCCTGTCCAAGCGCAAGACCGAATACATCCTCGACCTGGCCGACCACTTCAAGGCCAAGCGCGTGCATGCGAGCCAGTGGGCCAGCATGGATGACGAAGCCGTGATTGCCGAGCTGGTGCAGATACGCGGCATCGGGCGCTGGACGGCAGAAATGTTCCTGATCTTCAACCTGCTGCGCCCCAATGTGCTGCCGCTGGACGACCCTGGCCTGATCCAGGGCATCAGCCAGAACTATTTCTCCGGCGAACCTGTCTCGCGCAGCGATGCGCGCGAAGTATCGGCCAACTGGGAGCCGTGGCGCACGGTGGCAACCTGGTATCTGTGGCGCAGCCTCGATCCCGTTTCCCCAGCCTGAGCAAGCCTTGCGGCAGCGGGCGATGGCCGGCGGCGAGCCCCACGAATTCACTTTTTCAAGCCCAGTTCCGGTAGAATAGCGCCACAGCAGGCCGCGGGGCGGGAGTAGTCGCGGCCCGGATCCATTCGGGAGATACAATGATTAAAACAACTTTCCTCAATTTCGAACAGCCAATCGCAGAGCTCGATTCCAAGATTGAGGAGCTGCGCTTCGTGCAGGATGATTCGGCAGTGGACATCTCGGAAGAGATCGATCGCCTGGCCAAGAAAAGCCAGCAGCTGACCAAGGATATCTACGCCAAACTGACTCCCTGGCAAGTATCGCAAATCGCGCGCCACCCGCAGCGCCCCTACACCATGGATTACGTGAACGAAATCTTCACCGATTTCCACGAGCTCCATGGCGACCGATCCTACGCGGACGACCTGTCCATCGTCGGCGGCCTGGCCCGTTTCAACGGGCAAGCCTGCATGGTCATTGGCCACCAAAAAGGCCGCGACACCAAAGAGCGCGCCATGCGCAACTTCGGCATGCCCAAGCCGGAAGGCTACCGCAAGGCCATGCGCCTGATGAAACTGGCGGAAAAATTCGGCCTGCCCATCTTTACCTTTGTCGATACGCCCGGCGCCTTTCCCGGCATCGATGCCGAAGAGCGCGGCCAGTCGGAAGCCATCGGCCACAACCTGTACGTGATGGCCGAACTGAAAGTGCCGCTGATTGCAACCATCATTGGCGAGGGCGGTTCCGGCGGCGCGCTGGCCATTGCCGTGGGCGACGCCGTCCTGATGCTGCAGTACGCCACGTATTCCGTGATTTCGCCGGAAGGCTGCGCCTCCATCCTCTGGAAGACGTCCGAGCGTGCCTCCGACGCCGCCGACGCGCTGGGCCTGACGGCGCACCGCCTCAAGGCCATGGGCCTGATTGACAAGATCATCAACGAACCGCTGGGCGGCGCCCACCGCGATCCGAAGCAGATGGCGGTGTTGCTCAAACGGGCGCTGGCCGACAGCCTGCGCCAGTTCCACGGCATGAAAACGCGCGACCTGCTCGAAGCCCGTCACCAGAAGCTGATGAGCTACGGCAAGTTCAAAGAAACGACGCCGGCCGACGAGTGAGCAGGCAGCATAGCGGGACCAGTGCGGCTGGCTCCGTGCCGGCCGTGTTTGCGCGTGCACTCGCCAGCCTGCGCGGCGACAATACTTCCCCCATCGCCATTGCCTACAGCGGCGGCCTGGACTCGTCCGCGCTGCTGCACCTGGCCCATGCCTACGGAAAAGAACATGGCGTGCCCGTGTTCGCCTTTCACGTCCACCATGGCATCAGCCCGAATGCCGATGAGTGGCTCTATCATTGCCAAGCCACCTGCGCGGCGCTCGGCATCACCTTTGAAGCGTGCCGCGTGGTGCTGGAAAAGACCAGCTCCGGCGTGGAAGCGGCCGCGCGCAAGCTGCGCTATGCGGCGCTGGGCGCCATGTGCCGCAGCCACGGCGTGCCACTGATGCTCACCGCCCACCACCTCGATGACCAGGCTGAAACGCTGCTGCTGCAACTGTTGCGCGGTTCCGGCACGGCCGGCCTGTCCGGCATGGACGCGGCCAATGCGGCGCCCGAGCTGCTGGGCAACCCTGACCTGGTCATGGCGCGCCCGCTGCTGCCGGTATCGCGCGCGCAGCTGGAGCAATACGTTGCCGCCAACGCCATCGCCTACGTCGAAGACGAATCCAACACCCACCCGCGCTACGCCCGCAACGCCCTGCGCCACCAGGTGATGCCGGCGCTGGCGCAAGCCTTTCCCGGCTACCAGGAACGGTTTGCGCGCAGCGCCGCGCACGCGCAGTCGGCCCAGCGCCTGCTGGGCGAACTGGCCGTGCAAGACCTGGCCAGCTGCCTGGTCGATGGCTACATCGACGTTGCTGCCCTGCGCAGCATGAGTCTGGACCGCGCCTACAACATGCTGCGCCACTGGTTCGCCCAGCAGGGCTTGCGCATGCCATCGACTGCCTGGCTGACGGAAATGGTGGCGCAGCTGGTGGAGGCGCGCAGCGACGCCCAGTTGCTGGTGACGCATCCCGACTGCCACATCCGGCGCCACCGCGACCGCCTGTTCATCACGCCCAAGCTGGCCGACCTGGCCGGCCAGCGCGATCCGGACGACGAAGGCATCCTCGTCAAGGAAGGCGAGCGCTTCAGCTGGAATGGCGAAGCCAGCCTGGCCTTTCCTGCCTACGGCGGCGTGCTGCATTTCGACACGGCCGAGCAGGGCGTGGAGGCGGGCTGGCTGCGCCAGCAGGCGCTCGTGATCGACTTTCGCAAGGGCGGCGAGCGGCTCAAGCCGGCAGCCAACCGGCCCACGCGGGCGCTCAAGTATCACTACCAGGCGTGCGACGTACCGGCCTGGGAGCGCGAGCGCCTGCCAATTGTCAGCAGCGGCAAGCAATTGCTGTTCGCGGCCGGCATCGGCATGGATTGCCATCACTTCGGGGCCGGATCCGGGCCCTTGATCGCGCTGCGCTGGGAATCCACGGCGGCCTGAACTACTGATTAAATTGGTAATTACCTTATACCCATTAGGTATAGGTTTCCCCCTGCTTTGCCTTGTTTTTTTGCATCGCAACATGTAGAGTTGAGCCCTCTTTTTAATATTCTTGAGCGGAAACTTCTCTCTTATGGCATTAATTGTCCACAAATATGGCGGTACGTCGATGGGATCGACGGACCGTATCAAGAACGTTGCGGCAAGGGTCGCCAAGTGGCATAACGCGGGACACCAGATCATTGTGGTGCCATCGGCCATGTCGGGCGAGACCAACCGTCTGATTGGCCTGGCCAAGCAGATCACGGGCACGCCCGACCCGCGCGAACTGGACATGATTGCCGCGACGGGAGAGCAGGTATCGGTAGGCTTGCTGTCGATTGCGCTGCAAGCCATTGGCAAGAAAGCGGTGTCCTACACTGGCTGGCAAGTACCGATCAAGACCAACAGCGCGTACACCAAGGCGCGCATTGAATCGATTGACGACGCCAAGGTCAAGGCGGACCTGGCCGAGAACAAGATCGTGATCATCACCGGTTTCCAGGGCATTGACGAGCACGGCAATATCACGACCCTGGGCCGTGGCGGTTCGGACACGTCGGCGGTGGCGATTGCGGCGGCGATGAAGGCAGAAGAATGCCTGATCTACACCGATGTCGACGGCGTGTACACGACCGACCCGCGCGTGGTATCGGAAGCGCGGCGTCTGAAGACGATCACGTTTGAAGAGATGCTGGAACTGGCCTCGCTCGGCTCCAAGGTGCTGCAGAGCCGCTCCGTCGAATTTGCCGGCAACTACCGCGTGCCGACCCGCGTACTGTCGTCGCTGACCGACCCCCTGATGCCGCTTGAAGAAGAAGCCAAGTCGGGCACCCTGATTTCGTTTGAGGAAGATACACACATGGAACAAGCTGTCATTTCGGGCATCGCATTCAACCGCGACGAAGCAAAAATCACGATCCTGGGCGTGCCTGACCGTCCGGGCGTGGCGTATCACATCCTGGGGCCGGTCGCGGACGCCAACATCGAAGTGGACATGATCATCCAGAACCAGTCGGTGGAAGGCAAGACCGACTTCACGTTCACGGTCACGCGTGGCGAATATGCCAAGGCGCTGGCGGTGCTGGAGAAGAACGAGGGCGAGCTGGGTGCGGCCAGCATTTCGGGCGACGCCAAGGTATCGAAGGTATCGGTGGTCGGTGTTGGGATGCGCAGCCATGTGGGTGTGGCGTCGCAAATGTTCCGTACCTTGTCGGAAGAGGGCATCAACATCCTGATGATTTCCACGTCTGAAATCAAGATTTCGGTGCTGATTGATGAAAAGTACATGGAACTGGCGGTACGCGCCCTGCACAAGGCATTTGATTTGGAAAAAGGCTGATTTTTTTTGCAAAAAAGCCGTGTGTTCCATTGACCGCGAGGCGGTGTAGCCGGTAACATTGCGGTCTTCTGATCTAGCGAAGTTTGCTGGGTAAGAAAGGAGATGTGGCCGAGTGGCCGAAGGCACTTCCCTGCTAAGGAAGCATACGGGCTTAAACCTGTATCGTGAGTTCGAATCTCACCATCTCCGCCAGAACCAGAAAAAAAGACACCCCTGCGGGTGTCTTTTTTTTTGGTCTGGACGGAGTGGCGGGTGCCCCGTGCGTCGATTCGAAGGGTTGCCCCGTGCCGGGGCAACCCTCTCCGAATCGCCCATCTTCCGCCGCTTCGCGGCGGGGCGCCTGAGGCGCCGCATCTCCGCCTCCCTCTCCTCGGCCTCCGGAGGAGGCCGCCGTTGCCTCCCCGAAATTTCGCGCTAACAACATCCTCAAACCATAGGGCTCTAGACATAGGGCTATAAACACCCTCCACCCACACAAAAAATCCATGTGTTATCATCAACCAAGTTCTAAATGTCAACCATGCCAGAATGACAGCGCCGGAATATTGGAAAGTCCACGGCGCACCACACGGCATGCAAACAAACCCGCAGCGGAAGCCATAACAGATGCCTCCAATCCATCCTAATTCCCAGCCCGCCGTACACCAACAACCTCCCCACCGCCAGCGCCCGATGAGCCACCTGGAGCAAGCCTAAGCATGGCAGCTGCAGTCCGCATCAACGACCCAATCGGCCACACCCCGGCCATGAAAGGGCTGCTCACCGGCCTGCTGGTAGGTGTGCTTGCCGGCGCAGCCATTGCCGCGGTATCAATCGCCGTGGTCGGCACGGGCGGCCTGGCTGCGGTCGCCATGGTAGGCGCTGGCGCGGCCATGGGCGCCGGACTGGGCGAAGCGCTCAGCGGCCTAAGCATGGTCAACAAGGAAGTCACCGGCCACATCGCCGGCGCCTGCTCGGGCAACGTCTTCACCAATGGCCTTGCCGCCGCGCGTGCCCACTTCGACAAGGTAGCGTGCGACAAGCATTCCGGCGCCGCCCCGATTGCCACCGGCAGCGAAACGGTCTATATCAACGGGGCCCCGGCGGCGCGGGTGGAAGACAAGACCGGTTGCGGCGCCGACCTCACGCAAGGCTCATCGAACGTATTCATTGGCGGCGGCACCGTGCAGACCGACGACATCCATCCGGAAGACCTGGTGCCGGGCTGGGTGCACAACACCATCCTGGTGGTAGGCCTGGGGTCCGCGGTGGTGCTGGCCGGTCCGGCCATTGCCGTAATTGGCCTGGCCGGGGGATTCGGCGGCGGCTACGCCGGCTCATGGGCTGGCGGAAAACTGTTCGGGGAAGGCAGCGATGGCCAGATCGCGTCCGGCATCCTCGGCAGCGTGATTGGCGGCCTGCTGGGAGCCAAGGCCGCGCCGCGGGTGGTGAGTCTGGCCAGGAGGGTGGAAGTGACACCGATACCAGGCGCCCTGGGTGCCAACGGCGGCAATCTGCGCGTGAGGCTCAAGCCGCCTGCAACGGCGGACACGCCGCCGCGCGTACCGGTGGGCGGACGCGACCCCAAGTATGGCAACATTCCGCGCGAACACCAGGCGCGCTACGACCGCTACCTGAACGGGCCGTCGGCCAAGAAGCTGCCGCCGGACCAATGGTATGCCGCGGCGCAGCGCGTCTGGGCCAACAATTCGCGCGGCAATGGCTTTGAGCAAAGCGTGCGGGCAGACCTTGGGGCACCGCTGGGCGCGGGATCGAAACCGACGTCGATTGAAGGCTTTGTGCCGGACCTGCCGGTCGGGCCCAAATATGGGGTCACCGACGTCAAGAACGTGGTCGATCTCAGCAACAGCCCGCAGCTGCGGGCATTCCACCGATATGCGGTGGAAAACAATCTCCCGTTCAATTCGATCATTGGGCCTCGCACCCAGACCATCAGCGAACCTTTGCTCAACAACATCCGTCAAACCGGGGGCAGGGTCATGCGCTATGATCCCGTGACGCGACAATTTACCACTATTGATATCGGGACCTCGGGCCCGTGGAAAAAACCATGACATTTACCGTGTATGCCTTAATGCAGGACAATGCTCCGCCAATGTCCAATGACACCCTGGCGGAAGACCTGAAGCGTCATTTCCGTGATGAAGAAGGGTTTTCCCTGACATTCGAGCAGTTGCCGTTTGCATCGGACAAATCGCTGGCCCTGCGCTGGGATGACTGGCTGGTGAGAATCAGCTACGAGGAGGGCGAGGAGGTCATCAATGATTCGATCGAAATTCAAAGGCGGACCGGCGCCGACTCCGGACACGATGTATCCCGGATCCGGCGGCGCATACGCGCGGTATTTGGCAGCGACGAAACGCAGGAGTACACCAATCAAATGATCTACGTGCTTGATTACCTCAAGGAGCTGGAAGGCGTGATCGTTTTCGATCCTCAGCAAAACGACTTCGTGCAATAGTCGAATAACGCCGGGCGCCGGCGGCGTCCGGTAGCGCAATCCTGACCGCGGCCAGGCCGCAACAGGTCAACAAACTGTCACATAACTCTTATACAATATTGCCTCTAGCGCAACCCTCGATCTTGCGGCTGCGTCCGACCTTTCCAACCAAGAAAGTGAACATGGCAAACCTCTTCCACTCCCTCCCGCTCTCCATTGGCCAAGCCAGCGTCGGCATCCTGGCCATGCTGCCCGTGGCCCTGGCCAACGCCGATGATTTTCCAAAGTGGGACCAGTCGATCACCAAGTACAACGAGCGGCAAGTTCGCAACTTCCACCCCAAGTTTGATTTCGACTCCGACGGCTGCTATGCGGCCACGCCGTTTCATCGATACGAAGGGCTGCGCCAGAATCCCGGTACCAAGGCAACCTCGTCCCTGCATGGTGGCTGCAAGGATTCCGCCTGGCGCTCCTACGCCAATACCGTCCACCGCCAAGTGTGCAAGGAAACGGTGGAAGGGGCGAACCGGGTCGAGCGCTGCGCCCACCTGTACGAGCTGTATTTCGAAAAGGACCAGGCGCTGCCGTGGTCCTTCCTGGGCGGGCACCGGCATGATGTGGAAACCGTGATCGTCTGGACCGGCAAGATCAATGGCGGCAACGACTTTGTCACCCACGTATCGACCAGCGCCCACGGCAAATACACCACGCGTGCGCTGAACCAGGTGCAGATGCAGGGGACGCACCCGCTCGTCGTGTATCACAAGGATGGCGTGGGAACGCATGCATTCCGCTTTGCCAGCGCGGACGACAAGAGCCGGGTGGAGTTTCTCGGGAACTGGGGCGAATTCTACGCGCCCGACATCATCAGCCATTACAGCGCGGCCGCGTCGTGGCAGGCGGATGAATCGGCGCGCTATGGCGCCAACCGCAGCTACCGGATGGCGCTGGAATCAGCGAGCTTTGGCAGTGCGACCTTCAAGACGCGCAACGACCAGGAGATCGCCGCGGTTGCCAACAACGTGGTTCCGCGCAGTGATGGCTTCTGGCAGAACACCAGTTTCACGATCAATGACGTCTGGTGGACGCGCGCGCAGGAGTTCAGGGCCAATTACCCTCAGATCCACCTCCAGATCCGGGAATAAGGCGACGCAAGGCGCCCAGCTTGCCAACGAAAAGACCAGGGGCTGCCGCATGCCTTGCAGCCCTTGGCTTCACTTCCTGCCTGCCTCACGTCCCACCCGTGCCTGCACCAGGCGCCCGGGGGTAGCGCGGCACTGCGTAACGATCCGGCTTGCCTCGTCGGGCGCATCGACAAAGGCGTTGCGTACGCCCGTCAGTGCTGCAATGTCGTCATTGCGCCGGCGTTCCTCGTCGCTGACCGGTACCATGGCGTGCCACTCGAGCATCTGCCTGATGTCGGCTGCGCCAATGCGCAGCTGCGGATATGCCACGTACATGTGCAGCACCGCGCGGGCCAGCTTGCCGCGGGCAGGGGGCGCCGGTTCCACCACGGCGAGCTTGCCCGTTTCGAGGACCTCGAAATCGCATTGCGCCAGTTCCGGCTCGCGGCGCCTCTTGAAGAACAGGGTTTCGCCAGGGATGTCATTGACCAGGCGCCAGTTCTGGCGGGCCGAATTAACCTCTTCAATGGATGGCCACATATTGTGAGGATCGGCGGCCGCGCCGCGAATGCGCTTTAACTGCGACTGCGGCACGACGTGTTCGATATTGATCGGCAGTGCGCTCGCTGCAGTGCGGCGCTTCCCCGCTTTAAACGTGGCCGCGCAATAGACAGTGACGCCGCCGGCCCGGTACAAGTCCCAGAACGCAGCGCGCGCTTCGCGGTCGTATTGGGGAAAGCGCTTTTGCGGTGCGGGGCAGACAATCTGCACGGGGCCGATCGCTGCATGGACCGCCGGTGGCGTAGATCTGTCCAGGGCAGCAGGCACGCCCTCGGCCGCCTTGCAGGTGAGTGCTGCACCGCCCAAGAGCAGGGCGCACAAGAACCCCAGGTGAGCGCGCACGCCACCATCGGTGAAAGCCGGGCAGGCTGGTTTGCTTCGCATGAGACCTCCATTCGGCGCACGGCTGACCAACGGGAATATGCTGCGTGCGTCTATCGCATCATAGTCAATCGGGCCGCCATTGGCTTGGGCACGCCCAAACATGGCGCGACCGGGCATCAGGGAACGATGTCAATCGGAATAGGCACGCTTACCTGATCCCAGAAGCGCTGCATGTCTGCATTGGACAAGGCAATGCATCCATAAGTGTAGTCGCGCGAGGGCCGGCGCCGGATCGCCTCGCGCTGCGCGGGGTCGTTTGACTCGCCATGAATCATGATGTCGCCGCCCGGGCTCACGCCAGCCTCGCGTGCCCGCGCGCGGTCTGCAGCGTTGGGGTACGAAATATGAATGGCCCTGAAAAACGTGCTGTCGCGCTTTTTGAAATCGAGCCGGTAACGTCCCTCCGGCGTGCGGCGGTCGCCCTCGCGCAACTTGTGGCCCACGGGCGCCGTTCCCAGTCCGATGGCGTAGGTCGCAATGACTTTATCGCCCGCGAAGACCTGCATCAAGCGATCGGATTTGTCGACCATCACGCGCGTGGCGCGCGGCGAAGATGCGTGCGCCGTGCCGAGCAGCAGTGCAAGAAAAAGAAGTCCCGGATACGTCATCGTGTCCTCGCTGGTGTGCTCGCCGCCTGGGCTGGCGTCGCCATACGTGATCATATTGCAGCTCAGTAGGCCCGTGAAAATCTTTTTAACGCCAGCATGAAAGCAACGAGGGCCAGTGCGCCGAGCGATGAGCCGCGCTCGCGTCGTGGCAGCCAGATTCCGTCTATGTGTGCCGCTTTGCCACACCTTGACGCTTTTTTATTGTTCTGTTTGGATTGTCTGGACAGATCGCAATCATGTCATTTAGTATCAACTTTGCAGAACATAAAAATTGCCAAATTGATTTCGGTGGCAGTGGGTTCGCCCAAGGTTTTCCGGCGAGGTAGCAAAGAGGTTATGCAGCGGCCTGCAAAGCCGTGCAGATAGGTTCGATTCCTGTCCTCGCCTCCATTTTCGTCCCCATGCCGCAGCCTGGCGTGGCGGCAGCGGCCACTTGCGCGCGACGGCCTGCGGTGGCTGGCAACATGGCAGTCGGATGATTACCGCGCCGCAAGCACGGCGCGCATTGGCGACCGTGCGCAAGCGTGGCCGTTTTCCACAACGCAGTTCTTCAGCGGGCAGACGACATGATGAATCGTGATTTCCTTGTTTTCGGCATGGGGATGGGCGCAGACCACCTCCACTACATTGGCTGCACCGAGCGTGCCCTTGGCGACCAGGCCGGCATCGTGTCGGACCTGACTAACAGCAGCCGCGGCGACATCGCCCAATGGGTCCGCCAGGCCGGTGACAGTGGTGCCATCAGCATCTTTGAAATCGAGTCTGCGCCTTCGCTTGAAAACGCCCGCGAATCGGCCCAGTTCTGGTGCCAGTACTACAAGCTGCTTGGCGCACGCGTGGTCAGCGACCTTTCCTGAGCATCGGCGCGGGCGCGGCGACCTTGTCGGCCGAGCCCGTAAAGCGCCTGCTACCTGCCGCCGCCATGCCCCATGTCACGTGCATGGGTGTGGGGGAGTTGCGCCTGCTTTTTTCCTGCACGCGCGGCGCGCGCGTGCAACAACCACGCCTTCCGTGGTCGGCGAAATTGTTAATTTATCCCACGCATTGGCCCTCGCCGCAAGTCCAACATCACACATGAATCACTTATGCAACATGCAACCATGCATGTAGGCAAAGTTGCTTTAATTTCGATATTTCTCTTGAGTATTTTGAACACCGGTGGCAGTATTTGCAACGCAAGTATCCTTCGTGAAGAGCAGAACCGCTGATTTGGCGGGGCGTATGGCTTGCGTAACACTGTGAAAGCACGGTGCCGGAAACACCCAGCCTGACCGGACCCTGGCTTGTTTTTCTGATTCATTAACGTGGACCTGGTCCGGCGTGTGCCGGCAGGTCAGACCGGTTACCCGATGACGATTTGTTACACACCGCCGTTTGCTTTTCCTCTGCACCGCGTCAAATCTGCCCTGTTGGCCACCCTGGTGGCAGTATCGATCCCCGGCCCTGTGTGGGCCGAGGATCTGGTGCAAGTGTTCGACCTG
The DNA here is from genome assembly GCF_019443445.1 of Massilia sp. PAMC28688. Lineage (NCBI taxonomy): Bacteria > Pseudomonadati > Pseudomonadota > Betaproteobacteria > Burkholderiales > Oxalobacteraceae > Massilia > Massilia sp. PAMC28688. The sequence goes on along the minus strand of NZ_CP080378.1, from coordinate 5,218,938 downwards.
GCACGCCGCCACGATGCCACGATCCTCGCAGCCGAAGCCCAGTGGCGGTCGGCAGCGCCGAGGCTGGCGCGTGCGAAGGGCGCCTTGCTGCCCAACGTGAGCATGAGTGCATCGACCACCCGCCTGCGTTCGGTGATCGATGCGGCCGACGGCGAATTTTCCGGCCGGACCGACAACGATGCCAAGTCACTCAGCGTCAACCTGCGTCAGCCCCTGTTCAACGTCGCGGTCGGCACCGACATCGCAATTGCCAAGGTGGGCGAACAGAGTGCCCAGCTCGACTATACGATTGCCCTGCAAGACTTCACGCTGCGCGTGGCGCAAGCGTATTTCGATGTCCTGGCCGCCCAGGATGTGCTGGAAACGAGGCGCCTGAGCAAGGCCTCGATTGCCGGACAGCTCGACGCTGCCGTGCGCCGTTTCAAGTCGGGCCTGGCCATCATTACCGACCAGGAAGACGCGCAGGCGCGCTACAGCCTGGCTGAAGCCGAAGAAGCGGCGGCGGAAAACGATGTGCTGGTGGCGCGCCTGGCCCTCCAGCGCCTGACAGGCCGCCCCGACATTGCGCCGCGCCCCATCCCGGCCCAGCTCGATGCCCCGCTGCTCGCGCCCGGTGAACTGGCCGCCAGGATTGCCCAGGCCGCGCAGCATCCCGTGGTGCGGCGCGCCGAGCTGGCGCTGGAACGGGCGCGGCTGGACACCCGGCGCGCCCGCGCTGCCGGTCTGCCGACGGTGGACCTGGTGGGTTCGGCCAGCCGCAACCGGGTCGGAGGCGACACCAGTCCGGTCAGCAACCTGCTCATCGGCCGCAGCACCAATTCGTCGCTGGGCGTGGAGCTCAATTTGCCCCTGTTTGCCGGCTTTACCCGTTCCAACCTGGTCAAGGAGAATGTCCTGCTCGCCGACCAGGCGCGCCACAACCTGGAGGCGGCCAACCGTGCCAGCCAGACCAGCGCCGAGCGGGCCTACTACAGCCTGAAGACCACGCTGGCGCGCCTGAAGGCCCTCGCTGCGGCCGAGGCTGCGAGCAGCAGTTCGCTGACCGGCACCCAGCGCGGCTACAAGGCTGGCCTGCGCCCCAATCTTGATGTGCTCAACGCACAATCGCTGCTGTACCAGACCCGCATTGAACTGGACCGCGCGCGCTACGACGTCCTCATGCGCAGCCTGGCGCTGGAAGCAGTCACCGGCAATCTGGACCGCGAAAGCCTGGTCAATCTCAACCAGATGCTGGCCGCGTCCGCCGATGCGCCGGCGCCCAGGTAAGGGCACCGCGGCAGGGAAAAATGTGACACCAGTATGACCGTGGCTGCCACGCATCACCGCAGCGCTAAGACTTACAAAATTGCACATTGGTACGGATTTATGTCTTATGATTGTTCAAGATTGGTAAAAAATTAAACTGGTTCAGAAGCTAATTTTGCGAGGGTGTTTCACGCCCCTTGCAGGGGCGGCTTGCTGCACAAGGGGCGGCGGCATCCACGGCAGGAGGCTGCGCCAACAGTGGTTTTTGAAGATGTGCGAGGAGCACGAATGATTGCAGGTGTGGCAGCAAACCAGCCCGACAAAGCCCGGTACCATCGCTTGTTCGGCGAGCGCAAGGCGCGCATCAATTACGCGAAGTCGGATTTCCTGGACTACCTGCTGATGTGCCTGATCTGTGCCGGCGCGATCGCAGTCGCCTACGGTCCGCTGTCGGTGCTGGGCCTGGCGGGATTTGCCCTGTGTGGCTTCATGGCGGTTTCGTTTGCCATCCGCCACGGGGTGGCATTCAAGGTGCCGCTGTTGCTGCGCCGGCCACAGGATGTGCTGTTCATGCTGGCCCACAAGGTCGAGAATCTGCCCTGGGTGTACTGGGCGGCGCTGGCCACGGCACTGCTTGAATACTGGGTGATCATGCTCACGCCGAGCTGGCCCCATCACACCGGCTTCATGCAAAGCATGGGCTTTGCCCTGTTCTACCTGCACCTTGGCATCATTGTTGTGTACCGCACGGTAAGCCTGGTGGACCATCTGCGCAAGCACGCGCTGGTGAGCAAGGTGCTGCTGGCCTCGCCGTGGAAGAACGCCGGGCTGGTGCGCACCAACATCCGCTACGAAATCGTGCACGCCTATATCACTGGCTTGCTGACCCACCTGGTACTGCTGGCGCCTTGGTTCTTCGTGCTCAGCCACTGGCAGTTTTCCGTGCTGCTGGCGCCGCTTGCCTGCGTGATCAACCTGGCCGTTCACCTCAAGTTCATCCGCCTGATCAACGCGTGGTTCTACCGCGATCACTGGCTGGGCCACAATTCGGAGCTGGAATTTGTCTACCTGCACGGCCCGCACCACGATGCCATTCCGGCCGGCCTGATCGCCGTTGCCGGCAACGGTTTCCTGGAAGGCTTGATGCGCAACATCGTGGGCTATCCCACGCCGTTCTACAACCCGCTGGTGGCCTGCTTTGCCTACACCGTCGAGGTCAAGCGCGACATTGATTTTCACCAGTTCATTCCCGGCATTTTCCCGACCCTGCCGCTGGAATTTCGGCGCGTGGGGCAGCATTCGACCCACCATTTCGGCCACCTCGAGCCCTATGGCTTCGCCATCAAGATCGACCAGCCGGGCCTGTCGCCGGAATTTTTGAGCGTGTTCCAGAGCTTCCCGGAAGAATTCAGCAATTCGGCCGCGCTCGACGAAGAGTTGACCGGCTTCAAGTGGGACAACCCGCGCCACCGCTGGTTCGTGGAAATCTGCGAGGAGCACCATTGAGCGCCGTCCTGGCCCCTGAGGCCGCGCCCGAGTACGACGCCATCGTGGTCGGCTCGGGCGCCGGCGGCGCCACCGTGGCGCGTGAACTGGCGCGCCGCGGCAAGCAGGTATTGCTCCTCGAGCGCGGTGCCGATTCGGTTCCGCGCGACGGCCTGTTGTACATGGCCAGGGTGAGCGACTTTGCCCCGGTGGCCGAGGGCGTTTCCATGGCGCGTGCCATCACCACCGGCGGCACGACCTCGCTGTATTTCGGCGTGGCCGAGTATCCCTCGCTGCCGGCATTCCGGGCCATGGGCATCGAGCTCGGTCCCGCGTTCGAGGAAGCGCGGCGCGAGCTGCCCATGGTCGAACCTTTGTCGGACCGCCTGCTGTCGGCCCAGGTGCGCGCCGTGGAAGCGAGTGCCAGGGGCATTGGACTGCCGTGGATGAAGACTGAATCGATGATGATCGACGAGTCGAAAGTAAGGGGCGGCTTCACCCACGAAGCAATCTGGCGCGCCAGGAGCTATGTCGAGGAAGCCGTGCGCCTGGGCGCCACCCTGGTCAACCGCGCCACCGTCAGGAAGGTACTGGTCGAAGGCGGGCGCGCCGTGGGCGTGGAATACGAATTGCGCCTGGGCCGGCGGCGCGAACTGCGGCGCGCCTATGGCGAGCGGGTGATCATGGCGGCCGGCGCCGTGGCCACGCCGCAGATCCTGCGCGACAGCGGCGTGGGCGGGGTGGGCGACCAGGGCTTTTACTGCGACCCCGGCTTCCTGCTGATCGGCCATGTCGATGGCGTGCGCGGCGGAGACCTGTTCCCCGGCTGCATGGGCACCAACTCGGAAGAGGGCGGGATCATGGTGGGCGACGGCTGCCTGCCGCGCTCCATGTACCGCGGCTACATGCTGGCCAACGGCAAGATCGCCAACCTGTTCCGCCACCGCAAGCACGTGGCCCTGGGCGTGATGATCCGCGACGGCATGGGCGGCGAACTGCGCGCAGACGGACGCCTGCACAAGGAATTTACCCGCGAGGACATGCAAAAACTGGACAAGGGCGGCGAACTGGCCGAGCAGATCATGGCCAAGGCGGGCGCCAAGGGCGTGATCCGCAGCGACCTGTCGGCCGCCCACGTGGGCGGGCTGTTGCAGATCGGCCGCCACCTGGACGCTTCCTTGCAAACCGAAGTTGGCAACCTGCACGTATGCGACTGCTCCGTGCTGCCTGCCAACGTCCGCCTCACCCCCGTTTTCACGCTGGTTTGTCTTGGCAAATACCTGGCCGCGCAACTGGCGCCGGTGCAATGAGATTCATGTGGGAGGCCCGCGCGGGCCGGTTTTTTTCTTTGGTGTGATCTTCAATGAGATAGGTGGACGTATGAGCGCTGCGGTAAAGCAAGTGGAAATCGTAAGGAACGAAGTGGACACTGCGGCGCCGGCCGTCAAGGCGCCATCGTGGCGCCGGAAACTGTGGCGCGCCTTCCTGGGCCTGCTGGCCCTGGTGCTGGTGACGGCCATCGTCGCCCATTTCGCCTTTAAGCATTCCGGTAACCGCCAGTGGGAATTCGTCACCGAAGACAAGGGCGTGAAGGTGTACGCCATGAAGGTACCCGGCAACAGCCTCAAGCATTTCAAGGCCGTGTTCCGCGTCAAGTCCACCTTGAGCCGCGTGACCGCCTTCATGCAGGACAATGACAGCGAGCTCGATGTCGACTTCTACAAGGCCGTCGAGCTGCAGCGCCACGGCCCGCAAATGATGATCACCACCTGGCGCAGCGGCTTCCCGGCGCCCTTCAAGGACCGCGATTTCGTGGTGCGCCACACCTTTACTCAAAATCCCGTCAACAAGGAAGTGACCTACGCGCTGCAATCGCTGCCGGACCTGATCCCGCCGGAGAGCTGCTGCGTGCGGGTGCCGCGCATGGACAACGCCTGGCAGATCATTCCGCTCAAAAATGGCGAGATTGAAATTCACTGGCTGATCGACATGGACATCGGCGGCTTCATGCCTTACTTCATGATCAACAACGTCCATCCCGAAATCATGACCGATTTCGGCTCCAAGCTGCAAGGCTACTTCGACCGCGCGATCTACGCCAACGTCAAGTACGACTGGATCGTCGAGCCTTGATGCCGGGGGCCGCCCGCGGCCCCGCTGATTCCGCATCGTCCGTTCCGGGGCCGCCCTGTGGCGCCCCCGTCGGCTCCCGTCGTCCCAAGTAATCCGTTTTCCTGTTACCAGCTACTGCCTGAGGTCTCGCGATGTTTGACGTTATCAATCAATGTGCTCATGGCTACATTGCCATCCCGGTCATGCTGGCGTTCAAGCGGCGCGGCGTTTTCCAGTTGCTCGCGGCGCAAGACGGCGCTACTGCGGCCGACCTGGTGCGCGCGACCGGCGCCCGCGACGGGCACTTGCACGTGGCGTTGAACCTGCTTGAAGCACTGGGCTGGATCGAGCGTGACGGCGAGCGCTATCGCGCCGGCGCTGACCTGGACGCCGACAGCATTCCGGACGACATCGGTGCCCTGTACGCACAGGCGCCGGGGCACCTCCTGCAAGGCGACAGTACCTGGCTGGCGCGCTGCGCCGGGGGCTGGCATGGCGCCTCCTCACCCATGCGCGCACTGCTCGACGGCGCGGTCCTGCTGCCCTTGCTGATGGCGCTGCCCGATGGCGGCGATGGCCACGAGCTTGCCGCACCGGTGCAACAGCTGCTGCAGCAAAAGGGATGGGACGGGCAGGCCAGCCCGGCAGACCGTCATACGCTGGCGCTGGCCATGGCCCACGCGCCACTGCTGGCGGGCATGGAAGAGCGCATCTTCGGCACTGCGGCCAGCCTGCCTGGCATTGGGTGGACGCCATGCATGACGGATCCGGAGGTGGCAGCCGCGGTGGCCAGGCTGTGCGCGCTGGCCAGCACCATTTTCGATCGCGAGCCGGTCGCAGCGCAGCCGCGCTACCTGCTGGGCGCCGGCCACGCCAGCGTGCTGCGCGCGCTCTACGATCACATTGAAGCCAATACCGCGCGCGGGCGCGTGCTGGCGCAGTTCCCGCTCGCGCTGATCGCGATGGAGGGCGATGGATCCGATGGCCTGGCCGGTACGCCGCACTTGCTGGTGACCGGCGACAGCAGCGATCCAGCATCGCTTGCCGCTACGCTGGCCGGGCACGGCATAGCCCTTGACAGCGTGCTGCCGGTCCTCGATTTGCTGGGCAAGGCACGCGCCTACCGCGAGGCGCCCGGCGCCGGCGTGGATGGTGCGATCGCCACCAGCGTGGCCGCCGTGGACGGCGATGGCGCCAGCGTGACGGCGGCGCGCGCCACGGCCAGCCTGCTGCAATTCTGGCGTGCGTGGGGGGCACTGGCAGGAGGCCACGGCGTCCTGGTCGCCTCGCTGCACGGTCTTGGCCCGGCCCGCGCACGGCGCCATCCCGGCGCGCGCGGTGCCATCCTGGCCGACGCCCTGCGGGCCTTTGGCGGCCAGCACCTGGCCGAAGCCGATGTGGCGCTGCTCGCGGCCGGTCGCTGCGGCCTGTTTCCCAAGGCGGGCACACTGGCGCTCGATGCCGGGCCGTACAAGCGCACCAGCGTCATGCACCTGGAGCAGCGCGCCTACTGCATTCGTCCCGGGCGCCTGGCCGATCTGGATGCCCTGGTCGAGATTGACAATGGCTGCTGGGCCGAAGCGATGCGCATTGCACCGGCCGAATTTGCGCGCCGGGTGAGCGAGCATCCCGACGAACAGTTCGTGCTTGAAAAAGACGGCGCCGCCATTGGTGTGCTGTACACCCAGCCGATCGGCGCGCTGGATGATGTTCACCGTTCCCACTGGCGCGACATTGTCCGCGTGCGGCAGGCCGGTGGAGCGGTGCGCCAGTTCATCAGCCTCAATATCCTGCCCAGCAAGCGTGACAGCGCGCTGGGCGACCAGCTGATCGATTTCGCAATCGACTGCACCCGGGCCAGCAGCCAGTACGAGCGCATTGGCGCCGTTTCGCGCAGCAGCGGCTACCCGGCCCACCGCGCCCGGATGGCGCTGTCGGACTATATCGGCTTGCGCCGCCCGGGCGGCCAGCTGGCCGATCCCATGCTGAGCTTTCACGAAAGCCACGGCGCCAGTATCGTCGGCCTGGTTCCCAACTTCCGCGAGGAAGACGTGGACAATGATGGCTGCGGCGTGCTGGTGCATTACGATTTTGGCGCCGCCAGGCCGGTTGCCAAGCCTGCGGCGCCGCAGGTGGCCCTGCAGCCGGCCGAGGTCCAGGCCACGGTGGAACGCTTGCTGCGCACGGCCCTGGGCGAAGACGGCAGTGCTCGCGCCTTGCCGCGCACCCAGCCCTTCATGGAACTGGGACTTGGCTCCATGCAGCTATTGCATTTGCGCTCGCTGCTGAGCGAGCAGTTCGGCCAGCCGCTCGACTCGTCCTTCCTGTTTCGCCACAATACCGTCGCTGCCGTGGCGGCGGCACTGGCCCCGGCGCCTGCCGCACCAGCGCCGGCCGAGGACTGCGCGGCCCCTTCGCCGTCGGGCCAGGCCGATGGCGACGGCGAGCGCGGCGGCGCCATTGCCATCGTCGGCGTGGCGGCGCGCCTGCCCGGTGGTGGCCCGGAGGGGTTCTGGCAGCTGCTGCGCGACGGCGTCGATGCCGTGCGGCCGGTGCCGGCCAACCGCTGGTGGTGGCCGGCGGCGGCGCCTGAGGCGCGCCGCTTTGAAGCGGCCGGCTACCTGGACGACGTGGATAGCTTTGACGCGCCATTCTTTCGCATCTCGCGCGCCGAGGCCGAACTGGTCGACCCGCAGCAGCGCCTGCTGCTGGAACTGACCTGGGAACTGTTTGAAGACGCGGGCTACGATCCGCACAGCCAGCGCGCCAGCGCCACCGGGGTGTGGATCGGCGCCTGCCATTTTGACTACCGCGACATGGCCGCCAGCAGCGACACTCTGTCGGCCCATACCGCGACCGGCACCTCCGGCGCCATCCTGCCCAACCGCATTTCCTACTTCTTTGACCTCAAGGGGCCGAGCCAGCTGATCGACACTGCCTGTTCCAGCTCGCTGGTGGCCCTGCACGATGCAGCCCAGGCGCTGCGCCGCGGCGACTGCGCCCAGGCCGTGGTGGGCGGGGTCAACCTGATTTGCACGCCATCCAATACGCGCGCCTTTGCGCGCGCCGGCATGCTCTCGCCAACGGGGCGCTGCCATACCTTTGACCGCGACGCCGACGGCTACATCCGCGGCGAGGGCGCCGCCATGGTGCTGCTCAAACCACTGGCCAAGGCCCTGGCCGATGGCGACCAGGTGTACGGCGTGCTGGCCGGTTCGGCCGTCAATCACGGCGGCCAGGCCAGTTCATTGACCGCGCCCAGCCCCCAGGCCCAGAGCGACGTGATCACCCGCGCCTACCTTGATGCCGGCATGTCGCCGCGCGACGTGAGCTATGTCGAAGCGCACGGCACCGGTACCCGGCTCGGTGACCCGATCGAGATCTCGGCCCTGAAGGAAGCGTTCAGCGGCCTGCTCGGCAGCGCTGCGCCGGCCCCGGACTGGGTATGCCACATCGGTTCCGTCAAATCCAATATCGGCCACCTTGAAGGAGCGGCCGGGATCGCCGGTCTGGGCAAGATCCTGCTGGCGCTGCGCCATAAAAGCCTGCCGGGCAACCTGCACTTCAAGGCGCTCAATCCGCATATCGATTTGTCCGGCAGTCCGTTCCAGGTCGTGGCCGCGACCCGGCCCTGGGAGGCACCGGCCGGCGGGCGTGCGCGCTGCGCCAGCGTCAGTTCCTTTGGCTTTGGCGGCGTCAGCGCTCATGCGCTGGTACGCGAGTTCCAGGATACGCGGGTGACGCCAGCGGGCGGGCGCCAGATCGTGCCGCTGTCGGCGCGCAGCGATGAACAGCTGCGCCGGGCCTGTGCCAATTTGCTCGAGGTCCTGGACGGCGCCCATGCGCCGCGCCTGGAAGACCTGGCCTGGACGCTGCAGTGCGGACGCAACGCCATGCAGGCGCGCCTGGCAATCGTGGCCGGCTCCACGCAGGAGCTGGGTGCGGCGCTGCGCGCGTTTTTAGCCGGTGCCGGCAGCGACAGCACGCATTTTGGCAGTGCTGCCGCCGTGGGCGGCGACGCCGCACTGCTGGACGGCGACGAAGGCAGTGCATACGTGCGCGCCGTTCTCGCGCGCGGGGAAGCGGGCGCAGTGGCGCGCCTGTGGGCCAGTGGCGCGGCCATCGACTGGGCGCGGGTACGACCCGCAGGTTCGGGGCGCCGGGTCAGCCTGCCGACGTATCCTTTCGCGCGCGAACGCTACTGGGTGCCTGCCGGTACGGCCGCGCAGGCAGCCCTGGCGCAAGAGACCATGCATCCGCTCCTGCACCGCAACAGCTCCGACTTTGACGTGCAGCGCTATGCCAGCACCTTCAGCGGCGACGAATTTTTCCTGGCTGACCATGTACTGCAGGGCCAGCGCATCCTGCCCGGCGTGGCGTACCTGGAAATGGCGCGCGCCGCCGTAGCGGCTGCGGCAGGGATTGAAAGCGGTTGTGGCATTGTGCTGTCCGATACCGTCTGGCTGCGCCCCATCGCCGTTGGCGGCACGCCGGTCGAAGTCGACATCGAGCTGGTGCCAGGCGCCGCCGGTGACATTGTCTTTAGTGTGGGTGGCACCGATCCCGATGGCGGTCCGCGCATCGTGTACTGCCAGGGCCGTGCGACGCTCGCGGCTGCCGCCGCACCGTCCCCGGTGGACCTGGCGGCCATGCGCGAGCGCTGTGGCGAACACCAATGCACAGCGCCGGATCTGTATGCGCGCTTTCGCGCGGGCGGTTTTGCCTATGGCCCGGCCCAGCGAGCCGTAGCAGCCCTGTGGTGGAGCGGCAGCGAAGCATTGACACAACTTGCGCTGCCGGCCTGCGTGGCTGGCGGCGCCCAGGCCTTCGGCCTGCATCCCAGCCTGCTGGACGCCGCCGTACAAGGGTCGACCGCCGCGCTGGGCCTGCTGGCCAATGGCGTATTTGCGCTGCCCTATGCGATCGAGCGCGTGGCGGTGCTGGCGCCGCTCAGCCCTTCCATGTGGGCGGCCTGCCGGCGCAGCCAGGGCAGCGGCGCGGCCGTTGAAAAATTCGACATCGACCTGTGCGACGACAGCGGCCGCGTGTGCGTGGAAATGCGCGGCATGAGCGTGCGCAGCAGCGCGCCGCGCGAGGAGAAAGCTACTTCGCTGTGGCGCCGCCAATGGCGCCCGGCGGCGCTGGACAACGCAGCGGCCACGCCCGTCACGGACCAGCATCTGGTCCTGCTGTGCGGGATGGACAGCATCGATCCTGCAGCCCTGGCCCGGGCCAGCGGCGCGCGCTGCATTGCCCTCAATGCGCAGGGCACGCTGGCGGCACGCTACCAGGCATGCGCCGAACAGCTGTGGGCGCAGCTGCACGCGCTGGCCGCAAGCCGTCCCGCAGCCCCGGTTCTGGTGCAGCTGGTACTGCCGGCGGACGGCGAGGGCGCCGTGTTCGCGGGCCTGGCAGGCATGATCAAATCGGCGCGCATCGAGCAGGGGCAGCTGGTGGGGCAGGTCGTGCAGAGCTCAGCGGCGACTGGCACGGAACTGGCAGGACAGCTGCGCCAGTGCGCGGCCGCGCGCGCGGTCATGCTGCGCTGCGCCGACGGCCAGGTCATGGAAGAAGCATGGCAGGAAGCCGCGGCGCCGGCGCCGGCCGGGCTGCCGTGGCGCGAGCAGGGCGTGTACCTCCTGACGGGCGGCCTCGGAGGACTGGGCATCATGTTCGCGCGCGAGATCGCCGCCAGGGTCAAGGGTGCCACGCTGGTGCTCAGCGGGCGCCGCGCTCTGGAAGATGCAGGCCGCGCTGTCCTGGCGCAGCTGGAAACGGAAGGTGTGCGCGCCGTCTATCGCCAGGCCGACGTGGCCAGCACCACCCAGGCCAGCGTGCTGCTACGGTCAATCAAGCGTGATTTCGGCGCACTGCACGGCATTATCCATGGCGCCGGGGTGATCGAGGATGGCTTGCTGGCCTCGCGCAGTGCGCCGCGCCTGGACAATGTGTTCGGTCCCAAGGTGGCGGGCCTGGTCAACCTGGCGCAGGCCAGCGACAGCATGCTTGACTGGCTGGTGTGCATGTCGTCCACCTCGGGCGCGCTGGGCAATGCCGGGCAGGCAGACTACGGCGCCGCCAATGCCTTCATGGACCGCTACGCGGACTGGCGCAATGCCCAGTGCGCAGCAGCTGGCCAGCCACGGGCCATTGTGTCGATCAACTGGCCGCTGTGGGAGCAGGGCGGCATGGGGGTGGATGCATCCGTCTTGCGTCTCTTGAACAGCCAGGGCCTGCATGCCCTGCCGCCCGCACAAGGCATCACGGCGTTCTACCAGGCGCTCGCCAGCGACGCCGGGCAGACGCTGGTCATGCATGGTCAAGCGCAGCCGGTGCGCGCCTGGATGGCGGCCGGTGGTGCCGCTGGCCTCATCGCCGCAGCCGCCATTGCGCCGAAAGAGGTCGATAACGACGCCGCGGCGCCGGCCGCTGACGAAGGGGCACTGCGCGACAAACTGCGCCGCCTGCTGCGCGGCATGGTGGGGCGCCTGCTCAAGTCGCCCCCCGATGAACTCGACGAACAGCGCGAACTTGGCCGCTATGGCCTCGATTCGATCAGCCTGACGGAGCTGACCGCACTGGTCAACCAGCGCCTCGGCGTCGCCCTGTCGCCCACCTTTTTCTTCGAGCATCCGACCCTGAAGGCGGTGCTTGACCGCCTGCTGGCCGATTACAGCGGCGCCGTGGCAAAGGCGCTGGGCAGCACGCCGGTGGCCGCGGTGGCGCAGCAAGCGCGCAGCGCCGGGCGCTTGCATGCCACGCGCCTGGTGCCGCAGCCGTCCGAAGCGTCAGCGAAAGCGCCGGACGCGGGCGAGGCGATCGCGATTGTCGGCATGAGCGGACGCTATCCGCAGGCGCGCGACCTGGATGCGTTCTGGCGCAACCTGCGCGATGGGCTGGACTGCGTGACTGAAGTGCCGCCCGAACGCTGGAACTGGCGCGACCATTACAGCGCCGACCGTACCGAAGAGGGCCGCCACTACAGCAAGTGGGGTGGTTTCATTGAGGGCGTGGACGAATTCGATCCCCTGTTCTTTAACATCTCGCCGCGTGAGGCGCGCAACATCGACCCGCAGGAGCGCCTGTTCCTGCAGCATGCATGGATGGCGATGGAAGATGCCGGCTATACCCGCGCCGGCCTGCAGCTGCCGCGCGACGGCGACCTGCCCGGGCAGGTGGGCGTCTACGCCGGCGTGATGTACAGCGAATACCAGCTGTTTGGTGCAGAAGCCGGGGTGTCCGGACAAGGACTGCCGCTGTTCGGCAGCTTTGCCAGTATTGCCAATCGCGTTTCGTACGCACTTAACCTGCACGGCCCGAGCATGACGCTCGACACCATGTGCTCCTCGTCGCTCACTGCCATCCATGTGGCCTGCCAGGACCTCAAGCTCGGTCGGACCGACATGGCCATTGCCGGCGGCGTGAACGTCACGATCCACCCGCAGAAATACTTGATGCTCTCGGCCGGCCAGTTCATTTCCAGCGATGGCCACTGCCAGAGCTTTGGCGAAGGCGGCGACGGCTACATTCCTGGCGAGGGTGTGGGCGTAGTGGTACTCAAGCGCCTGTCGGAGGCGGAGCGCGACGGCGACACCATCTACGGCGTTATCCTGGGCAGCAGCCTGACCCACGGCGGCAAGGTGGGCGGCTATTCGGTGCCCAACCCGCAGGCCCAGAGCAGCGCCATTGCCCGCACCATGGCCGAGGCGCGGGTGGACGCCCGCCACATCAGCTACGTGGAGGCGCACGGCACCGGCACAAAATTGGGCGACCCGATCGAAATTGCAGCCCTGGCCAAGGCATTTGCCCGCTACACGCAGCAGACGGGCTACTGCCGCATCGGTTCGGCCAAGTCCAACATCGGGCATTGCGAGTCGGCCGCCGGCATTGCGGGCCTGATGAAGGTGCTGCTGCAGATGCGCCATGGCGAAATCGTCGCGTCCCTGCACGCTGACACCCTCAATCCGCATATCGATTTTGACAAGACCCCGTTTGTCGTCAACCGCAGCCTGATGGCGTGGGAGCGGCCGGTGGTGGATGGGCGCGAGGTTGACCGCATAGCTGGCCTGTCCTCATTTGGCGCGGGCGGCTCCAACGCCCACATGATCGTGCAGGAATACCGGCCGCGCGCGCCCAGCGTGCCTGCTTCGGCGGCGCAGGTCGTTTTCCTGCTGTCGGCACGTACCGCCGAACAGCTGCGCCAGAAAGCGCAGGACCTGCTGGCCTACGTGGAGCAGCAGGGCGGCGCGCTTGACCTGGCTGGCCTGGCATTCACGCTTCAGGTCGGGCGCGAGGCCATGGACGAGCGGCTTGCGATGCTGGCCAGTGACGGCGCCCAGCTGCAGGAGCGCCTGCGCGCATTCCTGGCAGGCGAGCGCGATGGCGAGGATACCTGGCACGGCCAGGTACGGCGCGGCGCGGTGGAAATGTTTGGCGATGATGAAGACATGCGCGAAGCGATCGGCAAGTGGGTCGCCCGCCACAAGTTTGGCAAGCTGCTCGAGCTGTGGGTACGCGGCCTGGATCTGGACTGGAATACGCTGTACGCAGGCGGCAAACCGGCCCGGGTGCGCCTGCCGGCCTATCCATTTGCACGCGAGCGCCACTGGGTGGACACTGCACGCCGCGGCAGCGGGCTGGCCACGGTGCTGCATCCGCTCTTGCATGCCAATACCTCGGACCTGCTGGGTCAGCGCTACAGCAGCTGGTTTGACGGCCGGGAGTTCTTCCTGGCCGACCACCAGGTGCGGCTCGATGGTCCGCTCGCCCACAAGGTGCTGCCCGCAGTCGCGTACCTGGAAATGGCCCGCGAAGCTGTCCGTCTGGCGCTGCCGGAGCAGGGCAGTGCCGTGCTGGAGATCAGCCACACGGTATGGGCAACGCCGCTGACGGTGCACGGGCGAATCAAGGTCAGTATCGCGCTGCAGGCTGGCGCGGACGGCATTGATTTCGAAATCTACAGCGAAGGAGCCGACGGCGAAGAAACCGTGCATTGCCACGGCCGCGCCGCTCCAGCCGCCGCCGCGTCCGCGGTGGTGGATCTCGACGCCGTCGCCCAGCGCGTGCAGGGCCGCATGGTGACAGGCGACGCCTTTTACGCCGCCCTGCACGAAGTGGGCCTGGAGTACGGCGCCGCGCATCGCGCGCTCCAGAGCGTGGCCACCGACGGTGGTGAAGTGCTGGCCGTCCTCGATCTGCCGCCGCAGGCCGGTATGGATGGTGCCTATCTGCTGCATCCAAGCCTGATGGACGGGGCCCTGCAAGCCTGCATGGCGCTGGCCGGGGAGCCGGGCGGCGCGCCGCAGCTGCTGCTGCCGTTTGCGCTGGAATCGGTGCGCATCGAGTCTGCCTGTCCGCCGCAGGTGAGGGCGTGGGTGCGCCATGCGCCAGGTTCCAGCGCCGGCATGTTAAAACTGGACATTGACCTGTGCGAAGAGCACGGGAAGGTATGCGTGGCCATGCGTGGTCTGACCGTGCGCCCGGTGCAGGCGGCGATGCCGGCCATTGCCTGGGCCGCGCCGGTGTGGCAGGCCGCGCCTGTGGAAGCCGCACTGCCCGTGCAGAAGCGCCATGTGTGGCTGCTCGACATGCCCGGGATCGACGCCGCGCTCATGGAACGGGTACTGGCGGCCAGCTGCCGCCATCTGGCGGCCGGTGTGCAGGGCGCCGCCGCGCGCTACCAGGTGCAGGCCGCTGCCTGCTTCGCCCAGATACAGGCGCTGCTGCAGGCAAAGCTGCAGGGACGCACGCTGGTGCAGGTGGTTGTGGCGGACCGTGGTGACGAGGTGCTGCTGGCTGGCCTGGCGGGCCTGCTGCGTACCGCGTCGCTGGAAAATCCCCAACTGGCAGGGCAACTGGTGCTGGTGGAAGCGGGCACCAGCAGCGCCGCGCTGGCGCAGCAACTGGCGCCGGAACTGGGAACGGCGGCGCTGGTACGTTACCGGCGTGGCCGGCGCGAAGTGCAGCGCTGGCAGGAGCAGCCCTGGAGCGGGGCCGGCTGGCCCGTGGCTTTCCGTGACGATGGCGTGTACCTGATCAGCGGCGGCATGGGCGGCCTTGGCCTGCTGTTCGCGCGCGAGATCCTGGCCCGCACAACAGGCGCGCAGGTCGTGCTGAGCGGACGCGCAGCGCTCGATGGCGAGCGCCAGGGACAGCTCGACGCCCTCGGTGCGGCCGGGCGCGTGCATTATCGCCAGGTGGACCTGGAAAACCCTGCGCAAGTGCAGGCCATGGTGGGCGGCATCTGCCAGGCGCTCGGACGCCTGGATGGTATCGTGCACAGCGCAGGTCAGGTGGCCGACAACTTCATTCTCAAAAAGACGGTGGCCGACTTTGCGGCCGTGCTCGGGCCCAAGGTGGCCGGTACCGTCCATCTTGACCTGGCCAGCGCGGGCCTGACCCTGGACTTCATGGTCCTGTTCTCGTCGGTGGCCTCGGCCCTGGGCAACACCGGCCAGGCCGACTACGCCAGTGCCAATGGTTTCATGGACCAGTATGCGGCCTACCGTAACGAGCTGGCCGCGCGCGGCCAGCGCCACGGCCGCACGGTGTCCATCAACTGGCCGCTGTGGGAACAGGGCGGCATGGGCGTGGATGACGCCAGCCTGGCTTACCTGCGTGAACTCGGCATGCAGCCGCTGCGGGCCGCCGAAGGTCTGCAGGCCTTTTATGGTGCCCTGGCTCAGGACCAGGCCCAGGTCATGGTCCTCCAGGGCGACGCCCGCAAGCTGCAGCGATTGCTGGCGCAAGGCGCCATGGAACTGCAAGCGGCGGCGCCTGCGAGCGCTGCCGTGGCGGCAGCAGCACCTGCGGCGGGCGGCGCACTCCAGGAACAGGCCCAGGATTATCTGCGCCGCCAGCTGTCCGCCGTGCTGCACCTGCCTGCCAGCCGGATCGACGTGCAGTCGCCGCTGGAAGCGTACGGCATGGATTCCGTTCTGGCCATGACGCTGGTGCGCATGCTGGAAAAGGATTTTGGCTCGCTGTCCAAGACGCTGCTGTTCGAGTACCAGACCCTGGCCGCGCTGGCGGACTATTTTGGGCAGGAGCATGGCGCCGTGCTGGCGGCCATGTTCGCGCGCCCGGCGTTTGCCGCCCAGCCGCAGGCAGCGGCGCCACCGGCCAGTGCGCCCGTGCTGCCGGCGCCACCGCCGCGCAGGGCGGGGCGCCTGCGCGGGCGCGACCTGCCTGCCACAGCCAGCCCACGGCGCGAGGAGCCCATCGCCATCATCGGCATGAGCGGACGCTATCCGCAGGCGCGCGACCTTGATGCCTTCTGGCGCAATCTGCGCGATGGTCTCGATTGCGTGACCGAAGTGCCCCCGGCCCGCTGGAACTGGCGCGAGCATTACAGTGCCGACCGCAGCGAGCAGGGACGCCACTACAGCAAGTGGGGCGGCTTCATCGAGGGTGTGGATGAATTCGACCCACTGTTTTTCAACATCTCCCCGCGCGAAGCGCACCAGATCGACCCGCAGGAACGGTTGTTCCTGCAGCACTCCTGGATGGCGATGGAAGATGCCGGCTACACGCGCGCCGCGCTGCAGCTGCCGCGCGAGGGTGATCTGCCGGGGCAGGTGGGTGTGTATGCGGGTGTCATGTACAGCCAGTACCAGCTGCTGGGAGCTGGTACCGGCGCCGGCGGGGCCGACCTGCCAATTTCCAGCATATCGGCCAGCATCGCCAACCGCGTCTCGTACGCACTGAACCTGCACGGCCCGAGCATGGCGATTGATACCATGTGCTCATCGTCGCTCACCGCCATTCACCTGGCGTGCCAGGACCTGCGCCATGGCCGCACCGACATGGCGCTGGCCGGTGGGGTGAACGTCACCATCCATCCCCAGAAGTACCAAACCCTGTCGGCGGGCCAGTTCATCTCCAGCGATGGGCACTGCCAGAGTTTTGGCGAGGGCGGCGACGGCTATATTCCCGGCGAAGGAGTGGGCGTGGTGCTGCTCAAGCGCCTGTCCGAAGCCGAGCGCGATGGCGACACCATCCACGGCGTGATCCTCGGTTCCAGCCTGAATCATGGCGGCAAGACCAACGGCTATACGGTCCCCAATCCACAGGCACAGAGCGGCGCGATCGCGCGTACCCTGGCCGATGCCGGCGTCGACGCACGCCACATCAGCTATGTCGAAGCGCACGGCACCGGCACCAAACTTGGCGATCCGATCGAGATCGCGGCGCTGGCAAAGGCATTTGGCCAGCACACGCAGGAAAAAGGCTACTGCCGGATTGGTTCGGCCAAGTCCAACATCGGCCACTGCGAGTCGGCCGCCGGCATCGCGGGCCTCATGAAAGTGCTGCTGCAGATGCGGCACGGCGAGATTGCGGCTTCCCTGCACGCCGCCACCCTCAATCCGCATATCGACTTTGACCAGACACCGTTCGTGGTCAACCGCAGCCTCACCAGCTGGGAGCGGCCAACGGTTGACGGGCGCCAGGTCGAGCGCATCGCCGGTCTGTCGTCGTTCGGGGCCGGCGGCTCCAATGCGCACCTGATCGTGCGCGAGCACCGGCAGCACCCTGAACACAGGCCGCAGCGCGCGGCCACGGCGGCGCAGACGGTATTCGTGCTCTCGGCCCGCACTGCCGGGCAGCTGCGCCAGAAAGCCCAGGACCTGCTCACGTACGTGGAAGGCCAGGGGGCGGCGCTGGACCTGGCCGGTGTGGCCTGCACCTTGCAGGTGGGCCGCGAAGCCATGGATGAACGGCTGGGTATACTGGCCGATGACGCAGCTCAGCTCAGGGAGAGTCTGCAAGCCTATCTGCAAGACCAGGAAGGGCAGTATCTGTTTGTCGGCAAGGCCAGACGCAGCCGCGATGGCATGGGCCTGATCAGTCAGGACGAGGACATGCAGCAGGCCATCGGCCAGTGGATCGCGCGGGGCAAGTTCGGCAAGCTGCTCGAGTTGTGGTCGCAGGGCCTGGAAGTGGACTGGAACGCGCTGTACACCAACGGCCGGCCACAGCGGGTCAGCCTGCCTGCCTATCCGTTTGCCACCGACCGTTATTGGGTGGACACGGAAGCCGGCACGGGTGCGGTGCGCAGTGGCGTGCTCCATCCGCTGCTGCACGCGAATACGTCCAGGCTCAATGAACAGAATTACACCAGCTGGTTCGACGGCCGCGAATTGTTCATGGTCCAGCGCCATGGCGCAGCCGGCCTGGCGGACGGCGGCAGGTCACTGCCCGCCGCCGCCTGCCTCGAAATGGCACGCGAGGCAATCAGCCTGGCGGTGGAGGCAATACCGGGACGCGTGCTGGAACTGGCCGAAGTGGTGTGGACCCCGGATCTGGTCACCGATGGTGCCTGTGTCCTTGGCATCGGCCTGCAGGATGCTGCCGACGGCGCCATCGAATTTGATATTTACACCATGGCCGACTCTGGCGACCAGCAGGTGATTTGCCAGGGACGGGGCGCCTATGCTGACGCCGACGCGTCCCCACTGGCCCTGACAGCGCTCGAACAGCAGATGGACGGCGGCTGGATTGGCCGGGACGCGCTCTACCTGGAGCTGCGCGGCTGGGGCCTGGATTACAGCGAGGGCCAGCAGGCGCTCGAGGGCCTGGCGCGCGGGGAAGGGCAGGCGCTCGCCCGCCTGCGCCTGCCGGCCGAAGTGGAAGCCGGAGCGGCATCGTTCATCCTGCACCCGATCCTGCTGGACGCAGCAATCCAGGCCTGCGCCATGGCGCTGGCGCCTGCTGCCATGGCTCGCCTGGCCGCCTTTGCCATCGAATCGCTGCGCAGCGTGCGTCCATGCACTGCCCAGATGCTGGCCTGGGTGCGCCTGTCACCAGGCCACGATCAGGATAGCGGCATTGTGGTCTTTGATATCGACCTGTGCGACAGCGCCGGCAATGTCTGCGTGCAGATGACGCGGGTGCAGCACCAGTGGCACACCCTGGCGGTGGCGCCCGAGGCAGAGAGCATGGCCGAACTGGCGCAGCCGGTGCCGGTTGCGTTGAAGCTGGCGGCCCTTGCGCCGGCCGCGCAGGCGCGCACGGTGGCACTGGCCAAACCGCGCGACGTGGCACTGCGCGATCCGCACGCGGCGGTGGCCTCGCTGACGCAGCCGCGCACGACGCGGGGCAAGCCGCAGCTGACGCTGGCCCCGGCCGACGCCGCGCTGCACGACGAATCCGGCGGCCCGGTCGCGTTGTTCGACCACGGCGCCGGGGTGTTCGGCGTAACGCTGGCCACTGCCGACGGCGTCAACGCGGCAAGTGCCGCGCTGCTGGAGCAGTTGATGGCCGCCCTGGCCCGCGTGCGCTCTGCGCCCGGCGCCAAGGTCCTGATGCTGCGTGGGACCGAGCAGGTTTTCCTGCGCGGGAGCGCGGACAGCTTCAATCGCGCCGCCTCGCTTGGGCTGTTTGACGCGCTCGCATCCATGCCCCAGGCCACCATTGCGGTCATGCAGGGCGACGCCACGGGCCTGGGCCTGCTGGTGGGCGCCCTGTGCGACTTCATGGTGGGCAGCAGCCAGGCCTGGTATGGTTACACCGCCGACAACGACAATACTGTGCCCGCGCTGCCCGAACTGCACCTGCTTGCCGAACGCTTTGGCCGCTCGCGCGCGCTCGACCTGGCATGCCTGGCCCGCCAGGGCAGCGGCAGCGACTTCCACGAAGCCGGTTGGACTTTCCCGGTCATGGCGCCGCAGGATGTCATGCCATTCGCCTCGGCACTGGCGCAGCGGCTGGCAGACAAACCGCTGGACGCACTGCAGCTGCTCAAGACCCACCTGGCGCGCAACCTGGCCCCGCTGGCTGCAGCGCTGGCGCCCCGCCTGCCGGCGCCGGTGCCAGTACTGGCCGATGCCGGCACCGGCGAGGAAACCTGGAGCGGATCATGGATTCGCGCGCAGGCGGCCGAGCTGCCGGACGCCAGCGGCACGGTGCTGCTGGTGACCGTGGGCGCTGCCGCAGCGGCGTCCGATGGTGCCGCGCTGCTGGCGGAGCTGTCCGCGCTGCTGGCCCACGCGGCCGGGGCGCCGCACTACCGCGCGCTGATCCTGGCCAGTGAACTCGATGGCTTCCTGGCCGTGCAGGACCGCGAAGGCGGCGCCGTGCCCGACCTGTGCCGCCAGCTGCTCGCCTTGCCGATGCCCGCCATCGCCATGCTGGACCGGGGCGCACATGGCCTGGCGTGCTTCATCGCCCAGCACTGCGACGCCTGCGTGCTGGCCGACGACGCCGTGCTGGCACTCGACGCCGCTGTGCTGCAATGGCAGGATTCCGGCCCGGCCGCGATGGCCGTGGCGGCCTGCTCGCGCCGCTTCGGTCCGGTGCTGGCACGACAGTTCCTGTTCGAGCGCCGGCTGCTCAATGCATCCGAACTGCGGCGCCACGGCGCCACGCTGGCCATTGCCCCACGTGGCCGGACCATGGACGCTGCCCTGCAGGCGGCCCGTGGCTGGGCGCGCGTGCCGGCCGACGCGCTGGCCTGGTGGCGCCAGCCGCTGTCCTTCGCCGCCCTGCACGCTGCGCCGCCCATGGCATCTGCCGCAGTGCCTGACGCAGCTCCCGGCGCCGTGGCCCTGCGCTCTGGCGCGGTGCGGGCAATCGTGCATCCGGGTGGCGTGATTGCCGTGCACATGGAGGATCGCGGCGCGCGCAACATGTTCTCCGAGGACCTGGTAGCAGGCATGACGGAGGTATTTGCCCACATCGACGCGACGCCTGCCTACCGCAGCGTGGTCCTGACAGGGTACGACAACTATTTTGCCAGCGGCGGAACGCGGGAAAACCTGCTGGCGATCCAGGCTGGCGCGGTGCGCTTTACCGACCGGCCTATCTTTGAACTGCCCCTGCGCTGCCGTCTGCCGGTGGTGGCGGCGATGCAGGGCCACGGAATCGGCGCCGGCTGGGCACTGGGCATGTTTGCCGACCTGACCCTGTTCAGCGAGCGCAGCGAATACTTCAGCCCCTACATGAACTACGGGTTCACCCCGGGCGCGGGCGCGACCCGCATCTTTGGCGAGCGCATTGGCATGGACCTGGCGCGCGAAACCATGCTCACTGGCCAGCAGTACACTGGCCGCACCCTGCGCGAGCGCGGCATGGCCTTGCCTGTGCTGCGCCAGGACCAGGTGCTAGAGGCGGCGCTGGCCATGGCACGCGCCATTGCAGGCCTGCCGCGCGGCCTGCTGATTGCGCTCAAGGACGAATTCGCAGCGGCCACGCGGGCGGCCATGGAGGACACCTACAAGCGTGAGCTCGACATGCACGAGCGGACCTTTGTGGGCAGGGACGACACGCTCGCGCGCATCCGCAGCCGCTTCGCACAGCCTGACGCTGCCGCCGTGCCGGCCACGGCTGCCCCGGTTCAGGCGCCGCTTGCGCCGGCCCGGGATGCCGGGGCTGACCTGCTGGAAGGCCTCAGGCGCCTGCTGGCGGACGAGCTGCAAATGGCGAGCGCCGACGTTGGTGAGGATATCGAGTTCATTGACCTGGGACTCGATTCGGTGAGCGGTGTGACCTGGGTCCGCAAGATCAACGAGCAGTTCGGACTGGCTATCGAGGCCACGCTCATCTACAGCCATCCGACGCTCAGGCAGTTTGCCCAGCATCTGCGCCAGCAGGCGTCAAATGTGGCGGTGCCTGCACCACAAGCGGCTCCGCCGGCGCCTGCACCTGTAGCGTCGCCCCGTATCCAGCCAGGGGCGGCGGCCGACATGCTGGCAGGCCTGCGCGCGCTGCTGGCCGACGAACTGCAGATGCGTCCCGAGGAAATTGACGACGCCATCGACTTTGTCGATCTCGGACTCGATTCCGTCAGCGGCGTGACATGGGTGCGCAAGATCAATGAGCGGTACGGCACGGCGATCGAGGCTACCCTGATCTACAGCCATCCCACCCTCAGGCAACTGAGTGCCCACCTGGCCCGGGAACTGGGCACGCTTGCGGTGCCCGCGCAGCCCGTGCAGCCCGTGCAGCAAGCCGTACCCGCGCCGGTGTTCGATTCCGTACCAGCCGCACCGGCGGTACGCCCGGCCGCGCCGTCGGCCGTGACCGGCGTTGCCCTGGCGCGCCGAAAGCGCCAGGCCACGCGGCCCGGCACCGCAGTACGCGGTGATCCGATCGCAGTCGTGGGCCTGGCTGGCCAGTTCCCGCAGGCCGCCGATGTCGACGCCTTCTGGCGCAATATCGCCGAAGGGCGCAACTGCATCACCGAGGTGCCATCCGGGCGCTGGGACAGCCGTATCTATTACCGCGAGGGCGATGCGGTGGCCGGCAAGACCAACAGCCGCTGGATGGGGGCGCTGGACGCCTACGACTGCTTCGACCCGCTGTTCTTCAATATCTCGCCCACCGAAGCGGAAAGCATGGATCCGCAGCAGCGCCTGTTCCTGCAATCGAGCTGGGACGCCATCGAGCATGCAGGCTACAACGCCCGCGCGCTTTCGGGCAGCAAGTGCGGCGTATTCGTTGGCTGCGGCACTGGCGACTACCATCAGAACAGTGCGCACGAGCGCTTGAGCGCCCAGGGCTTCACCGGCAGTGCCAGCGCCATCCTGGCCGCGCGCATCAGCTACTTCCTCAACCTGCAGGGGCCCAGCCTTGCCATCGACACGGCCTGTTCGTCGTCGCTGGTGGCCATTGCCCAGGCCTGCGACAGTCTGAACGCGGGCAATATCGATGCCGCGCTGGCCGGCGGCGTGTACGTGATGGCCGGTCCTGAAATGCACATCAAGACCGCGCAGGCAGGCATGCTGTCGGCCGATGGCCGCTGCTTTACCTTTGACCAGCGCGCCAACGGCTTTGTGCCGGGTGAAGCGGTGGCCACCGTCATGCTCAAGCGCCTGGCGGACGCCGAGCGCGATGGCGACACCATCCACGGCGTGATCCGTGGCTGGGGCGTGAACCAGGACGGCAAGACCAATGGCATCACGGCGCCCAACCCGCAGGCCCAGGCGGCGCTGCAGCGCGATGTCTACAGCCGCTTCGGCATTGATCCCGGGACCATTGGCCTGATCGAGGCGCACGGCACCGGCACCAAGCTGGGCGACCCGATCGAGGTGCAGGCACTCAAGCAAAGCTTCGGCCAGTCCGGCGCCCCGGGCCATTGCGCCCTCGGCTCGGTCAAGAGCAATATCGGCCACTGCCTGACGGCGGCCGGCGCCACCGGTTTCATCAAGCTGGTCCAGGCACTCAAGCATCGCCAGCTGCCGCCGACCATCCATTTTGAAAAGCTCAATGAGCATATCAACCTGGCCGGCAGTCCGTTCTACGTCAATGACAAGCTGCGGGCCTGGGACAGCCCCGGGCGCCAGGTGCGCCGCGCTGCCATCAGTTCGTTCGGTTTCAGCGGCACCAATGCCCACCTGGTGCTGGAAGAATACCGTGCCGAGGACCTCCCGGTACGCAAGGTGCAGCTGGTGGCAGTGGGCGAAAAATCCATCGTGCCGCTGTCGGCCAAGACGCCGGAACAGCTGCGCCAGCGCGTGGCAGACCTGCTGGCGCAGCTGTCCGGCGCGCGGCCGCTGCCGTCGCTGGCCGAGCTGTCCTACACCCTGCAGACGGGCCGCGTGCCGATGGATGAGCGGGTCGCCTTCATGGCCGGGTCGCTGACGGAACTGGTCAAGCATTTGCTGTCCTACCTGCAGGACCAGCGTAGCCAGCCGGAGATGTACCGCGGCCAGGTGAGCGCCAACAAGGGCCAGGTGGACCTCATCACGGAAGACGCCGACGTCAAGGAAAGCCTGCTGGCCACCCATCTGGCCAAGCGCCAGGTGGCCAAACTGGCGCAGCTCTGGAGCAAAGGCGTGGACCTGGACTGGAACCGGCTGTATGGCGCGGTCAAGCCGCTGCGCATCGCCTTGCCCGGCTATCCGTTTGCCCGTGAGCGCTACTGGAACAGCGCAAGCGGCGATCCGTTTGCTCACCAGGCGGCGGCCGGAGGGCCGGCCTTCCTGCATCCGCTGGTGCACGTGAACGTGTCCGACTTCACCAGCCAGCGTTACAGCGCGACCTTCAGCGGCGACGAGCCATTCCTGCTCGACCATCGGGTGCGCTTCCCGGACGGCACCGTGCACAAGGTGCTGCCGGGCGTGGCCTGCCTGGAAATGGCGCGCATGGCCCTGGCCGATGCGCTGCGCGGCGAGCCGGGCGCTCTGGAACTGTGCGACACCGTCTGGCTGCGGCCGGTGATGGTGGGGGCGCCGCGCCAGCTGTTCATCTCCCTCATGCCGCTGGCGCAGACCGGCCTGCTGGACCAGATCGAGTTCCGCATCCACAGTCTGGAAGAGGGTGAAGATATCGTGCACTGCCAGGGCCGGGCGGTGGTCCATCCGCAGCTTGGCGCCGCCAGTGCCGACCTGGAACAGGTGGCCGCGCAGTGCCGCGAAGGTGTGCTGGCGGGGCCTGCCATCTACGCGGCATTCGAGGCCATGGGCCTGCAGTATGGTCCGTCGCACCAGGGCATCGACACGCTGCTGGCCAGCGCGGACCAGGTGCTGGCCCGCCTGCGCCCGTGCGATGAAGCGGGCCAGTACGTGCTCCCTCCCGGCACCCTCGACAGCGCCCTGCAGGCCATGGTCGGCCTGGGCCTGGAAGCACATGGTGCCGGCGGCGCGCCGCTGCTGCCGTTTGCACTGGCCAGCCTGCGCATCCTGGCGCCATGCAGCGGACCAATGAGCGCATGGGTGCGGCGCGCCCCCGGCAGCGACGCGCGCGCAGCGGCGACCCATGTCGACATTGACTTGTGCGGCGCTGACGGCAGCGTGTGCGTGCAGATGCGCGGCTTCATCTGCCGCCATTTGCATGACGGCGCGGCGGCCAAAACCGCGTCCAGTATGGACGGCGCCAGGGCAGAGCAGGAGGACATGGATTTTGATACCGAGTTCTACGGATCGCTGATCGACCAGATCGCGAACGAGGAAGTTTCCATCGACGCAGCAGTAAAACTAGGATAAGAGGTTGAATCGGGTATGGCTGACTTCATCAAGTACATTGTTTCCGAACTGAAAAGCAAACGTCTGCCTAAGGAAAGTGCGCGCTCCCTGCTGGAGCAGTTTGCCCGCGGCGCGGGTGCTGGTCAGTCGGCCTGGTTGCACCCGCTGCTCCACGCCAATACGTCCGATCTGTCCGAACAAAGCTTCAGCTGCTGGTTCGACGGTCACGAGTTCTTCCTGGAGGACCATCGGGTGCGCCTGGGCGGCGATGGCAGCAGCCGCGTGCTGCCGGCCGTGGCGTACCTGGAAATGGCGCGTGCCGCGATCGGCCAGGCGCTGCCGGCACCGGCTGGCAGCTGGCTGGAACTGCGCCAGGTGGCATGGGCCGAGCCAGTGGTGGTGGACGCGCGGACCAAGGTCAGCATCGCCCTGCAGGCAGGCGAAGATGACGAAGTCGGTTTTGAAGTCTACAGCCAGGCAGACGATGGCGAAGAGCGCGTGCACTGCCAGGGACGGGGCAAGTACGTGACGGGGTCGGCCGCCGGCCTTGATCTGGCCAGTCTTGAAGCGCAGCTGGGTGGCGGGACGCTTGCCGGGGAAGCGCTGTACAGCCAGCTGTGGCAGATGGGTCTGGAGTACGGTCCGGCCCACCGCGCGCTGGATAGCCTGGCGCGCGGCGAAGGCCAGGCGCTGGCGCGCCTGGCGGTGCCGGATGCGGCCGCCACGCAGTGGCAGGCATATGGCCTGCATCCGAGCCTGATGGACGGCGCGCTGCAGGCTTGCATCGGGCTCATGGCGCCGGAGGATAGCGGCGCCCAGCTGCTGCTGCCGTACGCGGTGGAGGCAGTGCAGGTGCTGCAGCCATGCACGCGCAGCATGCTGGCCTGGGTGCGGCACGCGCCCGATTCCACGGCCGCACTGCGCAAGCTTGATATTGACCTGTGCGATGAGCAGGGAAGGGTGTGCGTGCGCATGCGTGCCTTCAGTGCGCGCCCGGTCGATGCCAGCGTTCCTGCCGGTCCCGTCACTGCGTGGGCCTCACCGCAATGGTCGGTGCAGGCAGTACAGGCTGGACCTGCGCCGCAACAGCGCCATATCTGGCTGTGCGGCATGCAGCAGATCGACGCGGACCGCATTGGCATGGCCATGAATGCCACCGGCCTGCGCCTGCCAGGTGACGCAGATGATTGCGCCACGCGTTACACCCAACAAGCGACAGGCTGCCTTGACCAATTGCGCACGCTCCTGACCAGCAAGCTGGCCGGCCCGGCGCTGGTACAGATTGTGGTGGAGGATGACGGTGAGCAGGCGCTGGCCGCCGGTCTGGCAGGCCTGCTGCGCACGGCAAGCCAGGAGCATCCCCAGCTGATCGGCCAGCTGGTGCTGGTGCCGCCCGGTCTGGACACGGCCGGGCTGTCGCAACTGCTGCAAGGCGAGCAGGGTACCGAAGCACTGGTGCGCCACCGCGCCGGGCTGCGCGAAGTACAGCGCTGGCAGCAGCACGACTGGCAAGGCGGCGCGGCACCGCTGGCCTACCGCGCCGACGGCGTGTACCTGATTACAGGCGGCCTCGGTGGCCTGGGGCGCCTGTTCGCGCTTGATATCGTGGGCCGCACCGCTGCGGCGCAGGTGGTGCTGACCGGGCGCGCAGCGCTCGATGCGGTGCGCGAGCAGCATATCGCCGCCCTTGGCGCCAGTGGCCGTGTCCATTACCGCCAGCTGGACCTGGAAGACGCGCAGCAGGCAGCTGCCGTGGTAGCGGAAGTCAGCGCCTCGCTCGGCCGGCTGGACGGCATCATTCACAGCGCCGGCCAGCTAGCCGACAGTTTCATCATCAACAAGGACGCTGCAGCCATGCGCGCCGTGCTCGGTCCCAAAGTGGCCGGCACGGTCAACCTGGACCTGGCCAGCCGGGGTCTCCCGCTCGACTTCATGATCCTGTTTTCGTCGCTGGCGTCGGCGTTGGGCAATGCCGGCCAGGCCGACTATGCGAGCGCCAATGGCTTCATGGATCAGTATGCAGGCTACCGCAATGCCCTCGCTGCCCAGGGCCAGCGGCAGGGACTGACGGTGGCGATCAACTGGCCACTGTGGGCCGCCGGCGGCATGCAGATGGACGCCGCAACGGGCGCCGCGCTGCGCAGCCTGGGCATGGAGGCACTGCCGGAAGAAGTGGGAATCGAGGCCTTGCAGCGCGCGGTGGCGCTGGGTCAGGCCCAGGTACTGCTGATGCAGGGGGCGGCCGAACCGGTCAGGCGCGTGCTGGCAGGCCAGCCGCTGGCGGCGCCGCCAGCACGGCCCCCGGTGCAGAGCGCAGCCGTGGCAGCACCGGGCACGCTGGAGGAACCGACCCGTCAATACCTGCGCCGCCAGCTGTCAGATCTGCTCCAGATTCCCCTTGGGCGGATCGACGCCCAGGCCGCGCTGGAGACCTATGGCATGGATTCCATCCTGGCCATGAAGCTCACCCGCGAGCTGGAGAAAACCTTCGGCGCGCTGTCGAAGACGCTCATGTTCGAATACCAGACGCTGGCCGCACTGGCGCGCTACTTCGTCGACGAGCACGGCGCCACGCTGGCCACCCTGTTTGCCCAGCCGGACCAGGCGCCGGTGGCCACCGTTGCTGCGCCGCCTGCCGCCAGCCCGCGCGGGCGCCACAGGCGCGGCCGCCTGCCACAGCCGCATGCCAGTGCTGCGCGCATCGCGCACAACGAGCGCAATGAGCACAACGAGCCGATTGCCATCATCGGCATGAGCGGGCGCTATCCGCAGGCGCGCGACCTGGACGCTTTCTGGCGCAATCTGCGCGACGGCCTCGATTGCGTGACCGAAGTGCCGCCCGAGCGCTGGGACTGGCGCGAGCATTACAGCACCGACCGCAGCGAGCAGCACCGCCACTACAGCAAGTGGGGCGGCTTCATCGAAGGCGTGGACGAATTCGATCCCCTGTTCTTCAATATCTCCCCGCGCGAGGCGCGCTACATCGATCCGCAGGAGCGCCTGTTCCTGCAGCACGCCTGGATGGCGATGGAAGACGCGGGCTACACGCGGGCCGGCCTGCAGCTGGCGCGCGAGGGTGACCTGGCGGGCCAGGTCGGTGTCTATGCGGGCGTGATGTATGGCGAGTACCAGCTCTTTGGCGCGCAGGCCGCCGCCGCGGGTACCACCATGCCGATTGCGAACAGCTACGCCAGCATCGCCAACCGCGTTTCGTATGCCCTGAACCTGCACGGGCCGAGCATGACGCTCGATACCATGTGCTCGTCCTCGCTGACCGCCATCCACCTGGCCTGCCAGGACCTCAAGCTCGGGCGTACCGACATGGCCATTGCGGGCGGCGTGAACGTGACGATCCATCCGCAAAAGTACCTGATGCTCTCGGCCGGCCAGTTCATCTCCAGCGATGGCCACTGCCAGAGCTTTGGCGAAGGCGGCGACGGTTACATCCCTGGCGAAGGCGTGGGCATTGTGGTGCTCAAACGCCTGTCCGAGGCCGAGCGTGACGGTGACACGATCCATGGTGTGATCCGTGGCAGCAGCCTCAATCACGGCGGCAAGACCAATGGCTACACGGTGCCCAATCCGCAGGCCCAGGGCAGCGCAATCGCGCGCACGCTGGCAGACGCGAACATCGACGCGCGCCACGTCAGCTATGTGGAGGCACATGGCACTGGTACCAAGCTGGGCGACCCGATTGAAATTGCGGCGCTGACCCGGGCCTTTGGCCAGCACACGCAGGAAAAGGGCTTTTGCCGCATAGGCTCGGCCAAGTCCAACATCGGCCATTGCGAGTCGGCCGCCGGCATTGCGGGCCTCATGAAGGTGCTGCTGCAGATGCGCCACGGCGAAATCGCCGCGTCGCTGCATGCCGACACCCTCAATCCGCACATTGATTTCGACAAGACCCCATTTGTCGTCAACCGCAGCCTGATGGCGTGGGAGCGTCCCGTGGTGGACGGGCGTGAGATCGACCGCATTGCCGGCCTGTCGTCATTCGGCGCCGGGGGCTCCAATGCCCACATGATCGTGCAGGAATATCGCCGCCCGGCCCACGCTGCGGAACAAGGCGGCGCGCAGGCGATCGTGCTGTCGGCCAGGACCGGGGAACAGCTGGTCCAGCGGGCGCGCGATTTGCTGCACCATGTCGAGCAGGAAGGCGACGCGCTCGACCTTGCCGCCGTCGCTTACACCCTGCAGGTGGGGCGCGAGGCCATGGATGAACGGCTCGCCATGGTGGTGGACAGCGCGGCGCAACTGCGCGCCCAGCTGGCCGCTTTCGTGCAGGGTCGTCAGGAGCAGGGCGAGATGTACCGCGGCCAGGTCAGGCGCAACGGCGAGGGCCTTGGCCAGATTGGCCAGGACGATGATATGGCAGAGGCGATCGACAAGTGGATTGCGCGCCGCAAGCTGGGCAAGCTGCTGGAATTGTGGAGCAAGGGGCTGGACCTGGACTGGTCGCGCCTTTACAGCGGCACTGCCCCGCGCCGCGTGAGCCTGCCGAGCTATCCGTTCGCGCGTGAACGCCACTGGATCGACTTGTCGCTGCTGGGTGAGCGCAAGGCCACCGCAGTCCTGCATCCCCTCCTGCATGCCAATACTTCGGACATGCTCGAGCAAAGCTACAGCAGCTGGTTTGACGGACAGGAGCCGTTCCTGGCTCACCACCAGGTGAGGATCGACGGCGCCGGCAGCCGCAAGGTCCTTCCCGCCGTCGCTTACCTCGAAATGGCGCGCGAGGCAGTGCGCCTGGCGGTGCCGGCTGTGCCGGGAATGTGCCTGGAACTGCGGCAGACCGTATGGGCCCAGCCGGTGCTGGTCGATGGTCCCACCAAGGTCAGTATTGCGCTGCAGGCGGGCGCGCCGGGCGAGATTGACTTCGAGATTTTCAGCGAGGGGCAGGACGGTGATGAACGGGTCCACTGCCAGGGTCAGGCGGCTTATGTGGAGGCCGGTCTGCATGCACTGGACCTGCCGGCGCTGCAATTGCGGATGCAGGGCGACGCGGTACCGGCTGATGCACTGTATGCCCGGCTGCGTGCGATGGGACTGGAATACGGCTCGGCGCACCAGGCAGTAACTTCGCTGGCGCGCGGCCAGGGCGAGCTGCTGGCACGGCTTCAGCTGCCGCGTGAACTGCAGGGTGCAGCGTCTGCCTATGTCCTGCATCCGAGCATGCTCGATGCCGCGCTTCAGGCGTGCATGGGTTTGCTGTCTGAGCAGGATGGTGCGCCGCTGATGCTGCCATACGCCCTTGCATCGGTACGCGTGGTAGCGGCGTGCTCGGAGCGCATGCTGGCCTGGGTACGCGAGAGTGCAGGATCCGGCGCTGCCATGCGCAAGCTCGATATCGACCTGTGCGACGAGAGCGGCCAGGTCAGCGTGGAACTGCGCGGCTTCAGCGTACGCGCGGTAGAAACCGGGGCGCCTTCGCTGTTGTGGGCAGTGCCGGCCTGGGAAACTGCGCGGCCGGCCGCCGCGCCGGGCGTGCAACAGCGTCAGGTCTGGCTGCTGCAGATGCCACAGCTTGACGCGAGCGTGATGGAAATGGGGCTGCCATCGACCCGGTGCACTCACTTGCACAGCGCTGCCGGGGATGCAGCGGGGCGCTACCGCGAACTGGCCATGGCCTGTTTCGCACAGCTGCAAGGCTTGCTGCACGGCGGCGTTCACGCATCGACCCTGGTGCAGGTGGTCGTGCCGGACGCGGACGGCGCGCTGCTGGCAGGCCTTTCGGGTCTGCTGCGCACGGCCAGCCAGGAAAATCCGCACGTGCTCGGCCAGCTCGTGCTGGTGGAGCCGGGAATGGACGCAGCCGCGCTGGCGCAGCTGCTGCGCAGTAGCGGCAGCGAGCCACTGGTGCGCTACCAGGGTGGACGGCGCGAAGTGCGCACCTGGCAGGAGCAGCCAGGGCGGGATGCGCCGTGGCCGGTCGGGTTTCGCGAGGATGGCATATACCTCGTCACTGGTGGTCTCGGTGGGCTGGGGCAGCTGTTTGCGCGCGATATCCTCGCCAGCACGGCGCGCGCCCAGGTGGTGCTCACCGGGCGCGGCGCGCCCGATGGGCGCCAGTCTCAGCTCGATGAGCTGGGCGGCGCAGGCAGGGCGCATTACCGCCAGCTGGATGTGGAAGATGCGGGCGCGGTCGCGGCGCTCATCGCCGCCATTGGGCGCGAGCTGGGCCCGCTGGCCGGCATCCTCCACAGTGCAGGGCAGGTAGCCGACAGCTTCATCCTCAACAAGACCGCCGCCCAATTCGATGCCGTGCTTGGGCCCAAGGTGGCAGGTACTGTCAACCTGGATGCGGCAAGCGCCGACCTGGCGCTGGACTTCATGGTCCTGTTTTCATCACTGGCCTCTGCGCTTGGCAATGCCGGCCAGGCCGACTATGCCAGCGCCAATGGCTTCATGGACCAGTATGCGGCGCACCGCAATGCCATGGTGGCGCGCGGTGAACGCCAGGGGCGCACGGTTGCCATCAACTGGCCGCTGTGGGAGCAGGGCGGCATGCGGCTGGACCCGGGCAGCGTCGCACTGCTGCGCGCCGGCGGCATGGTCCCGCTGCAATCGCGGGTGGGCCTGCTAGCCTTGCACGGCGCCCTCGCGCTTGGCGCAAGCCAGGTGCTGGTCGTTCAGGGCGAGCTGGTCAAGCTCCGCTCCATGCTTGCTGCCCCGGCGGAGCCGCCGGTGGCAAGCGCGTTGGCGGCGCCAGCCATGTCCGGCGCTGCTCTCGAAGAACGGACCCAGGATTACCTGCGCAGGCAGCTGGCCGCCATTTTGCAGCTCTCGTCCGGGCGGATCGACGTCCATGCGCCACTTGAGACATACGGCATCGATTCCGTCATGTCCATGAGTCTCGTGCGGGAACTGGAGAAAACCTTCGGCGCACTGTCCAAGACGCTGCTGTTCGAGCACCAGACCCTGGCCGGGCTGGCGCGCTTTTTCATCGGCGCGCACGGCGCGCGCCTGGCCACCCTGTTCGCACAGCCTGTATCGTTGCCGGCAGCGCCCGCGCCGGCGGCACGTTCCCCTGCCAGCGGGCGCAGGAAGTCCGGCCGCAGCAACAGCCAGGCGCGTGTTGCCGCGGCCAGGACTGATGAAGCGGTGGCCATCATTGGCATGAGCGGGCGCTATCCCCAAGCGCGCGACCTCGACGCCTTCTGGCGCAACCTGCGCGACGGCCTCGATTGCGTGACCGAGGTGCCGCCCGAACGCTGGAACTGGCGCGAGTATTTCAGCGCCGACCGCACCGAGCCGGGGCGCCACTACAGCAAATGGGGTGGCTTCATCGAAGGGGTGGACCAGTTCGACCCCTTATTCTTCAACATCTCCCCGCGCGAGGCGCGCTACATCGATCCCCAGGAGCGCCTGTTCCTGCAGCACGCCTGGATGGCGATGGAAGACGCCGGCTACACGCGGGCCAGCCTGCAGCTGCCGCGAGAAGGCGATTTGGCCGGCCAGGTCGGCGTGTATGCAGGTGTCATGTACAGCCAGTACCAGCTGTTCGGGGCGCAGGGGCAGGGCACGCCGGTGGGCGGCAGCACGGCCAGCATCGCGAACCGCGTATCCTACGCCCTGAACCTGCATGGCCCGAGCATGACGCTCGATACCATGTGTTCTTCCTCGCTGACGGCCATCCATCTTGCGTGCCAGGACCTGAAACTGGGCCGGACCGACATGGCCATTGCCGGTGGCGTCAATGTGACCATCCACCCGCACAAGTACCTGACACTGTCGGCGGGCCAGTTTATCTCCAGCGACGGCCATTGCCAGAGCTTTGGCGAAGGTGGCGATGGCTACATCCCCGGTGAGGGCGTCGGCGTCGTGATACTCAAGCGCCTGTCCGAGGCCGAGCGCGATGGCGATACGATCTACGGCGTGATTCGCGGCAGCGGCCTCAATCACGGCGGCAAGACCAATGGCTACACGGTGCCCAATCCGCTGGCCCAGAGCAGCGCAATCGCGCGCACGCTGGCCGACGCCGGGATCGATGCGCGCCACATCAGCTATGTGGAGGCGCATGGCACCGGCACCAAACTGGGCGACCCGATTGAAATCGCGGCCCTGGCCAGGGCGTTTGGCCAGCATACGCAGGACACCGGCTTTTGCCGCATAGGCTCGGCCAAGTCCAACATCGGCCATTGCGAGTCGGCCGCCGGGATCGCAGGCCTCATGAAGGTGCTGCTGCAGATGCGCCACGGCGAAATCGCCGCGTCGCTGCATGCCGACACCCTCAATCCGCATATCGATTTCGAGCAGACGCCCTTTGTGGTCAACCGCAGCCTGACGGCGTGGGAACGTCCCGTAGTGGACGGGCGTGAGATCGACCGCATAGCCGGCCTGTCGTCATTTGGCGCGGGCGGCTCGAACGCACACGTGATCGTGCAGGAGTACCGGCAGCGCACACCGGCGGTGCCGGCCTCCGATGCCCAAACGGTTTTTGTGCTGTCCGCGCGTACCGCTGCGCAGCTGCGCCAGAAGGCGCAGGACCTGCTGGACCATGTGCAGGCGCAGGGCGAAACGCTGGACCTGGCGGCGGTGGCAGCCACGCTGCAGCTGGGGCGTGAGGCGATGGATGAGCGGCTTGGCATCCTTGCCGCCGACGCTGGCCAGCTGTGCCAGCGGCTGGCGGCATTCGTCGCCGGCAGGCACGAGGTTGAAGGCTTGCACACCGGCCAGGCAAGGCGCAGCCGCGACGGCATGGGCCTGATCAGCCAGGACGAAGACATGAAGGAGGCGATCGACAAATGGATCGCACGCCGCAAGCTGGGCAAGCTGGTCGAACTGTGGACCGGTGGGCTGGACCTGGACTGGAGCAAGCTCTATGCAGGCGCGCTCCCGCGCCGCGTAAGCCTGCCGGCCTATCCATTTGCCCAGGAGCGCTACTGGATCGAGACGGCGCCAGCTGCCGCAGGCACCGGCGCCGCGCTGCATCCACTGGTCCACGCCAATACTTCCGACCTGCATGAGCAGGGCTATGCAAGCTGGTTTGAAGGCAGTGAATTCTTTTTGGCTGACCATCAGGTGCGCTTTGGCGGCCAGGCCACGCGCGCCGTGCTGCCGGCGGTTGCGTACCTGGAGATGGCGCGCGCGGCCACTGCCCTGGCGCTGCCGCGGCAGCAGGGGGCGATGGAGCTGCGCCAGGTGGTGTGGGCCCGCCCGCTGACTGTGGCAGGACGCACCCGCATCGACATAGGCCTGCAGGCTGGCGAAGGCGGCGAAGTGGAGTTCGAGGTCTATAGCCGCGATGACGCAGGCCATGAGCACGTGCATTGCCATGGCCGCGCGTGCCATGTGGCGGCGATGGTGCCTGCCGCGCTGGCACTGGCCGAACTGGAATTGCAGATGCAGGGTGGCGTGGTGGAAGCGGAAGCGCTGTACGCACAACTTGCCGCCAGGGGCCTGGAATACGGCGCCGGGCACCGCGCCGTGCGGGCGCTGACGCTGGGCAGCGGCCAGCTGCTGGCCAGCCTGCAGCTGCCAGCGGCGCTGGAAGCCGATAGCGCTGCCTACGTGCTCCATCCAAGCCTGGTGGACGCTGCCCTGCAAGCCTGTATGGGCCTGCTGAGCGAACAGGTCGATGCGCCGCTGATGCTCCCCTATGCCGTGGAGACAGTGTGCGTGTACGGGCCCTGCATCGCGAACATGCGGGCATGGGTGCGTGAAAGCGAAGGCTCGCTTGCATCGCTGCGCAAGCTGGACATCGACTTGTGCGATGAACAGGGCGACGTCCGCGTGCAGCTGCGCGGCTTCAGTGTGCGGGCGGTGGATTCGGAGGTTTCCGGCCTGCTGTGGGCCGTGCCTGTGTGGGAAGCGGCAGCAGCTCCGGCACCGGCCGCCGGGCCGCGCCATGTGTGGCTGCTGGAGCTGCCGCAGGTCGATGTCCTCGCCCTGGAAGCCTTGCTGCCAACGAGCCGCTGCCAGCATATGCACAGCAAGGCAGATGGCACGGCTGCTCGTTTCGCGGCGCTGGCAACGGCCTGTTTTGAGCAGATCCAGGCCTTGCTTCAGTCGAGGCTTGCCGGCCCCACGCTGGTGCAAGTGGTCGTGCCGGACGCCGGCGGCGCACTGCTGGCTGGCCTGGCCGGCCTGCTGCGCACGGCCAGCCAGGAAAATCCCCTGCTGCTCGGCCAGGTGGTGCTGGTCGAAGCCGGCATTGGCGCCGATACGCTGGCCGCATTGCTGGCCAATGAGGGCGCCGACGTCATGGTGCGCTACCACGGCGGGCGCCGTGAAGTGTGCGCCTGGCAGGAGCAGCCTTGGAAAGGCGCAGCCTGGCCGGTGGCCTTGCGCGACGACGGTGTCTACCTTGTCACCGGCGGCCTGGGTGGCCTGGGCCAGTTGTTTGCCCGGGAAATCCTTGGCCGGTCGGCGGGCGCGCAGGTCGTGCTGACCGGGCGCGGCGCCCTGGATGCGACACGCCGGAAGCAGCTGGACCAGCTTGGAGTCCGCGCCCATTACCGCCAGCTGGACCTGGAGGACGCAGGCGCCGTTGCGGCGCTGGTTGACGGCATCGTGCGCGAGCGTGGTCCGCTGGCCGGCATCATCCACAGCGCGGGCCAGGTGTCGGACAGCTTGATCCTTAAAAAGACGGCGGCTGAATTTGACCGCGTGCTCGGTCCCAAGGTCAGTGGCACGGTCAACCTGGACGCGGCCAGCGCACACCTGGCGCTCGACTTCATGGTGCTGTTCTCATCACTGGCTTCCGCGCTTGGCAATGCTGGCCAGGCTGATTACGCTACAGCCAACGGTTTCATGGACCAGTTTGCAGCGCACCGCAACGATCTGGTGGCGCGCGGCGAGCGGCAGGGACGCACGGTGGCTATCAACTGGCCGCTGTGGGAGCAGGGCGGCATGGCGGTTGACGACGGCAGCCTTTCGCGCCTGCGCACACTTGGCATGCAGCCGCTGTCCACCGCCGCGGGCCTGCAGGCGCTGTACGGCGCACTGGCGCAGGGCGCAGCCCAGGTATTGCTGGTGCAGGGTGAACCGGCCAAATTGCGCCGCTACCTGGGACAGGGCCCGCGCTCCGAGCCTCCCGCCGCGGCGGCCTCGCTGCCGGCGCCGCAAGCCGCAGCGCTGGAGGCGCCGGCGCAGGAATTCCTGCGCAAGGCATTGGCAGGTATCCTGCAGATGCCCGCCAGCCGCATCGACGTGCGCGCACCGCTGGAAACCTACGGCATCGACTCGGTCATGTCGATGGACCTGGTGCGGGTGCTGGAGCAGACCTTCGGCCCGCTGTCCAAGACACTGCTGTTTGAATACCAGAGCCTGGAAGCGCTGGCCCGCTACTTCGTGCTTGACCATGCGGCCACACTGGGCCGGCTGTTCCACGCCGGCCAGGCCCCGGCGGCTGCGCCTGCGATGGCGGCACCGCCTGAGCCGGCGCCGGCGGCCCGTACGCGGCGCCGGTTCGCCGCTGCCGATCCAGAAGTCGGCCCGGGACGGGTGGAAGTTGCCATCGTCGGCGTCAGCGGCCAGTATCCGCAGGCGGCCGACCTGGCTGCGTATTGGGAAAACCTCAGTCAGGGCAAGGATTGCATCACCGAGATTCCGGCCGAGCGGTGGGAGCTCGATGGCTTCTATGACGCAGACCGCAGCCAGGCGGGCAAGAGCTATGCCAAGTGGGGTGGCTTCATCAGCGATGTGGACTGCTTCGACCCGCTGTTCTTCGGCATTTCGCCAATGGAGGCAGAGCGCATCGATCCGCAGGAGCGCCTGTTCCTGCAGACCACCTGGAAGGCGATTGAGGATGCCGGGTACAGCAGGCAGCACCTGGCCGGCAGCCGCATGGGCGTATTCGTGGGCGTGATGTGGGCCCAGTATGATCTGGTGGGGCTCGATGCGGCGCACCGTGGCGGCACCGGCGTGGCCGGGTCATCGCACGCGTCGATCGCCAACCGTGTCTCCTACGTGTTCGACTGGCATGGCCCGAGCATGGCGCTCGATACCATGTGCTCCTCGTCCCTGACGGCTATCCATCTGGCGTGCGAGTCGATCCGCAGCGGTGACAGCGATGCCGCCATTGCCGGCGGCGTGAACGTGTCGATCCACCCGCAGAAATACCTGGGCCTGAGTGAAGGTAAATTCCTGGCCAGCGATGGCCGCTGCCGCAGCTTCGGCGCGGGCGGTGACGGCTACGTGCCGGGTGAAGGCGTGGGTGCACTGGTGCTCAAGCGCCTGGATCATGCACTGCGCGACGGCGATCATGTATATGCCGTGATCCGCGCCAGTGGCGTCAACCACGGCGGCAAGACCAATGGCTACAGCGTTCCCAATCCTTCCGCGCAGGGCCAGTTGATCCGCGAGGTGCTGGCACGCGGCGCCGTGGCGCCGTCCAGCGTCAACTACGTGGAAGCGCACGGCACCGGCACGGCACTGGGTGATCCGATTGAAATGAAGGGGCTGCTGGCAGCGTTTGCCGACGCCGGCTGCGCACCGCAGTCCTGCCCGATCGGCTCGGTGAAATCCAACATCGGCCACCTGGAAGCTGCGGCAGGCGTTGCAGCAGTAAGCAAGGTGCTGCTGCAGATGCAGCATGGCCAGCTGGTGCCCTCCCTGCACGCGCAGGTGGAAAACCCCTACATTGATTTTGCTGCCTCGCCGTTTGCGGTGCAAAAGCAGCTGGCCGACTGGACGCCGCGTGATCAGCACGTGCGGCGCGCATGCGTCAGCTCCTTTGGTGCCGGTGGATCGAACGCCCATATCGTGCTGGACCAAGTGGTGCAGCACAGTACACCGGCGCCAATGGCGGCGCCTCAGCTGGTGATCATCTCTGCGCGGGACGCCGCGGGCCTGCGCCGCTATGCGGCGGCGCTGGCCCGCTGGGTGGCCACCCCGGCCGCAGCCAGCCTGGCCGATGTCGCCTACACGATGCAGGTGGGACGCGTGGCTCTCAACACACGCCTGGCCATCGTGGCCAATGATTTCGCCGAGCTGGCAGAGCGCCTTGCACAGTGGCTTGCCCTGCCTGAAAAGACAGGTGGCAAGCAGCTGCCGCTGCCGGACGGCGTGGTGCAGGGCGATGCGCGTGGCCTGCGCGACCAGGTCGGCGACCTGCTCTCGGGCGCCGGCGAAAGCTTTGCAGCCCAGCTGCTGGCACAGCGCGACCTTGCGCGGCTGGCGCAGCTATGGGCACTGGGAGCGGACATCGACTGGCGCCAGCTGCCGCGCCATGCCTCGCCACGGCGTGTTGCGCTGCCTACCTATCCGTTCGCGCGCGAGCGCTACTGGGTGACGCCAGGCAGCGGTGCCGCCATTGTGCAGGCCAAGCCTGCGGGGGGCACGCAGTCAGACAGCCTGCTGTTCTACCGCCCGCAGTGGACGCCGGAGCAAGTTAAAGCGCATGAGCTGCCTGCCGGCCCAATCCTGCTGCTCGGTGTCTCCGGTGGGCTGGCCGATTCCCTGCGCCATACCGGTGCGGCGCTGGTGCACGCATCATGGGGCGATGGGTTCAGCGAAGATGGTGCCGGTTCCTTTGTGCTCAATCCATCCAGCGAGGCGCATTTCGGCCAGCTGCTTGATGCGCTGCGGACGCAGGGACGGCTGCCGGCGGCGGTCATTCATGAAAACGCCTGCTGGAGTGATCATGCACGTCCGCTTGGCGACGCCAGGATGCAAGGTGGCGTGTATGCCTTGATGCGTCTTTGTAAAGTGTGGCAAGTCCAGCGGATTGCTTCAGACTTGCGCATGCTGTCGGTTTCGGTATCCTCGGCGGCAGCGCCAGCGCCATATGGCAGCGCGCTGGGTGGCTTTTTCCGTTCGCTCGCCGCTGAAAATCCCCGTTTTTCCGGTACCACGCTGGAGCTGCAAGTGCACAGCGAGGATCAGCAGCCTGCGTGGACAGCGCTGGCCGGTGCCCTGCTGGCAGAACTGCATGCGACGCCAGGGGCAGTGCGCATGACGCACAACGAAAAAGGAACCGAGCGCCTGGTGCGCTCGCTGCTGCCGTTCACGCCCGCGGCAAGCGAGGCGTTGCCGGTGCGCCAGGGCGGGGTGTACCTGATCACTGGCGGTCTGGGAGGACTGGGCCTGGTATTTGCCAGCTACCTGGCCAGCCAGTTCAAGGCGCGCCTGATCCTGTCGGGGCGCGGCGAAGCGGGGCCGGCGCAGCAGCAGGCCATGGCCGGCCTGTGCGCGCACGGCGCGCAGGTGCGCTACATTCGCGCCGACGTATCGCGCGCCGCCGATGTGGACTCGCTGGTGCGGCAGGCGCGGGAACACTTTGGCGCCATCGATGGCGTCATCCACGCGGCCGGCGTCACGCGCGATGCCTTTGTGCTCAAGAAGAACGCGCAAGACATGGCCCAGGTGCTGGCGCCCAAGATTGACGGCACCATTCAGCTGGACCTGGCTACGCGCGAGGATGCCCTGGACTGGTTCGTGCTGTTCTCGTCGGTGGCGGCGCAAACGGGCAATCCCGGCCAGTGCGACTACGCCTACGGCAACCACTTCATGGACAGCTTTGCACAGCTGCGCGAAGTCTGGCGCCGGCAGGGGCAGCGTTCCGGGCAAACCCTGTCAATCAACTGGCCGCTGTGGATGGAAGGCGGCATGCGGATTGACCCTGCCACCGAGTCCTTGATTGCCCAGGAAACGGGCCTGCGCGCGTTGCCGACGGCCCTTGGCCTGCAGTGCTTCGAAGCGCTGCTCGCATCTGGCGTGGACCAGGCCATGGCAGTTTATGGCGACGCTGCGCGTATCGACGCGCATGTACGGCGGGCCGCCTCAGCTTCGCCGGCGCCTTCAACAACCGGCGACGGTCCCGGCGCCGGTTCCCTGCTGGGCCACACCGAACGCTTCCTGCAGGCGCTGGTGGGAGAGGAAATCAAGCTCGATCCAGCCCACGTCGATACAGGCGAACGCTTCGAAGCCTATGGCTTCGATTCGGTCATGGTGGCGCGGGTGCACGCGCGCCTGGAAGAGCACTTTGGCGCACTGCCCAAGACACTCTTGTTCGAGCGTGAAACGATCGCGGAGCTGGCCAGTTACCTGGTTGGCGCCGCCGGCGCCGCTGTCACGCGCATGTTCGGCGCGCAGGATGCTGGTCCGGTTCCCGCCGTGGCCGCGCCGGTGCCAAAGGAGGCGCGGCCAGTCCAAACTGCGGCGGGCGAGCTGGAGCCGATTGCGATCATCGGCATCCACGGCCGCTACCCTGGTTCGCCGGACCTGGAAGCGTACTGGAACAATCTCAAGCAAGGAAACGATCTGGTGGAGCTGGTCCCGGCCGAGCGCTGGGATTACGCTGCCCACTACGACGCCGATTCGCAGGCTGCGGCTGCCGGCAAGATCTACTGCAAGTGGGGCGGCTTTGTCGACCATGCCGACAGGTTCGATCCGGCCCTTTTCAACATGACGCTGGACGAAGCGCGCTCCACCGATCCACAGGAGCGTCTGTTCCTGCAGTCGGTCTGGTCGGCGCTGGAAGATGCTGGCTACAGCCGCGAAGCCCTGCGCGCGCGCCACCCGCGCGGCAAGGGTGCGGCCGTGGGCGTGTATGTGGGTGTGACCACCAATACCTACAACCTCAATCTGTCCGGCCCGGCGCCGGAGGGCGTGGTCACGCCGAGTGCCTTGCCGTGGTCCATCGCCAACCGCACCTCATACGTGTTCGATTTTGAAGGCCCGAGCATGCCGGTCGATACTGCCTGTTCCTCATCCCTGGTGGCCATTCACCTTGCCTGCAACAGCCTGCGCAGCGGCGAATGCGAGGTGGCAGTGGCAGGCGGCGTCAATCTGTACCTGCATCCTTCCAAGTACCAGTCGCTATGTGGCCGGCGCATGGTCTCGGGCGATGGCGTCAACCGCAGCTACGGCGCCGGCGGCGACGGCTTCGTACCGGGCGAGGGCGTGGGCAGTGTGATTCTCAAGCCAGTTAGCCGTGCCATTGCGGACGGCGACCGGATCTACGCCGTTATCCGCGCCAGCGCCAGTGCGCATAGCGGGCGCTCGAATGGGTATTCGGCGCCAAGTCCGAATGCCCAGGCCAGCCTGATTGAGCACACCCTGGCACAGGCCGGGGTCGATCCGGCGTCCGTCGGCTATGTCGAAGGCCACGGTACCGGCACGCCACTGGGCGATGGCATCGAGGTGGCGGCGCTGACCAAGGCATTCCGGAGCGACGCCGTGCGGCCGCAATCGTGCCCGCTCGGTTCCGTCAAGGCCAATATCGGTCACGCGGAGTCGGCGGCCGGGATCGCCGGTCTGACCAAGGTGCTGCTCCAGATGCAGCACGGCCAGCTGGCGCCAAGCCTGCACGCCGACGAGCGCAATCCCAACATTGAATGGGACGATTCCCCGTTCTACCTGCAGCGCACCCTGGCCGGGTGGCACAGCGAACCAGCGCGGCCGCGCCGTGCCCTGGTCAATTCCTTTGGCGCGGGTGGGGTCAATGCCTGCCTGGTGCTGGAACAGTACCTGCAGCCAGCCTGTCCGGCGGCCGACGATGGCCCGGTCGTGTTCACCCTGTCGGCGCGCAGTACCGGCACCTTGTCCACGTACGCCGGCCTGTTCCTGGACTACCTGGAACGGCATCCACAGACCGACCTGGCAGCCATCTGCCACACCTTGCAAACGGGGCGCGAGGCCATGCAAGAGCGGCTGGCAGTGGTGGCGTCCAGCCACGCGGAGCTGCGCGCCCGCCTGCTGGCCTGGCAGCGCGACGGGCACGCCGATGGTGTCCATCACGCCCGCGCGGAGAAAGGCAGGGCGCGCGCCAAGCAGCCGCCCGTGGCCGCCCATGGCGCCGCGGCTTCACAGCTGCATGCGCTGGCCAGGGCATGGGTGGAAGGTGCTGCCGTGCAGTGGGCGCCGCTGTATGGCGCCAGGCCACCGCTGCGCGTGAGCCTGCCGACCTATCCGTTCGAGCAGCAGCGCTGCTGGTTCGCGGCCGAGGGGGCAGCCGCCGCCGCGCCCGCGCCCGTGCCCGCGCCGGTGCCTGCCATTGCCAGCAGCGGGCTGCACCCCATGGTGTCGCACAATGCGTCCACGCTCACGCAGGTGAGCTTCAGCTCCCTGCTGCCCGATACCGCGTTTTACGCCGTTGATCACGCCGTGGATGGCGCGCCGGTGCTGCCCGGGGCGGCCTGCATGGAGATCGCGGTGGCCTGCGGCACACTGGCGGCAGAACGGCCAGTCGTGGCCTTGCGGGACATTGTGTGGATTCGGCCGCTCAGTTTTGCCGACGGATCGCAGACGCTGCGCACCATGCTCACGCCGGTCTCCGACGGCGTCGAGTTTGC
Organism: Massilia sp. PAMC28688; assembly: GCF_019443445.1. Lineage (NCBI taxonomy): Bacteria > Pseudomonadati > Pseudomonadota > Betaproteobacteria > Burkholderiales > Oxalobacteraceae > Massilia > Massilia sp. PAMC28688. Next base: position 5,176,958 of record NZ_CP080378.1, on the reverse strand, counting down.
CGTTACTTCCATGGGCGCGGACCACGAACGCATCGTGCACGCGGAAGGGCGCCTTCTGCTGGAGGGGGCCACCACCCCGGCCGCGGCGGGCAGCGCCCCAATCGCCCTGGACGAACTGGAGAGCGCTTGCACGGTGCACTACGGCGGCGCCCAGTTCTACGAGCAGATGGCGCGCGGCGGCCTGGTGTACGGCGACTCGTTCCACGTGATCCAGGAAGTCCATATCGGTGAAGGCTATGCTTTGCTGCGCCTTGCCTTGCCGGCCGCGCTGCTGGACGGATTTGGCGACTACACCTTGCATCCGGCCCTGCTCGACGGAGCCCTGCACAGTGTCGCAGCCCTGCTGGTGGACCAGGGCGGCCCGTTCCTGCCATTTGCGCTGGACGGGCTGGACCTGGTCCGCCCGATGACGCCCGAATGCTACGTGCTGGTGGAGTATGCCGAGCAGCCCTCAAGCGCCCGCCAGGATATTCGCAAGCTCAATGTGCAGGTCTGCAATGCGCGTGGCGAGCTCTTGATCAGCCTGGAAAAGCTCTATCTGAGGCAATTAAACGACAGTTTGACGAGTGCGCCATTGTCCATGGACGTGGTCGAAATGTAAGTGTATATTGATAGAAACATTGATTCTTTTGCACGTCTGCGCAATTGCGTCCGGCCCCACGAAACGCTTGAGGTATGTTTGAAATGCATAATCAGTTGAAGCAGATTTACGAAGACGTACGCGCAGAGAGAATCAGCAAAGACGAGGCGCTCAAGCGGGTCAGGGCCTTCAAGGGCGGGGGTGGGGAGCTGGCGCTGATGGTGCCGAGCTGGCAGCAGGTGGCAGTGCCGGAACAGCAGCATGGCCTGCACACGGAGCATGTGCTGGTCCTGTGCGGCACGGCCGAAGTCAATACCGGCGAGCTGACTACTCTGATTCCCGCCGACCGCTGCGTGGTGTGGCCACCGCTGCCCGAGGCCGATCTGGCCGGCGCCTATGCCACCCGCGCGCGCGCCTGCCTGCAGCTGGTGCAGGAGATGCTTGGGCGTGGCAAGAATGGCCAGCGCCTGCTGCAGGTGGTCGTGGCGGACACGCCCGAACTGGGCCTGATGGCGGGCCTGGCGGCGCTGCTCAAGACAGCGCGCCAGGAAAATCCCCAGTTTGCCGGGCAGTTGATCCTGGTCGACGCCCACACCTGCACGCCATCGCTGGCGCGCCTGCTGGCAGCCGAAGCATCGGCGCCGAACGAAACGCTGGTGCGGCATCGCCACGGCCGCCGCGAAGTGCTGCGCTGGCAGCTCGCTCCTGCCCCTACCGCAGCGCGCATCGCTTTCAAGGAAGACGGTGTGTACCTGATCACCGGCGGCCTCGGTGGCCTGGGATTGCTGTTTGCCGGCGAGATCCTGCGCCAGACGCGCCGTGCCCGCGTGGTGCTGACCGGTCGCGCGCCGCTCTCTGCCAAAGGCGAGGCAGCAATGCGCGAGCTTGACGCTGAAGGCGCCCGGCTGGCCTACCGTCAGCTTGACCTGGGGAGCCGGGACGCCGTCACCGAATGCGTGTCAACAGTGGCAGCGGAATACGGCAAGCTCAATGGCGTGCTGCATGCGGCCGGCCAGATCGCCGACCAGTACCTTGTCCGCAAGCTGCCGGGCGAATTCGATGCCGTGCTGGCACCCAAGGTGGCCGGCACGCTGCACCTGGCGCACGCCTGTGAAGCACTGGAGCCGGATTTTGTGGTGCTGTTTTCATCGATTGCCGGCGCCCTGGGTAACGCCTGCCAGGCCGATTACGCGGCGGCCAACGGCTTCATGGACCAGTTTGCGGCCTACGGGAACGCGCGCCTGAGTGCGCAGGGGCGCAAGGGCCGCATCGTGTCGGTCAACTGGTCGCTGTGGCAGGACGGCGGCATGCAGCTCGATGCCGACAGCATGGCCGCCATCGCGCAACAGACCGGGCTGCAGCCGCTGCAGACAGGGGCGGCGCTGCGTGCATTCCATCTGGCCCTGGCCATGCCGGGCAGCCAGTGCCTGGCCACGGGCGGCGCCAATCCCGTGCTGCGGCGCTGGATTGCCGCCCAGGACAGCACGCCCACGGCGCCTGCCGCGCCGGCAGCACACGCGCCTGGCCCCGCCGGTCACGGTCAGGCCGAACAGTACCTGTGCAAGGTACTCTCCGGCGTGCTGAAACTGGCGCCGAACAAGATCGACGTGCGCGCTCCGCTGGAGCAGTACGGAATCGACTCCATCCTGGCCATGAAGCTGACGGCCGAATTGGAGAAGTCATTCGGGCCGCTGTCCAAGACCCTGTTTTTTGAATACCAGAGCATTGCCGAACTGGCGGTCCATTTCGGCCAGGTCCATGCGGCAAAGCTGGCGGCGTTGCACCAGGCATCGGCCGCGCCGCCGTCCCCGCCTGCGCCGCCGCCACGCGCGGCAGCGGGGCGCACACGCCGCCTGGGCGGCACGCCTGCGCCTGCCGCACCGGCGCCCGGCCCCATGGAACGTCCGCGCCAGAACAGCACCAGCCGGGATCCGATTGCCATCGTGGGCCTGTCAGGGCGCTATCCCGAGTCGCCCGACGTCCATGCCTTTTGGGACAACCTGCGCGCTGGACGCGATTGCGTCACCGAGGTCCCGGCCAGCCGCTGGAACTGGCGCGACTACTACAGCGAAGACCGCACGCTGGCCGGCCATCATTACAGCCGCTGGGGTGGTTTCATCGAAGGCGTCGACGAATTTGACCCGCAGTTTTTCAACATCGCCCCGCGCGAAGCAAAACTGATCGATCCGCAGGAACGGCTGTTCCTGCAGCACGCCTGGCTGGCCCTGGAAGACGCGGGCTATACCCGCGCGGCGCTTGAAACTGGCGGTGAGCAGCCCGGCGAAGTGGGTGTCTATGCAGGCGTCATGTACAGCGAATACCAGATGTATGGCGTGGAGGCGAGCATGCGCGGCCAGCGCATGGGCTTAAACGGCAGCACCGCCAGCATTGCCAATCGCGTCTCCTACTTTCTCAACCTGCATGGGCCGAGCATGACGCTTGATACCATGTGCTCGTCGTCGCTCACGGCGCTGCACCTGGCCTGCCAGGACCTGCGCAGTGGCCGCATCAGCGCGGCGCTGGCAGGTGGCGTGAACGTGAGCGTCCATCCCAACAAATATCTGCTGCTCAGTTCCAGCCAGTTCATTTCCAGCGCCGGCCAGTGCCAGAGTTTTGGCGAGGGTGGCAACGGCTATATTCCGGGCGAGGGCGTGGGAGTGGTCATGCTCAAGCGTCTGTCGGATGCAGAGCGCGACGGCGACCATATCTACGGCACCATTCGCGGCAGCGCCTTGAGCCACGGCGGCAAGACCAACGGCATTTCGGTGCCCAATCCGCGCGGGCAAGCCAACGCCGTGCGGCGCGCGCTGCAGGACGCTGGCGTGGAACCGGGCCAGATCAGCTATATCGAGGCGCACGGCACCGGCACCAAGCTGGGCGACCCGATCGAGATCGCGGCCCTGCATGCCGTGTTCCAGCCGCATATGGCACCTGGCGCGAGCTGTCTGATTGGCTCGGTCAAGTCCAATATCGGCCACTGCGAGTCGGCCGCCGGCATCGCGGCCCTGACCAAGGTGCTGCTGCAGATGAAGCACCGGCAGATCGTGCCGTCGCTGCATTCCACGCGGCTCAATCCGAATATCGATTTTGCCGGCAGCCCGTTCGAGGTCAACCAGTCGCTGCGCGAGTGGAGTGCGGTTAGCGCCGGCGGCATGCCACCGGCACGCATCGCGGGCATTTCATCCTTTGGGGCTGGCGGCTCCAATACGCACGTGGTGATCGAAGAATATGTGGAGAACGCGCAAGCGCAGCCTGAAGGCGCCACCATGCACGCCGTGCTGCTGTCGGCCCGCACGCCCGAGCAGCTAACTGCCAAAGCGTTGTCCCTGCTGGAGTTCGTTCAGCGCACGGCGCCCGACGCCGCTGCCATACGCGGCATTGCGTACACCTTGCAGACCGGCCGCGAGTCCATGGACGAACGTCTGAGCGTCATGGCAGCTTCCGCCGGCGAGCTGGCCGACAGGCTGCGCGCCTGGATCGCGGGCGAAGAGGGAGTCGAGGGCGTGGCCCGCAACCAGGCCAGGCGCCACCGCGAGGCGCTGTCCATGTTCGGCAGCGACGGCGACCTGCAGCAGATGGTGCGCACGTGGGTAACGGAAAAGAAGCTGCCGGCACTGGTGGATCTGTGGGGCAAGGGTGTGGAGGTGGACTGGCGTGCCATGTACGGTGCCACCGCGCCGCGTCGCGTCAGCCTGCCGCTGTATCCATTCGCGCGCGAGCGCTACTGGGTCGAAGCAGGCCAGGGAAACGCGGCGGCGAACGTCGCCCACTCGGCCGCGCTGCACCCACTGGTGCATGCCAATACCTCGACCCTGGAGCAGCATGGCTACGCTTCCCGCTTCAATGGGACCGAATCCTTCTTTGCCACCCGCGGCGATGAGCGGGTGCTGCCAGAAGCAGCGTTGCTGGAAATGGCGCGTGCAGCGCTCACTCTGGCGCGGGGAGACGCCAACGGGACCGGCCTGCTGGAAGTGCGCGGCGTGCGCTGGGGCGAGCCCTTCGTGGCGCAGCCGGATAGCGCGCTGCAGATCGCATTGCTGCCTGCCGGTGCTGATACCAGTTTTGATATCTTCAGTGGCACCGGCGCCAGGGAGCGTGTCCATTGCCAGGGCATGGCATGCACCGCTGCGGCCGCGCCCAGGCGCCTCGATCCTGTAGCCCTGCGGGCCGGCATTTCGCAGCGCTCCCCAGGCATGCCTGATAGCGCAGACATTCGCGCGCTGTTCGCGGGCCAGGACCAGTGGCTGATGGAGTTTTCCGTCAACGTGCCCGAACATGATGGGGCGACGGTGACATTGCGGGTGCTGGAAGCTGTAACACAGGCAGTACAACTGGCATCCGGCGGCGGCCTTCCTTGCGCTGTGCAATCTGCTCGCTTTGCAGGGCAAGTGGCGGGCCAGGGGATGGCATGGATTCGCCTTGCTGGCAGCAGTGACTTTGACATTGATATCGCGGACGAACAGGGCGAGGTCGCGCTGGAATTGCGCGGCCTGGTCGTGATGGCGGCCAACCGCCTGCCGGACGCCGTGCCGGCGCCGGCTGTCGCAGCCGCCCCAGTCGTGGCCGTGCCGGTACCACTGCAGCAGCGCGAAATTATCTTCGTTTCCGGGCCGGTTCCGGCCGCCACCGTGCGCGCCAAGCCCGACAATGTGACCCTGCCCGCTCCGGCCGCTGTCGCCGGGCAGGGCATGGCCACGCGGCCCAGGGTCCGCGTGGCGCTGTCCGATCCCGCATTCCAGCTGCCTGCCCCGGGTGAGGTGTCCCCGGTCAGGCTGTTTGACCAGGGCGGCGGTATCTTTTTGCTGCACGTTGTTGAGCGTGACCAGGAGGGCAGCGTCGTCTCCAGCATGGTCGCCGCGCTGGCCACCCTGTCCAGTCCTGACCTGGCAGGGCAGGCCAAAATACTGCTTCTGTTTGGCGCCGAAGGGCAATTCCTGTCCCGTCTCTCTGCCACCGGTGAGGCAGCGCCACGCCAGCTGTATGCGGCCCTGGTACGGGCACCGTTCCCCATCATCGCGGTCCTGCCCGATGGAGCCGCCGGTGCCGGCTTTATCGCCGCGGCCATGTGCGACTTCATGATCTGCGCCGAGGATGCCCAGTATGGCTGCGCCAAGCCTGGCGGCGACGGCGGTCTGGCTGCGCTTGAACTGGCGCTGGTCTACGAACGTTTCGGTGCTGTCGTGGCCGACCATCTTGTCACACGCGGTGAGCCGGACAGCGGCCGCGCATTGCAAGGCAAGGGGCTGGCGTGCGCGGTGGTGCCGGCGCCAGAGGTGCAAGGTCACGCCGAACAGCTGGCCAAGGTGCTCGCTGCGCACACCAGCGACGGCCTGCGCCTGCTCAAACTTCACCTCGCGCGCCGCTTCAGCGACATCATCGCCCGTCACCCCGCAGCTGCCGCCATGCCTGTCAGCGAAATGCCGGCCGCATCGTGGCCAGAGCAAATGCCGCTGGCCTGGCACGCAGACGGAATCGCGCTCGTTCAGCTCAACAAGGCAGCGCTAAACGATACGGTATGGATCACGGCAAGCGAGGCGTTGAAAGCACAGGAAGGCTTGCGCGCCCTGGTACTGGCGTGCGCCGAAGGCATGCTCTGGAGCGCAGATGAAGCTGCGGGCCTGTTCCGGTCTTTGAAAGCATTCATCGCGCAGGCGCCCGTACCCGTGGTGGTTGCGCTGGAAGGCGAGGGGAATGACGGCACCTTCATGCTCGCCCTGCTTGCCGACGCCTGCGTCATCAGCGCCCAGGCGCACTACGGCGCATCGCCCACGCGCCTGGCAGCCGGCATGGCAGGGGACATCGCGCCGCTGCTGGCGCAGCGCTTCGGCGACGCCGCCGGCAAGAACATCCTGCTCACCGGCGCACGGCTCGGCGGCACTGCGCTGCAAGCACTGGCAGGGCGCATCACTGCGACCGAACGTGCGGGCGTGATCACGGCCGCCGTGGCAGCGGCACGCGCCTTGTCGGCGCTGCCGCCAGCCGCGCTGGCACCCTGGCGTGATGCCTGCGCCAGCGCCGGGCGCGTGGTCGCGGCCCCGATTGCAGACTGGGTGGCCGATGCTCCGCTTGCCGTGCCTGACGGCGCTGCGCCGGTGTGCGTGCCGCTCGCCTCCGGCGTGGTGGCAGCACTGGCCCACCCGGGCGGCATCCTGGAAGTGCGCATGGAAGACCGGCGTGCCCGCAACATGTTTTCGGACGAACTTGTCGCCGGCATGAACGAAGTGTTCCGGCACGTGGCTTCATCTCCCGGCTACAAGGTCGTGATCCTGACCGGGTACGACCGCTACTTCGCAAGCGGGGGCACCAAGGAAAACCTGCTGGCGATCCAGGCGGGCAGCGCCCAGTTTACCGACTCGCGCCTGTTCGAACTGCCGCTGCGCTGCCCGGTGCCCGTCATCAGCGCCATGCAGGGACACGGCATCGGCGCCGGCTGGTCGCTTGGCATGTACGCCGACTTCACCCTGTTCAGCGAACGTGGCGAATACTCGAGCCCATACATGGCCTATGGCTTCACGCCGGGCGCCGGCGCCACGCTGGTATTCCCGGAACGGATCGGCTATGACCTGGCGCGTGAAACCATGCTCACCGGCCAGCAGTACAGCGGAGCGGCGCTGCGCCGGCGCGGCCTATGCCTGCCGGTGCTGGAGCAGGGCGAGGTAGCGGCGCAGGCCATGGCCCTGGCGCTGCAGATCGCCAGCCTTCCTCGCAGCCTGCTGGTGGCGTACAAATCCCAGCTGGCGGAGCCACTGCGCCTTGCCATTGACGAGGTGTGCGCGCTCGAACTTGAAATGCACGCCCAGACGTTCGTCGGCCGCGCCGATACGCTGCAGCGTATCGAGGAACGCTTCGCGCAGGCTCCCGGCACCGTGGCGCCGCAGCCGCAGGCACCTGCAATGCCTGCTCAAGCGGCAGTCGATACGGGCGATCTGCAGGCAAGCCTGAAGGCGCTGCTGGCGCAGGAACTACAGATGGCGGCGGCCGATATCGACGACGACATGCAGTTTGTCGACCTGGGGCTCGACTCCGTGAGCGGCGTGACGTGGGTGCGCAAGATCAATGAACAGTTCGGGATTGCCCTCGAAGCGACGCAGATCTACAGCTATCCGACCCTGAAACAGTTCGCATCCTACGTCCGCCACGCGGCCGGCAGCGCCGCCCCGGTGGCGCCTGCGCCTGTGGCTGCCGCCGCAAGCGTCGCGGCGCCGCAAGCGCCCGCTGCCATCCTCGATAGCCTGGCGGCGCTGCTGGCGGACGAGCTGCAGATGCGCGCAGAAGACATTGATGAACACATGCAGTTCGTCGACCTGGGTCTGGATTCAGTGAGCGCCGTGACCTGGATGCGCAAGATCAATGCGCTGTTTGGAACCGATATCGAGGCAACCCAGATTTACAGCTTTCCCACGCTGCACCAGCTGGCCCAACATGTGCGGCAGGTGGCAGGGTCCGGCGCCGCGATCGCCGGCGTGGCCAGCCCGGGCGCGTCCACGGCGCCGGCTTCAGTACCGCGGCCATCGAGAGCGCCGCTCACGCGCACCACCCGCACCACCGGCACGCAGGCCGGCATGCCGGCCACGCCACAGCGCGAGCCAATCGCGGTAGTCGGCATGGCCGGCCAGTTCCCGCAGGCGGGGGACATCGATGCATTCTGGCGCAATATCGCCGAGGGGCGCGACTGCATCAGCGAGATACCGTCCTCGCGCTGGGACAGCGGCGTCTTTTATCAGCCAGGCGAGCCGGCTCCCGGCAAGACCAACAGCCGCTGGCTGGGCGCCATGGCAGATTTCGATTGCTTCGACCCGCTGTTTTTCAATATCTCGCCCAGCGAAGCGGAAAGCATGGACCCGCAGCAGCGGCTGTTCCTGCAGGCGAGCTGGCACGCCATCGAGCATGCCGGTTACGACGCAGCCGACCTGTCGGGCAGCCGGTGCGGCGTGTTTGTCGGCTGCGCCGGCACCGATTACCATCAGCGTTCAGGGGCGCAGCGCCTGAGCGCCCAGGGATTCACCGGTGCCGCCAATTCCATCCTGGCCGCGCGCATCAGCTATTTCCTCAATCTGCAGGGACCTGGCATTGCCATCGATACGGCCTGTTCGTCGTCGCTGGTGGCCATTGCTCAGGCCTGCGACAGCCTGGTTGCGGGCACGATCGACGCAGCCCTGGCTGGCGGCGTGTACGTGATGACGGGTCCGGACCTGCATATCCAGACCGCCCAGGCGGGCATGCTGTCCACCGACGGGCGCTGCTTCACCTTTGACCAGCGCGCCAACGGCTTCGTGCCTGGCGAGGCGGTGGCCACCATCATGCTCAAGCGCCTGTCGGATGCAGAACGTGATGGCGACACCATTCACGGCGTGATCCGCGGCTGGGGAGTGAACCAGGACGGCAAGACCAACGGCATCACGGCGCCGAACCCGCAGGCGCAGGCCGCGCTGCAGCGCGACGTCTACAGCCGCTTCGGCATTGATCCGTCCACCATTGGCCTGATCGAGGCGCACGGCACCGGCACCAAGCTTGGTGATCCGATCGAAGTGCAGGCGCTCAAGCAGAGCTTTGGCCTGTCCGGGGCTGGCGCGCACTGCGCCCTCGGCTCGGTCAAGAGCAATATCGGCCACTGCCTGACGGCGGCCGGCGCCACCGGCTTTATCAAGCTGGTACAGGCGCTCAAGCACCGCCAGCTGCCGCCGACCATCCACTTCGACCAGCTCAATGAGCATATCAACTTGGCCGGCAGCCCGTTTTACATCAATGCCCAGCTGCGTCCGTGGCAAAGCGCCGCCGGCGTTCGGCGCCGCGCGGCCATCAGTTCGTTCGGCTTCAGTGGCACCAATGCCCACCTGGTGCTGGAAGAATATCATCCCCAAACCACCGCAAGCGGCCCGGCAGGGCCGGTGCTGGTCCCCCTGTCGGCCAGGACGCCAGAGCAGCTGCGCCAGCGCGCGCAAGACTTGCTGGCGGTGCTGTCACAGGAGCCGGCTGCCTTCTCGCTGGCCGAGCTGGCATTCACGCTGCAGCTGGGCAGGACGCCGATGGAGCACCGGTTGCTCTTCAGTGCTGCTTCAGCCGGTGAGCTGGCAGCCAGGCTGGCCGCCTGGCTGCAGGGCGCGGCGCCGGAGCCGGCAGGGGACGTGGCGCCGCAACTGGCGGCAGCATGGCTTGCCGGCGCCGAGGCAGATTGGGCATCGCTGTATGCTGGCAGAACGCGCCCGCGTCGCATTGCCTTGCCCTTGTATCCGTTTGCGCGTGAACGCTACTGGATCGCAGCCGATGTAGCGCCGGCGCTGACCACGGCGCCGGTGCGGCCCGCTCCCACGCCTGCAGGAGCGGATGGAACCGTGCTCTTGCCGCGCTGGCAGGACATGCCGGCCGCGCCGCAGCAACAGGTCCTGTACGACCAGCACGTGCTGGTCTTGTGCGGCACGGTGGCCATCAATACCGGCGAGCTGACCACGCTGGTGCCGGCCGGCCGCTGCGTGGTATGGCCGGCGCTGGATGCGGCGAATCTGGCCGGCAGCTTCTGCGCCATGGCGCAGGCCTGCCACGCGCTGGTGCGTGACATGCTGGCCGGCCCCGGGCGCCGTCTGCTGCAGATCGTCGCCGGCGACACGCCGGAACTGGGCCTGGTGGCCGGCCTGGCGGGCATGCTCAAGACCGCGGCGCAGGAAAACCCCCGCTTTGCCGGGCAGGTGATCACGGTCGATGCCGGGATTGCCACACCGGCGCTGGCGCGCCTGCTCGCGTCGGAGGCCGCTACTCCCCGTGAAACCCTGGTGCGTTACCGCGACGGGCGGCGGCAGGCGCTGCGCTGGCAGGCCGCGCCGTCAACCCGGGCGCCAATCGCCTTCAGGGAGCATGGCACCTACCTCATCACCGGAGGCATGGGTGCACTGGGCCGGCTGTTTGCCGGCGAAATCCTGCGCCAGGCACGACACGCTAAGGTGATTCTCGCCGGGCGCGGTCCGCTCTCCGTCCAGGGGCAGGCCCTGTTGCGTGACCTCGGTGGCGATGCTGGCCGCGTCAGCTATCGCCAGCTTGACCTGTCGTGCGAGGACGCAGTGCGCAGCACGCTGGCCGACATCGCCGCCACCCATGGCCGGCTTGACGGCATCCTGCACGCTGCAGGACAAACCGCCGACCAGTTCATCATCCACAATCACGGTGGGCAGATGGACGCCGTGCTGGCACCCAAGGTCGCTGGCACGCTGCACCTGGCCGGCGCGTGCGACGCGCTCGATCTCGACTTCCTGGTCCTGTTTTCGTCCATCGCCGGCGCACTGGGCAATGCCGGCCAGGCGGATTACGCGGCGGCCAACGGCTTCATGGATCAATTCGCGGCGCTTCGCACCAGCGGCGCGGCGTCGCTTACGGTGTCCATCAACTGGTCCCTGTGGCAGGACGGCGGCATGCGGCCGGATGCCGCCACGCTCGACCAGCTTGGTGCCATGACGGGCATGCGGCCGCTGTCCACGGCCGCTGGCATGGCTGCCTTCCATCAGGCGCTGGCACTTGGCGAGGGCCAGTGCATGGCAGTGGCAGGCGACGTTGCCAAGCTGCTGCAGTATGTGGAAAGTGGAGCGGCGCCGGCTGCCGGCATGGCGCCGCGTCTGACGCCATCCACCGGCTTGGACCGGCTGCTGGCAGAACAGACGCTGCTCAAGATGAAGGAGCTGTTCGGCGCGGTCATCAAGCTCGCGCCGGGCAGGATTGATGCGAACAAGGAGCTGTCGGCCTATGGCATTGATTCGCTGATGGTCACGCGGCTAAATGGTGAATTCGCCAAGGTGTTCGGCGCCATCGCCAAGACCCTGGTATTCGAGTACAAGACCCTGGCGGCGTTGAGCGCGTATTTTGTGGAGCATCACCGTGACCAGTGCCAGGCCTGGACTGGCGTGGGCGAGCAGGTCCCGCAAATGGCGCTGCCGCTGCCGCCACTGCCACCACTACCTGTCCCGGCCATGCCGGCCCCGCTGCGCGCATCGACCAGCACGGAGCCAATCGCCATCGTGGGCGTGAGCGGCACCTTTCCGCAAGCCGAATCGCTGGCACAGTTCTGGGACAACCTGCGCTCTGGCCTCGATTGCGTGGGTGAAGTGCCTGCCGTGCGTTGGCCGCAGCAGGGCTTTTACGAAGCGGACATGATGCGCGCGGTGGAGCAGGGCAAGAGCTACTCCAAGTGGGGCGGCTTCGTGGAACAGTTTGACCAGTTCGATCCCCTGTTTTTCGGTATCGCCCCGAGCGAGGCGATGAGCATGGACCCGCAGGAGCGCATGTTCCTGCAGGCTGCCTGGCACTGCATGGAAAGCGCCGGCTACACGCGGGCCGACCTGCGCGACAGGTTCCAGCGCAAGGTGGGAGTCTTCGCCGGCATCACCCGCCAGGGCTACAACCTGCACGGCACCCAGAGCGCGCGGCGCGAGCGCAAGTTTCACCCGCATACCTCGTTCGGTTCACTGGCCAACCGCCTGTCCTACCTGCTCGACATCACCGGTCCGAGCATGCCGATCGATACCATGTGCTCGTCCTCGCTCACCGCCATCCACGAGGCGTGCGAGCAGATTCGCCGCGGCGACTGCGCGCTGGCCTTTGCCGGCGCCGTCAACCTGTACACCCACCCGTCCAATTACGTGGACATGGCATCCCAGTACGCACTCTCGCCGGACGGGCGCTGCCGCAGTTTTGGCGCCGGAGCCAATGGTTTTGTGCCTGGCGAAGGCGTGGGCGTACTGCTGCTGCGGCCCCTGTCAGAGGCACTGGCCGATGGCGACGTGATTCATGGCCTGATCCTTGGCACTCACGTCAACCATGGCGGCCGCACCAATGGCTACACGGTGCCAAGTCCGCGCGCCCAGGCCGAGCTGATTGCCCACACCATCAGCAAGGCCGGGATCGACGCGCGTGACATCAGCTATGTGGAGGCGCACGGCACCGGTACGGCACTGGGTGACCCGATTGAAATCGAAGGTCTGCGCCAGGCGTTTGCCCGCGATACCGGCGAGGCAGGGTACTGCCGCATCGGCTCGGCCAAATCCAACATCGGCCACCTGGAGGCGGCGGCGGGCATGGCCGGCATGGCCAAGATTCTGCTGCAGATGAAGCACCGCCAGCTGGCACCGAGCCTGCATGCGGCCCAGCTCAACCCTGCCATCGATTTTTCCAACACGCCGTTCGTGGTCAACACCGCCCTGGCACCATGGAACCCGGTGGCGGCTGACGGCAGTGCGCAGCCACGCATTGCTGCCATCTCCGCCTTTGGTGCGGGCGGGGCCAACGCGCATGTCATCGTCAAGGAGTTCGACCCCGCAGCCTGGCCGCGCTACCGCCAGGGCGCCGGCACGTCCGGGCCGGTGCTGGTGCCGCTGTCGGCCAAGAGCGCTGCCCAGCTGCGCGAGAGCGCGGTGCGGCTGCTGGCATTCATCGACGGCGAGGGTGCCGAGTGCAGCCTTGCGTCACTCGCTTACACGCTGCAGACGGGGCGCGAGGCGATGGAGCAGCGTGCCGGCTTTGTCGCCTCGTCCCTCGATGGGCTGGCGGCGATGCTGCGTGCTTACCTTGCAGGAGACAGCGATGTCGCGGGCTGTTACGCCGGCCAGGTGGAGCCGGCAGGAGGCGACGTGGCCGACATGCTTGAAGACGAAGGCATGCGCGCTGCAGTGTCCACCTGGCTGGCCAGCGGCAAGCTTGGCAGCCTGGCGCGCTGGTGGTGCCGCGGGCTGGCGTTCGACTGGCATGCACTGTACCCGCAGGGCCGGCCGAACCGGATGGTACTGCCGGGCTATCCATTCGCGCGCGAGCGTTACTGGGTGGGGCCGGGCCAGGCGGCGCCGCAAGCGCCGGTGTCCCAGCCTGCGGGTGACCTCGGACGCACCATTGACGACATTGTCAGCCGCATCGACAGCGACGCCATCGACAGTGGGGAGGCAGTCGAATTGCTGGACGCGGCACTGCGCCGCAATTAGGGCGATGGCCAGGTGCGGCGCGCCCCGGCTTGCCGCGGCGGGCCTGAAAACAGTGCGCGCCGGGGCCAATAGCATGGCACAAAAATCGCGGCCGTGGACCGCAAGTTTGGCAAAGTGGGATTTTTGCGACGACACAAAAATAACTTTGTAACACGCTTACTTTTTTTGCAAAGTTGCGTGCTAGAATTTGTAAAACAGTCACCCAAGAAACAACAAAAAGAGGGTGCAGGAATGCTGAAAGCTGACTGGAGAAATGATGGAAAAGCTGTACGGTTCTGCAATTCGTTTTGCAGCCCAGCCGCAGGTTCATGTGTTGAAGATGCAGTTCCATTTCATGACCAACTACAACTACCTGATCGTCGATCCAGTCAGTCGGCAGGCAGTGATCGTTGATCCGGCTTGGGAAATGGAAAAGGTCGACGCCGCACTGGCCGAGTGTGACGCCACGCTGGCCGGCATCCTCGTCACACACTCCCACCCTGATCACCTCAACCTGGCCGGACCGCTGGCCGAGCGGCGCCAGTGCCCGATCTGGATGTCCCACGACGAAATCGCCTATTCCGGTTTTTCCCATCCCCGTTTGCAGGGCATCGCTACCGCGCCATGGTACGTGGGCGCGCTGCAGATCCAGCCCGTGCACACGCCGGGCCACACGCCGGGCTGCTATTGCTACCTGATTGGCGACAACCTGTTCACGGGCGACGTCCTGTTTGCTGAGGGCTGCGGCATGTGCCCGGATACGCCAGGCGCGCACGCCATGTACGCCAGTCTCGAATACCTCAAGGCCCTGCTGGAACCGCATACGCGGGTCTATCCTGGCCACTCCTACGGCAAGGCGCCGGGCACGCGCTTTGACCAGATTTTGCAGGACAACATCTACCTGCAATTTTCAGACCGGGACACCTTTGCCGCTTTCCGCATGAGGAAAGTGCAAAGCCGGGTCAACATGTTCGGGCAGTAGCTCCGGCCACTCAATCGACCTGAAAGACATCACAGCGATCGCGCTGCGGGGGGCTACTTTTGCCCGCAGATGGCGATACGGTTCGCGGCCAGCCGCCTTTTTGACGCTAAAGGAACAGCAGTATGAGTGTTGTAGGGTTTGAAGCAATCAATGCCTATGCGGGCGCCGCGTTCCTGGACGTGGAAAAACTGGCCATCCACCGCGAGCTCGATACCAGCCGCTTCGAGAACCTCCTGATGCGGCAAAAGACGGTGGCCCTGCCTTACGAAGACCCCGTCACCTACGGCATGAACGCCGCCATGCCCATCGTGGCGGCCCTCTCGCCCGAAGAAAAAGACCGCATCGAAATGATCATCACCTGCACCGAATCGGCCTTCGATTTCGGTAAGTCGATGAGCAGCTATTTCCACAGCCTGCTGGGTCTTAACAAGAATTGCCGCACCTTTGAAATCAAGAGCGCCTGCTACTCGGGCGCCGCCGGTGTGCAGATGGCGATCAACTTCATCCTGTCTTCGGTTTCGCCAGGCGCCAAGGTGCTGGTGATTGCCACGGACATCTCGCGCTTCATGGTCGCACCGGGCGGCAGCGCGCTGTCGTCGGACTGGTCGTTCCTGGAGCCGAGCAGTGGCGCCGGCGCGGTGGCCATGCTGGTGAGCGACACGCCGACCGTGTTCCAGTTCGACGTGGGCGCCAACGGCTACTACGGTTACGAAGTGATGGACACCTGCCGTCCCGCCGCCGACGTGGAGGCCGGCAACGCCGACGTCTCGCTGCTGTCGTACCTGGACTGCTGCGAGAAGTCCTACCTCGAATACGAAAAGCGCGTCACCGGCGCCGATTTCCGTACCAGCTTTCGCTACCTGGCCATGCACACACCATTCGGCGGCATGGTCAAGGGCGCGCACCGCAACATCATGCGCAAACTGGCCAAGGCGGCGCCGCCGGAAATCGAGGCCGATTTCGAGAACCGCGTCATGCCCGGCATCCGCTACTGCCAGCGGGTTGGCAACATCATGGGTGCCACTGCCATGCTGTCGCTGGTGAGCGTGATCCAGCACGGCCAGTTTGACACTCCGCAGCGCGTGGGCATCTTCTCGTACGGCTCCGGCTGCTGCTCGGAATTTTTCAGCGGCGTGGCCAGCCGCCAGGGCCAGCAGCGCGTGCGCGACATGGGCATTGGCCAGCACCTCGACAGCCGCTATGAGCTCAGCATGCCCGAATACGAATCGATCCTCGAAGTGAGTAACGAGATGCGCTTCGGTACCCGCAACGTGGTGCCGGATGCCGGCTTCATCGCCGCTGCCCGCAGCACCCACGGCAAGAAGACCTTGTTCCTTAAAGAGATCAAGGAATTTCATCGGGAATACGAATGGATCTGAGCATGCCGGGATCGCTCTACCAGTCCATCGCCGTGCGGCTGGAGGCGGAAGTCTGCACCATCACCATGAACCAGGGCGCGAGCGGCAACACCATCACGCGCGTGCTGATCGACGAAATCGGGCATGCCCTGCAGGCCTGCGAAACATCGGCCAGGATCGTGGTCCTGGAAGGCACGCCCGAGGTGTTCTGCAGCGGCGCCGACTTCCAGGGCATTGCCCGCAACCGCGCTCTTGGCGGAGCGCTGGCCGACCACGTGCCCGACGCCATGTACGAAGTGTGGCGGCGCCTGGCGTGCGGGCCATTCATCTCCGTGGCCCATGTGCGCGGCAAGGCCACTGCCGGCGGCATCGGCTTTGTGGCGGCATGCGACATCGTGCTGGCCGAGGAAAAGGCCATGTTCAGCCTGTCCGAGATGCTGTTTGGCCTCACGCCCGCTTGCGTGATGCCGTTTCTGATGCGCCGCATTGGCCTTGCGCGCGCCAATTACCTCACGCTCGGTACCCAGGCCATCGGCGCCCGCGTGGCCGAGCAATGGGGGCTGGTCGACGCGGTGGAAGAGCACAGCGACAACCTGCTGCGCAAGCAGTTGCTGCGCCTGAAGCGCCTGTCCAAGGCCGCCATCGTGCGCCACAAGCAGTACACCAATGGCCTTGACGAGAGCTTCGCGCGGGCCAAGCCGGCGGCGCTGCGGACCAACGTCGAGGCGTTTTCCGATCCACAGAATCTGGCCCATATCGAGCGCTATGTCGCGACCGGGCGCTTCCCTTGGGAAGCCGGCGCCTGACGCCGCTGCGACTTTTTTTTAACACCACCAACAGGGAAGCCGAGCATGGACCAGAACAAGATTTTCGAGACAATCGCCACCCACGCCCGCGACGTGATGCCCGCGCTGGCCACGCGCCAGCTCAACCCCACCGATTCGCTCAAGGCGCTGGGCGCCAATTCGATTGACCGCTCCGAGATCATCATGATGACGCTCGAGTCACTGGGGCTGGAAATGTCGCTGGTCGAACTGGCCCGTGCCGAGAACATGGGGGAACTGTCGGAAATCATGGGCCGGAGGATGGCAAGTGCCTGACCTGGTGATCTCGGGCCTGGGCGTCACCTCGGCCATTGGCCAGGGACGCCAGGCGTTTTCGTCAGCGCTGCTGGCAGGCGAGCATCGCTTTGACGTGATGCGCCGGCCCGGCCGCCAGTGGCCGCTGGCCGCAAGCGGCGACGCTGCACCGCAGGCCACGCGCTACCTGGGCGCCGAGATCGCCGACCTGTCTCTCCCGCCGGACCTGGCGCACAGCATGCTGCGCACGGCGTCGCTGTCAAGCCAGGTCGCGCTGGCTACCCTGCACGAAGCCTGGCAGGAAGCCGCGCTGGCCGCCGCCGACCCGGGCCGCATTGGCCTGTTCGTGGGCGGATCGAATTTTCAGCAGCGCGAGATGGTCCTGGCCCAGGCCCAGGGCGCGCGCAAATTCCAGTTCCTGCGGCCGACCTACGGCATGACCTTCCTCGACAGTGACCTGTGCGGCATCTGCACGGAAGTATTTGGCATTCGCGGCGTGGCCTACACCATTGGCGGTGCCTCGGCCAGCGGCCAGCTGGCCGTACTGCAGGCGGCCGAGGCAGTGCGTGCGGGCCAGGTGGACATTGCCATCGCGCTGGGGGCCATGATGGATTTGTCGTGCTTTGAAGCCCAGGCCCTGCGCTCGCTGGGCGCCATGGGTTCGGACCGCTACGCAGAGCAGCCGGAATTGGCGTGCCGGCCTTTCGATCAGGCGCGCGATGGCTTCATCTTTGGCGAATCCTGCGGCGCAGTGGTCGTTGAACGCACTGCCACGGCGCGCCGCCGCGGTGCCACGCCCTGGGCGCGCCTGGCCGGCTGGAGCAGCCATGTGGAAGGCAACCGCAACCCCAATCCGTCGCTGGGCGGCGAGCTTGAGGTGATCAACACGGCACTGGCCAGGGCCGGCTGGACGGCCGGGCAGCTTGACTACGTCAATCCGCACGCTTCCGGTTCCGGCGTGGGGGACGAGACTGAACTGGAGGCGCTGCGCCAGGCCGGCATCGATGGTGCCTGGGTCAATACCACCAAGTCGATCACCGGCCATGGCTTGAGCGCGGCCGGGGCGGTGGAGATCGTGGCGACGCTGCTGCAGATGCGGGCCGGGCGCCTGCACCCTTCGCGCAACCTGGAGCAGCCGCTGGCATCGTCCTGCCGCATCGTGGGCAGCGAAGCGGTCGCGCACCGCATGGCACGTGCATTGACATTGAGTTTTGGATTTGGCGGCATGAATACCGCGCTTTGCCTCGAGGCGATGTAGACGGGCGAGCGGCAACCTAAAAACGGCAGCACACAACACGAGGACACAGGATGCTCACTTATATTTTTCCAGGCCAGGGTTCCCAGGCGCGCGGCATGGGCGCCGATCTGTTTGACGCCTACCCGGACATGACGGCCAAGGCCGACGCGCTGCTGGGCTACTCGATCAAGGAATTATGCCTGACCGACCCGCGCAATGAACTGGGCAAGACCCAGTTCACCCAGCCGGCCCTGTTTGTCGTCAATGCCCTGTCGTACCGCCGCCGGCTCGAAGAGAGCGGCAAGCGTCCCGATTTCGTGGCCGGTCACAGCCTCGGTGAATTCAATGCGCTGCTCGCCGCCGGCTGCTTCGACTTCGAGACTGGCCTGCAGATCGTGAAAAAGCGCGGCGAGCTGATGAGCCAGGCCGACAGCGGCGCCATGGCGGCCATTCTCAACGCCAGCAAGGACCAGGTCGAAGCGATCCTCAAGGACGCGGGCCTGGACCAGATTGACCTGGCCAACTACAACTCGCACAGCCAGGTGGTCATCTCCGGCGCCGTGGACGAGATTGAAAAGGCGCAGCACTGCTTCAAGGGCAACATGATGTTTTACCCGCTCAATACGAGCGGCGCTTTCCACTCGCGCTTCATGGCCCACTCGCAAAAGGAGTTCACCGCCTTCCTGGCCCAGTTCTCGCTGGGCGCGCCGCAGATTCCCGTGATCGCCAACGTCACGGCGCGTCCTTACGAGGACGGCGCCGTGGCTGACACGCTGGCGCGCCAGATCGCCGGCATGGTGCGCTGGTGCGAGAGCGTGGAATACCTGCTGCAGCTTGATCCGGCCATGACGTTCGAGGAAGTCGGCCATGGCGAAGTGCTGGCCAAGCTGGTGCGCTCGATCACGCAGCACGTGCGCAAGCATGCGCCTGCGCCTGTGGCGGCGGCGCCCGCAGCGGCTGCGCCCATCGCGCCTGCAGCGGCGCGTCCGCGTGTGGACGCCGAGCAGGTGGTGCGCGAATGGAACAGCAAGTACCCGGTCGGCTCGCAGGTGCGCTCGACCATGCAGGGTTACGACGCGCTTGAAACCCGGACCGAGGCCATGGTGCTGTTCGGGCACCGGGCAGCGGTCTATATGAAGGGCTACAACGGCTACTTCGATCTGACCGAACTGCGCTAGCGCGCACCACCTCCGCACCATCAAGGCAAGCCTTCCGCTGTAAATCTTTTGCGATGAAAAGAGTAAATATGGGACACGCGAATCACGAAGAACGTTTGCTCGAATGGGCGGAGACCTACCTCACCGCGCTGGTGGGGGAAACGATCGACGGCATGCCTGCCAGCTTCGACCGCCATACGCCGTTTGCCGAAACAGGGATCGACTCGTTCCGCGTGCTCAAGCTCATCAAGCGGCTGGAAGAAGACTTTGGCCGCCTGCCCAAGACGCTGCTGTTTGAAAACATCAACATCGCCGACCTGGCCGGCTATTTCGCCAGCAACCATGGCGAGCGCATCGCCGCCAGGCTTGGCGCCGCTGCGCCGTTGGCGCAAAGTGCCGAAGCAATGCCGTTTTCCGCTACGCAGGCAGCGGCACCGGTCAAGCCGGTGCAGCCGGTTGCCGCGGCGCCCGCAAAGCCAAAGGCGGTAAAGGCTGCGGCGCCCAGAACGCCTGCGCCAGCGCAGGTGCCGGCGCAGGCGGCGGCACAGGCGGAGGTCAAGCCAGCCGCCGCGCCGGTCCTGATGCTGGAGCGCGATGTCCATGCCCACCTGGAACTCGGTCCCCTGTTTGAGACCATTTTCGACCAGTACAAGAATGAAGCCGGCGCTTCGCGCGGCGCGCGCAGCATTGCACCCAACGTCTTTTTTGGCAGCGCACGCCGCGGATTTTTCAATTATGCGCGCTGCAAGAACATCATCGCAGCCTACGCCTTTACCGGTCCAGACGAGTACTTTGCCGAACTGGCGGAGGAACTGCTCGCCCATTGCAACGCCCACGGCCTGCAGCTCAATATCTTTTCTGACCGTGTGCTGGGCGCTGTTGGTGCCACGCGCTTTTCATCAACACCGTTCGGCGCCTTGCAGCGCGTGGTCAAGCTGGACCAGTTTTCGCTGGAAGGCGGGCCAATGCGCCGCCTGCGCTATCAGGTATCGAAGTTCCAGAAAGCCGGCGTGGCGCGCACGGTGGAGTATGTCCTGGGCCAGGACGCGGCCGTCGAGCAGGCCATCGCCAGTGTGATCGACGCCTGGTGTGCGGCCAAGCCCATGGTCAACCCCCTGATCCGTACCGTGCGCGACGAAATCCTGGGCCGCACCCTGCACCCGCGTCATCGCCTGTTCCTCACCTATCTCGACGATGTGCTGCAAAACGTCATCCTCATCTCGCCCCTTGGACCGCAGTATAACGGCTACCTGATGGACCTGGAGTTCTACGACGCGGACATGCCGCTGGGCGGGCTGGAATTTACGGCGGTGCAGATCATCGAACAGCTGGTGGCCGAAGGCCGCGCCATGCTGAGCATGGGCGGCACCTACGGCTGCCGTCTTGAAACCTGCGCCGACGCCGATCCTGGTATTGACGCGGTGCTCGATGAACTGCACCGCCAGGGCATCTTCAATGATGACGGCAACCTGCAATTCAAGAACAAGTTTCGCACCGAGAACCAGACCATCTACCTGTGCCGCGCTGCCGGAGCAGGAGAGCCTGGCAACATCATCGACATCATCATGATGATTGCCGATCCCGATGCCATGCAGACGCCGGACACCGAGCATCACACCAAGCCTGCAGCTGCACCGGCGGCGGCTCCGGCAGCGCCGCCGGCCGAGCGCTCGCGCGCCTGCAGCCAGCGCCTGACGCAGCTGGAGCAGGCGGGCTTCAACCCTGCCAACCTGGCGCCGGCGCAGGTCCAGATCGACCTGAAAACCGACTCCTGGGCACAATTGTCCAATCCCGTGATCGACGGGCAGATGAGCCACCTGCGCTCGCAGCTGCAAACGGCCGCGCCGGTCGACGCCTGCCTGCGCAGCATGTTCGGCTTTGCCCACTACGTGCTCACCACCTCGGGACGCAGCGCCGAGGAAGTGTTCTACAAGACTAAGGCCGGGCGCGGTGCCATTCTCGGCAATGTGCTGTTCCCTAGCGGCCTGTTTCACCAGATCGACAACGGTTTCGATGCGATAGAAATGCCGTGCGCCGCCGCCCTCGACCCGCACACCCCTGCACTGTACAAGGGTGACCTGGACTGGGATGGGGTAGCGGCCCGGGTGCAGGCCGATCCGGCATCGGTTGCCATGGTGTGCGTGGAACTGTCCAACAATGCGGCCGGCGGCGCACCGGTGGCCATGGCGCCGCTCAAGGCGCTCAAGGCGCTGCTCGCGCAGCACCGCATTGCGCTTGTCATTGACGCCACCCGCGTGCTGGAGAACGCCCAGTACATCATCGAACACGATTCCCGGTACGCCGGCGCGGCGATGATGACCGTGGCGCGCGAGATTGTATCGCTGGCCGATGTGATCACCTGCAGCCTGGCCAAGGATTTTGGCGTCAATACCGGCGGCATGATTGCCACCAATGACCCGGTGCTGTTCAAGCGCCTGGAACAGCAGGCCGCCGCCAGCGGCGCGGGCCTCGATGCCATCGGCCGCAAGCTGGTAGCCCTGGCCCTGCAGGACCAGCGCCGCATCGAGCGCCAGGTACTGCGGCGCATGGAATCGGTAAGGCTGATGTGGACCGCGTTCCACGAGCGCGGCATTGCCGTGGCCCAGCCGGCTGGTACCCATTGCGTGCTGTTCGATGTCAAGGCCCTGCCGCTGTTTGCGACGCTGCCGCACCCGGTGGCGTCGTTCGTCGCCTGGTTCTTCCTCCATACCGGCATCCGGGTGGGCGCCCACAGCGTGGGCATGCAGCACGGTGGGGCGCTGGACGGCATGGTGCGCATGGCAATCCCGGTCGGCATGACGGCCGTGCAGGTCGAGCAGGTGGTGCGCAGCGTGGTGGCCATGTTCGAGTGTGTCCAGGATATTCCTGAACTGCTGCACGCCGGTGGCGCCGCCGCTGCCCTGGGCAATGTGCATGCGCGCTTCGAGCTCGCTGCCATGCGCCAGTGCGCGCAGGCCCCGGCCACCTTGGCTGCACCCGTGCCGGTCGTGCCGCCCGAACCCGACAAGGAAGTGCAGGCACCGGCCCGCGCCGAGGCACCGGCCGCCGCCGAAACAGTGAGCCACACCGTACCCGTGGCGCCGCCTGCCGTGCGCGATATCGCCATTGTCGGCATGGCCGGGCGCTATCCGCACGCGGCCAACCTGGACCAGTTGTGGCGTAACCTGGCCGCCGGCGCCGACGCGGTGGAAGACATTCCCGCCGAGCGCCTGGCCATGCGCGGTCTGTTCGGCAAGGCCGAACGTTACCGCGGTGGCTTCATTGCCGACATCGACCGTTTCGATTCACTGTTCTTCAACATCTCCCCGCGCGACGCCGAGCTGATTGACCCGCAGGAACGCCACTTCCTGGAAGTGGCGTGGGAAGCGATGGAAGACGCGGGCTACAGCCCGGAGACGCTGGTGCGCGAGGATGCGCCGCGCAATATCGGCGTCTTCGTCGGCGCCGTGTGGGCCATGTACCAGATGGTGGGCCTGGAGCAGCGCCATGCCGGCAACCCGACCAGCCCCAATTCCTTCCTGTGGAGTATCGCCAATCACGTGTCGTACAGCCTCAATCTGACCGGGCCGAGCATGACGGTCGACACGGCTTGTTCATCGAGCCTGACGGCGCTGTACCTGGCCTGTGAATCGATCTACAAAGGTGAATGCGCCGCTGCCATCGTGGGTGGCGTCAACCTCGACCTCCATCAAGGCAAGCTCGATATCAACCTGTTCGGCGGCGCGCTGTCCGACGACGGGGTGTGCCGCACCTTCGGCAAAGGCGCCAACGGCTACGTCGCCGGAGAAGGCGTGGGCGCGATCATGGTCAAGCCCCTGGCTGATGCCGAACGCGATGGCGACGCCATCTACGGCGTGATCAAGGGCGTGGCCGTCAACCATGGCGGGCGTTCAAGCGGCTATGCTGTGCCAAGTCCCACTTCGCAGGCGGAAGTCATCATGGCGGCGCTGGAGCGCTCGGGCGTTGATGCCCGCACCGTGGGCTACATCGAGGCGCACGGCACCGGTACCGAACTGGGTGACCCGATCGAGATCCGGGGCTTGTCCAAGGCGTTTGAAAAGTATGGGGTGGACACGCAGAGCTGCGCGGTCGGCTCGGTCAAGACGAATATCGGCCACCTGGAAGCGGCCGCCGGTATCGTCGGCATTTCCAAGGTGCTGCTGCAGATGCGCCACGGCCAACTGGCTCCGTCGCTGCATTCGCAAGAACTCAATGAACACATTGATTTCGCCAGTTCCCCGTTCTACGTGGTGCAGAAGCTGGAGCCGTGGCTGCCCAAGCAGGTGGCCGGCAGCCCGGCGGTCCTGCGCGCCGGTGTCAGTTCGTTTGGCGCCGGCGGCTCCAACACCCACGTGATCCTGGAAAGCTATCCGGCACCGGTGGCCAGGGTGGACGAGCGCGCCGTGGAGCGTGTATTCCCGCTGTCGGCGCGCACCGAAGCGCAGCTGCGCGACGTGGCGCTGCGCCTGAAAGACTGGCTGGAGCAGGGCGGCGCCAGCCTGCCGGCGCTGGACAGCGTGGCGCGCACCCTGCAGGCCGGACGCCGCCATTTTGAATTCCGCAGCGCCGTGCTGGCCAGCACGCGCGAAGAGCTCATCGAACGGCTGGGGCAATTCATTGCCGGTTCGCGCAGCGAGCAGCTGCTGGTGGGCAGCGCGGCCAATGCCGCCACCATCAACAAGCTGCTCACACGCCGCGAGCAGGATGCATTTTCGACCATGCTGACCACGGGCGGCGACCTGCGCCGCCTGGCGCAGCTGTGGGTCGATGGCATGTTCACCGACTGGCGTTCTACCGCGGCTTATGAACCGGGCATGCGCGCCCATTTGCCCACCTATCCATTTGCCGACCGCCGCCACTGGGCTGGCCGTGGCGTCAAGCTGGCCCCGGCGCTGGCGGGTCCGCAGGCGGCCCTGCACCCGATGCTGGACGCGAACGAATCGACGTTCGAGCGCCAGGTTTTCAAGAAGCAGTTCCACAACCGCGACTTCTTTATCTACGACCACCTGGTGTCGCAGATCCCGACCCTGCCGGGCGTGGCCTACCTGGAGCTGGCACGCAAGGCCGGCGAGATGGCGGCCGGCCGTCCCGTGCGGCGCATCAAGAACATCCTGTGGCTTAGCCCCATCGTGGTGCACGGCGCCGACGCCCAGGAAGTGATGATTGAACTCAAACCCAAGGGCGATGTTGTCCACTTCGAGGTCTACAGCCTGGGAGAGGGCGACAAGCGCATGCTGCACGCCCAGGGCCAGCTGCTCTACACCGGTTCGCCCGATGCCGCTCAAGCCGACCAGATCGACCTGGCGGCCATCCAGGCACGCTGCGACAAGGTCATTGACGGCCGGGATGCGTATCCGCAGTTCCAGTCACTTGGCCTGGGCCTGGGGCCGAGCTTCCAGGTGCTGCGCGAGATTCACAAGAACAGTGGCGAGACGCTGGGCCGCCTGCGCCTGTCGGCAGAGCGCCAGCCGGATCTGCAGCAGCTGCTGCTGCATCCCGCGCTGGTGGACGGCTCGCTGCAAGTGGGCGCCGCCTCCAAGCTTGACGACGCGACCGCCCAGATGGCCGTGCCGTACTCGATTGGCGAAGTCGAAATCCTGCATCCGCTGCAGGCTGAATGCTGGAGCTATGTGCAGGTCGCCAATGACGCCAAGCATGCCGGTTCGCGCGTGTCGCGCGCCAACGTGCTGATTGTCGACGAGCAGGGCAAGGTGCTGGTGCGCCTGCGCGACACCGTGGGCGTACCGCTGACCGAGGTCCACAAGGATGCCGCCGCCGAACAGGCCGCGCCTGCACTGCGCTACAGCTGGCAATGGAATCGGTCACCACTGGACACGCCGGCGCAGTCACCCGACGGCATCATGCTGGTACTGGGTGCGCAGGCACCTTTGCTGGAGCAGCTGCGCGCCGCGTCCGGTGCGCCCGAGCGCGTCATCGACGTGCAGGCCGGGCCCCAGTTTGCCCAGTGCGGCAACGGCAGCTACGAAGTCGATGGCGCCGATGCCGCGGCCTTTACCCGCTTGCTGGACGCGGTCGAGGGCCACGGCCAGCGCGTCGCGCATATCCTGTTTGCCCCTGCGGCCACCGTTCAGGAAACGGGCCCGGAGCAGTCGCTGGATCAGGCGCTCGAGCACGGACCTTACCGCGCGCTGGCCCTGTGCCAGGCACTGGCAGGGCGCAAGCTGCAGGACAAGGTGCGCCTTACTTACCTGTTCGCCACGAGCGGCGAAGCGTCGCCCGCACACGAAGCCATGAACGGCTTTGCCGGGGCGCTGCGCCTGGAGCATCCGAAGGTGCTGTTCAAGTGCGTCGAGCTGCGGGATGCGGATGCCGCCGCGACAGCGGCCATAGCCCTGGCCGAGAGTACACCGGCTGCCGACACCACCCACGCTGTGCGCTACGACGGCGCACAGCGTTCGGTGCGCCGTCTGCAGGCATTGGCGCCAGCGGCCGCAGAGCAAACCGTGCTGCGCGAAGGTGGTGTGTACGTCATAACAGGTGGTGCCGGCGGCCTTGGCCTGCTGTTTGCCGAATACCTTGCGCGCCAGTACAAGGCGCGCCTGGTGCTTACCGGCCGTTCGGCGCTCGGCACGGCGCAGCAGGCGAGGCTGGACGCCATGGAAAAGCTGGGCGCGCAGGTGTGCCATGTGCGCGCCGACGTGGCCGACCGCGAACAGCTGGCGGCAGCGCTGGCCGAGGGGCGCGAGCGCTTTGGCGCCATCCATGGCGTGATTCACAGCGCCGGCGTGGTGCGCGACTCCTACATCCGCAACAAGACGCGCGCCGAGATGCAGGCCGTGCTGGCCCCCAAGGTCATGGGCAGCGAACATCTCGATGAACTCACACGCGGCGATGCGCTCGACTTCTTCGCCATGTTTTCGTCCATGTCCGCCATTGGCGGCAACATCGGCCAGTGCGACTACTGCTACGCCAACCACTACATGGATACCCTGGCCATCCGGCGCGAGGCGCAACGCGCTGCCGGCGAACGCCAGGGCAAGACGCTGAGCATCAACTGGGCCCTGTGGCAGGATGGCGGCATGAAGCTCGATGAGCAGTCCGAGCGCCTGTTCCGCAAAGCCACCGGGATCCGTCCGCTGGCAAGCGCGATGGGCATCGCCGCCTTTGTCGATGGCCTGGCGGCAGCCGAGCCGCAAATGGTGGTGGTGGACGGCGAGCGCGACATGCTGGAAACGGCATGGGGGCTGCGCAAGCCGGCCGCGCCAGCGGTGCCTGCCGCAGCTGCCGCCGCCCCGGCTGGCGCAGCGGGCAGCGACGCCATTGCGGCCATGTTGCGGCGCGAGCTCACCCAGATCGCCATGGACTTTCTCAAGCTGGAGGCAGAAGACATCCAGGGCGACAAGATCCTGCTCGACCTGGGCTTCGATTCGGTGGGCCTGGCCACGTTTGCCAACCTGGTCAACGAAAAGTTCGCCCTCGATATCACGCCGATCCTGTTCTTTGATTATCCCTCGATTGACGAAATCGCCAGGAACCTGGCCAGCGAGCGGGCCGACGACCTGCGCAGCTTTGTGCAAGGTGGTGCGGCGCCTGCTGCGGCCACTGCGGCCGCCCCGGTTGCCAGCGCCACCGCGGAGGCGCCGGCTGCGCCCATGTTCGCCGCCAAGAACTGGCAGCCGGACGCCGCGCCCGCGTCCAGCGGTCCGGCGGCACCGGTCTACAGCGAGCAGCGCTTTGCCCACCAGCCGATTGCCATCGTGGGCATGAGCGCGGTGATGCCGGAATCCGAGAACACGGAGGCGTTCTGGAACAACCTGCGCCAGGGTAAAAACATGGTGTCGCTCATTCCGGGCGATCGCTGGAGCTGGGAAGAGCATTTCGGCGACCCGCTCAAGGAGCAGGGCAAGACCAACTCCAAGTGGGGCGGCTTCATGAGCGATGTCGACAAGTTCGACCCGCTGTTCTTCGGCATTTCGCCGCGTGAAGCGCAAATGATGGACCCCCAGCAGCGCATCTTCCTGCAAAGCGTGTGGGAGGCCATCGAAGACGCCGGCCACAAGGTCTCCGACCTCGCCGGCACCAAGACCGGCCTGTTCGTGGGCGTGGCCACCAACGACTACGTCAACCTGGTCAACCGCCTGAATGTGCCCATCAATGCCTACACGGCGTCGGGCAATTCGCACTCGGTGCTGGCCAACCGCGTCTCGTTCCTGCTCAACCTGCGCGGCCCGAGCGCGCCGATCGACACCGCCTGTTCGAGCTCGCTCATCGCGCTGCACCGCGCGATCGAATCGATCCACACGGGCAGCAGCGACATGGCCATTGTGGGCGGCGTGCAGATCATGCTCACGCCGGCGGCACACGTGTCCTTCAGCATGGCCGGCATGCTCAGTGATGACGGCAAGTGCAAGACCTTTGACAAGCGTGCCAACGGCTACGTGCGCGGCGAAGGCACCGGCGCCATCCTGATCAAACCGCTGGACAAGGCGGAAGCGGACGGCGACCATATTTACGCCGTGGTGCGCGCCACGGCCGAGAACCACGGTGGCCGCGTCACCACCCTGACTGCCCCCAACGCGACCGCTCAGACGGCGCTGCTGGTGGAAGCCTACACCAAGGCGGCCATGGACCCGACCACGGTTGGCTACATTGAGTGCCACGGCACCGGCACCAGCCTGGGCGACCCGATCGAAGTGCAGGCCCTGGGCCGCGCGTTTGCCGAGTTGTACAAAAAGAATGGCAAGGATGCCGCCACCGAGCCGCACTGCGCCTTAAGTTCGGTCAAGACCAACATCGGCCACCTCGAGACGGCCGCCGGCATCGCCGGCATCGTCAAGGCGCTGCTGGCCATCAAACACAAGCAGATTCCCGCCAACGTCCACTTCGAGGAACTCAATCCCTACATCAGCCTGAAAGGCACGCCGTTCTACATTCCGCAGCAGACGCGCGACTGGGAAGCGCCGCGCGACAGTGCCGGCAACCCGCTGCCACGCCGCGCCGGCGTAAGCTCGTTCGGGTTTGGCGGCGCCAATGCGCACGTGGTGCTGGAAGAGTATGTGACCCCGGCGGCCAGTGCCGCCCAGGCGCTGCAGCCGCGCGTGTTCGTGGTCTCGGCCCGTAATATGGACCGGCTGCAGGCCTATGCCGCCCGTCTGCTGGCCTTTGTGGACAGCGGCGCGGCCGATCTGGAACGCCTGGCCTATACGCTGCAGGTGGGACGTGACGTGTTTGCCGTACGCCTGGCCTTTGTGGCGTCAGACCTGCCGACCCTGCGCACAAAGCTGGCTGCAGCTGCTGCCGGCAAGGCCGAGGCGGGCGTGTTCATTCACCACGTGCGTCCCGCCAAGGGGGGAGAAGCGGCCAGCGGCGCGGACGACGCTGCTCGTGACCTGGCAGCGCGCGGCGACCTCGAGGCGCTGGCCGAACTGTGGGCAGGCGGTGCGGACGTGGACTGGACGCTGCTGTATCCGAATGGCCTGCCGCGCCGCACGCCGATTCCAACCTATCCTTTCGCCCGCGAGCGCCACTGGCTGCCGCTGCCGGAAGCGGGCGCCGCTCCCGTGGCCGTCGAGGCAGGCGCGGTAGCATCCATGCTGCATCCGCTGGTGCAGGTCAATACCTCCAACCTGCAGGAACAGAAATTCATCAGCCGCTTCTCGGGCCGCGAGTTCTTCCTGTCAGACCACGTGGTGCAGTCGCAGCGCGTGCTGCCGGGCGTGGCCTACATGGAAATGGCGCGCGCCGCCGGCGAACTGGCGGCCGGCCAGCCGGTGCGCAGCATCCGCAGCCTGGTCTGGCTCAGCCCCCTGATCGTGGGCGAGGAGGGTGGCCAGGCCGAGATTGCGCTGGTGCCCAAGGGCGCTGAACTGGAATTCTCGGTGCGCAGTACCGTGGACGGACGCACGGTGACCCACTGCACCGGCCAGCTGGCGTTTGGCGCCGGCACTGCCGAGCAGGTAGACCTGGCTGCGCTGCGGGCGCGCTGCCCGGAGCAGGTCATGGACCGCGCGGCGCTGTACCGCTATTTCGAGAATAATGGCCTGAAGCTGGGCAAGACGTTCCAGATCGTCGAGCGCATCTGGTCCAATGCCGAGGAATCGCTGGCCCAGCTGGTGCTGCCGGAGCAGGGGCCCGCCGCCGGTGCATTCATGCTCAATCCTGCGCTGATGGATGGCGCGCTGCATACCGCCATTGGCCTGATGAAGAAAGGCGATATCGAGCCGCCCCTGTCGCTGCCGTTTGCGGTGGCGGAGGTGGAAATATTCGGCAACATGCGCGACGTGTGCTACAGCCACGCCACGTGGTCAGCGCAAGACCGCCAGGCTGACCCAAGCCACTGGAAGGTCAATTTCCTGTTCCTCGACCAGGATGGCAAGGTATTGGTACGGATCACCCAGTTTGCTTCGCGTCCCCTGCAGCGCGGCCAGGCCGTGGTGGCCGGTAACGGGCAGCAGGCAGAATTGCACCGTCTGCTGCCGGTGTGGCAGAGCATGGCCGCCGACAAGGGCGAGCGCAGCGCGCTGCCGCCCGCTACCCGGCTGCTGGTGGCCGGCGCCAGTGACGTCCAGCTCATGTGGCTGCGGGCCAGCTTCCCGCAGTCGCAGGCGCTCGATCTCGGCGCCGCACCGGAAGCCCTGGCTGCGCAGCTGCGTGACGCCGCTTTTGACCAATTGGTGTGGATGGCGCCCGACGCTGGTGGCGACATGCCGCACGATCTGATCGCCGCCCAGGAACAGGGCGTGATCGCGGTGTTCAACCTGACCAAGGCCCTGCTGGGCGCCGGCTTCGCCGCCCGCGACCTGCAATGGACCATGATCACGGCGCGCACCCGCACCGTGCATCCGGACGATGACACGGCGCCGGCCAACGCTTCGGTATTTGGCTACTTTGGCTGCCTGGCGCGCGAGTACCCGCACTGGCAGCTGCGACTGCTGGACGTGGACACGCTGGACGCGCTTGACGCAGCTGCCTGCCTGGAGCAGCTGGCCGGCAGCAACGGCAAGGCGCTGGCCTGGCGCCGTGGCGAATGGTTTGTGCAGGAGCTGGCACTGGCCGAGAATCTGCCGGTGGCCACCCCGGCCTATCGCCAGGGCGGCACCTACGTGGTCATTGGCGGCGCCGGCGGCATTGGCGAAGCATGGAGCCGCCACATGATCGAGACCTACCAGGCCAACATCGTCTGGATCGGGCGCCGTGCCTGCGATGCGCAGATCCAGGCCAGGATCGACGCACTGGCAGCAATCGGCAACGCGCCGCTGTATGTGTCTGCCGACGCCACCGACGCCCAGGCCCTGGCCCGCGCGCGCGACACGATTTTGCAGCGCTACTCCGCCATCCATGGCGTGGTGCATTCGGCCCTGGTGCTGCGCGACCAGAGCGTGGCGCTGATGGATGTGCAGTCCCTGCGCGCGAGCCTGGCGGCCAAGGTCGATACCAGTGTCCATGCCGACGCCGTATTCGGCGCCATGGACCTGGACTTCATGCTGTATTTCTCGTCCATCCTCACCTTCAACAGCTCGCCCGGCCAGTCCAATTACGCCGCCGGCTGCGCCTTCCAGGATGCATTCGGCCGCTACCTGAGCCGCCAGCGTCCCTATCCGGTAAAGACCATGCACTGGGGTTACTGGGGCAACGTGGGCGTGGTGGCCGACAAGTCGTACCTGGAAACGATGGCCCAGATGGGCATCGGTTCCATCGAACCGGACGAAGCGATGCAGGAACTGGCCATGCTGGTGGCGTCGCCGCTGGAGCAGATGGCACTGCTCAAGACCGTCGGCACCCGGGCCCTGGCCACCGTGGCCACGCTCGACAGGGTCCGCTGGCAGACGCCCCGCGCGGCGCCGGTAGCCGAAATCGCTGTCGCACCGGCCGACCCGGCCCTGCTGGCCCAGCTCGAAGGCGAGCTGCCGTCGGCCGAGCAGGTGACGCTGGTGGATGAGATCCTGGCAGCGACCCTGCGCGATGGCGGCCACCTGGCAGGCGGCGCCCCGGCATTGTCGCGCCACCACGCGCTCTGGCGCGAAGGCAGCGTGCGCTATCTGCAAAAGGGCGGCTGGCTCGACGCCGCCGCTGCGCCGGTCAGGCCGATTGGCCAGCTGGACGCGCTGTGGCAGCAATGGTCGGCGCTGCGCACCGGCTGGATCAGCGCGCGCCCGCACCACGAAGCGCAGACGGTGCTCATTGAAAGCTGCCTGCGCGCGCTGCCGGAGATCCTGGCCGGTCAGCGCCTGGCGACCGAGGTCCTGTTCCCGCGCGCTTCCATGCACCTGGTGGAAGGCGTCTACAAGGGCAACCCGCTGGCCGACCATTTCAACAGTGTGCTCGGCAGCACGCTGGCGGCCTGCATCGAGCAGGGCCTGCGCCAGGACCCGGCGCGCAAATTCCGCATCCTGGAGATCGGCGCCGGTACCGGCGGCACCACCGCCACGCTGCTGCCGGTCCTGGCACGGTTTGGCGACGCCCTGGCCGAGTACTGCTACACCGACGTCTCCAAAGCCTTCCTGATGCACGCGGCCAAGCATCACCAGCCCCATTGCGCGGCCATGACCACGGCCATCTTTGACGTCTGCAAGCCGCTGGCAGGACAGGCCATCACGCCCGGCGTTTATGACATCGTGGTCGCGGCCAATGTGCTGCACGCCACGCCCAGCATGCGCGCCACGCTGCGCAACGCCAAGGCGGCGCTCACGCATCACGGCGTATTGCTACTCAATGAAATCAGTACCTGGTCGATGTTCAGCCACCTGACTTTTGGCCTGCTCGAAGGCTGGTGGGCGGTGCAGGACAACGCCCTGCGCCTGCCGGACAGTCCAGGCCTGGCACCTGCGACGTGGGCCCGCCTGCTGGGCGAGGAGGGCTTTGACAGCGTGTCCTTCCCGGCGCTCCATGCGCATGCGTTCGGTCAGCAGATCATCGCGGCCGGCAGTGACGGCGTGGTCCGCCAGGGCCGTCCTTTGCAGGCGTCCGCAGGCAAGGCCGCACCGAAGCCTGCCCAGGAAGCGCCGCGCGCCGCAGTTCAGGCAGCACCGCCAGAGCATGCCCAGGCACAGGCCATCACACCACCGCAGGCACCGCAGCGTGCCGCACCAAGGGAGGTAAAACCGCATATGGGACGTGATCACATCAGGACCCTGGTTGCCCAGAAGCTGTCGGAAGCGCTGCAGCTCGACCTGTCGCGAATCGGGCGCGATGAACCGTTTGCCGAGTATGGTGTCGATTCGATCGTGGGCGTGAACCTGGTGCGCACCATCAGCGAGTCGCTGCACATCAGCCTGGAGACCACCAGCCTGTTCGAGTACAGCACCGTCAACGACCTTGGTGACTATATTCACGCTACCTGGGGCGAGCAGCTGAACCAGGCCGACACGCCTGCCGTGGCCGCGGCGCCCGTTGCATCTGTTTTACCTGTTTCACCTGTTCCACCGGTTGCGCCTGTCCTTGCCGCCCCTCCGGCGCTGGCCAGCCGCTTTGGCGCCGCGCCAGTGGCCGACAGCGCAGCCCCGGTGGCGGCGGCGCGCGGGATCGAAAACGAGCCGATTGCGATCATCGGCATGAGCGGGCGCTTTGCGCAGTCCGACACGCTCGACCAATTCTGGTGCAACCTGCGCGACGGCGCAGAACTGATCCAGGAGGTGACGCGCTGGAAGCCCGAGGACAGCATCGTGGGACCGGCCGCCGAGGGCACATACTGCCGCCACGGCAGCTTCATCGACTCGATCGACCGCTTTGACGCCGGCTTCTTCCGCATTCCCGCGCTGGAAGCGGCGCACATGGATCCGCAGCAGCGCCTGTTCCTGGAAGAGGCATGGAAGGCGCTGGAAGACGCCGGCTATGGCAGCAAGAGCGGCCGTGAAAAGCGGTGCGGCGTGTATGTGGGCTGCGGCAGCTCCAAGTACGATGCCCTGATCGGCAGCGATACCCCGGCCCACGCCTTCTGGGGCAATGCGGAATCGGTGATCCCGGCCCGCATCGCCTACTACCTTGACCTGCAAGGCCCCGCCATTGCCGTCAATACCGCATGTTCCAGCTCGCTCGTGACGATCCATCTGGCCTGCCAGAGCCTGCGCTCGGGCGAGACCGAGATGGCGCTGGCCGGCGGCGTCTTCCTGGAGCCTACCGCGGGCTTTCACCAGGTGGCCAACCGGGCCGGCATGCTGTCGCCCACCGGCCGCCTGGCTGCCTTTGAAGCGCGCGCCAACGGCTTTGTGCCGGGCGAGGGCGTGGGCGCCGTGGTGCTCAAGCGCCTGTCCGACGCGCTGCGCGACGGTGACCATATCCACGGCGTGATCCGCGCCAGCGGCGTCAATCAGGATGGCAGCTCCAACGGCATCATCGCCCCCAATGCGGCGGCGCAGGAAAGGCTGGAGTGCGAAGTCTACGAGCGCTTTGGGATTGACCCGGAATCGATCCAGTTTGTCGAAGCGCACGGCACCGGCACCCTGATGGGCGACTCGATCGAATTCGGGGCGCTCACCCGGGCCTTCCGCAAGTTCACGCCCAAGACGCAGTTCTGCGCGATCGGCACGGTCAAGGCCAATATCGGCCATGCGGCCACCGCTGCCGGCGTTGCGGGCGTACTCAAGCTGCTGGTGTCGCTCAAGCACCGCCAGCTCCCGCCGAGCAAGCACTTCGATACCCCGAGCCCGGCCATCGACATGGCGGGCAGTCCGTTCTACGTCAACCGCGACCTGCAGGCCTGGGAGCCGGGGCCAGGGAGTGTGCGCCGCGCGGCCATCAGTTCGTTCGGCTTCAGTGGCACCAATGCCCACCTCATCATCGAGGAGGCGCCCGCAGCACCGCGCGCTGCCGCCGCTGCCGCCCCGGGCTACCTGGTGGTGCTGTCGGCCCGCGCCCCCGAGCAGGTGCAGGAACAGGTGCGCCAGCTGCACGCCTACCTGCAGTGCGCACCGGACGTGGCCATGCAGGACCTGAGCTACACGCTGCTGGTGGGCCGCACCCATCACCCGGTGCGCCTGGCCTGTGTGGCAGCGAACGCGGCGCAGCTGGCACAAATGTTGGCCACGTGGCTGGCGCAGGGCGCCGCTGAAGGTGTATTTGTGACGGCGCCGGGCGAGGAAGCTGCGCGCGAACGCCATGCGCTGAAAAAGTACGGCGCCTTCTGCATCAGCCAGTTCGCCACTGCGCACGCCGAGGAAGCTTTGGATTACCTGGCCACGCTGGCAGACCTCTTCGCCCAGGGCTATGCGCTCGATTACGCCGCGCTGATCGCGCCGGGCACCGCCTGCCGGATCGCTTTGCCGACCTACCCGTTTGCCCGCGAGCGCCACTGGTTCGAGGCACGCCAGCAGCGCGCCGCATTGCTGCACCCGCTGCTGCACGAGAATACGTCAACCTTGGGCAAGGTCTCCTTCCGCTCCAGTTTTGACGGCAGCGAATTCTTCCTGGCCGGCCAGGAAGGTGCCTCCACATGGCTGCTGCCGGCCGGGGTCCAGCTCGACATGGTGCAGGCTGCCGTGGCGCGGGCCATGGGCGGGACGGCGCCGGATGCGCTGGAACTGCAGCAGGTGCAGTGGCGCGCCCCGGCCGTGCTGGCCGGCGGCGCAGCGGTCGCGGTGGAACTGGTGGCACTGGCTGACGGTGCGCTCGGGTTCACCGTGGCCGACGCCGACGCGCCGGACCTTGTCTACTGCCAGGGCCGGGCGCTGCATGCCAGGTCTATCCAGGCTGCCGCCGCGCACGACATCGCGCGCCTGCAAAACCAGATGCATGGGGGACTGGCGGACGGCGACAGTGTCTACATGGCGCTGGCCGCCCGTGGCCTGCCTAAGAAAGAACAGGAACGCGCCGTCATCTCGGTGCTGCGCGGTGAAGGCGAACTGCTGGCCCACCTGCGCATCCCGGCCGTGTTTGCCGCTGACGCGCACCAGTACGGCCTGCATCCGGCGCTGTCGGAAGCTGTCTTTGGCGTGGCGCTGGGCCTGCTGCCGGGCGCCGCCGCACAAGGCCTGCAGGCGCCGGCCGCGCTGGACGGGCTGCGGCATGAAAAGCCCTGCAGCAGCGAGATGTTCGCGTGGATTCGCCATGCCGGTGGCGCGCGGCTGGACCTGGACCTGATCGATGCTGACGGTACCGTGTGCGCCGCCATGCGCGGCCTGACCCTGGCACCGGCCTCGCCCGCGCAGGCCGGTGCGCCTGCTGCCGCGGCGCCGACTGTGCACCGCGGATCGGCCCCTGCCTCGCCGGAGGAGAAGATCGAGCACTTCCTGCGCGCTGCCGCCTCACAGGAGCTGCGCGTGGCAGCGGCGGCGGTCGATCCCGAGCTCAGTTTCTTTGAACTGGGCTTCACCTCGCTCGGCGTGGCAAGCCTGATCCGCCAGGTCAACGGGGCGCTGGCGGCCGACCTTCCGCCTAGCATGGTGTTCGAATATCCGACCATCCGCATCCTGGCCGCACGCCTGGCCCAGACCCATGGCGCGGAAATCGCGGGCATGGAAGCGGTAGCCGTGCCGGCGCCCTTGGCGGCACCTGCGGCGGCGCACGTCAACGGCGCGGACAGTGCCATTTTTGAGCAGCTGGCGCTCAACGCCAATGACGGCGACCTGGCCGGCTACGAAAAGCTGTCGTTCTGATTAACGGATAGGGGCAAACACGTGCAAGCTGTTATGGAGTTTCTGGCCTCGCTCGGGGCCAAGGGGATCAAGCTGTCGCTCTCGAATGGCACCCTGGACTGCTACGCGCCGCCTGGCGCACTGGACGAGGCCACCCGCGCCAGCATCGTGCAGATGCGGTCCCATATCATCGCCATGCTGGAAGAAAGGGCGCGGCAGCGTCCCGGCAGCGCGCTGCCGCGCCGCTTTCCGCTGGCCGCCGGTGCGGCCGGGCTGTTCGTGCGCCAGCAGGTGGACCCGGCTTCCTGCGCCTACAACGTCCCGCTGTGCCTGCGCAGCCGGCGCGGTATCGACGCCGCCCACGTGGCGCGGGCCTGGGAGCTGGTGCAGGACCAGTTTCCCATCCTGCAGTCGCGCATCGTGGACGAAGACGGGCGCCTGTCGCACGTCATCGACGACGCCTGCCGCACGGCTCTGTCGACCGAACAGATTGACATCGCCGGCGAACAGGCCATGCTCGCCTTCCTGCGCGAGCGCGTCCAGCGGCCGTTCGACCTTGAACAAGGGCCCCTCACGCGGGCCGAAATGTTCGTCAACGCCCAGGGCGGCACCACGCTGCTGATCACCATCCATCATATCGTGGTGGACGGCGTCTCCTCGGTCATCCTGCTCTCGCGCATGTTCATGCATTACCTGGCCCTGGCAGCGGGGCGCAGCGCCCCCGCCGGGCCGGTATCGGACGGCTACCGCCAGTTCGTGGATTGGGAGCAGGCCATGCTGGCATCGCCGGAAGGCCAGGCCCACGCCGACTACTGGCGCACGGTGCTGGACGGCGCCCCGCCCCCGGCCGAGTTCGCGCCAGTATCAGCCAGCGGCGGCGCACCCGGCGCCGATGCCATGGTGATGGAGCCCCTGACGGCAGCATTATCGAATGCAGTCATGGCGCTGTCGCGCCGCTGCGCCGTGCAGCCATCGGCCATTTTCCTGGCCGCCTTCCAGCTGCTGCTGCACCGTTACACGGGCCAGGAAGACCTGGTGGTCACCATGCCGGTGATGGGACGGGCAGGTGGGCGTTTCGGTGCCGATGTGGGTTATTTCGTCAACATGATTGCGCTGCGCAGCCGCTATTGCGGCGCCACTGACCTGCAGTCCTGGCTGCAGGACGCGGGGCGCGGCATGATCGATGCGCTGTACCACTCGCCGTATCCATTCCCGCGCATTGCCAACGACCAGAAGCAGGCAGGCGGGCACGCCGACTTCCGCATCTCGTATGCGTTTCAAAACGTCTTCAAGCTGCAGGATATCAAGCTGCCAGACGGCGGCGCATTCGACGTGGAGCTGGTAGGCGACATCAGCCAGCCGCTCGACGGCGACCTGGGGCTGGAAATCTACGAAGACAAGGGCGTCTATGCCCTGCACCTGAAATACGCGCAGCGCGTACTGAGTGCACGCATGGCCATCGGCATGCTCGGCCAGCTGCGCACGCTGCTCGAGGCGGCAGTGGGCGACACCAGCTGCAGCCTGGACCAGCTTGATCTGGTCGATGCCGGGGAGCGCCACCTGCTGCTGGAAACCTTTAACGACACGGCCGTGCCGTTCCCGGAGGAGCGCTGCGTGCACGAGTTCTTCCAGGAGCTGGCCGCCGGTTCGCCCGATCTGCGGGCAGCCGCCTTTGCCGGCACCAGTCTCACCTACGGCCAGCTGCATGCGCGCTGCGCCGACCTGGCGCTGCACCTGCAGGGCCTGGGCGTGGGCGCCGACAGCTTGGTAGGCCTGTACATGGAGCGCTCGCTGGAACTGATGGTGGGCCTGATGGGGACCCTCGTGGCCGGTGGCGCCTACGTGCCGCTGGACCCGGATTACCCGGCCGACCGCTTAGGCTACATGCTGGCCGATACCAATGCCGGGATCGTGCTGACCCAGGCGCGCCTGCTCGACAGGCTGCGCACGCTGGCCGCACCGGGCACGGTCCTGATCGCGCTTGACAGCGGCTGGGCCGAAGTAGCCGCCTCGGCCCAGGCCACGCGCGCTGCCGGCGGCAGCCTGCGCCAGCTGGCCCGGCCCGACAGCCTGGCCTACGTGATCTACACTTCCGGGTCCACCGGCCGCCCAAAAGGCGTGATGCTCGAACACCGCGCCCTGATGAACCGCATCCACTGGATGCAGAACAAGTACCGGCTCGACCAGTGCGACGTGGTGCTGCAAAAGACGCCGTACAGTTTTGACGTGTCGGTGTGGGAGTTCGTGTGGCCGCTCATGGCCGGCGCCAGCGTGGTGTTTGCCGAGCCGGGTGGGCACATGGACGTGCTGTACCTGCGCCGCCTGATCGACAGCGCGGGCGTCACCACGCTGCATTACGTGCCTTCCATGCTGCGCGCCTTCCTGGAAAACGCCGATGGCCAGTGCCCGGGCGTGCGCCAGATTTTCTGCAGCGGCGAAGCGCTTGACCGCCGCTCGGCCGGGCAGTACCGCGCGCGCTTTCCCAACGCGGCCCTGCACAACCTGTATGGTCCCACCGAGGCGGCCATCGACGTCACCTACCACGACTGCGCCGTGCTGCCGGACGCCTTTGTGCCCATTGGCGCGCCGATCGACAATATCGCGCTGTATGTCACGGACCAGAACCTGCGCCTGCAGCCGCTGGGCGTGGCCGGCGAATTGCAGATTGCCGGGGTGGGCCTGGCGCGTGGCTACCTGAACCTGCCGCAGCTCACGTCCGAACGTTTTGTCGCCAATCCCTACCGGCCGGGTGAACGCATGTACCGCACCGGCGACCTGGCGCGCTGGCTGGAAGACGGTACCATCCAGTACCTGGGGCGCATCGACACCCAGGTCAAGATCCGTGGCTTTCGCATTGAACTGGGCGAGATCGAACATCAGCTCAACCAACACCCGCTGGTGGAAGACAGCGTGGTGGTGGCCGCCGGGTTCGCAGGCGAACAGCGGCTGGTGGCTTACTACGTGGCGCGCGGGGATGACCATGGCGAGGCGCCAGGGCAGCATGAACTGCGCCTGCACCTGCAGGCATCGCTGGCGGCGCACATGGTGCCGTCGGCCTTTGTGGGCATTGACGCCATTCCCCTCACGCCCAACGGCAAGGTGGACCGCCGCCGGCTGGAACAGCGGGAAGTAAGCGCCCAGACGGCGCGCAGCCATGTGGCGCCGCACAGTGCCAGCGAGCGGGCCCTGGCAGCGCTGTGGGAACAGCTGCTGGGACTGGAAGCCGGTCAGGCTGGCGCCGACGACGACTTTTTCGAGCTGGGCGGGCACTCGCTGCTCGCGACCCAGCTGCGCTCGCGCGTGCGGCGCGAGCTGGGTGTGGACGTGCCGCTGCGCGCCATGTTCGACCACACCACGCTGCGCGCCCTGGCCGCCGTGGTCGATGCCATGGCGCCTGCGGCCGGCGCCGCGCAGGCTGCGATCGCGCGGGCCGACCGCAGCCGGTTTGCGACACTGCCCCTTAGCTACGCGCAGGAGCGCCTGTGGTTCCTCGATCAGCTTGAACCTGGCGCCGCCGGCTACAACTGCCCCGGCGCGGTCACGCTGCGCGGCGCCTTTGATGGCGATGCACTTGAACGCGCCTTTAACACCATCATCGCGCGCCATGAAACGCTGCGCACCATCTTCCCCAGTGAAGACGGGCAGGCATGCCAGGTGATCCTCGACGAGCTGCGCCTGCGGCTGGAACGCATTGACCTGAGCGCCACCGCCGGCCGCCACCACACCGCGCGCCGCCTGTGCCTGCAGGAAGCGGCCACCCGGTTTGACCTGGGCACCGGTCCCCTGATCCGTGGCAAGCTGATCGAGCTCGGGCCAGAGGAACGCATCCTCATGCTCAATATGCACCACATCATCAGTGACGGCTGGTCGCTCGGTGTCCTGATCGCCGAGCTGGGCGCGCTGCTTGAAGGCGCCGCGCAAGGTATCCCGGTGCAGCTGCCCGCCTTGCCGGTCCAGTATGCGGACTACAGTATCTGGCAGCGCGAGCGCTTCGAGCAGCAGGGCGTGCTCCAACGCCAGCTCGACTACTGGCGCGGCAAGCTCGATGGGGTGCCGGACCGCCTGGCACTGGCCACCGACTTTGCGCGGCCGGCCCAGACCGACCTGGCCGGCGCCACCCACCGCCTGCATTTTGATCCATCCCTGACCACGGCCCTGAAGGCGCTGGCAGAGCGGCAGGGGGCAACCCTGTTCATGGCGCTGCTGGGCGCCTTCAAGGCACTGCTGTACCGCGTCAGTGGCCAGGCCGACCTGTGCATCGGCAGCCCGGTGGCCAACCGCCAGCAGGCTGAAACCGAGGGCCTGATCGGCATGTTTGTCAACACCCTGGCGCTGCGCAGCCGGGTCGACGGCGCCGCATCC
The DNA here is from genome assembly GCF_019443445.1 of Massilia sp. PAMC28688. NCBI lineage: Bacteria > Pseudomonadati > Pseudomonadota > Betaproteobacteria > Burkholderiales > Oxalobacteraceae > Massilia > Massilia sp. PAMC28688. The sequence continues at coordinate 5,136,742 of NZ_CP080378.1, read as the reverse complement.
TTTGCCACGCTGCTCGGTCAGGTGCGGCAGACCTGCCTGGAAGCTTACGAGCACCAGGACACTCCTTTCGAGAAAATCGTCCAGGCGCTCAAGATCCGTCCCGACATGGGCCGCAGCCCCCTGTTCCAGGCCATGCTGATCTTGCAGAATACAGCCGCCGCTGCCGCTGCAGGTAACGGCCACGCCGAGCCTTATCCGCTGGACGCCGGCATCAGCAAATTTGACCTGAGCCTGGAATTTACGGAAGCAGCGCACGGCATGGCCTGCGTGATCGAATACCGCACGGCCCTTTTCAAGCCGCTGACCATTGCACGACTGGCCCGCCAGCTGCGCGACCTGTGCGCAGCCATTGTGGCAGCACCCGACAGTCCGCTCGATGGCCTGCCATGCCCGGCAACGGGGGAACGCGAGCTGCAGGAACTGTTCAACGACACGGCCGTGCCGTTCCCGGAAGAGCGCTGCGTGCACGAGTTTTTCCAGGAGCTGGCCGCCGGTTCGCCCGATCTGCGGGCAGCGGCCTTTGCCGGCACCAGTCTCACCTACGGCCAGCTGCATGCGCGCTGCGCCGACCTGGCGCTGCACCTGCAGGGCCTGGGCGTGGGCGCCGACAGCCTGGTAGGCCTGTACATGGAGCGCTCGCTGGAACTGATGGTGGGCCTGATGGGGACCCTCGTGGCCGGTGGCGCCTACGTGCCGCTGGACCCGGATTACCCGGCCGACCGCTTAGGCTACATGCTGGCCGATACCAGTGCCGGGATCGTGCTGACCCAGGCGCGCCTGCTCGACAGGCTGCGCACGCTGGCCGCGCCCGGCACGGTCCTGATCGCGCTTGACAGCGGCTGGGCCGAAGTAGCCGCCTCGGCCCAGGCCACGCGCGCTGCCGGCGGCAGCCTGCGCCGGCTGGCCCGGCCCGACAGCCTGGCCTACGTGATCTACACTTCCGGGTCCACCGGCCGCCCAAAAGGCGTGATGCTCGAACACCGCGCCCTGATGAACCGCATCCACTGGATGCAGAACAAGTACCTGCTCGACCAGTGCGACGTTGTGCTGCAAAAGACGCCGTACAGTTTTGACGTGTCGGTGTGGGAGTTCGTGTGGCCGCTGATGGCCGGCGCCAGCGTGGTGTTTGCCGAGCCGGGTGGGCACATGGACGTGCTGTACCTGCGCCGCCTGATCGACAGCGCGGGCGTCACCACGCTGCATTACGTGCCTTCCATGCTGCGCGCCTTCCTGGAAAACGCCGATGGCCAGTGCCCGGGCGTGCGCCAGATTTTCTGCAGCGGCGAAGCGCTCGACCGCCGCTCGGCCGGGCAGTACCGCGCGCGCTTTCCCAACGCGGCCCTGCACAACCTGTATGGTCCCACCGAGGCGGCCATCGACGTCACCTACCACGACTGCGCCGTGCTGCCGGACGCCTTTGTGCCCATTGGCGCGCCGATCGACAATATCGCGCTGTATGTCACGGACCAGAACCTGCAGCCGGTCGCGCTGGGCGCTGAAGGTGAATTGCTCATTGCCGGCGTGGGCCTGGCACGCGGCTACCTGAATCTGCCGCAGCTCACTTCCGAGCGTTTTGTCGCCAATCCTTACCGGCCGGGCGAACGCATGTACCGCACCGGCGACCTGGCGCGCTGGCTGGAAGACGGCACCATCCAGTACCTGGGGCGCATCGACACCCAGGTCAAGATCCGTGGCTTTCGCATTGAACTGGGCGAAATCGAGTACCAGTTGAACACCCATCCACAGATCGAGGACAGCGTGGTGGTGGCGGCGGGACAGGCCGGCGAGCAGCGGCTGGTGGCCTACTTTGTGGCGCGCGGCCAGGCGCCGCAGGCGCAGGCATTGCGTGATCACCTGGGCGCCACGCTGGCGGTGCATATGGTGCCGTCGCTGTTTATCGAAGTGGACCAGATTCCGCTCACTCCCAACGGCAAGGTGGACCGGCGCCAGCTCGAGCAGCGCGACCTGGGCGTGCAGCCCACCAAGGCACGCGTGGCGCCCCGGGAAGGCACCGAGCGTGCCCTGGCGGCCATCTGGGAAACACTGCTTGGCCTGCAGCCGGGGCAGGTAGGGGCGGCAGACAATTTCTTTGAGCTGGGCGGCCACTCGCTGCTGGCGACCCAGCTGCTCTCGCGCATGCGCAAGGCGTTCAGCGTGGAGTTCACCCTCAAGTCGCTGTTCGACCGTTCCACCCTGGCCCAGATGGCGCGCCGGGTGGACGCGGCCGCGCGGCCGGCACTGCCGGACGCAGGTATCGTGCCGGTGGAGCGCAGCGCCACGGCACCGCTGCCACTGAGCTTTGCCCAGGAGCGGCTATGGTTCCTCGACCAGCTCGAACCCGGCACGGCCGGCTACAACTGCCCCGGCGCCGTGACCTTGCACGGCCAGTTCGACAGCGATGTGCTGGAGCAGGCCTTCAATGCCATCATCGCGCGCCACGAAACACTGCGCACCGTGTTCCCGAGCCAGGATGGAAGGGCACGCCAGCTGATCCTGGATCAGCTGTGCATCACGCTGGAACGGATTGACCTGCGCGAACGCGCCGACCGGCGCGCCGAGGCACACCGCCTGTGCATGCAGGAAGCGGCCACCCCGTTTGACCTGGCCCGCGGCCCGCTGCTGCGCGCCCGGGTGATCACGCTGGCCGACGATGAACGCATCCTGATGCTCAATATGCATCACATCATCAGCGACGGCTGGTCGATCAGTGTGCTGATCGATGAACTGGGCCGGTGCATCGACGCCATCGCGCGCGGTGAGCAGGTGGCGCTGGCGCCGCTGCCAATCCAGTATGCCGACTACGCGGTGTGGCAGCGCAGCCAGAGCGCCGGCCCGGTGCTCGACGCGCAGCTCGATTACTGGCGCGGCAAGCTGGCCGGGTCGCCCTCGCAGCTGGAACTGGCCACCGATTATCCGCGCCCGGCGCTATGGAACAATGCCGGCAGCACGCACCGCTTCACGCTTGACGCCGCGCTTGCCGGCCAGCTCAAGACGCTCGCCGAGCAGCAGGACGGCACCCTGTTCATGGTGCTGCTGGCCGCCTTCAAGACCCTCTTGTACCGCGCCAGCGGCCAGGACGACCTGTGCATCGGCACCCCAATTGCCAACCGCCGCCACGCCGAGACCGAAGGCTTGATCGGCATGTTCGTCAATACCCTGGCCCTGCGTACCCAGATCGATCCTGGCGCCCCGTTTTCCGCCTTGCTCGCTGCCGTGCGTCAGACCTGCCTGGAGGCGTACGAGCATCAGGACACGCCATTTGAAAAAGTGGTGGACGCGCTGCGCCCGCAGCGCAGCACGGGTGCCAGCGCCTTGTTCCAGGCCATGCTGGTGCTGCAAAATACCGCGCCGGCAGCCGGCGCCGAGCAGGTGAGCCAGTACCGGCTTGACAGCGCCACCAGCAAGTTTGATCTCAGCCTGGAGTGTGCCGAGAGCGCGGCGGGCCTGGAGTGCACGGCCGAATACAGCACCTTGCTGTACAAGCCGGAGACCATCGCCCGCCTGTGCCGGCAGTTCAGCGCGCTGTGCCGCGCCATCGTGGCCGCGCCCGATTGCGCCGTGGACCGCCTGTGCTACCTGGGCCCAGACGAGCGCACCCGCGTGCTGGAGACCTTCAACGCCAGTGCCGTACCGTTCGAGCGCGATGCCACCATCGGCGCGCTGTTCACCCGCCAGGCCCTGGCCGCGCCCGGCCGCCGCGCCACCGTGTACCAGGACAGTGCCCTGACTTACGGCCAGCTGCACGCGCAGTGCGCCGACCTGGCCCTGCACCTGCAGACGCTGGGCGTGGGCGCGGACAGCCTGGTGGGCCTGTATGCCGAGCGCTCCCATGAGCTGATCATTGGCGCGATGGGCATTTTGATCGCGGGCGGCGCCTATGTGCCGCTCGACCCGGATTATCCGCACGAGCGCCTGGCCTACATGCTGCAGGATACGGGGGCGGCCATCGTGCTGACCCAGTCGCACCTGCTGGCACGGCTGCGCAGCATGGCGCCGGCTGGCACGCGCCTGATTGCCATTGACGGCGAACGCGCGGAGATGGCGCAGCAGGCACGCACATCCGGGGCCGTGCTGCGCACGCTGGCGCGGCCCGACAGCCTGGCGTATGTCATCTACACCTCCGGCTCGACCGGCAAACCCAAGGGCGTGATGGTGGAGCACCGCGGCCTGGTCAACCATAACCAGTGCGTGCGCCGCCGTTACGGGGTTGGCCAGGACGACGTGCAGATCCAGGTGGCCAGCCCCAGCTTTGACCTGTTTGCCGAGGAAGTCTTCGCCATCCTGCTCTCCGGCGCCTGCCTGGTGCTCGAGCACAAGGACAAGCTGCTCGCTGCCGACGAACTGGGACGGGCCATTGCGGCCCATGGCGTCACGATCCTGAATGTGCCGACCGCGCTGTTTCATCAACTCGCCGCCAGCGGGGTCGATCCCGCCACCGTGCGTACCGTGGTGGTGGGCGGCGAAAAGCTGGAGCATGCCAGGGCTGCCGCATTCTGCGCGCGCCATCCGCACATCAAGCTGATCAACACCTACGGCCCGACCGAAGCGACCATCATCTGCACCATGACCGAGGTGACGCCGCAGCTGCTGGCCAGCCACGCCGCAGTGCCGATCGGCCAGCCGCTTGACAACACCCGCATCTACATTCTCGACGCGCATGGCGCGCCGCAGCCGGTGGGCGTGCCCGGTGAACTGGTGATCGCCGGCGCTGGCCTGGCGCGCGGCTACCTGAACCTGCCGCAGCGCAGCGCCGAGCAGTTCGTGGCCGATCCGTTCCGGCCTGGCGAACGCATGTACCGCACCGGCGACCTGGCGCGCTGGCTGGACGATGGCAGCATCGAGTACCTGGGCCGGATAGACGCCCAGGTCAAGATTCGCGGCTACCGCATCGAGCCGGGCGAGATCGAGGCCCAGCTCGACGGCCATCCCGCGGTGGCATCCAGCGTGGTGGTGGCCAGCGGCGAGGCTGGGGCCCAGCGCCTGGTGGCCTACTTTGTGCCGCGCCAACCCGGTGTCGGGCCGGACGCACTGCGCGACTACCTGCAGGCGCTGCTGCCGGCCTTTATGGTGCCAGTCGCCTTTATCGCCCTGGAGCAGATTCCCCTCACACCCAACGGCAAGGTGGACCGCCGCGCGCTGGCGCAGCGCCAGGTGCAGCTGCAGTCGGCGCGCCGCTACGTGGCCCCGGCCAGCGCGGCCGAGATGCGCCTGGCCGCCCTGTGGGAAGCACTGCTGGAACTGGCCCCCGCCACGGCCGGCGTGGACGACAGTTTCTTTGACCTGGGCGGCCACTCGCTGCTGGCGGTGCAGCTGATCGCCCGCATCAAGGATGATTTCGGCCGCCCGCTGCCGCTGGCTGCGCTGTTCCAGTATCCGACTTTGGGCGCCATGGCTGCCGCGCTGGCAGGGCCGGCCGCGAAAAGCGAGGTGCTGGTGTCGCTCCAGCCGGCAGGGCAGGGCACACCGCTGTTCGCGCTGCCCGGCGCGGGCGGCAATGTCCTGTCGTTCGCGGCCCTGGCGCGCGGCCTGGAGCAGCTTGCGCGCGAGGCGGGCCAGGCTCCCCAGCCCATCTATGCACTGCATGACCCCGGCCTCGATGGCGGCGCGCCAGCGCGCAGCGTGGAGCAGGCTGCCGCGCTGGCGCTGCAGGCGGTGCGGGCGCGCCAGCCGCAGGGCCCTTACTACCTGCTGGGGCACTCCTATGGCGGCGCCGTCGCCTATGAAACGGCGCGCCTGCTGCTCGAACAGGGGCAGCAGGTAGCCTCGCTGGTGCTGCTTGACGCGCTGGCGCCGGCTTCCCTGGCACAGATCGAGCAGGCCGATGACACGCTGGAACTGATTGGCGAACTGGCCGCCCTGGTGCGCCGCCAGTATCCGGACCGGGAGCTGGTGCTGGACAACGCTGCCCTGCGCGGCGCCGACAGCGCCGGGCGCGCAGTCCTGGTGGGGGCGGCCATGGCGGACCAGGGCATGGCGGTGGACAGCGAACAGCTGGCCCGTTTCCTGGCGCTGTTTGACACCCATGCGGCCAGCTACCGCGCTTATCGCCCGGCGCCACCGGCCGCAGTGCTGCCGGTCGTCCTGGCGCGGGCGTTGGCTGGCAGGGCTGTCCCCGTGCCCGACGATTACGGCTGGGGCGAGGTACTGGGCCAGCCGCCGCGCGTGTTCCTGGCCGAGGGCGACCATATGTCGATGCTCGGACCGGACCATGCACTCCAGCTGGCCGCGCAGTTGCAGGCGTGCCTGGCGCTGCCCCAGGGCGGCACCGTTGTCAATGATGATCTGGCGGCCTAGGCCAATGCCGGCGCGTGCCTGCGCCGGCTCACTTTTTTCGATAGCAGGACCTAAGGAGATTTTTGGATGATAAGCAAACAACGTGTCAAGGCCATCATGGACCTGGCATTGCCGGTGACGGTGGGACTGAGTTCCTCCTTCATCATGGCCATTGTCGACCTGGCGATGGTGGGCCGGCTGGGCACGGCGGCAGTGGCGGCAGTCGGTGTCGCCGGCTTCAGCCACGCCCTGATCTCGGCCCTGCTCACCGGCGTCACGCCGGCCGTGCAAAGTATCGTGTCGCGCCGCATGGGCGAAAAATCGACGGAGCCCAAGTGCGCTCCGCTGAACGCCGGCCTCATGATGGCGCTGCTGGCAGGCATTCCGCTGGCCTTCATCTGCTACGGGCTGATCGACTGGTATTTCTCGTCCATTTCCTCCGATCCGGAAGTGGCGCGCGTGGGCACGCCCTACCTGCAGGCGCTGGTGCTGGGCATGCCGTTCGCGGGCCTGGCCAATGCCTTCCATGGCTTCTGGGCCGGGGTGGCCAGGACCCGGGTCTACATGCTCAATATCCTGTTCGTCAACCTGCTCAATGCGGGCCTGGGCTTCGTGCTGATCTTCGGCCACCTCGGTTTCGAGCCGATGGGCGCGGCCGGCGCCGGCATGGCCACCAGCATTTCGCTTGTGGTCAGCGCGCTGATCTACGCCATCATGACCTATGTCAGCTATCGCGGCGAGGGCTTGCTGACCTATAAACCGAGCAAGGAACTGATCCAGCGCATGCTGCAGATCGGGATTCCGGCCGTCTTTGAAGCAGGTTTCTTTGCCATGGGCTTCCTGGTGTTCTACTGGATCGTCGGTCGCATGGGCACGGCCGAACTGGCGGCGATGAATGTCCTGACCCGCATCTCCATTCTCATGGACCTGTTTGCCAGCGCCTTGGGCATGGCTGCCATCACCCTGGTGTCGCGCACGCTGGGCGAGGGCGACGCCGAAGAAGCCGAGCGCTGGGGCTGGGACGTGGCCAAGATCGGCGTGGTCTGGATCACCCTGCTGGGCGCGCCGCTGGTGCTGGTGCCGGAATGGTGCCTGTCGATCTTCCTGACCGACCCGGCCACGCTGTCGATGGCGATCCTGCCGGCGCGTTTGACGGGCGCCTTCCTCGGCATTGCCAGCCTGATCTACATCTTTGCCACGGTGCTCATCAGCCTGGGTGAAGGCAAGCGCGTCATGATCGTGTCGTTCGCCACCCAGTGGGTGCTGTTCCTGCCGGGCGTGTGGATCGTGGGGGTGATGATGCAGGGCGGCCTGAACGCCATCATGTATGTGCAGCTTGCCTATGGCGCGCTGGCCACCACGCTGATCGTCGCCATCTGGCGCGACGGCCGCTGGAAGCAGATCAAGATCTGACCATGGATGACGTCAACGATCACGGCCTGCATCGCCTGTACGGCGCGGCGGGGCGGCGCATTGCCTACCGCAAGTCCGATTACGCGGACTACCTGCTGATGCTGGCCATCAGCGCCCTGGTGCTGGGCGTGTCGTACCAGGCTTCGCCATGGCTGATGGGCGCCGGCCTGGTGCTGTGCGCCTTGATGGCGGTGAGTTTCCCGCTGCGTCATGGCGCCACGCTGGCCATGCCGGAACTGTTTCGCCAGCCGGTGGCGGCCCTGTACTCGCTGCTGTACAAGGTGCAGAACATCAAGCCCATGTTCTGGGTCGCGGCGCTGCTGCTGGCGGCCGACCAGCTGTTCATCCGCGCCACGCCCGGCTGGCCTCATCACAGCGCGCTGATGGGGAACATCGCGCTTGGCCTGTTCCTGGTTCACCTGGCACTGCTGTCGCTGTACCGCACCGTGATCCTGGCGGCGCACCTGCAGCGCCGCGCGCTGGTGCGCGAAATCCTGCAGCAGACCGTGTGGAAAAGCGCGCTCGAACGTCAGCCCAATGTGGTGCTGCATATCGTGCATGCCTATGTCACGGGACTGCTGACGCACCTGATCCTGCTCGCGCCCTGGTTCCTGGTAATTACGCACGCCCGTTTTTCGGTTATCAGCGTGGCCGTGACGAGCGTTGTGTGCGTGCTCATTCACGCTTTTCACCTGCGAACCTATAGTGACTGGTACTACCGCGACCACTGGCTGGCCCATAACGCCCCGCTTGATTTTGTCTACCTGCACGGCACCCATCACGACGCCATTCCGTGCGGCCTGATCGGCGTGTCCGGCAACGGCTTGCTGGAAGGCTTTTTGCGCAGCCTGGGCGGCAATCCGACCTCGCTGTACAGCCCGCCGATTGCCTTCCTGCTGCACACGGTGGAAGTGCTGCAGGACATCCGCATGCACCAGTACATTCCCGGGATTTACCCGCAGCTGCCGCGCCAGTTTCACGACGTGGCCCAGCATTCGACCCATCATTTCGGTCGGCTCGAACCGTATGGCATCGGGCTGCGCATGACCGGCGCAGGGGAGGGCGGGGGCAGGAAGAACTGGCTCGACTTTCCGCCCGAATCGATCATGAATTCCATTGCCATCGACGAGCGATTGAATGGTTTTGAGTGGGATAACCCACGCTACAAAAAGTTCCTGGAGCTGGTCGACAAGTACCAGAAATAAGCGATGAAAAGAAGCGATACATGGCAATGATGCAGCCACGCGACAGCTGCTAAAAGTCCACCATTTTTTCTCGCAATAAATTGCGATAGTGTTACACTTAATTAGATTGAAAACCTATATGAATAACAACGAACGGAGTTCCATGGATCGCGCCAGGCCCGAATCGATACGTCGTTCCAGATCGCGCGTTCTGCGCTATGTGATCCCAGGTGTCGCCGTTGCCGGCATCGCCATTTCCCTGTTTTTCGTTGACTTCAATACGGTCCGCGTGGAGCGCAGCAAGCTCGCCATTTCGGCGGTGGAGCGGGGCACGCTGGAGATCAAGGTCAGGGGCAGCGGCCAGCTGCTGCCGCGCACCATCGAGTCCATCGGCGCCCAGGTCAACGGGCGCGTGCTGAAAAAGCATGTGCAGCCGGGCGACGTGGTCAAGGCCGGCCAGCTGGTGCTGGAATTGTCCAATCCGCAGGCGGTGGCGCGCGCCGACGAGGCGCAGTCGGCCTGGCAGGGCGCGCTGACCGATCTGGGCGCGACCGAGTCCGAACTCAAGACCGATTTGCTGAACCAGGAAATCGCGCTCACCCAGGCGCGCTTCAACCTGCAAAGCGCGCAGCTGCAGCTGGAAGCGGAAACCGAACTGAAGGCGGCCAACCTGGTCTCGGGCGTGGACTACAAGCGCACCCAGCTCAATGTGGCGCAGCTCAAGCGTGCGCTGGAAATTGGCCAGGACCGGGTCAACGCCATCCGCGCCAACATCAAGATGAAAGTGGCGGTGAGCCAGGCGCGCGTGACCGAACTGGCGCGCGCCCTGGAGCGGGCCCGCAATGATGTCAACAACCTCAAGATCGTGGCCGGCATTGACGGCATTGTGCAGGTCCTGCGCGCCGACATTGGCCAGGAACTGACGGCCGGCCAGCCGATCGGCCAGATCGCCCAGCCCAACTCGCTGTATGCCGAACTGCGCGTGCCGGCGCGCGACGCGGCCGAAGTGCAGGTGGGCCAGGAAGTGCTGGTCGATACCCACAACGGCACCGTGCGCGCCCAGGTCACCCGGGTTGATCCGGCCATTGCCAACGGCACCGTGGTGGTCGATGCCGCCCTCAAGGGACCGCTGCCGAGCGGGGCCCGTCCGCAACTGGCCATTGACGGCGACATCTACCTGGCGCGCCTGCCCAACGCGCTGTTCGTCAGGAAGCCTTCTTATGCGCAGGCCGGCTCGCCCGTGTCCGTGTTCAAGCTCGACTCTTCCGGCGACTACGCCGACAAGGTCGTCATCAGGTCGGGCAAGCTGTCCCTGACGCTGATGCAGGTACTCGATGGCCTCAAGGCCGGCGAGAGCATCATCACTTCCGAGTCAGGCGACTGGCAAAACAAAGACCGTATCCGTATCAAGTAATAGGAGCTTGACCGATGTTGACGAATTTCTTGTTTGACTTGAAGTATGCCGCTCGCCTGTGGACCAAGGCGCCCGGCTACTTCCTGGTGTGCGTGACGGTGGTCGCGCTCAGCGTCGGCCTGGCGCTGTGGGCCAGCGTGCTGGCCTATACCCTGACCATGAAGCCGCTGCCCTTCCCCGGCAGCGAGCGCTGGATGAACATCCAGGTGGCGCGCACCGCCACCGCCGGCTCGGTCCCCGACATCGACCGTTTCACCTACCAGGAGATCGCGCGCCGCAGCACCGCCGCCGACCACCTGGGCAGCTACACCGTGGGCGCCCTCATGCTCAGCAACGGCAATGCCAGCACCCGCCTGCGCGCCGCTGCCATGAGCCCGCGCCTGTTGGCCACGACAGGCGTGGTGCCGATGGCCGGGCGCCTGTTCGACGAGCGCGACAGCGCCGTGGACGCCGCGCCCACCGCCATCATCAGCTACCTGACCTGGAAGACCCATTTCGCGGGCGACCCCGCCATTGTCGGCAAACCGGCCCGCATCGATGGGCGCTCGGTGCAGATCGTGGGTGTCATGCCCGAGAGCTTCTTTGCCTTTGACGACTTCGAGATCTGGACCCCGCTGCGCCTGGCGCCGGTGACGGCGCCCGAGGCTGCCGACGGCAATATCGTCTCCTTCATCCTGCTCAAGGATGGCCAGCAGCCGGAAGCCCTGCTGGCCGAGATGGCGCCTGCCATTGCCGAAGTCAACAAGAACTACCCGGCCAAGTTCGACGCCGGCCGCCATGTGGAACTGGTGCCGGCGCACCGCATGTTCACCAGCGGCTTCATTCCCGTTGCGACCATGATCAGCCTGATCGCGGTGGCCGTGCTGCTGCTGGGCTGCGTCAATATCAGCCTCGTGTTCTTTGCCCGCCTGCTCGAACGCAGCCGCGAACTGGCGCTGCGCATGGCGCTCGGCTCGACCCGCTGGCGCATGCTGCGCCAGTGCCTGCTCGAATCGGCACTGGTCATGATCCCCGGCCTGATCCTGGGCGTGATGCTGACCATCCTGGGCGTGCGCGGCACCCGCTTCATCAGCGACTACATGACCCAGTACCTGGCCAATGGCCGCGACGGCAACCCGCTGATGGTGCGCCCGGGCGACCTGCTGACGGCCGTGATCATTGCCGCCGTCCTCTGGCTGCTGAGCACACTGATACCGTCCTGGCGCCTGTCGCGGCAAGACCCGTCGCTGGCTCTGGGCGGCAGCGGCAAGGGCACGGCCAAGGCGGGCGGCGCCAAGTCGGCCGGCGCCATCGTCGGCCTGCAGGTGCTGGTGTCGTCGCTGGTGCTGGTGGTGTGCATGAATCTGATGGTGGCGGTGCGCGATGAAACCGGCAAGCCGACCGGCATCGAGACGGCCAACCTGATGCTGTCGACCTATCCGACCGTGCTGGGCGATCGCTACCCGGACGCGGCCGCGCGCCTGCAGTTCATGGACAGCCTGGCCGCGCGGGTCAAGGACAAGCTGCCCGGCACCGAAGTGGCGTATGCCGCCGCCGTGCCGACCCGCGCGCCGCTGTCGCCGGTGGCCATCGAAGGACAGACGCGCGCTGCCGACCAGGGCGTACTCAAGCTGCCGCTGACGGCCGTGTCGGACAATTACTTCGGCATGCTCGGCATTGCCCTGCGCAGCGGGCGCCTGTTCGATACCAGCGACACCGCCACCTCGCTCAACACCGCCATCGTCGATGAAGTCACGGCCAAGCGCTACTGGCCCAACCAGGATGCGGTGGGCAAGCGCATCCAGGTCGATCCCAATGAAAAAGGGCCATGGCTGACGGTGGTGGGCGTGGTCTCGGGCGTCAAGCACGAGCCGTACAACGATGATCCGGGCAGCATCTACCGTCCGCTGCGCCAGGCCGATCCCGGCAGCTTCCTGCTGCTGGCCAAGCTGCGCGACGCCGCCCCCGGCAACCGCGCGGCGCTGCTGGAAGCGGCCTATGCCAATGACCAGGACGTGTCGCTGCACAATCTGCAGTACCTGGACGACTACCTGAGCGCACTCGACATGACCTACACGGCACTGGTGCCGGCCTTTGGCATCATTTCGGCCATCACCGTGATCCTCGCAGCCAGCGGCCTGTTTGGCCTGATCAGCCGCTTCGTGGCGCGCCGCACCCAGGAAATCGGGGTGCGCCGGGCGCTCGGCAGTTCGCCGGCACGCATTGTGTGGCTGTTCCTGCGCCAGGGCGCCGTGTACCTGGCGGTGGGCGTGGTCGGCGGCGGCCTGGGCCTGCTCATTGCCAATGTCCTGAGCGGCTCGCTGCCCAATATCCTGTCCAACGCGGCCTGGGTCACGCCAGCCGTGTTCATGCTGCTGGCGACCGTGATCTTCACGGCCACCTACCTGCCCACGCGGCGCGCCCTGGCCATGGATCCGGCCGACGCCCTGCGCCACGACTAACCTTTGTCTCACCTTGGGAATACCATCATGACTAAGAAACATTTGCTGGAACTGCAGTCGGTCAAAAAAGTCTTTCAGACCGAAGAGGTCGAGACATGGGCACTGGACAACATCAACCTGACCATCGATGAGGGCGAGTTCGTTGCCATCAGCGGTCCTTCCGGCTGCGGCAAGTCGACCCTGCTGTCGGTGATGGGGCTGCTGACCTCGGCCAACGAGGGACGCTACCTGATCGACGGGGCCGAAGTGGCGGGCCTGGGCGCGGCCGAGCAGGCCCGCGTGCGCAATGCCGAGATCGGCTTCATTTTCCAGTCGTTCAACCTGATCGGCGACATGAGCGTGATCGACAACGTGTCCCTGCCACTGACCTTCCGCGGTGGCCTGAGCGGCAAAGAGCGCCAGCAGATGGCCACGGCGGCGCTGGAAAAGGTGGGCATGGCGCACCGCCTCAAGCATCTGCCAAGCCAGCTCTCGGGCGGCCAGCAGCAGCGGGTGGCCATCGCCCGCGCGCTGGTGTGCAATCCGAAGGTCTTGCTGGCCGACGAGCCGACCGGTAACCTCGACTCGCAAAATGCCGAGATGGTGATGGAACTGCTGTCCACCCTGCACAAGCAGGGCAGCACGATCGTCATGGTCACGCACGATCCGCGCTCGGCCGAGCAGGCTGGCCGCAAGGTCACCCTGCGCGACGGCAAGGTGGTGGAAGACACGCGGCCGCTGCTGGCCGCAGTCGGCGCCGGCCACTTCTAAGCGCCCGCCACGCCAATCGCCACCACTCACACGAGGCCCTGCATGAACCCAACCATTGATTGCGGCAGCGGCCGCGAGGTGAGCCAGGCCGAGGGGCGCCAGTACTGGCGCGCCACCCTGGCCGACGCGCTGCCCCTGCTCGCGTTTCCCACCGATTTTGCGCGTCCGGCCCGGATCGACGGGCGCAGCGCCGGCGTGTTGCTGCCGCTGGAGCCGGCCCATGCGGCGCGCGTGCGTGGGCTGTGCGCCGCGCATGGCATCAGCACCGAGCAGCTGTTCCTGGCCCTGTACCAGGTCTTCCTGCAGCGTTACGCGGGCCAGACGGACATCGTGGTGGGCCTACGCCAGGCCTGGAGCGGCGAGCCGGTACCGCTGCGCCAGCAGCTTGACGCAACCTTGCCATTCCTGGAACTGGCCGCGCACAATGTGCGCGCGCTGGAACAGGCGCACAGCTACGGTGCGCCGCCGCCGGAGCTGACGGCGCCCGATGCGGCGGCCAGCCACGCGCCAGTGTTCCAGCACCTGTATTCGTTTGCCCAGGTAGCAGGGCAGGGCGCCGATGCCATCGGCCTGTTCGACACCATGTTCACCGTCACCGACGACGGCACCGCCCTGGCGGCCGAACTGCGCTACAGCAGCGCCCTGTTCGCGCCCGACAGCGCCGCGCGCTGGGCCGCCAACCTCGTCACGCTGCTCGATGCGGCGTGCGCCACCCCTGGCGGCGCCGTTGGCGAGCTCGATTTGCTGCACGCGGACGAAAAAGCCTTCATTGCCGCCAGCCTGGACCGCAGTACGGCTGCCTTCGTGCCGCGCTTTTCCAGCGTGCATGCAGGCTTCGAGCAGCAGGCAGCGGCCACGCCCGAGGCCATCGCCCTGCGCTGCGGGAGCGCATCGCTCACCTACGCGCAGCTCGACGCACGCGCCAACGCCATTGCCCAGTACCTGCACCTGCAGGGCGTGGCAGCGGGCGAACTGGTGGGCATCTGCACGGCCCGCACCACCGACATGGTGGCGGCCGTGATTGGCGTACTCAAGCTCGGCGCGGCTTACGTGCCGATGGATACCAAGTACCCGGCGCTGCGCTTGGCCGCCATTGCCGACGAAGCCAGGCTCAAGTTGGTGGTGTGCGACGAGCGCGGGCGCGGCCTGTTCGGCGCCGGCGTGCGCGCCGTGGTCCTGGCCGAGATTGCAGACGCCGCGCCCACCTTCGGCACGGCGCCGGTGGATGAGGAAACGCTGTGCCACGTGATCTTCACCTCCGGCTCCACCGGCACGCCCAAGGGCGTGATGGCGCGCCACCGCAATGTACTGGCCTTCCTGGAGTGGATCTACGCCACCTACAGCCGGGAAGAGCTGGACGTGGTGCTGTGCTGCTCGTCGCTGTGCTTCGACCTGACCGTGTTTGAACTGTGGGGCCCACTGACGGTGGGCGGCACCGTGGTCCTGGTCGACAATCCTGCCTCGCTGGTGCAGCAGGACGTGCCCGGCCTGACGCTGGTCAATACGGTGCCGACGGCCCTGCGCCTGATCGTCGACGAGCTGGCGCTGCCGCGGACCGTCAAGGCCGTCAATGTGTGCGGCGAGCCGCTGGACGCGCAGCTGGTCAATGACCTGTTCCACCACTATCCGGACGTGGTGTTTTATAACACCTACGGCCCCACCGAAGACACGGCGTACTCCACCTTTTTCAAGATGACCGGCCCGCGCGAGGAAGATCCACCGATCGGTGCGCCCATCGTGCACGAATACGGGCGCGTGGTGGACGGGCACGGCATGCAGGTGCCGGTGGGCGCCGTGGGCGACCTGCTCATTGGCGGCGCTGGTGTGGCCAAGGGCTACCTGTTCAAGCCGGAAGCGACGGCGGCGCGGTTTACCGCCGCCACCGATTACGCCGGCCGGCCGGCCATGCAATACCGCACGGGCGACTTCGTGCGCCTGCGCGCGGACGGCCAGCTCCACTTTGTGGGCCGGCGCGATGACCAGGTCAAGCTGCGCGGCTTTCGCATTGACCTGGGCGACGTGGTGCATGCGATCGGCCAGATTCCCGGCGTGACCGATGCCCGCGTGCTGGTCAAGCGTCACAAGACGGGCGACGTACTGGTGACCTACATCAGCCACAGCGCCATGGCGCCCGGCAGCCGCAGTGATGCAGCCCTGCAGGCCGAAGTGGAGCAGGAAGCGCGCGAGCGCCTGCCGGCCTTCATGGTGCCGTCCTACTTTGTCCTGTTCGACAAGCTGCCGCTCAATGACAACGGCAAGGTGGACCGCCACGCGCTGGCCGCCATCGATTTCGACCCGCAGGCGGTGGCCACGCCGCCCGCTTTCATGTCGGACGACGAACGCACGCTGGCGGCCATCTGGAAACCGATCCTGGCCTGCGAACGGGTGGGCCGGGACGATGATTTCTTTGACCTGGGCGGCAATTCGCTGCTGGCCGTGCGCATGGTGGCGCGTCTGAACCGGGCCTTCGGCAGCGAGCTGCCGGCGCAGATCGTGTTTGAGCACCGCACCGTGGCGGCCCTGGCGGCGCACGCCCGCGCCGCCACCGGCGCGGCGCTGCCGCCCCTGGAACGGGTGGACCTGGCCCAGGGCGTGAGCCCCACCTATCCGCAGCTGGCCATGCTGATGGATGCGCACAAGACCAGTTTCAACCTGTGCCACGCAATGCATATTGACGGCCCGCTCGATGAAAATGCCCTGCGTGGCAGCCTGCGCGCGCTGCTGGCGCGCCACGATGCGCTGCGCAGCCGTTTCGTGATGGGCGAGGGCGGCGCGCGCATGCTGATCGATCCTGAGGCTGCCGACATCCTCGCCGTGCGCGTTCTTGAAGGCGGCGCCGGCGCCGTGCGGGCTGCCGTGGAAGCAGAATGGAACCAGCCTTTCGACCTGCAGCAAGGCTTGCCGATTCGCGCGCTGCTGCTGCGCGTAGCGCCCGAGCGCCATGTGTTCGTGCTGTCGGTGCACCACGTGGTGACCGACGAATGGTCCGCCAACATCATCAAGAGCGACCTGGCGGCGCTGTACCGGGCCGCGCTCGACCCGTCGCTGCCGGAACCGGCGTTCCTGCCGATCCGCTTTGGCGACTATGCCAGCTGGCAGGGCAAGCTGCACACGACGGCGCAATTTGGCCAGCACCTGGCTTACTGGGCAGGCGAATTCGCCCAGCTGCGCAGCGCCGGCGGCGCCTACCCGGCACCGGTGGCGGCCGCCGAAGACGAGGGCTGCGCCATGCGCTTTCGCCAGTGGACGCCGCCGCCGCAAGCGCAGGCGGCGCTGGCAGGGCTGGGTGCGCGCCACGGCTGCACGCCCTACGTCATCTACCTGGCCGCGATGCAGCTGGCGCTGGCCGCCTATTCGGGCCTGGAACAGCAGCTGGTATGGACGCCGGTGGCCAGCCGCACCCGGCCCGAGCTGGAAGAGTCGGTGGGCATGTACACCAACCTGACCGCGATCCTGGCCCAGGCCGGGTCCGGACAGCGCCTGGACGCATTTCTGCAGCAGGTCGACGCCAAGGTGGCGCAGGCGCGCCGCCACAGCGACGTCTCGGCCCTCACGGCCCTGATGCAGGATCCCGGCCTCATGCCCATGCGGCCCATGGTGGGGCTGAACTATATTGACCTGCCCAACGAATGCTGCTGGCAGTTTGAAGGCACGCAAGTGCTGCCGATTCCGCTGCAGCTCGAACACGAGGCGGACCTGTGCGCGCTGGAGCTGACGGTGCGGGTGGTGGACGGCGTGGCGCAGCTGACGGTGGCCTACAACACGGCGCAGTTCAACGGCGCCCAGGTGTCGCGTCTTGGCCAGTCGCTGTGGCACGCCATGGATGCGCTGTGGACCCGTCCCGCGGACAGTGTGGGCGAGCTGCTGGTGGCGCTGGCGGCAGGCGCCGAACTGGCTGCGGCCCCATGAGCGGGCGCCAACTGCCTGAACCTGTCCGGAGAGTCGTGCTATCGTGAGCGCAATGAAGACCGTATTCATGTTTTCCGGCCAGGGGTCGCAATATTATCAGATGGGCAAGGCACTGTTTGATCAGCAGCCCGTGTTCCGGCGCCACATGGAGCAGCTCGACACCTGCGTGCACGCCCTGTGCGGGCATTCGGTGCTGGCTACGCTGTACGCGCCCGGCAACCAGATGGGCAGCGCCTTTGACCGCACCCTGCTGTCGCACCCGGCCATCATCATGGTGGAATATGCGCTGGCGCGGACCCTGATCGAGGCGGGGATCGAGCCGGACGTGGTGCTCGGCGCGAGCCTGGGTTCGTACACGGCAGCGGCGGTGGCAGGCGCGCTGCCGGTAAGTGAAGCGCTGGCCCTGGCGGTGGCCCATGCCCGCTCGCTCGAGCAGTGCAGCGCGCCGGGCGGCATGATCGCCATCCTTGACGATCCGCAGCTGATGCAGGAAGACTTCCTGCGCCTGCATGCCAGCTGCGGCGGTGTCAATTTTGCATCGCATTTCGTGGTCAGCGCGCCGGCCGCCCAGTGCCTGCAGATCGAGGCTGAATTGCGCGCGCGCGATATCGCCCACCAGCGCATCCCGGTATCGTTTGCATTTCATTCCGACGGGATCGACAACGCACGCGCCAGCTTCGAGGTGCGCACCGAGGGCATCCGGGCCGGGCGTGCCAGGTTGCCGATCATGTGCTGCGAGCAGGCACGTCTGCTGACGGAACTGCCTCCCGGCTACTTCTGGGACGTGACGCGCCAGCCTATCCGCTTTCCCGACGCGATCGCCGCGCTGGAACGCGCGGGCCACTACCGCTACCTGGACGTGGGGCCGGCCGGCACGCTGGCCGTGTTCCTGAAATATCTGCTGGCGCCGGGCTCGGCGTCGACTTGTCATACAATCCTCACGCCATATGGGCGCGACACCGCCAATTTCGACCGGCTCATGGCCGTCTGTTGACGGCGCGGCATGCGCCCCTTTTACCCTTCACCCGTCTGGAACTGTCATGAGCGAAGCCATCGAACCCCTCACTCCCTCCACGCTGGACCCGCAGGACTGGGACCAGTTCCGCCAGAGCGCCCATGGCATGCTCGACGACATGATCGATTTCATGGCCGGGGTCCGGTCTCGCCCAGTGTGGCAGCAAATGCCGGATGAGGCCCGCGCCAGGCTCAAGGGGCCGCTGCCGCTGGAACCGAATTCGCTGGCGAGCGTGTATGAAGAATTCCAGCAGCTGGTGCAGCCCTACATTGCAGGCAATATCCACCCACGCTTCCTGGGCTGGGTGCAGGGCGGCGGCACGCCGGTGGGCATGCTGGCCGAAATGCTGGCGGCTACGCTCAACGGCAACCTGGGCGGGCGCGACCAGGCCCCGATCGAAGTCGAGCGCCAGGTGATCCGCTGGGCCACGCAAATGATGGGCTTTCCCGAAGACAGCGGCGGCTTGCTGGTGACGGGCGCCTCGATGGCCAATATGATCGGGGTGCTGGTGGCACGCACCGGCATGCTGGGCGCCGAAGTGCGGCGTGAAGGCCTTGGCGGGCGCCGCCTGCTGGCCTACACCTCGCCGGCCGCCCACAACTGCATTGCGCGCGCCATCGACATGGCCGGGCTGGGCACCGATGCACTGCGCCTGATTCCCACCGACGAACGGCACGGCATGGACCTGGCCCTGCTGGCCGAGACCATCGAGCGCGACCGCGCCGACGGCGGCGTGCCCTTCATGGTCATTGGCACCGCAGGCACGGTCGATACGGGCGCCATTGACGACCTGGCAGGCATTGCCGCCCTGTGCCGCGCCCAGAAACTGTGGTTCCATGTCGATGCGGCGCTGGGAGCGACGGCCATGCTGTCGCAGCGCCAGCGCCATAAACTGCACGGTATCAGCGAAGCCGATTCGGTGGCTTTCGACTTCCACAAATGGGCCCAGGTGCCCTACGACGTGGGCTGCGTGCTGGTGCGCGACGCCGAGCTGCACCGCGCCACCTTTGCCAGCAATCCCAATTACCTGGCGCGCGAAACGCGCGGCCTGGCCGCCGGACACCCGTGGCCGACCGATTTCGGCCCCGACCTGTCGCGCGGCTTCCGCGCCCTGAAAGTGTGGATGTCGCTCAAGACCTATGGCGCCGACCACCTGGGCCGGGTGGTGGACCATTGCTGCGCGCTGGCCCAGCAACTGGCAGCGCGGGTGGTGGGGGAAGCGGAGCTGGAACTTCTGAGCCCGGTGTCGCTCAACATCGTCTGCTTCCGCTTCCTGGCGCGCGAGCACATGGACCGGCTCAATACCGATATCGTGGTGGCGCTGCAGGAGTCGGGCGTGGCCGTGCCTTCCACCACGCGCGTCAATGGCCACATTGCGATCCGCTGCGCCTTTGTCAATCACCGCACCAGCGAGCAGGATATCGACATTGTGCTGCGCGCGGTACTGGAGACGGGGCGCCGCCTGGCCGGCGCATCGGCCCTGGCGCGGGACCCGATGGAACGCGCGGCCTGAACGCCCTCAGCGCCAGCGTTCGCCGCTGCCCCTGAGGTACTTGCGGTAGACGTAAGGCCAGGGGATGGCAGCATAGATGAAGATGACCAGGGAACAGGCAAACAGGGTGGGGTAGACAGTGGGATCGACTTTCCCCGCCAGGTACTGCGGCAGCGGCACCAGCAGCATCCAGAGTGTTTTCCACAGTACTTCCCACAGCAGCACGGGCAGCATGGCCAGGGGATAGCGTACGCCGGCCACGCACAGCAGGCCGAAGGCGGTCAGCATGCAGGTCACCACGCCCTGCATCAGTTCCCAGGGCTGGTCACGCTGGGTCAGCTCGGGCACGAGCTTGGAGGCAAGGCCAATGGCGACGAGCAGGTAAACCAGGCGCAGCGCATACAGGCGAAACAGTGACACTTCATTCATTGACGCAACTCCAGGATGGCGGCCGCGCTGGCGCCCATGATTGCGGCGCCGCCAGGTGTAGTTGGCGGCGGTGCGTAAAAGCGATTGATTTTAATGTAATTGCAGCGAAAAATTCACTTTCATGAAGATCATTTTTTTCTCTCTCCTTGCCGCGCTCGGCATGCACGCGCCGGTGGCGGCCAAGCCTTTCCAGGCAGCAGCGGCCGACGCGCCCAACACGGTCGTCATCCGCCATCTCCGGCATCCCGAAACCATGCCCTATGCCAGCTTTGTGGAAGCACGCAAGGTCCATGAGCAATACCGCGACCTGGCGCCCGAGGCGCCCCTGCTGTTCCAGATCAAAACGCGCTCGGGCAAGCTCGATGGGATGCGGGTGCGCATCGAGGGCGACAACACCACCATTGCCGTGCCCTACGATGAAGAGGGGCGATTTTCCTTGCCCCACAGCGAAGAAGCCCTGCGCGACAAGGCCCTGGTGACCAGCGACATGCGGCGTGGACAAATCTACTGGCTGCCCGTGGTGCGCAGTCCGGGCCTGCCGGAGGGCACCTTGCGCCTGGGCGACCTGCGCCTGTTCTGCCGCATGCAGTGGGCGCTGGAAAAGGCAGCAGCCTCGGTCATGACCAAGCTGACGACCATGGCGCGCGGCAATTGCGATGCCAGCGCCTTCATCACGCTGGCGCTCCCGCAGCCGGGCATGCGGGTGCGGCTGGTGGCAGGCCAACGCCGGGAAATGCTGGCCAGCGAAGGCGAAAAGAGCCGCTACGTGGCGCAGCGCACGCGCTGGGAGCCACCGTTTGGCGACCTGTCCTGGCCCAACGATACGCTGGTCGAATTCCTGCCGCCGGAAGAGGGCTTTGCCCTCAGCGAAGAATGCCAGGCGGCGCGCGACAAGGATGCGGACGGCTTGTACCGCCACAGCTACGGCACTTTCGGGCGCCAGAGCTGCGTGTGGCGACCGCACTAAGGCAACACAAAGGCATGGGCAAGCGCAAAGGCAGGGGCACACGCAAAGGCACGGCACTTGCGCCGTGCCCGGGACGGGGTCAGGATCCGGACGAGGAAGCGGACGAGGAAGCGGACGACGAGGCGGACGACGAGGCCGACGACGACCCGGACCCCGGCGCGCGGCGGTCGCGCTGGTGCGCCAGCAGGGCCATGGCCAGCTGGGTATCGACGCCGAGCGCTTCGAGTTGCACGCGGGCATGTTCGTAACCGAACTCGGCTTGCGTTTTCAAGGCCTGGGCGATGTGGCGGGCCGTGATCGCATCGGTACGCATCTCCATTTTTCGCTTGAGGGGCATTGCTGGTCCTGTTCCTTGACGATTGAGGCGCTGGCCGGGCGGCTTGCTGTTCAAAATATAAGATAGCAAATACTTAAATCAATTGTCGCACGGATAGCTCGGGGCGCTGGCCTGATGCCAAAAGCGATATCACTTCCTCATTCTTATTGATTAGTTCAAGGTGATGGGACTGCCTATACTCGGAGCATGTCAAGCTACCGGTCGGTGACGACTTTCACGATGAATCCTTCACTGCGTTTTGCCTTGCCTGCATTGCTGGCACTGCTCACTCCCATGGCCCAGGCGGCGCCACCCTTTTCCGACACGGCCGTGCTGAGCCAGCGTGCCGATCCCCACGCGACGCTGCACAGCGACGGCTACTACTACTTTGTGGCCACGGTCCCGGAGTACGACCGCATCGAACTGCGGCGCGCGAAAACCATCGATACGCTGTCGAAGGCGAACGCACAGGTCATCTGGCGCGCGCATGCCCGCGGCGAGATGAGCCGCAACATCTGGGCGCCCGAGCTTCATCATATTGATGGGAAATGGTATATCTACTTCACCGCCGGCCGTTCGGATGCCCCTTTCGACGTGCGGCTTTACGTGCTTGAAAACAGCGCAGCCAATCCATTGACCGGCAAGTGGATCGAGCGCGGCCAGCTCAAGACTGGCTGGGAAATTTTTGCGCTGGACGCCACCACTTTCACCCATGCGGGTGTACGTTACCTGGCCTGGACCCAGCGCGCCGCCGGCAGCAAGGAGCACGCTACCAACATCTACATCGCGAAAATGGCCGGCCCGCTAAAGCTGGACGGCAAGGCGACCTTGCTGTCGCGCCCCGAATACAAATGGGAAACGACGGGACACAAAGTCAACGAAGCGCCGGCAGTCATCATCCGTCATGGCCGTGTGTTCATGACCTATTCGGCAAGTGCCACCGATGCCAATTACTGTCTGGGGCTGCTGAGCGCACCGGCCGGCGCCAACTTGCTCGATGCCGCTGTATGGAAAAAGTCGCCGCTGCCGGTATTCAAATCCAATCCAGCGGCCAGCAAGTTTGGCCCGGGCCACAATGCCTTTACCACTACGCCGGACGGCAAGACGGACATCATGCTGTACCACGCACGCAACTACCGCGACATCAAGGGTGAGGCGCTGCTTGACCCCAACCGCCACACGCGCGCCCGCGCGGTGACATGGCGGGCGGACGGCACGCCGGACTTCGGCGCGCCGGGTCAATAGGCGCTCTGTCAGCGAACGGTCAGCTTGCCCGCGCCGGCACTGCGCAGTACTGCTTCGCGCACCTTGTCGCTGGTGAGCACCTGCGGCGCGTAGGGTACGCTCCAGCCGACGTTCTCGCTGAACCTGCAGCTGGGGCCATTCAAGCCCAGCGCCCGCCCGTTGAGCAGGGAGCCGCTGTCGCGCATGGCGCCAATGCGGCTGGCGCTGCCGGGATTGCGCACCACGGCGCCGCAGTCGCCCGCGCCGCCAATATCAAACACGTTGTTCTGCGAGATGATCTTTGCCTTGAAACCCACGCCGATGCTGAACTGGTGGCGGTACACGCCGCTGTCGCGCTGTCCTTCAAAATAATTGTTATACACGTGCACCTGGCCGAAGCGTACGCGCGGCGAGCGTGACGACACGTTCTGGTAGTGGTTGCCGTGGAAGGTGACCTTCAGACGGCCATCATCGCCGGTGGCAGTGTCGGAGGCGCCCACCAGAATGTTCTTGTCGTGCAGCTGGAATACGTTGTCCGACACCGTCACGTAATTCGCGCCATTCTTGATGTCGAGCGTGCCGTCGTGGCACTGCTTGCGCTTGCCGTTCTCGATGGCCAGCTTGTCGTCGGTGAGGGGCGCATCGGTAAAGGTGTTGTGGTCCACCCAGACATGGGTGGCACCATCGATGCTGACGCCATCGTAGCGGGCGTTCCAGTTGCCGCTGCCGTCGTCCGGGTCCCACTCCGGCGCGATATCGCACGGAGCAATGATCTTGAGGTTGCGGATCACGACGTTGTCCACCCGTTTCACCATGACCTGGGCGTTGACCAGGCCTGCATTGCTGCCCACGCCAATCAAGGTGGTATTCGATGGCAGCGACACCAGGCTGCGCCGGCCCTGGTCAGACACGCTGGTGAACGGTCCCCCATTGTCAGGCGCCGTCATGTCGATCATGCCATTGACCTTGACGATGGTAGGCACCCCGGGCTGGCTCTTGAAGGCCGCGAGCAGCTGCGACGGTGAGCTGACCAGGTACACGGCGCGCGTGGCCGCCGCCGCGCCACCGCGGGTGCCGCCCGCATAACTGGCCCAGCCGGTGTTCGGCGCCGCCTGCACGAGCGGATCGACAGGCGTCGGCGTCGGTGTCGGTGTCGGCGTCGGTGTCGGTGTCGGAGTTGGCGTTGGCGTTGGGGTTGGGGTTGGCGTGGGCGTGGGCGTGGGCGTCGGCGTGGTCCCGCTCAGGGGGCCAACAGCACATTTCTTGACCACGCCGGGATAAGGATCGCTGCCGAAGGTGGCCCTGGTGCAGGCGATGGTGCCGCTCAGCGTCTTGACCACCCAGCGATCCTTGATGCCGAACGACACGCTACGCGCGACAGCGCCCGCCTTGCAGCTTTCGCCCTCGTCCGCACATTTGGAGTAACCGGCCGGCCAGTCGGCAGCGTGGACGCCGGGCGCCGCCAGGGCAAGGGTGGCCAGCAGAAGGGGATGGATGCGCATGTCTTTTTTGCCTATATTGATGAAAAGGCATAAGTGTACGGAATCCGCGCAGCGAAAAATCGCCCGGCTGCGATCACTTTTTTCGCGTCATTGATACTATCTTCGATATCTCACGCAAGCCCTATCCCTCAGAGCATGTCCACCGCATCATAGCTGAACCCCGGACTCAGAAAGGTGGTGCCACTGGAGCCCGACACCACGTTGATGGTCATGGTATTGCTGCCTGCCCGTAACGCGCTGGCCGGCACGGCAAACGTAAAGCGCGCGTTGTTGCCGCGATAGGTGCCAATGGTCAGGCCACGCGAATTCGGCTGGATCGACGGCGGTGGCAGCGGCGACGACCAGTTGTTGACCTGGATGGCCGGGCGCCCGCCGGCAAACGCCGTCGTGATGCCGATCCGGATGGTGCGGTTGCGTACCTGGTCGGCCATGAGGTTGAAGGTCACGCGCGTTGGATTGTTCACGCCGCTCTTCCACTGGGCCGCCGGGAATGCGTTGGTGGCGCTGCCCATGGCCCAGCTCACGGGACCCCAGCCCAGGTTGCGGCTGTCCGACGGATGGCGCAGGACGAAGGTCTGGCCATTCCTGAATTCGTTGGGCGTGCCGTCCCAGCGGCCGATGCGCCACAGTGCCGGGTCCGCCGCCGGATCGTCGTCAATGGTGCGCGTGTTGAGCGTGGTGTAGCCGCCGGCCGGCACGTTCACCGTTTCAGTGTAGACCTCCAGCTCGCCCTTATACACCGTCATCTTGTAGGGGCCGGCTTTCATGTTGTACGACCCGAAGGCGCCGTTCGACAGGGTGGGGCGGACCCAGTATTGGGCAGTGCCATTGGCAAAGCCGACGGTGTAGCTGTAGGCCGGGTCGCGGCCGGCAAGACCATTGACGATCACCTTGCCGCGGCCCGCGCTGCCCACCCAGCCGGTCAGGCCGTGGGCGCCCATCCAGGCCATGTCCGGCACCGGGGGCGTGGCGCTGCCATCATTGAACAGCAGGGCATACGGGCCGTGCAGGCCCATGCGGTTGTCCTCGGTCTGGGCGTGGCCCGAGTTCATGTAGTTGTACAGTTCGGTATTGGCGCCGCTCTGGTTCTGGATATCGCGGAAGAACGGGCCACCTGAACTGCTCTCACGATTGCCGTATGCCATGAACACGCCGACGCCGGCGCCGGTCACGCCGCGCACCGACAGGTCGATCGCGCGCTGGTTGCCGTAGTACTTGGAGCGGGTGTGGCCATTGGCCATGCCCACCACATCCGCGCTTTCAATCGCGCCGGTATTGCCTCTGGTATTCGATTCCAGCGGGACGTTGTTGAGCACACTGGCATCGAGCCGCGTGATCCAGCGCAGCTCGCCAACGGTCGGCTCAGCCGTGATATGGGTGGCCATGTAGATGTTGTTCTCGTTCTGGCGCACCAGGAGGTAGTGCTTCACGCTCGACGTGGTCAGGGTGATCTTGATCACGCCGCCCGACACCGCGTACGCCGTGGTGGCGCCAATGCCGGAACTGATATGCGAAAACCTGTTTGGCACCTGCAGCTCGGGCCCGCCCTTAAACCGGATGGACGTGATGTCGCCGCCTGCCTGGCGTACCTTGAAGACCAGTCCCGCGCCACTGTCCACGGTCAGGTAGCCGCTGGAAGCAGTCACGCCAAAGCCGGTAGCGGCCGTGGTCATGGCCAGCTGCCGGCTGGGCTGGGCGGCAGGGGCGCTGCTGTCCGTCGCGCCACCGCAGGCGGCGAGGGTGGCAAGCAGGGTCAGGCCGATCGACGGGCGCAAAGCGAACTGGAGGAACATGGCGGCTCTTTTGTCAGGACGAAGCGCACGAGTTAATCATATAAATGACAATGTTGCGATCATATTTTTTAGGCAATCGATGCCGGCAATGGTATCGCCAGGGGCATGCGGGCTTGCACCTGCCGCTTGCAGCCCGGGTCCCTGTCTTGCTTGTCACCGCCGAGTATGCCAAGGTGGCGCCTGTCTGATTTTGGCGAGGAAAATAATGATGGAACTGATGGTCGATGCCCGCAACACGCTTGGCGAAGGGGTGCTGTGGTGCGAGCGCACGGCGCGCGTGCTGTGGACCGATATCGAAGGTGCAGTTTTGCACGCACATGATCCCGCCACGGGACACACCCGCACCTGGCCCATGCCGGAACGGCTGGCATGCTTTGCGCTGACCGACAGCGATGACCGCCTGCTGCTGGGGCTGGCAACGCGGCTCGCCTTTTTTGATTTCTCCAGCGGCGGCATTACCACGATCTGCCGGGTGGAAGAACATCTCGCGGACACCCGCATCAACGACGGCCGCTGCGACCGCCAGGGACGGTTTGTGTTCGGCACCTTTAACCAGGCCCAGCCCAAAACAGCCATCGGCAGCTTCTACCGGCTTAATGCCGACCTCACGCTGGAACGGCTGGCGCTGCAGAAAGTGGCCATTGCCAACAGCATCTGCTTCAGCCCGGACGGGGGCACCATGTACTACTGTGATTCGATGGAAAAACTGATCCGCAGCTGCCAGTATGGCGGTCCCGGCGGCACGCTTGGCGAGGGGCGCATCTTTGCCGACCTGCGCGGCGCTGAGGGTGAGCCGGACGGCTCCACGGTCGACGCCGATGGCTATCTGTGGAATGCCCTGTGGGGCGCAAACAAGGTGGTGCGCTATGCGCCGGACGGCAGGGTGGAGCGCGAACTGGCCACGCCCGCCACCCAGCCGAGCTGCGTGGCACTGGGCGGCGCCGGGTTTGACACGGTGTATGTCACCTCGGCCCGGGTAGGGCTGGAGGCGGCACTGCTGGCGCGCGAACCATCCAATGGCGGCGTGTTCCGCGCCGTCCAGGCAGGCGTTCGGGGCCTGCCGGAACAGCGCTTCCTGCTACGCCAGGACCGGCACTGACGCTAGTCGCGGCTGCGGCGGTTCATCAGGTACAGGGCCAGGCCGGTGACCGCGCCCGCAATGGCCACTTTGCGCACCAGGCCGGCGCGGTTGTGTTCCCATTCAGCCTTGATGCCCATTTCGGCCAGCACATTGGGAACATGGCCCTTGCTGAGGTCTTGGCCAATGCCTTCGACCACGTTGACGCGGTCGGCCAGTAACAGCAGCATGAAGTGGCGCACGTCGTTTTCCGTGAACTTGAAGGCGAAGCGGCGGATGGCTCCGCTCAGGCCCGAGGGGGCCGGCCCGGTGCCGAACAGGGGCGTGATCTTGGGGCGCTCGTTGGACACCAGTACTTCCATGTCGCGCCGCTGCTGCTGGGGTTCGCCATGGTCATGATCGTGGTCACGGGGCTCGACTTCCATGGAAAAGGCCGGGCGCTTGCCCCGGTCGATGTCACTGCCCCAGCCGGGGATGTCGGGGCGGTTGATGAGGCTGGTGGATTTGGCGGCATCCTGGCCGGTTTTTGGGATGTGCGTTTGCATGGTCACCTCAGTGTTTGGTTACGCTGGCTTCGACGGCGCGCACCTGGTGCGCATTGGGCGGCACCAGAATGGTCTTGATGCAGTCGTCGAGCTTGCTGGAAAAGATGTGGTAGGCGTCAGCGACTTCTTCGAGCGGCACCCGGTGCGTGATGATCTGCTTGGGATCGATGTGGCCGGCGCGGATATGCTCGATCAGGCGCGGTACGTGGCGCTTGACGCTGGCCTGGTTCATGCGCAGGGTCAGTCCCTTGTTGAGGGCATTACCGATTGGAACGGCGTTGAAGGTCGGCCCATACACGCCCACGATCGACACATTGCCGCCCTTGCGCACAGAGTTGATGCACCAGTGCAGGGCTGTGGCGGAGCCGGCCTGCATCTTCATGTAGCGCCCGGTCAGGGTTTGCACGGCATTGCCGGCCGCTTCGCAGCCGACCGCATCGATGCAGACATCGGCGCCCATCCAGTCCGTCATCTTCTTGATGTGCAGGGCCATGTCATCGACTTCCTTGAAGTTGACGATTTCGCAGTTGGCATAATTTTTCACGAATTCAAGCCGGTATTCGACATGGTCGACCACGATCACGCGGCCGGCGCCGTGCAGCCACGCGGACTTGGCGGCAAAGATGCCCACCGGGCCGGCGCCGAAGACCACGACCGTGTCGCCTTCCTGGATGTCGCCCATTTCCGCAGCCTGGTAGCCGGTTGGCAGCGCGTCCGTCAGGAGGACGGCGTCGTCTTCGTGGATGTCAGCGGGGATGATGGTGGGGCCGACATCGGCCATGGGTACCCGCACCAGCTCGGCCTGGCCACCTTCGTAGCCGCCCGCCGTATGGGAGTAGCCGTAAATGCCGCCCACGGCCGAGGCTTCGGCATTGGTGTTGTCGCAGTTGCCGTACATTTCGCGGTCGCAGTAGAAGCAGGAGCCGCAAAAGACGTTGAAGGGGACCAGCACGCGGTCGCCCACTTTCAGCTTGTGCACTTGCGAGCCGACTTCCTCGACCACGCCGACGAACTCGTGGCCGAAGGTGGTGCCTACCCGGGTGTCGGGCACCAGGCCATGGTAGAGATGGAGATCGGAGCCGCAGATGCAGGCGCTCGTCACACGGACAATGGCGTCACCTGGATGTTCAATGACCGGATCGGGTTTCTGGGTGGCGCGTACGCGGTACGGTCCGCGGTAATCCATTGCGAGCATGGGATCCTCCTTGTCAGGTTATTGTTGCAATAACACGATGGTACTGAGGGAGGAGGGTCGACCTGTCGGAGGGGTAATCGAACGCGTGTAGGACTCCAAGCCGTCAAAAAATAATATTTCGTCGCAGATATATGCGCACATGGGCCGCGCCAAGCAAAAATTGTGGAGCGTAACTGCCTTGTGACGTCGGGCATCCTGGCCTATGCACCGTCTGCTTATCACCACGCTTCGTGCAATGCAAGCGGCTCAGTGCACAAAAAATAATGTGGAAAAATTGCCACGTGGGCGCGCACCGGGCGAGGGGAAAACGATGAAATCGCCGATCGAATATCGTAAAGACAGGTGGCGCCGTGCCCCGCGCGGCAAGCAATTCACGCAGTCTTTGATGCATTTTGAACATGCTCATTGCCGCACGTTAGCATGCATGCAATCAATTGATGGTTTGTATATGATTGTGAAACCAACAACCATTACCTGGACTCGTCATGCTCAATAATTATCTGCGTTTTGCCACCGCCGCCACTTTGTCGCTGGCTGCCAATTTCGCTCTGGCTACGCCTGCCAGCACGCGTCCCCTGACCGTCAGCGGCGTCTTCCAGGAACAAGTTGGCCCCTCACTGCGCTGCGCATCCAAGTTTGGCGGCAACATCGGCGGCTTCGGCGACAGCGCCCAGCTCGGCCGCATCGCCTACGTGGGCAGCGACTGCATCACCCCGTCCGGTTCCATGTTCGTCTTCAGCGAAGGCCGCTTCGTCATCGTCACCATGACCGGCGAGCAGATTTATGCCAGCTACGGCGGCCAGTTCGTGCCCACCGGTGAAGGCGCCAATTATGTCTTCAACGGCGCCACCTTCCGCATCACCGGCGGCAGCGGCCGCTACTTCAAGGCGACCGGCGGCGGTACGCTCAATGGCGGCTCCAACATGATTACCGGCTCCGGCACCCTGAGCCTGGACGGCAAGATCACCTATTAAGCTATCGGCTGGTCCCGGCTAGTTGTTCAGGGCCGGGATCTGATTCGGCTTGTACGGCTTATAAGGCTGTTCCTTCATTTTCTTTTCAAGCAGTGCCAGGGCCACTTCCAGCTGCCGGTCCTGGCCCTTGAACGTGGCATGCGGCAGGTTGTCCACCTCCACATCGGGCGTCACGCCTATCCCTTCAATGAGCCACTGGCCATCTTCGGCAAACTGCCCGAACTCGGCCACGCGCGCCATGCCGTTGTCGGCCAGCTGGTTCTGGTCCGACAGCCAGACCCCGG
Source organism: Massilia sp. PAMC28688 (assembly GCF_019443445.1). Taxonomy (NCBI): domain Bacteria; kingdom Pseudomonadati; phylum Pseudomonadota; class Betaproteobacteria; order Burkholderiales; family Oxalobacteraceae; genus Massilia; species Massilia sp. PAMC28688. The sequence goes on along the minus strand of NZ_CP080378.1, from coordinate 5,106,544 downwards.
CCCCGGCCGTGCGCTTGCCCACCACCGGTCCCAGTCGCAGTGCTTTCACGGCGGCGGCAAATGTCTCGCCATCGGAGTAGGTCAGTTCGTCGGTGAGCACCACCAGGTGGCCGCGGAAGGTGCCCTGCATGTTCGATGCCGGCAGGCTGCCGTTGGAAGCCCAGAAGGCCCACGACTTGCGCAGCAGCTTTTCCACGATCCAGCTGTCGATATTGCCGCCAGTGTTGCGGCGCACGTCGATGATCAGGCCTTCGCGCTGCACGTTGGCATAGAATTCGCGGGCAAAGGCGGCGATGTCGCGCCCGCCCATGGCGCGCAGGTGCAAGTAGCCGATCCGTCCTTTCGACGCCTGCTCCACGGCCCGTGCGCGGCTTTGCTCCCAGTCGGCGTAGCGCAGCGCGGCGTGCTGCGCCATCGGCACCGGCGTGACGATCACCGAACGCCCGGCGCCGCCCGCTGTGCGCACCTGCAGCAATACCTGCTTGCCGGCGGTATTGAGCAGCAGGTCGGCCATGTCGCGGGCAGCGGCGGCACTCTTGCCGTTGACGGCGGTGATGATGTCGCCCTCCTTGATGTCAATGTCCGGGTGCGACAGGGGACCGCGCTCCGATGGCAGCTCCGGTTCGCTCTGGTAAATGTGCGCGATGCGGTAGCCATCGGCCACGCGCGCGAACACGGCGCCCAGGCTGGCGGGCGCCCCTTCTGGTGCGCTCTTGCGGATGTCGCCGGGGGCCACCTGCGAATGCAGGGCGCCCACTTCGCTCACCATCATGCCCAGAATGTCATTGAGTTCGGCGCGGTCGGTCACGCGCTCGACCAGCGGCGCGTATTTGGCGCGCACCTTTGGCCAGTCCAGGCCGCGCATGTTGGCGTCGTACAGGAAGTCGCGGTGCATGCGCCAGGCATCGTTGTACATCTGGCGCCATTCCAGGCGCGGGCTGACCGTCACGCTCCAGTCGTCGACCTGCACCTTGGCGCGGCTCGTGTCCGCCGGCAGCTTTGCGCCGGCGTCGACAATCATCATCTCGCCCGGACCATTGGCCGAGAAGGTGCGGTAAAAGATGCGCTTGCGGTCGTCCGACAGGGCGAACTGGCGCACGCCCGCGACAAACAGTTCCGGCTCCGGCCTGGTGCGGGCAATGGCCAGCGTCTTGAGGGTGGCCTTGCCGTCGGCGCCGTCCGCTTCCAGGAAATACAGGCGCTTGTCGTCCACCTGGAGGTGGCGGTAGTTGCCCGCCGCGAGCGGCACTTCATACAGGCGGTAGGGCAGGCCGGGGTAGGCAATGGCCGGCAGCTGTGGCTTGACCGGCGCGCTCTGGGTGATGGGCTTGGTGGGAGCGGGCGGCTGCTCGCCGGCGGCGGCAGGGTCGGGCGCCGGTGCGCTCAGTTCATCGTCCGGCTTGAACGGGAAACGGTTACCGGGCTGCAGGGCGAGCGCGTAGATGCCGTTGCGGCGGTCAAACATCGGGCCCATGTTGCGGTCACCCCACGGCCCGCCGTTGGACAGGTTGAAGTGGCGCGGCGACAGAAAGTACAGCCAGCGTCCGTCCGGCGAAAACGCGGGCGAGGCGGCCACGTAGCGGTCGCTCGTCACGAACACCAGCTGCCTGGCCTGCATGCTGTACATGCCGATCTGGGCGCGGCCCTCCTGGGAGCCGACGCGCAGGAAGGCGAGGTGCTTGCTGTCGGGTGACCACAGGACCTGGTCCGGCGCGTCCACGCCGGCCTTGGCTGCGTCGTCGATGACGCTGTTGGCTTTGGTGGCGAGGTCTAGCAGCCAGGTGCGGCCACGCTTGTCGGTGTGCGCGATATGGCGCCCGTCGGGCGATGGAAACAGGCGCACGCGGTGGCTGGCGCCATCGCTGGTGAGCTGTTCGCCCGGGCCCGAACCGTCGGCGGCAAAGCGCCAGATCTCGTTTTCGCCGGACGCGTCGACGATGGCAAACACGGATTTTTCATCGTGGCTGAAGGTGGCGTTGCGGGCGCGGGCGCCGTCTGGAATGGCCACTTCCACCCGGCGCTGGCTGCCGGTGCCGGCAATGCTCACGCCGCCGCGGGCCGTGATCACCACGCGCTCTGTGCGCCCGGCCAGCTGCACATTGGTCAGGTTCTCGAGCGGGGCGCGCACCAGGCGCTTGCGCTGCTGGTCAAAGTCCGACAGCAGCGACAGCGGCAGGGCGGCACTGGCGCCGGTGGCCAGGTCCAGCAGGTGGATGTCTGCACCGAGCTGGTAGGCGATCTTGCCGTCGCCCAGCGCCGCGTGGCGCACGTCCCATTCCCGGTTGCTGGTGTGGACGCGCGCATCGCTGCCGTCGGGGCGGGCCGACCACAGCTTGTCGGCGCCATCGCGGTCGCTGATGAAATACAGGCGTCCCTGCCACCACATGGGGCGCCGGTTGTTGGCCGGGTTGCCCGCGAAGACAGGCGCGGCCTCGCTCTTGGCATCGAGGTCGAAGCGCCACAGCTGTGCATGGGCGCCGCCGCGATACAGCTTGACGTTGTCGCCGGTCAGGGCCAGTCCCATGCGCGTGAAGTAGAGCGTCTTGCCGCTGTCGTCGAGGACCGCGTCGCTGGCGTCGGCCACCGGAAAGACGCGGCGCGCCAGCGTGGCCGGATCGATGGCGGCGATCATGCGGTCGGCGCGGGTGCCGCGCGGGTTCTGGGCGCTGATCAACACGTCGCCGCTGCGGGTCCAGCCCACCACGGTCACGCCGCCGCCCTCGAAAGTGAGCCGGCGCGGCAGGCCGCCTGCCACCGGCATCAGGTAGGCTTCCTGCTCGCCCTCGTAGGAAGCGACGAAGGCAATCCACTTGCCGTCGTGCGACAGTGCGGCGTGGGTTTCGGCGGCGGCGTGGGTGGTGAGGCGCTGGGCCATGCCGCCGCCGACGCCGGCCTTCCACAGGTCGCCCTCGGCGGTGAACACGACAAGGTCGCCGCGGATGGCAGGGAAGCGGGCGTAGGCCGGTGCGGCAGCATGGGCGGCCCCGGACAGGAGGCCGGCACCAAGCAGGGCCATGGCGGGAAGGGAGGGAAGAGCAGCAAAGCGTGTCATGTGCAAACAGGGCCGTGAAAGATCGGCCAAGTATTGCAATTGTTGAAGTTTCTGTCTATTAATTTTAGTGGGCTGGATGCGCGTCCATACACTGGCTCAGGCTGCGCTTGCAGGCCAGGTAATCCATGAGCGTGTGCCTGGCAACGGGCGGGCTGAAATAAAAGCCCTGGATCTGGTCGCAGTGGTGGCGGCGCAGGAAGTCGAGCTGGCCTTCCGTTTCCACGCCTTCCGCTATGACCCGCATGTGCAGGCTGTGGCCCAGTGCGATGATGGCCTGGGCGATGACGGCGCTGTCATGGCTGGTACGGATGCCGGCCAGGAAGGAGCGGTCGATCTTGATGTAGTCGAGCGGGAATTTCTGCAGGTAGCTCAGGCTCGAATAGCCGGTGCCGAAGTCGTCAATGGACAGCTTTACGCCCAGCGCCTTGAGGTGGGCAAGCGTGCGTGCGGCTTCCTCCGGGTTGTGCATGAGCTGGCTCTCGGTCACTTCCAGCTCCAGCTTGCCCTGGCCGAGCAGGCTCTCGCCAAGGATGGACGCCACGGTGTCGGCAAACCCATTCTGGTTGAGCTGGCGCGCCGACAGGTTCACCGACAGGGTAAAGTCGGTGTAGCCGGCGGCCCGGATATCGCGCAGCGTGCTGCACGATTCGCGCAGCACCCATTCACCCAGCTGCACGATCAGGCCGCATTCCTCGGCAAAGGTGATGAAGCTGTCCGGCTGCATTTCACCCCTGGCCGGGTGGTTCCAGCGCACCAGCGCTTCGGCGCCCACCATCTGGCCGCTGGCCAGGTCCACCTTGGGCTGGAAACGCAGCGTCAGTTCGCCCGCGGCGATGCCGCGCCGCAGGTGGGCCTCCATGTCCAGGTAGCGGTGGGCCGCTTCGTCGATCTCGGCGGAATAGAACTGGTAGCGGTTCTTGCCGCCGGCCTTGGCCACGTACATGGCCGCGTCGGCGGCGCGCAGCAGGGCCGCGCAGGTATCGGCATCGTTGGGGAACAGGCTCACGCCGATGCTGACCGTGGGATGGACATGACCGGCCGGCAGCTGCAGCGGCTCGCTCAGGTCGCGCCGCATGCGCTGGACGAATTCGGCCACGTGCTCGCTGCTGGCGCAATCGTTGATGACGACCACGAACTCGTCGCCGCCCACCCGGGCCACGGTGTCGCCTTCGCGCACGGCGCTGCCCAGGCGCGTGGCGATGGCCTTGAGCACGATATCGCCGCCCTGGTGGCCGAAGGTATCGTTGATGTACTTGAAGTTGTCCAGGTCCACATAGGCCAGCGCCACGCAGGCGCCGCTGCGGCGGGCCCGCCCGACCGCCACGTCCAGGCGGTCATGCAGCATGGCGCGGTTGGCCAGGCCCGTCATGGAATCATGGGTGGCCAGGTGGCGCAGGCGTTCTTCGTAGGTTTTGCTCTCGGTGATGTCGTCAATGATGGCAATGAAGTGGGTCGGTTTGCCGTCGCTGCCCAGCACCGGCCCGATGCGCAGGTCATTCCAGAAAATGGCGCCATCGCGGCGCCGGTTGCGCAGCACGCTGTGGACGCTGGTGCCGGCGGCCAGGGCGTCGCGGATGCGGCGCCGCTCGTCGCTGTCGAGCGTGCCGGCGCGCATGAAGCGGGGATTGCGGTTGACCACTTCGGCCGCCGGATAGCCGGTCAGCCGTTCAAACGCCGGGTTGACGTAGTCAATCAGGTGGTCGCCTTGTTCGCAGCGGGTGATGATGATGGCATTGACCGAGGCATGCATGGCGCGCTCGTACACATGCAGGCGCACGCTTTCGCGCGTGCGTTCCGACAGGTCGACCCCGGTGCCGACAATGCGCGGCTGGCCGCCCAGTTCCAGGCGCGCGCAGTGAAACAGGAAGGGGGTGCGGGCACCGCGCCGGCCCACCAGGGTGGCGCTGTGGGTGGCCTCACCGCAGTTCAGGGCGCGCGCCATGCTGGCCGCCACGCCGGCCCGCTCGTCCTTGTCAAAAAATTCGAACACGGGCGCCCCGAACAGGGTGCAGGCATCGCGCTGCAGGGCGCTTGCCAGGCGCGCGTTCCAGTACTGCAGCGTGCCGGCAGGATCGATCACGTAAAAAATGCAGGGCAGGCGTTCGACAATGGCGGCAAAGGCGTCTTCCTCGCCGTGTTCGGACAGGGGCGTGGCCACGTAGACCGTGATCGGGGCGGGCGCAAGCGGGTGGACGCAGGCCTCGAGCGCGACCCGCAGCGGCGCCTTGCCGGCCACGGCCACGCGGGCGGCGACGGTGCCTTCTGTCGCTGCCTGCATATCGGGTGCGGTATCGTGCGGTTCGAACAGGGCGCGGACCGGGTGGCCGGTGGCATCGGCTGCCCGGATGCCGGTGGCCGCCTCGCAAGGGGGCGGCCAGGTCAGGATGATGCCGCTGGCGCTGGCGATAAAGGTGAAAGAACTGACATCGGAATACGCCATGCCGGCCTCCGCAGTGTCTTGCTGGTTCACTCAATGGTGAGCTGGTCAGTTGATCATATACTTTTGGCATAAATCCGGCGTTCGTTTGATGCTCTACAGCCAGTGCCTGGTGTCATTCTGGCCAGGGCTGTTGTTTTCGATTCGCGGCCGGCGTGCAATACGACGGAAATGCCATGCCGCGCTTTGCCCCGCGCCAAAAATCATTTATTCTCTCCTTTCCCCTGGCCATGCCCCCGCCAGCGAAGTTCATCTTGCTGAGGGGCGCATTGCGCCGAGATCTATGACCCACATGGTTGGCGACGCCCTGGCGTTGCATTTGCCCGAACTTGTCACCCGTCCGCTCGACATCCTTGTTGTCGAGCGCAACCATGACATCCGGCAGCTGTTTACCTCCCTGCTCAATCATTTCGGCCATCGCGCGGTGAGCGTTTCCGACGCCGAAGCGGCCTTGCGCCTGGTCGACGGCAAGCGGGTTGATGCCGTCGTGTCCGGCCTGACCCTGCCTTGCATGGACGGCTTTACCCTGGCCGGACTGCTGCGCCTGCATCCCAATGCCGGTGGCGCCCGGCTCATTGCCGTGTCCGGCGCCGCGGGCCAGGAAGTGACGGAACGCGCCTTGCGCGCCGGCTTCGACGCCCATTTCTGCAAGCCGGTCGGGGTCGAAGACATCTTGCTGGCACTCACGGCCGAGGCGGCACCGTCCGGGGCATAAACTTGCCTCAGGCAATCTCGTGGGCGTATTTTCCTTGCATGGCTAGAATTGTTTGCAACAGGCGCCAACCGGCGCGGCCACCACAGGAGAATGCCATGAGCAAGAGCGAACAGCCCCCTATCCCGACCCATCCGGCCGACCCGGCCGCCAATCAGGACCAGGACAAGGTCGTGGGCAAGCCGGGCGCCGTGCGCGGCGGCGACTACAACGATCCGCCGCCCGAGGGCGCGGTCAAGTCCACCGGCCAGCCGATTGACGATGCCGGCGGCGCCGGCCTGGGCAAGCCGCCCGGACAGTAAATCAGCCGTGCTGCGCGGCAGGGCACAGCCTGGTTCATAATGGCGTCATGAAAATTGCCTATATCGTACTGGGTTGGCTGTTCGTCGCGCTCGGCGTCATCGGCGTATTCCTGCCGCTGCTGCCCACCACGCCCTTCTTGCTGCTGGCGTCGGCCTGTTTTGCGCGTGGCTCCACCCGCATGCACCAGTGGCTGCTCAATAGCCGGCCGCTGGGCAAGTACCTGCGCGATTATGAGGCCGGGCGCGGCATTCCAGTGCGCGCCAAGATCGTCACGCTCGGCCTCATGTGGGCCTCGCTGATTGTCGGCATGGTGCGGGTGCCGTACCCGTCCGTCAAGGTGCTGCTGGCGCTGGTTGGCATTGGCGTGACGGTCTACCTGGTCTGGTACGTGCCGGTGCGGCGCCTGCCGCGCACCGTATGAATGGGCGGCCAATCCGATACAGTTGGCAGGATATTGATGCGATAATCGTATCATGATGACCCTGACCTTTCTTGGCACCTCGTCCGGCGTACCCACCAGAAGGCGCAACGTGACGGCACTGGCGCTGCAGCCCGGCGCCGGCCGCGACTGGTGGCTGATCGACTGCGGCGAGGCCACCCAGCACCGCCTGCAGCACATCGCGCTGACGGTGCATGACCTGGCCGGCATCTGCATCACCCACATCCACGGCGACCATAGCTATGGCCTGCCCGGGCTGCTGGCCAGCGCCGCCATGACCGGGCGCACCCGCCCACTGATCCTGGCCGCGCCGGCCGCGGTGCGGGCCTGGGTGGAGGCGACCATCGTGCACACCGAGCTGTTTTTGACCTTTCCGCTGGTGCATGTGGATGTGGCCACCACGGCCACCATCCACGACGCTGAAGGCTTGCGCATCACGCGCCACCATTTGTCGCACCGGGCGCCCAGCGTGGGCTTTCGCTTTGAGGCGCGCCAGCAGCAGTGGAAGCTGGACGGGGCAGGGCTGCGCGCGCGCGGCGTGGCGCCGGGCCCCCTGTGGGGCAAGCTGCAGCAGGGCGAGGATGTCACGCTGGACGATGGCAGCGTGCTGGCCGCCGGCGACTGGCGCCACGCCGAGCGCCAACAGGCGGTGGCCGTGATCGGGGGCGACAATGACACGCCCGAACTGTTGATGCAAGCCTGCCATGGTGCCGGCGTGCTGGTGCATGAAGCCACGTACACCGAAGCCATGCTGCAAAAGGTGGGACCGGGCCCGACCCACAGCTCGGTCCAGCGGGTGGCCGAGTTTGCCACCCGCGCGGGCTTGCCCAACCTGGTATTGACCCATTTCAGCGCCCGTTACGACAGCGAGGCCGGCATGGCAGAGCTGGAAGCGGAGGCCCGTGCGCATTATCCCGGCAATCTCTTTCTGGCGCACGACTTTGCCACCTGCACGCTCGATGCCCAGGGCCAGCTGCGGGTGCAGCCGGCGAGCGCACGCCGGCAGGTTTAGGGCAGGTCAGGAAGGCTGGGAGTCCGGGCGCAGCGAGGCGCAGCGCACTGCCGCGTGGCGCAGGGCTGCGGCCTCGGCCGACGCTGTCGGGTATTCGGGCAGCTGGTCGAGCACGGCCGCAAAGCCGTTGAGGGCGTCGATGGCGTCGGCCAGCAGGGCGCCGATGTCGCCGTCGGCGCGCCGCTCCAGGAAGCTGGCGAGGTGATGTGTCAGCCGGCGCGCCTCGCCCAGCGCGCGCAGGTAGCTCGGCGCCACCGCGGCCAGGTGCGGGCGGTCGCCAAAAAAGCGGCGGGCGGCGGCTTCGCATTCGTCAAAGCGGATGTGTTTGGCATTGCCGGCCGCGCTCGCGCCGCTCATCATCCATTTGCCCACGGCGTCGGCCACGCCATTGAGGCGCTGTACGCCAAAGGTGAAGAACCAGATGCGTTCGAAATTTCCGGATTCATTGATGTCCATGGTCGGCCCCGGTAGATGACCATCAGGGCAGGGGAAAGGCGGCAATGCAGTTTTGCCGCAATTCCAGGAACAGTTGCCAGTTCTGGCGCAGGCACAGGGTCTGGTCATGCACCATCGGGCAAATCCGGTCGCGCATGATTTCCCAGGTATTCTTGGCCGCGGCAATGCAGCTGGGCTGGGTATTGAGGTTGGGCGGAATGTCGCCGCCGTCCGGCGCGGCGCCGCCGCCGCCATCGTCGCCCGGGGTGTTGCTCAGGCCGCCATCGCCGGGGCCGGTGTCACCCGGCAGCCAGCCACGGCCGTCGTCGCCAAAGTCGCCCGAAGGCGGCGACTGGTCGGGGCGGCCGATGCAGACGGTGTCGCCTTCCGGCTGCAGCGTGCATTCCCACTCGGTCTTGAGCGACTCCCAGTCGTCGATGGCAATCAAGGTGCGGTTGAGCGAGGTGGCGCCCGGCCGCGGCGACACCGCGCGCATGGCCTGCACCCCGTCGCTGCCGCCAGTCCCGCGCGGCGACAGGGCCACCTTGTCCACCCCGCGCGCCCCCGGCGTGAGCCCGAGCTTCTTGCCGCTGGAACTTTGGATCATGGCCAGGGCGCCGTCCACATAGAGCGGCGTTTGCACGGTGCCGTCGGGCAGCGCTATGCGCTCCAGCCGGCCGTCGGCGTAGTGGTAGCGGGTGAGCCTGCCGTCCGGATGGCGGGCCCGCACCAGGCGGCCGTGCTCGTAATGATAGGTGGTCATGCCGCGCCTGGTCACCTTGGCCAGGACGCGGCTGCCGTCCATGGTCAGCGACATGCCCGGGGCGATGATCATGTGCAGTCCCGTGTGGGCGGGGCGGGCGGGCGCGGCGGAGGCGCCCTGGGCTGCGGGGACAAGCAAGGCGGCAGCAAGGCCCAACAGGGCTGTCAGCGAAGATAGGTTCATGTGAACTCCGTTGTAGTTGAGGTCACATCTTGCACTTTTGGCATTGCGTAATATTTGTGCGGCCACAAACGTGCGTCATGGCCGGGCCGGCAAGCGGCGCCCCGGTTGCGCCTGCCGGCCGGCGCCGGGACAGTAGTGCGGCGCTGCGAATCGGAGTAAGCTTCAGCTCAGATTGACTAAAGGAATAACCGACATGGCGGCACATCTTCCCAAGCGCGCTCCCGAACCGGCGACCGTTCCCCGGGCCGGCCGCTACACTTCGTTTCGCGACTTTTATCCGTTTTACCTGGGTCAGCATGCCAACCGCACCTGCCGCCGCCTGCATGTCGCGGGCTGCCTGCTGGTGCTGGCCATCGTGGTGCTGGCGCTGGCGTCGCGCAATCTGCGCCTGCTGCTGCTCGCGCCCCTGGCTGGCTATGGCTTTGCGTGGGTGGGCCACTTCTTTTATGAGCACAACCGGCCGGCCACGTTCCAGTATCCCCTGTACAGCTTTGCCGGGGACTGGGTCATGTTCTGGCAGATCCTCACGCGCAAGATCGCGTTCTAGGCCGGTCAGGACGCGGCCGGATTCTCCGGCGCGACAAAGGCAAGACCTTCTTCAAACGAGCGCAGGATCATGTCCATGCGTTCCTCGACCGCGTCCGCGCCCGCATCGAGTTCGTCAAACGGCAGGCGGATCGAGACCAGGTGGGCGTCCGGCAGGCCTTCGCGCAGGCTGGCGGCAGCTTCCAGCCATGCGCCGATGCTGTCGGCGCCCGGATAGATCATGAATGCGGTCGACACCAGGAAGGCCTTGTCCAGGCCGGGATTTTCGGCGCCTTCGGCCAGCGAGATGCTGCGCGCGTCCACGCCCACTTCGCGCAAGGATCGCACCAGCAGTTCCGACAGCAGGTCGTCGCGCTCCGTGCCCAGGCCCGCGCACAGCACGATCGAGCGCGATGGCACGTCGAGCGAACCCTGCCAGCGGCCCAGGCGTTCCTCGCGCATCTGGCGCAGGTGGGCGCCCACACTGGTGTCAAGCAGCGAGACGTGACGCCGGCCGCGCCGCGCCGGGGCGCCGGACACCGGCGTGAGGGTGGCGGCAATGAGGGCAATGGCGGCGCGAATGCTCATTTCCTGTGCCTTGTCGATATGGCCGCTGCGGTTGTCGGCCGCCGCCAGCGCCAGGCCTGGCAGCAGGATATGGTCGCAGTAGCGCGCAAAGCTGTAATTGCGCAGATAGCTGCGGCCATCCTGGATGATGGCATCGGTGTCGCCGATCAGCAGGCGCTGGTACAGCCTTTGCGAGGCAGTGACACTGGGCGCGTCGCCCAGCAGCGTGGTGACAATGCCCAGGCCGCGCAAATGGCGCCCCGCCACCACCAGGCACAGGGTCAGGGGCGTGGACAGCAGCAGCCCCACCGGGCCCCACATGGCGCCCCAGAACAGGGCCGAGACAATCACCGCCAGCGGCGACAGGCCGGCGCTGTGGCCATACACCTTCGGCTCCACCACGTGGGCCACGATCAGTTCCAGCACCAAAAACAGGCCGATGCAGTACACGGCCAGCTGCCAGCCCGGGTCGATGGCGGCGATGAACAGGGCGATCATGGCGCCGGCCACCATCACGCCCACGTATGGCACAAAGCGCAGCAGGCCGGCCAGCGCGCCCCACAGGATGGCATGCGGCACGCCGGCGGCGAACAGCATCAGTCCAAGCAGCAGGCCAAAGGCAGTGTTGACGACGAACTGGGTAAAGAAAAAACGCGACACCCCGCGGGTGGCGTCGGCCAGCGCCTTGATGGTGCGCCGCGTTTCGTTCTGGCCCGCCACGCGTATCAGGCGGTCCATGAGCGACTCGTGTTCAAGCAGGATGAATACCAGCAGCACCAGCACCAGGCCGGCCTGGCCCACCGGCCCCCAGATCATGCCGAATACCCGCGCCAGCGCATCGCGCGTGGTCACGCGCGGGGCGCGCACCTCCACGGGGATGGGCTGCACCTGGCTGGCGGCAAGGCGGTCGGCGCCCGTCTTGGGCGGCGCGGCGGCCCGGCCCGGCGTGGCCACGGCGCTCAGTTCGGCCTCGATGCGGGCGAACGGGCGTTCGGTCAGTTCCCGCACCTGGGCGATCTTGCCGCGGATGGCGGCGCGGTACTTGGGCAGGTCGCCCGCCACCGCCACCAGCTGAAAGCCCAGCACCGTGCCCACGCCCACCAGGCAGGTGCCCGCCACCAGCACCGCGCCCACGGTCGCAGGCACGCGGCGCATGCCGAGGCGGCGCAGCGCGCGCACAAAGGGTGCGATGGCCAGGCTCAGGATCGCCGCCAGCGCCAGCGGCTGCAGGACATCGCGGCCAAAATAGAGCAGGGCCAGAAGGCAGGTGAGGGTGACGATGAGACCGGGGCCGGGACGGCGGGCTTTGGCGGGGTCGCGCATACGGGCGTGGCAGGGCTGGACGAGGAAGACGCTACCGTATAGCAAAAGAGAGCGCGCGGCAATGAGCGATATAGCCTTGTGGCATTACCTTATGCCGAATCGATCCTTCGTGGCGGGCCGGCCCTGGCCTATAGTCGCTCTTTTATATAGTCACTCTTTTATCATGCAACAGGAATACACCATGGGCTACCGCCTCGCCATCTTCGCCGCCTCGCTGGCGCTTTGCACCAGTACCGCCGCCGCCCGGGAGGTGGTAAGGATCGGACATGTGGCCGACGTGTCGGGCCCCGTATCCTATTTTGGCAAGGACCAGGAAAACGGTGCGCGCATGGCGATCGAAGCGCTCAACGCGCGCGGCACTGTCATTGGCGGCAAGAAAGTGCGCTTCGAGCTGGTCCCGCAGGACGACCAGGCCGACCCGCGCCAGGCCACCAGTGCGGCGCAAAAGCTGGCCGATGCCCGGGTCAACGCAGTGATCGGACACCAGACATCCGGCACCACCATTCCCGCTTCGCGCATCTACCACGAAGCCGGCATCCCCCAGATTTCGCCTTCCGCTACCAACCCAGCGTACACGCAGCAGGGCTTCAATACTGCCTTTCGCGTGGTGAGCAATGACAAGCAGCTGGGGCGCGCACTGGGCCAGTATGCGGTGCGCAGCATGGCCGCCAAACGCATCGTCATCATCGACGACCGCACTGCCTACGGGCAGGGCCTGGCGGCGGAATTTGCAAAAGGCGCGCTGGGCGCCGGCGGCACTGTCGTTGGCAAGGAGTTCACGACCGACAAGGCGATCGATTTCAATGCCATCCTCACGCGCGCCCGGGCGGCGCGGCCGGACGTGATCTTCTTCGGCGGGATGAGCGCCGTGGCCGGGCCGATGCTGCGCCAGATGCAGCAGCTCGGGCTGGGCAAGGTCAGGCTGGTGGGCGGCGACGGCATCTGTTCCGACGAACTGGGCAAGCTGGCGCGGGGCGCGCTGGCCGACGGCCAGGTGGTCTGTGCCGAAGCCGGCGGGTGCAGGAGGCGGGCAAGCCTGCACTTGAGCGCTTCCGGGCCGCGTATAAAACGCGCTTCGGGATCGATATCCAGATCTATGCACCCTACGGCTATGAAGCCGTGATGGCCGTGGCCGATGCCATGGTCAAGGCCGGCTCGGCGGCGCCGGCCAGGTACCTGCCATTCCTGGCCAGGGGCAGCTATCCCGGCATCACCGGCACGATCGCCTTTGACCGCCACGGCGACATCCGCGATGGCACCCTCACGCTGTATGGTTTTGAAGGGGGGCGGCGCAAGGCGCTGGCCGTGGTGCGCTAGGGCGGGACCGGTTCAGGGGCGCGCCTTCCTGCGTCCCTCGTTGAACAGGTCGCGCAGCTGGCGTCCCTGCGCATCCTGCCGGAAGCAGACATACAGCTTTTTGGTCTCCAGGAGGCGCTGGCCGAACACCAGCCGGTGCCGATGGGGCCTGAGCTGCGGGTCGGTGCTGACCAGGTGCGCGAATACGGCGGCGTCAATGACCGCCATGTCGATCCGCCCGCCCAGCAGCTTTCTGAGGTTCTGGGCGTCGTCCCTGGCGGCGTCGCTTACCTGCTCGCCGGCCGCAATGGCCGCATCGAGCGCCTCGGAATTGATGTAGCCGTGGACCACGCCGATGCGATAGGGGCGCAGATCGGCCGGCGAGTCCCAGGCCACTGGGCGCTGGCGCAGCTGGGCCAGTCCCAGGCGGCTGCTCCCGATCGGATCGGAAAGCGCACACTGCTTGATGGTCCGGGCCGAGGCATACTCCGGAAAATAGCCGCCCGCCGGTGGCGGCAGGCGGGTGCGCCGCGCGAGACTACATCAGCTGTTCATTGCCGACCAGGCCAATGTGCTTGACGCCTGCGCGCTGGGCCAGGGCCATGGCGCCTGCCACATATTTGTACGAGGCCAGTTTGTTGGCGCGCAGGTGCAGCTCCGATGGCGTGGCCGAGCGGGCCATCTGCCCCAGCCTTGCCGCCAGCTCGGCGCGCGTGGTCATGACGGTGCCGTCCACGCTGATGGTGCCGTCAAAGTCGATCTCGAGGGTGACGGTGACGGGCTTGACGGCGTTGCTGGCGGCACCTTGCAGCGGCAGGCTGGTGGCATGATGCTGGCGTGGGATGGTAATGATGAGCATGATAATCAGGACCAGCATGACATCGATCAGCGGCGTCATGTTCATGTCCATCATCGGTTCGGGAACGGCGTTGGCGGAAGCAGGTGAAGCGGTCTTCTTGTGCATGGTGGTTCCCCCTGATAGGCCGGCACGGCGTGCGCCGGATGTGTCCAGCATAGCGCTCCTGCCAGCATGGTGCAACCAATATTGCTATCTGATAGCAATAACGTGTGCGACCCTACTTCCAGTGTTCGTCACCGTCGGGGCTGGCCGCTTCGCTGTCGAGCGCGAACATGGCTTCGAGCTCGTCGCGCGCCTGCCTGGCCATCGAGACATACTGCTCCTGGTCCTTGTAGTAGGGGTAGACCTTGTGCAAGTTGGCGATATTGAGCGCCCTGAATTTTTGCGTGGCCTGGCGCGCGCGGTAGGCGCCAAAGCCCAGCTGGCGCAGCACATCGCGCCCCATCATGAGCGCCGACTCGAACGTTTCGCGGTGAATGATCGTGACGCCGCGGTCCATGAGGTCGTAGTAATGGGTCACGTTGCGCGCCCGCGCCATGATGGGCAGGCCGGGGAAGGCTTCGCGTACTGCGTCCACCAGCGCCAGGCTGTCGGCCATGTCGTCGATGGCCACGACCAGCGCCCGGGCGCCGTGGGCGCCGGCGGCATGCAGCAGTTCGACCCGGGTGGCGTCGCCGTAGAACACCTTGGAGCCGAATTTGCGTACCAGGTCGATCTGGTCGGGATCGTGATCGAGCACGGTCAGCTTGATGTGATTGAGGGCCAGCAGGCGGCCCACGATCTGGCCAAAACGCCCGAAGCCGGCGATGATGACATGGCCATCGTTGGCGTCGATGGCATCGGCCGGGCGCGTGCCGGCCACCCGGTAGCGCGGCGCCACCAGCTTGTCGTAGCCGATCAGCAGCAGCGGCGTGGTGACCATGGACAGGGCCACCACCACGATCAGGATCGCGGCGGCGTCCGCACCCAGGACCCCGGCCGTCTGGGCGGCGCCGAATACCACGAAGGCAAATTCACCGCCCTGCGACAGCAGGAAGGCGAACAGGCTGCGCTGGCTGGGCGGGATGCCGATTGCCATTGCCAGGCCATACAATACCGCGATCTTCATCGCCAGAAAGCCCGCCACCAGTCCCAGGATCAGCCACGGCTGCGCCAGCAGGACGCCGAAATCGACCGACATGCCCACGGCAATGAAGAACAGGCCGAGCAGCAGGCCCTTGAACGGTTCGAGGTCCGATTCGAGCGCGTGCCGATATTCGGAGTCGGCCAGCAGCACGCCGGCCATGAACGCGCCTAAGGCCATCGACAGGCCGACCCACTGCATCAGGAGCGCGATGCCGATCACCAGCAGCAAAGCAAAGGCGGTGAAGATTTCGCGCAGGCCGCTGCGGGCGATGGCACGCAGGGCAGGGCGCACCAGATAGCGGCCCCCGATGACGATGGCGGCAATCGCGCCTGCGATGCGGGCGCCATCGATCCAGCCGCCGCCACTGTCACTGGCGGCGGCCACGCCCAGCAGCGGAATGATGGCAATCATGGGGATGGCGGCAATGTCCTGGAACAGCAGGATGGAAAAGGCCGAGGTGCCGGTGGGCGTGGCCTTGAGATTGCGTTCCTCGAGCGTGGCCAGGGCGATTGCGGTGGACGACAGCGACAGGCCGAGGGCGGCAATCAGGGCCACTTTCCACGTCATGCCCAGCATCAGGGCAACGGCCATGAGCACGGCGGCCACTCCCACGACCTGGCCGGTGCCGGAGCCAAAGATGGGACGGCGCATGGCCCACAGACGGCGCGGTTCGAGCTCCAGGCCGATGACGAACAGCAGCAATACGACCCCGAATTCGGCAAAGTGGAGAATGGTCTCGACTTCGCCAATCAAGGCCAGGCCCCAGGGACCGATGGCGATGCCGGCCAGCAGGTAGCCCAGGACCGCGCCCAGGCCGAGCCGTTTGGCCAGCGGCACGGCCACCACTGCCGCTGCCAGGTAGATCAGTGCATTTCCGAGGATGCCGTGTTCCATGTCAGCCTCTGGTGGGGGTGGCGGCGAGCGCGCGCAGGCGGGCGCTGAAGGTGTCGATGTGTCGCGCCAGTGCAGCGTCGCTGGCCTGGTGGGCGCCGTGCAGGATCAGGGGTGGCTCCCAGTGCATGCCGCACAGGGCGGCGGTCTGGCGGAACTGGGGCAGGTAGTCATCAAACGGCCGGGCATGGAGGGCGCCTGGCGCATAGGCCGATTGCGGGCTGCCGGTACTGGCCACCAGCCAGTAGGTTTTGCCGGCCAGGGCCGTGCCACCGGGGCCGTGGGCCCAGCCGGACTGCAGCACCGCGTCCACCCATTCCTTGAGCAGCGAGGGCATGCTGTACCACTGGATCGGGTGCAGGAAGACCACGGTCCCGGCCTCGGCCAGGCGCGCCTGTTCGGCCGCGGCGTCAATATAGAAGTCCGGGTAGGTGTCGTACAGGTCGTGCACGGTCACGCCGTCGATGGCGCGCGCGGCGTCGGCCAGCTGGCGGTTCACGCGCGACAGGTGCGGCGCGGGATGGGCGTAGATGACGAGAATGGGCTGGGGCATGGCAGTGTTATAGCATGCCGCAGCCCTGTTTGGGCAACCCCGGACAGCCCCGGGCAGGCCGGGGCGCCGGCGCTTATGCGCGCGCCCTGCGGCGCAGCGCCAGGGCCGCCAGGGCCAGGCCAATCAGGACCGGGCTTGCCGGTTCCGGCACATCGGTGATGCCTTCGATGACATCATTCTGGCAGGTCTGGCCCCAGTGCAGCGCCATGTCGCCGTAGCCGGCCAGTGCGGTGCCGCGCACGTCGATGTTAAACAGCAATCCCTGGTCGCGCGTCACGGTCCAGGTGCCGGTATGGCCGGTCTGGCGCACGGTCGATGACGTGGTCTTGACAGCGGTGGCCTGGCCATTGCGGTAGTAGCATTGCGATCCCAGCGTGCACTTCATGAAGCTTTCGCTGTTGAGGATGTTGTAGGCATTGGTGGCGCCGTTCAATTCATACAGACTGAAACTGCCACCTTGATTGTTCCACCGGTCGTCGAGGTTCAGGCCGTATGCCCATTTGGTGCCGTTGGCAGCCTTGTCGCCGGTGTGATGCGCGTCGGTGCCGGCCGGGTTCCAGCTGGCGCCGAGGAACACGTCGCCATAGCCGATGCCCTTCGGACCGGCATAGGTTGCGGTACCGGCATGGCCGGCAAATGCGGTCGCGATGCGGATGGTAAGCATGCTGCCATCGAGCGTCACGGTGGCACCCGTGATGTCGAACATGGCGCCACCAATGACGTCGCCATACCTGTGGTCGTTGCCGCCCCAGTAAGCGCCGGCGCCGGTGTCCGAGATCACGCCTGCCTGGGCAGGACCGGCAAAGGCAAGGAGGGCGGCCGCAGCCAGGATTGCATGTTTCATTATGGTCATTTCTAAAAGTGAATTAATGTGGCAGTAGTAGCAATTACTGTGCCAAAACAATAATTCCCATTGGAATCAATGATTTAATGAAACTTGCAATGCCTTTCAGTCAATAACTGTAAAGATTTCTGACAAGATATCAGCCTTTTCCGATAGTCAGAACGTGGCGCGGATCCCCAGGTCGACGTGGTTGACCGCGGACGCGGCGCGCTTGCGGGAAGCGTCGGCATACAGAAAGGTACGCTTTGACAGCGGATACTCATAGCCAATCGACGTCTGGCGCGTGGCCACCGCACCGTCGGGCTCCTTGCGGCCATAGCCCACCAGGAAAGTCCCCCCGCCCACGACATAGTTCGCGCCCAGCACCCAGGCGCGGGTGCCGGCGTTGGCGGCCATGGTATGGGCGCGGTCTTGCCGGCCATAGATGGCCATGAGCTTGAGGGGCGTTACCGGTTTGTAGAAGGCGGCCAGCGACCAGACGTCCGACTCGATGCCGTTGCGTTCCACACCCACCATTGCCCCGAGCGGGCCGCGCTTGTAGGTGGCCGACACGGAGTAGGGGTTGGCCGAGGCCTGGGCGCCGGGGCCGTACTGGGGGATGGCCGTGGTGCCGCGGCCGACGATGGCCGGCCCGTTGTTGGCCTCGCGCGAGGCCAGCGTGACATTGACCTGGAAGCCGCCCCATTCGGGCGTGTTGTACCACACGGCATTGGAAATGCGGTTGAAGGAGTTGCCGCCCGCGTCCAGGGGCTGGGTGGTGTAGCCGGCCACGGCAACATCGGTATAGAAGCCGGCCGGCGAGGGAATGCCGTGGAAAGGCTCGAAGGCGGTCATTGCCTCCATATAGGCGGTGACGCCGCGCCCGATGCGCAAGGTGCCGAAGGGGCCCGCCAGGCCTACCCGGCTCTGGCCCTGGAACATGGGACGCACGACGCTTTCCTGGGTGCCCGTATCCGGTTCATAGCGCATCTCCAGGTGAAACAGCGCCTTGAGCCCGGCACCGAGCTCTTCGCTGCCCTTGACTCCCAGCGTATTGGCGTCGCGCTTGCCAATGGCCGTGGCGCTCCCCGTGCGCTTGATCAGGCCGGCATCGACGGCGCCGTACAGGGTAACGGACTGCGCGTGGGCGTTGCCCGAACAGGCCGCGGCCAGGGTGATTGCGATGAGTGGAGTTTTCATGCCCGTCTGTGTCCTCATGAGTTGGTTACCGGATGAAATACGGTACTGCTCATGAGAAGTTATTTGAAAGCATGACTTGGGGGCAGGTTTTGACCCAGGGCTTGAGCTACGTCAAGCGCCCGCGCCATCAGCGGCGGTCAGCTGTATGTTTCAGGCAAACGGCGCCCCGGCCATGGCCGGGCAGGCGCTCACACGGTCTTGTTGGCCACCAGCGCGGCATCGAGGAAGCGCAGGACAATGGATGCGCCGTCGCTTTGCATGTGCAGCCAGTGCTCGGCACTGTCGGGATCGAGGTCGGTGACGCCATCTTCCCCATAGGTGAAGGCGCCGAGCAGGTCTTGTTTCGGCAAGCCATACACGCAGTGGCAGTGCATGACAATCACCCGCCCGCGCGGGCGGCGGTTGGCGCCAAGCACCGGCACCAGGACAAAGGCAATGCGCACGCCCTGGAAGGTCGCTTCAATGCTGCCATTGTCGAGGACATCGGACACCGAGACGGTTTTCAGGTCGCCCGCATTCTGGAAATAGGCGTGGGAGCGGGTGAGGGCATTGAAAGCGCCCATCAGCGCCGGTCCGGCATCCTGCACGCGGCGCAGCCTGCCCGCCAGTTCTTCGTCAACCATGGTCGTACTCCTCGGCCGTTACCGGCCTGAATTGCCAATTTTTTGTGATGTCACACGCTTCATACTACGCTTGTTGCAAGGAAAAGTCGGGCCGCGGCGTACCGCCCCTACCTACAGCCGGTCTGCTCGGGAGGGGCGCCTGTTGCTGATCAAAATAGATTTGCTGCAAAGGAATAAGGTGGTGGGACAGCCAGTGCCAGGAGACCACCGTGACCCGTACCGCCCTTCCCGCCATCGTGCTCGCGGCCGTTTTGCTGACGGCCTGCACGGTGCCTGCGGCGCCGCCGGCGCCCGCGCTTCCCCATCCCCATGGACGGGTTGACGTACTGCTCAGCCATGAGCGCGGCATGGGCAGCATTGCCTTCGATGCCCGCCACACCTACCTGGCACTGGCCAATTCGGCCACCAGCGGATCGGCAATCCTGCGCGGCGGCACCGTCCTGAACCGGGCAACCGTGTGGCGCAGCGTGGACCTGGGCGATTGCATCCTGGGACCGGCGCGGTCAGGCGCGCCCCTGCGCACGCCCGTGCTGGCCCGGCTGGCAGGCAGCATCTACCTGTTCCAGCCACTGACAGGCGGGGTGGACGAGCGTTCCCTGTGCAAGCTCGAACGCCCCTACGAATGGTTCGCGCCCCGCGACGAGGCCTTACGCATGTGCCGCGACACCACGTGCACCCGCTTGTGGATGACGCAGCTGGCGCTGGCGGGCGGGGCGCTGCTGTCGAATGCCGGTGGCGGCATCAATGTGCTGGCCAGTGCCGATGATGGCCGCAGCTGGCGCGCGCTGCTGGGCGAGCTGGCGCAGCACGGCTGCAGCCATGCCAGCTTCACCGTGTCCGGGCGGCGCCTGCTGGTGGGCGGGGCCTGTGCCCAGGATGCGTCTTACCTGAAGGCTTACCGCCTGGGCGGCGATGGCAGCCTCGCATCAAGCCAGGCCCTGCCGGTAGCCCTGCCGCCCCTGGGACAGCACCGGCTCAAGCTGTTGCAGCGCGCCGGTTCGCCCGGCACCGTCTTTGCCGGGGTGGCCGGGGGCTTGCTGCGCAGTACTGACCATGGGGAAAACTTTCACTTCGTGATCTTGCATCCGCCCCAGTCGGCAGCCTTTCCCACGATCAGCAGCGTGCTGGCGCTGCGCAAGCGGCCGCAGGTGCTGGTGGCGGCCGGGGCCGACCACGTCAGCGGCAAGCCCTACCTGGCAGTGTCGCGCGATGGCGGCGCGCGCTGGACCGACCTGTCGAACATCCTGCCAGGCCATGACGGTGCCGGGCCGGGCGGCGCGGCCGTCACGTCGCTGGCGCAGGACCCGGCGGGACGAGTATTGCTGACGCTAAACCTTCAACCGCAGTCGCAGGGACGGCTGCTGATGCTGACGCTGGGAGGGGTTGACTGAACTGGTAGGTGAGGAAAGCGGCGATCCGTTCCTGGGTCGCGGGCAGGTAGGGAATATTCATGTGGTCCGACTCGGGCACCGTCTCGTCCAGGTGCAGCCGTCCCAGCTTGGACACCAGCTGGTCGGTATGAGAGTGGGGCACCACGTCGTCGCTGGCCGCGCGCAGGACGTAGGTGGGCGCCTTGAGCGAGGGCGCATACTTGACCGATTCAAAGCGGTGGCGCAGCACGTATTCCACCGGCACCGCGCGGAAGCGGCGCTTGGCAATGGCCAGGATGGAATCGTAAGGCGTGATCAGCACCACCGAGTGGGCCGGACGCTCCATGGCCACCTGTACCGCCACGCCGGAGCCCAGGCTGCGCCCCACCACGGCAATGCGGGCAGCGTCCACGTGGTGGCGTTCGGCCAGCCAGTCGTACAGCATGCGGCCGTCTTCCACCATGTGCAGCTCGGCCGGATCTCCCTGTGACTGCCCGTAGCCGCGATAGTTCACGGCCAGCACCGCCATGCCGGGAAACAGCTTGCCGGCGTCGCGCACCACCCAGGACACTTCTTCCGAGCGCCCGCCAAAGTAAATCACGGCCGGATGCGGTCCCACCACCTGGGGCGTCATGAGCCAGCCGGACAGCTTGATGCCGTCCTGGGTGCGTAGTACGATGGGCCGGGTGCGGTGGCCCGTGCTGCGCGGGTTGAGCACTTCGCGCTTGATGGTGGGATTGAAGACCAGGCGCCGCTGGCTGGCGGCAATGGCTGCCGTCGCGGCCACCCACAGCACGCTGAGCGCGCCGGAAACGACTGCTACTTTTCTGGAATGGTTCATATGGGCAATTCTAACCGGGTTCAAGCCGGTACTATATGCGCTGCTTCACGAATTTGATCGCTCGGCTGGAAAGTGGCCGGATTGCAACGCGGCAAAAGGACAACGATGAGCGTCAGAAACCTGAACTATCTGCTGGCACCGGCATCGGTGGCCATCGTGGGCGCATCGAGCCGGCCCGGCAGCGTGGGGGCCACCGTGCTGCGCAACATCATGGAGGGCGGCTTCACAGGGGCCGTCTACCCCGTCAATCCCAAGTATGACGAACTGGCCGGCTTGCGCGTCTGGCACGGCGTGCGCAGCCTGCCGGCCGCACCGGATTTGGCCGTCATCTGCACCCCGCCGGCCACGGTGGCCACCATCGTGCGCCAGCTGGGCGAACTGGGCACACGCGCGGCCGTCGTGCTCACGGCCGGCCTGTCGCGCGAGCACAGGCAGGACATGCTCGCTGCGGCCCGGCCCTTTGTGCTGCGCCTGCTCGGTCCGAACTGTGTGGGCTTGCTGGTGCCGCGCATAGGTCTCAATGCCAGTTTCGCCCACACCGGGGCGCAGCCCGGCAAGATTGCGTTTGTCTCGCAGTCCGGGGCCCTGGTGACCGGTGTGCTTGACTGGGCGCGCGCGCACGGCATCGGCTTTTCGCACTTTGTGTCGCTGGGCGACAGCGCCGACGTCGATTTTGGCGACCTGCTCGACTATCTTGCCAGCGACCCGCATACCGGCGCCATCCTCCTGTACATGGAAGATGTGCGCCACGCGCGCAAGTTCATGTCCGCCGCGCGCGCCGCCGCGCGCAGCAAGCCGACGCTGGTACTCAAGTCCGGGCGGGTGGCCGAAGGGGCGCGCGCCGCCGCCTCGCACACCGGCGCGCTGGCCGGGGCCGACGATGTCTACGACGCCGCCTTCCGCCGCGCCGGCATGCTGCGCGTGCTCACCACCGAAGACCTGTTTGCGGCGGTGGAAACGCTGGGCAGGGCGCGCCCCCTGTTCGGCGAACAGGTGGCCATCATGACCAATGGCGGCGGACCGGGCGTCATGGCGACCGACGCCCTGGTGGCGGGCGGCGGCAGCATGGCGCAGCTATCGCCCGCGACCATGGCCCGCCTGGACCAGGTGCTGCCGCGCACCTGGTCGCGCGGCAACCCGGTCGACATCATTGGCGACGCCCCTGTGGAGCGCTATGTGCAGACGCTGGAAATCCTGCTGGCCGATCCCCAGGCCCAGTCCATCCTGTTCATCCATGCGCCCACCGCCATTGTCCCCAGCGAAGCCATTGCCGCAGCGCTGGCGCCCATGATCGGCGCCTCGTCGCGCAATGTGCTGGCGTGCTGGCTGGGCGCCGGGGCCGTGGCACGGGCGCGCGCCCTGTTTGCCGATGCCGGAATCCCCACCTTTGGCACACCGGAAGAAGCGGTCAATGCCCATCGCCAGATCGTGCAGTTCCGGCGCAACCAGGAACTGCTCATGCAGGTGCCGCCGGCAGCGTGCGGCGGCCGGACGGCTGACCGCGGCGCTGCCGCCTCCCTGGTGCAGCAGGTGCTGGCGCAAGGCCGCTCCCTGCTCACCGAGCCGGAGGCCAAGGCGCTGCTGGCAGCATACGGCATTCCGGTGGTGGCCACGGGCACCGCCGCCGGGGTCGAGGAGGCAGTCGAGGCTGCGCGCAGCATCGGCTTTCCGGTGGTGCTCAAGGTGCTCTCGCCCGAAATCACCCACAAGTCCGATGTGGGCGGCGTGGCGCTCGATCTCGACAGCGAGGCAGCCGTGCGCAGCGCCGCGGCGCGCATGCTGCAGCGCGTGGCCGAATTGCGTCCGGACGCCCGGGTCAAGGGCTTTTCAGTGCAGCACATGGCGCGCCGGCCACTGGCCCAGGAGCTGATCATCGGCGTGACCACCGATCCCGTCTTCGGCCCCGTGATCCTGTTTGGCCAGGGCGGCGTGGCGGTGGAAGTCACGGCCGACCACGCGGTGGCGCTGCCGCCCTTGAACGTGGTGCTGGCGCGCGACATGATTTCCCGCACCCGGGTGGCGCGCCTGCTGGCCGGCTACCGCAACCGTCCGCCCGCAGACCTGGACGCCATTGTCACCATCCTCATGCAGGTGTCGCAGATGGTGGCCGACCTGCCGGAACTGATCGAACTCGATATCAACCCTCTGCTGGCCGACAGCGAAGGCGCCATTGTGCTCGACGCGCGCGTAGCGGTGGCACTGGCCGACAAGTCGGGCAGCACCCACGACCGCCTGGCCATCCGGCCCTATCCGCGCGAACTGGAGCAGGAAGTGGCGTGGCAGGGCGAGACCATCACCTTGCGCCCCATCCGGCCGGAAGACGGCGCGGCGCACCTGGCGTTTGCGGCGGCCCTGAGCGAGGAAGATGTGCGCAACCGCATGTTCACGCGCGTGATCGAACTGCAGCCTTCGCAGCTGGCGCGCTTCACGCAGATTGACTATGACCGCGAGATGGCCTTCATTGCCTCGCGCTGCGGCCCTGGCGGCATGCCGGAAACGCTGGCCGTGGCCAGGGTGGTGGCCGATCCCGACAACGTGGACGCCGAGTTTGCCGTGACGGTGCGCTCGGACCTCAAGGGCAAGGGCCTGGGCACCATGCTGATGGAAAAACTGATTGCCTACTGCCGCCATCGCGGCACCCGCAACATCGTGGGCGAAACGCTGCCGGCCAATTCCGGCATGGCGCACCTGGCGCGCAAGCTCGGCTTCAGCGTGCAGCGCCGCCCCGACCAGGACACCGTGCATCTGCGCCTGCCGCTGGAATAGTCTGGCGGCGCGGCCTGGCCAGCGCCTAGCGCCGCGCGAAGCGCACGTCGATGGTCGATACCTCGTCCTTGACCCTGGGCTTTTTTGGCTTTTTGGGCTTTTTGACGATGTGGCCGGCGCTGTTGGTGGCCGGTACCCGGTGCTCCGGCTCGAAGCCGGCTTCCTCGATGCGCTCCAGGCTCTGGCGCGTGAGCACTTCGATGGCAGCAAGCAGGCCCACTTCGTCGGCGCACACCAGCGACACCGCTTCGCCGGCGTTGCCTGCGCGCCCGGTGCGCCCGGTGCGGTGGATGTAGTCTTCGGCCACGATGGGCAGGTCGAAATTGACCACCTGCGGCAGGTCGTCAATATCGAGCCCGCGCGCCGCCACGTCGGTCGCCACCAAAATCTTGCACTGGCCGGCCTTGAAGCGTTCGAGGGCGCGCAGGCGGGCTGGTTGCGGCTTGTCGCCGTGGATGGAATCGGCCGCCACGCCGTGCGCGGCCAGCGCATCGACCAGCACTTCCACGCCCTTGCGTGTCTTGACGAATACCAGCACCTGGCCCCAGCGTTTTTTTTGCAGCAGATGCATGAATAGTTCGGCCTTGCGCTTCTTGTCCACCGGGACCACCCACTGGCGGATCTTTTGCACCGTGCTGTTGCGCGGACTGACTTCAATGCTGAGCGGGTCGGTGAGCAGGCGCCCGGCCATGGCGCGGATCTCGTCGGAGAAGGTGGCTGAAAAGAGCAGGGTCTGGCGCTTGGCAGGCAGGGCGGAAAATACGGCATCGAGTTCGCGCGCAAAGCCCAGGTCGAGCATGCGGTCCGCCTCGTCGAGCACCAGCGTTTGCAGCTGCTCGAACCTGACCGCGTTCTGGCGGTGCAGGTCCAGGAGGCGCCCGGGCGTGGCCACCAGCACATCAAGACCCTTGCGCAGCTTCATCATCTGCGGGTTGATGCTCACGCCCCCGTAGGCCACGTGGGTGCGCAGGGGCAGGGCGCCGCCGTATGCCTTGAAGCTGTCGTGCACCTGTTCTGCCAGTTCGCGCGTGGGCACCAGCACCAGCACGCGCACGCAGTTGCTGGCCACCTGCGGGCCTTCCATGGTCAGCCTGTGCAGCAGCGGCACGGCAAATCCGGCTGTCTTGCCGGTGCCGGTCTGGGCGGCCGCCATGACGTCGCGCCGGGCCAGCACGGCCGGAATGGCCTGGGCCTGGACCGGCGTGGGCGTGGCGTATCCAAGCGCATCGAGGGTGCGCACGAGCGGGTCGATCAGACCCAGGGAAGCAAACGACATGGAAAACCTTGGTGGCGGTAAGTCAGGCCGCCAGTTTACCCTGTCCGGCGCTGACGGTGGGCTTGACCGGTTCGTGCTTGTCGCGGCAGCCGCCGAGCGTGAGCACGCCCAGCATGAGCGCTAATGCCAGCAGTCGATGGGGGGTCATGGGAGGCTCCTGTCAAAAGTGGCATGCTAGCGCTTTTTGCACGGCGGCGGCGCCGCCCTTGCGCCGTCCTTATTCCGGCACCAGCACGAAGTCCTTGCCGTTGACGAAGTTGGCCTGCTGGTCGATATAGATGGCATGCGGGGGCGGCGCGGCCAGTTTCAGGCGCGCCAGCTGGGCCGGCGAAATGCGCAGCTGGTAGCGTCCCGGTGCAATGGCAGGCAGGATGTAGTAGCCGTCGGCGCCGGTGCGCACGCTGGCCACCACGCGCTGCGCGGCGTCGAGCAGCTCCACTTCCAGGTCGCCGGCCGCGCGCCGGGTGCCTGGGTCGATGCCTGCCGGGCCTGGCCTGGGCGCCAGGTAGGCGCTGCCGTCAATCTCGCCGGTCAGGCCCACCGCAAAGTCGACGGTGTGCGTGCTGCCCGGGCGCGGCACGATGCGCACGCCCCTGGCCCTGGGCTGCCACTGGGGGTCTTCCAGGGTGGCCGGGTCGATGGCAATATCGGTGTACTGGTGGGGCGGCAGCCGGCCAAGCCAGGCCGCGCCATCGGCACCGGTGCGCACCAGGTGGGTGCCGCCATTGACCAGGAAGCCGGCGCCCGCGATCGGCGTATCTTCCTTGCCCATGATGCCATCACTGTCACGGTCCAGAAACACGCGGGCCCGCGCATGGCCGCTGCCGGCCAGTGGCGCCGCATCGATGAGCCAGCGCCCCTGCGGCGCAGGGCCGATGGCGGCAAACAGCTGCAGGCCCACGCTGTAGCGCGCGCCGCTGGTGTAGGACGCCGTGAGCCCCATGCCGAAGCGGCCCATGCTCTTGGTCAGGCCGGCGCTGAAGGTGGTGTGGGGATCGACAAAGCTGCGCATGATGCCTGCGCTGGCCAGGTAGCCCTCGGCCAGGTGCCTGTCGGCCGAGAGCGCCAGGGTGCTCACGCGCGGCTCGGGCTTGAGCAGGTATTGCAGCTGGCCGCTCAGGCCGATCCCGGCCACCCGGCGCGTCGCCTGCAGCAGCGCGTCGGCCTGGCGTACGCCGGCCAGCGACTGCCAGCGCAGTGCGCCGCTGACGGCGGTGCTGTAGCGGTAGGCGGAGATGCGGGCATGCACGTCCTGGTGGCGCGCACCGGACGCCAGGCCATCGCGCCGCGCGTGCACGGCCAGCGGCAGCATGCCGAGCTGGCCGTCTATCCTCATCTCGCTGCGGGCCACGACCGGATCGGCCATGGCCGGATACAGCTCGCTCTCAAAGCGCCGCAGGCGCGCATGGCTGGCGCCCACGGCCAGGTTGCCGATCCGGGTCTTGAGCGCCAGCTGGCCCAGGTGGCCCTGGCCGAGGTCGCGCGCCAGCGCCGCGCTGACGATCACGCTGTCAAGGTAGGCGTGCAGGCCAAGCTGGGCGTAGGTGTGCGAGCGGCCGCCATGGGGCATGCGCATCAGCGTGCCGCTGGCGGCCAGGCGCCGGTGCAGCCCGTAGTCGACCTGCGCGCCCATGCGCGTGGCGCTGCCCTGTTCGTCGCGCTGGGCACTCACACTGTAGTCGAACTGGCCCGGCGCGAGCATGGAGTGCTCGAGCAGGAAGGTGTGGCGCTCGATCCGGACCTGGCCCAGCGGCCCGTGAAAAACCAGGCGGAATTCGTTGGCGCCATAGATGAGTGGCTGGCCGTCAAAACTGTAGCGCCCGTCCGCGCGTGCCTGCTGGAAGCCCACCAGCGCGTCATTGAAATACAGTTCCACGTCCCAGCCGGGCGGCAGGTCGCCCTGCAGGTTGTGGCGGTCGAAGCGGGCGGGCAGGCCGGGCAGGCGGTTCGACACCAGCACGCCGTTCCCGGGCGTGCTGCCCAGGCTGATGTTGGCCGCCCCCGGCACGGCCATGCTGCCCACCTGCGCGGTGCGCGCCCGCAAGGGGCCGAGCAGGCCGGCGCCCGGGTCGTGCCGCGCCAGGTTCAGGCGCGCGCCCTGGCCGCTGCGCACGAACAGCGAAGCCTGGGTGCCGAGCAGGTCGGCCGTGAGGTAGCTGGTGCTGGTGACGCTGTGGGCCGGGCCGCTCTCGCGCCCGCGCAGCGCCACGTCCAGCGTCTGGTCGATGAATGGCAGCGACAGTGCGCGGTAAGGGGCCGGGGCCAGGGGAAAGCCGGCACCGGCAATGCTGCCCGTGCTGCGTGCCTGCGGGCGCTCTTCGCGCTCCAGGCGCGCCTGCAGGGGCAGCTTTTCGCGCGCGCTCACGGTCAGGACCAGGGTCGACAGGTCGAGGGCGAAATCGACCGGGAGCCAGGTGGCGAGCAGGCGGCTGGGCACATACAGTTCGTCGGCCGTGCGCCGTACCAGGGCCGCGTCAAAGCTCTGGCGGCGCGTTCCCTGCACCACCACGCGGGCCGCCAGGTCCAGGTGAAAGCCGCGTTCTTCGTGCAGGATATAGCCGCTGGCCTGGCCATCGGCAGCGCTGGAGCGAATGGCCAGCGTGAGCAGGCGCGCCACTTCGCCCAGCGGCAGCAGCACGTCGTCCCCTTGCTGGTAGGCGCCCATCCCATCGGACAGCAGGTGGCGGCCAAGGCGCACTTCCAGCAGCAGGTCGGGCGCTTCCTGCGCCGTGGCCGGCGCCACCGCTGCCACCAGCGCGAGCGGGGCAAGCAGCGCTCGCCAGGCGTTCACGGTGCAGGGTTGGCAGGGTGAATGTCAGGCTGGCCGTCAGGGGAGGGCCAGCGAGGCTTCGGCAATGAGCTTGCCGCCGGCGTCCGGGCGCTCGTGATAGGCCAGGCGCAGCCTGCCGCGGTCCAGCCGTGCACCCGGAGACAGCTGCAAAATGAGCCCGGCCTTGCGCACGCTGTTGGGGGTGTAGACCGCCACGCCGCTGGCGCGTGCCAGCAGCTGCTCGCCGCCGCCGGGCGCGACAAGGTAGGCCGCCAGGTCGCCATACACCGACTGATTGCCCTGGCGCTCGATCAAGAAGGCCAGCTGCGGCGCCTGGCCGGGTCCTGCCTGCTGCAGCGCCAGCTGCGTCAGCGCCACCCGGGCCGAGGTGGCGCCGTGGCGCACGATGACGGGGATGGAGGCGCCGATCAGGGTCTTGAGCACCACACCTATACGCTGCTGGCCGGCTCCGTCCGGCTCCACGCTGCTGGCCAGGTCGCCTGGCGCGGCCAGCTTTTCAAAGTGCAGGTGCGAACGGTATTCGCCCTCGGCCAGGCCATCGGGCTTGCGCACCATCAGGCGCACCACCTGGGCCGTGCCCGGGGCCAGCGTGACCTGGCGCGGCGAGTAGGCCAGCATGGGGCCGGCGAACAGCTCGTCCGGGCCTGGCGTATCGATGCTGACGAATTCACCGGTTTCGGTCATGCGGCGGTTGACGATGCCGATCCGGTAGGTGGCCGGCTCGCTGCTGTTGTTGATCAGTTCGATCTGCGTGGCGCGCTGGTTGCCGGCCAGGACCACACGGGTGGGGTTGAGCATCAGCTCGGCCAGCGATGGCAGCGGCAGGGCCAGCATCGCCAGCAGGGCAAGGCGCGAAAAACGGTTCATGGGAAGTCCTCGTGCAAGTGTCTATTGATATTCCAGCGTGACCTGGAAGATGCCGGTGTAGTTGCCGCGCGGCTGGTTCGGGGCGACCTGCAGGGTGGCGCCCACGCTGACGCTCTGGGTGCCGGAAGGCAGGGTGCCCCCGGCCGGGCCGCTGGCAAGGAAATTGTTGACTGCCATCCGGTTGCTGCCCGAGGCCAGGGCCACCACGCCGTTGGGAGGCAGGGTCAGGATATAGGCGCGGTTTTCGTTACCGGGACTGTTGCTGCCAATGTTGAAGCGCGCGGCGCTGGCGCTCGAGAGCAGCAGCACCACGCTCCCGGTGCGGGTGCGCCCGCCATTGACGTTGACGCTGATGGTGCCGCCGCCGGCGGCGGCGAAGCGTCCGAAACTGAGGTTGGCGCTGGTGGTGATGTGTTTGGGCGGCACATTGGGCCCTGCTGCCACCGGAGGCGGCAGCAGGGCCAGCGCGGCCAGCACGGCCAGTGCGCGTGCCGGCGCGCCGCGCCTAGTTGTATTCAACAGTTGCAACGACGGTGCCGGTATAGACGCCGGCGGCCTGCGACGCCGACACGGCCAGCGTGCCGCCCACATACAGCGACTGTTCGCCGGCGCCGTCCAGCACGCCGCTGGTGGCATTGCCGGAGGTGCCGTTGGCGCCGGTGAGGTCGGAGAACTTGGTCAGGACCATGGTCTCGGCGCCGTTCGACAGCGCCGTGCTGCCGCTGTGGGTGATCGAATAGGTGGTGCCGGCCTCGCCGGTGATGTTAAAGCGGGCGGCACTGGCGGCGGCCGCGCCCATCAGCACCACGCCGGAGGCGGCGCGCACGCCGCTGGTGCTGACGGTGACGGTGCCGCCGGCACCGGGGGCAAAGCTGCCAAAGGCCAGGTTGGTAGCGGCACTGATGGCAATCGGTGCCACCACGGTGCCGCTGGCGCTGGCCGTGGCCGACGCCGCGCTGGCGCCGGCGCTGGCCAGTGCCAGCAGCGTGGCGCACACGAGTTTGGCGGTCATCTGCTGGGATTGATGCTTGAACATGGGGAAGCTCCTGTCGGGTGAGTGGGGTGGTTGCCTTGTGAAATCTTTCCTGCCGCAAATGAATACTACGTGTGAAATTGCCGCACGAAATGCCTACCCGGGCCATCCTTGATATACGTCTAATGGCGACGGGAGAACTGTTGCGGCGCACCCGCACGGGGCCAGTGCGCGTGTGCGCCGGCCCATTTTTCCGGTTTTGTCGGCCTATCCGGGGTTCTGTCGGATAATGCCGTCAGTCAACCAGAGCAATTGCTATGCTTTTTCCATGCTCACTGACCTGGAACCATCATGCTCACTAGTTTATTTTTCCTCCTTCGTATCACCCTCGCCTGGGTCCTTGTCGTCATGCTGCTGGGGGCCACCCTCAATGACGTGTTCATGTACCACACGGGCTGGGATGCGGGCGGCCTGGCTGCCTTTGCCGGCCTGGTGATTGGCGCTGCCGTGCTCGTCACTGCGTTTTCCCACGTACGGCGCGTGCGCCTCATTACCGGCCACGTCACCAACGCGGCGCTGTCGAACCGCCAGCGGCGCCAGATCGAAATCCCGCTGGAGGCGGGCCTGTCTTTCGACCTGGTGGACGCGGCCGTGCGCGAACTGCCCGGCCTGGAAGAGGTGGAAAGCGCCCGCGACAGCCTCCTGATCCGCGCCAAGATCAAGCGTTTCGATCCCTACAACGGCGACGGCTCGCCCTGGCGCTATGGCGAATCGCTGCGCACCCGCCGCAACCTGGTCCTGGTGACGGTGACGCCCAACAGCGACAGCGGCAGCGTCACGCTCATCTGTGAACCGGAGCGCGCCGCCTGGACCGACTTTTTCATCGTCGACTTCGGCACCAACCTGGAAAACGCCGAGGCGATCGTGCGCTCCGTCACCCGGCGCGTCAACGACACGCGCCGCCGCGAACAGGCTGACGTGATCCAGAGCGAGACGGAAAAGGAGCTGACCGTGGCCAAGCTCAACCTGCTGCACGCCCAGGTCGAGCCGCACTTCCTGTACAACACCCTGGCCAGCGCCCAGCTGCTCACGCGCAGCGACCCGGCCCGTGCCGACGAGATGCTGGGCAACCTGATCCTGTACCTGCGCCATTCCCTGCCACGCACGGAAGATTCGCTCTCGACCATCGGCGAAGAGCTCGAACGCGCCCAGGCTTACCTCGACATTCTCAAGATCCGCATGGGCAGCCGCCTGCAGCTGCAGGTGGAAGTGCCGGCCGAACTGCGCCAGGTCCTGTTCCCGGCCATGATGCTGCAAACGCTGGTGGAAAACGCGATCAAGCACGGCCTGGAGCCGAAACCGGGCGGGGGCACGGTGTGGATCCTGGCACGCGCCTTTGACGGCGTGGTGGCGGTGACGGTGGCCGACGACGGGCGCGGCTTCTCTGCCGAAGGAGGCGGCACCGGCATCGGCCTGCGCAATGTGCGCGAGCGCCTGCGCCTGGCCTACGGCAGCAGCGCCGCATTTGCCATCGTGGCCAATTTTCCCAGCGGCGTGGCCGCCACCATCACCGTGCCGAATACGGCCATCAAGGGAGGCCGCCATGACTAAGTGCGTCATTGCCGAAGACGAGACCCTGCTGCGCGACGCGCTGGTGCAGCTGCTGGGCGAGGTGTGGCCGGAACTGCAGATTGTCGCGGCCTGCGACGACGGCGGCAGCGCCCTGGAAGCAATTGCCGAGCACCAGCCGGAAGTGACCTTCCTCGACATCCGCATGCCGGGCCTGACGGGCCTGGAAGTGGCTGCTGCGCTGCCCCAGGCCAGCCCGCGTACCCAGGCCGTGTTCGTCACCGCCTACGACCAGTATGCGCTCGATGCCTTTGACCGGGGCGCGGTCGACTACCTGCTCAAGCCGGTGGCGCGTGAACGGCTGGCCGCCACGGTGCAGCGGGTGCGCTCGCGCATGGCCAGCGGCCTGCACGACGCCAATGCCCTGGCCGAGCTGGTGGCGCGCCTGGGGCAGGCCATCCCGAATACCAGCAAGGAGCCGCCGCTGGTGTGGCTGACCGCCAGTGCCGGCGCCGAGACGCGCCTGATCATGGTGGAAGACGTGGCCTACTTCCAGTCCGACACCAAGTACACGGTGGTGATGACGCAGGCGGGCGAAGCGCTGCTGCGCAAACCCATCCGCGAACTGCTCGACGTGCTCGACCCGACCATGTTCAAGCAAATCCACCGATCCACCATCGTCAACC
Source organism: Massilia sp. PAMC28688 (assembly GCF_019443445.1). Lineage (NCBI taxonomy): Bacteria > Pseudomonadati > Pseudomonadota > Betaproteobacteria > Burkholderiales > Oxalobacteraceae > Massilia > Massilia sp. PAMC28688. The sequence goes on along the minus strand of NZ_CP080378.1, from coordinate 5,074,283 downwards.
TGCGCGCCGTGGCCGCGGTGACGCGCGACGACACGGGGCGCGGCATGATCCGGCTGAAAACGCGGCCCGAGTCGCTCACGGTCAGCCAGCCCTTCATGTCCCTGTTCAGGAACATGTAAAGTGTAAGCAGAGATTGCTGCGTGCGTTGGCGAACGGTAGAACCTGTTGCCTCTGTTAAACTAGTTTCACGACTAAACGGGACCATCCCGGCCGAGAGGACTACCATGAAAAAATATCTACTGGCGCTGTGCCTGGCCACGGGCAGCATCGCCGCCAGCGCACAGAACATCGACATCCAGCTGGGCCAGACCAATTACTACGGCCGTATCGACCTGCTCAATTTCGGCACGCCCCAGCTCATCTACAAGGAACCGATGTGGGTATCCCGCCCGGCCAATTACCGCACGATCGCGACGCTGTACCTGCGGGTGCCGCCGGGCCACGCCAAAAAGTGGAGCAAGCATTGCGACCGCTACGATGCCTGTGGCCGCCCGGTGTACTTCGTGCAGGACAGCTGGTACAACAACACGTATGTGCCGCGCTATCAGAAGGTGCACGGCCACGGCAAGAACAAGCACCCCGACCATGACGACGACCGCAATTTCCGCCTGTCCGACCGGGCCGGTACCAGTTATGACGGCGCACGGGGCCAGCATGACGATGGGCACCAGGGCAAGGATCACAAAGACAAGGATCACAAGGACAAGGGTCACAAGGGCAAGGATCACAAGGACAAGGGCGGCAAAGGTAACGGCAAGCATTAAGCCGGCGGCGTCGCCGTGACCAGCCCCGGGCGCGCGCCGTGTGCGCACGTCCGGCCTGTGCACATAGTAGACTTGTTGTGACTATGTAAACAGGAGAAGGCCAGTGCAAGGCAATATCGTGATTGTGGGAGGAGGAGCAGGCGGCCTGGAGCTGGCCTGCAAGCTTGGTCGCAGGCTGGGGCCGGGCAAGGTGACGCTGGTGGACAGCCGGCTCACGCACATCTGGAAACCATCGCTGCACGAGGTGGCCGCCGGCACCCTGGACCTGCACCAGGAAGGCCTGTCGTATCAGATGCTGGCCCACGACAATGGCTTTTCCTTTGTCTACGGCGCCCTGAGCGCACTGGATGCGGCAGGAAAGCGCATTACCGTCAGCGCCGTGCTGGACGCCGGAGGCGAGCAGGTGCTGCCCGAGCGCCAGTTAGGCTATGCCTCGCTTGTCATCGCGGTGGGCTCCACGTCCAATCACTTCGGCGTCCCCGGGGCGCGCGAGTATTCGATTTCTCTCAATGCGCCGGAAGACGCAGAACGTTTCCGCCTGGGCCTGCTCAAGCAACTGGCGCGTGCCGAAAGCCGGCGGGCCGAGGGCGAACAAGCGGTGGTCAATGTCGTCATCATCGGTGCCGGCGCCACGGGCGTGGAATTGGCGGCCGAACTGCGCGAAGCGAGCAGTGTCTACACCTCGTATGGCTTCCAGCATCTCAATCCTGCGCGCGACGTGCGCCTGACGCTGCTCGAAGGGGCGCCGCGCATCCTGGCGCCGCTGCCAGAGCGGGTGTCGGCGGCGGCCCACAAACTGCTCGAAGAGCGCGGCGTGACCGTGGTCACCGCATGCCGCGTGACGCAGATCGAGCCGCACCAGGTCACCGACAAGGAGGGCAATGTCTATCCGTCCAGCCTGTGCGTGTGGGCGGCAGGCATCAAGGCGCCGCCTTTTCTTGCCGAGCTGGGCCTGCCGGTGAACAAGGGCGGTCAGATCGAGGTCGACGGGCAGCTGCGCGTCAAGGGCATGGCCAATATCTTTGCCTTTGGCGATTGCGCCGCCTGCATCGACAAGGATGGCGAAGCGGTGCCGCCGCGGGCCCAGGCCGCGCACCAGCAAGCCGATTACCTGCTCACCCGTTTCGTGCGCCTGGCCCGCGGCAAGCCGGCGCCGGAGCAGGCTTATGACTACGTCGATTATGGTTCGCTGGTGTCGTTTGGCCACCGCAGTTCGGTCGGCAGCCTGATGGGTTCACTGAAAGGCATCAGCTTCTTTGTCGATGGCTTTTTTGCGCGCATGATGTATGCCAGCCTGCACCTGATGCATCACGCCGCCGTGCTCGGCCCTGTGCGGACCGCCGTGCTGGCCATTGCACGCTTTCTGATCCGGCGCAGCAAGCCGCTGGTCAAGCTGCACTGAGCGGGAGGCGCCGGCGATCAGCCGGGCGTGTCTGCGGGCGCTTCCTGCTGTTCGCGCGGCAAGATGATGGCCAGCGCGGTCCCACGGCCGGGCAGGGGGCTGACCGACAGGCTGCCGCCCAGGTACTGGGCGCGTTCGCGCAGCAGGCGCAGGCCATGGCAGTCACGCGCCTTGCGGTCGTAGTTGCCCGGGCCCACGCCGTTGTCGCGCACGGTGAGCATGATTTCTTCATCATTGTCGTCCAGCACCACATCAACCTCGCTTGCCTGGGCATGGGCCAGCACATTGCGCAGCCCTTCCTCCACCGTGCGCAGCAAGGCCACGCCATGTTCGCGGGGATAGCCGGCATCTTCTTCAGGCAGGCTGACACGGGCAACGATGTTGTGTTCGGCCCCAAATTCGCTGACCAGCTCGGTCAGCGCCGCTTTTACCCCGAGGAACTCAAGCTTGTCGTTCCAGATGGCGAGCTGCATGTCGCGGTTGGTGTTGATGATGTTCATCAACAGCGTCTTCATCTGGGCCGTGCGGTTTTGCAGAACTTTTTCCTGCGGCATTTGCTGGGTGAGCAGGGACAGGTGCATGGTCAATGCCGTCATGGACGAGCCGAGACTGTCATGCAGCTTGCGCGCGAGCTGGCGGCGTTCGTCGTCCCAGCACGTCACCATATGGCCGAGCAGTTCGGAAAGGTCGGCAGTACGTTCCGCCACGCGGCGTTCAATTTCCGCGTCAAATTGTTCGGGTGCCGGTGTACTCATGTCAACTCTATGAATGTTTCCCAAATCATACAACAGCTTCCGCGCCGGTGTCGCCTTGATCGTGCGCGCCACGGGAACTCGCGACAAGATTGCCGGTCTTACGAGCGTCACGCACGCGCCTGGGACGCGACTGGGGAACGCGCCGGTTCCCGCAGAGAAAAATCAGCCTGGCACTGCCGGCGCGATGGACATCAGTGCTACCGCGCAAGGCCTGGCATTGCCGCTGCCGGAGCTATGCGGTCGGCAGCCCTGCGCACTGGGCAATGGCTTCGAGCAGGGCATTGATGTCCACCGGCTTGACCAGGTGCAGGTCAAAGCCCGCTTCCATCACCCGGCGCTGGTCCTCTGCCAGGCCATAGCCGGTGAGCGCGATGAGCTTGATGTTGCGGGTGCTGTCGTCCTGGCGCAGGCGGCGCGCCACTTCGTAGCCGTCAATGCCGGGCAAGCCAATGTCCACCAGGGCCACGTCGGGGTGGTGATCCAGGGCTTTTTGCACGCCCTGCAGGCCGTCGGCAGCATGCTCGATGGGAAAGCCGCACGCGGTCAGCATGGTGGCCATCATTTCGCGGCCATCATCATTGTCTTCAATGAGCAGGACGCTGGGCTTGCCGGTATCGGGCAGGGCGACCAGGTTCTTCTGGGGCGCGGCCGTGGCCGTGGCGCGCGGAAGGCGGATGGAAAACGTGCTGCCGGCCCCGGCGCCATCGCTGGTGGCGCTGACGGTGCCACCGTGCAGTTCCACCAGGCGGCGCACCAGGGCCAGGCCAATGCCCAGGCCGCCCAGCGAGCGGTCGAGCGTGGTGGTGGCCTGGACAAACACGTCAAAGACGTGGGGCAGCAAATCTTCGGCAATGCCCACGCCGGTGTCGCGCACGCTGAGGATGACATCGTCGCCGTGTTCGCTGACATCGATGCTGATGGCGCCCCCGGGCGGGGTGTACTTGAGGGCGTTGTCAATCAGGTTGGTCGCAATCTGCTCCAGCCGGGTCGGATCGCCATCGACCCAGGCCGGCGGCGCGTCCATGTTCAAGGTGTACTGCAAGGTGCGGCCCGTGGCCTTGAAGGTGTCGAGGCAGGCTGATACCAGACCCGACAATTCAGTGGGCTGGCGCGCCAGCAATATCTTGCCAGACATAGCGCGCGACAAGTCGAGCAGGTCGTCGACGATGCGCGACAAGTGCTGGCTCTGGCGCTGGATGATCTGCTTGGCACGCGCGACCGTCTCGGCCGGCGCACCCTGCAGGCCAATCAGGGCGGCAGCGCTGCTGATGGCGCTGAGCGGGTTGCGCAGTTCGTGGCCCAGCATGGCCAGGAATTCATCCTTGGCGTGGCTCTTGCGTTCAGCCGCCTGGCGCTCTTCCATTTCAAGCGTGAGGCGCTTGTTGGTGGCGGTCAGTTCGGTCGTGCGCTGGCTCAGCTTGGCGGCCTGGAGTTTCAGTTCCTCATTCTTGGTGGCCAGCGCCACGAATACCTGCACCTTGGCATGCAGAATCTGTGGAATGACGGGGGTGAACAGGAAATCGGCAGCGCCGCGCTGGTAAGCCTTGAGCCGGTCGATCTCATCGGCCAGGAAGGCGGTCACAAAGATGATGGGAATATCGGCCGAGCGGGCGCGCTGGTGGATCGCTTCCGCCGTTTCAAAGCCATCCATGCCTGGCATGTTCACGTCGAGCAAAATGACGGCGAAGTCATGCAGCAGCACCTGGCGCAGCGCCTGCTGCCCAGAACGGGCCGCAATGACGTCGTATCCCGACGCTTCCGCCCATTGGTCGAGCAGGCTGGTCAATGCGAGCAAGCTTGCCGCATCGTCGTTCACCACCAGGATTTTCGGTTTTACAATTTTTGGCACGGCTTTCCTGCGCAGCTAGAGAAAATTCAAGGCGACTTTTATTCAGCCGTCAGGATATCAGACAGCGTGACATTTTCCTGTAGAAAACATCTTTTGAATCGTGCATGGAGGCCATTTCCACCCATCATAACAACGGAAAATCGGCCCTGTCAAAACGGCGCATGCGGATTCCACCGTGGCTAAGGTACGCTGGCGCACATACGAAAAATGCCTGTTATGGGATAGTCAAGCCAGACAGAAACATCGCCAAGGCGGCACTCAGAAAGGGAATATCATGAACATCAATACCGTGCTCGACAGCGCATTCGCGAACCAGAGCTTTCGCGACATCTGCAACGCGCCATTGTCGGCAATGAAGGGCGTCAGCCCCAAGGATGCCAAGGCGCTGCAGCAAGCGTTTGGCATCAATACCATTGGCGAACTGGCCGAGCTCAAATTCGTCAAGTGGGCCACCGCCATTCGCACCCTGGCGCTGGAAGAGTGCGATACGCCGGAAGAGCAAGCCAAGGAAACGCTGCTCGACGACGCGGTCGAGATGACCTTCCCGGCCAGCGATCCCATTTCGGTTGACTCGGGCATTACCCGGATCGAAGTACCGCCGGACATGGTCGATGCCTCGACCGACCATCAAAACGCCAAGCGGATCCGGGCCAATACGGCCAAGGCCGAGGACGCCTGAATCGAGGTGGCATTCTCGCTCACCCGGCCGGACATACGGCCGGGTTTTTTGCTGTCAGGACCAGACGTGCGGCGCTGCTACAATGGTGTTCTTCATGAAAGGCATCCATGCACGCACCAGCATCGGCCGCGCCTGCGGCCGTGGTTTCCATAGAAAAAGATTTTTTCCTGGTGGGCAGCACCTGCGTGCACACGCTTGAGGAGATGGTAGTTGCACTGCGCGCGCAGCAGGCCACGCTGGTTGCGCTGCGCATCGGCGACTCGGCACGCGGCAGCTTTGAACGGGTGGGACTGGTGGTGTACGGCTTGAACCGGCATGGGTTCACGATTGCCGGCATCGACAGCGAGAACGACCCGGCCGGGCAGCAACATCCCACCCCATGATCGATTCTCTTATCCTGCCAGCTATCAGATTAGCTAGTGTGGCTGGAGGTTAACTTTTTTTTCGACAGCCGGGGGCGGCGCAGGCTGGGCCGACGTGGCGCAAAAGCGATTCTTGCCGCCGCGCTTGGCTTCGTAGAGCGCATAGTCGGCAATGCTGATGAGCGACTCCACCGTTTCCGCGTCGTCAGGGTAGATGCTGATGCCGATACTGGTTGACAGGCGCAGTGTCAGGTCATTGATGAAGAACGGTTCCGACACCGCTTCGACCAGCTTGGCGGCCGGCCCTTGTGCATCGGCCAGGCTGTGCACTTCCGTCAGCACGACCATGAATTCGTCGCCGCCCAGGCGTGCCACGGTATCTTCCTTGCGCGATGCCGCGACCAGGCGCTGCGAGACGATCTTGAGCACTTCGTCACCGTACGAGTGGCCATAAGTGTCATTGATGGCCTTGAACCCGTCCAGGTCCAGGTACATGATGGCGGCCTTGTGATGATTGCGGCTCGCGTGCTGCAGCGTGGTCTCGATGCGGTCTTCCAGCAGGCGCCGGTTGGGCAGGCCGGTGAGCGCATCGTGCAGCGCGAGGGCCTGCTGGGTCTTGCTGTACTGCGCCAGTTCCTTGTACAGGAGCCGCACTTCGAGCATGTTGTGTATGCGTTTGTGCACTTCGAGCAGGTCGAAAGGCTTGCTGATGAAGTCGCGCGCACCGGCTTCGAGCGCGGCAATCTTGAAGCTGGGCTGGGCGGTCAGGGCCAGCACGGGCAGGTAACCGCCGTGTTCGATTTCCTTGAGCCCCTTCATCACCTGGAAGCCGTTCAGGCCCGGCATCTGCAAGTCAAGCAGAATCAGGTCGTAACAGTGCTGGCGATGGAGCGGGCATACCTGTTCCGGCAGCATGGTGGAACTGACGCAGGTATAACCCTCTTCGCGCAGGATCTCTTCCATCAATTCCACATTGTCGGAAGAGTCGTCGACCACCAGGATCTTAGCGTTAAGGATGTCTTCTCGGCTTGGCATGCGTCATTCTCGGTCTGGCTGAAGGAGGCACGCAACTGGTGCGGCCCGACTCAATTTCAATTCACGTAGTGTAGCAGCAGCAGGAACATTTCTTGTAGGACAGCGCCGCGTTTGTTGGTAGGAGGGCCATTCGTTAGAATAAATCTATGACTTCCCAGCCATCGCTGCCACCGTTGCTATCAGTTCGCTGGGCTCCACCGGTTTGGAGATGTGGGTCCGAAAGCCCGCTTCCAGCGCGCGCAGCCGGTCTTCGGAGCGCGCAAAGGCAGTCAGGGCCACTGCCGGCAGGCGCGCGTAGGCCGTGCCCAGCGCCCGGATGCGCGCCATCAGTTCAAAGCCGTCCACATCGGGCATGCCCAGGTCGCTCACTATCACTTGCGGCATTTTTTCCCGGATCGCTGCCAGGGCCTGTTCGGCACTGGCTGCCGTGCGCACGGACGCATGGCAGTCCGACAGGATGCGATTGATCAGCTCGCGCGCATCGGCTTCGTCATCCACCACCAGCACGTCGAGGTCCTTCAGGTCGCGCAGCTGCAGGTCGGACGCCTGCGGCGACGGCGGCAACGAGGGCGTGCGGTCGGCGCGCACCGGCAGCATCTGGCGGCTGGTGGCGGGCAGCTCGATGGTAAAGCTGGCGCCCTGTTCCTCGCCCTCACTGTCGACCCGCACCGTGCCGCCGTGCTGCTCGATCAGGTGCTTGACGATGGACAGGCCCAGACCAAGCCCGCCATGCTTGCGCGTGGTGGAGGCATCGCCCTGGCGGAAGCGCTCGAACACGTGCGCCTTGAATTCCGGCTTGATGCCCACGCCGCTATCTTGCACCGTAATGGCCACCTGGCCGGCAATGGCAGCCGTCATCACGCGCACCAGCCCATCGCGCGGCGTGAACTTGATGGCGTTCGAGAGCAGGTTCCAGATCACCTGCTGCAGGCGCGCCGGGTCGCCGGCAATGGTATCGACCGCCGGGTCGTAGATTTTTTCAAGGCGGATATTCTTGGCGTCGGCCGCCGGCCGCACCGTTTCGATGGCCGCATCAATGAAGGTCGATGGCGATACCGTCTGCATGTCGAGCATGACCTTGCCCGATGTGATGCGGCTCATGTCGAGCAAGTCTTCGATCAGCTGTGCCTGTGCGCGGGCATTGCGCTCGATGGTCTGCAAGCCTTTTTGCAAGTCCGCCTGGTCGCGGCTGCCGCGCCGCAGCACCTGGGCCCAGCCCAGGATGGCCGACAGGGGGGTGCGTAATTCGTGTGACAGCGTGGCCAGGAATTCATCCTTCATCTGGCTGGTGCGCTCGGCCTCGGCGCGCGCTGAACGCTCGCTCTCGAGCAGTACCTTGCGCTCTTCGGCAGCGCGCTGGGCCGCTTCGTACAGACGCGTGTTGTCGATTGCCACCGCCGCCTGGGCCGCGATGCCGCCCACGATGCGCTCGGTGCGGCCGGTGAAGATGCCGGCCTCCGGGTGGCCAAAAAACAGGCTGCCCAGCACTTCGCCCGAGCGCGCCACCACCGGTACCGCCAGATAGCTGCGCACGGCGGGCTGGCCGTCGGCAGCGAGAAAGAAGGGTTCGGCCTGAGCGTAGCGCGGGTCAAGGTTGATGTCGTCCGAGCGCACCACGCCCTCGCCGCGCAGGCTGGGGCCGAACAGCGCGGTGGCGCCCGGGTAGCCAAAGCGGGTGAACTCCGGCGGCGCCGCGCCACTTAAGGTGTACAGCGTAAACAGGTCGCCATCGGCGTCCTTGCCGTGATAGAACAGGGCGCCGAAGCGCGCGCCGCTGACGCCGGTGGCGGCATCGGTGACGGTTTGCAGCAGCGACCGCAAATCGCGCTGGGAGGCCAGGGCGTTGCCGGTGGTATTGAGCAGTTCGAGCACATTCGATTCTTCGCGCAGGGCCTGCTGCACGCGCTTGACCTGGTCAACGTCGGTATTGGTGCCGAACCAGCGTACCACGTGCCCGAGGCGGTCGCGCACTGCATTGACCCGGGTGAGGAACCAGCGATACTCGCCATCGGCGCCGCGGATCGGATACTCCATCTCGAACGGGTCGCCGGTGCGCAGCGATTCGTGCCAGCGCTGCAGCATCTGCGGCAGCACGTCCGGGTCATGCGTGCTCTGCCAGCCCCAGCCCACCACCTGCTCGGGCCGAGTGCCCGTGTATTCGTACCAGCGCTTGTTGAACCACACAATGGCGCCGTCGGACTGCGCCATCCAGGCCAGCTGGGGGATGGAATTGGCCAGGGCACGCAACACTTCTTCGCTTTCGCGCAGCGTGTCTTCCGCACTTTTGCGCGTGCTGATGTCCTGGACCACCCCGGTCATGCCCGATACGGCGCCGTCGCGGTCATAATCGGCGCGGCCCACCACGCCGATCCAGACCGGCGTGCCGTCCGGGACGTCGATGCGGCACTCGATATTGAGGTCCGCGCGCTCGGTAAACGAATGCAGGAAGTCGGCGCGCACGGCGTCGCGGTCGCTGCGATGCAGGCGCTCGCGCAGATCGTTCCAGGGCAGGGCCGTTTCCGGCGGCAGGCGGAAGATTTCGGCGGCGCGCGCGCCGAGCGTCACACGGTCGGTGGCGGCATCCCAGCGCCAGTCGCCCAGGCGGCCTGCCGACAGCGCCACCTGCAGGCGGTTGTTGCCGTCCACCAGCGCCTGTTCGTCTTCCTTGCGCCGCGTGATGTCCTGAAAATACATGGTCAGGCCTTCCGCGGACGGATAGGCGCGCAGGTCGAACCAGCAGCGCAGGGGCGGATAGTAAAACTCGAAACTGACGGTCTGCTGCTCCGCCACGGCGCGCTGGCACTCCGTTTCCATGCGGCCGCCGCGCAGTTCGGGGAACACATCCCAGATCGCGTTGCCCATCAAGTCGGCACTGGTGCGGTGGCGCGCCGTGAGCAGTTCCAGCGCCCGCCCGTTGATGTAGGTGATGCGCCAGTCGTGGTCGACCGCGCAAAAGCCGTCGGTCAGGCTCTCGAGCATGGCCTCCATGCGGGTGTTGGCGCGGCGCAGCTCATCGCGCGCCTCCATCAGCTCCTGCTGGGCGCGCTGGCGCGCCACCAGCACGCTGTTGGCATTGCGCAGGGCCGCGGAGCGCATCAGTTCGAGTTCGTCGAGGTCGTCGCTCATGAGGCTTGTTCCAGGATGCGCGCGGCCATGGCGGTACCTTCGACGCGGGCGCGGATCTTGGCAAAGGCCGTCTCGCGGGTGGTCGAGTCATCGTCGCAGAAGGGCGAAAAGCCGCAGTCGTCGGTCGTGCCCAGCTGCGCCGGCGGAATATACCGCGCTGCCTGCAGCACCCGCTCGCACACTTCCTGCGCCGTTTCAATGCGCGGGTCGATCGGATTGATGACGCCCACGAAGATGCGCTGCCACGGCTTGGCATATTGCGCGATGATCTGCAGCACCCGTACCGGATCGCGCTCGCCGGCCAGCGCGATATAGAAATTGCCGGCCTTGAGTTCAAACAGGCTGGGCAGCAGCTCCGCATAATCGACATCGGCACTGTGGGTGGAATCACGGTCGCCGCCGGGGCAGGTATGCACGCCGATGCGGGCCTGCTCGCGCGGGCTGAAGCGCGACAGCGCCAGGTTGTTCAGTTCGATAAAGCTGTTGAGCAGGCGACCGCTCGGGTCCAGCCGCATGGCCAGGCGCCCTTCGGTGAAATCGATCTGCACCTTGCTCGCGCCCTGATCGAGGCAGCGCCGCACTTCGCGCTCGTGTTCGGCCAGCAGGTCGGTGAGAAACTGTTCGCGCGGATAATCCGGCAAGCCCTCGGTGGGATACATGAGCGAGAGCGCCGACGGCGAAATGACGGCCTGCTTGATCGGCAGCGTCGTGAAGCGCTGGGCCATGACCAGGTATTCGTCGGCATAGCGCTGGTAGCGGAACGGTCCGCTGGTCAGGCGCGGCATGCGGCGCATGTGGCCGGCGGCGAAGGGAATCTGGAAGCCGTCCGGCGCCGTGTTGGGCGCCCCGTGCACGCAGTAGGTCCAGAAATTATGATACTTGCGCTGTTCGCCATCGGTGATCACCGGCGAGCCGGTGGCTTCGAACCGGGCCACGGTATCGCGCACGGCTGCCTCGTACATGGCGTCGAGCTGGGCGCCGGCGGCGGTGTCCTGGTTGGCTGCAGCAGACAGCTCGGGCGGACGCGGGATGCTACCAATGGGTTCAGTTGGGATCATCATGTGCAGCCTTGGGATGACGTCAGGCGAAACAGCGGTGCCCGTGCGGCGCGCAGGCTTGAGGCGAATTTTAGCCCACGCCCACGGCATGGCCTCACACGCTTGGCGGCGGGCTTATCCCTGGCCATGGGCGGCAATGCGATCGAGCGAGCTCTGTAGCTGTTCAATTTCGTACGGCTTTTGCAGGGACTGGAACGGAAATTCCACGTGTCGCAGCATGGCTTCGCCATAGCCGGAGGCGAAGATCACTTTCATGTCCGGACTGTTGCGCAGCGCCTGGCGCGCCAGGTCCACGCCCGACATGCCGGGCAGGCTCACGTCCGAAAACAGCACGTTGTAGGAGTGCTTTGCCAGCATGTCGAGCGCGCCCTCGGCATGGGCCACGCCGTCGGCCTCATGGCCGAAGGCCTTGATCATTTCGCATACCAGGTATTGCGAATCGAGATTGTCTTCCACCACCAGCACACGCAGGCCGACCGGAGGCGGGGCCAGCTGGCGTTCCGCGCAGGGTGCGACCGCGCACAGGACCCCGGCCACCGCGCCGCTGTCGTCGGTCAGCGGGGTCAGGTGCAGGTCGCAGTCAAGCTGTTGCGGGCCATTGGCGCGCAGGAAGGTCAGGCGCTGGCGCGGCAGCTGCAGCGCTTCGCCGCCGGCGGCGCGGCGAAAGCCTTCGGCAGCCACAGCCATCGGCGCCGGGCTGACCGATGGGACGCGGCCACCGGGCGCGGGCGGGTGGTGGGGACCTGCCAGTTCGGCATAGGCGCTGTTATAGGCAACAATACGGCGCTCGCCCCATACCAGCAGCATGGGAAAGGGGCTGCCGAGCAGGATATCCATGCTCAGTCTGAGGGTATGCGGCCAGCCGGCGTCGTCGCCAAAATCGCTGGTACGCCAGTCCACGCCGGCAGCGGGGCCGGCAGGCTTACTTATTGCGGACATGCGTTGCCTGTTTCATTAAAGAAGTTGCGGAAGAATAAAGAAGATGACAATCGTACACCAAATGCAGGGTGAGATGCGTCTGCTTGGCATGTTGACGCGCGATGAGGAGCGATCGCCCGAACCGGTGTCTGGCCTCCGCGCGCGCTGCACAGCCAAAAAAAAGCCCGCTACAGGAGCGGGCTGAATCTATTATTCCGGTGAGGGAGAATAGAGGAGACAGAAGCATCATGCCTGACTGCAATTGCTATTGCTAATTTATCTTTGTGATGTCAGGTATATGATTAGGGATATAACGCTGCAGCGCGGGAGGAAATCATGGCCACGACACTCAGGCACCGGCGGGTCAATATCGTTTTTCTGGAAGCAGGCGAGGCAATTGAATCGGTGTGCGGCCCGGGCGATATCGCCATTTGCGCTGCGCCCGATGGCTGGTGGACCAGCTTCGTCGCCGAGGACGGCAGTATTGACAGCTACGATATGCCGTACGGCAGCTACAACGAAGCCTTGTGGGCAGCCAAAGCTGCTGCCGAGTTCGGCACCTAGCTGATCCCTCGACCCGTTTGGCGCGCCATTGCGGCCGGGGCGCGCCGCTTGCCGGAGCAGGGCAGCACAAAACACCAGTTCGTTGTACAGTTGTTGAATATTCGCAAATAAGATGCGGCCCGGTGCACGGCAAGCGTGTGCGCCTTTGTGCGTGAGAGAAAATGTTCTACGATAGCAAGCATGTATAAAATCCGCCTCTCTTTACGGCCGTCGCCACCCGCGCTACCGGTCAAACGCACGTCATCCTGGAGTGCCGTCGTTTGAGTCATGGTGCCAGCGCCCCTACGTCATCACTGCCGCGCCAGGGTCGCCGCCGGCTGGTGTTGCTGGCCGCTGCCGCGAGCCTGCTCGGCAGCGCGGTCCTGGCCGCGCCGGCGGGAACGGCGCCGGAACGCAAGGTCAAGGCTGCCTTTCTCTACAAGTTTCTCGGTTACACAGAATTTCCCGCAACCGCCTTTGCTGATGCGGCCGCGCCCGTTGTCATCGGCGTGGTCGATGCCGAAGGCGTCGCCGCCGAGCTGAGCCGGATTGTTGTCGGCCGCACCGTGCAGGGCCGCCCCATCGCCGTCAAGGCCTTCCGCGAGCAGGAAGCGCCGGCCGGCGTGCATCTGCTGTTCGTGGGCGGCAGCGACAGCGCGCGGGTGCGCAGCGTCATCAAGGCCGCGCAGCCGGCGCCCATGCTGGTGGTGACGGAGGCGGAAAACGGCCTGCGCCAGGGCAGTGTGATCAATTTCAAGATCGTCGATGCGCGCGTGCGCTTTGACATTTCACTTGAAGCGGCCGACAAGCATAGCGTCAAGCTCAGCTCCCGGCTGCTCACCGTTGCCAGCCACGTGCACAAGGGAACACCGTGATGCAACGCGACAGCGGATCCGTGCGCAGCAAGCTGATTCTGATGGCGGTGTCGACCACGCTGGTGGCCCTGCTGGCCGCCTCCATCGCCATGCTGCTCTACGACCTGCGCACCTTCAAGCAGTATTGGGTGGACGACCTGATGACCCAGGCCGACATTATCGCCAGTGTCACCGCGCCGGCCCTCGCGTTCAACGATGCCCGCACCGCCCAGCAGAACCTGGCCGTGCTGCGGGTGCGTCCGCAAATTTTGGCCAGCGCCATCTACACCGCCGGCGGCAGCCGCTTTGCCGCCTATGCCCAGGGCGCCGGCGATGCGACGTATCCGGCCCGTCCCGGCGTGCCCGGCTACAGCATCGCCAATGGCGAACTGACCGTGTACCACAATATTGTCGACAATGGCGAGGTGCTCGGCACGGTCTACCTGCGTGCACGCTACGGTCTGATTGACCGCATGCTCAGCTACGCAGGCATCCTGGGCGTGGTGCTGCTGGGTTCTCTCGTGATTGCCGCCTTTGTCGCCTCGCGCCTGCAAAAGAGCATCACCGATCCGCTGCTGGCCGTGACCGGCGTGGCGCGTGAAGTGATGCAGCGGCGCGACTTCAGCCTGCGCGTACAGGGCAACAACCGCGGCGAAATCGGGGTGCTGGTGGCAGCCTTCAACGACATGCTGGCCGAGATCGGGCGCCGCTCGCACGCGCTGCAGGAGGCCAATCTCACGCTGGAACATGAGATGCAGGTGCGCCACCGGGCCGAGGAGGCGCTGCTCGTGGCCGACCGCCGCAAGGATGAATTCCTCGCCACCCTGGCCCATGAGCTGCGCAATCCGCTGGCGCCGATCCGCACCGGCCTCGATATCCTGCGCATTCGCAGCGGCGACGCCCAGGCCACCCAGCGCGCCACCGATATCATGGAACGCCAGCTGCGCCAGATGGTGCGCCTGGTCGACGATCTGCTCGACGTCTCGCGCATCAATACCGGCAAGTTCGCCATCAAGATGGGCCGGGTCGAACTGAAGGCGGTGGTCAACGATGCGCTGGAAGTGGTGCGCTCGTATATCGAACTGCATGGCCACGAGCTGGTTATCGACCTGCCGGACCGGCCCGTGTTCTTGCATGGCGACGCGACGCGCCTGGCGCAGATTCTGTCCAACCTGCTCAACAACGCAGCCAAGTACACCAATCGCGGCGGGCGCGTGAGTCTGTCGGCCCGGGTTGAAGACCGCAATCTGATCATTACCGTGGCCGATAACGGCATCGGTATCGCACGCGACATGCTGCACCAGGTGTTCGAGATGTTCGTGCAGGTCGATTCCACGCTTGAACGCACCAATGCGGGCCTGGGCGTGGGCCTGTCGCTGGCGCGCCGGCTGGTGGAGCTGCATGGCGGTACCATCGAGGCGGACAGTCCCGGCATCAACCGCGGCAGCGAATTCATTGTCAGGCTGCCGATCGTGGTGGAGCCGGAATTGCCGGCCAAGTCGACGCCGGCCACTTTCATGACCTCGGAAACCTATCGCATCCTGCTCGCCGACGACAACGTGGACTTCGTCAACAGCATCGGCGCGCTGCTCTCGGCCATGGGACACAGCGTCGTCATCACCCATAATGGGCCGGACGCGCTCACCGCCGCCGCGCGCTTTTGCCCTGACTATGCCTTCCTCGACATCGGGTTGCCGCAAATGTCGGGCTATGATCTGGCACGCGGGATCCGGCGCCTGTCGTGCGGCGCCATGACCATGCTCATTGCCGTTACCGGCTGGGGCCAGGAGAAGGATCGCCAGCTTGCCTTCGAGGCAGGCTTCGATCACCACATGGTCAAGCCGGTGCGCTTCGAGCAGATTGAAGAAATCCTCAGCAACCGGACCGTCGTCAAGAAAGCGCGTACCTGACCGCAGGCGTGCCCGGGGAGGGGCGCAAAGAAAAAAGGCCTGAAGATCGCTCTTCAGGCCTTTTTATCTTACGAATATTGGTGCGGCTGGCAGGAATTGAACCCACGACCCCTTGGTTCGTAGCCAAGTACTCTATCCAGCTGAGCTACAGCCGCGAAAGACAAGATTATAGCAGCAGTTTCTGCATCCGCAAAGGGGCATGCACAGACTATTGCGGCACTGCCGGAGATTGGCGCGCAAATAGAAAAAAGGCCTGACAATTTCTCGTCAGGCCTTTCATCTTACGAATTTTGGTGCGGCTGGCAGGAATTGAACCCACGACCCCTTGGTTCGTAGCCAAGTACTCTATCCAGCTGAGCTACAGCCGCGAAGCATGCATTGTAGCAGCTCTGTTGCACTTCCGGAAGTGCCAAATTGCGGCGTTTCCGGTGATGAACTTCCTTGCTACCTTCAGCGCCGGGCATGCCCTGCGCGAAGAAGCAGCATTGTAGTGGGGCGCCGCCCGTTTGTAAAGGGCGCGTTACAGCGCATTGATCGGCTGCCCGCGCGCGAAGGCTTCGATGTTATCCATCAGCATGTCAGCCAGGGTTTGCATGGCACCGGCGCTGGCCCAGGCCACGTGCGGCGTCAGGATGAAGTTGGGCAGGCCAGGGTCGAGCAGGGGATTGCCATCGACGGGCGGTTCCTGGCTCAGCACGTCAAAGCCGGCGCCGCCGATGCTGCCCTCGCGCAGCGCATCGGCCAGGGCCGCTTCGTCCACCAGGCCGCCGCGCGCCGTGTTGATCAACAGCGCGCTGCGCTTCATGCGTGCCAGCTGCGCGGCGCCGATCATGCCGCGCGTTTGCGCCGTCAGGGGCAGGTGCAGGCTGACGACGTCGCAGGTGGCGAGCAGTTCGGGCAGGGGCAGGTCGATCACGTCCGGCTCGGCCACCGGCGTGCGCGAGCTAGCGCACACCTGCATGCCAAAGGCGCGACCGATGGCCGCCACGCGCCGCCCCAGGGTGCCGTAGCCGATGATGCCCAGCCGGCTGCCGGCCAGGTCGCTGATGGGATGGTCGAGCAGGCAGAAACGGCTCGATTGCTGCCAGCGCCCGGCCGCGACATCGCGCGCATAGTCCAGCAGACGGCGGCGCAGGGCCAGGATCAGGGTGAACACATGTTCCGGCACCGTGACCAGGGCGTAGTCGCGGATATTGGCAACGACTATGCCGCGCGCCCGGCACGCTGCCAGGTCCACGTTGTCGGTGCCGGTGGCGGCAATGGCCACCATCTTCAGCTGCGGCAGGGCGGCAATGTCCGCTTCGCGCAGCGCCACCTTGTTGGTGATGGCAATGGTGGCATCGCGCAGGCGCTCGGCCACCTGGCCCGCTTTGGTGGCACCGTATTCGGTCCACTCATGTTCAAAGGCGGGGCAACGCAGCTGCGCCTCCAGGCTGTCGCGGTCGAGAAAGACAATCTTGTGCATGGCGTGCCCCGGGATGAGAAAACCCTATTCTAGTCCGGCGGGTAGCGCAGGCGCGCATCGGTCAGGAACAGGTCGGCCACCCACTCGACGAAGACACGCACCTTGGCCGACAGGTGGCGGTTTTGCGGATACACGACGTTGATCGGCAGCGGCTCGCTGGTCCAGTCGCGCAGCACCACTTCCATCTGGCCGCTCGCTTCCAATGGCGCCATCAGGTAGTGCGGCATCTGGATGATGCCAAGACCACGCAGGCCCGCCGTCAAGTGCACAGTCGAATCATTCACGGCCAGGCAGGCCGGCACCGGCACATAGAGTGTTTCGTCGCCGCGCATGAAATCCCAGTCCATGATCTTGCCGGTGCGCGAAGAAAAATAATTGATGCAGCGGTGCTGCGCCAGGTCATGTGGATGCTGCGGGCGGCCATGCCGGTCCAGGTAGGCGGGCGTGGCCGCTGTGACAAAGTGGAGTACGCCGATGCGCCGCGCAATGAGCGCCGAGTCGCCCAGCTGGCCGCCGCGGACGGCGCAATCGACGCCTTCCTCGATCAGGTCCACCGGCCTGTCGCTGCAGCCAAGATCGAGCCGGATGTCCGGGTAGCGCTCAAAAAAACCGGGCAAGGCCGGGATGATGATGTCGTTGGCCATGGAAGTGGCCACATCGACCCGCAGGCGGCCGCTGGGCGAGGCGCGATTGTTGGACAGCGACTCTTCTGCATCGCGTACGTCGGCCAAGATGCGCAGGCAGCGTTCGTAATAGGCGGCGCCATCGGAGGTCACGCTCACCTGGCGCGTGGTGCGGTGCAGCAGCCGGGTTTGCAACGTTTGTTCGAGTGTCTGGACAAGGGTGGACACGGTCGCCTTCGGCAGCTGCATGTTTTCCGCCGCGCGCGTGAAGCCGCCCGCATCGACCACCTGAACGAATACTTCCATTGCTTGCAGTTTGTTCATTTCTCCCTCTATTGTTCAGTTCAGTGAACAATCAATTCGCGCTTGCCATCTTTATCAGATTGTAGATCATCTTTACAATGCTTGTACGCCATCAAAAGAAGGCGCTTATCGGAAGGTGGGAGGGCTGCAGCATGCGCATACAAAACGGATTTATTGTTGTCATTACCGTCATTCTGGCGGCGCTCATGACCGCCGGCACCATCCATACCGAGCAATTTTCCCAGGCGTCAGTGGCTGGCAGCGGCGGATTTGATGCACTTGCACATGCGCTGTTTGACGGCTTGTTCGGCGTCGGGCCCGCATCCCGATGACGCTGGCGACTGCCGCCATCAATATCCGGCAGCTGCAGGCCGGTGGTGCCGCCGGCCCGCTTGAGGCGCGGCTGTACGCGGCCGGGCCGGCTACGCCGCGCCGTGACAGCCTGATTGTATTTTTTCACAGTGGTGGCTTTGTGGGTGGTGATCTCGATGAGGCCGACCACTTCCTGCGTCACCTGGCCGGTTGCGCGGGCGAGCATCTGGTACTGGCATCGCGCTACACGCTCGCTTGCGAACGGCCATTTCCCGCTGCAG
Source organism: Massilia sp. PAMC28688 (assembly GCF_019443445.1). Classification (NCBI taxonomy): domain Bacteria; kingdom Pseudomonadati; phylum Pseudomonadota; class Betaproteobacteria; order Burkholderiales; family Oxalobacteraceae; genus Massilia; species Massilia sp. PAMC28688. The sequence goes on along the minus strand of NZ_CP080378.1, from coordinate 5,056,044 downwards.
CCGAAGACGCTCATGCGGTTCTTGGCTGGGCCCGCAAAAACAGGGTAAAGCTGGGCTGGAGCGGCAAGCACCTGGTCGTGGCCGGCATTGAAGCGGGCGCCAACCTCGCTGCTGTGGCTGCGCTGATGGCGCGCGACCGGGGGCGGCCGGCGCTGGACGGCCAGATCTTGATCATGCCCATGCTCGATCCCGGTCTGTCCACCTGTTCCATGCGCGAAATTCCCGTGGGTGCCAGCGAGGCATGCGTGGCCGAGACCTGCGCCGCCAGCTACCGGGGCTATTTGCCCAACGCGGCCGACCGCAGCCATCCGTATGCGTCGCCGCTGCAGTCGAGCCGGCTGCGCAACCTGCCGCCGGCCCTGATTTTGTCGGCCGAGGACGATCCTCTGCGCGATGAGGCTGAACAATACGGCGCGCGTCTGGCAGCCTGTGGTGTCACGGCCACCGTCAAGCGCATGGATGCGGTGCCGCTGCTGGAGCCGGGCGCTCGCAACGAGTGTGCCTGCCAGTCACAGGCGCTGCGCGAGATCGCGGGTTTCCTCGGTGCGCTGCAGGAAGCGGTTTGCCTGCCCTGAACACCATCTCACCAGTTACGTCCGTGCAGCTGCGCTGAAGTTGCCTTCAGCGCAGCGTGCGGACTCCCGAAGGACAAAAGGCCGCGCCACTGACCAGTGAGCGCGGCCTTGTCACGTGAACCCGGGGAATCAGGCAGCTTTGCGGCGGCGGGCAGCTGCCACGCCTGCCAGGCCCAGGCCCAGCAGTGCCAGCGACGCTGGCTCAGGTACTTCGCCTGGTGGGAGCGATGCTGCATTGACGTTCAGGATGTCGAAGGCCCACAGGTTGGTGCGCTTGTCATCGGCGGCGTCGACGAAGCCGTCACGGAACTGGCGGTGCTGCACGCCGTCATACAGGAAGCCTTCGGCCAGCGAATTGCGGGCAAAGTTATCGAACTGCATGATCGTCACGGTGTAGGTTCCGGCAGCCAGGTTCTTGGTGTAAAACGTGTCGTAGCATTCGCCGGTCACGGCATCGGCAGCCACGTTGGGGCAGTTGGCATCGTCTTGTTCGGCGATCTTGTTGCCGTTGGAATCGAACAGTGCCAGGATGGGATCAAAGCCACCGCGTGCGATGCTCTGGCCGGCTGCATTGACGCCACCGGCGTACGACCAGCTGCGCAGGCTCACATCCGAATCAGCGCCAACAACAAACGAGAACGACTGCACGTCGTTATCGTAAGTGAAGTTGCCGGTGAAGGAGAAGTCGGCAGCGCTGGCGGCGGAAGCGGACAGGGCAAGGGCAAAGATGGCGGCGATTTTTTTCAGGGTCATGGTAGTTTTCGAAGTGATAAGTTAATGTTAATGTTGAGCTGCGATAAACGTGAAGCAAATTTCATGCCTAAAACTTAAGTCGTTGATTTCCGGGCAATATTTCTGTCGAGTCCGGCTGTGGCTATCTCGACTGTAAAGATGCCCGACAGCAGCCATCGATTGCGCGCCGGGAGATCGGTGCCTACAATGAGCAGCCATGCCGACTGCCACGCCCGATGAAGAATTGATGATGCGTTATCGCGAGGGCGACCTGCGGGCGTTCGAGGAGCTGTACGGCAGGCACAGGCTCGGCTTGTACCGCTTTGTTTCATGGCGCTCACCCCGTGCAGACTGGGTCGACGAAATTGTGCAGGACAGCTGGGCCAGCCTGCATCATGCACGCGGGCGCTACCGGCCGGACGCCACTTTCCGTACTTATCTCTACCAGATCGCCCGCAATCGCCTGCTGGACCTTGTGCGCCAGCACCAGGATGTGCTGGCCGCCGAGCTGGGGACGGGAACCGATGGGCGCGACACGTTTGACGGCCTGGCCGATGCAGCGCACGATGGCGCCACGCCCGAGGCGGCCCTGGTCCACAAGCAGCAGGCCAGCCGCTTGCATGGTGCCATCAACGGCCTGCCGCCCGAGCAGAAGGAGGCCCTCGTGCTGCAACAGTTCTCCGGTATGAGCCTGGAAGAAATTTCCTTGGTGGTGGTGGCGCCCGTTGAAACGGTCAAGAGCCGGCTGCGCTATGCCATGCGCAAGCTGCGCGAAGGGAGCCTGTGCAATGAAGGATGAAATGAGCGACGACGAGCAGTTCGAGGCATTCCTGCACGGGGAAGACGCGCTGGCGCGCCAGTTGCAGGCACTTGCGCAGCCGGCGCCGCCCCCCGCGCTCGATGCCGCCATCCTGGCCCGGGCCCGGGCTGCGGTAGAGCAGGAGCGGCCACGGGCGGCCAATGATGAGGCGCCGCCAGCGCCGGCGGCGCGCCATCCCGCGCGCCTGGGCTGGCGCTGGCAGGTGCCGGCCGGGATTGCCGCCACGGTGCTGGCAGGTCTGATCGCGCGCCAGAGCTTTGAGTCCGACACCGGCGTCAACGTTCATGAGGCGGCGCCCACGCTGGAAGCTGCCATGCCGCAGGAGAGGGCAGCGCCGCCCGCGCCAGCGGTCGCGGTCGCGCCCGCTCCCGACGGCAGGCGCGATGCAGCACCGGCACCGGCCGCCGTCGCACCGTCCGCGAGTGGCCCATCCCGAGCGGTCGTGTCCCGTGCCGACAAGGTGCCTGCGCGCAGCGCGCAGCGCCCACCACCGCCGGCCCCGGCTCCCTCCGTCGCCCCTGCGCCGCCCGCTGCCATGGCGCCGGCTCCGCTGGCTGAATCCATCATCGCGCCGCCGCCGCCGCCCAACGAGGCGGCTCGGGAAGCGACCGCTTCCCGATACCGCGCCACCCTGTCGGCGCGGGGCTTTGGCGAGGTCCAGGCACCGCCAGCGAGCTACCAGCAGGATGGCGAGGCCAAAGGCGCGCCGCATCGGGCACCAGTGTTCCCGCACATCGCCACCGATCGCGCCGTGCCAGTTCACGCAGAGGCGGTCGCTGCGCCTCCGCCCGAACAGGAAGCCGCCAGTGTGATGCTGGCGCGCATCGAGGCCCTGCTGGCAGCAGGCAAACAGGCTGAAGCAGCATCGGAATGGAAAAAACTGCGCGCGCTCCATCCCGGCTACCCGGTACCGGACAGCACGCGCGAGAAGCTGGGCGCCGACTGACAGGGTGATGCAAGCAGGCATGCGTTAGCTGCCGTACAGAGTGGCACCGGCGCCGCACATAGACTGGAAGTCAACTTCTTCCAGGTAGCTGCCATGCCCGATCCCCTCAAGGTTTACAAGTCCAAACGCAACTTTGCCATTACGTCCGAACCGGCAGAAGGAGGCGAACAAGGCAAGGATGCGCTGACCTTTGTCATCCAGAAGCACTGGGCCAGCCGGCTGCATTACGACTTTCGGCTTGAACTCGACGGCACCATGAAAAGCTGGGCCGTGCCCAAGGGTCCCAGTTATGACCCCAAGGACAAGCGCATGGCCGTGCATGTGGAAGACCATCCCATCTCCTATTCCAGTTTCGAGGGCACCATCCCTGAAAAGCAGTACGGCGCGGGCAAGGTGATCATTTGGGACAAGGGTACCTGGTCGCCGCTCGATGATCCGCACCAGGGTTACGAGGCCGGCAATCTCAAGTTCGAGATGCATGGCCACAAGATGCAGGGGAAGTGGGTCCTGATCCGCATGAAGGGCAAGGGCGAAAAGCAGGAGCCGTGGCTGCTGATCAAGGAAAAGGATGATCTGGCCCGTCCGGCAGCGGAGTTTTCCGTCGTCGACGAGCTGCCCGACAGCGTGAAAGCCTTGCCCATGCCTGGTGCGAAGAAAAAGCCGGCAGCGAAAAAGGCCGGCGCCAGGAAAGCGGCGGCACCGGCGGAGGACGTCCTGGCCGAGCAGGTCCCCGCCCGGAAAACTGCCGCGGCAAAAGGGGCCGCAAAGCCAGCGCGGCCAGCCAGGGCCGGCAAGGCTACCGTGCCCGCCGAAGCAGTCAAGGCTGCGCTGCCGGACAGCCTGTCGCCGGAACTGGCAACGCTGGTCGACAAGCCACCCCATGATCCGAGCGACTGGATTTTTGAAATCAAGTTCGACGGCTACCGCATGCTGGCCCGGGTCGAGGGCAAGGACATCAAGCTGTTTACCCGCAATGGCCATAACTGGTCGCACAAGCTGCCCACCCTGCACGCCGCCATGCTCAAGGCGAAGCTGCCGGACGGCTGGTATGACGGTGAAATCGTGGTCCACGACGAGCAGGGCAAGCCCAATTTCGGCCTGCTGCAGATGGCCTTTGATGGCTCCAACACGGCCGACATCCTGTTTTTCATGTTCGACGCGCCTTACCTCAATGGCTACGACATGCGCGAGGTTCCGCTCGAAGCGCGCCGCGCCATGCTGGGCCAGGTGCTGAAAAAATCCGCTTCGCCCGCCTTGCGCTTTAGCGAGGAATTCGGATCGGACCCGGAAGAACTGGTGCTGGCGGCCTGCAAACTGGGGCTGGAAGGCGTGATCGGCAAAAAGCGCGATTCGCGCTATGTGCAGCGCCGCTCGCCCGAATGGATCAAGCTCAAATGCGGGTTGCGGCAGGAATTCGTCATTGCCGGCTTTACCGACCCGCAGGGATCACGCGCCGGTATCGGCTCGCTGCTGCTGGGCGCGCACGACGACAATGGCGTGCTGCAGTACGCCGGCAACGTGGGCACGGGCTTTAATGAAGCGACGCTGCGCGAGCTGAAGAAAAAGCTCGATGCGCTGGCCACCGACGTCAGCCCGTTCCCGCCCAAGGCGGTAGCCGGGCGCAAGCATCACTGGGTCAAGCCACGGCTGATTGCGGAAGTGAGCTTCGCCGAGTGGACTTCGTCAGGCTCGGTGCGCCACGCCGTGTTCCAGGGACTGCGCGAAGACAAGCCGGCTAACAACATCGGCCGCGAGAAGGCCACACATGTGGAGGAAATCGTGGCAGCGACGACATCGACGACATCGACGACAGCGGGCAAGAAAAAGACAAAGCAGGAACCGGCGGCGCCGCAAGGCAAGCTTCCGGCCGACTTCAAGATCACCAATGGCGAGCGCCTGATTGATGAGCAAAGCGGCGCCACCAAGCTTGACCTGGTGCGCTACTACGCGCTGGTGGGCAGCCTGATGATGGAGCACCTGAAGGGACGCCCCGTATCGCTGGTTCGCGCGCCGGCGGGTGTGGGAGGCGAACTGTTTTTCCAGAAGCACGCCGATGTGGCCAAGCTGCCCGGCATGAAGCAGATGGCGCCGGAACTGGACCCGGAGCATCCGCCCATGCTGGAAGTGGGCAGTGAAAAAGGGATTCTGTCGGCCGCGCAGTGGAATGTGGTGGAGTTCCATACCCAGAACGCGACCGGCAAATCCTACGAGGCGCCCAATCGCATGGTGTTCGACCTGGACCCGGGCGAAGGCGTGGAGTTCGGCGCCATGCGCGAGGCGGCCCAGCTGATGCACGCCTTCCTCGACCAGCTGGGCCTGCCCTCGTTCCTCAAGACCAGCGGCGGCAAGGGCCTGCACGTGGTGGTGCCGCTCAAGGGAGGGCTGGACTGGGACACGGTGAAGGATTTTTCGCAGGCCATCGTGCGGCACCTGGCGTCGCAGCTGCCGGACCGCTTTGCCTTCAAGAGCGGCCCGAAAAACCGGGTGGGGAAAATCTTCATCGACTACCTGCGTAACGGGCAGGGCGCCACCACGGCATGCGCCTGGTCGGCCCGGGTGCGGCCGGGACTGGGCATTTCGGTGCCGGTGGCATGGGATGAACTGCCCAACCTCAAGGCGGGCGACCAGTGGAATGTGAAGAACGCCCACACCCGGCTTGACCGCGGCAACGAACCCTGGTCCGGTTATGCCAAGGCGGCCAAGACGCTGACCGCGGCCATGAAGAAAATGGACTTCAAGCCGGAGTAGCCAGGCGCTTATTCCTCGCTTATTCCTCGCTTATTCCTCGCTTATTCCTCGTATTCCCGCGGCTCGGAAAACGCTGCCGGCACCAGGGGAATGACCAGGGTGAAGGTGGTGCCGGACGCCTTGTCGGACGACACCGTCAGCTCGCCGCCGTGGGCATGCACGATCTGGCGGGCGATGAACAGGCCGATGCCAAGGCTGGTCCTCTCGGTGAAACCGGGGGAGTGGGTGGCGGCGATGCGTACGAAAGGGTCGAACACCGCGGCCAGCTTGTTCTGCTCGATCGCCTTGCCGCGGTTGTTGACAGTGATCCTGACGTCGTTTTCCAGCTTGCTCATCACGACAATGACCGGCTTGTCACCGGAACCGTACTGAATGGCGTTGCCAATGAGGTTGGACAGCACTTGTGCGATGCGGCTCTCGTCGAAGATGGCATCGAGATGATCCTGCATCGACAGGTCGATGCGCCGCTCCGGATGATAGGTGCGCAATTCGTCCACCACTTCCTGGCACACGCGCGACAGGTTGGCCTGCTTGAGCTTGACCGGGATGCCGGGGCCCAGATGGGTGCGGGTAAAGTCGATCAGGTCGTTGATCAGGCGGCTCATGCGCTGCGCACTGTTGAACATGCGCGTGGCCACCAGCACGTACTTGGCCGGAATATCGACCGCCTGCATCAAAAAGCCGGTGGCAGTGACGATGGTGCCCAGGGGATTGCGCAGGTCGTGCCCCAGGATGGCGAGGAACATGTTCTGGGTTTGCTTGACCATCTGCGCATAGCGGGCCACCGATTCAGCCAGTGCCTGGTCCACCGCTTCGTTAAAGCGCGTCACATCATCCATGTCGGTATCGCGCGTATCCTGGGGCAGTTTGCCCCACAGGGTCAGTACGCTGGCGCGCAGGGCGCGGTATTCAGAGACCAGCTGGACGACCGTAAAGCCGGACAGCAGGCGTGCCTCGGCATGAATTTCCGCCGCCGAGTCAGGGTGGGCGCGCTTGGCCTTGCCCTTGGACTTTTCCACACTCTCATGGTCGGACTGTGGCGTGCTCAGGTCCTTGGCGATCACATGCAGCATCTGGCGCGCATGGTCGCGCAGCTCTGCGTCGTCCATGGTCAGTGCCGGTGGCTCGATGGTGCGGGCGAAGTCTTCCCATGCCTGCAGGATAGCCTCCATGTTTTCGTGGATGAAGGTCCCGAGACGGACGTGGGTCATAGCTAGCCTTGTCAAGCCCGATTCCGCGACACTCGCATCGAAGGGGTGAGCCATGATACGACCAAACGGGGCGCCGGCACGTTTACTTACGACCTTGCCATCATTCAAGCCCTTGTTTTCATGGGAGTTTTTAGTCTTCGTTCTTGCGGATGCCGCGGACATTCAGGGCCATGAGGCCGACATTGAGGGCAATCAGGGCCCAGGCTTGCTCGCCCCAGCCCCAGGCGATCCACATCACGTTACCGAGTATGAGCAGCCAGAACGCGACGACGCGCTTGCCCGCCTTTTTTGAACCGAGGTAGTAGGCCGCCGCCAGGCTGATCGCCATGGCAGGCCATTCGAGATACGCAAAAAATTCTTCCATAAATCTCCTCAGGCAGTCTTGCGCCGTGGCGCTGCCTTGGCCGGAGCTGCCTTGCTTTTTGCTGCGGGAGCGGCCTTAGCCGCCGGTTTGCGTTTGGCAGGCGGCGCCGCGTCGGGGTCGCCCTCATCATTGGCTGCCTTGGCGCTCGACTTGCGCTTGGGAGCGGGCTTGTCATCTTCCTCATCATCGTCGCTGGCCGCGCCACGCTTGGCGGCCGGCTTCTTGCCGCCCAGGCTTTGCTGCAGCAGCGATACCAGGTCGATGACGTTGCTCGAACTGGCCGGCTTGCTGTCCTTGTCGGGCATGGTGATGGTCTTGGTCTGGTTGGCAGCGACCTTTTTCTCGATCAGCGCCAGGATGTCTTCGCGGTAGGTGTCGTGATACTGCTCGGGCTTCCATTCCTCGCTCATCCCTTCCACCAGGGCCATGGCCATCTTCAATTCCTTGTCGGAGATGGCAGCGTTCTTTGCCGTGGAGGTGGGGATCTTGAGGTCGTCGGTGGAGCGGATCTCGTCGTCATAGCGCAGGGTGTTCATGACGATCACGTCGCCCACGCACACCAGCGCGCACAAGTGCTGCTTGACGCGGATGACCACGTTGGCGATGCCGATCTTGCCCGCGCTGCGCAGCGTCTCGCGCAGCAGGGCGTAGACCTTGTCGCCGCCCTTGCCGGGGGCCAGGTAATACGGCTGGTCGTAATACAGCAGCGGCACCTGTTCGGCGTCGACAAAGGCCAGGATGTCGATGGTCTGGGTTGCTTCCACGTTGGCCCGGCGCAGGTCCTCGTCCGACAGCACCACGTATTCGCCGGCGCTGTACTCGTAGCCCTTGACGATGTCGTCCCAGACCACCTCCTTGTTATTGCTCTTGTTGTAGCGCTTGAAGCCAATGGGCGAGAAGTCGCGCTTGTCGAGCATGGTCAGGTCGAGCGAATTGGTTCGCACCGCCGAATGCATTTCGACCGGAATATGCACCAGCCCAAAGCTGATTGCGCCTTTCCATAAACTGCGTGCCATATTCCAGTCCTTTCTTAGCTGCCGACGTTGCCGGTCACGGGCAATACCATGCCGGTGATGTAGCTCGAGCACACGCCCGAGGCCAGGAACACATAGGCAGGCGACAGTTCTTCGGGCTGGGCCGGACGCTTCATGTCGGTATCCTTGCCAAAGGAGCTGATCTTCTCGGACGGCTGGTCGGCCGGATTGAGCGGGGTCCACACCGGGCCGGGCGCGACGGCATTGACGCGGATGCCCTGGTCAATCAGATTCGAGGCCAGCGACATGGTAAAGGCGTGGATCGCGCCCTTGGTGGCCGAATAGTCGAGCAGGTGGCCCGAGCCGCGCAGGCCGGTGACCGACCCGGTATTGATAATGGCCGCGCCGCGCTTGAGATGGGGCAGGGCTGCCTTGGCCATGTGGAAGTAACCGTAGATATTGGTGCGCATGGTTTCATCAAAGCGCTCTTCGGTCAGGTCCATGAGCGAGTAGGCATGTTCCTGGAAGGCGGCGTTATTGACCAGCACATCAAGGCGGCCGAATTCGGCCACCACCTTGTCGACCGCCTGCTGGCAGTAAGCCATGTCCTTGACGTCGCCGGGCAGGGTGAGGCAGCGCCGGCCTTCCGCTTCCACGCAGCGGCGCGTCTCGGCCGCATCTTCGTGCTCGTTCAGGTACAGCACGGCCACGTCGGCGCCTTCGCGCGCAAACAGCACCGCCACGGCGCGCCCGATGCCGGAGTCGCCGCCGGTGACGATGGCCACCTGGCCGTCGAGCTTGCCGCTGCCCTTGTAGCCTTCGGCCATGAACCGGGGCTTGAGTTCCATGTCGTTTTCGTTGCCCGGCTTGTCCAGATGCTGGTCCGGCAGCGGCGGGGCCGGCTCGGCCCTGGACGTGGTCTGCACCGCTTCGTCGCTGTCCGGCTTGAGTCCCTGCTTGTCTTTGGCGTCCTGCTGTGCCTGGATGGCGCGCTGTTGATTGGCGACCGCTTCCACCGACTTGTTGCCACCGGACGTATTGCCCCCAGACTGATTTCCCTTGCTCATAGATTCCTCCATCCGTGAATAAGCAGTATTCGCGCCACGAGCGGCCAAGACCGTGCGGAAGCACACACAAAATCGGCTTTCGGTTTCGTGCCGCCCCGGCTTTATGGCAAACTAAGCTTAAGAGAATGAATCTTGGAAATAAAAGGGAGAATCCATGTCGCAGCACGAGCCGGACCCGCGCACCAAAGTCGGATTGTTCCTGAACCCAGTGGCGCAGCGGCGTGTTGATTTCCAGGCGGTCTGCGGCGAGCAGTTCGGCCGGCTGTTCCTGGCAGATGGCTGCGAGCAAGCTACCTTGCTGCTGGGCCAGCAGGATATTGACCTGCTCATCATTGACCTGGAACGTTTTGACCGCAACTTCGACAGCGCGGCCCTGCTGCAGCTGATCGGCCAGCGTGGGGACGCGGCCACCCTGGTACTGTGTCCTTTCACCGGTGCCGGCTGGCTGCCGGACCTGCTGGCGGCCGGGCCGGTCGACTATGCCATCACGCCCCTGCTCGACCAGGACCTGGGCACGGCCGTGGCGGCGCGCCTGGCAGGGCAGGCCGCGGCAGACAGCGACGCGGCCCAGCTGCGCCGCCTGATGGCAAGCTCGTCGCTGGTGCAGCACGCCATCGCCGAGGTGGACGACTTTGAAAAGATGGCCGACCGCATCTGCGTGGCGCTGGGCAGCCTGCCGGGGGTTGTGCATGTGTCGCTGTTCTACATGCGCGAACCCGGCGAGCTGCAGCTTGAAGCCCAGCATTCGACCATTGGCCTCAATCTCACGCGCATCCTGGCGCGCCCCGACCGGCTCATGCAGTCGCCCCTGCGCCATGCCTTCCCCGGCCTGCTGGCCGCCTGCGGTGGTGAACTGACCCTGCTCGATGTGCCGGCCAAGGCGGGCGAGCCGGAACTGGCGCTGTCGCTCGCTGACAGCGGCGTGAACATGGTGGTCGGCCTGCCGTTGCCGGTGAGCCGCGCCGGTGTCCAGCGTGGCGCGCTGTGCCTCATGTTCGGCCACGCGCGCCAGCTTTCCGGCGACGACCTGACCGCCCTCATGGACATGACGCGCCAGGCCGGGTTTGGCCTGCGCATGGCTGAAATGAGCCGCGAGAACGAACAGCTGCAAGAGCGCCTGACGCATCTGGGGACCACCGATGCCCTGACCGGGGTGGCCAACCGCCGCCACGGCGAATACTTGCTGGAGCTCGAAATGCGGCGCGCCCGGCGCTACAAGCTGCCCATGTCGCTCATTGTTTTCGATATCGACCGCCTCAAGGCGGTCAATGACCAGTTCGGGCATCCGGTGGGCGACGCCGCCGTGCGCGCGGTGGCCGATGGCGTGCAGCAGGCCCTGCGCAGCAGCGACACGCTGGTGCGCTCCGCGGGCGGCGAATTCCAGATCATCGCGTCCCACACGAGCGCCATCGACGCGCTCAAGATTGCCGAGAAAATCCGCCAGGCCATCGCCACCACCGACATCCCAGGCTGCGACCGGGTCAGCATCAGCCTCGGGGCGGGGCAGGCGGCCGAATCGGACTCGCCGGATGCCTTGCTGGTGCGGGTCGAGGCGGCACTGGCCCGGGCCAAGCGTGCCGGGCGCAATTGCGTCGAACTGGCCCTGCAGTAAACGCGGCGCCTTCCTCGGCCCGGGCGGGCGTGATAGGCTTACGCCTTTCCCGCCATCTTACTCACAATCGCATGCTCCACTGGTTAAGGCACTACCGCCGGCAGATGCTGGCCGGGGACATCGGCGCCGGCATCATCGTCGCCATGATGGTTCTCCCGCAGGGCATGGCCTATGCCCTGGTGGCCGGGTTGCCACCCGTGGTCGGCCTGTACGCCAGCATCGTGCCGCCCTTGCTGTACGCGCTGTTCGGCACCAGCATGACGCAGTCGGTCGGTCCCATGGCCATCACTTCGCTCATGACCGCCGCCGCGCTGACGCCACTGGCGCAGCCGGGCACTGGCCTGTACATGGTGCTGGCCGCGCAGCTGGCGCTCATGTGCGGCGTGCTTCTGCTGGTGTGCGGCGTGCTGCGGGTCGGCTTTGTCGCCAATTTCTTTTCGCGGCCCGTCATGAGCGGCTTTACCATCGGCGCGGCGCTGCTGATCGCGTGGGGGCAGGTGGAGGCGCTGCTCGGTGGCAGCGGCTTGCAGGCGCCGCATCTGCCCAGCGCCATGCTGGGACTGGGTTCGCTGATCGTCCTGCTGCTGGCGCGCACGCACCTGGCGCCGCTCCTGCGCAGGCTGGGCATGGCTGCCGCTGCCGCGGACGTGGGCGCGCGCCTGGCGCCCATGCTGGTGGTGGTGGCGAGCATTATCATCACGGTTCTCTTTGACCTGGCCGGCGCGGGGGTGCGGGTGACGGGCGAGGTGCCTGCCGGCTTGCCGAGCCTGAACCTGGCGCTGTCGCAGGCGCACTGGAAAAGCCTGGTGCAGCCGGCGCTGCTGATCGGCTTTGTCATTTTTTTGGTCAGCATGTCGGCGGCCCAGACGCTGGCCTTGCGGCGCCAGGAAAAGCTGCACGCCAATTTCGAGCTGATCGGGCTGGGCGCGGCCAATCTGGGCAGCGCACTGACGGGCGGCATGCCGGTGACCGGCAGCATATCGCGTTCGGCCGTCAATTTTGCCGCCGGCGCCAATACGCCGCTGGCGAGCATCATCACCGCGGGCCTGCTGGCCGTGGCCCTGGTGGCGCCCACCGGCTGGCTGGCGCTGCTGCCGCTGCCGACGCTGGCCGCCACCATCATCGTGGCCGTACTGGGGATGCTGGAGCTGGCCACGCTGCGTACCTCGTGGCGCTTTGACCGCAGCGACGCGCTGGCGCTGGTGGCCACCTGTGCCGGTGTGATTGTGCTTGGCATCGAGTCCGGCGTGGTGCTGGGCGTGGTCCTGTCGATGGGGAACCTGATCTGGCGCGCCAGCCGCCCGCACATCGCGGTGCTGGGACGCATTCCGGGGTCCGAGCACTTCCGCAATGTCGAGCGCTACGCGGCCGAAACCATTCCTTCACTGCTGATGCTGCGCATCGACGCCAATCTTTTTTTCGGTAACGTCGAAGCGGTCAACGTCCACATCGAAGACAAGCTCGCCGCGCATCCCCAGGCGCGCCACCTGGTGCTGGTCATGACTTCCGTCAGCTCCATCGATACCTCGGCCATGTATGGTCTGCTGGAATTGAACGAGGCACTCAGGCAGCGCGGGATCGGCATGCACCTGGCCGAAGTCAAGGGGCCGGTCATGGACCGCATTGTCGGCAGCGAGCTGGCGGCCCGGCTTAATGGACAGGTGTTCCTCAGCGCCGCCAAGGCGGTCGAGACGCTGGCGCGCAGCGACGACGACATTCACATCTGACGCTGCGTTGCCGTTGCGGCCTACATCTGGCGGAACAGGTCCACGTAATTGCGGCTGACGGTAAGCAGTTCGCTGCGCCCCTTGAGCCTGACCATGAGGCGGCCCCGGAAATCGGTGTGGGTGCCGGCGATATGGCGGGCGGCGACGATCACGCTGCGGTGAATCTGCCAGAAGCGCGCTTCGTCAAGCTGCTCGCGCAGTTTGCTCAGCGGAGTGCGGATCAGGCACTCTTCATCCTGTAAAAAGACGCAGGTGTATTTGTCCTGGCTCTCGAAATACATCACTTCATCGATGGCGATCAGGCGCGTTTCGTCGCCGTGGGCGGCGCGGATCCATTGCAGCGGTGGCGGCGGCGTCGCTGCCGGCGCCAGTTGCTGCAGCAGGGAGCGCAAGGCATCGGCCGGCAGCGCCGGCGCCTGCTGCGACAGCGCCGTCTTCAGCCGCGCCACGGTCCTGGCCAGGCGTTCGTCGGTCACGGGCTTGAGCAGATAGTCGGCGGCGTCATGCTCAAATGCCTGCACGGCGTATTCATTGTGCGCGGTCACGAAGACGATGTGCGGCGCACGGCCGTCCTGCGCCAGGCGGGCGGCCAGGTCCACGCCGGTCAGTCCCGGCATCTGGATATCGAGGAAGGCCAGATCAGGCGCCTGTTCGTCGATCATGCGCAGGGCGTCCAGCCCATTGGCGGCCTTGCCGACGATGCGCAGTTCCGGCCACACCACGGCCAGGCGCGCGGCCAGGTAGTCCAGCAGGTGCGCTTCGTCGTCCGCAATGACGGCGCGCACGGTCATGGCGTCCTGGCCAGGGTGGCCGGGCCGTATTCCCAGGCCCAGGGTTGCCTGGTGTCGCCCAGGACCAGGCGCGCCAGTTCCGGGTAAATGCGCTCTGCGCGCACGTCGTTGGCCAGCATGACCAGGCAGCGCCGCCGCCACTCCTGGCAAATTGCCAGATTGCCGGTGCTGTCGTTATGCCCACCCTTGAACCAGGCGCTTCCCTGCGCGTCGCGGTAGACCACCACGCCCAGGCCCGCCGCCAGGCCGACCGTCCGGTGATAGATCCCGGCGCCCGGCGCCAGCGTGGGGAACTGGCGCGCCGACGTGATGGGCAGCTGCGCGCGCACCAGCTCGGCGCGGGCGCGGGCCGACAAGCCGTCGCCGCGTACCATGCCCGCCCACAGGCGTGCCTGGTCGGCAATGGTGGTGTCCATGGAGCCGGCGGCCCGTACCCGGCTGCGTTTGTCGTGCTCTTCCAGTTTGCCGTCCACCGTGTAGCCGTGCGCCAGGTTGGCGGCAAAGTCGGGCCGCCACGTCATGCTGGTACGGCGCATGCCGAAACGGTCGAAGACCCGCCTCTGCATCTCCTTGCCAACGTCAAGGCCCAGCCCTTGTTCGAGCACCACCTGCAGCAGCTGGATGCCTTCGCCGGAGTAGGCATAGCGGGTTCCGGGCGCAAAATGCAGGCGCAGCCTGCCGTCCGGTTCAAGGAAGCGGAAGTTGGCAAAGCCGCTGGCGTGATTGAGCAGCATGCGCGGCGTGATGGCGCGCCAGCGCTCGTCGCCGGCCAGGTCGGTGTAATCGTGGTCCTTGGCGCGGTAGGCCGGCAGTGGCTTTGGCAGCAGCGTGGCAATCGAGGCATCCAGGTCGAGCAGCCCTTCGTCAACCAGCTGCAGCACCATGTAGGCAAAGGCAGTCTTGGTCAGCGAGGCGCCGTACATGATGGTATCGGTCTGCAAGGGCAGGCCACGTGCCACGTCACGCTGGCCCCAGGCGTGCACGCTGGTGATGCGGCCATGGTCGATGATGGCCATCGCCAGCCCGTGCACGCGTTCGCGCTGCATCAGCTGGCGCGCCTGGAGCTCCAGGCCGACAGGCGGCGTGCTGGCGCAGCCGGCGAGCAGCAGGAGGCACGGCAGGAGGCACGGCAGGGTGAATGGTCGAAGGTGCATGGCGTGGCGATGGCTCAGGCAGCAGGCAGGTTGGCGTCGTGCAGCGGCAGGACGATGCGGACCGTGATCCCGCGCGTGGCGTTTTCAAGCAATTGTACCTGAGCGCCGCTGCCGTACATACTGCGCAGGCGCGCGCGCAGATTGCCAAGTCCCACGCCGCCGCCGGCCTTGGGTGGGATATCGTGCAGACCGGCGCCGCTGTCGGCCACTTCGATGACAAGCGTGGCGTCACGGCGCTCGGCCCGGACCACGATCTGGCCGCCCTCGACCATCGGTTCAAGTCCATGGGCGACGGCGTTTTCGATCACCGGCTGCAGCAGCATGGGCGCCATCGGCAGCGAGCGCAGGCCGGCGCCGACATCGAACTGGTAGCGCAGGCGCGGCCCCATGCGCACGGCCAGGACATCGAGGTAAGCGGCAGCCAGGTCCAGCTCCGAGCCAAGGGTGGCGCTGTCGGCCCGGCTGGCAGCGAGTGAGGCCCGCAGGTAGTCGATGAAGCGCTCCAGCATGCGCCGCGCCTGCGCCGGTTCCGTGTCGATCATGCCCACCACATTGGCCAGCGTGTTGTACAGGAAGTGCGGCTCGATCTGTGCCTGCAGCGCCCGCAGGCGCGCTTCGGCGATCAGTTTGGCCGCATTGGCCATCTGTTCGCGCTGCTGCGCGGCCAGCGTTTCGCGCGCGATGCGCCGTTCGCCGGCCACGAAGATGATAAACATGATCACTGCCACCACCGCGGCAAAACGCATCAGCGATGCCATGCTGGAGGGGTTGGCCAGGTAGTGCAGGGGACTGACGCCCTTGATCAGGGCAGTGCCCAGCGAAATGCCGATCATGGCGCACATGCCGACCACGCCGACAAAATACAGCAGCACTGCCAGCGGCCCCGCCCGCAGCGGCCAGCCATTGAGCAGGCGGTCGCCCGCCACCAGGCAGGCGTGGACCAGGTAGCCGACAATGTTGGAGATGATCAGCGCCGGATAGAGGTCCTGCCAGAAGCTGGTGGGCCGAGCATTGAGAAAGCGGCTGGCCAGCACGATCAGGAAGGCCAGCAGCGCATTCCACAGGCCCGTATAGATCAGATCGCGCAGCAGCGACGGCGGCCAGCGCCGGAACAGGGGCAGCAAGTCCAGCGGATGGCTTGCAGTGCGGCGGCGCGGGGCAGTCTCAGCGTGCATTATGCAGGGAGAAAATTTCCATGGAAGCAGTGTGGCGCACGGTAGGGCAGTCTGGCAAGTGCCAGCGGGCCATCGCTGACGCGTCTGGCGTCAAACACGGTCAGCACCGTGTGCCCGCGCCGGGTATCCTGGGCCACGCCGACCAGATAAGCGTCGGTTTCGCCGCGGCCGTGGCGGCGCGCCACCAGGACGTGCTCTTCCACCTGCCAGCCCGGACCGAAGCGATGGCTGTCGCGCCGGCCAGTGCTGGTGTCGATCAGGTTGACGGTATCGAGGCGGCGAGCGCCATCCGGACGGGAACTGCTCAGCAATGCCAGCTTGCGGTGGCGCGTACCGACGACCTGCGGCATCACGCGCGGAAATTCACAGTTGGCCAACAGGTGCACCATGCGTGCCGTGCCGCTGCGATGGTCCAGCGTCAGCTGGGCAGCAAAGCCCTGCTGCTGCCCGGGGGCGGGCTGCTCGCCGCGCATCATGCGGCTGACATCGCGCAGGGCGTCGCCCTGGTGCAAGACCAGGTCCAGGCGAGTACAGTCGCCATCGTCCCAGGCATTTCCGAAGTGAAAAACCATATGGGGCGGCAGCTCGAAGGTCTTGCGTATGGCGAGCGTCGCTTTGTCCACGACGACTGCGCGCAACGGGCGTGCCGCGCCGGCCCACTGATGCATGTCGGCAAAGCTCTTTCCCGCGCCGCGCACCATGTCATAGGGCGGAATCAGGAAGATCAGGTGGCGGGCGCTGATGACGAAATCGTGCACCATGGCCAGCTGAGGCACGGAGAGGATGCGCGTGTCCTCCAGCACGCCTCTGGCGCTGATGCGATAGATCACGAGCTTGTCAGACCCCGGCATGGTGCCAAAGTTCCACATGGCGCCACCCGGTTCCACCTTGGGGTGGGCCGAAAAAGGCATGGACTTCATGTCCGGCGACCAGGTCTTGATGCCGACCGTGGCCAGCGTGACGGGATCGAGCTCGGTGGCCGATCCGCCTTCCCACAGGGCATACACGCGGCCGTTGAAGGGCAGCAAATTGGTATTGGCGGCATTGACGGTGTCGTTGCCCTTGATGCCGCGGCGCGCTATATGGGTGCCAAAGGTGGGATAGAGAAACTGCCCGGCTGCAGTTTCGTCGACAAACTTTTGAGTGAGCACGAACTTGCCGCGATGCTTGACCTGGCCGTCTGCAATTTCCCAGCGCTGGGCAAAGCCATCGCCATCGAACCAGTGATGGTAGCGTTCGCCGCCGAGTTCGAAGCGGCCCGGCCCGTTGCGGTAAAACACGCCGCGCAAGTCGCCCGGCAGCTTGCCATGCACTTGCGCGCTGCCCGACTGGTCGCCCGTGGTGTTGGCGAACACGGCAAGGGCGGGGTCGCCTTCCAGGGCGGCGTGGAAGCGGCGCAAGGCCAGGGCGTCGCCCATGGCTGCCCGCGGTACCAGAGACAGCGCAGCCAGGGCGCTGGTGGAATGCAGGAATGCACGGCGGTCCATGGTCCCCTCCTTATTTCAGCGATACCCGGGTGCTGGTGCCGGCTGCGGTGACGACAATCCGGGCCTTGTCAAAGCCCGGCGGCCCCATCGTGCCCAGGGCATTATTGCTGAAGGCATAGTCCTCGGTGGGAATGCCGATCGGATTCTTGTCCATCTTGCCGTTCCCGTTCGCGTCGTGGAACAGGGCAAATGCATACTCTCCTTCCGGCAAATCCTTGAACACGACCGTGGTCCCGCCCGGCACTGCCGCTGCGCGCGCCGCCTTGACCGGCTTTTTCAGGAAACTCTGGGCGTCGTACAGGGCAAGCATCAGCATGCCGTCTGCGGACTTGACATCATCGATCTGGACCGTCAGCTCGGCTGCGCTGCACAGCTGGGTGGTCAAGAAGGCGAAGGCTGCAAGCATTGTTTTCATCGTGGACTCCTGAAAGTGGTTGGGATGCGCTACTGTAAGGACAATGCCGGGGCGGTGGAAAACCATGCGACGAACGGCTGCGCGGTGGCGCCAGTTGCATCAGGCCGGCGTGAAATGCAGCAAGCCGGCCGGCGGTGTGTGTAATATAGCGGCCTTCAGAGTCACGTATGGGAGCGGGTGGTGGACGACTTTCTTGAAATTTACGACAACGCACTGACGCCGGCGCAGTGCGCGCAAGTGATTGAACGTTTTAACGCCAGCAACAAGGTCGTGCGCGGCAAGACCGGGCAGGGCGTGGACACCAGCAAGAAAGACAGCTACGACCTGACCATCAGCCAGCACCAGGAATGGCATGACTTATCGAATATGCTCATGGGAGCGGTCGAGAAATGCCTGATCGCGTACATGAACAAGTACCGCATGCTGTTGGTGGGGGCCATGTCGCCCATGGTGGTGCATCCGGCGACCGGCCAGCCGGTGCAGCTGTCGATCGACAATTTTGACGAATGCGGCACTCCCTACATCGGTGAGCTGATGCGCACCATTTACCGCGCAGGCTTGATCAATGTCCAGAAATACCTGCAAAGCAGCGGCGGCTACCATCACTGGCATTCAGAGATTTATCCGCAGAACCCCAGCTGCGAGAGCCTGCACCGCGCACTGCTGTTCCAGTTTTATCTGAACGATGTGGCAGAAGGGGGCGAAACCGAGTTCTTCTACCAGAAGCGCAAGATCGAAGCGCGCCAGGGCAGGCTCATCATCGCCCCCGCCGGCTTTACCCACACCCATAAAGGGCACATTGCCCGCAGTGGCGACAAATACATTGCCACCTCGTGGATCCTGTTCCAGCGCGCCGAGGCACTGTACGGCCAGCCCGCGCCCTGATGTAAATAGTGGTTTATGCGGGCCGCATTGACTGCCGGAAAAGTGACGACTAGCATCACACCGGTTAGACAAGAGAGAAGGCCTGTATGTTCCCGCATCCTGTTCGCCAGCAACTGGCCGTGTTGTCCCTGGTCTTGCCGGTGGCCGGCTGTTGCCAGGCCCAGGCGATGCTTGTCAAGGCCAGCGGCCGCCTCATGTTCGGCGCCGCCGTGCGCACCGAAGCGGCCGATCCCTCGCTGCTGGTGTCCTTCAATGCGGCGCAAGTCGGCTTGGTGGGTGACGCCAACAGTGGCCAGAACACCGACGACGCCAACCTTAATTTCGCCCGGGGCGATGCCACCACCCGCGCCGTGCATGCGTTTGCCGACGTGTCAGTGGCGCGTGGCCCATGGTCGGCGCTGGTGCGCCTGAAGGCCTGGCACGACTTCGCACTGGCAGACCAGCCACGGGCCTGGGGCAACAATCCCAACAATTACATCGGGGGCCGCCCGCTTGGCGACGCGGGCGCCGCACGGCTGTCGCGCTTTTCCGGCGTGGCGCTGGGCGACGCCTTTGTCCAGTATGCGGCGCCGGGCGGCGCGCGGGCCTGGATGGTGCGGGCGGGCCAGCAGTCGCTCCCATGGGGCGAACAGGCCGTGTTCGGCGGCGGCCTCGGTGCCATCAACGGGGCCGACCTGCCGGCGCTGCGGCGGGCCGGCGCCGCGCCCCAGCAGCTGCGCGTGCCAGCGCCCATGCTGTTCGTGCGCGCCGGCGTGACGCGGACAGTGGCGGTGGAAGCGTTTTACGGCAGCGTCTTCCGGCCCTCGGCCCTGGACATGTGCGGCACCTTCTGGACCACCACCGATTACCTGGCGCAGGGCTGCGACCGGGCCTTTGCCGGGCCGATGGCCCTGTCCGACCGCGAGCGGCTGGCCGCGGGCGCCTTCCTCAAGCGCATTCCCAGTCCGAGTGCCAATGACGGGCCGCAGTACGGTGGCGCCATCAGCTGGAAGACGCCGGCGCTGGAGCTGGGCCTGTACGCGGCGCGCTACATCAACCGCACCCCGATTCCCGGTGTGCGCAAGTCCACGCGCACTGGCCCTGGCTTCATTCCCGGCGACCCGGATGGACTGAACCTGGCGTTCTTCACCGAGCATCCCGACGACGTCAAGGTGTATGCGGTCAGCGCGGCGTACCAGCTGGCCCGCACGCGCTGGAGCGGGGAGCTGGCCTACCGGCCGAACCAGGCCTTGCAGCTGCCGCCCGGGGATGTGCTGCCGGCCTTTCTCAGCACCAGTGCGCCATCGCTGATCCGGCCCGACGCCACGGCCACCGCGCCCGGTGCCTACTTTCGCGGTTATGACCGCGGGCGCACCGTGCAGCTGCAGCTTGGGTGGCAGCGCACGCTGGCTACGGCCGGCGCAGCCACTGTCAGCACGGCCGTGGATATCATCGGCAAGCATGTCATGGCGCTGCCCGATCCCGCCGTGCGGCGCTACGGGCGGCCCGACCAGTTCGGGACAGGGCCGATCCATGGCGTGTGCGTGCCCAATTCGCGCGAGGTTGCGCGTCAGTGCAGCTTTGATGGCTATGTGTCGCCCAGCGCCTACGGCTACCGGCTGCGCGTCGACGCCCGCCTGCGCCAGTTGCGGCCCGGGCTGAACCTGCATGCCTTTGCCGCCTTCACCCACGACGTGAAAGGGTGGGCGCACGACTTCCTGCTCAGCGAAGGGCGCAAGAGCATGAACCTTTCCCTGCGCATGGATTATCGCGAGCGCTACATCGCCGAACTAAGCTACCTGCCGATCTGGGACGGACGTTACAGCAATCTGCGCGACAAGGACCTGCTGGTCCTGGCCGCCGGCGTGAAATTCTGACGGCACGCGCCTCAACGCTGCTGCTCGGGACTGTCGGCGCGCGGGGTGGCCAGGGTGACCGGGCAGGCCAGCTCCGGATGGAAGCCTGTGCGGCCCTGGTAGGCCGCGGCGATGGAGGCCATGTCGGCTTGCTGGTCGCCGGTCAGCCGGACCACGTCGACCACGCCCAGTTCCTTGCGCCCGTAATCAAAATAGACCAGCACCACCGGCACGCGGGCCGCCAGCGCCAGGTGATAGAAGCCACTGCGCCAGTGCGGCTTGTAGCTGCGCGTGCCCTCCGGCGCCAGGGCCAGCCAGAACCAGTCTGACGCGTGCATTTTTTCTGCCAGGCGCTGGGTCGCGCCGGTGGCCGCGCTGCGCTCCACCGCCACGCCGCCCCACGCGCGCATGATGCCGGCCCAGGGACCTGCAAACAAGGACTCCTTGCCGAGCCAGCGAAAGGGCAGGCCGAGCGCCCATTTGCCGAGCAGGCCGATGACGAAGTCCCAGTTGGAAGTATGCGGATAGACGATCGCCACGCCGTGCGGGCCGGGCAGCGGCTTGTAGCGCACGCGCCAGCCGAAGAGCTGCAGCAATCCGAGCGCCAGGCGCTGGCCGGGGCGGGGCAGGGAAGCTGCGCGCAGCTCATAGTGACTCATGTGGACTCCGAAAGTGATGCGCAGTCGCAGCATTACTTGTGCCACGGAAATCTGCGTCTGCATTCTATAGCGGGAGCGCCAGGCACGACAAGCAAAATGACTTGCTCCATTTTGACGTTTCGACTATTATCGAATTAACGAAAAGCATGCGGGAACCGGTCGCCCTGGGTGGTGCCGGGGCGGCGCTGGTCAACCATGAAGGAAAGCGTTATGTCTATCACCATTTATCACAATCCGGCTTGCGGCACCTCGCGCAATACGCTGGGGCTTATCCGCAACACGGGCGAGGAACCCGTGGTCGTGGAATACCTGTCCCATCCACCGTCGCGCGAGGTGCTGGCGTCGCTGATTGCCGCCGCCGGCCTGAGCGTGCGCGAAGCGGCGCGCAGCAAGGAAGCGCTGTTTTCGGAGCTGGGCCTGGATAAGGCGGGCGTGAGCGATGACGCACTGCTCGACGCCATGGTGGCCAATCCCATCCTCATCAATCGCCCGTTCGTGGTCACGCCACTGGGCGTGCGGCTGTGCCGCCCGTCGGAACTGGTGCTTGACCTGCTGCCGGGGGCGCACCAAGGTGCGTTCACCAAAGAAGATGGCGAAGCCGTGATCGACGCCGGCGGCAAGCGGGTAGGCTGATGGACAACACGACGCCGAACCTGTCGGACGCCCATTTCCAGATCCCGGAGCTGGCCCGCCTGGAGCCGGCCGTCCGCTTTGACCATCCACCGCGCATCCTTATCCTGTATGGTTCGCTGCGCGAGCGCTCGTTCAGCCGCTTCCTGGCCGAAGAGGCAGGCCGCATCCTGACTCGCATGGGTGCTGAAGTGCGCACCTTTGACCCGCGCGAACTGCCCGTCACCGATACCGTGCCGGCCACGCATCCCAAGGTAGCCGAGCTGCGCGCGCTGTCGCAATGGTCGGAAGGGCAGGTCTGGTCCTGCCCCGAGCGTCATGGTGCCATCACATCGGTGATGAAGAACCAGATTGACTGGATTCCGCTGGAAGTGGGGGCCATGCGGCCCACCCAGGGGCGCACGCTGGCCGTGATGCAGGTGTCGGGCGGATCGCAATCATTCAATACCGTCAATACCCTGCGCCTGCTGGGCCGCTGGATGCGCATGGTGACCATTCCCAACCAGTCATCGGTACCGAAGGCGTACGAAGAGTTTGACGAAGCGGGGCGCATGAAACCGTCGGCATATTACGACCGGGTCGTCGACGTGATGGAAGAGCTGATGAAATTCACGCTGCTGGTGCGCGAGCGCGGCGACTATCTGGTTGACCGCTACAGCGAGCGGCGCGCAAAGTCTTGACAGCGGGCGTGGGTTGCGCCAGTGTTGGGGATCAGACCAAACGGAGAGAGCGAGCATGAACAAGGCTGACAGCGCAGTCGAGTTTTCCATCACCCGCACCTTTGACGCCCCGCGCGCGCGGGTCTACGCGACCATGACGCAGACCGAACACCTGCAGCAATGGTGGGGCCCGCAGGGCTGCACCATCAGCGTGATCAGGCACGAGCCGCGCGCGGGAGGCGTTTTTCACTACCGGATGGGTTTTGGGCCGGGGCTGGACATGTACGGCAAATTCACCTACCAGGAGCTGGTACCGGTCGAGCGCATCGTCTTTCACAACGGCTTTGCCGACGATGCAGGCAACTACATTCGCTACCCGATGGTGCCGGACTGGCCGCTGGAAGTGCTCAACACCGTCACGCTGGAAGAGCAGGGCGGCCAGACCGTCATGCGCCTGACATCGGTGCCGTTCAATGCCAGCCAGGCAGAGATCGACACCTTCAAGGCCGGCCATGCATCGATGGCGCAAGGCTTTGGCGGCATGTACGACGTCTACGCGCAGTATCTGGCCCGCACCGCAAGCTAGCTCGCCCTCGCAAGAAACAATTTCCCCACGCCAGGGTCAGACCACTTAAACGGGGCAAAATCAATTTCCCTACGCCAGGGTCAGACCACTTAAACGAGGCAAAATCAATTTCCCCACGCCAGGGTCAGACCACTTGGACGGGGCAAAATCAATTTCTGACGATCAAACATTGCCAGAAATCGGATGTGGTCCAGGGCTACAGCGCGGGATAGTCCGTGTACCCGTCGGCATCCGGGCCATAGAAGCGCTCGGGCCGCGCTTCGTTCAGGGGCGCGTTGATGGCAAGCCGGCGCGGCAGATCGGGATTGGCGATGAACCATTTGCCGAAGGCGACCGCATCCGCTTCGCCCGCCTGCAGCAACTGCTCCGCGCTTTCCTTGGTGAGCTTCTCATTGGCGATGTATACGCCGCCGAACTCCTGCTTCAGATATGGCCCCAGGCGGTCGTCGCCCATGCCCTCGCGTGCGCAGATAAAGGCGATACCGCGCTTGCCCAGTTCGCGCGCAACGTAGCCGAACGTCGCCCTGGGATCGGAGTCGCCCATGTCGTGAGCATCGCGACGCGGCGCCAGGTGCATGCCCACGCGGCCCGCACCCCACACGCCGATGCAGGCGTCGGTCACTTCCAGCATCAGGCGCGCGCGGTTTTCGACCGGGCCGCCATAGGCGTCACTGCGCTTGTTGCTGCCATCTTGCAGGAACTGGTCGAGTAGGTAGCCATTGGCGCCATGGATCTCCACGCCGTCGAAGCCCGCTTCCCTGGCGTTCTCCGCGCCCTTGCGATACGCCTCGACCACGCCGGCGATTTCATCGAGTTCCAGCGCGCGTGGCACGGGATAATCACGCATGGGACGCAACAGGCTGACGTGACCTTTGGCCGCAATGGCGCTCGGTGCCACCGGCAGGGCGCCATCGAGAAAATCAGGGTCGGAAATGCGGCCCACGTGCCACAGCTGCAGCAAGATGGTGCCGCCGGCCGCATGCACGGCGTCGGTCACGCGCCTCCAGCCCCGCACCTGTTCGCCGGACCAGATTCCCGGCGTGTCGGCGTAGCCCACCCCCATTGGCGTGACAGCGGTCGCTTCGCTCAGGATCATGCCGGCCGAGGCGCGCTGCACGTAGTACTGGGCCATCAGTTCATTGGGCACCCGGCCGCCGCCAACGGCGCGCGCGCGCGTGAGCGGCGCCATGATGATGCGGTTGGGAAGAGTGAGGTCGCCGACGCGAATCGGATCGAAAAGTGAAGTCATGCATGCTCCTGAAGTATCGTGGATTCATTCTACGATACGTTCAGAAGCGCTGCTCGCGCCGGCACCGTTTGTGTTTACATGGCCGCGATGTTGTAGAGCATAAGGGCCAGCAGGGCCGGGACAGTCTGGAAGAACAGGATGATGCTCTTGACCGTCATGGCACCCCACACGCCGGCCACCGCCACGCATCCCAGTCCGTACAGGATGAAGTTGTGCGCCACATTGGCGTCCGGGTGCAGCAGTCCGATGATCAGCGCCACCGCCAGGAAGCCGTTGTAGCAGCCCTGGTTGGACATGGCCGGTGCCAGGATGTCCGCATTGGCCGCGGTAATGCCAAATACACGGCGCCCCCGCGTTTTGAACAATACTGTTTCCAGCAAAAGGAAGTACACATGCATCAAGGCGATCAGACCGATCAGCACTTTTGCCGTCATGGCCATGCTAACTCCTGTAATGGATAGAAAACGAGAGTGTACAGGTGCTATACTTTTTGACCAAATAAAGGAGCCGACATGGCCTGGATGTATCTGTTCGCCGCAGGGCTGCTGGAAGTTGCATGGGCCGTTGGCCTGAAATACACGCACGGTTTCACCAGGCTGTGGCCTTCCGTATTCACGATCGTCTCGATGGCCGCCAGCGTTGGTTTGCTGGGAATCGCGCTGCGCCAACTCCCCCTGGGCACCGCCTACGCGGTATGGACCGGCATCGGCACCGTCGGCACGGCCATCGCTGGCATGCTGCTGCTTGGCGAGCCTGCCGGCGCACTGCGGCTGCTGTGCATCGCGCTGATCGTGGCCGGTATCTTCGGTCTCAAGCTGCTCACGCCTGGCTGACCCTGTGCCGATTTGTACGGGCCGGCCCGATCGCACTCCAAGACAGGCGTGGCGCAAGCGGGTAAGCTGACGTCATGAACATCTCAATCATCGATTCCCATACCGGCGGCGAGCCCACAAGGCTGATCGTGGACGGCGGCCCTGACCTGGGGAGAGGGCCACTGGACGAGCGCCTGGCCCGTTTTCGCAGCCGTTTTGACCATATCCGCTCGGCCGTCGTGTGCGAGCCGCGCGGCTCCGACGTGCTGGTGGGCGCCTTGCTGTGCGAGCCGCATGCCCCCGATTGCGCCGCCGGCGTCATCTTCTTCAATAATGTCGGCTACCTCGGCATGTGCGGTCACGGCATGATGGGCGTGGTGGTCTCGCTGGCCGCGATGGGCCGCATGGCGCCGGGCAGGCATCGAATTGATACACCTGTGGGTGTGGTCGAGGTCCAGCTGTATCATGATGGCAGCGTGGCCGTCGATAACGTGCCGGCCTACCGCAGCGCGCGCGAAGTGACGGTGCAGGTGGACGGCATCGGTCCCGTCACCGGCGACGTTGCCTGGGGCGGTAACTGGTTTTTCCTGGTCGGCGAGCATGGACAGACGCTGGACGTAAAGAACGTGGAAGCACTCACGCGCTACACGTCGGCGGTGCGCGCGGCGCTGGAGGCGCATGGCATCAGTGGTGACGGCGGGGCAGTGATCGACCACATCGAACTGTTTGCTCCTTCGCCGAACGGGCATGATGCGCGCAATTTCGTGCTTTGTCCCGGCAAGGCCTACGACCGCTCGCCGTGTGGCACAGGCACCAGTGCCAAGCTGGCGTGCCTGGCGGCAGACGGCAAGCTGCAGGAAGACACGCCGTGGCAGCAGGAGAGCATCATTGGCAGCGTGTTCGAAGGGCGCTACCGGCGCGAAGGCGACAAGATCCGCCCGACCATCCGGGGCCGGGCCTGGGTCAGCGCCCGCACGCTGCTGATCCTGCGCGACGATGACCCTTTTCGCTACGGGATTGGGTAACTACTCGGTGTGGCGCTCGAAATCCTGGCCCGCGCGCGTCATGTAGTACCACTCATTGTTGGGGGCCGCGTTCACGTCCGGGAACAGGATTTTGCCATCGAATTCCGCCGTGACGGGCGTGCCATCGGCGCGGTGGCCGATGATGTCGCCCGTGGCCACGTCTTCAAAGCTTGACCATGTCCGGCTGAACTGGTCGCCGGCGGCGAGCTTGTCATGCACGGCCACCATGCTCAGGTACTCCATGTCCTCGAGGGCGATCGGTTCGGGCTGCGGTGCGTCAATCACCTTCAGGAAGGCAAGCGTATTCATGATCGCGCGGTACGCCACATCGGGTGCGGCCGGATCGGCATGCTGGCCGCATTCCAGCGTGAGCGCATAGCCACCCTGGCTGCGCATATATTCGGTGGTGCCCACGCCATAGCGCAGCACCATTTCCAGCTGCGCCGCTTCACTGCCCTTCATGCGGCGCTGCACGCCCTGGCCGTAGGTAGCAAGCCAGCCGTCCACGAAGCGCCGCACGCCCAGCCGCCGCGCCAGTGCGCGCTCCTGCTGCGCGTGGCGAAAAGGCTGGAGCGTGCCTTCATTATTGCGCGGTCCGACCATGCAGAATGGCTGGCTTTGCGCGTTAAACGAGTGCAGGTCCAGCAGCACATCGTGCGCTGCCAGCAGGGGGCACAGCCAGTTCGCGATCTGGTCCTCGAAATCCTGGGGATCATCCCTCGGGAACAGGTTGCGATTGAGGTTGCGTTCACCGGAGCGCTGCTTGAGCTGGTAGGCGAGGGGATTGGTAACCGGGACAAACGTCACGCTGCCCGACCTGATGACGATTTCGCCGCAGTCGATCTGCGCCATGACGCGTTCAATGCCCTTGGTGCCGCAAGTCTCGTTGCCGTGGACGGCGCCGGTGATGATCAGGCGTGGACCAGGCCGCAGGCCGGTGTAGTTGATCGACTTGAATTGCAGCGGGCGCTCTTGGGTCATGAAAATCCTCGGGGATGGGTGGCAGCCGCTATTTTATCGGGAAACACTGGCGCCGGCTGAAGTGCCATGGCATCATCGCCGCTTCATGAAAACTCTCCTGCCAAGCCCGCGCAATCACGGCCTCGATACGCTGCGCGCGCTCGCCATTATTTTCGTGGTCCTGCACCACTACGTGCTGTTTGTCAGCCACGAATCGACCTTCGGCTGGGTGGGTGACATCGGCTGGGTGGGCGTGGACCTGTTCTTTGCCCTCTCGGGCTACCTGATTGGCAACCAGATTTTCAGCGCCTTGCGCAGCCGCGAGCAGTTTTCGCTGCCCCGTTTCTATGCCCGCCGCCTGCTGCGCACGCTGCCGAATTTTTACGTCGTGCTGGCGCTGTACTACCTGTGGCCCTGGTTTCGCGGCGACGCCACGCTGCTGCCACTGTGGCGCTTCCTGACCTTTACCCAGAATATCAACCTGGAACCGGGCACCGCGTTTTCGCATGCCTGGTCGCTGTGCATCGAAGAACAGTTCTATCTGTTGCTGCCTGCTTTGGCACTCGGGCTGGCAGCCATGCGCCGCTCGCTGCGCTGGGGCTGGACCTTGATTGCGCTGGCCTTCATCGCCGGGATGGTGATCCGCTACGCCTTGTGGACGGAACTGGTCGAGGCCAGTACGCGCCCGCAGTTCAACTACTTCAAGTACATCTACTATTCCACCTTCTGCCGCTTTGATGAACTGGTGGCCGGCGTGGCATTGGCGCTGCTGCGCAATTTCCACCCGCGTCAGTGGCGCAGTCTCACGTCCAATGGCAATGCGCTGCTGGCGGGAGGGGTGGCGGTATGTGCAATCGCCTTCTGGCTGTTTCTCGATGACCGGCGCGCGCTGCCCGTGACGGTGGTGGGATTTCCGATGCTGGCACTGGGCTTTTCGCTGCTGATCCTCGCAGCGCTCAGCCGCCGCAGCCTGCTGCGCAGCGTCAAAGTGCCTGGCGCGGCCAGCGTTGCCCTGTGGTCCTACGCGATTTACCTGGGCCACAAGCAGCTGTGCATTCTGCTGGCCGAACCGCTCTCCGGCCTGGGTTACCCACCCGATTCGGCCACGGCGGCCTGCATCGCCATGGCGGCCAGTGTGTTTGCAGGCTGGCTGCTGTACACCTGCGTGGAGCGTCCCTTCATGCAGCTGCGCCAGCGCTACGTGCCAGGCAATTTCAAGCCTCGATGACGTTAAAGGCAGCCGGCATGGCGCCCAGGAAGTTGAGCACTTGCTGCGCATCGCCATCGGATTGCACGATGGCCGCGCGCAGGCCCGGCACCGCATCGAGCGTGTACGGGCTGCGATAGGCGTTGATCAGCATGGCCAGCAGCTCGGCCGGAACGCCACCTGAGCGCCGCATGCGCGCCTCGATCAGGGACAGCAGGGCGCGCTGCATGGCCGGCGTCGGGTTGCCGATGTAGACGAAAATGGAAGGTGTATTGGAAATGCGTTCGCAGATCGAGTGCTCGATCTGTTCCGGCGTAAGGTCGGACGCAATGTCGAAATAGGCCCCATTCCAGTGGGTGCGGGCGTAGGGGTGGCCAGGGGGGAAGGAGTCCACGGTGTCGAAACCGCAGACCCGGTTCAGCCAGCGCCAGGCGTCTGTAAGAATTGGGAACATGCCCGGCAGTGTAGCGCAATTTCCCGCCGCCTCAGAAGCGGCCGGCCTGGTAATCGCGCACCGCCTCGACCAGCTGCTGCTGCGTGTTCATCACAAACGGCCCATGCTGGGCGATAGGCTCGTTCAGGGGCCGCCCGGCGATCAGGATCAGGCGGCTGGGCTGGGCCGCCACCATGCGCACGCCATCGGCCTGGTCGTCATTGGCCAGGATCGCCATGCGTCCCTGCGGTACGCTCTGCTCGTCCACCACGACCTGCCCCCGATAGACATACATGAAGGCGTTGTGGGCGGCGGGGAGGAGCTGGGCAAAGCTGGCGTTGGCCGCAAGCTCAATGTCCAGGTACAGCGGGCAGGTGGTCTCGCGCCGGACCGCACCGGCCACTCCATGGCTCTCCCCGGCAATCACCTTCACGGTTGCCCCGTCAGCCGTCGCAAAACGGGCGATGGCGGCGTCCGGAATGTCGGCATACCAGGGCTCGGTCATCTTGTCCCGGGCCGGCAGGTTGAGCCAGAGCTGAAAGCCTTCCATCACGCCGTCGGTCTGCTCCGGCATTTCGGAATGGGCCACGCCGCGCCCGGCTGTCATCCACTGCACGCCGCCGTCGGTGATCAAGCCTTCGTGGCCGGCGCTGTCGCGATGGCGCATGCTCCCGGCCAGCATGTAGGAGATGGTTTCAAAGCCGCGGTGCGGATGCTCGGGAAAGCCGGCGATGTAGTCGCCCGGCTTGTCGCTGCCAAAGGCATCGAGCATGAGAAAAGGATCAAGGCGGCGCTGCAGCTGGCCGGTCAGCACCCGCTTGATCTTGACGCCGGCGCCGTCCGTGACGAACTGTCCGTTGACCAGGCGTTCGACGCCGCGGCCACGTGCCACCTGGTCTGACTCTACTTGCTTGATCATGGCTTGCTCCTCTTGTCTTATGCTACCACCGCATTGACGTCGGCATCCGCCTGCGCCTGCGCCCTGGCCACCGCTTCCGGACCCATGCCCAGCCCCTCGGCATACACAAACGTGACGTCGGTGAGGCCAATAAAGCCGAGGAAGGTTTTCATATGCTGGACCTGGGTGTCGTTGCCGCCCTGATGAAAGCCGCCACGGGCGACCGCCACATACACCTTCTTGCCGGTGACCAGGCCGACCGGTCCGGTGGCGGTGTACTGGAACGTCACACCGGCGCGCGCGATGGCATCGAACCAGCTCTTGAGCTGCACGGTGATCCCAAAGTTGTACATCGGCGCGCCGATGACGATCACGTCGGCCGCCTGCACCTGCGCGATCAGCGCATCGTCCAGAGCCACGCGCGCAGCCTGCTCGGCGCTGCGCTGGGCCGCCGGGGTGAACAGGGCGCCAAGGGTCGCTTCGTCAATGGGTGGATGCGGGTCACGCGCCAGATCGCGCCGCACCAGCTGTCCGCCGCCGTGGGCTGCCTGCAGTCTGGCGACGATGGCATCGGCCAGGCGGGTTGATTCGGAACCGTTGCTGCGGGCGCTGGAATTAATCTGCAGGATATTCATGATGTGGTCCTCGTTGTCGGGTTGGGCTGCGATGAGGTACACTTTACGCGTTCCAAAAACGATGCGGAAGTCGCTAAAATGGATAACATTGTTCTGCTGGTGGGATAATCATGGATGTCGAACCGAACGATTTGCTGCTCTTTGCGCGCATTGTGGAAAGCGGCAGCTTCAGCGCCGCCGCGCTGCGCGTTGACCTGCCCAAGTCCACCGTCTCGCGCCGCATCGCGCAGCTGGAAGCGAAACTGGGCGAGCGCCTGCTCCAGCGCACCACGCGCAAATTGATGCTTACCGAGTTCGGGGCCAGCCTGCTCGAACACGCGCGCAAGGTGGCAGAAGAGGTGGAGGCGGCCGGCGCGCTGGTGCAGCACCGGCAGGTGGCGCCCAGCGGGCGGCTGCGCATTTCCATGCCCGGCGACTTTGCCAACCTTGGCCTCACCACCATGATCGCCGCTTTCATCGACCGCTACCCGGCCATTGTTCTGGAGCTGGACTTGTCGCCGCGGCGGGTCGACCTGGTAAGCGAAAATTTTGACATCGCCATCCGCATGGGCGACCTGCCGCAGGATTCAACCCTGCATGCGCGCCGGGTCGCGCTCGAGCGCATCAACCTGTATGCGGCGCCATCGTACATTGCGCGGCGCGGCATGCCGGCCCACCCCGACGACCTGCTCGAACACGACTGCCTGTGCCTGGCCAGCCGCAGCGGCGGCTCGCAGCCATGGATCCTCACGCGCGGCAAGACAGTGTGGCAGCGTGAACTGCCGGCGCGGCTGGCGGCCAATTCGCCCGATCTGCTGGCCCGGATCGCGTGCGCCGGCACCGGCATCGCGGCCAGTTCCGACCTGTTCGCGGCCGAGCACCTGGCAAGGGGCGACCTGGTCCAGGTGCTGCCCGAATGGTCGCTGCCCCAGGTGACGGGATGGGCGGTATTCCCGGGGCGGCGCCTGATGCCTGCCAAGACCCGCGCCTTCCTGGACATGATGGAAGAGATGTGCTGCGAGGAGGCGCGCAGGCGCGCCCGCACCGTTTAAGACACGGTCCAGCGCAGCGAGCGATCGCTGCCCAGCGAATGCAGGGCCGGTACCTTGCCTTCGCTGACCAGCGCGCCCAGCTCGCGCCCGATGCGCGGGCCGGGGTCGGGGGCGTCCGGCGGCAGTACCACACCGACCCACGCGTCGCGCCCGGAATGCTTGGCCACGTACAGACACTGGTCGGCCATCTTGACCGCGTCTTCCCAGGCGTAGGCGGCGGGGTCCGATTCCAGCACTGGATAGGCGGAAAAACCGATCGAACAGGTCTTTTGCAGCACGATTCCGTTGCCGATATCGATGCGCAGCTCGCGCACCGCTTCGCGCAGGTTCCGCGCCAGTAGCTCGGCATAGTCGCGGTCCGAATTACGGGCCACGATCAGGAATTCCTCGCCGCCCCAGCGCACCACGAAGTCGGCATCGCGGCAGGCGCGCCGCAATGCGCTGCTGGCCTGCTGCAGCACCAGGTCACCGGCCGCGTGGCCGTAGGTATCGTTGACCGCCTTGAAGTGGTCAAGGTCCACCATGAAAATGAGCAGCGTCTTGTTCACGGCTGCGCGGCTGTGATCGTGCTCGCGATACTGGCGGTTCACCCGCGCCAGTTCATCGGGCATGGTCAGGCCCAGGAAACGGCGGTTCTTCAGGCCCGTGAGCGGATCGACCATGCTGGCCACGTGCAGCGCCTCGTTGGCCTGTTCCAGCGCATCGGTGCGGGCCCGCACCAGGTTTTCCAGTTCCACGTTGCGGCGCCGCAGGTAGCCGGTGCGCCAGCGCAGGATCAGCAGCAGCATTGCCACCGCCACCACGGCCGCTCCCGCCATTGCCCACCACGTACGCCACCACGGCGTCATGATCACCACCTCGCGCATGCTCACCGGCCCGTAATCCTGGCCGCCGATGGAAGCGCGCACCTCGAACCGGTAGGGGCCGGGCGGCAGGCCCGTATAGCGCGCCTCGCGGATGTCGGTGTCGCGCCACGCATCCTCAAAACCGACCAGGCGCACCTGCGGATGCACCCGCGATTCATTGGTAAAGCTCAGCGCCGCAAAGCGGAAGGTCAGTGCGCGGTTGGCCCAGCCCACCTGTGGCACCGGATCGGTAAGGGTCTTGCCGGCGCCATCTTCCACCCGCAGCACCTCGGTCGTTGGCAGGGGAGGTGCACCGACAGCGGCGGCTGCGTGATAGTGCGCCAGGCCACTGGCCATGCCGAACCAGACGTCGCCATTGGGGTCGGGCCAGAAGGCGTTCGCTGCCGCGTCCTCGCTGGGCAGGCCTTCGCCGCGCCCGAACTGCTGCATGCGGCCGTCCTTCAGGCGCTTGACGCCCTGTGCGGTGCCCAGCCACAAGGCACCATCGGCTGCGTAGCCGAGCGAGTAGATATTGTCGGCCACCAGTTCTGCCGGCTGGTCGACCTGGGTCGCCTTGAGCACACCATGTTCATTGGTGGTGAAGCGCGTCAGCCCATGGACATTCCAGTAGCTCACCAGCAGGTCGCCCGACTGGTCCACAGCCAGCGCCTCCACGTGGGTATCGCGCAGACCGTCGGCCATGCCGAAGCGGCGCCAGGTTTTACCATTATAAAAAGCCAGGCCGCCCATGCCGGCCACCCACAAGCGCCCGCGCGCGTCGTGCAGGACCTGGTTGATCTGCTCTTTTTCCTCGCCGTTGGGGAGCGTGATCTTCTCGCCCTTGAAAGCGGCGCCGTCGCGCACCAGCTTGTGCAGGCCGTGCGCCTGCATCCCCAGGTAGAGCGCGCCATCGGGACCGAAGTCCATGGTATTGATGGTGCTGGGGCCATCGAGGTGGTCGAGCGGGATGGAACGGAAGGCGTCGCCGCTGCGCATCAGCACCGCGTTGCGGGCAGCGCGCGGGTTGTTCCCGCCTGCCCACATGACGCCATCCCTGTCTTGCGCGAAGGTATAGATGGTGCGCTGTTCGGTGCCTGGTACCACCGTCCAGCCCGCGCCGGTGCCGCGCGCCAGGCCCCGGTTGGTGCCCACCCACATGGTGCCATCGGCACTGCGTGCCACACTCCATACGGTATCGGAGGGCAGCTTTTGCGCGCGCGTGTGTGCGCTCCAGGCCAGGCGTCCCTGCAGGCGATGCACGCCTTCCGACGAAATCCACAAGTTCCCTTCGCGGTCGAACAGCATGGCATTGGCCGACTGGGTGGGCAGGCCGTCGTCGTCGGCCAGCGTCCACACGCCTGCTTCGTCAAAACGCGCCAGTCCCATGTTGGTCGGGGTCCATACCTTTCCCTGCGGGTCCAGCACCAGCTGACCCTTGAGGACGGAGGAGCCGGGCAGCTGGGCACTCAGATCTTCCTCCGCTCCCTCGAACGACGCCAGGCGGCGCAAAAAGCGCAGGCCGCGAATCCAGATGCGGCCCTGCTTGTCCTTCATGACCGTGTGGACCAGCTCATTCTTCAGTCCCGGGCGCAGTGTGCGCTCTGTCCATGGGCCGCTGCCGCTGCGCTTGTAGAGCACACCATGGCCCATGACCAGTGTCTCCTTGCCATCGAGCGAGATCCAGACCGCCGCCATGTCCAGCTTCGGCAGGCCCGCCACCGGCGCCAGCTTGTCCGGCTGGCCCTCGTAGACACCATGCGCCGTCGCCACCACCAGGTGGCCGCGGGCCGTGGCCGACATGGAGCCGATCCGCAGCGAAGGCAGGATGATCGCCTTGACCGTGGGATCGGGCGCGGTGCCGGCCCATGCCATGGCACCCTTGGCGGCCAGGACCCACAGGCGTCCGCCCGGTTCCGAATAAAGGCCCACAATGCTGTCGCCCAGCAGGCCGCGGTCGGTGCCGAATCGCTCGAAGCGGCTGCCGTCGTAGCGGAACAAGCCGTCTTCGGTGGAGGCGAAAATGAAGCCGTCGTTATCCTGGGCCAGCCCGGTGACGGCCTGATTGATCAGGCCCTGGTCGGGCCCATAGCTGCGGAAGGTGTAGGCGCCGGGCGGGTCGACCGCATGCACGGCGGAAGCGCCGCACAGCAGGGCGGCGCAAAGCAGCAGGGAGCGGCAGAACGAAATGACATGCAAGATGGGCCGGCCTTTGTGATGATGGACAGACAATGGTGATATTGGAGTGAGGCAATATTATAAGTATCAATGGCGCACGGCCGCGCGTCAAACGAAAACGCCCGCCGCATGTCATCCATGTCGCCGGGCGCCACAAAAGCGTGTTTTTTCAGTTACTGCCGAGCTGCTCGCGCAGGCGCGCCAGATAGGGGCCGATGTTCCTGCCAACCCTGATCTGGGGGTTGGAATAGCCGTCGTCCTTGCCCGCCTCCTTTTCGCGCGTGGCGATGACCTTGCGCGCAGCCGCGTGGGCTTGTTCAAACGACAGCGTCTCGGTGCGGATCTGCTCATCAAAAACCGCGCGCCCGAAGAAGGTGAGCTCAGACTTTTTGCCGCAGCCGTACGAGGTATTGTCGGCATCGGCGGCCGTCATGACGAGTGTGTCGTCCCCGGCCAGGGGCGCGACCCAGCTGCCGCTGTAGCAGGCCGAGACCGACAGCACGCGGTGGCGGATGCCGGCCTGGTCAAGCCACAGTTTGAGCTCTTTCGGCACCAGGGGCGCCACGTCAAGGGGCCAGAAACTGGCCGCCAGCTGGCCGTTTGCCGCGCCGTGCGAGGTCAGGTGAATGAAGAGGACATCCTCGCTGCGGTCCATGATCCGGGCCAGGCCGGCGATGGCACGGCGCAGATTGAGCGGGGTGGCCCAAGGTGCGCTGGAGAGCTCGTCCTCGTGATTGAGAAGCTGCAGCTGGCGTCCGGCCGCATCAAAGCGCTGTGCCATCACCTCGCTGACCATCCGGCTCTCGCGCCGGAACACTTCCTCGCCCTCATAAGGCGCAAACGTGATGGTGTACATATCGATGACGCCAGGGCGCTGCGGTGCCAGCGCTGACAGGCGCTGTGCCAGCAATGGGGCCTGCCGCTCCACCAGTTCCTGGTCAAACTGCAGCGGTGCCGGTTCCGGCGCGTCGCCCTGGGCCGCTTCTGCTTCACTCCAGAAGGAGGCGGAGGGCGCGAAGTACGACAGCGCCACGCCGAGCAGCACCGCGTAAACCGCCTGCACGCGGCTGCCGATATCACGGCTTCCCGAGCGTATCAGCAGAACCAGTGTGGCCACGGTCGACCATGCAAACGGCAGCAGATAGACACCCCAGCGAAGCCACTGGGGCACCTTTTCCGCATCCACGTCCGCGTGCATCAGCGCCGCGAAAAAGGCGCCGGTGGCAAGTGACAGGAAAACCGACTGGGCCAGGTACACCGCGAACATGTCGGCAGCGCCGCGGGCGCGCGCTGGCGCCGCATCTGCGTCCGGCTGTTCGCGCAGCGTGTAGCACGCCCACAGGACCAGCAGCGTGCTGCCCCAGCCCGACGACACGGCGCGCCAGTTGAAGGTCGCATCCGTGTCGAAATACACGCGCGACATGCCGATGCTGGCCGCCAGCTGGGCAATGAGCAGGACGGCCAGAATGACAGGGCTGGCCGCGACGCCGTTCCAGCGCAGCGGCAGCAAAAACGCCGCGCGCACGCCCTGGGCCGCAACGCGCGCGAGCGAAGGATGGGGCACCGCAGGCGCCGGCGCGGACAGCACTGGATCGGGCACTGCGCCGTCATCGATCATCGCGGGCGCTCTCCCATCACCTCGCCCAGGCGCACCGGGCGCTCAGCCTGCCACTGCGGATTAAAGCGGATGGTATCCTTCTTGAACAGCATCACGATGGTTGAGCCGAGCAGGAAACGGCCCATTTCCTCGCCTTTCTTGATGACGATGTTCTGATCGTCGTAACGCCATTCGCGCATCTCGCCGGGGCGGGGCGGGTTGACCAGGCCATGCCACACGGTGGCCATGCTGCCAACGATGGTAGCGCCCACCAGCACCGAGACGAAAGTGCCATGTTCGGGCGACTCGAACACGCACACCACCCGTTCATTGCGCGCAAAGAGGCCGGGGATACCGCGTGCGGTGGTCGGATTGACCGAGAACAGGGCACCGGGCACGTAAATCATGCGCGTCAGGCGGCCATCGCACGGCATATGGAGTCGATGGTAATCCTTGGGGCTGAGGTACAGATTGGCGAAGCTGCCGTGCTGGAACTGCGACGCCAGCTGGGAATCGCCGCCTACCAGTGCCGTGGTGGTGAATTCATGACCTTTGGCCTGGAAGATCTGATGATCCTTGATCTCGCCAAGCTGGCTGATTGCGCCATCGACGGGCGAGACAAAGTCTGCCTGCGCGATGGGGCGGGCACCGGCGCGCAGGGGACGCGTGAAAAAGTCATTAAAACTGGCATAGCTGGCGATGTCGGGATTCGCCGCCTCTTCCATGTTGACACCATACTGCTGCACGAACCAGCGGATCAGGGTGGTGGTATACGAGCCGCCCTTGGCGCCGGCTACGCGGCCGGCCAGGCGGGTAAGGCCCTGCTTCGGGAGCAGATACTGCGGAAAGACTTTAATGCGCGACACGATAGGAGCCTGTAAGAGACACGATTTCCCATTATAGCGGCCAGTTACCTCCCGCCACCACAGTTTCCCGTCCCGCAGCACCCTGCCATTCCCATCGCCAATACCGTTTCCTTAAGCCAGGGTCAGACCACTAACTCGCGCCAAAAGAAATGGATTAAAGCATCTGTCGAGTGTTGCGCCGATGGTTTGCGCAGTGTCGTCGACTCTGCACCGAGCAAAAGTCGGCTTTCGCACAAGGAGAGGGAAATAATTTCAAATCGTCCCGAAAGTGGTCTGACCCTGGTTCTTGGCAATGGCCGCCTGACAAATTTGCGCTTTCCGATGCCACGTTGGTATCCGCGGTGCACTCTTTACCATCGTGGTCAGACCACTTATAACGGGTAAAAGCAATGCTCGTGAGCACTTGTTGCGACCGCGTCCCGTGATAGTGAGAAGTGGGGTATGTCTACTTTCTAATAAAGTTTGGTAGTCGAGACACGATAGGGAAATAGTTGCATTTTGCAGGATAAGTGGTCTGACCCTGAAGTGAGGAAATTTCCAGCTGATGGAGTATTGCCGCGAAATGAACGTAAAGTTCCAGCAAAAACATGCATATCAAAAATAAATGTTGGCAGACGTTACCTGGCGGGTGTTTTACTGGACAATGCGACCTCGACCTATCATGCACCAGGAATAACATGCTTTCGCGCTCTCACTTTCATCTTTCTCTTTTTGCCGCGGCCCTGTCGTCGGCGCTCGCGGCCCATGCCCAGCAAACGCCAATCCAGCAGGTGGAGGTCAAGGGTGCGGCCGATTCGTATGACGCCCGGCGCGATGACACTGCGTCGCGCATTGTCGTCAATCGCGACGAGATCGTGAAGTATGGCGATACCAATGTCCTCGATGTGCTCAAGCGCCTGCCAGGCGT
Source organism: Massilia sp. PAMC28688 (assembly GCF_019443445.1). NCBI lineage: Bacteria > Pseudomonadati > Pseudomonadota > Betaproteobacteria > Burkholderiales > Oxalobacteraceae > Massilia > Massilia sp. PAMC28688. The sequence goes on along the minus strand of NZ_CP080378.1, from coordinate 5,018,352 downwards.
GACCGTCACCGGTGCCTCCGGGCGCGGCGGCGAAGTACGCATGCGTGGCCTTGGGAATGGATACACGCAGGTTCTGCTCAATGGCGAACGCGCGCCAGCTGGCTTTTCGATGGAGTCGCTGGCACCTGACTCGATCGAACGCATTGAGCTGATCAGGGGCGGCAATGCCGAGTTTTCGTCGCAAGCCATCGCCGGCACCATCAACATCGTTCTGAAGAAGGCGATCAAGGCGGCCCAGCGCGAATTGAAAGTGAGTCTTGGCGGCGGTGATGGCTCCTTTACGCCGACCTATAACCTGCAGATGTCGGACCGTAAGGGCAAGCTGTCGTATTCGCTGTCGGTCAACGGCGTGCATAACTTCTTCACCCGCGACACGCCTTCGACCGAAGAAAGCACCGACAACGCAGGCAATGTGATCCTGCTTCGTAACACGGCGTTCCGAGAAAACGGACGCTTCGATGGCGTCAATATCGGCCCGCGCCTGAACTGGTCGTTCGATAATGGCGACACGCTGACGTCGCAGTCCTTTATCAATTTCGGCCGCTTTGCGCGCGACTCGCAAACCACGGTCACGCCGGTGGTGGGCGGGCCGGGCCGTTATCCCTACCTTGAGTGGGATATGACGAATGAGAACCTGTTCTTCCGCACGGATCTGAACTGGGTCAAGAAAATCAAGGGTGGCGCCAAGCTTGACGTCAAGGTCGGTGGACTGATTGGCGCACTGCGCAACGACTCCTACCGCGACGGTTACACCGCGCGCGACGGCGACGTGCGCCTTGACAGCTACGTGAAGTCGCGCGGCACAGATCGTGGCTACAACACGACTGGCAAATATTCGACTCCGATCTTCGAAGGCCATGCCCTGTCCATGGGCTGGGACGTGGGGTTCAATACGCGCGACGACGCCCGCCTGCAGCGTGACAGTGTCTGGTACGTGCCGCCGCCCGGGTCCGGCCAGCTACCCGGACTGCGCCCCGATAACCGCGACGAGGAGTACACCGGCGACGTGACGCGCCTGAATGCGTTCGTGCAGGACGAGTGGAACGTCACGCCGCGCCTGTCGGTGTACCTGGGCGTGCGCTGGGAGAGCGTGTCGACCAAAGTCTCCGGCAACGACTTCGAGGACAGCAAAACCAGCAGCGAAGTGTTCAGCCCGACGCTCAATGTGCTGTACAAGCTCCCCAATACCAAGGGTGACCAGGTGCGCCTTGGCGTGAACCGAAGCTACAAGGCGCCCAATACGCAAAGCTTGATCCCGCGCCGCTTTGCGTCGGCCAATAACAGTTCGACTGAACCGGACTTCATCGGTAACCCGAACCTGCGTCCGGAACTGGCTACCGGACTGGATATCGCTTACGAGCATTTCATGGACAAGGGTGCCCTGGTGTCGATCAGCGCATATGCGCGGCGCCTGACCGATTCGACGCGCAACGTGACCCGCCTGGGCGACGACGGCATTTATGTATCGATGCCGTCCAACAGCGGCAGCGCCAGAGCCTATGGCGTGGAATTTGAAGCCAAATTCCCGGTCAAGCTGCTGGTGCCGACAGCGCCTGCCATCGACCTGCGCGCAAACTTGAGCCGCAACTGGTCATCCGTTGACGACGTGCCTGGACCATACAGCCGCCTTGACCAGCAGACGCCGTTCTCCGGAACCATCGGTGCCGATTACAAGGCCGGCCGCCTCACTACAGGTGCCAGCTACTCGCTGCGCACCGGCGGCTTTGTGCAGGTGGCTGAGAATCAGGCGGTATTCACGTCAGTGCGGCGCGACCTGGAAATGTACGGCCTGTGGAAGGTCGACGCGAAAAACCAGGTGCGCGTAGCGCTCGTCAATGTGCTGGGGCAGGACTTCATCAACGAGAGTATTTTCAGCGATGGTTCAGGCTTGCAAAAGCGTCGCACGGCCTCGCCCCAGCCGGCAGTGCTGCGCGCGACTTGGGAACTCAAATTCTGAAGTCGATTATATCTTGACGTGGTGCGTCCGGAAGTAGCGGGCCGCGACCACGATCGCCACGGCCTGCATCGCCGCGCACAGGAAGAAGGTGGTGCCGATGCGCCAGTCGGTGGCCGGGTAGTGGCTCACCCGCGCAAGGATGCTGGTGCCGAGCAGTGTCATGACCACCAGCCCGATGCTGGTGATGGACTGCAGCGAACCCATTACCTCGCCTTGTTCCTCGGGCGCGGTGGATTTTGAAATCATCCCTTGCAGTGCCGGACCGACAGTAAAGGCCAACAGGTTGCACAGGATGAAGACGTACATCATCCACCCCTGGGTGGCCAGGCCGTAGAGGGTATAGGTAATGGCGCCGGATGCCAGTCCCAGGATGGCCAGGCGCGGCTCGCCGAAATGCCTGATCAAAGGCGCGAGCAGCCCGGCCTGCACCACCGATGCGGCCAGTCCGACGCAAAACAGGGCGATACCGTTATCGAGCGTGCTCCAGTTGAAGCGGAAGGTTGTATACAGCACCCAGGTCGTCTGCAGCATTACCTGGGCCAGCGTGGCCAGCGTGAACACGATGACCAGGGGCCTGATCTCGGCACGCTGGGCCAGGCGGATCAGCGCTGCGAAAGGATTGATGCGCACAAATGCAAAGGGCTGGCGGCGCGCGGCCGGCAGTGATTCCGGCACGTACAGCCAGCCATAAACGAGATTAATGGCAGACAGGACGGCGGCGACGATGAACGGCAGCTTGAGGTCTTGTTCACCCAGCAGGCCACCGAGCATGGGGCCGCAGATAAAGCCCAGGCCAAATGCAGCGCCGACCTTGCCAAAGGTCTTTGAGCGGTTTTCCTGGGTGGAGATGTCGGCCGCGTAGGCGGAGGCCACGGACATGCTGGCCGAGGATATGCCGCCGATGGCGCGCGCGAGAATAATAAAGACAAGGCTGGGAGCCCATGCCGTCATGGCGAAGTTGAGGAACATGCCTGCCATGGAGTAGAGCAGCACGGGACGCCGTCCCACGCGGTCGCTGATGGCACCGAGCATTGGCATGAAGATGAACTGCAGCAGCCCAAACACGGCCGCGATGATCCCGAACCATAATGCCTGTTCATCGCGCGAGGATACATATGCGCCCACCAGCACGGGCATGACAGGCACGATCAGGCCGACGCCCAGCATGTCCAGGAAAATGCAAACCAGGACGAAGTTGAGATTGCCGGCTTGCGCCGGCGCTGCGGCGGGAACGCTGCTCATGGTGTACGGCCCGATGGGGCAGGGTAGACGGACGGCTATCTTAACGCATCACGCACCGGTGCATGCGGCGCCCACCCATTCGGCCATGCCTCGTTGCGACAAGGCGTCGGCTTCGGTGTTCTTGTGGCGCGGCAGCCAGCGCACTGTGGCGCCGTCGATCCGGCCAATCAGGTCGCGTGCCGCAAGGCGCAGCGCGCGCAGCGACGGCGCCGCGCTGGCGTCAGTGCCGTTCACATCGTCGATGACAACCCGGCTGTCGCCATACAAGGCCAGGTTATGCGCACCGGCCGCCACAGCAGCCTCCAGCACGACCACCAGGGCCCGGTACTCCGCTTCGCTGCTATTGCCATGGCCTGCCGCTTGCGAGATTTCCATCCGTTCGCCGGCCGGTCCCACAAGCAGCGCCCCTATCGCGCAGCGGCCGGGGTTGGGGTGGGCGGAGCCGTCAAACCAGCCTTGCCAAGTGCTGGTCGTGTCGTGGTGGCGCGAGGAGCGTGACAGGCGCGCAAGGGCCAGGCGGTCCTGCCGTTCCTTCAGGCGCTGCTGCTCGCGTGCTTGCGTTGCGCGGCGCGTCGCCAACAGTGAATCGATGCCGCACGGTGCTGCGACCTTGTCGAGCGTAACCCGCAACGCGTCTTCCATGCTCATGCCGGTTTGCCGGGCGAGCTTGCGGCTGGCCGCGCGTTCGGCCTTGAAAGCGAGTAAACAGAGGTCGGTGGGGTCGATCATGGCAAAAGCATACCCGAAAAAAAAGCGCCACCCGGACCGCGGTGACGCCTTTGCCTTGCACGGCCGGATTAATCGCGTCGCGAATCGTCAGGATAGCGGTCGTTCTCGTTGCGCACGCCGTCGCCATCGCGGTCAGCATCGCTGCGGTTTCTGATGCCGTCGTTATCGCGGTCGCGGTCACGCATGTCCGGCACGCCGTCCCGGTCCAGGTCCCGGCGTTCCAGCCGGTCGGGTATGCCGTCGCGGTCGCGGTCACGCATGCGCACCCAGCTGCCTTCTTCCAGATGCCAGCGGCCGTTGTTCTCCACCCAGCGCGGTGCCTCATACATGTAGCCTGGACGTTCACGCTTCCAGCTGCCGCGAATCCACTCGTGGCGATTGGCGCGCCAGTTCCAGTAACCCGGCACCCAGACGTAGCCGGGACGCGCCCGGGGCACACGCTCGTAGCGCGGCCGTGGCGGTGCGATGCCGACGCTGTCATCGTCCCGGTCCGGCACCTGGTACCACCCGCCCCGGTCCAGGCGCCAGCGGTCATTGTCACGCACCCATTCGGAACGCTGGTATTCATAACCACGGCGCGCTACTTCCCAATGCCCTGCGACCCATACGTGGCGATTGCCGTTCCAGTTCCAGTAGCCCGGCGCCCATACATAGCCCGCGCGCGGTGCTGGAATACTTTCGTAGCGTGGGGTCGGTGGCGCCGAATTGATGGTGATGCCAACGCCAGTTTGGGCCAGCGACGGCAACGGCATGAAGGCGGCCGCGCCGAGGGTCAGTGCTGCTGCTAGTGTAAGGCTGCGTTTCATATCGATTCTCCCTTAAAGGCGTATGACTCAATATAGCAACTGAAGGGCCGTCACAGGGGAATGGACGCAAGTGCTTACAAATGAAACAGGTAAAACGAATTTGTAAGCGAGGCATCTAACAGAGCGGTCGCCACCAGGCTCGAGTCTGCCCTGCCATAGCGCGCCCGTCTTTCGCTATAAGGCAGACGAAGCGAGAAATTCGCGCAGGCCAGGGCATCGACGGTGCCGGGGCTGCGCCGCTTTTGCGCGGCCCTCCGCTAAGGCTGTGCAGGCTGCACCGGGCAGCGGCAAGCAGGGGGACGCATGGAAAACTGGGTGGGCAGGGCAGTGGCGGCGCTGAACGCGCGCCGCACGCGGTGGCGGCGCGCGCGTAATATCCGCGCTGGCCGGCGCCTCCCCGCCATTCCCATTCCCTGGGCGGGACTGGCCGCGAGCGCAGCGGCGCTGGCTGGTGCGCTGCTGCTGGCAGGTCATGCACGCCACCTAAGCGCGGCGGTGGGGCCGTCGAACGACGCCGCGGAAACCACGACAGCGGTCGCACTGGACATACTGCAGCCGGTGGTGCCGGGCGTCGTCATCGATGTGCCGCGCGAGCCCGGCGCGCACATCGTTTCTCATGCGGACGCAGAATTGGTCATGGTGACGGGCATGCATGGGGCAGAACCGGTGCGCATCGACTTGTGCGAGCAGCGCGGCGGCGCCGGAGAACTTGTTCCGGTGCGGATTGGATACTCTTGGGAAACATTGCGCGCCCTGGCAGAGAAAAAGCTGCCAATGCGAAATGCCGTACTTTCCTCGGCGAATGCTGGCCTGCCGCAATTGGAAATTTCCGGCAAGGCGAGTGGCGATGCACCGCTCACAGTCCGTTGGGAGCCGGCAAACGCGCGTTGGGTCAGTGATGGACCTGGTCCAGGTTTGAACAATGAAGGCTGGCTGATCGCAAGTGAAGGCGCCCTACGGGTGCAGCGCCGGGCCAGCCGCGACTGCCCCTCAAGCGGGGAATTGTTGGTGCAGGCGTTTCGGAAAACGGACGAGCCATCGCCACGTGCTCAGGTTTTCGGACTGCCCAGGCACGGGCGGCCGGTTGCCACTTCGCTGCCAGCGGGCGCTCACCAGGTCCCGCTCGCCGCTCGCGCCAGCCTTGAAGACCAGGCCATGTTCCGGCAGCTGCACGAGCATGGCCTGGTTCGCCTCGGTTCGAGCGGCTTGGTGGAGGTGGCGCCGCGCGACCTGGGGGCCTGGCAGCGGGCGCCCGAGCGCGCCCACGCCAGTGCATTGCACGGTTGGCCCGTTCTGGCCGAGAACGACGACGCCGCGCGGCTGTTCAAGCGTCTTTACAGGATGGCGGACGGTGCTTATGTGCGCGAGCAAGTCCGCATTTTCAATAACGAGCGGCGTTTGCTGGCGTGGCGGGTGCGCCCGGGCTTTGCGGCAGCGCGCTGGCAGGCAAGCGTGGGCGGCGTACCGGTGCCCACTGCCGAACAGCTTCCCCTGGCGGCGGCGCGGCTGTTTGCGCAGGTGCCGCAAGGGTGGTCCGCATGGCAGCGTGCCGCGGCTTGGCCAGGGGATGCACATGGCGATGCGCAGCTCACCGTGCATTTGCCGGAACGCGGGGGACAGCGTCTGGACATGCTGCTCGTGGGCCGCGTGCTGCGGGTCGATGGCGGCCGCCTCGCACAGGCTCCGCGCGCGGCTTGCACGGGACGTGCGTGCCGTTCGCCGGACTCGGTGCAGCAGGTGAGCGTGGACGTGGCACGCGGGCGGCGCAGTGTCACACTGACGGTCGCGCCCCTGGCGATGGGGGCGCTGGCCGGTGGCGCTGCCGATCAATACCGCCATCTTCATGTGGCCGGGGGACAGCTCGGGTGGCGGACTCTGAACGCCACCAGCGCAGTGGCGCGGGCTGCCGAACCGGCGGGGGTGGTGCTGCGTGACCGACACGGTACCCTGATGTGGCGCGCTGGCAGTCCCACGCCAGCTGCGTCCAGGGCGGGCCTGGCACCGCTCCTGGGTCTGCGCGCGGAGCACACCAGCAGTGTGGCGGGCATGCTCGCGCGACTGCCGGCCTTTAACGGCAAGCCGCACGAAGCGAGGCTGACACTGGACCTGCCCATGCAGCAGGCGGCACAACAGGCCCTCGATTGCATCGGCATGCGGCGCGGCCAGTGGGACGGCGTCGCCTGCAGCGCAGGGCGTGCCATTCCGGACGGGCGCCGCGCCGGCATGGTGATTATCGATACCGGCAGCGGCGACATCCTCGCTGCCGCCGGCAGCGGTGGCGCTGATGTCACCGCCGGCAACTGGGACGAAGTGCGCGACTTCGACCGTGCCAATCCCGATCGTAGTCCCTTGCGCCTTCCGGCCCTTCAGCACGATGGAGGCGTGCATCGCAGCCCGGGTTCGACCTTCAAGATCGTCACTGCGCTCGGTCTCGAGCTGGCGGCCCGCGAGGATCAGCAGATGGCCTCTCTTCTGGAAGGGATGGCGCTGCCGGCACTCAATCGGGTGGCCAGTCGCAAGGGGTTCGACTTCCAGACGGCTGCGGCGACCTATCCCGTGGCACCGCGCCAGGCCAGGATCACCAACTACCGGGATGGACACCTGGACCACAGGGCGCGCGATGGGCGGCTTGGCTTGTCCGAGGCGCTGGTCCACAGCCTCAATACCTGGTTCGCGTGGTTGGGTGAAATGTCGGACCGCACACTTCTGGGCCAGGCCGAAGGCGGCGCCCCTGATCTGCGGGCGCTGGAACCGGGCGCGCTTGACGGCGTGCGGCCGGTGGTGGCGATGGCGCATCGGCTGGGATTCGAGCGGCAGTTGCGCCTTGACGGCGGGCTGCTGCCAGAAGGCTTTCGCTGGCAGCAGTGGGACGCGCTGCAGCCTGGCCGGGCGCGCATCGACCCGGTCCGCACGCGCCATGAGCTGCGCCAGATGGCCATAGGATTGCGCATGCAGGCCACGCCGCTGCACATGGCAATGGTGGCCGGTGCCATTGGCGAGGGCAGGGTGATTGCGCCACGCCTGCTGCTCGACCTTGACGGCGATGAGGCGCAGGCAGCATCAGGGGCGGAACTGGGCGTGCGGCTGGACCGGATCCGGGCCGGCATGAAAGGCGTGGTGGATGACGGCACGGCTGCCGCCGCGTTCAAGGCGCCTGCCCTGGCGCAGGTGAAGCGCGGTTTGTCGGGCAAAACCGGGACATCGCCGGCCATTGTGACCATGGACGACGGGCGTCAGCGTGAATTGGCGACAGTCTGGTTTACCGCCTGGCTCGAGCCGGACACCATCCCGGGCGAAAAGCGGCGCCTGGCGCTGGCTGCATTTGTGAGCCATTCCGAGGGAACGGGCGGGGAACACGCGGCGCCGGTGGTGGCATCGGTGTTAGCGGGGATGAGCGGGTCGCGGCGCCAATGAATCGCCGCCGCGATTTCGCGATGGACGGGGGATGGGGGCGCGGCTACCATGCTGCTTTGCGCTTTCATATACGAGTAGATGACGACGATCGCCTGGTGCCACACGGATGAGGATATCCGAAGAGAGCTTGAATCAAGCAACGTGAAGGCCGCCGCCGGTGCGGCCACCACGTCTCGCTGGGCCGGCAACACGGTCCGGATCTGGGTCCGGCACCCCAGTGACCCCAGGTGGGAAAGCTGCGCGCAGACGGTGCGGGACGCGATCAACACGCTGAACGGGAAAATGGGCGCCGGTCGCCTGCAGCTCGACGCGAGCGCGGGCGGGGCTGCGAGTGCGAGTCCGATCTGGGTCAACTTCGGCACGGCCACGCTTCCGGGCAAGGGGGAGCGGTATCAAGATAGGGCGGCTAACGTATCGGTCGGGATCCAACAGGGCGAGCCGATTGCTTCGAACGAGGATGGTCTGATCGAGGCTGCGATTATCAATATCGGTCATGACAGCCATGGAGCGGAACCGTGTGATTGCTTCATCACGGAAGAGACAGTGATACATGAGCTCGGCCACGCCTTGGGCCTTGCACACCACTTCGACGGTTTCGACGGCGAGGTGGCGATCTCGCCGCTGTTCTGGAACGTGCTGGCCACGCTCTACGGCAATGTTCCCCAGAGTCCTTATGCCACGCTGGCGATTGAACGTATTGAGTGAGCAGGTCTGGTTGACGATCAGCGGAGCGTGGGCGCGAACGCGTGTTGCAACAACGCCCATCGAGTGGTCAGACCACTAGAGGGCCTGTCGGGCAACATTTCGCAAAATCAGAATTGTGTTTGGCGGTCAGCCAGTTTTTTTGCTCTTCATTCGATTTCGACACCTTTCAGCCGAATCCATCGTTGCACAAGCCAAGGAAAAGTGGTCTGACCCTGGTTGTAGGAAATTGTTGATCAGATCGAATCGTGATCACCCTGCGTGGTCTGACCACATCCGTTATGACCATGCAAGATCGTGGTCAATCAAAATTTTCTTCCAGGCTTAAACCGGGGCCCGAATGTTATTCGGAGAATCGCCGCGTTGGCTGAGCCGACTGTTGCAAATTCGACGTTTAAGTGGTCTGACCCTGGCGGGAGGAAATTGACAGCCGGAATATTGGGGCATCGGTGGAAGTAGGGGCCGTTTACGGTGTTCAAGCGCGCCTTGGAAATTTGTGTTGTGTGGCATTATTTTAGGCAGAAACACAACGTCGAGGACTGTATGCGCCTGCCGGGAACCCGGTACCAGGAACACGGATGGGAAGAAGTGCGCAAGCTTTTGGGACGCGCCTTTTTGGATGCGTTCGCCCGTTCCGATCCGGCACTGCTGCTGGACCCGGACCAGGAAGCCGACCAGTTGGCGCTCTATACCGATCTGGTGAGCGAGACGCTGCACGCCGGCGCACGGTCTTCCCGCGCCCAGGCGGCCGGTAATAGTTATGGCGAGAGCGTGTCCGAGCTCGCCCTCAGCCTGCTCTTCGAGCTGCAGGCCCGGCGCCCCGACTGGAGCGCATTTCGCGCCGCAGTGGCCGGCGAACATGCGCGCCTCGGCCCGTTCTGGCACGCCCCCGGGGGCGACGCCATCTTGCGCAAGAAGGTCAATGACATGTTTGCGGTCCTGCGCGACAAGGTGGATTCGGATAACTACCAGGTTGCCTGCGGCCGCCCTTGCAGCCCTAACCGGATGTATGGCTATCGCATGCTCGATACGGCCTACAGCGACATCGCGCGGCTTTTTGGCGACTGGGAGGCTCACCGTGAGCAGGTCGGTGCGATACTCGGACGCGAGGTCAATGCGATGCCGATCGAGGCGCGCCAGATGAAATCCATCGCCTTGTGCAAACCGGAGTGGGTGATGGGCTGGAGCGGGTCGCTGGAACACTTCGGCGCAGGTCCCGGCCCACTGCACACGCGCTCCAAGCGATTCGCCGCCCTCAAGGACAATCCCGAGCGCATTGCTGAAATGATGGCGGAGATTGGGGACTATGAGGAATTGTCGTCCAATCGCGACCAGGAATGGCTGTCCGATGCCAGCGAGGCAGGTCAGTGGATGGAAGACCTGTGGCGGGTGCTGGACGCGCCAGCCAACGAAGAGCCTGACCGGCTGGTCGCCGCTGATCCGCCGGAGGAGCCGGAAGACGTCGCGCCCGACCCTGCACCGGACGATGGCAGCGATGCCGAGCGCTTTGCCGCCACCAGCCTTTCACTGCCCCCCCGCTTCATGCAGTTGGCGCGGGCAGCGCAGCAGGTCGACAGCTGGAGCGGCAGGCTGCTGGCCGCCGAATCGATGGCGGTGCGCCTGGCGGTGTACCTGAAGATGCTGGGGCCGGCCGACGAGACCTATCCGGCCGACTGGCGCGATCCGGCCACCGGCGAACTGCCAACCATGGCGCAGCTGGCGGTGCTGGACGGGGTGTCACTGCCAACCCTGCGCAAACGGCGCGACGCGGCGATCGCGCGGCTACAGGCTGCGGTACCACAAAAGGAAAACGAGCGATGACAGAGCAAACCGATTACAGATTGCAGCAGCGGCTCCTGCTCGGACGCCGGGTGGACAAGGACCGGCTGGTGCTGGCAGACGATGTGCTGCGCGCGGCGCTGGACGGCACGCGCCACCTGACGGCCGGTGAACGCGCCGCCCTTCAAGCCTCCCCCCTGACGCTGCGGCGCCTGCGCACGCTCTCGCAGCAGCGCGCCGCATCGTGGCAGGGCAGCCGGGGCATGCTGCGGGTCGCGGCCGGGAACACGCCGCTGGATGCCATCGCCACCGATGACGGCATGTGGACGCTGCATTTTGTACCCGATCAGCAGTCCTGGCGCGTCATCGTGGCGCTCGACGCGGGCGCGCCGTTCGCGCGTGAGCTGCTGCGCGGTGGCGCCGTGCGGGTAAACGATGATGCCGGCAACGTGGTCCTGGAGGGGCAGCTCGACGCCGATGGCGAGTGCGAGGCCGGCTGGCCATTCGACACCGAGCCGGCGCTGCATTTCCATCAGCACGGCGCTGGCTTTTCCGTCGAACCGGTGCGCTGAATGTTTGGCTTGTTCAAGCGCGCTCCTGTCCCCGCCACCCGCCATGGCGGCGCGCTGGGAATGGATACGCTTGCACTGCGCATGGCGCAGGGCGCCATCGTGCCCGCTTCGTGCATGGGCGTCAGCTGCGATGCCGAGGGCACTTTGTCGCGCATCGCGCCTGGCGCTCGCTTTCCCGCAGGTGAGGCGTGGTGTTTTCATCCGGGCCCCTACACCACCGAGTTTGCGCCGTTTGCCGCCTCCCCTGAACTGGGCCTGCAGCTTTCCTTCGTCATCGATGCGCCCGATCCGCGCGTGGCACAGCAGCGTTTTGATTTGTATCTGGTCAGCGAGGGGGGCGAGCGCGTCACAAAGGACGATTTCGCTGCCCTGATCGGCACGGCAGTGCAGCGCGAACTGGCGCAGGGCAACCTGGAACTGCCGCCATGCACCACGCCGGAGGAATGGGACGCTTTTCGCGCTGGCCTCAATCGGCTCCTGTACCAGCGCTTCGGGATCACGGTCGACGACTGCATTCCCGTGGACCTGGGCGAGAAGGTCGACTACGCACGGCTCCTGCGCGAGAGCGCGTCAACACCGGCCGTACTGCCGGCGCCAGGTGCGGACAGGGTGGCCAGGGCGCCTGCGGCGGCCGATGCACTGGCGCTGCGCCGCCTGTTCCTGGAGCTGCCAGCACTGGCTAGCGCGCTGCGCCAGCTCCCGCTGCCCGAGGGCCAGGGGCACTTCCAGCGCCAACAGCTGCTGCTGCAGCGGCTGGACCATGTGGCGCTGACAATCAATACCATGCCGGCGCTCGGCCTGGTGGGGCCTGGCCGCAAGCTCGATGCCGCCGGCCAGGCAATCCGTGCCCAGGCCAGCGAAGAGGCGGCGCTGGCGCTGGACGAGGCCTGGTCGCTGCTGGCGCGACTGGCGCATTCTCCTGCGGCGCTGTTGGACGACGCGGACCGCATCGCGGCCAATCTGGAACTTCACTGCGCCACCCGGCGCGCCACGCCATGAGCCGCCCAGACACGGCGCAATGCCTTACCACGCTGGGCGACGGGCGCGTGGCCACCGTCACTGCCACGCGCCGCCCGCGCGCTGGGCGCGCTGACGTGAAATGCGCCGTCCCCGACGCCGCGCTGGCCGCGCACATGCAGCGCGTGGTGCGCCTGGCGCGCCATACCGAGCCGCGCCTGGACAGCCGGGACCAGGTCGTGATCAGCATCGATCCGGTTCCTGCATCCGGTGAACGCGACTGGGAGCTGGCAGCTGTACTGGCCGACCGCCGCCTGCGCGGCGTGTGGGACAGTCCCGCCCCGGTGCATGCCAACGGCTGGTCTGCGCAGTGGCAGCTGGGACGGGTGGATGGCCATGACTTCGCACCACAGGGGGCCATTGCCGGCGGCGCCGGGGGCCTGCAATTTCTCGGTGCACTGACTGGCCAGCCGGATCATGGTGCCAGCGTGGCCGCGGCCCGCGCCTGGTTTCCGCTGCACAGCGGCGGCGCCAACGACAGCCTGACTTTTGTGGAGGTCAGCGTGTATCCAGTGGAGCAGGCCGGCGGCGAGGAGGAAGACAGCATTGCCGTGCCCGGGCTTGATGCGGTGACGCTGCAGTCGGTGCGGCGCGTCCTGGCTGGCGCGCGGCACTTTGATGGCCGTGGCGTGGGACGTTGGCGCACTGTCGTGCGGTTCGCCCAGCCGCGTTTTACTGGCAATTCGTTTGAGCTGGCACTGGTGATGGCAGATCGCCTGGCGCGTGGACGCGAATTCGTGCCGCGCGCGCGCGTCATCGCCAGCGGCTGTTCCAGCGCCTGGCATGCTGGCTTGGTGGAAGCGGTGGAAGAACGGGCCGCGAAGTGCGCGCTGATCCTGCGCGAGGCGGTGGCGGGCGACCGGGTGCTGTTGCCGCTGGCCTGGGAAGAGGGCGCCGGTGCGCAGTTCGCCGCTGCGCTGCGGGCAAAGGGCGCCAGCGTTGCGTGGATCGACCGGATTGGCATCATTTAGGCCCGCGCGCCGGCGTGTGCATCGGAAGAGGGGCCGTCCCTGCTAGAATCAAAGCAGAGTGGCGGCATATGGCAGTGCTGATTGATTAACAGGAGTTCAGTATGTTCCAGATGTTTGGATTTGGCGGCGTCAAGTGCCCGCGCTGTGAGCATAAAAATGCCGGCGATTCGGGCTATTGCGCCCAGTGCGGCCTGACCCTTGGCGCGGCCCGCAGCGAACCTATTTTCCGTGACAATCGCTGGATCCCTGCCGACAATGAGCTGGCGGTCTTCTTCGGCGTGCGCGAACTGTCAGGTCTGTTCGTCAAGACGTTGCGCGTGCCCGCCACCACCAGGGCCTACATCCTGCAAGGGGACAAGGCAACCGAAGTGCCGCAGGGGGAATACGAAATTGAAGGCTTCTTCACGCGCCTGAATCATCTGCTGCGCGACCAGCACGCCGAAATCCTGATCACCCGCAGTTCCGCCATTGCGGTGCCTTTCGCATTCGATGATCTGGAGACGGCCGAGCATCTCAAAGTGTCGGCGCGCTTTACCGTCAGCGTCAAGGTGGACCAGGTCAGTGCCTTTGCGCGCCACTTCATGACCATGCCCGGCACTGTCACCAGCGAGCACCTGCGCGAACTGCTCTCGCCTTCGGTGCGCCAGCTGGCCGCCGAGTTTATCGCGTCCCAGCCGATCCGCGACATGGCGCGCAACCGCGACCTGCGGCCCCAGCTCGACGAGCGCCTGCAAGGTTCGCTCAAGATGCGGCTGGCGCAATACGGCTTGGCGGTGGTACAGGTCGAGACGCTGGTGCTGCAGCACGATAAATTTGACGCCAACCGCGCCCGCGTCGGCAGCCTGTATCTGGTGGCGGACGAGCGTCACGTGCAGCTCGAACATGCCAAGCAACTCGACCAGCTGTACAACGAAGAAGAATGGCAGGACATCTGGCGCGAGGAGCAGGAAGCGCGCGTGCGCCATCGCCGTGCGGAGATGCACAATGAGCAAGGTGTCGAGCGCGCGGAAATGACGCTGCAGCAGCAGGAACGCATGCACGCCATCCGGGCGCGCGAAATCGAGTTGTATGGCCGCATTGCCGACTCCAAAAACCGCCAGCAGGCGATCGACCGCGGTGCCGGCGAAGTGGTGGCGGAGCTGGAACACGAACTGGCCAAGAAGGGGGCGGCGCGCCAGGATGAATCGGCGCAGTGGGCGCATTTGCGTCACCTGGCCCAGATCCACATGCGTACCGAGCTTGAACTGGCGCAGCGCAATGCCAACGAAGCGCGAGCGCTGGCGCAGCAGCGCTTTTCGCACCAGCTGCTGCAGCAGCAGATCGCCAACAAGATCACGCAGGCGCTCAGCGTCGAAGACGAGGCGCGCAAGCGCGCGGAGCTGGCACGCCTGCACGAGAAGCAGAAGGCGGCCCAGGCGCGCGAGGACGACATCGAGCGCGAGGAGCATACTGCACGCTGGCAGGGTCTGGCCCTGGCCAACCTGGCCCGCAAGCGCGAGCTTGAGCGGATCGCCGAATGGGAAGAGCAGCTGGCGCTGGACCGCCAGCGTGAATTGATGCGCGAAGATGCGCTCAAGGACGCCAGCGGCCGGGCTGCCGTCGAGGAAGTCACCCAGAAAATTGATGACATGCGGCGCAGCGGCGCCCAGGCGGAGTCAATCGCTCAGCACGAAAAGCTGCTGCGCACGATCGAAGCCGACGGCATTCACACGCGCCAGTCGCGCCAGATCGAACTTGATGCCGAGGAGCGCCGCCACAAGCTGCGCCAGCAGGAGCAGGAGGCCGCGTGGCAGCAGGAGCTGCGCCGTCTCGATCATGCGCGCGACGAGCATTTCGCGCGCATGGCGCACGAGCTTGAGGTGGCGCGGGTGGAGATTGCGCGTGCCGAGTCGATTGGCGCCATGAGCGACACGGCCAAGGTGGCGCTGGCCTCGGGCCCGAATGCGGCGGTGCTGGCGGACTACATGAAAACCCAGGTCCACGCCGGCATGAGTGCCGAGCAATTGGCCGCGCTGTCGGGCGTGGTGGCCGCCACCAACAGTGTCACCCCTGCCCACGCATTCCAGGAAGCGCGCGCGCAGGTGGAGCACGAGCAGGCCAGGCGCGACGCCGAAATGGACAAGGACCGCCGCCACCAGCTGGAACTGCTAGGCACGCAGAACGATGTCAACAAGGCGGCGCTCAAAAGCCAGTCGGAGCTGGGCATTGGCGTGGCCCAGGGCGCGCAGGCAGGCACCCGGCCGCCTGCGCGCAGCTGCCCCAACGGCCATGTGGCCGGACCCAACGACCGGTTCTGCGCCCAGTGCGGCGCGGCGATTGCGCTCTGAACGGACAGATGCAAACGGCACGCGACAAGCTTCGTACACTGCGCGCCTTGTTCGAGGACGGGCTGCTTAGCCAGCACGAATTCGACAGCCGCAAGAACGCCATCCTGGATGCGGAGTACGCGCCCCCCGTCGCCGCTGCCACGCCGGCCGGTGAAGTCGCCGCGCCTCGCCAGGGCACCGAGATCGGCCTCATGGCGGGACAGGAGGTTGGTCCGCAAAACCGGCGCTACCGGCTTGAACGTCTGCTCGCCCACGGCGGCATGGGACAGGTATGGCAGGCCACCGACCTGGCCACCCACGCGGAGCTGGGCCACAGTGCACTGGTGGCACTCAAGGTCCTGCCGCCGCAGCTGACAATCAGCGCCACCCATGCCAAGCTGCTGGTGGAAGAGGCCACCCAGGCGCGGCGCCTGGCGCATGAACACATCGTGCGCGTGTACGAGTGGGCCCAGGACCCGGCCACGGCCAGCTACTTCATCATCATGGAATGCCTGGAAGGCGAGGACCTCGATAGTCTGCTGGCGCGGGAAGGCCCGCTCACGCTCGAACGGGTCCAGGCGCTGCTGGAGCCGGTGGCCGCTGCACTCGACTATGCCTGGAGCAGGCACGGGCTGGTCCACCGCGATATCAAACCGGGCAATGTGTTCGTCACCCTCAAGGGCGATATCAAGCTGCTCGATTTTGGCATTGCCGCGCGTGCGCGCAGCAGTGCCAGCAGCATTGGCCTGGAGGCGCCGGCCAATTCCGGCACCGCCGGTTACCGTGCGCCGGAGGCGGGCACGCTGCAGCGGCAGCCCGGCCGCGCGCTCGATGTGTATGCGGTCGCCGTCATGATTTATCAGATGGTGGAGGGCCGCATGCCATTTGACGGCTTGCGCAGCGAACGCCATGAGCCGCCCCGGCCGGAGGCATTGACAGCGCGCCAGTGGCAGGTGCTGCAGGGCGGTTTCGCGTGGGATGCGCAGGCGCGGCCGGCATCGGTCGCAGCCTTGCTGGAGGCATTGCGCAGCGCCCGCGAGCCGTCGGCCACGGAACTGGCTGCGCAGCAGGCAGCCGCGCGGGCCCAGGAGCAGCAGCGCATGGCGCAGCTGGCTGCACGCCGCAAGGCCGAGTCGGAGGCACTGGCGGCGGCGCAACTGGCACGCGAGAGGCAGCGCCGCGAGCAGGAAGCAGCCGAACGCGTGGTGGCCGAGCAGGCCAGGCTGGAACGCAAGGAGGCGCTGCGCCGCCAGCTGCTGCTGCGGCGCGAGCAGGATGCGGAAAAGGCTCGGCTCGACAAGGAGGAGCGGAACAAAAAGGCGATGCAGGCGCGCGCCGCGGCGGCCTATCGCAGCGAACAGGAACGCGCGCGCCTGGAACTGGCGGCGCGCAATGTCGCGGAACTTGAGGCGCTGCTGCCCACGTCAAGCAGTCCGGTGGCCGATACCGAGGGCGTGCTGCGCGACCGCTTCCGCGACGGCTCGGGCAGCGGGCCGGAACTGGTCCTGATTCCCACCGGCCGCTTCCAGATGGGATCGCCCGAGCATGAACGCAAGAAGGCGCTGGAAGCCGGGGCCCAGCAGTCCTGGCTCGAGCGCGAGGTACCGCAGCACTGGGTAGGCATTGAGCGCCCGGTGGCCATGGGGCGCTTTCCCGTCACGGTAGGCCAGTGGCGCGAATTCGTGCTGGCAACCGGCTGGCGCGGCGAGGGGGAAGTGAATTGGGCGGCGCCCGGGTTTCGCCAGACCGACCTGCATCCGGTAGTGGGTGTGACCTGGCACGACGCGCAGCGGTATGTAGACTGGCTCAGTGAACAGACCGGTCAGCGCTATCGCCTGCCCAGCGAAGCCGAGTGGGAGTATGCGTGCCGCGCAGGTACCAGGACGGCCTTCAGCTTTGGCGACGAGATCAATCCCGGCCTTGCCAATTACGACGGCAATTACAGTTACAACGGCAGTCCAAAAGGCGTCTACCGCAAGGGCACGACGCCGGCAGGCGAATTTGCGCCCAATCCATGGGGCTTGTACGACATGCACGGCAACGTGTGGGAGTGGGTGCAGGACGTCGTGCACGATAATTATGTAGCTGCCCCAGGCGACGGGTCGGCATGGGAGCAGGGCGGTGACCAGGGCAGGCGCATCCTGCGCGGTGGCTCGTGGCTCTACAACCCGCGCTACCTGCGTTCGGCCCTGCGCAATGGGTTCGCGGCTAATCTCAGCAATGATATTGTCGGCTTCCGGGTGGCGCGCAATCTCCTGTAGTGGGAACTTCGTGACCGATTAGAAGACTAAGTGATGTGTCCTGCCACAATGCGAGGAGTGATCATGCATGTCCCCCCAGAACTGCGTATTCCGGCACTTGTTTTTGGTTTGCAAGCCATATTGCTGACGGGAGCGGCGCTCATCTTTCTTGTCTTGCTGCCTTATTAGCGGGCGTTACATGGCCGCCAAGGGCAGGCCCGGCCGACAATTCCGTCGGAGCTGTCGGCATATCCCTGTTGCACGAGGCTTCTTGACCCCGCGCGTTTTTTACCATGTCGGACTTTGCCACGTGCGGAGTTTGTCATGTGCGCTCTTTAATGCGTGCGTTCCTGCCACGCCGGTCTGTTGTCACTGACTTCCAAGCTTGGATGGCTTCGGTGTTGTGCTGCGTTTGTCTTTCTTAAAACTCAGCGGCCATAGTCTCCTTGTGTTCGGAATGGGAGGGACCACTTTGCGCCGGCGTCGGCCTTCTCGCGGGCGCCCATCCGTGGCGGGCGTAGTCCACCTGTGCCTATTGCTGGCGTTTTACTGATCACTCTCCGTTTACCGACGCGCCGAGGTAGCGGCCCGGCCTCCGGGCAGCCCGCGCTTTCACTTCAGCTCGCCTGTCCATGCATTCCCTTTATTTTCAGTTTAGCAAGCTCATAACAAGTCGACATGTGCAAGCTTGCACAATCCACCACGCCATCACGTGGCAACGCCCGCTTCTGTTTCCTTGTCACAACAAAATCGCTGGTTATCACGGGTTTTCCTATCTAAAAAGTTGCCGTAGGCCCACACTTCTCCCTGCAGCACGTTTGAATACATCGAGGAGAAACAATGAAGCACCCACTACGCTCTACCCTGGTAACTGCAATGATCGCCGGCTTTGCCCTGACCTCGCATGCGGCGGACGGTCCAACAGTTACCGTCAGCGGTTTCGGTACCGCCGCTGTCACCGTGAGCGACAATAACGACGCCGAATACGCGCGTCCACAACAGCTCAAGGGCGCCGGCACATCCCCGCGCTCCAGCGTCGACTCCATTTTTGGTATCCAGGCCACGGCCAAATTCAATGACAGCCTGTCATTCACCGCACAGGGCTTGGCCCGCGAAAACGCGCGCGGTTACTTTGGCGCCGAAGTCGCCTGGGCGTTTGCCAAGTTCAAGGCTACCGATTCGCTGAGCATTCGCGTGGGCCGTATTGGCGCGCCGGTGTACATGATTTCGGACTTCCGCAATGTCGGCTATGCCAACACCATGATTCGTCCGCCAGCTGAAGTCTATCGCCAGGTCAGCTTTGATGCGCTCGATGGCATTGATTTCCTGTACCAGCAAAGCTTCGGCGACACCAGCGTGACCGGCCAGGTCGCCGTGGGTAACGTCGATTCGCCCGTGTCGGCTGACGCCACCGTATCGTTCAAGCCTGCCACGGCCTTGCACCTGGTGGTCGAAAACGGTCCGTTCACGTTCCGCGTGGGCCGCGCCTTCGGCAAATACACGCTCAATAACAGTGTCACGTTCAACACCCTGCTGGCCAGCCTGAACCGCTTTGGCTTTACCTCCGTGGCCCAGGAGCTGGACATCACCGACGTCAAAGGCACGTTTACGTCGGCCGGCTTCACGATGGATCACAATAACTTCCTGATCCAGAGTGAATATGCAGTGCGCCGCACCGATTCGCGCGTGGCTGCCGATTCGACCTCGTACTACGCCATGTTCGGCTACCGCGCCGGCAAGTTCACGCCGTATTACTCCTACGCCCGCGCCAAGCAGGATGGTCCGCGTACCTTCCCGTCGATGCCGTCGACCGGTCCCCTGGCGCCGCTGGCAGCCGGTGCGGCCCTGGCCGGCCAGGCAGCGATGAACGATACGCACGCCATTGGCGTACGCTGGGACTTCAAGGATTCGGCCGCGCTCAAGGCACAGCTTGACCACATCACGCCGGAAGATGGCCATGGCGGTTTCGTGAATCCGAAGCCAGGCTTCAAAGGCCCGGTGAATGTTTTTGCCGTTGGCATCGACTTCGTATTCTAAGGAGAGCCACATGAAAAAGACATTTGCACTGATGATGGTGGCCGCAGGCCTCGCAATGGGCAGCGCGCCCGTGATGGCGGCCGAACTGGTGGTGGTGGTCAATCCGAAGAATCCTGCCACGCGGATGTTCAGCGAGCAGGCCGCTCAGTTCTTCCTCGGGAAGTCGACCGTGTTCAAGCCGGTGGAATACGAAGATGGCGTGGCAATTCGCAACGAGTTCTATGCCAAGGTGCTGCAGAAGGACGCGGCCCAGGTCAAGTCCATCTGGTCCAAGCTGGTTTTTACCGGCAAGGGCACGGCGCCAAAGGAGTTCAAGACTGCGGCGGAAGTGAAGAAAGCCATTGCCGCTGATGTCAGCGCGATTGGCTACATGGACAAGTCGGCCGTTGACGACAGCGTGAAAGTGATCCTGACGGTGCAGTAATCCGACTGGATACGAAACTGAAATGCCCTCGCTAGAGGGCATTTTTTTTAGGTGCCGCTTGCTTTGTCAGGCGGTGTACATGGCCACCAGTGACGCTGCCTGCGGGTGCTGGCGCTGCGAGCGCGTAATCCAGCACTCCGGATAGGCTTCGGCGGCAAAGCGCGTGTGCGCCGGTACCTGGCACAGCTTGTCCATCTGGGTGGCCGGGGTCAGCGCGGTTTCGCGTCCGGTGACCGGGTCCAGGTGCCAGAAGCCGCCACGCTGGTGGAACAGGACCGGCAGGGCCGCTGCCTGCAGTGCACTGTCGGGCGCCAGCGGGAAGCCAGGATGGCGGCCAGGCTCGAGGAAGTAGAAGCTCTCGGCGCTGGCCCCCTGGTCCAGGCGGTGCATGATCACGCCGTTGGGCAGCATGGCGGTCACACCCAGCACCACGATGTCCTTGATGCTGGCCGTCAGTTCGATGCGCATGCCCTGCCGCAGGGGCACAGCCTTGTTCTTGCCGGGCCAGACACCGTCCAGCAGCAAGCCATAACGCGAGACATCTTCGATTTCAAAGCCGCAGGCGCCACGCCGGATCACGGCGTGGCGGCCCGACAGGCGCCGGGTCAGGCCCTCGCGGTCCTGGCCATCGTCACCAAAGTGGGTCAGCAGCACGTCCGCTTCCGGGTCGTACAGTTCGAAGCGGCCAAGCACGCATTCGGCCATGGCGAACAGGCGCACCTGGCGCTGCTGGCCGTCGTCCGGCGCCGCATTGACCAGGCACGCCATGGCGCTCTGGTGCGGATGGGGCGTGGCGTGGGCGGGAACGTCGATCTCGATCAGGTCCTCGTCCCAGGCAATGGTGGAGTAACCCATGTCCACCTTGCCCGGCTTGTCGTCCAGATTGAGCTGCGCAATCGAAGCGTCGCGCGCATGCACATCGATATCGAGTCGCCCGCCGGACGTGCTGGCGTTGACGCGGGCAATCGAGGCGTCATCGGCCATCACGCGTACATTCTTGTGCGAGGCCAGGAATGTCTGGTGAATCTCGGACAGCGAAGCATCGGCACGCGGCACCAGTACCACCAGCGTACATACCCATTTGTGATTGACGCGTCCATCCCTCTGGCACGTCAATTCCACATTGATGTGGTACTGGCCATGTTCCTTGTCGCGCGAGGAAAATTCAATGAACAGGGGACGCCAGTCGCCACGCAGGGTGCGGGAAAAAGTGTGGCGCGCGCGCCCCTCGGGCAGCAGCGCCGATTGCATTTCCATGGTCACTAGCGGCTCGCAGGTGGGCGGCAGGCCGCGCAGTTCGACCTTGATCGACTGGCGTCCGCCGGCGGCGCGCGGATCGAAGCCGCTGATATGCAGGTGCGCGCTGTCGGCCACCGCTCGCGTGGCGCTGGCCTCCGGGTACACCGGGGGGGCGTAGCTGGGGGCGACGCCAGGGCGCGCCCGGCGCAGCGCCGTGATCAGCTCAAAGCTCGATGGCTCCTGACCCGCCTGGGCGTGGCCGCCGGCACAGGCCGCCTCGCCCGGCATGACCCACTGCGTGCAGTGGGGATGTTCTGGATTGCTGCATTTATTCATGGCGGTAACCTATGCGTATGCGACAAGCTTACGCGTTTTCATTTTTTCGTGGCACTTTGCAGCGTGCATCAGTGCGCCCCGGTCGCGCTGGGCAGCGCCGTTACCTCATGCGCACGCAAAGGACGCAGGACGATGGCGGTCAGATTGTCGGGATGCAAATCCGGCGGGGGTGCGGTTTCCATCGCCTCGAACAAGGCATGGCACATGGCGGCGGCGCTGCCGTGCCGGGCCAGCAGGGCCGGCCAGCGTGCCAGCCACAGCTGGGGCGATGGGCAGGCCCAGAAACCGTCCGAGGCCAGCAGGTAGACACTGTCCGGATCGAGCGCCAGCACCCGCCGGTCCGGCAGATGCGCCAGAAATGCCGGTAAATTGCCCGGTGCCAGGGCAAACAGCGGATCGTTGATCTGCCCGGTATGGCCGAAAGCGTGGCCCAGGATGAACGCCTGGGCAATCTGCGAGCGGTGTTCCCCGTGCACTTGTTGCCACCAGTCCATGTCGTCCAGGGCGCCATCCATGGCATGGACCGTGGCCGGAACGTGGTCGATGGTCAGGGGCTGGGGCGCCATTCCCGGGCGCAATTGATATAGCCGTGAATCGCCCACGTGGTACAGCAGGGCCGGCTGGCCGGGGGGAATTTCCAGCAGGGTCAGGGTGGTGCCGGGCCGCTGGCTGGGGGATGTGTACTTGCCGAATTGAGCCTGCAGCCGTCCATGCAAGTGGTCCAGATGATGGCTCAGGGCGCCAACGCTGGTGCAGGCGGGAATGTCGAGCAGACCCTGGACCACGGCTTGTGCTGCTTCCCGCCCGAAGCCATGCCCGCCCATGCCGTCGAGCACAGCGACACGGATGTGTCCCTGCGGCCAGTTGGTGACCGGTGCCGCGCACACGCGCTGCTCGCGCAGGAAGGACGCGCTGCCGGCCGTGTCGATCAACAGGAAATTGTCCTGGTTCTCCGTCAGGATGCCGGCCTGCGCGCCCGCCGCCGACCAGGCCGCGATGTCGAAGTGGGGAGCGAAATGCTGGTGGAGGATGGGAGACGTCATCGCGGGCCGGATTCATGATCAATCCTGACAGGATAACGCAGGGGCGCGCGAATCAAAGCACGGATCAGATGGCGCTTTCTTGCTTTCCACTTAGCAACGCGACCCCATTGGCGACCATGCATGCCCCGGCCGCGGCCAGCGCCACCTGCACCCCGGCCCAGTCGGCGAGCCTGCCCCACACCAGGCTGCCCGCCGTGTAGCCGCCGGCCATGACAAACAGATAGATGGAGAGCGTGCGGGCCCGGATCGCGGCCGGAAAGGCAAGCTGGGCTGCGGCGTTGAGGGTTGACACCGTGGCCGACCATGCCATGCCGGCAGCGATGACCAGGGGCACCATCACTGCCAGGGAGCGCAGGAACGGCAGGCTCAGCAGCATGGCGCCGTACACCAGCAGCGCCATGCCCAGCAGGCGTGTCTTGCCCAGGCGCCGGCGTACAGTGGGCAGCAGCAGGGCGCCCGCCACCGCGCCCACCCCCAGGCTGCCCATCAGCAGACCGAAGACGCTGGAATTCATGCGCAGCACCTGCTTGACGAACACCGGCAGCAAGGCGGCAAAGGCAATGGAGGCGAAGAACACGCTGCATACATTGAGCAGGATGCGGCGGTAGCGCACGCAGCCGAGCGCCGTGGCGAAGCCTTCGCGCAGGCGGGCGGCAAACATCAGGCGGCCCAGTGCCGGGCGTGCCCCGCCTTCCCGCCACCACAGGCCATACACGGCAAGCAGGCCAAGGAATGACAGGGCATTGGCGATGAACAGCGCGCCCGGCCCGACCCGGGAAAACAGGACCCCGCCCAGGGCGGGGCCGAGAATGGCGGCCACGTTGTAGCTCAGGTTGTTGAGCGTGGCGGCCGACTCGACTTCGTGCGGCTCGACCAGGCCGGACATGGAGGCCGTCCATGCCGGCCACATAAAGGCCGACCCGGCGCCCAGGCAAAAGGTGAGGGCCAGTACCGGCCCGGGCGAGGCGCGCCCGGCCAGGACCACGGTCGCCATGGCGCAGGCGCACAGTGCCATGAACAGCGTGCACAGGAACAGGAACTTAGGCCGGTACACGGCGTCGGCCACCACCCCTGCCGCCAGTGCGAACAGGAACACGGGGACGTAGGTGGCCGTCTGGACCAGGCTGCTCGTTGCCGCCGAGCTGGACACGGTGGCAATCAGCCAGGCGGCGGCAAAGGTCTGGGTCCAGGTGCCGAGGTTGGACACGAGGTTGGCCAGCCACAGCTGGCGAAACCGCCGGTGGCGCAGGGGCGTTGTCAGGGTAACCTGGAGCGGGAGCGACAAGCTGTCTTTGGGCATGGTGGCCAGTCTACGGTTGGCGCCGCCCTGGCGCAACTGGCACACCGATCAGGTGCGCCTATGTTATCTTTATTAAATGCTTATTCGACCAATGACCGATGCCGACCTGCCTGCCGCAGCGAGCCTCATGCGTGAGCTGTCGCTGGAATTCATCCTGCACGAAGGCAGTGCCGATGCGGCCGCGTTTTTCACCGCTGAAAACGATGAGGCCGGCCTGCGCGGATTCATGGCCGCCGGCACTGTTTATTACGCGGCCGAGATCGACGGGGCGCTGGCCGGTTTTATCGCGCTGCGCGGCAACAGCCATGTGTACCACATGTTTGTGGACAAAGTGCATCACGGGAAGGGCGTAGCGCGCGCACTGTGGGAGCACGCCCGCCGGCAGGCGCGGGAACGGGGCAATCGCGGCGTGTTTACCGTCAATGCCTCCAACTATGCCGTTGCCGTGTATGGCCGCCTGGGCTTTGTGCGCACAGCGCCCACGCAGTGCAAGAACGGCATCTTTTTCAATCCCATGCAACTGGACGAGGCAGCACATGGATAGCAGAATGATCGGCTGGTTCATGGCGCTGTGCGCGCCGGCGGCGTGCGCGCAGCAAGTGCAGGTCTATGCCGACGGCAAACCGGTGGCTGTGGCCGATGCCGCCAACGCCGGCCGCGCCCCCATCAAGGACGAGCGCCGCGCGCGCCGTCCCCTGGCCGAGCGGCCCGACGCACAGACCATCGCCAAGGCGCACGCGGCGGCCGTGCTGCGCTGTGGCCTGGACGAATCGGCCTACCCCCCGGAAGTTGCCCCCACGCCGCAGGAACTGGCCTATTTCGTCGGTCACAACAGTTACCTGCCCGTGACCGGGACGGGTGACATCATGGTGATGGGGGAATACCTGCGCGGCAAGGTAGTGGTGGACCCGTCCAGCATGACCGTGCAGACGCCCCAGTGCCCCGCCGGCGTGGCGGCCATGTACTGGTCGGCCTCGGCCAGGCGCGTGCTGTTTACCACCCAGCCCGTGACGGGGATGGCCTTTCCCGGAGGCTCGCGCCTGCTGTGGACGGCCAGCTACGGCAAGATGCAGGATATCTGGCAATACAACGCCGGCGCGCAAGGACCGCGCTTTCACAAGCTGCTCTCGCTGCCGAATGAAAAAGTGAGCGACATGTTTGTGCCCGACAGTGGCGAGGTTGTGTGGGTGCTCAGCCACACAACGCGGTCGGCCTGGCGCGCGCCGCGCACCTGGCTGCGGGCACTGCGGGGCAAGCCGGCCAGGGAGATGGATATCGTCCTGCGCCAGATTGACGGGCAGGGCAGGGTGCTCAGCGTGGTGCCGGTGGCATCCGGGGTCCTCAATGGCTACGCCCATTTCGTGCGCGAGTAGTCCGACGCGATCAGGGCGCAAGAGCGCTACATCGGCCTTTCGTCGGCCCGCCGCAACCACAGGCTGCTGGACCAGCCCTCCACGGTGCGCCCATTGACGCTGGCGCGCACCTGCCACCAGTCGCCATCGCGCGCGCCGGTGGTTGTCACCAGGCTCCCGGCGGGCACCACTGCGATCCGCGCCGCGCCGGTTCCCCTGGCCGCGCGCAGGTTGAGCGCTTCGTGTACACGGAAGCTGACTTCGCCGCGTGCCGGCACGGCCGCCGGCGGCAGAGCGGGCGCCGCTGCCACCAGCGTCTGTTTGGCGTCCGGGGTCATCAGCCACAGGGCCAGGCTGCCCAGGCCCCAGGTCCCCAGTACGACAATGGCGACGGCGCCCGCATTGAGGCGACGCCACCAGCGCGCCGGTGTCAGCCATGCCGCCAGCACCAGGGTGGCGACCAGTCCGAAGGCAAACGCCGCTACGCCGCTGTAAGGAAAGTCGAGCATGATGGGCCTCTCAAGCGTCGAAACGCAGTACATAGTGACCGGCCACCAGATGATGGCCGAAGGGCAGCAGGTAGGGCTGTTCGGCCTCGGCGTGGTCGATCCGGGCAACGAAGTGCAGCTTGTCGTCAAGGTGGTACAGGGCCTGGCTGGTGCTGGCGCGCACGATCAGGTAGCCGCCGGCCCCCGCCTCGAAGCTGAAGGCGCTGCGCGACAGGCCGATGCGGTCGGCGCTGGCGCTGCCGACGCCGTCGGCATGCTGCAGAAAGCGCGGCGAGTCCAGCACCCGCAGGGCCGACAGCACCGGCGTGCTGCGGCCAAACACCAGGCGGGCCCCGCCGGTGACCGCGGCCGCGGGCGCATGCGGCAGCTGCAGCAGGGCGCAGTAACGGTCCGCCATCGCGGGGACGACCGCCGCGACCACCACCTGGCCCCGGCCAGCCGGTGTGAAGGTGGCGGGCGCCGTGACCACCTGGCGCACGCCATCCATGGAAACGCACAGCTGGTCCGCTGCATCGACCGAGAAGGTAATGGCGCGTTCGCTGTCTTCGCCGGCCAGCTGCAGGCCGGTATCGAACCCGATGTCCAGGCCAACGGCGCCCGTGTCGCGATAGCGCGACAGACGCGGCAACGCCAGCGCCACCAGGCGCACGCGCTGCTGCGCCAGCGGGGCAAAGGTGGCGTCGGTCTGGGCCGCCGGACGGTGGCTGACAGGTACCGCCGTCAGGTCGCTCACCGGCACCGGGGCGCGCGCCTTCCATACGTTGCTGTGCGGCGCTGCAGCCGCCGGCTTTGGCACGAGGCGCTCGACCTTGATCTCCAGCTGCAGGGGCGTGCCGTCGGCGTCCACTGCGCCCGGCCGGGCAATGGTGTAGACGCCGCCCGGCCCCGGTGCGCAGTTAAAGGCACCTTTGGGCCGCACCTGCACTTCGATCGGCGCGTCTGGCCCGTCGTTCACCAGCAGGACGGCGCCGGACGCGCCGAAGGGCCAGCCGGGAACCTCGTAGCTGGCGCTGTGGGCATCCTGTCCGATCAGTGCCAGGCGCTGGTTCAGGTACACCGGGCATACCGCTTGCCATGCTTCGCCGTCGCGCGACGCGCTGACCTGGTACAGCGTCCGTTCGCCCGGCGTGGGCAGGTACACCGCGTGTCCGAACTTGACCTCCACCTCGCCCGGTGCAAGCGCCTCGGTGCCCACCACGTGGTAACGCACATCGTCAGCGCCCAGCAGGTCACCAAAATCTTTTTGATGCAGCGCGGCGAGCGACTGGGTCAGCTCCTTTGCGCGTGCACCGCGGGTCAGGTGGCGGTCGTCATCGAGTTCCTCCTGGGCCAGCAGCAGCGTCACATGCGAAAAGCAGCGCGTCGCCTCGCGCCCGCGAAACTCGCGCGGAGAGCGCTCCAGCAGGTCGCGCAAAAGCGGGCGGCGCGAGAACAGCGCCAGCCCGGGCGCCTGCCAGATGCTTTCGGCATTGAATACGTCGTTGACTTTCCCCAGGACCTCGTGTTGGACGTAGACCGGCATGATGAATTCTCCTCGATTGATTGCGCGCTGACCGCATGGAACGCTAGCAGGGGGCAGATGAAAAACAGCAGGTGGCTGCCACCGGCCGACAGAAAGCTCATGGGCTGGCCCATGATGGGGAAGATGGCCAGGTTGGTCCCCCACGACAGCAGCAGATGGCCCGCGACAAAGGCGGCGCCGCCGCACAGTACAAAGCAGCGAAAGCGCCACAGCCAGGCCTGGCGGAAGTCGCGCGCCGCCAGGCTGGCCTGGTAGGCGCGGCCTGCCGTCTGCAGCAGTCCGGCCACGAACAGCGCCTGCAGCATCCACAGGGCCAGGGCGCCAATGAGACCATGGCGGTGAATGAAAAACGCGGGCGCGAAGTCGTCCTGGACCGCGGGAATGGCCAGGGCCGCGCCTGCACTGTCGCCCAGCGCGCCGATGCCGAGCCAGTTGCCGGCGCCCCACCATGCGCCATCGGCGATGGCGCGCGCGGCCAGCAGCATCTGCTGGCCGGTATGCGGGTGGCGGGCCGGGTCCAGCCAGACGGCGAAGCGGTCACCATAAAGGCCATCCTGGTCCATCGGGTCGCCTGCGCTCATGCGCATCCACACGATGACGGCAATGCCGGCAGCGGCGGCCACGGCAAGGGCGCCGGCCACCGGGAGGTGGCGCGCGGCCAGCGACCATGCCAGCGCCATGGCCGCGCCCCACACCAGCAGCAGCAGGAGCGGCGAATAATCATCCACCTGCAGCAGCGCTACTGCGAGCAGGGCGACAAAGAGCAGGGCCGGCGCGGCCAGCCGCAGCCAGCGCACCAGGGCACTGGCCGGGTGCGGCAGCGCCTGGTGCCAGCCCAGGCCAATGGCAATGCAGTGGGCGGTCAGGGCAGCGAGCGCCAGCTTGGCAAATTCCACCGGCTGCAGGTCGAACACGCCCGTCTCGTTGCCGAACATGACCTGCAGGGCCAGCGCGCCGATGGCCGCTGCCGCCAGGGCGGCCAGGATCCACTCAAGGCTTGTTTGCGATGGCTGTGTGGCGGCGCCTGCAAGCCGGAGCCGAAGCCAGGCACCCATGCCAAGGCCGATCGCCAGCAGGGCGACGGTCTTCTGGAAATGGCGCAGCCACGATGCTTCCATCGCGCCCAGGCCCAGTTCGAGCTGGGACAGCAGGCCGGCTGCGAGCAGCAGCACCGCAGCGCAAGTGGCCAGCGCCGGTTTGCGGTCCACGGTCAAGAAACTCCACAGGGCGGCCCAGGAGAGCAGCAGCGAGATGCCGGCCCCCACGCTGGCGCCGGATTTTTGCAGCAGCAGGGCACCCACGCCAAAGACGGCAATCAGCGCGGTGCCACTTGCCGCCAGCGGCAGCATGGCAGATGCCCCGCGCCTGTGGGGCCAGGACCCGCGCAGCCAGGCACGCGCATGCACGGCCGCCAGCAGCATGCACAAGGCGCACACCAGCCACCACGCCGCGCCTGCAGGCACACTCCACATGCCACGGCGCTGCCATTCCCAGCTCACCTGCGCAGGCAGGCGCACCTGCTGCTCCGTGAACAGGGCCACCTGGCCGCGAGGGCGCAGCACAAGCTTGTCGCCTGCCAGCGACAAGGACAGCCGCGTGCGTCCCGCCACCATGGTGGTTACGCCCTGCAGCCGCTCTTCACGCTGGGCCAGATCCGCGCCTTCGCTGCCGGCCGCCAGCAGCAGCGGCGTTTGGGATTCGCTGCCGCCCGCGTTGGACAGCAGCAGGCGGCCATCGATGCGTGCCAACACTGCGCTGCCTCCGGCCAGGGCCGGCACGCCGAGCCGGTTGCCGCAGTGGAGATTGCCGCCAAAGGCAAGCGGCGCTGCAAGGCTCAGGGCATGCGGAGCGGCGCGGTTCCACAGGGCGAGGATGCGTTTCGCGATACCCGTGCCGGGGCAGGCCGGCAGGGCGCTGCCATCGCGGCGCAGCAGGGCGCCATCGTAATTCCAGCGGTGGCCGGCGCCGGTGAACGCCACGCCACGATCATCTGCGGTGCCGACGACAAAGCGGCTGGCCCCGATCTGGAACCACTGGCCGGCATGCAGCGGCGCACTGCCCATGCGCCGCGCCACGTCCCCGTGGACGAGGGTGACTTGCCTGCCGGCGCTGATATTGCGAACCCACCAGTTGCCCCCGGCGTCGCGCCGCAGCCGCAGGTGGCGAGCGGCCGCCTGCGGCGCAGCCAGCTCCGCGCGGCCCAGCGTGACGGACTGTCCGCGCGCGAGCGCCACGCTGACCGCGGCCGGATAAAACACGGCGGGTGCGCGCCAAAGGCACAGCAGCTGCAAAAGACAGAGCAGGGCAAGCCCGATGGCCGTCATGCGGCGCCGGCTCATGCCAGGCTCCACGCGGCAGCACGGTGCCCGGCAGGTGGCAGGGGCGGCGTCCAGCACATGGCCGCGCGAATGTCTGCCAGCATGCGGCTGATGTCCAGTGCGTGACGCGGGCGGGCAGACGGTGAAGCGTTGAGGAGCGCCTGCAATAGCCGGAGCGCAGGGCGCGATACTGCGGGCGCCGTGCTCCCGCCCGCGCCGCCCATGCGGTCGACGGCGGCGGCGAACCGCGCCGCTTCATCGCCTTGCAAGGTGGCGGGAAGGCGGCCGGCATTGCGCGCGAGGATGGCGGCCGATGCGCCTTGCTGCAGTTCGCGGTGGGCCTGACCGCAGTCCTGGCAAAAGCGCAGCTGGCCACCGCCTGTCACGAGGTAGTAGAACAGGGCGCCGAGCGCGAAGTAGTCGGTGCCTGCGACGGTGGCATAGCTGCCATCGGGCGCCGGGAAAAACTGCTCGGGGGCTTGCCAGCTCGCGGTGCCGCTGTAGCTGAGCGGCGCACCTGCGCTGCGCAGGCGGCTGGTGCCAAAATCGGCCAGGCGCGCCTGCTGGTCGGTGGTGAGCAGGACGTTGGCAGGCTTGAGATCCAGGTAAAGCCATCCGTACTGATGCACCTTGGCCAGTGCCTGGTTGACGCTGCCCATCCAGAGCAGGATGCGTCCCAGGTCCGCCGCGCTGGCGTTGGCCGCCGGCTGACGCGCAAGGTCGGTCGCCATCAGTTCCAGCGCCATGACCGGCAGGCCGGCATGATTGCCGCTGTCGAGCAGGCGCACGATGTGGCGTTCGTCCCACGGTTGCAGCGAGCGGAGAAAGGCGATTTCCCTGGCGGCGCTGTCGACCCAGCGTTCCCGCAGGGGCGCGGGTGCCTGCTCCATCAATGCGCAGTTGATGAATTTCACGGCAACCTCCTCTCCGTTCCCCGTGTGGGCCCGCCACACGACGCCGTACGCGGACCTGGCCAGGACCTCGTCCAGCCGGTAGCTGCCTGCCTTGAGTGTAATGACATCGCGCGCCTGCATCCCTGTCTCCGTGGACGACGGCAGCTGCCGCCGCACAGGTATAGCGGGGGGCGAAAAAAAACCTGGCATAAAGCCAGGTTCAAGGGGAGTCGGTGGGCTTACCAGTGACCGCGGCCGTGACCGTGGCCGCGCCCATGGCCACGGTGATGGCCCCGATGGTGACGGTGGCCACGCTTTTGTACATACACCACGCGCGGCTCGTAGTAGCGCGGCGCGGCGTGGTAGTAGACGGGCGCCGGCGCGTAATAGCTGCGCGACTGGACATACACGGGCGCCTGGCGGTAGCGGCTGTCCCGATAGCCGCGGTAGTGGCGATTATCGTAGTGACGGTTGTCGTAATGGCGATTGTCGTGATAGCGGTTGTCGTAATAACCGTGGCGGTTGTCACGGTGACGGTCTGTCTTGATCGAGTTGCCGACTGCCGCGCCGATGACGCCGCCGACCAGCGCACCATTGCGATAGCCGGTGCTGTGGCCAACCGCTGCGCCCACGACGGCGCCAACGGCGGTATTGACGCCGCGGTCGCTGGCCATGGCCGAGGAGGAGACGGCCGTCGCGGCGATGATGAATGCACCTACGAATTTGGTATTGAACATGGCGTTTCCTTTGGCCTCAACCGAGATCGGAATGATCAACTTAGCGCTGGGGCATGGGTGAACTATAGCCGCGCCCCCGAGGAATCTCATTAGTGATAACAGAATATTACAAATATGGCGCAGTCTGTAACAAGCCTGCGCCGCCCCGCCGCGGCGTATGCCACACTTGCAGACTCCGCCGGCCACCCCATGTAGGCAAGGTCGCATCACTGCACTGGACTGCCATGCCTGTTCGCTTCCTGATTACCGTACTGTCACTTCTCGCACTGCTTCATTTGTATATCGGCGTGCGCCTGTTGCCGGCGCTTGGCGTGGGCCCGGTGGGATTGGCCGCCGGCGTGATCCTGCTGGCGGTGCTGGCGCTGCTGGTGCCTGCCGGCCTGCTGGGCTCGCGCCTGCGCAGGCACCGCGGTTCGGACCAACTGGCCTGGATGGGGCTGGTGGCGATGGGATTCTTTTCCTCGCTTCTGGTGCTGACCGTGTTGCGTGACGCAGGACTGCTCATCGCGACCCTGCTCGGGGCGCGCGGCGCGGCCATCGATTTTGCGACCGCCGCCGCGGTGCCCCTGCTGGCACTGGCCGTCACCCTGGTCGGCTATGTCAATGCGCGGCGGGTGGCGCGCGTGGTGGAAGTGGAGGTGCCCATTGCCGGTCTGCCCCTGGCGCTGCAGGGCTACATGATCGCCCAGATCTCCGATATCCATGTGGGGCCGACCATCAAGCGCGGCTACCTGAACGCCATCGTCACGCGCGTCAATGGCCTCAAGCCCGATGCCGTCGCCATTACGGGTGACCTGGTCGACGGCAGCGTGCAGCGCCTGCGCCTGCATACCGAACCGCTGGCGCGGCTCGATGCACCGGACGGCACCTTTTTCGTCACCGGCAATCACGAATACTATTCCGGCGCCCATGCCTGGATCGCCGAGCTGCGGCGCCTCGGGGTCACGGTCCTGCTCAATGAACACGTGGTGTGCGAGCGTGACGGCGAAGCCCTGATGATCGCCGGCGTCACCGATTTCACGGCGCATATGTTCGATCCGTCCCATCGCAGCGACCCGCGCGCGGCGGCGGCAGGCGTGCGCCGGCCGGTCAGCGCGCGCATCCTGCTGGCGCACCAGCCGCGCACCGCACCTGCCGCGGCCGACGCGGGGTTCGACCTGCAGCTGTCGGGCCACACGCATGGCGGCCAGTTCTTCCCCTGGAACCTGTTTGTGCCGCTGCAGCAGCCCTTTACCGCAGGCCTGAATCGCCTGAGCCAGCTGTGGGTGTACACCAGCCGCGGCACCGGATACTGGGGGCCACCCAAGCGCTTCGGGGCCCCGTCGGAAATCACCTGCGTCAGGCTGGTCGCGGCCTGAAGGCGAGCAAAATCACGGCAAATGCGCTATCTTTGTTGTCCCTGTCGACAGCTACCAAGGATTCGCCGCATGCCACGTTTGCCCCAGCTTACTGTACTCGCCACTATCCTCGCCGCCGCCCTGGCCGGCAATGCCCTTGCAGCGTCGCCTGGCAATGACCCGGCGGCGCTGGTCAAGATCCGTGATGCTGCGCTCAAAAGCGAGTATGCCTATGAACGCCTGGCCGACATGACGGACCTGATCGGGCCGCGCCTGTCGGGTTCGCGCGGCGAGGCAGCGGCGGTGGCGCAGGTGGCCGACGCCATGCGCAAGCTGGGCGCGAAGGTGACGCTGCAGCCGGTGAAGGTGCCGCACTGGGTGCGCGGGGCTGAAGCGGCCGAACTGGTGGAGTACCGCGGGCGCCCGGAAGGCATCACGCAAAAGGTGGTGCTGACCGCCCTGGGCGGCTCCGGCGCCACCCCGGCCACGGGATTGACGGCGCCGGTCATCGTGGTGCGCAATTTTGATGAACTCAAGGCCCGCGCCGCCGAAGTAAAAGGGCGCATTGTCCTGTTCAATGTGCCGTTTGACCAGCATATGGCCGATCGCGGCCTGGCTGGCCAGGCCTACGGGCAGGTGACGCGCTATCGCGGCGCCGGCACCCGCATGGCGGCCGAGATGGGGGCGGCGGCGGTGCTCGTCAGTTCCGCCGGCGGCGCCAACTTCCGCCTGCCCCATACCGGCGCGAGCGGCTTGCAGGACGGCGCGCGCATTCCCGCCGCTTCCGTGGCGGTGGAAGACGCGCTGCTCATGGCGCGCCTGGCCGCGCGCGGCCCGCTGAGCATGAAGCTCACGCTCACGCCACAGATACTGCCCGACGCCGACAGCTTCAATGTGATTGCCGACTGGCCCGGCACCGACAAGGCCGAGGAGGTGGTGATCGTGTCCGGCCATCTTGATTCGTGGGACCTGGCAACCGGTGCCAATGACGACGCGGCCGGCATTGCCAGCAGCATGGCGGTGATCGAAACGCTCAAACGGCTCGACTACCGTCCGCGCCGCACCATTCGCTTTATCGCATGGGCCAATGAAGAAAACGGTGGCCGCGGCGCCCAGGTCTACCTGGACGCGAACCGGGACCATGTGGCGCGCCACTTCGCGGCCATTGAAAGCGATGGCGGCGCCGGGCGGCCGTTCGGCATGCGTTCGAGCGCGCCGCAGCCGGCCAACAAGCTGTTCGCGCCCCTGCAGGCCGTGCTCGAACCCATCGGCGCCGGTGCCCTGCAGCGCGCCGATGCGCTCAGCACCGGCGACCTGCGCGGCCTGGAGCTGGCCGGCGTGCCAAGCTTTACGCCCCTGATCGACAGCTCCGACTATTTTCACTACCATCACACGGCTGCCGATACGCTGGACAAGGTGGACCCGCAAAACCTCAAGCGCCACGTGGCGCTGATGTCATCGCTGACGTGGTACCTGGCCAACCTGGAGCAGCCCATTGGCCGCTGGACCGATCCCGCGCTGGCCGCCGGCGCGGCGAGTGCTACAGCGCGTTGAGGGGAATTTTCAGATAGCGCACGCCGTTGCCCTCGGGCGGCGGCAGGCGGCCGGCATGCAGGTTCACCTGGATTGCCGGCAGAATCAGCGCCGGCATGGCGAGCGTGTCGTCGCGCCTGGTGCGCATGGCCACAAAGTCGTCCTGGCTGATCCCGTCGCGGAGATGGATATTGTGCGCGCGCTGGGCCGCCACGGTGCTCTCCCAGGCCGGCCCGCGTCCGGCCGGCGGGTAGTCATGGCACATGAACAGGCGCGTGTCGGCCGGCAGTTCCAGGATGCGCCGCACCGACTGGTATAGCGCGGCCGCGTCGCCGCCGGGGAAGTCGCAGCGCGCGGTGCCCACGTCCGGCATGAACAAGGTGTCGCCCACAAAGACCGCGTCGCCGATGTGAAAGGCCATGTCGGCAGGCGTGTGCCCTGGTACGTGAATGGCGCGCGCCGTCAGGCCGCCAATGGCGAACTGCTCGTCGGGCGCGAACAAATGGTCGAATTCGCCCAGGCTGCCGTGGTGCGGGAACACGGCGGAAAACGACTTGCGCACCTTGCCTATGGCTTCGCCAATGCCGGTGCGCCCGCCCAGGCGCGAGGCAATGTAAGGGGCCCCTGAGAGGTGGTCTGCATGGGCATGGGTTTCCAGCAGCCAGTCCAGCCGCAGGCCGTGTTCGCGGACATAAGCGATCACGCGATCGGCCGACACGGTGGCAGTGCGGCCCGATGCGGCCTCATAGTCAAGGACCGGATCGATGATGGCGCAGGCACTGCCCCGGCCCTGGTGGACGACGTAGGTCACGGTAGCGGTGGCCTGGTCGAAAAATGCCTGGATCTGTGCTTGCTGTGCGTGCTGTGCGTGCATAATTGGCCGCCAAGGGATCGATGTGCCGATTATAGCGCTGGCGGCCCGTGCGGGTGGAAAGGGGCGGTCTTTGTAAAAACGGGGCGCCAGGGTATAACCCTTGCGCCCCGCAGTCAGTGCCGGCTGACAGGCACTACATATTGAGTCGTGGCAGATAGCTGTTGGGGATGATGCCAAAGACGGCCAGCACGATCAGGATCAGCAGGATGACAAACAGGACGCGGACAATCTGCGCCACCGGTGCGGGCAGCGGCAGCAGGGTGACAAGCCACCAGATCAGGCCAAACACGACCAGGTAGATGATGAGGCTGACGATCATGTTACTCATGTTATTCCTCTATGGTGATGACTGTTGTTGTTATTACGGCGCTACGTGAAGTAGTTAGCCCCGACAATACCTGAGCAGCGCGCTTTGCTCTGTACGGTGGGACACACACCGGCGCCGCACCAGCGCACTAGTCGACCGCAAGACGGCGCACTGCCCGCGCCCGTCCGCGGAAAGGGCGGCCATACATGGTCTGGATGCCGCTGGTGAAATTTTGGCCCCATACCAGGTGCGCCCGCGGTTCCTGCGGTTCGCTGGACCAGTACCACAGGCGCTCGAATTGCTCGCGCAGGTTGGCGTACAGCAGCGCCAGTTCGCGGCGCGATGGCAGCTCCCCGCCCGTGCCGCGTGCCCATTCGCATGCCGCCCACCACGACACCTCCTGGGCCTCACCCGGCAACAGCACCAGGTGATAGTCAGGCCGGCCTTCCTTGCCAAGGATCAGACCTGCGTAATGTTCGCCTTCGTGTAATGCTGATTTCAAGTCCTTGTAATCTCTCATCCGTCACTCTCCGATTCATCTGGCTCCCCCATAGGACAGTGCGGCGCACCACAAGTTGCATGCAAGTGTTTGATTTCTAAGCCGAAATGAGCAGTATAGGTCTGATACTTGCTAGAAATTTTCTCCGCTAAACGTTGAACCATCGCAGTTGATCTGCCTCAAACCCTTCTCATTTACCTCAGAAAGAAGGGAACCTTTAATGCAGAAGCGACTCAGTTTTAACGCGGAAAATTCTTTGAAACTCGTACTCGCCGGCAGCGCGCTCTTGCTGCTGGCTGGCCCGGACAGCCTTCATGCGGCGCAGCAAGCGGCGGCTGCCCGCCATGGGCAGGCCACTCCCGCCGACTTTACCCTGCGCGGCTATGGCGCAGCCGCCCGCACCGGCGGGCCTGGCATGGGCGCGCGTGCCACAACTGCCGTGCCTGCAACGCGCCACCACCTGTACGTGGCCCCTGGGGGCAGCGACGGCAATCCCGGCACGTCGGCGGCGCCCCTGCGCTCGATTGCGCAAGCCGCACGCAAGGCCCAGCCCGACACCACCGTGTTCGTTGCTCCCGGCACCTACGATGGCAGCTTCAAGACCACGGCCAGTGGCCATGCGGGCGGGCGCATTTACTATGTCTCCACTACGCGCTGGGGCGCCGTGATCGTGCCGCCGGCCAAGTCGAACGCCAAGCATGGCTGGGACAACCGGGGCAATTATGTCGACATTGTCGGCTTTCATGTGGACGGTTCCGCGCCCCGCAGCGGCAAGCGCTGGACCGTGGGCATCTATAACGGCGGCTCGTACGACAATATCCGCGGCAACTGGGTCCATCATATTGCCGACAAGAGCAAGTGCACGAGCGGCGGCGGTTCGGCCATCGGGGTGGACAGCTACTTCAAGGGTATCCAGTCCAACGTCATTGGCAACCTGGTGCACGATATCGGCCCTGCCGGCTGCCGCTATGTGCAGGGCATCTACTTGAGCACCTCCGGCAGCATCCAGAACAATGTCGTGTACCGCGTGGCGGAGGGCGCCATTCACTTGTGGCACGATGCGCGTGATGTGATCATCGCCAACAATACCGTGGCCGCCTCCAATACCGGCATCATCGTCGGGGGCGGCGACTACTATCACACCTCCGGTCCTGCCGACCGCATCCAGGTGGTCAGCAATATTGTGTTCGACAATCGGATGGGCATTTCCGAGCAGGGCAGAACGGGGCGCAACAACAGCTACCGCAACAACCTCGTGTATGCCAACAGCAGCTACAACTGGAAACTCAATAATGGGCTCGGGCACAGCGGTACGGTCACGTCCGATCCTTTGCTGCATGCCTATAGCCGGTCCGGGGTGCCCAACCTGAAGCCATCGGTCAGTTCGCCTGCCGTCGGGCGCGGCAGCGACATGCACGCGCTGCACTACGACTTTGCCGACCAGCCGCGCAACCACGGGACCGGGTTCGACATCGGCGCCTACCAGCACTGAACGGGCCAGGCGGCGCGGTCAATACGCGCACGCGGGAATGGGCGGCGCTCGCTTGTCGCCTTTGAATCCGGTAGCATGCCAGCTTGTCCATCATTTCTTCGGAGAAGACCATGTTGCGCACCACCGTAGCCGCCTGCCTTGCCAGCCTCCTCATCGCGCCAGCGAGCGCCGCACTGCAACCTAGCGATGCGCCGCCGGCG
Organism: Massilia sp. PAMC28688; assembly: GCF_019443445.1. Lineage (NCBI taxonomy): Bacteria > Pseudomonadati > Pseudomonadota > Betaproteobacteria > Burkholderiales > Oxalobacteraceae > Massilia > Massilia sp. PAMC28688. The sequence goes on along the minus strand of NZ_CP080378.1, from coordinate 4,980,665 downwards.
GCCAAGGGCTGGCGTGCGGTCCCCATCGCGGACGGCGTCAACCATCCGTGGGGCATGGCCTGGCTGCCGGACGGTCGCCTGCTGGTCACTTCCAAGAGCGGCACCCTGCATCTGCTGTCTGGCAAGAAATTTTCGGCAGTCCCGATGGAAGGATTGCCTTCCGTGTTTGCCAGCGGGCAGGGTGGTCTGCTCGACATCGCCGTCCATCCGGCCGACAAGCGCAATGTGCGCGTCTACATGACCCTGTCCACCGGTACTGCCAACGCCAACCGGACCACGCTGGTGCAGGGCATCTTTGACGGCAAAAAACTCCACAGCATCAAGACGCTGTTCCAGGTCCAGCCTGACAAGAGCGGGACCGAGCATTTCGGCTCGCGCCTGCTGTTCATGCCTGACAATACGCTGTTGATGAGTATTGGCGATGGCGGCAATCCGCCGCGCCAGATCGGCGGCATGCTGGCACGTGACCAGGCCCAGAACCTGGGCAGCCACCAGGGTTCCATCCTGCGCCTGACCGATACGGGCAAACCTGCGGCGGCCAATCCGCTGGCCGCGCGCCCCGGTGCCTTGCCGGAAATCTTCAGCTACGGCCACCGCAACATCCAGGGCATGGTGCGCGATGCAGCGGGCCGCATCTGGGCCACCGAACATGGTCCGCGTGGTGGCGATGAACTCAATCTGGTGCAGGGCGGTCAAAATTACGGCTGGCCGCTACAAAGCTTTGGGGCCGACTATCGCACGGCCGAGCCGATCGGCAAGCCGGAAGTGCCGGGCATGACCGCGCCTAAAATTGCGTGGGTGCCATCTCCGGGCGCCTCGGGCCTGGCGTATTACACCGGCTCACACTTCCCGCAGTGGCGCGGCAGCCTGTTCAGTGGCGGCCTGGCCAGCATGGACGTGCGCCGTATCGCACTCGACAAGGGTGGCAATGTCCTCACCCAGGAACGCCTGGCCATTGGCCAGCGCGTGCGCGATGTGCGCCAGGGGCCGGACGGTCACCTGTACCTGATCACGGACGAAGCGAACGGGCGCCTGATGCGCATCGTTCCCGAGTAAGCCCGGCGCGCGGGTCCCATGGCGGGACCCGCCTGCAGGGACATCAGTTGCCGGCCTTGACCGTGCCAATACCCTCCACCTGCTTGTTCACAACGCGCGGATTGCCGTAGTAGTTGAGCGAACCCATGCCTTGCACATTGGCATCAAGCCGTTCGCTGGCATGCACTTTCACAGCACCAATTCCTTCGAAACGCACAGTGGCCTGCCTGGCCAGCAGGGCCTTGGTGTTGACATCGCCCACGCCTTGCGCCACCAGCTTGAGCTGCCCGACCTTGCCGTTGGCGACCAGGCGTCCAGCGCCCTGGAAGCCGAGATCGACGCTGTTGCCCTGGATATTGTTCAGCTCGGCCGAGCCGGCACCTTCCAGGTGAAAGGCCGTCAAGGCGGGCATGGCCAGCAGGATCTTGTTGTCGCCCTTGATGTTTTCCTCGTTCTTGGGGAAAGAAATGATCAGCTTGCCGTTGACCACGGTGGTTTGCAGGCGCGCGAGAAATTTGTCCTCACCTTTGAGCTGGATCGACTGCGGCTTGCCTACCTGGACCACCATGTCCACAGGTCCCCGCACTTCGATGGCGGAAAACGGCGCGACGTTGCGCGTCTGTTCGGCGGCAATGGTCATGGTGCTGGTCAGCATGAGGGCGATAAGGAGGGGAGTGCGCATGTCATGTCCTTCTGGGTGGATGAATTAATGAGTAAGTGAAACTATTTTAACGATCGGGGGGGCGCCGGTAGCATCTTTGCGACAGGGCGCACTTTTTCAGCCCTGAGCGGTCATAAAGCAGTGATACTGATGCAAGGGGAAGCGTGCGGTCGCCTGCAGGCAGCAGGGCGAACTCAACCGTGCGCCCGGTTACAAATGTTACAAGTTAAAATTTGCTCATCATTTTGACGTAGGCGTCGGAGGGGGTAACTTGGCTACTTGGGTATATGACGAAATTGGCTGTGCCGGTGCGATTCTGGACGAATTCTGTATCCGCAACCTGGCAGGCAACACGGTTGGCTGGGTGTTCGGGCTGTCGGTGTTCTCGCTCAAGGGCGATCACATCGGCTGGTTCGAGGACGGCGTTTTCTACGACGTGGAAAACAATGTGCTGGGATTTTTGGCCGATGCGAGGGGCCTGCCCCTGGAGCCGCCCGCGCTGGCCCCCGAGCCGCCGCTGCCGGCATTGAGCAAGCGCCCCTACGTTCCCACCCTGCGTGGACGTACGGCGCGCCCGGTCGGCAAGGGCTGGTCCACCTTTTGCCTGGCGACCTACCTGGCCTTTACCGAGGTGCCATCGGCGCGCACCCCCTTCGTGCCGCGCCGGCCGGTGGGCGGGGCCAGTGCCGGGAGGGATCTGTCGCGCTAATGCAGATTTGCCACTCCCGCCCTGGCCGGATGCCGATAACGCTGCCTTTGTGCAAACGCCAATGTTAATATTCTGAGTGCGGCCCGCGCCGTACCGGAGTGGCTCGCTCGCCCAGCTCGTTATCGTCGTTTATCTCGTCCAGGTTCTTCATGCAAGCGAATTTCAATTTTCTGTCCAACGGTGGTGAACTTGGTGCCCTGATGCGTGCCAAGGACTGGACAGCAACGCCGCTCGGCCCGGTGGCGCAGTGGCCAGCGCTGCTTAAAAGCACCGTGCGGCTCATCTTGTCGTCGCGCCATCCCATGTTCCTGTGGTGGGGGGCGGACCTGATCCAGTTCTACAACGACGCCTATCGCGCGACCATGGGGCCGGAGCGCCACCCCGCGGCCCTGGGCCAGCCGGGCCGCGCATGCTGGGAAGAGATCTGGCCCATCATCGGACCGCAGATTCACAAGGTCATGTCCGGCGGCGGCCCCACCTGGAACGAAAACCAGCTGGTGCCCGTTACCCGCCATGGCCAGCGCGAAGATGTCTGGTGGACCTATGGCTACAGTCCCATCGAGGACGAGGCCGGGGTACAGGGCGTGCTGGTGCTGTGTACCGACGTGACGGCCCAGCAGCGCGCCAGGGCCGAGCTGGAGGACATGAACCGCGCGCTGGTGGACCAGATCCGCCAGCGTGAGCAGGCCCAGCTGCAGGAATCGATAGAAACGCGGCAACGGATCGAGGCCGAGCAGGCATTGCACGCGCAGCGCGAGGCAGAAGGCGAGCGGCTGCGGGCCCTGTTCGACCAGGCGCACGGCTTCATGGCAATCCTCCGCGGGCCGCAACACGTGTTTGAGTTCGCCAACGCCGCTTACCAGGCGCTGGTGGGCCATCGCGAACTGGTCGGCAAGCCGGTGCGCGCTGCCGTGCCGGACATCGCCGGTCAGGGTGTTTATGAGCTGCTCGACCAGGTATATGCCTCCGGCCAGCCGTTCAAGGCCACCGATCAGCAGATTACCCTGCCGGGCGCCGACGGCCGCCCGCACCAGGCGTATCTGGACTTTGTCTACCAGCCCATCTTTCTGGGCGGCAGGGTGGACGGCATTTTCGTGCAGGGCTACGACACCACCGAGCGCTCGCTGGCGCGCCAGGCCATGCAGCGCAGCGAACTGCGCCTGCGCCAGGGCATGAAGGCGGCCGGCATGGTGGTATGGGACTGGGACCTGGTCACCAACAAGGTCGATTTTTCCGACAATGCACCGGAACTGTTCGGTGCCACCTGGAGCGACATGGCCGCCGTGTGGAACGCCATGGAGCCGGAAGACCTGGCGCGGCTGGAGCAGGAACGCCTGGCTGCCCTGGCCACTGGCGGCACCTATGGCGACGTGGTCCGCCTGCGCCGTCCGGACAATGGCCAGCTGGTGTGGCTGCAGGTGCGCGCGACGGTCGTCTGTGGTGCCGATGGTGGCGCGACCTGTATCCGCGGGGTGTCGATCGATGTCAGCGCCCGCAAGCGGGCCGAAGAATCACTGCGTGAAGTCAGCCGTCACAAGGACGAGTTCCTGGCCATGCTGTCGCACGAATTGCGCAATCCCCTGGCGCCCATCCGGTCCGCGGCCCACCTGCTGGGCATGGCGCCTGACAATGTGGCGCGCGTGAAGCAGTCGAGCGTCATCATCGAACGCCAGGTCAACCACATGACCAGCCTCATCAACGATCTACTTGACGTGTCGCGCGTAAATACCGGCCTGGTTACCCTGGACAAGCAGGTGGTGGACATGCACCAGGTGGTTGTCGAATCGCTGGAGCAAACCCAGCCGTTGATGAACGAGCGCCAGCACTCGCTGCGCGTCAGCGCGCCGCCTGAAGGCGAAGTACTGGTGCTGGGCGACCGCAAGCGCCTGGTGCAGGTGCTGACCAACCTGCTGCACAATGCGGCCAAATACACGCCGCCGGGCGGCAAGATTGCCCTGACCGTGAGCCGCTACGCCGGCATGGTCGAGATGCATGTGAGCGACAATGGCATCGGCGTCGATGCCGAGCTGATGCCCCATATTTTTGAACTCTTTACTCAGGAAAAGCGGTCGTCGGACCGGGCCCAGGGCGGCCTGGGCCTGGGGCTGGCGCTGGTGCGCAGCCTGGTACTGCTGCACGGCGGGCATGTCACCGTGGCCAGCGAAGGGCCGGGCGAGGGCGCCACGTTTTCCGTCTATCTGCAGCGCCACCAGCAACAGGAAAATCCGGCGGCGGGCGACGCCCACGCGCGGCGCGAGCCCGGCGCCCTGCTGCGCATCCTGGTGGTGGACGACAACCAGGATGCCGCCCATGCGCTGGCAATGCTGCTGGAACTGGAAGGCCATACCGTCGCGGTCGAGCACGATCCGCTGCATGCACTGGAGCGCGCGGCCGAATTTTGCCCCGACGTATGCGTGCTCGATATTGGCTTGCCGGGCATGGATGGCTATGAACTGGCGCGCCGCTTGCGGGCAGCGCCCACCACGGCGGCGGCCACCCTGATTGCCCTGACCGGCTACGGTAACAAGTATTCGCGTGAAACGTCGGTGTCCGCCGGCTTCGATTTTTACTTCGCCAAGCCGGCCAAGACCACCGAGCTCACGGCAGTGCTTGCCACAGTAAGGCCAGCGGACATGGCGGCGCCCCTGGCCCAGCGCGCGTGATGTGCCACGCTGGGTTGTCGGCCAGGCTTAAGAACCCGGTTCCCACATGAAAACCGGGGTCCACATGTTCAGGGCAACATTGGCGATGTTCCCTGCCGCAGCCACGCTCTCGCTGAGTGCGTCAGCGGGGTATGTGCAATACGATTTTTCGGGAAGCTTCAACGATGGCGATGGCGTGGACGGATACTTCATCCAGGATGAAGATACCAAGGTCGTTGCCTTCTATGAATTCAACACCATTGGGGGGTGTGTACGGCATGTCCGGCGCAGAAGCGCAGATGGTACGGTTTGGTGACCTGGGCAATGGTGAACGCCGGCTGGTGGGCGGACGCGCCACGGCGCGTCAGGCGAGCTGCTGCGCTTCTTGGCAAACGTGCCGGTGGATGGAATCCACTGGACTATGCCGACCGTGCCGTCGCCGGTGCCGGAGCCTGCGCCGCTGGCGCTGCTGGGTGGCATGGCCGCGATGGCCGGTCTGCGCCGCCGAAAAGCCGCTTAAGTCTGCGGCTGGCTGCACGCCTGCGCGATCACCACCCGCGCCAGGCGTTCGGCCTGGCGGCTGGCGTGGCGCTCCAGCACCGCCTCCTGGGCGCGCTCGCCGACCACGCCGCGCAGGGCGAGGTAACGCTGCGCGACATTGTCGCCAAACGCCACCCGCAAGCGCATGGTTTCCTCCGCGCTCACCCCAAGCTCCTGCTGCTCTTCAAAAAAATCCAGCTCGTCCATGATTGAATCCTCCTGCGACGACTGTACGCTGAGACATCGTCCATTGCTTGCGCTGCATCATGCAGGAATGAAAGGTCGCGCATGTGTTGCACGGCGTGAACAGTGGCTGTGGTGGCCGATGGTGGCGGGCATGGGATTTTCGCCCCTGGCTGCAATTCCAGTATCATGCGAGCGTTCGCATAACTTTGCCGGAGTGTGATGTGAGAAAAATTGCAGCGTCTGTGCTGCTGTGTACGTCGCTGGGAGCGCCTGCGGTGCAGGCTGCCATTCCCGTGTATTCCTACGTGGTCAAGAATACGTATCCCCACGATCCGGAAGCGTTTACGCAAGGCTTGTTCTATCGCGACGGTTTCCTGTATGAAGGCACCGGCATGAACGGGCGCTCGTCGATTCGCAAGGTGGAGCTGACCACGGGCAGGGTGCTCAAGCAACACGACCTGGCGTCGAAGTACTTCGGTGAAGGTATCGCGGAAGTGAACGGGGACATCGTCGGCCTGACCTGGACCTCGCAGGTCGGCATGGTATATGACGGCAAGACCTTCAAGGAAAAGAAGCGCTTCACCTACAGCGGCGAAGGCTGGGGCCTGACCAGCAATGGCACCCAGCTGTACATGAGCGATGGCAGCTCGTACATTCGCGTTCTCAACGACAAGATGGAAGAGGTGCGCCGCTTTGAAGTGATCGCTGACGGCAATCCCATCAACCGTTTGAATGAGCTGGAGTGGGTTGACGGCGAAATTTATGCCAACGTGTGGGGGACTGATGTCATTGCGCGGATCAATCCGCTCAATGGCAAGGTGGTGGGATGGATCGTGCTCAAGAACCTGCTGCGCGGGCCAGCCCAGGCATCCACCCCGGTCGACGCCGTGCTCAACGGCATCGCCTATGACAGCAAGGGCAAGCGTTTGTTCGTCACCGGCAAACTGTGGCCGCTACTGTTTGAAATTGATCTGGTGGAAGTCAAGACGCCGGGGCGCAAGCCTTGAAAGCACGATTTGTCCCTTCAATCACCCAATTCGGAGGGTCGAAATTCCTACACGCCGTGACATCCGCCCACAGCCGGAATCAGGCTCATAGATCTCAACAGTGGTGTTGAGATGGCCGCGCAGCGCATGAAAATTGGTCAGCTAGTGGAGATTGAGTTGCGTGATGGATCGCGCGCTTTTGGTAGGGTGATAAGCAGATCCGAAATGGCTTTCTACGACCTTCTTGCTAAGCCCGGTGCGGCATTCGAAGTCGAGGCGATTTATAAATCAAAAGTCGCTTTCACGTTGTCGGTGATGAACAGTGCCGTTAAAAGCGGTCGCTGGCGAGTTGTGGATTGGCGGAACCTTGAGCACGTTTTTCAGCGCGAGCGCCTGTACTTCCTGCGCGACGCAATCACGGGCGAGATTTCGATATACAACGCCGCCTCCGGCGAGATTGTACCTGCGATTGCTGGTGAAGAAGTTGGATTGGAGCGCGCTGCAGTTTGGGACGCGGCGCATGTCGAAGACCGTCTTGCCGACTATTTCGCGGGAGTGCTTAATCGGTGGGTTCAACAGCTTAGCTGAATAAGAGTAACGTGCCAGTGCCCACGTCTGTCGCGCCAAGAATGTGGGCTTCCCCTGAAATTTAGTCTTCCACAGGTGACGTAAAATAACGTTACTTTGGAAGAAACTGAAATGAAGAAAATACCAAAACCGGCATTCACCACCGAGTTCAGGGAGCCCGCCGTCAAGCGGGTTGTTGCCGGGGAGACCAATTCGGCGGTGGCCAAGGAACTTGGCCTGAGCGACCAGACGCTGCGCAACTGGGTCAACGGTGATAGTGGGTTTCGGGCCTCGTCAACAACGCGCACTGACCAGCGTCATCCAGCCTTCACTTCGACGCTTGCTTATCGACCCGCTGCCGGCTCGGCCGATGGAATTGTGATGACAATAGGGGCAGGCGCCGCTGTGGTGGCGCGGGGCACCGCGTTGTTTAGTACGAACGTCATGACAGTCAGGCCGAGCGCCACGGCGCTGATGACGATGCCGGCCACCCACTTGATTGTATCGGCATTGCCGCGGTCGACTTCTGCCTTTACCCGCTCAATGTCGGTTTTCAACTCCGCAAAACGTACATCCATTTTCGATTCTATCGAAACCAGACGTGCCTCGACACGCGACTCCGCAGTCGCCGATTGCGCATTGATATCGTTGTCGCTGGATCGGTGCATACTTTCATATTAGAAGGCGAATATATCGCAGTCAAACGTGCAGCGTTGCGTATCGCCGTCTTTTGGCACCGATCAAATTGATGGCATCACTTCTTTGCCGCCCTCGCTGGCTTGCCCGCCTTGGCAGGTGCCGCGCGCTTTCGTTTGACGGGCACTTCAATTTCGCCCGGATCCAGTGCAAGCAAGGTGTCCACGTAAGAAACCATGCGGTTCATGTAGTCCGGCGAGATTGACTGCATCATTGCCAGGGCCCGCAACACCAGCATGTGCGAGTTGATGGGACCAGCGTTTTTCGGCGCCTGTTGCATCGCCATTGACAGCTGCCTGTCGACACTCAGCCTGGCCCACGTGGCGCGCGCGTCGCGCACGGTCTTGAGCTCAACCGGTGGCAAGGATGCCGTCCCACGGGTGCTGATCCTTGTTGTCGGCCCTTGTCCCGCCGTCATGATGAGGGCAGGCTCAAGTTGCGACACCAATCCGGCCAGAGCCAGGCCCTGCTCACGCACACCGAGCGACGCGACAAGATGGCGCAGACCCTTGTAGTCGCTGCTTGCGTACAGGCCGCGTAGCTGGGTAGCGGCGTGCGGATAGCGCAGGCATGCACCATCGAGCACTTCCTGTGCGTCAGCGCGCGCCTGCGCGAAGCGCTGGGCAAACGCCGCTGCCGCTTGTGCAAGCTTCGCTTTCAGCAAACCCCGTGCGCTTCCCTGATGGTGAGACGCGCGCCGTGACAGTACGTCGAGATAGTGCCATCCCGGCCCATCGAATTGTGGCCCACCCTGATCCTTCAGGTTTGCCAGCAGGGCAGCAATATCTTCCTGCGCGGCGCTGCCGGCAGCGTCCATAACCGGTGGGGCAGGATCAGTCATTGCCCGGCGCTTTGGCAGAGGCGGATTTTGGGACAGGCGCCATCTCCACCCGTCGGTTGAGCGCGCGCGCGGCGTCATCCGTGTTGGGCTTGACCGGCTGCTCGGCGCCGAATGCCGCGGCAAACACCATCGACGACGGCATCCCTTGCTCGACCAGCGTGCGCGTCACCGTCAGCGCGCGCTGCGCCGACAGTTCCCAGTTATCTGCAAACGGCCCATTGCGGATCGCCTTGTCGTCGGTGAAGCCACTGACCATCAGCATTTCATCGCGCGCGGCGAGATAGGCACGCAGCGGCGTCACCAGGCTATTCAGCAGCTCGCGGCCGTCGGGTTGCAACTGGTCCGAATTTTGCGCAAACAGCACCTGGCCGCTGATGCCGATGCGGCCATTGTTCAAGGTGATGCGCCCACTCGCCAGCGGAATCGCCAGCGCCTTTTCCAGCGTCATGCGGCGCTGCTCTTCTGCGTGGCGCTTCTTGACTTCTTCCTGCAGGCTCGACGTCAGCTCCATCTGCACGCCCACCACGGCCACCAGCACCAGCACGAAGGCACCCAGCAAGCCTGACATCAGGTCGCCAAAGACGGCCCAGATGGGCGCCGTCTGCTCGCTTGCATCCAGCTCGTCCATCAATTGCTTTCTTCCGCCTGCAGTGCCGGCAGGTGACGCAGTTGGTCCACAATCTGCTTCTGGGAACTCATGGACAGATCGATGATTTCGCGTGCCTGCGCGACGTAGTAGGCCAGCTGCCCGTCGCTGCGGGTCATGGACTTGTCCAGCGCAATCTCAATGCGCTCCAGGTTGGAGGCCAGCTTCTCATTCGCGTCGTTGAACGACTGCACCGCCACGCCAAATGCGTCGGCCAGGCTTGCCACATCGACCGCGCTGCTGGTCACGTGGGCGGCAATGTCGGACAGCTTGCCCGCTTCGCCGGCGACGTTGGCGGAGAACGTCTCGCTGGCCGCATCAAGCTTGGCTGAGGACGACGCCACCAGCGCGTCGATCACCGCGCGCTGTTCGTGCGAGGCATGCTGGATATCGTCGAGCAGCGTGTTGAGGGTTTCCAGAATGCGGCTGCGTTCTTCGAGCAGGGCATTGTCGCGCGCCACACTGTGCGACATTTCCTGGCGCAGCTGGGCAATGACTTCAGCGGCTGCGCGCGGCGCCTCGGCGGCGGTGTCGATCAGGCGGGTGATAGGTGCTTCCAGGGCCGTGCCCAGCGTGGACAGATGGGTGGTGACTGCGCACTGCAGCTCGCCCATGCGCGCCACGGCAGCGTCGCCGCGCGCCGCTTCCTGATCGCGCAGCGCGCCCAGTTCGGATTGCAGCAGGGCAGTGAGCTGGTCCATGCGCTCGCGATGCTGATCCAGCCATTGCGCTTCGGCGGCAATGCGCGAGCGCATCAGGTCTTCGGCTGTCGCCAGGAGGCGGGCCGTATCGCCCAGCGACGCGTCGGCATCTGCCCGTACCTGGGCCGCCAGTTCGCCCACGGCGTGCGTGACTGCGGCGCAGATATCGCGCTGCTGCTCCATCACCTGCGCGCCGCTGTCCTGCCATGAGCGAGTCAGCGCAGCCGCCATCGATTCGAGTGAACCCGTCCATGCTTGCTGACGCTGCTGATCGCGCTCCGCTTGTTCGGCCTGCATGTGGACGTATGCGTCACCCACGTTGGCAACCAGGGTGCTGGCGCGCTGCTCGAACGACGCGCCAAATGCTTCCAGGGCGTGCGCCACCTCGGCGGTCAGGCCCCGATTTGCCTGCTCCTGCTTGTCCAGGGCGGTTTCCCAGGTTGCCGCCACGCGCCCGGTGGCGTCGCTGAAGCGCTCGGCCAGGCCATCGAGCTGCTGCTGCACGCTGCTGGCGGTGCGCTCATGCATTGCGCGCGCTTCTTGAGCCATCGCCTGCATCGCCGTTTCGAGCACCGGCCGCACGCTGTCGCCCACGGCATGGGCGCTCTGTGCCAGGGTTTCACGCAAGGAGCTGTCGACCGAGCGTGCCAGTGTCGCATAGGTCTCGCTGGCACCGCTATGGAATTGGTCCTGGTTCTCCAGCAGGCGCTGGTTCAGCTGCGCGCTCATGGCCAGCGTTTCGCGCACTGAACTGTCGAACGAGCGCGCAAGTTCCGTGTAGGTCTCGCTGGCACTGCGGTGGAATTGGTCCTGGTTGTCGAGTAAGCGCTGGTTGAGTTGGCCGCTCATCGCTTCCATCTGCTGCATCATCGCCTGCAGCTTGTCGACCACTTGTGGAAGCGCGGCAGATTGCGTCTGCAGTGCGCGGAACGTCTCATCTCGCTGGCGGGTGTGCGAGAAGCGGTTCAAGACCGTCGCCGTCCTGGCGTCGAGGAGCTGGCCCGCCTGCATGCGCTCGCGCCGGCAAAGGGCCGACATCAGTCCCAGCATGGCCGATGCGGCTACGCCGGCGACCGATGTGCCGAACGCCAGGCCCAGTCCCTGAACGGGCACCGCCAGCGCCGAGCGCATCGCTTCGAGATCGGCCGTTTTTTCCAGGGTGAATACCGCGCCCTTGAGCGTGACCACCATGCCGAGGAAGGTGCCCAGCATGCCCAGCATGACCAGCAGGCCAACCAGGTAAGGCGTCAGCGCAGGGCCGGGAAGGGCGGCGCGCTCGCCCTCGATACGCAGGCGTACGGGGTGCTGCAAGGAGTTGTCGACGCCTGCCAGGAATGTATTCAAGTCCGTCATGTCGTCAGGAACTGCCACCAGCGCCGCAGTCAGGCCGCCACTGGCTTTGCGAAAGCGGTGCAATTCGACCGCCCCGCCGAGGTAGACCAGGAAGATCAGCGCCGTCATGGTCATTGCCAGGGTGCTGGAGTCCAGAAAACCGATACCGACCCAGATAACCGCGGCGGCACCGATAAAGAAAGCAAGGTTGAACAGATGTTTATTCATGGTTTTTGAAGGAGGGCGTCCAGTAGTCCGGCGCTCGGTTGCAGGCGCAGGTCTGCTTCGGCCAGCAGAAGGGTTTGCAGGTTCTGGCAGAAGCTCGCCAGCCAGCCGTCGGGCTGCATCCATGCTGCCGGGCTGTCGGGCTGTCCGCTGACAGAAAGATGATCCAAATGGGCGGCGTACAAGGCATCGAAGCGCTTTTGCAGCAGCATTGGCACCCTGGCGAGCAGCTGGGCCTCGCGCGGGCGCAGGAATTTATCCATCACCACGTCCAGTTCAGCGAGCTTGCGCAAGCCTGGCGTTGCCCGGGCCAGCGCGGCGCGCAGATTCACGCGCAGCGGCTCGACGCTCAGTTCCATGTCGCGCTGGTGCGCTTCGTAGAACCGCCGGTACGGAACGTACGACACCTCGCCCTCAATGGGAAGCGGCCATTTGATATGCGATTTGGCGCCGCCAGGGGAGCAACTTTTGATGATCGATGCGGTCATGAACGACTGGATGCGTTCAAATTCAGTGGCAAGGCGCGCAGCCGTTTCTGCCAGCTGCGCCTGGCCCTGTGACGGTATGGCGCCCAGGCCGGCATCAAGCACCGACGACAGTGCAATTGCGTCCGTAAAGTGCAGCCACTGTCCCAGCCCTTGCGCAAAGTCGCTCACCGGCTCCGTCCCTGGCAACAGGTCGAGGTCAGCGAGGCAGCGCAGGAGCTGGGAGCTATGGAAACTGGAAGGCGGCAGGATGCGCGTCATGGGGAACTTGCGGGACGTCGTAGTGAAAACTGGGGGGCGCGCACTGGCACGCGGCGTCGATTGGTCTGCCGCGTTGGCTTCTACTGTACAAGCGCTGGTGCCCGGAGCCGGAATCGAACCGGCACGCCCTTACGAGCACGAGATTTTAAGTCTCGGGTGTCTACCAGTTTCACCATCCGGGCAGCGCGCGGAATTTTACCACAGGCGCGTGCCGGTCCGGCCACTTTCCCGGGATGGTTCAATCGTGTAGCATTCGTGGCGGCGCAGCCAGCGCGCGGCGCCGCAGTACTTACAAGGACACGAATTGAACATCACCATCAACGAGGAACTGCGTTCCTTCATCGACCCCCTGACTCATAACGAATACGCCGCCCTCGAGCGCAGCCTGCTGGCCGAAGGCTGCCGCGATGCGCTCGTGCTGTGGGGCGATGTGCTGATCGATGGCCACAACCGCTACGATATCTGCACCAAGCACGGCATCGAGTTCCGTACGGTTCAGAACAGCAATTTCGCTTCGCTCGATGATGTGATGCTGTGGGTGATCGACAACCACCTGGCGCGCCGCAGCGTGTCCGATTATCAGCGCGGCGTCCTGGCGCTGCGAAAAAAGGATATCGTCACCGCGCGCGTGGCCCAGCGCGCCGCGGAACCGGAATCGCCAGCGGCCGAAGAAGAAAAGCAGCTGCCCGAGCCGCCCCCATGGAACACCCGCGAAGACGTGGCCAAGGCCGCGCGCGTGTCGAGCAATACCATCAGCCAGATCGAACGGATCCAGAAAGCGGCCACGCCGCAGCTGGTGGAGGCGGTGCGCGCCGGGACCATCTCCATCAACGCCGCTGCCAATGTCGCTTCGCTGCCGGAAGAAGTGCAGATCGCGGCGGTGGCCGGCGGCCGCAAGGAACTGCAGCAGGCGGCGCGCCAGGTGCGCGAGCAAAAGGCGGCGAGCCGCCCGCCCAAGGAAGTGCCGCAAGACGCCGAAGCGGAGCTGCGCGCCCAGGTAGCCGTCCTGCGCGACAAGGTCGACGCGCTTACCCAGGAAAACAATGATTTGAAGGCGCGCCTGGGCATCGCCTGAGCGCCATCCCGCCACAATCCACAGGAGTCGCCATGTTCCACAGCCGCTTGCTTGCATCCACTGTCCTCGTTTGCGCCGCCGCGGGCGCCGCTGCCGCCCCGGTCATCGCCCAGCCGTCTGCCGAACACGCGCGCTGGCAGGCTGCGGCCAAGCGCGTGACGATCATGCGCGACAAATGGGGCGTGCCCCACGTATTTGGCAAGACCGATGCCGATGCCGTCTTCGGTCTCATGTACGCCCAGGCGGAAGACGACTTCAATCGGGTCGAGCTCAATTACATCAACGCCATGGGCCGCCTGGCCGAAGTGGAGGGCGAAGCCGAAATCTGGCGCGATCTGCGCATGAAGATGTACATCACGCCGGCCGACATGAAGGCCAAGTACGCACAGAGCCCGGCATGGCTCAAAAAGCTGATGAATGCCTATGCCGATGGCCTGAACTACTATCTGCTCACCCATCCCCAGGTCAAGCCAAAGCTCATCACCCGCTTCGAGCCGTGGATGGCGCTCGCGTTCAGCGAAGGCAGCATCGGCGGCGATATCGAGGAAATCGACCTGGGCGAGCTGGAAGCCTTTTACGGCATGAAGCCGAAGCAGGCGTCGCGCGGCACTGGCTTTGACCCCGAGCCGCGCGGCTCGAACGGCTTTGCCATTGCGCCCAAACTGAGCAAGTCCGGCAAGGCTCTGCTGCTGATCAATCCCCACACCTCGTTCTACTTCCGTCCAGAAGTACACATGGTGAGCGAAGAGGGGCTCAACGCCTATGGCGCCGTGACCTGGGGCCAGTTCTTCATCTACCAGGGTTTCAACGACAAGGCGGGCTGGATGCATACTTCCGGTGGCGGCGACGTGATTGACGAATATCTCGAGACCATCGTCGAGCGCGACGGCAAGCTATTCTACAAGTACGGCAAGGGCGAGCGGGCCCTGCGCGCCGTGCCCATCACGCTGCCGTACAAGACTGCCAACGGCATGGACAGCAAGACCGTCATGACGTATTTCAGCCACCACGGTCCGATCGTGCGCAGCGTGGACGGCAAGTGGGTGGCGGTCAAGATGATGGAAGAGCCCCTTCGGGCGCTGCAGCAGTCCTGGTCGCGCACCAAGGCGCGCAGCTACAAGCAGTTCGTCAAGGCCATGCAGCTGCGGACCAACTCCTCCAACAACACCGTGTACGCCGATGGCGACGGCAACATCGCCTACTTCCACGGTAACTTCATTCCGCGGCGCGACCCTTCGTTCAACTGGAAGCGCCCGGTCGATGGCAGCAATCCGGCTACCGAGTGGCAGGGACTGCACGCGATCAAGGACACCATCACGCTGTTCAATCCGGCCAGCGGCTGGATCCAGAATACGAACAACTGGCCGTTCCGGGCCGCGGGCGCAAGCAGCCCGCGCGAGCAGGACTATCCTAAATATATGTGGTCGCTGCCGGAAAACGCGCGCGGCCTGCACGCCCTGCGCGTGCTGGAAAACGGCCGTGACTTCACGCTTGACAGCCTGATTGCCGCCGCCTACGACAATTACCTCACCGCCTTCGAGCCCATGGTGCCGGCACTGGCCAGGGACTACGACGCGCTATCGGCGGGCGATCCGCTCAAGGCCAGCCTGGCGCCGCAGGTGAAGGCCTTGCGCGGCTGGGACCTGCGCTACGCGGTCACGTCGGTGCCCACGTCGCTGGCCATTTACTGGGGCCAGGAGATGGTCGCAGCGGCCAAGCCGGCGGCCAAGGCGGCCGATGTGCCGGTCATCGATTTCATCCAGACCTCGATCACGGGCCAGGATCGCCTGCAGGCCCTGGCCCGTGCCAGTGCCAGGCTGGAAAAGGACTTCGGCACCTGGCAAACGCCATGGGGCGAGATCAACCGCTTCCAGCGCCTGAGCGGCGACGTGCGTCAGCAGTACGATGACAGCAAACCGAGCCTGCCGGTGGCCTTCCCGTCGGCCGTATGGGGCTCGCTGGCTTCGTTCGGCATGTCGGCCAAGCAGACGACCAAGCGTATTTATGGCGACCGCGGCAATAGTTTTGTGGCCGTGGTGGAATTTGGCCCCCGCATCAAGGCCAAGAGCATCCTGGCCGGCGGCAATAACAGCCAGCCCGGCTCGCCGCATTTCGCCGACCAGGCTGCGATGTACAGCCGTGGCCAGTTCAAGGATGTGCTGTTCTACAAGGAAGACATTGCGCGCAACCTGGAGCGCCAGTATCACCCGGGCCAGTAAGCTTGCACTTGTTATAATTCGCGCTCGAAACGGTTCAGGAAACAGCAGTGGCAAAACTTTATTTCAGGTATTCGGCGATGAACGCCGGTAAATCGACGGCTCTGCTGCAGGTGGCGCACAATTATGAAGAGCAGGGCCAGCAGGTGCGCCTGTACACGGCGGCCATTGACAGCCGCTACGGCGTGGGGAAGGTTACATCGCGCCTGGGCCCGCAGCGCCAGGTCGATACCTTCGACGCCGGCACCAATTTCCTGGACGAAGCGCCAAAAGTGGCCTGCGTGCTGGTCGATGAAGCCCAGTTCCTGTCCACGGCCCAGGTCCAGCAGCTGCACCAGCTGGCCCAGGTGCGCGGCGTGCCCGTGATCTGCTATGGCTTGCGCAGCGATTTCCGGGGCGAACCCTTTCCCGGCTCGGCCTACCTGCTGGCACTGGCCGACGATATCGAGGAACTCAAGAATATCTGTACCTGCGGCAAAAAAGCCACCATGAACGTGCGGGTGGACGAGCAGGGCAGGCGCATCCGCGAAGGCGAACAGGTCAGCATCGGCGGCAACGAGCGCTATCGCCAAGCTTGCGGACGCTGTTTTTACGCCCAGTAACTGTATAGTGCGGCCATGGACTTCGCCGCCACCTGCCGCTCGCACGCTCCGGCGCTGCTGTGCCAGCACAGCGATATCGCCTTGTACCTGCTCCCCTCGGCAGCGCTGGCCCTGGTGATCCGCTACCTGGCCGCCGCCCATCCTGTCTTTTTTGTGTTTACTGTGGCCGGCACCCTGTGCCACGAGCTGGCCCACGCCGTGGTTGGCTGGCTGAGCGGCGCCGCCCCGGCTTCGCTGACCATCATTCCGCGCCGCAAGGGGCGTCACTGGGAACTCGGCTCCGTCACGCTCACGCGGGTGCGCTGGTATAACGCCGCGCCCGCTGCCCTGGCGCCGCTGGTGCTTATCGTCATCCCACTGGCCGTGGCATGGTGGCGCACCCGCCCAGGCTGGCGCTTCGAGCCCGCCGACTTGCTGCTGGCCCTGCTGCTGGCGCCCCAGTTCCTGTCCTTCTGGCCCTCGGCCATCGACTGGCGCATCGCGGCCCGCTCCTGGCCTTATCTGTTCATTATTACGCCTTTGGCATGGCTGGCCTGGCGCGGCACGCCGCAACTGTTTCAGAATGTAATGTAGTGGCCCACACTGGTGGAAATTGCCTAAGCTGATCTTAAGTGAACAGGAGCAAGCTAACTATGCGGCATGGTCAGTGCTGTTAGAATCAGTCCACAAGTAACCATAAGAATTCGGCCCGGAGAAAATACGATGAAGAAGTGCATGTTGATGGTGGCAATGGCGTTTGCCTTCACGAGCGAAGCGGCAATTGCGCCTGCCGACAAGTTTGTCACGCTCAAGCCCTCAGCGTCCCAGCCCCAGGCCGCGTACAAGGCAGCCATGCTGCTGGTACGCCATCACTACAAGGCCGTCCCGCTGGATGACGCCATGTCGCTCAAGATTTTTGACAAGTATTTTGAATCGCTGGACGGCGAAAAGCTGTTCTTCCTGCAAGCCGATATCGACCAGTTCGCGCCAGTGCGCACCAAGCTCGACGACGCCATCCGCAACGAAGACATGGCGCTGCCGTTCACGATTTATAACGCGTATCAGCAACGTTTCAGCCAGCGCATCAAGTATGCGCGCGAGCTTTTGAACGTCAAGCACGACTTCACGGTGGACGAAAGTTTCCAGCTCGACCGCGAAAAGGCAGCCTGGCCGAAGAACGAAGACGAAATCCGCGACCTGTGGCGCCGTCGTGTCAAGAATGACTGGCTGCGCCTGAAACTGGCCGGCAAGGACGAGAAAGCCATCCGCGAAACGCTTGACAAGCGCTATGAAAACTACGCTACCCGCGTGGCCAAGGTGGACAATGAGGACGTGTTCCAGCTCTTCATGAATGCCTACGGCACCTCGATCGAGCCGCACACCAACTACCTGGGACCGCGCTCGGCCGATAATTTCGATATTGCCATGCGCCTGTCGCTGGAAGGCATTGGCGCCGTGCTGCAGTCGCGTGACGAATACACCGTCATCCGCGAAGTGGTGCCGGGCAGCCCGGCCGGCCTGTCGGGCAAAGTCAAGGTCGGTGATCGCATCGTGGGCGTGGCCCAGGGCGATGCTCCCTTCGTCGACGTGCTCGGCTGGCGCATCGACGATGTGGTGCAGCTGATTCGCGGCGCCAAGGATTCCGTGGTGCGCCTGGACATCTTGCCGGCCGATGCCGGTCCTGACGGCAAGCACAATACGGTCTCGCTGGTGCGCAAGAAGATCAGCATGGAAGAACAGGCCGCCAAGAAAAGCATTATTGAAGTGCCTAATGGCAACGGCAAGCGGCGCGTGGGCGTGATTTCCCTGCCCACCTTCTACCAGGATTTCGAAGCCCGCCGCCGCGGCGACAAGAATTACAAGAGCGCCACGCGCGACGTGGCCCGCATCCTGGCCGAGCTCAAGAAAGCCAAGGTGGACAATGTCCTGATTGACCTGCGCAACAATGGCGGCGGCTCGCTGACCGAGGCGGTAGAGCTGACGGGCCTGTTCATCGACAAGGGACCGGTGGTCATGCAGCGCTCGGCCGAAGGCAGGGTGGAAATCGAGAATGACGCCGTGCCTGGCCTGGCCTGGGATGGTCCGGTCGGCGTCCTGATCAACCGTGGTTCGGCGTCGGCGTCGGAGATTTTTGCTGCTGCCCTGCAGGATTATGGCCGCGGCATCATCATTGGCGAGCCCAGCTTTGGAAAGGGTACCGTGCAATCGATGGTGGACCTGAACCGCTTTGCGCCGCCCACCGACAAGAACCGCTATGGCGAGCTGAAGCTCACGGTGGCCCAGTTCTTCCGCATCAACGGCGGCACGACCCAGCTGCGCGGCGTGACGCCCGACATCAAGTTGCCGGTCATGTCGGACATGGAAAACTTTGGCGAATCCAGCTATGACAATGCGCTGCCGTACACGGTCATCAAGCCGGCCGTGTTTGTTCCGGCCGGCGACTTGACGGAGCTCATTGCCCCGCTGCAGAAAAAGCACGAGGCACGCATTGCCAAGGACAAGGACTTCCAGTACCTGCAGGAAGACCTGGCCATGTTCCGCAAGTTGCGCAAGGAAAACTCGGTATCGCTCAATGAAGCCGTGCGCCGCAAGGAGCGTGATGCCCAGGAAGCGCGTGACAAGGCCCGCGAGCAGCGCCTGAATGCCCAGGCTGCCGTTGCCGGTGACAGCGCCCGCGCCAAGGTCGCCGCTGCCAAGGCGCGACAGGACGACGGCCTGCAGGCAGACGAGCGCAACCTGGCGGCCGAGCTGGCTGCGGAAAAGGCGGCCAAGGAAGCCAAGGATGTGATGCTGCAGGAAGCGGCCAATGTATTGGCCGATGCGGTGGACATGGTCAAGACCGACAACCGGCTCGCGCTGCGCCTGATGCCTTATATGAATAATAAGGCCCGGTAGCAAAAAATGTTGTTGTAGATATCACACAGCTTGCGCTGGGTGATTGCAGACGGGCTCTGCAGAAAGAGGGGTTTCTCATAGGGGAAACCCCTTTTTTTTGCGCTAACGCAGGCTAGCTTCAATCGTGCAGGGCTATTTTTTTATTAATGTTAGGATGATTACTCAGTGCACTATTAACAACACCAAAATATATCAGGAGGGTTTCATGGTCGTTCGACACATTCTTTTTGCAGGGCTTTTCGCTACTGCTTCACTCGCCAACGCAGGTCTGGTGGGTCCAACTGCGGACGCGCCTAAACCGGCTTTCTCCTTTAACGCTGGTTCGGCTGCACAAGCCGGTCCATCGGATGCGTTCCAGGGTATGTCGGCTGGCCAGTTCAGCTACACTGGCCACACGCGCATGGGCGACAATGGCGCCACGTCCACCATGCTGCTCTCGCAGAAAGCCTTCAGCGGCACCCCAGCTCCTTCGGCAGCTGCAGCAGCTGCGGCCAACACCAACGGCCTGGTCGTTCCAGGTACCGCCATTGCAGCTGATGTGACTGCGGGTGTCAACGCCATCGGCCCTGCTGCCGTCCCTGAGCCTGCAACCGGCCTGCTGATGCTCGCTGGCCTGCTCGGCGCCGGCGCGCTGACCCGCCGCCGCAAGTAAGTCCCGCAGTTCCGTCTTAAAAAGCCCGCCTGTGCGGGCTTTTTTGCGTGCGCGGAGGTCCATGTTGACCATCACCCTGACCGTGGGTACAATCAATCTGAACGGTCGTGCTATTTTTCGGCGGCGGACAACTAGGAGACTGAATGGACCTACATTACTCGAGCGAGGACCTGGCATTTCGCGACCAGGCGCGTGCTTTTCTCGATTCCAACCTGCCGCCGGACCTGCAGGCAAAAGTGCGCAGTCACCTGCGCATGTCCAAGGAAGATTACGTGCGCTGGCATAAGATCCTTGCCGAAAAGGGCTGGGTCGCGCCCGGCTGGCCCGCCGAGTTTGGCGGCCCCGGCTGGACGCCCGTGCAGCGCCATATTTTTGATGAAGAATGCGCGCGTGCCGGCACCCCGGCCATCTTGCCGTTCGGCGTGAACATGGTGGCGCCGGTGATCATGGCGTTCGGTAACGACGAGCAGAAGGCACATTTCCTGCCGCGCATCCTGTCCTGCGAAGACTGGTGGTGCCAGGGTTACTCCGAGCCCGGCGCCGGTTCCGACCTGGCCTCGCTCAAGACCACCGCCGTTCGCGACGGTGACCACTACATCGTCAATGGCCAGAAAACCTGGACCACGCTGGCCCAGCACGCCGACATGATCTTTTGCCTGGTGCGCACCGACAGCACCGTGCGCAAGCAGGAGGGCATTTCCTTCCTCCTGATCGACATGCACAGCCCGGGCATTACCGTGCGCCCCATCCTGATGCTCGATGAAGACCACGAAGTCAACGAAGTGTTCTTTGAAAACGTGCGGGTGCCGGTGGCAAACCTCATTGGCAAGGAAAACCGCGGCTGGACCTATGCCAAGTACCTGCTCGGGCACGAGCGCACCGGCATTGCGGCCGTGGGGCGTTCCAAGCGCGAGCTCGCCTTCCTCAAGCGCTTCGCCGCCGCCCAGCGCAAGCATGGCGCGCCGCTGCTGGAAGACCCGCTGTTTGCAGCCAAGGTGGCCGCGCTGGAAATCGAATTGATGGCGCTGGAAATGACGGTGCTGCGCGTGCTGGCACAGGAACACAAGGCGCCAGGTCCTGAAGCGTCAGTACTCAAGGTGCGCGGCACCGAGATCCAGCAGACGCTGACGGAACTGATGGTGGAAGCGGCCGGTCCCATGGCCCTGCCTTTCGATCCGGCCTACCTGGAGTCGGACACGGCCCACAGCGCCGCCGGCGACGACGACGCGGCGCCCCTGGCCGGCTACTACTTCAATTTCCGCAAGACCTCCATCTATGGCGGTTCCAACGAGATTCAACGCAATATCATCACCCAGATGATCCTGGGCCTGTGAGGAACTGAACATGGACTTCAACTTCAAGGAAGAGCAGCTGCAGTTTGCCGACGCCCTCAAGCGCTGGGTGAGCAAGGATTACAGCTTCGATGAGCGGCACCGCATCATCCATTCGCCGCAAGGGGTATCCGAGCAGGCCTGGGCCACGCTGGCGGAACTGGGCATGACGGCGCTGCCGGTGCCGGAAGAGCAGGGCGGCTTTAATGGCAGCGCCGTCGACATGTTCGTGGTGATGCAGGAGCTGGGTCGCGGCCTGGTGGTGGAACCGTACCTGGCCACCGTGCTCGGTGCCGAATTCCTCAAGCGCGGCGGCGGCCACCACGGCATGCTCGAACAGGTGGCGGCGGGCGAACTGAAACTGGCGTGCGCGCTGCTGGAAAAGCAGTCGCGCCATGACCTCACCGACATCGCCACTACCGCCACCAGGAACGGCGGCGGCTACCAGCTCAATGGCAGCAAGACCGTGGTCATCCACGGCGCCCAGGCGGGCAGCCTGATTGTATCGGCCCGCAGCAGCGGCGAGCAGCGCGCCAGCGCCGGCATTTCGCTGTTTGTGGTGGCGGCCAATGCGCCGGGCGTTGCCATCACCGGCTACCGCACGCTGGACGGCCAGCGCGCCGCCAACATCAGCCTGACCAATGTGCAGCTGGGCGCCGATGCCCTGATCGGCGCCGAAGGCGCCGGCTGGGACATCCTGGAGCACTGCGCGGACTACGGCGCCACGCTCCTGTGCGCCGAAGCGCTGGGCGCCATGGAAGCCATCTTTGCCGCCACGCTTGACTACCTCAAGACGCGCTCCCAGTTCGGCGCCCCGATCGGCAAGTTCCAGGCTCTCCAGCATCGCATGGCCGACATGTACATCCACCTGGAACAGGCGCGCTCCATGGCGCTGCTGGCCGCGGTCCGGATGGCCTCCGACCCGGCCGAGCGGCGCCGTACCGTGTCCGCGGCCAAGTACCGCGTGGGGCAGGCGGCAAAGTTCGTTGGCCAGCAGGCGGTGCAGCTCCATGGCGGCATGGGCGTGACCGACGAAGTCATGGCCGCCCACCACTTCAAGCGCCTGACCATGATCGAGCTCACGCTGGGCGACGCCGACCATCACCTTCAGCGCTTCATTGCCCAGCCAGGCTTTGCCAGTGGCGGTGACGAGTGAACGCCGGGATGTACTTCGAGGATTTCGCGCCCGGGCAGGTGATTGACCTGGGCACGCGCACGGTCAGCGAAGAGGAAATCATCGCCTTTGCCAGCCAGTTCGATCCCCAGCCTTTTCACGTCGACCAGCAGGCGGCGGCAGACTCGATGTTCGGCGGCCTGGTCGCCAGTGGCTGGCATACCTGCAGCATGATGATGCGGATGGTGGTCGATGGCCTGATGGCAGCCTCCTCGAGCATGGGTTCGCCGGGCGTGGACAAGGTGCGCTGGCTGCTGCCGGTACGCGCCGGCGACACCCTGGCGGTCAGCTACGAAACCACTGCCGTCAAGGCCTCCGCTTCCAAACCCGACCGCGGCGTGGTGTGGTCGCGCTGGAGCGCCTTGAATCAGCGCGGTGAGCTGGTGTGCACCATCGAGGGCATGGGCATGTTCGGACGCCGCCCGCAGGAGTCCGGCCATGCGTGACTTTGCCAGCCTGGACGACCTGAAAGCTGCCGTGGGCCAGGAAGTGGCGCTGTCGGACTGGGTGGCGATCGCGCGCGAGCGCATCGCCCTGTTTGCCGACGCCACCGACGACCACCAGTGGATCCACGTGGACACCGAGCGCTGCCGGCGCGAGTCTCCCTGGGGCGCTCCCGTGGCCCACGGTTTCCTGACGCTGTCGATGATTCCTGCCATGTTCGAGCAGGCCGTGGGCCTTGGCAATGCGAGCATGGTGGTCAACTATGGCTTGAACCGCGTGCGCTTCCCGGCCCCGGTGCCGGAAGGCTCGCGCATCCGCGCCCGCGTGACGCTGCTCAGGGTAACGGAGCTGGACGATTGCGCGCAGCTCGAGTGGAGCGTGGTAGTGGAATGCGATGGGCAGCAAAAGCCGGCCTGCGTGGCCGACCTGCTGCTGCGCCGCTACCCTTAGGCTGGGTGGCCAGGGCCGCCTAGTCGCCGTCAGTCAGGTAGCGGTTGCGCCCTGCGGCCTTGGCCCGGTACAGCAGGGAGTCGGCGTTTTTCACCAGCGTGGCAGGCTCGACCTGGCCATGGGGCGTGATGCTCGCCACGCCCATGCTGACCGTGATGAATGGGCAGATTGATGAACGCTCGTGGGCGATCTTGAGCGCGGCAATTTCATCGAGCACCTTGCGCGCCACCGTTTCGGCGCCGGCCAGGTCTTCCTGCGGCAGCAGGATGGCAAATTCTTCGCCGCCGTAGCGCGCCACCACGTCCTGTGGCCGCATGGCGGCGCGCCGCATGGCAGCGCCGGCCTGCTGCAGGCAGGCGTCCCCAGCCTGGTGCCCGTAATGGTCATTGAAATGCTTGAACTGGTCGATGTCGACCATGATCAGGGAAATCGGCATCTGGGCCCGGGCGCAGCGCCGCCATTCGCCCTGCAGCCGCTCGTCAAAGGCGCGCCGGTTGGCCACCCCGGTCAGGCCGTCGGTCAAAGTCAGCTCGCGCAGCGCGTCGCTCTGGCGCTTGACGGTGAGCTGGGTGCGCACGCGCGCCCGCACGACGGCCGCGTTCACCGGCTTGCTGATGAAGTCCGCAGCGCCAGCATCGAGGGCGCGCGTTTCGTCTTCCGGGGTCTTGAGGGCGGTGACGAAAATGATCGGAATATCGCGCGTCATGCGGGCGGCGCGCAGGGCAGCGCAAACGGCGTAGCCATCGAGGCCCGGCATCATGGCGTCGAGCAGGATCAGGTCGGGCTGCTGGTACTGCGCAATGTGCAGGGCTTTTTCGCCGTTCATCGCAAACAGCACGTCATGCTCGTCCTGCAGCGCCTGGTGCAGGATCTGTACGTTTTCCATCGCGTCATCGACGATCAGAATCCGGCCTTTCGTCGCGATGTCGTCCCAATTCATTGCACTTCCTTCCTGTCCATGAGCATCCTGAGGTGCGTTGCCGCGCTGGCAAAGGCCAGCGTGGCGACGGCGTCGGACAGCGTGGCCAGTTCCTGCGCCGTGGCCACCGCAGCCAGGGCCGGACGGACTGCGTCGAACTCCGCCAGTGCCTTCAGGTTGTTATTTTGAAGCAATCCGAGCAGATCCGCCAGCCTACTGTCGGTATCGCGCGCATCCACCTGCGGTGCCTGCACGACCGACAGCGGCATGTTGAGCTGCCGCGCTGCCACCAGCAGCTTTGACAGTTGGGTTTCCAGCAAGTCCAGCCGCTCCACCAGATCCGGCATGGCAGCGTGGCGGATGGCGTGTTCAAATTCCAGTGCCATGGCCGCGAACTCGGCCGCGCCCAGGTTGGCTGCCACCCCGCGCAGGCGGTGTACCAGCGCCTGCGCCTGTTCGCGCTCGCCGGCGCGCAGCTGGTGGCGCACTTCGGCCAGCGTGCCGCCCTGGGAGCGCTCGA
Source organism: Massilia sp. PAMC28688 (assembly GCF_019443445.1). Classification (NCBI taxonomy): domain Bacteria; kingdom Pseudomonadati; phylum Pseudomonadota; class Betaproteobacteria; order Burkholderiales; family Oxalobacteraceae; genus Massilia; species Massilia sp. PAMC28688. Next base: position 4,955,895 of record NZ_CP080378.1, on the reverse strand, counting down.
AGCGCTTGAACAGGGTCACGAAGTTGCCGAAATTGCCACCAAAGCGCGGCAGTGTTGACCGAAGGTCAATGCCGGGGATGCTGGCCGGTAGCGGTGCCTCGTCCTCGATGCTGCCCTTGCCATAAAGGCGCGGCAGCGCGCGCCCGTCATGCGCCTCGCCGCCACTGATCACGCGCAGCAGGGCGCCGATCAGGTGATCGACATCGATCGGCTTGGCGATATGGCCGTTCATGCCGGCGTTGATGGCGCGCGCCCGGTCGTCCTCCATCACATTGGCCGTCATGGCGATAATCGGCAGGTCCGCCAGGCCCATGCGCCGGATCGCTTCGGTTGCCTGGTAGCCGTTCATCTCGGGCATCTGGATATCCATCAGTACCGCGTCGTAGCGGGTAGGCGCGGCGGCCAGCAGTTCAACCGCCTCGCGTCCGTTGGCGGCAATGTCGACCGCGGCCCCGGCATGCAGCAGCAGGTAGTTGGCCACTTCCTGGTTGATCTGGTTGTCCTCCACCAGCAACACGTATATGCCTTCGAGCTTGCCGGCCAGGGTCTCGGCCAGGTCCCCGCTGCCGGCTGGCAGGCCGGTGTGCAGTTCCACGATCGCCGTGACCAGCGCGGCGCGCGTGACGGGCTTGGAGATGGTGGCATCGAGCCGCAGGTCGTCGGCCATGCTGGCCAGCTGTTCGCGCGACTGGTCGGCAATCATCAGGGCGGTGCGCGGCACCTGGATCTGGCGGTCGGCGCGCGCATAGGTCAGCACCGAGATGCCGTCCAGCCCCGGCATGGCGGCATCGAGCAGCATGAATTCAAAGGCCTCGTCCCCGGCCGCCTGCAGCAGTTCCAGCGCCGCGTGGCCGTCCGATGCCGTGGTGACCTGCCAGCCAAATGCGGACAGCTGGCTGGCCAGGGCGTCCCGCGCGCTGTCATTGTCATCCACCACCAGCACCCGGCAATCCTGCGGGCAGGGCAGGGGTGGCAGGCAGGCCAGCGCCACTTCCTGCGGCAGGCCGAAGGTGGCCGTGAAGCGGAAGTCGGCCCCTTCGCCAAGGGCGCTGTCCACGGCGATCGAGCCGCCCATCAGCCCCACCAGGCGCTTGCAGATGGTCAGGCCCAGCCCCGTACCGCCGTACTTGCGGCTGGTGGAACTGTCGGCCTGCGAAAACGGATCGAACATGTGTGGCTGGTGGTCGGCCGCGATGCCGATGCCCGAGTCGCGCACGGAAAAGGCCAGCGTCATGCTGTCGTCACTGCGCTCTCCGGTACCGATGGTCAGCACCACTTCCCCCTGCTCGGTGAACTTGATGGCGTTGCTGATCAAATTGAGCAGCACCTGTTCCAGCCGCATTGGGTCGCCCATGAGCTGCAGCGGCACGTCCGGCGCCACCGCGTACACCAGTTCCAGTCCCTTGGCGGCGGCGCTCGGCGACAGCAGCACTGAAATACTGTCAAGCACCTGATCAAGGTGGAAGGCCGTGTATTCCAGCGTCAGCTGGCCAGCTTCGATCTTGGAAAAATCGAGGACGTCATTGATGATGCCCAGCAGCGAGCGCGTGGACATTTTGATCTTGGCCACATAGCTGCGTTCGCGCCGCGCCAGCTGCGACTCGTCCAGCAGCCGCGCCAGGCCCATGATGGCATTCATGGGGGTGCGGATTTCATGGCTCATATTGGCCAGAAATTCGCTCTTGGCCTGGCTGGCCAGGCGCGCATGGTCAAGCGCTGCGGCCAGCTGTTCGTTGAGCGACTGCAGGCGCGCCTCGGCGGCAATGCGCTCGCTGATGTCGCGCACGGTGGCCTGGATCACGCCCTTGCCGCCGGCCTGCAGGCTGGTCAGCAGGATGTCGGCATTGAACAGCGTGCCGTCCACGCGCTGGTGCAGCCACTCGAACTGGTGGCTGCCGCGTTCAAGCGCGTAGCGCATGAACTGCAGCGCCTTTTCGTCCGAGCGCCGACCGTCGGGCTGAAATTCCGGCGAGGTGGTGGCAGGCGAGAGGGTGAGCAGGTGCTCCACATCGCGGCAGCCGAACAGCTGGGCGGCGGCGCGGTTGGCGCCAACGTAGCCGCGCTCGATGCTGGTGAGCAGATGGGCGTCGCCCGACATTTCAAACAGTACGTGGAATTGTTCGCTGACGTCGCGCAGCTGGGCCGAGAGCTGCTTGCTTTCGCTTACATCGACCACCAGGCCGCTCACGCCCACCAGCACCTGGTCATTATTGAAAACTGGGTGGTAGCTCACCACCCAGTGATGCTCCACGCCTGGGGCATACGGCACCTCGCCCGTGTCTTCGATGCCGATCAGTGGCTCGCCCGTGTCACGCACCTGGCGGTAGGCGCGCTCGAACACTTCGCCCTGGGGACCGAGCAATTCGGGCAGGGTTTTTCCAATGTGCTCCTGCACCGGCTTGTTGTTGATGGCGGCGAGATAATCATTGACCATCACGATGCGCAGGTCGGTATCGAGCATGGACAGCCCCACCGGTGCTGTTCCGTACATGTTCTTGATCAGGGCATTGGCGTTTTCCAGCTCCACCGTGCGTTCATGGACCAGATCTTCGAGGCTGCTGCGAAAGCGGTTCAATTCCTGTTCAACCTGCTTCAGCGCCGCGCCGACCTCTTCCGTTTCGCGAATGCCGCCAGGCGGAATGATCACCGGCTCGCCACGGCCAAGGGCCACAGCAGGCAGGCGCAGGTTGCGCACCGCGCGCCCGATGTTGCCGCCCATGACCCAGGCCGCGCCGAAGCCGATCGTGAGCAGGCCGGCCACGCTCAGGAAGACACTGGCCAGCGACGTGCGCAGCGCGGCATTGGTCGCCTCGCGCGGCACCCCGATGGTGGATACGAAGCCGGTCTTGGGCGAGCGGGTGAACACGGAGAACACGCGCAAGCCACGGCTGGTGGTGAGGTCGGCCACGCCGGCATCGCGCCCGCGGATGGCCGCGATCAGGGGCGCGCCGGCCTGCCTGCCGATGTAGCGCTCAGGCTCCACGCTGTTGGCTACATTGACATTGCGCCGGTCCAGCACGCTGGCAGCCCAGCCGGGCGGCAGTTTCAGCGCCGCCACGGCCTTGCGGAAGTGGGCGGCAGGCACTTCTGCGGTCAGCACGTAGCGCTTGTCGCGTTCCGACGCCGTCACCACATGGACCAGCACCCGGTAGGCGCCATTGGGGCCGGCCTGGCTCAGGTTATCGGCCACGTAATGGTTCGCCCGGCCGGGCACCGCCGACACCGGTCGGTACATGGGCCGGTTCACGGGACCCGGCTGGGCCGCATTCCAGGGCGCGGCAGTGCTCAGCAGTGCCTTGCCGTCGAGGTCGCTCAACACATAGGCAGACACGGGGACGGTGGGGTCGAGCGCGGCGCGGGCGCGCTGGTGAAAGGCAGCCAGGTCGCCGCCGCCCAGGCTGGGGGAGGCGGCCAGGGTAACCGCTGCCGCGGCGGCCACTTGCAGGTCGTATTCGATGGCCGACTGCAGGGTCTGGGCCATGTGTTCGGCATCGCGGATCAGGAAGGCGCGCTCGCGCTGGTAGGCGTCAAACAGCAGGGCGCCCAGGCCGATCAGGGTCGGCAGCAGGCAGGCGAGGACCAGCTTGGCGGTTTTGGAACGGATGGATGGGAGGGAATGATGTGTTTTTGACTGCACCTGTACGCTCCGCCATGACGCCGCGGCAGGAATTGGCAGCTGTCAGCCCGATGGTAGCCGAGCCCACCCGTTCTTGAAAGGACTTTTCCCTGCGGTGCGCATGCCGTCCGTTAAATGCGACGGCATGCGCGAGGTGGCCGGCTCAGCTGCGCGTGACGGGCAGCGCCAGGCTTTCGCCCAGCTTGATATGCTTGGCCAGTTCCAGCTTGGCAATCGCGTTGCGGTGCACCTCGTCCGGACCATCGGCCAGGCGCAGGGTGCGGTTGCCGGCCCACTGGTAGGCCAGCGGGAACTCGTCGGACACCCCGGCCGCGCCGTGCGCCTGGATCGACCAGTCCAGCACCTGCTGGGCCACGTTGGGCGCCAGGACCTTGATCATGGCGATTTCGGCCTGTGCATGCTTGTTCCCCACCGTGTCCATCAGCGCCGCGGCCTTGAGCGTGAGCAGGCGCGCGGTGTCGATCTGGATGCGCGACTCGGCAATGCGCTCGCGCCAGATGCTCTGGTCCGAGATATTCTTGCCAAAGGCGACCCGGCTGCCCAGGCGCACGCACATCAGTTCCAGCGCCCGCTCGGCCACGCCGATGGCGCGCATGCAGTGGTGGATGCGGCCCGGCCCCAGGCGGCCCTGGGCAATCTCGAAGCCGCGGCCTTCGCCGAGCAGCAGGTTGGAGGCCGGCACGCGCACGTTCTCAAACAGGATTTCACAGTGCCCGTGCGGCGCGTCGTCGTAGCCGAACACCGGCAGCGGCCGCACGATGGTGATGCCGGGCGTGTCGGCCGGAACCAGGATCATCGACTGCTGCGCGTGGCGGGCGGCGTTGAAATCGGTCTTGCCCATCACGATGAAGATCTTGCAGCGCGGGTCGCCCGCACCCGAGATCCACCATTTGTGGCCATTGATGACATAGTCGCCGCCATCGCGCTCGATGCGCGTTTCAATGTTGGTCGCGTCCGACGAGGCCACGCCTGGCTCGGTCATGGCAAAGGCCGAACGGATCTCGCCACGCAGCAGCGGTTCGAGCCATTCGCGCTTGTGCTCTTCCGAACCATAGCGCTCGATGGTTTCCATGTTGCCGGTGTCGGGCGCGGCGCAGTTGAACACTTCCGGTGCCCACACCACGCGCCCCATGATCTCGCACAGGGGCGCATAATCGAGGTTGGACAGGCCCTCGGGCGCGCGCGGCGAATTGGGCAGGAACAGGTTCCACAATCCCTGCTCGCGCGCCAGGGGCTTCAGGCGCTCCATCATCTCGGTGGGCAGCCAGCGGTTGCCGCGGGTCGTGCCGTTATTGTCGACTTCCTGCTTGAAGGCTTTTTCGTTGGGGTAGACGTGCTCGTCCATGAAGGCGAGCAGGCGGCCCTGGAGTTCCTTGCAGCGGTCGGAATAATCGAAGTTCATGCCTGCTCCTTCAGTGAGATTGCGCGTTGTGCGTAGGTCCAGCCCAGTTCCGCCATGGGACGGGCCGCTTTGCCGTTTTCAAGCGCCTGGGCACTGGAAGCGGTGCCGTCCACGTAGCGCTTCATGATGCCCTGCATGATCCCGGCCAGCCGGAACATGTTGTAGGCGAGGTAGAAATTGAAGTCTTCAATGCGGATCGTCTTGCCGGTGCGCGCGCAGTAGGCCGCGATGTACTGCTCCTGGGTCGGGATGCCCATCTCGGCCAGATTCAGGCCGGCGATGCCGCGGAACTGGCCCGGTGCGATGTGCCAGCTCATGCAGTGGTAGGAAAAATCGGCGGCCGGGTGGCCGAGCGTGGACAGTTCCCAGTCCAGCACCGCCAGGATGCGCGGCTCGGTGGGGTGGAACATGAGGTTGTCCATCCGGAAGTCGCCATGCACGATGGCCGTGTCGTCCCCGGGCGGGATGTTCTGCGGCAGCCAGGCGATCAGCTCGTCCATGGCCGGGATCACCTCCGTCGCCGAGGCCTGGTATTGCCTGGTCCAGCGTTCGATCTGGCGCGCAAAGTAGTTGCCGGGCTTGCCGAAGTCGGACAGGCCGATGGCCTGGTAGTCCATCGTGTGCAGCTGGGCGATGACGCGGTTCATTTCATCGTAAATGGCACTGCGCTCGGCACTGCTCATGCCGGGCAGGGACTGGTCCCACAGCACCCGGCCTTCGACGAACTCCATGATGTAAAAAGCGCGCCCGATGATGGCTTCGTCCAGGCACAGCGCGTACTGGCGCGCCGCCGGGAAGCCTGCCTTTTGCAGCGCATCCATGACCTTGAATTCGCGGTCGATCGCGTGCGCCGAAGGCAGCAGCTTCGCTGCCGGTCCTGGCTTGGTGCGCAGGACGTAATGCCGGCCATCGGCAGCGGTCAGCTTGAAGGTAGGGTTGGACTGGCCCCCCTTGAACTGCTCGGCCGTCAGCGGCCCGCCGCCGTAGCCTGGCACATGGTCGCGCATATAGGCGTCCAGCGCCTCCACATCGAAGCGCTGGCGCTCCGACACCGGTTTGGTTCCCATCATCTCTTCAAACATCGCGTCTCCTGTGCAAGGTCCTTCTATTCTAGCCCATGAAAAGCACGCCCGTACTATTTATTTTTGGGCGCCGAATCCTGCTTCTGATTGGCTATGATAGGCGCTGTGACGCAGCCAGTGAAGCGCGGTGGGAAGATGGGAAAACGGATTGAACGTGCCAGCAGATTGTTAAGCCTGATCCTGCGGCATGATCCGGGCGCCATCGGGCTGGCCCTCGACAGAAACGGCTGGGCCGATGTGGACGAGCTGCTGCGCCTTGCCAATGCCAGCGGTAGGGCACTGACACGTCCGCTGCTGCTGGAGGTGGTGGCGCGCAATGACAAGCAGCGCTTCGCGCTTGACGCCGGCGCCACGCGCATTCGCGCCAACCAGGGCCATTCGATCGATGTCGACCTGCAGCTCGAACCCGAAGTGCCGCCGGCCCACCTGTACCACGGTACCGCCATCCGCTTCCTGGTGGCAATCAGGGCGCAGGGCCTTTTGCCTGGCGCGCGCCGGCATGTGCATCTGTCGGCAGACCTGGCCACGGCGCGTACGGTGGGCGCGCGCCACGGCAAGGCGCATGTGCTTCTGATCCGCGCGGCGGACATGCATCACGACGGCCACCACTTCTACCGCTCGGCCAACGGGGTCTGGCTCACGGCCGCGGTGCCGGCCCGCTACATCGCCGCCTGAATCTTCAGCGCGATTTGCGGTACTGCTCGTAGAGCTGTTCCATGGTCGTGGTGCGGACCTGGTCCTGCAGCGGAGAGGGCGGCGCAAAGTTCATGAAACGCAGTACCCAGTCGCGTTCTTGCTCGCCCACGTCGAGCGCATTGATGCAGCCGGCCATTTGCGACAGCGCCCCCAGGAACATGCGCTGCCCGGTCAGGGCCAGCGACAGGATGGCGCAATTGACGCCCCCATGCAGGACCAGCAGGCAGGTAGTCCAGCTGCGGTCCTGGCGCAGGCGCGCCACCGCCGGGTGCACCCGGTCCATCAGTTCACCCACCGATTCGCCACCCAGGAAGCGCTTGTCCTCGGCCACCACGCCTTCAAAGGCGCCGGTAAAGGCATCCTTGAGGTCCGCATTGGCGATGCCCGACAGGCGCCCGCCGCGAATTTCCTCCAGTTCCGGCCACACGTCAATGGCGACGCGCTGGCCCGTTTCGGCCAGTACCCGCGTGGCCGTTTCCACGGTGCGCGGCAGGCCCGAGACAATCACGCGGTCAAAGACGATACCCTCGGTCGCGAACATGCGGCCGGCGCTGCTGGCCTGGGCGCGTCCCAGTTCATTTAAGGGGACCGACTCCGGCAGGACCGGCCGCCCGGTCTCGTCAAAGTAAGTCACGCTGCCGTGCCGCATCAGGTAAATGCGGCGGCGCGGCGCCGGGGCGGGAACGGCAGGGAAGGGCGCGGACGAAGGTGTTGGCATAAATGAAGGCGTGCGGGCGCAGCGCGATTGGTTGATTGACATGGGTCGGCAGGCGCGGCGGCTGGCAGCGGCCATGGCCGACTTGCCGCTTGTGCAGGATTGCCTGCTTTTTTTCATTCTATCCCAACATCCTTTTGCTTGTTGATCAACGAAAACTGTCGCCATTTCACCATCGAGTTGCTCAAAATCATGTTTCGCCTTAAAAATTCCGGGGTTCTGTCATAGAATGGATCGCAAGACGAACACTGTTTAGGGTACTCAATGGCACGGCCAGAAAAAGTCCGACTTGGCGAAGTCCTGATGCAACAAAAGCTCTTGTCCGAGGAACAACTCGTGCAAGCGCTGGCGGACCAGAAGCGCAGCGGGCGCAAGCTGGGCCGGGTGTTCGTGGAAAGCGGCTTCGTGACCGAGGAGCAGATTTCCGGTGCGCTGGCCAGGCAGCTCGATATCCCCTACATCAATCTCAAGTTCTACAACACCAATCCGGACATTGTGCGCCTGCTGCCGGAAACGCAGGCACGGCGCTTCCGGGCGCTGGCCCTGGAAGACCGCCGCGGTGCGCTGCTCGTTGGCCTGGCCGACCCCACTGACCTGTTTGCGTATGACGAGATCACGCGCCTGGTCAAGCGCCCGATCGAACTGGCAGTGGTCAACGAAACCGAGGTGCTGGGCACGATTGACCGCATCTACCGGCGCACCGACGAAATCACCGACTTTGCGCGCGAGGTGGAGCAGGACCTGGGCGACGCCTTTGTCGACTTTGGCGCCATGGCCAGCAATCCAAACCTGGAAGAAGCGCCCATCGTCAAGCTGCTGCAGTCGGTGTTCGATGACGCGACCCAGGTGCGCGCGTCCGACATCCACATCGAGCCGCAGGAAACGCGCCTGCATATTCGCTTCCGCATCGACGGCGTGCTGCACCTGCAGACCGAAGCCGACATCAAGATCGCCACGCCGCTAGCGCTGCGCCTGAAGCTCATGTCGGACCTGGACATTTCGGAAAAGCGCCTGCCGCAGGACGGACGCTTTGCCGTCAAGGTCAAGCAGCAGCGCATCGATGTGCGTATCTCCACCATGCCGACCCAGTACGGCGAATCGGTGGTGATGCGACTACTCAACCAGGGCGGCACCACGCTGCGCCTGGACGCCATTGGCATGCAGCGCGCGCTGGTGGACAGGCTACGCTCCATTGTCGCCCGTCCCAATGGCCTGGTGCTGGTGACCGGGCCCACCGGCAGCGGCAAGACCACCACGCTCTACAGCGCGCTGGCCGAATTGAACTCCACCGAGAAAAAGCTGATCACGGTCGAAGACCCGGTCGAATATCGCCTGCCCGGCATCAACCAGGTGCAGGTCAATGACAAGATCGAACTGACTTTTGCGCGCGTGCTGCGCGCGGCGCTGCGGCAGGACCCGGACATTGTGCTGGTCGGCGAGATGCGCGACATGGAAACGGCGCAGATCGGCCTGCGCGCCGCCATGACCGGCCACCTGGTGCTGTCCACGCTGCACACCAACGATGCCGCCAGCACCCCGCTGCGCCTGATGGATATGGGCGTGCCACGCTACATGGTGGGCAGCGCACTGCAGGCGGTGCTGGCCCAGCGCCTGGTGCGCAAGATCTGCGAATCGTGCACCACGCCGTACGAACTCACGCCCACCGAGCGCGAATTCGTGCGCAGCGAGCTCGGGGACAATGTGGACAGCGTCAAATTCTTCCATGGGAAGGGCTGCTCGCACTGCAACGGCATGGGCTACCGGGGCCGCACCGGCGTCTATGAACTGCTCGAAATGACCAAGGAAGTGATCGACGCGGCCAACCATCCCGATCCCGGCCACTTCCTCAAGGCCGCGCACAAGGAAATGAAGGGCGAGACCATGCGCCGCCACGCCGTGGCGCTGGCTGTGGAAGGGCGCAGCACCGTGTCCGAGGCCATGCGCATCAGTAATCAGTTAGAGGATTGACGTGGCGTATTTCGCTTACAAGGGGCGGAACACCCGTGGCGAGATGCTGCAGGGTGTGCTCGAGGGGGCCGACAGCAGCGCCGTGGCCAGCCAGCTGTTTACCACCGGGATCACGCCGATCGAGATCGTGGAAGCGAAAAAGCCGGTGGTGGCGGCCAATACGGAAGGCTGGGTCTCGGCCCTCATGGAGCGCAAGGTGACGTCAATGGACGTGCAGATGTTCAGCCGCCAGCTCTATACCCTGCTCAAGTCCGGCGTGCCGATCATGCGCGGCTTGGCCGGGCTGCAGGAGTCGGCCACCAGCAAGCCCTTCGCGCGCATCATCGGCGACCTGCGCGAGTCGCTCGACTCGGGACGCGAACTGTCGTCGGCCATGCGCCGCCATCCTGAAGTGTTCGACAATTTTTACCTGTCCATGGTGCGCGTGGGAGAGATGACGGGACGCCTTGAAGACATTTTCCTGCGCCTGTTCGAGCACCTCGAATTCGACCGTGAGATGCGCCAGCGGGTCAAGACGGCATTGCGCTATCCGAGCTTTGTCGTCATTGCCATGGTGGGCGCAATCGCGGTGGTGAACGTGTTTGTCATTCCCCAGTTCCAGAAGGTATTTGACAGTTTCAAGACCGAGCTGCCGCTGGTCACGCGCATGCTGGTGGGCTTTTCCCAGTTTACCGTCAATTACTGGCCCGTCATCCTCGGTGCCTGCGTGGCCATCGCCTTTGGTATCAAGACCTACATCAACACCGAAAAAGGCCGCTACGAATGGGACCGCAGGAAGCTGACGATTCCCATCGCCGGCAAGATCATCATGAAGGGCACCATGTCGCGCTTCGCGCGCAGCTTCGCGCTGTCGGCGCGCAGCGGCGTGCCCATTGTGGCCGCGCTCACGACGGTGTCGCAGACGGTCGACAATGCTTACCTGGCCGCGCGCATCGAGCAGATGCGCGATGGCGTGGAGCGCGGCGAGAGCATCCTGCGGACGGCCAACGCCGCCAATGTCTTCACACCCATCGTGCTGCAGATGATCGCGGTGGGCGAGGAAACCGGCTCGCTCGACGACCTGATGGATGAAATCGCGCAGATGTACGAGCGCGAAGTGGACTATGAGCTCAAGACCCTGTCGGCTCAGATCGAGCCGATCCTGATCGTCTTCCTTGGCATTATGGTCACCATCCTGGCGCTCGGTATCTTCATGCCGATCTGGGACCTGGGCAAAGCGGCAATGGGCGGCAAATGAGGGCGAGCCTCGCGCGTGCACGCGGCTTTTCCCTGTTTGAACTGGCCGTCACCGTGGCCATCATCGGCGTGCTGGCCAGCGTGCTGCTGTCGCGCGTGCTGTGGTACCGCGAGGAGGCCGAAAAGGCTGCCATGGAAAACGTGGTGGGCGTGCTGCGCAGTGCCTTGTCGATGAAGGCGGGGCAGTTGATAGCACAAGGTAAACAACAGGAACTGAGCAAGTTATTAACGATCAACCCGATGGATCTGTTGGCACAAAAACCAGCAAATTACATAGGTGAGGCCGATACGCCACAAAAAGGAAAAATTTCTCGTGGGAACTGGTTTTTTGATCGAAAAAAATTGGTGCTCGTGTATATTGCAGGGACTGGTGCAACGTTTCAAACGTCCGAACCGCAGCGGTTTTATTACAAAATACAACTGCTAAAAAATACGGATGGCGCAAGCGGCCTAGACCACGCCGACACGTCAGAAAGCACAAGCATTGAGGGTGTCGTCCTGAAGCAGATGCCCATGTAATTTGGCCTTATAAATTTACCTAATCATCCACGTGTCGCAGGAGTTCACAATGAAATCATCCCCAATTATTCGCAAAGCACAAGCCGGCTTCACCCTGATCGAACTGATCGTCGTGATCGTCATCCTCGGCATCCTGGCAGCGACCGCGCTGCCACGCATGTTCGACATGTCGGGTCAGGCCCGCCTGGCCAAGATGCAAGGTGCCCTGGGCGCCGTGCGCGCAGCTTCATCGTCGGCCCACGCCCAGTGGCTGGTCAATGGTGGCCAGCTGCACTGCGCCGCCTGCGGCGTTGGCGGTGTGGCTCAAACCGGCACGCCAGTAACTGGCGAAGGTACTACGATTCCGATGTTCGGTGGCTACCCTGACGTTGGCGGCGATGCCGGTACTGACGCTGCGACCGCTGCGGCGACCAGCGGCATCGCCCTGGCCGCCGGCCTGGCTGCCCCTGACTATGTCCTCTCCACCAAGAACCCAGCTGTTGCCAATGGCGCTGAAACCAACAACATCCTGGTCGTGACCGCCGATGAAGCCCATCCACGCTGCCGCTTCTGGTACACCCAGGCCGTGCAGACCCAGGCCAATGCGGCTTCCCAGCCAGCGGCATCTGCGCCGCAAATCAACGTCAGCGACCTGACCCCGGACAACTGCAAATAAGTACAGGCACGGGGTCCCCACCCGTTGCGCAAGAAAACAGGCCAAGCAATTGGCCTGTTTTGCGTTGTAAGATGCACCTACGGCACACTCATGAACAGGTTGAATGGATGATGGCAAGGCGACAGGCAGGTAGCGCGGCGCACGGTGCGGCTTCGGCCGGCTTCACGCTGGTTGAGCTCATTGTCGTGCTGGTCTTGATTGGTATCCTGTCGGCCATCGCGGTGCCCCGCATGATGAGCCGCTCTCCATTTGATGCCGTGGCCTACCAGGACCAGCTTGCCGGCCTGCTGCGTTATGGACAGAAGATGGCCATTGCCCAGAATCGCAATGTGTTTGTGCGTGTCGATGCCGGCGGCATTGCGCTGTGCTACACGGCCAGCTGCGCTGCGGGTTCGCGCGTGCTCGCACCGGGCGGCGCCAACACCAACAGCAGCGCAACCATGGCCGCATGTGGCGACGTCACCTGGGCTTGCGAGGCTCCCCCGCCTCAGGTGCGCATCACGCCCGCCGTGCAGTTCTACTTCGACCCGGTCGGCAAGCCCTTTGCGATCGCCGATGCTCCTCCCACCATCGTGTCCACGTTCACGCCGCTGGCCATCAGTGTCAGCGCCGGCGCGTCTGTGCGTACGGTCAGCGTTGAAATGGAGACCGGCTATGTACGTTAAGCGGGCACCGGCGCGGGCCACGGGTGGCGTATCGATGATCGAGCTGATTGTCTTCATCGTCATCGTCAGCGCCAATGTGGTGGGAATTCTCGGTGCCCTGAGCCTGACCACTGGCCGCAGCGCCGATCCGCTGCAGCGCAAGCAGGCGATCCTGATTGCCGAAGGCTTGCTGGAAGAAGTGAGTCTGGCGCGCATGACATTCTGCGACCCGGATGACCCCCTGGCGGAAACAGCCACCAGCGCGGCCGGCTGCACCACGGCCGAAAGCGTGGGGCCGCCGCCCGGGGCCACGCGCCCCTACGCCAATATCAATGATTACGTGAGCGCCTTTGGCGTGCCCACCTCGTTCATGCCGGTGGGCGCGGGCGGCGTGCGCGACACCACCGGGACCATCCAGGATGTGCTGGGCAATACCCTGTTCGGGGGGCGCTATCGTGCCTTTGTCACCGTCACCGCCAACGCCACGCTGGGCCCGTCCGGCGGCGCCCAGATTGCAGGCAGCGGCAATGCCGACACGGAGGTGCTGCTCATTTCCGTGCGTGTCCTGTACGGGAACGGCGAGCAGATCGTGCTGGACCGCTTCCGCACCCGCTATGCGCCAGGGAGCACGCCATGAAGCGCTGCGCGCCGCTACAGCGCGGCTTTACCATGGTCGAAGCGATCGTGGTGCTCGTCATTACCGGCATCATTGGCGCTGCCATCGCCGTCTTCATCAAGGTGCCAGTGCAGGGCTACACCGACTCGGTGGCGCGGGCGGCGGCCACCGATGTCGCCGACGGCGCCTTGCGCCGCCTCACGCGCGACCTGCGTCTGGCCCTGCCCAATTCGATCCGCGTGGGCGGGGGCGGCACCTACATCGAATACCTGGAAACCACGGCTGGCTTGCGCTACCTGGCAGAAGACGATATTGACCCGGTGCTCATGACGGGCAACCACCTCAGCTGGACCGATGCCAGCCGCCTCAGTTTCACCGTGGTCGGCGGGGTGCCCACCGACCGTCACGCCCCGCGGGTGGGCAATTTTGTGGTGGTGTACAACCTGGGCGAAGGTCAGGAACCGGGCAATGCCTATAACTGCAGTGTGCCCTGCAACCGGGCGCGCATTGCCGCCATTGACACCGCGGCCGGCACCATCACGCTGGCCAACAATCCCTTTCCCGCGCAGGCCGCGAGCGTGGCCCTGACCTCGCCCAGCCGGCGCTTCCATGTGGTGACGACACCGGTCACTTATCGCTGCGATGCGGCCACCGGAGCGCTCACGCGCTACTGGGATTATCCGATCAGCCAGACCATGCAGATGCCGCCCACCGGCGGCAAGAGCGCGCTGCTGGCCACCCGCGTCAAGTCGTGCGCCTTCCGCTATGCCAATCTGGCCAGTCAGCGCAGCGGCCTGGTGGGCATCTCGCTGGAACTGCGGGTCGGCAGCGAGACCGAAGGGGTGCTGGCCCTGGAACACCAGGTTCACGTGGATAACACGCCATGAGCGCGCTGACATCACACCGCCTGCAGCGCGCCGCGCGCCGCCTCCACTGCCGCGGCGTGAGCCTGCTCACCGCTGTGTTCCTGGTAGTGGTGCTGGCCGGGCTGTCAGCGGCCATCGTCGGCGTGTTCTCGGCCCAGCAAAACAGTTCGGTACTGGACATCATGGGCGTGCGCGCCGACCAGGCCGCGCGCAGTGGGCTGGAGTGGGGACTGCATCGCCAGCTGCGCACCACGCCGCCGTCGGTGGCCTGCTTCTCCGCCGTGCCCGTGACCTTCGCCATGCCGGCCAATACGTCCATGAGCGGCTTCAGTGTGACTGTCAGCTGCACTGCCGGTGCCAACGTGCCGGGCAACACCACCAATCGCTGGACCATCACCGCGGTGGCATGCAATCGACCGGGGGCGGCCGGCTGTCCCAACGCCAGTGCCGATGCCGATTACGTTCAGCGGCGCGTGCAGGCGCAGCTCAATTGAGAGACACGATCATGAATGCAAGCGTTTCGTTTTTCTGCCGTTACCTGCGCCTGCTGCTGGCGGCGGCGCTGCTGTGGCTGTGCGGGTCGGGCAGCGCCATGGCCGCTATTGTCATCAATTCGATCACGGTCAATGGCGGTTCCACGGCGGCCGTAGCGCCGGGCACCCCCGTGACTGTCGTCGTCACCGTCACCCTGACCGGCGGCTCGCGCTGGCGCTCGACCTATTTCAGCACCAGTCCTGGCAGCAGTATCAACTATTGCTCGGTGTCGCCCGATATCAGCGCCAGCGGTACCTGGTCGGTCAGCTTTACGGTCAATGCCCCGGCCACGCAGAACCTGTTTTCCTTGAATGTCTCGGCCGACGCCCAGCCAAGCTGCAACGGCAACCAGGGTTCCGACAGCCTGACCCTGACGGGCGCCATCAATACCGCCCCGGCCACAGTCACACTCAATCATGTGCGCATCCTGCATGACGGAAGTGGCTTGAACTGCAGCCCTGAAACCGTGACCTTGCGCGCGTGCGCCGACGCGAGCTGCGCCAGCCTGTTTTCCAGCGCAGTGTCGGTCTCGCTGCCGGCAGCGCTGGGCACCTGGTCGGCCAATCCTGTCACCTTTACTGGCCAGACCAATGTGTCCTTGTCGCGTTCCAGCGGTGGCACAGCCGTGCTGTCCGGGACCGTGACCTCGCCCACGGCCACCAACACATCCCTGGTGTGCTACCGCAATGGCGTGGCGGGGGACTGCAACCTGGTGTTTGGCGAGAATGCGTGCCAGCTCGACGCGGTCGAAGTAGGGGCCGGCCCCAACAGCCCATTGTTCACGCGCAGGGCCGATGCGCCTGTGGTGGTTGATGTACTGACCCTGATTAACGGGGTATTGACCAGCAACCGCGCGGGCGATGTGTCGGCCACCATTGTTGACGCTTCCAGCGGCACCTGCAGTACCACCGCGCTGTCGCCGACAGTGGTATTACGGTACAACTCGTCCAATCTGGGCCGCCGCACCTTCACGCTGCAGCCGTCCGTCGCCCACCCCAACGCGCGCATCCGGCTGGTGTCGGGCAGCCTGATTCAATGTTCCTCGGATAATCTGGCGATCCGCCCCTCCAGCTTCACGGTCAGCAGCACCAACGCCTCGCAGGATCCCAGCGCTGCCAGCGTCAGTACCGCGTCGCCGCTCAAGGCCGGCTCCAGCCTGTTCAACCTGGCGGCCGCTTCCCTCAACGGCTATACCGGCACGCCACTGCTGGCGCCGGAGCGCGTCGTCGCAGCCGACGTCGACACCGGGGTGGCCGGCGCACGCGGCGTGCTGGCCGGCGCGTTCAGCGGCGCGGCGGGCGGCACTGCCAGCGGCAATGGCTTCACCTACGGCGAGGTAGGCTACTTCAAGCTGCTGTCGTACGGCGTGTACGACGACGGCAGCTTTGCCCAGGTGGACGCGGCCAAGAATGAGTGCTACGACAACGCCAACCTTGGTACCCGCTTTGCGCCGGCCGACCCCAACCTGGTCGATGCCAGCGGCAGGATCGGCTGCTACTTCGGCAGTGCCGAGAGCGCGTTTTTCGGCCGCTTCGTGCCTGACCGTTTTGCCATCGGCCCAGCCCTCACATTCACCAATCGCAGCGCCTTGCCCGCGTGCGTGGCGCCCGGATTTACCTACATGGGCGAGGGCATGGCCGCCAGCGTGCCGCTCCTGGCGCAAAACGCTGCCGGCAGTACTACCTTCAATTACACGGGGCGCTTTAACCGCTTTGCGGCCGGCACCCAGATGGATGTTGGCGCCATCAACGATGCCCCGGCGCCCGGCGTGCGGACGCCTTTTCCGCGCTGCGGTGCGCCGCCGGCCCATCCTTGCCTGCTCATGGGCGTCATCAGTGGCAGCTTCGTGGAAGGAGAAGCCACCGTGGACGCGCCCATGACGGTATTGCGTCCGGCCGTGGCCGCGGGGCCCTACGAATTTTTCAAGATCGGCATCGCCCCGCGCGACAGTGACGGCGTGGCACTGGCCGCCTACGACATCGATACCGTCAACGTCACGGCCGGCGCTGCGACGCGCAAGCTCATTGCCAGCACCCGGATCCGGCATGGCCGCCTCAATATCGACAACGCGTATGGCTCTGAACTGCTCAACCTCACCATGCGCCTGTCCGCCCAGTACTGGACCGGCAGCGCGTACGCCACCAATGTGCTCGACAGCTGCACCGTTACCGCTGCCGTTGGGGCGGTGCCGGCGCCTTTCACCATGACAGCTTACGCGGGCGGGATCACGTCCACCAACATGAAGCCGTCCCATTTCATGGGCGCGGCCACGCTCACGGCCGGGGTAGGGCGGCTGGTTCTGGCCAAGCCCAGTCCGGCGCCGGCCACCAAGGGCAGCGTGCTGATCAATTCATCAATTCCCTACCTGCCGGGCAAAGGGCGCGCCACCTTCGGCCTGTACAAGGCAGGGCCGGTTATTTACGTGCGCGAGACATATTGAGACACTAAATGCCGCCCTAGGGCTTGCTGGGGCGAAATTTATGACTTGGTCCAATGAAATATGAATATAATCAAGGCGCTAGGGCGGCTTCCTCAACAATCATTCATCAACGGAACGCGTGCATGGGTTTTTTCAGGAAAACAAGGAAAGTAAATGGTCTGCTTGCTATCGGTTTTGATGCCGATGGTTTGTGCGCCGCCCGCGTCACCCGTGTTCCCGCCGCCAAGCCCGTGGTTGAATTCGCCGCCTTTTATGCATGCCGGCAGCCGGCCCCCCCCGAAGTGCTCGACAAGCTTGCGCGCGACATGCACGCCGGCCAGTACCGCGTCTCGACCCTGCTGGGCGGGCGCGATTACCAGATGCTGTCGGTGGAGTCACCCAATGTCCCGCCCGAAGAACTCAAGGCCGCCGTGCGCTGGCGCCTCAAGGACCTGCTGGACTTTCATGTCGACGATGCCACGGTCGATGTGCTCGATATCCCGGTCGACAAGAACGCGGCCGTGCGCGTGAACCAGATGTTTGCCATCGCCGCGCGCAACACGGTGGTGGAGGCGCGCCAGAACCTGTTTGCCACGGCCAAGGTGGAGCTGTCGGTGATCGACATTCCCGAGGCGGCGCAGCGCAATATCGCCGTTTTGCTGGAGCCGGAAGGGCGCGGCCTGGCCATGCTGTACTTTAATTCGGAAGGCGGTTTGCTGACCGTGAGCTTCAATGGCGAACTGTATCTGTCGCGCCGGGTCGAGGTCACGCTCGAACAGCTGCAGGAAACCGACCCTGACCGGCGCAACAGCTATTTCGATCGCATCACGCTGGAGCTGCAACGCTCGCTCGACCACTTTGACCGCCAGTTCCACTTTGTGACCGTGGTCAAGCTGCTGCTGGCGCCTTTGCCCGGATCGGCGCTGATCGATTACCTGTCCTCGAACCTGTACATGCCGGTCGATTCGCTCGACCTGGCTACCGTATTTGACCTGACCAAGGTGCCGGAACTGGCCAGCGTGGAGCAGCAGCACCGTCATTTCCTCACGCTGGGGGCCGCCCTGCGCCACGAGGAGGTGGTGCTGTGAGCCAGCAGATCAATCTTTTCAACCCCATCTTCCGCAAGCAGAAGAAATACTTCTCCAGCGTGACGATGCTGCAGGCCATGGGCATCATTTGCGTGGGCTGTGCCCTGCTGGTGGTGGACGCGGTGCGCCGCACCAGTTCCCTGTCGGCGCAGGCCGCGGCCACCGAATCGACGCTGGCGGTCAAGCAGGCCAGGCTGGCCGAAGTGAAGGTGCAGTTTGCGCCACGCCAGCGCAGCGCCACGCTGGGCGCGGAAATCGCGGAAGCACAGGAGACCCTCACCATGCTGCAAAACGCCAGCGCCACGATCAAGCGCGGCGGCTTCGGCGACACTACCGGCTTTTCGCCATACTTCCGCGCGCTGGCGCGCCAGAGCGTGGACGGTGTGTGGCTGACCGAGGTCGATATCGCCGGCGGTGGCGAGCGTCTTGGCGTGCAGGGCAACACCGTGCAGGCAGCCCTGGTGCCCCAATACATTGCGCGCCTGGCCCAGGAGCCGGTCATGAAGGGCAAGGCCTTTGGCAAGTTCGATATCAGCACCCCGGTTGCAGCCGGGGCCAGTGCGCGGTACCTGACATTCAGCCTGCAGTCCGGCGCTGATGCAGCCGGCGCCGGCGCGGGAGCGGCGCGATGAGAAAATACTGGCTCACCATCAGCACCCGCATTGACGCTCTCAGTCTGCGCGAACGCGTCATGCTGTTTGCAATGGCGGCCGGCCTCGTGATTTTTGCGGTGTTCTTCTTTTTCCTGAACCCGCACTATGCCAGGCAAAAGCTGATGCTGCAAACCATGACGCAGCAGCAGGAAGTCATTGCCGGCATCGAGGCCGAGATCACCCAAACAATGGTCGCCCATACCACCGACCCGGATGCGGCAGAACGCGCGCGCCTGGCACGCCTGCAGGCAGATGCCATGGCCCTGACAGAATCGCTGATGACGATGCAAAGGGGGATGGTGCCGGCCGAACGCATGACGGGCGTGTTGGAACAGATCCTGCGCAACCAGCGCAACCTGCGCCTGACGTCCATGCGCACGCTGCCTGCGGTGGAAGCGGCGCCGGCGGTAGCCACGGCAGTCACGGCTGGCGCGGCGCCGGCCAAGGCACCGGCGCAGATGCTGCACCGCCATGGTGTGGAGGTGGTGGTGCAGGGCAGCTACGCCGACATGGTGGCCTACATGGCAGCGCTGGAAGCGATGCAGGGGCAGCTGTTCTGGGGCAGCGCCAATCTGCAGGTGGAATCCTATCCCACGGCCACGCTCAAACTGGTGGTGTACACGGTCAACCTGGACAAGAAATGGCTCAAGCTATGAAGCACGCCTGTCTGCTCGCCGCGGCGGCATGGCAACTGGCCACGCTGGCACCGGCCCATGCCCAAAGCGCGCCGGTGAGCGATCCGACGCGCCCGCCGGCGGCGCTGATTGCCCCGGTGCGTACGCCGGACGGCGCCATTTCCGTTCCCGTGGAGCGCGCGGAGCCGCGCCTGCAGTCGGTGCTGGTTTCGCTCAGTCCGGGCGGACGCCGCGTTGCCGTCATTGATGGCAAGATGGTGCGCCAGGGCCAGCGCTTTGGCGACGCCGTGGTGGTATCGATCGGCGCGCGTGAAGTGGTGCTGCGGCGCGGTGCCAGGACCCAGATACTCAAGCTATACAGGCCGGCCCCGAAGGTCGCCCAGGTACAACCATGAAGACAACACGTATGCAAAAACCTATACTGATCGCCTGTGTCCTCGCATCGCTGGCCGCTTGTGACACGGCGCCGCGCAAGAACACGACGTTCGATGCCATCAACGCCGAACTGCGCACCAGCGGCGCCCAGGCGCGCCAGCCGGCACGCCCGCCGGACGCGGTGGCCGACGCCCTGCTGCCGCCCGTCGCGGCGATGAGCAACCGCCTGCCGCGCGCCCGCGCCGCGCTGGAAGAGCGCTTCAATGTCGCCTTCAATAACGTGCCGGCGGCGCAGTTTTACAATTCGCTGGTGGAGGGCACGCGCTACAACATGCTGGTGCATCCTGACGTGTCCGGGTCCATCTCGGCCAACCTCAAGGACGTGACCATGCTCGAAGCACTGGACGCGGTACGCGAGATGTACGGGTACGACTACAAGGTGGAAGGCACGCGCATCTCGATCAAGCCGCTGACCATGCAGACGCGCGTGTTCCAGGTGAACTACCTGATCGGCAACCGCAAGGGCAATTCCAGCCTGAAGGTGACCTCGACATCGGTCAGCGCCGGCGGCAACCAGGGTGGCGGCAACGGCCAGCAAAACCAGAACAACCAGAACAACCAGAACAATCAGAACAATAATAACGGTGGCGCCAGCAGCCAGGAAGAAAGCAGCTCGGTAACCACCACCTCCAGCAGCGAATTCTGGACTGAACTCAAGGGCGCGCTGGAAGCCATCCTGGGCAGCAAGGAGGGCGGGCGTGCGGTGGTCATCAGCCCGCAGTCCGGCGTGGTGGTGGTGCGTGGCATGCCCGAAGAACTGCGCAATATCGCCGACTATCTCAAGGCCAGCCAGCTGTCGGTCAACCGCCAGGTGATCCTGGAAGCCAAGATCCTCGAAGTGGAACTCAACGACAGCTTCCAGACCGGGATCAACTGGGCCGCCTTCTCCACTTTCCGCGACGGCAGCCGCCGCATTTCGGGCGGCTTCCTGCAACCTGGCACCGGCTTGCGGCCCTTGCCCGGTGACCTGAGTACGCCAGGGACCATCGCCTCGACCGGCGCGGCGGCCATCAGCGCCATTACCGGGCGCGCCATTGCCGCGGCCGACGCAGCCAGCGGCTCGCTGTTTGGCCTGGCTTTTCAGACCAATAATTTCGCCACCCTGATTTCCTTCCTGGAGTCGCAGGGAACGGTGCATGTGCTGTCAAGCCCGCGCATCGCCACCATGAACAACCAGAAGGCGGTGCTCAAGATCGGCACCGATGAATTCTATGTCACCGGCGTGACCCAGACCACCAACACCAATCTCACGGGCGCGGCCACGACCACGCCGAGCGTCACGCTGCAGCCATTCTTTTCCGGGGTGGTGCTGGACGTGACTCCGCAGATCGATGACCGCGGCAACATCCTGCTGCACGTGCATCCATCGGTAAGCCAGGTCTCCACTGTCACCAAGGGCATCAATCTGGGATCGGCCGGTTCGCTGTCGCTGCCCCTGGCCGCTTCCTCGACCTCCGAAATGGACAGCATGGTGCGCGGCCAGGACGGGCGCGTGGTGGCCATTGGCGGCCTGATGCGCCAGTCGTCCATCAACGACCAGTCGCAGCTGCCCGGCGCCGGTGACGTGCCGGTGCTCGGTGCGCTCTTCAAGAACAAGGCGCGGGTGAACCAGAAGCGCGAGCTGGTGGTGCTGATCAAGCCGACTATTGTCGATGCCAATTCAAGCACCGCCTTTGGCCAGGACATGCTCGACACCAGCAACCGCATGCAGCAGCTCGATCCGCGCGCCGCCGGGGAGCGCAGGTAAGCATGTACACGGCCCATTTCGGCTTGCGCGAGGCACCGTTCGGCATTACGCCGGACACCAGTTTTTACTTTACCAGCCCGCATTCGCAGGAAGCGCTCAATACCTTGCTCATCGCCGCCCAGAACGGCGAAGGCTTCATCAAGATCACCGGTGAAGTGGGCACTGGCAAGACACTCCTGTGCCGCAAGTTCATGGCCACGCTGGGCAAGGAATTCGTCACTGCCTACATTCCCAATCCGTTCCTGGAGCCGCGCACGCTGATGCTGGCCCTGGCCGACGAACTGGAAATTGCGCTGGGCGGCGATGTGGACCAGCATCAGCTGCTCAAGTCGATCTACAACCGCCTGCTGGAACTGGCCGCCGACGGCAAGCGCGTTATCCTGTGCCTGGACGAAGCGCAGGCCATCCCCATTGAAAGCCTGGAAGCGCTGCGCCTGTTGACCAACCTGGAAACGGAAAAGCGCAAGCTGCTCCAGATCGTGCTGTTCGGCCAGCCGGAACTGAACCGCAAACTGGAAGACAATGCGATTCGCCAGCTGGCCCAGCGGATCACCTTCCACTACCATCTGGGGCCGCTCACGCGCGACGACATGGAGTACTACCTGGGCCACCGCCTGCGCGTGGCAGGGTTTGCAGGCGCGCGCATGTTTACGCGCGAAGCGATCAATAAACTGTTCAAGGCCAGCGGCGGCATTCCGCGCCTGGTCAACATCCTGGCGCACAAGTCGCTCATGGCCAGCTATGGCGTGGGCAGCCAGCAGGTCACGGCCGAACACGTGGCACTGGCGGCCAGGGATACCCTGGCCACGCGCCGCAGATTTCCCACATGGGCGCTTGCCGCCATCCCGGCGCTGCTGGCCGCCGCCGGACTTACCTGGGCCTTTATCAAATGAGCTTGATTAACAAGATGCTGCAGGACCTCGATGCGCGCGGGTCCAGGGACGGCGCCGAACTTCCACCGGATATTCGCGCAGCTGCCGTATCGGAGCGGCGCCTGCCGCGCAGGCAGGTCATCATTGCGGCCAGTGTCCTGACCATTGGCGCGGCCGTCGCTGCAGTCATCTGGCTCAAGCGCCCGGCCCCGGCTTCCACCGTGGGCGTTGCGGCGCCCGTGGCGGTGGCCCCCGCAACCCCGGTCCCGCAGGCCCCGCCGACCGCCCCGGTGGGCGTGGTATTGCCGCAACCGGTGGTGCAGGCCGCCGCCCCCGAAGCTGATGACACTCCCGCGTTCGCGGCACCGGCGCCGGCGCCAGCTGCGCCCAGGCCGGTAGTAGCTTCCCCGGCCCGTCAGGCGGCACCGATTGCCGCAGCATCAGCAACGCCGGCTCGCGCCAGCGCACCGCGCGATGTGGCCGCGCCGGCCGCCCCGGCGCCGGTGCTGGCCGGGCGCGAAGTGACGGTGCCGCAGCGCGCGGAAAACGCCTACCGCCAGGCCCTCGCATCGCTGGAAGAGGGCAAGGTCAGCACTGCTTACGTGGCGCTGGAACAGGCCCTCAAGCTCAATCCCCGCCACGATGCAGCGCGCCAGAGCCTGGTGGCACTGCTGATCGAAGACGGGCGCAATGACGAAGCGATGCGCCAGCTGGAACAGGGGCTGGCGGCCGATGCTGCCCAGCCGGCCCTGGCCATGCTGCTGGCGCGCATGCAGATTGAACGCGGCATGTCGGGCGTGGCCACCCTGCAGCGTACGCTGCCCTCTGCCACCGGCAATGCGGACTACCACGCCTTCCTGGGCGGCGTGCTGCAGCGCGAACAGCGCCACCGCGAGGCGATCGACCAGTACGCGGCGGCCCTGCGCATCACGCCAGGCCACGGGGTGTGGCTGATGGGGATGGGGATTTCGCTGCAGGCGGAAAACCGGCCGCGCGAGGCGGTGGAGGCATTCTCGCGCGCCAAGGCTTCCGGCATGCTTACGCCGGCGCTCGATGCCTTCGTCGAGCGCAAGCTGCAGCAGCTCTCGTCCTAGCCCTGGCCCTGGCCATCACACGCTGGCCAGCTCGCCCCACACCTGCTTCATTGAAAAGCGCAGGCCCGCGCCGTCTTCCGGCAGCGCCTCTGCCACCGCGCAGCCCTGGTCGCTGGTGAGGCGGATGCGCTCGAGCGGGCCCTGGGCGTCACGCAGTATGTGCACGCGCAGCACCTCGCCATCGACCCGGGACGTCACCACGCCGCATTCGCCATTGTGCAGGCGTACCAGGGTGCCGGGCGGGAAGGGGCCGATCACCGCGCAAAAGCGCGCCACCATGGCCGGGTCCACGGGTAGTTGGGCCAGGCGCTGCAGCGCTTCCGGCGGCAGCAGCGACTTGCGGTAATTGCGCGCCGAGACAAAGGCACAATAGCGGTCGGCCAGGGCGATCAGCCTGGCATTGTGGCTGATGTCGGCGCCCAGTTTTCCATGCGGGTAGCCGCTGCCGTCATCGTTTTCATGATGCAGCAGCACCAGGTCCAGCCAGGCTTCGTCGTCCACGCCGGCCCAGCGCAGCTTGTCCACGCTCTGTGCAGGATGGCGCTGCAGCAGCGCGCGCTCGGCGCTGCTCAATGCATCGTCGCGGTCCTGGAACAGACCTGCTTCGCGCACCATGGACACGTTCATCGTCATGGCCGCTGCGGCGATCACCAGCACTTCGTCCGCCGTCTTGTCCATGCTGCGCGCCACCAGGCAGGCGATGATGGCCGCTTCGGTACAGTGGCGCACCGGGTACGCGCCGGCAATCTGGTTGAGGAAGATCGCCGCCAGCGCCACGTCCGGCGCGCGCGCCACACCTTCGGCCAGTTCGCCGGCCAGTGCCCGCAGCGCCCCGTGCCCCTGCT
Source organism: Massilia sp. PAMC28688 (assembly GCF_019443445.1). Taxonomy (NCBI): domain Bacteria; kingdom Pseudomonadati; phylum Pseudomonadota; class Betaproteobacteria; order Burkholderiales; family Oxalobacteraceae; genus Massilia; species Massilia sp. PAMC28688. Next base: position 4,931,537 of record NZ_CP080378.1, on the reverse strand, counting down.
CGCGCAAGTCCATCAGCATGCGATCGAGGCGAAGATTGACCTGGTTCAGCTGCAGCAGCACGGATGTGGCCGGACCGGCGTCGGCGTACAGGCCGGCCCCAATCCAGCCATCGAGCTGGCCCGGTGCGAGCACTTCGCCCTTGCGCACCAGCGGATGGGCCGCCGCCGGCGCGCTGTAGACGTCCCAGGCCAGCGGCTGGCCAGCAGGGATGTCCGATGGCGTGAGGCGGCGCATTGCCATGGGCCCTACAGGGCGGCCAGCCGTTCGAGCGCCAGGCGCAGCGTGGCGTCCTGCTTGGCAAAGCAGAAGCGCACGATGCCCGATTCGGTCGCTGTGCTGTAGAAGGCAGAGAGCGGGATGGCCGCCACCTTCACTTCGGCGGTGAGCCACTCGGCGAACGGCGCTTCCGGCAGGCTGGAGATGGCGCTGTAGCTGACGCACTGGAAGTAGGTGCCGTCGGCCGGCAGCAGCGTGAAGCGCGAGCCGGCCAGGCCCTCGCGGAACAGGTCGCGCTTGCGCTGGTAAAAGGCCGGCAGCTCGCGCCAGGGCGCGGGATTGGCCATGTAGCCCGCAATCCCGTGCTGCATTGGCGTATTGACCGTGAAGACGTTGTATTGATGGACCTTGCGGAACTCCGCCATCAGGGGTGCCGGGGCGGCGACATAGCCCACCTTCCAGCCGGTGACGTGGTAGGTCTTGCCGAAACTGGAGACCACGAAGCTGCGCTCGGCCAGATCCGGGTAGCGGCAGGCCGATTCGTGCTGCTGGCCGTCGAACACCATGTGTTCGTACACCTCGTCGGACAGGATCAGCAGGCCGGTGCCGCGCACGATCTCCTGCAGCGCCGCGATGTCGGCCGCGCGCAGGATCGAGCCGGTGGGATTGTGCGGCGAATTGATGATGATCAGGCGCGTGCGGGCGGTGATGGCAGCGGCAAGGGTGTCCCACGGAATGCAGTAGCCGCCAGGACCTGCAGTCATGGCCACCGGTACCGGCACGCCCCCGGCCAGTGCGATGGCCGGCAGGTAGCAGTCATAGGCCGGTTCAATGACGATCACTTCGTCGCCCGCATGAACGCAGCACAGGATGGCAGTGGTGATGGCCTGGCTGGCCCCGGCGGTGATGGTGATCTCGCGGTCGCTGTCGTAACGGGCGCCGTAGATCGCCTCGATCTTGGCGGCGATGGCCTGGCGCAGTGCCGGCACGCCGGTCATCATCGGATACTGGTTGTGCCCTTCGCGCATGGCATCGGCCACCAGCGCCGGCAGTGCCGGGTCGCAGGCAAAATCGGGAAATCCCTGGCCCAGGTTGACGGCCCCGTGCTCGGCCGCCAGCGTCGACATGCGGGTAAATACAGTAGTGCCGACGGCGGGCAGTTTGGTGGTCAGGGCGGGTGTGGTCATGGACGGCTTCGTGAGTGCGCAAGCGTGCATTTTAGCTCAGCTATCTGCCCTGAGCTTGAGCCAGGCTTCCGGCACCATGATCCGAAACATGCCGGCCTGGGCGGTCTTGCGCGCGAGCTTGAGCAGGGCCTTGTCCTTGGTGATTAGAATGTCGGCCGCCGCATCGCGCGCCACTTCCAGGAACTTCTGGTCGTCCTTGTCGGTGCACACGGGCAGGCGCACCAGGCTCGGTGCGGGCTGCACCACCTTGATCAGGGCGTCGAAGCGGGCTGCGGAAACCAGGCGGCTGTGTTCGTCCAGCGGCAGGTGCTGGTAGTGCAGCACGATCAGGTATTCATCGCGGCAGTCGGCGCGCGTCACCGCTTCAATGGCGCCGCTTTCCAGTGCGGCCAACAGGTCCGCCCAGCGCGGATCCTTGAAGACGAACAGGTCGAGGCAGACATTGGTGTCAAGCACGATGCGTTTAGCTGGAGCAGGTATCATGTCGGTCTTCTTTGGTTCACGAATGCTGTTATGTTGATTGTATTGTCGCCTGCAAAGACGCTCGATTTTGATTCCCCGCCCACGACTAAACTCACCAGCGAACCCCGGTTTCTTGCCCAGTCAGCCAAGCTGATCGATGTGCTGCGCCGGTTTTCGCCGGGCGAAGTCGGCGAGCTGATGCACATTTCGGACGCACTGGCCCACCTCAACGTCGGGCGCTATGCCAGCTGGAGCACCGGCCTGGAGGACACGCGCCAGGCCATCATGGCCTTCAATGGCGATGTGTATGCCGGCTTGGACGCGCGTTCGCTCAAGCCGGCCCAGCTCGCTTTTGCGCAGCAGCACCTGCGTATCCTCTCCGGCCTGTATGGCGTGCTGCGCCCGTTTGACCTGATCCATCCGCACCGGCTGGAAATGGGCACCCGCCTGGCCAACCCGGCCGGCAAGGACCTGTATGCGTTCTGGGACGACCGCGTGACCGAGGCCCTCAACGATGACATCCGGGACAGCGGGGCCACGGTGCTGCTCAACCTCGCATCCGAAGAATATTTCAAGTCCGTGCGGCCCCACAAGCTGGCCGTGCCGGTCATCACCCCGGTGTTTGAAGAATGGAAAAACGGCCAGTACAAGATCATTTCCTTCTTTGCCAAGCGCGCCCGCGGCATGATGGCGCGCTACGCGGCCGAGAAGAAAATCACGGACCCCGCCAAACTCAAACGCTTCAAGGTCGACGGCTACGCCTACGACAAGAAAGCGTCCACCGACAGCCACTGGGTGTTCCGGCGCCGGCAGGAGGCAATAGGGCGCGCATGAAAAAACCGGGCGCGCGACCCGGTTTTATTTACTTGTCCGACCTGGACCAGAACTTCCACCAGGATTCGTTGTTGCCGCCAGCCCGCGTGAACTTGCTGTTGGGGTAGTTGGCATTGAAGACGCGCACCGTGTCGTTGCGCAATTCCGTCATGCCCATCTTGTCGTAGTTGCGAATCATGAGGTACAGCGCTTCCTCGCGTGCCGGCGCATCCGGGTAGTCGCTCACGGCATTCATGGCGCGGTTGAGCGAGGCCAGGTAGGCACCCCGGCGGTAATAATAGTTGGCCACATGGACTTCGTACTTGGCCATGGCCGTGGTCAGGTAGCGCATGCGCTCGATGGCGTCGGGCGCGTACTTGCTGTTTGGATAGCGGTCTACCAGCACCTTGAAGGCAGCGAACGATTCGCGCGTGGCTTTCGGGTCGCGTTCGGTCGGGTCCTGCTTGTAGAGCTGGCTGATCAGGCCGATCTGATCGTTAAAGCTGATCAGGCCGCGCAGGTAATACATATAGTCGACCTGCGGGTGGGTCGGATGTTCGCGGATGAAGCGGTCAGCGGCAGCGAGGGCCTGGGCCTGGTCGCCGCTCTTGTAATGGGCGTACGCAATTTCCATCTGCGCCTGATTGGCGTAGTTGCCGAACGGGTAGTTCGTTTCCAGCCGTTCCCACAGCTTGATGGCAGCCTCGTAGTGGCCGCCCGCCATTTCCTCGCGCGCCTCAGCGTATAATTTCGTTACTGGGACATTTTTGCTCTCGTCGGTTTTTTCCGGCAACCAGCTGCACGCCGACAACGCGAGCACAACGCATGTAGCAACAACAGAAGATAATTTTTTTTGCATAACTTTTTGCAAGAGAGTTAACCGAGATTCAACGAAAGGCTGATTATAGCCGATGGGACTGCTGTGACATTAACTCCAACGCCGAATCCGGCGGATTTACCGATTGATCCTGACTTCGACGACGATATCGACGCCGAGTTCCCCGCCCTGGACGAGGGCATCGACCTCTCGCCCATCACGCTTGAGCTGACGCCCGCGGCCTGCGGCCAGCGCCTGGACAAGGTCGTCGCCGGTCTCGTGCCCCAGTTTTCGCGCAGCCGCCTGCAGCTATGGTTTGACGCCGGTTTTGTGACGGTCGACGGCAAACCGGCGCGCGGCAAGGATACCGCGTACGGCGATGAAACGGTCGTCATCGAGCCGCAAAGTGCGCCGGAAGACGCGGCCTACACGCCGGAAGCCATGGCGCTTGACATCGTTTTTGAAGATGAACACTTAATCGTCGTGAACAAACCGGCCGGCCTCGTGGTCCATCCAGGCGCCGGCAACTGGTCCGGCACGCTGCTCAACGGCCTGCTGCACCATTGTCCGCAACTGGCGGGGGTGCCGCGCGCCGGTATCGTGCACCGCCTGGACAAGGATACCAGCGGCCTGATGGTCATTGGCAAAACGCTGGCGGCCCAGACTGACCTGGTACGCCAGCTGCAGGCGCGCACCGTCAAGCGCGAGTACTTTGCCCTGGTCTGGGGCACGCCCCAGCTGTCGGGCACGATCGATGCCTCGATGGGCCGCCATCCGCGCGAGCGCGTCAAAATGGCCGTGTCCACCAACTTTTCGGCCAAGCCGGCCATCACCCATTACCAGCGCATTGGCACTGGCCTGCTGGACCGCCGTCCCGTCACGCTGGTGCAGTGCCAGCTCGAAACGGGCCGCACCCACCAGATCCGGGTCCACATGCAACACCTCGGTTACGCGCTGGTGGGCGACGCCGTGTACGGCAAGCAGCACCTCACACCCGTGTTCGGGCGCCAGGCCCTGCAGGCGCGCCGCCTTGGACTGGTGCATCCGGCCAGCGGCGAGCCATGCGAATGGATCGTCCCCCTGGCCGACGATTTTGCCGAACTGATCGCCCGGGCCGGCATTGCCGAACCCGAACAAGTCTGATGGCCGCCTTCGATCCCGTGATCCCGCATTGGCCGGACGCCCCGCCGACAATCGGGGCCCTGGCCACGACGAGAACGGGGGGCTTCAGCCTGGCGCCGTACGATGACGGGCAGGGCGGTGGCGGACTCAACCTGGGGCTGCACTGCGGCGATGATGCCGACACGGTGCGACGCAACCGCGCACTGCTGGCGCAGCATGTGCCGGGCACGCCGGCCTGGGTGTCGCAGGTGCATGGGATTGCGGTGGCCGATGCGGCCAGCGTGCAGCCTGGTGCGGCGGTGCAGGTGGCTGACGCGAGCGTGACCTCTCGGCCCGGGGTGGTGTGTGCGGTCATGACCGCGGACTGCCTGCCGGTATTGTTCGCGGACAGGGACGGCAAGGTGGTGGGCGCCGCCCACGCGGGATGGCGCGGCCTGGCCGGCGGCGTGCTGGGCCAGACCATCCAGGCCATGCGCGCGGCCGGGGCCGGCGACATCACGGCCTGGCTGGGGCCGGCAATCGGACCGGACCAGTTTGAAGTCGGCACCGATGTGCTCGACAGCTTCGTCGGTGGGGCACCGGCCGGCGAACGGGCGGCAGTTCACGCCGCCTTCGCCCCATACCCTGGGCGCGAAGGCAAGTTCCTGGCCGATATCTATGCCCTGGCACGCCTGTTCCTGGCGCGCGACGGCGTGACCAGCGTGGCAGGCGGGGAATATTGCACGGCCACGGAGGCAACGCGCTTTTTCTCTTACCGCCGCGACCATGTCACGGGGCGGCAAGCCAGTTTGATCTGGATCAAGTGATAACTAGCGCGGGCACCGATAATACCGCGCTGCTAGTCGCCATCCCCACCGGCGTCCCCGTCGCCGGACGCGCTGTCCTGGGCGCTGTCGGCGTCATGGCGGGCTTGCTGGGCGGCGAGGCGCTCGCGCTTTGCCTGCCGCCGTCTTCCACCCGTCAGGTAAAATAATATTGACAAGGGAACCACGCAGTAAAAGAAGAACGTAAAGAAACCGGCAAGAAATGTCGGTTGCGTAGCCGCCATCAGGCCCACGACGTAAATCCATGCCACTGCAACTAGCAACATACCAATCCTCTACATTGTTTAAAAGGCTGAATCAATGGACGCAGATACGAACATGTCGGACCCACAAGCCCTGGCCGCCGCCTGGATGCACCAATTTACCGACCCTGCCGCCTGGCAGGCGTTTTTCAAGCCCGCCATCGATACCAGTGCCATGGCGCCCATCATGGGCGAGGCCGGCACCCGGATCAAACCCGACATCCTCGACAAGCTGCGCAACGATTACCTGGTCAAGGCCGCCGCCCTGTGGCAGGATTTTCTGTCCGCCAAGACCCCGGAACTGAAGGACCGGCGCTTTGCCTCGCCTGAGTGGCAGTCCAATCCGGTTGCCGCTTTCAGTGCAGCATCATACCTGCTAAATGCCGAGTTTCTGACCACCATGGCCGACGCGGTGGAAGCGCCGGCGCGCGAGCATCAAAAAATCCGCTTTGCCGTGCAGCAGATGGTCGACGCCATGTCACCTGCCAACTTTTTGGCCACCAACCCCGAAGCGCAGCAGGCACTGATCGAGACCAAGGGCGAGTCACTGTCCAAGGGCCTGGCCAATATGCTGGGCGACATGCAGAAGGGTCGCATCTCCCTGTCCGATGAATCGGCGTTTGAAGTGGGCCGCAATGTGGCCACTACGGCCGGGCAAGTCGTGTTCGAGAACGAGCTGTTTCAGCTGATCCAGTACAAGCCGCTGGCGCCTGCCGTGCACCAGGTGCCCCTGCTGATGGTGCCGCCTTGCATCAACAAGTTTTACATCCTCGACCTGCAGCCGGAAAATTCCCTGGTGCGCTACGCGCTGGAACAGGGCAATAATGTCTTTCTCGTTTCCTGGCGCAACCCGGACCACACCCTGGGCAACACCACTTGGGACGATTATGTGGAGCAGGGCGCCATCAAGGCCATCGAGGTCACGCGCGCCATTGCCGGCAATGCCAGGGTCAATGCCTTCGGCTTTTGCGTGGGCGGCACCATTGTCGGCACGGCGCTGTCCGTATTGGCCGCGCGCGGTGACCAGGCCGCTGCCAGTGTCACATTGCTGACGACGCTGCTGGACTTTGAAAGCACGGGTGTGCTCGACGTGTTCATTGACGAGCAGCAGGTGGCGCACCGCGAGCAGCAGCTGGCCAAGGGCGGCCTGATGCCCGGGCGCGACCTGGCCACCACGTTTTCTTCGCTGCGGCCCAACGACCTGGTGTGGAATTATGTGCAGTCCAATTACCTCAAGGGCAAGGAACCGCCGCCGTTCGACCTGCTCTACTGGAATTCGGACAGCACCAACTTGCCTGGGCCAATGTTTTGCTGGTACCTGCGGAATATGTACCTTGAAAACAACCTCAAGAAGGCGGGCAAGCTGACCGTTGCCGGCGAGAAGGTGGACCTGGGCAGCATTGACGCACCCGTGTTTGTGTACGGCTCGCGCGAAGACCATATCGTGCCGTGGACGGCGGCGTATGCATCCATGAGCTTGCTCAATCCGGGCAAGCCGCGCGCCAACCGCTTCGTGCTGGGCGCCTCTGGCCATATTGCCGGCGTCATCAACCCGGCTTCCAAGAACAAGCGCAGCTACTGGACCAATGACGCCAAACACAAGGGCGTGGCCGCCGCCAGCGACTGGATGCAGGGCGCCACCGAGCATGCGGGCAGCTGGTGGCCCGAGTGGTCGCAATTTCTGGCCGATCACGGCGGCAAGGATGTCAAGGCTCCTGCCAAGCTCGGCAACGCGAAGTTCAAGCCGATCGAGCCCGCTCCGGGACGCTATGTGAAGGTGCGTGCGGACTGAGCTGGAAGGGACTGTGATCGCCAGGGTAACGTTGTTGCCTTGGCGTCACAAATTAGTTGCGCTGCAATATTTGGTGCACGGACCGCCGCAAAGTGGTATTTTCTGGATCATCCATCCTATAATGCAAAATGCAGGCTGGTCAGGAGCGGATCGACATCCGCTTTTTTTTTGAAAATATAATAAATGCGCTGCGGCGCAATAAGTGGGACCATGTTATGAGCAGTGCAAAAAAGAGCAGCGAACGCTTGATCAAGAAGTATCCGAACCGCCGTCTGTATGACACCCAGACCAGTTCCTATATCACGCTCACCGACGTCAAGCAGCTGGTACTCGATGCCGACGAATTCACGGTCGTGGACGCCAAGTCGAACGAGGATTTGACGCGCAGTATCCTGCTGCAGATCATCCTGGAAGAGGAAGCCAATGGCGCGCCCATGTTTTCCAGCGGCGTGCTGGCCCAGATCATCCGTTATTACGGCCACGCCATGCAGGGCATGATGGGTTCCTATCTGGAAAAGAACGTGCAGGCGTTCACCGATATCCAGAACAAGTTCACCAGCGGCGCCGCCATCGAAGGCAAGCCCTTCAGCCCGGAAATGTGGACCCAGTTCATGAATGTCCAGGCGCCCATGATGCAGGGCATGATGAACAACTATATTGATCAGAGCAAGAACCTGTTCGTGCAGATGCAGGAACAAATGCAAAACCAGAGCAAGACCATCTTTGGTGCATTTCCCTTCCCGCCTGTAGACAAGAAGTAAATGACTCCCCCCGGACGGGGCTGCAGCGTGCCTGCTTCCCCGTCCTGTGGCATCTGTTGCCACCAATTACCACCTCCGACGCGGTACAATAGCGGATTCCGCCCTAGATTTGTGCCCCCATCATGACCGAACTCCGCCGTATCCCCATCAATGCCGCCGCTCCCAAGGTAGGCTTCGTTTCGCTAGGCTGCCCCAAGGCGCTGGTCGATTCCGAACAGATCCTGACCCAGCTGCGCGCCGAAGGCTACGACACGGCCAAGTCGTATGAAGGGGCTGACCTGGTGATCGTCAACACGTGCGGCTTCATTGACGCCGCGGTGCAGGAGTCGCTCGACGCCATCGGCGAGGCCCTGGCCGAAAACGGCCGCGTGATCGTGACCGGTTGCCTGGGCGCCAAGAAGGATGCGCAGGGCGACGACATCATCATGAAGGTGCATCCCAAGGTGCTGGCCGTGACCGGTCCGCACGCGCTGGGCGAGGTCATGGACTCGGTCCACCTGCACCTGCCCAAGCCGCACGAACCCTTCATTGACCTGGTGCCGGCGCAGGGCGTCAAGCTCACGCCCAAGCACTATGCCTATCTCAAGATCTCTGAAGGCTGCAATCACCGCTGCAGCTTCTGCATCATCCCGTCCATGCGCGGCGACCTGGTATCGCGCCCGATCGCAGACCTGATGCTGGAAGCGGAAAACCTGTTCAAGTCCGGCGTCAAGGAGCTGCTCGTCATTTCGCAGGACACCAGCGCCTACGGCGTGGACGTCAAGTTCCGCTCCGGTTTCTGGAACGGGCGCCCGGTCAAGACCCACATGACGCAACTGGTCGAGGCCCTGGGCCAGCTGGCAGCGCAGTACGGCGCGTGGGTGCGCCTGCACTATGTGTATCCATACCCGCACGTGGACCAGGTGATCCCGATGATGAGCGGCGGCCATGTCCTGCCTTACCTCGACATCCCCATGCAGCACGCCCATCCCGATGTCCTCAAGCGCATGAAGCGCCCGGCCAGTGGCGAGAAAAACCTGGACCGCATCCAGGCCTGGCGCGCCATGAACCCGGACCTGACGATCCGCTCGACCTTCATCGCCGGCTTCCCGGGCGAGACCGAAGCCGAGTTCGAATACCTGCTGGACTTCCTCAAGGAAGCGCAGATCGACCGCCTGGGATGCTTTGCCTATTCGCCCGTCGAAGGGGCCACCGCCAACCTGCTTGACAACCCGGTGCCGGAAGAAGTGCGCGAAGAGCGGCGCGCGCGCGTGATGATGCTGCAGGAAGAAATCTCGGCAAAGCGCCTGCAGGCCAAGGTCGGTCAGAGCATGCGCGTGCTGGTGGACGAAGTGGGCGCGCGTGAAGCCATTGGCCGTTCGTGGGCCGATGCGCCCGAGATCGACGGCGTGGTCCACATCAAGCGCTCGCTGGTGCCGGGCAAGAAGCTGGCGGTGGGCGAATTCGCAGAAGTGAAGATCACCGCCTCCGACGCCCACGACCTGTGGGCCACGGTCGTCTGAGTCATGAAGCCATCGCCGCAAACTAACCTCATTCACGGCGACTACACGCCGCCGGCGGGGTTTGCGGCCTTTCCGGTGCCGATCCATCATGCCTCCACGGTGCTGTTCGAGAGCGTGGCGGCCATGCGCTCGGGCGACTGGAAGGACAAGAGCGGCTACACCTACGGCCTGCACGGCACGCCCACCACCTTTACCCTGGAAGCGAAACTGGCCGCGCTTGAAGACGGCCGTTTCTGTCTGCTCGCACCCAGCGGCCTGGCTGCCATTGCCATGGTTAATTTCGCTTTCCTGAAAAGCGGCGACGACGTGCTCTTGCCGGAGAACGTCTACGCGCCCAACCGTGAACTGGGCCGCTGGCTGAGCAGCGACTTCGGCATCAGCGCGCGCTACTACGACCCCATGATCGGGGCCGGCATCGGGGCCCTGATCCAGCCCAACACGCGCCTGATCTGGACCGAGGCGCCCGGCTCGGTGTCGATGGAAGTGCCGGACCTGCCGGCCATCTGCCAGGCCGCCAGGGAACAAGGCGTGCTGGTGGCGCTGGATAACACCTGGTCGGCGGGCCTGGCCCTGCGCGGATTTGCGCATGGCGTCGATATCATCATGCAGGCCCTGACCAAGTACCAGTCCGGCGGCTCGGACGTGCTGATGGGCGCCGTCATCACGCGCGAGCAGTCCCTCAATGAGCGCCTGGCCATGGCCCACATGCGCCTGGGGATGGGCGTGGGGGCTGACGATGCCTACCTGGTGCTGCGCGGCCTGTCGAGCATGAAGCTGCGCTTCGCCGCCCATGATGCGGCGGCCCGCAGGATCGCCCTGTGGCTCAAGGCGCGCCCGGAAGTGGCGCGCGTGCTGCACCCGGCGCTGCCCGATTGTCCGGGCCACGAGACCTGGAAGCGTGACTTTCATGGCGCCGGCGGCCTGTTCTCGGTGATTTTCGACGCTCGCTACAGCGAGCAGCAGACCGATGCCTTTGTCGACAGTCTGGCGCTGTTTGGCATCGGCTACAGCTGGGGCGGTGCGCACAGCCTGGCCATGCCGTACCGGATCGGCACCATGCGGCGCGGCTGGGAAGGCGCCGGCACGCTGGTGCGTTTCAATATCGGCCTGGAAGAGCCGGACGACCTGATCGCCGACATCGAACAGGCGCTGGCGGTGCTGGCCCCTTAGGGTCGCACATTCCCCTCGGCCCAGGCCACGATGCTGCCCGCATCCATGGCGCCTGGCTGGCGCGCCACTTCGCGCCCGCCCTGGAACAGTGCCAGCGTCGGGATGCTGCGGATGTTGTAGCGCGCGGCGATATCCTGCACGTTTTCCGTATCGACCTTCAGGAGCCGCATGCGCGGTTCGAGCCGCTGCGCCGCCTGGGCAAAGGCCGGCGCCATCATCTTGCAAGGCCCGCACCACACGGCCCAGAAATCGACCAGCACGGGAATGTCATTGCGTTCGATATGCTTGGAAAAGCGCGCGCTGGTCACGTCGATGGGTTTGGACATGAACAGCTCGCGCGTGCACTTGCCGCACACCGGCTGGTCGGCGAGGCGCGCAGGTGCCAGCCGGTTCACGGCGTCGCAATGGGGGCACACAATATGGACAGGGTCGGACATCCGGGTCTCCGCGTAGGTGGTCACGTAAGGTGGAACAACAGCGATATTGTAAGACCGTGGCGGCGTCTGGTGTGTTCCGGTAGCGCGCCTGTCGCTGCTACACTGCCTCGCATGACCAATACCGCTTCCCCCGGCGCCGGCGCGCCGGCCCGCCTGCTGACCGGCTGCGCCGGCTGGACCATCACGCGCGACACCGCGCACGCCTTTGAGACAGATGGCAGCCACCTGGAGCGCTACGCCAGGGTATTTCCGGCGGTGGAGATCAACTCCAGCTTTTACCGGCCGCACCAGGTGCGTACTTACGAGCGCTGGGCGGCCAGCGTCCCTGACGACTTCCGCTTTTCGGTCAAGCTGCCGCGTACGATCACGCACGACGCGCGCCTGGTCGATATCGGCACGCCCCTGGACCAGTTCGCTGCCGAGGCAGGGGCGCTGGGCCACAAGCTGGGGTGCGTGCTGGTGCAACTGCCGCCCAAGCTGGAATTCGATGCCATGGTAGCGGCGCCGTTTTTCGCACGCCTGCAAGACAGTTTTGGCTGCACGATCGCCTGCGAAGCGCGCCATCCGAGCTGGTTCGGTGCGCAGGCGACGGCGCTGCTGACGGAGTGCGCGGTGGTGCGCGTGATTGCCGACCCGGCCAAGGGACAGGACGGGCCCCATGTGCCAACCACCTCCACCATGTATGTGCGCCTGCATGGTTCGCCGCGCATTTATTACTCGTCCTATCCGGACGACTACCTGGCGCAGCTGGCGCGCGATCTGGACGACCATGTGGCAGCCGGCCGCACGGTCTGGCTTATCTTTGACAATACGGCTTCCGGCGCGTCGCTTGCCAATGCGCTGAGCATCGCCTCCCTGTCCGCCGCACACCGCGGCGGCTGACCGGCATCAGCGCCGCCAGCCACCGCGCATGCGGCCGCGGCTCCAGTGGTGCCCGAACACAAATCCCAGGCTCAGGTGCACGGGCGGCCAGTAATAGGCCGGCTCCGGATAGTATGGCCCCGGGCTGTACACGGGGCGGGGCGTGTACACCGCCGGCGGCGGATGGAAGGGAGCAGGATTGTAGGAATACTCCACTGCCTTGCCATCGGGAGAGGTAGCCGCCACACGTGCGGCCGTCCCGGCCGGCACTGGCGTGACCGACACCACGCGCCACTGCCTAGGATCGCGTGGCGCATGACTGGTATGACTGCCGGGCGGTGTGGCAGCACATCCCGCAAGAGCAAGACAGAAAGCGAGCGTCAGTAATTTCATGGCAATTCTCCCGACAGGTTGCAATTGATTGTAGTCCAATTCAAATCCTGGGGCGCCGCCATCGTCGTGGAAAACGTCGAAATTCTTTACACTACATTGTCAGAAAACTATTGGTGTTGACGTATGTCATTGATCTATAAGGGTGTCGCTTGCCTGGCATGATTAATGCTTTATATCCTGCATTGACGCATGCTAGGTTAATTAATACCAATATTTAGGACTTCCCAATGAAATTTGCATCGAAATTTGCCGTTGCTGCCATCGCCGCCTACTCCTTCGCAGGCGTTGCCAACGCTAACGTCGTCATGAACGACTGGGTATTCAACCCAACCGGCACCGGCTTTGCCGCCGGCCAGGTCATCAATGAATACCTCGACATTAACGGCAATGCTTTCATCCAGCTGACCCCAACCAGCGCCTCGACCTTCAACTTCGTCGAGCACGCCGTGTTCAACATCGTCCAGGCTGACAGCAATGGCCAGTACTTCCCGATCAACTACGCTGGCGGCAACATTTCCGCAACGTTTGAAGCTTATGGCACGGGTAACTTCTCCGGCGCCTTCACCTTCACCGGCGGCAAGATCACCATGTACCACAACCCGACCAATGGCCAGTACGGCACCACCGCCGGTATCTACGGCGCCAACCTCGGTACCGTGATTGCCAACTTCGACGTGATCGCCGGCGGCGGCGGCAACGTTGATGGTTCGGGCAGCCCAACCAACAATGGCCAGATCAGTGTTAACGCCCGCGCCAGCACCCCGGGCGGCCTGACGGCAGGTTACTTCTTCCGCGGCAATGGCGCTGACCTGGCCAACGAAGACATCCTGTCGTTTGCATTCACCAACGCCAACACCGTGGGCTCGCCAACCAGCCGTCTGGTGAACGAAGTTGCATGCCAGTACGCAGCTTACGCCGGTCCTGGCTGCGCTGGCGGTACTTACCGTAACGTTGCAGGTAGCCACTTCTTTGTAAGCAACAACGGTCAGTTCAAGCTGGCATCGGAAGTACCAGAGCCAGGTTCGCTGGCACTGCTGGGCCTGGCCATGCTGGGCGCAGGCGTAGTCAGCCGCAAGCGCAAGCAAGCTTAAGTTTCAAAGCTGGTACAGAGAAGGGCGCTGCGGCGCCCTTTTTTAACGTCCGCATATTCATGTGATTGGTCAGAAAGCTGCATCATGTTTATCCTGCGCGCCGCCCGTCTTGCGGAAAAAGACGCCATGAACGCCCTGATCCGCAGGTCCGGCACCGGCCTGGCGGCAGGCTTCTACACCGAGGAGCAGGCCCGGGCCATCACGCGCGAAATCTTCGGCGTTGACAGTGCGCTGGTGGCCGATGGCACCTACTTTGTCATTGAAGACGAGGGCGTGATGGTGGCCTGCGGCGGCTGGAGCCGGCGCGCCACCGATTTCGGCGGCGACCATGCCAAGAGCGGCAATGACCGGCTGCTCGATCCGGCCAGCGAGCCGGCGCGCATCCGGGCTTTTTTTGTCGACCCTGCCATGGCCCGCAAAGGGCTCGGTTCCATGCTGCTCGAACACTGCACGCAAATGGCGCGCCAGGCCGGGTTCACGTCTCTGGAACTGGTGTCGACCATGCCCGGCGAGCCACTCTACATCCGGCATGGCTTCAGTGCGCTCGAACGGATTAGCTTGCCGCTGTCGGGCGGGGTGGTGGTGGCGCTCACCCGCATGGGCAAGCGCATCGGCTAAGCCGTCAGGCCAGCACCGCCAGCAGGCCATCGAGGCCACTGAAATTGAGGGCCACCGATGCCTGCGCCCGCACCACCGGCTTGGCCCGGAAGGCTACCGACAGGCCGGCAATGCCCATCATTTTCAGGTCGTTGGCGCCGTCGCCCATGACGATGGCCTGGCGCGGGCTGATCCCCATCTCGTGACACACGCGTTCCACCGTGGCCTGCTTTTCCTCGGCATTGACAATGGTGCCTGCCACCTGGCCGGTCAGCTTGCCGTCCACGACTTCGAGCGTATTGGCGTGACTGTAGTCGATGCCCAGACGTTCGCGCAAGCGGTCGGTAAAGTAGGTGAACCCGCCCGAGACCAGCAGCGTTTTCAGCCCGGCAGCCTTGACCGCGGCCAGCATTGCCTCGCCACCCATGGAAATGGCCAGCCGCTCGGTGTAGACGCGCTCCAGCGCACTGGCGTCGAGTCCCTTGAGCAGGGCCACGCGCCGGCGCAGGCTTCCGGAAAAATCAAGTTCGCCGCGCATGGCCGCCTCGGTGATTTCCGAGACCTGGGCTTTCAGGCCCTGCATGTCGGCGATTTCGTCAATGCACTCAATGGTGATGAGGGTCGAGTCCATGTCCATGGCGACCAGGCGAAAGTCTGCCAGGCTGCGTCCCGGTGTAATGAACGTGGCGTCCAGCCGCGCCGATTCCGCCGCCAGGAACAGTGTGCGGTGCAGGGCCTCCGAATAGGCCACGTTTTCGCAGCGTACTGCGTGCTCGCCGATGCCGACCACCCGTTCAGGCGCCGCCAGTGCGGCGATCCGTGCCAACAGCTCAGGTGTCGCGTCAGGACCCTGCAAGACCAGGTTCATATTCATGTTCAATGGGCCGGCCGTCATGCCAGCAGTTGTTTGATGGTTTGCTTTACCTGCAGCACGCGCGATGCCAGGTCCGGCATGCTGGCGGTGATCTTGAGCTTGTCCTGGCCGGCCAGCTTGATATGGCGGCTTTTCTGGATCAGCGTGATGATGCGCATGGAATCGATGGGCGGATTGACCATGAATTGCAGGTTGGCCGCCTCGCTGTGGGCGTCGATCTTGATGATGCCCACTGCCTTGGCCGCCACCCGCAGGCGGTGCGTTTCAATCAGGGCCTGCACCGGGTCCGGCAGCTTGCCGAAGCGGTCGATCAGCTCTTCCTGCATGTCGTCGATCTTGTCCTGGGTGGCGCAGTTGGCCATGCGCTTGTAGATGGACAGGCGCTCATGCACGTCGCCGCAGAAGTCGGCCGGCAGCAGGGCCGGCACGTGCAGGTTGATTTCGGTGGTCGTGGCCAGCGGCGCGGCAAGGTCGGGCTCCTTGCCCGCCTTGAGCGAACGCACCGCTTCATTGAGCATGTCGGAATAGAGCTGAAAGCCCACTTCCAGCATTTCGCCGGACTGATTCTCGCCCAGTACTTCGCCGGCACCGCGGATCTCCAGGTCGTGCATGGCCAGGAAAAAGCCGCTGCCCAGTTCTTCCATCTGCTGGATCGCATCGAGCCGGCGCTGCGCCTGCTTGGACAGGCCGGTCACATCGTTGACCAGTAAATAGGCGTACGCCTGGTGGTGCGAGCGTCCCACCCGGCCGCGCAGCTGGTGCAGCTGCGCCAGGCCGAACTTGTCGGCGCGGTGCATGATGATGGTGTTCGCGGTCGGCACGTCGATGCCGGTCTCGATAATGGTGGTGCACAGCAGGATGTTGAAGCGCTGCGCCACGAAGTCGCGCATCACCTTTTCGAGGTCGCGCTCGTGCATCTGGCCGTGGGCCACGCCGATACGCGCCTCCGGCAGCAGTTCGCTGAGCATGGCGAAGCGGTTCTGGATGGTTTCCACTTCGTTGTGCAGGAAATAGATCTGGCCGCCGCGCTTGAGTTCGCGCAGGCAGGCTTCGCGGATGACGGAGCCATCCTCGCTGCGCACGAAGGTCTTGATCGCCAGGCGCTTCTGCGGCGCCGTGGCAATGATCGAAAAGTCGCGCAGGCCTTCGAGCGCCATGCCGAGGGTGCGCGGGATGGGGGTGGCGGTGAGCGTGAGCACATCGACCTCGGCGCGCAGGGCCTTGAGCGCTTCCTTCTGGCGCACGCCGAAGCGGTGTTCCTCGTCGATGATGACCAGGCCAAGGCGGGTGAACTGCACGTCGGGCGAGAGCAGCTTGTGGGTACCGATCACGATATCAAGCGTGCCGTCGGCCATGCCCTTGATGGCGGTGTTGATCTCCTTGCCGGTCCTGAAACGCGACAGTTCGGCAATGCGCACCGGCCAGTCGGCAAAGCGGTCGGCAAAGGTCTGGGCATGCTGCTCGGCCAGCAGCGTGGTGGGGGCCAGGATGGCGACCTGCTTGCCGCCCATGACGGCAATGAACGCGGCGCGCAGGGCCACTTCGGTCTTGCCAAAGCCCACATCGCCGCACACCAGCCGGTCCATCGGCTTGCCCGAGGTCATATCCTTGATGACGTTGTTGATGGCCTCGGCCTGGTCGGGTGTTTCTTCAAACCCGAAGCTGTCCGCGAAATTCTGGTAGTCGTGGGCCGAGTATTCAAAGCTGTGGCCCTTGCGCAGCGCGCGCCGGGCGTACAGGTTGAGCAGTTCGGCGGCGGTGTCGCGCACCTGTTCGGCCGCCTTGCGCTTGGCTTTTTCCCACTGGCCCGAGCCCAGGCTGTGCAGCGGCGCATCCTCGGGCGAGGCGCCGGAATAGCGCGAGATGACGTGCAGCTGCGAGACCGGCACATACAGCTTGGTGTCCTTGGCATACTCCAGGTGCAGAAATTCCGTTTCGCCTTCGCCCAGGTCCATGCTGATCAGGCCCATGTAGCGCCCGATGCCATGATTGATGTGCACCACCGGGTCGCCGATCTTGAGCTCGGACAGGTCGCGCACCATCGACTCGACCTGGGTGACGCCTTCCTGCTTCTTTTTTCCGGCGCGCCGTCCCGAGCCTGCATACAGCTCGGTCTCGGTAATGAATACCAGGTCGTTGGCGGCGGCCTCGGTCAGCTCGAAGCCGGCCTGCAGCGGGGCCACGCCCAGCGCCAGGCGGGCGGCAGAAGCGCGAAAGCCTTCAAAGCCTTCGACCGGCACCGTATCGAGGCCGTATTCGTTGAAGTACTGCTGCAGCGTTTCGCGGCGGCCGTTGGACTCGGCGCAGATCATCACGCGCTTGTCTGACTGCAGCAGGAAAGCGCGCAGGTTGGTCAAGGGGTCTTCAACGCGGCGATTGACGGCGATGTTGGGAATGGGCGCCGACAGGTCCGAAGGCTGCAGGTCCGCGTCGCGGGCGATGCTCCAGCGCGCATAAGGTTTGGCCAGGGTGAAGAAGTTCTCGTCACTGAGGAAAATCTCGTCCGGCGTCAGGATCGGCCGGTCGCGGTCGGTCTTGAGGAAGCGGTAGCGCGATTCGGTATCGACCCAGAAGCGTTTGATGGCCGCGTCAATGTCGCCCACCAGGGCCAGGCTGGCACCCTGCGGCAGGTAGTCGAACAGGGTGGCGGTCTGCTCGAAAAACAGCGGCAGGTAGTATTCGATGCCGGCCGAGGCGATGCCGCTCTTGATATCCTTGTACACCACCGAGCGCGATGGATCGCCTTCAAAGCGTTCGCGCCAGCGGTTGCGGAAGGTCTTGCGCGCCTCTTCATCCATGGGGAATTCGCGGCCCGGCAGCAGGCGCACTTCGCGCACCGGGTACAGCGAACGCTGGGTGTCGGCGTCAAAGGTGCGGATGGTTTCGATTTCGTCGCCAAACAGGTCCAGCCGGTAGGGCAGGGCCGAACCCATGGGGAACAGGTCAATCAGGCCACCGCGCACCGAGTATTCGCCCGGCGACATGACCTGCGAATTGTGGGTGTAGCCGGCCAGCGTCAGCTGCGCCTTGAGCCTGGCCTCGTCGAGCTTTTCGCCCTGCTTGAAAAAGAAGGTGTAGCTGGCCAAAAACGATGGTGGCGCCAGGCGCACCAGGGTTGTCGTGGCCGGGACAATGAGCACGTCGCAGCGGCCATTTTGTACTTCGTGCAGCGTGGCCAGGCGTTCGGATACCAGGTCCTGGTGCGGCGAAAAGGCATCGTAGGGCAGCGTTTCCCAGTCCGGCAGCAGGTGGCACGCGAGCTGGTTCTGCGCGAACCACGGAATTTCGTCGAGCAGGCGCTGGCCGTCGCTGGCGTTTGCCACCACCACCACCAGCATCTGCTTGCCGGCCTTGAGTGCGAGCGCTGCCACCGCCAGTGCGTAGGCGTCGGACGAACCATACAGCGTTGGCAGCACAAAGCGCTGGCCGGGCTTGGGAAGGGACTTGTTTAAATCAAAAGGCATGCAGCGGTGATGGGGCAATGGGTCGATTGCCGATTATACCTGCGCCGCGTTCAGGGCGCAGGGTGCCGGTTCGCGATCCCGAACGGTACATGGACCATGGGGATGGTGCCGCCCGGCGCCGCCGTCAGGTGGGTCAGCTGGTCGTCGAAGAAGATATGCGGCTTGAACACCGACAGCACGCGCGACTTGTTCATCCCGCCCAAAAAGAAGGTCTCGTTGGCCGACACCCCCCAGCTCTTGAGGGTGGTGACGACGCGCTCGTGGGAAGGCGCGTTACGGGCCGTGATGATGGCGATACGCAGAATCTTGCGGTAGCCCGGGTCGCGCTTCTGGGCCCGTTCTTCCATGCGCTGCATGAGGGCGAGCTTCTGGAACATCCCGGCCAGCGGGCCTGGCTGGTGGGGCACGGCCACGTGCCGCGTTTCGTGGGCGTGGAATTCGTTCAGGTCATTATTGCGCTTGAAGATGGTCTCGGACTCGTCGTCGGCCAGCACGCCGTCAAAGTCGAACGCCACGCGCAGCTCGATATCCTCGTCATCGTCATCGATCCTCGATGGCAGCACCAGGCCGGCCGGGTAGTTGGCGGCAATGGCAGCCTTGACGTCTTCCTCATTGGCCGACAGGAACAGGGCGGCATTAAAGGCGGGCAGGTAGGTGTAGGGCGACTTGCCCGTCATGAAAGCGGCGCGGGTAATATCGAGGCCGTAATGGGCAATCGAGCGCATCACGCGCAAGCCCGTCTCCGGCGAATTGCGTGAAAACAGCACCACTTCCACCGGGTTCTGGCGCGGAAAGCATTTATTGATGTTGAGGAAGCGCCGAATGAAGGGGAAGGCCACGCCCTTGCCCAGGATGATCTCGACATTGGCTTCCTGGTATTTGCGGTATTCGTCCGGTCCGCTGTCCAGGTACACCTGGTGCGATGCCGTCAGATCGAACAGGGCGCTCGACGCCACGCCAATGACCAGCTTGTGTTCGATCTGAAAACCCATCGGGTCTGCTCCGGTAAATGAGGATGGCCGATTCTACAGGATGGCCCGGACCCGGTGCGGCCCTGTTGCCCTGGCCTCATGGGCAGTGGCCAGCGCTGCCGCGCGACTCCGGTATGATGAGGCTTCGGAAAACTTTTCCTTGTTTCATGAAGCCATCTGACCTTGTCGGCCCTTACACCTTGCAGTCGCAGCTTGGCGGCGCAGGCAGCCGTGTCTGGCTGGCGGTCAGTGCGGGACGCCAGGTGGCCCTGCGCCTGGCCCCGGTCAGTGACCGCGCGGCATGCAGCCTGTTGCTGCACGAAACGCAAATCGCTGCGGGCTTTGATCATCCCAACATTGTCCGGCTACACGAATTGGCCCAGTCCAGCGCTTACATGTGGATCGCGATGGGGTATGCCGGGGGCACCGGCCAGCTGACGCTGGCAAACTTCCGCCAATTGCTGCTCGCCTTGCTGCACGTACACGGCAACGCTATTGTGCACGGGGACATTCGTCCGGCCAGCCTGCTGCTGGAAGTGCAGGGCGAGCTGCGGCTGGCCAATTTCCGTTTCGCGCGCCGTGTGGGACAGGCAGCGTCACAGGAAGGTGGTCGCTCGCCGTATGCCTCGCCCGAGCAGCATCTGGGCGACGTGCTCGATACCAGGGCCGACATCTATTCCGCCGGTGTGGTGCTGTACCAGATATTGACGCGCACCATGCCGCAGGGCGCGCGGCCGGTGGCGCCGTCGGCATTGGCGCCCGGTCTGGGCAACAATTTTGATGCACTGGTGGCGCGTGCGCTGGCGCCGGACCGGGAAGCGCGCTTTGGCCATGTGTTTGAACTGCTCGGCGCTTTCGATGCCGCCTGTCAGCGCGGCGTGCGCAGGGAGCCTGGCTACGGCCGCTAGTGGCGCGAGGCGCAGCGCAGCAACAGTACCGTGATGTTGTCGCGGCTGCCGTTGCGCTTGGCGGCGTCCACCAGGCGGGCGCAGGTGTGCGCCACGTCGTCCGACTCCTGCAGCAAGGCCGCAATCTGTTCGGTCGAGCAGACGCCATGCAGGCCGTCGCTGCATAGCAGATATTGGTCGCCCGGCGCCGTATCGTGCACCTGCACTTCGGGGGTGACCACGCCTGAAGGACCGAGGGCTTGCAGCAAGAGGTTGCGGCCAGGCAGATTGCGGCGCACGCCGGCGTCAAACAGCTGCTGGTACTTGGTCTGGTCGCGCGTGAGCTGGGTCAGCTCGCCCCGGCGCAAGCGGTACAGGCGGGTGTCGCCCACGTGAAAGGCCAGCAATGGCGCGCCTGGATGCGGCTGCCAGATGCCGGTCAGGGTGGTGCCCATGCCGCCACCGTCTGCCTGGCGGTTGTCGCGATTGGTCTGGTACACCCGCTGGTTGGCGAACTCGATGGCGTGATGGACAGTGGCCAGGGCCGCCTGCGTGATTTCACGGCGCTCGGTTTCGCCCGCATGGTCCAGGAACACGCTGCCCTGCAAGTGCTCGGAGGTCGCGCGCAGGTAGTAGGTAAATGCAGTCAGTGCATCGGCGCTGGCCACTTCACCAGCCTCGTGGCCACCCATGCCGTCGGCCACCGCCATCAGCCCCAGTGCGCTATCAATGAAGAAATTGTCTTCGTTGGATGGGCGAACCAGGCCGGTGTCGGTCAGGCCGTAGGCATGGCCAAGATCGAAGTACTGCGTTTCGGACGGTGAAAGCTGCTTCCAAAGGTACACACGAACTCCAGGCCAGGTTGGTCTGTTAACTGATCGCTAACTAGTGCCAATATGCTAGCACATTCATGTGTACAATTGTTAATATGTGTTGCTTGCGTGTTATATGTATTTGTTTTTAGGCTAGGCGCGTTGCCAATCTTAGATAGTTGGTAGATGAGTTGGCATTAACTGATGGTTACAGGCGCTAGCGTATGTCCTCAGGGACATCCGCCTCCGGGATCCCATCCATGACCGGTTGCGCCGGCGGGGCGATCTCTACATCGATGCCGGAGAACTGCCCGGTCCCGGCGTATTCGCCATACAGCCAGTCTTCGTTTTCGCGCACCAGGCCGGGAGGCGGCGCGCGCTCGCGCAATGGCGTTCCGGCCAATGCCACGCGCATGTAGTCAATCCAGATCGGCATGGCGAGCGTGGCGCCAAACTCCTTGCCGCCCAGCGAGCGCGGCTCGTCATATCCCATCCACGCCACCGCCACCACGTCTGCGCCGTAACCGGCAAACCAGCCATCGACGGCGTCGTTGGTGGTGCCGGTCTTGCCGGCCAGGTCGGTCCGGTTGAGCCGTTTGGACGCTGCCGCCGCCGTGCCGTGGCGCGTCACATCGCGCAGCATCGAGTCCATGATAAAGGCGTTGCGCGGATCGATCACGCGCGCTTCTTCCGATGGTGGTTCCGCCCTGGTCTGGGCAATCACCTTGCCGTGTACATCCTTGACAAAGGCGATCAGGTAGGGCTTGATCTGGTAGCCCCCGTTGGCAAACACCGCGTAGCCGGCCGCCAGCTGCAAGGGTGTGACGCTGCCGGTGCCAAGTGCCATGGTGAGGTTTTGCGGATGCCTGGCCGGGTCAAAGCCGAAGCGCTCCAGGTAGCCGTGGGCATAGTCGATGCCGACTGCGCGCAGCAGGCGAATGGTGGGCACGTTCTTGGAATGGGTCAGCGCGTAGCGCATGCTGACCTGGCCTTCGTATTTGCCATCATCGTTTTGTGGCGACCAGGTGGCGCCTGCATTCTCGTGCGGCATGTCGAGCCGTTCGTCAAGGATGCGGGTGGCCGGCAGGTAGGCGCGCTCCAGTGCCGCGGAATAGACGAAGGGCTTGATGCTCGAACCAGGCTGGCGCCACGCCTGGGTGACGTGGTTGAACTTCTGCAGGTTGAAGTCGAAGCCGCCGACCAGCGCACCGTAGGCGCCGGTGCGGGCATCGATGGCGACAAAGGCGGCGGCCACCTTGGGCACTTGCACGATGGCCCAATCCTTCTTGTTGATGCGTGTGATGCGCACGATGGCGCCGCGCCGAAGCTTGAGCTGCTCCCTTGCATTCGGCGCCAGCGCACGGGCCGCAAAGCGCAGGCCGGCGCCGGAGATGGCGATATTGTCGCCATCGATGTTTTCCACGTTGACCAGCTTGGGCGAAGCATAGGTGACCACCGCCGGCACCAGCCCATCGCTGGCGGGCAGGGCGCGCAGTGCTTCGTCGATGGCCTCATCGCGTTCTTCGCCGCTGGCGGCATCGTCTTCCGGCGGCAGGTCCATGAAGCCCTCGGGACCGCGATAGCCGTGACGCTGGTCGTAGTCCAGCACGTTGCGGCGCACCGCCTGGTAGGCCGCATTTTGCCCGGCACTGGTAATCGTGGTAATGACTGACAGGCCGCGGGTATAGGCTTCCTCCTTGAACTCGGCCACCACCGCCTGGCGCACGATTTCGGCCACGTATTCGGCGTGGGTGTCAAACTCCTGGCGCGCCGAGGAAATGACGATGGGTTCAGCCACGGCAGTCTGGTACTGCGCCGCGGTGATGTAGCCAACGTCGCGCATGCGCCGCAACACCGATTCCTGGCGCTGCTTGGCACGGCGGGGGTTCACGGCCGGGTTGTGGCGCACCGGGTCCTGCGGCACACCGGCCAGCATCGCCATCTGGGCAATCGACAGTTTGTCGAGCTCCTTGCCAAAGTAAGCCTGGGCAGCGCTGCCAAAACCATATGAGCGGCGTCCCATGAAGATCTGGTTCAGGTACAGCTCGAGGATCTTGTCCTTGGAAAGCGCCTCTTCAATCTTGTAGGCGAGGGCGATTTCGTTGGCCTTGCGTGGCAGCGTCTTGTCGCGCGTGAGGAAAAAATTGCGGGCCACCTGCATGGTAATGGTGGAGCCGCCCTGGCGGTAGCCCCCTCGCAGGTTGGCGCGGGCCGCGCCAAGGGCGCGCAGCCAGTCAACGCCGCCATGCTCATAAAAGCGCGTGTCTTCGATCGCCAGCACCGCCTTTTTCATCAAGTCCGGGACCCTGGCGATGGGGACGAAGTCGCGGTGCTCTTCGCCAAACTCGCCAATCAGGACATTATCGGCCGTATAAATGCGCAGCGGGATCTTGGGCTGGTAATCAACTACGCGGTCGATGGGGGGCACATTGGGCGAGACCACCAGAAAAAAATAGGCAAGGATGCTGAGCAGCGCCACCAGGCCGGCGGCGCCAATGGCGAGCGCGCTGACCAATAGAGTGCGGCGCGACGGCCAGCGCAAGGAGAATCTTCCTGATGTTGTCAAATGGGTACTCGTTCAAATCACGCCGCTCTGTTGTTGACGGCAGTGTGTGGACGATTATAATCCAACGATTTTGGCTTACCTTTTATTCACCAGGCGCGCGCCGTATTGACGCCTGCCCGACCTCAGGAACTGCATTCATGCCACACGATTCCACGCCGCCGGGCTTCAAGCCCTACATCCCGGCATCGGCGAACCTGCCAGAAATGACTCCGCGCGCCCTGATCATGGGCATCTTGCTTGGCATGGTGTTCGGCGCTTCCTCGCTGTACCTGGTGCTCAAGGTTGGCCTGACGGTGAGCGCATCGATTCCGGTGGCGGTCATCGCCATCACCCTGTTTGGCCTGGCCAAGAAGATGGGCGGCAGGGATTCGACCATCCTTGAAAACAGTATCACGCAAACGGCCGGTTCGGCCGGCGAGTCGATTGCCTTCGGCCTTGGCGTAACCATGCCGGCCATCCTGATCCTGGGCTTTGACCTGGAGATTTCGCGGGTGATGCTGGTGGGTGTGCTCGGTGGCCTGCTCGGCATCCTGATGATGATCCCCATGCGCCGCGCCATGATCGTGGAGCAGCACAGGGAACTGAAGTACCCGGAGGGCACTGCCTGCGCCGAAGTGCTCAAGGCCGCTGCCACCGAGACCTCGCGCGACGCTGCCGGCGAAAGCCGCGAAGAAGGTTCCGCCGCCGCGCGCGACGCCAAGCGCCGCGCCATGATCATTTTCGGCGGCTTTACCGTGGGCCTGCTGTACAAGGTGGCCAACATCTCGCTCAAGGGCTGGAAGGACACCACCAATTTCGAGTTCGGCGCGCCGCTCAAGTCTGCCTCGGTGGGCGCGGAAGTCTCGCCCGAGCTGCTGGGCGTGGGCTACATCATCGGCCCGCGCATTGCCTTTACCATGGCCGCCGGTGGCGTGCTGTCGTACCTGCTCCTGATCCCGATGATCAGTTTTTTCGGTGATTTGCTGACCGTGCCGCTGTCGCCTGGCACCACGCTCATTCGCGACATGAGCGCCAACGATATTCGCAACGCCTATGTGCTGTACATCGGCGCCGGTGCGGTTGCCGCCGGTGGCCTGATCAGCCTGGCGCGGGCCATGCCCATGATCTGGAATGGCCTGCGCAAGGGCCTGGCCGGCATGAGCAGGAACGCCGGTGCCGCTGCCGAGACATCGCTGCGCACCGACCAGGATATCCCCATGAAATGGGTGGTCATGGGCTGCCTGGCCATTATCGCCGTCATCACCTTTGCCACGCCGCTGCATATGAACCTCTTGGGCGCGCTGCTGATTTTGGTGTTCGGCTTCCTGTTTGCGACCGTGTCCTCGCGCCTGACCGGTGAAATCGGTTCCTCGTCCAATCCCATTTCCGGCATGGCGGTGGCCACGCTGCTGTTTACCTGCCTGATCTTCCTGGTCATGGGCTGGACCGGCGGCCAGTACTACGTCACGGCGCTGTCGGTGGGTGCCATCGTCTGCATCGCCGCCAGCAATGCCGGCACCACCTCGCAAGACCTCAAGACCGGCTACCTGGTGGGTGCCACGCCGCGCATGCAGCAGTATGCGATCCTGTGCGGCGCGCTGGCCTCGGCTCTCATGCTTGGCCCCATCCTGCTCAAGCTCAATGATGCGAGCACGGTGTACGTGCCGGCAGCGCAGGTGGCGCCGGGTCTGACGGTTGACGCCAGCAAGCTCACTGCCACCGCGCAGCTGCAAGGTCCGCAGGCGGAGACCGACAGCAAGACCTACAAGGTGTGGCAGAAGACCGATACGGTCGGTGGCCCGGCCGGCAAGTACCTGGTGGCCGATGACGGTTCCCTGGCCTACCTGGTGGACCCGGGCATCAACGGCACCCACACCAAGCGGCCCGATGGCACCGAGGTGAAGAAGTATGACGCGCCCAAGGCGGTGCTGATGTCCTACATCATCAAGGGCATCCTCGACCAGCAGTTGCCGTGGACGCTGGTGCTGCTTGGCGTGATGATCGCAGTGGTGCTGGAAATGGCGGGCGTGCAGGCGCTGGCGTTTTCGGTGGGTGTGTATCTGCCGCTGGTGTCGACCGCGCCGATTGCCATTGGCGGTGCAATCCGCTGGATGGTCGATGGCCGCAACCGCAAGCTGCCACAGTACGCGACCCTTGACCGCGAACAGGCGCAGGCCGCAGGCGACCGCAGCTCCGGTGTGCTGCTCTCTTCCGGTTACATTGCAGGTGGGGCACTGGCCGGTATCATCATTGCGATCACGGCGGGCGTGATGACCGACTTCGACACCATGATGAGCAACTGGTCCACTGCCTATAATCCGTTCTATGACGGTGCGAGCTCGGATTTGCTGACCCTGATCCCGTACGCGGCGATTGCCCTGCTGCTGTACTTCGTGGCCCGCGAAAAAAGAATTGATGGCTAAGCTGCCTTCAGCATAAGAAAAGGGGCGCTCGATGGAGCGCCCCTTTTTTTTGTTGTGCGCCCAGCATGGGCGCACTCCTGTGGGTGAAAGTCCCGCCGCGAGCTGACCACAGCGAGCGAAGTGAAGCGCAACTGCGGAAGAGTAATCGACCGTGGGGAGGAAGCGTGAATCGTAAATCATGAGCCGATGGACAAGAATCGCATAGAAGGCGCTGCCGAGCAGGGCGAGCGGGCCACAAACCGCGAAGCTCTTGTGGTCAAGGCGAGGCGGCGTAGATGCGGCGGCTGTGTGGTGAAGGAGTGCGGCCCTTACCTGGGGACGCCCTGCCTCACGTCTGAAAGGACGGCGGCATTGCCGTAGCAGGGTCTCAGCAGAGGTCATAGTAGTTGGTGGTAGCGCCGGGAAGGCTCGACCCCGCTAACGAAGGACCGAACGAGTAGGAGTGTTATCCGACATGTCGATGCGACAGGCAATGCGTCAGATGTCCGCGAAGGCGGGGCGGGAGGCCGTACGTCAGGGTGAAGCTCTGGCCGCAACTTCCAGCGACGAAGCTTGTTGCCCGCGACATGTGTCAGGAGACGCAGGATCAATGCTGCTGCGCGCAGCGTTGAGAAGAGAAAACCTGCTGCAGGCGTTCAAACGTGTGCGCGCCAACAAGGGCGCGGCCGGGGTGGATGGTCGGGATATCGACGAAACCTCTCGCTATCTGGCCGTGGCTTGGCCGGAGATACGTGAACAATTGCTGGCAGGGACGTACCGGCCTAGCCCGGTACGCAGGGTGACGATCCCCAAACCCGACGGTGGCGAGCGTGAGCTTGGCATCCCGACGGTGACGGATCGGCTGATCCAGCAGGCACTGCTCCAAGTGCTACAACCGATTCTTGATCCCACATTTAGCGAGCACAGCTACGGCTTCCGTCCGGGCCGGCGTGCGCAGGATGCGGTACTTGCCGCCAAAGCATATGTCCAATCGGGACGCAGGACCGTGGTGGATGTGGACCTGTCGAAGTTCTTTGACCGGGTCAACCATGACATCCTGATCGACCGCCTAAGGAAACGCATCGACGACACCGGAGTGATCCGTCTGGTTCGTGCCTATCTGAACAGCGGCATCATGGACCATGGCGTGGTGCAGGCGCGGCATGAGGGCACGCCACAAGGCGGCCCCCTGTCTCCACTGCTTGCCAACGTTCTGCTCGATGAAGTGGATAAAGAACTGGAACGACGCGGTCACTGCTTCGCACGCTACGCCGATGATGCGAACGTCTATGTTTGCAGTAAACGTGCTGGCGAGCGGGTGATGGCGCTGCTGCGCCGCCTCTATGACAAGTTGCACCTCGTGGTCAACGAAAGCAAGAGCGCGGTCGGCAGTGCTTTCGGTCGCAAGTTCCTCGGTTACAGCCTGTGGGTGGCACGTGGGAAAGTGGTCAAACTGAAGGTCGCTGAAAAGCCGCTGGCAACGTTCAAGCAGCGCATCCGTGAATTGACTGGACGCTCAGCGGGCCGCAGTATGGGCCAGATCGTCGAGAAGCTGCGTACCTACATGCTTGGCTGGAAGGGATACTTCAAGTTGGCGGAGACGCCCAAGATCTGGCGAGAACTCGATGAATGGCTGCGTCACAGGCTGCGAGCGATCCAGCTCAAGCACTGGAAACGCGGCAAGACCATGTATCGGGAGCTGATCCAGCTTGGAGCCGCGTCCCAAGTGGCGCGGACGGTGGCGGCAAATAGCCGTTGCTGGTGGCGCAATGCGGACCGGTTGTTGAAGACGGTCCTTACGATTGCCTACTTCGACCGGCTTGGCGTACCCCGCCTGTCCTGACCTCAACTATTCGAACCGCCCGGTGCGGACCCGCATGCCGGGTGGTGTGGCAGGGGAGCAGCCCTTCAGGGCTGCCCCCTATGCCGATCAGACGAAGGCGAGGTCGTGCTGCCGGATGATGGTGTCCAGCCAGTCATCACTGTGGCCGAAACGGTAGCCCAGTGCCGCGGCGCGCGCCGTGTCCATCATGATGGGCGCGGGGTAGTCGAAGGGACTGAGTTCTCCCGGCTGCACCGCATGGGTAACCGGCAGGGTACGAACCGGCTGCTCCAGCACCATGCCTACCCGCTGGTAGATGTCAAACGCCGACAGGCCGCCGTCACAGGCCGCATTCACCGGACCGGTAAATTCCTGCATGCCTGTCCAGGCCAGGAAGTCGCTGATGCGCTGGGCGCTGATGAAGGAACTGGCCGCGGCGGCGTTGGCATAGCGCAGGGCGCCGTACTGGCGGGCCAGGTCCACATAATGGGCCAGCCGGCCGGTGAAGTCTTCGGCCCCTGCGAGCACGTGGCCAATGCGCACCGTGACCAGCGGCAGCGAGCCATCGCGGTACAGGTAGGCCTCGGCCTGCAGTTTGCCCGACACATAGCTCTCGGTTGCGCGTTTGGGATCGTGCCATGGATAGGCGGTGTCGATGGGCTGGGCCAGGACATTGATGTCGTCCTCGGCGAAAGGGCTGTCGACCACGCCCAGCAGGCTGCGGTACACCTCGATGGTGGAGGCCACGACATAGCGTTTGACCTTGCCGCTGAAAACGCGCACCGCGATGGCCGCGTCCAGGGGGCTGTAGCACATCTGGTCATACACAAGGTCGTATTCGGCGCCACTGAAGGCGGCCAGCATGGCGCGCTCGTTGCGGCGGTCTACCCGGATGCGGGTAATGCGCTCGCCGAACGGATCGGGCGCATGGCCGCGGGTGGCGATGGTGACCTGGTGCCCGGCCGCCAGCAGGCGCTGGACCAGCAGTTTGCCGAAATAGCGGGTGCCGCCGATAACCAATATATTCTTGCGCATGGCGTTTCCTTGTCGATTGAAGTATATTTTCTGCTTAGTACGCAAATTCAACAACCGAGAAATTTTGAGGCAATGAGCAAGATAAACTTAGTCATGGCGGCATCATGAAGCAATTGCGCAGCCTCTCCGGGCTGCTGGACTTCGATTGCGCGGCGCGTTGGGGCAGCTTCAAGCTGGCCGCCCAGGAACTGCACAAGACGCCGGCAGCAATCAGCCAACAGGTCAAGCAGCTCGAGGAGATGGTCGGCTTTGCGTTATTCATTCGCCATCCGCGCCACGTGACGCTGACCGAAAAAGGGCAGGACCTGGCCATCACCGTCAGCCGGATGCTGGGCGAACTGCGGGCCAAGGTGGGGGCGCTGCAAAGCGGGGACGAGGAAACGGTACTGCGCATCTCGACCACGCATTCGTTTGCCATCAAGTGGCTGGTGCCGCGCATGCACCGTTTTACCAAGCTGTATCCGGAACTCGATATCCGGCTCGATTCGAACGATGCGCCGGTCAATCTGGATGATGATACGACCGACGTCGCCGTGCGTTATGGGCCGGTCAGCGACGGCGACCCGGACATGCTGTTCCGCGAACGGCTGATCGCCGTCTATAGTCCTGACTTGCTGGCGCCGGGCCAGACTGAAATCACCCTGGCCGACCTGCCCAACTTCCCGCTGCTGTACGAGAAAACGCCGGAATCCTGGCTCCAGCTGCTCAACGAGAACAAGGCGCTGAAAGGCAAGTACGATTTTTCGCGCGGCTACAGCCACTGGGGCGTGCTGGCGCAGGCAGCGGTGGCGGGGCAGGGGATTGCCCTGGCGGCCTACGGCATCGCCTACCAGGACATTCTCAAGGGTGCCCTGCGCCAGATAAACTGCAAGAGTGCGCCGTTTGGCAGCGGCTACCGCTTCCTGGTCAATCCGCGCAAGCAGAACATGCCCAAGGTGCAGCGCTTCCGGGCCTGGCTGGTGGCGGAGATGAACGACATGCAGCGCTCGCTGGAACAGTCGGCATAAACGAAAAACGGCAGCCTCGCAAGGCTGCCGTTTTTAGTAGAAGCGGCGACGCTTACTTCACGCCGTGCATCAGCTTCTGGATCAGGGGTGCCAGCAGGAACAGCAGGACGCCGCCAATCATGAGCCACATGAAGCCTGACTGATAGCCAGACAGCGCCGACTCCACGGTCATGCCGCTTTCGCCCGACACGTGGCTGGCGAAGATGCCGGACAGGTTGTTACCGATGCCGGTCGACAGGAACCAGCCGCCCATGCCCAGGCCAACCAGGCGGGTTGGCGCCAGTTTGGTGACCATCGACAGGCCGATTGGGGACAGGCACAGCTCGCCGATCGACTGGATCCAGTACACCGTAAACAGCGTCCAGAACGGAATCTTGCCGGTAGGGCCAACCAGTTCGCTCAGGGCGTAACCCAACAGGCCGAACGCCAGGCCATTGAAGATGATGCCGAGGCCGAACTTACGGGGAATCGAAGGATTGACGTCGCGCTTGCCCATGGCGACCCAGATCCAGGCGATCAGCGGGGCGCACACGATAATGGCAACAGAATTAACGCTTTGGAACCATGCGGTAGGGAACTCAGCCATGCCGAGGGCACCAACGCGGTCGACAATGTTCTCCGCCAGGAAGGTAAACGAGCTGCCTGCCTGCTCAAAGAACATCCAGAACAGGATATTGAAGGCGAAAATGATCATCATGGCGATGGTCTTGTCGCGCGAGACCTTGCCTTCGCGGACACCCTCGACGACCAGCATGGCGGCCAGGATCAGGAACAGTACGGTGAGCACGCCTTGCAGTGCATTGGCACCGAGCTTGAGCAGGAAATACACGAGCGGAATCGCAGCAAGTGCGCCCACGCCCACCATGACTGTGCGCATCGGGCTGGCGCCAGTCGTTTCGGCAGCGCCAATCCCTTTGAGGCCAGCGCGGCCGATGTAGAACCAGACCAGGCTAATCAGCATGCCGATACCGGACGCGAAGAACACCACCTTGTAAGCTGGTGTGTCGCCGGTGTTGAACACCTGGCGGGCCAGATAATCGGTCAGGATCGGTGCGACGAAAGCGCCGGCATTGATGCCCATGTAGAAAATGGTAAATCCGGAATCGCGGCGGGTATCGTTGAGGGCATACAGTTTGCCGACCATGGTCGAAATGTTCGGTTTGAACATGCCGTTGCCAACGATGATCGTTGCCAAGCCGAGCTTGAACACGTCCTGGTTGGGAACCGCAATCATGAACAAACCGGCGGCCATAAACATGGCGCCGATCAGGATGGAGCGCTGATAACCAATCACGCGGTCGGCCACATAACCGCCGAACACGGCGCCGGCGTAGACCAACGCGAGATAGGAGCCATAAGTGAGATTGGCTTCTTTTTCACCGACGGCATTGCCATCGTAGAACTGGGTGACGATATACAGGACGAGCGCCCAACGAATACCGTAGAAAGCGAATCGCTCCCAGAATTCGGTCATGAAAAGCATCCAGAGGGGACTTGGATGTCCCATGAGCTGCTTAAATTCGGGAATGACTGCTTCCTTACTTGTGCTAGTGCTACCGCTCATCCGGTATCTCCTGAATATTGTGTTTATGGATGGATTAGTACCCCGGCCAACCTTCCGCTTGTGGCGGGGGTTTTCCAGGGTGGCTGCATTTTAATGTAAAAGCGGCAGCACAAGCGAAATTTCAACAACTGTGCTAAATAAGGCAACAGGCGACGCCGCGCAAGCACAACATAAAGTGTGGCCCCAAGTCGCAGGAGATGTCGTATATTGGCAATGCAGGGCCGGCGCGGCCTGCTTGTATGCCCCATCAGATAATAAAAGGAACGCGCACTATGGAACACGACGTTGTCGATACCCTGATTTCGCCTGAAGGCCAGCTCGAAGTGCTCTCGAAAGCGGAAGTCTGCAAACTTCTCGACACCAGCCAGGGCGGCCTGTATCAAATCTTCCGGAACTGCGCGCTTGCGGTTCTCAATTGCGGCAGCTCCATCGACGATGGCAAGGAACTGCTGGAACGCTATAAATCCTTTGAAATCAGCATTGTGCAGCGCGAACGCGGCATCAAGCTCGAGATCAAGGGGGCTCCTGCCATGGCATTTGTTGATGGCAAAATGATCAAGGGTATCCACGAACATCTGTTTGCGGTGCTGCGCGATATTGTCTTTATCAGTAATGAAGTCACCGACAACCCGAAATTCGACATGGGACGCAGTGAAGGCATTACCGATTCGGTTTTCCACATTCTGCGTAATGCCAATGTCCTGCGTCCGCAGCGCAATCCCAATCTGGTTGTGTGCTGGGGCGGCCATTCCATCAACCGGGTCGAATACAACTATTCCAAGGAAGTGGGATACCAGATGGGCCTGCGCGATCTGGACATTTGCACAGGTTGCGGTCCGGGCGCCATGAAAGGGCCCATGAAAGGCGCCACCATCGGCCATGCCAAGCAAAGGCTGACCGGCGGGCGCTATCTGGGCATTTCGGAGCCGGGCATTATTGCGGCAGAGTCGCCCAACCCCATCGTCAATGACCTGGTGATCATGCCGGACATTGAAAAGCGCCTGGAAGCGTTTGTGCGCACGGGCCACGGCATCATCGTATTCCCCGGTGGCGCAGGGACGGCCGAAGAGATCCTGTACATTCTGGGCATCCTGCTGCACCCGGACAATGCCGACATGCCGTATCCACTGATTTTCACGGGTCCGGAATCGTCACGCGACTATTTTGCCCAAATCAATGAATTCATCGGACTGACCCTTGGCGAGCAGGCGCAAAAGCGCTACAAGATCATTGTCGATGATCCGGCGCTGGTGGCCAGGGAAATGCAGCTCGGGATCAAGCAGGTGCGGGAATTCCGCAAGTCGCGCAGCGATGCCTATTACTTCAACTGGCTGCTCAAGATCGACGAGGAATTCCAGCGTCCATTCCGTCCAACGCATGAAAACATGCGCAACCTGTCGCTGCACAAGAATCAGGAAAAGCACCTGCTGGCAGCGAACCTGCGGCGCGCCTTTTCCGGTGTGGTGGCCGGTAACGTCAAGGATGAAGGCATCCGGGCCATCGAAAAGTTCGGCCACTTCGAGATCAATGGCGATCCCGAGATCATGGGGCCGATGGACGCCTTGCTGTCATCGTTCGTCGCGCAAAGCCGCATGAAGCTGCCCGGCAAGACCTACATCCCTTGCTATAAAGTGATTCAGTAAGCCTGTCGCGGGAAAGCGGCCGGGCAGCCGCTTTCCCCGCCAGGTGCTCACAGAGGCACTTGCGCAATATCGTCGATCTCGATGCGGGGCTGGGCATTCATGGTGTGACGAAACGCCGTCGATGCTTCGTAAGCCTTGATCCGCGCACGCATGATTGAGCCGAGCGGGCGGTGCTCGTCAATGCAGTGCCAGGGATTGAAGGCCAGGACATCATCGGCAAATGCGCGCCGCGCCGGACTGTAGGCATCCTGCACTGGAATGGTCAGGCGTGCCACCGGCTGGTAGGGCGACTTTTCCTGCGGCCAGTCGATGGAGGCGTCCTCGATCGGCATCTCCGCGGTGCCCGTGCATAGCTGGACGCGGATTTCGTATTCCGCTCCTTCGCGCTTGAAATGCTCCACCACCAGGTCGCGCAGGGCCGAGTCGCCCAGTTCCGATTCCACCGCCTGCCCGGTCAGTGCGCGCACGTTTTCCGAGAATGGCGCGGCGCACACCTTGGCCACATAGTCGCCATAGCGGATTGCGGCCATGCTGAAAAAGGTCTCCCCCAGAATGTGATTGTTGGGCGCACCCAGGGTGTCGATGGTGGGGCTTTCTATGCCAAGCGCGTGCAAAGCCTTGCTGCCGCCGCGCGCCAGGGCAGCGACGATCCGCTTGGTCATGTCCGGATCGTCCATGTGCTTTTCCAGCAGCTTTTGCGTCTTGAGGTAGGCCGCCGCGTGGCCGAAGGCGATCACGGGGTGGTTCACCAGCAGCAGGTCCTGGGTCCTTGCATCCTGCCGGTTGGGTAGGAACTGGTGACCTTCCACCCCAAGCATCTTGATCGCCATGCCGCGCGGCGCCGGTACCTTGTCGCTGTGGATGTCGCCCGGGGCGGTAGAGAGGCGAATGACCACTGGATAGGTGACGGGACGCGCGAACACGCCTTGCGCGAGGTAGTCGGGCAGGCCGCCGTACACGGTAATCTGGCCAGTCAGCACCCCATGGCTCTTGGCATGCGCGTCGCGCGTGGCGTGGCGGTGCTTGTCGAAGACGCGCTGGTTCATGCGCATCATGGAAGCGACGACGGCATCGATCGTCTCGTCCTCGTTCTTCTGCTTCTGTTCCAGGCCATCGTGATAGCGGATGTAGTCGGTCATGCTCCCTCCTGTGCGTGCAATATTGCATGGAATGCAAATAATAGCGGGTGCGAGGGTGGTTCGCTAGAACGGGCGCTCTAACGCACATCGCCCCTGTGCGGGGCGATGTGGGAGGTGGATTTACTCTTCGCGCCGCAGGTGCGGGAAGAGGATGACGTCGCGGATGTTGGGCGAGTCGGTAATGAGCATCATGAGCCGGTCAATGCCGATACCGCAGCCGCCGGCCGGGGGCATGCCGTATTCGAGTGCGCGGATGTAGTCGGCGTCGTAGAACATCGCCTCTTCATCGCCCGCGTCCTTGGCTGCCACCTGCGCCAGGAAGCGCGCCGACTGGTCTTCTGCGTCGTTGAGCTCCGAGAAGCCGTTGGCGATCTCGCGGCCCACCATGAACAATTCAAAACGCTCGGTGATGCCGGCCTGGGTGTCGGAGGCGCGCGCCAGCGGCGAGACTTCAGCCGGATAGTCGATGATGAAGGTCGGCTCCCACAGCTGCGCTTCGGCCGTTTCCTCAAACAGCGACAGCTGCAGTGAGCCAAGGCCGGAGGTGGAAAACGGCTTGACGCCAAACTTGAGCAGTTCAGTCTTGAGAAATTCGGCGTCGTGCAGCTGCTCGTTGGTATAGTGCGGCGCGTACTTGTTGATGGCGCCAACGATGGTCATGCGGTGGAACGGCTTGGACAGGTCCAGCTCACGGCCGCCATAGGTCAGTACCGCGGTGCCGTGCGCATCTTCCGCGGCGCGGCGGATCACCTGTTCGGTGAAATTCATGATCCACTGGTAGTCGGTGTAGGCCGCGTAGAACTCCATCATCGTAAATTCAGGATTGTGGCGCGGCGACACGCCTTCATTGCGGAAGTTGCGGTTCACTTCAAACACGCGGTCAAAGCCGCCGACCACCAGGCGCTTGAGATACAGCTCCGGCGCGATGCGCAGGAACATTTCCATGTCCAGCGCGTTGTGATGGGTGATGAAGGGCTTGGCCGCGGCGCCACCGGGAATGGTGTGCAGCATCGGCGTTTCCACTTCCATGAATTCATTCTCTTCCATGAAGCGGCGGATCGAGGACATGGCGGCGGTACGCGCCTTGAAGGTGCGGCGCGTCTTTTCGCTCATGATCAGGTCCGCATAGCGCTGGCGGTACTTGGTCTCCTGGTCGGCCAGGCCGTGGAACTTGTCCGGCAGCGGGCGCAGCGACTTGGTAATCAGGCGCAGCGCCGTCACCTTGACGGTCAGTTCGTCGGTCTTGGTCTTGAACAGCGTGCCTTCCACGCCCAGGATGTCGCCCAGGTCGTAGTGGTGCAGTTCTTCCATTGCCGCTTCGCCCACCTTGTCGAGCGTGACGTAGATCTGGATGCGGCCGTCGGCGTACTTGCCCGACGAATCCTGCAGCTCGGCGAAGACCGCCTTCTTGCCTGCTTCGCGGCGCAGCATCATGCGGCCGGCCACGACCACTGCCACTTCGGCCGCTTCCAGTTCCTCGCGCGTCTTGCCGCCGAACTGGTCGACCAGGTCCGCCGCCTTGTGCTGCGGGCGGAAGTCGTTCGGAAAGGCGACGCCCCTGGCGCGAATGGCGGCCAGCTTGGCGCGGCGCTCGGCGATCAGCTTGTTGTCGTCGGCCGGAGCGGCTGCTTGGTCTTGGGTGTCCGTTGTCATGATAGGTATCGCTAGCTTGGTTTGTTGATTATTCAGAAAACAGTTCGTCGATCGTCAGCTGAGAAAAATCGCTGGCGATATGAATGACGTTGTCAAATTCGGCAAAGGCTTCGGCCGGCAGGGTGGTGGTGAGGACCACGCAGCGCATGCCGGCGCGGCGGGCCGCCTCCACGCCCAGGGGCGCGTCCTCGAACACGATGCAGTGCTCGGGCGCCACGCCGCAGCGCTCGGCCGCCAGCAGGAATACATCCGGATGCGGCTTGCCGCGCGGGACATCGGCCGCGCCCACCACCGTGTCAAAGTGACGGCGCAGGTCGAGGCCATCCAGCGTGAAGGTGATGTTGGCGTTGGGGGCGGCAGTTGCCACGGCCAGCGCCACCCCGCGCAGCTTGGCCTGGGCGATCAGGTCGTCGAAGCCGGTGACGGTCTTGCGGTGCGGCTCGTACAGCTCGCGGTACACCGATTCCTTTTCCAGGTTCAGTGCCACCACTTCGTCGTCCAGCAGGTCCTGGCCCAGGTGCGAGCGGATGATCTCCTTGCCCTGGCGGCCCGCGGTGGTCCGGAAGAACTCGTCGGCATCAATATCCTTGCCGCGGCGCTGGAAAAACGTGACCCAGGACGCCGTGTGGAAGGACATGTTGTCGACGATGGTGCCGTCCATGTCAAAGACAAATGCGCGCTTGCTCATTACACGCCCTGCTTGAGGGAAGCCGAGATGAAGTCATCCAGGTCGCCGTCCAGCACACCCTTGGTGTTGCCGGTCTCGAAATTGGTGCGCAGGTCCTTGATGCGGGACTGGTCCAGCACGTACGAACGGATCTGGTGGCCCCAGCCCACGTCGGTCTTGGAGTCTTCCAGTTTCTGCTGCTCGCTCATGCGCTTGCGCAGTTCGAATTCGTACAGTTTCGCCTTGAGCATTTCCATCGCCTCGGCGCGGTTGCGGTGCTGGGAACGGTCGTTCTGGCACTGCACCACGATGCCGGTCGGCGCGTGCGTCATGCGGACCGCGGAATCGGTCTTGTTAATGTGCTGGCCACCGGCACCGGACGCGCGGTACGTGTCGACCCGGATGTCGGCCGGGTTGACGTCGATCTCGATCGAGTCGTCCACCTCCGGGTACACGAACAGGCTGGTGAACGACGTGTGGCGGCCGTTGGCCGAGTCGAACGGAGACTTGCGCACCAGGCGGTGCACGCCCGTTTCGGTGCGCAGGTGACCATAGGCGTACTCGCCTTCGACCTTAAGCGTGGCGGTCTTGATGCCCGCAACTTCGCCGTCG
The DNA here is from genome assembly GCF_019443445.1 of Massilia sp. PAMC28688. NCBI lineage: Bacteria > Pseudomonadati > Pseudomonadota > Betaproteobacteria > Burkholderiales > Oxalobacteraceae > Massilia > Massilia sp. PAMC28688. The sequence goes on along the minus strand of NZ_CP080378.1, from coordinate 4,894,152 downwards.
GACTGTTCGAGGATGTCGACCTTAAAGCCCTTGCGCTCGCAATAACGCAGGTACTGGCGCAGCAGCATGGAAGCCCAGTCCTGGGCTTCGGTGCCGCCGGCGCCGGCCTGGATGTCGATGAAGCAGTTGTTCGCGTCCAGCGGATTGGCGAACATGCGGCGAAACTCCATGCCCTCGATGACGGCCCTGATGGTATTGGCGTCGCCTTCGACCGCTTCGAGCGTGTCGTCGTCGTTTTCTTCGCGCGCCATCGCAAACAGGTCGTTTGCGTCCTTGAGGTCGTTGTCGGCCTTGATCAGCGTGTGGACGATCGATTCCAGCGCTTTTTTCTCCTTGCCCAGGTCCTGGGCGCGCTTGGGATCATTCCAGACGGTGGGGTCTTCCAGTTCTTCGTTGACCTGCTCTAGCTTCTCTGACTTTTTATCGAAGTCAAAGATACCTCCGAAGTTCGGCTTCACGATCGGTCAGGTCGTTAAGCAGGGCGGAGAGGGCGTTTATGCGTTCGGCTTCCATGGCGTTCCGTGTTCTTGAATTGGTTAAATCGAACCTTCGATTATACCCCAGCGCGGTCCCGGCACGGGCAGCGCTTGCGGTTCACTTGATCAGGACGTGGGCGCTGCGTATGATCGACGGATATCCACCCGCGAAAAGCTCCTGATGCGTTATCAATTTTATATTTCCTTGGCTGGCCTGATGGTGGCTGCCTCCAGTGCAGCAGCAGCCGACAAGATCGCCGCCGGCACCACTGCCGTGGTGGGCGTGCTCGAGACCACCGACGTGCACTCCAACCTGGTCGGCTATGATTACTTTCGCCTGGCGCCGGAGCCTTCCCTGGGACTGGACCGCACTGCCTCCCTGATCGCGGCGGCCCGCGAGCAGTATCCCAACAATCTGTTGATCGACAACGGCGACACCATCCAGGGGTCGGCACTGGCCGATTACGAGGCCCTGGTCAAGCCACTGGCGTGCGACAAGGTGCTGTCGGTGTACAAGGTGATGAACGCGCTGGGGTTCGACGGAGGCGGCATTGGCAACCACGAATTTAACTATGGCCTCAAGTACCTGAGCCAGGTGACGGGCAGCCGCTTTGACGTGGCGGGCGTTGACGCTTCCCGTGCGCGCTGCGCGGGTCCCGCTTTCCCGCAGGTGCTGGCAAATGTCTACAGCGTCAAATCGAAAAAGCCGCTGTTTTCGCCCTGGCGTATCATCGACAAGCAGATCACGGCAACCGGCGCGGACGGCAAGCCTGTCACTGCGACGCTCAAGGTGGGCATCATCGGCTTTACGCCGCCCACCATCATGGCTTGGGACAAGCGCTGGCTGGAGGGGAAGGTCTATACCGAAGGGCTGCGCGAGTCGGCCAGCCGCTTCATTCCCGAGATGCGCGCGCAAGGGGCGGATCTCGTCATCGCCATTTCGCACGGCGGGCTCGATGACAGCCCGTATTCGCCCACGATGGAAAACGGCAGCTGGCACTTGTCGAAGGTACCCGGGATCGACGCCATGCTGATTGGCCATTCGCACCAGATATTCCCCAATGCCGCCAGTACCGTCGCCCAGTTCAACCTGCCGGGGGTGGACAAGGTGAAGGGGCTGGTCAACGGCGTGCCGACCGTGATGGCCAATATGTGGGGCAAGCATCTGGGTGTGATTGGCCTGCACCTGACCCACGACGGCCAGCGCTGGGTGATCGACAAGTCACGCACGGTGGTGGAGGCGCGCTCCGCCCAGCAGGCCGACAAGAGCTATGTGGCGGCCGATCCAACCATTGCCGCGCTGGTGGCAGCCGAGCATGAGGCAACCATCAAGTACGTGCAGACGCCGGTCGGCGAGACGCGCTTTCGCATGTCGTCGTATTTTGCCGATGTGGGCGACGTATCGGCCATTGCCATCGTCAACGAGGCGCAGGCGAACTATGTGCGCGCCTACGTCAAGGCGTCGCTGCCAAAGTATGCAAAGTTGCCGGTGCTGTCGATGGCCGCGCCTTTCAAGAGCGGCAATGCGGGGCCGGCGGACTTCACGGACGTTCCCGCCGGCAGCCTGGCGCTGAACAATGCGGCCGATCTTTACCTGTATCCCAACGCCCTGTACGCCGTAAAAGTCACGGGCGCGGAGCTCAAGGCCTGGATGGAGCGCTCCGCAACCCGCTTCAATACCATTGATCCGGCCAAGACCGAGCCGCAGGAGCTGATCAACCCCGCTTTCCCGACCTACAACTTCGATGCCATGTCGTCCAAGGAGGTCAGCTACGAAATCGACCTCACCCAGCCACCTGGCAAGCGGATCGTCAAGCTGCACTATCGCGGCAAGCCGGTTCCCCCTGATGCGTCGTTCCTGGTCGCGACCAATAACTACCGCGCGAGCGGCGGCGGGAATTTTCCTGGCCTGGACGGCAGCAAGACGGTGATCGCCTCTCCCGACACCAATCGCGACGTGCTCATTGCCCACATCAAGAAGACGCGCACGCTCACCCGCGCCGCCCATGGCCAGCAGCGCAGCTGGCGCTTTGCGAAACTGAAAACGGCAGGGCCGGTGGTATTCCGTTCGGCCCAGGGCAAGCTCGCGCTGGCGCACGAAGCGGGGCTCGATGGCGTCAGTGTGCTGAAGGAAGATGACGGCAGCGGCAAAGGCTTTTCGCTGTACCAGATCGACCTGTCCAAATGATGGCGCGGCTGCTGCTAATGCCACTGGCCCTGGCCGCAGCGCTGGCGCAGGCAGCGGTGCCTCCGTCGTTCGACCAGGGCCGCCAGCTGCGCAAGAGTGACAGCGCCCGCGCGCTGGTGCTGATCGAAGCGGCAGCGAAGGCGGGACATGCCCCTGCCATGTTCATCCTCTCGTCCATGCTCATGGCGGGCGAGGGCACGGCGCGCGACGAGGCCCGGGCCAGGCAGTGGCTGGAACGGGCCGTGGATGAGGACAATCCCGAGGCCATGCAGCAGCTCGCGTACTACCTGCAAGATGGCCTGGGTGGCTACGCGCGCGACGAACAGCACGCGGCGCAGCTGTTGCGAAGGATGGCGCACGCGCTCAGGCACAGGGCTCACGGCCATTAACTGCGCTCGGCAATGAAGATTGCAGAAGGTATCGCGGAAGGCAAGGTACACACCGTGGTCATCCCCTACGACTTCAAGGGGATGGTGAACGTGGGGGCGCCGAAGTAAGCGCAGCGCCGCTCTTTTCGTATAAACTCTGGCCACTTCAATTCAGGTTTTTTTACCATGTCCACTTCACTGCCAATCGCCAAAAATATCGCCGTCCAGCCAGCTGTCACGCTCGATTTGCTGTCGCAGCTCGTCAACCGGCACGGCTGCATCACCGGCGCCACCGGCACCGGCAAGACGGTGACGCTGCAAGCGATCGCCCAGTCGCTGTCCAACATCGGCGTGCCGGTGTTCATGGCGGACGTGAAGGGAGACCTGTCGGGCATGGCCAAGGCGGGCAAGGCTTCAGACAAACTGAAGGCGCGCCTGGCCAGCCTGGAGCAGGAAGAGCCGCAGTGGGAGGCCTGTCCCGTCACGTTCTGGGATGTGTTTGGCGAACTGGGACATCCGGTACGGGCGACCATTTCCGACCTGGGACCGCTGCTGCTGGCGCGCATGCTCAACCTGAACGACACGCAGGAAGGCGTGCTGCAGCTGGTCTTCAAGATCGCCGACGACAATGGCTTGCTGCTGCTTGATTCCAAGGATCTGCGCACCATGCTGCAAAATGTGGGTGACAACGCGGCCGACTACCGCACCACCTACGGGAACATTTCGGCGGCCAGCATTGGCGCCATCCAGCGCGGCCTGATGGCGATCGAAGAGCAGGGCGGCGACCAGTTTTTTGGGGAGCCGATGCTCAACATCGACGACCTGCTGCAGACCGATGCCAATGGCAAGGGCGTCGTCAACATCCTGGCCGCCGACAAGCTGATGAACGCGCCACGCATGTATGGCGTGTTCCTGCTTTGGCTGCTGTCCGAACTGTTCGAGAACCTGCCGGAAGTGGGAGACCTGGACAAGCCCAAGCTGGTGTTCTTTTTCGATGAGGCCCACCTGCTGTTTGCGGACGCGCCCAAGCAGCTGCTGCAAAAAATCGAACAGGTCGTGCGCCTGATCCGCTCCAAGGGTGTGGGCGTATTTTTCATTACTCAAAATCCGCTCGATATTCCGGATACCGTGCTCGGACAGCTGGGCAACCGGGTGCAGCACGCCTTGCGCGCCTACACGCCGCGCGACCAGAAGGCAGTCAAGGCTGCGGCAGAGACTTTCCGCCCCAATCCGGCGCTCGATACGGCTGCCGTCATTTCTGAACTGGGCGTGGGCGAAGCACTGGTGTCATTCCTCGATGAGAAGGGGCGGCCGAATATCGTGGAGCGCGCCTTTGTGCTGCCGCCGGCGTCGCAGCTCGGCCCCATCGATATGGCCGAGCGCAAGGCTGCCATGGCGCGCTCGGTCGTGGCCGGCGTCTACGAAAAAGTGGTCGATCGCGAGTCGGCCCACGAGATCCTCACCCGCCGCGCGGAAGCGACTGCGGCAACCGAGCAGCAGGCGCTGGAGCAGAAGCAGGCCGAAAAGCAGGCAAGTACGCGTACCGCCCGCGCCGAGCCGGAAGGCGAATCCGGATTTGGCGGCATGCTGGGTGGGCTATTTGGTTCCGGCAGCAAACGCCAGTCGCCGGTGGAAGCGATGGTGAAATCGGCCGCGCGCAGCATTGGCTCGCAGGTGGGGCGCGAGATCATTCGCGGCGTGCTGGGGTCGATCCTGAAAAAACGCCGCTGACAATTGTGCTTGTACGGCGGCGTAAATTCATTTATCATCGCCGCCTGCTTTATCTGACACCTTATCCACCAACCTGACAGAAGGAGAACGCCCATGCATCAAATGAACGCCACCTCTCCTTTTTCGGGTCTGGCTGGTCACGTCCTGCGCTGATCAATCTGCATCAGCACTGCCTGGGACGAGTAACTCGTCTGCGCGCCGCCAGCGCCCAATCCTGTTTTACTATTTTTTTGGATTGGCTTCAAAATGGGCAATTTTGTTCAAACTATTTCTGATCGCGTGTCGATCATTGCGTCCGAGCGCCTGTGGCTCGAACATGCCGCCATCGAGCAGGCAAAAACCACGTCGCAGCTGGCCGGCATGCAGCGCGTGGTCGGGCTGCCGGACCTGCATCCCGGCCGCGGCTACCCCGTGGGTGCGGCATTCTTCTCCACGGGCCGGCTCTATCCGGCATTGGTGGGCAATGACATTGGCTGCGGCATGGGCCTGTGGCAGACCGACATCCTGTCGAGCCGCGTCAAGCTGGACAAGGTCGACAAACAGATCGGCAACCTCGACGATATCATTGATGAACACGAGTGGGATGCGCTGGAGCGCCATGACGATACCTTGTGCGCGCGCTTCGCGGCGCTTGGCCTCGTGCTGCGCGAGGCGGGGCTGGACAGCGGCCACCTGCGCTCGCTCGGTACCATCGGGCGCGGAAATCACTTTGCCGAACTCCAGGTGATCGACAAGGTGGAACTGCCGGACGTGCTGGCGCAAACGGCGCTGGCACCCAAGTGCCTGCAACTGCTGGTTCACAGCGGTTCGCGCGGCCTTGGCCAGGCGGTTTTGCGCTCGCACGTCGATGCGTTCAGCCACGCGGGACTGGCAGACGGCAGCGAAGCTGCCGCAGCCTACCTGCGCCAGCATGATGCAGCAGTCAGGTATGCAGAGCTTAACCGCGCTCTCATCGCGGCGCGCATTCTCATGCGCCTGCGCTGCAGCGCCACGCCGGTGCTGGATGTGAATCACAATACCGTCACTGCGGCCAATTTTGGCGGCGCCGACGGCTGGCTGCATCGCAAAGGTGCCACGCCGTCCGACCTGGGTCTGGTCATGTTGCCTGGCTCGCGCGACGATTACAGCTATCTGATCGAGCCGCTGGCAGACGCGCATGCGCTCAGCCTGCAGTCGCTGGCGCATGGTGCCGGCCGCAAATGGCTGCGCACCGACTGCAAGGGGCGGCTCGACCGCCTGGCCACGCCTGCGCAGTTAAGCCGCACCTCCACCGGCGGACGGGTGATCTGCAATGACCGGGCCTTGATCTACGAGGAGGCGCCGCAGGCATACAAGAATGTCGACAGCGTCCTCGGATGCCTTGTTGGCGCAGGATTGGCGCGCGTGGTCGCACGCAGCCGCCCTGTACTCACCTACAAGACACGTGGGGAGTGCTGCTGATGATCTGGTTACAGCTGACAGCCAATACCGGGCCCGCGGAGTGCTGCCTTGGGGTGCGCAAGGCATTCGACATGCTTTGCGCGCAGGCTAATCAAGCCGGGGTGGCGATTGACGTCATCGAGCAGATCGATGGTCCTGTTGCGGGGACCTTGCGTTCGGTGCTGCTGGAAGTGGGCGGGGACGGGGACCTTGCGCGCCGCTGGTGCGGTACTTTGCTCTGGATATGCGACAGCCCGTATCGCTCCGGCCACAAGCGCAAGAACTGGTTTTTGCACGGTGCCGCGTTTGCACCACCTTCTTCGCCCTCGCCCGAAGTGGGCGAGATCCGCTATGAAGCCATCCGCGCTTCCGGTCCGGGCGGGCAGCATGTCAACAAGACCGATAGTGCGATCCGGGCTACCCATGTAGCGACCGGGCTAAGCGTGAAGGTGCAAACGGAGCGCAGCCAGCACGCCAATCGCCGCATCGCAGGCCAGCTCCTGGCGGGCAAGCTGGCCGCGCTCGCCGCGCAGAGCGCCCTGGAGGACAGGGCGGCGCGCCGGTCGCAGCACTGGAGCGCAGAGCGGGGCAATGCCGTGAGGACCTTTGAAGGCATGGGCTTCAAGGAGCGGCGCTAGCTTGCGCTTCCAGCATCTGCTTGAGACTGGCCATGGTTACCGGCAGGCCGGTGCGCACACGCGCGCCGACCAGCCGGCGGAAGAACCCCGCCAGCAGTCCCTCAAAGCTGACCCGGTGCGTCACCCGGGTGCCACCGGCAACAGGCACCAGCTCGTGCTCGAAGCGCATCTTGCACAAGGGTGCAGGAGCTTCGACGGTGAAGGAATGTTCGGTCACGCTGGTGAAGCGCATGGGTACCGCAAAACCCTTGGCAGGGCGCAGCCTTCCCGTGGCGCCGGCGCGAAACGGGCCGTCGATCGAGGCTTGCCTGGTGTCCGGGTCCCAGCGCGGCCAGCCGGCCACGTCGCTGTAGCACGCCATTACCTTGTCTGGCGTGACGTTGATATCGATGCTTTCTTCAATCATCATGATCAGGCTTCTCCCAAAGCCTGATGGTAGGCTGGCGGGGCCCGCGAAGATTGTACCGGTGCGACATGTCAGCTCAGATAACTCTCCAGTTCTTCCCTGGTGAATTGCCACAGTGCGTACTGGGCGTCGCCCCGCTGCCTGAGGAAGCGGCCGGGCGGCTGGCCCACCATGGCTGAAAAATCGCGGGTGAAGTGGGCCTGGTCGACATAGCCGGCGTCCTGCGCCAGGCTGGCCAATGCCTGTGGCGAGGCGCCCTGCATCATGAGCGCGGTCATGGCGGCCGAGTACCGTGCCAGGCGGCGGTATTCCCGCAGCGGCATCCCAAGACTGTCAAGGAAACGCCGCTCCAGCTGGCGCACGCCGATGCCCAGCTCTTTTGCCAGCTCCGGGACCGGCCTCTCGACATTTTCCAGATCGAGCGCGGGCAGTCCGGGAGGCGGTGTTCCCCGCGCGTGCAGCCGTGTTAGCAGCGCTTGCTGCAGAAAGGCCGGTGCATGCTCTTCGCTTTGCGTCAGCGCTTCTTCGAGCACGCCTGCGTCGAGCGTCACGATGCGGCCCATGACGGCCGATGCGGCCATCCCCAGGCAGGCTTGCAGTCCACCCGGGCGGAAGGTGACCGCGACGAAGCGGCTGCCGGGAGCGACGCGGTATTGGCGAGGGTGTTGGACCGGCCCGACCAGGAAGATCCTCGGTAACGGTGTCTCAGAGCAGGCCGGATCGATCACGAAGGCGCCGCCCTGCAGATACATCAGGAGCTGGACATCGGCGCAGGCGGGCAGAAGCACCCGTTCGCTCTCGAAGCCGCCGGCCATGATGTGGCGCACCCAGGGCGCGAGGGCGGCGACAGGCTGCAAAACGCGGCGAGTCACGGCGCTTAATGCAGCTTGCTTTTTTCCGGCTGGACCAGGATGAAAGGATGGACGACCGAAGTCCAGAGCGAGGCGCCGGCGGCAGTCCACGCCTGTGCCTGGGCGTCCGAAACCTTGGCGATTTTGTGCTCGCCCATCCAGCGCGCGATACTGTCCTTGTCGTCGTGCGAGATGCGGACGGCGACATCGATGAGGTCGAGCTGTTCGCTGACGAAGATCACGGTTCCCTGGGCGAAGTGGCGTTCCAGCTCGGCCCAGGGCAGGCGCGCAGTCTCCATGTTGATCTTGGTGCGCAGTTCAGTGTCGTTTTCAGGTTTGGTCTTCATGATCGTGGGGCGGCAGTCAAGTGTGCTCGATGGTTTCAATCAGGGGCGTGGGAGAGCCTGACCAGGTGAAGCGATAGGCCTGGCCCTTGCGCACATTGCCCACCAGCGCCGGACGAAAGCACGCCAGGCAGGTGCCGCCGGGATCGCGCACGCTCGGGTAGATGACGCCCATGGAGCCAAGTTCGAGCAGCTCGGCGGCCAGCTTTTGCGACTCGATGTAGCTGGCCGGATCCAGGCAGTCCTGGTACGCTTCGATGCCGCGGATGTCGTGGAAGGTGCTGGTGAAGTCGGCCAGCATGCACTGGTACGTCACGCTGTCTTCAAAGCGGTCGATTTCCTGGTACTCGACGGTTTTATGAAAGGAGATTTCGGCCAGCGAGCTGTCGATGGCAAAGGCGCAGTACCAGGCACCGCGCTCGCCGTCGTTGAAGCGGCTGCCTTCCGGACGCGGATAAGTGTAGGCTGCATTGATGATGCGGAAGTTCGGCACGCCGAACACCAGTTCATCCACGCCAATGCCGGGCAGGCTGCCGTACTCGCCGCGCAAGCGCTCATTGGTGGCGTTATCGAGTTCGAACAGGTGGCGCAGCACTTCCTCGCTGTCGGCCAGCGGCGCGAGGACGGAGTCCTCCACATCGGCAAAGCGGGAAGGGATGAGTCGGCAGGTATCGAATTGGCGCAGGGTGGTCAGTTTAGGGACGACGGACAAGATCAGAGACCTCCTCGGCGTGCGTCCAGCAGCTTACGAACGGTTTGCATGGCCAGCATGCCGCCGGCGACCATGGTCGAGAGCGGGGTGCGGCCGGCGAAAACGGGGTTTTTGTTGGGAAGGGTCACCCATTCGTCGGCGAGCTTGTCGCCGTACAGGATGTGCAGGGATTTGTAGATGCCCAGCAGATAGGAGATGCGGGTGATGCGGTCGACTTCGAGCACGCGGTCGGGGTTCTTCTTCCACTCGTAAAAGGTGGATGAGGACAGGCCGCCCAGCAACTCACGCGCATCTTCGTCGCGCAGCTTCCACGCGGCCACCAGCTTGAAAAAGCCGATCAGTGCCGATTTGGACAAGCGTTCGCGTTCGGCGCGGGCGTTGAGATCGATCAGTACGGCCGGTTCAAAACGGCTTTTTGGATAAGAGTAGGCCAGGTTCATGGTGCGTTACCTCCGGTTATGGATACTTTATACTCCAAAAATACTGGGAGTGCAAGCAAGCTCCGGAATCGGAGGGAAAATATTGTGGATTTCCTTTAATGCAGTTGCCCGAATTGTGAACCGGGGAACCCGCCATGCTCAGGCCGGTTCCGCGTGTTCCACCATCAGCTGCACGCGCGTGACACCATTGTATTCATTGGCGTCGAGCCGGAATGCGACCCGGGCCCGTTCGCCCAGCGACGCGGTGTGGCCAAACCAGATGGCATCGTAGCGCTGGCCATTGCGTTCCAGGTGCAGCTTCAGGTGCCGCTCCTTGAGGATGCGCTGGCTGAGGACACGGAATTCGTCGCAGAAAACGGGGGGTGCGAAGCCCTGGCCCCACACCTGCCCGTCCATGAGATCAATGAACTCGGTGGTGTAGTAGGCGTCTTCAAGCGGGCCGTCGGTTTCGATGATGCGTTCGAGCTGCTGGGCGGTGAGCCAGGAGCGGCCAACTTCTTCAAAGGCGCGGGAAAAGGCGTCAAAGGCGTCGGCCCGGATGGTCAGGCCGGCCGCCATGGCATGGCCGCCGAACTTGTCGATCAGGCTCGGAGCCCGTTTGGATACCAGGTCGAGCGCATCGCGCAGGTGAAAGCCGGGAATCGAGCGGCCGGAGCCCTTGATCCAGCCATCGCTGCCCGGGGCAAAGGTGATGGTCGGCCGGAAGAACTTTTCTTTCAGGCGTGAAGCCACAATGCCGATGACGCCCTGGTGCCAGCCGGCGTCGAACACGCTGATGGTGTTGCTGGTCGCTGGCTGGAAGGCGTCCAGATGGAGCAGGGCCGCATCCTGCATTTCCGCTTCGATCTCGCGCCGTTTCAGGTTGATTTCGTTGAGCTTTTCGGCAATGGCCCAGGCGCGGCCTTCGTCGTCGGTGATCAGGCACTCGATCCCGAGCGACATGTCTTCCAGCCGGCCGGCGGCGTTGAGCCGCGGGCCGAGCGCAAAGCCCAGATCGAACGGGGACGCGGTGCGCGATTCGCGTTTGGCCACCCGGAACAGGGCGGCCACGCCGGCGTGCATGCGGCCGGCGCGCATGCGCTTCAAGCCCTGGGCCACGAGGATGCGGTTGTTCGAGTCGAGCTTGACGACGTCTGCGACCGTGCCCAGCGCAACCAGGTCGAGCAGGCTGTCCAGCTTGGGCTGGGTCTGGGCGTCGAACACGCCGCGCCGGCGCAGTTCGGCGCGCAGCGCCAGCAGGACGTAAAACACCACGCCCACGCCTGCCAGGTGCTTGCTGGGAAAGCCGCACTCCGGCTGGTTGGGGTTGACGATCACACGCGCGGCCGGCAGCACGTCGGCCGGCAGGTGGTGGTCGGTGATGACGACGTCGATGCCGCGCCGGGTCGCCTCGAGGACGCCGTCAACGCTGGCAATGCCGTTGTCCACCGTGACGATGATGTCGGGCGCCTTTTCGCGCGCTGTCAGGGCCACGATTTCGGGCGTGAGGCCGTAGCCGTACTCGAAACGGTTGGGGACAATGAAGTCCACCCGGGCGCCCATGGATTTCAGGCCGCGCAGGGCAACGGCGCAGGCGGTGGCGCCATCGCAGTCGTAGTCGGCGACGATGCACATCTTTTTGCCGGCGGCGATGGCGTCTGCCAAAAACACGGCGGCGCTGTCAATGTGGCGCAGGCCGGACGGCGGCATGAGGGCCGCCAGTTCGCTGGACAATTCACGGGTATCGGACAGGCCGCGCGAGGCATACAGGCGCGCCAGCACCGGATGGACGCCGCCCTGGCGCAGCATTTCGGAGGTGCGGAAGGAGCAGGGCCGGGTGGCAATACGGGTCATGGCAATAATCGGGCGAGCGAAGGCTTGCGCCAGAAGGCGCGCTGTTCCCACTTGGTGGTGGTAAATTCGCGCAGCGTGGAGCGGTGGCTGAGCACGATGCGAACCCTGGCGTCGCGGCCCTGCAGCAAGCCGGCCAGGGCCGGGGCAAAGAGCTTGTTTTCCAGGTGATGCATGCGCGCCAGCCACGTGGCCCAGTCGCCGGCCAGCGCCGGTTCGCACAGGTCGCCCCGGACCAGCATGCTGTCCTCGGACTTGCCGTTGAAGGGGTCCGGCAGGGACGGGGCGGGGCAGGTGGTCATGGCGCTGAGCCAGGGCGTGGTGTAGGAACTGGCAAACAGCGGCGCCGGTGGAATGGCGGCATTGCTGCCGGCCTGGCCCCAGATCCAGAAGGAATTGACCGCCGGCATGCCCGCCGCTTCGCGCTCGACGTTGGCCGGATGCTCGAACCAGAGCATCTGCACTTCGTTTTGCAGGCGGCGGAAATCGGACGCGCCGGGGCCTGTGGGGAAAAAATCGGTCAGGTTCTGGCCCACGACCAGGTCGGGCGAGGAGGTTTGAAGGCTGGTCCAGGGGCCGGCGGCCATGAACCACGTATGGGCGTCGCCATAGACGAGCGTATGGCCAAGTTCGTCAAACACGGGCTTGGCGACATCGAACAGGGCGCGCGCGTGGCCATCGTCCAGGCGCAAGCGGCGCAGGTCATGCATGGTCAGGTGGCTGCGGGCAATTTCCACATGGGCCGGGTGGACCAGAAACCAGCTGCCGCCGGCCGGGTCCAGCCCGAAGCCGCGCATGCTGGCGGCGGCAAAGGCGCAGCCTCCGTCCGCGGCCAGGCCAAATGTCCTGGACAGCCAGGCTTCGTGGGGCAGATTGCGCTGCTGGTCATCCCACGGGACATGGGTCTCGGTCGAGCGCGCCAGCAGGGTGGCCAGGGCCGGCATGGTCAGGGACCGCACGAGGTCGGTGGCCAGTTCCTGGGGGGGAAGGGCAAAGGGCAGGGCAAGCGTAATTTGAGTCATGCGGCATTGTAGGGCATCTTAAGTGTCAGAGTGCAATTGTGCTCGGCATGGGAACCGTCAGCGCCGTCCTGGCGGCGTCCGGGAATCTGTTGAGGTTCTCACAAGATTACCGGGTTTCGCGCGGGCCGCCGATTGCGTGCGCCTGCCTGGGCGGCTTGCTGCTGCCGACACTGCCGTCACCGAGCAAGTCTTCGACGTACCACATTTTCACCATCACCATCACGGCGGCCGTCAGCGGTGTCGCCAGGATGATGCCGATTATGCCGGCCAGGGAGCCGAGCAGCACTTGCATGCTTATTGTTAACGCAGGGGGCAAGTCAGCCATGCGCTGCTGTAGAAACGGAGTCAGCAGGTAACTTTCAAACACTTGCACCCCAATATACAGGGCAACCACGTATGCCAGCTGGTCCGGGCCGATGATCAGGGCGATCAGCGCCGCGGGAAGCAGGGAAATCACGGGTCCGAAATTGGGAATGAAAGACAGCAGGGCGGCAATCACGCCGAGTACCAGGGCCAGGTCGATGCCGATGAACCACAGTCCGAGCGTGGTCAGAACGCCGATCACGACCATGGAAATGAGCTTGGCCATGAGCCAGGAACCCAGGGTGTCGCCGGTTGCATTGAGTACCTCCCTGGCCCGGTCGCGTTTGTCCAGGGGGACCAGATGCAGCAAGCCTTTGACGTAGAGCGATGGCGCCATGGCGAGGAAGAGGCCTACGACCAGGGCGAAAACAATATTGCCGAGACCGCCGAAAGTGGATGAAAAGAAGGTTGCCACAGCACCGGCCATGCCGGAGTCACCCGGCAAGACATCGCGCACCCGATCGGCGTGGCCAATCAGCCGGTCTGCCCAGTCGTACTGGCGCACTTGTTCCTGCAGCCGCGCCACCGCCTGCGGCAACCTGTCTGCCAGTTCAGCAGCCTGTTCGGAAACACTAGGTGCCACTATCCATAGCCCCAGCGCTGCCAGCAGTAACGGTGCCAGGAGTGAAACGGCGAAGGCAACCGGGCGCGATAGTCCGGTTTTTTGGCGAACCCATGTCGCTGTGCCATGGAACAGTACCGCGAGCAGGATGCCCCCAAAAATTGCCAGGAATACCTCTGATGCATTCAACAGCAGCATGACAAGCAAGAACACCGCGGCGGCAACGCTGGCCTGGATGAGTGTTCGCAGTGCTGTGGCCTTCGCGTCCATGTACCTCCTGTGATCGAGAATGTTCTCGCGGCGAGCGCGCATCGCTGGAAGCGACGCGGTCCCGCGCACCATCATAGACCAAGCGCCGCGCAAGCGGCATACTCATGAGCCGGCTGCATCCGCCCGGGTCTTGGCGGTGTGCTCGCATGTCGACTGACACCGCGGCAATTGCCGGAAAAATCGCGGTTTATGGTGAATCAGGGGCGTCCCTGTGCGTGGGTGCCGCTTGCTCCAGCAAAGCGAAGATCGCCATCCCTGCCAACATGGCCGCGACGAACAGCAGTACCTTGGTCCCACCAAGCAGGAGGGATGCGAGAGCGGGACCAGGGCACAATCCCGCCAGACCCCATCCGACGCCGAACGTGACTGCGCCAATCACAAGGCGGCGGTCGATCCGGGTGGCAGACGGAAGGCGCCACGCCTGGCCGAGCAGCGAGGCCGGCATCTTCGCTGCGAAGGAAAACGCCACCAGGCCGACGATTATCGCACCGCCCATCACGAATGCCAGCGATGGATCCCAAAGGCCTGCCACATCGAGGAAGCCAAGTACCTTCGCAGGGTTGCTCATACCCGAAACGAGCAGTCCCAGTCCGAAGAGCAGTCCAGCCAGCAAGGCGGCGAGGAATAGTTTCATTGTGTCCCCTTAAGCGATGAGGTGGCGAACGATGTAGACCGTGGCAAATCCGGCAGCCATGAAAGCGGCCGTGGCCGCCAGGGACCGCGGTGAGCGGCGTGACAGGCCACAGACGCCGTGGCCGCTGGTGCAGCCGGAGCCGTAGCGCGTGCCGATGCCGACCAGCAGGCCGGCAACAATAATGACGGGATGGCTGGCCTCAATCTGTATCGGTGGCAAAGCGTGAACGAGGGAAAAGACCAGGGGCGAACCGACCAGGCCGAGCAGGAAAGCGAAACGCCAGGAAATGTCGCCCCTGGCCGGGGACAACAGACCACCGACGATGCCGCTGATACCGGCGATTCTGCCGCTGCAGATGAGCAGCATGGCCGCCGCCAGTCCGATCATCAGTCCTCCGGCCAGCGAGGGCCAGGGCGTAAAATTCATCCAGTCGATTGTCATGGCGAGCTCCTCATGCCAGGTTCCTCATGGGCCGGGCAATACAGTTGATAGAGCAGCTGAAGCACGGACATCGCTTCCGGGTTGGCGATGGTGTAAAAAATCTGCTTGCCTTCGCGCCGGGACGACACCAGCTGCTCTTCACGTAACACGGTCAATTGCTGCGACAGGGTGGGTTGGCGGATGCCGGTGGCTGCCTCCAGCGCGCCCACGGAGAGCTCGCCTTGTGTCATCTGGCATAACAGCAGCAGCCGATCAGGATTGGACAGCACTTTCATTAGTCTGCAAGCCTGGCCCGCGGCTTGATGCAGTTCGACCAGATTGATATTTTGCGGCAAAGTCATGTGTCTATTCCGTGAAAGTGGCCTCATCCCGCAATACTATACCAGAATATATAATATAATGCGATATTATATCAGTGCGGCGCATTGCGCTCGGCACACCAACGAGGAGCCATCATGATCTTCCGACAGCTGTTTGAACCATTATCCAGTACCTACACCTACCTGCTCGGTGACGAAGATACGGGACAGGCGGTGTTGATTGACCCGGTGATTGCCACCATGGACCGGGACCTGGCCGAAGTGCGGCGCCTGGGGCTGACGCTGGCGTTCACGGTAGACACCCACATCCATGCCGATCACATCACGGCCGCTTTGGAGATGAAGCGCGCTGTCGGCAGCAAAATCGCGGCACCCGCCCATGACCGGCTCGCGTGCGTCGACCTTGGTCTGGAGGAGGGTAGGCCGTTTAAGGTCGGTGGCATCGTGCTACAACCCTTGCACACGCCTGGTCATACGGATGGCCACTTTGCCTATGTGCTGGCGGGGCGGGTGTTTACCGGTGATGCTTTGCTCATTGACGGCTGCGGCCGGACTGACTTCCAGAATGGCGATGCAGAAGCACTATACAAGAGCGTGCGCGAGAAGCTGTTTGCCCTGCCAGGCGAGACCCTGGTCTACCCTGCACATGACTACCAGGGACGGTTTGTCTCGTCCATCGCGCAGGAAAAGATGCGCAACCCACGCCTGGGTGGCGAGACAACGGTGGACGAATTCAAGAGCATCATGGCCAGCTTGAATCTGCCTTATCCTGCATTCATCGACTACGCGGTGCCTGGCAACCGCCTGTGCGGCGTGTGCCCTCCGGATCTGCCGGACAAGCTCGCCGGCTACTGCAGGCAGATGACGCACAGTCCGCAGGGCTAAGCTTGCGGATGCACGGGCAGGGCGTGCGCTGTTCGTTAACTATCACCCGCGCGGCAAGCTGGTAAGTTGCGACCGTTCGCGCCACACGCCGGCAAAAAGCGATCGCTTGCCCCATTTGCTGACAGATGGCAATCACTCCGCGCCACACGCAGACAGATGTCATGGTGGTGGCGCAAGGCCGGGCTGCGGCGATAGCGGCGCCGTATCGTCGTCCAGTTCCATATCCCCAAAGGTGAGCCCGATGGCTTCCTCGTACCAGGTCTGTACCAGGGCCAGATGCTCGCGCTCCTGATTGAGGGCGTCGGTAAAGTCCTCGACCAGCTCGGTCAGGTCGTGCTCGTCCGCCAGCGCCACCAGGGTTTCCCAGCCTGCCATGTCGCTCAGTTCGGCAGTCATGATGGCATGCAGCGATTGCGCAATACTGGTGCGGGGGTCGTTTAGTACCTGCACCAGTCCCATGGATTCCACGCCAGCCAGATCCCCGCTCGGTGTCTGTGCCGTAGGGTCGCCGCCCAACGAGGCGATGGCATCAGCGACGAGCCGGAAGTGCCGGGCTTCATCGGCGCGAATCTGCTCCAGGTCGTCAATCGTCATGCTGAGATCACCATTGAGCAGGACGTCGCACTTGGTGATGAGGGCATCGTAAAGGCGGGTCCCGGTCCGCTCAAAGGCCAGGCGCTCGCCGAGCTTGTCGAGCAGTATGTGCGGACTGTCGCCATTGAGGGCCTGCAGCGCCATGGTGACGGCGCCCGTGACCGTGCCTGGTAGCGGAATCGATCCCAGCCCGTCGGCATTCATGATGTATTCGTTGCGCATTTCCGCCAGTGCGGCTTCATCGGGCGTATCGGTCACGGGCAGCGCAGGGTCGCCTTGCTGCATGGCCTTGCTGTCGAGCGGCGACATCTGGATACCGGTGCGGTTCATGCCCACGTGTGCTGTCTGTGTTGCCATGATTACTCCTGCAAGTTGAAAAGTTCACGGCGCCACCGTGCCCAGGGTGTCGGGGCGCCGCAGTTCCGTGCCCGGTGACCAGCGATAGCCGGAAGCCACCGCTTCGCTCGGCATGCCGTCGGCATTGACGATGGCGCGATAGGTATGGGAATCGACGCTTTCCTGCGCGCGCGGCACAAAGGCAGTGCCCTTGGTGCGCAGGTCGACTTCCTGGGCCAGAACCCGGCGCACGAAGTCGCGTTGGCTGCGGTATTCCAGAGGAGCGGCAATTTCGCTGTTGACAACCTCTGCCGGGTCGCGCCCTGCGATTTGCTTGAAGCAGTCGCAGGCCACGTGGAAATGCCCCAGTTCGTAGTCCAGAAAACGCTCCCAGATTGCTTTGACATGATGATTGGTTTCGTGCTCCACGCAGCTGTAATAGTTGTAGCACTCGTTTGCCTCGTGCAGCAGCCATTGCTCCAGCCAGCTTTCCGTCGGGTCGAGCATGGACGCATATTGAGTCACGTGCTGCTCCTCGACGGAAGCAATTTCTGCATACAGCTGGCGCGCCAGGGGATCGGAAAAAAACGGCCCCACATTGAGATAATAGTTTTGCGTTTGCGCTTCGCCGGCCACGATGGTGAGCGCGTGCAGTTTGGTCATGAAATCAGCGCTGGCGCGCTGGTAGGGCGTGCGCAGGTCGTCGGGCGGGGCCCGGTGCTGTTCGGAAGTGGGGCGCCCGGGCCGGATATCGGTATAGCTTTGCAAGATGTTATTGGCGTCCTTGCCCTCCAGCCGGTCGAGCAGGGCGGCATAGCGGTACAAATGGTCAAAGTCTTCCAGCAGGCCGAAGCGGTACACCTGCGCCAGGTAGGGATCTGGCTCGCGCTGGGCCAGCGCCGCAGTGATTTCGATGGCGGTCTGCTCGTAGGCGATGGTGGTTTCGAGCGGCGAATGATCGGCCCCGATGAGCCAGTTGACCATGGTGGCCTGATGATGCTCGGCGCGCCGGATGCGCGCCAGCGGCAGGCGCAGCGAGGCATTGAAGCGGGCTGCCATGTGCCCGAAGCGCAGCGCTTCCTGCTCGATGCCGTTCATGAGAATGATGCGCACGCGGGTGAATGCATCGTCGTCGAGCTTGCTGATGGGCTTTTGTACCAGGTCGCGCCAGGTGAATTGCTGGTTGTCGATGCTGGTGCCCTTTGACGCGAATAAATTGAATGCCATGGCTGCCTCCTCGATCATGCAGTCCCGGTTGGAGTGGCAGATGACGGGCGAGTTCACGCTATTTTTGCGACTGAGCGTGCGGCAATACACGATTCAATTGTGGCAACCCTGTCAAGGATGAGGTTTGTATGGCACACTGGCGCACTTGGAAAAAATACATTGCCGGAGCCCATGAGTATCACCCACAAGATGCCGTATGAATGGCTGGTTGGGCTGCGCTATACGCGCGCCGGCCGGCGCAGTGGCCGTAACAGTTTCATCTCCTTTATCTCCCTCATTTCAGTTTCCGGCATTGGCCTGGGCGTGGCCGCGCTGATCGTGGTGCTGTCGGTCATGAACGGTTTTCGCAAGGATGTTACCGACCGCATGCTGTCGGTGCTGGCGCACGTGGAGGTGCTCGACACCCAGGGCGGCATGGCCAACTGGCAGGACGTGATGGCCGACGCGGCCAGGCATCCCGATGTCAAGGGTGCCGCGCCCTATGTGCAGACCCAGGGCATGCTGCTGCGCTACGGCGGCATGCGTCCGGCCATCATCCGCGGCGTGCTGCCAAGTGAAGAACCCAAGGTGTCGGACGTGGCCACCAAGGTGCGCGATGGCAGCCTTGCCGACCTGCGCGCCGGCGAATTCAATATCGTCATGGGCTATGCCCTGGCCCGTTCCCTGGGCCTGGCCCTGGGGGACAAGGTCACCATGGCGCTGGCACAAGCCCAGGTGACGCCGGCTGGCATGGTGCCGCGCATGCGCACATTCACGCTGGTGGGTATCTTTGAAGCGGGCCACTACGAATTCGATAACGGCATGGCCTTCGTGCACATGGAAGACGCGCAGAAGATGGAGCGCCTGTCCGCGCCGTCCGGCATCCGGCTGCGTATTGCCGACATCCATGAGGGGCCGCGCGTGGCGCACGAGCTGCAGGCCATGCTGCCGCAGGGCTTGCAGGTGCGCGACTGGTCCAGGCAAAATAAGACCTGGTTCGCCGCCGTGCAAACGGAAAAAAAGATGATGCTGATCGTGATGGGCCTGATCATTACCGTGGCCGCCTTTAACCTGGTTTCTACACTGGTCATGACCGTCACCGACAAGCAGGCCGATATCGCCATCCTGCGCACACTGGGTTCATCGCCGCGTTCGATCATGAAGATATTCATGATCCAGGGCGCGGTGATCGGCATCCTGGGGACCATGGCGGGGGTGCTGCTGGGCGTTGTGGTTGCGCTCAATATCGGCACCATCGTGCCGTTCTTCGAGCGCCTGTTCGGCGCGCAGGTGCTGCCAAGCGACATCTACATGGTGTCTGCGCTGCCGTCGGACATGCGATGGTCCGACGTGATCGGCATCGGCGGCATTGCCACCATCATGGCGTTTTTGGCTACCATCTACCCAAGCCTTGCCGCCTCGCGCGTCAAGCCTGCGGAGGCGCTGCGCTATGAATAGAGCGGTCAGCGACACCGTCCTGGCTTGCCGGGGGCTGGGGAAAACCTACACCCAGGGCAGCTACGAGGTCAACGTGCTCAGTAACGTGGACTTCAGCGTGAACCGCGGCGAGCATGTGGCCATTGTTGGCGCCTCCGGCTCGGGCAAGTCGACCCTGCTGCACCTGCTCGGCGGCCTCGATACGCCGACCACCGGCAGCGTGGCCCTGCTGGGCAAGGACTTCGCCACGCTGCCCGAAACGGCGCGCGGCGACCTGCGCAACGCATCACTGGGATTCGTCTACCAGTTCCATCACCTGTTGCCCGAGTTTTCCGCGCTCGACAACGTGGCCATGCCGCTCCTGATCCGGCGCGAAAAGCGCGCGCTGGCGCTGGAAAAGGCGCAAGCCATTTTGGCGCGCGTGGGCCTGTCCAAGCGCGCCATTCACGTGCCAGGCGAACTATCCGGGGGCGAGCGCCAACGCGTGGCACTGGCGCGTGCGCTGGTCACGGAGCCGGCCTGCGTACTGGCCGATGAACCGACCGGCAATCTAGACCACGCGACAGCGCAGCAGATTTTCGCCCTCATGCTCGATCTGTCAGCCACCCTTGGCACCGCGTTCGTCATCGTCACGCACGACGTCGAACTGGCCGGACGCTGCGACCGTGTGCTGCGCCTGACCGACGCCGGCCTGCGGCCTGACGAAGCCTCCCGCAATTACCAGACTGGTGCAGCCACATGAGTTTTATCGACAGATTGCCATATGAATGGGCCGTGGGCATCCGCTATACCCGCGCCGGCAAGCGCAGCGGCCGTAATGGCTTCATCTCCTTCATCTCCCTGATATCGGTTTCCGGCATCGCGCTCGGCGTGGCCGCGCTGATCGTGGTGCTGTCGGTGATGAACGGCTTTACCAAGGAAGTGACCGACCGCATGCTGTCGGTGCTGGCGCACGTGGAAGTCTATGATGCCAATGGCAGCATGGCCGACTGGCAGGGCGCCGCTACCGCTGCCAGGAACAACCCGGCCGTCAAGGGCGCCGCCCCATTTGCCGAAACCCAGGGCATGCTGATGTACGACGGCGTGATGAAGCCAGCCATTTTGCGCGGCGTGCTGCCGGCCGAGGAGGGCAAGGTGTCGGACGTGCCCAAAAACGTCACACAGGGCAGCTTCGATGCGCTGCGCCCCGGGGAGTTCGGCACGGTGCTGGGCGTGGAGCTGGCGCGTTCCCTGAGCCTGAAAGTGGGCGACAAGGTGACCCTGGCAGTCGCACCCGGTAACACCGACGCTGCCGGCATGGTGCCGCGCATGATCAACTTCACCCTGGTGGGCATTTTCGATTCGGGTCACTTCGAGTTCGATTCGGGCCTGGCTTTCGTGCACATGGCTGACGCACAGTCTGTGGCCAATCTGGACGGGCCGGCAGGACTGCGCCTGCGCCTGGAGAACATGCACGATGCACCGCTGGTGGCCACGCAGCTGCGCCAGTCCATGCCCGGCCAGCTGCTGTTTCGCGACTGGTCCAAGCACAATCCCACCTGGTTCGCCGCCGTGCAGAGCCAGAAGAAGATGATGTTTATTATACTGGTACTGATCATCGCCGTGGCCGCCTTTAACCTGGTGGCCACCCTCGTCATGACCGTTACCGACAAGCAGGCCGACATCGCCATCTTGCGCACCCTCGGCTCGTCGCCGCGCTCGATCATGAAGATCTTCATGATCCAGGGCGCGCTGGTGGGTATCATCGGGACCGCCGTTGGCGTGGGCACCGGCGTGCTGCTGGCGCTGAACATCGACGTCATCATCCCGGCCATCGAACGCGCTTTCAACGTGCAGTTCCTGTCCAAGGATATCTACTTCATCAGCACCTTGCCGTCGGACCTGGACTGGTCGGACGTGTTCGGGATTGCGGCCGTCTCGGTGGCGCTGGCCTTTATCGCCACGCTGTATCCGAGCTTTGCCGCCTCGCGCGTGAAACCTGCGGAGGCCCTGCGTTATGAATAATCACACCCTCAATCCGGTACTGTCCTGCCAAGGCCTGGGCAAGACCTATACCCAGGGCAGCTACCAGGTGCAGGTGCTGAGCAATGTGGATTTCGCCGTCAACCGGGGCGAGCACGTGGCCATTGTCGGCGCCTCCGGCTCGGGCAAGTCGACGCTGCTGCACCTGCTGGGCGGATTGGATACGCCGACCACCGGCTCTGTGACCTTGCAGGGCGCCGATTTCGCCACCCTGTCGGAAACGGCGCGCGGTGAGCTGCGCAACCAGTCGCTCGGCTTCGTGTACCAGTTCCACCACCTGCTGCCGGAGTTTTCGGCGCTCGACAACGTGGCCATGCCGCTGTTGATCCGCCGCGAAAAGCGCGCAGTCGCGGTGGAAAAGGCGCAAGCCATGCTGGCCCGCGTTGGCCTGTCCAAGCGCGCCATCCACGTTCCGGGCGAGCTGTCCGGCGGCGAGCGGCAGCGCGTTGCGCTGGCCCGCGCTCTCGTCACCCAGCCAGGCTGCGTGCTGGCCGATGAACCGACCGGCAACCTCGATCACAGCACCGCCCAGCAGATATTTGAACTGATGCTGGAACTATCCAGCACCCTGGGCACCGCCTTTGTGATCGTCACCCACGACAACGAGCTGGCGCATCGCTGCGACCGCGTGCTGCGCTTGTCCGACGCGGGTCTGCATCCAGAGCCGCGCTGACCATGTGGATCGATACCCACTGCCACCTCGACGCCCATGAGTTCAATGGCGACTCGCTGGGCGTGGCGCGGCGCGCGGGCGAGGTCGGCGTATCGATGATCGTGATCCCCGCAGTCGAACGGGGAAATTTTGCCGAGGTGGCGCGCCTGGGCCACGCAGCGCCCAATGCCTGCTACGCGCTCGGCATCCATCCCATCTGCGTGCCCAATGCGCGCGAGGAAGACCTGGCCGCACTGCGAAGCGCCATCGAGGCCGCGCTCGACGACCCGCGCTTTGTGGCGGTAGGCGAAATTGGCCTGGACTTCTTTATTCCCATGCTGTGTGAGCCGGCCATGCGCGACAAGCAGGATCATTTTTTCCGCGAACAGCTGCGCATGGCGCGCGACTACAAGCTGGCGGTGCTCACGCATGTGCGGCGTTCGCAAGACCAGGTGCTCAAGCATCTGCGCCAGATCCGGCCCCCGGCCGGCATTGCCCATGCATTCAACGGCAGTTTCCAGCAGGCGCAGATGTATATCGACCTCGGTTTCAAGCTCGGCTTCGGTGGTGCCATGACATTCACGCGCGCGCTGCAGATCCGGCGCCTGGCCACCCAGCTGCCGCTCGAGGCGATCGTGCTGGAAACCGATTCCCCCGATATCGCGCCGGCATGGATTCATCCCGGCGTCAACCAGCCGGAAAACCTGCCCGGCATTGGCGCGGCGCTGGCAGAAATGCGCGGAGTGCCGGTTCAAACTATCCTCGACGCAAGCCGGGAAAATTCCTTCGTGGCCATACCGCGCCTGGCGGGCCTGCAGCCCTGACCGTGACGCGCATGGCAACGTGCGCTGCCACAAACCGGCCTCAACTGTTTGTCTCTAGAGTCGTTGTGAACGGCGGTCGCCTGGCCGCCACCCGACGTCCTGGAGTCCATCATGAATGTTTCTGAATTTGCCTATCTGGCGAGGCGGCCTTACAGCACGCTTCTGCAGGAAGACCTGATCTTCGGCACCTTGTTCGTGCAGAAGCAATTGCCTTTTGAAATGCAGGCGCAGACCCAGTCCAACTGGTGCTGGGCGGCGACGGCGGTCAGCGTATCGCGCTACTTCTGGCGCTGGAGCACGTGGACGCAGTGCCGCGTCGCCAATGCCGAGCTGGGCCAGCGTGGCTGCTGCGGCGACCCATCGCAGGCGGCGTGCAATGTGCCATGGTACCTGGACCGCTCGCTGACGCGCACGCGCAACTTTGTTAGCATCACGGGAGCGGTCAGCTTTGAACAGGTCCGCGCCGAAATCGACAAGGGGCGGCCGGTGGGAGCGCGCATTGGCTGGAGTGGCGGTGGCGGGCATTTCATGGTCATTTACGGCTACAGCACCATAGGCGGGGGCGAGTACTTCGATATCGATGATCCCATCTACGGCAAGAGCCATCTGCCAGTGTCTGAATTTACGAGCGGCTACCAGGGAACCGGCAGCTGGACGCACACCTACTTTTTGAAGAGCTATTTCAGAATGCCATTCGACCTGCCCATCCCAACAGACCTGATTTTGCGCCGCATCTGGGAGCTGCGCCCCCTGCTCAAGCTCAAGGGCGGCACCGGCGCGCCGGCCCCGGGCGATATCGCGCAAGCGCAGACGGCCAACATCGGCATTGCGCAGCGCATCTACGCTGTCGGCCTGGCAGACTTGCTGGGCGCCCCCGACGTGCAGCCGGAAGCCGTGGGGCTGCGGGTGTACGAAGTGGAAGATGACGCCCCGCGCGCATTTTTCGATATCAGCGAAGATGGCGACGCGCGGCTGCTGCAAATGTCCGCGGCCAGGGCACACCTGGAACCCTTCGCGCGCGCCCTGGCGGTGGCACTGTCCCAGGTCAAGGAAGACGAGGTGCGCGAGCTGCGGCTGCTGCGCGTACCTGCGCTCAATTTCGAGGCGCTGTGGATTGCATCGGAAGACCCGCAGGTTCGCGATGTGCTGGTGCCGCTGCGCAGTGTGGGCCGCTTTGCGCTGTACCAGCCGGTGGAGCTGGCCGACGCCCTGGTCCTCCTGCGCGAAGCGGCCAAGCCATTGGCCAATATGGATGACCTGATGGGCGCCTGAGGACGCTTGATCTGGATCAAAGGGCGGCGAACCATGAGCAGGGCTCGCCGCTTTTTTTCGTAGTATGCCCCTTGGCCCAGCTCGCCTCGGATACTGCATGCGCACGTGGATACTTGGTTTTGCCGCAGGCGCGGCCTGGCTGCAGACGCAGGCCGCGCTGCCGGGCGCGCCGCAGCTGATGCTGCTGGCCGCATGCGCGCTGGTGCTGGGGGCGCTGCATCTGCGCTGGCCAGGGACCTGGCGTTCATTGCCAATGCTGGCTTCGGGCATATTGCTCGGGTTTGCATGGGCCGCGTACATTGCCCAGAATGCGCTGGGACCATCCCTGGCCAGGGCGGACGAAGGGCGCGATGTCACGATTGTCGGTGTGGTCCACAACCTGCCATACGAGTTTGCCGAAGGGGTGCGCTTTAACTTTTCGGTCGAACAGGTGGAAGGCCCTGTGATAGGCGTGCCGCCGCTGATATCGCTGGCATGGTATGGCGCCATTCGCGGCGAGCAGGACCAGGCAAGGCGCGTCCGGCCGGGCGAACGGTGGCGCCTCACTGTGCGCCTGCAGCGCCCGCATGGCAACGCCAATCCGCATGGCTTTGATTTTGAAGTGTGGCTGCTTGAACAGGGCATTCGTGCCACCGGCTACGTGCGCGAGGAAGCCGGCAATGCAAGGTTGGCTGAATTCGTGGCCAGCCCGAAAACGCTGGTGGAGCGCAGCCGCGCGGCCCTGCGAGACCGCATCCTGGCGGCCTTGCCCGGCAAACCGTACGCAGGCGTCATCGTGGCGCTGGTAGTGGGCGACCAGCGCGGCATCGATCAGACCGACTGGAAGGTCTTCACCCGAACCGGCGTAGGTCACCTTATTTCCATATCGGGCCTGCATATCACCATGATCGCGGGGATGGGCGCCTTGCTGGTGTCTGCCCTGTGGCGCCGCTCGTTTTTCACCGGCGCGCAACTGCCGCTGCTGCTGCCGGCGCAGAAGGTGGCCGCGCTGGCAGGCATCGTGATTGGCTTTCTTTACGTGCTGCTGGCCGGCTTTGGCATTCCAGCCCAGCGCACGCTGTACATGCTCACTGTCGTGGGAGCGGCGGTGTGGCTTGGACGGATCTCGAGCGTATCGCATGTGCTCAGTGTCGCCCTGGGCGTGGTAGTGCTGCTCGATCCGTGGGCGGTACTGTCACCCGGATTCTGGCTCTCCTTCGGGGCCGTCGCCATGATCCTGTACGCCACGGTTGGCCGGTCGGGCGCCAGCGACCGGACCTGGCGCGGCAAGCTGCTGCTGGCGGCGCGCACCCAGTACGTGGTGACGGTGGGGCTGGTGCCGCTGACGATGCTGCTGTTTTCGCAGGTGTCGCTTGCCAGTCCGATTGCCAACGCCATTGCCATTCCCTTGATCAGCCTTGTGGTGACGCCCTTGTCCCTGGCGGGAAGCATGCTGCCGGCACCCCTGTCGACGCTGCTGCTGAACATTGCGCATGCAGGCGTGGCCGCGCTGGCCTGGGTGCTGGAGTGGCTCAGCGCCTTTCCCATGGCCGTCTGGAGCGCCCCTCAGCCGGCGCCCTGGGTTTTTGGCATTGCCTTGTTTGGGACCTTATGGCTGCTGGCGCCGCGCGGTTGGCCCTTGCGCTGGCTCGGCATGGTGGCGTGGCTGCCTCTGCTCGCTGGCCGGGCCACCAGTCCGGTGCCGGGGCACTTTGTGGCCACTGTGCTCGACGTGGGGCAGGGCACGGCGCTGCTGGTGGAAACGCACCGTCATCGACTGCTGTATGACACGGGCCCACAGTATTCGCAACTGTCCAACGCCGGGGCACGCGTGATCCTGCCGTACCTGAAGGCGCGCGGGATCGGCAAGCTTGATGCGCTCGTCGTCACGCACAGTGATGTGGACCATGCAGGCGGCGCGCTGTCGATCCTGGAAGAAGTCCCGGTGGGGTGGATTACCTCGTCGCTGCGGCACGATCATCCGATTGTCGCGCGGGCGGCAAAGCATGTCCGCTGCGCCGGTGACCAGTCGTGGCACTGGGACGGCGTCCTGTTTGAGATGCTGCAGCCCAGCCTTGCCAGCTACGGCAATCCTGCCCTCAAGCCAAATGCGCGCGGCTGCACGCTGAAGATCACGGCAGGGGAAAACAGCATGCTGCTGGCGGCCGACATTGAAGCTGCGCAGGAAGGTGAGCTGGTGGTGCGCTCGCGCGCCAGGCTGGCGGCCGATGTGCTGCTGGTGCCGCATCATGGCAGCGGTACCTCGTCCACGCTGGGTTTCCTGCACGCCGTGGCCCCGCGACTGGCCGTGTTCCAGGTGGGCTATCGCAATCGCTATCGGCATCCCAAGGCGGAGGTGTACGCACGCTATGGTGAACTCAATATCGAGCGCCTGCGCACTGACGCTGACGGGGCAATCACGATCAGCTCCCGCGATGCCTTCACTGCGCGCCGGTACCGCCACGAACACGCGCGGTACTGGTACGGACGCTAGGCGCGAGGCCGTGCTGCTGCGAGCGCGCCATTGCTCTTGCATCGATCGGCACCGCTGTTGACCAGGAGGCTATGGCATCCCAATAAACCAGTCCACGGCAGCCTGCGTGACCTCGGGCGGAATGACATGCCCATCATCGAACTCGACATACGTCAGATCATACTCAAGCCGCCGCAGCTGCTTCGTTGTGAACGGCGGTCGCCTGGCCGCCACCCGACGTCCTGGAGTCCATCTTGAATGTTTCCGAATTTGCCTATCTGGCGAGGCGGCCTTACAGCACGCTTCTGCAGGAAGACCTGACCGCTGGGCCAGCGTGGCTGCTGCGGAGATCCTTCGCAGGCGGCGTGCAATGTGCCATGGTAACTGGACCGCTCGCTGACGCGCACGCGCAACTTTGTTAGCATCACGGGAGCGGTTAGCTTTGAACAGGTCCGCGCCGAAATCGACAAGGGGCGCCCGGTGGCGCGCGTTGGCTGGAATGGCGGTGGCGGGCATTTTATGGTCATTTACGGCTACAGCACCATAGGCGGGGGCGAGTACTTCGATATCGATGATCCCATCTACGGCAAGAGCCATCTGCCAGTGTCTGAATTTACGAGCGGCTACCAGGGAACCGGCAGCTGGACGCACACGTACTTGTGAAGAGCCCCTTCCTTGACACCTTCGCGCTGATCTTGCAGGACGAACTAAACCGAGTCGGATTTTTTAATGAATTCAAAGAGTTGCAGTTCATTCGGGATGAAACCGTTGCGTCTCTAAAATGAATCGTGCCGAGTCATTGGAAATCCGGTAAAGCTTCCCCAGCGACTATTTGTTGCCGAAAAATCCAAGTAGTGCCATTATGCAAAAGTTTCGATAGGCGGCCCAGGAGGCAACTTATTCTTAACTCGAACAAGGCTCCAGAGAAAACTGACGGAAAAACAAGTCGCGTGCAAACAAAAGATCAATCGAAGGATAATTAGTGCAACTGTGGTTCACAAACGCAGTTGAAAATAAGACTAGGGGATTTTGTGAAGATAACAAAATTTACGGCGTGCAATTTTCGGATTTTTAAACGAGTCGATGTAGATCTTCGAGGCGAGCTGTCCCTAATTATCGGGAAGAACAATAGCGGAAAAACCTCTCTCCTGATGTTGTTCGATCGATTCTATCAGGATGGAAACAAGTTTTCGTACGACGATTTTCCGATTGAATGTAGGAAATTGCTGTCAAAAATTGAAGCGAGACCGGCGTTTTCGGAAATTAGCATTCGAATGATGCTTGAGATTACGTATTCGGACAGCGATAATTTGAGGTTCCTTTCTGAATTCATTACAGACTTGGACCCAGCGATTAACCGCGTCAAAATTCTCTTCGAATGCACTATTGATCAAGATGCACTAATTAAGGATTTGCCTGAGCCGGGGGAGAAGCGGGAGCGTTTCCTGCGTAGGAACACTCAGCGTTATCTCAAACGTGATGTTTATGCATATTCAGACGAGTCAGAAATCTTTGATAAGCGCGAAAAGCTCATAAAGAAAGATATGCATGCTGTTCGGAATATCATCAATTTCCAATTCATTCACGCTCGACGTGATGTGGCCAGTTCGGAAGGTGGAAAAAACGTTCTTTCAAAGTTGACGACACAGTACTTTAACGCGAACAACACCGGTGGAAATGACTTCGGGCCAATAAACGACCTGATGCTCGATATGGATCGGTCGCTTGAGAAAACTTACAAAGAGTTTTTTTCGCCATTTCTCGGTGCGGCACAAAAGTTTCTAGGTATCGATGATATTAAAGTGATCTCGAACTTGGAGTCGAAAGAGATTTTGGAGGACGCGTCGCAAGTAGTGTATGGGGGTGGCCCTGGTTATCTTCCTGAAACTTTCAATGGGCTTGGGCACATGAACATCCTTTATGTTCTTTTAGCCATCGAAATTCGCAAGGAAGAATTTAAAAGAAATATTCGGCAGATCAATTTGCTCTTTATTGAGGAGCCCGAAGCGCACACCCATCCACAAATGCAGTACGTTTTCGCACGAGAAATAAAGAATTTGCTTAAAGGGATTGTAAATCTTCAGTCTGTTATCACTACCCATTCATCGCACATTGTATCGCAATGCGACTTTAAAGATATTCGCTACCTTCAATGCAAGGCTGGCGTGGTGACGGTGAAGAATTTTCACGAAGATCTGGCCGCAAGCTATGGCGCCGAAAAAGCTTCTTTCCAATTCGTAGAGCAGTTCCTCACACTCGACACCTGCGAGTTATTTTTTGCTGATAAAGTAATCTTCATCGAAGGCACGACAGAGTCGATATTGTTGCCGTACTTTATGGCGGCTTATGACGAGTCACACAATGGCGAGGAGGGGTATATTCCGCTCTTGTCACAAAACATAACTATCGTCGAAGCTGGCGCCAACGCAAAGGCGTTCCGCCACTTGCTCGACTTCCTCGATATCAAAGGACTGGTCATCACAGACATTGATACGACGGTACAAGTTAAAAAGGCGAAAATTACTTATGAAGCTTCACCCGTTGCATCAGGCACCCATACTAGCAATGAGACGATAAAGTACTATTACGCCGCGCCCAACATTCATACACCGGAATTCTCTGTCTGGATGCAGAATTTGAAAGAAGGAAAGTTGGCGTCTGCATCTCCAAATATCAAGGTATGTTACCAGCTCGATGAGGATAAGTATCAAGCTCGGAGCTTTGAAGATGCTTTCGTACATATCAATCGTGCTACCGTCGAGCAAAATCTTGATTCTCTGAATGGGCTTAAGAATAAGGATGACTTCACGACGATATTTGATCCTTATACGTTGATAGACACCGTGCTTTCAAAGAAGTCAGATTTTGCGGCATCCCTCCTTTTCCTTGCTTTGACAGACAAAAATGTCCAATGGAAAATGCCGTTCTATGTGAAGCAAGGTTTGGATTGGGTTGTCGCATGATAGCGCTAGACCAAATTAAGGAATGTATTCAGGCACGCCAAGATTTCGTCGTCCAGGGCGGGGCTGGTAGTGGCAAAACTGAGACCCTTAAGGAGATCTTGGCACACATCGCGGACTCCCAGCCATCAGCAACCGCCGCTTGCATAACCCTGACGAATAAGGCGGCAGACGAGATTAAAAATAGGGTAGGAGACCATTACCATATTTCAACAATTCACTCGTTTTTGCATTCGCTGATCGATGTTTTCAGGAGTAATATTAGGAGTGTTTTGCCTATAGTATTTCTTTTAGAGCCATTAGTTGTTGCGGATGAGGGCCAGGTGCAAATTGCACACGATGTCTATAAAAAGAAGTACGGTAAGTTTGCCGCACTTCGTTACCGCTTTGATAAATTTAAGTTTGATAAGGTTGTGGGTAAGGTTGTGTATGACAAGGATCCACGCAAATTTGTGGCGACGCTTTCTAATGAGATTAATAGTCTAAACGAATCCCTTTCTGCGGCGATTGCTTTGGCTGATCTTAGTAAGATCAGGTATAACGAGAGTTCTTATAATAGTATACGTAACTTCTCTTATGGTCACGACGGCTTGCTGAAGGTCGCCGCTGCGCTAATCGAGCGATACCCAAAATTGCGAAGGGTTTTGGCAGATAGATTTGACTTCATATTTGTGGATGAGTATCAAGACACATCCCCGAGTATTGTCGGAGTACTGATCGATATTATCGGAAGGTCGACGAAGGCTACTATCGGACTATTTGGCGATTCAATGCAAGGAATTTATGAAGACGGCATCGGTGATGTCGAAAAATATGTGGCCAGTGGTGCACTTCGCAAAATCGAGAAAGAGGATAACTTCCGTTGCTCACAGCAGGTGATAAAGTTTTTGAATACGCTGCGGCTCGATACGTTGCGACAAGAAGTTGCACTCAAAGCGAGAGCTGACGGAACCATCGAGCATCTCGCAGACAGGCAGGGTGGCGTGAACCTCATCTATGCGATTGCGCCTGAGGGGGCGAAGAAAGATAAGCAGACATATCTCCTTAAGTTGAAGGCACTTATTTCTAAGGCTAACGCTGCCGGAGAAGCGAAATACTTGATGCTTACTAATAAGTCTATTGCAGGTGAGGTCGGCTTTCTTGAACTTTACGAAATATTTACCGAGCGATATGGTCAGGAACGCGGCGACGAAATGGAACGGGTATTGAGCGTGCTCCAGTTCGATGAATTGGCCCTCCTATGTACGCTACACAAGAACAAGGAGTCTAACGAATTAATAGTGAGAGTGAAAAAGCAGGGATATCTGCTCAACTCCAAAAGCGATAAAGAGAGATTGCATTCGAGTATCAACTTGATTGCATGTTCTAAATTGTCGGCGATTGAGACCATTGAAAATGCGTTCCGCTATGGACTGCTTTCAAAGTCGGACTCGTTTACTGCGTTCGTCGATTACAAAGACGAGTTTCTCGATGGACTAAAGAAGGATGGCGTATTCCAAGACTTTATCGCCGATAAGGCTGTTGGAGTGACCACTGCGTTAAAGATGACTGCCGCGGGTCGCGCTATGGATGAATATCTGTTTGAAGAATTAAATCGACGAGACAAAAAGCGGATTTTCTATGAGGCTCTCTTCAGTAAGTCTGCTAAATTTAGCGATGTTTTAAATTATTACAGCTATTTGAATGACGAAAAGCCATACATTACGATGCACAAAACAAAAGGTACGGGAATTTCCGAGGTGATTGTCGTGCTAGATGAATATTACTGGCGAGATTACGACTTCAAGAATGTCCTTATTGCTGGTTTCGGTGCGGAGCGTCCTATGGATCGCAAGCTAGTGTACGTCGCCTGTTCGCGCGCCGTTAAAAATCTTACTTGCGTCAGACTGATTTCAAACGATGAGGAGGACGCATTACTGACAGCAGCGTTCACCTCCACTCAGAAGTTCGACTTCGCGACGCTTTGAATTTACGATCTGGCACGGCAGAAAATTTCGCCTCCGCGAAATTCGATGCAGCAAGGGGCACCAAACTTGCCTTAATGGAACTATTTGGTTGGCTTTGAGGGCCTGCGCATCGATCCGCACCGCTGTTGACCAGGACGCTATGGCATCCCAATAAACCAGTCCACGGCAGCCTGCGTGACCTCGGGCGGAATGACATGCCCATCATCAAACTCGACATACGTCAGATCATACTCAAGCCGCCGCAGCTGCTTTTCGATGCTGCGGCTGCACGGATTAACAGGCAGGATCTCATCTTCCGTGCCGTGCGACATGAAGATCTTCGGCTCCCCGCGCGACGTCATGTGGCCGACAAAGCCAGGCGAGAACGCCATCACGTGCGTAAACAGGTCGCCGTTGGCCAGGCCCAGGGTCAGCGCATAGGACGCCCCGTCCGAAAAGCCGCCAATGGCAATACGCGACGCATCAATGGTGTAATTGGAGAAAACGTGAGCGAGGCTGCGGTCAGTGAGCTCTACATCAGCCCCGTATGCCTTTTGCGAGATCACATCCCAGGTACTGTCCTGCGACGCCGGCGCGGCAAGGATGAGGCCGGTTGCATCGGCCATGCCGCGCAGGATGGCCAGGCCATCGTGGGCGTGGCCGCCGGCGCCGTGCAAGAGCAGCACGAGCGGGCTCGGCTGCTCCGGGCGATAGCTGCGCGGCACATACAGATAACTGTCGCGCTTGCCGTCCACCGGCAGGGTGAGCAACCCGGTGGGGGCCGCCTGCGTCACCTGGACGGGCCGCGCGCTGAGGGTCGGTTGATTGGCCATGGCTTGGTCTCCCGTTCAAATAGCAATAAGAACGCAATCGCCGGCTTTGGTTCGCCGCATGCCGCTGAGTGTACCGGCCCAGTTTATCGGAATTCGGCGCTCTAGTGCGTTTCCTCTAATCCGGGATAGGTTCCCGTCAAACCGCATTACAATTTGCCGATGAAAAAGCCCCTCATCCACTTTTCCCACGGTAACAGTTATCCAGCCGGCACCTACCAGCAATTCTTTGACCATCTGGGCGAAGACTTTGAAATCCGCTCGGTCGACATGTACGGGCACGATCCGCGCTATCCGGTCACGGACGGCTGGCCCCGGCTGGTGGACCACCTGATCGACAGCCTGGCAACCTATGGCGAACCGGTGATCCTGGTCGGCCATTCGCTCGGCGGCATGCTGAGCATGATGGCGGCCAAGCAGCGCCCGGACCTGGTGCGCTGCGTGGTGATGCTCGATTCGCCCGTGGTGGCAGGCTGGCGGGCCGTGCTGCTGCGCATGTCCAAAGGCAAGAATTGGAGCGACAATTTTTCTCCGGCTAAGTTCTCCAAGAAGCGGCGCAATGTATTTCCCGACATCCAGGCAGCCCATGACCACTTCATGAGCAAGCCCATGTTTGCCGCCTGGTCGCCCGGCGTGCTGCGCGACTACCTGGAGCATGGGCTCGAGCCCCATGCGGAAGGCGTGCAGCTGCGCTTCAGGCGCGAGATCGAAACAGAGATCTACCGCGGTCTGCCGCACCATCTCGGCAGTCTCATGAACAAGGACTATCCGGTGCCAATCGGCTTTGTCGGCGGCGTCGATTCGGTCGAACTGCGCCAGGCAGGACTGGGCGCGACACGGGCCCTGGTCAAGGACAATTTCAGCCAGATCGAAGGCGGTCACCTGTTCCCGATGGAGCGGCCCGAGAAAGCAGCACGGCTCACGCGCGAGATGATCGCCAGGCTGCTCAAGCAGGCCAAAAATAGTCACTGAGGGGTGTTTTCGCGTAAAATCGTGTGAAATTTACCACCAATTGGAAAAGCCCCGCGATGACAATCAAAAGCGACAAATGGATCCGCCGTACTGCCCTTGCAACCGGCATGATCGAACCGTTCGAACCCGGCCAGGTGCGTGAAGCCGACGGCCGCAAGATCATCTCGTACGGCACCTCGTCGTATGGCTACGATATCCGCTGCGCTGACGAATTCAAGGTCTTCACCAACATCAACAGCACCATTGTCGACCCCAAGAACTTCGATTCGAATTCCTTCGTCGATATCAAGAGCGATGTCTGCATCATCCCGCCAAACTCGTTTGCGCTGGCGCGTACCATCGAATACTTCCGCATTCCGCGCAATGTGCTCACCGTCTGCCTTGGCAAGTCCACCTACGCGCGCTGTGGCATCATCGTCAACGTCACCCCGTTCGAGCCAGAGTGGGAAGGGTACGTGACGCTGGAGTTCTCCAATACCACGCCGCTGCCGGCAAAGATCTATGCTGGCGAGGGCTGCGCCCAGGTGCTGTTCTTTGAAAGCGATGAAGTGTGCGAAACCTCGTACAAGGACCGCGGCGGCAAATACCAGGGCCAGCACGGCGTCACGCTGCCCAAGACCTGATCGCCGCGGCGCCGCAGTTCACCGCTGGCCGTATGAAAAAAAGGGCCCGGAACGCTTGATGCGTCCGGGCCCTTTTTACGTGTGCAGCAATGCCTACTGCTTGACGCAGTCGACGAAGTAGCCGCGCTTGCCGTCCACTTCGCGCTTGACCAGGCCATGCACGTCGGTCTCGAAGCCAGGGAAGCGCTCGTTGAAGTCGCGTGCAAAGCGCAGGTAGTCGACGATGGTCTTGTTAAAGCGCTCGCCGGGAATGAGCAGCGGAATGCCTGGCGGATAAGGCGTGAGCAGGATGGCGGTGATGCGGCCTTCCAGCTCCTCGATCGCCACGCGCTCGATCTCGCGGTGCGCCATCTTGGCAAAGGCATCCGACGGCTTCATGGCCGGGATCATGTCCGACAGGTACATCTCGGTCGTCAGGCGCGCCACGTCGTAGGTCTTGTAGAAGTCGTGGATCTGCTGGCACAGGTCGCGCAGGCCCATCGCTTCGTAGCGCGGGTTGGCAGCGGCGAATTCCGGCAGGATGCGCCACATCGGCTGGTTCTTGTCGTAGTCGTCCTTGAACTGCTGCAGCGCCGTGACGAGCGTGTTCCAGCGGCCCTTGGTGATACCGATCGTAAACATGATGAAGAACGAGTACAGCCCGCACTTCTCGATGATCACACCGTGTTCGGCCAGGTACTTGGTGACGATCGACGCCGGAATGCCGGAGTCGCTGAACAAGCCTTCCAGCGACAGGCCGGGCGTGACCACCGTGGCCTTGATCGGGTCGAGCATGTTGAAGCCCGGTGCCAGGTTGCCAAAGCCGTGCCAGCTGTCCTCGGCGCGGATCATCCAGTCGTCCTGGGTGCCAATGCCTTCTTCGCAGAAGGTGTCCGGACCCCAGACCTGGAACCACCACGACTCGTCGCCCCATTCCTGGTCCACCTTCTTCATGGCGCGCCGGAAGTCGAGCGCTTCAAAGATCGATTCTTCCACCAGCGCGGTGCCGCCCGGCGCTTCCATCATGGCCGCAGCGACGTCACACGATGCGATGATCGAATACTGCGGCGAGGTCGAGGTGTGCATCAGGTACGCTTCATTGAAGGCATCCTGATCGAGCTTGACGGTTTCGGACTCGCGCACCAGCACCTGCGAGGCCTGCGACAGGCCCGCGAGCAGCTTGTGGGTGGACTGGGTCGAGAAGATCATCGACTCCTTGGCGCGCGGACGGTCGCGGCCAATGGCGTGCATGTTCTTGTAGAAGTCATGGAAGGTGGCGTGCGGCAGCCATGCTTCGTCAAAGTGCAGGGTGTCGATCTTACCGTCCAACATTTCGCGCAGCGTCTCCACGTTGTACACCACGCCGTCATAGGTCGACTGGGTGATGGTGAGGATGCGTGGCTTCTTGTTGACCGCTTCGCGTGCGAACGGATTGGCCTCGATCTTGCGGGCGATCGATTCGGGCGTGAATTCTTCCAGCGGGATCGGGCCGATGATGCCAAGGTGGTTCCGGGTCGGCATCAGGAACACGGGGATCGCGCCGCACATGATGATCGAGTGCAGGATCGACTTGTGGCAGTTGCGGTCCACCACCACGATGTCGCCGGGAGCGACCGTGGAGTGCCACACCATCTTGTTCGAGGTCGAGGTGCCGTTGGTCACGAAATAGCAGTGGTCGGCGTTGAAAATGCGCGCCGCATTGCGCTCGGACTTGGCCACCGGGCCGGTGTGGTCGAGCAGCTGGCCCAGTTCTTCGACCGCGTTGCAGACGTCGGCGCGCAGCATGTTCTCGCCAAAGAACTGGTGGAACATCTGGCCGATGGGCGACTTCAAGAAGGCCACGCCGCCGGAGTGGCCGGGGCAGTGCCACGAGTAGGAGCCGTCGTTGGCGTAGTTCACCAGCGCGCGGAAAAATGGCGGCGCCAGGCCGTCCAGGTAGGACTTCGCTTCGCGGATGATGTGGCGCGCGACGAATTCCGGCGTGTCCTCGAACATGTGGATGAAGCCATGCAGTTCGCGCAGGATGTCGTTGGGGATGTGACGCGAAGTGCGCGTTTCACCGTAGATGTAAATCGGGATGTCGGCGTTCTTGTGGCGGATTTCCTTGATAAAGGCGCGCAGCGACAGCAGCGCCGAATCGGTTTCGGCCACCGAGCCTTCGCCGAACTCCTCGTCGTCGATGGACAGTACAAAGGCCGAGGCGCGCGACTGCTGCTGCGCGAACTGCGACAGGTCGCCGTAGCTGGTCAGGCCAAGCACCTCCATGCCTTCCTTTTCCATCGCTTCTGCAAGCGCACGGATACCGAGGCCAGACGTGTTCTCGGAACGGAAATCCTCGTCAATAATGACAATAGGAAAGCGAAATTTCATGTGCGGCTCCAAAGCAGAGCGCCGTGAGGGCTGTCACCCCTGGGGGCAGAACCTCGCTCACGGCACCGGTATAAAAAAGAAGAAGCGGATTTTCGCAGAAACCGCGGCGATCCGGTGAAAAAACTTTTGTTAGAGTATCTACAACCGGGCTCAGGCGGCGCACATTTGGCGCGGCGCCGGTCCGTAATCCACACCTAATTACACCCGCTCGTACGTCACGTAACTGAAGTCGTAGCCGTTGGCTGGCGAATGGTGCCGCTCACGCGCGCTTTCGCGCCAAATGGTGCTGTCGATGGGCGGGAAGAAGGTGTCGCAGGCGAAGGTATGGTCGATTTCGGTGATCACCATGCGGTCCGTCAGCGCCAGCGCATCCTTGAAAATCTGGGCGCCACCGATGATGAAGGCAGGTGCCTCGCCCACCAGCGCGATGGCCGCCTCCAGTGACCCCACGGCGTCCACGCCTTCGTGATGCCAGGCGGCGTTGCGGGTGACCACGATGCTGCGGCGATTGGGCAGTGGACGGCCAATCGAGTCAAAGGTCTTGCGGCCCATGATGATCGGGTGGCCGGTGGTCAGGCGCTTGAAATGCGCGAGGTCTTCCGGCAGGTGCCACGGCAGCTTGTTGTCCACGCCGATGCCGCGCTGGGCGTCGATGGCCACGATAATCGTCAGGTTCGTCATGTCACACCGCCACCGGTGCGCGGATGGCGCCATGCGGGTCGTAGCCCTCGAAAGCGAAATCGTCGAACTTGTAGTCAAACAGCGAGTCTGGCTTGCGCTTGATGACCAGCTTTGGCAGCGGCCGCGTTTCGCGCGAGAGCTGCAGGTCCACCTGTTCCATGTGATTGGAATACAGGTGGCAGTCGCCGCCGGTCCAGATAAAGTCGCCCGCTTCGA
This sequence comes from Massilia sp. PAMC28688, assembly GCF_019443445.1. Taxonomy (NCBI): domain Bacteria; kingdom Pseudomonadati; phylum Pseudomonadota; class Betaproteobacteria; order Burkholderiales; family Oxalobacteraceae; genus Massilia; species Massilia sp. PAMC28688. The sequence goes on along the minus strand of NZ_CP080378.1, from coordinate 4,856,880 downwards.
GTCCGGCCTGCTGGGCCATCATGTGGGTGAGCAGGGCGTAGGACGCGATATTGAAGGGCACGCCCAGGAAGATGTCGGCGCTGCGCTGGTACAGCTGGCACGACAGCTTGCCGTCGGCGACATAAAACTGGAACAGTGCATGGCACGGTGGCAGCTTCATTTTGGGCACGTCTGCCACGTTCCAGGCCGAGACGATCATGCGCCGCGAATCCGGGTTGTTCCTGATCTGGTCGAGCACCTGGGTGATCTGATCAATGTGCCCGCCCTCCGGCGTTGGCCAGCTGCGCCACTGGTAGCCGTAAATCGGCCCCAGATTGCCTTCGGCATCAGCCCATTCGTCCCAGATGCTCACGCCGTTCTCCGTCAGGTAGGCGATATTGCTGGAGCCATTCAGGAACCAGATCAGTTCATGGATGATGGATTTCAGATGCAGCTTCTTGGTTGTCACCAGCGGAAAGCCATCTTGCAGGTTAAAGCGCATCTGGTGCGCGAACACGGAGCGTGTACCGGTACCCGTGCGGTCGGTCTTTTCGGTGCCATGCTCTTTCACATGGCGCATCAGGTCAAGGTATTGGCGCATCGTGCAAACTCGGTCTGGGTAAGGCGTGATTGTAACTGAAGCCCCGGACCAGCAGTGCCAGGGCGTGGCGCACCGTTTCGTCGGCCATGGCGGCCAGGTTGTCGCCCACGTAGATTTCCACCACACTGGTGTCGGGCAGGGCCGCGTGCGATGCGCGCCCGAACAGCCACACGCCATGCTCGGCTGCGATCTGGTTGCGAATCTCCAGGGCGCGCTCGCGGCTCACCGGTAAATGCAGATGCAGCATATTGGATTGCGGCCGGGCCGGATTGACCATGAGCGGCGGATAGTCGCGCAGGACATCGTACAGCCACACGGTGCGGGCAAACAGCGCCGGCATGGCTGCCAGGCGCTCGTCGAACTGCATGGCAGCGGCCACGATGTACGGCGAGCGGTGAATGACATTGCCACCCTGGCGCCGAAAGGACTCGGCGGCGCGTGCCACAAAGCTGCGCGAGCCGGCCAGCACGGCGCCGCCCAGTCCCCCAATGCCCTTGTACAGCGAGACGTAGACGGAATCGGCGCCGGCCACGATCTCGGCCACCGGCTTGTCGAATGCGGCGGCGCATTCCCACAGGCGCGCGCCGTCAATGTGCAGGTGGGCGCCGCGTTCCTGCGCATGGGCCTTGATGGCGGCCAGTTCTTCCCATGCCGGGTTCTGGCCGCCGATTTCGCGCATCGGCACCTCGATGGCGATCGCGCCCAGCCGGTCCGGCACGGCAGCGAGATCATCGCGCGACCAGGGCCGGTGCCGGTCGCCCACCTGCAGCGCGTTGAAGTGCCCGAAAATCTGATAGTTCGACCTTTCATGCACGATGATGTGCGAGGTCGGATGCAGCGCCACCAGGCGCGCGCCGCGCGCTTCGCAGCCCAGGCGCAGCGCGGTCACCTGCGCCATGGTGCCCGTGATGCAGAAAACGGCAGCTTCCTGCCCCAGCAGGCGCGCAAGCTTGTCTTCAAAAGCAGCGATCAGCGCGCCGTCGCCGTAGACGTCATGGGCCACCTGATTGACTTCGCACCACGCGGCCATGGCGCCGAACATCTCTGCCGGTGAACGCTGCCGGTGGCCGGGAAGGACCGTGTGGCAGCGCTGCAGGAGTTCGGCCTCGCTCATGCGTGGGCGGCGTGCACGCTATGGAACTGGAGCGCGGCCAGGTTGGCATAGATGCCGCCCAGGGCGACCAGTGAATTGTGGGTGCCGGTTTCCACGATCTTGCCGTCTTCAAGCACCACGATGCGATCGGCCCGCTGTACCGTCGCCAGGCGGTGGGCGATGATCACCGTGGTGCGGCCGACCATGGCAGCTTCCAGCGCGCTTTGCACGAGGCGCTCCGATTCCGCATCCAGGGCGCTGGTGGCTTCGTCGAGCAGCAGCAGCGGCGGGTTCTTGAGCAGCGCGCGCGCAATGGCAATGCGCTGACGCTGGCCGCCGGACAGGCGCACCCCGCGCTCGCCCAGGAATGATTCGTAGCCCTGCGGCAGGCGCTCGATGAACTCGTGGGCCGCCGCCATCTTTGCCGCAGCAATGACTTCGGCATCGGTGGCGCCTGCGCGGCCATAACGGATATTTTCCATGGCGTTGTTGGAAAAGATCACCGTATCCTGCGGCACGATGCCGATCGCGTCGCGCAGGGTGTGCAGATCGAGCTGCCTGATGTCGACGCCATCGAGCCTGATCTCGCCGCTTTGCGGGTCGTAAAAGCGCAGGAACAGCTGGAACAGGGTGGTCTTGCCGGCACCTGAGGGCCCCACCACGGCCACGGTTTCGCCGGGCCTGATGGACAGCGACAGATGCTGCAGTGCGGGCGCCTCAGGACGCGACGGGTAGGAGAACGTCACGTCCGACAGTTCCAGCGCGGCGCCGGTAGCCTTGCGGGCCGGCAGTGCCACAGGCCTGCCCGGATTCTGGATGGGCGACTTCACCGCCAGCAGTTCCAGCAGGCGTTCGGTGGCGCCGGCGGCGCGCTGCGCCTCGCCCATCACTTCGGACAGGGCGCCGATGGAACCGGCCACGATGGCGGCGTACAGGATGAACTGTCCCAGGTCGCCGCCGGTCATGTCGCCGGCCAGCACCGCGTGGGCACCGAGCCACAGCACAAAGACGATGGTGCCGAACACCAGCACGATGGCCAGCATTGTCAGCAAGGCGCGGGCGCGGATGCGCCGCATGGCGGTCTTGAATGCGCTTTCCACGGAGCCGGCAAAGCGGGTCGATTCGATCTTTTCGTGCGTGAAAGCCTGCACCGTGGGCATGGCATTGAGGATTTCACCGGCCATGGCAGAAGCGTCGGCAATGCGGTCCTGCGAGTCACGCGAGAGGGTGCGCACGCGGCGCCCAAAGGCGATGATCGGCACAATCACCAGCACCAGCAGCACCAGGATGATGGACGAGAGCTTGACGCTGGTGACAAACAGCATGACCAGGCCGCCCAGGAACAGCAGCATGTTGCGCAGCGCGACCGAGATACTGGTGCCAACCACGGCCTGGATCAGGGTGGTGTCGGTGGTGATGCGTGACAGGACTTCGCCAGTCTGCGTGGTTTCAAAAAACTCGGGACTCTGGTCGACCACGTGGCGGTAGACCGCGGCGCGGATGTCCGCGGTGACGCGCTCGCCGAGCCAGGAAACGACAAAGAAGCGTGCGGCCGTGGCCAGTGCCAGTACCGTGGCCACCGCGAACAGGGCCAAAAACACCAGGTTCACATGCTTGACGCTCTGGGCCCCTGCCTGCGTGCCGAAACCGAGGTCGATCATCTGCTTGAACGCGGCGGGAATGGCCAGGGTGGCGGCGGCAGCCACCACGAGCGCCAGGCCGGCAAGGATAAACTGGCGGCGATAGGGACGCAGGAACGGAAACAAGCCCTTGAAGGCGGACAGGCTTCCCTTGCGGCTGGCGTCGGACTGGTTACTGCTGGTGGAGCTCTTGGTCATCGTGTCAATACAGTCTGCTGCTATTATTTTTAAAGTGTCATTGGCCGGCCATAACCCACCAGTTCCAGGTAGCCGTGGCCGGCGGGTATTCCGTCACGCTTGACCGTCACCGCGCCTTCCCAGTAGATGGCGCCAGTCGAGCGGCGCGAATCGAGCTCCTGGTCCTGCTGCAAGGGTGTGATCTGCCAGCGCGTGCCGCCGGTGGCGATCGTGGTCGCCACGGGATAGATTGTGCCGGTACGCGGGGACTTCCAGTGCGCTTGCGGCGTAAAACTGACCTGGTCGGGTGAATACTGGGTCACCTTGCCGCCGGCGTCGCGCAAAGTCGCGTGCGCCCATAGTTTACCACCTTGCTTGCCTCTGATCTGAAAAGCCATCAGCGCCGAGCCGTCGGCAAGGTTGGCACCCACCCAGTCCCAGCCTGCCGCATCCGGGTCCAGCGCCTGGCTGGACCACTCGTGATCGAGCCAGGCGTGGCCCGTGACGGCCTGCATCCGGCCATTGCCGCCGGCCGCGCTGCCGCTTACCTGCAGGTGCGGCTCGCTGTAATAGTAGCTTGCGTGCGACGCGTCCTTTCCCTTGCGCGAATAGCCTTGCTGGCCCTGGAGCAGCATCGGCTGGCCCGGCGTCAAGGTGAGCGCCAGGTTCAGGTGTGGCGACTTGATGCTGACCCGGTAGCGGCCATCGGCCTCGCGCACCATGCGCCAGTCGTCCAGCTTGACGTCGGTGGTGCCGGTTTTGGCATAGGCCAGGCCAAAGCCTTCGCGCGCCGAGCGCTGGTCGTGCGCCAGCTTGCCGGCGGCCGGGTCGGACAGGGCCGCGTGGCCGATGATGAGCTGGCGCGGCGCAAAGGCGCTCGGATTGTCCTTGCCCTGGCCGGTGGCGCTGCGAAAGAAGGTGACCTGAAACCCGAGCGGCTTGCCGTCTGCCGTCTTGAGCCAGCCGGTCACGTACCACCACTCGGTCTTGTATTCCGGATGGGCGCCGTAGTCGGCCGGGAAGGTGAGCGTGCGCCCGGGCGTGACCGGCGCGAATGCCGGGGCGGCCGCACGGCAGGCCTGGGCCACCATCAGCAGGGCCAGCAGAAGAGCTGTGAGAAAGCGCATTACCAGTCCTCCCTGACTGCGCGAATGGGGCCGCCGGACAAGGCATGGCGGCCCGACACGATGGCCGTGACCACGGATGCTGCCAGCAGCGCGCCGGCGACGATGGCAAGCAGCGTCCATGGCACATGCAGCTGCATCGACCAGTGGAACGACTGCGGGTTGACGATGAACACGAGGATCAGGCTGATCAAGAGACCCAGCCCGAACCCGCAGACCACGCCCAGCGCCGACAGGGCGCCACCCTCCAGCGCCAGGATGCGCAGGATTTGCCCGCGCGTGACCCCGACATGGCGCAGCATGCCGAATTCGCGCGCGCGCGCCAGCGTCTGGGCCGAAAACGTCGCCGCCACCCCGGCCATGCCGATCGCAATGGCGATGGCTTCGAGCAGGTAGGTAACGGCAAAGCTGCGATCGAACACCTGCATGCTCATGCTGCGAATTTCGCCCGGCCGCGCAAACTCGAGCGCGCCGCCAAAGGGCAGGGCGCGCATGGCCGCGTCCAGCGCCGTGGCGCCGGCGTCGCCGCGCGCCCACACCGCCACGTCGTTGACGACCGTGTCGCCGCTCAGATTGCGGTAGTGCTCCAGCGGCATGTAGACGGAACCGGCCTGGCTCACGTAGTCGCGCACCGCGCCGGCCACAAAAAAGCTGTGCAGCACGCCGTCAAGCGGCAGGCGCAGGGTGCCGCCCACGCGCACAGGGTACAGGTCCAGCATCGCTTCTGACACCCACACCGGGCGCACGCCGGCCGGTATCGGCGCGCCGTCGCCCTGCAGCACCAGGGTCGCGCCCGGGTCGGCCGCATCGATCCGGCGCGCCAGCAGCATCACGTTGGGCCGCGCCGGGTCCAGCGACACGCCGCGCGCACGGATAAAGTCGATCCGTTCCACACCGGGCAGCGCGCGCAGGGCGGCTTGCTGGCTCGCATCGAGGCCGCCGGCCGTGCCGCTGTTTTGCACCCGCACGTACAGGTCTGCCGGCAGCAGGCGTGTGAGCCAGTCGTCAAGCGAAACCCGAAAGCTCGACACCATGATGGCCATGGCGACCATCAGGCTGAAACTTGCCAGCACGCCGCCCAGCGCGATGCCGGCCTGGCCGGATGCATTGGCCAGCCGCGCCAGCGTGAGCGCGAGCACCGGATGCTGGCGCGGGCGTGCCATCGACAGGCGGTTCAGGATGGAAAACGCGCTTGAAGCCAGGCGCGGCATCATGCCGATGCCGCCCACCAGCAGTAGCGCAATGGCGGCGTATCCGGCCAGCGGCAACTCAAAAATGGGAGGCGCCAGCGCCAGCAGGGCGGCGAGCGCAAAGCACAGCAGCGAGGGCCACACCCGGGCAAGGCGCGACAGCGCTGCTTCGTCATTGCCCGATTTGAGGGCCACGGCCGGCGCCGCGCGCGCCGCTTCCAGCGCCGGTGTCATGCAACCGAGGATGGCCACGGCCAGGCCAAGGGCAAAGAACACGGCCGCGGCCACGGGCGGGAAGTCGACGCTCGGCCGCACCCCGGCAAAAAAGCCGGCGCCAAGGTCGCCGCCAAAGTAATGCAGGGCAGTGGCGGCGAACGCATAGCCGGCCCCGATCCCCAGCGCTGCGCCCAGCACGCCCAGGCTGGCCCCTTCCAGCAGCACCTGGCGCAGCAGCTGGCGGCGCTCCACGCCCAATACCCGCAGCAGCGCAAACTGGCTGCGGCGGCGCATGACCGACAGGGCCTGGGTGGAAAACACGAGGAAGGCGCCCGTAAACAGGGCCACCAGCGCCAGCACTGTGAGGTTGACGCGGTAGGCGCGCGTCATGCCGGACTGGCGGCTTTCGCGATCTGCGTCGTCAGGCTGCTCGACCAGGAAGCGGCCGGGAAAGTCGCGCTCAAGCTCCTGTGAGAGCGTCCGCTGGAACTGGTCGCGGTTGATGCCGGGCCGCAGTTTCAGGTCAATGCGCGAGAGGACGCCGACCTTGTCGAAGCGCCACTGGGCCGCCCCAATGTCCATCATGGCGATGCGCTGGCCCGGGCGCGCCTGGGGCATGCCGCCGGCCACGCGCAGCGTGAAGTCGCGGGTACCGGAACGCAGCAGCAGGTCGCCGCCGTCAATGCGCTGCAGCCAGCTGGCGGCGGCCGGTGACAGGAAGATGGCGTCGTCAGCCAGGATGTCGAATACCTGCTCGCCGCTGCCGGCGCCAATCAGGCCGGGCGTGACAAAGCCGGCCCGGAAGGCGTCGATGCCGACGATATCGAGGCCACCTGGCTTGCCGGGGATGCCCGCCTTGACCCGCAGCACGGGCGAGGCTACCGCGATGGCAGGATGCGCGGCCAGGCGCGGGAAGATGGACTCGTCAAAAAACTCTTCGCGCCCCAGCAGCTGCACGTCGGCCTGACCGGACAGGCTCTTGGTGGCGGCGGCAAACTCGTTAAAGGCAGCAGCGTTGATGAGGTGTATGGCAAATCCCATGGCCACGCCGACGGCAATGGCGGCAATGGCCAGCAGTGCGCGCACCGGATGCGCGCGCCACTCGCCCAGCAAGAGCCAGCGGGACAGTAAATTCAAGCCTAGCATTCCTCCGTCAGGCTGCCGATGGTGCGCTCAGCCTGGCGCCGTACCCTTGCCTTTTCTTCATCGGCCGAGCGGGCCACTTTGTCTTCGAGCTTTTGCTTCGCGGCGTCGACGGCGACGTCCGACGGGGTGGTGGCACTGTCAAGCTGGGTGGCGCAGCGCTGGCGCCGCATTTCGGCGATGCGTGCCTCCGACAGTTCCTGGCGCTGCTCAATGGCTTCGCGCGCTTCGCGTTCCTTTTGCAGCCGGGCAGACTCGGTCTGCTGGCGCTTGAGCTTTTGATCGAGGTCGTCCGGCGTGGGCGGCGCTTCCGGCACGGCAATCTCCGTACTGGGCGCGCCCTTGCAGGGCGAGCCGGAATAGGTCAGTTTGCCGTCAATGCGGCACTTGTAGAGGGTTTGCCCGGACGCGTGTGCGCCCTGGGCAGCGAGCAGCAGAACGAGGGGAAACAGCAGGGACGTTGCGCGTTGCATGATTACACTCCTCAAGTCAGGACTTTACCGGGGTTCATGATGCCCAGCGGGTCGAGTGCCTTCTTAATGGCACGCATCATGTTCAATTCGACATCTGACTTGTAGCGTACCAGTTCATCGCGTTTCAAGGCGCCAATTCCGTGTTCCGCAGAAATCGAACCCGCATGGGCATGCACACTGTCGTGCACGATACGGTTGACCGCTTCCTGTTCGGCAAGGAAGGCATCGTGGTGCGTCCCGTGGGGCGGGGCGATGTTGTAGTGCAGATTGCCATCGCCCAGGTGGCCGAAGCACACCACCTGGCAGCCGGGATAGGCCGCGTCCAGCAGCGCGTCGGTATGGGCGATAAAGTCGGCAATGCGGGAGATGGGCAGCGATACGTCATGCTTGATGTTCTTGCCCGCGGCCGCTTGCGCCATGGATATGTGTTCGCGCACTTGCCACAGGGCACGCGACTGCGCGAGCGAGGTCGCCACCACGGCGTCGTCGGCAATGTCTTGCTCGAGTGCCGCTGCAATGGCGCGTTCGAGCAGGGTCTCGGCGTGGTCTTGCGATTGACTGCTGGACAGTTCGATGAGGGCGTACTGGGCGTGGCGCACGGAAAATGGCCTGGGCAGCGCAGGAAAATGGGTGGCCACCAGTTCGAGCGCCAGATCGGACATGAGCTCGAACCCCGTCAGGCCGGCGCCGCACTGGTCCTGCATCAGGGTCAGCAGGTCGAGCGCGGCGCGCGCCGAATTCATGGCCACCAGTGCAGTGAGGCAGGCCGCCGGCTGCGGATACAGCTTCATGACGGCCCCGGTGATGATGCCCAGCGTCCCTTCGGCGCCAATGAACAGGTCACGCAGATCGTAGCCCGTATTATCCTTGCGCAGGCCGCGCAGCCCATCCCAGATCTGCCCCTGGGGCGTGACTACTTCCAGCCCCAGGCACAGGTCCCGGGTATTGCCGTAGCGTAGCACCGCAGTGCCACCGGCATTGGTGGACAGGTTGCCGCCCACGGTACAGCTGCCCTCGGAGGCGAGCGACAGGGGAAACAGGCAGCCGGCCTCAGTGGCTGCCTGCTGGACCTGCTGGAGCAGGCAGCCGGCGTCGGCGGTGATGGTATGGTTGACCGGGTCGACCTGGCGCACGCTGTGCATGCGCACCAGCGACAGGACCACCGCATTGCCGGCCCCGTCCGGCACCCCGCCCAGCACCAGCCCGGTGTTGCCACCCTGCGGCACGATGGGTACGCCATGCTCGGCGCAGGCGGCGACCAGCTGCGCCACTTCGCCTGTGCTGCCGGGACGCAGCACGGCCACCGCCTTGCCGGTAAAACGGCCGCGCCAGTCGGTGAGGAAGGGCGCCTTATCGGCCTCGGCCGTGAGCACGTGGGCACTGCCGGCAATGGCGCGGCAGCGCGCGAGAAACGCCGTCATCTGGTGGAATTGACCTTTTCCAGCAACTCCTTGGCAATGCGCTTGGCTGCCTTTTTATAAGGCCGCAAGAACAGCAGCGCGCAGGTAAAGTACACCAGCACCAGGATGATTTCGCCCCAGGCCATGAATTGCGACAGCGGACGGGTGGCGCTCCAGGCGCGCACCACGCCTTCCGTGAAATAAATCAGGATGACCATGGACGACCACTGGAGCGTGTAGATATCGCGCTTGATCACCCCGCCCAGGGGAATGAGCAGCGGCAGCGCCTTGAGCGCCAGCCACGAGCCACCCGGGGAATAGGGCGCCACCACCATTTCCCATGCCACCAGCCAGCCGATCAGGGTGACCAGGCTGATGATGGCACCCATATGGAAGAATTTTGGCGAGTCCATCAGCGCGCTCCCAGCTTGAGTGCGGCTTCAGCCAGGCGCTTGCCCATGGCCACGGCCAGGCGCTTCTCGTCCTCGCTGATGGGCTTGTCGCCATCCAGGCCGGACCAGTGGGTGGGGCCGTACGGGCTGCCGCCGGTGGCGGTCGTCATGAGTTCGGGATGGGTATAGGGCAGGCCCATGACCATCATGCCGTGGTGAAGTAAGGGAATCATCATGGTGAGCAAGGTCGATTCCTGGCCGCCATGCAGGCTGCCGGTGGACGTGAACACGACGGCCGGCTTGCCCGACAGGCTGCCGGACAGCCACTGGGCCGAGGTGCCATCGAGGAAGTACTTCATGGCCGAGGCCATATTGCCGAAGCGGGTAGGCGAGCCCAGCGCGAGCCCGGCGCACTCTTCCAGATCCTCCAATTCCACATAAGGCGCCCCGCTGGAAGGGATGGCGCTTTCAGTTGCCTCGCTGACGGCCGACACGGCCGGCACCGTGCGCAGCCGCGCCTCGATGCCGGGAACGCTGTCAATGCCCTGGCCGATGAGCTCGGCAAGCTTGCGGGTGGCGCCATGACGCGAGTAGTACAACACGAGAATATTCGGGGAAGAGGTGTTCATCGTTGGTATTATAGGGCGCTTTAGCTTATTGATATCGGCAGCGCGCCACCTTTTTACCACCATGCTTTCCACATTTTCCCGTTCCACCAATCAAAAGTTCCAGGCCGGCGCAGATGTGGTTCGCGGCCTGACCTGGCGCGAAGTGCGCGACCTGATCCTGTTCGCGCGCCGCCGCCTGACCGAAGAACGCTTGCAGCAGGTGGCAGGCAGCCTGACCTTCACCACCACGCTGGCCCTGGTGCCGCTGCTGACCATCGTGCTGGCCATCTTCACCACCTTCCCCGTTTTTAACAATTTCCGCGCGGCGCTGGAGTCGTATTTTATCCAGAGCATGATGCCCAAGGGGATTGCCGACACCGTCACCAGCAACCTGACCCAGTTTGCAGACAAGGCCAAGGGCCTGTCGGCCGTGGGCGCCGTGGCGCTGCTGCTGACTTCGGCCGCCATGATGAGCATGATCGAGCGCGTGTTCAACCAGATCTGGAAGGTCAAGCGCAAGCGGCCCCTCGGCCAGCGCGTCACGATCTACTGGGCCTTGATGACGCTGGGGCCGCTGCTGTTTGGCCTGTCCATCACCGCCACCACCCAGCTGTTCCTGGCCACCGGTTCGCTGGCAAGCATTCCGCCCATGGTCAGCACGGTGTTTTACACTGCCGTGTCGGTCCTGCTGACCGCCGGCGCCTACACGGCGCTGTTCATGCTCGTGCCCAACAAGACAGTGGACTGGCGCGATGCGATCTGGGGCGGGCTGGCCGCTGCCATCGCCTTTGAAGTTGCCAAGCGCGTGTTTGCGATGTTCGTGCGCCAGTTCCCCACCTATTCCGTGATCTATGGCGCGCTGGCGGCGCTGCCGCTGCTGCTGGTTTGGATCTACCTGTCGTGGATGATCACCCTGGTCGGCGCCGTCCTCACGGCCGCCTTGCCGGTCGTGAAGTACGAGCGCTGGTGGTACAAGCCGGTGCCGGGCGGCGCATTTGTCGATGCCATGGCGATCCTGAAGGTACTGCACGGCAGCGCCCAGGTGAACGGCTCGCACATGGTCTCGAGCGCCACCATCCGCGCCCATACGCGCTTTGGCTACGATGAGATGACCAGTTTGCTCGAACGCATGCTCGCCGTGGGCTGGGTGGGACGGGTGACGGCCGATGTTACGCCCCCCTCACCGTGGCGCAAGCGCACGGTCGAGGGCACCGACAATTGGGTGCTGCTGGCCAACCTGAACCAGCTGCGCCTGGCCGACGTGTATCGCCTGTTCGTGTTCCGCGGCGCGGCGCTCGATTCCGCCCGCGCGCCGGACGCCGACAACAAGTCACCCATGGAACTCGATACCGGCGCCCTGGCGCGGCAGGTGGAGATGGCCGTGGAAGAGGGCCTGGAGCAATCCGTGGCCGCCCATTTTGCCAAAGGCACGCTCGGCCCGCCCGAGGCCGAGCCTGCCTGACCCGACCTGTCAGGCGCGCCTGGCCTGGCTGGTCGATGGCCGAGGCGGGACAGCGCACACGCGTCTTGACTGTCATTACGCGTTACGGAGTAGTATGTCTGCTTAATCGCCCACAAAGTATGGTGGTACGCCATTTGCGCAGACCGAGCAGGAGTCACCCGAATGCTATACCAATTCCTAGACAATAATGTGGACGAGCTTGTCGATCGCTGCGCCGCGAAGGTGGCCCAGCGGCCCCACCGCAGGGCGACGGAACTGCAGCTGCGCAACGGCATTCCGATGTTTCTCAGTCAACTCATCAAAACTTTGAAAGCCGAGCAGGAAAACGGTGCGGGGGCGGGCCTGGTCATTTCCGGCGCGTCCGGTGGCGGCGACGCGGCCGCGTCGTCCGAGATGGGCGTGAGCGCAGTGGCCCACGGCAATGCACTGCTGAGCCTTGGTTATACGGTCGACCAGGTGGTGCACGACTATGGGGACCTGTGCCAGGCCATCACCGATCTGGCCGTGGAGCGCGACGCGCCTTTTTCAGTGGACGAATTTCGCACCCTGAACCGCTGCCTGGACAACGCGATTGCCGACGCCGTCACGGAATTCACCTTCCAGCGTGATGCCACCATTGCCCTGGTGCAGTCAGCCGATGTCAACGAAAAGCTGGGCTTCCTGATGCATGAGCTGCGCAATTCGCTCAGCGTGGCGATGCTTGCTGTTGCCGCCATGGAAGCTGGCACCTTACCGATCAAGGGCGCCACCGGAGCCATTCTCAAACGCAGCCACACCGCCATGCAGCGCCTGATTGCCGAATCGCTCGACGAGGTGCGGGCCAGCGGTGCCGGCAAGGGTGCGGCAGAGATCTTTTCGCTGGCGCAGTTTATCGAAGAGGCAAGCGGTGCGGCTCAGCTTGACGCTACCGAGCGGGGAATCGATTTTAGAGTGGCCCCCGTGGATGCCACCCTGGCCATCCAGGGCAATCGCGACCTGCTGCTCGCGGCCCTGGCCAATCTGCTCAACAATGCCTTCAAGTTCACCCGCGCCGGTTCCCGGGTGACCCTGGCGGCCAATGATGGTGGCGAGCGCGTGTATATTGAAGTGCGGGACCAATGCGGTGGGCTGGGGATCGGCGACGCGGAAAAGATGTTTTCCCCGTTTAGCCAGCGCGGCGACGACAAGACCGGGCTGGGCCTTGGCCTGTCGATCGCCCGCCAGAGCATTGCAGCCGACAACGGCCGCCTCACGGTTGAAAACCTGCCCAACGTCGGCTGCATTTTCCGGATCGATCTGCCGCGCCTGGCCTTGTAAGCCGGCTGCGGCCAGTGCCGGCAGCTAGCGCGCCAGGGTTCCCGCAAACGCGAACAGTGCATCGAGCACGGCGTCGGGCTGTTCGGCCATCAGCGCATGTCCCGCGTCCACCTGCACCACCTTGCCGTGGCCAATCGCGCCGGTCAGCTGCTTGGTCGAACGGGCTGGTGTCATCATATCCTTGCTGCCGAAAATGAACAGGGCAGGACAGCGCACGGCTTCTGCCGCCACCTGGCCATTGGCGTAGGCATTGCATGCGAAGAAATCGGTGTAGAACAGCTGCTCCGGATTGATGGCCGACATGCGCTGCATCAGCCGCCGGGCGCCGCCCATGACGGAAAATCCGGGACCGGGGCATGAAGGCTTGTGCGCGATCGACGAGTGCGAAAAAATGTTCACCATGTCGATGGCGCCTTGCTCATGGTTTTTTGCCGTATCGAGCAGCGCATCCGACACCTTCATCGGATACGTGGTCCCCAGCATGGCCAGGGCCGTCACGCGCGCGGGCGCCTTGTGCGATGCCTCCAGCGCCACCAGGGACCCCATGCTGTGGCCAATCATGAAGGCCTGGTCCACGCCGCAGGCGTCGAGCACGGCCAGCACCCAGTCGGCCATCTCCTCCACACGCGGCATTGCCTGGCCTTTGCTGCGGCCATGGCCGGGCAGGTCCACTGCCAGCACGTTCCAGCCGTGATGGGCAAAGTAGCGCGTCTGCAGCGCCCATACCGAATGGTCATTCTGCGCGCCGTGGATAAACACGGCCGTCGGCTGGGCGCCGTTGAATGCCTTGCCGCCGGTGTAGCAGTAGGCGTCAACGCCTTGTACTGTCAGAATCATGTCATGCCCCTTTCTGCGACAGCTTCAGGCCGCGCGCCAGGTCTTCAATCAGGTCGTCGGCGTCTTCCAGGCCAATCGACAGGCGCATGGTGCCTTCGGTGATGCCGGCAGCGGCCAGGTTCTCGGCCGGGACCCGGAAGTGGGTGGTTGAAGCAGGGTGGATCACCAGCGACTTGGCGTCGCCCACGTTGGCCAGGTGCGAAAACACCTTGAGACTGTCCACGAAGCGGCGCCCGGCGGCGCGGTCGCCTTTCAGGCTGAAGGAAAACACGGCGCCGGCACCCTTGGGCAGCAGCGTCTTGGCCAGTTCGTAGTCGGGATGGCTGGTCAGTTCCGGATACGACACCGATTCCACCGCAGGGTTCTTGAGCAGCCACTCGATGACCTTGCGCGTGTTGGCCACGTGCCGGTCCATGCGCAGGCTGAGCGTCTCGATGCCCTGCAGGACGGCGAACGCGTTGTGGGGGCTCATGACGGCGCCAAAATCGCGCAGGCCCTCGCGCCGCGCGCGCAGCGAAAACGGGGCCACGGTCGATTCCTCGGCAAACACCATCCCGTGGAAACCGTCATACGGCTCGCACAGTTCGGCGAAGTGGCCGGTCTTGTCGTAGGCCGCCTGCCAGTCGAAGGTGCCGCCATCGACCAGCAGCCCGCCGATGGCCGTGCCATGCCCGCACAGGAACTTGGTGGCCGAATGGAATACCAGGTCGGCGCCATGATCGAATGGCCGCAGCAGGTAGGGCGTGGTGAAGGTGGAGTCCATCATCAGCGGCAGGTGATGCTCGTGCGCGATGGCGGCCACCTTGCCGATGTCGAGGACATCGAGACCAGGATTGCCGAGCGTCTCGGCGAACAGCACCTTGGTATTGGGGCGGATGGCGCTACGCCAGGCGTCCGGATCACGCGGGTCGACGAAGGTGGTCTCGATGCCGAAGCGCTTGAGCGTGTAGTGCAGCAGGTTGTGCGAGCCGCCATACAGCGCGCGCGAGGCGACAATGTGCGATCCGGCGCCGGCAATGGTGGACAGGCCCAGGAACATGGCGGCCTGGCCGCTGGCGGTGGCAATGCCGGCCACGCCGCCTTCGAGCGCGGCGATGCGCTCTTCGAGCACCGCGTTGGTGGGGTTGGAAATGCGCGAATACACGTGGCCGGCGCGCTCCATGTTGAACAGCGAGGCGGCGTGATCGGAGTCCTGGAAGGCGAACGAGGACGTGAAATAGACAGGGGTTGCGCGCGCGCCGGTGGCCGGGTCTGGCGTGGCGCCGGCATGCAGCGACAGGGTGTCGAAGCCGGGATATCGAGGACCGCTCATGGTGGACTCTGGTGGTTGACAAGGATGGGCCGAATCGTAGCATGCAGATACCGCACGAAAAAATGGTTTCCTCGCTAAAATGGTGAAAATGGCAGCGAGCGGGCCGCCAAGGTCACCGAGGACGGTTTGATTTTGCGCAATGCTGGATTTTTTGCCACGCTTACGCTACATTCGGAGGCAAGGCTGATGCGAGTCAGCCGGCAGTCAGCATGAAGCCAGCAATAAGCCGGCAATAAGCCGGCAAAAAGCCAGCAATAACAGCCACCTCTCCTATAACCCCAACGCACAAGGCGGCCATCATGAAAGTGTCAGAAATCCTCCAAGTCAAAGGCAACATCCTTTACACCGCCACGCCCGACATGCCGCTGGTGGACGCCGTCAACACCATGGCGGAAAAGGACATTGGCTCGCTGGTGGTCATGGAATATGGGGATCTGGTGGGCATGCTCACGTTCCGCGAAGTGATCAAGGTCCTGCATGCCAATAACGGCGCCGTGGGTGCGGGCACGGTGCGCAAGCACATGGACGACCATCCCATCACCGTCACGCCGGACACCGAAGTGAACGAAGTGCGCCGCATGATGCTCGAGAAGCACGCGCGCTACCTGCCGGTCATGAATGCCAAGACGCTGCTGGGCGTGATCTCGTTTTACGATGTGGCGCGCGCCATGCTGGAAGCGCAGAATTTTGAAAACCGCATGCTCAAGGCTTACATCCGCGACTGGCCGGCCGAGACAGTGCAGGAAGACTGACACGCATGCCAGGCACGCGCCCCTTCAAGCAGGTAGACGTCTTCACGCGCGTGCCCTTCAAGGGCAATCCCCTGGCCGTGGTGCTGGAGGCAGACGGCCTGTCCGACGCCCAGATGCACGCCATCGCCCGCTGGACCAATCTGTCTGAAACCGCCTTTGCACTCGCGCCTGTGGCGCCCGAGGCAGACTACCGGGTGCGCATTTTCTCGCCCGGGACCGAATTTCCCTTCGCCGGCCACCCCACGCTGGGCACGGCGCACGCGCTGCTCGAAGCGGGTCTGGTACCGAAAACGCCGGGCCGCCTGGTGCAGGAATGCGGTGTCGGCCTGGTGCAGCTTGCCATTGACGGCGAGGGCGCGCTGGCATTTCGCTCACCCGAAGCCGAGCTGCGCGCCCTGCACGACAGCATGCGGCCCACCCTGGCCCGCATGCTGCAAAGCGAAGCATTTGGCGAGGCCACCATCGCCACCATGGGCATCAGCTGGCTGGTGGTGCGCATGGACAGCGCCGAGGCTTGCCTGGCGGTGCAGCCGGATGCGCAGGCCCTGCGCGACCTGATGCAGGTGGGCGTGACGGGCGTGGCCATGTATGGCGCCCATCCGGAAGGCGGCCCGGCTGATTACGAAGTGCGCGCCATTTTCACCAAGATGGGCGACATCACGGAAGACCCGGTCACCGGCAGCGCCAACGCCTGCATTGCGCGCGTGCTGCAGGCGCAGGGCTTTCCCGATGGCCCGCGCAGCGCGCAAGGATACAGCGCGCGCCAGGGTACGAAGCTCGCTTGCGACGGCCGCATCCGCGTGCACTACGCCGACGGCGCACCATGGATCGGCGGCGATTCGGTGACGGTGATCGACGGCGTCATTCATCCGCAGTGATGTAACTTATTGGTGACACAGTGTAACCAATATGTTACATTGCGATCTCCATCCATCAACGCGATTGTTCATCATGCCCAGTGACGCCGACCAGCGGGCCGCACGCCAGGCCGATCAATTCATCCGGTTTTCACGCCGTGGCCTGTGGATGGCCTTGCTGGCCGTGACGACGCTGGCGGCCTGCGCGCTGGCCATTAATCTATATCCCGGGGCCGCCGCCATGACGCAGCGGCTCATGATGCTGATGCCGGTCGCGATCGTGATCGCGGTGGTGGCAGTGGGTTCTTCGCTCAGAGGCGTTTCGGCCAGCGAGCGCGCTGCCGGCATGCGCCGCCTGCATGACGACGAACTGCGCCGGCAAAGCGTGGCGACGGGCTGCCGTTATGCGCTGGTGGCCGTCATGCTCGCCCAGCCGCTCCTGGCGCTGCTGCTGACGATGGTGACGATGCCGTACCCGGTGCTGCTGATGGCCAGCGCCAGCGCGTTTGTGGGCCTTGCCGTCCTCCTGGGCGCAATGCTGCTGCTCGACCGCTGAGGTGGCCGTGGAAGAGATCCTGGCCACGACCATGAAGGCGCAGCGCTGCGCGCGCTCGCTGACGCAGGCCGAACTGGCGCAGCTGGCCGGCACCAGCCGCAAGTCGATCAACGCCATTGAAATGGGCCACATGGTGCCATCGGTCCTGCTGGCCCTGAAGCTGGCGCGCGCGCTCGGGGTGAGCGTGGAGGCGCTGTTCAGCCTGGCGCCTGGGCCCGGATAGGACGCCGGCGCCCAGCTTGGCGCATCACGCAGCCGGGCGGCCTTCGCGCAGGAAGCGCTGGATGTGGGCCAGCATCACGTCGTCGGAGTAGGGCTTGCCGAGCAGGATATCGACGCCAGCCTCTTTTGCCTTGGGACCGTAGCTTTCCTCGGCGCTGATCATGATCACCGGGATATGCGCCGTCAGCGGGCTTTCGCGCAGGTGGCGCGTCAGCTCGAAGCCGTTCATGCCCGGCATTTCAACGTCGGTAATGAGCACGTCCGGCATGCGCGCGGCAATCTGCCTGGCCGCGTCCAGTCCATCTTCGGCCTGCTGCACCTGGAACTGGTTGTTCACCAGCAGGCGGTTGGCCTTGACGCGCACTACCTTGGAGTCGTCCGCGATCATCACCACCGCGTCCGCTGCTGCCTTGGGCACATGGGGCCGGGCGGGAGCCGGCGCCGATGTTGCGGGCACTGCCTCGGCCACCGGCGCTGCCTCGGCCACCGGCGCTGCCTCGGCCGGCGCCTGCACCGGCGCTGCTTCGGCCGGCGCTTCAGCGGGCGCAGCTTCCGCCACCGGGGCGCTTGCCGCGGCAGCCTGTTCGGCTTCCCGGCGCGCCGTTTCTGCCGCCAGGCGCTTGGCTTCCTGGCGTGCCTTGCCGGCAGCAACTGCCCGTTCCGCTTCCGCATGGGCAGCTTCGGCAGCGGCCATGCGCTCGGCCTTCTGGCGCGCCGCTTCCTCGGCGGCCTTGCGCTCGGCTTCCACCCTGGCTGCCTCGCGCGCGGCTGCTTCGCGCGCCGCTTCCTTGGCCGCCAGGCGGTCGGCTTCTTCTTTCGCGCGCCGCTCGTCGGCAAGGCGCCGCGCTTCGACCCGGGCCGCTTCCTGGGCGGCCAGGCGCGCCGCAAGTACCCGCGCGGCTTCTTCGGCGGCGACCCGTTCATCTTCGCGCCGGATGGCTTCTTCGGCGGCGATGCGCTCTGCCAGGGCGCGTGCTGCCTCCTCGTCGGCCAGGCGGCGTGCTTCAGCGCGCGCCGCTTCTTCGGCCGCGCGCAGCAAGGCTTCGCGGCGTGCCGTTTCCTCCGCTTCGATCCGGGCCGCTTCAATCCGCGCCGCTTCCTCGGCTGCTTCGCGTTCGGCCTGGATGCGCGCCGCTTCGGCGGCGGCGGCCTTCTGGGCTTCCAGCCGCGCCGCTTCGATGGCAGCGAGGCGCTCGGTTTCGATCCGGACCGCTTCGGCGGCGGCCAGACGCTGCGCTTCCAGGCGCGCCACTTCTTCGGCGGCGCGCCGTTCCGCCTCCACCCGCGCCGCTTCCACGGCCAGCAGATGTTCGGCATGGGCCCTGGCCGCGTTTTCGGCCGCAATACGTTCCGCTTCGGCCAGCTCGAATGCTTCCTGCGCCGCACGTTCGGCTGCCAGGCGCTCCGTTTCCAGGGCATCGATGCGGGCCTTGGCCGCCTGTTCGGCGGCCTCGGCCGCGGCGCGTTCGGCAGCGTCGTCGGCCGCTTCGTCCGCTTCCTCCGCTTCGGCCGCTTCGGTGCCCGTTTCTTCAGCAGCGGTCAGGCGCGGTGCTTGTTCAGGGGCTGCCTCCCCGGCCTGTTCCGGCGCCTCCTTCGAGCGTGCCTGCTGCTCCTCGAGGCGGCGTGCTTCAATGCGGGCCAGCGCTTCGTCGGCTACCCGGCGCGCGTAGGCGCGGGCGGATTCTTCTTCGGCCATGCGGCGCTCTTCGGCCAGCAGGGCAGCGTCATCGGCTTCGATCAGGAAGTCGACATGCTTGTTCTGTTCGGCGGCGGCGCGCTCGGCATCGATGCGGGCCTGGGCCGCGGCGGCACGTTCAGCCTCGCGCATGGCCTGCTCGGCAGCGGCAAGGCGTTCCTGCTCCACGCGCTCGGCAGCAGCGGCCAGGGCGGCCGCGTCATCCTCGGCGTGTTCCCGGGCGCGCGCTTCGGCTTCGAGCCGCTCGGCTTCGCGCGCGGCATGGTGGGCGGCGATGCGCTCATCCTCGGCGCGGAAGATCGCTTCCGGGTCGAGCGCTGTCTCCGGTCCCAGGATGGTGGTGTTGGCGGCGCGCGTTTCGGCCTGCTCCAGTTCATCGGCCGCCACGCGCAGCGCGTCCAGGCGCGACTGTTCTTCCAGTGCCACCGTATCGGGATTGATCTGGCTGTGTTCGTCAATTAAGGGGTGCTGGCGTGGCGGCGCCACTTCGTCGCGTCGTTTGGCGCGGCGGTACAGGACAAAGGCGGCAAATGCGGCCGCCGCCACAGCGAAAATGATTGCAAAATCTGTAAAGGACACGCCGACGACTCCGTCTTGGCGCCAGCATCTGGCGACCGGTTAGTATTGCGGACAGCTACGAAGCCTCGATATTACACTACCGCAACAGATAAGGTGTTGCTCATTTGCAATGAGAGGGTGAATTTTACCTGTCCTATATGACAATATCGTGCGCCGCGGGCGCCTGTTGCTGGCCCGGCGCGCCGTCGTGCGAACTCATCAGCACGACGCGCCCGGTGTCGATCATGGTCTGCGCCCCCAGGTGCAGCTTCTCGATCAGTTCCGGAATGTTGACATCCGGATTCGGGCGCAGCGCGGCCCAGCCGTTGCGCCCGTTTTCCTTGACCCAGTACAGCGCCGCGTCGGCCAGTTCCACCAGTTGCTCCCAGCCTACCGAGTACTGCCCGGTCAGGAACTGGCCGCTTTCGGCCAGGCCAATGGAGCAGGTGAGCGAGACATACACGCCGTCGCCGAGGTCGAATGAATGCCCGGCCACGGCTTCGCGGATGCGCTCGCCCAGCACCGGCACGAACTGGGCCGTGCTGGGCCGGCACACCAGCAGGAATTCCTCGCCGCCCCAACGCACCAGGTAGTCGCCCACCCGGACCTGGCGCCGCAGCACTTCCGACACTTGCTGCAGCACCCGGTCACCGGCCTTGTGGCCGTAAGTGTCATTGATGCGCTTGAAATGGTCGATGTCGACCAGCGCGAACAGCAGCGTATTGTCTTCGCTGCCGCGCCGCGTTTCGCGCTCGTAGAAGGCGAGGTCGGCCGGAATCTGGTTGCTCAGGTAGCGGCGGTTGTGCAAGCCGGTCAACGGATCGGTCTGGCTGGCCAGTTCCAGGGCCAGATTGGCCACGTGCAGCTGCTGGGTGCGTTCGGCCACCTGCTGCGCCAGTTCGGCGCGCTGGCGTTCGTGGGCGCGCCGCTGCAACAGGTAGCCCAGGTAGACCAGGGCGGCCAGCATGGCCGCCACCAGGGCCTTGAACCACCCCGTCTCGTAAAAATGGGGCGCGATCGTGAAGTCGAGCCGGGCCGGGGTCGTGCTCCACACGTCGGCATTGTTGCTCGCCTTGATCTCGAAACTGTAACTGCCGGGAGGCAGGTTGGTATAGTTGACCGCGCGCGGCATGCCGCCGTCGAGCTCGCGCCAATCCTTGTCGTAGCCCAGCAAGCGGTAGCGCAGTACCACGCTGCCGGGGTCCTGGAAACTGAGGGCGGTAAATTCAAACGCCAGGTCGCGCGCTTCTGAATCGAGGTGGTATGCCTGGGCGGCGCGCACGTCCTGCCACTGGTCAAGCACGCGCACCCGTTCGATCACGGCAGTGGGCGGCGTGGCATTTTTCTGCAGGCCCAGCGTGTCGACCGTGACCACGCCATCGCGGCTTGGCAGCCACAGCACGCCGGCAGGATCGATGAAGCCCTTCGCATTGCCGGCGCCGTTGCAACAGAAACCCTGTTCGCCGCTGCGGCGGTCGCCCCGCTCGTTCATCACCATCTGGGCGTAGGCCGTGCTGGCTTTGCCGGCCTGGACCTGGCGCATTTCCGCCAGCGGGGCGCGGGTGATGCCACGGATGCCTGCCGCCCACAGATAGCCGGCATTGTCTTCCGTCAGAAAAAAAGGCGTGTTGGCCGGAAAACCCTGGGCACGGCCGAACCTGGTCCAGCGCTTGCCGTTGAACATGAACATTTCTTCGCTCAGGGTGCCGATGACGATCTCGCCACCCTTGAGTTCGGTAATTGCCGTCACATCGAGGTTGCCGCGCAAGCCGGTGTTCAGGCCCAGCTGGACCAGGCGCTCCCCCTGTTTTTCGTACAAGCCATCCTGGGTCGCCACCAGCAAGCGGCCATCCTTCAGTTCGCGAATCTGGCGCACCCGGATGTCATTCAAGCCCTCGTCCTTGCCGTAGTGCTTCATGGCGCTGCCGTCATGGCTGAACAGGCCGTCGGATGTAGGGAACCACATCACGCCGTCGCTGTCACGCACAATGCCGTTGATCTGGCTGGAGGCCATGGGCGCGTATTCCGGCGGCGCCACGACCTTGCCGTCCTGCCAGATCACCAGTCCGCGCCGGGTCCCGATCCAGATCCGGTCGGCGTCGGCCAGCAGATTGTAGGCATGGGGATGGGGCAGCTGGTCGCCCCGCAGGACGGTGGTGAAGCGGCCGCCGGCAAATACGGACAAGCCGTCATTGGTGCCCACCCAGGTACGCCCGTCGGGGCCCCGTGCGACGGACCACACGATGGGATCGTTCAAGCCTTCGGTGGTGGACAGGCGGCGGGTGGAGCCATTCCACAGGCGGATCAGGCCCTGCCACTGGCTGCCCATCCACAGGTTGCGCTCGCGGTCTTCAAACGCGGAAATGATGCCCTTGATGCCGGCGGGATGCTTTTCCGGGATCACTTCGGTCAGCACGCCGTCGCGCAGGCGGCCAAGGCCGGCATTGCTGGCCACCCACAGCGTACGGTTGCTGTCTTCGTACAGCATGGTGATGGGCGAGGTGCGCAGGACGGGACTGTCGGTGGCGTGCTCCCATTGGCCTTCGTTTAAGACCATCAAGCCCAGGCTGGTACCGGCCCAGACCTTGCCGTGGGCGTCGGCCAGGCGCGTCACCACGCCGGTCTGCATGCCCTGCGGCAGGGGCAAGGCCTGGTTGACTGCGCCTTGCTGGCGGTGCACCGCGCCCAGCGTGCCGATCCATAGACCGGCGCCATTGCGCATCACGCTCGTGGCCGGTGCGGGGCTGCCGGCCCGGTGCACCAGTTTGCCGTCGACCAGGTCGAACAGGCCGTCGGTGGTGGCCGCCACAATGCCACCCCGGTCTTCCAGGATGGCATTGATGTCGACCGTGGGAAACTTCACGCCGTCGGCCGTGGGAATGGCGCTGAAGCTGCCATTTTGATACAGCGACAAGCCCTTGTATGTGCCGATCCACAGGCGCCCCTGGCCGTCCACCAGCAGCGTGCGGACCCACAGGCCGGTCAGGCCCGGGTGGGTTTCGGGCACGTAATTAGTAAATTTCACGCCATCGAAGCGCGCCAGGCCAGCCTGGGTTGCCACCCAGATGTAGCCCTGATGATCTTGCACGATGGCGGAGGCGGAAATTTGCGGCAAGCCATGCTGGATCGACCAGGTGTTGCGCACGTAATGATGAAAGGCCTTGCCGGGGTCGAGGGCAAACGCGGGGGCGCACGCGCACAGCGCCGCCAGCCACACGGCAGCGTGTACCAGTAAACGCGAAATATTGTGCCTACCCATGCAAGGTCCCGAAGGTGGCCCGGCAATGGCCGGGGCTGGTATCGATTTTAAGGCACAACAGGGCAGGGACACGGCCGAACCCGTCGCGTACGCACGCGGGCGTTGGCGCTCTGCAACATAAATACGAGGTCAGGCCACCCGGTTCAGGGCATCGGCGCTGAGCCACTCGTACAGGGCCGGTGCGGGCATGGGCCGTGCAAACAGGAAGCCTTGGGCCAGCGGACAGCCCAGTGAACGCAGGATCTGGGCCTGGCGCTCGTCTTCCACCCCCTCGGCCACAATCGACAGGCCCAGGTTGCGTCCGAGCTGGATGACCATTTCGGCAATGCTGCTGCCGCGCGCGGAACCGGTGATCTCGGTCACGAAAGCGCGGTCGATCTTGAGCCGGTCCACCTGCAGGCGCTGCAGGTAGGACAGGGAAGAAAAGCCGGTGCCGAAGTCGTCAATGGCAATGGAAACCCCGGTATGCTTGACCTGGGCCAGCATCCTGATCAGCAGATCGGGCTCTTCCATGGCCATCGATTCGGTGATTTCCAGTTCGATGAATTCAGGCGGCGCCTTGGTGTCGTGCAGGGCGGCCTGCAGCATATCGAGGAAGAAAGGATGGCGGAACTGCACCTGCGACACATTGACCGACATCGTGAAGTCGCGGTGGCCGGCCTCGCGCAGGCGCACCACTTCCTGGCAGGCCGAGCGCAGCACCCATTCGCCAATATCGATGATCAGGCCCGAATACTCGGCAATGGGGATGAAGCGGTCGGGCGAAATGAAGGTGCCATCGGCCATGCGCCAGCGCAGCAGGGCTTCGGCCCCCACCGGGCGGCGGGTGGCCAGGTCGATCTGTGGCTGGTACACGACGAACAGTTCGCCGCTGGCAAAGCCCGTGCGCAGTGCATGCATGAGGCGCACGCGCTCGCGGATTTCCACGCCCATGCTGCGCGAAAAATAAAAGTGGCCGGCGCGCTGCTGGGTCTTGGCGCGCTTCAAGGCAATATCGGCATCCTTGAGGGCGTCTGCCCCGCTGCCGTCATGTTCGCCCAGGCGTACCAGGCCCAGCGTGGCGGAGAGGCGCACATCCTGGCCCTCGATGGAAAACGGGGTTTCAAACTGGGCCAGGATGCGCGCCGGATTGACCGCATCGGCTTCGCCCAGCACGGCAAAGATGTCGCCGCCGATGCGCGCCACCGTCAGCTGCTTGCCCAGGCATGCCTGCAGGCGCGCGGCCACCGCGACCAGCAGCGTGTCGCCAAACTGGTGGCCCAGGGCGTCATTGGTTTCGGCAAAATGGTCCAGGTCCACCAGCGACAGGGTGGTGTCGTCGCGCGCCGGGCCGGCCAGGGTGGCGTCGAGGATCTCGACCAGCCGGGTGCGGTTGGGCAGCTTGGAGAGCTGGTCGTAAAAGGCGGCGTTATGCAGGTGGCTGACCAGTTCCACATTGTCCAGGCCGACCGAGACATTGGCCGCAAACACGTCAAGCAGGCGCCGGTCGATATCGCTCAGGGAGCGTGTGAGGGTCAGGCAGGCAACGAAATCGCGGGCCGACTTGCCCGCGAAATACAGGCTCACGACATGCTGTTCGTAGATGTTGCGCCGCTGGGCCAGGGTGCGCGTGATGATGGCGTGGATCTGCACGTCTTCGCGCGCGGTCAGGCGCCCATTGCCCAGGCGCCGGGCAGCCCCGGCCGTGGCCATGATCGACAGTTCCTTGTGGGCGGCAGCGTCTTCCTGCACCACCAGGACCCCGTTGGCCGGCATTTGCAGGATCTCGGCGGCCTGGGTCAGCACCCCGGCCGCGAAATTCTGTACCCCATGCAGGGACATCAGCTCGGTACTGGCGCGCACGATCTGGTCCAGGCCGCGGCGGCTGCTGCTGATGGCGCGGATCTGTTCGTAGGAACGGATGGCCGAGGTCACCGTGGTGTACAGCTTGATGCGGGTGAGCTCGGACTTGGTCTTGTAATCGTTGATGTCGAAGTCGCGGATGGCGTCGATTTCCGGGGCGTAGCCGGGCTGGCCGGTGCGCAGGATGATGCGCACGTCGGCCAGCTTGAGCGTTTCGCGGATGTAGCGCACCAGGTGCAGGCCGGCGTCGTCCTGTTCCATGACCACGTCGAGCAGGATGACGGCAATGTCGGGCTCGGTACGCAGCAGTTCGCGCGCCTGGGCCGCAGAATAGGCGTGCACGAATTCCAGCGGACGGTTTTGCATGTCCAGGTTGCCAAGCGCGAAGGTGGTGGTGGAATGCACATCTTCGTCGTCGTCGATGATCATCACCCGCCACACGCCGGGCATGCCGTCAGCGTCCAGCGACGCCGGGTGCTCTTCCAGAAATTCCAGGTTGTCGTGATCGTCCTTGGCACGGTCCAGGGGCGTGCTCGATGGGGGCATGGGCTTGCTTCTCCAGAAATGCGCTTTTTGCTAGCATGCCACGAAATCAGCGTCCTGCGCGAGTTAACGATGAGAAAAACCAGGGATGGCAAGGGCACTGGACAAAAGCTGTCGCCCGTTATATACGGACCAGGCTGCGCCCGGCGCTCTGCGGGCACCGCCGCCACAGCGCGGGCGCCATCGCTGGTAGAATGAACTTTTCGACACTTCTTCCCCTACCATGTCCGGCAATACATTTGGCAAGCTGTTTACCGTTACCACCTTTGGCGAGTCGCACGGCCCCGCGATTGGCTGCATTATTGATGGCTGCCCCCCGGGCCTGGCATTGTCGGAAGCGGACATCCAGCCGGACCTGGACCGCCGCAAACCCGGCACCTCGCGCCACGTAACCCAGCGCCAGGAAGCGGACACGGTCGAAATCCTGTCCGGCGTGTACGAAGGCAAGACAACCGGCACGCCCATCATGCTGCTCATTCGCAACCAGGACCAGCGCAGCAAGGATTACGGCAATATCGTGGAAAGCTTCCGTCCCGGCCACGCCGACTACACTTACTGGCACAAGTACGGCGTGCGCGACCCGCGCGGGGGAGGGCGCTCTTCGGCGCGCCTGACGGCGCCGGTGGTGGGTGCGGCGGCCGTGGCCAAGAAGTGGTTGTTCGAGCAATATGGCACCGTATTCAAGGGTTGCATGAGCCAGCTGGGCGAGATCGCCGTGCCGTTCCAGTCGTTTGACCACGTCCATGCCAATCCGTTCTTTGCCGCCAGCGCCGACAGCGCCCTGATCACCCACATGGAAGAGGCAATGGATGCGCTGCGGCGCGACGGTGACTCCATCGGCGCGCGCATCGACGTGGTGGCCCAGCATGTCCCGGTGGGCCTGGGCCAGCCCATTTACGACAAACTCGACGCCGACATTGCGTACGCCATGATGGGCATCAATGCCGTCAAGGGCGTGGAAATCGGCGCCGGCTTTGCCTCGGTGGCGCAGCGCGGTTCCGAGCATGGCGACCAGCTCACGCCAGGCGGCTTCATCGGCAACAATGCCGGCGGCGTGCTGGGCGGCATTTCAACCGGCCAGGACATTACGGTATCGATCGCCATCAAGCCGACTTCGTCCATCCGCACCCCGCGCCAGTCGATCAACAAGGCCGGCGAACCGGTCTCGGTCGAAACCTTTGGCCGCCACGACCCCTGCGTGGGCATCCGCGCCACCCCGATTGCCGAGGCCATGCTGGCCCTGGTCATCATGGACCATGCGCTCATGCACCGCGCCCAGTGCGGCGACGTCAAGGTAAGCACCCCCGCCATCGCGTAACGCGGGCGAGCCATGCCCAGGCAGGCGTTCAATTTTTCGCTGTTCCTGTTCGCCTATTACGCCTACGCCGGCACCTTCGGCACCTACGCCACCCTGTACTTTGCCGCGCGTGGCATGACGGTGCCCCAGATCGGGGTGCTGATGTCGCTCATTCCCGTGATGCGCATTGTCGGCCCCAACCTGTGGGGCTGGCTGGCCGACCGCAACGGCCGGCGCGCCGGCACGCTGCGCCTGACCGCATGCGGGGCACTGCTGTCGTTCGCACTGCTGTATTTCGCCGATACCTATTTTCAGCTGGTCGCCATCATGCTGCTGGTGAACCTGTTTACCAGCGCCCAAAGTCCGCTCATGGAAGCGTTGATGCTGGCCGAAATGCGGGGCGACCTGTCCGGCTACGGCAAGATGCGCCTGTGGGGTTCGCTCGGCTTTGTGGCCGCCGTCGTCGGTGCCGGCTACTTCTTCGAGTGGTTCGGGGTGCAGGCGCTGCTCGGGTTTTGCTGCTTCCTGCTGCTGGCCGTGGTGGCGGCCAGCCTGCCGATCAGGGACGGGGCGCCGCTGCACGCCATGCACGAAAAGCCGCCCCTGTGGAGCGTGCTGAAAAAGCCGGAAGTGGCCAGCTTCTTCCTGTCGTCCGCCCTCATGTGCGGCGCCCACATGGCGCTGTACGCCTTCTATTCGCTGTACCTGGAGCGCGCCGGCTACAGCAAGGTCGTCATCGGCGCCATGTGGGCGCTCGGCGTGGTGGCCGAGGTCCTGTTCTTCTACTTTCAGGCACCGTTCTTTGCCCGCTTCGGAGCCAGGCGGCTCATGCTCAGTGCCTTTGCCCTGGCCGCCCTGCGCTTTGTCATCACCGGCGCTTTCCCGGGCGTGCTGTGGATCCTGGTCATGGCCCAGCTGCTGCATGCCTCCACCTTCGCCGCGCATCACAGCGCGACCGTGATCGCCATGCAGCGCTGGTTTGCCGGGCCGCTGCAGGCCAGCGGGCAGGCGCTGTACATGAGTGTGGGGTACGGGATTGGCTGCAGTGTGGGCGGCCTGCTGCTCACTGCCTGCTGGGACAGCATCGGGCCGCAGCCCATGTTTTATGTGGCGGCCGGGCTGTGCGTCGCGGGCGCGGCGGCGGCCAGCTATTCTTTCCGCCGGCAGGGTAAAACAGGCTTATGATATGGGAAAACAGGAGGATGCCATGGGCGGCATGATGACGGTTGGCCAGCTGGCCAGTGAAGCGGGCCTGCCCCGCACCACCATTCAATATTACGAGCAGGTCGGCCTGCTGGCACCGGCCGGGCGCAGTGACGCCGGCTACCGCCTGTACAGCGGGCGGGAGCTGGCGCGCGTGCGCCAGATCGCCTACTATCGCGCCACCGGCCTCACGCTGGACGCGATCCGTGCCCTCATGGCCGGTGCCAGCGAGCCGGAACAGATCGCGCGCCGCATCAGCGACATCAATCATACGATCCGGCTCCTCAAGGAGCAGCGCGACGCACTGCTGCGCCTGCAGAGTGCCGATGCCGCCCTCGAGCCGGAAACAATTGACGAGCTCCTCAGCACCACCAGCCTGAACGACGCGGCCATGCACCGCTGGCACGCCGTGTTCGAGCGCCAGAATCCTGACGCCCACAGGACATTTCTCCTCTCGCTTGGCATCTCGGAGTCCGATGTGGCCAGGATTCGCCAATCGAGCGGCGCCGGGGGGGCGCAAGCGTCCGCGATTGCTGGCAGTTCAGGGGGCTGAGGTGCAGTGGAACGGTTATGTTCAGCTGAGCATAACCGTTCTTATGAAAAGCAGATGCTTATGGAAAGCTGCCGTCTAAAACGCCGTACGTAGCGGGCCACAAGCTAATTTTGCTTTTCATAATATTTCACTAGCGCCCCCCGGCGGCATCGGCAGCGTCAGCAACTTGGGGATGACCGGTTACGCCCCAAGCGGACATGTAAGCCGTTCCTGAGCGGCGTTCTATCTTTTGATTAACCGGCTTAAACCAGGCGGCCACGATCGCGTTGCCGGTCTACAGCAGGGGTGGCACGATGAGCGGGCGACCGTCGATGGGCTTAGTCTGGCATTCCTCCAACGCCAACTATTGTTATAATGGTCACGCTCTTCCAGTTTCGGTGAACGGTTTGTCGTTTTACGCCGCCTTCATTGCCTCCAGTACGTCATCACGTCTGAATTCCTTACATGCCCACATCTCGCACTCAAGTAACAATCGCAGCTTTCCTGTACGGCTTCGCTTCTCTTGCCAACGCCAGCTCTGACTCATTAGCGCTGCAACAGGGCGTCGACCAAATCTTTGCTGAGTTTGCAAAGCCGGGCGCCCCGGGTTGCGCGGTCGGTGTCATCCGCGACGGTAAGCTGATCTACGAGAAAGGATACGGTCTGGCCAACTTGGAACACGACGTACCGATCGACCCGCAACAGACAGTGTTTAACATCGGCTCCACTTCCAAACAGTTTACCGCGGCGGCAGTTTTGCTGTTAGTGAGCGAAGGAAAACTCAGTCTGGACGATGACGTACGGACTTGGCTTCCCGAGATTCCGGCCTATGTCCAAGTCATCACCGTACGTGACTTGCTGCAGCACACCA
The DNA here is from genome assembly GCF_019443445.1 of Massilia sp. PAMC28688. Taxonomy (NCBI): domain Bacteria; kingdom Pseudomonadati; phylum Pseudomonadota; class Betaproteobacteria; order Burkholderiales; family Oxalobacteraceae; genus Massilia; species Massilia sp. PAMC28688. Next base: position 4,827,749 of record NZ_CP080378.1, on the reverse strand, counting down.
GCGGCTTGCGTGACAATACCGTCCTCATGACAATGGGAACAGGCATCCTGGAAAGCGACTACCGTTCTGCGGATGAGGGGATGGCCCTCATTTCAAAGCAAAAGGCGCTGAATTTCGCCCCTGGCACACACTTCATGTACAGCAATACGAACTATTTTCTCTTGGCGCGTATCGTCGCGAAGGTGAGTCAGCGCCCTTTCGGTGAATTTATGAAAGAGCGCATTTTTGCTCCGGTGGGAATGCATCAGACGCGTATCGGTGAACACTTCGATGAGATCGTGCCGCATCTCGCTAGCGCTTATAAGAAGTCAGCCAGCGAAGGTTTTTCCCTTTCAATGAATAACTGGGAGCACGTGGGCGAGTCGCGCGTCCTGAGCACGATCGGCGACCTAGCGAAGTGGGATCGCAATTTTTATGTACCGGTTGTCGGCAATACCAGTGTGTTCACGCAGATGCAAAAAAAATCAAGGCGCCGGGATGGCGTTGAGCTCAATTACGCGCAGGGCCTGTTTGTCGACCGATTCGGCGGGCAGACGCTGATCCATCACGGCGGCAACACTGCCGGCTATGCGTCGCAGCTGCTACGCCTGCCCGATTTGCACTTTTCGGTCGCAGTGCTTTGCAATAACAGCTATAACGGGGTCGATAACCTGGCGCGTAGAGTGAGCCACCTGTACTTGGCCGATAAGCTCGACTTCACCCAGCGTCCAGCGGTCGCGACTCGCACTGCGGCGATTTCTGCGGGAGCCAATAGACCGGACACGGCCCGTATCGCCGGAACGTACGTTGAGCGGTTTGATCAGTCTATCCGCCGCATCGAGATCTCCGACGGCAAGCTCTGGTACGTCAGAAACGAAAAAAGCCGCAGTGAACTGTCCTCGAACGAGCGTGGCTTTGACGTGGAAGGCAGCTCGGCGTTTCTCAGCTTCCCGGTCCCGGGTAAGCAGATGCGTTTTCATCCCGTCAATGGCGAGCCTTCCGAGTTCACCAAAGTGGTGCCGGTCTCGTCGCGTGATGTCGAACGCCAGGCATACCTCGGGACTTATACAAGCCAGGAAATTGGCGCTACCTGGACCGTCGTGCTCAAGGATGGCGAACTGGCGATTCAGACTGTTCGCGCAGCCGATACGCCGATGATTCCAGTGTTTCAGGATGGCTTTCGCGCTGGCACGGAGCTGATCCGGTTTATGCGCGACAAGACCGGTCGCGTCACTGGCTTGAGCGCCGACAATATCCGGGTACTTGGCCTCAAGTTTGATAAGACCTCAGGCGGCGCGCAGCCATCAGGCCGGCAAGGGCGTTGAGACATTCGGTAGCCTTGGGCATCCCAAGCTTGTTTCTCGCCGCAGTGACGGCTGGTTTGGGTATGACAGGCAGCAGGCTTGAACAATGACGTTCCAAACGCCATCCGCATGGCTGTAGCCAGATTTTTGGACTTCGCCGGCTGGGTCGGATTGACTTGGGAAAGAATTCGCGCAGGCGCTTTGACCAATAGGTGTCCGGCCGCCCCAGCGTTCGAAGTAGATTCTCCACTGGACGGCGGTAGCTGGCCAGCGTGATGCTGCGGGTGCCGCGATGGGGGGCATCCAATCGTGAAATTCGACAAACAAGGCTGTCTCCTCGTCCGCTTGGACAAGGTCCTTCGGCTCGACGGCGCCAACTGCTTCCAGGAAATGCACACAAACGCAGGCGCTTTGATTGGTATGGGGCGGTTGCCGCGTGGGTCGCGCTGTCGACCGCGCGTCGTGGGATGGTCGTGTAGTTGCGTCAGCGCGTCATGGTGCAGCGGTGCAGTGCCAAGTCCGACGGATTCCGCCCACGCGGCGAAGTTGACCACCTCGCGAACATGACGCCTTATGGAAGCACGTCGGTAGCCTTGATCGACCAGCCAATCGACCAGCCAATCGACGAACCGATCAAGATGTGGGCCGGCACTCCCCGACACCGCGCAATGGTCGACGCGGATTTGAAGAGGAAGTAAGCATGTGCTCTCCTTGCAGGTTTGTCCTGAAGGACTGCGGCGTTATGTGAAGAGAACCAGAGCGGGGTGGTGGATAGGAACCAGGCAAAACAGGCGTCGCCGTCGTCCCAAGTCCGTTTACTCCGCATAACAATATGCTTTCCATAAGAACGTTTATGTTCAGCTGAGCATAACCGTTCCACTGCACCTCCAACCTCCGCTCACGCGCGGCGTCCCGCGATCGATGCCACCACCATGGCGCGCAGCTCGTTGAGCGCGGCGAACTGTTGCTGGTCCAGCTGAGGCTGCGGCAGGTCCGGCACCCAGTCGCCGTACAGGAATCCCACAGGCTGGCCATTCCTGCACAGCGGCAAAATCACGAAGCTGCGCGCCTGCCCCAATGACGCGCTCCACCACGCCGGCAGCCTGCGCCGGAACTGCGGCTCGCACGCATTGGCGATGAAGATCACGCGGTCGCTCGCCAGCGCCGCATGAAACACGTCGGGCAGGTAACTGTCATCGAAGTGCAGCGCTGGCAGGCGCGCGCTGATGTCTTCCCCCAGGCCCATGCTGGCCACGTAGCGCGCATCCTGGCGGTGGCGCCGGAAGGCCACCGCGCGCGTGAAGCCCAGGCCCTGGTAAATTGTCTCAAGCGCCATCGCCACCATCTGGCCGGGGCGGGCGCTGCCCCCGGCCTGGCGCATGTCGGCCACGCCATCGGCAATCCGGCGCGCGAGCGCCGCCCGCACGGTTGGCACGGGCGCCACGGCCACGTCTTTGGCAAGCGGCGCCAGGGACAGCTGGGCTGCGGCGGCGCCGCGCGCCAGGTCCACGGCCCCCATGATCTGGCCGGGCTGCAGGCCCAGCACGGGGCCGAAGCTGTGCGCCAGCGCGCGCAGCGTGGCGCGCGACCGGTCATCATCATGCCAGAGCGCGGCGGCGCAGCGCGAGGCAAGGGTGGCCACCGTGGCCAGCCAGTCACCGTCGGCTCCCGTCTGGCCTGCGCTGCGCGGACCGCTGGCGCGCATGCTCTCGACCAGCCGGCGTGGCAGCCCCCACCGCTGGGCGGTCGCCTGCCCGACATCTTCCAGGGTCAACCCCAGCACGGCGGGAGCGGCCTGTTCTTCCAGACCCTGGCCGGCATGCGCCTGCATGGCCGCCCAGCGCTCAGGAAGATAGTAGGTCACGGTCATGCGGCCAAGCGAATGGAGCATGGCGCACACCACGGCTTCTTCGCCGTCGCCCCGGAGCCCGGCGTCGGCGATCTGGCGCGCCACCACGCCCGACAGGACCGCCTTTTCCATCTCCGCATGGGCACTGACGGCGCTGCTGGCCGATCCCGCCACGTCTTCGATTGCCTTCAGGCCCAGCGCCAGGTGACCGATGGCGTCCGCGCCCAGTACCAGTACCGCGCGCGAGACGGTGCTCACGCGCTGGCCGAAGGCTGCGTACATGCCGCTGTTGGCCAGGCGCAGCACCTTGTGCGTGAGGACGGGATCGGACAGCACGGTGCGCGTCATGTTGAATTGCGCATCGTCTTCGCCGCGCATGGCGCACAGGATGGCGCCGATGGCGCGCGTGAAACCGGGCATGTCGCCGTGCTGGCCGATGCGCTCCCATAACAAGGTGAGGGTGGCGCCTGCCGCCGCCCGGGCTTGGACGGGAGATAGTGTGTTGGAGTTCATGCCAGGCCTGTGCGCAGTTCGTTGTAGGTGTCGGTCAGTGCAGCCAGCGCCACGTGCGCCGGCATCGGGCGGCCGGTCAGGTAGCCCTGCACGTAGTGGCAGCCCTGGCGGTCGAGGAAGCGCAGCTGGTCCTCCGTTTCGACGCCTTCGGCCACCACCGACAGTTCGAGGTGGCGCGCCAGGTCCAGCACCGCGCTGCAGATGGCGCCATCCTTGCATGACGCGGGCAAGTCCTTGACAAAGGCGCGGTCCACCTTGAGCACGGAAATCGGGAAGCGCTTGAGGTAGGCGAGCGAGGAGTAGCCGGTCCCGAAGTCGTCGATGGCAATCCGCGCGCCGCGCTCGGCCATCTTGACCAGCACCGCCTCGGCATGGGCCGGGTCCAGCATCAGCGTGCCTTCGGTGATTTCCAGCACCAGCTGGCGGCCGTCGACGCCGGAAAACGCGAGCGCCTCGTCGAGCACCTTGAGGAAGTGGTCGCTGCGGAACTGGCGCGGGCTGATATTGACCGACATGTACAGCTTGCGACCGCAGGCTGCCTCGAATTGCTTGAGCTGCATGCAGGCCGAGCGCAGCGCCCACGCGCCGAGCAGGTTGATCAGGCCATTGGTCTCGGCAATGGGAATGAAACGGGCAGGCGGAACCAGGCCGAGCGTGGGATGCTTCCAGCGCATCAGGGTTTCAAAGCCCTGGATTTCACGCGTGGAGGCGTCAACGATGGGCTGATAGAACAACATGAATTCACCCTCGCGTACGGCACTGAACATGGCAGCTTCCAGCGAGATGTCGTGCTCCGCGTCCGGACCGCAAGGGGCGCTGTAGACCACGCAGCGCGCCTTGCCGGCTTGCTTGGCCATGGCCATGGCGGCGTCGGCCAGCGCGATCAGGCGCGCCTCGTCTTCGGCGTGCTCCGGGTAGAGTGCCACGCCCACCGAGGCGCCGATGTAGACGGCATGGTTTTCCGCTTCGAACGCAGGCTGCAGCGCCGCCAGCAGGCGGCCCGTCACCAGCTTGACCTGCGCTTCGCTGTGGGTGGCAGGGAGCAGGGCGATGAATTCATCGCCGCCTGCGCGCGCTAAGGTGTCGCTGTCGCGCAGCGTCTTGCGCAGCCTGGCCGCGGCCTGGCGCAGTACCGCGTCGCCGGCCGTGTGCCCCAGGCCATCGTTGACCTTCCTGAAGCCATCGAGCCCGATGCTGACCACGGCAAAGCCTTCGGCCAGGCGGCGCGAGCGCGCCAGCGCCATGCGGATGCGGTCGGACAGCAGCAGGCGGTTGGGCAGGCCGGTGAGGGCGTCGTGCGTGGCCTGGTGGCGCAGGCGCTGCTCGGTCGCGTTCTGGGTACTGATGTCGCGCCCGATGAGCAGCAGGGCTTCGTCGCCCTCGGCCAGGCGCGAGAGGCGCAGCTCGTAGCAGGTGGCCTTGCCAAGGGCGTGCAGGTGCGCCGGCATGAGTGTCGGCGCGTTGGCGTGGCCGGTTGCACACGCCTGCAGCGCGGCGCGCAGGCGCGCCTGGTCGTCGTCATGGGCCAGCGCCAGCAGCGACATGCCGGGCGCCAGGTCCAGTGCGCGCCGGCTGCGCGCGCTGGCATAAGCCACCGTGCCGCTGGCGTCAAGGCGCAGCGCAATGTCGCCGGCCGCATCCATCACTTGCTCGAAGGCGTTCGGTAAGCTGTGCTGGCCGGACGGGCCGCTTGCGCTATTCATGGTTCACTTTCCTCGTGTATGCGATTGCATCATCAGATGGGTCAGCTGTTAGCGACAGGAAAGGCAAGAAATGTAGCATCAAAAAATGCCGAATCGCATGAAAAACGGCGCCATGCGGCAATGACTGCAGCTTCCTTGATCAAGGTCAGACAAGCAGCGCCGGCATGCATCATTTTTTGTCAATACTTGCCACCGCCATGGCTTTGCGCTAGCCTGCTTCGCAGTCCCTACGGAGAGCCAGATGCACCCATTTGATACCCATGAAGTCCTGAACCAGGCAGCGCCGTTCGAGAATGTCAACCTGTTCGCCGCCGATACCGCGCTGCAGGAAGCCTTGCAGCACCAGGGTGGCGGCAGTGCCGAAGCACGCCTGCATGCGCTGGGCGCGCAGCTCGGCCGCGCCGAGGTGCTGGACCTGGGCCGCCAGGCCAACATCAACGCTCCGCGCCTGCATACCTTCGACCGCAGCGGACGGCGCGTCGATGAAGTGGAGTTTCACCCGGCCTGGCATGCGCTCATGACGCTGATGATCGAGAACGGCGCCCACGCCTCGCCATGGGATGGCGGCGAAGCGGGTGCCCAGGTGGCCCGCGCGGCCCAGTACCTGCTGTTCGCGCAAGTGGAAAACGGGGCCCAGTGTCCGGTCACGATGACCTACGCCTGCGTGCCGGCGCTGCGCCAGGCCGGCGGCGCGCTGGCCGACAAGTGGCTGCCCAAGATTCTCTCGCGCCGCTACGACCCGCGCTCGCTGCCCGTGGCGCAGAAGCACGGCGCCCTGATCGGCATGGGCATGACGGAAAAGCAGGGCGGCACCGACGTGCGTGCCAACACCACGCGTGCCGAGGAACTGGCCGACGGCAGCTGGCGCCTGGTGGGGCACAAGTGGTTTTTCTCGGCGCCGCAGTCCGACGCCCACCTGGTGCTGGCGCAGACCGAGGCCGAAGGCAGCGCCGGTCTGTCGTGTTTTTTCGTGCCGCGCTTTCTGGACGACGGCAGCCGCAACGCGATCCGCGTACAGCGCCTCAAGGACAAGCTGGGTAACCGCTCAAACGCGTCGTCCGAGGTGGAGTTTGCCGGCGCCACCGGCTACCTGGTCGGCAAGGCGGGGCGCGGCATTCCGACCATCCTGGAAATGGGCGGCTATACGCGCCTCGACTGCGTGGTGGGCAGCGCCGGCATCATGCGCGCCGCGCTCACCCATGCGCTGCATCACGCACGCGGGCGCGCCGTCTTCGGGCGCACACTGGCCGAGCAGCCTTTGATGCAGAATGTGCTGGCCGACCTGGCGCTCGAATCGGAGGCGGCCACCGTGTTCGCCCTGCGCCTGGCGCGCTGCTTCGACCAGCTCCATGATCCGGCCCAGGCGCTGCTGGGACGCATCCTGACGCCGGCCGGCAAGTACTGGGTGTGCAAGCGCGGCCCCGCCTTTGGCGCCGAGGCGATGGAAGTCATGGGCGGCAATGGCTATGTGGAAGACGGCCCGCTGGCTCGCCTGTACCGGGAACTGCCGGTCAACTCCATCTGGGAGGGGTCGGGCAATGTGATGTGCCTGGACCTGCTGCGCGCCTTCGGCAAGACACCGGCCGCGCGCGCGGCACTGGCGGGCGAACTGGCCCTGGCCGGCAATGACAACGCCCCTTTCAATGCCTTCCGCGAGGCGCTCCTGGCCGACCTCGATCATCCCCAGGGCGACGAATACGGGGCGCGGCGGCTGGCCGAGCGTATCGTGGTGGCGGTGCAGGCAGCCCTGCTGCTGCGCCATGCGCCAGGCTATGTGAGCGAGGCCTTTGTCGCCTCGCGCATCGCGCGCGATGCCGGCGGCGCGTTTGGACGCTTGCCCGACGGCGTGGACTGCGGCGCGATCCTGGCGCGGGCGCTGCCTGTATCACTGCCGGCATCGCTGCCTACGCCGATATAGCAACTATATTTGTCAAAATGCGCACAAACCTGTCAGGCGCTGGGATAATGGCGCCAGGCCCCATAAGGAACAAGACCACACCATGAAACAAGATCCACGCTTTCCCAATCTGTTCATCCTCGACCACCCGCTGATCCAGCATAAGCTGAGCCACATGCGCGAGCGCGACACCTCCACGCGCACCTTCCGCGAACTGCTCAAGGAAATCACGCTGCTCATGGGTTACGAGATCACGCGCGACCTGCCGCTCACCACGCGCAAGATCGAGACCCCGCTCGAGACCATCGACGCGCCCGTCATCGCCGGCAAGAAGCTGGCCATCGTGCCGATCCTGCGCGCCGGTATCGGCATGAGCGACGGCCTGCTGGAACTGGTGCCGTCGGCCCGCGTGGGCCATGTGGGCGTATTCCGCGATCCTGAAACGCACAAGCCGGTGGAGTACCTGGTGCGCCTGCCTGATACGGCCGACCGCATCTTCATCCTGTGCGACCCCATGGTCGCCACCGGTAACTCCGCGGTGCATGCGGTGGATGTGCTGAAAAAGCGCGGCGTGTCCGACGACCAGATCATCTTCCTGGCCCTGGTGACGGCGCCCGAAGGCGTGCAGGTATTCCAGGATGCCCACCCTGGCGTGAAGCTGTATGTGGCCTCGCTCGATTCGCACCTGAACGACCACGCTTATATCGTGCCGGGCCTGGGCGACGCGGGCGACCGCATTTTCGGGACCAAGTAAAGGCATGGCAGCGCCGATCGACCAGGAATTCTTCGCGCGCCTGCGCGCCTTGAATGACAAGTTTGCCGCCGGCGTGCCGGCGACGCTGCAGCGCCTGCGCGCGCAGCGCGCCGCGATCAATCCGCAGGCACCGGACCGGACCAGCGTCACCGCGCTGCAGGAAACGCTGCATACCATCGCCGGATCGGCTGCCACGTTCGGCTTTCGCAGCTTTGGCCAGCAGGCCCGCGCGCTCGAGCAGCGCCTGCGCGTGCTGACGGCGTTTGACGCGGTGGCGCCGCGCGACTGGGACGACTGGCTCGCTTCGCTTGACGCCTACATCGCATGGGCCGAGATCGACCCGAAAGCCGAGGACGGCGCCGGGTCACCGCCGGCGCAATAGTGCGCCATCGATCCCTTGCTTATGCGTTAATGCAAACACTGGTGCGAGGATCGTTTGATTTAGCGCAAACTTCCGCAGCATCCATGCCCTATATTCATCGTACTGCCGCTGCAATCGGGCTTCGTGAAAGTTGAGTATCTGAACTATTACGAATGCCTTCAGGTTTATTTTGCAGAGAACGTGATTTTTTTGATTTATTGGGTATAATGCGGGATCGTTGGATTCGAGGTAGTAGTGCAGTCTGTCTGTCATTTCTTTCTTGCTTCTTCAAACGATCTAAAACGGGTGAAAGCCCAACTAACTGAAATAGGAAATTGTAATGGCAACTGGCATCGTAAAATGGTTCAATGACTCGAAGGGCTTCGGCTTCATCACCCCTGACGAAGGCGGCGAAGATCTGTTCGCTCACTTCTCGGCTATCCAGTCGGCAGGCTTCAAGTCGCTGCAAGAGAACCAGCGCGTATCTTTCGAAGTCACCGCTGGCCCAAAGGGTAAGCAAGCTTCGAACATTCAGCCGCTGTAATTAGCTGAACAACGACAAGAAAATCCTCGGTTTCCGGGGATTTTTTTTTGCCTGTCGTATTTGAATGGCTGCTGCTAGCGCGCCTTGCGCCAGTAACCGGGCTGCGCATAAGAATGGCGCAGGAAATCGACAAAGGCGCGGATGCGCAGCGGTAAATGGCGGCGTTGGGCAAATACGGCATAGATATCGCTGCCCGGTGCGCAATACTGTTCCAGTACCGTTTTCAATCGCCCGTCATCAATCTCGGCGTGCACTTCCCACATGGACCGCCATGCGATGCCCTTGCCGGCCAGCGCCCAGTCGTGCAGCACGGCCCCATCGTTGCAGGTCATATTCCCCGCCACTTTCAATGTCACCACCTTGCCGTTTTCGCGGAAGGTCCAGCCGCGCTGGCTGCCTTCGCTGCTGATGGCCAGGCAATTGTGGCGCGCCAGGTCGGCCAGGGTGCGCGGCGTGCCGTGGCGCTTGAGATAGCCGGGGGTGGCCACCAGCACGCGCTGGTTGTCGGCCAGCTTCATGCCCACCAGCGAAGAGTCGGACAGGGTGGCGATGCGGATCGCCACGTCAATGCCTTCACCGACCACATCGACCAGGCGGTCGTTGAGATTGAGGTTGACCGTCACGTCACGGTGCTCGGCCAGGAAGGAGGGCAAGAGGGGCGCCACGTGCTGGCGCCCAAAGCCGGCCGGCGCCGATACCAGCAGGTGGCCGGTGGCGCGGGCGCTGCGTTCTGCGACGGCCGATTCGGCCTCTTCCAGCTCTGCCAGGATGCGCTGGCAATCCTCCAGAAAGGCCGCGCCCTCATCGGTCAGTACCAGCTTGCGCGTGGTACGCTGCACCAGCTTGACGCCCAGGCGCGCCTCGAGCGCGTCCAGGCGGCGCCCGATCATGGCCGGCGCAATGCCTTCTGCGCGGGCCGCGGCGGACAGGCTGCCGCGGTTGATGACTTCGACAAAGGTCGATATTTGACGGAACTGCCCCATGCTCTCTCCGGCGATCTGTGACAAAAACGCACAGATGAATATATTATTTGTCTCGTTTAGCTACCAGTAAGTGAATATACTGGAACTCATCCGAATCGCCAATGCCATCCCCCTTTCATCTTCTACAGGAGTACCTATGACACTTGCCACCCCAGCCGGTATGGAAATCACGGCCGAGATCAAGCCCGGTTACGAACACATTCTTACGCCCGAAGCGCTGGCCCTGGTGGCCCGGCTCTCGCGCGCCTTCGAGCCGCGCCGCCAGGAATTGCTCGCGGCCCGCGTGGCCCGTGCCAAGCGCCTGGACGCCGGCGAGCGCCCCGACTTCCTGGCCGAAACGGCGCACATCCGCGCCGGTGACTGGAAGATCGCCCCCATTCCGGAAGCGCTGCAGTGCCGCCGCGTGGAAATCACCGGTCCCGTTGAGCGCAAAATGGTCATCAACGCCCTCAATTCCGGCGCCGACAGCTACATGACCGACTTTGAAGACTCGAACACGCCGAACTGGGACAACCAGATCAGCGGCCAGATCAACATGCGCGACGCCGTGCGCCGCATCATCTCGCTCGAACAGAACGGCAAGACCTACAAGCTCAAGGACAAAATCGCGACCCTGGTGGTGCGTCCGCGCGGCTGGCACCTGGATGAAAAGCACGTGCTGGTGGACGGCAAGCGCGTCTCCGGCGGCATCTTCGACTTCGCCCTGTTCCTGTTCCACAACGCCAAAGAACAATTGGCACGCGGCGCCGGCCCGTATTTTTACCTGCCCAAGATGGAGTCGCATCTGGAAGCGCGCCTGTGGAACGACATCTTCGTGATGGCGCAGCAGGAAATGGGCCTGCCGCAGGGCACGATCAAGGCCACGGTCCTGATCGAAACCGTGCTCGCTGCCTTCGAGATGGATGAAATCCTGTACGAGCTGCGCGAGCACAGCGCAGGCCTGAACGCCGGCCGCTGGGATTACATTTTCTCGTGCATCAAGAAATTCAAGCTCGACAAGGACTTCTGCCTGGCTGACCGTCCCAAAGTGACGATGACCTCGCCATTCATGCGCGCCTACGCGCTGCTGCTGCTCAAGACTTGCCACAAGCGGGGCGCGCCGGCCATCGGCGGCATGGCCGCGCTCATCCCGATCAAGAACGATCCGGAGAAAAATGAAGTGGCCATGGGCGGGGTGCGCAACGACAAGGCGCGCGATGCCACCGATGGCTATGACGGCGGCTGGGTTGCCCACCCGGGCCTGGTGGAGCTGGCCATGAACGAATTTACCAAGGTGCTGGGCGAGAAGCCGAACCAGATCGACAAGCAGCGCGACGACGTCAATGTCACGGCGGCCGAGTTGCTGGACTTTAAGCCCGAAGCGCCGATCACGGAAGCGGGCTTGCGCTACAACATCAATGTCGGCATTCACTACCTGGGTAGCTGGCTGGCAGGCAATGGCTGCGTGCCGATCCATAACCTGATGGAAGACGCGGCCACGGCAGAGATCAGCCGGTCCCAGGTATGGCAGTGGATCCGCTCGGACAAGGGCGTACTGGAAGATGGCCGCAAGGTCACGGCCGAGATGGTGCGCGCCATGATTCCGGAAGAGCTCACCAAGGTGAAGGGCGTGGCGCCGGACGGCGAAAGCCCGACCTACGAGCGGGCCGCGCAAATCTTTGAAGACATGTCGACGTCGGAAGACTTCGCGGAATTCCTGACGCTGCCACTGTACGAAGAAATCTAAGGCCTCGGCCTGCCAGAACGCCCCCGGCGCATTGCCTGCGACCGGGGGCTTTTTGTTGGTGCAGGCAGCTGTGCAGGGGCAATCAGGCCGGGCGCTTCGCTGCCCCGTCGCTGCGGTGGCGCCTTAAAAGGTGTTTTTCCATTCGCGCAGTGCCGTGAATACCTCCAGCGGTGCGGCCTGCGGGCCCACCATGCCCGCCTGTGCCAGCTGGTGGGCAATGGCCGGTTCACGGTAGCGCAGGAAGGGATTGGTTGCCTTTTCCAGGCCGATGGTGCTGGGAATGGTCGCTTCGCCGCGCGCACGGCTGGCCGCATCGCGCCGGGTGCGCTCGGCAATGGCTTCGTTGCCAGGCTCTACCGCTGCGGCAAAGCGCAGGTTGGACAAGGTATATTCGTGCGCGCAATACACGCGCGTGCTCTCGGGCAAGGCCGCCAGCTTGTCGAGCGACTCGGCCATCTGGGCCGGGCTGCCTTCAAACAGGCGGCCGCAGCCGGCGCCAAACAGGGTATCGCCGCAAAACAGCACGCTCTCGCCGCCCAGGTCGCCCGCATAGGCAATGTGGCCCAGGGTGTGGCCCGGGACGTCCATGACCTGGAGCTGCAGCCTGAGGCCGGGGACGGCAAGCAGGTCGCCCTGGGCCAGCGGGATGGTGACGGCCTCGATGCCATCATGGGCCGGGCCGAACACGGGAACATCGGCAAGTTCCAGCAAAGCCTTGACGCCACCGATATGGTCAGCGTGGTGGTGGGTGAGTAAAATGGCGGTGAGCGTGAGATGATGATGCTCCAGCGCGGCCAAAATGGGCGCGGCGTCGCCCGGATCGACGACGGCGGCATGCTGCCCGTCGTGGACCAGCCAGAGGTAATTGTCCTTGAAAGCAGGTACGGCAAGAATGCTCAGGGCTGCGTGTGACTGGTTTGGCATAAGAAGTTCAATCAAGGAGAGGCATGGACAGTGCAGCGTCCGAGAAGTCCATTATAGCGCTCGACGACTGGCTGCAAACGCCGGCCGGGGTGTACGTGCGGGCTTGGGAGCAGGCTTGCCTGGACGAGCTGACGGCCGACATTTTCGGCTTCAATGCCATCCAGATCGGGCTGCCGCAGCTCGATGCGCTGGCGGCCAACCGCATGCCCAACAAGTGGCAGGCGGCCACGCGCACGTCCAGCGCGCAATTGCTGCTCTCGCGCGCCGGCAGTAGCCAGATTGCCGTGGCGCTCGATTTTGAAGAGCTGCCATTCGCCTCGCAAAGCCTGGACCTGGTGGTGTTGCCGCACGTGCTTGAATTCGCGGCCGAACCGCACCAGGTGCTGCGCGAAGTCGAGCGCGTGCTCATTCCCGAAGGGCAGGTGATCATTTGCGGCTTCAATCCCGCCAGCCTGTGGGGGGCGCGCCAGGGCCTGGGGCGGCTGGTGCGCTCGCCGTATCTGCCCTCAGCAGGGGAATTCATCTCTATGCCGCGCATGAAAGACTGGTTAAAATTGCTCAATCTCCGGGTCGGCGGCAGTCATTTTGGCTGCTACGCACCACCTTGCCGCAGCGAGCGGTGGATCAATCGCTTCGCCTTCATGGAGCAGGCGGGACAGCGCTGGTGGCCCTACCTGGGCGCGGTGTACATGGTGCACGCGGTCAAGCGGGTCAAGGGCATGACCATGATCGGCCCGGCATGGAACAAGAAGGCGGGGGCGGCACGCCAGGCCGTGCCTGCCACCAATCGCAAATAGCTGACGAAAGCATCAATGAGTAAAGTGGATATTTTTACGGATGGCGCCTGCAAGGGCAATCCGGGCACGGGCGGCTGGGGTGCCTTGCTGGTGGCCGATGGGCACGAGAAGGAAATCTTTGGCGGCGAGCGCAACACGACCAACAACCGCATGGAGCTGCGCGCCGTCATCGAAGCACTAAGCGTGCTTAACCGTCCATGCGATGTGGTGCTCCATACCGACAGCCAGTACGTACAAAAAGGGATTTCGGAATGGATCCACGGCTGGAAAGCGCGCGGCTGGAAAACCGCGTCCAAGGAGCCGGTCAAGAACGAAGACCTGTGGAAGGCGCTTGACCTGGCCCAGCACCAGCACAAGGTGGAATGGAAGTGGGTACGGGGTCACAACGGCCACCCGGGCAATGAACGGGCCGACGTGCTCGCCAACCGCGGGGTCGAGACAGTTCGCTAACCGGCGGCGCGCTTTGCTATACTGCGCGCCACCGTTTCTTTTCTTTCCTGTTGACCTCTCAGAGCATCATGCGCCAAATTGTCCTCTTCTATACAGTTAGCACATCTGTAAACATTGAGTGAGTGGTAGATGAGCGTAAACAGGAAGTAATGGCACATTTTGGGCCTCTGAACGAAAAAACGTAAACCGGGTGTCGAAAACCGCCTCGCTCGCTTACACTTTTTCGAGTTAAGTCAGCCATAACCTACTGCGATGTCTCGTTAGGGCGGGGATACCGGGGCCGGTGGGCATAAGCGTACAGCGGTGAAGCAAGTTGCGCAGCGGGGGCACCCCGTGAGTGAAGTTGCAGAGCGGCTCGGGGTGAGCATCCACAGCCTGTACGCCTGGGCGAAACGCTACGGCGTCCCTGAGGAAGAGCGCAAGGCGGTAAACGCTCAGAGCGGTGAAATGCGGCAGCTAAAGGCCGGGCTGAAGCGCGTCACGGAGGAGCGTGAAATATTGAAAAAGGCCGCGGTGTACTTTGCCAAGACGTCCGGGTAAGGTACACCTTAATTGCCGAGTTACAGGACCAATTCCCGGTGCGCTAGATGCCGGCGCCATTTGTCGGACCGCTTACGCTCCTGTCGCCAAAAAGAACACGACATGGCCCACAGCATGCGCCACCATTGCCGCCTCGATTCCGTAGCGCCAATATAGGTATCCGAACATCACGCCCGGCAAGCTATTGCCAACAATGACGAAAGCAACTACGGGAGCGGTCAGGTCGCCTGCTATGAATGCAGCGGCAGCCGGCAGGTGTCCCAGTCCGAAGAGCACAGCAGAGAAAATTATTGCGCCAACCACGTACCTAGCTTGAGGAGGGCCTGCCTTTTTTTGCGCTAAACGCCAAGGAAGCCAGATCAAAGTTGTCATCAGCCCCCAGCGGACCAGCACTTCTTCTACTATTCCACCGTAGAGCACCTTCGAAACAAGGGGAATCGTGATAGTTTGGCCAACGGCGAGAAGTTCATCGGGGCTCATGCGCTGGGCGACCAGCAGTACGCCGCCACTTGCGATCCCGACTATCGCAGCGGGAAAGATTTGATCTCTGAGAACCAACCAAGCGCCCGATCTGGACAGTGCCGCCTCGATCACCGGCGCCCCCAACCCTAGTGGTCTGGAAAATGTAACGCCTGCCCACACAGCAAGGATCAGCAGGACGCCACTTTGCACGATGCTGGCGGTAACGGCGATCCAAAGCGGAACTTGCTGCGGCGACCTAGCGAGCAGCTGGGGAATTACGGTGGACGCCACTGCCACCACGCCAACCATGGCAAGCAGCCACATCGTTACGCCCAAGCGCAGTTTAACGTTTTTTATCATATATTCATTTAGCTCGATGAGGTGAATCGGCATCGCTACCATTCAAGCACCATGGTGCAGATCCGGTTTCGTATGCTAGTGGAGGCGGGCCACGGCGTCATTTATACGCGCTGCCTCGGAACGCGCATCCGGCACCCCGATCACCAAGCGGGTCCATTCATTTCCGGCTAGTTCGATCACGATGGTCTGCAGCCTTCGCATGGTGTAGACAAACTGTCTGTCGCTCTCTTTGATAAAGGTGCCGGCGGCGATCAGACCTGGGACGTGGGTGCCTGGAATGCGTAGGCCAAGCGCACTGCCGCCGAAGCCACAATCTTCGGTCGCGCCCCGAACGTGCGCGAGAGGCACCCGAAAGCTGCGGCGTAGCGACCAGATTGATTCCCACGCTGTAAGGTGGACGATCAGTTCGCGGTCGGTTAATTCGAGTCGTGGCATCGCTACTCCTGGGTGAAAGGTTGATTGGGCAAGTTATCGAGCAGACGCCTGCCGATCAGTTCAGCAGCGTCCTCTCCATAGGCGTTCAAGGCGTCGCGGCAGCGGGTGGCGATCGGCAGGTCTGCTGGCGCCAGTTCGCGCAGGGCCGTGATCAGGAGGTCGAGAACGGCGGGATCGCGGTGCCATTCGCCGACCAAAAACTGGTCCAGCACCTTTTCGAACAGGCCGCGTTTGGAACCGAATGCCTTGTAAAGGCTGCCTCGCTGCAGCGCGGTTGCTTCTACCAGGTCGTCGACCGAGCAGGCGTTGTAGCCAAGACGGGCGAAAACCTCCGCCGCACGGGCAATGACAACGTCTTCATCGAAAGTTCTTGGTCTGGCCATGGGAAGACATTCAGAGGTTATGGAACGGTTATTCAATAACTGCATTATCAACGTTATTGAACAACCAGTCAAGAACAGTCTTGGTGACTGATGCAGATTCCATTACCGCGAATTTGGAACTGAACTGACTGCGGCAGTAGCAGCTGGTTGCTGCACTCCACTACGATTGCTACTCGTCGGCGGATGCGGCCATTCATCTGGAGCGATGACGCACGCAGGCGATCTTCGTCCCCGAATATGTCTGGTACCTCACTAATGGACAAAAAGACCAAGCCAATAAAGCGGTTAACGTCAAAAGACGATGTTGCCAACACGTCAGAAATCGCGCATTCTTGCATCCCAGTTTGAGCCCGTGACTTCAGTGGTCAAAGTGGCTCCATTACGCCGAAAAGCGGTGGCGCCTCAATGCCGGAAATTGACACCTGGTCGATGGACTTCATGCACGACCAGCTTGCCGATGGGCGCAGCATTCGTCTGTTCAACGTCATCGACGACTTCAACCGCGAAGGCTTGATCATCGACGTCGATTTCTCGCTGCCGTCGGAGCGCATCGTACGGTCACTGAATCAACTGATCGAATGGCGTGGCAAGCCCCGCATTATCCGTTGCGACAACGGTCCCGACATCAGCGAGACGACCAGATGTGGGCCGCCATGCATGACAAAATGGGGGATTACCATCGATCAGCCTTCTATGCTGCGTGTTCATCAACTCTTGGACTTCAGGACGGTTGGTGTCCGTGATTGCCTCGTTAGCAAGCCAATTCAGATACTTGGCTACATAGCCGACATACGTGTTTCCTTTGCCTGCGCTGATGGTGTCTCCCTGCTTTCCACGGCGGGCGACGTTGATGTAGTGTGCCAGACTATCAATTTCGTGCGGACGCAAAAAATCGTGGCGTTGAAGCGCACCTCCAAGTCAATCTTGTTGTTGGCCTCCCAGTCAAGCAACCGTTTGATCGCTTCGAGCTAAGCTGCTTGCGTGCTAGCGGTGCAAGACTGACGGACGCTACGACCAATAATGGCAGTCGGGTAAAATAGCGGCCAGGGATCGTCACGCGAATAAAGCTGGCTGAACCGCTCGCCGTTCTTCGCTATGAAGGATTTGATTTCCAAGCTCATCAGACCGTGCCCTATTTGTTCGCGTTTACAGTTTTCCTAACTTGGAAAGAACGACAGTGGCCGTTTACACTTTACGCAAGTTTTTCTTGGACTGATGTGTGCCGCTAGAGTTCCTTTGAGGGGTAAACGATGCGAATAGCGGTTTTGGATAACATGCAGGAATTTACGAAATATGACTAACAGACAAGTTGTCCTCGATACCGAAACCACCGGCTTGAATCCGCGCACGGGCGACCGCGTGATCGAGGTTGGCTGCGTGGAGCTGAAAAACCGCATGCTGACGGGGAATAACTTCCACCGTTATATCAATCCGGAGCGCGATTCGGAAGAGGGCGCGCTGGCCGTCCACGGCCTGACCACGGAATTCTTGCGCGACAAGCCCAAGTTTGCCGAGATCGCGGGCGAGCTGCGCGACTATGTGCAGGGCGCCGAACTGATCATCCATAACGCGCCGTTCGACCTGGGCTTTCTGAATCACGAATTCAAGCTGCTGGGCCTGCCACCATTTGTCGATCATTGCAGCGGCGTGATCGATACCCTGGTCAATGCCAAGGAACTGCACCCCGGTAAGCGCAATTCGCTTGACGCGCTGTGCGACCGCTATGGCGTGTCCAATTCGCACCGCAAGCTGCACGGCGCACTGCTCGACGCGGAGCTGCTGGCCGACGTCTACCTGTCGATGACGCGCGGGCAGAACAGCCTGTCGATGGATGTGGAAGAAGAAAGCGCGGCCGGCGGCGGGCTGCTGGAAACCGTGGCGCTGGCCGAGATTGTCATCTTGCGCGCCAGTGCCGAGGAGCTGGCCGATCACGAAAGCCTGCTGGCGGGCCTGGACAAGGCCGTCAAGGGCAGCTGCGTGTGGAGAAATTACGCACAGGCGTGACGTTTTGCCGGCAGTGTGCCATAATACGAGCCGCCCGGGAGGTTAGCTCAGGGGTAGAGCACTGCATTCACACTGCAGGGGTCGCAAGTTCGAAACTTGCACTTCCCACCAAGAATTCGCGTCACATCAAAGGCTTGCAGCGTGCGTTGCAGGCCTTTTTTTATTGCGCCCGGCATGCCCGCTCCGGCGGGCAAACGTCCCGTCGCGAGCCTGCAATGCGCCAGCGAAACGCACTCGGAGCGTGCCACGCTTGCCTGCGCCGACTTGTCCTGCCGAAAACCCCTGTGTCCCCGCCGCGTCAAGCAAAGTTGCCGTTTGGATCGGTGCGACGGGAACGTAGCTGTCGTGTTACGGTGGCCATGCTGTCCACCGCTGGGCGAACCTTGCTGCTGCCCCAACGGGGGGCGGGCGGTTCAGCAAAGTCAGCGTGCCATCCGTTGCCAAGGCGAAGCGGGGGCGGTGACGATGACATTCATCAGCAGCACGCCATGATGGGAGACTATATGGACAAGCAAGAGCATATGAATATGGGCTGGGGAAAATTCGCCGCCATGATCATCACGTCGGTCGTCATCATGTTCTTCCTGATGTATCAACTGGTGTACGCAGTCGATCATGCTTTCTTTTCGGTCAGCCGGATGGTGGCGTCCCTGGTCATGGGCTGCGTGATGACGGTGGTGATGCTTGCCTTTATGTGGTCCATGTATCAGGGCACGCGCATCAAAGTCACCGTCGTGGCGGTCGCAGCGGTTGCGGGCGTGGCATTGCTCGCTGCGAATCGAAGCCAGGTCTTCATTGATGACATCAAATTCATGAAGGCGATGATTCCCCACCATTCGATTGCCATTAATAACGCGCGCAAGGCAAGCATCAGCGACCCGCGCGTGCGCGAACTGGCCGACGGCATTATCGCCTCGCAGGTAAAGGAAATCGCTGAAATGGAATTGCTGATCCAGGATATCGAGAGCCAGGGGAAACGCGGCACCACCGTGCTGGCTCCCCGCTCCACCGAGATGTCAGCTGAAATGGCGCGCCAGGTCAGGGAGAATGTGCAATAGGCACTGACGTTCCATCCCTTCTTTCATGAATTTGCCATGTCCGGCCGGCCGGCGCGCGCGTAATGCTTGACCAGGGAAGCGATGTCGGGCACCACCAGTGCCGGGTCCACGCACTCGGCCAGATGGGCCGCCATGAAGGCAATGAACTGCATGGCCGCATGGGGCAGGCGGCGGTCGCGCCGGCTCACGAGATACCAGTTGCTTTCCATGGGAAAACCATCGACAGACAGGATGGCCACCGCATCGCGGCCTTCCTGCAAGGTGTGGGCGGAAATGAGCGCCAGCCCCAGCCCGGAAGCGGTGCTGAGCCGGATCGCTTCATTGCTTTCGATTTGCATGGTGTCACCCAGTTCCATGCCGCGTGCCGTGAGCCAGGCCTCGAACATCATGCGGGTGGCCGAGCCGGGCTCGCGAATGAGAAAGCGTTCGTGCTTGATGTCGGCAAACGATAGCCGCTGACGGCCGGCAGCCCAGTGATCGAGCGGCGCAATGATTTGCAGGGGATTTTTCACGATGCGCGTGGCCTGCACTTCGCTGCCGCTGGGCGGGTGGCTGAACACGTACAGGTCGTCGTCCTGGCGTGCAAATCGCTCAAGGATGGTGGCCCGGTTGCCAATGCTGAGGGTCACGCCAATGTCGGGGAAATGCTTGTAGAAGGGCCCCAGGATGCGGGGCAGCACGTACTTGGCCGTGGTGACGATGCCGATGTTGATGTGGCCAGCGCTGCCGCCGTGCAAGCGTTGCAGAAATAGATTGAAGTCGTCGAAGCGGCCCAGCACGTCGCCTGCCGCCAGGTACAGCTCTTTGCCCACATCGGTCAGTGCCAGTGTCCCGTTGCGGTTGTCGAACAAGGGTTCCCCCACGGCCTCGCGCAGCTTCTTGAGCTGCAAGGAGACAGTGGGCTGGGTCAGGTGCATGTCGCGGGCGGTGGCAGAAATATTGCCCGTGCCGGCGACGTGCATGAATACCTGCAGCAGGCGAAAGCTCAGATGGCGGATGTTCATTGATGATCGTCTATGGGGAGAAGCTACAGTCTTTATTGGCGACTATACCCAAATTTGCCGACAATGGCGAACTCGCCTCATGACACGCCATCCATGCCTGATATTGTTATCGCCTTTTTCGCCCTCGGCCTGGGCGCCGGCCTTCTCAAGTCTGACCTGAAGGTTCCCGATCCCGTCTATCAGACCCTGTCCATCTTGCTGATGCTCATTCTCGGCCTCAAGGGCGGGCAGGCGCTGCACGGCAAATTTGCACTGCCCATGCTGTCCACGCTGCTGCCCATCATGGCGCTGGGCATACTCATCCCCGTGCTGTGCTATCCGGTCTTGCGCAAGCTGGTGCGGCTCAATGTCGATGATGCCACCAGCATGGCCGCGCACTACGGCTCGGTCAGCGCCGGCACCTTTGCGGTGGTGCTGACCATGGTGGAAAAGTCGGGCATCCCGCTCACTGCCGAAACCACGCTGTATCTGGTGATCCTGGAGCTGCCCGCCATTATCCTGATGCTGTGGCTGCACCGAAAAATGACCGGCACCACGTCCGGACACAGCGTCCTGCATGAAGCCCTGACCAGCCGCGGCGTAATGCTGCTTGGCGGTGGCGTGCTGATCGGCTACCTGTATGGGCCGGTGGGACTGGCACCCTTGCAGCCGGTGCTGCTGGACGGCTTCAAGACCATGCTAGCCGTGTTTTTACTGGAAATGGGCCTGTGCACGGCCAAGGTATGCTTTCCCCTGCCACTGCAGCACTGGCGGCTGATGGTGTTCGCGGCCGTCTCGCCCTTTATCCTGGCGTGGATCGGCATTGGCGCCGCGCTGGCGCTCGACTTGCCGGAAGGCAGTGCCCTGGTGCTGGCGGCGCTGACGGCGTCGGCATCCTACATTGCGGCGCCGGCAGCGGTACAGGCATCGATCCCGCAGGCCAACATCGGCCTGGCCATGCTGGCGGCCCTTGGCATTACCTTTCCCGTCAATGTCCTGATCGGCTTGCCCGTGTTTGAACACTGGGTGCGCCTGGTGTACTGAATCAGACAAACAGCCGGTCGCGCGCCATCTTGCTGATGGCGACCGTGGCCGGGTGGCTGAGGCGCCTTTCCGTGGTAATCGCATAAACCTGTTCCACCAGCGAGGCCACCTGTCCCAGAGCCACCACGCGGTATTGGTCGCATACCTGGGCGGCGATCACGGTGGGGGCAAAGAATACGCCGGCGCCGGACTGGCCAAACGCTTTCATCATGGCGCTGTCATCAAATTCGCCCACCACCTTCGGGTAGACCTGGTGCTTCTCCAGCCACTGGAGCACGCGCTGGTGGATGGCGAAGTCTTCGCCGGGCAGCAGCATCGGCGCCCCATTCAGGCACTGGGGAAAACCGGGCGCCAGCGTTTCGGCCAGGCCGGCCGTGGCAAACACCGTCATGCCGCTTTCGCCCAGCAAGTGGTTGTAGCCGCGCACACTCAGGTGGCTGGGCATGGGCCGGTCTGCAATGATGAGGTCGAGCCGGTGCACGGCCAGATCGGCCACCAGGCTGGCGAGGCGGCCTTCACGGCAGACCAGCTTGACAGGTTCATCGAGCCGCAGTGCCGGCTCCACAAGGCGGCAGGCAATCAGTTTCGAGACCGAGTCGGCGCAGCCCACGCGGTAGGTGATGGTCGTCTTCAGGCTGCTGTCACGCACGACCTCCAGCAATTCGTCACCGGTACTGAAAATATCTTCGGCATAACTGAGGATGCGTCTGCCCGTGTCCGTCAATTCCAGGTTGCGTCCCACGCGCCGGAACAACTCCACCCCCAGTGTATCGGCGAATTCGCTCAGCTGGCCAGAGATGGATTGGGGTGTCAAGTGCAGCTGGGTGGCCGCCTTGGCGATGCTGCCGGTCTTGGCCACCATCCAGAAGTAGCGCAGGTGCTTGAAATTGAGGGTGGACAAAATGGCCTCCTGATGCATCGAAATTTTCGATGTTAGTTCAAATTATATTCGAATTGTACGATGTCTGGCCGGGCCCTATGATGGCTCCACTAACCCAACAGGAGAAAGAACATGCGTCTCACCATTCAGGCTAACGGATTCGTACTGACTGAAGCATTGCGCGCCTACACCGAACAGCGGCTGAGCATGGCCCTGGGGTGGGCAGGCGAGCACATGCACAAGCTGGCGGTGTCACTGTCCGACATCAATGGCCCCCGCGGCGGCATCGACAAACGCTGCAAGATCCAGGTCCAGCTCGGTGGCGGTGCAGAGGTCGTCATCGAAGACACGGAAGCGGATTTGTACGTTGCCATCGACCGCGCTGCCTCCCGGGCAGACCGCGCCGTGGTGCGGCGGGTGGAAAGGCGGCGCGTCTTCAGCCATACCCGCGCGGCGGGCACTGCTGCGGGGCCTGACGCGGACCTTACCGGACATCGTGCCAAGCCGGACCGCAGTACCATGGAACATGGCTGACAGATTTCGTTAACAGGGAGAACTGAATGAATGGTTTGGAAACGATTGCAAGCGGCCCCATGTGGGCAGGCTTTATCGCCTTTGTGCTGCTGATGCTGGCGCTCGACTTGTTTGTCTTCGGCGGCAACAAGGCCCACAAGGTCAGCGTCAAGGAGGCAGGCATCTGGTCGCTCGTGTGGGTCAGCCTGGCACTGCTGTTTAATGGTGGCTTGTGGTGGTACTTGAACGGCACCGTCGGTCCCGAGATTGCAGACCAGAAGGCGCTGGAATTTTTCTCCGGCTACCTGATTGAAAAGACGCTGTCGGTTGACAACGTGTTTGTCTTCCTGCTCATCTTTACCGCATTCCAGGTGCCGCAGCAATACCAGAGGAGGGTGCTGATCTACGGCGTGCTCGGTGCCATCATCATGCGCGCCATCATGATCGGTGCCGGTGCCTGGGTCGTCAGCGAATTTAGCTGGGTGCTGTACATCTTTGGCGCATTCCTGCTCTTTACCGGCATGCGCATGCTGGTGGCGGCCGATGAAGAACCGGATGTGGCCAACAATCCTGTGCTCAAGTTTGCACGGCGTCACCTGCGGGTGGCGGAGGGTGAGCACGGCGAAAAGTTTTTTGTCACGAAGAATGGCCTGCGTTACGTGACACCCCTGTTCCTGGTGCTGCTGCTGATCGAGGTAACCGACCTGGTGTTCGCGGTCGATTCGATCCCGGCGATTTTCGCGATCACGACCGATCCGTTCATCGTCTTCACCTCGAACCTGTTCGCCATCCTGGGCTTGCGGGCGCTGTACTTCCTGCTGGTGGATGTGGCTGACCGCTTCCATCTGCTCAAGTATGGCCTGGCAATGGTGCTCACCTTCATCGGCGCCAAGATGCTGATCATGCCCTGGTATCACGTGCCGGTGCAGGCTTCGCTGACCGTGGTGGCGGTGCTGATTACGGCAAGCTGCGTGGCCAGTCTGTTCGTTACCCGTAACAAGGGCAAGTAAGTGCAAGAGGTCCGGCCTGCCGGACCTCTCCGCCGCCAACCCATACATACTTTTTAAGGAATATTCACATGCGTTCGTACACTGTCGACAGCCCGGAAGCTGCCGGCCGCCTGCTTGCCCTGACCATGGTTTCGGACGGCAACCTGGCCCCGAGCGAAGTGGCGGCCCTGCAGCACTCCCGCATCCTGCACCATGTCGCACTCGACGACCAGCAGTTCCAGCACTTGCTGCAGGAGCTGTGCCAGGACATGCTGGCCACCACCTCGCGCCATGGGGTGATCAACCTGGAACCGGAACTGATTGACCGGCTGTTGCTGGAAATTGGCGATCCGATCTTGCGCAGCCGCTTGCTGCGGGCCATGTGGGACATTGCCGACGCCGATGGCTGGCTGGCCGATGCAGAAGCAATACTGCTCAGCCGGGCCAGCGTGGTGTGGGGCATGGATACCCACTTTGCCGCCACGGCGGGGCGCAGCACCATCGTTTGAATCGGCAGGGCGCGGGGCGCCCGCCCTCGCGCCGCGGTCGCTGATATCAATATGGCTATCAATCGCGAAGAAAATATTATCAATAAGGCTATTGCGCTCTGCTATTCTCGGATGCTGATCCATTCACCGGGAATTTGCAATGCGCGCTGCCACCTCGATTTTTGCTGTTATTCTCCGGCCCGGCGCCGTGCGCGCCGGTGCCGCCCTGGCCCTGGCAGCGGGGCTGTCGCTGCCCGCTCCGGCAGCCATCGCGGCCAATTGCACGGCTGACGTCATCGACGGCCAGCTTTACACCATCGCCAGCGTCGAGTCACGCAAGGTGCTCGACATTGAAGCCGGGTCCGTGCAGGCCGGCGCGCCGGTGCAGCTATGGGGAAATGGCGGGTCGCCCAACCAGCAGTTTTATGTCCGCAGCCTGGGCAATGGTTACTGGACGATTCAGGGCCGCCAGAGTGCCATGCTGCTTGACGTTGCCGGACAATCGCTGCAGGAAGGCGGCCGCATCGTCCAGTGGCCCGCCACGGGCGGCAGCAACCAGCAATGGCTGCTGAAGAAGTCGACCACAGGCGGCTATAACGTGGTGGCGCGCCACTCCGGCAAGTCGCTCAGCGTGGCCGACAGCAACAGCGGCTCGCGCGTGTACCAGGCCAGCGACAAGGCCAGCCTGCTGCAGCGCTGGTTCTTCAATCCGGTGTCGGGCAGCTGCGGTGGGCGGCCTGACGGCTTTGCGGCGCAGTCGGGGCCGGACGGCTTGAGCACCACCACCGGCGGCGGCAGCGCCACGCCGGTGACGGTGGGCAGCTGCAGCGCG
This sequence comes from Massilia sp. PAMC28688, assembly GCF_019443445.1. NCBI lineage: Bacteria > Pseudomonadati > Pseudomonadota > Betaproteobacteria > Burkholderiales > Oxalobacteraceae > Massilia > Massilia sp. PAMC28688. The sequence goes on along the minus strand of NZ_CP080378.1, from coordinate 4,802,994 downwards.
CTGGCCAGTGCCCTGCAATCTGCTTCGCCGGCCGTGATCCAGGTGGCGGCCGGCGCCACCATCGACTGCCGTACGGCTGCGCGCAGCCAGAGTGCCTGCGCCATCAGCTGCCCCAGTTACCAGGACCCGGGCAAGACGTTTTACCGCGTTCCTGTGGGCACCCAGACCTGCAAGCAGCTGGGCAGTGCGACCGATGCGCGCCATGCCCGCACGCGCAATGAAACGACGATCAAGGTCGCATCCAACAAGACGCTGGTGGGTTTATCTAGCGGTTCGCGCATTATTGGCGCCTCCTTCAACCTGGGCAACGCGAGAAACGTGATCATCCGTAACCTGGCGATCGAGCACGTCAACCCCGGGCTGATCGAAGCCGGCGACGGCATCACACTCAATCAGTCGAGTCATGTCTGGATCGACCACGTGCGCTTCAGCATGATCAGCGATGGCCATGTCGATATTCAAAACAGCAAGAATGTCACGCTGAGCTGGAATCGTTTTGACGGGCTCAACCCGGCCGTGTGTGGTGGCAAGCACCACTACACGAATGCCATCGCCGACTCCCAGGTCACGCTGCACCATAATTTCTGGAACAAGCCTTCCGGGCGCAACCCCAAGCTCGACGGCGCTGCGACCCGTGTGCATCTTTACAACAATTACTGGCTCGATGTCACGTATTTCGCCATCAATGCGAATAACGGCGCCCAGGCCCGGATCGACGGAAACTTTTTTGCCAATACGGTGCGGCCGCACTGGGCCGAAGCCGGCGGCATGCTCGATGCAAACCTGGCATCGAATCGGTATACCGGCGTATCGGCAAGCGACCCGTACAGGCACACGGGCGCGCGCGCCCTGGCCGATGTGGCCATGTATGCCTACCGGCTCGACCCGGTGGACAAGCTGCCGGCCCAGGTAGGAGCGGGTGCCGGGCCACGCTGAGGCGACGCTCTGGCGTGACGATCTCCGTGCACTGTCCCCGTGCGCAAAGCGGGCACGGCGGCAAAGTGGCGCCGGACCTTGCCAGCTTGTCAGATAATGCCATCTGGAATCAACCATGAGTGGCTATGACATCAGTTTCATCGGACCATCCGGACCTGGCAGCAGCCGGCAGCGGGGCGCGCGGCGCGCCGGTACGCGGCGTGCGCGGCGCGCTGGTCCTGGCTGTCGTGATGAGCGGCGTGGCCCTGGCTGCCACGGCGTCCTTCTGGCAGCTCGCCAGCACTGAGCTGGCGCGCAGCAGCAGCCTCGAATTCGACTTCCAGACGCGCCAGACCGTGCGCCGCATTGCGGAACGGATGAATACCTATGAACAGGTGCAGCGCAGTACCCAGGCCTTTCTGCTGGGGTCCATGGACGTGCGGCGCGATGATTTTCACTTGTTTGTCGACAGCCTGAAACTGGCCGAACTCTATCCCGGAATCCAGGGCATCGCGCTGGTGGAACTGATTGCGCCCGAACGGCTGGAAGCGCACGTGCGCGACCGCCAGCGCGACGATCCCGGCTACCGGGTCCATCCGCTGGGCGAGCGCCCCGTGTATTCCTCGATCACCCATATTTCGCCGTATTCGGGCCTGAACATCCGCGCCCCCGGCTACGACATGCTGACCAACCCCACCCGGCGCGTGGCGATGGAACGGGCGCGCGACAGTGGCCAGGCCGCCGCCTCGGGCAAGGTGCGCCTGATCCAGGAAGACGGACGGGACGAACAGGCCGGGCTGGTCATGTATTTGCCCGTGTACAGGCGCGGCGCGGTGCTGCAGACGCTGGCACAGCGGCGCGCGCAGCATATTGGCTGGGTCGGTGCCCCGTTCCGCATGAATGACCTGATGGCCGGCCTGGGCGGCGAGCGCTCCGGCGACCTGACCCTGGCCATCTATGACGGGGCCGGTATTGATCCGGCGCAGCAGCTGTATCAATCGGCCGGGCCGGCCGGCCCGGGGCGCAGTGCCCGCTTCCGGACGGTGCAGACGGTATCGATTGCGGGCCGTCCCTGGACGCTGGAAATGGCTTCCACGCCCGTATTCGAACAGCGCCTGCACTCCAACAAGCCGGTGTTGGTCGCCATTATCGGCACGGCAGCCAGCATCCTGCTGGGCATGCTGGTATGGGCACTGGCCAGCGGGCGGCGCCAGGCCCTGCAGCTGGCGGCGCGGGCCACTGACAAATTGCGCGCCAGTGAATTTCGCTGGAAGTACGCGCTCGAAGGGGCGGGCGACGGCGTGTGGGACTGGGACCGCCCCAGCGGCACGGTCGTCTATTCGCGGCGCTGGAAGGAAATGCTCGGCTACCAGGCCCATGAAATCGACGAAACCCTGCAAGCCTTCCAGGACCTGATCCACCCGGACGACCTGGCCACCATCCAGGCAGCCCTGGCAAGCTACACCGACAGCACCGACCAGCATTACGCCGTCGAATTCCGCCTGCGCTGCAAGGATGGCAGCTGGAAGTGGATCCTGGCCCGCGGCATGGCAGTGACCCGCGACAGCGCCGGCAAGCCGCTGCGCACGATCGGCACCCACACCGACATCAGCCGCTCCAAGGCCGACGAGGCGGCACTGCGCCATGCAAACGCCATGCTGGCGTCGGAACAGCAGCGCGTAAAGCTCATGTTTGAAAATTCGCACGACGCCTTCATTGCCGTGTCGCCCCAGGGGCGGGTGACGGACTGGAGTGCAAAGGCCGAGCGCATGCTGGGCTGGCCGGCGCAGCAGGCAATCGGCGCCGACCTGGCCGAACTGATCATCCCGGCGCCCCTGCGCGAGGCCCACAACGCCGGCTTCAGGCGCTTTGTGCAAAGCGGGCAGGGGCAGCTGCTGCGCAATGTCGTGGAAGTGGAAGCGGTCCACCGCGATGGGCACCTGGTACCGGTGGAACTGGCCATTGCCGGCTTTCCCGACCTGCAAGGTTATGCGGTAAGTGCCTTTGTGCGCGATATTTCCGAGCGCAAGCAGGCGCAGCGGCTCGAAGCGGAACGTACGCGCGACCTCGAAGAAGCGCGCACGGCGCTGCAGCATGCGCAAAAGCTGGAAGCGGTGGGCAAGCTGACGGGCGGCGTTGCGCACGACTTCAACAATGTCCTGCATGTCATTGGCGGCAACCTGCAGCTGCTGAAAATGTCGCTGAGCGGCGAAGAGCGGCTCTTGCAGCGCCTGGCCAGCATGCAATCGGCCGTCGACAAGGGCGCCAAACTGTCGTCCCAGCTGCTGTCGTTTGCGCGCCGCCAGCCGCTGCAGCCGACCGTGGTCAATCTGCGCGACGTGGTCCAGGGCCTGGACGGCTTGCTGCGCCCGGCGCTGGGCGAACAATACCATTTGCGTTTCCAGGTCGACCCGGGTTTGGGCAATACGCTGGTCGACGTCGGGCAGCTCGAAAATGTGATCCTCAATCTCGTCATCAATGCGCGCGACGCCATGCCGAACGGCGGGCCGGTCACCATCAGCCTGGCCAACCATGTAGTGGAGGAAGCGGGCGGGGCACTGCGCGAAGGCAGCTACGTGCGGCTGGCTGTCACTGATACCGGGACCGGCATGGATGAGCACGTGAAGGCCCTGGCATTCGAGCCCTTCTTTACCACCAAACCGGTGGGCAAGGGCACGGGTCTGGGTTTGAGCATGACCTATGGTTTCGTCAAGCAAAGCGGCGGCCACATTGAGATTGACAGTGCGCCGGGGGCCGGGACCACGGTTGCGCTATTTTTCCCCCGTTCGGACGAAGCGGCCACGCCCGCTGTCGAGGCGGGGAGTGCTGCCACTGAGGGCGGCCATGAGATCATCCTGGTGGTGGAAGACGATACGGAAGTGCGCAGCACCGCCGTGACCATGCTCAGCGGCTTTGGCTATCACATCCTGGCGGCAGAAGATGGCGAATCCGGCCTGCGCCTGCTGCGTGGACAGGCGCGGGTAGACATGCTGTTTACCGATGTGGTCATGCCCGGCCCGGTGTCGAGTACGGAATTGGCGCGCGAGGCGGTGGCCCGCTTCCCCCATATTGCGGTGCTGTACACGTCCGGCTATACGCGCGACGCCCTGTGTACGGACGGGCGGCTGGCGGCCGGCGTGCACCTGCTGGGCAAGCCATACCGTTCGGAGCAGCTTGCGGCGCGGGTGCGCAGCGTGCTGGATTTGTCGCGCCGGGGCAGCATTCAGGCGGGCGAGGGCGGAAACGCGATCCCGTAGGCCAGGCAGCCGCCAGCCCCTGAAAGATTTCCCCCAGCCAGGGTCAGACCACTTAAACGCGCTTAAATCAATTTCCTAATTTCAGGGTCAGACCACTTAAACCACACAAATGAAACTTTCGAAATTGTATTCATCGTGACAGGGTCTGGGCCGTGCATTCGTCGGCGCCAATCACGAATGACGGCCGTGATCGCAGTACGGATACAGCCAGTTTTCCGTCACAATTCGATCAATTGTTTGTCATTCACACGGAAGTATGTCGCAGTGGCATTCTCCATCTGTACGATGGGTAAGTTTATGATCGCCTGCACAAGAAAATACCAACGGACGCCTAAAAATATTGCCTGTGCCGCGAATTAGTGGTCTGACCCTGGATTTAGGAAATTGATTTTGGATCGTTTAAGTGGTCTGACCCCGGGGTTTGATGGGGCGGGGGCGGCGATGTAACAATTGGCTCGTGCGGCAGCCATAGCTTGCTAGTGCTATACCTTGTATAGGCGCGTCATAAAGTGGAATCAGGAACAGTGGGTGGGCCGCGCCGGGCCCGAGCAGGCCAAGGCCCGTTACAGCGCTGGTGTGACGTTCGCTGACGACCAGCTTTTCAGGCAATCGATGCCGCTTTGCCAATGTACTACCCGGATTTCATGTGCATGATGCCGGCAACCATGAATCTACCTGGGTTTCCAGGGACACACCGCAAAACCGCTCGGGCGGACGTGCCGACGGGTAGTCCACCACTACGAATACAGCCCGCGCGGCAAGCTGGCTTTCAGTTCGCGCGCCACGGCCCGCCGCGCCGTTTCTGACACGTAGCTCCCCAGTTCGATCTTGACGCCGCGTGACTCCAATGCGATCAGCTGGCGTCGCCGGTCCGGGACAACAATCCGGGTGCGGTGCGGGTCGAGGATGAAGTGCTCCACCTGGCCTGCATGGGTGCGCTCGATGCGCAGACAGCTGTCACTGAGGCATACACGCTCCTGATCCAGTGCATGGCGGGCGTAGTACAACAGCGCCGCCACGACAACGGTGATTTCCAGTAGCGCGAACGCGAACACGATCCAGATCCCCTGCATGGCGAAGGCAAGGCTCACGCCCAGCACGCCGGTGCACAGCATGCCATACGCCTTGGCCACTTGCCGGGGCGTCATGGAGCAATTGCGTTTCAGGAGCCATTCATGTTGCATGGTTGCGCGTGGATGCCTGCAGTTTAATGATGGGGGGCTTGTTCAAAAATGTGAAAGGGTGCAGCACTCGTACAGCCCATTACAGCCCCTTGTCACCATCCAGATCCTGGCCGCCCTGGATGTTCGGTACGACTGTGAACAGCCAGTATACCTGCGTTGGCCAAAACGGCGCGGCACCCACGCTGGTAGGGGGCCGCAAGACCGTACACGGTTGGCAGGCGGCGGCAGATTGATCCCACTCAAACCAGATTGCCACCCTGGGAACCTTGTGCGAGTACGCCACAAGATAGCCGGGCCCGCCTGGTTTCTGATAAAATACCGCCCCTCACTACGAAGGCTTACATGGCACAGGCTTGCGGCGTCGACTTCGGCACGTCAAACTCCACGGTTGGTTATATTGATTCGCGCGCCACCGGCGCCGTGGGTTCGTCCCTGCTCGCGCTGGAAGACGGCAAGGCGACTCTGCCGTCGGTTGTGTTCTTCAATGCCGATGACGATGAAGTGAGCTACGGTCGCGCCGCGCTGGCCGGCTATCTGGCAGGTTACGAGGGGCGCCTGATGCGCTCGCTCAAGAGCCTGCTCGGCACCAGCCTGATCGATGGCCAGACCGAGGTGGCGGGGCGTTCGCTGCCGTTTCGCCTGCTGCTGCAGCAGTTCATTGGCGAAGTCAAGCGGCGTGCCGAGCGCCAGGCCGGGCAGGAGTTTTCATGCGCTGTCTTCGGCCGCCCCGTGTTTTTTATCGACGACAGCGCTGCGGCCGATAAGCTGGCCGAAGATACCCTGGCCGGGATCGCCCATGCGGTCGGCTTCAAGGAGGTGTCCTTCCAGTTCGAGCCGATTGCCGCCGCGTTTGACTACGAGTCTCAGATCGCGCGCGAAGAACTGGTCTTGATCGCCGACATTGGCGGCGGTACCTCGGACTTTTCCCTGGTCAGGCTGTCTCCCGACAGGGCGGCCAGGGCCGAGCGGCGCGACGATATCCTGGCCACCGGCGGCGTCCACATCGGCGGTACCGACTTTGACAAGTACCTGAGCCTGACGTCGGTCATGCCGCTACTCGGTTACCAGACGTTGATGAATAATGACAGCGCGATCCCGTCGGGTTATTACTTCAACCTGGCCACCTGGCACACCATCAACCAGGCCTACACCAAAAAGACCTGGACCCAGCTGGCCGACGTGGTGCGCGACGCGCGCGAACCGGCCAAGCTTGGCCGTCTGCAGCGCCTGATCGAAGCGCGTGAAGGCCATTGGCTGGCGATGAAGGTGGAAGAAGCCAAGATCGCGCTGTCGGACGCTGATGCCATCGAGCTCATGCTCGACCGCCTGAGCCCTCCGGAAACCCTCACCATTGCCCGTCCCGCGTTCGAGCACGCGATCGGCCATCTGGTGGACCAGATTGACCAGACGGTACTCAAGCTGCTGGCCGACGCGGGCGTGGGGCGGGGCGGCGTCGATACGGTGTTTTTTACGGGCGGATCAAGCGGGGTGGGCATGCTGCGCGAGCGCATTGGCGCGCTGCTGCCCAATGCGCGCAAGGTCGAAGGCGACCTGTTCGGCAGTATCGGGGCCGGCCTCGCACTCGACGCCGTGCGCAAATACGGCTAGGAGGCCTGCGTGTTCGAAAAACCGATTGTCATGCTCGACTTTGAAACAACCGGTCTGTCGCCCGTGATGGGCGATCGCATCACCGAGGTCGCCGCCCTGCGCATTGTCGACGGCGTGGTGCGCGAGCGCTATGTGTCTTTGATTAATTGCAACGCGCGCATTCCCTATTTCATCACCCAGCTGACGGGTATCTCGCAGGACATGGTGGACAATGCGCCGCCCGTATCGCGGGTGGTGCCCGAGCTGCTCGACTTCATCGGGAGCGACACCTTGTCCGCCCATAACGCCAGCTTCGATGAAAAATTCCTGAAGGCCGAAGCGGCTCGCCTGTCCCTGTCGCCCCGCCACGCAAGCCTTGTGTGTTCGCTCAAGCTGTCGCGCCGGGTGTTTCCCGGCATGTCCAGCTACAAGCTGGGGCTGCTGTCGGGCCAGCTGGGAATTGCCTTCCGTAGCGCCGCCCACCGCGCCGAGTCCGATGCGGAAGTGGCGGCGCAAGTGCTGATCCACATCGGCCGCCACCTGGGGACCACCTATACCCTGGGCAGGCCGGTCACGCCCGATTTGCTATTGTCGCTCAATAAATTGAGCGCAGCCAAAGTCCCGGCCTTCCTGCAGAAATATGCGGAAACAAATAATGCGACACAGGAAAGCTAATCGCTTTACAATATTCGCACCATGACCCGCCACGCCCTGTTCCGTGTTTTGCTGTCGCTGCTGTTGCTGGCCTCCCAGCACATGGCCACTGCACACGTGCTGTCGCACTGGAGCGGGTCGATCGAGCGCAGCGCCCAGGCCCACAGCGGCAGCGAATCTGCGGCGCCCGGGTCGGCCACGGCGCTGGCCCTTGACCAGAGCTGCCACCAGTGCCTCGCCTTTGCCCAGCTCGGCGGCCCGCTTGCCACCCCGTATTTTGCCTTCCCCCTGCCCGCATGCGGGTCCCTGCCTGTGTTCGGTGCCGAAGTCGCTGCCGCTCACGCGCGCACCATCCTCGCCTTTCATTCCCGCGGTCCGCCTCACGCCTGACAGCTTGTTCCCTTGATCTGATCAACCCTCCGGCCAGCGCCGGCGTGTTGCATTTGCCTGTTCCTGTCAGTTTTGTTTTGAGGTTATTACATGAATTTCCAGCGTACCGTTTTTACCAGCGCCATCCTGTCGGCGCTGTCGACCCTTGCCGTGGCCCAGACCACCGCGTCCACCGAGTCTGACGTCGTTCCCAGGATCGTGGTCACTGCCACGCCGTTTGGCCAGACGGAAACCGACCAGATCCTGGCCCCGGCCAAGATCCTGGCCGGCGACGAGCTGCGCGACAAGCTGGGCGCCACCCTCGGTGAAACGCTGTCGCAGGAACTGGGCGTATCGGCTTCGGCCTTCGGCGCCGGTGCCTCGCGCCCCATCATCCGCGGCCTGGAAGGCACGCGCGTGAAAATGCTGGAAAATGGCATGGCGGTGTCGGATGTGTCCGGTCTGTCCAATGACCATGCCGTCTCGGCCGATGGCGCCACCGCGCGCCAGATTGAAATCCTGCGCGGTCCGGCCGCGCTGCTGTATGGCTCCGGCGCCATTGGCGGCCTGGTCAACGTGGTCAACGAGCGCATCCCCAATGCCCTGGAAGGCGGCATCGGCGGCCAGGCTGAAGTGCGCTACAGCACGGTCGACAAGGGCCGCAATGGCTCGGCCTCGGTCGATGGCTCGGTGGGCAATATCGGCTTTCATGTCGATGGCAATGTGCGCCGTACCGATGACTACAAGATCCCCGGCGAGCGCATCTTAGGCGGGGACACGGGCGGGGACATGGGCGCTGAGCGGCGCCTGCCGCGCTCCTTTATCGAACAGGACACGGCCGGGGCCGGTGCCTCCGTGGTCGGTGCCTGGGGCCACGCCGGCGCGTCCGTGTCGGTGCTCGACCAGTTCTATGGCATTCCCAGCCTGGAAGGGGCGCGCATTGACATGTCGCAGACCCGCTATGACACCGATGTCCTGTTCAAGTCGCCTATGTCGACCCTGGAAGCGGTGCATTTCAAGCTGGGCTACACCGACTACCATCACGAAGAAATCAACGACGAAGACGAACCGGAAATCCGCTACGAAAACCGGGCGCTCGAGTCGCGCCTGGAAGCGACCCACAAGCCTGTTGCCGGATGGCACGGCACCTTTGGCGTGCAGACCGAGCATGCCAATTTTTCGGGCAAGGCCACCGAAGGGGGGCCAGACACAGTGCCGGTCACCCGTTCCACGTCGGTAGCCGTCTTCCTGGTCGAAGAACGCAACTTCGGCGTAGTGCGCCTGAACGCCGGTGTACGCGGAGAAAACGTGAAGCGCCGCCCGGAAACGGGACCGGAGCGCGACTTCAGCCTGGCCTCGTACTCCGTGGGCGCCATGGTTCCGCTCGCGCCCGGCTACAGCGCCGGCGCCACGGTGTCGGTGGCCCAGCGTGCCCCGACCACCGAGGAGCTGTATTCGGCCGGCCCGCATGAAGCGACCGAAACCTTCGACATCGGCAACAGCGCTTTTCGCAAGGAGACGTCGCGCAATCTGGAACTGACGGCGCAAAAGACGACCGGCCTGGTGCAATGGAAGGGCAACCTGTTCTACAACCAGGTCAAGGATTTCATTTACGGAAATATCAACGGCAATCTGCTGGACGAAGAAGGCAACCCCGGCGACGAACTGCGCGAACGCATCTTCGAGCAGGCCGATGCCACCATCCGGGGCGCCGAAGCCGAGCTGACCTACAATGCCTCCGGCATGGGCGTCACCGGGCGCCTGTTCGCCGACACCTCGCGCGGCAAGCTCGACAACGGCGGCAACCTGCCGCTGCAGGCTGCCACCCGGGTCGGGGCCGACCTTGGCTACCGCACGGCGCGCCTGCGCACCGGCCTGTCGGTCATGCGCGCGCTGCGCCAGGACCGCCTGGCCACGTTCGAGGAAGAAGCCACTCCCGGCTACACCCAGGTCAACGCCAACCTGTCCTACACCCAGCCCTTTGGCGGTCAGGATGTGACGTGGTTCGTGCTGGCCAAGAACCTGCTGAACGAGGATATCCGCCTGTCGACTTCGGTACTGAAGTCGATCACGCCGCTGCCGGGACGCAGCCTCGTGTTTGGTGCGCGCACCAAGTTCTGAGCCGGATCGCCCTTGTAAAACTTTTCCAGCCACACACAAACCCCGCCGGCGCCAGCGTCCGCGGGGTTTTTTCTTGCGCCCGCACGGTGACAATCTGATAGGACGATTGTGATCAGTCAAACGGCACACGCCTTGCTCCATTAAACTTTTAGCAATACTTCCAGGCCGCTTCGCCTGTTGCCGGTCCCGCCCCACGCCATCGACGCCTTTTTTCCTGCACGATCACGGCTTCGCGCCGGAGGATAAGCATGAACCGCCAGAATACATCGCGCGAGAACTATCAGACATACGTGTGGTTCCGCCAGGCAGCTGAGCGCGGAGACGCTTACGCCCAGTTCAACCTCGGGCTCATGTACAAGAAAGGCGACTGCATCGAACGCGATTATGTGCACGCCTTCAAGTGGCTGCGCCAGGCGGCCTTGCAGGGACTGGCGTTCGCGCAGAACCACCTGGGGGCGCTGTACTACAACGGGCGCGGCGTGTGCCGCAGCGACGTCGAGGCTGCTTACTGGTTCCGCCATGCGGCCGAACAGGGCGATCCCTCGGCCCAGCAAAACCTGGGGCAGATGTACAAGAAGGGCCGCGGCCTGGAACAGAGTCACGAGCTGGCCCTGGCCTGGTTTTACCGCGCGGCCGAGCAGGGTTCGCCCAGCGCCCAGACCTTGCTGGCCGAATGCTATCTCACCGGGCATGGCGCGCCGGTCAATTATCCGCTGGCCATGGCCTGGTTCCGCAAGGCGGCAGTGCAGGGCGATGCGCCGGCCCAGCTGGCATTGGGGCTGATGTACAAGCGCGGGCAGGGCGTTGACGCCAGCGATTCCCAGGCCCTGTGCTGGTTCCGCCAGGCCGCAGCCCAGGGCAATGCGGCGGCCCAGCGCCAGCTGGGCATTGCCTATGCGGAAGGCGCGGGCGTGCGCACCGATGCCTTGCGCGCGCTGGCCTGGCTGCAGCGCGCCGCCGAGCAGGGCGATCGCGATGCCCAGTTCAGCCTCGGTGTCATGCTGGCCAACGGCCAGGGCGTGGACAAGGATGAAGCGCGCGCACTGTCATGGTATCTGCGCGCGGCCGAACAGCAGCACGTCATGGCCCAGTACAACCTGGGCAGCATGTATGCCAACGGGCGCGGCGTGGCGCGCGACGAGCTGCGCGCGCTGGAATGGTACCGCCGCGCGGCCGAACAGGGCGCGCCCAACGCCCAGTTCAACCTGGGCGTCATCTACGCCACCGGCCAGGGGGTGCCCAGGGACGAAGCGAAGGCGGCGCGCTGGTACCGTATCGCCGCCGAACAGGGCGACGCCAGCGCCCAGAACAACCTGGGCGTCATGTATGCCAACGGCCAAGGATTGCCCCAGGACGATGCGATGGCCGTATTCTGGTACGCCCAGGCAGCCGAGCAGGGCCATGCCCTGGCCCAGTACAATCTCGGCGGCATGTACGGCAGCGGGCGCGGCGTGCCGCGCGATGCGGTCCGCTCCTACATGTGGATGCTGCTGGCAGCGGAGGCGGGGGACGAAACGGCTGGCGCCAACAAGAGCATCGTGGCGCGCCGCCTCACCCCCACCGAAATCGGCTGCGCCCTCGACATGTCGCGCCAGTGGCAGCTGAGCCACCAGGCCGCTGCGGGTCCTGTGTCCAACAGGCCCGCCACGGATTAGGCAAATTTCTTTCGGAACTATCCTTCACGGGCCGCAGCAGGCTGTCAGGCGCAAGGAGCCTTCTTCTGCGCCGCCCGATGAAACTGCAGCGCGGGCTCGCCGCCGGGCCAGCCGTCCCGAAAACCAGCGGGATCGGGCAGCGCAGAAATTCTGCCCCTGGTCTGCGTGAGCCAGAGCGGCACCCGCATCACCCTTCCTGTCAATACCGGGTCCGCCCCGGCGTAGCCCTGCTGGCCGCTGGGGCCGATTCACGCTATCATCTGGCTCGGCATCTTGCCAGCACCGGCACGCCGCGATCCGGCTGCCGTCCTCGATTGTTTACAGACAAAGACGGAAAAACTCCTATGCAGATGAAGCTCGTCCCCCTGGTTGCCAGCCTGCTCGCCGCGCTTGGCGCGAACGCGATGGCGCAAACCTGTCCCGCCACCGGCCCCGAACTGACCTACCCGGTCACCAAGACCGTGGCGCAGCAGGATGTCTATCACGGCACCAGCATCGCCGACCCGTACCGCTGGCTGGAAGACGCCAACAGCGCCGAAACCCAGGCCTGGGTCGAGGCCCAGAACAAGGTCACCCAGAGCTACCTGGGCCAGATCCCCGAGCGCGAAGCGATCAAGGCGCGCCTGACCAAGCTGTGGAATTTCGAGCGCTACGGCGTGCCATACAAGGAAAGCGGCCGCTATTTCTACAGCCGCAACGACGGCCTGCAGAACCAGTCGGTCCTGTACACCATGAAGTCGCTGTCGGACACGCCGCGCGTGCTGCTCGACCCGAACACCCTGGCCGCCGACGGCACCGTGGCCCTGTCGGGCACCTCCGTCAGCCCGGACGGCAAATACCTGGCCTATGGCACCGCAGCTTCCGGCTCCGACTGGAACGAATGGAAGGTGCGCGACATCGATACCGGCAAGGACCTGGAAGACCACATCAAGTGGGTCAAGTTCTCAGGCACGTCCTGGACCCCGGACGGCAAGGGCTTCTTCTACAGCCGCTACGACGAACCGAAGGAATCGGAAAAGCTCTCGGGCGTGACCTATTTCCAGAAGGTCTTCTATCACAAGATCGGCACCCCGCAAAGCGCCGACACGCTGGTGTATGACCGTCCGGACGAAAAGGAATGGGGCTTTAGCGCCAAGGTGACGGACGACGGCAAGTACCTGCTCATTACGGCCACCAAGGGCACCGCCCCCAAGTACCGCATATTCTATAAAGACCTGACCAAGCCGGACGCCAAGGTCTTGCCGCTGATCGACCAGTTCGAGGCGGCCTACGACTTCATCGACAATGACGGTCCCGTTTTCTACTTCAAGACCGACCGCAAGGCTGCCCGCTCGCGCGTGGTGGCGATTGACACCCGCAAGCCTGCAGAAGCGAACTGGAAGCAGATCATTCCGGAATCGGCCCAGACGCTGGCCAATGTCAGCCTGCTCAACAACCAGTTCGTGGCCGAGTACCTGGCCGATGCGCGCAGCATGGTCAAGGTGTTCGACTTGAAGGGCAAGATGGTACGGGAGGTGAAACTGCCCGGCATCGGTTCGGCCGGCGGCTTTTACGGCAAGCGCGATGACCGCGAAACCTTTTATTCGTACACCAGCTTTACCACTCCGACCACGATCTATCGCCTCGACCTGAAAACCGGCGCCAGCACCGTGTTCCGCAAGCCGAAGGTGGACTTCGATCCATCCCAGTACGAGACGCGCCAGCAGTTCTACACCAGCCGTGACGGTACCAGGGTGCCAATGTTCATCGTGTCCAAGAAGGGCATCAAGATGGACGGCTCCAACCCGACCTACCTGTATGGCTACGGCGGCTTCAATGTCTCGCTGACCCCTGGCTTTTCGACCGCCAACGTGGCGTGGATGGAGATGGGCGGCGTCTACGTGGTGGCCAACCTGCGCGGCGGCGGCGAATACGGCGAAGCGTGGCACGCTGCAGGCACCAAGCTGCAAAAGCAAAACGTGTTCGACGACTTTATTGGCGCGGCCGAATGGCTGGTGGCCAACAAGGTGACCTCGCCGTCCAAGCTTGCCATCGGCGGCGGCAGCAATGGCGGCCTGCTGGTGGGTGCGGCCATGACCCAGCGTCCGGAACTGTTCGGCGCGGCCATTCCCCAGGTGGGCGTGCTCGATATGCTGCGCTTCCACAAATTTACCATCGGCTGGGCATGGACCTCCGACTACGGTTCGGCCGACAATCCGGAAGAGTTCAAGGCGCTCGTCAAGTACTCGCCACTGCATAACCTGAAGAAGGGTTCCTGCTATCCGGCCACCATGATCACCACCGCCGATCATGATGACCGCGTGGTGCCTGCGCACAGCTTCAAGTTTGCCGCCGCTGCCCAGGCAGCCCAGGCAGCGGGTGGCGCGCCGATCCTGATCCGCATCGACGTCAAGGCTGGCCACGGTGCCGGCAAGCCGACAGCCAAGGTGATCGAAGAGGCGGCAGACCGCTGGGGTTTCCTGAGCCGCGCGCTGGGGATGAGCCAGCCGGCCAAGGTAGCGAGCAAGTAAGCAGTCACCAGTGTTCCAGCGCCGCCCACGAGGCGGCGTTTTCATTGGCGCGCGCTGGCCGGCCCGGTGGGTATTACAATCCGGTACGTGAGGTGGCCGTTTAAGGCACCAGAGGCAGGGTGATTTGATCTGGCGCCTGGCGGGGGCACACTGGGCTCCCTTTCACGAAGAGACTGCTATGAACTCTACCCAAGCACGGCCCCGCGTGGCGCCTTTCGTCGCCCTGGCGCTCATGGCGGCGCTGGTCCTGTCCGGCCCCATCGCCCAGCCGCACGACTACCATGCCTTTGCCGACCAGCGCGCGCTGTTCGGGATCGCGCGGGGTGCCGATGTACTGTCCAATTTCGGCTTCCTGCTGGTGGCGGCCTATGGATTGGTGGCCCTGCGCCGCGGTTCGGCAGCCGATCCCGCCCGCCCCGCGTACGCGGTGTTTTTCGCGGCCATCGGCCTGACGGCCATCGGCTCCGGCTGGTATCACCTGGCGCCCGACGATGCGCGCTTGCTGTGGGACCGGATGCCGATCGCCGTTGCCTGCGCCGCACTGCTGGCCGCCACCATGCGCGACGCCTGTCGCGGCGCCGCGGCCGCGATGGCCTTGCCGGCGCTGGTCGCCTTTGGCATCGGCAGTGTGCTGTGGTGGTCGTGGACGGGCGACTTGCGCTACTACCTGCTGATCCAGGGCGCGCCGCTGGTCTTGATTCCCGTGCTGCAGTGGCAGGCGCGCGCGCCCATGGCCCAGCGCACCGCCTTTTTCATCGCCATTGTGCTGTACGTGTGGGCCAAGCTGTTCGAGGTGGCCGACCACGCCGTGCTCGACGCGCTCGATGTGATGAGCGGGCACACCATCAAGCATGTGCTGGCCACGCTGGCAGCCTTTGTCCTGGCACGCCAGTTCGCGCGCCGCAGCCGCGCCTAGCGGTGTACCACCACCAGCAGGGCCCTGGCCTCGGTCTTGCCGATGTTGCGCAGCACATGGTTCTGGTCGGCCGGGTAGCGCGCCGTGGCGCCCAGCTTGAGTTTTTTCTTTTCCATGCCCACTTCCACCTCGATGGCGCCCTGGATCACGGTCATGTGCTCGCTGGTGCCGGGATCGTGCGCCTGCGAGGCCAGTTCGCCGCCTGGCGCCAGCGTCAGTTCATACCATTCGTATTTGCCGGCCATTTCCATCGGCCCCAGGATGCGCAGGGTGTAGCCGGCATGGGCGCCTGGCAGGGTAGGGGTCTCGTGCGCCTCCAGCACCCGGATCGTTTCCGCCACCCGCGTCTCCGACGACAGCAATTCGCCGATGGCCACGCCCAGCGCGTTGGCCAGGCGCCACGTGATGGCGATCGTCGGGTTTGCCTTCTCCCTTTCGATCTGGGATAACATCGATTTCGACACCCCTGCAATGCGCGACAGGTCTTCCAGCGTCAGCCCGCGCGCCAGGCGCAGCCTTTGCAGCGTGGCGCCGACTTCTGGAGGAGAATTGGTGGACAGGGCTGTGTTCATGATATTTCAGTAAAGTTGATCGAAATTAAGCCAACGTCATGCTTGCCAAGTTCAACAGCCTTGGGTAATATCCATTATATTGAATTTAAGTTCGATATGCAGGAATTAGCAGCATCGAGCGATCACGGTACAGCATAGTGCAACAGTCGGTCAAGCCGGCGTCACCACGGGGGATAAAAATGAGCGAACAAGCCAAGAATGCGTTTTTCAGTGGTCTGCAGGACAAGCTGGACACGCTGCGCGAGCAGGGGCTGTACAAGCCGGAGCGCGTGATCGCCTCGCGCCAGGGCGCCGAAGTGGTGGCAGAAGATGGCCGCACGCTCATCAATATGTGCGCCAACAATTACCTCGGCCTGTCCGGCGACCTGCAGACGCAGCAGGCGTCGATCGAGGCGACGGAAAAATATGGCTACGGCCTGTCGTCGGTGCGTTTCATCTGCGGTACCCAGACCGTGCACAAGGAACTGGAAAAGGCGCTCTCGCAATTTCTGGGAACCGAAGACACGATCCTGTACGCCGCCGCGTTCGACGCCAACGGCGGTGTGTTCGAGCCGCTGTTTGACGAGAACGATGCCATCATTTCGGACGCGCTCAATCACGCCTCCATCATCGACGGCATCCGCCTGTGCAAGGCAGGGCGCTATCGCTACCTGCACAACGACATGGCCGACCTCGAAGTGCAGCTCAAGGCCGCCGTGGATGCCGGCAAGCGCCACAAGGTCATCGTCACCGATGGCGTGTTCTCCATGGACGGCACCATCGCGCAGCTCGACAAGATCTGCGACCTGGCGGACAAATACGGCGCGCTGGTCATGATCGACGAATGCCACGCCTCCGGCTTCATGGGCAAGACCGGGCGCGGCACCCACGAGCACCACAATGTCATGGGCCGGATCGACATCATCACCGGCACGCTGGGCAAGGCCCTGGGCGGCGCCATGGGCGGCTTTACCGCCGCCCGCAAGGAAGTGATCGAGACGCTGCGCCAGAAGTCGCGTCCCTACCTGTTCTCCAACACGCTGGCGCCATCCATTGCGGGCGCTTCGCTCTCGGTACTGGAGCGCATTTCCCAGTCGACGGAACTGCGCGACCGCCTGCACGACAATACCGCGTTCTTCCGCCGGGAGATCGAGCGCATCGGCTTTACCATCAAGCCGGGCACCCATCCGGTAGTGCCGGTGATGCTGTTCGAGGCGCCGGTGGCACAGAAGTTCGCAGCCCGAATGTATGAGCTGGGCGTGCTGCTGTCGGGCTTTTTCTACCCGGTGGTGCCAATGGGCCAGGCGCGCGTGCGCGTGCAGCTCTCGGCCGCGCACACCCGCGAGCAGCTCGAGACAGTACTGAAAGCATTCGAACAGGCCGGGCGCGAGCTGGGCATCCTCAAGAACTGACCACGTCAGCGACGCACAAGAATACGGAAAACACATGGAACGCATCCTCATCATCGGCGCCAACGGCCAGATCGGCAGTGAGCTGGTCGGCGCACTGGCCGAGCAGCACGGCGCGGACAACGTCATCGCCTCCGACATCGGCACCAGCAACGTCTACAAGGCTGCGCGCTACACCCAGCTCGACGTGCTCGATCGCACCCGCCTGGCTCAACTGGTGGCCGACGAAGGCATCACCCAGGTCTATCAGCTGGCCGCGCTGCTGTCCGCCACCGGCGAAAAAGCCCCGCTCAAGGCGTGGGAGCTGAACATGGATGGCCTGCTCAACATCCTGGAAGTGGCGCGCGAGCGCGGCGAAGCGGGCAAGCCCCTGCGCGTGTTCTGGCCATCCTCGATTGCCGCCTTCGGCCCCAACACGCCGGCGCAGAACACGCCGCAGTTCACCGTCATGGATCCGACCACGATCTACGGCATCAGCAAGCTGGCCGGCGAGCGCCTGTGCGAGTACTACTTCACCAAGTACGGCGTGGACGTGCGCAGCATCCGCTACCCCGGCATCATCAGCTACAAGTCGCCCCCTGGCGGCGGCACCACCGACTACGCCATCGCCATCTTCCACGCCGCGCTCAAGGGCACGCGCTACGAGTGCTTCCTCGGCCCCGAGACCACGCTGCCGATGATCTACATGCCCGATGCCATTCGCGCAACCATTGAACTGATGGACGCCCCGGCCGACAAGATCGCGGTTCGTTCGGCATATAATGTGGCGGGTCTGTCGTTCAAACCGCGTGAACTGGCGGCCGCGATCACCGTGGTGCAGCCCGACTTCACGATCAGCTACGTCCCTGACAGCCGTCAGGCCATTGCCGATACCTGGCCACAAAGCCTGGACGACAGCAAAGCTGCAAGCGACTGGGGCTGGAAAGCCCGGATCGGACTCGAACAGCTGGTCACCGACATGCTCGACAACATCGACGTCGGCCTGAGCCAGGCTGCCTGATACGCGCTCACAAGGCGCACGAGAACAGAAAGAGGCAAGACGATGGACATGAGCGTATTCGACCTATTCAAGATCGGCATTGGTCCGTCCAGTTCCCACACGGTGGGGCCGATGGTGGCGGCGCGCCGGTTCCTGGTCGAATGCGGCCCGCTCGACAACGCCGTCGGCGTGGAAGCGGCGCTTTACGGCTCGCTTGCCCTCACCGGCGTCGGCCACGCCACCGACAAGGCAGTCATCCTGGGCCTGATGGGCGAGACACCGCAGGGCATCAATCCGGATACGGTCGAAGACCGCCTGGCCGAGGTCGAACTCGATGGCGTCATCAAGCTGCTGGGCGTGAAGGAAGTGCCGTTTACGGCGCGTACCGGCCTGTTGTGGCACAAGACCTCGACCCTGCCGGAGCACCCCAACGGCATGCGCTTTACCCTCAAGCTGGCCGATGGCTCGGTCATCGAGCGCATCTTTTACTCGGTCGGCGGAGGGTTTATCCACGCGGCGGGGGAATCGCAGGCGCGCCAGAGCGCCTCGGGCGGCTCGGCGCCGATCCCGTTTGCCTTCGATACCATGGACCAGCTGCTGGCCCATGGCAAGGCAAGCGGCAAAACCATTCCCCAGATGATGCGCGCCAATGAACTGATGCGCATGAGCGAAGCGGAACTTGACGCTGGCCTGGACCAGATCTGGCAGGTCATGCGCGACTGTATCGCCCACGGCCTCGTCACTGCCGGCCAGCTGCCGGGCGGACTCAATGTCAAGCGCCGCGCCGCGGCGCTCTGGACCCAGGCGCAGGACGTGCTCAATGGCGACAACCGCGCCAACGACCTGCCGCACGATGCCATGCACCAGGTCAGCCTGTATGCAATGGCGGTCAATGAAGAAAACGCGGCAGGCGGGCGTGTGGTGACTGCGCCAACGAACGGCGCGGCCGGCATCATTCCCGCCGTGCTGCGCTACTACGCCGAAGACTGCCGTCCCAGCGACCCGGTCACGGGCGTGCGCGCCTTTATGCTCACGGCAGCTGCCATCGGCATGCTGTGCAAGAAGAACGCCTCCATCTCGGGCGCCGAAATCGGCTGCCAGGGCGAAGTGGGCGTGGCGTGCGCGATGGCGGCAGCGGGCCTGGTGGCGGCCCTGGGCGGCTCCAACGAACAGATCGAAAACGCGGCCGAAATCGGCATCGAGCACCACCTGGGCATGACGTGCGACCCGATTGGTGGCCTGGTACAGATTCCCTGCATCGAGCGTAACGGCATGGGCGCCATCAAGGCCATCACGGCCGCCTCACTGGCGCTGCGCGGGGACGGCACCCACTTCGTCAGCCTTGATGAAGTGATCGAAACGATGCGCCAGACCGGGGCCGACATGCAGGTCAAGTACAAGGAGACTTCGCTCGGCGGCCTGGCAATCCACGTGGTCACGGTCAATCACGCGGCCTGCTGAGGTTTCAGGCGCGATTGCGCGGCCGGCAGTGACTGGCCGCGAATAATTCGGAAAAATCGCCGTTTCACGCGAGACAATCCGGTCCGCACTATAATAAACGTCAGATAGCGCAGTATGCGCGCAGTTTTCATCGACGCAGCTTATAACGGACCCCTTCCACCATGCATTACGTCTCCACCCGCGCCGGCAAGGGCGCAGCGCCAGCTCCCCAACAATTTTGCGACATCCTGCTCGGCGGCCTGGCCCCGGACGGTGGGCTGTATCTGCCGGCCGAGTATCCGCAGGTGACCGGCGAAGAGCTCAATGCCTGGCGCAAGCTGTCGTACGCCAGCCTGGCCTATGAAATCCTGCGCAAGTTCGCCACCGACATCCCGGATGCGGACCTCATGGCGCTCACCACCCGTACCTACACCAGCGACGTGTACTGCAATGCGCGCGCCGGCGAGGATGCAGGGGAGATTACGCCGCTGCGCGTGCTGGAGCAGGATGGCGACAAGACGCTGATGCTGCAAGCGCTGTCGAACGGCCCCACGCTCGCTTTCAAGGACATGGCCATGCAGCTGCTTGGCAACCTGTTTGAGTACGCGCTGGCCAAGTCCAACGCCGAACTCAATATCTTTGGCGCCACCTCCGGTGACACCGGCAGTGCCGCCGAATACGCCATGCGCGGCAAGAAGGGCATCCGTGTCTTCATGCTCTCGCCGCACAAGAAGATGAGCGCTTTTCAGAGCGCGCAAATGTTCAGCCTCCAGGACCCGAACATTTTCAACATCGCCGTTGAAGGCGTGTTCGATGACTGCCAGGACCTGGTCAAGGCAGTCTCCAATGATTTGCCGTTCAAGGGCCGGCAAAAGATCGGCACCGTCAACTCCATCAACTGGGCGCGCGTGGTGGCGCAGGTGGTGTACTACTTCCGCGGCTACCTCGCGGCCACCACCGACAACACGCAAAAGGTGTCGTTCACGGTCCCGTCGGGGAACTTCGGCAATATCTGCGCCGGTCACATCGCGCGCATGATGGGCCTGCCGATTGACCGCCTGATTGCCGCCACCAACGAAAACGATGTGCTGGACGAGTTTTTCCGCACCGGCGTGTACCGCGTGCGCAAGTCCGCCGAGACCTACCACACCAGCAGTCCGTCGATGGATATTTCCAAGGCGTCCAACTTCGAGCGCTTCATTTACGACCTGGTAGGGCGCGACGGCGACCGCGTGCGCGAGCTGTTCCACAAGGTGGAAACCCAGGGCGGCTTCGACCTGTCCGGCAAGCCTGGCAGCGACGGCGACGAATTCAAGCTGGTGTCCGAATACGGTTTCGCATCGGGCAAATCGACCCACAAGGATCGCCTCGACACCATCCGCGACGTGGCCGACGACTATGACATCACCATCGACACCCACACGGCCGACGGCATCAAGGTGGCGCGCCAGTACGTGGCGCCGGGCGTTCCCATGATCGTGCTCGAAACCGCGCTGGCTGCAAAGTTCAACGAGACCATACTCGATGCGCTGGGCGTGGACGCCGCACGGCCGCCCGGCTTCGAGAATATCGAGTCGCTGCCGCAAAAATTCGTCGTCATGCCGCCCGACGTGGAGCAGATGAAGGCCTATATCGCGGCCAATACGGGACTGTAGGCGATGAATGCTGCGAAACGGCCCATGCTGACCGTGCGCGAGGCGCTGGACTTCATGGCGGCCGCCCCGCGCCAGGCGCTCAAGGCCGAGATCGTGCCCACGCTGGACGCCAATGGCCGCGTCCTGGCCGAAGCCAAGGCCTCGGCCATCAATGTGCCGTCAGCCGACAATACTCAGATGGACGGCTATGCCGTGCGCGCGGCCGATTGCGTCAGCGGCGCGGCGACGCTCAGGGTCAGCCAGCGCATCCCGGCCGGCCATGTGGGAGAAGCCTTGCAGCCCGGCTGCGCGGCGCGCATTTTCACCGGCGCCATGATTCCCGAAGGCGCCGACGCCGTGGTCATGCAGGAGCAGTGCGAAGCCGTGGCGCCCGACATGGTCAGGGTCCTGCACGCGCCGCAGCCGGGCGAGTGGATCCGCCGCGCCGGCGAAGACATCGTGGCCGGCTCCGTCATCCTGGCCGCCGGCACGCGCCTGCGCAGCCAGGAGCTCGGCCTGGCCGCCTCGGTGGGCCTGGCGCATCTGTCGGTGTACCGGCGCCTGCGCGTGGCCGTGTTCTTTACCGGCGACGAACTGACCATGCCCGGTGAAGCTCCCGGCGGCAAGCTGGCCCCGGGAGCGGTGTACAACTCCAACCGCTTTACCCTGCGCGCGCTGCTGGAAAACCTGGGCTGTTCGCTGACCGACTACGGCATTGTGCCCGATACGCTGGACGCCACCCGGGCCACCTTGCGCGCGGCAGCCCGGGAGCATGACCTCATCATCACCTCAGGCGGGGTATCGGTGGGCGAAGAAGACCACATCAAGCCTGCCGTGGAAGCGGAAGGGCGGCTCGACATGTGGCAGATCGCCGTCAAGCCGGGCAAACCGCTGGCCTTTGGCGAAGTGCGGCGCGACGACGGCTGCGCCTATTTCCTTGGCCTTCCCGGCAACCCGGTGTCGAGCTTTATTACCTTTTTGCTGTTCGTGCGTCCGTTCATCCTGCGCCTGCAGGGCGCCGCCGGCGACTTTGCTCCCCGCGCCTATGCCATGCGATCTGATTTTCACTGGCCGAGGCCTGACCGCCGCAACGAGTTCCTGCGGGTGCGCATCAATGACGGCGGCGGCCTTGATCTGTTTCCCAATCAGGGCTCAGGTGTACTGACGTCGACGGTGTGGGGCGACGGCCTGGTCGATAATGCGCCGGGTCAGGCGATCGCGCCGGGCGACATGGTGCGGTTCATTCCGTTTTCCGGCTTACTGTATTAGGACATCATGAGAATTACCCTGCGTTTTTTCGCCAGCGTGCGCGAGCAGCTTGGCACTTCCCAGGAACAGCTCACGCTGCCCGCCGGCGTGGCGACCGTGGGCGAGGTGCGCACCTTCCTGCAGCAGCGCGGCGGCCTGTGGAGCGACGCGCTGGGCCAGGACCGCCCGCTGCGCATGGCATTCAACCATGTGATGTGTGCACCCGATACCGCCATCGCCGATGGCGGTGAGGTCGCCTTTTTCCCTCCCGTCACCGGCGGCTGAATTTACCTGGGCAGGCCGGCGATAAAGGCGCGCAGTGCGTCATTGACCTTCTGCGGCTGGTCAAACATGGCGAAGTGGCGTGCCGGCGAAATCGATTGCACCGTCACATTCGGCGTGCCCTGCATGAGCGACTTGTAGTACGCGGTCTTGCCTTCCTCGTTCATCTGCAGCTGGTCGCCATCGACGGCCGCAAACGGCGACAGTACCAGTACCGGCGCCTTGATCGCAGGCAGCGCGCTGCGCAGGTCTAGCCCGATGCCGTCGGCCATGTAGCGCGCCACGGCAGCCGGATCACTTTTTGCCGTCAGCCTGGCCAGGTCCGCGGCGCGGCTCATGTCGATCGTCCCTGTACCGCTCATGTACTGCTGCTGTTGCTCGGCAAAGAGTGCCGGCGACGAGCGCCTTGCCGCCAGGGTGGCCGACATGGCGCTGCGCTGGGCCTGCGGCCACTGTTCGGTGCCCGGGAACACGGGCAAGCCATCGATGCTGACCACGCCGCGCACCAGGTCCGGATAGCGCGCCGCGAGATCAATCGACATGATTCCGCCCAGGCTGTGGCCGATCAGGATCGGACGCACCAGCTTGCGCGAGGCGATCAGCTCGCGCACCGATTCCATGGCCGCGGCCATGCCTTTGCCCGGCACCGCCGGATGGCCATCAAAGCCGGGCAGGGTGAGCACGTAGATACTGTGCTGCGGCGCGAACTGGCGCACCGTTTCCTGCCACACCCACGCCCCGCTGGCCAGGCCGGGAATGAGAATGAGCGCGGGGCTGCCGCTGCCATGGCGTTCGACCAGCGTATCGCCGACGGTGAAGCGTTCGGCCGCGGCGATGGTGGCGGCGTAGCGATTCGCTACCGGGCCGGCTTGCGCCGCGGCGGTCTGTGCCAGCGGCAGGCTGAGCGAAAGGGCGAGAATGAGGCGCTTGATCATGTTGTCTCCTGGTCGGGTGTGAAAATGGATTCGATTGGCTGGGAAAACAGGCGCGAGATCGCAAACGCCAGCGGCAGGCTGGGATCGTAGCGGCCGGTCTCGATGGCATTGATGGTCTGGCGCGACACCTGCAGCAGGTCGGCCAGGTGGGCCTGGCTCCAGCCTGCGGCAGCGCGCAGTTCGCGGATATGGTTGTTCAACGTGGCCACCTGCAGCGGATGAACTGCACCACAAACCAGGACGCCCCCATCACCACCCACACGCTGAACATGGACAGTTTTGGATAACCGGCGGTTTCCATGAAGCCGTAGCTGAAGGAGAGGCCGGCCGTGGTGGCGGCGGCAATGGCCAGGTTTTCAAGCGTCATCAGGCGCTGGTATTCATCAATGCGCCCCAGGTGGCGGGCGATCGCCCAGGCAGCGAGGGCGAAGCCGATCATGGGACTGAGCAGGACCACGGTGCGCAGCATCCCTGGCGCCATGGCGCGCCCAAACACAATGCTTGCCACCAGCAAGGTCCCATAGATGAGCAGCGCGCCTCCCAGTTCGCGAAAATAGACGCGGGCCACTGTCTTTTCGTGCATGACATTTCTCCTTTAGTAAAGTATGCTTTACATCGTAGTCAAGCTTCCTTGACATGTCAAGCTGCCTTTACATTTTTTTTGCGGCGGTCAAACTGGACTACAATGCGGGTCGATTCCAGACCTGCCGCGACCATGTCCACTTCATCCACCAGTTCCCCTTGCGTAGCCATCATCGGCGGCGGCCCGGCCGGCCTCATGGCAGCTGAAGTGCTCAGTGCCAGGGGGGTGCAGGTTGACCTGTACGATGCAATGCCTTCGGTGGGACGCAAGTTCCTGCTGGCCGGGAAGGGCGGCATGAACATCACCCATTCGGAGCCGTTCGCGCAGTTCGTGCAGCGCTACCGCGCCCGGGCGGGCGAGGTGCAGGGGTGGCTCAACGACTTCGATGCCGATGCCGTGCGCGCCTGGATCCACGGCCTTGGGGTGGACACCTTTGTCGGCAGTTCCGGGCGCGTCTTCCCGGCTGATATGAAGGCCGCGCCGCTGCTGCGCGCGTGGCTGCACCGCCTGCGCGAGTCGGGCGTGCGTTTTCACATGCGCCATCGCTGGCTGGGATGGGACGGCGACGCGCTGCGCCTGGCCACGCCGGTCGGCGAGCAGCAGGTGCGCGCCGACGCCGTCGTGCTGGCGCTTGGTGGCGCAAGCTGGGCCAGGCTCGGATCGGACGGCGCCTGGGTCCCGCTGCTCGAACAACAGGCTGTGTCGGTGGCGCCCCTGGTGCCTGCCAACTGTGGTTTTGATGTTGGCTGGAGCGCGCATTTCAGCGCCCGCCATGCGGGCGAACCCTTGACCACGGTGGCCATCATCGCCACCGACGAACAGGGCGTGCAAACGCGGCGCCGGGGTCAGTTCGTGGTCACGGCCACTGGGGTGGAGGGCAGCCTGATTTACGCGCTGTCGGCGCCGCTGCGCGACCAGATTGCCGAGTGCGGCAGTGCCACCATCTGGCTCGACCTGGTGCCCGACCATGACCTGCAGCGCGTGCACGACGAAGTGACACGGCCGCGCGGCTCACGCTCGATGTCGAGCCACCTGCAAAGCCGGCTGGGCATCAAGGGCGTCAAGTCCGGCCTGCTGCGCGAATGCCTGACGGCGGCCCAGTTTAACGATACCGCGATCCTGGCCCAATCCTTGAAGCGCCTGCCGCTGGTGCTCAAGGCCGCGCGCCCCATCGACGAGGCAATCAGCAGCGCCGGGGGCGTGCGCTTTGCGGCGCTCGAACCCGGCACGCTGATGCTGCACGCGCTGCCCGGTGTGTTTGTGGCCGGGGAAATGGTGGACTGGGAAGCGCCCACCGGCGGCTATCTGCTCACGGCTTGCTTTGCCAGTGGCCGCGTGGCCGCCATGGACGCGCTGCACTGGCTGGCCCGGCGCGCCCCTGCTACTGCCTGAAATTGATCTCGCCGCTGCCGGTGCGCTCGGTCACGCGCTCGGCCGGATTGCCAAACACCGTCACCTCGCCGCTGCCATGCAGCGTCACTTCCACGCTCTTGCGGGCCTGGACCACGGAACTGCCGCTTCCGGTGACGACCACCTCGGCGTCATCAGCGGCCAGGTGCCGGGCATCGAGGTCGCCGGAGCCCTTGCGGGTGGCGCGAAATTGTTTGGCTGAACCGACGACCGTCATGTCGCCGGAGCCGTCCATGGCCACTTCCACCTCGTCGCTGGCGCCACCGTTCATTTCCATGTCGCCCGTGCCTTTCAGCGTGGCCCGTACATGCTTGTAGCGGCCGTTGAATTTGAGGCTGCCGCGGCCCTCCAGCCGCACGTCGATATGCTCGCCATTGAAGCCATTGACTTCGCTGTCGCCCGAGCCGGCGATGCGCAGCGTTTCCAGTTCCGGCAATACCAGGATCACCTGCAGCGGCTGGCGATGATGCAGCAGCATGCCCGTGATACCGATGTGGAGGGTGTCGCCATCCTGGCGCGTTTCGACATTGGCCAGCAGGCGCTCTTCGCCCCGTACCGTCATGGACGGCACCGCCCCCTGGCGCAGCATGACGTTGACGGAACCGGACAGCACGATGTCGGTCACCTCCGCCGTCACGGGGCGGGTCTGGCTGCGCACTTCGCGCATTTCCGGGGTGGTGCGGTTGACCGTGCCGTGGGTTTTCAACAGGCTGGCGGTGACACCCACCAGCACAAACGAGAGCAGCAGCAGGGCGGCGCCAATTCTGAACAGGATACGCATAGGTCAGTGCCCCTTGAGCAGGGAAAAATTCATGTCGATGTAGCGGCGGATGCCGACCAGGGTATAGCGCGTCATGAGCACCGACATCAGCAGCATCAGGATGCCAAACAGGGTAATGCCCAGCCCCAGGAAGGACTGCACCGGACGCGATGCATCTTCGAGCTCGCTGGCAAACATGAAGCCGGCCGTGCCCACCTGTTTCTCGCGGCCCGGATGCTGGCTGGCGAAAAAGCGCATATTCGGGCCGCTGATCAGTACCCGCACATTGATGTCATGACGGGTGATGCTGCCATTGTCTTCGCGATGCTGGTACTGGCCGACGCCGTCCAGGTTCACTTCGGTGACCCCGGTCAGGCCGCTGGCCGTGATCACCACGCCGTACAGATAGGCGGCGAAGCCGAACGCGTAAATGGCAGCCAACACGGCCGCGTACACCATGGCCGGCAGCACCATCACCAGGTTGAAAATGAGCAGGCCCACCGCCGCGAAGGCCATGCGCACGAAGGTCGCGGGGCTTTTGCTGCGGTTGAACGATTGCAGGTGAATGCTGGCGCGCAGCGTCAGGGCGATCTTCTTCGGGTCGTCCAGCTCCCGGGCGACGTCCTCTTCGCTCTGCCCATTCAGGACGCCGTCAACGAAGCGCTGCTCGTACAGGGCCAGGGTTTTCGCTTGCGCCTCCGGCGGCAGGCCGGTCATGGCGCGCCGCAGCGCTTCGAGGTAATCGGTCTTGCCCATATTCTGTTCCATGTTCTGATCGGTCAGGGGTGGCTGATGGCCACCACCGGATCCAGTGTCCGGACCGTGGCTGCCTGTGGGCCGCCAATCAGTTCCGGTTCGATAATCACAGCAGTCGTTGCGGCAACAAATGCCAGCAAAGCAACAGCACGCAATCCCAAACTCATGTTCATTTTGCTTGTCCCCGTGGGGATCCTTCAGGCTGGTTTTCGATGGTGCTACTGTACGAAAAGCGCCCGGGCCGCGCCAGCGCGGTGCGACAGTCTGCAATTTTCACGGAACAGGCGACCCAGGGCGGCGACAGCCGCGCGTGCGCCTACCGCTTCACGAGCTGCGCCGCGGCCACGCCGCTGCGCACTGCGCCCTCCAGCGTGGCCGGGTAGTCGCCGGCCGTGTAGTCGCCGGCAATGGCCAGTGCTGACAAACCGCTATCGTTGGCCGGGCGGGCCAGGCCGGGCGTGCAGGCAAAGGTTGCACGTTTTTCGGTGATTACCTGGGTCCAGTCCGGCGCTGCCAGGGCCGGGCTGGCGAAGACGGCTGCCAGCTGCCCGGCAATGGCCGCACCAAGCGCTGCCCGCTCGAGCGACGCCGCTGCCGAGGAGGCGCTGATGACCACGGCCAGCACGCCCGACTGGCCCGCATCGAGGTGGCCCCGGTCGAACACGAACTGTCCCCAGTGGCCCAGGTCCGGCCGGTCCACCAGCGCATAAAAAGGCAGGGGCAGGGCAGTGCCGCTCGGGTAATGCAGGTAGCAGGTGGTGATCGGCTCGTAGCTGAAGGCGCTCAGCTGCTCTGCCAGCTCCTCGCGTCCGAGCCGGGCCAGCAAAGGCGCGGTGGCGATCGCACCGCCGGCCAGCACCACGGCATCGGCCTCGGTGCCGAAGCTGCCTTCGCCGGCATTGCCGGTCGCCTCGACCCGCCAGTGGCCAGCCTCGCGCGTGACGGCACTGACCTTGGCGCCGGTGCGCACGCAGCCGCCGCGCGCGCCGACAAAGGCGGCGGCCTCGATCGGAAACAGGTCGGTCAGGTCGGTACGCGGCAGCAGCATGTCCGAATCGGCGCGCCGTGCGCCCAGGCTGTCGCGCAGCACATTCAAAAATACCTGGGCCGACGCGCGCTCGGGGGGCGTGTTGAGCGCCGCCAGGCACAGGGGGCGCCACATGAGAGCCGTGAGGCGCGCGGTCTGATCAAACCGTTCCAGCAGTTCGCTGACACTGCAATCGTGGTGCAGGCGCCAGTCCATCCAGCGGGCAGTAGTCGAAAAGCGCGCCAGCGACATCTTGTCCGCGCCCGACAGGCCGGTGGTGCGCAGCAGGGCAATGGCCAGGTGCAAGGGCGCCGGCAGGCGCGGGGCGAGAAAATCCATGCCGCCGGAATGGGCCGGGTAGCGCATCTGCAGCGGAAGCCTGAGCAGCGCCCTGGCCGGATCGATGCCGACCTTGCGCATCAGGCGCAGTGTTTCCTTGTAGGCGCCGAGCAGGATATGCTGGCCGTTGTCGAGCGAGCGGCCCTGGATCTGCACCGCGCGCGCACGGCCGCCGAGGGTGCGCGCCGCTTCCAGCAGCGTGACCCGGTAGCCGGCATGGGCCAGTTCCACCGCGGCGCTGCAGCCGGCCCACCCGGCGCCGACCACCACCGCGCTCCTGCGCGCCTCAGCCACGGACGTAGGTCTTCCACGCCAGCCACAGCTTGCGAATCGGGGTCAGCGAAATGCGCTGGGTGAGCACGTGGTAGCCGTCGCGCTCAATCTCGTCGAGCAGCGTGCGGTAGATGGCCGCCATCATCAGGCCCGGGCGCTGGGCGCGCCGGTTTTCCCTTGGCAGCAGTGCAAAGGCTTCATCGTAGACCTTCTTGGCCCGTTCGACCTGAAAGCGCATGAGGTTCTCGAACTTGTCGCTGTGGCGGGCATTGAGCAGATCGGCCGCCGTGACATTGAATTGCTGCAGTTCGTTGACCGGCAAATAGATGCGGCCCTTGCGCGCATCTTCGCCCACATCGCGGATGATGTTGGTCAGCTGGAAGGCCAGGCCAAGTTTTTCCGCGTATTCCAGCGTCTTTGGATTGGTCAGCCCGAAGATACTGGCAGAGAGGATGCCCACCACGCTTGCCACATGCCAGCAATAGCGCTGCATGGCCGGATAGTCCAGGTAGCGGGTCTGGTCCAGGTCCATCTCCATGCCATCGATGATCGCCTGCATGTGCTGCTGCTGCAGATCGTACAGTGCCAGGTGCGGCTCGAGCGCCTGCATGACCGGGTGCGTGGGTTTGCCGGCATAGGTCTGCGCCACTTCATTGCGCCACCATGCCAGCTTGATGCGGGCAATCGACTGGTCGGTGCATTCATCGACCGTGTCGTCCACTTCGCGGCAAAATGCATACAGGGCCGTGATGGCGCGGCGCCGCTCCGGGGGCAGGAACAGGAAGCTGTAATAGAAACTGGAGCCGCTCTGGACGGTTTTTTGCTGGCAGTATTCGTCGGGTGACATGGTCAAAGATGCAATGGTGGGCGGAGCGAAGCCGCTATTCTATAGCGTGGCGGCGCCGGACAGGTCAAGCCCGGCTGTTTTTTGCGCCCATGGTCAGCGCGCGCCACATGATCAGCAGCCAATCGCGCTTGCCCAGGCGCGGGCGGTGGCGAAAGACATCAAAGCCGGCCTGCTCGATGCGCTCCAGGATGCGCAGCCCGCCCTGGACCACCATGCGCAGCTCCCAGCCGATGCGGCCCGGCAGGCGCAGGGCCAGCGGCGCGCCTGACAGCATGAGCGCGCGCGCACGCTCCACCTCGAACAGCATCAGGGCGCGGAAGCGGGCGTCGGCCTGGCCGCGGTCAAGCTGCGCATCGTCCACGCCAAAGCGCGCCAGGTCGCCCTGGGGAATATACGTACGCTCCTTTTGGCGGTCGATGGCCACATCCTGCAGGAAGTTAATCAGCTGCAGCGACGAGCAGATGGCGTCGGAATCGGTGATATTGCCCGGCGTGGCCGCCCCGTACAGCGACAGCATCAGCAGGCCGACCGGATTGGCCGAGCGGCGGCAGTAGTCGAGCAGCTGGGGGAAGTCGGCATAGGAGGTGGTGTCGACGTCCTGCATGAACGCCGTCAGCAGGTCATGAAAGGGCTGCAGCGGCAGGCCGTATTGAACGATGACCTTGGCGAGACGGTCGAACATCGGCGCCGCCTGCGGTTCGCCCCGGCCGATGGAAATGAGCGCCGCTTCATAGGCCAGCAGCGCGGCGCGCCGCTCGGCGGGCGCGGCATCGCCCTCGTCGGCGATGTCGTCGGCGCTGCGGGCGAACGCGTAAATCGCCTCGACCGCGGGGACGAGCCGTTTGGGGAGCAGGATGGACGCGACCGGGAAATTTTCGTAATGATCAACTGGCATGAAATATAAATGACGCGAAAGTCATTTGCGACGGATTTTTTGCAGTATTATAATTACTAACTGGAAAGTCAGTTAGTGGCGCCGGCGCGACCGCGCCCTGTAAGTTGCTTACCGCATAATAAAGGAAATCCTGTGTCCTCTTTGAAATTACTCCCTCTCGCGTTCGCCCTCATGCTCAGCGCATGCACGAAAGAGCCGGCCAAGGTGGAAGATGTGCGCCCGGTGCGCGCGATCGTGCTCGACGCCAGCAATGTGGGCATGCAGGCCGAGTTTTCAGGCGAAGTGCGGGCCCGGGTGGAGTCGCGCCTGGGGTTCCGGGTGCCGGGCAAAATCACCGTGCGCAAGGTGGACCCCGGCACGCAAGTCAAGCGCGGGCAGGTATTGATGCAGCTCGACCCGCAGGATTTACGGCTGTCCCAGGCCCAGGCGCGCGCCGCCTTGCGCGCGGCCGAGACCACGCGCGACCTGGCCCGCGCGGACCTGAAGCGCTACCAGGAGCTGCGCGGCCAGAACTTCGTGAGCCAGGCAGTGCTGGACCAGAAAGCGTCGGCACTGGCGGCGGCCCAGGCCAATGTGGAC
Source organism: Massilia sp. PAMC28688 (assembly GCF_019443445.1). NCBI lineage: Bacteria > Pseudomonadati > Pseudomonadota > Betaproteobacteria > Burkholderiales > Oxalobacteraceae > Massilia > Massilia sp. PAMC28688. The sequence goes on along the minus strand of NZ_CP080378.1, from coordinate 4,771,879 downwards.
GCCGCCCGCGCAGGGTTTGCGGGACAGAGCAACCAGGCCAGCTACGCCTCGCTGGTGGCCGACATCGACGGCGTCGTCACCGCAGTGGACGCCGACGTGGGGCAGGTGGTGACGGCCGGCCAGCCGGTGGTGCGCCTGGCGGGCAGCGGCGGCAAGGAAGTGGTGATCGGGCTGCCGGAAGACAAGGTCGACAGCCTGCGCGAGATGCAGGACGTGACCGTGCGCCTGTGGGCCAGTCCCGACCAGGCCATTCCCGGCAAGATCCGCGAAGTCTCCCCGGTGGCCGATCCTGCCACGCGCACCTACGCTGCCAAGGTGTCGATACCCGACACTGCCCCCAACGTCAAACTGGGCATGACGGCGCGCGTGCAGTTCGCCTCCACCACCGACACCCCGCAAATACGGGTGCCCCTGACAGCGCTGTATCATGACCGCTCCGCCACATCGGTGTGGATCGTGGAAAACGGCGCAGTCAAGCTGGTGCCGGTGCAGGTGGGCGGCACCTCGGGTAACGACATCGTGCTGGCCGGGGGCGTCAAGCCCGGGCAGACCGTGGTCACGGCCGGCGTCAACCTCCTCAAGCCCGGTCAGAAGGTCAAGATCCTGGCCAGCGAGGCAGCAGTGTCCGGAGTGCCCAAATGAGGGGCGTGAACCTGTCGCGCTGGGCGCTCGAACACATCCCGCTGACGCGCTTTCTGATCGCCGCGCTGCTCCTGGGCGGCATCTTCAGCTACATGAGCCTGGGCCAGGATGAAGACCCGCCATTCACCTTCCGGGTGATGGTGGTGCGCGCCATCTGGCCGGGCGCCACCGCCGTGCAGATGGCCGAACAGGTGACCGACAAGCTTGAACGCAAGTTGCAGGAAACGCCCTACATCGACACCATCCGCAGCTATTCCAAGCCGGGCGAGACGCTCATTTTGGTACAGGTGCGCGAATCGACACCGCCGCGCGAGACCGCCAACGCCTGGTACCAGGTACGAAAAAAAGTCGGCGACATCCGCGCCACGCTGCCGGCCGGCGTCATCGGGCCGTTCTTCAATGACGAATTTGGCGACACCTACGGCTCCATCTTTGCCCTGTCGGGCGACGGCTTCACCTACGCAGAAATGAAGGATTACGCCGACTTCGTGCGCCAGCAGCTGCTGCAGGTGCCGCTGGTAGCGAAGGTCGAGCAGTTCGGCGTGCAGCAGGAAAAGATCAACATCGAGTTCTCCCACAAGAAGTTCTCGCAGCTGGGCGTGCCCTTTGAGGTCATCGCCAACCAGATCGCCACCCAGAACACGGTGGAGGCGACCGGCGTGATTGTCACCCCCACCGACAACCTGCAGGTGCGCGTGACCGGCGCCCTGGGCTCGGTCAAGGACCTGGAAAACCTGGAGCTGCGCGCCAATAACACCACCATCCGGCTCGGGGATTTTGCCACCATCAAGCGCCAGTACCAGGACCCGCCGGGGGACAAGATGCGCTTTAACGGCAAGGAAGTCATCGGCCTGGGCGTATCGATGGAAAAGGGCGGCAATATCATCACCATGGGCCAAGGCCTGGACAAGACCGTGGCCGAGATCCGCGCCAAGCTGCCGGTCGGGATCGAGCTGCAGCGGGTGTCGGACCAGCCGCGCGCCGTCACCGCATCGGTCACGGAATTTCTCGTGACGCTGGCCGAAGCCATCGCCATTGTCCTCATCGTCAGCTTCCTCGCGCTGGGGCTGCATACCAAACCGTTCCGGCTCGACGTGCGTCCCGGCCTGGTAGTGGCGCTCACCATTCCACTGGTACTGGCCATTACCTTTCTCTTCATGCGCATTTTCGAGATCGACCTGCACAAGATCTCGCTGGGCGCGCTGATCATCGCGCTCGGACTGCTGGTGGACGACGCCATCATTGCTGTTGAAATGATGGTGCGAAAAATGGAGGAGGGCATGTCGCGCTTTGACGCGGCCACCTTTGCCTATACCTCCACCGCCATGCCCATGCTGACCGGTACCCTGATCACGGCCGCCGGCTTCCTGCCGATTGGCCTGGCCAAGTCGGCGGCAGGCGAATACACCTTTTCCATGTTCTCCGTGAATGCGATCGCACTGATTGTCTCGTGGTTCGTGGCGGTGCTGTTTACGCCTTACATTGGATTTTTGATCTTGAAGGTCAAGCCGCACCAGCCGGGGGAGGCCGGGCACGACGTCTTCAACACGCCCGGCTTCCAGCGCTTCAGGCGCGTGGTGACGTGGTGCGTGGAGTGGCGCAAGACCACCATCGCGCTCAGTCTTGGCGTATTCTTTCTGGGCGTGTTCGGCTTCAAATTCATTGAAAAGCAGTTCTTCCCTGATTCCAGCAGGCCCGAGCTGATGGTGGAAATGTGGATGCCCGAAGGGACGGCCTTCCAGGCCAACGAGGCGCAGGTGAAGAAATTCGAGGCCTTCATCGCCAGGCAGGCCAACGTGGAAAGCTACACCAGCTATGTCGGCAATGGCAGTCCGCGCTTTTACCTGCCGCTGGACCAGATCTTCCCGCAGTCGAATGTGTCGCAGGTGGTGGTGCTGGCCAAGGACCTGAAAAGCCGCGAAGCGCTGCGCCTGAAGATCGTGGAGGTCTTCCGAAACGACTTCCCGGAAGTGCGCGGGCGCGTCAAGCTGCTGCCCAATGGTCCGCCGGTACCGTATCCGGTGCAGTTCCGGGTGGCCGGGCCGGAGATTGCGACCGTGCGCCTGTACGCCGACAAGCTCAAGGACATCATGCGCGCCAATCCCAACACGGTGGGCGTGAACGACAACTGGAATGAATCGGTGAAGGTGCTGCGCCTGGAGCTCGATCAGGACAAGCTGCGTGCGGTGGGCGTGACGTCGCAAACGGTCATGCGGGCGGCAAATACCATCCTGTCCGGGACGACCATTGGCCAGTTCAGGGAAGACAACAAACTGATCGATATCGTCGTGCGCCAGCCGGTGGAGGAGCGCTCGACCATTTCCATCCTCAACGACACCAACATCCCGACTGCCTCCGGCAAGTCGGTCACGATCGGGCAGCTGGCGCGGGTGCGGTTCGTGTGGGAGCCGGGCGTGGTGTGGCGCGAGGGGCGGGAATGGGCCATCACGGCGCAAAGTGACGTCATCGACGGCATCCAGGGCCCGACCGTATCGGCGCAGATCAGTGACAAGCTGGGCCAATTGCGCGCTGCGCTGCCGCCCGGGTACAGCATCGAGCTGGAAGGCGCCGCGGCCGACAGCAAGGCGGCCGAGGCCTCGATTGCCGCCAATGTGCCGCTGGTCCTGTTCATTGTATTCACCCTGCTGATGCTGCAGCTGCATAGCTTTTCGCGATCGCTGCTGGTGTTCCTGACCGGTCCGCTGGGTGTGGCGGGGGCCGCCATGGCGCTGCTGATCCTGGACCGGCCGTTCGGCTTCGTGGCCAACCTGGGCGTGATCGCGCTGTTCGGCATGATCATCCGCAATTCCGTGATCCTGGTCGACCAGATCGAGCACGACATTGCCAACGGCACGCCGGCGTGGCATGCCGTGATCGAAGCGGCGGTGCGGCGTTGCCGGCCGATCATCCTGACCGCTGCTGCAGCGGCGCTGGCCATGATACCGCTGTCGCGTTCAGTGTTCTGGGGCCCGATGGCGGTGGCCATCATGGGCGGCCTGGTAGTGGCGACGGCGCTCACCCTGCTGTTTCTGCCGGCGCTGTACGCAGCCTGGTTCCGCGTCAAAAAGCCCGCCGCATAAGTGAAGCGTTCGGCAGCCGTGTCCGCATGGCTGCCAATCCTTTCCTCCCGCCAGGGTCAGACCACTTAAACGCTCAAAAATCAATATCCTTGCAGCAGGGTCAGACCCCGCACCGCCTGGGCAACGTGGCGCCCTATGGCGAAAGGTATCGCGCCTGTCACGGCGCTTTACGTTCTTGCCGACGCACACCGCGTCCCGTTTCAATTATTCCATAGCAGCAGTTCCTCCCTCGAAGTTAATTGATCAATGGCTCTTTCCTACAGGCGGGGTCAGACCACTTAAAGCGGCTAAAATCAATTTCTTAAACAAATTGTCGCCTCGTTACGGCGAAACGCGTGGGCCTAAGTCTTGGGCGAAGGCCGCTGGCTTGACGGATAAATTGGCATTGGACACCATTGCCGTCAATGCTGGACAGCAAATTATTGCGCCTGCCCCGCAAGTGGTCTGACCCTGGCGTGAGGAAATTGATTTTGGTGTGTTTAAGTGGTCTGACCCTGGAGTGGGGAAATTGATTGTGGGTATGGCAGGTTTGCCGGGCCGGCGCAGACGGCGTACAATCGCCCGCGGCAGGGGGGCGCAAGGAAATTTCCCCTATGTGGTCAAGAAATCCAGTAAAATACCGGGTTGATGTTGTAGCCCGTAACACAGCAGGACAGGGCGGCCGGTTTCTTCGTCGGGCGCCCTTTGTGTTTTCAGACGGTCAGAGGCAGTCGCAAAGGCGGCTGCGATCCCGCGAGGATGGCGAAATTGGTAGACGCACCAGGTTTAGGTCCTGACGCCAGCAATGGTGTGGGGGTTCGAGTCCCCCTCCTCGCACCACGAGTTTAATTCATATTTTTTTGGACGATTTTTACAATGGCAACTGCAGTCGAAACCCTGGGTAAACTCGAACGTCGCTTGACGATCTCTTTTCCGCTGACTGACGTCCGTACGGAAGTCGAAAAACGCCTCAAGCAACAGGCGAAAACCGCGAAAGCCCCCGGCTTCCGTCCAGGTAAAGTTCCTCTGAAGATGGTCGCTGCCCAGTACGGCTACCAGATCGAGTCCGATGTCCTCAACGACAAGGTCGGCCGCGCGTTCAATGACGCTGCCAATGCTGCCCAGTTGCGCGTCGCCGGTTTCCCCAAGATCGAGCCAAAGCAGGAGTCGCCCGAAGGCACGCTGTCCTTCGACGCCACCTTCGAAGTCTACCCGGAAGTGGTCGTGCCCGACCTGTCGGCCGTGGAAATCGAAACCGTCCAGGCCGAAGTGTCGGACGCTGAAATCGAAAAAACCATCGACATCCTGCGCAAGCAGCGCGTGCACTACCATCCAAAAGGCGTGGCAGGCGAACACGGCGACGGCGGCGAACCGGTTGCTGCCAACGGCGACCGCGTCACCGTTGACTTCGTCGGCGTGATCGATGGCGTGGAGTTCCCAGGCGGCAAAGCCGACGACTACACCTTCGTGCTCGGCGAAGGCCGCATGCTGCCGGAATTCGAAGCTGCCACCGTCGGCCTGAAAGTGGGCGAGAGCAAGACTTTCCCGCTGGCCTTCCCCGAGGATTACCATGGCAAGGACGTGGCCGGCAAGACCGCCGAGTTCACCATCACCCTCAAGCAGCTCGAATGGGCCCACCTGCCGGAAGTCGATGCAGAATTTGCCAAGTCGCTGGGCATGGAAGACGGCGACCTGGTCAAGATGCGTTCCGACATCAAGCTCAACCTCGAGCGTGAAGTGGCCGGCCGCGTCAAGGCCCGCAACAAGGAAGCCGTCATGGATGCCCTGGTCAAGGTTGTCGAGATGGATGTGCCGCAGTCGATGGTGGCCCAGGATTGCGAGCGCCTGGCCGAAATGACGCGCCAGGACATGACCCAGCGTGGCATGGATGTCAAGAACATGCAGTTCCCGACCGAGCTGTTCGCCACCAAGGCCGAGCGCCGCGTGCGCCTGGGACTGATCCTGTCGCAGTTGGTTGGTGACAACAAACTGCAAGCCACCCCGGAACAGGTCAAGGCCCAGATCGAAGATTTCGCCCAGTCTTATGAAGATCCGCGCGAAGTACTCAAGTACTACTACAGCGACCGCCGCCGCCTGTCGGAAGTGGAAGCCCTTGTATTGGAAGAAAACGTCGTTAACTATGTACTCGGCAAGGCCAAGACCACCACCAAGGCGGTCGCCTTTGACGAACTGATGGGCTCTAACGCACAAGCTTAAGCTCCTGTTTAAGCTCTTCTTAAAGGAATAGCCAGGTATGAACCATAATCCTGCATTGGATACGCAAGCACTCGGCCTCGTGCCGATGGTCGTGGAGCAAAGCGGCCGTGGCGAACGCGCTTACGATATCTACTCGCGCCTGCTCAAGGAGCGCGTGATTTTCATGGTCGGTCCGGTCAATGACCAGATGGCCAACCTGATCGTGGCGCAGCTGTTGTTCCTCGAAAGCGAGAATCCGGACAAGGATATTTCGCTGTACATCAACTCGCCTGGCGGGTCGGTGTCGGCGGGCCTGGCCATCTTCGATACGATGAACTTCATCAAGCCCGACGTGTCCACCCTGTGTACCGGCATGGCCGCGTCGATGGGCGCCTTCCTGCTGGCGGCGGGCGCCCGCGGCAAGCGGTTCTCGCTGCCAAACTCGCGCATCATGATTCACCAGCCGTCCGGTGGGTCGCAGGGCCAGGCTTCGGATATCGAAATCCAGGCCAAGGAAATCCTGTACCTGCGCGAGCGCCTCAACCACATCCTCGCGGAGCGCACCGGCAAGACCATGGAACAGATCCACAAGGATACTGACCGTGATCGCTTCATGTCCGGCGACGAAGCCGCCGAGTATGGCCTGATTGACAAAGTCCTGACCAGCCGCGCTTGATGCAAGCACCACGTTGTTGCTGAATAAAACGCCCGGGCGCGACAACGTTCGGGCGTTTGTTTTTTATTTCGGGTAGCATGCTAATGTGCGCGGCCGCACTTGTGGCTAGCCCGCCCAGGCCTTATATTCACTGCAATCCATTAGAAATCTGCCCATGTCTGACAAAAAATCCTCCAGCGGCGAAAAACTCCTTTACTGCTCGTTCTGTGGCAAGAGCCAGCACGAGGTGAAGAAACTCATCGCAGGACCATCGGTGTTCATTTGCGATGAATGCATTGACCTGTGCAACGACATCATCCGCGATGAAACTTCGAACGTGGAATCGGTGTCCGGCGCCAAGTCCGACCTGCCCACGCCCAACGAAATCAAGGACTTGCTTGACCAGTATGTGATCGGCCAGCAAAAGGCCAAGCGCATCCTGTCGGTCGCCGTCTACAACCATTACAAGCGCCTCAAGCACCTCGGCAAGAAGGATGATGTCGAGCTGGCCAAGAGCAACATCCTGCTGGTCGGTCCTACCGGCTCGGGCAAGACGCTGCTGGCCCAGACCCTGGCGCGCATGCTCAACGTTCCCTTCGTCATTGCCGACGCCACCACGCTGACGGAAGCGGGCTACGTGGGCGAGGATGTCGAGAACATCATCCAGAAGCTGCTGCAAAGCTGCAATTACGAAGTCGACAAGGCCCAGCGCGGCATTGTGTATATCGATGAAATCGACAAGATTTCGCGCAAGTCCGATAATCCGTCGATTACCCGCGATGTATCGGGCGAGGGCGTGCAGCAGGCGCTGCTCAAGCTGATCGAAGGCACCATGGCATCGGTACCGCCGCAGGGCGGACGCAAGCATCCCAACCAGGATTTTGTCCAGATTGATACCACCAATATCATGTTTATCTGTGGTGGCGCATTTGACGGCCTGGTAAAGATTATCCAGAACCGTTCCGAAAAGGGCGGCATCGGTTTTTCGGCCAGTGTTAAAACCACCGTGGAACGCGATAACAGCGACATCTTGCTGGAAGCCGAGCCGGAAGACCTGATCAAGTTCGGACTGATTCCCGAATTGGTGGGCCGCCTGCCGGTGGTGGCAGCCTTGTCGGAATTGACAGAGGACGCGCTGATCCAGATTCTGATCGAGCCGAAAAACGCCTTGATCAAACAGTATTCTAAACTGCTCGAAATGGAAGGCGCGGAACTTGAAATCCGCCCGGCCGCCTTGCATGCCATTGCACGAAAAGCACTGGCCCGCAAAACCGGCGCGCGCGGCCTGCGTTCCATTCTCGAACATGCACTGCTGGATGTAATGTATGAACTGCCAAATGAGCAAAACGTCGTCAAGGTCGTGATTGATGAAAATACGATCACGAATGGGGCAAAACCTTTACTCATTTACAGCGAATCTGCGAAGGCTTCGGGCGAAAATTGAGATTGTGCCGTGTGCACACAACAAAACACGTTGACTCCCTAATTCTTGACGGTACAATTTACCTCAATAAAAGAATCAGGCTTCAATCGAAAAGCCACTCGCAGCGCCTGCTGTGCAGTGGCTTTTTTTATTTGATAGTTCAAAAATTCATTTAGATTAATTCCGGTGTATTCGATATAAGTTGTTAGTTAATTCAAACCGCTTATAGAAAATATTTTTCATTTTCCGGTCTTGTGTTTGGGCATTTTGTGCCAACATCATACACACGCTTTTCTATAAGGTATGCCATGACAACTTCCAAATTAACCGAGCAAACGACGCTGCCATTACTGCCGTTGCGCGACGTGGTCGTCTTCCCGCATATGGTGATACCACTGTTCGTCGGCCGTCCGAAGTCGATCAAGGCGCTTGAAGCAGCCATGGAACAGGGCAAGAGCATCATGCTGGCCGCGCAAAAAGCCGCCGCCAAAGACGAGCCATCGGCAACCGACATCTACGAGATCGGTTGCGTGGCCAATATTCTCCAGATGCTTAAACTTCCCGACGGCACCGTCAAGGTCCTGGTCGAGGGAGCACAGCGTGCGCGCATCAATCACATCAGCGATGCGCCGGCGCACTTCATGGCGGACATCACGCCCCTCGATTCTGAAATCGGCGACGACTCCGAAGTCGAGGCCATGCGCCGCGCCATCGTCCAGCAGTTCGACCAGTACGTCAAACTGAACAAGAAGATCCCTCCCGAGATCCTCGCCTCGCTGGCGGGCATTGACGACGCAGGCCGCCTGGCCGACACCGTCGCGGCCCACCTGCCGCTCAAGCTCGAGCAAAAGCAGGTGATCCTGGAGATCTTCAACGTTGCCAAGCGCCTCGAGCACCTGCTCGGCCAGCTCGAAGGCGAACTCGATATCCTGCAAGTGGAAAAGCGCATCCGCGGCCGCGTCAAGCGCCAGATGGAAAAGTCGCAGCGCGAGTACTACCTGAACGAGCAGGTCAAGGCCATCCAGAAGGAGCTGGGCGAGGGCGAAGACGGCGCCGACATCGATGAACTGGAAAAGAAGGTCATCGCCGCCAAGATGCCGAAGGAAGCCCTGGACAAGGCCAACAACGAGATCAAGAAGCTCAAGCTGATGTCGCCCATGTCGGCAGAAGCGACCGTGGTGCGCAACTACATCGACACCCTGGTCAACCTGCCTTGGAAGAAGAAGTCCAAGGTCAACAACGACCTGGAAAATGCCGAGAAGGTGCTCGAGGGCGACCACTATGGCCTCGACAAGGTCAAGGAACGCATCCTGGAATACCTCGCGGTGCAGCAGCGCGTCGACAAGCTCAAGGCGCCGATCCTGTGCTTCGTCGGTCCTCCGGGCGTGGGCAAGACGTCGCTTGGCCAGTCGATCGCCAAGGCCACCAACCGCAAGTTCGTGCGCATGGCCCTGGGCGGCGTGCGCGATGAAGCCGAGATCCGCGGCCACCGCCGTACCTACATCGGCTCCATGCCGGGCAAGGTGCTGCAGTCGCTGGCCAAGGTCGGCGTGCGCAACCCGCTGTTCCTGCTCGACGAGATCGACAAGATGGGCGCGGACTTCCGCGGCGATCCGTCATCGGCCCTGCTCGAGGTGCTGGACCCGGAACAGAACCACACGTTCTCGGACCACTATATTGAAGTGGACTTCGACCTGTCGGATGTGATGTTCGTGGCGACCTCGAACTCGTACAACATCCCGCCGGCGCTGCTCGACCGCATGGAAGTGATTCGCCTGTCCGGCTACACCGAAGACGAGAAGACCAGCATTGCGCAGCGCTACCTGCTGCCCAAGCAGATCCGCGCCAATGGTCTCAAGGATGGCGAGATCACGGTGGAAGAGGGGGCCATTCGCGCCATCATCCGCTACTACACCCGCGAAGCCGGTGTCCGTTCGCTCGAGCGCGAAGTGTCGAAGATCTGCCGCAAGGTGGTCAAGATGCTGTTGCTGAAAAAATCGGACAAGCAGGTCACGGTCACCGAAGAGAACATCGACAAGTTCCTCGGCGTGCGCCGCTACGACTTTGGCGTGGCCGAGAAAGAAAACCAGATCGGCCAGGTGGTCGGCCTGGCCTGGACCGAAGTCGGTGGCGACCTGCTGACCATCGAAGCGATGCAGATGCCCGGCAAGGGCGCCGTGGTACGCACCGGTACCCTGGGCGACGTGATGAAGGAGTCGATTGAAGCGGCGCGCACGGTGGTACGCTCGCGCGCCAACCGCCTGGGCATCAAGAATGACGTGTTTGAAAAGGCCGACATTCATATCCACGTGCCGGAAGGTGCAACGCCCAAGGATGGTCCATCGGCCGGTATCGCGATGACGACGGCACTGGTGTCGGTGTTTACCGGCATTCCCGTGCGCGCCGATGTCGCAATGACGGGCGAGATCACGCTGCGCGGCGAAGTGCTGCCGATCGGCGGGCTGAAAGAGAAGCTGCTGGCAGCGCACCGCGGCGGCATCAAGACGGTCCTGATCCCGGAGCAGAACGTGAAAGACCTGGCCGACATTCCGGACAATGTGAAAAACAAGCTGGAAATCGTGCCGGTGCGCTGGATCGACAAGGTGCTGGAAGTGGCGCTCGAGCGTCAGCCAACCCCGGTGGTGGAAGCGCCGCCGGTGGTGGCCGCGCCCAATGTCGACGGTGCCGCAGGCAGCGACGTGGTCAAGCACTGATCTGCAACTGTCGCGTAACAAAACAGGCGTCCTCGTGGCGCCTGTTTTTATTTGCGCTTGACACTTAATGTGGCCGATTGTTTAATACGCTGCTGCGGTATTTTCCCACCGCAATTATCCAGCAATGAGGCACATGTGAACAAAACAGAATTGATTGAAGAAATCGCGAAGTCGGCAGACATCACCAAGGCTTCCGCGACGCGCGCGCTGGACGCCGTCCTGGAAGCTGTCACCACGAGCTTGCGTAACAACGACAGCGTCACCCTGGTTGGCTTTGGCACCTTCTCGGTCGGCGAGCGCGCCGCCCGCACGGGCCGCAATCCGCGCACCAAGGAAGCGATCAAGATCGCTGCCGCCAAAGTTCCTAAATTTAAAGCTGGCAAAGCGCTCAAGGATGCAGTAAACTAATTGCCTTCGGTGAGGTGACAATCACTGAAAGATGTTTGGAGGCACCCGGTTGTTGTCTGATCGGGCGCTTAGCTCAGTTGGTAGAGCGGAGCCCTTACAAGGCTTAGGTCGGGAGTTCGAGCCTCTCAGCGCCCACCACCAAACACAGCAGTACCCGTATTTTTTTGGGAGCGGTAGTTCAGTTGGTTAGAATACCGGCCTGTCACGTCGGGGGTCGCGGGTTCGAGTCCCGTCCGCTCCGCCAAAAAATACACCAGAATTCTGGAGTGGTAGTTCAGTTGGTTAGAATACCGGCCTGTCACGTCGGGGGTCGCGGGTTCGAGTCCCGTCCGCTCCGCCAATATGAAGAAGAAAAAGGGCGAACGAGAGTTCGCCTTTTTTTTCGCTTGCGTGTTAATGGCTTTTTTTGAATTGGTCAGCCCATGTTTGAATTTATTCGCTCGCATAAAAAATGGATGCAGCTTCTGCTGGTCTTGTTTATTGCCCCTTCGTTCATTCTGGTCGGTGTCAGCGAATATGGCAGTGGTGGTGGTGCTGGCGCGGCGGAAGTCGCCATTGTCGGCGGCAAGAAAATCACCCAGCAGGAGTGGGAAGAGGCGCAGCGCCAGGAAATCGACAATGCGCGTCGCCGCGCCGGTAACGATTTCGACCCGAAAGTGCTGGAAACGCCCGCCGCCAAGCAGCAGATCCTGGAAAATCTGGTGGCAGAGCGCGCCATTGACGCGGAACTGCGCAAGAGCCACCTGACCGTTCCTGACGAAACCGTCATCAAGCAGGTGCGGGAAATCGACGCATTCAAGAAGGCCGACGGCAGCTTCGACATGGAGCAGTACAAGACGCTGCTGGCCGCCCAGGGCATGAGCCCGATCATGTTCCAGGAACGCATGCGCCGTGACCTCGCGCTGCAGCAGCTCTCCGGCGCCATCCAGGCCACCGCCTTTGCGCCGCGTACCGTGGCCGCGCGCCTGTCCGACATCAGCGAGCAGGAACGCGAAGTGCAGGAAATCCTGTTCCCGGTCGCCCAATATCTGCCGCAAGTGCAGGTGACCGATGCCATGGTCAAGGCTTACTACGACAAGAACGCGTCGCTGTTCCAGATTCCGGAGCAGGTCAAGGCCGAGTACCTGGTATTTGATTCCTCGGTGGTGGAAAAGCAGGTCAGCGTCACCGACGAAGAAGCGGCCGAGTACTACGCCAAGAACAAGAGCAGCTTCACCACCAAGGAGCAGCGCAATGCCAGCCACATCCTGGTTGCCGTGAGCCCCGGCGCGAGCGCTGCCGACAAGGCCGCGGCCAAGGCCCGTGCTGCCGCCATCCTGGCCGAAGTGCAGCAGGCGCCGGCCCAGTTTGCCGATATCGCGCGTGCCAAATCGGACGACAAGGAATCGGGCGCCAACGGCGGCGATCTCGGTGCCCTTGCGCCTGGCGTGCTGCCGGCGCCGGTGGAAGCGACCATTTCCAAGCTCAAGCAGGGCGAGATCAGCGGCCTGGTCGAGTCGGAATTCGGTTACCACATCGTCACTGTCACGAGCGTAAAGCCGGAATCGGTCAAGTCGTTTGAAGAAGCGAAAGAGCAGATCCTGGCCGAAGTAAAGAAGCAGAAGATGTCGAAGAAGTACACCGAGCTGGTCGAACAGTTCAACAATCTCGTGTACGAGCAGTCGGACAGCCTCAAGCCTGCCGCCGACAAGCTGGGCATGGAGATCAAGACCGCCGAGAACCTGACCCGCACGCCATCGCCGGCACTGGGTGACGCGCCGTTCAACAACGCCAAGTTCCTCACCGCTCTGTTTTCTGCCGATTCGCTGAAGAATAAGCGGAATACGGAAGCCATCGAAGTGGCGCCAACCGTGCTGATCGCAGGCCGCGTGGTCGAGTACAAGCCGGCCGCCAAGCGTCCATTGGCCGAAGTCGAGGCGGTGATCCGCCAGCGCGTGGCCCAGGAAGAAGCCGTCAGGCTGGCAAAGCAGGCCGGTGAAGCGAAAATGGCCGCGGCCAAGGCTGCCGGCGACGCTGCCGGTTTCGGCGAAGTGAAGGTGCTGAGCCGCTCCAAGGCGCCCACCATTGCACCGGCCGCTGCCCTGGCAGTGCTGAAGGCCGATGTGAGCAAGCTGCCCGCATATGTCGGCGTGGACGTGCCCGGCGTAGGCTACGGCGTGTACCGCATCGGCAAGGTCAGCCAGCCGGCACAGCCAAACATGGCACGCCGCGCCCAGGACCTGGAAGAAATCAGCGGCGCTGTGGCGCAGGGCGAGATCTACAGCTATGTCAAGGCGCTGGAAGCGAAGGCAGAGGCGAAAATCACCGCCAAGCCGGCAGCGGCCGCTGATGTGAAGTAGATTCACGCCAGACCAACAAAAAACCCGGCCTTGGCCGGGTTTTTTTTTTGCCTGCGATGCGCCGAGGGGCCTAGCCTGCGTGCTGCCCGTGCAGCGCGGTGGCAGCAGCCATGAAGTCACTACTGCCGATGTCGGGCAGCTCCACGATCTGGGCCTGCCCGAACTGGATGAAGTTGCGGTCGATCGAGCGCACATAGGCAGGATCGTAATGATCTGCCAGCAGCTCTTCGACGAGGTTGGGCATCTGGCCACTGTTGGCCAACTGGTGCCAGCGGTCGATCTTGTCGCGCCCGTGCAGCTTGACCAGGCAATCGAGCTGGGTGTTGAGGGTCTCCGGGCTGTTCGTGAAATGCTCGTAGTCTTCCATCAGGAGGCGCACCCGGTTTTGGCGCGACAGATTGAGCGACACGCAAGGCGACTGCCGCATTTTTTCCATCACCGCGCCCGGCACCCGCAGGTTGCCCACCTTTTTGCTTTCCGACTCCACGAACACGGGCCGCGCAGGATCGAACTTGCGCAGTGCCTGCCAGATCAGCGTTTCAAACATCTTTTGCGAAGGCTGCGGCTGGGACGGCAGGTTGCCCAGCACCGATCCCCGGTGCGCCGCCAGCTTTTCCAGGTCCAGCACCTGCGCGCCGATGGACGCGAGCACCTCCAGCAGCCGGCTCTTGCCGCTGCCCGTCGTCCCGCAAATGACCCGGAAATCGTGGCGTGGCGGGTCCTCCAGCGCAGAACTGACATGCGCCCGATACGCCTTGTAGCCACCATCGAGCTGAATGGCGGGCCAGCCAATCTTGGCCAGGACATGGGCAAGTGAACCGCTGCGATTGCCGCCGCGCCAGCAGTAGACCAGCGGCTTCCAGTCGCGCGGCTTGTCCAGCCACAGCGTCTCGATATGGCGGGCGATATTTTTTGACACCAGCGCCGCGCCGATCTTTTTTGCTTCGAACGCGTTCACCTGCTTGTAGGTGGTGCCAACGAGGATGCGCTCTTCGTCATTGAGCACCGGGCAGTTGATGGCGCCGGGAATATGGTCGAGGGCGTACTCCGATTCGCTGCGGGCATCGATGATGCAGTCGAACTGCTCCAGCTCGGGCAGCACGTGCATGAAATTGACCAGCGCCGGATACTTCATGGCGCCTTCACCAGTGCGACAAAATGCGGCCAGATATTGTTAAGGATGATCGGGTGCGCAGCGGCGGCAGGGTGGAGCCGGTCGGACTGGAACAGCGCCGGCTTTTCAGCCACGCCTTCGAGCATGAACGGCACCAGCGGTGATTTGTAATGGGTCGCCAGCTTCTTGTACATGCCAAAAAAGCTCTCGGTGTATGCACGGCCATAATTGGGCGGCATGCGCATGCCCACCAGCAGCACGCGCGCCTTGTTCTTGTGCGATTGTTCGATCATCGCCCGCAGATTCGCTTCCGAGGCCGCCACCGGCTGGCCGCGCAGGCCGTCGTTGGCCCCCAGTTCGATCACCACCACGTCCGGCTTGTGCTGCGAGAGCAGGGCAGGCAGGCGTGCGCGCCCGCCGCTGGTGGTCTCGCCGCTGATGCTGGCGTTGAGGATGGTGGCCTCGATCTTTTCCTTCTGCAGCCGCTTTTCCAGCAGTGACACCCAGCCTTCGCCGCGATTGAGGCCATATTCGGCCGACAGGCTGTCGCCAAGCACGAGAACCTTTTTTGGTGCAGAATGGGCGCTCGCCGAGGCGGCAAGCATGAGCAATCCGCAGATCGTCCATTTTTTGAGATTACCAAGCATGCGTGACATTTCAGACGCTTCCAATAGTGAGGTTACCAAACCGCTAACTGCGCGGCCCGCCATCGAGGTGGTCGACCTGTCGAAACGGGTCGCCGACGCCAGTGGCGAACTGACGATCCTGCATAGCGTCGATTTTACAGTGCAACCGGCCGAGACGCTTGCCATCGTGGGCGCCTCCGGATCCGGCAAGTCCACGCTGCTCGGTCTTCTGGCCGGTCTTGACACACCGTCAAGCGGCAAGGTGGTGCTGGCCGGCCAGGATATCTTTGCACTCGATGAAGATGGCCGCGCCACGCTGCGCAAGGAAAAACTGGGCTTCGTATTCCAGTCGTTCCAGCTGCTGGCCCACCTGAACGCACTCGAAAACGTGATGCTGCCGATGGAGCTGCGCGGCGAGGCAGATGCCAGGGAAAAGGCGGCTGCCATGCTGGGCCGGGTGGGGCTGTCGAGTCGCCTGAAGCACTATCCCAAATACCTGTCCGGCGGCGAACAGCAGCGCGTCGCGCTGGCGCGTGCCTTCGTCACCGAGCCGCCGATGCTGTTTGCAGATGAACCGACCGGCAGCCTGGATGCCGCTACCGGCGAAGCGGTCATCCAGCTCATGTTTGAACTGAACCGCGAACGCGGCTCCACGCTGGTGCTGGTCACGCACGACCCGTCCATCGCGGCGCGCTGCGGCCGCACCATCACCATTGCAGCGGGCCGCCTGGTCTCCTAACGCAGCAGGCGGTTAAGCACCTTGCGCATCGCCGCCGGCAATTCGCCGGCGGTCAGGCCCACCGGTCCTGTTCCCCCTGCCACCAGGTCATCCGCCGCCTGGCCATGAATCCACACCGCTCCCAGTGCCGCCTCCCACGCAGGCCAGCCCTGCGCCAGCAGGCTGCCGCACAGGCCCGCCAGCACATCGCCCGTGCCACCGGTGGCCAGCCCCGGATTGCCGGTCCCGTTGATGACGGCCCGCCCGCCGGCATCGGCAATCACGCTGCCCGAACCTTTGAGGACCACGACGGCATGCATGCGCGCGGCAATTTCGCGCGCCGCCGCCAGCCTGTCTGCCTGCACCACGGGCGCCGTCACGCCCAGCAGGCGTGCCGCTTCCAGGGGATGGGGAGTAACGATGGTGGGGCCCACGCGCGCTGACGCGCGGCCCAGAAGGTCAGGGCTGGCGCCAACAAGGTTGATGGCGTCGGCGTCGAGCACGGCCGGCCCGGCCCCGTCCAGGACCTTGGCAAGCAGGCCAATGGCGGACGCACCGGCGCCCATGCCGCATCCCGCCACCACCGTGCAGCCGCTGAAATTGACCTCCGCGGCCGTGCGAAACATGATCTCGGGCTGCATGCTGTCGTATGCCGGTGCCGGGCCAAGTGCGGCCACCATCACCCGTCCGGCACCGCCGTACAGCGCGCCCCGTGCAGCCAGCACTGCCGCGCCGCCCATGCCTTGGGCGCCGCCCAGTACTGCGACATCGCCAAAGCTGCCCTTGTGCGAGTCATGGCGCCGGGCTTGGCATGCATGGGCAAACAGTGCCGGTTCGTTCAGGTGCGTGGCCGTCGACGGGAGCAGGGCGGGGTCGATATCGAGGGCCGCCACCGTCACCAGAGCCGCATGATCGCGCCCGGCAAAGGTGTGCAGGCCCGGTTTGTCGCCAATGAACGTGATGGTATGGCTGGCCACGATGGCCACGCCGTCAGGGCCGATGACGGCGCCGGTGTCCGCATCCAGACCCGAAGGCACATCGAGCGCGAGCACCTGGCAGTCCAATGCATTGACCGCCAGCGCCAGCTCCCTTGCCCGGCCTTCGAGCGGACGGGCAAGGCCAATGCCAAACAGGCCGTCGATGACCAGCGCCCACTGTCCGCCGCAGTCCATCTCCTGCGCAAACTGGACATGGCCGGCCCGGGCGCGCGCCAGCGCCTGCGCGGTTTCAGCGGACACCTGGCCGCCCCCGGCGCAATGAATAACGGTGACGGCGCGTCCGAGCAACGCCAGGTTGGCGGCCGCTTCAAGGGCGTCGCCGCCATTGTTGCCAGGACCGGCGAGCACCAGTACCGGCCCGCCGGCGGCCATGTCCGCAGCCAGATTGCTCGCTGCCTGGCCGGCGCGCTGCATCAGGGTCCCCGGCGGCAGGCTCGCCGCCGCAGCTTGTTCGATCGCGCGGATTTCGGCGACGCTGTACAAAGGTCTCATAACATTTCCACATCAGGTTTCGGCCGGGCCGCACTACAATAAGGACTTGATCACATTGAGGGAGCGGGCATGGACTGGCAATTCTGGATCGATCGTGGCGGCACATTTACCGATATCGTCGCGCGCCGCCCCGATGGCCAGCTGGTCACGCACAAGCTGCTGTCGGAAAATCCCGAGCAATACCGCGATGCCGCAGTGGCCGGCATCCGGCACCTGCTTGGCCT
Organism: Massilia sp. PAMC28688; assembly: GCF_019443445.1. Taxonomy (NCBI): domain Bacteria; kingdom Pseudomonadati; phylum Pseudomonadota; class Betaproteobacteria; order Burkholderiales; family Oxalobacteraceae; genus Massilia; species Massilia sp. PAMC28688. Next base: position 4,754,271 of record NZ_CP080378.1, on the reverse strand, counting down.
GGCTCCCGGTGCCCCGATTCCCGTGACTGCCATCGAAGCGGTCAAGATGGGTACCACCGTGGCCACCAATGCGCTGCTCGAACGCAAGGGCGAACCGACGGCGCTGGCGATCACGCGCGGCTTTCGCGACGCCTTGCGCATAGCGTACCAGAATCGGCCCCGCCTGTTCGACCGCCATATCGTGCTGCCCGAGCTGCTCTACAGCCGCGTGGTGGAGATTGACGAACGCATGGGCGCGCACGGCGAGGTGGTGCAGCCGCTGGACGAAGCGGGGCTGCGGGTCCAGCTCCAGGCACTGCATGACCAGGGCCTGCGCAGTCTGGCCATCGTGTTCATGCACGGCTATCGCTACCATGCGCATGAAGCGGCGGCAGCCCGTATCGCGCGTGACATCGGTTTTACCCAGGTATCGGTATCGCACCAGACCAGTCCCCTGATGAAACTGGTCGCGCGCGGCGACACTACGGTGGTGGACGCCTACCTGTCGCCCATCCTGCGCCGCTACGTTGACCAGGTGGCCGGGCAACTGCCTGGCGTGCAGCTGCAGTTCATGCAGTCGAGTGGTGGTCTGACCAACGCGCACACCTTCCAGGGCAAGGACAGTATCCTGTCCGGACCCGCGGGCGGAATCGTCGGCATGGTGCGCGCCAGCCAGCTGGCCGGCTATGAGCGCGTGATCGGGTTCGACATGGGCGGCACGTCCACCGATGTGTCGCACTTTTCCGGCGAGTTCGAGCGCGTGTTCGAGACCCAGGTGGCCGGTGTGCGCATGCGCGCTCCGATGATGAGCATTCATACGGTGGCCGCCGGCGGCGGCTCGATCCTGCATTTCGATGGCAGCCGCTATCGCGTGGGACCTGACAGCGCCGGCGCCAATCCGGGGCCGGCCAGTTACCGCCGCGGCGGCCCGCTTGCGGTCACCGACTGCAATGTCATGCTGGGCAAGCTGCAGCCGGCGCATTTTCCGGCCGTGTTCGGGCCGCATGCCGACCAGCCGCTCGACCCGGACGCGGTGCGCGAACAATTCACGGTCATGGCAGCGCAAATTGGCGAGGCGACCGGCAGCGTGCCCCTGCCAGAAGAAGTGGCCGATGGCTTCATCCAGATCGCGGTGGGCAATATGGCCAACGCCATCAAGCAGATTTCAGTGCAGCGCGGGCATGACGTGACGCAGTACGTGCTGACCAGTTTTGGCGGCGCGGGAGGCCAGCACGCCTGCCTGGTGGCCGATGCACTGGGCATGACGACGGTGTTCGTCCACTCGCTGGCCGGCGTCATGTCGGCCTACGGCATGGGCCTGGCGGACCAGGGCGCGATGCGCGAAGCGGCCGTGGAAGAGCGCCTTGACAGCCTGGCACCGGGTGCGCTCGAAGCCCGGCTCGATGCCCTGGGCGAAGCGGCTCGTGCCGAGCTTGCGGGCCAGGGGGTGGCGCCAGGACGCATCCAGCTGCTGCAGCGCGTCCACCTGCGCTACGAAGGCACCGATTCTGCCATCGTGGTGCCGTTCGCCGACCCGGCGGGCATGCAGCAGCAGTTTGAAGCGGCCTACCGGAAGCGCTTTTCCTTCCTGATGGCCGCACGCGGCCTAATCGTGGAGGCAGTGTCCGTGGAGGCAATCGGCATGGCCGACGCGCCCGCGGAACAGGTGCGCGCCGGCGCGCGGGCCGCAGCTGCTCCGCCGCCGCAGCCGGAGCAGCGGGTGCCGATGTACGCGGCCGGCCAGTGGCACCAGAGCGGCATCTACCCGCGGGCGTCATTGCACATTGGTGACGTCATCGCCGGCCCGGCCATCATCGCCGAGGACAATGCCACCACCGTGGTGGAGCCAGGCTGGCAGGCGGTGGTCACGCCGCACGATCACATTGTCATGACGCGGGTGCAGGCGCTGCCCGCGCGGCGCGCCATCGGCACCACGGCCGATCCTGTGATGCTGGAAATCTTCAACAACCTGTTCATGTCGATTGCCGAGCAAATGGGCCTGCGGCTGCAGAACACGGCATACTCGGTCAATATCAAGGAGCGCCTCGATTTCAGCTGCGCGATCTTTGACGCAGCCGGCAACCTGATCGCCAATGCGCCGCATATGCCGGTGCACCTGGGATCCATGGGCGAGAGCATCAAGACCGTCATGACGGCAAACGCCGGGCGCATGCACAGCGGCGACGTGTTCATGCTCAACGACCCGTATCACGGCGGCACCCACCTGCCCGACGTCACCGTCATCACGCCCGTCTTCGATGAAGCCGGCGCCGGTATCCTGTTCTATGTCGGCTCGCGCGGCCACCACGCCGACATTGGCGGGACCACGCCCGGGTCGATGCCGCCGGACTCGGTCAGCATCGAGGAAGAGGGCGTATTGATCAACAATTTCAAGCTCGTTGACGGCGCCGACCACCTGCTGCGCGACGCCGAGGCCCGGGCCCTGTTGACTGGCGCGCGCTACCCGGCGCGCAATCCCGACCAGAACATGGCCGATCTGCGGGCGCAGGTGGCGGCCAACCAGAAGGGCGTGGAGGAATTACGCAAGATGGTCGCGCACTTCGGGCTGGACGTGGTGCAGGCCTACATGGGGCACGTGCAGGACAACGCCGAAGAAGCGGTGCGGCGCGTGATCACGGCGCTCAAGGATGGCAGCTTCACCTGCCCGCTGGACAACGGCGCCCGCATCCAGGTCGCGATCCGGGTCGACCGCGCCGCGCGCAGCGCCGAAATCGACTTCACCGGCACCTCGCCGCAGCTGTCCAACAATTTCAACGCGCCTTCCGCAGTGTGCATGGCGGCCGTGCTGTACGTGTTTCGCACCCTGGTCAATGACGACATTCCTCTCAATGCCGGCTGTCTCAAGCCCCTGCGCGTGATCATTCCCGCCGGTTCCATGCTCAATCCCCATTACCCGGCCTCGGTCGTGTCGGGCAATGTGGAAACCTCGACCTGCATCACCAACGCCCTGTATGGCGCGCTGGGCGTCATGGCCGCTTCGCAGGGAACCATGAACAACTTCACCTTCGGTAACGAGAAATACCAGTACTACGAGACGATTTCCGGCGGCTCCGGTGCCGGCGATGGTTTTGACGGCACGGACGTGGTGCAGACCAACATGACCAATTCGCGCCTGACCGACCCGGAGATCCTGGAGTTCCGCTTCCCGGTCCGGCTCGACAGCTACGAAATCCGGCACGGCTCCGGTGGCGGCGGCAAGTGGCGAGGCGGCAATGGCGGCATCCGCAAGGTGCGCTTTCTGGAGCCCATGACGGCCGCCATTCTCTCCAACAACCGTATCCACGCCCCGTTCGGCATGGCCGGCGGCCAGCCGGGTGCCACCGGCATCAACCGCGTCCTGCGCGCCGATGGCAGCGAAGAGCAGCTGGCCCATATCGGCAAGACGGCCATGGCGCCGGGCGACGTGTTCGTGATTGAAACCCCGGGCGGGGGCGGTTTCGGCACGGTGCCGTGAGGCGTGCAGCCGTACGCTGCAAGTTTGTAAAATTGGCTACACTATCGCCATTCACCGTTATCACAGGGTAGATTTTGGACCAGACCGACCGCCTTTCCTCGTCAAAAAGCGAACCCAGCCTGGATTCGGTGGACGCCTTCGGCGTTCCGCCTCCCGGCGCGCCAGTGGCGGGACAACCGGCTGACACAGCGGACATGCCGGCGTGGCTGAACAAGCGCAACGAGGATCTTGCCGAGCCTCGCTGGAAGCGTGTGGTCTTGTGGGTGGGGGCTTTGGGCGTGGCCGTGGCCCTTGGCGCCGTGGGCGGCCAGTGGCTGTTGCGCGAACATCGGGCCGAGAGCCTCACACAGATCAGGCAGCTGGGGGTGCAGACTGAGCAGGCGAATGCGCAAGCGCGGCAGCGGGGCACCCAGGCGCCGGCGACCCCGGCACCGGCGCTGCCGCCGCGTCCGGCCAGTTCCTTGCCTCCGCTGGTCTTGCTGCCGCCGGAGCAGGGTGGCAAGCCGCCGGCCAATCCCGCTGCCGCGCAGCAGCAAGGCGGCGCGGCAAGCACGGCCGGGACCATGGCCGGGGCGCCCGCGCCGTCGGCACCTGCGGCCGCCAACGCCGCAGAGCGCGGCGCCGCCAGTGCCGCGCCGGCCAAGGCTGCCGTGAAACCGGCGGCCAAACCTGCGGTAAAAAAGAAGAGCGCGCCTAAACGCGCCGCTGCCAAGCCCGTGCGCAAGAAAGTGCAGGGCAGGACACTGCCGCCGCCGCGCGAACGGGCTGCCGAGTTTGAGGAAGTTCCAGTAAGAAAATGTATTCCCGGCGAGCTGGCGCGCGAATGCGAAGCGCGTCTCAAGCGTCGCTGACACCGGGCAGCCGGCGCCGCCCGGGCCGGCCGGCGCCGGTCGTCAGACCGCCATGCCGTACTTGCGCTTGGTAGCGAGATAAGTCTCGTTCACCTTGGCAAGCTCGGGATGCTTGTAGTCGAGCTGGCGGATATTGTCGATCTGGCGCGCCCAGACTTCGCCCAGCTGGTGGTCCCAGCCCAGCTCATCGAGCTGGCGCCCGATCCCCTTGGCCAGCGCCACCATCACTTCCAGGCTTCCCGGACTCTTGTGCAGCGCCTCGAGCAGGGTCTGCACCGCGCCCTTGAGGTCGCCCATATTGGTTTTTTCGTTGGCCACCCCGATCAGTTCATTCGATTGCTGCCTGAGCTGGACTGTCATGCCTTCGGCCAGGTCTGCCCGCCCGGCTTTCTGGAACACGGCCATGGCTTGCTGCATCGTGACGCCGCTGTTGACATCATTCATGACCGCCAGCATGACGTCGGACGCCTCCTTGTCCAGCTTGCTCGTCAGGCAGCTCCTGGCCAGCCCGATCTTGAGCTCGCTCGACAGGCCCGCGGCGCTCCGGACGCCTTGTACGGCAGTGCCCAGCTCGCTGACCATGGCCGCATTGTTGCCCGCCGCCTGGTGCAGCATGGCCGTGGTAATGGCGCGGCAGACATCGGTGTTGGGATTGCCGCGCAAGGACTTTTCCATGTCGCGGATGACGGCACTGGCTTGCGCCGGGTCCCCCTTCTTGATGAGCGTCTTGACCAGGTTGACGTGATCTTCGGGATTGCGGAACTCCGAATACTTTGCCTTGGCCACCACCGTCTTGAACGATTTTTCGGCCGCGGCCACGTCCCCGGCTTCGAGCGCCACTTCGCCCAGGCGGCGCAAACGCCGTACCACGTGCGGGGAAATCGCCACGGCGTTTTCCAGGATGCGCTGCGCGCCCTGGGCGTCGCCGGCCGCCTCGCGGCAGCGCGCCAGCAAATCGTAGGCAGCCATCATCTTGGGATTGTCTGCCACCAGCCGCGCGAGCACTTCCTGGGCCTCCTCGGTACGCCCCTGGGCAAACAGGGTGCGCCCAAGACCAAGCTGGGCCCAGCCGATGGGTTTTGCGTCCAGAACGGCCTTGTACAGCGCTTCGGCTTCGGCCAGTTCGTTCAGGCTCACATGCAATTCGGCGCGCAGGCGCACAAAATCGCTCGCGTAGCGCGGATGGGCCGTTTCGCCCGCGGCGCACAGCTTGATCGCTTCGCGTGGATTGTTCTGGCCAATTTGCTGGTAGGCCGGCAGGAAGGCGTTGCGCCGCTCGATGGCGCGCGCAATGCGCCCGGACAGCACATCGACCGTGAACGGCTTGAGGATGTAGTCGGTCGGCGCCAGTTCGGCCGCGCTCACCACCTTGCTGTAGACGCCCTCGGACGTGATCATGATGAAAATGGTGAGCAGGCCGATGAGCTTGTGGTGGCGCAGGTCCTCAAGCAGCTGCTGGCCATCCTGGCCGTCAGTGCCGCCACCGAGATCGTATTCGCACAGGATGATGTCGTAGGAGCGCTTGGACAGCTGCTTGATGGCCGTGCCCGAACTGACGGCAAACTCGATCTTGGTGATGTCGGCCAGATTGAGCATGTTCTGCAGGCTGCCGCGCATACCGGGATTGGGGTCGATGACCAGGACCGACAGGTTGCTGTTCTCTTGCATGCTTCTCGCTCTCGAATCACTCATACCATTCACTTATAGAAGGTAACGGCATTCTTGTCAAAGACTTGACAGCGTACGGGACACAAATGCCGGAAAAACCCGCTTGCAGTCGGCCGGCCGCAACGCTCGCTGACGATGGTGCAACGCGGTATAATACCGGCCTAAAGGTTTCCACTTTAACCCGCAGCCACGCTGCATCAACCACCTCCCAACCATGTTGATTCTGCCGGGTTCCAATGCCCTGTCCGCATTTCGTAGCCAACGCCTCCTGACCCAACTGCAAGCAGTCGCGCCCGCGATTGTGGGTGTTCGGGCCCGCTTTTACCATTTCATCGATGCCAGCGTCCCCCTCTCCGGGCAAGACCAGGCCAGGCTGGAAGCCATGCTCACCTACGGCGAGCCATTCGATGGCAGCGGTGCCGATGGCGCGACCGAGGCATTCTTTGTCATCCCGCGCCTCGGTACCATTTCGCCATGGGCGTCCAAGGCAACCGACATCGCGCACAACTGCGGCATGGCCCACATCCGCCGCATCGAACGCGGCGTGGCCTACACGGTGGTGCTGAAAAGCGGGCTGCTGGGCACCAGCCTGGGGGCCGCCAGGCACCTGTCGGAGAGTGAAACCGACGCGGTGGCCGCGCTCCTGCATGACCGCATGACCGAAAGTGTACTGCGCAGCGCCGATGATGCGGTGCACCTGTTCCGCGAGCTCGAAGCGAAGCCGTTTGAGTCGATCGACGTGATCGGCGCAGGCAGGCACGCGCTGGAAAAGGCCAACACGGACCTGGGCCTGGCCATGTCGGAAGACGAAATCGATTATCTGCTCGAAGCCTTCACGCGCGCCAGCCGCAACCCGACCGACGTCGAACTGATGATGTTCGCGCAGGCTAACAGCGAGCATTGCCGCCACAAGATCTTCAACGCCGACTGGATTGTGGACGGCCAGGCGCAGGACAAGTCCCTGTTCCAGATGATCAAAAACACCCACCAGCTCCAGCCCAAGGGCACGATCGTCGCCTACAGCGATAATTCGTCCATCATGGAAGGCGCGACCGTCACGCGCTTCTACCCGCGCGGCGACCAGCACGAATACGCGGCGTCGTCGGAACTGACGCACACGCTGATGAAGGTGGAAACGCACAACCACCCCACGGCCATTTCACCGTTCCCCGGCGCCTCCACCGGCGCCGGCGGCGAGATCCGCGACGAAGGCGCAACCGGCCGCGGCGCCAAGCCAAAGGCAGGCCTGACCGGCTTTACCGTGTCCAACCTGATGCTACCGGACGCCGTGCGGCCATGGGAGAACGCGGCCAGCGTTACGGCCGGCGCTGCCGCGCGCGCCAGCGCGCCTGCGTACGGCAAGCCGGACCGCATTGCCTCGCCCCTGCAGATCATGATCGAGGGCCCCCTGGGCGGCGCCGCCTTCAGCAACGAGTTTGGCCGTCCGGTCCTGGGCGGCTACTTCCGCACCTATGAACAGAACGTGGGCCGCCTGGTCGCAGGCGCCCCGGACACCGTGTATGGCTACCACAAGCCGATCATGATCGCCGGAGGCATCGGCAACATCTCCGGCCAGCACACCCACAAGAACGACATCCCGGTGGGCAGCCTGCTGGTACAGCTGGGCGGCCCCGGCATGCGCATCGGCATGGGCGGCAGCGCCGCATCATCCATGGCCACCGGTACCAACACCGCCGACCTGGATTTCGATTCGGTCCAGCGCGGCAATCCCGAAATGGAGCGGCGCGCGCAGGAAGTGATCAACCGCTGCTGGCAAATGGGCGCGGACAATCCCATCATCTCGATCCACGACGTGGGCGCGGGTGGCCTGTCCAACGCCTTTCCCGAAATTACCAATGACGCCAAGCGCGGTGCGATTTTCGACCTGCGCAAGATACCGCTGGAAGAAAGCGGCATGGCGCCAAAGGAAATCTGGAGCAATGAGTCGCAGGAACGCTATGTGCTGGCCATCGCGCCGGAAAACCTGGCGCTGTTTACCGCCATGTGCGAGCGCGAGCGCTGCCTGTTTGCGCCGGTGGGCGTGGCAACCGAGGAACGCCAGCTCAAGCTGATCGACCCGGAGCAGGGCAACTACCCGGTCGACATGCCAATGGATGTTTTGCTCGGCAAACCGCCCAAGATGCAGCGCGATGCGCACCGCGTCCACAACGACTTCCCGCCGGTCGAGCTCACCGGCCTGGAACTGGGCGATGTGGCCCGCCGCGTGCTGCTGCTGCCCACCGTGGGCGACAAGTCCTTCCTGATCACCATTGGCGACCGTACCGTGGGCGGCACCACGGTACGCGACCAGATGGTGGGCCCATGGCAGGTGCCGGTGGCCGATTGCGCCGTCACGGCGATGAGCTTCGAGGGTTATCTCGGCGAGGCGATGGCCATGGGCGAGCGCACGCCGCTGGCGGTGATCGACGCTGCTGCCTCGGGCCGCATGGCCGTGGGCGAGGCGGTGACCAACATCGCCGCTGCCGCAATTGGCGATATTTCGGACATCAAGCTGTCGGCCAACTGGATGGCGGCCTGCGGCCAGCCCGGCCAGGATGCCGCGCTGTTCGACACCGTCAAGGCAGTCGGCATGGACCTGTGCCCGGCCCTTGGCATCAGTATCCCGGTGGGCAAGGACTCGCTGTCGATGCGCACCACCTGGCGCGACCAGGATGAATCCAAGGCGGTGGTCTCGCCGGTGTCGCTGATTGTCTCCTCGTTTGCCCCCGTGACCGACATCCGCCGTTCGCTGACGCCGCAGCTCAAGACCGACAGCGGTGACACGGCCCTGATCCTGATCGACCTTGGACGGGGCAAGAACCGTCTTGGCGCCTCGGCACTGTCGCAGGTGACCCAGCAGCTGGGCAATGAGGTGCCGGACGTGGACAGCGCGGACGACCTGAAGGCCTTCTTTGGCGCCATCCAGCAGTTGAACCGGGACGGCAAGCTGCTGGCCTATCACGACCGCTCGGACGGCGGCCTGTTCGCCACCTTGTGCGAGATGGCATTCGCCGGCCGCACCGGCGTGACGGTCAACCTGGACATCCTCACGCTCGAAGGCGAGCACGCGGCCGACTGGGGCGACGCCAAGAACTGGACCGGCCAGGTGGCCGAACGGCGCAACGAGCTGACCCTGCGCGCCCTGTTCGCCGAAGAGCTGGGCGCCGTGATCCAGGTGCGTGCCGAGGACAAGACTGCCGTCATGAACGTGCTGCGCGATTTCAACCTGGGCGCCTGCAGCCACATCATCGGCAAGCTCAATGAGCGCAGCGCGATTGAACTGACGCGCGACGCAAAAGTCATCTACAGCGAACAACGCAGCGCGCTGCACCGCCTGTGGAGCGAAACGAGCTGGCGCATTGCGCGCCTGCGCGACAATCCGGCCTGCGCCGACAGCGAATACGACCGCCTGCTTGATGAAACCGATCCTGGCATTTCGCCCAAGATCACCTTCGACCTGGCAGACAATGTGGCGGCGCCGTTTTTGGCCACCGGCGTGCGTCCGCGCGTGGCAATCCTGCGCGAGCAGGGCGTCAATTCGCATATCGAGACAGCCTGGGTGATGCACCAGGCGGGCTTCACGGCCGTGGACGTGCACATGAGCGACCTGATTGCAGGCCGCGCCAAACTGGACGACTTCCAGGGCATGATCGCCGTGGGCGGCTTCTCATACGGGGACGTGCTGGGCGCGGGCGAAGGCTGGGCCAAGACCATCCTGTTCAATGAACAGCTGGCCGAGCAGTTTGCCCGCTTCTTCGCCCGCAGCGACAGCTTTGGCCTGGGCGTGTGCAATGGCTGCCAGATGATGAGCAACCTGAAATCAATCATCCCCGGTGCCCAGGCCTGGCCCAAGTTCACCCGCAACAAGTCCGAGCAGTTCGAGGCGCGCTTTGCGATGGTGGAAGTACTCGACTCGCCTTCCATCTTCTTCAATGGCATGGCTGGCACGCAGACGGCCATTGCGATCGCCCACGGCGAAGGTTTTGCCGATTTCTCGCAGACGGGCGACATTGGCGCAGTGGTCAAGTCGCTACGCTATGTCGATAACCGGGGCGAGGCCACCGAGCGTTATCCGTTCAATCCAAACGGCTCGCCCGCGGGCCTGACAGCGGTCACCACGGCCGATGGGCGCTTTACGGTCATGATGCCGCACGCGGAGCGGGTGTTCCGCACCGTGCAGCAATCCTGGCATCCAGAAGCGTGGGGCGAAGATTCGCCATGGATGCGCATGTTCCGCAATGCGCGGAAATGGGTGGGCTAGGCTCGCGGAAAGTTTGGCGCGGTACAGCTGGCGCAAGGTCGGGCCAGCTGGTCTGCAGCGCAGGTGAAACCTTCACGCTCACATTATTGGACGTCGAGGTATCGCGCTGCACACCATCAAGCGGATCAGGTTCGGCACGCGCCGATTCTGTTCGGCCCTGATCATGCGCCTGGCGCCGCCTTGTACCAGCGACGGCGGCATCGGCCATGCATGATCTGACGACAGACGTAAAAAAAAGCCGCCATTTTTAGTGGCGGCTTTTTTAATCCAACAACGATTACTTGATCGTCGCTTTCTTCATCAGCTCTTCGCGGAACTGGGCCAGCTTGCGCTGCTGCATCTGCTCCACGACCTGCTGCTTGACGTCGTCGAAAGCGGGGATCTTCGCTGCACGGCTGTCTTCGAGCTTGATGACGTGGTAGCCGAACTGGGTCTTGACCGGCACTTCGGTGATGGCGCCTTTTTTCAGTTCCACCATGGCCTTGGAAAATTCCGGCACGAAGTTGGCCGGGCTGGCCCAGTCGAGGTCGCCGCCGTTGGCTGCAGAGCCGTCCTTGGACTGCGCCTTGGCCAGGTCCTCGAACTTGCTGCCGGTCTTCAGCTTGGCGATCACGCCCTTGGCTTCTTCTTCGGTGGGTACCAGGATGTGGCGGGCATGGTATTCCTTGTCACCCATTTGCGACTTGTAACGCTCGTACTCGGCGCGCGCGTCGGCTTCCTTGACGGGATTCTTGCGCACGTAGTCCGCCAGCATGGCATTGATGATGATGCTCTGGCGCGCATTGTCCAGCGCAGCTTTTACATCCGCACGGGTGCCAAAACCTTGCTTGTCGGCTTCCTGGATCAGCACTTCGCGGTTGATCAGGTCACGCTTGATCGCATCGCGCAATTGTGGCGTATCGGTCTGCTTGCCTTGGGCAACGACTTGCTTGACGATGAGGTCAATTTTCGAGTTTGGAATCGGCTTGCCGTTCACCGTGGCGGCGACCTGGGCAAATGCAGGAGCGGCTGACAGGGCGACCAGGGCTACGATCAGACGGGCAGGCTTCAAAATCATTGTATCAATCCTATCAAATTTACAGACATGGCCCGGGCAAGGCACGGGCCGTCCTGAACGATCAACTTACTTAATCACGGCTTTCTTGAACAGCTCTTCCTGGTACGCCTGCAGCTTGCGCTGTTGCAGCGACTCGGTGATCTGCGGCTTCAGCTCTGCCAGCGCAGGAATCTTGGCCGGGCGCGTGTCGTCCACCTTGATCACGTGCCACCCGTTCTGGGTCTGCACCGGGGTCTGGGTCACTGCGCCTTTTTGCAGGCCGACGAAAGCATCAGCGAACGGCTTGGGGAACGACGAAGGCGTTGCCCAGTCAAGGTCGCCGCCGGAATTGGCCGAACCGGTATCCTTGGAGGTCTTGGCCAGGTCTTCGAACTTGGCGCCGGCCTTGAGCTTGGCGATCACGTCCTTGGCGGCGGCTTCCGTCTCGGTCAGGATATGGCGCACATGGTATTCCTTGTCGCCGTTCTGGGCCTTGAAGCGGTCATACTCGGCCTTGATTTCGGCTTCGCTAATGGGCTGCTTCTTGGCATGCTCGCGCATCATGGCGCTGACCACGATCTGCTGGCGCGCCGCTTCCAGCTGCTGCTTGACGAGCTCGTTCTTGTCGAAACCCTGCTTGACCGCTTCCTGCATCATGACTTCGCGGGCGATCAGGTCTTGCTTGATCGCTTCGCGCAGTTCCTTGGAATCCTGCTGCTGGCCCTGGGCCACGACCTGCTTGACGAAGTTATCCACGCGCGAAGTCGGGATTGGCTTGCCGTTGACCACGGCGGCGTTCTGGGCAAATGCAGGCATTGCAGCAACGGCGATCAGTGCTAACAGCAAGCGGGCTGGCTTAAAAGTCATTATGGATTTTCCTGAAGAAGACAGTTACTGGACAAAGTTTCGTTGAATTGTTTTTACTGGCGCTGCAATTGTCAGACAGATTTCTTAAGACACGCTGAACCCGCAAGGGCTACACTTCTGACGGTGCCAGCGCAGTGATGGCCAGGGCGTGGATCTCGCTGTGCATCATAGCGTGCACGGAATCATACACGAGTCGATGTCGCATGACGAGTCTCTGCCCCTCGAATTGGCTGGAGACAATTTTAAGCCGGTAATGCCCGCCGCCGGAGGCAGCACCGGCGTGGCCGGCGTGCAGGGCCGATTCATCGGTCAGTTCCAGCAGCGACGGCGCCAGCGCTTGCTGCAGCTGGGCGCGGATGCGTTCCATGCGGGTATCGGCGCTCATGCCTGGTCCTTGACGATCTTGTCGTCGGCCTTGTCGTCCTCCGCTTCGATGTATTTCGACAGCATCACCGTCTGGCCAATGATGAACACGAACATCAGCCCGGTAATGCCGAAGACCTTGAAGCTGACCCAGGCACTGGTATTGCCTTCAAAGATGACAAAGGCCACGAGCAGGTTGAGCACACCTAAGAACAGGAAGAATGCCGCCCACGACAGGCCCACCTTGCTCCAGACATCATCAGGCAGCTTGAGCTGCGATTCCATGGCTTCGCGCATGAGGTTCTTGCGAAATCCAAACTGGGCAATGAGCATGCCGAGCGCAAAGATCAGGTAGATCAGGGTCGGCTTCCACTTGATGAAATTGTCGTCATGCAGGTAGATGGTCAAGCCGCCGAAAATGGTGATGATGGCAAACGATACCCACAGCATGAGGTCGACCTTGCGGCCGCGCGCCTTGACGTAGGCAATCTGCAGCGTCGTGGCAAGGATCGCCACCACGGTCGCGAGCATGATCGGCGCCTGGTCCGGCTTGATGGTGCCGCCGGCGATCATGCCCCCCAGGTAGGTGGTGACCAGGCTGTGCGCGGTCGGCTCGAACACCTCGGCCAGCTTGAAGACCCCGAAAAAGAGCAGGATCGGGAAAAAGTCGAACAGAAATTTCATCGTTTAAGTAGGGTCGAACCGCAGGGAGGCGGAATTAATGCAATAACGTAAGCCTGTGGGCGGCGGCCCGTCGGGGAAGACATGTCCCAGGTGGGCGTCGCACACGGCACAGATAATTTCGGTGCGCAGCATACCATGCGTGCGGTCAACCTTCTCAATCACATTGGCCGGGTCGAGTGCCTTGAAGTAGCTGGGCCAGCCGCAGCCGGAATCGAACTTGGTGTCGGAGGCGAACAGGGGCGTATTGCAGCACACGCAAGTGTAGATGCCGTGCTCGTGGTGATCCCAGAATTCCCCGGTAAAGGCGCGCTCGGTGGCAGCGTGGCGCGTGACCTGGTATTGCATGGGGTCGAGCATGGCGCGCCATTCGGCGTCGCTCTTGGTAACTTTGTCTGTCATGGTCGCTTTCTGTGATGATGCGGTCGGTTCAGGAAGAGCAGCTTACCTCAAGGTGACTGGCCCAGTCCGGTGGCAGGGCGGCGTAGGCTTCGTGCTCGTGCTGCTCGTCAAAGGGATGTTCGAGGATGGCCAGCAGCTTTGCCACCTCTGAAAAATCCTTTTTCTGGGCTTTTTCGATGGCCACCTGGGCCAGGTAGTTGCGCAGTACGTACTTGGGATTGACGCCATCCATGGCGCGGCGGCGGGCAATGTCGTTGCGGCTTTCCATGCGCAATCGCGTGCGGTAGGCGGCGGCCCAGGTGTCGAAGGCGTCGCGGTCGATGAACAGGTCGCGCACGGGCGCGTCCAGCTCCGGCTGCTCCACCTGCAGCATGCCGAGGCGGCGGAAAAACTGCGTAAAGTCGACATGGGTGGCCTGCAGCAGTGCAAACATGTCGGCAAACAGCTGGTGGTCGTCGTCGCGCACCAGTTCCAGCCCCAGCTTGGCGTGCAGCAGTTCGTCGATCTTGGCGGCGAAGGCGGGCTCGTACACGGCCAGCGCTTCCTGCGCGTCTTCCAAGCTGCCAATCAAGGGCAGCAGCGCCTGGCCCAGCGCGAAGCAGTTCCAGTGCCCGATCTGGGGCTGGTTGGCATACGAATAGCGGCCTTGCTGGTCGGTATGGTTGCAGATGTGCTGGGAATCAAAGGCTTCCATAAAGCCGAATGGCCCGTAGTCCAGGGTCAGGCCCAGGATGGACATGTTGTCGGTGTTCATCACGCCATGCATGAATCCCACCGCCTGCCAGTGCGCAATCATGTGCGCGGTGCGGCGCGACACTTCCGCCAGCAGCGATGTGTACGGGTTGGAGTCGCCCGCCAGCTCCGGGTAGAACGTGTTGATGACGTAATCGGCCAGCGTGCGCAATTGCTCCGGCTTGTCGCGGTAAAACCAGTGCTCGAAGGAGCCAAAGCGCACGAAACTGGGCGCCATGCGCGTGCAGACGGCCGATGTTTCCACCGTTTCGCGCATCACGCCCTGGTCCGAGCCGGTAATCATGAGCGCGCGCGTGGTAGGAATGTTGAGCGCAGCCATCGCCTCCGAACACAAAAACTCCCGGATGGACGAGCGCAGCACGGCCCGGCCATCGCCCATGCGGGAATAGGGCGTCATGCCGGCCCCCTTGAGCTGCAATTCCATGGGCCCTTGCGGTCCTGCCAGTTCCCCCAGCAAGATGGCGCGCCCATCGCCAAGCTGCCCGGCCCACACGCCAAACTGATGGCCCGAATAGACTGCCGACAGGGGCGCGGCGCGCGTGGGCACCGTGTTGCCCGTAAAGACAGCAACATAATCGTCGCCCGCCAAATCGGCTGCTGTCAGGCCGACCAGCTGTGCGGCCCGGGCGCTGGCTGCCACAAAGTAGGGCTCGCGCAGCGGTGTAGGCATGAGGCGGGTATAAAACGCCGGCGGCAGTTCCGCGAACGAATTCTCAAAAGGCAGGTCGATGGCAGTAATGGCAGTTCCAGTTGCGGTGGCTAGTGATGCGCTGATTTTACCGTAAGGACCAAAAACGGTTCGTTCGCGAAAAACCACCGGATGTCGGCTGCAATTGCACTGAAAAAGTGCGAAAGAGGGTTCCCCGCGCAGCTTGTTGCACCGCACCATCGAAAAGCATTGACTGTTTTAGCACGGTCGTACGAAACTGATCATTCCTACCGCAATGCGTTACAGGAGAGTCGATGACGTCATACCAGGCAAGTCCGTTGATGGGCCAGATGATGAGCCAGCCATTGCTCATTTCCAGCATTCTCGAATTCGCAGCCAAGCACTATCCCACTACCGAAATTGTGTCGCGCCGGGTTGAGGGCGACATGCACCGATATACCTACCGCGACTGCCACGACCGGGCCAGGAAATTGGCCAATGTCCTTCAGGATCTGGGCGTGACCATGGGCGAACGGGTGGCGACCCTGGCCTGGAATGGCTACCGCCACATGGAGCTGTATTACGCTGTCTCCGGTTCCGGCGCGGTGCTGCATACGATCAATCCGCGCCTGCACCCCGAGCAGCTGGCCTACATCTGCAACCATGCGCAAGACCAGTACCTGTTCTTTGACCTCACCTTCCTGCCGCTGATTGAAGCCATTGCCGCGCACTGCAAGAGCGTCAAGGGCTTTGTGCTCATGGCCGAACGCGACCGCATGCCGCAGGAGAGCAAGATCGCCAATCTGCTGTGCTATGAAGAACTCATGGCCGGCAGTTCGGACCAATACCAGTGGCCCGTGTTTGACGAAAATGCTGCCGCATCCCTGTGCTACACGTCCGGCACCACGGGCAATCCCAAGGGTGCGCTGTACTCCCACCGTTCGACCGTGCTGCACGCCTATGGTTCGGCCATGCCGAACGCGCTGAACGTGTCGGCGGCCGATACGGTGCTGCCGGTGGTGCCGATGTTCCACGTCAATGCCTGGGGCCTTCCGTATTCGGTCCTGCTGTCCGGCGCCAAGATGGTGTACCCGGGCGCCGCGCTCGACGGCAAGTCGCTGTACGAACTGTTTGAAGCCGAAGGCGTGACATTCTCGGCCGGCGTGCCCACCGTGTGGCTGGGCCTGGTAAATCATGCACTGCAAAACAATCTCAAGTTTTCCACGTTCCGCCGCACCGTCATTGGCGGCTCGGCCTGTCCGCCGGCCATGATGGACACCCTCATCGACAAGCTCGACGTGCAAGTCATCCACGCCTGGGGCATGACGGAAATGTCGCCGCTGGGAACGGCGGGCGGCTTGCAGGCCAAGCATTTGTCGCTGCCCAAGGAAGAACAGCGCAAGATCCTGCAAAAGCAGGGCCATGCCGTCTTTGGTGTGGACATGAAAATTGTCGACGACAGCGGCAAGGAATTGCCTTGGGACGGGACCACCTATGGCCACCTGCTGGTCAAGGGGCCGTGGATCATCAGCAGCTACTTCAAGAACGAGGGTGGCGACGTGCTCCAGGATGGCTGGTTCCCGACCGGCGACGTGGCCACCATTGATGCCGACGGCTACATGCAGATCACCGACCGCAGCAAGGATGTGATCAAGTCCGGCGGCGAATGGATTGGCACCATCGACCTGGAAAACATCGCCATGGCGCATCCGGCCGTGCTGCAGGCTGCCTGCGTGGGGATCGCCCATCCAAAATGGGATGAACGTCCGCTGCTGGTGGTGATCAAACGTCCGGGCCAGGAAGTCACGCGCGACGAGCTGATCGCATTCTTTGAAGGAAAAATCGCCAAGTTCTGGACGCCGGACGACGTTGTCTTTGTCGACGCGCTGCCCATGGGCGCCACCGGCAAGGTGCAAAAGAACAAGCTGCGTGAACAGTTCAAGGAGCACAAGCTGGCGACAGCCTAGCGTACCGTTTTTGCGTTTCATGAAGGGCAGCACTTCGCTGCAGTGGGCATAGACCCAGTTTAGAAAATAGAAGGATGGAGACACATGATCAAGAACATTCGCCCGTTGACCCTGGCCGTTTCACTCGCATTGCTGTCCGCCGCTGCCCAGGCAGAGACAGTCAAGATTGCATTCATTGACCCACTGTCGGGACCCTTCGCCCCGGTGGGCCAGAACCAGCTCAAGAGCTTCCAGACCATTGCCGACCTGGCCAACCAGCAAAAGTGGGCGGGCGAGCACACCATCCAGGTGGTGGGCTTTGACAACAAGGGCAGCCCGCAAGAGTCGCTCACCCAGCTCAAGGCCGTCATCGACCAGGGCTACCGCTACATCACCCAGGGCAATGGGTCCGGCGTCGGCCTGGCCCTGCTGGACGCGATCAACAAGCACAACGAGCGCAACCCGGGCAAGGAAGTGGTGTTCCTGAATTACGCCGCCATCGATCCGGACATGACCAACAGCAAGTGCAGCTTCTGGCACTTCCGTTTTGACGCCAATTCCGACATGAAGATGGAAGCGCTCACCTCGTACATGGCCACGGACAAGAACGTCAAGAATGTCTACATCATTGGCCAGAACTACGCCTTTGGCCAGGCCGTCAGCCGCGCAGCGAAGGCTTACCTCAAGCGCAAGCGCCCGGACGTCAAGATCGTCGGCGACGACCTGCACCCGATTGCCCAGGTCAAGGATTTCTCGCCGTACGTGGCCAAGATCAAGGCGTCCGGTGCCGATACCGTCATCACCGGCAACTGGGGTGCCGACCTGGCGCTGCTGATCCGCGCGGCCAAGGATGCCGACCTCAAGGCCGATTTCTACACCTACTATGGCGTGACCACGGGCGTCCCAACGGCCATGGGCGCGGCCGGCGCCGACCGTGTCAAGATCGTCGGCAACTGGATGGTCAATGCCGAGAACAACGCCGGCAAGGAAATCGTGGAAGGCTTCAAGAAGAAGTACAACGATGACTACTACACGGCCCAGACCCACAGCAGCATCGGCATGCTGGCCCAGGCCATCAAGCAGGCCAAATCCACCGACCCGGTCAAGGTGGCGTTTGCCATGGAAGGCGCCAAGTTCAATAGCCTCAACGGCCAGGTCACCATGAACAAGGTCGACCATCAACTGCAGCAGCCGCTGTACATCGGCACCTGGACCAAAGTGGACGGCAAAACCGTCAAGTATGACCAGGAAAACACCGGTTACGGCTGGAAGATGGACAAGAAGATCGATGCCTACTACGCCACGCAGCCGACTTCCTGCCAGATGAAGCGGCCATCGCCTAAATAAGCCGGGCCTGCGTCACGCGCGTGCGCGGTGGAGGGATAGACCTCCACCGCGTCTTTCAACACGTCGTTCACTTTTGTTTTTGTCTGCGATCCTCCCATGGAATTCACGCTGTTCACGCTGCTGAACGGGGTCAGTTACGGCCTGCTGCTGTTCATGCTCTCGTCCGGCCTCACACTTATTTTCAGCATGATGGGCGTGCTCAATTTTGCGCACGCCAGTTTCTACATGCTCGGCGCCTACATGGCGTACACCATCAGTTCCGTCGTCGGCTACTGGCCGGCGCTCGTTCTGGCGCCAGTGGCGGTAGGCTTGATGGGCGCGCTCGTTGAGCGTTACGGCCTGCGTCCACTGCACAAGTACGGCCATATCCCCGAACTGCTGTTCACCTTTGGCCTGTCCTTCCTGATCGTCGAACTGGTCCAGCTGGTCTGGGGCCGGGCCGCCGTCAGCTACCCCATTCCCCCGGAGCTCGACGGGCCGCTGTTCACCCTGTTTTCCACCAGTTTCCCCATGTACCGCGGCTTCATGATGCTCGTCGCGCTGTCCATGCTCGTGGCAATCTACCTGGTGCTCACGCGCACCCGCGTCGGCCTCGTGATCCAGGCCGCGCTTACCCATCCCGATGCCGTGGAAGCGCTTGGCCACAATGTGCCGCGCATCTTCATGTGGGTGTTTGCCGGCGGCTGCGCGCTGGCCGGCCTGGCAGGTGTCATCGGGGGCAATGCCTTTGTCACCGAACCTGGCATGGCCGCCACGGTGGGCAGCATTATCTTTGTGGTGGTCGTCGTCGGCGGCATGGGTTCGCTGGCCGGCGCCTTTGTCGCGTCGCTGCTCATTGGCGTCTTGCAGACCTTTGCGGTGGCACTCGACTATTCGCTCATGTCCATCGTGACCGCCCTGGGAGGCAGCGTGGAGGCCGGCACGCCGGGCTACGACCTGCTTAACCTGACCATTGCCCAGAGTGCGGCCATCCTGCCATACCTGCTGCTGGTCCTGATTCTGATCTTCCGCCCCAAGGGGCTGATGGGGACGCGCGAATGAAGTACGCTCCAGTTAACCTTTCCCGCTATTTCGTGTGGGGCCTGTTTGCCCTGATCCTGGTCGTGGCGCCGAAGATCTTCACCGAAGGGGCATCGCTGTCGATCCTGTCGCAGATCGGCACCCTCATGATCTTTGCCCTGTCGTACAACATGCTGCTGGGGCAGGGCGGCATGCTCTCGTTCGGCCACGCCGTCTATTCCGGGCTGGGCGCCTTTTTTGCCGTCCACGCCATGAACAGTGCCGGCATCGGCGCGGCGATTCCGACCTCGCTCATTCCGCTCGTCGGTGGCGTCGCCGGCATGGCTTTTGGCGTCCTGTTTGGCTACGTGACGACCAAGAAGTCCGGCACCACCTTCGCCATGATCACGCTTGGCCTGGTGGAGCTGGTGTTTGCCAGTTCGCTCATGTTCCCCGGCTTTTTCGGCGGCGAGGGTGGCGTCACCACCAACCGGGTGCGCGGCGAAGGACTGTTTGGCGTGACGTACGGCCCCCAGATCCAGGTCTACTATCTGATCGCGTTCTGGCTCTTCATCAGCACCATTGCCATGTTCGCGTTCACCCAGACGCCGCTCGGGCGCATGGTCAATGCCGTGCGCGACAACCCGGAGCGGGTCGAATTCATCGGCTATAACACCCAGTGGGTGCGCTACCTGACCCTGATTCTGTCCGCTTTCTTCGCCGGCATCTCCGGTGGCCTGGGCGCGATCAATTTCGAGATCGTCAGCGCCGAAAACGTCAGCGCCATCCGCTCAGGCGCGGTGCTGCTGTTCGTCTTCATTGGCGGTATCGGCTTCTTCTTCGGTCCCCTGATCGGCGCCGTGGTCGGGGTGTTCTTTTCGGTGATGCTGTCCGAGTACACGCCGGCCTGGCAGCTGTACCTTGGCCTGTTCTTCATCCTGCTGGTGCGCTATGCGCCGGCCGGCCTGGCCAGCCTGATCCTGTTGCTGCTGCGGGTTGCCAGCTTTGGCAAGTTTGCCCGCATCTGGAAGCCCCTCGCGGGCCTGCTTGTAGCGAGCCTGCTTGGCCTGGCCGGCCTGGTGCTCGGTGTGGAGATGCTGTACCACCTCACCCTCGAAGGCGCCAATGGCAGCGTCATGACGCGCGCCGGCTACGCCATCGACACCAAGACCGTCACGCCGTGGCTCATCGCCGCCGGCCTGGCAGCGGTGGCCATTGTCCTGTACCGGGTGCTCCAGCCGGGCTACAGCGCGGTATGGCATGACGTGAACGCCGAAATCGCGGCCAAACAGCGCGGGAGTGCGGCATGACCCAACAGACTACTACCAATATGACAGCTGCACTTGAACTGCTGGATGTACGCAAGAGCTTTGGCAAGTCGGAGATCATCCGCGGCGCCAGCCTGTCGGTCGCGAAGGGCGAGCGGGTGGCGGTGATCGGTCCCAATGGTGCCGGCAAGTCCACCCTGTTCAACCTGGTGTCGGGCCGCTTTGGCATTTCAGGCGGCGACATTCGCCTCAACGGCAGCAGCATCAGCGGCCTGACGCCATTCCAGATCAATCGCCTTGGCCTGGCGCGCAGTTTTCAGATCAGTAACCTGTTCGACCGCCTGTCGGTGTACGAAAACCTGCGCTGCGCCGTGCTCTGGTCGCTGGGCTACAAGTATTCGTTCTGGCAGCGCCTCGGCGGCCTGCGCGACGCGCACGTGCGCGCCGAGCAGGTGCTCGAACAGATTGGCCTGCAGCGCCAGCGCAATGTGCTGGCCGGTGTGCTCACGTACGCCGAACAGCGGGCGCTTGAAATCGGCATCACCATTGCAGGAGGGGCGGACGTGATCCTGCTCGATGAACCGACGGCCGGCATGAGTCGCTCGGAATCGGACGCCGCCGTGGAACTGATCCGCCGCGTCACCGAGGGCAAATCACTGGTGATGGTGGAGCATGACATGAGCGTGGTATTCGGCCTGGCCGACAAGATCGCGGTGCTGGTGTATGGCGAAGTGATCGCCTGCGACACGCCGGCCAATATCCGCAGCAATGCGGCCGTGCAGGCGGCTTACCTGGGCCACGAAGCGAGCGAGGAGCTGGCATGAACAATATCCTCGAAGTGAAGGACCTGCATGCGTTCTACGGCAAGGGCCACATCCTGCATGGCGTCGACCTGCATATCGGCGAGGGCGAAATTGTCAGCCTGCTCGGGCGCAATGGAGTGGGGCGCTCGACGCTCGTCAAGGCTGTCATGGGGCAGGTGGAATCGACCGGTTCCGTGCGATTCAAGGGACAGGAGCTGCGGGGACTGAAGGCATTCCAGATTGCCCATAAGGGATTGGGCTATGTGCCCGAGAACCGCGACATCTTCCCGACCCTGACGGTGGAACAGAACCTGATCCTCGGTCAGAAGAAGACCGGCAAGACGGGCCGCTGGACGCTGGCCGACATGTACCGCATGTTTCCGCGGCTGGAAGAGCGGCGCGCGGTGGCCGCGGGCTTTCTCTCGGGCGGCGAGCAGCAGATGCTCACCCTGTGCCGCACGCTCATGGGCGACCCGGACCTGATCATGATCGACGAGCCGACCGAAGGACTGGCGCCCAAGATCGTGGCACTGGTGGCGGAGTATTTGATGGCGCTGAAGGAGAAGGGCGTCTCGGTCCTGCTGGTGGAGCAGAAGCTGGCCATTGCGCTTGATATCTCGCAGCGCCTGTACGTGATGGGGCACGGCGCGATCGTGTTCGAAGGCTCGCCGGCCCAGCTGAAGGAGAATGCGACGGTGCGCAAGGAGTGGCTGGAGGTTTGATTGGTGTCGACGCACGTCCAAAGCAATTTTTGGACGTGCGTCCCCGTTGAGTTGCGCCATGCTTCGGCTGGGCCGTCAGTTCAAACGACGGTGTCCCATGGGCTTCAATGTCACCTCAAAACCGCTGAGCAGACGATGACTTGGCCATACGGACCTTTCCCGGCGATCTGATAAATGGCGCCCGAAGCCCCGACCACCGCAAACCAGTATAGCGGGTCGGCACCGGGATAGGTATCGTGGCCGGCCAGGATCACGCGAGAACCGTGCTTGTCAACGAACTCGTCCCATGAGAGCGAGGCATCGGCAATATTCAGTAATGCACTTAGCACCTCGGCTTGCGCGGATTCTCCCAAAAATTCCAAGGAGCCACGAAGCCTGCTTCATCCTCAACATTGAAGGTTACCAAGCTACCGCCTTCTGGCCTTTATCGCTGCAAGAATCTGGGCCAAATCAGATGCTTTAACTGTAGTGCCAGGTTCGCGGGGCTTTGCCGGGCCGGGCAAAAGTGATTTGGGTATCGCCAGTTGCTTTAACGCCTTCCCTCCGAGCACACGAGGATAGGCATTCTCGACAATTGCGTTTTCCGGTAGTTGCTGATTGTCCGGGGCCGGCGTATTGATAGCGGGCGAGGCGCGACGGCGTCTGGTTGACATACTGTCCTCCTGATTGCGGGTTCATTATGCACCTTCCGAGCGCTGTCTGAGTGCTGTGTCGTTCTTCTCGGGACTTCCGCTAAACAAACCGCAATTAACATCCTTTGGTCATATTCGCTACGAACTATCGGACGGCTTCACTGTCGTGCCATTAACAGCGCGCAAAGGAGAAAGCAACATCAGTGAGAACCGCGATTTGCTGGGACTTCACATGTACGCTGTGCCCACAGGGCCCATGAAAAAGCCCTCAAAAAAATAATACGACCGTTCTATTATGGGGTATAGTTGAGAGATTGCTTTAACTAATAAAGGAAGAGACATGAGTGCCGAATACCAGGTCAATGGCAGTGTAGCCGTCATCACATTCAACAACCCGCCAGTCAATGGCTTAGGTCTCGAAACGCGCACGGCCGCCGTCAACGGCATCCGCAAGGCGCTGGCCGACGACGCCGTCAAGGCGATCGTGATCACCGGCGCCGGCAAGGCATTTTCCGGCGGTGCGGACATCAAGGAATTCAATTCGCCCAAGGCACTCACCGAGCCGACCTTGCATACCCTGATCAACGTGGCCGAATCGTCGACCAAGCCAGTGGTTGCCGCCATCCATACGGTATGCATGGGTGGTGGCCTGGAACTGGCCCTGGGCTGCAACTACCGGGTCGCCTTGCCTGGCGCCCAGATCGCGCTGCCGGAAGTGAAACTGGGCCTGCTGCCAGGCGCCGGCGGTACCCAGCGCCTGCCCCGCGTGCTCGGCCTGGAAATGGCACTGAACATGATCGTCTCCGGCACCCCCATCCTGTCGGACAAACTGGCCAAGACGGCGCTGTTCGACGAAGTGTTCCCGGCCGGCGCCGACCTGCTGGAATCGGCCGTCGCGTTTGCCAACAAGGTGGCCGATGTGCGCCCGCTGCCGCGCGTACGCGACCGCAAGGTGGACTATCCCAACCACGAAGCCTTCCTCCAGTTTTCGCGCAACACCGTCAAGGCCATGGCCGGCCCGTTCCCGGCGCCGCTCGAATGCGTGGAAACCGTGGCAGCGTCGGTCACCAAAAAATTTGACGATGGCCTCAAGTTCGAGCGCGAACGCTTCCTGCACCTGATCCAGACGCCGGAATCGAAGTCGCTGCGCCATGCATTCTTTGCCGAGCGCGTTGCCAGCAAGGTGCCTGACGTTCCCGCCGATACCCCAACGCGCGACATCAAGAAGGCTGCCGTCATCGGTGCCGGCACCATGGGCGGCGGTATCGCCATGAACTTCGTGAACGCCGGCATTCCCGTCGTCCTGCTGGAAACGAAGCAGGAAGCGCTCGATAAGGGCATCGCCACGATCCGCAAGAACTACGAAAACACGATGAAGAAGGGCAAACTGACGCCCGAAAAATTCGAGCAGCGGGTTGGCCTGATCAGCGGCACGCTGTCGTACAGCGACATTGCAGACGCCGACATCGTGGTGGAAGCGGTGTTTGAAGACATGGGCGTGAAGGAGTCGGTGTTCAAGCAGCTCGACGCCGTCATGAAGCCGGGCGCCATCCTCGCGTCCAATACCTCGACGCTGGACGTGGACAAGATCGCCGCCTTCACCAGCCGTCCGCAGGATGTCGTCGGCACCCACTTCTTCAGCCCCGCCAACGTCATGAAGCTGCTGGAAATCGTGCGCGGCAAGCAGACCGGCAAGGACGTCTTGGCCACCACCCTGGCGCTGTCGAAAAAGCTGCGCAAGACCGGCGTGGTGTCGGGCGTGTGCGACGGCTTTATCGGTAACCGCATGATCGAACAGTACAGCCGCCAGGCCGGCTTCCTGCTGGAAGAAGGCTGCCTGCCGGAGCAGGTGGACAAAGCTGTCGAAAAATTCGGCTTTGCCATGGGGCCGTTCCGCATGGGCGACCTGGCCGGCAATGACATCGGCTGGTACATCCGCAAGCGCCGCTACGTGGAGTCGCCCGAGATCACCTATTCCAAGACTGCCGACCTGCTGTGCGAGATGAACCGATTTGGCCAGAAGACCAGCGCCGGCTGGTACGACTACAAGGCGGGCGACCGCAAGGCCTATCCGTCGCAGGAAGTCAACGACATGATCGTCAAGCACTCGGCCGACATTGGCGTGGAGCGCCGCAAGATCAGCGACCAGGAAATTGTGGAGCGCCTCGTGTACTCACTGGTCAATGAAGGCGCGCGCATCCTGGAAGAGGGCATCGCCATGCGCGCTTCCGACATCGACATGGTGTACCTGACCGGCTACGGCTTCCCCGTCTTCCGCGGCGGCCCGATGTTCTACGCCGATACCGTGGGCCTGGCCAATGTGCTGGTCGCGATGGAGAAATACGCGCGCGGCCGCCATGGCGACGCCTGGGCGCCGGCGCCGCTGATGGTCAAGCTGGCAAGCGAAGGCAAAGGTTTTAATAGCTAAGCAACAACGCAGTTTTCCGGGAGCGGCCAGCGATGGCCGCTTTTTTTTCGTGCGTGCAAAACTGTTGTGTTCGTCTCTTTGCCGCCTGTTAAGTACGTTGTAAATAGGCCGCGCACGCGTTTGAGTAGTGTCAATTCACTACGATTTGTGCTTTAATGGCTCATACAAAATCAACAAGAGATGATGCTATGAAGAATTATAAATTCGTCTTTGGCGCAATCCTTACTGGCGCGCTCTTTGCTGGCGCCCAGGCTGCAAACCTCAAAGAACAGGCGCAAACGCCGCCCTCCGGTCTGGTCCAGGATGGCGGACTGCCTGCGGGGCACACCGGTGCGCCGTATCAGTTCGTCGATCCGGAACTGGCACAATCGGCCGTCACCATGGCTGCAGATCCTTCCATCATGCGCGAATTGCCCCCTGACCGGCTGACAGCCTCGCTGGCCCAGGCGCCGGCCCAGAGCTTTGCCGGCGGTGCGGTGGCGGCAGCCCATGCGAGTCCCGCCAAGAGTGGCTTGAACAGTACCCAGTCCGCGGCCAGCCGTGTTGCCGAGCCGGCCTCGGAGCTGTTGCTGCTGGTGGCGCTCAGTGCGCTGGCCATTGCCGTGCGCCGCCAGTCACCCACCTAGCACCGCATCTCAAGCAGCGGCGGCCGCCGGGCCGCCACTGCCTTGCCGCTCCTGCCACCGGGCCGGGCGCTCGCCACCATTTTTCAGTGGTGCGCCACATGCTGCCGGCGGCCCGGCAATGGCATTTTCAATCACACCGATTAATAGAACCAATCGGCGCGCGGACCTTCTTGTTGTATCATGATTCCAATGAGTTCTGCTCATTCGATAGTTTTACTTAACCGGCACCCATAACAAGAGGATCTCCATGTCACTGATCAATACCCAAGTACCAGCATTCAAAACGCAAGCCTTCCACAACGGCAAATTCGTTGAGGTTTCGAACGAAACGATGAAGGGCAAATGGTCGGTCATCATTTTCATGCCAGCAGCCTTTACTTTCAACTGCCCGACCGAAGTGGAAGATGCTGCTGACAACTACGCCGAATTCCAGAAAGCCGGCGCCGAAGTCTACATCGTCACCACCGACACCCACTTCTCGCACAAGGTATGGCACGAGACCTCGCCGGCTGTCGGCAAGGCCCAGTTCCCGCTGGTTGGCGACCCAACCCACGCTCTGTCGCGCGGCTTTGGCGTGCACATCGAGGAAGAAGGCCTGGCCCTGCGCGGCACCTTCATCGTCAATCCGGAAGGCCAGATCAAGACCCTGGAAATCCACGACAACGCCATCGCGCGTGATGTCAAGGAAACGCTGCGCAAGCTCAAAGCTGCCCAGTTCGTCGCCGCCAACCCAGGCCAGGTATGCCCTGCCAAGTGGAATGAAGGCGCCAAGACGCTGACCCCATCGCTGGACCTGGTCGGCAAGATCTAACTGTGGCAAGGGGAGGGGGCGCCACCTGGCGCCTCTCCCGTTCGCGGGGCGGCATCCACGCCCCTGTTTCACTGTTCACCTTTTTTACGGATACCGGCCATGCTCGACGCTACCCTCAAAACCCAGTTGCAGGCTTACCTGCAAAACCTGCGCACCCCGATCATGCTGATCGCGACGCTTGACGACAGCGCGAAGAGCGCGGAACTGCGTGAGCTGCTTGCCGAGATTGCCAGCCTGTCCGATAAAGTCAGCATTGACGAGTCCGGCACGGACGTCCGCGCCCCATCGTTTGTGATTGCCCGCCAGGGCGAAACGCGCGGCGTACGCTTCGCAGCCATCCCGCTGGGACACGAATTTACCTCGCTGGTGCTGGCCCTGCTGTGGACCGGTGGCCACCCGCCCAAGGTCGCGCCCGAAATCATCGAGCAGATTAAGTCGCTCGACGCCGCCAACTTTGAAGTCTATATGTCCCTGTCCTGCCATAACTGCCCGGACGTGGTCCAGGCTGCGGCGCTCATGGCCATTTTCAACCCCAATATTGATACCGTCATCATCGATGGCGGCATGTACCAGAATGAAGTGGAAACGCGCCAGGTGATGGCGGTGCCGATGGTGTTCAAGGACGACGTACTGTTCGGATCGGGCCGCATGACGCTGGAAGAAATCGTGGCCAAGCTTGACGTCAATTCGGCCGACCGCGATGCCGCCAAGCTCAACGAAAAGGCGCCATATGACGTGCTGATCGTCGGTGGCGGACCTGCCGGCGCGGCCGCTGCCGTGTATGCGGCGCGCAAGGGCATCCGCGTGGGTATTGCGGCGGACCGCTTCGGCGGCCAGACCAATGACACCATGGCCATCGAAAACTATATTTCCGTACTCGAGACCGACGGCCCCAAGTTTGCGCTCGCGCTCGAAGCGCAGGTGCGCCACTACGATGTAGACATCATGAACCTGCAGCGGGCCTCGCGCATTGTGCCGGCGGCAGCGCCTGGCGGCATGGTGTCGGTGCACATGGAAAATGGCGGCGTGCTGCGCTCGCGCAGTGTCATCATTTCCACCGGCGCGCGCTGGCGCAATGTGAATGTGCCGGGCGAGGCCGAGTACAAGAACAAGGGCGTGGCTTACTGCCCGCACTGCGACGGCCCGCTGTTTAAGGGCAAGCGCGTAGCTGTCATTGGCGGGGGCAATTCCGGCATCGAAGCGGCAATTGACCTCGCTGGCATCGTCCAGCATGTGACGGTGATCGAATTTGCCGATGTGCTCAAGGCAGATGCGGTGCTGGTCAAGAAGCTCAAAAGCCTGCCCAATGTCGACATCCACGTCAATGCGCAGACCACCGAAATCACGGGCGACGGCCAGAAGGTCAATGGCATCAGCTACCGTGACCGCGTCAGCGAGCAGGTCCACCATGTGGCGCTGGAAGGCGTGTTTGTCCAGATCGGGCTGGTGCCGAACACCGAGTTCCTCAAAGGGACGCTGGAGCTTAACAAGTTTGGCGAGATCATGATCGACGCCAAGTGCCACACGAATTTGCCGGGCGTGTTTGCTGCAGGCGACGTGACGACCGTGCCGTACAAGCAAATCGTGATTGCGGCCGGTGAGGGATCGAAAGCTGCGCTGAGCGCGTTTGACTACCTGATCCGGCAGCCGGTCACCGAGCCTGCGGCAGTCCAGGAAGAAGCCGTCACGGCGTAATGGGCGAATGCCGGTCCTGGCCGGACCGGCAGCGCAAGGCCTTCGCTTGCAGCTTGCGAAGGCTTTTTGTTGGCTTTACTTGAGGCGAATCGGCTTGAAGTAGGGCGCGACAGGTGGCTTGGGGAACTGCACGTTGGCATACGCCTTGCGGAAGCATTCCGCTTTCTTGTTCTGGACGTCGGTCATGGTATCGGTAACACGGCCGCTGGCATCGAGCGTCAGCAGAATCGTCACCGGATAAATCGACATGCCGTGGCAGTTGCCCTTCATGTCGAGTTTGTTGGCATTGTTATAGGCCAGCGACTCGTCTTCATACTTCATGTTCTTCGCGTTCGGGAATTGCTTCTCGAACTTTTGCATCTGGCTCGCGAATTGCGGGTTGCTCGGCGGCGGCGTTTCGTTCTGCGCAGCAGAGTTGGTGTCGCCAGTGCTCTGGCAGCCCGCTGCCAGCAGCAGGGCGCAGATCGCGCTTATTTTCATGATTTGGGTGCGCACAGGAATCTCCAAAGTGTTTGTTTAACAACGTAATGTCATTGTACAAACAAATGCGAATTTGCAAGTTTCAATTGCCGTGCGGGAACTCGATGTGATCGCACAAATTTACTTGAAGCATTTCACACGCCTCTATTTGAACTTTACCCTGAGATCCAGATCAAATAAGTTTGCGCTTTACTGCATTCTGCGATGTGCGTACGATCGAACCTTATTAAAGAATGGGAAGTGGCCATGGGAGCAACACGGCAACTAAGTATCACCTTGCCACCAGATCTGGCCGATGCTGTCGAAGAAATGGTCCGAGCCGGACAGTACGCGTCGGAAAGCGAAATGGTGCACGACGGATTGCGTATTCTCTTGGCACGCGACGTGGCCGTTGAAACCTGGCTGCTCGAAGAGGTCGGGCCGGCGTATGACGCGCTGAAGAATGATCCGGGCAGGGCGCTTTCGGTCGACCAGGTTCGCGCCCGCCTTGCTGCAGAGGACACCAAGACCCGATGAGCTATCATGTTGTCTTCGCTCCCGAGGCCGAAGAACATCTTGTCTCACTGTATCAATACGTCGCCGCAGCATCGTCGCCCGACATCGCATCACGGTATGCCGAAGCAATTGTGAGCTATTGCGAGAGCCTGTGTACCTTCCCCAATCGCGGAACTGCGCGCGATAATATACGTATGGGGCTGCGAATAACTAATTACAAAAAACGTGTGGTGATCGCATACGCCGTGGACGGTGAGACAATTTCGATTATCGGCATCTTTTACGGTGGAGGAGACTATGAGTCAATCTTGCACCCTGCATCAGACAAAGGGCCGGAGTCGTAATGCCCAAGCTTACACCTCGCTCGCCCGATGGTTGCCTTCCTTGAACTGTCGATCAGCACTGTAAGCGTATGGAGGTGCTGATCCTGCAAGATCAAGTCGGGCCGCATGGTCTGCATACCGCGGCAAGAGCTCCGGAAAATGGGAGCTTCAAGCCGCGGTTGACTACGCTGATTACTTCGCTTTGAGATGCGTATCGAGCCAAGCCTTGACGACCTTGTGCCACTGCAAGGAATTGGCTGGCTTGAGCACCCAGTGGTTCTCGTCCGGGAACACGATCAGCTGGCTGTCAATGCCACGCCGCTGCAGCGCCGAGAAGGTGCCGAGCGCCTGGGTGGTCGGCACGCGGTAATCGAGGTCGCCCTGGATGACCAGCATTGGCGTCTTCCACTTCTTGACGTGATGAACCGGATTGTACTTCTCGTAAGCTGCCGGGTTGTCGTAGTAGGTACCGCCGTTTTCCCACTCGGTAAACCACAGCTCTTCCGTTGCATACGCCATGCCGCGCGTATCGAAGATGCCGTCGTGGTTGACCAGGCAGCGGAAGCCGTCGCTCCAGTTACCGGCAATCCAGTTCACCATGTAGCCGCCATACGAGGCGCCCAGTGCGCAGCTGCGCTCGCGGTCAAGCCATGGATATTTTTTGGTCGCTGCCGCCAGGCCTTTTTTCAAGTCTTCCAGCGGCTTGCCGCCCCAGTCACCGGTGATGGAGTCGGTGAACTTCTGGCCGTAACCGGTCGAACCGTGGAAGTCGATGAACACGCTGGCGTAGCCGGCACCGGCGTAGGTCTGGGGATTCCAGCGGTAGCTCCACGAGTTGCCGAAGCTGCCCTGCGGGCCGCCATGGATGATGAATGCCACGGGATACTTCTCGCCTGCCACCGCATTCCACGGCTTCATGACGTGGCCGTACACGGTCTCGCCCCGGGCGCCCTTGAACGAGAACTGCTCGTACTCGCCAAATTTCACGTCCTTGAGCGCTTCGGCATTGAGGTCGGTGATTTGCACGGCGTCGCCGCCGGCCAGGCTGGTCCTGTACAGCTGCGCAGGCGACGCCAGGTTGGCCTTGGACATGACGACGGTATCGCCCTGGACATCGAAGCCGCCGACATAGCCCTTGTCGGTCAGTGCCTTGACCTTGCCGCCGGCCGCGTCAATGGCAAACAGGCGGTGCTGGCCCAGGTCGTCGGCAGTGGCCAGGATGGTCTTGCCGTCCGAACTCCAGCGGAACTCGCCGATAGAGCGATCCCAGCCTGCAGCAATATTGCGCTTCTTGCCGGTCGCGACATCCATGAACACCAGCTGGAAACGGTCGGCTTCAAAGCCGGGACGCTTCATGGCAAGGTAGGCGAGCGTCTTGCCATCTGGCGAAAAGGCGGCCTTGGCATCCCACGCCTTGTTCTCGGCCGTCAGATTGCGCGGTGCGGCGCCGCCGGCGGCCGGGACCTGGTACACATCAAAGTTGGTGGACCACGGTTCCGACTTGCCGGCAATACGCACCGAGAACACGATGGATTGGCCATCCGGGCTGAAACGATAGTCTTCGCGGTCGCCAAAAGGCTTCGATGGCACATTGCCGTCCAGGCTGCCGGACAGGCTGACCGGCGTGCCGCTCACGCGGCCGCTGGCATCGAGCGGGGCCGAAAACAGCACGCCGTTGCGCCCGTCTGCCCAGGTGTCCCAATGCCGCACGAACATGCGGTCGTACACCTTGCCGGTGGCCTTGTTGGTGTTGGCGGCCGCCGCGCGCGTCTTGCTGCAAGCCAGGTCCGGGCAGTCGCGGAACACGGCCATCGACAGGGCGATGCGCTCGCCCGTTGGCGACAGGCGGAAGGTTTCCACATCGAGCGGCAGGTCGGTCACGCGCACGGCTTCGCCGCCACCGATGGGCTGGCGCCAGACCTGGTTGGAACCGGAGCGTGCCGACAGGAAGTAGATCGCATCGCCCTTGGGCGACCATTCCGGATCGGTACTGCTGGCGTCGCCCTGGGTCAGGCGCACCGGCTGGGCATTCTCCTTGCGCACATCGAGCAGGTAGAGCTGAGTGTTGCCCTTGTTCTTTTCCATGTTGGTGCTGCGCACCGTGTACACCAGGCTCGATGCATCCGGCGACAGGGCCGGGCTGCCAACGCGCTCCAGGCGCACCAGGTCTTCCGCGGTAAAGCCGCGTGGCGCCGCATAGGCGCTGCCAACCGCTAATGCCGCGGCGCTCAGTATGAACAGACGTGAAATCATTGCGAGTATCCCCAAAATTATATTAGTGCCCAGCGGCACGGCTTGCTGCCGACATCATACTCGCCGGGCAAAAAAAATGCCGCTATTGCTAGCGGCATTGTTGGTCTGTGCGACCGGCTGGTGACGACTACCTAGTCAGCGGCGTAAATATCGTTGTCCTTGGTTTCCTTCACGAACAGGGCACCAATGACCACGGTAGCCAGGGCAATGATGATCGGATACCACAGGCCGTAGTAGATGTCGCCCTTGAACGCGACCAGCGCAAAGGCCGTCGTCGGCAGCAGGCCGCCGAACCAGCCGTTACCGATATGGTAGGGCAGGGACATGGAGGTATAGCGGATCTTGGTCGGGAACATTTCCACCAGCATGGCGGCAATCGGGCCGTACACCATCGTCACGTACAGCACCAGGATGAACAGCAGCGCCACGACCATCGGCTTGTTGATGGCGTCCGGATCGGCCTTGGCAGGGTAGCCGGCAGCCTTGATCGCGTCCGCCACTTCCTTCTTGAATGCCGCTTCGCGCGCCTTGCTGGCATCGTCGAAATTGAGGCCGTCGGCCGTCATGACGGCTTCAAACGAGCTCAGTTCCTTGTCGCCGATCATGATCTTGGCAAGCGATCCGGCTGGCGCATCCACCGCCGTGTAGCTGACCGACGAAGCCGTGAGCATGCTCTTGGCAACGTCGCAGGAAGATGGGAACTTTTCCGTGCCTGTCAGCTTGAACTGGAAGTTGCAGGTTGCGGGATCGGCTACCACTGTCACTGGGGAATTCTTCAGTGCCGATTCCAGCGCAGGGTTGGCAAAGTGGGTCAGGCCCTTGAAGATGGGAAAGAAGGTCAGCGCCGCAATCAGGCAACCGCCGAGGATGATCCACTTGCGGCCAATCTTGTCCGACAAGATGCCGAAGACGATGAAGAAAGGCGTGGCCAGAATGAGGGCGATGCCGATCAAGATGTTCGCCGTGAGCAGGTCAACCTTGAGCGTCTGGGTCAGGAAGAACAGGGCGTAGAACTGGCCCGTGTACCAGACCACTGCCTGGCCCATGGTCAGGCCGATCAGGGCCAGCAGCACAATCTTCGCATTCTTTGCCTTCAGAAACGATTCCGTCAGCGGTGCCTTGGACGTCTTGCCTTCCGCCTTCATCTTGGCAAATGCCGGCGACTCTTCCATCGACAGGCGGATCCACACGGAAATGCCCAGCAGCAGGACCGACACCAGGAATGGCACGCGCCAGCCCCAGGCTTCGAACTCGGATTCGCCCAGGGCGGTGCGGGTCAGGGTGATGACCACGATTGACAGCAGCAAGCCGACGGTGGCGGTGGTCTGGATCCAGGACGTGAAGAAGCCGCGCTTGCCTTCGGGCGCGTGTTCTGCCACATAGGTTGCCGCACCGCCGTATTCACCGCCCAACGCCAGGCCCTGGCAGATGCGCAGCGTCACCAGGATGATAGGTGCCGCGATGCCGATCGTTTCATAGTTGGGCAGCAGGCCGACGATAAAGGTCGAGGCGCCCATCAGCAAGATGGTGATCAGGAAGGTGTATTTGCGGCCGATCATGTCGCCAAGCCGGCCAAACACGAGGGCGCCGAATGGACGCACAATGAAGCCGGCGGCAAACGCGAGCAGGGCAAAGATGAAGGTGGTGGTCGGATCACCGACAAAAAACTGTTTGGCGATGATCGCTGCGAGCGTACCGTACAGGTAGAAGTCGTACCACTCGAACACGGTGCCGAGCGAGGAAGCAAGGATGACCTTCTTTTCTTCCTTGGTCAGGTCCTTCGATGCCGGGGCCACCTTCGCGCCGCCGGCGGTGGTGCCTGATGTTATAGCCATAGTTGTCTCCAAGATTTTTTATGTTGTCTGCTGTGTTCCGGTCGGGCTGCACCGGTCCAGCTCAGCGCAGTGTGTTCCGATAACCTTACGGCATCCTTGCTTCAAACTTACGGCAAACTTACGCCATGTTCGCTGCCATATTCACCGATGAAAAAGAGCTGCAAAAATTTTGCGAACGGTCGTACTAAAATATGCTATTCTCGTACCGATCAACAGGGCCTTACGCCTTGAAACCGCAGTACATCCCTACTTTCAGGAGACTTAAATGACCGACGCAGTCATCGTATCGACCGCCCGCACGGGCCTGGCCAAATCGTGGAAGGGTGCCTTCAACATGACCCACGGCGCCACCCTCGGCGGCCACGCATTGCAGGCGGCCATTGCGCGCGCCAATATCGACGCCGGCGAGATCGAAGATGTGATCATGGGCTGCGCCAATCCTGAAGGTGCCACCGGTGCCAACATCGCGCGCCAGATCGCCCTGCGCGGCGGCTGCCCGGTCACCACCGGCGGCATGACCATCAACCGATTCTGCTCGTCCGGCCTGCAGACCATTGCCACCGCGGCCCAGCGCATCATTGCGGGCGAGGGCGACATTTACGCCGCCGGCGGCGTGGAATCGATCTCCTGCGTGCAGCAGGAAATGAATACCCACATGCTGGCCGATCCATGGCTCAAGGAACACAAGCCGGAAATCTACTGGCCCATGCTGCAGACGGCCGAAATGGTCGCCAAGCGCTACAACATTGGCCGCGACCGCCAGGATGAATATGGCGTGCAGAGCCAGCAGCGCGCAGCAGCGGCCCAGGCCGCGGGCCTGTTCAACGCCGAGATCGTGCCCATGACCACCATCATGGGCGTGGCCGACAAGGAATCGGGCATGCTGCTCACGCGCGAAGTGACCATCTCGGCTGACGAAGGCATTCGCGCCGATACCACCCTCGAAGGGGTATCGAAGATCCGCACCGCCATTCCCGGCGGCGTGATCAGCGCCGGCAATGCCAGCCAGTTCTCGGACGGCGCCTCGGTTGCCGTTCTCATGAGCGACAAGGTAGCGCAAGCCAAGGGCTTGCAGCCGCTCGGCATCTTCCGCGGCTTTGCCGTGGCCGGCTGCGAGCCGGACGAAATGGGCATCGGCCCCGTCTTCGCCATTCCCAAGCTGCTCAAGAAAGCCGGCCTGTCGGTGGACGACATCGGCCTGTGGGAACTCAATGAAGCGTTTGCCGTGCAGGTGCTGTACTGCGCCGACAAGCTGGGCATCCCGATGGACCGCCTGAACGTGAATGGCGGCGCGATTGCCGTAGGCCATCCGTACGGTGTGTCGGGTGCGCGCCTGGTGGGCCACGCCCTCATCGAAGGCAAGCGCCGTGGTGTCAAGTACGTGGTTGCCACCATGTGTATCGGCGGCGGCCAGGGCGCTGCCGGCCTGTTCGAAGTCGTCTAATCCTCTTCATGGGGCCGCGCCGTCCGGCGCGTGCCCCCATTCGCCGGGACACCTATGCAATC
The DNA here is from genome assembly GCF_019443445.1 of Massilia sp. PAMC28688. NCBI lineage: Bacteria > Pseudomonadati > Pseudomonadota > Betaproteobacteria > Burkholderiales > Oxalobacteraceae > Massilia > Massilia sp. PAMC28688. Next base: position 4,719,117 of record NZ_CP080378.1, on the reverse strand, counting down.
GAAAATACTGTCGCGCCGCGACATCGAATTCCTATTGTATGAATGGCTGGATGTGGAGGCGCTGACCGCCAGGGCGCGTTTCCAGGACCACAGCCGCGAAACCTTCAACGCTGCCATTGATACCGCAGAACAGATCGCCACCGACCTGTTTGCGCCGCACAATAAAAAGAACGACAATCACGAGCCGCAATTCGATGGCGAAACAGTCGCCATCATCCCGGAAGTAAAAACCGCGCTCGATGCCTTTTCCGCCGCCGGGCTCATGGCCGCCGGTCAGGATTATGAATTCGACGGCATGCAGTTGCCCTACGTGGTCGACAAGGCGCTGTCGGCCTACTTTACGGCTGCCAATGTGGCCACCGCGGCCTACATCTTCCTGACCGTCGGCAATGCCAATACCCTGCTCAAGTGCGCCACGCCGCGCCAGGTGGAGCGCTTCGTGCGTCCGCTGCTGGCGGGACAGTTCTTTGGCACCATGTGCCTGTCCGAGCCGCAGGCGGGCTCCAGCCTGTCTGACATCACCACCCGCGCCGAGCCCGATCCTGTCGAAGGCCCGGAAGGCGAGCGCCAGTACCGCCTGACCGGCAACAAGATGTGGATTTCGGCCGGCGAACACGAGCTGGCCGGCAATATCGTCCACCTCGTGCTGGCCAAGATTCCCGGCCCGGACGGACGCCTCATCCCCGGTGTCAAAGGCATTTCCCTGTTCATCGTGCCCAAGTACATCGTCGATGAAGATGGCAGCATTGGCGAGCGCAACGACGTCGTGCTGGCGGGACTCAATCACAAGATGGGCAACCGCGGCACCACCAATTGCCTGCTCAATTTTGGCGAAGGGCGCCACAAGCCTGGCGGCCGCGCCGGTGCCATTGGCTACCTGGTGGGTGAACCGCACCAGGGCTTGCGCAACATGTTCCACATGATGAATGAAGCGCGCATAGGCGTGGGCCTGGGAGCGGCCGTGCTGGGCGTGACCGGCTACCTGCATGCGCTCGATTATGCCCGCAGCCGTCCGCAGGGGCGTCACCCGGCCGAGAAGGATCCCGTCAAGCCGCAGCTGCCCATCATCGAACATACCGATGTGCGGCGCATGCTGCTGGCGCAAAAGGCGTACGTGGAAGGGGCCATGGCGCTGGTCATGTATTCGGCCAGGCTGGTCGATGAGGCCAACACCGCGCCCGAGGCCGAGGCGCGCGCCCACGCCGGGCGTCTGCTGGACTTTCTCACGCCCATTTCCAAGTCGTGGCCCTCGCAGTGGTGCGTGGAGGCAAACAGCCTGGCCATCCAGGTCCATGGCGGCTACGGCTACACGCGTGAATACAATGTGGAGCAGTTCTATCGCGACAACCGCCTCAATGCCATCCATGAAGGCACGCACGGCATCCACGGCCTTGACCTGCTGGGACGCAAAGTCTCGATCCAGGACGGCGCCCTGTTCAAGTCCGTGTCTGGGGAGATTGCGGCCAGCGTCACCAGGGCGCGCCAGGACGGCAACGCCGAGCTGGCAGGGTTCGCCGGCGAGCTGGAAGCGCAATGGCAGCGCATCGCCCAGGTCACGGCCCAGCTGTACGGCGCCGGCGACATGAACAAGACCCTGGCCAACGCCAGCGTCTATCTGGAAGCGGTGGGCCATGCCGTGGTGGCATGGCTGTGGCTGGAGCAAGCCATGGTGGCGAGTAAGGCACTGGCCGGCGCTGCCCGCGACGACGAGCCGTTCTACCAGGGCAAGCTGCAGGCCTGCCGCTATTTCTACCGCTGGGAACTGCCCAAAATTACCCCGCAGCTGGACCTGCTGGCCAGTATCGACACCACCACGCTCGACATGCAGGATGCGTGGTTTTAAGGAACAACATGATCAAGCACATTGTAATGTGGAAGCTCAAGGATGCCGCGGAAGGGGCCGACAAGGCCACCAATGCCGTCAGAATGAAGGAAAAACTGGAGTCGTGCGCGCAGCTGCCGGGCATCCTCAAGTTTGAAGTGGCGCTGGCCCAGCCTGGGCTGGAAGCCACCTATGACGTGATCCTGTATTCCGAATTTGAAAGCCGCGAGGCACTGGCCGCCTACGCTGCCCACCCCACCCATCAAGCCATCATCCCGTTCATTGGCGCCGTGCGCAGCGAGCGCCAGTGCATGGACTACGACATCTAAGAAGAGGAAAAAATTATGCGTACGACCCAAGAATTGTTTTCGCTGGCCGGCAAGACGGCCCTCATCACCGGCGGCTCGCGCGGCCTTGGCCTGCAAATGGCCGAAGCGCTGGGCGAGCAGGGCGCCCGGCTGGTGCTCTCTTCCCGCAAGCAGTCGGACCTGGACGAGGCCGTGGCCCACCTGAAGGCGCGCGGCATCGACGCCTCCGCCATTGCCGCCGACCTGTCGCAGGATGCCCACATCGGCCCCATGGTCGATGAAGCGATCAAGCGCCTGGGCCACATCGATATCCTGATCAACAACGCCGGCGCCAGCTGGGGCGCGCCCGCCGAAGACTATCCGGTGGAAGCGTGGGACAAGGTCATGAACTTGAACATCCGCAGCATCTTCCTGGTCTCGCAGGCTGTGGGCAAGCTGTCCATGATCCCGCGCAAATACGGCCGCATCATCAATATCGCCTCCATCGCAGGGCTGGCCGGCAACCCGCCGGGCACCATGCAGACGGTGGCCTACAACACGTCCAAAGGCGCCGTGATCAACTTCACGCGCACCCTGGCAGGCGAGTGGGGCCGCTTTGGCATTACCGTCAATGCCATTGCACCGGGCTTTTTCCCGTCCAAGATGACCAAGGGCGTGCTGGAAGCCATTGGTGAAGAAAAGCTGGCCAAGGATTCGCCGCTGGGCCGCATCGGCGACGATGAAGATCTCAAGGGCGCGGCACTGCTGTTCGCCTCCGACGCCAGCAAGCACATCACCGGCCAGACCCTGGCCGTCGATGGCGGCGTATCGGCGGTGTGAGCGTGACGACGTTCAAGCGCATGGTGCTCGCTTCGCGTCCGCGCGGGGCGGTGTTGCCGGAAAACTTTCGCCTGGAAACGGCCACCGTGCCCGCCCTCGGCGAGGGCCAGGTATTGGTGCGCAACCACTACCTGTCGCTCGATCCCTACATGCGCGGGCGCATGAGCGAGGCCAAGAGCTATGCGGCAGCGCAGGCGATCGATGAGACCATGATCGGCGGCACGGCCGGCGAAGTGGTGGCGTCGCAGCACCCGCGTTTTACGCCCGGCGACCGGGTGGTCGGCATGCTGGGCTGGGCCGAGATGGGCGTTGCCGACGGCAATATGCTGCGCAAGGTGGATGCGACCAGCATCCCCTTGTCTGCCTACCTTGGCGTGCTGGGCATGCCGGGCATGACGGCCTGGTATGGCCTGAACCACATCATGCAGCCGGCCGCCGGCAACACCATTTTGGTATCGGCTGCCAGCGGGGCGGTCGGCAGCGCCGTGGGCCAGCTGGCCAAACTGCAAGGCTGCCGCGCGATCGGCATTGCGGGCGGCCCTGAAAAATGCGCCTACGTGGTCGACGAACTCGGTTTTGACGCATGCATCGACTACAAGGGGGGCAGGTTGGCAGAAGACCTGGCCGCGGCGGCGCCCGGCGGCATCGACGCCTTGTTTGAAAATGTGGGTGGCGCAGGCTTTGATGCAGCCTTGCCCCTCATGAACGCATTCGGCCGCATCGCCCTGTGCGGCTTGATCGCCGGTTACAACGGCGACGACATGGCGGTGCGCAACCTGCGCTACATGCTCACCAGTCGCTTGTCGATGCGCGGCTTCATCGTTACCGAACATATGGACTTGTGGCCGCAAGGCTTGCGGGAATTGGGCGAACTGGTGGCGACTGGCAAACTCAAGTACCGCGAAACGGTGGCCCAGGGATTGGCGGCGGCACCGGACGCATTCATCGGCCTGCTCTCTGGCCGCAATTTTGGCAAACAACTCGTAAGGCTCATCTAAATGAAAATCTTCAAGGACAAAGTTGTGGTCATCACGGGCGGGGCAAGTGGCCTTGGCCGCGAATTTGCGCTCACCGCCGCCGGCCTGGGCATGAAAATCGTGCTGGCCGACGTGCAGCAGGATGCGCTCGACGCCACCCGCGCCGAGCTCGAAGCGCAGGGTGCAAGCGTGCTGGCCATGCTGTGCGACGTGCGCAAGGGCGAGCAGGTGCAGGCGCTGGCCGATGCCACCATGGAAAAATTCGACGCTGTCCACCTCGTATTCAATAATGCGGGCGTGGGCTCGGGCGGCCTGATCTGGGAAAATTCGGAAGCCGACTGGGAATGGGTGCTGGGCGTGAACGTGTGGGGCGTCATCCATGGCGTGCGCATTTTCACCAAGCTCATGCTGGAGTGCGCAAAGAAAGATCCCGCGTTCGAAGGCCACATCGTGAACACTGCTTCGATGGCTGGCCTGCTCAACGCGCCGACCATGGGCGTGTACAACGTGTCCAAGCACGCGGTTGTGTCGCTGTCGGAAACGCTGTACCAGGACCTGGACCTGGTGGGCGCGCCCATTGGCGCATCCGTGCTGTGCCCGTATTTTGTGCCGACCGGCATCAGCCAGTCGCACCGCAACCGTCCCAGCGACGTGGCAATGACGGACAAGGCAACGGCAAGTCAGGTCGCTGCCCAGGCCATGACGGTGAAGGCGGTCGAATCTGGCAAAGTGACGGCGGCGGAAGTGGCGGCCATCACGTTTGACGCCATCCGCGACGGGAAGTTCTATATTTACTCCCATCCCGGCGCATTGGGCGGCGTGGCCGAGCGCATGGAGGCGATCGTGCACGCGAACAATCCTGGTGATCCATACAAGGCAACCCCGCAAGTGCGCGAGCGGCTGCGGGCCAAGATGAATATCGGAGAAGCATGACTTTGCTGAAAGTAGGGGTGTTCGCGCTGGCAGCGGTGGCCACCAGCGTGCAGGCGGCCAGGCTGGTGGACAGCCCCGAGCTGGCCCGCGCGTTCAGGCACAGCGGCCTGACCGGGACTTTTGTCGTCTATGACGTGCAGGCTGACCGCATGCTGGTGCACAACCGCAAGCGCGCCAACACCCGCTACTTTCCTGCGTCCACCTTCAAGATTCCCAACACCCTGATTGGCCTGTCCACCGGCGCCGTGAGCAGTGTGGACCAGGTGCTGCCGTACGGCGGCAAGCCGCAGCGCTTGAAAGTATGGGAGCAGGACATGCCCCTGCGCGAGGCGATCAAGGTTTCCAATGTGCCCGTGTACCAGGAATTGGCGCGCCGCATCGGCATGCAGCGCATGCAGGAGGAACTGCCCAAGCTCAATTACGGCAACGGCAAGATGGGCGAGGTGATCGACCAGTTTTGGCTGCGCGGACCGCTGGCCATCAGTGCCGTCGAGCAGACCCGTTTCCTGGCAAAACTGTCGCAGGACGCGCTGCCGTTTTCTGCCTCGGCCATGGCGGCCACGCGCGATATTGTCCTGCAATGCAAAACCGACAATGCAGCGCTGTATGCCAAGACCGGCTGGACCGAGGCGCCCAATCCCGATATCGGCTGGTGGGTGGGCTGGGTGCGCAAGGAGGGCCGCACCTATGCTTTTGCCCTCAATATCGACATCGTCACTGATGAAGACGCAGCTAAACGCATACCCCTGGGCCGTGCCGGCCTGGATGCCCTGGGCGTGCTGCCAAACCAATGAGGCGGGGCCGCGTGGGCGGTGCGGGCTGCCAAGGCAGGGGATCAGCTTGTATCAAGTGATACCCGCATACCGTTGACCTCCAGAAAGCTAACTAACATTGCGCTAATTGTGTGGATCTATATTGCCCCTTCCGGCTCTAAGTAATGCCGTCCAGGGGCCGGTGGCTATCGGCTGCCGACATAGATTTGCAACACACCACACGGAGGTCATATGAAAAATAACTACCTTTCCATTGGCAAGAGTTGTCGCATGTCCCTGCTCGCCGCTGCGCTGATGGCATTGGCGATCCAGCCGCATGCTGTCGGCGCAGGCCAGGACAGCGCCACAAAAGCCCAGACCGCCCAGACCAGCACTGCCAAGGCCGCCGGCACGCAAAGCACCAAGGGGGCGCCGGCACCAATCGTCAGCCTGGTGCTGGTGCCAATTGTTCCGGTGGCCCAGGATCCGATCACCAAAGGCGGATGCTGGGCCAGGCTGCACGATGGGCAAAGTTTCAGCGGCGACGCCCTGACAGTGGCAGGCCCGCTTGACATGCCGACCCTCGTCGGGCCTTTCGGCATTGACTGGAAGGGCAAGATCAGCAGCGTCGAAACGGGGCCCAAGGCCACGCTGATGGTCTACGACAACGAGAACTACCATCAGCTGGTGTCAACCTTCAAGCCAGGGGTGCGCATTGCCGATGTCAGCAAGCGGCTGGGATTTTTCGACCAGATGCGTTCGCTGAAAATCACCTGTACCAAATAGGAAAGCAAGCAGGCGCGGCAGGCGAAGGAATGCACCTCGCGCCGCGCCCGGCGCTGTTATGCGCTGTCAGGACCGGGGATCGTCACCGAAAACACGCAGTTCCTGGTCGCAGCGGCAGGCTTTGGCTATCCGGGCCGCCCACGCAATGGCGTCTTCACGAGAAGGCAATTCCAGTATCGTGAAGCCGCCGTTGAGCGCGGGCGCCCACGGATAGCCGCCCGCTGCAACGGCGCCATCGCCGGATACCAGCACTGGTGCCACGCTTTCGTCGATGCCACCGCCAAAGACATAGACGCCGGCGGCTTTCGCCTCTTCAATCACGGCGCCGGCGTCACGCCCTGCCGCTTCCAGATCGGCGCCGGATACCACCATGGCGGCACTTGGAAAGGAAATCAGGTATTTGGCCATCTTGATTCTCCAACATTTGTCCGGTCACGCTGATCGCGGCGCGGGTTCGGCACCTTATTGCAGTACCCGCTCATGCAGCTCGGCAGGAGCGTCGTTGTACAGCTTGACCACGGTGGACGTGCGGGTGCCGTAACCGGCCGTTTCGATGCACACTGCCGACAGCACCCGTTCAAGGTCACGCTCGATGCCGGTGTCGGGCAGGCGCAGGTCGGAGGCGCGGGTGGTGTCGGCAAGCATTTCAAAGAAGGCGTCATCGGGCGCGCCCTGGCACAGCAGGCTGGCAAACTGCGCCTTCGTGCGCAGCACCTTGGGCCAGGGAGAATCGAGCAGGCTGTTGGAAATGCCGTAGATGCCCGGCGCCAGTTCCTTGCCATTGCGCGGGTCTTGCGCGCCGCGGTTGGAGAACCAGAACATCCGTTCACGGTCGCCCAGCACCAGGTTGAACCCATTGTAGGCATCGGCGCCTGGGGCGATCCGGGCAATGTAATCTTCCGCGCTCAGGTCGCCGGCAAGGAAATCGGCAACCAGCGCACCGCGGGACGGCGCATCAAGGCGCCGTTCCTGGGGGCCCCGGATATTGGTCAGCGCCGCGAAGCGAGGTCCGTTCGCCCCTTGCTGGCTGATGCCCATCCAGCTGCCGCCGCCCTGCAAATCGCGGCCGCCAAAAATATGCGGGTAGTCCGGCCAGGCGCCGGCCGGCGCGGCAGGCCGGTCATAGAATTCGTCGCGGTTGGCGGCCGCCACCAGGGGCGCGCCAGGCATCACGTGCCAGGCAAAAACGATCAGGCACATGGGGCTAGGTCCGTGAAAATTTCGGTGTGGCGTGGGCCATCGGTCAGTTCCAGCAGGCCTGCTTGTGCCACAGCCTGTTCCAGCATGGCGGAAAACTGCGGCCCGGTTGCGGTGTAGATTTCCATCCAGGTCTGCTTGCCGTCGGCAGATCCGGGGCGCCGCTTGACGTTCCCGCTACCGAGCGCTGCCTGCATGGCCCGTACGCGTGGGGCGAGCAGGGCGGCGTGCTCGTCACGCACGCGGTAATAGATATACAGGTCGTCCATGCTACAGGTCGAGTGCGTCCAGCGGGTAGGGCATGGGCTGGAAGCGCAGGGGGGCGCCGTCTGCCGAGCCAAGGCGAATATCGCCCTGGTCGAGCGCGGCCAGTTTCATTTCGACCAGCACATCGCTGCCGCTGCCACTGCCATTCGGCGCGGCGTTGACCACCATGCCACAGGGCTGGCCGGGATCGCTGACATCAAATACTTCGTCGCCCGCCTGGGCAGAAGCGGCGTCAATACTGGCGATGGCCGTGCGGCGCTTCAGTTTGCCCAGGTACTGGCTGCGCGCGACAATCTCCTGGCCGGGATAGCAGCCCTTCTTGAAGTTGACGCCGCCCAGCAGCTCGAAATTGATCATCTGCGGCACAAACTGTTCCTGCGTCTTGAGGGTGACTTGCGGAACCCCGGCGTGGATGCTGGAGAGCTGCCATGCATCATTGCCCGCCGGGGTGAGTGCCGTGCTTAGCGCAGGCCAGGCGGCCATGGCAGCCTGTTCCGACGTGATCCACTGAAAACGCGGTGCGCCAAACGCATCCGGCAGGCGGATCAGCGTGCCGGACGCATGATCGATCTTGGCAAAGGGTGCCGCGGGCAGGGCGCCAAACTGCTGTTCCAGTACGGCCGCCGCCCGCACGCCGCCAAAGCCCAGCACCACTTGGGTGGCGCTATTGCCCGTGGCATCGGATAATGCGGCCTTGGCGCGCATGACAAACATGGAAAGGCGCTTTTGCAGGGGCGCCTGGATGGCGCGCGGCAGCTGCAGGTAAATGGTGCCGGCGCTGTTCCACATGAGGAAGGTCGCCTGCAGTCGCCCCTTTGGCGTGCAATAGCCGGCCAGGCGGGCTTCCTGCTCGCCGAGCTGCTTGACGTCATTGGTGAGCTGGCTGTGCAGGAAGCTGGCTGCATCGTCGCCGGTCACGGCAATGAGTCCCTGGTCGTCGATGACGGCAACAAAGCCCTCGGCCAGCTCAGCGGGCGCGAGGGTGCGCCCGAAATCGAGCACATGTGCCGGCTCTGTGGCACTATGACGCGCAGCTTGCGATGAGAGAAATTCTTTCCAGTTCGTCATAAATTTTCAATAATTGTATGGTTTAAAGCTTTATCATTACGGGCTCATTATAGAGATGTCGAGACAATCGCGCCGGACACCGCGCAAAACCAAGAAGTCAAGCATGCGACTGATAAAAAAACTGATTTACCTGGCCATCGTCTGTGCGATTGCTGGCATGGTGGCTTTCATTTTCTGGGCCAAGAATCCGATTACCGAATCGGGTGAGCCCATTCCATTTACCGTCACGCCGGGCAGTGGCGTGGGCCTGGCCTCGCAGCAGATTGCCAGGGCCGGCGTGCCGGTGCAGCCATTCCTGTTTTCAATGCTGGCGCGCGTGACGCAGAACGCCGGCAAGATCAAGGCCGGCAGTTATGAACTCAAACCGGGCACCACCCCGCGCCAGCTGATCAACCAACTGGTGCGCGGCGAATTTGCCCAGGAATCGCTGACCATCATTGAAGGCTGGACCTTCAAGCAAATGCGCGCTGCCATCGCCGCCAGAAAAAGCCTGAATCAGGATACGGCCCAGCTGTCCGACCAGGAATTGATGAGCAAGATTTCGACCGAATACAAGTCGCCGGAAGGGCTGTTTTTCCCCGATACCTACCTGTTTGCCAAGAATACAAGCGACCTGCAGATTTACAAGCAGGCGCACGCGCTCATGCTCACCCGCCTCAATGCGGCGTGGGAAAAGCGCGATGCCAGCCTGCCTTACAAGACGCCATATGAAGCCTTGATCATGGCTTCCATTGTGGAAAAGGAAACCGGCCAGAAATCGGAGCGGGCCATGATTGCCGGGGTGTTCGTCAACCGCCTGCGCCTGAACATGATGCTGCAGACCGACCCTACCGTTATCTACGGCATGGGTGACAGCTACGCCGGCAATATCCGCAAGAAGGACCTGGAAACCGATACGCCCTACAATACCTATACGCGGGTAGGCTTGCCGCCCACCCCGATTGCCCTGCCTGGCGCCCAGTCGCTGGCGGCAGCCCTGGGGCCGGCCAAGACGGAAGCACTGTACTTTGTGTCCCGCGGTGACGGCAGCAGTCAATTTTCAACCAATCTGCCGGACCATAACAAGGCCGTGAACCAGTACCAGCGATGAAGAACAGTCCTATTGACAGCGGTACCACGGGCAAGTTCATCAGCTTCGAAGGCATTGACGGAGCCGGCAAGTCGACGCATATTGGTTTTGTGACCAGCTGGCTCGAGAATCACGGCAAGACGGTGGTGTCATCGCGCGAGCCCGGCGGCACGGCCGTGGGCGAAAAATTGCGCGAGCTGCTCCTGCATGAAAAGATGCACCTGGAAACGGAAGCCCTGCTCATGTTTGCCAGCCGCCGCGAGCATATCGCGCAGGTCATCGCGCCCGCCCTGGCACGCGGCGACTGGGTGCTGTCAGACCGTTTTACGGACGCCAGCTTCGCCTACCAGGGTGGCGGGCGCGGCCTCGACCTTGCCAAGATGGAAGCGCTGGAGCAATGGGTGCACCCCCATCTGCAGCCTGACCTGACGCTGCTGTTCGACGTCCCGCTCGACGTCGCCCGCGCGCGGCTCGACGCCACCCGCACCTTGGACAAGTTCGAGCAGGAGCAGGCCGACTTCTTTGCCGCCTGCCGCAATGAATATCTGCGCCGCGCGGCTCAGTTTCCTGAACGAATTGTCGTTATCGATTCAAGCCAGTCGATCGATGCCATCCGGGCCCGGCTGACTGCCATTGTTGAGAAACTGCTTTAACTTCATGGCTGCATATATCACTTCAGGTTCACCTCGCAAGTCATTGAATTCATGAGCACTTCCATTTATCCATGGCAGGAAGCATCGTGGCAGCGCCTGCAGCTGCTGCGCGAGCGCATGCCGCACGCGATCCTGTTCCATGGCGCCGCCGGCACCGGCAAGGCTGACTTCATCGAGCGCTTTGCCCAGTCGCTGTTATGTGAAAACGTGCGCGCCGATGGCCACGCCTGTGACGCCTGCATCTCTTGCGGCTGGTTCAGCCAGCAGAATCATCCGGACTACCGCCGCGTGCGCCCGGAGGCACTGGAGGACGAGCCCCCCGAGGGTGAAGAGGGCACGGACGCCGATACCGGCAAGAAAGCCAAGTCCACCAAGACGCCTTCCAAAGAAATCAAGATCGAACAGATCCGGGCCTTGGCCGACTTCATGAACATTTCCACGCACCGGCAGGGCTTGCGCGTGGTGGTGCTGTATCCGGCCGAAGCGCTCAACACGCCGGCGTCCAACGCCTTGCTCAAGACACTGGAAGAGCCGCCCCCAGGCACGGTGTTCCTGCTTTCGTCCAATGGCCTGGACCGGCTGCTGCCCACCATCTTGTCGCGCTGCCGCAAGTTTGCCTTGCCCATGCCCGACCACGCCCAGGCCAGCGCCTGGCTCAACGAGCAAGGTCTCAAGGATGCCGACAGCTGGCTGCGCGAGCAGGGTGGCGCCCCGCTGGCCGCGCTGGCCCAGTCGGAAGTGGGCAATCGTGACGAAATGGACACCTTGCTGCAACTGCTGGCCAACCCCACGGTGGACGGAGCGTTGAAAACAGCCGACAAATTGAGCAAAGTGCCCCTCAGTTTGCTGGTTTCTTACCAGCAACGCTGGCTTTACGACGTTTTTTCCTACAAACTGTCGGGGAGCATCAGATATTTCCCCCGCTATCAAAAGGAACTTGCCGCGCTCGCCGCGAAAGTGCACACTTCCAGCTTGATGCGGGCAATCAAAAGCGCCAACGAGCGCCGCGCGACAGCGGATCATCCCCTGTCGCCCAAATTGTTTGTGGAAGATATGCTGCTTGATTACACTGCATGCTGTACCTGAAAGGAAATAGATGAACGGCAAACCAGCAGATCCGAACCTTGCGCAGCCCGCGCGGCCGTCGGTACTGTCGCTCGCCATCAAGGAAAAGGCGGCGCTGTACGCCGCCTACATGCCATTCCTGAAGAACGGCGGCATGTTCGTGCCGAGTAATAAGCCGTACAAGCTGGGCGACGAGATCTATCTCATCCTTGCCCTCATGGACGATCCCAATAAATATCCGATTGCAGGCAAGGTGGCGTGGATCACGCCTGCCGGCGCCAACAACAACAAGGCGCAGGGTATCGGCGTGCATTTCCCGGACGACGAAACGGGCCACCGCGCCAAGCTGCGCATTGAAGAAATCCTGGGCGCGGCATTGCGCTCTTCGCGCGCCACGCACACGCTGTAAGCCTTTTCCCTTTTTTCATCGAGATATGCCGTCTTACACCCATCGCGTCGCCCGTCAGCAAGATCTGCCCGTCATTGTCGAGATTTACAATTCCACCATTGCCTCGCGCGAAGTCACTGCCGACACCGAGCCGGTATCGGTCGCCTCGCGCCAGCAATGGTTTGATGACCATGACCCGGAGCGCCGCCCGCTGTGGGTCATCCATGCCAGCGACGATACGGCGGCCGACCCTGAAGTCATCGGCTGGATGTCGTACTCCAACTTTTACGGGCGGCCGGCCTATTCCGGCACGGCGGAGCTGTCGATTTATATCGCAGAGGCGTGGCGCGGCAAGGGCATGGGCCGCTATTGCCTGGAGCAGGGCATTGCCCACGCCCCGGCGATCAAGGTCCACACCTTGCTGGGATTCATTTTTGGACACAATGCGCCCAGCCTTGGTCTGTTCAAGGCTTACGGTTTCGATACCTGGGCCAATTTCCCGCGCGTGGCCAACCTCGATGGCATCGAGCGCGACTTGATTATCCTCGGCAAGCGGGTCGCCTAGCGGCTACAATTGTGGGATGTATATCGATTCCCACTGCCACATCAACTTCCCCGAGCTTGCCGCCAGGATGCCCGAGGTCCTGGCCAAGATGGCTGAAAACAAGGTCACACACGCCCTGTGCGTGTCGGTCGACTTGCCAGACTTTCCACAGGTGCTTGCGCTGGCGGAGCAATATCCTCACATCTATGCGTCAGTCGGCGTGCACCCTGATTATGTGGACACGCCCGAGCCGAGCGTCGAGCAGCTGGTGGCGCTGGCCGACCATCCCAAGATCATTGCCATTGGCGAAACCGGCCTCGACTATTTCCGCCTCGAAGGCGACCTGGAGTGGCAACGCGAGCGCTTCCGCACTCACATCAAGACTTCAAGAATCACGCGCAAGCCCTTGATTATTCACACAAGAGCGGCCAGCGAAGACACCATCCGCCTGATGCAGGAAGAAGGGGCCGGCACCGACAAGGGTGGCGTGGCCGGCGTCATGCATTGCTTCACCGAATCGCTGGAAGTGGCGGAAGCGGCCCTCGCCATGGGTTTTTACATCTCGTTTTCAGGCATCGTCACCTTCAAGAGCGCACGCGACCTGCAAGCCGTGGCCAGGGTGGTGCCGCTCGAGCGCATGCTGATCGAAACAGATTCCCCTTATCTCGCGCCCATGCCCCACCGGGGCAAGATGAACGAGCCGGGTTTCGTCAAGCACGTGGCCGAGTATATTGCCGACCTCAAGGGCGTGCCGCTGGCCCAGGTTGCCCAACAGACGTCCGACAATTTCTTCAATCTTTTCAATGTCGTACACGAACAAGCTCATGAAAAAGCTTAAGTCTGTACTGATAGCAGCGTGCCTCGCCTTGCCCTCGGCACAGGCCGACCAGGCGCGCGACATGGTGGTATCGGCGCAGATGGACAACGCCTCCAACATCCGGCGCCTGATCGGCAAGGGCGGCAGTCCCAACACGGTCGACCCCACGACAGGGGAAACGCTGCTGATGATCGCGCTGCGCGAAGAGGCCAACAAGGTCGTCGGCGAATTGCTGGCGCAGCCCAATATTGACCTGGAGCAGAAGGCCCCCAACGGCAACACTGCCCTGATGCTGGCCGCGTTCAAACGCAACAAGCCCGCCGTGGTGGCCATGATCGCCAAGGGCGCCATCGTCACCCGCCCGGGCTGGACGGCGCTGCACTACGCCGCTGCCAGCGGCGACACGGGCATCGCCGCGATCTTGCTCGAACACTCGGCGTACATTGATGCCGAGTCGCCCAGCAAGCTCACGCCCCTGATGATTGCCGGCCGCGAAGGGCACGCGGCAGTGGCGCAACTGCTGCTGCGCGAAGGCGCCGATGCCACGCTCACCAACAATGAACGCCTGACGGCCCAGCAAATCGCTCTGCGCGCCGGCCACACCGAGATTGCCGGCATCATTGCCAGGCACCTCGCGGCGCGCTGACGTTACTGCCATGAGTTCCTTAAGCGGCGAACTGGCATGGAAAGAGGTATTTCCTTAGGGAATCGATTCGTGCTTGGATTGATGATAATAGGGCTGTCTGACTGACCACTGCGCCTAAAGGAAATCACCATGTTGAACGAACGCGAGATCGAAAGCTGCTACCTGGGACAATTTATCCCTGTCCATTACCATCACAACATGTTGATGGACCAGAACCGCATGCACGGTTTCAAGTCTGCGATCAACTATGCCGTCAAGCCGGGCGCCAGGGTGCTGGAGTTGGGTGGCGGCACCGGCGTCCTATCCTGGTTTGCGGCAGGCAAGGCATCCAAGGTCTACTGCGTGGAATTTAATCCCGACATGGTCGCAGCGGCGCGCAAGATGCTCTCCATGAATCCGAACGGCCACAAGGTCGAGGTGGTGCACGCCGATGCCTTTGAATACCTGCCGCCAGAGCCGGTTGACGTCGTGATTTGCGAAATGATCCATGTGGCCATGGTGCGTGAAAAGCAGGTGGAAATGATGGAATCGTTCAAGCGCCGCTACCTGGCCCGTTTTGGCGGCCCGCTGCCCCTGTTCTTGCCGGAAGCGGTGATCATGGCGGTGCAGCCGCTGCAGCAGGATTACGATTTTGAAGGGTTTTACGCCCCCATCGTCCAGTTCCAGGCGACCAACGTCCAAATGCCTGGCACGGTGGAACTCGCTCCCGCGGCCGTGTACAGCATTCTCGACTTCAGCCAGCCCAATGACACGCTCATTTCCTGGGAAGGGCAGATGCGCATCGAAAAAGCCGGCTGCGTCAATGCCATGCGCTTTGTCACCAAGAATATTCTGGCGGTGGTGCCGGAAGAAAACAGCACCATCGACTGGCTCAACCATTACATGTCACTGCCAATCGCCAACCCGGTACAGGTCAAGGCGGGCGACGTGCTGCAGGTATCGTTCCAGTACCGTACGGGCGGCTCCATCCCCGCGCTGGAAGCGGCCTTGCGGGTGTCGGTGGTGGGCGAAAAAGCCGCAACCGCCCAGATGGCAGCCTACGCCTGATCGATTAAAATAGAGGTTTTGAAGGCTTTACCATGGACACCATCGACCAGCGCTACCTTGTGCAGCAAAATAAACTCAGCGACGAGGGCAGCAAGCCGCCCGTGTTTGCCAAGGTGATGCGCAGCAAGGAAGGCAAGTTCGAAGGTGTCTCGTTCATCAAGAACAAGGAAAAGGCCACCATCATGACGGTGGCCGAGGCCGAGGAAGCCATTGCCTGGGCCACCGCGCGCAAACCGAATGCGCGCGAATACGCGACCAAGATCATTTGCGTCGGGCAGTAACTCCCCCGTTTATCCCGCATTTCGCTACGCCGGTCGGCGCTAGATGCAGCCGGTCGCATGGACATTGCCCGGGCGCCGCGGCGCCACTACAGTAAGCCATCTTTCACGTACTTACTGGAGCCTGCGATGTTGAGTTTCCTGCTGTGGCTGGTCTTGCTGGTTGTGTGCTGGCCCCTGGCGCTGCTGGCCTTGCTGCTCTATCCCCTGGTGTGGCTGGTGCTGCTGCCGTTCCGTCTGCTGGGCATTGCCGTGGGAGGCGTCTTTGAATTCCTGCGCGCCATCGTCATGCTGCCGGCCCGCGTGCTGGGCGGCAACCCGGGGCGCTGAGCGGCCTGGCGGGGCGCCCGAGTGGATCTAAGTGGGGCATCTAACAGACGAGGGGAAGGGGCCACCTTACAGTGGGACTCCCAAACGTCAACAGGATTCATCATGCGCCTTGATATCTACCGCCGAGCCGAGAGCGACGGCAAGTTTTCCTATCTCGCAGTGCCCGAAGACCGCGACATTCCTAACGAAGCGACCAATACCGATTGGCAAGTGGAGGCGAGGGCGCTGGAAGTGGAAGACCAGGCTGACCAGATTCCCGATTACGACATCGAGCACCTTTCCGAGCAGATTGCGGAAAAGGGTTACGCCGTTACGGCCCTGCACTGACATGGCCGCGCCATTGTGGAACAGGCTTGGGGCTGCGGGAGCCGCACTGACGCTGGCTGCCTGCGCCTCCACCACCAGCCCCGGGGCGGTCGACGTGGACCGGCGCCAGCTGCTCATCGTCCCGGCCGCCACGGTCGAACAGATGGCGCTGATCAGCTTTAACGAGCAAAACGAGAAGGCACGCGCCGCAGGCAAGCTGGTCACCCAGGGCCCCGAACTGGAACGGCTGCGCCGCATTGCGGCCCGCCTGATTCGGCAGGCGCCGGCCTTCCGGTCTGACGCGTCGAGCTGGAACTGGGAAACCGTGCTGATCGATTCGCCGGCCCTGAACGCGTCGGTCGCGCCGGGCGGCAAGATTACCGTGTACACCGGGCTGATCCGCCAGCTCCGGCTGACCGACGACGAGATTGCCATGGTGATGGGCCACGAAATTGCCCATGCGCTGCGCGAGCACGGGCGTGAACGCATTTCCCAGGCGGCGGCCCAAAACGTGCTCACCTCGGTGGCACTGGGCGCCATGCAATCGCGGGAAGCGCAGGTAAAGATGGCAGGCCAGTTTGCCGATATCCTGTACAACCTGCCCAATTCGCGCAAGGCCGAAATTGAAGCCGACAAGATCGGACTCGAACTGGCGGCCCGTGCCGGATTCGATCCGCAGGCATCGGTCAGCGTGTGGCAAAAGATGAGTCAGGCAAATGAAAGGGGAGGGCCACCAGAATTCCTCTCGACCCATCCGGCCAACGACAGCCGCATTGCCGAGCTGCGCGAGCTTATTCCGGCGGTAATGCCGCTGTATCGGGCTGCGCCGAAAGCTTGAGCTGCCAGTAACCCACGTCAATCCAGCGGCCAAACTTGAAGCCGACTTCCTCAAACAGCGCTACCTTCACGAAACCCATGCGTTCGTGAAGGGCGACGCTGGCGGGATTGGGCTGGGCAATGCCGCCTATGACAAGGTGCACGCCTGAGTCACGCAGCTGGGCCATCAGCGCCGTGTACAGCGCGCATCCAATTCCCTTGCGCGCGACATTGTTGGCCACATACACCGAACTTTCGACCGAAAAGCGATAGGCATGGCGCACACGCCACTTGGTCGCGTAGGCATAACCCACAATCTCACCACCCTCCGTTGCCACGATCCAGGGCAGGCCGCTATCGCGCACCGCTTCAATGCGCGCGCGCATGTCTGCCTCGGTAACGACAGACTCTTCAAAACTGATCGTCGTGTTGAGGACGTAATGGTTGTAGATGACGACGATTGCCGGGGCATCGTCAGCAGTGGCGTCACGCAGATCCAAGGCGTTCCTTTTATGAAGATCCGCGTCACAGTAGCGGATGCAGCAGTGCCTTGTCAACGTTGCCATATCCCTCGAACAGGGGCGCGGGTAAGCAGAGGAGGGGATCAATCCTTGGCGGCACGCCAAATAAAGGATAATAGCGGCTACATCATCGACGCATCAATCTGGAACCCTCATGGAAATTAAGGTCAACTTTCTCGACAAGCTTCGTCTGGAAGCGAAATTCGACGATTTCACGGTCATTGCCGACCAGCCCATCCGCTACAAGGGCGACGGCTCGGCGCCTGGCCCGTTCGACTATTTCCTCGCGTCGTCGGCCTTGTGCGCTGCCTATTTCGTGAAGCTGTATTGCGATACCCGCAATATCTCGACTGAAAACATCCGCCTGTCGCAAAACAATATCGTCGATCCTGAAAATCGCTATCAGCAGATATTCAAGATCCAGGTGGAGCTGCCGGCCGATATTTCAGACAAGGACCGCCAGGGCATCCTGCGTTCGATTGACCGCTGCACCGTGAAGAAAGTTGTGCAATGCGGTCCCGAATTCGTGATTGAAGAAGTCGACAATCTCGACGCCGATGCGCAGGCGCTCTTGCGCCTTGAAACCGGGTCCGATTCGGCTACCTATATTGTCGGCAAAGACCTCCCACTTGAGCAGACCATAGCCAACATGTCATCGGTGCTGGCGCGTCTGGGCATCAAGATTGAAATCGCATCGTGGCGCAATATCGTTCCCAACGTATGGTCGCTGCATATCCGCGACGCCCATTCCCCGATGTGCTTCACCAACGGCAAGGGCGCCACCAAGGAAAGCGCATTGGCCTCGGCCCTGGGCGAGTATATCGAGCGGATCAACTGCAACCATTTCTACGCCGGCGCCTACTGGGGCGAGGACATTGCGACGGCGCCGTTCGTGCATTACCCGGACGAGCGCTGGTTCAAGCCGGGCCCGAAAGATGCGCTGCCAGCCGAGATTCTCGATGACTATTGCATCGATATTTACAATCCGGATGGCGAGTTACTGGGAACGCATCTGTATGACACCAACTCCGGCAATATGGATCGCGGCATTTGTTCATTGCCGTTCGTGCGCCAGTCCGACGGCCAGGTGGTCTATTTCCCGTCCAATCTGGTGGAAAATCTTTACGGCAGCAACGGCATGAGCGCCGGGAACACGCTCGCCGAAGCGCAGGTGCAGTGCCTGTCCGAGATTTTTGAAAGGGCGGTCAAGCGCGAAATTATCGAAAGCGAAGTCGCCTTGCCAGATGTGCCGCAGGAAGTGCTGGCCAAATATCCTGGCATCGTGGCCGGCATCAATGGGCTGGAAGAGCAAGGATTTCCGGTGCTGGTGAAGGATGCGTCGCTCGGCGGCCAGTATCCTGTAATGTGCGTCACGCTCATGAATCCCCGTACCGGCGGCGTGTTTGCATCGTTTGGCGCGCATCCGAGCCTGGAAGTGGCGCTGGAACGCAGTTTGACGGAATTACTGCAAGGGCGCAGTTTTGAAGGCCTCAACGACCTGCCGCCGCCAACGTTTGTAAGTCACGCAGTCACCGAGCCGAATAACTTTGTCGAGCACTTCATCGATTCCAGCGGCGTCATCTCATGGCGCTTTTTCAGTGCAAAGGCCGACTACGACTTCGTTGAATGGGATTTTTCAGGCCAGGGCGAAAGCTCCAATGCCGATGAAGCAGCAACCCTGTTTGGCATTCTGGCAGAGATGGAGAAAGAGGCTTATGTGGCGGTCTACCAGCATCTGGGCGCCACGGCGTGCAGGATTGTGGTGCCCGGTTACTCCGAAGTCTATCCCATCGAGGATCTGGTATGGGACAACACCAACAAGGCGCTGCTGTTCCGCGCGGACATCCTCAACCTGCATCAGCTCGATGATGCAGGGCTTTCAGCACTGCTGGAACGGCTGGAAAACAGCGAACTCGATGAATACTCCGATATTGCGACGCTAATCGGCATTGAGTTCGATGAGAACACAGTATGGGGCCAGCTGACGGTGCTGGAATTGAAATTGCTGATCCAGCTTGCCCTGAAGTCATTTGAAGGCGCACAGGATCTTGTAGGCGCATTCCTGCAGTACAACGACAACACGGTAGAACGCCGGTTGTTTTACCAGGCAATGCAGGTCGTGCTCGAAGTCGTGCTCGACGACGATATGGAGCTTGACGATTACGTCGTCAATTTCCGTCGGATGTTCGGCAATGAGCGGATGGATGCCGTACTCGGATGCGTGGACGGCAGCGTGCGTTTCCATGGTCTCACGCCGACAAGCATGAAACTCGAAGGGCTGGACCGGCACCAGCGGCTGATCGACAGCTACCGAAAGCTGCATGTGGCGCGGGCGGCAGCGACTGCATCAAGCTAAAGACTTGCCGGCGAATTCGTGGACAAGGGGATTAGCGAATTTGCCTGGCGTGAAAACTCGCCTTTGCCTACTACCAGATTGCACGGTTCGCATAATTTATATTATGTAAAATAGTGTTATTTCTCGGGCAGCAGAGATCAGCAACGCCGTCCGGTGAAGCAAAAGTACCCTGTGGGCTGAAGCGAAATTGACAATAGCCGAATGTATTGAAGCGAAAGTGCCCACAATCCGACTATTTTGGCCGAGCTCCATCCGAGTGCCTCTCTATGGGCGACGTCAATATCCGGCATTTTTGACGGCATGCGTATCAACTGAATCGAGCGGCGCTGAATCCAATCGAATGGCTTTTTTTGGTGAGGCGCTGCCCGTTTCCAGGCCCAGCGCTTCCGCACCACGGTTTAGGTAGCACGGGCGAACGGTTTGCGATATTTAGGGTTGATTTACCCGTACGATCGTAGGAATGAACGTTGAAAATTTTGGCTGTTCACCCAGCCTGATTGTAAGACTGCAGCTCTCCAGAATTCCTCATCTAGGACGAGATCTGCACAGTCCAGCTCCGCACCATTGATTAGCGCACACTCCACTGCGCGCAAGAAATATAGAATTTGCACCTCCGTCTCATCGCCGCCATCGCCCTCCTCGAGAAATACACGCCAGAGCGCAGCAGCATGCGTCTTCAAACGTAGCCCGTTTTGATATGCTTGAGGCAAGAAAAATTGTGTGAAGGACCAATTAGAGCCGCTTGGAAAACAGGTCGTGTCGATCGCGTTTAGGCTGTGTTCAATATCGATTGCTGAGCGCAGGCCGCGGAGTTCAAATTCAACAGCGCCGAATGAAGGTTCTATAGGAGTAACGGGGCCAGAGCCGATTGGAAACAGAGTCTCGTCGAACGCGTCCAGGCTGGTTTCGATATCACTTACTGAGTGCAGGCCGCTGAATTGAAATTCATCGACAGCGATCGAAGTTGGAGCAATTTCGGAGGAGAAAGAAGCCAGCTTTTCATTCAGTCCGTGCACGCTCCCCTGTTCAACCAGAAACACAAATAACCGTATCGCCTTATTTTTGAGTTCATCCTTTACTCGGCGCAATTTATCATCGGCCGAAGTGGTCAGGAAATGCGCGTCATCGATCCACAGAACAATCGTTCGTTGCCCCGTGCGATCGGCAAAGTCCTCCAGAGACTTCTGAAGCATACCGCCGTTTTTAATAAAAATTGGCCCAACTGGCTCTCCATCTCTGGAAAAAGTGGTAAAAGTTCCGACACCTAGTCCTGACACGCTGGATGCGCTGGCGCTAACCCTTGCGAATCCGACTTCGGGAAACTGCTGACCCAGGTGTTGGCTAACCCATCGCGTTGCGTGAGTCTTTCCCGACCCGGGCGGCGAAGAAATGACAGCCCCTTCAACCCCTGTATCGATCCATGCGGTAACGCATGCAGTCAATTCCTCCAACATCACGGTGGGGCAGTGGTAGATGCCCATGGAAACGGGGTGGTCTCCAATACTGCAGGGGCGATCCGGGGTGTCTCTACCCGGCCACTGAGAACCGGCCTGTTCTTTGTCGGCGCTTATATTTTCTGGTTTTTGCATCTTCGTCTCCTGATGATGGTTTCGTTTCTGACGTTAACTGCAAGAGTAAATTCCGCTGCATTCCGATACCTTTCGAAGGGTACTCTGGCCTACGCCGGTTGTCACCAAGCTTCCTTAGACTTTCCTGTCAACTGGCCAGGGCACAGGCAGCCGCCGTAGATATTTCCAGCCATTTTCGATCGCCTCAGTGCGCGGGTCATACAAAACACTATAAGTTGACGTATTCCGCACACGAACCACTATAGCTAGTGCTTCCGTATGTCCAAGGTGATTTTTCGTGCGCAAGGAATTTCGTCGTAATGCCGCTATGCACTGGTTTTACAACGCGTTATGCAATGTCGTGGAACTGAACTCCCCTCCCCAACTATAGTTTACTTAGTGTGCGCTAAGTAAACTACCGTATTTTGACAGGTACAAATAACCGTGTTAATGTACCTGTCACCAATCGACCAAATTGAATTCATGGCCAGGCCCTCCTTTTCCCTTTCCGACGACGAAGCACGCCAGCTGGTCCGCGAACTGGGCGGCGTCGAGGCGCGCTGCCCGGTCAACCCACGCGACCACCGCCGCTACGTGCGCGAGTTCATCCGTCTCATCCATAAGATCACAGGCAAAACCTACAGCCCGGCAATCTATCGCAGGCTGCTGTCGGCCTACGCGCCGCAGCGCAAACCGTCCACCGCCACACTCTCGCTTGAAAGAGAACGTTTCGTGAAGGAGCTCGAAGCGGCGCCAGCCACCATTGGCGCGGATTCGAACACGGCGCCTTCCGGTCATGGCGGCAACCTTCTGATGGAAATCCGGCAGGCGCTCGAGGATCTGGCTGCCTTGCGGGCGCCGCGAGGCGCGTCGCAGGCGGACAGCTACCTGCAGGCCCAATGCGATTTTTTGCAGCAGCGGCTTTCGCACAGCGAGAAACAACTTGCCCAAGCCAAGGATGGCGCCCATCAGGTCGAAGCGCAGCGCCAAATCCTGGCGGCGCAGGCACTGCACGACCGCGAACAGATCGATATGCTGCGCGCCGCCGGCGCCGCCATGACCGCCGAGCTTGCAAAGCTGAGCGTTGCAATTGACGATGCGCGCCAGTTCGCCCTGCTCGCCATCGACGAGGCCCGTGGTGAAACGCGGGCCTGGAAAGAGCGCTGCGCCGCGGCCGAGGCGCAGTACAAGGAACAACTGTCGCTGACCGAAACGTTCCGGCGCCTGGCGTATCGCCAGGGTGCCGACATCCCCCCTGCCCTCGAACGCAAACCGACATGAATGTTTTTACCGACAACCTGGATGGCCAGGAACTGATGCTTTCCCGGCCGCAGGACGGCCACGCTCTCGGCCCGGTGGCCGACGACTGGGAGGCGGCCGAAGTCTGGCTGGCTGCGGTCGGACGCAAGTCCGGCAACGGCTCGACCGCCACGCGCGACACCTACGGATATCACCTGGCGAAATTGCGCTGGTACTGCGAGAATGTGGGCCGCGTGACGCCCTCGCGGTGGAGCATGCAGGATGTCGAGGACTTCTATAGATTCCTGGAAGATGTGCCGGACGACGGCCTGTGCGCCATGGGCGCCGGCCGCTACGCGTTGCCGGGCGAATCTGGGTACACGCCGTTTCGCAAGCGCCCCGCCAAGAGCAGCCAGTCCGACATCCAGCGCTTCGTGCACGCGCTGCTGAAAGCCTGGCACAGCATGGGCTACATCCGCATAAATCCGATGGCGCTGACAGGAACCATGAGCGCGCGCAAGATCAACGTCGAACGGTCAATCAGCGAGGCAGTCTTCGACATCGTGCTCAGCACGCTGTCCAGCAGCGACGTCATTTCCTTCTCAGAGCGACAGCGTCAGCTGCGCGATGTGTTCATTCTGACCGCGTTCAGGGAACTGGGCCTGCGCGCCAGCGAACTGGTTGGCGCGAAAATGGGGGCGTTCTACCAGCTCACCGACCCGGCGACGAGAAACCGGTACTGGATTTTTTTGGTGACGGCGGAAACGGGGAAAGGCGCCAAGGAGCGCCGCGTTCCGGTGACGCGCGCCCTGCTCGCCAGCCTGATGGTCTATCGCCAGGCGTTCGGCCTGCCCGCCCTGCCCGCGCACGGTGACGATACGCCCTTGCTGCTCTCGTCACGAACAAAGGTGGTGCACATCGGCGACAAGAAGATCAAGCATGTGAGCGACAGGCGCTTCTTCGGCGCTTGGCATGCGATTGGAACCAGGCAGGGACTCTACAAGATCGTGAAGGAACGGCTTGCTCTGGCCCAAAGCTTCCTGGTTGCCTCCGGCAAGTTGGAGCTCGCCGCTGAACTGGAGAAAGCTTCACCGCACTGGCTGCGCCATACGTTCGCCAAGGCCGCCTTACTCAAAGGGCAATCGATGCGGGAAGTGGCGAGCCTACTTGGTCACGCCAGTGTCGACACGACCATGATCTACACCGACCAGGATGCGCTCGATTTGGTACGTGCTCTAGAGCGTACATCCCCCGAGACGATCGCCGTGGAGCAGTCGATCCCTTCCTAGTTTGCACATTTACCTGATACGAAGGGACTTGGCTGCGTAGAGACTGCTGCGCAGCTACCTGCTTCCACTGCTTCCCCGCGGCCGACGCATGCTTGTCGGACGCCGTGCACGAACCTGAGACTTCGCGATCGCCCATCAATATGTCCCTCTCCTCTTGCCGGACTATCAAAGCTGAATTTGCCGGTATCGCCGAAAAAATATATGCGGAGAAATACTGGTGTATATTTGAACATTTAATTTTAGTGGCGATCTATGGCAGATGATTCCCAAGTATGGCCTGACAAGCAGCAGTTTCACGCATTAGCACTTACTGGTGGAGGTTATCGGGGCCTGTTCACGGCCCAAGCACTTGCGAGTATTGAAGAAGCCACCGGGCAGCCAATCGGTCGAAGCTTCGATCTCATCTGTGGAACGTCCATCGGTGGAATAGTGGCTGTCGCCGCAGCGTTTGAGATTCCTATGGCGAAGGTTGTCGAGGTATTCGAATCACGGGGGCCGTTGATCTTTCCTGCCGATCGCCGGGCCCCGGACGATGGATTCTTTAAGAAAATTGACCTGGCAAGGCACTTGGGTAAGCCACGATACGAAAGTTCGCCTCTGCGCGCCGCTGTAGAGGCACTGATACCGTCGGGTACGCTTCTCGGCGATGCAATTCATCCTGTAGCAATCCCAGCCGTCAATCTTACGCAAGGAAGTCCGCAAGTCTTTAAAACACGGCACAAGGCAGAGTGGCAGCGCGACAGCAAGTTGAAGGTTGTCGATGTTGCGCTCGCGACCTCAGCGGCCCCCACCTTCTTCGAGTTGGCCGAAATCGGGGGCGACCGTTACGCCGATGGAGGACTGTTTGCGAACGCTCCGGACCAGATCGCTCTTCATGAGGCTGAACATTATTTCGGTGTGCCTTCCAGCTCCGTACACATTTTAAGCATCGGGACCACAACGCGGTCTTATTCAGTCGCCCATTCCGCCGGCCGCGACTTTGGTATCGCCACATGGATGGACGACGCACGCCTACTTTCCGTCATGATTTCAGCACAGCAGCAGTTCGTGGGACAGGTGATTGCCCATCGCCTCGGTGAGCGCTACCTTCGGATCGATCGCGAACCCTCGCATGAACAGGCGGCAGAACTCGGGCTCGATATCGCAACAGAAAGTGCGCGCTCGACGCTCATTAGCCTGGCCAAAAAGGCCGTCACCGACATCGTGAACACGACATTGCCGCCCTTTCTCGCCCATACACCTTACTTGCGTATCATTAAAAATTAATCATGGCCAAAGCTGCGCATCTTTTCAGCGGAAACGCGCCCGACTCACTCATCAACCGCGTGACCCCTACCGCTGAGCAGCGCGAGTTCCTGCAGCAGCAGTGGAACGCTATGCGTGACTATGTGTGTCCCAAGCTACAAGAGGAATCTGGCTATCCGATTTCCACATGGCTTCAAGGATCGTATAAGTACGGCACGCTGATCCGGCCCGTTCACATTAATGAGGAATACGATGTCGATGTCGGCATCTACTTCCAGTGGGAGAAGAAAGACGGCGAAGCATTCCCAGCTCCGGAGCAGCTTCGCACATGGGTTCAGACCGAACTGGTTGGCTATGCGGACGAGTGTAGTGATGTCCGCAAAATTGAGGACCCCGCAAAAGAGCGATGCTCAAGAGCCGTGTATAACATGCGATTTCACATCGACACGCCGGTCTACCATCTCGACCCGTCCACCGACGCGCGGGAGCTCGCCACTTTGAGTAACGCCTGGGAAAAAAGTGATCCCAAACCCATATACAAATGGTTTAAGGATGCCGCATCGGGAAGCGCGCGGGAGCAGCTGCGCAGGCTCATCCGGTACCTGAAGGGATGGGCCGCTGTCGCTTTCGTGGAGACGCCTGAGTCCCGGCCGTCTTCCATCCTGCTAACGGTGGTAGTAACCCAGGCATATCAAGAGGGATGGGGAGACCGCCTGTTTGCGCTTTGCGACGACGAAGACGCCTTGGTGGATGTTGTCGTCCGTATTCACAAGCGGCTCTTCGCGTCACGAGAAGTGCGCAATCCAGTAGACGATAACGAAGACCTCAACCGAATGCCTGCCGGCGCTTGGGATGCATTCCTTAGCAACCTGCAATCCCTTGACGATGCGGCTGCCCGTGCCGTCGATGCTGCCGATGAAGCGGCAGCCGCTCTGATTTGGTCTGAGCCATTTTCCTTTCTTATGCCCTTGCCAGAAGTCGAAGCTGTGGAAGTGCAAGAAGAAGCCTCGGGCCGGGCGGTCATGCAAATCCCCGATGTGGTAATCACTGTCTACCTCGGCGACAGCAAAGTGGCCCACGCAACGTACGAGAATGAAGTCCCTAACGTCGGCAAGGATTGTTGGCTGGATTTCCGGATAAAGAACGCGCACATCATTCCGGACTATGCGACAGTCGAGTGGACGGTTCGCAACGCAGGCCAGGAGGCCGACGGCATCGGCGACCTCGGACATCGGCAAATGGGGATGCGATTGCTAAGCGTGCGCGAACACACCTCATACATCGGCAAGCATTTTATGGATTGCGTTGTGCGGCTTAACGGGCAAGTCTATGCCGTGCGACGAGTGCCTGTCCATATCAAGAATATTCTAAGAGCCGAGCGGAACCCGCCCAAGCCGGCCTATACAAAATTCATCAGCCGGTTGCGGCGCCGCCGCTAGTTTTCTTTGATCGCGCACCGAGGTGCGCAGCGGCGACAAGAAGATCAGGCTTGTCAAAGACGGGGTTTTTCGGCGCATGGCACGCGATCAGAACCAAGCAGGTGTCTTCTACAAGCTCGTCAAAAACCGGCTCTCTATTGAGGGTCGGCCGGGATTCGTGTAAAAATACCCAAATCATCTTGTAACCGCTTGATTTTGTGGGGGTATTTCTTATGCTCTCACACAGTGAATCTTTCGGTTGCCAAAGGAAGCTTTGTCGACTCATTGGCCATCGCTGTCCCGTTCCGTATCCCCCTGCTCTGCCAGACGATTGCGTAACGCTGAAATAATCTCATGCTGCGATGCCAGGGTCGCTTGCCGTGGCGTAGCTAGGCGCCCCATTTATTATAACTTTAGAATTCGACGCGCCCCATTTAATACGATGATGCCGATGACCGTGCCAATCACTAAATCAGGATAATGGGAGCCAGTCCAGGCTACGAGTGCCCCCGCCACAATCACTCCGATGTTCGCAATGACGTCATTGGCGGAGAATATATAGCTTGCCTTCATATGGGCGCCGCGATCACGCTTCTTTGCGATCAACACCAGGCACGCCACATTGGCGGCCAGCGCGACTGCGCCGACGCCCATCATCAAGCTGGATTCCGGCTCGCTGCCGAGTAAAGTGCGCCGTACGACTTCTCCAAGTGCCCCGAGCGCAAGCGCCATCTGCAGCCAACCAGCAAAATGAGCTGCGCGCGTCTTGAGCGATGCGGCGCGGCCCACGGCATACAACGCAAGGCCATATACAGCTGCGTCGGCGAACATATCCAGTGAATCGGCTACCAAGCCCGCCGATTGAGCAATAAGACCCCACACCAATTCAACTACAAACATGGCGGCATTGATCGCGAGGAGCAAGCGAAGGACTTTCGCCTCCGACTGGTTCCCCGCCTTGTCAGCGTCGGCACCATCTTCGGGGACTGCTGCTGCCGCACTGATCATATACGCACCAAACTGCAAGGGAATGAGCTTCGACAGGATGGGATCGATGGTGCCGGTATGGGTCACGTGGAGCTGTCGCTGTGCGATATCGAAGTTGAGCGACTTGATATCTTCTATATCGGAGAGCGCCATGCGGATCATGTTCTCTTCTGACGGGCAATCCATTTTGGGAATCCCCAGGGTGCTGGTCGTGCGTGTTGCTTGGGCGGCTGCAGGGCGTGACTGGCGCAGTTCGACGCCCAGTCCCAAAGGCAGCAGCGCATCGACTAGAGCCTCCGGCGCACCGCGATGAAACACGGTTACCGTGCGAGTGTTCAGGTCGACCGCCATGCGGTCAATATCTGGGACGCTCCCCAAGGCCATCTTGATCAAATTCTCTTCGGATGGGCAGTCCATCTTGGACACGAATAAATCGGTTTCCAAGGCAACGGGAGCGGAAGATGGATCTGGCGTCATGGCGATAGACTTTCGAGTTGAATTCGCTCAGCTTAAAGCTTCAAGCAGCTTTAACGTCAAGCACTGTACACGTTGACTATTAGCGAGGTGTCAGGGCATCGATAATGCGGCAATCGGCGACCAGGCCGCCCCTGCAGGAGGTCAAGAGACCAGCTAGTCGGTCCTTCAATAAGAGTAAATCGGCAATCTTTTGTTCCACTGCAGCAAGATGCTCCTCGGTCAGCGCCGTTACCGTACAGCAGTCGCCATTCTCTTGGTCAGAAAAAAATAGCAGGCTCCGCACCTGGTCAATCGTAAAACCGATGTCGCGTGCACGCCGTACAAAGGTAAGACGGTCGAGGTCGTCATTCCCATACTGCCGATAATTGCTCCCTGTGCGGGACGGCGACGCGAGCAGTCCTATTTTTTCGTAGTAGCGAATCGTGGCAGCCGGTATCTCGGCTGCACTGGCCAGTTGGCCAATCGTAAAAGTAGTTGACATGGCGCTTGACCTTAAAGTGACATTAAGGTTTATAAAGACTCTTTGCCATCCCGTCAAGCCATGGAACCTATGCGTATCCGGATTTCTGTCTTCATTATTGCCACTTTGCTGGCTACGACCGCTGTTGCCCAATCGGCCGTCGAAAATGGTACTGCCCTCACATTGAGGGAAGCTGTGGCGAAGGCGCAGCTTCAGGCTCCCGCTCTCCAGGGGGCGGATGCTGCCGTGCGTGCAGCCGAGGCCAACGTGCAGCTATCCGGCCTGCGGCCGAACCCGACGCTGTCGTTAGAGGCTGAGAACGTAATGGGTTCAGGCCGCTACACCGGTTTGGGCGGCGGTGAAAAGACGGCCTCGTTTTCGATCCCCTTGGAACTGGGCGGTAAGCGTCAGGCCAGGGTGGGCGTGGCGCGGGCCGAACGTACTGCTGCTGGGATTGGCGCCAGAGCGGCCCAAGCCGACCTGACGCTGCAGGTAACCGAGGCTTTCGTTAGTCTGGCCGCAAGCGAGCGGCACGCGCAGATAGCGAAAACGAGTCACGCGTTGGCCGAGCGCGCCTTCCACGCGGCACGAGAACGGGTGCGGGCCGGTAAGGCATCCCCAATCGAAGAGCAGCGCGCGGACGTCCTGCGTATTAATACGGAAGTCCGCCTGGGCAAAGCAGTGCGCGCAGCCGAGTTGGCTCAGTCCAATGTGGTACGGCTGACGGGCGTTGCGAAGCCATTTACGATTGCATCGCCCTGGTTTGAGCATGTCGAACATATCGAGACACCCGCCGGGTCTGGCGCGGGACTGGCAATTGTGGCGGCAGAGACCGAGGTCGACGCTGCCTACGCCCGCATTATCGCGGCCAGGAGTGATCGCATTCCCGACGTTACACTGACCGCCGGAATGCGCCGCTATGGAGAAACGTCCGATAAGGCCGCTGTTCTCGGGCTGTCAATCCCCCTTCCACTGTTCAATCCAGGCACGGCAGCTGTATCCCGATCGCGGGCCGAATATGATCGAGCGGTGGCCGCCCGCCGTGCCGCTGGGTTGGCATTTGAACAGTCCATGGAGCAGGCAAACGCCGAGGTTGCTGATGCAGCAGCAGCTGCGCGCGCGGCGAACGGTCCCGCCTTGGCCGCTGCTGAGGAAGCGGCACGCATCGCACGGCTTGGCTACCGCGAAGGCAAATTCCCCCAACTCGAATTGATCGAGGCCGAGCGTTCGTTGGCTGAAACCCGCCAGCAGTCTGTAGATGCGCTGACGGCATTGCACACTGCACGTGCACGGCTGGCGCGGCTACAAGGTTCCAACTCTCCAATCTACAAGGACTGACCATGCAAGCGGTATATCGATCTGGCCTATGCGCCGCCATCATTCTGTTGAGCGCGTGCTCCCCCAAGCCTGAAACGGCAAAGCCAAAAGAATCGGTCGTGGCACAGAGCGACGATAAGAAAAACGATAAGGACGCGAAGGAAGAGAAAACGGAAGCCAAGTCCGAGGCCAAGAGCGAGGCTAAGGAGAGCGGCGGAAGCGAAGAGAAAGAAGGTGGGTCGGAGGGCAAGGAAGATTTTGTCACTATTTCTGATCAGCAGATTCGAGCCGCTGGAATTGACGTTGCGCCGGTACGACAATCCTTTGCTGGCGCCATTGAGGCCCCGGCTGTGATCGCCGCCGATCCCAAGCAGGCGGCCGTTGTGTCCAGTTCGGTCGGCGGCCGGGTGGTCGAAGTGAGGCGCAATCTGGGTGAAGCGGTCGGTCGCGGCGACGTGCTTGCTGTCATCGAAAGCCGCGACATTGCCCAGCTGCGCGCCGACATCGAGATTGCAAGACGCCAATATGAACTGGGCCAGGCAACTTTCAAGCGGGAAGAACGCCTGTACGGCGAAAAAGTTACATCCCGCCAGGAGTTTGAAGTGGCCCGTACCGCGGCGCAAGAGGCAGGAACGCGCTTGCGCTTGGCTGAGCAGCAATTGTCAGCCGCAGGCGGCGCGGGCGGGGGGCAGCTGAACCGCCTGATGTTGCGCTCGCCCATCAAGGGAAATGTTACAGCCCGGCAGATTGCGCTTGGCGACATTGTCGAACCGAACGCGCATTTGTTCGAGATCGCCAATCTCGACAAGCTGTCCGTCGAGCTGTCCCTATCGCCCGATGACGCGGCGCGCGTGGCAGTTGGCGCGACCGTTGATGTCTCGACGGATGGTCGTACCGGATCCGCCCGGATCACCAGTATGTCGCGAATTCTGGATCCAACAACGCGTCAAGTGCGCGCAATCGCGATGCTGCCCAATGAGCGCGGTACCTGGCGCATCGGAGAAACCGCGCGCGCCTCGATCGCTCTTTCGGGCAAGGCCGATGGTGGCCAGCTTGCAATCCCACGCACTGCGGTACAAACCGTCGAGGACAAGCCAAGCGTGTTTGTTCGCGCGAAAGATGGGTTCGCGATCAAGCATGTCGTCCTGGGGGCTGCAGCAGCTGGCTACGTGAAGATATTGTCGGGCATGGAAGGAAATGAACAGATTGCCGTGAGCAATACATATCTTTTGAAAGCCGAACACGGCAAAGGTGAGGCTGGCGACGATGACTAATTTCCTCATCCCAGAACATTCCCAGGATTTCCAACCATGATTTCACGCATCGTCAATTTTTCTGTCGCTCGCCGGTGGCATGTACTCATCGTGACAATTCTGCTGTCGATAATCGGTGCTGTCGCGCTAACCCGTCTTCCCATCGACGCGGTACCGGACATCACCAATACGCAGGTCCAAATCAACGTCGTGGTACCGGCCCTCTCGCCAGCCGATGTCGAGCGCCAGGTAACGTACCCGATCGAAACCGCGTTCGCCGGCATCCCAGGACTTGAATCTACGCGCTCGCTAACAAGGCATGGGTTCGCGCAGGTGACAACCGTATTCAAGGATGGGACCGACATCTATTTTGCGCGCCAGCAGATAGCCGAACGACTGCGGGCTGTCGAACGATCACTACCCCAAGGCGCGAACGCAAGCCTCGGCCCGATCGCGACCGGTCTTGGAGACGTCTATATGTGGACCGTCGAGTTCGCGGCGAAGCCAGGCGCGAAGGCAAGTTCAGGTGCCGGCCTGAAGACCGATGGCAGTTATGTCACGCCCGAAGGCGAGGTGCTGCGCAGCGCCGCAGAGAAGGCGACCTATCTTCGTACGGTACAGGACTGGATCGTCGCGCCCCAGCTAAAAAACACGGAAGGCCTGGCCGGCGTCGACGTCATTGGCGGCTATGTCAAACAGTATGTGGTCACGCCCGATCCACAACGGCTGGCGGCTCTGGGAATCAGTTTGTCGATGCTTGGCGAAGCACTTGAACGCAACAATACCAGTGTAGGCGCTGGCGTAGTCTTCCAAAACGGGGAAGCACTCACCGTCAAGGCCGATGCGCGCATCACTTCGACGGAAGAATTGGCCAAGACCGTCATCACGACCCGGAGCGGTACCCCGGTTCTGGTGTCGCATGTCGCCACCGTCGGCCTCGGACAGGAGGTGCGGTTCGGATCCGCGTCCGAAGGCGGGCAGGAAGTTGTTGTTGGAACTGCCGTGATGCGCATTGGCCAGAACAGCCGGACGGTTGCCGCTGCGGTGGACTTGCGATTAAAGGAAATCGCGCGCTCACTCCCTCCTGACATGCTGATCCGGCCGGTGCTTGATCGCACCCGGCTCGTTGATGCGACTATCAAGACAGTTGCGATTAATCTGACCGAAGGTGCGTTGCTTGTGATCGCCGTCCTGTTCGCGCTTCTCGGGAATCTGCGCGCGGCACTCATCGCCGCAGCGGTCATCCCGGTCACCATGATGCTGACCTCCGCCGGCATGCTCAAAGCAGGTCTATCGGCCAATCTTATGAGTCTGGGCGCGCTCGATTTTGGACTGATTGTCGACGGCGCTGTGATCATCGTGGAAAACGCGCTGCGCCGCATCGCGGAACGCCAGCATTCTCTCGGCAAAGTGCTGTCAAAGTCCGAGCGGCTTGAAACGGTAGCGGCTGCAGCGCGCGAAATGATCAGGCCGAGCGTTTACGGCCAGGCAATCATCATTCTCGTGTATGTACCGCTGCTGACCTTTCAAGGCGTAGAAGGCCGCATGTTCGCGCCGATGGCCTTGACGGTCATACTCGCGCTCTTGTTTGCCTTTGTTCTGTCCCTGACGTTCGTGCCAGCGGCTATCGCACTATGGCTTTCCCGCCATGTCGATGAGAAGGAAAACAGGATGGTGAAAGCCGTCTCGTCGACTTACGCGCCTTGGCTGGACCGGGCTCTAACCCGGCCCAAGCTGATCGGCGTGATCGCCGTCGCCGCTTTTGCCGGTGCCATGGGACTGTTTTCTACACTAGGCCAGGAATTTCTTCCGACGCTCGATGAGGGAGACGTACTGCTACAGGTGGCCCGCATTCCAGGAACCTCCATCGATCAAAGCCAAGCCATGCAGTTCGCAGTGGAGAAGGCTGTCGCGAAGCTATCAGAGGTAAAGCTGGTCTTTTCGAGAACAGGGACGGCGGAGCTGGCGGCAGATCCCATGCCGCCGAATATCACGGACACCTTTGTCATCGTCAAAGACCGCGCTGAGTGGCCAAAGCCTAAGATGAGCAAGGCTGAATTGGTTGAGAAGATCGAGCATGCCGTAGCGAGCATCCCTGGTCAAAACTACGAACTTACACAGCCGATCCAGATGCGCTTCAACGAGCTGCTTGCCGGCGTCCGCGGGGATATCGCCGTCAAGGTCTATGGTGACGATTTCGACGTGATGGTACGGACTGCGGAACAGATCGCGACGAAGCTTCGTGCCGTGGAGGGAGCTGAGGATGTGCGCGTGGAACAAGTGCAAGGGCTACCGCTACTCGATGCCCGTCTTGATCGAGACGCCATGGCGCGGGTCGGGCTCACTGCGCAGGACGTGTACGACACCTTGGCGGCGGCTGTCGCGGGGCGCGAGGCCGGTTCGATCTACGAGGGCGATAGGCGCTTCGATGTCGTGGTAAAGCTGGGTGAAGGGATACGAAATGATGTGGAGGCGCTGCGCCAACTGCCGGTCATTACTCCGAGCGGCAAATTTGTGCCGTTGGGATCGGTCGCGGTACTGGCCACGGCCAAGGGCCCCAATCAGATCAGCCGTGAAAACGGCAAGCGCCGGGTAGTGGTACAAGCGAACGTGCGCGGTCGTGACATCGCCGGCGTCGTCAAGGAAGCCCAGGGCAGTATCAACGCTGACGTGCGCGTGCCTGCGGGCGTATGGCTCACGTGGGGCGGCCAGTTCGAAAACCTTGAGCGTGCGCGCTTACGTCTGGCGGTGGTGATTCCAGCCTGCTTCGCACTTATCGTGGTGTTGCTTTACTCGGCCGTAGGCTCATGGCGCGCCGCTGCTGTCGTTTTCACCGGAGTGCCACTTGCTCTGATCGGTGGTATCGCAGCACTGTGGATTTGTGGCTTGCCATTCTCCATTTCGGCAGCGGTGGGTTTTATCGCGCTATCCGGTGTGGCGGTGCTAAACGGTCTGGTGATGGCCGGCTCGATCGACGACCTGGCGAAAACGCTGCCGTGGGATCAAGCCGTGCGCGAAGGTGCGTTGCGGCGACTGCGGCCGGTATTGATGACGGCATTGGTTGCCTCGCTGGGATTCGTTCCGATGGCCCTGGCGACCGGCGCGGGCGCCGAGGTCCAGCGCCCGTTGGCCATCGTAGTCATTGGCGGACTCATTTCGGCCACGATCCTGACGCTGTTTATGCTGCCTACTCTGTACCGGCGTTTTGCTCGGCCCGAGGAAAGCGTTGCCGAGGGAATCTGATGAGATCGAAACTCGGTTGTTATTGAACCTGAAGGACAGGACATGGAAAAACATTATGACGTAGCGATTATCGGCGCGGGCTCGGGCGGGTATATCGCCGCGATTCGGGCGGGACAGCTCGGGTTGTCGGTCGCGTGCATTGAATCGAATCCTTACGCGGCGCCGGATGGCCAACCGCGGCCCGGCGGGACATGCCTGAACGTGGGCTGCATCCCATCTAAAGCATTGCTTGCGTCCAGTCACCTGTATGAGCAGGTGGTACACCACACTGCCGAGCACGGCATTAGCACTGGAAATGCGACGATCGACGTCAACAAGATGGTCGATCGCAAAGATGGTGTGGTGACCAAGATGGCCAAAGGTATCGAATACCTGTTCAAGAAGAACAAAGTCGAATTTATCAAGGCGCGCGCGAAATTCGTGGGCGTGGGCGACGGCTTGTACGAGCTTGAGGTGTTGAAGGACGGTTTAACGCAACGGATCTCGGCGCGCAACATCATTATCGCTACCGGATCGACGCCGCGGCAGCTGCCGGGCACCCCGATCGACAATCAGA
Organism: Massilia sp. PAMC28688; assembly: GCF_019443445.1. Lineage (NCBI taxonomy): Bacteria > Pseudomonadati > Pseudomonadota > Betaproteobacteria > Burkholderiales > Oxalobacteraceae > Massilia > Massilia sp. PAMC28688. Next base: position 4,684,300 of record NZ_CP080378.1, on the reverse strand, counting down.
CTGTATGCGACAACGCGGGAGCTTTGGATTTCCGGGAAGTGCCATCGCGCCTGTGCGTGATCGGGGCAGGCGTCATCGGCCTTGAGTTGGGCTCGGTCTGGCGCCGTCTGGGCGCAGAGGTAACTTTGCTTGACGCCATGTCCGACTTCCTGCCTGGCTGCGATATCGCCGTCTCGAAAGAGATGTTCAAGTTGATGTCAAGCCAGGGGCTGAAGCTGGATCTCGGCGTAAGCATTGACAGCATAGCGCTTGCCACTGGGGAGGCCGTCGTTTCGTATCGGGACGGATCCGGCGCGCCGAGGCAACTTACCAGCGACAAGGTAATTGTCGCGATTGGACGGGTACCAAATACAGATGGCCTTGAGCTCGGCGTCATTGGCCTGCAACTTGACGTGCGCGGATATATTCCAGTCGATGAGCATTGCAGAACAGCAGTGCCTAACGTGTTTGCGATCGGCGATGTAGTTCGCGGCCCCATGCTCGCGCATAAGGCCGAGGAGGAAGGCATCATGGTGGCTGAAATCATCGCCGGGCAATCCGGTCATGTGAGCTATCACGCCATTCCCTCAATCATCTACACCAGCCCCGAAGCGGCATGGGTCGGAAAGACGGAGCAGGAACTGACGCGTGAGGGCCGCTCTTTCAAGACGGGGCAGTTTCCGTTCTCGGCAAATGGCCGCGCTCTCGGTGGCGGAGAGGCACAGGGTTTTGTGAAGGTACTTGCTGACGCTCAGTCTGATTTGGTGTTGGGCGTGCACATTGTCAGCTCACTCGCGTCCGAAATGATTGGTGAGGCGGCGATGGCATTGGAGTTTTCAGCCTCGTCCGAAGACATCGCCCGGATTTGCCACGCACACCCGACCCTGTATGAAGCGATCAGGGAAGCGGCCCTCGCCGTTGATAAGCGCGCCCTCAACATTTGATGTTCTCTGTTAGCAAAAAACATATGCGTAAGCCTTCAACGCCCCTCGTTGCTATGCTGTTTGCCGGCCTGATTTGTGCGGCCGACCTCGGAAGCAAGGCTCTGGTGATTAAACACCTGGCGTACGGTCAGAAAATTGAGATGATGCCCTCACTGAACCTTGTTCATGCGGTCAACGAAGGTGCGGCCTTTGGTCTTCTCGCCACAGCGGGAGGGTGGCAACGCTATTTGTTCATAGCGATAGCCGTGCTGGCGTCGGCATTTTTGATTCACATGATAAGGAAGCCCGGGATCGGCTCTGTGGAAAGGCTTGGTCTGGCGATGATTCTCGGTGGCGCCGTTGGAAACCTGGCTGATCGTACCGCCCGCATGGGAGTTGTGGACTGGATCGACTTGTACGCCGGGGTACATCACTGGCCAGCTTTCAACATTGCTGACATTGGCATTACGCTGGGCGCCACTGTGCTCATCTTGAACGAGCTTTTCCGCGCCAGCGAGAACGTTTCCTCTTCCGACAAAGCGTAATGCTGAGGGGCAAAGAGGATTACCGCCGTGCTTTGACCATGTTGAATCCAAATCCGATCACTGCAGCCGAAAGCAAGAGTAGCTGCGCGCCGTAGGTCTGCCAGGTTGGATAGATGCCAAGGATAGGTAGCCGCAGGCCGTCCACCGGTGTCGCCATCAGCCAGCCTGCTTCCTGCAAACCAGCGATTCCCTTTCCAACGAGGACTACGGCCAGCGCGGCGATCAGCACCGAGCTGTATGAGAAGAATTTTCCGATTGGCATGCGCGCACTGGTGCGCAGAAACACGAAGGCAATCACCGATAACAGAACTAGCCCGGTCATGAATCCGCCGAGCAATGCAGATCCGTTGCCCTCGGCAGCGAGTGCCGAGTAAAAAAGGACCGTCTCAAACACTTCTCGGTACACCGCGATGAAGGCAAGGGCAAACAGTGCCCACGCCGAGCGTTTCTGCATCGCTGCGCTGAGCTGCCCCTGCAAATATGCCTGCCACTGCCCTGCCTGGCCCTTCTGGTGCATCCACAGCCCGACGGACAGCAGCACCGCCGCTGCAAAAAGCGACGACAAACCCTCTGTAATCTCCCGGCTGGCGCCACTGATGCTGACAACGTAGGTCGCAACTAGCCACGTGACGCCGCCGGCCGCCAGCGCGGAGATCCATCCAGCATGTACATAGCGTAGTACCCGTGGCCGCTCGGCTTTACGTAGAAATGCAACCATCGCGATCACGATCAGTAAGGCTTCCACCCCTTCGCGCAGGAGAATGGTGAGGGCGCCAACGAACACTGTGGTGGCGTTGGTTTTGTCTTTGCCTGTGACCGCTTCCACACGGATAAAATAGACATCGAGTTGCCGTGCGTGTTCCGATGCAGCTGCCAGGTTGCCACTGGTGACGGCCCCCCGGTACAGTTGCATGGTTCTTTCCACGTCGATCAGTAGTTGGCGGTCGGTAGCATCAAGCGTCGCTTCAAGTGGTTCGAAGCCATCCAGGTAAGCCGACAACGCCAGTTCGGTGGCCGTGGCGCGGTTTCCGACTTTCAATGCCTGCAAGCTGCCCTGAAGCAGTTTGCGAGCCAGAGCAATTCCGGACTGCCCCTGTTGCTGACCAATCACTTCCGGATGGGTCCGTGTATGCGCAACTACCGCCCGGGCGATAGTTGGCGGCATTGCCTTTGCAAGCTCCTCCTCCGTCACGGTTACAAGTGCGCTCATGTCCGGTAGCGTTTTACCTAGCGCAGTATCGCGAGCGAACGCTTCTTTGCCCGTTTTTAAGTCCGTATCGTTGAAGCCGAGTGTTCCGACATAGAACGCCAGGGACCAGCGATCCGCGTCTGACAAACTGGCAAAAGCCGGCATGGAGGTACCTGCAACACCTTGGCTGATCACCTGGTGTAGTGCCATGAGAGATCGCGAGCGAGCCCGCTCCCTATCGGTGAACGCGATTGGCTTCGGTTCAAGCCTGCTTGCGAGCGAGCCGTCACCGGCTCCGGTCGCGCCGTGGCAGGACGCGCACTGCACCTTGTATAGCGCGGCACCACGGGATAGCTCCGGCACGCTTCTAGGCGCCACCGGAAAAGGATAAGCCGCCAGGAGCAGCTTGCCCGCGTCCCTGGCGAGCTCGCCGACGCGCAGCGGTGGGTCTTTACGTGCAACCGCCTGTTGCAGGCGAGTTACGATCGAAGTCAACTCAGCGTGCGAAGCATGGGGTGGCAGTGCGACAACCTGTGAGCGGGCGCGCCCAGAAAACTCCTGCATTTCCTTGTATTCCATCTCGCTGATAACCGTCCCGTTTTGGACGGCGCCGGCATAGTCCACGGCGACATAGTCGAGTAGTTGCCAAAGTTGTCGGATCTCCGACTCGTTTGACTGGGGGGCAGCGTTGGCATAGTTCAGCGCAAAACTGCAGCAAAATGCGAGATGGAGAAATAATTTCCAGACGGGGTGTTTCATTCTTGACCGTTCACAGCGACGTTATTGCGGGTATTACACACCTTGTAGCGGGTTGAAGGTCAAGGCTTTTCCAAATGCGCGCGGCGCTTCGCAACCGGCGTAGTTGAGTCTCGTCAGTTGGCCAAGACATTGCCGACTTATCATCGGAATGTGATTGTATAATGCGGTCATGAAACGCCTTCTCCTCATCTTTCTGATCATCCTGTTGCCGCTTCAAACGGCCTGGTCGGCAGGCCTGTGCAGTATCGTGGGGAGCGTAGACGTGGCCGGTACTATCGTGATACTGACCGATAGTGCAGCTGAAGCGCAGCCAGACACAAGTGCGGAGCCAGGTTGTGGGACGGTCTGCCCTGCAGGCTGCACCCTGTCGGCCGCTGTTATATCAAGCTCGCTTAATCTGAGTCCACTCGCAAATGCTGAGCATACTCGGCTGCCTCCCGAACTCGATTTCGAGTCGCACATTTCCGACGGCCCCCACCGGCCCAAGTGGTTTTCTCGTCGCTAAGCCTGCAACGAGTGCACATCAAGTCTGGCCATCTGGCTCCTAAAGCCAATCCCCAGACTATTTGAATCCTTCCAGGCATCCCTCATTCAACGTCGAGATCCGCTCGCCAGCTCCTGGTTTGCGCCTCGATCTCTAAATTCGTATCCCATCTTTCGGAAATCCGATGGTGGGAAATGTCCGACTAGCCGGCGAGTTTCGCACGGCCTTTTCGGACAAGACGAGATATCGCTCCACCAGACGGCGTTTGCCGCCTTTTAACTGAAAACAAGGACTCAAAAAATGAAACTGTCATCTATATTTCTCCCATGCGTGGCAGCTGCCGCACTCGTCATTTCGTCGACCACATCGGCCGCTGACGCTAGTTCGTCGCAAGCGCCGGCGGCCACTAAAGCCAGGACCAATAAGGAAGTTCGTGAGGATAGCCCGTTGGGGTATGTGGCCGCCTCTGGTACTGCTGCCGAGGAAATCACTATTGTGGCGGGCAAGACACGTCACATCAGGGTAGTTCGACTTGAGACTTACCGTATTGTCAATGGTTCCTCTGTTGTGGTTTGGACATTTGATACGTTTGGCCTGCCGACGTTTCCATTATCAAAAATTCTGCCTGGCTCGTCGGACGTTACCGTCCATGTGGGTGAAAACCCCATGTACGCCAATTAGCCTGCTTATGATGTCTGAGCAGTAGTCCTCCACTGCGACATGACCACAACTCAATCGATCACGCCTCGTCCACAGGGGGAGGCGTCTCGGGGACATGCCGCAACAAAATGCTCTTTTGAACAGACACCGATTTGCATGGCCAGCTACCCTGACACTTTTGCGATATTCATAAAGGGTGCTCCGCCATCTATCGCCAGAATTAATTGACTGCCACTACGACATAGTCTGCCCCTTCCTTTCGGAATTCGACGTTTACTCGCTTGCCTACAGACAGCTTGGGCAAAAGATCCTTGTCCATGACCTTGAACCCCATCGTCATCGCCGGCCAGTTCAAGCTTTTCACAGCCTGGTGCGCCAGCATCACCTTTCCCTTGGCCGTATCGATTTCCTTGACGACTGCGGCTGTTCTGTGAGTCTTCATCGTGGCATTTTTTGAGGCGTGCTTTCCATCGATGCCAGACATCATGGTCTTGCACTTGTGCGCGTCCATATTCTTCATATTCTTTGCATCCATCTTCATGCCCTTCATGGCCATGCAATCCTGCATGCCAATATCCTTCGTTTTCATCCCTGCGTCGTTCATTCCCTTCATGGTATCGGCCTGCGCCAGCGCAGGAACGGAGATGATCGTTGCAAGAACCAGTGAGCGGATGGCGGTAAATTTCATAATATTTCCTTTCGGTAGTAGAAAATTAATCAGGCTAAATGGGGCCGAACAGATCGCTCATTGCACCCCAGGGACTGCCCCAGGGACCGGCTTTTCGAAAGTTGCTTTAGCCTTCAGTTCGGCGCGCAGCAAGCGTTGCTTGTTTTCCCACGGCGTCGTTTGCGCGCGAGGCCCATGATCAAGTGGCAGTACAACCCTGTTGGTCCCGCTTGGACTGGCACAGGCTGACAGAAGCACGGCGACGCCAATGGTGGTAATTGCGGTAGTAAGCCTATTCATAAAAATCCTTCAGAAATTGAGAAGTGAATCCTGTTGCGCCTAGTTAGTAGTGTGATTTGCGGTACTTTTCCCCGGGCCAACGTGGCTCGGCACCTTGTCGCCACGACTACCGTCTGCGGTGGGCAAAGGAGCTGGTGCGCGCAGCTGCCTGCGCCGCATGAGCAAGTAGACTGCTGGCACCACAAACATCGACAGCAACGGCGCGGTGATCATCCCACCCACCATTGGGGCGGCAATGCGTTGCATGACTTCGGAACCCGTGCCCGAACCAATCATGACCGGCACCAGGCCCGCGATGATGACGGCCACCGTCATTGCCTTCGGTCGCACGCGCAGCACGGCGCCTTCCCTGATGGCGTCGAGCAGGTCGGACTCGTCTGGCGTGCCTTTGACCAGACGCGCCTCCCAGGCGTGCTTCAGATAGAGCAGCATGATCACGCCAAATTCAGCCGACACGCCGGCGAGCGCGATGAAACCCACCCCGCTTGCAACCGAAAGATTGTGTCCCAGCGCCCACAACAGCCAGATGCCGCCTGCCAGGGCGAACGGCAGCGTGGCCATGATCAGCGCCGCTTCGTCGAAGCGTTTGAACGTCATATACAGCAGTACAAAAATGATGAGCAGCGTTGCCGGAACGACTATCTTGAGCTTTGCCGTCGCGCGCTCCAGGTATTCAAACTGCCCCGACCAGGACACGGAATAACCGGCTGGAAGTTTTACTTCCTTGTTCACCGCCTGCTGCATCTCGCGTACCGCCGAACTGAGGTCGCGTCCGCGAATATCGACATATACCCAGCCCGACAGCCGGGCGTTTTCGCTTTTGAGCATAGGCGGACCATCGCTGATCTTGATCGCCGCGACGTCGCCCAAGCGGATTTGCGCGCCGCGCTCGGTCAGAACGGGCAACTCCCGCAACTTTTCCACCGAATCACGCACTTCGCGGGGATAGCGCACATTGATGGGAAAACGCTGCAGTCCCTCCACAGTCTCGCCAACGTTGTCGCCGCCGATGCCGCTTGCGACGATGCTTTGAACGTCGGCGATGTTCATGCCATATCGCGCGGCTGCGTCGCGGTCGATCTGAATGTCGATGTAGCGGCCCCCGTTTAGGCGCTCCGCCAAAGCGGAGGAGACGCCGGGTACGCGTTTGACGACGCGCTCGATCTCGCCTGCAATGCGGTCGATTTCCTGCAAACTGACGCCAGCGACCTTAATTCCTACTGGACTCTTGATTCCCGTCGCGAGCATGTCGATACGGTTGCGGATCGGCGGCACCCAGATGTTGGAAAGGCCCGGCACCTTGACAATGCGGTCCAGTTCCTCCACGAGCTTGTCGGTCGTCATGCCTGAGCGCCATTGGTCGCGCGGCTTGAACTGGATCGTTGTCTCGAACATTTCCAGCGGCGCCGGATCGGTCGCAGTCTCGGCTCGGCCGGCCTTGCCAAACACGCTTTCCACCTCCGGCACCGTTTTGATGAGACGATCGGTTTGCTGGAGCAGCTCGGCGACCTTTCCCGTTCCCAGGCCCGGCAACGCGGACGGCATATAGAGCAAATCGCCTTCGTCCAGCGGCGGCATGAATTCGCCGCCCAGGCGCGACATGGGCCAGAGCGTGATCATGGCGAGTAGTCCAGCCACGACCAAGGTCGCCTTCGGCCTGCGCAGCACGATTTCCAGCAACGGCCGGTATAAGGCGATCAACCCACGGTTAATCGGATTTTTCTGTTCGTCTGGGATTCGTCCCCGGATCAGGTATCCCATCAGGACCGGGATCAACGTGACCGCCAGGCCGGCTGCCGCCGCCATCGCATAAGTCTTGGTAAATGCCAGCGGTGCAAACAGACGTCCTTCCTGTGCCTCGAGCGTAAACACCGGGATAAATGACAGCACGATGATCAGCAGCGAGAAGAACAGTGCCGGGCCCACTTCGACCGCCGCGTCGCCAATGACGGTCCACTGCGTCTCACCTTCCAGCTTGCGGCCAGGATTTGCGTGATTCCATGCCTCGATGTGCTTGTGGGCGTTTTCGATCATCACAACGGCGGCGTCAACCATGGCGCCGATCGCGATCGCAATGCCCCCCAGGGACATGATATTGGCGTTGACGCCCTGGTAGGACATGATGATGTAAGCGATCAAAATACCCAGCGGAAGGGACACGATGGCCACGAGAGCCGAGCGGATGTGAAACAGGAAGACCAGGCAAACGACCGCGACGACAATGAATTCCTCGATCAGCTTGTGTTCCAAATTCGTCACGGCGCGCTTGATCAACTTGGAACGGTCATACACAGGGACGATTTCCACGCCCGCGGGCAAGCTCGACTTGAGCGCAGCCAGCTTGGCCTTTACGGCCTCGATCGTCTCAAGTGCATTTTTGCCCGATCTCATGACGATCACGCCGCCTGCGACTTCGCCTTCGCCGTTCAGGTCGGCGATCCCGCGCCGCATTTCGGGTCCCAGTTGCACGCGCGCCACGTCACCCAAGCGTACCGAGACGCCGGCGTCGGTGCTCGTCAGCGGTATTTTTCGGAAGTCGTCGAGCGACTGCAGATAGCCGGAGGCGCGCACCATGTATTCGGCCTCGCCCAGTTCGAGCACGGAGCCTCCCGTTTCCTGGTTAGCGCGCTGAATCGCCTCGATTACCTTGCCATGCGTGATCGAAAAGGCGCGTAACTTGTCGGGGTCGAGGACGATCTGGTACTGCCGAACCATTCCGCCGACACTGGCCACTTCCGAAACGTTGGGAACCGCCTTCAACTCGAATTTCAGGAACCAGTCCTGCAAGGCGCGCAACTGCGATAGGTCCAGCTTGCCGCTACGGTCGACCAGCGCATACTGATAAACCCATCCTACGCCGGTCGCGTCCGGCCCTAGCGCCGTCTTGGCCTGCGCCGGCAGGCGGGCTTGTACTTGGTTCAGGTATTCAAGTACGCGCGACCTGGCCCAGTAGGGATCGGTGCCGTCCTCGAACAGGATGTAGACGAAGGAATCACCAAAAAACGAGTAGCCACGCACCGTCTTGGCGCCTGGCACCGACAGCATGGTCGTTGTCAGGGGATAGGTGACCTGGTTCTCCACGATCTGGGGCGCCTGCCCTGGAAATGTCGTACGGATGATGACCTGCACGTCCGACAGATCGGGAATGGCGTCGAGCGGTGTTTTCGAGAGCGACCAGATGCCCCATGCGGTTAACAGGAGCGTTGCGAGAAGCACCAGGAATCGGTTCACAATCGACCAGCGGATCAGTTTGGCGATCATTTCTTGACTCCCGTCGGCGCCGGCATCTTCATGCCTGGCTCCATGGCGCTTTCCGCGGGTTTGGCAGTTTTTGCAGGCTGGGCGGGAAGGCGCGAAATCGCGGCAATTTCAAAGCTGCCGTCTTTGCGCTGCTTAACATCGAACGCAACATGATCGCCCACGCGCACGTTGCTGGGAATCGCTGCGGTCAATGTAAAAGGCATTGTCATTGGCCCCCACTGCAAAGAAGGGATGGGGCCGTGCGATATCGTGACTTCGTCCTTGCTGATTTCCTCTACCTTGCCCTCCCCATGGTGCAGCCGAGCCGCTTGCTCGGCCGCTGGTGCCGGGATATCGATCATGCGAGTCGCCGCCCCTTTGAGGCTGGCCTCCGAGTCGATCAAGAACTGACCAGACACGACTATTTTTTGCCCAAGTGCCAGACCCTTGCGGATCTCGGTCTGGCCATTGTTCTCGCTGCCAAGCTCGACCTCGACAGGAATGAATTTGCCGCCGTCTTGGGCAAGCATCACGACGCTGCGGGTGCCGGTCTGTATCACTGCCTCCGAGGGCACCAGCAAGACGTCGTCTCCACCACTAGAGGAAAAGGTGAGGGATGCGAACATACCTGGCACCAGTTTGCCGTTCCGATTGGCCAGCTCGATTCGCGCTTTTAGCGTACGTGTCGCGGCGTTCACTTCGGGCAGAATGGCGCCCACCTTACCCTTGAATACGCTCCCCGGGAGCGCCGGCGCACGAGCTTCGACCGCATCGCCGGGCCGCACCTTCGCAGCCAAGCTCTCCGGCACCTCGGCATTGACCCACACGGAACTGGTTCCATTGATGCGAAATAGTTGGGCACCCGCCATCACAGTCATCCCGTCACGCGTGCCAAGCTCGGCGATGACACCGCTTACGGGGGCCGAAATCGTCACACGCGAGTGCACCTTGCCGCTTGACTCGACCAGGCGCACCTGCTCCGCTGTCATGCCAGCCAAACGCATGCGCTGGCGCGCACCGTCGACCAGGGATGCCATGCCGCTTCCCCGCATCCGCCGCACTGCCAGAAATTCCTCCTGAGCGGCGATCCAGTCCGGCACGTACAACTCGGCCAGGGGCTGCCCCTTCCTGACGGGATCTAATGGGGCGCGTACGTAGAGCCGCTCAATAAAACCATTGCTGCGCGCTTGGACTAATGCGACGTCCCGCTCGTTATAGGCGACGCTTCCCACCGCGACGACGCCTGAAGAAAGTTTGCCCGTCGTGACTGCCGCGGTGCGCACGCCCAGATTTTGCTGGACCCGGGGACTGATCGACACTGTGCCGTCGTCACCCTCGCTGCCGCCGTACACGGGAACTAGTTGCATGTCCATGAAGGGCGACTTACCCGGCTTGTCAAACTTTTGGCCGGGGACCATCGGATCGTGCCAGTACAACGGCTTCTTTCCACCGCTGTTGGCGGCCGCGTGAGCGCCGTTTGCTGTCGCGCCTGATGCCATCGGCATCTCCTTCATACCCTGACGCATGCCGAGGTGGTAGGCACCGTAGGCGACGGCTGCGACCATGATTACGATGATCAGCGCGAGAACCTTCTTGTTCTTCATTTTGGGTCCTTTGGGTTGAATGTAGTGGCATGCTGGAAACCTTGGGCCTCGGGAAAGAGGAAGTTCAGTTGCGCCCATATCCTGGCTGTGTCCAGTTGCAGCTCGATCGCTTGCATGCGGACCTCGGTCTCGTTGCGCCTTGCTGCAAGCACCTCGCTGAGCGTCGCCTTTCCGCCGCGATATCCGGCTAAAACGGCCTGGGTTCGTTCGCCAGAAATCGTAATCAATTGACTCCTGTACCGGGAAATGCGCTCCCGTCCACTTGTCCACTGGACGATCAGGGCGCGCGTCTCAGCGACATGGTCCCGAAGCATCTCGTCACGTTCGGCCGTCGTCTGCTCAACCATGGCAAGCTTTGCGCTTAGTTCCCGGTCTTGCCGTCTTTTTCGATCCCATTGCAGCGGCACGGAAAGCCCGACAGAGACCATGTTCGAGTACTCAGAACCGCGCTGCTGGAACGAAACTTCCACGCTCCAGTCGGCGCGCTGGTTTGCCCGCGCCACATTGGCCTCAGCGCGCGCCACTTCCTCCTGCCGGTTCAGCACGGTGATCTTTGGATGATGGGCCAGGTCCTTATCGAGCGTCGCGGTATTAAGACGGATATGGTCGATATCGGGGGTTCCGGCTAACGCCGAGTTGTCATGTACGCCAGTCCAGCGCGCGAGCATGGTCTGTGAAACGTGGAGCCGGCGGTCAATTTCGCTGGCCCGATCATCCAGGAGCAATAGCCCTGAGCGGGCCGCAAGTATATCGGCACGCGTGCCGCGACCGCCGCGATAAGCCGCCTCTGCAGCTTCGATCTCTTGCCGCGCCTGATCGGATTGCACAGAGATCAGCGCAGCCATCTGTTCGGTGTAATAGCGCTCCAACCAGGCGATTGCCGTTTCGCGTTGGATCGTGGCGAGCACGACGTCTTTCTGGGCCGCGAATTTGAGCGCTTCGCGCTCATAACGCGCAAAGCGCGACTGCCGCTTGTCGGCGCGCGTCAGCTCTTGCGAGATGCCAATGCGCCGCATGGTCATGAAATCCTTGGTTAAACTGAAGCGGTCACTGGTGCTGACAGGAAGGTTGTCGATACCAGCCTTTAGAACCGGATCTGGAAGCTGACCGGCGGCTATGGCCATGTCGCGTGCTCCCGCGATTGCATGGTCCTCGGCCGTCAGCTGACGGGAGCGGGCGACCGCTTGTTTCTGGGCTTGCCCAAGAGTTAACGGCTGCGGCGCCGCAATTGCTGCTTCGCTGGCGAGCAGCGACAGGACAAGCGAAATCTTCGACACGATGCGAAGACGATTCGAGCGCGCGTCAAGACGCGCTGATAAAGGGAATGACATGGAACCTCCAGAATGCGACGAACAACAGCGCACTCACCGCGAACGGCGATGCGATGACGAACTAGGCAGTCTGGAATATTAGATTCTGAAACAGCAATTGCGGATCGCAATTGGCGGGGAGGACGTTCGCGTCAAAGCGATTGGCGGATAGGCCGGTAGGGAGGGAATGACAATTACATCGAAAATGGCCAAGCTCAACACCAACTCGACGCCCACAAAAGGCGGCACGACCGGTGCTGGTGTCTTATCAAGTGACTGTTTGGCTGGTTCGCCATATGCGTACAGATGGCACAGTGTCGACTGCTCGGGATCCATACCGTCGCAGTTCGGCATGTCTTCCATCATTGTTGGGGCAGTCGAAACGCCCGTATTGCTTCCCGCCGACATCCCTGGGCAGGCGTACGAAGCTACAGCCAGCTGCATGAACAGCATACTGAAAATTGCTACGATGGCCGTCAGTAGACGTTTGGAATAGGATGTTTTCATGCGAACTGGGATATTGACCTTTTTTAGACTACGCCGTTACATGTAGCTTGTCAAACGCGCCCGCTTCTGAGACTTAGGCATACGCATTGATGTTGCAGATGGCTTTGGGCTAGCTCGCTGCGCGAATCAGGTCCGGGCTTCTGGTTCGTTATCCGCTTTCTGAGCCCGGCTTGCCAGATGGGCGCGAAGTTCGCTGGCCACCTCGTGCTGCGACGCCAGCGTCGCGTCCGCCGTCGCCAGCGCCAGTTCGAGCTCGCGCACCCGGCCGAATGCCGCCTCCGCCTTCGACACGGCCGCCGCCGCCTGCTCGTGCAGCGCCCCTGTCTGTGCATCCTTGGCTGCGAGCCGGATCAATGCCTGTTGGGCGGCATCCTGGAGCGTCGCAATCTGCTGCACCAATTGCCGGCCCTGGGCTTGTTGGGCGTATAGTGCCGCCTGCGCATGCGAGAGGTCCGAGACCAGGCGCGCGCCTTCCTGGTTCAGCCGGGTGATGTCGTCCTGCTTGACGATCAGGCTTTGCTGCAGCTGGCGCATTTCGGCCTGCAGCTGCTGTATCTGCTGCTCGTGGCGGCGCTGGTCCTGCTCGCGCTGCTCCTTGACCGATTGGCGGTAGTGCTCCAGCGCCTCGCGGGCGTGCTTATGTTTTTCTTCGAGCGAGAGCCGGTGCGCATCGTTCTCAAGCACCCGCTCCTTGAGGTCGGCCACCTGCTGCTCGGCCGTGTGTCGCGCAATCGTCTCATCTTGAAGGTTCGCGCGGGCCTCGGCGTGCGCTGCACTTTCCCGATCTGCTCCGGCCTGGACGCGTTCGAGCCGACCGCCCAGCGATTCGATGTCGCTGCGCAGCGCGGCCAGGGCTGCGGCGTGCACGCGGTCCTTCTCAAGGGACTGCGCCTCGACCTCGACGACGCGCGCATTGCCTTCCTCGTGTAATTGGGCCGCCAGCCTGGCGACAAGATCGTGTAATGCCTCCGTGATGGACGCCTTGCGGTCACCGGCCCCGCCGTCCTGCTCTTCGAGTTCCTTCAGGTACTTGTGGATGGTCGTCTTTGACCCTGTGTTGCCGAGCGCAACCCGCACCGCGTCGACCGACGGATGCTTGCCCTGCGCGATCAGGGCGTCCCGCGCCTTCTTCACTTCCGATTGATACAGTCCGGTCCGGGCCATCGGGCCTCCACGAAATAGCGTACTGGATTACATACCACGTAATAACATGGGATTCTAGCTCAAGAGTTCGTGGTCGGATAGCAATTTCTAATAATGGATAATGTATTCTTATCCCATGTGATCCGAGAATGGATGGATATTTGTCGCAACAATGGCGTACGGGTCCGTTTTGGCCCATGCGTTCCCTTGATGGGGGCGTCTCCCGGCCAGATCCGAAACCAATAGAGAGGAATACGTGGAAAACGCAAATGCATCCAAATCGGCCATCGGGGCTGAACTTAAACGCATCGAGGAAGACTGTATCCACTCAGGAAAAGCGCACTTTAACGCCGGCGACCGGTGGGCGCGTTACCACTATTGGCTCGGCGTTCCGTCCGTCGTTCTGAGCGCCCTGGCGGGAGCGGCATTTTTCAAGGATTACGGCAGCGCAGCCGGCGTGATGTCATCCGTAGTCGCCGTACTCACATCTCTGATGACCTTTCTGAAGCCGTCGGAGCGGGCCGCAGCCCATAAAGGCAGTGGCGACCAGTATTTGACACTGCGTAACGATGCGCGCGTATTTCGCGAGATCCGCCTGCAGTACGCGTGTGACGAGCTGGCTGCGATCGCCGGGTTGGACGAGTTCACAAAGCGACGGAACGAGCTCAACCAAGCAAGCGCGCAGTTCTCACGCGCGGACTTCGAACTGGCGCGCAAAGGTATCGACGAGGGCGAGGGAGCACATCGCGTCGACCTGCCTGGAGGCGCATAAATGTCGCTCATCACCTATCTGGACAAGCGTGCGAGTGACGCGGTGCTTTCGAGCAGCGAGCAGAGTTCGATCAATACGTCGATCAGCACCCTCAAATCAAGGCTCACCACATACTTTGGAAGCGGCCTGAGCGATCAGTTTCGATTCGGGTCGTCGACCCGCGGCACCATCTTGCCCCGCGCAATGGATGAGCACTCCGACATCGACTACATGGTGGTGTTTGCCGAGGGCAGCTATTCTCCGCAAACCTACCTGGACCGCCTCAAGCGCTTCGCGGAAACTCATTACTCGCGCTCCGACATCAAACAGTCGTCGCCGACGATTGTCCTCTTGCTAAACCACATCCGATTCGACCTGGTGCCCGCACTGAAAGAACAATATGCGGCCGGATACCGAATCCCAAATGGAGCGACTGCCTGGCAGTCGACGAACCCCAACGATTTCAATGCCAGCTTGGTCACAAAGAACAATGCGGAACTTTCCAAAATCAAGCCCGCCATTCGACTGCTGAAGTATTGGAACGCGCAGAACGGCTATGTCTACGATTCATTCAGTTTAGAACGGTGGGTGATTACCCTTTCTTTTCCCACGGCGCTAAATTTGCGCGATTACCTGTTTACGATCTTTGATAACCTAACCCTGAACTATGACCAAGCCCAGTGGCGCAAGGACAAGTTGGCGCGGGCCAAAGCGATCATTGCGGAAGTACGGCGCATGGAACGGGAAGATATGCCATACAGCGCCGAGGGGGAAATCAAGAGGCTGATTCCCGAATGAAATCTGGCCGGCGCTGGACGTCCTTTCATCGGATTGGAATGCAATGAGCAAAATCGATACCTATGTTCACGCAGCGACCCGCGAGAACACGCGGCGCAGCTATCAAGCGGCAGCCCGGCATTTTGAAATCGAATGGGGGGGCTTCCTGCCCGCGACGGCAGATTCGATCGCCCGTTACCTGGTCGACCATGCCGAATCATTGGCCATCAACACGTTGCGTCAGCGTCTTGCCGCGCTGGCGCAGTGGCACATTGACCAGGGGTTTCCCGATCCGACCAAAGCGCCCGTGGTGCGCAAGGTCTTGCGGGGCATTCAGGCACTGCACCCGGCGCAGGAAAAGCGCGCGCGGCCACTGCAGCTCGAGCAACTGGCACTAGTAGCCCAGTGGCTCGACGTTCAAATCGCTACCGCGACAGTGGCGGGGGATAGGCCAGCGCAGTTGCGATGCGCGCGCGACAAGGCTATTCTGCTGTTGGGCTTCTGGCGCGGATTTCGCGGGGATGAATTGACGCGGTTGCAGGTCGAATACATCGACATTACGCACGGCGAGGGGATGACGTGCTTTCTGCCCCAGTCCAAGGGCGACCGAAGCCACAAAGGCACCACGTTCAAAGCGCCGGCGCTCGCCCGGCTGTGTCCGGTCGAAGCCTACGCCGCCTGGATCGCCCTAGCCGGACTGACCGAAGGCGCGGTATTTCGCAGCATCGATCGCTGGGGGCACATAGGCGCCCAAGGATTGCACATTAATAGTTTCGTTCCACTGCTGCGCTCGCTGTTTGGCGATGCCGGCATCGCCTTCGCCGCTCAGTACAGCGGGCATTCGCTACGGCGTGGTTTCGCCCAGTGGGCCACCGCAAACGATTGGGACATCAAGACGCTTATGGAATATGTCGGCTGGAAAAACGTACAGTCGGCGCTGCGTTACGTCGAAGGCGCCGATCCGTTTGCACGGCACCGCATTGAGCAATCATGCCCGACCACTGGCGGGCAGATCACTGAACGTGAATGAAAACGCATGCCTCCGGCTACTGGCCATGCCGGCGGGCGAAGGTCAAGCGAGTCAGTTATTGCAATCAATCAGATACGAGACATTTTGCGGAGTTTTACGCTATATCCCGGCCGCCCCTCAATATCCGTTTCGCCCGCAGCGAGTGCGAAGCAGCAGCAAATAAGCCGATCTCAAAAGTGCTCGAACGAAAAGCTTGACCCTATAGTAGCTATAGAGTTTCTAATAGGGTTCTAGCCAAGTGGTCACGACCGCTTTAATTTTTGAGGAGTTACCAATGACTTTAATGTCGGAAAGCGTCATGCTCGCCCTGGTCTTTGTCATGTACTTCGCCGTAGCCTTCGTCTGGCCGACCGTTCGAGTGTGGCGCCTGAGCAATCTGAACCCTTACGTACTGCCGTCATCGGACGACGTTTACGGCTTCGTGACGTCGGCGATGCGCGCCTTGATGATCTGCCTCTTCGCATATATCGTCGGGCAGCTAATCTGGCCCAATATCGAACAAGGGATGGGCGCGCTGCTTTGGCTGTTGCACACCCCCGTAAAAATCGCCGGCTGGTTTGGATTGTCGATTGCCATATTGTGGACCGTCATCGCTCAGGCGCAGATGGGCCGTTCCTGGCGCATCGGGATTGACACCAACCACACCACTGCACTGGTGACCAGCGGCCTCTTCGGGTGGTCCCGCAATCCGATTTTTCTGGCGATGCGTGTGTGCCTCCTGAGCCTGGTGCTGATTCGGCCGAACGCGGTAACGCTGGCGCTCTGGCTTGTCGGTGACGTGATCATGCAAGTGCAAGTGCGCCTGGAAGAGGCATTCTTGCAAGAACAGCACGGCGAAAGTTATCGTGCTTACAGCGGCCGCACCCGGCGGTGGATCTGACGCTTCGTCCGCCATTCATTTCCGGCCTCGGCGTCGTTTTCTTTTGAACCGCAGCTTAGCTTTTGGCCGGCCAGGCTTGTCTGGGCCGCGACGCAACCGAGCCACCACGGCGATTGCGCCCATTATCACGATGGCCAAAATAAAAATGGCAAGGCAGGCCTCGACCAGCCAGTCGGGCGCCGCCGCATGCTCCTTAAGGCTCACGTGCGCACCGTCACCCTGTCTGCAAGCGTGGGCAAAAATTTAATCATCGTGCAGCTCCTTCGGCCCGTGGTCCGGGGTGAATTCGTGCAGCTCGGCGGCTTGTTCGCATGGCGAATCCTCCACTTGAACGGTCGTATGGTGAATCTCGAAATCGTGCGCCAGCATATCGCGCACGGATGCGACCAGGGCTGGCCAGGTCGCCGGCGTGCCGTTGCTGACCACATGAACAGACAGGCTGGTTTTGCCACTTGAAATGGACCACACGTGCAGATCGTGGATGCCTGTAACGCCCGGTTTTGCGCGAATCGCGGCGCCGATCTCTTCGATGCCAACTCCTTCCGGCACGCCTTCCAGCAACACGTTCATGCTTTCCCTGAGTAAGGTCCACGTCCGGGGCAATACCCATAGTCCGATGCCTACGGCGATCACCGAATCCACCCAACTCCAACCGGTGTAGCGGATCAAGAGCGCCCCGACAATGACGCCGATCGACCCGAGCATGTCGCTCCAGACTTCCAGATAGGCGCCTTTCATGTTCAGGCTGGTATCCTTCCCTGCGCTGAGCAAGCGCATGCTGATCAGGTTGACGACCAGTCCGATGGCGGCAATGATCAACATCGGGCCCGACTCGATTTGCGCGGGCGTCTGCAGGCGCTCGTAAGCCTCATAGACGATGTAGAGCGCAACCATGAACAACAATATCGCGTTGAATGCAGCCGCAAGAATCTCGAAACGATAATAGCCAAAGGTGCGCTTACTATCGGCCGGCCGTCGCCCGATTCTCATGGCAGCCAGCGATATTCCGAGAGCCGCCGCATCGGTAAACATGTGGGCTGCGTCCGAGATCAAGGCCAGGCTGTTGGTCAGGATTCCCCCCACTAATTCCGCGGTCAAAAATAACGATGTCAACGTCAATGCTATCCATAGCGGCTTCTCGCTTTGCCCAGCGCTCACACCATGCGAATGTCCTGCACTCATCCTCTTCTCCTCTGATCGCTTTGCATTTCCGGTCGCGTGGCCTTGTTTGGCGGGCGACCGGCACATCTAATTGAAACACTTGTCGGCTCAATACCTGTTACGCGACCACTTCATTCTTGGTGGTCGTATAAACTTCCTCTTCGCTGTCTTTGCCATGGGCCAGCCGATACAGCAGTGGCAAAACGAGCAACGTCAATATGGTCGACGAGAGGATGCCACCGATGACCACCGTGGCCAGGGGCCGCTGCACTTCCGCGCCAGTACCGGTCGCAATCGCCATTGGAATAAACCCGAGCGAAGCGACCAGCGCGGTCATCAGCACCGGCCGCAGACGCGTAAGCGCGCCCGTATTGATTGCATCGTCCAGTCCCATTCCCTCCTCGCGCAGGGTGCGAATGAAAGACAGCATGACCAGGCCATTGAGCACCGCCACTCCTGACAGGGCGATGAACCCCACCGCTGCTGAAATGGACATCGGAATATCGCGCAGCCACAGGGCCAGGATGCCGCCCGTGAGGGCAAACGGGATCCCGGTGAAGACCAATAACCCATCCTTGACGTTGTTGAACATGACGAACAGCAGCGTGAACACCAGGAACAGCGCGAGCGGCACCACGACTTGCAGGCGCTGTGTCGCCGACTGCAGCTGTTCGAATGTCCCGCCCCAGCGCGTCCAATACCCGGGTGGGATTTTTACTTCTTTCAAGATCATTGCTTCGGCTTCCGGCACGAACGTCCCGATGTCGCGCCCCCGTACATTGGCGCTCACCACGATGCGCCGTTTGCCATCCTCCCTGCTGATTTGATTCGGGCCGGGCGTGAAATCGAGTGTGGCCACCTCCGCGAGCGGAATGTAGCTCGTCGCGCCGGCATCCCCACCTTCCGCACCCGCCTTTGAACCGGATAGCGGTATAGGCAGGCGTTTGAGCGCCTCCAGGTCGGTGCGCAAGTGCTCGGGCAGGCGCACGATAATGTCGAACCGCCGGTCGCCCTCGAACATCGTGCCGGCGGTGCGACCGCCGGTGGCGATGGCGATCGTTTCCTGTACATCGCCAATGTTCAAGCCGTACCTGGTGGTCTTTTCCCGGTCGATGTTCACCGTGAGCATGGGAAGCCCGGTCGTCTGCTCGATTTTCACCTCCGCTGCCCCGGGCACGCGATTCAGTGTCGCTGCCACCTTGGCGGCGGTGTCGTTGAGCACGTCCATGTCGTCGCCAAAGATCTTGACGGCGACGTCGCTGCGCACTCCCGAAATAAGTTCGTTGAAGCGCAGCTGGATCGGCTGCGAGAACTCGTAGTTGTTCCCCGGGTACCTGGCGGCCTCGGCCTGCACCGCCGCCAGCAGCTCGTCCCGCGTTTTCTTCGGCGCTGGCCACTGCGATTGCGGCTTCAGCATGACGTAGCCGTCCGAGATATTCGGCGGCATGGGATCGGAAGCGATCTCCGCGGTGCCGGTCCGGGCAAAGACACGCTCGATCTCCGGGAACTTCGCTTTCAGGCCGCTCTCAAGCTGCCTTTGCAACGCGAGTGACTGCGTCAGGCTGGTGCCGGGAATGCGCAGCGCCTGGATGGCGAAGTCCCCTTCGTTCAGGCTGGGCACGAACTCGCTCCCCAAGCGGGTCGCAAGCGCCCCCGACAGGATAACGAGCACTGCTGCCAGGGTCAACACGACGGCCTTGCTACGCATCACCAGCGCGAGCGTCGGCTCATATGCTTGACTTGCCCATTTCGTCAGCCGGTTTTCCTTCTCGGACACGCGTTCGCCAATGAACAGCGCCACGGCGGCCGGAATGAAGGTCATCGATAGAATCATTGCGCCCACCAGGGCCGCGACCACTGTAAACGCCATCGGATGGAACATCTTTCCTTCCACGCCAGTGAGCGCAAAAATCGGGATGTAGACGATCATGATGATGAGCTGGCCGAACAGCAGCGGCCGGCGCGCTTCCTTGGCGGCGGCGAACACTTCATGAAAGCGCTCGGCGCGGGTCAGCGAACGCTTGTGGTGTTCCTGGGCATGCGCCAGACGCCGCACGCAGTTCTCGACGATCACGACCGCGCCGTCGATGATGATGCCGAAGTCGAGTGCCCCAAGGCTCATCAGGTTGGCGCTGACCTTGTACGTCACCATGCCGGTGAAGGTGAACAGCATCGACAGGGGGATAACCATCGCCGTGATGAGCGCTGCGCGGATATTGCCGAGAAAGAGAAACAGGATGGCGATGACGAGTACCGCGCCTTCCAGCAGGTTCCTCTTGACGGTGCTGATCGCCTTGTCGACCAGTACCGTCCGATCGTAGACCGTGTAAGCCTTTACGCCGGCGGGCAAGGTGCGGTTGATCTCGACCATCTTCTTGTCCACCGCCTGCGACACGACGCGGCTGTTTTGCCCGATCAGCATGAACACGGTGCCCAGCACGACTTCTTGGCCGTTGTCGGTCGCGGCGCCGGTACGCAATTCGCGCCCCACGTCGACCTCGGCCACGTCGCGCATGCGGACCGGCACGCTTTGAACGTTGCTCAGGATGACGTTGCGGATGTCCTCGATGTTGCGCACCTGTCCTGGGACGCGGATCAAGAATTGCTCGCCCTTTTTCTCGATGTAGCCGGCGCCGACATTGCTATTGTTGCGTTCCAGCGCGACAACGAGATCCTGCAAGGTCAGATTGTAGGACGCCAGCTTCGCCGGGTTGGGCGTGACGTGATACTCCTTCGCGTAGCCCCCGATCGAGTTGATCTCGGTAACCCCAATGACATTGCGCAGCTGCGGCTTGATGATCCAGTCCTGGATCTCGCGCAGATCGGTCGGCGTGTAAGGCGTACCATCGGCCTTTTTGGCGCCGGGTAGCGACTCGACAGTCCAAAGGTAAATCTCGCCAAGCCCGGTCGAGATCGGGCCCATCATTGGACTGACGCCGTCCGGCAGGGTTTCCTTCGCTTCCTGGATCCGCTGGTTGACCAGCTGGCGGGCAAAGTGGATATCGGTACCGTCCTTGAAGACGACGGTGATCTGCGACAAACCGTAGCGAGACAGCGAACGCGTCTGCTCCAGGTCCGGCAGGCCTGCCATGACGGTCTCGATCGGAAACGTGACGCGCTGCTCGACCTCTAGCGGAGAGTAGCCGGCCGCCGCCGTGTTGATCTGGACCTGGACGTTGGTGATGTCGGGGACGGCATCGATCGGCAGCTTTTTGTAGCTGAAGACGCCGATGGCCATCATGGCGACGACGGCAAGCATCACCAGCCAGCGGTGTTCAATGGAAAAGCGAATGATTCGTTCAAACATGTGATCTCTCCCGCTTAATGTGCATGCTCGGCGCTGCCCTTGCCTTGTTCCGCCTTGACGACGAAACTTCCGCTGGCCGCGTAAGCGGTCCCGGGTTTGATCCCGGTGAGAATCTCTGTGTACTTCCCGTCGCTGCGGCCGGTCGTGACCAGCTGGCCGACAAAGCCGCCATCAACCTTGACGAAGACGGTCGGGCTGTCGTTGACGGTCTGGATCGCATCGGCGAGCACGGCGACAGCTGCGTTCCTCTCATCCGAAGTGAGCTCGACATTGACGAACAGACCCGGGCGCCAGGCCATGTTGGGATTTGCCAGCGTCACGCGGGCCTTGGCCGTGCGCGTTTGCTCTCCGAGGAGCGATCCCACGTACGACACCGTGCCGGTCGAGACGGACCCGATGGAAGTGGCCTTGACGGTGGCGCGCTCGCCAACCCGGACGATACCCAGGTCCTTGGCGGGGACGATGATTTCCGCCCACACTGAGGACAGGTCCGAAATCAAGAAAACATTCGAATCCTCTTTGACTGCCTCGCCCAACGCGATGTGCTTTTCGACGATGGCGCCGTCGAACGGCGCCCGCAGTTCATACCGGTTCAGTGCACCGGCGGCGCCAGCAGAGGCGCCGATCGCAGCGAGCTTCTGGCGCGCGTTCTGGGTGGCGATCTCGGCCTCCCTGAACGCCTGCTGCGCCTGCAGATAGTCCTGCTCTGCCGAAATTTTGTCCTGCCAGAGTTTTTTCTCCCTTTCGTAAGTCACCCGCGCCAGGGTCTGCAGTCGTTGTGCCGACAGTAATTGGCTGCGCATTTCGGACACGTCCGAGCTGGCGATGACTGCGAGGACCTGTCCCTTCTTGACCTGCTGCCCGAGATTGGCCGACACGCTTTCGACCACGCCTGCCAGGCGCGGCACCACGTGCGCCGTACGGTCTTCGTTGAACCTGATCTCACCAGCAAGCTGGAACGCGCTACGGATGCGCGCTGGCGCCGCTGTTTCGAGCTTGATTCCGGCAGCCTTGGCTTGGGCGTCGCTCAGTTCGACTTTGCCTTCCTCGCTCTCGACGTTGAACTTGACGACATCCTTGCCTCGTTTCACGACAAAGGCGGCTTCGAACACGTGCGGCTCGGCGATTGTCTTGGTGGTGATCAGGCTGTCGCCCTGGACTGCAAAGGTGTGGTCCTGCACGTCGCCCTGGGGCCGTTTGACCTGCTCGGTTGCGCTGAAAGCCGTGGGCGGAATTGGTTTGCCATTTTGGTAAGCCCACAATTGATGCCTGGCTTCGCCGTTTTGCTCCGCCAGGAGCACTTCCACGCTCAGGCTTCCCTGGGAGAAAAGGGATCCACCGTGAGGGCCTTTTTTTGGAGGCTCTGCATGCTGTTCCTCGCCTGCATGGGCTTTTTCGTCGCCATGTGCGGCCTCGGACTTCTTGCCATGCTGGTCGCCGTCAGCGTGCTCCGCCGCTTCGCTGTGCCCGGCCTCCCCAGCTTCCTCGGACCCTGCCGATTTCTTGCCTGGGATTAGGATGACGGCCAGGAGTAGCGCGCCGACAGCCAGGATGATGGCGATCGCGATGCGCGTTTTTTTGTCGATGTTCGAGATTTTCATTGCATTTCCTTGTTTTGGAGCTGGGGAGGCGTCAAGCCGCCGTGCTGCTCGACGTTTCCGATGATGCGTTCGATGTCGGCTGCGGCGCGATGCGACTCTCCCAGTGCACGGACGTACTGCGTCTTTGCCTGGAACAGGGTTCGCTGAGCGTCTAGTACCTCCATAAAGCTGAACTTGCCGGCCTCGAAACCCCTGGTACCCGCTTCGTACGCGCTATGCGCACCTGGCAGGATCTCGTCGCGCAGGATCGCCAGTTCAGACGCGGCCGCGTTCATTCGCAATGACGCCTGCGCCAATTCCGCGGACAACTTGTTTTGTACGGCGAGCAGCTCGTCGCGCGCCTTGTCGGTTCGCCGCAATGCACTTGCCAGGTTGCCCTGATTACGGTCGAACAAGGGGAACGGGATCGCAAGGCCAACCACGGTCTGGCGCTGGCCGATCTGCTCGTCGCGCTTGCTTCCCAGGCTGACCGTCAGGTCAGGGTAACGGCGGCTGCGTTCGACGTCGGCCTGGGCTTTTTGCCGATCGATCTCGCGGCGCGACCGCATGATTTGCGGCGCCGCAGGAAGGCGTGCGAGCAGCTCGTCCGTTGTCGGATTGACGCCAGCCGGCATCGCGGGTGTCTCGACCGGGCCCACCATGGGCTCCGAACTGCCCCAGGTGGCCGACAGGCGCCGCTTGGCCAGCGCCAAATCGTTGGCAGCCTGGCTCAGTTCAATCTTGGTGCTTGCCTCGGCGACCCGGGCGCGGGTTTCCTCCACCGGCGAAATTTTTCCCGCAATCACCCGCCGTGCTGCGACACCTGTCACTTTTTGCGAGAGTTCCTGCGTCGCATGGGCGAGTAATAACCGTTCTTGCGCCGTCAGGACATCGAAGAATGCGGTGACGACATCGGCTCGCAGTGCGCTGCGATAAGTGGCCAGATCCGCCGACGCAACGTCGCGCTCGCGTTCGGCCAGCGCGATCCGGGCGCCGCGCTTGCCGCCCAACTCGACGGCCTGGTTGACTTGGACGGTGGTAGTACGAGCGTCTTTCTTGATTCCTTCAGAAAGGTAAGAAAGCTCCGGATTGGGGAATGCGCCAGCCTGCGCGCGCTGGCCTGCCGCGATGTCGAGATCGCGGCCGGCTGCTCGCAGACCGGGATTTGATGCAAAGGCACGGCTGATCGCCGCTTCCAGCGTCAACGATGAAGACTGGGCCGAAGATGGCTTGAGTTCCGGGTATAGCGGGGCCGGCGCCTGTGCGGCGGCCAGCAAAGGCTGCGCGCATAGCAACGCGAGCCCGATAGGGAAACATATTGATCGCATCGAATTCTCCAGTGGGTAATGGAAGGAATTCGGCGACGACAAGCCTACGCGTGAGCGTATTGGGAACCTGTATCAGGAATTTATGGCTGGACCGGCGCCGAACTTAGGCGGCGACCATCCAATTGGGGCGTTCGGGCAGACCGAGGTAGGGCGTGGGACGCGCGGGAAGCTGGGCGCGCTGCAGGTGGGCAGGAAGCAGATGCTGTGAGATATCCGATGACCATGACGGCGTAACCGATGTTCCGTGCGAACACGATGCGCAGTCGGGATCGAAGCCCGCTTTTTTGGTCGGCGCCGAACTGTCCTCGTCGCCGCCAGCGTCCTGATGTTCATGCTGATGATGACCGAAATGTTCACTCGCCTTGCCGGTTTCATGCATGCAATACGCACTCGCCACGCCAGCACTCATCTGAAGAGCAAATGCAAGTGCTAGCATGTAGAGAAAACGTTTGACCATGGCTCGGATTATAGCGTTATACGCAATACGACGGGGTTTAGGACGTTTCTGCGGTTCACTTCGACCGCCGCAGCAGGCGCAAGCCGTTGAAAACGACCAGCAGGCTGGCGCCCATATCGGCGAACACGGCCATCCAAAGGGTTGCCAGTCCCGTCAGGGCCAGGACGAGGAAAACAGCCTTGATCCCCAGTGCCACAGCGATATTTTGCATCAGGATGCGGCTGGTTCTTCGGCTCAAGGTCAAGAAGTCGGCGAGTTTGCTCAAGTCGTCGTCCATCAGCGCGACGTCGGCAGTTTCCAGTGCGGTATCGGTCCCCGCCGCCCCCATGGCAAATCCGATATCCGCCTTGGCCAGCGCCGGCGCATCGTTGATACCATCGCCTACCATGCCGACATAGCCGTACTTGCTCACCATGTCATTGATGGCCGTGAGCTTGTCCTCGGGCAGCAGATTGCCGCGGGCGTCGTCGATGCCGACCTTCGCGCCGATCGCCTTCGCGGTGTGCGGATTGTCGCCGGTCAGCATGATGACGTGCACGCCCATGGCTTGAATGCGTGCGATGGCCGCCACGCTGCTGTCCCGGATAGTATCGGCGACGGCGAGAATCATCATGGGGGCGGTGGCAGAACTAATCAGCACGGCCGTCTTGCCGTCTTTCTCGAACGTCTCCAGTTTTGCTTCAAGCTCCGGGGTGCAAATTCCCAGTTCGTGGATCAGGCGGTGGTTGCCCAGGTAGTAGGTGGCTCCGTCGATGGTGCCTTTAACGCCGCGGCCTGTAATGGCCTCGAAGTCGCTTACCTCGAACAGGGCGTCCTGGAGACCCAGCCCCTTCCAATGCGCGACCACAGCCGTAGACACCGGGTGATCTGAACGGTTCGACAGGCTGGCCGCGTAGCGCATCCATTTCGCCTGATCCCCATCGCCAACGACGATGGTGTCCGTCACCGATGGCTTGCCCAACGTGATGGTACCGGTCTTGTCGAGCGCTAGCGCCTTCAGCTTGCGTCCCTGTTCGAGGTAGACGCCGCCCTTGATGAGCATTCCCTGTTTAGCGGCAGCAGCCAGGCCGCTGACGACCGTGACCGGGGTCGAAATGACCAGCGCGCATGGACAGGCGATGACCAGCAACACGAGCGCCTTGTACAGCCACGGCTGGAACGGCGCCTGCATCAACAGCGGTACCGCCAGGCCGACGATCAACGCCATGACGACGACTGCCGGGATGTAGTAGCGCGCGAACTCATCGACGAAACGCTGCGTCGGCGCTCGCTCGCCTTGCGCCTGCTGGACGCTCTTGATGATTCGCGACAGCGTGGAATTGCTTTGCACGGCCGTCACGCGGTAGTCGATCTCCCCACGCTCGTTGATGGTGCCCGCGTACACGGGGTCGCCTGCCTGTTTCGAAACCGGCATGCTCTCGCCGGTGATCGGCGCCTGGTTGATCGTTGTCTGACCGGCAACGACCTCGCCGTCCAGGGGAACTCGTTCGCCTGGCTTTACGCGCACGACCGCCGCAAGCGCCACAGTGCCAGCCTGCACCGCTGCCCACTGGCCGTCGGCGCCTTGAACCGTGGCCATATCCGGAGCCATGGCCATCAAGCCTTTTATGGCATTGCGCGCGCGATCGAGCGACAGCGCTTCGATCATTTCGGCCGCCGAGAATAGAAATATCACTACAGCGGCCTCGGGCCATTGCCCGATCACTGCGGCACCAATCACGGCGAGCGACATGAGGAAGTTCATGTTCAAGGAAAAATGGCGCACAGCGATCCAGCCCTTCTTCAGGGTGTCGAGCCCGCCGGTGGCGATGGCAAGCAGGGCCAGCGCCACGACCGGGAGCGACGAATCCGTCCCGGTCGACCAGGCGACCACCTCTGCGGTCACCGCGGCGACGCCGGAGATGCCCATGAGCACCCACTTGGTGGTCGAGATGCGGTAGTCCGCGGACAGATCGGCTGCTTCCGCCGACACTGCCCCGGGAGCGGCGAGTGAATCGGCCTTGAGCACCGGCTCCAGGTCGAGTGCCTTGAGCGCCGCAACGATCGGGTCGGTGGACGGGAGATGATGCCGAACCGTCAGCTCGCGCTGCATCAGGTTAAATTGCATGCCGTCGATACCAGGCATCCCAGCGAAGCGGTCCCGGATCAGCTTTTCCTCGGTCGGACAATCCATTTTATGGATCAGGAGGACGGCAGTGGCTCCAGAAGCAATTTCAACCACCGCTGCGGGAGCGCATGCTTCCCCGTTCGGGATTTTCTTTTCGTGGTCACAGCATTGCATGATTTATCCTAGACAGCTTCAAAGTTTCGACAGTACAAACGCTATTGGACAGCCTGTAGCAGGTACAGGGTCAAGCATTAATTTTCCACCGGCGCCAACGCCAAAACAGCGTTACACTATCAACCGGCAACCCTGTAGCTATTACAGAGTAAAGTTGTTTCACAGGTATGGTACTCGGGATCAATAAATCATGGCGCTTGCACATATGAAAATCGGTGAATTGGCAAGCCACACCGGCTCGTCGGTGGAGACAATCCGTTTTTACGAGAAGCAAAAATTGCTTCCCAGTCCTTCGCGTACTTCAGGCAACTATCGGCTCTACGATGCCACCCATGTTGAGCGCCTGCAATTTATCCGTCATTGCAGGTCTCTGGACATGACGCTGGAAGAAGTGCGCGCGCTGCTCGATTTTCGCGACGGACCAAACGAGGACTGTGCCGGCGTTAACGACTTGCTCGATCGGCACATCGGGCATGTCGCGCGCCGCATTAAGGAACTAAAGGCGCTGCAGGGACAACTGAAAGAACTCCGCAGGCAGTGCAGTGCGAGTCAATCGGTACGTGACTGCGGGATTTTGCAGGGACTTGCTCAGGGTGAAAGCGCGGACGCAATTAATTTAGGATCGCATACGGGCGGTTGCCATTAGGAATTCAACCAGTTCATCAAGTGGCTGTTTTTCGGCAACCAGGGCATCATCGCCGAAAACGTGCGGCACGAGCAGCGCAAGGTTGTGAAATACAATCAGTTGGTGGCCAACCTGGCCATTCTGCACAATGTTGAGGCGATGACGGGTGTATTGAAGGAAATGCAGGGGGAGGGGTTGCCGATCGATGAAGAGATCCTTGCCGGCCTTGCGCCCTATAGAACGGAACACATTAATCGGTACGGCGATTACACCTTAGACTTGGAGAGAAAGCTGCCGCCAATGAACTACAAAACCAAGATTCTTCAATAAAACAGATACTTACAGCTTAAACTGGGTATTTTTACACGAATCCCGGCCGACCCTCTCTATTGTGCAAAGCGTCCGGCGAGCTTCTACTTTTGCCAAAACCGCCTGGATCTTCAGCGCTCCGGCGCTGGTCCGGATTCAGCGAGCCGAACAGAGATCAGGCCGGAAGTCACGCGTTCTACTACGAGCGCCGAGCAGTTTGGACAGTGGCCCTGTTCCTTCTCTTTGCCACCAGGAGTCCCGCCGGAAAAATCAGTCACCACAAGAGCCGCATGGCACTCTGGACAAACAATCTTCTGCGACATGCTCGCTCCGTAATATTGGTGAATGAAGTGAACTACTCATTGATGACTAGTCTCAAGAACCGCAGGGCACGCTCGCCGGAATATGAATCGACGATCTCGCTCGGGAGCTCTGGAAATGCTCGCTCCGCAACGCGCTTGGAGGCCTCATTGTCGACATTTACGACTGCCTCGATATAGAATTTCTTCATATGCCGTTTGAACCCGTGCTGCATTTCTTCAATACTTTTGGACAGGATGGATGTTGCGAGCCCCTTGCCCCTGAACGGCAGCGCTACGGCATATCCGGCTTGAAAGCATGGCTTGCCTTCTAGTGGTTCCAACGCCAAATAAACCACGGTTGCCTTGACCACGCCCGCTTCAACGATGGCATAAGTGATTCGTCGCATGCCGTTCGCATCGTCCATCAACACCACGAGGTCCCGGTGAAGTGCGCCGGGAGTGGGAGAAATTATCCCGTTTTTGAAAGCCTGCTGATAACTCACTAAAGCGTCGTGTGGGTCTACCATCCTATGTTCCCTCCCCCGCCCCACTGGTCTCGGTCATGCTTCGAATCAGGCGAACTGCATCGTTGAATGCATTTCCATAAGCTTCACTCGACGTCTGTCGAAATCTTTCGAGGACGGCAAGGTGCTCTTCAACGCTTACCTCAAATTCAACGGCACCGAAGCGCGCGGCTATCGATTCGAGAGTCCCCCTACCCCAGGCGTCTTCGGCGGTCCCGTCATCATGGAGGACCACGCTGTGGAAATATCCGCTCTTTCCCCGCTTAGTCCCTTCGAACATGGGCGAAAAGCGAGTTGCAAGCAGCGCCGTTGCGCGAAGTCCATAAACCTCGCGCATCGCCTCGGCAAATGCCGCACAAGCCCCATACGAGTAGCGCGCTGCCTGGTGCGCTGGAATGCACGGCATCATTCTCGCAGGTATGGCTGCGAGGTACAGCACATTGCCCCGAACCGCGTCCGCAGCCAAGGAAATCAAGAGCGGATCTGGCTGTACGCGCAAGGGAAGTGATGCAAGACGGTCCTCGGCGTAATAGCGGGTATAAACGCAGCCGTTGCCCGGATACGCCTGTTGCGCCTTCCTGCGGATCACGCTTTCATTAAATTCCATTATTGTCTTGATGCCACGCACATCGAATACCCTGTCGTGATTGTCGGCGACATAAACTCGCAGCGGTCGCAATTCCTCAATAGGTATGTCTTCCCTGTGTTGGGTCGACGTCGACCACCAGTCCACGTGCAGCAGCCACCCGGTCATCCTGGCTAGCGCCACTGCAAAGTTGACACAGTCGGTTTCCTCCCAACAGTGTATTTGCGCCGGCGAGAACGCAGCCCGCTGTTTTGATTTTGCCTGTCCCAACTTATATCCTTTTCTGAAAGTGAACGACCTTCGCAGGAACTGAACCGCAAGTGCCAGGGGCTCTGTGGATTACAGTTATGCGCAAAACGATGGGGGCGTACGCGAGTGTGCCAACCACCGTTCCCCCAACTAATTGTGGGGACTCTCCCGCGTCAAGACTGATTCATTGGGTCCGATTGTCAGGCCCGCACGGGTACGTCGACGCGCAACGACAGATCCTGGTTGATCCAGTTGCTCGCAGCAAGCAGCGTCCTGCCTTCTCCGTACACGTCCGGATTGCCGTCCAATGAACGCAGCGTGACCGCAATGACGACCCGGAGGGGCTGGGCGAGGTGCGGTTCCACGGCCCGGCGAAGTAAGGTCGCCTGCAGCCCCCACGTGTCGCCGGCAACACCATTTGTAAAGCTGCGCCGGTAGATTTTGACCGGCGACCATTTCCCGCCGTGTTCCACCTGGGCTGCTTCGAGGCCAGTTGTACCCCGTTCCCCTTCGAAAGGCACGCAGCTGTGAAAGCGCGCCTCACCGCCGGGATTGGGAGTAAAGGTTCCGAAACCGACATCGACATTGAACCTGACATATTCGGCGCCCGCCGCCGGGTCAAGCGGCGGCGCATAGGCCACAGTGATGATGACTTCCGCGCGCAATTTTCCGTTCTTCATCAACGACGGCGGGATCGGGTACGGAGCCTTGCGCCATTTCATGGTGTCGATGATGTCGAGTTCGAAGAGCATCGTGAAACTGGAATCGGAATCGTAGAGCACGATATCGGGGTCGCCCGGCATTCCGGCCCCAAAGTAGCGGCGTTCGGCAATCGCGCGCTCGGGCGAATTGAGCTGCGCGCTATGCACCATCAGCGCCTTGACCATGGTCGGCGACACCGCGACATCGTAGGGCCTGCCTGGCAGCGCGAGGCTTTGCCACGTGCGGGCAGCCATCGCGGCGGCGATTGGCGCCGCATAGCTTGTGCCGCAACCAACCGTGAAGTTGACCCCGGGAGCGAGCACATGGACGCCGACGCCGGATGCATTCATATGCATGTCCGCATTGCCACCCACATGCACGATGTCCGGCTTGGGGGTAAACACAGGCCCCGGGCCACGCCGGGAATATGGTGCAGGTTCATCGGCCTGAACCAGACTTGTCGCGTTGCCCCGGTGCGTAACCGCGCCAATCGTCAGGGCGCGTACCGAATCGGCAGGACTGGTGATGCGGTCCGCGAGCACCCCCGAGCCAGCCGGCCAGCCGCGCCGCGGCTGCAGCGTGTAATTGCCCGCAGCGACCACGAACAGCACGCCGAACGCATCGCTCAAGGCATCCAGCTCCCGGCCGAAATCGCTAAACTCGTCGTCGCCGACTTCGATGCCGCCGAGCGACAGGTTCCAGACCTTGATGCCCGGATGCTTCACCAGCGCTTCGCGCAGACGCAAAATCAGATCCGACTCGGGTGCGCCATTCGCCTCGAGGGCGCAGACGTCATGAATACGGCAGGCAGCCTGGGGGAAGTACGGGTGCGATCCGTTCATGCCGGAGCTGTCGACAATCAGGGATGCCACGGCGGTCCCATGCACGTAGTCGGTGTCGGGCGGAAGGACGTAGATGTCGCGGCTAATCACCCAAGGACCAAGCGCGGCGCCATCGGGATCGACGCCCGAGTCGAACACGGCCACCGTCGGAAGACCTGCCGGCGGTGGCGCCGCGGTGAACTGCGGCGCTGCCGCGGGGGCCGGCATGCCCGCCGCCGCAGGCAATACGCGCGGCTCAGGCCGCACATAGCGAATGCCCTGGTACTGCAAAATTGCGCCGAGGGCCTCTTGTGTGAAGGCGTCGTTTATCTCGACGATAAATAATGGCGGCCCGACGCGCTGGTCGATTGACGTAAAGACGAGTTGGTAGCCGCGCAGGAGTTGAAGGAGGCGCTCCACGACCAGCTGGGTGGTTGCAGCTGCTTGATGCGAGAAAACCTTGATCATCAGCCGCCGCTGCATGCGCTGCAGGCTTAGCAGCACTTCTGGAAACGACAAGCCGCGCAGGGATCTGGGCAAGCGGCGCTCAGCGTTCCAAGCGTCGAAACCGTCCACCGCCGACAGATTGGCACGGATGGCTTTGGTGGTACGCTTGCCGATCACTTCCTTGAGCTGAGCGAGGCTCACTGGATTGACCGCAACCAGCATTTCATTGATTTCGCCATGCCCCGCAGGCGGCATGCCCGCCTCGGAGATCAGCGTCATCGGCCGATGCGACTTCGCCACTGCGATATCGCGCATGCGGATAACCATCACACCCGGAACATCCGGCGCTGTCGCCTCCGCCAAGATCTCGGCGCCGGCGGCGCCCATGGAGCGCTGCAATATCCCGCGCAGCTCGTCGGTGACGGTGACGAGCTCCTTGCCCCCGCCCCCCTGGGTGACCACGCCGAACAGGTCGCGCGACTGGTAGGCGACGTGGGCGATCGGATTACTGGTCTTGGCGCTACTTCTTGCGGGACGATTTGCCTGCGTTGCCATTTTTGCCTTGGACGAGATGATGGTTTATTTGCCTAGTCGAAACACAATATAACCGAGCCAGTTCCCTGATCGAGAATATTTTTGCGTCCCACTGGCGTAGCCAGCAAATTTCGTCACGCAGCGATGCCAGCGTTTCACCCTGGCTCAAGGCCATGGCCAGCGAAAGCCTGCGAAACAGCTGGCCCTCGTCAACATGGGGCTGCCCTGCCATGATCGCGTGCCGCTTGGTGTCCATCGCCACCAATTCAATTAATGCCCCCGATGCCCCGTCCGCCTTGGCGCTCACGGCGGTTAGGTCTAGGTTTTCAGGAGCAAAGGCGCCGAGCATCGCCTTCCACATGGACGAGCGCAGCTCGACATCGGGCAACGGCAAGGGGAGCTGGAAGGGAAAGCGACGCCAGACCGCCGGGTCGAGCAGGCGTTCGTGGTTCGACGCCGCCAGCATGATGGTGTTTTCGGATAGCGCATCAATGTTTTGCAGCAGGGCGATTACGACCCGCTGCAGCTCTCCAACATCGCGCTCGTTGCCACGGGCCGACGCCAGAGCGTCGAATTCGTCAAGAAACAGGACGCATGGCCGCTGTTCCACGTAGTCGAAGACGCGCCGCAGATTCTTGCTGGTCTGGCCGAGCAGACTGCTGATCAACGTATCGCAGCGCACGGTGAGCAATGGGAGGCCCAGCTCGCCCGCGATCCAGCGCGCCGTCTGGGTTTTGCCAGTGCCTGGCAAGCCATACAACAGCAAGCGCAGCGGAAGCGCGGCTTTGGCGGCACGCAAACGGTCATAGTGCCGGACCGACTGCAGGAACTCGTTTATCCGGTTCTCGGTTCCCCCGGGAAGATAGAGAGTCACCGCGCCCTGGACGGGGGCGCTGATGTCGACGGTATCGAGGCGGCTTTCCTGATCGACGGGCAAGCCCGCGGAAATGCGCGACGCATCCTGGGTGTGGGCCACCGCGACGGGCGCGCGTGCCAGGCGCTCGCGAATGCGCCCGGCCGTTTCACGCTCGCCCTCTTGTTCCAGTTTGTCAGCTAACAAACCAGCGTAATTGGTCGACATGGTGGCGTTGGCTTTCAACGCCCCGTCGAGAATTTTCAGAACTTCGGATAGGTGAGGGAACGGCATTGAAACGTTTTTTCCATGACGTGATTCAGTTTGAGCGCGTATCGTAACGCAAAAGCCCAACTCTGTATCGCTTTATGTCGAAAACGTTTCAAGTCAAATCAATTATCCGGCGGCTACGCGGCAGCGACCGCAACGCGTCTAATCCTACGCGCCTAGAGCCAGTGGAATCCCTGCGGACCGCTTCGCCCAAACCGATGCTCGGTCCCGGAACAGGCCGGGCATGAAGGCTCTCGCCACCCTCGCGCCCGTTTCCAGCTGGACGGCCCTGGAGATCAGGACTTGCCGCTGTAGTGCTTGTACACGGTCGGCCGCCCATCCGGCTGCACCAGGAACACATCGTACGGGTCGCTTCGGCCAGCTTCCATGCCGGGCGAACCAAGGGGCATCGCCGGCACTGCTAGGCCGCGCGCCTTGACGCCAGACGCCACCAGACGCTTGATTTCACTGGCCGGGACGTGCCCTTCTATTGCGTATCCCGCGACCTTTGCCGTATGGCACGAGCCCATCGCGGTCGGTATCCCGAACTTCTGGCGGTAGTCCGAGGGATTGGCCACATTGTTAATCTTGACTGTGAAACCATGCTCCTTCAGGTGCTTCGTCCACGCCTCGCAGCAACCGCAGGACTCGCTTTTAAAAACTTCTATGACTGGCATTGCTGCGCTGGCCAGCGCCGGCACAGCCAGTAGGACGGAGGACGAGATGGCTCGAAAACTGCGGTTCATGTGGCGCTCCCGGAAAAAATGACATTGTTCGGATTGCCAGCATTTTAGCAGGGCGATACTTGAGAGCGCATGAAGGAGGCGCCGGCTGGACGGCCCAAGCCACGACGCTTGTCTGGATCTGCGATCGGATGCTCGCCGTCGTGAAAAAAATCGCTCGCCGGGCCTTGACCTTCCCATCGTGGGATGCTTGAAGCTTCTTATTAACAAAGACAATCAAGGGGTATTTCAATGACTTCCGTTGCTCAACAAGGCGCAAATTCGCCCATTTCCTCAGGCACTCGCCTGAGCCTGCCTGTCGCCGGGATGACGTGTGCTTCGTGTGTTGGCCGCGTGGAGCGTGCGCTGAATCAGGTACCCGGCGTGCAGTCGGCCGCAGTCAATCTCGCCACCGATCGCGCCGACGTCACCTTCACAGGCCTGGCCGACCCACTGGCGGCTCTCCGTGCCATTGAGGGCGCAGGCTACACCGTGCGAGAAGAGATCACCGAGCTTGCCATCGCGGACATGACGTGCGCTTCGTGCGTCGGCAGGGTCGAGAACGCGCTTGCAAAAATCCCGGGCGTGCTGGAAGCAGCCGTCAACCTGGCGACCGAGCGTGCGCGCGTGCGCCACCTCGAAGGGGTCGTTTCAACGGCCGACCTTGTAGCCGCAGTCCAACAGGCCGGTTACAAAGCCCGCGGCTTGTCCGACGTAAACCGTGATTCGGGCGATCACGAGGCCGAGCGTCGCGAGACCGAGGCACGGGAACTGCGCCGCGCTTTGCTCATTGCATCCATCCTCACCTTACCAGTGTTCATTCTCGAAATGGGCTCTCACCTCGTACCGGCCATTCACCATTGGGTAATGGGCGTCCTGGGCGAGCAGACGAGCTGGTACATTCAGTTCGCGCTCGCCACCCTTGTGCTGTTCGGTCCCGGTCTGCGCTTCTTCCGCAAGGGCGTACCGGCGCTGCTGCGCGCCGCACCCGACATGAACTCGCTGGTTTCGCTCGGCACGGCGGCCGCTTACGGCTATTCGGTGGTCGCGACTTTCCTTCCCGACTTGCTTCCGCCAGGCACCGCGAACGTCTACTTCGAAGCCGCCGTTGTCATCGTGACCTTGATCCTGCTCGGACGCACGCTCGAGGCGCGCGCCAAGGGACGGACCTCACAGGCGATCAAACGGTTGGTCGGACTTCAGGCCAAGACCGCCCGTGTCGAGCGCAACGGCGAGACGGTCGAGATTGCGCTCGATCAGGTGGCGGTCGGCGACGTCGTGCTTGTTCGTCCGGGCGAGAAGATTGCAGTCGACGGCGAGGTCGTCGAGGGCGCATCATATGTTGACGAAAGCATGATCAGCGGCGAGCCGGTGCCCGTATCGAAGGGTGTGGGCGCCGAAGTGGTGGGCGGCACGATCAACAAAACGGGCGCGTTCAGCTTCCGCGTCACCAAGGTCGGCGCAAACACGGTGCTCGCGCAGATTATTCGTCTCGTCGAACAGGCGCAGGGGGCCAAGCTGCCGATCCAGGCGCTGGTCGACAAGGTGACAATGTGGTTCGTCCCCGCGGTAATGGCGGCGGCCGCCCTGACCTTCCTGGCTTGGCTGATCTTCGGTCCGGAACCGGCGCTAACTTTCGCGCTCGTCAATGCGGTCGCAGTTCTGATCATCGCCTGCCCTTGCGCCATGGGGCTGGCCACGCCGACCTCGATCATGGTAGGTACCGGCCGCGCTGCCGAGCTCGGGATTCTGTTTCGCAAGGGCGAAGCGTTGCAGGGACTGCGCGACGTGAGCGTCATCGCGCTCGACAAGACCGGCACGCTGACAAAGGGACGGCCCGAGCTGACCGACCTCGTCACTGCCGAGGGCTTCGAATACAACGAGGTTCTGGCGCTCGTGGCGGCGGTTGAGGCCCGCTCCGAGCATCCAATTGCTGAAGCGATCGTCGCCGCCGCAAAGCAACGGGACATTACGATCGTCCCCATCGAGGGCTTCGACGCGACACCGGGCTTCGGCGTGGCGGCCACAGTCGGCGGGCGAACCGTGGCCGTCGGCGCGGACCGCTTCATGACGCAGTTCGGTCTTGACGTATCGAGTTTCCTGCCCACAGCGCAGCGTCTCGGCGATCAAGGAAAGAGTCCTCTGTATGCGGCGATCGACGGCCGCTTGGCAGCGGTCATCGCTGTCGCCGATCCGATCCGGGAGACCACGCCGGCAGCGATCAAGGCGCTGCATGCCGTTGGCCTCAAGGTCGCCATGATCACCGGCGACAACGCCGCAACAGCTGCGGCGATTGCCAGGCAGCTCGGCATTGACGAAGTCGCCGCCGAGGTCCTTCCGGATGGCAAGGTCGCCGCGCTCAAGAAGTTCCAGATCAACGGCGCGCGCGTCGCCTTCGTAGGAGACGGCATCAATGACGCGCCGGCCCTCGCGCAAGCTGACGTCGGGCTCGCCATCGGTACCGGAACCGATGTGGCAATCGAGGCGGCCGACGTGGTGCTGATGTCGGGCGACTTGCGCGGCGTGCCGAACGCGATCGCTATCAGCAAGGCGACGATTCGCAACATCAAACAAAACCTGTTCTGGGCCTTCGCCTACAACGCCGTACTGATCCCGGTCGCCGCGGGCGCACTATTTCCGGTGAACGGCACGATGCTGTCGCCGATCTTCGCGGCGGCCGCGATGGCGCTGTCCAGCATCTTCGTGCTAGGCAACGCACTCCGGCTCAAGCGTTTCCGGGCGCCGATGACGGTCGAAGCCATTATCGAGACGTCTGAGAACGGGACGGCGCCGCACAAGTTGCGCCCAGTGAGCAAGCATTGATCCCGAACGGCATGTACGCCGCAGAGACATCGCTACGTATTTTAACGCCTGGTTTTTCGGTCATTTGATGAGTTCCTTTGGAGGAAAAAAATCATGAATATCGGTCAAGCAGCCAAGTTGTCAGGCGTGTCTGCGAAGATGATTCGCTACTACGAACAGATTGAACTGATCCCGCAAGCTGTTCGTTCTGATGCCGGCTACCGACACTACAGCACGGCAGACGTGCACAGCCTTCGCTTCATTTGTCGCGCGCGCGGCCTGGGCTTTTCCGTTGAACAGATCTCCGCGCTACTTGTGTTGTGGCGCGACAGTGCCCGTGCCAGCGCCGACGTCAAGGCAATGGCGCTCTCCCATGCAGCCGGACTGAGGGCGAAGATCGCTGAACTCCAATCGATGGCGCAAACGCTCGAACACCTGGCCAATCATTGCCACGGCAATGACCGCCCGGATTGCCCGATCCTTGCGGATTTGGCTGAACCGACCGCAGCAGCCGTACCGGTGTCACCCTCGCCACAAAGAACGTCTCGGTTTGGCATCGACAACCCCTCCTCGTCACGGCATCGCGCCAGCAGGTGACTCATGCGCGAGCTGCGGTAAGCGCGCACGACCCATATCCACATCGTTATTGCCAAGTCTGGGGCATCGATCATCGATGGCGTCCTGTCGGGGGAGCTTTGGGCGCAATTTTCGCAATGCAAATTTAAGTAGTCAATTTTTCGCCAAAAAACTGTTTGACCTTCCAACGCTTGCAAACCTCACAGTAGCCGGACACTTTAATCAACCAGGAGTAAAAAATGATTCGCTTCTACATTCCAAACATGACCTGCGGCGGTTGCGCCAAGTCCGTCACTAGCGCGCTACTGAGCATCGACCCGCAAGCCCGCATCGAAACCGACCCTCCCGCGCGGGAAGTTCGGGTCGACAGCGTTTTGGACGAGAGCGCTTTTCTCGTCGCGCTCAGCGAGGCCGGGTACCCGGACAAGCAGTAACCGGAGCGATGACCGACTGATCGGTGCGTAAGACTCTTGTCCATCGGTCATCAAGCCCGGACCGACGCTGACCGGCACGGCCGCACGGCCCCTATTCGCGGCAAAGGCCCACTGCAGGACGTCTTTGCCCTTCCCTATCGCAGCTTTGTCGACAAACGGAGTGGATGCAATGAAATTTTCTAATCGCCTTAAAAAGCTTGACGATGTCGCTCGATGCGCGTGCCAAGTTGCGTAGGTGACGCGTGCCGTTGTGGCTGTGACGGACCGAATGTACCGCCGAGCTGCAGTTGTGGGCGTCATTGTGGATGTCCTGGTCGGTGTCCTTGCAATGACCAACCGGGCAATCAGTTAATTCCTGCTAACTATCGGGAATTTGGGCCGTGTTAGCGCTATGGCGCGCACGGTCATACCGCGCTTTCGACCTGTCCGGGCGCCGTCTCGGGCGTGCTGAATAGTTTCCGCTTTAAGTATTTACGAACGCGATGCGTCTGCGCCTCAAAAGGAAGGTGGAAAACATAGGCGGCAACCAAGATCCCGGCGAGGATGATGCCATACGTAGCCAGGCTGCTTAGCTCGTACGGCGACAAGCGCCCAGCTCGTAGCGGAGACCAAAAGTTGATGAGGAGGACCAGCAGCGGGATATGAATCACATAAAGGGTGAAAGAAAAACCGGCCAGAACGTCGCCGACCTTCTTTGCGCGCATGAGGGCCGTGCGTTTGGGATCCGTCTTAGTCTGCAGGCTCGATAAAAGCAGCATTATCGGCAAGGAAAAGATGAGGTGCTGAAAGTATGAATGCGCGTCGAGCATGTCATTGCCGGCAGTCACCCGGAAATAACCCGCCATGCCAACCCATAAGCAGGCAACCCCGATTTGCTGAGCGGTTGAAGCGGTAATCTGGATACGGGAAAATGCGGCGCCGAGCAGCCAGAGCGAAAAATACAAGATGATGGGGCCCGGCAGGCTGACGCCAATGAGCATGCACATAGCCGCCGCTGCAATACGTGAGATGGTGGATTTCGCGCAGAACGACATGGCCAGCAATGGAAACAGTACGTAGTACCATGTTTCGTTAGCCAGACTCCAGAGAGGAAAATTACCGGCGAAACGGGGCACCGCCGTCTCCTGAAATCCAAAGAGGTTTCCCACAAATGCCATCGCTGAATATTCGTTGCCCGGCGCAAAACTCACCGCCCCGAGATCGACCGCATTCGTCATCCCTGCGATGATCAATGACAGCACAAATGCCGGAATTAGTACAATCCACAAACGCGTCACCCGGTCCACCGCGTAATGCTTGATGCTGAGCGGTTCACGCAGTCTGTTGAGGAAACTGCCGCCGACCAGCCAACCGCTCAGAAGAAAAAACAGGACAACCGCTTGATGCCCGAAGCCGGTGAAAAATGCCAGGGCTTGATACCAGAGGGCCGGATCCTGCATGCCTTTAAGGCCGGGGAAGACCTGGGCCCGCAGATGTGCCGCGGCGACTTCTACCGCCGCCAGACCGCGCAACACGGCAATGAGAATGGAATGATTGTAATCCTGGCTTAAATTAGTGCGCGGGAGAACTTTAAACTGCGGCAGAAGAGTAAAAGACATGGTCGGATCCTCGGAGATGTGGTGCCAATATTAAGTTCGCACCTGATTCCCCTGTTTGTGCGCCGACAACCAGTGCATAGCCCAACACATTACAAATTTGTAATCAAGCGGACTGCTAGTTGTCAGCAAGGTTTGGATAGACTTCATAAACTCATGATGAGATCGGCGCGTTGCCGACAAAGGACACTACATGCATTGGAATTCGTTTCGCACACTTCTTTTCTTTGCCACCGCTCCGTCGGTGGCGCTGGCGCAGATTCCGTCGCCAGCTCAGGACAGTCGCGCCGGGCCTTTTGCCGCATCCGGCTCGGCCTACCAGTCCGCGTTCGCGGACTATAAACCGTACAAGGAGCCAGTGGTGATGTCCTGGCGGGAGGCAAACGACCAGGTGCGCGACTCGGGGGGCATGCAAGGTCATGACATGGCGACGATGAAGTCGCAGTCTGAGGATCCGCATGCAGGGCATGACATGTCGAAGATGGGCGCAACCCCGGCTGCCGCCGCCCGGCCGGGTGCCGGCTCCTCCGCGGACGAGGCGGGCGCGAGCCATGCGGCGCATGGGGCGAAAAAGGCGCAGGCGGAAGATCCGCATGCCGGACACGACATGTCGAAGATTACCCCAGCAAAGCCTGCCGCTCCCACTCCTGTGCGGGCGCGCCCGCCCTCCCCTGCCAAAAAACCTGGCGCAAACCCTGGCGCTATAAAGGCGCAGCCCGCAGATCCGCACGCCGGGCACGACATGTCAAAGATGAGCGCGCCACCCCGGCAGGATGTCCCTGGCGCGACAGACAAGGCAAGCCACGGGGCTCACAGCGCCCCGCCGGCAAATCGACCGAAGAACAAGAGGGAGAAGGAATGAATCGTTCAGCATTGCTTTTGAGATCCACGGCGCTCGGCGCTGCGACGCTCGTGCTGGCCGGGTGCGCCACCTTTTCCCCCGACGGCGGATTCGACAGTGTTCAGACGCTCACCAAGGAGCGCATCGGCAAGAACACGCGCTGGGTGAAGTCCGACGCGGACAAGGCCGGCGTCGTCGCCGCCATCGCTCCCCTGCTCGCCAAGCCGTTGAGCGTTGAGGACGCCGTGACTGTCGCCCTGATGAACAACCAGGGACTGCAGGCATCGTACGCAGAGTTGGGCATCAGCGAGGCGAATCTGGTGCAGGCGGGAAGGATCCGCAACCCGGTATTTTCGTTTGGGCGCCTGACGCGCGGCGGCGAGATCGAGCTCGAGCGCAGCCTCATGCTTCCGGTGATGAGCTTGCTGACGATGCCGGTCGCCACGCGCATCGAACGCAGGTCGTTCGAGCAGGCGCAGCTGCGCGCGGCTGGGGAAGCATTGCGCCTGGCCGATGACACTCGCAGGACCTATTTTTCCGCCGTCGCCGCCCAGGAACATGCGGTCTACATGGAACAGGTGAAACTGGCTGCGGAGGCTGCGGCCGAGCTGGCCCGCCGGATGGCGGTCGCCGGCAACTTCAGCAAGCTCGACCATGCGCGTGAACAAGCGTTTTATGCTGATGTCTTGGTGCAGCTGGCGCGTGCGCGCCAAACCAGCACCGAACAGCGAGAACGCCTGACCCGGCTGATGGGCCTGAGTGCCGCAGCGTTGGTACAGTTGCCCAACCGCCTGCCCGACCTGCCCACCGCCCCGCGCGAAGTACAAGCGTTGGAGGCTGGAGCGATGCAAAACCGCCTGGACGTGATCATGGCACGGCGCGAACTGTCGGGTCTGGCCAGCTCGCTCGGGCTGACCAAAGCGACCCGCTTCGTCAACCTGCTCGACATCAGCTATCTGCGCAATTCGTTTAACGAAAGCCCGAATCGTGAATCGGGCTACGAAATTGAATTGCAGATTCCCTTGTTCGACTGGGGCGGCGCACGCGTGGCGCGCGCCGAAGCAATGTACATGCAGGCTGTCCAACGCGCCAGCGAAACGGCTGTCAACGCCCGTTCAGAAGTACGGGAAGCATATTCGGCCTACCGGACCACCTACGACATCGCCCGCCACTACCGCGACGAAATCGTGCCGCTAAAAAAACGCATCTCCGACGAGCAGCTGCTGCGCTACAACGGCATGCTGATCAGCGTGTTCGAGCTGCTGGCCGATTCGCGGTCGCAGGTGTTGAGCGTGAACGCGTCCATCGAAGCGCAGCGTGACTTCTGGATGGCGGAATCGGCGCTGCAGATGGCGCAGACCGGGCGCGCCGCCGCACCCGCCGCGGCCTCCAAAGCCCCCAGCGCTGTTGCCGAACCAGCCGGACATTAACAAGATATTTTGAAGGACTAAACGATGGTTTCACGTAGAGATTTTTTTGGTGGCGCCGGCGCCGTGGCGCTGAGCGCAGGGCTGGTCAGCCGCGTGGGCGCGGCTTCATTGCCGGAGGCCCCCCAAATGGACAAGGCCGCGACCCGGCCGCCGTTGAGTCCGCCAAACGGGCGCCCCTACAACCCCGTCGTCACGCTCAACGGCTGGACGCTGCCCTGGCGCATGAATAACGGCGTCAAGGAATTCCACCTGGTGGCCGAGCCCGTGGTGCGCGAACTCGCCCCCGGGATGAAGGCCCACTTGTGGGGCTACAACGGGCAGTCTCCGGGTCCGACTATCGAAGTCGTCGAGGGCGACCGCGTGCGCCTGTTTGTGACCAACAAGCTGCCCGAGCACACCAGCGTCCACTGGCACGGCCAGCGACTGCCTGCCGGAATGGACGGAGTGACCGGGCTGACCCAGCCGGGCATCAAGCCGGGCAAGACATTCGTGTACGAATTCATCGCCAAGCGGCCGGGAACCTTCATGTACCACCCGCATGCCGATGAAATGACCCAGATGGCCATGGGGATGATGGGTTTCTGGGTGACGCACCCGAAGGACGTGAACGCGCACCGGGTCGACCGCGACTTCTGCTTCCTCCTCAATGCGTATGACATCGAACCTGGCAGCGCGACCCCGAAAACCGCCACGATGACCGATTTCAATCTTTGGACCTTTAACAGTCGGGTGTTCCCCGGCATCGATTCGATGGTCTGCGGCCTGAACGACCGGGTCCGCATCCGCGTTGGCAATCTTACGATGACCAATCACCCAATCCACCTGCACGGCCACGAGTTTGTGGTGGCTGGCACCGACGGCGGCTGGACCAACCCGGCGTCGCGCTGGCCGGAAGTAACAACGGATATCGCGGTTGGCCAGATGCGCGCCATTGAATTCGACGCCACCGAGCCTGGCGACTGGGCCTTTCACTGCCATAAATCGCACCACACGATGAATGCCATGGGACATGACGTTCCCACGCTGATCGGGGTCGACCACCGCGGCATAGCCGAGAAAATCAACAAGCTCGTACCCGACTACATGGTCATGGGCGACAAGGGCGGCTCGATGGGCGACATGGAAATGCCGCTACCGGAAAACACCTTACCCATGATGACCGGCACAGGCCCTTTCGGCGGGATGGAGATGGGCGGCATGTTCACCACAGTGAAAGTGCGCAAGGGACAGGCGCGCGGCGACTACAAGGATCCGGGCTGGTACAAGCACCCGGCCGGCACGGTCGCCTATGAATGGCAAGGCGGACAGGCAGATTTACCGGCGGCGCAGCAGTCACCCGGCACAGCCGCCGCCGCACCCAAGCCAGGCGAGAAAGTTCTGAAAGTCCGCAAGGGAAGCGGTCACGGTTCCCACTAGCGCCACATTGACTTGGTGGCGCAGGTGCAATTACAAGGAGAGAAAAATATGATGAAACATATCTTGATCGCTGCAGCAACGATCGCGTTAATAAGCGGCGCAACCGCGCGTGACGGCGTGCACCCCGCGACGGCGTCGCAGGCATTGTCCGCCAAGCATCAGAACGACATGAGAGCTTCCTCTCCGCACGGCCCGGCAAAGACCGGCCAGTCAACTAAAGCGGCAGTAGGCATTCCCGGACAGAGCGCGGATGCCACGCGCACCGTAAATGTTGATATGACGGACGCTATGCGTTTCAACCCATCTTCCATCAACGTAAAAAAAGGCGAAACTGTGCGCTTCGTTGTGACTAATTCAGGCAAGCTCAAGCATGAAATGGTGCTGGGCTCGCTGAACGACCTGAAGAAGCATGCCGACATGATGCGCAGAAACCCGGAGATGGAGCACGCGGAGGAAAACATGGTGTCGGTCGAGCCGGGAAAATCCGGCGAGCTTACCTGGAAATTCACCGCGTCCGGCAAGGTTGATTTTGCGTGCCTGCAGCCGGGGCACTTCGAAGCCGGCATGAAGGGCAAAGTCGCCGTGAAGTGAACGTCGTGCCGAATCAACTAGCAATATCTGCACGCCATACGCTATAACAAAAAGGACTCACTATGAAAACCATCTCGAAAATTTTGATCGGCATGATCGTCGCGGCTGGTATTCCCGCGCTGGCCACGGCTGCCGGCCACAACCACGCGACTGCAGCTGCCGCCACCAAAGGCGCCGACACCAAAGCCGTTCAGCCGCAATCGAACGGCGAGATCAAGAAAGTCGACAAGGAAGCCGGCAAGATCACGATCAAGCATGGGCGCCTTGCTAATCTAGGTATGGCACCGATGACCATGGTCTTCCAAGTCAAGGATCCGGCGCTGCTGGAGCAGGTCAAAGCCGGCGACAAGGTGAAATTTGCTGCCGAAAAGATCAACGGCGCCTTGACCGTCACCGCACTGCAGGGCACGACAATACTGGCCGCTAAGACGACAACGGCGCAAGCCAGCGTGGCCGAAACAATGCCAGCAGCTGACACGAAGGCGGTCGCTCAGCCCCAGTCGGACGGCGAGATAAAAAAGGTCGATAAGGAAGCCGGCAAGATCACAGTAAAACACGGCCCCCTCGTCAACCTCGACATGCCGGCCATGACGATGGTCTTCAAGGTCAAGGACCCGGCCATGCTGGAGCAAGTGAAAGCCGGCGACAAAGTAAAATTCACTGTCGAAAAAATTAACGGTGCATTTACCATCACCGCGCTGCAGGCCGCAACGTAAAAGCACGCCGACGCGGCCAGCCGGTCGCGCCGTTTCGAACCACCAACCGGAAAGGATCGACATGCAACATGATTTCGCGATATCCCACGACATGCAGGCATGCATTGACGCATGCACCAAGTGCCATCACCTCTGCCTGCAGAGCGCGTTGACCCATTGTCTCGAAGTCGGAGGCCTCCACATCGAGCCGGCGCATTTTCGTCTGATGATGAACTGTGCAGAACTGTGCCAGACGTCGGCAAACCTGCAACTGAGCGGCTCCGCGTTTAGCGCCCAGCTGTGCGCCGTGTGCGCGCAAGTGTGCGAAGCGTGCGCCGCCAGCTGCGAACAAGTCGGCGGCATGGACGCATGCATGCAGGCCTGCAGGGCATGCGCCGAGAGCTGCCGGGCAATGGCCGGCGCAATGCACTAAGCACAATCGAGTACACATTCACTTATTAGGAGCTCCACCATGACATCGACTATCAATCGCCGTTTCCTCTCAACTGCCGCAGCTAAACTGGTATTGTCAGCCGTCGTGTCGGCTAGCGCACTGGCAATTGCCAGTCCTGCGATGGCCCAGAACGCTGCACACTCCCAGCACGATATGAGCAAATCCGCTCACGCAGCAGGCAAGACATCGATGGCCATGCATGCATCGATGGATGACATGCACAAGAAAATGAAGTCCATGTCCATGACCGGCAACCAGGACATGGATTTCGCCATGAT
Source organism: Massilia sp. PAMC28688 (assembly GCF_019443445.1). Classification (NCBI taxonomy): domain Bacteria; kingdom Pseudomonadati; phylum Pseudomonadota; class Betaproteobacteria; order Burkholderiales; family Oxalobacteraceae; genus Massilia; species Massilia sp. PAMC28688. The sequence goes on along the minus strand of NZ_CP080378.1, from coordinate 4,639,382 downwards.
GATGGTAAGCCACCATCAAGGCGCGATCGATATGGCCCAGGCCCAGATCGATCACGGAAAGGATAAGCAAATGATCAGCGCGGCGAAGAAAATTATCGCCGCGCAGAAGAAGGAAATCGCCATGTTCGAAGCATGGATGAAAAAGTACCCGCATTCGGCCAAATAACGTCGTTCGACTCGACGCCAGCCGTGCAAAAAACTGCGCACGGCGACTGCCGATTTATCCTCCCAATCGCCGACTATCCCGGAAATTTCAGGCAAAAAGTGGACAGTCCGTTCTCCGAATAGACCGCTGCTTCGCCGCCGTGGGCCCGAATAATGGACCTGGTGATAGCCAGCCCGAGACCTGCGCCCTCGCTTTGCCGTTGGCGCGCGAAGTCGACCCGATAGAAGCGGTCGAACAGTCGCGGAAGATGCTCGAGCGCGATCCCCTCGCCCTCGTTCTCGACCTGGAGCTCAATCCCGGATTCGTCGCGATCGAGGATCCGAACGGTGATCGCGCCGCCTGGCGTAGTATGCCTGACCGCGTTCGATACAAGATTGTTGATCGCGCGCCGGATCATCAAGCGGTCGCCCGAGATGGAGCCCTGGCCGAACAACGCGACAGTAATCCCTTTTTCTTCCGCCAGCGCCTCATAAAACTCAAGAACGCTTCTGACTTCGTCAGCAAGGTTGACCGGTTCCCGGTTTGGCACGACCAGATCATTCTCCGACTTCGCTAAAAACAGCATGTCGGAAACAATCCGTGCCAGCCGCTCAAATTCCTCAGCGTTGGAAGCGAGGATGTCTTGGTACTCCCCGACGGTGCGCGACTTAGACAGCGTCACCTGCGTCTGTGTCAGCAGGTTGCTCACGGGTGTACGCAGCTCATGGGCGAGGTCCGAGGAAAAATTGGACAGGCGCCTGAACGAATCTTCCAGCCTCCCCAACATTCCGTTGAGCGTAGCGGCCAGTTCGGCCAGTTCGGCAGGGACGGCGTCGGCCGAAAGGCGGGCATCCAGACGGCGGGCCGTTATGGCACCAACTTCGCGGCCTATGGCGCGCAGCGGCGCAAGGCCGCGCCGCGCCGCAACCCATCCTAGCAAGCCGGTCAGGAAAGCGCCGAGCGTCGCCACGCCCCACAGCGTGCGTTGAAAGGCGCCCATGAAGTGCGCGTGATGGCCGATATCGGTTGCGACCGCGATGGTCGCAGGGCCGGCGCCCGGGATCCCGGTCGCTGCCAGTTTCGCGATGCCGCGGACTGAGTGACCAGGTAACGTGGCCCAAATTTCGCTGCCGCTCACTTTGAAGGTGGCTGCGCGTATCAGCCGTTGTGGGAACTGCGCCTCTTTGGTGGAGAACAGGACGGTGCCGTCGGGGGCGACTACCAGGACGTTCAGGCTGTGGTGGCCGACTAGGGAGTCGGCCAGCTGGGCGGGCAACTTGGCAAGCTCGTCTCCTGACCGCGTCTTTTCAAGAGCATGCTCAACGAGTTCTAGTTTCCCGCTTAATAGCCTCATATCCTGCTCTTCGAAATGCTGTCCCACCGAGCTGGCGATCAGGTAACCGAGGAGCAGCAACACCGCCGTCGACGCGGCGGCGAACAGGACTGTGAGCCGGACCGTGAGCGACGTGCCGCCGCCTAAGCTCAGGCGCATGTGTCGGCCTCCAGCACATAACCCATGCCACGCACTGTGTGAATCAGCTTGGGTTCGAACCCTTCGTCGACCTTGGCGCGCAGGCGACGTATCGCGACCTCGATGACGTTGGTGTCGCTGTCGAAGTTCATGTCCCACACTTGCGAGGCGATGAGGGAGCGTGGGAGGACTTCGCCCTGGCGCCGCAACAGCAGTTCGAGTAGCGCGAACTCCTTGGCCGTGAGGTCGATCCGCTTCCCGGCGCGAACAACGCGGCGCCGGATGAGATCGAGTTCGAGGTCGGCCGCCTGCAGATATGCCGTATCCTTGCCCTTGCTGCCGCGCCGCAGCAAGGTGCGCACGCGCGCCAGCAGTTCGGAAAACGCGAAGGGTTTGACGAGGTAATCGTCGGCCCCCTCCTCCAGACCGCGCACGCGGTCTTCGACCTGGTCGCGCGCGGTGAGAAACAGGACCGGCACTTCCTTGCCTGCTTTGCGCACCGCCGCGAGAATCGACCAGCCGTCCAGGCCCGGCAACATCACGTCCAGGACCAGCAGGTCGTACGCCTCAGTCAGGGCGTAATGCAAGCCGTCCGCCCCATCGCGCACTAGGTCGACGACGAATCCTGCCTCGACCAGGCCCTGTTTCAGGTAATCGCCGGTCTTGACCTCGTCTTCCACAATCAAAATTTTCATGCTTCCCCCATTCCAGCCGACATTTTGCGCCCAACGGGCGGTGGCGACGAAAAATAACAAAAATGTAATCGCGCCGACAGATTCCTATTATCCGGGGGCATTTCGTATTTGGACGTGGGCCGGCGACCGACCGCATTGCGGCCCCGGCCCGGTTGAGTTTTGTGACGCCCCTCGGGTGGTAGTCGACGATCTTGAACGCTTCTGCCAGCATGTGGCGCATTTCTTCGATATCGGCAAGCTGGGCCTGCACCATGTCCATGCAGGAGCGGCAGTTCCTCCTGCTTTATATCGCTCGCCGCGACACATGGAATGGAAGGCCGTTGCCGCGGCCATGATCAGCGACAGGCCCGCTTCCCTCAGCGCTTCAAAGCCGCCAGACTGCCCTGACTAACCTCGTTTTAATCAACATCATTTTTCTGCCTCCACCCTCCCTTTCAAGCATTCTCCTTCGACGTGGTCACCTCTATGGAAAGTAACGAAAATGTCATGATCCGGACAGGTTTGTCGAAAAAAACGGCTCCCGCCGAGAAAAGACCGCAGGATGGGATAGATGCACTTCTCCATCTTGGTAATTTTGATCCACATCATATTTTTTTGCACTCCCGCTCCGTAGCATGGATACCTGTACCAATTGCCACACTAACCGGGAGATCCTTCATGAAGACACTGCATTCGATCCTGATGGCGCTATGCGCCGCTACTATCCTGTCGCCAGCAGTAGCATCAAGTTCTATAGCACAGCAGACCGACGCTGCCGATACTGCGGATACGCGCCCTGCGGCAAAAAATCCCGTGACGCCGCACAATCACATGCGCGATGGCAAGGGCATGTCGATACCTGCAAAGCCAGTGCAATCTACCAAGGGTACTCAGGCCGCCGTCGTTGAAAGCCACACAGCAAAACCAGTCGTCGAGAAAAAGCCGACAACGAAGAAAAAGCTGCGGCCTCACAGCCACCCGCAAGACGGTAAGGGCATGTACGTGCCAGAGAAGAAGTAACCGTCATGGCTTTGCGCCGCCCTGTGCGACCAGTCCAGTACAACGCCCTGTCGTGCAGCTGTCAAGTCGGCCTGCTGCTCGCAAGCGCGTTGCTCGTGGGGTGTGCCGGCGCGCCGGGGGCTGGCGAGTCTGGTGCTCAACGCCGGCTCGACACGGTGGGGAGACAGTATCGCCCCGCCGGTGAACGTCCAGTACTCCCGCAGCTGGAGGAAAGAGGGCAATTCGACCAGTTCGTTCTCTACGCCGTACTCAACAACCCGCAGGTAGCGGCCGCCTACCACGCATGGGCGGCTTCGGTTCATCGCATTACCGTTGAGCGCTCACGACCTGACCCACGCCTCACGCTGCAGGCTAGCATTGCCGACATGGCGCTGATGGCCTTGATGGCGGGCGTGATGACGGACGTGCCGAGTGCTGGCAAGCGCGCGGCCGCTGGCGACATCGCCACCGCGGAAAGCCAGGCGAAGTATTTCACCTTCGAGGCACGTGTCCTGCAGAGCGCGTTTGCTCTGCGCAAGGTTCGTTATCAGCTTGACGCCCTGGACACGAAAATCGCGATCATGCACGAGACGGCTCGCCTGCTTGCGCAACTGGAAAAACTGGCACTGGTGCAGAATGAGGTGGGCCGCGCTCCGATGCAAGATGTACTGCAGGCGCGCATCGAACGCGCGCGCCTTGCCTCCGACATTGCCAATCTTGACGATTCACGCGATGCCCTGCTCGCACAATTCAAGGCCGCTTTAGGCATCCCTGCGGGCGCCGTTGCTCCGCCAGTGTCGGCGATGCCCGTCCCCTCTCCTCCTGCTATGACCGCCGATCGCCTGCTTGAACTTGCACTTGAGCGCAACCCGCGGCTGAAAGCGATGCAAGCGGAAGTGGCTGCGGCGCAGGGATCGCTGCAGCTTGCGCGAAAATCTGCGCGATCTGATTTCAGCGTTGGACTGGAAGCCGACTGGAAAGCGAGTCCGATCATGCTGCAACCGTCGCTCGGCGTCAGCGTGCCGATTTGGCGCGCCAAGACAAAAGCGCAAATTGCGGCCGCGCAGGCGAACAAGGCTGAGGCAAACGCACGCCTTTCTGCGGAGCAGATTGCGCTGGCGGTGGAAATTGCGGAGAAAACATTCATGTCGCGCGAGGCCACGCGGCAACTGGCACTGCTAGGCGGCAGCTTGCCCCGCATGGCCAGCGGTGCCCTGGCGCTAGCGCAGTCTGGGTACTCAGGCGGCAAGTCCGACTTCAACAGCGTCATCGATGCCCAGAAAGTGCTGCTCGAGCTGCGACTTGCACAAAGCGAGGCCAGTCTCCAGCGGGAACTGGCCCTGGCTGAACTGTCGATACTGGTGGTGGCCACGGTGCCCCCCGGCGCAACCTTCAACAAGGCGATACCTTGAAATTCAAAATGATTCTCATCAGGGCCGTCGGAGTCATTTCCCTGATATTGCTCGGCGCGTTTCTCGCACTGGCATTCACCAACAAGAAAACGCCGACGAAAACGCAGGCCGGTATCACTGCGCCGCCAGCGCCGCTGATTCCGGCCGGCATGCTGCAGTTGTCCGAACACGCACGCGCGATGGCCAGTGTCGATACAGTGCAGGTCAGCAGGCGCCCCGTGACGCGGGTGATTCATGCGGTCGGCAAAGTCAACTACAACGAAACGACGCTGACCGCGATTAGTGCCCGTGTGGACGGCTTTGCCGAACGGCTTTTCGTCGATTTTACCGGCGTCGAGGTCAAAGCGGGCGCGCCCCTAGTTGAAATCTATAGCCCGGACCTTGTCGTGGCTCAGCAGGAAATGCTGGTCGCCCTCGACAGCGCCAACAGTCCAAGCTTGGTGGAATCGACGACGCGCAAATTGCTGCGCTGGGGACTGACGCAGCGTCAGGTTGATGAACTGGTGCGCACCCGCAAGGTGCACGAGCGCCTGACGCTGTTCTCGCCGGTGGCGGGAACGGTCATTGAAAAGGTTGTCCAGCAAAAGGCGATGGTCAAGCCAGGCGAGGTGCTGTACCGGCTGGTGAACCTCGATTCGGTATGGGTCTACCTGGACCTGTACGAAAACGAACTGGCCACGCTGCAGGCCGGCCAGGCTGTCGAGATAACAGCCGAAGCGGTACCTGGAAAGGTCTTCCGAGGGAAGGTACGATTCATCAATCCCGTACTCAGTGAAGAGTCGCGCACGGTCAAGCTGGTCGTTGCCATCGACAACACAGGCAAATTGCTTAAGCCGGGCATGTACGTCAATGCCAGCATCGACGCCAATGCGCCTGACGTTTCCAAGGCGGGCAAGCTGCAGTTGACAGTCCCGCTGACCGCCGTACTCGACAGTGGCACCCGCAAGATCGTGTATGTGGAAAAAGGGCGTGGTCAATTCCTCGCGGTCGAAGTGACAACGGGGGAGCGCCTCGATGACGTCTACCCTGTTCTGACTGGATTGACCGAAGGCGACCGGGTGGTCACACGCGGCAATTTCCTCCTCGACAGCCAATTCCAGATCCGCGGATTGCCGAGCCTGTTCTATAAGGAAGGCGCCGCACCTGCCGCCGGACACCAGCACGGCGGCCCTGGCGCGCCTGCGGCTCCGCCTCCCGTGGCCACCTCCCCTGCGGTTCCTTCGTCGGCCCCACGCGCGCCAGCCCCGGCTTCAGCGCCGCATCAGGGACACTAAGCCACACATGATCAACACCCTCATTAAATGGTGCCTGACCCATGTCTTCATCGTCTTCCTGGCGGCCGGCGCCATTGTCGCGGGCGGCTACTATGCGCTGCAGCAAACGCGGGTTGACGCCATTCCCGATATCGGCGAAAAGCAGGTCATCGTCTTCGCAGACTGGCCCGGGCGCTCGCCGCAGGACGTTGACAATCAGGTTACCTATCCGCTCACGACCAGCCTGACCGGCACCCCGGGGGTCAAAAGCATCCGTTCCATGTCCGGCTTTGGCTTTGCCATGGTGTTTGTGGTGTTCAAGGACGATGTCGACTATTACTGGGCGCGGTCGCGCGTGCTCGAACGCATCAATGTCGCCCAGCAACGATTGCCGGCCGGCGTGACGCCAGTGCTGGGCCCCGACGCGACCGCCCTCGGCCAGGTGTTGTGGTACACGGTCGAAGCGGAAGGGTTCGATCTGGCGGAACTGCGCTCGATCCAGGATTGGTTCGTGCGCTATCAACTAAACTCGGTTGAAGGCGTGAGCGAGGTGGCCAGCATCGGCGGCCACGTCAAGCAATATCAGATCGATGTCGATCCCGCCAAGCTGCGGGCGCACCGGGTGACGCTGATGGATGTCTACGAAGCGGTGCGCAAGTCGAACATCGACGTCGGCGCCAAAGTCCTGGAGAAGAACGGCATCGAATTTTTTATTCGCGGCGTCGGCTTCATCAAGTCCCCGGACGACCTGGGCAAGGTCGTGATCAGGCAGGAGAAAGGTACGCCGATTCAGGTCAAGCACGTGGCCACCGTGCAGCTTGGCCCGGAGTTTCGCCGTGGCGCGCTGGATAAAGCCGGCGTCGAGGCTGTCGGCGGCGTAGTGTTGATGCGCTACGGCGAGAATCCCCTGCAAGTGGTGGAACAGGTCAAACGCAAGATTGCCCAGCTTGAACCGGGCCTTCCTCAGAAGGTGTTGGCGGACGGGCGCATCTCGAAGGTCAAGATCGTGCCGTTCTACGATCGCACCGATATTGTGAACCAAACTGTTGCCACGCTCAAGGATGCACTGCTGGAAGAGGCGCTGATGGCGAGCGCCATCATTTTCATCTTCCTGCTGCACTTGCGCAGCACAGTTTCGGTGGTGCTTACGCTCCCCTTGTCGGTGGCCCTATGCTTCATTCTGATGTACGGCTTCGGTGTCGACGCCAACATCATGTCGCTGGCAGGCCTTGCAATTGCGATCGGCGATGTGGGCGACATGGGCATCATCATGACTGAAAATATCTACCGGCACGTCGCCAGCGGTGACAAGGAAAAGAGTCACTTCCAAAAGATTTACGAGGGTGCCAGCGAAGTGGGCGGCGCAATCTTTACCGCCGTTTCCAATACGCTGGTGTCTTTCATCCCGGTGTTCTTCCTGACAGGCCAGGAAGGCTTGCTGTTCCAACCCCTTGCCTACACCAAGACATTCGCCATCGGTGCCGCCGTCATCCTGGCGCTGACCGTGGTGCCGGTGGTGTGCTACTTCCTGTTTCGGCCCGTGACGTGGGCGCGACGCAGAATCTGGGTTGGCGCCGCGGTGATCGGCGTTGGCAGCATGTTTGCAGTCCACGCGCTGTTCATGTGGAGCATGCCCGGCAGCCACTACAGCGGCTGGCCGATGTCGCTAGTAGCGGGTGTGATCGTCATGCTGGCCCTGGTGCGTATGACGCGCGAGCGCTTCTTGCCGCTCGAGCAAAGTCCGGTATCGCGTGCTATCGCCAGTGTCTATACGCCGGTGCTGCGCGCAATCCTCGCACACAAAAAGACATTCCTTGCAGTGCCGGTGGTGATCCTGGCGGTCGGCATGAGCATCTGGCTGGGGGCCGGGGTCATCCTGGCGCCACTCGGATGGGCGGTCAACGGCGTTGCTGGCAGCAAAGACGCACCCGTGGTCGAATTTGGTCAGCTGCGTTGGCAGACGATCCGTCAAGCCGGCGTCGACACCAGCCGCATGCTCTGGCGTCGCCAATCGCCGCACGAGCAGGCGTTCGAAGCGCAGCGCGGCATCGTCGTAGTAGCCGATCGCCGGGTAATGACGGGAATTGGCCGCGAATTCATGCCGCCGCTCGACGAGGGTGCCTTTCTCTACATGCCCTCGCTGTTGCCGCAAGCGGGCCTGGGGCCGGCGCTGGAAGTGAGCGCGCGTCAGGATCTTGCCATAGCCAGCGTGCCGGAAGTGGAATCGGTCGTGGGCAAGCTGGGTAGGGCCGAGTCCGCGCTCGACCCGGCCCCCATCGGCATGATGGAGAGCATGATTATCCTGAAACCGGAGGCGAAATGGCGCCAGTTGCCGGTGGAGCGCTGGTTCAGCGGCTGGCCTGCGCCCCTGAAGGCGCCGCTTGCATGGATCTGGCCAGAGCAGCGCGCCATCACGAAAGGCGAGATCCTCACGGAGCTGCAGGAAAAAACGGCCATGCCGGGCGTGCTACCGACATTCCTGCAGCCGATCCAGACCCGCCTGATCATGCTGCAGACGGGCTTTCGGGCGATGATGGGCGTAAAAATCTACGGCGGCGACCTCAAGGAAATCGGCCGCATCGGTCTGGACATTGAAAAGCTGCTGGCCCAGGTGCCGGGCGCGACCGATATCGTCGCAGACCGCATCATCGGCAAGCCTTACCTCGAGTTCGAGATCGACCGCGACCGAATCGCACGCTACGGCGTCAATATCCGCGACGTCCAGGACGTCATTGAAATTGCCATTGGCGGCATGAATATCATGGAATCGGTCGAAGGCCGCGAGCGCTACCCGATCCGGGTCCGCTATTTGCGCGAGTTGCGCGAAGACTTGCCTGAACTGGAAAAAATCCTGGTGCCGACCTCGTCGGGCGCTCATATCCCGTTAGGCCAGGTGCTCACGATCAAGAGCGTGCTCGGCGCGCAGGAAATCAAGGGCGAACGCGGGCTGCTGGTGGGCTACGTGACGATGAACACGCGCGACCGCGACGAAGTCAGCGTGGTGGAGGACGCCGAAATACTGCTGCAGGCGGCCCTGCGCGACGGGCGCCTCAAGCTACCGCCCGGCTATTACTGGGAATGGAGCGGACAGTTCGAAAACCAGGTCCGGGCGACCGAGCGCATGCGCATTCTCGTGCCGCTGTGCCTGCTGATCATGTTCGTCATGCTCTATCTTGGATTTAAGCGCTGGTGGATCGCGCCGGTGATCTTCTTCGGCATCATGGTCTCGGCATCGGGCGGATTCATCATGCTGGCATTGTGGGGCGTCAACCTGTCGATCGCGGTGTGGGTGGGGTTCCTGGTCCTGTTCGGCGTGGTCGACGACGATGGCGTGATCATGTCGACCCACCTTGAAAACCGTTTCGACAAGGCGAACTTCGCATCGGTTCAGGAAATGCGCGATGCGGTCGTCGAAGCCGGCCTGAAACGCATTCGGCCGTCGTTGATGACGATCGCCACCACTATCTTCGGGCTGCTGCCCATCTTCTGGGCTACTGGCCGCGGCGCCGACATCATGCAGCCGATGGCCATCCCTTCGGTGGGGGGCATGGTGGTCAGCCTGCTGGTGACAATTTACATCGCGCCCTGCCTGTTCTGCGCCGTCGAAGAATGGAAATGGCACCGGGCGCGGCGGACAATGACGACAGAAGTTCCAGCATGAAGCCGAGTGATGCAGCATGGCACAGCTTGCCCGCCGCAGCGGCACTGGAACATTACGGGTCCTCCGAGGCAGGCTTGAGTGCGGCGGCCGCAGCCGAACGCTTGGGCCGGGACGGCCCGAACCAGCTGCGCGAAGACACGCGTATCAGCCCCTTTCGCCTGTTGCTGGAGCAGTTTAAAAGCGTCATCATCTGGATCCTCATTGCCGCCGGCGTCATCTCGGGCTTGATCGGGGAGCTGGTGGATGCGCTCGCCATTCTTGCTATTGTGATCCTGAACGCCGCCATCGGCTTTTACCAGGAGTACAGCGCCGAGAAATCGATCGCGGCGCTTAAGAAGATGCTCGCGCCTATGGCCAAGGTTTGGCGGGATGGCGCCCTGGTGGCGATTCCGGGGCAGGACGTCGTCGCCGGCGACTTGCTGGCGCTCGAGGCGGGCGATCTGGTCGCTGCGGACGCCCGGCTGCTGTCGGCGGCCAGCCTGAAGTGCGTGGAATCTGCGCTCACAGGGGAGTCCGAGGGTGTGGCAAAGCTGAGCGTGGCGCTGGCGCAGGCCGACGTACCGCTTGGCGACCGCAGCAACATGGTGTTTACCGGCACGATGGTGGTGGCCGGCACTGGCCTGGCGGTGGTTGTGTCGACAGGCATGTCGACCGAGCTGGGACAAATCGCGGTCCTGTTGAAAGAAAACGCAGGCAATGAGGCGACGCCTTTGCAACGCCAGCTGGACGCGGTCGGACGGATCCTGGTCTGGGCCGCCCTGGGAATGGTCGGCTTGCTGTTCCTGCTCGGGATGCTTCGCGGGACCGCCTTGCTAGAATTGACGATGTCCGCCATCAGCTTGGCCGTGGCCGCCGTTCCGGAAGGCTTGCCCGCCGTCGTCACAGTTGCACTTTCGCTGGGAGTGCTGCGGATGTCGCGCCGGCGCGCGTTGGTGCGCAGGCTGCCGGCGGTCGAAACGCTCGGTTCAACCACCGTGATCTGCACCGACAAAACGGGCACGCTGACAGCCGGCCAGATGACGGTACGCGCTTTATACGTGGCTGGGCAGCGCTACCAAGTGACCGGAGACGGCTACGGCCCCGAAGGCACGGTTGAAGTTGAAACCGAAAAGGCAGAGAAGCAGCCGGCGCTGCTGCTGGCTCTAGGGACGGTACTGTTGGGTTGCAATAACGCTCAACTGAGCAGCGAGGACGGTCAGTGGCAGGTCATAGGCGATCCAACCGAGAGCGCTCTTCTCTGCGCAGGTGCCAAGGCTGGCGCCGATCGCGCTGTCATTGAACAGGCCACTCCCAAGTACCATGAAATTCCCTTCGATTCTGACCGAAAGCGAAGCACGGTCATTCGTACCCAATCCGACGGATCCTTGCGCGCCTATACAAACGGCGCGCCCGATGTGCTGCTGGCCTTGTGCACGAACATTCTAGTTCGAAGCGGAGTGCGTGCGATGACCGACGCCGACCGCGAGCAGATTGAAGCGGAAAATGCGACGCTGGCCGGGCAAGGGCTACGCGTACTCGGGTCCGCCTGGCGCGACCTCGCGTTCGCAGCGCCTGCCGATCTGGACGGCGCCAAGGTCGAGGCCGACCTTGTGTTCGTCGGGCTCACAGGCATGTACGACCCGCCAAGGCAGGAGGCCAAAGATGCGGTGGCGCGCTGTCGCGCCGCCGGTATTCGGGTGGTAATGATCACCGGCGACCATCCACACACAGCGATGGCGATCGCGCGCGAGCTCGGTATCGCTGACCCGAGCGACCTAGCGGTCGCGGGAGCGGACCTGGACCGGTTCGATGAAGCGGAACTGCGCCGACAGGCGCCGCGCATCGCGGTGTACGCCCGCGTGAGCGCTGCCCACAAGTTGCGCATCGTCGGCGCCTGGAAGGCCAATGGCGCCGTGGTGGCGATGACGGGAGACGGCGTGAACGACGCGCCGGCAATCCAAGGCGCCGATATCGGAATTGCAATGGGCAAGGCGGGAACCGAGGTCACCAAGCAAGCTGCGGACATGATCGTCACCGACGACAATTTCGCCTCGATCGTGGCTGCCGTCGAAGAAGGCCGCGGGGTGTACGCCAACATTCGCAAAACGCTGCAGTATCTGCTGGCGGGCAATACCGGCGAACTTCTGTTGATGACCGCGTGCGTCGCTGCGGCGCTGCCAGCCCCGCTGCTGCCGATCCACCTGCTCTGGATTAACCTCGTCACCGATGGCCTGCCCGCGCTGTGCCTGGCGACCGACCCCATCGAAGGGTCAGTGATGGAGCGCCCTCCCCGTGCGCGCGCCGCACGCATGACGGACCGCAGTTTCGTCGTGATGATGCTGGTGACCGGGTTGCTCACTGCCGGCGTTGCGCTGGCGGTGTATCTGTACATGCTGCGCATCAGCAGTGTGGAAATGGCGCGCACCTACGCTTTCGCCGTGCTCGTGTTCGCAGAGCTGTTGCGTTCCTTTGGCGCGCGCAGCGAAACGCTGCCGGTCTGGCGCATTTCGCTAAAGACGAATTTGATGCTTGTTGGTGTTGTCTTCCTGACCTTCTGGCTGCAGGTCTGGAGTCACCACAACGAGGTGCTAGCTCGCCTGCTCAAGACGCAATTTGTGCCGTTGCAGGACTGTCTGATATTGCTGGCAATCGGTGCCATTCCACTGGCCGTACTCGAATGCGTCAAGCTTGTAAGGATGGCAAAGCCAGCGAAGGCGCGCGGTGACTAGTCGGCATGGAGTCGCCCGCGCGACTGGTTGCACTTTAGGATCGATTCCCTTGCCGGCCTAGCAATCGCTACTGCAAGGTGCCGCCAGATCGGGGGACGGATAAACGGGAGCAAACCCGCCGCCGGGCGTGCGGAAATTCGTCGTCTGGCCTTGGTATACCCGCGCGGCAGTCCACTGGATATGCCCGACGTACGTATATAGTCTGAGATCGAACTTGAGCCTTTCCGGAGCTTGCCTGTTGCCGCGTACACGCTCGCCCGGCGCCATGACCTGTTGCGCAACATACTCGCCCTCCAGAATTTCCTGCCAAACGCGCTTGGTCAGCTTGTCCCCGCGATAGGCGGCACGCCCGCCGAATCCGGAGGTCGGTTTGAAAAATAGCTGCCGCCGGTTTTGCCAGAGACGGTCGGCGTCGGTCGCGTGGACTATTTCGGTGGGCAACAACACATCCAGCAGGATTTGCTGGATCTGCAAGGGAACGCCCATCTCTGTCAGCGCTCCGCGGTTGCTCAAAATTGCGAGGTTGCGTTTGTCGGCGTACAACGCATGGGCCTGCGGATTAGGCGTCAAAACGATCGCGTCCTCCAGATACGCCTCGCGCAATGCGCTCGATTGCGGATCGTCGAGCATGAAATCGGTGAGACGGTTGTAGACCATATCGATGGGCGACCCCGCGTGCCATAACGTTCCGTCCCGAAAAGTCAACGCCGAGGGGGCCGCGATCACGGCGCGCACGCCGTGTCGTTCGAAGAGCTGTTGGAACAGGATAAATTCCGGGTAAAGGTATTGCCCCTCCGGAGAAACGTCGACGATCGCGATCGTTTGCAATTGCCGGCCGCGCCGGCCCCGGCCCCATTCGGCCAGAAACATCTCCAGGATGGCCGCTTCAAATTTCGGCCCCGAAACCGCCGCGTCGGCCAGCTGGCCAAGGCTGCTCGCGCACGACCGGTGCGCCCGCGCCATCACGGCGCTCAGCATCGCACCTCCTGCGTTCGTGTTGATCTCGATCAGGCCGATCCGATCGCCGGCCAGGTGAAAGTCGTACCCGAAAAAAACGCCGCGCGCACCGCCGGGATCATGGCGGGCGATTGGGAGGGCCGTCGCAAATATCCGCTCGCGATAGGCGGGCATTGCAATGACAGACTCGAGCGCATGGACTGCAGCTTCCATCATCTCCCTTTGGCCTTCTGATACAAACACCGGCATGGCGGAGAACAGGAATGGGCAGCGCTCCTCGACCATCGCCACCAGGTCGGGCGAACCAAGTTGTTCTTCCAGCGCCGCGCGTAGCGCCACCTGATCCAGGCTGATGCAAAAGCATCCTGAATTCATGCTCTCTTCCGCCGACATCCCCGCTTCTTGTGTCACGGTCACGCAGGCCGTCGCTGGCAGTGCGTAGCGCTCTTCATTCACATTTACCTCCTACAGTTTTGTACAAGCCGATTTCCTCAGCAACATCATCCTGCCGACCGGCGCAGGCGCAGTGCATTGGTGATTACGGACACCGAGCTCAGGCTCATTGCCAGCGCGGCGATCAGCGGCGACAGCAGTTGCCCGGTAAAAGGATAAAGCAGACCGGCGGCAAGCGGAATTCCCAACGCGTTGTAAATGAAGGCAAACCCGAGGTTCTGGCGCATGTTGCGAACCGTGTCGAGGGACAGGGTACGGGCCCGTGCGATCGCCAGCAAGTCCCCTTTTACCAGCGTCAGGTGGGCGGAGTTGATCGCCACGTCGGTGCCGGTGCCCATGGCGATGCCGACATCGGCCTTCGCCAGCGCCGGTGCGTCGTTGATGCCGTCGCCGGCCATCGCCACAACTTTACCGGCCCTCTGCAGCCGCTCGACGAGGGCGAGCTTGTCACGCGGCTTGACCTCACCATACACCTCTGTAATGCCGAGGCGCCCGGCGACAGCTTTCGCAGTCGTTTCGCCGTCGCCAGTGGCCATGATCACCGTCAGACCCGCGTGGCGCAGGGCGTCCAGGGCTGCCAAGCTGCTCGCCTTGATCGGATCGGAAACGGCGATGATACCCACCAGCTGGCGATCCGCCGCCAGATACATAACGCTGGCGCCTTGCCCGCGCAGTTCTTCGGCCCGCGTCGCCAGGCTTGACCAGTCGATTTTTTCCTCGTCCATCAAGGCGGTGTTGCCAAGTGCGATGTGCCGGCCGCCAAGCTCGCCGCGCACGCCGATGCCGCTGGACGACTCGAAGCTCGTCGGTTTTTCGAGCGCAAGCTCGTTTTTTACCGCCTGGTCGACGATGGCCCGCGCCAGCGGGTGTTCGCTGCCCTGATCGATGCTGGCCGCCATGCGCACCACATAGTCGTCGGTAAAGCCGGGCATGGCGACGACGCGGTCGAATACGGGCCGGCCTTCGGTCAGCGTGCCGGTCTTGTCGACGATCAGCGTATCGACCTTGCGCAAGCCCTCGATCGCGGCGGCATCGCGAAACAAGATGCCCTGCGTTGCCGCCCTGCCCGTCGCGGCCATGATGGACATGGGCGTCGCCAGTCCCAGCGCGCACGGGCAGGCAATAATCAGGACCGCTACCGCATTGACGAAGCCGTATACCCAGCTCGGCTGCGGCCCAAACACGCCCCATGCGAGCAACGTCAGGACGGCGATGGCGATCACCACCATGACGAAGTAACCCGCCACGACGTCAGCGAGCCGCTGCATGGGCGCACGCGAGCGCTGCGCTTGGGCGACCATCTGGACAATCTGGGACAGCATGGTCTGTGAGCCGACCTTGTCGGCGCGCACAACGAGGCTGCCGCTGGTGTTGAGCGTGGCCCCGATCACCTTGTCTCCCGGGCGCTTCGTTACCGGCATCGGCTCGCCGGTCAGCATCGACTCGTCGACCGCGCTCTGCCCTTCCGTGACCGTTCCGTCAACCGGCACTTTTTCGCCCGGCCGCACGCGCAGGGCGTCGCCGATATGAATATGCGCCAGCGGGACATCCTGTTCACTGCCGTCCGGCAGGATCCAGCGCGCGGTCTTCGGTGCGAGGCCCATCAGCAACTTGATCGCGGCCGAAGTTTGCGAACGGGCGCGCAGTTCCAGGATCTGGCCCAGCAGCGTGAGCGACACAATGACCGCGGCCGCTTCGTAATACACGCCGACCCTACCGGCATGGGTGGCGAAGGTTGCAGGAAAAAGTTCCGGGGAAAATGTGGCGATGATGCTGTAGCCATACGCGGCCCCCACGCCCGAACCAATCAAGGTCCACATGTTCGGACTGCGATTGCGCACCGACTGCGCGAAACGCACGAAAAATGGCCATCCGGCCCACAGCACCACCGGCGTACTCAGGGCCAGCTCGATCAAGTTCTGGTATGGCAGGCCTCCCGGAAACAGCATGTGACCAAACATCGCCAGGGCGAATACGGCGATCGACAGGGGCAGCGTCCACCAGAAGCGCTGTCGGAAGTCGCGCAACTCAGGATTCTCCTCCTCGTCAAGCGATGGCATCAGCGGCTCGAGTCCCATGCCGCAGATTGGACAATTGCCCGGAGCCGGGCGGCGTATCTCCGGGTGCATCGGGCAGGTATAAACGGTGCCCGGCGCTACCGGCGGCGCCGGTTCTTCCGCCCGGGGGTGCATGTAGGCGGCGGGACCGGCGCGAAATTTGTCCCGGCACCCTGTGCTGCAGAAATAGTAGTCGCGCCCATCATGTTGGACGTGCTTTTCAGGGTTAGCCGAAACCGCCATGCCGCATACAGGGTCGCGCAGCATGGGCGTCGGCGTCGGCGTCGGCTCCGGCGCCGCGCCATGGTGGTGTTTTTCGTGCAATGTGCTATCCATACATTTCTCCTAAGAACGACCTGCAACAGCGGATGACGGCTCCACCATTTGGACCGTTTGAATGCAATGGATTCACCCGTCGGAAGATTATTTAGCCATGCGCGACGACCAATGTACGTGCGTGATCACCCATCGGTCCCCGGTCTTTTCCAAGACGGCTGTTTCCGTCCCGAAGGAATGGACAGGCTTGCCACCGGCGGTGCCGGTCGTTTCCGTTTCCTCCCAGATGATCGCGGTATTGCCTTCCATTTTTTCGGAATGCCTGAGCACCTTGCGTGTCGACGTCTTTGCAAATGCAATGTCGCCGCCCAGGTGATGGTGTGCATACCTTTCGCGCGACGCTTCAACGTAGCCGGACTCGTAAATTGCTACCTTCGGCGCGAGAAGGGCGAGAGCGGCCTCTTTGTCACCCCTTGCCAGCGCAGCATGGAATGCGGCCAGCGAGGCGTTGGCGTCAACGGCCGCAGGTGCGGGCGCCGCCAAGGCCTGCATGGATGCCACGGCGAGCAAGACTGACAGTACAAAGTTGTTCCTCATTGCATTTTTCCTCTCATTCGGTTTCGGGCTGTAATAAATCGCTAAGCAGCAGTGGGCGGCGGTGTCGCGCTCAAAATGGCAGCGGCAACCAGGACGGCGAGCAACACAGGCGCTTCAATACGCAAGATGAGCCTGAAGCGCCGCAGCGCCTCGGGCGCGCCGGCGTTCGGCTCGCGCAAGCTGGCAAGCAGCGACGGCATCACGATGAAGCGGTTGAAACCTCCCAGCAAAGCTGCAAGCACCACCAGCGCAAGTTTGAACAGCAGTACGCTGCCATAGACATTGCCGGCTAGGCCCGCGATACCGCCAAGGTTATGCCAAGCGCTGAACAGACCCGTGGCGAAGATGCCGCCCAGCGCGAACGTGGCCGACGACGACAGGTGCTCGACGTAGCGCGCAGCCTCCGCACGCCCGGCCGCGTAATCTGGAACCATGCCGTTCAGGGTAACAAAACCGGCGATGAATACTTCGCCCACCCAGACGCTGATCAGACATAAATGCATCCAGTCCAGGACGATGGCCACGCTCAGATCCCCGTCCGCCGCAGCATGGCTCACCATGCTGCGCGAGTAGAGCGCCACGGCCAGGACAAGCAGGTTCACTAGCGCCAAGTTGCGCAGCCGCTGGCCGGATACCGGAACGGCCGCCGCCAGCGCAGCTGCCAGCAGCGCTCCCATGCCTACTCTCCATGCCAGCCCAAAATGGCTATCGGTAAGCATCGCGCCCATCGCATCCCCGGCCTCAGCGACGGGCACTTCGGCCATGAAAGCGGAAACGAACGGTAGCAGCGAACCCATAGCCGCGAGGGCGGCCATGGCCGCACCGATGCGGACCGGACGCGCGCGGCGAAGCTGCGCCAAAGACCAGGGGGTCGCGCCGCTAGCGAGCCACATCGCCGCCATGGCAGCGCCGACGGCCACTGCCAACGCCAGATTGAGCACGACGGTGGAACTGTAGATCGCCAGTTGCACGTCGAGGACCATGCTATTTGACCTTGAAGCGGTATTCCCCCTTCACCTTGTGGCTGTCGCGGGTCATGGTTGACCAGCGGACCAGGTACTGTCCGGCGCGAAGCATTGGAAGCTGGGCCGACACCGTCTTGGCGTCGGCTTTATCGACAACCGCTTTCGGCAGTTTGATCGCGACGTTTTTAGCATCGAACAAGACAATTTTGGTAAAGGCAGGTTCCAGCGTATCGCTGAAATGAAGCCTGATCTCTTTCGGCGGCTGGCTCAGTTCGCTGTCGGCCTTCGGTTCGGCGGTTTCCACTTTGGCGTGGGCGTACGCCAAGCTAGTTGCCACGCTACCGATTGCCAGGCTGAGGATGAGAACGAAATTCTTCGTATTCACAGTAATTCCCTTCTTGTTTGTCCGTGTAATAGGTCGTATTTTGAAACTTCCCATTAAAGTAACGTCGGGCCGCTGCAAACTTTTAAAGCAAGCCAGCGTGTATTCGTAACCGTACGGCGCTAAAGCTGAAACTTGTCTTGCCCATGAATTAAAGTCACGAGCCAGCGCATAAAAAGTGCCTTCGGAGTGAGATGCCAATAATAACGCTTCGCAAGCGCGTGATCATTGGTAATGCATGGCAGTACGGCTAAAACCGCATAAATAACAAGAAAGTAATGTGCCAGTCACGTGCCTGTTATCAAGGCACCGAAAATCCGCACAGCCTCCCTACCGTAAGTGCTGGCGATAATGGCGGTTACCTGGCCGGCATCGCACCGGCACCTTGTCACGTACTGCCAACAGTGAAAACGCCCGATCCGATTCTGAATGCTACCGGGGTTGGTTAGCAGGTTAGGACGACCGCATGTGCAGGCGCGCCCGGAACAACATCATGTACACCGCCGGCACCAGGGACATTGACAGCAACGACGCCCTGATCATGCCGCCCAGCATCGGGGCAGCAAGCAGCTGCCTAACCTCGGACTTGGTTCCCGCGCCAATGACCACACCGAACTCGGCCGACACCTCGGCTAGCGCAATGATGCCGACTTCGCTGGCCACCGAAACGTTATGCCCAAGCAGCCACAGCAGCCACAGGCCTCCCGCCAGCGCGAACGGCACGATGGAAGAACGCATCAACGCCGAAACGCTCAAGGCGCTTCGGGTGGAGCTGTTCGACGCGGCCCGTTGCTGTCTGGATGCCAATCGCCATGAACGGGCCGGTCTCGTCGCTCCAGCGCCACTTAACCACGGCGCCGTACGGCGCGAACACGTCTTCGACAATCTCGATCACGGTCTTGTCTTGCCAGACGCGGCTGTTGCGCACCTGGCTCAAGCGCCACATCCAGGGCGACAGGCGCAGGCGGTAGCGCGCCAGACCGCCTTCGCTGCCCAACATGGCCACTTCGCTGATGTCGCCGGCGAAGCTGGTGCGGGTACCGTCGGCCAAGCTCACTTCCAGGCTGGCCGGCTGACCCAATAAGGGTACCAGCGCTATGTGGGCATCGGTGGAGACCACGATCACGTCGCGCCCGCCGATGCCTTGCACGGCGTCGTCGGCGGCGAAAGCTTCCACCAGGAACTCGACCGAATCGCTTCCGTCGGGGCGGTCACCCACGCGCAGTGCGTATAACCGGGTTCCGCTGGCAAACTGCGCGAGAGCCGTTGCGATTCTTTCGGTCAGTAGTGCGCTCATAATGCCTTTGTCGTGAACTTATTCGGCCCCATAGGATCGCAGCAATAGTATATCAATATTTATTATTAAATAATGTTTCGTCGGATTGTCCGGGAGGCGTCATGCTCTTTTGTCTAAAAAAAGTCGCGTTCACGCGCTAACGTGACGGGCAAGCAACGCAATAACGAGGCTTCGATAGAATTATTGTGAATTATTGGCTGGGTATAATTCTTGACTAATCAACCGACGGCGGATCTACCTGCGTTGCCGGGGGTCTCACCGATCAGGCTTTTTGTTCGAACGATGTGGTCTGAATCCATATACCGGTCCACAAGGCGTGGCAAAGTTGGTGTTGCCGCGTTCAGCTCGGCTAAAAGTGCGTTAAGCGGGACATTGCTCAAGCCTGAGCTACAACGCGAGAACGTCCGGCCCTTCATCGTTTTTACGGGAACACCGGTCAGGGTACTGACGTGCGCCCGATCGGCCAATGAAAACGTAACCCAATAATAATGGCGCGCGGCGAAAGCCCAAAATGTGAGTTCGAACGGCGCTGGCTGGAAACGATAGACTAGCCCCGAAGGCGTGGCCACCAGCGCGTGGACCACCTCTTCACGCACTTCCGCGACACAAACTATCTCACTCCGAGGACTCTCCCCTTCACTGGCCTCCATATATGCAAGCGGCAACCCGGCCGCTCGTAGAGCCCCCATAATTTCCGCTTGCTCCAAAACGGGCAGTCGAGTGTTCCATGTCACATGCTCGTGTTTGCACGACGGGACTATCGCTAAATCTATGCTCTCGTCAATTTCTGTTTTCATACACTTGTCAGCTCTTGTTGTTCGCTGCCGTCTGCAGCACCGATGCCGGGTTTCGCTAAGATGCCTGCGCGTTCATGGCGCTCAATGATTGCCCGGCATGATTCATGCGCGACAAGCGTCTTCCACACATCGGATTGGGCGTCAGGTTGCTGCCTATTCCCAGACGGTTTCCACACCGATGAAGGCGGCTGACAAAAAGCCACCATAGCGGTGCAAGCTCGAAGTTCTTTCGAGCCACTTCCGACAAATGCCAATGCCTTCGCGGCCTTCTTGCCGTTGGCATTCGGAAATACGGCGGATACCAAAGCATCTAGCTCGGCCAAGCCGCCGGCCATTTCGATTTCCATGATGGCGGCTCGAGCCCTGCGATTCTCGTCCCGAACTGCCATCTTTGTTCGCTCCTCCTCTGCCTTTCGCTCACGCTCCACAAGGATCCGCGCATGATAGGCGGCCTGATCAGCTGCCCGCTGCTCATTTAGCTTTTGAACATACGGGGTGGTCCACACTTCCAGGGCGTTTCCAATATAGTGCCGCTCTTGGATAAATTGGCCGTACCGCGCACCAATCCGTGCGATTGCTCCCACCTGTCTGCTTGATAGCCAGCCGTGTGTCAGCCAATGTTTTAAAACTTTTTCGATGAAGGCCCGACCGTGCACGTCCTTCTCCGGAGCGGCGCGGAGCAACGCATCGAACACTGGTCCAGCGTTGGCGTTTGCCTCACGGCTTCGCTCTTCATGCATTACTGCATGCTGCTCGAACTTGCTGCGGGGAAGTTCGATTTCCGCAGCGTCCTCTACACCCTGCTCGGTGACCTCAAACCCAACCCCACCGTTCCTCCCCTCCGACATGCGGACAAGTCCGTTCTCCAAGGCAATCCGGTTCAGACCTTCGACATCCTTTACGTGCCCTACCTTGAAAGAATCGGCAAGGATTGAAGAAAGATAGTGTGTAAGGACGGCGATGGTATACCTGCGGTGGCCAAACTGGGCGAACGCAAGGCCGATAAACTCGGTGGCGGTGAGTTCGCTGATTTTTGTAAATGACATGGTATGAGCGAGTCGTGATTGTAGGGGGCGAACGGCGGCTTGCTGTGCGACGTCCGATGCCCACCGAAGAGAATGAATTGCCGTTGGCGCGCTCATTATCGCGTCTGGCGGCGGGCAGCGGGCAGCGGGCAGCGGGCAGCGAAAAATACTCGACATTGTGACTCAAACGCGGCTGACTTAAAAGCTCTCTCCGCTGAAACTTGTGGTTATGGTAAAGATAGGCACAAGCTCAACAACGCTAGATCGGCCGCGCGCTCGCGCACTTTTGGCGAAAAACTTAGTACGGTTGCGAGCGGAACGAAATTGGACACAAGAGATGCTGGCGTTTGAAGCTAATCTCCACCGGACCTTCATTGCTCACGTCGAGCGCGAAGTACGCAATATTTCCCTAGATAATGTGGAGAAAATTGCAATAGCGCTTAGCGTAGAGACGTTCGAACTTCTTAGGCCATAATGGCCGGTTTGAGATCGTGGCCCGCCGATCCATGCGGTGGTTGACATGATTGCCGATTTCCGTTGTTTGCCTTTCGCCCCACCGCACTTCTCATCCGATAACCCAGGTCAATTCTCATGAAACAGCTGCCGACCAAACTAATATGGGATAAGGACGAGCAGAGCCGAGCAATGTGAGCGGTTGCACTGGGTTACCGGCCCCGCTCCGGCAGCTCACTTCCCGGGGCCGAAAATTTGGCTTTTACGCCGAACGACGATCTTGAACTTATCGAACAATCGCCGCGAGAAGAGACTGATGATCTTTTCGGTGTTGATCGTTATGGGAAAGGTTGGCAAGCACCGCGGCGAGAGCGGACGGGGGCCGCACCTGCTCGTAAATGCGGACCGGGCACGCTCTCGTGTCACGGCCGGTCACCGCCCAATAAGAAGTGTAGCGCCCCGTATGGGAATGCTTGCTCCAGGCGATCTTGTTGCGTTTCGCGTTGGCGATCGCTTTTTCGAGAAACTCCCAGAAACTGCCCAGACAGTGGCTTCCAAGAACGTGATCCGACACCCACTGCTCCGAGTCCGTGGTCCACCCGGGAGGGCAGATCGGGGCCTCGGCGCCCAGCCATGCGCCGAGCCCCATGGGGTCTTTTCGCATGGGAGCAAATAAGTAGCGGGGCGTTCCGCAGGATTCCCAGTGCATGCGCCACCGGATAAATGCTTCGGCAACCGGGCAAAATGCTGCGGTTGACTCGCCGTCCATGTTCCACCAGAAATGCGCCGCCGCGCTTGTGATGCACGTTTGGTGATCATGCACGACATGGCGCCACAGGGAACGCCTGACGCCGCTATAGACGGCGTAGCTTGCCCGCATCTTGCCATCCCACGCACGCTTTACTTGCGCCGACGTTTTTTGATCGATCGGAACGTCGTCTGACTTGTAACGCCTGACACTTTTCACCTGGATTAGCTTGGTCTTCCCGCTAAAGCGCTTGGTTGACACCGAGAGCGGCCCCAAAGGGAGCACCAGCTGGACGCCCGGGCGCTCGGCCTCGAGCACCCCGACCACTTGCCGAACAAAACCGGTATATTCGGACTCGAGGCGGCGCCAGTCCGCGTGCGATATCGCGAACTCCCCGATGCCGAGAAACTTGCGCTTGCGGTTCAGTTCCAGCCTCACTGGTACCATCTCGTCCTCGGCGACGAAGAGGCTCACCAAGTTGTCAATCCACCCCTCCTCCTTCCCGCGCAGCTTGAGCGAGGGCGGGCGCACCTCGCGCAGACTGGGAGCAAGGTCGAAGGAACACGACGGGCAGCAGAACGGTTCGGCGAACACGGCGTGAGTAAGAATGTAAGGGATCTCAGAACGGCAGCGCGGGCAGCGCGAGCGCAGCGCAAGGCTGTGAACGGGACAGGCGCTGATCAAATCAAGTTGATACGTGGCTGAGTGAAATCCGTAGCGGGCGCACCTCGCGCACCAGCGCAAGACGTCACTGGAGCGGCGCCGCCGGTTTACCAGTCGTTCGACGACGAATGCATGCTCAATTGCATTAGGGTCCAGGCGCAAATGCTTGGCGAATGCCGCCTTGTCGAACAGCGCGCTCGAACGCAAGTCAACCTTCGGGAACCGCACGATGGAGCCGCGTTTGCCGCAGTCCCGATCAATAAAGACCTCTGCCAGTTCGCGCGCGCCCATGGCGTTGAGCCTTGCAAATTTTGAAAACAAGCCATAAGGGGAGTCGTAGCCCGTGTTCCAGTCGTCCCGCCAGCACCAGGCACTTGGGATGACGTACGGTGTCTCGACAACGATTCTGGCTCGCTTCATGTTTTTTTCACTCGTCGAGCATGGCCATGCGCAGCTCTTCCTGGGCCGATACGAAGTTGCAGTCCGCAACCGCACTACGCCACATCGCCGGCGTCAGGACAAATTCATAATCGTCATGCTGGTAGTTCTCCAGCAGAGCGATTTCGACAGTGCGGGAGAAGTACTGCATCGGAATCTCGGTATCATGCTTGAAGCGCGCGTTTTCATGGGCCTCCATGAAAACTTCCCACAAGACTGCGGCCTGATTGGCTAGTCGAAATCCTGTGCTGTAGGCGGCAGGAAGGAAAAATCGTGTATAGCACCAGTCGGATTTGGCGGGGAAATAGGCATCATCGTAACCGGCCAGGCAGGTGGCAAGATCATCGGCTGTGAGCAGTCCCCGAAACTGCATCTCGTCAATCATGAAACGCGAAACGATCTGGGTCTGTCCGCCAATGCGGAACGCGCTCTTCTGGTTGAGCAGGCTCGGTTGGCCAATGAGCAGCGTGATCATGCGCACGCCGCGACGCTCAAGTTCGTCGTGTACGTCGCGCAACCACTCGTATTCGATGATATCGAGGCGCTGGGCCTCATCGGCGAACATCACCAGCCATTTAAGACCCGAATGGTCCACCAGTTCCATGATTTTATCGGTGAGCTTTGATCGCTTTTTGGTTATATTTCCTGTCAGCGCGCCGGGGTGGCCCGCAGCGGCGAGCAGCGTCGAAAAGAAAGCGTCTTCGGAGTGATTCTTCTTCATCTGGCACCCGAAACTGAGCATAACGGCCTTTGGAAAGTCCTCCTTGAGGACACTCATCACATAGCGTATGCCGTATGTCTTGCCAAAGCGGGGGTGGGCGAACATGATGCCACCGGGGATTCGCAGCCGAATCAGCTTTTTGACGCGCAGATACATTTCTTCGATGGAGGGCGTCGGAACGATGTACGTCTGTTCGACCACCGGATGGCTGTCGAACGGTACTGGGCGGTTGTAGGTGACAGCCATGGAGTTCCCCTCTACGTTAGAAAGTGATGGTGCGTTTTATTTTTAACGCGCGCGCTTGGGGCGGTTGAGCGGGCGTAGTGTTGGTGTTGGTGCTGCCCGAAGGAGCAGGCGTACCTGCGGCGTCGTCGGTGGGCGCGGTGGTGGCCGGCACAAGCGGTGACGGTAGCGATGGCGCAGGTACGGGCAGCTTTGGCGGCAGTTGCTTGTTTTCGGTTTGCGCCTTGGCCAGGTCAGTGGCAGCTCGTTTGTTTTTCTTCGCCAATGACCACTTATATTTTTCCCATGCCTCTACGGCATCGTCGCCATCCTTGTATCTCAGTTTTCCGAGCCGCCTGAGTCGCGTAATCTCACGTCGCACGCGCAGGGAATGAGGGGTGTAGCACCAGGGCGCCGCAGCCATCAGCACGCCTAGTTCGGCGCCGTCCTCGAAAAACGCCTTGACCGTTCGGATGTCGCGAACATCAAAGTAGATGCGTATTTTTGTTCCGATCAGCCCGGCGCTGTTGGAGAGGATATTGCTGGTGTAGCGGGCATCGAGAAAGTTGATATGCGGCCGGACGCCAGACTGGGCACTTCCAACGATCGTTACCACCCGCGCCTCTTGAAGCAGACACAGGTTCTGGCGTACTACCACCGGCAGCGTGCGCAGGAAGCCTTGATTTCGCGTCAGCAATTGCCCCATGGCTTCAAGAGGCGTGCGCCCGGAAACGCCATCGTGTGCATGGCCGTTATAGTCGCCAACGGCCACTTCGATCATGTCTTCGAGCTCGTCCAGTTCCACCAGCAGACTAAGGTCCCCTTTCGGATCGCTCAGAGCCTTCTCGATAGATTTAGGGTCGCTCCCCATTGTCCCGGGGAGGCGGTGTGCGAAATTCTTGGCGATCACAGCGAAGAAACGCTCGATGAATGGCCGTTCATCCGGTTCGCCGGCGGGGCCGTTGTCGGGCCAGCAGCCGACGATCTGCGTCAGCCTTGTCAGCGTATCGATTGCGAGATGACTTTTCGCGCCGTCGAACCGCAACCACTCCCAGCATGCATGGGCGGTTTCTGGATAGACAGCCGACGGGTAGCCGCCCTCCTTCCGAATGGCAAGGTCTGGAATTTTGTAGGTGCGCGGTCTGAACGGCGTTAGTGCGGCCTGGAATGCGCCGGCGACGTCGTCTTTGTTGTACTCCTTCGACAATGCAAGCTTGTATCCAATAACCGCGCGGCTGGCGATATCCAGCACAACGAGGATCCAAATCCTGGTCAGTTCGAGCAGATGTTCGTATCCCAGCGGATCGGTGTAGCGCACCGTTACTCGAAGGTCAATCTTATGGCCGTCGAACTCCACGACTTCGAAAGCGCGTGTAGCCGGCGGTGCTTGCTCCATGTTCTCCGGCGCCACGGGACGCACGCGCCCACCGCTCTTGCTTTTTACGGCCGCCCCGAAATTGCGGCTGTCATAGCGCCGGAAGTAGTCCGAAAGCGAGCGCTTTCCGCCAAGTTCCTGATTCAACGGATACTCGTTCGGCTTGATCCCTACGGCGCGGCACTCCTCGAGGAAGCGCTTGTGAATGCGCGTGATTGATCTGCGCACTTCGTTGGCGCCTGTAATCGGCGTGTGGCGCTTCTTCGCTTCCATCAACAAGTATTCCCCCAGCGAGGGGTATTGTTGAAGTAGGAGGCCGAACGCACCGGAAAGGCCAACGCCTTGCGAACCTTGCGCGCGGTTGATGGAGTGCACGCGCTCGTACTCCTTTAACCTCGCATATGGGATTGCCGCGCGAAACCCGAAGATGCGCCCATCGCTATGCTTTGCGAGGCATCGGTCAATCAACCGGTAGACGGTCTTTGGTTCAACGCCAGTCTTCGCCAGAATCGTCCTCATCGGAAGTAGCGGCTCGTTGACGTAGAGCGCGATTGCCTCGCGGCGCGAAGTGAAGACAAGCGCGTCGGCCTCCGAGAGCGCAGAAATATCGACTGACGGCCAGCTTGCGAGGTCGCTGAGTTGTTCCGGAAACGAGGACCGATTAAAACGTAACTTGTCGAAGGCGAATTCAGGCATAGAAGCGTCCGGCATGTACACGTGGCTCGACCCGCCGACTTGCCGTCAGTCGCAGGGCAATGGAGCCGCGAACATCGCGGATGCGACCGTGGCCGAGATGCTGCGGTAACGTCGACCTGCTAGTTGGCATCTGGCCGAAGACGAATTCAGTCATGTCAGCTCCAGGAGCGACGCTGGCCCCAGCTCTCTGGTCGCGATATCGGGGCAGGAAGCCACGCCAGAGTGAAGCATGGCATAGGCCGCCACTCGGACTAGCACAGGGTCTTCCTCCGGCAACAGCCGGCAGAGCGCGCCGATAGGGCGTTGCTGTTCGAGCACCTCCCGAACCGACTTCAAGAGGGCTGGCTGGAGATATCGCCGGTTGGCCGAAAGTTCGCGAATGATTGCGCCCCAGTTATCAAAGTAAACCTTCCCTTGAACGGCTTCCGATGGGGGTAATTGCCGAACTTTGAATTTATTTGCTTTGGCCCATTGCGCGAAAGCCGGCAAGGTCGCATCGATATCGGCGGCGGGTTCCTCAGAGCGATTGATCAACCACAGCTCGTCACGCCCCGCGTACCCAGCCCAAAAGTCGACCACAACTTTCGGCTTCGTATCGGGGACGATTACCGGCCGTTCGCAGTAAGATAGGACTAAGGGATCTGATTCGAGAAGGAGCCAAGTATTGACCTGCGCCAGGCTGTACAGTGTCAACATGCGCTGGATTTTTGGACCGAACAAGTCATACCGATGGCTCTTGTATGGCCTGGTATTGTCTGCCGCTTTGATGAACCGAGCTGTCGTCGCCATTGCCACTCCAAGCCACCGGTAGGGGGATGGAACGCACTACAACACGACTTCCGGGGATTGTCAAACTCTCTTCATTTGAATAGGAAGGAAAAGTGCCAACAAAAGACGGGCCAGTTCAAAGAAATCAAAGACTTAGGCGAGAACGGCTGTGGATAGTTTCGCTTCGCCGGACGAACGCCCTCCGTCCGCGTGCAGCGAAGCAAAAGTCGGACTGTTCACGTAGTAAATTCTGGACTTAGCAAACGAACGAAGCAAAAGTCGGACAGGATATGGTGGAATTAGCAAATCGAGATGCGGTTTGAATGCGGTCTACACTGCTCAATGAACTACCCGACGGCCTGCGCTTCAGTTCGCCATAGATCACTCAATTCGACTAATTTCGCTGAAGCGGATCTTTGAAGCAAAAGCGGTGTTGCAACGGGACCCGCTCCCCGCTCACGGCAGCGATCATCAGTGGAAAGACCACTTCCGCGCCCGATTTTCTGGCTTAGCGTGCTAGGGAAGTGCTGAACTAATCAGGTTTTGAGGTCGATTTTCGTGTTGGCGCCTGTTCGGCGAGATTCTTCTGTCTTGACCCATCTTCGGGACCGGCAAGGGCTGCAAATCGAGATTTCAGCAGCGATTGCCCCCTATTTTTCATGCAGTGGACGCAACTTGGGTATGCGCGCTGCCCAGGTACCTGCGGGCCAGCACCAGATTCGCCAGTGCGAACAACGTGAGCAGCTGCGCATTGTTCTTGGCAAGTCCACGGTAGCGAGTCTTGCGATGTTTGAACAGGCACTTCACGACATGGAAGCAATGCTCAACCTTGGCGCGCACACTGGCCTTCGTGTGCTCCAGCGTTTCTTTCGCGCGACCCAGCTTGTTTTTCTTGAGCGCCTTGCGCAGGCCCGGCCGCATTGCTGTGTGCCAGCTGATTGCTTTGTCAGCATTCTCAGGGCGCTTCGCTACGCCCTGATAGCCGGCGTCGCCCAGGACAACCTTTTCGCCGCCATGCAGCAGCGCATGCGCCTGCGTCACGTCGGACACGTTGCCGGCTGTGCCGACGACCGTGTGAACCAAGCCAGTAGCCATGTCCACGCCAACGTGTGCCTTCATGCCGAAGTGCCAGTCGTTGCCCTTTTTCGACTGGTGCATTTCCGGATCACGCTCGCCATCCTTGTTCTTCGTCGAAGGCGGTGCCGCGATCAGCGTGGCATCGACGATGGTCCCTTCACGCATCGACAAACCCTTGCTGGCGAGGTGCGCCTTGATTTCATCGAACACACGGGCGGTCAGTGCGTTGTCTTCGAGCAGTCTGCGAAACTTGAGTAGCGTTGTCGCGTCTGGCGCCGATTCGTGAGTGAGGTCGACGCCAACAAAGTTACGTACCGAGCTGATGTCGTAAATCGCGTCCTCGATGCCCTCGTCGGACAGCCCCAGACATTGCTGCGCAATGTACATGCGCAGCATGCGTTCCAGGCCAATTGGCGGACGTCCACGCCCGTCTCCCTTTGGGTAGTACGGCAGCAATCCCGCCACCAGAGCCGGCCACGGCGTCGCCGCGTCGATCTCCGCCAGAAAGCGCTCACGCCGCGTCGACTTCTTTTTGCCGGCAAATTCGACATCCGAAAAGGTCGTTTGTTTCATGATTTCAGGCTGAAAGTGGGATGCGTTATTGTGCCAGTTCAGAACGGCGCGCGGAGTCAACTCGTCGATTAAATCAGTGCTTCCCTAGCGAACAAAGGACAATGGTCTCAACCATTAGCCTTCAGCACATTAAGACTTGCAGCAATCGCTCGGCCCGTAACTCCAGCGGCGGCCAGGCGCCGGCCGATGTCGGCCGGGTCGCGGAACAATGGTCCAGCAAACGATATCGCGTTGACCAGTGCGATTAGTCGATCGATCAAATCCATGATCTTAATTTCAGCCAGCACCCGCGGGCCGAAGCCGATATCCTCAGCGCGATCCGCCATCATGCTGTTGGTTGCAAAAACAGGTATAACCGAGTCGGCGCTAATACGGGCTTCGTTAGTACACCATTGCGTACTCATCAGAAGCTGTTCCGCGTCCGACTTATGGATCGGCGCGATCTTCTCATTCTTGGCCTCGATGCATAAGCCTAGCCCGTCGACGAGCCAAAGAACATCAGGACCACGACCTGTTTCCTTCTCAGGACGGCTGGCCGTCGCTCCAATAAAGCGCCCGAGCTCGTACAGGGCCTGCTCGACGACTTGGGCGTCTCCTGCGTACGCCAGTCTCGCACGCAGGCTCTCAAGAGCCGCCACTGCCGCCGCTGGCGTGTCAAACTTGTCGATTGCTTCGCTGAAGAGAACGGCCTGTTCTTTCAGCTGCACATACTTTTTGTCGGGCAGCTGGGGTGGCCGGGCCATCTGACTATTGATCTCAAATGCAACCCTGTAAAGGCTGCCAGCACGCGCCTGGTCAAAATGCGCTGCATAGCCCGCCATCCTGACGAGCAGTTCGGCGCGCTGAGCGTCGTGTAGGCCTTGTTTATCCAGAATCTCTTGAAGCGCACTAGTGGCCTGCTGATGATTACGCGCCTTTGCAGCCAGCCATGACCGACGCTCGGCTACCGCCGCTTGTTCAGTGATAGTCAAACCAGGTATGCGAATGGATTTGGCGACCGCGCCGACGCGCTCTCTGTGCGCATCCTTCCAGTCCTGTTCGCGATCAAGCAACGATGTTACGGCCATGGCGATGGCATCGATGGACGAGCCCCCTTCCTTCAACTGATCAGCGATGTCCTTTCCCAGTTCAATTTGTTCTCGCGTGTGTGGCTCCATTAAAGTCTTGACATCGCGCCGTCCGATGAATGCGGCCAAGTCGGTACCGACTAGTAGGACGGCCGCAAAATCTGCGCTTGAGCGAACTGCACGGCCGAGTGCCTGCTCAAGCCTGTTTACCACTCGTGTGGCATGACTCGGAGACTCCTTCAGGCGTTCAGCGTCAATTTGGTCACATAGACGATCACCGCTTGGCACCCCATCAATGACCAACAGCCTACACGCGTCGTCGGGAAGGTCGACACCATCAAAGCGCTGTGTGAAAACGTAAAAATGCCCTTTCGCGCTCGTACGCAATACTCCGACTGCGGTGTCAACGTCATCCCCGATCCATGCGGTCGCGCCAGCTGCTTGCCAGATCTTTGCTTGAGCGGCTGAGCTAGTGAGCACGACGACGTTCGTGCGTTCAGCCAGTTTCATGCAGAGAGTCGCAACCGCTTGTTTGGATAGCGTCGGATCAATAAGCGAAACCGGAAGAATCATACGTTCACCAGCCCCTTTATCACTTTCCGGCTGGATAACCCGATCGAGTGCTTTGGGGTTACAGTCCAGATCCCGGATAAGGGCGGTGCCATCTTTGATGCTTGCGGACATGAATAGCCTGTGTCGCGCCGAGGCATATGCACCTTTTTGCTCAACTGGTGCGACCGGCAGCGAAAGCTCTACGGCCGAGCCCGAGATGCATAACCGCGCATCCTCGAGGTAACGTTCGATATTTCGCCAGGTAAACCTGAGCTCGCGCTCCTCGCCAAACTGAGCAAGTACCGCTGCAACGTGCGCAGCCTGTGGCTGCCATAGCCAGAATGGAACCTCGAATTGTGCCGATCCGTCGCCCTTTTGGATCCCCCTCCATACTGCAGGATCGCAATTTACCGCGGTCGCTTCAAAAATATTACGGACGCGACCGTGAGCGTCCGCGGGCAGCGTAACCGTATGCTTTTGCTTGATCCGTTCTACTCCTGAATGCACGTCGTCCATGACGATCGCCGCTGGCTGGATATTGTGCCGGGTAAAAACATCGTTGGCCGTGAAAACTTTGTCATAGGTGCATACCAGAACGCTCTTACCTTCGAGGGCGTCAAACGGGAAACCGTCCTTGGGGAACGAGGTTGCGGAAACACCAATTTTCTCAGCAGTTTCCAGCACCTGACCGATCAGCTGCACAGTCGGACACAGGTAAACCACTGGTTCGCCCGGGTAGCGCCGCCGCATTGACTCAGCGTAGACCAAACCGACCAAGGTTTTTCCAGACCCCGTGCTGACCTTTAAGACAACATCAACTTCCTCCCCGTGCTTCTGCAAACCCTGCAGGGCCTCGTGCTGCACTGGACGAAGTATCTGATGCGTTGCTTTCCTGTCGAGCTGCTCGAACAGCTCGATAAGACTACCTGCAACGGCCGTTGCCTTGGCTTTTCCAAGTTTTCCGAAATTAATCACGCTAGGGCTCCTATGTAAATTTTCCTAACCCGTTGTTGCAGTCGGCCTCGGACTGGGTACGGCTGACAATGTTAGCTCATGCTCCAATTGAAGCACTCTTTAAATCGAGTAGGACGACGTGAAGTCGGACATCGTCAGCACTGGAGCAGCAAACGTATGAGGAGCCTCGGCGTCGGTCCATTAAGCTCTCAGTCGCCCCGTGCCAGACGAGTAGGCTCATCCGGCAGCGAGTATTCAGTCACCTGATCACCCGCGTTGCCTAACCAGATAGGCCGGGATATATCCGTGCGCTTCTCAGTGAGCTACCGCAGTGTCAACGCATCGCTGTTCATAGGGTCGTGCTCCAGCCAAAACGATTGATTCAAGAAATTTCCTGTCGTGATGAAATGCTTTGCTTCGCGAATGGCCTGCAACACGACTTGCTTGCTCCTGATGGATGAATCACCATAGTTGATCGCGATACTTTCGTAGAGATTTTCAATTAGCGTCACTTTTTCTTCGGCAGCGGCGTCGTGGTAGTTCAGCGTGAGGGCATGCAATTTCTCGAAGTTTTCTCGCTCTGTGCAGTAGGCCTGATACTGCGGGTCATTCGAATCAATCGGCTGACTGACGTTACGCAACTTGTCAGAAAGTTTCTGATTGATGAGGTCCTTTGTTTGCTGGAGGCGATCATGTGCGACTCGAAGCAGATCGTTTCCGATTATTTCGTTCCAGGGCTTCATAATTTCGATTATCGTGCCCTCCTCCCCCCCTCTGTCAAAATAGTTGTCGCCTCCATTGATTTGGAGTTCTAATTCGCCAAGGGGCGACGGAATTGACGATGACACGATATACCCAAGAGAAAAAAGAGCATGCGCTGAGCCTGATGGCGGCGCCGCACAACAAACCTGTAGCAGACGTAGCGCAGCTGACTGGAATACCTGAGGGCACGCTGTATTTGTGGCGAAAACAGGCCCGTGAGCAAGGTCGTGCTGTGCCCGGCGACGGCCAGAATCCGGAACAGTGGAGTGCTGCTGACAAGTTCGCTGTCGTGTTGGAGGCGGCACCACTGAACGAAGCAGAATTAGGCGCGTACTGCCGTCGCAAGGGACTGCTGGTGGAGCAGCTGGAACGCTGGCGTGCCGAGGTGCACGCAGTGCTCGCGGGTGGCCAGGGCGGCGCGGCCACGACCGAGCGCGCTACAGACAAGAAGCGCATTCGCGAGCTGGAGAAGGACTTGCGGCGCAAGGAGAAGGCGTTGGCGGAGACGGCAGCGCTGCTCGTGCTGTCCCGAAAGTACGAAGCGCTGTGGACGGACGGCGAGGACGCATGATTGCGTTGCCACAGCGCGAAGAGATGGTCGCCGATATTGAGCAGGCCCGCCAGGCCGGGGCACGTTTGAAAACCGCCTGCGCCGAGCTTGGGCTGACTGCACGCACCTATGAACGGTGGCAGCGGGACGGTGCGGTACGTGCCGACGGCAGGCCCGGAGCGGTCCGGCCGGAGCCGGCGCACAAGCTGAGCGAGCAGGAACGCGAACAGGTACTGGCCATTTGCCACGAGCCGCGTTTCACAGACCTGCCGCCAGCGCAAATTGTGCCGCGCCTCGCAGACGAGGGCGTATACGTCGCCTCCGAGTCCTCGTTCTACCGGGTGCTGAGGGCGGCGCAAGAGCAGCATCACCGCGGCCGAGCCAAAGCAGCGTCGAAGACTGAACCGCAGCGCCACGTTGCCCATGGTCCCAATGAAGTGTGGAGCTGGGATGTGACGTATCTGCCCAGTCAGGTCCGCGGCATGTTCTTCTATCTGTACGCTGTCATCGACCTGTTTAGCCGAAAGCTGGTGGCCTGGGAGGTGCATGCATGTGAAGGTGGCGACGAGGCCGCTGCGTTGATTGAACGGGCCTGCTGGCGCGAACACCGGCGGGGTGATAAGCCGTTGGTGCTGCATGCCGACAACGGCTCGGCACAAAAGGCGCATACGCTTAAGTCCAAGCTGGAGACGCTGGGCATTACCCCATCGCATAGCCGCCCTGGCGTATCGGACGACAACGCCCATATCGAAGCCTGGTTTCGCACCTGCAAGTACAGCCCTGGCTATCCGCCGCATGGATTTGCTGACATTGAACTGGCGCGCCAGTGGGTGCTCAAATTCGTCACTTGGTACAACGGCGAGCATCTGCATAGCGGGCTGTCCTATGTCACGCCAGAGCAGCGGCACAGCGGTCTTGCGAATGCCATTCTGACGAAGCGGCAAGCTATCTACGCCGAAGCGTGCGCACGCCATCCTTTGCGTTGGAAACGACAGCCGAGGGCTTGGCTGGCGCCTGACAAAGTGTGGCTCAACCCGCCGTCTAAGCTTGACCAGCAGCGTGCTGCATAACCAAAGGAGGCACCAACTTTACGACTGCTTTATGCGACAACTACCTTGACACGCACCGCTCCACATCCAGCATCCGTAGCTGGTTCCGCATCTTCATAACCAGTTGCAGCGCCTGCGATCGAGGTAGGGGCCCTGACATCCTCCCGATGCGGACCATGATCTCCATACAAAACTCAGCGGTGACCGAGGATGTGCTCGCAACCTTCTTAGCGAGAGCCTGTACTTCCTGTACTTTTGCATCGATCGTGCGCATCGTCGCTTCAATGCCTGGAGCTTTAATGCTTTCAAATAAATGCAAATTGCTGAAAACGAACAGGACAATGCCTGTTGTCAAACATGTGACCGCCGAGCCCACCTGGTTGGAATATGCAAGATACAGCCCCAAAATTATTGCCGCTATGGAAGCCACGGCAACTACCAGCCCTTGGACCAGCGCTATAATCGACTTCAGTTTAATGTCTAGGCCGGCCAAATTTTGCATCGGGATTCCTTGTTTGAATTACGCGTTTTAATTGGGGTCCCGTCAAAGCGTCACCGTGACAAGTTTGGATTGCGACCCAGGAGACAATTTGATTATAACTATTTCCAGTTTGAAAGATATGGCTTAACCTATTGAGCTGCAGAGCGCTTGCTGTGTAAGCTCGCGCGTTCCTGCTGAGCAGAAAGCCACAACAGCCGGCATAGATCTATACCGCGTCCGTTCTACCTCAACGGGCCACACTTTTCAAAAGCACATGTAGCGCTAATCTCTACGTTAAAATTTACTCAAAATGACTAATTTAAGCAGGCGACACGCGTAATCTTACGTGCTGGAGTGGAGAGCGGAAGACTACGCGTGCCGCGGCTCATTAGCTACCTCTGGATGGCTGGGCGGTGGCCATCAGTCTGCCGATCTCGAACAGCGCTGCCGTACGCCCGTTCTGGATCCGAGCTATGTTTTCGCCCGAGTCCCTGCGGACGAAATGATTTCCGTCACATCTGACCCGGTTAAGCAGTGGCGTAAGGTCGAGAACCTCTGATGGGGTAAGCACCCCTTCACGTCCTAGAATCCCAGCTGCAATTGAATGGTTGCCATTGATTACGATACCAAATCTCCACGGCAGGACCAGCGAAACTGCGTGATTCGGATCTTGGCGCCAAGTGCCGCAACTCCGCCCGGAACCAATGTTCGCCAACGCGTTTACGAAGCAGTTGCGGTTCCAAGGTGTGCTTAGGACGATGTCACGGGCGAGGTCGACGCTGTAGTCCTCCGGGCGCAGCTGTACGCAGTCTGATGGGTCGAAAAGGGAAAAGAAGTAGTCCGGGGAAAAAAGACGTTCTAACGAGGCTGCTCCGACAGCAGCATGCTGGACGCGCTCCGCAACAGACAGCAAATGGTCTGATTGCAGAGGTCCCAAGATTGCGGAAACCAACCTCGCCAAGCCTGTCGCATTCTGGCGATGAATTCCATTTGCTATCTCCATCAGGCGCGTGAACACGTCGAACTCGCGCTCCGACACTAGTATGTGCGGGCGTGGCTCCGCAAGTGGCGCGACAACGTCTTGCTCCGTCCGTCCTGAAATTAAGTCACACACAAGTCGACGAAGCCCCCGCGCCCGCGGCTGAACAGATGGCACTGATCTTGCCCCCGTATAACCGGACACAGCCTATCGTCTAATTAGCGCCGCTTTCCTGAGCCCGGCCCCCCTGTGCCAATATAACTTGAGACACCTACCCGATTAATTTAGAGTACAGCGGTAGGTCCCCAAATGCACAACCGAAAGCATCAAATTAGCACTCCAGTAGCTCCCCCGGACACCACCGACGTGTCGCCTTCCGAAGCGCAACGGCCAGACCCCGAGGTCGTCCCAACTGCCAAGCGGCGCGCTTTCTCCAAGGCCGAGAAACTGCGCATTCTGGCCGCCGCTGACGCCTGCGTGGCGCCCGGCGACATCGGCGCGTTGCTGCGTCGGGAAGGCATCTACTCGTCCCACCTGGCGACGTGGCGCAAGCAGCGTCAAGCTGCAGGCGAGGTCGCCGCTCTGGAGCGCAAGCGC
The DNA here is from genome assembly GCF_019443445.1 of Massilia sp. PAMC28688. Classification (NCBI taxonomy): domain Bacteria; kingdom Pseudomonadati; phylum Pseudomonadota; class Betaproteobacteria; order Burkholderiales; family Oxalobacteraceae; genus Massilia; species Massilia sp. PAMC28688. Next base: position 4,603,528 of record NZ_CP080378.1, on the reverse strand, counting down.
GGCCCAAAAGCTGATCCCGCTGCCGCCCAGACGCGGCGCGTGCTGGAGCTGGAAAAAGAAGTAGAACGCCTGCGCGCGAAGCTGGTCAAGGCCGACTTGATTATCGACGTCCAAAAAAAACTTTCCACTCTGCTGGGTCTGAGCACCAGCGACACACCGAGCGAGCCGAAGTGATTAATGCCGCCAACAGCCTGGGTGAGCAGGTCGGCCTGGCCGCTGCGTGTCGCGCCTTGCGTCTGCCACGCAGCGCCCTGTATCGCGACCGCGCCGCGCGCCACATCTGCCTGTTGCCGCCCCCTGTCGCGACAGCACCAGCGAGGCGGCCTCCGCTGGCGCTGTCGGAACTGGAGCGCCGCGTCGTACTTGACGTGCTCAACAGCCCGCGCTTCGCCAATTGCGCGCCTGCAGCCATCCACGCCCAGTTGCTCGACGAAGGGCGCTATGTGGCCTCGGTACGCACCATGTATCGCTTGCTGCAGGGCTGCGCCGCCGTGCGCGAGCGGCGCAACCAACTACGCCATCCAGAGTACGCCAAGCCCGAGCTGCTGGCCGTGGTGCCCAATCAAGTCTGGAGCTGGGACATCACGAAACTGAAGGGGCCGGTCAGAGGAACCTGTTTCCATCTGTACGTCATACTCGACATCTTCAGCCGCTACGTCGTCGGCTGGATGGTGGCCGAGCAGGAAACCGCCGAATTGGCCGAGCAACTCATCGCCAACACCGCCGCTAAGGAATGCATCTCGCCGGGCGCGCTGACGTTGCATGCCGACCGAGGCAGCAGCATGCGCTCTAAGCCAGTGGCCACGCTGCTGTCCGATCTAGGCATCGCCAAGTCGCACAGCAGGCCCTACGTCTCCGACGACAACCCGTACTCGGAGGCGCAGTTCAAGACCATGAAGTACCAGCCCGGATTCCCAGCACGTTTTGGCTCGCTGGCTGACGCGCGCGCTCACTGCGCCACGTTCTTCACTTGGTACAACCAGCAGCATCGCCATTCCGGCATCGGAATGATGACGCCCGAGAGCGTCCACACCGGTCGCGCGATCGAAGTACGCAAGCAACGACAAGCCACTCTGGCAGATGCATTCCAGCGCACGCCGAACCGTTTCAAACACCGCATGCCGCAGCCGCAGAAGCTACCAACGGCAGCATGGATTAACCCACCGGCGATGGAGACGAAAGCTGCCTGAGATCCGAGATTTAGACTCTCACCAATTCAACCAGGTGTTTCAAAATCATTGACACGCTCCGGGCGTGCCAGCTCCCTCCTGAACATGCGAGGCGATTTTAACTTCAACGATGAGTGCGGATGAACCTCATTGAAATGGGTAAAGGCGTCTGGCAGTTGAGCGAGAACGACTTCGGCGTTGCTGCGGTCCATCATGCTCACGTAGTCCCGTTTAAACGTGTTCACAAAGCTCTCGGCGATACCGTTCGACTGCGGACTGCACACCGGTGTGTGTACCGGCTCGATGCCCATCTCCCGCGCCAGAGCATGCGTTTCGTGGGCGCGGTAGGCGCCACCGTTGTCGCTCAAGAACTCCAGCCTCGTCTCGCCAACGCTCGCCTGGCCAAATCGCGCTTCGACCGCTTCCACCAGCATGTCACGCACCGGCTCGCCCGGCAGGCCCCGTTCAGCCCATGCGCGCCACGCAATGATCTCGCGGTCGCAGCAATCCTTCATGAACACGCCAGTGACGACTTCGCCGTTGTCGCAAGCGATCTCGAAGCCGTCCGAGCACCAGCGCTGATTCGGTTCGGCGACGCCAACGACGCCATCGTGCACGCGACCGCTGACCGGCCGCTTTGGCGCCTTCTGCAGCAGAAGTCGGTATTCCTTCATCACTCGGTAAAAGCGCTTGTGGTTGATCGCTTGCAGGCCCATCAAGGCGCGCGTGCGGTTGACCAGAGCGCCGGCCCGGCGGTAACCATAGGTCGGCAGCGCGGTGATCTCGGCGCGCACAGCGTCGACCAGAATGGCATCGGCAGGCTGGTGGAACGTTTGTACCGTACGACCGTCGACCCAGTCGGCAGAACGTGCCAGCATCAGCGTAACGTGAGAGCGCGCCACGCCCAGAGCAGAACAGACCGGCTTCACTGGTCGTCCTTGCCCAACAAGGGCGAGCGCGCAATCCACTTTTTTTCGCGAGCGAACTCGACTGCCTCCTTCAAGATCTCCGCTTCCATCGTTTTCTTGCCGAGCATGCGCTGCAGCTGGGCGATCTGGGCACGGGCGGCAGCCAGTTCGCTGGCCGGCACCACCGACTCACCCGCGGTGACCGCGGTGAGTGCGCCTTCGCGTTCGAGTTTGCGCCAATTGAACAGCTGGCTGGCCCCAACGCCATGCTTGCGGGCCACCAGTGACACGTTCATTCCGGGCTCGTATGTCTCGCGTACCAGCGCCGCTTTTTCATCGGCAGACCAGCGCCTGCGGCGCTCCTGGGATACCGTCACCACTTCGATTGTTTGCTTGTTCCTAGTCATAAACACAGTCCTATTCCTATCCGTAAGAATAACGCATAGGCTGTGTCTGGTGAATCAGGGGGCTATCTCAGCACTTCGCTGGGATTATTTCGATTCATGGAAATCGACAAGCAAAAAGTAGAGTTAGAAATCCTTCGAGAGAGATTGTGAACTCGTAGTCACGTAAGCTTCAGTGCAGCGAAGCCGAGAACAGTTATGATCACCGTGGCAGATATTGTTCGCGGCCAATTGTCGTTCACAACACGTTGGAACAGCCATCGAAACGGATATTGGTACGCTTGGCCTAACTCCCGCGACGTTTTCTTAAGGTCTTGCCGAACAAAACGTAAATCGGCTTTCAGTGCTTTTACTGCCGAAGCGGTCTGTCTCGCGTGAGTGACCAGATTGTGCTCTGTAATCGATTCTTCCCAGGATGTGGTTGTGGTCAAAGCTTGAGCGAGCATAGGTCGTGAGACGCCTGCGCTTTCATCGTCGTCGATGAAATCGAATTCTATGCCGAACTGGCGATAGAACCGATTCCTACGCACACGGTTCTCTCCGTTGGCGTCGCTTGAAAGCAATTTGACCTCCCTGACTTGTGCGTCTGGCCATTGCTTTGCCCACGCAACAATCGTATTCATCAGATAGGTGCCAAGGCGGGCGCTTCGTAGCCGACACGGTTCAATGAGAACGTATCCTCCGGTATCTAGCGCACCGGCTGTGAGGGATACCGTATTCCATCTGGCATCATAGCTTCCTAAAAAGTCCCCGCTGGGAACATCGTTCGCATCTCCCTGACCGCTCAGATCCCAATAGTAGATGCATACCTTAGCACGGTGGACCTTGCCGGTCTTCCCATCGCGTTCTACCTCCTCTCGCCTTTCGACAAGCACCCACTCCAGCAATTCTTCATTCTGATCTTGCCGTTTCCGCTTGACCTCCAAAATCAAAACACTGGGCGGTATTCGAGCGCTACCGAAGCCATCGGAACGGAGTCTTGAATTCACAGGCGGAAGCATAGGGTTAGTCTCTCAAAGAACGTTCGTATATTCGGTTATGAGGACGCGGTTGGAATCTAACAGACCAAGCTTATGCCCATCCAGTTTGGCTTGGTAAGCGAGGTCAATGAGGGCGACGGCGCGACGCAACACGTCCGACACGCTCAAGTGTGACGCTTCAGCAATCTCTATCAACCTTGCGCTGAGCTGCGGCGACATCTCGCAGCTCACCCGAACGGCGCCGCGATTTTTTGTAGTAGTGTTCATTTAACTCTCCGGACCGGTATGTGCGGATTTTACACATAAGACGCACATTTTCCACACCTTACGCGTCGCGCCCATAGCGTGCAGGGGGAAACGCCTGCTCTATATCCATTTATTGCCCAGCACAAGGGTGCACGACAGGGCGTCGCCACCGAAACCGGAAAGGCGCCCACCAGGCGTGGGACTTCCCCCCTCTTACACCGTAATAGTTTCAAAGTGGGCCAGGAATGCGGGCGCTGACGCAAAAAAACCGTCCATTAAATCTACTCAACTTAGCTCGGACTAAGTTGATTACACACGATTGACCGTGATATTTATAACGGTTATTATCACTGCTCAACCTCGTTTTTTTATGCCGCGCCCTCCGTTCCAGCTTACCGACCAGCAAGCAGCACACATCGCCCGCGGCGTTATGGAGCTTGATGCGACCATTCCAATCGACGCGCGTAGCCACCGGCCTTACGTCCGCTCGTTCATTGCATTGGTGTTTGGGGCAACAGGCCGTCTGTTCAGCCCAGAAATCTATCGGAGACTGATGGATGCGTATTCGCCCCAGAGACGGCCTTCGATGGCCACGTTGGCGCGCGAGAGGCAACAGGCTGAACAGTTGCTTCATAGGCGTGTTGTACCGGCCACCGATCCGCCTGAGTTCACCGAGCCCGACGCTTCAATGCTGACGACGAATGCCGCTATTGCGGCTCTCGATCGGAAAATGAGCGCCGTCCTCGGTACTGCCGAGCATATGCAGAACGCTCAGCTCGACTACTTTCAGCATGCGCTAGAGCAAGCTGAGCGAGAGCTCACCCTTCTCCGTAGCCTGGCCACCACCGCAGCCGCTGAGTCGGCGGCGGCCCGTACAAGTGCTGAACAATATCGCATTGAATGCGAAGCTTTGCGCGAAAAGAATGATCAGCTGACCCAGATTATCGACAAGATGGTGCAAAGTGGTGACGAAATGAGAAAGTTTTCATTGATGAGCATTGACGATGCGCGTGGTGAAGTGAGGACCTGGAAGGAGCGCTGTGCGAATCTGGAGCTGCAGCAGGCCCGCGATGCACAGACGCTGGACACCATGCGGCGGGCTAACCTGGCAGCGGCATTAGCGGTTGCGAAGGAACATACATGAGTAGCATTGCACCGATGGTGGCGTCGTCAGTCACCGTAGAGGTCGCACGGCCGCAGCATGGTTTGGGCGTAGTCGCCGACGATTGGGAAGCTGCAGAAGTCTGGCTCCGGGCAATCGGGAGCCGTCCCAAAAAAGGATCCCCTGAAACCGTCGCGACGTACCGTTATCACCTGGCCAAACTGCGGTGGTACTGTGACAACGTCGCAGGAAAGCCGCCATCACGCTGGGTCATGCCTGATGTCACCGCATTCTTCGAATATTTGAGAGACTTACCGGAAACCGCCATATGCGCGCATGATGGCTACCGGTTTGCCCGTGCTGACGAGGCTGGATACACGCCGTTTCGCTGCAAGCCGTCGGCCAGCAGCCAGTCCGACCTGCAACGCTGCGTGCACGCCATGTACCGTGCCTGGCGGGAGGTGGGCTACATTGGGATGAACCCTATGGGTTTCCACGGCGCCGGCACTCAGCGCAAAGTGAACGCAAACCGTGCCGTGCCCCTTGATTTATACGGGGTGGTGCTCGAAACCATGGAAGCTGAGGAAAAGCTCACATTCGAGCAGCGGCAGCGCTACGTGCGCGACAGATTTGTGTTGATTGGATTGCGTGAACTGGGACTGCGTACGACCGAATTCATCAAAGCGACCATGGGCGCGTTTCAGCCACTGTCCGATCCCAAGTCAGGCCACACATACTGGATCATGCATATTGAACAAGAGACCGCCAAAGGCAACATCGAGCGCAAGATCCCAGTGACGAAGACTGCACTCGTGGCCTTGATGGCGTACCGAAAGGCGTTTGGACTGACCGCACTTCCATTGCCGTCGGACGAGACTCCACTATTGTTGTCGCCCCGCACTCGCAAGGGTGTAACCACCTCAGGCGGCCTGGCAATCAAGTCGATGGCAGCACGACGTGATTTTGGCGCCTGGCGCGCCCTAACCGTAAGCGTGGCATCAGTACCGTCTTGACGCCCGCTTACTTCCGGCCCCAGCCATTCCAAGCCATGCGCAGCAGCGTCGCGTTCGCCATTCGCTGATCGAAGGCCTCTGCGTCGAAGCTGCCGCCCACCCATCTCAAATAGTCCTTTGCTTCCTGGCTCTTCGGTTCGTCCCGCAGTGTCGTGAGGAAGTCGTCGTAGCCGCCGATGCCGCCGACGTCTTCAGGCGGGCATGCGCGCTTGCCATCGATGATATAGGCACTGCCCATTGGCTCTGGACGTTGCTCAATTTTTTCGACGTGAATTTCATGCTGCCAGCTGTCCCCGAAATCGTATTGGTAGGTGAAGCGCTGGCCGGTGTACAGCAATCGATTCAGCTTTCCTTTTCGGTCATCGAACATTTCCTCGTCGCTGTCGTAGCTGCCCTCAAGAACATGCTCGTTGTCAAGCATGCTGTAGGTGCGGCCCTCAACACGAAACTCATGAAGATGGGCGTCGGTCCAGCCAAACGCGGCCTGGATGATGTGATGAAGCGCACGCAAGCTGAGGTCGCCGTCGACGACGATACGGCGCCAGATTGGCGGCGTGATGTCTGCGATGCTGATGCGCAAAGTGATGACGATATTTTTCTTGGCCATGAGAGTTTCGTTCAATGCGCGCAATTACCATCACCGGATGTGACGTTACAACTACGCGCTGACAGTGCTCAGTTTATCAGCCAGATTCCACGGCAACAAATCTTCAACCCGATTGACCGGATAGTCGGCGATGTGGGCCAGCACATGGCGTAGATAAGCCTGCGGATCGATGCCGTTGAGCTTGGCGCTGACGATCAGCGAGTACATCGTTGCAGCGCGCTCGCCGCCGCTGTCTGCGCCCATGAACAAGAAGTTCTTGCGGCCAAGGCAGCAGGTTCTCAACGCGTTCTCGGCGATGTTGTTGTCGATCTCGGCCAAGCCATCTTCGCAGTAGTACACCAGCGCCTGCCACTGATTGAGCAAGTAGTTTATGGCTTTCGTAGTGTCGGACTGGGTCGATAGTGTGAGCAGCCGTGCCCGCAACCATACTTCAAAGTCGTCGAGCAAAGGCCGCGCTTGTGCTTGCCGTATTCGCTGTCGATGATCAGGCAGCTGGCCGCGGATCTGTTCTTCGATTGCGTACAGTTCGCCGATCCGCCGCAACGCTTCTGTCGTTGTCACGGTCGCCTTGCGCGCATGCAGATCATGGATCTTGCGTCGCGCATGCGCCATGCACGCTGCTTCGCGCACGCGGCCATCGGCGAAGATTTTATCGTAGCCTGGAAACGCGTCGGCCTGTAGAACCCCAGTGAAGTTGGCCAGGTGCGACTGTGGATGCTGGCCTTGGCGATTCGGCGTATAGGCGAACCATGCGGCCGGCGCCGCAGTCGAGCCGGAGCGCCTGTCGTCGCGCACGTAGACCCACAGGCGTGCTGTCTTGGTTTGGCCGTTCCCCGGCGCAAGCACAGGCATCGGCGTGTCATCCGAATGGATCTTGCCGGGCTGGAGCACGTAGCGCTGCAGTGCGTCGACCAGGGGGCGCATCAGGGCCCCGCACGCACCTACCCAGCGCGCCATCGTGGAACGATCAAGCTCGACGCCGTCACGTGCGTAGATGGCGGACTGGCGGTACAGTGGCAGATGGTCGGCGAACTTGGCGACGAGTATGTGCGCCAGCAAGCCTGGTCCTGCGATGCCGCGTTCGATGGGGCGGCTAGGCGCTGGCGCCTGCACGATGTGATCGCAGCAGGCGCATGCCTTCTTGCGGCGTATATGCCGAATTACCTTGAAGGCCGAATTGATGAGCTCAAGCTGCTCGGATACATCCTCGCCCAAGGGCTTGAGTTTGCCACCGCATTCGGAGCAGGCCTGGTCCGGCGGCTCAATGATATTGTCTTCGCGCGGTAGATGCACCGGCAGCGGCTGGCGCGCAACCTTGCGCGCGTGCGCAGCGGGCAATGTCGCTTTCTGCTCGCCGGCGCCATCCTCGGCAATGAGATCCTCCAGCCGCGTTTCCAGCAGTTCGATCTTGCGGTCGAGCTTCTCGGACTTGCGGCCAAACTGCATTCGCTTGAGCTTTGCCAACTGGAGTTTGAGCTGCTCGATTTCGAGAGAGCGGACATTGAGGGCCTGCTCCAGCGTCGTGACGGTATCGCGCAGTTGTTGCACTTCGCCGTCGCGCTGCAGCAGCAGCGCTTTTAAGGCTTCGATATCGTCGGGAAGTGAGGTAGGGCTGGAAGGCATGCGCGCAGTTTACGCGCATGTTTAAACGTTTACAACACCGACATGAGGGGCGCGGTGCGTTCGGGCTGTTTCCAGTTGATGCCTTCGAGGAGCATCGACAGTTGGGCCGGCGTCAGATGGACCTTGCCGTCGGTTGCTTGCGGCCAGACGAAGCGGCCATGCTCGAGGCGCTTGGCGAACATGCACAGGCCATCGCCACTGGACCACAGCAACTTGATGACGTTGCCGCGCCGACCACGGAACGCGAACACGTGGCCGCTGAATGGGTCGTCCAGCAACGCACTCTCCACCTTGGCCGCCAGGCCGTTAAAGCCGCAGCGCATATCCGTGAAGCCTGCAGCGATCCAGATACGTGTGCCCGCCGGCAGCCCGATCATGGTCGCAGACTCTGGAAGATCGTTCTGAGCAGCGCAGCGTCGACGCCCTCGTGAACACGCACGACCGCGTCGGCGAAGATGATCTCGACCGTGCTCAGGTTGGCGGCAGGCGACGCCGCTTGGGCGATCACCGCCGGCGCCACCATCAACGGAGTATCCGCAATAACGACCGGCAGCAACGTTGTGCTTGCGTCCGGTATATTGTCAAAGAGACCTGCGCGATACTCGCGGCGCCACTTGAACACCATGTTGGCGTTGACGCCGTTGGCCATCGAAAGCTTCGAAACCGACACCCCGGCTTCGCACGCCGCAGCGGCAAGGCGCCGCTTGAACTCGACCGGATAGTTCGGCCGCCCTTTCCGGTTTCCCGGCTTCATTTCAGTATCCAAAGTAGTTCCCATCATAAAAGTAGTGGGAACTACTTTGGCGGGCATGCCTACTTGCGTCCAGACGGTGCTGGCGTCACGCTTACCCCTAACCTCCCGACATAGCCTGTACGCGATCGTCAAGGGCCGCATCGCGCAGACAGCGGATTTTCTGGCTTCCGTTGGCGACATGGCACGTCGCGAACAAATCCTTGCCGCCTCGCCCCATTGGCTTCGACACACTTTTGCTAAGGCTGCACTGATGACTGGCCACGATCTGCGCACTGTGGCCGGCTGGCTGGGCCATCGCGATATCGGTACCACCATGATCTACACTGAACAGCAGGCGCTTGACTTGATTCGCGCCTCCGAACAGGCTGAGCCGGGACTTTTAGCGCGGGAAAATGCATTGCCCAGTTAGCCGGGCGTCCCCCTCACATTTCTCTGCCGCCTAGCGTCGAAGTTGTGAAACTTGTGCCAGGTGTCGTGCCCAGTGTGCTTTTTTGAAGGCACGGCCGACGCCGTACTCAATAGATTCCGTATAGAGACGCGCCGGTTCGTCGCGGCAGTCGCTGCCCGTGACTGCCCACAGGCAATCAAGGTAAATCGGGTTGCACCGCTCCATCCACTCTACTTCCTCGCCACTGAGAGCGTGCCTGGTCTGGTGAAGCAGGCGCGCAAACGAGTCTATCAAGGTGGAGGCGAAGATGCGGCGCGTCACCCATGCTTTAGTCTGCGGCGACCAATATGCGGGCATTGGAACGCGGCGGGCAAGGTGCCAACCTAAAATTCCAAAATAGTCTTTCGACGGCGCGGTCATCAGCGTGCGCGGAGTTCCACTTCCCTCCCATAGCATCCTCCATTGAAGAAACGCTTGTGCCTCCGAGCAGAAACCTTTTGTCCTCTCGCCTCGAAGGTCCCACCACAAGGCTCTCGCAGCCGTGATCGCGCAGCGTTTGTGTGTGCCCAGCTGCTTTCGCCAAAGGCGGCGCCGTAGTGCCTTGTACACGGCCACAAGGTCGTCATATCGCTGTTGTGACGCACTCAGCGCGCGTTGCGCCGCAATATTGTCCTCATCGTAGTATTCGTCGCGGTCGTCGTCCAGCGCTGAGCATGACGCAGCGCAGCCGCACTCATGCACGTCTAACTGCACACGGCGCAGCCCTTTCCCCCGCCGTGTTTGCGACGGCCTGATCCTTTCAAGCACCGCTGCGATAAAGCCGGCGAAATGCATGTCGATATCAGTCTGAGCGAGTGGAACATGGGAAATCCCCAGGGTGGTTATGCCAGCAAAGAGGCGCTCCGCATCGGTGTTCGAAACAATATCGGCGTCCGCCCCGCGATGAAAGCGGAGCAAAAATGTCATACTTGACGCCTCGCCTTTTGTCATCTGGCGAATGACGGGACGGTCAACTGCTAACGCTGGAGCGAGCGCAGTCGCGCAATGGGGACAACTAAACGGCTTCAGGAAAAAATGCGAGCTGATTTGATATGGTATCGGGCGCTTGCACGTCATGCAATGCTCGAGGAGGTCCACCTGGTGGATCGGACATGTACGGGTACAGCGAAGTTGGAAAAGCGGGGAATGAAAGCCACGGTCAAGACATTGCTGACACCAGCGTAAGTGACTACAAGAACGTAAAACGCTTCCTGGAACCAGTGAATAGAGAAAAGCACTGCGTACCGCTTTAAGCGGCATGCGGAACATCTGCGACAAGACGGCCAAGTCAAAGACGTCATCTTCCCTCAGGTCGACCATGGGTTTAGTGCAGATGGCGACGCGGCGGCGGCACGTGCGGCTGATTGCCAGTTCCATGAATTCGCGCGCCGTTAGCTGATTGAGGCGAGCGAATTTGTAGAGTAACGTCCATGCTGATTCACCCAAGACGGCCCACTGGTCGCGCCAACACCATTGGTTCTCAACCTGGCTGTAGGTATCGACGAGTATTCGTTTGGAAGCCATGTCGAGCTAGTGAGAAGCCATGCCGAGATGAAGTTCGGTGAGGGCCTCAACGTATAACGATTCGGCCACTGCAAAATCCCACATATCGGGCGTGAACTGAAAAGTGGAATGGTCCTGTGCCATGTTCGTCTCCAGCGCAATCTCCACGGCATGCGCAAAATACTGCATCGGAATCTCCATCGATACTTTTAATCCTGACTGTTCATGAGCACGTGCAAACGCTTGCCATACAGTTCGCGCCTCGCTAAGAAGGCGAAAGCCATGCTGGTAAGCCAAGGGGAAAAAGAAGCGCGTGAATGTCCAGTCGGATTGAGGCGGATGGACTGCCTCGTCATAACCCCGCAGGCAGGCGGCAAGCGCGTCTGCATCCTTCAAGCCGTCAAAGCGCATTTCGCTGATCATAAAGCGAAGCACGATCTGTGTGTGGCTACTCTGGCGAAACGCGGACTTCTGATTGAGCAGTTGCGGTTGGCCCACAAGCAGCGTGATCATCCGTACGCCGCGACGCTCCAAACAGTCGTGAACGTCACGGAGCCACTCGTACTCCATGACCTCAAGCCGCTGGGCTTCATCGGCGAACATGACAAACCAGTTGTAGCCCGATGCATCGACAAGTTCCATGATTCGCTCCAGCAGCCGCCGGCGTTTTCGCGTGACCGTCCCCGTTAAAGCGCCTGGGTGCCCAGCTGCCTCGAGCAGCGTGGTGAAAAATGCGTCCTCGGACGGGTTCTTCTTGGCCTCTGTGCCGCAGCTCAGGCAAACCACTCCCGGATAGTCGTACTGTAGCGAATTCTTTACATACCGGATCCCATAGGTTTTCCCGAACCGGGGATACGCGAAAATGATCGCTCCAGGCGTATGCATGCGAATGAGCTGCTTTATCTTGCGGATTAGCGCATCAATGCTAGGAGTGGCGACAATGTATTGGTGCAGCGTGATCGGGTGCCTATCGAGCGGAATCGGCCTGGTTTCAACAGCGGACATGGGGGCTCCTGATCAAAAGATGATCGTGCGGCGAATTTGCATTGGTGTTGGTACGACCACCGCGTTATCAGGCGCGGGCTGATTAACTGCATTGACCTCGTCGGATACGCCGGTAGTCAGTGCGTTCTGTTGAGCTGGCATCGAAGCTTCCACAGCCGCCGGGGCTGGGGCCTTGACGTTAGCTTTGGCCAGGGCGTTCACGGCGCGCTTGCTGGTGCGGCACTCCTTCCATTTCATCCGTGTCCATGCGCCAATTGGACAGTCCTCAGGGCCCACGCGCAGCTTGCGTTCGGCGAGAAGTCGGTGAATCTCCTGGCGGACCCGAAGCGAGTGCGGCGTAATATTCCATGGGCGTGTAGCAGTAAGCACGCCTAGCTCGCTGCCATCTTCGAAAAATGCCTTGATTGCTCGCACATCCCGTACATCGTAATAAATCCGTACCTTACGTCCAATGAGAGCGGCATTGGTGCTTAATACTGGGCTGGAATAGCGGACATGAGCGAAGTTGACATGGGGGCGCACACCTTTAAAAGTAGATCCTTTAATCGTCGCTATCCTTGCCTCCTGCATCAGGCACAGATTGCTGCGGATTGGTGTTGGCAGTGTCCTGAGAAAGCCCGGTGATGAGCGAACCGAGTAGGCCATAGCCTCAAGAGGGGTTCGGGCTCCCGTGCCTTTGTGTGCCGTGCCGTTATAGTTCGATAGCACGACATGTACCATGTCCTCAAGTTCAGTCAGTTCGACGGTCAGGTGGATATTGCCTCCCGGGTCCGATAGCGCTTTCTCGATCGATTCAGGGTCGCTTCCCACAGTGCTGGGAAGTCGATGGGCAAAGTGCCGCGCTATCACATGAAAGAACCGTTCGATGTAGGGCCGCGCGTTGGGGGATGCAGGAGGTCCGTTGTCGGTCCAGCACCCTACAATTTGGTTCAGCCGGGACAAAGTATCTTCAGCAAGATGCGATTTAGCGCCGTCCATCCTGAACCAGTCCCAGCAAGCGAACTCGGTTTCGACAATATGCTGAGACGGGAAACCTCCCCCCTCCTTCACGCACATGTCGGGGATTTGGTAGGTCCGTGCAACGGCAGGAGTCAAGGCGCACTGCAACGCAGCGGCGACGTCGTCCTTGTTATATTCTTTGCCCAGAGCGATGTGGTACCCGATGACAGCTCTGCTAAAAACATCAAGCAAGACGAGGATCCAGATTCGATGGAGCTCAAGTGTCCGCTCCATCCCGAAAGGATCTATCAAAGTGACCGTCAGCCTCAGGTCCATCTTGTGTCCGTCAAACTCTACAACTTCAAATGCCCGCGTAGCCGCGGGGGCCTGCTCCTCCCAATGTGCAGCGGCACCGGATTTGGTCCCTCCTGCATGTGCGACTGACATGTCGAAATCCTCAAGTGAAAGGTCGTGGACGAACGCTTGCAGGGCACGGAAGGCGAGCCGTTTAACGTTGAACGGATAACTGGTCTCGGCGATGCCTAGTTGGCGGCATTTTTCGATGAACTGGACGTGTATGTCGCTGATTGGCTGGCGCACCTGCCCTCCCACGACCACCCGCTTGGATCGGCGACGAACCAGGCCGCGTATTAGCTTCTCTAGCGATGGATATTGGCGCAGGAGCTGGCCGAAGATTCCTGCACAGCCGGCTTGCTCGTAGGGCTGTACAATCGCAGGCGCCTGGCGCTCATATTCTTTGATATGCATGTACGGCAGTGCGGCGCGAAAGCCGTAGATCCGCCCGTCCGGGTGTTTTTTCAGGCAGCGAGGAGCGGTGTGATAAAGCTTTCCTCTGCTGACCTGATGCTTCGCCAAAATGGCGGTGACACTGAGGTCATGGTTGCCAAAAAGGTCGGCAAGGGCCGCAGATAATGAGTCAAAGGCAAGCCTATCACCTGCGGCTAGATGCGATGCGTCGGCGCCCGGCCATAGTGCAACGACTGGCGCGCTTTGGCAAAGGCTATGGTGATCAAAACGCTCTGTAGCGTCCCGGCTCATGCCGGCTCAATCAGATGAGCGGGCCCAAGAACTTCCGTACCCAGTTGGGGCGAGCGCGCCAGACCTTTATGCAGCAAGGAATAGATCGCCAGTTTGACGAGAGAACTGTCACTGTCGCCGTGTTCTTTCTGCAGCTGCATGATTGACTTACCGGCGCCCAGGTTAGACTTAATGGCCTGGCTGAGCTGCAGCGGAATGAAGCGCTCGAACGCACCGAGATCCCGGATTATCACGCCCCAGTTGTTCAATGCGATCGCATGCTCGGCTAGGTCATCTGGATCGACGCATCGCACCAGCGCACCCAGAACAACAGAGTCAGCCAGCAATGCAACACCCGTCGCGTTGGCTTTCTCCCCCGGCCGTAACAGGAGAAGGAATTCTTCGCCGTCCTTGCGCTTCACCCAGAAATCGAACGCGCGTATTGGCTTGGCGTCCGGCACGAGCTGTGGCCGCTCACAGTAGCTCAGTACCTGTGAGCTCGCTTCCAGCGTGGTCCATAAGCCGAGAGACTGTTTGCCAAAAAGTGTGACGCGGCGTTGAAGCTTGGGCGAAAAGACATCGTAGCGGTGGCAGCCGTACGGCCGCCTGTTATAGGTGGGTTCCGTGAAGCGGGGCGCAGCACACATAGCAACCTCACCGATTTTCGCCGATCAGAAGTTAGAGATTATGCTAACGGTGCAGTGACGGCGCACGATTGGATGCTGCGCCCTGTCTCAATCAGCTTTGCCGTCTGAGGTTCGTAGGCGACATGTTCAAGACGGCTTGGAGAACAAAATAACTATCAGGTGCGCACGGGAACGTCAACGCGCTGCGACAGGTCTTGGCTAATCCAGTTGCTCGCCGCGAGAAGCCGTCGCCCCTCTGAGTAGACGTTAGGGTTGTCATCCAGGGCACGCAGCGTCACAGCGATAACCACCGATAGCGGATCGACGAGGGCTGGCTCACCCGCTCGGCGCAGTATCGTCGCCTGCAGGCCCCATACATCGCCAGCCATGCCCTTCGGATAGCGGCGCCGGTAGATTTTGACCGGTGACCATTTTCCTCCGTGCTCGACCTGCGCTTTTTCCAATCCGGTGGTGCCGATTTCGCCAAGTGCGGGTACGCATGTCCTGAAGTGTGGTTCGCCCTCCGGATTGGGCGTGAAGGTGCCAAACCCAACATCGACATTAAACCGCACGTACTCCGCACCTGCTGAAGCGTCCACACGCGGCGCATACACCGCTGTGACGATGATTTCGCCACGAAATTTACCCTCGTGCAAAAGAGATGCGGGGATGGGATACGGCGCTTTACGCCACTTCATCGCGTCCGAAATGCTCAGCTCAAACAGCATAGTGAAGCTGGAATCGGAATCGTATAGGACGGCGCCGGGGTCGCCTGGCAGCCCGGCACCAAAATATCGCCGCTCGGTGATGCCGCGTTCCGGAGAGTTGAGCTGGGTGTGACGACTCGTGGGATCATGTACCAATCCGTAGCTGGCCGCTGTTTAAAGCCAGGCACGTTTTGCGTACACTGTTCGCCAACGATAACCGACTGCCGATTTCATGACCCAAGCCCTGCACAGCCAAGCCCGTACGACCCACCTGATACGTGAGGAAATTCGAACGTCCACTTTGTCCCAGGCGGCACTGGCGCGACTCTACAACGTCAGCCGGCAGACAATTCGCAAATGGCAGGACCGAGAAAGTCCGCTCGATGGCTCGCATTGTCCCCTCACGTTGAATACCACGCTCACACCGGCGCAGGAGCTCATCGTGGTGGAATTGCGCACGACGCTTCTGCTGCCCACTGACGACCTGCTGGCCGTTACACGTGAGTTCATCAACCCGGCCGTCTCCCGCGCTGGCTTGGGGCGTTGCCTGCGCCGCCATGGCGTGTCGGACCTGCGCAATCTGGTCGCCGTGCAGGAAGGCGACAAACCGCCCGCCGCGAAGACGTTCAAGGACTATGAACCTGGCTACCTGCACATAGACATCAAGTACTTGCCGCAGATGCCGGACGAAGATGCGCGCCGCTATTTGTTCGTCGCCATCGACCGCGCAACCCGCTGGGTCTACATGGACATCTACGCCGACCAGTCCGATAGTAGCAGCGTCGATTTCCTGTCCAAGGTGAAGGCCGCCTGTCCGATCAAAATCGTCAAGCTGCTCACCGATAACGGCAGTCAATTTACAGACCGTTTTACCAGCAAGAAAAAGGACCCCGACGGCAACCGAATACCCAGTGGCAAGCATGTGTTCGATGTCCTGTGCAAGCAGCTCAAGATTGAGCACCGACTCATTCCGCCACGCCGCCCGCAAACCAACGGCATGGTGGAGCGCTTCAACGGCCGCATCAGCGAGATCGTCAACCAGACTCGCTTTGGTTCCGCAGCCGAGCTCGAATCAGCCCTGCGAAACTATGTGAAAATTTACAACCACAACATTCCTCAACGCGCATTAAAGCACCAGACGCCGATTCAGGCACTTAAGAAATGGCAGCAAGAAAAGCCTGATCTGTTCCTAAAACGCGTATATAACCAAGCGGGTCTTGACAGCTGGGCACTATGGATCATCAGTGCCTTCACCATCGCGGGCGAGGCAGTAATTTCGTAAGGACGCCCCGGCAAGGCCAAACTGTGCCACGTACGGGCTGCCATGGCAGCTGCGATCGGTGCGGCATAACTGGTTCCGGCACCGCATGAAAACCCAACCCCTGGTATCAGCACATTCAGTCCGATGTTAGCTGACTGCATATTGGCATCTGCGTTGCCGCCAACGTGAACGATATCGGGCTTTGGCGTGTAAACCGGGCCCGGTCCCCGTCGCGAATAAGGCGCAGGCTCATCGGCGCGGACTAGACTGGCATGATCGTCTCGGTGCGTTATCGCGCCTACGGTCAGCCCACGCACAGAATCGGCGGGACTCGTGATGCGGTCAGTCAGTGGGTCGTCCGCCGCTGGCCAGCCGCGGCGGGGCAAATGCAGGTAGTTGCCGGCTGCGATAACAAAGAGGACGCCAAAGGCATCGCTCAGCGCATCGAGTTCGCGACCAAAGTCACTAAACTCGTCGTCGCCAACCTGCACCCCGCCCAAGGAAAGATTCCATACTTTGATGTCGGGCCGCTTCGCCAGCGCTTCGCGCAGGCGCAAAATCAGATCAGTCTCAAATGCGCCGTTTGCCTCGAGAGCGCACACGTCGTGAACCCGACAAGCCGCGCGCGGAAAGTAAGGGTGATTCCCGTTTAAGCCAGCACTGTCAACGATCAGCGACGCAACCGCTGTACCGTGAACATAGTCGGTGTCGGGCGGCAAGAGGTAGATATCGCGGCTGGTAACCCAGGGCCCAATCGCAACGCCGTCAGGGTCGACACCAGAGTCAAAAACTGCCACCACAGGCAGCCCTGGCGGCGGTGGAATTGTCGTGAACAGTGGAACGACAGGAGCCGGCGGCAACACCGCCGCTGCCGGCAATATCTTAGGCTCGGGCCGCAAACTGCGCACGCCCTGGTACTGCAAAATCGCAGTCATCGCCGCCTGCGTCATCGCATCCGTGATCGACACCAAAAACAAGGGAGGGCCAACCCGTTGATCGATGGCGGCAAATTCCAGCTTGTAGAACGCGAGCAACTGCTTGAACCGGTCCACGACCACTTGCGTAGTCGCCGCTGTCTGATGCGCGAACAGTTTAATCAGCAGCCGCCTTTCGAGGGCGCGCAAGCTGTCTAGTACCTGTTCGATCGGCATGCCACGATATGCCTTAGGGAGTCGCCGCTGGGCATTCCACGCTTCAAAGCCATCAATGGCAGAGAGATTGGCCCGGATGTTCTTGCTGTCGCGCTGACCAATCACGCTGCTGAGCTGAGCCAGGCTCGCGGCGTTGACCGCGACAAGCATTTCGTTAATCTCTGCGTGACCTGCTGATTGAATGTTCGCCGCCTTTATCACTTCCATGGGGCGATGGGTTTTTGCTACTGCCTGGTCACGCATCCGTATAACCATGACTCCTGGAACATCTGGTACAGACGCTTCGGCCGCGATCGCGGCGGCAGCTTGGCCCATTGATAGCTGCAATGCGTAGCGTAGCTCAGGAGTAACGGGAACGAGTTCTGTTCCTCCCCTGCCGGGTGTGACGACACCGGACAAGTCCCTCGACTGATAAGCGACATGGGCAATGGGATTGCCAGTCTTGAAGTTACCTCTTGCGGGTGGATTTGCCTGGGATGCCATGTTTGCCTTGGACGAGATAGGTTATTTGCCTGGTCGAAACAGAATATAGCCGAGACAGTTCCCGTATCGAAAATATTTTTGCATCCCATTCACGCAACCAGGCGACCTCATCGCCCACCGAAGCCAGTGTCTCACCTTGCGACAGGGCCATGGCCAGGGCCAAGCGGCGAAACAACTCAGCCGAATCGACCTGAGTTTTTCCCGCAAGGATGGCGTGCCTCTTGGCGTCCATGACCACAAGCTCTATCAGCGCGCCTGATGCGCCTTCGGACTTGGCAATCAGCGGCGCCATATCGAGGCCATCGGGGACGAAGGAGCTGAGCATTTCCTTCCACATCTTCTCGCGCAACTCTTCATCCGGTAGCGGCAGTGGAAGTTGGAATGGGAACCGGCGCCATACCGCCGGATCAAGCAGGCGTTCGTGGTTGGACGCCGCCAAGACAATAGTGTTCTCGGATAACGCATCAATGTTCTGGAGCAGTGCGATCACTACGCGCTGCAGCTCGCCCACATCGCGCTCATTGCCGCGCGCCGACGCCAGCGCGTCGAACTCATCGAGGAAGAGCACGCACGGCCGCTGCTCCACGTAGTCGAACACCCGACGCAGGTTCTTGCTGGTCTGACCAAGCAGGCTACTGATCAAGGTATCGCATCGTACCGTTAGCAAAGGTAATTCGAGCTCGGCTGCGATCCATCGTGCAGTCTGCGTCTTGCCAGTCCCCGGTGCACCATAGAGGGGGCGAATAGGGAAAACGGAAAAAATCGGGCGCTAAGGCGATTTGGCCGAGCATATCGCCCGCAAACCATTCCGCGCAGTCGACTTGCAAACGCCCTGACCCTATACTGTATAGTCGACATTTATGACCGGGGGCGGTCTTTGCTTGGAAAAATAAAAGATGTCGAACGCGCAGCTGATGGCAGTAGTCGAGGTAGACAAAGGAGATCGGATAATTTGTCAGCGCGACGGCTGTCGCCACAGCGTGTACAAACGCATCCACATCGTGCGGGAGAATGGGCGGTTCACCGTCCTCGGCTCCGAGTGCTTCAAGCTCCTATACGGCTCCTATGACACCGGGGCGGTGCCCGTTTATGGATCAAGCGCTGGCCAGCTTCTTACCGACGCCGAGCGTCAGCTACTAGCCGAAAACACTGAACGCTTCATTGCCATGCTGGAGGTACAGCGGCTTCAACTGGAGCATGCCCGAGCACTGGATTTACGCGCTAGACAAGAAGAACAGCGAGAGCGCGAGGAAGCTGCACGAATTATCAGAGGCGCCTCGGATACGCTGCGTGACGAAGAACGCAATGCTCAGTCGCCTGCCCTGGAAAACTGCCGCCGGCAATACCCAGGGCTCAATCTGGCCACACCAGGCTGGCAGGGCTTGGTTTATTTAGAGAAGCTAAGAATCTTGCGTGAGGGGCGGGGGAATCGATTCACGCAGCCGCGAACTGAATCTTCCCTTTTCTAGAATATTTCCTACTCTTGGGGCTTGCGCAGCTCCCTGAACCCGCCTTCGGCTATACGCTGCTGGCGCCACACATAGTCCCCGGTCAGGTTGATGTGCTCCCAGCCCAGCGGTGACAAAAATTGCAGCATACCGTCGTCTGGCAACTTGCCTTTCTCACGTAAGGCCTGCGTCGCCCGCTCCAGGTAGACCGTGTTCCACAGTACGATTGCGGCCGTCACCAAATTCAGGCCGCTGGCGCGGTACCGCTGCTGCTCAAACGACCTGTCGCGGATCTCGCCCAGCCGGTGGATGAATACCGCCCTGGCCAGCGCATTGCGCGCTTCGCCTTTGTTCAAACCGGCGTGTACGCGTCGGCGCAGCTCGACGTTCTGGAGCCAGTCCAGGATAAACAGCGTGCGCTCGATCCGCCCCAGCTCGCGCAGCGCGATCGCCAGGCCGTTCTGGCGCGGGTAGCTGCTTAACTTGCGCAGCATGAGCGACGCTGTGACGGTGCCGTGCTTGATCGAGGCGGCCAAGCGCAGCACGTCGTCCCAGTGTGCGCGCAGATGCTTGACGTTCAGGCTGCCGCCGATCATCGAGCGCAAGGCGGGGTGATCGCCCACTTTGGCCGGCACGTACAGCTTGGTGTCTCCCACATCGCGGATGCGCGGCGCGAAGCGGAAACCCAGCAGGTGCATTAGCGCGAACACGTGGTCGGTGAAGCCGGCGGTGTCGGTATAGTGCTCCTCAATGCGAAGGTCCGATTCGTGGTACAGCAGGCCGTCGAGCACATAGGTCGAGTCGCGCACGCCGACGTTGACCACTCTGGTGCTGAACGGCGCGTACTGATCGGAAATATGGGTGTAGAACAGCTTGCCGGGCTCGGCGCCGTACTTGGGGTTGATGTGGCCCGTGCTCTCGGCCCGGCCGCCCGCGCGGAAGCGCTGGCCGTCCGACGACGACGTTGTGCCGTCGCCCCAGTGCGCAGCGAAGGCGTGCTTGAACTGGGCGTTGACCAGTTCAGCCAGGCCGGCCGAATAGGTTTCGTCCCGGATGTGCCAGGCCTGCAACCAGGACAGTTTCGCGTAAGTGGCGCCGGGACTCGATTCCGCCATCTTGGTCAGGCCGAGGTTGATGGCGTCGGCCAGGATCGCGGACATGAGGAACGTCCGGTCCTTGGCCTGCTCCCCGCTCTTAAGATGGACAAAGTGGCGCGTGAAACCTGTCCAGTCGTCCACGTCCATCAGCAGTTCGGTGATCTTGATCCGGGGAAGCATGCCGCTGGCGAAGTCAATCAGCGCCTGGGCCTCGTCCGGCACCACGGCGTCCTGTGGGATGATCCTCAGTCCTGTCTCAGTAATGATCGCATTGGGCAGTTCGTTCGTCAGCGCGAGCCGGTTGGCGGTGGCCAGTTGCTGTTCGAGCAAGAGCAAGCGGTCGTGCAGGTACTGGTCGCAGTCCTGGTTGACCGCGATCGGCAGCTCGCGCGCTGATTTCATCGCCCCGAACTTTTCCGTGGGTAGCAGGTATTCCTCGAAGTCCCGGAACTGGCGCGAACCCTGCACCCAGATGTCGCCCGACCGCAACGAATTCTTCAGCTCCGACAAGACGCAAATCTCGTAGAAGCGGCGGTCAAGACCGTCGTCGGTGATGACCAGGGGCTTCCACCGCGCCTTCACGAACGCGATCGGCGCATCGTCCGGCACCTTGCGCGCCCCGGTCATGTTCATCTCGCGCAGGACGTCGATCGCGTCCAGCACCGCTTGCGCCGCCGGCGCAGCTTTAAGCCGAAGCACATCGAGGAACTCAGGCGTATAGCGCCGCAGGGTGCTGTACTGCTCTCCCACCAGGTGCAGGTGGTCGAACGTCTCGGGCTGGGCCAGTTCTGCCGCCTCGGTCACGCTTTGCGTGAAGTCTGTCCACGGCAGCACGGCCTCGATCGCGGCATACGGGTCCATGCCGGATTCCTTGGCCTCGACCAGCGCGCGCCCGATTCGGCTGTACAGGCGCACCTTGTCGTTGATGGCCTTGCCCTGCTTCTGGAAGTCCTGCTGATGCTTGTTCTTGGCCGCGCTGAACAGCTTGATCATGATGCGGTCGTGCAGGTCGACCAGTTCGTCCGTCACGGTGGCCATGCCTTCGATGGCCAGCGCCGCCAGTGTCGCATAGCGCCGCTCATCCTCGAACTTCGCCAGGTCGCGCGGCGTCATCTGCGCACCCTCGCGCGCCATCTTCAGCAGGCGATTCTGGTGGATCTGGCGGCCAAGCCCCTCCGGCAGTGCCAGAGACTGAAACACCTTGAGCCTTTCGATGTGTTCGCGCATGTAGCGGGAATTGGGCTTGAGCGGAGACTGGCGCAGCCACACAAGCCAGGTGATGCTCATGTCAGGCGCCACGTTGAGCAGGTTGTCAAGCGAGCGCTTGTGGTGCCGCTCCAGCGGATCGATCAGCGCGCGGTAAATGCGCCGGTTGGCCCGCGTCACGGCCTCGGCGCAGGCCCGCTCGATGACAGGGAGCGCCGGCAGGATGATGCGCTTCTGGCGCAGCGTTTCAAGGGAATGCGCGGCGATGACCATCGCCTTGTCGGTCTGCATAGCGAGGTCGGCCAGGCTGTCCACCAGCTTGCGGAAGTCCGGCAGGCCGAAGACTGACAGTCCCAGGTAGGCGCGCAGCTCGTGCAGGTGTTCGTTGCGCGTCTTCTCCCGCTCGCCGTATTCCGGCCAGGCGCCGGCGTCGCTGCGCACCTGCTTGGCGATCCAGTGCAACACCGAATCCGGCAGCGCGGTGTCGCTGGCAAGCGCGTAGCCGGGATAGCGCAACAGGCACATCTGGACCGCAAACCCAAGGCGATTCGCTGCCCCGCGCCGCTGCCGGATCAACGCCAGGTCGGCATCCGTGAAGCTGTATTGCTGAATCAAATCATCCTGACTTTGTGGCAATACCAATAAGCTGTCGCGTTCGGTATCGGACAGCAGTGAGCGGCGTGGCATTCGGTCCGATCCTTCGCTGAAAGGTTTGTGTGGTGCGCCGGTAGAAGGATCGCCCTGACAATGGTTCGCATCATTCGAACCCATTAAATTTAAAAAGGTAAAGCGCTTTACGTTTTTGTCTTCCGTGTTTTCGGACTGGCTGCGGCGGGTTTCTTTTTCAAATCCGCGTTCTCGCCCTCCAGCTCGCTAACGCGAGCCTCCAGCCGCTCATTCGCCTGGTGGGCATGCTCCAGGCGTTCCACCACCATTTCCAGTTCAAACTGCCTGCTGCTAGCTAACTCGCGCGTCGCCGTCAGTCCTTCCGTGGCCTCGTACAGCTTGCGGGCTTGCTCCCTGGCCGCGTCTCGCTGCTCGTGCAATGTGTGTTCCAGCTGGGCCTTCTCGCTCCGCAGCACGGCCAGCGCCTCGCGGCCGTCCTGGAAGTTGGCGCGCAGCGTGGCCGCCTCCTGTTCGGCGCGGGCAATCCGCGTTTCGTAGGCGTGCTTGTCATCCTGCCGCTGGGCCGCGCTCGCCTCCTGGAAGTGCTCGAACTGGCGCCGCGCCTGCGCCAGCTGGTCCGCCAGCTCCCGGACCTCGGCCGTGCGGTCGGCCAGGCGCTGGGCCTGCCCCGCCTTTTCTGATTCCAGGGCGGCGATCGCCACCGCATCTTGATGCCGGGCAGCCTGCTCGCGCGCGAACGCCGCCATTACGCTGTGCAGTTCGGCTTTCAGGGCTTCGCGCTCTATGCCAAGCTGGCGCACCTCTTCGCGCAGCGCCTCCGCCGCTTGTGCGACTTTATGTGCCGCCAGCTGGTGCTCAATGCGCAGCTGCTCGACCTGAACCTGCGCGCCTACCTGCACCCGGTCGTAGACGCCCTTGATCGCCTCCAGCAGATCGGCCGGCACGCCCGCGCCCGCCGCCGCGACCTCGCCTTCGTGCTGCGCCTTCCATTGTTTAAGCATTGGCGCGATCGTGCTCTTGCTGCCGGTGCCGCCCAAGGCCTCGCGCACGGTGTCGACGGTGGCGTTCTTGCCGGCGGCGGTCAGCTGGGCGGCCGCCTTGGCGACGTGGGAGTACAGGATACCGGCTCTGGCCATGATCGCTCCTTGGATAAGATAACGTGCGGTGTAATACGTAATGGTACGTTATATTACGATATAAAATCGATCCGAAATGAGTGAATAATTAGGCTCGATAATGTAGATTATCGACACCGATGTCGATCCGCAGCGTGCTATCCTGCCGTAACCCCCGTTACAAGCCCGACCGCGAGCAACACAGCCATGGCCACCCCCGAACCCGCCGACAACGGCGCCGAAAATAACGATGCACACCCAGCGTCGGCGCTGCACTCTGCCGTTACAGCTGTGGACGCCGTGCTCGCAGCCCAGCACCGCGCCGTCCTGGCCGCCGCCACGGCCGACAACACGCGCCGGGCGTACCGGTCCGCCGTAAACCACTACCTGGCGTGGGGCGGCGTGTTGCCGGCCGACGAAGCGGCGATCATCCGATACCTGCTCACCTACGCGCCGACCCTCAATCCCCGCACCTTGGCGTTGCGCCTGACGGCACTGTCGCAGTGGCACGTCCACCTGGGCTTCCCCAATCCGGCTTCGACACCGACCGTGCGCAAGACACTGACGGGGATCGCACGCACGCACGGCCGCCCGAAGAAGAGGGCCAAGGCCCTTCCAATCGAGGACCTGGAACGTATCGTGGTGCAGCTGGTCAGCGCCGGCACGTTGAAGGCGACGCGCGACAACGCACTTTTGCAGATCGGTTTTTTCGGCGGATTGCGGCGCAGCGAGCTGGTCGCCATCGAGGTCGGACATATTGGCTGGACACCCGAGGGCATCGAGATCATGCTGCCGCGCTCGAAGACTGACCAACTGGGCGAAGGGATCATCAAGGCGATCCCGTACAGCGACGGCCCTTGCTGCCCGGCGGCGGCGTTGCGCGCCTGGCTCGACGCCGCCGACATCATGGCCGGACCGGTGTTTCGGTCTATCAGCAAGTGGGGGACGGTGGCCAGCGCCGCTCTGGGCGTGGGCAGCGTGAATACGATCCTGGAGGATTGCGCGACACTGGTCAAACTCGACTACGTGCTAGACCTGTCTAGTCACAGTCTGCGGCGTGGCATGGCCACCAGCGCGCACCGCGCCGGCGCCGACTTCCGCGACATCAAGAAGCAAGGAGGCTGGCGCCACGACGGCACGGTCCATGGCTACATTGAGGAGGCCAGCCGGTTCGAGGATAACGCGGCCGGCAGTCTGTTGCGTAAGCGGGTCAAACCGGCCTGATTTGTCTCAGCGCCCGCTTGCCCGTTGTTGAAAAGCAGCACCGGCCGGCCCCCGGCTGTGCCGGGGCGAGCGACGGCATGGCGCGAAGCACGTCCCCGGCGGGCATGCTCAGTAAAGGCGTCTACAGGAAGGGGATGGCATCAAATTCATTGCGCCAGGACATAATGCGCCAAGGCCATCGCTTCGCCCTCGCTCAGTTGGGAGAAAGCTGGCATCGGTACAGGCCCCCATTTGCCAGCGCCGCCCGCTCGAATATTCCTCGCCACCAGTGATACCGCGTCTGCCTTGCCCTTGTACTTTGCCACCACTTCCTTGAATGCCGGCCCGACGACCTTTTTGTCGATCGAATGACATCCCATGCAAGCATTTGCGGCAAGCAACGCTTTCGTATCGATTGCTGCGGTGGCGCCGGCCTTCGGTGCAACTGCAGCTGGCTTTATCGCCGCGTTCGCAATCGGCACTGCGTTACTGCGTTCGGCACCGTAGGTCTTGACCAGGTAATCGACCATGTCCGGGATATCCGCGTCTGAGAATTGCGCACCGAACGGTTTCTTCATCTTTCTCACGGTGGCATCCCAGTAGCCGCGCGGCGATGTCGTGGGCTGCGACTGGATGTAATGGACCGAGTGACATGTCATGCAGTTGCGCTGGGCCAGCGCATATCCCGGCAACTCGCTGGGTTTGAAGACAGCAGTTTCAGGCGGAAGCTGAATGTCGAGGGCGAAAGCTGGGGCCGCAGCCATCAGACTGATGGTGAACAGAGAGCAAATCAGTGGATGTTTCAATGTGGTTCCCCTTATACCGCGACGACGCGCGTCGATTCGACCACATTGCGCATGTAGCCGGCAGGGTTCCACAGGGCGCTCGCGGGTTGGCCTTGACCGATCCGGTTGCCCGCCCGAACCAGCAGTTCGTGGTTTCCTTTTTGTTTCGGCGTGAACGCCGCGCTCCACTCTCGAAAAGAGTAGCGCCCCAGGTCCTTGCCCAGTTGTGCGGCTTGCCAGTTCTTGCCACCGTCGGATGAAAACGCCACCTCATTCACGCCGTAGCCGCCGTCGAACGCAATCCCGCGCACCACCGTCTGGCGCCCGACCTTGACGTGCATGCCGTCGGTCAGGCTGGTCACGAACGAGCGCACGTTGAGGCGATTGATCGGGACGGTCTTGGTCGGCGCCTTTCCCGGCTCGGTACAGGCGCACTGATTGTCGGGGATGCGATAGGCCGTGCTCATCCAAAATCCGTCGAATACCTTGTCGGTCACGGTAATGTCGGACAGATGCTTGACCCAATAGGTGCCGTAGTAGCCGGGCACCACCAGGCGCAGTGGGTAGCCATTCAACATCGGCAGATCGGCACCGTTCATTTGCCAGGCCAACATGACTTCGCCGTCGAGCGCATGGTCGATATTGAGCGCCTTCATGAAATCGGGCCCGTCGCCAACGGGCGGCGTGTCAAGGCCGTTGAACGAGACCTGTACCGACCCGGCCTTGACGCCGGCCTTTTCCAGCACCTTGCGTAGCGGCACGCCAGTCCAGCGTGCGTTGCCCATGGCACCATTCGATAGCTGGCCGCCGTTGGCGCGCGGCGACAGGTGGCCGCGGCTGTTACCGGAACACTGGTTCACGGCAACCAGTTCGGTGGCGTCAGCCATTTGCTTGAGGTCGGCGAGCGAGAGCTCCAGCGGCGTATTAACATTGCCGCCGACTTTGAGACGGTATGTTTGCGCATCGATCGCGGTGGGAATGCCGCTCCAGTGATATCGGACGAAAAACGCATCGTTCGGCGTAATCACCGATTCGTTGAACACACTGAACGGAGTTTCCAGCTGCGGCGGACGGGCGGTCAGCAGGATCAGCGGCCGCTTTTGAGGATACACGACCAGTTCGCGCTCGCCGTTTTCAAACGGCAGCGTGACGTGGCCTGCCTCCGCCGCGAGCGCGCTCAATACCGGACTGCCGAACACGCCGGCGGCACCGAGCGTGCCGGCCTGCCTCATAAAGGAACGGCGCCGCAACGCCTCCGCCGTCAATATCAACGAGTTCTTCGCCATACTGGTCTCCGTTATTATTGTGAAATCGGTTAGCTCGATACTGCCACAGTATTGTCGTGATTTGCTTACTGCACGCTACTCAATACGGCTTTTTGTGGATCGACGGCCACGTCCCCTTCCATCACCAGGATGCGACTCGCCGTCGCGGCCTTGTCGTTGAGGCTGTTGCTCACGGCGCGCATCGGTCCGATCGCAGTGCCGTTCGCCATCCCCATCGGATTCGTCTTGAAACTGGCCACCGGCGCGGCCTGGCCGGTGACGTACACGCTGTACGCGGTCTGCGGCTTGAGTTTGAACAGCGACACTTCCAGCGCGTCCACCACGCCCAGGTTACGGGCCACAACGAATCCCTTGGCCTCGCCGGCAGCGGGTTTAAGCGCAATGTTGATTGGCTCGCTGTTGGCGCGCGGGACCAGGTTGGTCATGCCGTCGCCGTGCGGCACGGCGTTCGAAACGTACACCAGTGCCTGCGGCGCCTGGCCGACCGGTGCGCGCGCAATCACCTTGTTGGTGGCGCTGTCGATGACATCGACCGCGTCGCCGTTTTCAAGTCCCACATACAGACGTGTGCCGTCGTCGGAGGTCCAGATGCCGTGGGGCAACGCGCCGGTAGGGATCGTCGCAACCAGCGTCGGCGTGGCGTCGGTGGTGTACACCTTGACGACATTCTCACCGCCGATCGTTACGTAAGCACGGGTGCCAGCCGCAGTCTTCGCGAACGCCAAGTGGTTGGTAATGAAGCCGGTATCGATGACGCCCTTTACTTCCAGGCTGGCAGTATCGATGCGCGTCACTTTGCCGGCATCCTTGTGCGTCATCCACATTTCCTTGAAATCAGGGGTGAACTGAAGGAACGGCGAGAACGGGCTGACGACCTTAATGTGCTTGATGACCTTGTGCGACTTCATGTCGATCACGTCGACCACGGGATTGAAGCTGGAGACGACGAACGCCAGCTTGCCGTTCGGCAGGAACTGCACCATGCCGGGGCCGGCGGTCGTCTCGATCCGCTTTTTCTCCTTGAAGGTGACCGGGTCGATCACCGAGATGTAGTCTTCGCCGCGCACCACCGCCCAGACTTCGCGGCCGTCGGCAGTGAAAAACCCTTCATGGGGCGAGCGACCGATATAGGTGATTCCTTTGACCTTGTTGGTCGCCGTGTCGATGAATGCCACCGAGTTAGAGCCGTTTGAAATGGCAATCAGGGTCTTGTGGTCGGGCGAAAAGCCCAGGCCGTGCACATTGATCTCGCCCTTGTATAGCGGCGACAACACGTCGGGACGCTGGTTGCCCAGTTTGATCTGGCCGAGCAGCAAATTGGTCGCCGGGTTGATCACTGAAACGGTATTGGTATTCTGGTCAGCGGTGTAGACGCGGTCTTGCGCGCCAGGAGCGGCAAACGCGGAGGCGGTGAGCAGGCTGCTGACGGTCAACGAGAAAACGCAGTGACGGAGTTGCATGATTTATTCTTTCTTGGTGATCGAAGTGGGAGCAACTTTTGCCTGAGCCGATTGGTAGCGCTGCAACCAGGCCTGCATAATGTTGATTTCGTTTTGCTGTTCCGTGATGATGCCTTGGGCGACGTTGCGCAATTCAGGATCCTTGGTGGTGAGCAGGAGCGCTTTCGCCATGTCGATGGCGCCCTGGTGGTGCGGAATCATCATCGTCACGAAATCATGTTCCGCAACGCCATTCATTGGCGCGCGCTTCATGCCGTCATCCATGACGGCCATGGCATCGTCCGTCAGCGCGGCAAACGGCTTGGCCGTGCTGGCGATAAATACGGGGGGCTTTGCCGCTGGCGACTGGCCATGATGGTGGGCCATGGCCTGTCCGAGAGCACTAGCGCCAATCAGGGCGGCAACGGCGAACGTGGCCAAGCGTCGAAGGTACAAGGGACGGTTCATTAAGGTCATGACGGTTTCTCCAGTTGGTCGTACACGGCGGTGGCAACGCGCGCCAGTTCGGCCTTGTTAATTCCAGCCGACAGCGCATAGCCGAATTTGCCGTCGATCCAATAAAACACATTCACCGGTCCCTCCTGGGCGAAGCGAAAACCTGTGTCCTTGTTGTGCGCCTGGTCGGTCGACACGTACAAGGTGAGGCGCTGCCCGGTCGCGTCGTGGTACATGAACTGCGCCACCGCGCCTTGGGCGCCAGGGAGCAGGCGACCACCGATCAGCTCGTAGCCGAGTTTGCCCAGCCGGGGTGGCCGAATTGCCGTGCCGAGGCGTTTGGACAGCCATGCCACTAGCTGCTCTTCCTGGTCAGCCCCGATTTCCACCGGCCGCTTGACATCCGGGCTATAGACAACGTGGGCGATTGCGGCCTGATGGGCCAAGCCGGCAACGTACAGCGCCGGCCTGGCCTGCATGGAATCACCTTGGGCGTACTGAATCTCGCCTGCCTGCTGGCCATGCAGCAGCCACCCTGTCGTGCCGCTGAACAGGGCGATGGCAAGACCGGCTACCAGCCGCTGCCATTGCCACTGGCGCGGTCGCGCTGCGCTTAAGCGCTCCGGCACCGCTTCGTCGAGCACGGGATTGAAAAGCGCGCGCAGTTCATCGTTTTGCGCTGTATAGGCGCGCAGTCGCTCCGCCTCTTCCGGGCGCTGCGCCAGATAGGCGTCGACCTCGAGTCGGCGCGCGGCAGGCAGCTTGCCGTCGACGAAGGCGTGCAAGTCGGCTTCCGTGATGGGTAGGGTATTCATTTGACCACCTTCAAGGGTGCGATGTACGCTCTCCCTTCCATATTCGCGCGCATTTTTTCACGCGCGCGCGACAGGCGCGACATGACCGTACCGATGGGAATCTTGAGCGTTTGCGCGACGTCGTCGTAACTCATTTCTTCCAAGGCCACCAGCAGCAGGATTTCACGCTGTTCCTCTGGCAGCGCACGCAAGGCCGTTTCCATGTCGCGCAGTTCGAGTCCGCTTGAAGGACTGCCAGGTGCTAGTGCCATCGATGTCTCCTCGTTGAGCGCTTCCGTCGGCACTGAAGGCCGCCGCGCCTGGTCGATACGCACGTTGTGCATGATGCTGAACAACCATGCGCGCATATCGCTACCACCCTCCCATGACGCCAGTCTCCCCCATCCGCGCTCGACCGTGTCCTGCACCAGGTCGTCGGCGCCGGCCCGATCGCCGACCAATGCCCGCGCATAGCGGCGCAGACGGGGAATGCAGGCCAGCAGCTGGTCGCGCGAATTGGGCATGGATGTCACTGGAGTATCGGTCGATTAATCAATAAGCTGCTGCGGTCAGTTTCGGATCGATCTGCCAGGTTTCGTTGACCAGCTTGCCATCGCGGTAGGTCAGCACATAGCGCACATTGACCTGTGCCTTGCCTTCGAACTGCACCTTGGCGACGATCGTCGCACCCTTTGGGTTCGCCGATTCCTCCAGAGCAAGCACAGTCACGCGCGCCGGCCCGACAGCCTTGCCGAACTTTTCCCAGGTGGCGCGAATGGCATCGGAACCGGCGTACATGCCGTCAAGCGGCCCGCCGACCCATGTCAGCTGGGCGTTGTCGGCATAGCCACGCATGATGACGGACGTGTCACCGGCGCCAATGGCGCTAAAGTGAATCTGCGCGGCATCGCTCATCGGGCTGGCGACAGCGCTGCCGATCGAAGCAATAGCGAGGATGACGGCGAAGATCGCTTGTTTCATGAAATTCTCCCTGGTTGGGTCAGTCGGACGGAAAAAACCGGTGTTATCGAGGTGAACGGATCTGCGGATGATTTATTCCATCTATTTCAAATTAATTTTCGCAGGCGTTTCGTCGCGCGCTATTTGGGAGAGGCGGATCATCGCTTCCAGCGCCAGAGATGCCTTTGTCTTGTACCGTTCGGGATGGCGCAACATGTAGAACGCGCGCTCCGGCAAGTCGATGTTTGCTTTCGCCAGCAAACCTGCCCGCAGATGCGAGGCTACTACCAGTTCCGACATGGCGGTGGCGAACTTGCCGGCCATCACAGCGGAGCGGACCGCTTCGTTGGACGGCAATGTGAGTGCGATATCGAGTGCATCGAAGTCGACATGCATCGCCTGAAGTGCGCACTCGAGCGCCGAGCGCGTGCCGGACCCCTTTTCGCGCAAGATCCACTGTGCCTCAAGAAGATCCGCGTGCAGCAGCCTCCTCCCTGAAGCCCATGGATGGTGCGCTGCGACTACAGCGACGATCTGGTCGGATGCGATGGCATCGACCGATAGTGTCGGCTCGTCGATGGCGCCCTCGACAAAGCCAAGGTCGGCGCCCCCCTGAAGCACTGCTTGGGCGACATTATGGGTGTTATCGATGGTCACGCTCAGTGCGATCGCCGGATGCGCTTGGCGAAATTGCACGAGGTACTCGGGTAGCCAATAGCTGGCGATAGTCTGACTCGCATGAATGGTCAGCGTGCCACGTTTCATTCCACCCAGCTCGGCCAATGTCAGTTCGGCGGCGCGCGCGCTGGCGATCGTGCGGCGTGCTTCTATCAGGAAAATACGGCCCGCTTCGCTGATCTCGATGCCGCGGCCGACGCGATTGAATAGGGCAGTACCATAGCGTTCTTCCAGCACCTTGATCGAAGCACTTACCGCTGAAGGGGTGAGCGCCAACACTGCGGCGGCCTGGGTCAAATGCTGTCGCTCGGCGACTTCAACAAAAATCCGCAATTGTTCTAGTGTCATCTGATTGTTCAATTCTATTGAACGATATATTCGATATTGTAAGATGGACATAACAATCTGTCGACTTGATAATCGTTCTATTGAATTCGAGAATCAGGAGCGGCAAATGGTCAAGCAACCACTAAAACTCGTTCGCAACGCGCTGCCAGGCTTGGCACTTTGCGCTGTGGTTACTGCGATAGCTTACGCAATGGAAAACATCGAAAGCGCTTTATTTGGCCACGCATGGCTCGAAAGCCTGGTGCTGGCCATTCTTCTAGGCACCGCCGTGCGGACGGTGCATCGGCTCGATACTCGCTTCGAAGACGGCATCCAAGTCGGTGCGAAATTATTGCTGGAAATCGCGGTCGTGCTGCTGGGCGCTTCGGTCAGCGCCGGTGCGCTGCTCGAAAACGGCATCGGTCTGATGAGCGGCATCGCGGCAGTGGTCGCCATCGCGATTGCGCTCAGCTTTGCCCTTGGCCGTGCTTTTGGTCTGCCGCGCAAGATGGCCATCTTGATTGCCTGCGGCAATTCGATTTGCGGTAACTCTGCCATTGCCGCGGTGGCCCCGGTTATCGATGCGGATGGAAAGGACGTCGCTGCGGCGATCGCCTTCACTGCCGTGCTTGGCGTTGTCGTGGTGCTGGTGCTGCCGCTAATGGTGTCACTGTTGTCGTTTTCACCAACGCAGTTCGGTGTCTTTGCCGGGCTGACCGTCTACGCGGTGCCCCAGGTGCTGGCCGCGACCTCATCGATATCGCTTAGCAGCGTCCACATCGGCACCCTGGTGAAACTGGTGCGGGTGCTGATGCTGGGCCCAGTCGTGCTGGTACTGTCGCTGATTGGTCGGCGCGAAGGTGGTCGTCGTCCTGCGCTGTCGCATATGGTCCCGTGGTTCATCGTCGGCTTTTTGCTACTGCTGACCTTGCGCTCGTTCGGCGCCATTCCAGAGGCGGCAATTGCGCCGATGCACGTGACGGCGAATTTCCTCACCATTATGTCGATGGCCGCACTCGGACTCGGCGTCGATGCGCGCTCAGTCATGCGGGCCGGTTGCCGGGTCGCCGCAGTTGTCGTGTTGTCGCTGCTGGCGTTGGCAGTCATCAGTTTTTTCCTGATAAAAATGCTCGGCATCGTTTGAAGCACTGCCCGATTAGCGGCTACCGTTAGAAATCGAGGATCTGTATTTTTTTAATACGAGAAACTTGGTGGTATTGCAGAAAGTTACAGTCTGATACGCTTGGCAAGCAGTCGCGCAATGCGCTTGCCAGAGCGGTCTTGATTCATCGCTTAGGTGATATGTGCGACCGCGGCTTAAACCTGGTGACGGGCGCCATCGTTCTTTGGCATGCGGTGTTTCTGGAGCGGGCGACACAGGTTGCGCGCGGTCCTGGCAGCACCCCGACGCCAGTATGCTGCAGTTTCGTGTCCTCGTTGGCCTGGGAGCACATCTACGGGACCGGATATTACATTTGAAGGAAGAGCAAGAAGGTTGATGAGAAAAATATCGGCCGCTGCGGACTTCAAGAATCGGTAACAGGGCTTAGCGCCCGATTTTTTCCGTTTTCCCTATTCTCCCCTTGTTCACCACAGGACTTGGTGCAGCGGCCGTGTTAACGAGCCTCCTCAACTCAAAAATATTTGCCAGGAGGCATCATGCATTTCTGGAAAAAATATCTCAAAGCAAGGTTGATGCGTACGACCAGCCGCGCTTACGAGAAGACTTTCGCTTGCGAAAACACAGAGGTCAAGGCGCAACAGCGCAGGAGAAGAAATGAGTCAATTTGGGCCCTATGAACTTTCATTGATGCCTAGCTGGGTTCTTTGGTCAATTATGATTTCCTTCATTGTTGTGCCGTTGGTAGTGGTGTTCGTCCACCTTCGCCTCTCCGCTAACGATGAATCTCATGGCCTATCAAAAAACAGCGAGGACCCAGGGATGGAGCTGGTGACAGAACCACAACAGGAGCCAGACACCCAGCGAAAGGCTTTTGTCGCCTTCTACGCCGTGTGTATCCTAGCCGGTCTGGCAATTCTAATCACTAAATTTGACAGCCTGAGCGAACGGCCACCTGCTACGCTGCAACTTGTCAGCCTGGTCATCGGCCTGGTGGGATGCAGCCGGGTGGTATATTTGTTGTCCCGTCAATAGGCGGCACTCGACCTTGTAAGCACTAACAAAGTTAGGGCTCCGATGGCAGCCCGGGGCGGGCTGACGAAGCGCGCAGGAGATCAAGCTCAGCGACGACCTCCGTTTCACGTTGCGTTGCAGCTGCCGCCAAGTCCTTCGCCGCACGCACCTCGCGCTTTGCCGCATCATGGCGCGTTCGCAAAGCTTCGACCTCGACCCTCAAATCCGCGAGTTCTACCTGAACTTTGCGGGCAAACGCCTGTTCCTCGTCGAGCCGACCACTCAATCCTGCAGCGCGCGCCTTCTCGTCATTCAGCGTTTCTTGAAGCTGGCCCATGCGGCCCATTGCACCGGCGAGGGAACTCTCCAGGTTACTCGCCTTGCTGCGGTAGGTATCGGCCGCAGCACGCGCACCTCGCGCGTCTTGGTCGCTGCGGTCCCATTGCTCCTTCCAGTGCCTTGCTTCACCCCGCGCTTGGTCAATCTGCACCAGCGCATATTTGCGGGCGCCGTCCAGTTCCACCAGTGCCGCAGCCTGGTCGGCCGCCTTCCTGGCCAGTTCCGCTGTCAGTGCCTCGATGCGCTCGTCCTTGGCTAGGATGACCGCGTGCAGCGACTGCTCCTCAGCACGGATCCCGCTCACCAGCTGGTCCAGCCTGGCAATTGTCTCGTCACGCGCCTCCAGCGCTGCCTGAGCGGTGTCAAGTTCATAGCGCAAGGCGTCGCTGCGCTGATCCGCCCGCTTCAAGTCGTCCTGCAGAACCTCACGATCGCGGGCAAGCTTCTCGCGTTCAGCGACAAGCCGCTCGTCCGCCTGTTCGACGGCCGCGCGCCACAGGGTGTGAAACATTGCCGTCATCCGGTCTGGCACCCCATCGGCCCCCGCGGCTCGCTTGAGGGCAAACAGCGCCTCATACCACAGACGGATGTCTTCCTGCACATCGCCGTCGCTGCCTTTTTTTACGCCGGCTATCTCGAGGGTCGTCTCGCGAACTAGGGAGACGCTCGGCTTGCGGCTGCGGGCGGCGAGCGCATCGCATGCGGCGAACGTGAGTTCCTGGCGCGGCAGCGCGGCGAAGTCCCGGCGGGTGGTTGGCTGTATCGGGGCGGTTGTCATTGTGGTCTGCCGTCGGACGAAGTAAAAGTCGGACTGCACGCAACCAGGTGGTGACGGGCGTAGGGGGCGCGTTTTACGAAAGCAGTCAAACATTTATCTCGCAAAGTGATGATGCAAATTTCGGACTATACAAATCCCAAGCTGGCATTCCGTTTGCCCTCACTGGGGGATCCTGGCCCTGTGGACCCGGGATATCCCATTGTCCATTTCCGCTGTCGGTGGGTTTATCGCACTCTCAAGTGTAGCCGTACTAAATGGCCTCGTCATGCTTTCGTTCATCCGTTCCCTGCGGAAGCAGGGGCTTTCCACTTGATCAGGCAGTGCGAGAAGGCGCGCTCAGGCGGTTGCGGCCGGTATTGATGACGGCGCTCGTCGCATCGCTAGGGTTCGTGCCTATGGCAATTGCAACAGGGACGGGGGTGGAGGTTCAACGTCCACTGGCTACCGTCGTGATCGGTGGAGTGCGTTCCTCGACGGCACTGACACTACTGTTGCGCCCACTGATGTACCGGCTCGCCCATCGCATCGGGGGAGGATAGGGAAAACGGCAAAAATCGGGCGCTAAGGTCAATTTGACCGATATTGAGGGTCTAGCGAATCGATTCATGCCGCCGGAAACCGAATCATCCCTCGTCTAGATTATTTTCTCCTCCTGGGGCTTGCGCAGCTCTTCCGTGTTTTCGGATTGGCTGCGGCGGGCCTCTTTTTGATACCCTGCCGTAATCCCAATTACAGCCCGAGATTGAGCGACACCGCCATGGCCATACCCGCACCCGCCGACATCTGCCCTGATATCATCGATGCGCACCCGGCGCCGGTGATCCATACCGGCGGCGTTACATCAGCGCTCGCGGCTCAGCACCGTGCCGTGCTGGCCGCCGCCACGGCCGACAACACGCGGCGCGCCTACCGGTCCGCCGGCAACCATTACCTGGCTTGGGGCGGCGTGCTGCCGGCGGACGAAGGGGCGATGCTCCGCTACCTGCTCGCCTACTCGAATGCCCTCAATCCGCGCACCCGGGCCCTGCGCGTCACGGCGCTATCGCAGTGGCACGTCCACCAGGGCTTCCCCGATCCCGCGTCGACGCCGACCGTGCGCAAGACCCTGACCGGGATCGCGCGTAAGCATGGGCGCCCGAAGAAGAAGGCCAAGGCGCTGCCGATCGAGGACCTGGAGCGGATCGTGGCGCAGTTGGGCAGCGCCGGCACTCTCAAGGCTGCGCGTGATAACGCGCTCCTGCAGATCGGTTTTTTCGGGGGCATGCGTAGGAGCGAGCTGGTTGCGATCCTGGTCGAGCACTTAGGCTGGGTGCCGGAAGGCATAGAGATTATGTTACCTCGCTCGAAGACCGACCAGCTGGGCGAAGGGATTATCAGGGCGATCCCGTACAGCGGCGGCCCCTTCTGCCCGGCCACGGCGCTGCGCGCATGGCTTAGCGCCGGCGGCATCACGGCCGGGCCGGTGTTTCGGCCAATCAGCAAGGGGGGCGTGGTGGCCGACACCGCCCTGGGCGAGGGATCGGTCAATGATGTCCTCGCGGCGTGCGCAGCGCTGGCGGGTCTGGACTACGCGCCGGACCTGTCTAGCCACAGCCTACGGCGCGGTATGGCCACGAGCGCGCACCGTGCCGGCGCCGACTTTCGCGACATCAAGAAGCAAGGAGGCTGGCACCATGACGGCACTGTGCAGGGCTACATCTAAGAGGCAAGCCGGTTCGAGGACAACGCGGCCGGCAGTCTATTGCGCACGCGGGTCAAACTAGCCTGATTTGTCCTAACGGTCGATTCTTTCATTCCCCCCAATTGATTTTGAACGCATTGGCATGTATTTTTCGAGTTCTGCGGGGCATCATGCATGCAGCACATGGCATTTTTTCCGCGACCAAATGGAAGGGAACTCTATGGAAAAGTGGATGACTTACGCCTTTATCTCGATGTTTTTTGCAGGATTTACATCAGTAATCGCAAAGATGGGGCTCACCGGGATATCGGCGGAACTCGGTCTGACGATAAGAACTTTGTTTGTTTGTGGCTTCGTACTCATGTTTGGCGCCTGGGCCGTTCCAGTTCAGCACCTCGCCAGCGTCAACTCGCGCAATCTCCTATGGCTAGGGATCTCGGGCCTATCGACTGCGTTATCTTGGATTTTTTATTACAAGGCACTTAAGGAGGGCGACGTCGCGACAGTCGCGCTGATCGATAAGGGTAGTGTGATCATCGCCATGCTGCTGGCCTGGCTGTTGCTGCGAGAAGTGATTACTCTACGAATGGTCGCCGGCGCTGGTCTGATCGTGGCAGGCTTACTCGTTCTTACCAAGAGGTAACTTATCTGATCGGTCCAGTTGATAAGCTGTTCCTAATGCCCCCTCTGTCAAAATAGTTGTCGCCTCCATTGATTTGGAGTTCTAATTCGCCAAGGGGCGACGGAATTGACGATGACACGATATACCCAAGAGAAAAAAGAGCATGCGCTGAGCCTGATGGCGGCGCCGCACAACAAACCTGTAGCAGACGTAGCGCAGCTGACTGGAATACCTGAGGGCACGCTGTATTTGTGGCGAAAACAGGCCCGTGAGCAAGGTCGTGCTGTGCCCGGCGACGGCCAGAATCCGGAACAGTGGAGTGCTGCTGACAAGTTCGCTGTCGTGTTGGAGGCGGCACCACTGAACGAAGCAGAATTAGGCGCGTACTGCCGTCGCAAGGGACTGCTGGTGGAGCAGCTGGAACGCTGGCGTGCCGAGGTGCACGCAGTGCTCGCGGGTGGCCAGGGCGGCGCGGCCACGACCGAGCGCGCTACAGACAAGAAGCGCATTCGCGAGCTGGAGAAGGACTTGCGGCGCAAGGAGAAGGCGTTGGCGGAGACGGCAGCGCTGCTCGTGCTGTCCCGAAAGTACGAAGCGCTGTGGACGGACGGCGAGGACGCATGATTGCGTTGCCACAGCGCGAAGAGATGGTCGCCGATATTGAGCAGGCCCGCCAGGCCGGGGCACGTTTGAAAACCGCCTGCGCCGAGCTTGGGCTGACTGCACGCACCTATGAACGGTGGCAGCGGGACGGTGCGGTACGTGCCGACGGCAGGCCCGGAGCGGTCCGGCCGGAGCCGGCGCACAAGCTGAGCGAGCAGGAACGCGAACAGGTACTGGCCATTTGCCACGAGCCGCGTTTCACAGACCTGCCGCCAGCGCAAATTGTGCCGCGCCTCGCAGACGAGGGCGTATACGTCGCCTCCGAGTCCTCGTTCTACCGGGTGCTGAGGGCGGCGCAAGAGCAGCATCACCGCGGCCGAGCCAAAGCAGCGTCGAAGACTGAACCGCAGCGCCACGTTGCCCATGGTCCCAATGAAGTGTGGAGCTGGGATGTGACGTATCTGCCCAGTCAGGTCCGCGGCATGTTCTTCTATCTGTACGCTGTCATCGACCTGTTTAGCCGAAAGCTGGTGGCCTGGGAGGTGCATGCATGTGAAGGTGGCGACGAGGCCGCTGCGTTGATTGAACGGGCCTGCTGGCGCGAACACCGGCGGGGTGATAAGCCGTTGGTGCTGCATGCCGACAACGGCTCGGCACAAAAGGCGCATACGCTTAAGTCCAAGCTGGAGACGCTGGGCATTACCCCATCGCATAGCCGCCCTGGCGTATCGGACGACAACGCCCATATCGAAGCCTGGTTTCGCACCTGCAAGTACAGCCCTGGCTATCCGCCGCATGGATTTGCTGACATTGAACTGGCGCGCCAGTGGGTGCTCAAATTCGTCACTTGGTACAACGGCGAGCATCTGCATAGCGGGCTGTCCTATGTCACGCCAGAGCAGCGGCACAGCGGTCTTGCGAATGCCATTCTGACGAAGCGGCAAGCTATCTACGCCGAAGCGTGCGCACGCCATCCTTTGCGTTGGAAACGACAGCCGAGGGCTTGGCTGGCGCCTGACAAAGTGTGGCTCAACCCGCCGTCTAAGCTTGACCAGCAGCGTGCTGCATAACCAAAGGAGGCACCAACTTTACGACTGCTTTATGCGACAACTACCTTGACACGCACCGAATGCTGCACTGTAGTAGTACCTGCTGGGCAGCGACTCTCTATGTTTAACGTAATTTTAACGAGATCTTAACGAAGGCTTAACGCCTCGTCACGTAACCTCGTCGGCTACCTTCACTGTCCAGAGGTCCGGACAAAATATCTATCAGACTTGAATATGACAAGATTTACTAAGTCCGGAGTGATCGATACCTACGCAAAATGGTTTGCGCAACGCTTTAGTTGGACGGGGCAGTATCTGCCTCTGTTTCACCTTCTTCTGGCAGGCCTAGTGGTCCTATCCGCTTCCCGACTTGGGCTCGTGATATGGCAATGGGACCGCGTATCGGCGGCGGGGATCCTCGTCAGCACTTTCGTCCAAGGCGTACGCGCCGACCTGATTTTGCTGGGGTATCTCCTGGTCATTCCTTTGGCATTCGCGCCACTGTCAGCGTTTCGGAAGCTGGAAAAGTGGTGGCATCTTGGGGTTGCATGGTGGGCCAGCTTTGCCTTGATCTTTATAGTGTTCATGGAGCTGGCTAGCCCTCAATTCATCATGCAATTTGACGTGCGGCCAAATCGCCTTTTCATTGAATACTTGTCTTACCCCGCCGAGGTGTTCGCGACCTTGTGGAACGGCTTTCGTCTGGCAACGCTATTGAGTCTGTTCGGAACAGTAGTACTGGGATTGACGTTTCACCGGGTATTCGTGGTCTCGTCCGCATATGCGACGCGTTGGCCAGCTAAACGCCTGCTGCTCAGCTGGCCGCTGGTCGTGTTGTTAGTAGCTTTTCAAATACGTTCCACGATGGCGCACCGGCCAGCCAACCCAGCGATGTTCGCTCTCAGCGGTGACGCCTTGGTCAACTCGCTGATTATCAATTCGCCCTGGTCAGTACTTGATGCGGTGCATTCACTACGCAAAGAGGCAAACT
The DNA here is from genome assembly GCF_019443445.1 of Massilia sp. PAMC28688. Classification (NCBI taxonomy): domain Bacteria; kingdom Pseudomonadati; phylum Pseudomonadota; class Betaproteobacteria; order Burkholderiales; family Oxalobacteraceae; genus Massilia; species Massilia sp. PAMC28688. Next base: position 4,563,964 of record NZ_CP080378.1, on the reverse strand, counting down.
CGTCTGAAATCTACGGCAAATTTCCGCACAATCAGGTGTTCGCCCAGGTTAAAGCAGCGCCGTGGCTCAAATCGTACCAATTCCTCTCGAGCGAGCTGCCGACACTGCACAGGCAGACCCCTGCGCGACAGCGCACGCGGCCACTCAATCTGGTGATCGTACTGGAAGAGAGCATGGGTGCCACGTTCGTCGAATCGCTGGGCGGTGTGCCAGTAACTCCGGAACTGGAAAAGCTCAAGCAGTACGGCTGGTGGTTCGAGAACCTGTATGCGACTGGCACCAGGTCTGTGCGCGGCATTGAAGCGGTAATCGCCGGATACCCGCCCACGCCGGCGCGCAGTGTTGTTAAGCTATCGCTCGCCCAGCAAAACTTTTACACCTTGGCGTTAGGACTGGGGAAACAGGGATACCACACCGAATTCGTTTATGGCGGCGAAGCGCATTTCGATAACATGCGTAGCTTTTTCACCGGCAATGGATTTCAGAAAGTCGTTGACCGGCGCGACATGCGTCCCCGTTTTGAAGGAAGCTGGGGCGCTTCGGACGAAGACCTGTTTGATAAATCTCTGGAACGACTTCAACATTTACACACCCAGGGCAAACCGTTTTTCAGTCTGATTTTTACCTCCTCCAACCATGAGCCGTTCGAGTTCCCTGATGGCAAAATCACATTGCACGAACCGAACAAGCAAACGGTAAACAATGCGGTGAAATATGCTGACTATGCCTTGGGAAAATTCATCCAGGCCGCGAAAAAGCAGGCTTACTGGAACGACACGCTGTTCTTGATCGTAGCGGACCATGACAATCGGGTCTACGGCGACTCGCTGGTGCCGATAAAGAAATTTCATATTCCGGGTCTGATTCTGGGCGCGGACATGAAGCAACAAAGGATTACCACCATTGCGAGTCAGATCGATCTCGGGCCGACGCTGCTTTCGCTGATGGGGGTAACCAGCGAACACCCGATGATTGGCCGAGACCTTGCATCCGACAGCAGCAGTCCGGGGCGCGCGCTTCTGCAATTCGACAACTACTTCGCTTGGGTTGATGATGGCGGAGCCGTCATTCTGCGGCCAGGCCAGCCAGCACTTCTCGGGGAATATGACGCGGGGAGCGGCAATTTGCGGTTCGGAGCGGCCGCGCCAACGTCGACGCAGGTCGACCGTGCAATGGCTCATGTGATACTACCGTCCTTGCTGTATCGCGAGCAGCGATACAGACTGCCCCCATGAACAAACAAGTTTTTGTCACGCTATGATCGGTTTTCATGACTGTCCCAAATTCTAATACTGCCCACGCACCACTCACGATGCGGATTCTGGTAATTGAAGACAATGCCGACATCGTCGCCAACCTGTACGGTTACCTGGAACCGCGCGGGCATCAACTGGACTCCGCTGCCAACGCCTATGCAGGGTTGGCGTTGGCGGGCGCCCAGTCCTACGATGTGATTGTGTTGGACATTATGATGCCCGGCATGAATGGGATGGAGATGTGTAGAAAACTGCGCAACGAGTTGCTCAATTCGACACCGGTGTTGATGCTGACAGCGCGCGACACGCTGCAAGACAAGCTCACGGGATTCGACAGCGGCGCCGATGACTACCTTGTAAAGCCGTTCTCCCTAGCCGAACTGGATGTGCGATTGCAGGCGCTGGTCCGGCGCTCGCGCAACAACGTTTTGTCGAGCACAACAATGCGTGTGGGGGAGTTGGTGTTCAACACGGCCACCTATCGCGCGGCGCGCGGCGGCCGTAGTCTAAATCTGACCAAAACGGGTTTCGTTTTGTTGAAGGTGCTCATGCAGCACGCCCCGCATGTTGCTACACGCGAGACGCTAGAGCATGAGATCTGGGGTGATGACCGCCCTGATAGCGACGCCCTGCGCACCCACATTCATTCGTTGCGCCAGACACTCGATAAAGACGAGAGTTACCCCATGCTTCGCACTGTGCCAGGCATAGGCTTTCAGTTGGTGACTCCTCATGATGCGCTTTGAATCGATAGGGAAGCGTATCGTCAAGGCCTACTTGCTGTTTGCCTTGTCCTTTTCGATGTTCTTCATGACGGTGGCAATCGTAGTCGTCGAAGGTATCGAGATGCACATGGTGGAACGTCGTCTTGAAGAGGTCGCGACTTGGGCTTCGCCGCGCCATGCGGGCGGCCTACCCGTTGAGATGCCTACAAGTATTAGCTTCCACCATGGCGACGATATACCGCAATCTCTGCGCAACCTTCCAGCCGGGATCAACGATGTCGAAGCCGACGGGATCGGCCTGCACGTATTTAGTGGGCGCGACAGCGGTGGGCCTTACGTTGTGGTCGATCACCAAAGCGATTACGAAAGCGTCGAGCGGCTCGTGTACTCAATGCTCTTGCTGAGTCTGATGGGTTTCCTGGGCATGTCCGTTCTCCTTGGACGTTACATGGCACGACGGTTCGTTGATCCCATCGTGGAATTGTCGAGGGCTGTTCTCGAGCGCAAGGATGAATGGCCGCACCTGGACAGTCGGGATGAGTTGGGAATACTTGCGCGCGCGTTTGCTGAACACACGGGTGAGCAGAAAGTTTTTCTTGAACGTGAGCGAGCTTTTACTGGCGATGTTAGTCATGAATTGCGCACTGCACTAACTGTCATTTCAGGAGCGGCCGAACTACTGGAGCTTGATGAGCACGCCAGTCCCGCCTCGCGCGCTGCGAGCGAGCGAATCAGCCGCGCCGCGCGTGAGGCCGCTGAAAGCGTCGACACCTTGCTCCAGCTGGCACGGGCACCGGAACTGATTGAATACGAATTGTTTCCTATCGAACCGATGGTCCAGGAAGAGGTACGACGCCACCAGTCCTTGGTGGCAACTAAACCCGTACGGCTGGAATTTACCGGCGGCAGTGACTTCGTCGTGCGGGCGCAGCCGCGCCTTGTTTCGGCGATCATCGGCAATTTGATTCGAAATGCCTGCCTGTACACGGACCATGGGGCAGTCACCGTACGGCTGACCAATCGCAGCATCGTGGTTTGCGATAGCGGACGGGGCCTGCCCGCGGCCGTTCTTGCCATGCTTTCGAACGAGACCGTGGGTGCGCCGCTGAAAGGTTCGGACGGTACCGGCCTGGGCCTGGCGCTAGTTAAACGGATCTGCCGGCAACTCGGCGCCACGCTTGATTTGGCCACGCCGCCGAGCGGAGGAACCACTGTCACTGTTATTTTTCCGGGACTTTAACATTTCCTTCACACGCCCCTAACGTCGGCGTCTTATCGCCGCATGTAGCCTACCGGCACGATATAGGAGTGGAGCGACAACCGTCGTTGCGCTGCCTGCGACGATAGGTACCCGATGGTGAAACTAGATTCGTTCAAGCGGCCGAATGCGGCATTGCTCCCCTTACTGGCGTCGGCATTTATTGTTATTGTCTATAACCAGGCATTCTGGAAAAGCTTTTCAAGCGCGACTGGCGGTCTAACGCTTGCAGCGTTCCCAGTTCAGGCAGGGATGTTCCTGATGCTCGTGTTGACCTTTACAGCGTCGCTGGCAACGTTGAATTTTCGTTTCAGTATTAAGCCCCTGCTGATCGGATTATTCTTGGTCACATCGCTGGCGAGCTACTTCATGAACCACTACGGTGTTGCGATCGACTGGTCAATGGTTCAGAACATTGCTGAGACCGACTCTCGCGAAAGCATTGAATTATTCAACGTTGGGCTGGCCTTTTCCTTTCTGATAACAGGGGTCATCCCAGCTGCAATCATCGCGTGGCTAAAGCCGCGTTTTCAGCCGGGCCGGCGTCAACTAGGCGTCAATTTGGCGACCGCCGGCATCGCTGTAGTCGGCGCTGGCATTTTGCTGATGCTGATGTTCAAGATCCTTGCACCGGCACTGCGCGAACACCGTGAACTAAGGTTTTTGCTGACCCCAACCAACTACATTCAAGCCGTAAACGGATATTTCAAACGCAAGTGGAGTGTACCTGTGGTGATAGCACCGTTGGGCAAAGACGCGACGAAAGGCGTTCTTTGGCGCGGCAATACTCGCCGCACGGTTACCGTCGTCGTCGTGGGCGAGACGGCCCGCGCGGCTAACTTTTCCTTGAACGGTTATAGCCGGCTCACCAATCCGGAACTGTCTCAAGTGCCCGATTTAGTTAATTTCAAGAATATGCAGTCCTGTGGCACTGCCACCGGGATTTCCCTCCCATGTCTCTTTTCGCCCCTTGGACGCGAGAATTACAGTGCGACCAGGGCGCAGTCCCAAGAGGGGCTGCTCGACGTTTTGCAGCACGCCGGTTTCAAACTGCTGTGGCGCGATAATAATTCTGGTTGCAAAGGCGTTTGCGACCGGATTCCCTATGAAGACGTGTCGCAACCCATCGCCGGCGACCCCTTTTGCAATAACGAAGAATGTTTCGACGAGCGACTGCTCCGTGACCTTCCCCAACAGATCCAAGACGGCACAGGTGACATGGTGATCGTGCTACACCAAAAAGGAAGTCATGGCCCAGCTTACTCGAAGCGCTATCCGCAGCAATTTAGTGTCTTCGGACCTGTATGCAATACGATCGAGCTCGGAAAATGCACTCGGCAATCTATTGTTGACGCGTATGACAACACCATCCGATATACGGATCACGTCTTGAAGCAAGCAATTGATTTGCTCGCGCAAGCGGCGCGCGATGACGACGTAGACACCGCTCTCATGTATTTTTCCGATCACGGCGAATCGCTGGGCGAAAACAACTTCTACCTCCACGGTGCTCCATACGTGATTTCCCCTCCAGAACAACGCGCCGTGCCCTTTATGCTTTGGCTCTCAGCTGGATTCCGCGAACGGTTCAAAATAGACCAACGCTGCCTGGCTGCGCGGGTCGATCAGCCCTTCAGTCATGACAACCTTTTCCACTCGACACTGGGAATGCTCAACGTTAGCACGGCTGTGTATAACCCTAGACTGGACATCTTCAATGCGTGCCGCCATGCACCGTGATCGACTACAACGAAGGCAGTGCTCCTATGCCTCCCGTCTCATGGCCAACTCCGCTGCAACGTCGCGACAGCGTGAACGTTGGGCCCGTGCCAATGCAACAGTCGCAGTGCTTCTGCTGCTTGCGGCATTTTCTCTGATCGCAATTACGTTGTGGACTGATGTGGACGTTATGCTGGCAGACAGTGCCTTTGACAGCAAAGCTGGAAGGTTCCCTCTTCGCGATGCATGGATCACCACTACGTTTAATCATCTGATCCTCAAGCAAGCATTCACTGTCCTGGCTCTATTGATACTGTTTGCCGTTTCCTGGGACCTCTGTTCGCCACGCACTTGGAGTTGGCTGCGGCGATTCCAACTCCGCGTCATTGCTTTATCCGCCTTGCTGGTACCGACAACGATCAGTCTCCTCAAGCAGGTCAGCGCTTCACACTGCCCATGGGACCTGCAGCGGTACGGAGGATCTGAGCCTTACATTAAGTTGTTTGAACTTTTGCCGGCTGGCGTAAGCCCAGGACACTGCATGCCAGCTGGCCACGCATCGAGCGCGTTGTGGATGGTCTCGCTAACTGTCCTGTTCATTCCGCATCGCTTGCTTCACGCAACAATCGTGCTGGTACTTCTACTATCTTTGGGAGTCGGTGTTGGGTGGATGCAGCAGCTGCGCGGAGCGCATTTCCTTACCCACACGTTGTGGTCTACATGGATCACACTGTTGATCGTTTTCCTTATAACTACCTGCCTCGATCGCTGGCCACGACGCGAGCTGGCCACGTACCGCCAGCGCTGAGATTAAGATCACTTCATCCACGGGACCTTGATGTTTAATTTTGTTATCGATCTCATTTCACGAATCGGCTACTTCGGCGTTTTCCTGCTGATAGCTGTCGAGAATATTTTCCCTCCCATACCCTCCGAAATTATCATGCCCTTCGCAGGCTTCGTGGTGTCTAAGGGGGAGTTAAACTTCGCCATCGTACTGTTGGCTGGAACTGCCGGTTCCGTTGCTGGGGCGTTGCCGTGGTACTTCGCCGGGAAGTGGCTGGGCAAGGAGAGGTTGGAACGACTTGCAAAAAACCACGGACGCTGGCTTACCGTTTCGCCGGAAGAAATTCGGAAATCTGTCGATGCATTCAATCGCCACGGGAAGAATGCCGTTTTATTCGGCCGACTCATTCCAGCAGTGCGCACACTCATTTCTGTACCCGCCGGAATCGTCGAGATGAAATTGTCGATTTTTTTAGCATATACAACAGCCGGCTCCCTGGCATGGACGGGTGTGTTGGCTTGGGCCGGCTATCTGTTGGAAAAGAACTACACAACCGTTGGCAAGTACATAGATCCAACGTCAAAGGCAATCGTAGCAACAATATTTGTGATCTATGTCTACCGTGTCGTCACGCACCGGAAATGAAATTACATGACAATAGTGTTCATACGCTCGTGACAGCACTGCTGTAGCACTGTTGGGGCTTGAAGTCGGCCGACGCATCCGTCATTTATGGTTTCTGGCAACCGTCCACACGCAAATTTGGAGCCTGTCGCATGGAGACATGGGTAGCTTTTAGTGGCGTCAAGCGTGCTGGTGCACGCCCCGTTTTGCTTACTCTGGTCGGTATTGGACTGCTCGCACTCGGTGCCGGGGCCACGAAATGGTATCCAACATCTCCTCAATTAGAAAAGCTCGATCCTGTGTTGATGAGAGCAGTGACATCTTCGGTGTCGCAACACGATGTAAAAGCAATTTTGGCACATCGACCGTCTAGCGGGCCAGTTCACATTACGCTATATACCTCTTGCGATGAAGTCCAGCATTGCACCGTTTTTACGGCCATGGATTTTACCGACGCGTTGTCTGAGCAGTCGACTGTTTCCCTGAGAGTCGCTGTGAGTGTCCTCGCCGGCTCGAGTGCTTCCTATAAAATAAGCGAGTCATCATGGCAAGTTCGGCGCACCGACCCAGCGACCAATGAAAGCGCCACTTATGCCGGCTTATTTTCCAATCTGGGTTACTTCCCGCCTGTCGGCGATAGCAAAGCAATCACCGCCTTGCTCGTCTCGATGCAATCAGCAATCGAGGATGCCTTATTGGCAAATGGAGTCAGCTCTAACCAGGATACTGATCAGATTCGAATAGCTGCTGCCCAACAACTATGATCCCTCTGGCGAGAACGCCGGTCGCCCCTGCCACGCGCCGCAGACGACGGCTTGGTCAGCATTCGATCTGAACTGCGATATCCCGCACCTGGCTGTCATAAGGCCTAGTCTGCACCCTTACCGGAGAGCCTAGGTCGCATCAGATGCTTAGCGCCTGATTTTTTCCGTTTTCCCTATTCGCCCCTAGAGAAGCAACCTGAGCGGTGCCGCAGCCTTGGCCATCCTTAGGCGATCATAGTTGCGTACTGTCTGCAGGAATTCGGCGATCCGATTCGCTGTTCCCCCAGGTAGATGTAATGCAATAGACCCTTTTGCTGGCGCGCTCGCATCGATCGTGTCGAGTCGGCTTTCAGTATCAATTGGCAAGCTGGCGAATGCTCTTGATGCATCCTGCGTATGGGCCACTGCTGCGGGCGCCCGCGCTAATCTTTCCCGGATTCGTGTTGCCGTCTCGCGCTCACCATCCTGCTCGAGCTTGTCGGCCAGAAGCCCGGCGTAGTTAGTCGACATGGTCGCGTTCGATTTTAGCGCGCCATCAAGGATTTTGAGGACTTCTGAAAGATGAGGGAAAGACATAATGAAACGGTTTTTTTGGATGCTGAATCGAAATTAGCATCTATCGTAACGCAAATTCCAAATACCGTTTCACCTATTTGCGATTTCGTTTCAACTTCATGCGGACCCTTCGCCGCAATAATCGCGTACGACCGCCCCTTTTTCCGGGCCGGCCGCTCGAAGAAAAATAACCCGGTCCTGCGTCTATCCCGGGACTAGGCATAGACGCATGTAAACTAAGTCGCCCCTCTGCGATGGGCGAGCCGGTACATCAGCGGGAGCAACAGTAGTGTCAGTGCCGTCGAGGAAAGCACCCAACCGATCACGACGGTATGCGTTCCCACCCGTCTGGGGCAAAGACTCGTTCAACGACGGCGCCGGCATGGCCAGGACCTTCACAGCTGCGGCCTTTGTGAAGCACAACATGCCACTTGGCCGAGGCGGTACGCTAAGTGATCAGGAGGCAATCGATGTGTCTGAATTTTTCACCCATTAGCCTCGCCCAGTATATTCTGGCAAACAGAAAGACTGGCCGAAGGGCGGCAAACCAAAGGATGCCAGGAGTTGATGCAGTTTTTGGCAGGTCAAACGGTGCCATGACCTACCCGCAGGAACCTGCAATAGCGTCAGGCTCCTGCGCCCTTGCGCTTATGACGCCGTGACTTCCCTGACGAAGCCGGAAAAATTGTCGGAGTCTTCGAGGTTGTATCCGATGCGCCGCGCCTCCGTGAAGGTTTGCTCAGCCGTCCATTTGTTCTGCCTGGCCCGGCTTAGCATGAGGAGTAAGGCCGCCCTTGCCCCGGTTGCGCAGTGCACCAGGTATGGCCCCGGTGTGCCCGATATCGCGTGTTCTAATTCATCGATTTGCCGAGCAGCTAACGCTGATTTGTTAACCGGAATGTTGACGTACCCAAGATCGTTGCTGCTTGTCATTTCTTCATTCGATGTGTGGCTCTCCGCTGGCATGCGCAGATCTATCACCGTTTGAATACCCAGCGCCTTTGCCTCCTTCAGATCCTGCTGAGCAGGTTGAGAGCCAAGAAAAATTTGTTCATCAATCTGTTTAAAGGTTGCCATGGTCTTCCTTTTCTTTGTCAGTTAGCCCTGCGGGCTCTCGGTCATTTGCTTGCAGTATTGCGCCAGGTCCTCCGGTAGGTGTGAAGGACACACCCCACATTGCCGGTTACCGGGGACGGCGTAATCGATGAATTTCGGATATGGCAAGTTCAGATTGCCCATGATCGATTCAAATTCTTCAAGCGTTTTGCCGTTGCCCAGCCGAGGATTCCGGCGTTTTTCCTGGGCGATTGATGAGACAAAACGCTCCTTATAGTCGTGCGCCGGATAGACCAGCGTCTCATCAGGCAATGTGAATAACTTGCTGTGCACGCTTCTGTACAGCGCATCGGCGTCACCATTCTGGAAATCGGTCCTGCCACAGCCTTCTATAAGCAGAGCATCCCCCGTAAAAACGCGGTCACCGGACAGGTAGGCAAAATGACCGTCTGTATGCCCAGGGGTGTGTAGCGGGTGCAGCACAACGCTACCGACCCGCAGCGGTATGCCTTCTTCGATGCCCACATCCGTGCAGGGGAGTTGGTCATGGGCTGGGGCAGCGATTTTGCTGCCAACAGCACGCTTCATTTCCAGTGCGGCAGTGATATGGTCGGCATGGATATGTGTGTCAACTGTATAGGCGAGTCTCAGCCCTAGCTTATGGACCTCTGCCAAGTCGCGATCCATCGATGCGATGACGGGATCAATGAGTATCGCCAACCCCGAGTCTTGATCGCCGAGCAGATAGGTATAGGTGTTCGACAACGGTTCATGCAATTGCTTAAAAATCATGATCTCTCCATCTCAAAGTCGCTGTGGATGCGTAATAGGTACAATATACCACATTACATATTATTGTGTGATATAGTGTATGCGTGACTTTACTAAACCCGGCCTGATGAATACGACTACGCAACCTGACTTACTGAAGCTTGAAGCTGCTGCCGCTGAAGCGGGCAAGCTTCTGAAAGTGCTGTCCAACCCGGATCGCTTGCTCTTGCTATGTCAAATGACTCAAGGCGAGTTTTCCGTGCGCGAGCTTGAACTCATGACCGGGATAGTGCAGCCGACGCTTTCGCAGCAACTCACCGTGCTGCGAGATGAGCTTCTGGTAACTACGCGGCGCGATGGCAAACAGATTTTTTACACCATTGCTAGCAAAGAAGCGTTAGCGGTGCTGCAGGTGCTTTACCAGCTCTACTGCCCACAAGACTAGGAGGCGCTCATGACTATCGACTGGAACAACTTCACTCCCTGGGCCTCGCTAGCGGGTGGCCTGATGATTGGGCTCGCGTCGGCACTGTTTTTGCTCTTTAACGGCAGAATTGCCGGTATCAGCGGCATCGTTGGAGGCCTGCTGCGCCCGATGCGCGGTGATGTTCTTTGGCGCGTCGCGTTTGTCGTGGGGATCGTGAGCGCGCCGCTACTCTTTAGTGCAGTCAGACCGTTGCCGGATACAGAGATAGCCGCTGGCTACCCGATGTTGATTATTGCAGGCCTGTTGGTAGGCATCGGTACACGGTACGGGTCCGGCTGTACCAGCGGCCACGGTGTCTGTGGTCTGTCCAGGCGTTCTCCGCGCTCTCTCGTAGCAACTGTCGCCTTCATGTTTGCCGGGTTTGCAACTGTCTTTGTCGCACGCCACCTTCTTGTCTGAAAGGATTAGCTATGTCAATCGTATTTGCCCTGCTGTCAGGCTTGCTGTTCGGACTTGGTCTCATCGTGTCCGGAATGAGTGACCCGGCCAAAGTGCTTGGTTTTTTAGACTTGGCCGGGAAGTGGGACCCTTCACTTGCGTTCGTGATGGGTGGTGCAATTCTCATCGGTTCGCTGGTGTTCCCATTCGCAACCAAACAAGAAAAAACGATTCTAGGAAGCCGCATGCGCTTGCCGACGACCACGAAGATTGACCGTCGTCTCGTTGTGGGTGGGTTGACGTTTGGGGTTGGCTGGGGCCTTGCGGGCTATTGCCCTGGGCCGGCTCTGGCATCGCTTGTGCAGGGCGGTGCCAAACCATGGGTGTTCGTTATTGCGATGCTAGGAGGTATGGCATTGTTCGAACTGATCGAGCGGTCCAAGGGTGAGCACAAGTCCAAGCCAGCATAGGGAACAGGGGATGCGATGGTAATCAGTCTGGTTTTAGGCGTGGTGGTTGGCATCATCATGGGGTTGACCGGAGCCGGAGGCGGCATCCTGGCGGTCCCTCTGCTAGTCTTTTGCTTGCAGTTGTCCGTTGCCCAGGCCGGGCCTATCGGTCTTCTCGCCGTCGGGATTTCGGCCGCACTCGGCGCCGTCATTGGCTTAAAAAACGGCATTGTTCGTTATCGGGCGGCCCTACTCATCGCCGGTACCGGGATTTTGTTGGCGCCGCTTGGGGTGTGGCTGGCCCAACGACTCAACACAAGCGTACTGGGTGTGCTCTTTGCCGCTGTACTGGCATGGGTGGCTTACAAAACATTGAAGGAAGCAAGTGCCCTGGACGAAGCTAGCCAGAAAAATACCCTGGCGCCTCCGTGCCTGAGGGACGCGCAGGGAGGCAGATTCATTTGGACATCCAGATGTGCTCGAGTCCTGGCGCTCTCGGGCGCAATTGCAGGCTTTCTTTCCGGGCTACTAGGCGTCGGCGGCGGTTTCGTCATGGTACCCGCCCTACAACGCTACACCGATCTGTCGACACGATCCGTGGTCGCTACTTCTTTGGCCGTTATCGCCCTTGTCTCGCTCGCTGGGGTTGGTAGCAGCATCGCAACAGGGCAGCTAAATCTTGCAGTGGCACTGCCATTCGCCGCCGGTGGTGCAGTCGGGATGGGCGCAGGGGCAATGCTCTCGACACGCCTCTCGCAGAAAAGTCTGAAACTTTCGTTTGCAGTCATCTGCGCTGTGGTCTCTGTAGGCATGGTCGTAAAGTCAGTGGGCGCCTTGGCTGGATAAACAATTGTGAGCGGGGCGACGAGTGTTTTCAGAACTGCTCACGCATATCGCTACTCGGCCTCGCCGATGATTTTTCTGGAGTATTTTTTGGATGCAGTTCAGTTAGGGCCGCTTGTCGTGCCCATTCAAGTAGCCTTACTGGTCGCGGGTGTACTGCTCGCAAATGCAGTTGCTGCCTGGTTTCATCGGTCCCGCGATCTTGATAGTGGACCCATCTTGTGGAAGATGACACTGATCGGCTTTGCCGTGGCCAGGCTTATATTCGTGTTGCGCCATAACGACGTCTACTTCAATGATTTCGTGTCGATTATCGATTTCCGCGACGGGGGATTTGACGGCTTAGCCGGTTTTGCCGCTGCACTTGTTGTAGGGGCGGAATTGACCCGGCGGAACCGAATGCTGCGTAGGCCACTGACAATTGCAACATTGCTTGGGTCCTGGGTCTTCTTCGGGGGAGGGATAATAAATCAAGCGCTTACGCCTGCAGAGGCACCTATTCCGCCGGTAGAAGTTCGTCGGCTTGACGGATCTACGCTATTACTTAGTAGTTTCGTCGGTCGTCCGATGGTCGTCAATCTGTGGGCTACATGGTGTCCGCCATGCCGCAGGGAGATGCCCGTTTTGAAATCTGCGCAGCAGGCACATCCGGAAATCGAATTTGTGTTTGTGAACCAAGGTGAGTCAGCGGAGACCGTGGAGCGCTACCTCGCAAATCAGGGATTACAGATGCGAAACGTAGTCATCGATCCCGCCAAGCAGTTCAGTGCTCGTACGGGTTCTTCCGGGTACCCTACTACCCTGTTTTATGATGCAAAAGGGCGCCTGGCCACCCGGCACATGGGGGAACTTTCAGCCGCTACCTTGGAACATAAAATCGATCAACTGTAAGCGGCCAACGCGCCCACCTTCCATTGGCGCCTAGCGCTGTGTAGAGTTTGCGAACGGTAGCAGCGAATCGATCTTGCTGTTGGGGCAGGTGGGAAGTTTTTCGAGAGTGTCGGCTAGCCAGCGTGCAGGATCGAGACCATTGAGTTTGGCGGTAGCGAACAGGCTTTGGATGGCGGCGGCGCGGCGGCCCGCTCGCTCGGAGCCAGCAAACAGCCAGTTCTTCTTGCCGATGGCGATGGGACGTATCGCGTTCTCGACCGGGTTATTGTCGATCGGCAGGCTGCCCGAGCTGGCATAGCGCTGCAGCGCTGGCCAGCGCTTGAGGGCGTGCTCGATGGCCTTGGCCGTGCCGCTGCCGACAGCAACGCTGCGCTGGGACGCCAGCAGCCACGCGTGCAGGTCGGCCAGGGCCGGGAGGGCGTGCTGCTCACGCAATGCGGCCCGCTGTTGCGGCGTCATGCCCGCCGCTTGTTGCTCGATAGCGTACAGCAGCCCAATGCGCCGCAGCGCCTCCTCGGCAACCGGGCTGCCGCTGGCGGCGTGCATGTCGAAGAATTTTCGTCGAATGTGAGCCAGGCAAGCGAGTTCGGTGGGGCCTGCCGTAAACAGCGCTTTATAGCCGACGTAGTCGTCCACCATCAGATGCCCGCGCCAGTCCTGCAGGAAGGCGCGGGCATGGGCGCCAGCCCGGCTGGCCTGGTAATCGAACACGACCATTGAAGGTCCATCGTCGAGCGCATTGGAGCGGTAGGCCCACAGATAGGCGTGTTTGGTCTTGCCGCTGCCGGGATCGAGCTGGCGCACCGGTGTTTCGTCGGCATGCAGGCAACTTCGTTCCCTGAGCAGTTCGGCCAGCCGGTCAGCCAGCGGCTGCAAGGCCACGCCGATGCGTCCGATCCACTCGCCCAGCGTGGAGCGTGCCAGCGGCACACCGTCGCGCGCCGCGATCTGCTCGATGCGGTACAGCGGCAAATGATCAAGGTACTTGCACACCGCGATCCAGGCCAGCAACCCAACAGCGGCCATGCCGCCGTCAATGACCGCTGGCGGGATCGGCGCCGCCGTCACCGTCTCGCATGGCCGGCACGCATACTGCGGGCGGATGTGGCGATGCACGAAGAAGCGCGCAGGTTCCACGTCCAGCTGTTCGCTGACGTCTTCGCCGATCTTGACCAGGTCGGCGCCACACTGGCCGCACTGGCACGACTCAGGCTCATGGTGGTGTTCGATGCGCTCCAGGTGCGCTGGCAAGGGCTGGCGACCAGCGCGCTTGCGCTGCCGTTTCACCGGTGCCTGCACTTCCAGTTCCTCGTTGATGGCTGCCAGATCCGTATCGACCGTTTCCTCGAACAGCAGGCGCTGCTCCCCGACCAATGCTTCGCTGGCCTTGCCGAAGCGAACCCGCTTGTAGTACGCCAGTTCGTGCGTCAGCGCGGTGATCTTGAAGTTCTTCTCGGCCAGCACTGCATCGCGCTGCGCCAACAGCGCCTGCACTCTCGCCATTGCGGCAGGGGCGATATCCAGATCGGCAAGTTCGGCAGGCAGGTTCATGGCTCAGTAGTTTACAGAGCATGGACGATGTTTACAAGCGAAACAGTCTAGGTCCTCACAGTTGCCACTGCGCCGGGGCCTGTGCCGACAGGCGCTGCCAATCCACCCCGGCGACCAGCCATTGCCATTGCTCGGCGCTCATTTGCCAGCAGGCGTCGTCGACCTGGGGCCAGACAAACTGACCACGGTGCAGGCGCCGCAGGCACATCCAGACGCCAGTGCCATCCCAACAGACCATCTTCAGGCGGGTGCGGCGCCGGTTGGCGAACACATACGCCGTGCCATCGCAAGGCGGCCGCCCCAGCGCCTGCTGCACATGCAAGGACAGCCCGTCGATGCCGGTGCGCATGTCCACCGCCGCCGTCGCTAGCCAGATCGCATCGGCCGACAGCTGCATCAGAGGGCCCGCATCACTTCGGCCAGCCAGCTGGCGGGCACATCGCCAGGCAGCAACAAGGTCCAGCCGCGCTCATTGCGCAGGCTGATCGTCGGCACCGCCGCAGCCACGCTGGCCACCCGTACCGGCAATAGCGCTGGCACCTGCGCGCTCGTCAAGCGCCGAACCCAATACCCAACCTGGCGTACCGGCAAACCTTGTTCAATTGCGTACGCGCGTTGCGACAGGCCGCTTGCCTGCCATTGCGCTACCCGCTCCTTCCATACCTGCTCGCGTTCGACGTTGTTCACACTGTCCTCCAAAGTTCGAGGAATGCAGTGTCGCTAATTGAATTGAGAAATCATAGGTGGGCGGGCTGGCCGCTTACGATCAACTGCGCAGTACACCGTAAGCATCCAATGATCTAATGCGCGATGAGAAATGAGGTGCAGGGCCGCATTAGGCTAATTAAAAGGCGCTTTGGATATCGCTTATTGGACGTAGGAAAGACCGCTTGGTGAGGCCGGCAGGAAACCTAGCTTCTGTTTGCACGCCATAATCGTCTCTTCCTACTTCCTACGATAATAAAATGCCAGTCAGCTTTCTGTCGATAGAACAACGCGAAAATTATGGGCGCTATGGCGGCCCGCCATCGCCACATGACCTGGCCCGGTATTTTCACCTGGACGACACAGACCACGCGCTGATCGCACAAAAACGCGGTACCACACAACCGACTTGGTTTCGCGGTTCAGCTAGTGACAGTGCGCTATTTGGGCACATTTCTCGAAGACCCGCTCGTGGTACCGACGCCCGTACTGCGGACATTGGCCAAGCAGCTGCGCATCGAGGCTCTGCACAAGACGAGCGTCTACAGCACTGGAGAGCAGCGCTGGCAGCACGCGACGGAAATTCGCACTTCCTACGGATATGTCGAATTCACGGAACCGCTAATCGCTTTCCGTCTGACGAGGTGGCTATACGCCCTTTGCTGGACCGGCACTGATAGGCCAACTTCGGACATTACGGGGCCAGTGCCAGTCGACGGAGACCATAAAAGACTGCGGAATTATGCAAGCACTGGGAGAGCCAGCCGTGCGGGAATCCGAGACGCCACATTAGTGGCGACGCCAGCATGAGATTTTGTATAGTCCGAAATTTGCGTCATCACTTTGCGAGGTAAATGTTAGACTGCTTTCGTCAAATGCGACTGCTACGCCCGTTACCACCTCGTTGCATGCAGTCCGACTTTTACTTCGTCCAACGGTCCGATCGTGCGGGCACCTAAATGTGTCCATTTCAGCACCGGCTATTCGAAGCGGCGCACACGAAATGTTTTTAATGAAAAATTCCCTTCTGAGGTTGACCGCAAGCGCAGTGGTTGGTTCTCAACGATGGAGCATGTACAAGATTCGGGCTGGTCCACTCATCTTTCCCGGAGCATCTCTGCCAGCTTCGTAACGTCTTCGACCAAGCCCGATAGTACAACGATCGACTCATGTTCCAGCCAGCGCTGGTGCGCGATCAACCAGGCCAATACCGGATGCTCCAACAGCTTCTGCGGCAGATGCTGTGTCGGCCACGGCGAACTAAGCGGTAATGAATGCGTCTCCAGCAGTTCGAAGGCGATATGTGGAATCCAGGGTACAGGCGTTCGCCCTGTCTGCGGACCACGCATGGACAGAGCAATGTCGAGGCCGGCGGGATCCAGGTCTCCGAAATGCACCCAAGGGACAGTAGCCGGCAAGCGATCGATAAAACGGGTAGCCAGAAGAGTATTTCTGCCGGGCGCGTGCACGAGGAGTAGCCAGGGTGGTATGGTAATGTCGATGTAGGCGCCGATGTTTTCTACGGTCAGGACAAGCCAGGGCAATACGCCTGTGACATGCCAGTTGCGTGAGAAACCCCGTTCGGGCACGATAAGTTCTCCGAACAGTGCCCGACAGACGTCGGCGTCTAGCGTCCCGCCCTGTTCCCCAATGATCTGCAAGCCCGCATTGGGGCGCAGTCTCAGATTTTCGTCGCTGGTCAAGAGAATGCCCGGCGGCGGCGTAGCGCATCCCGACTTCGAATGCGCCCCGGCCCACGCGGACCACGTCTTCCGGTTGAGCTGCGTTATGCCTGCCGGCAGCTTCAGCGGCGCCCGTCGCAGCGCCCTCAGCGCAATAGCCGAAATCAGTGTCGGCCGCGCGGAAAACGCCTGCTCCGTTTCAGCAAATTCCGGCCAGCGTACACTGAGGTACCGGCGGAACTTGTCCTCCTGCTGCGCCAGCAGACGGAACTCCCCCTTGCGCGTGCCGGGCGCGACCATACCGAGTTCTTCCAGTTCCGCCAGCAATGGCGCCGCGACTTTCGTTTCACGGAGCGTTGCCAACAACAGGAGTTTCAGGGCAGCCGCGCGCAACTCATCGCTATCCCAGTTCACGCGCTGATCCTGGTGCCGCGTATAGTTACAAACTCATCCTGGCCCCGTAGAGCACGACTCAGCTGAAATACGGTCGAACGGCGAGGCTTGTCCAGCCCAGGAGCTGCTACCAGTGCCTGGACGTCCATACGTTGGCAAAACTCGGTCAGGGTATCGAGCGCCTGCTCGTCCAACCGATTGGCTTCGTCGAGCAAGATCTGCTGCATCGCATATCCGGCAGATCCGGAGATCCTGTTGGCCTCTTCGTTCCAGGCGCGCAGGATCATCACCAGGACCGCGGCCCCTGCGCCTATCGCTTCACCGGTCGACACCTCGCTGGTGGCTTCCCATTTGCCGTTGATGCGTTTCACTTCGAGCCGCAGCTGCAGATAGTTTCGGTAATCAAACAGGAGCGCACCGCGGATTGTGCCACTGGTTTCGCGTTGGTACAGCTGGGCCAGCGTTTCCTCGAGCGGTAGGCCGGAATCGAACAACGACAGGCTGCTGTCCTTCCTCAGACATGCGAGCATCTTTGCCATGTCGTCCGGATAGCTCAGGGTGATCTGCAAGCCTCGGATAGACCCGAAATACACCTGTTCCAGCTCCCGATTGAGACGCATGACCAGCGACCTGGCCGAGCGTTGGCGGGCGGCAATTCCGTCCGCCAGACCCGATGAGCGCGAACGCATGTCTTCCTCCTGGGCCGCAAGCGTGCGCTGCAACTCGCTCATCTTCTCGGACATCTGTGCCAGCGCTATTTGCGGATCGTCCGCGCTGGCCAGATTGCGGGGAATACGTTGCTCGATATGGCGGCGTATCCGGTCCCAGGCGCGCAACGTCTGGACCGCACGCCGTTCTCCGGATGGTTCATCGAAACCGTCTATCCGCTTCAGGTCCAGTAATACTTCAGGCCATGGTCGCAGCCGATCGAGTAGCCGCACCTGCTGGCTCTGCGACAACTGGAAAGCATTGATCTGACTGCCCGTCGGGAAGTGCTGCTGCCGGTTGAGATCGGAATCGATCTTTCCGCCCAGCTCCAGCTGCTCAACGACCCGATCCAGTTCCCGCTGCGCACGGCGCTCGTTGCGAACGGCCGAGAGTTGGTGGGCGGCGGCTTGGGTTTGTTCCCGTAACTTTTCGTCCAGTGATTTCAAGCAAGTGCGTTGCTCAATGAACGAGTTATTGGTTTCTTCGCACTCGGCGGCGAGCCGCGAGGAGCTGGCACTGGCGGCGCTATACGCTTGTCGGGCAAGTGCGACTTCTTCATCAGTACCGAGGACACCGGTCAGGACTAGTTCGCTATCAAGCGCCTTGCATTTTTCGCTTGCCTGCATCAGCGCAGCCGACGCCTGCGAATGGGCGGTGCGCGCTGCGTCAAACTCGCCGCGCCGTGTATGCAGCTTGGCCTCGGCGGCTTTCATCCGCGCCCGGGCCGGCTCAAGCTTCTCCTGGAGCGCTGTGATGACGCTATTCTTTTCGTAGTAGGTCCGCTCTTCTCCGTCGCGATCGAGATGTTCGATGACACTTAACAGCCTGGTCAGCGCCTCGCGCTGGTATGCCAGGCGGTCGCGTGCGCGCCGGTAGTCGTTTAGATCTTGTTCCAGTCGCTCTCGTTGCTCTGTTTCCACGACCTTGGCAAGGATCGGCAGGCCGTCCAGAATCTGCCGCACGCCCGCGGCGTGTCGCCCGAGCCAGGCCTGCGCGGCGCGTGCGTTCTCGAGCTGTAGCTCAACCTGCGCAACGCGCTCCGCGTGGCCCGGCGGGTCCAGCAGGCTGCGCCGTGAATCGAGGCACGCCATGCGTTGACGACGCCGGCGCAAGGTAGCGGTGCTCTCTCGCATCCCGGAGATCCGGGTCTGACATTCGCTGATCGCTTGCGTCAAGCCACGTACATTCACCTGTTCTGCGAGGAGCGCTGGACGGGGATCCGGCAACCAGGCCGCAGGGCCGAGTGCGAGCAGTCTTTCCGCCAGCCGCAGCGACTCTCTCAGGATCCGCGATTTCTCACGCAGCTCGCCGAGCTCGCTTTCGAGATAGTCTCGGGCCGTCCGTAGACGTGCGATTTCCTTTTCGCGTGCATGTCGTCCAAGAACCGGATATTGCGGCTTGCGGGTCAGGCGCGCGGCGTGCACTCCGTGCACCGTTTCCGCAACGACGACACTGTCCTCGAGGCTGGCCACTTCCCCAATCGCAACCATCGCCTGCTCCGATACGAAAAGCAGGTTATCGGGGCGATCGCACAGTTCGGACGCCTGGCGGGCGGCATACTCGGGCGCCGCCACCACGATCGCCTGAGTCCACATACCCAGCCGCGCTTCGGTCTGCGCGGCGTCTTCTGCAGGTAGGTCGTCAAAGCGGGAAGCCAACAGTTGACCGTCGACGTGCGCGGCTACGGTACCGAGGCGCACGTCGAGCAACCCTGTGTAGTGCTCCAGGCTGGTGATGTGATCCGATGTTTCGCGTAAGGTAAATTCGGCAATCCGGCGTCGTTCTTCAGTACTGGACAGGTCTTGCCGCCCCACCTCGACCGCTGCAAGCAGGCTGACCAGCTCCATTGCGGCCGACCACTCCGGTGACAGCGCAGCGAGTCCCTCACGACATTTGTGCGCATCGCCGTAGCGGCGCGCCAGATCCTCCAGCGATGGGAGTCTCCCCTTGGCTTCGACAAGCGCATCTTGGGCTTCGGACATTTCTCTTTCTGCGTCGGCCTGTTCACCCTCCAGCTGCCCGAGCCTGGTATCCGCCGCGGCTAAGCTCTCGGACAGCGCCGCGCTGCTGTCAATCCCCAATTCCCCGGCCAGACTCCTTGCTTCAGCCTGCTGCCTGGCCGCGTCCCTTGCATGCGCCAGTTCGCTCTGGAGACTGTCGATGCGCTCGGCTTGCATGCCTTGCTCTCGGAGTTTCGTCTCGAGCGCAAGCGCCTGCCCGTAGGCGCTCGCAGCGCTTGGTTGCTCGCATTTCTCCAAACGCGCAAGACATTGCAGTTTCTCGAGCAGGTCGTCGAATCGTCGTATATGATAAGTGAGCGCGTCCAGTTCCGCCTGCGCCTCTGTCTGGCGGTGCGTTTTCTCCTCATACTGCCGATCGACCTGCAGCTTCATGGCTGCCGCATTGTTTCGGTCCAGCCGGGACGGTTTCAACGCGTCCTGCGCATCGGCCAGCAGCGTGCGCGCAACGTGAAGCTCGGTGACGCGCCGGATCAGGCCCTCCACTGCCTTCTGGGTGTCGGCGAGCTCTCCGGCGATGCGGGCGTGTTCGTCCTGGGCGTGCTGTAGCGCCCGTGCCGCGTGCTGTTCGGCTTCCTCGGCGCGGCCGCATCGTCCGCACGCCTCGTCGGCGCACTGCTGGATCGTTCCATGCGCCTCTAGTGCGCGCTCGAGCTCGGTTTTCAACAACCGCGCTTTCTCGACATTTTGGAGTTCCAGCTTGCGGTTATCTGCGGCGACCTGGGCCGCACTGAGTTCCCGCTTCAGCTCCTCCGTCCGCTGAAGAAGCTGTGCCACCTTGGTCTGGTCGGCAAGGTGTTGCCTTTTCATGTGCTTGGTTGCGAGAACCTGGTCCTTCCAAAGCCTGGTCTCGTGCTCGTAACGGCCCCGTGCGCCAAAGTAGGCATACGAGGACATCTTCCACGCAGCGTCGAACAGCCCGCTGATCTCGAGCTGTGCCGCCTGCGCGCGCTCCAGCTCGCGTTTGCTCTGCCGGCATTGCTCCAGGCTCTCGCGCATTAGCGACACGCGCCGCTCAAGCGACGCATCCTGCGAAAGGAGGTAGTCGCGCAGACCGGTCTTGATCAGCGTCGCCAGCGCCGATCCTTCCATCGACGTGGACAAGACCCGGTAGAAGCGCTCTTGCTCCTCATGAGTGGTCATCGGCATTGGCGTGATGCCGTGCTCGAACAGCAACTTCATGTAGTCGGCCAAGGACTTGTGTAAGGTCAAACGACCACCGTGCATGGCGATGTGCTCGCGCAACTGCGGCAAGGTCGGCACAACGGCGCCCGTCTTCTCCCGCAGCAACAGGATGTCATACGGGCTGGCATCAGGTGACAGGTCATGGATGGTGATGGGCTTGATGTCGATCGAAGGCATGGCCCCGCGCGTCATCGCGACGCCGGCCCAAAGGCTCTGGCCGCGCGGGGTGATCCATTCGATCAGCGTATAGCTGATGCCCTCGCCGCCGAGACGTCCCCACACGCCGCCATCGCCCCGCGCAGCAGGCGCGCCGCTGTTGATGTTCTTGAATGAAAGCAGTCGCTGGTTCGGCAGGATGGCGGTGACGTAGGCAGCCATCACCGTCGTCTTGCCGGAGCCGTTCTGGCCTTCCAGACCGGTCACATGACGATCCAGGTCGAAGCTGTGGAAGATGATGCCCTTCCAATTGGCAAGCACGAGGCGCTTTGCGTAGGCGCGAAACAGTGTCATCTGGGCTCCATTCAGGCGTCGGATTCCGCATCCGGGTCGTCGCTTCCCTCCGCGATCTGCCCGTCGGCAATCAAGCTTTGCAACGCCACGTCAAGCTCGCCGGATGTACGTACGGGATCGGCGAAACGCATGATGGCGGCAAGCGGCCGGATCACGGCCGTCTCGCCGCGCCCCTCACGCTTGATGAAGCACTGCCGTTCGAGTGAGCGCACCGAGACGGCGAAAGCTTCACGCAGCTTTCGCGCATCCTGGTCGACGTCCCTGCCGCGCCGGCGTGGAATGAAGCGCAGCAGGCCCTCTTCCCCAAGAATCTGTTCCAGCAGCCCGATTACCGCCATATCCGGTATGCGCAGGTTCGTTTCGAGCCACTTCGGATCGATCCGCATCAGTGCCAGGGATTGGCCGACCAGCATGTCCATGGCGGTGAGTTTGCGCTGACCCAGCGGTGGCGGTATTGCCAACCGGTCCGGAAGCAGATAGAAATAGCCTTCCTCCCGCGCTAGGAGGCTGGCCTCGTAGCGTCCGTAGAAGCTGTCGAGGAAGGGCTTAGCGGCGGTGAGGAAGTCGAACAGGAAGGGATCGTAATCGGCGCCGATATGCCTGCCGCGCCGCAAATCGAGGTCGGCGCGCACAAACAGCGGATCGGCAATTACTTGCTCCAGGGACTGATAGGTCATTGCTGTGCTCGTTCATCAGAAGGCGCCGGAAGCTGCGTTGCCGCCGGATCGCCGGCTCTATCGCGTGCGAGTAAGTCTAGCGACTGCGCATGCAGGCGTTCGGACAGCTTGGACCAAGTCTGTTCAAAAACCCACTGTGTCGTCATGCCGTGCCTGAGCAACACGGGGGTGGCGCGCATGAGCAAGCGGAAAAGCGCACTATCGGAGAAACCGGGGGCGACGTCCCGAACGGCGTCCACGATGGCAATCTCCCCTTCTTCCTTGAGACGTGCCACGAGGGCCACGACCGCAAGTTCGATCTTGTCCGGCGGCGGCTCTGCATAGTCGGTAACCGTGCCATGAACGAGGAGCTCGTCCGGCACCATAAGCGGCGCCGAGGGCGCCGGACGGCTTACGTCGCGCAAGTGCAGGAAGGGCTCGGGGCACACTCCCAACAGACCATATGGCCTAGCGTGGAACTGGCGGATCTGCTCGGTCAATCGACTACGCAACAGGTTGCTTGGGTCGGTCTGAACAACATCGCGGATAAACACCTGCACATTCCGGTAGTAGCCATGCCATTCCTCGTAACGTCGCGCACCCCAGGATTGAAGCCGTAACAGCTGGTTGCGAGTGCGATCGAGCAGAACTGGCAGTTCTGGGTGCTTGGCGCCATACAGGGCCAGATCGAACAGCTGACGGTCAAGATGTTCGACATGCTCGCTCAATACCTCGTTCAACTCGCGCAGTGTCCTGTCGACGCGCCGTATCATTGCAATGCAACTGTCGATCGCATCGGCCCATTCGCTGTCGACGAGTTCGGTGATTTCCTTGCGAAGGACTTTGTGCGCTGCGTCTAGGCCACGCTGACGTTGGTCGACCATCCGGATCAGCTCGACGACGATGTCGCGCAACGGCCATACAACCTGGCTTTCCCATTCCTGTGTCGAGTCCGCGTTTGGAGCTGCACGAAGAACGTCGGCCAGGACCGTTCGCATATGCATCAACAAGAAGGACAGGTTGCGCTTGGTGAGCTCTCGCTCCTTCTCCATCGACTTGGCCAGTGCAAGACCGAGCGGCGAGAGGATAAATTCGCCCTCGCTGGCCAGGCCGCCAAAGTCCGTGCGCAAGAGGATCCCCTGCCCCCTCAAGCGCCCTATCGTAAGCGTCGCCCGCTGGGCTTCGCTGTCAGCCCCTGACTGTGCCAGTTCATACACGGGAGCAAAGACGCGGCGCAGCGTTTCCTCACCCAGGCCCGGTTCGGGCGCATCGAGCAGATAGGCGTGTATCCCGGCCAGAAAGGCAGCGTCCTCTCTACCCAGGCTCAGGGCAAAATTCGAATGCCATGCCTCCGCGATGACTTCGGCGACGGATGACGGTGCGTCCGTTTGGTCGGGAGGATTGTCGGCGCCCATGTCGGGGTAAGAAGCCCATAGCCAAAAAAATCGAGTGTACCCGGTGGAAGCATCGACGGCTTGACCTGTCGCACGATATCTCGCACATGCGCAAAAGCGCGTTTCAGCGGGAGCCGACGGACATCGTCATCGAAAAGCCACTCCGCCTACCGCTCGACGGCACCGCTGGCGGCCCCAGGTGGCTCCATCCCGGATCGGTACGGCAATAGGCAATATATCCAGGGTCATCGGAATACTTGGTCTTGGCCACTTCCAGCGGATTGCGGCCGCCGCCAAGATATCGAACATGTCGGGCGCTGTGCTCGGGCCGGCCACAATCGCAGCTTGTTCTTTGGATTATGGTTTCTTCGCCACCCGGTATGCCCGCGCGGCGGGCGCACCGGTGGTTGCCGGCGTCGCGCACGCAGCACCACAGGCACATGCGGCTGCCCCCCAAAAAGCAATTACGTTCATGGGACGGAGATAATGTTGAGCTGCAGCTGAGTGGCTTGTCGATCGTGAGAGTGTGCTCGCCGTAGGGCAGCTGGAACAGATTTACAGCAATATTGCGCATCGCGATCGATGGAGCACCATTGCCTCGGCTCATGGCTATGTGCCTGACCATTGGCCACAGGCAAGCAATGTCGTACCACCGACACTCGATCGCTGCAAACAAACCTTCCGACGAGTTACAGACTTACTTCATGAGTCGGTGAAGTAAATCTTTACCTCCCGGCGTGAAATGCCGCGCCGATTTCGGGCTGGCGGTGGCCGCCAAACGTTAAGACACGGGCCCGGGGCTAGCAGCCGGTCAATGCGCCACATCAATCACCAGGCGCGACGGCGACGACAGGATACGCGACGTGTAGGCTTTGGGACTGGCCACGCCGATTGCCCAGCTGACTTCCCCTTCAAAATCGCAAGTGCGCACCAGCTCCTTAAAGTTGGCCAATGCAAGCGGACGGCGGCGCGGGCCGGTGGTCGCCACGCCCGTGTCGGTGTGAGCCTGCGCGCCAGTGAAGCGGATCTGCAGCAATGCCTCACCTGCAACGGGCATTTCGTCGCCGCTTCCGCAATCGCGCACGGGCCGCTCGACATACCCGATCTGCCATGCGGGAACACCCGGGCCATCGAACTGGAACACGATACGATCCGCGCCGGGCTGCGCGCCAGTGCGCACCGCGCGCAACACCTTCGGCCTGCCGGCTGTCACAGTTGCCTGGCCACGCGTTTGGGCAACCGTGGGAGGTGGCTGACCGCTGTTTGCTTCTGCGGCAGCAGTCGGTTCGGAAGCCGGTGCCGGCACTGGCGGGCTGGCCGGGGCGCCAGGAACCTGTGAGACGGAAGCGGCCGGTTGCGGGGCGACCGCATCGGCTGGGGCATCCCCGCTTCGCTTGCAGCCGCTAAGTCCCAGGGCAATACTCGTCAGCACTACAAGGGCTGCGGCAGCCCGGGGCAGTATTTTCACGTTGATCCTTCCTGGCGTATATGACGGGCCCGGCCCGTTCCTGAGTCGCGTACAGGCGACTCGCTCTTGCTCGCTATTGTAATTCAGTAGGATTGCGAGCAAGTGTGATCCCACAGGGACCGGGTGACAAGACCCGTACCACGGCCCGGGGCTGCGTAGTATGAGCCGTGCTTGGGCGTCGCACCAGACATGGATCCGGCATAGTGAACGCCGGGAAAACCGTAATCACGTTATCTTTCTCGTATCGATCGCAGCGCGGCATCGGAGCCATACAGAAACCTCCCACGGCCCGACCTGCCACGCCACCACCAACACCAGTGCCACGCCCTTTATCAGGAAAGGATTTTCATGTCCGACTTTGACCCAAACCGCCGGCAATTGCTCAAGGCATCCACCGTTGCCGTCGGGGGCGTGGCGGCCGCCGCCGGGCTGATGCAAACTGCCGAAGCTGCCGCGGTGGCCCAGCCTGCGATTCCGGCCACGCCGGTACTGATGAGCATTCTGCTACGCGTCAATGGCGCGGAGCACCAGCTCATGGTCGACCCACGCACTACCCTGCTTGACGCGCTGCGCGACCGGCTGCACTTAACTGGCAGCAAGAAGGGCTGCGACCAGGGCCAGTGCGGCGCCTGTACCGTGCTTATTGACGGCCGCCGCGTGACTTCCTGCCTGACGCTGGCGGTCATGCAGGAAGGCCATGACATCACGACCATTGAAGGGCTGGGCACGCCAACCAGCCTGCATCCTCTGCAGGCAGCATTCGTCAAGCACGACGGTTTCCAGTGCGGCTTTTGCACGCCGGGCCAGATCTGCTCGGCCGTTGGCATGCTGCAAGAGCTGCGCGAGGGCGCGCCCAGCCACGTCACGGGCGACCTCAATGCCGCCGTGCAGGCCAGTCCCCTCGAATTTCGCGAGCGCATGAGCGGCAACCTGTGCCGCTGCGGTGCCTACTCGAATATCCAGGAAGCCATTGCCGAAGTGGCGGGAGTGAAACGATGAGATCCTTCACCTACGAACGGGCCAGGACGCCTGCCGAGGCCGCTGCCGCCGCGGCCCGCATTCCCAATGCGCGCTTCATCGCCGGGGGAACCAACCTGCTCGACCTCATGAAGCTGCAAATTGAAACGCCGGCCCACCTCATCGACGTCAACGACCTGGCGCTGGACCGCATCGACACCACCGCCAGCGGCGGGCTGCGCATCGGCGCCCTGGTACGCAACAGCGACCTGGCGGCCGATGCCCGGGTGCGCCGCGATTACGCTGTCTTGACGCGCGCGCTTGTCGCCGGCGCATCGGGCCAGCTGCGCAACCAGGCCACCACCGCCGGCAACTTGCTCCAGCGCACGCGCTGCCCTTATTTTTACGATACCAACCAGCCGTGCAACAAGCGCCGGCCCGGCAGCGGCTGCAGCGCTATCGGCGGCTTCAGCCGTTTGCACGCCATCGTCGGCACCAGCGAAGCTTGCATTGCGACCCATCCCAGCGACATGGCCGTGGCAATGCGGGTGCTTGATGCGCAGGTGGAGACCATCGCACCGAGCGGCAGTACGCGCGTCATTCCCATCGCCGACTTGCATCGGCTCCCTGGCAGCACGCCCCATATCGACCACAGCCTGGCGCCGGGCGAACTGATCACGGCCGTCACGCTTCCCTCCCCCGCAGGCGGGATGCACACCTATCAAAAGGTACGCGACCGCGCGTCCTATGCTTTTGCGCTGGTCTCGGTGGCGGCCATCATGCAAAAGGATGGCAGTGGCCGCTTTGCCCTGGGCGGCGTGGCGCACAAGCCTTGGCGGGTGGAGGCGGCCGAACGCGCAGCACCGCAAGGCGCCCGGGCCGTGGCCACCGCCCTCCTGGCCGGCGCCCGCACCACCGACGACAATGCCTTCAAGGTGCCGCTGGTGGAACGCACGCTGGCCGCCATCATTGCTGACGCTAAAGGGTAAGCCATGAAATTCAATGAACCCGCAACGACCAACCCGATTGACCAGCTGAAGGTGGTCGGCCAGCCCGTCGACCGCGTCGACGGCCCCCTCAAGACCACCGGCACGGCGCCGTATGCCATGGACCGGCATGATGTGGTGCCGGGCCAGGCGCACGGTTACATCATCGGTTCGGCCATCCCAAAGGGGCGAATTGTGTCGATGGATTTGTCCGCTGCCAAGGCCGCCCCGGGCGTGATTGCCATCGTCAACGCGCAAAATGCCGGCAAACTCAACAAGGGCAACTTCAATACGGCCATGCTGCTGGGCGGTCCGCGCATTGAGCACTATCACCAGGCCGTTGCGCTGGTCGTGGCGGAAACGTTCGAGCAGGCGCGCGCCGCAGCCCACCTGGTGCGCATCAGGTATGAGCGCGAGCCCGGCACATTCGACCTGCACGCCGTGCGCAGCAAGGCGGCGGCGCCCAAAAAGGACAGTACCGCCGAAACCAAGGTTGGCAACTTCGCCGGTGCGTTCGCCTCGGCACCGGTGCGCCATGATGGCGAGTACGCCACGGCCCACGAAAGTCACTCGATGATGGAGCCGCATGCCAGCATCGCCGCGTGGGATGGCGACGAGCTGACCTTGTGGACATCGAACCAGATGATTGCCTGGAGCGTGGGCGACCTGGCCAAAACGCTGGGCATTCCCAAGGCCAAGGTCCATGTCATGTCGCCCTATATTGGCGGCGGTTTTGGCGCCAAGCTGTTTCTGCGCGCGGACGCCGTGCTCGCCGCGCTGGGCGCGAAGGCGGCGCGACGCCCGGTCCGGGTGACGCTGCAGCGGGCCCTGATACCGAATAACACGACGCACCGCTCGGCCACCCTGCAGCGCGTCAGGATTGGTGCCACGCGCGATGGCAAGATCACCGCCATTGCCCACGACAGTGCCTCGGGCAACTTGCCGGATGGCAGCCCGGAAAACGGCGCCACGCAGACGCGCTCGCTGTACGCGGGCGAACACCGCATGACGGCCAACCGTGTTGCCGTCATGGATTTGCCGGAAGCGAACGCCATGCGCGCGCCAGGCGAAGCGCCCGGCATGGCCGTACTGGAAGTTGCCATGGACGAAATGGCCGAAAAACTGGGCATCGACCCGGTGCAATTTCGCATCCTCAACGACACCCAGGTGGTGCCCGACAATCCGCGCAAGGACAGTTCGACCGATCCCCAGTCCAAGAAGCCGGAGGAAAAGGCGCCCTACAATCCCCATCCCCCCTTTTCAAAGCGCCAGTTCGTGCAGTGCCTGGAAACGGGCGCCAGGCATTTTGGCTGGGCCAGGCGCTCGGCCAAGCCAGGCCAGGTGCGCGACGGCCAGTGGCTGGTCGGCATGGGCATGGCTTCGGCCTTCCGCGACAATATGCTGACCAAGTCGGCCGCCCGCGTGCGCCTGGACCGGCGCGGCTATCTGACGGTGGAAACGGACATGACCGATATCGGCACCGGCAGCTATACCATCATCGCGCAGACGGCCAGCGAAGTGATGGGCATTGCGCTGGAGCGGATCAAGGTGCGCCTGGGTGATTCAAGCTTTCCCGCCTCGTGCGGTTCGGGCGGGCAATGGGGTGGCAACAATTCCACGGCCGGCGTGTACGCGGCCTGCATGAAGCTGCGCGACATGGTGGCCAAGGGCGCCGGGCTGGACCCGCAGCGCGCCATCTTTGCTGCCGGCATGGTCGCCGCCGGCGAACGCAGCGTGCCGCTGGGCCAGGCCGTGACGGAACGCGAACTGGTGGCAGAAGACTTCATTGAGTACGGCGACATCAAGGACCGCTTCCAGCAATCAACCTTTGGCGCCCATTTCGTGGAGGTCGGCGTTCATGCCGTCACCTGCGAGGTGCGGGTACGGCGCATGCTGGCGGTATGCGCCGCCGGGCGCATCCTCAATCCCAAGACGGCGCGCAGCCAGGTCATCGGGGCCATGACGATGGGCGTGGGCGCCGCGCTCATGGAAGAGCTGGCTGTAGACAAGCGGCTCGGGTATTTCGTCAATCACGACCTGGCATCGTACGAAATCCCGGTGCACGCGGATATTCCGCACCAGGAGGTCATTTTCCTTGACGAGACCGATCCGATGTCCTCACCCATGAAAGCGAAGGGCATTGCCGAACTGGGCATCTGCGGTGTCGCAGCGGCCATTTCCAACGCGGTCTACAACGCCACCGGCGTGCGGGTGCGCGAGTATCCCGTCACGCTCGACAAGCTGATGCCGCATATGCCGCGTTCGGCATAGCCCTTCACACGCGTGGCACCGGAGGCTGCGCATGCCTCCCAGTGCCACGTGCGCCGGTCCGCGAAGCCTGCCCGCCCCCCCGCCGGCTCAGGCAAGCACGGTGCCAATGCGGTCAAGCTCAGACTTCATGCGCGCCCGGTCCGCCTGCATTGCGTCCAGCGGAAGCGCCAGGAATGCCTCGATGCGGGCGCGCAGGATGCGATAGGCGGTCATGAAGGCAGCATCGATCTCTTCTTCCGAGCCTGTGGCATGGGCTGGATCTTCCACGCCCCAGTGCGTGCGCAGCACGGGTCCCAGGTAAGCCGGGCAGGTCTCACCGGCAGCGCTGGCGCACACCGTGATCACGATGTCCGGCGTGGCCGGCAGTGCATCCCATGATTTGCTGACATAACCTGCAGTGGAAATCCCTTCGCGCGCCAGGAGTGCAAGCGACCGCGGATGGACATAGCCAGCCGGCCTGCTGCCGGCACTCATGGCCGTCCACCCTTCAGGAGCCAGGTGATTGAAGGTGGCCTCACCGAGTATGGAGCGGCAGGAGTTACCGGTGCAGAGAAACAGGACGTTCATGGGAAGACCTCGGATCAAATAATAGTTCCATGATTCTATAATCATCGAACCATGAAAGTACAGTGACAATTGGAATACTTTCGTCGACAGCACAAATGGCTGAGCGTGCCCGTACGCGCGTCGCCCTGGACCACGAGCTGCCAGGAAGTGTGTCGCGCGCCTGGTCGGGAGCCGCAGCGCGAAGCGCCCATGGCCCAGCCGCAGCTGGGCTGGCCCGCTTCGCTGGCGGCGGCGCGGCGCGCGCTGGCCGCTGTCGCCACGCGCGAGAATTTGCAGGTGATCAATGAAGACCGCCTGATGTTCGACCCCAGACAGGGAACCTTTCGCCTGGCCGTGCGCACCGACCGTGATATCAATGACCGGTACGGCCACAGTTCCATCTATATCGATGCCCGGACGGGCCGCTTGCTCGGCTACCGGCTGCCGACGGGACAGGCAGCGGGCGACACCATCACCAGCTGGATCACCACGCTGCATATGGCGTCGATCTGGGGCATACCGTTTCGCATCGTGATCACCCTGTCCGGGCTGGCCGTGGCGCTGCTGAGCGTGACAGGTGTGCTGATCTGGTGGAAAGAGCCGCAGGCGTGCCGCGCCGCCATGCCGTCCCTGCCAGCGATCAGCGACCGCGCGCTTGGCCCGGCATCGGCGCGCATGACGCACTGATTGCGCAGCAGCGCGCTGGCGCACATGCGGTTCGCTGGCGCCACCCCGGCGTCATCAAAAAGCCATCACTGCTAGACTGATGTTTCTTCAATCGATACAGAGGGCATACCATGCAGATCCAACTCAACAGCGATAACCGTATTGTCGGCACGCCGGAACTATTGGCACGGGTGCAGGCAGACCTGGAACAGGAACTCAAGCACGTGGCCAACGTGATCACCCGGGTCGAGGTCCATCTGAACGATGTCAATGGCGCCAAGGGTGGTGACGACGACAAGCGCTGCATGCTGGAAGCGCGCATCAAGGGATCGCAACCGCTGGCCGTCGAAAGCCGCGCGCCGACAATCGACCAGGCCGTCAGCTCTGCAGCGGGTCAACTGCACCGCGCCATCAAGTCTGCCATGGGCAAAAGCGATGCAGCGGAAAAACGTAGTGAATCGATTCGCCACCGCGATCCGGAAGACCCGAACCTGTAAGGGCTCGCCAGGGCCGTCCTGACCGAATCTTGCTCAAGGTTTGCTGGCACCGGATAGCCTGGGCGCAGCGTTCGTCTGCTTCACCATGGCAGTCACGACGGCGTCCCGGCCCGCATCGCGGACGAATTGGGCGCCATGCCCTGCCTGTTTTCGTTTATCGTTCGCCTGAACAGCTTGTGCAATCGGGGCAATTCCCGCCGTCTTGCCGCAGGAAAAGCGCCGCTCCACCCTGACAATGAACATACAACTATCTATCGCATATGAGCGTCTGGAACAACTAGGCCACGAAGCGCTGCGCCTTCTGCCCGGCATTGGCATTGCCATCGTCATTTTCATCCTGTTCCTGTTTGTGGCCCGCTGGACGCGACGGCTGGTGCAGCATGTCAACGAGCGGCGCTTTCACCATAACCTCGTGACGGTGCTCGGCCGCATGGCGCAGTGGGGCATTATTCTCGTCGGCCTGCTATTGGCCATCACCATTGCGTTTCCTTCCTTCACGCCGGCCAATCTGATCAGCGCCCTGGGCATCACGGGTATTGCGATTGGATTTGCATTCAAGGATATTTTCGAGAATTTCCTGGCGGGTATTCTGATCCTGATAACCGAGCCGTTTCGCATCGACGACCAGATCATTTTTGGCGCCTTCGAAGGTACTGTGGAGACCATTGAAACGCGCGCCACGATGATCCGCACCTATGACGGGCGCCTGGTCGTCATTCCCAATGCGGAGTTGTTCAAGGGTTCATTCATTGTGAATACAGCCTTTCCCACGCGCCGGCTGGAATACGACGTGACCATTGGCAATGGCGACGATATCCTCAAGGCCAAGGACATCATGCTGGGCGTCCTTGATCGGCTGCCCGGCATCGAGGCAGAGCCGGCCCCAGACGCCCTCGTGATTGAATATGCCGATTCCGGCGTCACCATCCGCATTCGCTGGTGGATCAAGCCGCCGCGACGCGCTGATGCGCTCGACATTCGCGATCAGGTGCTAAGCGCCGTCAAGGCCGAATTGACGCGCAATGGCATCGACCTGCCCTATCCGACCCACCAGATCCTGCTTCATGACCAGACCGAAGACACCGACGGCGACCGTGCCCGCCAGCGTGAAGGCTGGCCGCCGTCGCGGGAAACCACGGTGTCCCACGCATCGTCGGGCAAGTACCCGTGAGAGGCGCGCAGCGATCCCGCCATTGCAGGCCGGAGCCTCGCCCCTCGGCCAGCATCTGGCTTGGCTGCCCCGGTTCCACTGTCCATGACATGCGGCCAACCCCGGGCAGATCACATGGCCGGCGCGGGCTTGCCCGAGTTCGGCCGCTTATTTGACGATCAGGGCATTCCGAACTTCGCGCACCCCGTCTACCCCGCGCGCCACATCGAGCGCGCGGCGGATGTTGTCGGGCGAATCGACAAAGCCACTGAGCTGGACAGTGCCGCGAAAAGTTTCCACTTGCACGTCCCGGGCCTTGACGTCAGGATCGGCAGCCAGTGCTGCCTTGACCCGGGCGCTGATGGCCGTATCGCTGATCGCCACGCCGATCCTGCGATCGCTTCCATCGGTAGCACACCCTGCCAGAACCAGCAGGGCAACACATAGCGCTTTAAAAGAATTGGCACGGTCCATGGTTTTCTCCGTCAAGGCGTAGGGCCAGCCAGAAAGCAGCCGGCATGGCTTGTTTGACTGTCGATCGCGCCGCCAGTTCCAGCTGCGCGCCACCGATCCGCCCACTCCGCTATGATGGTGCCATATAAACACTGTTTTCCCTCACCAATGCAAAACCATGCGGACTAAGCGCCTGCGCCCTGTCGCACTGGCCGTCGCAGCAACTATCGTGGCGGCGCTGCTGGTGCTGAACCTGAGCATTGGCGATAAGCAGATCGACCAGCGCTTCCAACGCATTTACACCATTGCCGATCCGCAGTTTGAACGGACCATGGGCGTCATTCTCGGTCCCGATCTGGCGCCGGGAAACAAGGTTCAGCCACTGCTCAATGGCGAACAGATTTTCCCGGCCATGCTGGGCGCCATCCGCAGCGCGCGCCACAGCATCACGTTTGAAACCTATATCTTCTGGTCAGGCAGGATCGGCCAGGAATTTGTCGACGCGCTGACCGAGCGCGCGCGTGCCGGGGTACGCGTCCATGTCCTGCTCGACTGGATCGGCGGGCAACTCGATGACGCGCAGCTCAGGCACCTGCAAAACAATGGGGTCCATGTGCGCCGCTATAACACGCCGCACTGGTATAACCTGCACCTGCTCAATAACCGTACCCACCGCAAGCTGCTCGTGGTGGACGGGCAGATTGGCTTTACCGGCGGTGTGGGCATTGCCGACCTGTGGCGCGGCAATGGGCAGCATCCGACGCAGTGGCGCGATACCCATTTCCAGGTCCAGGGACCGGTGGTGGGCCACATGCAGGCCGCCTTCATCGACAACTGGCTGCAGGCAACGGGAGAAGTCCTTCACGGCGACGCTTACCTGCCGCCGCTGCAAGCTGCTGGCAGCCAGAAGGCTCAGGTGTTCACCAGTTCACCGGGCGGCGGTGCGGAAAGCATGCAGCTCATGTATCTGCTGTCGATCACCAGTGCCGCCAAGGTGATTCGCATGTCGGCCGCGTACTTCGTGCCGGACACCGTGGCCGTGAATGCCCTGGTGGCGGCCGTGCGGCGCGGGGTCAAGGTCCAGATCATTCTCCCTGGCGAACATCTGGACTGGGAAATCGTGCGCCGTGCCTCGCGCGCGACCTGGGGGCCGCTGCTGCGCGCCGGCGTCGAGATCCACGAGTACGTGCCGAGCATGTACCATGCCAAGGTAATGATTGTCGATGACTTGTGGGTATCGGTTGGCTCCACCAACTTCGATGCGCGTTCGTTTGCCATCAACGATGAAGCAAACCTTAACATTTATGACCGTCAGTTCGCGGCCGACCAACACGCCATTTTCGAACAAGACCTGCGCCGCTCGCGCCGGGTCACGCTTGCGGAATGGGAATCGCGCGGCGCGCTCGACAAGCTGCTCGATGCCGGCGCCGGGCTGATCAGCTCCCAGCTGTAGCCGCGCGTCGGTATGGCGTGGCTGCGAAGAGGCATAACCGTCTCCCGGCAAAGCCGAACCCTGCTCCCAGCTTCCCGGCATTAGCGATCAATTTTTGATGCAGGTCAAATACGGCGCCGGGGCGGTCGGCGTACATTGACAGTCCGCCCTCCCACTACGGACAACCGCCATGTACAAAACCATCCTGGTCCACGTTGATGAAAGCGCCCGCTCGGCCCACCGTACCGCTGCCGGCATCGCACTGGCATTGGACTACGAGGCGCATCTGGTCGGCGCGGCCATGACCGGACTGCAGACCGAGTTGTTGCCGGTGAGCGCTTACGGCGTGGGCCTCGGGATGGCGGCGCTGCCCATCGACAATCTGCGCACCGACGCGCGCCAAGCGCTGGCCGGCTTCGAGGCTGCCGCGTCCCGCGCCGGCGTGCTCTCGCTGGAACAACGCTGCATCGATGATGAAGCGGGCATCGGCATCAGCATGCAGGCACGCTACAGCGACCTGGTCATTGTGAGCCAGAGCGCGCCTGACGAATTCCGCCCGCGCCTGCGCTCCGACTTTCCTGACTACGTGGTGCTTAACGCTCCGCGCCCGGTGCTGGTGCTGCCCGTGGGCGGGGCCGGCCCCGCGCTGGGCAAGCGCGTCACGGTGGCCTGGAATGGCAGCCCGGAGGCCGTGCACGCCATTGCCAGCGCGCTGCCCCTGTTGCAGCGCGCGGCGGCAGTGGACGTGGTGGTGCTGGAGCCAGAGGCGCGTCCGGGCACGCACGGCGAGCAGGCCGGTGCCGACATGGCGCTGTACCTGGCCCGCCATGGCGTGCCGACCGAGGTCAGCGTGCGCGCCGGCGGCCACGACGATGGGCAGGCCCTGCTGGACTTCGCGCGCGAAAAACAGGCCGACCTGATCGTCATGGGCGCCTACGGCCACACCCGCTTCCGCGAGCTTTTATTGGGCGGCATGACGCGTCATCTGCTGGCCCATTCCCCCATTCCCCTATGGATGGCTCATTAGCGGCCGGCACCGCCCCGGCGCCGGCACCGGTATTTCGCATCCGCCACCTGAGCAAGACCTATGGCGCCGGCGAAGTGGCCGTGCACGCCCTGCGCGACGTCAACCTTGACATCGGACGGGGCCAGTTCGTGGTGCTGCTGGGGCCGTCTGGCAGTGGCAAATCAACCCTGCTCAACATCCTGGGCGGCCTCGATACCGGCAGCAGCGGCCAGGTGCTGTTTCGCGGGCGCGATCTGTCCGCCGCCGGCGAGGCCGACCTGACCGCCTACCGGCGCCGCCATGTCGGCTTCGTGTTCCAGTTCTACAATCTCATTCCCAGCCTGACCGTGCACGAAAACGTGGCGCTGGTGACGGACATTGCTGCCGACCCCATGCCGGTGGACGAGGCCGTCGCCCTGGTGGGGCTGGCCGCGCGCAGCCACCATTTCCCGGCCCAGCTCTCCGGCGGCGAACAGCAGCGCGTGGCCATTGCGCGCGCCATCGTCAAGCGCCCCGACGTACTGCTGTGCGACGAGCCAACGGGTGCCCTCGACTATGCCACGGGCAAGCTGGTGCTCGACGTCATTGCCCGCATTAACAGCACCCTGGGCACGACGGCCATCGTCATCACCCACAACGCGGCCATTGCCGGCATGGCCGACCGGGTCATCCGCCTGGGCGACGGGCGCATCCAGAGCGAACAGGCCAATGAGCACAAGCTGTCGCCGGCAGAGCTGTCATGGTAGGCCAGTCACGGTAGGCCAATGCGGACCCTCACGCGCAAGCTGTGGCGCGACCTGCGCCGCATGTGGAGCCAGGCGCTGACCATTGCCCTGGTGGTGGCGTGCGGCGTCGGTGGCTTTTTGACCAGCCTGTCGGCGGTCGAGTCGCTCGAAGGTGCACGCGACGGCTTTTACGCCAGCGGCCGCTTTGCCGACCTGTTCGCCGGGGTCAAGAACGCGCCGCTGTCGCTGGCGTCGCGCCTGCGCGAAGCACCGGGCGTGGCCGACGTCCAGACCACGCTCGAGCAGGTGGTGCGGGTGGAGATTCCCGGCGTGCCCGAGCCGGTCATCGGGCAGCTGATCGGCATCGACCAGTTGCATCCGCACCGCATGAACCTGGTCACGGTGGCGGCCGGGCGCGGCCTGCGCGGGGGACCGGCGCGCGCCGACCATGATATCGAGACGCTGGTCTCGCAAGCCTTTGCCCGGGCGCGCGGCCTGGGACCGGGCTCGCGCCTGCGGGCCCTGATCAACGGCAAGCAGCGCACCTTGCTCGTGGTCGGGGTGGCGCTCAGTCCTGAATTCATTTTCGCCGGGCTGTGGGGCATGCCCGACGCGCGCGGCTTCGGCATCTTCTGGATCGACCGCGAGGTGCTGGCCGCAGCCTACAATATGGAAGGCGCCTTCAACCGCGCCGCCTTCAAACTGGCGCCGGGAGCGCGCGTGGAACCGGCGATCGCCGCCATCGCGGCCATGGTCAAGGCCTATGGCGGGCGCGAAGTGTTTGACCGCAGCCAGCAGGTATCGCACGCCATGCTCGACAACGAGGTCAGGCAGCAGCGCGTGATGGGAACCATCTTGCCTGCCATTTTCCTGGGCGTGGCCGCATTCCTGCTCAATGTGGTGGTGGCGCGCATGGTGTCCACCCAGCGCGAGCAGATCGCCACGCTCAAGGCGCTTGGCTACGCCAACGCCGCCATTGGCGCCCACTACCTGCAATTCGTGCTGCTCATTGTCGGCGCCGGTCTGGTGCTGGGGGTCGGACTGGGCAAGGAACTGGGCTATCTGCTCACGCGCCTGTACGCCGAAACGTTTCATTTTCCCACGTTCGAGCACCGCATCAGCCCTGCCCTGCTGCTTATCGGGGCCGCCATCACGGCCGGCACAGCCATCGCCGGGACCGTGCACGCGATTGCGGCCAGCGCGCGCCTGGCACCGGCCGAAGCCATGCGCCCACCGGCCCCGCCCCGCTTTGGCCCCACCCTGCTCGAGCGGCTGGGCATCCAGGCAGCCGGCCCGGCCCTGCGCATGACGGTGCGCAACATGGAGCGGCGCCCGGCGCGCACCAGCCTGGCCATCGCCGGGGTCGCGGCCGCAGTGGCCATTGTCATCATGGGAAATTTCTTCCGCGATGCCATTGATGTCGTGGTCGACAATCAGTTCACCCTGGGCCTGCGCGGCGACATCAGCATGTGGACCACCGATCCGGTCAATGACAGCGTGCGCCACGAATTGCGGCGCCTGCCCGGGGTACGCCATGTGGAGTCGCTGCGCTTTGTCACTGTCAATGTAGGCCATGCCCAGCGCCAGGAGCGCACCATCTTGCGCGGCTATGCGGGCCGCCCGGAACTGTACCGGGTGATCGACATGGCCCAGCGCGAAACCTTGCTTGACGGGCGCGGCCTGGTGCTGACGGACCGCCTGGCCGACAAGCTGGGCCTGGAAATCGGCGAGCTGGTGCGCATCGAGGTGCTGGAAGGCCGCCAGCGCACCCTCATGGTGCCGCTGCGGGCGACGGTCGATGAAATGTTTGGCCTGAATGCCTACATGGAGCGCACGGCCCTGAACCGGCTGCTGGCCGATGGCGATCTGAGCACCGGCTTCGTGCTGTCGGTCGAACCGGGAACCGAGGCGCGCGTGCTCGCAGCAAGCAAGGCCATGCCGCGCGTGGCCGGCGCCTGGAGCAAGCACACCATGCTGCGCAACATGGAAGACATCACGGCCCGCAACGTGCGCATCATGAGTGCCATCCTCACTACTTTTGCCGCCGTGATTGCCGTTGGCGTCGTGTACAACAATGCCCGCATTGCCCTGTCCGAGCGGGCCTGGGAACTGGCCAGCCTGCGCGTGCTGGGCTTTACCCGGGCCGAAGTGTCGGCCATGCTCCTGGGCGAGATGGCCATCGTGCTTGCCGTGGCGCTGCCGGCCGGCATGCTGATGGGACGGGCCCTGGTGGGCCTGATTGCCGAACTCATGAAGTCAGACCAGCTGCACTTTCCAGTCGTGATCCGGGCTCCCACCTACGCATGGGCCGCGCTGGCCGTGCTCGGCGCCGGGCTGGCCAGCGCCCTGGTGGTGCGGCGCCACATCGACCGTCTGAACCTGGTCGAAGTGCTCAAGACACGGGAGTGATATGAACACACGCCGATACCTGTATTGGGGAGGCGCGGCGCTGTCGCTGGCCGCAGCGCTGGCCTGGGCCTTTGCGCCGCGCCCGCTGGAAGTGGAAGTGGCCACGGTGACCAGCGGCACGTTCGAGAGCGCCATTGAAGATGACGGCAAGACGCGCCTGGTGGACCAGTATGTGGTGGCGGCGCCGCTGGCCGGTCAGCTGGCACGCATTGGCCTGCGCGAAGGCGATGCCGTGGCCGCGGGCGCCGTGGTCGCGCAGCTGCGCCCGACGCAGCCCCCGCTGCTTGACGCGCGCACCGTGCGCCAGCAGCAGGCGCGCCTGGACGCGGCCCTGGCCCAGGTTCGCGCCGCCGAGGCAGGCGTGGCGCGCGCCGCTGTGCTGCAGGAGCGCGCCCGCCATGACTATCAGCGCAGCGCTCGCCTGGGCGACGCCGGCTTTGTCGCCGCCAGCCGCGTCGAAGGCGAGCAGCTGGCACTGGCAGCGGCCGAACGCGAGCTCGACGCCGCACGGGCGCAGCGCCAGATTGCCCGGCACGAAGCCGAGCAGGCACGCGCCGCCCTGGCCGCCAGCAGCAGCCTGGGCCAGGCCAGCGCCATGTTTCCGGTACGCGCGCCGGTCGCCGGGCGCGTGCTGCGCGTGCTCGCGCCAAGCGAAGTGGCGGTGGCGCCGGGGGCCCCGCTGCTGGAACTGGGCGACCCGGGCCGGCTGGAAGTGGTGGCCGAGCTCTTGACCACTGACGCCGTACTGGCCCGGCCCGGCGCGGCGGTACGCATTGCGCGCTGGGGCGGCCCGCCGCTGGGCGGGCGCGTGCGCCGGATCGAGCCGGCCGCCTTCACCAAGATTTCCGCCCTCGGCGTGGAAGAGCAGCGGGTACGGGTCGTGATCACGCTCGATGACCCGGACGGCGCCGCCACGGCCATGGGCGTGGGCTACCGCGTCACTGTGCGCATCATGACCGAGCGCCGCGAGCAGGTGGTCAAGGTGCCGGTAGCGGCCCTGTTTCCGCTGCCGGGCCGAG
Source organism: Massilia sp. PAMC28688 (assembly GCF_019443445.1). Classification (NCBI taxonomy): domain Bacteria; kingdom Pseudomonadati; phylum Pseudomonadota; class Betaproteobacteria; order Burkholderiales; family Oxalobacteraceae; genus Massilia; species Massilia sp. PAMC28688. The sequence continues at coordinate 4,525,014 of NZ_CP080378.1, read as the reverse complement.
CGGACGCCGACGGCGCCATGGCGGTATACCGGGTGCGCGATGGCCGGGCCAGCCTGACGCCGGTCCGGCTTGGCGGGCGCAACGACATGGAGGCGTGGGTGCTCGATGGGCTGGCGCCGGGCCAGCAAGTGATCGTCTATCCGGCATCCGGGGTGCACGACGGCGCCAGGGTCAAGGTGCGCAGTGTGGCGCGGCGCCACTAAGGACAGGACAGCGCCTTGCCCACCACGGCGGCTACATGTGGATTGGCCGGGACGAACCTGGGCTGTTTTGATGTGCATCAATCTTTTTTGACGCCGCGCCCCCTAGCATGGCTTTCCGCCACTTTTTTTACGCGCCCAAGCGCTTGACTCTCCCTGCCCATGATTGCCCGATGCCTTTCCGCCCTGATGCTGGCCGCCGCGCTGGCGAACGCGCCCGCAGCCGCTGCCGCGCCCGACCCGGCCGCCACTGCCGAGATGATGCAGCGCCTCTACCCGCCCGGCGCACCAGCCTTGCTGTGGCACGAGCCGGGTACGGCCGCCGCGGCGCTGGCCCTGCTGGGCCAGGCGGCCGAGCATGGCCTCGATCCCGGCGACTACGCGGCCGACGAGCTCGCTGCGCGCTTCGCGCTGTCGCAGGGCGACTACGGCGTTGACCGCGCATTGAGCCTGGCCATTCTGCATTTGCTGTCTGACTTGCACGAAGGCCGGGTGGCGCCCGACCTGCGCCTGCCCGCCCGTGATGGCGCCGTGGCGCGCTTCGACCCGGCCGGGCAGCTGCTCATGGCAATGCAGCGCCAGGATCCCGGCGCGGCGGTAGAGGCCGCGGCACCGCGCAATCCCCTGTACCAGCGCGTGCGCGCCAGCCTGCGCCATTACCGCACGCTGGCCCGGGATGCACCGCCCTGGCCCACGCCGGCCGGCCTGGCGCCGGGCGGGGCGCTGACCGCCAGCCCGCCGGCTGCCCTGGCAGCGCTGCGCGAGCGCCTGGTGCTGCTGGGCGACCTGGACCCTGAAGCGGCCTCTCCCAACGAGCTGGCAGCGGCGCTGGCGCGCTTCCAGGCCCGCCACGGCCTGGCTGAAAATGGCCGGCTCGACCGCGACACCCTGGGCGCGCTCGCAGTCCCGCTCGGCCACCGGGTGCGCCAGCTCGCGCTCACACTGGAGCGGCTGCGCTGGATGCCGCCGCTGCGGCCGGGCCGCATCATCGTCGTCAACGTCGCCGCCTACCGCCTGTGGGCCTTCAATACCACCGCGCCGGCCGCCGCGCCACTGGAGATGAAGGTCATCGTGGGCAAGGCCGCGCGCACCCAGACCCCCTTATTCATTGGCCAGATGCGCTACCTGGAATTTAATCCTTACTGGAATGTGCCACCGAGCATTGCCCGGGCAGAAATTGCGCCCAAACTGGCACGCGACCCGGGCTATCTGGTTCGCCAGCAGATGGAACTGGTGAGCGCCTCAGGCCAGGTGCAGCGCAGCGCCGGCCCCGGCGCCGCCGCCGCCCTGCGCGCGGGCACGCTGCGCGTGCGCCAGCGCCCCGGTGCCCACAATGTGCTGGGCGCGGTCAAATTTGCCATGCCGAACCCCATGAATATCTATCTCCATTCCACGTCGGCGCGCGAATTGTTCGGCAAGACGCGGCGCGACCTCAGCCATGGCTGCATCCGGCTCGAGCGCCCGGCCGAGCTGGCGCAGTTCGTGCTGGACGGCCAGGCGCCATGGGACGCTGCAAGCATCGCGGCAGCCATGGCCCCAGGCCCCATGCGGCGCGTGACGCTGGACGATGTCATTCCAGTGGTGCTGTTTTATGCCACCGCCGCCACCGACCGCCAGGGCCGCGCCCTGTTTGCCGAGGATATCTACCGGCGCGACGCCGCGCTGCTGCGCTCGCTGGCCGCACGGGGCCCGCATCGCGCCATCAGCGAGGCCTTGCAGGCCGTGCCGGCGGCCGCAGCGCCCCCTTCTCCTTAAGCCGGCCATCACAATGGTAAGGCCTGCGGCGGGAGCGCTGGCCGCGCCAGGCGCAGGCGGATCTGTTTCTCCGTTTCCAGCAAGGCGAACAGGGCCACGCCAACGCCGATGATCAGCAGGCCGTCGCCGAAGCCCACGGCGCGGGTGCCAAACAGCGCCTGCAACGGCGGCAGATACGTCAGGCTGAGCTGGGCGGCGCTGACGGCGGCCACGGCCGCCCACACGGCCGGGGTGCCGCGCACGGCCTGCCAGGTCAGCGAGGTGCCGTAAATATTCCGGATAAAAAACAGATGGAAGACTTCCATCACCACGAGTGTATTGACGGCCATGGTACGCGCCAGCTCCGGCGGATAGCCGCGCCCGCTGGCGTAGCTATAGATGCCAAACACCCCGGCCAGGATCAGCAGCGCCACCAGGCCAATGTGCCAGCCCAGCAAGGGGCCGATCAGCGCTTCGCTGCGCTGGCGCGGCGCGCGCCGCATGGTGCTGGCCTCGGTAGGCTCGAACGCGAGGGCAAAGCCCAGGGTGGAGGCAGTGACGAGGTTGACCCACAGGATCTGGATGGGTGTAATCGGCAAAGCCATGCCGAACAGGAGCGCGGCGACGATGGTGGCCGCTTCGCCGGCGTTGGTGGGCAGGGTCCAGCTGATGACCTTCTTGATATTGTCGTACACCGTACGGCCCTGGCGCACCGCTTCCACGATCGACGCGAAATTGTCGTCCGCCAGCACCATCCTGGCCGCTTCCTTGGCCGCCTCGCTGCCCTTGCGGCCCATGGCGATGCCGACATCGGCCCGCTTGAGGGCGGGGGCATCGTTGACCCCGTCGCCCGTCATGGCCACCGTCATGCCCTGGGCCTGCAGGGCCATGACCAGGCGCAGCTTGTGTTCGGGGCTGGTGCGGGCGAACACATCGCAGTCGCGCACGGCACAGCGCAGGGCGGCATCATCCATGGCCTCGAGCGCGGCGCCGGTGAGCACCTTCTGGTGCACCAGCCCCACCTGGTGCGCGATGGCGGCCGCCGTGCGCGCATGGTCGCCGGTAATCATCTTGACGCCAATGCCGGCCCCGCGGCATTCGGCAATGGCGGCAATGGCTTCGGCGCGCGGCGGATCGATCATGCCGGCCATGCCCAGCAGCGTGAGCGAGCCGGCCAGGTCGCTGTGTTCGAGCACCGTTCGCCCATCGTCGATGTTGAGCATGGCAAAGGCCAGCAGGCGCTGGCCACAGTCGGCCAGCTCTTCTGCCCGGCGCTCCCACGCTGAGCGATCGAGGGCGGCCTGGCCGCCATCGCCGCTGCGCTGGTCACGGCACATGAGCAGCAGCTGTTCCGGCGCTCCCTTGACGTACACCACCGCGTGGTGCTCATGGTCGTGGTGCAGGGTCGCCATGAAGCGGTGGCGCGCATCGAAGGCAATGGCGTCGCTGCGGCTCCAGGCGCGGCGCGCGGTGGCGGCGTCGATCCCGAGTTTGCCGGCCAGGGCCAGCAGCGCCCCTTCCATCGGATCGCCCTCCACCGTCCAGCACCCCTCGCGCAGCTGCAGCTCGGCATCATTGCACAGGGCCGCTGCCAGGGCCAGCTCGTCGAGCACCGCATGTTCGCCGCGGGCGACCACGGCCCGGTCCAGCCGCACCACCCCTTGCGGTCCGTAACCGTCCCCGTCGAGCGTGAAGGCATGGGCGGCGGTCAGCACTGACGCCACCACCATCTCGTTGCGCGTCAGGGTGCCGGTCTTGTCGGTGCAGATCACCGATACCGAGCCGATCGTTTCAATGGCAGGCAGGCGCCGCACAATGGCATTGCGGCGCGCCATGGCTTGCACGCCAATGGCCAGGGTCACGGTCAGCACGGCCGGCAGCGCCTCCGGAATGGCCGCCACCGACAGTCCCACCACGGCCATGAAGATGGTGCCGAAGGGCTGGTGGCCCACGAAATAGCCGTACGCCAGCAGCAAGACGGCAATGAGCAGGATCAGTACCGTCAGCCAGCGCGACAGCACTGCCATCTGCTCCACCAGCGGGGTGCTGGTCGCCTCGACCGTGACCATCATGGCGCTGATCTGCCCGAAGCGGGTGGCGCTGCCCGTGGCAACCACCACGCCGTGGCCCTGGCCGGTGGCGACAATGGTGCCGGAAAACAGCATGCAGCTCTGGTCGCCCAGGGCGGCGCCGGCCGCCACCGCGGCCACCTGCTTGCCAACCGTCGCCGATTCGCCCGTCAGCACCGCTTCCTGGGCCGATACCGCGTGCGCCGACAGCAGGCGCACATCGGCCGGCACCTTGTCGCCAGCTTCGAGCAGCACGATGTCACCGGGCACCAGCGCCGCGCCCGGCACGGTCATGCGGCGCCCATCGCGCAAGACCGTGGCCGTGGGCGCGAGCATGCGCCGGATCGCCTCCATGGCCTTTTCCGTCTTGCCTTCCTGGATGAAGCCGATCAGGGCGTTGACCAGCACCACGGCCAGGATCACGCCACTGTCGAGAAAATGGCCCAGCAGCGCGGTAATCAGGACGCAGGCCAGCAAGACGTAGATGAGGGCATTGTGGAACTGGCGCAGGAAGGCGGCCAGCGGGTGTGGCCGCGGCGGCGGCGGCAGGCAGTTGTCGCCATGGATGCGCGCCCGTGCCGCCACCTCGTCCGATGTGAGGCCTGCCGCCGTGGCCCCCAGCTGCGCCAAAGCCTGATCAGCCGCCAGCGCGTGCCACGCTGGCGCGGCCGGCGGCGCCATGGCGGGAGGGGCCGTCATGCGTTGGCGCGCCCCGGCACGCCGGCCCAGCGCCAGTCGATGATCTCGGGCAGGTCAATGCCGTGCTCTTCGATGTAGCGCCGGTGCGCCGCCAGCCTGGCGGCGACGAAGGCGTGCGCCTGTTCTCGCATGCCGGCCAGGGCCGGTACCCGCTGCACCACCGCATTGAACAGGCTGAAGCGGTCAAGCTGATTGAGCACCACCATGTCGAAGGGGGTGGTGGTGGTGCCCTCCTCGCGAAATCCATGCACATGCAGATTGTCGTGATTGGTGCGGCGGTAAGTCAGGCGGTGGATCAGGGTCGGGTAGCCATGGTAGGCAAACACCACCGGCCGGGAAGCGGTAAACAAGGCATCGAAGGCGGGATCGGACAGGCCATGCGGATGGGCGTGCGGCGGCTGCAGGGCCATCAGGTCGACGACATTGATAAAGCGCAGCCTGAGCGCGGGCGCATACTGGTACAGCAGCTGGGCCGCCGCCAGCGCCTCGAGCGTGGGCACGTCGCCGGCGCAGGCCAGCACGGCATCGACATCGTCGTCATTGTCGCCGGCGCTGCTGGCCCAGTCCCATACGCCCAGGCCGCGCCGGCAATGCGCCGCAGCCTGCGCCATGTCCAGCCACTGCTCGGCCGGCTGCTTGCCGGCCACGATGACATTGACCAGGTTGCGGCTGCGCAGGCAGCGATCCGTCACCGCCAGCAGGGTATTGGCGTCGGGCGGCAGGTAGACGCGCACGATGTCGGCCTTCTTGTTGAGCACATGGTCGATGAAGCCGGGATCCTGGTGGCTCGATCCATTGTGGTCCTGGCGCCACACGTGCGAGGACAGCAGGTAGTTGAGCGAGGCAATCGGTGCGCGCCAGGCAATCTGGCGCGCCGACTTGAGCCACTTGGCATGCTGGTTGAACATGGAGTCGACAATATGGATAAAGGCTTCGTAGCACGAGAACATGCCATGCCGCCCACTGAGCAGGTAGCCTTCGAGCCAGCCCTGGCACTGGTGTTCGCTCAGCATTTCCATGACACGCCCGTCCGGCGCCACGTGCTCGTCGCCGTCGTCAATGAGCGCCACCGAGCAGCGGTCGGTCACCTCGAGCACGGCATCCCAGCGGTTGGAGGTGGTTTCATCGGGACTGAACAGGCGGAAGTTGTGCATATTGGCGCGCATGACGTCGCGCAGGTACTGGCCCTGCACCCGGGTCGATTCGGCCCGCACGGCGCCCGGGGCCGGTAAGGCCAGGGCAAAGGCGGCGGGATCGGGCAGCACCAGCTCGCGCAGCACGGCGCCGCCATTGGCGCTGGGATTGGCGCTCATGCGATGCTCGCCGCGCGGCGCCAGCGCCTGCAGCTGCGGGCGCAGGCGCCCGGCCCCATCGAACAGCTCGTCGGGACAATAGCTGCGCAGCCAGTGTTCGAGCAGGGCAAGGTGGTCTTCGCGCGCGAGATTGGCCAGCGGCACCTGGTGCGCGCGCCAGCTGCCTTCCACCACCTTGCCGTCCACTTCGGCCGGGCCGGTCCAGCCCTTGGGTGTCTTGAGCACGATCATGGGCCAGCGCGGGCGGCTGGAAAAACCGTGGCTGCGCGCCTCGCGCCAGATGGCGCCAATGCGCGCCAGCGCCCGGTCGAGCGTGTCCGCCATCAGGCGGTGCATGGCTTGCGGGTCGTCACCTTCGACGAACAGCGGCTCGTAGCCGTAGCCGGTCATGAGCGCGGCCAGCTCGGCGCGCGGCAGGCGCGCCAGTACTGTGGGTCCGGCAATCTTGTAGCCGTTCAAGTGCAAGATGGGCAGCACGGCGCCGTCATGCACGGGATTGAGAAACTTGTTGGAATGCCAGCTGGTCGCCAGGGGCCCGGTTTCGGCTTCACCATCGCCCACCACGCACGCCACCACCAGGTCCGGATTGTCAAACGCGGCGCCAAAGGCATGCGCCAGCGAATAGCCAAGCTCGCCACCTTCATGGATGGAACCCGGTGTTTCCGGTGCCACATGGCTGGGGATGCCGCCGGGAAAGGAAAACTGGCGGAACAGCCGGCGCAGACCGTCCTCATCCTGGCCGATGTCCGGATACACCTCGCTGTAGGTGCCGTCGAGATAGGCGCCGGCCACCATGCCCGGCCCGCCGTGGCCCGGCCCGGCCACGTACAGCACCGACACGCCGTGGGCCAGGATGGCGCGGTTCAGGTGGGCATAGATGAAAGTGAGGCCCGGCGTGGTGCCCCAGTGCCCCAGCAGGCGCGGCTTGATGTCGGCCAGCGTCAGTGGCCGGCGCAGCAGCGGGTTGTCGAGCAGGTAGATCTGGCCCACCGACAGGTAATTGGCAGCGCGCCACCAGGCGTGCAGCGCGGCCAGCTCGTGGGCGCCGGCGGGCGATGGCTCACGCATGTGATGGCTCCCCTTGCGCCGCTGGCAGGCCCAGCCACGCGTGTGCCTGTTCGGCGATGATGGCTTCTTCGTTGCTTTCCATGACCCACACGGCCACGGCGCTGGTGGCCGCCGACACCAGCTCGCCGCCGGGCTGCCCTGGCGCCGCCAGGGTCACGCCCAAGCTGCCCAGGCCGGCGCAGATGCGCTCGCGCACGGGGCCGGCGTGGGCGCCGATGCCGCCGGAAAAAATCAGGGTATCGATGCCATCCATGGCCCCGGCCATGGCCCAGATCGCCTTGCGCACCTGGTAGCAGAACATGTCCACCGCCTCGTCCGCGCGGCTGTCGCTCTCTTGCAGCGCGAGCAGCGTACGCAGGTTGCCGCTGGTGCCGGAAATGCCGAGCAGGCCGGACTCCTGGTTGACCATGCGCTGGAACCCGGCCACGGTCATCTGCTCGCGCCTGGACAGGTACCAGCCCAGGCCCGGGTCGAGGTCGCCGGAACGGGTGCCGCTCATGATGCCCCCGGCGGGCGTGAGGCCCATGGTGGTATCGCAGCTGCGCCCGTCTTGCACCGCCGTGACGCTGGCGCCGCCGCCCAGGTGGGCGATCACGGTCTTGCCGCTGGCCGCCTGCGGCCCAGCCACGCGCGCCAGTTCGCGCATCAGCCAGGCGCACGAGAGGCCATGGAAGCCGTAGCGGCGCACTCCGCGCGCATGGTAGTGGCGCGGGATCGGCAGCATGGCCGCGCGCAGCGGCATGGTGGCATGAAAGCTGCTGTCGAAGCAGGCCAGGTGCGCCGCCGCCGGAAAGTCGCGCCGGAGCATTTCAATCAGGTGCAGTTCCTGCGGCAGGTGCTCGGGCTGGCACGAGGCGCCCTGGTACAGCTCTGCCAGCAGCGCGCTGTCGATGGCGCGCACGGCGCAGCAGGCCGGGCCGCCGTAGACGACGCGGTAGGCAATTGCCTGCAGCGCCGGCGGCGCCAGGTGGTCGAGCAGCCAGTCGCGCAGTACCTGGGCGGCCGTGACGGATTCGGGAATGGGAAAGCGGCGGCTGCAGGACAAGCCCGGCGGGCCTTCCACCGCCAGCGTGCTGGCGCTGCCGCCAATGTCGGTAATGGCGCCGCGCCACAGTGGCCGCGCCCCCTGCGGCGCCGCGTACAGGGCAAACTTGATGCTCGAGGACCCGGCATTGATGACCAGGAGCTGATGGGATTGAAGCATGGGCATGGCTGTCCTTTGCTGGGCAAGCGCGCGGCGCAGGGTCCGCTCATGGGCCATGATAGGACTGCGCGCGGGCGCTGATCCTTGATCCACATCAAAATCGCGCCCCAGCGCGGCGGCGGAAAAGGGACGGCCGTAAATCTTGGCGCGCACGGCGGCAAACGATTGCAAGGGTGCAGGATGGGCCACCAGTACGGCAGCGCCCGGCTCGCCTTCCAGCGCGTGCCAGGCCGCCTCGGACAAACCGATCTCATGCTCCTCCAGGAGCGGCGCGGCCACCACATTGACGGTGGCGACAACCTGGCGCCTACCGCGGTTCAGGGCAATGCGGGCGCGGGCGCCAAAGCCTTCCGAGCGGCACACTTCGCTGTCGGCGCGCAGATAGGCCACCGGTTCCCGGCAAGTATCAATGCCCAGGCGCCGCATGCGCAGCGTGGCCGGCCCACTGCACCTCGTCGAGACAGTCCGATACCTCGCATGCCCAGCCGGGCTCTGCGGCGATACGGCGCCGCAGCGCCGCGGCCGCGGCCGGCGCGCCAAGGGTGATGAAGGTGCGCCCCTGCGCGCGTTGGAAGTGCGCCTGCGCCAACAGGCACTTCGATCCTGTCACGGTGCCCGTCGCGCCAAGAAACTGCAGTTTGATCGCAGGCCTTCTGCACAGTGTGTATCGGCAATATCAATGAACCGGCGCAAATCAAAACGGCGAAGAATAGGCAGTGCTAGCGACTTGATGATGGACCATTGGCCGCCACCTCGCCCGGGTCAATGGTGCCGCACCTTGGCCGCGGCGCCCACCGTCACCTTGCGTGCCACCGTACTGCGGCGCCCGCCGCTGTCGGTGACGGTCAGGGTCACCCAGTAGGTACCGGCCCGGCACCAGACATGGACGCCGGTTACCCGGCCGCTGCCGTTCGCTTGCGTGATCGTGCCCGGTCCGGACCTGCAGCCGCCGCCCCAGTACCAGGTAGCGCGGTGGTGCTCGCTGGTATTGTGGTCGGTGAAGCTGGCGGCGAAAGTCACCGCGCGGCCAGGCCGCACCGGCTCGCTGCTGGTGATCGGGCCGATGACTGGGGCGCTGGTGCCGACCAGACCGGGCTTGAGCAGCACCAGGCCGGCGTTGGAATTGGCGACAATGGCGCCCAGGTTGGAGATGGCCAGCGCGCCGTACAGTTCGAGGCCGGCGGGGGCGCGCACCAGGTGCCGGTTCAGGTCCAGCATGCCAGCGGCCGGGCTCCAGACAAAGGCGTGCTCCTGCTCGATGTCGTTGCGGTAGAGCGACTGCCCCACCACGATGCCGTTGTCGTTGACGGCCTGGGCCGTCGAAAAGCCGCCCCCCAGCGTGCCCAGGTCGCGCATGCCGCCGGACCTGGTCCAGGACATGGCGTGAATGGCGCCGCCGCCGGGATCGCCCGTGAACGAGAACCCCACTACCTGGCCGCCGGCGTTCATTGCCGCCACCTCGGTCTGGGCGCCACCGAGGGTGCCGATATCCAGCAGGCCCGTGTCGCGGTTCCAGACAAAGGCACGCCGGCCGGTCGTCTGAGACAGGGCCATTGCACCGGCCACCTGGCCCTGGTCGTTGACCAGCGTGGCCTCGGCATCGGGCCCGATGGCCTGCATGCCGGTGGCGCTGGTCCAGGCAAAGGCGGTGCTGTCGGAGTAACCCACCACCATGCCGCTGTCGTTGACGGCCAGACCGGTGGAGGTGGCGGCACCGGGCAGCACGCCCAGGTCGCGCATGCCGCCGGCGGCGCGCCAGCCGAATGCGTGGCGCGTGAACTGGTCACCGGCTTGGGTAGTGGAGTAACCCGCCACCAGGCCGTATTCGTTGATGTCGCTGCCGTAGGAGGAGCTACCCCCGATCACCCCCAGGTCGCGCATGCCGGCCGTTTCGCTCCACAGGAAGGCGCGGGAAAATTCGGCACCGGCATACGAAGCCGAGCCCGTCACCTGGCCGGCGTCATTGAGTGAGGAGGCGAATGCGTAGGGTCCGCCCAGGGTCCCGATATCGCGTACCGTCTGGCCATTGAAAAAATAGGAGCGATAGCCGGCTGCATTTTCGAGCGACATCACCACCTGGTCCTTGTTATTAATATCGGTCAAGCCGGCGTACAGACCGGGCCCGAGGTTGATGATGGCATACCTTGGCGCGCCGGCCGCATGCATGGCTTGCACGGCGGAGCCGGCAACAACGGCGGCCACTGCTGGCCGGGGCTGGTGCGAGGCGGCAAAACCGATGTCGGTGACCGCGGTGCCATCAGGCCAGCCAGGAACGCTGGCAGGGGCCGCTGCCGCCGCAAGCGGCGCCTTTCCCGCCGGGCCGTCAGCGGCGGGCACACCGGACCCGCCGCCGCAGGCGGCGAGCATGCAGCCCATGCAGGCGAGCACGCTGCGCCCGGTCAAGGCTTGGCGCGCGCGCTTTTTATTGTTGGTATTCATTTTTGCTCCTTCATCCGATGTGCAAAAGTGGAACCGGCGAAAAGCCGGCCCTACCAGCACACTCTAGGAGCACGCTGCCTACCCTGTTCAGTGCGGCATCAACGTCGATGGGTGCTACGCTGCGCTCCAGGTCAGGAAAGGAGAGCTCGCTGCAGCATTTGCGCATGCCGCGACCCAGAGAAGAATTGAGGGCGCGCAAAATGCTGCACGATCCGGGCCCGTGTGGGGAACATGGGTGCGCCACCAGTCCAAGGGGTAACTTCAACCTTATATAGAAGGGGTCGCATCATCGCCAGTCGACAGTTTGATCTATCCCGCCGGGTAGCGGTGCGCGGCCCGGCTGGAGGCGCTTTGTAAGCAGATATGGCCTGGCCGGTGGACGGCCGCCATAAGCAGGCAGCCGCCTTTTCCGTGCTGTGGCACCTACTGCACGGGCAGTTGCCTCGCACCGCTACCGGCCTTCTTGGGCAGGGTGAGTTCGAGCACGCCGTCGGTGCAGGTGGCACTGGCCTTCTCCTCGTCAACAAGCTGCGGCAAAGTAAAACTACGGTACTGGCTGCCCTGGTAGCGCTCGCGGCACACCACATTGCCTTCCTTGCGCTCCTGGTCGGTACTGCGCTCGCCGCTGATGGACACCTGGTCGCCATTGATGGCAACCTTAATGTCCTCCTTCTTAAAACCGGGCATCTCTGCCTTGACCAGATAAGCTTCGTCGGTTTCGTTGACATCAATGCGTAGCTGGTCCATGCCGGACATGCGACCGGGACGCATGAAATCGAAAAGGTCGAACATGCTGCCAAGACCCCGCATTGGGTCAAAGTGTGAAACATTTCCCTGCGGATCAAACCGCTGTAAGCTGCCTGCCATGATGGGTCTCCTGATGGAAGGTTGCAACAATGGCGCCTGCCGCCCCGCGGCCGGCCCTCTAGCCGACGATCTTAGGCGCGTGACTGTCACCACTTATGCGGTGCATCAATCGCGCGCAGGTGCCGAGCCTCGCCAACGCCCTGACATCGCCGGGACGGCCGACAGGCCAACAAGCGCTGCACGGCGGTCAGCGTCGCAGCGCGGGCAAGCGCCTGGGTGTTGCAGCGCCGCTGCCGCCAGACGGCCCGGTGACACCGAAAAGAATTGCGCGAAATTGCGCAGGCAATCCGGCCGTACGGTACGGGGCGCCGCGTGGCAAAATTCGGTGATTTTGATGCAAATCAAACTTTTTCAATATGGTTGAGGCGTACAGTAGCAGCATTGACCACCCACCAGGAGCGGACCATGTACAAAACCATTCTCGTCCATGTGGACGGCAGTGCCCACGCCCAAAACCGGGTGGAAGTGGCGGCCCGCCTGGCGCTGGCGCAAGAGGCCCACTTGGTGGGCAGCGCCCTGACTGGCCTGGCAGCCTACCACTTGCCGCTTTCCCCCATGGATGCGGGGGCGCCGCCGGTCGTGGTTCCCACTGAAGAGCTGCATGCCCATGCCGACCGCGCGCTCGACCGCTTTGAAGAGTGGGTGCGCGCGCTTGGCCTGGCCTCGTACGAGCGGCGCCGCCTCGATGACGACACTGAAACCGGGCTGTGCCTGCAAGCCCGCTATGCCGACCTGCTGGTCGTTGGTCAGGATGCGCGTGACGTCCCCTACCTCGTCCTGAACAGCGCCCGGCCGGTGCTGGTGCTGCCCCCGGCCGCCACCGGCGAGGTGGGCCGGACGGTGACGGTGGCCTGGAACGGCAGTGCGCAGGCGGTGCGCGCCATCACGTCTGCCATTGCGCTGCTGCGGCGCGCCGTGCGCGTGCACCTGCTGGTGCTGGTCAATGACGATAACGGCGCCACCCACGGCGAGCAGCCCGGTGGCGACATGGCACTGTACCTGGCACGCCACGGCGTCAAGGTCGACCTCGAGGCGCGCCGTGGCACCACCGACAATGGTGCCGAGCTGCTGTCGTACGCCACACGCACCCAGTCCGACCTCATCGTCATGGGCGCCTTTGGGCGCTCCCGGCTGCGCGAATGGGTGCTCGGCGGTGTTACCCGCACGGCGCTCAAACGGGCGCCGGTGGCGCTCTGGATGGCACACTAGCTCCTGGCACCTGTGCCCCCATCTTGCGCGCGGCTGGCGGCCTGCTCCGCTGCGGCCAGCTGGCGGTCCTGACCCGCGCCCATCCCTGCGCACGGGCGCTGCTACGGCTGTCTACCGCCCTCGCGGCTGCCGTGGCCGCGATGAAACAAATGGACCAGCGGACAGACCAGCCCCAGTGCCAGCGGCAGCAAGGCAAACAGGTAAGCTTCGTGCGCGAACCACAGGTAGGCCGCCAGCAGCAGGAAGGCGGCCGCTGCAACCCATTGGCGCACGTCCGGCCAGCCCGCTGGGGCGGCAGAGTCAACATGGTGTCTCATAATCAGCTCCTCATTAGCAGTCGGTGCCAGGCGCACTGACGCATGGCCAGGGCCGCATCGGCGCACAGCGCCAGCCCTTCAGGCAACAGCATACGCCGCTCGTGCGCGCGATGCCACCCGGATCAGATACGCGGCGCGCAGGCGCCCGGGCAGCGGACCGGATCAGGCCTGGCCAGCGATGTCTGCTGCGCTGTCGAGCATTTCCCCCATGGCCGTGGCCGTGAGGGGCCGCGCAAACAGGTAGCCCTGGCCATAGTCGCAGCCGGCCAGGGTCAGCAAATCACATTGTTCCTGTCGTTCGATGCCTTCGGCAATGACCTTGATACCGAGCCTGTGGGCCAGGGCAATGATGGCCTCGCACATGGCCAGGTCGGCGGAGCCGCGGTGGAGATTGGTGACAAAGGTCTGGTCGATCTTGAGGAAGTCGACGCGAAAAGTGCGCAGATATGACAGCGCCGAGTAGCCGGTGCCAAAGTCGTCAATGGCCAGCTGGATGCCGGCGTCGCGCAAGGCTTGCAGCTCCTTGAGCAGGGCCTGGTTTGATTCGAGCAGCAAGCCTTCGGTAATCTCGACGATGGCACAGCCACCGCGCGTGCCCGCCAGGTCCGCCAGCTGGGCGGCGTGGCGCACAAACGCCGCTGCGCTGCCGCCGCGGTGGCGCAGCTGGGCCGGCGACAGGTTGATGCTGACCTGGAACAGGGGATCGCGCTGTTCTCGCCACAGGCGCGCCTGATCGGTGGCACGTTGATACACCCATTCGCCTATGCTGGTGATTATCCCGCTTTGCTCGGCCACGGGAATGAATTGCGCCGGGCTGACCAGGCCGCGCCCTGGATGGCGCCAGCGCAGCAAGGCTTCTGCCTTGTGCAGCGCGCCAGTGGCGAGGGCGATAATGGGCTGGTAGGCGAGCTCCAGTTCCTGCCTGCCCAATGCGCCGCGCAGGTCATTGGTCAAGTGCATGCGGCGCTGCGCTTCAAGCTGCATGCGCTCGGTAAAGTAATGGAACTGGTTGCGCCCATGGTTTTTGGCGGCGTACATGGCCTGGTCCGCATTCTTGATCAGGGTCGCCGCGTCGCGCGCATCGGCCGGATACAGGGTGATACCCACGCTGGCCGACACGTGGAGACGATTGCCGCCGACGTGAAACGGCTGCGCCATGGCATGCACGATGCAGCCAGCGATCCGTTCCACGCTGGCGCGGTCGGCCAGTTCGCCAATGATGACGGTAAATTCGTCGCCGCCGATGCGCGCCACCGTATCGACTTCGCGCACGCACGACACCAGGCGGCCCGCCACCTCCTTGAGCAACTCGTCGCCAACGTGGTGGCCGAGCGTATCGTTGACCTCCTTGAACTGATCCAGGTCGATGAACAGCAGCGCCAGTTGCTGGCGGCTGCGTCCGGCCTTGCCGATCTCGTGTTCGAGCCGGTCACGGAACATGCTGCGATTGGGCAGGCCGGTCAGTACATCGTAATTGGCCTGCAGCCAGATGGTTTCCTTGGCCCGCTTTTGGTCCGTGATGGCGGAAAACATGCAGATGCGCAGCTTACCCCGATCATTTGCATCAAAGATGGTGTCGATCGTCAGCCACAGGTGGCAATCGTCGCCGCTCTTGCTGCGCGTGCGCACCGACCCGGACCAGTGGCCGGTGCGCGACAGTACCGGCTCGGCGTCGGGGCCGATGAAGTGGCCATTGGCCGCACTGACCAGCACATCGGCCGACACTCCCAGCAGCTCCGCCTCGGAAAACCCGGTCAACGCAGTAAACGCCGGATTGATGGCGACCACGAGGCCTGCCATATCGAGCACCATGATGGCCTCGCCAATGGCCTGATAGACCATGTTGGACAGCTGCAGGGCCTTTTCAGTCTTTTTCTGCTCGGTCATATCGGTGGAAATGCCGATCACGCCCATCAGCCTGCCCCGCTCGTCGCGCATGGGGGCGTCGGTGACATGCACCGGCATTTGGCGGCCGCTGCGGTGCCGAACCAGGAACTCGCCGGACCAGCTCTCGCCCTGCTGCAGCCGCTCCATGATTTGGGTCGCCTGGGCCTGCGAGGTGGTGGCCGGCACCACGCTGACGATGTCGCGCCCCAGCACCTCGCTGGCGGCCCATCCGTACTGGCGCTCGGCTGCCTGGTTCCAGAACAGGATGGCGCCCGACAGATCGGTGACGATGACGGCCTGTTCCACCGACGCCAGCATCCGTTCGTGCAGGCGCAGCTGGCGCTCGGCCGCCAACGGTTCGGCCACCGCCTCCTGCACCACGAGCCAGCGCGGCGCACCTGCCAGCATCGCGGGCGCGATGCGCAGCTTGTACCACTGGGTCAGGCCCAAGCGCTCGCACGCATAATGCATCTCGGCGCGCGGGTTCTGGCCACTGAGGACAGACCTGGCCATCGCTGCCACCTGGCCGGCATGGACTGCGCCCTGGCTGCCCGCACGGTCGCATGCTTCCAGATAACTGGTGCCGGGCAGTGACGGGATTGCTGGAGCGCCTTGGCTCACGGGAAACTCGCGCCATGCACGGTTGACCTGCATGATGACACCGGACTCGTCGATGAGTGCCAGCGCGTCACCAAGTACATCGATGGTGGGCTGCGCTGCATCCTGCGCGGATGCAGGCGCCTGATTCAATCCTGGCATGTTGGCTTCGACCCCAAATCAACGCTGCTTATTGTGCGCGCCACCCGGCCGCTTGACAAGCGGTGCATGCGTGGCTGTTGCTGCGGCAAGGACGGGCAGCGAACCGGCCCGGGTGCGGCGCCAGCGTCCCCACAGGCGGGCTTGGGCCACGCATGGCCGGCATTACCTGCATGGGCACAGTGGGATAGAATTGCGCTTCAAAATCAGACGAACCAGGAGCGTACTGCCATGCAGTCCATACCGCCCATGCAGTTCATGCAGTTCATGCAGTCCAGGCGCCGCGCGCGATGAGTGTGCGCGGCACCGGCCCGTCCATGCTCGCGTGCGGCGCGCGCGGGATTGATCTCTGGCTGACCTGGTATGACGACGCCCACTCACCTTCGTTGCAGGCAGCCATGCGGCTGTTGCTCAACGAGGCAGAACGTGCGCAAGAAGTGCGCTTTCACTTTGCCGACGACCGCCTGCGCTACCTGGTCACGCGGGCCATGGTGCGCACGGTGCTGTCACGCTATGCCGCGGTCGCCCCCGCGGCATGGGAGTTCGTTGCCAATGCCTATGGACGGCCGGAATTGGCCGCGCATCATGGCGCCGCCGCCCTGCGCTTTAATATTTCCCATACCCGCGGCCTGATCGTCCTGGCCGTGTCGACCGGGCGCGAGCTGGGCGTGGACGTGGAATACCTGGCCGCCCGCAGCGTCGCGGCCGGCATTGCAGAGCATTTTTTTTCGCCCCGCGAAGTGGCCGCCCTGGCCGCCTTGCCGGCCGCGCAGCAGCAGTCGCGCTTTTTTGAGTACTGGACCTTCAAGGAAGCCTACATCAAGGCCCGCGGCATGGGACTGTCGCTGCCGCTGGACCGGTTCGGTTTTGACCTGTCGCGGCCAGGTGCCGTGCAGCCTTTCTTTGACCAGGGCTGCGACGATGGCGAACCGCAGCGCTGGTGCTTCTGGCAGGCGCAGCCTGCGCCCGGCTATCTGCTGGCCCTGTGCGCCGAGCGCAGCATGGGCGCCGTCCCGGCCATCACCGTGCGCACTGTGCTGCCGCTGGTGAGCGAGGCGCCGGTGGAACTCGCCTGGCTGCGCGCCACCGGCCAGGCGCCCTGCCCGGCCGTCTAGGGCCTGCGGCAAGGACTTACGCGGCAGCCCGGCCGAGGGCGGCCATGCGGGCCAGCCAGCGCTGCGCCTGGTCGGCGCTCAGCTTGCCGGCCAGGCCGACGATGGTATCGCGCACCGGGCCAATGCCCACAAAGCCCAGTATATTGCGCTTCATGGACTTGAGGCTGTGTGCCAGAAAATACCAGCGATAGACAAAACCCGGCATGCCCATGGTGATGATGATGCGCGCCGAACGGCCCGACAATGCCTTCTTGCGCATGGCCATCTGCCCCTCCCCGGCCGCGAATGCAAACCCGGGCCGGGCGATTTGCTCGAGGAAGCCCTTGACCAGGGCAGGCATGTCGCCCAGCCAGAGCGGGAAAAAGAACACCAGGTGCTCGGCCCAGACGATATCGTCCTGGGCCGTGTGCAGGCTGGCAGGCAAGGGGCCATGCTCCCATTCTTCCTGGCTTGTGAGCAGCGGGAAGTCCAGCGCGGCGATGTGGATGCGCCGCACCTGGTGGCCCTGCTGCAGTGCCCCTTCCCGGTAGGCCTGCTCCAGTGCAACGCACAAGTGCTGGTGGGCGGCGTCGGGATGACCCTGGATCAGCAAGATACGTTTATTCATGTCAGCCTTTCGCTGGTGAACGGACTGCGTGCCGGCCACGGCAGGCCAGGCGGCGCTGACAGTGCGCGGCCACAGGCGGCCAGGCACTTGGCCTCAGCCGAGGATGTGATAGCCGGCATCGACATAGAGGGTGTTGCCTGTCATGGCGCGCGCGCCGTCGCCGGCCAGGAAAGCACACAGGGCGCCGACTTCCTCGATGCCCACCAGGCGCCGCAACGGCGCGCGCTGGGCAGCGGCCGCGAGCAGGGCCTCGAAATGGGGGATGCCCGACGCGGCCCGCGTGGCCAAGGGGCCCGGGGAGACCGCATTGACCCGGATCCCGGCCGGGCCGAGTTCGGCTGCCAGATAGCGCACGCAGGCTTCCAGCGCCGCTTTCACCGGCCCCATCACGCCGTAATCGGGCACCACTTCCTCGGCGCCGACATAGCTCATGGTCATGAGGCTGCCGCCATCTTTCATTAACGGTTCAGCCAGGCGCGCCATGCGCGCGAACGAATGGCAGGAAATATCCATGGCGCGGGCAAACCCCTCGCGCGAACAGTCCACCACCCGCCCATGCAAATCGCTCTTGGGCGCGAAGGCAATGGAATGGAGGACGAAATCAAGGCGGCCCCAGCGCTCGCCGATGGCATCGAAGAGCGCCTCGAGCTGGCCCGGCTGTTCCACATCGAGGGCCTGCATGAGGGGCGCGCCGAGCTGGCGTGCCAGCGGCTCCACATGGCCGCGCGCCTTGTCGTTGAGCCAGGTGATGGCCAGCTCTGCGCCGGCGCGATGAAACTGGCGGGCGCAGCCCCACGCAATACTGTGCTCGTTGGCGATGCCGACCACGACGCCGCGTTTGCCCTGCAATGAATCGAGCATGCTTGTCTCCTGTGAAAGCGCCGGCCCCCCGGCGATGCCCTGCCTTGCCACAGCGCCTCGGCAGGCCCGTTTGATCGGCAAGGACAGGTTACGATCATGGGAACGGGGCAGTCCATGATGTACATCAAATGGCAGCCCATCGCCGGGCACACAGGCATGCCAGCTGCCACTGGCGCAAGCGGCGCGCATCGGGTGGTGGCCGCTGAAGGGGCGCATCAAGGTTGTCGAGAACCTGCGCTTTGCCCGCGTCAGCGTGGTGAAGGGCTAAAAAGGCCGCGCTGCCGGGCCCGCGGACGCGGACCGCCTCCCGCGCGGCCTGTCAATACCCGCTTCCATGTTTCATCCTCACTGATGAGCTAATCGGGTAACATCCACGTTTTCCTTTTACTCCCGACACCCATGGCAGCTCCCAGCCCGGCCGCGAATACCTCCACGGCTCTCATTACCTCCGACCCAGTGATACTGGGAATCCTGATCGTCATCCTGGCTTTGGTATTGAGCAGTGAACGCTCTGCCCACCCTTTCTGGCGCCGCTTCTATTCCATCGTTCCGGCCCTGCTGCTGTGCTATTTCATCCCGGGCCTGCTCAACACGTTCGGCGTCATCGATGGTGCGGCCTCGGGCCTGTATCCGATGGCGCGCGACTACCTGCTGCCGATGGCGCTGGTGCTGCTGACGCTGGCGTGCGACCTGGGCGCCATCATGCGCCTCGGACCGAAGGCCATCATCCTGTTCCTGACCGGTACCGTGGGCGTGGTCCTGGGCGCGCCGTTGGCCCTGGCCATCGTGGGCTACTTCGATCCGGCCGTCCTGAATCCGGACGGCCCGAACGCCATCTGGCGCGGCATGACCACCACGGCCGGCTCCTGGATTGGCGGTGGCGCCAACCAGGCGGCGATGAAGGAAGTGTATGCCGTGGGCCCGGACGTCTTCGGCAAGTTTGTCGCCGTTGACGTCATCTGCGCCAACATCTGGATGGCCTTCCTGCTGTTTCTGGCCGCGCGCAGTGCGCGCATTGACGCCTGGCGCGGCGCCGACACCACCGCGCTGGACGAGCTGCGCGTCCGGGTAGAAAAGGTCCAGCTCGACAGCGCCCGCATTGCCAGTTCCTACGATATGCAGATGATCCTCGCCTACGGCCTGGGCGCGACTGCCCTGGCGCACTGGCTGACCGGCTTCATCGTGCCCTTCATTAAGGAAAATGCGCCCTACCTGGAGCGCTACAGCCTGACGGCCAACTTCTTCTGGGTCACCGTGCTGGCCACCACCTTTGGCCTGATCCTTTCATTTACCCGTGCCAAGAAGCTCGAAGGTGCGGGCGCCTCCAAGGTGGGCTCGGTGGCCATCTACATTCTGGTGGCGACCATCGGCATGCAGATGAACCTGGCCGCCATTTTCTCCGACCCGGAATTGTTTGCACTGGGCCTCATCTGGATCAGTTTCCACGGCGCGCTGATGCTGGGCGTGGCCTGGCTGATCAAGGCGCCCGTGTTCTACATGGCCGTGGGCAGCCAGGCCAACGTGGGCGGCGCCGCCAGCGCACCGGTGGTGGCCAGCGCCTTCCACCCCGCGCTGGCGCCGGTGGGCGTGCTGCTCGCGGTGCTGGGCTATGCCCTGGGCACTTACGGCGGCTGGATCGCCGGCCAGCTGCTGCGCCTCTTGACGGGTGGCTAAGACAGGTGCCAGGCCGGTGCCACCGTGAAAATGGGACCGGCCTGGCAACTTGCCTGCTGTTGCGTTATAATTACGCCGGGTGCGAATACAATTGTGTTTAGCAGGGATAGCGTCGGTCGGGCCGCCACGCGGTAGTCTGACGCCCCTATGCATCTGCCCTGCAAGGCCGCGCTGGTATCGCTCCAGCACGGCGAATTCCATCCGCGCCACCTGATCGGCGGCAAAGCCTGTTCCCTGCAGGAGATTCGCGCCGCCGGCTTGCCCGTGCCGCCTGCATGGGTGCTCACCACCGATTTCTTCCAGCCCTGGTTCGACGCCGTCGCCCGGGGCGCACAGCCCCCTTCCCAGCCATCTGAACTGCCGCTCGACGCCCGCCAGCGCCTGGCACTGGACGACCTTTTCGCGCAACTGGCAGCTGCCGGCCCCGCCCAGCGCTACGCGGTGCGCTCGTCGGCGCCCGAAGAAGACGGCATGGGCGCGTCCTTTGCCGGCGTCTATCACACCGAGCTTGGCATTTGCGCCGACGCGCTGGAGCCGGCCATACGGCGCTGTTTTGCCGCCAGCCTGGATCCCCGTGTGGCCGCCTACCGGGAGGCGCATGCGATGGCGCCCGGGGGCCTGGCCCTGATCGTGCAGCTCCAGCTCGACAGCGAGGTGGCCGGTGTCGGCTTTTCCATCGACCCGCACAGCAATGACTTCGACACGGCCGCCATGGCGGCCAACTGGGGCCTGGGGGAGTCGGTGGTCGCCGGCATGGCTTCGCCCGACCACTATACGGTCGACAAGACCAGCGGCGCGGTGCTCACGCGCGAGCGCGGCGCCAAGCAGCTCTATGTAACGCTGGCCGAAGGCGGCGGCACCGCCACCGCTGCGCCGTCGCGGCCCGACGCATACTGTCTCGATGACGGCCGGTTACGCCAGCTGTGCAGCGCCATCTGCACCATGGAAGCGCACCTCGGCCATCCGGTGGACGTGGAGTGGGCGTTTTTTGATGGCAGCCTGTACCTGCTCCAGGCGCGTCCCGTCACGGCCTGGGTGCCGCTCCCGGAGGCCATGCAAAGCGCGCCCGGTGCCCGCCGCACCCTGTACATGGATATCGCCCTGTCCAAGGGCATGACCACCAACGACCCCATTTCGCCGATCGCCCTCGACTGGCTGGCAGGCGACATGCGCATGCTGGCCCAAGGCGCCGGCGCTGCGGGGCTGGACACGGCTTCGCCTGCGGGTCTGATCTACCTCGGCGGCGGACGCATGTACATGAACCTGTCGAACCTGCTGTGGTTTGTCAGCCCCGCGCAGCTTGCCAGGAGCAATGCCCCAACCGACCAGCGCATGGCCGATACCCTGGCCGGCATCGATGCGGCCGGCTATCGCGCGTCAGAGCGGCCGCGCTGGATCTGGCCGGCCCTGCGCGTGCTGCCCGCCGTCCTGTGGCAGCTGCGCCGCCCGGTGTGGCGCGCCTTGCGGTCGGTGCTCGCGCCCGTGTCCACGCACCGGCTGTACCAGCGCCAGAGCGCTGCCTTCGAGCGCCGCTACCGGGCTGGCTTTGACAATACGCTGCCTTTGGCAGCATTTCGCCAGCGCTACGGCGCGCCCGCCTTTGCCCATATCATCGACGTCGACATGCCCGCCCTGGGCGTGGGCGTGCTGGCACAGGCCCTGGTGCAGCGCCTGGTGCGCAAGGGCGATGCTGAACAACAGGCCCTGGCAGAGCAGCTTGGACGGGGCATCGGCGGCAACCTGGTGGTCGACATGGGCGTACGCATCTATCAGATAAGCAAGCTGCTCGAGGCCGGCGCGTTCGATGACATGGCCGCGCTGTGCGACCGGCTCGTGCAGCGGCAGCTGCCGCCGCCCTTCCTCGCGGCCTGGGATGACTTCATGGCGCGCTATGGCTGCCGTGGCCCGGGCGAGATGGACCTGGCCAATGCGCACTATGCTGACGACCCCATGATCGTGCTGCGCCAGATGGCGGCTACCGCGGGCAGTGGCGCCGCATTCGACCCGGCGGCCGTGCAGGCCGAACTGGCCGGCCAGCGGCAGCGCGCTTACGTGGAGCTGTCCCGGCGCTTTGGCTGGTGGCGGCGTGCGCTGCTCAGGCGTGCCTGCACGCTGGTCGATTGCTTTGGCGGCACGCGCGACACGCCCAAGCAGCACATGCTGATGTACCAGCACGCCGTGCGCGCCCGCCTGCTGGCCGAAGGCAGCGCCCTGGCCGCCGCGGGCCGGCTGGACCGGGCCGACCAGATCATGAACCTGACCCTTGCCGACATCGGCGCGGCGGCAGGCGACCCGGCCTGCGATTTGCGCAGAATCGGTGCCCAGCGCACCGCCTTTGGTGCCCGCCTGCGGCGCCACGTGCGCACCTTTCCCGCCGTGATCGATTCGCGCGGCCGCATCCTGCGCCCGCCACCGCGTCCCGGACGGCCCGGCGAGCAGCGCGCGATGGCCGTGTCGCCGGGCGTGGCCAGGGGCCCGGTCAAGGTGCTGCGCAGCGCCCACGACAAGACCGTGGAACGGGGCGACATCCTGGTGGCCTACACCACCGATCCGGGCTGGACGCCGCTGTTCATCAATGCCGCCGGCATCGTGCTGGAAGTCGGGGGCCTCCTGCAGCACGGAGCCGTGGTGGCACGTGAATTTGGCAAGCCCTGCGTGGCCGGCGTGGCCGATGTGCTGTCGCGCTTTACCGATGGCCAGCTGGTGGAAGTGGACGGCACCTCCGGCGTGGTCCGCATCCTCACCCAAGCCGCCCACTGCCAGACCCATGAATTTTTAAACTGACGCCTACCTCATGACTGATATAAACCTGATAGCCGCAATCCTGTTCGGACTTGCACTGATTCATACCTTCGCCACCAAGACGTTTGAAAAGCTGGCTGACCGCTACCCTGCCCACGCCGGCCTGTTTCATTTCTTTGGCGAAGTGGAAGTCGTCTTTGGCCTGTGGGCCCTCGTGCTCATCGTGGCCATGGCAATGGTGTCCGGCGGCGCCGAGGCCATCCGCTACGCCGAAACCCGGACCTATACAGAACCGCTGTTCGTGTTTGTGATCATGGTCGTTGCCGCCTCCAAGCCCGTGCTGGAATCGATCCGCGGCTGCATCGCCATGCTGGCGCGCGTGATTCCCGGGCGGACCGCCCTGGTGCGGGTATGGCTGTGCCTGGCCCTGGTGCCCCTGATTGGCTCCTTCATTACCGAGCCGGCAGCCATGACGCTGGCCGCGCTCATGCTCGGCCCCCAGATCTTCCGCCAGGACCAGGGGATGCCGGAGTGGCTCAAGTATGGCGCCCTCGGCGTGCTGTTCGTCAATGTCTCCATTGGCGGCACCCTGACTTCCTTTGCCGCTCCCCCGGTCCTGATGGTGGCCGCCACCTGGAACTGGGACAGCGCCTTCATGGCCGCCAACTTTGGCTGGAAAGCGGCAATCGCCGTGCTCATCAATGCCACCGTCGTCTGCGCAGTCATGAACCGCTACATCCGTAACGACACTGCCGGGGCGCCCGTCACCAAGGCCATTCCCTGGTGGGTCAGCCTGATCCACATGGCCTTTCTCGCTTCGGTGGTGGGCTTTGCGCACCATCCCGTCATTTTCATGGGTCTTTTCATGTTCTTCCTCGGCTTTACCAAGGCCTACGAGGAATACCAGAATCCGCTGATCCTCAAGGAAGGCTTGCTGGTGGGTTTCTTCCTGGCCGGCCTGGTGGTACTGGGCGGCATGCAGCAGTGGTGGCTGCAGCCCATCGTCTCGGGCCTGGAGCCGACCGCCCTGTTCTTTGGCGCCACCGCCCTGACCGCCATTACCGACAATGCCGCCCTCACCTACCTCGGTTCCCTGATTGCCGGGATGAGCGACCAGGCCAAGTACATGCTGGTGGCCGGTGCCGTGGCCGGCGGCGGCCTGACCGTGATCGCCAACGCGCCCAATCCGGCCGGCGTGGCCCTGCTGCGCGATGGTTTCGCTGACGAGTCCATTGGCCTGGGCGGCTTGCTGCTCGGTGCCCTGGCACCGACCGCCGTGGCCATGGCCGCGCTGTTTTTCCTGTAAGGGCTGCCGCCTTTTTCACGTTTCAAGTTTTCAGCAGAGCCTTCATGGGCTTTTTTGGGTTTCGTCCTTCACCGGACGAAACCTTTTTTTTTCGTCGCCGACAACTGAAGAGCGTCCAATTGCTGACAAAACAGGCATTCTGTACGACAATACTGCCCCTGCCGGCCATGACGGCCCCTACCGGAGAATCGCCCTTGCAACACCCCGTCAACGCCGCCGCCCTCAAGACAGATTTTTTCAGTGGCCTTACCGTCGCCCTGGCCCTGGTGCCGGAAGCGATTGCCTTTGCGCTGATCGCCCACGTCAGTCCCCTGACAGGTCTGTACGCTGCCTTCTTTATCTGCCTGATCACCGCCGTGTTTGGCGGCCGGCCAGGCATGATCTCCGGCGCCACGGGCGCCCTGGCCGTGGTCATGGTCAGCCTTGTTGTGCAGCATGGCCCCGAATACCTGTTCGCCAGCGTTATCCTGATGGGCCTGCTCCAGCTCCTGTTCGGCGCCCTCAGGCTGGGCAAGTTCATCCGCATGGTGCCCTTTCCCGTCATGCTGGGCTTTGTCAACGGGCTGGCAATCGTCATCTTCATTGCCCAATTTGGCCACTTCAAGACGGACGGGCAATGGATGACGGGCCAGCAATGGACGGTCATGGGCGCCTTGATTGCCCTGACCATGGCCATCATCTACCTGCTGCCCCGGCTCACCACCGCCATTCCCTCCGCCCTGGCGGCCATCCTGATCGTGGCCGCGCTGGTCTGGCTGACCGGCATCGATACCAAAACCGTGGGCGACATGGGCTCCATCGCGGGCGGCTGGCCGGTGTTCCACGTGCCGGCTGTGCCCTTCACGCTGGAAACCCTGTACATTATCTTGCCCTATTCGCTGGTGCTGGCGGCCATTGGCCTGATCGAATCATTGCTCACGCTCAATCTGGTCGATGAAATCACCGGCACCCGGGGCCAGCCCAACAGGGAATCGCTGGCGCAGGGCGCGGCCAACGTGGTCGCCGGCTTCTTTGCCACCATGGGTGGCTGCGCCATGATCGGCCAGAGCATGATCAACATTAACAACGGCGCGCGCCTGCGCCTGTCGGGCATTGTCGCGGCACTGTTTTTACTGGGTTTTATTCTTTTCCTGTCGCGCTGGATCGAGATGATTCCCGTGGCAGCGCTCATTGGCCTGATGTTCGTGGTCAGCCAGAAAACCTTCGCCTGGAGCAGCGTACAAGCCCTGCGCCGCATTCCACGCCAGGACGCCATCATCGTCATTGGCGTCACCGTCATTACCGTACTGACCGACCTGGCAGTGGCGGTGCTGTGCGGGGTCGTGTTTGCCGCGCTGGTGTTTGCATGGCAGCACGCGCGCCAGATGACGGTGCGCACCCGCACTGACGACAAGGGGTGGAAAATTTACGAGCTCGAAGGCAGCCTGTTCTTTGCCTCGGCCGCCAACTTTGCCGACCTGTTCACGCCGGCCGACGACCCCCAGCATGTCGTGGTGGAATTCGGGAAAGCCAAGGTGGTTGACCATTCGGGCATCGAAGCCATCGACGCCCTGGCCACCCGTTACCAGCAGGCCAACAAGATCCTGCACTTGCGGCACCTCAGTCCAGACTGCCTGGAACTGCTCGGCAAGGCAAAAGCGATGATGGAATCGAACGAATTCGAAGATCCCCATTATCACATCGCCGACGACCGCCTCGGATAGCATGCGCGGCCAACAGGCGCTGTTGCACATGCCATCTACTGCTTGCTTGTCCCCTGGCTGCGTTCCCAGTCGATGAAAGAGGCCAGGTCAGAGGCGCATGCCTTGATGGTCCAGGCCAGGATGGTGGCGTCATCGATCAGGCCCAGGCCAATGATGAAATCGGGGATCAGGTCGATGGGGCTGACGAAATACACAATGGCCGCGACAATGGTCAGCAAGGCTTGCGGCGACACCTGACGGTAGCTGCCATTGACGTAGGCGCGGATCAGCCGGAAAAACGCCAGGGTCGAGGTCCAGACATTGCGCAGGCCGCTCTTTTTGCCGTGGGCCTTGACGCTGGCAGTGTCGATCAGCCCCGTGAGTTTGTCCCTGCTGCGGATGTAATCTGCCGCGCGGGTGCGCGATTTGCCATAGAAGCGGCTGCCAAGCAGGAACCGCGGCGGCCGGCTGTCCGTGCCATTGCTGCCATTTTTATCAAGATTCACCATGATCGAGCGCCAGTCGTGTCCGAAGACTGATAGTAGCGCGATCGCTGCCAGCGTGTCGTCTTGTCATTCAATCGTGTTGCCGCGCGCGCCGGTTCCGGGCACCGCATTCGGGCAACTGCGCCCTGCCGCATGGCAGGCCAGGTTGTCCATGGTGGTGCGGGCAATTTCGCGCATGGCTTCGATGGTGAAAAAGCCCTGGTGCCCGGTGACCAGTACGTTGGGAAAGGTCAGCAGGCGCTGGAACACATCGTCGTTGATGATATCGGCCGAGTGGTCGTGAAAAAACAGCTCGCTCTCCTGCTCGTAGACATCAATGGCCAGCGCGCCGAGCTGGCGCGCTTTGAGAGCGTCGATGATGGCGCAGGTGTCGATCAGGGCGCCGCGCGAGGTATTGACCAGCATGGCCCCGGGCTTCATGGCGGCCAGCGCCGCGCGGTCGATCATGTGATAGGTCTGCTCCAGCAGGGGGCAGTGCAGCGACACGATGTCGGAGGCGGCGAGCAGCTCCGGCAAGGGCACTGCCTGGCCGACAGCGGCGAACTCGGCCGGCACCGAGGGATCGGTCCCTAAGATGGTGCAGCCGAAACCGGCGAAGATGCGGACCGCCGCCATGCCGATCTTGCCC
Organism: Massilia sp. PAMC28688; assembly: GCF_019443445.1. Classification (NCBI taxonomy): domain Bacteria; kingdom Pseudomonadati; phylum Pseudomonadota; class Betaproteobacteria; order Burkholderiales; family Oxalobacteraceae; genus Massilia; species Massilia sp. PAMC28688. Next base: position 4,498,131 of record NZ_CP080378.1, on the reverse strand, counting down.
AGCCCGACAATGCCGACCGTCTTGCCGTGCAGGTTGCTGCCCAACAATCCATCGAGCGCAAAATTGCCTTCCCGCACCCGGGCATAGGCACGGTGCGTATGGCGGTTCAATGTCAGCACCAGGGCCAGTGCATGCTCGGCCACCGCTTCGGGCGAATAGGCAGGCACCCGGGCCACGAACAGGCCCAGGCGCGCCGCTGCCGCCACATCAAGCTGGTTGAACCCGGCGCAGCGCAGCAGGACGGCGCGCACACCCAATTCCCGTAGCTGGCCGAGCACCTCGGCCCCAAGCTGGTCATTAACAAACACACACACTGCATCGCAATCCTTGGCCAGCATGACCGATTGCAGGGACAGCGCTTCCACATGGAATTGAAGCGCCACGCCGCCTGCCAGCGGTTGCTGTCGATTCGCTTCCTCAAGGAAACGTTTGTCGTACGCTTGCGCGCTGAAAACTGCCATCTTCATGGAGACCTCCCGGTATTCGCAGTGTCCATGATAGCCGCACATGGCCGCTGTCAAGCGTTCAGGTAAACACAAAGCCCCCTGTTCTGAAACCATTCGTTACGTGTGATACAGCGCCGGGATGTCGCGCGGCGCGAATTGGCGGTACATTCAATATCTCACCTGGAAGGAGATCACCATGCCCCGTCTCACACTTCTGTTGTTGCGCGCAGCCATCCTTGCCTCCCCGCTGGCGGCCCAGGCCCAGCAGTGGACCGACGACGGCGGCGACCGCTACGAGCGTGCGCCGCGGATTTACTGGGATGGCCACTGCCAGGTCACGCAGCGCATCAGCAGTGAAGGCGAACTGATCGAGCGGCGCCGCTGCCGTGGCGATGGCGCCGCCCACGCGCGTGCGGCACGGGCTGACGATGATGAGCGCTACGCGCCCCGCTATGGAGATGCCGACCGGCCGCGCCGCCGCGCCCCGCGCTATGCCGGGCATGGCGAACTACCTGACTATCCCGCCGATGGGCACCGTGGAAGGCGCTTCGATGAGGTGGCGCCCGAACCGGCGTATGACGAGCGCCCCGTGGTGGCCGCGCCGCGCGTGTTCGCCAGGCCCGTCCCCGCACCGCTGCCGGCGCGCATCATCGCGCAAGACGTGCCCGTGGCCGATCTTCCGGCCGTGGCGCGCCCTGCCCGGGCACCGCTGAAGGCCGCAACGCCTGCCCGCGCGCTCGCCGGGGAGCCATTACCGCCAAAACAGGTTCGTGTGGTGGCGCAGCCTGAACCCAAGGTCATTGCCCGGGTTAAAGCGGCGCCGCAAGTGCCCGCGCCCAAGCTTGCCGCACTAGCCGTGGCGAAGCCGGCAGCGCCCAAGGCTGCCGCGCCGGCAAAGGTCACGACCAAGCCGTCAGCCCTGAAGCTTGCGTCAAAGAACCGGGTCGCCGTGGCTGCGGCGGCCAAGGCTTCTGCGCGCCGCAGGATCGCGTCACCTGGCACGTTCAAGGTTGCAGCCGACGCCAGAACTGCGCCTTCTGCCGCGCCCAAGGCGCTGGCCAGCGTCAAGGCTGTCCCGCGGCACGAGCTGGCGGCGCGCCTCCGGCCGGTGCCGATGGGACCCAAGGCGGGTGCTGCACAGCCCCCGCGCGTGATTGCGCGGATTGAGCCGGCGCGGCGCGCGGCGGACAAACCGGGCGCAAGCAACGCTGCCAAGGTGCGCCCTTTGCCAGAGGCATCGTCGCCTGTGCTGGCCAAGGCAAGGGCCAAGCCCGCGGCGAGCGCCGCCAGGCCGGTGGCGCCGCCGCGCCTGGCAGTGGCCCCGGCAAAGCCCGCAGTGGCCACCAAACCGGCTGCCCCGCCGGCTGCCCCGCCTGCTGCGGCGCGCATTGCCGCGGTGCCCGCGGTGACGGAGCGCGTCAGCAAGCCGGCGCCTGCCCCGGTTGTGAAAACTTCCGGCAGCAGCAAGAAGTCGGAGTGGCTGGTGCTGCTGCCGCCGGATGCGCCCGCCGAGAAGGCTGAAGCGCCACCGGCGGCGAAGGCTGTCGTGGATCTGGACAAGTCCGAGCCCATTGTCCAGTCGCGCGTGTTTGCCAAGGGTGAAAGCTACTTGCGCAGCACTGCCTACCGCGAGTACGTCATGCGCAAGAGTAGCGATCCTTACAGCAACCTGAAGTAGCGCAAAGCCCGGACGGTCGCGCCAGCCAGCGGCCCGGTTGGCCTCTTGCAGGCAGCATGGATGCAGCACGCAGGCTTGTACGCTGATACAATTCGTGCCTATGGGAATGTATCAATCGACAAGACGCCTGGCTGCATGGATCGCCTGTATCGCGATGCTGTTCGCCACGCTCGCGCCATCGGCCGCCCGCGCCGTGGCCGCTTCCCCGTCCGGCACCTGGGCCGAAATCTGCAGCGCCGCCGGGATCATGGTGGTGCAGATTGCCGATGATCCGGCCGGCGGATCAGGAGGCGTCACCGTCAAGGGTGCCCATGGCAACGAGTGTGTCTTCTGCACCCATGGCCTGGACGCGACAGGTGCCGAGCAGTACCGGTTGACTGGCGGTGCGGCGGGCGGCATCACGCGCCCCACGCTCTTCTATCAATCTCCCAGCCCGCTTGCAGTGTGGGCTTGCAGGCAGTCGCGCGCGCCTCCGTTCTGAACACGTAACGTATTTCGCCGCCGCGTGGATGGATGCGGGCGGCATTCCTGCCACGCCCACTAGGGGTGCTGGCCTGTTTCGTTATAGTCATTCAGGACAATTTCATGAAGTACCTATCCCCCCGGCTGCCGGTGACCCTGGCGGCCGCCTGCTCGCTATCCGCTGCTGCGCAGGGCGCAGCGCCACCCGTCGCCGATGTCAGCGCTGATGCCAGCGCAGTTGCCAACGCTGTTGCCAATGCTGTGGCCAACACCGTTACCATCAACGGCCGGCGTCCCAGTTCGCTGCCGCTCCACTTGCCGGCCACGATCGAAGGCATCGATGCCCGCCGCATCGAACAGGCCATCAACGCCACCGACAGCGAGGATGCACTCAAGTATCTGCCCAGCCTGCTGGTGCGCAAGCGCTTCATCGGCGACTTCAACCATGCAGTGCTGTCCACCCGCGCCTCCGGCACCGGCAACAGCGCGCGCTCGCTGGTGTACGCAGATGGCATCTTGCTGTCCAACCTGCTCGGCAATGGCGCCGCATTCGCCCCGCGCTGGGCGCTGGTGGCGCCTGAAGAAATTGAACGGGTCGATGTCCTGTACGGCCCCTTTTCCGCTGCCTACCCTGGCAATTCAGCCGGCGCCGTGGTCGACTATGTCACACGCATGCCGCGCCAGCTGCGCCTGCACGCCAAATATGGCTATGCGCGTCATCGCTACCAGGCGGGCGACACTGCCGCCAGCGCCATTGGGCGCCAGGCCAGCCTGGCCGGCGGCAATCGGCATGGCCGTTTTGCCTGGTGGCTGGCGCTCAACCGCCTCGACAGTGTGAGCCAGCCGCAGGTGTTTGCCACGCGCCTGGCCGCCGATGGCCAGAGCGTCACCTCCGCCGGCGTACCCGTCAGCGGCGCCGTGCCCGGCGCAAATGCCAAAGGCCAGCCGTGGTGGGTAATCGGCAACGCCACCCGCTACCATACCGTGCAGGAGCATGCGAAGCTCAAGCTGGCCTATGAGCTGAGTCCAACCCTGCATGCCCATTACACCCTGGGCTGGTGGCAAAATGCCACCACGGGCGACGCAGCGAGCTACCTGCGCGATGCGGCGGGCAGCGCGGTCTTTTCCGGCCATGCGGTCATCGAGGGGCGCCAGTTCAGCCTGGACCGCCCTGCGCCGGCGTTTGTGCCCAGCGTGCAGGCGCAAGACCAGCTTATGCAAGGCCTGTCGTTCAAATCCAGCACGCGCGGGGTGTTCGACTGGGAACTGGCGCTGAGCACCTTTGACTACCGCAAGGATCGGCTGCGCGTGCCTACCGCCGCACTACCTCTGGCCACGGGCGGCGGCGCCGGGCGCATCACCGACATGGACGGGACCGGCTGGCGCAATGCGCACCTGCGCGCGATCTGGCGCCCGGCTGGACAGCGGCGCGGGGCCGGGAGCCATGTGGTGGAGTTTGGCATGCAAACCGATGACTATCGCCTGCGCACTGTGGTTGGCAGCGGTGCAGACTGGATCCGCGGGGCGCCCGCCGCGCGCTTTTCCGCCTTCAATGGCGACACGGCGCTGCATAGCGTTTATGTGCAGGATACCTGGACCATCAGCGATGCATGGAAAGCCATGGCAGGCCTGCGCCACGAGCGCTGGCGCGCCTTTGATGGCGAACTTGGCAATGCAGAGCAGGTGCTGCCCTTCGACGTGGACAGGAGCGAGCGCCACTGGTCGCCCAAGCTGGCACTGTTCAGGCAGCTGAGCCCGGCGTGGGTGCTCAAGGCCTCCGCCGGGCGCAGCGTGCGCATGCCGACCGTTGCCGAATTGTTCCAGGGCGGTATCGTGGGCGACCAGATCGTCAACAGCAATCCACTGTTGCGGCCGGAACGTTCATGGACGGGCGAACTGAGTGCCGAACGCGCTGCCCACGACGGCACACTGCGCGCCACCGTGTTCGCCGAGTCCACCGCCGACGCACTGTATTCCCAGCCGCTGCCCCAGGCGCCGGCCGTATCGGCGGTGCAGAACGTGGATGCCATCCGCACCCGCGGTGCCGAGCTGGCATGGCAGTCACAGGACCTGGGTATTGCAGGCCTGGAGCTGGCCGCGCACATGACCTTCACCCACTCGCTCATCACGGCCAACCGTGCCAATCCCGCCAGCGTGGGCAAGTGGCAGCCGCGCGTGCCACGCTGGCGCGCCGCTCTGGTAGCGTCTTACCAGCCGCAGGAACGGCTCAGCTATACGCTGGGCGCCCGCTACAGCGGCAGGCAGTTTGGCCAGCTGGACAACAGCGACACCCATGCCGATACCTACATGGGGTTTAGCACCTTTCTGGTGCTCGATGCCCGCATGCGTTACCGGTTCAATGCCAACTGGAGCGCGGCCCTGGGCGTGGACAACCTCAACAACGAGCGCTATTGGGCATTCCATCCCTACCCGCGGCGCACGCTGGTGGCCGAACTCAAGTTCGACCTGTAGCACAGCCGGGCGGGCTGCGGCCAGCGCTAGAACAGCAGCCCGACCGAATGCAGCAGCAGGCCCACCAGGCCGCCCACGATGGTGCCATTGATGCGGATGTACTGCAGGTCGCGGCCGACGTGCAGCTCGAACTTGCGGGAAAGGGTCTCGGCGTCCCAGCTGCGGATCACGCGCCGCACCAGGTCGACGATCACTTCGCGCTTGGCCACGATGGTTTCGGCGGCAAAGGTGCGCAGCCAGTCATTGAGCTTGAGCTGCACCGTCTCGTTGCGGCCGAGCGCGCTGCTGAACGACTGCAGGGCCTGCTCGACATGGGCGGCAATTTTGGAGTCGGGCGCGCTGGTGTCGGCCAGCAGGCGCGCACGCACATCGTCCCACACCTGGCCCACATAATTGCGAAACAGGGGATGGCCCAGGCTGCTGTCGAGCAGCGCGCGCAGCTTCGCTTCGTACTCGGGCGAGGTGGCCAGGTTGGCGATCAGTTCTTCCGTGGCCAGCTGAAAGCGTTCGCGCCATTCGCTGTCATCGCCCTTGATGTCGTCCAGGGTACTGTGGACGCCCGCCATGAGGCGCTCGTAAAACTTTTCATCGATCGCCTTGGGCAGCCAGCGCGGACTGTGATCGTGGACCTTCTGGCGAATGTAGGGCCGGTGCTGTTCCAGCGCGCCGGCAATCAGTTCCAGCAGTTTTTCAAGCAGCGCATGGTGCTGGCGTCCCGCCACCAGTACTGACAGCAGGCGCGAGAGCAAAGGGGCCAGGCGCACATCCTTGAGCGAACCTGCCAGAGCGTCGCGCAGGAAGGCGGCCGCATCCTTGTCCTCGACCATGCGCAGCAGGGCCGGGATGGCGCTCGTGATCTGGGCCGCCACTGCGCGTGCATTGTCCGGCTGGTCCAGCCAGCGCGCGGCCGAGCCGGCAAAGTCGACCCGGGCCAATTCGCCATGGATCACCTCGTAACTCATGAAATTGTGTTCGAGGAAGTTGCCCAGATTGTCGCCAATGCGTTCCTTATTGCTGGGAATAATGGCGGTATGGGGAATACGCAGCCCCAGCGGATGGCGGAACAGGGCCGTGACGGCAAACCAGTCGGCAATAGCGCCCACCATGGCCGCCTCGGCAAAGGCGCCCACGAACGCCATGAAGGGATAGCGTTCGCGCAGCAGGCGCGCGCACACGAACACCACGGCCATGAGCACCAGCAGCCCGGTGGCAATGGCGCGCATGCGTGAGAGCCGGGCCAGCTGCTCGGCTTCCTGGCGCGACGGTGCGAGTGGCTTCAGCGCCCTGCTCCTTACAGATTGATCCTGGCGTGCTCGCCTTCATCGGGCGTGGTGCCGGTCAGTACAGCCTTGGCCATCTTGAACAACTGCACCATGCTGCTGGCGTTGGAGTCCCAGTATTCGGCCGTATCGGACACGACCTTGATGAGCACAACGTGAGGGTCGTCGGGACCATGCGGATACCATGCCTGCACCGCGGAATTCCACATGGCCTTGATTTTGTCGCGCTCCACCACGCGCTCGGCCCGCCCGCTGATGGACACATAGACATGGTCGGCGGGCTCGGAAAAACTCAGGTTGACCTCGGGATGGGCGACGATGTTTTCCCACAGGTCAGTTTCGGTGGAGGTGTAAAACCACAGATTGCCTTGTGCATCCGTTTCCTGATTGGTCATCGGCCGGCTGATGAGGTGGCCGTGCTCGTCAATGGTCGTGAACATGGCGAAACGAATGGATTTGATCTTCGATTTGAGTTCGGCAACCTGACTGGAATGGTCGTAGGCAGACATGGATTTCCTTCTTGTGAGCGTTTGCGAAGGCTTTCATGCTAGAGCCAAGTCCGCATTTTCTCTGTGCGCAGGCGAACTTACGGAAAAGCAATTGTGCATTGCAAAAGTGGCCAGCTTAAATCATAATGCGAGTCATTCTCATTTTCATTCTAGCCAAACATCCATGTCCAGCCATTCATCTTTCACCCGCCTGACCCCGATTGCCGCCGCCGTACATGTCTTTGCCGCCACTGTCTTTGCCGCCGCCGGCAGCGCTGCCATGGCGCAGAGCACCACCGCAACGCTCAAGGAAGTGACCGTCATTGGCGCCAGCGAGGCCCAATATGATGTCAAGACCAGCTCGACCGCAACCAAGACCGACACGCTGCTGCGCGACACGCCACAGGCAATTACCGTCGTCACCAAGGAATTGATGCGCGACGTCAGCATGCAAAACCTGAGCGACGTGGTGCGCTACGTGCCGGGCGTGCAAATTGCCCAGGGCGAAGGCAACCGCGATACCGCCGTGTTCCGCGGCAACAGCTCGACCAGCGACTTCTTTATCGACGGCATCCGTGACGATGTCCAGTACTTCCGCGACTTCTACAATATCGACAGCGTGGAAGCCGTCAAGGGTGCCAATGCCATGATCTTTGGCCGCGGCGGCTCGGGGGGCGTCATCAACCGCGTCACCAAGCAGCCAGGCTGGACCCCGGTACGCCAGGCCTCCTTCACCCTGGGCGAATTCAACCTGCGCCGCGCCACCGTGGATGTGGGCCAGGCAGTGAGCAGCCATGCCGCCTTCCGCGTCAATGCCATGACCGAACGCTCGGACAGCTACCGCGATGGCGTGTTCGTCAAGCGCGAAGGCATCAACCCGACCTTGGCAGTGCGCCTTGGCCAGCACACGAACGCCGTGCTCGGCTACGAATACTTCCATGACGAGCGCGTGGCCGACCGGGGCATCACCTCGCAGGGCAATCGTCCGTACAACACCGATGACTCGACCTTTTTCGGCAACCAGGCGCTGAGCCCGACCGAAGCGCGGGCGCACGCCTTTAGCGCCGTGCTCGATCACGATTTCGGCAATGGTTTTACCCTGCGCAACCGCACCCGCGTAGCGGACTATGACAAGTTTTACCAGAACATCTATCCGTCCAGCGCCGCCCGTCCGGATGGTTATGTGGACCTGGGCGCCTACAGCAATGATACCCAGCGCAAGAACATCTTCAACCAGACTGACCTGTTTTTCAATTTCAACACGGGCAGCATCCAGCACAAGATCGTCACCGGACTCGAACTGGGCCGCCAGGAGACCGAGAACCTGCGCCAGAACGGCGTGTTCCCGGTCGTGCCGGGCACCATCCCGGCCAACCGCGTGCGCCTGGCCGATCCGGTGTATCGCGGCGCCATCACATTCACGCCATCGACGACCAATGAAGGCACGGCCGATGTGCTGTCGGTCTATATCCAGGACCAGATTGAACTGACAGAGCAGTGGCAAATCGTGGCCGGCCTGCGTGCCGACCGTTTCACGGTGGACTTCACCAACCGCGCCACCAACGAGCGCTTTGAAGTGAAGGATACGCCGCTGTCGCCGCGCCTGGGCCTGGTGTACAAGCCGTTCGAGGCACTGTCGCTGTACGGCAGCTACAGTGAAACCTTCGTGCCGCGCGCCGGCGAACAGCTCGCCTCGCTCAATGCCAACGTGGCCAGCTTTGAACCGGAACAGTTCACCAACATGGAAATCGGCGCCAAGTGGGATGTGCGTCCCGACCTGTCGCTGACGGCCGCCATCTACCAGCTCGATCGCAGCAACGTGGTGCTGAGCGCATTCCCGCCCCCGCTTGAAAGCACCCTGATCGAGGGCGACGCCCAGACCAGCAAGGGCGTGGAACTTGGCGTGGCCGGCAAAATCACCCCGGCCTGGAGCGTGTTCGGCGGCTACGCCTACCAGAGCGCCCAGCTGAGCAAGGTTGGCAACAGCGCGGTACTCAATGGCGCCGACCTGCCCCACGTGCCCAAGCACATGGCGTCGCTGTGGAACCGCTACGATCTGGACGCCAACTGGGGCGCCGGCCTGGGCCTGAGCTACCGCGGCGCTGTCAACGCGGGCATTACCGGGCCGGTCGTGCTGCCTGGTTACACCCGTGTAGACACTGCGCTGTTCTACAAGTTCAACAACCAGTACCAGCTGCAGGCCAATATCGAGAACCTGCTCAACAAGCGCTACTACGCTTCGGCCCACAGCAACAACAACATCACCCCTGGCTCGCCGCGCGCGCTGCGAGTGACCCTCAACGCCAAGTTCTAAGCGTCCAGGCGCCTGGCATCAACGATCGGCGTGCACCAGCTGACGGCGTCCTGCGGGACGCCGTTTTGCTTTGCGGCGCCGCCTGGGCGCGCCGAGCAGCTTCCAGCGAAAAGGTTCAACGGCGCACATTGAGGCCAATCATTGGCCGCTAGCGGCACGCGCTGATACTGATGCGGCGGGTGGTGCCGATCACGCATTCCCGCACGATAATCGGAGGCAATGTGACGATCAGCGGCGATGTGACGATCAGCGGCAATGACAATGGCAGTGCGGTGCCCGAGGCGCACCAGCGTGCCCAGTTCCTGCACAGCCTGACCGAATTCACCCAGCAGCACCGTGCCGGGCACTGGTCGGGCACGTTTGCGCAATTCATGCAGCAAGTGCTGCCGCGCGCCCCGCATCTGGTGGCGCGCACCTCGCACCAGTATCTGTGGGACATGATCCGCGCCACCTGCATGCAGACTGACGATGGCCGCCTGCGCTGCCGGCTGTTTGAAGACGAGCTGTTCGGCATTGACGACGCGCTGGAACGCGTCATCGACTATTTCAAGGCCGCCGCGGCCGGCTCGGAGGTGGGGCGCCGGCTGCTGTTGCTGCTCGGCCCGCCTTCGGGCGGCAAGTCAACCATGGTCATCCTGCTCAAGCGTGCGCTGGAGGAATACAGCTATACGGACCAGGGCGCCATGTACGGCATTGCCGGCTGTCCCGTGCGCGAGTCGCCCCTGCACCTGGTGCCGCACACCATGCGCGCCAGCTGCCGCAATACGTATGGCATCGATATCACGGGTGAGCTCTGCCCGCACTGCCGCGCCCGTCTGGAAGACCAGTATGCGGGCGACTTCATGCAAATGCCGGTGGAGCGCTTTTTCATCTCCGAGTCCGGGCGCTGCGGCATTGGCACTTATGCGCCGCACGACCCGACCACCGCCGACCTGGCCGACCTGGTCGGTTCGGTCGACCTGTCCAAGGTCGCGCAGTACGGCGACGAGGGCGATCCGCGCGCGTGGTCGTGGTCGGGTGCGGTGTACGCGGCCAGCCGTGGCGTGCTTGAAATGATCGAAATTCTCAAGGTCAAACGGGAATTTCTCTACCTGCTGCTCACGCTGACCCAGGAACGGAACGTCAAGGTGTCGCGCTTTCCCCTGATCTATCTTGATGAAACCATTCTCGCGCATACCAATCTGGCCGAATTCCGCCGTTTTCTGCAGGAGAGCGAAAACGAAGCCCTGCTCGACCGCATGGTCATCATCCAGGTGCCTTACACCCTCAGCTACAAGGAAGAAGCGCGCATCTACAACAAGCTCATCTCGTCGGCGGCGCCGGCGTTTCGGGACGTTCATCTCGACCCGCACGCCCTGCATGCAGCCGCCGTGTTTGCCATTCTCAGCCGCATTCATGAGGGCGACGACAAGGATGTGGAGCTGGTCAAGAAAATCCGCATCCATGCGGACGAAGAGGTCGACGGCGTCAACCGGGCCGATGTACGCCGCATCAAGGAAAAGGACAAGGCGCCGGACGAAGGGCTGGCCGGCGTGTCGCCACGGTTTGTCATCAATGCCCTGTCCAATGCCATCATCCAGTCCAATCGCCAGAGCCTGTCCACCATGGATGTGCTGCTGGCCTTAAAGGATGGCATCGACAGCGACGCCAGGATCGATCCCAAGAAGAAGCGGCGCTGGGTCGACTATCTCGTGCTTACCCGCAAGGACTTCTACAACCGCTGGGTCAAGGAAGACGTGCACAAGGCGCTGTTCGTGTCGTTTGAACAGGAAGCGCAGGACTTGCTCAACAAATATCTGGACGAAGTCGAAGCCATGCTCGACAACCGGCTCATCAAGGACCCCATCACGAGCGAAGAACGGCGGCCCGACGAGCGCTTCTTGCGCGCAGTGGAAGAAAAAATCCATATATCGGAATCGGGCAAGCAATCGTTTCGCCAGGAGGTGGTGCGCAAGGCCATGGGGGCCTACAAGCGGGGTATCAAGTTTGGCCTGGACAGCCATCTGCAGCTCAACGACGCCGTGCAGCAATACCTGTTCGAGCAGCGGCGCGACGTGCTGCGCCTGGTCAGCTCTTCCAAGCGCCCGGACGACGACATTCGCACCAAGATCTCGGCCGTCGAGAAACGGCTGGTGGACGAATACGGCTATGACAGCCACAGTGCGCGCGAGGCGCTCAATTACGTGACGACGCTGCTGGCGCAGGAATAGCTGGCGGCAACTTGCAGGGCCGGGCAGTGGGGTACATCGGCAGGCGGGCAGACAACAGCGGGGGCGATGTGGCGGCAACAATCAGCACCGGATGGTATGAGCTGTTCTCGCGCGGGGCGCAGGACTGGCTGCGCCATCACGACAAGGTGCGCGAGGCTGTCCAGGGGCATTTGCCAGACCTTATCGCCGGCCCCGACCTCATCACCGGTTCCCAGGAGCGCCGCGTGCAGGTGCCCGTGCGCATGCTCGAGCATGCCCGCTTCAAGCTGGCCGAAGGACGCACCCAGAGCGGCGCCGGACAGGGGGAAGGCGCACCGGGCGACCTGCTCCAGGCGGGCCAGCCGGAGGCGACCGCCGGCCAGGGGCCGGAGGACAGTGCCGGCCACGACACCGGCGAAGTACGGCTGCTGCTGGAGTTTTCCATTGACGAAGTCATTGACTGGGCCTGGGAAACGTTCAAGCTGCCCGACCTGCAGCCGCGCCCGGGCGCACGCATTGACGAAGCCCAACTCGTGCGTACCGGCTGGGACAAGCGCGGGGCCCGCTCCCGTCTTGACCGGCGCCGCACCATCAAGGAAGCCATCAAACGCCGCGCCGTGCAGCCGGGTGCGGCACCATTTACCAATGAGGATCTGCGCTTTCGCCAGCTGGCGACACGGATAATACCGAGCACGGGCGCGACCGTGCTGTTCGTCATCGACGTATCGGCCAGCATGACCGAGCAGGAACGCAAGCTGGCCAAGTCCTTCTTTTTCTTTGCCCTGCATGGCATTCGGCGTCAGTACCGCCAGGTGGCCACGCGCTTCATTGCGCATACCACGCACGCGTGGGAGTTCAGCGAACAAGAATTTTTCCAGGTGTCGGGCATGGGTGGCACCATTGCCTCCAGCGCCTTTCGCCTGGTACGCGAGCTCGTGCACCGGGAACTCGATCCGGCCCGCGACAATATCTACATGTTTTACGCTTCCGATGGCGAAAATTTCACCGAAGACCGCGCCGCTGCCACCCAGTTGCTTGGCGAACTGGCCGGAGTACTCAACCATATTGGCTACATCGAAACGCTGCCAGGCTCGCCGCGGGCACTGGAAACGGAAATGCGCAGGCTGTGCAACGACATGGAACGGCGCGGCCTGCCCGTCAGCAGCAGCCTGCTGTCCTCGCCCGACGACGTCTGGCGCGCCCTGCGCCAGTTCTTCAGCAAGGAACACGACGCCAACACGGCCGAGGGGCGGCCATGAGCGAAGTCCAGGCCAGGCTGGCCGCCTACACGGCGCAGTTCGAAGAGCTGGCGCTGCGACTGGGCATGGATTTTTATCCGGTCAGCTTCGACCTGGTCCCTGCCAGCTTCATGGTGGAGATTGCCGTGTACGGCCTGCCGGTGCGCATGCGCCACTGGTCCTTCGGTGTGCGCTACATTCACCAGCTGGTGCGCCAGCACATGGGCCATTCGCACATTTTCGAGGTCATGTTCCCGGGCGATCCCTGCCACGCCTTCATGCAGGAGCACAATTCGCTGGCAGAAAATACGCTGGTCACGGCCCATGTCCTTGGCCATGCGGACTTTGCCAAGAACAATCAGCTGTTCACACGCTTTATCGCCATGGCGGGCGGCCACATCCTGGAACAAAGCGCAGCGCGCGCCCTGCGTTTGGAACACGCCCTGCAAGCCCACGGCCAGGCGCGGGTGGAGGCAGTCCTGGACGCGGCACTGGCACTGGAAACGCATATCGACCCCAACTTGCCCCTGGACCGCCCGCGGTATGCCACCCCGACCGCACCAAGTGCCGCGCCGGCCAGCGATCCGTTCCAGGACCGTTTCGCGCGCCTGCCGGGGGAAGCCGCGCCGCCAGCAGGCGCTGCCCTGCCCCAGCGCGCCGCCCTTCCCCCCCGGCCCGAGCTGGACCTGCTGTGGTTTATTGCCCAGTACGCGCCCGAGCTGGAGGATTGGGAGCGCGACATCTTCCTTGCAGTGCGCGAAGAAGCGTTCTACTTCCATCCGGTGTTCTCGTGCCAGATCATGAATGAAGGCTGGGCATCCTACTGGCATGCCCGCCTGCTGCGCGAAGCCACCTTCCTGCCGCATGATCTCTACCTCGACGCCATCAAATCGCACTCGGACGTGGTGCGGCCTTTTGGCAGCGGCCAGGCCTTGTCGCTGTCGGTCAATCCCTATCACCTCGGGTTTTCCATGTGGGAGCACATCATCGACAAATTCGGCATGGCGCGGGCGCGCCAGGTGTGCAGGGAAGAAGATGACTTTGGCTTTATACGCAATTACCTGGACCAGGAACTGGCCGACAAGCTCGACCTGTTCGTGTACGAGGCGCGCAGGGACGGCGAAACCAGAATCGTCAACCGTGATATCCACGCCATTCGTGAAGCAATCCTGGCACCCCGCTTCAATTATGGGGCGCCGGCCATCAGTGTTACCCGGCTCGGCGTGGACGGCTCGCTCGAACTCCAGCACGACTATCTGCACGACGGACGCGGCCTGGCATTGGAACAGGCCGAACAGGTCATGGAATATGTCGCCCGGGTGTGGCGCCGTCCGGTGTCCCTGCATACGGTGGACTTTCGGGGCGTCGTACGTGTGCTGCCGTCGCGCAAGCCGCCAGTGTGAAACAGCAGGTGTGAATCGCCAGGACCGATGAGTCAGTCCGGCTTGGCGTTCCGGATCAAGAACCAAGTTGCCACCACCGGCAACCTCACGCCAAGCTCGGTGACCAGCAGATCGGCATTCGTGATGTAGGCAGGTCAGCGGGGCCGGTGCACGCGGCTTGCAGCCGTGCGTGACGACAGCGGGGGCGCAGGCTCGCACACGCCTGAGGCAGCGCCGCCCCTGCATACTGGCAGCGCCCGACGCTGCGCGGCCGGTATTTGCGCCATGCCTGGCCCGCGCCTGCACCGCACCTGCACCGCACCTGCACCGTACCTGCACGTGGCTGCACCGTGCCTGGGCCGCCCGCGCCATGTCGGCTCCATGCCGGCTCTATGCCTGCGCCCTGCCTGAACCTTGCCTGATCCTTGCCGAACCTTTCCTGATCCTAGCCGAACCTTTCCTGATCCTTGCCGAACCTTTCCTGATCCTTGCCGAACCTTACCTGAGCCGCGCCTGTGCCGCACCTGTGCCGCGCCTGTGCCGCGCCTGCGCCGAGACGCGCCGAGACGCGCCGAGCCAGCGCCGAGCCAGCGCCAATATCGCACCTGAGATTGCGCCTAGGATGGCGCCGTCAGACGGGACACATACCAGTCCAGCGAAGCGCGCAAACCCTCTTCCAGCCTGTGTGTGGGCGTGTAGCCAAGCAGCCGCGCAGCCTTGGAGATGTCCGCCTGGGAATGGCGAACGTCGCCGACGCGAAATTCCGAGTATTGCGGCCTGTACTGCCGGAGATGGGGAAACCGTTCGGCCAGCATCTCATGCATGAGCGTATACAGTTCGTTCAAGCTCGTGCGCGCATTGACCGCCACGTTGTAGACCTGATTGACGGCGGCGGCGCCGCTCGTCAGGCTGGCGAGCAGGTTGGCCTGCACCACATTGTCGATAAAGCAGAAATCGCGGCTGCTGTCGCCGTCGCCATGGATACGCAGCGGCTCGTTGTTGATCATCGCACTGAACCATTGGGGGATCACTGCGGCGTAAGGCCCGTCGGGATCCTGGCGCGGACCGAACACATTGAAGTAGCGCAGTCCTATAGCCTGCGTCTGGTAGCAGCGGGCGAACATCTCGGCATAGACCTCGTTGACATGCTTGGTCAGGGCGTAGGGTGACAAGGGTTTGCCGATATGTTCTTCCACCTTGGGCAAGTCCGGATGGTCGCCGTAAGTGGCGCTGGAAGCGGCGTACACGAGCCGGCTGACCCCGGCGTCGCGCGCGGCCACCAGCACGTTCAAGAAACCGATCATATTGATATCGCTGGTCAGGATGGGGTCTTCGATGGAACGCCCGACCGACCCCAGCGCCGCCTGGTGCAGGACCAGTTCCACCCCTTCGCATACCTGCTTGCAGGTGGCCAGGCAGCGGATGTCGCCTTCCACAAAACGAAACCGATCCCATGCCTGCGCCGGCAGCCGGGCTTGCACGTCGTCCAGGTTGTGCCGGTATCCGGTCATGAAGTTATCGAGTCCGGTGACATGCTGGCCGTGGCGCAGCAAGGTCTCCAGCAGATTGGAGCCGACGAAGCCGGCCACCCCGGTAATGAGCCAGCGCCGAGGCCGCTCCCCGATCTCGTCAAGCAGGTGCCGGTAAGCATCCGGCAGCGAATTTACGGCCATCAGCGCCCCTTCGCCATGCACCGCCGGCACGCTCTGGCTGGACAATTTTGCGTCATCGCTACCTCCAGGTTGCCGCAAGCTACGGCTTGATGAAATTTTACGGACCGGCATGCGCTGGCATTTGATATCGAGCAACCGTACACGGATTGCGGACGCAAGTGCGAGTCAGCAATCATTGTTCAAGATCAAAGGCCGGCCGGCGCCAATGCCTAAGCTGTCAATGAGATGGATCAAGCCTTGCAGGAGAACGCCATGACCCCACACAAGCAGCCGCTCTGGTCGCGCTCGGTCGCCGCCGCCCTGGCCCTGTCGATGGGGGTAGAGGTATGCGGTTGCGGCAGCGGCGATCCCGACCAGATGCTGGCTGAAGCGCGCGAATTCTGGGACAAGGGTGACCTGCGGGCCGCCATCGCCCATGCCAGGCAACTCATCGACACCCATGACGGATTTGGCGCCGCCCATCTCCTGCTGGGCGAGCTGTATGTCGACCAGGGCGACCTGGACGAGGCCGCCGATGCATTCCGGCGCGCCATGCTGCATGGGGATGCACTTGGCTCGGCCCAGCTGGGACGGGTGCTGCTGCTGCAGGGCAAGCACGAGCAGGTGCTGGCCGCCATCGCCACCGTGGGCGGCCCGGCGCAGCGCGCCGCCGCCATGGGCTTGCACAGCCAGGCCTTGTTTGCCCTGCTCAACCTGGCCCAGGCAGATGCCATGGCCCACGCTTCGCTTCACCTGCATACCGAGGCACCGCAAGCCCTGCTGGCCCTTGCACGCATGGCGCTGTACCGCCAGCACTGGGCGCAGGCGCGCAGCTGCCTGAAACGCGCGCTGGCCGCGAGCCCCGCCGACCTCGACTGCCTGCGCTTGCAGGCCGACATGCTGCATGCGGACGGCCAGCTCACGCAGGCCCTGGCAATCCATGGCGCCATCCTGGAACGCCATCCCTGTAATGCCCAGGCGCTGCTGGATGTAGCCCAGCTGAGCACGGACGCCGCGCAGTATTCCCGGGCCCAGCATGCCATTGGCCAGGCGCGCAAGGTTGCCGGTTCGGTCCCGGCCGTGCTCTTTGCCGAGGCCGTGCTGCAACACCGGCAGGGCAACGACGCTCAGGCCGCCGAACTGGCCGGCCGCATCCTGCGCGCCGCACCGGCCCACACGCCCGCGCTGCTGCTGGCCGGGGCCTTGGCGCTGGCCGCGGGCGCCCATCGCCATGCTGAGCAATTGCTGCAGCGCTTCCTGCGCATCCACCCGGGCCATGTACATGCCAGCCAGCTCATGGTGGCGCTGCACCTGGAGACCCAGCATCCTCAGGCGGCACTGGCGCTGCTCTCGCCTCTGCTGGCCAAGGATGGTAGTGACTGCCGGCTGCTCATACAGGCTGCGACCGCCAATCTGCGCGCGCGCCAGTTCAGCATGGCCGCCACCTTGTTTGCGCAGGCTGCCGACATGGACCAGGACTTGACCCGCCCGTGGCAGGGCCTGGCGCACAGCCGCCTGGGCACCGGTGACTACCTGCGCCAGGTCGCCATGCTCGAACGCAGCATGGCGCTGCCATCCGCACCGCTGGCTCACGCGTTGCTGCACGCCATGTCGCGCCTGCGCGGCGGCCAGCATGCCGAAGCGTTCGCGCTTGCGTGCGCGCTGGAACGGGAGGACGACAACCCCCTGATACAGCAGCTCAAGGGCGACATCGCCCTGCAACAGGACGACCTGCGCGGCGCCCGCCAGGGCTTTGCCAGGGCGCTGCGCCACGATCCGGCATTTCTGCCTGCCCTGGAGAAACTGCAACAGCTCGACTTGATCGAGCACAGGCCGCTTGAAAACACGCGCAACCGCTACCTCGCTGCCCTGGCCGCCTCGCCGGGCAACAGCGCCGCCATGGAAGCGCTGGCCTCGCTTGCCCTGTCGCGTCAGCATCCGGCAGAGGCCATCTCGTGGATGGAGCGTGCCTGCGCCCACAGCCCGGACGCGCTGCCGCTGTCGCTGCGCGCCTGCGCCCTGTACCTCCAGCTTGGCCAGCACGATGAAGCGTACCGGCTCGCCCAGGCGCTCGATGCCAGCCATCCCGCAAACAGCGACGTCGCCTGCCTGCTGGGCAGGATCAGCCTGGCCCGGCGCGATTACCGGGCTGCCTGCGCCGCCTTTACCAGGCTGGCCGCAATGACGCCGGCAAGCGGCCTGCCGCACTGGCACCTGGCCGCCGCCCACATCGCCCAAGGCCAGGATGCCGCTGCCCTGCACGCCCTGAAGTCGGCCCTGGCCATTGAGCCAGACCTGTTTGCCGCCCGCGCCGATCTGGTGGCCCTGTTCATTCGCCATGGCCGCTATCATGAAGCCCTTGCCGCGGCCGTGTCCGCCCAGCGCCGCCAGCCTGAGGCCGCCGCGCCCCACCAGCTCGAAGGCGATGTCCACAGTGCCCAGTCCCGGCATGACCTGGCCTGCCTGGCGTACCAGCAAGCCTTCGCCCTCGCGCCCACGAGCCAGTTGCTGGTGCAGCTCCATGGCAGTCTGTCCCACCAGGGCAAGGACGAACAGGCCAATGCCGTGATGGCGGCCTGGCTGGGGTCCCACCCCGGCGACGTGGACGCGCGCCAGCACCTGGCCTGCTGCCACCTGGCCCGGCACGACCTGAGCGCAGCGGCGGCCGAACTGTCAGCCGTGCTGCGCCACGCCCCCGACAACCTGACGGCACTGAACGACCTGGCCTGGACTTGCCAGCGCCTGGGCGACCCGCAAGCCCTGCACCTGGCCCAGCGCGCCCATGCCCTGGCCCCGGACAACCCGGCCGTGATGGATACGCTGGGCTGCATCCTGATGGAGCAAGGCGAACTTGCGCGCGCCCTGCCCCTGCTGCTCAAAGCCTGTACCCTGGCCCCCCACGTTGGCGAAGTGCATTTTCACCTTGGCACGCTGCTGATCCAGAGCGGCGACCGCGAGGGCGCCCGCCGCGCCCTGGAGAAAGCGCTTGCCTCACCGCCTCCGTTCGACCGGCGTGCCGAGGCACAACAGCTGCTTGTTACCTTGTAGTCGCCGTTTCGTCACCGTGTTCCTGTCACGAAAGCGTTGGACTGCAGCTGCAGCGAAAGGTTCTGCGCCACGGCCGGTTCATAGCGCCCCGGTGCGATGATGCCGGCCGGATCGAGGGCGCCGCGGATCCGCGCCACCGTCTTCCAGTAACTGTCTTGCTGCGGATCGAGGGCCGCCATCGACTGGTTGCCCACCCGGTAAGGCAGGTAGCCGGCGGCCATGACGGCGTCAAACACGGCGCGGTAGCAGGCCTGGGCGCGCCGGGTTTCCTCGTCGTCCTGCTTGTCGAAGGTGATGGTCAGCACCGCCCCCAGGGCGCGCTCGTTGATCATGCTGAAGGTGACGAACAGGTCAAAGCCATGCTCGCGAAACAGGGGCTCGGCCAGTGCATGCAAGGCCAGCACGTCGGCGCCGCGCATGGGCAGGATGGGCGAGATCCACAGCATGCCGCACTGGTCGCGCGCCGGATCGGCGCCGTCAGGAAATGAGGGCGGCAGAGCGCCCCGGCGGCGCCAGTAGGCCCCCGCCAGAAAGCGGCCATTGGGCACCCCGCAGTTCATCCCCAGCAGCGCTTCCCCCAGCGCCACCTGGGCGCGCAGCCGGCGGCCCGGGCCGCAGTCACCCAGCAAGCGGCCGGCCAGCGCCGCCAGGGCCAGCTTGCGCTCGTCCAGGAAGCGTACCCGCGCGCGCGTGGGACGCAGGGCCTGGCGCACGGCCGCGCGCGCCGCCGCCACCTGGGCAGCACTGCCATACAGGGCGCCGGACACGGTCCAGGCGCCGGCGCCGGCGGCCTCGCGCATTTGCGTGCGCAAGGCCTCGGGCAGGCGCGACATGCCGCCGGCCAGCGCGCGCGGGAACACTCTGCCGCCTGAAATCACCCGCAAGTCGTTACCGATATGCACGATGCTGCGCAGGGTGCCATCCATGCGCAGCGGCCGCAGCGCATCGACCACGGCGCCGATGCCATCGGGCGCCTCCACGCTGCACAGGAAATGCTGGACGCAGGCGGCCGCCGGCATCAGCCACATGCCAAGTTCGGTCACGATGCCCAGGTTCGACTGGGTGAACAAGCCATCCAGGAACGGCCCCACGCCATACGGGAACAGGTGGGTGGCGCGGGCGCCCTGGTAGTGCCCGAAGCCCGTATGGAGCGTCTCGCCGTTGGCCAGCACCACCCGCATGCCCGACACGTGCTGCAGCCGGTTGCCATAGGGCGAATGGCCGAAGCCGCGCTCCAGGATATTGCCCATCAGGCTGGTGTCGGGGCCGGCCCCGGTACAGTCCATCCACAGGGCCAGCCCGCGCTCGCGCAGATGCGCCGACAGCTGCTGCTGTGTCACCCCCGGTTCGATCACGGCATAGGCCAGCTCGGCATCGACATGCACGATCCGGTTCATGCGCGACAGGTCGATCAGCAGCTGCCCCGGTCCCACGGCGCAGGCATCGCCATAGCCCCAGTTCTTGCCGCTACTGACCGGGTACACGGGGCAGCCATGGGCGGCCGCCACCGTCACCAGTGCCACCACTTCCTCGTGCGAGGCGGGCCGTGCCACGGCCAGCGGGCGCATGCTGCGCGCGGCCGTACTGCGTCCATAGCGTTCCAGCGTCATGCCGTCGGTCTGCACGTGGTCGGCGCCCACCGCAGCGCGCACGGCGGCCAGGAGTGCCAAGCGGCGTGCGGCGCACTGTTCCAATTCATCATCGACGATATCGAGCATGGCCGCTCCTAGTGTTTGCCGAGATAGCCGGACTTCAGGCGGGCCGTGATGCCCGGCTCGTCCCAGACAGGAAAGAAATACGGATAGAAGGAGCGCTCCTCGCCGTGCTGCTCCATGAGTCCGCCCCACTTGCGGATCTGTTTGCCCATCTCCGACAGGGGCAGGCGCAAGAGGACGGCGGGTGCGTCCACGCGGGTACAGGTGCGTTCGGCACCGAAATCGTCGAACCCGAGCATGCGCTTATAGAACATGACGTGGCGCGGATTGACTTCGATCACGTAATCAGTGAAGCCATGGATGTTGTGGGCATAGATGTAGGAGATGTGAATGAGCGAGGCGAACACGCGCTTGGTGACGCCCTTGTCGATGGCCAGGCGCGACGGCTCGCACAAGCGCGCTCCGCCCTCGCGCAAGGCATCGAGCTCCGCGCCGAAATTGTCGTCGGCCGGCAGGTGGGCCGGGCTGTCCAGGCACAAGCTCAAGGTGCCGACCACCTTGCCATTGGTTTCCGCGTACAGGGTGATCTTGTTGGCCTCATGCACGTCGTTGATGTCCACCGCATAGCCACGCCAGCCATACATCTTGCGGATCAGGAGGCTGGCCGCCTCGCGCCTGCCGGCCGAGTTGGCCAGGCGGATGTGGAATACCTGGACGTCAAGCGCGTGTTCCGGACCGGGCACGATGCCCTGGTCGCCGATACACAAATCACGCAGTCCAACTGGCAAGGCAAAGCTAGCAATCGGCAGATCTTCCTTGAGCATGGTGTCTTCCTTCAGGTTGGCGTCATGCCGCAGCGGCATGATCGGTTGTCGTGCAAGTCAGACAAGGCCATCAGTAGCGAAGTTCCAGCCGCAGCGGGCGGAAACTTGCGCAGGAACAAAAAAGAATGGTTTGGGAAAATTGTTCGTGGACGGCGCCGGCCCCGCCATGGTGCTTTTGACAGGCGTCAACGGGACCGTGAGTAGCCGGATTTCATTGTTTCCGGGGTCCTATAATCATTTCATCAATGGCCTTGCAGGCCGCCTGCCACCTCTCGGAGACCAGCGCGCTATGGAGTATTTGTTCAGCCGGATGCCGATGCACGCGCGCAGTATCCGGCCCACTCGCTGGCATGCAGTAGCGCGGGCACGGCTGGTCGCCGCAGCCGCTTGCCTGCGCCGCCCCTGCCAGCGCCGCGCGCACATCGTCGCCACCACCGGCAGTATCCATGCGCCGCCCCAGCCGGGCATGAGCGGTGCGCACCACGCGCGCCAGCGCGCCGCCGCCAGTGCCATGCTGCCGCCGTTCGCGCCGGCGCCCGGCACTGGCAAGAAAAGCTGACACCAGGTTTTGCCGGCGCGGCCGCGGGGCGGCGCCGTTTACACTCGGAGTGACCATCATGACAGTTTCACTTGATCAGCCGCGCCTGGTCGTACACCTGGTGCAGCAGCTCGACGTTGGCGGCATGGAAAATGGGCTTGTCAACCTGATCCGGCACATGCCGGCTGACCGGTACCGGCATGCCATCGTGTGCCTGAAGGACTACACCACCTACCACGCCCACATCAAGTCGCGCGGCGTGGAAATCATCAGCCTGAACAAGCGTGAAGGCAAGGATTTCGGCCACTACCTGCGCATGTTCCGCACCCTGCGGGCACTGCAGCCGGACCTGATCCACACGCGCAACCTCAATGGCATCGAAGGCCAGCTGGTGGCGGCCCTGGCCGGCATCAAATGCCGCGTGCACGGCGAGCATGGGCGCGACATGAGCGACCTGCACGGCAAGCGCCTCAAGTACCGCCTGTTGCGCCGCCTGCTGCGCCCCCTGATCGGCCACTTCATTGCCGTCAGCAGCGATCTGGAAGAATGGCTGATCGACAGCGTGGGGGCCGAGCCGGGCCGCGTGTCGCATATTTCGAATGGCGTGGACAGCGTGCAGTTCCATCCGCGCCTGGGCCCGCCGGCGGCGGTGGGGCCGGCCGGCTTCATGCACGACAACGCCTTTGTCATCGGCAGCGTGGGCCGCATGGATGAAGTGAAGGATTATCCAACCCTGGTCGAAGCCTTCCTGCGCCTGATCGCCTCGCCCCACCCGGCCCACCAGCGCATGCGCTTGCTGATCGTGGGCGACGGTCCGCAGCGCGCCCATTGCCTCGACATGCTGCAGCGCGCCGGCGCCGCCCACCGTGCCTGGCTGCCGGGCGAACGCAGCGATATCGCCCAGTTGCTGCGCGCCATGGACCTGTTCGTGCTCCCTTCGCTGGCCGAAGGCAGTTCCAATACCATTCTCGAAGCCATGGCCACCGGCCTGCCGGTGGTGGCCACGGCCGTGGGCGGCAATCCGGTGCTGGTGCACCCGGGCTTTACCGGCATCCTGGTCCCGCCCCGCACGCCGGACCTGATGGCCGCCGCCATTGCCGACTATTGCCGCATTCCGGAGATGGGCGCGCGCCACGGCACCCGCGCGCGCAGCCAGGTCATTGCCCGCCACAGCCTGCCGGAAATGGCGCGCAGCTACACTGCTGTCTACGACGCGCTGGCCGGCGCCGCCTCGCCTTGCGAAGCGTCGCTGCGCGCGCCGCCGGCCTGAATTCAGGCATGCAGGGTGCTGCGGCTGGCCGCCAGGTCCACGTAGCAGGACGCCAGCTGCGCCGCTGCCCGCTCCCAGGTGTATGGCCGCACCAGCGCGCGGACCTGCTCGCGTGCCGGCGGCGCGTCAATCAGCTGGCGCAGCGCGTGCTGCTGGGCGGCCGCGTCGTCCCATGCCACCTGGCGCAGGGCGAAGCCGCTCTCGGGCAGCTCAACAGGGCTGGCGGTGTTCATGATCACGGGCGTGCCGGCGGCCAGCGAATCGAACACCGTGCGCGAGCAGGCATCGCCCTGGCAAGGCAAGACCAGGACCGAGGCACCGGCGCAGGCACTGGCCAGCATCTTTGCATCATGCTTGAGACCACCCAGGCAGGTCACGCCGCGTACGGCGCGTACCTGGCGCAGGTAATCCTGGTCGCGCTCGCGCGTTTCTCCCAGCAGCACAAACGGCAAGGCCATCTCGGCCAGCACCCTGGCCATGCCCAGCTGGTTTTGATAGGGCGAGATATGCCCTGCCATCAGCACGAACGGCCCCTGGATGCCGGTGCGCTGGCGGAACAGTTCGCCATTGGCATCGAACAGATGGGGGCTCACGCCATTCGGAAACACCCTTACCTTGGCGCCGTCGATCAGGAAACCCTCCTCAATGGCCCGTTTCTCGCTCTGGCCCAGCGCCACCACCGTGCTGGCCAGCTGCAGGGCGCGCCGGGTCTGGGCGTAGCTGCTCTGGACCGACCACGCCGTCTGGCGCCCCAGCCGGTGGTCGGCCAGGCGCGCATGTTCGCCGCAGGCACGGTCCCAGCCCGGCGAAATGAGGGGCGACAGCACGACCGGCACACCCAGCTCGGCCGCCGCCTCGACAATGCGATAGTTGCCGCCGCTGGCGGAAAAGACGTGGATCAGGTCATAGTCTTCCAGGTGCATGGGGTGCGGGTCGACCATCTCCACCTGCAGGGCAATGCCGCGGTGCTCGTGCAATGCATTCAAGGCGCGCGTGGTTTCACGAATTTGCAGCTGGATTGCCGCTTCCCGCTGAAACAGCATGGGGTAGGAAAGAATGCCGATGCGCATGGAAGTCTCCGCGTGGTTGTGAAGGCATGTCGGGGCATCATGAGAACGGTCAACTTACTTCCTGTCACCGTGTTCTAGTATTGCCTCAACATAAGTTCCGAGTGTACCGGCCGTCCGCCGGGCAATTTTGACGGCGCGCAACAAGTTGCTCGTCGGCACCAAACTGAGCAGGTGACTGATGCAATTACCCCTCTCCATCCTGGTCTACCACCGCGTGCTGGCCCAGCCCGACCCCTTGTTTCCGGACCTGGTCGACGCGGCCCGTTTTGCCGTGCACCTGCGCCTGCTGCGGCGCTGGTGCCGGGTACTGCCCCTGGCGCAGGCAGTGCGGCGCCTGCACGAACGCTCCCTGCCCAGCCGCGCGGTATGCATCACCTTCGATGGCGGCTACGCCGATCACGCCAGCGTGGCCTTGCCGCTGCTGCAGCGCTTCGGCTTGCCGGCCACGTTTTTCGTGGCCAGCGGCTTCCTCGATGGCGGCTACCGCTGGAGTGACGCCGTCGTCGAACTGGTGCGCAAGGCGCCCGGCGTGCGCCTGGACCTGTCGTGCAGCGGCCTGGGGATCTATGACATCGGCTGCAGCGCCCGCCGCCGCGCCGTCATCGACCTGATCCTGGCGGCACTGGCGACCTTGCCCCCGGTCGAACGGCTGGCGCGCGTGCATGCCATGACGCGCTGCGTCACCCCCACCATGCTCAGTTCCGACCAGGTCATTGCCCTGCACCGGGCCGGAATGGATATCGGCGCCCATACCGTCACCCAGCAAGCCCTGTCGACGCTGTCAAATGCCGAAGCGCGGGCCGAAATCGGCAACAGCCGCGCGCGCCTGGAAGCCCTGGTGCAGGCGCCCGTGCGCATGTTTTCCTACCCCGAGGGCAAACCGGGCGCCGACTTTGAAAAGCGCCACGGCAACATGCTGCGCTCGGCCGGCTTTGAAGCGGCCGTCACGACCGCCACCGGTGCCGCGCGCGCCGCCAGCGACCCGTTCGAACTGCCCCGGCTCATGCCGCAGGATCGCAGCAAGGGCGCCTTTCTGCTGCGGCTGGGCAGCAATCTGCTTGCACCGGCTTGAAGGCAAACAGCCCGCCGTCCGGACAACTGATCTGGTCGAGCCAGGCGACACCGGCCAGCACCAGGCGGGTGCGCATGTCAGCGCCGGCCTGGTCCAGAAACAGCGCACCACCGGGGCGGATCACGCGCATCAGTTCACCGAAGGCGCCATCCCAGCCATGCGGCGCCACGCACAGGTCGAGGCTGTGCGACGGCCATGGCAGGGCGTGCGGCCCGGCCACATCCACCAGCATGTCGGCGCCGCCCAGCTGGCGCGCCAGCGCCACGGCCGCCGGATCGGCATCAGCCGCATACACCTGGTGGCCGGCGCGGGCCAGCGCCAGTGCCGCGCTGCCGTCGCCACACCCCGCCACCCCGATTTGCAGGGGCCAGGCCTGGCGTGACTGGAAAAACAAACGCAGTAGCGAGATGTCCATGCCGGGTTTCCTTGCAGTGGTGGGCGAGAATGCATGATGGCCAGAAAGGCGGCGGCCGTTCTTGACTGCCGCTAACTGGCAGGCTCGGGCGCACTTGTGCGCGCTCAATCCCCGCCGCTGGCGTGGGGTGTCTAATTGCCATGAAGTGAGCGAAGTCCCGAAGTTGCAGGAACCGGCGCCCGCCATTGGCGCGCCGTCATTTTACGGACGCGGCGCCACGCCGTTTCCGTGCAGGAGAAAGCACAGCATGAATGCACCAATGCACTCCACCCCGCGCGTCCTGCCGTTTTTCTTTGACGCCGAACCCGGCACCCGATTCAGTTTGTATCACGCGCCTTCGCCCCATGTTCCCGCCCGCGGCGCCATCCTGTATGTCCACCCGTTTGCCGAAGAACTCAATCATTCGCGCCGCATGGCCGCGCTGCAGTCGCGCCGCTTCGCCGCCATGGGCTTTGCGGTCTTGCAGATCGACCTGTTCGGCTGCGGCGACAGCTGCGGCGACTTCAACACGGCCCGCTGGGACCTCTGGAAGCGCGACCTGGCCATCGCCCGCGACTGGCTGGCCGAACGCAGCGCCGGCCCGCTGTACCTGTGGGGCCTGCGCCTGGGCGCCCTGCTGGCGCTCGACTTTGCCGCCGCCAGCCACGCCGACGGCATCATCATGTGGCAACCCTTCCTCAACGGGCACACCTGCCTGAACCAGTTCCTGCGCCAGCGTGACAGTTCGCGCCGCGCGGGCGCGCTGCGTTCCCAGCTGCTCGCGCGCGGCGCCATCGAAGTGGCCGGCTATGAACTGGCGCTGCCGCTGGCCCAGGCGATTGACGCCTGCGACGCCGCCACCCTGCCCCTGCCCGCGTGCCCGGTCCACTGGCTGGCCAGCGGCGAGCCGGCGCCACGGCGCCTTGCCGCCAGTGCCGCCCGGCTGCAGCAGCGCTGGGCGGCGCGCGGGGTGCGTCTCTATTTCCATCCCATTCAAGGCCTGCCATTCTGGCTCGGCGGGGTGGCCGAATGCCCGGCCCTGCTGGACGCCACCTGCGCCATCCTTGCGCCGGAGGAGCCATGAACATCGTCCAGCGCGCCTTGCAGTTCGCCTGCCACGGCAGTTCCCTGGTCGGCATCATCGATGTCCCCGAGCGCCCCATCGGGCGCGGGGTCCTGGTGCTCACCAGCGGTTCCCAGTACCGCGTGGGCAGCCATCGCCACTACACCCTGCTGGCGCGCCTGCTGTCGCCGCGCGGCATTGCCGTGATGCGCTTTGACTGCCGCGGCGTGGGCGACAGCGAGGGCGACCCGCGCCCGTTCGGCGACATCCACGACGATATCGCCGCCGCCATCCGCGAATTCTTCATGCAGGTGCCGGAGCTGCGCGAAGTCGTCATCTGGGGTCTCGGTGACGGCGCCACGGCCGCCGCCCTGTATGGCCACCTCGACGAGCGCGTGCGCGGCATGGTGCTGCTCAATCCCTGGGCCGGGGGCGCGCCGGGGCCGCAGCTGCCCGGGCGCCTGTCGCGCCTTGGCGAAATCGGCTTCTGGAAAAAAGTCGGCAGCCGCCACGCAGTCGCGGTCGACCCTGACATGCCGCTCGCGCAGCGCATCATCGCCAGCCTGTCGTGCTTTGGCGGCGCGGCGCTGGTGATCGTGGGCGGCGCCGACACGGTGGGCCGCGAATTTGTCGAGCTCGTGGAGCGCAGCGATACGCCCTGCCGCAGCGTCACCATCGCCGGCGCCAACCATACCTTTGCCAGCCGCGAATGGCGCGACGAAGTGGCAGAACTGTCGGCCAACTGGATCACAGCCTGGTAGGCCGGCTCGCTCAGCGGCTGCCCTTGCCCAGCAAGACCACCTGCACCGTATCGATCAGGATCAGCAGGTCGAGAAACAGGGAATTATTCTTGACGTAGTACAGGTCATACTGCAGCTTCTCAATGGCGTCCTCGATCGAGGCACCATACTGGTAGCGCACCTGGGCCAGGCCGGTTACGCCCGGCTTGATCCCGTGCCGCACATTGTAGTAAGGCACGCGGGCGATCAGCTGGTTCACGAAGTAGGCGCGCTCCGGACGCGGCCCGACAAAGCTCATGTCACCCTTGATCACATTGAACATCTGGGGCAGTTCATCGACCCGCAGCTTGCGCAGCACGCGCCCGACGCGCGTGATGCGGGGGTCATTGGCGCTGGCCCATGTCGGCAGGCCCGCTTCCTCGGCATTGCGTCGCATGCTGCGCAGCTTGACCACCTTGAAAATGCGGCCGTGCCGTCCCACCCGCTCCTGCTGGTAGAACACCGGGCCGCCATCTTCCAGCGCGATGGCCGCTGCCGCCAGCAGCAGCACCGGCAGCGTGAGGATGCTGATGCAGCCGCCGGCCACCAGGTCGAACAGGCGCTTGCTGCTGGCGCGGATGAAGCTCTGGTCAAAACCGCCGCCGAAGATCAGGTAGCTCGGCTGCAGCGAATCGAGGCGGATCTGGCATGCTTCGCGCTCAAAGAAGGTGGCCGCGTCGATCACCCGCACCCCGCCCAGCGCGCATTCGAGCAGCTGCTCGATGGGAAAGGCACTGCCGCGCCGGTTGCGCAGCGTGACGACGATTTCGCTCACCTCGTATTTCTGCGCCATCTGCAGCAGCGACTCGCCCATCGGCAGCAGGCACGATTCAGGCACCCGGTTGTCCTCGCCCGCGACCGGCACGCAGCCGATCACCTTGAACTGGTGCAGCCCCAGCTTGCTCGATGCCAGATCCATGCATTCGCGCGCCATGCTGCCGCCGCCGATAAAGATCAGGCGTGCTTCGAGCAGGGCCGACTCGGCCGACTTGAACACCAGCAGGCGCGTGAGCACCACGCCGGTGGCGCCCAGGGCAAAAATGGCGCTTGAGACGCCGCGCCCGAAATACATTTCGGGCCGCACCGCGATCAGAGCCGACAGCAGGGCAAAGCCGAGCGCAAACGAGGGCATGATGCGAAACAGCGTGGTGCGCATGCCCTCGCGCGCACCATGCTGGTACATGCCCAGCGCGCTCATGCTGAAAATGATCACGAGGGCGAACGCCAGCGAGGACACGTACAGATTATCGGAGCGGAAATGACCGTTCTCGTCGGAGACCCAGATGGCCGACGCCACGCTGGCGCAAGAGAGCAGCATGATCAGCTCCAGCAGCAGCAAGACGAACGCCATCTTCGACACGTAGTGACTGAAAATCCGTATCACGGCACTCCTTGGGGTATTCGCAATGGCCTGCCCAGTGTGCTGCATTAGTGCTGCCTAAACATTGACTACGGACAATGAAAATTTGGCGTTTCCTCAATGCCAGACGCCTGCGTGGCAAATGGTCTATAGTGATGATTCTGACAAACGACACAGTCCCATCATGAAATTTGACGTTGCAATCGTCGGCAGTGGTCTTGCCGGCCTGTCCGTCGCGCTGCACCTGGCGCAGACCCGTACCGTGGCCATCATTTCCAAGCGCGCCCTGCTCGATGGCGCCAGCAACTGGGCTCAGGGCGGCATTGCCGCCGTCCTCGATTCGGGTGACACTCACCAGCAGCACATTGATGACACGCTGGTTGCCGGCGGCGGGCTGTGCGACGAGGCGGCCACCCGCTACATCGTCGAACACGGGCGCGAAGCCATCGAATGGCTGATTGACCAGGGCGTGCCGTTTACCCGTGACGCCAGCGCCGAGCTGGGATTTCACCTCACGCGCGAAGGTGGCCACAGCCAGCGCCGCATCATCCACGCCGCCGACGCCACCGGCCACGCGGTCCAGGTCACGCTCGAGCAAAAGGTGCGCGCCCACCCGAACATCAGCATCTTCGAACAGCACTGCGCCATTGACGTGATCACTTCCGACAAGCTGACCGGCAAGGTGGCGCAGAAAGCGTCCATCAGTCCCAGCCAGCCGCACTGCCACGGCCTGTATGTGCAGGACGAAAAAACCGGGCAGGTGCTGACCTTTGAAGCCGAACACACCGTGCTGGCCACGGGCGGCGCCGGCAAGGTCTATCTGTACACCACCAATCCCGATACCGCCACCGGTGACGGCATCGCCATGGCCTGGCGCGCCGGCTGCCGCGTGTCGAACATGGAATTCATCCAGTTCCACCCGACCTGCCTGTACCACCCGTATGCCAAGTCGTTCCTGATCACGGAAGCGATCCGCGGCGAAGGCGGCCTGCTCAAGCTGCCCAGGGAGGCCGGGGCCGCCGCGGACACCCGCTTCATGCCCATGCACGACGAACGCGGCGAGCTGGCCCCGCGCGACGTGGTGGCGCGCGCCATCGACTTTGAAATGAAAAAGCGCGGCCTCGATTACGTCAACCTCGATATCAGCCACAAGAGCCCGGAGTTCCTCAAGGAGCACTTCCCCACCATTTACGCGCGCTGCCTGGAGCTGGGCATCGACATCACCAGGGAACCGATTCCCGTGGTGCCGGCCGTGCACTTCACCTGCGGCGGCATCGTCACCGACCTGGCCGGACGCACCGACATTCCGGGCCTGTACGCGGTGGGCGAAACCGCCTGCACCGGCCTGCATGGCGCCAACCGCCTGGCCTCGAATTCGCTGCTCGAATGCCTGGTGGTGGGCCGCGCCTGCGCCCACGTGATTGCAGCCAGCGCGCAGCAGGAAACGCCGGACCTGCCGGACTGGGACGAAAGCCGCGTCACCAACGCCGACGAAGAAGTCGTGATCGCCCACAACTGGGACGAACTGCGCCGCTTCATGTGGAATTACGTCGGCATCGTGCGCACCACCAAGCGCCTGGAACGGGCCCAGCACCGGATCGCCCTGCTCAAGGAAGAAATCGACGAGTATTACCGCAACTTCCGCATCACCCACGACCTGCTGGAGCTGCGCAATCTGGTCGATGTGGCCTCGCTGATCGTCAACAGCGCCCTGTCGCGCCACGAGAGCCGCGGCCTGCACTTTAGCCGCGACTATCCCAACACCCTGCCCAAGGCCCTGCCCAGCGTACTGACGCCTCCACGCCGCTGACGGGCGATGAGCAAGCGCCTCACTCCCGCCACCGCCGCCCTGCTGACCGTCCCGCCCCTGCTATGGGCGGGCAATGCCATTGTCGGACGGCTGGTGCGCGATGCCGTGCCGCCCATGGCCCTGAACCTGCTGCGCTGGTCGATCGCGCTGGCCATCCTGCTGCCGCTGGGGCGCCGGCTGCTGCGTCCCGGTTCCGGCCTGCTGCTGCACTGGCGCCGCTACGCCGTGCTCGGATTGCTCGGCGTGGCACTCTACAACTCCTTCCAGTACCTGGCGCTGCAAAGCTCCACGCCCATCAACGTCACGCTGGTGGCGGCCGGCATGCCGGTGTGGATGCTGCTGGTCGGCGCCATGTTCTTTGGCGTGCCGGCGTCGCGCAGGCAGATCGCCGGCGCCGTGCTGTCCATCGGCGGCGTGCTGCTGGTGCTGTGCCGCGGCCAGTGGGAACAGCTGGCGGCCATGCGCCTGGTGCCCGGCGACGTGTACATGATCCTGGCCACCATCGCCTGGTCCTTCTACAGCTGGCTGCTCACGCGCCGCCAGGAGTCCAGCGCCGTGCGCGCCGACTGGGCCGCCTTTCTGCTGGCCCAGGTGATCTACGGGGTGCTGTGGTCAGCCGCCTTTACCGCCGGCGAGTGGGCGATCGGGCGTGCTCCCATCGCCTGGAGCTGGCCGGTGCTGGCAGCGCTGCTGTATGTGGCCATAGGCCCGGCCGTAATTGCGTTTCGCTGCTGGGGGGCCGGCATCGCGCGCGCCGGTCCCTCGGTGGGCGCATTTTTTACCAACCTGACGCCACTGTTCGCCGCCGTCATGTCGGCTGCCTTCCTGGGGGAAGTGCCGCAGCCGTACCACGCGCTGGCCTTTGTCCTGATCGTGGGCGGCATCGTGCTGTCCGCGCGCCGATAGCATAAAATCGGGCATGGCCGACGATCTGACAATGCTGGCGCGCTTTTTGGAGCGCCACCCGCGCGTGCTGGTACTGACCGGCGCCGGGATGAGCACTGCATCGGGCATCCCGGACTATCGCGACGCGGACGGCAAGCGGCGCGGCGCGCTACCGACCCAGGGGCCGGAATTTCGCAAGCAGGAACTGGTGCGCCGCCGCTACTGGGCGCGCAGCATGGTCGGCTACCCCACGCTTTGCGGCGCTGCGCCCAATGCCGGCCACCACGCCCTGGCAACCCTGCAGTCCCAGGGCCGGATCGGATCGCTCCTCACGCAAAACGTCGATGGCCTGCACCAGCGCGCCGGCAGCGACCCGGTGCTGGAATTGCACGGCAACATACACCGCGTCATCTGCCTTGACTGCCACGCCGGCTTTTCGCGCGCGGCGATCCAGGCGCTTCTGGTGCAGGCCAATCCCGCCCTGGCGCAGCTCGCCGCCCAGCCCCTGCCCGATGGCGACGCCCAGCTGGAACCGGCATCCCTGGCCACGTTCGAGGCGCCCTGGTGTGTCCATTGCGGCGGCATGCTCAAGCCCGATGTCGTGTTTTTCGGCGATGGCGTGCCGCCACAGGTAAGTGCCGAAGCGCTGGCCAGGATGGAAGCAGCCGACGCCCTGCTTGTCGTCGGCACCTCGCTGACGGTCTACTCCGGATTTCGCTTCTGCCGCATGGCGGCGGCCAGCGGCAAGCCGATTGCAGCGCTCAATCTGGGCAAAACGCGGGCCGACGACATGCTGGCGCTGAAAATCCCTGCCTCGGCCGAAGTGGTGCTGCCTGGGCTGATCTAACGCGCGGTCCGATCTTGTTCCTTGCCCTACAATTGGGAGAACAACAACAAGCAAAAGGAACGATCATGAAGATGACATTTGCGCTTGTCATGGCATCTGCCCTGCTGGCCGGCTGCGTCTCCAAGCCGGAAGGCATCACCCCGGTGGACAATTTCAACGCCACGAGGTACCAGGGCAAGTGGTACGAGATTGCGCGCTTTGACCACCGCTTCGAGCGCGGCCTGTCCAATGTCACGGCCGATTACAGAGCGCGCGACGATGGCGGCATCAAGGTGATCAACCGCGGCTACAAGGATGAAAAATCGGAGTGGACCCAGTCCGAAGGCAAGGCATATTTTGTCGAGTCACCCGACATCGGCTACCTGAAGGTATCGTTCTTCGGCCCGTTTTATGGGTCATACGTGGTGATGGACCTGGACCGGGAAAACTACAGCTGGTCGCTCGTCACCGGCAACGACAAGGACTACCTGTGGATCCTGTCGCGCACTCCCACCATGGACGAGGCAACAAAAAAGCGCCTGGTCGACAAGGCCCAGGCGCTCGGGTATGACACGTCAAAGCTGATCTGGGTGGACCAGACCAGGAACCAGCAGGCTAGTCGATAATCCGCATCGAAAAATCGGTGGCCTTGACATCCTTGGTCAGGCTGCCGATGGAGATGCGGTCCACGCCGGTTTCCGCAATCGCGCGCACGCTGTCCATGTTCACGCCGCCCGATGCTTCGAGCAGTGCGCGGCCGGCGTTGATTGCCACCGCCTGCACCATCATGGGTGGCTCGAAGTTATCGAGCAGCACCGACTTGACGCCGGCGTCGAGCGCTTCGGTCAGCTGGGCCAGGGTTTCGACCTCGATCTGCACCGGCACGCCGGCATTGAGTTCGTCCGCCGCCCTCAAGGCATTGGTCACGCCACCGGCTGCGGCGATGTGATTTTCCTTGATCAGGATACCGTCGAACAGCGCCATGCGCTGATTCTTGCCGCCGCCCACACGCACCGCATATTTCTGGGCCTGGCGCAGGCCCGGCAGGGTCTTGCGCGTGTCCAGGATGGCGGCCCTGGTGCCGGCCACGATGTCCACGTACTTGCGGGTGGCCGTGGCCACGCCGGACATCATCTGCATGAAGTTCAGGCCACTGCGCTCACCGGTGAGCAGCGCGCGTGGCGGGCCCTCCATGGTGCACACCACGCTGCCGGCCTTCATCATGTCGCCTTCGGCATATTGCCAGTCGATGTCGATGCTCTGGTCGAGGGCGTGCATCACGCCTTCAAACCAGGGCGCGCCGCACAGCACCGCGTCTTCGCGCACGATCACGCGCGCGCGCACGCGCTTGTCGTCCGGGACGAGTTTTCCCGTCAGGTCGCCGCTGCCCACGTCTTCAAGCAGCGCGGCCAGCAAATTTGATTCAAAGGCCGACTGCAATGCTTCGTCGAACTGGGCGTAAGGGTTGCGCAGGTTGCTCATGCAGGTCCGACTCCAGAAAACAGTTGTCCTTCTTGGGCCAGGTCGGCGCCCGGCAGTGCTTTGGCCTTCTTGGCGGCGGCGAAATCGAGCATGCGGTCGATGGCGCGTACCGCCTCCCGGCCAATGGCTGGATCGACATGGATTTCGTTCTTGCCGTTTTCGAGCACGTCGGCCAGGTTGCGCAGGCCGTTCATGGCCATCCAGGGACAGTGGGCGCAGCTCTTGCAGGTGGCGCTGTTGCCGGCGGTGGGCGCTTCGATGAAGTGCTTGCCCGGCGCGGCGGCGCGCATCTTGTGCAAGATGCCGTTGTCGGTGGCCACGATGAAGGTGGTCGCGTCCATGGTCTGGGCCGCGTTGATCAGCTGCGTGGTGGAGCCGACCACGTCGGCCAGCGCCACCACATTGGCGGGCGACTCCGGGTGCACCAGCACTTTTGCCTCCGGGTGTTCTTCCTTGAGCAGGTCAAGTTCGATGCCCTTGAACTCGTCGTGCACGATGCACGAACCCTGCCACAGCAGCATGTCGGCACCGGTCTTTTTCTGGATGTAGGACCCCAGGTGCTTGTCCGGCGCCCACAGGATCTTTTTGCCCTGGGCGTGCAGGTGGGCCACGATATCGAGGCCGATGGAGGACGTCACCATCCAGTCGGCGCGCGCCTTGACCGCGGCACTGGTGTTGGCATAGACGACCACGGTGCGGTCGGGATGGGCGTCGCAAAAGGCCGAAAAATCATCGATCGGGCAGCCCAGGTCGAGCGAACAGGTCGCGTCAAGGTCGGGCATGAGGATGGTTTTTTCGGGGCTGAGGATCTTGGCCGTCTCGCCCATGAACTTGACGCCCGCAACGACCAGGGTCTTGGCCGGATGGTCGCGTCCGAAGCGCGCCATTTCAAGCGAATCGGAAACGCAGCCACCCGTTTCTTCGGCCAGGTCCTGCAGCTCGCCGTCGACATAGTAGTGCGCCACCAGCACCGCTTCGCGCTCCTTGAGCAGGCGCTTGATGCGGGCGATCAGTTCAACTTTTTCCTCTGGCGAGGGAGCGGCCGGGGTGCGGGCCCACGCTTCGGCGGTGCAGCTGGCACCGGCCTTAGTGGGCATCTCGAACTCGACCGTCTTGATAGGTAAAATATTCATGCCGATACTATCTCACAGGAGCGCAAAACGTGCAGGATGGTTGCCTCAGTCGATACCCTGACTTTTCAGGTAGTCTTCGTAGTTGCCGCGGAAGTCGACGATGCCGTCTTCCTTGATCTCGAGGATGCGGTTGGCCAGCGACGACACAAATTCGCGGTCGTGCGACACGAAGATGAGCGTGCCGGTGTATTTTTCCAGCGCGATGTTGAGCGACTCGATCGATTCCATGTCCATGTGGTTGGTCGGCTCGTCAAGCAGCATCACGTTGTGGCGCCCCAGCATGAGCTTACCGTACATCATGCGGCCCTTCTCGCCACCGGAGAGCACCTTGACCGACTTGCGCACTTCGTCGCCGCCAAACAGCAGGCGCCCCAGGATGGAGCGCACGGCCTGGTCGTCGTCGCCTTCCTGGGTCCACTGGCCCATCCAGTCGGTGAGAACGGTGTCGCTGGCAAATTCCTCGGTCGGGTCCTGCGGCATGTAGCCCACGTTCGCGTTTTCGGCCCACTTGACGCGCCCCGTGTCGGGCTGCAGGCCCGTGATGTCGGCGCCGATGCAGCGCAGCAGCGTGGTCTTGCCGGCGCCGTTGGCACCGATGATGGCGATGCGCTCGCCCGCTTCCACCATCGCGCTGAAATTCCTGAACAGCTGCTTGTCGTATTTCTTGGAGATGCCTTCCACTTCCACTGCCAGGCGGTGCAGCTTCTTTTCCGCTTCAAAGCGCACGAACGGGTAGGCGCGCGACGACGGCTTGATGTCGTCGACCTTGATCTTTTCAATCTGCTTGGCACGCGAGGTGGCCTGGCGCGCCTTGGACTTGTTGGCGGCGAAGCGGCGCACGAAGTCCTGCAGTTCCGCGACCTTTTCCTTGGCCTTGGCATTGTTCGACAGCTGCTGGTTGCGCGCCTGGGTCGAGGCGAACATGTACTCGTCGTAGTTGCCCGGGTAGATCTTGAGCGTGCCGTAATCCATGTCGGCCACGTGGGTGCACACCTGGTTGAGGAAGTGGCGGTCGTGGGAAATGATGATCATGGTGGAGTTGCGCTCGTTGAGCACATCTTCCAGCCAGCGAATGGTGTTGATGTCCAGGTTGTTGGTCGGCTCGTCCAGCAGCAGGATGTCGGGATTGGAGAACAGTGCCTGCGCCAGCAGCACGCGCAGCTTCCAGCCCGGGGCCACGGCGCTCATGAGGCCATGGTGCTGGTCGATCGACACGCCCGCGCCCAAGAGCAGTTCGCCGGCGCGCGCTTCGGCCGAGTAGCCGTCGTATTCGGCCACTTTCGATTCCAGTTCGGCCGCGTGCATGTAGTCGTCGTCGGTGGCCTCGGGGTTGGCGTAGATGGCATCGCGCTCCGTCATGGCTTTCCACAATTCGGTGTGGCCCATCATGACCACGTCGAGCACGCGCATGTCTTCAAACGCGAACTGGTCCTGGCGCAGTTTGCCCAGGCGTTCATTCGGGTCGAGCATGACGTTGCCGGCCGACGGCTCAAGGTCGCCGCCCAGGATCTTCATGAAGGTCGACTTGCCGCAGCCGTTGGCGCCGATCAGGCCATAGCGGTTGCCGTCGCCAAACTTGACGGAGATATTTTCAAACAGCGGCTTGGCGCCGAATTGCATGGTGATATTAGCAGTGGAGAGCACGGGTCTTGCCTTTGCGAGCGAATTGGATTAACCGGGCATTTTACCAGTTTTGCGGCCCGGGCAGCCAGGGCACCGCGCTGGAACCTTGACCGATTGACAAAATAAGAACGGGGGGCCGCGAAAAGCTAGCGCGCCGCCATCGCGGCCAGCCTGGCCACGGTATTGATGTTGCGGGCAGTGCCAGCCTCGCCTGCCGGGATGCGCAGCCTGGAAGTGCCCATGCCGCTGCCGTAATGGACATAGATTTCACGTTTGCCCACAGCGACTTGCTCGTCTTTGCGCCCCGGCAAGCTGTCCAGGGCGTCGGCAGCCGGCGCGTCGTCGAGGAAAATCGCGAGCACCCGGTTGGACGCCGCATCGGGGAAAGGATTGGCATCGAGCACGGCCTGCATTTCCGGCCCGGTACGGACCATCACCGCCACCGGCTTGCCCGCATAGCTGGCCAAGGCAGCTTCCAGCAGCTGCTTGATGGACGGGGCCGGCAAGTCCGAATCAAACACGACATTGCCGCTGGCAATATAGGTTTGCACGGCACTGAACCCGGCGCTTTCGCACATCCGCTTCAATTCCGTCATGGGAAGTTTGCCGGTTCCGCCCACGTTTACGGCGCGCAGCAAGGCAATATAGGTCGTCATCAGTGTCCCGGTTTCTCGGCCGAAGCCGGCATGCAGCGGGCCAGCACGTGCTCCATCATGCCGCGCGCCAATTCTTCTTCGCCGTAAAAGATCTTGCCGATGCCTTCTTCGCGCAGCATGTCGGACTCGGTCTCGCTGTGCGTACGCACCACAATCTCGATGCCCGGGTTGAGCGTTTTGGCAATGTCGGCCATCTGGCGCACATTGAGCGGATTGGGCAAGGCCACGACCAGCATGGCCGCATTGGCAATGTGGGCCTGGATCAGGACGTCGGCGTCGGCCGCATTGCCCGACACGGCCGGCAAGCCCTGGCCACGCATGTCTTCCACCAGCTCGCGGTTCTGCTCGACAACGACGTAGGGCACGTTGCGCTTATCAAGCTCGGCCGCAATGCGGCGCCCCACCCGGCCATAGCCCACCAGCACAACCTGGCCTTCCAAGTACTTGCGCTCCGTGCTCATGGGCAGCTCGGCGAACGGGTCTTCACGCCGGTCAAGCCTGCGGGCAAAATCGGACGAGGCCAGCGCCCAGCGCTTGAGCGGGGCAATGGCGGTAAACAGGAAGGGGTTGAGCGCAATCGAGATCAGGGCGCCGGCCAGCACCAGGCTCATCCCGGCCTGGGGCAGCAGGCCCAGCGACATGCCGAGGCCGGCGAGGATGAACGAGAATTCGCCAATCTGCGCCAGGCTCATGGCCACGGTCAGGGCGGTGCCGAGGGGATAGCGCAGCACCAGCACCAGGGCCATTGCAGCGAAGGCCTTGCCCAGGATAATGATGGCCACGACAGCGAGCACCTGCAGCGGCTGCTCGACGAGGATATCGGGCGCGAACAGCATGCCCACCGAGACGAAGAACAAGACCGAGAATGCATCGCGCAGCGGCAACGATTCCTGGGCGGCGCGGTGGCTGAACTCCGATTCGCGCATGACCATGCCGGCAAAGAAGGCGCCGAGTGCAAACGAGACGTTGAACAATGCCGAGGCGCCGTAGGCAATGCCAATGGCAATGGCGACCACGGCCAGGGTGAACAATTCACGCGAGCCGGTGCGCGCCACCTGCCACAGCAGCCATGGCAAGGCGCGCTTGCCCACAATGAGCATCAGGGCAATGAAAGCCGATACACCGAGCAAGGTCTTGCCGATGGTGAGCCACAAGGGTCCCGTGGCCACGGTCGCGGTGCCGCCCAGCAGACCTGCCAGCGGCGGCAGCAGCACCAGTACCAGCACCGTCGCCAGGTCTTCCACCACCAGCCAGCCGATGGCGATGCGCCCGTTCATGCTGTCGGTAATGCCGCGCGCTTCCAGCGCCTTGAGCAGCACCACCGTGCTCGCGCACGACAGCGACAGCCCGAACACCAGCCCCTGCCCCCAGCTCCAGCCCCAGAAATGTGCCATCAGCATGCCCAGCAGCGTAGCCAGGCTCATCTGAATCACGGCGCCCGGAATGGCAATGCGGCGCACGGACAGCAGGTCGGCAAAGGAAAAATGCAGGCCTACCCCGAACATCAGGAGCATGACGCCGATTTCGGAAAGCTGGGCGGCAATGTGCGCATCGGCCACGTAACCCGGTGTCGCGGGACCGATGATGATGCCGGCGACAAGATAGCCGACAAGTGCCGGCAGCTTGACGCGTTCGGCAATAAAGCCAAGGATCAGGGCAATGCCGAAGCCGGCTGCGAGGGTGGTGATCAGGGGAATATTGTCGTGCATCGGGCTCCATCAAGAGAAGGTGGGAGGGATGCCGTATTTTACATGCAAAAGCGTCAAGATAATACGAGGATGGCACGCAGATCGTTGACGTTGGTCCGGGTCGGGCCGGTATAGATGAGTTCGCCCAGGGTGTCGAAAAAGCGGTAGGCGTCGTTATTGTGCAGCAGCGCGCCAGCATCGAGGCCCAGCGCCTGTGCGCGCGCCAGTGTGGCCGGATCGGCGATCGCGCCGGCGTTGCTTTCCGAGCCGTCAATGCCATCGGTGTCGCAGGCAAGGGCGTACACTCGCTCCTGGCCATCGAGTGCCATGGCCAGGGCCAGCATGAATTCGGCGTTGCGCCCGCCCCGCCCGTTGCCGCGTACGGTCACGCTGGTTTCGCCGCCGGACAGGATCACGCATGGTGCGCCAAAGGGCCTGCCGCGCCGCGCCACTTCGCGCGCGAGTGCCGCATGCACTTTTGCCACCTCGCGCGCCTCCCCCTCGATTGCATCGGACAGGATATAGGGCGTGATGCCGGCCGCGCGGGCAAAGGCGGCGGCTGCCTCCAGCGCGTCCGACGCGCGCGCGACCACGGTGCAGCCATGCGCGGCAAAACGAAGATCGCCGGGCTTGGGCGTTTCGGCCGCCGCGCTGGCCAGCCAGCCGGCCACACTGGCAGGGACGGCAATGCCATATCTGGCCAGGATGGCGAGCGCATCGGCGCAGGTGCTCGCATCGGGCAGCGTGGGGCCGCTGGCGACAATGGCCGCATCGTCACCCGGCACATCGGACACGACCAGCGTGGCCACGCGCGCGGGAGCGCATGCCAGTGCCAGGCGCCCGCCCTTGATGGCCGACAGATGCTTGCGCACACAGTTTATTTCGCCGATGGCGGCCCCGCTGCGCAGCAAGGCGCGGCTGATTTCCTGCTTCTCTGCGAGGGTGATCCCCGGTGCCGGCAGGGCCAGCAGCGCCGAGCCGCCCCCTGAGAGCAGGCACAGAACCAGGTCGTCGGGGCCCAGGCCCTGCACCTGCGCGAGGATGCGCTGCGCGGCGTCGACCCCGGCGCCATCCGGGACCGGGTGCGCCGCTTCGATCACTTCAATCTGGCGGCATGGCACGCCGTGGCCGTAGCGCGTCACCACCAGGCCCGTGAGCGGTTGCGGCCAGTGCTCTTCCACGCAGCGCGCCATGGCTGCCGCGGCCTTGCCGGCGCCGATCACGATGGTGCGGCCCTTGGCGGGAGGTGGCGGCAGCTGTGGCGGCAGGCACGCCGCTGCGCTTACCGCGGCCAGCGCTGCCTGGTGCAGATCGCGCAAAAACTGGCGGGCCGATTCGGGCGTCATGTGGTCCTTGCCGATCAGCGGCGGTAGGTGTAGCGCCGCCACAGGGTTTCCATCGGCCCCTGCGCATGCCGCGCGAGCCACCAGTGGCTGAACCACAGCTGGAACAGCATGATCGCGGCCGCCACGCCCAGCAAACCTGCGCGCGACAGAACAGCGCCCCAGCCCAGGCCGACGCCTTGCAGCAGCAGCATGAGCAGCAGCGACTGCATCAGGTAGTTGGTCAGCGCCATGCGCCCTACCGGCTGCAGGATGCGCGCGACGCCAGGGCCGGACAGCATGAACATGGCCACATAGGCCGCGCCAAGTGCCGGTCCGGCCACCGAAACCGCCACCGAGGCGGGAAAGTACGAGGCAGAAGGCCCGGCTGCCAGCACGCTGTCGAGCGTGATGATCCCCCACGCGAGATTGATGGGGACACCGATGGCCAGGCCCACCCACAGCACATTGCGCCACTGCTCCCGATGGCGCTCGGGACGGTGCAGCCACCCCAGGCGCACGGCAAGCACGCCAAGCATGAACAGCAGCGCCAGGACCGGCAGCACAAACACGTAGCCGGCGACACTGATCAGGTAGTCGTTCAGGCGCTGCAGGGTGACTGCTTCCCAGCTGCCGCCGGTATAAATGGTGTAGGCCTTGATCAGGTCCTGCGGTGCCTGATCAAAGACACCAGGGAACAGTTCAGGCAGCAGCGACACCCAGCTGAGGGTGAAGGCGATGATGCCCATATTGACCGCCACCAGTATCTTGAACGAACGCACCAGGGCCGCAGGCCGCGCCCCGATTTTTGTGGCGAGCCAGAAGCCCGTCAGCGCGTAAGCCACCAGAATATCGCCAAACCACAAGAGCGTTGCGTGGGCCAGGCCGCAAACGAGCAGCCACAGGAGGCGGCGCCGGTAGGTGGCCCTGATCGCCTCCAGTGCCGGCCCGGGCCTGCGCGCGCCGCCCGTCTGCAATGCAAAACCGGCACCGAACAGGAAGGAGAAAATGGGATAGAACTTCTGCTCCGCGAAGGCGGCGCTGAAAAAGACCGCCGCCTTGTCGGCCTCACCGAGCACTTCACCCATCACCGGGGCGCTGATCAGATCGAAGCCATACACGAAGCCCCATATATTGACCAGCATGATCCCGAACACGGCCAGCCCGCGCAGGGCATCGATGCGCGCCACGCGCTGCGCCTTCATTGGCGCATCCAGTCAAGCAGCTCGTAGTACCAGTAGGTCACTTGCGCGGCCAGCAGGCCGGCCGGGCCAAAGGTGGGCGGCAGGCCCCAGCTGCCAAAGCGGGCCAGGTCGGCGCCCTCGCCGGCTATGGCGGCCCCCAGCACTTCGCCTGCCAGCGTGGTGGGCGCCACCCCGTGCCCGCCGAAACCGAGGCCGTACCAGATCCCATCCGGCAGCCGGCCCAGCTGCGGCATCTTGTGCCGCCCATAGCTCATCAAGCCGCTCCAGGCATGCTCCACCCGCGTGCCTGCCAGCTGCGGATAGACCTTGAGCATGTCCTTGCACAA
This sequence comes from Massilia sp. PAMC28688, assembly GCF_019443445.1. Lineage (NCBI taxonomy): Bacteria > Pseudomonadati > Pseudomonadota > Betaproteobacteria > Burkholderiales > Oxalobacteraceae > Massilia > Massilia sp. PAMC28688. The sequence continues at coordinate 4,456,501 of NZ_CP080378.1, read as the reverse complement.
GAGGCGCGCCACTTCCTCGCCGCTGCGCTGGCGGATCGAGATGCGCCCGCCCCACAGCAGGCGGGTGTCAGCCAGCGGACGGTAATAGTCAAACGCGAAGCGGGTATCGTAGATGGCGGCCCGGGTATGGAGCGCGCTGTCCAGGCGCGGGCCCAGTGCTTCGGTCACCATCACATAGGTCGCAATGGGCAGCACGGCGCGCGACAGGGCCGGATAGAGGGTGTCGATGTAGCCGCCGCAGCACACCACCACCTGGGCAGCAGTCACGTGGCCGGCTCCGGTCCCGACACGCCAGGCCGTGCCCGCAGCGTCGATAGCGGTCACCTTGCTCGCTTCGTGGATGCGCACGCCCTTTTGCGCCAGTACCCGGGCCAGGCCCTGCGCATATTTGAGTGGATGGAAGTGAAACGCGGCCGGCTCGAACAAGGCACCGAAGTAGCGCTCGGAGCTGACCTTTTCTGCAAACTGGGCGCGGCTCAGGCGCTCCCAGTGGACGTCAAGCTGCTCGCGCATGTAGCGCTGCTGACGCTCGAGGATGCGTTGGTCGTCGAACCAGTTGGCCAGGTAGACGCCCTCTTCCTGCATGTCGCAGTCAATCCCATACTGGCGCACGCGCTTGCGGATCAGCTCCACGGCTTCCAGCGTCATGCGATACAGTTTTTTGCCGGATTCTTCGCCAACTGTATCAATTATAGCCCGTTCACCCAGCGAGAAGCCGCCAAACACGAAGCCGCCATTGCGCCCCGAGGCGCCGTAGCCGATGGATTCGCCTTCCAGCAGCACGATATCGCGCACGCCGCGCTCGGCCAGCGCCAGCGCCGTGGAGAGCCCGGCAAAGCCGCCGCCAATGATGCACACGGCAGCATCCTGCGCGCCGGCCAGAGGGGGATAGGCGGCCGCCGGCGCCGTGGCGCGGTAGTAGTCGCGCGCCTCAGGCATTGTTCAAGGTGGGATAGCCGCTGATGAGAAGTTCAAAGTGGACCGCGTCCGACCACAGCGTGGCCCGGGCCCCGACGGGAATCGTCACGCGCCTGGCGCAGTGGCCAAACTGCAGGCCGGTGAGCACGGGACAGGGCAGCGTCTGGCGCAGGTAGGCAAGCATGGCATCGAAATCATAGCCATTGTCGGCCGGGGTGATCTTGTAGGCGGAAAAGTCGCCCAGGATGAGCGCCTTTTGCCGCGCCAGCACGCCGGCCTGCATCAATTGCAGCAGCATGCGTTCAATCCGGTACGGGTGCTCGTTGACGTCTTCCACGAACAGGATGCCGTCATCGATATCGGGAAAGTAACCGGTGCCCAGCAGCGACATGAGCATGGCCAGGTTGCCGCCCCAGACCGTGCCGCTGACGTTGAGGGTGGGATTGCGGCGCGCAGCCTGCGTGATGCGGTGATTGCGGCTGCCCAGGCACTGGAAGAATTCGCTGACCGTAAATGCGTCCGGCTCGCCGGCGCAAAAGTCGGGCAGGAACATGGGGCCGGCGTAGCTGGCGCCCCCTGCCCTTGCCAGAAGGCCCATCTGGAAGGCCGTGAAATCGCTGTGCCCCACAAAGATCTTGCCGCTGGCGGCCATGCGCGCAAAGTCAATCTGCGGCAGCAGGCGCGTCAGGCCATACTGGCCGCGCAGGGCCATGACGACCTGCACGTCGGGATTGGCGACGGCCGCCTCGAGCTGGGCCAGGCGCGCGTCGTCGGTGCCGCCGAAGCGCTGGTGCACGCCGCAGGTATCGAAATAATTGTGAATGGTGTGGCCCTGCGCCTCGAACCACGCAATGCCACGTGCCAGGGCCGCGTCGTCGAGGGTATAGCCGCTGGGCGCGACGATGGCAATGCCGGTTTTGAGATTGTTCACTGTCGTTCGAAGAGCCGCGCTGTGGAGTCCGGACCTATCTTACCGTGTGCATGGGCGTCGATCAAGGCGGCAATCCGCTCGATCAGCTGGGCCGGCAAATCGTGGCCCATGCCTTCAATGACTTCCAGGCGCGCGCCCGGCACCAGGCGCGCGGTATCGATCCCGGCCGCCAGCGGCACCAGCGGGTCGGCGGCGCCGTGAATCACCAGCGTGGGCACGCGAATCGAGGCCAGCAGCCCGGAGCGCTCGCCCGAGGCGGCAATGGCCAGCATCTGGCGCGCGACGCCACCGGGGCAGACATTGCGCCGGATGCTGGCGGCGATGCGCGCGCGCAGCGCTTTATCGGAGGTGGGATAGGCCGGACTGCCGATGACGCGAAATACATGGACGCCATGGGCAATCAGGCTGTCGGCATCGCTGCCCCGGGGACGCGCCAGCAGCGCCGCCCGGGCCGCGCGCGTCGGCCCCGGCAAGGCACGCCGCCCGCTGGTGGACATGATGGACGTCAGGCTGGCCACCCGCTCCGGATGGGTGGCCGCCATGATCTGGGCGATCATGCCGCCCATGGAGGCGCCCACCACGTGCGCCTTGTTGATGCCAAGCGCCTTTAACACGCCCATGGCATCGGCGGCCATGTCGTGCAGGCTGTAGGCCCCCTTGAGGGGCCAGCGCACCAGGTGCTTGAGCAAGGCAAGCGGCACGCTCGGCGTGCCGGCATGCTCGAACTTGTCCGACAGGCCGCAATCGCGGTTATCGAAGCGCACCACATAAAACCCCATGTCCACCAGCTGCTCGACGAGGGCATCGGGCCAGCCCGTCATCTGCATGCCCAGGCCCATGATCAGCAACAGGGGCACATCCTTGGGGTCGCCCGCAGTCTCGTAGGCGATCCGGATCCGGTTGGACATCAGGTAAGGCATCCAGTGCCCGCCTAGTAGAACCCGAAAAACGGATTGGGCCAGGAGGCGCGGGCGGGATCACGGTACAGCAGCTTTTTCAGTCCCGTGTGCGCCTGGCGGTCAAAGCGCTGCCACTGTCCCTCGGGCTGCGCCAGGCGATCGGCAATCGCGTACAGCGCGCTCGGATTGGCGCCCATGCCCACGTGGCTGGCATGCACTTCGATGTTCTCGGAAAGGTCGGTTTCTTCTTCCACGCTGCACTGCCAGGCCACCACGCCGTCGGTGCGGCTGAAAATGGAGGTGGTGGGCACGGACGGGCGTTGCCGCAGCGAGGCGAAGCGCTCTTCGTCAATCTCGCGCTCGCCCGACACCAGCTGGTAGACGCGCCAGGCATTGGTGGCCCTGGGACTGCCGGCAAAGGGCGAACCGAGCGTGATCACCTGGCGCACATCGCCGGGCATGATCTTGGCCAGTTCGCGCGCGTACACGCCGCCCAGGCTCCAGCCCACCAGGCTGACGGGCCGGCCGAATTCCTGGCGCAGCTCGGTGATGCGCTCCATGCATGCTTCCAGCACGCCGGGACGGGGACCGAAATTGAGGCCCTGCTCCCATGCATGCGCCGGGTAACCGAGGTCTTTCAGAAAGCGCCGGATCACGAGCGTGGTCACGTCGCCGGCGGCCAGGCCCGGGAACACGAGCACCGGGTGATTGTCGCCGCGCGGCGCCACGCGCGTGAAGGGCCAGGAAGCGAGCGCCATGCCCAGCTCCCAGGGGGCGCGCATTTCCAGTGCCAGCCGCACCAGTCCGGGCGCGGTCTCGACCTTGCTTTCCTTGATTACTTTCTTGCGTGGCACCTTGTTCTCCTGCACTGCGTATCCTGTACTGCGTCTTCCTTGTTGCACCGGCTCTTTTTGCGCCAGCATAGCATTTCCGCGCCGCCCGTGCGGCGGCCCGCACTCACGCCGGCTTGACTGGGGCGGCCGCGTCGCGCGCTGCGGCCGCCGCGCGCCGGCGCTCGGCAAAGAAAGAGCGCAGCATGGCGCCGGCTTCGTCGGCCAGCACGGCCCCGGTCAAAGCCGTGTGGTGATTGAGCTGTGCCTGCCCGAACAGGTTGAGCACCGAACCGCAGGCGCCGGTCTTGGGGTCGGCAGCGCCATAGATCACGCGCGCCAGGCGCGCATGCATCATGGCGCCCGAACACATCGCGCATGGTTCGAGCGTGACGTACAGTTCGCAGCCCGGCAGGCGGTAATTGCCCAGCTTTTGCGCAGCCGCGCGCAGGGCCACGATTTCGGCATGCGCGGTGGGGTCGTGGCAGCCGATGTTCTGGTTGAAGCCGGTGGCAATGACCTGCCCATCCTTGACCACGACCGCGCCTACGGGCACTTCGCCGCGCTCCCATGCGTGGCCGGCCTGCTCCAGCGCCAGACGCATGAAATCGTCGTCAGGCATCGGTGATCTCGGCCCAGCAGTTCGGCGTTTCGTGCAACACCAGCTTGTGCAGGCGCAGGCCGGTGCCGTAGCGGTCGGTGTAAGTGGCGCGCAAGATGTCAAAGGCGATCTGGGCCAGGTTTTCCACCGTGGGAATGCGGTCAATGACCACCGTCTTGTGGCCGGGCAGCGTGGCCAGGAAGTCGCGCACCTTGTCATCCTTTTCGTAGACCAGGAAGGCGTGGTCCCAGACATCGACCAGGTGTTCCTTGGCCAGGGCCTTGATGTCGGAAAAGTCCATGATCATGCCATTGTCGGAATTGCCTTCGGCATGGATGACGGCGCCGGTCAGCGTGATTTCCAGGGTGTAGCGGTGGCCGTGCAGATTGCGGCACTGGCTCTTATGGTCGGGAATGCGATGACCGGCATCGAATTCGAGCTTGCGGGTAATGGTGAGCATGAAAAGGTAGCGCTTAAAGTGGTGACAGTGTCGGTTACGGAATGTGCAGCAGTTTGTGGGTTTGCAGGCTCAGCTTCCACTTGGGATTGCGCTTGCAAGTGTCGATGGCCAGGCGCGTGTTGAACTCGGCCAGCGGGCCATCCATGGGCTGCACGAAGAAATTGTCGAAGTCCAGGTGCTCGTAGGCGTGCAGATCCTGGCCCGTTTGCGGAATCACGACCTTCAGCTCGCTCCCCTTTTCCACCACCAGTTTTGCGCCCATCTTGGGGCTGACGCAAATCCAGTCCACCCCGGGCGGCACCGGCAAGGTGCCATTGGTTTCAATGGCAATCGTAAAGCCGGCCTCGTGCATCGCCGCAATCAGCGCCGCGTCCAGCTGCAGCAGGGGCTCGCCGCCCGTAAAGACCACGTACTTGCTGGCGGCGTGCGTGGGGGGCCACAGGGAGTCGATGCGCGCGGCCAGGGACGCGGCGCTGGCGAACTTGCCGCCCAGTTCGCCGTCGGTCCCGACAAAATCGGTGTCGCAAAAGGTGCAGACGGCGCCGGCCCGGTCGCTCTCGCGCCCGGTCCACAGGTTGCAGCCGGCAAAACGGCAGAACACGGCCGGGCGTCCCGCATGGGCGCCCTCGCCCTGCAAGGTGTAGAAAATCTCTTTAATACTGTAAGTCACGGCCATTGCCCCTAACGTCAACCCTCCATTATAGCAATAGCCGGGCGGGTTCCACAAAACCGGTAGCGCGCATTTTAGTTCTCAAACGAAACTCAGTTGATCTCAGACAAGATAGGTCGGGGCTGGCAGCGCTATCGTGAGCCTGTCCCGCCCAATCTCATGCCCAAGGATGCCATGAACGCTACCTACCCGACCATGCTGCTTGCAATTGCCTGGATGACGCTGCTGGGATGGGGCTTTCAAGCCTTGCTGAGGCGCCACCTCCGCCTGGACGACCGCCTGGCCGACCTGGAAGCGCAGCTGGCCGTGGAACAGCATGCCCGCGAAACGGCCGAGCGCGCCCTCTCGAGCACCCATATGTCGCTGTGCAAGCTGGCCAAGCAGCAGGAAACCGTGCGCGAAGCCGAGCGCCAGCGCATCGGGCGCGATATCCATGACGACCTGGGCCAGAACCTCTTGGCCCTGCGCATCGACCTGTCGCTGCTGCATGTCAGCACGACCGGCGCCCATCCCCAAATCACGCAGAAGGTCGATTCCATGATGGGCAACCTGGACCAGACCATTGCCTCCCTGCGCGCGGTCATCAATGACCTGCGTCCGTTGGCCCTGTCGGCCGGGCTCGCCACTGCCATTGCCAGCCAGCTGGCCGACCTGTCGCGCATGCACAATGTAGAGCATCAGCTGCGGGCCGAGCCGGGCGTCTTTGATTGTCCACCCGATGATGAGCGCGATGCGGCCGTGTTCCGCATCCTTCAGGAAACGCTGTGTAACGTGGCGCGCCATGCCCACGCCACGCAAGTCGTTGTCGAGCTACAACGCTGCGGCGGCGTGCTCACCATGTCGGTGCGCGACAACGGCGTGGGCATGCCAAGCGGCGCCCTGCAGCGCGGCAGCGGCCTGCCCGGCATCCGCGAACGGGCTGCCGCCATCGGCGGCAAGGTGGTGGTGGAAAGTAAACCTGGGGTCGGCACCCTGGTGCGCCTGTCGTATCCCGTTCCGCAGGCCTATGCCGTGCAGTAAGGCAACCGCAAGGCTCACGCGTTTGTTGTAGATCAAAAGAATGTTCGACGGCTGGCGCAGAATCGACTTGTCGGCAGTCAATTATTTGCCCCCAGGATAGTTAAACAGGAATAGTGATGACCAGCATACAACCTGCCCAGCCAATGCCGCGCTTCCAGGCGCCGGACCCGGAGCGCGCCTTTGCCATCAGGATGCTGGAAATGCTGGCCGTTCCCGCCTTCGTGCTCGATACCGAGTGCCGGGTGGTGATCTGGAACCGGGCCTGCGAGAAGCTGACGGGGGTGCCGGCCCACGAAATGGTGGGCACGCGCGAACACTGGCGCAGCTTTTACGACACTGCCCGCCCCACCCTGGCCGACCTGGTGATCCAGGACCGGATGGACGAAATCGACCACCTGTACCTGCACGTGGGACGCGATGCCCTCACCGGCAGCGCCTTGTGCGCCGAAACCTGGTGCGACATGCCGCGCTCGGGCAAACGGCGCTACATTGCCGCCGATGCCAGCCCGATATTTGACGATGATGGTGAACTTGCCGCCGTGGTCCAGACGCTGCGCGACATCACGGACGAAAAGGCGGCGCAAAACGCGCTGCAGCAGCTTGCCACGCGCGATGGGCTGACCGGCCTGGCCAATCGGCGCTGCTTTGATGAAACGCTGCGCGCCGAATGGGCGCGCGCCACCCGCCAGCACCAGCCCTTGTCGCTGCTGATGGTCGATGTCGACAATTTCAAGGCGTACAACGATGCCAACGGCCATCTGGGCGGCGACGAATGTCTCAAGCGCATTGCCTGCGCGGTGGCCAAGGAAATGCGTGCCAATGACCTGGTGGCGCGCTACGGGGGCGAGGAATTCGCCGTGATCCTGCCCAACCAGTCGCTCAAGGGCGCGGCCATCGTGGCCGAACGCATCCGCTGCAGGGTCGAGCAGCTGCTGGTGCCCCATGGCAGCGGCAGCAACAGGCATGTGACGGTGAGCATTGGTGCGGCCACGGCCTTTGCCGCCCCGGACACGGATCCCAGCCAGCTCCTGGCCATTGCCGACGCCGCCCTCTACCGCGCCAAGCACATGGGCAGGAACCGGATCAGCCTGCCCGCCACGGAAGTGGCTTGAGGGAAAAGCCGCTCAAGGCGTGCCGCTGTACTTGGCGCGCCGGTCCAGCGTCACCGAGTCAAGCGCACCGGCAAATACCAGCTGCGTGTGGCCGGATGCGCGCACCGGCTCGAACGGCAGCAAGATGCAGTGCGGGCTGAGCGCGGTACCGGCCGGCATGCCATCGACCAGGATGCGCCCGCCTTCGTCGGCAAAGCAGGCGCGCACGGCATCGAAGCGGGCATTTTTTTCCTCCATTACCATGATGTCCCACCAGGCCATTTCCTGCTGGGCGAGCCGGAGTTCGTCAAATGCCTGGGCCAGCCGGGCATACGGCATGCTGCCGCCGTCGGGAACGGCCACCTGCCAGGCCACCTCGAACGTTTTTGACTGGGGCGCGATATTGAAGCGCACGATCGCATCTTCTTGCCGGGCCTGGGCCTGGGCAATGGCCGGCACTTCGAAATAGCCGCCACGGCGCATCGGCAGCACGGTGTCCAGCGTCTTGCCGATGACGGCCAGGCCCCAGACCGGGGGCAGGAATTCCAGGCGCTCGCGCTCGCCCATCTCGTCGAGCGTCAGGCGCAGCACAGGCGTGATCAGCTGCGCCGTGCGCGGCAGCATGGCCGATACCCGTGTCTGCATGCGCCACATGGTCTGGTAAGACAGGTCGCCCGCCTGCTTCTTGCGCGCTTGGACGGCCCCGCACGGGGCGGTGAAGACGGCACTGCCGGCCGGCGCAGCGAGCACTGGTGGCGCGGGCAGCGCGCTGGCGGCCAGGAAGAAGCAAAGAAGAAGGGCGGGCCGGATCATGGTCGCATCGACAAAGTCAGTATCAGGTAATTCGCCTATCCTACCACGGGAAATTACCATTTGTACAAGCTTTACGAATGTCCATGTCCGGCCCGCCCTTCAGCAGCCTTGCGCCCCCGCACGCGGGGGCGATGGCAAGGGTCAGGAAGTCATGCGTTCCCAGCCGTGCCGCACGGCAGCCTTCATGTTTTCCCAGGTCGAGCCGCTGTTGCGCGATTCCCAGTCACTGCGCAGTTCGGGTTCGACATCGTTCCATGGACGGCCCCGGTACATCTCGCTGCGCGCCATGCTGTTGCCGTAGCTGTAGGCGGGCGCATAGTCTTCATAGCGCTGCCCCGAGCTGGCCAGGCTGCTCTGGTAATGATTGCGGAAATAGGTGTCGTCTTCCGCCGAGAGCTGTTCGACTTCCACTTCGGTATGGCGCACCGTGTCGTTGATCTGCTGCTGATGCTGGGTGACCTGCTTGTCCACCACCACTTCCTCGACCACGCGCGCGGTTTTTTCCACCACTGCCTCTTCGGCCGTCTCGCGCATTTCAATGGTGGTTTCCTTGAATGCGTTCAGGTCGGCCGGATCGATCTGACGGTCCACCGCGTGGCGCTCGACATTGACATGCTCTTCGCGCAGGCCCACGGTTTCATTGACGGGCGTCTCGACCAGGCGGTTGTAGACGCGCACGCCGCCGCGCTGCACTTCGCGCTTGCCCACCTTGAGCTCTTCCTGGATGACGGGGATGGACTTGCCCTCGCCCACGCGCTGGGAAGCGGTATCCTGGTACTGCTGCGAACCCTGCAGCTGTGAACCCTGCAGCTGCCCGCCGAGCAGCCCCTGCGAGGAACCGAGGGCGGCCTGCTGCGACATGGACTGCGACTGCTGACGGCCACTGCTGCCCATGCGCGCGCTGTCCTGGCCCATCACGCCCCACTGCTGGGCATGCTCGTCAATATCGATCGGGCCATAGCGTTCGACAATGTCTGCTGCGCGCTCGACTTCCGGCTCGCTGTCGGCGTCCAGGGTCAGCACATAATTGCCGCGCGAGACGGCCTCGGAATACATGCGGTAGTCTTCGCTGCGGTCATTGCCGAACAGGTCGCCAAAGAAGTTGCGGATGCTCGCACCGAACGAGCCATCGTCATCCATGTCATCGCTGCGGGCCGTGGTGCCGGTGGTGCCGGTGGTGCCGCTGCTGCTGATCCCGGTCTGGCCGGTGGTATCGCCTTCGGAGAGACGGACGCACTGGCGCGAGAAGCCCGATGAGGCCAGGTCCTCAAGTGCCTTCTGGGCGTCGGTACGGTTGTCAAATACGGCTACGAGTGTGTGCTTCATGATGATTTCCTCCGTTAGGTGATGTCACTTCAGTTGCAGATGAATCGTCAAACCGCTCGACAGAAACATGCTCGGACCGCAGCATCACGGTCTCGGCATACGGTTCCTGCTGGGCGGTACGCGTGATGTGAATCTCCTCCTTGATGCGAAGTCGTTTTTCAACGACCAGGATTTCCTCCAGAATTGGCACAATCAATGTGTCGCCTTCCTGGCGCGCCACCGGCGCTTCAGTGAGGGACACTATTTTGTCGACCGGAATCCGCCGCACATTGACGGCTTCGCGCAGCAGGGTCTGGTCGATGTGGTGAGGCTGTTCACTCACCGTCTTGTGGATGCGCACGCCACGGCCGGTGTCCACTTGACGGGTCCCGACCTGTACATCTTCACGCATGACCGGCATGACCGTGTCGCCGTCATCCGCAGTGGAAGGTGAATCTGTCGCCATGGTTCTACGCTCCTTGCAATGTGCTGCCATATGAGCAATTTAGAGTACAGCAAATCGCAGGCCAGCCTCACACCATTGACGCTAATCAAGTACCTGTTCGATGAGGCCAGCAAGCTTGCAGATATCGATCAACAGGAGCGTGCACATGACCGCGTCGTTTGAGCAGGAACGCAGGAAGGATTGGCAAAAGCGGCGCGACATTACCGCCCTGCACCCGGAGCCGCCGGAGCCGCCCACCGACATCGACCGCCTGCTCCATGCGTTCATGGGGCAGGCCACGCAGGGCGTGGCGCCGGGCAGCCTGGCCCTGGCTGGCATCGACTGGGCCTGGCACCTGGCGCAGTCGCCCGGCAAGTGGCAGCGGCTGCTGGAAAAGGCGGTGCGCAAGGACCTGCGCTGGCTCCATTACGCCGCGCGCGCCACGCTGGGCCTGGCGGCGCCGCCATGCATCGAACCGCTGCCCCAGGACCGGCGCTTTCGCGGCCCCCTGTGGCAGCAATGGCCGTACAACCTGCTGCAGCAAGCCTTCCTGCTCAACCAGCAGTGGTGGTTCAATGCCACCACCGGCATTGATGGCGTGACCCGGCACCACGAACAGGTGGTGTCGTTCGTGGCGCGCCAGCTGCTTGACCTGTTCTCGCCGGTCAATTTCATTGCCACCAATCCGGAAGTGGGGGCCGCCATTGCCACCGAAGGCGGCGCCAACCTGGTGCGCGGCGCCGTCAATTTGCTCGACGACCTGCAGCGCCGTGCTGCCGGCGCGCCGCCCGCCGGTAGCGAAGCCTTCCGTCCCGGACACGAGGTGGCGGTCACGCCGGGACGGGTGGTGTTCCGCAACCGCCTGATCGAACTGATCCAGTACAGCCCGGCTACCGACAGCGTGCATGCCGCCCCCATCCTGATCGTGCCGGCCTGGATCATGAAGTACTACATCCTCGACCTCTCGCCCCACAATTCGCTGGTGCGCTTCCTGGTCGAGAACGGCCATACGGTATTCATGATTTCGTGGCACAACCCGGGCCCCGCGGACCGCGAGCTTGGCATGGACGACTACCTGCGCGACGGCGTCATGGCCGCCATCGACCAGGTACGCAGCATCATTCCCGGGCAGGCCATCAATGCCGTCGGCTATTGCCTCGGCGGCACCCTGCTGGCAATTGCCGCGGCAGCGCTGGGCTGCGGCGAGAGTGGGCCGGGCCCGCTCAAGTCCATGACGCTGCTGGCGGCCCAGACCGATTTCAGCGAGGCGGGCGAACTGATGCTGTTTATCGACGAGAGCCAGATCGCGTGGCTCGAAGACCTGATGTGGCAGCAGGGCTATCTCGACAACCGGCAGATGGCCGGCGCCTTCCGCCTGCTGCGCAGCAATGACCTGGTGTGGTCGCTGGCCGTCAACCAGTACCTGCTGGGCCGGCGTGCCCCGATGACCGACCTCATGGCCTGGAATGCCGACACCACCCGCATGCCGTGGCGCATGCACAGCGACTACCTGCGCCGGCTGTTCCTCAATAACGATCTGTTTTCCGGCCGTTACCGTGTGGACGGCAGGCCGGTCGCCCTGTCCGACATGCGCCTGCCCATCTTTGCCGTGGCCACCATTAGCGACCATGTCTCGCCCTGGCGCTCGGTGTACAAGCTGCACCTGATGCCCTCGTGCGACGTGCAGTTCGTGCTCACCAGCGGCGGCCACAATGCGGGCATCGTCAGCGAGCCGGGCCACAAGGGGCGGCATTACTACACGGCGCTGCGCAAGCCGGGCGCCTGCTACCTCGACCCCGACCGCTGGCTGGAAGCGGCGCAGGAACGGGAAGGTTCATGGTGGCTGGCCTGGCTGGACTGGCTGCAGTGCCAGGATGGCCAGGCCGCCGCCGCGCCGCGCGCAGTCGCGCCGGGGCTGGGCGCGGCCCCGGGAAGCTATGTTCTGGAGCGATAAGGCTGCGCACGATTGAGTTAACATTGCAACATGGAATCGAATACAATACGATATTGGCCAGCACAAATACCGGAACTTCTGAACCCACATGGCGGCACCCCCCTTACCAGAAGACATACGACGCTTCGTTCTGACCAGCATCCCCTCGGTGCCTCATCTTGAGGCACTGCTGCTGCTGCGGGCGGCCGAACCGGCCTTCTGGAATGCCGCCACCCTGGCCGCGCGCCTGTACATTGGCGAAAAGCTGGCCCAGTCCCTGCTGTCGGACCTGTGCGAGAGCGGCATGGCGCTGGCCCGCGGTGAACCCGACCAGCCCCTCGCCTATGCCTATGCACCTGTCAGCCCTGCGCTGCGCGCCACCATCGACAGCCTGGCCGACCTGTACGCGCGCCAGCTGGTCGAAGTGACCCACCTGATACATTCCCGGCTCGAGCGCAAGGCACAACAGTTCGCCGACGCGTTCAAATGGCGAAAGGACACCTGATGGCGATCATCATCTATTTGCTGTGCACGATCACCTCGCTGGCATGTGCCTGGCTGCTGCTCAGCAGTTATCGGCGCACGGGCCACCGCCTGCTGTTCTGGAGCGGCCTGTGCTTTGTCTGCATGACGGTCAACAATATCCTGCTCACGCTCGACAAGGTCGTGTTCCCGGACGTGTACCTGCTGCCATTGCGCCTGTTTGCCGCCCTGTTTGCCGTCGCCCTGCTGCTGTACGGCCTCATTTTCGAAAAGGAGTAGCGCCCATGACGCACCTGCTTGCCGGCGCCATTGCCATGGGATCGATGATCATCGCCCTGTTCTTCCTGCGTTTTTGGCGCGACACCAAGGACCGCTTCTTCCTGTATTTTGCCCTCTCGTTCATGATCGAGGGTGCGCACCGCGTCTACGGCACGCTCGAAATGGTGCAGAACGAAGCCTCGCCCTTGCAGTACCTGATTCGCCTGGCCGCGTATGCCCTGATTCTGTGGGCCATCCTGGAAAAGAACCTGCCCCAGCGTAAGAACCGCCCCTAGCGCGCGCCGGGGCGGCGCCGCTTTTGGCACAATCGGCACATACTCATTTGCCGGAGATGTCCATGACTCAGCCACCCCACACCAGCGCCGCCCGCACCGAGCCCCAGCAGGACAACCGTTCCGAGAGCCTGCTGCCGGCCGACCAGACCGACCCCAACCTGCAAGTGGCCGAAGAAGTGGCCTTTGACCTGCAATCGGATGAGGCCCGCCGCGTTGGCGCCATGCCCAAGGATACCGCGCAGGCCAAGCCGGCGCAGGCGGTTGCCGACGCACTGCGTGCGCCCGCGGAGGGCAAGCCGCAAGCCGGTTCCACCTGAGGCGGCGCTACCACTGCAGCGATAGCAGCAGCTGGCCCATGCGCGGCCAGCACAGTTGCGCCAGTTCGTCGCGCCCGGCCCAGCGGAAGCCATCGGCCTCCAGTGTGGGCCGGCCCGTCTTGGGATGGGGGAAGAAACTGGTGCAGGCCAGCTGCGACAGGTCGCCCAGTTCGTCTGCTACCGCCACCCGGAACAGGTGCAGGCGCTTGTCGCGCCGGTAGTCAAAGCTGCCCAGATCTTCAAACAGCGCCTTTGGCAGGCACACGCCCGCTTCTTCCATCAGTTCCCGCATTGCCGCCTGCAGGGGCGTTTCCCCCTCGTCCTGCATTCCCTTGGGAATATCCCAGCGCGCCGTATTGGTCACGTGACACAGCAACAGCTGCCCCTGCGGGTTGACCACCAAGGTACCGCAGGAAACGGGCAATGGCGCGCTCACGGCGCCACCCGGGCAGGGCAAGATGGGCGCTCGCAGCGCGCCTGACGGCGGCAATCGCCGCGCTGGTGCATCATGGACTGGTTCATCCCATCCATATTGCGCGGCCAGCCCGGATCTGGCAAGCAGTACGCAGCCGGCACCGGCCGCGGCGGCAATGATGCGTGATGGAATACGGTAGCTGCTCTCGCGCACGCCACCGGCGCCCCAGCCGGTATATAGTGAAGCTGGCCGCTGGCGGCCCGGCAACCAAGGAGGCAAGCATGGCGGACCACCGAGACTCCAGAGCGCAGACCCTGCCCCAGGCGGCCGAGCTGCCATTTTTGACCCTGTGGTATCGCTTCATCTTCTTTGACTGGATGTTTTGCGACGTCCAGGCGGCGCGCGACCTGTACCAGCGCCACGCCGCCCTGCAGCACAACCGCTACATGCGGCGCTACCTGCCCATCTACCTGCGGCGCTGGGCCTGGCTCAGCGCCATCGGGTTTGCGCTGGGCGGCCTGCTTGAGCGCCATACGGGAGCTGCCCTGCTCAGTGCCGGCTGCTATACCTGGTCTTGCGTGGCGCTGACCGGGATGATGGTCATTGCCGTGTCCTGGGTCTTGCTGGCGCGCGCACCCTGAGCCTCTTTAAGGCAGGCGAAAGGGCTGCTCGTCCCAGGGCACGCCGTCCGGGCCAAAGCGCAGCGCCACCGACACGTGGTCAATGCCCAGCGTGGCCAGGGCGTCGCAGATATCGAGCACTTCCGTCTCCAGGTCCGCCGCCAGATCGAGCGGGCGGCCGGCGCGCGCCAGCACCTCCCCTTCACTGCTGCGCAGGCACACCTGCAGCTGCATGCTGCCGCCGGCGTCGGCCGGCCCCACGACCGCGTTGACGGCGCCGCCGTGACCGGCCTGCGCCGCGCTCAGTTCGGCCAACATGGCCAGCATGTCCAGCTCGGCCATGCCTTGCTCGCGGGCGCCGAAAAACAGGTCTTGATACAGGAAGTTGATTTCCAGGCGATCCGGCGCCGGCCCCAGGCAGCGCCGCACCAGTGGCGCCGCCGTGGCGGTCCAGGTGCGGTAGCGCGCCAGGCGCTCCTCGAAATAGCGGTCGGCCTCGGCCTCGCCGGACGGGACCTGGTAAAAAGGGTCGTCGGCGCGCTTCATGGCAAATCCGATCAAAAAGCGCAGTTCCAGCGCCCGGTCGGCGGGACCGAAGCGGGTGCCGGACCAGCCGGACATGCTTTGTTCCAGCGCCGGCCGCGCGACCAGTTTTTTCTCGGTCATGCTGGCGGCGGCGTCGCGCGTCATCTCGTGCAGCATGCTGTAGGTGATGCGCTCGGCCTCGCCCGGATCGTAGGCATGGCTGAGCAGTACCACGCTCGCCTGTGGACTTTCCAGAGCGCCCGCAACGAAACTCTCGCGCAGCAACTCGAAGGCTTCCCCGTCCTGGAAAGTCTGCTCCTCGCGCAGGCCGCCTTCGCTGCCCACGAACAGGGGAATGGCAAAGGCAGTCACTTCCATCGCCGGCCTGCCCTCCTTGCGCACCACCAGGGTGGCACTGGCTTCGCCAATGGCCTCGCGCAAGAAGGCATACGCGCCCACATCCTCGTCGCGCGCCATTTCAATGGCGCCGTAGAGTACCTCATCGTTCTTGTTGCGCAGCGCGTTGCGCAGCAGCTTGTCAAAGGCGGCGCGCTGCTCTGCCACGCTGGCCTGACCCGGCTCGTCCTCGCCGTCCTCGTCGGTGTCATCACCGTGTTCACTTTCCGCCAGTGCCAGCGCCAGCGTCGCGAGCTGGCGCGACAGCAGTTCGGCTTCGTCCAGGGCGGGCGTATGCGATTTACGTGGGACGGGGCGTTTATTCTTGGGCATGGCGACAGTCGCAAAGTGAGCAATGCCGCCATGGTAGCAAAATCAGGACCACTCAGGCTTGCTGCGCCAGCCGCCCTACCAGTCCCAGGATGGTCTGGGGGTCGGCCGGCTTGGCCACATGGTGGTCGAAGCCGGCGTCCAGGGCAGCCTGCTTGTCCTGCGGCTGGCCATAGCCGGTCAGGGCAATGAACAGGGCTTCGGCGAACTGGGGCATGGCGCGCAGGCGCCGCGCCAGTTCATAACCGGTAAAGTCAGGCAGGCCGATATCGAGGATGAAGACCTCGGGCGCCTCCCTGGCGGCGCTGGCCAGTGCCGTACTGGCGTCGTAATAGGTCGAGACGCGGTGGCCGCCCGCTTCTTCGAGAAACAGCGACAGGCTGATGGCGCCATCGATATTGTCGTCAACAATCATGATGCCCAGGCGCTGCGGCGCCGGGCGCGACGGGCGCGCAGGCGCCGGAGGCGCCGCCGCATGGGGGGCGTAGGGCAAGGTGACGGTGAACACACTGCCCTGCCCCGGCCCCGCACTGAACGCGCTGACCGAGCCGCCATGCAGCTTGACCAGGCTTTGCACCAGCGCCAGTCCCAGCCCCAGCCCGCCCTGGGAGCGGTCCGGGGTACGCTCGCCTTGCGAAAACAAATCAAAGATGCGCGGCAGCAGCTTGTCGGAAAATCCTTCCCCGTTATCGCTGATGGTGAGCACCACGCTGGCCGGCGCGAGCGTGGCCGCCAGCGCGATCTTGCCCCCGGCCGGCGTGTACTTGGCCGCGTTATTGATCAGGTTGGCAAAGATCTGGATCAGGCGCGCCTTGTCGCCGTGGAGCAGCACCGGCTGATCCGGCAATGTCACGCGCAGCTGGTGCTCCTTGACCCCGACCAGCGCGGCCGTCTGCTCCAGGGCGCGCTCGATAATCGACTTCAGGTCGACCTGTTCAACATTGAGCGCTACCAGGCCGCGCGTGACGCGCGACACATCGAGCAAGTCGCCAAGCAGGCTGTTCATGTGGTCGACCTGGCGCGCAATCACGTCGCTGGCATAGCGCACGCGCGCCGCATCGGGCGACTGCAGCCTGAGCAGCTGGGCCGCGGTACTGATGGGTGCGAGCGGATTGCGCAATTCATGCCCCAGCATGGCGAGGAACTGGTCCTTGGCACTATTTTGCTGCTCTGCCATCACGCGTGCCTTTTGCTCCCCTTCAAGCAGGCTCTGGCGCTCGGTTTCGGCGTGCTTGCGGTAAGCGTGGGCCTGCAGCAATTGCTCACCGGCCGCGTGCAGGGCCTGGTGCAGCTGGTCCACTTCCACCACCCGCGAATGGGTGGGCGCGGGCGGAATGCCATTTCCCAGGCCCCGCGCGGCATGCATGGCGCGCTGGATGGAGCGCACATGCTGGCGCCCGAACAGGGCAGTGACGACGAAGGCGCACAGGAGCGCTGCCAGCAGGCCACCTGCTGCCACCAGGGTGGCGTTGCGCGCCGAGCGGTCGATCAGCGCCACGGGCGCGGCCACGGCCACCGACCAGCCGGACATGGAGGAACGGCCGAACACGCTGTAGACCTCGGTTCCTTCCAGCGCACGGTGGCGGATGCGGCCGCGCGCGGTGGCGCGCATGGCCGCCACCAGTTCTGGCCGGGCCTGGGTGCCCAGCCGGTTGCGGGCATCGACGTTGCGCGCGACAAAATTGCCGTTGGCATCAATGATGCCCATCAGCCAGCCCTGGGGGGCGCGGATTTCCTGCATCAAGGACATGAAATGCTCGCTGGCAAAGGCGTGCGAGAGGATGTAAGCGCGCCCGTCAGGCAGACGCACGGGGACGTTGACGGCGGAGACGAGCTTGTCCGGCGCCGACCGGGCCAGGTTGGACACCACTGTCTTGCCTTGCGCCAGTGGGGCGCGCATTGCTGCCGCGTCGGCCAGCGGCACCTTGGGCCTGCCCGGTGCCCGCGCGGTACTGAGCAGCTCATGGCCACTGGCATCGAGCAGCACCAGCCACTCGTGCCGGCCCGGCCCGGCAGCGGTGGCCTGGACACGCAGCGCCGCGTAATCGCCGCGCGCCAGCGAGGGCGACGCTGCCAGCACCCGCAGCGACGCTTCGGCGCTGTACAGTTCACTGTCCACCAGCAGGGCGAAGCTGTTGGCGGTCTCGGCCAGCGCGCCGAGCGCAGCGTCGCGTTCGGCCTGCTGCAACATGCGCAGCGCCACACCGGACAGCACAATGACCGGCAACAAAATTGCCGCAGCCATCATGTAGAGATACGTGCGTATGTGCATGATCGAACACCTGAGACTGATGATTGAAATGTAACTAACAGTGGCAGGAAATGCAAAGGCTCGGTCGCAAGGCGAAGCAGGCTTACCCGGCACGCATACAAGCGTGGCGTGAAAACAAATATCCAATGGCAAATTCAAGCCGGATGCCTGCCAGGCAACGATGTGTCCGCAAAAATGATATTAAAAGACTACTGTGTAGTACCGAACAGAGGTGGACGCTCCCGATGCCGACAATGAAGGCAATCAGAATCAAGGAGCAACATCATGATCAACTCAGCAATAGCACGCGCCCTGCTTGCCGCCAGCTTCATCTGCGCCGCCGGCGCCCATGCCGGCGAAATCCGCAAATGCGTCACCGCAGAAGGCCATGTCACCCTGACCGACGATGCATGTCCGGACGGGACCGTTGTGGCCAAGGTCATCAAGACCCCCGACGAGGCTGCGGAGCCGGTGGAGCCGGTGGTCACGACCCTGGCCGCGCGTGAGGTCCCGGTTGAACGCTTCACGCTGCCGCGCATTGCCGCACGCTACGTCAATCTGGCCAGGAAGAGCAAGGTCACCCGCGGCCTGTCGCTCGACACGCAAACCCTGCGCGCGGCCCGCGTCAACCTGCAGGTAGAAGAAACCATGCGCGGACAGCGCATGGCGTCGCTGCAATAAGCTCCTCCGACGGCAGCCATGCCGTCTGCGCTGCCACAACAGCACAGTTCGCCAAGGAGGACATGATCGTTCAGACGATTGATCCTCTTTGGAGAACACCATGAAGCTGACTGCCGCCTGCAAACTCTTGCTCATCAATGGCGCCATGGCGCTGCCGCTGGCAGTGCTGCACCCGTCGGGGGCGCTGGCCGCGCCATCCCTGCCCCTTGCCCAGGAGGGAATCAAGCAGCCCGGCAGCGCGCCGGACGTGCAGTCGGGCACATGCTGCCCCAAGCCCACGGGATGCGTGCGGACCCAGGGTTACTGGGGCAACAAGCCTGCGCTTGCCTGGCCTGCGCCCTACGCGCGCGATACCACTTTCTTCCGCAGTACCCTCACCTGGCAAGACATCCTGGACACGCCGCCGGCAGGTGGCAATGGCTACCTGATCCTGGCCCATCAATACATTGCCGCGGTCCTGAACCGCGCGGCAGGCGCTTCGGTGCCGGCCGCCGTGCAAACCGTCATTGACCAGGCAACGGCTTACTTCAACAGCGGCGCCCAGATTGCCGACTGTGGCGGCGCATCCTGCCAGACGCAGAAAGAGTGGGCCCGCATCCTCGACAGCTACAATAACGGCACTTATTCCGGTGCCCCCGCCGCCTGTCCGGACTGAATGTGCGTGGCGCAACAGAGCTGGGGGTCCGGGGAGAGTAGTATCGCGTCATCACATTGACTGCCTCTCCGATCACGCCAACCATGAAACGCGACGACTCTTCCCAGCCGGCCCCGGCATTGACTTCTCCTGCCGAGGCCGTTGCCGCGGCCCGCTCAGCAGGATTGCGCCATGTCAGCGATGACAAGCCCGGCATCACCCGTCAAAGCGCGGGCAGCGGCTTTCGCTACCTCGATCCCGACGGCAAGCCGGTGACGGACGAGGCCACGCTGGCGCGCATCAAGTCGCTCGCCATTCCCCCTGCCTGGACCGAGGTCTGGATCTGCAAGAGTGACAATGGCCACCTGCAAGCCACCGGGCGCGACGCCAGGCAGCGCAAGCAGTACCGCTACCATCCCAAATGGCGCAGCTCGCGTGACGAGGTCAAGTACGAACGCATGATTTCTTTCGGAAAGGCCCTGCCCGCCATCCGGTGCCGGGTGGACGCCGGCCTGCGCCTGCCGGGCCTGCCGCGCGAAAAAGTCCTGGCCACGATCGTTTATCTGCTGCAAGCGACGATGATGCGGATCGGGAATGAAGAATATGCGCGCACCAACAAGTCCTTTGGCCTGACCACGCTGCGCAACCGCCATGTCAAGGTCGATGGCAGGCAGGTGCAGTTCCGCTTCCGTGGCAAGAGCGGGGTCTTCCACGAAATCCGGGTCGAGGACAAGCGCCTGGCGAGGATCATTGCCCGCGTGCGCGATTTGCCGGGACAGGAATTGTTCCAGTACGTGGACGGCGACGGCGAGCGCCACACGATCGATTCGGCCGACGTCAATGACTACCTGCGCGAGATCACGGGCGAGGATTACACGGCCAAGGATTTTCGTACCTGGTCGGGCACGGTACTGGCCGCCCTCGCCCTGCACGAATTTGAGAAATTCGATTCCGAGACCCAGGCCAAGAAAAACATCGTGCGTGCCATCGAAGCGGTGGCTGAGCGGCTCGGCAATACCCCCTCCATCTGCCGCAAGTGCTATGTCCATCCGGCGGTCATTGAATCCTACCTGGACGGCACCATCATGGAAGCGCTGCGCCTGCGCACCGAGCGCGAACTGGTCGAAGATCTGCACGCACTCAAGCCGGAGGAAGCGGCTGTGGTGGCGCTATTGCAGCAGCGCCTGCAGCAACCGGCCCCGGCCGCGGTACGCAAGCGCCGCCGCCCCGCGGCCCGTTCGGGCACCAAGGCCCAGACCGCTTCAATGCGCTGAACCATTGAAAAAGCCCGCACGCGGCGGGCCTTGTGACGGCATGGCGGCGTGATCAGGCAGCGCTTGCCGGGGCTGCGGCAGCCTGGGCGGCCAGGCGCCGGTCGAGGCGATAGGCCAGGCGATTGACGTTGTTGAGCGACACCAGGTGCGCCGAGATCAAACCCATGGCACCCGTGCGGAACAATTCCAGGGCAACGGTGTCGTCGACAGCGGCGAGCTTTTCGCGATCGATCACGAAAAAGCCTTCCAGGCGGAAGTTGGCGCCATCGCGAGTGATTTCGATATTGCGCTCCACCAGCAAGCCCAGTTCGTGCATGCGCTGGGCAAACATCTTGGTGCGGTCCATTTCGCTATGGCAGTTGCCCAGGAAATCGATAGCGCTTTGCATGAATTCCGTCGGCTCGCCCTTGTCGGTCAACAGCAGTTCGCCCGTTTCCTTGTTCAAGCCCGGGTGGGCTTCGTCCACGCACACCGTCAGCTGCTCATCCGGCCCGCCTTCGGCAAACACGAAGGGATAGCGGCGCACGAATACAGGCAGGTAGCAGCCTTCTTCCCAGCGCCCGTCGTTGACAAACAGGTTTTCATCCTGGTTGATGCCCATCAGCGCCGTCAATGCGGTCGGCGAGCCGTCGGCGCCGACAAACACGACCGGATAGGTCAATGCTGCTTCTTCCAGCTCCGCCGCTGCGATCATCATCGAGCTGGTGCTGGCGGCAAAAGAAAAATTGGCGACGCTGCCGTCAAGCTTGATGCCGCGGTGATGCTCGCGATTGAGCGGAACAGGCTTCTGGAAGAAATTCGATGTGGCCACGGGGTGATTCCTTAGTTTGCACTTTTGAAAGACCGCACGCCATGGCTGCACGGCGCGCGGGAACGAATAGCGGGAATGTACAGATTTATTTATTCAAGTGCAATGCCTTTTGACGGCGCGCCCGGCTGCCTGTATCAATGCTGATACGCACCGATATCAAATCCGGCCTGCGCATTGCGCGGGCGGCCTGCAAAATCGGTGCTTTCCGCGTGCAGGGGCAAGGCCATGCCGATTGCAGGCGAGCCCGGTGCCGGACGCAGGTTGGGGCTGCTGTCACGTACCGAACCGAGCAGGCGCGGCGGCGCCGTGACCGTTCCGGCGTGACGCAGGCCGTTCTTGAGCTGCCAGTTGTAGCGGCTGTTGTTATAGACGAGGTTGTTCCGGTAAGTATTATGGCGTCCAGTCTTGCCCTGCTCGGAAATGCCCATCCGATTGTCATACACCATATTGCTGTACACAGCCGTATGGTCGTTGCCCGCGTGGCGATGATAAAAATTGCCGCCGCCGACGATGATGCCCGTGTTCGAGGCGGTCACCGTATTGTTGGTGATGATGACATTGTTGGCATCGTGCCAAAGATGGATGCCACCTTCGGCCACGCGGTAGATCACATTGTTCTTCACCCGGGCCGAGGTGCTGACATAGATGCCCTGCACGAAGCGGCAACCGGCCGGGCCGATGTCATGGACCAGGTTGGCGATGACGTCGGCACTGACGCCGCCGAAATAGCTGTCCACGCCAATGGCCGCGCCGCCCCCGCGATTGCATGGCGACTGTTGCGCAATGTGATGAACCCGGTTGTGGCGGATGGCGACAAAGGAGCCGCCGCTGTAAATGCCGTGCGTCCAGGGCACGCCGCCCTGGTATGCCCGGCCGTCTATCTCGAAGCCGACGATATCGACATGGCTGCCACGGTTATCCCAGGCCGTCTTGCTGGGCGAATTGCGCGGCGCAGTGATGCGCGCACCCCACTTTTGCGTGGACAGGAAGGTGATCCTGGCGCCGGCGCTGCCGCTGATCGCGCTGCGCAGGCCGCCGCTATAGCTTCCCGGCGCCACCAGCACCAGCGTGCCGGGGCGCACCGTGCGCGCGGCCCTGGCAAGCGACCTGAAGGGGCGCTCCTGGGTACCCGGGTTGGCATCGGCCCCCTTGGGCGAGACGTACAGCCTGGGCCGCCCGGGGCCGGCCAGTGCCTCCAGACCTTCGCCCGGGACGGCGGCAGCCACAAGCGGGCCGTCGGCCGGAACATAAGCGGCCACGGCGAATTCGTCGGCCGACGTGGCCTGGGGCGCCTCGGTGTCCGGCGCGGTGTCGGGGGCCGCCCCCTCTTCCGGCAGCGCCATGGGGCTTGCCACGAAGGGCGCGTCGGCAGGTGGGTCAGCCGCACCGGGGTCGGGTAGCGCGGGCGGCGCCGCTGCGTTTGCCGTAGGCGGCAGGGCCGGCGCCGGGGACGGCGCGACAGCGGCGCGCGATGGCGGTTCGCTGTTACTCCCGCAGGCGGACAGGAAAATGGCACTGGACAGCATGACAAGACTTGGTTTGTTCATAAGGTTGTTCCTTGGCAGGCTCACGGGCACATATGCGGCGCTGCGCCGTTGCAGGGCGCACAGTGGCGGGAACCGGGGTTGAACACGGAACGCCGGTATGCCGGCGCAAGAGGACTGCATGGCAGCAGCGTGACGGCAAGCCACCTGTGCCAGTAACTGACCATGTCTAGACAGGGACGCTGCCAATTAGTTCAGCGTGTGACATGTGCCCTGAAGGTGGCCCGCCTGCCAAAATAACCACGCTGCACGCCCGGTGCGCGCCTGCACCGGCCCCTGGCGCGGGAAAATTCTAGGCGGAATGGTCAGCCTGCACTATCCTTGCCGCATGCGATATTTCAGCCACGCCATTCACCTGCGCACTGCCCTCTGGCTCCTCGTGGCCGCCTGCACAATTCCTGCCGTTGTCGTCGCCGTTCTGGCCCTGTGGCACCAGTACGACCGCGCGTACGACCGGCTGCTGGAACAGGAGTCGAGCGCGGCGCGCGCAGTGTCTGCCATCATCGACCGGGAAGTCGCGATGGTCATTGGCAGTTTGCATACCTTGCGCCACTCCAGCGCCATCGGTGCGGCCACCCTGCCAGCATTCCAGCGCCAGGCCGTCAAGGTGCTGGCCACCCTGCCCTCGGCGCGCGATGTGTACATGACTGACCCGCATGGCCGCCTCTTGATGAGCACGCGCGCGCCCGCCCCCGGCAAACTGCCCATGTCCGGCAATGTGGCACTGGTCAAGGCCATCATGTCCAGCGGCCAGCCGCGTATTTCCGGCATCTTTACCGGCACCCTCACCGGCCGCCGCATGGTGTCGGTGGGCGTGCCTGTCAGCGACGCGGCGGGAAAGGTGCACTACGCCCTGTTTGCCTCGCTGGACGTGGACAAGCTCGCCACTCTCCTGCGCGACGGCAAGCTGATGCCGGCCAGCTGGATCGTGTCGGTGCATGACCGCGACGGCCTGTTCATTGCACGCAGCCGGGAGCACGCGCGCTTCAATGGGCAGAAGGGATCGGCCGACCTCATGGCGGCACTGTCGCGCGCCCCGGAAGGCGTGCTTGAAGGCGTCACGCGCGAAGGCATCCATGTCATTGCCGCCTACACCTTGTCGCCCGTGTCCGGCTGGACCGTGGCCATTGGTGCGCCCAAGGCGGCACTGGTGGCTCAGCTGCGGCTGCAGATCCTGCTTGCCATCGCCGGGGTGCTGGTGGTGCTGGTGTTTGGCGTACTGGCCGCACGCGTGCTCTCGTCGCGCATTCGCCAGGCCGTGGCCGAGCTGGTGCCCCAGGCCGACCGCCTGTCGGCGTGGGAAACGTTCGCGCCAACTACCGGCCCCATCATCGAACTCAATACCTTGTCGCAATCATTGGCCCAGGCCTCGCAAGTGTTGCGGCTTACACGGCACCAGGCCCAGCACGATCCCCTGACGGGCCTGGCCAACCGCAACTTGCTGATCGAAATCCTCGACTTCCAGATCAACTTTGCCAGGCGCACGGAAAGCTCCGTGGCCCTTCTGTACATCGACCTCGATGGCTTCAAGGCCATCAACGACTCGCTCGGGCACCTGGCCGGCGACGAACTGCTGGCCGCCAGCGCCACCCGCATGAAGGACATGGTGCGCGCCTCCGACTGCGCCGCCCGCCTGGGGGGCGACGAATTTGTCATCGCCCTGAGCGACACCGACGCCCACGGCGCCGAAACGCTGGCCAAGCGGCTGATCGCGGAACTGTCGGCGCCGGTCGTGACCAGCTGCGGTGAGGTAGCGGTGTTTGCCAGCATCGGCATCGCCCTCTATCCATATTCAGCGAGCAACAGCGCCGACCTCATCCTCAGTGCCGACGAAGCCATGTATCGCTCCAAGGCAACGGGCAAGAATCGCTTCACGCTGCAGGTGGACGCGCGCGGGGCGGCCTGAAAGATGCGTGCTTGACGCGAATGTTACATTGCCTCTGTAGTTAAGCTACTTTTTAAGACGTAGATTCGTGGCCACCGCGCCCGCTCCGCTTACAACGGTTGGACATGGCCGTGTGGACATTGCTTGATATAAGTTGGCGGATCGAGTATCTTTACTACATTACCCTTACAATAACCGAGCAATTTGAACCTTTCGGAACGAGACATGCAGACCCCACTTAAAGTTGCCGACGTCGGGCACAAGATTACGCCAGTCAAAAAGCCAGCACTCTCGTTCTGGCAAATCTGGAACATGAGCTTCGGCTTCCTCGGCATCCAGTTCGGTTTCGCCTTGCAGCAGGCCAACGTCCCCCGCATCTTCCAGACCATGGGTGCGGAGCTCGACAAGATTGGCTACCTCATGATTGCCGCGCCTCTGGCGGGCCTGCTGGTGCAGCCCATCATTGGCTACATGAGCGACCGCACCTGGGGCCGCTGGGGCCGGCGCCGTCCCTACTTCATCCTGGGGGCGCTGTTTGCCTCGCTGGCACTGTGCGGCATGCCCAACGCCACGGCGCTGTGGGTGGCCGCTGCCCTGCTGCTGATCCTGGACGTGGCCATCAATGTGGCCATGGAACCGTTTCGCGCCTTCGTGGGCGACTTGCTCCCGAAAGAACAGGTCACCAAGGGGTATGCATTCCAGACCTTCTTCATCGGCATTGGCGCCGTTGTCGCGTCGGCCCTGCCCTATATCCTGACCCACGCCTTTGGCGTGTCCAACACGGGGCCGGCCG
Organism: Massilia sp. PAMC28688; assembly: GCF_019443445.1. NCBI lineage: Bacteria > Pseudomonadati > Pseudomonadota > Betaproteobacteria > Burkholderiales > Oxalobacteraceae > Massilia > Massilia sp. PAMC28688. The sequence goes on along the minus strand of NZ_CP080378.1, from coordinate 4,431,072 downwards.
GCGAAGCGCCACCGTCCGTGACGCTGGCTTTCTACCTGGGCGCTGCCGCCTTTTTCGGCGCCGTTGCCTGGACCGTGTTTCGCACCAAGGAATATTCGCCGGAACAAGTGCGCCAATACCATCCGGAAGCCGAACCGATCGAACAGGGCAAGAGCGGCATCGCCAGCTTCTTCAGCGACTACCGCCACATGCCAAAGATCATGCAGCAGCTCTCGCTGGTGCAATTCTTTACCTGGTTCACCTGGTTTTCCATGTGGACCTATGCCACCGCCGCCATTACGCAGCACATCTACGGCACCACCGACACCACTTCCGCCCTCTTCAATGAAGGCGCCGACTGGTGGGGCGTGTGCAGCGCTGTCTACAATGCGGCCTCGATTGCCTTTGCCTTCCTGCTGCCGGTGATCGCACGCAAGACCAGCCGCAAGGCAGCCCATGCAGTGGCGCTCGCCGTGGGCGGCATGAGCTTTATCTCGATCTATTTCGTCAGCTCGCCTGCGATGCTGGTGCTGCCCTTCATCGGCATTGGCCTGGCCTGGGCCAGCACCCTGTCGATGCCCTACGCCATCCTGGCCTGCGCCACGCCAGCCCACAAGATGGGCATGTTCATGGGCATGTTCAACATGTCGATCGTCATCCCGCAGCTGGTGTCCGGCCTGACCCTGGGCTACTTCCTGACCCGCTTCTTTGAAGGCCAGGCGATCATGATGCTGATCCTGGCGGGCGTGTCCATGCTGATCGCCGCATGCCTGTCGATGGTGGTCAAGGAACTCGACTAAGCAGCGCCGCGCGGCGTACAAGGCAGCGCCGGCGGGCAACCGGGGTGCTGTTTTCTCCTCGAATGCCACCACAACAAATGGCAGCCCCAACAAGAAAGCCCGTGAGTCACGGGCTTTTTTGTTGGCTGATGCAGATGCCGACACTTGCCGGCTGGTGCATCACTCCCATTCGATGGTCGCCGGCGGCTTGCCCGAAATATCGTACACCACGCGATTGATGCCGCGTACTTCGTTAATGATGCGGTTCGACACCTTGCCGAGCAGGCTGTGCGGCAAATGCGCCCACTGCGCCGTCATGAAGTCCAGCGTCTGCACCGCGCGCAGGGCCACCACGTATTCGTAGGTGCGGCCATCGCCCATCACACCCACCGACTTCACCGGCAGGAAGACGGCAAACGCCTGGCTGGTCGCTTCATACCAGTTACGCGGCGCTTCGCCGGCATCGATGCTTTCCAGCGCCGGCAGTTCGCACGGCGTATTGCGCAGCTCTTCAATGAAAATGGCATCGGCACGGCGCAGCAGGTCGGCAAAGTCCTTGCGCACTTCGCCCAAGATGCGTACGCCCAGGCCGGGACCCGGGAATGGATGACGGTACACCATGTCGTGCGGCAAACCGAGTGCCACGCCCAGCTTGCGCACTTCATCCTTGAACAGTTCGCGCAGCGGCTCCAGCAGCTTGAGGTTGAGCGTTTCCGGCAGGCCGCCCACATTGTGATGGCTCTTGATGGTCTGGCCCTTCTTGCCCTTGCCGGCGCTTTCAATCACGTCCGGATAAATGGTGCCCTGCGCCAGCCACTTGGCATTGGAGAGCTTGCCCGCCTCGACCTGGAACACTTCCACGAACTCGCGCCCGATGATCTTGCGCTTGGCTTCCGGATCGGCCACGCCGGCCAGGTGTCCCATGAACTGGTCTTCCGCATCGACGCGCAGCACCTTCACGCCCAGGTTCTTGGCAAACATGTCCATCACCATCTTGCCTTCGTCCAGGCGCAACAGGCCATGGTCGACGAATACGCAGGTGAGCTGGTCGCCGATGGCGCGGTGAATCAGGGCCGCCGCCACGCTCGAATCGACCCCGCCCGACAAGCCCAGGATCACGTCGTCGCTGCCGACCTGCTGGCGGATCTTGGCAACTGCTTCGGAAATGTAGTCCGGCATGTTCCACTCGGACTTGCAGCCACAGATTTCATGCACGAAGCGCCCCAGGATGGCCTTGCCCTGGCTCGTATGGGTCACTTCCGGATGGAACTGCACGGCATAGAAGCGGCGCGCTTCGTCGGCCATGGCCGCCACCGGGCAGCTTGGCGTGTCGCCCATGAGTTTGAAGCCGGGCGGCATGTCCAGCACCTTGTCGCCGTGGCTCATCCACACCTTGAGCATGCCATGGCCTTCGCTGGTCACGAAATCGTTGATACCCTTGAGCAGCGCCGTATGGCCGCGCGCCCGCACTTCGGCGTAGCCGAATTCGCGCACGGCGCCATTCTCGACCTTGCCGCCAAGCTGGGCCGCCATGGTTTGCATGCCATAGCAAATTCCCAGTACCGGCACACCCAGTTCAAACACGGCCTGCGGCGCGCGCGGCGACTCGCCGTCCAGCGTGGAATTGTGGCTGCCCGACAGGATGACGCCGGCAGCGCCATAGTTGCGCACGAACTCGTCACTGACGTCATACGGAAACACTTCCGAAAAGACGCCGGCATCGCGCACGCGGCGGGCGATGAGCTGGGTGACCTGGGAACCGAAATCGAGGATGAGGATTTTTGAATGCATGGAGGCGCGCTATAAAAGTATCTGAAGAGGTAAAGCGGAAGGGGCACGGCAAAACCGCAGCGCGGCGAACTGGCCGCCGCGCCGGTCCTGCTGCTTACTCGGAACGGTAGTTCGGCGCTTCCTTGGTGATCTGCACGTCGTGGACGTGCGATTCGCGCATGCCGGCCGAGGTGATTTCCACAAACTCGGCCTTTTCGCGCAGCTCGTCAATGGACGCGCAGCCACAGTAACCCATGGACTGGCGCACGCCGCCCACCAGCTGGTAAATGATGGCCAGCACGCTGCCCTTGTAGGCAACGCGGCCTTCAATACCTTCGGGCACGAACTTGTCAGCCTTGGCACCGGCTTCCTGGAAGTAGCGGTCGGCCGACCCGTCCGCCATGGCGCCCAACGAACCCATGCCGCGGTAGGATTTGTAGCTGCGTCCCTGGTACAGGATCACTTCGCCGGGCGCTTCTTCAGTGCCGGCAAACATGCTGCCCATCATGACGGTCGATGCGCCAGCCGCGAGGGCCTTGGAAATATCGCCCGAAAAGCGGATGCCGCCATCGGCAATGCATGGCACACCGGTGCCGGCCAGCGCCTCGGCCACATTCGAAATGGCGGTAATCTGCGGCACGCCCACGCCGGCAACGATGCGGGTGGTGCAGATGGAACCGGGGCCGATGCCCACCTTGACCGCGTCGGCGCCATATTCCACCAGGGCCAGTGCGGCGGCAGCCGTGGCGATATTGCCGCCAATGACGTCCACCTGCGGGTACTTGGTCTTGATCCATTTCACGCGGTCGAGAATGCCTTGCGAATGGCCGTGTGCCGTGTCCACCACCAGCACATCCACACCGGCTGCCACCAGCAGATCGATGCGCTCTTCATCGCGCTGGCTCACGCCAACGGCAGCGCCCACCAGCAGCTTGCCCTGGGCATCCTTGGAGGCGAACGGGTGCTCGTGCGACTTCTGGATATCCTTGACCGTGATCAGGCCGCGCAATTCAAAGTCGTCATTGACGACCAGCACGCGCTCGAGACGATGCTTGTTCATCAGGCGCTTCGCTTCGATTGGATCAGCATCTTCCTTGACGAACACCAGCTTTTCGCGCGGGGTCATCTTGGCGCGCGCCTCGGCGTCCAGTTCCTCTTCAAAGCGCAGGTCGCGGTTGGTGATGATGCCCACCACCGACTTGCCTTCCACCACAGGAAAACCGCTGATGCCATATTGCTCGGTCAGCTTGATCACATCGCGGATCTTCATGTCCGGCGGAATCGTGATCGGGTCGCGCAGCACGCCTGCCTCGAATCGCTTTACCCGCGCCACTTCACGCGCCTGGTCCTTGGGCGAGAGATTTTTGTGGATAATGCCGATGCCGCCTTCCTGCGCCATGGCGATGGCAAGCCGCGCTTCCGTCACCGTGTCCATGGCTGCCGACAGCAGCGGAATGTTCAAGGCGATGTTGCGGGTCAGGCGAGTCTTGAGGGAAGTGTTGGCAGGCAGGATGTTCGAATAAGCGGGGACGAGCAGCACATCATCGAACGTGAGTGCTTTTTGGAGTAGACGCATAGCATTTTCCTATTGGCGCAAAAGCGAATTATACAGAAGTTCCACCATGCCGTCGCCTCAGGGCCTCAAAATGGCCGCAATTCGATTGAACACGTTGACCGCCTCGTCATTTCACGGTTAAATCACCAATTAGATTACCTACGGAAAGATTTTGATGGCGAAGGCGACCATGATGCGTTCTTTACAATGTGCCCTTGCAGCAGCGCTGCTGGCCGCGGCCGGCGCCGCCCCGGCGCAATGGATGTGGGTCGATGCCAAGGGCCTCAAGCAAGTGTCGGACCGTCCGCCACCGGCATCCATTCCGGCCAAGAACATTCTCAGGGCGCCCATGAATGCCGTGGTCGAGGACCCGGCGGCCAAGGAGGCCGAAGCTGCCGCGCAGGAGGCCCTCGCCAGCGCAGCCCCGGCGCCGGCGCCCACCAAGGGGCTGACCCTGGCCGAGCGCGAGGCGGATTACCGCAAGCGCCAGGCCGACAAGGCGGTGCAGGACAAGAAACTGGCCGATGCGGCGGCGGCCAGCGACAGCAAGGCCAATGCCTGCCGCGCGGCCCAGGAAAACAAGGCCAAGCTCGACTCCGGCATCCGCATCCGCAACGGCGCGGGCCGCTCCGAATTCATGTCCGACAAGGAACGGGCCGACAACATGAAGGAAACTGCACGCTTCCTTGCCGCAAACTGCCAGTAAGCGCAAACAGACAGGGGCCGCTCACGCGGCCTTTTTTTCCGCCCTGCGGCGGCGCGAATCCTTGGGGTCGGCCACCAGGGCGCGGTAAATTTCAATGCGGTCGTGCGCGCGCAGCACCGTGTCAAGCGGCCGCTTCTTGCCATACAGCCCCACCGGCTGCACCGCCAGATCAATCCCGGGAATATCGTGCAGGATGCCGCTGGCCGCGATGGCCTGCGCAATCGTGGTGCCCTGCGCCACCGACAGCGCGCGCAGCACTTCGCGCAGCGGCGTGGCGTAGCAGACCTGGACCTGGAGCATCTCAGCCATACACGGTTTCCGCGCGTTTGCAGAAGGAATCGACCATGCTGTTGGCGATCACGCCAAATACGGGGCCGATCAGCTGCTCGAGGATCATGCTGGAAAATTCGTAGTGCAGGTCAAACTGCACCTTGCAGGCGTCGGCGCGCAGCGCCTTGAAGGTCCAGGTGCCATCCATGGTCTTGAAAGGGCCGTCGACCAGCTTCATTTTCATTTGCGTGGGCCGGGTATTGTGATTGCGCGTGGTGAAGCTCTGCTTGACGCCATGGAAATGGATGGCAAGGCAGGCAACCAGCGTATCGTCAGTGCGCTCAAGCACTTTCACCCCGCCGCACCAGGGAAGGAATTTCGGATAATCCTCGACCTTGGCCACCAGGTCGAACATTTGCTCGGCGCTATAACCGAGAAATACTGTTTTGTGCACTACTGCCATTAATCAACCGTTTGCTATGATGTTGGAATCGCTCTTTTGCCAGTAGTTTAACTGAACCACATATTTTAGCCATTTCATGAGCATTGTTGACAACAGAAAAGCCTTTCACGACTACTTCATCGAGGACCGCTACGAAGCGGGCGTCGTGCTGGAGGGGTGGGAAGTCAAAGCCATCCGCGACTCGCGGGTGCAAATCAAGGAAGCGTACGTGGTCGTGCGCGGGGACGAGCTGTTCCTGTTCGGCGCCCACATCAGCGCCCTTGCCACGGCCTCCTCCTTCACCCACCCGGAAGCGGTGCGCACGCGCAAGCTGCTGCTGCACCGCTCGGAAATGGATAAGCTGATCGGCAAGGTCGAGCGCTCGGGCTATACCCTGGTGCCCCTCAACCTGCATTACAAGGGTGGGCGCGTGAAGTGCGAAATCGGCCTGGCCAAGGGCAAGAAGCAGCACGACAAGCGCGCCACCGAAAAAGAGCGCGACGGCAAGCGGGAAGTCGCTGCCGCCATGAAGACGCATTCGCGCTAGGCGCGCCTGTCGCCCGGCACCGGCACGCCAGCCGGGCTGGCCAGGAGCAGGCTCAGGCGCCAGCACGCAAAGCCGGCCACCACGCTGGCCAGCACCCCGCAGGCCAGCTTGAAGGCGCTGTCAAACAGCAGGGGCGCCACCAGCCCGGACACCAGGGCAAACAGCATCATCTGGATGAATGACAGCATCGAGGCGGCCAGGCCCCGGTTGTCGGGAAACAGCATTAAGGCCGCCACTTGAATGGGCGGCAAGGCCACTGCCAGGCCAAAGGTGTAGATTGCCAGTGGCAACACCACCCATGGCACTTCTGCCGCGAAAATATAGTTGTAGGCAACGTTGATCACCCCGGCCGTGCCCATGATGGCAAAGCCCAGCCACATCATGCTGCGCGGCGCCATGCGCGCTGCCGCCCTGCCGCCCCACGCCGAGCCGATCGTCATGCCGCCGATCATGGGGATGAACAGCCAGCCAAATGCCGTTTCCGGCAAGTGCAGGATGACCATGATGAAGTTGGCGGCCGAACCGATATACAGCGACAGGCCGCCAAAGGCCAGGCCCACCGCGCACGACATCAGCAGGAACTGGGGCTTTTTCAGCACTTTCAGGTAATTGCGGGCGATGGCCAGACCGTGGAAGGCGTGGCGCTGCTCGCGCGGCAAGCTTTCCGGCAGGGCTTTGATCACCACCAGCATTAACAAGGCGCCAAACACGGCAAGGAACACGAAGGTGGCGCGCCAGCCGAAGGTGACATGCAGCCAGCCGCCCAGGATCGGGGCAATGGCCGGGGCCAGGCCGAACACCATCATGATGTGCGACATGATTCTCTGCGCCTGCGGCTGGTCGTGCGCGTAGCGGTCCTGCACGATGGCCTGGCCGATGACCGACCCGGCGCCGGCAGCGAGGCCCTGCAGCGCGCGGCACGCCAGGAACCAGCCGTAGCTGGGCGCAAACACGGCGCCAATCGATGCGGCCGTGTACAGGCCGAGCGCGGTGAGAATGACGGGGCGGCGCCCGAAAGAATCCGACAAGGTGCCGTAAAACAGCATCATGAAGGCAAAGGTGAACAGGAAGATGCTGAGGCTTTGCTGGACCGCCACCTGGCTGACCTGAAAGTCGCGCCCGATGGCGTGGAAAGATGGCAGATAGGTATCGATGGCCAGGGCACCGACCATGCCCAGGCAAGCGAGAATCACGGTAAGCAGACGCTGCATTGCAGTCCTTGAAGAAGCATCGGGACCGCGAAATGCGTGACGCCGGACCAGAATTCTAACGAAACAGCCGCATGTTCGCTGGCCCCTGCCTTTTTTGGCGCTGCCTGGCGGTCAAGCCTGCCCTGGCTCGTGTCCGTACACCTACCCTGCGCCCATGGACGGACCTGCCGCCTGACTAGTGCAGCGGCATGCCGAAGCGCTCGCCGCGCGGCGCCCAGTTGCCATGGATGTCGGCCGATACCAGGATGCGCTCGGCCCGGCCGATCAACAGCTTGCGCGGCACGAACCCAAAATAGCGGGAATCGGCGCTGTTGTCCCGGTTGTCTCCCAAAACCAGGAAGTGATCGGCGGGCACCACCACCGGGCCAAAGTCGCGCCGGGCGGGCATGGCAGGCATGAGCTGAATCCGCTGACGCTGGGTGCCCAGCACTTCATCAACGCGCTGGGCCACGGTGTGACCCTGGCCGGCCTGCTCGCTCACCGCCTCCACCAGCGCATAGCTGGCGGGAACACCGTTCATGATCAACCGTTCATCGCGCATTTCCAGCACGTCGCCCGGCAGCGCGATGATGCGTTTGATGGTGCGGGTGCCGTCCGACGGCGAGGAAAACGTCACTACATCGCCCCGCTGCGGTTCGCCCGTGCGCGCCACGATGGTGTCCGTCAGCGGCAGCTTGACGTTGTAGGCGAGCCGGTTAACGAAGACCACATCCCCTTCCAGCAGGCCAGGCCGCATGGAACCGGACGGAATCGGATTCCAATCAGCAATCGCGGTCCGGAAAAAGCCAAACAGAATCAAAAAGGCGACAAAGCCCCGGTTTGCAGCCAGCCAGCGTGTCATTGCTTACTCCTTGTTATTGGTTGAGTAAGACAATTTATACGCCAGGATACTTTGGCAAGGCTTAATGATGTTTCACGACGACACCCGGGCCAGCTGTTTGGGTCTTCACGATCGTCATCGCGCTGGCAATCAGGCCGCTGATGTCGGACAGGTTGGCCGGCACGATGATGGCATTGTTGGTCTTGGCCAGGTTGCCAAAGGCATTCACATATTGCTCGGCCACCTTGAGGTTGACCGCGTCATGCCCGCCCGGCTCGTCGATGGCTGCAGCGATCTGGCGCAGGGCATTGGCGTTCGCCTCGGCCAGCGCAATGATCGCCGCCGCCTGGCCCTGGGCGCGGTTGATCGATGCCTGCTTCTCGCCCTCGGAGCGGGCAATGGCCGCCTCGCGCTCGCCGGTGGCAATATTGATCTGCTCCTGCTTGCGCCCTTCCGAGGCGGCGATGAGGGCGCGCTTTTCGCGCTCGGCCGTGATCTGCGCCTGCATGGAATGCAGGATCGCCTCGGGCGGCGTCAGGTCCTTGATCTCGTAGCGCAGCACCTTGACGCCCCAGTTGGCGGCCGACTCGTCGATGGCGTTGACGATATGGGTGTTGATGTGCTCGCGCTCTTCAAAGGTTTTATCAAGCTCCATCTTGCCGATGACCGAGCGCAGGGTCGTCTGTGCCAGCTGGGTGATCGCGGCCAGGTAATTGGACGAGCCGTAGGACGCGCGCATGGCATCGGTGATCTGGAAGTACAGGATGCCGTCCACCTGCAGCTGCGTGTTATCGCGCGTAATGCAGACCTGGGGCGGTACGTCGAGCGGGATCTCCTTGAGCGAATGCTTGTAGGCGATGCGGTCAATGAAGGGGATCACGATGTTCAGCCCCGGCGCCAGCGTGGCGTGGTATTTGCCAAGACGCTCGACCACCCACGCGTGCTGCTGGGGCACGACATTGATGGTCTTGAAGACGAAGACCAGCGCGATGACAAGCAGGATCAGTGTGACGATGCCAAACGGTTCCATGGTGGCCCTTTCAGTGAGTGGCTATTGGTTGGTCACGAGCAGGCGGCTGCCCTGCACTTCCACGATACGATAGGTGCCCGCTTGCGCGATGGCGCCGGGCGCCAGGTCCACATCCCACAGCGCGCCGCGGTAAGGCACGCGCGCGTGGCCGTCAGACCAGGATGACACCTCGATGGTCTGGCCGATGTCGAGGTTGATGTTGGGGTCGCGTGCGGGATCGGACTTGAGCGGGCGCCCAAAGCGGCTGCGATGCAAAATGCCGGTGGCAGCCAGGCCAATGATGGCAGCGGCCAGGAACTGGACCGGCAGCGACATGCCCATCATGGCCGCCACCCCGCCGGCGGCAATGCCGATGGCGATCATCAGCACATAGAACGTGCCGGTGAACAGTTCAAACACCACCAGCACGCCTGCGAGCGCCAGCCAGAACATCCATTCACTCATTGCGGCCCCTTGCAAAAATCATGCAGCGCGAAGGCGAATTGCATTTCTTATCATGATGATGGTGATAGTTGCCGGCCCTGTCAAGCGCGTCGGGATGCATGATGCAAAAGGCCCGGCGCATGCGCCGGGCCTTTTGCTGGTCAGTACAGACTGCGCTGCTTACTTCATGGCCGCCAGCTTCTGCCAGGTGTCGATCACCGAGTCAGGGTTGAGCGACATCGATTCGATACCCTGCTCCATCAGCCAGGCCGCGAAGTCAGGATGGTCGGAAGGGCCCTGGCCGCAGATGCCGATGTACTTGCCCTGCTCGCGGCAAGCCTTGATTGCCATCGACAGCATGGCCTTGACGGCAGGATCGCGCTCGTCAAAGTCGGCTGCCAGCAGCGCCATGCCGGAGTCGCGGTCCAGGCCCAGGGTGAGCTGGGTCAGGTCGTTGGAACCGATGGAAAAGCCGTCAAAGTGTTCAAGGAACTCCTTGGCCAGGATCGCGTTCGATGGCACTTCGCACATCATGATCAGCCGCAGGCCGTTCTCGCCACGCTTGAGGCCATTCTTGGCCAGCAGGTTCACGACCTTTTCTGCCTGGCCCAGGGTACGCACGAACGGTACCATGATCTCCACGTTGGTCAGGCCCATGTCGTTGCGCACGCGCTTCATGGCCGAGCACTCCATCTCGAACGACTCCGCGAAGTCTTCCGACAGGTAGCGCGCCGCGCCACGGAAGCCCAGCATCGGGTTTTCCTCATCCGGCTCGTAGCGCGAACCGCCGATCAGCTTCTTGTATTCGTTGGACTTGAAGTCCGACAGGCGCACGATCACCGGCTTTGGCCAGAAGGCGGCGGCGATGGTGGCGATGCCTTCGGCCAGCTTGTCGATGTAGAAGGCTTTTGGCGAAGCATGGCCGCGTGCCACCGATTCCACTGCCTTCTTGAGGTCAGCGTCGATGTTCGGATATTCCAGAATCGCTTTCGGATGCACGCCGATGTTGTTGTTGATGATGAACTCAAGACGGGCCAGGCCCACGCCGCCGTTGGGAATCGACTGGAAGTCGAAGGCCAGCTGCGGGTTACCGACGTTCATCATGATCTTGGTGGCGATGGGGGGCAGTTCGCCACGCGCCGTTTCCGTCACTTCCGTTTCCAGCAGGCCGTCATAGATCATGCCTTCGTCGCCTTCGGCGCAAGATACCGTGACGAAGGTACCGTCCTTGAGGATCTCGGTCGCGTCGCCGCAGCCCACGACAGCGGGCACGCCCAGTTCACGCGCGATGATCGCTGCGTGGCAGGTACGGCCGCCGCGGTTGGTGACAATGGCGGAAGCGCGCTTCATGACCGGTTCCCAGTTGGGGTCCGTCATGTCGGCCACCAGCACGTCGCCCGGCTGCACGCGCTCCATCTCCGACGGGTCGCTGATCACGCGCACGGGACCGGCGCCAATCTTCTGGCCGATGGCGCGGCCCGACACCAGCACCGTGCCCGTGCCCTTGAGCTTGAAGCGCTGCTGCGCGTCGGTCGACTTCTGCTGCGACTTGACCGTCTCCGGACGCGCCTGCAGGATGTACAGCTTGCCGTCGCGGCCATCCTTGCCCCACTCGATGTCCATAGGACGGCCATAGTGGTTCTCGATGATGACGGCGTACTTGGCCAGTTCCACCACTTCTTCGTCGGTCAGCGAATAGCGGTTGCGCAGTTCAATCGGCACATCGACGGTGCGCACCGAGCGGCCAGCCTTCGCTTCCGCGGTAAATTCCATCTTCAGCAGCTTGGAGCCGATATTGCGGCGGATGACAGGCGACTTGCCCTGTTCCAGCATGGGCTTATGGACGTAGAATTCGTCGGGATTGACCGCGCCCTGCACCACCGTTTCGCCCAGGCCGTAGCTGGAAGTGACGAACACCACATCCTTGAAGCCGGACTCGGTATCGAGCGTAAACATCACGCCGGCCGCGCCCAGGTCGGAACGGACCATGCGCTGCACGCCGGCCGACAGTGCCACTTCAGCGTGGGTAAAGCCCTTGTGCACGCGGTACGAGATGGCGCGGTCGTTGTACAGCGACGCAAACACATGCTTCATCGCTTCCAGAATATTGTCGATACCGACCACGTTCAGGAAGGTCTCCTGCTGGCCTGCGAACGATGCATCCGGCAAGTCTTCGGCGGTCGCGGACGAGCGCACGGCAAACGACATTTCGGTCTCGGAATCGGCAACCAGGCGCTCGTAGAACGCGCGAATCTCCTGCTCCAGGCGCTCCTGGAACGGGGTTTCGACAATCCACTGGCGAATCTCGGCGCCGGCGGCGGCCAGCGAACGCACGTCGTCAATATCGAGGCCTTCCAGGCGCGTGGCGATGCGGTCGGCCAGCGATGGGCCGCCATTGACGCCATGGGTCAGGAAATCGCGGAAGGCGTCGGCCGTGGTGGCAAAGCCACCGGGCACGCGCACGCCGGCCGCGGCCAGCTGGCTGATCATTTCGCCAAGCGAGGCGTTCTTGCCGCCGACCGATTCCACATCGGTCATGCGCAAGGCTTCGAACGGGGCGACATACGTGCTGCCTGCGGTGCTGCCGGCGCTCGACTCCTTGTATGCTGCGTTGGACAAACTTGTCATGGTTACACCCTTACTATTGATAGAAATCTTTACGTGTAGCTAGCTGACTGTTCTTGTTATTCTTGGTGTGGTGCAGCACAATTGTTACGGATCAGCGCATTTTACCGCGTGAAGCGCAAATTTACAGCGCACAACACTTGAAACATTGGCAGCATGTGACTCAGACCGGACAAATATGACAACAGAACCGCGCCCGCCCCTTCCCACCTCCGCCCGCACCGTTTTCTTTGTGTCGGACGGCACCGGCATTACCGCGGAAACCTTTGGCCACGCCGTATTGACGCAGTTCGATCTGCGCTTTCGCCAGATTCGCCTGCCCTTCATCGATACGCTGGAAAAGGCCTACGATGCCGCGCGCAAGATCAATGAAACCTACGCCGTCGACAACCAGCATCCGATCGTGTTTTCCACGCTCGTCAAGCCCGATTTGTCGGCCGTGATCCGCAAGGCGCACGGCATGCACATGGACCTGATCCAGACTTTCGTGGCGCCGCTGGAGCAGGAACTGGGCGTCAAGTCGACCCATACCATCGGCCGTTCGCATAACGTGGTCGACAGTGAGGAATACAAGAACCGCATCGAAGCCATCAACTTCTCGCTCGCGCACGACGATGGCCAGTCGCACAAGAACCTGGCGCAGGCCGATGTGATCCTGGTAGGCGTTTCGCGCTCGGGCAAGACGCCTACCAGCCTGTATCTGGCGATGCAGTACGGGATCAAGGCTGCCAATTACCCACTCATCCCCGACGATTTCGAGCGCGGCAAGCTGCCATCATCGCTGCCGCCATTTCGGGCCAAGATTTTCGGCCTGAGCATTACGCCGGAACGCTTGTCGGAGATTCGCCACGAGCGTCGCGCCGGCAGCAAGTACGCATCCATCGAAAACTGCCGCTATGAAGTCAACGAGGCAGAATTGATGATGAAGCGCGAAGGCATACGCTGGCTGTCGTCGACCACCAAGTCGATCGAGGAAATCGCGACCACCATCTTGCAGGAGATCAAGCCGGACCGGCGCGATTATTGAGCCGCCGCGCCGCCGCTACAGGCCTGCCAATGGGTTATCGCGCCGCCCTGGGTACCGCATTGGCGGCATTGATCAGCGCGGCGATTTCTTCCTCGTTCAGCCTGATGATTTCCTTGTGCGCGGCGGCGCTGACGGCAGGCGACCCTGTGCCTCTGCCCATCACGTAGCGCACGCCCTCCTTCAAGTACAGCATGAAATAGAACGGGTTGCCGGGGCTGTCCGGCGCACTCACCACGACCACCGAGGTATTGTCGGAACAGGCATACACGAGCCAGGGCGAGGCACCAAAGGTCTTCTGCACCGGACCTTGCCCACAGTCAAGCCCTGAAGACCCTTCGCTGTCCTGGGCCCGGCAGGCTGGGGAAGAAAAAAACGTTGTACACGCGAATGCCACTGCAAGAATTGGTTTCAGCATAGGAATCCCGGGTAACAGCTCGGCGCGGGCCGAGACAGTGATAAGGCAAAAGCCAAGGCACGACACGTTACCACAAACACAAGATTGCGCATGTCCTGTTGACATTGGTGCACCGGAGCACATGAGTGTGGGCAACGAGCGCTGATATACTGCCGCGTTGCCGTCGCCACCTGTGCACGGCGCTGCACTGTGAGATGAAGATATGTGGGCAATCCTGAGAAAATGGTTCGACCTGCGGCACGATCAACACGAAAGTGACGTGATCGACCGCAGTATCCGCGGCGGCGCGCGAATCGGCGGCACCAACCTGTGGGTGCTTTTCTTTGCCATCCTGATTGCGTCGGTTGGCCTCAATGTGAATTCGACCGCCGTGGTGATCGGCGCCATGCTGATCTCGCCCCTGATGGGCCCGCTGCTGGCCATTGGCTACGGCGCAGGCATCAGCGATTCACACCTGATCCGCAATGCGGGCCGCGGCCTGGGCGTGTTCGTTCTGCTCAGCGTGTTCACGTCGACCGTGTACTTCTATCTGAGCCCTTTGTCTGAAGCCCACACCGAACTGCTGGCGCGCACCTCGCCCACCCTGTGGGACGTGCTGATCGCCTTTTTTGGCGGCTGTGCGGGAATCATTGCCCACACCCGCAGAGATGTCTCGACCATCATTCCAGGCGCTGCCATTGCAACGGCTCTGATGCCGCCGCTGTGCACGGTCGGATACGGCCTGGCCAATGGCCACTGGAATTTTGCCGCAGGCGCCGCCTACCTGTTCGTGATCAACGCCTTTTTCATTGCCCTGGCCACCTACCTGTTCGTCAAGCTGCTTCGCCTGCCGGAACACAAGGAAGCGGACCCGCGCCGCCGGCTGCGCGTGCACCTTGCCATTGGCGTGTGCATGCTCACGCTGACCGTGCCCAGCGGCTTTCTCGCTTATCGCCTGGTGCAGGACCAGCTGTTCCTGGCCGCGAGCAGGGATGTCAGCGCGGCACTGGAACGGCAGCGGGGCGTGCTGGTGTTGTCGAAAGAAACGTCGCTGAAGGAACGCCGGCTTTCCATCGTCATCGGCGGCAACCCGGTTTCGCCCGCCGAACAGGCCCGGCTGCAGCAGCGCCTGCAAAGCAAGGGATTTGTCCGGGCCACGCTGCAAATCCGCAGCGTGGGCGAAAAGCTGGACGTGATCGCGCTGCGGGAACAGTTGCGGCGCGAACTGCAGGCCGATCGCGCCGTGCCTGAAGCGGCAGAGGACAAAGCCTTCAATGCCATGCGCATCGAATTGGCAAAGGCAAACCTGCAGCGCTCCTTGCAGGCACAAGTGATCCGCGAACTGCTGGCAGCCTATCCTGACATCAAAACCATTGCGGTGGGTGACGGGGTGAGCGGGTCACGCGATGGGCAAGTGGTCGAAGCCGGCGGGGACGGCGCGGGCGCGGGCGCGGGTGATACTCAGGCAGGTGGCCCGGTCCTGGTCCTGGCCATCGAGGCCACACCGGCCTTGGCGCAGGAAGACCTGGTGCGTATCCGTGCCGGCCTGGCTGCGCGCTTTCCCGACCGCGCCGTCGCCGTTCAGCAAGCGGCGCCGCCAGCACCCGTGCGCCAGGTGGCGAGGAAGGTCAACCGGCGCGGCAGTTGAATGCAGCGGGAGGCGGTGCAATATCACCGCTGGTTCTGTCCGAAAGTGTCGCAGGCAATAACGGACACAACTCCGTAATTCCCCACCACCAAAAACCGTCGTAATGCCCATCCAATAGTGCTGTCCGCTGCCTCACTAGCGAGATAATCAGTCAAAAAACTGCATCCACTCCTGCAGCCAGCCGGGAAAGGCGCTCGCCTTCATGGGCCGCGCGATATGATAGCCTTGCGCGTATGTGCAGCCCAGCCCTTGCAGGAAGTCCCAGTCCTGGCGCGTCTCCACGCCCACGGCGCACGACTCCCGGTCCAGACTGCGCGCCAGGCCCAGGCAGGAGCTGAGCACCGTTCCCAGCGCCCTGCGGCGCGAGGCGCCGTCCACGAAGGTGCGGTCAATTTTCAGTTCCGTGAACGGCACGCGCGCCAGCAGCTGCAGGTTGGAGCGCCCGGTCCCATAATCATCGATGGCCAGGCCGTAGCCGATCATGCGCAGCCGCACCAGCCGCTCCAGGAAGCTCGGGTCATGCGTGAGCACCGACGACTCGGGCATCTCGAACGTGAGGTACATGGGCGCGACCTGATGCCGTTCCAGGCACGCCGATATCTGCTGCAAAAAGGCGGGATGGGCCAGCGTTTCCGGCGCCACGTTGATCGACACTTCAATGGGCAGGCCATGGTCATGCAGGTCGCGGCAGCATGCGACCGATTTTTCGATCATGCACCAGTCGAGAAAATCAATCCGGCTGTTTTCTTCCAGGGCGTCGATGAAGGAACCGGGACCGAGTTCGCCGTGCACCGGGTGCACCCAGCGGGCGAACACTTCCAGTCCCTTCACGTGGCCGGTGTCGAGCGCGATCTTGGGCTGGAAGTAAGGCTCGAACTGTCCCGCCTGCAGCGCATGGCCTACCTCGGCAAAGGTGAAGGTGGGCGGCACCGGCCGGTCCAGCAGGGCCTCCGGCGGCGCGTAATGCTGCACCAGCTGGCTCAGCGCCTGCACGTTGACGGGTTTGCCGAGTGTACCCAGCAGGTCGATGCCATACGCCTGGGCCATGGTCTCGATCGAAAACAGGAGGTTGTTGGCAAGCTGGCCCACGATGATCACGCGCGCCCGGCAATTCATGGCGGCCAGGTTGCGCAGCAGTTCCAGCCCGTCCATGCCGGCCAGGGCGATGTCGATGATGGCGATATCAACGGCGGGCGTGAAGGAATCCTGGAAGCAGCGCAGCGCCGTATGCCCGTCCGGCACTTCAGTGATGCGCCCGGACCCCAGCTGGCGCAGCGCCTCGCACAAGGATTTGCGCACGCGGCTGTCGCCTTCCGCCACCAGAAAATGCAACTGTCCAATGTCCATCGCCGCTCCACGAAAGCCCAGCCTTCACGAAATCAAGCGTTGTCAGACCCGTCCTGGAGCCGGCTCTGCTGCTGGCGCACCTGTTCAAAGAAGCACACTGCCGCGCAGGCAGCCACATTGAGCGATTCGATCTGGCCGAGATGAGGAATGACAACTTGATTGCTGGCCAATCCTAGCAGATCGTCTGCAACTCCTTGCCCCTCATGACCGAACAACCAAGCCACCGATTGACGCAAATCAACGTCATACACGCGCTGTGTTGCGTATCCGCTCGTGGCAAGCACGGGAATGGTTGCGGACTTGATCAGACTGGCCAGGTCGACGTTTTCGTGGATGTCGACCACGAAGTGCGCACCCATGGCCGCGCGCAACACCTTGGGCGACCAGCAAAAGGCGGTGCCGGCGCTGCAGTACACGTGCGCGATGCCGGCCGCCGCGGCGCTGCGCAGGATGGAGCCGACGTTGCCGGGGTCTTGCAGGTTGTCGAGCAGGACGGCGCCTTGACTGAGGGCCGCCGGCAATTCCAGCACCGGGGTGGCGATCAGAAACATGATGCCCACGCCGTGTTCCACCTGGCTCAGGGCGTTGTAGAGCGCATCCGGCATGACGGTGCAGTGGGCGCGCGCGGCCTCCACCTGCTGCACGATGTCGGCCACTTCCGGGTTGGCCAGGGCACTGTCGGATACGATGCAGTGCTGGGGCGCGCCGCGCATGGCCACGTAGGTCTGGCACAGATGGACGCCGTCGAGCAGCGTCTGGCCCGCCTTCTTGCGTGCCTGCGAGCTGCCCGCCAGATGCTTGAGTTCCTTGTACAGCGGATTGTCGCGCGAGGAAATGGCCTTCATGCCGCTTCGTCCATGTCGCCGAAATCGAATTCCATCGACGCGCCCAGGTAGGCGTCGCCCGGCGCCACCGGCAGCACCGCGCGCACGGGCGAGAACGAGCGGCGGTGCACCGGGCAGGCGCCATGCTCGCGCAGGCGCTCCAGGTGCAGCGCCGTGCCGTAGCCCTTGTGCTGGTCGAAGCCATACTCCGGATAGAGCTCGTGCAGCGTCACCAGCGCCGCGTCGCGCGCCGTCTTGGCCAGAATGGAAGCGGCCGAAATGGCGTGGACCTTGTCGTCACCTTCAATGATCGGGCAGCAGCGGATCGACAGCACCGGACTGCGGTTGCCGTCAATCAGGGCCACGGTCGGCATGGTGGCCAGTGCTTCCACCGCGCGCCGCATGGCCAGCATGGTCGCCTGCAGGATGTTAATATTGTCGATTTCTTCGTGCGAGCATTCCGCAATGGCCCAGGCCAGCGCATGTTCCTTGATCAGCGGCGCCAGCTCGCCGCGCCGCTCCGCGGTCAGCTTCTTGGAGTCGCGCAGGCCCTCGATGGGGCGATCGGGATGCAGGATGACGGCGGCCGCAAACACCGGGCCGGCCAGCGGCCCGCGCCCTGCCTCGTCCACGCCGCACACGATATCCTCTGGCGAAAACGGCAGCGCGTTTTTCTTCAGGCCGGGATAGAAATTGACCTTCTTTTTTCTCATGATGCCTTCGACGAGGTAATCACGCGCATGACCGCGTCGGCGCTTTCCTGCGCGCTGTTGCGCAGCAGGCTGTGATGCATGGCGGTGAAGCGCTGCACCAGCTTTGCGCGATTTGGCGCGTCACTGAGCTGCTGCCAGGTGGCGTCGGCCAGCGCCTGCGGCGTGGCGGCTCCCTGCAGGAACTCCGGCACCAGGAATTCGCGCGCCAGGATGTTGGGCAGGCCAATCCAGGGCTGGTAGCCCATGTGCCTCATGATGTGCCAGGATGCTGCCATGACCTTGTAGGCGATGACCATGGGCTTCTTGTAGAGCGCCACTTCCAAGGTGGCGGTACCGGATGCCACCAGCACCGCGTCGGCCGCTTCAATGGCCGTGTGCGAACTGTCGACCAGGTCGATGGCCACGTCCTGCAGGCCGGCTTTGGCCACCAGCTCGTTGAAGTAGACACGCTGGCGTTCGCCCGCCATCGGCACCACGAAGCGCAGATCAGGGTCGCGTTTTGCCAGCAGCTTGACCGCCTCGATGAACGGCGCCGCCAGGTATTTCAACTCGCCCATGCGGCTGCCCGGCATCACGGCGACCACGCGCACATCGTCCGGCACGCCCAGCTTGCGCCGCGCGCCTGCCGTATCAGGCTCCATGGGAATGACTTCAGCCAGCGGATGACCGATATAGGTCACCGGCACCCCGGCCGCCTTGTAGATCTCTTCCTCGAACGGGAAGATCACCAGCATGTGCGACACGGCCTTGATGATTTTCTTGATGCGCCCACCACGCCAGGCCCAGATCTGCGGGCTGACGAAATGCATGGTCGGAATGCCGGCCTGGCGCAGCTGCATTTCCAGGCCCAGGTTGAAGCCCGGGTAATCGGCGCCGATGAACACCGCCGGCTTGTCGGCAATGAGCTGGTCGCGCAGCGTCGTTTGAATGGCCTTGATTTCGCGGTAGCGCGGAATGACTTCAAACAGCCCGCGCACGGTCAGCTTGTCCATGGGGATGTGCGACACAAAGCCCTGCTCGGCCATGCGCTCGCCGCCAATGCCATGAAAGCGCGCCTGCGGCAGCTGCGGGCGCAGGCCCGCCAGCAGGCGCGCGGCCAGCATGTCGCCGGAGACTTCGCCGGCGACCATTGCTATCGACAAATCAGCGGACGATGCCACGGGTGGCCGTTCCCAGGAAGTCGAGCATCATGCCAATCTGCTCGGCGCCTTCAGCCGCTGCAGCGTGGTCTTTTGCCAGCACTGCCTTGGCTTCTTCCAGCGTCAGATTGTTGCGGTAGATATTCTTGTACGCCGCGCGCACGGCATCGATCTGCGGCCGCGTAAAACCACGGCGCTTGATGCCTTCGATATTGACGCCGCGCGCGCCGGCCGGATTACCCGACACCAGCACGAACGGTGGCACGTCCTGGGTCAGGCTGGTGTACATGCCGATAAAGGCGTGCGCCCCAATCTTGCAGAACTGGTGGACGCCGGCGTAGCCGGACAGGATCGCCCAGTCGCCCACTTCCACGTGGCCGGCGAGCTGCGCATTGTTGGAGAAAATGGTGTTGCTACCGACCTGGCAATCGTGCGCCAGGTGGACATAGGCCGAAATCCAGTTATCGTTGCCCAGGCGGGTGACGCCCTTGTCCTGCACCGTGCCGGTATTGAAGGTACAGAATTCGCGCACCGTGTTGCGGTCGCCCACTTCCAGCCGAGTCGCTTCGCCGGACCACTTCTTGTCCTGCGGGGCCGCGCCGATGGACGAGAACTGAAAGAACTTGTTGTCCTTGCCGATGGTGGTGTGGCCTTCGATGACCACGTGCGGGCCCACCACGGTGCCGGCATCAATCGACACGTGCGGACCAATGATGGAGTACGGTCCCACTTCCACGCTGCTGTCGAGCTGCGCCTTGGGGTCGATGATGGCGGTTGGATGAATCCTGCTCATCACTTCCCCGCTGGCTGGCTCGCGTCGGCGGAGCTGCGGATGGTGCACATCAGTTCCGCTTCCAGCGCCACCGCGCCGTCCACGGTCCCCACGGCCTTGTACTTCCAGATGCCGCGCGAAACGCGCAGGATCTCGACATCCATCTTGAGCTGGTCGCCAGGGCCGACCGGGCGCTTGAAGCGCGCATTGTCGATGCCCACGAAATAGACCACGGAATTCTCGTCCGGCGTCACGCCCATGGTCAGGAACGACAGGATGGCCGCGGTCTGGGCCAGCGCTTCGATCATGAGCACACCGGGCATGACCGGCTTGTGCGGGAAATGGCCGTTGAAGAATTCTTCATTGGCGGTCACGTTCTTGATCGCGGTGATCGACTTGTTGGCTTCCCAGGTCAGCACGCGGTCCACCAGCAGCAGCGGATAGCGGTGCGGCAGCAGCTTCTTGATCTGGCAAATGTCGAGCATCTTGCTCGTGTCGGCGGTGTCGGCGGTGGTCGTCATGGTTTGTTATTCTGTGATTGCTCGGTAAGGGTCTTGAGGGTTTTTTCCAGCGCCCGGATTTTATCGCGCATGGCATCGAGGTTGCGAACGATTGCCGCACTTTTTTCCCACTCGGCGTTTTTCGCCAGCGGATAGAAGCCGGTGTACTGGCCCGGCTCCAGGATCGAGCGCGACACCATGCTGCCCGACGAAATGTGGACCTTGTCGGCGATGGTGAGGTGGCCAAGCACCATGGCGGCGCCGCCAAAGGTGCAGTACTTGCCGATTTTTGCGCTGCCTGCCACGCCCACGCAGCCGGCCATGGCCGTGTGTGCGCCAATGTGGCAGTTGTGGCCAATCTGGATCTGGTTATCGAGCTTGACACCGTCTTCGATGATGGTGTCGGCCAGCGCGCCGCGGTCGATGGTGGTGTTGGCGCCAATGTCCACATCGTCGCCAATGACCACGCGCCCGGTCTGCGGAATCTTGATGTACACGCCGCCTTCATTGGCAAAACCAAAACCGTCGGTCCCGATCACGGCGCCCGAGTGGATGATGCCGCGTGCGCCAATCTGGCAGCGGGCGTGGAAAGTCACATTCGCAAACAGGTGCGTGTGCGCGCCGATGACGGCGTCGCGGCCGACAAAGCAGCCGGCGTCAATCACGGCGCCCTCGCCCACCTGCGCGCCCGCCTCCACCGTCACATGGGGCCCCACGTGGGCGCTGGCCGCAATCTGCGCGCCCGGAGCCACGCTGGCCGTGGGGTCGATGCCCGGGGCCGGCACGATCTCGTCGAGCGAAGCGAAGTACTGCGCCGCGCGGGCAAAGTAGGCGTAAGGATTGGCGGTGACGATGCGCGCACCGGTATAAGTCGCGGCAACGAGCGCATCGTCGGCGCTTGATACGATCAGCGCCGCGGCGCCGCTCTGGGCCGCCTGGGCCCGGAATTTGCTGTTGCTGAGGAAGCTGATGTGCGAAACGCCCGCGTCAGCCAGGGGTGCGATCCCGCTTACTTCAAGATTGGGATCGCCCGCCAGCTGGCCGCCAAAGCGTTCGACCAATTCACCTAGTCGAGTGCCCATCGTGGTCTTTCAGAATAAAAATTGAATGCCTGCAAGGCCGACGCCTGCAATTACTTGTCCAGCAGCTTGAGTACCTTGTCGGTAATATCGATGCGCGGACTGACCCAGGCTGCTTCCTGCAGCACGATGTCGAGCCGTTCCTGCTCGGCGATCTGCTCGATCAGCTTGTAGGCGCGGGTCGAAATATTGGCCCGTTCCTCGCTCTTGCGCTGGATGAGGTCTTCGCGGAATTCGCGCTGGGTGCGCTGAACATCCTTGTCGAGGTCGATCAGTTCGCGCGCGCGCTTGGTGCGTTCCGGCTCGGTCAACTTGGCCGCTTCCGCATCGAACTTGTCCGACATGGCCTTGAAGCGCGAAATGGTTTCCTGGATGGCCTTCTGGCGCTTGGAGAATTCCGCTTCGATTTTCGCGTCCGCCGTCTTGGCCATCTTGGACTCGGTCATGAGGCGCTCGGTATAGACGAAGCCCACCCTGCTGGGCTGCGCCTGGGCCAGCGACGCGCAGGCCAGCAATGTCAGCACGGCCAGCTGCTTGGGCAACGAGGCAGTCAATGTTCTCAACATAGTTCTCCGCAATCTTTAAGTAAAACGGTGCAACTGATCAGAAACCTGTACCCATCTGGAACTGGAAGCGCTCCAGGCGGTCGCCCGGTTTATTGTTCAAAGGCAGAGCATAACTCAACTTGAGCGGACCGACCGGGGAAATCCACGACAGGCCCAGGCCGGACGAGAAGCGCAGCTCGCTGGCACGCCAGCGCTGGCCTTCCTGGAATACCTGGCCGCCGTCGATGAAGCCGAACCAGCGCAAGCTCTTGTCCGGGCCGCTGGTGAAGGGCATCTGCAGCTCCACGTTGCCGATCACGCGCGAGGCGCCCCCCAGGGCGTCATTACGGGCATCCACCACGCCCAGCGACGAACTTTCGTAGCCGCGTACCGACCCGATACCACCGGCATAGAAGTTCTTGAAGATCGGGAAATCGCTGCCGCGCAAGCCGCGGCCGTAGTCCGCTTCGCCGCGCAGTGCCAGCGTGATCGAGCGGGTGAGCGGCTTGTACCACTGCTGCTCGTACACAGCGCGGTAGTACTTGGTGTCGCCGAACAGGTCCACTTCCAGGTTGGCGCGCTGGAAGCGGCCATAGGATGGCGTCACGGCGCTGTCGCGGCTGTCCCGTGCCCACTGGGCCGTCAGCGGGAACGAATTGGTGCGCGCGCTGCCGATGCCGGAGCCGCCACCGTTCACGCTGCGCACGTAGGCCTGGTAGCGCAGCGGGCTGTTGACGTCCGTTTCAATCTCGGTGCGTTCCAGGCCCAGGCCGAAGAACACGGTATCGTTTTCCGAGAACGGCACGCCGTAATTGAGGCGCCCGCCGTGCTGGCGTACCTTGAAGGTACCGGTATTGAGGATAGGCGGCCGCGTGGTACGGGTGTACAGCTCGAACGACTGCGAAATGCCGTCGGCCGTGAAGTACGGGTCAACCTGCGACAGCGCGATGGTGCGGCTGTAGCTGCTGGTATTGATCTCGAAGCCCACCGTGGTGCCGCTGCCGGCAAAGTTGGCCTGCTGGATCGAGGCGTTGAAGGTGAAGCGCTCGGCCTGCGAATAGGCGCCGCCGATCATGAAGTTACCGGTCGGCTTTTCCGTCACCGTCACGTTCACGTCCACCTGGTCCGACGTGCCCTGGGCTTCCGGGGTGTCGATGGTGACGTCCTTGAAGTAGCCAAGACGGTCGACGCGGTCGCGCGAGAGCTTGATCTTGTTGCCGTCGTACCAAGAGCCTTCAAACTGGCGGAACTCGCGGCGAATGACTTCGTCGCGCGTGGTGGTATTGCCGGCGATGTTCATACGGCGCACGTAGGCGCGCTTGCCCGGGTCGATCATGAAGGTGAAGGTGACTTCACGCTTGTCGCGGTCGATTTCAGGATTGGCATTGACGTTGGCGAAGGCATACCCAAAGGTGCCGAGGCGGTCCGAGATCAGCTTGTTGCTCGCGGTGAGCAGGTCGCCCGAATAGATATTGCCTGGACGCAGCAGAATCAGGGAGCGCAATTCTTCTTCGCGGCCAAAGGTCTCGCCTTCAAGCTTGACGGCCTTGACGCGGTACTGCTCACCTTCGGTAATGTTGATGGTGAGATAGATATCCTTCTTGTCCGGCGTGATGGCGACCTGGGTCGACTCCACGTTCGCTTCCAGGTAGCCGCGGTTCAGGTAATACGACTTGATGGTCTCGATGTCGCCGGTCAGCTTGGTCTTGGAATACTGGTCAGCCTTGGTGTACCAGGTGAACCAGCCCTTGGTGTTGAGCTGGAGCTGCTGGCGCAGTTCCTTGTCCGTAAACTTGGTGTTGCCGACGATGTTGATGGCGCGGATGCGCGCCATTTCGCCTTCGTCCACATTGAACATGACGGTGACGCGATTGCGCTCGATCGGCGTGACGGTGGTGGTGATCTTGACCCCGTACAGGCCCTGCGACAGGTACTGGCGCTTGAGTTCCTGCTCGGCGCGGTCGACCGAGGACTTGTCGAAGGTCTTGGTTTCGCCAATGCCGATTTCCTTGAGCGACTTGATCAGGGCATCTTTCTCAAAATTCTTGGTGCCGGTGAAGTCCACGGTGGAGATGGCGGGACGCTCTTCCACGATCACCACCAGCACCCCATTGTCTTCCTCGAGGCGCACGTCCTTGAAAAAGCCCAGGTTGTACAGCGCCTTGATGGTGGTGATGCTCTTGGTGTCGTCAAACGTTTCGCCCACGCGCACCGGCAGGTAGCTGAACACGGTACCGGCTTCGATACGCTGGATGCCTTCGACACGGATGTCCTTGACCACGAACGGGCTCACTGCAAAGGCAGGCGCGGCGCACAGCGTCATGACGGCGGCGGCTACCAGGCTACGGCGGAAGAAAGGTGCGGCTAGACGTTCAGAATGTAATTTCATCGGCTAAATCAATGGTCTATCGTTTGGACTACCTACATATTTGTTCGGGGATGCGGGGGCACATTCAGATGTGCCGCATGGCGTCGTTGAAGAAGGCCAGCGACATCAGCATGACCAGCATGACCACGCCCGCACGCTGCGCCAACTCGATGACGCGCTCCGGCAGCGGACGCCGGGCCAAAACTTCCAGCGAATAATACAGCAAAAGCCCACCGTCCAGAACCGGAATTGGTAACAGATTCATCACGCCCAGACTGATGCTGACAGCGGCAAGAAAGCGCAGGAAGGTCTCCGGCCCCTGGCGCGCGCTCTCGCCGGCATATTCCGCAATCGTCACCGGGCCCGTGATGTTTTTCCAGGATAGCTCGCCCATGATGATCTTGCCGATCAGTTTTACCTGCATCACGGCGCTGGCCCAGGTGGCCGCAGTGCCCTTGGCCAGCGCTTCGACCGGCCCCGCCGGCAGGCGCACCATCTCGGGGCGCGAACTGGTCTGCACGCCCAGCATGGCGTAGCCACTCCTGGCATCCATGCGCGGCGTCGCTGACACCTTGAGGGGCGCACCGTCGCGCAGGATAGCAAGCGTCACCGTCCTGCCTTTGCTGGCCCGTACCTGCTGTATCAGATCCAGGCCATCGACCACCGGCTGGCCGTCGATGGCCTGCACCACGTCGCCCTCACGCAGGCCCGCCTGTTCGGCGGCGCTGCCTGGCAGCGGTGTGCGCAGCTGTGCGGGCGACAGGCGCGGCTGCAGGCCCAATGGGGCCAGGACATCCTTCTCCAGGTCCACCTTCTCAAACGCGGTAGCGGCAATCTCGGCGCTTGAACGGCCACCGTCAGCCTGGACCACTTCCAGGCGCGCGCTGGTCTTGTCAATCGCCGCGCTCATGATTTCCAGGCGCAGCTCGCTCCAGCCGGCGATCTCACGGCCATTGACCGCGATGATGCGGTCTCCCTCGCGCAGGCCGGCCTGGTGGGCGATGGCCGTCTCGGGCATGGCGCGCAGGCGGGTGGTGGCGTCTTGCATGCCGTACATGTAAAGACCGGTCAGCACCACAATGGCGAGCAGGAAGTTGGCAATCGGCCCGGCGGCGACGATGGCAATGCGGCGCCATACGCTCTGGCGCGTGAATTCGCGCGCCGCGTCGGAGGCGGTTTTGGCGGCGGTGGCGGGATCGCGGTCGTCGAGCATCTTGACGTAGCCGCCCAGCGGCAGCGCGGAAATCGCCCATTCCGTCTGATCGGGACCGAATTTGCGCGACCACACGACCTTGCCCATGCCAACCGAAAAGCGCAGCACCTTCACGCCGCACAGG
The DNA here is from genome assembly GCF_019443445.1 of Massilia sp. PAMC28688. Taxonomy (NCBI): domain Bacteria; kingdom Pseudomonadati; phylum Pseudomonadota; class Betaproteobacteria; order Burkholderiales; family Oxalobacteraceae; genus Massilia; species Massilia sp. PAMC28688. Next base: position 4,405,222 of record NZ_CP080378.1, on the reverse strand, counting down.
CGCGCCACAAAGTAGTGACCCAGTTCGTGGAAGACGATCAGCGGACCGAGGGCCAGCAGGAACGCCAGCACCGTCTGCAACAGACTCATCTCGCGATGCCGTCGACGATGGCGGTGGCCGCGCGGCGGGCGCGCGCATCCTGGGCCATGACCGCGTCGATGCTGGAGGCGGCGCCATGCTCGTTCTCGTGCATGACGCGCGCAATCACGCGGTCGATATCGCGAAAGCCGATGCGGCGGTCCAGGAAGGCTGCCACCGCCACTTCATTGGCGGCGTTGAGCAGCGCGGGGGCGGTGCCACCGGCTTGCAGTGCTTCAAAGGCCAGCGCCAGGCAGGGAAAGCGTACGAAATCGGGCTTTTCAAAGTGCAGCGTGCCGATGGCGGTCAGGTCCAGCTGCCCTACTCCCGATTCGATCCGGTCCGGAAAAGCCAGCGCGTTGGCGATCGGCGTACGCATGTCGGGGTTGCCCAGCTCCGCAATCACGGAGCCATCGACATACGACACCATTGAGTGAATCACGCTTTGCGGGTGGATGACAACCTCGATCAGGCTGGCAGGCGCGCCGAAGAGCCAGTGCGCCTCGATCACTTCCAGGCCCTTGTTCATCATGGTGGCCGAATCGACCGATATCTTGCGGCCCATTTCCCAGTTCGGGTGCTTGCAGGCTTCGTCGGGCGTGACGTGCTCCAGGGTGGCGACGTCGCGCTTGAGAAACGGTCCGCCGGAAGCCGTCAGCAGGATCTTGGATACCCCGGCGCCGCGCGGCGAACGGGCATACGACTGCGGCAGCGACTGGAAAATGGCATTGTGCTCGCTGTCGATGGGCAGCAGCGTGGCGCCGTGCTCCTGCACCGCGTCCATGAACAGCTGGCCGGACATGACCAGCGCTTCCTTGTTCGCCAGGAGGATCTTTTTCCCGGCGCGGGCAGCGGCCAGCGTGGGCGCCAGACCGGCCGCGCCGACAATGGCGGCCATCACGGTATCGGTCTGGCTGTGCGAGGCGATGTCGCACAGGGCCGCTTCGCCGTATTCCACATCGGTCTTGATGCCGCGCTCGCGCAGCAACAAAGCCAGGCGGGCGGCGGCATCGGCGCTGCCGACCACGGCGCGCGCGGGGCGGAACTGGGCGCACTGGGCGGCCAGTTCGTCCACCCGGCCGTGGGCCGAGAGGGCATAGACTTCGTACTTGTCGGGATGGCGCGCGAGAACGTCGAGGGTTGACACGCCGATCGAGCCGGTCGCGCCAAGAATGGTGATGCGTTGCATTGTGGGTCCTTCTAGAGCGCCGTGTGGATCAGCGCGGCCAGCGGCAGCACGGGGATCAGGGCGTCAATACGGTCAAGCACGCCGCCGTGGCCAGGCAGCAGATTGCTGCTGTCCTTGACGCCGGCGCGGCGCTTGAGCTGGGATTCAAACAGGTCGCCCACGACACTGGCCGCGGTGATGACCATCAGGATCAGGAGCGTCATGGCCCAGCCGAACTTGGCCTGCACAGCCACCACGAAGGTGCCGGCCAGCGCCTCGCCACCAAACAGGATCACGGCAGCCGAAATCAGGAGCACAAAGATGCCGCCGCCAATGGCGCCTTCCCATGATTTGCCGGGCGAAATGGTGGGCGCAAGCTTGCGCTTGCCAAAGGCCTTGCCGCAGAAGTAGGCAAAAATGTCGGCAATCCACACCAGCGCCATGACCGACAGCAGGTAGACGGCCGAGACCTTGAAAAACATGACAATGGCGGCAAAGCAGGCAATGACCGAGATCGGATACATATAGCCGATGACGGTGTTGCGCGTGGTGGCCAGTGGCGGCAGGCCGGTCGCCAGGCAGGGCACGAAGCGCAGCAGCCAGAACGCGGTCGAGAGCACGAACCACAACTTGTAAGCTTGCGGGTTTTGCTGATACAGGAAGGCGTAGGCAAAGGCCGCCGTCCAGAACACGCCGATGATCAGTGACTGCTTGCGCGAGCGGCCAAACAGCTGGAAGCCTTCGGTGATGCCGGCAAGCAGGAAGGCCAGGATCACGGCCACGAAGCCCGGATAAAAATCGCCAAACAGGACCGCCAGCAGAACGGCGAGCAGGACAACAGCGGTAATGACCCGGGTCTTGAGCATTTAAGTCTTATTCTCGGCTAGTTGGTCGCCCGTGCGCCCGAAACGGCGCTCGCGGCTCTGGTACGAGGCAATCGCTTCGTCGAGCGAGGCGATCGAAAAATCGGGCCAGTAGGTATCGCTGAAGTACAGCTCGGAGTATGCCAGCTGCCACAGCAGGAAGTTGGAAATGCGCTGTTCGCCGCCGGTGCGGATGAACAGGTCCGGCTCGGGCGCGTAGGCCATGGCCAGGTGCTCCGACAATTGCTCTTCGGTAAAATTGGTGATGCCGGGATTGGCCGCGATCATCTTGCTGGTCGCTTGCATGATGTCCCAGCGTCCGCCGTAGTTGGCGCAGATCGAGACCGTCAGGCGCGTGTTGTTGGCGGTACGGCGCTCGGCATTGGCAATCATGTCCTGCAGCTTGCTGTCAAAGCGCGACAAGTCACCCACCACCTTCAGGCGGATATTGTTCGCATGCATCTTGGACACTTCGCGCTCAAGGGCAGTGACGAATAGCTTCATCAGCAGCGACACTTCTTCCTCGGGGCGGCGCCAGTTTTCGGACGAAAAGGCAAACAGGGTCAGGTACTCGACGCCGCGCAGGGCGCAGGCTTCCACGACGTCGCGCACGGCTTCCACGCCCTTGACGTGGCCGGCTACGCGCGGCAGGAAGCGCTTCGTTGCCCAGCGACCATTGCCATCCATGATGATGGCCACATGGCGCGGCACGGTGGCCACTTCCGGTACAGCTGTCGTCGAACTCTTGAATATCATAAATGCGGGCTAACGGTTTTGCTGCAAATGTGCTGGATGACTGGCAAAAGCGTGGAAGAAGCTGCCCTCTTCCACGCCTGGGAAATGCTGGCAGCGGCTAGACCGTCAGCACTTCCTTTTCCTTCTCTACCACCAGCTTGTCGACATCGACCACAAACTTGTCGGTCAGCTTCTGGATTTCGTCGGAGGCGCGGCGCTCGTCGTCTTCCGACACGGCCTTGTCCTTGACGAGCTTCTTGAGCGATTCGTTGGCATCGCGGCGAATGTTACGGATAGCAATTTTCGCATCTTCCGCCTCGCCCTTGACCAGCTTGACCATTTCCTTGCGGCGCTCTTCGGTCAGGGCCGGGGTTGGCACGCGGATGATGTCGCCCTGCGCCGACGGGTTCAGGCCCAGGTCGGAATCGCGGATCGCTTTTTCAACCGTGGTCAGCATCTTCTTTTCAAATGGCTGCACACCAATGGTGCGGGCATCGATCAGGGTCACGTTGGCCACCTGGGTCAGCGCCGTTGGCGAACCGTAGTATTCGACCATGATGTGGTCCAGGATACCCGTGTGGGCACGGCCCGTGCGCACCTTGGCCAGATCGGCCTTGAGGGTCTCGATCGACTTGTTCATGCGCTCCTGCGCACTCTTCTTGACGTCGGCGATAGTCATGCTGCTCTCCTGTAGCTGTACTAGTGAATGTGACTAGTGAAAATTAAACGTGTACCAGTGTACCCTCGTCCTCGCCCATGACGACACGCATCAGGGCGCCCGGCTTGACGATGGAAAACACCTTGATCGGCAGCTTCTGGTCGCGGCACAGCGCAAAGGCGGTGGCGTCCATGACCTGCAGATGCTTGGAAATGGCTTCGTCAAAGGTGATCGACTCGTAGCGCGTGGCGTTCGGGTCCTTCTTTGGATCGGCAGTATAAACGCCATCGACCTTGGTTGCCTTGAGCACGATTTCGGCGCTGATTTCCGAGCCGCGCAAGGCAGCTGCCGTATCGGTGGTAAAGAATGGATTGCCGGTGCCGGCCGCAAACACCACGACCTTGCCTTCTTCCAGGTACTGCAATGCCTTGGGACGCACGTAAGGCTCGACCACCTGCTCGATGCCGATGGCTGACATCACGCGCGCCGTGATGCCCACGTGGCGCATGGCGTCGGCCAGGGCCAGCGCATTCATGACCGTGGCCAGCATGCCCATGTAGTCGGCGGTGGCGCGGTCCATGCCCTGCGCCCCGGGAGCCACACCGCGGAAAATGTTGCCGCCGCCAATGACCACTGCCAGTTCCACACCCGCCTTGGCCACTTCCGCCACGTCGGCCACCATGCGCTCGATGGTGGCGCGGTTGATGCCGTACGCGTCGTCGCCCATCAGTGCTTCGCCGGACAGTTTCAGAAGGACGCGTTTATAGGCTGGTTTCGACATGTGCAGGGCTCCAATAAATGACAGATTGTATTCGGGTAGTTCCCCAGGGACTCAATCAAGCCGCTGGATTAAAAAAACGGGCCTTGCGGCCCGCTTTGCTACTTTACTGCTTCGAGGCAGCCATTTGTGCAGCCACTTCTGCTGCAAAGTCGTCCTGCTTCTTCTCGATGCCCTCGCCCACCACATACATCGTGAACGCTTTCACGGTGGTGTTCTTTTCTTTCAGCATCTGCTCGATCGACTGCTTGTCGTTCTTAACGAACATCTGGTTCAGCAGCGAGACTTCCTTCAGGTACTTGGCGATCGAACCTTCCAGGCGCTTGGCCAGGATTTCCGGCGACTGCACCGGCTTGCCTTCGGCAACGGCCTTGTCCGCATCTTCCTGGGCCTTCAGGGCAGCGACCGAACGCTCTTTCTCGATCAGTTCAGCCGGCACCTGGTCCGACGACAGCGCGGCCGGCTTCATGGCGGCGATGTGCATGGCCAGATCCTTGCCAACCTGCTCGTCCGGGCCGTCGAATTCTACCAGCACGCCGATGCGCGAGTTGTGCATGTACGAAGCGAGCTTGGCAGCGGTTTCAAAACGCTGGAAGCGGCGGATGGTCATGTTCTCGCCGATCTTGCCGATCAGGGCCAGGCGCACTTCATCGAGGGTCTTGCCGTCGAGCGGCAGGGCCAGCAGGGCGGCAACGTCAGCCGGGTTGTGCTCGGCTACGAGACGCGCGGCAGCATTGCCGAGGGCCAGGAAGTCATCGTTCTTGGCAACGAAGTCGGTTTCGCTGTTGATTTCGACCAGGGCGCCAACGCCGCCGGCCGTGTAGATCGCTACCACGCCTTCGGCGGTGATGCGCGACGCTGCGCCGGAAGCCTTGGTGCCGAGCTTGACGCGCAGGATTTCTTCCGCACGGGCCATGTCGCCGTCCGCCTCGGTCAGTGCCTTCTTGCACTGCATCATTGGTGCATCAGTCTTCTGACGCAGTTCGCCTACCATCGCTGCTGTAATCGCTGCCATGTGTTTCTCCTAAGATTGTTACGCATTCTGTTTAAAAAAAAGGGGAGCAGACGCTACCCCTTTTGATCACTGCGGCGGAGCCCGGGACGAACCCGGCCGCCGGAGAATTTAAGCCTGCTCGGACACTTCGACGAATTCGTCGGACGACTTGACCATGTCCATCACTTCGTTGGACGAATTGGCACGGCCTTCCAGGATCGCATCAGCGACGCCGCGGGCGTACAGCATGATCGCTTTCGAGGAGTCGTCGTTGCCCGGGATGACGTGGGTCACGCCTTCTGGCGAGTGGTTGGTATCGACGATGCCGATCACTGGAATGCCCAGCTTGCCGGCTTCGGTGATGGCGCCCTTGTGGTAGCCAACGTCGACAACGAAGATTGCGTCAGGAACGCCGCCCATGTCCTTGATGCCGCCGATGGACTTTTGCAGCTTGACCATTTCGCGCTGGAACATCAGGCCTTCTTTTTTCGACAGCTTCTCGACCGAACCGTCTTCGATCTGGGCTTCCATGTCCTTCAGGCGCTTGATCGAGGTCTTGATGGTCTTGAAGTTGGTCAGCATGCCGCCCAGCCAGCGCTGGTCAACGAAAGGCACGCCGGCGCGGGCAGCTTCAGCAGCGATGATGTCGCGCGCCTGGCGCTTGGTGCCGACCATCAGGATGGTGCCGCGGTTGGCAGCGACCTGCTTGATCGTCTTCATGGCTTCCTGATACATCCCCATCGTCTTTTCGAGGTTGATGATGTGGATCTTGTTGCGGTGACCGAAGATGAACGGTGCCATCTTTGGGTTCCAAAAACGGGTTTGGTGACCGAAGTGGACACCGGCTTCCAGCATTTCACGCATTGTTACGGACATTTGAATCTCCAGGGTTGGGTCTGGAATCCGGTCAGTCACCATTGTCGGCACCCTTTGCGACCGGACTCGCGATTTAACAAAATATTGTCTGATTGGGCATTACCACACCCAAGCAACCCGGCATTCTAACCGGAATCGGGTAAATGTTCAAGAGTGGCGATCGCTCCGGCGGCGGCCTGCTGCGCCGCCCTGGCCTACACCCTTGCAAGCCACATCACTTATAATGGCAACATATTTGCACGGGCACCAGGCAAGGTTGTGCCGCTGTTACGTGCCGTTACACATCTGTCATCTTTTTTGAGCCGATTGCCACCTATGTCCGACATTATCTCCATCAAAACTCCCGAAGAAATTGAAGGGATGCGCATTGCCGGCCGCCTTGGCTCCGAAGTGCTCGATTACATCACCCCTTTTGTCAAAGCCGGCGTCACCACGGGTGAACTCGATCGCCTGTGCCATGAATACATGGTCAACGTGCAAGGCTCAATCCCGGCGCCGCTTAACTACTGCCCGCCCGGCTACACGCCGTATCCAAAATCCATCTGCACCTCGGTCAATGACGTCATCTGCCACGGCATTCCGGACGAAAAGGTACTCAAGAACGGCGACGTGGTCAACCTGGACATCACCGTCATCAAGGACGGCTTTCATGGCGACAACAGCCGCATGTTCTTCATTGGCGAGCCCTCGCAGCTGGTCAAGCGCCTGTCGGAAGTGACGTACGAATGCATGTGGCTGGGCATTGCCAAGGTCAAGCCGGGTGCCCACCTGGGCGACATTGGCCACGCCATCCAGCAGCACGCCGAAAAGAATGGCTACAGCGTGGTGCGCGAATTCTGCGGTCACGGCATCGGCCGGGTGTTCCACGAAGAGCCGCAGGTGCTGCATTATGGCCGCCCGGGCACGCTCGAGCGCATGGAAGCGGGCATGATCTTCACCATCGAGCCGATGATCAACGCCGGCCGGCGCGACATTCGCCACATGGGCGACGGCTGGACCGTCAAGACCAAGGACCGCAAGCCTTCGGCCCAGTGGGAGCACACGGTCCTGGTGACCGAGACCGGCTACGAAGTGCTGACGCTGTCGGCCGGCTCGCCGCCGCCACCGGCCTTTATCACCGAAGCCCAAGCGGCCGTTGCCGCTTAAGTCATGACCGCCGCCGCGCTCAAGGTCCAGCTGCGCGACCTGCTCAAGCAGCGCCTCAAGGCCGAGCGCGCAGTGCTGGTGGATGCCTTCCGCAGCGAGGGCATGCCGGAAAAATTCCTGCGCTGCCTGCGCCAGAGCGTGGACGCGGTGCTGACCGAAGCGTGGGACTCGCTTGGCCTGCCCGCCAATACGGCGCTGGTCGGTGTGGGCGGCTACGGGCGCGGCGAGCTGTTTCCCGGTTCCGACATCGATGTCCTCATCTTGCTGGGCGAGCCGCCCGACGCTGCCACCACCTGCAAGCTCGAAGAGCTGGTGCAGATGCTGTGGGACCTGGGCCTGGAAATTGGCAGCAGCATCCGGACGGTGGACGAGTGCATGAGCGAGTCGAAGGCCGACATCACGGTGCAAACCAGCCTGCTCGAAGCGCGCCTTGTGACGGGCGACGCCGATCTGTTTGAACAACTGCAGGAACGCTACCAGGCAGCGCTCGACCCGCAAGCCTTCTTCAACGCCAAGGCGGCCGAAATGCGGCTGCGCCATGCCAAGTACGAAGACACGGCATTCAGCCTGGAGCCGAACGTCAAGGAAAGCCCGGGCGGCCTGCGCGACCTGCAGGTGATCCTGTGGGTGGCCAAGGCGGCGGGGCTGGCTAATTCCTGGGGCCAGCTGGCCACGCGCGGCCTGATCACCCAGACCGAGGCGCGCCAGCTGATGGAAAAGGAGCGCGCCTTCAAGGATATTCGCATTCGCCTGCACCTGCACACGGGGCGGCGCGAAGACCGGCTGGTGTTTGACGTGCAGACCCCGATTGCAGAGAGCTTTGGACTGAAGGCGACCGGGGAAGGCATCAACATGCGCCGCGCCAGCGAGTACCTGATGCAGCGCTACTACTGGGCCGCCAAGACGGTCACGCAGCTTAACACCATCATGCTGCAAAATATCGAGGCGCAGCTATTCCCGCAAAGCTGCTCGGTGGTGCCGATTAACGAGCGCTTCAACGACGTCAACGACTTCATCGACATCGCCGACGACGACACCTTTGTCACCACGCCCTCCTCCGTGCTGGAGGTATTCCTGCTCATGACCGAGCGCCCTCACATCAAGGGCATGACGGCGCGCACCATCCGCGCACTGTGGCACGCGCGTTTCGAGATCGACGCCAAGTTCCGCGAAGACCCGGTCAACCGTGCCCTGTTCTTGCGCATCCTGCAGGCGCCGGTGGGGCTGGTGCATGCGCTGCGCCGCATGAACGACACCAGCATCCTGGGTCGCTACCTGCCCAACTTCCGGCGCATCGTGGGCATGATGCAGCACGACCTGTTCCACGTGTACACCGTCGACCAGCACATCATGATGGTGGTGCGGAACATGCGCCGCTTTACCATGACCGAGCATGCGCACGAATACCCGTTCTGCAGCCAGCTCATTGCCAACTTCCCGCGCCGCTGGCTGCTGTTTGTGGGCGCCCTGTTCCACGACATTGCCAAGGGGCGCGGGGGCGACCATTCCAAGCTCGGCACCATGGACGTGGCCCAGTTCTGTGAAGACCACGGCATCGGCAGCGCCGACACCGAGCTGGTGGTGTTCTTGGTGGAGCACCATCTCACCATGTCGCAGGTGGCGCAAAAGCAGGACCTGTCCGACCCGGACGTCATCGGCGCCTTTGCCAAAACGGTCAAGGATGAACGCCACCTGACGGCCCTGTACCTGCTGACGGTGGCCGACATTCGCGGCACCAGTCCCAAGGTATGGAATGCGTGGAAGGCCAAGCTGCTCGAGGACCTGTACCGCATCACCCTGCGCGTGCTGGGCGGCGAAGAGCATTCGGCCGACCGCGAACTGAAGAACCGCCAGGAAGAAGCCATGGCAACGCTGCGCCTTTACGGCCTGCACGCCAACGCGCACGACAAGCTGTGGCAGCAGCTCGATGTGGCCTACTTCCTGCGCCACGATGCCTCCGACATCGCCTGGCAGACGCGCTGCCTGTGGGACCGCATGGACAGCGGCAAGCCGGTGGTCAAATGCCGCCTGGCGCCAATCGGGGAAGGCTTGCAGGTGGTGGTGTACACGCAGGACCAGCCGGACCTGTTCGCGCGCATCTGCAGCTATTTCGACCGCAAGAATTTCAGCATCCTCGACGCCAAGATCCACACCACGCGCCATGGCTACGCGCTCGACACCTTCCTGGTGACGGAGCAGAGTTTTGCCAAGAGCTACCGCGACATCATCAGCCTGATCGAACATGAAGTATGCGAGCTGCTGACCAATCCGGCCCCGCTGCCGGCGCCCACGCGCGGGCGCCTGTCGCGCCTGTCGCGCACCTTCCCCATGACGCCGACCGTGGACCTGCGGCCGGATGAACGGGGCCAGTACTATCTGCTGTCGATTGCGGCCAATGACCGCACGGGGCTGTTGTATTCGATCGCCAGCGTACTCACGCGCTACCGCATCAGCCTGCATACGGCCAAGATCATGACACTGGGCGAGCGGGTCGAAGACGTGTTCCTGGTCGATGGCCCCACACTGAACAATTCGCGCACCCAGATCCAGCTTGAAACGGATCTGCTGGAAGCGCTCAAGGTATGACGATTTTTATAAAGTGATTTATGAGTGAACTAGTACGGCTTTCCAAGCGCATGTCCGAGCTTGGCCTGTCTTCGCGCCGCGAAGCCGATGAATGGATTGCGCGCGGCTGGGTGCGGGTGGATGGCCAGGTGGTGTCGGAACTGGGCAGCAAGGTGCTGCCGCACCAGCACATCACGGTGGAACGCCAGGCTGCGGCCGAACAGTCCAAGCGCGTGACGGTCCTGATCAACAAGCCGATGGGCTATGTGAGCGGCCAGGCCGAAGATGGCTACACGCCGGCGGTCGCGCTGATCAAGCCCGAGAACCACTGGGCCGAAGATCCCTCCACCGAGGTATTCCACCCAACGCAGTTGCGCAGCCTGGTGCCGGCCGGACGACTGGACATTGATTCGGTGGGCCTGCTGGTGCTGACCCAGGACGGGCGCGTGGCGAAAACCCTCATCGGCGAAACCACGTCGGTGGAAAAGGAATATCTGGTGCGCGTGCAGTACACCAAGGAAGGCAAGCTGCCTGACGCTGACCTGAAAAAGCTGTGTTTTGGCCTGTGGATGGATGGCAAGCCGCTGCTGCCGGCCAAGGTGCGCTGGCAGAACGATGACCAGCTCAGCTTTACGCTAAAAGAAGGCAAGAAGCGCCAGATCCGCCGCATGTGCGACATGGTGGGCTTGAAGGTCATTGGCCTCAAGCGCGTGCGGATTGGCAAGGTCAAGCTGGGCGACTTGCCGGTTGGACAATGGCGTTATCTGCGACCGGAAGAGACCTTCTGATTGATTGGCGGTCCGCGCGCCGCTGCCGTTATGTTTCTGCTATGGTTTGGCGCTGAACCTTCGGTTCGCAACCATTCCCATGGAAGGAGCTAGCGTTGATTACTGAGCAAGGCCGCTACCGCGGCGCACTGTTGGGCCTCGCCTGCGGCGACGCCATTGGCACGACCGTTGAATTCAAGCCGCGCGGATCATTCCCGGAAGTGGTGGACATGGTGGGCGGGGGACCGTTCAAGCTGCAGCCTGGCCAGTGGACGGACGATACCTCGATGGCGCTGTGCCTGGCCCACAGCCTGCTCGAGCGCGGCGGCTTTGATCCGGCCGACCAGATGGAGCGCTACTGCAACTGGCGCAACAACGGCTACATGAGCAGCACCGGCACATGCTTCGACATCGGCAACACGACGGCGGCCGCACTGCGCCGCTATGAATCGACCAGAGATCCCTTCGCAGGTTCGGACGACCCGTCCACTGCCGGCAATGGGGCGCTCATGCGGCTGGCACCGGTTGCCATGTTCTACGCAGACGATGAAGCAGTACTGCTGCGGCATGCCGCCGAGAGCACGCGCGTGACCCATGCAGCCGTAGAAGCGATCGAGTGCTCCAAACTATTCGCGCTGCAGCTAAGGGCGGCCCTGCACGGACGGACCAAGGCCGACGTCATGCAACCGGTGCTGCCCGAACAGCTCAGCGCCAAGGTGCAGCCCCTGGCAACGGGCGCCTACGTGGACAAGACCGAGGAACAGATCAAGGGCAGCGGCTATGCGGTTGAATCGCTTGAAGCGGCGCTGTGGTGCTTCTGGCGTACCAATTCTTTCAAGGAGGCCGTGCTGCTGGCGGCAAACCTCGGTGACGATGCCGATACTACGGCTGCCATCTGTGGCCAGCTGTGCGGCGCCTACTACGGCGTGCAGGACATACCCGCGCCGTGGATCGAGCGCCTCGCCATGCGCGACGACATCATCCTGCTGGCCGACCGGCTGGCGTCGGAGCGCCCCGCTTCCGAAATCTGATAGCAGGCCCTCCATTTGACAAGGAGTTTCTCATGCACGAACGTATCACCATCGACACCCCGGATGGCAGTTTTGAGGCGTACATGGCGCGGCCCGAAGCGGAGAATGCTCCGTCCATCGTTGTGATTCAGGAGATCTTCGGGATCAATGCCGACATTCGCGCCCATTGCGATGCGCTGGCCGCCAAGGGATACATCGCGGTGGCGCCCGACCTGTTCTGGCGCCTGCAGCCAGGCGTCGAGCTGACCGACGGCAGCAAGGAAGAATGGGAGCAGGCGATGGCGTACCTGAAGGCGTTCGACATCGAGGCCGGAGTGCGCGACATTGCCGCCACCATGGGACGGGCACGCAGCATTTCCGGCGCCAGCGGCAAGATCGGGGTGATGGGATTTTGCCTGGGCGGCTTGATGACGTTCCTGTCAGCGGCCCGTAACCGTCCGGATGCGGCCGTGTCCTATTACGGTGGACGCACCAGCGACTACATCAGCGAAATGAGCAAGGTCACTTGCCCGCTGATGATTCACCTGGCCGAAGAAGACCAGTACATTCCCAAGCCGGCGCAGGAAAAAATCCGCGTGGCGGCGACGCCCAAGGAGAACGTGGAACTGTTCATCTACCCCGGCCAGGACCATGCCTTTGCCCGCGTCAACGGCAGCCATTACAGCGCCGAAGCGGCGACCTTGGCGAACCAGCGGACCGACGCATTCTTTAGCAAGCACTTGCGCCAGCTTTCAACGGGCGCATGATTTAACACATCTCAATCGTCGTCGTTGGGATCGAGGTCCGGGAACATCACGTCGGTGTAACCAAACTTGCTGAAGTCCGTAATCCGCATCGGGTACAGAATCCCCAGCAGATGGTCCACCTCATGCTGCACCACGCGGGCATGAAAGCCATCCACCTCGCGCTTGATTGGCGCGCCGTGCTCGTCGAATCCTTCGTAGCGCAAGCGCTTGTAGCGCGGCACGCTGCCGCGCAGACCCGGCACGGACAGGCAGCCTTCAAAGGCTTCTTCCTTTTCTTCCGACAGCGGGGTGAGCACGGGATTGATCAATACCGTTTCCGGCACCGGCGGCGCTTCCGGATAGCGCTGGTTCTGCTTGAAGCCGAAAATGACCAGCTGCAGGTTCACGCCGATCTGCGGCGCTGCCAGTCCCGCGCCGTTGGCGTGGTACATGGTATCGAACATGTCAGCGATCAGCGCCTTCATGGCCGGCGTATCAAACTCGGTCACGGGTTCGGCCACGCGCAGCAGGCGCGGGTCGCCCATCTTCAGTATTTCACGCACGCTCATGCCTGCTCCTTGAGCAAAGCCACCAGGCCTGCTTCGTCCAGAATGGTGAGACCGAGCTCCTGTGCCTTGGCCAGCTTGCTGCCGGCATCGCTGCCGGCTACCACGTAGCTCGTCTTTTTCGACACCGAGCCTGAGACCTTGCCGCCGGCAGCTTCAATCATGGCGGCCGCCTCGTCGCGGCTCATGGTCGGCAAGGTGCCGGTGAGGACGAAGGTCTTGCCGGCCATGGCGCCAGCGGCCTTCATGACATGCTCGCCTTCCTTCCAGCGCAGGTGGCCGGCCAGGGCATGGACCAGTGCCAGGTTGTCGGCATCGGTGAGGTACTCGGCAATCGAGCGCGCCACGACGGGTCCGACATCGTCCACTTCCAGCAGCCCGATGCCGCCCTCAAAGCTGGCTGCGTGCAGCAGCGCGGCCAGGTTGCCAAAGTGCTGGGCCAGTGCCTTGGCCGTGGATTCGCCCACGTTACGAATGCCAAGCGCGTAGATGAAACGCGCAAGCGTTGTATCGCGCGACTTGTCGAGTGCATTGACCACGTTCTGCGCCGACTTGGCAGCCATGCGGTCCAGGTTGCGCAGCTTGTCGTGGTCGAGCGTATACAGGTCGGCTGCAGTGTCGATCATGCCCTTGTCCACCAGCTGCTCGATGAGCTGGTCGCCCAGGCCTTCCACGTCGATCGCGCGGCGTGAGACGAAGTGCATCAGGCTGCCCTTTTTCTGGGCACTGCATTTCCAGCCGCCCGAGCAGCGCGCAACCGCCTCGTCGTCCATGCGCACGATGGGGGAGCCGCACACCGGGCAATTGGCCGGCATGATGAATTCTCGCGCATCGGCAGGACGCCGGTCTGCCACGTACGACACGACTTCGGGGATCACGTCGCCGGCACGGCGCACCACAACCGTGTCGCCGATACGGATATCCTTGCGCCGCACTTCGCTTTCGTTGTGCAGCGTGGCGTTGTTGACGTTGACGCCGCCCACAAACACTGTCGCCAGGCGCGCCACGGGCGTGATGGCGCCGGTGCGGCCTACCTGCACTTCGATATCGAGCACCGTGGTAAGCGCTTCTTCCGCCGGGAACTTGTGGGCAATGGCAAAGCGCGGTGCCCGCGACACGAAACCGAGCTGCTGCTGGTCCTCCACGCGATTGACCTTGTAGACCACACCGTCGATATCGAACGGCAGCGTCGCACGGCGCTTGCCGATGTCACGGTAATACTCCAGCAGCCCCTCTGCCCCGCTCACGACCGCGCGTTCCTTTGACACCGGCAAGCCGAGCTCCTCGTACCAGTCCAGCAGGGCCGAATGCGACTCCGGCATGGGCATGCCTTCCAGCGCGCCGACACCATAAGCCATGCAGCGCAGGCTGCGCTGCGAGGTGATGCGCGAATCGAGCTGGCGCAAGCTGCCGGCCGCGGCGTTGCGCGGGTTGGCGTACTCCTTCTGGCCCGCGTCGCGCTGGCGCGCATTGAGCCTGGCGAAATCGGATTTGTACATCAGCACCTCGCCGCGCACTTCCAGCACCGCCGGAATCCTGTCGCCACGCAGGCGCAGGGGAATGGTACGAATGGTGCGGATGTTGGCGGTGACGTCCTCGCCGGTGGCGCCGTCGCCGCGGGTGGCCGCCTGCGTGAAGACGCCATTCTCGTAGCGCAGGCTGACGGCCAGGCCATCAAATTTCAGTTCGCTCGCGTATTCAACCTGGGGCGCGCCCAGTCCCTCGCGTACGCGCCGGTCGAAGTTGTCGATGTCCTCGTCGGCAAAGGCATTGTTGAGCGACAGCATGGGCACGCTGTGCGTGACCTGCAGAAAGCCCGGCAGCGGCGCGGCGCCTACGCGAAAGGTGGGAGAATCGACCGACACCGCTTCCGGGTGCGCAGCTTCGAGCTGCTGCAGCTCGACGAACATCTTGTCATACTCGACGTCCGGAATGGTCGGCGCATCCTGCACATGGTAGGCATAGATGTGGCGGTTCAGTTCCTCCGTCAGCCAGGCCATGCGGGCCAGGACATCCTTGCTCGGGGCTACGCTGGTCATGCTGCGGCGCCTCCTTAGCTGAACAGGCGCATGGCGCGGGTCGAGCCGGCCGGAATGTCGGCGATTTCCATCTCCTGGTAGAACTCCAGCACCTGATTGTTGATTTCGCCCAGCGCTTCATCGAGCAGGGGCTGGTCGCTGTCGTCCACGATGGTGGCGTCCAGGCGGCCTACCAGGGCGCGCGCGCAAGTGACCATCTGGCCAAAGCCGTCGCGCGCCGGTGCCACGCAGGGCACATCAAGCAGGAGCGTGAGGCGCGAGGTGGTGTCGGCGCCGAGCGTAACGTTGGTCGAGAGCGTGAACAGTTGGCCGCCGTCGCCGTCGGGCATGATGAAGCGGCCATCCGGACGCACGTCGAAGCCCTGCTTTTCCAGCGCGCCGATCAGGGTCGTGATCGACCATGGCGCGCCGTTCGAGAGCAGGTTCACGCCCAGCTGCGCATCGTGGCCGGAGACAAAGCGCTGCAAGGTGCGTGCTTCGCCCATGACTTCGATCATGTCGGGGATTTCCGGCTCGGCGCCGATCTCGTCCGACACCGCGCGCAGGCGCGTGACGAGCTCGGAGTACTCAAGCTCGTTCAGTGCCGTGGTGCGCGTGGCCATCTGCACGCCAGCCTGCAGGCGCGTGTACACGCCACCGTGGGCAATCGGCTCCCAGTCGCCATTCACATGCAGGCCAATGAAGTGCACCGGCTTGTTGCCGACGTGGCGCAACGTGTGCAGGATGGGCAGGATCTTGTCGCCGCGCACCGGTGCTTCCAGCGCCAGCGGGATCAGGCAGTCGATCAGCGGGTCCACCAGGCTGATCGCCAGCTCGGCTGCCGACACCCCCACGTCCGTACCCGGCAGCACCGTGGTGCTGCCCTCCACGTCCGGCGTTTCGCCGTCAGCGCCGCTGCCGATATCGAAGCGCGGCTCGCTGCGCTCCTCGGTGCGCATCAGCACATCGTCGTGATCCGCCGAAAACGCGCGCGCCACGCTCTTGCGCGCCTTGTGCTCCTGCCACTTGTTATAGACCAGCACACCGACCACGATGACCGCGCCGATGCTGATGCTCATTTCGATGTCTGTCATGCTGCTTGTGCCTTTGTTTTTCTGTTGATTCTGTTATGCGGTTGACGGCACCATGCCGCCATGATCATGCCATCATACCAACTTCACCCTGATGGCGCCATGAATGCGCCCACTATGCCGGCGCAAGGTCCGCCAGGTTGGCCGCGGCCTCCATGTCTACCGCCACGATGCGCGAAACACCCTGCTCCTGCATGGTCACGCCAATGAGCTGGTTGGCCATCTCCATGGCGATCTTGTTGTGCGAGATGAAGAGAAATTGCGTGTGCTCGGACATGCGCTTGACCATGCGGCAGAAGCGTTCCGTGTTGGCGTCGTCGAGCGGCGCGTCCACCTCGTCGAGCAGGCAAAATGGCGCCGGGTTCAGGCGGAACATGGAAAACACCAGGGCCGTCGCCGTCAGCGCCTTTTCGCCACCCGACAGCAGATGGATGGTCGCGTTCTTCTTGCCCGGCGGCTGCGCCATGACCTGCACACCGGAGTCCAGGATTTCGTCGCCCGTCATCACCAGCTTGGCATTGCCGCCGCCGAACAGGATCGGGAACAATTCGGAAAAGTGATGATTGACGCGGTCGAACGTATCTTGCAGCAGATCGCGCGTTTCCTTGTCGATGCGCGTGATGGCGTCTTCCAGCGTGCGGATGGCCTCCGTCAGGTCGGCGTTTTGCGCGTCCAGGAAGTTCTTGCGTTCCGACGCCTGCGCCAGTTCATCGAGCGCGGCCAGGTTGACCGCGCCCAGCGCCGCGATGGCATTGGTCAGGCGCGTCACTTCGCCCTGCAGGTAGGATGGCTTCATGTCGGGGTTGAGCTTTTCGGACAGCGCTGCCTCGTCGGCTTCCACTGCGCGCAGCGCTTCGGCAAACTGCTCCTGGTTCAGGCGCGCGGCCTGCTCCTTGAGCTGCATCTCGGTGATCTTGTCGCGCTGCGGCTGCAGGCTGCGCTCGGACTGCATGCGCGCTTCTTCCAGGGTGCGCATCTTTTGCGTGACCTGGTCCAGTTCATGCCGCGCATCCGACAGGGCGCGCTCCTGGGCCGAGCGGCGCTCCAACAGCTCCTGCAAGCCGTCGTTGGCGGCGCCCGTTTCGAGCGACTCCAGCTCCTGCTGGCCGACGGCAATGCTTTCGCTCACCTGGGCGGCCTGCTGGGTGGCGGTGGCGATGCTGCGCTTGAGTTCTTCGATCTTGCTGCGCTGGGACTTCTCGGCAAACTGCGCTTCCTGCGCCGCGCGTTCCATCTCGCGCAGGCGTTCGCGCGCGTCGGCCAGGGCTTGCTCCTTGCTCAGAAAATCGGTCTGGCCATCTTCGTGCGCACCCTGCAGCTCGGCCAGCGCGATGTCGAGCTGCTCGAACTTTTCTTCCGACTCCATGCGGATCTGATTCTGCTCTTCTTCCTGGGCTGTGATTTCGGCCAGGTCGGACTGGATCTGCGAACTGCGCTGGTTAAAGCGCGCTTCGACCTCGGACTGCTTGACCACGTCGATCTGCAGCACATGGACGGCCTGGGTGAGCGTGGCCACGCGGGCGCGTGCATCCTGCAGGCGGCGCGCCAGCTCGGACGCAGCAGCGTCGGCCCGCACGGCGCGGGCGCGCGCTTCGTCGGCCAGCATGCCCTGGGCGCGCAGCTGCTTGGTGATGTTCTCGATTTCCTGCTGGCGGCCCAGCAGGCCATCCTGCTCGGCGTCAGCGGCGTAGAAGCGCACGCTCGACTGCGTGATCACGTGGCCCTGGCGCGTCACGAACGAGCCGCCCGCCGGCAGCTTGCCGCGGTCGGCCATGGCGCTGGCCGCATCGTCGGCGGCAAAGACGTTGTGCAGCCAGTCCTGCAGCAGGCCGCGCAGGCCGGCGTCGTTCAACTTGAGAAGGCTGGCAAATGATTGCAGCCCTGGCACTTCGGCCTGCGTTGCGGCATGGACCACGGACGGCGAATACAGGGCCAGCTTGGCGGGCGGCGCATCGCTGAAAAAAGCCTTGGCCCACTCGATGTTGGACATTTCCAGCGCCGTGGTGCGTTCGCGCAGGACCGACTCCATGGCCGTTTCCCAGCCCTGCTCGATCTGCAGCTTTTGCCACAGGCGCGGCAGCGCATCGAGTTCGTGCTTCTGCAGCCATGGCGTGACCTTGCCCTGGGTCTGTACCCGCTCCTGCAGCTGCCTGAGGGCCGACAGGCGCGCTTCCAGCTGGGCGTTGGCGGCCGTTTCGGTATTGACCTGGGCCTGCGCAGTGCTGCGTTCTTCATCGACGCGCTGCTGCTGTTCGAGCGCTTCTTCCAGCAGCATCTGCTGCTCTTCCAGCGACTGCTGCTTTTCTTCGAGCTGCATGCGCAGGTTGGACAGGTGGGCGCTGTCGGGCAGGTTCAGGCCATTTTTTTCCTGCTGCAGGCGTTCGCGCCGGGTTGCCAGGCTACTCAGGATGTTGGAGGCGTTGCGCTGGTGCGCCGATTCCAGCTCGATCTGCTGCTGCGCCTGCATGATCCTGGCGCGCGATTCAGTCGTCTTGTGCTGGGCTGCGCGCCAGGCAGCGTCCAGCTCCGGCAAGCGTTCGGCCTGCGCTTCGGCCGCCATCTGCGATTCTTCCACGCGCCCGCCCAGTTCTTCGAGCAGGAACTCGGCTTCCTCGATCTGGGAACCGTAGTCTTCCGCCTGCACCTGCCACTGCGTGCGCTGCGCCGCGAGCACGCCCAGCTGATTCTGCAGGCGGCTGCGCGACTCGATCACGAACTTGATCTGCGCTTCCAGGCTGCCGATTTCGGAGTTGGTCTGGTACAGATGCCCCTGGGCCGTGTGCAGACGGTCGCCCACGGCAAAGTGAGCCTGGCGCATGTGCTCCAGTTCCAGCTCCACGTGGCGCAGCTTGGCGGTCTGCTCTTCCAGATCGGTCTGGGCCTGCTCCATCTCGCGCTGGTACTTGCCCTGCTCGGCCAATGCTTCGTTCTTGCGCAGCAGCCACAGCAGCTTCTGCTTTTCTTCCTGCTCGGCCTGCAGCGTGTGAAAGCGCGTTGCCACGACGGCCTGCGCTTGCAGCTTTTCCAGGTTGGCGTTCAGCTCGCGCAGGATGTCTTCCACCCGCAGCAGGTTTTCGCGGGTGTCATTGAGGCGGTTTTCCGTCTCCCGGCGCCGTTCCTTGTACTTGGACACGCCGGCAGCTTCTTCGAGGAACACGCGCAGCTCTTCCGGGCGCGATTCGATGATGCGCGAAATCATGCCCTGGCCAATGATGGCGTAGGCGCGCGGACCCAGGCCCGTGCCGAGGAAGATATCCTGGATATCGCGCCGCCTTACCGGCTGGCCATTGATGTAATAGGTGGACGTACCGTCGCGCGTGAGGGTGCGCTTGACGGCAATCTCGGCGTACTGGCCCCACTGTCCGGCCGCCTTGCCATCGTTATTGTCGAACACCAGCTCCACCGAGGCGCGGCCGGCAGGCTTGCGGTGGGTGGAACCGTTGAAAATAACGTCCTGCATGGACTCGCCGCGCAGTTCGGACGCCTTGGACTCGCCCAGCACCCAGCGCACCGCGTCGATAATGTTGGATTTGCCGCAGCCGTTGGGTCCTACCACGCCGACAAGCTGACCCGGCACCTGGAAATTGGTGGGATCGACGAAAGACTTAAATCCCGACAATTTAATTGAAGATAGACGCACGTTGCAGGGCTGGAGGGGCAGAATGAAAGAATCTCATCATACCATCTGTTGCTTTCGTTCCGGTAGTGGCACGGCGCCATTGCGCCGGAGCCACTCCCCCGCCCCCTGTCAGGCCGCCACGTCCATCATGACGGTGGTGTCGTTGATGGCGCCCACGCCCATGGCATCGAACAGGGCGCGCTCGACCACGCCTTCGGTGCGCACCAGGCTGACCTTTTTCTGGCGCACCCCGGCAGTGAGCTTTTCCACGCTGAGCGAGAACGACTCCTTGCGCGCGCCGACCGAAAAGATGTACAGGGTCTTGAGCGGGCTGACCCAGGCCAGCTTGGCCAGCCGGACGGTGCCGTCGTTCTGGGTAAATTCCATCCAGGCGCCGCGCTCGAGCGCTTCGACCGTGACGGCGGCGGCGTCGATCTGCTGCTCCGGCTGCTGTTCGGCCGCCTTTTCCTTCTGCAGGCGGCGCATCGCGTCTTCCTGCGCCACTTCCACGGCAATTTCCAGCTGACGTTCCGGCGTGATGTCGAGCGGCGCGCGTACGATGGAGGCGTGGCATTCGGCCAGTTCGGCAAAAAACTGCAGGCGGTCCGCCTCCTGCCACTGGATGATGTCGAGCCACTTGTTCAGCGTGGCCAGCAGCGTGGGCAGCTTGGCGATCAGGGAGCGGCGCTCCTCGTGCGTGATCTTGGGCTTGACGCTCCAGATCAGGTCATCCATGGTGCGGGTGGCGCTGCCGACGGCACCGGGCTTTTCGTCTTCCAGCGTGTAAGCCAGGGTCAGTACCGAGGTCCATTTCTTTTCCAGGAAAGTCTCCAGCACGGCCACCACCTCGCCACTGGAAACGCGCGCGGCCACGGCAGATTTGGCTGAACGGGTGGCGGCGGTGACCTTTTCCTGCTTGAGGGCGGCGGCGATGGGCGCGGCAATGGCCTCGACTTCAAATGATTCCTCAGCCTTGATCGAATCTTCCAGCTCGGCCACCGCACTGGCAAAGGCGGCGTCGCCCTGCCCTTCTTCGCGCCCGACCTTGTCGACGCTGCGCTGCATGGCCTGGAACAGGGGGTCGTCGGCGCTGCGCTGCTCGGGGCCCAGGCGGGTGAGCAGGTTGATCATGCGGCGCGCGGGATGCGCCTCTTCAAAGAAGAAATTCTTGTCCGCCAGCGCGGCCTTGAGCACGGGAATCTGCAGGAACTGGATCAGTTCCCGGATTTCCTTGGGAATATTCGGGTCGAGGAAAACGGTGTCGAAAATCTTCGACAGCAGGTCGATCGTGCTTTCATCGCCGCGCGACAGGCTGCCCTGCGGAATGCTCGCTTTCAGGCGCGGCAGGTAGAACACGTCCGCGTTCTGGGCCGCGCCGGGGGTGGACGGCGTGGCGGCAAACTGTTCGGGCATGCGCGCCTGCAGCGTCTTGAGCATGTCCAGCAGCGGCGCCGGGGCCGCGCCGAAGCCGGCCTGACCGAGGACGGCCCCAGTGGCTGCGTGCGGCTGGGGCGACGTGCCGAAGGCCACCTGCGCCATCAGCCCCCCGGCCATCACCTGGCTGTGGAACTGGCCACCCGGGATAGGGCCGTCCGGGATAGGGCCGCCCGGGAAAGGGCCGCCCGGGAAAGGGCCGCCCGGGTTAGGGCCACCCGGGCCGGCAGCGGCAAATCCGTGCGTGCCGCCCTGCACGCCGTGGAACGGGGACGCGCCCGCTGCCATCGCGTGCGGCGCGGCGCCATGGACGGGTGCGCTCTGCGCTGCGGCCGGTTCGGGCACGAAACCGTGCACGGCGCTCGGGCGCCAGCCGCCGGGGCCACCGGTACTTTGCGGCAAATTCGGAATGAGGGGAATGCCGGCGTCAAACTCACTGTCCGCTTCGCCCGTCAGGAACTGGCGCAGCTGCTGGGCCAGTGCTTCCTGCTTCTTGGCGCGCTTGGCCTTGGCGGCATTGGCACATTCGGTTTTCTTGATGTTGTAGGCGTCCATCGACCCCGGCTGGGTCCCCTTGTTGACCAGGGCATCGCACAAGGCGTCGTACATCGGCCCCAGGTCGAACAGGATTTCCGGGCGCAGCAGGCGCGTGATGAGGCCGTGTGCCTCTTCGTTGGGTTCAAACTCGCGCCAGGCACTGCTGAGCGCAGCGAGGAACAGCTCTGGCCGGAAGGGGTTTTGGGCAAGACGCAGGATGTCGCGGTTGAGCAGGTAACCCAGGCGCACGTTCAGCGTGGCAATCTGGGTCGCATATTTCATTTCAAACGGCCGGCTCAGGGCATCGAAGGCGACCCGGTTGTCCATCTCGGCGAATGGCACCAGCGTGAGCGCCGCTTCGGAAATCAGGGTGGCGCGCGGGCGGGGGGTCAGGCCGGCCACTTCGGCCCGCAGCGATTTTTCCAGCTCCTCAGAAATGAGGTGCAGGAAGGCGTAGCTGTGTTCTTTAAGCAAATTGCCCGACTTCACCCGCAAGAAGACGTCGCGCGCATCCATGCTTGGGTCGGCCACATCCAGCAGGGCCGATACCAGGCGCGTGCCGACGCCGAGCCATTGCTCATTGGCGTGCTTGGTGACGATCTCCACCAAGGCTTCCAACAGCTCATGCTGCGACACGGCCGCCTTCTGTGCATTTGCCGGTTTGGACGCTACTGGAGCCATGGTTGATTATTCTCCGCGGGATGAATTGACTATTTGACGCTTCTATTTTGCCACGTTATTTCCACAAGGCAATAGACAAAATATAACGAATCGCTGTTTTTGCAGAATTTCTTTTGTAAGTACACATTCAAGATCAACAACGTGCTTTTTTGAACACGTTTTATTGCCGGGCCGACTTTTGATACTGCGCAAAGGTCGCGCTTCGGCGTTTCCTTAACATGAAGAATCACCTTGCTTCAGGGGCGGCGCGGCCGCCCTCCTGGTGCACCGACCTTGCCAAGGAAACCATCATGTCCCCACTGCCCCGCCTCGATACCCGCCATAAACTATTTGCCTGCATCGGCGCGCTGCTTGCGGCGTGCCTGACGCTGGCGTTCTGGATCCTCGGCCAGGCAGAGCAGATTGCCCTGTTATCGGCCGGTTCCGGTCAAAAGTTAAGTGCTGCAATAAAAATTTACGACACCGCCCGCATCACCTTCTGGTGCGCGGCCGTGGCCCTGACGCTCGTTGCCGTGCTGGGCGGGGCCTGGCTGCAGGCGGCGCTGGATCGGCCCATGGAGGAAGCCGGCGCCCTGGCCCGGCGCGTGGCGGAAGGCGACCTGAGCGGAAAAGTCAGCGACCAGGGCGGCGCCGGCGGCATCTTGCTGGGCGCAATGCAGGAGATGAATGAACGCCTGGCGGGCATGATTGTCAAGGTGCGCAGCGGTACGGAAAGCATTGCCACCAGCGCCGGCCAGATCGCCGCCGGCAGCATGTCCTTGTCCGCGCGCACGGAAGAGCAGGCGGCATCGCTCGAAGAGACGGCCTCTTCAATGGGCCAGCTGACGGCCACGGTCCGCCAGAATGCCGAACACGCGCACCAGGCCAGCCAGCTTGCCATTTCAGCCTCCGACGTGGCAGTGCGCGGCGGTGCCGTGGTGGCCGAAGTGGTTTGCACCATGGCATCCATTAACGAATCGTCGAGCCGGATTGCCGAGATCATCAACGTCATCGACGGCATTGCTTTTCAGACCAACATCCTGGCCCTGAACGCGGCAGTGGAAGCGGCCCGCGCCGGCGAACAGGGACGCGGTTTCGCCGTGGTGGCTGGCGAAGTTCGCAGCCTGGCCCAGCGGTCGGCGGCAGCGGCGCAGGAAATCAAGCTGCTGATTGACGATTCCGTGGGCAAGGTCAGCGCCGGCACGGAACTGGCCGGGCGCGCGGGCAAGACCATGCATGACGTCGTCACGAGCGTCAAGCGGGTGACCGACATCATTGGCGAAATTGCCCATGCCAGCGCGGAACAGACAGCCGGCATCGACCAGATCAACCAGGCCATTTCAGCCATGGACGCGGCCACCCAGCAGAACGCGGCGCTGGTCGAGCAATCGGCGGCGGCGGCGGCCTCGCTGCGCGACGAAGCAGGTCACCTGTCACGCGCGTCGGCCGCCTTTGTCCTGGGGCCGGAACACGGGGTGCGCAAAGCAGCTGTGCACCTGGTCGCGAGCAATCCTCACGCCCGTGCAACAGCGGGCACGGCCACTGCCCGCAGCAAGGCCCCCGCCATCCATGTCGTGGCGCCGTCCCCTGCCGCGCGGCCCCAGCGTCAGCGCGGGGCAATGGCCCGGCTGGACCTGGATTGGGAAGAGTTCTGACCCTGGCCAATTTGTTGCAATTCTGTAGGAAGCGCTCCTACAGCGGGTCGAGCGATCTTCTGATAGCGGCCCTGTTGCGGGCATCCCATCATTGGTTCACCAAACGGGCCTGAGAAACAATTCAGGCGCGCAAGGCGAGCAAGACATTTCAAACTTTCTTAAAGGAATGAACATGGCCTCGAATCAGAAAAACAAGGGTGGTAGCAAGCAAAGTGACAGCGCATCGTCGAACAAGCAGTCCGGCAGCCAGGGTTCCGGTTCGCGCTCGGGCGGCACCCAGGGTGGCACCCACGAGCAGCACGTGGAAGCCGGCCGCCAGAGCCACAAGAACGATAACAAGGAAGGTTCGCGCCAGTCCGGTTCGGGTTCGGGCAGCGCAAGCAAGAGCAGCGGCAACCGCTGATCAGGCTGACCGCTGGGTACTGCCGGGTTTCCGGGCAGTACCACTACAGTGCCAAACAGGAAGCCATCGAAAGAGTCTGCAGCGGCGCGCCGTTGACAGGCTCTTTTCGTTGAAACGCTCTTTTCTTTTGCGCGTCTACCGGGCCCGGCTCGACAGGAAACGGGGAGCCAGGCAACCGGGCGCTAGATATTGCGGATATGGACGCCCCGCGGCGGGGCAAAATCGGCCACATCGTCGATCATGCGCGCAGCCTTGGCGTCGCGCGAGGTGAGGTGCAGGTCGGAATACTGGTGAATGGCCCACTGCTCCGGCGACAGTTCGATGTGCTTGCGCAAAATGGATTCAGTGCGCGCATCATCGGCCCGCAAGCCTTCGACGATGATATTGAGCGCGTCCGGGCGCGCGCCCGGCGACGCGGTGGCGTGCGACTTGTGGACCATGAAGCGCGCCGTCTCGCTGGCGTAGCGGCGCGTACCGGACAGGAACAGGATGACGGCGATGGACGCTACCGCGCCGCCGTTGTACATGACGAATTCGATGGGCGCCCTGGAGAGGAAGTTATACATGCACAGGCCATCGCTGACGTAGCCGCCGTTGGACTGGATCAGAATATGGGCCCGTTCCACGCCCGCCTCGGTCATGGCCGAAACACTCTCGAACACGCGATGCACCATATCGCTGTTGACGTCACCGGAGAGCGTAAACCACGCTTCCGTACCACTTTTCGTTTGTTGTTCGGTCATGGCTGTTTTACTCGTAAAAGGGATGAGCAATTTTAACAAATCCGCCCTATGCCGGCGTGGCGGGCGCACTGCATTCGTGCGCGCCCTCTCTCGCCCCTGGTTTCCCCCTGCGATGGGCGCTCTTAAGTTGACTTTGGCAGCCTGCTGGCATATGCTCTGCACTCTTGATCGGGAGAGGGTAGCCACGCGCTGCCGCCGAAGGGGCATCACCCAAAAACTCTCAGGCAAAAGGACCGGTCAGGGGTCGGCAGCGCGTGTCGCGGCGGATCAAACTCTGGAGAGCGGCCGCGGCACATGCCGGCGGCCCACCGAAGGGGCAGGCGGAACATCTCCGCTATCTCTCAGGTACCAAGGACAGAGGGGCGCGAACACCCGCAACGGGCCAGTGTGGTCCTGCGTACCTGTTCGGCGGTCCCCTATACACCTGCCCGAGGATTCCATGACGCTTAAAGCGACCCCGCTCAATTCCGCACACCGCGCAGCCGGCGCCAAGATGGTCGATTTTGGCGGCTGGGACATGCCCGTCAACTACGGCTCGCAGATCGAAGAACACCATGCCGTGCGCACCGACGTGGGCATGTTCGATGTCTCCCACATGTGCGTGGTCGACCTCGAAGGCGACAATGTGCGCGCCTTCCTGCGCGGCCTGCTGGCCAATAACGTCGACAAGCTGCAGGTGCCGGGCAAGGCGCTCTACTCCTGCATGCTCAATGAGCAGGGCTTCGTCATCGACGACCTGATCGTGTACTTCTTTGCCGAAAACTGGTTCCGCCTGGTGGTCAACGCCGGCACCGCCGAGAAGGACGTGGCCTGGATCAGTGCCCGTAACGAGGCCACCGGTAGCGGCGTGACGATCACGCAGCGCCGCGACGGTGCCGACCCGATGGCGCTGATCGCCGTGCAGGGCCCGAATGCCCGTGCCAAGGTGTGGGAAGTGCTGCCCACCACCAAAGAGGCGTCCGAACCGCTCAAGCCCTTTAACGCCGTCATCGTCAAGGACACCGCGTTTGGCGACGTGATGGTGGCGCGCACCGGCTACACGGGCGAAGACGGTTTTGAACTGGCGTTCTCCGCGTCCCAGGCCGAGGCACTGTGGAATGCCCTGCTGGCGGCCGGCGTCAAGCCTGCGGGCCTGGGCGCGCGCGACACGCTGCGCCTGGAAGCGGGCATGAACCTGTACGGCCAGGACATGGACGACACGGTCAACCCGCTTGACGCCGGCCTGGCGTGGACCGTGGACCTGGTGTCCGAGCGCGACTTCGTAGGCAAGGATGCGCTCAAGGCGCAGGGCCAGAACCAGCAGTACGTGGGCCTGATCCTGCGTGAGAAAGGCGGCATCCTGCGCGCCCACCAGAAAATCATCAGCGCCTCCGGGAGCGAAGGCGAAATCACCAGTGGCACTTTCAGCCCCACCATGCAGCAGGCCATCGCCCTGGCGCGGGTGCCGATGGACGTCGCCGTGGGCGACACCGTTCACGTGGAAATCCGCGACAAGCGCCTGGCCGCCAGCGTAATCAAGCTGCCCTTCGTGCGAAACGGTAAAATCCTCGCTGCCTGACCCGAACCCATATCGAATCTTTTAATCCGGAGCCTTACATGAATATTCCTGCAGACCTGAAGTACACCGAGTCCCACGAGTGGGTACGCGCTGAAGCCGACGGCACCTTCACCGTCGGTATCACCGAATACGCGCAGGATGCCCTGGGCGACATCGTGTTCGTCGAACTGCCGAAGGTGGGCAAGTCCTTCAGCGCCGGCGACGACGCCGCCGTGGTGGAATCGGTCAAGGCCGCCAGCGACATCTACGCCCCGGTATCGGGCGAAGTCGTGGCCATCAATACCGCCGTCACCGACGCTCCGGACTCGATCAACAGCGACGCCTACGGCGCCTGGCTGTTCAAGTTGAAGCCCGCCGATGCGTCCTCGATCAACGGCCTGCTCGACGCAGCCGCCTACGGCAAGAACACCGCAGAGTAATCCACTCGCCGCCGCGGCTGCGCAAGTGCGCGCCGCGGCACACAGCACTCCTCTCGCTTTTCCTTTCTTTGGCCTCCCACATCATGACCCGCTCCAGCCTGACCCAACTCGAAGCACGCGACTCCTTCATCCCGCGCCATATCGGTCCCTCCGACAGCGAACAGGCAGCCATGCTGTCGACGCTGGGATACCCGTCGCGCGCGGCGCTGATCGACGCCATCGTCCCTGCCCATATCCGTACCAAGAGCCGGCTCGAACTGGGCCAGTTCTTCGACCCCATGCCGGAGCAGGCCGCACTGGCCAAACTGAAGGGCATCGCCGCCAAGAACAAGGTCATGAAGTCGATGATCGGCCAGGGCTACTACAACACCCATACGCCCGGCGTCATCCTGCGCAACATCTTTGAAAACCCGGCCTGGTACACCGCCTACACGCCCTACCAGCCCGAGATTTCGCAGGGCCGCCTGGAAGCGATCCTGAACTTCCAGCAGATGATCACCGACCTGACCGGCATGGGCATCGCCAATTCGTCGATGCTTGACGAAGGCACCGCCGCCGCCGAAGCCATGACGCTGATCCAGCGCGTGGGCAAGTCGGCATCGAACGTGTTCTACGTGGCCGACGACGTGCTGCCGCAGACGCTGGAAGTGATCCAGACCCGCGCCCGCCCGATTGGCGTGGAAGTGCGGGTGATCGCCGCCGACGCCGTCGCCACGCTGTCGGAGCCGTGCTTCGGCGTGCTGCTGCAGTACCCGGGCGTACACGGCGACGTGCGCGACTACCGCGCCGCGGTCGAAAGGCTGCACGCGGCCGGCACCATGGTCGTTGCCGCCGCCGACCTGCTGGCCCTGACCCTGCTCACGCCACCGGGCGAATGGGGCGCCGACGTGGTGGTAGGTAACAGCCAGCGCTTTGGCGTGCCGCTCGGATTCGGCGGCCCGCACGCCGGCTACCTGGCCACGCGCGACGAATTCAAGCGCAGCATGGCCGGGCGCCTGGTGGGGGTGACCATCGACGCCCAGGGCAACAAGGCATACCGCCTGGCCCTGCAAACGCGCGAACAGCACATCCGCCGTGAAAAGGCGACCTCCAACATCTGTACCGCACAGGTGCTGCTGGCCGTCATGGCCGGCATGTACGCGGTCTACCACGGCCCCAAGGGGCTGGAGCGCATCGCCCAGCGCGTGCACCGCTTCACCAACATCCTGGCCGCCAAGCTGGGGCAGCTCGGCTATGAGATCGTCAACAGCACTTACTTCGACACCCTGACCATCCGCACCGGCCGCGCGGCCGAACTGCTGTCGGCAGCCGAAGCGAAGGGTGTGAACCTGCGCCGCGCCGGCGAGGCCATGGTGGGCGTGTCGCTGGACGAAACCACGACCCGCGAAGACCTGGCCCTGCTGTGGTCCATCTTCGCGCAGGGCGTGGCCAACGCGCCGGCCGCACCGGACTTTGACGCATTTGAAGCTGCTGCCCAGACCGCGTTCCCGGACAACCTGGCCCGTACCAGCGCCTACCTGACCCACCCGACCTTCAACCGCTACCACGCCGAGCACGAAATGCTGCGCTACCTGCGCAGCCTGGCCGACAAGGACCTGGCGCTGGACCGCACCATGATCCCGCTTGGCTCGTGCACCATGAAGCTCAATGCCACCAGCGAGATGATCCCGGTCACCTGGCCGGAATTTTCGAACATCCACCCGTTTGCACCGGATGCCCAGACCGTGGGCTACCGCGAGATGATCGGCCAGCTCGAAGAGATGCTGTGCGCCGTCACCGGTTACGCCGCCATTTCGCTGCAGCCCAACGCCGGTTCGCAGGGTGAATACGCCGGCCTGCTGGTGATCCAGGCCTACCACGAATCGCGTGGCGAAGGCCACCGCAACATTTGCCTGATCCCGTCGTCGGCCCACGGCACCAACCCTGCATCGGCCAACATGGTGGGCATGAAGGTCGTGGTCACGGCCTGCGACGACAACGGCAACGTGGACCTGGACGACCTGCGCGCCAAGGCGGAAAAGCACAGCGAGAACCTGGCGTGCGTGATGGTCACCTACCCTTCCACCCACGGCGTGTTTGAAGAAGGCATTACGGAGCTGTGCGAGATCATCCATTCGCACGGGGGCCAGGTCTATATCGACGGCGCCAACATGAATGCGCTGGTCGGCGTGGCAGCTCCGGGCAGCTTTGGCGGCGACGTCAGCCACCTGAACCTGCACAAGACCTTCTGCATCCCGCACGGCGGCGGCGGACCGGGCGTGGGCCCGATCGGCGTGGGCGCCCACCTGGCCAAGTTCCTGCCCAACCAGCGTTCAAGCGGTTATACCCGTGACGAAGCCGGCATCGGCGCGGTCAGCGCGGCGCCGTACGGCTCGGCCAGCATCCTGCCGATTTCGTGGATGTATATCGCCATGATGGGCGGCGAAGGCCTGACCGCCGCCACCGAAACCGCGATCCTGGCTGCCAACTACATTGCACGGCGCCTGGCACCGCACTACCCCGTGCTGTACACCGGCCACGATGGCCTGGTGGCGCACGAGTGCATCCTGGACCTGCGCCCGATCACCGACGCCACCGGCATCAGCAATGAAGACGTGGCCAAGCGCCTGATGGACTTTGGCTTCCATGCACCGACCATGAGCTTCCCGGTACCGGGCACCCTCATGATTGAGCCGACCGAAAGCGAATCGAAGGCCGAGATCGACCGCTTCATCGAAGCCATGATCACCATCCACGCCGAAATCGTGAAGGTCGAGCGCGGCGAATATGACCGCATGGACAATCCGCTCAAGGGTGCGCCGCACACGGCAGAAGTGCTGACCGCCGACGTGTGGGAGCACAAGTACAGCCGCGAAGTGGCAGCCTTCCCGGTCGCCTCGCTGCGCAAGCAAAAGTACTGGCCGCCGGTCGGCCGCGCGGACAACGTGTATGGCGACCGGAACCTGTTCTGCGGCTGCGCACCGATCAGCGATTACGAGTAAAGGTGCCTGTACGGCCGGCCGCTGGCGCCGGCCGCACCAGATGGCAGGCGGGCATGGCTCGCCTGCCTTTTTTTTTTGCCCGCCGCTGAATCAGTCGCGTCTGGACGCCAGGCGCAGATGGGCCCTGGCTCCGGGCACCGGTCGCGGTTCGTCGCCGCCATCGAGCTCGATCCCGGCCACCGCCTGCGACAGGCTCATCACCTGCTGCTGCAGGGCCGCTGCCACGGCAGCCGCTTCCTCCACCAGAACGCAGTTGCTGGAAGTTTTCTGGCGCGTTTCCACCACGGCGCAGGCGTCCGGCCAGTCCAGCAGGCGGCTGGCGTCATCCGGCGCCGCTGCCATGAAACGCGCCAGGCGTTCCACCATGGCGCCACTGGCCTCGCTGGCCAGTCCCAGCGCGCTGGCCGAATCAATCACGCCCTTGAGCGTGCCATTGAGGTTGCGAATGCTTTCATCGAGTACCCGCGCGGTGTCGGCGATTTCATCATTGCCATAGGCGCGCGCACGCACCGTGAGCTTGCCGCTGGCAAGGTCCAGGGCCGACTGGGCGATGGCGCGCACTTCGGCCAGCAGCGAGCGCCGCACCGCCATGCTGATCCCCAGCGCCAGGAACACGGACAGCGCCACCAGTACCGGCATCAGCACCGACATGCTGGCCACATCGGCTGCCGCACGGCGTGCAGCCGCTTCTGCCAGGGCCTGTTCGCGCTGCGCCAGCTTGGCCAGGTGCGCTGCCACATCGTCAAACGTGCGTTCGGCCTTGACCATGGCGCTGGCGGCCAGCGACTGGTCGCCACGCGACATCTCGATCACGTCGTGAACTGCCTGGATGTAGCGGCCGTACGCGGCGCGCCCCTGCGCCACCAGGGCTCGCTCCGGGGCCGGGCGCTCGGCCTGCAGTTGCTCGAAGGCGTGGACAATGGCCGCGTGGCGCGCATGGATATCGCCCACCAGGGCACTGGTGCGCGGCGCCGACATGCTGGCGCTGATCCAGGTCAGCAGCTGGTAGCTTTTCGCATGCGCCGCCTGCACGCTGCTGGCCAGGTGCGCCACTTCGCGGATGCGGGCCGCGCGTACCTCCACCACCGTTTCCAGCATGGCGTGCTGGCGCACCATGGCCCACCACGCGCTGCCCGATGAGGCAATCAGGAGCAGCAGCACGAGCGCCGGTGCGAGCAGCAGTTTGGTTCCAATGCGCAGGCGATCCAGCATGTCCATCCCCTTGTTGTCGCGTTGTTCGATGCCCGGTGCGGCTTAGCCGGTGGGACAGGTTATGATGTCGCTGCGCCAACGTCCTCCGCGTAAAGTTGCTTAGGCGCATTCCCAATCTACGCGCTCAGGCGGGTCTCGGCTTGCGCCAGATCAACAGTCAAAAAATAAGGATGCTTTGATGCAACGATCCACGAAGGCAGCGTTACTTTCCGGCCTCGTTTTTCCCGGCGTGGGCCAGCTGTTCCTGGGCCGCCATGCGCGCGCCTGCGTATTTCTGCTCCCGGCGCTGGCAGCGGCGGTGTATTTTTCGGCCGGCGTGCTGGACCCGATCTTTACCATTGCCAGGGAAATCCGGCTCGGAAGCATGCCTTTTGACCCAGTAGCGATCGAGCTGCGGCTGCGGGAAAATGGGCAGGCGGTCTCGCCGCTGATGAACGTGGCCGCCCTGGTCATGCTGGCGGCGTGGATCGGCGCGACCGTCGATGCGTGGATGGTGGGGAAAGCAAAACCCGATGTAGATAGGGTTGCTGGCCCGCACCGCTGACAGCGATCAGGAAGCATTGCCAGGGCCTTTTCGACTTTAATGGCCTGCGCCGATGCGTCCTGCGGGCTTGCCCGTGTGAAGCGACCAGCTGAGGCGGCAGGGGCAACTCCAGGCTGCACAATCTGTGCGGAGCGAAATCGACGTTGGCGCTTGTGAAACCTCTGCAAAAAAGTGATGGGCAGGTGATTGCAACATGCCCTGATTGCTAATCTGGTACATATCTACCGGCTCGAGAAAGAAAGTTGGCCCTGCCCGCCATTCACACCCCTGCCGCGGCGCAGTTCCCGTGATCAGCACCAGGCAGCCTTGCGGTACACTAGCGCCATGACAGACAAGCACCCTTCCGCGGTCCGGCTGGCCACCTTGCTGGCGCTGTCGGGATGCATTCACCTCCTCGGGGCGGCCTTGCTCACACCACGCTACGCGCTGGACGTGCCCACAGGCCCCCACACCCGCGCTGTCAGCGTGCGCCTCGCGCCGCCCCCCGGTCCGGCTCGGAACCCGACAACGGCCAGCGCCGGGCTTGATGCCAGGCCCGCTATGCCGACGGCGGTGAGCCCGGCCGCGGTCCCGCTACCGCCCGCGCAGCCCGGTGCCACAACCGTGACCCCAGCGCCCGCGCCTGACAACCTTGCGCGCGCCGCTGAAGACGGCGTGGCCTTTCCCAACGATCTGGCAGCCCCACCACCGCACACCATGCGCTGGCCGGCACCCAACATTCTCAGCTACGAAACGCGCTCCGGCGGTCCCGGCGCCCAGATAACGGGCCAGTCGCGGCTGGCGCTGTCCTATGATGCGGAAAGCTATTCGGTGGTGATGGACGGGATCGGCCAGGACGGCGCGCAAGGTGCCAGCAGCCAGGGCACGCGTACCGATGACGGCTTTGCCCCGCTGCGGGCAGACAGCAGCTGGCGTGGCCTGGGACAGGGCAGCGTGCGACTGAACCGGCAGTACGAGCGCGAGACCGCTGCCGACGGCGGCGCCGGGGATATGGGCACCGCCATTGTGTATGACCGCACGGCTATCATTTTGCTGCTGAGCGGCATGGGTCTGCATGATTCCGCGCAGCTGCAAGAGCCGGTCAAGGTCGCTGTGGGCGGGCCGACCGGTGTCGAGATCGTGGTATTCACGCTGGCCGGGGTAGAACCGGTCCGCGTCCCCCTCGGCACCTTTGAAGCATGGCATCTGGTCCAGCAATCGGGCGGCCCGGCGCCGCTGGAACTATGGCTGGCGCCGGAGCTGGGCTGGTATCCCGTGCAAATTATCACTCGCGCCGCCGACGGCAGCATGACCGTGCAACGGTTGACGAGCGCGCAAACGCCACTGCGCTGACCCGGGCCGCGCCCGGGCCTGCGCCGCTTGTGCCTGTCAGTCGTCGACGCGGCGCCAGCCCGACTTGCGGCTGCCGTGGGACTGGGTGACCGGGCCGGTATCGGTCCTGGTGCCACCGTCGGCGGTGGTGGTGACGATCTTGAGCGCACCATTGGGCAGCTGGACTACGATAAAGCCCACCGCGGCCGCATTGTCCGACAAGACTTCACCGGCCACTGACTGTTCCACGCCATTGGCATCCTTGATCAAGGTCGTCGTTGACTGATTGAGCGCGCCGCCGGTGCACACGTTCAGACGATAGATGTTGGAACTGCCGCCCACAGTGCAGCTGCTCGATGTGCCTGGGATATTCGTCACTGCCGTCAGGCTGTCTGCGATGACGCGCGGATCCAGATTGACGCGTTCGCGCAGGTTCTTGTCCAGCTTCATATACCAGCCGCTCTTGGATGCCAGGTCCACATCTGCCTCCTCCACCATGTAATTGGTACCGCCAGCAACGATGGCCTTGAGCTTGCGCTGCACCATGGTCGCTCCGGTCAGATTAAGATTGCTGGCGCTGTCCTTGATCGTATAGATGGCTTGCACCTTTTCGCTCGCCAGATCGGGCACGTCAAGCAGGCGCCCGGTGCCGAAGGTAACAATGCGTTCAACGCCGTTCTGGCTGGTCGGTACCACGCAGGCAGTCACTTCCGGGCGCGTGGTGATCGGTTGATCGACCCCGGACGAGCCCATGCGCCGCACTGTCACGGACGGCCCGTTCACGTTGAAGCGCCACATATTGCCCAGGTTGTCCCC
This sequence comes from Massilia sp. PAMC28688, assembly GCF_019443445.1. Classification (NCBI taxonomy): domain Bacteria; kingdom Pseudomonadati; phylum Pseudomonadota; class Betaproteobacteria; order Burkholderiales; family Oxalobacteraceae; genus Massilia; species Massilia sp. PAMC28688. Next base: position 4,371,271 of record NZ_CP080378.1, on the reverse strand, counting down.
GCCATAGATTTCGGTAATGATGGGATCGGCGTTAGGATTGGAATTGACTGCAGAAATCTTAGCGAAACCCGATGGTGTGGTCACGTTGCCTGCTGCCACATTATTGTGCATGGTGGGCGTCTTGCTGAGTACTTCACCAGTGGCGACGTCGACGATAAAGAGGAAACCATTGCCGGTACCCCCTGGCACGCCGTCGGTACCGGGAATATTGTTGTAGCCGGAGGTGAGGTAGACCACCCATTTGCCATTGCGCAGGCCAAACTGAGGATTGCCAAACGTCAGCCCCAGTTCCGGCTCCAGGTTGATGCCGCTGCAGACTGCCGGGTCGGCGCACAATTCCCACAGCGCCTTGGGGTTGGCAGGGTCGGTCACATCCAGCGCGAAATAGCCGCGCCCGCCGCCGTTCAAGCCCGACACCAGCACAGTTCTCCAGGCCAAACCAATCTTGACATCCCAGATGGCAGGCGAACCGTCCACCGAATACTGGTGGTTGCCGCCGTAGGTGGTGCTGGCCTGTTTGTACAGCTTTTTCATGGTGATGCGCGGCGCGTAAGCCCATAGTTCGTTGCCGGTCGCCGCGTCGAAGGCGTGCAGCATGCCATCGTTGGCGCCAACAAAGACGGTGGCCTGGCGACCAGCGTGGGCCTGCTTGAATAACTTGTAGTCGTCGTCGTCGTAATTGAGCCGTGGCCGACGCATGAAGGCTGGCTTGGATGATGCGATGTCGCCCAGGACAATGGGCAAGCCTGGCGGCTCGCCGGGCGCCACCGGTACCGTGCTGTACTGACGGAACACGATGTCGTCCGCATACTGCTGTTGGCCGCGCAGCCAGTCAACCAGGGCGCTGCCCCCATCGACCAGCGTACGCTGTGCCGGCGACATGTCATCGCACTGGAGCATAGTGCTGCATTTGCCGGTAAACCACGCTTTTTCCGCGTTCGTCATGGCGCTGAACTTGAAGTCCTTGAGCTTGTTGGCAGCCGCGCCCGCGCTGGTATCAAGCATCTTGATGACCCGCGTATCGGAGGCGCTTGCCACTTTTTGCCCGACCGTATTGGAGCTGTTCCAGCGTACTTGCGGAATGATCTCGCCGGTCAGCGGATCGAGCCGGCGATTGGTCAATTCGCCGAACCACTTCACGGTGGTGAAGGTGTCGGAGAAAATGTCATTGTCTTGCAAAGAAATGTTCGGCGTGGAAGTGGCCGCGGCGGCGGCGGCGCCGATGGACGATTCAATGTTCAGCAGAGCACGGGTGACGCCCTCCACCACTTCGTCCGGTTCCGCGGCGCTGAAATAGCGTCCCCGGCCATTGACGGCGGCATGCCACAAATCGTCCACGCGCGACTGGGGATCGCCGGAGGTGACGGAGACCTTGGGATCAGGCCATACCCATTCCTTGTTGTCGTTCCACGGACATCCAGTTGGCACCCGGTTGAGTACCTTGATGAAATCGCCCGTCGGTGACGGCCGGTCCTTGTACTCCGGTTCATAGGTCATCAGGCCATCGACGCCAAGTCCCAGCGTATAGGTGGACATATGCAAGCGCTTGTTGCCGCCCGGAAGAGAAGGCACGCGGCCGACCGGCCCTTCCAGATCCGGACGGAGCGACTCCGTGGATGTGCTCGAGCCGCCGTTGTACCAGTGCAGGGCAATGTCGGCCAGGCTGACGCCCTCGGCAGCTGGCTGCACGCAGCCCGATGCCTGCGTGCAAAAGCGCGCAGGATCCTCGGTGCTGTCATTGTTGGTCACTTCGGAGGTCGCGCCGGCACCGTTCCAGTAGCCGTCCGAGGTAACAAAGGTAAAGTTTTGCTGGCAAGCGAACTGCACCACTTCGGATCCGGCCGGCTTGACGTAATTACCCTGGTTGGCATACATGGTTCCGATGGCATGCAGCGCCGCCCGCGTGGGGGTGAAGCTATTGCCATTCATGGCGTACAGCTGGGTGTACCAGGCGCTGCGGGCAGACTCGATGAATTTCTTGGGCGTGTTCATGGTCCCGTTCGCAGCGGCGGTCGAGAGCGACACCAGTCCCACGTTGTAATTGCCCCCGATCGGGTCAAAGGCCATGCCTACTGCCGTCTTCATCATCTGGTTGCGGGTACGATAGTAGGTATACCAGTTGGCGAAATTGGTCATCTCCTCGGCATAGGTGCAATGGGTACCTGCGGCGCAATCGCCACGTTTGGTGCCGCGCGGGTACTGGGTGCGGCTGGGAGTCAGGTCCACCCGGTTAAATACCACATTGCCCGCCGCAATGGCCACCGTGTTATAGCTCACATTGCCGGTAGAGACGGTTATTTGATTGCCTGCCCGGGAATCGTCGAGCACGAAGTTGCAGACCTCACCGATTTCCTTGCTTGTGCTGTTGGGTGCGCAGGTGACTGGCACCACTGCGATCGTGCCATCCGGCACCACGATACCAAAGCCGGCACAGGCGGGCACGCTCGACAGTGTCGGCGTGCGCACGCAGGCGGTATAGGGCGCGGTCAGGCCATTCTTGTTGATGATCGAACGGGCCAGTGCGGAGGTGAAGGCCCTGACCTTATCGACGGTGTTCAAGCCGTTGGAGGAGGTAACGCCCGTATCGGTAATGGTGACGCCGCTCACGCTGACGCTGCTGATCGAGCGTGAACCAGTGCCACTGAGCGAATTTATTTCCAGCAAACCATGGGAGACCGCGCCGCTGGACGCATTGGAAAAGCGCGGCCAGGGGTGAGTGTCCAGATTCTTTGCCTGGCAGTCGGTGAGGTTGCGGTCCGTACAAAAACGTACCTTGGCCAGAAACGGATGGCTCGATGGTGGCGTGGCACCGATTTTGAGGGGAATACAGGTTTTCAGCGTGGCATCGGTACAGGACTCTGCTGCGTTGATGGTGTAATAATACGGGTTACCGACAATCTCGCGCGCTGTTCTATAGGTGGCGTTGGGGTAGGAGTAAGTCACCGTATTGACCATGCAGTCGGTCGTGCTGGAGCCATTGCACCACTTAAAGTCGGGAAAGCTGGTGGCCAGATTGGAGTTGGTGAACGTATCGTCGCGCAGGTCAACTTTGTTAATGCCGAAACCATCGGTGGGCACCACGGTCCAGCCGCTCGTAGCAGACGACGTCATCGACGCGTAAAAAGTACCGTCAGCCTTGACCGGGGGCTTGTACCAGGTGTTGGGGTTGTAATATTGCTTGTTGAAGTCGGCCGAGCTGAAGGGGGGATCGCCAGCCTTGCAGGTGCGCGTGCCGCCGGCCAGCGTGCTGCTTGAGCGGCATACCCCCGTGCCCACGTAATCCGGCGTGAAATTGCGCGCCATCGAGCCTGAGTTATCATACAGGATCATCAAATTCGGGCGCACCAGCCCCCCGCCGGTGATATTGAGCAGTGGACTTTGCGCGATTTCGGTGGGGCCGGCCTGGGCCCCCTGTGCCAGCAGCAAGCCTGCCAGGAGCGGGAGTAATGGTTTCATGTCGTTCTACCTCAAAGATATTGCCACTTGTGCGCCCAAGCAGGCGCCCTTGTCATACGCCGATCAAAACCACCATCTGATTGACCACGCTGCCGCCACGGGGACCCGAGAGCCTGGACGAAATGATGTAATGCACTTGCGGTGCGCTCTTGAACATGCCGTTATCCTGAATAATGCTTTCGCCCGGCGGCAAGACTCGTGGCGGTATATCGGCTTCCGACGTCATCACGCAACTGTTGGGGTTCGGCTTGGTCTGGTCGAACGGTCCGTTCAGGGAGCACATCCTGTGAATGACATACTCCACCTCCTCCCCCTGGGCACTGGTCACCTTTTTGGAATTGGTCCAGAACGCCGTGTCGCTCGGCACCAGGGTCGGCACAAAGCTCGATGTATAGCCGTCGGCCGGTTTGGGCGTGTTGAGCGCAGCCTTGTTGACCTTGGACTTTTCATGCAGCCACTTGTAGCCTTCATGCAGACCGAGGTCGGCCGCGCGCACCAGCGCACTCTCGTAGGCGGCATTGGTGGCATTGATCGCGGCCGAGTTGACCGATTTGATCAGGTAGATGCTGGTGATGGCCATGGTCAGCACCATCAGCAGCATGATCGGCAGCGCGACACCTGCCTGGCGCGGTAGCTGAGTTTTCATTGTGGCCTGTAGGGGGTCGGGCGCCACCCTGAGTTGCGAATCGGAACAATCGTTTCAAACTTGCGGTAGCGGTAGCATTTCCAGTCCACCGGGTCATCGGCCACCGCCAGCACGGGCGTGACGGCCACCGGGTCCACTCCCTGCGGCTCTTCGGTGCCGAACAGCTCCGGCGCTACCGTGGTGGCATCGCAACTGGCGCTGCCTTTGACCTGCTGCACGTTACGTCCGCGCGCGACAATGGCCAGCCGCACCGCCGCCACCCGCGCCCAGTCGTCATGGCTGCCCACGGTACCGTCGCCGTCGGCGTCAATCATGGTATTGCTCCACCGCGCCACCCGCATGCCGGTGGCCTGCATCCCGCTGGCCTGCACGAAGGCGTTGGCGGGGCGGGTGTCAAAGCCGTACTGCGCTTTGATGGCCACGATATTGTCGATCACGACCGCGCCCTGGGGCTGCTCGGTCGATCCTGGCAAATTGGTCGCCCGCAGGTTCAAAAAGCCGCCGGCGACGGACCACTGGTGAAACGCCAACCCTGCCGCCGGGCCCAGATTGAGCAGGCGCGAGGAGCCGCCAGTAAATTCAACGGCGCCAGCGCCGTTGTAGCGTGAATCGCCGCCGGTGACAATGTCGACCGTCGCGCCCGGGTCCTCGGTGATCTGGGCCAGCAGGCACTGGCGGTCGTCATCGTCCGACTCGGGCACCGCAACGACAACATCGCCCCGGGCAAAGCCGTATGGAAGACGGTCGGCGGTAAAGCTGCCGCCGTCGCTGTCCAGGGCAATCCCCACGCTGCCAGTGCCGCTCAGCGACGTGCCGGCATACACGCTGATCACATCCGAGCCGCCGGCGTTGGTATTGATCACGACTGCGGTCAGGGGCGTGGTATCGACGCCGCCGCGCGTGGCGGTGGCCAGCGTGAAGCCATCGGCATCGCTAAACACCGTGTCGCAACCGTTGATCAGGGGATCGTTCAGGCCAAACCCGGCTTGCTCCAGGTCTTTTTTCATGGCCTGCAAGGCTTGCAAGCCATTTTGCATGGAGTCGGAGGCCCCCAGCGACATGTCCTTGTTCGACTCCGACACCAGCAGCATGCGGGTGGCAAAGACCAGGGCCAGCATGCCGATGACGATGCTCACCATCAGTTCGACAATCGAAAAGCCGCGCGCGTGCGCAGGCCGCAAAGCGCGCATCATTGGGAACTCGCGATGTGTGCACTGACCCGGTGCGTGTTGATGGACGCATCCGGGGCGCCGCGGCGCTGCCAGCTGATGGCGATGTCGACCTGCCGATGGGCGGCAGCGGCGCCGGCTTCGGCCTCGGCCAGCTCGGTCTCGGCCACCACCACGGTGGCGCCAGGGATGTATTTCTGGGTCTCGGCCAGCCACGGTGCCAGGCGCTCCGGGACACTGCTGCCGTCGGTCGCATACTCGGGAATGTTGGCCTGGTCATTGAACAGCTGCGCCACCAGGCGCTCGCCGGCAATGGCCGCTTCGGCACGCAAGGTGGCTTCCGACATCGCCACCACGGTACGCGCCTGCAGGCCCATGGTGCCGATCACGCCGATGGCAAGCAGCACAATGGCAATGAGGGACTCCAGCAGCGCCACGCCGCGTTGTTGCTTAATCATCATGGGCATCTCCTGGAATCAGTCACGTCAATGGAGTCATCGGGCAGGCAGATGCTGGCGCCACCGGCCAGCGTCAGTGCCACGGCAGTCCTGCGAAAAGCGGGGGGGTCGTCGGTGGAGGCCAGCTCGATCCGATTCAGATTCGGCGCCAGCGCTGTGTTGACCCAGCCGGTAGAGGTGAAATACACGCTGGTGGCGCCGTCCGGCACCAGGGTCGGCTGCATGACGCTGGCCTTGAGCAACTGGCCGGCGCTATGGGACACCGACCTGTAGCCGACCGCGCCCGGATCCCCCGGCGCTGCCGCGTCCACGCTTGACCAGTCATCGCTGTCGCGGTCGCAGTTGCGCTCGCTGTTGCGAAAGCAAATATCGACCCGCCAGTCAAACTGGCCGGTGGCAGCGTTTTCCGTCAAAACCAGCCGTGAAGTACTGTTGCGCTTGACCGCTTCCAGCCGGGCGCTCCGGAACGCTTCCAGGTAATACTGGGATGCCGCGGCAGAGCGCGTCCTCAGTTGCCAGTTGCTGAAGCTGGGCGCGGCCAGCATCATGAGAAAGGCCAGGATCGCCAGTCCAATAAGCAATTCCAGCAGCGTGAAGCCGCCGCTGGGGCGCCTTGTCGTTATTGCGTGCACAGGCCACCTTTGCGATCCACCCAGCAAGTGTCCTTGGCTTCCCACTCCCCGCCTTCCGGTACGCTGACCGTCTTGCGTACCCCATTCTGATCAATGGAGTACACAAAGCCGTCTGCCTTGGCCCGCCCGGTCGCCGTGACGGTATAGGTGGAGGCCGTCAGGTCGCTCGCTTCATAGGTGAAGTCGTCCGTGTCGGCCGGCAGGCGCTCGTCCAGGCCAACATAGGTGCGGTCGTTGGGCCAGAACTGTTCGGCCACCAGTTCCATACTCGCCAGTGCCGAGAAGCCCCCGTTAAGGCGGGTGCGGGTGACGTGCTGGTTATACGATGGCAGTGCAATGGCGCTGAGAATGCCGATGATCGCCACGGCAATCATCACTTCCATCAAAGTAAATCCGCGTTGCTTCCGAACCATGGCATTTCCTGAGTTTAAGTGTGTAGTGACAATCCTAGCTTAGGTAGCTGACAATTGCCTGAAAGAATACTGACAAATTGCTGACAGGCACACTTATCCTCAAGAAACATCAACTTGAGGGGGCTAACGGCCGTCGCCGCAATGCGTGCCGGCGGTTAGCCCAGGCGTGCCGAGTGTTCGCGCGTGGCATGGAAGGTCAGCTTGGGCCAGCGCTCTTCCGTGAGGCGCAAATTGACATTTGAGGTAGCAAGATAGGCAAGATTGCCGGCCGCATCGTGGGCCACATTGTGACCCAAGGCTGCTTCGAAATCGGCCAGGACGCGTTTGTCCTCACCGCTGACCCAGCGCGCGCTGCTGATACTGGTACCTTCAAATACCGCATCGACCCCGTATTCGTTGAGCAAGCGGCTGGCCACGACTTCGAATTGCAAGACGCCCACGGCGCCCAGCACCAGGTCGGAACCGAGCAGAGGCTTGAACACCTGCACCGCCCCCTCCTCGCCCAGTTGCTGCAAGCCCTTGTGCAGCTGCTTGATCTTGAGAGGATTACGGATGCGCACCGACCGGAAGAAGTCCGGCGCGAAATAAGGAATGCCCGTGAACTGCAGCATCTCGCCTTCGGAAAAGCTGTCGCCGATCTGCATGTTGCCGTGGTTGGGCAAGCCGATGATGTCGCCGGCGTAGGCTTCTTCGACCTGCTCGCGCGAGGACGCCATGAAGGTCACCACCGACGACACCTTGATCTCGCGCCCCAGGCGCAGGTGCTTGACCTTCATGCCGCGCTCGAAGCGCCCCGAGCACACCCGCAGAAAGGCGATGCGGTCGCGGTGGGCCGGGTCCATATTGGCCTGGATCTTGAAGACGAAGCCGGAAAACGGCTGCTCGCTCGGCGCCACCACGCGCAGGCTGGCGTCACGCGGGCGCGGCGCCGGCGCCCAGTCGATCAGGGCCGAGAGAATCTCGCGCACGCCGAAGTTGTTGATCGCCGAGCCAAAGAACACGGGCGTCTGCACGCCGGCCAGGAACTGCTCGAGGTCGAACGGATGCGAGGCGCCGTGCACCAGCTCCACTTCCATTTTCAGCTGCTCGATCTCGAGCGGGAACATGGCCGCCAGTTTCGGGTTGTCGATGCCCTTGACGATCTCGAAGGCGCCATCGGCCTTTTCCTCGCCCGCCTTGAACAGCATGATCTCGTCGCGCAGCAGGTGGTACACGCCGCGAAAGTTCTTGCCCATGCCGATTGGCCAGGTCACGGGCGCGCACTGGATCTTGAGCACCGATTCCAGTTCGTCAAGCAGTTCGAGGGGATCGCGCGTTTCGCGGTCCATCTTGTTCATGAAGGTGACGATGGGCGTATTGCGCATGCGGCACACGGCCAGCAGCTTGATGGTCTGCGCTTCCACGCCCTTGGCCGCATCAATCACCATCAGGGCCGAGTCGACCGCCGTCAACACGCGGTAGGTATCTTCCGAAAAGTCCTGGTGGCCGGGCGTATCGAGCAGGTTGATCACGTGGTCGCGGTGCTCGAACTGCATCACCGAGCTGGCCACCGAAATGCCCCGCTGCTTTTCAATCTCCATCCAGTCCGACGTGGCATGGCGCCCGCTCTTCCTGGCCTTGACCGTGCCGGCCATCTGGATCGCGCCCGAAAACAGCAGCAGCTTTTCGGTCAGCGTGGTCTTGCCGGCGTCGGGGTGGGAAATGATGCCGAAGGTGCGCCGGCGTTCCACTTCCCGGGCAATCTGGGCCGGCAGGCGCGAGGCCGCGCCGGCGGCGTCCTGGGCACTGTCCACAGCAGCCGGGGCCGCGCTGTCAAATTCGGAAATTGTTGGGTCGATGTCGTTGGCCATATAGTCCGCCTGCGCGGCCGGTACACAAAACCGGCGATTTTACCGTTTCCGCCCCCTGCCGTGTGAACTGATTAAGCGGCTCAACTGCGACGGATGCGATAAATACTTGCCGGTGTGCAATTGTCAGCAGTTTGTCAGGAAAGGTTCAGGAAACTGACAGCTTCAGTGTTTATACTAAGCAACATAAGTTCCCGTTTCCACTTGCTCGCCGAGGTTTCCTATGACTATTTCGCCCTTCTCCCTCCGCTCTGCCAAAGGGTTCACCCTGATGGAGCTGGTGGTCGTCATGGCCATCATCGCGATCCTGGCCGCCATTGCCATTCCCTCGTATGGCGCCTACACCCGCAAGGCGCACCGGGCCGATGCCCAGCAGTTCATGATGGACATGGCGCTGCGCCAGGGCGAGATCCTGATTGACTCGCGCAGCTATGCCACGGCCGAAGAGATGGCAGACCTGCTGCCGGTCCCGGACAGCATTTCCCGCTACTACACCATTACCAGCGAAGCGAGCACCGAACCGACCGGCTTTGTGATCACCGCCACGGCCATCGGCAACCAGGTCGACGATGGCGACCTCACTCTGTCCAATACCGGCGTCAAGACGCCTTCGGACAAATGGTAAGCCTCGCGCAGCGCCGCGCGCGCGGCTTCACCCTGGTCGAGATGCTCTGGACCATGCTGGTACTGAGCATCCTGGCCGGCATTGCCGCCCCGTCGGTGCAGGACATGACCCAGCGCCAGCGCCTGCGCGCCAGCGCCGGGGAACTGGTCAACGCCCTGATGCGTGCCCGCAGTACTGCCATCAAGATGGAACGCAATGTCACCCTGGCCCCGGCTACCGCCGGAACGTCATGGGAAGGCGGCTGGCAGATGCTGCACCCGGATCCGGACCAGCCGGCCCTGCATGAGCAAGGTGCGCTCAAGAACGTCACCATCACGGGCCCGGCCAATATCATTTACCAGTTCAGTGGCCGTGCGCCCGGCAGCGCCGGCGCCCAGTGGCAGGTCAGCGTGGCCGGCAGCGAAGAAGTGCGCTGCGTGGAGCTGGAACTCAATGGCTTGCCCTCCCACAAACCTAGCGCGTGTTCATGACCATGGCTACCCCCAATCGATCCCCGCTGCCCCCGCTGTCCCGGCACGCCGGCACCACCATGATTGAAGTGCTCGTCACAGTGGTGATCCTCGCCTTCGGGCTGCTGGGCATTGCCGCTTTCCAGGCCAAGGCCCAGGTCGGCTCCGTGGAATCCTATCAGCGTGCCCAGGCCGTGGTGCTGATGGAGGACATGCACGCCCGCATCAGTGCTTCGCCAGCCCTGGCCGCCAGCTACGTCACCACGGGCGTTGGCACAGGCGACGCGCCGGCGGCCTGCAACCTGCTGAGCACCCGCCCGGCGCGCGACCTGTGCGAGTGGAGCCAGGCCTTGCGCGGCACCAGCGAAGTCAAGGGCGGCGCCAATGTGGGCGCCATGGCCGGCGCGCGCGGCTGCGTGCAGCAGGTGGTCGCGGCGAGCAATGTCCCGAACCAGTGCCAGCACGGCATTTACATCGTCTCCGTCGCCTGGCAAGGCTTGCACAAGACCAAGCCGCCGGCGGCTGGCCTGGCCTGCGGCAGGGACCTGTACGGCGAGGAAGAGTATCGCCGCGTGATCTCCACGCGCGTCTCGATCGGCGTGCCGACCTGCCCCATGTCGCCCACGTCCACTTTCATTCCGATTCCGTGAGGTTGCCGATGATGCCTACCAACGCGCTTGTGCGCCACCGCAGTGCCGGCTTCACGATGGCCGAAATGATGATTGCCATGGCCGTGGGCATGCTGCTGCTGGCCGGCATGGCGACCCTGTTTGTCACCAACAACCGGGCCCAGACCGAGGTCGAGAAAAGCAATCGCCAGGTGGAAAACGGGCGCTATGCCATGCAGCTCATCACGAGCGACCTGGGCAACGCCGGCTATTACGGTGAATTCGATCCCACGCCGCTGAGCGCCGCGGCGGCCGCCCCGACCATTTGCACGCCGAACCTGGCCGATGTGCGCGCCAACCTGCGCGCACCCGTGCATGGGGTGGACAATGCCGCCGCCGCCGATGTGCCCTGCCTCGACGACATCAAGGAAGGTACCGACGTACTGGTGGTGCAGCGCACCCAGACGTGCGTGGCCGGCACCGGCAATTGCGCGGCAGCCAGCGCCGGCGGCATGCTGCTGCAGCCGGCACTATGCGCCAGCAAGACCCAGCTGGGCGCATCGTCGCCGCTCAACCATTTCCGTCTCGACACCAGCGTCGCTGCCCTGGACCGCACCAACCGGGCCTGTAGCGGCGCCGCGCCGATCCGGCGCTTCGTGGTGCATGTGTATTACGTGGCCAACAACCACAAGGCAGGCGATGGCATTCCCACCCTGATGCAAGGCGAACTGGCCGTGGCTGCCGGCGGCGCCGGCACCTGGACCATTGAGCCGGTGGTGGAAGGGATCGAGAACATGCAACTCGAGTATGGCATTGACAACAATGCCGACGGCGCCCCCGATCTGTACCGCGCCAACCCCGGCGCCAATGCCAGCTGCCCCGGCTCCGCCGCGTGCGGCGATACCCGCTGGACGGGGGCGGTGGCGACCAAAATCCATCTGCTGGCACGCAACACCACGCCCACGGCAGGTTTTACCGATACCAAGACCTATACGCTGGGTTTGAAGGCAGACCTGTCGGACAACGAAGTGGGCCCCGCCAATGACCGCTTCAAGCGCCACGTGTTCCAGTCCACCGTGGCCATTCCCAACACCGCCGGAAGGAGAACCCCATGAAGACCTTGCACAGGCAGCAGGGCGTGACACTGTTCATGGCGATGATCATGCTCATCATCCTGACCATGCTCGCGCTGTCGAGCTTTAATGTCAGCCAGACCAATATGCAGATAGTGAGCAATATGCAGCAGCGCGATGCCGCCCTGTTCGCGGCGCGCTCGGTGATGGAGGAAGTCATCAGCGGCACGCGCTTCATGAATTCGCCCAGCCGCACCCTGCCTGCCCAGCCCAACTGCAGCAGCGACACGGAAAACAAGCGCTGCCTCGACATCAATGGCGACGGCGCCCATGACGTGACGGTCACCATTACCGCGCCGCCCAGCTGCGTCAAGGTCAGGAATGTGAAGAATTCGACGCTGAACCTGGCCACCGAGCAGCTCAACTGCGCCGTGGGTGCGGGCCAGACCCCCGGCGTGGTCGGCTCCAGTTCAGGCAATTCACTGTGCTCGGACTCGATCTGGGAAGTGCAGGCCCGGGCCATGGACGATGCCACCGAAGCCAGTGCCACCGTCACCCAGGGCGTTGCGGTCATGACCGACACCGACACCATTAAAACGTATTGCCCGTAACGACCGGAGAACCCCATGAAACTGAACCACGCCTCCCAATTGATGACGATGGCCCTGTGCAGCTGGCTGTGCGCCGCGCCGGCCATTGCCGCCGGCGACGATATCGACATCTTTACCGGCGCCTCGGCCGGTGACGCCACCAATCCGCGCATCCTGATCGTGCTGGACAACTCGGCCAACTGGTCGCGAGCCAGCGAAGGCTGGACCCCGCGCGGCACCATGCAGGGCGATTCGGAACTGCGCGCCATCCGCTCCGTCGTCTCGCGCATGAACCCCAACATCAGCATCGGCATGATGGAATTTACGACCGGCTCGCCGAACTCGGATGCCGGCTTCATCCGCCAGGCCATCAAGCCGGTCACGGATGCCTACAAGACGGCGTTCACCAGCATGCTAAACGGCATCAGTACCAACGACCCTACCGAAAAAGCATCGTCCAATGTCGGGTACGGCAACATCATGCATAGCGCTTATCTGTATTTTGCAGGCGGTAACGCACTCAGTCCTGGCAGTGTCATGACGAGCAAAGCCGACAGCGCAGGCTACGTCAATCTACCCACCAAGTTCAGGTCCCCCCTGACCAGCAACAATTTGTGCGGCAAGAGCTTTATCGTCTTCATTGGCAACGTCAACAATGGCGGACCGAGCTCGGATACCGAAGCGAACCGCACGGCCCTGCACGCCCTGACCAGCGACCGCACCGAGCTGTCCCTGCCCCGTTCGGAATCGCGCGAAGGCCCCCCGGTCACGGAGACGGCCGGCGTGTCCAATGTCTGCTACGACACCCAGGCCAGTGCCCAGGCCGCGCTGCAGGAGTCCCACATCGTCGAGGCGTGTTCCTTCTTTAACCGCGGCTGCGCCGTCGGCGGACCGGTGGAAGCAAGTTCCACCTCGTGCAGCACGGGACACAACAAGTACGCAGTACTGGGCACCAGCGTGGTGACCACCAACTTCCCCACCAGTGGCACGCTGTCGACCAGCCGCCAGTTCCACGCCGATGAATGGGCCCGCATGCTGGCCGAAAAAGGCGTTGTCGTGGGCAACACACGCTCGCCGGTGGCCACCTACACCATCGACGTGCACAAGAACCATCCGGACCCGCACTTCACCGGCCTGTTGCTGAACATGGCCAAGTATGGCAAGGGCAAGTATTTCAAGGCGACGACGGAACAGGCCATCATTGATGCGCTTGAAACGATCATGGCAGAGATTCAGGCCACCAACAGCGCCTTTGCCTCGACCAGTTTGCCGGTCAACGCCACCAACCGCACCCAGAATGAAAATCAGGTGTTTATCGGCATGTTCCGTCCGGACGGTGTGCGCCGCCCGCGCTGGTTTGGCAACCTCAAGCGCTACCAGCTGATTTTGCAGGGCGAGCGGGTGGAACTGGGCGACAATTCCTCGCCGCCGCAAGTGGCTGTCAACAATACCAACGGCTTCCTGAGCCCCTGCGCACGCAGCTTCTGGAGTTCGGACAGCGTCGACTACTGGAACATTCCATTGCCGGGCGAAGCTGTCGAAGGCACCTGTAATCCGCTGACCAAGTTTTCCGACCTGCCCGACGGCGAACTGGTGGAAAAAGGGGCTGCCGCGCAAGTTCTGCGTCAGGGCAATTCGGCGTCCGCCGCCGCCACCAGCCGCGCGCTCAACCGCCAGATGAAGACCCTGGTCACCAACAATGTTGGCGTGACCAGCCTGGTGGACTTCAACACCACCAACGTACCGGCGGCCACCATGCCGGCCAATATCGTCAACTTCATCCGCGGCGCGGACGTCAACAATGAAAAGCAGCTCGGTGCCAGCACCACCCTGACGCGGCCTTCGATCCATGGCGACGTGATTCACTCGCGCCCGCTGCCCGTCAATTATGGCGAGGCCTCCAGCTCGCGTCCGGCTTCGCAGGCTGGGGTGACCGTGTTTTACGGTGCCAACGATGGCGCCCTGCACGCGGTTGACGCCGCCACCGGGGTGGAGCGCTGGTCGTTCGTGGCGCCGGAATTCTTCCCCCGCCTGAGCCGCCTGTACAACAACCTGCCACTGGTCAGCTATGCCGGCGAAACGGCAGCGCAGGCGCTGGTATCGACCCGCAAGGATTATTTCTTCGACGGCTCGGTGGGCCTGTACCAGAACGAAGACAGTTCGCAGGTCCAGATCTATCCATCGATGCGCCGTGGGGGGCGCAGCATCTACGCCCTGAACGTGACCAATCCGAACACACCGACCTTCATGTGGAAGAAAGGCTGCCCCAATTTGAATGACCAGGAAAACTGCGACGCCGGCTTCGGCAACATTGGCCAGACCTGGTCGACGCCGATTCCCGCCTTTATCAAGGGCTTCTCGCCGGTCGGCGAGAGCGGCGCCGTTCCGGTGCTCGTCTTCGGCGGCGGCTACGACCGCTGCGAAGACGTCAACGCCAAGGTCACCACCGGCTGCGACAGTGCCAAGGGCCGCATGGTGTATATCCTCAATGCGAACACGGGTGAACTGATCCGCTCCTTTGAAACGGCGCGCCCGGTGGCCGCGGACATTGCCATGGTCGACACGGACGACGACGGCAATGTCGACTATGCCTACGCGGCCGACACCGGCGGCAATATGTACCGCATCAGCTTTTCCAGTGGCAGCACCAGCACCACGGCCTTGTCGCCGCCACAATGGACCAGCCGCAAGATTGGCCAGCTCGACGCTGCCGGGGGGCGCAAGTTCCTGTTCGCCCCGGCCCTGCTGCACAACCGCGACAGTGTGTACATCGCCATTACCACGGGCGACCGCGAGCATCCGCTGGAAATGCATTATCCCTACGCCAGCAGCGTCCAGAACCGCGCCTACGTCTACCGCGACGACCTGAACACGACTACCGGTGCGGCCCAGGACTTTGACACCCTGTCCAATTTCAGTTCCGGCACGGCCTGCGGCGCGGCGGGCGTCGGTCCCGGTTCGGACATCCGGGGCTGGTTCATCAACCTGGAAAACGGCCGTGGCGAACAGGGCGTCACCTCGCCCCTGATTGCCGGCGGCATGGTGACCTTCAACACCAACCGCCCCAACCCGGAGGCCTCGGGCACCTGCCGCACCGCGCTGGGCCATGCCCACGGCTACTGGCTCAACCTGATCAACGCGTCGGGCGCCATCAATCCCGACGGCGCAGCCTGCGGTGGCGCACGCAGCAGCGAGTTTGTCACCGGCGGCCTGCCGCCCACCCCGGTGCTGGCCAGCTCGGTGCCGATCCAGCGCACCTCGGCCAACGGTACGGTCGAGACGGTGTACGCAACGGTTGCCATCGGCGCCGTGCAGCGCGATGGCGTCGGTGCCAACGTGGCCTTCAGCCCCCAGCAAATCATTCCTGCGCTCACGCGCGCCCGCAAACGCACCTACACCAATACAGCCGTGGATTAATCGGGAACGCAGCTAAGCAGGAGCCGGCGCCTGCCGGCTCTTTTTTTTGCGCTGCCAGCGCAGCACTGGCCGGTGTGGGGCGCAACCGGTCAGGCAAGGCGACTTGCACGGCAGCGGCCCTGCTGCGGCGCTAGGGGCGGGGAAACAGCACGGTCAGCAGCAAGCCCTTGCCGCCGGCGCCGCCGTCGATTTCGATGGCGGCGCCGTGGGCCTGGGCGATATCGCGCACGATCGCCAGTCCCAGGCCACTGCCGGCCTGCTGGTCGTCCAGGCGCACAAAGCGCTGGAACACCATGGCCCGGTGCTGGGGCGCGATGCCCGGGCCGGAATCTTCGATCTGCAGCATGCCGTGGCCGGCCCGTGCAAAACTGCGCACCGTCACCGTGCCATGCTCGGGGGTGTAGCGCACGGCATTGTCGATCAGGTTGTCGATCAGGTCGCGCAGCAGAAAGCTGTCGCCGGCCACAATGGTGGGCTCGAGGTCAAACCCAATGTCGATCTTTTTCTTGCCCGCTTCTTCCACAAAGTATTGCACCACCTGTTCGACCAGCTTGGCCAAATCCACCGTCCCCAGGCGCTCCTTGCCAAAGTGGCTCGGTTCGGCGCGGGCCAGGGCCAGCAGCTGGTTGGACTGGCGGATCATGCGCTGGTTCGATTGCAGCATGAGACCCAGTGAATGCACCGATTCCGGGTCGTCCGCATGGCGCGCGGCCAGCCATTCGAGCTGCAGCTTGGAGCCGGCCAGGGGCGTGCGCAGCTGGTGCGCCACGTCGGCAATGAAGTTTTGCTGGGCTTCGGCGCCGGCCCGCACCTTGGCCAGCAGCTCATTGAAGGCGCCGACCACGGGATTGAGTTCTTCCGGCACCGTGGCCGGATCGATCGGGGCCAGGTCCTCCGCTTCCCGCCCCGACAGGTTGGCCCGCAGGCGCGACAGGGGCAGCAGGCCATTGCCGACCGAAAACCAGATCAATCCCACCAGCGCCAGGGTGAACAGGCTCTCCAGCAGCACCAGCACCCGCACCACGGCGGCGCGGATCTGGAGCGGCTTGCGCATGGTCTTGGCCACGCCGATGGTCAAGGCTTCGCCGCCCGTGCCCACGGTGCGGTACAGCATGCGCACCGGTTCGCCGCGCATGGTGGCGTCATGGGCGGCGCCGTCGCTGCCGCGCAGAAAAGGAAAATCGCTGTCGCCGGCCAGCAGGTGGGGGCCCGAACGCACGGCAAAATACACGGCATCGACTTCATTGGCGCGCAACACCTGTTCGGCGGCCGGCGGCAGTTCAATACTGCGCCCGCGCACGCGTGCGGCCAGGGCGCCGGCGGCGTCGGCCAGGCTCTGGTCAAATGCGAGCTGGGCCGGCATCCAGGCCAGCATATAGGTCAGGCTGGCGCCGGCCAGGTTGATGATCAGAATCGGGCCCAGCAGCCACTTGAGCAGCCGCAGGCGGATGCTGGTCATGCACCGTGCTCCAGCATGTAGCCAAAGCCGCGGATGGTGCGGATCGACACCCCGGCGTCGGCGATCTTGAGCCGCACGCGCGAGATATACACTTCCACCGCATTGGTGGTCAGGTCGTCGCCCCAGGGCAGGATGGCGTCGATGATCTGCTGCTTGGACACGACGCGTCCGCTTTGCTGCAGCAGGTATTCGAGCACCGCCCATTCGCGCACCGACAGCTCGACCGCGTGCTCGTCGATCAGGGCGCGCCGGGTGGCCGTGTCCAGCGTCAGGCGGCCCAGGGTGAGCGTGGACGGCTTGGGCTGGTTGCGCCGGGCCAGGGCCTTGATGCGCGCGACCAGCTCGGCGGTGGCGAAGGGTTTGACGAGATAGTCGTCGGCCCCCAGTTCCAGGCCGCGCACGCGGTCTTCCACCGCGTCGCGCGCGGTCAGGAGCAGCACCGGCACGCTGCTGCCACGGGCGCGCAGGCGGCGCACCACTTCAAAGCCGTCAATGCCGGGCAGGCCGATATCGAGCACCACCACCGCCAGCGCGGCAATCGTGTCGGCACCATGCAGGACCTGGTCGGCCTGGCTGCCGTTGGCCACCACGTCCACCGCCATGCCATGGCCTTGCAGGACCCGGGTCAGGCCATCGGCCAGGACGGCATCATCTTCCACCAGTAGAACGTGCATGCGGGCGATCGTGTAGTTGCGTTATGCACATTATGCGGCATTTTGCACCCCCGGCTGTAGTCCGGGTGCAGGCGCTGGCCGGGGAAAGTGTCGTGATGTAGGGACAAGCGGCGGCAGTTCAAGGGCGGCAATGGCAATTACGCGCAGAAAAACTGCAAAAAAAAGGGGCAAATCCAGCATTTCCCCCAGTAGGACTAGGACCACAAAAGATTATGCATACAGCCTACATGGGGGCGACTGCTAATCTTATGTTCGACAACGCACGCAAGCTTTAATGTTCACCCATCGCGTGTCTGCTGCACTGTGCAGAGCGTCCATGTAGTAATGAAGAGATAGAGGAAAACAAATGAACAACACTCAACTTGGTACTACCGCGCAGAATGCGCAGAAGGTAAGCCAGATTCCTGCCCCGGCGCTGGAGTCAAAAGTTGCGTCCCGGCCTGTTGTCAGCTACAGCGGCACCCAGCAAAACGAACTGCTGGCCGCGCTTCCCCGCCACGATCTGGAAACGCTCTTCGAGCACCTTGAGCTGGTCGCCCTGCCCTTTGGCAAAGAATTGTTTGAATACGGTAGCAAACTGGAAAACGTGTATTTCCCCACCACGGCCATTGTCTCCCTGCTGTACGTGATGGAAGATGGCGCCACCACCGAGATCGCCGTGGTTGGCCATGAAGGCGTGGTTGGCGTGTCCCTGTTCATGGGTGAGCGCGCCATGTGCAGTGCCGTGGTGCAGAGCGCCGGCTACGGCTACCGCCTCAAGACCCAGTACCTGCGCGATGCCTTCAACCAGGGCGGCGCCCTGCCCCAGCTCTTGATGCGCTACACCAATGCGCTGTTTGCCCAGATGGCCCAGAACGCCGTCGGCGGCCGCCACAGCTCGATCGAACAGAAACTGTGCCGCTGGCTGCTTGACCGCCTCGACCGTTCCCCATCGAACGAACTGAAGGTGACGCAGGAACTCATTTCCATCATGCTCGGCGTGCGCCGTGAAAGCATTACCGCCGCTGCCGGCAAGCTGCAGGATGATGGCCTGATCACTTACCGCCGCGGCAACATCACCGTCATCAACCGTCGTGGCCTTGAGGAATATGCCGGCGAATGCTACAAGGTGGCAAAGACGGAATACGATCGTCTGCTGATGGATGTAGCGCGTTAAAGGCATCCCCGGGCAGCCTCTCAGGCTGCCCGTTTTGCATCAGGGGCTGATTCACGTCGCCCACCGGTATCACCGCTTCCACCGTCGTTCCCCGGTTGTTCACTCCCCGCTTGACCCGCAAGGTGCCGCCCAGCAGCAGTGCACGCTCGCGCATGCCCAGCAAGCCATGCGACTTGGGCGTGGCCAGTTCCTCGGGATCGATGCCCACGCCATCGTCATTGATTTCCAGCGACAGCTGCTCGCCTTCGCGCGCCACGTGCACGATCACCTGGCGGGCCTGGGCATACTTGGCGATATTGTTGAGCGACTCCTGCACGATGCGGAACACGGCAATCGACTGCATGGGACCGGCCACGTCGATATCGCCTTCAATCAAGGCTTCGCAATCGACGCCCGTCACGCGCGCGAAATCGCCGCAATAGCTTTGCAGCGACATGGACAGGCCCAGGTTGTCGAGCATGCTCGGACGCAGGTCTTCGACAATGCGGCGCTTCAGTTCCACCGTGTTGAGCAGGGTGCCGCGGGCCCGGTCCAGCATGTCGGCCAGCACCGGTTCCTGCTCGCGCAGGCGGTCGGCCACGGCATTGAGGTCGATATTGATGGCCGTGAGGTTGGCGCCCAGTTCGTCGTGCAGCTCGCGCGCCAGGCTCGCCTTTTCCTTTTCGCTCACGCTGATCAAGTGGCGCGACAGGACCGACAGTTGCTCGGTACGCAGCACCACCATCGATTCCAGGTTTTCATTGGCATTTTGCAGCATGCGCTCGGCCGCCACGCGCGCCACGTAGCCGCGCCGGATCAGGCGGTAAAACAGGGCCAGCACGAGGATGGCGGCAGCATTGATGCCGATCCCGGCCACCACCGCGTATTCATACTCCTTGTAGAAGGCGGCCCGCCCGCTGGCCAGCTGCTCGGTCTGCTCCTGGACCATGATCACGACCTGCAGCCGGATTTCATCAAGCAAGGCCTTGCCGTCATCGGTGGCGGCAATGGCCACGATATCTGCCAGGCCGCCCTTGCGGTAGACCTCGAGGGTCTGGTTCATATTGTCGAGTTTGCGGTGCAGCAGGGTGCGCAGCTGGGCCAGGTTGCGGCGCTGGACCGGATTGTCCGCCAGCAGCACATTGAGGTCATTGGCCTGCTTGTCGATCTCGGCCGCGACAGTGCGCATGGGGCCAAGGTAGACTTCCGAGCCGGACAGGTAGTAGCCGCGCAGGCTGCTTTCGGCATCCATGATCAGCACATTCAGATACTGGACCTTGTCCGTCACCTGGGCCGTGCGGCTTTGCAGGGCATTGGCCGCGCGCAGCGACGACAGGTTGTGGTACAGGCTCCAGCCATTGGCCACCAGGATCAGCATGCAGATCAGGGCCACGACGGAGAGGTACCAGGGCAAACTCGCCTTGACGGGTGGTTCGGTGGTGAAATGCATCCAGAATCCTTTTGCGCGTGGCAAAGCCAAATCTTGGGGGCAATTATAGACCGGGAAATGCTGCAGCGCAGCCAAGCTCTGCTGTAAAGAAACACCCTCCCCGCCGGCGGCGCGGCGAGACAGGGAGGACCAGCTGCCGCGGGGCGGCGGCGCCTGGCCGGGACGACAACCTCGACAATTGCGAGGCGGAAAAGCGACACCGGGGCGGTGCCGCCGCGCTTGCCGGTTTAGTCGAGCAAGTTGTTTTTCATGGCGTAATAGGTCAGGTCGCTGTTTGACTGCAAGCCCATTTTTTCCATGATGCGGGTACGGTAGGTCGAGACGGTCTTGATGGACAGCGACAGCGCCACGCCAATGTCGGACACGGTCGCGCCCTTGGCCAGGCGCAGGAACACCTGGAATTCGCGGTCCGACAATTCGGTATGCAAGGCCGTGCTGGGGTCGCGGTCAAAACTCTGGGCCAGCAGCTCACCGACGGTGGAGCTGACGTAGCGCCGGCCCTGGAAGACGGTGCGCACGGCCGTTTTCAGTTCATCTGCCTCGCATTCCTTGTTCAGGTAGCCGTTGGCACCCATTTTGAACAAGTTAAGCGCGTACTGCTGCGCCGGATAGCCGGACAGGATCAGCACGGGCAGGTTGGGCTGACCCTGGCGGATGGTGCGCAAGATATCGATGCCGCTCTGGTCCGGCATGGCGATATCGAGCAGCAGCACGTCGCAGATTTCGCGCCGTGCGATGTCCAGCGCCTCGCGCCCGGTAGCGCCTTCGGCGACGACGTCGAAATCATCGGAAGACGAAAAAATCTGTTTGAAGCCTGCTCTTACTATCTGGTGATCGTCACATATGGCAACGCGTATCATTGTCTTCCCTTAAATTTTCCTGGTACAGGAAAGAGGCACGGGGCAGCCCGCCCGAAGCAAGCCTCACACCGGCACTGCGCATCCATTAGCATTCTAGCACTCTGCTTGTTTTGTACAAACACAACAGCAAACGTGCGACACCGTGAAACGGTGTACACGCGCTGACGTTATTTTTGCGCTGCTGGCAGCGCCGCCCGCTATGTGATTATAGCCGCTTGACCCCGCGGCTGCTGTCGCACCGCCTCGTGTCAGGCGAGCGGCTTGAGGATGGCGAGGATGGCCTGCAATTCCGCCCTCAGCATGGGCAGATCGAGGGTCGGCGCCGCTGCCGCCACCTCCTCCGCCCCCCCGGCCGGCACCTCGTCCACCGCCTCGCTGCTGCGGCTGTCGAGCTTGTTACGGGCGCCACTGATCGTAAAGCCTTGCTCATACAGGAGCTCGCGTATGCGCCGGATCAGCAGCACCTCGTGGTGCTGGTAGTAGCGGCGGTTGCCGCGCCGTTTGACGGGCTTGAGCTGCGTGAATTCCTGTTCCCAGTAGCGCAGCACATGGGGCTTGACGCCACACAGCTCGCTCACTTCGCCAATGGTGAAATAGCGCTTGGCCGGAATGGCCGGCAGCACGATGACATCGGACTTGCTGGGACGCTCGGTCATCGCTCAGCTCAGGCGGCGCGCGACAGTGGCGTGGCGTCTTCCACCATGCCCTTGAGCTTTTGGCTGGCGTGGAAAGTGACCACGCGCCGCGCCGTGATGGGGATTTCCTCGCCCGTCTTGGGATTGCGGCCGGGCCGCTGCGGCTTGTCGCGCAGCTGGAAGTTGCCAAAGCCCGACAGCTTGACCGCTTCCCCCCGCTCGAGTGCGTTACGGATTTCGTCAAAGAAGGTCTCAACCATGTCCTTGGCTTCGCGCTTGTTCAAGCCCACCTGCTCGAACAGCAGCTCTGCCAGTTCCGCCTTGGTCAAGGTCGGCAAATCTTTTTCCGCTGCCTGGCGCACTTTGGCGACCTGCATCGCACGATGCAGGTCGGCCGCAAGAGCCGACTGGAGTACGGCGGAATCAACGTCGTTGTTATTAATTTTGCAGCCCCGCCTTTAATTCATGTCAGCTTGTCGGATGTTACGAGCGCAGTTTGGCGCCATGCTTGCCCGTGGCGGCAGCGGCCACGGCAGTCATGACCGCGTCCACCACATCGTCCTGCAAGGTGGTTTGAGTATCTTGCAAGCTAAAGCGGAAAGCAAGGCTTTTTTCGTCCGTCTCCAAGCCTTTGCCGCGATATTCATCAAACAAAACAATGGCTTGCACAATCTTTCCTGCTGGATTTATTTGCAACTCAGCATTAAAAGCATCGAGCAGATCCTGTGCCGTCACGCTGTGCGCCACCACCAGGGCCAGGTCGCGCGTGGCGCCCGGGAACTTGGAGATCTCATTATATTGCGGCACCACGCGTTGTTGCAAGGCAACAGCGTCCACCTCGAATACGACCGGGGCCTGGGGCAGGTCGTACTTTTGCAGCCATTTGGGGTGCAGCTCGCCAAGGAAGCCGATTTCGGCCCCGTCGAGCATGATGGCAGCGCTGCGCCCGGGGTGCAGGCCCGGATGGACCGTCTTCACAAAGCGCAGCTGGCGCGGGGCAAACATGGCTTCCACATCGGCCTTGACGTCGAAATAATCCACGGCGCGTGCAGGCACACTCCACTGCTCGTCCAGGGCGGGACCGTAGGCAATTGCTGCCACCCGCTTGGGCTGGTCAAACCCGGCCACGGCCAGCGGCCCATCGACGGCTGCCGGATTGCGCCGGAAGATGGCGCCCACTTCAAACACGCGCACCCTGCCCGCCTTCCGGTTCAGGTTGTAGCGCACATTGGCCACCAGGCTGCCGATCAGGGTCGAGCGCATCACGCTCATCTGGCTGGCGATCGGGTTGTGCAGCTTGATGGGCTCGCAATTGCCGGCAAAGTCCGCCTCCCACGCCGCCTCCACAAAGCTCATGTTGACCACTTCCTGGTAGCCCAGGTCGGCGAGTTGGTGGCGCACGGCAAACAGCGAGCGCGTGTTTTCCGGCGTGGCCAGCATCTGGCTGGCGGCCACCGGCGGCAGGGCCGGGATGTTTTCAAAACCGTAGACGCGCGCCACTTCCTCGATCAAGTCTTCCTCGATCTCGATATCGAAGCGAAACGATGGCGACGTCACGGAAAAGACGCCATCGCGCTCGGTAAATTCCAGGCCCAGGCGGGTGAAGATATCGGCCACCATGGCATCGGTGATGGGCACGCCAATCACCTTTTGCGCGCGCGCGGTGCGCATCTGTACCGGGGCGCGCTGCGGCAGATTGACCACCTGGTCGTCCACGGGGCCGACCGTGGTCTCGGGCGTGCCGCAGATTTCCACGATCAGCGCCGTGATGCGCTCGATGTGTTCGACAGTGGTGGCGTAATCGACGCCGCGCTCGAAACGGTGGGCGGCATCGGTGGAAAAATTCAGGCGCCGGGCGCGGCCCTGGATGGCGCCGGGCCACCAGAAGGCCGCTTCCAGGTAAATATTGGTGGTGTCGAGCGTGACGGCGGTGGCATCGCCGCCCATGATGCCGGCCAGCGATTCAATCTGCTGTTCGTCGGCGATCACACCCATCCACTCGTCCACCTCGATGGTGGTGCCATTTAACAGCTTGAGCGTTTCGCCCTTGCGGCCCCAGCGAATGTCCAGGCTGCCGTGAATCTTGTCGAGGTCGAACACGTGCGAAGGACGGCCCAGTTCCAGCATGACGTAATTGGAAATGTCGACCAGGGCCGACACCGGCCGCTGGCCGCTGCGCTCAAGGCGCTGGCACATCCATTGCGGGGTGGCCGCGCGCGCGTTCAGGCCGCGGATCACGCGCCCGGAAAAGCGCCCGCACAGGTCGGGCGCACTGATCGTCACGGGCAGCACTTCGCTGCCGCCCACGGCCACCTGGCGCGTCTGCGGCAGCGTGAGGGGTGTGCCGGTCAGGGCCGACACTTCGCGCGCCACACCGAGCACCGACAGGCAGTCGGCCTTGTTGGGGGTGAGCTTGATGGTAAATTTCAGGTCGTTCAAGGCCAGGTAGTCGCGGATGTTCTGGCCCACCGGCGCCGTGGGCGGCAATTCCATCAAGCCATTGCTCTCTTCCGAGATCTTCAGCTCCTTGGCCGAACACATCATGCCCTGCGACTCCACGCCGCGCAGTTCGCCCACCTTGATCACGAACGGCTTGCCGTCGGCGCCAGGCGGCAGCACGGCGCCGGCCATGGCGCAAATGGCCTTCATGCCGGCGCGCACATTGGGGGCGCCGCACACGATCTTGAGCAGGGTGCCGGTACCGGCATCGACCGTGCACACATTGAGGCGGTCCGCATTTGGATGGCGCACCACGTCCAGCACTTCGGCCACCACCACGTTGGAAAACGGCGGCGCGACGGCTTCGACCTCTTCCACTTCGAGGCCGGACATGGTCAACAGGTGGGCCAGCTCATCCGAAGTCATCTTCGGATCGACCATGGTACGGAGCCAATGTTCAGAAAATTGCATATGTGGACCTTGAATTAGTTAAATTGCTTCAGGAAGCGCAGATCGCCTTCATAGAACAGGCGCAGGTCATTGATCCCGTAGCGCAGCATGGTCAGGCGCTCGATGCCCGAACCGAAGGCAAAGCCGATGAACTTTTCCGGATCGAGGCCAAAGTTCTTCACCACCGTCGGGTGGACCTGGCCGGCGCCGGACACTTCGAGCCAGCGGCCCTTGAGCGGTCCGCTGCCAAAGGCAATGTCGATCTCGGCCGAGGGTTCCGTGAACGGGAAGTAGGACGGGCGGAAGCGCACCTGCAGGTCGTCGGTCTCGAAAAACGCTTTCACAAAATTCAGGTACACACCTTTCAAGTCAGCGAAAGAAATGTCTTCGGCAATCCACAGGCCTTCGACCTGGTGGAACATGGGCGAGTGCGTCGCATCGCTGTCGACGCGGTACGTGCGGCCCGGCGCGATCACCTTGATGGGCGGGGTGTGGGTGCGCGCGTAGCGCACCTGCATCGGGCTGGTGTGGGTGCGCAGCAGCAAAGGCTTCCCGGTGCTGTCCTGGCCTTCCACATAAAAGGTATCCTGCATGGAACGGGCCGGATGGTTTTCCGGGCTGTTCAGGGCGGTGAAATTGGTCCAGTCGGTCTCGATCTCGGGGCCGTCGGCCACATCGAAACCGATGGAACGGAAGATTTCCTCGATCCGCTCCCAGCTGCGCATGACTGGGTGGATGCCGCCCATGGCGCGGCCACGGCCCGGCAGGGTGACATCGATGGCTTCGGCATTGAGGCGTGCTTCGAGCTGGGCATTGGCCAGGGCATCACGGCGCGCGGTCAGCGCGGCTTCGATCTGCACCTTGGCGGCATTGATGAGGGCGCCCTGCGCCTTTTTCTGGTCCGGGTCAAGCTTGCCCAGCCCCTTCATCTGCTCGGTGATCTGGCCGGTCTTGCCAAGGTATCGGGCCTTGGCGTTTTCCAGTGCGGCAGCGTCTTCGGCGGCGAGAAAGTCAGCCTGGGCCGACACGACGAGGTTGTCGAGGGAATTCATGCGTTGTGGTTTTCCGGTTGAGGATAGCGTGGATGCACGCCACAATCAAAAACGGGGCACAGGTTCTCACCTCTGCCCCGCTTCTTTGGCGCCGTCCATGCGAACGGCGTCTGACAAAGGTCACAGCTTACGCAGCGATCTTTGCTTTCACTGCGTTGACAATCGCGGCGAAGGCCGGCTTGTCCATCACAGCCATATCGGCCAGGACTTTACGGTCCAGTTCGATCGATGCTTTCTTCAGACCGTTCATGAATACGCTGTACGTCACGCCATGCTCACGGGAAGCGGCGTTGATACGGGCGATCCACAGGCGGCGGAATACGCGCTTCTTGTTACGGCGATCGCGGTAAGCGTACTGGCCAGCGCGCATGACTGCTTGCTTGGCAACACGATACACGCGGCTGCGGCGACCACGGTAGCCTTTAGCTTGTACAAGAATCTTTTTATGACGGGCACGAGCTGTAACCCCACGTTTTACTCTAGGCATAGTTTCTCCTTAGTTGTGAGATTAAGCAGATGGCATCATGCGCATGACGGACGTGACATCCGATGCGTTGATGTTGCGGGTGCCGCGCAGCTGGCGCTTGTTCTTGGTGGTCTTCTTGGTCAGGATGTGGCGCTTGAAAGCGTGACCCGACTTGACGGTTCCACCTGGACGCACGCGAAAACGTTTCTTCGCGGAGCTTTTGGTCTTCATTTTTGGCATAGTAGTTCTGTCCGTAGACAGCTCCAGTAGCAGGATTGCAGGTGGCAGCAACTCGCTGCGCTTAGATGCCTGCTTTCACATGTGTCTTCGCTCTTTGCAGAACGAAGCCCGTGATCATAGCACACTATTGCCGCGCAATTGGCATCGCTGTTGGCTTGCAACAGCAAAAAAAGCTGGCAATGGCTTTCCCGGGTGACATATTATACGTTTCCTATTCCCACCTTTGCTGGATATTCACCATGCACCTGATTCGCCTTGCGCCGCTGGCAGCCCTCCTGCTGGCCGGCTGCGCCACCCATGTTCCCCGCGCCGCCGCGCCGGCAGCGGTTGCCGTTGCCCGCGTGATCCCCCTGGCCGATCCGCAAGCCTGTTCGATCGTGCTCTATCGCGGCACCGCCCTGGTGGGCCGCCTGCATCCCGACGCACCGGTGCTGTACGTCGACGGCCAGCCGATCGCCCCGCTCAAGGTGGGGGAAACGCTGTGCGTGGAAGTGATCGATGGCCGGCATGACATTGTCATGCGTGAGCGCCGCATGACGGTGCCGGTGGGTTTCAGCAATAGCCTGCCGCACAAATTCCCCGGTACCGGGCCCCTGTACCTGCATTACGGCCAGGCGGCAAGCGGCAAGTCCATCGTCACCTTCTTTGAAAAGTCGAGCGCCGAGCGCTACCAGGCGCGGTCGCAGAAGACGCCCTGATTCGACGCGACCAGTTACACAGGAAGTTAATAGAGACGCCGCAGACGCAATCTTCTCACTTAATCCTCGCTTGCAACAAGAATTCTTTTCCCTGCCCCCACATTTATGGTACGCCAGAATAGTTGATCGAAGTATCGCGGCATTTTGTTTTCGACAATGATGAATGGTATGATTCATGCAAGAAACTTATAGTTCACCGTATAAGTGCTAAGACAAAACGAAGGAGCTTCGATTGGATCTCAACAGCAGACCTAAAAGAGCGCTACTGGCCTATTGCGCGCTAGGGAGGCGCTGATCAATTGACGATTTCAGCGGGTTCCCGAAATTTGGAGGAATCGACCTCGCCGAAGAATCGCGACGCGCTTTTTCGGTGCCGTTTCTGCCGGGTTTTCAACGAAATTGCAGTATTCCTTGCGCCTTTCGGCGCTCAGGACGCTCTTCGGGTTTCAGTGATCGTAAATCGCCTGCCGGCCAGTACCAGATTGGCGAAGCCGAACAGCGTGAACAACTGGGCGGTGTTCTTCGCCAAACCACGGTAACGCGTCTTCCGATGACGGAACAGGTTCTTGATGACATGAAATGGATGCTCGACTTTCGCGCGCACGCTCGCCTTGAGATGCTCAAGCTTCTCGGTCATGCGGCCAAGCTTGTTCTTCGGCAGCGCCTTGCGTTTAGCGCGCTTCATCGCCACGTGCCAAGTCACCGGTTTGCCGATGTTCTCGGCCCGCTTTTCAACACCCTGATAACCGGCGTCGCCAAAGGCCGCCACTTCATCGCCGTGCAGCAGAGCGTGTGCTTGCGTCACATCGGAGACATTGCCAGCGGTGCCCACGACGGTATGCACAAGGCCCGATGCAGCGTCAACGCCGATGTGCGCTTTCATCCCGAAATGCCAGTCATTGCCCTTCTTCGATTGGTGCATTTCCGGGTCGCGCTCGCCGTCTTTGTTTTTGGTCGACGGTGGCGCGGCAATCAAGGTGGCATCCACAATGGTCCCTTCGCGCATCATCAATCCTTTGGCCGCCAGGTGCGCGTTGATCGCTTCGAAGATCTTCTGCGTCAGCCCCTTTGCTTCGAGCAAGTGGCGAAACTTGAGCAGCGTCGTCGCGTCCGGTGCGCTCTCGCGATTGAGGTCTATACCAACAAAAGCGCGGATCGCCTGGCTGTCGTAAATGGCGTCCTCAATACCCTCATCGGACAGACCAAAACACTGCTGGGCCACATACATGCGCAGCATGCGCGCCAAGCCGATCGGCGGACGGCCTGCACCAGTCACCTTCGGATAGTGCGGCTCGATCAGCTTATGCAGCTTGCCCCACGGCGTCGCCACGTCGATCTCAGCGAGGAAGCGGTCGCGGCGCGTCAGCTTCTTCTTAGCGGCGTACTCAAGGTCGGAAAAGCTCTTTTGCATGATCGATGGCGGCGCGGTGAAAGTACCGGTATTGTCTCAGGTCTGGCTGACGATGGAAACAGGCGCGCTCGAATTAATCAGTGCTTCCCTAGCTCAACGACTGACGTTCCCCGGCGCCAATATAACGCATGCACTACTACCATTTTTCGTTGAAGCCAATCACGAACTTGTCGGGCAACTCTTCGACGCAGAAAAATTCTCAGCTGCAGTAGCACGTCGGTTTGGATTCAGCATCCCCCGACTTGCCGCGCTTGGATTGACGGAGCAGTTGGAAAGCGCAGGACTTCTACACGTAGTCTCACGTGACGGAACAAGAACCGTCTATAAGCATGCGTCTGTCGTACCCACACACGAGTCGGTAAATCAAATTACGGAAGGACAGGTAGAGAGGGTACTAGAGGACTTCTGCACTTATTGCGTCGAGGACGAGTTCCTGAAGGCACTCGACAAAACAGAACTAGAACTCGCGTTTTTGCACAGATTGCTTAACGCCGACTCTATGCGTATTTTGAGCCGAAAAGAAGCAAGTGGCAATACGAAGCGAACTGCAGCGACGTTAACTTTGAATCGCCCAGACGAGCGCACTGAGGCCAAACACGCCACAGAACTCCACTTAGACTTTAAGACTTCACAGTTTTTACTCGACATTCAGCGAAAAGATACTCAAGCGTTCAACCTCGTTTCAGACGTCGCGTTCGCAAATATGGCGGCTGAAGCAATAGCAGTATTTCACGAACCAACAACGGCCCATAACTCTCTTGATGGCCTGACGGTTTATTTGGACTCTCCAATTCTATTGGACATGCTCGGTGTTAATGAAGAATATGCGGCTTACGGCACAGAGCTGCTTTCCACAATTAAAAACAGCGGCGCGCGTGTAGCTGTGTTCGATCATTGCGTGATGGAAGCCGAAAACGCTATCACCGCGAAACTTGCATACTTGCGCTCAGGCACCAAGAATACAGTGAATCGATGGAACATGTCGGCAACACCAGATTTGCTTGCGGCATTAAAAAATCGCGTCGGGGAACGTGCTATTAGCCGATTGGGAATTTCGGTGGAACGGGATCCGGATATTAATCTACATCGGCGGCACCCGGTTGCTGTTGGAGACATCGAATCTACGATGAATACAAGTATGCAAGCATGGGGGAATGTCGAAGCTAAAGCGCACGATCGAAAGTCAGTGTGGTCTCTAATTTCGTTGAGGGATTGTTCGCAGCCATGCCCTCGAATATGCGACTCGAGTTGGCTTTTTTTAAGCCGCAATACTGCTTTGGTAAAAATTGGTAACGCTTCATGGAATCGTTGGCTAAAAAGCACAACGAAACACAGCGCCACGCATATTGATAAATGGGCGCCAATTGCGATGTCTGACAAACAATTTGCCGGGTATATATGGGCGCGCTCTGGAGGCCAAAGGAATCATATCCCCATCGCTCGATTACTTGCAAATTGTTCTGCTGCCGTAAGACCGCGAGACGATATCAAAGCAAAGGCATACAACCTCGTACTTGAGTTAGACGGAAAAGAGCAAGCGGACGATCTTATAGCACTGCTAGAAGATCGAGAGGGGGCAAAAGCACTAATGTGTGCAGTTGCTGGCGATCCAGAAGACGTCACGACAGAACGCCTTCCCTTCATTCTCGAACAGATAAAACTCAGCGCCGGCGAATACGCAGCAGTTCGAGCCCGCGAAGAAGGGGAGCTTATTCTGCTAGAAAGGAGTACTGCTTATCAAGCAGAGATTGAACGAGTGTCACAAGCACTCATTGAAACCGAAAAGAGGCATGCGGCAGACCTAAAAGAAGAAAACCGTTTAAAAATGCAACTTCATGAAGAGCACGCTCAGCTGGCGTCGAAAAACGATGCTTTAACTAACGAGATCCTAACAAAATCTCGCGCCGATGCACGTCGTAAACTTTCTATAGCTCAAAATGGGTTTGCACATGGACTGAAGACTTATGGACGGTTACGGTGGATGATTGCTATCCTTTTTGCGACTGCGGCGGGGTTAGCTGCATACCTATCGACAGTGGATCCGTTAATATCCGCCATCTTGGGCGGCTTTATTGTGCTACTAGGATTTTGGTTTGTGCCAGAGCTCTTAGACAAACCCCTTCAAGGGATTGCGACTAGAAAAGCATTCGACTTCATCAAGAATAGAGACAGTGGCATTCAACTGCCTCAAGATTGCCGTCCAGATTTCAAACATAAAAGTTGGAAATTCCTCCACCAACTCCACGACCAAGCTAATAAATAGGTTGTCGCGCCTCTTTTACTTTGGCCAAATACAAAAACGCCCTTTACCCTCCGGTAAAGCGCGTTTTTTATTGCTGGCGAAACAGCTTACTTCTTCTTTTTCGGCGACAGGATCATGATCATCTGGCGCCCTTCCATCTTGGGAAATTGCTCAACCTGGCCATACGGCTCAAGGTCGGCCTTCAGGCGCTCGAGCATGCGGAAACCAATGTCCTGGTGCGCCATCTCACGGCCGCGGAAACGCAGCGTGATCTTGGTTTTATCGCCTTCGTCAAGGAACTTGATCAGGTTGCGCAGCTTGATGTTGTAGTCGCCATCATCGGTACCCGGACGGAATTTAACTTCCTTCACGAGGATGATCTTTTGCTTGAGCTTGGCTTCGTGAGCTTTCTTTTGCTCCGAATACTTGAACTTGCCGTAGTCCATCAAGCGGCATACCGGCGGTTGCGCAGTGGGCGCGATCTCCACCAGGTCGACGTTTGCCTCTTCGGCCAGCCGGAACGCTTCCGCCAGGCTCACAATGCCAAGCGGCTCGTTATCGACCCCGGTTAAACGCATTTCAGGGGCGGTGATTTCGCCGTTGATGCGATGTGACTTGTCAGTAGCTATGTTGTTTCCTTTTAAAATCTGATGAATTAGCCGCGCTCCCGGGTTGCCCCGGGCCGCTCTCGCTTACGCTTTGGAATCGACCTCTTGCTTGAGTCGCTCCAGCAGGGCCTCGACCGACATGACGCCCAGATCGACATTGCCCCGTGCGCGCACGGCCACAGTGTTGGCATCCCGCTCTTTATCGCCGATTACAAGAATGTAAGGCACTTTTTGGACGGAATGTTCGCGTATTTTATAGGTAATCTTCTCGTTCCGCAAATCAGCGTGAACACGGTATCCCGCTTTCCTCAACTGGGCGGCGATTTCCTTGGTGTACTCGGCTTGCGCGTCGGAAATATTCAAGACCGACACTTGCAGCGGCGCCAGCCACAGCGGCATGGCGCCCGCATGGTTTTCGATCAGGATGCCAATGAAACGTTCCAGCGAACCGACAATCGCGCGGTGCAGCATGACCGGCACGCGCGGCTTGTTGTCGTCGCCCGTGTACTCGGCGCCAAGGCGGGCCGGCATGGAAAAGTCCACCTGCATGGTGCCGACCTGCCAGGGACGGCCAAGACTATCCTTGAGGTGGTATTCGATCTTGGGACCGTAGAATGCGCCCTCGCCCGGCAGCTCCGTCCACTGCACGCCGCAGGAACGCAGGGCCGAGCGCAGCGCCTCTTCGGCCGTGTCCCACACTTCTTCCGAGCCAATGCGGTTGTCGGGACGCAGGGCAATCTTGACATCGATATTCTCGAAGCCAAAGTCGTCATACACTTCCATGGCCTGGGCGTGGAAGGCCGTCACTTCCGGCGCGATCTGCTCTTCGGTGCAGAAAATGTGGCCGTCATCCTGGGTAAAGCCGCGCACCCGCATCATGCCGTGCAGCGCGCCCGACGGCTCGTTGCGGTGGCACTGGCCAAATTCGCCAAAGCGCAGCGGCAAATCGCGGTAGCTCTTCATGCCGGAGTTGTAGATCTGGATGTGGCCCGGGCAGTTCATCGGCTTGAGCGCGTAGCTACGGTTTTCCGACTCCGTGGAAAACATGTTTTCACGGTAGTTTTCCCAGTGGCCCGTCTTTTCCCACAGCGTGCGGTCCAGGATTTGCGGCGCCTTTACTTCCAGGTAGCCATTGTCCTGGTACTTCTTGCGCATGTACTGTTCCACCATCTGCCAGATGGTCCAGCCCTTGGGGTGCCAGAAAATCAAGCCTGGCGCTTCTTCCTGGAAGTGGAACAGGTCGAGCAGCTTGCCCAGCTTGCGGTGGTCGCGCTTTTCCGCTTCTTCCAGGTTGTGCAGGTACAGCTCCTGGTCTTCCTTCCTGGCCCAGGCCGTGCCGTACACGCGCTGCAGCATTTCATTCTTGGAGTCGCCACGCCAGTAGGCGCCGGCAAGTTTCATCAGCTTGAAGACCTTGAGCTTGCCCGTGGATGGGACGTGCGGACCGCGGCACAGGTCGGTAAAGCCGCCCTGCCCGTACAGGGACACGTCTTCGCCCGCGGGAATGGACGCGATAATTTCCGCCTTGTAGGCTTCGCCAATGGACTTGAAATACGCCACCGCTTCGTCGCGCGGCATGACCGAGCGCGCCACCTTCTCGTCCTTCCTGGCCAGCTCCGTCATCTTTTTCTCGATCGCCGCCAGGTCTTCCGGCGTGAACGGGCGCTTGTATGAAAAGTCGTAGTAAAAGCCGTTTTCGATGACCGGGCCAATGGTGACCTGGGCATCCGGAAACAGTTCCTTGACCGCATGCGCCAGCAGGTGGGCCGTGGAATGGCGAATCACGTCCAGCCCTTCCGGGTCCTTGTCGGTAATGATGGCAAGGTCAGCGTTTTTCTCGATCAGGTGGGACGTGTCGACCACCTTGCCATCGACCTTGCCGGCCAGCGCGGCCTTGGCCAGTCCGGTGCCGATGCTCGCTGCAACCTGGGCTACGGTGACTGGGCCGTCAAACTGGCGCTCGGAACCATCGGGAAGGCGGACTGAAACCATGTTGTTCTCCTGAACAAAAACTGCGATGAACTTTACAAAATACGTCAAACAAAAACGCGGACGAAAAAAAACGCGGACTAGCCGCGTTTTCTTTTTCGTAGAGCAAAAGGAAGCACCTCGACTAGTGTCGCTGGAATAACTCCGTCGTAGTTCGCGGTGTCATAACCATGATGCCTTTCTCGCTCTTACCTAGTACTGCATGTTCTGGTGGGCGGTGAGGAATTCGAATCCCCGACCCCTTGGATGTCGACCAAGTATTCTAACCAGCTGAACTAACCGCCCGAAGACCAGCATTATAGAGAGGCGTTTTGAGAAAAACAAGGGCTATTTCAAGGAAAACGCAGCGCCGGGGAAAATCCCGCATTCGGTGCGCCGCCATCGCTTGTATTACACTTGTGACATGCACCCATCGACACCGCCCTCGCCTTCCGCCCACCTGCACGCCCACCATCACGGCGACGCCAAGCACCGCCATATTGCTGAAGGACGCAGCAACCGCGCCCTGGCCGTAGCCCTGGCCCTGACGCTGTCGTTTGCCGCCATCGAGGCCGTCACCGGCATCCTCGCAAATTCGCTGGCCCTGGTGGCCGACGCCGGGCACATGGTCACTGATGCCGCTTCGCTAGGCCTGGCCTTGCTGGCGCAGATCATTGCCAAGCGCCCGCCCTCGGCGCGGCACTCGTTCGGCTTTGGCCGCGCCGAAGCGCTCGCCGCCTTTGTCAATGGCCTCGGGATGCTGGTAGTGGTGGGCTGGATCGTGTTTGAGGCGGTACAGCGCTTTGGCGCGCCGCGCCCGGTCGAGGGCGCCACGGTCTTCATCGTCGCCAGCATCGGTCTGGTGATCAATCTGGGCGTGGCGTGGATGCTCTCGCGCGACCAGGCCAGCATCAACACCCGCGCCGCCCTCGTGCATGTGATGGGCGACGTGCTTGGCTCCGTGGCCGCCATTGCCGCCGGTGCCGTCATTTACCTGACCGGCTGGATGCAGATTGATCCGCTGCTGTCGGTGCTGGTATCGCTGCTGATTCTCAAGTCGACCGCCGCCATTTTGCGCGAATCCTACCATTCGCTGATGGAAGGCGTCCCGCACGGCATCGATTACCTGCAAGTGGGCGAGGACATTGCCGCTGTGCCGGGCGTGCTGTCCGTGCACGACCTGCATGTGTGGGACATGTCGCCCGGCCAGCCGGCCCTGATAGGACACCTGCGCATCCGCAGCCTGCGCGAGTGGCCCGAGGTGCTCACCGCCGTCCACCAGATGCTGCTCGCCCGCCACGGCATTGATCACATCACCCTGCAGCCCGAAGCCCACGATTAGTGCCCCCGTGCAGGCCGGTGTCGGCGCTGTCTTACCCGTGACCGGGACGAGTGCCGATTGGCCGCAGGCGCCGTACCGCCCACAATGGCTGCATGACTATCCAAGTGCATGACACCCTCATCATTGGCGGCGGCCCCGGGGGCCTTACCGCCGCCATCTACCTGCGCCGCTTTCGCCGCGAAACCATCGTCATTGACAAGGGCCGCAGCCGGCTCGATCTCATTCCCGTCACCCACAACTTCCCGGGCTTTCCGGACGGGATCAAGGGCTTTCAATTGCTGGACAACCTGCGCTGCCAGCTGGGCAACTACGGCGGCGAGGTGACTGAAGGGGAAGTGACGGCCTTGCGCAAGGAAGGCGACCTGTTCGTGGCAGAGTACGACGGTGGGCAATTGCGCGCCCGCACCGTTTTGCTTGCCACGGGCATTGCAGACGCTGGCCTTCCCATTGAAAACTGGCGCGAGGCAGTCGCGGCCGGCGCCGTCAGGCTGTGCCCCGTCTGCGACGGCTTTGACGTGCTCGACAAGCGAATCGCCATCGTGTCATCCGATACCAATCCCGTGGGCCACGCCCTGTTCATGCGCACGTTTTCATCAAGCGTCACGCTGTTTGAACGGGACGAAGTGCGGCTCGACGGCGAGCAGCGCCGCAAGCTGGAGGCCGCCAATGTGCGATATGTGCTTGCGCCGCTCAAGGGAATCACCATGAGCGAGGACATGACGCCCATCCTGCACACGGCAGACGACGAAGCGCACCACTTCGATGTGGTCTATCCCATGCTGGGCGAAGCGGCGCGCTCGGATCTGGCCCAGGAACTAGGCGCCAGGACCGGCAACTGCATGGAGCTCGAAGTCGACGAGCACCAGCGTACCACTGTGCCGGGCCTGTACGCCGTGGGCGACGTGGTCAAGGGATTGAATCAAATTAGCGTGGCAGCAGGCCAGGCGGCCGTGGCGGCCACTGCTATCCACAATGCGCTGCCACGACAATTCAGGGCGTCGCCGAGATGATTTTGTCCCGTTCAAGCGGCTTGACTCCTGCCAGCTCCGCCATTGCCGTCCATTTGGTGGCCAGCACCGCGTCCTTCGGCACGCCCTGGCCGGTCGCATGGAGATAACCAAGGCGCTCCATCGTCACGGCGTTGCCGCCTTCGGCTGCCTTGCGGTACAGGTTTGCCGATCGCGCAAGATCCTTCTCAACACCGCGGCCGGTGCGCAACATGGACGCCAGGTTGACTGCCGCGTCCATATTGCCCGCGGCTGCCGCCTTTTCGTACCACGCAGCGGCAGCCTTGGGGTCACGGGCCGTGCCCATGCCGTTGGCCAGCATCACGCCCAGGTTATATTGCGCTGCCGCCAGTCCCTGCTCAGCGGCCGCGGTCAGCAATGACAAGGCTGATTTATGGTCGACTGGGCCAATTTCGCCATTGATGTGCAGCAGTGCCAGGTTGTACTGTGCCTTGCTATGCCCCCGGCTGGCGGCTTTCTGGTACCACTGGGCCGCTGCCATCTTGTTGAGTGCAACGCCAATGCCTTTGTCGTGATAAACGGCGAGGTCGAATTGCGCCTGCGGATCGTCCTGGAGCGCCAGTAAGCGTGTCCTTTCCAGCGGTACCTCTACCGTGGAAGCCTGTGCGGAAATGGTGGCGGCTGCCATCACGCTCGCCAGTAAAGCCAGTCGGAAATTTCGATAAGCCATGAACGTCCCTTGTACATTGTTTGACGTTATGATTTATTGTACTGCGACAATTGATCGGTGAAGCCCCTCGCTGCTGCATTCACAACACTTTTTTTAAGGCAACGGTTTTCATATAGCCGTAAGAAATTAATCCTGCAGCACGTTCGTGCGCTTCGAATAA
Organism: Massilia sp. PAMC28688; assembly: GCF_019443445.1. NCBI lineage: Bacteria > Pseudomonadati > Pseudomonadota > Betaproteobacteria > Burkholderiales > Oxalobacteraceae > Massilia > Massilia sp. PAMC28688. The sequence goes on along the minus strand of NZ_CP080378.1, from coordinate 4,334,901 downwards.
ATCGGTCGTCACATCCAGGCATTTTCCTGACGGGGCAGGCTGCAAAGGCGCGTCACGACATGCACGCGCCGACGTCGACAAACGCCCATCAGAGTTAAGGCTTAGTCAAGCTTGCATTGCGAATAAGAAACGGTTTGCACTGAGCCACTCGCGCGGCCGGTTTCTTCCAGAGAGACCCTTTGAAAACCACAGCGACCAATGTGCAATGCTTGCACTTTGCGTTTTCCCCATGGGTTTTTTGTGGAGAGTGAAACATGCTGACAAGCACGGGGTTCTTCAGCAAGGATAATCAGCGCGGCGACATGCCCGACTCCTGGGCCGGCAAAAAGACATCGGGCGATGCGGTCATGCTGTGCCAGATCTACGCCGTCGATCATGCCACTGGCCAACTCGCGGCCAGGACCCTGCCAGGCCAGAAAATGGCGACTGTGACGGACGGGATCGAGATGGTGCAGCTTAACGTCGACCCCGGCGACGGCCAGGAGCAGGCCAAGGACAATATGCGCCAATACCTGTATTTGATGGGCAAATACGGCGGCAAGCAGCAGATGTTGAAGGCTTCGTACGAAGCAACGCACGGCCCCTCGCCTGCCGTGGGCGTGAAAAACGTCTATGTTTACCGTCCTCGCAAGCCCATGCCCTGGAAAACCGTGTACCCGGTCAATGCAACGGACGGCCGTACCACAAAGTCCTTCGACAATTTCGCGCTGCACCATAACATCTCGTTCGAGCAGCTCAAGGTTTTCTGGAACTTTGCCGTAGCGCTTGCGAAAAAGACGTCTGACCGCAAGCCCATTGTCGAGATGATGATGAACTTGTACGGCATTGAGCGCTCCCGCGCGACCAACCTTGCCATTAACTTTGTCACTGACGTACGTGTTGACAATGACGCGATTGTCACCCTGTTCAACCGGGTCACCTGGCGCGGCTGGAATCTGGTCGAAGGACCGGCATCGGACCTGCGCCACGACGATCCCGGCACCCGGTTCGATGACTTCGACATCAGTGCGATGCCAGAATCGCGGCAAGCGCGCATCAAAGCCGTGAAAACGCTGAATGCCACTGTGGAAGCCATCACCACAGCCATGCGCGGAGGCGGCATGATGATCAACGAAACGGAAATCGATATGTCGAAAGCGTCTTTCGGGGAGTCCTACCGGGCGCTGGCCGAATCTGCCCGCACGGCGATGAGCGCCATCCGCCAGTACCAAGACGAGGACTTCATCGCCTTCAACCCACTCATGTGGATTTACAAGCCACGCGGGCGCGAGTGGCGATTCGAGTTACGCCGGCCCTGAAGCGGGCGCGACCGAGCGCATGAGCAGCACGGCCGCGATATGACTTTTATAGGTCAGGCGGCGGCTTTTCTCCACGTCTGGCGCCGCATGCCGGCGAGAATGCCCAGCGCCAGAAGCGCGGCAGGCAAGCTGGCCGGCTCCGGCACTGCTACCACGGCGCCTGGCACAGCGAAGCTGCGCAGGAGCGTCGCATCGTTGAACAGCATATTGAGCGAGTGGCTCGAATCGACGGTGGCGCCACAGCACACACTCGCGTCCAGGAAGGCGCCGACAAAGAAACTCTGCCCTGGCGTCAGCAGATAGTTGACGGTCGTCGAGACCATCCCGGTGTCGTACAAGGTCTCTGAACCCCTGGCGAAGACTGCCGGCATGTTCAGACAGCGGCCACGGACCGGTCCGGCGAACAGGATGGGACACAGTTCTTCCCCTGCCAGACCGTTGTCCGAATATCCGAAAGAATATCCGCTCGTGTCGAAAATGCTGACCTGGAAGGTCGAATGATTACCCTGGCGGTCCACGTTGGGCCGGGAAAAGACGGAATCGAGCGTCGCTGTCAACGTCAGCAGAAACGGCGTGTCGCCAGTATAGGTATAGCCCTGAACGCCCCATACATTGGCGTCGGCCCAGGAACTGCCGCCATAGTTCGTGTTCGACGGGCCGGTGGCCGCCGGATTGCTGTAGGCGTAGGCGTGCAATGAAGGCAGATAAGACGTTGTGCTGATTTCAGCGCTGGCCCATGCGCTGCCGCGCGCGTCGCTCGATTGCGACAAGACGCCCGTCGGCCGGTGCACGGTCGTGCCATTGTAATCATCGTTTGACACGAGATTGCAGGCCGTGCGGGCAGCGTTCCACGCACAGTCAAATACGCCGGTCTGGGCGCTGGACCCGAAGGTGGTCAGGGTTGGCGAGGCCCACGCCTGCGAAGCAACGATAAGCGATCCAGCGGCAAATATTGCGGAAATATAATTTTTCATCTCTTCTCCGAACAGTTAGTCAGCAATGTGCGCCGGAGGTGGATGTTGCCGCCGGCGCGACTGTGACAGCTTGAATGCGCCAGGCGGGCGCCTGAACGCAAAGATGGCGATTAGCAATATTCATGCCACTTCAGGAGTTTTCACAGCCCTCGTGGCGCCACGGGTCAATAGCAGGCGCGAGCACTGCACGAGTGTAAAGTTTGGCGACAACCGCGCTGCCGGCCGCGCGCCATGAAAGCGCGCACGTAAGGTCAAGGATCAGGGACGGCAAGGCACGGCGAAGTCGACATGGTAATGCTCGTCATGCCGGACCCACGGCTTGCCTTTCATAAATTTGACGTGGCGCTGGAGATACGGGCCGCGGCGGGTTGCCAGCAACTGCACCGTGAAGGCAGGGTCCAGGATCACCTGGCCGATGCCCGCGTGGACAGCGGCGATGGTACTGTACGAGGTGTAGTTGGTCCCGGCCAGGGGCAGGCGCACGCCGTGTTCCAGCCGGCCCGCAGCGGCCCGCCCGAAACACTGGCTCGGGGCCGCCAGCGCATCAGACGCCGCAAGAATCGCGCATGCCAGTGCCAGGCGCCGGATCACTTGGTCCCTGCCGCCAGATCGATGCGGCGCTGCAGCCGCGCCGCTTCTGCCGTGTCGCCCGCCGCCATGGCGCGCTGGTGCGACACGCCCAGCCACACCAGTAATGGCCGGCGCCAGCCCTGGGCCGATGCGGTTGCGGTGGCCGCAGCAATATCGGCCGGCGTGACGCGGCCCGCCCTCATTAGCACCCCGGCTGCCACCAGTTGCGACAACGGATCGGCAATCGCCGACAGCGCCCCCCTGCCCTGCACCACCGCGCGGTGCTGCTCTGGCAGCAGGGCGGCATCGAGTCCCTCCCAGCGGCCGGTGAGGTATTGCGCGTAGGCCCGTTCGGCCGCCGTGGCGTCCTGCACCAGCGCGGCGAAGCCGGGGCAATCGTCCATCTCCAGCGCCGCAGTGCGCGTGGCGCAGCGGTACAGCTCCGCGTGCGCCACCAGGTCCGGGCGGCCGGTACTGGCCATTTCGCTCCGGGCGCGCGCAAATTCGGCATCAGCCCTCGTGCTCTCGCCCTTCAGGTAGGCCTGGCTGTACGCCTTGAGCGAAGAGCCGGCGTTGGTCTTCCAGTCCGGCTGCACGGCTTTGCTGCCGCAGCCGGCAGCGAGAACCGCTGCAATCATCAAAGCGAGGTTTTTCATGGCAGCTTGAGCTCCTGTTCGCGGGCAAATGGCCACTTGCGGTTGATCTCCTCGATCAGCCGGGTGACCTTGCGCAGGCTGGCATCGACTTCCGCCCGCAATGCGCCCAGGTCCTGGGTGGCATCCTTGGCATTGCTGGCAGCCGCCTGCGCCTCCACCAGCACGGCGTCCACCTTCTTCAGGCTTGCGCTGGCATCCTTGAGCACCACGTTGAGCTGGCGTACCGCTGCCTGGGTATCATCCATGACGCCGGCCTTGCCGAACACGCGCTGGTCCGTCTTGATCAGCAGCGCGTCCACCCGGTCGAGCGTTTGCAGCATCTTGCGCGCCTCGTCGTCGCTGCCCAGCGCGCCGCCGAGCATGCCGTACTTGCCGCTGAAGCGCCCCGTCACCGCTTCGATATTGGCCAGGGTGTTGTTGATCGCTGAGCCGTCGCGCGTCATGTTGTCCAGGTTTTCGAGCAGCGTGCGCGCGCTCGCCACCAGCTTGGGAATTTCGGCGGCCGTGTCGCCGCGCAGCACGGTGCGCACCGCGCCGTCTTCCAGCGGCGGATCGGTGAGGATGCCGGAATAGGCACGGATGCGCGTTTCGCCCACCATGCTTTTCTCGACCGTGAATACGCTCGACGAGCGCAGCCACTTGGCGTCCTTCTGTGTCACGTCCACCAAAATGCGCGCCTTGCCGTCCGGCGCCAGCTCCACGCGCTGCACGCGGCCGATGGGAAAGCCGGAAAACGTGACATCCATGCCCGGAATGACGCCTTCCGAGTCTTCCGACAGCAGTATCAGGCGCTGGGTATTTTCAAACACGCCGCGCGCGTACATGATGTAGAGCAGGAAGGTCAGCACCAGCGCCCCCATGAGCACCAGCAGGATCACGGCCTTGATCTCGACATGGGCGACCGGTTCGGCGGGCGACTCGGCGTCATTTTCATTCATGATGCAGTCCTCAGATATATTTGATGGCCAGTGACGCGGCCTCGATGACGAACAGCACAAACAGCAGCCGCATGGCGCCTGGCTGCACGGTCGAGGGCGACACGATTCCCAGGCGGTAGTTTTCCAGGATGGCGGCAGTGGGGATCACGGCCACGGCCAGGCCAAAGAACACGGTCTTGAAGACAAAGCCGATGGTCACCGCGGGATCGAACACCCGCCCCACGGTGCGCGTGTATTCCAGCACACCCCAGGGCGAGCCGCCATACACGCTCACGTAGGCCAGGATCAGCACAATGACGCTGCTGACCATGGCCAGGCTCAGGACCGCAAAGGCGTTGGCGATCACCTGCGGCACCAGTTCGCGCCGCAGCCGGCGCTGCGCGCGGATGGACGACGCCTCGTTGTCGGAAGCGGTGGCCATGACCGCACGCGCGTCGCCGGCATTGTAGGCCAGGCCTGCGCGCAGGGCCACGAACATGGCCGCGGTCAGGGGAATGAGTTCGAGCACCAGCACCCGCACCACCATTTCAAGCGCATAGCGCGACAGGACCGTAGCTGAGGGCGGTGACCACCACGATCCGGATCAGCACCAGGCTGACCAGCGCCGAGAGCAGCGTAAACCACGGCAGCACCAGCCAGGTGCTGCTGTAAATGTGGCGCGAGGTGGCGATGCGGTTTTCGCGGTCGTAGGTCCCCGGCGAAAACGCCATCACCAGCGCCACCGCGCCCAGGTACACGGTATACCACCAGCTGGCCAGGTAGCGCGTGAGCAGGCCTGCCCATTCTCCGGGCTTGGCGTACAGGAAGGAGCGTGGCGGCATCATGCTATTGACGGTTGGCCTGCTGCACTCCGCTCACTTCCGCAATCGCCAGCAGGGCCTTTTGCAGCTGCGCGGTCGACCCGATTTCGGCCGTGAAGGTCATGCGCGCCTGGCCTTTGGCACTTTGCGTGTTCACGCCGGTGACGTTGATCTTCTCGCGCGAGAACACCTCGGAAATGTCGCGCAGCAGTCCCTGGCGGTCACCGGCCAGGATGAAGATATCGACCGGGTAGACCGTATCCTGCCCGGTGCGTCCCCAGTCGGTGTGGATCACGCGTTCGGGCGCCTTGGCGCGCATCTCGGCAAAGTTCTTGCAGGTCGCGCGGTGGATCGATACGCCCTTGCCGCGCGTGACAAAGCCGACGATGCCGTCGGGCGGTGCGGGCTTGCAGCACTTGGCCAGCGCAGTCATCAGGCCATCGGTGCCCACCACGAGCACGCCCGAGTTGGCGCCCTTTTCCACGCTCGATGCGCGGCTCTTGTTGAGCACAACCGCATCTTCCGGGACCACCACTTCGCCCGTTTCGTGCAGCGCCTGCTCCACGTGGCGCAGGCTGAATTCCTCCTTGCCCACGGAAATGAACAGGTCATCGACCTTGTTAAAGCCCAGTTTGTGCGCCAGCGACTCCAGGTTGACGGCCGTCTTGCCCTCGCGCTGGAGTGATTTTTCCACCATGGCGCGCCCGTGCGAGAGTGTCTCCTGCAGGTCGATCGCGTGAAACCAGGCCCGTACCTTGGCGCGGGTGCGGGTGCTGACCGTGTAGCCTGCACTGAGCCAGTCGCGCGATGGCCCGGCCGTGCCAGGGGCCCCCTTGGCGGTGATGATTTCGCAGGTCTGCCCGCTCTTGAGCGGCGTGTTGAGCGGCACCATGACGCCGTCCACGCGCGCACCGCGGCAGCGATGGCCAACTTCACTGTGCAGGTGGTAGGCAAAGTCAATCGGCGTGGCGCCCACCGGCAGCTCCAGCACCCGCGCTTGCGGCGTCAGCACGAAAATCCGGTCGTCGAGGGAGGTCGACTTGAGTTTTTCCACCCATTCGCGCTGAATCTCTTCCTGGCCCACGACCGCGTCGGCCACGTCGGACTTCCACGCCAGCAGCTGGCGCAGCCAGGCGATCTTTTCGTCATACTTCTGGCCCTTGAAGTTTGAGCCGCCCTCTTCCTTGTAGCGCCAGTGCGCGGCGATACCGTATTCGGCGAAGTTGTGCATTTCCTGGGTACGGATCTGCACTTCCAGCGGGCGCCCGTCTTCGGCCGTGACGACCGTGTGCAGCGACTGGTAGCCGTTGGGCTTGGGGCGCGAGATGTAATCGTCGAATTCCTTGGGAATCGGGGTCCAGATATTGTGGACCACGCCCAGCACGCTGTAGCAGGTCTTGTCGTCGGCCACAATCACGCGAAAGGCGCGCACGTCGTACAGTTCGGCGAAATCGAGTTCCTTGCCGCGCATCTTGCTCCAGATGCTGTAGATGTGCTTGGGCCGCCCGAACACTTCCGCCTTGATGCCGGCCGCCGCCAGTTCCGTCTGCAGGCGCACGATGGCGGTCTGCACGAAGCCCTCGCGCATCATGCGCTTTTCTTCGAGCATTTTCGCAATGCGCCGGTAGGTATCCGGTTCGATGAAGCGGAATGACAGGTCTTCCAGCTCCCATTTGAGCTGCCAGATGCCAAGCCGGTTGGCCAGCGGCGCGTACAGTTCCAGCGTCTCGCGCCCGTACGCTTCGGTCATGTCGTTGAACAGCTTCTGGTCGGCGAAATAGCGCAGCGTCGTCACGCATGAGGCCAGGCGCACCAGCACCACGCGCATGTCGCTGGCCATTGCCAACAGCATCTTGCGCAGCGTCTCAACCTGGGCCACGGCGCGCTGGGCAGCGTTCTTGCCACGCCCCACGCTCTCCTTCCCCACCGTCATGTCGCGCAGCCGGATCAGCTGGCGCACGCCGGTGACAAGGTCGGTCGCTTCCTTGCCGACCAGCCCTTCGAGGCCGGCGACAGCCTGCGGATCGAGCACGGTCAGTTCGAACATGAGCCCCGCGATGCGCGTTTCAGCATCGCTGCGCAGGAAGGCGAGCGTGCTGGCCACGCCGAGCGCGAACTCCAGCGCGTTCTGGCCCGACGCGCACACCTTGTCGAGGTAAGCCTCACTGGCGTAATCGAGCGCCGCCTGCACCCGTTCGCTGTCCTCGGGACCGAGTCCCTGTACCAGCTGGGTGGTAGCGCTGCCCAGCGCGGCGATTGACACCATGGCGAATTAACGCAGGGCTGCGGTGACGACCACTTCAACCAGGCACGCGGGATTGGCCAGCTTGGCTTCAACGGTGGCGCGCGGCGGCGTGTGGCCGGTGGCGACCCAGCTGTCCCATACCTCGTTCATGCCGGGGAACTGGGCCATGTCGGCAATGTAGATCTGGGCCATCAGGATGCAGGTCTTGTCGCTGCCGGCTTCGGCCAGCAGGCGGTCCACGTGGCCAAGCACTTCGCGCATCTGGCCGCCGATATCGGCGCTGGTGTCGTCGGCGATCTGGCCGGCGAGGTACACAGTACCGTTGTGAATGGCGACTTCCGACAGGCGCTTGCCGACGTGGAGACGGGTGATTTCCATGGTATTTATCCGATCAAAAATTTGCGTGCGATGGCGATCTGGTCGTCATGCATGAAGGTAGGCGCGTGGCCCACGTTGGGGATTTCGACCAGCTGCGCCCTGGGGCCGCGGCTGGTCATGATGTGCGCGGTATCGCGCGAAAGCAAGTCCGAATTCTCGCCGCGGATGAGCAGCGTGGGACAGCGGATGGCATCGTAGGCCGCCCACAGGCGCGCCTCGTCAGCTTTGGCCGATTCCGGCGTGGCGGCGCTAAATGGCTTGGCCAGGCCCATGTCATAGTGGCGCACCCACTGGCCGTCGTCCTGCTGGCGCAGCACGTCGGTGGCCAGCTTGTGCCACTGTTCTTCGGTGTGTTCGCCGAACGAGGCGGAGACTTCGCGCACAAAACGCGCGGCCATCTCAAAATCGGGAAAGCGCAGATCCTGGCCGATGTAGTCGCCAATGCGGCGCAGCGCGACCGGGTCGATGGTGGGACCGATGTCGTTGAGGACCAGTTTGCGCACCGGGTTGCCGGGAAGGGAGGCCAGCGCCATGCCGATCAGGCCACCCATGGACGTGCCGAACCAGTCGACCTGCGCATCATCGCGATGCGCGGTGACGCGCGCGATCAGGGTGACCATGTCGCTCACGTACTGGGGCACCTGGTACATGGCAGGATCGAGCAGCTTGCCTGAGCGGCCGCGCCCCACCACGTCCGGGCAGATCACGCGGTAGTGGTCCGACAGCGACTGTGCCATGACATCGAAGTCGTCGCCCACGCGCGTGACGCCGTGCGCGCAGATGAGGATTTCCGGATTGCTCTCGTCGCCCCATTCCTTGTACGACATGTGATGCAGACCGGTGGGCGAGCAGCACTGCACGGATTTAATTTTCGCTGCGGTCATGGTATGCACTTTATCTTTAAGGTTTAGAATTCTACATCATCACCCACTTACCTTTCCTACAGAGGACAGAATGAAAACAAGCATGTTGAGCGGCAAAACAGCACTGGTCACCGGATCGACCTCCGGCATCGGCCTTGGCATCGCACGTTCGCTGGCCCAGCAAGGCGCCAACATCGTCTTCAACGGCTTTGGCGACGCCCAGCAGATCGACAAGCTGTACAACGATGTAGGCAGGGAATTCGAGGTCCAGACGGCCTATCACAACGCCGACATGTCCAAGCCGGAAGAAATTGCAGCCATGATGCAGTTTGCGCAGGAAAAGTTTGGCGGCGTCGATGTCCTGGTCAACAATGCCGGCATCCAGCACGTGGCCAACATCGAGGATTTCCCGGCCGAGAAGTGGGACGCGATCCTGGCCATCAACCTGACCTCGGCATTCCACACCACGCGCCTGGCCCTGCCGGGCATGAAGCAAAAGAACTGGGGCCGCATCATCAACCTGGCCTCGGTCCACGGCCTGGTGGGTTCGGCGCAAAAATCAGCCTATGTGGCAGCCAAGCACGGCCTGGTCGGCTTTACCAAGGTGACTGCGCTGGAAACGGCCAGCACGGGCGTGACCTGCAATGCCATCTGCCCGGGCTGGGTGCTCACGCCCCTGGTGCAAAAGCAGGTGGACGACCGCGCCGCCCGGGATGGCCTTTCCAATGAGGCTGCCAAGAAGGCCTTGCTGGCTGAAAAGCAGCCGTCCGGCGAATTTGTCACGCCCGAAGAACTGGGCGCGCTGGCTGTCTTCTTTTGCAGCCCTGCCGGTTCGCAAGTGCGCGGCGTGGCATGGAATATGGACGGCGGCTGGACGGCCCAATAAGTGCACCCGGCCTTAGCGCAGGAACTTGCCGGCCTTCGCTTTCAGCAGCGTGATCAGCTCTGGCTGCATGTACGCATAATCGTCCGGAATATCAAGGCAGATTACGCGCTTGCCGTTGAGATGCTGGCGAAAGCGCTCGCCCAGACGGTTGCGGTGGCGCTTTTCCATCACAAAAATGATGGTAGCCCAGGCAATCTGTTATGGCGAAAGCGGGACGCTGGCGTCGCCGCCCAATCCCGCCGAATCGGTCTCCACGTTGGGCCAGCTGGCAAAAACCTGTTCGGCCGTGGGGCTGCGCAGGCGGTTCTGGCTGCAGATGAACAGGGCGCGGCGGCTGGAAGATGGATGTGTCATTCCGCCATGATACAGCCGTGCGCGCAAGCCTTGCATTTTCCCGGTCAATCCCCTGTCTGACAATGAAACCACCTTTATCGTTCCCGTCGCACCCAAGGAGGGGGCCATGACGCGGCTTCTTGCCGTATCGGGCAGCCTGCGCCGCGCGTCCGTCAACACCGCCCTGCTGCGCGCGGCCATCGCACTGGCCCCGGCCGGCACGGCAATCACACTGTTTGACAAGCTGGCCAGTCTGCCGCACTTCAATCCTGATATCGAGCACGAGCGGCCACCAGCGGTCGACGAATGGCTCTGCCTGCTGCGCGATTGCGACGGGATCATGATTGCCTGCCCTGAATACGCCCATGGCGTGCCGGGCGCATTCAAGAACGCGCTGGACTGGGCCGTAGGCTGTGCGGAGCTGGCACCCAAACCCGTCGCGCTGATCAATACATCGGCCCGCGCCGTGCACGCGCACGCCGCGCTGGTGGAAATTCTCACCACCATGGGCTGGCGCGTCATTGCGGAGGCGTCGCCTGTGATTGCCGTGGCCAATCAACATGATTCCGTGACCGGGATCAGCAGCGATCCCGCACTGAGGGCGCTCCTGGTCGCGGCCATCGAGGCCCTGGCTCGCGCCACGGCAAGGGAATAGTCTCTTAGCGAATCCTGATTCAAACGTCGCCGTTTTGCGCCAAGTCAAAGTAGTGTCGACAGTGGTGAAAATATTTTTTCGGCACTGATTCAGGTCGATAAATGATGAATAATGGGGAACCTTCATCCAGGCGTCGCGCCCTTTGTTCCCCGTGAAAAAACCTTTCTATAAGATCCTTTACGTCCAGGTGCTGTTCGCCATTGCATGCGGAATCGTGCTGGGCGCGTTGTATCCTTCGCTGGGCGTGAGCATGAAGCCGCTTGGCGATGGTTTCATCAAGCTGATCAAGATGATTATCGCGCCCGTCATTTTTTGCACCGTGGTGGCCGGCATTGCTGGCATGCAAGACATGAAGAAGATCGGGCGTGTGGGCGGCAAGGCATTGCTGTATTTCGAGGTGGTGTCGACGATTGCGCTTGCCATTGGTCTGCTGGTGGCCAACCTGGTGCGACCGGGCGACGGTTTCAACGCCGACCCGGCCACGCTCGACACCAGCGCCATCGCCGAGTACACGAGCAAGGCCAAGTCCCAGAGCATGACCGATTTCCTGCTCAATATCATTCCCAATACTGCTGTCGATGCCTTTGCCAAGGGCGACATTCTGCAGGTGCTGCTGTTCGCGATCCTGTTCGGCTTTTCCCTGTCCATGCTGGGCGAACGCGCACGGCCCGTCACCAGGCTGATTGACGACCTGTCGCACGTGATCTTCGGCGTGGTGGGCATCATCATGAAGGTGGCCCCGATCGGCGCCTTTGGCGCCATGGCTTTCACCATTGGCAAATTCGGGCTGGCGTCGCTGGTGCCGCTGGCCGCCCTCATGGGATCGTTCTACCTCACCTGCGCGCTGTTCGTGTTCGTGGTCCTGGGCGGCATTGCGTGGTTCACCGGCTTTTCGATCTTCCGCTTCATTTCCTACATCAAGGAAGAGCTGATGATCGTGCTGGGCACGAGTTCCTCCGAAAGCGCCCTGCCTGCCCTGATGCGCAAGCTGGAAAAACTGGGCTGCTCCAAATCCGTCGTCGGCCTGGTGGTCCCCACTGGCTACTCGTTCAACCTCGATGGCACCAACATCTACATGACCATGGCGGCCCTGTTCGTGGCGCAGGCCACCAACACAGAGCTCACGTTCACGCAGCAGATGACCATCCTGGGCGTGGCCATGCTCACCTCCAAAGGGGCGTCCGGGATCACCGGGGCCGGCTTCATCACCCTGGCGGCCACGCTGGCGGTGGTGCCGACGGTGCCGGTGGCGGGCATGGCACTCATCCTCGGGATCGACCGCTTCATGAGCGAATGCCGCGCCCTGACAAATTTCGTGGGGAATGGCGTGGCGACGGTGGTGGTGTCGCATTGGGAAAAGGAACTCAATCACGAACGGCTCGCAGCGGAACTGCGCCATCCTACCCACCTTGAGGAGGACAGGGAGCTGTATCCAGATCCGGCGCGCGCATGAGGCTGCCACCGTCGCGGCCGTCAGCCGCAGCGTGGCGCCACGGCGTGGCAGCATGAACTAGCTCGCGGCCGCCTAGACAGACTTGTCTTTACTACGTTCACGAGATAGCGCGGGCAATCTTTTTATTGCCTCGAGGGGGCGCGGTATTAGACATGGCGGTCTAGATGCGTTATTCTAGGTTTTTCTCCTGCCTGCCCTGCCATGACCAAAAGCCCTGCCCCGCCCAAGCCGACCGCCGCCGAACTTGATCTGCTGCAAACCTTGTGGCCACTCGGCTCGGCGACGGCCAAACAGGTGCATCAAAAGATGATGCAAGAGCGGCCCGAGGTCACCTACGCCACCGTGCTGCGGCTGATGCAGATCATGCACACCAAGGGCATCCTGATCCGCGACGAAAGCGAACGCTCGCACGTGTATGCCCCGGCCCAGGCACGCGACGCGCTGCAGACCAATCTTCTCAAGGATCTTATGCAAAAGGCGTTTGCCGGTTCGGCCAAGGCACTGGTGATGACGGCGCTTAAAAGCGGCATCTCCAAAAAAGAGCGCGACGAAATTGAAAAACTGCTCAAGGAAGGCGGCGACCAATGACCCTGCCCTTCCTGGTCGACTGCCTGGGCTGGACCCTGTTGCACTTCATCTGGCAGGGCGCGCTGGTGGGCAGCATCACGGCGCTGCTGCTTGCCGCGCTGCGCAACGCCGGTCCCATGGTGCGCTACAACGTGGCCTGCGCCGGGCTTCTGGCCTGTGTCATGTGGCCGGCCGCCGAACTGACCTTGCGCCTGCAAGGCGCCGACATGGTCACGGCCCAGATGCGCTTTGCCGATGCCCTGTTCACCGGCGCGGGCGGCTCGGCCGATGGCCTGTCGGCCTTCCTGCAAGGCCAGATGCTGTGGATTGTCGGGCTGTGGGCCAGCTGCGCGGCCGTGCTGGCCCTGCGCATGGGACTGGGCCTGCTGTGGATTGAGCGCAGCCGCGCCGGACACGGCACCGACGCCAGGCTGCAGGCAACCGTAACCCGCCTGGCCGGCGGCTTCGGCGTGTCGCGCAAGGTGCTGCTGCGCGTGGTGCCAGAGCTGTCCAGCCCCCAGACGGCTGGCTGGTTTCGTCCCGTGGTGCTGGTGCCGGCGTCGCTGGCCACCGGCATGCCGCCCGACCTCCTGGAAGCGCTGCTGGCGCATGAAATGGCCCACATCCGGCGCCACGATTACATCGTCAACCTGATGCAGCATGCGGTGGAGATCATCTTCTTCTACCAGCCCGCGGTATGGTGGCTGTCGCGCCGCATCCGGGCCGAACGCGAACAGATTGCCGACGACCTGGCTGCCCGGCACACAGGCTCACCGCGCACGCTGGCCCGCGCCCTGTCGGAGCTCGAGCGTTTCCAGTTTTCCTCGCACCACCTGGCGGTCGGCGCGGACGGGGGCGAGCTGCTGGCACGCGTCAAGCGCCTGGTCCGGCCAGATGCGCAGGCGCTGAACTGGACGGCCGTGCTGCCCGCGCTGGGCCTGGCGGCGGCGTGCCTGGGGCTGTATGCGCATGCGTCCACCCCACAGCTGGCAAACCCACAGCTTGCAGTACTGGACCAGATGCCGGTCGCCCTGTTTGACAGCTGCGCCAAACCACAGTACCCGGCAGCGGACCTGGCGGCCGGCCACACCGGCACCACCCGGCTCGGATTTGAGGTCGATGTCCACGGCAAAGTGGTGGCGTCGCGTGTAAACCGCACCAGTGGCCATGCAGGCCTGGACGCCGCCGCGCACAGGGCCATTGCCAAGTGCTCGTTCATCCCCGGCCGCGCCGGCGGCAAGCCGGTGCAGGCCTGGATGGAAATGCAGTACGTGTGGACGCTGAATTGATGCTCAATTGACGCGCGATTGAGGCGCGATTGTGGCGCGATTGAGGCGCGATTGAGGCGCGATTGAGGATGGACTGGGGCTTCGGCCCCACAACAAAACACCGGCCATGAGCCGGTGTTTTGTCTGGTGCCGCCAAAGATTGGCCGGTGCCGGTTTCAGCCCACGGCCACGGTCAGTTCGGCGCCGGTGGCAGCCTGCACCTGCTCGGGCGTGACGCCCGGTGCCAGTTCCACCAGCTTGAGGCCAGAGCCGGTCACTTCGATCACGCCCAGATCGGTAATGATCAGGTCCACCACGCCCACGCCGGTCAGCGGCAGGTCGCATTTTTTCAGGATCTTGTGCGAGGTGCTGCCATCCTTGGCCGTGGCCACGTGCTCCATCACCACGACCACCCGCTTGACGCCGGCCACCAGGTCCATCGCCCCGCCCATGCCCTTGACCATTTTGCCCGGAATCATCCAGTTGGCCAGGTCGCCCTTTTCCGACACCTGCATGGCGCCCAGGATGGCGAGGTTGATCTTGCCACCGCGGATCATGCCGAAGGAATCGGCCGAGCTGAAATAGGCAGCGCCCGGCAGCGCCGTCACGGTCTGCTTGCCGGCGTTGATCAGGTCGGCGTCGACTTCTTCGTCGGTCGGGAATGGGCCAATGCCCAGCAAACCGTTTTCCGACTGAAGGAATACTTCCATATCCTGGGGCACGTAATTGGCCACCAGGGTGGGCAAACCAATGCCCAGGTTCACATAAAAGCCGTCCTGCAGCTCTTTCGCCGCACGCGCGGCCATTTCATCACGAGTCCATGCCATGTTTCTCTCCGATTGATCTTAGTTGGCCCGCACGGTGCGCTGTTCAATGCGCTTTTCCGGATTGGCATTGAGGACGATGCGGTGGACGAAAATGCTGGGCGTGTGCACCTGGTCGGGATCGATCTCGCCCACTTCCACCAGCTTTTCCACCTCCACCACCGTAATCTTGCCGGCCATGGCAACATTGGGATTGAAGTTGCGCGCAGTCTTGCGGAACACCAGGTTGCCGGCACGGTCGGCCATGTAAGCCTTGACCAGCGCCACGTCAGCCACCAGGCTGCGCTCCATGACGTACTGCTCGCCATCGAACTCGCGCACTTCCTTGCCTTCGGCCACGATGGTTCCCACGCCGGTCTTGGTGAAGAAGGCAGGAATGCCGGCGCCGCCGGCGCGCAGCTTTTCAGCCAGCGTGCCCTGGGGCGTGAATTCCAGCTCCAGTTCGCCGGCCAGGTACTGGCGCGCGAATTCCTTGTTTTCACCCACGTACGATGAAATCATTTTCTTGATCTGGCGCGTGGTGAGCAATTGGCCCAGGCCAAAATCGTCCACGCCGGCATTGTTGGAAATGGCGGTCAGGTTCTTGACGCCCGAGTCGCGCAGCGCGAGGATGAGCGCTTCCGGAATGCCGCACAGGCCGAAACCGCCAACTGCGATGGTCTGGCCGTCGCTCACGATGCCGGCCAGCGCCGATGCCGCGTCAGGATAAACTTTGTTCATTACCCGTCCCTTTGTATAGTGAGAGCTAAATTCGCCCGTTCTGTACTACTGTCTAGATTCTCAGCATAAAATAGGCCCGCTAAAAGCACAATACCGTAGAAATACGGGAAATCCGCCTTTGTCCGTACGACTTGCCCTGGATCAGATGAACGCACTGCAATCGATCGATTACGAAATGATTTTTCAATATGCACCGGTGGGCATGTGCATTTCGGTGAACCGGGTCATCAAATCCTGCAACGATGCGGTCAGCACCATGTTCGGCTATGGGCACGGCGAGCTCGACGGCCAGTCCTTCCAGGTGCTCTATCCCACCATGGATGAATTCCTGCGCACGGGCGACCGCATCATTCCCGTCATGAATGCCAAGGGCGTCTATTCCGACGAGCGCATCATGCGCCGCGCCAGCGGCGAACTGTTCTGGTGCCACGTGAGCGGACGCGCCATCGACGCGCGCGAGCCGCTGGGCGCCGGGGTCTGGACGTTCGAGGATGTGAGCGAAAAGCGCCCGGTGACGGCGGAACTGACGCCGCGCGAGCGCGAAATCGCCGCGCTCCTGGTGGAAGGCAAGACCAGCAAGATCATTGCGCGTGAAACGGACTTGAGTCCGCGCACGGTGGAGATGCACCGCGCCAAGCTGATGCGCAAGTTTTCAGCGTCCACTTCCTCCGAGCTGGTCCACAAGCTGGTGGGCGTGAGCCGCTGAGCGGTTTTACTGCGCCGTCATGCCATCGTCGGCCGTGATGATGGCGCCATTGATGAAGTGGCTTTCCTCGGCCGCCAGCAACAGCAGCAGGCCATCGAGGTCTTCCGGCTTGCCGGCGCGCTTGCGCGGCAGCATGTCGATCAGCTTCTTGCCCTGCTCGGTGCCGAAATACTCTTCATTGATTTCGGTGGAAATATAGCCAGGGCAAATGGCATTGGTATTGATGTTGTACTTGCCCCATTCCACGGCCATGGCCTTGGTCATCTGCACCACGCCCGCCTTGCTCATGCAATACACGCCGATCTGCGGCAGCACCCGCAAGCCGGCCACCGACGCGATGTTGATGATGCGGTGCTGCTTGCGAGGGTCGCCCTTGGCGCGCGCAATCATGCGCTTGGCCGTCTGCTGGGCCACAAAGAAGGCGCCGCGCAGGTTGGTATCCATGACGTAGGAATAGTCTTCCGGCGTCACGTCCACCAGGCGCTGGGTGGTCGACACGCCTGAATTGTTGACCAGGATATCGATGGGGCCGGCTTCGGTCTCGGCGTGGGCGATGGCCGACTTGATGCTGGCCAGGTCCGTCACGTCTAGCGTGACCACGTGGGCGGCGCCGCCATCGGCCTCGATTTCGGCGCGCAGTTCCTTGAGGTGGTTGACGCGGCGCGAAGCGAGCACCACCTGGGCGCCGGCGCCGGCCAGGGCCTTGGCAAAACGGGCGCCGAGCCCGCTCGAGGCGCCTGTGATCAGGGCGATCTTACCTTCAAAATTGACTTCAATTCCCACGTTCGGCTCCTGTAGGGTGTGCCGCGCCTGGCTTGCAGTCCGGGACAGCGGCGAAAGCACAATGATTACACAAAACGACACTATTAGATGGCACCGTCTAATATTGCCCGTAAAATGGCGCCCAAGTTGCAATCCGAGGCAAAAACCCGCACACTCGTGCTTAAATTTTTCTACCCATGATGAGACCATGACAGAGCCAATCAATATTCTCGAACAATACGGCCCCCGCGAAGCGATGGAATACGACGTCGTTGTCGTCGGCGGCGGCCCTGCCGGCCTGTCCGCGGCGATCCGCCTCAAGCAGCTGGCAGCTGAAAAAGGCCAGGAAGTATCGGTATGCGTGCTGGAAAAAGGCGGCGAGATTGGCGCCCATATCCTGTCGGGCGCCGTGATGGACCCGCGCGCCCTGACTGAGCTGTTCCCCAACTGGAAGGAAATGGGCGCGCCGCTCAATACGGCCGTGACGGAAGACCGCATCCTGTTTCTGACCGAAAAGAAAGCGTTCCGCACGCCGGGCTTTGCCACGCCGGCCTGCTTTGAGAACCACGGTAATTACGTGATCTCGCTGGGCAATGTGACGCGCTGGCTGGGCCAGCAGGCCGAAGCGCTGGGCGTGGAAATCTTCCCGGGTTTTCCCGCCGCAGAAATCCTGTACAACGACGATGGCTCGGTCAAGGGTGTGGCGACCGGCAACATGGGCGTGGACCGCCATGGCAATCCGACCGATGCCTTCCAGCTCGGCATGGAACTGCACGCCAAGTACACCTTCTTTGCCGAAGGCTCGCGCGGCCACCTGGGCCGCCAGCTGATGGCCAAGTATGACCTGAACCGGGGCCGCGACCCGCAGTCGTACAGCATCGGCATCAAGGAATTGTGGGAAATCGATCCGGCCAAGCACAAGCCGGGCCTGGTGATCCACACCACCGGCTGGCCGCTCAAGTCCGATACCTATGGCGGCTCCTTCCTGTACCACATGGAAAACAACCAGGTGGTGGTGGGCTATGTGATTGGCCTGTCGTACGAAAATCCTTACCTGAATCCGTACGAGGAATTCCAGCGCTACAAGACACACCCGGAAATCCGCACCTTCTTTGAAGGGGGCAAGCGCATTTCCTATGGCGCGCGCGCGATTACCGCCGGCGGCCTGCAAGCCCTGCCCAAGCTGGTATTCCCGGGCGGCGCGCTGATTGGCTGCGATGCGGGCTTTCTGAACATGAGCCGCATCAAGGGTAGCCACGCGGCCATCAAGACGGGCATGCTGGCGGCTGAAGCGGCCTTTGGCGCGCTCGGCGAGCAGCGCCAGCACGATGAACTGGCAGCCTTCCCTGCCGCCTTTGAAGCGTCGTGGCTGCACGAGGAACTGCACGTGGCGCGCAATGTCAAACCTTGGCTGTCCAAGGGCTTGTACCTGGGCTCCATCATGACGGGCATCGACCAGCTCATCCTGCGCGGCAAGGCGCCATGGACGTTGCACCGCAATTACGGCGACCACGAGTGCCTGAAGCCGGCGGCCAATTACGCGCCCATCGTGTACCCCAAGCCCGATGGCAAGCTGACCTTCGACAAGCTGTCGTCGGTGTTCATTTCCAACACCAACCATGCGGAAGACCAGCCCATCCACCTCACGCTCAAGAACAACAGCGTGCCGGTGGCGGTCAACCTGGCCAAGTATGCCGGTCCGGAATCGCGCTATTGCCCGGCAGGGGTGTATGAATTCGTCAAGACCGATGCCGGCGAAGACCGCCTGCAGATCAATGCGCAAAACTGTGTGCATTGCAAGACCTGTGATATCAAGGATCCGACCCAGAACATCGTATGGGTGACGCCGGAAGGCGGCGGCGGACCGAACTATCCCAACATGTAATACCGAAGGCCGCGCAGATCGCGGCCTTTTTTTTATCGGCCTGTCGTCAATGCGGCAGGCGCGGCACGGCGGCCATGGCCATCGCTTCAAATTCGGCGGCCGGCATGGGGCGCGCGAAAATGTAGCCCTGGGCATAGTCGCAGCCGGCGTCAACCAGCAGCGCGCGCTGCACTGCCGTTTCCACGCCCTCTGCCACCACCTTCAAGCCCAGCTTGTGTGCCATGGCAATGATGGCTTCGCACAGCAGCAGGTCGCCGCCGTCATCCTCCAGCGTGGCAATGAAGGACTGGTCAATCTTGACGAAGTCGATGTCAAAGCGCCTCAGGTGCGACAGCGAGGCGTAGCCGGTGCCGAAATCGTCGAGCGCCACTTGCAGGCCCATGGCGCGGTACTGGCGCAAGCGCTCGATCACGTTTTCCACGCCTTCCAGCAGCACGCTCTCGGTAATTTCCATCACGATGCTGTTCGACGGCAAGGCCAGCTCCTGCAGGTGGGCAATCCAGCCTTCATACAGGCGTGCATCGCGCCGAAATTGCAGGGGCGACTTGTTGACGCTGACCTGGAACGCCGGGTCGACCAGGCGCTGCCAGCGCTGGGCCTGGCGCGCCGCTTCCTTGAAGACCCAGTCGCCAATTTCCACGATCAGGCCGTTTGATTCGGCAAAGGGAATGAATTCTGCCGGGCCCAGCAGGCCACGGGTGGGATGGCGCCAGCGCAGCAAGGCTTCGGCCTTGTGCACGGCACCCGTTTGCAGCGACACGATGGGCTGGTACAAGATCTCGAACTGCTGGGCCGAAATGGCCTGACGCAAGTCTGCGGCAATGGTCTGGCGGGCCTGGGCGGCTTCCTGCAGTTCCGGCGTGTAGTAACTGAAACGGTTGCTGCCGCCCGCCTTGGCCGCGTGCATGGCGCTGCCGGCGCGCTCCACCAGCTCATTGATGCCGCCTGCGTCCGGCGGGTACAGGGCAATGCCGATGCTCGCAGAGAGGAACGATTTTTCGCCATGGAGGTCAAACGGCAGTGCCAGCAGGGACACCATGGAGCGGGCGATGCGGTCTACATTGCCCACCAGGTCCAGGCCGGACAGGATCACGGTAAATTCGTCGCTGCCAATCCGCGCCAGGGTGTCGGTGGCGCGCACGCAACTGGCAAGGCGGCGCGCCGCCTCCACCAGCACCATGTCGCCCATCAGGTGCCCGTGGCGGTCATTGACGTGCCTGAAATGGTCGAGGTCAATCAGCAGCAAGGCCAGAAAGGCCGAGTTGCGGTCTGCCTTGCGCATGTCGTTGTGCAGCCGGTCCATGAACATGTGCCGGTTGGGCAGCTTGGTCAGGGCATCATAGTTGGCCTGCTGCCAGATCAATTCCTTCGACTGCTTGTGTTCGGTAATGTCGGACACCAGCGCCAGGGCGCCCACGTAGCGCCCGGTGCCGTCGAAAATGGGATTGGTGGCCATGGTGGTGTACACGGCCCGCCCGTCGCGGTGCTGGAACTTGAATTCGTGACGCTCGAACACGCCTTCCTGGCGGCGCGCGATATTACGCTCCAGGATGGCACGGCCCTCGCCATCCATAAAGCTCACCAGCGGCTTGCCCAGCATGTCTTCGATGCGGTAACCGAGCATGTCGGCCATGCGCGGATTGACAAAGCTGGTGCAGGAGGCGGCATCGATTTCCCAGATGCCTTCTTCGGCGCTGTGCACAATGCGGCGAAAGCGTTCCTCGCTGCGTTCCAGCGCTTCCAGCTTGCCTTCGGCACGCTCGACCACCACGCGGCAAGCCTGGCCGCTGCCGTCGGCACTGGCCAGCAGGGTGACATAAAAGGATTCGCCGCTGGCGCGCTGCATCTGGAGCCGGCACTGCTTTTGTTCCACGCAGTTGAAAGCATTGCTGATGAAGCGGTCGTAATCGGGCAGAAAGCTGGTGCGGATAAAGGAGCGAAAATGGTGGCGCAGCGAGTCGTCGCGCACGATGCCGAGCATGTCGGCGCCCACCAGGTTGGTCTGCAAGATGGCACTGTCGAAGGCAACCAGGAAGTAGCCGACCGGCGCCAGCAGATAGAGTTCGTTGTAATACGACTGTTCCTGCTCAAAGCGCAGCCGTTCGGCCGTCAGGGCGCTCTCTGCCTGCAGCGACATGCCGTTGCCGGTCCTGCGGCCCATGGTGACGGGGCCGGCGCCTGGTGCTGCATCCACATCGTGTTCCATCTCACCTCACACGTGATCGATCGGGAGCGTCTGGGTGAAGACTATCACGTGCGTACAGTCAATGTCGAGTACGCACCCTATCCGTGCTGATAGGGCAAGTGCGTCAGGCACCGAAACAACGGCGCCGGTTGGCTTTATGCGACGATGCGTCGTTGTATCCCTCAGTGCGCAGACCAGTCAGGTACGCCCGGGTCACGTGCTCTGGCAGGCGATGGGCATCCAGGAATATCGCCCATGGATGCGTCCGTCAGTTTCCGCCCAGCCTTGCCACGTTCAATATGCGAATGCGTCGTCTGCAAGATGTGGCATCGCTGGGCCGTGTTAGCATTACGTCTGCCTCGCTTCGGCAGTGCAGGAGTCAAAACGCGCCGCAGCACTCAAGAGGACACATATGTCACGCAGTCATATCCCTGCATTTCAACTGACCGCGTATTCACGCCTCTCGATGGCCGATACAATGCAACTGGCGCGCCTGCGACTCGGCGATGCAGGCGCAATGGTCGCCGATATTCAGCGTTTCTCCAACAAGCTGATCGTGTTTCAGCTGAATGTGCGCCTTGCGGACTGGGCCCCATTCCTGCAGACGCTGCTCACCAGTGAGCTCAACATCGACGAACCGGAGATTCGTACCGATCTGGCCGCATGGGCCGATGGCGATGGAGACGTGTTTGGCACCCTCGCGGTGGTGGTCAGCGGTGACGAGCACGAGCGTAAAGACCAGATCCCGGCTGTTCCAGGCTGACACTTTCCGCTGAATCGACACTGCTTATTCCCCACACTGCCTGGCCTTGCTGTGACAGCGGCCGCACTGGTTCTCGGCAGCATGGGGTGCGAACGGGATTGTTGCCTTCCTCGGTCAGCGGCGCAAGGGCAGCTTGTTGACGCGCCCGGTAAAGTTGTGGCCGGCCACCAGGGTGGTGCTGGCAACCAGGCTCGACAAGCCGACAATCAGTTGCACCAGTTTGTCGTCGGGCAGGATCCACACCTGGCCGGCCGGCATCGCGCTGCCTGTGGCGGCCATGATGAGGGGCGCCACCCATTGGGCGTCGGCCTCGACGTCCAGGATGACGGCATCGGCCGTGGTCTGCATGTAGATGTCGCCGCCGCCGGCGAGCGTAAAGCACACGCCCACGCCCGTTTCCTGCGGACCGATGTGCTCCATCAGGCTGCGGTTATGTTCATCAATCCAGATCTCGACATCCTGGACGGTGAGTAGCGCCGTCCATGGGCGGGGGCGAAAGCGTGGCGCCGGGGCGGCCACTTTGGGTGCTTCGGTATTCATTGATTCCTGAAAAATAGTGCGGATACGCGCAGTATGTTACGGCATATTCGCGGCATCGACACGAGGGAGGGAACCAATGGCCACACGCCAGGTCGAACAGACAGGAGGTGACAGCATGCGCACCAGCACACCGCCTGGGGCCCAGCGGCCGCAGGCATTCGCATACGTTTCTGATTTTGAACAATTCATGGAGGACTTCCTGGCCCGCCATCCCGAGGTGGAGGAAGACCAGCGCCGCGGCTGGTACATCTGGTGGGACCGCCCTACCGACCGCAACGGCCTTGCGCACCTGCGCGAAAGCGAAGTTCCCTTCAAACCCTACGCTTAGCGTCCTGCAAACAGCGCCGGGTCAGCCTTTCCAGCTGCGCTGCAGGCCCGTATCGGCATGAATCCAGCCGCCGCGCGGTCCCTGGCGGTAGTAGTAGCCCACCCCGCCCTGGCGGAAGCTGCGCACCAGGCCGCCCAAAACTTCGGCGTTCAGGTTCGCGATGCGGATGTCGGCCGCCTTGCCCTTGAGGTGCAGCGACTGGCGCGCGGCCGGTACGCCCTGCTCGATCAGGTTCTTGTTGCTCTTTTCCGTACGGTAGCCAGACAGGATTTCCAGCGGCTCCACGATGCCGTAGCGGGCAATGAACGCCTGGGTACCCCATAGCGTCTCGAACAGCTTGGGGTCAATCGGCGCCGTTTCCTTGCCATTGACATCGCGTAGCAGATGGCACAGTTCCTGATAGGCCGAGTCGATGATCTCGCCATCTTTCCAGTACAGGACCGAAGCCCGCTCGCCGCTCTGGGGGCGGGTGACGGTCAGGGTGCGCGGCTTGATCCAGAATTCCAGGTCCAGGACCTGGGCGTCGAACAGGTCAGGTGGTGGCTCCATGGCCACGCCGGGCGCGCCCGGTTGGGCAGCCGCGGCCGTCTGGACGCTGCCGAGACCGATCATGGGCACGGCGATCACGCCAGCCGTGGACAAACTTTTTTGGAGAAATTTTCTGCGCGTAAGCATAGGGACAATTGCGGTGATCAGTGGCCGCTACTATAACGCAAGGCCCGGCTATTGCGCACTACAGTTACAGAATCGCCGTGGCTTGTTACCGTCGTCGGCAGGATCGGCGTTGAGTTTTTTCCACAGGAAGTCGCATTCCACCCCGTAGCACGACTTTTCCTTGCCTGCGGATATGTAGCCATTGCGCAGATAAAAATCGCGGGCCGTGGCCGTGCTGTGCAGGCGCAGGACACTGATGCCCCAGGACCGTGCCTGGCGCTCGACCGCCTGCAGCATGGCCTTGCCAACACCCTGGTGCAGTGCTTCGGGGAGCAGGTAGCAAAGCGATAATTTGCCGGCCTGGGTCAGCAGCGACACGCCCACCACTTCACCCTCGCGCACGGCAACCAGCGTGTAATTGCTGGGAGAGGCAATCCAGCTGGCGACATTGTCGGCGGTCTTGTTGCCGAGCCAGCCGTCGAGAATGCCGGCCTGGCCGCAGTGATCGGCCACGCAGCACTCCGTGATGGAGCGGCGCAAGACCAGACAGGCGGCCCCTGCATCTTGTGCCAGGGCTGGACGGATCTCGATAAGCTTCTGCGAATCATTCATCATCATAACGGCAAGTAAAACGTGTTGCTGCTAAAAAAATTCCAGCCGCGACTATAAAATAAAGCCCGGCGCCAGGCGTTGTATTGCGCCATCACCAGTCACTCCTGCCTGCCGCTTGCACCAAGAATAGTTCCATGGAGACCAGCATGCTTCCTCCATTGTAAGCCATGCATACATTCACCGTGAATCGCGTCGCAAAGGCGTGCTTCCACGGGCGAAATCGGGACTAAAATCTTGTAAAAGCGAAAATTAGTGCTCATCTGCACGCCTTTATCCAGTATTTTTTGCGCTTCTGCCGAGTTTGCTCTCGTGCGCCATAGACACATTTCTCTGATAGTGCTATCTTCAACCCTTAAGTAGTTGCTTTAGAGCCATACCACGCTCATGCCTACAGGGTCGCGCTGTTCCGCGGCACTCGCATTGAACGCTTTGCAACAAGGGATCCCCAAAATGAAGAGACTGCTCGCTGCCGTAGTGATGTCCATCACCGCCAGTGCCGCGTTGGCATTGCCGTTTGGCTCGCACTCGGTGCTGGTGATCGAAGACAGCACCGGCAAGGTGCTGCTCGAGAAGAATGCAGACCAGGTCGTATCCATTGCCTCGCTCACCAAGCTGATGACGGCAATGGTGGTGATCGATGCCGGCCAGGATATGAATGAATTGATTGCCATCGACCGCAGCGATGTGGACGTGGTCAAGCACAGTTCCTCGCGGGTGCCGGTCGGTGCCCGCATCAGCCGTGCCGATGTGCTGCGCCTGGCCCTGATGTCGTCCGATAACCGCGCGGCCGCCTCGCTGGCCCGCACTTTCCAGGGCGGCCCGGAAGGCTTCAAGGCTGCTGTGCGCGCCAAGATTGCGGCGCTGAACATGCTCAGCACGGTGATTGAGGAACCCACCGGCCTGTCGCCGAACAACAAGTCCACGGCCCAGGACCTGGTGAAGATGGCCGCTGCCGCGTCGACGTATCCTGAAATTGCCCAGATGACGACGGAAACGAGCGACCTGATCAACATCAGCGGGCGCAATGTGGAATACCGCAATACCAACCGCCTGGTGGGGGCAAACGGTTGGGAAATTGGCCTGTCCAAGACCGGTTATACGGACGAAGCAGGCAAGTGCCTGATCATGCGCATCAAGTCGGCCGGCAAGAATGCCACGCTGGTTCTGCTCAATGCCAGGGCCAGCTCGACCCGGATCATGGACGCGCTCAGCATCCGCCGCTTCATTTCCGGCGAGCCGGTCAAGGTGGCCAAGGTCCGTTCGCGGCATCGCCCGCGTCATTCCCTGAACGGGCCAAACGCGCCCATCATCAAGACTGGCCTGCGCACGCGCGAAAAGGCCAAAACCAGCAAGCAGCGCCGCCGCAGCGCCTGAGCTCTCCGGCGCCATGGGCACCGGCCCGTGGCGCCCTCCCCTTAGCTACCCTGGCTGTCGCCGATCATGTCCTGCAGGCCGCTGGCCCGCCGCGTGCGGCGCGCAATCGCCTCTGCCAGGATCGCACTGCCAGGGGAAACCAGGGTAAAGCGCTCACTGGCGCGGGTGATGCCGGTATAAATGAGCTCGCGGGCGATCATGGCGCCCCGCTCCCTGGGCAGCACCAGCACCGTGTGCCGGAATTCCGATCCCTGTGACTTGTGCACCGTCATGGCGTACGCCGTCTCCACATGGCGCAGGCGGGTGGCAAGCACGCTGCGCACGTCATCGCCTTCCAGGAAGTAGACCCGCAAAACACCTGGCCGCGCCGGATCGGGCAGCGTCAGGCCAATGTCGCCGTTAAATACGCGGGTGCCGTAGTCATTACGGGTAATCATGACGGGCCGCCCCACATACCATTCACTGCGCCGGCGCAGCAGTCCCATGCTGCCCAGCCGCTGCTCGATCACCTCGTTCAGGCCCGTCACGCCCCACTCGCCCTCGCGCACCGCGCACAGCACGCGGAACGCCTCGAACCTGTGCAGCACCGCGCCCACCCAGGCGTCGTGAGGCAGTGCCCCGGGGCCGGCTGCCACCAGCTCCAGGCAGGGGGCGTAACCCTCGGCTGCCAGCTGCACCACATGGTGCGGATGGGCGTGCTCGATCCAGCGCACCGCCTCGCCGCCGCCGCGCAGGATCTCGTGGGCACGCGCGCTGTCGCCAGCGTTGACCGCCAGCGCCAGCTGGCCGATGGGCCCACCGAAGCGCCGGCTCTGGCGCAGCATGACGGTTTGCTGGGCCAGCGCGCCGCCGTCGCCGTGCCAGTGCGGGGCAATCGCTTCGCCGCTGGCAGCCAGTGCATAGGCCACGGTGGCCGCGTCGTAGCGGCCGCTCTGGGCATCGCGGCACAGGTCTCCGAGCACGGCGCCCGCTTCCACCGAGGCCAGCTGATCCTTGTCACCGAGCAGGATCAGCGTGGCGTGCGGCGGCAGGGCGTCGAGCAGCGCGGCCATCATTTCCAGGTGCACCATCGACGCTTCGTCGACAATGAGCACGTCGACATCGAGCGGATTGCCGCGATGATGGGCAAAGGAGCGGGTGTCGGGACGGGCCCCGAGCAGGCTGTGAAGCGTGCGCGCCGCCCCCATGCGCGCGGTCAGTTCGCGCAGGGGCAGTGCCTCGCCCACCTTGTCGGCCAGGTCGTTCAAGGCCTTGTCGATCGACTGTTTCAGGCGCGCTGCCGCCTTGCCGGTGGGGGCAGCCAGCGCCACCCGCTGGTGCGCCGCATCCGGGGCCACGGCAAACAGCAGCGCCAGCAGCCGCGCCACGGTATAGGTTTTGCCCGTTCCCGGGCCGCCAGTGATGATGGCCAGCGCGCCGCGCAGGGCAATGGCACAGGCGAATTTCTGCCAGTCGGGCGGCTCGCTCTTGCGCTCGGACGCGAACAGGATGTCGAGCCAGGCGCGCGCCTTTGGCGCATCGACCGGGCGCACCGCGCGTGCGCGGCTGCGCACCGCCTGCGCCACCAGCGTCTCGTCGCGCCAGTAGCGGCGCAGGTACAGACGTTCGCCATCGAGCACCAGCGGCTCGTCGAAGTCAAAGTCGCCCACCTGCCACACCTGGTCGCAGGCGCCCAATTGGGCAATCCAGCCTTTCAGATGCTTCGGCAAGGTACCTGCCGCCTGCGCCAGCTGCGACCATTGCTCGTCGCTCCAGCCCATGAGGGTGGCGGGATCGCTGGCCAGTTCGTCGAGCATCAGGCAGCTATGCCCGCGCCCCTCCAGTTCAGACAGCAGCACGCACGCCACCATCAGGGGCGGCGTGGCTGCGCCCAGCGTGGACACGAAGCGCGCAAAGGTGCCCGACAGGCGCCGTAAGTGACCATCTTCCGTCATCGCCGCCACCTGCGTCCACAGCGCCTCACTCACGGTTTCCGGCTTCATGCGCCCTCCCCGCCCAGCAATGCATCGAGGCCGTCGAGCAGGACCAGGTCCGGCTCCAGCAGGTAGCAGCCGCGTGTGTGCACATTGGCGATCCCGCGCAGGAACATGAAGATGGCGCCACCGAGCTGCCGGCCAGGATCGTAGGCACTGCCCAGGCGGCTGCGCAGCAGGCGGTGCAGGGCCAGCTGGTAGATGGCGCCCTGGATGTCGTAGCGGTGCGCGGCCATCCCGGCGGCCATGGCCCCGGTGCCATAGGCGGCATCATTGGCGCCCAGTGCGTTCGATTTGTAGTCCAGCACCCAGAACCGCCCGTCATGCTCGAACACCAGGTCGGCGAAGCCCTTGAGCATGCCGTGCAGTTCCCGTTCGGGCAGCGCGCCACGGGGCGCGCCACCCAACAGACGCGCGCTGCACAATGCGTCGAGCGCGCCCACATCCAGGCGTTCGCTGGGAAACCAGAATTCCATCTCCGGCAGCACGGCGCCGATCCCGGACAGGGGCGCGGCCAGGTGCGGCAGGCGCGTGAGGGCCACCGTGCGCAGCCAGGCGATGGCGTCGTCCTTGCGATGGCCCCAGCCGGCGCGCTCGCAGCGCAAGCCGAGCTTTTCGTCGAATTTGGGGTCATCGGCAATGGCAAAGCCTTCCTGCCCCATCCACTCGAGCTGTTCGTGCAGGAAGTTGCCGGGCACGGAACCGCGCGGAAAGCGGTGCCACGGCGCCTCGTCGGCCAGGCGCGGCGTCGGCAGCGGCGGCGCCAGATCTTCGTCGAGCAGGGTTTCTTCCTGTGCGTGCATGGGCGCGGCGCTGGTCTGGCGCGTGAGCGAGGTAAAGGAGCCGACCGTCCAGTTGCGCTCGAAGCGTGCGCTAAAGCGTGCGGCGGCGCCCAGCGGCAGCTGTTGCTCATTGCGGGCCAGCTGCGTGACCGCTTGCGGGTGCTGCAGCATGTGCAGGCCGATAGCGTCCTTTCCGGCGCGCAGCCGTTCCCAGTGCCCGCCCAGGTCGGCGGCGGCGGCCTGCGTCTCGCCCACCAGCAGATAGCCAAGGGCCGATTCGTGCAGGCGGCCGTCCAGCGCCGCCACACCCAGCCACACGAAGTGGCGCGCGCGCGTGAGCGCCACGTACAGCAGGCGCAGGTCTTCCTCGAGCCGGGCGCGCTCCACGGCGTCCCTGGCCTTGTCGGACAGGGACAGGTCGAGGCAGCGTTTGCCGTCCGCGCCCACATACTCGAAAAAGCTGCGGTTGCGGCGCTCGGTCTTGCGCGCGGTGACGGCGAATGGCAGGTACACCAGCGGGTACTCAAGGCCCTTGGACTTGTGGACCGTGACCACCTTGACCAGTTCTGCATCGCTCTCCAGGCGCAGCACGCGCTCTTCGCCGCCCTCCCCGTCGCCGCTGATCTGCTCGGCGAACCAGCGGATCAGGGCCTGTTCCCCGTCCAGCTGG
The DNA here is from genome assembly GCF_019443445.1 of Massilia sp. PAMC28688. NCBI lineage: Bacteria > Pseudomonadati > Pseudomonadota > Betaproteobacteria > Burkholderiales > Oxalobacteraceae > Massilia > Massilia sp. PAMC28688. The sequence continues at coordinate 4,306,239 of NZ_CP080378.1, read as the reverse complement.
CCGCTGGCCGACTGCAAGATGTCGGCCAGATGCAGCAGGTTGGTCAGGCGCCGCTCGCCGCCGGCCTGGTGCAGCAGCGATGCGGGCAGACCCAGCTCGTGGATCATCCGGCGCAGCATGGCCAGCACGCCCTGGCGCTGCCACACCACGTGCAGGGCCTTGAGCTGCTCCACGCGCTCTTCCCACGCCAGTTCGTCGGACGACAAACGCGCCAGTTCGGCCAGCGGCAGCGCCGCGGTGCGGGTGGCAAAGGCAGCGCGCGCCAGTGCCCCATCGAGCGGATTGGCCACCGCCTGCAGCCAGCGCAGCACGTCGGCCGCTTCCACGCTGTCGACCACGGAATCCTTGTCGGACAGGTAGACGCTGGGTACCTGGCGCTGGTCCAGGGCGCGCCGGATGGCCAGCGCCTCCTTGCGGTCGCGCACCAGGATGGCGATGTCGGCCGGTACCAGGCGCCGCAAGGCCTGGTCATGGCGAAAGCCCACGGCAGGGTCGTTGAGCAGGCCCACGATGTGTTCGGCGCAGTGGTGGGCGAAAAAGTTGCGGTAGTCGTCGGCTTTGAGGTCATCGCGCCCGGTGCAGCACACGGCCATGGCCTGGTAGGCGCCATCGACGCCGACCAGCTGCTCCGGCCTGCCCTTGGCGGCCACCGGCTCGAAAGGCAGCGGGTTGTCATCGCCCTGGCGAAAGCGGAAGGCGCCGCTGGCAAAGCCGGGCCGCGCGCCGTCGCCCTCGGCGTTGAGGAACAGGTGGTTCACCGCGTCCACCAGGGCGGCCGTGGCGCGGTAGTTGGTGCCCAGCTGGTAGTGGCGCCCGGCCGTGGCGCGGCGCGCGTCGAGGTAGCTGTGGATGTCGGCGCCGCGAAAGCCGTAAATCGACTGCTTGGGATCGCCGATCAGGAACAGGCCGAGGGCGCGGTCGTTGTCGGCCACCCGGTACAGCAGGTCGAAGATGCGGTACTGGTCGGGCGAGGTGTCCTGGAATTCATCGACCATGGCGACCGGATACTGGTCGGTGATGCGCTGGCGCAGGGCCTCGCCGTTGGGTCCTTCCAGCGCCGCCTTGAGCCGCTGCAGCATGTCGGCAAAGCCGAACAGGCGCCCGCGCGCCTTGAGCTGCGCCATGCGGCGCGCGATGCTGCAGGCGGCATGCCGGTGCAGGGCATGTTCCACCGGGTCGACCGTTTCCAGGGCCAGCCGCAGCGCGGCCGTGACATCGAAGCAGTCGGGCAGTGCGAGTTCGAGGCCCTTCCGGGTCGCCTTGCGGATGCCTTCCGGCGTCAGCCGTCCCCAGGCGCTGTCGCTCAGTTCGGGCATGTGCATGGTCTCGTCAAGCGCCCAGGTGCGCAGCGCCGCCAGCCATTCGCTCACCGACTTGGGCGCCATCCACGCCTTGTGGAAGCAGTCGGGATTGGCCTCGCGCTGCTGCGCGATCCACGCCTCCATGGCATCGGCGCGCGCGTGCCAGCCCTGCTTGAGGGGGGCCAGGATCGCCTTCTGTTCAGCCGCCACGCGGTCCATGAGCGCGGCGAGCGATTCGTCCGGCACCTGGCCAAAGGTGGCCGCGCGCGGCACCAGATCACGCACCTTGCGCTTGAGCGTGACCACGTCGGGCCAGCATGCGAGCAGCGTGCGCAGCGCCGCGGCGTCGAGCGGGTAGACATTCTGGCGCCAGTAGTCGTGCGCCGCGTCTTCGAGCAGCGCGCGCTCGTCGCTGATCAGCTCTTCGTCAAACAGGCTGCCGCTGTCGAAGGCGTGCTCGCGCAGCATGCGCTGGCACCAGGCATCGATGGTGAATATCGCCGCTTCGTCCATGGTGTCGGCCGCGCCCTGCAGGCGATGCGCGGCCATGCGCCGGTCGGCGTCGCTGTGGCAGGCGCTGGAAAGCTCGGACAGCAGCGGATCGTCGTGCGCCAGTTCGCCGCGAAAGTAGGCTGCCGCCTCGATCAGGCGCTCGCGCACCCGGTTCGACAGCTCGCGCGTGGCGGCCCGGGTGAAGGTCATGACCAGGATTTCGGATGGCATCAACGGCCGGCCAAAGGCGGCATCCCCGCCATGGCCCAGCACCAGGCGCAGGTAGAGCGCGGCGATGGTCCAGGTCTTGCCGGTACCGGCGCTCGCTTCGATCAGGCGCGAGCCGTGCAGGGGAAAGCGCAGGGCATCAAGCAGTTCGCTCATGGTCCCGCCTTCTCGTGCGGCTCGGCCTGCACGGCATCGCGCATCCACGCGGCCAGCGGGCCATACAAGGCTTCACCGTTGGCCAGCCAGTCGCCGCTGCCAACCAGGGTGGCGAAGTCCGGCCACAGGCGCGACAGCGCCCACTCGCGCCCTTCCGGCATGGCTTCGCCGGTGGGGTCGAAACCGCCGTCGTAGGTGGTGCGGGCGTCTCCTCCCTGCAGGCGCGCCAGTGCACTCTTGCAGGCCACCACCAGCGGTGCATCGAGGTTGCTGCGCCACAGCCGGACGATGGCGGCCAGCTGATCACGCGACTGGGCGGGGTGGAGCGGGGCCATGGTCAGGACCGCATCGCGGGCCACCAGGTAACCGGTCAGGGGCTGGCCGATGGCCGCGCTGGCCAGCTGGCGCAGCCAGCACGCAATCAGCTTGTCGCCGCGCGGCCTTGCCTTCTTGTCCAGCGCCTTCGATGACATCTGCATCAGCCAGGCCGTGCCGGCCTGGCCCACGCGCAGCTTGTCGATCCAGTCTTCCAGCATGAACTGGCCCAGTTCCAGCGAGACCGCCAACTTGGGCGCCGGCTGTGCGTAGCGGGTGCACAATGCCAGCCAGGCAGTGCGCGGCGCCACCAGGCCATCGACCAGCTGGCGCTGCCAGTGCTGGCCCATCAGCCCAATGGGCAGCACGCCTTCGCGCACCAGGCGTTCGGCGCGCAGGGCCAGCGTGGCGCGCACCTGGTCCAGCGGTTCCGGCTCGCCCTGGTCATCAAGCAGGCGGTCTTCGATGGTGTAGCGCTGCAGGCCGCTCAGGCCAAACGGCTCTTCGTCCTCGCCCACCACGCCGGCATCGGCAACTGTCACGCCCAGGCGGCGCCGGAAAAAATAGGTGGCGGGCTGGCGCAGGAAGCGGCGCAGCTCATCGAGCTTGAGGCGCACGTCGGCCTCCGGCTCGAACGGCGGCAGAGCCGTGTCGCTGGCCTGGCGCTCGCCGTGCGCGGCGCGCCATTCGCCGGCGTAGGTCAGCATGCCGCCCTCTTCGAAATAGCGGCGGCTGAACGGCTGCAGCGCATGTTCGGTGGTGATGGCGCGCAGGTCCAGGTCCCAGCCGGCCGCCAGGTAGTCGCGCAGCTGCGACACCAGCACCGACGGTGGCTGCTCGCTGTTGTCGCGCACGCTGCGCCCCACCCAGCTTACGTACAGGCGCTCGCGCGCGGCCAGCACCGCTTCGAGCATCAGGTAGCGGTCATCGTCGCGCCGCGAGCGGTCGCCGGGGCGCGCCATGCCGGGCAGCGCCAGCAGGTCGAAATCGGCCTGGCGCGCGCGGCGCGGAAAGTCGCCGTCGTTCATGCCAAGCAGGCACACCACGCGAAATGGCACGGCGCGCATCGGCATCAGGGTGCAGAAAGTCACGCCGCCGGAGACAAACTGGTGGTTCAGGGTTGGCTCGTCGAGCGCGCCCAGCCACGCTTCGCGCAGGACCGCCAGCCGGACTGCTTCATCAAAGCCGGCGTCGCCGCAGGTTTCCAGCCAGCCCTGCAGGGCGTCATCGAGCTGGCCCAGCGTCAGGCGGTCGGCTTCCTCGAACGGGTCGAAAAACGCGGCCAGCAGGTCGCGCGCATGCTGGCCCCACTGCACCGGGGTGTGAAGGCCGGCCAGGCGCGCGCGCCAGGCCAGCAGTGTTTCGATCAGCTGCGCCAGCGATCCCGCCAGGGCGGCATCGAGGCCACCGACTTCGGCGTAGGGCTCGATGTGCTGGAAGCTGGACCCGGCGCCGGTGGCGTAGCCGAGCAGCATGCGGCGCACGCCAAAGATCCAGGCATTCTGCTCGCCCGCGGAGCCCAGTCCGAGGCCATCGCGATGCTGCTGGTCCAGGCCCCAGCGCACGCTGGCGCCCTCGATCCAGTGGCCGAGCGTGGCCAGGTCCTCGTCACCGAGCCCGAAGCGGCGCGCCAGGGCCGGCACGTCGAGCAGGTCGCGGATTTCGCTCTGGCGGCAGCGCTGTTCGGGCAGCCGCAGCAGCCACTCCAGCGCCACCAGCAGGGGATTGACGCTGCGGTCCTTGACGTCGCCGATCTCGAACGGGATGAAGCGCGGGTCGCTGCGCTTGTGCTGGTCGAATACCGCATGGATGGCGGCCGAAAAGGTATCAATGTCGGGCACCATGACCACCACGTCGCGCGGGCGCAGCGAGGGGTCGGCCGCAAACCATGACAGCAGCTGGTCGTGCAGCACTTCCACTTCGCGCTGCACGCTGTGGGTGAGGTGGAACTGGATCGAGCGGTCGCCGCCGGCGGGCGCATGGCGCGGGTGCTCGCGCAGCGGCAGCATGTCGCGCACGGCCGCCTGCACCTGTTCCAGCAAAGAATCCCCCTCCCCTTCGCTGAACAGGTCAATGCGCATCTGGCCGGCCCGCTCGCCGGAAGCAGTGTCGAATTCGTCGAGCATGCGGATGAAGTCGCGCCCCTGGCGTCCCCAGCTGGCCAGCAGCGGGTGGCTGTGCGCGTGCAGGTCTTCCAGCGCCACGGTAGACAGGTCGATGCCGGAGCGCTGCCGGTGGCGCTTGTGGGCGGCGCGCAGCAGTTCGCGCCCTTCAATGATGTCACCCCAGTAAAACTGGCAGGGATTGGGCACGGCCAGCAGTACCTGGGTGTGGTGCGCAAGGGCCGCGACAGCCTGCAGGGTCTGGTATGGCAGGGTGGACATGCCAAACAGCACCACGCGGCGCGGCAGGCGGGCGGCCGGCGTGCGCGTTGCGCTCTCATCGACGAACTGCTGGTGGATGGTGGCGCGGCCGGAATCGCGTTCGTGCGGCGGCAGGCTGGCGTTGACCGCGCGCCACAGGGCGCCCTGCCAGCGCTGGTCGGGCGCCAGTGGCAGCGCTTCGGCGCGCGCAGTGCGCAGCACGTCGCGTCCGGCCGCCCAGTCTTGCAGCCAGTCGGCGCGGTACACCTGGTACTGGTCGAACAGGTCGGCCAGGCGTTCGGCCAGCTGCAGGCGGCGCTCCGGGTCGCCGTCGCGCAGGAAGTGGCGCAGTGGCGCAAATACGGGCTGGCCAAGCAGCGTGGGCAGCAGGCGCATGAGGCGCCAGGTGAGCGGACCCTTGTCGTACGGCGCCCGGCTCGGCACCCGTTCGCGGCCCAGCATGCCGCGGTAGGCTTCCCATAAAAAGCGGGCCGGCAAGGCCACCCGGGTGGCGGCGCACACCCCCAGTTCCTGGGCCAGCGCGATCTTGAGCCACTCGGCCACGCCGTTGGACTGCACCAGGATGGTCTCGGTTTCAAGGGGGCCGAGCGGATTGTTGCGCAGCCAGCCAAACACGGCCGCACGCAACTGCTCCATCTGGTTCCCGTGGAGGATGAGCAAGCCTGGTGCGACGGGTGGCGACATGAAACTCCGGAAAAGCGCGGGCAAGGGATTGGCAACCGCACAGCATACTATTTTTATGGCGCTCGCGAAAGCGCAACACTGTTATACCTGCGGCAAGATGACTTCCCGTTCAATGTGCCCGGCGAGCAGGGTCAGCAGGACACCAAGGCGCTGTACCAGGGCGGCAGCCTGTTCCGCATCAGGCTGGCTGGCCTGGGTTTCCAGCGCCTCGCACAGGTTGGCAAAACCCACCGCCCCCACGGCCCTGGCCGACGATTTGATGCGGTGGCCCAGTTCGGCCAGGCGGCCGTAGTCGCCGCGGGCCAGGGAAGCTTGCATGTCCTGCATGGCGTGCTGGGCCGACTCGAGGAACAGCAAGGCATATTTACGCATCTTGGCCGGGTTGCCGCCAAAAGTCAGGGCCAGCGCGGCCATGTCGATCAGTTCGGTGCTGCCGGTGCCCACGACCGTGTGCAGGGCCGGTGGCGGATGGCGCCGCCCGCCGCGCACGGGGCGCGTACACAGCCACTTGGCAATGACCTCGAACAGCAGGCGCGGCGAAATGGGCTTTGTCACGAACTCGTCCATGCCGGCGGCCAGGCAGCGGGCCTGGTCATCGATGCCGGCATTGGCGGTCATGGCAATGACCACGGCACTTTTCAGGCGCGGGTCGGAACGGATGATGCGCGTGGCTTCAAAGCCATCCATGACGGGCATTTGCACATCCATGAGCACGCAGTCAAAGCGGTGCCGCAGCATGAGGTCGATGGCTTCCTTGCCATTGCCGGCCACTACCACGCTGGCATGGACCTGCTCCAGCAATTCCTGGCCTACCTGCTGGCTAAATACATTGTCTTCGACCAGCAGGATGTAGGCACCATGCAGGCAGTCGAGCACTTGCGCGCTGGCCGTTTCCGTTTCCACCGGCAGAAAGTGGGGCGCCTTGCCCAGCTGCGCCGTAAACCAGAAGGTGCTGCCCTGCCCCGGCGCACTTTCCACGCCCACTTCACCGCCCATCAGCTCGGCCAGCTGCTTGCTGATGACAAGCCCCAGTCCGGTGCCGCCATACTTGCGCGTGGTCGAGGGATCGGCCTGGTGGAAGGACTGGAACAATTCGCCCATGTCGGCGCTGCTCATGCCGATCCCGGCGTCGCTGACCTCGAAGCGCACCAGCATGGTGTCTTGCTCGTCGCGCACCAGGCGCGCGCGCAGGTGGACGCTGCCCTGCTCGGAAAACTTGATGGCATTGCTGGTAAAGTTGAGCAGCACCTGTTCCAGGCGCAAGGGATCGCCCCGTACCGGCTGCTGCAGGCCGGCGCCAATGTCAAGCACCAGGGTGAGCCGCCGCGCCAGCGCTGCTTCGCCCAGCTGGCTGACGACGTTTTGCATCAGCGTGTCAATCCCGAAATCGAGCATTTCCAGCTCAAGCTTACCGGCCTCGATCTTGGAAAAGTCGAGAATGTCGTTGATGATGCCCAGCAGGTGCTGGCTGGAGTGATAGATTTTCTCCAGGTAGTCGCGCTGCTTGGGATGGGTGACCGATTTGAGCGCCAGGTGCGACATGCCGATGATGCTGTTCATGGGCGTACGGATTTCATGGCTCATATTGGACAGGAAATTGCTCTTGGCGCGGCTGGCAGCGTCGGCCTGGGCCTTGAGCGTGTGCAGTTCCGTCACATCGGTGGACAGGCCGATCACGGCATTGACCTTGCCATCGTGCACGATGGGTACTTTCACGGTCCAAAGCATGCGCACATCGCCGTCGGGCTGCGTGTATTCGACCAGCTGGCCCGGATGGGGCTGGCCATCGGCGAAAATCTGCTTGTCCTGCTCCCAGTAGGCATCGGCCTTGGCCGGCGGCAGCACGTCGCGGTCAAGCTTGCCAATGATGTTTTCCGCCGGAATCCCCATGGCCCGCGCCGTGCGCGCATTGACATACAGGTAACGCCGCTCGCGGTCCTTCATGTACACATGGGCGTCCACACTGTCGAGCACGGAATCGAGCAGCACCCGCTGCTCGACCGCCGCCCGGCGCGAGCGGAACAGCGTCGTAATAAAAGCAGAAAACAGCATGCTGACCGTAAAGCCGGCAAGGAGCGCGACCAGGGGAAAGTAGCGGTCCAGGCCCTGAACCAGGTTGTCGCGCGGAATGCGGAACTGGACTTTCCACGGCTTGCCATGGAAGTCGACGGGCAGCACCGTTTCCAGATAGCCCCCTCCGCCCGGGGGCAATGCCGGCAGCGCCTGCAGTACGCCGCCCGCGCCTGCCAGCAAGCGGTCAGCCGGCCCGATCTGCAGCGCGCGTTTTGCACGCTCGGCCTCGCCATCGGCATACACTGCCACCTGGGTCCCATGCATGACAAATTCGTCGAGCGCGCCCTGGACCAGCACCGGCACCGACAGGCCGATGCCCACCGACCCCAGGTAGGCGGCGCGGCGCTCGGCCACCGTGTGGTACGCGGCCCCGCTGCGGTAGACGGGGAGGCGGATGCCCACAACAACATGCGGATCAGGCAGGGTATGGACAATCGGCAGGCCAGAGGAACTGAGCCGGCCACTGTCGCGCACGGCGGCCAGGATGCCGGCACGGCGCGGGTCGGCCCCGAGGTCGCGCCCCATGCGCGCCACCTGCGCATCGGGCGGCTCGACAAAGTCAATGACTGTATAGGCATCGCGCACGCCGGGCGGGGTGATGTCGAAGGCCGGGTAGCCCCCCGGGACCAGGCTGTCATCGGCGCGTACCGCCGCCACGAATGCCGCGCGCTGCGCATGCGGCACGTAACTGGCAAATGTCACCACCTCGATTGCAGGAAAGTTTTTTTGCATATCCAGCGCTGCAACGTAGCGGCGGAACTGGTCCCGCGTGAGAGGCGCATCGTGGGTCTGAAAAGTGGCCGCCAGGCCGCGCAGCACATCGGCATGGGCGTGGATGCGCATGTTCAGGCTGGCCTGCGCGCTGCGGGTGATGACGTCAAACTGCAGGCGCGCGTCGGTGCTGACTGCCCGCTCCGCTGCGACATACAGCGACATGGCGATCAGCAGCGACAAGGGCAGGCCCGCCCCCTTGAGCAACAGGCGGCCCAGGGCCGGCCAGTTACGGGCCAAGCTTTCCCTCGAACGCGTCATAGCGTGCGTCATCGCGTACCCGTGCTTTCGGAGGAATATGTCAAAGTGCGCCGGCGTGCCGGCAGTGTATGCATCGAGCATCAGGTTACTTGTTGCAACGGTAACATGCAATTGATAAATACTCCCGCACACCTTGTCACCAGCCGTCGTGTCACTGGCACCACGTTGTGCGCCACAGCGTATGGAAGAGATGACCATAAGTAGACCGCCGCGCTTGCGACAGGTTCACTGGCACGCCGAATGGCCGCGCTCCCCGGCCGGATGCTAGGATCGCAGCCTGACATATCCCAGGACGACAGCATGCACGACACCCGCGAGGCCGCCCCGGCCGATCCCTTTGGTTGGCTGGAAGCGATAGACAGCGAAGCGGTGCTGGCCTGGGTAGGCCACCAGAACAGCGTGACGCTGGCCGAACTGGAAAGCGCACCGGGCTACGCGCCACTGCAGCGCCGGCTGGCGAAAATGTTCAACGCCAGCGACCGCATTCCCTACGTGGTCAAGCATGGCCCCTGGTATTACAACTTCTGGCGCGACGCCACCCATTTACGGGGCTTGTGGCGGCGCACCACGCTAGAGCAGTATTGCCTGCCCGAACCGGCGTGGCACAGCGTGCTCGACCTGGACCAGCTGGCCCGCGAAGAAGGTGAAAACTGGGTATGGGCAGGCGTGCGCTCGCTGCCACCGGACGGCGAACGCTGCCTGGTGCTGCTCTCGCGCGGCGGGGGCGACGCCTGCGTGGTCAGGGAGTTTGACCTGCAGCGCTGCGCCTTTGTTCCCGATGGCTTCGCGCTGCCGGAAGGCAAGAGTGACGTGACCTGGATCGACCGCGACCACTTGCTGGTGGCGGCAGATACCGGCCCTGGCACCATGACGCGCTCGGGCTACCCGCGCCAGGTGCGCCAGTGGCGTCGCGGCACGCCCGTGGCCGGGGCGCCCGTCGTGTTTGAAGGCCTGGAGGACGACCTCGGCGTGTCCGGCTACCAGGTCTTCACGCCCGGCTTTCAGCAGCAATTCATCCGGCGCCAGATGAGTTTTTATACAAGCGAACTGTACCTGCGCGAAGGCGCCGCGCTGCGCCGCATCGACAAGCCCGATGACGCCAATGCGTTGACGGTGCGCGACCAGCTGTTGATCGAGTTGCGCTCGGACTGGCAAGCCGGCGCCATCCTCTACCCGCGCGGCGCCTTGCTGTCGATTGGCCTACGCCCATTCCTGGACGGCGCGCGCGACTTCGAAACCCTGTTCACGCCCGGCCCCACCCGTTCACTCGACGGCATGACCGTCACCCGCCATGCCCTGCTGCTGACGGAACTGGACAATGTCAGCAACCGGCTGGCCGAATATACGCGCCACGATGGCCGCTGGCAGCGCCGCGTGGTGACCACGCCTGCCTTTGGCAGTGTCGATGTGGCCGCGGCCGACCGCCATGGTTCGGATGCCTATTTCATGACGGCCAACGACTTCCTGACGCCGCCCAGCCTGCACCTGGGCCAGGTGGGCAGCGATGTCCCTACCCTGCTCAAGTCCCTGCCCGCCGTGTTTGATGCCGCTACACTGAGCGTGACCCAGCATCATGCGCGCTCGGCAGACGGCACAGCGGTACCCTACTTTGTTGTCAAGGCAAGGCATACGCCTTGCGACGGCACCCTGCCCACCGTGCTGTATGGGTATGGCGGCTTTGAAATCTCGCTCAAACCCGGCTACAGCGGCGCCACCGGAGCCGCCTGGCTGAGCCAGGGCGGCGCCTACGTGGTGGCCAATATCCGCGGCGGGGGCGAATTTGGCCCGGCCTGGCACCAGGCTGCACTCCGACAACATCGCCAGCGCGCCTTTGACGACTTTGTGGCCGTGGCTGAAGACCTCATTGCGCGAGCCGTCACCAGTGCCCGCCATCTGGGCATCATGGGCGGCAGCAATGGCGGCCTGCTGGTGGGCGCAGCCATGACCCAGCGCCCCGAACTGTTCCGGGCGGTGGTGTGCCAGGTACCGCTACTGGACATGCGGCGCTACCACCGCTTGCTGGCCGGCGCCTCGTGGATGGGAGAATATGGCAATCCCGACGATGGCGCCGACTGGGCTTTCCTGGCACGCTATTCACCGTATCACAATGTCCATGCCGGACGGCGCTATCCGCGCATGCTGCTCACCACGTCCACCCGCGACGACCGGGTACATCCGGGCCACGCCCGCAAGATGGCGGCCCTGATGCAATCCCAGGGGCACGATGTGCTGTACTGGGAAAACACGGACGGCGGCCATGCCGGCGCCGCCGACAATGCCCAGCAGGCGCGCATGTGGGCCCTGACGTATACCTTCCTGCGCCAGATGCTTCAGTAAGGTATGAACAGGTGCGGGGCGGCAGGCCCCCACCCCGGCAAGGCGCGCACCCAGGCCAGCACGCACTGTCCCTCGCGCCGCAGTTCGGCAAACTGGCCGAACCGGGCGTTGTAGCAGGCGTCAGCCTCGATGAGCGCCAGTGCTGCGGGCGACACGGTCAGCGCCCCGCTTGCACTGCCCAGTTGCCGGTACAGCTGTGGCGAGCCGGCGCAGTCCGGACGCGCCAGTGCCGCGTCGCACGGCTCGCTCCAGCGCCGGAACACAGCGCGCAGCAGGGCCGGCACGGCCAGCTGCCGCCCGGGCGGCGACGATGATGGGGGCATTGATGTTGGTGGCAATGATGATGGTGGCATGCGGCCTCCTAGTCATAAAAGGGAGCGACCAGCGCGGGCCAGCACGCAATGTCGATATCGTCATCGCCCACCTCGATGGTTTCTGATTCGGCCTCGGCGGCGGCCAGCAAGTCGTCATCCATGTCTTCGGGCCGCTCCTCCCCGGCCCCGCCCCAAGTGTGCCGGCGCAGCCAGGCGGCCGCCCGCTCCACGTCCCATTTGCTTTTAGGTGTCTCCATGATTCCTCCAAGTGGTCACGGTCAGACCCGACCGGGCCGTCACCGTTCAGGCAGACGACAAGCACCTTGATCAGGATCAACGAGCCGGCTGCGCGCTCGCCTACTATCGAATGGCGCAAACGGGGCACATGGCCGATCTGGACAAAGTTTGTGCCAGCCGGCCACGGCGCACCACACTTGTGGCCAGCCGGCCACAACGCACCACCCTTGTAGCCAGCCGGCCACGCGGGCGCGGCAGCCGCATCCACGGACAGGAGAAGCCAATGAGTACTGTGACGCAACTTCGGCCACGCGCTGCCGCCAGGGGTGGCCTGCCGCCGCGCCAGTTCCCCGGCGCCGCCGAAGGAACCTTCTGGTGCGCCGCATTGGGCGGCAGTCTGGCCGTCGTCGCCGATCTGTCCAGTCATCTGGACCACATGTCTGCGAGCATCGCCCGCCTGCCCGATCGGGTGGGCCTGACCCGGCCTGCCGTGGGCGCCTATCTGGCAGCAGTCCGACAGCTGGCCGAGCTGTGGACCAGCCAGCACCGGCCCGCGCTGAGCGAGGCCGCCGCCGCGCTGGCAGGGGTGGGCAATGGGGTGCTCCTGCCCGCCCTGCGCAAGGCCCATGCGGGCAAGCCTTGCGGCAGTGTGGGGACGGCCCTGGCAAGGCGCATGGCGGGCGCCGTCGCGCTGCTGGCACCCTTGAACACGGCATTTTCCGCCAGCCTGGACCAGATGGCCCGGGCCGGGTGCGAACTTGACAACGATACACGCCTGCTGAGCGAGCGCATGCAGGCCGACCAGGTGCACGCGCTCATGCTGTCGCAGCAAGCGAGCACCCTGCAAAGCAAACTGGACGACGCCACCATGCGCCAGCACGCCTATTGGCTGCTCGGCCCGCATGCCGAGCAGATCCGCCACGAAATCGCCATGCACAGCAGCGCGCGCGAGGGGGTTCGGCGCCAGCTCGACCATTTACGGGCGGAGCAGGCGGCCGTCCAGGCCGAGGCCCGCTACCTGCAGCAGCTGCTGCCTTCCTTTGCCACTTACCTGGCCGGACTGGACCGCATGGGCGGATCATTGCGCGCCATGCTGGGCGCGGCCCGCTCCCTGCTTGAAGCCTGGCGCAGCCTGCAGGCGAGCCAGTCGCTGCTGCCCGATGCCGAACTGGCCGGCCAGCTGCTGTACGCAGCGCCCCACTGGGAAGCACTGGCGCACAGCGCAAGCCGGCTGGGCAATCGCGCTCAGGGGCGCAGCATCACGAGGCCAGACGGGTGTCGAACATGACGGCGTGGGTGGCGGGAATGTCCACGTACAGGGCCACGGCCCGTTCGATCCCGATCATCATGGGCGGGCCGAAGCGGCGCGTCACCACGCCGGCCCGGCGCAACAGCCGTTCAATGGCGGTGGTGGTCACCGTCACATACTGGTCGATGCCGGCATGGTAGCCATGGCTGATGATTTCACCAATCGACTCCATGGTGATTTCGGAAAAGCCGAAACAGGCATTGCCGTCGGTTTCAATGGCAAAGCGCGACAATTCCCAGATGCGCGCATCCTGGGGCGCTTGCTGGCCATGCAGCAACTCGGAAAACGAATCCTTGAGCATATACGGGCCTTCGGTCGGCAACAGGCGCCAGCAGCCGCGCAGGGTGCCGCCGCCCGGCTCGCGGATCATCATGTAGAGCGGTTCGAGGGCGTCATAGCCATCGATCTCCATGCCACTCAGGATGGGAACCTCCCATCCGAGCCGGTCCTTGAATACCTTGGCCCGCAACTTGTGCATTTCCCACAAATCACGGGATTTGAAGTCGCGCCTCGGTGCAATACGGATGTGCAGTGTCATGGTTTTTCTCCCTCTCAAAGTTATGCGGCTTGCATAAGATTCATGCAAAAAGCATATGAACATAACTAGCAGAGTTGCTAGGTGGCTGCGGGAGACCGTGGGTGGAATACTGCAATTTTGCACGAGAGGAAATGATGGCTCAAGACGACGACTTCAAGTACCAGGCCCAGGCCAACAGCGAACCCGGCGCACCCGCAATCAAGGAGGGACAGGCACCGGCGCCGACCCCTTCCACCCCACACGGAGAATTGAAGAAATTCAGGCTCAGCAAACGCGAAAGCCAGGAAAAATTCTGGGGCCGCTTTGGCGTCACCCAGTCCAGCGGCAGCCGCTTTGAAACCGGGCTGGGCATCCCGCCGCCCGTGGCCATTCTCGTCAAGCTGTACCTGAAGGGCCGCCTCAGCGATGGTGATCTTCCGGGCTGAGCAAACCAAGGCTGATCGCCTTGACCAGCGCCTGCTGCCGGGTGTTGACGTTAAATTTCTGGCGGATGTTCGCAATATGAAAATTTACCGTCGCCTCGGAGCAGGACGTAATTTTTGAAATCTCCCAGGACGACTTGCCCACCATCACCCAGCTGAGCACTTCAAGCTCGCGCTTGGTCAAACGCGGCACGGGCTCAGCGCCTTTGACTTCGTGAATGAATTTGAGCGATGACTCAAAGGCATAGTCGCGAATGAGGGACAGGGCCGGCATGAGCTGCACAATATGACGGTCGAAATCCATGTTCGGCCGCGCGTCCGAGGCAAAACTGACGACCCCGAACTCGCCGCCGGGCCCGTGGATGGGCAAGGTGATGCCGGAACGAATGCCATGGGCACAGGCTTCCTCGTACATGGCGCGCTGAGCTGGATCCCCAAACGTGTCGGGCTCCCACACGATCGGTACCGAACTGCTCGCGCAATGGGCCACGGTGGGATCGATGTAATGCAGCTTTTCGGCGTCGTACCGGGCGCGCCACGTACTTGAGTAATTACTGTGAAGAAAAGCGTTTTCCAGCTTGGCATGCTTGGAAGCGACCGCGCCATACAGCACGCTGTCGAAACCCTGGCTGTGCGCAAGTGCAAAGAGGGCAGAGGTCCAGCCCGCTTCTGTCGTGCTCTTCAACAGGGCCATCAGCTGACCAATTTCCACCATGCACGTGCCCTTTTCCAATGCGGTCACCCGCGTATTTGCGTAATGACACTAGATCGTAGGGCCAATTTAACTAAAACTCAACCAATACCAACCCAAAGTTACGTTGTTATTTGACCAAAATGTGGAGATGTTGTGACAATATTCCCATTACTCGACAGTAATGCCCGCGAATCCTGTCCACCCAATCTACCAAAAGTACGTTGCGAAAATGCCACTTTATACCTTGCTCATAATTGTGCGTGGCAGAAATATTCTTTGCGCTACACTTTTGGGTGAATCGCTGGCACAGTATCAAGTACATTTGTTCAATCGAGATATCCGGCCCGCCGCCCAGGCAAGCGCGTGCGTGTCGAGATCGGCAAGTTCACTTTCACTCCAGGGCTCCACTTCTCGTGCAGATTCCGAAAGTTCTACTGGTCAATGATGATGCGGCAAGCTTGTTTGCCCTCAAAACCTTGCTGCTCGCTGCGGCAGGTGCCGCCGATTACGAACTCATTACCGCCACCTCCGGCCACCAGGCGTTGCGCCATGTGCTCAACCATGAGTTTGCCGTCATTTTGCTTGATGTGAACATGCCGGGCATGGATGGGTTCGAGACGGCCGCCGCGATCCATTCCCACCCCCGTAGCAGTACCACGCCCATCATCTTTATCACGGCCCATTATGCCGACGAGATGCACCGGCTCGAAGCCTATGGCAAGGGCGCAGCCGATTACCTGTTTACGCCGGTGATTGCGCAGGTGCTGCAGACCAAGGTTGCCGTGTTCGTGGAACTGACCAGGCGCGCCCTCGAACTGCAGGCCAAGAGCGAGGAGCTGGCGCGCCTGAACCAGGACCTGCGGGTGCAGCGGGTGCAGGACCTCGAACGCATCAACCACGAGCTTGAACTGGAAGTGGCCGAACGCAAAAGCGCCGAGGAGCGCGCCCATGCACTGTCGATCCGCGATGCCTTGACTGGCCTGGTCAATCGCCGCTCCCTGATCCAGCAGCTCGAGCATGCCGTGGCCACGGCCGACCGCAGCGGCAGCGAGTTCGCCCTGCTGTTCCTGGACCTGGACAAGTTCAAGTCGATCAACGACACCCTGGGCCACGAAGTGGGCGACGAGCTGCTGCGCCAGGTGGCCGCGCGCCTGCTGGGCGCCGTGCGTCAGTCCGATGTGGTGGCGCGCCTGGGCGGCGATGAATTCGTGGTCATGCTCCCCGGTGCCGGCGCCTCGGCCAACGCCGCGCGCGTGGCACGCAAGATCGACCAAGCGCACCGGCGCCATTTCGACATCCTCGGCCACCGCGTGCATACCTCGACCAGCATCGGCATCGGCCTGTACCCGCAGGACGCGGCCAGCGCCGCGCAGCTGATGAAAAACGCCGACACTGCCATGTACCACGCCAAGCAAAACCGGCGCGGCAGCATCGAATTCTTTCGCGAAGAGCTCAACGCCCGCGAAACCGAACGGGCGCGCTGGGTGGCCGAGCTGCAGACGGCCCTGGCCGGCGGCCAGCTCGAACTGCTGTTCCAGCCGCGCGCCACCCTGCCCGAGCGTACCCTGTGCGGCATCGAGGCACTGCTGTACTGGCATCACCCGCGCCTGGGCCGCATCGGCGCCACCGAATTTCTACCCGGGATCTCGGACCGCGCCCTGCTCGACCAGGTGTGCAGCTGGACCATTGCCGCTG
Organism: Massilia sp. PAMC28688; assembly: GCF_019443445.1. Lineage (NCBI taxonomy): Bacteria > Pseudomonadati > Pseudomonadota > Betaproteobacteria > Burkholderiales > Oxalobacteraceae > Massilia > Massilia sp. PAMC28688. Next base: position 4,290,028 of record NZ_CP080378.1, on the reverse strand, counting down.
CCTGCGCCCGGTTTTCGCACTGGCAGGCGGCCGGGCACCAGCTCGATGGCCTGCGCCTGGCGGTGGAGCTGCCGGTCATGACGCTGACCGCCGACCTGGCACCGCTGGTCAGATCCCGGATGGCGCAGTGCGCGCTGGCGCCGGGCTGGCTGGAGCTCGACATCCCGGAGCGGCTCCTGGTCAAGTGCGCCGACGCGGCCCCGGTGCTGGACCAGCTGCGTGAGGCCGGGGTACGCCTGGCGGTCCACAACTTCGGCAACGCGGGTGCCTCCCTCACCACGCTCAGGGCGCTGGCACTGGACATTCTCAAGATTGACGCCGCCTTTGTGGACGCCATCGATACCGAGGGCGGCGCCGACATGGTGGCCGCCATCATCCATCTTGGCCGCGCCCTGGGCATGCGGGTGCTGGCACAGGGCGTGCGGCACGAGCGCCAGCTCACCATGCTCGCCTCCCTTGGCTGCGACCAGTTCCAGGGCGAGCTGCTGGGCCAGCCCATGCCCGCCGCCGCCATGGAAAGCCGCTTGCCGGGGGCCGCTGCCGGCCAAGCCGCCGCGCCACCAAAAAACCCAAGACAACGAGGACCACGCCGATGAACCACATGATTGAACTGGCAGACGAACTTGATCCCAAAATGCTGCTCGCCACCCTCATGGCGCTGAAAAAGGGCGACTTCACGGCGCGCATGCCCTCTGACCTGACCGGCATCTCGGGCAAGATCGCGGACACGCTCAATGACATCATCGAGACCAAGGAAAAGATGGTGGGGGCCATCACTGACGTCTCGCGCGTGGTCGGGCGCGAGGGGCGCCTGACCCAGCGCGCCAATGTCCCCGGGGTGGTCGGTGGCTGGGCCACCATCATCAGCTCCGTCAATACCCTGATCGATGACCTGGTGCGCCCGACTACGGAAATGGCGCGCGTGATTGGTGCCGTGGCCAAGGGCGACCTGTCGCAGACCATGGCGCTGGAAGTGGACGGCCATCCCCTCAAGGGGCAATACCTGCGGGCAGCCACCAGTGCCAACACCATGGTCGAGCAGCTCTCGTCCTTCTCGTCAGAGGTGACGCGGGTGGCGCGCGAGGTGGGCACCGAGGGCAAGCTCGGCGGCCAGGCCCAGGTCAAGGGGGTGGCCGGCACCTGGAAGGACCTGACCGACTCGGTCAACTCGATGGCCGGCAACCTGACGTCCCAGGTGCGCAACATCGCGGAGGTGACCACCGCCGTTGCCAATGGCGACCTGTCCAAGAAGATCACGGTGGACGTGCGCGGCGAAATCCTGCAGCTCAAGGACACCATCAACGTCATGGTCGACCAGCTGCGCTCCTTTGCCTCGGAGGTCACGCGCGTGGCACGCGAAGTGGGCACCGAAGGAAAGCTGGGCGGGCAGGCCTACGTGCCGGGCGTGGGCGGCACCTGGAAGGACCTGACCGACAACGTCAACTTCATGGCGTCCAACCTGACCGGCCAGGTGCGCAACATCGCCGCCGTGACCACCGCCGTGGCCAATGGCGACCTGTCCAAGAAGATCACGGTGGACGTCAAGGGCGAGATCCTGGAACTGAAAAACACCATCAACGTCATGGTCGACCAGCTCTCGTCGTTCGCATCGGAAGTCACCCGCGTGGCGCGCGAGGTGGGCACCGAGGGCAAGCTTGGCGGGCAGGCCCAGGTCAAGGGCGTGGCCGGCACCTGGAAGGACCTGACCGACTCCGTCAACTCCATGGCCGGCAACCTGACCGGCCAGGTGCGCAACATCGCCGACGTGACCACGGCCGTGGCCAATGGCGACCTGTCCAAGAAAATCACGGTGGACGTCAAGGGCGAGATCCTGGAACTGAAAAACACGATCAACGTCATGGTGGACCAGCTCAATTCCTTCGCATCCGAAGTCACGCGCGTGGCGCGCGAAGTTGGTACCGAAGGCAAGCTCGGTGGCCAGGCCAACGTGCCCGGTGTGGCCGGCACCTGGAAAGACCTGACCGATGGCGTGAACTCCATGGCCGGCAACCTCACTGGCCAGGTGCGCAACATCGCCGACGTGACCACGGCGGTAGCCAACGGCGACCTGTCGAAGAAGATCACGGTCGACGTCAAGGGCGAGATCCTGGAGCTGAAGAACACCATCAACGTCATGGTGGACCAGCTGTCCTCGTTCGCATCGGAAGTCACGCGCGTGGCGCGCGAGGTCGGCACCGAGGGCAAGCTCGGTGGCCAGGCCTATGTCCCGGGCGTGGGCGGCACCTGGAAGGATTTGACCGACAACGTCAACTTCATGGCCTCCAACCTGACCGGCCAGGTGCGCAATATCGCCGCGGTGACGACGGCGGTGGCGCGCGGCGACCTGTCCAAGAAGATCACGGTGGACGTCAAGGGGGAAATCCTGGAACTGAAGGACACCATCAACGTGATGGTGGACCAGCTCTCGTCGTTTGCCTCGGAAGTCACGCGCGTGGCGCGCGAAGTGGGTACCGAGGGCAAGCTTGGCGGCCAGGCCAACGTGTCGGGCGTGGCCGGCACCTGGAAGGACCTGACCGAGAACGTCAACCAGCTGGCGGCCAACCTCACCAACCAGGTGCGCGCGATCGCCGAAGTGGCAACCGCCGTCACGCGCGGCGACCTGTCTCGCTCGATCCAGGTGGAAGCGCGGGGCGAAGTGTCCTACCTCAAGGACAACATCAATGAAATGATCCGCAACCTCAAGGAGACTACACAAAAGAATGCGCAGCAGGACTGGCTCAAGACCAATCTGGCGCGCTTTACCCGATTGCTGCAGGGCCAGCGCGACCTGCAGGCCGTCACGCGCCTGATCCTGTCGGAGCTGGCGCCGCTGGTATCTGCCCACCACGGCGTGTTCTACATGATGGACTCGCAGGAGATGGACGCACGCCTGCGCATGATTGCCAGCTACGGTTACCGTTCCAGCCGCAAGCTGGCCACGTCCTTCCTGCCGGGCGAAGGCCTGGTGGGCCAGTGCGCGCTGGAGAAGACCCGCATCTGGCTCACCGATGTCCCGCGCGATTACATCGTGGTCTCGTCCGGGCTGGGCGCGGCGCCGCCCACCAACATCGTGGTGCTGCCGATCCTGTTCGAGCAGCAGGTCAAGGCGGTGATCGAAATCGCCTCGCTCGACCGCTTTACCGAAACCCACCTCTCCTTCCTCGACCAGTTGATGGAGTCGATCGGCGTGGTGCTCAACACCATCGAAGCGAACAGCCGCACCGAGTCCCTGCTCACCCAGTCGCAGTCGCTGGCGCAGGAACTGCAGCAGACCAACCAGGAGCTGGCCGAAAAAGCGCGCCTGCTGTCGGAACAGAACATCGAGGTCGAGCGCAAGAACCGCGAGGTGGAACAGGCCAAACTGGCGCTGGAAGAAAAGGCCACGCAGCTGGCCCTGTCGTCGAAGTACAAGTCCGAATTCCTGGCCAACATGTCGCACGAGCTGCGCACGCCGCTCAACTCTCTGCTGATTCTGGCGCAGCAGCTGTCGGACAACCCGGAAGGCAACCTGTCGGGCAAGCAGGTGGAATTCGCCAAGACGATTCACGGTTCCGGCTCCGACCTGCTGACCCTCATCAACGATATCCTGGACCTGTCCAAGATCGAATCGGGCACCGTGACGCTGGACGTGTCGGAGTACCGCTTCGCCAACCTGCGCAATTACGTCGATCGCACCTTCCGCCACATGGCCGAAGCCAAGCACCTTGGATTTACGGTGGAACTGGCCGACTCGCTGCCCACCGCTGTCATGACCGACACCACGCGCTTGCAGCAGGTGCTGAAAAACCTGCTCTCGAACGCCTTCAAGTTCACCAGCCACGGCCAGGTGGCGCTCGAGATTTCCCTCGTCACCAGCGGCTGGACGTCGGATCATCCCAACCTGGTGCATGCCGATGCAGTGCTGGCCTTTGCCGTGCGCGATACTGGCGTGGGCATTGCCGCCGACAAGCTGCAGCTCATTTTCGAAGCCTTCCAGCAGGCCGACGGCTCCACCGCCCGCAAGTATGGCGGCACCGGCCTTGGCCTGTCCATCTCGCGCGAGCTGGCGCGCCTGCTGGGCGGCGAAATCCGGGTCGAGTCAACCGTCAACAGCGGTTCGACCTTCACCCTGTTCCTGCCCTATAACCGCGCCGGCTTCATCAACTATGAACAGGGCCGCCAGCCCCAGGTTGCGCGCCTGGCGCCACCGGCTCCGCCGGCACAGGTGATCTATACCAGCGCCCCCCAGTCGCTGAGCCAGGACTTGTCGGCCGGCGACGCCGGGGAAGACGAGCAGCAGCTGATCCAGTATTCCCCGGTGCAGGACGACCGCGGCCTGATCGCCCCGGGCGACCCGTCGGTGCTGCTGGTCGAGGATGACGAACGCTTTGCCATGGCGCTGGTTGACTTCGCCCGTGAAAAGCACTTCAAGACGATTGTCACCAGCAAGGGCGACTCGGCCCTGTCGCTGGCGCGAGACTATCTGCCTTCGGCCATCATCCTGGACATCGACCTGCCCGACATCGACGGCTTCACCGTCCTCGAACGCCTCAAGCGCGATCCCGGCACGCGCCACATCCCGGTGCATGTCATGTCCAGCCTGCGCGAACGCGAACGCGCGCTGCGCCAGGGCGCGATCTCGTACATCAACAAGCCCGTCTCGCGCGAGATGCTGGAAGAAGAATTCACCCGCATCCAGAAGTTCCTGATGGGCGGCAAGCGCAGCCTGCTGGTGGTAGATGACGAGAAGATGCAGCGCGATGCGATCGTCTCGCTCATTGGCGACAGCGATCTGCACATCATGGCGGTGGAAACCGGGCAGCAGGCGCTCGATGCGCTCAAGAGCGCGCATTTCGACTGCATGGTGCTGGACCTGACGCTGCCCGATATCAGCGGCTTCGATCTGCTCGATATCATCGGCAGGGACAGCTCCCTGCGCGACTTGCCGATCGTGATCTACACCGCCCAGGAACTGACGCGCAAGGAAGTGACAAAGCTCAAGCGCTATGCCAAGACCATCGTGGTCAAGGATGCACGCTCACCGGAACGCCTGCTCGACGAAACGGCCCTGTTCCTGCACCGCTCCCAGGCTTCCCTGCCCGAGCAGCAGCGCCGCATGCTGGAAGAAATCCACGCCGCCGATGGCGGCCTGGACGGGCGCAAGGTCCTGATCGTGGACGACGACCTGCGCAATATCTTTGCCCTGTCGTCGCTCCTCGAACGCCAGCAGATGCAGGTCTCGTTTGCGGAAAACGGGCGCGACGGAATTGAAGTGCTGGAAAAGGACCCGAGCATCGAGATCGTCCTGATGGACATCATGATGCCCGAGATGGATGGCTACGACACCATGCGCGCGATTCGCCGTATCCCCAGGTTCCGCTCCCTGCCCATCATCACCCTCACCGCCAAGGCAATGAAGGGGGACCGCGACAAGTGCATTGCCGCAGGCGCCTCGGACTACATCACCAAGCCGGTGGATGTGGCGCAGCTGCTGTCGCTGATGCGGGTCTGGCTGCACCGCTGACCGGCAGCGCGCCGCCGGCGGCGCGTGCCTACTTGCTGACCGACGCCGACGGCCGTTCGGCGATGCGGTCGCGCCAGGCCTGCAGGTTGGCCAGCCCTTCGCTGCCCGGCTTGTACTTCAGCATCCCGCGCGCAAATTCCAGCGCGCAGAAGGCGGTGATGTCGGCAATCGTGAAGCGCTCGCCGGCCATGAACGCCTGCTTGCTGAGCATCTGATCGAGCCAGGCTGCATGTTCGCGCAGCTTGACCGCCTGGGCTGCGGCAAAGTCGGGAAATTGCGGCTGCTCGAGCACCGCCAGCGCCGGATGCGTGTGGCGCGCGCAGTTGGCAATAGCCAGCAGCAGGTGCATCTCGGCGCGCCGGTCGGCCATCTCGATGAAGGCACGCTCTTCCGCCCCCTCGCCCATCAGGTTCGGCTGCGGATGCAAGCCTTCCAGGTAGGTGCAGATGGCGCGCGATTCGGACAGCACGCGGCCGTCGTCCAGTTCCAGCGCCGGCGTGCGCGCCATCGGGTTCTTGGCGCGGAATTGATCGCTGCGATGCTCACCCGTCATGAGGTCGAGCGTGACGCTGTCGATCCCGGTGATGCCTTTCTCGGCAATGAACATGGCCACCCGGCGCGGGTTGGGGGCAAAGCCGCTGACGTACAGTTTCATGCATTCTCCTTGCTGGTGGTGCGGCCCGTTTCAACCAGGCCGCGCACGCTGGCCGCGAATTTCTCGGCATCTTCGCCGCTCATTTTTTCCAGGTCGCGCTCCGAGGCCGGCATCAGGATGCCCTTCTGGACGGCCGGACGGGCGCGAATGGCATTGAGCCAGCGCTTCAGGTGCGGCAGGTCGTCCACGGCCACGCCGGACCAGCTGTGGGTGCGCACCCAGGCCCAGTTGGCAATGTCGGCAATCGAATAGTCGCCGGCCAGGTATTCATGGTCCTTGAGGTGGCCGTCCAGGACCGTGAACAGGCGCCGGCTCTCGCCCTGATAGCGGTCGATCGCCGGCTGGATCTTTTCAGGAAAGTAGCGGAAGAAGACATTGGCCTGCCCCATCATCGGTCCGACCCCGCCCATCTGGAACATCAGCCACTGCATCACGCGCGAGCGGCCCTTGGCGCCGGCGGGCATGAGCTGGCCGGTCTTTTCGGCCAGGTAGACGAGAATGGCGCCCGATTCAAAGACGGCGAAATTGTCTTCGGCCCGGTCGACAATGGCCGGAATGCGGCCGTTCGGGTTAAGGGCCAGGAACCACGGTTCCTTTTGGGTGTTCGCGTGCAGGTCGAGCGTATGCAGTTCATAGGGCAGCGCCAGTTCTTCCAGCGCTATCGACACTTTGTGGCCGTTCGGCGTCGCGGCCGAGTACAAATCGATCATGGCAATCCTTTCCGGTTCAAGTCGTGCACCAGAGATCATAGCGCCATTTGGGCGAGGTTGCCGAAGCGGCCATGATTGACCGCCTTTGCACGATTGAACACATGCAGGCAGGCGCCTGCCGCCCGCGCGCCGTGCCACAATACGGTCATGAGACCACTCCACCTGCTGCTGCCCGCATTGCTGCTCGCCGCCTGTTCCGCCAGGCCCTTGCCGCCGACTGCCATGCCGGCGCTCCCGGTGGCCGCCGCAGCCAGCGCCGCGTGGTACCAGGATGCCGCGCGCAAGGGGCAGCATATTTACCGCATCGACCCGGCGCGTTCGATCATTGTCATCACGGTGCGCCGCGGCGGCGCCCTGGCGCGCCTGGGACACGACCACGTGATTGCCAGCCGCACCGTTACCGGCCTGGTGGCGCCACAGGCGGGGCGCGCCGACTTCCAGTTCCGGCTGGACCAGCTGACGGTGGACGAAGCGGCCCTGCGCGCGGCGGCCGGCCTCGATACCCAGCCTTCGGCCGAAGCCATCGCAGGTACGCGCGGCAACATGCTGGGGCGGGTGCTCGATGCCGAGCGCTTTCCCCAGGTCCTGCTGCATGCCCAGCGCATTGGTGAACAGGCAGTGCGCCTGAACGTGACCCTGCATGGCGTGACGCGCACCATGGACGTGCCGCTCAAGCTGGAGCAGTCGGCCGATACCATCACCGCCATTGGCGAACTGTCGCTGCTGCAGACTGATTTCGACATCACCCCCATGTCCGTCATGGGTGGCGCCATCACGGTGCAGGACCGCATGGCGCTGGCGTTCACGCTGGTGGCAGTGCGCTGATCCAGGCGTCGAGCTGGGCTTCGCTGCCGGCCCCCGCATGCAGCCCAAGCTTGGTGCGGCGCCACAGGATGTCGGCCCCGGTGCGGGCCCACTCATGCTTCATCAGGTAGCGCGCCTCAGCCTCGTACAGGCCGGGCACGATCTGCCTGCCCAAGTCGCCCATGCCCGCGCAGCCTGCGAGCAGGCACGCCGTGCGGGTGCCATAGGCGCGCGCAAAGCGGGCCGCCAGCGCCGCCGGCAGCCATGGCCAGGACCACGCCAGCTGCTGCGCCCAGGCCTCAAATTCGAGGATGCCACGCTTGGTGGGGCGCTCGCCAAACAGGTCGCCGCCCGGCAGGCATGCATGGGCGGTCCAGGCCGGTGCCGCGTTGTCCAGCAGCGGCGCGATGCGGGCCAGGGCCTGCTCGGCCAGCTTGCGGTAGGTGGTGATCTTGCCGCCAAAAACGCTCAGGAGGGGTGCGCCTCCGGTATCGAGCGCCAGCCGGTAGTCGCGGGTGGCAGCGGCCGCGCTGGCGGCCGGGTCGTGCACCAGCGGCCGCACGCCTGAATACGACCACACCACGTCGGCCGGCGCAATGGGTCGGGCGAAATAGCGGTTGGCCAGCTGGCACAGGTAGGCGACTTCCTCGGTGCTGATGGCGACCTGGTCAAGGTCTCCCGTATAGTCAAGATCGGTGGTGCCGACCAGCGTGAACGCGCCTTCATAGGGAATGGCAAAGACGATGCGCCCGTCCGGGTGCTGGAAAATATAGGCATAGGGATGCTCGAACAGCCGTGGCACCACGATGTGGCTGCCCTTGATCAGGCGCTGGGCGGCGTGGGGCGCGGCCGGCAAGGCATTGCCCAGGAAGCGCGCGGCCCATGGTCCCGCAGCATTGACCAGGCAGCGCGCCGTGACGGCCGTCTGGCCGGCGCCGGCATGGGCCAGGGTGGCCTGCCACGACACGGGACCGCGTTCAACCCCGGTGCAGGCAGTGCGGGTGAAAATGGTGGCGCCGCGTTCGCGCGCATCGATCGCGTTCAGGACCACCAGGCGCGCATCGTCCACCCAGCCGTCGGAATAGACAAAGGCGCGCGTAAATGCCGGTTTCAGGTCGCGTCCGGCCGGATGGCTGCGCAGGCTGGCCGCGTGGGAGCCGGGCAAAAATTCGCGCCGCGCGAGGCTATCGTAGAGAAACAGGCCGGCACGGATCATCCAGGCCGGGCGCTGGCCGCGGTCGTGCGGCATGACAAAGCGCAGCGGGCGCATGATGTGGGGCGCGCTGCGCAGCAGGACTTCGCGTTCGGCCAAGGCCTTGCGCACCAGGGCGAACTGATAATGTTCCAGGTAGCGCAAGCCGCCATGAATCAGCTTGCTCGACGCCGATGACGTGTGCGAGGCCAGATCATCCTTTTCGCACAGGACCACCGACAACCCGCGCCCGGCAGCATCACGGGCAATGCCGGCCCCGTTGATGCCGCCCCCCACTACCAGCACGTCACAGTCGATTCTGTTCATGGGTCGATTGTGACCTAAAACCTGACTTGTCCCAACTATTTCGGCGCGGCACTAGTTCTACCGCAAAGATTGCGGGCCCTCCTGCGCACGCATGGCCCTGCGCCCTTGGCGCGCGGAAATGGACGAGCAGGTGACACGGCCGGCAAATTCGACTACACTGTATGCATGTACAGTATCAGCCTACATTGATCATGCAGAAGCCCTTGCCACCGTCCGTGTTCCCGCCGTCCCACGCCGGTGTGACCACGCCCTATGTATCCACGTTTCTGGGCAACCGCTTCTATCCGCTCGAGCCGCGCATCGATCAGGTCGCCATTGAAGACATTGCCCATGGCCTAGCTTACCAGTGCCGCTTCAACGGACAAACCCAGCAGTTCTATTCGGTAGCGCAGCACAGCCTGATTGTCGCCTCCCTCGTGCCAACCGACCTCCGGCTGGCCGCGCTGCTGCACGACGCGGCGGAAGCCTATCTGGGCGACATGGTCAAGCCGCTCAAGGTCTTGCTGCCGGCTTTTGCCGCCATTGAAGAGGCGGTTACGGCAATCATCGCAACTACCTTCGCTGTCGATTTTTCCGATTATGCGCCCATCAAGCGGGCCGACCTCATCGCACTGGCGACCGAAAAGCGCGACCTCATGCCGCACTCCACGGAGCGCTGGAGCTATCTTGACGATGTTCGCCCCATGCCCCAAAAAATTGTTGTCATGGGTCCTGACGACGCCAAGCAAGCGTATTTACGCGAATTCAAGCGCCTGGTACGGGTCAGCGGCCAGCAGCATGGTCATACCGTCCCCGTCTGAGCTAAGTGCCGGATTCTGCTGGGTTTTTTCCGATATCCACATAAATTGTGGATAACAGTGTGGATAAGCCCCTCTTGACAAGCCGCAAGCCCAGTATTGAAGCGGGTTTCGACAAAATGCACATTCCGCAGGCAAAAATTTTGCGCAATAAAATCAATGACTTAACTTGAGGCCTTGAGCTTGCTCAACATGACCTTAGGCAAATTCCTACAAGACTGAAAAACGGGGGATAAGTCGTTTTTTCTTTGACAAAGCGGCTGCGGTGTCATAGTGTTGACCCATGCCCACCAACCCCGCAGACGACAGCGCCCATGGCGACCTGGTCATCCAGGACGACGATCCCCTCAACGGGGCTGAAGGCGGGGAGCCGGAACCGCCCCCCTGGCGTATCCTGATCGTCGACGATGACGTCGATGTCCACGTCGTCACCAAGTTCGCGCTCAGCAATACCCATTTCCAGGGACGGCGCCTGAGCTTTCTGCACGCCTACAGCGGCGCGGAGGCCCTTGCCATTCTCCAGGGCACGGATGACATCGCGATGGTCTTGCTGGACGTGATCATGGAGTCGCCCGACGCCGGACTGCGCGTGGCGCGCCAGATCCGCGGCGAACTTGGCAACGACCTGGTGCGCATCGTGCTGCGCACCGGCCAGCCCGGACAGGCGCTGGAGCACAGCATCATTGTCGACTACGACATCAATGATTTCTGGTGCAAGGCCGACCTGACCACGCGCAAGCTGTTTACCACCGTGATCTCGTCGCTGCGCGCGTACGCCACGCTCAAGGCGGCGGCCACCCAGCGCCGCAGCCTGCGCGAGGAACTGGCGCGCGTGCAAAAGCTGCAGGCCGTGCTGGAGCAGCACGCCCTGGTGCTGACCCTCGACGCACAGGGCCGCATCATCGACGCCAACGACTATACCTGCCGCCTGGCGCAGCGCGACCGCGCGCAGTTGCTGGGGCGCGACCTCCACGTGCTGCATCCGGGGGTCTTCCCGGCCCCGCTGGCGCGCGCCATTACCGACGCCCTCGCGCGCGATTCGGGTTGGGCCGGCGACATCCGCACCACCACTCCCGACGGCGCCCCCCTGACCCTTCGCTGCGCGGCGCTCGCCTTCAAGGATGCCGACGGCGTGCCTTACCAGTACGTGGCCGTGGCCACGCGCCTCGATCCGGCTTGACGCCGAAGCTGTCACTTCCATGCACTGCGGGCCCGGTCCCGCACCAGCATGCGTACGCTGTCGGGCATGGGCTTCTTCGTCACCGCAGTCTGGGCGTTTGACCACACGCACTCTTCGTAGTGCTTGAGCATGAGCGGCGTGATGAAGCGGGTGCGGGCGGCATACACGTGGCGGTCGCCCATCTGGGCCTGCTGCTTGATGAAAAAGCGGTTGGGCACCACCAGATGCAGCTGTTCGCGCGCGCGCGTCATGGCCACATACAGCAGGCGCCGTTCTTCCTCGATGTCGGCCGCGTTCCCCGTGGCCATGTCGGACGGGATGCAGCCGTCCACCACATTGAGCACATGCACCGATTTCCATTCCTGGCCCTTGGCCGAGTGGATGGTCGACAGGATGAGGTAGTCTTCATCGAGACGGGGCGGACCAGCGCGGTCGCTGGTTGCCTCGGGCGGGTCGAGCGTGATCTCGGCCAGGAAGCTTTCGCGCGATCCGTGCCCGCCGGCCAGGCGCGAGAGCTGTTCCACATCGGCGCAGCGCACCGCCGCATCATCGTGCATGCGTTCCAGGTGCGGCAGATACCAGTGTTTGACCAGTTCGATGTCTGCCGGCCAGCGCAAGCCCGGTGCACGCAGGGCCTTGTACAGGGCCACAAAGGCATTCCAGTCGCCCGCGCTTTTGGGCGGCGCGGCAAACTCTTCGACCGCGCGGACCGGTTCTGCCGCTGCGCCCACCGCGTCAAGCAGGCGGGTGGCGGTGGCCGCGCCGATCCCGGGGATCAGCTGGGCCACGCGGAAGCCGGCCAGGCGCCCGCTCGGATTCTGCGCAAAACGCAGCACCGCCAGCACGTCCTTGATGTGGGACGCTTCCAGAAATTTCAGGCCACCGAATTTGACGAAGGGGACATTACGCCGCATCAGTTCCAGCTCCAGCGCCGCGCTGTGACTGGCGGCGCGAAACAGGACCGCCTGCGACGTCAGCGCCATCCCGGCTTCCCGCTGTTCGAGGACGCGGCTGCACACCCAGCGTGCCTGTTCGGCTTCGTCGGGAATGAGCACCAGCTGTGGCCTGGCGCTCGATACCTTGTCGGTCCACAGCGTTTTGGCGTGGCGCTCCAGCGCCGCCGCAATAAGGGCATTGGATGCATCCAGGATCGGCTGGGTGGAGCGGTAATTGCGCTCCAGCGTCACGATGCGGGCCTGCCGGCTGAACTGGGACGGGAAGTCGAGGATATTCCTCACGGTGGCGCCCCGGAAGGAATAGATCGACTGGGCGTCGTCACCGACCACCATCACACCCTGCCCGTCCGGCTTCATGCCGGTAATGATGGCCGCCTGCAGGCGGTTGGTGTCCTGGTATTCATCCACCAGTACATGGTCGAACAAGGCGCCAATTTCCGGTCCCAGTGCGGGGTCTGCCGCCATCTCCGACCAGAACAGCAGCAAGTCGTCATAATCGAGGACGTTCTGTTCCTGCTTGGCGTCGACGTAGGCGCCAAACAGGGTCTTGAGTTCCTGCTCCCATTCGGCGCACCAGGGGAAAGTGCTTTGCAGGACCAGGCCCAGCGGCTCCTGGCTGTTGACGACCCGCGAATAGATGGACAGGCAGGTGCCCTTGAGAGGAAAGCGCTTCTGGGTCTGGGTCAGGCCGATTTCGTGGCGCACCATCCCCATCAGGTCCTCGGAATCGCCGCGGTCATGGATGGTGAACGAGGACTCCAGGCCGATCCGGCCCGCGTACTCGCGCAACAGCCGCGCCCCGATGCTGTGGAAGGTGCCGGCCCACGGCAGGCTGGCCGGCGCCTGGCCCGCGTTCAGCGCAAACACGCGCTGCAGTACGGCGCCGGCGCGGTTACCCATCTCGGTGGCCGCCCGGCGCGAAAACGTGAGCAGCAAAATACGCTGGGGATCGGCGCCACGCATGATCAGGCGCGCGACACGGTGGGCCAGGGTACTGGTCTTGCCGGAGCCGGCCCCTGCAATGACCAGCAAGGGGCGCGACTGATCAGCCGCCACGTCGATATCGTGGTCGACCGCGGCGCGCTGCTCGTTATTGAGGCTGGCGAAGGGGTCGGCTGGGTCGGACAAGATGGCGGCGGCGTCAGGCATGCAGGTACACTCGAAAAATAATACAACTGTACATTTACACAGTAGTACAAAGCAAGGATAATAAGACCAGGCGCGCAGACAAGCATCGCTTTGGCAGCGCGTATGTACACCCCATTTATTGCAAGAGCATTACAATTTCGGCGCTAAGTGGCCGATTTGTAAGGAGTTTTTGCGATATCCACATTCGCTGTGGATATCTTTGTGGATAAGCGCCCCTTGACAGCGAGGAAGCCAGCATTGATGCGGGTTTCAACAAAATGCCCGTTCTGAAGGCAGATTTTTTGTCGTTTAAAATCAGTGACTTGCAAAGTCAAGACGGCAGCGCGAAAAAAATTCTAGGATTTTTCCTACAGGTCCAATTTGTGCATAAGGTGGCGCGGAAACGGTTCCGGAAAGCCATACATGTCATGCAAGACTGACAACAATCTCGCTGGCCGACTCGGAACGTGCGCCATTCCTGCGACAGCGTGGCCTGGAACCATATCTGCTGATGCATCAGGCTGGCATGGCACGCCTGTGTTGTGCGGGGCGGCGGCGCGCGGGCTCGAGCAACACGCGTTCTATCAGAGAAGGGTCCACCCCGTTCGATTTCAGGTATTCAATCGCGGCCACCGTGTTCCAGCTGGCCTGCACGGCCACGGCATGGTCGATAATGTCGCGCTGGCGCTCATCGCGGCGCGGCTGGCTCGCCGGGCGGCCCGGGCAAAGTGGACTTCCAGGAGGGGTAGTAGTCATATTGCGATTCCTTAACTCATCATGGGACATCATGGGACATCATGGGACATGCTGAAGGGAACGAAATTTATGCATTCCGAGTATCTCCCAAAACCCGGCGAAGTCAATATCAGGTTTCCATCAGTGTGAGAATAAAGTGTGTGTCTTTGCCCGGTGGAATCGAACGTCATTGAACAAGGAGCCTGCCTACAATAGGAGGCACTACATCACATCGAAGCGAGCAGATCATGGCTATCAACAGCGACCCGCCTCTCAAGCCGGGGGACGAGGCAGCGCCGGGCACGCCAGGCGCGGCCGAGGATATTTGCGACCAGTGCAGCGGCAAGGGAACACTCGCCAGTGGCGCGCCCTGCCCCGCCTGTGAAGGAAGCGGACGCGTCATGCGGGGCATCGGCGGCGGCTAAGGCCGGCATTTACAGGGCGCCAGCCCGGGGACATAATCAGGGCATGACCGCGCCCGCCACCGCCAACGCCCTTCGCCAGCCCCGTTCACCATCCGAGCTGTTCATTTCCTTCACCCTGCTGGCCTTGCAGGGTTTTGGCGGGGTCGTGGCGATCGTGCAGCGTGAGCTGGTCGAGCGCAAGCAATGGCTGACCCAGGACGAATTCCTGGAAGACTGGGCCGTGGCACAGGTGATGCCGGGACCGAACGTCGTCAACCTGTCCATGATGATCGGGGGCCGCCATTTCGGCCTGCGCGGCGCCATCGCTGCGCTGGCGGGCATGCTGCTGGTGCCTTTGCTGCTCGTCCTGTGCCTCGCCTTGCTGCACGCCCGCATCGGCGACCATCCCGGCGTGGCCGGTGCGTTCCGCGGCATGGCCGCAGCCGCGGCCGGCATGTTCGCCGCCTCCGCCTTGCGCCTGTCCGCAGCGCTGGCGCGCAACCCCATGCCGCTGGCCTGGTGCGTGGCCCTGGCGCTCATGGTGTTTGTCCTGGTGGCACTGCTGCGGGTACCGCTCCTGCATGTGCTGCCCATCGCCGGAGCATGTGCCTGCGTGCTGTGTTACCGGCGCCTGCGGTCATGACGGCCCCCTTGCTGGTACTGGGCAGTGCCGACTGGCTGGCCCTGCTCATGCAGTTCATGATGCTGTCGCTGCTGTCCGTGGGCGGTGCCATTTCCACGTCGCCCGACATGCACCGCTTCCTGGTGCAGGAACATCATTACCTCAGCCAGGTCCAGTTCAGCGAGTCCATTGCCCTCGCCCAAGCCGCGCCTGGTCCCAATGTGCTGTTCGTCGCTTTGATGGGCTGGCACGTGGGCATGAATACCGGAAGCTTCAGTGCAGCAGTGCTCGGCGTGGCCATCACCATGGGCGGGATCTTGCTGCCATCGACCATACTGACGTATAACGCGGCGCGCTTGGCTCACCGCAACCGGGACCTGCGGGCGGTACGCGCCTTCAAACTCGGTATGGCGCCGGTGGTCATTGCGCTCATGTTCGCCACCAGCTGGATCCTGGGCAGCGCCGCGGGCCGGATGGACGACTGGCCCCTGTGGCTGCTGGCAGTCATCAGTGCGCTTGTACTTTGGCGCACACGGCTGCATATCTTGTGGGTGCTGGCCGCCGGCGCCGTGCTGGGCTGGCTGCAGCTCGTGTAAGGCCCGGACAGCGGGCGCAACGCATACTGGAGGAAGAGCGATGAGCAATGGCACATTTTCGGGCAATCCCAAGACCGAATGGCTCGATGAAAACGGAAACGACCGCGACATGCGGGTTCTGGAAGACTTCTGGTATCTCGATCCGGCCGGGCGGCGCTGGGATGTTCCCGCGGGAACCATCGTCAATGGCGCCAGCATTCCACGCACGCTATGGTCGTCAGTTGGCAGCCCCTACACGGGCCGCTACCGGCGCGCCGCCGTGGTCCATGACGCAGCAGTTGGCAAGGAAGGCGTGCTGCGCCGGGAAGCCGATGCCATGTTTTATTTTGCCTGCCTGGCGGGAGGCTGCCCCCCCTTGCAAGCCAAGCTCCTGTATGCCGGAGTGCGGGTCGGGGCCTGGTCTAGCCATACCCAGGTGCTCACCATGGCACCGGTCGGGCAGGTGCCCGACGCTTACCGTCTGCCGGGCCAGCAGACACCGCGCGAACTGGAAGTACGGGCGCGCTATACGCTCATTGCGCATCAGCTCATGGCAAGCAGTAACGATTTCGACGAAATCGAACGGGTGGTCAGCGCCAGCCTTGGCGAAACGGCGCCTTGACGCTGCCGCCGGTGCGGGCCCGGACCGCTGGGAGACGCACGCTTGCCGCAGGCCCTTGGCAAGCAAGGTGGCGCCCGTCATACTGATGCGCCACGTGCCCCAGCAGCGGGCCCTGACCACGACAGCACGGCACTGAATACTCAGCACCTGATGCCTGATACCTGATACCTGTTACCGAAGGAACCTTCATGCTTGAACTGATCAGTGAACACGCCTGCCACGGCGGCACGCAACGCTTTTACCGCCATGCCTCGCGCGCCATTGGCTTGCCGATGCGCTTTTCCGTGTTCACCCCGCCCGAAAACGGCGCCGCCTTGCGGCCAACCCTGTTCTACCTGGCGGGTCTGACCTGTAATGAGGAAACTTTCCCCACCAAGGCCGGGGCCCAGCGCATGGCAGCGCGGCTGGGCCTGATGCTCATCGCGCCCGACACCAGTCCACGCGGCGCCGCGATTGCCAACGAAAGCGCGGCCTGGGACTTTGGCGTCGGTGCCGGTTTTTACCTTGACGCCACCGAAACTCCGTGGCGTCAGCATTACCGCATGGACAGCTACCTGCTCGAATTGCGCGCCCTGGCCGTGGCCGAACTGAAAGCGGATGCGTCGCGCATCGGCGTCTTTGGCCATTCCATGGGCGGACACGGCGCCCTGGTTCATGCCCTGCGCCGTCCCGACCTGTTTCGCTCGGTGTCGGCCTTTGCCCCCATTGCGGCGCCCTCGCACTGCCCGTGGGGCATCAAGGCCTTTACCGGCTACCTGGGCGCCGACCAGGCTGCGTGGTCCCGCTACGACGCGACCGCCCTCATGGCTGCCAGCGCCAATCCTTTCCCCGAGGGCATCCTGATTGACCAGGGATTGTCCGACAAGTTCCTGGCCGAGCAACTCCACCCGGAACGCTTTGAACAGGCGTGCGAGCAGGCTGGCCAGGCGTTGACACTGCGCCGCCATGATGCGTACGATCATGGCTATTACTTCATCAACAGCTTCATTGACGACCACCTGCAATTTCACCGCGACCGCCTCGGTTGAGAAAATTTCAGGCTGCGCCCGCCGGCGGGCTGCTGCGCCCACCGCTCAGGCGTGACCAGGCACGCACCTGCCAGGCCAGCACCATCAGCAGCACCCCTGTGATCAAGGCGTAGAACCCGGTCATGACGGCCAGCGCCAGGGCACCTGCGCCGGCAGGAAACAACAGGACCACGACGCCGAACACGATGGCGACAATGCCGCTGAGCGCGAGCAGCCACTCGCCCTTGAGGAAGCGGCGCACCCGCACCGCCACCACGATGTCAATCACGCCCGACACCAGCGCATTGGCGCCCATGACCAGCACCAGCGCCAATGTGGTCAGGGCCGGGTCCAGCGCCGCCAGGACGCCTGCACCCATGCTGAACAGTCCCAGCACCAGCATCACCCACCAGCGCCGGTCCTCAGCTCTATTGGCCACGGCGCCAAAGGTCCAGACGGCGCCGGCCAGCAGGGCGAACGCGGCGAACAGCGTGGCCAGGGTAAGCAGGGTTATGGCAGGCCAGGCAATGGCCAGCACCCCGAACACGATTGCAATGGCTCCACGCAGTGCCAGCAGCCACCAGTGACGCAAGACTGTTTCGCTCATGGCATTCCTCCCACAGCATCAGAGCCACGGGCAAGGTCAAAGTTCCCGCGCTTGCATGGCTGCCCTGCGCGCGCTCAAAGTGCGGGCAGGACCAGGCCCCGTGAAGCGTGCGCCGCTTGAAATCACGCGGCACCGCGTTTATAAAGGGAAGTGCGCAAGCGCTTTTCCGGGTTTGATAACATCGCAAGCGAGGCACTCATGAACATCATTCAGCGGTATTGTTCGGCGCCGGCGGGCCCTTGTTCCCGCGCTGTTGCGGCGTCGTCCGGCCACTTTGCCCCACTAGTGCCCGGCGGCATTCCCACTCTCACCCTGTCCAGCAGGCATGTCGGCGTGGCCGCGCCATGTGCCATTGAGTGAGGGACTCATGCAATTACCTCACTCCGCCCCCCGTGCATCCATGGGCGGGACCACGCCTTACAAGCATCGCGCCCACGCCGGCCGCCAGCTCGCACGCGCCCTGCGTGCCATCACGCCGGGGCCTGACGCCCTTGTGCTGGCCTTGCCGCGCGGGGGCGTGCCTGTGGCCTTTGCCGTCGCCAGCGAACTGAAGCTGCCGCTCGACATCATGGTGGTGCGCAAAGTGGGCATGCCGGGGCACGAGGAATACGCGATCGGCGCCATCGGCAGCGACGGGGTCAGGGTCTTGCAGCGCGACATCATCAATGACCGCCAGATCCCGCCCGAGCGTCTTGACGCCCTGTGTGCGGCGGCACTCCACGAGCTGCACAGGCGCGAACGCCTGTACCGTGGCCAGCGCCCACCGCCGCAGCTGGCCGGACGCACGGTCATTCTGGTCGACGACGGCATTGCCACCGGTTCCAGCATGCGCGCGGCATGCGAGGTCGCGCGGGCGGGCCATCCCGCCAGGCTCATCCTTGCGGCGCCCGTAGGGGCACCTGACACCTGCGCCGCGCTGGCGCGCGAGGCAGACGCGCTCGTGTGTCCCCTGCAACCGCCGCGCTTTCGCGCCGTGGGACAGTGGTATCAGCGCTTCGATCAGACCAGCGATGAGGAGGTTGCCCGGCTGCTTGAGCAGGCCTGGCGGCATCAGGATCAGGGCCAGGCGGCCTGAAACACCAGCCGTACACAGCGAGGGGCGCTTGATGGAACAGGCACATGACAGCAATAAGGGCTTGCAGAAAGTGGCGTGGCGTGGCGAACCTGCGCCCTTTCGCAACGGTACCAAGGTGATGGTACGCGTGTCCGGCAGCTTGCCCGCCCGCACGCACTGTCATGCGCTTGCCTGCCTGTGGCAAGGGAATTCGCGTCATCAGCTTGAAGATGACCTGGGCCACATGAAGCAGCTGGCTAAATGGCTGCGCCACCCGCCATCGCGGCCAGGCCAGGCGGTCCGCCACACCTTCCCCCACTGATCATGTTCGGCGTGACTGACCAGGAATCCCGCAATGCCATCGCCGCCGCGGCCAGCCCGATCACGGGTGCCGACAGCGACTATGATGGCCTGCTTGATCTGATCGGCGAGGCCCGCTTTGTCCTGCTGGGAGAAGCGACCCATGGCACGGAAGAGTTTTATGCGGAACGGGCGCGCATCAGTGCCCGCCTCATCGCAGAAAAAGGCTTTCACGCGGTCGCTGTCGAGGCCGACTGGCCGGATGCATACCGGGTGAACCGCTTTGTGCGCGGCCAGTCCGATGACGCGAGCGCGGCCGCTGCCCTGGCCGGCTTTCAGCGCTTTCCGCAATGGATGTGGCGCAACAGCGCCGTGCTCAAGTGTGTCGAATGGCTGCGCCACTACAATGCCGGGCGCCCCTGGCACGCCCAGGCCGGCGTCTATGGACTCGACCTGTACAGTCTCCATGCATCCATGGGCGAAGTGCTGGACTATCTGCAACAGGTTGACCCCATAGCCGCCCACGACGCCCGCGCGTATTTTGCCTGTTTCGACCAGCACGGCTCGGATACCCAGGCTTACGGCTATGCTGCCGGCCTGGGTCTGAGCGCCTCCTGCCAGGATGCGGTGCGGACCATGCTCAACAAGCTGATGCGGCGACAGGAAACCTATGCCGGCCGGGGGAAGGACGCTCAGGATGCATTTTTCGATGCCAAGCAAAACGCCCGGCTGATCAAGAATGCCGAAGAATATTACCGGACCATGTTCCGGGGCCGCGTGTCGTCCTGGAACCTGCGCGACAAGCACATGGCCGATACGCTCGACGACCTGGCACAGCACCTGGCGTCCGTCACGGGCCAACCCGCCCGAATTGTGGTATGGGCGCACAACTCGCACCTGGGCGATGCGCGAGCCACGCACATGGGCGAGCTCGGTGAATGGAACCTGGGACAGCTGGTACGGGAGCGCTATCCCGGCCAGGCGCGCCTGATTGGCTTTTCCACCTACGACGGCCAGGTCATGGCTGCGTCGCAATGGGACGGACCCGCGCAGCGCAAGGATATCGTGCCGGCCCTGCCGGGCAGTTATGAAGCCCTCTTGCATGAGGCGAAAGAAGGTAATTACTTCCTGCCGCTGACCTGTGGCAGCGCGGCTACGAAAATGTTACAACGGCGGCGTCTGCAACGAGCCATCGGCGTGATTTACAGGCCAGAAACGGAGCGCGCCAGTCACTACTTCGATGCCTGCATGCATGACCAGTTTGACGCCGTAATCCAAATCGACCACACCACCGCCCTGACGCCCTTGCCTGCCACGCCGGATGTCAGTGCCGATATACCGGAGACCTATCCCGAGGGCTTCTAATGCGCCAGCTTGGCAGTTCCACGCGCGCGGTTGGCTCGTGGATGACCGGCGACCGCAAGCGAACATCGCGCAACCTGCATCGCGCACGGCTTGCAAGTAGCAACGCTTTCATCGTGCAGCGCTTGCATCGACCGGCGCTTGCATCGTGCGGTGCTTGCTTCGCGCGATGCTTCCATCGCCCAACGCCGGCATCGCCCAACGCTCATTGCGACAGAAGCGACCCGGCGCCAGCGCAGGCCGCCAATTCACGCGGGCCAAATCCTAGTGCATCGGCTGGGCAAAGGGATCGGCATCGCGCGCACCGAAGCGCGCCAGGATCATTTCGGCGCGCGAAGCACGCATGGTGTCATCCACTTCCACCGTTACCACGCACTGGCCCGGCTGATTGACATCGGCGTAGTTGCTGTCATAGGTATGTCCGGCACTTTCAGTCGGGCTATTTCCGACAGTAAAATTGCCGATGACGGGACCCGCCTCGTCATTGGCAATGCTCAGCGTGACGTCTTCTGCCTGGAACCCGTCCGACAAGAGGGCGTTGCGCGCCTGCTGCGCGTGGTCGTACACATCAAAGATTTTCACGATGGCGTTTTGCATGGTCACTCCTTTTCTGTGGTGGCTGGCGCACCAGCGCTGTCCAGCCGCGGCAATGCAAGGAAACCCGCACGGGGCGGTATACTGGCCGTTTAGTAAAAGGATACCCCATGAGCGCCCTGCCCCCCTGTCCGCAATGCCAGTCGAGCCTGACTTACGAGGACGGAAGCAATTTTGTATGCCCGGAATGTGGCCATGAATGGCAGGCGCAGGCGGCCGTAGCCGACCAGGCCAGGGTTTACCGCGACGCCTCCGGCACGCTGCTGCAAGATGGTGATACCGTCACCGTGATCAAGGATCTCAAACTGAAAGGCGGCGGCGGCACCGTCAAGATGGGTACCAAGGTCAAAAACATCCGGCTCGTTGACGGCGACCACGATATTGACTGCAAGATTGATGGTTTCGGCGCCATGAGCCTGAAGACGCAATTCGTCAAAAAAGCCTAGCGCCGTTTCGCTAGGCGGTCTCTTTATGCCGGGTTTCCAGCAGGATGACCTTGATTTCCGGCACACAAGAGCCGCAGTTGCCGCCTGCCTTGACGCAGGCCGTCACCTGGGCCACCGTCGTCAAGTCATTGGCCACAATGGCCTCGCAAATCGTCGTGCGGCCCACGCCGAAACAGGAACACACGGTGGGACCGGCGTCGGCGCGCAGCCCGGCTGCCCGGCCCGACAACATGCCGGCACGCTCGGCCTGGGTCAGTTCGGCACCCGAAAACAGTTGCGCCAGCCAGGCGCGGCCGGGCAAGTCAGGCCGCGGCGACAGGAAGATGCACTGTTCGATGCGCTCGCCGACCACATGGACCGCCCGGTACACGCCATCGCTGCGATCCTGGTAATCCACCCAGTCGGCGTCCGGATCGGTCACGCCCAGCAATTGGCGTGCCCAGGCGCCGGCATCTGCCAGCGCCCCGCGCCCCGCCATTTCATAGCGCACAAAGCCGCGCCCTTGCACCCGCGTCCAGTGCGCCACGCCGTCCAGCGCCAGTTCCGACCGGCTGAGCACGAACGCATGCCAGGTGACCCCGAAACGCTCGACCTTCACCGGCGTGTGCTTGAATTCCGGCTCGCCCGACACCGGATCGACCACCGGATTGACCAGGGTGCCCACGCGCGCATCCGAGGCCGTCTGGCCGTTCCAGTGGATCGGGACAAAGATGGCCCCGCGCGCGATGCCGCCACCATGGCGTACCCGCGCCACCATCGCGCCCCACTGGCTCGACACGCGGGCCAGCTCCCCTTCGCGCACGCCATAGCGCAGCGCGTCCTGGGGATGCATGTCGATGAATGATTCGGCCGTATGGTCGGCCAGCCGCGGTGCGCGCCCGGTGCGCGTCATGGTATGCCACTGATCGCGCACCCGCCCCGTGTTCAGCGCCAAGGGAAACTCGGGCGTTACCGCGTTGTGCGGCCCGCGCGGCACCGTGGCAATCAGGCAGGCCTTGCCGTCGGCATGGGCGAAGCGGCCGTCGCCGAACAGGCGCGCCGTCCCCGCGCCCCCGGCCAGCACCGGCCACTGTACAGGTTCGAGCTGGTCATACTGGCGCCCATCCATGCCCGCCAGACCGGCCAGGTTGAATACCCGTTTGCTGCCCTCTTCATTGCGATGGCCTGACAGGCGCGCATGTTCGTCGAACACTTCGTGCACGAACGCGAAATCGAATCCCGCAAAGCCCATGCGCCGCGCCACATCGCACACGATGCGCCAGTCGGCGCGCGCCTGCCCCGGCGCCGGCATGAATGCGCGCTGGCGCGAGATGCAGCGCTCCGAATTGGTGACCGTCCCGTCCTTTTCACCCCAGCCCAGTGCCGGCAGCAGCACGTCGGCAAAGGCGCTCGTATCGGTATTGGCCACGATGTCCGACACCACCACCAGCTCGCATTTTTCCAGCGCCCGCTGGACCTGGTTTGCGTCCGGCAGACTCACCATGGGATTGGTCGCGATGATCCACACTGCCTTGACCTTGCCTTCTTCAATGGCCTGGAACAGATCCACCGCTTTCAGGCCTGGCTTGCTGGCCATGCGTGGCGAGTCCCAGAACTGCTGCACCAGGTCCCGGTGCGACGGATTGGCCAACTCCATGTGCGCCGCCAGCATGTTGGCCAGCCCGCCCACTTCACGCCCGCCCATGGCGTTGGGTTGCCCGGTCAGCGAGAAGGGACCCATGCCGGGTTTGCCGATGCGCCCCGTGATGAGGTGGCAGTTGATGATGCTGTTGACCTTGTCGGTGCCGGCCGACGACTGGTTCACGCCCTGCGAAAACGCCGTCACCACCCTGGCCGTGGCCTCGAACAGGCGGTAGAACTGAAGCAGGCCATGGGCATCGAGCCGGCACTGCCTGGCCACTTCCAGCAGTTCGACATCGGCCGCCTTGATCGCCTCGGCCGCGCCATTGGTGTGCTGCGCCAGGAACAGGTCGTCGCAGGCGCTGCTGCGCGCCAGGTAGCTGAGCAGCCCATTGAACAGCCATACGTCGGTGCCCGGCTTGACCGGCAAATGCAGGTCCGCGATTTCGCAGGTGGCCGTGCGGCGCGGGTCCACTACCACGATCTTCACCTCGGGACGCGTCTCCTTGAGCCGCGCGATGCGCTGGAACAGGATGGGATGGCACCATGCGCTGTTGGCCCCCACCAGCACGATCATGTCAGCCTCGTCAAAATCGTCATAGCATCCCGGCACCAGGTCGCCGCCAAAGGCGCGCTTGTGCCCTGCCACGCTGGACGACATGCACAGGCGCGAGTTGGTGTCGATGTTGGCGCTGCCCACGTAGCCCTTCATGAACTTGTTGGCCACGTAGTAGTCTTCCGTCAGCAGCTGGCCGGATACGTACAGCGCCACCGCGTCCGGCCCGTGTTCGGCAATGATCTCGGCAAAACCGGTCGCCACTCGCCCGATCGCCTCGTCCCAGTCCACCTGCCGCATGCCGTCCTCGCCCCGCACGCGCGGCTGCAGCAGCCGCCCATACGTCCCCAGCGTCTCGCCCAGGGCCGCACCCTTGACGCACAGGCGGCCGCGGTTGGCCATATGGCTGCTGTCGCCCGCAATGGCAATGGCGCCGTCCGGCATCGGGGTAGCCGTCACACCGCAGCCAACGCCGCAATAAGGACAGGTGCTGCGCACAGCCATGGGAATCGGGGCCAGGTTCATGTTTTCTTTCGTTGACGGCATCGCACTTGCTTAGGCGGCTTCCTTGCACAGGGCTTCGCCAAACAGCAGGCGGCTGCGGATGGTTGAAATATCAGTGCGGTTCTGGATCAGGTCGAAATACCACGCGCCGTCCTGCACATCGCCATACAGCACCGCGCCGATGATGCGGTTGGCGGAGAGCACCAGGCGCTTGTAGACGCCGCGGCGCGGGTCGCGCAGCACCAGGTCTTCGCTGCCCTGGCCGCCAATGAAGTCACCGGCAGAATACAGGTCCACGCCGGTCACCTTGAGCTTGGTGGCGGTGGCCGCCTGCACGTAGCGGCGGTGTCCTTTTTGCGCCAGGTGGGCCGCGCACACCCTGGCCTGCTCCCAGATTGGCGCCACCAGGCCAAAAATGGCGCAGCGGTGCTGCACGCACTCGCCCACCGCGTACACGCGCGGATCGAAAGTCTGCAGCGTGTCGTCCACCACGATGGCACGTTCGCAGTGCAGCCCCGCTTCCTGGGCCAGCGCGATATTGGGCCGCACGCCCGCGGCCATGACGACCAGATCGGCCCCGATTTCGCGCCCATCCTTGAAGCGTACGCCGCTCACATGGCCGCTGCCGACAATCTCCGTGGTGTGCGCGTCGAGCATGAACTGCAGCCCCTTCGCTTCCAGCGTCTGCTTGAGCAGGAGCGCCGCCGGTTTATCGAGCTGCATGTTCATCAGGCTGTCCGTCACGTGGACCACCGTCACCTGCATGCCGCGCCGCTGCAGGCCGTTGGCCGCTTCCAGCCCAAGCAGCCCGCCGCCAATGACCACCGCCCGCCCGCCGCTGCGGGACGCGGCCAGCATCGTATCGACATCATGAATGTCGCGAAAACCAATCACCCCGGCCAGCTTGTGACCGGGCACCGGGATGATGAACGGGTTCGAGCCGGTTGCCATCAAGAGCCGGTCGTACCACACTTCGCGCCCGGACCTGGCGCGCACCAGGCGCCGGCGCCGGTCGATGTGGACAATCGGGTCGCCCGCATGCAATGTGATACCGTTTTCGGCATACCACTCCCTGGTATGTATCATGATGTCGGCCATGCTCTTGTCGCCGGCCAGCACCGGCGAGAGCAGGATGCGGTTGTAGTTCCCGTGCGGCTCGGCGCCGAACACGGTGATGTCATACAGGTCCGGCGCCAGCGCCAGCAATTCCTCCACCGTGCGCATGCCGGCCATGCCGTTCCCGATCACTACCAGCGACTGGCGCGGCGGCACGGGCGCCGCGTGTGCATCCGCATGGCTGCCGCGCGCTCTCATAGGCCTACCCACACTTTGCCGGCTTCGATCCGCGCCCGGTATGCGGGCACCGAATGCTCGGGCGCCTCCAGGCATTCGCCGGTGGCCAGGTCAAAGTGATGCTTGTAGATGGGCGAGGCCACGACAATGCGTTCACCGAGGTTGCCCACCAGTCCGCGCGAGATGACGGAAGCGCCGCTGTTGGGATCGTAGTTCCCGATCGCGAACACGGCATTGTCGGCCCCGGCCACGTGAAATACGGCCACCTGCTGGCCCGCCACCAGCGCGCATACGCCGGTATTGGGGACGATCTCGTCAAGCGCGCAAACAGCGGTCCAGCTATCGAAATGAATATCGCGGTGCATAAGCTTCTCCTTCAGGCGCTCTTGATGGCAATGGGGATGACGCGGCGGCGTTCTTCCACCGTCGCGGGACGGATCTGTCCGCGCTCCGGCATGAACATCACGTTCTGGTCGCTCTGGTCACTGTTGACGAAGTGGCGGAAGCGCTGGCGCGTGGCGGGATCGCTGACGGCCGCCTTCCATTCGCACGCATAGGTGCTCACCACATGGGCCATGTCCGCTTCCAGTTCCGCGGCCAGGCCAAGCTTGTCGGCGATGATCACGTCCTGCAGGTAGCCAAGGCCTCCTTCCAGGTTGTCGCGCCAGACGCTGGTGCGCTGCAGGCGGTCGGCGGTGCGGGTGTAGAACATGAGGAAGCGGTCGATGTAGCGCACCACGGTTTGCTCATCGAGGTCGGACGCGATCAATTCCGCGTGGCGCGGCTTCATGCCGCCGTTGCCGCACACGTACAGGTTCCAGCCCTTCTCGGTGGCGATCAGGCCCACATCCTTGCCCTGCGCCTCGGCGCACTCGCGCGTGCAGCCGGACACGCCGAACTTGATCTTGTGCGGCGTGCGCAAGCCCTTGTAGCGGTTCTCCAGCGCGATCGCAAAGCCCACGCTGTCGGCCACGCCATAGCGGCACCAGGTCGAGCCGACGCACGACTTCACGGTCCGCAGCGACTTGCCGTAGGCGTGGCCGGATTCAAAGCCGGCCGCGATCAGCTCTTCCCAGATCAGGGGCAGCTGCTCCACGCGCGCGCCAAACAGGTCCACCCGCTGGCCGCCGGTGATCTTGGTGTACAGGCCGTACTTTTTCGCCACCATCCCCACTGCGATCAAGCCGTCTGCCGTCACTTCGCCGCCCGGCATGCGCGGCACCACCGAATACGTGCCATCCTTCTGGATGTTGCCGAGGAAGTAGTCGTTTGAATCCTGCAGGCCCGCGTGTTCGGGCTTGAGCACGAAGTCATTCCAGGTCGAGGCCAGCACACTCGCTGCCACCGGCTTGCAGATATCGCAGCCCAGGCCCGTGCCGTGCTGCGCCAGCAGGTCCGCGAATGTTCTGATCTTCCCTACCTTCACCAGATGGAAAATCTCCTGGCGCGAGTAGGCAAAGTGTTCGCACAGGTGGTTGTTGACCGCCATGCCCTGCTTTTTCATTTCGGCCTTCATCACCTGCGTGACCAGGGCCACGCAGCCGCCGCAGCTGGTGCCGGCATTGGTGCAGCTCTTCACCGCGCCGATCGTGCTTGCGCCCCCGCACACGGCTGCGCAGATGGCGCCCTTGGAGACGTCATTGCACGAACAGATCTGCGCCGTATCGGGCAAGGCATCCACGCCCAGCGCGGGCCGCGCCTTGCCGTCGCTCTGGGGCAGGATCAAAAACTCCGGCGCATCCGGCAGCGCGATCTTGTTGAGCATCATCTGCAGCAGCGTGCCGTAATCGCCGGCGTCGCCCACCATCACGCCGCCCAGCAGGTACTTGCCGCATTCCGACACCACGATCTTCTTGTATATCTGGCGCCGCTCATCGGTGAACTGGTAGCAGCGGCTGCCCGGCGTGCTGCCGTGCGGGTCGCCAATGCTGGCCACGTCCACGCCCATCAGCTTGAGCTTGGTGCTCATGTCGGCGCCGCCGAACTGCGCCTCGTGCTCGCCCAGCAGATGACGCGCCGCCACCCGGGCCATGTCATAGCCGGGCGCCACCAGGCCGAATACCTGGCCGCCCCACAGCGCGCATTCGCCGATGGCGTACACGTCCGGGTCCGAGGTCAGGCAGTGGTTGTCGATCGCGATGCCGCCGCGCGCACCGAGCACCAGGCCACAAGCCCTGGCCAGGTCGTCGCGCGGCCGGATGCCGGCCGAGAACACGATCATGTCGGTATCGAGGTGGCCGCCGTCGGCAAACACCATGCGGTGCGTACCATCGACACCATCGGTGATTTCCAGGGTGTTTTTCTGGGTATGGACCGTCACGCCCAGTTCCTCGATGCGGGTGCGCAGCACGCGCGCGCCGGCATCATCGACCTGCACCGCCATCAGGCGCGGGGCAAATTCCACCACGTGCGTTTCCAGGTCCATATCGCGCAGCGCCTTGGCGCATTCAAGGCCCAGCAGGCCGCCACCAATGACCACCCCGCGCCGGCCGCGCTTGCCGCATTCCTGCATCGCCTCCAGGTCCTCGATGGTGCGGTACACGAAGCAGTCAGCCCGGTCCTTTCCCGGCAGCGGCGGCACAAAGGGATAGGAGCCCGTGGCAAACACCAGCTTGTCGTAGCCGAGCACCTCGCCGCTGGCCACCGTGACGGTCCTGGCCGTGCGGTCAACCTGCACCGCGCGCGCATTGAGCTTGAGGAGCAGATTGTCGCGGTCAAAAAAGCCCGGCGCCACCAGCGACAGGTCCTGCGCGCTCTTCCCGGCGAAAAACTCCGACAGATGCACGCGGTCGTAGGCCGCGCGCGGCTCTTCGCACAGCACCGTCACCTCCAGGTGCGAGGCCGCCGGTCCCGCCAGCGACTCCAGGAACTTGTGGCCCACCATGCCGTGGCCAATCACGATGATCTTCATGCCGCCGCTCCTTCCATGGCCGGTGCGGGAGGTGCCATGCGCACCGCAATTGCGCACAGGGCCGACAGCAGCACCAGGCCCGACAGGATCGTCAGGGTCTGGGCAATGTCGCCCGTCCCTTTCATCAGAAAGCCCGCGGCCACCGCGCCCACATTGCCGCCGGCGCCGATGATCCCGGCCACCCCGCCCAGGGCATTCTTGTCGATGAACGGCACCAGCGCGTAGGTTGCGCCGCAAGCCATGTGGGTGAACAGGCCGAATACCAGCATGGCGATGACGGCGTAGGTCACCGTGTCGGCCTTGGCAAACCACAGCAGGCCAATGCCCTCGCCGATCATGAGGATGAACAGCAGCGTCACGCGGCTGTTGAGCGTGCCGCGCAGCGCCATCCTGTCGGACAGGTAGCCGCCCAGCGCCCGGGCAAACAGCGCCAGCAGGCCAAAGCTGCCGGCCGCCAGCCCGGCCGACTTGAGCGACAGGCCGAAATGGTCGACGTAGTAGACCGCCGCCACGTTATGAATGAAGATCTCGATGCCGAAGCAGGCGCCGTAAGTGACAAACAGCAGCCACACGCGGTAGTTGGCGCTGGCTGCCTTGAAGCTTTCCCAGCCACCCTTCTTGCCCGCTTCCAGCGGCACGCCGGCGGCGCGCAGCTGCGCATAGTTCCCTTCCGGGCAGTCCTGGGTGAAGGTCCAGTACAGCGCCGCCATCACGATCATCAGCACGCCGGGCACCACCAGCGCCACGCGCCAGCCCATGGTCTCGCTCACGCCCAGCATCACAACGGCCGCCAGCAACAATGGCATGAGTGCCTGCGCCGCGCCGCCGCCCGCGTTGCCCCAGCCGGCAGCGGCCGCATTGGCCGTGCCGACCACCCTGGGTCCGAACATGACCGAGGTATGGTACTGGGTGATGACAAAGCTCGCGCCCACCGCGCCGATCCCCAGGCGGAAGAACAGGAAGCTTTCATAAGTCTGGGCCGCGGCCACGCCCAGCACAGGGATGGAGCCGAGCAGCAGCAGCGCGGTATAGGTCTTGCGCGGCCCGTAGCGGTCGCACATGGGTCCCACGATCAGCCGGATCAGGATGGTGATGGCGACGGCCGCGATATTGATGTTGGCCACCTGCGCCATGGTCAGGCCAAATTCGCCTTTAATGACCGGCATCAAAGGCGCGCAGGCGAACCAGGCAAAGAAGCAGACGAAAAAGGCCATCCAGGTCAGGTGAAAGGCCCGCATCTGCGGCGTGTTGAAACTGAAAAGTGCGATGTGATTTGCTTTGGTGGCCATGATCTATCCTGTTAAAAACAAAAAGGCGTCCGGCCAGCCGCCAGCGATGAACCGGGGCTGGGCGGACGCCGTTGTCCTGCCGCTCCTTCGTTGGAGCGGCTGCGTTATTCAGGGGATCGCCATTGATCCGTTACTACAGCTTCAGCAAAAGCCGTGCCAGGCAATCGAGGGGGAGGATTGGCGAAAGCACGGCAGGACCGCTCTATTGCGGTGCACAACAGCCAAAACGGTGCGTTATCAAGGTGCGCCCCGTGTGGATCGGCAGAGGACCCTAGAGCAGGTCTTCCACGTCCAGGATGCGCTGCGCGATCTCGGCCAGCTTCATGTTCTTGTTCATGGCCATGCTGCGCAGCTTTTGATAGGCCTGTTCTTCGGTCAGGCGCTGACTGCCCATGAGGATGCCCTTGGCGCGATCGATGACCTTGCGCTCGGCCAGCTTGTGGCGCGTGGCGTCGAGCTCCGCCAGCAGCTTTTGCTCCTGCCGAAAGCGCGCCAGCGCCACCTTCAGCACCGGTTCGATGCGCTCGGGCTGCAGGCCGGCCACGATATAGGCCGACACGCCGGCGGCCATGGCCGCATCCATGCTGCCGCTGCGCTGGTCTTCGGTAAACAGCACAATGGGGCGGCGTTCGTCGCGCGTGGCCACCACGATATGTTCGAGCACATCGCGCGCGTCGGAGCGGGCGTCGACGATGATCATGTCCGGCTGCAGCTGGCCTACGCGCTCGGGCAGGTACATGTCGGCCGGAAGCGAAGCGACGATGTCGTACCCGGCCTCCAGCAAGCCAATGCGCAGGGCGCCGGCGCGCCGCACCTGCTCGGCCAGCGCCGGTTCGTGCTCATCGCCTTCGAGCAGCGCGGAGGTGACGACGACAATGCGCAGCTTGCGTTCGGAAGAGCTGGTAGTAGTTGGCATGATTCTGACAGTGGAGCGGGCGTGAAAGTCGCCCGGCCACCTGTTGTTAGCAATTTGTGCGCCAGCAGCGCGCCAGCATGGTATACATAGGGTTTTGCACGCCGAAGCCACCATGCCGAAACCGACCCTGTCCATCTCCCTGACCCTGTCCGCCCTGCTCCTCGCCTGCGCCACGCTGGCCCCGCTGGCGCAGGCCGCGCCCAATGTCGTCTACGTGACGCGCCACGCCGAAAAGACCGGCGCCGACAAGGACCCCGCACTCACGGCGCAGGGCGCGGCCCGGGCCCGCATGCTGGCCGCCCTGCTGCACAGGGCAGACATCCGATACGTGTTCAGCTCCGACACGCGGCGCACGCGCCAGACGGCCCAGCCGCTGGCCGAGCGGGTCAAGCTCAATGTGGAAGTGTATGACGCCGCCAGGCCGGCGCCGGCCATCGAGAGGATCAAGGCGCTCGGCGGCCCCACGCTGCTGGTGGGCCACTCCAACACCGTGCCCGACCTGGTCCGGATGCTGGGCGGCGCGCCGGTGGCGCCGATCGGGGACGATGAATACGACCGCCTGTACCAGGTCAGCATCCACGACAATGGCACCGTGAGCACGGTGCTGCTAAGCTCCAGCGCCAGCGCGCCCTGAGGCCGGCGCTCAGTCGCGAAACGTGGGCGCCGGGCCGCCGGGGCCGGCCATCAGGGCCTGCTGCAGGTCGTCGGACATGAGCATGGCGGCATTCCAGGTCGCCACGTAATTGAGGCCATCGGCCACGCTGTGGTCGCGCGCGTAATTCATCATTTCCTTGCTGCCGCGGATCGACAGGGGCGACTTGGCAGCGATTGCCGCCGCAATCTCGCCCACTCCTTCATACAGCGCTTCGCGGCTGCCGAACACGCGGTTGACGAGGCCCATCTCGCGCGCCTCGGCAGCGTCGACCCGGCGCCCCGTATAGGCCAGTTCGCGCGCCATGCCCTCGCCTATCAGGCGCGGCAGCCGCTGCAGGGTACCGACGTCGGCCACCATGCCGATATCGATCTCCTTGATCGAAAAATACGCGTCGCTGGAACAGTAGCGCATGTCGGCGCACGCGATCAGGTCCATGCCGCCGCCAATGCAGGCGCCATGCACGGCCGCCAGCACCGGCTTGCGGCAGCGCTCAAGAGCGGTCAGGCAATCCTGCAGGTCCAGGATCACGGCGCGCAGTTTTTCGCGCATGCGGCCTTCGCAGTCGTCGGCGATGGTGCCGCCCATCCCCATCATCATGTGCAGGTCGATGCCGGCCGTGAAGCACTTGCCTTCGCCGGCCAGCATGGCCACCCGCGCCTGCGGCGTGCTGTCCACCCAGCGAAAGGCACTGCGGATGTCGTGCCACATCTGCAGGTTCATGGCATTGGCCTTGTCGGGCCGGTTCAGCGTGATGGAGGCAACGTGCCGCTCCAGCGACACCCCCAGGGTCTCAAATTGCATGGCTCGCTCTCATCGCAGTTACTGGCCGATGCCAATCAGGTGAAAGCCCGTGGTCATGTCGCTGCACGCCATCAGCGGCTGGTTGGGGAACTTGTAGACGCCCCAGCAGCCGGCGTAGCCCGATCCCGTGGCCGGGTTGGTATCGATGCGCAGCACCATATTCGGCTTGGCGGGATCGGTCAGGTCCATCACCACCGCGCCTTCCGTGTAATGGCTGACGTAAGCCATGCGCCCTTCCATGACCACATTGTGCGGCGTGCCGGAACCGACCTTGAAGCTCGACAGCTGGGTCGGTTCGGCCGTGCCGTTCAGGCGCCACACGCGTGCCGGCAAGCCTTGCGGCACTTCTTCGGTGGTGACGACAAAGGTGCCGTCGCCGCTCGGCCAGATGTTGTGGGCGTAGTTGCCCGGCACGCTCCAGCGCACTTCCATCACCGGCGCGCTGGGGTTACTGACGTTCCAGATCGAAAAGCTGTGGGCGTCGCCCTCGGCCACGTACACCTTCTCGCCCACCGCCGTCATGTCGTGCACATTGCGGCCGCGGTTGAAGGTGGTGACGTAGCGCGGATTTTCCGGATCGGTCTTGAGGTCCCATACTTCGATGGCGCCCACGTTCGGTGTTGCCCCATGCTCGCCGCCCGGGTCGCGCAGGGCGCCGCCGCCAAAGATCATGCCGCCGGGGCTGTCGTACAGGGGCCCCTGCACCGGCGTCACCGCCGTGCCATTGCGGCGCTGGATGTAGGCCAGGCCGCGCACGGTGTCGATGTCGATGGTGTGGGCCGTCAGGCGCCCGTCCTGGGGCGTGAAGCTTTTCACGTAGCGCACCGACGCCGGCAGCTGCGACAGGTCCAGGATCATCACCCCGCCGCGAAAATTATCCTGCTCGGACACGATGTAGGCATGCTGGCCGTACACCCGCATCTCGCGCCAGTAGGTACCGGGCGAGGACGTATTGGTGGGACCGTCGATTTCATCGACCACGCGCACGTTGGCCGTATCGCGCAGGTCGAGCACCAGGATACCCTTGGCAGTGCCCATGAGCGCGTAGCGCGAACCGTCCGGCGCCGTATAGCCCCAGGTACCGGCCACGCCGCTGCGCACCACGTTGGCCAGCACCTTGCCGCCGACATTCCCGCTCGGCGGCGCCGGTGTCGGGCTCGGGGCCGGACCATGCGAATGATCGCCCCCGCCACCGCCGCCGCAGGCGGCCAGGGTCAGCAGGCAGGCAAGCGCCAGGGCGCTGCGGTTAACAGTCAGTTGAACGGACATCATGTATCCTGTAGTGCGTTGACGATCATCGGATTGGCAGGCTCTGCAGCCGTGCCGGCCAGTTCCGCTACTATACAACGATTGCGCCCGCCTTCCTTGGCCAGATACAGGGCTTCGTCGGCGCGCTTGAAGGTCGCCGCCGGGTCTTCACCGCGCCGGGCGTCGGCTATGCCGATCGAGACCGTGACGTGAAAGCCCGGGCTGATGGAGCTCAGATCGATCTGTTCAATGTGGCGCCTGACCCGCTCGGCCGTAATGATCGCCCCCTCGCTCATGGTCCCGGTCAGCACCATGGCGAACTCCTCGCCGCCGTAGCGGCCGAAGTAATCGGTCTGGCGCAGCGCTTCGCTGGCCGTCTTGGCAATTTGCTGCAGCACCTGGTCGCCCGCGATATGGCCGTGCTGGTCATTGACCTGCTTAAAATGGTCCACGTCCAGGATACACAAGGTAAACATGCTGCCGGTGCGGTCGCAGCGCAACTTTTCGTTGCGAATCGTCTCCATCAGGAAGCGGCGGTTGAACACGCCGGTCAGCTCGTCGCGCATGGCCAGGTCTTCAATGCGCTGCAGCGCCGTTTCCAGCTCGCCATTGCGTGTGGCAAGCTCCTTGTAATTGTCCTTGACCTTCTTGCGCAGATTGGCAATGAAACCACCGAGGCCACTGAACTGGAGGAAGGTCGCGGTGAGCGAAAACCATTGCAGGATTTCCAACTTGAGGTTGATCTCGGCCGGACGGTACAGGCAGATGAGCACAATCATGAGGGCGTAGCCGCCGATGACGACCGAGCTCAAGGTCAGGAAGTCGCGCATGCGGAACTGGAACAGCCCGTACATGGCAGCCGAGATGCACAGGATCAGGAACACCGGCCGCGACTGCTGGGAATGGAACATCACGTAATAGGCCGGCAGGATCGACAGTGATACCTGGGCCAGCGTCATGCTGGGGTCAACGAAGCGCAGGTTCTGGTTGGTGCGAAACATGACAAAAAAGAAGGCCACCAGGCTCAGCACGGCAGCGATGTAGTTTCGGACCACATCAAAGCTGTAGTCACCCAAATACCAGAACGCCAGCACCAGCGATAGGGTCACCAGATAGGACAGGGAACCGACCAGCATGCGCCGTTCCCGCAGCCGCTGGTCAGTCTGGATAGTGCCTGCGCTTACCGCGCCTTCCTTGCTCATGTCACGCTCACTGTTGATCACGCTGTTGCGCCAAGCTTACCCAACCTTGAAGATACCCGCAAGAAAGGCGTACAACGAACAACAGGAATTGGCGGCATAATGATCACTTCGCCATACAACATTATTGCAATGTCATCGATTCCGCTTCCCGACAGTGTCCAGCGGGTTGCCGCCCGCCTGGCGGCACTGGGCCATGACCGGCCCGTCATCATGCTCCCCGCCAGTGGCAAGACGTCGGCCGAGGCAGCGGCCGGCCTGGGTTGCGACGTGGCGCAGATTGCCAAGTCGATTGTGTTCCGGCGCCTGGCGGACGAGGCAGCCGTCATGGTCATTGCCAGCGGCGCCACCCGGGTCGATGAAGACAAGGTGGCAGCGCTGGTGGGCCCCATTGGCAAGGCCAATGCGCGCTTTGTGAAAGAAAAAACAGGCTACGCCATTGGCGGCGTGTGCCCCATCGGCCACGCGACCGGCGTGCTGGTCATGCTGGACAGGCATTTGCTCCAGCTTCCCCTCCTGTGGGCGGCCGCGGGCCATCCGCACGCCGTGTTCAGCCTGACCCCGGCCCAGCTGCAGGGCTTGACCGGCGCCGCCAGCGCCGACCTGTGCAGCGATGGATAATCTCAGCCACGTCCTGGCCGGGCTCGCCATCGGAGAACTGATCGAGCGCAGCCTGGCGCCGGAGGCCGATCCCCATGCGGGCCGGCTGCGGCGCCGCCTGCTGCTCCTTACCGGCGCCTTGGGCGCCAACCTGCCCGACCTCGACCTGGTACTGACCGGGCTGCTCCCGGCGCCGCTGGGCTACCTGCTCCACCACCGCGGCCATACCCATACCATCGTATTTGCGCTGGCCCAGGCGCTGGCGCTCATGCTGCTGCTGTGGCTGCTGTGGCCGGGCGCGCGCCGCCTGCTTGGCGCCAGCCGCAGCGCGCGCATCGGCCTGTGCGCTGCCGCCCTGATCGGCCTGGGAAGCCACCTGCTGCTCGACTACTTAAACAGCTACGGCCTGCATCCCTTCTACCCGCTCGATGGCCGCTGGCTGTACGGCGACATGGTCTTCATCCTTGAACCGGTTTTCTGGTTTGCCTTCGGCCTGCCCCTGGTACTGATGGTGCAGGCACGCTGGCTGCGCCTGGCGCTGCTGGCCCTGTTCCCCCTGTTCCTGGCCTGGGCCTGGTACCACGCCTACCTGCACTGGGCGTCGGCGGCGGCACTGGCCATGTTGCTAAGTGCCCTGCTGGGCACGCGCGCCGCCATGGCCGGACGGGCGCGCCATCCCCTGGTGGCCGGCCTGGCCCTGGCCGCCGTGTTCGTCGGTGTCCAGGGCTGGTCGTCCGGCCACGGCAAGCGGGTGCTGGCGGCCCACCTGCAAACGCTGGACCCGGGCAGCCGCCTGCTGGACGCGGCCCTCACCGCGTTTCCCGCCAATCCCGCATGCTGGACCTTTGCCACCGTGGAATTGACGGGGGAAGCGGGGCCGGGCGCACAAGGCGAAGTGTATCGCCTGCGCCGCGGCGTGCTCAGCATTGCACCGGCGCTGCTGCCCCAGGCCGCCTGTCCTGCCGGGCTGAACCTGGCCGTCAGCGGCGGCACGGCCGCCGTCGGCATGGCGTGGCAAGCACACACGCCGCTGGCCAGGCTGCGCGCGCGCGCCCGCAATTGCCATTTTGCCGCATGGCTGCGCTTTGCCCGCCTGCCCCACGTCGAACAGGACAGCGCGGCCGATATCCGCTATGGCAATCGGGGCGAGAACTTCACCAGCTTCGCCTTTGCGCGCTTTGCCGGCCAGCCCTGCAGCAGCGGCGTGCCCGGCTGGTCCATGCCGCGCGAAGACTTGCTGGACTACGCAAGCGGGGTTCCCGCAAGACAATAGACGCTCGCGGCCGGCAATTTGCGGCGCCTCAAGGGGCCCCGCTGTGACGGCCCTAGCATGACGGATACCTTCCGTCGAGATATTGATCATGCCGTGCGTCCACTTTCCCCGCGTCGAGTTGTTGGCAGAAACGAATTTGAGCCAGCAGTATTACCACGCCATTGTCATCTCGGTGGTGCGCGGCCTGGCGGCGCTCCAGGTCGCCATGGCCCACCTGCGCGCCCAGTTCTATCCTGGCCTCAGCACGCTGGACGATCCCACGTTGTGGTACCAGGGCCTGTCCTTCCTGACCGGCTTTGCCCACCTGGCCGTGATCGTGTTTTTCCTGCTGAGCGGCTGGCTGGTCGGTGGCAGCCTGCTCAACAAGCTGCACCGGCCCCGGGTATTTGTCGATTACGCCCTCGACCGGCTCACGCGGCTGTGGATCGTGCTGATTCCCGCCTTTTTGCTCAGTCTGGCGCTGGGCGCGGCCGAAGGGGCGATTGCCACCGGCAGTGCGGACTGGTCGGCGACCAACGAATTTTCCGGCACGGCGTTTGTCGGCAATCTGCTGGGCTTGCAGGGCATGCTGGTGCCCCGCTTCGGCGGCAATTTCGCGCTGTGGAGCTTGGCCAACGAAGTGTGGTACTACCTGCTGTTTCCCCTGCTGGTCCTGGGCTGCGTGGCGCGCACCCAGGGGCGCCGCGCTGCCGCCCTGTTGACCATGCTGGCAATCGGCAGCCTGCTCGCGCCCGACATCCAGCTCTACTTTTTCCTGTGGCTGTTGGGCGTGCTCTTTTCGCGCGTGCGCCTGCACGCCTCCCAGGGCGTGATCTGGCTGCTGGCCGCGCTGTGCGCGGCAGTGGCCGTGTGGGCTCGCCTGCTGGGCAGTGAAGACAGCACGCTGCGCGGCTCGCTGCTGCACGACCTCGTGTTCAGCCTGGCCTTTCTGGTGTTCTTGTGCAGCCTGCAGCAGCGCGCCAACCTGGCCCGGCGCGACGTGGCCTGGCTGGCGCGCTGGGGCGAACGCCTGGCCGCATTTTCCTTCACCCTGTACGTGGTGCACGTGCCCTTGTTGCTGTTCGCAAAGACAAAGCTCGCCCCGGGGCTCGACAAGGGGCGCCTGTCGCCCGACGATCCGTCCAGCCTCCTGGTCTACGCCCTGCTGCTGGGCGCCGTGGTGCTGGCGGCATGGCTGTTCCACCTGCCTTTCGAAGCCCAGACCGGGCGCCTGCGTCTACTACTCAGGCGGCTGGGTGCAAGGCAGGCAGTGCTGCCGGCACCCTAGTATGGCAGGCTGAGCGTCAGCGCAGCTCGTCGACGGGGAACGGTCGGTCGCCCGTCTGGTACTGGGGTTCTTCCGGCGGGGGCAGCAGTATCTCCTCGTCATCGGGCGGCGACAATTCTTCTTCCTCCGGCGGATTGGGATCTTCCTCGTATTCCGGCACCGGCGGCGGCGCCCCTTCGGGCTGGATGTCGCCGCCTTCTTCAAAGATGTCCGGCTCTTCCTCGCTGGTAATGGCGGCACGGGGCGCGCCGGGGAAGGTCGCCGCCGTGCTGATCTTGCCCGTTTCCAGCGCGGTCTTGAAAAAGTCGCCCACCACCAGGATGGCATTGTGCCCGCCCTGGCCCCAGTAGCTGCTGCGCATGGCAACCCGGTTGTCATTAAAGCCCACCCAGGACCCGGCCACCAGTTGCGGATGCATCATGATGAACCAGCCGTCGGTATTGTTCTGGGTAGTGCCGGTCTTGCCGGCAACGTCAGCGGAAATGCCGAAACGATAGCGGATCGCCGTGCCCGTCCCCCGGTTGATCACCCCGCGCATCATGTCGATCAGCATGACTGCCGAGTCGCTCGACATGGCCCGTTCCACGGTGGCGTCGCCAAATTCGGCAATGACCTTGCCGTCGCGGTCGGTGATGCGTTTGACGAACACGGGCTTGCGGTATTCTCCCAGCGCCGCGATGGTGGAATAGGCACTGACCATTTCCAGCAGCGTGACCGGGCTCGTGCCCAGCGCCAGCGAGGGCACCGATGCCAGGGTGCTGTCGCGCACGCCCAGGTCGCGCGCCAGCTTGACAATCCCGGGCAGTCCCACATCCTGCATGACCTGGGCCGTGATGGTGTTCTTGGACAAGACCAGCCCTTCGCGCAGCGTCATGTCGGCGCCGGTGGAGCCGCTCATATCGGTCGGGCGCCAGATCTTGCCATCGCCGGCCTTGATGTTGGTCACTTCGTCGCGGTACAGCTTGTCGGCCGACAAGCCTTGCTCCAGGGCCGCGCCATACACGATGGGCTTGAAGGTCGAGCCCGGCTGACGCTGGGCCTGGGCCACGTGGTCATACTGGTCCTTCTGGAAATCGCGGCTGCCGACCCAGGCCCGTACTTCCCCGCTGGCCGGGTCGAGCGCAACGAAGCCCGTTTCCAGGCGCGTCTTGGTCTTGCGCAGCTGGGCCATGAAGGCGCGGTCCGCGCGCAGGGTCTTGAGCGCCGTGGCCGCCGGGGTGCCTGCGTCGACAGCGGCCTTGTATTGCGCGCTCTCGCGGACAAAGGCATTGACCAGGCCCGTCTTGGAGCGCCAGAAATATTCAAACGGCCGCACACTGCCGTGCATGGCGGCGTAGGCCCCGGCCGAGGACGAGGTGGCCAGGCCGGCCCGGCCCCACTCCACATCGGCCACCATCTGCAGCTGGGCTGCCTGGCGCTCGACGGCGCGCAGGGCCGCCGTCTGCAGGGCATGGTCGAGCGTGGTGTGGACCACCAGGCCGTCAAGCTGCAGGTTGTAATCGTTTTCGTCGGCCCACTGGATCAGCCACTTGCGCACGTGGGCCGTGAAATGGGTATCGGACCCGGTGCGCTCGGGCAGGCGCGAGAAATTGAGCTTGAGGGGACGCTTGACCAGGGCTGCATGGCGCTTCTTGTCGAGCACGCCGTGCTTGAGCATCTGGCCCAGCACCACATTGCGGCGCTGCACGCTGCGTTCGGGATTGCTGACGGGATTGTAGTAGCTGGTGCCCTTGAGCATGCCGACCAGGGTCGCGCTTTCCAGGATGTCGAGCTTGGCGGAAGACTTGTCGAAATAGGTGCGCGCCGCCGTTTCAATGCCAAAGGTGTTGTACAGGAAGGGCACGGTATTGAGATAGGCTTCCAGGATCTCCGTCTTGGTGAAGGTGGCCTCGATCTTGACTGCCGTGATCATTTCCTTGAGTTTGCGGTTGATGCTGCGCGAGCGGCCAATCTCTTCCGGGAACATATTGCGCGCCAGCTGCTGGGTAATGGTGGAACCGCCCTGGGCGTCGCCGGCCAGGCTGTACGCAACCGAGGCCAGGGTGCGCTTGAAGTCAATGCCATTGTGATCGTAAAAGCGGTGGTCTTCCGTTGCCACCAGGGCTGCCAGCACGTGCGGTGAAATCTGGTCCAGCTTGACCGTCTCGTGCAAGCCCTGGTCGAAACTGGCCAGCTGGCGGCCATCGGCCGAGAGCAGCACCGATGCCTTGGCCCCGCGCGCCTGCTTGAGGTCGCGAATGCCGGGCGTCAAGGGAATCAGGATCAGCGCATACAGGATCAGTAGCGCCACCAGCAGGGCCCCGCCCCACAGGACCACGAACAGGGCGCGCTGCAGGGGCGCGCGCGCCATGAGCGAAGCGCGCAGCTGTTCGTAGCGCTGCCCAAGGAAGTGCCCCGCATGGCGATATACCTGGCGCGCGCGGCCGGCCGGCTTGGTGTCTTGATCCACTATTGTTGCCTTGTCTTGAAGTGATTAATCCTGCGGGCAAGTATATCCGAGGCCTTGGTCCTTGACGAATTGCATCGTTTCTCCCGTACGCGAGGGTGGGATGCAGTCCTACGCCGTTACTGCAGGTGCGCCTACTGAACAGCGCCACGAGTTGGCCTACTATGAAGTCCTGCCATGAAACAGCAAGGGACACCGGTCCCAATGTTTCTAGCGTGTCCAGCGACTCTAGCGTGACCCATACAACAACAGGAGCAATCATGCGAACCTCATCTACCACTACCCGCAACACCCCTAAAACCATGCCTGAAGGAAAAGAGGGCATCGATGCGATCGAGCTGCTGACGGAAGATCATGACAACGTCAAGGCCATGTTTGAAAAATTTGAAAGCCTGGGTGACCGCGCCACCGTCAGCAAGAAAAAACTGGCCACGGAAATCTGCATGGAGCTGACCAAGCACGCCACGGCCGAAGAAGAAATCTTCTATCCGGCCGTGCGCGAAGCGGGCAAGGACAAGGAAGACCTGGTCGACGAAGCCACGGTCGAACACGCCTCTGCCAAGGACTTGATCGCCCAGATCATGGAAATGGACGCCAGCGAAGACCTGTTTGACGCCAAGGTCAAGGTGCTGTCCGAGATGATCGAGCACCACGTCAAGGAAGAGGAAGAGGAAATGTTCCCGAAAGCGCGTAAGGCGGGCCTGGACATGGCCATGCTGGGCCAGCAGATTGCCGAGCGCAAGGCGCAAATCACCATGTAATGCACCACGCCGCGCCCCTGGGGCGCGTGCTGCCAGCCGCCCGGCATGCGCCCGGCGGCTTTTTCACGTCGGTCTGGCTAGCGGAATTTCTTATCGTGCTTCTTGCGCGCCGCCGCGTTCTGGGCATGCAGGATGGCATCGACCCGCTCCGACGCCGCGCGGGCCAATTCCTGCGCCAGTTCCCCGCTGGGAAAATACTCGGGCAGCCGATAGGACAGCCAGGCGTAGGCCGAATACAGGCGGCAGGTGTCTTCCACCTCTTGCAGGTTGGCCCATTTCAGCCCCCCGCCCTGCTCGCCATGCTCGGCGTGCAGGCGCGACACCTTTTTCTTGGCCAGCGCATGCGCCCATTGTTCCCAGGCGCGCTGCAGCGCGGGCACCTTGGTCGAGACCGGTACCAGCGAGAGCATGAACTTTTCATTCACCGACAATGGCAGCATGTCGAGCCACAGGGCGCGCTCGGATTGCTCCTCCGTGATGCGCGGGTAGAAAAAGCCGTCGGGCACGTCGATATTGTGCATGAAACGCTTGAGCAGCTTGGACAGGGAGGTCTCGCCCGTGACCGAGGCAATCCGGTTCAAGTGTTCGAGCGAGGGCGCGACCGAAAACCCGGTGGCCGACAGGGGCGGGATTTTCTCCTTGAGCAAG
Organism: Massilia sp. PAMC28688; assembly: GCF_019443445.1. Classification (NCBI taxonomy): domain Bacteria; kingdom Pseudomonadati; phylum Pseudomonadota; class Betaproteobacteria; order Burkholderiales; family Oxalobacteraceae; genus Massilia; species Massilia sp. PAMC28688. The sequence continues at coordinate 4,248,461 of NZ_CP080378.1, read as the reverse complement.
GCGCGCATCACTTCATGGGTATCGTCATCGTAGCCGGCCACCAGGCCCTCTTCATGCACCCCATAACGCCCTGCCCGCCCGGCGATCTGGCGCGCCAGCGAGGCTGAAATTTCTTCTTCTTCGACCCCGTTGAACTTGACGGTGGTGGTCATGACGATGCGGGCAATCGGCATGTTCAAGCCCATGGCCAGGGCGTCGGTGGCCACCACCACGTCGGCCGAACCGTCGCGAAAGCGCTCGGCCTGGGCGCGCCGCACTTCCGGCGCCAGGTTGCCATACACGGTGGCCACCGACAGGCCCATCTCGGTGATCATGTCGCGCCACATCAGCACTTCGCGCCGGGAAAAGGCAATCACGGCGTCGCCGCGCTGCAGCTTGCGCAGCTTGCGCACCGCCGTCTTTTCCATCGACAAGGGGCCCATGCGCTTGTGCAGATGCACCTCCAGCGGCACTTCCAGCCGCTCGGCCAGCGCCTCGATGGCGCGCCGCGCTTCCGGCGCCCCCACCAGGTACACCACCCTGGCCGGCGCCCCGCACACGGCCGCCGTCCACGCCGCGCCGCGGTCGCGGTCGGCCAGCATCTGGATTTCATCGATCACGGCCACATCCACCGGCGTGGTGGTATTGAGCATTTCCACCGTGCTGGCCACGTGGGTGCCTCCCTCGACCATGCGCCTTTCCTCGCCCGTGACCAGGCTGACCTTGATCGGCTCGCCGTCGGGGCGCGCTTGCTGCAGCCGCTCGTAGTTTTCCAGGGCCAGCAGGCGCAGCGGCGCCAGGTAGACGCCCGTGTCCGCCCTGGCCAGCGCCTCCATGGCGCGATGGGTCTTGCCGGAATTGGTCGGGCCCAGCAGGGCAATGAAGCGGCGCGCCATGCGCCGTGCCACGTGAAAGGAATCGGGATACTCGGCCAGGTTGATGCTTTCCTTGGTGCGGGCCGCATGCCGCTCCTCCTGCTCGCGCTCGACCGCATGGACCAGGCGCTGTTCGATGCGCTCAAATACATGGGCGGCCGGCTCCGACGTTTCCAGCTCCGCCAGCTGGCTCAAAAACAGCACCGGGTCCATGTTGTGCTCTTCGCAGCGGGCCGAGATATCGTCCACAAAGGCGGCCACGCTCGCATTCAGGGCGGCTGCGGCGGCCGGCGTGACCCGCTCCAGCAGCAGGCTGCGCCGCGCGTCGCGCTCCAGTTTGCGCCACTTGCTCGGCTTGGCCAGCACGCCCTGGGCCGGGACCAGGTCGTACGGCACCACCAGCCCGCCCGCCTCCACTTCGCCGGCCAGGCGCACAAAGACGCGCCCTTCCATCTTGACCAGGCGCGCGCCAAGGCGTTCCAGGGCCAGTTCCTGCAGCAGGGTGTCGTCATCGCCCTGGGTGTCGATCGTGTCGCTCATATGGTGTGTGTGAATATGGATGACGCAACTATAACGCGCAGTGGCGCCGCCTGCCCTCACCGCAGCCCGTTCAGGGCGTGGCGGCCGGCTCCGGTTCGGCAGCCAGGGCCCGGTCGACATAGGCATTGAAGCGCTCGTGCGCAAACGCCTGGTCGGCCGCGCGCTGGAAGCGCTCGAGCAGCGCCGTGGGCGTGCCGGGGGCAAAGGCGCCCTGCAGGCTCAGGCCGCGCGTGGGGAGGGTGAGGATCTTGAGCTTCATGCCGGTGCGGGCGGCGAAGTACTGGGGCGTGTAGTGGTTGGAAAAATAGGCCGCCTCGATGCGCCCCAGGCGCAGCTTTTCCAGGTTGGCCGGGGTCCAGTCCACGCTGCCGATGCGGTCGAGCTTGATGCGCTTGTCGAGCATGAACGAGGGCAAGGCGCCGGCCTGCACCCAGCCCACCGTCATGCCGGCCAAATCGGCTGGCGAGGCAATCTGATCGAGCCGATGGCCGGGCAACACGGCCAGGCAGGGATGAAAGCGAATGTAGACTTCGCCGGCAAAGCGGATGCGGGCCTTGTCGCGCTTGCTGGTGCGCAGCATGATGGGGGTGAACATGACGCGCCCGCTGATCAGGCTTTGTTCGAGCCGGGCCACGGTGGTCGGCCGCTCCCAGCGAAAGCGCACGCCCATGCGGGGAGCGATCTCGCGGTCGAAGAATTCGATCAGGGCCCCCTCGGGCCCGTCAGGACCGGCCATCACATAAGGCGCCACGGTAAACACGCCCACGCTGATGATGTCCGGCGCCGTGGCAGGCGTCAAGGCGGCCCCCGCGGCAGCGCAGGGCATGCCCAGAACGCATGCTGTCATGAACCCAGTGGCGCGGAGACAATGGCGTGCAAGCGGCGGCATGATGCCCTTCTGAAGGCGTTATTCGGGTGGATAAATCTTAGCACAGTGCATGGAACAATCTTGTCGCGGCGGGGTCAAACGGACTGGAAAACCGTAGGAGAGAGCATGGCATGGCCTGCGCACAACGGGGAAATGGCAGGGCGCATCCGCGCCCATGACTGGTCCGCCACCAGCCTTGGCTCGTTGTCAGGCTGGTCCCATAGCCTCAAGGCGGCCGTTGACATGGTGCTGCAAATGACCATGCCCGCCATCCTCTCCTGGGGCAAGGAAGATATCCTCATCAGCAATGATGCCTGCACCCGCGTTGACAGCCTGGGCAAATCGACGCCCTTCGCCTGCCGGCTGCGTGACTGCGCCCCGGGCAACCCCAACTTCTTTCCCCACATGCGCATGGCGCGCCAGCGCGGGATCGGCTCCACCTGTGTCGACCAGCCGTTCTGGGTCAAGCGCGATGGCGGCGAGGGGCCAGCCTGGTTCACCCTCAACTACTCGCCCCTGCACGATGAGCATGGGCAGGTAGCGGGGGCACTGGCCATCTTTTTCGATACCACCAGCCGGGTCCTGACCGAACGGGCCCTGCGCGACAGCGAGCAGCAGCTGTCGGCCATCTTTGCCCATGCCCACGTGGGCCTGTCGCTCATTTCGCTGGAGGGGGCCTTCCTGCGCGTAAATGAAGAGCTGTGCCGCATGCTCGGGCGCAGCCGCGACGCGCTGCTGGCCTGCGGCATAGCCGAGGTCACCCATCCGGACGATTTGCCCAATACCTTGTTCAACGTGGGGCAATTGCTGGCCACGGGTGTGCCGCGCTCGCTGGACAAGCGCTATGTGCGTCCCGACGGCACCGTGGTATCGGCCAACAGCAGCATCACGCGCCTGCAGCGCGGCCCCCAGGGCGGGCACGTGATCCTGGCCGTCACGGTCGACCTGACCGAGCGGCGGCGGGCCCAGGATGCGCTGGCGGCCAGCGAAGCGCGCTTTCGCGCGCTGGCCGAAGCATCGTCGGCACTGATCTGGCAGCTTGACGAGCATGGCCACGCCATTTACTTCAACCCGCGCCACGAAACGCTGCTCGGCACGCCGCCGTCCGACCTGCTCGGCACGGGTTGGGCCTGGGTCATCCATCCCCAGGACCGGGCGCCGACCCTGCATGCCATCCGCATGGCCATTGAAACCCACCAGTTTGTACAGCGGCGCATGCGGGTGCGCTTTGCCGATGGCCAGTGGCACTGGATGGAAGCGCAGACCGCGCCCTGGTTCAAGCCCGACGGCAGCTATGCCGGCCACGTGGGCATTGCCGTCGACATTGACGAAGCCATCCGCGCCCAGCAGGAGCTGGCGTTCAGCAATGAGCGTCTCAAGCTGGCCATTGAAGGCTCGGGCGACGGGATCTGGGATTGGGACCTGGTGGCCCGCAACGTGGTGTATTCCGAGCGCGCGCGGGAAATTTTCCATCTGGACCAGGACAATCCGGAAGACCCGGCCACCTTTCTCGACCACTGCGTGCACCCGGAAGACCGCGAGAGCATCCGGGCCGAACTGCGGGCCTGCCTGTCTGGCCAAAAAAGGTCGTTTCGCAGTGAATTTCGGGTCGCCACCGACGACGCCCCCGACAGCTGGCGCTGGGTCATGACGCGCGCCACGGTGGTGGGCAGTGTGGACGGGCGCAATACGCCGCAGCGCATGATCGGCACGGTGACCGACATAGCTGAAAAGCGCCGCTCGGAAGAAATTGTCTGGCGCCATGCCAATCATGACTTGCTGACCGGCCTGCCCAACCGGCGCCTGTTCCGCGACCGGCTGGACCTGGAAATTCGCAAATCCCAGCGCAGCGGGCTGCCCCTGGCCCTGCTGTTCATTGACCTTGACCGCTTCAAGGAAGCCAACGACCTGCTTGGCCACACCATCGGCGACCAGGTGCTGGTGGAGGCGGCGCGCCGCATTTGCGGCTGCGTGCGCTCGTCCGATACGGTGGCGCGCCTGGGGGGCGATGAATTCACGGCCATCCTGGCCGAGCTGGACGGGGCACCCCACGTGGATGTCGTGGCCGAGAAAATCAATGCCGCCCTCGGTGAACCGTTCTACCTCGGCAACGAAGTGGTCTACCTGTCGGCCAGCATCGGTGTGACCCTGTACCCGGCCGATGCAGCTGATGCGGAAAACCTGATCCGCAACGCCGACCAGGCCATGTATGCCGTCAAGAACGAGGGGCGCAACCACTTCAGCTATTTCACGCCCTCCATGCAGCACGAGGCCAACGAGCGCCTGCGCCTGATCAGCGACTTGCGGGTGGCGCTGGCCACGGGCCAGCTGCAGGTGCACTACCAGCCGATCATCGACCTGGCCACGGGCAAGGTGAGCAAGGCAGAAGCGCTGCTGCGCTGGGAGCATCCCGTGCTGGGCATGATTGAGCCGGTGCGCTTTATCGGCTTTGCCGAAGAGACGGGGCTCATCAGCGAAATTGGCGACTGGGTATTTCGCGAGGCGGCGTGGTGCGCGCGGGAATGGGGCCGGCGCCTCGGTACGCCATTTACGGTCAGCATCAACAAGTCGCCCGTGCAATTCATTTCACGCTTGAACGAAGTCAGTTGGCCTGACTACCTGGCCGAACTGGGATTGACGGGAACCAGCGTATCGGTGGAAATCACGGAGGGCGTGCTGCTCGATGCCTCGCCCATTGTGTCGGCCAAGCTCTTGCAATACCATGATGCCGGCATCAAGGTGGCCATCGACGACTTTGGCACTGGCTATTCGTCCATTGCCTACTTGAAAAAGTTCGCGGTCGACTTTCTCAAGATCGATCAATCCTTTGTGCGCGACATTGGCGGCAATGGGGGCGACCGGGCCATTGTGCGCTCCATCATTGCCATGGCCCACGAACTTGGCCTGCAAGTCATTGCCGAAGGCATTGAGACAGTCGAGCAAAAGGAATGGCTGATCGAAGGCCAGTGCGACTTTGGCCAGGGCTTCCTGTTTTCCCGGGCGGTCCCGGCCAGCGAATTCGAGCGGCTGCTGTGTGCTGAACTCTGATCAGGCGGCCGCCGGAAGGACGCCCCGTACGGTCAGGGACAGGAGGAAATCATTGAGCACGTCGCCACTGGGGCCGGGTACGCTCATGTGGGGACAATGCCCGACGTTGGGAATGATCTGCAAGGTGCTGTCGGGCAGGTGCGCGTTCAGGTACTGCCCTACTTCGATGGGCGCAATCATGTCGTCGGTACATTGCAAGATCAGGGTGGGGATGCGGCATCGGGCCACGTCCTGGCGGTGGTCGGCAGTGAAGACGACGCGGCCCAGATGGCGCATGATGTCGGGATGGTTGCGGTCGAAACGGCTTGCAAGCTCGGCTTGCAGGGCGGGCTGCCCGGGCGCGCCCATGATCAGGGGCGCCACTTTGGCGGTGAATTCACCGAGGTGCCGGTTCATGAGCGCGAGCAGGCCGTCGATATCTTCGGGGTTGAAGCCGCCCACATAGTCGCCATCGTTCATGAAGCACGGCGAGGGGCTGACCATGACCTGTCCGGCGAAGCGTTCCGGCTGCGCCACGGCGGCAAGCATGGCAATGGTGGAACCCACCGAGTGTCCCACCAGGACCACGTCGCCCTTGGCGTAGCGCTCCACCACTTCGAGGAGATCGGAGACGTGGCCGTGCAAGGTTGCGTACTTGTCGAAGTCGTAAGCGGCCAGGTCGGATCCGCCGCAGCCGGTCAGATCGTACAGCACAACCCGGAAGCGCTGCTCGAAGTGCGGAACCAGGAAGCGCCACATGGTGTAGTCGCAGCCGAAACCGTGGATGAACACCAGGGTCGCGGGACCGGTCCCCGCACAATGCACGTTATTTCGCCGAAGAACCTTCATCGTCTAACCGATCATAACGTTTCTTTTTTGGAATCCTACGCAGGAATTGTAGACTCATGATGGCCTGTTCGACACAATTTTCGGCGAAAAAACTTACACGCTACGATTCCATTGTTGTGGTTTTGTCTTTGAAAGATGAGGGCCGCAAGTCATTGGCCCGCGAAGGATGATTATCGGGGCCGCTGGCTTCGGGGCCGCTGATTCTGGATAGCTAGTTCGTGCTGACTGGGGCTGGATCGCTAATTCATGCTCTTTGTTTCCGGATCGCTGGTCTAAATCGCCGGGTCCGGATCGCTGGTCTTGATCGCCGGGTCCGGATCGCTGGTCTTGATCCCCGGTCTTTATCGCTGGTCTGGATCGCTGGTCCTGTCGATGGTCTCTGAGTCGTTGATTCCTGGATCGCTCATTCTCGGCGTCGCTGATCCTGGGGAGCGTGCCGGGGGCGCCAGATCTCTCCCTTGTTCTCGGGCGCTGCTCATGCCGCTGGCCCGGTGTCGCAAACGCGTGGGACGAATGTTCCGCTATCGCTGCTGAAATCTGCTATTGGTAAGCAGGCAACTGAGAGCACGCTATCCATCAAGAACGGCGGGACTCGGCACAACTGGTTTGAGAAATCGCAGTTCCTTGATTCGCCGGCCGGTCAGCCGAGGGGTCGCTGGAAAGGTGTAGCTGAGACGCTGGCTTTTTCATTGTCGGGCCAAAGAAAAATCGCGGATAAAGCCTTTTTCAAATAACTGTTCATCGCGACATGTAGCCCGTCCATCGCCGGTCTCGCGGCCCAGACCTGCCCGCGCGAGCGCGTCCGCCACCGCCGCTGCCGCACGACAGATCAGGCTGATCATCCCGTACTACATCATCGCGGTAGAGGATGGCGCGCAGCGAGGCGCCATGGACCGCACCGGGGTAACGGTAAGGCGGGTTCCCTATGGGGAGTCCGGGAGGGAACGGAGGAACGCACGATCCTGAATCATCTGAATCATCTGGATCGGAGCAAGGGCTAGCGGCGGTGTCGAGGGCGTCAGAGCTGGCGGGGCGAATCCGCTCCGCGGGACGGGTGCCCGGCTCTGTGGAGCTGCTGTTCCTGCCATGGCCAAGATGATTGTTGCGTCCCGCGAGAGCGGGCGTGTCAGGGGAACATCCTGCGGTCGAGGTGGGAGCAGCGCTTGGGGAATCAGCTTGATTGAACACCATGAGGAAGTATTTGGCCGGGTCAAGTTCTTCCTCGATCAGGCCGGGACGATTCTCGCAAAGTGCTGCATCGGCTTGATCGTCCCGTGGATCGCGCGGTCGTAAGCTGTGTAGTGAGTCGCCTCGTAAGTCAGCGCCTAGGTCACGCCGCGCGTCGGGCCGAGCATCCGGTCGAAAATCAGGTCGAAAATCAGGTCGAAAATCAGGTCGAGAATCAAGTCGAGGGTCAAGTCGAGAGTTGAGTCCAGAGCTTAGCCCCGCGTTACATTCTTCGTCCAGGTTCTCGACGCCAGGAGCCTTAGCGACCTGTTTGCCATTAGCGCAATCTTCGACAATTTCGGAAGCAAGCGGCTCCCCCTTGCCCATCGTGCCGCCCCCTTCGTCTGCTGCAACAGCCGCCGACTCTGCCTCCCCCACTGCCTGGGCGACCGGACCGTCGCAAGGAATGAGCTCATGGTTCCTTGCCACAGGAGCGCGTTCCCGCTGCGCCTGCAATCTATAGTGGTTCATATCATTATGGCTTGCCACATCCACCCCTCGCGGGTGGCGCCCGGTGGGTACGCGCCGCAGAATGAGGCGGCGCGTGTCGGCAAGGTGCCAACGGAAATCGCCCGGACTGCGCAGCCATAGCTCGCGCCACGCATTGCGAACCGTGCCCGTGATATGCAGCAGTAACTGGCGTGGCGAATAGGCACGGCCGTTATAGACAAGTGCGTCTCCGCGCACGTCGGCATAGTATGTTTCGCGTTTGTACTGGAAACGTACACGCGTCCCCTCCGGCAAAAACAAGCTCTTCCACTGATAGCCGCGCGTCTCCGCCTGCGCGACATCGGTATCCTCGCGCGCAATCTTTTCGATCCACGCCTGGAAGGCATCTTCAACCACCCACTCCGGTTTGCGATGGTCGCCGCGCGCCCGTTGCAAGCGCATGACGGCAGCGCGGGTCTTCGATGTGAGATTCAACTGCTTGGTCTCGAACATGCTCGTCTCCTCGCGTCATGGGGCGTCGCGTTGTTACCTCACTGGTTTGACAGGAAGTTCGCCAACCGGTTCCCCTGCTTCGGATCGAATCAGGAGAGCCAGAAGCGAAAGCGGATTCAGGCTAAGAGTGTATGGCAGCGCCAGGCAACATCGCTGCCAGGGTATGTGAAATTGGCCACGGAGAAATTGGCTCAGTACAAGTAACGGCACGAGCATAAACGAGACCAAGGAGCGGTAAATCCTTAACACACCCCGCCTGGGACAGTGATGAGTAGAAAGAAGCGCACGAATGGCAAGCGTTGACCCGACCTGCCAGCCGCCATTTTGGCCGCAGAACGGCATGCACCAAAGAACCGAACCGCCGCCCGTTTGATTCACGTCGATCCCAAGGCGCGGCGGGAACGGTTCATCAGTAATTGACCGGGGGAAAAAACGAGCAAAAACGAGCCCAGGGAGCGGTGGATCTCTAGGACATCGAAGCTGGCCTGTTAATCTGGCGAAAGTAGATAACGCGCGGCAAGCGAACGGCGCTCGCCCTGCCTGCAGGACTTGCTGGCCGCTTCATTTCATCTCGCAAAACCCGCGCACAGCAGCATGACGTAGCTGACTTCGCGTTTGCGTCGGTCCCCGTCCGTGTGGCTTGGACGCATGATCGACGAGTGTCTGGTGTCAGGCAGTCTGGTGCGAGGCGTCGGGTGCTCCGGACACTTCGGCGCACATCATGAGGTGACCAGCTGCCTACACACTCGCCATGTCAGCCCCCCTGTTTCAATCCGTTTAGTGCAAGGCGTCGCCTTCGTCACTCCGACGTCTACCTGCACGCTCGTCACCGTACACCGCTGGCCGACGCTGAGCTGTTTTCGTGCGCGTTGAGCCGAAGCCTAACGCCTGGAAAGCAAGGGCGGACTGCATGCCCTGTCTCCGCACACTTCCTGTCAGTGGCGTACCGATGCCAACTTCGCTATACGCATGTACCCCAGCCAACTAACAGCACAAGGTACAAAGCCAACCTGTAGCGTATTCACCGCAACCATATGCAAAATGTCATGCTGATTGCGGTGCGGACGCAGCCACGTGCTTAAAATCGGCCATGCCGGCTACGCCTGAAATCCCATGGCGCCACGGGGTCGCTGTCGCCCCATACTCCCCGGCGATGGGCCTGGGCCGCCATCTCGGCATCACTGTAGTTAGCGTCCCTGGCATAGCGCCGGTACATCCAAGCCATGCCGCGGGCGATCTGCTCGCGGTTCACGTCCAGGCCATTGACCGCCACCTTGCACAGCGAGCGGCCATAGCGGTCGCGCCCCACCACATCGATCATGGCACTGCGGCCGAACGCCAGCGCGGCCAGCGAGGCCTTGGATGCCTGGCCGTACGCCTGCTTTTTTTCGGGCGCATCGATGCCGTACAGGCGGCATTTGACGCGCTCGCGCCCCTTCCCCAGCGCAGTGAGCGTGTCACCGTCGGACACACCAACCACCCGGTAGGCGGAGGCGGCATGCGCATTCAATACGAAGCAAGCCGCCACCATCATTCCCGCCAAGCTCACAATCATCTTCACCGAAACTCCTGATTCAACATTCGGTGGTGATTGTCGTTCGCAACACCAACTTCCACAAGACAAATCTTGGCATCCTGCATGAAACGATTGCGCGCGGCCCGACCTCGCAACCTCCACCCGCAGGGGGCAGAGGCAACGAATCAGCAAGACAAAGGCGCTAGCCAGTTCCTGTTACTGGTAGCTGGCGCTGACGCTCAGATTTGAAAACGTCGAGTAGGCATACACACCCACGTAATAGCGCCCTGCGGCAGGGGCACTCAGGGTGCAGCTTTCCACGCTGGTAGGGCCATCGGACTTGCAGTTGTAGGTAGAGCCGGTCGGGGTCGCACCCAGGCGGGCAAACAGATCGGCGTCGCCGTTGGCACCACTGACGGTGAAGCGCACCTGCGAGTAGCCTGCCGGCACGTCGATCGTGTAGTACTTCCAGCTGCCGGTGGCGGCGCCCTGCCCGCCCAGCGCCGCGCCATTGGCCAGCTGCGGATAGGTACTGCCGATGGCGCCGGTGAGGGTACCCTGCATGCCATAGAATCCCAGCGAGGAATAGTTGGAAAAGCCATTGGCCGGCGTGCCTTCTGCGCCGCCGCGGATGACCAGGCGATAGTTCCCTGCCGGAAGCGACAGATTGCTGAACTGAGCCGAACGGTTCACGGCCAGATTGCTGCGCGCCACCACTGCATTGGCCGCATTGTAGATCGTCGCCTCCACATCGAGCATGCGCAGGTATTCCAGCGGATCGACCCGCAGGTTCAACGTGCTGGTGCCGGTGGTGGAAAAGGTAAAGGTATCGGCGTCGCCGGTGCGCTCGATCTGGCCAAAGTTGCGCGTGGGGCTGATGGCGCCGCCGGCATCGAACAGCATGGCGCGCGAGGTGGGAATATCGTCGGCCACGTAGGGCACCGCTTCTTCCACGGTCATGATGCGCAGGTCGTCTTCAAAGTTGCTGGCCGTGCTGTACTCGCCCCGGCTCCACGTAAACAGCTGGTTGGCCCAGCTGCCGCCCATCCAGTAGTTGCCCATGATGGGACCCCACTGGTAAGCGGCAATGCCTTCAAAGTATTCGCCGCCACTGCCGCCGCGGTCATGGTTCATGCCCATCTGGTGGCCCACTTCGTGGGCGCCCGTCATGCCGATGCCATAGCCATAGTCGAATCCCGACGATGGATTGCGGAACAGGGTGCCCGCGGCCGTGGTTCCGAACGAATGCAGCGGCGCATACGAGCGGCCGTCTCCATTGATAAAATTGATAATGCCAGTGCGCATGACGTTGGCACTGCGCGCCGCGTCGTACACGGCGCGGCTGGTCGTGACGTTCATGTTCAACATCGAGTACTGGTCGGCTACCGCCTGCCAGGCGCGGAACATGTTTTCCTTGGTCACGCCATTAAGCGGCGTGCTGCCGCTCATCACGGCCGATATGTTCAGGTAAAACACGTAAGGGCTGCCGGGCTTGCTTTGCAGCTGCGTCACGTCTTCATTCTGGTAGCGCCCGATGTGGCGCGCCTGGCGCAGGGCCATGGGGCTGTACACCGGGTGCGAAACCGAGGCCATCATGGCCTGGGTGCGGGTGTCACGAAAATCGGGATCAAAATCGGGCACGATCTTCTTGATGTCCACTTCCGTCAGCCACACCTTGCCCTGCCGGTCGCTCGTGTATTCGAACGCTTGCATGCTGTCGTATTTCAGCAGATAGCCGTAAACTTTTTTCCGGTTGCCTTTCAGGACAAACAGCGAGTTGGGCGTGTCAATGGCCGTACCGGTCATCGACACCGCTCCGTCTTTTTCAAAATAATCGCGCAGCGTGGCGCCCACTGTCTTGCCGCTCATCGATTGCACAAACATGCTGCGGCTATTGGCATGCTGGTTGGCAAAGCCTTTGAGCACGGTGTCGACCGAGCCGATCTGTACCGGCGCGGATTTGGCCGCCACCAGCGCGGCTGCGGGGGGTGCGGATGACTGCGCAAGCGCATGGCTGGCAAAGCCCGCAGCGAGCATAACAAGCAAAGTTTTCGAAGATGACATTCTGTTTCCGTTTGGTCTTGTAGGGAACTTTTTCCGGTTCCCCGCGCACAGGGAGCATGTCGGCGTTCCATTTCCGAACTAGAAACATTAACATGGAAACAATGTCACGTATGTACTCAAAAAGGCACAGTTTTGGTGCAAAGGAGACAAATTGGCACGTCGCCCGCCACAAAATGCCACCGATGCGGTCAGCGCCCGGCGCCCAGCAAGGCTTCAAAGCCTGGCACGTCCCTTGCCTCGGAATACAGAAAGCCCTGGGCAAAGTCGCAGCCTGCAGCCTTGAGCCAGTCACGCTGCTCGGGCGTTTCCACCCCTTCCGCAATCACCTCCAGGCCCAGCCGGTGCGCCATGAGCACGATGGTTTCGGCAAACACGCGGCTTTCCACGCTTTCCATCATGTCGCGCACGAACGATTTGTCGATCTTGAGAAAGTCCACCTTGAACTTTTTCAGGTAGGCCATGGAGGAGTAACCAATCCCGAAGTCATCAATGGTGAGCTTGACGCCGGCATCGTGCATTTGCCTGAGCTTGGCGCGCACGCCCGGCGAGTCGCTCAGCATGACCCCTTCCGTGATTTCGACCGCCACGGTGCTGCCGGCTTGCAACAGCCGTGCAAGATCGTCGCTCTGGCCCGGTCCGGTGCGTACCATGAAGTCACTGGGCGACTTGTTGACACTGACCTGGAACGGCGTCCCCAGCATGGCGCTCCAGGCATGCGCCCGCCCCAGCGCCTGCTCCAGCACCCAGGCATCGATGGCGCCGATCAAGCCAGACTCCTCTGCCAGGCCGATGAACGCGTCAGGCAGCACCAGCCCGCATTCCGGATGCTGCCAGCGCACCAGCGCTTCAGCCTTGACGATGGCGCCCGTTGCCATGCTGACGATGGGCTGGTAATGCACCCGCAACTGCTCATCGGCAACCGCGTGGCGCAGCTGGTGCAGCACGCACTGGCGCGCCCATGCCGAATCGCGCATGGTCTGCGTAAAAAAGCTGTGGCCGTTGCGGCCGCTTTTTTTGGCTGCGAACATGGCCTGGTCGGCATTGCGGATCAAGTCTTCCGGACCGCTGCCGTCGTCTGGAAACAGGGCCACGCCGATGCTCCCGGAAATATTGGCCTGGTGGCCATCGATCTCGAAGGGCTGCGCCAGTGCCCTGAGAATGTCCTGCACCAGGGCATCGATATAACTCACCTTGCCCACCTCGGTCAGGATCACGGTAAATTCGTCGCCGCCCAGGCGCGCCACCGTGTCGCTCACGCGCACCTGGCCGCTGATGCGGCGCGCCGCTTCCTGCAATACCTTGTCGCCGGCCTGGTGGCCAAACCGGTCGTTGACTTCCTTGAAGCCGTCCAGGTCGATATACAGCACGGCGATCTTGCGCCCGGTGCGCCCCGCGTGCCGCACTTCCTGCTCCAGCCGGTCGCGAAACAGCATACGGTTAGGCAGGTCGGTGAGCGAGTCGTAGTAGGCATAGCGCAAGATCTTGTCTTCCGATGCCTTCAGTTCCGAAATGTTGCGCGCTGTGACCGTCACCGACGCAACTTCCCCGTTCTGATTGATGACTGGCATGAGGACGTAGCGATAGGTGACGGCAGGACCAGGCTGGGCCGAACAGCGGATTTCGCCGCGCACCGGCGCCTGCGACGTCAGTGCCTGCGCCAGGTCGCGCTCCAGCGACGCCGCCAGCGCCGGGCACAGTTCGCCCAGCTGCTTGCCCACGGCTTGCTCCGCCTCACGGGCGAACAGTTGCGCCAAGGTCTTGTTGAGATAGGTGAACCGGCCTTCCGGGCTGAGAATGCATTGCAAGTCCGGCGACGATGACAGCAGCGTGTCGAACTGGCGCATCGCTTCGGCCTTATCGAGCGCGTAGCGCTCCATGGAGCCGGTGAGGGCTTCGTCGATGGCTTCATTGAAGCGCACCGTGTCGTCCAGCGGCATGTACGCGGCCTGGCCATTGGCCTTGGCCCACAGGTGCAGCACACTGGCACGCAAGGCGCGGAACTCCGACAAGGTTTCGTCAAACGTGAAGCCGCTGGCCACGCGCGCTGCACCGTGTTGCGCGGCCTGGCTCTCGAGCCCCGTGCGCGCCCCCCTGCCCTGCGCTTTGTCGTGCTGCTCCTCGACGGTTTCGGCGTTGTCTAGGTCGTCGGCGATGGTGCGCAGCATGCCACCGGCATGGTCGCGCAGGGCGGCCGCATCCACATGGCGGCCCGAGGCCAGGCTCCGGGCAAAATCATCCCACGCCGTCAGGATGGCGTCGAGATTACCGCGGATAAACGCGGATAGCCGTTGTGTCGTGCCCTGCTCAGCATGGTCCATGGAAACGCCCCGGAGATTGTCCATATGACCAGCCTGTTCGCGTCAAAGTTCCCGTGGTGCGCAGCCGACATCGCCGTGGCGTCATTGCTTTACATGCAATCAGGTCCTACACTGCTGCTTTGCCTGCCGCCCAATTTCCATTCCCATGCCTACCCGCCTTTCACCTTTTGTTGCGCTGGCCGTCAGTGCGCTCCTTGCCTTGACCGTGCCCACGGCGCGCGCCGCCCCTGCCGACGACATCCGCAGCCTGGCCGCCGGGGCGCGCCAGGCTGCGCCGCGTGCCGAGCGTCCATATGACGAACGCGACTGGCTGGAACGCTTTTACGCGCCCCGCGCGTTTACCCCTGTGTGGCTGGAACACGGCCCCGCCAGGGCCGCGGCCGCCGTTGCCCTGCTGCAGGGCGCCGACAGCCAGGGCCTGGCCCCGTCCGATTATCAGGCCGCCGTGCTGGAACAGCGCCTGCGCGCCGCCACGCCGGACGATGCCAGCTTCGATGTCGCCCTTACCCGGGCCATGCTGCACTTCCTGGCCGATCTGCGGGTCGGCCGGGTGCGCTCGGAATACCATACGGCCGGCGCCGATCCGCGCCTGAAACAGTTCGATCCGGTCGAGCAGCTGCGCCAGGCCATTGCCCAGGACAACTTGACCACGGCAGGCGCGCGCGCCGAACCGCGCATTGCGCTGTATCAGTTCATCAAGCAGGCCCTGGCGGCCTACCGGGCCCTGGCAAGGCAGCCCGCCATCACCCTGACCCCGCTCGACAAGGGAGCCCGGGTGGACAGTGGCGATGCGTACGCCGAGGCGCACTTGCTGCGCGCGCAGCTGCAGCGCCTGGGCGACCTGGGCCACGCTGCCCCGGCCGGGCCGGACACCGTCTACAGCGCCGAGCTGGCCGCGGCCGTCAAGCGCTTCCAGGCACGCCATGGCTTGCTCGACGACGGCGTGCTCGGGCGCGACACCATCGGCGCCCTGAATACGCCCCTGGCCACGCGCGTGCGCCAGCTCGAGCTGACGCTGGAGCGCCTGCGCTGGCTGCCCGATTTTTCCGCCGGTCCCGTGGTGGCCGTCAACTTGCCGGCCTACCGGCTGTGGGCGATCAGCAATGGCGTCACGGGCGGCCCGCCACCGCTGGAAATGCGGGTCATCGTCGGCACCGCCGTCAAGACCCAGACCCCGCTGTTCGTGGGCCATATGCGCTACCTGGAATTTAACCCCTACTGGAACGTCCCGCCCAGCATCGCGCGCGGCGAACTGCTTCCCAAGATGGCCAGCAACAGCCAGTACCTGGTGCAAAACAATATGGAGCTCGTGCCCGTGAAGGGAGGCGCCCCCACCCAGCACATCGACGCGGCAACGCTGGCCGCTGCGCGCAGCGGCGCCTATCGCATCCGCCAGCGCCCAGGGCCCATCAATGCCCTGGGCGCCGTCAAGTTTGCCATGCCCAACCCGGACAATATCTACCTGCACTCGACCTCGGCGCGCGAGCTGTTCAAGCGTACCCGGCGCGACCTGAGCCATGGCTGTATCCGGGTGGAACAGCCGCATGCGCTGGCCAAATTCGTCCTGGCCGACAAGCCCGAATGGACGGAACAGGCCATCGCCCATGCCATGACGCCTGGCACCCCGAGCAAGACGGTCAGCCTCAAGACCACCATTCCCGTGGTGCTGTTCTATGCCACCGCGATTGCCGGCCGCGACGGCCAGGCCATTTTCTCGCCCGACATCTACCGGCGCGATGCGCAGCTTGAACAGGCCCTCACGCGGCGCCAGCCTCAGTAGGGCGACAACACTAGATTCCCCATGCAAACAAGGAAGCGATTCCAGACCTTGAGTATTTGGCTATAATCTCTCGATTCAACTTCAGGGATGTGCCATGCATGCGATGAGTACCACCGAAATATTCCTCATTGCGATGTTGCTCATTTTCACGGTTCCCTACCTGATCTGGCGCGTGGGCCGCACCGATTATTACGCGCCGCTGGTGGTGGTGCAGATCATCACCGGCATCCTGCTTGGCCCCGGCGTCATGGGCGCGGCCTTTCCCGAGTATTACAGCTTCGTGTTCAATCCCGCCGTCATCCAGACCCTCAATGGCATTGCCTGGTGGGCAGTGATGATCTTTGTCATGATCGCAGGCATCGAACTCGATCTGGTGTCGGCCTGGGAACACCGCCGCGAAACCCTGGTCACTTCCTCGCTGGCCCTGGGCGTGCCGCTGGCCAGCGGCTGCCTGGCCGCCATGGGCATGTTGCTCTACAGCGGGTGGATCGGCCCCCAGGCCCAGACCTGGCAATTCATCCTGGGCATCGGCATGGCCTGCGCCGTGACCGCACTGCCCATCCTGATTTTGCTGATGGAAAAGCTAGACGTGCTGCGCCAGCCCATTGGCCAGCGCATCCTGCGCTACGCAAGCCTGGACGATATTGCCATCTGGGGCGTACTGGCGCTGATCTTGCTGGACTGGACGCGCGTGGGACGCCAGGGCGCCTTCCTGCTCGTGTTCATCGTGGCCGCCTGGGCATTCAGAAAGCTGATGGTCAGGATGCAGGAACCGGACCGCTGGTTCGCGGCACTGATCTGGCTTGCCATCTGCGGCCTGGCCGCCGACTGGGCCGGCCTGCACTACATGGTCGGCGCCTTCCTGGCCGGTGCCGTCATGGATGCTCACTGGTTCGACCAGAAAAAGATGGACTTGCTGCGCCACCACGTGCTGCTGACCATCATGCCCGTGTTCTTCCTCAGTACCGGTCTGCGCACCAACTGGTCCGTGGGCGGCAGCGCCGTGTTCCTGGCCGCCGCCGTCCTGCTGGTCGCCTCGGTCGCCGGCAAACTGGCGGCCGCCCACATGGCTGGCCGCATCCTCGGGTGGCAAAAGGGCGAGGCATCGATCATCGGCTGGCTGTTGCAGACCAAGGCCCTCATCATGATCATCTTTTGCAATATTTTGCTCGACAAAGAGATCATTACCAGCGACACCTTCACCGCCCTGCTGCTGATGGCCATCGGCAGCACCATGCTGACCGTGCCGCTGGTCTATCCCAAGCTCCAGCGCATGCAGGAACTCATTTTCAGGAAGACATAGCGCCAGCGCGATGCTTGACTTTTTGCTAGCATGTGGGAGCTGCATGGGCATGGCCGCATGCACATCGTGCAACCCGACCGGACACTGCCATCATGCCCACGCACTATAACCTGCCACTGGTGGTTGCGGCCATCCTGAGCGCGATCGCCGCCCTGCTCCATGTGGGGATCATCGTCGGCGGCGCGCCCTGGTACCGCTTTTTCGGCGCCGGCGACAGCATGGCCAGGGCCGATGCCGCAGGCCGGGTCTACCCGGCCGTGGTGACGGCGTTCATTGCACTGGTCCTGGCCACCTGGTCGGCGTATGCCCTGGCCGGGGCGGGCGTGATTGCGCCCCTGCCGCAGCTCAAGGCGGCGCTGGTCGGGATCACCGCCGTCTACCTGCTGCGCGGCCTGGCCGTGGTGCCGCTGCTGCTGTTCGCCCGGCACCAGGCCACGCCCTTCCTGGTGTGGAGTTCCCTCATCTGCATCGGCCTTGGCGCCGTGCACCTGGCCGGCCTGGCCCAGGTGTGGCACGCCGTGTAGCCAGCGCCCGTCAGGCGGCGCCGTGCAGGAAGTCGCGGTACCACTGGCCGCTCAGCTTCAGGGTGCGCCGCTGGGTGGCAAAATCCACGTAGGCCAGGCCAAAGCGGCGCAGGTAGCCTTCCGACCATTCGAAGTTGTCGAGCAGGCTCCAGGCGAAGTACCCCTTGACCGGCACCCCCTGTTCCTGCGCCGTGCGCACGGCCTGCAGATGGCGCACCAGGTAATGCCGGCGCGCGTGGTCCTCGATGCTGCCATCGGCCTGCACCACATCATCATACGACGAGCCATTCTCCGTCACATACATTTCGCCCGGCTGGTAGTCGCGCGCAATGCGCAGCAGCAGGTCGGTCATGCCCTGCGGCGCCACTTCCCAGCCAAAGTCGGTGCGCTCGCGTCCTTCCGGATGGATCACACGGGTGGCCAGAAAGCCACCGGCCGGATCGTGCCGCACCACTTCGGGAAAATAATAGTTCACGCCCAAAAAGTCGGTCGGCACGGCGATCGCTTCCACGTCGCCCGGCTGCATGACGGGGGCAGCGTCGCCCATCAATGCCAGCGTGTCGGCCGGAAAACCGCGGCCATACAAGGGGTCGAGAAACCAGCGGTTGCGAAAGGCGTCATGGCGCGCCACTGCTTCCAGGTCCTGCGGCGTGTCGCTGGCGGGCATGACCGGATGCAGGCTCAGGGCAATACCGACCCTGGCCCCGGGCACGTTGGCGCGGATCACCGGTACCGCCAGCCCGTGCGAGAGCAGCACATGGTGGCACACCTGCAGCGCCGTGGGCAGGCTCTTGAGGCCCGGGGCATGCATGCCGTCGAAGTTGCCGTGAATCGCCGTGCACCATGGCTCGTTATGCGTGATCCAGTGCTTGACGCGGCTGCCCAGGCGGCGCGTCACCACATCGGCGTAGTGGACAAAGGCAGCCACGGTGTCGCGGCTGCTCCAGCCGCCCGCATCCTGCAGGTATTGCGGCAAGTCCCAGTGGTACAAGGTCACCCACGGCACCAGCCCGCGTGCGAGCACCCCGTCAATCAAGTCCGAATAGAACTGCAGGCCCTCCTCGTTGGGCGCCGCCCCCGGCGCGCTCATTATGCGCGGCCAGGAAATGGAAAAGCGGTAGGCGTTCAAGCCCATTGCCTTGCCCAGGTCCATGTCCTCCGGCCAGCGGTGATAATGGTCGCACGCGACCTTGCCATCGGAGCCGTCCCGGATCACGCCGGGCTGCTCGCAAAAGGTATCCCAGATCGACGGCACCCGTCCGCCTGCCTGCGCGCCTCCTTCGATCTGAAATGACGACGTGGAACAGCCCCACTGGAAGCCGGGGCCAAAGTCGGCGCGGGACAAGGGAGTGCGAAGAGCGGATGGGTAATTGGTCATGGGCGCGTCATCAAGGGTGGAAGTTGCCTGCCACTAAATTGGAATCGCTTCCACTTTACCACAAAAAAAACCGCCCATGCATGGCCGAGGGCGGTTTTTTGAGGGGTGGGAACTTATCTGGCGCGCGCGGACCTGGCCTTGGCTTTTGCCACCGACGCACGCTGGGTCACGCTGACCACCGTGTCATGATTGCATGGGCGATCCATGCCGTAGCAACTATTGAGCAGGCAGTTCAGCCCATTCAAGGTCATCTCGGTCCAGGGCATGCGCACGGAGCTCAGGCGCGGCGCCGTGAATTCGGCCGTGTGGGTGTCGTCGTAGCCGAGCACCGACACGTCGCCCGGCACATTGATCCCGGCCTGCTGGAAGTACGACAGCGCCCCGACCGCCATCTCGTCATTGGCGCAAAACACGGCCGTGAAATCGTGGCCGGACGCCAGCAGCTGCGCGGCCGACTGCCAGCCGCCGTCTGGCGAAAAATCGCTCTTCACGCACCATACCTTGGCGGGATCAATGCCGGCGCTGGCCAGTTCGTCCATGAAGCCCTGCACCCGTTCCAGGTTGTCGGCCGCTTCGTCCGGGCCGGCAATCACGGCGATCTTGCGGTGCTTGTTGTCGATCAGCGTGCGCGCGGCCATCCGGCCACCGAGCGTATGGTCGATCGTGAAGCAGCGCTCTGCCATGCCATCGAGGCGGTGATTGAGCAGCACCATGCGGGCAGCGCGCGGGCCCAGGGCCGCGATATCTTCCTGCAGCAGGGCCGTACTCATGACCAGCACCCCGTCGCAGCCGCGCTGGTGCAAAAATTCAATGCCTTCCACCGCCTGCTTGCGCTGGTCCAGGCCACCGGTGCCGAAGCCCACCACCATGTTCAGGCCGGCAGCGCGCAATTCGGCATAAATGAGCTGCAGGATGGGGGTATAGAAGGTACCGGACAGGAAGGGAATATAGACCCCGACCATTTGCGAATTGCCCGACATGAGCGAGCGCGCGGCATGCGAGGGCTGGAAGTCCAGTTCAGCGATTGCCTTGCGCACGCGCTCAAGCGTCTTGGGCGAGACCGCGCCCTTGCCGCTCACGACGCGCGAGGCTGTCCCAAGTCCCACGCCGGCCAGCTGCGCTACATCTTTTAGGGTTGCCACCTGGTTGATCTTTCGTCCGTCATCAAAGGAGACAGGATACTGCAAAGGAGCGCAGCGCGACAAGCGCCGGCTGTGCCTTCAGCGCAGCGGCGCGCGGCACATCGCGCCAACGTATTCGGCGTGGCCCGGCATGGCCGCCACGCAGGCCGCGATCGTCTTGCGCACTGCCTCCAGAAAGGCGGCGATATCTTCCTTGCTGCGCTGGTCCACCAGCGGGTGGTAGCCACTGGCGCGCAAGCCCTGCCCGTGCATCACCTGCAGCCAGCTGGCATCGGCAAACAGCTCATCGCCCTTGCGAAAAATGCGGCCATGGCCCTGGTACAGGGCAATGCGCTCGCGCACCGTCTCGGGCACCTCCATGCTGCGGCAGTAGTCCCACAACGGCTGCCCGGCGCGCGCGTTGAGGTGGTAATGCATGATGAGAAAGTCGCGGATGCGCTCATACTCTTCGTCGCTCTGGGCGTTGAACAGGTCAATATCGGCCTGGGCAAAACCACGGTCCGGAAAGCAGCTCACCAGGCGCATGATCGCCGTCTGCACCATGTGGATGCTGGTCGATTCGAGCGGCTCCACGAAGCCGCCCGCCAGGCCAATGGCGACGCAGTTGCGGTTCCATGCCTTTTTGCGCTTGCCGGTGGTAAAGCGGATCAGGCGCGGCTCGGCCAGCGCCTCCCCGTCCAGGCTGGCCATCAGGATCGACCGGGCTTCGTCGGCACTCATGAACTGGCTGGAAAAGACATGGCCGTTGCCGGTGCGGTGCTGCAAGGGAATGCGCCACTGCCAGCCGCTCTTGCGCGCAGTGGCGCGCGTGTAGGGTGCCAGGGCCGCTCTGCCGGCGCAGGGCACGGCAATGGCACTGTCGGCCGGCAGCCAGTGGCGCCAGTCTTCAAAGCCGGTATGCAGCGCCTGTTCAATGAGCAGGCCGGCCAGGCCGGAACAGTCGATGAACAGGTCGCCCGCAATGTGCTCGCCGTGTTCCATGACCACCGCTTCAATGAAGCCGTCGCCCTGGCGCAGGCGGGTGCCCACAATGCGCCCTTCCACCCGCACCACGCCCTGCTCTTCGCTGATGCCGCGCAGGTAGCGCGCGTACAGGCCGGCGTCGAAATGAAATGCGTAGGCGATGTCGGCCAGCGGGGAATTGGGCATGTCTGTGGGCGGGCGCATGAACTTGTCGTGGCGCGGCGCCAGGGTGTTGATGGAAAACGCGCCCAGCTCGTCGGCCTCGCCCGCCTGGTACATCTTGAGCCAGTACTGGTAGAACCTGGCCACGGCCTGGTCGCGGCCAATCTGGCCGAAGCCGTGGATGTAGGAGTCGCCTTCGCGGCCCCAGTTCACAAACTCGATACCGAGCTTGAATGTGGCCTGGGTGTTGCGCATGAACGTGTCTTCGTCCAGCCCCAGCATGTGATTGAAGGCGCGGATGCTGGGAATGGTCGCCTCGCCCACGCCGATGGTGGAAATCTGGTCCGATTCGACCAGGCGAATCCGGTGGCCCGCCGGCAGCAAGCGCGACAGCGCCGCCGCCGTCATCCAGCCCGCGGTGCCGCCGCCGACAATGACAATGTCGCCGATCGGCTCGTTCACGGCGCCCTCACTGCTCGTTCCTGAGCGCGGCGGCGATTCCTTTCTGGGCTTTTTCGACCGGCATGCGCGTGTTCCAGAAGGCGGTGAGCACATCCTGCATGGCGCCGTTCTGGTCCGGCGTCAGATACACCTCGCCAATGCCCACGTGACGCGTGCGGTCCTTCATGATCTGCATGCCGATCCTGGCGCAATGGTCCATGCTGCTCGCGTCAACGTCGCCCCGGATCGGAATCGATCCTTTGAGCTTGTTGAATGACACCTGCGTGGCTGGCGCCACGATGGTACTGGCCAGCAGCTTCTGGTACTTGATCTGCTGCGCGTTGCCGGTCTTGGGAAACACAAAGGCGTCACCCTGGATCAGGTAGGGCGAGCTGGCATTGAAGCCCGCGATGCAGCCGTATTCCTTCCCCGCCGTCATGCGGGCGGCCGCAAATTCTCCCTTGGCCCAGTCGCCCATGATCTGCATGCCTGCCTTGCCGCTGATGACGAGCGCCGTGGCATCGTTCCAGTTGCGCCCCGGTGCACCCGGATCGACATACGATTGCAGGCGCTTGAAGGTGGTGAGCACCTTGCGGAAGGCGGGCGAATTGATCGCTGCCGGGTCACGCTCGCGCAGCACTTTCAGATACAGGTCGGTCCCGCCCACATGCGCCAGCATCGACAGGAACAGGATGTTTTCCTGCCACGCCTGGCCGCCATGGGCCAGCGGGATGATCTTTGCCGCCTTGAGCTTGTCGAGCGCGGCGAACAGTTCGTCCACGCTGGCCGGCTCCTTGCTGATGCCCGCTTTCTGGAACGCGGCCTTGGAATACCACATCCAGGCCTGCATGTGGATGTTGACCGGCACCGCATAGTAATGGCCATTGACGCGAATGACATTGAGGATCGGCGCGGGCAGGAACTTGTCCCAGCCTTCGCGCGCGGCCACGTCGTCCACATTATTGAGCATGCCCTGTTCCACCAGGTCGGTGAACTGCTTGGTGGTGTTGAACTGGGCCGCCATGGGCGGGTTTCCGCCGACGATCCGGTTGATGGCCACCGCGCGCGCCTGGTCGGCGCCGGCAATGGCCGAATCGCTCCACACGCCGCCCTGCTTGCGATAAGCGTCCGCAATCGTGCGCACGGCCGCCGCTTCGCTGCTCGACGTCCACCAATGGATCACTTCGGGCCGGGGATTGCCGGCGTGGGCTGCCGTGCAGGCGGCGGCCAGCAGCGCCGCTCCCGCCAACTTTGCTACTGTGTACATCGCGTCTCCTGAGATTGCAGGTCTGTGCCGGCGTATTTTGGAAGGCTTTCCAAATGATGGGTTTGACTATATCATCCAATGAATTTGGGTGTCAACGCGCAGCTGCCGCATGCGCATTCGCCTCTGCCGGCGTGCCCCACCCGTTCGACAGCGCGGCGCTAGTGTCCTGAATTGCTAGTTCGTTGAATAATAAATGTGACGAAATCGGCCCGAGTCAAGGAGCAAAGCACAGCAAGGCCGAGGCCTTGCGCGCATTTGCGACGCAGGATCGGGGCGATTCTCGTCATATTTATTCAACGAATCTGCAATTCAGGACACTAGGCTGCCTGCTTGACGCCCGCGCGGCAGTGGGCGGCAATGAACGCTTCGTGGCCCGGCATGGCATCGACGCATTTGCGGATCACCGCCGCGGTGCTGTTGAGGAAGTCGGCGATATCTTCGGGCGCGCGCTGGTCCACCACCGGGTTGTATGAACGCGGGCGCATGCCCTGCCCGTGCATCACCTGCAGCCAGCTGTCTTCCGGGAACAGCTCCTCGTTCTCGCGCACGATGCGCCCGCGGCTGGCGAACAGGTCGAGCTTGCGCTGCAGCGTCTCCGGCACGGCCATGTCGCGCACATAGCGCCAGAAATCGGAATCGTCGCGCCCACTGACCTTGTAGTGGCAGATCAGGAAGTCGCGGATCTGCTCGTACTCTTTGTCGCACAGGCGATTGAAGGTGTCGATATCGGCCTGCTCAAAGGCGCGGTCGGGGAAAAAGCTGATCAGGCGCATGAGCGCCGTCTTGACCAGGTGGATGCTGGTTGACTCGAGCGGCTCCATGAAGCCACCGGCCAGGCCGATGGCCACGCAGTTCCGGTTCCAGAACTTCCTGCGTTTGCCGGTGGTGAAGGTAAGCAGGCGCGGTGCGGCCAACGGCTTGCCATCGAGGTTGGCCATGAGGATCTCCTCGGCGGCGCCGGCCTGCATGAAGCGGCTGGAAAACACGTGACCGTTGCCGGTGCGGTGCTGCAGCGGAATGCGCCACTGCCAGCCTGCGGCATGCGCAGTCGCGCGGGTGAGCGCGGGCATCGGGCCATGCGACTCGCACGGCACAGCAATGGCGCGGTCGCACGGCAGCCAATGACTCCAGTCCTCGTAGCCCGTGTGCAGCGCCTGCTCGATCAGCAGGCCCGCCATGCCGGAACAGTCAATGAAAAAGTCGCCCGCGATGCGCTCACCGTTTTCCATGACCACGGCCTCGATGAAGCCGTCGCTGGCGCGCAACGCCGTGCCGACAATGCGCCCTTCCGTGCGGCGCACGCCGCGGGCCTCGCTGTAGCTGCGCAGGTAGCGCGCGTACAGCCCGGCGTCAAAATGGAAGGCATACGACATGTCGGCCAGCGGCGAATTGGGCAGGTCGGGACGGCCCCGGCTAAACTTCCCCAGGCGCGCGGCCACGGTGTTGATGGCATACGGTTCCAGGCTGGTGGCATGGCCCATCTGCTGCATCTTGAGCCAGTAATGGAAGAAGTTGGCGGTAGGCTGGTCGCGCCCCACCGAGCCGAAGCCGTGGATATAGTTGTGGCCCAGCTTGCCCCAGTTGACGAATTCGATTCCCAGCTTGAAAGTGCCTTGCGTGGCGCGCAGGAAGTCGTTTTCGTCAATCCCCAGGTGCAGATTGAAGTTGCGGATGCTGGGAATGGTGGCCTCGCCCACGCCAATGGTGGAGATGGCATCCGATTCGATCAGCCGGTAGCTGTAGAGCCCCGGCAGCAGCGCCGCCAGTGCGGCGGCCGTCATCCAGCCGGCGGTGCCGCCGCCCACGATCACGACCTGGCGAATGTGCTTGTCCTTCATTGACTCCCCTCGCAGTCCATGCAAAAAAGGCCGATGGGGTCCGCTGCCAGGCAAGACCTCATCGGCCAGCGCGCCATGCAGGCCGCGAACAGGCAGATAAGCTTAGTAGTTGACGCCCACGCGCAGGCCGAACATGCGCGGCTCGATGTAGCTGGCGATCATCTGGGCGCCCAGGCCGCTGCCACCCCAGTTTTTCGCGCGCTTGTCGCTGATATTACGTACATAGGCTTCCGCATGCCAGTTGCCTTCGCTGGCATCGAGCCGGATCGAGGCGTCGCCCACCGCATACGCCTTCTGGAAGCGGCCAATGTGGCGGAATTCGTCATTGCGCACGTCGAAGTACGCCTTGTCGCGCCAGTTCACCTTCACGTACGGCGTGATCTTCATGCCGTTGGCCAGGTTGAACGCCTGCGAGCCATGCAGCATGAAGGTGTACTTGGGCGCGTTCGGCAGGCGGTTGCCGGTCACGTCGTACAGGCGCTTGCCGCTGTCGGGACCGGGACCTGCGAACGGCGCCGGGCAGCGCTCCTGATCGAATTCGATACGCTCCTCGCACAGGTAATCGTCGCTGTAGGCCCCGTAGTCGCGGATCGAGGTATTCAGGTTGGAGAAAGCGCCGCCAATCCTGGCGCCCTTCCACGGCTTGTAGTCCCACTCCACCTCCAGGCCCGAAATGCGGGTGTTCCCCACGTTGATCGTGCGCCAGGTCTCATACACGTCGCACTTGGGCTGATCGGCAGCGCAAGGCTGGCCATCCGGCGGCAGGTACTTGGTGACGAAATAGGTACCGGTCAGCTGCTGGTCCTGGTAACGCATGGCAAACGCCACTGCCGACAGACTCAGTCGGTTATCCATGAACTTGCCCTTGTAGCCGAACTCCAGATTCGTTACCAGTTCCGGCTTGTAGGGGAGGAAGGTCTCCACGCCCGGCTTGCCATCGAGGCAGGTGTGGCCCCCGCAGCTGTCGACCCGGTCGCCAAATCCGCCTGCCTTGTAGCCGGTGGACAGTGCCGTGTAGGCCATCTGGTTTTCCGTGACCTGCTTTTGCAGGCCAAGGCGCCACGTGACCTTTTTCCATTCTTCCGAATGGTCGTTGGGTGATGGCTTGCCATACAGTTCGTAGGCCTCGAAGCTGCCGCCCACGCGCGGGCCCAGGTCGTAGCCTTGCGGGATGCGGTAGCCCGGCGTATTCGGCGTGCCGGGGTCGTAGGTGCCGCGGTAGAACTCCTTCTGGCCCCACCAGCCGCCCAGGTTCAAACCATCCTTGTCGGTCTTGCTGTCAATGCTGTAGCGCGCCCCCGCTGTGGCAACCCAGGTAGGCATAAAGCGCCAGTCGGCCTGGGCGAAGACCGCCTTGGCATCGACCTGGCGGTTCGGCTGGGCGTAGAAGGCGCCCGAAGCCAGTGCATGCGGCTTGCGGAAAAAATCCACCACCTCGTAATTGATCTGGTTCTTTTCGTGCATCCAGAACAGGCCGGCCACGTACTGCAAGGTATTGAACTGCTGCTTGAGCTGCAGTTCCTGCACGGTGGAGATGTACTTGGAATCCCAGGTGGCCTGGTAGCGGTCATCGAGCGGCCAGGTACCCCAGTTGTTCGCATCCGGACGGTTCGGATAGTCGGCGCTGATCTGGAATGGCAGCGCGGCGGTCAGCCCCTTGTCGGCGTCGTAGATCTGAAAGCGGCGCTGGTCTGCCACCATGAAATTGTAGTCAAGGCTGGTATGCTGGTTGACGTTCCAGCTGGCGCCGCCGCGCAGCGATTTGATCGACATGTCGGTCTTGCCCGGCACATTGATCAAGAGGTCGAATTCGCCGCCGGTGCAGGCGTAGCGGGTGCCGGCGCGCTGCTCGCAGTCGGCAAAGCTGGTGCCGCCGGCGCTGCTGTCCTGGAACAGTTCAAAGGCCGCGTTCAGGGTCAGGTCGGGCGTGGCGCGCACGCGCGCGGCCAGGCGGGCCGCATACGAGTCCTGGTTGGTGTAGAAGTCCTGCTTGTTGACCGGCGTATTCCAGCGCTGGTCCACGTCGGGAATGCCGTCCGGGATCCAGCCGCGCGCCGGGTCGTTCGCCTCGCGCATGTCCTGCATCTGGTTGGCATAGCCATCGCGTACCACGCGCGTAAAGGCGGCGCGCACGGCCAGCTTGTCATTGACCGCGATATTCTGGATGACGTTGATCTGCTTCTTGTTGTAGTTGCCAAGGTCGATTTCCGCCTTGCCGTAATTGCCGTTGAAGTCGGGCTTGGAAGAGATGACATTGACACTGCCGCCCGTCGAGTTCCGTCCAAACAAGGTGCCTTGCGGGCCGCGCAGCACTTCCACCTGCTCCACGTCGAACATCAGTGCCTGCGCGCCCTGGGGCCGCGGCGAGTACAGGCCGTCGATATGGAAGCCGACCGCGGGGTCGCCGATTTCGGTGGTGTTGGACGAGGTGATGCCGCGAATGGTGATCTGCACCGCCGAGTCGCCCGTCTGCTGGATATTGACGTTCGGGATTTCATTGGCCAGGTCCTTGGCGCTGGTCACGCCCATGCGTGACAGGCTGTCCTGGCTGAAGGCCGTCACCGCGATCGGGGTCTTGAGCAGCGAGGTTGAATAGCGGGTCGCCGTGACCTTGATCTCGGGAACGTATTCTTCGCCGCTGGCGGCATCGCCCGGTGCCGGCGGGCTTGCCGTCTGCGCATGGGCAGACGTGCTGCCCAGACTGCAGGCGCTGGCCACGGCCAGGCTGATGAATGTGCGCTTGGTATTCAGTTGCAACATCGCGTCTCCCAATTTTGTCGTTTGTTTTTGTCGTTATTGTTCTTGCTGCCGCGCACCGGCACAGGATTATCCCACCTGGCAGGCCCAATCAGTGCGTTCTTCCCAATGATTGGAAACGCTCCCAATTGATGACAAAATATATCACTCATTGTTTTTCAGTGTCAACGACACATTTTCAATGATTTAATAAAAAGATTTCGCTTAACAACATGCGACACTGGCGCCGGTGCGACAAGGGGACAAGTTATGAGGATGGGTGTGCTGTGCGGCCTGCTGGCCGGGGCGATGTGGGGCATGGTGTTCATCGTGCCCAGGATGCTTCCTGCCTTCTCGCCGGTGGAACTGGCGCTGGGACGCTACATTGCGTATGGCGCCATCGCGCTGGGCCTGATGCTGCCGCGCCTGGGCAAGCTGGCCGCGCGCCTCGGGCGCAGCGACTACGCCGCACTGGTGCGTCACGCCATGGCCGGCAATATCGTGTACTACATCCTGCTGGCCATGGGCGTCACGCTGGCCGGCGTCAGTGCCACTTCGCTGATCATCGGCGTGCTGCCCATCGCCGTTACACTGCTTGGCCGCAATGACCAGGGTGCGGTGCACGTGCGCGCCCTGGCCGGCCCCCTGCTGGTAGTGGGCGCCGGCATTGCCTGCATTAATGTGGACGTGTTGCATGCCGCGCGCGGCGCCGCCGCAGACCCGGCCCGTACCGTGCTCGGGATCGCATGCGCGACCGGGGCCTTGCTGTGCTGGAGCTGGTACACGGTCGACAATGCGCGCTACCTCAAACGTACGCCGCATTTCACCAGTGCCGAATGGTCGGCGCTGTACGGCCTGGCCAGCGGCGCCATTGCCCTCGTCATGAGCCTGGCAGGCATGGCCATCTGGCATGGGGATATTACCGGTGCAGCGGGCGCCGCGAGCGGCCGCGACTGGACCCTATTCTGGGTCACCAACACCCTGCTCGCGCTTGGCGCCTCGGTGATTGGTAACCATTTGTGGAACATTGCCAGCCGCCGCGTTCCGGTTACCCTGTCCGGCCAGCTGATCCTGTTCGAAACCATGTTTGCCCTGTTGTATGGCTTCATCCACGCGCAGCGATGGCCGCGCATGCTGGAACTTGCCGCAATGGCCTTGCTCGCCATCGGCGTGACCTGGTCAGTGCGGATCCACGCAGTCCGGGCGCGCCCCTTGCATGCGTAATATCTACCTGAAACACTTTCTTTTTTCAATCATTGCTGGCCCTAAATGTTGTAGGTTGAAGCGCGGACAAACGCGTTATCTATTCCTACATGAGTACTGCTTTCCGGCCGACTCAACTGGCTCTGGCGCTCGCCTACTATGGAGACACTCGGAATCGCCACGTGTCGGTTCCGACACCGCATGTTCGCGTGAGTATCAACAAAAATATCAATAGGAGAACGATTATGGCTAACAATCAGGGCGGCAACAATCAAGGCGGTAACAAGGGCAATAACCAGTCCGGCGGCAACAGCGGTAACCGCGGTGGCAACCAGGGCGGCGACAACCAGAGCGGCAATACGTCCACTCGCGGTTTCGCCTCCATGGATCCGCAGCGTCAGCGCGAAATTGCTGCCGAAGGCGGGCGCGCAGCGCACGCATCCGGCAATGCCCACGAGTTCACCCCGGAAGAGGCACGCGAAGCCGGCAAACGCAGCCACAGCGGCGGCAATCAGCAGAGCGGCGCCAATAGCGGTTCGCGCGGTTCGGCCGGCGCCGGCAGCAAGCAAAGCGATTCCGGCGCCGGTGCCGGCGCCAAGTCCGGCGGCAATCAGTCTTCCGGCGGTAACAACGCCGGCGGTTCGGGATCGCGCTCCAGGTAGACTTTCCTCCTGGGCCGGGTGATGCCGGCCCTGTAAGCGGTGCCTCACCAGCACCGTGCAGTACGGATAGCCCGCTCTCGCGGGCTATTCTTTTTTTCTCCCTGCCGCCCCTGCCTGCGCGGTCCTCCGGCGCTTTTCTTCCTCAGACCGCATTGTGCACATGCAGCATCCGTTGTTGCATTTTTGCACTCTGTGGGAACGTTTCCAAACTCTTGTTGGCAGTCCTGATCTTTTGGTGTATCTTTGCGAAAATACATTATGGAAACGCTTCCATACGTCCCGTCCGCGGCGCCTTGCCAGCGACATTTACATGGAGAGAACATGAACAAATCCAGCACAGCTATTGATTCTCGCGCCGCTGTGCGCCCGCATTTCAGACTCAGTCCGATTGCGGCCGCCTGCGCATGCCTGCTCGTCACCGGCGGCAGCGCCCAGGCCCAGGAAACCGCCACCGAGGCGCAGGCAAGCAACGCGACCACTACTGTCGTGGTGACCGGCATTCGGCGCAGTATTGAAGACTCCGTCGCTACCAAGCGCAATTCCGATTCCATCGTGGAAGTGGTGTCGGCGGAAGAACTGGGCAAGCTGCCCGACGCCAGCATTGCCGAGTCGCTCTCGCGCCTGCCGGGCGTGACCGGCCAGCGGGGCCCGGACGGGCGCGTGGATGTCATTTCCATTCGCGGGCTGTCGCCGGAGTTTTCCGGCTCGCTCCTCAATGGCCGCGAGATTGTCAGCTCCAACGACGCGCGCACGGTGGAGTATGACCAGTTCCCCTCCGAGCTGATCGGATCGGCCCTGGTCTACAAGACGCCGGACGGCACCCTGATTGGCCAGGGCTTGTCGGGCACCATCGACCTGCGCGCCCGCAAGCCGCTCGACACGCGCGGCCGCCAGATGTCCGTCAACCTGCGCGGCGAAAAGAATTCCAACGGCAACCTGGTGGACGGCGTGGCCTCCCCCATTGGCAAGCGTTTCAGCCTGTCGTATGTCGACCAGTTCATGAACAACACCTTCGGCATTGCCGCCGGTTTCGCCCGGCTAGACGTGGCCACCAATGTCAAGCAAACCGAGCTGGTAATGTACGGCGATTTTTCGCCCTACGGTCTGCCCGTCACGGGCAACGCCCCATCGAAGCATCCCTACGCCGAAGGCTTGACGGGCAACTCGATGCTCCCCATGTTCTGGACCGCGACATCGTCCACCAAGCGCAACACCCGCGACGGCCTCATGGCAGTGCTGGAATACAAGCCCAACCGCGACCTGCACAGCCAGCTGGACCTGTACTACTCGCGCTTTGACACCCACGAAGTCGGCGGCAAGTTCTTGTCGAGCATGTTCGCCACCTGGGGCGGCGGTGTGTCGCCGAATCTGTCCAATCTTGGTTTGACCCAGGTGGGCCAAAATACGTTCACGACAAGCGCAACGGCGGACAAGATGCCCGTCACCACCGGCAACTTCGACACGCGCCGCAAGGACAGCATCAAGGCCCTGGGCTGGAATACCGCCCTGCGCCTGAACGACGCCTGGCAGGCTGTGGCCGACGTGAGCATGTCGCGCAGCGACCGCAATGAAAGCTATAACGAAGCCTACGCGGCGCCCTATGACAGCGCGACCCAGAGCTGGGCCTACGGCGCCTTCAGCTGGCATGTACCGGTCGATGGCGGGCGCCAGACCTGGACCCCGCAGCAAAGCGACTACCTGTCCAACCCCGCCATCGTCAAGCTGGGTGACCAGCAGGGCTTTGACTTCGTGGGCGACCAGGATGCTTACACCGGTGCCATCCGCAACCCGAAGATCCGCGACGAACTCAAATCGGCGCGCATTTCGTTCAATCGGCGCCTGGACGGCTTCTTCAGCAACTTCAGCGCCGGCGTCAACCTGACCAGGCGCGACAAGGACGTGGCCAAGAATGAAACGCGCCTGCTCATGCAGCGCGACGCCAACGGCAACTACATCCGCGATATCCCCGCCAGTGCCCTGCGCGCGCCAATCGACATGTCGTGGGCCGGCATTCCGGGCCTGATCCGCTACGACGTTCCGTCGCTGGTGAGCGCCGGCACCGTCACCCAGCAGACCCTGTTCGCACAAAAAGTGGACAACGACTCCGGCGTCCACGAAAAGGTGCTCACTGCCTTCGGCAAGCTCGATATCGAATCCGAAGTCATGGGCATCCCGCTGCGCGGCAACGTGGGTCTGCAGGCGATCAAGACCGAGCAGAATTCGACCGGCTGGGAATACCGTGGCAACAACGCCACCCCCGACATCAACCAGCTGTTTGCGCGCAGCGGTGGCGCCAGTTATACCGATTTCCTGCCAAGCCTGAACCTGGTGGGCGAACTGCCGCGCAACTGGAT
The DNA here is from genome assembly GCF_019443445.1 of Massilia sp. PAMC28688. Lineage (NCBI taxonomy): Bacteria > Pseudomonadati > Pseudomonadota > Betaproteobacteria > Burkholderiales > Oxalobacteraceae > Massilia > Massilia sp. PAMC28688. The sequence goes on along the minus strand of NZ_CP080378.1, from coordinate 4,216,503 downwards.
TGCCCGCTTTGGCCTGGCCAAGACGCTGGCGCGGCCAAACATCGTTGACATGCGTGCCGGCTCCAGCACCCCGACCGTGATTATCGAAGAGGGCCCCGACCAGGGCAAGTGGCGCACCGCCTATTCGGGCAATCCCGAGCTCGAGCCATGGCGCGCGAAATCGATTGATCTGTCGCTTGAAAAATACTTCGGCAAGCGCAGCTACGTGTCGCTCGCTGCGTTCCGCAAGAACCTGGACAGCTATGTGTTCACGGAGACGGTGGCGCGCGATAACTCCAACATTCCACGTCCGCCCAACGTCCCGCCAGAAGTCGTGGTGCAGCAGTTCGGCCCCGTGGAACGGCCAGCCAACGGCGAAGGCGGCAAGCTGACAGGTATTGAACTGGCCGGTGCGCTGGAAGGCGGCATGGTCCATCCAATGCTGGACGGCTTCGGCGTGGTCGTGAGTGCCTCCAAGCTCAATAGCGCGCTGTATGACAAGAAAGGTGACGAGATCAAGCTCAATGGCCTGTCCGGCACTTCCGGCAGCGCCACCGTGTACTACGAGCGGGCAGGCTTTTCGGCGCGCTTTAGCCAGCGCTATCGCTCCGCTTTCACCGCCACCAAGCGTGACATCTTCCTGACCGCCACCACGCGCGAAGAAGATGCCGACCGCGTGGCCGATGCGCAGCTGGGCTACGAGTTCCAGGATGGGACCTACAAGGGTCTGTCGCTGCTGCTGCAGGTGTATAACGTCTTTGACCGCTCCACGCAAAACCGGGTCACGCCGGGCGACAATGCGCCGGACAAGTCGATGCTGCTGCCGAACTACCGTTACTACTTTGGGCGCTCAGTTGTCATCGGCGCCAATTACAAGTTCTGACGGATGCCGTGCGCGGGGCGGCTTTTCCGTCCCGCGCACTGTGCTCTAACACAGGAGACAATGCGCATGGCCCTTGAACCTGTTCGCCGTATCGTCATTGCCGGCGGCGGCACTGCCGGCTGGATGACCGCGGCCGCCCTGTCAAAGCTGCTGGGCCCTGCATGCCGCATCGAGCTGGTGGAGTCGGAAGACATCGGCACTATCGGCGTGGGCGAAGCGACCATCCCCCACATCAACGAATTTAACCAGGCCCTCGGCATCGACGAGGATGCATTCGTGCGCGCCACCCAGGGCACCTTCAAGCTGGGGATTGAATTTGTCAACTGGGGCGCGGTTGGCGAACGTTTCATCCACGGCTTTGGCCGGGTTGGCCAGCCTGGGGACGCCCTGCCCTTCCACCACTTCTGGCTGCGCATGGCAGCTTTAGGCAAAGCCAGCAAATTGGAAGCCTATTCCATGAACACGGCGGCTCCCCGCGCCGGCAAATTCATGCGTGCGCGACCCGAGATGGCCGGCTCCCCCATGCAGGACCTGGTGCATGCGTTTCACTTTGACGCCGGGTTATATGCGCGCTTTTTGCGCAGCCATGCCGAAAACATGGGCGTGGTACGCACAGAAGGCAAGATCGAACAGGTGCTCCAGCGCGAACCGGATGGCTTCATCGAGGCACTCGTCATGCAGAACGGCGCGCGTATTGAAGGCGATTTCTTTATCGACTGTTCCGGCATGCGCGGGATCCTGATCGAGCAGACGCTCAAGTCGGGATACGAAGACTGGTCGCACTGGCTGCCCTGCGATCGGGCCATTGCGGTTCCCTGCGAATCGGCCGGGCCGCTGCTGCCCCTGACGCGCTCCACGGCCCACGCTGCCGGCTGGCAGTGGCGCATCCCCCTGCAGCATCGCACCGGCAATGGCCACGTGTACAGCAGCGGCTTCATGGAGCAGGATCAGGCTACCGGCATCCTGATGGACAACCTTGACGGTGCGGCGCTGGCCGAGCCACGCCATTTGCGCTTCCAGACTGGCCGCCGCAAGCGGTTCTGGAATCGCAATTGCATCGCGGTGGGCCTGTCGAGTGGTTTCCTGGAGCCGCTCGAATCGACCAGCATTCACCTGATCCAGACGGCTATCTCGCGCATTGCGAGCTTTTTTCCACATGGCGGTTTCGATCCCGTTGATATCGCCGAATATAACCGCCAGACAAACGTGGAATACGAATTCATTCGCGATTTTCTGATCCTGCACTACAAGGTGACGCGGCGCGATGACTCTGAGTTCTGGCGCTACTGCAGCAACATGGCCATTCCGGACAGCCTGCAGCGCAAGATCGACCTGTTTTCCAGCAGCGGGCGTATCTACCGCGAGCAGGACGAACTGTTCACGGAAATGAGCTGGCTGCAGGTGATGATTGGCCAGGGCGTGATGCCGCGCGCCTACCATCCTTTTGCCCAACTGCGCCCTGAAGCTGAGGTGCACGCCTACCTTAATAATGTGGAGCAGGTGATCGCCCGCTGCGTCCACGCCATGCCGACCCAGGCCGACTTTATCGCCGCCCACTGCAAGGCCGGCACCAATCCAGAAAGATGACATGACACGTACAACACTGCATATGCTTTTCATTGGACTGTGCGGCCTTGCCGCCTGCGGCGGGGGTAGCGCCGGACCCGGGGCGGTTGCCATGCCGCCGCCAGCGACGCCAGCGCCCACACCGGCCATCCCGCCCGGCGGCGTGCCGGCGGGATGGAAGCTGGCATGGGCCGACGAATTCAATATCGATGGCTTGCCCGATGCGAGCAAATGGGACTACGACACCAGCCGCAACAAGCTTGGCTGGTACAACAATGAACTTCAATACTACTCACGCGACCGGGCCGAGAATGCCCGCGTGGCCGACGGCCGGCTAATTATCACGGCCCTCAAGGAAAAGCTGGCCAGTGCACCTGACTACGGCCGGCAGGCCTATACCTCGTCACGGATGCTCACGCGCGGCAAGGCGGAATGGACGTATGGCTTTTTCGAGATTCGCGCCAAGCTGCCCTGCGGCTTCGGTACCTGGCCGGCGATCTGGATGCTCGGTAAAAGTGGCGACTGGCCGCTGCAGGGCGAAGTAGACATCATGGAACACGTGGGCCAGAAGAAGGGCGAAGTGCTGGGCACCGTGCATACCGCCGCATACAACCACACGCTGGGCACGCAGAAAGGCGCGACCACCACCGTGCCGGATGCCTGCGACGCCTTTCACAACTACCAGCTCAAGTGGGACGAACATCAGATCGTCATTGGTGTCGACGACAAGTACTACTTCCAGTTCGCGAACCCGAAGGATGGCGATGTGCGCAAGTGGCCATTCACGGGACCGCAGTACCTGATCCTCAATATCGCGCTGGGCGGGGACCTGGGCGGGCCGGTGGACGATGCGATCTTCCCGGTGCGGATGGAGGTCGATTATGTGCGGGTCTATCGTCCCTGATGCCGGCAGCTGTCAGGTGTGGCGCAGGTCGTCCACCGCTTTGCCGCCGAACGTGTCGGCCAGCAGATAGCTGACCAGCTGGGCGGCGCAGTCGGCAGGTGCCACCAGCTGGCCTTGCCGGTGTAGGTCCAGGAACCGTTGGCGCAGGGGGAAAATGTCGTCCGGCGTTGCGCGGATCGCTGCCTGCATGCCAGTATCAATGATGCCAGGCGCCAGGCTGCAGATGCGGGTGCCCTCTTCCGCATCCATCTGGACGGCGCGCGCGTGGTGGTCCAGGGCGGACTTGGTGGCGCAGTAGACACTCCAGCCGGGATAGGCACTGCGGGCCGCGCCACTGGACACGTGCAGGATGCGGCGCTCGCTGCCAGGCGTGGCCTGGGATACGGCGGCGGCCAGCATCAGCGGCGCAGTGACGTTGAGCGACACGGCTGCCGCCACATCAGCGGGCGCTTGCTGGTGCAAGGAGCCGACTGGCTGTACGGTTCCGGCGTTATTCACCAGTAGCACGGTGGCGCAATCGCTGACGAACGATTCCAGCTCGCCGCTATTGAGCCATTCCAGCATGGCCGCGGGATTTGCCAGATCGATGCGATTCTGTACGCACAGTGATGGATACTGCTGCGTCAAGGCAGAAGAGGCATGGCGCGCCAGGCCAAGGACAGGGATGCCGCGTGAGAGCAGGTTGAGAGCGATGGCTTCGCCCAGGCCCTTGCTGTGGCCGGTCACGATTGCTTTGGTTGATTCTTTCATGTCGATGCTTCCTTGACGAGCGAGGCCGTTATTGTTGCGATGCTTGACTTTCATTGCTGCGCGCCGGGTCCGACTTTTATTCATTGACGGGTGCTGTAAAGCGGCCTAACGCTTGTTGAACCAGGCGGATGTCAGCCTCCCAACTCCGCCTCTGCGCCTTGAAGTGGGTAATTCTTGCCGCTTATAGTACTACCAGCACAAATAGTTTGACCTCTCCTCCAGGCAAGAAATGAATGTTCACATTGAATATGTTCTTACTGCCATACCTGAGCACCATCAGATTAAGTCGCCACGTTTGCCATCGAAGCGGATTGGCCCACCTTGGTAAAGATGTGTCATCTTGTCTATGGTTGAGGCTGATATTCGGGATTAGTCTGGGCCGCCCAATTCCGCTTCTTCACCCTGAAGAGGATAATTTTTGCTGTTTGCGGTCGCCCCGTAGAGAAAAATTTTGACATGTCCCCCGCGCAAAAAATGGATGTTCAAAATATTCATGTTGTCGCTGTCATACTTTGGAACGGGGGCCATTACTACGCGTTCGCGCTCCATGCCATCCACCAGCTCCGTGATATTTACGGTTATATTCATATTGTTGTGCCATTTACGGGGAACTTCGACACAACAAACAAATCCTCCTCCACCGGAATGCTCCAGCAATGACATCCCACTGACGGCGTCGCCCTGGTCGACCTTGAGTGTGAATTCGGCGATTGGGATGCTGGTGTGGTTGTAGCCCACGATAGTCGCATTGAAGCGCCCGTTTTGGCTGCCACAACCTGGTGCCACACTGGCAAACAACAAGAGAAGTGCAATAGGGCGAGTGATTCGATTGATTCGTAAAGGCATTTACCTATCCCACTGACGAGTTTTGCAATGCGGCTTGTGGAACGTTTCTATTGAAATCACCATCTGGATCATTTTGGTCGAATCCCACAACGCTGGGCCACTATCCCATGCTCCATCGGAGCTCTGCATCGCTTCGTGGAACTTTATGACCGTCTCTGAAGGGTCCCCCATGAGCGCGACAGCGGCAAATGTTCGACAATAGGGGTTCGCATGGTCAGCGCCTTAAAATCTGAAAGAGCCCAATGTCATCATGAACATCAACAGCGTAAGTAGCCAGAACCCCCATAGTTCCAGAACCCGCAGGCTGGACCGCCGCCCCTCGATCCGAGAATAACTTCGTACGGCATAGAAAGTGGCGGTTGCCATCAATAGGAACCCAATCCCGAAACCAACAACTGCAGTGCCAGCAGCCACACCAACGCACCCAGCATTGCGGCAAGATCCTGCGATGCTGCCCGAGAAAAACTTTACAAAAATAAAAGCAGCTATTGCGATTCCCAACAGGCGAAGTGAGAGAATGCGGTTTTTTTCAAAAGTCATGGGAAGACGTCCGGTAATCCCCCCAGCAAATGATCGCATTTAAAAGTAGAATTTTCTAACTTAGCATTTGAAAGTTCTGCATGAAGACTTCCCGCTTTACCGACAGCCAGATCATCGCCATCCTGAAACAGGCCGAAGGTGGCTCGCCCATTCCAGAGCTGTGCCGTGAACACGGCATGAGCGCGGCCACGTTCTACAAATGGCGCTCCAAGTTCGGCGGCATGGACGCCTCGCTGATGGCCCGCATGAAGGAGCTCGAAGAAGAGAACCGTCGGCTCAAGAAAATGTATGCCGAAGAGCGCCTCAAGGCAGAGATCGTGGCCGAGGCCCTCGCAAAAAAGTGGTAGCGCCATCTCGCCGACGGGAGATGGCGCGCAGCTTCGTTGACGCTGGACGGGTGAGCATCAGGGCGGCGTGCCTAGCCTTTGGCATCAGCCAGACCTGCTTCCGCTACCAAGCCAAGCTCAATGCCGAGAACGAGGCCATTGCCGATTGGTTGATTCGCCTGACGAACAACCAGCGCAACTGGGGCTTCGGCCTAAGCTTCCTGTACCTGCGCAACGTGAAGGGCTTCAAATGGAACCACAAGCGCGTCTACCGCATCTACCGTGAGTTGGAACTCAATCTGCGCATCAAACCGCGTCAGCGCCTGGTGCGTGAGAAGCCCCTGCCTCTAGCGGTGCCCACGGCGATCAACCAGACCTGGTCGATGGACTTCATGCACGACCAGCTTGCCGATGGGCGCAGCATTCGTCTGTTCAACGTCATCGACGACTTCAACCGTGAAGGCTTGATCATCGACGTCGATTTCTCGCTGCCATCGGAGCGCATCGTACGGTCACTGAATCAACTGATCGAATGGCGTGGCAAGCCCCGCATTATCCGTTGCGACAACGGTCCCGAATACATCAGCGAGACGACCAAGATGTGGGCCGCCAAGCATGACATCGAGATTGCGTTCATCCAGCCTGGACAGCCGCAGCAAAACGCTTACGTCGAGCGCTACAACCGCACTGTACGCTACGACTGGCTGGCACATCATTTGTTCGATTCCCTTGATGAGATTCAAGACTTTGCCACGCACTGGTTATGGACTTACAATCATGACCGGCCACACATGGCCCTTGGCGGCATCACTCCGATTCAGAAATTGGCCCTCGCCGCATAGCCTCTACTTTTGGCGCCCATCATTAATGGGGGGATTACCGTCCTTTGCCGTTTGGATAATAAATATTGTTGAGCTTAATTGCAATCCCACCACGCAACGATCGGCAATTCCATCAGCCCGTGTGGGACCGCCGGGACTTGCAGGGGGCTGGTAGCTAGAAGCGGTTATGGCTGCAAATTTCTTCGGACCGGATACCTGAACAGGGCAATTAAGGCACATGCTAACACTGGTACAAATGAAATAAATCGGACTACGATGGCGATTACCTCATGGTCCGATCGGTGGCTAAAGTTATACCAAAAACAAAAGCCAAGCATTGGAGCAGCCATTAACATAAGCCCATACCAGCCAGTCAATGCCAAAGCGCGCGGTACCAGGAGCGGGTTTTTCCGGTGCAAAACGACAAAAATGGTCAGAACCACGGCCAAGGCGTAGAAGTAAGCGAGATTAATGCTGTCAATCAGTAAAGTAATGCGATACCAGGTCATGCGTTTGCTGTCTCGGCCTTGAACACAGTTGGCCTCCGCTGAGAAATTAAGTTATTAAATCCACCTGGCGGCGCTGGCGTTTTTGACTCGTCGTACCGCCAATTCAGAGACATCTCAACAAAAAGACCGCGAATGTCGGAGCGCAACTCGGCATTTTCCTCGGCTACCTTGTGTTTAACACCGACCATTACGCATGGCTGTAACGCCTTTCGCCCTGGCAGTCGTTAGCGACGGTTTGCTATCGAGACAGGACAAGATGTGCTGGCGCTCAGCTTCTCCCTGCTGCTCGGCAGACGAAGACTGGACCGGCCCGACGCCGGCGGACGATCAATTTGTCGTTGCTGCAGCGATTCCGACACAAAGCTCCAACTCAGCACATGCGACAGACAAGTTTTCAACTGTCCCGCGGTCCGTCGAGCTACTAAGGTGGAGTTTAATCATTCCAACGTCCTCGAAATTTCCACCGGGATTGGAGCAATCGCGACCACCACACCGCAGTTGCCTCCTGCGGGGAACATTCTTGACTATACTACGGAATTCTGTATCCGTTGATATAGGGAAGCCGTCAAACCGCAACGACCCTGCAAACGCTTTACGCGGAATAAATTCTGACTCCGTCGCCCCATAAACAATTCGTGGCAATACCAAATCAACGTTGATAAATTCGGCACGGGACTTGTCGAATTCACCAGTCCCCACTGAAATCCCAAGCTCGTCCCAGATGCACAAAGTAATCACGCGATCACCCATTATGCAACGTGCTTCCCCGGGAAGCGTAGCCTTCCAACGATCCAGTTTTTCGCCGAGCCAGACCCTTTTTCCATTAACCGCAAAAACCGGGCCGTCAATGGATACCGTTGGCCCATGGGCTGCAAGTTGCGGCACGGAGGCTACGCGTTTTTCAGTGGCCGGCGTTGTTTTGGCATCGCATCCGCTAAGGAGACGCTGATTAATTCAAGCGCGGACGTTTCCATCGTCAGCCAGACCTGAGACAATACCGGTACTTTCACCGCGCCGCCATCGATCATGCAAAAGAGCTTTTCCGACCTTGAGTACGCCGCTAAGAAGAAGCTGACGCGCCGCGACCGCTTCCTCGCTGAGATCGACGTGGCGACGCCGTGGGGCAAGCTGCATAAGCTGATCGAGCCGCACTATCCGAAGGTGACTGGTGCAGGCCGTCCGCCGATCGGCTTGGCGCGCATGCTGCGCATGTATGTGGCCCAGCAGTGTTTTGGTCTGTCCGATGAGGGTATTGAGGACGCCATTTACGACAGCCAGGCGATCCGCGCTTTTGTTGGTATAGACCTCAATCGCGAGAGCGCACCGGACGCGACGACGCTGCTCAAGTTTCGCCACTTGCTCGAAGCAAAGGGGCTGACGCAGAAGATCTTCGAAGCGATCAACGCGCACCTGGCGGCCAAAGGATTGATGATGCGCGAAGGGACCATTGTGGATGCCACCTTGATTGCCGCGCCACCGTCGACCAAAAACAAAGACGGCGAGCGCGACCCGGAAATGCACCAATCGAAGAAGGGCAATGACTGGCATTTCGGGATGAAAGCGCACATCGGCGTTGACGCTGCATCGGGCCTTGTGCATACCGTCGTGGGCACCGCTGGCAATGTCTCCGATGTGACGCAAGCACACGCTCTGCTGCACGGCGATGAAGTGGCGGCCTTTGGCGACGCCGGTTATCAGGGCGTTGAAAAGCGGGCCGAGAACATCGGCAAACCGGTGACCTGGCACGTGGCGATGAAGCGCGCCAAACGCAAGGCGCTGCCGAAGAACAAGCTCGGCCGCATGACCGAAAAGCTTGAGCATCTCAAGGCGAGCGTGCGCGCGAAAGTCGAGCATCCATTTCATGTCATCAAGAACCTGTTCCGTCATCGGAAGACGCGCTACCGTGGCTTGGCGAAGAACACCGCCCAGTTGTTCACACTGTTCGGCTTCGCCAATCTGGTGCTGGCCGGCCGGCGATTTACGATCACTGAAACCCGAAGAGTGTCCTGAGTGCCGAAAGGCGCAAGGAATACTGCAATTTCGTTGAAAACCCGGCAGAAACGGCACCGAAAAAGCGCGTCGCGATTCTTCGGCGAGGTCGATTCCTCCAAATTTCGGGAACCCGCTGAAATCGTCAATTGATCAGCGCCTCCCTAACAACCGCTGAAATGGCGGCGGTTAAAATCAAATAGGTGCACTTCATTTCGGCCGCTCAAACGTTAAATTTCGAGATGCTTGTTAAGCTAGTCCCAGCCTCTGATCCCGGGGCAGTCGCGAGCAAGAAAGGATATGATCCTGTTGCGTTCTACTTTAACGGAAAACTAACTCCTAGCCCGCTATAAGCTGAAACTTGCGGAATGTCACAAATGTCCGACAAAAGGTCGAGCGGAGGATAGGCCACTTTTAGCATCTTTCACAATTGATCTTTCGTCCGAAGAGACTGGAGCACTTGCAGGAATATCCTCTTGCCCTCCTCGTACGGCGGCGGCACCTTCCCTTTCAAGCCCGGTCGCATCACTTTATTATGGTCCGGGCGGAGCGTGTCAATGATTTTGAAACACCTGGTTGAATTGGTGAGAGTCTAAATCTCGGATCTCAGGCAGCTTTCGTCTCCATCGCCGGTGGGTTAATCCATGCTGCCGTTGGTAGCTTCTGCGGCTGCGGCATGCGGTGTTTGAAACGGTTCGGCGTGCGCTGGAATGCATCTGCCAGAGTGGCTTGTCGTTGCTTGCGTACTTCGATCGCGCGACCGGTGTGGACGCTCTCGGGCGTCATCATTCCGATGCCGGAATGGCGATGCTGCTGGTTGTACCAAGTGAAGAACGTGGCGCAGTGAGCGCGCGCGTCAGCCAGCGAGCCAAAACGTGCTGGGAATCCGGGCTGGTACTTCATGGTCTTGAACTGCGCCTCCGAGTACGGGTTGTCGTCGGAGACGTAGGGCCTGCTGTGCGACTTGGCGATGCCCAGATCGGACAGCAGCGTGGCCACTGGCTTAGAGCGCATGCTGCTGCCTCGGTCGGCATGCAACGTCAGCGCGCCCGGCGAGATGCATTCCTTAGCGGCGGTGTCGGCGATGAGTTGCTCGGCCAATTCGGCGGTTTCCTGCTCGGCCACCATCCAGCCGACGACGTAGCGGCTGAAGATGTCGAGTATGACGTACAGATGGAAACAGGTTCCTCTGACCGGCCCCTTCAGTTTCGTGATGTCCCAGCTCCAGACTTGATTGGGCACCACGGCCAGCAGCTCGGGCTTGGCGTACTCTGGATGGCGTAGTTGGTTGCGCCGCTCGCGCACGGCGGCGCAGCCCTGCAGCAAGCGATACATGGTGCGTACCGAGGCCACATAGCGCCCTTCGTCGAGCAACTGGGCGTGGATGGCTGCAGGCGCGCAATTGGCGAAGCGCGGGCTGTTGAGCACGTCAAGTACGACGCGGCGCTCCAGTTCCGACAGCGCCAGCGGAGGCCGCCTCGCTGGTGCTGTCGCGACAGGGGGCGGCAACAGGCAGATGTGGCGCGCGGCGCGGTCGCGATACAGGGCGCTGCGTGGCAGACGCAAGGCGCGACACGCAGCGGCCAGGCCGACCTGCTCACCCAGGCTGTTGGCGGCATTAATCACTTCGGCTCGCTCGGTGTGTCGCTGGTGCTCAGACCCAGCAGAGTGGAAAGTTTTTTTTGGACGTCGATAATCAAGTCGGCCTTGACCAGCTTCGCGCGCAGGCGTTCTACTTCTTTTTCCAGCTCCAGCACGCGCCGCGTCTGGGCGGCAGCGGGATCAGCTTTCGGGCCGCGCTTGCGCTCCAGAGCGGCGACCTCGCCTGCAGCTTGACGCTGCTTGCGCCACGTCGCCAGGTGGGACGAGTAGATGCCTTCCCGACGCAGCAACGCGCCGATGTCGCCGGGCGCCACGCAGGCGTCAGCGGCGGCCAGAATGCGCAGTTTCTCGGCCTTGGAAAAAGCGCGCCGCTTGGCAGTGGGGACGACCTCGGGGTCTGGCCGTTGCGCTTCGGAAGGCGACACGTCGGTGGTGTCCGGGGGAGCTACTGGAGTGCTAATTTGATGCTTTCGGTTGTGCATTTGGGGACCTACTGCTGTACTCTAAATTAATCGGGTAGGTGTCTCAAGTTATATTGGCACAGGGGGGGGGCGTCTGGAAGTTCAGGCCATCCCGTCTTATACTCGTCCGAAGTCGCAGCTATCATATGTAACGTCAAATATGGCCGATATTCCTTGCCCGCTTGACCGTATGTCTTCGCTTCGAACTCGTAAAGCTGATCGGCTGGACGGCAGCTCGTCTCGGAACAATTCCGCCCGTAACTGTAGCCTAGCACGCTACCGTTGGCGCCGAGTATGGACACTCGCTTCGGACCAAATTTTTTCTCGATTCCCACAAGATGCAGATTCGCTCTATCAGCGCCGAGATTTGGCTCAGTGTGGATGTCCTTGCCGCTTGTAGTGGCGGGTTCTACCGTGAGCCTGAAAATAAGATTTGGGTATTTGACGCTACGAAACATTAAATCAGTGCGCGTGTTCCGTTCCGCGGCCACTCTTTCAGCATCTAAAATAATGCCGTGTGGGGTGCAGAAACCTCGCTCACTACCGACCTCAGTAGCTGCGCGCACAACGTACCGAGACCTCCACAGCCGATATTGAGCCTCAACGACGGCATTCGTAGCTTTCGAGTTTTCAGGAATCTCGCCCTCCCAAATCCGCACACGCTTATCATCGGAAGCAAAAAATCCAAATTTATAGGCGCGGCCATCCCGATAGGCAAACGCAGCCTTGTCTGGTGTACTGATCGCGCCGACATCGGAACGCGCCGCCTTGTTAGCCGCGAGCTCAGCACGTAAGACCTTCAATTCCTCTAGGGCATCTGCCCTTAAATTCACATCTGTGCTTTTCGATAGCTTTTGCGAGTAAGCTATACCTCGACTGATCTGCGCCGCATGCGACGAAAATTGTTTCGGCGTTGTCAACGTATTGCGAACATATGCCTCAATCTCACGGAATTCCTTCACAGAAGTGATTTGAGTTTCAGTCAACTCGTTGTCGGCAAATCTCACCCCCCGGCGGCCAAATCGTCAATACCGGGAAAAAAGTGCGTGCCGCCATATTTGGCATCACTCGCAGCGAACTCAACGGGTCCTGGCAGTGTGAGTAGCAATCGGTCGATACATGCCGTGGTCGAGACCTGCGAGGCACACGCTGGGGTGTGCGACATCACGAAAGATACGATGGCCGCTGACGCTCTCAGGATGTTATATCGAGTGCTCACGCCGTCCCCGCGACAGGTGCGTGTTTTGACAAATGTCGGTACGACGGTCCATTGCGGTCCAGCCATCCATTCGCGTCGTTCATAAGGGATCTTTTGCGCGGATAGACTGGAGCACTTGAAGAAATATCTTCTTGCCTTCCTCGTACGGCGGCGGAACTTTTCCTTTTAAGCCGGGTCGCATCACTTTGTTATGGTCCGGGGCGTCTGGGAGTTCCGGCCACGCCGTTTTATATTCATCGGAGGTTGCAGCGATCATGTGTAACGTAAGATGGGGCCGATACTTGTTTCCAGCTTCGCCGTACGTCTTCGCCTCGAACTCGTAAAGCTGATCGGCTGGACGGCAGCTCGTCTTGGAACAATTGCGCCCGTAACTGTAGCCTAGCACTCGTCCATTTGCGCCTAATATGGACACTCGCTCAGGACCAAATCGCTTCTCAATGCCAATCAGATGCAAGTTTGCGGTATCGGCGCCAAGATTTCTCTCAGTATGAATATCTTGGTGTTCTGCCGAAGGCGGCTCAACGGTGAGCGTAAAAATAAGATTTGGATATTTAGTACTTCGGAACATCACCTCGGTGAACGTGTTGCGTTCAGTAGCGAATTCTTTTTCTAAAATAATTCCATGAGCCGTACAGAATCCGCGCTGGCCTACACCTGTTCTCGGATTTCTCGGCAAGTATCGTGATCGGAACAACTTGTATTGTTCCTGAACGGCTTCTTTTCCATCATGCGCCCCCCCCACTAGCTTGCCCTCTAAAATTCTTACACGCCTATCCTCGGGAACGTAGAAGCCAAGCTTAAACGCGCCGCCGTCCTGAAAAGCGAAAGCGGTTTTATCCGCTATGGTCACAGGTCCGGAATGCGGTCGAGCAGCCTCTACGGAGGCCCGCTTTACGCGGAGCTCCTTTAGTCGCTTCGCCGCCTCTGCTCGCAACTCCAAGTCCGGGCCTTTTAGAATATCTTGAAATAGCTCTATTTCACCGTCAATCGCGAATATTTCCGACGTGAGCTGCTCTTGTGTAGTGATCCTAGTACCAACCTGTCGCTTGATTCGAAAGAATTCAGTTTCAGCCGTTGGATGAGTTTCCGTAAGGGCGCGTTCGCCATAGCGCACGCCGCGCACACCTCGGTCGCCTATTCCAACGAATGAATGCGTACCATCATATTTCACCTCGGTCCCACTGAATTCAATGGGCGAAGGCATATCCAGAAGCAATCTGTCAATGCAGGAAGTTATCATGGTATTGCGCGGATTCTGCGGTTTTGTTGGTTCCGCGCGACTACAACCAGTCATAAGTACTGCAATTGCCATTACCCAGCAGGGCTTGAACATAAAATTATTCACGATGCTGATTCCATACTCATTCGAATTAGCCTACCGCCGTTTGCGATGTTGTACCGATGTCGGGTCTAAGGGTTAATGCACCAACGGACATTTCGCCAGGGTGGTTATACTCTCCTACCGTCCAAAAAGTCGGCAGCTTGGAAATAAAACCAAAGGCTTTGCCTTCAAACGATCGCTTTCCTGCGAGGTGCGTCCAGAATTCATGGTGAAAGGGCATGGCCTTAGCGTGCTCGGCTGCATCCTGAGCCGTAACCCCTGCCGGGCAAACTGGCCATATTGAAACACCCCGGGCAGGGGGAGATCGGCCATTACCCGCCACTGGAATATGAGGAAAATTCGCCTCAAATGTCTTGGCGTTAGCTCGCGAAAGCGCCTGAATCCTACGATACGTTGACTCCAGCGCAGGAGTATCCAGAAGTTCCTGCGCTGCAGGAACGGGATGTACAAATTCATTACCGGCGCCTATCGCAAAATGTTTCTGCCACAGATCAACCCGCAATTTTCGCGCTAGTGGATTGACCGAAGTGGCACGACTCCCTAGAGTTGCTTTCATGGAACTCGAACCAAGCATAACCATAGCGATTTCGCTATCTCGGCCGCCATTCTGGCTGCGGTCGTTGATGTTGGCACTTCCGAGAAGTACGTGTCGGTCGTCCACGATCAACAATTTGCTGTGCACATATATTTGCTCCGTACGTACGAGCCCATCGACTTTTTCGCACGTGCGCAAATTGAGCAGCGTCAAGTATTTTGACCACTCCTCTTCACTGACGCTCTCGTATGGTGCGTGGTCTGTTAATTTGATCCCCGCCTTTGCATAGGCCACACCCCAAGCGGCGTCACTGATGAGGCCAGGCTTCAACATTTTTTTTGCAGCAATCGAGCGTTTAATTCGGTTAACAAGACTTAGGTCTGCGTAGATAAGACTCTGCATAGTCCAGTGTATCTGCCCCATAATTGTAATATCGTCCATACGTCCTTCTGGATGGACCGGCAAAACTATATAGACGTGGAATGGTTGGTCAAGGCGAATCGCTTTTGCAATTCGATCAGCAATTTCCTTGCCGATTTCGTTCTTCGGCAGCGCCTTCTTAACGGCAGCGAACCCCGCGCCGCTTAACTCCGACTTAATACGGTTCATTCGGCTCGCATAGACAAGCCGCATGGGACCAGAGGTCCTTCGCTCGGCGTCGATCGTAAAAGGCTCAATGGTCGGATCGCCGAACGCGGACTGAAAGAATTGGTTTTCAATGTAAATAAAGTCCGTTGCATTCTTAATGAGTTCGAGCATCTGAGTTTGAATTTCCGCCTGGGCCGCGGTGGGCATGATCTTCAGACCTTTTGCTCTGGCCTCATCCTTGCACAGCTTCAACGCCGCACTGCGAAGAATCCGGACACTTTCACCCGTGCCATCTTTTTTAGGGTTTACGGGAAGCACCGGGGGGACGAGGTGCGACGGAATCATCATACTCTGCCGCAGCTTATCTCCTCCCGCCTTAGCGGCCGCATGTCCGGCACCTTTGATGACGACTTTACCAACGATCCCAAGCGTCGGCCCCAAAGCGAGTCCCAATGCTTCAGTTAGATCTCGTATAGTGCCGTCGCGCAAGTAACTGAACTGAGCGGAATTCCAGCGGTCAATAAAGTTTCTGGCAACATCTGCCACAGCAGGTCCAACTATTTCGGAATGCACATCTTGCCAAGGCTCCCGCGGCTGATCATCTTTTAAAATGTGATTGCCTTTTACCGACGATTTTGTTTTCGAGCTAAGCAACTTTTCATTGGGTTTGATTGATACCCAGGCCAATGCAATTTGCGCGAGATACACGACCTTCGCCAAACGCATGAACTGTTTTATTACCGCATCAAATTTTTCCTGGCTAACGCTGCGAATCCCTGCTAGCGTTTTCTCGTCGATTACTTCAATTGCTTGCAATACCTTATCATTTAATACCCTACGAGCCGCATTGATCTCGTCAATCACGGCACCTTGCAAAATATTGAGGCCGTGCTCGATTGCCGCGTTGATGCTGCTGATGGTCTGGCTTGCTTCTTCATCCATCCTTTGCGCGGCGGCGATAAGATCGCGCGCGCTGGATTTTGCTGACGCGACCCCGTGCGCGACGCTGGGCGCTATTTGCACGCATACATCCCTGCCATCTTTGGCAATTTCCTGAGCGACCCCGGCCGCCCGCGCTGCGGTGCCAACGGAAGCATTGACCGCTCCACGTGCAGTACGCTCCGTATCATCCAGCGCCCCCGGTATACCGGTCGTTGTTTTCGGGTCGATCTCCAGTCGGCCCAGGGGTTCCAAAAATTCCCGCGCTTTAGCAACGCCTTGGTTGTAGGTTTCGATGACGTTTTCTTCCATGTTACGCACGGAAGTGCCCATCCCGGAGACAGGCCGCGGATTGACTTTATAGCTCGCTACGGTGCCATAAAGATCAGGCACTTGCCACGCTGCGCATTGAGAGCTGACTGCGCGGGCAGCATCAATCGCTGTGTTGGCCGCTCCGTTTAGACTGGATTTAACGAGCACCTTCGTGCTCTTCACCATGCTGGCGTGGCGTTCTTTCGTCAACCGCATGCCGGAATTCACGACTGCAACTGCGTCAAGTGCGAGTTGATCGGCCTCTGCCATGCGGGCAGTCAGATACTTCATCAAAGCGCCAGGTTTGTCTTTTTCGGCGGGCGCACTGTTGCCCCCAATTTTCCAGTGACCTGCCGTAACCGTGGTGAGCAGCAGATCCATGGTTGTGACACTCGGGCCGTCTTCAGCTCTAACCGCCTGTAAAGCCGGGATACCTGGATTGTAGCGCTCGTTCAACCGCCGGCCTTCATGGTTAAGTGAAAACCGCTCGTCGTCACAACGGCCGTAAGCAAGGTCAATACCCCCGATATAGGCAATCTTGTTGTCGATGACGACGAGTTTTTGATGGTGACTGAACGCGGCACCTTCCGTGCCGATGAGATCGCTTTGTCCTCCGGCAGGGCAGCACATGGCTTGCATGGTTTTTCGACCAGCGTTGAGATGAAAAACCGCGAGCATCGTTTCCAGATCCAACGTGTCCAAGCCAATTTTCGGCGACAGCCATGGCATAACGAATACACGGAACTTGTCCGAACTTTGAACCCGGTTGTGCAATACATCGAGCAGCCGCATCCCGGGCGTCAGTTCAACATCCCAGTTCACCTGCCACCCAGCAATAAAGATGCTCGACTTCGCGCTTAACATTGCGGCGCAGACCACCTTGAAATACTCTTTTCCAGTGGTGAAGAATCGCACTTTATTGTTCTGCCGTAGCGGTGCGAAAGCATTGGGCTCAATGTTGTCTCTGCCGTGCGCACCAGCGTGGGACGCCATCTGTCCTTTTACTACAGGTGCCCCATTATTGAGGACTTTGACAACTGTGGCTGGCCGCTGTGTTTTTGTAGTGCTCATGATATCTTTTTGAAAAACTGAAATGTGGATGCTTCGCCTGTTGCTTCACCCGCCCGCGTTCTCTCTCGGGTACTCTCTTCAGTCGTGATGTGTGTGCCTGGCACCTCGGAGAAATCAAGGGCAGCCAAGGCATGCAAGGTTTTTTGGCTTTCCGTCCAATCATCTTTTTGGTCATAGATAATCAGCGGCCGTTCAATACCAGGCCCGATCACGTAAATGTCACTCGGCCACCGCGCAACCGCGACAGACAAACGGAGCTCCTGAGCCGGGGTCAACTTGAGTTTTCCCTCATCGTCAGAGACTCCTTGAACGATTATTCGGTCCTTCTTCGCGGCGCCCATCCTGACGATTTGCCAGTCGTAGTTACCAAGAGGAATCGCATCCAGGCCAGGCAGCGCGGTCAACATCAGATCGAATTTGAGTGGGACCGGCTTTGTCGAGGACTTGGGCAGTTGCGGCATCGGATATTCCCGACTTTCGGGTCCGCTGAACACCTTCTTCCCGGCATGAATAACGATATTGCCCGGGCACTGCACGGTAATATTCCCACCCTCAATCGTGATGTTCGCCCCGCCCGCCGTCGACAGGCTGATGCTCTTGGCCGCCGCCCAGTCAATATGGCTATTGGCGCTCATGACATTGATCTCGTCGCGCGCTTGCACGGTCAGCGTGTCACTCTGCGCCTGAACGTCGATGTTGTCCTTCGCAGCGATCATCTGCAGGCCGACATTGTCCAGCCCCGGCTTCATCGCTCCGCCCAGCACGCCGATGGCTTGCCCGGTGTGCACGCGCATCTGACCGCCCGTGTTGAACTGCATGTCCTTGCCGCTCATAAGTGCCACCGTTTCGCCGTTGGCCAACTGCACGCTCTGCCCCGCGCTTATGCCCAGGCCCGCCTGGGCCGCAATGGCGATGATGGGGTCAGTGGCGTGCGGCAGCTTGCCCTCGGCCGGCGACGTTTCCTTGGCCAACGCATCCGCCTGCGCCGTATCCAGCGAATCGCTGCCCACCATGCCGGAGACGGCCGTCATCAAGGCCTTGACCGGCGCGCCCTTTTCATCAATCACGCTTTCGCTGGCACCAATCGCCCCCGTGTGCGTGGCCAGCGCAACGGTCTTGTGCGTCTCGGCCGCTTTGCTGAACGTTTCTGCAATCGTCGCCGCCTGCTTGAGCATGGCAATGGCCGGCGCGTTGTCACCGGCAGGATCGCGCTGCGTCGCGCTGTGGCTGGTCTTGTAGCTACTGATCAAGAGGCCACGGCCCGCCCGAACGGCACCATAGGCATCGGTCCGCAGCTCCGCACCCAGGCCGCGGAAACTGCCGCGGTAGTTGTCGGCCGTGTGAATCAGGTGTCCGAGATTGAGCTCGCTGCCCGCATGGCTGCTTTTGAGCTGGATGCGTCCCTGGGCATCGGTGTCGTCGAACAGCAGCTGGTTGTAGCCCGAGCCGCCAAACTCCTTGCTGCGCACACCCCACTGGGCCGCGCCATTGCGGTGTCCCTTGGTATCGCTTGAAGCGCCATGCCACAGCGGACTATTGCCGCCAGCAATGTTGCCCTGCGCCGAAGGCGCGCTGTTATGTGCCGGCGCGAAGCAGTCTGCGTCGCCCTCGCCCGCAGCCTGGCCGCCCGGCGTCGGGGCCACACCTCCCTCGCCCTGGCCGTTGTACAGGGCACCAACAATCACGGGCCGGTCGATGTCATTTTCCAGGAACTGCACCAACACTTCCTGACCGATACGCGGCAGGAACTGGCTGCCCATGCCGCCGCCAGCCGAACGCTGCGCCACGCGCACCCAGCAGGTCGCGTCGCCGCTGTCCTGCCAGTGGTAGCGAATGCGCACGCGTCCCAGGTAGTCGCAATAGAGCTCGTCTGCGCCGTCGGCCGTGTCGGCACCATCGGGGCCCACCACGATCGCGCTTTGCGAGCCAAGCGCGGTGGCGCGCGGATGGTTGCGTCCCTCGCTGTCCGGCAACTGCGGCCGCCAGACGACGTCGGCCGCTAACGCCTCGAAGCAATTGGCGTAGCCGGTGGAACGCGCCTGGGAAATGGCCAAATCGAAATCGTCCGGCGCGTCGCGCACGATGTCCTGCAACAGTTCGGGTATGGGGCCGAACAGTTCCGACAAGGCCTGGTGCGCCGGTGCCGGCAGGTTGTTCACGCCCACGCTGCAAACGCGCAAGATGGTGAAAGCGGGTGCGTCGCCCAGCCGCTTGAGCGGCGCATCAAATACGGTGACGCGGGTGCCTGCGCGCAAGCTGCGTACCGTGGAACGACCCGACCATAGCTGGGCTCGCGCTTCCCTGCCCTGCATCTGCATGTCGGCATAGTGCTGCGCCTGCGATGCGCTGGCGAAAGCGTACTGGCCAGGGACATCGAACGATTCAAGCGACGCCAGGCGCGTACCATTGGCAAGGCGCGATGGTGCGCTGGCCGCCACAGCCTGCTTGGCCTTATAGTCATAGCTGAGCAAGGTGGTCATGGATGCGCTGATGGCGCGCTGCGCATGCAAGGCCTGCACCGTATCCTGGCGTTCGCCGGCACGCACATTATGGAAGCGCAAACCGCCATCGGCCTCGCTGCTGATATCTTCGGCGATAGCATCCTGCTGGGTGCTGTCCGCAAACAGCACCACGCCTGGGCCGTCCTCGGTCTGCTCGTAGCGCCAGCCAATGCCTTCCTCGGTCAGCAGGCGGCGCACGAATGCCAGGTCAGTTTCGCGGTACTGGCAGCAGTAGCTGCGCGTGGCCTCGGCCAGGAAGGGACCGGCTTCTTCGCTCCAGCGCCACTTCGCCACCGGGCCATACGCTTCGAATACCGATTCGACGATGTCAATGACGCTCTTGTCTTGCCATACGCGGCTGTTGCGCACCTGGCTCAGGCGCCACAGCCAAGGGGAAATCCGTACGCGGTAGCGCGCCAGGCCGCCTTCGCTGCCCAGCATCGCCACCTGGCTGATCTCGCCGGCAAACGTGGTGCGGCTGCCATCGGCCAGGGTTACGCGCAAGGCAGCGGGCTGGCCGAGCAATGGGCCAAGATCAATATGGGCGTTGGTCGACACGGCAATCACGTCGCGCGCGCCAATGTCTTGTAGCGCGTCATCGGCGGCAAAGGCTTCGACCATCAAGCCTTCGGTGCCGGACGCGCTGTCCTCATCTCCAATTGTCAGTGCGTAAAGTCTACTGACGCTGGAAAATGCTGCTAGTACCGCCGAGATCTTGTCGGCTAACGCTGAATTCATTGACTTGCTTTCGTACTAAAATTTGACCCGGTTCAGGAATCGCCCGCCGCTTTTGCCACGCGTGAAGACTTGCACTCCGCCTCTTTTCTGGCGCTGCCTGCACACAACTTGGCGCGGCACTGCTCCGCATCGGCAACCGATCCCAATGTCTTGCATTGCTTGAGCTTGGCCGCGACTCCCGTGGCGCGCTTGGGCTGCGTCGCCTTGGAATGAGCTACCAGTGCGGCCAGCAGGGCTTCATCGCTGTCAATCTTCGGGGCCGGCTTGGCCGGCGCCGGTTTCTTCTTGGCGGACGCGGCAGTGTTCTTGCTGCGCGCTTTGGCGTCATTCTTGGCCGTTGCCGTTTTCTTTACAGCCGCCTTTGATGCTGGCGGCTTCGACTTGTCGGCGGCAGGCTTCGCCGCCTTGGCTGCAGGCACTGCCTTCTCCGGCCCAGGGGCGCGCTTTTCGCCCGCATACGGTGGCGCATCGGCCAGCACCAGCGGAGTCCCCGCTGCGGCCTTGGGTGCATCCGGCAAGCCCTGCTCGAGCATGGACTGCAGCTCATCGCCATCCTTGTCGAGCGCTGGTGGCGTGGCCGGTGCCGGCTCTGCCATCACTGGCGTATCCTGCAAGATGGCCGCGGTCGACACCTCTTCGCCCGGCGGCGTCAGTGGGGCCGGCTCCGACACCAGCGCTGCGGCCGGTGGCGGTGTGGCCGGCAGCGGCGCGGTGCCCGCCAGCACGATTTCCTTTTCCCCTTCGCTGACCAGCCAGGCGCCCGCACCGGCTGTCAGGGCCAGCACGGCAGCACCGGCCGCCACCCACTTGAGCGCGCCGCTGCGGGCCTTGTCCGCCCCTGCAGTCGTTAGCGACGGTTTGTTATCGAGACCGGACAGGATGCGCTGGCGCTCTGCTTCTCCCTGCTGCTCCGCAGACAGAAGACTGGGCCGGCCCGACGCCGGCGGACGATCATCGCTATGTTGCAAAATGCGCTCCTTGTTAATTTCTGCATAACTTTACGCTATTTGCGACAGTTCTGTTGTTGATATAATTCCAACTATGTTGCATTGTCCACGAATTAACACGTAAACAAGGGCTAGATTATCAGAACTTCAAGTTATACTAATAGGCAATTTTGGCAGTATCGCACAGTTGAATTGAAGAGGTCCATGTGTTCTTTGTGGCAATAGCGCTGTATTTCCTCCTCGCTTGCCTGGTCAGCTGGATGATTTTGTTCCCCGCGGGGCGCGAGTTTGTTTTGCAGGCGCTCGCCGGCGCGGGGCAGCGCATGCAGCAGCGCTTGGGCCATCTGGCGCGGCAACAGGGAGAGGGTGTTGTAAAGATACAGCAATCGGGCCGCAGCTCATTGCGCAACCTCATCAGCTTTGTCCGTGCCCACTACGTCCTGTTCACAGTTGGAATATTGTTGATTTTGATACCACCAATAGTTGCCTTAACGTCAGGTTCCTCTACAATGCTGGGCGGTTTCGACACCCCGGTCAGGGAAACCAACCAGCAAGTTGCAATGTTGCTGGAAGGCGAGCAGCTGGTGCCGCCGCCGCCCCTGCCACCGGCCGTGTTTGCCACGGTGGAAGTGGAACAGGTAAGGCCGATGCTGGTGACGGCCAGTCGCGACTGGGATCGCCTGGACCCGGAATTTGCCCAGCGGCTCCTGCTGATCTTCAAGATCATGAAGGAAAGGCATGGTTACGAGATGGCGATCCTGGAAGGCTACCGCAGTCCCGAGCGCCAGAACAAGCTTGCTGCCATGGGTTCAAACGTGACCAATGCGGCCGCGTTCCAGAGCTGGCACCAGTATGGCCTGGCGGCCGACTGCGCTTTCCTGCGCAACGGCAAGATCGTCATCACGGAAAAAGATCCGTGGGCCATGCGCGGCTACGAACTGTATGGCGAAGTGGCTGAATCGGTCGGGCTGACCTGGGGCGGTCGCTGGAAAATGATGGATTTTGGACACACCGAACTGCGCCGCAAGGGCGTGATGAAGCGGAATTGATAGTGAAGCGAACAGGATATATGCAAGGACCACAGGTTTTCCCTCACCAGCCCGGTGCCGCCCGTGCCGGCGCTGCGCCACGTACCGCCGCCTGCCGACTGATGGTGCCGTTCTGATGCGCCCATGGATGAAAGTCAGCCTGCTGATCGTCCTGGTCCTGGGCCTCAGCTGGATGGGCGCGATCTGGTACTGGCGCGCAACCAACCGGATGCCCGCCCCGGGCGACATGCTGGTCTTCCTGGTCGCGATCCCGCTTGGCATCCTGGCCTCGATCTGGGTGGGCCGCGTGGTGCTGCAGAAAATGGCCGCCGCGCCCGCTCCTGCCGCCACAGGCGCCCCCGCCGATGCCCAGGCTGCGCCGCCCGCGCCCAAGGCGCCGCCCCTGGCCCTGCTGGCCGCCGCCATCCGCGCGCCGCACGGCGCCAGCGCCGCCGACCTGTCTGGCAAGCTCATCGAAGGCAAGGCGCGCGCCGAGCTCGATGCCGAACTGGTCAATGACCAGGGCTTCCCGGTCATGACGGTGCGCTGCGCCGACGCCGACGATACCGCGATCCAGGACGAAATCACCGAATGGTTTGAACAGAACGGCGTGCAGGAGCTGGAAGTGAGTGCCGAACAATGGCGCGCCCTGACCCTGGCCACCGCCGTTGCCGGCGAGCTGGCCGACGAAGCGAGCGCCAACCTGCTGCCGCCCGAAGGCGCGCCGCCCATGCTGTACCTGCAGCCCATGCTGCCGCCGGAATGGAGCCTGGAGCTGCGCAGCGCCGCCGGCCTGTGGCTGCGCCACGTCATCATCACCGCCGGCTGGCCCGACAAGCAGCTGTCGCTCGCGGCCACGGTGCCGTCCGATGCGCGCGGCGCCAGTCCCGCTGCGGTCCTTGGCCGGGTGGCACACCAGGCCAACACCAGTGGCGTGCCGCTGGCGGCCATCGTCATGACCTGCGCATCGCACCTAGGCGAGGCCTGCATCGAGCGCTGGGCCAGCAGCGACATTCTGTTTGCCGCCGCCCGTCCCCAGGGCCGCATTCCCGGCGAAGGCGCCGCCGGCCTGCTGCTGATCGACCATGCCCAGGCTGTAACCCTCCCCGAGCTGCCGCACATGCTGCTGCAGCTAGAACCGGAAACGCGCCGCCACAACTCGGCCGACGAAGCCAAAAAGGCCGACGCCAAGGCCCTTGCCACCATGTCTGCCACGCTGCTTGCCGCCACCGGCACCGAGGCGGCCAAAGTCGCCATGCTGGTTACAGACACCGATCACCGCACCTCGCGCGTGATGGAAATGATGGAACTGGCCTCGGCCACCCTGCCGCATCTTGACACCGCCTCAGAAGTGCTGGCCGTTGGCAGCGGCTGCGGCAGCGCCGGCGCTGTCTCCTTTGTCACGGCACTGGCCCTGGGTCACCACCATGCCACCGAGCTCGCAGCACCTGTTCTTTGTATTAGCAACGATGACCCGTACCGCCGCAGCGCCATCCTGATCCAGCCTGCAGCAGCCCTGTCCTGAATGTTTCACAAGTGAGTTACCAACAATGATGCAAAATTTCTGGGAATTTCTGACAAGTCGCAAAAGCCTGCTCGTCATCGGCTGGCTTGCGTTTGCCGCCCTCCTCCTGATCGGCGCCACGCTGCTCGAGCTGCCGCTCGCCTATGCCCTGGGCGTGCTGGCCATCGCCATGGCGTTTGGTGTAATGGTATGGCTGTGGCGGCGGCGCACGCGCCTGAGGAACGCATCGGCACTGGGCGGTATGCTCGATCAGCAGGCCAACAAGATCAGCAAGGTCGACCCGGCCCAGCGTCAGGAACAGGACGTGATCAAGAAGCGCATGCTGGATGCCATCGCCACCATCAAAGGCTCCAAGCTGGGACACCTCTCCGGTGACGCCGCGCTCTACGAACTGCCCTGGTATATGGTCATTGGCAACCCGGCCGCCGGCAAGAGTACTGCC
Source organism: Massilia sp. PAMC28688 (assembly GCF_019443445.1). Taxonomy (NCBI): domain Bacteria; kingdom Pseudomonadati; phylum Pseudomonadota; class Betaproteobacteria; order Burkholderiales; family Oxalobacteraceae; genus Massilia; species Massilia sp. PAMC28688. Next base: position 4,192,140 of record NZ_CP080378.1, on the reverse strand, counting down.
ATTGCCAGCTCCGGCCTGCAGTTTCCATTCGCCGACAGCAAGGTGGTGCAAGGCGTGGGCGGCACCCGCAACTGCGACTGGTTCTTTACCACAGACGGCATTTTGCTCGACACGGCCGGGCGCTACTCCGTGGTCGACGAAGACCGCAACGAGTGGTTCGGCTTTCTGAGCCTGCTGAAAAAATACCGCAAGAAGGCGCCGATCAACGGCATCATCATCGCCGTGAGCGTGGCCGAACTGACCGGCAACCGCCCGGAATTTGCCATCAACCTGGCCAAAAATCTGCGCATGCGGGTCCAGGAGCTGACTGAAAAGCTCGAAGTTCATGCCCCCGTCTACGTCGTCTTTACCAAGGCCGACCTGATCACCGGCTTTAACGAATTTTTCCAGGACACCGAGCGCGGCGAGCGTGATCGCGCCTGGGGCGCCACCCTCCCCTACAGCCAGAGCACCACTGGCCAGCAGGTGCTGGACCAGTTCGACGCCCGCTTCGATGAACTGTACGACGGCCTGAAGGACATGAGCCAGGCCAACATGGCACTGCAGTGGCGCGAGCGCATGCCGCCCGGCGTATTCACCTTCCCGCTTGAATTTTCGACCATCAAGGCGCCCCTGCGCTCCTTTATCGCCACCCTGTTTGAGGAAAATCCATTCCAGTTCAAGCCCGTGTTCCGCGGCTTTTACTTCACCAGCGCCCTGCAGGAAGGCGAATCGGTATCGGCTTCGTCCGAGCGCGTGGCACGCCGCTTCGACATCAAGCTGCGCCCGCCCGAGCACGAGGAATTCCACGCCCAGAGCGGCTTCTTCCTGCTTAACCTGTTTCGCAAGGTGATCTTTGCCGACAAGGACCTGGTGGCCCAATACGCCAGCCCCGCCAAGACGCGCATGCGCTACGCTGCCTTCTTTGCGGCGACCGCACTGGTTGGCCTGACCCTGGGCGGCTGGAGCTGGTCGTACGTGAACAACCGCCAGCTGGTGGCCAATGTGCAGGCCGACCTCGACTCGGCCGTCAAGGTGCAGGCCCAGCGCCTGGACCTGCAATCACGCTTCGAGGCACTGCAGATCCTGCAGGACCGTATCGAGCAGCTGTCGCGCTATCGCGAAGACCGGCCTTTGAGCCTGAGCCTTGGCCTTTACCAGGGCAATCTGCTGGAGCGCAAGCTGCGCGAAGAGTATTTCAATGGCGTGAAGGAAGTGATGCTCAATCCCGTCGGGCAGTCACTTGAAGGCTTCCTCACCGACGTCAACGCCAATGCCGCCCAGCTGCAGCCGAGCAGCAGACTCGGTGGCGGCGTGCAGGATGCAATGAGCGTGCTCAATGCCACGCCGGTGACGCCGGCGCCGGTCGCCAACACCAATTTCAAGGATGCCTCGCCTACTAACTCTGAGGATGCTTACAACGCCCTCAAGACCTACCTCATGTTGGGCGACAAATCCAGGTTCGAGGGCGGCCATTTGAATGACCAGCTCACCCGACACTGGCGCAACTGGCTCGACGCCAACCGCGGCGCGATGCCGCGCGAGCAAATGATCCGCGCTGCCGAACGCACCATCGACTTCTATCTGCGCCAGGTCAGCGATCCATCCTGGCCGACGCTTGACAGCAAACTGGCACTGGTGGACCAGACCCGTGAAAACCTGCGCAAGGTCGTCAAAGGCATGCCGGCGCGCGAGCGCGTGTACGCCGCCATCAAGGCCCGCGCCGCCGTCAACTTTAAGCCCATCACCGTCGCCAGCATCGTGGGCGACCAGGACAAGTCGCTGATCCTGGGTAGCTATGCCATTCCTGGCACTTTCACGCGCGAAGCCTGGAGCGACTACGTGCAGGAGGCAATCAAGGAAGCGGCCAACAAGGAACTGCAAAGCGCCGACTGGGTGCTCAAGACTGCATCCAGCAATGACCTGACGCTGGAAGGCAGCCCGGAACAGATCCAGAAGCAGCTGGTCGAAATGTACAAGAACGACTATGCCAAGGAGTGGCAGAAGTTCGTGCAGGGCGTGACCATTCGCGACCTCGAAGGCTTCGATGCCGCCGCCGTGGCCATGAACCGCCTGGGTGATCCGCAGATTTCGCCCTTGAACAAGCTCATTACGACTGTCTACGAGCAGACCTCGTGGGACAATCCATCGCTGGTGGACGCCGGCCTGCAGCGAGCCAAGCGCGGTGTCATGGGCTGGTTCAAGGAAGTCATCCTGCGCCGCAAACCGTCCCAGGTGAACGTCAACATGCCAACCAGTTCCAGCGCCACTGCCGCCAGCGCGGCCCTGCCGCTTGGGCCGGTGGGCAAGGAATTTGCCGGCGTGGCGCGCCTGGTGGTGGCGACCGAGCAGGGCAACTCGCTCATGCGCACCTACATGGACCACCTGTCCAAGCTGCGTACCCGCTTTAACACCATCAAGAACCAGGGCGACCCCGGACCGGGCGCCAAGCAGCTGATGCAGCAAACGCTCGACGGCACCGGCTCGGAACTGGCCGATGCGCTGAAATACGTCGATGAACAGATGCTGACCGGGATGAGCGACTCGCAAAAGACCGCGATCCGTCCAATCCTGGTACGCCCGCTCATGCAGTCGTTTGCCGTGATCGTCAAACCGACCGAAGCGGAAATCAACAAGGTATGGCAGGCCCAGGTTGTGCAGCCGTTTAACAAGACGCTGGCAGTTAAATTCCCGTTCAACGCCGCATCGACCTCGGAAGCGTCGAACGAAGAAATCGGCCTGATGTTCGGTCCAACCGGCACGATCGCCAAGTTCTTCGACACCACCATCGGCCCGCTCGTTGTGCGCCGTGGCGACATGCTGGCTGCGAAAACCTGGGCCGACATGGGTATCAGGCTGGCCGAACCGGTTGTCGCCAGCTTCCCGATGTGGATTGCGCCGTTGAGCGCCACCGGCGTTGCCAACGTGGAGGCGTCGACGGGCGGCGGTGAGGTGAAGATGTTCGAACTGCAGGCCATCGGCGCTGCCAATGCAACAGAATTCACGATCGAGATTGATGGCCAGTCGGTGCGCTGGAAAGGCCTGCCCCAGCCGCCAGTTCCTATGACATGGCCAAATCCAACGCCGAAGCCTGGTACGCGCATCACGGCTATTACGCCGGAGGGACGGACCGTGGTACTGCTCAACGTGGAAGGGCGGGAAGGACTCATGCGAATGGTCGAAACCGCCAAGCGCGAGCGTGTCGATAGCGGCGTATTCAAACTGACCTGGGAAAGCGCCGGCGTCACAGTGGTGGCCAACCTCAAGAGCCTGGGCGTCAGGAGAGCAGCGCCGCCCGCGCCGCGGCCAGCCGGCACCGTCGTATTCAAGAGCCTGCGTCTACCTGAGTCGGTGATCGCCGCCGCACCGGCACCGGAGCCTGTGACCGCCTCCATTGCCGCGCCGGCAACAGGAGGTGCGCAATGATGCGTGCTCCTACCCCAACGGCGGTTGGCTACTTCGGCAAGATCCCCAGCCGCGGCGACTTCGTCAAGGGCAGCGACAACCCTGCATTAATCAAGGTGCTCGACGACTGGCTGGCGCAGGCCATGGACCTGATGGCATCGGACGCGCGCTGGAAGCTCAGTTACGACGCGGTCTCGCCGCTGCACTTCGCCTTCATCGGCCCGCGCCGCCGGCACGCCATCGCCGGCCATATTGTGGCCAGCAGCGACCAGTCCAGCCGCCGTTTCCCGTTTCTGATGATGAGCACCATGGAAGTGCCCGATCCGGCCACCTTTGTACCGGACGCGCCGCTGGTACTGAATCGCTTGTGGAACCGCCTGGAGGCACTGAGCACCAGCGTGACCGGTGCCAGCGATGCCGCAGCGCCCTTGCAGGCCGCTGCCAGCCACATCATCGAAGTTGACCTGCGCTCCACCGCCTACGACGCCGCCTTCCAGGATTTCCTGGATCTGCAAACAGTCGGCGCACTCGACGCCTTGCTGACCCAATCCGGCTTTCCGGGCTCGGTGCGCCAGGTGCTGCTGGCCCTGGGTTTCCTGCTGCAGCCGGTCATGGCCAGCAGCTCCAGCCGCCTCGAAAAGAGCCTGCTGCTGCCGCTGCCCACCGACCCCATGTACCGCAATCTGGTAGCCGCATTCTGGATGCACCTGATCACCCCATTTTTGGCCCGCGCCGACTTTGAACTGGCACTGTTCATCACGCGCATTGGCGGCAAGCCGGTGCTGGTGCTGGGCTTTAGCGGGGCATCGGCGCAGACGCTGCGCGCCATCATGGACCCGCAGGCCGGCGCCGAGCGCCATATCGCGTTCGACCAACTGGACTGGGTGGAAGAACAGGTGAACGACGACTACGCCGTCAAGAAGCTCTCCACCTATCTCAGCCAGCCCACACTGTCACTCAAATCCGCGCTTGATTCGCTGCGCGCGGCGTTTATCGGAAGCTGATCATGCGTCAACTAGCAACCCTCTCCGCACTTACACTTAGCCTCGCCCTGGCTTACTCCGCCCCGGCGCGGGCCCAGAACACGCTGGTCCAGCCGGGCCAGGTGGTCGTTACCGGCACCGTCCCCGACGAAGCGAGCAAGGCATCGGTCCTGGCCAAGCTGCGCGAAGTCTACGGCGCCAACCTCGTGGTCGACCAGATCAGCGTTGGCTCTGTCACCCTGCCACCCAACTGGAACGGCTATGTTGCAAAGCTCATCACGCCTGAGCTCAAGCAGATCACGCGCGGGCAGCTCAAGATTGATGGCAATGCCGTGAGCCTGAAGGGCGAAGTGGCCAACGAAGCGGTGCGCCAGAAAATCGCCAGCAACGTCGCCACCAGCCTCAATCCCACCTACACCGTCAGCAACGGCCTGCGCGTATCAGCGGCTGACCAGAGTGTGCTCGACACGACGCTGGCCAACCGCACCATCGAATTTGAAAGCGGCAAAGCCACACTGACGCCGGCCGGTCGCGCCATTCTCGACGAAATGGCGGCCGCCATGCTCAAGCTGAAGGACCGCAAAGTGGACCTGATCGGGCACACTGACAACCAGGGGCTGCGGGCCAGCAACCAGAACCTGTCGCAGGCACGCGCCGAAGCGGTCAAGACCTACCTGGCAGACCGTGGCATCAACAGCGACCTAATGAGCGCCACCGGCCAGGGCTCCGACCGGCCAATTGCCAGTAACGACACCCCGGAAGGGCGCGCGCGCAATCGCCGCATCGAATTCAGGCTGGCGCAGTAAGCGTCGCCGCATATAGAGGACATCATGTTTGTAGCCGATCAACTGCTCAACCCCATCAGCGATAACCAGCCAGCTGGCGAGGACCTGTCGTTTGCTCCCGAACTGGACGCCATTGCCAAGGCGCGCAAGTTCGACGACCCATCGCTCGACCAGGGCGAATGGGTCACCGAACTGAAAGAAGCCGACTGGGACTTTGTCGTCAAGAGCTGCAGCGCCCTGCTCGAAAAGCGGACCAAGGACCTGCGCCTGGCGGTATGGCTGTCGGAAGCGGGCGCCAAAAAACACCACATGCGCGGCCTGGCCGAGGGCCTGCTGGTGCTGGCTGGATTGCTCGATGATTACTGGGATATCGGCCTGTACCCGGAATCGGACGGCGACGACCATGACCAGCGCATCGGGAACCTGAGCTGGATCTTGTCGCGGATCCCGGCGCTGCTCAAGGAAATGCCGGTCACGGATGGCAATGGCAAGCGCTACACCACGCTCGACTTCGACAAGGCACGCAAGAATCCGAACGATCCGGATAACAAACTGTCGGATATGGACAGCGCCAAGCGTGCCAATTCGCCTCAGTTCCGCAGCACCTTTGCGGCCGACGCGCTGTACCTGATGGAAGCGCTGCTCAAGTTCGAAAAGTCCGCCGACGAGCGGCTGGGCCGCGACAGTCCGGGCTTCTCGGCCGCGCGCGACGCGGTATCGAACATGATGCACCTGATGCCGACGGTGGCTGCCGTCGCGGTGGACGATGTGGCGCCGGCGGGCGAGCAGTACGGCACTATCTCGAACGACCAGGGCATGCCTTACATCGCGCCGCAAGGGCCATCGGGACCGCCTGGCGCGATCACCAACCGCGCGCAGGCACTGGCACAACTGCGTGCGGTGGCCGAGTTCTTCCGCCGCACCGAGCCGCATAGCCCGGTATCGTACTTTGCCGACAAGGCGGCCGACGCCGGCCAGCAGAATTTGCACGACTGGCTGCGCTCCGTGGTCAAGGACGAAGCATCGATGGCGCACATTGAAGAACTGCTGGGCGTGAAATCTCCCGAATAAAACGGCGCTTGCGCGTGCGATGCAACCGGCGCGACGTGGCTATTGCTGCGCTCGCGCCTTACGCCAAATCAATTTCCCACCGGCGGGGTCAGACCACTTAAACGCACCAAAATCAATTTCCCACAGGCGGGGTCAGACCACTTAAACACATCAAAAGCAATATTTTGCATCTTAAATCGTGGTCAGCACCACGCCCGAAGCTCGTAGACCTGATATAAGGAAACAGCTGTAGCTGTCTATCAGCCTTCTTAAATCTGCACGAAAATAATCGGGCAAAAAAAATCCGCACAGCCACCAGAAAAATGTCTTACACCGGCTTGTTCAGGCCCCTCGGTACCGGGCGAGACATGCTTTTGCCGGACGAAATGCTTCGATAAGGAAGCACACCTTTCCAAATATCCCTCAATTCATCTTTTTCTTGTTCTACGCAAAGTCTTTCATTAGTCGCGCGGAAATTAATTGCAAAATCGCGCTTTAAGTGGTCTGACCCTGGCGTGAGGAAATTGATTTTAGTGGGTTTAAGTGGTCTGACCCCGGGGTGAGAACGGTTTGTTGGGCTAAAAAAAAGCCCAGGCACGGGTGACGTGACTGAGCCCCCTCGATCGGTACTGCGCTTATTTGATTGAATACTTGAATTGCCCCTTCTTGTCGGCGCTGACCTTGATCTTGGCAATCGAGGCGCCCTCCGCCATCTTCGCCAGTACCGATTCGGCTATCTCGGGCAGCAGCGTGCCGTTGAGGATGTTGTCGACGTTGCGCGCGCCCGAATCGACTTCCGTGCAGCGCGCCAGCACCGCTTCCACCAGCGCTTCGTCATACGTCAGCTCCGCCTTGTGATTGGCCGCGATGCGCTGCTGGATCTTGCGCATCTTCAGTTCGATGATCTGCACCAGCGCGTCGTCGCCCAATGGGTAGTATGGAATCACCTTCAGGCGGCCCAGGAACGCGGGCTTGAACTGCTTCATCAGGTGCGGACGAATCAGCTCTTCCAGCGCTTCCGGCGTCGGCATTTCTTCAGCCGTCTTGTTCAGGCACGCGTTCATCATGGCGCTCGAGGCCACGTTCGAGGTCAGGATGATGATGGTGTTCTTGAAGTCGATCTCGCGCCCTTCCGCGTCATCCATCACGCCTTTGTCAAACACCTGGAAGAACAGCTCCATCACGTCGGGATGCGCTTTTTCCACTTCGTCGAGCAGCACCACGCTGTATGGATTGCGGCGCACCGCTTCGGTCAGCACGCCGCCCTCGCCATAGCCAACATAGCCCGGTGGCGAACCTTTGAGACCGGAGACGCTGTGCGCTTCCTGGTATTCGCTCATGTTGATGGTGATGAGCTTTCGCTCGCCGCCGTACAGCACATCGGCCAGGGCCAGCGCGGTCTCGGTCTTGCCAATGCCCGATGGTCCGACGAACAGGAAGACGCCCTTCGGCTTGTTCGGGTCATCCAGGTTGGCGCGCGAGGTACGCACGCGCTGCGCCACCGCTTCGATCGCGTATGGCTGCCCCAGCACGCGCTCTTCGAGCAGGTCCTTGAGCTTGAGTACTGTCTTGATTTCGTCCTTGACCATTTTGCCCAGCGGGATACCAGTCCAGCCGGCGACAATTTCCGCCACCACGTGCCCATCGACCTGCACCGGCACCATCGGTGTTTCGCCCTGCAGCGCGCGCAGCTCGGTCATCATCGACTGAATATCCTTGGCCTGGCTCGGATCCTTCTTGTCGCTCTCTTCGAGCGCGCGACGGCCGTCCATGATCTTGGCGGTCAGCGCTTTTTCCTGGTCCCAGCGCGCAGACAACGCGCTTTGCTGTTCGGCCAGCGCGGTGCGCTCGGCGATCAATTCCTTCAGGCGCACCGCGTGGGCTCCACCCGAAGCCTGCTCGCGTTCGAGCGAGGCCACTTCGGCGCTGATGCGCTCGACTTTGCGCGACAAGTTTTCGATCAGCGCAGGAGTCGCGTTCTGGCCCAGTGCCACCTTGGCGCAGGCTGTATCGAGCACGCTGATGGCCTTGTCCGGGAGCTGGCGCCCCATGATGTAGCGATGCGACAGGCGCACCGCTTCGGTGATCGCTTCGTCGTACACACGCACGCCAAAGTGCTTTTCCATCAGGGGCGCCATCCCGCGCAGCATGGCGCATGCCAGTTCTTCGCTCGGCTCTTCCACCTTGATCACCTGGAAGCGGCGCGCGAGGGCGGCGTCCTTTTCAAAGTATTTCTTGTATTCACCCCAGGTGGTGGCGGCGATGGTGCGCAGCTCGCCGCGCGCCAGCGCTGGCTTGAGCAGGTTGGCCGCGTCGTTCTGGCCGGCCGCGCCCCCCGCACCAATCATGGTGTGCGCTTCGTCGATGAACAAAATGATCGCGTGCGGACTTTTCTTGACTTCGTCGATGACGTTCTTCAGGCGATTTTCAAACTCGCCCTTGACGCTGGCGCCAGCCTGCAGCAGGCCCATGTCCAGCGTGTGGATCTCGACGCCCTTGAGCACGTCCGGCACGTCGCCGGTGGCGATGCGCAGCGCCAGGCCTTCGACCACGGCGGTCTTGCCCACGCCCGCTTCGCCGGTCAGGATCGGGTTGTTCTGGCGCCGCCGCATCAGGATGTCGATCGCCTGGCGGATTTCCGTATCGCGCCCGATGACGGGATCGACCTTGCCTTCGCGCGCACGCTGCGTGAGGTTGGTGGTGAACTGGTCCAGCGACGGGGTCTTGGTGCCGGCCTGCGCGGTCATTTCACCCACCGGGTCCGAACCGCCCTCCTCGCCCTTGGCCACCGGCTGGTTGACGACGATCTCCTGCGAGCCGGCGGCGATCTTGTCGAGATTATGCTTGATCTGATCGAGGTCGAACTTGTCGAACAGCTTGGAGCCGCGGTATGCCAGCTGCGCCAGTTCCGGGTCGGTCAGCAGCGCCTGCAGCAGGTGGCCACTGCGGATCTCGGCCAGGCGGCCGGACTGCAGGTCGAGCGAGGCTATCAGCCACGCGTTTTCAAACAGTTTCGGCAGGCGCGCCGAGAACACCGGCGTGCGGGTATTGCCGGCCTTGAGGCGCTGGACTTCGGACTGCAGGTCCGCTTCCAGCATGCCGGGGCTGATGCCGCACTGGCGCGCGATGATGGCAAAGTCGCTCTTGGGCTGCTCCAGCAGTGCCAGGAACAGGTGTTCAAGGTCGACCTCGAACTGGCCGAGCGAGACGCAGATGCTCGCGGCGCGGGTGGCGGCCGTGCGGCTGGTTTCATTCAGTTTGCCGATCAGCGTTTTCAGGTTGATGCTCATTCAGGAGTCCTCGGGTTGTTTTCTCGTTTAATTACACTGCATGGATTTCGTAACGCACGTCCTTGCGGTCCTGCGACTGGGCGCTGGTGATGAGGAAACTGTCCCATCCCAGCCGCCCGCCGCTATCGTCCGACAGGGCCGCGCCCTTCACGTCGGCCGCGCGCAGCACGAGCTGCACTTCGTATTCAATGGTCACGCCGGTGAACATGGTGAGCATGCTCCTGAGCGCGCGCGCAGCCTTGCCGCCCGGGAGGAAGGCGTCGAAGCTGTCGCGGTCCAGCGGTCCGATCACGAGCCGCATGCGCAGGTCGCGCTGCCACACGCGCGAGCCGGACATGGCGCCCGCGCCCAGCACTGCATTGGCGCCACCGAGCATGGTCTGCTGGCCCGGCGGCACGTCGTACCAGCAGCCGATGAACTGCTCGGCGTGCACGTTCTGGCCAAAGTATTCGCCCAGCACGCGCGAGATCTGTACGGCCGACGCAGGCCGGTGGCGCATGGCGGCGGCGAAGTAGCCGATCGACTCGTCCAGTACCCCGCCACCTTCGTCGTCGGTCAGGCGCTTGCGCAGCGATTCGTTGCCAAGCCCGCCCAGCGACAGCAGCAGCGGCAAGAAGGTGTCCTTGCCGTCGACCTGGTACTTCAGTTCGAGCCGGTACTTGCGCCAGGCTTCATAGAACAGGGCCAGCGATCGGTTGGAGAACGTGTCGAGAAAGGCGCGCGGGCCTTCGTCCTTTTCGTACAAGACGTGGGCGGCAATGCGCTCGGTGTAGTGCGCCGGCAGCGCGCCATTGCCGCCCAACAGGCCCATGAAGGTGGGCGTGAGGCGGACGTACTTGAGCGAGGCGTCCTTGAGGGCGGCGCCAAGCGAGCGCGCGTCGCGCTGCATCTCGCGCGGCTCGGTCTGCATCGATTCGATCTGGCTGGCCGGGAAGTTGAGCGAGGTCGAATTCTGGAAGCGCAGGAAGTTGGCCACCATGCCCTGCTGCGCCGTGCCATGGCGCTTGAGCCACAGTTCGAGCGTACGCACCGCCTGGAAATATTCGAAGCGGTACGGTTCCTGAAACAGGCGTTCGATTACAGCAGGCTCAAATCGCCGCTTCGTGGCGTGCATTTCAATAGCTCTTCTCCAGATTTATTCGATACCATGACCAGCTGGGTGAAGCTGTTGGCGTGCACATACAGGCCGAGGAAGCGTTCGATGATGTGGGCAAAGGCGTGGATGCCGCTGCCGACAAACGCTTCTTCGTCCACCGTCAGGCGCACTTCCACTCCGCGCACCAGGCAGGCGAATGGATTCCCCGGCAGCCAGGCGTTGGCCGCCTTGTGCGCAATGGCGGCGATGCCGCCAATCTGGCGCTGCGAAGACGGCGACCGCGGCAGGTCGTACAGTGTCAGCATCTCGCGAAAGGCGTCCAGGCCGCCGTCGGTCAGCGACAGGTGGTTGAGCGACAGGTGCGATATCAGGCGCCAGTGGGCACCGCGTCCGCGCTCGAAGCGGTGCGACGCCGTCGGCTTGCGCAAAAAGCTGATCGAGCGCACGCTGGAGCCGCCTTCGAGGAACAGGTCGCCCCCGCGCAGGCCGTAGGCCAGCGACGCCGGCAAGTCGCGGTTGGTGCAGGTGAGCTCCAGGCTCAGGGTGTCGGTTTCCACTTCGGCCGGGTCGAAGTCGATGTCCACGATCGAAATCTGGGTCTCGAAGCCGGGACTGCGCTCGCCCAGCGTTTCGTCGCGCCGCGCCACCCAGTAGTGGCCACTTTTTTCCGGCGTCTGGCCGTGGCGCAGCGAGTAGAACGGGCGGAACTGGACGATCGATTCGCCCTGCGGCGTCTGGCGCACCAGTTTGACCGAGTCGATGGATTGCACTTCGTAGGCGAATGCGCGGCGCGCGTCGGCCAGCACCGGATAGCTGGCGGTGGTATGGGTGAGGCGAATCGGTTCGCCGCGCTGGCGAAACAGGTTGACGACCGGCGTGCAGCCGAGCAGCACGTTGTTGGTCGACAGGGTGCCAAGGATGCGCGCGGTGTTCGAGTCGGTACGCATGCCCGACAGTGCCAGGTGCAGCGTGAGCGAGCGCGCGCCCATCGGTACCAGGGCGCCCAGCATGGACAGGTCGATGTCGAAGAAATTGAACTTCTCGGGAAAGCAGAAGTACTCGGTCAGCAGCCGGTAGGCGGTGTGCGAACGGGCCGAGAAGTCGATCAGCGATTCGTCTTCGTCAAAGCCGGCCACGCTGACAGGAATGCCCGGCAGCTGGACCCAGCGTCCGCTGTCGTCCGCTTCGACGTAGGCAGCCACGGTGCGCATGAAGAGCGCATCGCGCAGGGCCGCGCAAAACGAGGGCTCGCCATCGATGAAGACACGCAGCTTGTCCAGGTTCAGCTGCGATACCGAAACCTGCTCGGCGGTGCTGGAAATGGTGATGGAAACGCTCGAGGTGGCGCCAGGCGGCGGGCGCACAGCTTCGGGCGTGTCGATGATCGCCGCAAACGAGGCCGCCGACAGTGCCAGCGGAGCCACGGTGACGGGATAGGCCGTGCGGAAGGTGCAGGCCGCGCCGCGCACGGGACGGGTGGTGAGCTGGGTGCCGCGCGCGATGGTGCTGGCGGTGGTCAGCTGGGCTGCGGCGCCCGCAAAATCCATGCGCGCGATCGAGCACGAGGGAAACGGGCGCAGGTAGTGCGGGTACAGGACCTCGAACAGGGCTTCGGTAAATTCCGGGTAGTCGTCGTCGAGGCGCTTGGCCACGCGCGCATTGAGCAGCGCGAACGACTCGATCATGCGCTCGATGTGCGGATCTTCGCACACCTCGCCGCCAATCAGGAGGCGGCCGGCGATCTTGGGGTAGCGCTCTGAAAACTCGCGCGAGTAACGGCGAAGGAATCCGAGCTCCCTCTCGTAATACGGTAATAATTGTTCCAAACTCAGGCTCCCGCAGACGCTGCCCGGCGCGCCTTGCTGATGGTGTAATGCAGACTCGATGGCTGCAGGACGGCGTCGAAGTTGACCGGTTCCTGCGAGGTACTCACCACCATCAGAGCGGTAATGGCGAAATTGAGACTGTTGATGGACTCTTCCCTGATCTCCAGCGACGCCTTGACGTTACGCAGCCGCGGCTCGTGCCGGGCAATGGCCTTTTCGAGGCACATGCAGATATAGGCGCGGTCGTCGGGGCTGGAGAGGGAACGGCCTGCAAAGTCATTCAGGCCGTAGGTGTAGATCGAACGACTACATTCGGGATACCGCTTGAGCAGAACTTCCTCGATTACCGTGCGGGTGTTGAGCAGCGCTTCAAGATCACGTGCGACCGAGTCCTTCAGGTCCTCGACCGACATGCGCATGACCGTGCCACTGGCACCGCTGACCGGACTATCCATCAGTCGGTCGAATAATCCAGGCGTGAACCCCTTCATCGGTACCCCGTGTGTGCTACTTAAACGACTTTGTTTTGCGCCAGGTTCCAGCCGCCGGAGGTGTTACCGCCCGAACCGCCGCCAACCTTCTGCTGGGTGTACTTCCACTTCACTTGCGAGTACTTCAGTGCCACTTCTTCGCTCAGGATGTCGCCCTGGGCAACAGCTGGTGCCACGCTGCTGATCAGTACGTTTTCCAGTTCGATTTCGAAGTACTTGATGCGCTCGCCCTTGCCGTCAGCGCGCAGGAAGACGAACTTTGCCTTCGGGATGGTTTTACCCGACGAGCAGTTTTGCAGCAGCAGCGGCGTTGCCAGGTCGGCCAGCTTGGTCACGACGATGTCTTTGTGCTCCGTACGCTCGGCAGTGTGGCCACCACCGGTCGATGCGGTTGCCGATTTTGGCTGCAGCACTTGCCATGCGACCGATTTGCACTCGATCCAGTCCTTGTGAACGGAGTCGGTCGACTCGCCTTTGATGCCGTCGATTTGCAGATAGACGTCGATTGCCATTGTGTTCCTTTCAGTGGTTTATGGGTATTACGATTTGGTCGATGCAGGTAGCTCCGCGACCAGTCGGAGTGAAACGGATAGCTCGTCAAGCTGGAAGTGAGGACGGAGGAATGAGACAGCACGATAGACACCCGGGCGACCAGGTACTTCCTGCACTTGCACCGACGCTTCGCGTAACGGGAACTGGGCCTTTTGCTCCTGGCTTGCGTTGTCGTCGAGCAGAACGTATTGGGTCAACCAGCGATTGAGGAAGTCTTCCACGTTCGATGCGGATGCAAAGCTTCCGATCTTGTCGCGCATCATGGCCTTCATGTAGTGGGCAATGCGCGATACGGCGAAGATGTACTGCAGCTGGGCCGACAGCACCGCGTTGGCGTTGGCTGCGTCGGACTGGTATTTTTTCGCTTTCTGGACCGACTGGGCGCCAAAGAAGGCGGCGTAATCGGTGTTCTTGCAGTGCACCAGCGAGATGAAGCCGAGGTCCGACAGCTCTTTTTCGCGGCGGTCGGTAATGGCGATCTCGGTCGGGCACTTGAGGGCAACTTCGCCTTCGTCGGTCTTGAAGGTGTGGGTCGGCAGGTCTTCCACCAGGCCGCCGCCCTCGACGCCGCGAATGGCAGCGCACCAGCCGAAGTCTTCGAAAGCGCCGGTCAGCTTGGTGCCAAAGGCGTAGGCGGCGTTACACCACAGGTACTTCTGGTGATCGGTGCCGTCCACGTCTTCCACGAAATTGAAGCCGTCGGTGGTGGCGCCATCGGCCGGGTTGAATGGCAGGCGGCCCAGGAAGCGCGGCAGCGTCAGGCCGACGTAGCGCGAGTCTTCCGATTCGCGGAACGACTTCCACTTGGCGTATTCGACGGTGTCAAATACCTTGGACAGGTCGCGCGGCTTGCCAAGGTCGCTGTAAGTCTCCAGGCCAAACAGTTCGGGCGAGGCGGCCGAGATGAACGGCGCGTGGGCCGCTGCTGCCACGTGCGACATCTGCTCGATGAAGTACATGTCTTCGGGCTGGCGCGTGATTTCGAAGTCGCCCAGCAGCGCGCCAAACGGGGCACCGCCGAAGGTGCCGAATTCTTCTTCGTAGACCTTCTTGAACATCGTGCTCTGGTCGAATTCGAGGGCGCTCTGGAAGTCCTTGACCAGCTCCTTCTTGGTCGCGTTGAGCATCTTGATCTTCAGGTTCTGGCTGGTCGACGAGTTCTTGACCAGGTAGTTCAGGCCAGTCCAGCTGGACTCAAGTTTCTGGAACTCGGGCGCATGCATCACGGCCGAGAGCTGCGCCGAAATCATGCGGTCAAGTTCGGCCACGCGCGCATCGATGGTGGCGGCCAGGTTGTTGGACATGACGACCGTGCCATCCATGACCTGGGAGGCCAGTTCCGAAATGAGGTCCTTGGCGCGGGCGTGCTCGGTGCTCGACTTGGCGACCTTGCTCTCTTCGACGATCTGGTCGAGCAGACCCATCTCGGTGGTGTGGGTGGTGGCGGCGCTTTGATTCAGTTGAGCGGACATGTTCAGTCTTCTTTCTTGGCGTTGTCCTGGCCGAGCTGGGCCAGTTTTTCGGTGTTGCTGAGCACATCGTTGAGGATGTCTTCGAGCTTGTCGTTCCCGGCCAGCTTGTTGCGCAGGTCGGCCAGCTTGGTGCGCGCTTCGAGCAGCTTGCGCAGCGGCTCGACCTGCTGCACCACCGACTCGGGACGGAAGTCTTCGAGGGAGGTGAACTTGAGGTCCACGCCGAACTTGCCGCCTTCGTCCGACAGCGTGTTGTCGACCTTGAACGCGGCGCGCGGCTCCACACCCTTCATCACTTCATCGAAATTGTCGCGATCGATGTTGACGAAGCTGCGGTCCTTCAGGCGCTTTTGCTCGACTTCGGAATTGCCGCCGAAGTCGCCGACAACGCCCATCACGAAGGGCAGTTCCTTGCTCGAGATCGCGTCACCGATTTCAACGTCATAGGTCATCTGCACGCGCGGTGGACGAACCTTGTTGAGGCGTTTTTGGACACTTTCTTTGGACATGATTTTTCCTTAAGGATGGCGTTGTACGGGTTATTTGAAGATGTCGAGCAGCTCGTCGCCGCCCTTGGCGCTTTCCTTGGCGCCAGCCTTGTTCTTGACGGTCCTGCCTTTGCTGCTGCGCTTAACCGGTTCTTTGACTTCTTTTTCCTTCTCCGCAAAGATGACCTTGCCTTCTTCCAGGCCCAGGCTGGCGCGCAGCGTGTCAGCCAGTTGCTGCGATTCCGTGCGCAGCGAGCCGCTGAAGCCATTCATGCGGCTCAGGGCGCCCACCGACTTGGTTGCCAGGCGTACGCCGCTGGTGGCAATGATGCTGTGCGCGGCCTTGTCGTTGGGGTCGCGGATCAGCACTTCCTCCGCCGCCATGATGGCTTCGCCGTACAGGCCCGAATCGAAGCGCGTCTTGGCGACATTGCCCCAGGGGGTCTTGTCGGTCGGGTGGGCGGCGGCGGCCTGCTTCCACAAGGTCACAGCCTGTTCCTTGTTACCAGTCTTTTCGGCCTGCGACGCTTGCGCCAGCATGTCCGACAATTTGGGCACCGCCGGCGGCGCCACAGGAGCAGTCGCGGTACACGCGGCAAGGGAAGCGATCAGGGCGGCAGTGCCCAGCGCGCGAAACAGGGGAATAAAGGTGGTCATGCAGGTCCTCAGAAACAAGTGGCGTGAAAACAATGTCTAGAATGAAATATTTACTAAGGCGACACGTTAGCACATAATCAAAAAATAATAAATCCAAATGAATGTCACAAAAACTCACTTTGTGCATATCGGCACGATTCGCTGCCATCTTTCCGTGCTTATTTCCGCTGGAAATGTTATCCTTTCAGTAATGAACGCGAAGCATACTTGCATTTTCGACAAACAACAAGGCTTAATTACATGACGAGCAAAGTACTCTGGGGCGAGGGCCTGTTCCTGCGCCCCCAGCACTTCCAGCAGCAGGATCAGTATCACGAGCATCGCCTGCATGAAAGCCTGAAGGCCATCCATCCTTACGCGTGGGGCGTCAACCAGCTGCAGCTGGACCGCGATGCGCTGTCCAACAATGCGCTGCGGGTGCTGGAGCTGTCATTGCGCTTCCAGGACGGCGAACTGTACGACGCACCGGGCGCCGACGACCTGCCGGAAACGGTGGACCTGTCGGGCCTCTTGCAATCGCAGCAGAGCGTGACCTACTACGCCGCCCTGCCCGCCTTCAAGCCTTTCGGCGGCAATTTCGGCCAAGGCGGCCAGCCATCGAATGCGGCCCGCTTCGTGCAGGACAACCGCGACACGCCCGACCTGTACACGCAGGCGGCCCAGGCGCAGCTGTCGTACCTGAAAAAGACCGTGCGCCTGGTGTCCGAATTCGAGCCGCGCGACTCCTACGTCCACTTCCCGCTGGTGCGCCTGCGCCGCGTGGCCACCGGCGGCTTCGAGGTCGATCCGACCTTCGTGCCGCCTAGCCTGTCGGTGCGCGCAGCGCCGATCCTGTTCCTTCAGCTGCGCCGCCTGATCGATGCCCTGCAGGCCAAGGTCAGCGCGCTGTACGGCCACCACCGCGAACCGAGCAAGAATGTGATCGAGTTTCGCTCCGGCGACATGTCGTCGTTTTGGCTGCTCCATACCGCCAGTTCGGCCTATGCCTCGCTGGCGCACTACTTCCATCATCCGGCCCTGCATCCGGAGCGGCTGTACGAACAGTTGCTGGGCGTGGCCGGCGGCCTGATGACGTTTTCCAAGAGCTGGACACTGGCCGACCTGCCGGCTTACGTGCATAACGATCCGGGACCCTGCTTTGCGAAGCTGCATATGATCATTCGTGAGCTGCTGGACACCGTAATATCGTCCAAGTACTTCGCTATTGCCTTGACGCAAGTCAGGCCTTCCTACTACATCGGCATGCTCGATTCTGGCAAGATAGATGACAAGACCACCTTCTATCTTGCGGTATCGGCCGACATGACGGCGGTCGAACTGGTGGATGTGGTGCCACTGCGCTTTAAGGTCGGCGCGCCCGACGACGTCGAAAAGTTCGTGCTCTCGGCCATGCCGGGCGTGCGCCTGCAGCATGCGCCGCAGGTGCCGGCAGCGGTGCCGGTGCGCCCCGACACCGTGTACTTCACGATTGAAGCGAAAGGCCAGATGTACGAGCGCATGCTGCAGGCGCAGTCGATCTCGATCTACGTCCCATCCGGCATGCGCGAACTGTCGCTCGAACTCGTAGCCGTAACCTCCTGAACCGAAGGACTGACTCAATGACCTCGATGACCGCACCATCCCTGATCGGCGCCAGCGCCCAGGCACCGGCGCAAAGCGCAGCACCGCAAACCCTGCTCGACCTGATGTATGACGGCTTCTATGCCCTCTTCATGCTCAAGAACGGCAATGGCCCCCAGGACAATGCCGACTTCGCGCAAAAGATGGCGCAGTTCCTGGACGAATTCGGGCGCGGTGCGAAGAAGCAGAATGCGTCCGCCGACGACATCGACGCGGCCAAGTACGCGTTCTGCGCGGCCGTGGACGAGATCATTTTGCGCTCATCGTTTTCGATTCGTGACGACTGGGCGCGCCGCCCGCTGCAGCTGGTGCTGTTCGGCGACCAGCTGGCCGGCGAAAACTTCTTCAACCGCCTGGAGTCGCTGCGCGCGCGCGGCAGCGTGCACCTGCAGGCGCTGGAAGTTTTTCATATGTGCCTGCTGCTGGGCTTCCAGGGCAAGTACATCATCGAAGGAACGGAAAAACTCAACTACCTGACCGCACGCCTGGGCGACGAGATCGCCAACATGAAGGGCAAGCGAGGCGGCTTTGCCCCGCATGCCGAGCGGCCCGACGCGATTGTCCACAAGCTGCGCAGCGACCTGCCGCTGTGGGTACTGTGCTCGGTCTTTGGCCTGATCTGCATCCTGGGCTATATCGGCCTGCGCGCATCGCTGAGCAGCAATACCGAGCAAAGCATCGCCGCTTACAACGACGTGGTCAAGCTCGCGCCAAAAGCTGCCAATCTGACCATCACACTTCCGTAATCGTCCTGTTGCGCGCGCGCCTTGACGGTCGCGCGCAAGCTTGACGCACCTCATATCCCCGCACTCTTGATGCCTTAAGGCAGTGGCCTTGAGGCATTCTTTGTAACGACAAGTTCCCAGTCCGCCTGTCGTTCATGTACAATAGTTAATCTTGTCATTTGTTTAGCATGGCATTCCGTTCCGCGAGAACGCGCCAATGCAGTTTCCCCTTTCACGACCAAACCATCCCACCGCATGGACATAAGCATCGACCTCTCCACTCTTGGCATGCTGTGCACCGGCCTGAGCCAGCACGCGCGCATGCTCACGCTGGCCAGCGCCCAGGATCGCGGTTTGCCGGAGTCGCTGATGGCAGAAACGATGCACGGCCGCGAGGCTGTCAACGAGCTGTTCATGTTCGATGTCGATGCGCTCAGCGTCTCGACGGACCTGGACCTGAGCGTGTTCCTGGGAGAGGAACTGACCATTGGATTGCTGCAGCCTGACGGCAGTCGCCGCACGTGGCACGGCATCTGCACCCACGCTGCGTGGCAAGGCGCTGACGGTGGCGTGGCACGCTACAAGCTGCGTCTGGAGCCTGCGCTGTCGATGCTCGCGCACCGGCGCGACAGCTACATTTTCCAGGACAAGAACGTGCAGGAGATCGTGAGCGAGCTGCTGGCCGACTACCCGCAAGTGCGCTTTGACTTCGACATCACGCAGCCACTTGCGCAACGGCCGATCGTGACGCAGTACCGCGAGAGCGACTACGATTTCCTGACGCGCCTGCTGGCCACCGAAGGCTTGAACTGGCGCTTTGAACATGACCAGGCAGATGACGACAGTGCTGGCGGTGACGGACACGCGCGCCATCGCGTCATCTTCTTTGACAGCACTGCGCTTGCACCGGCGACGCCCGGGGGCGACCGCATTCGCTTTCACGGCGTGCGCGCCACCGAGGCCGACGACGCAATAGACCAATTCCGGGCGCGCCGCCAGGTGCAGGCCAACGCTGTGAGTATCAGCAGCTGGGATCCCGATCAGCTCTTGGCACCGGCGGCGCAGCAGCAGTCGCACCTCGATGCCGGCGAACTGCCCGATATCGCCATCTATGATGGCAGCGGCGAACGGATCGCCAGCGATAACGACATGGCCGATTCGCACAGTGAGCTGATGCTCAAGGCCCTGGAGCTTGACAACAAGACCTATGCCGGCGCGGGCGCTGTGCGCAGGCTGGCTGCCGGTTACGCATTCGACCTCACCCAGCACGATCATGTTGCACAGGGCGAGACGCGCTTCAAGGTGTTGTGGGTGGAGCACCACGCCCGCAACAACTTCGCCTCGCAGATCAAGGACGCGCGCCACGCCGTTGAAGCTGGCACTTACCGCAATACGTTCGCGTGCGTGCGGGACTGCGTGGCCATGGTGCCGGCGCGGGCAGCAGCACCGCAGGCCACGACCGCGCTCGGGCCACAGACGGCACTGATCGTCGGGCTGCCGGAGGCGGTGGCAACGACCAGCCGCGATCATCGCGTCAAGCTGCAGTTTGCGTGGCAGCGCGGCATGGCCGCCAATCCCGGCGGTGTTGCGCATAACACTGACGAGAAAGGCCACGCTCCAGGGGATGACACGTCAGGCACCTGGGTGCGCGTGGCGGAGGCGCTGGCGGGCCCCAATTGGGGCTCGCAGTTCACACCGCGAATCGGCACCGAAGTGCTGGTCGACTTCATTGAAGGCGACATGGACCGGCCGATTGTCGTCGCGCAGCTTTATACAGGCGCCGACCTGCCGCCGTTTTCGGCCGGTGCGGATTCTGGTGCAAATCATGCCGGCACGCTGTCGGGCATCCATAGTCATAATTTTAATGGCAGCGGTTTTAATCAATGGCAGATTGATGACACGACCGGGCAGGTACGCACACGGCTGGCCAGCAGTACGGCTGCCACGCAGCTCAATCTCGGTTATCTGATCGCGCAGCAGCCCTCTTCCGCGCAGCGTGGCAGCTATCGCGGCAGCGGGTTCGAGCTGCGCACCGATGCCTGGGGCGTGGTACGCGGTGGTGGAGGCGTGCTGCTGTCGACCAGCGCGCGCGCGATAGGCAGCGGTGTCGCTTCAACACAGATGGATGCGCAGGAGGCTGTCGCCTTGCTCAAGGGGGCTGAGGATTTGGGCACCACGCTAGGCGACGCAGCGAGAGAACAAGAGGCGCTCGTCAGCGATGATGCGGCAAAGTCGCACGCCGATTTAATCGCGAAGATCGATCCAGACGCGAACGGCAAATATGGTGGCGCGGTCAATGGTCAGGATGCCTCGAAAACCCTGGCTGGTTCGCGGGAACTCGATGCATCGCAGCCGGTTGAAAAATTCGCGTCGCCAGTTGTGCTGATGGCGTCGGCGGCGTCGATCAACTTGGCTACCCCGGCCTCCACGGCGCTGTACGCCGGCGAGCAGCTGCAATGGACGACGCAGTCGGACCTGCATGTGGCAGCGGCGCACACGGTCGCGTCGGTGGCGGCGAATGCGGCGACCATGTTTTCACACACTGGCGGGATCCAGGCGATCGCTGCGAATGGACCGGTGTCGCTGCAGGCGCACACGGATCAGCTGGAGATTCTGGCCGATCAGGCGATTACGGTCATTTCGGTGAACGGCGCGATTGAGATCAAGGCCAAGGAAAAGATTGTTCTGCAAGCCGGGCAATCGTCTATCACGCTTGAAGGGGGCAATATCACTTTCGCGTGTCCTGGAAACTTTACGGTGAAAGGCGGGCAGCATCCTTTCGACGGAGGAAGCACGAAAGTTCCCACGTTGAAGGGCCTTCCCGATAGCCGGTTGAAATTGTTCGATGAAGCTTTCGTAATCACGGATGCCGACGGCCAACCCATGGCCAATCTTCCTTATCGGATCAAACTCGCCGACGGAAGTTTTCAAGACGGCATTACGGACGACCTGGGGTGTACGCATGCCGTACAGAGCGCCGAACCAGAGGCGTTATCTCTGATGGTGGAGGACATTTACGTCTAATGGAAAAATTAAAAATACTCGGCAGCTCGCTCACCTCACCGATCGACAACACCCAACGCAAGGAGGTCCGATTGAGAGGTCGTGTCTCTGAAGATTTCGTAGTCACTGCTCGCTGCAGGATCATGAAAGTGGGCAGCCGCGTGGCAATGAGTGCGGCCGACCTCCCTGGCGATCTGCCAGGAACTTTTCATTGGAGCACTCATAGCTCAAAAATCAAGCTGGAAAACAGCAGCGGGAATCAAATTTTTGTCGGTGCTCTCGACACTCCCGGAACAGACCGCGACAGCGAAACGATCACCGTAACGCGTACGGCACATGACGGTTCCAAAAAATCAAAGACTGTCAGTATAACGGTCGCTAAAGTAACCTTCTCCGCTTCCGCAAATCAAATGTACGGCTTTGATGACTACGACACGCCATATGAAGATGCCGACAACCATCTTTCCGTAATGAGCACCGGGCATACCTTTGTGGCAGTGCACATTGAGGGCGGTGCAGATAGCAGCGATTTTGAATTTAATACAGCAAATCCCAAGATCTGCACAGCCACGCCGCCACCCGCCACGACTAAGTTTGACCTTCGCATTGACGCCGGGGAGCATGTGAAGGCGTCCACTACCCTTTCAGCAACGGTTCGTTGCCTATCGAAAGAGGTTTTTGCTACATTATCGATCCACGTTTACGAGGAGTTCGTAGCAAAAGTAGTTATTGCAAAATTTTCTGACTTTGGGAGGCCGGGGACTGCACTAAGATGGCCAGATATTGATTACGCCGCCCACGGGGTCGAAGCAAACAAGTATTTGAAGGACGCTGTCGCGAGACTGGAAATGGAAAATCTAAATGGGCAAAATAGGGTAACCCATATTGATTTTAAGGGCGCAGCAGGCGATGCGCTAGTTTACGACATGGGAAATGACGGTGGCCCGATGGTAAAAGTTTTTGATAAACTTTTAGAAAGCTTTGCCGAAACCCACTATCGGGTAATTGTGGTCAAGAAAATTGACTTCGCCTATTTCCTCGGTAATACGGCGCTAGCAGGTAGCACTACAGTCACCATAGCGGGATCGACATTCATTGCCGGAAAGACTGTGGAAATTGGGGATGGTGTCACCAAAGAGTCAGTCCTAGTAAAATTTGTCGACGGCAATATCGGAATTCTGGCAACGCCGTTGAAGTTTACTCATCAGCCCGGAACAATTATACGGTACCCAGCGCAGGGAATCGCGGGATCGGGACTAATGTTTGTCCAAGAAGAGCACGCCGAGAAAGACTCGCTCAAGTGGGTCGTGGTACATGAGGTAGTCCATCGCGCGCTCGACTTGAGAGATATTGTCGATGAAACCAATATGATGCACTACGTCAATGCCTTCAAAGATTATCGCCTTCGATATTGTCCGCGAACTCTGAAGCGGAGCCAAGGGACTCAAAACCAATGGGATTCGGTGCCGCGAGAATAGGACAGACTGAATGAAACTAGGCAAAAGCATCGCGCATCAAACAATATTTTTCACTGTGACAATCCTGAGCCTTTATATTGCATCAAACGCGAAGGGAAATATTTTGCGCCCAAACAACTCAGATCTCGTACACCGCGTGCTAACTGCTAGCCCAGCACAGTTAGACGATATAGCGGCGTCGATCATTGTGAACCAAAGGCTGAAACCACTTTCTGCCGAAAATCTCCGTCGAGTGCTTGAACGCTCCGACAGTGAAGCGCGCGCGCAATTTGTCGCCCTCCTCGTGAAGATTGGTTTACAAATGGATACTCCAACACAAGGACAGCGACGAGTCATCCGCGACTCGAACATTATCAAAATGTTGATGATTGAAGGCTTTGCCAAACGTGACCGCGCAGCCGCTGCAGCGCGCCGGGCGCTACTTCACTTTTGCCGTCCGGAAGACCTATTTGAATCAAAAGAAATTATTATTAATTCCCTTAAAGCGAAGAACCCGCATTTTCTTTTGATAGCGGCGAAGGCTAAAGCTTTAGACAGCCTTCCGATGGTAATCGCTCTTGCAGCCGACGCCGAAATGGACGAGCAGCAAATCCGCCATGTACAAATCGCGCAAGCCGCACTTGGCGATACTGATCTAGAGTCACGCTTCTTGGCAAAACTAAATACAGCTATCGAGGAAGCTCCTCCTGCGCCGAAGAACGATTTTTATGATGTCGGGGCGGCGCGCGACGGCAAACATGTCGTTCCCGTCATTGAAACTTTGGGTCTAATCGGAACAAAGAAGAGCTTGGCTGTGCTGTGTCCGCTTTTGAGAAGTGATCTTAAGACCTACTGGGTAAATGAGCGGGAAGAATCGGTAAGATATGCCGTGGTGGAAGCTTTGCGCTACAACTTCCCGGACGAAGGTGTTCTAAGCAGCCCGCGTCTTAATGACCGGTGGAACGAGATCGAAAGTTTCTGTGCATCACGCTTGGGTGTGTCGTTCACAGGACCGACACCGGAAAAGCCGCTTATTTTCTCTTACCCTCATGATTAAACAGGCTACTTTCGATCTTCGCACCGGCATAGGCAGATAGTGGAACTACTGAGAAAGTGAGTCTGTTTGTTCAATCTTCGTTTTAAAACTGGGGCGAGTTGTGGAATGGTGCTGGCTATTACGGCTTGTACACCTGAGGTTGACATTGCACCATACCCGTCAACTGATCTAGCCGCACTTCGAAATGTCCTCAAGCTTCCGATTCCATTTCAGACTGCCACTTGGGAAGTGTTTCGCTATCCCGAACCAACAAACGGGTTCGTGGCGTACAACTATGAAAAGACGTTGCTCATCGCAGAAGTCTCGCCAGTGGATAGACGCTGGTTTGAGAGCACGGCTACAATTGAAATGGAATATCCTGCGCAAAATGCGATCAGACAATGGCTTACCGCCTCCTCGAAGAACATTCTGAAGAAGACCCCCATAGGCAAACCAGATAATCCTTGCAGATATTACTCAACGACCATCGAATCTGGCGCGCCAGTAGTTGGCTATGCTTGCCTTTCTGACCAAAAAGCACTTCTATATTTCATCCTCGATTTCGCAAGCTAGAACGCTACAGTCAGTTCATTGATATGAAACTCAATTCTAACCGTTTCCCACGTGCATTCTTCATTTGTCTTGTGGTGTTACTCGCGGGATGCGCACCCGACATCCCTACAACAAAGGAGCCGTCGACGAATAAAGTAGGGCTGAGGAATATAATCAACCTTCCGATTCAATATGATTCTGTCAAATGGGAGGAGTTCGAGTACCCGGACCCTATTCCTGGCTTCTATGGAACTAACTATGAATCGACGATGCTAGTTGCAGAAATATCTCCGCTAGATAGGCGATGGTTTGAAGATACTACACGGATCGAAATGGATTACCCGCCCCCAAACGCTGTTCGGCACTGGTTGAGCGATACTTCCAAACGCATTCTGATGAACACTCCGATAGGCAAATCAAAGAACCCGTGTCGATTTTACAGCGCAACCCTTCCTTCCGGTAAGGAGGTTCCAGGATTCGCGTGCCTCTCGGGAGAAAGGATCTTGCTATATTTTGTTCTCGATTTCCAAACGTAATTGCCGTCCCAATTCAGTCCAGTTTGTCCAGCGGTCGAGCCAGAGCCACGATTGCCTACCGCCAAATTGCGTTGCGACTATCTATCCCGCATACGCGACCATTGCAACCGCATTGCAACGGAACTCTGTACGCCATCATTTTTCATGCCGCTAGCAAAGCACAATGCGCATCACTCGTGACCCCAACGGCGGTTGGTATGACGCTCACAACAAATGTGAGATTGCCGATATTAAGTTAGAGGAGGAGTAAAATGATCCCGGGAATGAATCCAAAAATACTCGTGTTTCTGCTCTGCGCGGCGGCACTGCATTATTTTCTTGGAAGCCAAGATCCCGTGAAAAGATCACTTGTTTATTTAGTGCCTGCAGACTTCACCGGGCCGGTATTCGTCTTCTTCGACCAGAAAGATGGCGCGGCGACAGAAACCGATCCATTGGGTGACGCGGTGAGAGTACCGCCAAACGGAATATTGAGACTAAAGGGCAGCGTAGACGAACTCATCGGCGACCCAGATCAAATCAGTGGAAACGTCAAGTGGATTTCGGTTAATACAGCCGGAGAGCGAAGCAATATTCCCTTTCACCACAATACTTACGAAAACAGCTCGGGCCAGAGGGTGAATGCTTACCAAGGAAAGGACGGGCAGCTCTATGAACAT
Source organism: Massilia sp. PAMC28688 (assembly GCF_019443445.1). NCBI lineage: Bacteria > Pseudomonadati > Pseudomonadota > Betaproteobacteria > Burkholderiales > Oxalobacteraceae > Massilia > Massilia sp. PAMC28688. The sequence continues at coordinate 4,166,478 of NZ_CP080378.1, read as the reverse complement.
CCAGTCCCAAGTAGCGGAGATCCTTTTTACTATCTTTCCCAAGAACAGAAAATTCAACAAATGATATTCGCGCACGATAGCTGTAAACACCAATACTTTGTACCGGATAATAGTGGCAAAAAACCTCCGGACTGCGCAAAATTTATGGTGGCGTCACCCTCTGTATTCTCGAAAATACCAAACTCGGTATGGGATGAACTGGGGGGAACCTACTCATCTATCGCAGAGCTTGAATCAAGCGCGGTTATCCAGATTGCCAAAATGCGGACGCTTTAAGATATATTGTGCTCATCTTTTGAACTAGGGAGACGCTGATTAATTCAAGCGCGGACGTTTCCATCGTCAGCCAGACCTGAGACAATACCGGTACTTTCACCGCGCCGCCATCGATCATGCAAAAGAGCTTTTCCGACCTTGAGTACGCCGCTAAGAAGAAGCTGACGCGCCGCGACCGCTTCCTCGCTGAGATCGACGTGGCGACGCCGTGGGGCAAGCTGCATAAGCTGATCGAGCCGCACTATCCGAAGGTGACTGGTGCAGGCCGTCCGCCGATCGGCTTGGCGCGCATGCTGCGCATGTATGTGGCCCAGCAGTGTTTTGGTCTGTCCGATGAGGGTATTGAGGACGCCATTTACGACAGCCAGGCGATCCGCGCTTTTGTTGGTATAGACCTCAATCGCGAGAGCGCACCGGACGCGACGACGCTGCTCAAGTTTCGCCACTTGCTCGAAGCAAAGGGGCTGACGCAGAAGATCTTCGAAGCGATCAACGCGCACCTGGCGGCCAAAGGATTGATGATGCGCGAAGGGACCATTGTGGATGCCACCTTGATTGCCGCGCCACCGTCGACCAAAAACAAAGACGGCGAGCGCGACCCGGAAATGCACCAATCGAAGAAGGGCAATGACTGGCATTTCGGGATGAAAGCGCACATCGGCGTTGACGCTGCATCGGGCCTTGTGCATACCGTCGTGGGCACCGCTGGCAATGTCTCCGATGTGACGCAAGCACACGCTCTGCTGCACGGCGATGAAGTGGCGGCCTTTGGCGACGCCGGTTATCAGGGCGTTGAAAAGCGGGCCGAGAACATCGGCAAACCGGTGACCTGGCACGTGGCGATGAAGCGCGCCAAACGCAAGGCGCTGCCGAAGAACAAGCTCGGCCGCATGACCGAAAAGCTTGAGCATCTCAAGGCGAGCGTGCGCGCGAAAGTCGAGCATCCATTTCATGTCATCAAGAACCTGTTCCGTCATCGGAAGACGCGCTACCGTGGCTTGGCGAAGAACACCGCCCAGTTGTTCACACTGTTCGGCTTCGCCAATCTGGTGCTGGCCGGCCGGCGATTTACGATCACTGAAACCCGAAGAGTGTCCTGAGTGCCGAAAGGCGCAAGGAATACTGCAATTTCGTTGAAAACCCGGCAGAAACGGCCCCGAAAAAGCGCGTCGCGATTCTTCGGCGAGGTCGATTCCTCCAAATTTCGGGAACCCGCTGAAATCGTCAATTGATCAGCGCCTCCCTAGTACTAGGTGCTGTATAAAGCGAGCTGTTGGTAAAACAGGTTCTACGTTTGAGGATGAAACGGCCCCGCCATGCTTCGGCAGGCGTGGCTGGACCTCCGGAGATCATCGTTTTTTCCGAGTCCACTCCATAGTGCCCCCCGGTCAGGGTCACAAACTTACTAAAAAAAATATAAAGGACTCCGCTTCTCCATTGGTTCGTAGACCGTAAATGGTGATGTGACTCACTGAGATAGCCCCCTGATTCACCAGACACAGCCTATGCGTTATTCTTACGGATAGGAATAGGACTGTGTTTATGACTAGGAACAAGCAAACAATCGAAGTGGTGACGGTATCCCAGGAGCGCCGCAGGCGCTGGTCTGCCGATGAAAAAGCGGCGCTGGTACGCGAGACATACGAGCCCGGAATGAACGTGTCACTGGTGGCCCGCAAGCATGGCGTTGGGGCCAGCCAGCTGTTCAATTGGCGCAAACTCGAACGCGAAGGCGCACTCACCGCGGTCACCGCGGGTGAGTCGGTGGTGCCGGCCAGCGAACTGGCTGCCGCCCGTGCCCAGATCGCCCAGCTGCAGCGCATGCTCGGCAAGAAAACGATGGAAGCGGAGATCTTGAAGGAGGCAGTCGAGTTCGCTCGCGAAAAAAAGTGGATTGCGCGCTCGCCCTTGTTGGGCAAGGACGACCAGTGAAGCCGGTCTGTTCTGCTCTGGGCGTGGCGCGCTCTCACGTTACGCTGATGCTGGCACGTTCTGCCGACTGGGTCGACGGTCGTACGGTACAAACGTTCCACCAGCCTGCCGATGCCATTCTGGTCGACGCTGTGCGCGCCGAGATCACCGCGCTGCCGACCTATGGTTACCGCCGGGCCGGCGCTCTGGTCAACCGCACGCGCGCCTTGATGGGCCTGCAAGCGATCAACCACAAGCGCTTTTACCGAGTGATGAAGGAATACCGACTTCTGCTGCAGAAGGCGCCAAAGCGGCCGGTCAGCGGTCGCGTGCACGATGGCGTCGTTGGCGTCGCCGAACCGAATCAGCGCTGGTGCTCGGACGGCTTCGAGATCGCTTGCGACAACGGCGAAGTCGTCACTGGCGTGTTCATGAAGGATTGCTGCGACCGCGAGATCATTGCGTGGCGCGCATGGGCTGAACGGGGCCTGCCGGGCGAGCCGGTGCGTGACATGCTGGTGGAAGCGGTCGAAGCGCGATTTGGCCAGGCGAGCGTTGGCGAGACGAGGCTGGAGTTCTTGAGCGACAACGGTGGCGCCTACCGCGCCCACGAAACGCATGCTCTGGCGCGGGAGATGGGCATCGAGCCGGTACACACACCGGTGTGCAGTCCGCAGTCGAACGGTATCGCCGAGAGCTTTGTGAACACGTTTAAACGGGACTACGTGAGCATGATGGACCGCAGCAACGCCGAAGTCGTTCTCGCTCAACTGCCAGACGCCTTTACCCATTTCAATGAGGTTCATCCGCACTCATCGTTGAAGTTAAAATCGCCTCGCATGTTCAGGAGGGAGCTGGCACGCCGGGCTCAGGAAAGCGGCGCTAATTAGACGATAGGCTGTGTCCGGTTATACGGGGGCAAGATCACTCACTGATATTAACAGGGCTAGCCCGACCCTTACTGCGCGAGACGTCCCAATCGCTGGCCAATCACTCCCCACTTGCAGTCAACCCCGTCCACCCTTCCCACCAGCGCCCAGCCGGTACCGATTTTCTGCACGGTGACGGGGATCTCCAGTTCCTTTGCGACCTTCTCGGCCCAGACGCTGGCTGCGCCCTGCCCTTTGAACAATTCGTGTCCGTCGTAGATCACGGTGGCGTCGAAAACTGATGCGGAAAAAATAGTCATGGTGAGATCAAAAGAGTGAGAGGGCAAGCTGGATAGAAGATGTTCATCTATCGTCCCGGACGGAATAGTATAGGGTATCTGCTTATCCGCCCGCTGATTTTGATACGGCTGTGCAATTGACACCGAAAAACCCGTATCACGTTCCGAGTCACCTATCGCATCCCGATAGCCGGGTTTTCCGGCGCACGGAATAAGATCCTTTCATCTCGCTACACCTGGGCTCAGGCTTTCGTCGATCGCTGCTTGGCTACCTCTTTCGGATCAGTGATCGCGCGCGATGCGCTGATAGAGATTAAACAGTGACTTGCCGGTCTTTGCTTACGTGAAGGTGGTAGTCGAGAATCATGAAATGGTCTTCGTAGAATTCCTCTTCCATGTCGCCCAGGTCGGCAATGGCCACCCACTGCACCAGCGCTGCATCATCCGACGCTTCCACACTGGGCAGCGTGTCCGACTGCAGCTCGAAGTAATGGGCGTGGGTGATAGTGCGGCCGCGCTGGCTGCGGTCGGGATTGTCGAACACTCGCACATCAACCAGCGCCGCTTCCATGGTGGAGGCCAGCACGGCAAGCTTGGTCTCTTCTTCCAGCTCACGCAGGGTCGACTGCAGCAGCCGCTCGCGCTGTTCGACAAAGCCACCCGGTACCGCCCACTGGCCTTTGCCCGGAAAGCCGCCGCGCTTGATCAGCAAAACGTGGTCCGCGCAGATCACGACAGCGTCCACCGTGGAAAAGATGGGTGCGTATGGCGCCTTGCTCCATGCGGCCTTGTACTTTTGCACGAATGCGTGTTCTTCCGCCAGCGCTGCGTAGTCAGGCAGCACCGCCCAGGATTTGAGGAAGCTGCGCACTGCCGGCGGCACGCTCTTTTCCAGCACACTCAGGGCGATGTCGATATCGTCGGCCTCGAAATACACGCGCCGGATATCGGCCGCGTCGACCTGGCCCGGGGCCTCGACAGCCACCGTTTCCCACTCGGGAAAGCGGTTGAGATAGTAGCTCGACGCATCCTTGTAGAACCCCACCACCGCGACCTGGGCCGCGTCCGGCACTGCAGCTTCCACCGACTGCTGCACCACCTGGGCCCACTGCACATCGTCCTGGTAGTCGCGCACCGGCACAAATGCCACGCGCTTGCGCTCCTCGTCACTGAGCACAGCCTCGATCATCGCCGCCCGTTCCTGCCAGCTGAAAGGACTCTTGGCGCTGCGCGCGTGGAACGATGATCCCAGCACGACCACGACCCTGGGCGCGACCGCCAGCGCTTTGCGCAGCAAGGCCTCGTGACCGCAATGAAAAGGCTGAAAGCGTCCGATTACTACTGCTACGTCCATGTTCATGATGCGTCCATTTGATGGTTGAAGACCTGGCGCAGATAGGCCAGGAAGGTCTCGTCCTTGCACAGGGTCTTGCCCGGCGAATCGGACAGCTTGGCCACCGGCTGTCCATTGCAGGACATCAGCTTCATCACGACATTAAGCGGCTTGACGCCAACATCGTTGGACAGATTGGTGCCGATGCCAAAGCCGGTCATGGTGCGGTCGGCGAAATGGCGGTACAGCGAAAACGCGGTAGGCAGATCCAGCCCGTCGGAGAACACCAGGCGCCGCGTATGGGCATCAAGGCGAAGTTTCCCGTAATGAGCCAGCGCCTTTTCACCCCACTCCACCGGGTCGCCGGAATCGTGCCGCAAGCCGTCGAACAGCTTGGCGAAATACAGGTCAAAGTCGGCCAAAAAGGCATCCATGCCAACCACATCGGTCAGCGCGGTACCGAGGTCGCCGCGATACTCCTGCACCCAGTCTTCCAGGGCCGCCTTCTGAAAGTCGCGCAGGCGCACGCCAAAGGACTGGAAGCTTTGCAGGTACTCGTGGGCCATGGTGCCGATGGGGACCAGCTTGTACTTCATGGCGAGGTAAACGTTGGACGTGCCCTTGAAATAATCCGGCACTTCGCGCGCCAGGGTGGCGACGACTTCCTCATGCCAGGCGCCGGAAAAACGGCGGCGCACGCCAAAGTCGAAGAACTCGAAGGGATGGCGGCACGGCGCTTCTTCGGCAAACGCGCGCAGCAGCGTGATCTTGGCCGCCAGCCGCTTGCGTCCTTCGGCCAGCGCCGCATCCTGGTCAAAGCGCCGGAAATACAGTTCGTTGACGATATACAGGACGTAAATCTCGAAGCCCATCACGTGGACCTGGGGTCCGGCAGCGCGGATCAGCAGCGTGCCGCCATCGGTGCTGACCTCGATGAAACGGCGCTGAAAGCGAAACACGGTCAAAAAATCGGCGAAGTCGCTTTTGATGAAGCGCAGTGAGCGCAGGTAGTCAATTTCCTCCAGCGTAAACGAGAGCTGGCACAGATGATCCAGTTCCCGCTCCACGTCCGCTTTCAGTTCTGCCAGCGGATAGGCCGGCTCGTTGCGGCACACGAATGCATACTCGGCCTGGGCCGAAGGATGTTTGTGCAGGAGTGCCTGCCACATGGTGAATTTATAGAGGTCGGTCTCGAGCAGGCTGCGGACAATTGGTGTCATAAGAAGATGAGTAGAGGTCATGAGGGCGCGTTCAAGGCGCGTTGTCCAGCAGTTCGGCAGCCACGTCGCTGGCCTGGGCAAGCGTGACACCGCGCTCGCGCATGGCGCGCACAAAGCTGTCGTGCTGCTCGCCGAACCCGCTCACGGGGCTCATGCAGTCGATCACCAGCACCAGGCGCTCCAGCTGGTTCTGGTCCCAGTGTTCGACGATATGCTCGGTGGTCGCCTTGACGCAGTGGCTGCCCGCTTCGCCGGTGATATAGACGCGGTCCGCCTTGCGCAATTCTGCGATGAAGGCGCTGTTGACCTGGGTACTGGCGTCGCCTGCGTCCGGGACTTCGGCCTGGATGGCCGAGTAGTGCTCGGTCCAGGGATTGGTACCCTTACTCACTTTCTGCACGGTGCGCAGGGTCGCTTCCTCCCAACGGTTGTAGGCCGTACGCACGTCGGCATGCACATTGTGGCCCCATGATCCTATTTCGCAGTGCGTGGGCCAGACCATGAGCTGGTAGCGTCCCGCGCGCTCGAGCGCGGCCAGGTAGTCCAGCACCCGCGGACGGGCTGCGGCGTCGCGCGGGGCATAGCGGCCCTGCTCCAAATCGGCCAGGGTGATCTGCGTAAAAGGCGCCACCGCAGCGCCCGCGGCGTCCATCCAGAAGGTGGTATGGGCCACGTCGATGCGGTGGTGCGAGTCAAGCGTGATGCTGATGGCCGCCAGGCCCGATGCCCCCTGGTCGATCAGGCGGGCCACGCGCTGCATGTCGGCATGCGCGCCCGGAACCGGCAAGGCGGGCGACTCACCGGCGGGCAGGTATGCCGGCGGCAGGTCACAAAAGTCGTTTTGTGGATCGATAATGAGCAGATGCAGGTTGCGCTTCATGACTTGTCCTTTTCGTACTGTGCTCCCAGCATAAACCACTTAATTTACTTTTGCAACTAAGTATGGGATACTTTGTGAAACAAGATGATCCGGCGCCGCCTCGGGCCGTCACGGGAGAATGCATGGGTGAAGTGATCTGCACGGTGGACGTGGTGCTGCTGACAATCGAGCAGGAACAGCTGATGGTGGCGCTGAGCGAGCGTGAACATGTCCCGTTCGCAGGCCGGCTGGCCCTGCCCGGCGGCTATGTACACGCGCAAGACGCCAGCGTGTTCGATGCGGCCATGCGCGTGATGCGCGCCAAGACCGGCTTCACGCCACCCTACCTGGAACAGCTGGCGACCTTTTCCGGTCCGCAGCGCGATCCGCGCGGCTGGTCGCTGTCGGTGGCGCACTACGCGCTGGTGCCGTTCGAGATGATTGGTCCCGCCGCGGCGGGCCGCCTGTCGCTGGTTCCCGTGGCCGCACTGCCGGAGCTGCCTTTTGACCATGGCCAGATCGTGAGCGAAGCGGTGGCGCGCCTGCGCAGCAAGAGCCACTACTCGTCCCTGCCCTGCTTCCTCGCCGGCGACGTCTTCACGTTGCCGCAATTGCAGCGCATGTACGAACTGCTGATGGGCGAAGCCTTGAACAAGGTAAGCTTTCGCCGCAAGATGGGCGAGATGGACATGCTCGAAGCGGTGGAAGGCGCCTTTGGCGCCGCCGGGGCCCATCGCCCCGCACAGTTGTACCGCCTCAAGGAGGCATATCGCGCGCGCGTGATGACGCTCGAGCGCGGCCTGTAGGCCAGTGCAGCACCGGTTAATTCATGAGGACGGACTTGACCGTCAAAAAAGATATCCGCGCATGGCCGGCCGCTGTTTTCACTGGCCGATTCCACCCTTCAGAATAATCTGCCTAGCGGCTGCGCTGCCGGTTCAACTGCCCGGAACTGGCACTGTCGCGGGCATCCTTGACCCGAAAGTCATCGTCCAGCGACAAGCCGGACCTGGCTTCGTCATTCTTGTGGCGCTCTTCACGCTCACGCTCGACTTCGCGGTCAAGCCGGGCGGGGGAACCTTGTTTTGGCGTAGTCATGATCGATCCTCAGGCAAGATGCTGCGGCAGCACGCGGGTGTGCAGCGCCAGCGTGACGTAGCTGCGCACGGTCGCCACGGCGACGACCAGGACAACGAGGGATTTGGTAGCGATGGTTTTCATGGGATGTCAATGCAGTTCAATTGACACCAGTATGGCAACCCGGATCAGTCACGTATGTTCGACGACCCACATATACGCCATTGAACTAGAGGGGGTATTCTACTGGCCTCAAATGGCCATGATGGTCTCGCGCTCCTGGCGCGACACCGGCCCCATGATGGTCTGCAGCGTTGCCTGGCCGCCGGCTGCGGCCCCGGAAAGGTCGGTCAGCAGCGCCTCCGACGTGACGCCCTGCTCGACCTGCATCACGCACACGGCGCGGTTGCGCCCGCCCTGCTTGGCCATGTACATGGCCAGGTCGGCCACCTTCAGGGCATCTTCCCAGTGCTGGCCCGGCAGCAGCGGATAGCACACGCAGCCGGCCGACACCGTCACCGGGATCTCGGTTGCGCCGACCGGTACGCTTTGCTCGGCTACCGTGTTGAGAACACGCTCGGCGAGCACCAGCATGCCGTCGGTCGACGTGCCGGGCAGGATCAGCACAAACTCTTCGCCACCCCAGCGCACCACCACGTCATGCTGGCGCACCAGCTGCTGCAGGCGGCGCGCCACTTCAATGAGCACCTGGTCGCCGGCCGCATGGCCGTGGGTATCGTTGACGCGCTTGAAGTGGTCGACGTCAAGCAGCATCAGGCCAACGCTGGCCTTGCAGTTGCGGTCGCGCGACTTATTGGCCAGCATGAGCTGCTGCTGGCCCATCAGTTCGGCGCAATGGCGGCGGTTGTAGGCACCGGTCAGGGGATCGTGGACCGATTGGTCGCTGAGCACCGCATTGCTGTCTTCCAGCACACGGTTGCGGCGCCGGGCGCGCGAGACCATCTGGATCAGCAGCACCGCACCCAGCGCCAGCGCCACTGCAGCCGTGGCCCATAGCCGCTGCTGCCACGCGCGTGCTGCCACTTCGGCCTGGCGGCGGGCATTTTCCAGCGACAGGCGCTCGATTTCGTGGTCCTTGCGTTCGCCCGAAAATTTTTCCTGCGCTTCGGTGATGGCCTTTTCCCGCGCCTTCTGGTTCGCTTCCTCACTCATGGTGACAAATTTGCGCAGGGCAGCCAGCGACTGGGCCGGACGCCCTGCCTGTTCGTACGACTCGGCGGCCATCGCATAGGATTTGACAAGGTAACTGCTGGCGCCGGCCTGTTCCAGCACCTTCAGCCCTTCTTCAGTCGTGGCAACACCGCGTTCAAATTCGCCCATGCCGATCTGGGCCTGTCCCAGGGTCCCCAGCACGACGCCCTTGGCAATCGGTTTGCCTACCTTGTCGGCCAGCGCAATGGCCTCTTCGGCCAGCAGCGCTGCCTGCTTGAATTCGCGCGCCGTAGCGTGGTACTCGGCCAGATTGACCAGTGCGATCAGCTCCGAGTCGGCCATGTTCTTGTACTTCCGGGTAATTTCCAGCACGTCATTGAGCGCCCGTAGCTGGTTGACCTTGTCACCCTTGGAAGAAAACACCCAGCCTTCATTGCCACGAATGTAAGGCAGCATGTAGACAAAACCAATCCGCTCGGCCAGGGCGTAGGCTTCCCGCGCCAGGCTGCCTGCGCGTTCAAGGTCGCCGCGCGCCACGTTCGAGAGCAGCATCATGTTGAGGGTGCGTACCTGCTCGGCCGGGTTGTTGATCTCGATCGCCAGGCGCGAGGCAAGCATGGCCTCTTCCAGCGCGCGCGCATGGTTGCCGGAGCTGTCGAGCACGCCTGCCCGGGTGTAATGCACGGCCTGCATCAAATGCTTGTCGGCACTCTTGATGTGATCCAGGCCGCCTGCCAGCGCGCGAGCCTTCCTGGAATCCTGCACCCGCATGGCGTGATGGATTTCGCGCACCAGCTTGTAGTGTCCGCATGGTGTGCAGTTTTCCTCGCGTTCCATGCGCGCCAGGGCATCGAGTTGCGCCTTGAAACGGGGATGGTTTTCTTCCGCCACATACAGTTGCGCCAGCGCATTGTGGTAGCGCATGCGCAATTCGACCGGGGCGCCGTCGATACCCTTTCCCGCATTGAGCAGCTCGTCAATGGCGATGGCGGGCGCGACGAAGCCGCGCTGGCGATGCTGCTCGATCACCTGCATGACTTCCGCCGGACCGGCGCGCACCGCGCCACCCGTTGCCATGAGCAGCGAGGCAAGACAGATCGACAAGAGCGTTTTCATGCATACCCTGGAAACAAAATTTGCCTCTCAGTATGGTTCGTGACCAAGTGACTGTCAATTGATGAAACCAGTACCGTTGCGCGCCTGACAGTTGAGTGGCGCACAGACCGCGAAACTTCGTCCGGGCCACAGTATCGGAATGACATGCTTCCCGCCCCGGGTGTGGAAGGATCTATTCTCTTAGAAAGGAAATTGCCATGCGTACTGTCATTCCAACCCGTTCACCGCGCGGACCGAGCGCCTTGCAGACGGCCGCGCTGCTCGGCGTGGCCGGCCTGGCCGCATCGTTCCTGTATGCGCAGGCCAAACAGCGCAGCGCCGAGCGCGACAATCCGCCCCAGGGCAACTTCGTCGAGGTCGAGGGCGTTCGCCTGCATTATGTGGAACGGGGTCAGGGCGACACGCTGGTACTGCTGCATGGCAATGGCCTGTTTTCCAACGACTTCGATCTGAGCGGCTTGCTCGACAGCGGTGCGCGGCCCTACCGGGTCATTGCCTTTGACCGGCCGGGCTTTGGCTACAGCGACCGGCCCGGCAAGCTCGACTGGACGCCGGAAGAGCAGGCGCGCCTGTTCTACCAGGCATTGCACAAGATGGGCGTGGAGCGTCCTATCGTGGTCGGGCACTCCTGGGGCACCCTGGTCACGCTGGCGATGGCGCTCAACTATCCCAAATATGTGCGCGCCATCACGCTTATGTCGGGTTACTACTACCCGACCACGCGCGCGGATGTGCCCCTGATGGCGGCCCCGGCCATTCCCGGCATCGGCCAGCTGCTGCGCCATACGGTGGCGCCCGTGCTGGCGGCCATGCTGTGGCCGCGCCTGGTCAAACGCATGTTTGCACCGGCCCCGGTGCCGGAACGCTTCCAGGAATTGCCGAAATGGCTAGCCCTGCGGCCCGGACAGCTGGGCGCCAGCGCGGCCGAGACCGCCATGATGATTCCGGCAGCCAAGCGCCTGTCCGAGCGCTACAAGGAATTGACGCTGCCCATTGCCGTGGTGGCGGGCAATGGCGACGAAATTGTGGATGTGCACGATCACGCCATCCGTTTTCACAATGAAGTGCGGCACAGCGAGCTGATCATAGAAGATGGGGTTGGCCACATGGCGCATTACGCCGACCCGGCCAGGATCATGGAAGCGGTGGGCCGCCTGGAAGCGAGCCTGACCCCGGGCGGCGCCAACCTGCGCCATTCGGCCACCATCCACAGCTCGTCAACGGAACTGCATTGAGGCCCGGCAGCGCTATCCCAGCTGGTAGCGCTTGAGGATGGCCTGGTGGGTGCCGTCGGCCTTCATGGCTAGCATGGCGCGCTCGAAGCCGGCCGCGTCGCTTTCGGTAAAGTCAAGCGAGCCGGCCAGCCAGGCCGAGGTGCGGCGCACCGGTTCGCTCACGTCGAACTCGTCCAGGGCGGCGCGGCTGCGCAGGGAATTGCGCACAATATTGCGCTCGCCGAACGCAGCATCGGCAATGCCTGCCACCAGGAAGCGATGGACTTCGTCCACCGAGCGCGCCTCCACAATGTTCCGGTAGCCCATCTGCACCAGCGACTCGGTGAGCGATGAACCGCGGATCAGGCTGATGCGCATGTCCTTCATGTTTTCCGGATTGCGCACGTCAAAGGCGCGCCCGCGGGGGGTGAGGAACACGTAATGCTCGTCGTACAGCGAGACCAGCCAGCGGAAATGGCGCTCGCGTCCGGGCGTCCGGGTGAGCGGGAAAATGGCCGTGGCGCGGTTGCTGCTGGCCAGGTGGATGGCACGCTTCCAGGGCACAAACTGCGCCTGTAAGGTGCGCCCCGTGCGCCTGCACAGCTCGGCCACCAGTTCGTACAGCGCGCCGGGGCGGCCCGCATCGTGTTCGACCGACAAGGGCGGCAGGTGGCTGGTCATCACGCGCAAGCGCGCATGGCGCGGGGCAGGAGCAACGGAGGCAGCAGCAGAGACAGCAGCAGCGGCGGCAGCGGCAGGCACGGCGGCCGCGATGCATGCGCCGGCCAGGACCACGCGGCGCTTGCCTGACACGGGTTCCATCGTCATTCTCCCTCCCCCTTTCTCACAGCATCCATTCAATCGGCAGCAGCGACATGAACTGCACCGTCGCGCGCTGCCACAGGGTGGTGCCGGGTTCGATGTCGTGCACCATCATGCCGCGTTCGCCCTGCTCGTGCCACTGCAGGCGTCCCTGCGGCGTCAGCGTCACCTCGTAGGCGCGCGCCATGATCTGTTTGTCGAGTACCTCGGACATGCGCGCCGACAGGGCCGGACTGTCGATGATGAAGCCCATCTCCGTATTCAGGTCGGCCGAGCGCGGATCGAAATTGAAGGACCCCACAAACATGCGCGACTGGTCAACAGCAAAGGTCTTGGCATGCAGGCTGGAGCCGGAGCTGCCGCCCAGCGTGCGCCGCGCCTCGGTTGGCTGGGGCCAGCTGCGCTTGAGTTCGAGCAGGCGCACCCCATCGGCCAGCAGGGAGCGGCGCCAGCGCGCATAGCCGGCGTGGACCGCCGGGACGTCGGTCGCCTCGAGCGAATTGGTCAGGATGCGCACCCGGATACCGTTGCGCGCCAACAAGCCAAAGCGTGCCGTCCAGTTGGCGCCCGGGACAAAATAAGGCGACACCAAGTCCACCTGGCGCAGCGGTTCGCCGAATTTGGGGGGCAGCTGGTAAGCAACGCCGGCTTCGGGCGAGGCGCCAAGCACCTTGTCGGGGTCGTCGCTGACCAGTTCCACCTTCACCCATTCCAGTGGCAGCGTGCGCTCGGTAAGCTGCGTGACGAAGGTGGAACTGCGCATGGCGCGCAGGTAGGCCTGGGCACCCGGGTTGCCCGCCAGGCGTGCCCGGCGCGCATCGAGGCGGGCCGCGTCGCCCTGCTGCGACCTGGTCAGCAGCAAGCCGGCGGGATAGGCCGAGCGGCTGTTCCAGTAGCGGTCAAAGTCGCGCTGCACTGCCCCCACCACGGCGCCCACGGCCAGCACATCGAGGTCGGCAAACAGGACCTCGCCGGTAGCATCATAATATTCATTGCCCACGTTGCGGCCCCCGACGATGGTGGCCTGGCCGTCGGCGGTGAAGGACTTGTTGTGCATGCGCCGGTTCAGGCGCTTGAAATCGGTCAGGAAACCCAACAGGCGGGCCGTGCGAAAGGCAAAGGGATTGAACAGACGCACTTCGGCATTCGGGTGGGCGTCCAGCAGCGCCAGCGCAGGGTCGAGGCTGGCGCTATTGTTATCGTCGAGCAGCAGGCGCACCCGCACCCCGCGCCCGGCCGCAGCGCGCAAGGCGTCCAGCAACAGCAAGCCAGTGGTATCGTTACGCCAGATGTAGTATTGGATGTCGAGGCTACGCTCGGCGGCGTCCGCCATCATCATGCGCGCGGCAAAGGCGTCGCGGCCATCGACCAGGGCATGCACGCCCGTCAAGCCATCCTTGTCCTGGGCAAGGGGCGCGATGGCGCGGCCAATGCGGGTGTCGGCGTGCACGGGCAGCGCAGTGCTCGCCACGCGGGTTTCGAGTGAAGGCAAGGCGCAACCGGCCAGCATCAGGCAAGCCATCAGGCAGGCCAGCGGCATTGCGGCAGCATTTCTCATGGACGGGTTCCGGGACAAGCTTGCTGATCCATGTGACAAGTTTCATGATGGGGACAGGCAATTTTACGCCAAAGCTCACGATGGTATGTACCGAAAGCGCCACGGCGACTGTTGCATGCGCATGACGCGGCACAGGCCAGCCAGGGAAACCCTGATACAAGGAGCAAACATGCAGATATATATCAATATCGATGTGGACGATCTGGAACGGGGCATCACGTTTTACAGCGCGCTGGGCCTGCACCTGGTGCGTCGTCTGTTTGACGGGGCGGTGGCCGAAATGGCCGGGGCCGGCGCCCTGGTCCACCTGCTGACCAAGGACGCCGGCAGCCTGACAGGACCGGGCGTGGCGCGTACGTTCAGCCGCCACTGGACTCCCGTGCACCTGGACTTTTGCGTTGATGACCTGGACACGGCGCTGGCACGGGCCGTGGCCGCCGGTGCCGTCCAGGAAAGCGCGCCCCGCAACCACCGCTGGGGGCGCATTGTCACCCTGGCCGATCCGTTCGGGCACGGGGTGTGCCTGATGCAGCTGGCGCCGGGCGGGTACGATCAGGTGGCCGTGCAATAAGCCGGCCCGCGTGCGAGGCGGGCCACTGCATGGTCAGTTCAGCCAGCCTCAGAGCACTGGTATCAGCACCTTGTCGATGACGTGGATCACGCCGTTGCTTGCCCGCACATCCACGGCCACGATCCTGGCCTGCACGTTGGTGGTATCGCGGATGGTCGGCGCAGTGCCGGCCAGAATGGTGATGGCTTGACCGGCGGCGGTGGCAACCGGCGTTCCGAACGGAATATCCGAGGACAACACCTGGCTGCCCAGTACATGGTAGGTCAGCACGGTGGTCAGCTGGGGCACTGTCAGGTTCTGGGGCGCGGCGGCAAACGCGGCATTGACCGGCGCGAAGACCGTAAAGGGACCGGCGCCGCTCAGCGTGCCCTGCAGGTTGGCAGCCACCACGGCGCTGACGAGCGAGGTAAATTGCGGATTGACTTGCGCCATCTGGACAACGTTGAGCACGCCGGGCGGCACCAGTACCTTGTCCACCGCATGGATCACGCCATTGCTGGCCGCCACATCGGCCGTCACCACGGTAGCGGTGGTCAAGGCGGCATCGGTAATCTTGACACCGCTGGTGAAGTCAAAGCTCAGGCGCGCCGGCGCGTTGGCAAAAGTGTAGGCGGTGTTCTGGGTGGCGCCACCGGCGACCAGGTCGGCGGCGAGCTTTTTGGTGCCCAGTACATGGTAGGTCAGGATGCTTTGCAGGGCCGGGGCGGGCAAGGCATTGACCATGGCACCGGCGTCGGCAAAGCCCAGTTGCCGGGCCAGGTCGGTAAATGCCTGGTCGGTTGGGGCAAACACGGTCAATTGGGCGTTGCTGGCGGTCAGGGTGCTGCCAATGCCGGCCTTGGTGACGGCAGCGAGCAGCGAATTGAAGCCTTTTTCTTTCGCTACCTCGGCAATATTGCCCTGAGCGGGGGGAAACAGTGCATCATCGTCGTCCCCACCACAGGCAGAAAGAGTGGCGAGCATGGCCAGCGCGGCCAGTCCTGCTTTCAAAAAATTCCTGATATGCATTTCAACTCTCCTCAAAAAGCTGGTAGCGTGCACCAGCGTGACGTCGTCGATTAAAAAATGCCCGGGCCAATCTTCCAGGCGCCTTGACGGGTTACAATTTGACTACCCATTCATTTCGTGACTGACCGGTCACGAAATATACTACAGAGTTTTTATTCGTGCAAAAATTGTATGGAATTTCGTATACCGTTTAAAAAACAGCAATTCGATGCGCGTGAAGACGCCATCATCCTGGCGGCTAATTCACTGCTGTCGGAAAAGGGTTTCGACCTGATGACGATGGATGATGTGGCTGAGCGCGTGGGCATTGCCAAGGGCAGCCTGTACAAGCACTTTTCCTCGAAGGAGAAACTGGCGGCGGCGGCCATGGTGCGCCTGCTCAACCTGACCATGGCCGAGCTCGACAGTTACGGGGAAGACTGGCCGGCGATCGACAAGATCCGGCGCATCCTGGCCTGGTCGCTGCAACTGCGCCTCCAGGGTGGCGTGCCGCACCTGCCATCGACCAGCAAGACACTGCAGCGCAACCTGATGCTCAATCTGGACTACATCACGGTGGCGCTGCGGGTGGACAAGCGCTTCCACAAGCTCGTTGCCCTGGCGCGCGAACAGGGCGCGCTCAACCCCCTGGTGCCGGACGATGTGCTGGTCTACACCTTGTACTCCCGGGCTTGCGACCCGACGGTGGAATTTTTGCTGCGCGACAAGCGCCTGAGCCACGAGCAAATCGTGGAAAGCATGGTGCAGGCCACCATCGGCGGATTTCTCTCGCTCGAGACGCGCCAGGCCCATGATGCCGGCAGTGCGGCAGTGGCCGAGCTGATGAAGCCGGCCATGCGCTGACAGCGCAGGGGCACAGGCACCAGCCGTCCCCTGTCAGCGTTCAGGCCGCCATGGAAGGCTCAGTGGCGCCCTTCCCCGTGGCTGTGGGCGTGCCCTTCCACCGGCGCGCTGGCACCGCCTTCGCCTTCAAAGAAGAAAGCCTTGCGCGCCCTGGGCGTGGCGCCCACTTCGTTCATGGTGGCCGATTCGTACAGGCGTCCGCCAATCATCACGTGCTGCACCCGGTCGGACTTGCGAATGTCGCTGAGCACGTCGCCATCAATGATGGCCAGGTCGGCCAGCTTGCCAACTTCCAGCGAACCCACATCGCGCTCCAGGCCCAGGTAGCGCGCGCCGTTAATCGTGGCCGCGCGGATCGCTTCCAGCGGCGTCATGCCGCCCATGACGAGGGTCCACATTTCCCAGTGCGCGCCGAGGCCTTCCCGCTGGCCGTGGGCACCGATATTGACCGGCACGCCGGCGCGCTGCAGCTCGGTGGCCGTACGCGCCACCTTGACGACGTTAAAGTCTTCGTCCGGTGCAGTCTCGCGCCGGATGCTGCGCGGCTCGAGCACCGACTTGGGCACGTAGCGCGACAGCAGCGGATGGCGCCACACGTCGGTGCGGGCATACCAGTAGTGTTCACCATCGAGTCCGCCGTAGGCCACCACCAGCGTTGGCGTATAGCCGACCCGGGTCTGCGACCACAGCTGCCTGACATCGTCATACGCGTTTTCCACCGGGATTGCATGCTCGACACCGGTGTGGCCATCGACCACCATCGTCATATTGTGCTGGAACAGGGAACCACCTTCTGGCACCACCATCATGCCGGTCTGGCGTGCCGCTTCCAGGATTTGCTGGCGCTGCTCGCGGCGCGGCTGGTTGTAGCTCTTGACGCTGATGGCGCCGGCCTGCTTGAGGCGGCGCACGTGGGTCATGGCGTCGTCCAGGCTGTTGACGGTGGCGCTGAAATTCCCCTTGGCCCCGTACAGGATGGTGCCGGTCGAGTAGATGCGCGGTCCCACCAGCCGGCCCGCGCGCTGCATTTCGCTATGGGTGAAGACGGTGCCGGTATCATTTGAAGGATCGTGCACGGTGGTCACGCCAAAGGCCAGGCCCGCATAATCGACCCAGCTCTGCTGCGGGACGATGCCATCCTCCCCCATCGCACCGTGCCAGTGTGCATCCACCAGGCCAGGAATGATGGTCTTGCCGGAGGCGTCGATGCGGGTGGCGCCGGCGGGCACGGCCACTTCAGCGGCGCTGCCGATGGCGGCGATGCGCTTGCCCTTGATCACGATACGGCCATTGTCGATGACCTGGTCGCCCCGCATGGTCACGATGCGGGCGCCGTCGATCACGACCGTGGCCGCCGGTTCGCTGGCGCGGGCCCGGAAGCCGATCTTCAGGCCAGGCGCCCGGGTCAGGGCTTCCAGGCGCGCCTTTTCCAGCTTGGGGTCACTGTGGGCCGGAGCGAAGGCGCGGTTCAGCTCGCGCGAAAACAGTTCGTCGCCCAATGAATAATGCAGGGCCGTGCTGTTGCCGTTCCAGTGCAGGTAGTCGCCCGCATCGAGGTCCAGCTGGCGCGCCGGCATGCCTTCGGTCTTTTCGCCGATGGTCAGCGTCTTGCCGGCCAGCGGCAGCGGCGTCACCCAGGTGTGAAAGCGTTCGCCGTAAGCGAGCCAGTTGCCGTCCGGCGCCAGCGCAAAATTGGTCACAAACTCGCCCTTGGCAATGGTGTGTTCCTCGTACTTGTCGAGCCGGATGCGGACCAGCGAGGTGAACGAATCGACTTCCCCGGTGGAGGTGGTGCGGGTCACATACAGGTGGCGGCCATCGGCGCCGAACTGGGGCGCGCGCCCATCGTCGGTGATCTGCACCGGCTTGCCGTTGCCGCTGGCGCTGACCTGGTAGACGCCGGTGTCCAGGCCATGCCAGGGGCTGAGCAGGCTGCGGCCGCGGCTCTTGACAAAGAACACCTCTTTGCCGTCAGGCGAGAAAGTCGGTTCGATGTATTTGCCGGGGCTGGTCGTGAGCGTCGTTTCCTTGCCGCTCCTGAGGTCGATGGTGCGCACTGAGCCGAGCTGCTCATCGTTCCAGGTCACGAACACGACCCGCTGCCCGTCGCGGGAAAAGCGGGGGAAATATTCAAAGTGCTCTTGCTGGCGCGTCAGCCGTTTCGGTTCGCCATTGGGCAGGCTGCGCAGGTACAGGTGGCCCAGCGCCGAGTAGATCACCTTGTCGCCTCGGGGCGACACATTGACCCAGCGCAGCTGGCGCACATCGAACGCCTCCGGCGCCACCGCATGCTGGAAGCGCACGGCCTCGCGCACTTCGCGCGTATCCTTGACATGGAAAGCAATTTCGCTGGCGCGCCTGGCGAATGGATCGACGCGCCAGATCTTGCCCTTGGCCCAGACGATGATTTCCTTACTGCCGGGCATCCAGCTGAAGGCAGGATAGACACCGTGAATGGCCCAGGCTTCCTGCATGTCGCGCTCCAGCCCGTCCCAGGCCGGGGTTTCCCTGCCGGTGGCCAGATCCTTGATGAACAGCGTCGACTGGTTGCGCACGCGGCGCACAAAGGCCAGGTACTTGCCGTCGGGCGAGGGAGTGGGACGCACGGCGCCGCCATGGCCCTTGACAAAGGGCGCGGTTTTCTCGCCCACCAGGTCGCGCCGGAAAATGGTGTACACCTCGCCGTTGGAATCCTTGTTGTATTCAAAGACGGTGCCGGGCGTCGTATCTTGCGAGTAGTACAGGTAGCGTCCGTCCGGCGAAAAGGCCGGTTCGCCCAGGTCCTTTTGCCAGTTGGGCTTTTCATTGAGCTGCACCCCGCTCCCGCCCTGGGCGTGGTACATCCAGATTTCGCCCGACCCGAGCGAGCGCGTACCGGAGAAATGCTTGCGGGCGGCTATGAACTTGCCATTCGGATGCCACACGGGGTTGTTAAGCAGGCGGAACTTTTCCTTGCTCACTTCGCGCGCATTGCTGCCATCGGCATCCATGACCCAGATATTGTCGCCACCGGCGCCGTCCGACATATAGGCAATCTGCTTGCCATCGGGTGAAAAGCGGGCCTGCATTTCCCATGCCATCGAGTGGGTCAATGCCTTGGCCTGGCCGCCCGTGATCGGCAGCAGGTACAGGTCGCCCAGCAGGTCGAACACGATATGCTTGCCATCAGGACTGACGTCCACCGTCATCCAGGTACCGGTGCGGGTATCGATCTGGACCTGGTGCGCCTGGCCGGGGGGCTTGTTGACATCCCACTTCTTGGCATCCTTGCCGTCCGGCTCCGCCTTCGCGGCCGCTTGCGGCTTGTCGGTCTGGCCCACAAGGGGGTGACCCTTGTCGACCTTGTCGTCCTGCGCGACGGCTGGCGCGGCCAGGGTGGATACGGCAAGGCAGGCGCCCAGCACGGCGGTGCGGATATGGTGCATACAAAATCCTCGAAGTAGATAACAATGGCACACCAATGAATGTATTGACATTGACTGCAATGGCCTGCGCAACTGTCGTCGATGTGCTTCGCGAGAGAATTTTACGCGCTCTGGGAAACTTTTGAGCAAATCTTTAAGGCATGCATATAGTGCCGCCACCGCTACTATCAGTCATGAGGTGTGCGCTACAAGTCGGCATGGCGCTACAATGAATCACGACAGTCAATTGGAATCCATCATGGCCTGGAGGCATACGTTGTGCTGCTGCCTGCTGGTATTGTTGCCGTGCCTGCTGCGCCCGGCGCTTGCCCATGCACCGGTTACCGTCCTTACCAGTGAATTGCCGCCCATGGCGATGGCCGCCAGTCCGCTCGGCGCCGGGGCCCAGCATGAAATGGTGCTGGAACTGGGGCGGCGGACCGGGATCCCGTTCGCGGTATCCTTCGTGCCATGGCGGCGCGCCATGTTGCTATCGGTTTCCACGCCGCGCACGGCCATCTTTCCCTTGACCCGGTCGCCCGAGCGCGAAGCGCGCTATCGCTGGCTCGCCCCCCTGTACCGCGAAACATTCCTGTTCCTGAGCCTGAAAGGCAGTTCATTCGATGCCGCCGCCCCCGAGCGCAGCAAGCACTTGCGGATCGCCATCCTGCGCGGCTCGCTCATGGTGGGCGCCATGCAGCAGCAAGGCTATCGGGTCGTGGAAGCCTCATCGGTGGCGGAAGCATTGCGCTTGCTGCAGCGCGGCATTGTGCACGCCGTAGTGGGCAACCGCGACATTTTCATCGCCTTGCTGCGCGGGCAGCGGGCGGAACGTTTCGTCATGAGTGCTCCGGTGCGCGAAACCGCCACCTGGCTGGGTGGCTCCCTCGACTTCACCGAGGGCGACGCAGCCCTGCTCCAGGGGGCGATGAAGCAGATGACTGCCGATGGCACCTACGCCAAAATATTGCGCAAATATAAACTGGGTGCTGTCCAATAAAAAACATTGCAAAACCACCGCCCGCAGGAATGTTTCGGCTAAGATGGGTGGTTTCTATCCAATCAATGTGCACGTGCCCCTAACCCCATTTCCGCGCCGGCTGCACCCATGCCCGCCCCTTGCAGGCACATGAAGCCGGAACAAATCCTCGCCTCCCTGTCCCAGCTCGATCACCAGAAGCGCCCGGTGACCTTGTGGGCCATCGTCTTCTTGTCCCTGGTGTGCCTGTCGCTCGGGGGCATGCAGGGCTGGAGCGTCTACACGGCCCGCGCCATGCAACTGGACGAGGCGGCCACGGCCGCGTCGAACCTGGCCAGCGCGCTGGCCGAGCAGGTGAGCCAGGATCTGGACAAGGTTGACCTGACCCTGCTCGACCTGGGCGAACGGCTCGAGCGCGAGAGCATGCTGGGCGAACCGGCGCCGCTCGATGACTACCTGGCCGCGCGCCTGCGCCGCCTTCCCCTGCTGCACGCTCTGGCCGGATACGATGACGATGGCGCGGCCTTGCTGGCGAGCGAAGGGGCGGCTGTGCCTGCCGCCACCATCAACAGCCATCTCGTGCAGCACCGCTATCTGCCGGCAGCCCAGTTATTCGTCGGCAGCCCGCTGCGGGACGCCGCGTCGTCGCAATGGCTGCTGCCGGTGTCGCGTCCGCTCACTGCCGACGATGGCAGCTTCAGGGGCGTGGCCATGGCATTGATCCGGATCGGACACTTGCGCGGCCTGCAAGGCATGCAGCCGGGCACCCGCGGCAATGTGGTGCTGGCCCTGGAATCGGGGCAGCTGCTTCATACCCTGCCGCGCAACCATGATGTGGGACGCGACATACGCAACAGCACGCTGTTCGCCGTGCGCCGCGGTGCCGGCCCGGCCGGATCGAGGATAGTCGGACCGCCGGCCGGCAGTAGCGAAGCGCCTACCCTGTACAGCTACCAGAACGTGCCCGGCTACCCGCTGCTGATCGCGGTGTCCCGCTCCACCGATGAGATCCTGGCGCGCTGGTGGGACAGCGCCTATCTGTCCACCGCCGGGGTGTCGCTGCTGATGCTGATCCAGCTGTGGCTGGGCGTACGCCTGTACAGCCAGATCTCGCTGCGTGACCAGCTCGAGAAGGAACGGCGCAATCTGCAAAAGCTGCTGGTCAAGAAGAGCCGCTCCCTGCGGCAGCAGGCCTTGCGCGACGCCCTGACCGGCATTGCCAACCGGCGCCAGTTTGACACCCGCCTTGTGCGGGAATTCGACCGCGCCATGGCCGAGGGTCGCTCGCTGGCCCTGATTATTCTGGATGTCGATTACTTCAAGAAATATAACGATCTGTACGGTCACCCCGCCGGGGATGAATGCCTGAAATTTGTCGCAGCCCGCATCCACGGCGGGCGCCGTCGCAGTCACGATCTGGCGGCGCGCCTGGGCGGCGAAGAATTTGCCATTCTGCTGCCCGGTACCGGACTGCGGGGCGCCATTGCCGTGGCCGAAGCCATCCGTAAGTCGGTGGCGGCCCACAAGCTCACCCACGTGCCGGGCCGGGCCCATAGCGTGACCGTCAGCTGCGGCGTCCACGCCCTGGTGCCGATCGAGGGCATGGTGCCGTCCGAACTGATTGACGCGGCCGACCGCGCCCTCTATCTGGCCAAGGCAAGTGGGCGCAACCGGGTGCGCGCGGAAGGCAGCATGCCGCCTTCCGGTGTCAAGCGCCTGTCACTCGTCATCAACAAATAGCGCAGCCCAGGCCTTATTGCGTGGCGCTGCTGCCCGCGTCCTGGGTGATGGTGCCGCGCCAGGCCCCGGTTTCCTGGCCCCGCGACTCGATCATTTCCTTGAATTTCTTCAGGTTGCCCCGGGCCTCCATGCGCACGGCACCGAGCGCGTCGCCCACCATTTCAACCCCGTCGGTCGGCTCGTAGTACATCTCGAGCGTGACGCGGGTGCGCGACCTGGACAGGCTCTTGAAGGTGACCGTACCGCCATTGGGCGTGCCGGACGTGCTGCGCCAGGCAATAAGCTGGTCGGGGCGCTGTTCCGTGATTTCGGCATCCCATTCGATGGCCTTGCCAAAGACCGTGGCCTTCCAGTGCAAGCGCTTGTCATCGAGCTGGCGCACTTCGTGGACGCTGTCCATGAAGCGGGGAAACTCTTCAAACTGGGTGAACTGGTCGTAAGCCACGCGCACCGGCACATTGACGTCGACGCTTTCGCTGACATGCGAATCGGACGACTGTCCCTTGTTTTTTTTCAGTTGTTTTGCCAGTACGGCCCCGCCAACGGCGAGCGCGGCGACGGTAATGAGTCGAGAGAGCATGTATTCCTCCTGGTGGTCAGTGAATGAGTGCTGCGTTAACGGCTTGGATAGGTCGACTGCTGGGTGTCGCCGGTGCGGGGTGGCGGCGGCGTGTTGGCAGACCCGGCAGCAGCGCCTGCACCGCTGGTGCCGATCGGCGAGCTACCCGGCATGCCGCTGGTGTCGCCACTGCCGGTGGCGCCGTTCATGTTGCTGCCGGACGTGACCGTGGCACCGGTCCCGGCGCTGCCGACCATGTCATTGCTGCCGGTGGCCGTGCTGCCTTCCACCACGCCGCCGCTGACACCGGGAATGGCGCCAACGTTCGAGCCGGGCGAAGTGGCACTGCCACCCGTCGCACCGGTGGTGGTGTTGCCCGCTCCGGTGCCAGCCATATTGGCGGTGTTGCCCTGATCAGGATCGAGGGTGCTGTGGTTGCTGTCATTTTTGCAGGCCGTCAGGCCCAGGGCGGCGGCAAGAACCAGGGACATCTGGATAGTCGTGCTTGTTTTCATGGTATTTTTGCCTCATATCGCTTGATGGAGGCAATATGGTAGGACGCCCCAGCTGCCGGGGGAATAGGTGCACCCGCGCCAGTGCTGTAGGCGTATTCCTGCCAAATTGCGGCCTGTAAATGAAGATTCCGGGGTGTGATACCGCGCTCGGCATCCGTCACCGCTTTTTCGTGCAGCCTTGAGGTTTGGATGGCAAGGCGGCGCGGAAGTTTCATGACCAACGATAGATTCCGTACGCTAACGAACGGAGTCAGCGCCGGTGCGGGGGTAAGCTCGCCTGACACCACCACAGGAGACGTGCCGTGAACACTGCTGCCATGCCCTACACTGGTCCCGAGCGCCGCCTTAATACCGGCCTGGGACTCACGCTCGAGCCGGTCGACCCTACCGTGGTGGGTGCCCACGCGCCGCCCATGGCCGACGGCGCTGCCGCGCTCGTCTCCACCGTTCACCGGCCCATTGCCGAAGTCATGGAGCCGAAGCTGTGGACCGTGCACGACGAGGATTCCGTGGCCCGGGTGGAAGAAATTTTCGCCGAACAGCACCTGAGCTGCGCGCCCGTCATGGGCGCCAACGGCATCATCGCGGGAATGATTGGCGCGGCCGAACTGGCGCAGTTTCACTTTGAAAACAAGAACCCCAAGGCAGTGCAGGCATGGGAAATCTGCCGCATCAAGCACTTTGAAGTCAGTCCCCACGAAACGGTCGAAGACGTCGCGCGCCAGCTCACCGAGCACCAGGTCGAGTCGGTGGCGGTGACCGAAGACGGGCACCTGCTCGGCGTGGTCACACTCAAGGACTTGATGCAGGAAATCCTGCGCGTCCTGCCGGCCGACACGCCCGCCTAGGCGGCCCCGGACGGCGCCGGCGGCGGTAATCCACCCTCATTATTACCTATGAAAAACATGTAATCCACGCAACCTTGTTTGCTATGATGGCGTCTTTAACACACGCGGGAGAGCGCAATCATGAATGGTGCAGGTGGAACAAGTGGGGGCAGCGGCCAGTTTTTCCTGGGGCTGATCATGATGTGCGGCGGCTTTTACATGCTGCTCAACGGCATTGTGGTGTCGTCCAACTTTGGCATGGGCACGCGCCTGTTCGGCATTGGCGCCGGCTTCGGCATTACCGGCGGCATGATCCTGATTCCCCTGATGATCGGCGTCGGCATGGTCTTTTACAACAGCAAAAATTACCTGGGCTGGTTCCTTGCAATAGCCTCGTTTGCGGCCCTGGTGATGGGCGTGATCTCATCGGTCAACATGAGCCTGCGCACCATGTCGGCGTTTGAACTGCTCGCCATCCTCGTCCTGGCCATTGGCGGCCTGGGCCTGTTCCTGCGTTCCCTGCGCCCTTCCGGCTCGGGCGCGCGCGGTTAAGCGCCGCCGGCTCCCTGCAGCTTCAGGCGGGCCCGCCAGGCACCCAGGGCCGACAGGGCCGAGTGGAATTCGCGCTCGATCAGGTCGGCTTCGGCAGTCGTCACCACGCCATCCATCAGTGCGCTCGACACCGCCTCGGCCACGGCGCCCACCTCGCTCATGACCCGGCATACGGTTTGCGACAGGTCGTCGCGGCTGGCCTGTTCCGGCTGTGGCACCACGAAGGCGGCCATGCCATGGCGCATGAGCAAGGCATGGAGCGGCAAATGCGCTTCCGCGACGCCGCCCCGGTGGCAATGCTCGACGATGATCGACACTTCCTCGAACGATGGATAATGCGAAGCAATGGTGGGCGAGAGCTTGTTGCGCAAGACATTGGCGGAAATGCCCATTTCCCGTGCCAGTGCCTCCAGCCCGCCAGGGTAGCGGCGGGCCACGGTGTATAGTGCGTCGTGCTGGTTCATGTCCAGATATTTGCGAGTCATGGTCAATCTTGCCTTTGAATGCCGGTGCAAGGCACCGGTGATGCTGTTATTGTTCTCTCAACTTTAACCTGCGGCCCACTTTATAACATGAAGCAAGTACAACATGCCATGCCGCTGTGGCCGATCGTCTGCAACGGCGGATTTTCCTCGCAAATGCCCCCTCCGACAAGGCCGGCACCGCGTGCCGGCGGAGCCGGCGCTGCCGCAATGGCGATGCTCATGGGGCTGGCCCTGTCCCTTCACGCGCCGGCGCGTGCCGTCAGCGTGAGCGAAGCGGCCGACCGGATGGTGGCGCACTACACGCTGGTATCGTCCACCTCGGCGCCCGACGCCAGGTGGGTGTACACCAAGGCCCGCCTCAAGGTCAGGCGTCTCGATGCCCAGCACCTGGTGCTGTACTTTTCGTGCCAGTGGGCCAGCTGGCCGGGCGACGCCTGTTTTGACTGGTGGGTGGTGCGCCAGCACGCCAGCGGCCTGTATCTGCAAGACCTCAATACCGGCGGCATGGGGGTACGCTTCGACCCCACGTCACGCACCCTGACCATGACCATGGAAGGGGCCGGCAAGGATGTGCGCACCGACGTGTTCCGGCCCGGGCCATCGCCGGCGCCGGATGCGGTGCTCGAGCGGCGCATGAAGCGCGCCGAAAACAGCTTTAACGCCACCGTTGCCGAACCGGCCTTTGGCAAGCCCGCGCGCTGGGATTTCACGCGCCAGCGGGTGTACCCGCCGGCACAGTAACAGCCGGTCAGAATGCGAGGTAGCGGTTCAGCGCCGCCATGGCGGCACGCATGCGGTCCATGACCGGATTATGCGACGAGGACGTGATCTGGATGGTGCCGGTCACGGTGCTGCGCATGGTGGTCATGGGAGTCTCGACGTCCACGTCGACCGCGTAAAAGGCGCCGTGCAGGCGTTCACCATGGGCCGTCTGCAGCGCCGGCAGCGGCCCGCCCGACAGCGATGTCAGTGCCCGCTCCCCCACGCCGGCGCTGGCCCCCACGCCCACCGTGCGCACCCGGCCCCGCACCACCGTCAGCGGATCGCCATCGGGATAAAAGCGCACCGCCGCGCCGGGCGCCAGGCGCTGTACATCGTCTTCCCGCACATAGGCGGTAATCTGCTGAGGTGCCGCCGCGCCGGCCGGCAGCAGCGTGGCGACCTTGCCACCGGCCCTGATCCGGCGCCCCGCCACCACGTGCGAGGCCAGATCGCGCACCACACAGCTGCGCGAGGCACGCACCGTCAGCCGCTCCATATCGGCCAGCACGCTGTCGCGTTCGACCATGCGTTCGGCCAGGGTCTGCTGCAGCACATCGGACTGGTCAAACGAGGCAGCGCCGCTGGCCGCCTTGTCCAGGCGCGCCTGCGCCTCGCGCACGCGGGCCTGCGCCAGGGCCAGGCGCGAGTCCAGTTCCGGCGACTCAAGCTCCAGCACGACCTGGCCCGCCTTGAGCACATCGCCATTGCGCGCGTGGACCGCTTTCACACGCGCGCTGGCCGCCACAAACACCGACTCGCGCGCGGCCCAGGCAAGGTAGGCCGGCGCGCTGACCCGCGACGACCAGGGAAGCACCGCCAGCAGGGCCACCAGGGCCGCGGCGGCGCCAATGGCGCCACGGCGCGCGCGCGTGACCTCCCCGCGGCGCGGCCACAGCAGCGCCAGCTCGGCGAGCACCGGGCGCGCGATGAACCAGCCGATTTCAATTACTGCCAGCGGTACCCCGAGCAGGGGTGGGAAACTCAGCAGCACAAAGTAGGCAATGCCCAGGAACAGCACCACCCGGTACACCCAGGTTGCCAGGCCATAGGCAGCCAGCGCCCTGCCCGGGGCAGGTTCGCGCAGGCCCAGGCAGCGCCGCACCAGCGAGCGCGCCGCTGCAAACGAGGCTTCCTGCAGATTGGGATAATCCAGCAGGTCCGACAGCAGGTAGTAGCCGTCAAAACGCATGAAGGGATTGAGATTGATCGCCAGGGACAGTACCCAGGCCGTGCCGGCAATGATGAACATGGCGCTTTGCAGCGGCCCCTCGGGCAGCAGCAGCCAGCCCCAGGTCGCCGCCACGGCAAACACCAATTCGGTGGCAATGCCGGCCACGCTGACCTGGAACCGCGCGCGCCAGTCGGACAGCTTCCAGATATCGTTCACATCCGTATACAACACCGGCCACAGGACCAGCAGCGCGACCCCGGTGCGCGTGACGCGCAGACCGTGGCGCTTGGCCGCCACCCCGTGTCCGATCTCATGGCATGACTTGAGCAGGGCAAGCGACAGCGCAATCCAGAGCGCCCCTTCCAGGCTGAATGCGTAGCTGAAGGTGGCGCCAAAGCGGGCCGATTGCGCCATCACCTGGGCCGCGCCAGTCACCCCGAGCAGCGCCACCAGCAGCCAGAAGCCGGGCCGGAACAGCCATGTCAGGCGCGGCGCAAGCCAGGCATACAGGCGATCCGGATTGGCCAGCGGGATACGCACGAACAGGTAGTTATGCAGCAGCCAGGCATACCAGCGCTGCGGCTTCGGCGCCAGTGCGCCCAGGGCGGCGGTGGCGCTGCGGTCGCGCCGTGCCAGCAGCTGGTGCCCGTGCAGGAACAGCAGCAGTGCTTCCAGGTTGCTCTCGTCGGGCGCCAGCGGCATGGCCCGGGCCACGGCGTCCAGCAGCGCCGCCGGTGTGGCCAGCTGCCAGTGCGCCAGCATCTGGAATTCGGCCTCGCCAATCTGAAAGAAGCGATTGCGCACCGGATCGTACAGGCGCCACGCGGGCGCGCCGGAGGACGAGGCGCCGGACGCGAAGATCTCGATGTCGTCGCGCAGCGGCGGCAAGTGCGGTGGCAGTGGCACGCTAGACTCCCAGCAGGCGGCGCATGCCCGCCAGCGGCCGGCGCAGCATGTGATAGATCAGCGGTGCGCGCTCGCCATACAGGCGCACCGTGCCCTTCAGCCCAAGCTGGGGCGCCTCGCCCGGCGCGAAGCGCCCGCGCAGGCGAAAGGCACTGTGGCCCTGGGGTGCAATCTCAGTCTCGTAGCTGCTGTCTTCCAGCGTGGCCTGGACCGACCCGAGGGGCGCGGTAAACAGGGATAGGCTCATCTGCGCGCCCGGCGCCAGCGCGATCGCGTCGGCCGGCGGCAGCCAGGCCTGGAGCGCCACCCGGGCCGGGTCGGACAGCGTCATCACATGCTCGCCCGTCACCACCGGCTTGCCTACCAGGTCGAGCGGATCGGAAAACACCACCACCCCGGCCGCCGGCGCCCTCACCGTCAGGCGCTGCGACAGCTCCTTGAGGTAGCCCAGTTCCGCCTGCTTTTCCTCGATGCGCGCCGACAGCGCCGCCACGTCGGAGCGTGACGCTTCGTCGGCGAAGCCCTTCTGGCTCGATCGCAGCCAGTCGGCGCGCGCGATTTCCAGCGTCTTGGCCGCCACCGCCAGGCGGTTGCGCACCCCGGCGTCGTCGAGCACATAGAGCACGTCGCCTGCCTTGACGGCCTGGTTGGGACGCACCATCACCTCGCGGATCGGCGCATCGGCAGGCGCCGCCAGCACGATCGGCGCCTGGGCAATGACTTCACCGTCGACCACCACCGACAGGCGTAATGGCAGCAGCAGCACCGATGCGGCCAGCAGGGCACCCACCCGCACGCGGCGCCTTGCGGCCAGCTGCCGCAGGCGCGCCCGCCAGTTGCGGTGCCGGCGCTGCCAGCCCCACAGGGCGTGGCCATACAACCCCGCAGCCTCGCCCAGCAGCGCCACTTCGGACGCGTCAAACGCCGTCTCGCGCGCCAACAGCAGCACGCCCGGCCACGGTTCGGCAGGCGACGGCAGCGGCATCCACAGCAGGTGCGCGGGCAGCCACTCGGCCCACTGGCTGCCCAGCTTTTCAGGAACGCTCGCAGCGCTCAGCTGCGCGGGTGCCGAAGCGCTCCCGGCGCCGCCCGCCAGGTGTGCGAGCGCCAGCGCATTGAGCCACATCACAAAGGGACTGTCCGCCTCAATTTTCGCCAGTCCGCTGGCATGCGTGATGCGTCCGCCACCGTCGTCGCCCGGCCGCCACAAGGCAGCCATGTGATACGGCAGCAGCTGGAAGGTCTGGTTGACGATGGCGTACGACGCCAGGTCTTCGCTTTTGGCCTGGGTCACATCGCGCGCCAGCGCCAGCAGATGGGCCAGCACGCTCTCGCCAGGCTGGCCGTCAGCGCTCATTGAACCTGGCGCTCCCGCTCATGCCGGCAATCAGTTCGGGATGCTTGCCCGCGATGACACCGGTCAGTTCGACCGTACGGCTGGCCGGGTCCACGCGGCCATTGATTACCTTGACCTTGGCCGGGTAAGTCTTGCCGGTTTCATCGACCGTGATATTGAAAGCGGTGCCCTCCCCCAGCCAGCTGAGCCAGCGCGACGGCACATGCAGCTGGAAGCGGAAGCTGCTGTTGTCCACCAGGTCCAGCAGGGGCTGGCCTGCCGCCACCGTTTCGTGGGCGCGCACCCGCAGCTTGACCAGCCGTGCGCTGAACGGTGCGCTGATACTGCAGTAGCCCATCTGCGCCTTGACCACATTGACCTGGGCCTGCGCCTTGGTCACGGCGGCCTGCGCCAGCCGCACGTCCAGCTCACTGGCCGAGCGATACGCCTTGAGCTCCTGCTTGCTGGCGTTCGTTTCCCTGGCCGACAGCAGCTCCGCTTCCGACATGTTCAGGCGCGCGGCCTGCTCTGCGCAATCGAACCGCACCAGGATATCGCCCTTCCTGACACGGCTGCCCAGGGCAGCGGGCAGCGATACCACGCGCGCGGCCACCTGGCTGGAGATGACGGCTTCGTTTTCCGCCACCAGCAGCACGCGGATGGCATCGGCCGGCGGTGCGGCCTGGCGCACCTGGGCCGCCGCCGGCAGTGCCAGCGCCATCACGCACGCGCCCACCTGCAGCGAACGCATCATTTGGCGCCTCCGCCCACGATGCCGTCAACCGTCCAGTTCTTCAGACCCTGGTCAAGGCTGGTGGAAAATTCGGCCAGGCTCCCGGCCTGCTGCGGCACGGCCAGATCCACGCCGATGGAATTGAGCATGCGTGCATGCGCCGCCTGCATCGATGCCTGCGAATAAGCGCGCTGCAGGCTCGAAAGCACAGAGCGCACCTGGGCGCGGATTGCTTCGAGCTCGCTCTCGGACGAACTCTTGACCGCATTGGCCATCTGGGCGTTGATGCGCTGGTCGATGCCATCCAGGCGCTGCGCCAGCGTGTACTCCTCCACCGTTTGCCGGTAGCGCTCGGCCGAGATGCGCACCTGCGTCATCACCGCCATGCCCAGCGCGGCGCGGCGCATGTCGTCCACCTTCATCTGCGCCTCGTGCTGGCGCCTGGCCGCCGGCAGCGAAAAGGCCTTGAACAGGTTGAACGACACACGCAGGCCCGATTCATACCAGCTATTGTTGTACAGGTACTTGTTCGAATCATGCTGCAGACCGGTGTCAAACGACAGGCCCGGCAGCACCGACAGCACCGCCTTGCGCATTTCCAGGGCGCTGTTGCGCTTGCGGTAGTCTTCCTCGCGCAGTTCGGCGCGGTGCATGAGCGCATGGTCTTCCATGCGTGTGATGGCTGCGGCGTCCATGGCAGGCGGCAGCGCCGGCTCGGCGCCATCGTCCTTCAGGCGAAAGGCGGCGCCGGGACGCAGGTTCATGAGCGCGGCGAGCTCCATGCGCGCCCCCTCAAGCTCGTTGCGGCGCAGGCGCAGCTGCTGCACGATCTCCAGCAGGCCGCGCTGGTAGACCAGCGCCTGCATCGGCGGCATCAGGCGCTTTTCCTCGATGCGCTGCGAGTCCGCGAGCGCCGCTTCGGCCACGCCATGCAGGCGGTCGATGTCGGCCGAGAAGCGCTGCGCGGCCAGCGCACGCCAGTAGGCGGTATACACTTCCTGGGTGATGTTCTGCATGGTCTTGCGGCGGCGCTCCTCGGCAATGAGCACCTGGTTGGCGCTTTGCTGCGCGCGCACGTACGACAGGCCGAAGTCAAGGGCATTCCACGACAGCGTCAGCTGCTCGGTGTGGCGCGTGCGTTCCTGCGCCACCGAGACATCGGTCTGCACCTGGCCGGTGCGCAGGTTCATGGCCGTGCCGCCGGGGTCATTGCTGCGGGTGGTGTAGCCCGCCGCTGCGGTCAGGCGCGGCAGCATGTCGTAAAAACCGAGATCGAGCTGGCTGCGCGCGAGCGCGTTTTCCATCAGCTTGACGCGCGTCTCCAGGTTGTACTTGTAGGCGCGTGCCAGCACATCGGCAAAACTGAGCTCACCGCTCACCGGTTCCTGGTCGCGGAACATGGCCGCCTGGTCCTGCGTCACCCGCGCCTGGCGCTCGCCGGAAGTACTGGCCAGCGGGACCACCGTGCAGCCACTGGTCAGGGCGGCGGCAACGGCAAGCGGCAAAATTTTCTTGAACATGCAATGGTTCCTGTAGCGTGTATTGGTCATGATGGGCGATTGGCGAGGGCCACCAGCTTGTCGCGGCCCTCGGTCTGCCTGGCGGCGGCCTTTGCAATCTGCGCCATGAAGCCCGGTTTGCCCGGCTTGACGGCATCGACGGCGGCCGAAGGCGCACTGCCCGGGCCGCGGTATTCCTTGGTTCCGCTCTGGGTCTGGCCGCCTTCTGCCTTGATCGTAAAGCGGATCGTGCGTTTGTCCTTGACGTCGCCGCCATCGGCTTCGCGCAGCTTCACGCCCTGGATCACCTGTTCGTATTCAGCCGCGCTGGCAGCGCCGGCCAGCGTCAGCGTGCCGGTAGACGGGTCGTAGGTGGCGGTGATGTTGGGCGAAGCGATGGACAGCTCCAGCAAGTCGCTGTCGGGTACCAGGCCCGCTTCAATCTTGACCACCGCAGAGACCAGCTTGAGCGCATCCTTGCCAAGCGCCGCTCCCTCGGACTGGCGCACGCTGATCGCGAAGCCGGCGCCAATGTCGGTGCCGCGCAAGGTCGACAAGGCGCCGCTGCTGCCGAATGCGGCATTGCCGGTGTCGATATCGAACACCATTGCCGGCGCGGCCGCCTGCGCGAACAGGGCCACTGCCTGCACCCCTGGCGCGGGGATGCCGTTCGCAACCAGCGCCGCTCCCGGCGCCAGCGCACTGGTGTCCAGCGCAGCCGGGGCGGCATCCGAAAGTGCCGCTGCAGGCGATGCAAACGCGGGAACGGGCGCCGCCTGTGTCACGCCGGCGACCGGCGGCACAGGGGCAGCCGGGGCGACAGGCACCTGGCTCACCGGCTCCGGGGTGGTGACGACGATCGGGACCCTGACCACTGGCGGTGTCACCGGCGGCGTAACGACCGGTGGCGTGACCGGAGGCGTAACGACCGGCGGCGTGACCGGAGGCGTAACGACCGGCGGCGTGACTGCGGGCGGCTCCACTACCGGAGGCGTGACCACCGGTGGCGTGACAGCGGGCGGTTCCACGACCGGCGGCTCCACCACCGGAGGCGCCACAGGCGGCGCAACGACCGGTGGCTCCACCGGTGGCGTCACCGCTGGCGGCGGTTCTGGTGGCGTCACCTCCGGCGGCGCCAGCGTGACTTGCCGGACAGCGAGCGGCCCGGGATTTCCGGCCGCATCCACGACACGCGCCTGGATCATCCAGTTGGCGCCATGTGCCATGGCATCGGTCGCCTGCCAGCTGCTGCCCGTCACGCTGGCCGCAGCCCAGCTGGCACCGCCATCCATGCTCACTTCCAGCATCTCGCCGGCTGCGAGCGGCGCCGACAGGCTGCCCGTCACGACGCGGCCGGCATTGCCGTCGCTGGTGACAAAGTCGCCTGCCTGCCCGGTATCGCGCGTCATGGCGCCGATGCTCACTACGTGCAGCGGCGCGCTCGCGTCCACGGTAATGAGGTACGTCGCGGACGCCGTGCCGCTGGCGGCCGTCACGGTATTTTCCACCACCGCGCTGTAGCGATAGCTTGCGCCATCGGCCAGCATGGCATCGGCATATTCCCACGACAGGCCAGTGACTGCAGCGCTGCCCACGCGCACACCATTGCGATACACCGCCAGTACTTCATTGGCCGCGAGCGGGGCCGACAGGCTGCCTGCCAGCAGCGGCGCCTGGTCGTTCGTCACGCCGCCGTCGGCGACGATTCCGGCCAGCGGCGCCACGTCATCGGTAACACTGATGATGCTCACACCCTGCGCCGGAGCCACCTGCAAGACCACGGATCGCGTGCCGGCCACGGAGGCATTGCCGGCAGCGTCGGTGACGCGGCCGATGATGGTCCAGTTGCCGGTGTGGGTTGCACTGTCGAGCACTGTCCATGCGGTCCCGGTCACGCTGGCCGCCTGCCAGGTCGCGCCACCGTCCGCGCTCATTTCGAGTACCTCGCCGCTGCCAAGCGGCGCCGAGAGGGTACCGCTGACGGTGCGGCCGGCGGCGCCATCTGCGGTGATGAAGTCGTGTGCAGTCCCGGTGTCACGCGACATGGACACCACGTCCAGCGTCTGTGCGGGCGCGCTGGTATCGATGGTGATGACATAGGCTGCCGATGCGGCGCCGCTGGCTGTCGTTGCCGTGTTTTCCACCCGCGCGCTGTAGCTGTAGGAAGCGCCGTCGGCCAGGGCGCTGTCGGCGTAGGACCAGCTGGTGCCCGTGACGGCGGCAGTGCCGATGCGCACACCGTCGCGGTAAAGCGCCACCACCTCGTGCACGCCGAGCGGCGCCGACACGCTGCCGGCGAGTACAGGCGCGGTATCGTTGGTGACGCCGCCATTGCTGACGCTGCCCGTCAGCGGGGCCACATCATCGGCAAGCGTGGCGATGACGACAGTATGCGCCGGTGCGGCCACGGCCGCAGTGACGCTCACTGCGACACTGGCCAGCACGGCGCTGTTGGACAGGTCATCGACAGCTCCCAGTCCAAAGGTGCGCACGCCGGCCGTCGCCGCCCCTGCCAGGTCGTTCCTGTACTGAATATCGCGCAGGACCGCCTGCGCTTCGGCGGCGGTCAAGGGAGTGAACGTATGGCGCTCGATGGTGAAGCTGCCGGCGGCGAAGGAAATGGCAACCCGCACGCCGCCGACCACGATATCGCCCAGCGCAGCCGTGGCATCGCTGCCATCGGCCGCGGCCACGGTGCTGCCGAAAATGAGCTTTTCGCTGGCACCGTCCAGGATGCCGCCAGCTGTCAGCGTCAGGCGCGGCAGGCGGTTGCCTGCTTCGACCACGGTCAGTGGGTCCGCATTGTCGTCCAGGCTCACGGCTGCGCCCATGGTGCTGGTGACGCTGTGATTGATGGTCGCGCCATCGGACGGATCCAGGTCGACCACCGGGGCCGAGGCATCTGCCACCGTCAGTTCATTGCTGCTGGCGTCAGTGACGGCATTGCCCGCCAGGTCGGTGATCCTCGCCACAACCTGGTAGACGCCGTCGAAACCGGCGTTCGGGCCGCCAATTGCCAGCGCATGGGCAGCGGGTATGTCGAGCGTCCAGGCCGTACCGGCCAGCGACAGCTGGCCATCTCCTGCCGTGTAGGTTCTGCCATTGACCGTGACCGTCAGGCCCTGGCCTGCGCCCAGTACCGCGCTGCCCGTCAGGCGCGGCGTGCTGTCGGACGTGACCACCGGGCTGTCGACGGTGACCGCGCCAAGCGGCGCGGCAGTGTCGATTACGATGGCTTGCGACGCAATGGCGCCGGCACCCACCTGGGCGGCCAGGGTGTAACTGCCGTCGCCCAGGGCACTGGCCTGGTAATCGACACTCCAGTTGCCCGCAGAATCGGCCTGCACCGAGGTGGAAAACACGTTGCCACTTCCCGTGGCCAGGCGCACGCTGACGTTCGCGCCGGCCGCCGCACCACCGCGGAACACGAGCGTATTGTCGCTGGTGACGAAGTCGCCGGCCACGCCCGTGTCGGTGCTGATGCTGTCGATGCTCACGCTGTTGCCGGTCAAAGTTTTGTCGTGCAGGACGGTGGCCAGCGCCGAAAACGGCGTGCCGCTGTCATCGATGTAGATGGCCGTCACGCTGATGGTCCCGTTGGCCAGGGCGCGCAGATTGAGCGCCGGTACCTGCCAGGCGTTGCCGCTGACGACGGCCGTATCGGCGTAGGTGATGGTGCCGTCGGTGATGGTCAGTGCAATCACGCTGCCGTCGGCGACATTGACCGTGGTACCCCGCAGGATGACGGCCGTATCCTCGGCCGCGCTGAGGGTGCCGTCCGGCGTGTTGGCACCGGTGTAGTCCAGGTGCGTGGTAATGCCGATGACCGGCGCCGCCAGGTCGATGATCATCGCCTTGCTGGCCG
This sequence comes from Massilia sp. PAMC28688, assembly GCF_019443445.1. Taxonomy (NCBI): domain Bacteria; kingdom Pseudomonadati; phylum Pseudomonadota; class Betaproteobacteria; order Burkholderiales; family Oxalobacteraceae; genus Massilia; species Massilia sp. PAMC28688. The sequence continues at coordinate 4,130,996 of NZ_CP080378.1, read as the reverse complement.
AGGCCACGTTGCCGGCAATGTCGCTGCCACTGGCGCTGATGGTCAGCGCCGCGCCATCGGCATAGGTGACAATGGCGCCCTGCCCGGCCGGCACCACGCTGCCCGTGTCCACGCGCCAGGTGCCGTCGGTGCCCACGCTGGTGGCATAGGTGTAGCTGCCGCCCCCGGCAACGGCCACGGTCACGCTGATGGCGCGCCCGCTGCCGATATCGCTGGTACCGGACAGTATGGGCGTGCTGTCGGCGCTGCGGTAGTTGGTGGTCAGGCCCATCTGCGCCCGGGTGTCGATGACCAGCGCCTGGCTTACCGTGGTGGTGAGGCCAGAAGCATCGGTGACCGAGGCGCGCAGCGTGTACACGCCATCGGCCAGCGCGCTGCCGCTGCGGTCGATACTCCAGACGCCGCCGGTGGCGCCGGCCAGCTGGCGAAATACTTCAGTGCCGCTGCTGTCGGTGGCCCATACGGTCACCTCGGCGCCGCTGGTGGCGCTGCCGCTGATGATCAGGCTGGCATCGGCGGTGATGTAGTCGGCCGCGCTGGCGCCGCTGTCAAGCGAGACGGCGCCAATAGCCACTGTCCTGGAATCGATCACCACGACCTGGGTGGCGAGCGCCGTGCCACCTGCCGAAACGGTGCTCGCCTGCAGTGTATAGCTGCCGTTGGCCAGCTGCACCCCGGTGTAGTTCAGCGTCCACGCGCCGTCAGCGCCGGCCGTCACGGGACTGCCGATCTGGCCGCCATTGAGGCTGACGGTAACGGTCTGGCCTGCACCGGCGTAGCCGCCAAATGACAGGGCACGGGTCGCGGTGATGAAATCGCTGGCGCTGCCGCCCGTATCGCTCGAGAGCATGGCAACGGCGGTGGCGCTGACCTGGGCCGCATTGCCGGCTGCGTCCGAGGCGCTGACGGTAATGAGGCTGTTGACCGGGGTGGCTACCTGTGAGGCCACGCGCCAGCTGCCGTCGGCCTGCACGGTGGTGGTATAGGTGGCCTCCGGCGCGCCGGCGCGGTCGGTGTTGATGGTGACCGTCACCTCGGTTCCGGCAGCCAGGTCGGTGCTGGTACCGCTGATGAAGGGATTGGCATTGCCAACCGTGGCCGCCGAAGTAATGTGCAGCAGCGGCGCGGTCTTGTCGTGCCAGACGGTGGCGCTGGTGCTGGCGCTGTTGCTGGTGGCGGCATTGCGATCCGGGTCCACCACTGCCGACACGGTGAGCGAACCATCCTTGAGCGGCGACAGGTTCATGCCCGTCACCGACCACCGGCCGTCGGTGCCGACGCTGGCCGTAGCGGTGGGATCGATGGTGCTCGCGTCACCGTCGGACACGGTCACGGTGACCAGGCCGCCGGTGGCGTTGACTGCGTAGCCGCTGATGGTCACGGCGTCGTCTTCGGCAGCGTTGATGATTCCATTGGCATCGATCGGCGTGGTGATCGATATCGAGGGGGTGCCGGTCACCAGCAGCAGCGTAGGCTGCGCCACGTCCTTGACGATGAACGTGGTACCGCCACCACCGCCGCTGATATGGTCGGTCAGCTGGGCCGTGATGACCAGTGTGCCATTGTTGAAGTCATCGACCAGGTGGGCAGCCATGGCCAGGCTCCAGTTGTAGCCCGAGCGCGTGAGCGCCATGCCGGCCTCGCCGCTGGTCCTGGTGATGCTGCCATCGCTGACGGTAACGACAATCGTGCCGCTGGCTGACGTGGCGGTGCCGGCGACGGTCCCGCTGATGGTAATGCCCCCGCCAATCTCGCCCGAAGTAATGGTGGTGTCGGCACCGCCGGTGCCGGTCACGCCCACCACGCTGATGGCAGGCGGTGACAGGTTGGGATTCTGGTACGCCACGGTCTGGGAAGTCTGCATCACCTTGTTGCCAGCGACGTCAGTGGCCGTGGAGGCGGCATAGATGGTCACGTTGCCATTACCGTTGGGCAGGGTCAGCAAGGCGGAAAAATCGCCATTCGCGTCCACCGTGGCATTGAGGACGGTGGCGTCGATGCTGGTCCAGATGCGCACGATGGAGCCGGCCGGCAGGGCCACGTTGCCAAAAGCCGTGGCCGACGAGGCCTTGACCGTGGACGGTGTGGTGAGCACGATCTGCGGGGCGATGGCATCGTGCGAGGCCACCTTGACCGCCGAGGCGCCGCCTGCGCTGGCAGTAAACACGAGCGAGGTATCCTTCAGGCCCGACACATCGAACGCATCGCCGGCCAGCGTGAAGCTGCCATCGGCGGCCACCGTCGCGGCCTTGCTCAACGTGGTGATGCCATCGCTGACGGTGATCGTCACCGTGCTGCCGACGGCGACGTTGGTGGTACTGCCGCTGACCACCACGGCATTGTCCTCGGCCTTGTTGAAGATACGGTCGCCGGCGATGATGATGGACTCGGCCCCACCGTTGGCAATGACCGACTCCACGCCGCTGGCGTCAAGCGCCGAGGTGCCGATGCGGATACCGGCGATGACGGTGTCAAGTGCCAGCGTGTCGGTGGCGCTCTGGCCGCTGGCGTCGAGCGGGGTGGTCACGGTGACCAGGGCGGCGCCGGACAGGCCCGCGACCGGCATGAAGCCCGCCACCGGCTGGGCAATGCTGGTGTCGAGCGTCCAGTTGCCAGCAGCGTCGGTGGCAACCGCGTAGCGGATCTGGTCACCGGTGCCGTTGCCGGCAGGGTCGATCAGCAGGTTGATGAAACCGCTGATGACGGTGGAGGTGCCGGAAAAGACCGGCCGCGCGACGCCCGACGTGGCGGCGCCATCGTCGGCACCGTCATGGTCATGGATGGCGATGGCTGGGCCGCCGACAATGGCCAGCTCGCCGCTGCTGGTGTCACTCACGCTGCTGCCCCCGCGCGCCACCGTCGCCACCACGTGATACAGCGCATCCGGCGCCAGTGCGCCCAGCGTGCCGCCGCCTTCCATGCTGGCCGTGGCCAGGTTCACACTCCAGCTGTCAGCGGCAAGCGAAGGTGTGTACACGGCCAGCAGTGCGCCGGGGCTGCCGCCGTTATCGGCATACAGGCGCACGCTGATCGCATCGCCGGCGATATTGGTCCAGGCCCCTCCAATGACGGGCAGCGTGGAACCGGTCACCTGGCTGGTCACGGTTGGCACGTTCAGCGCCACTGCGCCGCTGCGGTTGCCGGCCGCATCAACGGCGGTGGCCGTGATCTTGGTGGTGGGGGTGAGCCCGGCCGCCGGCATGCTGCCCGACAGCGGCGTGGCGGTGGCGGTATTGAGGGTCCAGGCGCCGCCCGAGACAAGCACCTGGTACACCAGATTGGCGCTGGCGGCATTGTTGTCCGGGTCGAGCGTCAGGGTCAGCTGGGCACCGTCGGGCAAGTCCGTGGTGCCGCTCAGTAGCGGCCTGCCGGCGGTGGTGCCGGCCAGCTGGGTGATCCCGACCAGGGGGCCGGTTTTGTCCAGCATCACGCTGGCGCTGTCACTGGCAGTGACGCCATTATTGACCACGGATGCGGTAATGGTGAGCGTGCCTTCGGCCAGCCCGGACAGGTCCACGCCGCCCACGCTCCATGTGTTCAGACCATTGATGCCGGCTACCACGGTGGCACTGGCCGTCGTGCTGCCGCCAGCGCCGTCGCTGATGGCCAGGGCCACCGTGGAGCCGATGCTGGCCTTGGTGGTGCCGTGCAGCGTCACGCTGGAAGCCTCGCTGCCGGCGCCAGCCCCGGCCAGCAGCCCATCGCCGACCGGTTCGCGGATCGTCACCGACAAACCGTCCGGCACCGGGTTACTGGCCGACATGGGCGAGGTGAACGTGCCGAGCGAGGCGAAACTGGCGTTCTTGTCGTAACTTGGCCCCACCCCATTCAGGTCACCGTTGATTGGGCCGGTCTGGGTCTGGGTAAAGCTGATGTACTGGACGACGGTGTCCTTGCCATAGCCGGCAATGCCGGTACTGCCGCGCGGACCGGTGCCGCTGCGATCGGTCGGTGAAGGCTTGGCCAGCACCAGCGCGATGTCGGCAATCGGCACGCGCCAGCTGACAAAGACATCGGTCCCGCCACGCCCGGTCAGATCGCTGGCGCTGCCGCCCAGGGTCGATGGGCCCCAGTTGGGGTCGGTGGCAGCCGATACCGCCACCACTGAATAGGTGCCGGGTGTGAATCCATACACCCCGTTATTGGGCAGCCAGCCGGTTGGCAGCGCCGAGGTGGACGTGGTGCTTGGTGACAGGTTGGCGCCGGTGCCCGGATCGAGCAGGCGCACGGCCTGGCCGTTGTTGCGGCCATCGACCGAAAAGAACAGGTCGATCCTGCCGTCCAGGTTGGCATCCATGCCGACAATGGCCACACCGCCAAAATTGGTGCTGCTGGTGGGATTGTCGATACGCATGCGAAATACCAGCGTGTCGTCGGCCACACTGGCCGTCCCCTTGTCGTCGTAGGCCGTGTACAGCGAACCGTGGGTGGCGTCGCCAATGATGTCGGTGTCGGCGGCGCCGGCCTGGCTGTCGCCATACGGGTCGCGTCCGGCGCCGACCATGATCGTGGTCCAGCCGGTATTGCCGCCCAGGTCAATGGTTGCCAGGCGCGGGGCATAGGTGGCAGGGTCGCCGCGGCCGGCCGAAAAGACGGCCTGGGTGTCGATCGCGCCGGTGGAAAATTCAAGCGTCCAGTTGCCGCCACCGGTGTCGTCGGTGGAAGCGGCGACATCGGCGCCGGTCAGCGCCGCCAATTGTCCCAGCAGTGCCAGCCCGCCTTCGGAGGCTGCCACGTCGCAGCCATAGACCAGGATGTCAGCATCGGCCGTCAGCGCCTGCGACCACAGGGCCACCTGCGCGGCGCGCGCGTCGAGCGTGGCGCCGTTGAGCGGCTGGCCGGGCAGCGCAATGAAGCCGGGCGCGCCGTGCGCCACCAGGTGAATGGCGCCCACGCCGCTGCGCCCTTCCAGCGCCCGGCTGATCTGGTCAAGGCCGTCGCTGCCGGCATCGAGCGTGATGACCTCGGCCGAAGGACCGAAGGCCTGGACAATGGCATCGATGTCGAGCACTTCGGGTGAAATGAAGACCAGTTCGGCGGGCGCGGCGGCGATGGCCGGATCCGGCATGGCAGGTGCGTCGGCCGCATCCCAGGCCACCAGCGCGGCGCCGTCAAACAGCATGCGCGGCTCCAGGGCCGTCAGTTGATTGTGTCTTTTCAGTCCAGCGGGCCGCTTTGCCGACATCGCAATTTTCCATCTACGTTGCCCTGCCTGTACGCTGTACGATGGCAAGGTTAATATCCGGACACGGTGGGCTGGGTGTCGACGCCGTGAATATAGCGCAGATTCGTTGCTTCTAAATGCATTGAGGCCACAAAAATGTAGTTTGAGAGCAACTTTGCAAACAACTTTCGCAGTTCCGCAACACAGATTGGCAATTCGCCATGCATGAAAGACCACACCCGAGGGTCCCGTCCATGGTGATTTCAGCAACTGCACATCCGCGACAACATTGTTGCCCGAGTCTGGTATTCTGCATCCAAGGGGCCACAAGCTGCCACCGGCACGCTGACCGCCCCATGCCACAGCCTGTCCCAAGACTGGATGACCGCAATGGATAAACAGGGTTTTGACGACGCCGCCCGGGTACAGGCGCTGTGCGAACTGGGGCTGCTCGACACACCGCAGGAGGCGCGTTTCGACCGCCTCACCCGGCTCGCGTGCGCCGCATTCCAGGTCCCGATTGCGCTGGTGACGCTGGTCGACGCAAAGCGCCAATGGTTCAAGTCGCGCGCCGGCTTGGACACGGTGCAGACCCCGCGATCCCATGCCTTTTGCAGTCACACAGTAGGCCAGGGCGAGCTGATGGTGGTGCATGACGCCCTGCTCGACCCGCGCTTTCGTGACAACCCGCTGGTCACCGGCGCGCCCTACATCCGCTTTTACGCCGGAGCGCCGGTGCGCGCCCTGGATGGCCACGCCGTCGGCACCCTGTGCATCATCGACCAGGTGGCGCGCCCGTTTGGCGCGGCCGAGAGCGAACGGCTGGCGGAACTGGCGGCGCTGGTGGAAGACGAAATCAACAAGGGCGCCATGACGCGCGCGCGCGAAGCGGCCGAGCGCCAACTCGCGCAACTGCATGCCGACCTCGAACAGCGCATCGCCGAGCGCACCCGCTCCCTGCGCGACGCCAATGAAGCGCTCAAGCACGAAATCGCCCAGCGGCGCGAACTGGACAAGTCGTTGCGCGCCAGCGAGAAACGCATTCGCACCATTGTCGAATCGTCCTTCAGCGCCTTTATCAGCATTGATGCCGAAGGCCATATCATCGACTGGAACCCGTCAGCCGAGCGCATTTTCGGCTGGTCCCGCGACGAGGTGGCAGGCCGCGACCTGGCCGACGTGATCATCCCCGAACGGCTGCGCGCGGCGCACTGCCAGGGCATGGCGCGCATGCTGGCCACGGGGCAGGCCAAGGTCCTGAACCAGCGCCTGGAGCTGCCGGCCGTCACGCGCGGCGGCGACGAGATCACGGTGGAGATGACCATCAATTCCTTCGCCGCCGGCGACGCGGTCTGCTTCGGCGCCTTTTTGCACGACATCACCGACCGCGAACTGGCGCGCCGGGCGCTCGCCCAAAAGGAAGAACTGCTCGACGCCATCCTCGACTCGGTCGACGTGGGCGTGGTGGCCTGCGACGCCGGCGGGCGCATCACCATGTTCAACCGCGCAGCACGCGAGCTGCACGGCCTGCCGGCCGAGGCACTCGACCCGCAGGACTGGGCGGCCCATTACGACCTGTACGACGCCGGCGGCAGCGAGCGCCTGGCGCAGGCCGACATTCCCCTGTTCCGGGCCTGGCAGGGAGAGCGGGTCCAGAATGCTGCCCTGACCATCGCTCCCAAGGACCGGCCGGCGCGCAAACTATTGGCCAGCGGCCGGCGCATGCAGGATGCCCGGGGCGAGCTGCTGGGCGCGGTGGTGGCGCTGTCGGATGTGACGGAGCTGGCCGATTCCCGCAGCCAGCTCGAGGCCGGCCAGCAGCGCCTGGCCGCCATTACCGAAAACCTGCCGGCCGTGATCGGCCAGGTGGACAAGGACGGCAACTTCGTTTTTCTCAACTCGATGGCGACCCGCTTTTACGGCAAGAGCGTGGCCGCGCTGATCGGGCGCAGCGTGGCATCGGCCTACAGTGCGCAGGAATATGCCAAGCTGGCACCTTACCTGGCCGCGGCACTGGCCGGCGAACGCGCCCGGTTTGACGATGAGATCGAAGTGGACGGCAGGCTGGTACGCTACCAGGCCTCATTCATTCCCAACCTGGACGACGACGGCGTGGCCGACGGGTTCTTTTTCATGGCCTTCGACATCACCGCGCGCTGGGAGAGCGAACTGCGCCAGCGCGACAGCGAAGAGCGGCTGCGCCTGATCACCGACAACCTGCCGGTGCTGATCTCCTACATCGACCAGGACAAGCGCTTTCGCTTTGCCAATGCCATGCACATCAAGTGGCTGGGCATCGCCCCGCAGCAGATGATTGGCAGGACCGTGTACGACGTGCTGGGTCCGGACTATGCGGGCGCTCCGGAACAGGCGCTGGCGGCCTGCCTGGCGGGCCAGCAGGTCGAAGGCGACATGAAGCTCAATACCCCCACCACCCCGCGCACCGTCCACAGCCTGTTCGTGCCGCACCTGCGCGGCAGCGAAGTGGTGGGTGCGTATATCCTGACCACTGACGTAACGGCCGCGCGCGAGCATGAAAAGCAGCTCAAGGCGATGGCCATGACCGACGCCCTCACGGGCCTGCCCAACCGGCGCTGCTACGACACCCACCTGGCCGGGGCCATCAAGCGCGCCAGCCGCAAGCGCGAAGGCCTGGCGCTGATGTACCTGGACGTGGACCATTTCAAGGCCATCAACGACACGCTTGGCCATGCGCTGGGCGACGAAGTGCTGAAGGAATTCGCGCGCCGCCTGGTGGCGGCAGTGCGCAAGAGCGACATCGTGTGCCGGCTGGCCGGTGATGAATTCACCGTCATCCTGGAAGGCATCCATGCGCCAGCCGAATGCGCCGTGGTCGGCGCCAAGATCGTCGCCGCCATGGAGGCGCCGTTCACGCTGGGCGATACCCGCCGCGCCGTTACGGCCAGCATCGGCGTGGCCTGGAGCGACGGCATTGCAGCCGATGCCGCCTTGCTGGGCGCGCGCGCCGACGCGGCGCTCTACAGCGCCAAGGCAGCCGGCCGCAACTGCTTCGCTCTGGCCGACGGAAGCAGCTAGCAGCCAGCAACGACACGCCTGGCGGCCGCGAGCACGCCCCCCAACATTATCCGCGCGAAACCGTCGGCATTGAACGCGCCAAAAAAAGTTTCCTATTGCCAGGGTCAGACCACTTAAAAGCGGCAAAATCAATTGATCCTAGGATAGCCTCTACACTGCGAGGATCGGCAGCGCAACTTTTTGCATTGCTTTACGCTGTCAGCGGGGTTTTCGCTGGCCTACAGCATGATTTTTGTGGTCCCGGGCAACCTCTATGGCGCGAAGGAACGCTGATGCGTCGAAATGCCTCTCGATAGGCAATTAGTTGCAGATTCCCCGTTTAAGTGGTCTGACCCTGGTGTAAGGAAATTGAGTCGGGTTAATAGGATGTAGGCTGTTTGTGAGTTGCCGTGGGGGACTGTCTGCCACGGTGGCGCGCTGCTCTCCTACAGGGGGCGGCGCAGCCGGATGACATCGCTCGCGCTACGCTTCAGGTCTAATGGATGCACCTGATCCACATTGCAAAAGTTTCCGTCATGAATACCGCCACCCTTCCCGCTGTCCTGCACCTCCTCGCGCCTTTCCAGGCAAACCGCGAGCGCCTCGGACAATGGGCCTTTGCCGCCGCAGTGCGTCTTTCCGACCAGAATCGCCCCCTTGGCCTCAAGGTCCTGATCGAATGCCTGTTCGCACTGCAGGCGGTGATTGCCTTTCTGCGCTCGGCAGGCACGTGCGCCCGCCCCGCCGCCGCGCCTCGCGCCCAGCCTGCCCCTGGTCGAAGCCAAGCCGCGGCCGCCTGCGCCACCAGTGCCCGCCAGACCCCGGTGCGCCACCCGGGCGCCGCACAACTGCCAGTCCCGCGCGCTCGCCCCACCCACGGGGCGCGCCTTGCCCGTAATAGCCGCCAGGCCCAGCGGCGTACAGCGCCGCGCCAGGCGCCGTGGCCTTCGTCGCACAGCGGGGCCGGCACCGATGTGCTGCACAAAACCCGTTTCTTGTGTATGGTGGGGTTGCACGGATAAAATACCCATTTTGCACAAGTGAGCCAACCTGACATGCCAAGCGATACGCCGCTTTACAAGAACCATGTGATGCTGTTGTCGCAGACGTTTTTCATCAAGGATAATCAGGCCGAGCTGCTCCTGTGCGCGCACAAATACGATTTCGAGATCATTTTCTTTGACGAAGTCCAGGATTTCGTCATGGCCGTCGATAACGATATCGGCAATTCCCTGTTCGTCGTCGACCTCGACGCCCTGCACAATATGCAGTCGGACATGCACGACAGCCGCAAGACGCTGCAGCTGGGCGAACTGCTCCAGCGCCTGCCCAGCGGCCAGAGCTACGTCTACCTGCAGACCGTGCGCCAGGGCGGGCGCTTCCTGCTGCAACAGCGCCTGGTCGACAGCAATTGCCTCGCCTATGCAGAAAAGCCGATCGCCAACGATGTGCTGGTCGACAAGCTGTTCACCCTGTTCGTCCAGAGAAAGCGCGGCGACCTGGTGCGCGTAATGTACCTGGGCGAGCCGGTCGGTCTGGACGAAGACTTCCTGCTGCAGCACCGCATCGAGGTGCTCCACCACGCCGACGCCCAGACCCTGCACTTGCGCGTCAAGGAGCTGCAGCCCGATATCGTGCTCATTACCGATGCCGAATATGAGCGCACGGAAGCGATCGTGCGCGTCTTGCAGAAAAATATAGAAGCCGACCCGGTGCGCGAAATCACCATGCTCCAGCGCCTGCCCGACGCGGCCCTGACCCGGCGCGCCCTGGCCAGCGGCTTTGATGAAGTGCTGCTCGTGACCGATGCCGACGTGCTGTCCGGGCAGCTGGCCAATCGCGCCAACAAGATTCGCGTCAACAAGGACTTGATCGGCAAGGACCGCGCCACCGGCCTGCTCAACAAGATCGGCCTGCAGAAAAAAGCCCAGGAACTGATCCGTCAGGCCGCCCGCGAAGAACGCCCGCTGGCCTTTGGCGTGGTCGACATCGACAAGTTCAAGACCATCAACGATACCTGGGGCCACTACTTCGGCGACATCGTCATCAAGCGCCTGTCGCTGACCCTGGCGCCCCACATCGGCGAGCGCGATCTGCTCAGCCGTTTCGGCGGCGAGGAATTCGTGGTCGTGTTCTGGGATTGCACGCTCGAAGAGGGCTGGGCCAGGCTGGACGCCATGCGCCAGGCCTTCGGCGCCATCCCGTTTGAAACGCAAAAGAATGAAGTGCGCCACTTTTCTTTCAGCGGGGGCATGGCGGCCTATCCCCAGTACAAGAGCGAAAACGAACTGTTCCTGCGCGCCGATGCCATGCTGTACGAGGCCAAGCAGAACGGGCGCAACCAGATCTGCGTGGCACCGGTGGCCGACTAGCCGTCCGAATTTCCCACTAGCTATTGCGCTCGCGCACCAGCGCTTCGAGTGCCGGCGCGGCCAGTGGCCGGCTGTAGAAGTAGCCCTGCATTTCATCGCAGCCGCTGGCGCGCAGGTATTCCAGCTGCGGCGCCGTTTCCACGCCCTCGGCAATGATTTCAAAGTTCAGGCTGTGCCCGAGCGCGATGATGGAGCGCACGATGGCTTCGCCATTGCGGTCGCTCAGCATGTCGCGCACGAAGGATTGGTCGATTTTCAGGAAGTCGAGTGGAAAATGGCGCAGGGAACTCAGGCTCGAGTAGCCGGTGCCAAAGTCGTCGATCGACAGCTTGACGCCCGAGCGCTTCAATTCCACCAGCGTCTGCACCGCTTCCTCGACGTTATCCATCATCATGCTCTCGGTAATTTCGAGTTCCAGCAGGGCCGGCGCCATGCCGCTGGCAGCCAGGCTGGCAGCCACGTCGCTGGCAAAACCGGCCTTGCGGAACTGGCGCGCCGACACATTGACCGCCATGTGCATGGGCGGCAGGCCGGCCGCCAGCCAGCGCACGGCCTGGCGGCAGGCTTCGCCCAGCACCCAGTGGCCGATCTCGACAATGATGCCGGTTTCCTCGGCAATGGCGATGAAGCGCCCCGGCGGCACCATGCCCAGCTCCGGATGCTGCCAGCGCACCAGCGCTTCCACCCCCGTCACGCGGCCCGTATGCAGGTGCACGCGCGGCTGGTAGTGCAGCACCAGCTCGCCGCGCGCCACGGCATGGCGCAGGTGCTTTTCAATCAGCGCCCGTTCGCTCAGCTTTTCATCCATCTCGGCGGCGTAGAATTTTTGCTGGTTGCGCCCCGCGCCCTTGGCCTGGTACATGGCCATGTCGGCATGCTTGAGCAGCTCGGCGCCCGTGCTGCCATCCTTGGGGTAGACCGACACGCCGATGCTGCAGGTGAGCGTCAGTTCATGGTCGTCTAGGCGCACCGGGGCCGACACCGACTGCAGCAGCTCGGCGATGACGGCCTCGGTCAGGCGCGGCTCCTGGTGGTCCATCAGGAGTAGCATGAATTCGTCGCCGCCCAGGCGGGCCACGGTGTCGCTCTGGCGCAGGCGCTGGCTCAGGCGCGCCGACACGGTCTGCAACAGGCGGTCGCCCATGGCGTGGCCGAGGGTATCGTTGACCAGCTTGAAGTTGTCGAGATCAATGAACACCACCCACAACGCCTGCCCGTAGCGGCCGGCAAAGGCAATGGCCTGGTCCAGGCGGTCGTTGAACAGGTTCCGGTTGGGTAAGCGCGTGAGCGCGTCATGGTTGGCCTGGTGTTCGAGTTCGGCCTGGTAGCTGAGGGTGGCGGAAATGTCGCTGATGACACCCACCCAGTGGCTCACCTGGCCGCCCTCTTCGCGTACCGGTGCCACCCGCAGCTCGTTCCAGAACAGCGAGCCATCCTTGCGGTAACTACGCAGCACCACGGTCGCTTCGCGTCCTTCGTCGATGGCGGCGCGCAGCAGGGCGAGCGCGCCCTGGTCGGTGTCGCCGCGCTGCAGGATGCGGCAGTCGCGGCCCAGGATGTCGGCACTGGCATACCCGGTCACCCGCGTGAAAGCGGGATTGACGTAGTCGACCAGGTGCCTGCCGTCGCGGGCACTGGTGATGACGATGGCATTGACACTCGATTCGACGGCGCTGCTTTGCAAACGCAGCGTCTTTTGTGCCAGCTTGCGCGCCGTGACGTCTTCGATGGTGCCCAGCACGCCGATGATGGCGCCTTCCTGGTCGTACAGGGGCAGCTTGGTGATGACGTAGTCATGCAGGCGGCCATCGCGCTCCATCAGCTGGTCCTCGAATTCGAGCATGGGCACGCCGGTCGCCATGATGGCGCTGTCCTCAGTGCGGATGCGGTCGGCATTGTGGGCCCACGGAAAATCCTGGTCGCGCTTGCCCACCACCTGGTCCGGATGATCCAGTCCGGCCGCGCGCGCGAACACCACGTTGCAGCCGGCGTAGCTGTGGTCCGGATGCTTCCAGAAGATCTGGTGCGGCAAGGTATCGATCAGGCGCCGCTGCAGCTGTTCCGACTTGTACAGCGCACGCTCCACGCGCAGCATGGCCGAAACATCGTTGGCGAACACAAAGCGGCAGCGCCTGCCGCGAAATTCCAGGGCATGGGCGGTGACTTGCACGTCGATCAGCTCACCATCCTTGCAGCGGTGGGACCACAGCGCCGACCCGCTGTCTCCGGGAGCCGGGGCCTGGTCCAGGAAGGCGAAGAAGCGCGCCTGCTGCGATGGCGGCAGCAGGTCGCCCAGGGTCATGCCGGAAAACTCCTCGGCACTGTAGCCATAGGTGCGCTGGGCTGCCGGATTGACCGCCATGAAGCGCAGCGTGCCCAGTTCATAGATCCACATGGGCTGTGGATGGTCCAGGAACAGGCTGAAAAACGCCCCTTCCGTGGCCGTCTCGGCGGCGTGCGGTCCTGGCGCCGTGTCACGCGCACTTGGGGAGAGGGTCGGGATCGTCATTTTTTGTTGCCAGTGTATAAGTACCACTATACGCAAGCAAGAAAAAAAGGGGCGCGGCTTTCGGCCACCCTTGTGGACGGCATACGACAGTGGGCGCGCCGCCTTGCGCCACCGTCCCCTTTTCAGCCGTGCAGGAAGCGCCGCATGTCGTCCGGCTGTGCGGGCTTGACGCAATGGTGGTCGAAGCCGGCCGCCAGCGCCAGGCCGCGGTCGTGCGACTGCCCGTACCCGGTCAGGGCAATGAAGCGGGCCTGGGCCGCGCCGGGCAGCGCGCGGATGCGCCGCACCAGTTCATAGCCATCCATGTCGGGCAGGCCAATGTCCAGGATAAAGGCATCCTGCACGTCGCGCCTGGCCGCCTGCAGGGCTGACGAGCCTTCGTAATAAATTGATACGGCGTGGCCTTCACTTTCCAGCAGCGCGCCCAGGGTCTGGGCCGCGTCCACATTATCGTCCACGATCATGATGCGCAAGGCCTTGGCGCTTGCCGGACTGCCGGTACCGGCCACGGCGCCGGGCGCGCTGCCGGCGTGGCGCGGCAAGGTCACGGTAAAGGTGGCGCCGCGTCCCGTGCCCTCGCTGTGCGCGGTGACGCTGCCCCCGTGCAGGGCCACGATATGCTTGACCAGTGCCAGCCCCAGTCCCAGGCCGCCCTGGGCCCGGTCCGGCGTGCGGTAGCCCTGGGTGAACAGGTCGAACACCTGGGGCAACAGGTCGGCCTCGATGCCGCTGCCGTTGTCGCTCACCTCGATCCGCACTTGCTCCTCGTCCGCGTGCAGCGCTACTTCGATGCGTCCGCGCTGCGGCGTGTACTTGGCGGCGTTGCTGACCAGGTTGGCGATCACCTGCACCAGGCGAATCCGGTCGCCGCGCACGCTCACCGGCCCGGGCGGCATGTGCAGCACCAGCTGGTGGCCGCGCGAATCGACCAGGGGGCGGGTTTGTTCCAGGGCGCTGCTGACGATCGGTTCCAGCTCGCACAGGTCGTCGGCCAGGGTGACCAGGCCGCGCGTGACGCGCGACACGTCCAGCAGGTCGTCGATCAGGCCGGTCATGTGCGTGACCTGGCGCGTAATGACTTCACTGGCGCGCTTGATGGCCGCTGCGCTCACGCTGGGCAGGCCAAGCAGCTGCGCCGAAGTGCTGATCGGCGCCAGCGGATTGCGCAGTTCATGGGCCAGCATGGCCAGGAATTCATCCTTTTGCTGGTTGGCCTTGCGCAGCTCTTCCTGGGCGGCCTTGTGGGCATGGATATCGGTGCAGGTCCCCATCCAGCGGATGATCTCGCCCTGTTCGTCATGAACTGGCAGGGCCCGCCCCAGTACCCAGCGGTAGTGGCCGGAGTGGTGGCGCAGCCGGTATTCGATTTCGTACACGGCGCCGCTGGCCAGGCAGGCGCGCCACAGCGCCATGGCGCGCGGCTGGTCTTCGGCGTGGAACAAGCCGTTCCAGGCGTCGCCATCGGTCGAGCCCTGGGGCACGCCCGTGAAGTCATACCATTGCTGGTTGTAGTAGTCGTGAAAGCCGTCCGGCAGCGTCGACCAGACCATCTGCGGCATGGCGTTGGCGATGGTGCGAAATTTCGCCTCGCTTTCCTTGAGCGACTGCTCCTGGCGCTTGCGCTCCGTGATGTCCACGGCGACGCCGGCAAAGCGGCGCTGTCCGCTCACGGCATCCTCGAACACCCGCCCCTTGGCCATCACCCACACCTCGGCCCGGTCAGACTGGGGCAGGCGGTATTCAGCTTCATACAGCTCGCCGCTGGCCATGGCGGCGGCGATTTTTGCCAGCACCCGGTCCCGGTCCCTGGCATCGATCATGCTGGTAAACCGCGACAGGTCAAGCCCGCCGCGCGCCGCTTCGGCATCGACATGGAACAGGCGGGCAAAGCGTTCGTCCACATACGTCATGTTCGATGCCAGGTCCACGCTCCAGGTGCCGATATTGCCGGAAGCGTCGAGCGAGAGCTGCAGGCGCTGTTCCAGCTCGCGCGACGCCTTCAGGGCCCGCGTCAGGTCCGTCACATCGGTGGTGCTGCACAGCACCCCCACCACATCCCCGTGTTCGTCGCGCACCGGGCTGTATGAAAAGGTGAAATAGCAGCGCTCCGGAAAACCCGAGCGTTCGACCACAATGGGCATCTGCTCGAAGTGGCTGCCTTCGCCTGCAAAGGCGCGCTCGGCAATGGGGCCCACCACGTCCCACGCTTCGGCCCAGGTGTCGCGAAAGCGCGCACCGAGGGCGCCGTCCGCCTTGAGCCCCAGCTGCGGTATATAGGCATCGTTGAAAAAGCCATAGTACTCGCTGCCCCACACCAGGTAGGACGGGGTGTGGGAATTGAGCATCATGGACAAGGCCGTGCGCAGTGCGGCCGGCCACTGGTGAATCGGCCCGAGCGGATGCCCGGCCCAGTTGGCATTGGCAATTTCCTGCGCCATGCGCCCGCCACCGGTCAGGAAGGCGGGCATGGATGCCGGATCGGTCGGTAATTCCATATTTATCATATGCCAATTTTACACCGGCCAAGTTCGATGCCAGCGCGCACAATTGCTCGGAAATAGCGCTCCGGCACGGTAGCCATGGCCAATTTGGGGCGCCACCGGCCTGCCCCCTGCGGTATCATGTGCCCATGAATGAATCCACCGCCCTGATCCCTTTAAATGTTCCCGCGCTTAAGGCCAGCTGCGGTGCCTGCAGCATGCATCAACTTTGCCTGCCAATGGGGCTGGACGAAAAGGACATGGTGCGGCTTGACAGCATCATCGGCCAGCGGCGCCGGGTGGCGCGCGACGAACGCCTGTACCAGATGGGCGAGCCGTTTCGCAACCTGTATGCAATTCGCTTCGGCCACTTCAAGACGCTGCAGGTCAATGCCGCCGGCGAGCAGCAGATCACGGGCTTTCAGATGGCCGGCGAGCTGCTGGGGATGGACGCCATCAGCGGCGACCGCCACCACTGCGACGCGGTGGCCCTGGAAGACAGCGAAGTCTGCGAAATTCCCTTTGCCCACCTGGAAGACCTGTTTGGCCAGGTGCCCACGCTGCTGCGCCACTTCCACCGCATCATGAGCCAGGAAATCACGCGTGAGCAAAATGTCATGCTATTGCTGGGCAATATGCGCGCGGAACAACGTTTCGCCGTGTTCCTCACCAATTTATCGACGCGCTATGCCACCCGCGGTTATTCGGCGCAGTCGTTCCAGCTGCGCATGTCGCGGGAAGACATCGGCAACTACCTCGGCCTGACCATCGAGAGCATCAGCCGCATCCTGTCACGCTTCAAAAAGCAGGGCCTGCTGGCGGTGGACAAGCGCGCAATGACCATTCTCGACCCGGCCCGCATGCGGGCCATGGCCGCGGGTACCGAACAGTGCAGCCCTATCTCCTGATTGTGGTCGTGCGCCGGGCCTGAGCTGCGCCCCTTGCCTATTCCTTTGCCGCGCCAGGGTCGGCCTGGCGCCACCAGGCCTGGGCCACGCCCAGCGCCCGGTCCAGTTCGCGCAGCATGGCATCGAACTGCGGCTCGCTGTGCCTGCCCTGCTCCCTCAAGGCGCTTTCCAGTGCCAGCGAGGCCTGTGCAAAATCGCTGGCGCCCAGGATGCCCACCGTGCCGCGCAAATCGTGCAGGCGGCGCAGCACGCTCGCCACATCGCCTGCCGCATACAGGTCCGGGATTTCGGCACGCTGCGCCTGCGCCGCCTTGATGGCCTTGCCGATCATGGCCACCAGCCCGGCGCGCGAGCCATTGGCTTCGCTCATGCGCACCAGCTTGGAGACATCGAACACCCCGCTTAGCTGCGCCACCGGTGCCGGCGCCGGCGCCGCTCCAAGCTGACGCAGCAAGATTGGCACGAATCCGGCCGGGTCGAGCGGTTTGGCCACGAAGGCGCTCATCCCGGCTGCCGAGCAATGCTCCCGCTCGGCCACCATCACCCCCGCGCTCATGGCCACGATCGGCAAGGTCAGGCCCAGCTCCTGGCGGATGATGCGGGTGGCTTCGAGGCCATCCATGCGCGGCATCTGCACGTCCATCAGCACCAGGTCGAAGCGCTCCGGCCCGCGCAGCGCGTCAACCGCCGCCGCGCCATCGCCGACGATATGCAGCTGCGCACCCTCAGCCTCGAGGATGGAGCGGGCCACGAACTGATTGAGGTCGTTGTCCTCGGCCAGCAGCATGCGCACGCCCGCCAGGCGCTGGCGCGGCGCCGCCACCGGCATGCCGCTGCGCGCGGCCGCGGGCGGTGCAAACGCCTGCTGCATGGCCTGGCGCAGGCTGCGCGCGGTGGCTGGCTTGAGCACCACCGGCCCACTGCTCTCGCCCATCGCCGTGGCCATCGCCGTGGCCCTTGCGTGCGGCGCCTGCAGTGCCAGCAGCGGCTTGCCGGCGCGCCGGCAGATCCCGGCCAGGGCCGCCGTCAGCCGGCTGGCCGCGTCCCCTTCCAGGCTGGCGTCCACCAGGGCCGCGTCGAACGGCATGGCGCCAGGGTCCAGCGTCTGCACGTACTCGAGGGCGGCGCCGCTGTCGCTGAACGAGACCGTGCGCCAGTTGGCCGCGCGGCACAGCTGTTCCAGGGCAGCGACGGTGGTCGGGCTGTCATCGACGATCAACAGGCGCAACTTGCGCAGCGATGGCGCCAGCACGTCTTCCTTGACCTGGGTATCGATGCCAAGTGTCACGGTCAGGCAGAACACGCTGCCCGACCCCGGCGTGCTGGTCACGGCGATGGTCCCGCCCATGAGTTCGGCCAGGCTGCGCGAAATGGCCAGCCCCAGTCCCGTGCCGCCAAAGCGCCGGGTGGTGGAGGCGTCGGCCTGGGTAAAGGCTGAAAACAGCCTGGACTGCTGTTCGGCATCCATGCCGATGCCGGTATCGCGCACACAAAAGCGCAGCGTGACACGCGCATCAAAGCGCTCTTCGAGTTCGACCACCAGCGCCACTTCACCCTGTTCGGTGAACTTGAGCGCGTTGGTGAGCAGGTTGGACAGGATCTGCTGCAGGCGCAGCGTGTCGCCCACCAGCTGGCGCGGCACATCGGCCATGGCGTAGGCCGCCAGTTCGATCGGCTTGTCGCCGGCATTGACGGTCATGATCGACCCGAGCGTGTCGAGCAGGTCGTCGAGGGAAAAAGCGGTGGGCGACAGGTCCATGCGCCCGGCCTCGATCTTGGAAAAATCGAGCACATCGTTGAGGATGGCCATCAGGGCCCGGCCTGAATTGCTGATCATGTCGACATATTTGCGCTGCTCGGCTGCCAGCGCAGTCTTGCCCAGCAGATGGGTAATGCCCAGTACCGCGTTCATCGGGGTGCGGATCTCATGGCTCATGTTGGCCACGAAATCAGTCTTGGCGCGGCTGGCCGCTTCTGCCCCTTCCTTGGCCCGGATCAGCATGTCCTGCATGCTGCGCTGGCTGGAAATATCGTAGGCCACGCCCAAAAAGCCGCTCACCTTGCCGCTGGCGTCATGAATCAGGGTCACGGCCAGGCTGACGGGAAACTGCTCGCCGTTCTTGCCCACATAGGTCCACTCGCGCACTTCGGCCTGGCCCAGGCGCACCCGCGCCGTCAGCACTTCGTCGGCATCGACCGTGCGCCCCAGTTCCTGCGCAAGCTCGGCCTGGCGCGCCGCCAGTTCGGCCGGCAGGTGGAACTTGTTCATCTTTTCAATGCCCACCAGTTCCGCCGGCTGGTAGCCCAGCATGCGTACCGCCCCGCTGCTGAAGGCGGTGATGGTCCCCGCCAGGTCGGTGGCGACAATCGAAAACTGCAGCGCCGAATCGAACATCGACTGGTAGGCGCGCTCGGACTGCAGCAGCGCGCTGCGCATGTCTTCGGCCATGCTGGTGACCAATTCATGGCGCGCGGTGAGCGTGCGCGCGGCGCCGAAAAACAGCAGGCTGATGATGGTGCCGGCCACCAGCACGATATGCGCCTTCTGGCGGTCCACCGTGGCCTCGAAACCGGGCAGCGCCACGGCGCGCATGGTCCACTGGTGCTGCGGCAGGTCCACCGGCAGTACGCTGGTCAGTGCGTTGGGGTAGGCTCGCATCTGCGCCGGCGACGGGTGCGAGGTGGCGAACATGAGATCACCGGGCCGGGTGCCGCCGCCATCGAAAATCTCCAGATGCACCTGGCCTTGCACGGTACTGCTGATGCGGCGCATGAAATCGTGCATGCGAAACGGCGCGTATACCAGGCCGTCAAACGCTTGGCGGCGATTACCCGCATTGATCGCCACACCATTGCGGTAGACCGGCACATACATCAAAAAGCCGGGCTGTCTGACTGCGCCCGCCTCCTGCACCAGCGTCACCTGCCCGGTGACGGCTGCCTGCCCGGAATCGCGCGCCCGCTCGATGGCGGCGCGCCGCTCCGGCTCGCTCAGCATGTCGTAGCCAAAGGCACGCTGGTTGAGCACGCTGAACGGTTCCAGGTAGACAATGGCAGCATACTGGCCGCGTTCGCCCGCGGGCCAGACGCGGTAAGCCGGAAAGCCTTCGGCGCGGACCTGCGCTTCCAGCCTCGCGCGGCCCGCATCATCGACAATGGCGGCGTAGCCAAGACCCTGCATGCCGGGGTAATTGCGCGGCAGGTCCATGCCATCGGCGAACTTGTGCCACTCTTCGCGGCTCACCACATCGGAGGCGGCAAACAGCGCGCGCGAGCTGCGCAAGCCATGCTCGTAAGCGGTCAGCCGTTCGCCCAGGCGCTGGCGCACACCTTCGACAATGCTGTCGAAATCGTCGCGCGCACGTCGCTCGGTGGCACTCGACACCAGCTGCCAGACCAGCATGGTCACGCCCAGGCACAGGAACAGCGTGGACCAGTGAAACACCACACGGCGCCGTACCGGGTCGCCATGCTCGCGTCTGCGCATGGCGTCGATGTCGGCGCACAGGACCAGTCCCACCACGCTGCACAATGCCACGCAGGACTGGATGGCGAACAGCGCATCGTTCAGGGTACCGGTGGCAAACGGCCCAAGGCCGCGCGTGGTGCCCACCGTGGCGGCCGCCCCCATCAGCAGGCTGGCCAGCGTGGTGATGCGGGCGCCATAGCGGTAGGCAGTCCAGCCCACGGTCAGCACCAGCAGATAGGCGATCCAGCGCGGGGAATCGTCGGCGCTGAAGCGGTGACTGAAAATGCCCCACACCAGGGCCGCCAGCACAGAAAAGAACAGTACCAGTTCGGCGCCGCGGCCCGTCCCACCGGCGCGATGCGCGCGCCACACCAGGAACACCGGCGCCACGATCAGGATGCCGGCCACGTCACCGAGCCACCAGGTCGAGAGAATCGTCCATTCTTCGGCGGCAGTGATGATCCCGGCATTGCGCAGCGACAGTGTGCCGACCAGGGCCGCGACCGTCGATACCACCACCGCGACCAGGGCAAAACGGCTCACGTTGACCATGGTGACGAGCGGGCCCTCACTGCGCAGGCGCCGGTACAGCCAGGCGCCCAGCACGCCTTCGAGCGTGTTGCCGCCGGCCATGACGAGCGACAGCGGCACGGCGCGGGTCCAGTCCAGCGCCGCGTCGCCCGCAAAGCCAAGCAGGTTGGCCGCAAACGCGCCAATCAGGATGCCCGGCCAGAGCCGGCGCCCGCCAAGCACCAGGGCAGCCAATGCCAGGCCCGATGCCGGCCACACGGGTGTGACATTGGTATCGGCGAACGCCAGCAGCATCCCCAGCTGCGCGGCCAGGAAATAAACGAGGGCTAGCGCGACAATTCTGGGCGCGCTGCCGTTCACCCGGGCGCCCTGCGCCGCAAGGCAGCGGCCTTGTCCATGCTATCTTGCACGGTGCCCATGGTAAATGGCTTGACGATGAAACCGGCCGCGCCCCGGGAAATCGCACGTTTGATGGTGGGCAAATCGTTACTCGACGTAACCATCAGGACCACCATGGCAGGATGGGCATCCTTGATCGATTCGAGTACATCGAGGCCGTTAATGTCCGGCATCTGGATGTCCAGGCACACAATATCGGGACGCAGCCTGAGGATTAGCTCAATGGCAGCGCGCCCACTGGCAGCCTCGCCAACGATCTCATACGCGTCCCCGGCAATCATCAGCCGCAAGGCGGCGCGGGTCAGTTCAT
Organism: Massilia sp. PAMC28688; assembly: GCF_019443445.1. Lineage (NCBI taxonomy): Bacteria > Pseudomonadati > Pseudomonadota > Betaproteobacteria > Burkholderiales > Oxalobacteraceae > Massilia > Massilia sp. PAMC28688. The sequence goes on along the minus strand of NZ_CP080378.1, from coordinate 4,109,818 downwards.
TGTCATCGACCAGGACGACGGACAGGCGTGTCTTAGTGACCATCGGCAACGTATTCCAGGCAATCCGGAAGCTGATAAGGATGACTAAGCTTACCGTGCGCCATCATTGCCATCAAGCGCAAAATTGTCCGGTGCGCGCACTATCCGGGCTGGGGCACGGCCGTGATGCGGACCTCGGCGCGGGCCGGATACAGCCACTGGCTGCGCAGGCGCCATTCGCGCGCCCCGCCCTCGACTGTCACCTGCCAGCGCGCCTGCACCAGGGCCGGCAGCGCCACCGTGAATTTGCCGTCAGCGTTCGGGAAAACGTCGAGCGTCAAGTCCTTGCTCGGCTGCGTGGAATGGGCCAGGTGGATGCGAAACGGCGCGCGCACCGCTTCCCCGGCCGCGCTCAGCCGGCCCGTCAATACGCCCTTGCCGGCATCGTAGTGCCAGTTGATCGCCAGCCGGCGTGCCAGTGCGGCGTCATCGCGCCGCAAGTCCAGGTTGATCGTCTTGCCACGCTTGTAATAGTCGTCCACCACCATCGCATCCTGGCGCTGCCAGGCCAGGACACCGGTAATGACGCCGGCAATGACAATGATGAAGGGGCCGAGCATGAGCAGCCATGGCCAGCGATGGCGGTACCAGGGCAGGGAGGGGAACTGAGTTTGCATGATGTACTTTCTAGCGCGGGATGATGAAGACCGCGTCTTCCACCACCCGCAGGGCCGGGTCGTCGAGGGCGCTGACCGTAAATTGAATGGGATGCGAGCCGCTCTTCAGATCCCCCTTTGGTGCCTGCACCCGCACGGCAATGGCGCGCGTGGCGGCGCCCTCGATCGACGTGTGCGCCTCGCCGTCCACGGCAATGCCAGCCAGGCCGCCCACGGAGACGCGGAAGCGGTGCGCCTGTTCGGCCGTGTTCATCACCTGCAGGCGGTACACGTTTTCGATCCGGCCTTCGTCCAGTTCGCGCCCCATCGAGCCGCGGTCGCGGATCACGTCCACCTTGAGCGGGGTGCGGCTGGCCAGCGCGATCACGAAGCCGGCCGCGAACAGGCTCAGCAAGACTGTGTAAATGAGCACGCGCGGGCGCAGGATGCGGCGCCTGATCTGGCGCGCGTCCCAGTGGCGGGCCAGGGCCTGGCTGGTGGAATAGCGGATCAAACCCTGCGGCAGGCCGACCTTGTCCATCACGCCATTGCAGGCATCGATGCAGGCCGCGCAGCCGATGCATTCATACTGCAGGCCCTTGCGGATGTCGATCCCGGTCGGGCACACCTGGACGCACATGGTGCAGTCGATGCAGTCGCCGCTGTCCTTGCCGCGACGCGCATTGCGCGGTTCGCCGCGCTCGGCATCGTAGGTGACGATCAGCGTATCCTTGTCGAACATCGCACTCTGGAAGCGCGCATAGGGACACATGTACTTGCATACCTGTTCGCGCAGCCAGCCGGCGTTACCGTAGGTTGCCAGCGAATAGAAGCCGACCCAGAACCACTCCCATGGGCCCAGGCCGAGCGTGGCGATGGAGGCGGTCAGCGAGCGCACTGGCGTGAAGTAGCCGACAAAGGAGATACCGGTCCACAGCGCCACCAGGCCCCAGGCCGTATGCTTGCCCCCCTTGCGCGCCAGCTTTTCGAGCGACCATGGCTGGCGGTCGAGCCGGATGCGCGCGCTGCGCGGGCCTTCGAACTGGCGCTCGATCCACAGGAAGATCTCGGTGTACACGGTCTGCGGGCAGGCAAAGCCGCACCACACCCGGCCCGCGATGGCCGTCACCAGGAACAGCAGCCAGGCGCTGATGATCAGCAGCGCGGCCAGGTAAATGAAGTCCTGGGGCCACAGCACCAGTCCGAAAATATGAAACTTGCGCGCGGCCAGGTCGAACAGCACGGCCTGGCGCCCATTCCAGTTCAGCCACGGGATCCCGTAGAACACGAGCTGCGTCATCCATACGCAAGCCCAGCGCAGGCTTGCATAGCGGCCCTTCGCCTCGCGCGGGTAAATCTCTTCCCGCGCGGCGTACATGCGAATGACCTTCGCTTCCGGTGCGTTCATTTTTGTGCCAGCTTGACAGGATCGGCCGACAGGCTCCACACATAGGCGGCCAGCACATGGACCTTGCCTTCGCCGAGGAAGTCGTCAAACGCCGGCATGGTGTTGGAGCGCCCGCTGCGGATCGATTCCATGATCGACTCCTGGCTGCCGCCGTACAGCCAGATCTTGTCGGCCAGGTTGGGCGCGCCCATGGTGTGGTTGCCCTGCCCGCCGGGACCGTGGCAGGCCATGCAGGCACCGAAGCGCGCCTTGCCAAAGGCGCTGCGGATCGGATCGGCCGGTGCGCCCGACAGGCTGCGCACGTAATGGGCCACATCGCGCACATCCTGCTCCGAGCCCAGCGCGCTGGCCATGGCCGGCATCACGCCGGTGCGCCCGCGCATGATGCTGGCCTTGATGGCGTCCGGACTGCCGCCATGGAGCCAGTCCCGGTCGGTCAGGTTGGGATAGCCCTTGTTGCCGCGCGCATCGGAGCCGTGGCAGCCGGCGCAATAGGTCAAAAACAGGCGCTCGCCGATCATCTGCGCCTTGGGGTCGTGCGCCACTTTTTCGATCGGCTGCCTTGCATACCCCGCAAACAGGGGATCGTACTGGGCGCCGGCCTTGACCAGTTCCTCCTTGTAGGCTCCGGCCGACTGCCATCCCAGCTTGCCCGCATAGCTGCCCAGGCCGGGGTACAGCACCAGGTAGGCCAGCGCAAAGACGATGGTGATATAAAAGAGCCACATCCACCAGCGTGGCAGTGGCGTGTTCAGTTCCGTCAGGTCTTCATCCCACAGGTGGCCGGTGGTGCCGTCGCTGTGGGTGCCGGGCTGCACCCGCACCACCGACTGCGACCACAGCAAGACGGCGCAGCCGAGGATGGAGGCAATGGTGATGAGACCGATGAAGTAGTCCCAGAATACGTGGGTAAAGTCAGCCATGGTCAGCCTCCGCTGGCTCGTCGGCGAACGGCATGGCCGCCTGGGCGTCGAAGTCCCGGTTGCGCTTGACGGCGAAGGTCCACAGCAGGATGCCGACAAAGGTAAGGAAGCTGATAAGGGTCATGATGCTGCTTGCACTGTCTAGAAGGTTGGTAGCCATGTTAATTTCTCGTCTTGATCTGGGTGCCCAGGCCCTGCAGGTAGGCGATCAGCGCGTCCTGCTCGGTCTTGTCCACCAGTTCGGCCGGGGCCCTGGCAATGTCCTCTTCGCTGTAGGGCGTATTGAGGCGCTGCAGGGCGCGCATCTTGGCAGTCACTTCCTCCGGCTTCAGGCGCGCCTTGGCGAGCCACGGGTAACCCGGCATGTTCGATTCCGGCACCAGGTCACGCGGGTTGTCCAGGTGGCTGCGATGCCAGTCGTCCGAGTAGCGCCCGCCCACGCGCGCCAGATCCGGGCCGGTGCGCTTGGAACCCCACTGGAACGGGCGGTCATACACAAACTCGCCGGCCACCGAGTAGTGGCCATAGCGCTCGGTCTCGGCCCGGAACGGACGGATCATCTGCGAGTGGCAGTTGTAGCAGCCTTCGCGCACATACACATCGCGCCCCATCAGGCGCAGTGCCGAATATGGCTTCAGGCCCGCCACCGGCTCCGTGGTCGACTTCTGGAAGAACAGCGGAACGATTTCCACCAGGCCGCCAATCGAAATGACCAGCAACACCAGTCCGATCAGGAGCCAGGGCTTCGTTTCGATCCACTCATGTGAGAACTTCATGTAATGCTCCTGCTTGTGTTAAGTAAGTTGGTGGTTCAGGCAAAGGTCTCTTCATGGACCTTGCCGTGGGCGGCAACCGGCTGCGCAATGCGCGCGGGCGATACCACCGTGCCGCGCATGGTCTGCCAGGTGTTGTAGGCCATGACCAGCATGCCCGCCAGGTACAGGAAGCCACCGGTAAAGCGGATCACGTAGTACGGGTAGGTCGCCTTGACGCTTTCCACGAAGGTGTAGGTCAGGGTGCCGTCCGGATTGACCGCGCGCCACATCAGGCCCTGCATCACGCCGGCAATCCACATGGAGGCGATGTACAGCACGATGCCGATGGTGGCGACCCAGAAGTGCACGTCGATCAGTTGAGTGCTGTACATCTGCTTCTTGCCCGCCAGGCGGGGAATCAGGTAGTAGATCGAACCCATGGTGATGAAGCCCACCCAGCCCAGCGCGCCGCCGTGAACGTGGGCGATGCCCCAGTCGGTGTAGTGCGACAGCGAGTTGATGGTCTTGATCGACATCATCGGGCCTTCAAAGGTGGCCATGCCGTAGAACGAGAGCGACACGATCAGGAACTTCAGGATCGGATCGGTGCGCAGCTTGTGCCAGGCGCCAGACAGCGTCATCATGCCGTTGATCATGCCGCCCCACGACGGTGCCAGCAGGATCAGCGAAAACACCATGCCGATCGACTGGGTCCAGTCAGGCAGTGCGGTGTAGTGCAGGTGGTGCGGGCCGGCCCACATGTAGGTGAAGATCAGGGCCCAGAAGTGGACGATCGACAGGCGATACGAATACACGGGGCGGTTGGCCTGCTTGGGAATGAAGTAGTAGACCATGCCCAGGTAGCCGGCGGTGAGGATGAAGCCGACCGCATTGTGGCCGTACCACCACTGGATCATGGCGTCCTGCACACCCGAGTAGGCCGAATAGGATTTCCACAGCGTGACCGGCATGGCCGCGCCATTGACCACGTGCAGCAGTGCCACGGCGATGATGTAGGCGCCGAAGAACCAGTTGGCCACGTAGATGTGCTGCACCCGGCGCTTGATGATGGTGCCGAAAAAGACCACCGCGTAGACCACCCACACCACCGTGATCAGGAGGGCAATGGGCCACTCCAGCTCCGCGTATTCCTTGCCGCGGGTGAAACCCATGGGCAGGGTGATAGTGGCCAGCACCAGCACCGCCTGCCAGCCCCAGAAGGTGAAGGCCGACAGCGTGTCCGAGAACAGGCGCACCTGGCAGGTACGCTGCACCACGTAGTAGGACGTGGCGAACAGACCGTTGATGCCAAAGGCGAAGATGACGGCGTTGGTATGCAGTGGACGCAGGCGCCCGTAGCTCAACCAGGGCACATCGAAATTGAGTGCGGGCCACGCCAGCTGGGCGGCGATGAAGACACCGGCCAGCATGCCGATCACGCCCCACACCACGGTGGCAATCGTGAACATGCGCACGATCTTGTAGTTGTAATTTAAATCTCGGTCCACAAAAGCTCTCCACTGAAAACAACGATGACAGCAGAAGAGTAAATTTCTGGACCTTAAAAATCCTTGATGTGAATCAAAAACGCCCAGATGAGAACGTTTAGTGTCACTGCGCGTCGTCGTCGTGCAGCACGCGCAGCGCGGGGCCTTCGAGATCATCGAACTGGCCGCTGTCGGCGGCGCCAAAGAAGATCCAGGCGGCCAGCGCCACGATAACCAGCGACAGCGGCACCAGCAGATACAGCGATTCCATGATGTGACCTTTATCTTGTATTGGCGCGGCGCAGGCGCAGTGCATTCATCACCACCAGCGCCGAACTGGCGGACATGCCGACAGCAGAAAGCCATGGACTGACCAGGCCAAGCGCCGCTGCCGGAATGGCAATTACGTTGTACACCATGGCCCAGGCCAGGTTCTGGCCGATGATGCGCATGCTGCGCGCGGCCATGCGCGCCGTGTCGTCGAACGCGCCCAGGCGGCCCGACACCAGCACACAGCCCGCATTGAGCTGGGCCAGCGCAGCGCCGCCACCAATGGCAAACGAGGCGTCTGCCGCGCGCAGCACCGCGGCGTCGTTGATACCGTCGCCCACCATGGCCACCACCGCCCCACTCTTTTGCAGCGCCCGGACATAGGCCAGCTTGTCGTCCGGGAGCTGGCCGCCCAGCGCACGGGTGATGTGCAATTCGTCGGCGACACTGTCGACGATCGGCTGCGCGTCGCCCGACAGCAGGATGACGCTTTGCCCCCGTTCGCGGCAGTGGCGCACCACGTCTGCGGCATCGCTGCGCAACCTGTCGGCCAAATCAAAGCGCGCCAGCAGGACGCCCTCGCTGCCCAGGTAAATGCTGCTCACGCCCGGGGTGCCGGCGCGCTGCGCGCCGGCGGCAAAGTGCGCAGTACCGAGCCGGTACGCCACACCTTCAATGCTGCCTTCAACACCAAGGCCCGCGCTGCTGCGCAAGCCGGTGGCCAGCATGCCATGGCCCGCCCCGGCCGCGCGCAGGGGCGCTGCGAAAGGATGGGTACTGCCCTCTTCCAGCGCCGCGGCAATCGCAAGACAGGTGCCTTCACTGAAGTGGCCCAGCGCCTGCGTGGCGCGCAGTGTCGGGCGGCCTTCGGTCAGCGTTCCGGTCTTGTCAAAGATGACATGCGTGGCGCGGTGCATGGTTTCCAGCAGGTGCGGGCGCACCACCAGTACACCGCGCTCGATCAGGGCGCCGGTGGCCGCCGCCAGCGCGCTTGGTGTCGCCAGCGACAGCGCGCAGGGGCAGGACACCACCAGCACGGCAATGGCAATCTGCCACGCGCGGGCCGGGTCAAGCTGCCACCACACGGCAAACACGGCCAGCGCAAACAGCAGCAGGCCGGCCACGAACCACGCTGCCAGCTTGTCCGCCCACAGCACAATGCGCGGCTTGCCGGCAGCGGCACTTTCCACCAGGTTGACCAGACGCGCCAGCGTACTGTCGCTGGCCGCGCATGCCACGCGCGCCACCACCGGCTGCGCCAGGTTGACCGCGCCGCCCGGCAGCAGGTCGCCAACGGCGCGCGCCACGGCGCAGCTTTCGCCGGTCAGCAGCGACTGGTCCAGTTGCGCCTCGCCCTCCATCAGGGTGGCGTCGGCAGGTACCGCCTCGCCGGGGGCGATCATGATGGCATCGCCCTGGCGCAGGTCAGCCGCAGCCACGACCTCGCCCACGCGCGACTGCGGATAGCCCGCCAGGCGCGTGGCCGACGCGGGCAGCGCATGGCGCAGCTGCTCCAGCGCGCGGCCTGCCCTGTGGCGCGCCTGCTGCTCCAGATAGCGGCTCGCCAGCAGCAGGAAGATAAACATGGTCACCGAGTCAAAATAGACCTCGCCCTCGCCGGTGAAGGTGGCAAGGATGCTGGCGGCCGAAGCGGCCGCGAGGCCAATGGCCACCGGCACATCCATTCCCGGCATGCGGCGCCGCACGCCGGCCCAGGCGCCGGCAAAAAACGGCTGGGCGGAATACAACAGCGCCGGGAGCGTAAGCAGCAGCGAGGCCCAGCGCATGAGCGAGTGCATGTCGGCGTCCATCGTGCCATCGTCGGCGATGTAGGCCGGCAGTGCGTACATCATCACCTGCATCATGCACAGGCCCGCCACGAACAGCTGGCGGAACAGGCGCTTGCGCGACTGCTCGCGCTGCTGCTCCTGGCGCCCGCTGAAGCAGGGATAGGCGTCGTAGCCAATCTTTTTGAGCGCCGCGGCAATGTCGCTTGGCTTGCAGCGGCTATCCCAGCGCAGGTACACCCGCTCCGTGGCCACGTTGACATCGGCCTTGAGAACGCCCGGCAGGCGCGCCAGGCGCCCCTCGATGAGCCATATGCAGGCCGCGCAGCGAATGCCGTCAATGGCGAAAATGGCGTCCACGGTGGCGCCCTGCGATCCCTGCAAGCGCGGCTCGGCGTCGAGCAGCGCCAGCTCCGGCGGCACCAGGGCCGGTCCCTCGGCGGTGGCGGGAAACGCGTCGCGCGTGGTGTAATAGTCATCCAGGCCGGCGTCGACGATGGCCTGCGCCACCGAAGCGCAGCCTGGGCAGCACATGGGCCGGCTCGCTCCATTGACCGCCACCGCCCAGGCGGCGCCGGCAGGCGTGGGCAGGCCGCAATGAAAGCAGCTGGCCGGTGCCAGCACCGCGCTCATGGCGCCGCCGTCAGGCACAGCACGTCAAGCCAGCCGCCCGCCACGCCATGCCACGCGCGCCACAGGCCAAGGAGGCCAAAGGCGCCAATCAGGGCGCCGGCGCCCATGCGAAAGGCACGCCGCTGCAGGTAGCGCTGCAGTTCGCCGCCGGCCGCGCCGAGCGTGGCCAGCACCGGCAGCGTGCCAAGGCCAAAGGCGAGCATGACCAGGGCACCGCCCTGCGCCGAGCCGGCCAGCATGGCCGTGAGCAGCATGCTGTAGACAATCCCGCACGGCAGCCATCCCCACAGCGCGCCAAGCGCTGCCAGCTTGAACGGGGTATCGGCCGGCAGCAGGCTGCGTGTCAGCGGCTGGATGCGGCGCCACAGGCCCTGTCCCGATTTTTCCACCCGCGCCAGCAGCGGCAGTGCCCCCGCCAGGTACAGGCCAATGGCCAGCAGCAGCAGATTGGCCATCCACAGTCCGGCCGTCTGCAGCGCCGCGCCGCCGGCCAGCATCCGCGCCCCGCCCGCAGCACCGCCCGCGATGGCGCCAGCCATGGCATAGCTGCCGATGCGGCCGGCGTTGTAGGCCAGCGAGCGGGCCAGGGCCGCGCTGGCGGCGGGCGCCGTGTGTGTGACCACGGCGACCGGAAAGCGGCGCGCCGGCGCCAGGGAAAACGCACTGACGATCCCCCCGCACATGCCGACGCAATGCACGCTCGCTGCCAGTCCCGCCACGAAAAATGGAAACAGATTCACTTGGCAAGCCTGTGCTAGATGGTACGCGAGTGGCGCGGGCCTTCGGTGCGCGGGGCCAGGTAGCGGTCAAACACCATGCACACATTGCGGATCAGGACCCGGCCGCGTGGCGTCACGCTGATCCAGCCCGGTTCCATGGACACCAGGCCGTCCGCTTGGAGCTTGCGCAGGCGTTCGAGCTCGGGGGCGAAATAGTCGGCAAAGCTGATCGGGTATGCCTGCTCAATGGCGCTGGTGGACAGCTCGAACTGGCACATCAGCATCTGGATGACGGCGCGGCGCAGCGCGTCGTCCATGTTCAGGCGGATGCCGCGCACCACCGGCAGCTCGTTGCGGTCCAGCGCTTCGTAGTAGGCGTCAAGCGTCTTGACGTTCTGGCTGTAGGTGGCCGCAACAGCGCTGATGGCCGATACGCCGCATGACACCAGATCGGTGTCGGCGTGCGTGGAATAGCCCTGGAAGTTACGGTGCAAGCGGCCCTGCTGCTGGGCGATGGCAAGGTCGTCGGACGGCTTGGCGAAATGGTCCATCCCGATGTACAGGTAGCCTGCCTGGCGCAGCGTGTCAATGCACAAGCCCAGCATGGCCAGGCGCGTTTCGGCGTCGGGCAGATCCGCTTCCACGATACGGCGCTGTGGCTTGAACAGATGCGGCAGATGCGCATAATTGTAGATGGCGATGCGGTCGGGGCTGGCCGCGATCACCTTGGCCAGGGTGGCAGCCATGGTGGTCTCATTTTGCCTGGGCAGGCCGTAAATCAGGTCAATGCTCACCGAGCGAAATCCCGCTTCGCGCGCCGCTTCAATGATGGCCTGGGTTTCATGCTCCGGCTGGATGCGGTTGACGGCCTTTTGCACGTCCGGATCATAATCCTGCACGCCCAGGCTGATGCGGTTGAAGCCCTGGCCGCGCAGGCGATGAATGCGCTCGCGCGACACGGTGCGCGGATCGACTTCGATCGAATACTCGCCACTGGCATCGGGCGCAAACTGGAAGCTGCGGTGCAGGTGCTCCATCAGCTCGTCCATCTGCGCGTCGGACAGGTAGGTAGGCGTGCCGCCGCCGAAATGGAGCTGCTCGACCTGGTTCATGCCCGCGAACAGACGTGCCTGCATCTCGATTTCGCGTTTGAGATAACTGAGGTAGGTGGCCGCCTTGGCGCGGTTTTTCGTCACGATCTTGTTGCAAGCGCAGTAATAGCAGACGGTGTCGCAGAACGGGATATGCACGTACAGCGACAGCGGGTGGGTGCTGCCCTGGGTCCGCCGGCCGGCGACCGCCTGCAGGTAGTCGCGGTAGGCGAAGCGCTCGTTGAAGCGGTCCGCTGTCGGGTAGGACGTGTAGCGCGGCCCCGAGGCCGTGAGCCTGCGGATCAGGCCCGGATCAAATTCCAGGGGACGGGTGGCAATTGCCGATTGCTGTGCATGCATGACTGCTCCAATGAAAACATGGTGCGAGTCTAAGGATCAGGCCGCGCAAAATCCTTGACCTGCATCAAAAATCGAAAGATGCACTGTGACTGGGCTAAAATCTCCTTGTTCAACTCATAAGGAATTCATCATGCGACAACTCGCCCAGTTGGCCTTGCTGGCCGCCCTGATCACGCCATGGGCCGCGCCGTGGGCGCAGCAGGCCACGCCGGCCGCGCCACTCAAGCAGGCCGAAGACCCGGAACTGGCCAGCAGCCTGGGAGGCAACGACGATGGCATGCGCTCTTATGTGCTGGTCCTGCTGAAAACGGGGCCGAAGAAAATGGAAGCCGGCCCGGAACGAACCAGGATGTTCGAAGGCCATTTCGCCAACATCAACAAATTAGCCAGTGAAAAAAAGCTGGCCCTGGCCGGCCCGCTCGATGGCGTGAACAATATGCGCGGGCTGTTTGTGCTTGCCACATCCGACATTGAAGAAGCGAAGAAGTATGTGGCCGCCGATCCCGTCATCATCCATGGTGAAATGGTCGCCGAGTATCACAAGTTTTACGGATCGGCGGGCCTGATGGCCGTCAATGACATCCACAACAAGATTCGCAAAAAATGATCCTGGCCGGGTGTTACACAAAGCCCTCGCGCTGCGCCCGCAGCGCGACCAGGGCGCCGCCCAGCGCGCCCAGCATCACGCACAGAATGTGCAGCACATCGAGCGGAATGATCCTGAGCAGGTCATTCCCGGCGAAAAACGGCCACCACGGCGCCATGTCGTGATGCATGAGGGCGTCCAGCCCCACGTGGGAAAAGGTGCCGAGCAAGGCGCCTGCGAATGACGCGCGCCAGGTCAGGTAATAGTGCGGGACCTGGCTCATGCGCAGCACCGCGGCGCTGAGGGGGCGGCCGATCAGCGCCGCAAGCACGCCGATGGCCAGCGCGCCGGCCAGGGTGTGCGTGTAGCCATGCAGGACCGGCTTGTTCTGGATGATGCCGATCAGCGGTTCGATGTCCATCAGCACCTGCGCCCCGCCGAAGACCAGGAAACTCACATGGCGGCCGCCGGCAGCCTTGAACAGCGCGCCGGCGCCGAGGTGAAACGGGGTAAATGGCATGATCGGGTCAATTGATAGCAAACTGCCAGTATGGCAGTGTCATGTGCATTGACTGTGAAGCCCCCATGGCGTGCCGGGCTGCCGTCAACGGCCTTCCTTGGTGGCGATGCTGACCAAGGTCTTGCCGTCGGCGCTCACCACGCAGTTGGCGACGATGTTCGAGGCCATGCCGATTTCATTTTTGGCAGAAAATTTGACCGTCACATTCATCTGGCCGTCGGGTTTGCTGCGTTCGACCGGCATGTCGTCGCCGTAGGCCACAGAATCGCGGTTGGTGGCACGGGACTCGATGGTATCCATGCAGGTACGGCGCGCAACGGAATCGAGCGGATTGGCAGCTTCTTGCCTCGAGCACGCGGCCAGGGTGAGCGCGAGCATAATCAGCGGTACAGTTTTCAAGTGATTTCCCCGAGATGATTTAATAGCAAAATCATACATGAACTGCGAGCGGGATCGCTGACACTTGGCTACCCGGCTGGGTTGTGATGGAGCGCACTGCCAGCGCTTTCAGTCAGTGCCGCGAGTTCTGCTTCCGTAAAACCGGCCCGGCGCCGGGCCTCGATATTGAAAGGACCGCGCATGAGCGGCGCCTCGTAGCGCACTGCCAGGTCCGCGTAAGTCGCGCGCGGCTCCAGCCCCCGTTCCTGGCACAGGTGGGTGTACCAGCGGTTGCCCACCTCCACATGCCCCACTTCGTCGCGCAGGATGATGTCGAGGATGCGGGCCGCTGCCATGTCGCCTGCCTGCGCCAGCTTGGCGCGCAGCGGCGGAATCGCGTCGAGCCCGCGCGCTTCCAGCGTGCGCGGCACCAGCGCCATGCGCGCCAGGACATCGTCACAGGTCTTGCCCACCATCTCCCACAGGCTGTCGTGCGCGGGAAAGTCGCCATAAGCGTGGCCGAGCACCGCCAGGTGGCCTGCCAGCATGTCGAAGTGGGTCGCCTCCTCGGCTGCCACGCGCAGCCAGTCCGCGTAGTACTCCGGCGGCATGGCGGGAAAACGCCATATCGCGTCCAAGGCCAGGTTCATGGCGTTAAATTCAATGTGCGCCAGCGCGTGTATCAGCATGGCCCGTCCCTCCACCGTCACCATGGAGCGCCGGCCCACGAGGCGCGGCGCGACCAGCTCCGGGCGCATTGGCCGCCCCGGGATGGGCGCGGCAGCAGCGAGGGCCCGTCCCGGGTCGATATCGAGCTGGCCGGCCTTGAACGCGCCCGCCATGGCGGCCACCGCACCGACCTTGCGGGCCGGGTCGGCCTCGGTCAGGCAATCGAGTGCGCACGCGCGCAATTGTGCAGGCAGCGGGTTTGCTGCAGGGGTCATACCTCGGTTCATGCGCATCTCATTGAACAAAACTGCGCGAAGCATAGCATCCGGGGCGCGCACAGCGCCGATTCGCGCCGCCAGGCCTTGATTGATGGACGATGTCATCTACAATGGCGCGCTCAATTCCCATAAAGGCATCATGCGTCACTCCCTGCGCCGCATCCTGATCGGCATGAGCGTTTTCATCGCCGTGTACTTGTCCACCGTGGCCATCTGGGCGGCATCGTCGATCGAGTCCATCCTGGCCCGGCACCCGGTGGCGCACGCGCCCTCGCTCCTCACACCCCGGCAAAGCGCATTGCTGCTGCAGATCGAGGACCCCACCTTCCGCTCGCACCATGGGCTCAGCCTGGCGAACGGCCAGGGCGCGACCACCCTCACCTCGTCGCTGGCGCGCGACGTTTTCCTGTTCCGCACGGAGTTGACCGGCGTCCGTGGCACGCTGCAGGCGCTGTACCGGCGCGTGTTCGCCTGCTGCAAAAAGATTGACCTGGGGCGCGACGTCACGGCGCTGGTGCTCGATGCGCACATGAGCAAGGACGAGCAGCTTGCGCTGTTTGTGGACCAGGTATACATGGGCCGGCACCAAGGCATGCAGCTGCGCGGCCTGGCACAGGCTTCCGCAGCGCTGATGGGAAAACCGCTGGCGCAGCTGACGCAAGCCGAATTCAGTGGCCTGGTCGGCATGATTCGCGCGCCTAACGAACTGCACCCGGTGCGCAACGCGGCAGCCCACCTGCAGCGGCGCGCGCGGGTACAGGCAATTGGCAGCGGTGCCTGCGAGCCGCAAGGCTGGTTCGATACCGACTACGCCGCGTGCAGCGCCCCGCCGGGCTAAGAACGCCTAACAAAACTCCTACTCGCTAGCTTGTGGTGGGTCGTAGACGTTGAGGATGCTTTCCACTTGGCAAGGTGCTATCATCCCGCGGCAGGCCGCTTTCAGCTGCCAAAAGCGGAACCTCACGCAAACCACGAGTTATTTACGAATTTATACCCGAGAATCAGTATTCGATCCTGCAATTCATACCGCGAGTAATTTTGGAATACGAACATGGGAATTTTTTCCATTGCGGATAACGAAAATTTTGATCCAACAGTTGCGCGCATCGAAACCTTTCGCGTTCCCGTGGCAGCTGGATTCCTATTGCCAAAGGGCTTGGTCAATACAAAATGTTGCGTTCGGATTACGCATCTACCTTCTGGAATTATGGTTGAGTGCTCGGAAGAACGAAATGGTCATTTAAATCGTGATATGGCTTGGAAAATGTTGAAGAATCGTCTTTTGCAGCTTTCTTGAACACCTCTCGTCAGCCAAACGGCCGACAGCTTCACGCCCGGAGGTATTCGGTCAAGAGCTCGCATGGATGCGGCCTCGCCTTTTGAGCCGAAACGTCTGCTTTGGGGCGGAAGCTGCCTGTCGTGACACATGCCAGCTTTTCCCGTGGGCAATCTGCTATCCTATCCCGAACGTCGGAGATCGGCCAGAAGCGGACCTACAGGCATTTCCAACTATGACAAAACTGTTAATTTTCATTGGCGAAGATCAGAAGTTCGCCGTTGAGTCGACGATCAGCGCTATCGTGGCAATGAACGGCACGACGAACGCGAGGCGTGGAGACTTCATTGGCGCGATCTTCGAGTGTGAGTATGGATATGCAGGAACAAGCACGATCATCCGTCTAAGCAAAGATGCGGAGACCATTACCGCTGAGGGGCTGAACCCATGCTCGCTAGTTTTTGCGCTGGAGCTTCAGAGAGCGCTCCCCATAGATCTAAATGCCATCGACATGGAATACAGCTTTAATGTAGCGCTGCGTGATTTTCAAGACGTCGAGCAACTGACGCAAGCGGTTAGTGCCTGACGTCCGCTATGGGGGCGGTAGCTGCCTGTAGAGACCGTCTCCCACTTTTGCATTCTCGCAACTGATATCATGTGTCGAACGGCCGAGATCGGCCCAGGCTGTGTAAAAACGCATAAAAATTCGGCGCGAGAAAAAATCGACCCATCAGAACGGCCGCTACGCGATTTTCTCGATGCCGGCAATGGTCACCCGACCCACGAAAATTTTGTGTTTTTGCGTTTTTACACAGCCTCGGCCAGAAGCCGTCGTTCGTTGAGCCGCCATTTCGCTAGGCATACATATGTACGAGATTGAAATCACACGCTTTCAACCACAGCCCACATTGCAGAAATTTTCTGTAGCTGAAGCGGTGGAGGCATCGACTGTAGTCTCTGGCGTGGACGATGAGACGGCTGTCATATATGTCGCGGACATTCGCGATCATGCCGACTACGGCAACTTCTACGTTTGGCTTTGCGCAGGGCGCGCATACGTGCGCCTCGACGAACACAGGGAGCACTATGGTTCCTTTCGGGATGTCACGACGGTTCCACGGGGTGAAGCGGTATTCTTTGATGAGGATGGGTCAACGTTCAATGCTTCGCTCGCCTCCACAGTTAGTGTTGCGTCAGCCAAAGAAGCTCTGGCTCATTGGCTGGCCACAGGCCGAGCAATAACTGCGCTTCTGTGGTCATAGTCGCGACAAAAGGCGCTTGGCGCACGGCCAGCGCCGGGCGCTGTAAACGACAAGGTCGGATTGCTACATGTCCGCTTTGGGGCGATAGCTGCCTGTCGAGGCCGGCTGCGAACTTTACGTATGGGCAACTGATATCATGTGACGAACGGCCGAGAACGGGCAGAATCGGACGGTCGTGGCGCGGCACCCCCTGAGCAAATTACTCAAAGTCAGCATGAGCTTTATCCAATCGATAAGGGAGCGGAATGGTTCAAACCAATAGCTTGCCCAACCTCAACGAGGATGTACGGCTGCTCCGGGGCATAATCCCTTTGTGGCATGCGGAAATGGCTTGGGCCAAGGAGCTACTAAAGAGATCATTTGACTTGGATGATCCACAGGATATCCTGCGTCGCGAGTTTCGGGGCACTCATCAGATTCCCGGAACGACCTGGTTCTTTTATACCCATGGAATCGGAGTCAACGTCTACCGGACTTCAGATGTCGGCGGCATTGACTTTGACTTCGATAAGAATGATCCCGATGCATGGAGGCTAGCTATATTTTTGGAAAAGCAGGTTAATGACGGTACCCTTTCGTTTGAAAAGTACCGTCACCTTGTTGATGACGACGAACGACTAAAAGCCGCGCTCGACGCGATTTTTGTATCCGTCTGATTTCGGCCAGAAGCGGACCTTCCCAGCGGGTCTGTGCCCGACAAGTTTAGTGAACCTTTTTCTGCAATTTCAGCGACATCAATCGAGTAT
Source organism: Massilia sp. PAMC28688 (assembly GCF_019443445.1). Lineage (NCBI taxonomy): Bacteria > Pseudomonadati > Pseudomonadota > Betaproteobacteria > Burkholderiales > Oxalobacteraceae > Massilia > Massilia sp. PAMC28688. The sequence goes on along the minus strand of NZ_CP080378.1, from coordinate 4,094,035 downwards.
GGAAATTCGCCTTGCGTGGGAACTAGAAAACGCTACACCCCTTGCAGAAATCGAAGAACGCATGCGTTCTTACGGAGTCGTCGACGGCGTAAGCGTGTTAGGCAACGGGACTTTGCTGTGTAAAAACGCAGAAGCATGTAAATTTCATGGGTAGGGTGACCATTCTCCGCACCGAGAAAATCGCGTAGCGGCCGTTCTGGAGGGTCGATTTTTTCTCACGCCAAATTTTTCTGCGTTTTTACACAGCCTGGGCCAGAAGCGGTCTGTCGGAGCACTACAAAGCACAAAGCGGAAAGGCAACGATGCGTCAAGCTCAGCGGTTCATGCGACGACAACGATACGATCCTAACGACACGGCAGATACGTTACGCTTGTTCCTTGAAAGTGCACCGGGGGTCACCCGCGTCCATGAGGTCGAGCAACATCGAAAAGGCGGCTTTTGTGCCGTTTTCGATCTCGACCGTAAGCGGCCAGCCGGCCCACCTATGAATTCCTAATCACACTGGCCACACTGCATCCCTCGTACTTTAGGAGGACAGTGTGAACAACGTGGAACGCGAGCAGGTATGGCAGGAGCGGGTAGCTCAATGGCAGGCAAGCGGCTTGTCCCAGCGCGCCTACGCAATCCAACATGGTTTCCCAGCGCGCCAGGTCGGCTACTGGGTGCGGCGATTGACGGGTGTGCAAACGTCGGCGCTGCTACCGGTGCGGGTGGTGGGCGTGCCGGCGGCGATGCCGACGATCACGCTACGTAGTGAGCGCGGCTGGACCTTGACGCTGCCCGGCGCGATACCGGCCAGCTGGCTGGCCGAAGTGATGCGGGCGCTTTGATGCAGCTGTCGGCCAATGCAATCTGGCTGGCGACGGCAGCGGTGGACATGCGCATCGGCATCGACGGGCTGTCCTTGCATGTGCAGCAGGCGCTGGGGCGGCCGCCATGCGATGGCACGGCATACGTGTTTGCCAACCGTCGCCGTACGCGCCTGAAGATGGTCTGCTGGGATGGCACGGGCGTGTGGATGTGCCTGCGCCGCCTGCACCGGGGCCAGTTTGTCTGGCCCCAAGTTGACGACGCCTGCTGGCAGATCAGCGCCGAACAATGGCAATGGCTGGTCGCTGGCGTGGACTGGCAACGCCTGTCGGCACCGGCACCAGCGCAGTGGCGACTGTGAGGACGTAAACTGTTTCGCTTGTAAACATCGTCCGTGCTCTGTAAACTACTGAGCCATGGACCTGCTCAACGAACTCGCCGATCTGGATATCGCTCCTGCCGCCTTGGCGAAGGTGCAGGCATTGTTCGAGCAGCAGCAGGCCAAGCTGGCACAGCGCGACGCTGTGCTCGCTGAGAAGGACTTCAAGATCACCGCGCTGACGCACGAGCTGGCGTACTACAAGCGGGTTCGCTTCGGCAAGGCCAGCGAAGCACTCGTCGGCGCGCAGCGGCTGCTGTTTGAAGAAACGGTCGATACGGACCTGGCAGCCATCGACGAGGAACTTCAAGCGCAGGCCCCCGTAAATCGGCAGCGCAAGCGCGCCGGGCGCCAACCGCTGCCAGCGCATCTGGAACGCATCGAGCACCGTCATGAGCCCGAGTCGTGCCTGTGCGGTCAATGCGGCGCCGACCTGGTCAAGATCGGCGAAGACGTAAGCGAACAGCTGGACGTGGAACCGGCGCGCTTCTTCGTGCATCGCCACATCCGCCCGCAGTATGCGTGCCGTCCTTGCGAGACGGTGACGGCGGCGCCTATCCCGCCAGCCGTCATCGACGGCGGCATGGCCGCTGTCGGGCTGCTGGCCTGGATCGCGGTGTGCAAGTACCTTGACCACTTGCCCCTCTACCGCATCGAACAGATTGCCGCGCGTGACGGCGTGCCACTGGCCCGCTCTACGCTCGGCGAATGGATCGGGCGCATCGGTGTGGCCTTGCAGCCGCTGGCTGACCGCTTGGCCGAACTGCTCAGGCAACGAAGTTGCCTGCATGCCGACGAAACCCCGGTGCGCCAGCTCGATCCTGGCAGCGGCAAGACCAAACACGCCTATCTGTGGGCCTACCGCTCCAACGTACTCGATGACGGGTCGGGCATCGTCGTGTTCGATTACCAGACCAGTCGCGCTGGGGCGCACGCTCGCGCCTTCCTGCAGCAATGGCGCGGCCATCTAATGGTGGACGACTATGTCGGCTACAAGGCGCTGTTTACGGCAGGCCCCACCGAGCTCGCTTGCCTGGCCCACATCAGGCGCAAGTTCTTCGACGTCCACGCTGCTAGCGGCAGCCCGGTGGCCGAGGAAGCACTACGGCGCATTGGGCAGCTGTACGCCATCGAGCAGCAAGCGGCGGGGATGACGGCGCAACAGCGCGCAGCGTTGCGTGAGCAGCTCGCCATGCCAGTGCTGGCCGACTTGCATGGCTGGCTGGTGGCGACCCAGCGCAGCGTCGCTGCTGGCAGTGGCACGGCCAAGGCCATCGAGCATGCTCTCAAGCGCTGGGCGGCGCTGCAGTGCTATGCCAGCTCGGGCAGCCTTCCGATTGACAATAATCCGGTCGAGAATGCGATACGCCCCATCGCCATCGGCAAGAAGAACTGGCTGTTTGCCGGCTCCGAGCGCGCGGGCCGCCGCGCCGCTGCCATCCAGAGCCTGTTCGCTACCGCCAAGCTTAACGGCCTGGACCCGGCTCGCTGGCTCGCCGACACCCTCGCAAAGCTTCCCACCTGCCCCAACAGCAAAATCGACTCGCTGCTACCGTTCGCAAACTCTACACAGACTTAAACGCTGGTAGAAGGTGGCTGGGCTGGCCGCTTACTCTCGACCATCAGAGTCTGGATTTGTTTATAGCCGAGCTAGATCGTCACGATTGGATGTCGGTGATGTAAAAGCGCGGCAGCGCGCTTGGGGTCGACAGCTGGCTGTCACAACATGCAGGAATCGGCTAACAGCAGACATTCGAAAATAAGAGGAAGTGATGACACCCGAGCGTGAGCGCGAATTTGGGGGCTCGGGTAATGGTGGATTTGGGGGCTCGGGCGAAACGATCACTGTGGGTGGCGGAACGACTTGGTGAACAATGAAAAACTTTAAACAACTGATAGTCGTACTACTAGCCAGCACGGTCCTCACCTTGGGCGCGTACGGAATCCTATGGAATGGAGGGGCCGATGATGGGGGATTTTTCGCCGCAGTCTTGGGGGTATCCATTGTTGTTGGAGTACTTGCGTCACCGGACAGGAATATTCGCTACGGTTTGAAGCGCCTCTGGCTCTTTGATTGGATACCAGTTGTGGTCGCGCCGGCGCTAATTTTGTCGTTGGGGCATAGCGAATCAATATGGATGACGGGGACGAGATACACCTGCTTCTTTATATTCTTTCTCGCAGGCGCTACCACGGCCCGCCGATTCGTCGCAGGACGTACCTGACAGAGCTTTTAGTTTCCTGGAAGCGAAGGCTTAGGCGATGGTAGAACTGATGTCCAGGGTGCGCCAAAATGCCCACAGCGCGCGCCAATCCAACCAACTGCGGCGTCGCCATCGCAAGTGACTGTCCAGGGGCGCTCGGGTTCTGGACTACTGCAGTGAATGCCCATTACCTTACTTCAGCGCACGGCGTTTGTAACGTCGCAGTGCACTGCAAGGTGCTGATTTTTTCTAGGTTCGAGTGTCAGCTTTGGGGCGTTTCCGGTCACTCGTCAGTTTAACTGGGTGCTTTCCGGGGGGGCAAGCTGCTATCATCGGCCGACAGGCTTGGTATCGGCCAAAAGCGGTCTTTCCCAAGTGCCGCATTCCTGACTTCTCCGAGTCATTAAGCTCGCACCAGGTAACCTGTTTGACATGATTATTTTTCCTAATTTCGTCCGCAACGGTTCGATCCGTTGCTTAGGTTACGCGGCTATGTTGCTAAGCATCGGCGTATATCTTACGCATAAAACATGGTTTAGTTGGCGTGAAGGCGCGATCACAACTTTGTCACGACGCGGTGATGTGATCACTTTCTCCGCCGGCGAGCCTGGGTGGTATTTCGCATTTACCGTAACCATGTCCTTGGCACTCTTAACGCTACTCCTAGGCCTACGGTACGCGCTCGTCTTTGCCCTCCCAAAGCGGATAAGGGACGAAGAATTCGCAAGGCTGGTCGATTTCTACCGACAAAGTCTTCCCGCGTCACCACGCCTGCGCGCAGCTGGGTTGCTGTGCCTCGCGATCGCAGGGCTTTGCTCAATAATCCGCTAACTCACAAGCCGATAAGGCTGAGGCAGCAGAATGGCCTGAATTGTCAGCTTCGCCATGGAGTACTCAGTCAAGAAGTTCCCACGGCTGAGGCCGGTGCGAAGGTCAGCTTTGGGGCAGAGGCGGCCTGATGGTTAGCCGCATTTCGTCGAGTACAATCGGGAACTGCCGACCAGAATCAGCCATTTGCGGGGCGAGCAGATCCCGTCTTGGTTGGCGCACACGGAAATTTATGACGCTTCAAGTGGGCACTAAGAACGCCATGCGAGACTGGACCGCGCTGTGAAACCTTCAGCAATGCTCGTCGTTGCATTGAGCACGATTGTCGTCGTGCCGCTAATATTTGAATCGCCACGACATTTGTAGACACTCCCGAGCCATAATATCGGGCACAAGGAGAATATATGAGCGGCAAGCGGTACACAGAGGAATTTAAGATTGCAGCAGTCAAGCAAGTAGCCCAGCGTGGGCATCCAGCGAGCGAAGTAGCGGAGCGGCTCGGGGTAAGCATCCATAGCCTGTATGCGTGGACGAAGCGCTATGGCGTGCCCGAGGCGCAGCGCAAGGCTGTCGACGTTCAGTCCGACGAAATGCGGCGCCTGAAGGCCGAGCTCAAGCGCGTCACGGAGGAGCGTGACATATTGAAAAAGGCCGCGGTGTACTTTGCCAAGACGTCCGGGTAAGGTACACCTTAATTGCTGAGTTACAGGACCAATTTCCAGTGCGCCGGCTGTGCAAAGTGCTCGATGTGCACCCAAGCGGCTTCTATGCCTGGCGCCTGAACCCTGAAAGCCGCCGCGCCAGGGAAGACAAGCGCCTCCTGGTTCCCATTAAGGAGTCATGGCTCGAGAGCGGCAGCGTGTACGGCTACCGCAAAGTCAGCGACGACCTGCGCGAGCTCGGTGAACAGTGCGGTATCAATCGCGTCCACCGTCTTATGCGGTCGGCCGGGATTCGTTCGCAAACCGGCTACGCCAAGCGGAAATACAAACGCGGCGGTGCCCCTTCCCTGGTGGCGCCTAACCATCTGCAACGCCAGTTCGATGTGCAGGAACCGAATCGCGTCTGGGTAACGGATATCACGTACATTCGCACATACGAAGGCTGGCTCTATCTTACGGTTGTACTGGACCTGTTTTCACGTCAGGTGATCGGCTGGTCAATGAGCTCCCGAATCGATCGCGAGCTGGCGATGAATGCACTCTTGATGGCCGTCTGGCGTCGGCAGCCCAAGGATACGGTGATGGTGCATTCCGATCAAGGCAGCCAGTTCAGCAGCTACGACTGGCGCGACTTCCTGGACGAGCATAACCTGCAGCAGAGCATGAGCCGGCGCGGGAACTGCCACGATAATGCCGTAGCCGAGAGCTTCTTTCAGCTGCTAAAACGGGAGCGAATCAAGCGCAAGAGCTACGGCACACGGGAAGAAGCAAAGCAGGATGTCTTCGATTACATCGAGATGTTCTACAATCCAAAGCGCCGGCACAGCTTCAGCAATGACTTATCGCCGGTCGAATATGAAAAGCAGTATTTCCAGCGGCTCGCGAGTGTCTAGCAAACTCGTGGCGATTCAAGAGCTTGAAATAGCCAGGTTAGACCTCTCCGAGAGGAGCGGCAACTTCCGCGTCCTCACAGGTTGGCTTGGCGAGGTTCAGTCATTGGAAGCCGAAGACTGGAAAACAGTTCAGGTGGAGGAACTCAAACAGATCATTACGCAACTGCTTGAACTAGTCGCTGAAGCCCAGTTAGCCAAAAAGCTTCTCTTCGCGATGGGGGACTGACTTAGAAGCAACTTGTGACATTGAGATGTGAAACTAGGTTGTGTCACGAAGGTCCCTCACGGGCATTCTATTTGTTCTTAAAACTGGAATACCTTGGGAATACCTGCCGCGTGAGCTTGGGTGCGGCAGCGGCATGACCTTCAGCGTGGCCTGCCCCTCGTGGCTAAAATCACCGGCGCTCAGGTAATGATTCGCGCCTCCTCATTCCACTCGTAGAATCGATCCCAGCTGTTAAAGGCCTACCCGGCCGTGCGCGGAAACGTCCAGATAAGCTGCACGCTGATCGAGCGTACGCTTCGATAGCACATCGAGTCTGGTTGCGCCGGCGAGGAATCTCAATACGGATAGCACGCGACGGGGTCGATTCACGCGAAAGGCCCGGCAGGTGGGGTTGGGTCGTTGAACGTACCCCGGGGTGGCGACACCGTTTTCGCAGATTGCGCATCCGTTATGAACGGCAAGCGGACATCCACCAAGCGTTTCTTTCGCTCGCCTGCTCACTCATCTGTTGGAGGTATGTCGAGAGGTTTTGTTAGGCGCTCCAAATACCCGCGCCGGCGCCACCCTGACCAGGCTGACCGCCTGCAAGGCGCGCTGACTGCGCTTGAATGGGGCCGGCGGCGGCCTGCTCGACCAGCGCCGCGTTCTGCCGGGTCACCGTAGCGATCTCGTTGATGACCACGCTCCGGGGCGAGCCCGGCGACGCCGCTCCGGGCACCCCAAAAAAAAACGCCGCATCCAGCCAGGACGCGGCGTTTCGTGCGATGCCAATTCGGCCGGCCTCAGCCAGCGCGGATCAGGCCAGGCGGGCTTAGTCGGCGCCGCCGGCTGGCAGGCCTTCCTTTGCCATCTTGCCAGCCGCCGTGGCCGTTGGCACCGGATTGGTGGCGTCCACTTCCACCAGCGTGTAGCTCAGCGGCGTGGCACCGTTCATCAGGTACTGGATGACGCCCATGTAGCGCAGGCCGGGAGTCAGGGACGACCAGCTCGCGACAGCCGAAGCCGTGCCACCGGTGAAGACGCTCGATGGCAATGCCACCTTGAAGTTGCCCCCCACATCGCTCGAACCGACCACCCACGATGCCAGCGTGTAGGTGGAGCTGCCGTTGCGCGGTGCGTAGCCAGCCACGCAGAGGCGGTAGTTGCCGGCCGCAGGTGCCATCAGGGTGATCATTTCGTTAGACGTGGCCGTGCCGCTGTAGCCCACCTGGTTACCCGCCGCGTCGAGCAGGAACAGGTCGAGGTCGTCCGTGCCGCCGCTCTGGAAGCCGCTGGTGTCAACGTCACGCAGCGAGAAACGCATCATCATCGTGTTGACCGGTACCGTCACCGCGGTGGCCACCACGCCGGCCGAGCCGCCTGCCCGGCATTCGGCCAGGCCGCCGTCCGCCGCATTGGTCTGCGCCACGGTCTGGGTCATCAGGGTGGCCGGCTTGAGGCCACCCTTGGCGGCCGTGAGCTTGCCGCTGAAGCCGGAACCGACGGTAAACACCGAGTTGCCGGTCACCATTTCGCTCTTGAGCAGCGGTGGCGCCACGAACGCCTGCGCCCGGGCAGTCAGGGGGCTCTTGACCACGTGGGTGCCATCGCGCCACTCGAGTGAACCGAAGCTGTACTCGTTCATTGGTGCGGTGGTGCGAGTCAGGGTGACACGGTAGGTACCCTTGGCTCCAGGGGCAAGCGTCAGGGTCGACGGCGCCACCGCGACCGTAAAGCCAGGCAGGGTTGCCGCTGCCGTATAGGTCGATGCGGTGTCGCTCACGTTGGTGACCGTGCGCGTCATGGTCAGCTTGCCCAGCACGCTGGCAGCGGTGAGCGAAGCCAGGTTCAGGTTGTAGTCGGCAATGCTGCCGGTCACGTTGCAGGTGGCCGGGGCCACCAGGCGCGCGCCGCACAGGTAGCGGATGTAGTCGGTGGTACTGGCGTCATACACCAGGCCCGGGTTGGTGGCCATGTTCGGCACCACATGCCCCGCACCCTGGCCAAATGGCAGGCGGCCGTTCTGCAAGCCGGGCAAGCCATCGTTGAAGGTGTTCGATGCGGTGGTCATCAGGGCCGACTTGATGGCCGCAGGCGACCAGGTCGGATGCAGCTGCTTGAGCAGCGCGGCCAGACCGGCCACGTGCGGGCTGGACATGGACGTGCCGTTGTAGGAAGCCCAGGCCGCGCCAGGCACCAGGCTGCCGCTCGCGATACTGTCGCGCTCAGCCTGGTCATGCACCGGCGTCACAGCGGCGATGATGTCCACGCCGGGCGCGGTCAGGTCTGGCTTGAGAATGTTGGCAAAGCCCTTGTTGGGACCGCGCGAAGAGAAGCCAGCCATCACCGGTGCCGGCGTGGAACCGACCTGCGGGCTCCAGGTGGACAGCGACAGCGTGGCCCCGGGCGTACCCTGGATATACGAAAGCAGTGCGCTGCCGGCAGCGCTGGAGACGTGCACGGTAGGCACGCTGTGCTTTTCCGCCACCAGGCCTGCGCCGTTGTCGGCCAGCACCATACCGGCGCCGCCGGCATCAGAGACGGCGCGGCTCTTCTCGGTCCGGGCCGTGTTGCCGCGCTCGCACAGGACAATCTTGCCGCTCACGCGGCTGGGGTCGAGCGCCGATGCTGCCGTGCCACCAAAGGTGACGCGGTCGGCTGCCGTGTAGCACAGGCGGCGGGCCAGCTTGTCGGCCGCGCTCAGGCTGTCGTACGGCACCACGCCGGCGTCGCGCGCGGCAATGGCGGGCACATTGGTCAGCGCCGTTTCATTGAGCGAGGCGCCAACATAGCTGTTGCCATTCCCGGCCGTGACGGTGGCGCCGTTGAGGCGGTTGTGGGTCGAGGCGCCCACGGTCGTGATCCACGGCGACAGGTGGGCCACCTGGTTGTTAGGGCCGCTGTTACCGGCCGAGGCCGCGACAAAGACGTTGGCGTCCGCGGCGCCGAAAAAGGCCAGTTCCACGGGATCGGTCACGCTGGTCTGGGAACCGCTGATGGAAAAGTTGATGACGTTCACGCCGTCGAGCACGGCGCGGTCGATCGCCGCCACGCTGTCGGAATTGAAGCAGGAATTGCGGGTACCGCTGCCGTCAGGATTGCTCGGATCGGGATAGGTCCAGCACACCTTGTAGGCCGCAATGCGTGCGTGGGGCGCGATGCCGCTGGCCTTGCCCATCTGAACGCCATTGATGGCGATATCCACGTTGGCATTGCCGCCGGCGGTGCTGGCGGTGTGCGTGCCGTGGCCGCCCTTGCCGCTCGGGCCGTCGACCGAATCGCGCGGCGAAACGAAGTCACTCCAGTGCAGGGAGCGGCCACTGGAGAGGAAGCCGCTGTTGAAGTAGCGCGCGCCGATCAGCTTGTTGTTGCAATGGCTGGCGGTAAAGCCTTCGCCAGTCTGGCAGGCGCCGCTGAAGCTGGCCGGCGGCGCGTCAAAGACCAGGCTGCCAGCGCCGTCAAAGGTCGGGTTGCCGTTGCCATCGACGCGGTCGGCAAAGGCCTTGTTCTCCGGCCAGATGCCGCCGTCAACGATACCGATGACAATGCCGTCGCCAGCCTTGCCCTTGCCGCCGGGCTGCTGGTTCCACAGGCCGTCAGGCATCTTGTCGAGGCCCAGGAAGCCACCGGTGTAATTGGTGTCGAGGGTGCGCTCTTCGTCGGCGTTGATGGCGGCAACAGCCGGGTCGCCCTTGAGCGCCTTGACTTCGGCGTCGGTCAGCAGGGCGGCAAAGCCATTGAAGACCACCTTGTAGCGGTGGGTGACCTGGGCCGCGGCCACGGTCGAGAGCACGCTGCTCTGTTTCTGGTCAAGGTAAGTGATGTAGTTCTGGACGTCGGCAGCACTCACGTTCAGGGGCTGGCCGGCGGCCGGCTTGGTGGCCGGCAGGCCGGTGACGCCGCCGGTGTAGGAAGCGACCGGCTTGTCGGCGAGCTGCACAATGTACGAGCGGCGCACGGTGTCGGCGGAGGCAGTCAGGGCAGCGCTCGAGAGCAGCGCGACGATGGCGAGGGAAATTGGGCGCAGTTTCATGGATTAGTCCTGTGAAAGGTTACGCGGGCGCTCAAGCGCGGCGGCGGGAGAAAGCGGCAAGGCCCGCAATGCCGAGCAACATCAGGGCATAGGACGACGGCTCCGGGATCACGTTCAGGTTCAGGTCATCGATGGCAAACTGCGCTTGGTTCTGGACCAGTTCGCGTTCAAACACGCAGTCGCCGTTGCCGTCAAACAGGCAGGCGCCAATGGCCAGGCTGGTCAGCGTGGTGCTGCGGAAGGCCGAGTCCACCATGAAGGCGTCAAAGACAAAGCGGCCGTCGAGGTTTTGGCCGGGGAAATCGGCGCCCGTGGTGATGATGCTGCCATCGGCGGTGGTGCCGGTCAGCATCAGGCGGCCATAGCTGAAATCCTGCAGGCCCGCCAGCGGTGCGATAAAGGCGTAGTCCAGGCCAGCGACACGGAAACCGGCGGCGCCGGCAATGGTGATGTTCAGCCAGCCGTCATTAAGCCCGCCAAAGTACACGCTGCCGTTGCCAACAGGACAGGCGGTCAGGGTACAGGCCATGGCATTGTCCGAATCAATCATGGCGCCAACCGCGCCGTATTCATCGGCTGCTGCCGTGGGGTTATTCAAAACCTGCAGCGTAAACAAGCCTTCGGTAAAGGCATCGCCCGTGTTGTAGGCGGTGTCGCCCGCGTTGAGCACGGGGGTGACAACGTTTTGCGCGGCATCAAACGTGAGCAGGGCAGCCTGGGCAGGCGCGGCCAGCACGCCGCATGCACCCAGCACCGAAGCGCACAGCAAGTTCTTGAGAAAGGCCGCAGCCGGTTTCGATTGACGATTCATGTGTCTCACACCTTATGATTTGATTTATTGGTCTAGGTATCACGGCCGCTTGTGGCAGCCTGCACTCTCGCAATAATGAAGAGTTGCAATGGAATATAGCAAAGGAAACAATAGCACTGTAGAAAATTTTAACGGAGGAAATTTTCTCTTTGGGAAGGAACTCAAAAGAAAATTTCGCCGCCACAGTGAAAGTTTAAGGCAGATCAAAACCCAAACTGTGCAAATATGCGACAGCTGAAAGGACGAGAAATACGAAGGGTCCGCCCCGCCCATTGGACGGGCGGGACCGATGTGTGCGGCGGGAATCTTATCGCGACCGGCGAGCGAAATTGTCAAAAAGACTATTTAGGTCCGACAAGAGGAATGTTGTTTTGATATTTGACACGCTTGCCCCTGCCAGGCGGCAGCGTCACATGTCAATACATGGCAGCCGCAGCACTGCGTACCGATGCGAGCAGCAGCTCGGCGCCCGGCGCCAGCAAGTGCTCCTTCTGGCGAATGATGCCAAAGGCATCCATCCTGCAGGGCAGTTCGATCGGCAAGATCGCCAGCACGTTCAGGGAAGCATAATACCTGGCCACCTCAAGCGGCATCACATGCAGGGAATCGGTCTGCTGCAGCAAGGCGGTCACGAGCAGCAGGGCCGTCGTATCGACCACATTCGATGGCGGCTCGTAGCCGGCCTTGCGGAACATCATGTCAAAACGGTGGCGCAGGATACTGCCGTGCGGCGGCAGGATCCACGGCAGGTTGACCATGTCGCCAATGGCCAGCTTGTCCTGTTCCAGCAAGGGGTGCCCTACCCGCGCCACGGCGCAGGCTGGCTCTTCGGTCAGTTCCTCGTAGATGAGGCCCAGGCTGTCGTCGCGTTCGAGGATGCGGCCGATCATGAAGTCCAGCGTGCCGCGGCGCAAACGGTCGATCAGCAGACTGCTGTGCTCCATGTGCACGCCAATGCGCAGCAAGGGGGCCTGGGCCTTGACGTCGGCAATGGCGCGCGGCAGCAGTGCCATGGCCGGCGTCATGATCACGCCCACTTCCACCTGGCCCGTCAGGCCCGCCTTGAGCGCCACGATATCGTCATGCGCCAGCGACAGGCTGGTCAGTGCCATGCGCGCATGGCGGATCATGGTTTCGCCGTAAATGGTCGGCTCCATGCCGCGCGGCAGCCGGTCGAACAGGCGCACGTCCAGCATCTCTTCCAGGTCCTTGATCTGCTTGGACGCGGCCGGCTGTGTCATGTGCAATTCATCGGCCGCACGGTGGATATTGCGGTGGTCGTCCAGGGCGATGAGCAGCAGCAGCTGGCGCGTCTTCAGGCGCGCGCGCAAAAACCAGTTCGGGTTCAGGGTATCCATACCGCAATGTTAACACGGCAAATATTGAACACCCTCAATTGTGGCCTTGGGCACATCATTTCGCCGTGCTGCAGCCAGGACTCGGATTGACGGCCGGGCCTTGCGCAGTCTGGGGCACGAAGGCAATCTTGCCGTCCGGCTCATAGCGCATCTCTTCCACCGCCACCGAACGGCGGAACTCGCCGCCACCTGGCAATTTACCGTTGTGATAGAAAATGTAGGACTTGCCGTTGAATTCGACGATGGCCTGGTGAATGGTCTTGACGTTGCTGTTCTTTTCCATGATCAGGCCGCCATAGGTCCACGGGCCGGTCGGGCTCGGGCCCATCTGGTATACGGTCTCTTCCGGGAAGTGACGCGAGTAGCTCAGGTAATAGGTCGAACCGCGCTTGTGCACATAGGGCGCTTCCGTGAAGTTTTCCAGCTTGATGGTTTCGATCGGGCCGTCCAGCTCGATCATATTGGCCTTGAGTTTGGCATACTTGAGGACCGTATTGCCCCAGTAAATGTACGCCTGGCCATCGTCATCGATGAAGACGCCCGGATCGATGTCATCCCACATGATGTCGGTATGCTTGGTCATGTCGTTGGAAATGAGCGCCTTGCCCAAGGCATCGACGAAGGGCCCGGTCGGGCTGTCGGACACGGCCACGCCAACCGCCTTGCCCGGGATGGTCTTGTGGTCGACCGTGGAATAGAAATAGTATTTGCCGTTGCGCTTGGTGACATCGGCGGCCCAGGCATCGCGCCCCGCCCAGGCAAAGCTGGAATAGCGTACCGGCGAGCCATGGTCCACCCAGTTGCGCATGTCGCAGCTGGAATACACGCGCCACTCGTTCATCACATATTCCTTGCCGCCGGCAGGCGCTTCGTCCTTGCCTACATACAGGTAGACGCGCCCGTTGTCGACCAGCGCGGCCGGATCGGCCGTGAAGATGTTGGTCACAATCGGGTTGCCGTCGCGCGCCGGGGCGACCGCTTCAGGGCCGGCACAGCCTGCCACGACAGCAGCGAGGGCCAGGGAAATGGACGTACGGAACAACTGATGCATGCTTTCTCTCCTGTGTGTTTATAGTATTTTATAGCCGGCGCGCAGCGCCGAAAGTCATGACGCGCTGCACCAGGCAGAACACGAGCAGCAAGGCGCCGATCACGATCTTGGTCCACCACGAGCTGAGCGTGCCATCGAAGGCAATCAGGGTCTGGATTGCGCCGAGCACCAGCACACCGGACAAGGCGCCGGCCACATAGCCGTAGCCGCCGCTGAGCAGGGTGCCCCCAATGACCACGGCGGCAATCGCGTCGAGCTCGGTGCCCTGGGCATGCAGGCCGTAGCCGGACAGCATATAGAACGAGAACAGCACGCCCGCCAGCGAGGCGCACAGGCCGCTGAAGGCGTAGACCAGCACCTTGGTGCGCGCCACGGGCAAGCCCATCATGAGGGCGGACTGTTCATTGCCGCCGATCGCATACACGGCGCGGCCAAAGGCGCTGAAGTGGGCCAGCACCACGGCCAGGAGCAGCACGGCGAGCGCAATCACGGCGCCAGGCGAGACGAAGCCATCAAAGAACGGCAGCTGGGTCTGTGACATGGCGACAAACAGCGGGTCTTCGATGGTGATGGAATCAATGCTGATCAGGTAGCACAGGCCGCGCGCCAGGAACATGCCGCCGAGCGTGACAATGAAGGGTTGCAGCTTGAAGTAGTGAATCAGCGCGCCCATGCCGGCGCCAAAGCCCGCGCCCAGCAACAGCACCACAGCAATCACCAGTACCGGTGGCCATTGCAGCTTGCTCATGAGCGCTGCCGCCATCATGGTACTCAGGGCCAGCACGGAGCCCACCGACAGGTCAATGCCGCCGGACAGGATGACAAAGCTCATGCCGACAGCGATCACGAGCAGGAAGGCATTGTCGATCAGCAGGTTCAGTACCACCTGCAGCGACAGGAAGCCGGGATAGGTGGCGCCGCCGATGACAAACATCATGACCAGCAACAGCACCGTGACGAGCGAAGTGAAATACGGCTTGGCCGTCAATGCGTTCATGCTGCCCTCCTGCGGCCAAACATTTTCTTGAATTCGGGCGACTGGGAAATGCAGACCAGGAACACGACGATGGCCTTGACCACCATGTTCACTTCCGGCGGAACGCCCAGCGAGTAGATGGTGTAGGTCAGGGTCTGGATGATCAGCGCGCCGATCAGGCTGCCCGCGATGCTGAACTTGCCGCCGGCCAGCGAGGTGCCGCCCAGTGTGACGGCCAGGATGGCGTCCAGTTCAAGCATGAGGCCGGCGTTATTGGCGTCCGCACTCTTGATGTTGGCGGCAATCATGAGTCCGGACAGGCCGGCGCAGGCGCTGCAAAACACGTACACGAAAAAGATCAGCGCCGCCGTCTTGAGACCCGCCAGGCGCGCCGCCACCGGGTTGATGCCGACCGCCTGGATGAACAGCCCAAGCGCCGTCTTGCGCATCAGGAAGGCGGTGGCAATGAATACCACGGCCACAATCGTCAGCGAAAACGGCAAGCCAAACAGGTAGCCGCTGCCGAGGAAAAAGAAGGGCTGGTAATAGACGGTGACGATCTGGCCGTCCGTCAGCAGCTGGGCCAGCCCGCGCCCGGCCACCATCAGGATCAGGGTGGCGACGATGGGCTGCAGGCCCACCGTAGCAACCAGCAAACCGTTCCAGGCGCCGCACAGGACCGCCGCACCAAGCGCGGCGCACAGGGCCCACACCATGGGAATATTGCTGACATAGTGCGGCACGCCGTCGCGCATTTCCATGGTGCCGCCAATGAGCATGGCTGCCACCGTGCCGGACAGGGCCACCACGGCGCCGACCGAAATATCGATACCGCGCGTGGCAATTACCAGCGTCATGCCGAGCGCGGTTAGCATGAGCGGTGCGGCGCGGTTGACGATGTCAATCAGGCTGCCATACAAATGGCCGTCCTTGAACTCCAGATGAAAAAAGCCCGGGATGGCGATCAGGTCGATCAGCAGGAGAGCTGCCAGAGCCGCCAGCGGGCGAAACAGTTGATGACGCAGCATCGCCGCAAAAAAACCTTCACCGGCCGGCGCTGTCATATTCAAGGCTTGGCTCATGCGGCTTCTCCTGCAATTACTTGCAGCACCGAGCTGTCATCGAGCTCGCCGCGCTGGTATTCGCCGCAAGCCTTGCGGTCGCGCATGACGACCAGCCGGTCGCTGCAGCGCAGAACTTCGGGCAGTTCGGACGAGATGAACAGGATCGCCATCCCTTTCCGGCACAAATTGCTTACGTAATCCATGATTTCCTGTTTGGCGCGCACATCGATGCCGCGCGTCGGTTCGTCCAGTATCAGCAGCGTGGGATCGGTGACCAGCCAGCGCGCCAGCAGCACTTTCTGCTGATTGCCGCCTGACAGGGTGCCGATGGGTGTTTCCACATCGGCTGTCTTGATACCCAGCCATTTCACATAATCCTGCGCCATTGCCACCTGCTGCTTGTAGGGAATGGCGCGCAGGATGCCCATGCGCGCCTGCAGTGCCAAAATGACGTTTTCGCGCACCGACAGTTCCAGGATTGCGCCTTCGTGCTTGCGGTCTTCCGAACAGAAGGCAATGCCGTGCCCAATCGCATCGCGCGGGGAACTGAACACACTGCTGCGCCCGCCCACGGCAATGCTGCCACTGTCGGCCTTGTCGGCCCCGAACAGCAGCCGCGCCGCCTCGGTGCGCCCGGAACCGAGCAGGCCGCACAGGCCCAGCAGTTCACCCTGGTGGATGTCGATATCGAGCGGATTGAGCACGCCGCGCCGGCCCAGGCCTTTCGCTTGCAGGAAGGGTTGCGCGCTGCGGCTGGCGCCGGGCAGGCCGGCGCCCGGTTCAGCCTCGGGCGCATCGGCGGCCACGCCAATCATCTTGTTGACCAGGGCCAGGCGCGACAGCTCGCTGCACAGGTATTCGCCTTCGCGCTCGCCATTGCGCATGACGGTAATGCGGTCGGAAATGGCGTAGGTCTGGTCCAGGAAGTGGGTCACGAACAGGATGGCCATGCCCTGCTCGCGCAGGCGGCGCAGCACGCCGAACAGCAGCTGCACTTCCGCTTCGTCCAGGCTGGAGGTGGGCTCGTCGAGAATGAGCACGCGGGCCGAGGTATTGAGCGCCCGCGAAATTGCCACCATCTGCTGGATCGCCAGCGGGAAGGTGGACAGCTGGGCCTCGACGTCAATGTCGATCTGCAGCTGCAGCAGCAGGCGGCGCGCCTGCTCGCGCATGCCGCGCCAGTCCACCATGCCGAACTTGCGTGGATAGCGGCCGATGAAGATGTTTTCGGCCACCGACAAGTTGGGGCACAGGTTTACTTCCTGGTACACGGTGCTGATGCCCAGGTCCTGGGCCTGCGCCGTGGAGCGCGGCGCAATTGGCTGGCCGGCCAGGGAAATGGTGCCGCGCTCGGGCGTATAGACACCCGTGAGCACCTTGATCAAAGTCGATTTGCCGGCCCCGTTCTGCCCCATCAGCGTGTGGACTTCGCCAGGGAACAGACGCAGCGACACGTCGGTGAGCGCCTTGACCCCGGGGAAGGATTTGAAAATGCCGCTCAACTCCAGTACCGGAGCGGCCTGTACGGTAGCAGTCATCACTGGCACCGCCGCTTAGTATTTGCGGTTTGGATATTCCTTGGCCGCCACTTCGGCCGGGAACACGCCCTCTTCCGTGACGATGCGTTTCGGTACCGGACGGCCGGCCTTGAT
Source organism: Massilia sp. PAMC28688 (assembly GCF_019443445.1). NCBI lineage: Bacteria > Pseudomonadati > Pseudomonadota > Betaproteobacteria > Burkholderiales > Oxalobacteraceae > Massilia > Massilia sp. PAMC28688. The sequence continues at coordinate 4,077,108 of NZ_CP080378.1, read as the reverse complement.
GTCGCGGGCTACCTTCATCAGCTGGGGGCCAAGCAGGGGGCTGCATTCCACCGTGACGTTGAGCTTACCAGCCATCATGGCCTCGAACGCGCCCTTGACCCCGTCAATCGAGACAATCACGATGTCCTTGCCCGGTTTCAGGCCTGCTTCTTCAATGGCCTGGATGGCACCAATGGCCATGTCGTCATTGTGCGCGTACAGCACGTTGATGTTCTTGCCCTGTGCCTTCAGGAACGCTTCCATCACTTCCTTGCCCTTGGCGCGGGTGAAGTCACCGGTCTGCGAACGCACGATTTTCAGGTTCGGATGGCCGGCAATGGCTTCGGCAAAGCCCTTCTGACGGTCCAGCGCCGGGGCCGAACCGACGGTGCCCTGCAGTTCGACGATGTTGAGGGTGCGCTGCGGGGTCTTCTTGGCGTGCTCCACCAGCCAGCGCCCGGCGCGCCGGCCTTCTTCCACAAAGTCCGAGCCGATGAAAGTGGTGTACAGCGTCTTGTCGGCGGCGTTGACGGCGCGGTCCGTCAGGATCACGGGGATCTTGGCATTGCGCGCTTCGCGCAGCACCGTGTCCCAGCCCGATTCCACCACGGGCGAGAACGCAATCACATCGACGCGCTGGGCGATGAAGGAGCGGATCGCCTTGACCTGGTTTTCCTGCTTTTGCTGGGCATCGGCAAACTTGAGGATGATGCCTTCCTTCTTGGCCGCTTCCTTGATCGAGCGGGTGTTGGCGGTGCGCCATTCACTTTCGGCGCCCACCTGCGAAAAACCCATCACAAGCGGCTTGTTGGCAAGGGCGCTGCCGGCGGTGGTGGCAAAGATGGCGAGCACGGCTGCGCCCAGAAATGTTCTGCGGATGGTCATGGCAAGTCTCCAGTTGGTGGCGGGCCGATATAGGCAAGCCCTTCTTATGTCAACAATAGTAGGAGAAAATGCAATAACCATCCAATCATTTTTTTGCAGTGATCGATATCAATAGTGATATCAACGCAGCAGCCGCAGCCCATACAGCCCGCCCGCGATGGAGCCCGGCTGGGCGACGAACCTGACGGTCATTTTGCTGCCCGGCCTGGCCGGCGCGACAGGATAGTCGACCGTGTAGAAGTCCTCGCCCTCGGGCGCGCCCAGGGTCACGCCGGCGATCTTGACGCCGTCGACAACGATGTCAAAGCGGCGCCCGGCGTCGCCCCTGGCAAAGGTCAGGCGCAGTATGCTGGCTTCGCCTTTCGGGTCATTGAGCTCGTAGCTGAACCAGCCGGTCGCGTGGCGCCAGTGGCGCGCGCCGTTGACGCCCGCTTCGGCGCCCTCGCCCTTGAAGCCATGGTCCGATTCCGGCTGCTGCTGGCCGGGCGCCACCTGGTCGACGGTGCGTGCGTCCAGCTCCAGCCGCTCCGCTTCGGCCATGGCGGTGGCCGCCTGCAGCAGCTCGGCATCGGCCGGCGTGGAATACGGCCAGTAGATGGTGTAGCGCGACTCATGCAGGCGGAAGAAGGGAATCAGGCGCAGTGAGCCGGCATCCTTGCCGCGAATGAGGCCGGGCGCCGAAAACGTCAGCGGCTCGCCGCGCACGGGCCGGAACCTGTGCATGAAATCCTTGGTGTCGCTCACCAGCATGGGCGCAGCCGACAGTTCGCAGACCGGACCGGAGGCGATGTGCCCCATGCGCGAATCGTCGGCCAGAAAACTGAGCTTTTCGTTGGCAAACGGCGCCGTCTTTGCCGCCAGTACGATAGGGCCGTGCAGCACCGCGTAATAGTTCGAGCCATCGGGCATCTGCTCCAGGCGCGTGGTCATCGGCAGGCTGACATCGATGCGGTCGCCCGGGCGCCACTGGCGATCGAGCGTGATGTAGTCGCCCGGACCGCCCTTGTAGCGATAGGGCTTGCCATTGACACGCAGCTTGAGCGCACCGGCGGCCACCCAGCGCGGATAGCGGATCTTGAGTGCAAACGCGGCGTCATCATGCACCGTGATGCGGGAACTGGCCTGGTCGGGAAAGCGGGTGGCCTGGGTCAGACGCACGTTCCTGTCGCGCCAGGTGAGCGTGGAGGCGATGAACAGGTTCACATACAGGGAATTGCCATCGTGGGCGTAAATGAATTCGCCATGGCGGGCGTGGCTCTCGATGCCCGATCCCACACAGCACCACATGGCATGCTCGGGCTGTGAGTACACGCGATAGTGATTCGGGCGCATGGGCGTAAAGTACGCAAAGCCGCCCCGCTTTGGCCGCTGCGACGCCAGGATGTGGTTGTACAGGCCGCGCTCGATGTAATCAGTATAGGCGACCCTGGGGTCGGTGAGGAACAGCATGCCGGACAGCTTGAGCATGTTGTACGTATTGCAGGTCTCCGGCCCCTCCACTTCGCCGATCATGGACGAAAAGTCCTTCGTATCGTGGAAGTGCTCCTTGACGCTGTTGCCGCCGATGGCAACGGTGCGCTTGTCGTGCACGGTCTGCCAGAAAAAGCGCGCCGCATCCTGCATCCGGCGCTCGCCGGTCAGGTCTGCAATGCGCTTGAAGCCGATCACCTTGGGAATCTGCGTGTTGGCGTGCAGCCCGTTGAGCTGATCTTCCCCGCGTGCGAGCGGGTCCAGGATGGCCTGGTGCGAGAAGCGCCGCGCCAGGGCCATGTACTTATCGTCACCGGTCAGGCGTGCCACATCGGCCAGCACTTCGTTCATGCCGCCATGCTCGCTGCGCAGCATCGCCTGCATCTGCTCCTGCGTGAGTCTTGCCGTCAGCGCCAGCGTCCAGTCGGACAAGGCAATGAGCATGGCGCGCGCATCCTTGCTGCCCGCGTGCTGATGGGCGTCGCGCAGGCCGGCGAACATCTTGTGCAGGTTGTACCACGGGACCCACTTGCCATTGACCGAGAAGTTATCGGCCTGCATTTCGCCGCGGGCGATCGCCTGCCACAGGGTGGCGCCGCCAGGGATGCCACCGATGTAGCCATCGCCATTCTTTTGCTGCACTTCGCGCAGGCCGGCGATGAACTTGTTCAGCCGTGCCAGCATTTCCGCATCGCCCGTGGACGCATACATCAGCGCCAGCGCCGACAGGTAGTGGCCGCCCATGTGACCGTCCAGGCCGGACGACTCCCAGTTGCCGTAGCTCGGCTTGGGCAGCGGCAGGCCTGCCTCGCGCCGGAAAGGCGCCAGTAGCCTGTCCGGGTCCAGCGTCAGCAGATAGGCTTGGCCGGTATTCTGCGCGTCGAGGAAGGGTCCTGCCGTCAGCCGCACATCACTGAGGGGGAACAGCTGGGCGGGCGCGGCGTGCGGCGCACCGGCCGCAGCGAAAAGAACTACGGCAGTGAGCAGGCGCAGAATCATTTGGATGGCTTCGCCAGGCGCGTGCTTTGATAGCGATTCAGGTCCTTCTGGTCGACCACGGGCCAGCCGTCCTTGTCCCAGGCCATAGGCAGCACCTTGAGTTTTTGCAGATACTTGTCAGCCGTTTCATAGGCGTGCAGGACCAGGTAATCCTTGCCGTCAAAGGTGTAGGCACTGTTGTGCCCCAGGCCCTTCCAGTCCTTGTCACCGGCGATGACGAGCGAGCCGCCGCCCGCCTGCATGCTCCTGCCGTCCTTGTCCAGGTAAGGGCCGGTCACGTTTTTAGCCCGTCCCACCACCACGTGATAGGTGCTGTCCTTGCCCTTGCAGCACAGGCCCCACGATGCAAACAGGTAGTAGTACTCGTTCTTCTTGAAGATGAACGGCGCTTCGATTTCATGCACGCCGGCCTGCGAGGCGGGATCGGCCTTGCGGTCGGAGGGCGCGCGGCTGGCAATGGCGTGCCACTCCTGGGGTTCAGCCAGCCGCGTGCGGCTGGCATCGAGCTTGACCAGCTTCAGGCCACTCCAGAAGGAGCCGAAGGACATCCACGGCGTGCCGTCCGCATCGTCGATGACGTGCGAATCGATGGCGTTCCACTCGTCGCGGTTGGGAACCGATTGCAGGATCATGCCCTGGTCCTGCCAGCGGTAGCCAGGCGCGCGCGGATCGAGCGTGGTATTGGTGGCCACGCCAATTCCTGACGTGTTCTTGCCAAAGCCGGACACCGAGTAGTACAGGTAGTACTTGTCCTTGTGCTGATAAATGTCCGGGGCCCACACGTGGCCATTGAAGCTTGGCGCAGCCTTGCGCGCCCAGGCCGGCGCGTTGGCAAAGACCGGGCCTTCCGGCGTCCAGTTCTTCATGTCGGTGGAGCTGTAAAACGTGATGCCCGGTCCGGTGCTGTACAAGTAGTAGGTATTGCCCTGCTTCGCCATGACCGGGTCATGCACGTCCACCTGGACAGCCTGGCAGGCGCCCAGCACCGCAAACAGCGGCAGGATAACGGCGGTGCGCAGCAGTGTTGTCATGTTCATGATTCCTTGTTCTGAAAAAAAGCCGGCATCCCTTCGCAGGGATGCCGTCACGCTTACTCGCCCGAGCGAATGCCCCAGATGGACACGCCCTCGTTCGACTGCGCCGTGAAAGTTACCACGAAGCTGTTGGCATGTGAATTCCACTGGCGCGACAACACGCCGGAATAGGCGCCGCCGCCAGCGAGGGTGATGCTCATCTTGTTGGCCCCGTCATGGACCCAGGTACCGCTGACAGCGCCCGAGACGGTGCCATCGGCATTGAGCCTGGCGGCCTGCGACATCTTGACAGATGCCGAGATATCCTTGCCATGGTTGACCAGCTGGTAACTGCCTTCGGCCTCCTTGCTGGTAACGGTGCTCACCAGGGCCGGGCTCTTCGCCAGCGGCGCATAGCGCAGCGGCGAGACCACGGGCCAGCCGGCGCCGTTGATGAACATCTCGTGCGTGCGCACCTCGTGCGCTTCCCCGGTGTTGGGAAAGCGGGTGTGGAACACCAGGAAGCTCTGCCCGGTCGCGGCATCGTAATATGCCGAGTTATGGCCCGGCGATACATAGCCCAGCGTCGTTCCGGTGAACTGGAAGTTACCCATGATCTTCTGGCCATGCGGTGCAATGCTGGCGTCGTCAAACAGGGGCAAGGCCGGGTTGGATTTGACCTGCGCCATGTCCTTGCCAGCCGCATCGAGGTAGGGACCGTCCGGAGTGCGTGAGCGTGCCACGCGCATGTTGTACGCGCCCGTGGCATCCAGGCCGCCAAAGGACGTGAACATGTAATAGTAGTCCTGGGCCGGGTGGTACAGCACATACGCGCCTTCGATGCGGCTGTGATTGCCCCCCATCAGATGCTTGCCGTAGCCCTGCCCCGGCAGTGGCTTGCCCGTGGCCGGGTCCATGGCCAGGATGAAGATGCCGCCCGAGTAGGAACCGTACACCATCCACAGCTTGCCGTCCTTGTCGAAGAAGACGTCAGGATCGGCCGCGTTCGGATGCTTCTGGGCGTCATAGATATTCACGCCGTCTTCGCTCACCTGCCCCCACATGCCGGACTTGAGGAAGATGCCCTTGTTGACGTACGGGCCTTCGATCTTGTCGGCCACTGCCACGCCCATGGCGGAGCGGGGCGAGTCGCCCTTGCAGGTGTTGTAGTAGAAGTAGAACTTGCCGTCGGCAAGCTGGATCACGTCCGCCGCCCACAGCCCGGTCACCTGGGACCAGGCAAACGCCTCGGCTAGCTCGGTCGTGACGTTGTTAAACAGGGGATTGGCGGCGTTGACACCATCTGCCACCTTCAGCCAGTTCATGAAGTCCGTGGTCTTGGCAGCGGCGCCGTGGGAACCGAACACGTAAAAGTCGCTGCCAACCTTGACCAGCGAGGGATCATGCACGCTGACGTTGGCGAAGGTGACCACGGGCGCTGGCGTTGGCGTTGGCGTTGGCGTCGGCGTTGGCGTCGGCGTCGGCGTGGGTGCTGGTGTCGGGGCAGGTGCGGACGATCCGCCCCCTCCGCCACAGGCGGAAAGGGCCATCGCAGCTGCCAGGGCGCTTGCGCCCAGGAGCATCTTCGTCATGGTCAAGCGTCCACTGCCACCACGATGACCGACTTGGCCGGCACGGTTACCGTCATCTGGCCGCCGTTGGCGCGGGCCGTCATTGGCACAGGCTTCACGGCTTCCTTGTTGGCGAAGGTGTTATGGGCATCCATCTTCTCGGCGGTGAGCAAGCGGCCCGTGACGCCCGCGATCTTCTTGCCAGCCATGTTGATCACCACGTCGGTCGGTTTGCCGGGGTTGGTATTGACCAGCGACAGATAGGTCTTGCCATCCTTGGCGCGCGCTGCCGAAGCGCTGATGCCCGGCACGCTTACCTGGCCCAGGGTATAGGGCGTATTGTTCTCGAGCTTGACCGGCAAGGTGGTCGCACCCTGGAACGGCACATACATCGAATACGCGTGGTAGGTTGGCGTGAGCAGCATCTTGTCCTTGTCGGTGATGATCATCGCCTGCAGCACATTGACCATCTGCGCGATGTTCGTCATCTGCACGCGCTCTGCATGCTCATGGAAGACGTTGAAGTTCAAGGCCGCCACCAGCGCGTCGCGCAGCGTGTTTTGCTGGAACAGGAAGCCCGCGTTGGTGCCCGGCTCCACGTCGTACCAGGTGCCCCATTCATCGACGAACAGGCCGATCTTCTTCTCCGGATCGTTCTTGTCCAGCTTGGCCACGTTATTCTTGATCATGCCATCGAGCTTGAGCGTGTTGGCCAGGGTCGAAATCCACTGGTCTTCGGCAAAGCCGGTCGCAGCGCCCTTCTTCTCCCATACGCCGGTTGGCACCGTGTAGTAGTGGAAGCTGATGGCGTCGGTGCGGCCCTTCAGTTCGCGGCTGAGGGTATCGGTCCAGGTGGTGTCGTAGTCATTGCCACCGCTGGCGATGAACTTTGGACGCCTCTCGGCCGGTGCCTTCATCAGGTTGTAGTAGTTCTTGTACAGGTCCGTGTAGTAGGCAGGCGTCATGTTGCCGCCGCAGCCCCAGGCTTCGTTACCGATGGCGAAGTATGCAACCTTGAATGGCTCATTGCGGCCGTTCTTGCGGCGCAGGTTGGCCAGGGTCGATTTGCTGTCCGAGGTCAGGTATTCGAGCCACTCCGACATTTCCTGCACGCTGCCCGAGCCCAGGTTGCCGTTGACATAGGCGTCGGCGCCCAGCAGGTCGATCAGGTCAAAGAATTCGTGGGTGCCGACGGCGTTGTCTTCTTCCACGCCGCCCCAGTTGGTATTGACCTTGACCGGGCGCTTGGCGCGCGGGCCGATGCCGTCCTTCCAGTGGTATTCGTCAGCGAAGCAGCCGCCTGGCCAGCGCACCAGCGGCACCTGCAGCTTCTTCAGCGCGCCAACGACGTCGTTGCGCCAGCCCTTGGTGTTGGGGATCTTGGAATTGGGGCCCACCCACATGCCGCCGTAAATGCCGGTGCCCAGGTGCTCGGCAAACTGGCCATACACGTTCTTGTTGATGACCGGTCCGGGATTGTTGGCGTCGATGGTGACGGTAACGGCGGCAAATGCCGGTACTGCGCTGGCAGCGACGAAGCCGATGATGGCAATGCTTTGCTTGATGATGTTCATGCTGGTCTCCTGTTGAATCTTATCTGAATACGGCCACGAACCCGCCCTGTGGCTTGATGGTGATGCTGGTACTTCCGGCTGTGATACTGGATGTGATAAAGGCGCGCTCGCTGGCGCCGTCGGTAATCAAGGTGCCCTTGCGCCGGCCCAGAAACGACAGGTCCAGCGCCACGGTGCGCTCGCTGTCGTCCGCGTTCAGGCCAGCCACGTACCACGTGTCGCCCGCCCGGCGCGCAATGACCACGTGCGTGCCCGGGTAACCGGCAACGAACCTGCTGTCGTCCCAGCTGCCGGGCAGCTCCTGCAGGAAGCGCTTGACGAAGGACGGCGCGGTTGCCATGCCGTCCGGGGTCTCGGCAAAGTGCTGGATACCGGACAGGAACAGGACCGACTGGGCCAGCTCGAAGCCATTGCGCGTTGCGCGCTTGATGGTCGGAATATCCCCAAACACCATGGGGGTGAAGTCCATGGGGTCGAACAAATTGCGGGTAAATGGCAGCATGGCTGCATGGCGCACCACGGCATCCTGGTCGGCCTGGGTGAAGGTGGTAAATTCCAGGCCCTTGACCGCTTCAGCGGTCATGAAATTGGGATAGGTGCGGGCCCAGCCCCGTGGCAGGGTCGCGCCATGGAAGTTGACCAGCAGGCCAGCTTTTGCCGCGTCCCTGAGCAGATCAACGTAATACTTGATGGCCGAGACGCCGTCGCCGGGGAAGAAATCGATCTTCAGGCCCTTGATGCCCATCTCCTTCATGCGCGCAAATTCCCTTTTGCGCTGGGCCGCGGTGAGCAGCGCGCCCTTGGGCGAATAGTCGGTCTTGTTCCACTCCCCGGAGGAGTTGTACCAGACCAGAATGCCCACGCCCTTGCCTTCGCCGTACTTGGCCAGCTCGCGCATTTTTTCGTAGCCGATCTTGCGGTCCCAGTCGGCATCGACCAGCGCGTAATCCCACTTCATGTCGGCCGTGTAGTCGATGAACTTCTTCTGCACATCGTAGACGGTGGCGTCATCCTTGAGCAGGGCCCAGCTCCAGGAGGCATGCCCGGGCTTGACTTTCGATGCTTCAAATGCGATGGCCGGTGCGGCCAGGTCGGTACCCAGTGTGGAGTCCATGACGGTGGCCAGCGAACCTAGTGCAATGACGCGCCACGGCGTGACCATGTCACCGGTGGTGCTGGCCAAAAGCTCCCCACCGGTGGTCTTTTCCTCGGCCATGGGCAGGCCGATGCGATAGGTGGCATCAGGGGACCCGGCCTGCAGGCGCGAGGCGTGGAAGCTGCCGTCCATGTTCGCTTCCGTCAGCGCCACCCAGGTGTCGCCCGTGCGAAACAGCGCCGGGAACACCCAGCCTGCCTTCGAGGGCGATGGCGTGCCGACGGGGATCTCGCGCTGGTAGTGCTCTTCGTAGGCCGGATTGGTGTTCATCCAGCCGGTCTGCGCCACCTGCATGGGCTGCAGCCATGCCCTGGCATCCGCACTGAAGGCGAAACTGGTCGCTTCGCTCACAAACTGCTTGCGCCCGGCGCCCTTGACCACATAGCGAAAGGCCACGCCATCGTTGGATACGCGGAACACCAGGTCCATCTTCTGGCCCTGTGCATTGCGGATCGGGAAAACCTGCTCGTTGGCGCGGTAAGTGACGTGGCGCTTCTTGCCAACCGCAATCTCGTACCGGTCCGTTACCGCCCTGACCATGGACGGCGTGCCAAGCGTGAGGCCGAAAGCCAGGTCAGCGTCGGCCAGCTGCAGGCCCAGGCTTGATGGCAGAACAACTGGCCGCGCGTCGCGCAAGACCGTGTAGGTCAGCTGCTTGCGATCGGTTTGGCCAACCTTGACGCTGATGCGCTTGTCCGGGCTGTCCAGCGCCTGCGCATTGGCACCAAGCAGGGCAAGGGTGGCAAACAGCGTTTTCTGAAGAATGTCCATGGGCGTTTTCCGGGCCTTGAGATTTTTCCGTGCGGGGGCCGGTCAGGTCCAGCCGGCGTCCACCACGAAGTCATGGCCCGTGCACATCGCGCTGTCATCGGCGCCAAGGAACAGCACCATGGATGCGATGTGGTGCGGCAGCAGATCACCCGGCAGGCAGTGCACGCGCGCCATCTCCTGCCTGTCCTCGTCGCTCACCCACAGGTCCACCTGGCGCTGCGTCATCACCCATCCTGGCGTGACCGTATTGACGCGAATCCTGTGCTGGCCAAGGTCGCGGGCCAGTGCGCGCGTCAGTCCCACCACGGCCGCCTTGGTGGTCACGTACACGGGATAGCCCCCGCCCTTGACGCGCCACGACACGGAGCTGAGGTTGATGATGGAACCGCCGCCATTGCGCTTCATGCCCGGAACCACGGCCTGGCTGGTAAAGAACATGGGGCGCTGATTGACGGCGATGCAGCGGTCCCACTCGCTTTGCGAAACGTTTTCCAGGTCGTGGCGGTGATCGTTGGCAGCGTTGTTGACGAGGACATCAAAGTCGCCCATGCGGGTGCTGAGTTCCTCCATCGTGGCCTGCAGACCGGCGACATCGGTGATGTCGCAATAACGAAACAGCGGGGCCGGGTGGCCGGCTGCCGCGATGCGCTCGCACAGGGCCAGGCTGGCGTCGCGCTGGATGTCGACAAAGGCGACGTGCGCACCCTGCTCTGCAAAGGCGGTGACGATGGATTCGCCAATCCCGCTGCCACCGCCCGTGACAAAAACCCGCCGTCCCCGAAGGGAGGCGTAGCTTGCCGATTTGTTCATGCTGTCTCCTGGTACCGCTGATTGTTCTTATATGCTTGCTGCCGGCTTGCTCACTCTTTGGTAAGCTCGCCATCGCGGCGGCGCCAGACCTGGCGCCCGCTGCCGTCCTTGAGCGACTCCGGCAGCAACTCCTGCGGCAGGTTCTGGTAACACACCGGGCGCAGGAAGCGCGTGATGGCCGCCGTACCGACCGAGCTGCTGCGACCGTCCGACGTGGCCGGGAACGGACCGCCGTGAACCATGGCGCTGGACACTTCCACGCCGGTGGGAAAGCCATTGGCCAGGATGCGGCCCGCCTTGCGCTCCAGCGCCGGCAGCAGCGAACGTGCCAGTTCGTAGTCGCCCTGGTCCATTTGCAATGTCGCGGTCAACTGGCCTTCGAGCTGCTCCACAATGGCGAGCAGCTCTGCCTCGTCGCGGCAAGCTACCAGCAGCGACGCCGGACCGAACATTTCGCCATGCAGCTTGTGCTCGGCCATGAAGCTTTCGCCGCTGGTCTTGAACAACGCGGCGGCGCCCTTGCACTCGGCATGCTGGCCGTTCACCAACACCTCGACACGCTCATGCGCCGACATCTCGGTGACGCCCACCTGGTAGCTCTCAGCAATGCCTGGCGTGAGCATGGTGGCCGCTTCAAAGCCTTGCAGCGCCGCGGCGGCCTGCTGGCCGAAGCGGTCGAAGTCTTCGCCGGCGATGCCCAGGACCAGGCCCGGGTTGGTGCAGAACTGGCCCACGCCCATGGTGAGCGAAGCGGCGAAGCCGGCTGCGATGGCTTCGCCCCGTGCGGCCAGCGCGTTTGGCAGAACCAGCAAGGGATTGATGCTGCTCATTTCGGCGTAGACGGGAATTGGCTGCGGGCGCGCGGCCGCCACGCCCATCAGCGCCACGCCGCCGCTGCGCGAGCCGGTGAAGCCGACCGCCTGAATCGCCGGATGCGCGACCAGCGCCTGGCCGATGCCGTTGCCGGTGCCCGTCAGCAGGGCGAATACGCCGGCCGGCAGCTCGCACTGTTCCACGGCGCGCACGATGGCGCGTGCCACCAGTTCGGAGGTGCCGGGGTGGGCCGAATGGGCCTTGAGCACCACCGGGCAGCCGGCTGCAAACGCTGCCGCGGTATCGCCGCCCGCAACCGAAAACGCCAGCGGGAAGTTACTGGCTGCGAAAACGGCAACCGGGCCCACGCCAACCATGCGCATGCGCAGGTCAGGTCGCGGCGGCTGGCGCTCGGGCAGCGCGCTGTCGATGCGCGCATCCTGCCACGACCCTTCGCGCAGCAGTGTGGCGAAAAGCTTGAGCTGGTTGACGGTGCGACCCCGTTCGCCTTCCAGGCGCACGCGCGGCAGCCCGCTTTCGGCCATGGCGCGTTCGATCAGCGCGTCGCCGAGCGCCATGATCTGTTCGCCCACGGCGTCCAGAAAGGCCGCGCGGGCCTCGTCGCTCAGTGCGCGGAACGCGTCAAACGCGGCCTTCGCCAGCTGGCAAGCCTGGTCGATCTGCTCGCGCGTGACCATGCCGAATGCCGGCTCCATGTGCGCGCGCAGCGATGGGTTGTATGCCTGGAACGAGGAGCCGCCGCCCATGACGGCCTTGCCCCCGATGAACGCTTCGCCGGTAATGATCATAATGGCTTCACTTTCGAAAATGCGGTGGGAACGACAGCGAGCTTGTTGCGCAGGGCTGGCCCGAAGACGGGCGACTCGATTTCAAAGCTTTCGCCCGGCTGCACCGTGACCGCATCGGCAAAACTGAGCGTGGCGGTGCCAAAGAAGTGGATATGGACATCGCCCGGACGGTTGAACAGGCCGTACTTAAAGTGGTGATATTCGAGGTTGGCGATGGTGTGCGACATATTCTGCTCGCCGCTGACAAAGGCTTTTTCCCAGCGTACCAGGCCGTCGCGGTCGCGGATGCGCGAGGTGCCGGCGATGTGGGCCGGCAGTTCGCCTACCAGCAGCGCCGGGCCCACGGCGCATGCGCGCAGCTTGGAGTGCGCCAGGTACAGATAGTTTTCGCGCTCGGTCACGTGGTCCGAGAACTCATTGCCAATGGCGTAGCCGAGCCGCAGTGGCTGGCCGTCCTGGCCAATCACGTACAAACCGGCGATTTCAGGCTCTTCGCCGCCGTCGAGTGCAAATTCGGGCATGGGCAAGGCTTCGCCGCTGGCGCGCACCACCGAGCCGTCGCCCTTGTAGAACCATTCCGGCTGCACGCCCTTCTCGCCTTCGGCCGGCTTGCCGCCTTCCACGCCCATGCGGAACATCTTCATGCTGTCGCTCAGAGTGGCGACATCGCCGCCAATCTTCTTGTGCATGGCGTCGCGCGTATCGGCGCTGCCAAGGTGGGTCAGGCCGGTGCCGGTCACGTAGCAGTGGGCGTCATCGGCATGGTCCAGTGGCGGCAGCAGGCGGCCCTGGCTGGCCACTTCTTCGTACGATACCACCGTGGGGCCAGCTTCCAGCGCAGCCAGCGCCGCCAGCTTGAGGCCACGCGCTACCGCGGCCTGGGCCAGCGCGTAAGTGGTGGGGAAACCGTCGATGATGCGCAGGTTGGCACCTTCGACCACGCCAACATGGCGGTCGCCTTCTTTGTCTTTGAATTGCACGAGCAGCATGTGCGCTCCTTCTATTTGATTGTTCTTAGTGCGAATGCTTGGGGACGGCCGAACCGCGGCTGCCGACCAAAAAGTCGAAGTCGCAGCCTTCGTCGGCCTGCAGCACATGGTTGATGTAGAGCTGCTGGTAGCCGCCCTTTGGACCTTCCGGCTGCGAGATGGCGCGTGCCGCCAGGCGCTCTGCCATTTCTTCGTCGCTGATGTCCAGATTGAGTTTGCCGCCGGCGCAGTCAAGCGTGATCATGTCGCCATCGCGCACGATGCCAAGGGGACCGCCGGCCATCGCTTCCGGTGCCACATGCAGTACCACGGTGCCGTAGGCAGTGCCGCTCATGCGCGCGTCGGAGATGCGCACCATGTCCGTCACGCCCTGGGCCAGCAGCTTTGGCGGAAGGCCCATGTTGCCCACTTCGGCCATGCCGGGATAGCCCTTGGGGCCGCAGTTCTTCATGACCATGATCGAGTTGGCATCCACGTCCAGGTCCGGGTCCACGATGCGCGCCTTGTAGTGCTCAAAGTCTTCAAACACCACTGCCCTGCCGGTGTGCTGCATCAGTGCCGGGGTAGCGGCCGATGGCTTGAGGACCGCACCGCGCGGCGCCAGATTGCCGCGCAAGATGCAAATGCCGCCGTCGGCGAGCAGCGGCTTTTCGAGCGTGCGGATCACTTCGTCGTTATAGACCGGCGCCTCGGCGCAGTTGGTCCACAGGCTGTGGCCATTGACGGTCAGTGCGCCAGGATGCGGCAGCAGGCCGCCTTCGCCAAGGCGGCGGATGGCGCCCGGCAGGCCACCGGCGTAATAGAATTCTTCCATCAGGTAGCGGCCCGATGGCAGCAGGTCGACAATGGTCGGTGTGCCCTTCCCGATGGTGGTCCAGTCTTCCATTTCCAGCGGCACGCCGATGCGGCCCGCAATCGCTTTCAGGTGGATCACGGCATTGGTGGAGCCGCCAATGGCGGCGTTGACGCGGATCGCATTTTCAAACGCTTCGCGTGTGAGCACCTTGGACAGGCGCAGATCTTCGCGCACCATTTCAACGATGCGGATGCCCGACATGTGGGCCAGTACGTAGCGGCGCGAGTCGACCGCAGGGATGGCGGCGTTGTGTGGCAGCGAGGTGCCCAGCGCTTCGGCCATGCAGGCCATGGTGGAAGCAGTGCCCATGGTGTTGCAGGTACCGGCCGAGCGCGACATGCCCGATTCGGCGGACATGAACTGGTGCAGCGTGATGCTACCCGCCTTCATCTGCTCGTGCAGCTGCCAGACCGCCGTGCCGGAGCCGATGTCCTTGCCATTCAATTTACCGTTGAGCATGGGGCCACCGCTCACGACGATGGTCGGCAGGTCCACGCTGGCTGCGCCCATCAGGAGCGCCGGCGTGGTCTTGTCGCAGCCGACCAGCAGCACCACGGCATCCATGGGATTGCCGCGCATGGATTCTTCGACGTCCATGCTGGCCAGGTTACGGGTCAGCATCGCGCTCGGGCGCAGGTTGGACTCGCCATTGGAGAAGACCGGGAATTCGACCGGGAAGCCGCCCGCTTCGAGAATGCCGCGCTTGACGTATTCGGCCAGCTGGCGGAAGTGGGCGTTGCAGGGAGTCAGTTCAGACCACGTATTGCAGATGCCGATGATGGGCTTGCCCTGGAATTCGTGATCGGGAATTCCCTGGTTTTTCATCCAGCTGCGATACATGAACCCATTCTTGTCCTGGGTTCCAAACCATTCGGCCGAGCGCAGCTTCGGCATTTTTTTGTCAGACATCTCATCTCCCATTATTCTTATGAATGCACGCCTTATGGCGCGTCAGTCTGTGAGGGATAGTAAGTGGCTAACAGATATCTTTCAAATCACTTTTTGCGTGCTACCGATAGCAAAATCGATATGCTGCATTTGATCCGAGGAAAGTATTTACACTGGCCGTTGCCTAACTAGCGGCAGGCGTAAGCGCCTGGTGATCAGGTCGGGATGGGGAACACGCACTCGAAGCGCGTGAACATGATGGGCATATCGCGGCGAGGATGGTATCCGGTGCCAGCCAGTTCCCGATGGTAGTACGCCCAGTGAGCGTCTCGCCACCAGGCCAGTGTGCCATCGCCCTCGCCCTCTTCGCGCGCATGTGCTTCAGAGACGGCATCAAAGGCGATGATTTCAACGTCGGTGACGCGAATGATGCACTGTGCGATGCCAGCCCAGTTGGTAATGACATGCAGGTCTCCCGCTTGCGGCGGGCCCTCGTTGGCATGCTCCAGGGACCACAGCGAAGGAGCGGTAGCGCGTTTAGCGCCGGCCACGACCAGCCGCGCGCATTCATCAGCATCATGCTGGTTGTCGCAAAAATGCCAGCTCGAGATGGCGCATTCGCTGCCAGTCGCCTGGTCTTGGCTACGCACAAAGCGTTGCCACATGGTCCTCACTGATCGGTGCATAACTATTTAGCAAATAAGCGCCAGGCAGCTCAGGATACCAGAACCACCTCCAGGCAAACACTCGCCCAAGCGAGAGCGCGGCGCACGTAACGCAGGCTGCACCGGCCTTTGCCTGGCGCCCGCCAGTCATGGGGCGGCATCGACATCCTGCACGCGGTCAATGGCGCCGGACCTAGCTACCCTGGTCCACCGAGAAGCGCAGACGTGCGAATGCCTTGTATTCCTCTCCCGGGCGCAGGATCGTGCCGGCAAACTGCGGCTGGTTGGGCGCGTCCGGGAAGTGCTGCGGCTCGATGCAAAAGCCGCCCCGGTGCCCATACTTCCAGCCCTTGCCCGTCAGGGAGCCATCCAGGAAGTTGCCGCTGTAGAGCTGCACGCCCGGCTGGTCGGTGAATAATTCGAGAACCCGGCCGGACGAAGGATCGCGTACCGTCACGGCCGCTTTCTTCCCTGCCCTGGTGCGTTCATTGAGCACGAAATTATGATCGTAACCGCTGCCATTGGCCAGCTGTTCGTGGGGCTCGTCGATACGCTCGCCAATCTTGCGCGGCTTGCGGAAGTCGAACGGCGTGCCTTCCACCGGTGCGATGCAGCCGGTGGGAATCAGGCCGCCATCGATGGGCAAAAATCCATCTGCGTCAATCTCGAATTCGTGCGACAGGATGCTGCCATGGCCGGCGAGATTGAAGTACGCATGCTGCGTCAGGTTGACCGGCGTGGCCTGGTCGGTCACGGCGTGGTAGTCCACTTCCAGCTCATTGTGGTCGTTCAGCGTATACACCACCGTCACCGCCAGGTTGCCGGGATAGCCCTGCTCGCCGTCGCGGCTCAGGTACGACAGGCGCAGCCCGCAGAATCCATCACCCTGGAAGGGATCGGCGCTCCACAGCACCTTGTGAAAGCCGTCGGTGCCGCCGTGCAGGTGATTGACGCCGTCGTTCACGTCCAGCTGCACCGTGCGGCCGTCGAGTTCAAACCGTCCGCCGGCGATGCGGTTACCGAAGCGGCCAATCAGCGCGCCAAAATACGGGCTGTCGGTGACATACGGCGCCACACTGTCGTAACCATGGGTGATGTCGGTGAAGAAGCCGTCCCGGTCCGGTGTACACAGCTCGGTGATGATGCCGCCGTAGTTGGTGATCTTGACCACCAGCCCGTTGCGGTTGACCAGCGTGTACAGCTGCGCCTCGCGGCCGTCTGGCAGCGTGCCGAACGAGGCGCTGTCGATATGGGTGCCCAGCATTGGCGCCTCAGGCGATCGAAGCGCGGCCAAATACGGGCATGCCCGCATCGTCCCAGCGCAGCGGTTTGACGTAGGTGTGGCGGTCCGGATTCCACAGCGGGTCGCCCACGATCTCGGTGTAGGTGCGGGCGTGGTACACCAGCATCACCGTCTCGCCATCGGCGGCTGTGGTAAAGCTGTTGTGGCCCGGCCCGAACACTTCGTGTTCATGGCAGCTGCGCAAAACCGGTTCCTTCAACTTGGTCCAGGAGGCCGGATCGAGCATGTCGGCGTCTGCATCTGCCCACAAGAGACCCATGGCATAGTTCTCGTCGGTGGCGCTGGCCGAGTAGCTGATGAAGACCTTGCCGTTGCGCTGCAGGACCGACGGGCCTTCGTTGACCCAGAAGCCGCGCGTCTCCCAGTCGAATTCCGGCTTGCTCAGCATGACCGGCGGGCCGGCCAGCTGCCAGGGCGTGGACATGGGAGCGATGTACAGGTTCGAGTTACCCTCGATTTCCTTGTCCTTCTGCGCCCATACATAGTACAGCGTGCCCTTGTGGGTAAAGGTGGTCGCGTCCAGGCAGAAGGTGTCGATGCCGGTGTCGATCTGGCCCATGAACTCCCACTGGCCCTCCAGCGGATCGGCACTGGTATTGCGGATGGCGTACATGCGGTGCTGGAACAGCTTGTCCTTGATGTCGCGGCTTGGCGCGGCGGCAAAGTAGACATACCAGGCGCCCTGGTTGTAGTGCAGCTCCGGCGCCCAGATCAGTTCACTGTAAGCGCCGCTGTCGGGCTTGATCCAGACATCGACAGTCGGGGCGTCGGCCAGCGCTTCAATGCTGGCGGCGCGGCGCAGTTCGATGCGGTCGAAGGCCGGCACCGAAGCGGTGAAGTAGTAATAGCCGTCGCTGTGGCGAAAGATATGCGGATCGGCGCGCTGCGGTATCAGTGGTGTCAGTTTTTGCATGGTGAAGTCGATGTCGTATTCAGGATCAGGTAGTCAGGTAGCCGCTGTCGCGCAGCTGGGTCTTGACGTTGCCGTAGTAATCGTCGCTGATGCGGTACTTGAACATCAGCATGCCCATCAGCAGATGGAAGAAGCCCGGGATCACGGTCAGCATGAGCGCAATGCCGGTCAGCGCCAGCGGCGTCTGGGCGACGTTGGGCTGATAGTTAAAGAAGGTAAGCAGCACGCCCACCAGGCCGCCGGCCACCGCCATGCCGGCCTTCTGGCACACCGAGATGCCGCCGAAGGCAAAGCCGGAGACGCGCTTGCCGGTTTTCACCTGGCCGTAGTCGATGGTCTCGGCGATGGCCGACCAGAACACCGGTGCATGCAGGTCCACCACGAACGAGAGGATGAAGTACAGGACAAAGGCAAGCATGATGTCGCCCGGCTTGACAGCGTAGTAAATCAGCACGCTGATCGCTGCCACAGCCAGCTGCGTATTGCGAAACAGCTTGACCTTGCAATAGAACTTGGTGACCCAGGTCGAGGCGACCATCGACAGGATCGCTGCCGCCACGCCAATGGACAGGAAGGCCGAGACCACGGCGTCATCGCCGCCCAGGTAGTATTTGGCATAGTACATGGCGACCGAGCCGCGCACCACGTAGCCGATGGTGCCGGTCACGCACACGCCGCACAGCACCAGCCACTGGTCGTTACGCATCAGGATCTTGAATTGTTCGGTGAGCGACTGCTTTTCCACCACGTGGATCACGCGCTCGGTGGTGGTAAAGACGCAGAACAGGAACAGCACCACGCCCATCGCCGCCATGAGGGCCATGGCCGCCTGGTAGCCGGCCGCCGGATCGCCGTCGCCCCAGCGCGTTGCCAGGATCGGTACGATGATGGTGACCATGAAGGCGCCGATCTTGGCAAAGAACAGGCGGTAGCCGTTGGCCGACAGGCGTTCCTTGGGATCGTTGGTCAGGCCGCTGATCAGTGAAATGTATGGAATGCCCACACCCGCCGTCATCAGTGTCATGAGGATGTAGGTGCCATAGGCCCAGATCAGCTTTGCGCTGTAGCCCCAGTCGGGGGTGGTGAACACAAAAACCACGCTGATGCCATACGGGACGGCGAGCAGCAGCAGCCACGGACGGTAGCGCCCGAAGCGCGAGGTGAACCGGTCGGTGAGCTGGCCCATGACCAGGTCGGCCACGGCGCCCACCACCTTGACGGCGACGAACAGCAGCGCCAGGTCTTCAGTGCGCAGTCCGTAAATATCGGTATAGAAGAACGTGATGATCAGCATCATCGACGAGATCACCACGTTCAGGGCCATGTCGCCGGCGCCGAAGCCTACCTTTTCCAGCACTGACAGTTTTTGCGTTTTCATTTTTCTCTCTCCTTACAACAAGAAGGCGTTGCCGGATTTCCCCTGCAACGCCTCCTGATGCTTTCCTTAACTAGCCAGGCTTAGTTCTTCCAGCGCAGCGACAGGCCGACGGTGCGGTCAAAGCGGCGGATGTCACGTGCCAGCTGCGGCACGCCGTGGTAGTCGTTGTACGGCGTATCGAGCAGATTGGTGCCATCGAGGGTGAGCGTCACCTTCGTGTTGATCTTGTACGACAGCGAAGCGTCGAGCGTCTTGATCGGGGCAACCATCAGGTTGAAGCCGGATGCACGGTAGTCGTACTCGGCCACGAACTTGTCGCGCCAGTTGTAGGCCACGCGCGCCGACCAGGCATCGCGCTCGTACAGGCCGACGATGTTGTACTGAAGCTTGGACATGCCGGCGAAGTCGTTGGTCACCAGTCGCTGGGTCGCGCGGTCAACTTCGGTCAGGCCACCCTTCATGTACGTCACGTTGGCCTGCAGGCCCAGTCCACCAAGCCAGCCTGGCAGCTTTTCGTAGAACTGCTGGTAAGCCAGTTCGAAGCCTTCCAGTTCGCCCTCCACCGTGTTGTACGGACGGTCCACGCGGTAGGTCACGCCGCCATGCACTTCATCCATGCCGCTGCGGCGGATGTAGTTCTTGAATTCGCGCTTGAATGCGGTGCCGGTGATGGAACCGGTTGGTGCGAAATACCATTCCAGCGCCAGGTCGAGGTTGCGGCCTTCCTGCGGCTTGAGGTTTGGATTGCCCGAGCTGCCAGTGGCCGGGGTGGTCGGCGTAACGGTGGACAGGCGCAGACCAGGGTTGTAGTCGCCAAAGGCGGCTCGCTCAATCGTCTTGCCGGCCACGAAACGGCCAATCAGGTTCTGGCGGAACTTGGCACGCAGCGTCATGCTTGGCAGGACATCGGTGCTGCTGGTGTCCACATTGACAGGCGTGATCTGGGCGTCGCCGCTGCGCGAATTACCGTCAATACTCATGTTGGTGCGTACCACGCGCACGCCGACATTGCCATCGACCGGTACCGGGCCGATATTGAAGCCGTACTTGCCCTTGACGTAGACGGCCGCCGTCTTTTCACGCGCTTCAAAGAAGGACATCGGATCGTCCGGGGTGCGGCCAGGGCTGCCGAAGGCGGCGCGCACGGCCGAGGTGTTCTCGAGAAGGAAGGTGTGGCAAGGCGCATAGAACTGGTTCATGCCGTAGTCGCCACCGGTGGCCGGCGACAGGCAGCTCATGCCCGGCAGCGATGCTGCCGAAATACCGCCTGGGGCGGGCATGTAGCCATTGAGTTCGCGGATCGCACGGGCGTTGCGGTCGGCAAAGCGCACACCGCCGGTCACTTCCTTGAGCCAGCCATCACGCTCTTCGAGATCCCAGGTCACGTCGCTGCGCAGGTCGTTGGCACGGCCCTTGGCATCGTTGTGGTTGTCGAAGAAGCCAAACAGGTTCCAGTTGGCCGGGTTGCCCATGTTGTAGCCGGGGTAGTCCACATAGCCGCCGCCGTCGCGGATACCCGCTTCCATCGGCTTGACTGCAAAGTCGACCACGTCGACGATCGGGTTGTCCTGGCGGTAGTTGCTGACCGTGCGGACGAATTCGGCCGTGGCGCGCACCGTTGGCGCGACATCCCAGCGCCCGCCCACCGCACTTTGGGTACCCATCGACAGGTCGTCGCGGGCCTGGGTGGAGCTGAGCGTAAATTCGCTGGCGCCCGGGTGCGAGATGCTGCGCAGGTAGTTGGTGCCCGGGACGGTGGTGACCGTGCCACCCTTGTTGATAGGCAGGTCGCCGACGAAGAAGATACTTTGCGAAACGTGGTCGATCTTGGTGCTGAAAATGTCAGCGTACAGTTCCACTTCCGAGCTCGGACGCCAGTGCAGGGCACCATTGACAGCCAGGCGCTTGCGGTCGCCCGTGTTCATGACGCGGCCAACTGCGCGTGCACCTTCGACGCCGCCATCGATGAGCATTGGTGGCGACACCCACGAGGTTTCGTCGTGATAGCGGCCGCGCTGGTACGACAGGCCACCGAGGGCGCCGATTTCGCCGTAGGCGCCCTTCCAGCGCTTCGATGCCATCATCGACAGGTTGGGATCGTAGGAATCGGCCTTGTCGCGGTGCTCCACGCGGGCGGCAACGGCGATCACGTCATCCTTGAAATCGAATGGTTTGAAGGTACGCACGTCCACCACGCCGGCGACACCGCCTTCGACCATGTCTGCGCCCTGCGACTTGTAGACATCCACACGCTGCAGCATGGCGACCGGAATGTCGGACAGGACGATGCCGCGGTTAGCGGCGGTAAATACTTCACGGCCGTTGAGCAGCGTGCCCACGTTGCCCAGGCCGCGGATGACAACCGTACCGGCTTCACCGGCGCCGCGCAGGATCTGGACACCGGTGACGCGGCCCAGGATTTCCGCGACGTTCTTGTCCGGGAACTTGCCGATATCTTCGGCAACGATGGAGTCGAGCACCTGCTCGGCGTTTTGCTTGATCAATTGTGCGCTACGGGCAGCCTGGCGGACACCGGTCACGGTCACGACGGTCGGCTCGGCTGCCGCCGGGGTGGCAGGCGTGGCGGCCTGGGCCCAGACACCGGAAGCGCTACCGATGAGTCCGGCACCGGCGAGGGTCACCACGAGGGTCTTGAGCGATGGGCTTTGGCAAGGCATGGCCGACGCTGCGGCACTGGCAGAAATCTTCATATATCTCCTGGGGCGTTCTAGTTATTTTGGTGAATCAACTGGCATGCAATGACATGCTGAGAAATCATGTTAGGGGCATGTAAAAATACAATCCAATCAATTTTTTCCGGTTTTTGATATCGAAAAAGATATCTAAGCTTGCATGGCACCGGCCGCTGAAACACCGTTTTTTTGTCCAGAAAATGGCTGTACTTACTATGAGAAATCTGATTATCTCGTCGGACTCAATCGTTCCATAGAACATTAATTGTTGAGGGGAATTTTCGACGCGAATCGTTGCGATTACGATACAAGAATTTATTTCCTGTTAATTTTTCAGGACCAGCCGGCGTCCACCACGAACTCCTGGGCAGTGACCATGCGGCTGTCTGCAGCGCCCAGGAACAATGCCATGTTGGCAATGTCGGTGCCTACCAGCCTGCCTGGGAGACATTGATCGGCGTCGAGCTGGCGCCCCGCCTCGGCGTCGATGACCTGGGCCAGCTGGCGCGGTGTCATGACCCAGCCGGGCGTGAGCGTATTGACGCGCACCATGCCGGGACCGAATTCGCGCGCCAGGCTGCGCGTCAGACCAATGACGGAAGCCTTGAGCGTGGCGTAAGCGGCGTAGCCGCCGATGCGTTTCCTGTAGCTGCAGGAGCCAAGATTGATGATCGATCCCCCGCCCTTGCGCACCATGCCGTCCACGACTGCCTGGGACGCGAAGAAGGCCACTTTCAGGTTGATCGCCACGGCAGCATCGAAGTGTTCCGGGGTGACCGCCGAAAATGCGTGGCGGGCATCGCTGGCCGTGTTGTTGACCAGGATGTCGATGTCGCCGAAGCGGCTCACCGCTTGCGCAATGGCTGCCTTGAGCCGGTCCATATCGGTCAGGTCGCACTCGATGAACAGTGGCGTCTGAACCTCTTCGGCCTCGAGTGCAGCCACCAGGCCCAGGGAGGCGTCGCGATCACGGTCGGCAAACGCCACCAGCGCACCCTGGCGTGCATAGGCCACCACAATATCGGCCCCGATGCCCGAGCCGCCGCCCGTCACAAACACCACTTTGCCAGCAAGGCTGGGATAGCGCGCGAAGGAATCCATCATATGTTTCCACCTCTAAACACAAGTTTTCAAACTTGACTTGGCGATTTTACACGTTGGCTTCCTCAAGATTTATTTTCTGGAGGTAAGCCTCTACGAAGAGATATCCAAAAACGTATCGATAAGAGAAATTTTTTGATTAGATGGGGATCATCAATCGCTTTACACTGATTTTGCAATTCCTATAACGTGTAAAGAGAAGGTAGAGTTATGACGTCCTATGCCCTCGGTCTGGACTATGGATCCGATTCCGTTCGCGCCCTGCTGGTTGATGCCCACGCCGGCACCGAAGTGGCCAGCCATGTGATTGAATTCCCCCGCTGGAAGCAGGGCCTCTACTGCCACCCTGCCAGCAACCGCTTCCGCCAGCATCCGCTTGACTACCTGGAGAGTTTGGAACAGGTGCTGGCCGGCCTGTGGCAGCGCGCACCCGCGGGGGCGGCCAGCGAAGTCATTGGCGTGAGCTTCGACACCACCGGTTCCACCCCCATCGCCCTTGACGCCGACGGCGTGGCGCTGTCGCTCAAGAGCGAGTTTGCGGACAATCCCAACGCCATGTTCGTGCTGTGGAAGGATCACACTGCCATCGTGGAAGCGGAGCAGATCACCGCTGCCGCCAGCGCCTCGTACACGCCCTACCTGCGCTACATGGGCGGGATTTATTCATCCGAATGGTACTGGGCCAAGGTGCTGCACGTGCTGCGTGAAGACGCAGCCGTTGCCGCCGCCGCGCACACCTGGGTCGAGCATTGCGACTGGATCAGCGCCGTCATCACCGGCACCACCCACCCCTCGCGCCTGCGCATGGGCCGCTGCGCCACCGGCCACAAACTGATGTGGCACGAGAGCTGGGGCGGCTATCCGCCCAATGAATTCTTCACCGCCATCGATCCCCTCCTTGACGGCCTGCGCGACCGCCTGCCGGCGCAAACCTTCTCGGCCGACCAGCTGTGCGGGCGCATCACGCGCGAGTGGGCCGAGCGCCTCGGCCTGCCCGAAGGCACGCCGGTCGGCTTTGGCGCCTTCGACTGCCACATGGGCGCCGTGGCGGCCAACGTGAAGCCGGGCGTGCTTACCAAGATCATGGGGACCTCCACCTGCGACATCACGGTGGCCAGCTACAGCGACATCAACGACAAGGCGATCCGCGGCATCTGCGGCCAGGTGGACGGCTCGGTGGTGCCGGGCATGGTCGGCCTGGAGGCAGGACAGTCGGCCTTTGGCGACCTGTATGCCTGGTTCAAGTCCCTCGTCAACTGGCCGCTGGCCAACCTGATTGCGTCAAGCGCGCTGCTGGACGAGGCAAGCAAGGCCGCCTTGCAGGCCGAAATTGAAGAGCGCACCCTGGCCGCACTGGGCGAGGCGGCCAGCAAGCTGGCGCCCGGCGCCGGGGGCATCACCGCGCTGGACTGGGTCAACGGCCGCCGCACGCCGGACGCCGACCAGCGCCTGTCGATGGCCATCAGCGGCCTGACCATGGGCAGCGGCGCGCCGGAGGTCTTCCGCGCCCTGGTGGAAGCGACCGCCTTTGGCGCGCGCGCCATCATCGAGCGCTTCCGGGCCGAAGGGGTGGCGGTCGATTCGGTCGTCGTCATCGGCGGCATTTCGAAAAAGTCCGATTTCATCGTGCAGCTGTGCGCCGACGTCTGGAACTGCCAGGTCGATGTGCTCGAGAGCGAACAAAGCTGCGCCCTGGGCGCTGCCATCTTTGCCGCCACCGTCGGCGGCGTCTACGCGGACGTGGCCAGCGCCCAGCAGGCCCTGGCTTCCCCGGTGTGCAAGACCTACCGTCCCGACCCTGCGGCTGCGGCCCGGTACGACGCCCTGTATCGCCAGTACCTGGCCCTGGGCGCATACGTGGAAGGCGGCGTGCGATGAGCCACCTTGAACTCAAGCGCCAGGTGTACGAAGCCAATATGGAACTGCACCTGCGCAAACTGGTGGTACTCACCTGGGGCAATGTGTCGCAGATCGACCGCGCCGCCGGCATCATCGCCATCAAGCCAAGCGGGGTCGCCTACGACCAGCTGCGCGCCGAAGACATGGTCCTGGTAGACCTGGAAAACCGCGTGGTCGACAGCCGCCTGCGCCCTTCTTCCGACACCAAGACCCACACGCACCTGTACCGCCATTTCGATACCATTGGCGGCGTCACGCACACCCATTCCACCTACGCCACTGCGTGGGCGCAGACGCAGCAGGCCATTCCCTGCTTCGGCACCACCCACGCCGACTACGCCTATGGGGACATTCCGTGCACCGCCCTGATGACCGACGAGCAGATCGCGCGCGACTATGAAGAAGAAACCGGCGTGCAGATCACCGAGTGCTACCGCGGGCGCAATCCGATGGAGGCGCCGATGGTGATCGTTGCCGGCCACGCACCTTTCACGTGGGGACGCAATGCGCACGATGCCGTGTCCCACGCCGTGATCCTGGAAGAGATTGCGCGCATGGCTTATCTCACGCGCACCCTGAGGGCCGATACCGGCCCGCTCAAGCAGGCCATCACGGACAAGCACTACCTGCGCAAGCACGGCAAGAACGCCTACTACGGCCAGAAATAACAATATCACTTATAACTATCTTCAAGGAACCCAACATGAAAACCTACGGCGAAAAAGAAGTCTGGCTGGTGACAGGATCGCAGCATCTGTATGGCCCCGGTGTGTTGCAGCAGGTCGCTGCCAACAGCGGCCAGATCGCCGCCGCGCTGACCGAGTCGCGCAACATCCCGATCAGGATCGTGGCCAGGGACGTGGTGAAGTCACCGGGCGAAATCCTGTCGGTGTGCCAGGCTGCCAACAGTGATCCCAACTGCGTTGGCCTGATCCTGTGGATGCATACCTTTTCGCCGGCGAAGATGTGGATCGCTGGCCTGTCGGTGCTGTCCAAGCCCTATATGCACCTGCACACCCAGTTCAATGCCGAGCTGCCCTTTGCCGACATCGACATGCACTTCATGAACCTGAACCAGAGCGCGCACGGCGACCGTGAATTCGGCCACGTCAGCACGCGCCTGAAGCAGGAGCGCAAGGTGGTGGTGGGCCACTGGGCCGCACCGGCGGTACAGCTGGAAATTGACAGCTGGTGCCGCGTGGCCATGGGCTGGCACGAGAGCCGCAACCTGCGCGTGGCGCGCTTTGGCGACAACATGCGCCAGGTGGCCGTGACCGACGGCGACAAGGTCGCCGCGCAAATCCAGTTTGGCTACGAGGTACACGCCTATGGCCTGGGCGACCTGCAGAAAGTGGTGGACGCGGTCACCGACGAGCAGGTGGCCAGCCAGATCGAAGTCTACAAGCAAGCCTATGACATCGCGCCATCGGTGCTCAGCGACCAGCACCAGTTCCAGATGCTCAAGAACGAAGCGCGCCTGGAACTGGGCATGCTCTCCTTCCTGACCGAAGGCGGCTTTGGCGCCTTTACCAACTGCTTTGAAAACCTGACCGGCTTGACCAACCTGCCGGGCCTGGCCACCCAGCGCCTGATGGCGCAGGGCTACGGCTACGGCGGCGAAGGCGACTGGAAGACCGCGGCCATGGTCCGCATCGCCAAGGTGATGTCGCAGGGCCGTCCGGGCGGCTCCTCGTTCATGGAAGACTACACCTACCACTTTGGCGCCACCGACCAGGTGCTGGGCGCGCACATGCTGGAAGTGTGCCCCTCGATCGCTGCCGACAAGCCGACACTGGAAGTGCACCTGCACACCATCGGCTGCCGCAACGACATCGCACGCCTGCTGTTTACCGGCAAGGCCGGTCCCGCACTGTGCATCTCGCTGGTGGACCTTGGCCAGCGCTTCCGCATGATCATCAGCGAAGTGGACACGGTGGCGCCGCAGCAGGAGCTGCCCAAGCTGCCGGTGGCCAAGGCACTGTGGGAGCCGCGTCCCAACCTGCAGGTGGCGGCAGCGGCGTGGATCCATGCCGGCGGCGCCCATCACAGCACCTACACGCAAGGCATCACGGCCGAGGAAGCGCTGGACTGGGCCGACATTGCCGGCATCGAAGCGGTGGTCATCGGCGCGGACACCAGCGTGCGCGGCCTGAAGACGGAGTTGCGCCACAATGCCGCCTACTATCATCTGAAGGACGGCGTATAAGGCGCATGTACGGACACTATTCAGCGCTCATTTTCGACATGGACGGCACGCTGGTCGACAGCGGCCAGCTGCATGAACTGGCGTGGCGCGCCACGCTTGAACGCTATGGCATCCCGCTCGATGCGCCGCTGATGCGTTCCCTGGCCGGGGTACCCACCATCGGCACCCTGGAACACCTGATCGGCCATTTCGGCTGCCGCGTGGACACCCCGCTTGAGGCCATGAACAGCTTCAAGGAAGCGTTCGTGCGCGAGCATATGGCGCGCCACGTCAAGGCCACGGCGCTCGCCGGCGTGGTCAGGCAGTATCACGGCGCCACGCCGATGGCCGTGGGCACCGGCGCCTACACCGGCGAAGCGCGCCAGATCCTGGCCCTGTGCGGGCTCGATGGCTACTTTGACCATGTGGTGGGCGCCGACCAGGTGCGCCATCCCAAGCCGGCGCCCGACACCTTCCTGCGCTGCGCCGAACTGCTGGGCGCCGCGCCGGCACGCTGCGTGGTGTTTGAAGACTCCGCGCTCGGCCTGCAGGCTGCCGCCAGCGCCGGCATGGCGGGCGTGGATGTGCTGGCCGTGCATGGCGTGGAAAACGACTACTTCCGCTAACCCTTTTACCAAGTACCTACAAGCTGCCCATGTCCAACCAACTAGAACAACTCAAGAGCATGACCACCGTGGTGGTCGACAGCGGCGATGTCGACAGCATCGCCCAGTTTGCGCCCCAGGATGCCACTACCAATCCTTCGCTGGTGCTGCAGGCCATCCGCCTGGAGCGCTACCAGGGCCTGCTGGCCCAGGCGGTGGCGTGGGCACGCGCCAACCGCCCGCCCGAACAGCAGCTCGAAGGCGCAACGGCCAAGCTGGCCGTCATCCTGGGCACGGAAATCCTCAAGCACGTCCCGGGCCGCGTTTCCACCGAAGTCGATGCGCGCCTGTCGTTCGACACCGATGCCACGCTGGCCAAGGCGCGCGAACTGGTGGCCATGTACCAGGAAGCAGGCGTGCCGCGCGAGCGCATTCTGATCAAGATCGCCTCGACCTGGGAAGGCATTGCCGCCGCGCGCGTGCTGGAAAGCGAAGGCGTGCAGTGCAACCTGACGCTGCTCTTTGCGATGTGCCAGGCCCAGGCCTGCGCGGAAGCGGGCGTGTACCTCATTTCGCCTTTCGTCGGCCGCATCCTGGACTGGCACAAGGCGAAAACGCCGGACGCCGATTTCGCCGGCGCGAAGGACCCGGGCGTGATCTCGGTGAGCCAGATCTACGACTTTTACAAGCGCAGCGGCTTCGCCACCGTGGTCATGGGCGCGAGCTTTCGCAACATCGGGGAAATCCAGTCGCTCGCCGGCTGTGACCGCCTGACCATCGCCCCTGCCCTGCTCGATCAGCTCGCTGCCCAGACGGGGCCTTTGGCGCGCAAGCTGCACGCCGAACAGGCAGCCCAGGCGCGCCCGGCGGCGCTGACGGAAAGCGCCTTCCGTTGGCAGCTGAACCAGGATGCCATGGCCACCGAGAAGCTCGCTGAAGGCATTCGTAACTTTGCCATCGACCAGGAAAAGCTGGACCTGATCGTCAACGCCAGCCTGGCCGCTTAAAGTGCATCGCGGGGTGCGGGGTGCGCATTGCTGTTGTTTTGTTTCACTTATAACACGAAATGTTGCTTTGCGGACTTGACTTGCACCTCAGCAACCGTCAAGCTGTCGCCAAGGTCCGATTCATGGCGCACGTTGCGCCGTGAAACAAGGGCCCGACATTGTGGGCATTACACCGTGGCAGAGCGCGTCAAAAAAATTCGGGTCAAGCAGCTTCAGCTAGGCATGTTCCTGGTGCGCTTCGAGGGCGCCTGGCTGTCCAATCCGTTCTGGACCTCGCGTTTTTTGCTCGACAATCCGGCCGACCTCGCCGCGGCGCGCGCGAGCGGGGTCAAGGAATGCTGGATCGATGTCAGTCTTGGCCGCGATGTGGCTGGTCCGGCGCCGGTGCTGCCGGCCGTGCGCGGCACGCCCCACCTGGTCACCAATCGTCAGAAAACCCGCCAAAGCCTGCATGCGCCGCTCAGCATGGACGATGAGCTGCGCAATGCCGCCAAGTTGTGCGGCACCGCGCGCCACGCCATCGTTGCCATGTTTTCCCAGGCAAGATTGGGCAAGGTGGTGGATCTGGACGTGTGCGCCGGCCTGGTGGACGATATCGTCGGCTCGGTCGAGCGCCATCCAGGCGCCCTGATCAGCCTGGCGCGCCTGAAGAGCGATGACGACTATACCTACATGCATTCAGTGGCCGTGTGCGCCCTCATGGTGGCGCTGGCCAAGGCCATGAAGTTGACCGAGGCCGATGTGCGCGAAGCGGGCCTGAGCGGCCTGTTGCATGATATCGGCAAGGCCAAGATTCCCCTTGATATCCTGAACAAGCCGGGCGCGCTCGACGATGAGGAGTTTGCCACCGTCAAGCGCCATCCCGAGCATGCCTATGCCGCCTTGCTGCACGGGGGCGTGAGCGAGCAGGTGCGTCAGGCGTGCCTGCACCACCACGAACGGATGGATGGAAACGGCTATCCGGCTGGCCAGTCAGGCCAGGAGATCGCCCTCCTGGCGCGCATGAGCGCCGTGTGTGACGTCTACGATGCCGTCACTTCCGACCGGCCCTACAAGCGCGGCTGGGATCCGGCCGATGCGCTGGCCAAAATGATTTCCTGGAAAGGCCATTTTGACCCCAAGGTGCTCGCTTCGTTCATCGAAGTGGTAGGAATCTATCCGACCGGCTCGCTGGTGCGGCTCAAATCGGCGCGCCTGGCCGTGGTGGTGGAACAAAACAAGCACAGCTACACACGTCCCGTTGTACGCACGTTTTATTGCACAGCCTCGGCCCGTGCCCTGCCGCCCGAGCTGCTCAATCTTGCCGATGCCGAGGACGATTGCGTCAGCGGCCCGGAAGAGCGCCAGGGCTGGCCCACGGCGCTGATTGAAAAACTGTGGGCGGGCAAACTGGCACCCTGAACTCGTTTGCCTGCGATACCAAAACGGGTATCGCAGCCTTAAAAAAATTCATTGGTGAAAGTCTTGACAAGCTCCTAAGCTCTCTCCTGCTGCACCCATAAAAAAAACCATCGTCAGGAGACTTATGAAAAACCTTGTATTCGCAAGCTGCCTTGCGCTGTCCGCGCTTCCGGCATCGGCCGTCAACCTTGCCGGACTGCAGAACGCGCATGATCCGGGCACCATCACCAAGGATGGCGACACCTACTTCAACTTCACGACCGGCACCGGCATCTGGTATTCGACCTCGAAAGACCTGGTCACCTGGACCGGTGGCCCGGCGCCGGTGTTTGGCAGCTGGCCGGCGTGGATCAAGACCAAGATCCCCGACTTCAAGGGATCGTTTTGGGCACCGGACCTGATCCACATGAACGGCTACTACTACATGTACTACTCCGTTTCCACCTTCGGCACCTCCACGTCGGCCATCGGCGTGGCGCGCTCGGCGTCGCTGAAAAACCCCAACTGGCAAGACCTGGGCATCGTGGTGGAGTCGTTTGGCGGGCGCTCCGAAATCAATGCCATCGACGCGGCCCTGTTTCGCGACCACGACGGCAAGGTCTACATGAGCTATGGCTCGTGGTTCGGCGGGATTGGCGTGGCCGAAATCAACCAGGCCACGGGCAAGCTTGCCAGTCCGGTGACCAAGATCTGGGCCGGTGGCCACACCGACATCGAAGCGCCCTATATCGTGCGCAACGGCGGCTACTACTACCTGTTCGTCAACCGCGGCAAATGCTGCGATGGCGTCAACAGCACCTACTCGGTCGAAGTGCAGCGCGCCACCAGCGTCACCGGGCCCTACTCCGGTACACGCACCGTCATGGCCAACGTGGACGGGCGCTTCAAGGGCCCCGGCCATGTGGGCGTCCTCAAGCAGGATGGCTGCAATTTCGTCTCCACCCACTACTATGACCTGAACGACAACGGCAATGCCAAGCTGCAATTCCACAAGATGAGCTACAGCGGCGACTGGCCGGTACTCAACCGCAACTTCAGCAGCTTTGCCGGCTGCGGCGGCATCAGCGACGGCCTGTATGCCTTCAAGTCGCGCTTAAATGGCAAGGCGCTCACGATTGCCGGCGCCTCCACATCCAACGGCGCGCTGGCGCAGCAGTTCACCGATAACGGCGGCAAGCACCAGTCCTGGTATGTGATGGGACACGGCGATGGCTACTACAGCGTGATCAATGCCAACAGCCGGCGCAGCCTGGACAATTATGGCAATTCCACCCGGGCCGGCACCGACATCGCCCAATGGGATTACTGGGCAGGCGCGGGCCAGAAGTGGCGCTTTGCGAGCCCGGCCGCCGGCTATTACACGGTGGCCAACCAGTTAAGCGGCATGGTGCTGGACGTCAAGGCGTCCAACCAGGCCGACGGCGCCCAGGTCATCCAGTATCCCGTCAATAACGCCGCCAACCAGCAATGGCGGCTGCAGCGCCGCTGATCGTTCAGCACAACAGCCCGGGCCGCGCGCCCGGGTGTTGGCCGTCGGCAGGCACGCCGGCACAGTGCCTGGAATTTTGCCTTGTAGAAATAGAATATACCAGAAAGAATCCCCCGTGTGTGCGCGCCGGTAACTTTTACGCCGCGGCGCCACAACGCCCCGTCGGCAGGGGCGAAAGACTGGGCCGGCACGTTTCTTTGCCGCATAATGGGCAAACGCTTTCATGCCCTGACATTTCCCCCTCATGACCACCCCTCCAGCGACGACCAGCACCCAACGCCGGTGGCCTGCCGCGCTTGGCCGCATTGCCACGCTGGTCCTTACCGACGACTTTCGCCAGCGCCGCCGCGTGACGATGGTACTGATGACGGCGGCCATGTACACCGTCTGCCTGGCCCTGCTGGGCTACGGCGTGGTGTTCGAGGTTTTTGAGGCCGGCGCGGTCAAGGTGCTCGGTCTGCTGTGCGCGCTCACGGCGCTAAGCTTCTATGCCATGGTTCGCAGTGGCCTGAACCTGCGTTTTGCCGAGCCCTCGCTGGCCCTGCCGCAAGCGCTCGTGGCCCAGAGCCTGATTGGCATTGCCTACGCCGTCAGCGGTCCGGCCCATGCCGCCAATCTCATCTTCCTGGCCATGGTGATGTTTTTCGGGATGTTCGACATGGGTCCGCGCAATGTCCGGCTGCTCATGTTTTATACCAGTGCCATGATGGGCGCCGTCATGGCCTGGTGCGCGCATGCCGATCCTGCGTTCTACCCTGCCCGGCTGGAACTGATTTACTTTGCCATGATGGCCACCGTGCTGCCCGTCATTTCCACGCTCTCGGTCCAGCTCTCGCGCATGCGCGACCGCCTGCGCAGCCAGAAAGTGGCGCTCGAATCGGCCCTGGAACATATCCAGAAAGTGGCCACCCACGACGAATTGACTGGCCTTCCCAACCGGCGCCGCATGCTTGGCCTGCTCGACGAACATATCGCGCGCCAGGCCCGGGGCGGGCCGGGTTTTTTCGTGGCGCTGGCCGATATCGATCACTTCAAGAAGGTCAACGATACCTACGGCCACCGGGTGGGCGACGAGGCGCTGGTATGCTTTGCCGGCCAGGCCCGCGCCCAGCTGCGCAGCACCGACATGGTGGCGCGCTGGGGTGGCGAAGAGTTCCTGATGCTGTTGCCGGCGTCACCGCCGGGCGACCCCAACATCGGCATCGAGCGCCTCAGGGCTGCCCTGGTCGAGACCGAGGCCAGCGCGCAGGCGCCGCAGCTGCGCGTGGCCTTTTCCGCCGGCATGACGCGCTACCGCAGCGGCGAGCAGGTTGACGACATGATCGAGCGCGCCGACCGCGCCCTGTACGCTGCCAAGGCAGCAGGCCGCAACCGCACGGTTGCCCTGTAGCGTCATCAGGCAAAAAAAAGCCGGCTGTTGTGGAGCCGGCCGTGCGGGAAGCCCGGAAAAAGCTTACGTCTGCCTGCGCCGGCGTGCCAGACCCATCAGGCCAAAACCCAGGGCCAGCGTGGCAAAGGTTGCCGGCTCGGGAACGTCGACAATGGGAATGCTGGGCACCAGGTCGCGTCCGAAGAAGGTCAGGTTGGAAAAATCAGTGACACGTTGCTGACGTCCATTGACCATGTTCTGCACCCAGGTGCCTTGCAGCGTCTGGCCGGACGCGATGAACTGGTCGTCAAACAGCCAGGCGCCGCTGCCGCCGCCCACGTGCATGGCAAATACCAGGTCCAGCGTCAAATCATTGAGCAGGTCCGTGTTGGTGATCGACCAGGTGCCGTTCTTGCCATCGACAAGGGTGAACGTAAAGCTGAACTTGCCCAGGAAGTCGGACGCCTCATAGGTCAGGGGATAGGCGTCGCCGGCCTGCGTTACCTTGGCCATCTTTTGCCATGCACCGTCCCCGTAGGCGTCAAAGGCGCCGTCAAAGCCTGTTGACCCTGCATTTCCCTGTGGATTGACGCCGTCTGCATACTGGAAGAAGTCGGCAGCCTCGGTGGCCAGTGTCACATCCTCCCTTGTTGCCGTACCGACTTCACCTGCGTGCACAGTTGATGCCACCAAAGCAATACAACAAAGCGAACTCTTTAGTAATTTTTTCATGGATCATCCCTTGGATATGCTGCTTTTGGTTTAGAGAAGCCTGAACCAGGCCTTTGCATTTTTATGCAAATTCGATACTACGCTTCTCAGCCGTTCAATATAAATTTTATAAGAGACAATTCTCGAAATACAACGGTCTGCAACATTTCCAGGAGAATTTTTTTAACGTGCTCTGCAATAAAAGGAGCATTTGTCGATGCCACAGTCCAGGTTCACCATGGATCATGACGGGTTGACGTGCGTGATCAGGCCGCATCTGGCCCGGCGCGCGGCCATGCGCTATGCTGTCACGCCGTAAAACCAGCATGCCGAAGCAAACGGAAGGAGCAATTGGATGGGCATTGACAACACCGACAGGCCCCACGGCCCGGCCCCCGCAGCCCCGCGGCTGCCCCCGCGCCCGGAGCCGGCGGCCACGCCGGAGCAGGACGCGGCGCGCAAGGCTGCGCGCGAGGACAGGGATGCGCAGGTGCGGGGCGTGAGCTCGATCGAGGCCATGCGCCAGGCGATCCGGCATGCGGCGCGCGACTTGCCCCCCATCAGCGAGCTCGAGCGCGTCAAGGCGCCGGACGGGGATGCGTTCCGGGCCCGCGCCGCGCGCGGCCTGCCGTTTTTGGTCACGGGACTGGTGCAGCGCTGGCCGCTGTCGGCGCTGGGGCCGGCCAGCCTGCGCGAGCGCTTTGGGCACCTGCCGGTACGCGCCCGCGTGGGCGACTACATCCATACCGCCTTCGCGCCCGACCGCGCCATGCAGGACATGACGATGGCGGCCTACCTGGACCTGCTTGACGCCGGCAGCCAGGCCCTGCCTCCTTACCTGGGCAACCTGGAACTGCGCCAGTTAAATGCCCTGTGCCACTGGCCATCGTGGTTCGACAAGATGGGCCCGCCCCGTTTCTGGGTGGGCCCCGCCGGCACCGTCACGCCCCTGCACTGCGATTACGACGACAATATCTTCGCGCAGGTGTGGGGCAGCAAGCGCATCTTCCTGGCGCCACCCCACCACGATCAGTTCCTGTACCCGCGCCAGGCCAATGCCATCCTGTTCGGTTCGCCCTTCGACCCGGAAGCGCCCGACTACGCGCGCTTTCCGCTGGCCCGCCACGCCGCGCTGGTCGAAGTGATCGTCCATCCCGGCGACATGCTGTATGTGCCGGCGGGCTGGTACCACCAGGTGCGCTCGCTCACCTTTTCGCTCTCGTCCAACCGCTGGGCGCGGGCCTTGCCGCTGGCCCTGGGCGGCCACTCGTCGCTGCTGCGCCCCGGGTAGGAGGACAGGTGTGTCAAGCGGCTGCAGCAGCAGGCGTCCTCTTGAAACCATCCCCGGCGACAATAATTGCCAGACGGACTACAATGGCGTCCCGTCCAACCCCATTAGCCAGGTATTCACCGCACCTGCCCTAGAAAGTGCGCATGCAGCAAACCCAGGTATTGATCGTCGATGACGAACCGGCCAATCTTCTTGCCCTGGAAGTGATGCTGGCACCGCTCGGCTGCCGTGTGGTGCGCGCCAACTCGGGGCGCGAAGCGCTGCGCCACCTGCTCCACAGCGAGTTTGCCGTGGTGCTGATGGACTTGCAGATGCCGACCATGGATGGCATGGAAGTGGCCGAACTGATCCGCGAGCGGCGGCGCTCGCGCAGCCTGCCCATCATTTTCGTGACGGCGTCCGATCCCCGTGAATTCCCGATCGAAAAGGCGTACGCCGTGGGGGCCGTGGATTATCTGTCCAAGCCCATCAATCCCATCATCCTGGTTTCGAAGGTGCGCTTCTTTGTCGAGCTGCACGTCAAGAACCGCCAGATCGAAGAAATGCAGCAAGCCCTGCATGCGGCCCAGATCAAGGCCAGCAACGAGCGCACCCGCCTGATCCTGGAAAACGCCAAGGAGTATGCCTTCATTGAAATGACGCCCGAAGGCCTGGTGACGGACTGGAGCGGCGCGGCGGCCCGCATCACGGGCTGGGAAGCGGGCGAGATTTGCGGCCAGGACATTGCGCTCCTGTTTAGCGAAGAAGACCGGGCCGCCGGCCAGCCGGCGCTGGAACGGGCCATGGCCCTGGCCACCGGCCGCGCCCCGGACCGGCGCTGGCACCAGCGCCAGGATGGCAAGCGCTTTTACGCCGACGGCGTGACCATTGCCGTGCGCGACGATGCCGGCGCCGCGCAGTCGCTGGTGAAGATTTTCAGCGACGCCACCGCGCGCATGCTGGGCGAAATCGAGCGCGAACGCCTGCTCAAGGAGTCCGAGGTGCTCAGCTCGCGCCTGCAGAGCATTTTCCACCAGGCTCCGGCCTTCATGTGCACGCTCCAGGGACCGGACCATGTGTTCGAGATGGCCAACGAGCGCTATTACCAGCTGATCGGCAAGAGTGCGGCCATCCTCGGCCGCCCGGTGCGCGAGGTGCTGCCCGAAGTGGCTTCTCAGGGCTTCATCGCGCTGCTCGACAATGTGTTTCGCACCGGCCAGTCTTACGTCGGCAACAGCGTGCCGGTATCGGTGCGCCAAAGCGATGGCAGGTTTGACGAGCGCCTGCTCGATTTTGTCTACGTGGCGCTGCGCAATACCGATGGCGAGATCAGCGGCATCATGGTCCATGGCATCGACATTACCGAACGCAAGCGCTACGAGGAAGCGGCGCGCTTGTCGGATGAGCGCTATCGCCAGCTGATCGCGTCCATGGATGAAGGCTACTGCCTGATCGAGATCCTGTACGATGCCAACGACCAGGCGGCCGACTACCGCTTCATCGAAGTCAATCCCGTGTTTTCCAAGCAGACGGGCCTGGGCCAGGATGCGGTGGGCAAGACGATTTACGAACTGGTGCCCGAGCTTGACCACGGCTGGGTGGAACGCTACGCCCGGGTCGCCGAAAGCGGCGAGGCGATACGCTTCGTGGAGGAAGCGCGCGCCATGGGTCGCTGGTTCGACGTGTATGCCACGCGCCTGGGTGAGCCGGGCAGCCGCATCGTGGCCCTGCTGTTTTCCGACATCACCGCGCGTCGCAAGGCTGACGAAGACCTGCGCCGCCTGGCAGCCGAACTGTCGGAAGCGAGCCGGCGCAAGAGCGAATTCCTGGCGGTGCTGGCGCACGAGCTGCGCAACCCGCTGGCGCCGATCCGCAGCGGCCTGGAAGTGATCCGCCTCAGTGCGGAAAATCCGGCCACGGTGCTGCGCGTGTCGGACATGATGCGGCGCCAGGTCAGCCACATGGTGCACCTGATCGATGACCTGCTGGACGTGGCGCGCATCACCAGCGGCAAGATCGAATTGAAGAAGGACACGGTGCGCCTGCAGGATGTGCTCACCACCGCCATCGAGGCAAGCATGCCGCTCATGACCAGCAGCCGCCACCGCCTGCAGGCCAGCCTGCCTGAAGAAGACCTGCTGATTTATGCCGACCCGGTGCGCATTGCCCAGGTGGCGGGCAACCTCCTGACCAATGCCGCCAAGTACACGCCCGAAGGCGGCGAGATTGCCATCTCGGCCAGGCGCGATGGCGACGCGGTGTGCATTACCGTCACCGACAATGGCGTGGGCATCCCCGAAGAAGCCTTGCCGTCGGTATTTGACATGTTCAGCCAGGTCAGCCGCAACCTGGGCCGTGCCCAGGGCGGACTGGGCATCGGCCTGTCGATCGTGCGCCAGCTGGCCGAGCTGCACGGTGGCCGGGTGCAGGCCCGCAGCGCCGGCAAGGACCTGGGCACGGCCTTCGAGATCACGCTGCCGCTCGCTGCCGGCGCCGCTGCGGCCCCGGCCCCGACCCAGGGCTGCGCCGACGAGGGCCCGGGGCACTGCTTCGAGATCCTGGTGGCCGACGACAATATCGACGCGGCCGACATCCTGGCCACCTTGCTCGAGCTGCGCGGCCACAGCGTGACGGTGGTGCATGACGGCCATGCCGCCCTCACCCGGGCCATTGCCCAGCGCCCCGACATCGCCTTCCTCGACATCGGCATGCCCGGCCTGACGGGCCTGGAAGTGGCGCGCGAGATGCGCGGCGTACCGGCGCTGGCGGACGTGCGCCTGGTTGCCCTGACGGGCTGGGGATCGGAAGAAGACCGCGCCCGCACGCGCGAGGCCGGCTTTGACCACCATCTGACCAAGCCTACCCAGCTCTCGGCCGTGGACGATATCTTGCGCCTGGCCGCGGCTGCACTGCCGGCAGGGGCCACCAGTCACTGATGCGGCGCCCCCGGCCATGTCAGGCGTGCCTGCAGTATCGGCCATAAGTGAGGTGTCCAACACTGCCAAGGCCTGCCTGCCTGCATAATCGGGACTCGTACTGATACGGGCGCGCCGGTTGCCGGGCCGCGTTCAGATTGCACAAGCCTATGAATCGCAGAACTGATCAAAAGACGGCCGAACTGGTGGATATTGCAGTGCTGACCCGGGCCGCTTTCCAGCAACATGCCGCCCAGCGCTACGCCGGCGAGGCGGGGCTGCCGGACAGTCTCACCCAGGAAATATTTTCCCGCCCGCCAGGCAAGATCCGCAAGCCATCGGCCGCCGTCTACGATGGCGCCATCCCGGACCGGCGGCGCGCCGCGCGCGGTTAAACGCGAACTTTATTGCCGTTGCGTCAAGGGGGTGCGGGAATCAGAATGCAAGGCGTCAACGGCATACAGCCGCATGCGCCAACTTTGAAAGGAACCATCATGAACCAGCAACTCGTCCTCGACGGCCGCACTGCCGACGCCAAGAATACCGCCCGCCTGCTGTATCTGGTGCACGCGGTCACTTTCTTCTTTTCATTGGGCCTGCTGTCGATCATTCCGGTCATTATCAACTACAGCAAGCGCGCGGAGACCGAGGGCACCATGGTGCACAGCCATCACACCTGGATGATCCGCTCGTTCTGGTGGTATGTGGTGTGGATGGTGGTGGTCGGCGTCCTGTTTTTGACCTTCATCGGCATTCCGATCGCGCTGGCGGTGTGGGGCATTGTCTGGCTGTGGAAGGCTTACCGTTTGATTCGCGGCTTCGTGGACCTCAACGCCAACAGTCCCATGCCGGTATGAGCTGCCAGGCGCCCTTGCCGGCATGACAAGGCTTTGCAGCAGCCCGGCTTGATCACCTGACAAGCCTGGGCCGGCCTGCGGCCCGTCACCGCAACCGCCTCCGCGTTTTGCTCCTTTGCTGTTCAATATCAAGCACTTGGCGCCCACGCCGGTCGCAGCGACAGGCGTGATGGCCGCTTGCGCCCATGGTTTCCTGTCCCACCCCATGCTACCTGATTGGCGCAGCCAGGCCCGGCCGCGCGCGGCAACCATACAACAGTTTTGCAATTTTTAAACGTTTTTCCCTGAACACGAATGCAACATTAGCATTGTTTTTCAGATTGAAATACATTGGCTGAGCAGTACGGTTTCGCAGAAACCGGGATCACCACAACAGCCAATTACAATCAGGAGACACTACATGAGCATTCGCTTTCGTCGTTCCTTGTCTGTTCTGCTACCGGCCCTGGCCCTGCTCGCGCAGGCACCGGCAGGGGCCAGCACCCTCAATCAAAACGCTTCCTGGACCATCGACCGCGCCAGCACCAGCACGCGCTACCGCACGGTGGCCTATGGCGACTCCATCTACGCCGGCTATAACGGTTCCGTCACCAGCGCCGCCAAGTATGCCGCCCCCGTGGTCAACGCCGAATACCTCTCGGCCCAGTGGGGCACCGACGTGGAAAGCGTGCGCCGCACCAAGTCCGGGGCCGTTGCCGCCGATGTGTACGACAACAAGATCGTGGCCGAGCGCGCGTACATGCAGGCCAGTAATACCCGGGTGGTGACCTTTGAAATGTGCGGCAATGACGGCCTGCAGGCCCGCTCGGCGTTCAAGAAGCAGACCGGGACCTGCGACTACAGCGGCCTGACGGCGGCCGAAAACAGCTGCAAGCGCTACGTGACGGCGGCCATGGATTTCATCAACGCCAACGCCTATCCGGGCGTCAAGCTCAAAGTCATTTCCAATCTTCACTATCCCGGCTATGCCACGGACAATGTGCAAAGCTCCTGCCGCGACGCCGGCACTGGCGCCACCGTCAAGATGCAGGACAAGTTCCTGCCGGCGCTGGCGCGCATGAACTTCATGATGTGCGATGTGGCGCGCCAAAAAGGCTTCCAGTGCGCCGACAACTTTGCCCAGTACATGGCGGCTGACTATGACAGCAACGGCGACGGACGCATTGATTCGGACGCCCTGCGCTACGTGGCCGGTGAAACCGAGGCGAGCTACGTGGCGCGCATTACCGCCACCTTGCGCGGCACGCTGCGCGACGCCAACACGCACTTTGTGTCGGCCAGCAGCAGCTATGACTACATCCAGTCCGACGATACCCACCCGACCTACAATGGCAGTACCATCAGGGCTGGCCTGTTTGGATCGTCCAGCGGCAGCGGAGCGGCGCGCTACAGCACCATCAGCGGCGGCAAGAATCCGATCTGGAACCAGTTCGGTCATGAGCGCATCGGCTGGGCCGTGTCCACCTTCAACCCGGCGGCGCCATAAAGTCAGGGGAAGCGCTTTTTGAACACGCCACCTCGCAAGCAAGCGGCCAGTTCCGGCAACGGAGCCGGCCGCCCTTCCCGCGCCCGCCTGGCCATTGCCATCGTGCTGGCACTGGCCGGCGCGGCGGGCTTATGGCTGCTGTGGGCGCCCACGCTGCGCGCGCCGGAACTGGCCGCGGCACCGCCGCCGGCGCCGGCCCCTGCTCCCGAGCCCTACCTGCCGCAGTCTGCCGGCCAGCCGCCGAGCCAGCAGCCGGGCGCGCTGCCGGTGCTGCCTGAAGGCGACGCCGACCCGACGCGCGACCTGAGCAGTTACCTGGCTCGCGGCGAGCGGCCCACCATGGCGCAGGTCATCGACGGCTTGCACCAGCGCGGGATTCATTCGGGCCTGGGCGCCTTTCTGCCGCCGGGCACCAGTCCGCCGCTGGTGGGCCTGGCCGTGCCGGAAGACTTCGCGCTGCCCAAGGGCTATGTCCGCCATCACCAGGCAACCGACGATGGCCAGCGCATCGAAGCGATCCTGATGTTCGCGCCCGACTTCCAGCTGACCGGCCCCAACGGGCAACCCCTTGCCATGCCGGCCAACCGCGTGGTGCCGCCGGAACTGGCCCCGCCCGGGCTGCCGATCCGGCGCATCGTCATCCCGCCACCAAACGACCCCAACAATCCAAGCCGCTGAATCCCATGCTTCCATTTTCGAACCCGGCCGTGCGCGCAGGCGCGGCCATTGCCGCCAGCGCCGTCCTGGCTGCCCTCTATGTCCGCGGTGGATGGGTCTTCGGCTTCGTCTTTCTGGTGCCGTGGCTGCGCAATCTGGATACCTGCCCGAGCGTCGCTGGCGCCCTGCTGCGCGCCTGGGCCATGGCGGTGGCCTTTACCGGCGCCGGCTTTGCCTGGTTCGGCATGGCCATTGGCGACTACGCCCAGATCGGCACGGGGGCCGGGCTGGGCCTGCTGCTGCTGGCAGCGCCCCTGTTCCAGCCACAGTTCCTGGCCTATGCGCTGGTGCGCCACGCAACCTTGCGCCAGCACGGCGCAGCGCTGGCGGCGCTGGCGGCAGCGGCGGCCTGGGTTGGGCTGGAGTGGCTGGTGCCCAAGCTGCTGGGCGACACGCTGGGCTACGGCCTGCATCCGGCCCGCCTGCTGCGCCAGGGAGCGGACCTGGGCGGGCCCGCCGGCCTGACCTTGCTGCTCCTTTTGGCCAATGAAGCGCTGGCAGCGGCGCTGGCGCGCCGCAGGCAGGGCCTGCGTGCCAGCGCCCGCCCGCTGGCACTGGCCGGCGCGGTGCCGCTGCTGCTGGCCGGGTATGGCGCGCTGGTGCTGGCCGGCATGCCGTCAAGCGACGCCAAGCCGCTGCGCGTGGGCCTGATTCAGGCCAATATCGTCAACTACGAACGCCAGCGCCAGGAAAAAGGCAGCTATGCCGTGGTGCGCGAGGTGCTCGGCACGCATTTGGCCATGAGCTATGACGCCGTCGAGCGCCAGGGGGCCGACGCGGTGCTGTGGTCCGAAACCGTCTATCCCACCACCTTCGGCCAGCCCCGCAGCGAAGCGGGAGCCGCGTTTGACCGCGCCATCCTGGACGCTGTCAGCGCCGCCGGCGTGCCCTTTGTCTTTGGCACCTATGACCGCGACAGCGCCGGGGAATACAACGCCGCCGCCTTTGTCCAGCCCGGCACTGGACTGGTGGGCTTTTACCGCAAGACCAGATTATTCCCCCTGACCGAATACGTTCCCCGCTGGCTCGACAGCGCGCAGCTGCGGCGCACCCTGCCATGGACCGGCAACTGGCAAAGCGGCAATGGCGCGCGCGTGTTTCCCCTGCTGCTCAAGGATGGGCGCGAGATTCCCGTGCTGCCTTTGATCTGTTTTGACGATGTCGACAGCACGCTGGCCATCAATGGCGCACGCCTGGGCGCGCAGGCCATCCTGACCATGTCCAACGATTCCTGGTTCACGGCAGGCACACTGGGCGCGCAGCTGCACCAGAGCGCGGCGGCCTTTCGCAGCATTGAAACGCGCCTGCCCCAGTTCCGCGTCACCACCAGCGGCTACAGTGCCGTCATCGATGCCAGCGGCAGCGTCCTGGCCGGCAGCCGCATGGGGGAACGCACACTGGTCATTGGCGACGTGGCGCCGCGCAAGCCGGCGATGACGCTCGTGATGCGCTGGGGTGACTGGGTGGGACGCGCGGCGATGGTCTTCCTGGCCGCGCTCGGTGCCTGGTCGGCCCTGCGCCGGTGGCGCCCGCGCAGCAGCGCCGGGCCCGAGCTGGCCATGGACGGGCCGCTGCAGGTGGCGCTGCTCACTCCGGCGGCGCGCGCCATTGCCGGCCTGCTACGGGCCGTGGCCGGCGCCGGCCTGGCCTATCTGTGCGTGGCCCTGCTGCAGAACGAGGCACTGCGCCTGAACACGCTGGCGCAGGCGCGCATGTTTGCCACCTTCATCCTCGCCCCGCTGGCCGCGTCGTGGTGCGTGCTGTACCTGTTCGCGGCTCGCGCGGCGATCGACAACGGGCAGGTCGTGGTCACGCGCGGGCGCGCGCGCGAGACACTGGCGCTGGCCGATATCGCCGCCGTGCAGCTGTGGCGCCTGCTCCTGCCCTGCCCGGGCCTGTCGCTGCACCTGGCGTCGGGCCGGCGCTGGCACTATGGTCTGGCCACGGCCCACCCCCAGCTGCTGGCGGCGGCCCTGGCCCGGGCGGGCTGCCCCACGGTGGGCGCGCGCACCCCGGCCCGGGTGCTGATCGATGCCTATGTGCATGCCAGCGTGGCGGTGCGGCGCTCGCGCCTGGACCATCCGCTGGTCCGGTATGCACTGCTGTCGCTGGCGCTGGCCATTCCCGCCTTCCACCTGCAGCAGCACATCGCCTATGGCGGCGCGTTCGGCGAGTACTACACCTTCGGCCTGCGCGCTTACCTGAGCGCGTTTGCCATCTGGTGGGCCGCGTGGGCCATCGGCGTGGCCCTGTGCGATGCCGCCCTGCGCCTGGCGGTGGCGGCAGCGACCCTGGTGGCCGCGGCCGTGCGGCCCGGGCGCGCCATTGCCATCCGGCGCGCGCTGCACCATGCCAGCCATGCCCTGCTGTTCCTGGGCATGCCCGCCTGGCTGCTCATGCGGGTATACGGCAGCTAGCCAGAGGGCTTCCGATTGCCTGGCCGCGCCCCCCGGCGCCGACCGGAAGCCGCGCACGCTAAGACAACGCTAATTTTTCTTTGTTACGCTGGGCCATGTGCTGTCGAGTCAGGCAAAGTTTGCCAGTAACAACACAAGACAGCCCTATGCACCTGGATCTCGCGGCGTGCCGCCTCTGCGCGGCCCGCTCATAGGTGCCCATTCCGCCCAGCCGGATACCACGTGCCGCCCATTGCCTGCAGGTACGGCGACGCTTGCCGCCGTTCCCCGCACGCGCACCGCCCACAAAATAAGGATCATCCGCCATGACAGTGATACAAAGGGATTGCTGGAACCATACCAGCGCCGTTGCCCCGCTCAGCAAATTGATACTCGCCACTGACCTCGATGGAACCTTGCTCGCAGGCACCCACGACAGCCGGCGCCGGATCCGCGATTTGTTCAGCGACGCCCAGTCCGGCGCCAGGATCGTGTTCGTCACCGGGCGCAGCCTCGAATCGATCATGCCGCTGCTCAGTGACCCTACCATTCCCCGCCCTCACTACATCATTGCCGACGTCGGCGCCACCGTGGTCCACGCCGACCTGCGCCCGGTGGAACCGATCCAGCACGACATTGCCGCGCGCTGGCCCGGCTCGCAAGCCGTGCTGCGCGCCCTGGCCGGGTTTTCCCTGCAGCGCCAGAGCGTGCCGCAGGAGCGCCGCTGTTCCTTCATCGTGACCGAAGGCGGCATTACGCCGGCCCTGCGCCAGGCCGTGGCCGACCTGGGCTGCGACCTGCTGTTTTCCGCCGGCCGCTACCTCGACGTGCTGCCGCGCGGCGTGGGCAAGGGCTCGGCCCTGCTGGCGCTGGCCGAGGCCGAGGGCATCGACCCGGCCGATATCGTCACGGCCGGCGACACCTTGAATGACTTGTCCATGCTGCACGGGCCCTTCCGTGGCATTGTCGTGGGCGGCGCCGAGCCGGCCCTGGTCGACGCCGTGCGGCGCCGTCCGCGCGTGCACATCGCCAGCGAAGAAGGCTGCGGCGGCATCCTGCAGGGCCTGGTGTACCACCGCAAGCTGGCCGAACAGACTCCGCTCGAAGAGCTGGCTGTTGCCGTGCGCGGCGACGCCGACCTGGTGATGGTCTACCACCGCCTGCCGTTTGATGAAATCATCGAAGATGGCGTGTGCCACCAGCGCGCCCCCAAGAGCCCGAATGGCATCATTCCCACCTTGCTGCGCTCGTTTGCCGGCGCGCGCAAGGGAAGCTGGGTGGCCTGGTCGCAGCAGGAAAGCCGCGATCCGGAAGGCTTCGTGCAGCACGTGCAGGTCGACAGCGGACGCTATCCCAACCTGCACGCGGCCCGCATTGCCCTCACCGCCGAAGACGTGGACCTGTTCTACAAGAAGTTTTCCAAGGAAGCATTCTGGCCCATCATTTTCTCCTTCCCCGACCGCGCCGAATTCAAGCAGGCCCAGTGGGAGCGATTCCTCGAAGTCAACCGGCTCTTTGCCGAGCAGACTGCGCTGGAAGCGGCCGAAGGGG
Organism: Massilia sp. PAMC28688; assembly: GCF_019443445.1. Taxonomy (NCBI): domain Bacteria; kingdom Pseudomonadati; phylum Pseudomonadota; class Betaproteobacteria; order Burkholderiales; family Oxalobacteraceae; genus Massilia; species Massilia sp. PAMC28688. Next base: position 4,032,614 of record NZ_CP080378.1, on the reverse strand, counting down.
CACTGGTCTGGATCCATGACTACAACCTGTGGATGGTGCCGGGCTACCTGCGGCGCCTGCGCCCGGACCTGCGGCTGGCCTTTTTCCATCACACGGCGTTCCCGTCGAGTGACATCTTCAATATCCTGCCATGGCGCCGCGACATCATCGGCAGCCTGCTCCAGTGCGACTACGTGGGCTTTCATATACCCCGCTATGTCGAGAACTTTGTCGATGCGGTGCGCTCCTTTGCCCCGGTCGAGGTACTGTCCAGCGAGCGCTGCGCCCCGCGCTTTCTCACCTATGGCTGCGCGCTCGGGGTCGATACCGTGACCACCGCCATCAAGGTCGGCGACCGCGAGCTCGGCGTGGGCGCCCATCCGGTGGGCACCGATGTCGACCTGATCGCGCAGCTGGCCGCATCGGCGCCGGTGGCCAGCAAGACCGCCAGCATCGAGCGCTACCTCAATGGCGTGACCGGGATCATTTCCATCGAGCGCCTGGACTACGTGAAAGGGTCGCTGGAAAAGCTGGCCGCGTTTGAAAAACTGCTGGAAGAGCATCCCGAATACCTGGGCAAGGTCACCCTGATCAACATCATCACGCCGGCCGCGCCGGGGATGGAAATCTACGAGAGCCTGCGCCTGGAAGTGGACCGCATCGTGGGGCGCATCAATGGCCGCTTCTGTACCCTGGAATGGGTGCCGGTGCGCTATTTTTACCGCTCGCTGCCGTTCGAGGATGTCATTGCCCATTACGCCGCCTGCGACGTGGCGTGGATCACGCCGCTGCGCGATGGCCTGAACCTCGTGGCCAAGGAATTCATCGCCACCAAAAAAGCGCTGTCGCGTTCGGGCGTCCTGATCCTGTCCGAGTTCGCCGGCGCCGCGGTCGACCTGCATGGCGCCGTGCTGACCAATCCCTACGACACCAACTCCATGATCGCCTCCCTCAACAAGGCGCTGACCATGGGGGCCGACGAGCGGGCCTACCGCACCACCCGCATGGCGGCCATCATCACCGAGCATGACGTGGCGCGCTGGGCAAGCGACTTCGAACAGGCCGCGCGCCGCATCCCGGTGCCGCCGCCGGTGCTCGACCAGGCCGCGTGATGGAGCTGCTCGTGGCGGGCATGGCCTACCTGGACGTGTTCGTGCCGCGCGCGGCCGCGCCGGCCGGTGGCGAAGAGGTCTTCGTCGATGCGTTGACGCTCAGCTTTGGCGGGGCGGCCAACAATGCCAGCGTGGCCGCGGCCCTGGGCCTGGAGGTGGGGCTGTGCGCGCCCGCCGGCCAGGGCATGGCCGACCTGGCGCTGGGCGCCCTGGCCGCGCGCCTGGGCTTTACGCTCCTGCCCTGGCCGGCGCCCGACAATCCGGCCGTGTCGCTGGTATTGACCGATGCCGGCGAGCGCGCCTTTGTCAGTGCCGCCCGGTTCGAGGTGCTTGACCGCGTCACTACCCTGCCGGCGGCAAAGTGGATTCTGGTGCCAGGGCTGGAAGAAGCGCAGCGCCTGGCCGCGCCGCTGGCCCGGGCCCGTGCCGCCGGCACCCGCGTGGCCGTGAGCGCCAGCTGGCGCCCGGAGCGCCTGGCCGAGCTGGCCCACCTGCGGGGGCAGCCGTGGGACCTGCTGGTGCTCAACCAGAAAGAAGCGGCCACCGCCTGCGCCGACCTGTACGACGCGCCGCACCTGCTGGGCGGGGCCGCGCACTCGGTGGTGGTCACGCTGGGTGCGGCCGGCGCCTTTGGCGTGCTCGAAGGCGAAGCCGTGACGGCCGAAGCGGGCGTGGTGCCGATCATCGACAGTACCGGGGCCGGCGACGCCTTTTGCACCGCCGTGCTGGCGGCACTGATCCGCGGCCAGCGCCCGGCCCAGGCGCTTGCCTTTGGCAATTGCGCCGCCGCCCACATGATCCAGCAACAGGGCGGGCTGCTGCATGAAGCAGCGCGCATTGCCAAGCTTATTGAGGAGATTCCATGGAAACGTTGACCATCTTGGGCGGCGGCAGTGCCTATACCCCGGGACTGGTGCAGTCGCTCATCCGCCAGAGCAGCTCGCTGGCCCTGCGCACCGTGCGCCTGTATGACATTGATACCGAACGCCTGGCCCTGGTCACGCGCCTGTGCGCAGGCATGGCGCGCAGCGAAGGCGCCGCCTTCGTGGTCGAATCGGCAGCCACCCTCGAGGACGCCGTGCGCGGCGCCGACCTGGTGCTCAATTCCACCCGCCCGGGGGGGCTGGCGGCGCGCCGCGTGGACGAAACCCTGGCCCTGGAATTTGACATACCGGGCCAGGAAACCGTGGGCCCGGGCGGCTTTTTCTATGCCCTGCGCTCGGTGCCCGAAGCGCTGGCCGTGGCCGACGCCATGGCCGAACTGGCGCCCGGCGCCATCTTGCTCAACTACACCAACCCCAGCAACATCGTGACCCAGGCCCTGGTCAACCATGGCAAGGTGCAGGTGATCGGCATGTGCGACCAGTCCGACGAAGACCTCGAAGCCCTGGGTCAGGCGCTGGGCCACCCCGGGGTGCCGGAATCGCGCTGCGTGGGCTTGAACCACGCCACCTGGTACAGCGACCTGGCGTTTGACGGCGTGCCGCTGCAGGAATTGCCCGATACGCTCAGCGCGCCCGAAGAATTCGATGAAGAGCACCAGCTGCGTTTCAATTTCAGCCTGGAGCTGGCACGCGCCGAAGCCAATGGCTGCTGGCCCAATTCTTACCTGCCCTACTACCTCTACCCCCAGGCCTTCGTGGAGCAGGCGCGCCGGGTGGGCCCGCGCAGCGATGTGGTGGCAGCCTCCCTGCCGCGCTACTATGCGCATTTTGCCGAGCAGGCCGACCAGGAAACGCCGCAGCTGCGCCTGTTTCGCGGCGGCGGCGGCTTTGGCGACATGGCCGCCCATGTGATCGGCGCACTGTGCTCGGACCATCCGCACGAACTGGTGCTCAACCTGCCCAACTGCGGCGCCACCGCCTGGTTTGCCGACGACACCGTGATTGAAACCCATGCCCGCGTCTCGCGCCATGGGATTGAACGCATGATCGCGCCGGCGCTGCCGGAATCGTTCTGCGCGCTGGCAGTGCGGCTGGAACACTATCAGCGCCTGGCGGCGCGGGCCGCGGCCGGCTGCGCCACGGTGCCCCGGGTGGCGGCACTGGCGGCCAATCCGCTGGTGGGCGACGTGACGGTGGCCGCGCGCATGCTCGATGCGGCGCGCAGCCGCTATGGCGACATGATCAGGTGGCCCGCATGACGGCGGCCAGCCTGCTCGAGCTGATCGATTTCGACGCCTACGAGCGGGTCGTGATCCTCTCGCCCCACCTGGACGACGCCGCGCTCAGCTGCGGCGGCCTGCTGCACGCCCTGCAGGGTGTGCCGACACTGGTGGTCACGCTATGCAGCGGCAACCCGCCACCCCTGCTCTCGGCCGACGGCACGCGCCGCCTGCCGCCGCGCCGGGGCCATGTCAGCCCGCGCATCCGGCGCGCCGAAGACATCGCCGCCATGCACTCGATCGATGCCGCCTTCGTGCATCTGAGTTTTCCGGATGCGATCTACCGGCGCAGCCTGCGCACCGACAAGCTCATCTACCGCAGCGCGCGCGAGCGCTGGGTGGCGCCGCATGCCGACGACAATGCGTACGTGGAAGAGCTGCACCAGCTGCTGCGCCGCATCTGCCTGGACCTGGGGCCGATCCTGCTGGTCAGCCCGCTTGGCATCGGCGACCATGTCGACCATCAGATCACGGCGCGGGTGGCGCTGCGCCTGGCTGCCGCCGGCGCCAGCCTCCTGTTCTATGAAGACTTTCCCTACGTGGCCAACCCGGACAGCGGGCGCGGCGGGGGCGACAACCCGGCCGCGGCCCTGGCGCGTTTGCAGCTCGAGCCGGGCCAGCGCTTCTTTGTGCCGGTCGACGTCGAAGGCAAGATGCGCCTGCTGCGCCACTACGTCTCGCAGGTGCCGGTCCTGTTTGGCAGCGACGACGGCATGCGCGAGGCCATCGAACGGGCCCAGTACGATGGCCGCCCGTGCGAAATGTTCTGGCGGGCCACCGCGCCCGGTGCGGCGCGCGCGCCCCGCAGCCCGGCCCGTCCTGTCAGGAAGGACAGTTGATGCACTATTATTTTCTCGGTAACGATATCCGGGCCTGGAGCATGGCCCTGGGCGCGGCCCTGGCCGCCTGGCTGCTGGCCATGCTGGTCAAGAAGGTGGCCGTGCGCGCCCTGTCCACCCTGGCCGGGCGCACCAGCACCTACCTCGACGACATCGCGGTGGCGGTGGTGGAATCGACCGGCAAGCTGTTCCTGACGGCAGTGGCCCTGTATGCCGGCGCCCAGATGCTGGTGCTCACGCCGGGCGCGGCCCTGCTGGTACAACGCTGCGCGATGGTGGGCCTGTTCCTGCAGGTGGCGCTGTGGGGCGACCTGAGCGTCAAGGAATGGCTCAAGCGCTACCGCATGCGCCATGTGGGCGAGGACGTGGCCAACACCACCTCGACCGCGGCGCTGGGCTTTGTGGTGCGGGCCGCCATCTGGCTCGTAATATTGCTGATGGTGCTTGACAACTTTGGCGTCAACATCACGACGCTCGTAGCCAGCCTCGGCATCGGCGGCATTGCGGTGGCGCTGGCCCTGCAAAATATCCTGGGCGACCTGTTTTCTTCGCTCTCGATCGTGCTCGACAAGCCGTTCATGGTGGGTGACTTCATTACCGTCGACGGCGTGTCAGGCACGGTCGAGTATGTCGGCCTGAAGACCACCCGCCTGCGCGGCCTGGGCGGGGAACAGATCATCTTTTCCAATAGTGACCTGCTCAAGGCGCGCATCCATAATTACAAGCGCATGCAGACCCGCCGCATTGCCTTTACCGTGGGCGTGACATACGAGACCGACATCGGCAAGCTGCGCGCCTTGCCGGAAGTGATCGGCGAGATCATTGGCCAGCTTGGGCAGGCACGGTTTGACCGCGCCCACCTGAAGGGCTTTGGCGCGTCCTCGCTGGATTACGAGGTGGTGTACTACGTCAACAGTGCCGACTACCAGGTGTACATGGACCTTCAGCAAGCAATCAACCTGGCGCTGATCGAGTACTTCGCCGGCCACGGCCTCGACTTTGCCTACCCGACGCAGACACTGCACCATGTGCGGCCCGCGCGCACCCCGGGCACCGCGTCCGAGGCCGACAAGTCCGAACCGGCCCCGCCACCGGCCCGCAGCATGCATTCCGTGCCGCGCTGAGCAGGCACCGCATGCCGGCGCAAGATGGCACAAGGCCCGCGCTGGTGAGACGCGGGCCTTGTGCCATGCCGGTCAAGCGCCGGCGCCGGCTGCATCAATAGACGATATCGGCGCGGCGGTTCTTGGCCCAGACTTCCTCGCCACTGCCGGTTGCGGCCGGCTTGCTTTCACCCATCGAGACTGCCTCCATCTGGGCCGGGGCGACGCCGAGCGCTAGCAGCGACTGGCGCACGGCTTCGGCCCGCTTCTGGCCCAGTGCCAGGTTGTACTCGGTGCCGCCGCGTTCATCGGTATGGCCCTGGATCACCACGCGCCGGCCCTTGTTGGCGCTCAGATAGTTGCCATGGTTGCTGACGACGCTGCGGCCCGCATCCTGCACCACATAGCTGTCATAGTCAAAATACACACTGCGTTTGGCCAGCACGCCCTGGGGGTCGGCCAGCGGATCGACCGCCCCGGCCGCAACCGGCGCCGCCACCCCGGCCTGGGGTGCCGGGGCCGGCGCTGCCGCGGCTGGTGCCGGTGCAGGATCGTTGAGTTTCACAGGCGAACTGCAGGCGGCCAGTGCCAGCGCCGTCATCACACATCCGAGAATTTTTGCATCCATGGTAGACCTCTTGTTGGTATCGTTATTGAGCCACAGGCCGGCCCCGGATCGTTGCAGCGCATGCGATCCGGGTAGCCGGTACTGTCAAGATAATAAGAGTTCTTACTTAGCAAATACTTAGAGCGCCTAACAGAACCCATTCGCAATGCAGGATGTTTCCACTTGACAAGGTGTTATCATCGCTTGTCGGGCAGCGTCCGGCCCTGGTAACAAACTTTCGCATGGGCGCGGCGCCCATCGAAAAAATCTCCTGGTGGACAACCAATCCGGTAGCCTTGGCGCATTGACCGTTCGCTTTCGGGCAAGAGCTGCTATTCCCTACCTCCGAGAACGCTATGCTTCAGTACACTATTGATGACCCGATCGCGCTCCCGCTGCAGTCCTGCGTCGAGGTCACAATCGTGTTTCCCACTGAGAGGCGTTGGCTATTCTTTGTAACCCCTGATCTGCTCAGTCGAGTGGGTAACTTCGCCCATGGAAGTTCGGCCAGAGTACATCTTGGAGAACTCCATATGATCGTGGTAAGTGAGCTGAGCGCCGGAGTTGTCGACTCGGTACTTCGCGACTTACATCAGGCGGGCGAGCTGGAGCGTCGCACCTTGCCGCTATCACCGGACGCCTAGGCATCATAGTGCCGGCCTAGGCCATGAGCAGCGTTGACGAGAAGTTGAATAGGCTGAGGTGTTTACCAGGAGATCCACATGAAGTCGCCAACCGGTCAACAAGCTTACCTCGCCATGCTTGCGTTTTTGGCGGAAGATCGGAAGCTTGCTGGGTCTGATGAGATCGGTGGCCTGTTAGGGGGAATGTCACTGGTCCCCGATGGGGCCCCGCAGACCCGGCGGTAAAGGAACAATGGGATTAGCCGTTCAGGCTAACTTGCTGGAGACGTAGACGCAGGTATGAGATTGACGCGTGTCGCCAGCGACGCACCGGAATAGATTGCGTCCGCTTTTGGGGCGAAGGCGGACCATCGGTTGCTGTGTTGTCGCGCTGGACGGTGATGCTTTCGCGGTGCGGCGCAATGCGAGAGTAACGCGGCGTCCTTCTTAAACTATGGAGTACCACATGCAAGCTTTACTGGATTTACTTGCTGAGAATGATGATGACGGTTGGATCCGAATCGTTGACGCCAGCTGGTTCGACGATGACCTCAAATTAGAGGTGATAATCCACCTTGATGGCGACCGGCCCGCCGAGTCATGGGAAATCGAGTGCACCGGCGTCGTCGAGGAATTGATATGCTCGGATGGAGCGGCAGGGCTGTCGCTGTCGGCAGAGGCGCCGTGTCTGAAGTGGTTCCTAGAACCTGAGGTGAGCATCACGTTTTCTGATAACGACATGTCGCCTGAAGCACTACTCGCGCTTGTAACTTCATGCTGTTACGCGGTCATGGGCGACTTGGATTGCCTGGAGCGGGGATTGAATGGCGCACCCTCCTTGGACGGGATCGTGAGATCGCGCTATGGCCTGCTGGGGCGCTTCCCGGCCACACTGGCGGCGCGGATCGGTGACAGCTTGAAAGATCGACCGATTCGTGCAGGCATGCTGCCGGGACGCTTGCCGCAGCGCTGGGATGGGATTGCGCATGCGAATTATCCGCCTCTGCAGGTGCTGGAGCTGGGGCGTAGCTACGTCATCGGCCAGCAGTTTCACGCGCAGCGTGCCTTGGGCGTAGAAGAAAATCGATGCTTCGTCTAATTGACGACGCAGGGTAACGAAGGTCAACTTAGGCGCGACAGAAACCCGTCGAGGCCGTCTAGTATTTTTCCTTCTTGGCAACTGATATCATGTGCCAAAGGCCGAGATCAGCCAGAAGCAGACACTCGTATTTTCTAACAGGAATTGCGTATCCATTGGCGCCCATGCATAAAATACCCAAACCCATGCAAGAACAGGAGTACAACGCTACCTTTCGACCACCTATGTGCGATGTCACGGGTAGCGCGGCGGAGATCGTGGACTTATGGGGCTATGCGGACCCCATCATTGACGCCGAATACCACAACTGCCCTGCATGGGAGTGGCGGGTAGCGCACATCTATGAGACGAGCGATCAGCAATATCAGCATATCGGGATTCCAGTCCCAAGGGACAATACCTATCTAACTGTTGTTGTCGGCGTCCCAGACAGGAGAATCGTTGGTCATTACCTTCTTGACCTCGGCGCGCTTTACGAATTGCCAGAATCGCGCACCAAATAGATCGCCTGAAGTGCGGCTCTGGGGCGGTAGCAGCCGACCGTGACGGTCGGCGACTTGTTAGATAATCGAGGGTTCAATAAATGAAAATTGCGAGATCGGTCGTCATGGTATTGGCCACCTCTGCCATCCCAGGAGCAGTTTGCGCACGGGCAGAACAAAAGGCAGTAATCGCACCGTCAGCGATTGATGTCCAGCCTAAAGGTGACGTCGGCTTTCTTCTAACTTTGAAGAGCTACCGCAGTGGCACTGTGACTGCCGGACAGGAAGAGCTAATGGCGAAAGCTGCCGCCCTGTGCGCGCCGAAGCGCGCATCTTTCGGTAGGTATGCCTTTGACCTGCAAGAACCGGTCTCGGGAGCGAAAGGTAAGCCGACCATACTCGTGCTGCGGCAGGACGTTGAGTGCGGCCTTCCCCCATCTGCAGTCCCGTCGACAAGTACTCAAGCCAGCTCATCGAACGTTGCAACGCCAGAGCAGGTAAGACGCGTAGAACAGCAAACACAGCTGTACTTCGACGCTAAGGATCACGGTCGCCACTCCGGCGCTTATGACTTGATGTCTCCCAGTATGAGACAGAGCATATCCTTTTCGACATGGAGGGACAGGGCGGCAGCCTTTAACGTCAAGGCCGGCCCGGTCAGGCAGCGCGTGATTTCCAATGTGACTTGGTACCGAGATCCGCCACAAGTTCCGCCGGGTCTGTATGCCGCAGTAGATTTCACGAGTAAATTTGCCGAGATTGACCTTCATTGTGGATTTCTTGCTTGGCATGAGCAGTCAGATGGGAAGTTCGTACTCGTCCGCGAAGAGGAGAATTACTTGGATAGGAAAACTATGCAAAGTCTGACGCCAGCAGACCTAGCAAAAATTGAACGAGGGTTTAGGTGCAAGTAGTTGTAGTGACCTGCATTTGAAACGCGCCCGACCAGCATTCCAGCCGATTTTCGGCCAGGAATAACTGCGACTCACGCCCCCATCAAACCAGCATTAGCTGCAAATGAACCTGCATTTATCCGCGCCGACCTGCATTTCATCGTCGCGAACCAGCATTATCTGCAACTGACCAGGATGTTCAACACCGCCTTGCTATCGGCCTCGATTTCGGCCAGCACACCCAGCCAGTGGCCGATTACGCGCTTGACGCTCGCCGCTGGCTGGGTGTCGCGCCAGACCGTAAGGATGCGCTGGTAGCCGACCAGATCGGCCCGCTGCACGCAATACGCCGTCGTCATCTGAGTTGCCTCGATGTCGGTGAATGCTCCAGGGGTGCGGCTGGCCTGCTCCAGCATTCCGACCTGGGCGGCAGTGTTGCTCTGGATGCTCCGCAGGTGCTCGATAATGAGCGGCAATCCGGTCGGATTCGGCCAGGCAAGGATTTCGATTTCCTCGGCCGTGCCGGTGCCGGTTGCGATCATCAATACATCGTGGACGCCCGCTCCGATCAAGTCCGCCTTTGGGATATTCGTATGCGTCCACGGAAACAGCTCCTGTTTCTGTGCGACCAGCATGCGCAGGTCCTGCTTGAATCCCTGTTCCAGACCGGGAGGCGGTGCCTCCTGGTTGTCGGCCTCGACCATTTGCCAAATCCGCTCGATGTGGTCCTCCTGCTCGTCGCTAGGAAACAGGCTGATGTTCCACGCCAGGCAGCAGCTCATGACCGCCTTCTTCCGCGCTTCCAGCTCTTCCACGAACAGGACGTGCGGCAGCATGAAGGACGAATAGCAGGACGCGACCGTAAATTGTTTGAATTTCATGGGCAGAATCAGATGGGCAGGCCAGCGGCAAGCATCCGGTCACGCAGCTCCCCCGTTGGCCAGGTTAAATTCCCCCACCTTTGGCCAGGTCAAACTCCCCCAGGCAGGACAGTCCGGATTGTAGTCCATGTTCCTGCCGGCAGCTTTGTCAGTCCTGCTTAACGTCGGCAGACGTCAAGCGCGTCAGCCGTGACGCTGCCTCCTTCAGCCGGTAGCTTTTCCCCTCGAACTCAAGGATGTGCGCCCGATGCATGAGCCGGTCAAGGATGGTGGTGGCCATGGTGTTGTCGCCGAGGTACTTGCCCCAGTCCTGCACGACCCGGTTGGAGGTGACCACGATGCTGCGCTTGAGCTTGTAGCGCTGGTGCACCAGCGTCTGTAGCAGCTCGCCGGCCTTGTCGCTGATGCGGCGCGCGAGGAACAGATCGTCCAGCACCAGCAGGTCGGCGTCTACCAGGGTGCGTAACTGCTGCCGCTGCTCGTCCTCGCTCCCGAGCGCGTAGGCGGCGAACGCGCCATCGGCCTCCAGGTAGCGCACGTTGTGCCCTTGCAGCGTGCCCTGGTAGGCCACCGCCTTGGCGATGTGGCTCTTGCCCGTACCCGGTCGGCCGATGATCAGCGCGTTCTGCCCCTCGGCGACGAACTTGAGTGTGTGCAGATCGAAGCACGCAGCCCTTGGCACCTTGGGGTTGAAGCGCCAGTCGAAGTCAGCCAGCGACATGCGCTCATCGAGCCCGCTCTGCTTGTAACGCCGCTCCATCAGGTGCGAGCGGCGCCGGTCAAGTTCGTCCTGCAAGATCAGCGCGAAGGTGTCGAGGAAGGGCTCCTGGGTAGCCTGTGCCTGCAGGATGCGGGTGTCAAGCGTGGCGCGGATGCCGGACAGGCGCAGCTCGCGCAGGGCGCGTTCGATTTCGTTCATGCTCATGCTCATGGTGTCTCCTTGGTCGTATCAATGGCGGCGCTGGCGGTGGCCGCGCGCGCAAACAGGTCGGCGTAGTCCTCACCTTCGCCGATCAGTGGATGGTGCTGTTCCAGATCCAGCTCGGCCTGCAGTGGCGCGTCAATCTCGGCCAGCGCCTTCGCCAGCAGGCGTTCGGTGAGGTTCTTGATCGACTTGTAGTTGCGTACGTTCTCCTGCAGGGCCTGAGCGCACGCCTGATCGATCAGGCGGCGCGGGAAGCGCTTGGCCAAGCCCACCACGCCGCGCAGCTTGCGCTGGCCCACCCTGCCTTCATGCTCGAACCATTGCTGGCACAGCGCCAACGTGGCGTCGCCGATGTCGCCGGCCTGCGCCAGGATGCGGCGCGTCTCGCGCGAGGGGTTGAAGGGCCGCTCGTCGTCGGGCAGCAGCACGCTGCCAGGGCGCTGAGCGCGCGGGTGCGTGCGCAGCAGGGCCAGCGTGAGGCGGTCGCGGATCTCGACGTGGCGCTCGAACAGGCGCACCAGCACCCGGCTGCCGATCTTCGCCGGGCGTGCCGCGTAGCTGCTATGGTCGATGCGGATGCAAGTGTCGTCGGCGACGGTGCGTTCGCATTCGGTGAAGTAGCCGAAGCCCTGCAGCGGCAACGCACCGAGGTGGGCGCGCTCCTCCTGGAACATGGCCTCGACCTGTCGCCTGGCACTGCCATGGATGCGCGGCGCGGCCCACTTGGTTTCCCACTGTTCCAGGAACGTGTTCTGCTCGTCGATGGTCTCGAAGCGCCGGCCCTTGAGCGCGGTGCTCTGGGTATGCTGGATCGCGTTCTCGACCGTCCCCTTGCGGTTGGGATCGCGCACCCTGGCAGGGTCGGCGACGACGCCGTAGTAGGCCAGCACGTCCCTGTAGACGGGGTTCAGTTCCGGTTCGTACAGATCGGGCTTGATGACGCCTTCCTTGAGGTTGTCGAGTACGACGTAAGCGGTGGTCCCACCGAAGTACCGAAAGGCCTGCTCGTGCAGCTGAGCCCAGGTCTCCTTCGACGAGTTCCAGACCACGCGGCGGAAGCTGCGCCGCGAGTAGCGCAAGGTCATGACGAACAGGCGCGGCCGGCGGTAACGGTCACTGCCGGGGATGCGCGTCAGTGCGCCCTCACCGTAGTCGACCTGGGCCTCCTCGCCGGGCCCGAACTCAAGCCGGTCGAACTGCTCCGGCTCGCGCTGCACCAGCCGGCCGGCGAAGCGCTTGACGCTGTTGTAGCGGCCCGTAAAACCGAACTGGTCGACCAGGTCCTGGTAGATCGACGTGTAGTTGCGGCGCAGGCGTAGCTGGGCCTCGATGAAGACGCGGTGTGGTTCGCACAGCGATTGCGGTCCGCTGTCGATTGCCGGTGGCCGGGGTGGGGGAATTTCAACGCCAGAGCCGGTGGCCGGGGTGGAGGAATTCGGTGCAGCTGCGCCGGTGGCCAGGGTGGGGGAATTTGGCTCTGGTCCCGTGCGGTCCAATGCCAGGCGGCGGATTGTTTTACGGTCTACCCCGGTGAGCCGCGCTATCTCGCGCTGACTAGTGCCGGTGGCCAACAGCGTGGCCACTGTGGTTCGTTTGTTTGGTTTCAAGACGTTCACCCTCCATGCCCCCTTCGATGGTCGAAGGGGTAAGATTACGTCCTGCCAGCGGGATTGCTCTCCGACGACCAGGCGCCGGCTTTACGGCGGCGCTAAACGGTCAGGAGGTGGGGGATTTTGACCCGGCCAGGGGTGGGGGATTTTGCCCGGCCAACGGGGATCAGACTCGGTATCCATGATGATCTGCGCGATCGGGTGACGGTCGGCGGCTGGCAAGTCCCTAGGTGCTGGCGTGGATTGATCGCAGGTGTCGGGCACTTTTGCTTCCAAACTTTCCACGATTGGGCAAATTCGCTTCCGTTGGTCGGGCACTTCCTCTCCGCCGTACGGAAAACTTGACATTTTTGAGCGCTCAAAATCTAGATATAGTGATCGTCGGGCCAAGCCGTCTACTGATGGCGGTCGTCGGGGGCTCGGCATTTGTGATTGAAGTTCCGGATAACGGACAATCGACCGGCGACAACATAGCGTCGTCGGCCAATGAACGCGGCCGAAAGAAAGCCCGCAGCGTGCATCTATCGCGCTTTCAATGGCCGTTTTGTGTTTGGATAGATGTATAGCAACTTACTTGGTCAATCCAAGCAGAATCTCATCAAAGGAGTAGTAAGTGGACCTTCCTGAACAGCTCGTTCGCGCTGCAGTACAACTCGCCCAATCGGAGATGAAACTGGTGTGTCATACGTATGACAACCTTGCGAAGGGTCCTGCACGCCGCAAGCTAATTCCAATTTATAAACGGATCGACACCCTGGCGAGCGGATCAACAGCCAAGGTCGCCTGTGGCAATGGCTGCGACTTTTGTTGCCATTATCACGTTTATGTTACGCCCCTAGAGGTATTTGGAATCGTCGACGAAGTTCAGACGTGGTCCTACGCGAAACGTGAGGCCCTGATTTCGTCGGTGCGCAAATACGTTATGGCGGTAAAAGGCCTCGGAAAAGATCGCCATAGAACCATGAATATTGCCTGCAGCTTCCTCCAGGAGGGCAGCTGCAGCATTTACAGCATGCGCCCCTTAGCTTGCCGGCGCCACCATTCCGCGGACCGTGGAATTTGTGAGCGCGCGTTCAAGAATCCCCGAACGACGGAGCCGTCGCAGGTGGATATCCATCGCACAGTCGTATCGCGGGGCATGGAAATGCTTCACAGCGACTATCACAGGGTCAAAGGGTTTGATCGAAATCAATACGAATACCACGCCGCGTTACTCGAGGCGCTAACGGATCCTAATTGTCGCGCGCGTTGGAATCGCAAGCAGTCCGCATTCTTAACAGTCGCAGATCAGGTCGCAGTGCAAAGCTAGGGCTGGTCGATCCTGGGCGCTAGTTCCGCGCCCAATGCGTCGACCCAAAGGCGCGCGCCGGCTCAACGGCCTTTTTCAGTCGCGAACTATTAGTTGAGCATTAGGATCCAGGCCGCAGAGGTCATTGATGAGCAGGCGGTGGGCTTCCGGTACGCGTGGTGCCAACACCATCTTGACCCAGGCTTACTCCTCAATTGACCTATAGACAGGTCATGGATGACCGATTCTCGTCCAAAATGGACCACCCCGGGTCAAACTGAGTTACCACATCATCGGCGACACGGGTATGTCGATAGCTTCGGCTGCAAGATGTGGACGACGTAAATTTCGCACGTTCACCGGACTCGCATTTTGACGACGTAACGCCTGCACGCGATATCGAAACGGCCCGTTTGCTACCATTGGGGTAGGTTGTGCTAACAGTTACGTTGGAGCGCTGTAACGAGCCTGCTCAGCAGTGACGACCTTACGGAGGTATGGAATGCGAGCTTCAATGGAGATGCCGTTTCCGTTCCTGGCGAAAAAAGCTTGCCCAGCTATTCATTCGGATGCTTGTCCATTACCCTACTCTCTCCAGGCCCGGTACAACTCCAGCGGTTCGCCTTGGAATGGCCCTGCGAGTGCACCCCGGCCGGACTGGAGAATGATGACGACCTAGGCGAACCGTACGCGCATGTCGAAGTCGCGGATGACTTACTTGGGGACGACCTCGCCATTGCGACGTCGCTGGCTATCAATCCCCAATTGGACGCCGCTCCGGCTAATGGCAGCAGTATTGCATTCATCGCTGCGGTGGGCGAATGGCGAGGACTTTTTAGTGCCGACGCGTTTCCGGCAGTCCTGATGGACTCGCTGACGCGACTGGAGGAACGCTCCCCCCATAAACTGAACGTTTTCAAACTTCCTCACCACGGAAGCAAGGGCAATGTTACGGAAAAACTGCTTAACAATGTCGAGTGCTCGCATTTACTTTTTTCATCGAACGGAGATCGTTTTGGCCATCCAGATCGCAGCGCCATTGCACGCGTGATTGCCGACAAACGTGACAAGACGCTGCACTTCAATCACCGCACGGATCAGACTCTTTACTGGGATTGCCCCGAGCTCAAAGCTGAGTATGGATTTAGCGTGGCCTACACCTGCGATACTGCCGATAAGGTGGGCTAAATGGTCCCTAGTAGCCCGACGGCGAGGACATGATGTTACTCTAGGCCGTGCGGCGGAGAATTTGACGAGCAGCGGTGATGACCGTAGCGAGGCCTTCGAAGCGCAAACGGCTGTGCCGGACATATGTCCTCGGCCCTGGCGGCGAGAACTCTAGTTAAAAGAACCTTCAGACGAACCGGTTGCATCCTACCCGAGCCCCCGGAGGTGTACGACCCTACCTACCTTACGGGACGGTGACGGCATGGCAGCCCCGGTCCCGCTGGCAATAATTGACGGCGGCATGGCCGCTAGTGGATCGGGCGTGTCGGCGTGGCCTCCCAGCCCCTAGTGGACCGGCTGGCCGAATTGCTCAGGGAGCGAAGTTGCCTGCATGCCGACGAGACAGGCTAAACGCTGATCCACAACATGGAGCGATGGCGGCCCGACAGCTTGAGAAGCTCTAGGAATTTCCCAGACATCGGCGCGAATTCATTCCAATAACCGCCTTTACGGGTGAATGAGTTCCACGGTTCGTCCTGTAAGGCCCAGACTAGGGTTCAAGCGGTTAGCTGCAGCTGTCATAAAAATATCATTGTACTTCGCGTCCGTACAACTGCGCCCTTGAGCGAACGTGGCACCAAAACAGACCTGCTTCTCGGGTATGCTTTCGAAAACAGCGATGGGCTCAATATCAGAGCACCCCGTGTTGCCGGTTACAAAGACGATGTGTTGATCAATTACGTAAATTCGCGGAGAGGTGATGCAGGTCTTCGTCGCGATGTACGTCAAAAACTGATTTTTGGATACTTTCGCACTGACGCCGACACTGGACGCTGTGCTACTCAGCTGCCCATCGTTGACCACCAAAGAAATTGTGTAGTTTCCTGCGATATCTGCGGTTATCGTCGGAGTCGCTAAGCTAGCGTTGGACAGTGTTGCCTGACTACCCTCAGGCTTAGTGACGATTTGCCAAGCGTACGTGAGCGGCTGCTTTTCGGTATCTACGCTTGCAATGCCACTCAGGGTTACGACCGAGCCAGCATCCACAGATTGTCCCGGCCCTGCGTTAGCAGTAGGCGCAGTATTCGCGGGCTTCGCGTCTCCCTCTCCCCCACAGCCGGTAAGTATCGTAAAAGTAATTAACACAACGAAGCGACGAAGTCGGAAATTCATACCCGGCACCACACCAGTTCGACCGGCAGTTCCTGCTCGAATCCATAAATGCAATGGGTACACACCGTGTCGGCGTTGATCATGTCGTAACACACCACCCGGACGTCGCCCTCGCGCAAGCAATTGCACAGCTCTTCACGCACTTCGAACGTCAGTGTACGGGCCGCGCCGTCGAACGCGCGCAGCTCCACAGCATCGAAGTCGAAATAGCGCCGGACCTTCGGGAACGCAGCTTTGAAAAAACTTTCTTTGGCAGAAAACACCAAGGTCAGCAGACAGTCCATGGGGTGCTCCAGCTGCAGCCCGGACAGATAGTCCATCTCGGCCGGCGACACTGCTGTCGATATCAGCACCGGGCGCAGTGCCGGGCCGATGACCGTTTCCATATCAATGCCGATGGCGCCGTGCGCGGACGCCGGCGCAGCGATGGCGGCAGCCAGGTACCGGGTGTGGGAAATACTGCCGGTCACGCCGCGCGGCCATAACGGCTCGCGCATGGGGCCGGTGCCGATCTGGGCATCGGGTAGCCCCAGCTGCACGAGCGCCCTTCGCGCCGCCAGCCGCCCGTAAAAATATTCGATTTGCCGGATCGGGGCGCTGCGCACAATCTGGGGTGGGAGGGTAATGCCGGCTTCGTTGAAATGCTCCAGCGCAAACCCGTCGGCCTCGAGCGGCACCAGGTAGATGTTCAACGCAGGCGCGAGGGCAGCAACAACGCGCCCATCCCGGCCCGGGTGCAGCCCGCTCATAATCCGCCCGGCACCACGGTCGGCCATTGGGGCTCGTTTGATTGGCGCTCGGTCATGCCGGTCTGTCCTGCGCCGGCGAGCCCGGCGCCGTCACTACCACGTGGGGCCAGATGACGGCCTGCGCGACGATCACCCGGGCGCCGTCGAACGTCGCCGCCGGGCCGCCGTGCAAGACATAGCCTTGCGCCAGCACCGCGCTGACGCGCTCGCAGAATCCGGCGTCGTCCGGTCCCGTCAGCAGCCGGTAGACGGGAAGATTGTCGGGTGTTGCTACCATCATGTCAGTGTCCTTCTCATGGCTTTGTCGGCGATGCGTGGCAAGATGCCGGACATCAGTAAGTCAGGCCGGTGACGGCCGTGATTGCGTGGTGGCTCAGCGCCGGCGCGGGCTGGTGTACCTTGGGCGAGGCGGTACGGCAGCGTAACAGTGCATCGCGGAGTGTCAACGACAGCAGCTCGCGCTGGGCGCCGCTGCCGCCGATCTTGGGCCACTGCGCCAGCGTCGATTCCAAGATAGAAACGGTCTCGGCGTAATTGCCCGCCGAGTAGTGATAAACCGCCCTCAGGATGGCCACGCCCACTTGGTGCGCGTCGTAAGGCACCCCTACCCCATCGCTGCGGTAGATCATTTTCTTGATCAGGAAAGGCTTGTTGGCGGCGCAGAAACACAGCGCCGCGTGCAAGTCGTGAAAGTACGAGATCGACGCGCCGATGCAACCGGTCCAGCGATCCGCCAGTTGTCGCCACAGCGCATCGTAACGGTGATCGTTCAGATAGGCCATCTTGTGACGCCACAGAAAACCCACAATGTCCAGGTCCTGATCTGCTTGCGAGCAAGCTCGCATCGATGCGAAGTGGTCGAACGAGGCGCGCGCGCGGCTCGGCTGCCCTTGGCCCAGCTCGGCGATCGCCTTGTGCCAGTAGACGTGCATGCGCATTCCGGGGTTGTCGATCCAGCCATGCTCGTGCTCGCGCAGAAAGGCGATGATGCTGGCATCGTCCTTCAGCTCGTGGTACGCGTGGATGACGGCATGCACCGCGTAGATATTGTCGCGTTCCAGCCCGAACGAGGCCAGGCCATGCTCGAGCGCGCTGTCATAGTCGCCCCGTTCGCACAGCACAAATGATTTGATGGCCAGATAATACGGGTACAGGCCGCCCTCGGCCAGCGCCCGCTCGTCGGCGCGGTCGAGCACGTCAATGAGCTCGACCGTGCGGCCGGTGCAGAAATCCAGCATGTGCAGCATGAAGATTGCCAGCACGTCACAGTCGTAGCGGGCAATGTGAGCGACAAAATCTCGCCGCGCCGCCGGATAGTCGAAACTGGCCCAGTGGCCCAGCGCCTGCACGATCAGGCGCAGCGGTTCGGCTTCACAGAGGGCGTCGCCGTTGGCCTTCAGGTACAGGCTGACGCGGGCGAAATCGCGCAGGTTGCACGAGGTGAGCATGTCGAAGTTGAGAAAAAGGTCGGCATGCCGCGCCTGGCGCGATCTCTCCATGCAGTCCAGGTCGGTCAGGTCGTGCAGTGCCAGCACGCTGCGTGCAAGCGGCAGACCGACCGTGGCGCAAATACCGGAACGGGTAGCTCCGGTGGGTAATGTCAGTGGCATAGCGGGCCCTCGAAGTAGCGCAAATAAAAAATCGGAAACAAGGTCTCAATCCGGGGATGGGCGAGCGGCATGGGCTTAGGGAGTCTGCGCCGGCACGCCCGACAGCGGCGCGACCGGTGCCGGCGCGCCCAGCATTCCTTTCATCAGCGGGGCCGTGATCAAGGTGCTCAGCAATGCCATGATTGCCAGCGCCGAGAAGATGGGGCCGGAAATGATGCCGCCATCGAGCAGGATGTTAATGGCGACCAGCTCCATCAGGCCCTTGCATTGCATCAGGCTGCCCAGCGCGAAGCTGCTGCGCCACGAATGACCCAGCACGCGGGCGACCGCACTGATGCTGAAAAACTTGCTCAACACGGCAGCTGCCGTGACAATCAGGGTGAGCTCGATCAGCGACTGCCCCTGCACCTCGATGCTCAGGCGCAGCCCGGTCATGATGAAGAAGAACGGCAGCAGCATGATATGGCTGAAGTGCAGCAGCGAATCGCGCCAGTCCGCCAGCACTTCGCGCGGCAGGATGGCGCCGGCTACGAAGGTGCCCAGCATCGGATGCAAGCCGATGTAGTCGGTGCACACGGCCGACAGGAACACAAGCGACACGGCTACGATGATCCTGTCGCTGGCACTGCGTCCCGCGGCGGCCAAGCACCAGCGGCGCAGCAGGTAGCGCACCGGCCCGATCATCACCACTAGGTACAGCGCCAGCGCCGCCAGCAGCCCGGCCGGATGGGCGCCGCTGCCGTTCGATAGCGACAAGATCACCGCTAGGCCCACCCACATCCACAGGTCGTCGAGCATGGCGCTGTTGGTGGCCAGGTTGCCGATGGTGCTGCCGGCCAGGCCCGTCTCGCGCAAAATCGACACGAGCACCGGCAAGGCCGTCACCGACAGGGCCAGCCCGATGGCAAACGAGAACAAGCCAATGTCGGCATTCGGTCCCAGCAGGCTCGGATAGCGCAGCGCCAGCGCGTAGCCGACTGCGCTGCCGATCAGGCAGGTGCCGGAAAAGCCCACCACGCTCACGGGAATGAACTGCCAGGCCTTGCCGTCCCCCCCCCGGGGCGCCGACTCGGACCCGGTCAGCGCAATCAGCAGGCAAATGCCCAGCCAGCCCAAGCCGTTGAGCGAATCGGCCAGTGGGCCCGTGGTCAGGTTCATGTCGTGCCGGGCCAGCCAAGCCAGGGCGCCGCTCGATTGCATGAGCAGCCCGACAATCAGTTGCACGAACACAAGTGGAAAGATTTTATCGATCCGGCATAGTCTGCTCAACAGCGTCGGCAGCGCGATAAATCCTATCAATGCGAGAAAAAAGTGATGATTCATAAAGTCGTCGGTCGGGGATGAGAGCGGGTGGCCGCGCAGGCTAGCAAAACAGTTCCTGTTCGTAGGTACGGGCAATCGCGGTGCGGTTCAGCTTCATGTTCCGGGTCAGCATGCCGTTCTCGCAGGTAAAATTTCCTGTCCGAATCAGCAGCCGTTTGATGGGAAACAGCTTGCACTCGTCGGCGTTGAGCCGAGCCACCCGCGCATTGACCCGGGCGCGTAGCGCGTCGTCGAGCGCCACGACGATGAGCAGCAAGCCCAAATATGGTTTGCCGTTTCCCATCAGCACCGCGTGCAGGACAAAATCGAGGTCGCGAAAGGCCTGCTCCACCGACTGCGGGTGAATCTTGTAGCCGGCCGAGGTGATCAACAGCTCCTTCTTGCGGCCCTGGATAAACAGATAGCCCTGATCGTCGAAATAGCCCAGGTCGCCCGTGGCAATGGCGCCCTCTTCCGTGTACACGGCGCGCTCGTCGTCGGGGTGCTCGGCGAGGTAGCCGGTGGTCAGCGCGGTGTCCGGGCGCAGGATGATTTCGCCGGCCTCGGAAATCTGCACGCTGCCCTCGGCCAGCGGCCGCCCGACCGAACCGATCACGTTGCGGCCCGGCAGGTTGCTGGAAATGGGGCCATATTCGGTCATGCCGTACGCTTCGTACAGGGGAACCTGGGCGCACTTGTAGTCTTCCAGGATGGCCGGGGCGATCGGCGCCATGCCTGACCACATGATGCGCATGGCGCCGCCGAAGAACGCCCGCAGGCTGGTCGCTTTGTGCGCCGCGTCCGCGGCGCCTGCGCCGGCCAGTTGCCAGGCCGATTCATAGAAAATGGGCGGCGCCAGGAACAGGGTGCTGGGGCAGTTTCGCAGGGCCGCCATCACATGGCGCGTGTCGGTCAGGCAGATGCTAATCCCGTACAAAATGCAGCCGTATATCAGCAGTTTCTGCTGGTAGTTCGAGAGCGGCAGGAAGATCATGAAACGGTCGTCGGGCCGCGGCGCGAAGGCGCTGAAAAACACGGTGGCGTTATGCAGCACACCGACGGGGTTGACGACGATCTGCTTGATCTTGCCGGACGTGCCCGAGGAAAAAATCAGGGCCGGAGCGCCCATCAGCTTGGGCGACGCAGGCTGCGTGCACAAGCCGGCGCGGCCGTACAGTGCCAGGCCCGCGACCTGTCCGGCCGGCTCGAACTGTGCCATGGCGCCACTGTCGTGGCTATCACTCTCGACGATCAGGTAGTCCAGGTTGTCGGGGCCGACCATGGCCAGCGTGGCGGCTACCGCGCGCTCGGGCAGCTGCACCACGGTGCAGTGCGCGCCCAGCAGCGCCAAATCGATCAACAGGGCGGCCTGGCCGTTGGCCGCCACCACCCCTACCCGGTCTCCCGCGGCCACGCCGTAGTCCTGTAGCACGGCAATGGCATCGTTGACCTGCCGGTGCAGCTGGCCGAAGCTGACCTCGTGCGCGGTCTTGCCGCTGTAATAGGTGATGCTGCGCTGCGCGTTGGTGCGCAACAGGGCAATCAGGTCGGCACAGCTGGCGCGGGCGGTGGGTTCAGGTAAATCGGGCAAGTTGCTACTCCTCATGAATGTTGGGTAAAGCCAGTCTGTGCGGGCGCAAGCATCACGCCGCCGCGCCGTCGGCCGCGGGGCGTGCCACCCGGACCTTCGCTAGGATGCGTTCGATATTGCCAGCCAGGATCAGCTGCGCCTCGCGCGCCGGTACCCGGGTGCGGCCCTGGTCTTCGCTGCGCAGCAGGTCGATCATCGTGCTGTTCAGGTGATATTTATTGATGGGCCAATCGGTGCCGAAGATGATCTTGTGGTTGATTCCGTTCGAAAACAGCTTGAGAAAATCGGCCAGGTGGAGGAGATTGGCGGCGCTCCACTGGGCCCCGCTCAGGTCCAGGTACACATTCGGCCGGTAACGGCACAGGTTGACGCATTCTTCCTGGTAATTGACAGCCCCGTGCGCCAGGATGAAGCTGATGTTGGTATACCTGCGGGCCGGTCCGTCCACGTGCATCGGCACGGCCGGGCCGAACGCCAGCACGGGCGAGGTGGGGCCTGTATGCAGCAGCACCGGTAGGTGATGTTCCTGGCAATACTCGTAGAATGGCGTGAGGGCCGGGTCGTCGGCCTGGTAGCCGCACGGCGGATACAGCTTCAGGCCGCGGAAGCCATACTGCTCCACCCCCCGCTGGAACGTGGACAGGCCGTCGCGCCCCCAGCGCGGATCAACCCCGGCGAACACCTCGAAGCGGCCGGGATGGCGCTGCAGGATGTGCCAGTGGCGGGCGAACATCTCGTCCACGGTATACGCGTTGCCCTTGAGCGCATAGGTGAAATCAGGCAGTAGCAGCACCGATTTTTCGATGCCCAGCTTGTCCATTTCGCGCACCTGGATGTCCGCGTCATGATCCTGGTAGCCCGCCAGCAAACGCGCCATGGCGCGCTCGCGCGCCACGGGCACGGGCGACAGGTGCATCTGTTCCATCATGTTATCGACAATCCCATCCATGAATTCGGTGGGAATGAAATGGGTCGATGCCACGTGGGTGTGTCCGTCGATGAGTCTCATGTGCGTCGTCGCTTCCTGATTGCTTCCGATAGAGATGGCAGGGCGCCGGCGCAGCATGTGCGGCGCCGGCGCCCTGCCCGATGAACCTTACGCGCCCGGCGCGGCGGTGCCGGCCCGCTGGCCGGAGACGAAGAACACGCCGACTGCCGCCCACCCTTCCGGCGCAAAAATATGCTCGCGGATCCGGTCGAGTTCCTCTCTGGCGGTGGCCAGCTCGGCGTCCGGTATGCATTCGAGCTTGTAGCCGAACACCAGATCGCAGAAGGCATCCTTGCCGATCATGTCGGTCGTCACCATCAGCACGCTGCTCTGGATGTCGGCAAATCCGGACTGCTTCATGTAGCTGGCCAGCTTGCTGCCCACGTGGCGGTCGCCCCCGCGCTGGGCCTGGGCCTGGCCGGCGCGCGCGATGAAGGCCTCGAACGCCGGTGTAGCGGGCGCAATGCTGAGCCAATTGTCATCGATGTCGCAAATGCAGAAGCGACCCTGGTCGGCCAGGCTGGCGCGGACATTGGCCATGGCGCGGATCGGGTCGGACAGGTGCTGAAACAGCAGGCGCGAGTAAACGAAATCGAATTTGCCCAGTTCGGCGATCGACTCGTCGTACACGTTGAGCTGCTTGACTTCGGCATTGGCAATGCCGTTTGTGTCGAACTGGCGGCGCGTCTCGGCGATGCTGATGTCATTGACGTCGCCGGCCACCAGGCGGCGCGGCGTCGTGCGCATGGCAATGGCGCTCGAGATGATGCCCGGTCCGCAGCCGATGTCGAGCACATGCTGGTGGTCGGCGAGCCCGGCCGCGCGCAGGTGCGCGATCTCCTGGTCCAGCACGATCGACGCCTGCGCCTTGAGCCGGCGCAGACTGTCGTCGTTGTCGCGGAAGTAGCCTAATTGGTATGAGTTGTCTACGATTGAAGTCACTGCGATTTCCTAGGTATGTGGATAGGGTGAATTGGTTCTTGCCGGTCGGGCCGGCTGGTGTGCGCCAGCATTTTTTGCATCCACACCATGTCGACCGCACCGCCGTACAGGCGGGCAATGGACGGCAGGCGCACCACTTCCGTAAAGCCGCATAAGGCGCTGCCGCGGATGCTCTGCACGTTCTTGCCCACGATGACGGCCATCAGCGAGTCGAAGCCGGCGCCGGTGGCGTGCACGATCAACTGCTGCAGCAGGCGGATGCCGAGCCCGCGCGAGCGCCTGGCGCGCTCGATATACACGGCCACTTCGGCGATCGCAGGGTCGTACGGCCGCGCCGAAAATTTCTTCAGCGCTCCCCAACCGAGCATCACGCCCTCCTCGTCCAGCTTGACCAGCACGATGTAGCGCTCGCTGCCGAAAAAATAGGCGTCCGCAAAGGCGGGGCCGGGCTGTTGCACGTCGTCGCAGTTGGCGTACACCTCGTCCGTGACGGCCTGGTTGTAGACATCGACCATGGCGTCGACATCGTGTATCGTTGCGATCCGGATCATGTCAGGCGATGCTCCTGGAAAAAAGGTACAGCCGTTGCTGGTCTCCCAGCACGATATTTCCGCACGGGGAGAAGCCGGCGCCCCGGTGCCATGCCAGCGCGTTGCTCATGCTGGCGTGGACGGTACTGACCACCGTGTGCACGCCGGCACTAAGGCAATCCTCTTCCAGCCGGGCATACAAGCCTTGGGCCACCAGAACGCTGAAACGATCTTCATCCTGGTCGATGACGATCTGAGCCGAACCGGCATAGCCGACCCGGCCGTTGAAGCGGTAGCGGCAGGCCCAGCCCGCAATGCGACCATCGCTGTCGACGCACACGTGCAGGCCGTACGGCGCCTGCGAAGAGCCCGCTTCCTGGAACAGCACCGCCAACGAGGGGTGTCTGTAGGCCAGAATCAGCGCGTGGTTCGGACCGGGCGACCCGGCCGCCAGCAGCGCGGCCGCGTCGGCCGCATCGGCGGCTCGAAAGTGGTAACCCTCTTCCGGAGCCAGCCGCGCGGCGGCGGACATGGCGAGCATCAGGCAACCAGGAAGGAATCGATCTTTTCGATCGTAATGCCTTCGGCAAGGTCTTCCAGGGCGACTTCCTTGCCCAGTTTTTCCTGCACCATTTCCAGCATGGCCAGCAGCAGGATCGAGTTGCCGCCGATGTCGAAAAATTCGACGTCGAGGCCGACGCTGTCGACGTTCAGGATGGTTTTCCATATGTCGGTGAGGATCGCGGTGCGCTCCTGCGCAGCGCCGGCATTTGCTGCAGTTTTTTCGATGACACAATCCATAGTGTTTCCCTCAGTAAAAAAATTAAAAGGTCGGGGCGGTGCACCGCCCCGTCACGCCAGTCGCCGCAACAGCAGGCTGGCCCGCAGGTTGGGCGCATCGGCCGACATCACGATGTGCTCGCCACTGGCGAAGCCGTTGGTGGCGCTGTAATCGACCAGATTGATAAGCGTGTCGGCCGAAAAGCAGTGGCCGTAGCGGCTCACGTTTTCCAGGTGCAGCTGGTCTTTGGAAAACCCCAGCTTGGTTTCCTTGAGCTGAGTGATGGGCCTGAAGATATTGCTGGTAAAAACCTTCTTGACGTCACGGGCGCTCAGGCGCGCGCCGTCCAGCAATTCGTTGCAGACCCGGCTGTACAACGGAGAATCGTCCTTGCCCCGGTTGTGCTCGACTGGGTCGGCACTCGACAGAAAACGCTCGTTCACCAGGGCGAAGCCCGGCGTCTCCTGCGCGGTGACGAGACAGCTGGCGGCAGCGTCGCTGAGCAAGGCGAAATTCTGAAAACGGATGGTCTCGTCGTAGACCTTGTCGGCCGTGACGATCAGAATGTTCCGGTAGCGTCCCCCCCGCACCAGGCAAGCTGCCATCGCAATGGCCGACAGGAAGCTGGTGCAGTTGTTGAGGGTGATGCCGATCGGATACGCGTTGCACAGCCCCAGGGCCGCCAGCAGGCGCACGTTGTACTTGATGTGCTCGACCTCGTCACCCGGAAAGCAGGTGGAACAGACATATACCAGGTCGACGTCGGCCGGCGCCACGCCGCTGCTTGCCAGCGACTTGCGGGCCGTGTCGATGGCCAGGTCGAAGATATCGCTGGCCGTCTTGCGGTACTTGCCCCAGCCGAAGAGGGAGGGCAGGTTCGGGAAATTGTTCGCCTTCAGGAAGTCGTCCAGATTGACGACATCACTGTAAGCGTACTCGGTTTCGCCGAGCGTGTAGGCCATCGCTGTCACGACCGCGTGCGGCACGGTGCCTTCCTGGAAGTGGTTCATCGATATGTCTCCGTTGCCCCGCCGCTCACACGCGCTTGAAAGGCTGGCCCAGCATGTTGGTGTCGCGGATCTTGTTGTGCGTATAGTTGTTTTCGCCAGCAACGACGATCGCACCGTAGTTCTCCAGGCTCACCTCGCCGCCGAACTCGGTGAGCACGTCCGAGTCGGGATGGATGCGCACTTCCGGCGGCACGTAGCGCGACGAAAAGCCCAGGCGCATTTCCTGGGTCTTGCCCAAGTGCGGCAGCGACGAGTGCAGCACGGTCGACCAGAAAATGACGACTTCTCCCCGTTTCATTTCCAGGTACACGGCCTGCGATTCGTCCGGCACCCAGTTCGGGTCCTTCTGCAAATCGCGGTAGTCATAGCCCCACAGGCCACGATGCACGCCGTTCTTGACCAGGTTGTTGTTGCGTTCCGGGTCGAACACCAGGCGCTTGGTCTCGTCGTAGAACATCATGTTGTGGGTGCCGGGCACGATGGCCAGGCAGGCCGTGTCGATCATGGCGTCGGTGAACGCGCACCACGCCGTCAGCGTGCCCTTGCGCTCTGCATTGTCGGGCCATTCGATATGGGGGCGCCCGGCCACGCCCGCGAATGACTCGGCCTGGTGCCAATCGGTGCCTGCGTCGCCCGGGTATTTCGAAAAGAATTCGCTTTTCCAGCACAGCAGGTTCGGCCCCATCAGGCTGCGCACCTTGTGCACGATCTTCGGGTGGCACACATGGTCGCCCAGAAAGCCAATGTCGAGGTGGCGGTCGTAGTTGGCCAGGTTGTTGTTTTTGCCGTTCGACAGGGTGTTTTCGCCATACACGGCGTGCTTGCGGTTGAGTGTTTGCAGGCGCACTTTTTTCCAGTGTGCCTCCATCTCCTCCGGCTCGTACACTTTAAATGGCTTAACGTAGCCATTCTTGAAAAAGAATTCAATTTCGTCAGGGGTCAGACCGTAATCTACGTTTTCGTTCGTCATGGTGCTCTTCAGGTCAGGTTAAAGTTCAACAGGGGTAAATTCATGCGCCAGGCTGCCGCCGGAGCAGCGCACAACGCGGTCCCGCGCCCGCTAGCCGTCCACATCATCAAGATGGGTGCCCAGCATGGTCGACATGGCGCGGGTGATGGCCACCATGCTGGCGTCGGCCCGATCGAGGCCGTACACCGTCAGGGGGAAGTCCAATGGCATTTGTAATTGCCATATCTTCTCGTGTTCAGATGCCGGAAAATACTGGGCCGGGCTGCCCACTGCGACCCAGCCGATCGGCACGGTATCGCCCGCCGCGACCTCGGTGCGCAGGTGCACCACGCCGTTGATGCGCACTTCGCAGCCCTTGCCAAGGCGCGCCGCATGGAACACGGCAGCGCCGGTGGCCACGAAGACCTCGTCTTCGATGGTGCAGCCGACCACGTGGGCGTTGGGGCCGATCAGGCAGTTGTTGCCCACGCTGAGCGCGTGGCGCGCGGTGCTGCGCAGCACCGCGTTTTCCATCACGATGCACTCGGCGCCGATGAAGATGGCGCCGCCCTCGGCGATGACTTGGGCGCCGAACAGGATGCGGCAGCCGGGACCGACGGTGACGTCGCCGCAAATGACGGCGTTGGGCGCGATATAAGCGCTGGGGTCGATGCGCGGGGTTTTCCCGAGGTGGGTAATCAGCACGGCGTTCTCCTTTTAGGGCAAATGGGGCGACAGCTACGGTGTCGGTATAGTAATAAATCGGTCGGCATGGTTCGCTCCTAGGCCGCGCGCAGCGCCGCTGTGTTCAGGCGCGCGGCGAGCGCCCGTGACAGTGCGGTGGCATGCGGGGCGCGCACGATGCTCTGGTGCGAGGCGGGCAGGCGCACCGGGTCCAGCCGCGCGCCAGCGATGGCGCCCCAGCCCAGGTCGGCGTCGGTGCGCGCTTCATTGGTGGCAATGAACAGCGTGAGCCGCACGTCCAGCGGCGCCGGCGCGTAGCCGTACAGGGCAGCCATCAGGGCGCGCCGGCGTGCCACATGGGCGCGCAGTGCTGCCCCGTCTTGACCGGCGGGCAGCACGCCCAGTTGCTGGCACAGCTCCAGCATCGCGTCGATCTCGCCGTTGGCGCTCAGCGCCTGCAGCTGCTCCCGGGCCACCTCAGGTACCTCGTCGGCAAGGGTCAGCAAAATCGCGTCCGCCTCGCTGAAGTCGGGGGCGCAGGCGCGCGCCGCGCCGGCCGAGCGCCGGTATTCGGTGCCGTATTCGCAGCTGGTGTCGATCAGGGCCAGCAGCGCCACCGCCTCGCCCGCCGCGCGCAGCTGGGCCGCCATTTCATACGCGATGGTGCCGCCAGCGGACCAGCCGGCCAGCCGGTAGGGACCCTGCGGCTGCACGTGGCGCATGGCTGCGAGCAATTCGTGCGCCATGGCGGCAATGCCGCCGGCCGGCACCGCGCCGGCCGGCGCCGCCAGGCCATACAGGGGAATGGCAGCGTCCAACTGCGCCGTTACCGCGCTGGCATACCCCAGTTCTTCCTGGTGCGGCTGCACCAGAAAAAGGGGCGCCAGGGTGCCCTCGGCGCGCAGCGGCACCAGGCAAACGGGCGCGCAGTGCGGCGTGGGCGGCGTGTCGATGAGCGCGGCCAAGCCGCGCAACGTTGGGTTCGCGAACAGCTGCGCCAGCTCCACCGCATGACCGAGCTCGCCCACTAGAGCCAGCATCACCACCGCCAGCATCGAGTGCCCCCCAAGCTCGAAGAAATTATCGTTGCGGCCGATCTGCTCCCGCCCGAGCACCTGCGTCCAAATCTGCGCCAGCGCCTGTTCCAGGTCGCCCTGCGGCGCGCCGCAGGCTGCCGCGGGAGCGCTCGCGGCAGCGGCGTGCGGGCCGGCCTGCAGGCGTGCCTGCAGGGCCTGGCGGCGCCGGTCGGCATCGGGCAGCGCCACATCCTGCAACAAAGTGTGCGGATGCGCCGCGAACGCCTCCAGCAGCGCCACGTAACTTGAGGCCATCGCCTCGATGGTGGCCGGCTCGAACAGCGCGGTGTTGTATTCGATCGCCCCGTCCAGCCTGCCATCGCGATCGGCCAGCACCAGCGTCAGGTCGTACTTGGCTACCGCAAGGGCTGCGTCGATGCGCTCGAACGTCAGTCCCGGCACGTCGATCACGCCGCCGGCGCCATGATTGAACGACAGCGCGACCTGGAACAGGGGCGAATGGCCGGGCCGGCGCTCGGGACCCAGTGCTTCCACCACGCGCTCGAAGGATAGATCCTGGTGGGCGTCGCCGTCGAGCACGGCGTCGCGCACCTGGCCCAGCAGCGAGTCGAACGATTGCGCTGCATCGACCGCCGTGCGCAGCACCAGGGTGTTGACGAAGTAGCCGATCAGGCTGTCCAGGCCGGGGTGCTGGCGGTTGACCGCGCCGTAGCCGATACACACGTCGCTCTGGCCCGTATACCGGTGCAGCAGCGCATTGAACGCCGCCGCGGCGACCATGAACAGCGTGCCGCGGCGCTGGCGGGCGAGCGCCTGCATGCGCCCGGTGAGCGCCGGCCCCAGATCGAACTGCACCGCTGCGCCGCGGTGGGTGAGCACGGCGTGACGGGGATGATCGAGCGGCAGCTCCAGCACGGGGGGGGCGCCGCCCAGCGTGGCCTGCCAGTACGCCAGTTGCGCCTCAAGGCGCGCGCCTTGCAGGTAGGCGCGCTGCCACAGGGCGAAGTCGGCATATTGCAGTGGCAGCGGCGCCAGGGCGGGCACGCTACCGGCGCGCCCGGCCCGGTACAGTTCGCCCAGCTCGTCCATCAGCACGCCCAGCGAGCGGCCGTCGGCGATGATATGGTGCAGCGTCAGCATGAAAACATGCTCGTCCTGGGCCAGTTTGAGCAGGCGGGCCCGGAGCAACGGCCCGCGCGCCAAATCGAACGGCTGCGCCGCTTCCTGCCGTACCAGATGGCCCGCATCGGTCGCGGCATCGGGGCGTGCCGACAGGTCCAGCAGGGCCAGGTCCAGTGGCAGGGTTGAGGCGATGCGCTGCACAGGCGTGCCGCGCTCGAGCGCGAAGCTGGTGCGCAGCGCTTCGTGGCGTTCGACGACGGCGTTCAGGCTGCGCTCGAGCAGGGCCGCGTCGAGCGCGCCATGGATGTGCCACGCGCTGGGAATGTTATAGGCGTCGCCGCCGGGCTGGTACTGGTCGAGGAACCACAGCCCCTGCTGCGCGAACGAGGCGGGAACGGGACCGCTGCGCGTGGCGCGCACAATGGCGGGCGACGCTGCGGCCGGCTCGCCGGCCAGCCCCGCGACCAGATCGGACAGCGTGGCGGCACCAAAAAAGCGCTTCAGCGCGATCTCCACGCCCAGCTGCTGGCGGATTTGCGCCACCGCCTGGGCGGCCAGCAGCGAGTGCCCGCCCAGCATGAAGAAGTTATCCTGCAGGCCCACTTGCGGCAGCTTGAGCAGCGTGGCCCAGATGGCGGCCACGCGCCGCTCCTGCGCGCTGCGCGGCGCCACATAGGTAACCGCGGCGGCGTGATGGCTGGCATCCGGCGCGGGCAAGGCGGTGCGGTCGGTCTTGCCGTTGGGGTTCAGCGGCAGCGTGTCCAGTACCACCCATGCGCCGGGCAGCATGTAGGCCGGCAGGCTGGCGGCCAGCTGGGCGTGCAGGACGGCCGGCGCCGGCGCCGCGCCGGCGCCTGTGACCCGGGTGACGTAGGCGACCAGCTTTTGCTCGCCCGGCTGGTCTTCGCGCACCATCACCAGCGCTTGGCCCACCCCGGGGCAGCGCAGCAGCGCCGCTTCGATTTCGCCCGGCTCGATGCGCATGCCGCGCAGCTTGACCTGGTGGTCGAGGCGCCCCAGAAAGGCGACGCTGCCATCGGCCAGCCAGCGCCCCAGGTCGCCGCTGCGGTACATGCGACTGCCGGGGGCGCCGAACGGATCGGGCACGAAGCGCTCGGCCGTCAGATCGGGACGGCGCCAGTAGCCGCGCGCCACCCCTGCCCCGCCGATGCAGATTTCGCCGGCCACGCCGGCCGGTACCGGCTGGTTGGCGCCGTCGACGATATACACCTGCACGCCCGGGATGGGCCGGCCCAGCGGGACGTCGGTGCGCGCGGCCGCGGCCGCGTTCAGGTAGCTTAGCGCCACGTCGGCGCATTCGGTGGGCCCGTAGGAATTGACCAGGTCCAGGCCGGCGTCGGCCAGGTCAGCCGCCAAAGTGGCGTCGATGGCTTCGCCGCCCAGCACCACGCGGCGCAGCGCGCCATGGCTGCTCAGGCCGGCGGCGTAGGCGCGCCAGGCCGACGGGGCGCAGTTGACGTGGGTCGGCTGGTGCTGTTGCAGCGCGCGCCGGAAGCTGTCCGGGTCGGAGGCCGGTCCCTGCGGGATGATCAAGGTGGCGCCGGCGGCCAGGGTGCCGAGGATGTTCTTCTGGGTCAGGTCGAAGCTGAGCGAACTGGCCAGCATGACCCGGTCGTCCCGGCCCAGGCTGGCCGGACCATGCCGATACCAGTGCAGCAGGTTGGACACCCCGGCGTGGGTATTGACGGCGCCCTTGGGCTGGCCGGTGGAACCGGACGTGTAAATGCAGTAGGCCAGCCGCTGCCCCGGCGTGGCCACACCGGTGGCGTAAGTGGGATGGCAGGCAATGGCGGCGCGCGCGGCGTCCAGGCACACGGTGTGCGCCAGCCTTCGCGGCAGCCGCGCTTGCAGGTGCTGCTCGGTCAGCAGCACGGTGGCGGCGCAGTCGTCCAGCATGTAGGCCAGGCGCTGGGGCGGATAGTCCGGGTCCAGCGGCACATAGGCGGCGCCGGCTTTGAGGATGGCCAGCATGCCGACCACCATCTCGGGGCCGGGTTCGACGCACAGCGCCACCAGGGTGTCGGGCAGCACGCCCAGCGCGCGAAGGTGATGTGCCAACTGGTTGGCGCGCTCGTCAAGTTCGCCGTAACTGAGGCAATGCTCGCCCCATAGCAGGGCGCGCGCGCCCGGCGTGCGCGCCGCCTGCTGTTCGAACAGCAGGTGCACGCCGGCGCAGGCGGCGGCCACGCTCAGTTCGGCGCCACTCCAGGCGCGCAGACGGTCCTGTTCGGCGGCGCCAAGCATCGGCAGGCGTTTGAGCGCGCACAACGGATCGGCAGCGACAGCGTTCAGCAGGACAGCGTAGTGGCCGGCCATGCGCTCGATGGTCGCATGGTCGAACAGGTCGGTGTTGTATTCGAGTACGCCGTACAAGGCGCCATCGCGCACCATCAGCTCCACCGACAAATCGAACTTGGCGCCGGTGCTGGCGACGGGCACGATGCTGCTGCTCAGACCGGGCAGGTCGAGACCGCCCTCGGCGCCGGTGTCGTAGAACGACAGCATGACCTGGAACAGCGGCGTACGGTTCAGCTGGCGCGGCGGACGCACGGCTTCCACCAGGCGCTCGAACGGCACATCCTGATGGGCGTCACCGTCCAGCACGGCGTCGCGCACCTGCTGCAGCAGCGCGGCGAAGGTGTGTTCGTCATCGATGCGCGTGCGCAGCACCAGCGTGTTGACGAACAAGCCGATCAGGCCCTGCACATCGGGATCGCTGCGGTTGGCGACAGGATAGCCAATGCAGATATCGCGCTGCCCCGTGTAGCGCTGCAGCAGCACGTTCAAGGCGGCGGCGGCGACCATGAAGGTGCTGACGCGGGCGGCCCCGGCCAGCGCGCGCAGGTGGCCATGAAGTGCGCCGTCTAGCGCAAAATCGACCGTGGCACCCCGATGCGTGAGCGCAGCGGGACGGGGCCGGTCGGTGGGCAATTCGAGCGCCGCCGCGGCACCGTCCAGCGTGCGCTGCCAGTACGCCAGCTGGGTTTGCAGGCGCTCGCCCTGCAGATGGTCGCGCTGCCAGATGGCGAAGTCGGCATACTGGATGGGCAACGGCGCCAGCGCCGGTGCAGTCCCCGCGCGCAACGCGCGGTAGCACAGGCTCAATTCGCGCATTAGCACGCCCATGGACCAGCCGTCGCTGACGATGTGATGCAGGGTAAGCAGGAAAATGTGCTGCTGCGCTCCCAGCGCAAGCAATCGCGCGCGCAGCAGCGGCCCGCGCCTCAGGTCGAAGCTTTGTTGGGCCTCGGCCTGCGCCATGGCGCGCGCCTGCCGTTCAGGATGGGCGCACGCCGACAGGTCGTGCCGGGGGATCGACACGGTCAGTTGCGCGGCGATTAGCTGCGCGCCGCCTTCGCCGGCCGGCCCATCCGAAGCAAACGTGGTGCGCAACGATTCATGCCGTTCCACCACCAGATTCAGACTGCGTTCGAGCAGCGCCCCGTCGAGCGGGCCTTGCAGGCGCCAGGCGGCCGCAATGTTATACAAGCTGGTGCCGGATTCGTAGTCATCCAAAAACAGCAGGCGCTGCTGCGCGAACGAGGTGCAAAAGCGGTCGGTCATGGTAGGGGCCATTGTCATGAGATCGGCGCGGCGCTGTCGCGTCAGCCTGCCAGTGCCTGGCGCAGGCTCGCTGGCGTCATGTCGACCCAGTGCGTGCGAATGTAGTCCAGGCAGTCCTGCTTGCTGCCCTTGACGCCCAGCGCCGTCCAGCCGGCCGGCGGCGCGCTGTCATCAGCCCAGATCGAGTACTGCTCTTCGTGATTGATCACGACCATGAAAACGCTGTTGTCCATAATGGGTCCTTGATGAGGTTAGTGAGATTGCTGTGTGGCCCGGCCACGGGCTTGGCGTTGAATTGGGCCGCTGCGGGGCGCGATGGCGCCCGGTTGTGCCGCGAGCAGGTCGAGCGCGTGGGCAAAATCGGCCAGCGTGGGTGCATCAAACAGCAGACGCATCGGCACCGCCATGCCCAGTTGATCCCCCACCTGCGACAGCACCTGGGCCGCCAGCAGCGAGTGCCCGCCCAGCATGAAGAAGTTATCCTGCAGGCCCACTTGCGCCAGCTTGAGCAGCGTGGCCCAGATGGCGGCCACGCGCCGTTCCTGGGCGCTGCGCGGCGCCACATAGGCCGGCGCGGCGGCGTAATGGCTGGCGTCCGGCGCGGGCAAGGCGGCGCGGTCGGTCTTGCCGTTGGGGTTCAGCGGCAGCGTGTCCAGTACCACCCATGCGCCGGGCAGCATGTAGGCCGGCAGGCTGGCGGCCAGCTGGGCGTGCAGGACGGCCGGCGCCGGCGCCGCGCCGGCGCCTGTGACCCGGGTGACGTAGGCGACCAGCTTTTGCTCGCCCGGCTGGTCTTCGCGCACCATCACCAGCGCTTGGCCCACCCCGGGGCAGCGCAGCAGCGCCGCTTCGATTTCGCCCGGCTCGATGCGCATGCCGCGCAGCTTGACCTGGTGGTCGAGGCGCCCCAGAAAGGCGACGCTGCCATCGGCCAGCCAGCGCCCCAGGTCGCCGCTGCGGTACATGCGACTGCCGGGGGCGCCGAACGGATCGGGCACGAAGCGCTCGGCCGTCAGATCGGGACGGCGCCAGTAGCCGCGCGCCACCCCTGCCCCGCCGATGCAGATTTCGCCGGCCACGCCGGCCGGTACCGGCTGGTTGGCGCCGTCGACGATATACACCTGCACGCCCGGGATGGGCCGGCCCAGCGGGACGTCGGTGCGCGCGGCCGCGGCCGCGTTCAGGTAGCTTAGCGCCACGTCGGCGCATTCGGTGGGCCCGTAGGAATTGACCAGGTCCAGGCCGGCGTCGGCCAGGTCAGCCGCCAAAGTGGCGTCGATGGCTTCGCCGCCCAGCACCACGCGGCGCAGCGCGCCATGGCTGCTCAGGCCGGCGGCGTAGGCGCGCCAGGCCGACGGGGCGCAGTTGACGTGGGTCGGCTGGTGCTGTTGCAGCGCGCGCCGGAAGCTGTCCGGGTCGGAGGCCGGTCCCTGCGGGATGATCAAGGTGGCGCCGGCGGCCAGGGTGCCGAGGATGTTCTTCTGGGTCAGGTCGAAGCTGAGCGAACTGGCCAGCATGACCCGGTCGTCCCGGCCCAGGCTGGCCGGACCATGCCGATACCAGTGCAGCAGGTTGGACACCCCGGCGTGGGTATTGACGGCGCCCTTGGGCTGGCCGGTGGAACCGGACGTGTAAATGCAGTAGGCCAGCCGCTGCCCCGGCGTGGCCACACCGGTGGCGTAAGTGGGATGGCAGGCAATGGCGGCGCGCGCGGCGTCCAGGCACACGGTGTGCGCCAGCCTTCGCGGCAGCCGCGCTTGCAGGTGCTGCTCGGTCAGCAGCACGGTGGCGGCGCAGTCGTCCAGCATGTAGGCCAGGCGCTGGGGCGGATAGTCCGGGTCCAGCGGCACATAGGCGGCGCCGGCTTTGAGGATGGCCAGCATGCCGACCACCATCTCGGGGCCGGGTTCGACGCACAGCGCCACCAGGGTGTCGGGCAGCACGCCCAGCGCGCGAAGGTGATGTGCCAACTGGTTGGCGCGCTCGTCAAGTTCGCCGTAACTGAGGCAATGCTCGCCCCATAGCAGGGCGCGCGCGCCCGGCGTGCGCGCCGCCTGCTGTTCGAACAGCAGGTGCACGCCGGCGCAGGCGGCGGCCACGCTCAGTTCGGCGCCACTCCAGGCGCGCAGACGGTCCTGTTCGGCGGCGCCAAGCATCGGCAGGCGTTTGAGCGCGCACAACGGATCGGCAGCGACAGCGTTCAGCAGGACAGCGTAGTGGCCGGCCATGCGCTCGACCAGGGCCGGCTCGAAGCCGTTGCGGTCGTACAGAAACAGGCAGCGCGCGCCCTGCTCCGACTCCAACACGTCGAGCTTGAATTCATTTTTCAGGTAAGCCGGCGCCACTTCGACGGCGTTCAGGTGGTGGGCCCCGAACTGCCACCCTTGCCGGCCGCTGCGCAGGTAGTTGAAACCGATCTGCGACAGGGCCCCCCGCACATCTTGCCCGGCGCGGCGCAGCTGCTTGGCGATGAGCGGGAACGGCACTTCGTTTTCGTCCTGCAGATCCATCAACTGGTCGCTGACCGACGCCACCAGCGCGCCGACACTTTGAACGTTATCAAGCTGGGCCCGCACCACACACAGGTTGATCAGGTACGCCAGGCAGTACTGCACGGCCGGCGCGCCCCGGTTGGCCACCGGCATGACGATGCCGAAGTCGTTCTGGCCGCTGTAACGCGACAACAGAATTTGGTAAGCGGCCAGGTACATGGCGGCCGGAGTCACGCGCATGCGTCGGGCCGCCGCGTGCACCTGCGCCAGCGTCTGCGGCGGCAGCAAGATGCTGGTGCTCGCAGCCGGGCAAGCCTGCAGCGATGCGCTGGCCGCTCGCCGCCGCGGCAACGCTAGGCGGGCGGGCATGCCGAGCAGGCGCGCCACCACCGTCGACACGGCGGCGCGTCCGGCGGGGCTGGCGCTGTACGCCGTCTCGCGCTGCACGATCTGGTGCAAGCTCGCTGCCGCGGGCGCGGCCGGCAAAGCGCTGTACTGCGCCAGCGCGCAATAACGCTGCGCCAGTTCGTCAAAGAAGGTGGTGGCCGAAGCATCGTCGAAGATCAGGTGGGGGATCGACAGCACCAGGCCACCGGGCTCGGCGCCCGCCTCGACCAGCAGCGCGCGGTAGCAAGGCAGGCGCGCAAGGTCGAGCGGCGTCGCGCTCTCGGACCGGGCCACCTCACGCACGCTGCCGGCGACGCGGTACAGCGGCACCTCCAGCGCCGTGCCGGGCGCGGCCACCTCCAGCTGAGCGATACCCCCATGCGCCCGGACCGCGGCGCGCAGCACCTCGTGCCGGTCCGTCATCTGCGCCAGCGCCGTGCGCATCAGCCCAGCGTCGAGCGCGCCCGCCGACTCGAATGCGAATACCATATTGTACGAAGCGCTGGCGTGCTCGTCGACCTGGCTAAGGAACCACAGCCCGTTTTGGGCAATGGTCAAGGGAACGGTTGTGATTGCCGATGGCATGATGGTCTCTGGATGGGTCACGAGGGGCCTCACTTGGGTGCCAGCCGGCTGGCCGGCTGCGGTTCGGGTGCGGGGGACGGCGGGGCATCGGTCCCGCTGCCGGCCCCCAGCCGCAGGCCGCCGGCCGCCAGCAACGCCAGGGCGCACAGGCTCACTCCAATGCCCAGCGCCGATACCATCAGGCCGATTGCCGCACCGGGTCCCTGCCCCCACAGCGCTGCCAGCATGCCGCAGCGCTCCAGCAGGGCGCCAAACACGGTGCCGGCGAGCGGCACGGAACCCAGGATGGCTAGGGGGGCCAGGCCGAACGAAAGCACGGTGCGCACCGCAAACACCTTGCCTTGGATAGCTGGCGGCACGTGCATTTGCCACACGGTCTGGCTCGCCGCCATGATGATCGTGGTGAGCACGCCGAAAGCGCAGGCAGCGCCGCCCAGCATCCACGGCGCGCGCCACAGGCCCCAGCCCACCATGCACAGGCCGAAGCTCAGCGCGCCCCAGACGATCGCGTTCTGGTCGCTGACGGGCATGCGCCAGCGCGCCAGCAGCATGCCCGCGGCCACTGCGCCGGCGCCTTGCAGGCCCAGGCTGGCGCCGAGCACGTAGCTCGAGGCGAACGACAGGACATACGGGGCGAACGTTACGCTGAACACGGCCACTCCGATATTGATCGCCATGAAGAACAGCAGCAGGCGGCGCAAACCGGCGCGCGCGAACACCCAGCCAAAGCCGAAGCTCAGTTCATGCCAGAAGCTGGTGTAGGCCGGCGCGGCACCGGCCGGGGCGCGCGCGATGGTCACGCCCAACAGCCCGACAATGCCGATCAGGTAGCTGAGCATGTCGAGCGCCAGCAGCGCGCCCAGCCCGAAGTAATCCAGGCCCCCGGCGCCCAACACGGGCCCCAGCATGACGCTGATGCCGCGGAACGATTGCTGCAGGCTATTCATGCGGCCCAGATGGGCGCGCGGCACCACCAGCGCGATCGCCGCGCTCAGGGCCGACCAGCGCAGCTCCGACGCCAGGGCAAGCACCAGTGTGACCAGCGCCACCACCGCCAGGTTGAGCTTGCCGGCGGCCAGGCACAGCAAGGCCAGCGAAATGGCCAGCATGGAGACCACGTCGCTCGACAGCAGCAATGACTTTTTATTCCAGCGGTCCGCCAGCACACCGGCAAAGGGCGCGAACAGCAAACTGGGCAATCCCGCCAGGATGGCCAGCCAGGCGAACCACGCGTACGACCCGGTCTCGCGGAACACCCAAACGTTCAGGCCGAACGTGGTCAGCGTGGTGCCCAGGCTGCTGAGCCCGCGACTGACGATGAAGCGCAGCGCGGCCGCCGGCAGTGGCGTGCCGGGGGCGTCTGGCGCCGCTGGCGCCGGGTCGGCGTCTGGCTTGATCATGGCCTTCCTGCCTGATGGGTGAACGCGTTCGCATCGTCGGCATGGATCGCCACGATTCGCAACTCGCTGGTGTAGGTATGGCCTTCGGCGTCGCTCAGCCAGGCTTGGCTGTGAGCCGGCAGCATTTCGCTCATGCCGATCAGGGTGGCGCAGTCCACGCCGCCATCCTGGGCGTTGCGGATCTGGCGCGCCAGGAGCCACACGTACAGGGGGCTGTCGAAATCGAGATAGAAGGGCTTTTGCTCCCATGGCGTCTTGACGAACACCCAGCGCGGCAGCTGGCGCTCCAAGCGCCAGCTGCGCGCCTCCAGAAACGCGGCAGCGCTGTCGGTGCATGCCACGAAGGGCAGCTCGGCGCAGCTGAAGCGCCAGGCCTGACGTTGCACCACCAGGCGGTCGATGGCGATGCGCGGGCGGTACGGCGCGTGGGCCAGGAGCGCGAATTTGTCGGCGGCGAAACCGGACAGCAGCTCGCCGAATACGTCCAGCAGCGCGAAACTGCGCGCGCCATCACGCGTTTGCACCACCAAAGCGGCGCCGCCCTGCTCCCGCTGCACTACCAGCTGGCCGATATCGAGCGCGCTGGCCGGATCGAGCGGGCGCGCGTCGTGCGAAAAACACAGCTCAATGTCAACCCCTGGTTCGAGTACGGTCTGCACCCGGATCGGCTGCTGCGTGCCGGCGCGCGACAGGCACGGCATGATGCGTGGGGCGCCGCGATCGGCGGCCAGCATCGCCAGCAGGCGCCAGGGCTCGTCGAACTGGTTGACGGCAGAATGGTTCATCAGCGTGTTCAGGCCCAAGTGCAGTTCGCCAAGCACGAAGAGGTACTCGCCGCGCGCGACAGCGTCCACGTCGGCAGCGGCAATCATCACGTCCGGGCTTTGGTGGCAAGCGGCGCGCCAGCCGCAGTGCGGCACGTCGAAAGCGGCCCCGATGGCGGCCATGACGGCGGCGCTGTCGTGCTGCACACATGGGCGCACCGCCGGCGCGGCCAAAATGGCTTCCCAGCGCTCCCACAGCTGGGCCTGGATGGCACTGGCATCGAACGCCGCGGCGCCGAAGAACAGCCCCTGGGCGTCGGCCCAGAAAGCGGTGAAGTTGAGTGCGCCGTCGGCGCGCGCCAGGCGCTCGAAGATCGCCTCGAAAGCCAGCCCGAAGCCGAGCGCCAGCTGGTAGCAGAACCAACGCGCGCTGGCCAGCACCGGGTCGAGCGCGGCCTGCAGAGGTGCGCTCAGCTGCGTGCCCAGCTGCACGCTCATAGCGCGCTGGCAGTCTTCGTATGCGAGCGTACGCGCACCGTAGGTTTCGCCGGCGCGGCGGTTCGAAGGCAGGCCGCAGACCTGCTCGAATACGGCCCCCAGCTGCGCGGATGAGCTGGCCACGGCGCGGGCGTCACCGGCCGCGGCGGCCAGAGCGGCGCGCGCCGCTTCCAGCGCGTCGAGCGCGGCCACCGCCGGCAGGCGCTGCGCGTCGTCGGTGATCGCCTGCAGTTGGGTGCGCAGATGGCGTTCCGGCCAGGCGTCGCTGGCGCATACCGCAAAGCCCCAGGCCAGGCGCTGGCTTGCTGCCAGTTCCTCCATGATGGCATACACCTCGTCCGCGCTGTTGAAGTCGAGGAAGGGATTGGCCGTGAGCGCAGCGGCGATCGCGGCGGCCGTGAGCTGGCCGTCGCAAGCGCCCAGCACGGCCGCTTGTTCGTCGCTCAGGCGCGTGGCGGCGCCGGTTGGCAAATGCAAGGTCACCCCTTCGAGGCGCAGATACGGCATGCGCCGCGGCGTGCACCACTGGCGCAGAGCGGGCCGGGCCGACAAGCGCGCGGCCAGGGCCTGGATCGCCCAGTCCTCGAAATACACGCTGCGGCGCGCCAGCAAGTGCGCTTCGCAGTGATAGCGGATCGGCTCCGGCCCGTCGCCAAGAGTGGCCCAGCCTACCGGGCCGAAAAAGCCAATGGTGTCGTTCTTGGTGCAGTAGCGCTGCGCATACATGGCGACCAGCTGCTCGCTGCGGCGCAGCCGGGCAGCCCCGGCGCCGTCGCCCGACGGCGTGGCCAGCAGCGCAACGGCGCTGTGGGCCGCCAGCGGATTTTGCCATGTCACCGCCTCGGCAAAGCGCGGCGTGCGGGCAAACGCGCTGGCACAGTCGCGGCTGCGCTTGTGGGCGGCGGCCACGCTGGCGTCGTAGCGCGCGGCAGCCAGCTGCCGGCTCGCTTCGGCAGCGCGCAGCGCCTGCACGGTCTGCAGTGGCGTGCGCGCACAAAACGCCGCGCTGAACTGGCGCCGGTCGATAGCCTTGGCGTCGGCGCGCAATGCCAGAATCTCTTGTTGCAGTTGGCGGTGGCGGGCACTGGCGGGCGGGTCATGGCGCACGTCGTCCAGCATCGCCTTGATCCGCGCCTTGACGCCGGCGCGCACCCCGTTCCAGGCATCGAGCGCGTCGCTCCGGGCGCGGACCAGGGCATCGGCGGCAGCGGCGCAGTCGGGGTCGGCAAAGCCCAGCACGGCTGCTGCGGGGAAGCCGGCCGAGCGGCATTCCAGCACGCGCCAGAACGACCAGCCGTGCGCGCTCGGCG
Source organism: Massilia sp. PAMC28688 (assembly GCF_019443445.1). Lineage (NCBI taxonomy): Bacteria > Pseudomonadati > Pseudomonadota > Betaproteobacteria > Burkholderiales > Oxalobacteraceae > Massilia > Massilia sp. PAMC28688. The sequence continues at coordinate 3,992,353 of NZ_CP080378.1, read as the reverse complement.
CGCTCAGGTGGGGCGCGGGCCCGGCGCCCGCTTGCGGCAGGTTCAGCACATTCCTCATGGCGCCACGGCCCTGGCCGCCTGGATCGCCTCGGCAATGGCGTGTGCCGTCGACATCTTGTACACGTCACGCACCTTGAGGGTGACGCCCATGCGTTCGCGGCACTGGGCCACGAAGCGCATCATGGCGATCGAATGCAGGCCCTTGGCGAACAGGTCGTCCTGCGGCGCCAGCGCGGTGCCGGGCATGACGCTATGCAGGATCTCCAGCGTCGCCTGTAGTGTGGGCGGATGTGCCGCCTGGCCCCGGTTGGCAATGGGCGCTGCGGCGGGGGGCGTGGAAGGGGCCGAAGGTGCGGCCGAGAGCGCCTGACGATCGAGCTTGCCGCTGGCGTTGAGCGGCAGGGCCTCCAGCGCGACATACAGGGCCGGCACCATATAGTCTGGCAAACTGGCCAGCAATTGCGCCTGCAGGGTCGCGCCGTTCAAGGCCCCCGGCTCCGGTCCGGCCACGTAGGCCACCAGGCGCAGCGCGCCGGCGCCGTCCGGCTCGGCCATGACCCCGGCCGCGCCTACCCCGGCGCAGCCTAACAGCGCCGCTTCGATCTCGCCCAGCTCCATGCGCAGGCCGCGGATCTTGACCTGGTGGTCCAGGCGGGACAGAAATTCGATATGACCATCGGGCAGATAGCGGGCCAGGTCGCCGCTGCGGTACATGCGACTGCCGGGTGCGCCGAACGGATCGGGGATAAATTTTTCCGCCGTAAGGTCGGGGCGCCGCAGGTAGCCGCGCGCCAGCTGAATGCCGCCGATAAAGAGCTCACCGGCGACCCCGACCGGTACCGGCTGCAGCTGGGCGTCCAGCAGATGGATGCAGGTATTGGCCAGCGGTTGGCCGATCGGCACCCTGCGGTCCGGGCGCGCCGCTGTGCAGTCGACATAGGTCACGTCGACCGCCGCTTCGGTCGGTCCGTACAGGTTGTGCAGCTGGCACGGCAGCAGCGCCGTAAAGCGCTGCTGCACGGCGTAGGGCAAGGCTTCGCCACTGCAAAACACGCGGCGCAGGCTGGCGCAGCGGCTGGCGTCGGTGAAATCCAAGAAGGCTGGCAACATGGACGGCACGAAGTGAACCGTCGTGATGTCGCACTGCGCGATCAGGCTGGCCAGATAGGCCGGATCCTTGTGCCCGTCGGGCTGGGCGATCACCAGCCTGGCGCCGCTGGCGAGGGTCCAGAAAAACTCCCACACCGAAACGTCGAAGGAAAACGGGGTCTTCTGCATGACGGCGTCGCTGCCGTTCAGTCCATACTGGTGCTGCATCCAGTCCAGACGGTTGACCACGCCCTGGTGCGTGTTGAGCGCGCCCTTGGGCTGGCCGGTCGAGCCGGACGTGTAGATGCAATAGGCCAGTTGCTGGGGTAGCACGTCCAGTCCCGCGCTGCTGCGCGGGTGGGTGGCGATGCTGTCCCACTGGCTGTCTAGACACAGGGTATGCGCCGCGCTGGCCGGCAGTCGCTTGAGCAGATGCTGCTGGGTGAGCAGCACGGGCGCGGCGCAGTCTTCCAGCATGTAGGCCAGGCGCCGGGGCGGATGGTCCGGGTCTAGCGGCACGTAGGCGCCGCCGGCTTTGAGAATGCCCAGCAAGCCGATCACCATCTCCAGGCTGCGCTCGGCGCAAATGGCTACCAGCACATCCGGCCCGACGCCCAAGGCGCGCAGCTGATGGGCCAGCTGGTTAGCCCTGGCATCGAGCTCGGCGTAGCTCAAGCGGGCCGCGCCGAATTCGAGCGCGACCGCCGCGCCATCGCGCCCAACCTGCGCCTCGAACAGCTGATGCACGCCCAGCTGGCGCAGCGGGCGCGCGGCGCCGGTGCCGAGTGCGCGCAGGGCGGCCAGCTGCGCTTGTCCCAGCAAGGGCAGCTGCCACAAGGCACGCTGTGGCGCTTCGCTAGCCGCGTCCAGCAGCACCAGGTAGTGCTGCGCCAGATCCTCGACGGCGGCGCGCTCGAACATGTCGGTGTTGTATTCAAAGACCAGTTCCAGCGGCTGGGCAGCGGAGCTGTTGCCCAGGATGCCGACCACACTCAGGTCAAATTTGGACGAACCGTTGGCCAGTGCTTCTTCCAGCTCCACCTGCAGGCCGTCGAACTGCGGCGCGGCGTCCAGAGAATCGTGAAATGAAAAGCCGACATTGAACGGGGCGTCACCCTGCAGGCGCTGCGACCAGCCCAGGCGCTTGACGATTTCGCCAAGCGGCACGGCGCTGTGGGCCAGCGCAAAGTCGGTGTCGCGCGCCACCGCCTGCAACAGCTCGGCAAACGGCTGGTGCGCATCGATCGAAAACGGAATCGGCACCATACTGACGAACATCCCCGTGGTCCATTGGAAGCGCGCGTCGGCGCGGTTGGCCAGCGCGCTGCCGATCAGGAACTGCTGCTGCCTGCCATGGCGGGCGCACAGGACGGCGAACGCGGCCAGCATGAACACATAGCGCGATACTCCATGGGCGGCGGCGCTGCGGTTGATTTGGTCGAACAGGCCGACCGAGGCTGCTACGCGCAGCTGGGCGCCAACGAAGCGTTGCGCGCTGCCGGACTTTCGGTCTTGAAACAGGCGCAGCTGCTCATCGAAGCCGCCCAGGCGCTCGGCCCAGGAATCCATCTGGGCGCTGAAATCGGCCGAGGCCATCCAGATGGCTTCTTCGGCGCAGAAATCGCTGTAGTGCGCTTCGATCTGCGGCAGTCGCGATGTCCGGCCCTGGCGCAAGCTGCTGTACAGTTCGGCCAGATCGGACAGCAAGATGCGGAACGACTGCCCGTCATGCACGTTGTGGTGTTCGGACTGGATCAGCTGGTGTTCATGCGCCGCCAGTTTCACCAGGTGCCAGCGCACCAGCGGCGGCGTGCGTACGTCGAAGCGATGGGCCAGATGATCGGCCATGACGGCGTCGAGTGCACGCGCACGCTCGGCCGGTCCGTGCGCCGCCAAGTCCAGATACGGCAGCGTCACGCGCACCTCGGGCACCACGCGGCGCCGCAGACGGCCCTCGGCCAGCTCAAAACCGGTGCGCAGGATCTCGTGGCGCGCCACCAGGGCGTTCAGGGCGCCTTCCAGGTGGCCCACGTCGAGTGTTCCCAGCAGGCGGAAACGGGCGTGGCAGCGGTAGGCGCGCCAGCCCTCGCCCAGCTGCTCCAGGAAGCACACCTGTTGCTGGGCGTACGAGGCGCCGTCGCGGTGCGCCGGCAGCGCGCCAGCGCTCACCTGGGCGCCAGCGTTGGCGGCCAGCGCGGCGTCGAGCAGCGCGCCATACTCGGCGATGGTGCAGTTGCCCACCGGTGCTGGCAGCCGGCGCCCGCCCCCCAGCGCGCGGTTCACGCGAAAGCCCAGCGAGACCGCCTGCATCGAGCTCCCGCCCAGGCTGCGCAGGCCATCGTGGATACCCAGTTGGGGGAACTTGAGCACCTCGCTCCACAGGGTCAGCAGCAGGCGCTCGGTGGCGCTGCGCGGCGCCGCGTATGCGCTGCCCAGGCTGTCGCGCGAAGTGTCCGGAACTGGCAGCGCATTGCGGTCGACCTTGCCGTTTGGGGTCAGGGGCAACGCGTCCACCCAGACCCAGGCGGTCGGCACCATGTAGTCGGGGAGCGTGCGCAACAGCTGCTGGCGCAGGGCGCCGTGGCGCGCCAACCCGCCCCCGCCCGCAGCGCCGTTGGCAGCTGGGTTTGCGAGCGCGTTCGCAGCCGCGCCCGCGACCAGGTACGCCACCAGGCGCGCCTCGCCGGCGGCGTCGGCCCGTACCACCACCACGGTCGCGCGCACACCATCGACGCGCAACAGCGTACTTTCGATTTCGCCCAACTCCACGCGCAGGCCGCGCAACTTGATCTGGTGGTCGATCCGGCCCAGGAAAGCGATCTGGCCGTCCGCGAGCATACGGCCCTGGTCGCCGGTGCGGTACAGGCGGCTGCCGGGCGCGCCGAACGGATCGGGGATGAACGCTGCCGCCGTCAGCTCGGGGCGGTTCAGGTAGCCGCGCGCCAGTCCGGCGCCAGCGATATGGATCTGGCCCGCCGCGCCGGGCGCGACCGGGCGGCCGTCTTCGTCGAGCAGGTACAGGCTGGCGCCGGCGACGGCGCGGCCTAGCGGCACTTCGCTATCGGGACCGGCGGCCGGGTCGACCTGGCAACTGGCGGCCCAGATAGTCGTTTCGGTGGGACCATAGGCATTGAAAAAGGCGCACCCCGGCGGCAGGCGGCGCAGATGGCTGGCCTGGCACGCTTCGCCTGCCGTGATCACGCAGCGCAGGCTGGCCACGCGGGTGAGGTCGGCGTGCGCCAGCCAGGCGGGCGGCAAGGTCGCGATCGTCACGCCGGCGGCGGCCATGGCGTCGGCCAGGCGCTGGTCCAGCTCGGGTGGGCGCAGCACCAGTGCGGCGCCGGCGCCGACGGCCATCACCAGGTCGAACACGAACGCATCGAAGCCAAACGAGGCAAACTGCAGCACCCGGTCGGCAGGCCCGACCTGGAACCATTCCGCCTGCGCCTTCTGCAAGTTAGCAATGTTTGCGTGCGGAATCAGCACACCTTTCGGCACGCCCGTCGAGCCGGAGGTATAGATGCAGAAGGCCACGTCCTGGTCCTGGCCCAACACGGCGACGTCGCCATCGCCGTGTTGGGCGATGGCAGGCCAGTCGCGCACGATGTCGAGCGTGGCGGCGGCCGTGGCGGGCAACGGCGCCAGAGCACTGCTGGTGATCAACAGGGGCGTCGCCGTGTCGAGCATGAAACCGCGCAGCCGCTCAGCCGGCTGGTCGGTGGCCAGCGGCACGAAAGCGGCGCCGCTTTTGAGCACGCCCACCACCGCCACGATCAGATCTGGCGAGCGCTCCAGGTGGATGGCCACCAAGGCGCCGCGGCCGATGCCGGCGGCGCGCAGATGAGCCGCGAGCTGATTGGCGCGTCCGTTCAGTTCAGCGTACGAAAGCGTGGGGCCGTCCGAGGCGACGGCCACGGCGCAGGCGTGCGGTGTGGCATGCGCGGCGCGCTCGACCATCTGGGGAATGGTGATGTTCATTGTTATCGAGTCAGTACGAAGCTAGAAGGTCACATGCCGGTTGGCTGGCCCGTCCGCAGGTTGCGCGATGGGCGGCTTCAGGGAAATATCAAATCTTCATTTCAAAGGCAACCCGCAGCACGGCATAGCTTGGGCTGACGCTGAGCTGACGCAGGCGCTGGCTCGCGTCAAAGTAATTCGCGCCCACCGCATAGTCCTGGTGCAGCAGATTGGACGCGGTAAAGCGCCACTGGGAACGGGCGTCGACCTTCCATAAACCGTACACATCGAGCACCCGTTTCGGGCTGTAGCTGGCGCTTTGGGTGGCCGACAGCCGCACCGCGCCGCCGCTTTGCCAGCCGCAATTGCCGCCCAATGTCAAAGGAAGATTCCGAAACCGATAGTCGGCGCCGACATTGGCGCTGATTTCGATTTGTTTATCAAGCCGGTTATCCGGTCCGGGCACGGCATGCACGGTCGACCAGTTGCGCGCGATATTGGCGCGCAAGTCCAGTTCGGGAAATGCTTTATTGAGTTTGGCCAGGCTGAGCTTGCCTTCCATTTCCACACCGCGGGTACTGGCGTCGCCATTGTTCTCCGGAGTCGACACCCATACGTTGTTTACCAATCCCATGCGCGACAGGATGATGTCGTCGATGCGCCTGGCGGTGGCACTGATACTGATCATGCCGGCATCGCCCAGATAATGTTCGTAGGCCAGATCGACACCCCACGCCAGCTCAGGGCGCAGCGATGGATTACCCTGGAAATCGGGGGTGGTGGGTGTGTTGTCGTTGGCCACATAGCGGCGCGCCATCAGGTCGCGCGTAGTGGGCGCCTTGTAGGTGCGGCTCAGTCCAAGGCGAACCTGGTCCTTCTTGCTGCCGGGCAGTTGCCAGACCGTTTGCAGGGCCGGGCTGACCACGCTGGAGCGGCTGCTGACGTCGGCATGCACATTGGCCTGGCTGCGGGTCAGCAAGCCCTCCCAGCGCAGGCCCAGATAGGCCGACCAGCCGGGCGCTATCTGCCATTCGTCCTGTGCGAACACGGCCAGCCGGGCCACACGGGCATCGTACTGTTCGTCCAGATTGCGGGCGGGGTAGCCGGCCGGCGCCTGCTGGCGTTGCACGCGGTTTTCAGAGCGCTGACTCAATTCGCTGTCCCAGCCCAGAACGATGGCATGGTCACGCAGATACGGCAGGCGGTATTTTCCGCTCGGACTTACGCTGCGGTCGATGGCGTCAGAATCGGTGTCTTCGTCGAGCACGGTGTTGCCGTCCGCGTCAAAGCCATAAAAATCGTTGACCACCTTGCGGCGGTTGTAGCTCAAGCCCAGCTTGACGTCCAGCCTGGCATTGTTGCCTCCGGCCCGGCTCCAGGATAGCCGCGAGCGCGCGATGGTAGTATCCATCTCGATCTGCAGGTCGTTGCCGGCGTACAAGGCGGGAACACCCAGGAGGCTGGCGCGGCTGTCCAGGACGCTGCCGCGGGTTTTGCGGTACTGCAGCAGGGCATCGGCGCTCAGATTGTCCGCCCCGAGTTTCCAGTCGGCGCGCGGCGCCAAGTTGACGGTGTCGATGCGACCGGATTCGACCTTGGTGGAGACTCGCTGCAGCACCGGGACGCCGGCAGCATCGACGCCGCTTTGTTCTATGATCGAGGGAAAGGTATTTTTAGCGCTGCTCAGGCCGCCCGTGAGCGCATACGACAGCGCGCCCCGGCGCCCGGAAACTTGTCCGTCCAAAAAGCCCGAGGGATTGTCCCGGTAACCGGACAGCGCCGCCTTGACTTCGCGCCCATTGGCCGCGACGCGCTGCTTGAGGACGATGTTGATGGTACCAGCGATGGCCTGGGCACTCATGTCGGCCGTGGCGCCGCGCGTTATTTCGATGCGTTCGATGCTGACCGGGGAAATCGAGCCAATCGAGAAGCCCGGTGCGACCGGCTCGCCATTGAGCAGGATTTGCGTATAGCCGCCGGCCAGACCGCGCAAGCGGATCTCATCGCTGCGCCCGGCCGCGCTGCCCACGGTCACGCCGGGAACCCGCCGCAGCACGTCTTCGATCGTGCTGTCGCCAAACTTGACAATATCTTGCTGGGTGACGACGCTGCGCGCCACCGTGCTTTCCTTGCGGTCGTCGAAATCGGCCGTACCCGACACCGTCACCCGCGCCATGGCACTGGCGTCCGGCTTGGCCGGCGCGGCCGGCGGTTGCTGGGCATTCCCATGACTGGCCAGCAGCACGCCGACGGAAACGAATGCGATTGGCCCCCGACCTGGATTATACAAAGACATACTATCTCTTAAACGATTTCGATTAAACGAACGATGCAATCCACCCGGACCAGAATTGGGACGGTTAACTACAGCGTTTAGGGAATAAATCATGTGTCGCACAAATGACGCAGTGCGCGAGAATCTTTGCAGGTCGCAAGATATAGGGGGGAACCGTGATGGACGACAACCCTTGAAACCTCTGCTTGGATAAGCAGGAAGTGAAAATTATAACAGAGTTCCCAAATGATTTGTTTGTCAATCTTCTAAATTAAAGATTATCGCACTGCTCTTTTCAGTTCGACGGTCCCTACGAGCTTGCCTGCGGCGCGCTGCGATCGAGATGCATCATGTTCTGCTCCATCGAGGCCAGACGATTGAACGATAGATGGTTACTCAAGCGTGTCAGATTGCGCTCTAGCACACTTATCTTCCATACATTCTCTCGAAATCTTTCGAACAGAATTTTTTAATTATATTTCTCAAGCATGGATTTATCACATTCTGGATAGTGTCGAAACAGCGGAGCAGCCGCGTTCCGTTGGCAACCTCGCACCGTTGACGCGGAAGATGGTGAAAGACCCGGCCGAACGGAAATTGCCGCTGAAGCTTTTGACGCCCCACCCTAAGTAAGTGGCATGGTTGGCTTAAATGGAGACCTCGACGACAATTTCGACCCTGTAGCGAGTCGACGACTCTACGCCAGCCCTGAACTAGCTAAGGAGGACATCTCGTTGAAGGAATTCGCTGGCGGGGAGAGGCACCGCGCAGTCGAGTGCGGTGAACGTTGGTGCGGAAGATCGCCTTTTCGTGCCTCGCTTAATCGCGTCCCGGGCCGCGTCGGAACAGTAAGGGCCGCCTTTTGTTCCTCACGAAACGTCCAGGTCTATGGACATTATCGCTATAATGTTCACTTGCATACATGCGATACCTCGCCACCTACCCGTATGTCACGAACATCCTAATGGCGCACCCGGTCGACAGCTTTCCTAATCTGGTGCCGCTGGAGCGGCTCATGGTGTCAAGCCCGTTAGATGCTCAGTGTCGAAGAAATCCGACAGAACCGGACGAGAGGTTGAGCTGGCGCGCAAGGCGTCGAAGGTACGGGAACAACGAGAGTGCAGTACGGTCGACTGCGGTGTTGTCCTAGGGAGGAGCCACGCGTCTTCGGCGAGTATCAAATTTAGTTCGCGCCGTCGGCGGGTCTCAAATTTAGTTCGCGACAGCGCGAGGTAAATCTGGACGGGTCAGAATGAAGAATCGTCATTTTTCAACGACTTAGTGATGCGAGGGTGTGGTCAAATTTACTTCGCTGGATGGGAAGATTTGACCAGGCGTGGGCCACTCCCCCTCCCGACGGCGTGACCGTCCAGATTGAGCTCATGTTGGGATCGTTGCTGGTGGTTGCTGCGCCCGAGTCCTTTCGCATGCCCTGGAAGGTAGGCCAGCCGCGGCGGGCAGCAAGCGTCCGGGCCTGCGGCCCCGTCATCCTCGCCCGTTCGCACTCGCTGCGCTCGCTTGCGCTGCAGCCTCCGGTGCCGCCCTTGCCCCCCGCCTCTCACGGCTGGCCTTCCTACGGGCAAGCACGGCGAAAGGCACTCAGCGAAGCAAGGACACTGCGAAAAGGGGATACCAACATGAATCACCAACACCAAGGTCAAAATCAACTTCCGGCTCAGACATCTTGCAAAGCCAGGGGAAACCCTGGCGACGACAATCACTTCTAACAGTCTAAAGGAGACAAAAATGTTTGCGAAGAAAAAAGCGTTGGCATGCGCGGAAGACAGTGGTCAACCAGGGGCGGGTGGAGCGGGGGCGCCGATGCTCGATCTGTTTGCTACGGGGGAGTCCTTACTTCCCATTCCACTTCCGGATGGCGAGTTGTTCATGATGGAGCAGTTGCCGCTTCAGCTCGACAACGACGCGATCTTGGCTCAGCTGATCGACGAGACAGCGTGGCGCGCCGACTCCATCACTGTGTTGGGCAAGCGGTTCCTTCAGCCGCGTTTGACATCGTGGCAAGGCGCAGCCGATTACACATATTCGGGGGTGATGATGCCGGCTGGGCCGTGCTCACCCTTGGTGCAGCAAATACAGTCTGTTGTGGAGAATGTCACCGGCCTTTGTTTCAACAGCGTGCTGCTCAACTACTACCGCGATGGTCGCGACAGCATAGGCATGCACAGCGACGACGAACCTGAACTGGGGCCAGAGCCAGCCATCGCGTCCGTGAGCTTCGGCGACACGAGAACGTTTGTTCTGAAACACAAGCGAACCTCGCAGATGGTCAAGCTCGACCTCACGGCCGGGAGTCTGTTACTCATGTGTGGCCGCACGCAGGCCAACTGGCAGCACGGGATCAACAAAACGACACGGCCCGTGGGGCCACGTCTAAATGTAGTGACCTGCATTTGAAACGCGCCCGACCAGCATTCCAGCCGATTTTCGGCCAGGAATAACTGCGACTCACGCCCCCATCAAACCAGCATTAGCTGCAAATGAACCTGCATTTATCCGCGCCGACCTGCATTTCATCGTCGCGAACCAGCATTATCTGCAACTGACCAGGATGTTCAACACCGCCTTGCTATCGGCCTCGATTTCGGCCAGCACACCCAGCCAGTGGCCGATTACGCGCTTGACGCTCGCCGCTGGCTGGGTGTCGCGCCAGACCGTAAGGATGCGCTGGTAGCCGACCAGATCGGCCCGCTGCACGCAATACGCCGTCGTCATCTGAGTTGCCTCGATGTCGGTGAATGCTCCAGGGGTGCGGCTGGCCTGCTCCAGCATTCCGACCTGGGCGGCAGTGTTGCTCTGGATGCTCCGCAGGTGCTCGATAATGAGCGGCAATCCGGTCGGATTCGGCCAGGCAAGGATTTCGATTTCCTCGGCCGTGCCGGTGCCGGTTGCGATCATCAATACATCGTGGACGCCCGCTCCGATCAAGTCCGCCTTTGGGATATTCGTATGCGTCCACGGAAACAGCTCCTGTTTCTGTGCGACCAGCATGCGCAGGTCCTGCTTGAATCCCTGTTCCAGACCGGGAGGCGGTGCCTCCTGGTTGTCGGCCTCGACCATTTGCCAAATCCGCTCGATGTGGTCCTCCTGCTCGTCGCTAGGAAACAGGCTGATGTTCCACGCCAGGCAGCAGCTCATGACCGCCTTCTTCCGCGCTTCCAGCTCTTCCACGAACAGGACGTGCGGCAGCATGAAGGACGAATAGCAGGACGCGACCGTAAATTGTTTGAATTTCATGGGCAGAATCAGATGGGCAGGCCAGCGGCAAGCATCCGGTCACGCAGCTCCGCAGTGCGCGCCGGTTCGAGTTTGTTGTTGAACAGCGCACGGATTTCCGCCGGCTTGGCGTCGAACTGTTCGACCATGTCCTTCAGCCTGTACCCGTGGCGGGTCAGGGTGGGCTCCAGATCGTCAAGCTGGCGAGACAGCACGGTTTCCACCAGCGCGGCCGTGACAGGCTTCTCGCCCGTCTGGTAGCCCGCTTCGAGTGCCAGTGTCAGGTGCAGTTGGACTTGCAGCGGTGTGCGCAGCTTGGTGGCCAGGATATCGATGGCCTCGCCGTTCAGGATCGACTCGGGATCGGTGTTCGGGGCCGAGCTGGCACCAAGCAGCCACAGGATGTATTCGCGCTGGCTGCCGGCGATGCCATCGAGCGTGAAGATGTCGGTGCGGTAGCCGATTTCCTCCATGGTCGGGCGGCGCAGGTCGTTGCGCAGCTTCGGATGGCCGGCCAGAATCACCGACAGCCGGCCGCCTGCATCCTCGACCACTTCCATCAGGCGCTTGAGGCCGATGAGGGTGTGGCCGTTCAGGTCGTGCGCCTCGTCGACGAACAGCGCCACGGGCCGCTTCCCCTTCTTGACGATCTCCTGCAATTCCCGCTCGCGCTTCTCGCTCTGCTTGGGAATTTGCACTTGTTTGTCCTGCGTCAGGTCGTAGTAGAGGGTGGAGATCAAGGTGGCCAGTTTGATGCTGTGCTTTTCCACCGACAGTGACTTGGCGACAGCCACGCGGTTTTCGTCTTTCAAAATCTGCTGGAGGCGGCGCAGCGTGACTGTCTTGCCGCTGCCGACAACACCGCAGACGGCGATCAGCCGTCCCTCAAGGGTAGCGCCCTTGATGTCCTTGATAAGCTGCTTGTGGTGGTCGGTTTCGTAGTAGCCGGCCTGGCTAAGCGGCTGCGTCAGCCCGTAGTACTGCATCACTTCAACTCGCATGGTCCTCTCCAGTCTTCTTGTTTCGGAAATAATCTCGTATGCGCGCGAGCACGATGCTGCGCGTCAGCGTCTCGCTCAGCACCTGGTCGATGACGGCGCGATCATCCTGCGACAGCTTGGCCAACGGCCTGGCCAGCTCGTCCGCAATCGCCAGCTTGGCGGCGATGACGTTCGCAAAATGAAATTCGTGCGCCTCGGCGTCGAAGGGCTGGATCGGTAATTCGCCTGGTAGATTTAGTGGAGCCAAGTGCAGCTCCTTGCCGGCCAGCGCCTCGATGGGCAGCTGGAGCTGGTCGGCCAGAGTGCGGATACGGTCGGCGCGCACGTCGGCCGCGCCGCGCTTGAAGGCGCGATAGCGGTTCAACGGGATCGGGCCGGCGACCGGGTAGTAGGGGCCAGTGCGCACGCCTTCGTACTCGACGTACAGTTCGTTGTCGAACAGCCCCCACAGCAGCAGCACATATTCGCCGGCCATGTCCGGCTCGACTTCATAGCTGGTGCCCTCGACCAACACGCGCGCGTCTACGCCCACCCGGCGCCGCTCTGGCTCACGGGCGAAGCGGCAGTACTGCTCCCAGGCGCACATCTCCCGGATGCCGCCGCTCGGGAAGTTGGCGAGCCAGTCCTCGATGCGCGAATGCTGCTCGGAGCGATGATCCTGGCGAATGTAGCGCATCAGGTAGCGCAACAGCCATTCGTTGGCCTGTTGCTCGGTTTCCGGCTTGTGAAAATGGTACAGGGTCTCGTGTGCTTCCTTCACCGTGCGGAACGGTCGCTCGACTTTCCCCTTGGAGCGCGCAGTGACCCGCTCGCCGTCTTTGCCGGCAGGGATGTGTGTCATCCACTCGATGCCCAGCGCGTGCATCACATTCTGGAATACGCGGCTCTTGGCGACAGGGCCGTTGTCCAGGTAGATCATCAGTGGCCGCCCCTGGAACGGGTATTCGGGGTCGGCCTTCGCCGCCATCGCGTTGAAAAGGAACCGCAGCGCCGACTCCGCATCCTCGCCATAGACACAGCGATACTCCTGGTAGGCCACGCCGCTGCGGTCGTCCACGACGCTGTACAGCATCAGCGTCGGCTCGCCCTTGCCAGGTTCGATCCAGTCCGGCTTGTCGATCCGTTTGAGGTCGGACGGCGACATGTCGAATTGCCAGCAGTCGTTGCTGTGCTCGGCCTGGAAGCGCACAGCTGGCGGTTGCCGGCGTAGACGCGGCTGGTCGAGGTGCCAAAGTGTGAGGTACTGGTTGACCGTGCTGCGCGTAAGCACGCCTTGTGGCGAGCGTACCAGCCCCTGCGCTGTCTCGACACCATATTCCTCTAACAGCTCGATGGCGCGCTTCGTGGACAGGTGGCGGCCCTGCTTGTTGGTGGTGCGCAGCTTGAGGGCCGCAACTAGTTCGCAATACCTCTCCAGTTCGGATTTCGGCAGCACGCGCGGCTTGCCGTGATCGGTGCGATGGATTACGCGTGGCTTCAGAAAATCCTTCAGGGCGCGATACACGGACGTGGTGGAGATGCCGTACAGTTCGGACATGGCGCGCACCTGGGCCGCACGCTCCGGACTTTTGTGAGGCAGACGGTCAAGCCGCTGCCGCAATTGCAGCAGCGATTCGACCGGGATCTGCTTACGCCACCCGGCCGCCATCGCTCTCAGCCTTGTCGAGATAGTTGTAGAGCGTGGATTTTGAAATTCCCATCATCTTGCAGATTTCTTCAACGGTATGATTCCGCTCCCGGTGCAGTTTAAGGGCAAGCGCGAGCTTGGCCGGGTCTAGTCGCTTCGGCCGCCCGCCCATGCGGCCGCGCGCGCGCGCCGCAACCAGTCCGGCCTGTGTCCGTTCGCGGATCAGGTTGCGCTCGAACTCGGCCAGTGCGCCGAACAGGTGAAAGACCAGCTTACCGCCGCTCGACGTGGTGTCGATATTTTCTTGCAGGCTGCGCAGCCCGACCTTGGTGGCCTCCAGTCGCTCCACCAGCTCGATCAGGTTCTTGAGCGACCGGCCCAGCCGATCCAGCCGCCAGATGACCACCGTGTCGCCGGCACGCAGCATGCTCATGAGGGTGGCCAGCCCGGAGCGGTCCGCCCTCGCGCCGCTCACCATGTCCTCAAAGACCCGCTCGCAGCCAGCCGCTTGCAACGCATCGCGCTGCAAGTCCAGGTTCTGGTCGTCGGTGGATACACGGGCGTAGCCGATCAGCATGGCGACTTGTCCAATAAATCACGAAAATTCAGTATAGCTGGACTTTGAATATTGGAAAGGGATTGTGGATTGTCGGTGTGCTTGGGATGCCCGCCGCACGCCGGCCGCTCGCGGGAGTGCAACAAACCCTCGTTTCTTGGAAAGTACGGTAGAGCGGCTCAATTGAGGGACAACCGCAAAATTCGGAAAACTACGTCACCTAGAAGGAAATCTCTGTGATTAATCAGCGGCTAATACCGGAATTCTCGGTTTGAGCCATCAAATTCTCTTGTTCATCGGATTTTGTGAATTGGTAACGACGCTATCGCATAACATTTCTTACAATCATTCCTACTGGAGAACCCATGAAAATACCGTCGTCCGCCCTGTTAGCCGCATCCCTGCTGGCAGGTTCCGTCTCCTTCGCCGAGGATATTAAGAGCGTGTCAGAGGCCAAGGTGACTGGCGCATCAATTCACGATAATAGATCGCTTGAACATGCAAGCACCGCGTCTAACCCATTTAGATCAGCTCCTTGTGAGACGGGTATTTTCCGAATGAATAAGGCGACATTCGTCGCTATTACTAAAGCGGACAGAGGATTTGACTATACTTTTAGCGACGGGATTGTCGGCAACACGCAGCATGCCAACGCGCTGGTCGAGTGTGGACAAGGTGCGGTTCTTGTTGGCGCAAAGCAGACCTGGCCAAAAGTTGCCGTTGCTGAATCGAATACGCGATTCGAGTCAAACGGCGTCATGCTCGCCGGCCGCTTGATGGAACCCCCGGGCGCGGGAAAGAACACGCCACTTGTCATCTACGCACATGGTTCGGAAGATGGCGGCTGGATTGATCGCGGGCGCGATCCCTACCAAATGTTGGGACGGGGTGTCTCGGTGTTCGTCTATGACAAGCGCGGCACTGGCCTTTCCGAGGGAGAATATACGCAGAACTTTCCGCGCCTGTCCGATGACCTAGTAGCGGCGTCGCGCGAAGCAAAACGGCTGGCGGAGGGCCGCTTCGGTCGTTTCGGACTGATCGGCTTGAGCCAAGGTGGGTGGATCGCCCCGCTCGCGGCGGTGAGTGCCAAGGCAGAGTTTCTCGGCATCGGCTACGGCTTGGTCGTTGACATCGCAGAACAAGATGCTGCTCAAGTCACGAAGGAATTGCGGGATCGCGGCTATGGCGACGACATCCTTGCCAAGGCCAAGGCGGCGACGGATATAACGGGACGACTGGTGAGGTCTGGATACAAGGAGGGCCTGGACGAGCTTGCAGAATTCCAGAATAAATTCGGAAAAGAAGTTTGGTTTCCTTTTGTAAAGGGTGGGTACACCGGCGTATACTTGAGTATGTCCGTGGATGATCTGCGAAAAAATGGCGTACCGCAATTAGATAAGCTGGGTGTCGACTGGTCGCAAAATCCCATGCAAGTCCTAAAAAATGTCGATGTGCCGCACATGTGGGCATTGGCAGATGAAGACCGGCAAGCCCCTATTGCGCTGACCGTAGAGCGGCTGTCGAATTTGCGTAAAAAAGGTCAGGACATCTCAATGTATATCTTCCCCGATACAGACCACGGCATGTGGAATTACGAGCAAGCGGCCGATTTTTCGCGCAAGCATACTCGTATTACTACGGGCTTTTACGATCTGATGGCTGACTGGGCAAAAGGCAAACTCGGCGGAAAGTACGGGAAGGCGTATCGCAGATAGCGGATGTAAGCGGGGGCCCCAGGTTGGATTGCTGAAGCAGGCCAGCCGCACCCCAGGAGCATTCATCGACATCGAAGCAACTCAGATGACGACCGCGTAATGCGTGCAGCGGGCCGATCTTTTTTGGTTACAAGTCAGTTGCAGATAATGCCGGTTCGCGGCGAAGGAATGCAGGTCGGCGCGGATAAATGCAGGTTCATTTGCAGCTAATGCTGGTTTGAGGGGGGCTTCAGTTGCAGTTATTCCTGGCCGAGAATCGGCTGGAATGCTGGTCGGGCCCGTTTCAAACGCAGGTCACTACAAGTAGTACGGTACTTTCAGCCTTAAGCGGAGCCGTGAACGTCGGGTAAGGGCGAAAGCAGTCTGATGGTTAGCGTCGCTCGACTGTCGCGTACAATCGGCTACCAGTAGCCCCAAACTGACAGCCGGATGCGGCAATTGAACAGCACCGTCAAGATCGCGGCTGGGCATGCTGCGCCAGCCAGGTACGCACCCTGGCCGCGTCTTGCGCGCGGGCAAACTTGCCATGGGCGTCAAGAAACACCATGACGACGGCGCGTCCGCCGACCGTGGCATGGAGCACCATGCAGCGGCCCGCCTCGCTGATATAGCCCGTTTTCTGGATGCCGATGCGCCACTTGCCACCGGCGATCAAACGGTTGGAGTTGCGGTAAGTGGTGGAACTGCGCCCCTGCGCCACTACGTGCAGCTTGTCGGTGGAAAAGCGGCGGATCAAGGGCTGGCGCTGGGCGGCCATGGTCAGCTTGGCCAGGTCTTCGGGCGACGACACATTGGCGCTGGACAGGCCGGTCGGCTCCACGAAACGGGTGCGCTTCATGCCCAGGGCGCGGGCGCGGGCATTCATGGCGCGCACGAACGCTGCCTTGCCGCCGGGATAGTGGCGGCCCAGTGCCGAGGCGGCACGGTTTTCAGAACTCATCAGGGCGATATGCAGCATGTCGTTGCGGCTCAGGCGGGTGCCCACGCGCAGGCGCGAGGACGAATACTTGAGCCGGTCAACGTCCGCGTCCGAGACTGTCAGCTTTTCGCGCAGGTTCAAGCCCGATTCGAGCACCACCAGCGCCGTCATGAGCTTGGTGACCGAGGCAATCGGCATGACCCGGCGCGCGTTTTTCTGATACAGGACCTTGCCGCTGGCCGCGTCCAGCACCAGCACGGCGCTCGACTTGAGCATGCCCATGCGGGCGATGCGCTGGGCATACTTGCGCGCCGGCCGTGCCTTGCGGCGCACCGGCTTTGCCTTGCGGGCACCGGCGTCGGCCTTGCGCGCACTCTCGGCCGCGGGTGCGGCCCCCTTCTTGGCCATGACCGCCGGCGACAGCGACGTGGCAAGTGACACGGCAGCGGCAATGAGCAAGCCGCGCAGGAATGACTTCATAGACAACAGCGTACTTTCGAAATGGGCGCAGGGACGGGGTGCAGGACGGAAAAACGGGCGTCACTGCCGCGATGGTGCAGCCGCTGTGGGCAGCGGCCAGGCAGGCCGCATACCGGGCAGGCGAACGGTCCGGCTCGACAATGGTAGTGACCAACACTTAGCATCCCATTAGCAAATCGCGCCTTGCGCAAAGGAAGCAAAAAAAGCCGAATTCCGTTGAAACACCCTTGGTTTCGCGGCGTCTTACCGTATAAGATGCCGGTCTTATTCAATATTCCGGAACGAAACTGTTCCACTTGGTAACGATGGAAAAAAATGAAATTCCACCAGAGGTGCGGCGTTTCATTCTGACGAGCATACCGTCCGTGCCCCATCTGGAGGCGCTGATGCTGCTGCGCTCGACGGCACCGACCTGCTGGTCCATCACGGAAGTCGCCCAGCGCCTGTACGTGCCCCCGTCTGTAGCGCGCGATGTCGTGGTGTACCTGTCCGATGCCGGCATGCTCCAGTGCGTCGAGCCGGAACCGGTGTATTGCTTCCAGGACGGCTCTACCGACATGCGTGAGATGGTCGATGCCGTGGCCCACCAGTATTCCACCAACCTGGTGGAAATCACGCATCTGATCCACTCCAGACTCGCACGCAAGGCCCAACAATTTGCCGACGCGTTCAATTTGCGCAAGGAGAGCTGACCATGTCGGAAATCATTTATATTTTATGCGCGCTGACGTCGTTTGCCTGCGCCTGGCTGCTATTGCAAAGCTATCGCAGCAGTGGCCACCGGTTGCTGTTCTGGAGCGGCTTGTGCTTTTCCGTCATGACGGTCAACAACCTGGTGCTCGTGATTGACAAGCTGGTGCTGCCGGATGCCAATTTGCTCCTCATCCGTCACCTGAGCGCCCTGGCCGCCGTCGTCATGCTGTTGTATGGCCTGATCTATGAAAAGGACTGACGCACATGGCTGAACTTTTGTCAGGCGCCATCACCATCGCTTCGCTGGTCATTGCGCTGTTCTTCCTGCGCTTCTGGCGCGATTCGGGCGACCGCTTCTTCTTGTACTTTGCCCTGTCATTTGCGGTGCAGGCGGGGCACCGCATGTATGCGGCCATTCTGTGGGTGGACGTGCATGAAGACGAGCCCTTCCACTACCTGATCCGCCTGTTGTCGTACGCGCTGATCCTGTGGGCGATCCTGGAAAAAAACCTGCCGCGCAAGCGCCTGCCCAACCGCGCCCAGGCGCCAAAAGGCGACGCGCCGCCCGACCGGCAAGGCTGACGAGGGCGCGGGCGGCCTGCTACAGGCCGCTCACTTCCTCCTCGCGCGCCTGCCCCTCGCGCTGCTCCTGCTGCCCCGGGTCGGGATAGTGATACCACGCTTCGTGCGGCGAATAAGCGCCGCAGCCGAAGCACTCCGTGGCCGGCCACTTGACGCCGCAGCCGGGACACACGGCGCGCGTCCAGAAGGTATTCCACACGGTGCCGCACGAAGGCACGCACGCCCACCGGTCCAGCGCCTGCGGGCGCCACGCGCATTTGGGGCAATATATGTCAGCTTTTTCCACGACCCTCTTCCTGGCGCATTGGTCCTGGCCAAAATGATACTCCGCTTCGGGCGAGCATGCGACACCTCCATCTCAGCCCCACTATCATACGGTCAACGACATGACTGAAGCGGGAGACAAGCATGACAAATATTGCAGCCGGCACGGCGCCCCTCCTCGTATGCACCATCGGGCACTCCACCCGGCCATTGACCGAATTTGTCACGCTGCTTACGGCCAACGGGATCGACTGCGTGGTCGATGTGCGGACGGTGCCGCGCTCGCGCCACAATCCCCAGTACAATCAGGATGCCTTGCCGCAGTCGCTGGCGCCGGCCGGCATCGCGTACCAGTATTTTCAGGACCTGGGCGGCCTGCGCCATGCAAGCAAGACCTCGACCAACACCGGCTGGCGCAATGCCTCTTTTCGCGGCTATGCCGATCACATGCAGTCGCCGCAATTTCACGCGGCGGTGGAGCAGTTGGTGGCGCTGGCACAGACCCGACGCTGCGTGCTCATGTGCGCCGAATCGGTGCCCTGGCGCTGCCACCGTTCCATGATCGGCGACGCCCTGCTGGTGCGCGGGCTGCAGGTGGAACATATCGTGTCGGGCGCCAAACGGCGGCCGCACAAGCTCACGCCGTTTGCGCACGTGCAATGCTGCACCATTACCTATCCGGCGCCCGAGGAAACCGATGAATAAGCAAGCAGCACCGCTGCGCTACGTCACCCTGGAGCACCTGCTGGCCGATGTCCGCGACTGCCGCGCGTGCGAGGCGGTGCTGCCGCACGGGCCGCGTCCCGTGCTACAGGCCGGCAAGGAGGCGCGGGTGCTGATCGTCGGCCAGGCACCGGGGTCAAAAGTACACGCCTCCGGCATTCCCTTCGACGACGCCAGCGGCCGCAAGCTGCGTTCCTGGCTGGGCGTCGAGCCTGCCGACTTTTACGACCCCGCGCAGTTTGCCATCATTCCAATGGGCTATTGCTATCCAGGGCGGGGTGCCGGGGGCGACATGCCACCGCGCAAGGAATGCGCCGAACTGTGGCTGGACCAGCTGCTGCTGCAGTTGCCCGACATCGCGCTCACTATCCTGATCGGGCTGCACGCCCAAAAGCATTTTCTTGGACGTGAGCGCAAGCCGTCGCTGACCGAGACCGTGCGCGCCTGGCGCGAATACAGGCCGGCCTATTTTCCCCTGCCCCACCCTTCGCCGCGCAACACGCCATGGTTCCAGCAAAATCCATGGTTCGAGAACGAACTGGTCCCGGTGCTGCGTGCGCGCGTGGCGGCGACGCGGCGGGCCCAACATGCCTGCGGGCAGGCCGGCCCCCGGCCCGTGGAATAGCGGCTTTGCTGACTGTCGGCTCTACTAGCGCATCGCCCTGTGGTTGCGCGAACAAACTAGCCATGGCGCGAGACGGCCGGTGCCGGGCGCCTGCATGAGACTTGGCCCGCTAGCTGATCCTGCGCACCGACTCGCGCACCACCAGTTCCAGCGTGGGCAGTTCCACCTGCGCGCCCGGTTGGCCGATCATCGGCAGCATCAGGTTGGCAATCGCGGTGCCCACCTCGTACAGGGGCTGGCGCACGGTTGTCAGCGGCGGCGTGGTGTACATGGAGCTGTGCAGGTCATCAAAGCCGATGATCGATATGTCGTCCGGCACGCGGATGCTGCGCCGGTACAGGGCCAGGCGCGCACCGTAGGCCGTCAGATCGTTGGCCGCGAAGATGGCGGTGAAGCGCTGCTTTGACGCCAGCAGCTGGTTGACCGCGAGCAGGCCGCCCGACTCCTGGAAGTCGCCAGGCACGATCAGCTCCGGCACCACCTCGATCCTGTGGCGCGCGAGCGTGTCGCGGTAGCCGGCCAGACGCGCGCGCGCATCTTCCTGGTCGTCCGGTCCGGCGATAAAGGCGATCCTGCGATGCCCCTGCTCGATCAGCAGCTGCACCGCGTCGCACGCGGCGCTGTAGTTGTCCAGGCAAAAACCAATGGCGCGCTCGCTGTCAAGCTTGCGACCAAACGCCACGATGGGTACGCGCCTGGAAAAGGCCATGATCTGGGCATCGGTCATGTTCCCGGTCAGGATAGCTACCGCGTCCACGCGGCGGCCAATGAGCAGTTCCACATGCTCGGCTTCTTCGTCGGCGTGCCAGTGGCCGCTCATGATCAGCAGCGCATAGCCGGCCGCCTTCATCACATCCTCGATGCCGGTCATGGTCTTGTTGAAGTAGCCGCTTTCCAGCGACTGGGTCAGCACGCCGATGGTGCGGGTGGAGCCCGACTTCAGGTACTGGGCCAGGCGGTTGGGCTTGTAATTGAGTTCTTCGATGACCCGTTCGATGGCCCGGCGCTTGTCGTCGGCCACCTTGGCGGTGCCATTCAAAAAACGCGACACGGTGGCCGGCGAAACCCCGGCCGCATCGGCAACTTCCTGCAAGGTGGTAGTGCTGCTCTCGTCGTTTTTCATGAAGATCGGGCGCTGTGCGATGGCCGCCACTATATCATCGCCCCACATTGCGGGAACAGAAATGCTCGACCAGCGCGCGGTGGGACGGCAGGTCGGCGGCGGCGTGCTGCGCCAGTTCGGCAATGGCGCAGAACTCGCGCGCCGCATCCTTGCGCCGCGCTTCGTCGCCCGCGCTGGCATGCAGCCGCGTGTCAAACTCCATCCCATACAGGACGTACTGCCAGCTGGAGGTGGGGTACATCTCCACGTCGGCGACAAAATCGAGCCGGTTGGGAGGGCGCGCGCGCCACATCGCCAGCTTGTCGCGCAGTGAGGCGGGCATGGATGCCGGGTCGGTATTGTCGATCCAGAAGCGGCTGTCGGTGCGCTGCGTCAGGCAGTAGTGCAGCTTGATGAAGTCCATCACCCTTTCGTAGCGCTCGCGCATGAGGCGGTTGAACGTGCGCGCCACCGGGGCCGTATCGCCGTTGAACGGAAACAGGTAGCCGATCAGATAAGCCGCCGTCTCGATCATGCCGATGCCGGAGGCTTCGAGCGGCTCCAGGAAGCCGCCGGACAAGCCTACCGCCACGCAGTTGTGGATCCACTGGGTTTCGCGGTAGCCCGTTTGCAGTGTGAGCTGGCGCGCCTCAAGCCCGGCGCCGGCCGGCCCGATGTGACGGCGCAGTACCTCGGCCGCGCGCTCGTCGCTGGTATGGCGGCTCGAATACACATAGCCTACTCCGCGCCGCTGCTGCAGCCCGATGTCCCAACTCCACCCTGCCTCGTGCGCGGTGGAGATGGTATAGGCCGCGATGGGCGCGGCGGGATCGGCATACGGCACCTGGATGGCCAGCGCCCGGTCGGCAAACAGCACATCGTCCAGCCGGCGCAGGGGCGAGCCCAGTGCCTGTCCGATCAGGCGCGCCCGAAAGCCGGTGCAATCGATGTACAGGTCCGCGCTGAGCGCACCATGCTCGCGCGTGCGGACGCGGGCAATGGCGCCCAGCTCGTCCAGCTCCACCTGCTCCACATTGCCCAGCACATGGCGCACACCTAATGCACGCCCGTGGCTGGCCAGCAGCGTGGCGAAGCGCCCCGCGTCGAAATGATAGGCGTAATTCATGGGCCCTGCAAAGTCAGGATCGCCAGGGCGTTTAGGCCCCCGCCCCAGGTCTGCCACACGCTTTTGCATGGTGACTGCCTGCGCGAACGGCACCCCGTGGCCGCCCACGCCGCGCAGCCAGTAGGGCAGCAGTTCAGGGCAGCCTGGCCGCTGGCTGGGATGGCTGAAGGGATGAAAGTAGTGGTCTGGCCCAGGAGTGCCCGGCGCGCGTACCCAGTGGTCAAACCGGACACCCTGCTTGAAGGTGGCCTGGCACTCCCGCACAAAGGTCGCTTCATCAAGGCCGATGGCCGCCAGCGTGCCACGAATCGACGGGAAGGTGCCCTCTCCCACACCAACAGTGCCGATTTCGGGCGACTCCAGCAAGGTGAACCTGATTCCCTCGCCGCGCGCACCCAGGGTCTTTGCCAGAAAGGCGGCTGTAAGCCAGCCGGCCGTCCCGCCACCGACGATCAGCACGTTATGAAAACTTTTCACAAAAACCTCCTGGCACGGCAAATCTGTAGGAATTTGAACATCGAGTCATATTTGCTTTGACATTTCACTCCAATGGAATATACCATGAAATCGTTTTCACAACGTGTGAAATCGGTTTCACGAATAAAACAATAAATCGGTGCAGATAAACATCATTCCTTTGGAGACAGCATGAAAACAGCAGCATCTCACCCCTTCCGGCGTTCCGCCGTCCCGATCCACCTGGCGATCCTGACCCTGATTGCCGGTAGCGGCGCGGTCCAGGCCCAGAGCGCGTCCAGCCCGCAGCAGGTGCAGGCCACCAATACCGAGGAAATCCCGGAAGTGGTGGTGACCGCGACCAAGCGCTCCACCAGCCTGCAAAAAACACCGATCGCCATCACCTCGCTCAGCGCCGCAACGCTGCAGGACAACCACGTGCAGACCATGCTTGACGTGGTGGCGCTGGTCCCGGGCTTTCAGGCCACGGCCCAGGGCGACCATGGCGTGACCACCATGACGCTGCGCGGCATCGGCAACGACAGCGCCAAGACCCAGTATGCCGACCCGGAAGTGGCGTCGTTCGTGGACAATGTCTATTCGCCGCGGGCCGAAGGCGCCACCGCCCTCATGTTCGACATTGAATCGATCGAAGTACTGCGCGGGCCACAGGGCACGCTGTGGGGCCGCAACTCCACCGTGGGCGCGGTCAACATCCAGACCGTCAAGCCGGAATTGAACAGCCGTTCCGGTTCGGTCGAAGCGGGCATCGGCGACTACAACCGCTACGGCGCGCGCGCCGCCTTCAATGTCCCGCTGGGGGAGACGGCGGCCCTGCGCATCGGCGTGGTCCACGAGCAGCACGATGGCTACACCGACTACCAGACTTTCAAGGGCGTGCCGATTGCCGACCAGCGCGCCGCCTTTGAAGCAGCCGGCGGCGATCCTGCCGCGTTCCGCCCCATCAACGGCAACCTGTTCGCCGTCGGGAACCAGAAATACAACGCCCAGAATCAGACCGCCTTCCGCGCCAGCCTGTTGTGGCACATCACCCCTGCCGTGAAGTGGAACATCGCCTACGAAAAATTCTCCGACCGTGGCACTCCCAGCGCCAACCTGATGCAGCAGCCGCGCGCCGGCGAAAAGCACTGGTCCATCCTGTCCGACAGCGCGCCGTGGATCAATCGCGACAGCCACAATGTGCGCACCCGCCTTGAGTACAAGCTCAGTGATGACATGGCCATGAACTACATCGGCGGCTTTTCCACCTACCAGGGTTCGATGCGCTTTGACCAGGACGGGGGCGCGCGCATTCCCACCAGCGTGCGTTCGGGCGCCACCTGGCAGGAGCACACCACGGTCGACTCCAACTACCGCAGCCAGAGCCATGAAGTGGAACTGCAGTCGCTGGGCGCGAAGACCGTGGACTGGCAGCTTGGCCTGTACTACGCGGCCGAAAAGAATGACATCCGCTTCGACATCCCGATCTTCAATGGTACCCAGGAAGGCACGGTTGGCTGGCAGGGCTCCTTCATCCAGCCGGAAGAAACCGTGGCCTCCTCGGCCGCCTTCGGCCAGGCTACGTGGAACGTGAGCGACGCCCTGCACCTGACCGGCGGCCTGCGCTACACCAAGGACCGGCGCGAGAATGTGGGCGGGCGCGCCTACACCTGGCGCGGCGGCGACGTGCCGCAGCTGCCATTGAATCCATCGATGGACCCGCGCCAGCCGGGCCAGGGTTTCGCTGCCGACGTGCCGGGCAATGATGGAGTATTCAATGGCAGCAAGGTCACCGGCCTGCTGCGCGCCAACTACGAACTGGGCAAGGATCACATGATCTACGCCAGCATCGCCACCGGCTACAAGTCCGGCGGGGTGCAGGACCGCGGCCTGACGTACGCACCGGAGACCCTCACCAACTATGAAATCGGCTCCAAGAGTACTTTCATGGGCGGCAAGGTCAAGGTCAACAATGCCTTGTTCTACTCGGACTTCAAGGATTTCCAGTTCAATTCACCGGTCAATTTCACCGACGGCAGCCGCGGCCTGTCGATCACCAATGCAGAAGGCGCGACGGTGTATGGCTTTGAATCGGAAATCGCGGCCCGCATCACGCCCGACGACCGCCTGTCCGTGACGCTGGCGGTGCTCAAGGCCGAACTGGGCGCCCTGGTTGCCGGCTCCAATGACTATGCACTGCCAACCTGCGTGGTCGACCCCAGCTTTGCGACCTGCCTGGACGTGAGCGGCAACAAGATGCCGCACGCGCCAACCTTCTCCACCACGGTCCAGTACCAGCACACCTTCCACATGGCCGATGGTGCCACGCTGATACCGCGCATCACGGCGCGCTACGAGTCCGAAGTGGAGCTGTCGGTGTTCAACCTGGGCCCGGAAGACCAGCAGAAGGCGCACGCCAGTGCCGACCTTGGCCTGCGCTACCAGTCAAGCAGAGGCTGGTGGGTCGATGCCTTCGTGCGCAATGTAAGCGACGAAAAGATCAAGACCAGCGCCTTTAACGGCATGGGGCCGTGGCTGTCGCAGTACAAGAGCCCACGCACGATCGGCATCAACACCGGCTTTGATTTCTAAGCCTCGTGCAAACGCGGGGAGGGCCTGCAGGCTCTCCCATTCCCGCCCTGCTCTTCGCGCCAACGATACGACATCATATGAACATCACCAACCAATTTCCCATGCCATTCACATGGGGCGTCGCCACCAGCGCCTTTCAGATCGAGGGGGCGTCCAGCACCGACGGCAAGGGCCCGTCCATTTGGGACACCTTCTGCAGCCAGCCGGGCAACATCAAGGACCACAGTGACGGCACTGTCGCCTGCGACCACTACCACCGCTACCGCGAGGACGTGGGCCTGATCGCGGCGCTCGGCGTGGACGCCTACCGTTTTTCGATTGCCTGGCCGCGCGTGCAGCCGGACGGCAAAGGCGCGTGGAACGAGGCCGGATTCGACTTCTATGACCGCCTGCTGACGGAACTGGCCGCACGCGGCGTCAAGGCCCACGTGACGCTGTATCACTGGGACCTGCCGCAAGCTCTGCAGGACGATGGCGGCTGGCTCAATCGCGATACCTGCCACCGCTTTGCCGACTATGCGCGCGAAGTGGCACGCCGCTTTGGCAACCGGGTGGAAGCCATCGCCACCCACAACGAACCGTGGTGCAGCGCCAATCTTGGCTATGGCAATGCCCAGTTTGCGCCGGGCGTGGCGGACCCGCGTCAAGCCATCCAGGTGTCGCACCACCTGCTGCTGTCGCACGGCCTGGCCATGAGCGCGATGCGCGCGCAGGACCCCGGCGCCAGGCTCGGCATCGTGCTCAATCAATGGACCGCGGACCCGGCCACCGATTCCGACGCTGACCGCGCCATGGCAGAACTCGAATATGCGCGCTCGGTCCAGTGGTTCATGGACCCGATCTTCAAGGGTCATTATCCGGCCCTGGCGCTGCGCGCCCACGGCGCCGACGCTCCCGTGATCCAGGCCGGCGACATGGAAGTGATCTGCCAGCCGATCGACTTCCTGGGCTGCAACTACTACTTCCGCTCCTGGTGCAGCGCCGCCACCCCGCCGGTGCCGCCGCCGGCGCGCGACGGGGTGACCGACATGGGTTGGGAAATCTATCCGCAGGGCTTGCGCGAACTGCTGCTCAAGCTCAAGGGCGAATATGACCTGCCCCCGATCTACATCACCGAAAACGGCATGGCCAGCGCCGACCTGGTACAGGACGAGCGGGTAGCCGACGCCAGGCGCATCGCCTACGTGCAGGCGCACCTGGCCGCCCTGCTCGACGCCATGCAGCAGGGCGTGGATGTGCAGGGCTACTTCTTGTGGAGCCTGCTGGACAATTTTGAATGGAACTCCGGCTACGCCAAACGCTTCGGCATCATCCACGTGGACTACGCGACCCAGCGGCGCACCCTGAAGGACAGCGCGATCTGGTACCGCAATTTCATCAATCAGCGCGCTGGCAGGGAGGCCGCATGATCCAGGGGTCCTACAATGGCGGGCCGCGCCTGCTGGCCGACATCGGCGGCACCAATGCCCGCTTCGCGCTGGAAATCGCCCCGGGCTGCGTGGTGGCCCAGCAAACGCTGGCGTGCGCCGCCTACCCGCGCTTTGAAGATGCGGCGCGCGCCTATCTTGATGCCGTGCAGGCCAGCGCCAGCCACGCAGTCATTGCCATTGCCAATCCGGTGGCCGGCGACGCCATCAAGATGACCAACCATGACTGGGCGTTTTCGGTCGCCGCCGCACGGCGCGAGCTGCGCCTGGATACACTGTTGATGGTCAATGACTTCACCGCCCTGGCCATGGCCCTGCCGGCGCTGGGGCCGGGCGAATTGTTCAAGGTCGGCGGCGGCCAGGCCAGCGCCGGCGGCGTGCTTGGCCTGGTGGGCGCCGGCACGGGACTGGGCGTCTCGGGCCTGGTGCCGGCTGCGGGGCGCTGGGTGCCGCTGCAAAGCGAAGGCGGACATGTGGCCTTTTCGCCGTCCGACGAGCGGGAAGTGGCGGTGCTGCGCTACCTGTGGCAGCGCTACGAACATGTGTCGGCCGAGCGCATGGTGTCGGGCCCGGGCATTGCACTGATTCGCGAGGCGCTGGCGCGCAGCCGCGGCCTCGCCATCGACTCCGGCTTGTCCACGCCAGCCATCGTGGAGCGCGGCCTGGAAGGCAGCGACCAGCTGTGCCGCGAAACGCTCGACTGCTTCTGCGGCATGCTTGGCACCGTGGCGGCCAACCTGGCCGTCACCCTGGGCGCAACTGGCGGCATATACATTGGCGGGGGCGTGGTACCGCGCCTGGGCCCCTACTTTGCCAGTTCCCCGTTCCGGGCGCGGTTTGAAAAAAAGGGACGCTTTTCTTCCTTTACCGCCCGCATTCCGACTATGCTGATCATCGCGCCCAATCCTGCCCTGCTGGGCGCAGCCGCCATCCTGAACGATCATCTGTCCGACAGGCCCGGCATGGCGCCGCACGCCTTGCGGGCGGCGCCCAACCTGGAGCCACATCATGCACGCGCGTAAGCAGCACATCTCGCCCCTGTGGTGGGTCCCCACCGGCTACTTCACCATGGCACTCGGCTATGTGATGCTGACCAGCGTGACGGCCATCATGTTCAAGAATCTTGGCATGGACAATGGCAAGGCCGCCCAGTATTCCAGCATGCTGATTCTGGCCTATACCATCAAGCCCCTGTTTGCCCCTTTCGTTGAAATGTACCGCACCAAGAAGTTTTTCGTGCTGTGCGCGCAGGTGCTCATTGGTGCCGGCTTCGCCGGTGTGGCGCTGGCCATGGCGCTGCCCGACTACATGGCCTTCCTGATGGCGATATTCTTTGCGCTCTCTTTCGTGGGCGCCACCCAGGACATCGCCAGCGACGGCGTGTATGTCACCTCGCTCGACGCGCGCACGCAGTCGCTGTACTGCGGCATCCAAAGCCTGTCCTGGAATGTCGGTCCCATTGTCGCCGCCGGCGGCATGGTGTGGCTGAGCGGGCGCCTGCACACGGACGTGTTCGGGCACGACGCCAGCGTATTCGGACCGCAATGGATCGACGCCTGGCGCGTCATTTTCTTCCTTGTCGCCGGCATGGTGCTGCTGATGGCGCTCTGGCATGCGCGCGTGATGCCGGACGGTGCGCGCGCCGCCAACACGCCTTCCAGCGTGGGCGATGCGGGCCGCATCCTGGCCGACGCCTTTGTCACGCTGTTCCAGAAGCCGGGCGTCTGGCGCATGATCGCCTTTGCCTTCCTGTTCCGACTCAGCATCGGCTTTCTGGAAAAGATCGGCCCCTTCTTCATGGTGGACCCTGCGTCCAGAGGGGGACTGGGGCTATCGAACGAAGTGCTCGGCATCGTCTACGGCACCTGGGGCCTGGCTGCGGTGCTGCTCGGGTCCCTGCTGGGCGGCCTGTATGTGGCGCGCCGCGGCCTCAAGCCCACGCTGTTCATCCTGTGCTGCGCGGTGAACATCCCCAACGTGACCTTCCTGCTCATGAGTATTTACCTGCCCACCAGCCTGCTGGTCATCGGCGCCGGCGTGATCATTGAAAAATTCTTCTTCGGCTTCGGCTCCGTGGGCTTCATGATCTACCTGATGCAGCAGCTCGCGCCGGGCAAATACACCACCACCCACTATGCATTTGGCACCGGCGTCATGGGCCTGTGCGGCCTGGTGACCGGCGTGGCCAGCGGCCACCTGCAGGAGGCAATGGGCTATATCGGCTACTTCTGGTTCGTGATGGCGGCGACCATCCCCTCGTTCATCGCCACCTGGTACGCGCCCTTTCACCATGCAGAGGCAGCGCCGGACAGCAGCGGTGCGGCCAAGGCGGTGCCGGCATGAAGGCCCCGCTTTTTACACTGCTCCTGAGCGGCGCTGCCGCCGCCGCCAATCCGCCAGCGGTGCGGGTCAACCAGCTCGGCTTTGCGCCGGCGGCAAGCAAGGTGGCGGTAGTGCCGGCCGGGGCGGCCAAGCAGTTCGCCGTCATCGACACCGCGTCCGGCAAAGCCGTCCTGCGCGGCGCGCTGGGCAAACCCTCGCTCTGGGAGCCGTCCGGTGAAACGGTGCGCATTGCCGATTTTTCAGCCCTGCGCGCGCCAGGCACCTACCGGCTGGAAGTGGCAGGACTGGCGCCATCGGCCGGTTTCGCGATCCAGCCTGCTCCCTACCGCAGTCTGAACGCGGCAGCGCTCAAGGCTTACTACTTCAACCGGTCCGGCACTGCACTGGACGCGCGCCACGCCGGTATTTATGCACGCGGGGCCGGCCATCCGGACGACAAGGTGCTGGTGCACGCCACTGCCGCATCCATTGGCCGCCCCGCAGGCACCGTGATCGCCGCCCCCAAAGGCTGGTACGACGCGGGCGACTACAACAAGTACATGCCCAGCTCCGGCATCGCCACCTTTACCCTGCTGGCCGCGCTGGAGCACTTTCCGCGCTACTTCCAGGACCAGGAGGTCGGCATTCCGGAATCGGGCAACGGCATCCCGGACATTCTCGACGAAGCCTTGTGGAACCTGGCGTGGATGCTGGCCATGCAGGACCCGGCGGACGGCGGCGTGTACCACAAGCTCACCAACCTGACCTTCGACGCCATGGTAATGCCGGCCGAGGCCATGGCGGCGCCCCGCTACGTCACGGCCAAGAGCACGTCGGCCGCGCTCAACTTTGCCGCCACCATGGCAGTAGCCAGCCGCGTCATGACGCCGTATGAACACAAGCTGCCCGGCCTGTCGGCCCGCATGCTGGCAGCGGCCGAGGCAGCGTGGCGCTGGGCCCGTGCCAACCCCAGCGCCACGTTCAAGAATCCGGACGGCGTCCTCACTGGCGAATACGGCGACCAACAGCTCGACGACGAGTGGGCATGGGCAGCGGCCGAACTGTTCATCAGCACCCGTCAGGACGACTACTACCGCGCCTTCAAGCCGGCGCAGGGTGTGACGTCGCTGCTGGAATGGGACAAGCTTGACGCCCTGGCCTGGATGTCGCTGGCCCATCACCGCGCGAGCCTGCCCGCCATCGCCGACCGCGCCCTGATAGCAAAGCGCAGCGGCGAGCATGCCGACAACCTGGCACGCGCATGGAAGGCATCCGGCTACCGGGTCGCCATGCGCGCGCCGGATTTTGTGTGGGGCAGCGGTGCGGTGGCGCTCAACCAGTCCATGCTGCTGCTGCAGGCTTACCGCATCAAACCCAAGGACGATTACCTGCAGGCGGCGCAATCGGGCCTGGACTACGTCCTGGGCCGCAACCCGCTGGGCTACTCCTTTGTGACCGGCTTTGGCCAGCGCACGCCCCTGCACCCTCACCACCGGCCCTCGGTCGGCGACCAGGTGGCCGCGCCGATACCAGGCTTTCTGGCCGGCGGGCCCAATCCCATGCAGCAGGATAAGGCCGAATGTCCACCCTACCCCAGCAAGCTGCCGGCCCTGGCGTACCTCGACCATGTGTGCAGCTACGCCAGCAACGAGGTGGCCATCAACTGGAACGCGCCACTGGTCTACGTGACGGCGGCGCTCGATGAACTGAGCAGACAAGACGGGAACGGTATGGACCAACAGCACCCCAGCCTGGCCGCGCTGGCACGCCAGGAACAGGCATTGCAGTTTGATAGCTTCACCAGCGCCACTGCGCTGGACATCGGCATGCAGCTGGTGAAGATGGCACGCGCTGCCGGCAAGTCGGTTGCCATCGACATCACGCGCAACGGCAACCAGCTCTTTTACCACGGCATGGAAGGCACGACCAGGGACCACGCCGACTGGATCCGCCGCAAGAGCAACCTGGTCAACCGCACCGGCCACAGCTCTTTTTTCGTGCATACGCAAGTGCGCAGCAATGGCGGCGACCATGACAACATCCCCACCATGGACACGCGCGACTTCGCGGCGCACGGCGGCTCGTTCCCCCTATCCGTCAGGGGCGCCGGCCACGTTGGCACCATCACCGTATCCGGCCTGCCCGGGCCCGAGGACCACCAGCTGGTGGTGGACGCCCTGAAGGCTTACCTGAAAGGCGATCCCACGCTATGAACATGCAGGCCACGAACAATCCCATTCGCTGGGGCATCCTGGGAACCGGCGGCATTGCGCGCGCCTTTGCCACCGCCTTGATGGCAACGCCGGGCGCCGTCCTGGCCGCTGTCGGCTCGCGCAGCGCAGACAGTGCGCGCGCCTTTGGCGCAGAATTCGGCAATCCTGCCAGCTACGGCAGCTACGAGGCGCTGGCCGATGCGAGCGGCGTGGACATCATTTACATCGCCACGCCCCACCCCATGCATGCAGACAACGCGCTGATGGTACTGCGGGCCGGCAAGGCGGTCCTGTGCGAGAAGCCTTTCACCATGAACCTGCGCCAGGCGCGGGAAGTGGTGGCGCTGGCGCGTGCGAACAGGCTGTTTTTGATGGAAGCGATGTGGACCCGCTTCATGCCCGCCCTCGAAGAGGTGCGCCGCATCATCGCCAGCGGCGAGATCGGGACGGTGCGCCAGGTCCACGCCGATTTCGGCTTTGCCGCCACGCTCGACCCGGAGCACCGGGTCAACAAGCGCGAACTGGGCGGCGGCGCCTTGCTCGATTTGGGCATCTACCCGCTGTCGATTGCCTGCGCCTTGCTGGGGCCTGTGGAATCGGTGCGGGCGCAGGCCTTCCTGACCGATGGCGGCATCGACCACACCACCGGCTTTTCGCTCAAGCACGCAAGCGGCGCCATGTCGGTATGCAGCTGCTCGCTGCGGGCCCGCACGCCGTGCGAACTGACGGTCTCCGGAACGCTTGGCAACGTGCGCATGAATGCCATGTTCCACCTGACCGAGTCGCTCACGGTCAAAACGGCCGACGGCACCGTGCGCACGATCGCCACGCCATTTCTGGGCAACGGTTACGTGCATGAGGCGCTTGAAGCTGGCCGCTGCCTGCGCGAAGGCTTGATTGAAAGCCCGCACATGCGCCACGATGACACGCTTGCGATCATGGGCCTGCTCGACACCATCCGCGCGCAGATTGGCTTGTACTATCCGGCCGACTGAGTGGAACGTTCGGCCGGCGTCAAGGCGCCGGGGGGCGTCGCCGCCACCGGCAGCCGCACCACGAACTCGCTGCCGTGACCCAGGCCGGCACTGTGGGCGCTCACCGCGCCGCCGTGCAGTTCGACGATGCCCTTCACCAGCCCGAGGCCGATGCCGATGCCGCCCTGGGCCCGCTCGGTGGCGCTGTCCACTTGCGAAAACAGCGTGAATACTTCCGACAGCCGCTCCGGTTCCAGGCCAATGCCGGTGTCGCGAATCGTGATCACGGCCTCGTTCTCCTGGCGCTCGAACCTGATCCAGGCCGAGCCGCCCGCATGGGTGTACTTGGAAGCATTGTTGAGCAGGTTGACCAGCATCTGGGTCAGGCGCACCGGGTCGCCATCGAGCGTGCAGTCGGCACCTGCCGCCACGTGCAGCGTCTGCGAAGCCTTGCTGAACAGCGGCGTGGCCAGTTCCACCGCATGGCGCACCAGCATGCTCACCAGCACCGGCTCGCGCTTGAGCTGTAGTTTGCCCTTGCCGATGCGCGAGACATCCATCAGGTCTTCCACCAGGCGCGACATGAGCGCGACCTGGCGGTCGAACACGCCCAGCACGCGCTGCACCACCGGATCCTGGTTGTTGCGCATGGCCAGCAGGTCCAGGCCACTGCGCATGGGCGTGAGGGGGTTGCGCAACTCGTGCGCCAGCACGGCCAGGAACTCGTCCTTGCGCAGGTCGATCAGCTTGAGCTGCTCGTTCGCCTTGCGCAGTTCCAGCTCCTTCTGGCGCAGCGATTCCAGGGCCGCGCGGCGTTCCTCGAGTGCCGCCTCCGCGCGCTGGCGCGCACCGAGCAGCTCCTGTTCATACTTGCGGCGGTCCGCCGCCACCATGAAGGCATGGTGATCAACGCGATTGCCCTCGGCGTCGGCGCCGCGCTCGATGGCCGCCAGCACCGGCAGCGCCTGGCCGTCGCGGTGGCGCAGCTGCAGCTGCACTTCTGCCACGGAACCCTGCATTTGCAGCAGCGGCGCCAGGTGCGTCTGGTGAAACAGCCGCCCGCCAACGGTCAGCAGCTGCGCCAGCTGGAACTGCGCCATCTCGGACTCGGCATAGCCGAGCCAGCGGCTCAGCGTGGCGTTGGCGCGCAGGACCTTGCCGCGGGCATCCGTGATCAGCATGCCGCATGGGGCTTCCCACTGCCACGATTGATCGGCTGGCGGGCCCATGGCCATTTACACGCCCAGCCGCTTGAGGAAGGAATCGATGGCGTCAAAGCTGGCCGATGGCGCGCTCAGGTGCGGGCAATGGCCGACATTGTCGATGATCTTCAGCTCGCTCATGGGCATGGTGCGATGCATGTACTGCCCCACCGTCAGGGGCGCGATGATGTCGTCGCTGCACTGCAAAATCAGGGCCGGCACCTGCGACCTGGGCAGCACGGAGCGGTAATCGGAAGTAAAGGTCACGCGCGCGAAATGCTTGGCGATTTCCGGGTCGGTCCGGCAAAAACTGTTGGTCAGTTCCTCGGCCAGCGCCGGCCTGTCAGGCGCGCCCATGATGGTGGGCGCCATGGCGCTCGACCAGCCCAGGTAATTCATGTCCATGGTGTCGAGCAGCTCATCGATATCGGCCTTGCTGAAGCCGCCCAGGTATTCACCATCGTTGAGGTAACAGGCCGACGGCCCCACCATGACCTGCGCCAGGAACCGCCGGGGCTGCTCGATCGCCGCCAGCAGGCCAACCATGGCGCTGACCGAATGGCCCACGATCACCGCGGGCCCGGCATCAATGGCGTCCAGGATGGCGAGGACATCGCTGGCATGCCCTTCCAGCCTGTCGTAGCGCGCGCGGTCGTAGGCCGACAGATCCGAGCGGCCACTGCCGGTCAGGTCAAAGGTCACGGTCGTGAAACGTTCGGCAAAGCAAGGGGCAAGCAGGCGCCACATGTTCTGGTCGCAGCCAAAGCCATGGGCAAAAATCATGGTGACCGGTCCGCTGCCGGATACGGTCACGTTGTTGCGTTGAAGAATGTTCATGGCAGTTTATTCACAGGGATGTGCCGAGTTTAACTGATCCCCGTAAATTTGGCTGTCCCCTTGGCAATTGACACGCGTATTGGTGAGATGACATGTGGCATGACTGCCGGGCAAGCAGTGGCGACGCCCATGGCGCAAGCGCGCATGCGGCCGACCCGGTCTTGTCCCGGGCTCAGGCGCCGCGCTGTGGGGCATGCTCGCCCGGCCAGCGCACTTCCCGTCCGGCGCTGTGCCACAGCTGCAAGCTGCCATCCTGCAGGCCCTGGCGCACATCTGCCGCATGCGGCGGCGCCGCTGGTGGGGCCTGTAGTGGAGCCTGATGGACCACGCCCACCCACATGTCGCGCCCACTCGCCTTGGCCGCATAGAGGCACTGGTCGGCCAGCGACACCACATCTTCCCAGCGCGCCTGCGCCGCTTCGGGCGCATGGAAGGGATAGGTGGCAAAGCCGATCGAACAGCTCTTCGACAGCACCGTCCCCTGGCCAATATCGAAGCGGTGTCCCGCCACGCGGGCACGGATGCGCTCTGCCAGCAGGTGAATGTCTGCACTCGAAGCCTGCCTGGCCATGATCAGGAATTCCTCGCCGCCCCAGCGCACCACGGTGTCGGAATCGCGCACCTCCTCCATGAGGATGGCCGAAAACTGCCGCAGCACGGCGTCGCCGGCGGCGTGCCCATGCTCGTCATTGACGGCCTTGAAGTGGTCCAGGTCGATCATGATGAAGACGATGTCGGCGTTCTGCCCCACCGCCTTTCCCTGCAGGCGCTGGGTGGCACGCTGGCGCAGGCCCTGTGCCAGGTCGCCCTCGATGCGGCTGGCCAGGTAGCGCCGGTTGCGCAGGCCCGTGAGCGGATCGGCCAGCGACATCTCGGCCACGGTGCGGTAGGCGCGCTTGAGGTAGACTCGGCTGATCAGGAGGACCACGGTGGTCAGCAGGCCGAGGGCGCCGGCCAGCACCCACAGCATCTGGATGCGCTTTTGCCCGCGCTGCTCCTGTTCCAGCACCTCGATCTGGCGCTGCTTCTTGTCCGCTTCGTAGCGGGCGGTCGAATCGGCGATGCGTTTCTGGTCGCTCGCGCTGCGCACCGCATCGCTGCGCTTCTTGAAGTCCATGGCGGCCGCATAGGCAGCGGCAAAGTCGCCGTTACGGGCCAGTTCCTCGGCCAGCACCCCCTGCACTTCGGCCGCCACATTCTGCTGGCCCGGCGTGGTGGTAAATTCGGCAATCGCCTTCCGGATCAGGTCCAGGCCCTCGCGCTGGCCCAGCCGGTTCAGGGCGATGCCCTTGTTGACCCAGCACACCAGCAGCGATTCGCGGTCGCCCGAGCGCTCCACCAGCGGAATGGCTTCTTCCACGAAGCGCAGCGTGGCGCGGTAATCGCCCCGCTGCAGCGCCACGTCCGACAGGTTGGTGGTGATGACGGCCAGGTTGAACGCGTTATCGTCCTGCTGCGCCAGTTCTCGCGCCCGCATCAGGGCCTGGTACTGCTGCTCCACCTTGCCCTGCCGGGACATGAAGTGTGCCTGGCTCATGTACAGGCCGGCCAGCTGGTCGGTCAGTCCCGCTTTCTCGGCAATGTCGATCGCGCGCTGGGCATCGCGTACCGCTGCCTCCAGGTTGCCGCTCTTGTAGTGGACGTGGGCGATGTGATTGAGGCTTTCTGCCTGCCCCCCTTCACCTCCCGCGCTCGCGTCAAACACGTTCAGCGCGCGCACCAGCAGATCCATCGCTTCGGGCAGTTGGCCCAGAGCAGACATTACCTTGCCGCCCGCCATCCACGCGCGCGCAGCTTCCACCCGGCCGTCCAGTTGCCCGCTTTTGCCCGACAGCGTGGGCAGCAATGGGGCAATTTTCATGTATTCCGCCAGGGCCAGCTGGTGCTTGTCAGTATTGCTGTAAATCTGCATTGCCTGGCGCGTGAACGCCACACGCTCGATCGGCATGGCGGACGCTTCCTGCTGGCCCTGCCGGATCATTGCCAGCGCTTCCTCGTACTTGAGTGACCTGTCCAGCGTCGCCGCCAGCTGCGCAATGGCCCACAGCCGGTCCGGCACGTCCATGTCCTTGTTGGCCAGCGCCGCCCTCAAGACCGGGATGACCTGGGTACGATCCTTGTCAATGTGCGCCCTGATGGCGGCGGCGGTGGCCGGCCTGTCCTGCGCCAGCGACGGGGGCGCCACACCGGCCAGCAAGCCGGCCAGGATTGCAAATTTTGAAACGAAGGAATTGACGGTTCTCATGCAGGCAGGGTACCGAAGTCCAGGCCGGCTGTCCAAGGAAAACCATCCGCGCCATTGCCGCCCGCCGGCGCGGCGGCGCCCGGGGACGCCAATCCCCCTATGGCGCCAAAAAAACCAGGATGCTCGCTCTGCGGGGGGACCAGTGGTAAGCTATCACAGTTGTCATTTTAAACCTGAAGGGAAGTTATGAAACCGCTGTTCTCCTCCGACGAAGAAGCGCAGGTCCCGCCGGCGCCGGCCAAGGATCCTGTACCGGGCTTGCCGCCGCTGACCTCCCCATTCGTGAGCGCGGACACGCTGCCGGCCATGCGCCCGGAAGCGAGCGCGGCGCCGGCGGTGCGGGTCGACATTTCAGGCATTGACGACAAGGCCATCGAGTCGCTCGGTGGCTCCACCGGCACCGGCGTGGCCAAGATTTCAGCCAAGCTGCTGGGCACGGTGCGCGCCTCCGACGCCGATGTGTTCGGCACCCAGCTCAATGAACTGATCGCCACGTCCAAGGGACTGGACCCGGCCAAGCTCAAGTCCGGCGGCCTGCTCTCGCGCGTGACGGGCATGTTCGGCTCGGTCAAGGAAAAGATGCTGTCGCAATACCAGGTGGTGGAAGCGCGCATGGACACGCTGGTGGCGGAAATGACGCGCCACGCCAATGTCCACAAGGGCCGCATCCAGGACTTTGACGAGATGTACAAGGGGCTGGAAGTGTATTACCAGGGCCTGGACGCGGACGTCAAGAAGGGCGAAGCCTGGGCTGCCAAGCTGGCCGAGGCCATCGCCCAGCAACCGGCGCCGACCACCGCGTTCGAAGCGCAGCAGGCCACCGAACTCAAGCGCCGCCACGAGCGGCTCGAAAAGCGCATCGACGACCTGCGCCGGGCCATGCTCATGGCCACCCAGATGGTGCCGCAAATCCGCCTGTCGCAAGACAATGCGCGCTCGCTCACCGACACCTTTACCGACATTGTCAACGTGTCCATTCCCGCGTGGCGCAATGTGTTCTCGCTGTACCTGCTGCAGCTCGAAGCCAAGCAGAGCGCGCAGGTGGCCAATGCCGCCTACGACGCCACTGACGCCGCCTTCCGCGCCCAGGCCGACATGCTGCTTGAAAACACCGAGTCGGTCGCCCGCGTCAAGCAGCGTTCGCTCGTGAGCCTGGAGACGGCCCAGCACGTGCAGACCCAGCTGATCACGGCCTTCGACAAGCTCGAACAGATTTCCAAAGAAGGCCAGCAGCGCCGCAAGGACGAGCTGCCCAAGCTGCAGGAACTGGAACGCGAACTGATCGCGCGCTTCTCCCCGCAAATGTAGGCACGGCAGGCGCCCCTTGCGAGCACGCCGGATTCCAAGGAAAATGTCAGTCTTACCAAATTAGCAAAATAAGGAAAGCCATGTCGACCACTCTCGAAACCGGCCATCGCATCAATCTTGAAAAAACCGCCCCTGGCTTGAAGCGCGTGCGCATTGGCCTGGGCTGGAAAGTCAATGCCACTGACGGCGCCCCCTTCGACCTCGATTCGTCGGTGTTCCTGTGCAAGAAGAACGCCGCCGATGATCCGGTCATGCTCAGCAACGCGCACTTCGTCTATTACAACCAGACCACCTCGCCCGATGGCGCCGTGGTGCACTCGGGCGACAACCGCACCGGCGACGTCGAAGGCGACGATGAAGTCATCACGGTCGACCTGGCGCGGGTGGAGCCAAGCGTTGTCGAGCTGCCCATCATCGTCACCATCCACGACGCCGAAGCGCGCCGCCAGAACTTTGGCCGCGTCAACGGCGCCTACGTCAAGGTGTACAACGACGAGACGGGTGAAGAGCTGGTCAAATACGACCTGAATGAAGACTATTCCGACAAGACGGCATTGCAATTCGGTTCGCTGTACCGCAAGGATGGCGAATGGCGCTTCCAGGCCGTGGGCGCCGGCTTCAAGCTCAGCCTGGCGACCTTTATCCGCAAGCTTGGCGGCACCGTATAAGCATCCACGGGCTCCCTGCGGAGCCCTTTCCAGACGACGCCTTCCTGCTGCCGACAAACTGCCCGATGACAGATCACACGCCTAAGGCATTTAACTTCGGAGACGAGGAAGCGCCGCCCGTCCCTGGCCCTGGCGCCAGAGAGCCGTCCGGGCCAAAAGCATTTGACCTCGGCGACGAGCCTGCCGCGCCGGCCCCTGCCGCCACCACGCCGCGGGCGCTGGCCTTTGATGACCTGCCCGACAGCGTGCCGCCATCGCCGGCGCTTGCCAAGGCAGCGCCGCGCGCCCTGTTCGACAGCGAAGACCACGCTGCCGTGCGCGACGCCCTGGCGGCCGCACGGGCCGGCTATCCAGCCCTGTTCGCGCACTCGGAGCAGCGCCTGGCAGCCCTGTTTCGCCGCATCCTGCCGGTGAAACTGTCGCTGGTGACGGACTGGGCCGAAACGCCCCTCATGGAGCAGGCCGCCCTGCTGCAGCCGGTCACGGAAATGGTGCGCAGCTTCGCCCAGCTGGCAGTGCCCACGCTGATCGAGGCGGTGCTCGACAGTACCCGGGCGCCGGCCGGCATGCTGGGCAAGCTGTTCGGGCGCGCCACCTCCCCTGCCCGGCACAAGGCCGATCTCGTGGCCGCGCGCAGCGCGCTGCAGCAGCTGATGCAGGACAGCGAAGCGGCCACCCACCGGCTCGACGCCTCGGCCCGGGAGCTGACGCTGCACTGGGTCGCGCTGGCAGTGGTGGCCGATCTGGCCGGGCGCGCGCAGGACGCGACCTTGCTCGACGTGCTGCAGCAGCGCCGCACGCTGATCCAGCAAGCCGTGCGCCAGGCCGAACTGTCGGTCATGCAGATGGGCCAGGTGCGCCAGCAGGCGGCCGAGCTGATCGGCCAGGTGTCGTCCATTCTCACCGTCACCCTGCCCGCCATGGAAATGGCGCAGTCGCAGAAAGGCTGAGCGGCGTCAGGCCACCTGCGCCACCGGCGGCGCATAGGCTCGCCAGTTGTTGCGCCCGGCCTGCTTGGCATCGTACATGGCTTCGTCGGCGTGCTTGAGCAAGGTCTGGGAGTCCAGTCCGTGCTGCGGATAGATGGCCACGCCAATGCTGCCGCTGACGGTGATCGGATGGCCGCCCAGTTCCAGTGGCGCGCAGATATTGTCGATAATGCGCTGCAGGACCGTGGCCACGACCTCCGGGTCCACGCCTTCGGACAGCACCAGCGCAAATTCATCACCGCCCAGGCGCGCCACCGTATCGGTATCGCGCACCGACCCCAGCAGGCGCTGGGACACGGCCAGCAGCAGCTGGTCGCCGATATCATGGCCAAAGGTATCGTTGATGTACTTGAAGCGGTCCAGGTCGATGTAGCACACCGCCATCTGGTCCTGGTGGCGCGCGGCCCGGTTCACGGCCATGTTGAGCCGGTCGCCCAGCATGGTGCGGTTGGCCAGGCCCGTCAGGGCGTCATGCTGGGCCAGGTAAATCAATTGTTCTTCCGCCTGCTTGCGCGCAGAAATATCTTCCAGTACCCAGACCGTGCCCTTGTCGATATTGTCCGGGTCAAGCGCCTTGCCGAAGCAGGCGGCCCAGAAGCGGGTGCCGTCGTGGCGCACCAGTTCCAGGTCGACCGTGAACGACTGGCCGGCGCGCAGGGCGGCGGCCACCGCCTCGCCCATCTCGCGCGCCACCACTTCGCTCGGGTGCTGGGGCGCCACGCTTTGCCCTGCCACCTGCTCGATCTGGTAGCCGAGAATGTCGGCATACTGCGTATTGCAGCGCACCGTGCGTCCGTTCTTGATCAGCGCGATGCCCACAATGACGTTGGCAAAGACGACTTCCAGCTCCGAAATGAGGAGGGCATTTTCCTGCTCGGCGCGGATACGTTCCCCGATTTCGGTGCGCAGTTCCTGGGCGCGCTCATTGGCCACGCGGATCAGGAACATGATCAGGCCCAGCAGCAGTGCCACAAACAGGCCGGTGCCGAGCACGGTCCACGGCAGCGACGAGGACTGGCGCGCCACCAGGGCCTCGGTCGGCCACATGCGCACCTGCCAGCGCACATCATGGAACTGCACTGTCCCTTCATGGATCAGGTCGGCCGCCGGCAGGACCGCGTCGTGCTGGCCGAACAGCTTGCGCTCGCCGTCAAACACCTGGACTGCATAACCGTTGGCAAACTCGCCCTGGCCGATGGCGCGCGCGAGCATCGGCTGCACCTCGAACACGCCGACAATGAAGCCGTCCAGGCGGGGTCCGGCAAACAGGGGCTGGATCGCCATGAAGCCTTCGCCGCCCTGGGCCAGCGTGACCACGTGGGTGACGCTGAGTGAACGCTTGAAGCGCGCCACTTCCAGCGCGGCCAGGCCATTGAGTTCGGCGCCCAGGTCCATATCGCGCGCCGCTTCGTTGCCCTTGAGCGGCACCACCCAGCGCACCACGCGCTCGGGATCGACCCACTCGATGGCCCGGAAGTAGCCAGGCGACTCCTGCAGCACGGCCGCGTCGGCTTCCCATTCCGCACGCGGGGTGGCGCCGCGAAACTCCCAGCGCCGCTTCATCTGGCCCAGCGCCGCAATGCGCGACTCGACCGGGGCGGTCACGCGCGAAATCAGCTTGACCAGCTCGTCCTTGCCGTTGCGCTGGAGCTGGGCGCGCTCCGCGTCAAGAAGGCTCAGCCACATGGCGCAGGTCATGGCGCTCATGGCGCCGGCCACCAGCAGCGGACGCCAGACCAGCCGCAGGCGCGGGTGCGTTTCCCAGCGCTGCGCGCAGTGCATCAGCAGGGCCCAGGACAGGGGCAGAAACGCCAGTGCCGCCGGCAAGGCCATGTGCGTGAAACCGAACCAGCCATAGGCCATGGTGACCTTGCCCGCGTAGCCTGCCACGGCGAGCGCGGCCACGGCGCCGCACAGCACGGCGGCTACGCCCGCCACCGCGCTGGCGGCAGGGCGGCGCCCGGCCAGGCACAGCAGCGCCAGCCCGGCCAGGGCCAGGCACACCGCCGCGTTCGGTGCCATGCGGCCCGGCGTGGAGGTGTGGACGGTGAGATAGGAATTAATGAACAGCGTATCGACACCGAGCGCCAGGCCGAATGCGTACTGCAGCAGCGTCAGCGTGGCCAGCAGTACGCCAAGCGCGCCGCACAAGGCGGCAATGCGGCGCGCCCCGGCCGTCAGCGCCATCAGGCCCATCGCGCTCGTCAACAGGCCAAAGGCGGCGTTGTACTGAATGGGGGCGTAATCCGGGTGCCACTGGATCAGGCGTACCAGGTGCAGGTGCCAGCTTGCCATCATGAGCAGGCCAAAGGCGCACAGCAGCGCCGCGGCCGTCATCACGCCGCGAAAGCCGGTGCGCGTGAGTCCGGATTTACTGTTGTATGCGCCTACCATGTGCGTTCTTTATGCATGCTGTTCAAGTTCGTCTCGAGCGCCTTGACGCTCGATGCAGGATCCTTGCCCTCCGCAATGACGCCCGACACGGTGCGCCACACGGCCTTGCTGACCTGCTCATACTTGCGGCCAGTGACGGTGGAGGGGCGCGGCGTGGCGCTGGCCGCCGCCACGCGCAGCGTTTCCTGGTAAGGGTTCATGGCGATCAATTGCTCCTCCTGGTACAGGCTGCCGATGGTGGGGCTCACGCCCAGGGCCAGGGCGCGCCGCTTTTGCTCGGCGCGACTGGTCAGGAACAGGACCAGGTCAATCGCCAGGTCGGCGTGGCGCGAATATTTTGACACTGCCAGCTGGTGCCCGCCCAGGGTGGTACCGGATTGCCCGCCGGGCCCGCGCGGCAGTGCCGCGATGCCAACCTTGCCGCGGATCGGGCTGTCGGGCGCATTGACGACCGACCAGACATACGGCCAGTTGCGCAAAAAGACCGCGTCGCCCGTCTGGAACATGGCGCGCGACTCTTCCTCGCGCGCGCTGAGCACGGCGGTGGGCGAAATGTCGCCGATCCAGCTCCTTGCCATGCGCAGGGCGGCAATGGTGCCGGGGTTATCAACCGTGACGGCCCCGGACGGCTCCACAATGGAACCGCCGCCGTGACTGAGGATCCATTCGAGCGCATCGCAGGTCAGCCCCTCGTATGGCTGGCCCTGCCAGATATAGCCCCACATGCGCTTGTTGCCGCCGCTGCGTTCGCCATTTTGGATCAGGCGTGCCGTGGCGGTCAGTTCGGCCCAGGTCGTGGGAATGGGCCGCTTGTACTTGGCCAGCAAATCCTTGCGGTAGTACAGCAGGCCGGTATCGGTGAACCAGGGCATGGCGATCAGGCGGCCGTCCACCGTATTGTTTTTTACAATGGCGGGGAAATGGTCCTGGATGGTGGACGCGGCCGGCTTGCTCAGGTCGATGAGGGAATCGGCCAGGATGCCGGGCCAGACAATGTCGATGGTGAGCACATCGACCAGCGGGGACTGCACGCCGAGCAGCTGGCGATACAGGATCAGGCGCTCGGACGATGAAGGCGGCAGCGCCAGCATCTTGACCCGGTGGCCGGTCTTGCGCTCCCACGCCCGCACACCCTCTTCGCACACCCGCCCGCCATGGCCGATGGAGTCGCAGGCCATGGTCAGGGTAGCCGCCGCAGCCGGCGCGCCACCGGCCAGCAACACGGCCGCCACGGCGGGCAGCCAGCGCCACGTCGAGGAAAGCAAGGGCCGCACACGCGCGCTAAGACTGGACAAGATAATCACAGATGCCTGACAAACGGTATTTTCAAGCGTGATACTACAGGAATTTTCTGTTGCTCTGCGCTAATTTCAGGCTTTGTGGAATTCATGTAACGCATGCCGCCGCGAGCCGTTAGCACCCTCGCAACGGTGTGCCGGGTGGTGCGCCGTTCCTGCCTGGACCGGCTTGTAAGGTGGGCAATGCCGGCTTACCAGCGCCCGCCGGTATGCATCGTATCGAGCGTGGCCGCGAGCGCCTTGACACTGAAGGCAGGATCCTTGCCGTCGGCCAGCACACCATGCACGGTCCTGGCGACCTCGTCACTGACCTGTTCATACTTGCGCCCCGTCACGGTGGAGGGACGCGGGGTCGCCCCCGCCGCGGCCGCGCGCAGGATTTCCTGGTAGGGATTGACGGCCAGCAGCTGCGGATCCCGGTACAAGGCACCGATGGTCGGGTTTCGTCCCAGCAGGATGGCGCGCCGTTTCTGCTCGTCCTTACCGGTCAGGAACAGCACCAGGTCAATGGCCAGCGCGGGATGGCGCGAAAATTTCGACACGGCCAGCTGATGTCCGCCCAGCGTGGTTCCGGCCTCCCCGCCCGGCCCGCGCGGCAGCACGGCGATGCCGACCTTGCCACGCACCGGGCTGTCCGGCTCGTTGACCACGGACCATACATAGGGCCAGTTACGCAAGAATACCGCCTGCCCGCTCTGGAACATGGCGCGCGATTCTTCCTCGCGGGCGCCGAGCACCGCCGGCGGCGAGATGTCGCCAATCCAGCTCCTGGCCATGCGCAGGGCGGCAATGGTGGCCGGATTGTCCACCGTGACGGCGCCGCCAGGGGCAACGATGGTACCGCCCCCGTGGCTGAGAATCCATTCGAGCCCGTTGCAGGTGAGCCCTTCGTAAGTGCTGCCCTGCCAGGCATAGCCCCACATTAGCGCCTGTCCGTTCTTGCGCTCACCCTTCTGGATCAGGCGCGCCGTGGCGGCCAGTGCGTCCCAGGTGGCCGGCACGGGCTGCTTGTACTTTTCCAGCAAGTCCTTGCGGTAGTAGAGCAGCCCGGTGTCGAGAAACCAGGGCATGGCAATCAGGCGGCCGTTGACGGTATTGTTCCTGACGATGGCGGGAAAGTGTTGCCCGATGGTGGGAGCGGCCGCCGCCCGCAGGTCCACCAGCGAGTCGGCCAGGATGCCAGGCCAGACGATGTCGATCGTCATCACGTCAAGCAGGGGCGACTCGGCAGCGAGCAGCTGGCGGTACAGCACCAGGCGCTCGGACGACGATGCGGGGAGCGACAGCATCTTGACCTTGTGGCCAGTTTTGCGCTCCCACGCCCTGACCCCGTCCGCGCAGACCTGGCTGCCGTGGCCGATGGAATCGCAGGCCATGGTGAGGGTGGCAGCCGCCGCCGGCAGCGCGCCCAGGGCCGTCACGGCAACCAGCGTACAG
Organism: Massilia sp. PAMC28688; assembly: GCF_019443445.1. NCBI lineage: Bacteria > Pseudomonadati > Pseudomonadota > Betaproteobacteria > Burkholderiales > Oxalobacteraceae > Massilia > Massilia sp. PAMC28688. The sequence continues at coordinate 3,948,023 of NZ_CP080378.1, read as the reverse complement.
GCGCGCAGAAGCCGCCTGGTCATGGCTGGTCCTTCGGTCCCGGCTTTCGTGGCCAGGGTGCTACCAAAACTGTACGGGATGATCACAAATGCCTGAAGTACCGAGTGCTTGAGGCGATATTACAGGAAACCGGCCTGGATCGAACCCAAAAAGTCTGATTCCAGCAGGAAAGTAGAGGCGCCTGTCGTCTGCGCCGCCACACCGGCTGTTCCCGTTAGCTGCCCTGCCCCGCCAACCGGTAGTCGCACACGCCCTGCGGGAAAATCCTGGCCAGCCAGTCCTGCTGCGGGCCCGTGAAGCGCACGGTGGCCGGGTAACTGCCGTCGGCCAGCGCGGTACGCACCGGTTTGAGCGCGCACTTGAAGGTGTCGCCCCGGATTGACTCGCCGGCCACCATGCGCGGGCTGGCATAGATGGGAAAGGCCGCCGTGCAGGCGCCGGCCGGCCTGCGGTCCAGGATGCCGTCCCAGACCGCCGGCCCGGCGGCAATCAGCTCGCCACCGGCATTGACACACCGGTCGACAAAGTCGGCAGGCGCCTGGCCGCCGCTCAGGTAGCGGTCCATCAGGGCCAGGGCGTCGGTGACACTGGCGGGCAGGCTGGCCGCGCCGCCCGTAAACCAGATCACCTGGTTCGTATGTGCGCCGCGGCCAGCTTCCCGCAGCCGGGCCCGGATTGAAAAGGCCTGGCGAGCATTGTGCATGTCCAGCTGTGGCTCCAGGTAGGGCCGCAGGTCAATCATCGGTATGCCGAGGCGCCGCCCGGAAAACACATGGCCGGACGCATACGCGGCCCGGATCGCGCGCAAGTTGCCCGCGTGGCGGGGCGCGACCTCGCCTGCCGGCTCGCGGCACGTGGCCGAGCGGTGCATGTTGCGCGCATCGAAGGGGTCGCCCCCTGCCTCCCAGGGCAGAAATTCGCGCTGCGCCTTCCACCCGCCCACGCAGGCATTCAGGCGCAGGAACTGGTCGGCATCGATCGCACCCTGGGCCAGCGCAGCCAGGCCGTACTGCACCCCCACATTGTCCACCGTGGTGGGTGCAAAGCCGTCGCTGTCCACCCCGTAGATGTTGGCCAGGTCGTTCCAGTGGGTCCACCGGACGCCGGCCAGCGCAGCGGCCGGATAGCCGTACGCCGCGGCAGCGGCCTCATACCGGGGATCCTTGTACAGCGGATTGAGTACGGTCGGGATCGCCCCATGCCAGCCATTGATGCATTCGCTCGTGCCCGGCGTGCCGGTCAACTCGTTGAGCTCGGTGTCGCTGGCGTGCATGCCTTCGATCACGCTGCGCCGGCTCCAGCGCGCCCATGGCGAGGCAGGATCGCGCGCCACTTCGTCGCGGAAGTATTGCTCCAGCAAGGGACAGTCGGCAATCGGCGTGACCTGGGTGACCATGTCGGGATAGGACTGGATGGGAATGCCGCCGTCGAGCAAGCCTGGCCGGTTCTGGGCAAAGGCATATTGCTGCACCGCCCCGCCCGATCCCCCGAGACCAATCGTCCACCTGGGTCTGCCGTACACCTCGATGAAGCGCTCCTTGGTCATCAATGCCGTCTCTTCGGCCAGGCGCAGATTGTAATGCACCCCTGTTTCGTTGCCCGATGACGCAATCAGGGCATACCCCTGGGCCAGGATGGCAGGCAGTACCCGCCGTTCGGAACCACTGAGGCCAGCGTTGAACCACATTGCCGTGCCCTGCTGATGACCAATGCCCACACCGCCCCGCAGCCAGTAGACCAGCTTGCCGTTCCAGGCGGAGCGGTCGAACTGCTGCGGCACGCCGCCGGGCGCTGCGAATGGCGCCAGCGTGGCAATGGTGTACAGGAAGCGGTTGATGGTGCCCACCTCGACCCGCACCACGAACGGTGCGCTGGCACCGTTGACTGTCGTGCTCGCCATGTCGGGCGGTGGCGCGCCGTAGCCGGTGAGCGGATCAAAAGGCTTGAAGCCGCTGCCCGTGTAGTAGAAGTAGCCGATGCGGGTCGCCATGCTGCACAGCCGGCTGTAGCCGATGAGCTCCATGCCACCCTGGGCAAACACGGGATGGCCCGGGCCTGCCAGGGAATCGACCAGAGGCTGGCCAAGTCCCGACTCCTGCGTCCGGCAAATGAACGGCTGCTGGTGGGGACCGCTGAAGATGGGGCCCGTGACGGGATGGTTGGTCAGGGTGATGGCCGCCGAAAAGCGCGCCGCACGCACCGCCAGGCGGTTCCTGCCATTGACGAGGCCGGAAACAACGCCTTCCACCCCGTCGGCGGTGCGCGCCATTGGCGGGCTTACCTGCTCGCCGTTGAGCGTGAACACGAGGGAGTCGGCCAGCGTGGCAGGCGCCTTGACGGCAATGCGTGCATCGCCGCCCGACACATGCTGGGGGGCACTTGACAACACGTGCAAGGCGATGCCGGCGTCAGGCTCGCTTCGATCGCCGCCGCATCCCCCTCCCCCTGCCCCCACCATCGCCACCACGCAGGCGGCAAGCCGGCGCCACCACCTCTTGTCTGACCGACCCATATCATCTCCTGATCGTCGAAGCAGCAAAGTCTTACATTCTTGCTTTTTCTCTAGTCAGGACATTGATCTACTGCAAAACCGGTGCCGAACACGGCCTGCTGCTGGACGCCATGCTGCCCAAACAATGAAAAAAGCCCACACATTGGTGGGCTATCGGGTGTGAACCGGCATCGCAATGCCGGCGGCGGGCGGGCGCGGGCACGCACCGCCGTTGCGCGCCTGCCTGGTTACGCTCCCAGCGCTTCCAGCGCGCCGTTAAATGTCGTGCTAGGGCGCATGACAGCGGCCACCTTCGCTTCATCGAGCTTGTAGTAGCCACCCACGTCCGCCGGCTTGCCCTGCACTTCGAGCAGCTCGGCCACGATCTTGTCTTCATTGGCGGCCAGCGACTTGGCCAGCGGTGCGAAGTAGGCGGCCAGCTCAGGATCGTCCTGCTGGGCGGCCAGTTCCTGCGCCCAGTACAGCGACAGGTAGAACTGGCTGCCCCGGTTATCGAGCTCGCCCGTCTTTGGCGATGGCGACTTGCGATTGTCCAGCAGTTTGCCGGTCGCGGCATCGAGCGTGTTGGCCAGGACCGTCGCCTTCTTGTTGCCGGTCTTGAGGCCCATGTCCTCGAAGCTCACCGCCAGCGCCAGGAATTCGCCCAGCGAATCCCAGCGCAGGTGGTTCTCTTCCACCAGCTGCTGCACGTGCTTGGGAGCCGAACCGCCGGCACCGGTTTCGTACATGCCGCCGCCCGCCATGAGCGGCACGATGGACAGCATCTTGGCGCTGGTGCCCAGTTCCAGGATCGGGAACAGGTCGGTCAGGTAGTCGCGCAGGATGTTGCCGGTCACCGAGATGGTGTCCAGGCCGCGGCTGACGCGCTCGAGCGTGTAGCGCATGGCCCGTACCTGCGACATGATGCGAATTTCCAGGCCTTCGGTATCGTGGTCTTTCAGATAGGTGTTGACCTTCTTGATCAGCTCGTTTTCGTGCGGACGGTAAGGATCGAGCCAGAACACGGCAGGCATGCCGGAATTGCGCGCGCGCGTCACGGCCAGCTTGACCCAGTCCTGGATCGGCGCATCCTTGACCTGGCACATGCGCCAGATATCGCCCTGCTCCACGTTCTGGGTCAGCAGCACTTCACCCGTGGCCAGGTCGGTGATGTTGGCCACGCCCTCTTCGGCAATCTCGAACGTCTTGTCATGCGAACCGTATTCTTCCGCCTTCTGCGCCATCAGGCCCACGTTGGGCACGGTGCCCATGGTGCTCGGATCGAACGCGCCGTGCGTCTTGCAGAAATTGATGATTTCCTGGTAGATGCGGGCAAAGGTGCTCTCCGGGATCACCGCCTTGACTTCCTTGAGGCGGCCGTCGGCGCCGTACATCTTGCCGCCGGCGCGGATCATGGCCGGCATCGATGCGTCGACGATCACATCGTTGGGCGAATGGAAGTTGGTGATGCCCTTGGCCGAATCGACCATGGCCAGCGCCGGACGGTGTTCCTGGCAGGCGTGCAGGTCGCGGATGACTTCTTCGCGCTGCGAGGCCGGCAAGGTGGCGATCTTGCCATACAGGTCGGCCATGCCGTTGTTGACATTGACGTCCAGGCTGTCGAACAGTTCCTTGTGCTTCTCGAACGCTTCCTTGTAGAACATGCGCACGCAGTGGCCAAACACGATCGGGTGCGACACCTTCATCATGGTTGCCTTCACGTGCAGCGAGAACAGCACGCCGGTCTTGTGCGCGTCTTCGATCTGGGCTTCGTAAAAGGCCAGCAGCGCCTTGCGGCTCATGAACATCGAATCGATGATTTCGCCATCTTGCAGCGACACCTTTGGCTTGAGCACAATGGTCTTGCCGCTCTTGGTGATCAGTTCCATCTTGACGTCGCGCGCGCCGTTGATGGTCATCGACTTTTCGCCGTGGTAGAAGTCACCCTTGGTCATGTGCGAGACGTGGGTGCGCGAGGCCTGCGACCATTCGCCCATGGCGTGCGGGGACTTCCTGGCCGCTTCCTTCACGGCGCGCGGGGCGCGGCGGTCGGAGTTCCCTTCGCGCAGGACCGGATTGACGGACGAACCGATGCAGCTGCCATAGCGCAGCTTGATGGCTTTTTCTTCTTCGGTTTGCGGATCTTCCGGATAGTCAGGAATGTCGTAGCCCTTGTCCTGCAGTTCCTTGATGGCAGCGCGCAGCTGCGAGACCGAGGCGCTGATGTTGGGCAGCTTGATGATGTTCGCTTCCGGGCGCAGCGTCAGCTTGCCCAGTTCAATCATGGAGTCGGTCACGCGCTGCTCGGCGCTCAACTTTTCCGGAAACGCCGCCAGGATGCGGGCCGCGACCGAAATGTCGCTCGGCTCGACCTTGATGCCGGCCGGCTTGGCAAATGCCGTAACAACAGGCAGGAAGGCGTGAGTGGCCAACAGTGGCGCCTCGTCAGTCAGCGTGTAGATAATGGTTTGATCACTGCTCATGGGCTTTTGCTCGGTTCTGGCGAATGGGTAATTCGCGATTTTGGGAATCAATCCGGCTGTCCGTCTTGCGGTCAGGGCGAATCGTTGGTGCGGCAATCGACCGCTCGAAACCATAATGATATCGCAGATGGGGCACAGTTATCCACATGATGAAATTTCATTGCACGATATAACAGAAAAATGGGGCCTTGGCGTGGCGCTGTGCGAGGCTGGCGCGGATAAGTCTCAAGGAAGATCGCGTCCTCGGCCGCGTACCTGCTCAAGATCGCCTCGGCTTTTTTGATAGCGCCAGTAGGTCTGCAGCCTGCACCAAGGCCTTGTCTTTGCGCCGGATCTCCCGCCCCAACTCCTTTACCAGCCGGTGCTCCTGCTTGATCTCCGCTGCCGTGGCCGGCTTTCCCCCGGGCTGGGTCAGTGCGTCGATTGCCTGTTCCCGCCACGCCCCTCATACAACTGCGGTTGCTTGAACCTCTCACCAGAGGTACTATAGACTCTCAACTGGAGGTCCATCATGTCGAAACCCGTGCGCCCGCCTTCGGCTAAAAAGTCCGCTCAACAAAAAGAGCCGCAAAAGTTAGCGAATTTCGGCCTGATTGGTACCCAGTCGACCAAAAAAACTGTTCGTGTCACGGGAACTACTGTGACAGCTAAACAAAAAACGGTCGAGGAAACCCCAGAACATCCAGACACTCACCATGCAGCCCCTTTGGTGCTCAGACGCCAAGAATCTGGTGTGGCAGCTGGTTCGGACCGTGGTGCGTCTCTGGAGGCGCACGAGGTCGACGATGAGTGGGAGCTCTGGGCACATCCCTCGGTTGATGGCCCGCCCAGATCCTCAGTGTTCGCAGAGTTAGTAGAAAAGTTCGCTGCGAATAGAAATGACGCAATTGTCGCGATACGAAAAGGGTTCCCGGCCAGCGTACTGAAGGAAGCTAGCGAGTATTTTGAGGTTCCTGTAAGCAAAATTCGTACGATAGTGAGGCTTCCAGAGTCCACCGCCGCGCGTCTAGTACAAAAGCAAGCGGCAGTCGATGCGAGCGTCTCGGAGCGCATTTGGCGCCTAGCTGATGTGGCCCACATGGCGATTGACGTGTTCGAAGATGACGCTGCGGCAAAATCCTGGCTCCGGAGTCCAAATCGTACGTTTATGAATACGCCGCCCATGGATTATCTCGACACCGAACCAGGTGCAATGTCAGTTCGCCAAGTGCTGAATGCCATTGCGACTGGTGGTGCTGCATGAGGTTTTGGCGTATCGCCCAGAGGAAATATGCTTTGGACCGTGCTTGCCTCGGCACCTCAATGTATGGTGGACGTTGGAACCCGATTGGCATGCCGGCCCTGTACTGTGGGAGCACAATTGCCATTTCGTCGCTTGAAAAATTTGTACACATTGCTAGTGGGGCGCTCCCTCCGCAAGTGCTGGTTGCAATTGATGTTCCGGACGATTGCGCGCTTTTTGAGCCTGACATATCCGCCCTGCCGATGGGATGGGATGCCATGCCTACATCCACTAGCGCCCAAGCGTTCGGTGGCCAGTGGCTAAGTGGCTTGACTCATGTTGGAATGCGTGTGCCCTCGGCTATAGTGAACGAAGAAACTAACATCGTGCTCAATCCGCAGCATCCAGAATTCGCCCGAGTTAGCCTAACTGAGATTCGCCCGTTCACTTTTGATCCCCGAATGTATAAGACTCCCTGATTTGTCCGTTGACTCCCGATTCGAGCTTGTTCATTCAAGAACGTTCTGACTGTCGAATAACTCCGCATGCCGTATTGAGGCAGCTTGAGTTCTGTGGACACTTCCGTTTGATGAAGTGCCAAAGGGAGTGAACTTATGAAATTAACGACACACCCCGGAGTTCCGGGCCGAGGGCTGTCCGCTCAATACGGTCCTGGGCTGACGCGTGCGGGGGACAAGAAGGGATCTGGTGGAGACAGCAGTTGGGACGATGCCTCGCGAAATCGCAGGCAAAAAAAATCCGCCGAAGCGGATAATTTTTTGTACTGCTTTATTCTGGAGGCGAGGACGGGAATCGAACCCGTCTAAACGGCTTTGCAGGCCGCTGCATAACCTCTTTGCTACCTCGCCAGAGGACTGGAACTACTCCTTGCGGAGTAAAAAAAAGGAAGCCGGGCTTCCCTTTTGAATTCTGGAGCGGGAGAAGAGTCTCGAACTCTCGACCTCAACCTTGGCAAGGTTGCGCTCTACCAACTGAGCTACTCCCGCATTGGAGCCTTACTTTCACTACTTGCTGCAAACTCCAGATCACTGGAGCGGGAGAAGAGTCTCGAACTCTCGACCTCAACCTTGGCAAGGTTGCGCTCTACCAACTGAGCTACTCCCGCATTTGCAAGACAACGATTATCGCAGAAACTTGACTGCTTTCCAAGGATAACCTGACGACACTACTTAAAATTCTGGAGCGGGAGAAGAGTCTCGAACTCTCGACCTCAACCTTGGCAAGGTTGCGCTCTACCAACTGAGCTACTCCCGCGTTACACTTGTGTCGTCACAACAGGCAGGCATTATAGATGATCTGGACGGCCTGTCAAGGTTGAATCCAGCGCTAAATCATCAAAGCCGCTTCACAGCGTGTCGCCCGCCTTTTCCTTGATCAGGGGCCAGGCCAGGCGCATGTAATAAAACATGGACCACACGGTCAGCACGGCAGCCAGGATGATCAGGTAGTCTCCCAGAAGGCGCGTGTGGACCACCTTGAAGACGGTGTCATGGAACAGCAGCAGCGGGATCGCAATCATTTGCGCGGCCGTCTTGATCTTGCCGATCGAGCTGACCGCCACCGAGCGCGATGCGCCGATCTGCGCCATCCACTCGCGCAGGGCCGAAATGGCGATCTCGCGCCCGATGATGATAAAGGCGATAAAGTAGTCCACCCGCTGCAAGTGCACCAGCACCAGCAGCGCGCCGGCCACCATCAGCTTGTCCGCCACCGGGTCGAGAAAGGCGCCAAAGGCCGAGGTCTGGTTCCAGCGCCGTGCCAGGAAGCCGTCAAACCAGTCGGTGACGGCAGCAATGATGAAGACCAGCGTGGCCGCCAGGTCCTGGTCGGAACGCGGCAGCCAGTGAACAGGCAAATAATACACACCGACCACCAGCGGAATGAGCGCAACGCGCAGCCAGGTCAGGAGGATCGGAATATTGAAAGGCATAGAGGCGCAGGGACTTGTCAGTGTTATGGATACTTGCGCCGCTAGTCTACATGGTCAATGCATATTTCACCAGTTCACTACATTCGGCGCAGCGGCCGGCTTGCCCTCAATGCAGCTGGCGGTAAATCTCCTCGGCCAGCTGGGTCGAGATGCCTTCCACCGACTTGAGGTCTTCCACGCTGGCGCCCACCACGCCGCGCAGGCCACCAAAGCGCGCCAGCAGCTTCTGGCGCCGCTTGGCGCCAATGCCCTCGATCTCTTCCAGGCGCGAGGTCTGGCGCGTCTTGGCCCGCTTTGCGCGCATGCCGGTAATGGCGAAGCGGTGCGCCTCGTCGCGAATGAGGGCCACCAGCATCAGCGCCGCCGATTCCTTGCCCAGCTCCTGGGACGGCCGCCCGTCCACAAACATCAGCGTTTCCAGGCCCACGCGCCGCCCCTCCCCCTTGGCCACGCCCACGATCAGGCTGATATCAAGGCCCAGCTCCGCAAACACCTGGCGCGCCATTTCAATCTGCCCCTTGCCGCCGTCGACCAGTACCACGTCGGGCATGACGCCCTCGCCGTTGGCCACCTTTTCATAGCGCCGCAGCAGCACCTGGCGCATGGCGGCGTAATCGTCGCCCGGCGTGATGTCGTTGATGTTGTAGCGCCGGTATTCGCCATTTTGCATGGCGTGGTGGTGGAACACCACGCACGAGGCCTGGGTCGCCTCGCCCTGGGTGTGGCTGATGTCGAAGCATTCGATGCGCAAGGTGTCGAGGTCCTCGGTCTCCAGCGCCAGTGCCTCGGCCAGGGCGCGCGTGCGCGACTGCTGCGACCCTTCTTCCGACAGCAGGCGCGCCAGCGAGATGTCGGCGCCCTTCTGGGCCATCTCCAGCCACTGGCGGCGCTGGCCACCCGGCTGAAAAATCAGGTTGATGCGGTGGCCGCACTGCTCGGTGAGCGCCAGCATGAGCGCCGGCTGGTCGAATTCGATATTCAGAATCAGCGTGCCCGGCACGAACTTTTCGCTGTAATGCTGCGCCAGGAAGGCCGCCAGCACTTCGCACTCGATCGAGCCTTCGGCAATCGCGGCGGCCTCGTTCACATGCGTGGGGAAGTAGGCGCGGTCGCCCAGGTGGCGCCCGCCCCGCACCATGGCCAGGTTGACGCAGGCACGCCCGCCCTGCACCACCACGGCAATGATGTCGACGTCGGCATCGCCCCCGCCCGTGTCCATGCTTTGCTGGTGCAGCACGCGCGCCAGGGCCTGGATCTGGTTGCGTACGGCGGCGGCCTGCTCGAATTTGAGCTCGCCCGCAAAGGCGTGCATTTTCGCTTCCAGGTCGGCCATCACTTCGCTCTGGCGCCCGCGCAGGAACTTGGCAGCATTGTCGACATCGAGCTGGTAATCCTCTTTCTTGACCAGGTCAACGCAAGGCGCGCTGCAGCGTCCGATCTGGTGCAGCAGGCAGGGGCGCGTGCGGTTGGCATACACGCTGTCTTCGCAGGTGCGCAGCATGAAGACCTTTTGCAGGATCTGGATCGATTCCTTGACCGCCCACGCGCTCGGGAAGGGGCCGAAATACTGGCTCTTCTTGTCCACCGCACCGCGGTAGTAGGCCATGCGCGGGATGTCGCCGGCGGTGATCTTCAAATAGGGATAGGATTTGTCATCCCTGAACAGGATGTTATAGCGCGGCTTCAGCGACTTGATGAGGTTACTCTCAAGGATCAGCGCTTCGGCCTCGCTGTGCGTCACCGTCGTTTCCAGGCGCGCGATGCGCTCGACCATCATGGCGATGCGGGGACTGGCCAGGTTTTTCAGGAAGTAGCTCGACACGCGCTTTTTGAGGTCGCGCGCTTTTCCGACGTACAGCACGTTGTCGGCCGCGTCGAAGTAGCGGTAGACGCCCGGCAGGTTGGGCAGCTTGTTGACGGTGGCAAGTACCTGCGCGCGCGCGTCCGGGGTCACATCTGACATACCAATAACCTTTTACTCTGTTTCTGCTGCGGCGCGCTGCGTGATGATCACAAAGGCCACGCCGTAGTCTGCTTCGTCGCTGACACTGACTTGCGCATCCAGGCGGTGCTGGCGCATGAACGCTTCCAGTTCGCCGCTGCACACCATGCCAGGCTTGCCGGATGCTGCGGTCACCAGCTGCGCGCTGCGCCACGCCATGGGCATGACCATGCCCAGGCCGAGCGCCTTGGAAAACGCTTCCTTGGCTGAAAAGCGCGTGGCCAGGAAGCGCACCCCGCGCACGTCATTGCGCTCGCGCCGGGCATGGAACTGGGCCAGTTCGTCAGGCCCCAGGATTTTTTCGGCAAACCGATCGCCCCCGCGCGCGAGGGCTGCCTCGATGCGCGCGATCTGGACGATGTCGGTGCCGATCCCGTAAATCATGCAGTGCGGGCCAGCGACACGCCAAGACGCGCCGCCGTCATGATGGCTTTCATCTCGCGCACCGCATTATCCCAGCCTGCGAAAATCGCGTGCGCCACGATGGCGTGGCCGATGTTCAGTTCACGAATGTCGGCAATGGCGGCAATGGCCTGCACGTTGGTGTAGTGCAGGCCGTGGCCGGCATTGACCACCAGGCCCTTTTCAACGCCAAAGCGGGCGCCGGCCCTGATGCGTTCGAGCTCGAACGCCAGCTCGTCGCCGTGGGCTTCGGCGTAGCGCCCCGTATGCAGTTCGATCACGGGGGCTTTCAGGTCAGCGGCGGCGGCGATCTGGCGCTCGTCGGCATCAATGAACAAGCTGACGCGAATGCCCTCGCCCTGCAGCTGCCTGACGGCCTTCTCGACCTGGTTGAAGTAGCGGATCACGTCGAGCCCGCCCTCGGTGGTCACTTCCTCGCGCCGCTCCGGCACCAGGCACACGTCCTGGGGACGAATGGCGCAGGCGAAATCGATCATCTCCTGCGTCACGGCCGCTTCCAGGTTCATACGCGTGGCCAGCTGCGGGCGCAGGGCCACCACGTCGGCATCCTTGATGTGGCGGCGGTCTTCGCGCAGGTGCAGCGTAATGACGTCGGCGCCGGCCTGTTCGGCCATCAGGGCCGCGCGGATCGGGTCCGGGTACACCGTGCCGCGCGCGTTGCGCAGCGTGGCCACGTGGTCGATATTGACGCCCAGGTCGATGACCGGGCCGGATGGTTGCAGAAAGCTCATGGCGCTCTTTTCGTAAAGGTTATAACTGCAGCAGGTCGATCAGGATCTGGCGAGTGTTCAGCGGCGCGCCGCCCAGGTGGTGCGCCAGCAAAAAGCGCATCAGCTGCTTGCTCTGGGCCTGGGTGGCGGGGTCGGCGTAGTCTTCGCGCTCCATGTCGAGCAGGGTTTTGCCGCTCACCACCGGCCAGGTATCGGCCGCCTGCACCGGGCGCGCACCGCGTTCCGGGTCCACCACGTAGTCCGCCGCCGGCAGCACGCGCGCGCGGGTCGCGGTGCAGCGGGTCAGGTCGGCCGCCACCCCCGTCTCCTTAAGTAAGGCTCTTTCGAATTTTCGCAAGACGATGGGTGCAGGTTCATTGTGCGCCAGCTGGTTCAAGGTCGAGACATAGTGGTCGAACAGGGCGGGATGGGGATCGTCGCGCGCCAGCAGCTTGACCAGCAGCTCGTTAAGGTAAAAGCCGCACAGGAGCGCGGTTTTTTCCAGGGGCAGCATGCCGCCCACCCATTCGGCGTCAATCATGGTGCGCAGTTCGGCCTTGCCGCTCCACGCCGCCTGCAGCGGCTGGAAAGTCTGCAGCACGCCGCGCAGCTTGGAATGCGGGCGCTTGGCGCCCTTGGCCACCAGACCGATGCGGCCATGGTCGCGCGTGAACATGTCCACGATCAGGCTGGTTTCCTTGTAGGGATAGCTGTGCAGCACAAAGGCGGGCTGGCCGCTCACGCGCCCGGCGCCGGCGGCCGGGCTGCGCACGGGGCGCGCGCGCTTGCCGGCGGCCGGGCCTGGCGCCACGCCGGCCGCCGGCGCCGCGTCGGGCGCGGCGACAGCAGTCGCGTCGGCGTCAGTGGCGGGCATGTGGGGCGTGGCCGGTCCCGGCGTGCCTATTCGTAGCCGTAGGCGCGCAGCCCGGCTTCGTTGTCGGCCCAGCCGGACTTAACCTTGACCCAGATTTCCAGGTACACGGGGCCGCCAAACAGTTTTTCCATGTCCAGGCGCGACTGGGTGGACACCTCTTTCAGGCGCGCGCCCTTGTTGCCGATGACCATGGACTTATGGGTGTCGCGTTCGACCAGGATGGCGGCAAAAATGCGGCGCAGGTCGCCTTCCTGCTCGAACTGTTCGATCAGGACCGTGCTGGTGTAGGGCAATTCATCGCCCACCAGGCGGAACAGCTTTTCGCGCACGATTTCCGACGCCAGGAATTTTTCGCTGCGGTCGGTGATGTCGTCCGGGCCAAAGATGGCCTCGTTCTCGGGCAGGAAGCGCTTGATTTCCTCCTGCAGGGCATCGAGCTGGAAGCGCAGCTTGGCCGACACCGGTACGATGGCGGCAAAGTTGTGCTTGGCCGCAACCTGCTGGGCAAACGGCATGAGGGCCGCCTTGTCCTTGACGCGGTCGGATTTGTTAATGACGAGCATGACCGGTACATCCTTAGGCAGCAGGTCCACCACCTGCTGGTCGGCCGGGCCGAACGTACCGGCCTCGACCAGGAACAGGATCACGTCGGCCGAGATCAGGGTGTTGGTGACGGTCTTGTTGAGCGTCTTGTTCAGGGCATTGGAATGACGGGTCTGGAAACCAGGCGTGTCGACGTAAATGAACTGGGCGTCGGGCAAGGTCTGGATGCCGGTAATGCGGTGGCGCGTGGTCTGCGCCTTGCGCGAGGTGATCGACACCTTGGCGCCGATGAGCTGGTTCATCAGGGTCGACTTGCCGACATTCGGGCGGCCGACAATGGCAATGTAGCCACAACGGAAGGGATCTTGGGGAGCTGGGCTGTTCATGCTGACTTCGTTTCTGTAAGTTTGGGCGCCTTGGCTTCTGCCGGCTTGGCCGCGACGGTCACCGGGACCGGTGACTGGCTGTCGGCTTCATCGGCCAGTGGCGGGCCGCCCTGGATGGTGGCGATGCCGGCCAGCTTGAGCTGGGCGGCGCGCGGCTTGGTCTTGCGGGCGGCGGCCGGGGTCTTGGCCATGGCTTGCTGGGCCACTTCCAGGGCCAGCTTGGCGGCGGCCTGCTCGCCGGCGCGGCGGCTGCCCCCGCGGCCGTAGACCTGGATGCCAAGCTTGGGCACCAGGCATTCAATTTCAAATTCCTGGCTGTGCGCGGCGCCATGCGTGGCCACCACGTTGTAGGTCGGCAGCGAGATTTTCTTACTCTGCAAAAATTCCTGCAGCAGGGTCTTGGCATCCTTGCCCAGGGTGCGCGGGTCCACCGAGTCGAGGATGGGAATGTAAAAGGCGCGGATCACGTCGCGCGCGGCATCGAAGCCGGCGTCGAGGAAAATTGCGCCCAGCAAGGCTTCGAGGGTGTCGGCCAGGATCGAGGGGCGGCGGAAACCGCCCGACTTGAGCTCGCCCTCGCCCAGGCGCAAGAATTGCGACAGTTCCAGCTTCTGGGCAATTTCGTACAGCGATTGCTGCTTGACCAGGTTGGCGCGCAGGCGCGACAGGTCGCCTTCGTCGATGCTGGCGAAGCGTTCGTACAGCACCGATGCCACCACGCAGTTCAGAATCGAGTCGCCCAGAAATTCCAGGCGTTCGTTATGCAGACTGCTATGGCTGCGGTGCGTCAAGGCTTGCTGCAACAGGCCAGCATCCTGGAACGTGTACCCTAAGCGTGTCTGCAATAACTGTAGATTCATTGGTGGTGGGGAAGCCTTATTTTTTCTCGGGGTCCGCTTCTTCGCGGTCGGGAACGACACCGTCGGCGGCCGTGGTGGCAGCGTAGCGGATCACCAGCTTCACGTTCGTAAACAGCGGCACGACGGCATCGTAGTCAAACGACACTTCGGACTGGCCATCGACCTTCTCGATGATCAGGTCGCTCGACTTGATGGCGCGGATGTTGTTGATATCGGCAGCGCGCACGAATGCGCCCTTCATCTCGCTGGGGGTGCCATTGGTGGCCTTGGCAGCAGCAATGGCATCCTTGGCCGACAGGTACTCGGTATAGGTTGGCACCACTTTCATGGCCAGCACGGCCACGACAACGAGCACAGCCAGGACCACCAGCAGGCCGGACAGGGAAACACCGCGTTGGGCGTGCAGGGAGAGCTTGGAACCGTTCATGAGAATTTCCTTTAACTAGTCAATTCCGCCGATGCGCGTCGGATGACTGAAATTCATCCAAACAAAAAACGCTTTGCCAACAATGTTCTTGTCGGGAACGAATCCCCAGTAACGGCTGTCGGCGCTGTCATCGCGGTTATCGCCCATCATAAAGTAATTGCCAGGAGGTACGATACAGGTAAATTTCTCCACGCCATATTCACAGGCCTGTTTGTTGAGAAATTCCTCCACTTGCTCGTCATTGACAGGGCGCGCGGACTCGCGGTTCAGGATGCGGTGCGGCTTGCCGCCCAGGTTTTCGACAAACTGCTTGTCGTACATGACCGTATCATTATGCAAATAATCGTCGAGTTGCGTGTACGCAACCAATTTGCCATTGACGGTGAGACGCTTGTTTTCATAGGTGATTTTATCACCCGGCACGCCGATCACCCGCTTGATGTAATCCTGGCTCAAATCCTTGGGGTATTTGAACACCATGACGTCGCCCCGCTGCGGATCATTGATCTCGATGATCTTCTTGTTAATGATGGGCAGGCGAATGCCATAGGTGAACTTGTTGACAAGGATGAGGTCGCCGATCACGAGGGTCGGGATCATCGACCCGGAGGGAATCTTGAACGGCTCGTACAGGAAGGAGCGCAGGCAAAACACGAGGGCGATGACGGGGAAGAAGCTGCCGGAATACTCGATCCAGGTAGGCTGGCGCAGGTGGCGCATTTCCAGTTCGGCGCGGGCATTGCTGTTGCTGTCGGGCTTGACGCCGTCAGCGACGAGCTTGGCCACGCGCGCATCGTATTCGGCCAGGGCGGCATCGGCGGCGCGGCGGCGCTGCTTGGCCAGAACGAACACATCGAAGCACCAGATGATGCCCGTTACCACCATCAAGACAAACAGGATCAGGGCAAAATTACTGAGAATTACTTGAAAGCTCATTTATCGTCCACTTGTAAGATTGCCAGGAATGCCTCTTGCGGGATTTCCACCGAACCCACCTGCTTCATGCGCTTCTTGCCGGCCTTTTGCTTTTCCAGCAGTTTCTTCTTGCGGCTGATGTCGCCGCCGTAGCACTTGGCCAGCACGTTCTTGCGCAGTGCCTTGACGTTTTCACGCGAAATCACATTGCTGCCGATGGCAGCCTGGATGGCAACGTCAAACATCTGGCGCGGAATCAGTTCACGCATCTTGGCCGCCACCTGGCGCCCGCGGAACTGGCTGTTGGCGCGGTGCACGATGATGGCCAGGGCATCGACCTTTTCGCTGTTGATCAGCATGTCGACCTTGACCACGTCCGATGCGCGGTATTCCTTGAACTCGTAATCCATCGAGGCATAGCCGCGCGAGGTGGACTTGAGCTTGTCAAAGAAGTCGAGCACGATTTCAGCCATCGGCATTTCGTAGATCAGCTTGACCTGGCGCCCGTGGTAGCTCATGTCCATCTGGATACCGCGCTTGCCGATGCACAGGGTAATGACCGAACCCACGTATTCCTGCGGCATGTACAGGTTGACGGTCACGATCGGCTCGCGTACTTCCTCGATCTTGGACGGGTCCGGCATCTTGGACGGATTGTCCACGCGCACCATGCTGCCGTCGCGCATGATCACTTCGTACACCACGGTCGGCGCCGTGGTGATGAGGTCCATGTCGAATTCGCGCTCCAGGCGCTCTTGCACGATTTCCATGTGCAGCAAGCCCAGGAAGCCGCAGCGAAAACCAAATCCCAGCGCCTGCGACACTTCCGGCTCGTACATCAGGGCCGCGTCGTTGAGCTTGAGCTTTTCAAGCGAGTCGCGCAGGGCATCGTACTGGTGCGAATCGACGGGGAACAGGCCGGCAAACACTTGTGGCTGCACTTCCTTGAAGCCCGGCAGGGGCGCGGCGGCCGGCTTGGCGGCATGGGTGACGGTGTCGCCCACCTTGGCCGCCTTCAATTCCTTGATACCGGCAATGACAAAGCCCACCTGGCCGGCGGAAATCTGCGGCAAGGACTGCGACTTGGGGCTGAACACGCCCACGCTCTCGACGAGCTGCACCGATTCGGTGGCCATCAGCTGGATCTTTTCCTTCGGTTTCAAAGTGCCGTTCATCACGCGCACCAGCATCACCACGCCCACGTAGTTGTCGAACCAGGAGTCGACGATGAGCGCCTGCAGCGGCGCGTCCGGGTCGCCCTTGGGCGGCGGCACGCGGGCAATCAGGGATTCGAGCACGTCTTCCACGCCCAGGCCGCTCTTGGCCGAGCATTTGACGGCGTCGGCCGCGTCAATGCCGATCACGTCTTCGATTTCGGCAATCGCGTTGGCGGGGTCTGCGTGCGGCAGGTCAATCTTGTTTAGCACCGGCACCACTTCCACGCCCAGGTCGAGCGCCGTGTAGCAATTGGCCACCGTCTGCGCTTCCACGCCCTGGGAAGCATCGACCACCAGCAGCGCGCCTTCACAGGCCGAGAGCGAGCGCGACACTTCATAGCTGAAGTCGACGTGGCCCGGGGTATCGATCAGGTTCAGATTGTAGACAATGCCATCCTTGGCCTTGTAATGCAGGGCCGCCGTCTGGGCCTTGATGGTAATGCCGCGTTCGCGCTCCAGATCCATCGAATCGAGCACCTGGGCTTCCATGTCGCGGTCGGACAGGCCGCCGCAGATCTGGATGATACGGTCGGCCAGGGTCGATTTGCCGTGATCGATGTGGGCGATGATGGAGAAGTTACGTATGTTGTTCATTAATGCAATTCAAAGCCAAAAAGGAGGGACGACGCCGGCCGGACGTGTCGGTGCGACCAGAGAGCGACAAAAAAGCGCTCCCAGGGGGATGGCATCCCCAGGCGAGCGCCTTGTCGTGCAAGAACTGTGTGGGTGACAGGAGCTTTTTCGACCCCGCATTTTACCGGATTTCAGGGTAGAAAGCCCGGTTTATGCGCAGCCTGGGTCGAATATTGCTAAATTGACACAGGCTGGGCCGCCAGGTAGGCGCGCACCGCCCCTTCGTCCAGGAAGTAGTGGCACAGCTCCGGCTGGTCGAGCCGGCCGTACAGCACCGGCACCAGTTCGTCAAAGCGCGCCACCAGGGCCGGGTCGGCGTCGACATCGATGACCTCGACCGCGAAGCGTTGCTGCTCGGTCTGCAGGGCCAGCAGGGCGGCGAGCATGTCATCGCACAGATGGCACCAGGCGCGCGAATACAGCGTGAAGGGAAGTGTCTGCATCACTGGCGCGGACGGATCACGACAAACTGCGTGGTCTCGCCCCGGCGCACCAGCAGCGCCGCGCTGCGTTTGGGATCTAGCCTGGCCACCATGGCATTGAACTGGCGCGCATCCTTTACTTCGACATTATTGAGCTGCAAGATCATGTCGCCGGCACGCAAGCCCGCGCGGGCGGCCGCCCCTTCGCTGCTGTCCACCACCACCCCGCCCTGGCCACGGGTCTCGGCTTTCTGGGCGGCGCTCATGTCCGACACCACCAGGCCCATGGCATTGGGCGCCTGCTCGGGCTTGGGTTTCTTTGGCACCACGGCGCGCTTGCCCGTGTCTTCTTCCAGCGCCACGATGGTCAGGGGGATCTGCTGCTCGCTGCCCTTGCGCCAGACGGTCACTTGCGCGCGGCTGCCCACGGGCGCCGCCGCGACCAGACGCGGCAGGTCGCTGGCGCGCTCCACGCTCACGCCGTTGAACTGGAGGATGATGTCGCCCACCTTGATGCCGCCTTTTTCGGCCGGCCCGCCCGCCTCCACGCGCGCCACTTCCACGCCGCGTGCCCGGCCCAGGCCCAGCGATTCGGCCACTTCCTTGCTCACTTCGCCAATTTCCACGCCAATACGCCCGCGCGTGACCTTGCCGCTCTTTTTGAGCTGGTCCGACACGCGCATGACTTCGTCGATCGGGACGGCAAACGAAATGCCGTTGTAGGCGCCGGACAAGGTGGCAATCTGGGAATTGATGCCAATGACTTCACCACGCATATTGATCAGGGGACCGCCCGAGTTGCCCGGGTTGACCGCCACATCGCTCTGGATCAGGGGCAGGAATTCACCGGTATCGCGTGACTTGGCCGAAATGATGCCGGCCGTGACGGTGTTGTCGAGGTTAAAGGGTGAGCCGATGGCAATGACCCACTCGCCCACCCGTATGCGGTTGGGGTCGCCAATGGTCAGGTGCGGCAGGCCGGTGGTATCGAGCTTGAGCAGCGCCACGTCGGAGCGCTTGTCGGCGCCCAGCACCTTGGCCTTGAATTCGCGGCGGTCGGTCAGGGTGACGATGACATCGTCCGCGCCTTCGACCACGTGGGCATTGGTGAGCACATAGCCGTCACCGGAAATAATGAAACCCGAGCCCACGCCGCGCTGGATCTGGTCCGGGCCGCCGCGCCGCGGGCGCGGCGCGGAGCGGGGAATCTGGCCGCCAAAGAAGCGGCGCAGCAATTCCTGCATTTCCTCATCTGGTCCGCCGCCGGGACCGGCGCCCTGGCGGATCTTTTCGGTGGTGCGGATATTGACCACGGCCGGCCCCACCTTGTCGATCAGGTCGGTAAAGTCAGGCAAGCCCGTCACCAGGGGCCGGGCGGCAGGCGCGGGCGCGGCGGGCGGCGCGGCCACCTGGGCCACGGCGGTGCTGACTGTACTTCCCAGGGCAGCGGCAAGCATGATGGCGGAAACACGGGCAAATACGCAGTGACGGCCGGCGAAAATGGTCATGGTCATGGAGTCCGAGGTGGAGGGTTTGTCTTGGCGATATGGTAAGCCAAATCGGCAGGACGTGGAAAGCGGCACACGCACGCCGCGCGGACGGACCGGGGGGCGGCCCTTGGCGGGCGGCAGACAGCAGGCGGACAGCAGGCAGGAGGAAGGATGAGGCAGGCAGGCAGGAAGGCGGACGCGGCCGAAAAGGTCACGCAGGCGTGCGACCGTCCCCGCGGGGCCGGGAACGGGCGCCGGCCGGCGTCAGGAAACGCTGATGATGGCAGGCTTGGTGTGGGACACGGCCACGCCTTCCGGGCCGGCCTCGCAGGCCATGGCCGGCTCGCCCTGCCCGGCCGGCATCAGGTGCACCGACGGGCCGCCGGGGCGTGCTTCGCCCTGGACCCTGGGGTTGCGGCGCAGCGGCAAGGGTTCCTCGGCCAGGCGCGCCGCCAGCTTGCTGGCGAAACTGTCGGACAGTTCCGGCGTGGCCTGGGCACGCAACACGTCACCGATACGGTGGTACAGATGCCAGGCCTGGCGCCCGTCTTCTGTCTGCATGGCCGCCATGGCCAGCTCCAGATCGGTGCTGCAAAGGGCGCCGTCGGAGAGGGCGGAAATGTGCTCGCGGATTTTCTTGTGCGTGTCCATCGGAATTTTCCTGCTGGGTAAGTGACCAAAACTAACCGAGTATTACGATCATCGCTACACTTACCGTCGCTTGTCAACCGGTAAATCGAGAAGCGGCCTCAACTTTTCGGCAATGACTTCGCGCGCCCGGAAAATGCGGCTGCGCACGGTACCGATGGGGCAAGCCATGACTTCGGAAATTTCTTCGTAGCTCAAACCTTCAATTTCGCGCAGGACGATTGCCGTACGTAATTCCAGCGGCAAGGCTTCCATTGCTGCATTGACTGTAAACGCGATCTGCTTGCTGGCCAACATGGACTCCGGTGTGTTGATATCTCGCAAACTGTCCGCATCGTCAAACCCTTCGGCGCGCTCCGCATCAGCCTCTGTCGAGGTCGGCGTGCGCCTGCCCTGCGTGACGAGAAAATTCTTTGCCGTATTGATTCCTATGCGGTATAACCACGTATAAAACGCGGAATCTCCTCGAAAATGCCTCAAGGCACGATACGCCTTGATAAAGGTTTCCTGTACTACGTCTTCGGCCTCGGCCGGATCATGCACCAGGCGTGATACCAGCCGCATCAACCTGCGCTGGTACTTGCCGACCAACAGGTCGAATGCCTGGAGCTCACCAGCCTGGACGCGCTCAACCAGCAGTTGATCACACTCGCGTTCTGTCGTCACTGACAATGCCCTCTTGGCTGCCGCCGCGGGCACTCCTATGTCTATAGAGTTGGCCCGTTGCAATAAGTTCAAAAAATTTTGTTATTCTCGAAAAATTTATTGTCCCGTCCGGCAATCATCCTGACGGCGATGGCAATCCGGCGGAACTCGTCGGCTGTCACGCTGTCTGGCAGGATGATGAGCACTGCATTCCTGCCCGCCCGTTCACGCTGCGCGTCTTCCCGGCCCAGGCGCAGCACCAGCAGGCGCGCCCACAGGGTCGAACCAGGCAGCAGCACCAGCGCCTCCCCGCCATCTGCCGCCGCAAGCTTCCGTTGTACCGAAAGGCGCATCTCACCGAGTCCAGATATATCAAGGACCCGCGCATTTGGAAGCGTGTACACGGCGCGCGCGGCCAGCACGGCCGTGCCGAGGCAGGCCGCGCCAATTGCGCCGGAACCGGAAAACGCGATGGCCATCCACAGCACAGAGCCACCAGCAAACGCCATCCCAAGGGCGAACGCCGTCAACGCCAGACGCAACAGGCGCGACGGATGAATGACGGCGTTGACCGCAATGAGCATGCAGCACCAGGACAGGACAGGAAGAGCCGCAATTGCAGGAACTGCTCACTACATGGGCGCGCCAACATGCACGCGAATGACGATGGCGCGATCACGCCGGCGTGTCCCCGGGAGGGATGCGTGGCATGATCGGCGGCCAAAAGAAATCGGCGCCCAATCCTTTGACAGGATGGGGCGCCGATGGTTCAGCTGAAATACTGCTTTTTTTGTAGCGGCTAGAACTTGCCGAATACCAGCGAGCCGTTGGTACCGCCGAACCCGAACGAGTTCTTGACAGCGATATCGATTTTCATGTCGCGCGCCGTGTTGGCGCAGAAGTCGAGGTCGCAGGCCGGGTCCTGGTTGAAGATATTGATGGTCGGCGGCGACACCTGGTGGTGCATGGCCAGTACCGTGAATACCGCCTCCAGTCCGCCCGCCCCGCCCAGCAGGTGGCCGGTCATGGACTTGGTGGAATTGACGACCAGCTTGTGGGCATGCTCGCCAAACGTCATCTTCAGGCCCATCACTTCGGCCACGTCGCCCAGGGGCGTCGAGGTACCGTGCGCATTCACATACTGCACCTGGTCCGGATTGATTTCGGCGTTGGCCAGGGCAGCTTTCATGCAGCGGCTGGCACCGGCGCCGTCTTCCACGGGCGAGGTCATGTGATAGGCATCGGCGCTCATGCCGAACCCGAGCAGCTCGGCGTAGATCTTTGCGCCGCGCGCCTTGGCGTGCTCGTACTCTTCCAGCACCATGACACCGGCGCCTTCACCGAGCACGAAACCGTCGCGGTCGCGGTCCCAGGGACGCGAGGCCGTGGCCGGATCGTCATTGCGCGCCGACAAAGCGCGGGCGGCAGCGAAACCACCCAGGCCCAGGGGCGAAATGGTCGCTTCGGCACCGCCGGCGATCATGACGTCGGCGTCGCCATATTCAATCAGGCGGCCGGCCGCGCCAATGCTGTGCAGGCCGGTGGTGCAGGCCGTGACGATGGCAAGGTTGGGACCGCGCATGCCGTACTTGATCGACAAATTCCCGGAGATCATGTTGATGATCGAGGCCGGCACGAAGAAGGGCGAAATGCGGCGCGCGCCACGCTTGGTGAATTCTTCCTTGGTTTCCTCGATCAGCGGCAAGCCGCCGATGCCGGAACCGATGATCACGCCAATGCGGTCGGCGTTTTCTTCGGTGACCGCCAGGCCGCAATCCTGCCAGGCCTGGATTCCGGCGGCCATGCCGAAATGGATGAAGGTATCCATATGGCGAGCATCCTTGCCGGGCAGGTACTGCTCGACATTGAAGCCCTTGACCTCGCCCGCGATATGGGTCGAGAACGGGGATGGATCAAATTTGGTGATGCTGGTGATGCCCGACTTGCCGGCCAGTGCCGCGCTCCACGCATCGGCAATCGTGTTGCCAATTGGTGAAACGCAGCCCAGGCCGGTAACAACGACACGACGGTTGCGTGAACGACTCAAGCGATTCTCCCGAAACAACTAAAACTTAGGCCTTGACGTGCGCGGTCGCGTAGTCGATAGCCTGCTTCACGGTCGTGATCTTCTCGGCTTGCTCGTCAGGGATTTCCATTTCGAATTCGTCTTCCAGTGCCATCACCAGTTCGACGGTGTCGAGGGAATCGGCGCCGAGGTCGTCAACGAACGAGGACTCGATTTTGATGTCGACTTCTGCAACACCCAGCTGCTCAGCGACGATTTTTTTAACGCGTTGTTCGATATCCGACATGTTATGGCTCCATTGTGTGTGTTACGGAAAGTGCGCGCATTTTATCAGGTTTGCGCGTTGAAAAACTAATTTCGGCTTCTGTTTGAAATTCCACCGAACGTGCTGCTAACTCATTTCAATTCAATCAATCACACCCACCCGCAAGGCGCCACGGGGCAGCCGCGGATGACTATTCTGACACTTAATTCATGTACATGCCGCCGTTGACGTGCAAGGTGGTGCCGGTGATGTAGGCAGCCTGGGGACCGGCCAGGAAGGCCACCGCATGGGCAATGTCTTGCGGCGCACCGAGGCGGCCCAGCGGGATCTGCGTCAAGAGGGCACTGTGCTGGTCCGCACTGAGCGCTTTTGTCATGTCGGTATCGATGAAACCGGGGGCGATGCAGTTGACGGTGATGTTGCGGCTGCCGATCTCGCGCGCCAGCGCCCGGCTCATGCCGGCCACGCCGGCCTTGGCGGCCGCATAGTTCATCTGGCCCGGATTGCCGGCCGAGCCGACCACCGAAGTAATGTTGATGATGCGGCCGTGCTTGGCCTTCATCATGCCGCGCAGGACGGCGCGCGACAGGCGGCCCACGGCGGTCAGGTTGGTGGCAATCACGCTGTCCCACTCCTCATCCTTCATGCGCATGGCCAGCTGGTCCTGGGTAATGCCCGCATTGTTGACCAGGATCGAGAGGCTGCCGCAGGTTTTTTGCACCTCGTCAATGACGGCGCTGCAGTTGGCCGCATCCGTCACGTTCAGTACCACGCCCTTGCCGCCAAATTCTGCCAGATAGGCGCTGATGGCGGCGGCGCCGGACTCGGAGGTTGCGGTACCCACCACGGTGGCGCCCTGGCGTGCCAGTTCCAGCGCGATGGCTTGGCCAATGCCGCGCGAGGCGCCGGTCACGAGTGCCACTTGCTTGTCGAGATTCATGCTGATCCTTATTATGAGTTTGCTGTATGGGCCTGGATTTACGCGCCTGCCTGCGGCGCCTGGACGCTGGCCAGTACCCGCTCCAGGGCGGCCTGGTCCACCAGTGCTTCGCCCACCAGGCCCGCATCGATGCGCTTGGCCATGCCGATGAGCACCTTGCTCGGTGCGCTTTCAATGATCTGGGTGATGCCGCCTGCGGCCAGCTTCTGCATGGTTTCCACCCAGCGCACCGCGCCGGCTGCCTGGCGCGCCAGGGCATCCTTGATGGCTGCCGGATCGTTAACAATAGCCACGTCAACGTTGTTGATCAAGTCGATTTGCGGCGCGCCAAAGGGCAGCTCCTGCATGTACTGGCGCAACCGTTCGCCGGCCGGCAGCAGCAGCGAGGAGTGAAATGGCGCCGACACGGCCAGTTTCATGGCGCGCTTGGCGCCTTTTTCCTTGGCCAGGACGCAGGCGCGCTCGACGGCATCGGTATGGCCGGCGATGACGATCTGGGTCGGCTCGTTGAAGTTGACGGCTTCCACCACGCTGCCGGCCTGTTCGGCCGCGGCGGCGGCGCACACGGCGCGCACCTCGTCGGCGCCCAGGCCCAGCACCACGGCCATGCCGCCCTGCCCGACCGGCACCGCTTCCTGCATCACCTGGGCCCGAAAACGCACCAGCGGCACGGCATCCTTGAACGCGATCACGCCGGCTGCCACCAGGGCGGCATATTCGCCCACGCTGTGGCCGGCCACCACGGACGGGACCGGGCCACCGGCGGCCAGCCAGGCCCGGTACACGGCCACGGACGCGGTCAGCATCACGGGCTGGGTGTTGGTGGTCAGGTCCAGCTCTTCCTTGGGGCCTTCCGCCATCAGCTTGCCCAGGTCGAGACCAAGGGCTTCGCTGGCCTCGCGCACGGTCTGCTCCACCACGCGATTGCCGGCGAAACCATTGAGCATGCCGACGGCCTGCGAACCCTGGCCGGGGAATACGAATGCGAAATTACTCATCCTGAGAATTACTCCAAAATAGGTGATCGGTCACGGCGATCGGTCACGCCGCCGGCAACCGGGGTGGAATACTAGTTCTAATCGGCGGCGCGAAGGGACGCTACATGCGCGCCAGCACGGCGCCCCAGGTAAAGCCGCCGCCCACGCCTTCCATCATGACGTTGTCGCCTGCCTTCACGCGGCCATCGCGCACGGCAATGTCGAGTGCGAGGGGAATCGAGGCGGCCGAGGTATTGCCGTGCTGGTCGACCGTGACCACCATTTTTTCCAGTGGCAGGTCGAGCTTTTTGGCCGTGCTTTTCATGATGCGGATATTGGCCTGGTGGGGAATGAGCCAGTCGATGTCCGAGGCCTGCATGCCGGCATGGGCCAGCGCTTCGTGCGCCACCTGTTCCAGGACCGAAACGGCCAGCTTGAACACGGCCGGCCCGTCCATGTACAGGAAGGCACTGCCGGCAATGGCGCCGCCGGCCAGGCTGCCCGGCACCGACAGGATGTTGGCGTGGCGCCCGTCGGCATGCAGCTTGGTGGCCAAGATGCCCGGCGCGCTGGACGCCGACAGCACGATGGCGCCGGCGCCGTCGCCAAACAGCACGCAGGTGGTGCGGTCTTCGAAATTGAGGATGCGCGAAAACACTTCGGCCCCGATCACCAGCACGTGCTTGTGGGCCCCGGCCTTGATGAAGGCGTCGGCCACCGACACGGCGTACACAAAGCCGCTGCACACGGCCTGCACGTCAAAGGCGGCGCTGCTGTTGTGCATGCCCAGCTTTTGCTGGACGATGCAGGCGGTGCTGGGAAAGCTGCCGTAAAAGTCGGGCGTGGAACTGGCGACGATGACCAGGTCGATCTGGTCGGGCTGCAAGCCGGCCATCTCGAGCGCGCGCCGGGCCGCGTTGACCGCCAGGTCGGACGACAGTTCATCTGCGCCCGCGTAGTGGCGCGCCGAGATGCCGCTGCGCGAGACAATCCACTCGTCCGAGGTTTCAATCCCTTTGGCGGCCAGCTGCGCCGTCAGGTCGGCATTGGTCACGCGTTGTTGGGGCAAGTAGCTGCCGGTGCCGATAATTTTGCTATACAAAGTCATTGCTTACCGTCCTACTAAGTGGTTGGGCCTGCCGCTTCCGCTTCAGGCGCGCGCGGCATCAGTTCGGCGATCTTCTCCGAGAGATGCTCCTGCACATTGTATTTCGCTGCATCGAAGGAACGCTTGATTGCCCATCCATAGGAATAGGCATCGGCGCTGCCGTGGCTCTTGAAGACCAGCCCGCGCAGGCCCAGCAGCGTGCCGCCGTTGTAGCGCGAGGGGTTGACCAGGTTGCCAAAATTCTTGAGGGCGCCGCGCGAGATGAGCGCGCCCAGCATGGTGATCGGATTGCGCCGGAATTCCGAGCTGAGGGCGCTCTTGACCATGCGGCCCAGGCCCTCCACGGCCTTGAGCGTGACATTGCCGACAAAACCGTCGCATACGACGATGTCGGTCGTGCCCTTGAAGATGTCATTGCCCTCGATATTGCCAAAGAAATTGAGCACGCCGCGCTCGTGGTCGTCGCGCAGCAGCCTGGCGGTGGCCTTGACCAGGTCGTTGCCCTTGATTTCTTCGTGGCCCACGTTGAGCAGGCCAATGGTGGGACGCTCGATGCCTTCCATGGCCGACACCAGCACCGAGCCCATGATGGCGAACTGGTGCAGGTGATGCGGTTCGCAATCGACATTCGCGCCCAGGTCCAGCATGTAGGTGGGACCGCCCTTCTGGTTGGGCATGGTCATGCAGATGGCGGGACGGTCGACCCCGCTCATGGTCTTGAGCACGTAGCGTGACACGGCCATCAGGGCGCCGGTATTGCCGGCAGAGACGCAGGCCTGGGCCCGGCCTTCCTTGACCAGTTCGACTGCCACGCGCATCGAGGAATCCTTCTTGCGGCGCAGGGCGACTTCGATGGGATCATCCATCTCCACCACCTCGGAAGCGTGCACGACCGACAGACGGGGGTGGTCCTCGGCCTTGCACTTGCGCAATTCCGCGCGCACGCGTTCTTCCTGGCCAACGAGGATCAGTTCGGCCTCGGGCTCGCGCTGGACGAAGGCAAACGCTGCGGGTATGGTGACCGACGGGCCATGGTCGCCGCCCATGCAGTCAATGGAAATTTTAATTGTCATTTGGTGGATTCATACCGCAGGCCCGGGGCCATGCTCACGAGCACAGGCGGCAGGGTGCGCTCTGTCAGCTGGCGACTGCCAGTCAGAGTCTGCTTTATTCGAAATGACGGGCCGCAAGGGTGCTTTGCAGCCGGTAATAAAGAAAAAGCGGCGCGACGTAAAAATTCCCGTAGCCCCGCTTTCATCTTACTCAATGAGAAGACGTCGATTACTCGTCGTTCTTGGTCTTGAGTACTTTACGGCCACGGTAGAAACCGTTCGGGCTGATGTGGTGACGCAGGTGCGTCTCACCCGTGGTTGGCTCGATACCCAGCTGTGGCGCGACCAGGAAGTCGTGCGAGCGGTGCATGCCGCGCTTGGATGGGGACTTCTTATTCTGCTGAACTGCCATGATGACTCCTAATACATAAGTTCTAAAATTCTAACACATTCGACCGGCAAATACATGCGAATCGAGTATCCCAGCGGCAATTTAATTTACCGACATGTTTAACGCTGTCTTACATTTCCTGCTTGATGCCATACTCGACTACAACACGCGTTTGACACGTTTTTTACGTCCTGCTTATTCTGTCTTACTCGGACTTCAAGTCCTTCAAGCCGGCAAAGGGCGATGGCTTCTCGCTCTTGAGCACGTCCAGCAATTTACTGTCGGGGCACACATCGTGCTTGGGCACTTGCGGCAGTGCCAGCAGCGCCTCGTCTTCGATCAGGTCGCGGATATCGCACTGGCGGCTGCCGACGATGACGTCAATGCTCTCGTCGGCAATCACTTCCTCGATTTCGTCGGCATGGGCATCATCCTTGCCGAGCATGAGCACGGTGGACGACTGCATCTCGTAGCTGAACGGCGTCAGGCAGCGCTGGCACATCAGCTGGACGGTGCCGGCAACCGACAGCGTCATTTGCGGATAGCCCTGCTTGCTCGTTGCACCATCCACAGCCCAGCTCACGTGGCCCGACTGGTCGGCACAATCCTTGTTTAACCGGCTCATTTCGGCGACCGGCGTGACACCGTCGCGATGGCCGTTGCTTCGACAAAACTCGAAAGCGTCGATGACAAAAGCGCTCATTGCAGAAATTTTCCCCGGAAAACCTGCGATAATAACAGGCTTGCCGCTGCCAAGTCAAAGACTTAGCGCGGTTTGACCGCACAAGGCCGCAATGATACCAACTAACTCCCCTTCCCGTCTGATTCTTGCATCAAGTTCGGCCTACCGGCGCGAACTGCTGGCGCGCCTGCGCCTGCCGTTCGCGGTCATGCTGCCCGAGCTAGACGAGCGGCCCCTGCCGGCAGAGGCGCCGCAGGCGACCGCCCTGCGCCTGGCCCGCGCCAAGGCCGAGGCGGTGGCCGCCCGCGCCCCCGGCAGCGTGGTGATCGGCTCGGACCAGGTGGCCACGCTCGATGGCGAACAGATCGGCAAACCGGGCAGCCACGCGGCGGCGCTGGCCCAGCTGCAGCGCATGCGCGGGCGGCGCGTCGTGTTCCATACGGCCCTGTGCGTGGTGGACGCGGCCGGAGGTGCCGAGCTGGAGAATGTGCAAACCTTCGTCACCTTCCGCGACCTGCCCGACGCCGAACTCGACGCCTATTTGCGGATCGAGCAACCCTATGATTGCGCCGGCAGCGCCAAGAACGAGGGCCTGGGCATTGCCATTTTGGAACGGATTGACAGCAGCGATCCCACGGCCCTGACCGGCCTGCCCCTGATCGCCCTGACCGGCATGCTGCGCCGCGCCGGTTTTCACTTTTTCAGCAACTGAGCACCATGCCCGGCACCTTATTCTTAATTCCCAACACGCTCGGCACGGTCGAGGCCGGCGCCCTGGCGTCCATCATTCCCGAGCAGGTGCAAGCCCTGACGTCCAGGCTCGACTATTTCGTGGCCGAGAACGCCAAGACGGCGCGTGCCTTCCTCAAATTAATAGCCGTCAATCACCCGCTGGCCAAGCCCTTGCAGGAGATCGCGATCAGCGAACTGAATGTCAATACGCCGCCCGCCGCCCTGGCCGCTTTGCTGGCGCCCTTGCTGGCGGGCCGCGATGCGGGGCTGGTGTCGGAAGCGGGCGTGCCGGCCGTGGCCGATCCCGGCGCCGACCTGGTGCGCCTGGCCCATGCGCATGGCATTACCGTGCGGCCCCTGGTGGGTCCGTCGTCGCTGCTGCTGGCCGTGATGGCAAGTGGCTTGAATGGCCAGAGCTTTGCCTTCAATGGCTACCTGCCCACGGACGCGGCGCAGCGCATCCGCCGCATTGGCGAACTGGAAAAGCGTTCGCGCGCGGAGCGGCAAACCCAGCTCATGATTGAAACGCCCTACCGCAACGGCGCCATGCTCGACGCGCTGGCCGCCGCCTGCCAGGGCACGACGCTGATCTGCGTGGCTACCGACCTGAGCTTGCCGACGGAGTCGATCCGCACCCACACGGCCACCCAGTGGAAGGCGCAGCTAGCGGCAGGCAAGGCGCCGGACTTTCACAAGAAGCCGACCGTGTTCCTGTTGCTGGCCCAGTAAGCGGCACAACACAACCGGCAGGGCCGGCCTGGCGGCTGCATCAAACCACCAGTTGATTGACCCAGCTAAAGGCTTCAAGTTCAATGTCGCGCACTTCCTTGACGGTCAGGCCGAGCGCCTTGAGCGAGCGCGACAGCTGAGGACCGCGCTTGGGGTTTTCCAGCATTTCCACGATGCGCAGCATTTCGCCCAGCATGCCTTCGCGCTCGAGCAGGGCGGCGCGCACGTCCGGCGCCACGGCCACCGCGTCGAGAATGTCGCGCATGGACATGGAAAACAGGGCATCCATCAGCGACATGATGCCCACCGTGAAGCCGGCTTCGGCGCTGCTGCGCCGAGGCGGGGGCAGCTTGCGCGTCATCAGCTCCATCAGCTTGCCGCGCGTGGTGGCCATTTGCAGCAGCGGAGAATTGAGTTCGACATTCGCGCCCGGCGTGGCGTACAAGAGGATTTGCAGCCAGCGCTGCAACTGTTCGCGGCCCAGCACCACCAGCGCTTCGGACAGCGAATCGATATGGCGGCGCGCACCGGCAGCCGGGGTATTGACCAGGCGCAGCAGGTTCAGGCTGATCAGGGGGTCGCGCTTGACCGACATTTCCAGGTCGTGGTCGTCCGCATCGGAATTGATCAGCTGCAGCAAGTTGAGGATGACCAGCTCGGATGGGGCAATGGTCTTGCCGCTCAGGATGGCGGGACGGGCAAAATAATAGCCCTGGAAGTATTCAAAGCCGAGCGCCATGCACATCTCGTACTCTTCCACGGTTTCGACCTTTTCCGCCAGCAGCTTGCGGCCCGGTTCGCGAAACAGCTTGACCAGGGCCGGCAGGCTGTGCGGGTCGATCGCTTGCACGGCCTGGACATCGATCTTGACCACGTCCACCAGGGCCAGCAGCTTGTCAATATCGTCCGACCTGCCGATCACGTCATCGAGCGCAAACTTGAAGCCCAGTTCGCGCAGGGCGACCACGCGCGCGACGACGTCGGGCGTGGCCTTGACCGTTTCCAGGATTTCCAGGATAACCTTGTCGTGCGGCAAAAAGCGTACGAAGTCGCTCATCAGCACGACCTCATCGACATTGATGAAGGCCAGCCGCTCGCCCACCACGCGCTGCATGCCCAGCTGGGAAGCATGCGAAATGACGGCGGCCGTAGCCGCCGCGTGATCGACGACATTGGCTTCGGGCGAATCGGCGCTGCGAAACAGCAGCTCGAACGCCACCAGACGCTGGTTGCGTCCAAGAATTGGCTGGCGAGCAAGAAAAAAGTCGTCAGTGGGCAGTACTACATCGGGGGGAGCTTCGGTCAACATGTCTACATCCATAAGCAATGAAGCGCCCACGCGGCGCTTCATTGCAATAACTATACTACAGCTTGATGACTAAGGGCGGCCTGTACCGCCCTTGACCGGGGGCTTGCCACCGCCCGGGCGGGCACTGCCGCCGCTCCGGGCAGCGGGACCCCGGCCCGGCCCCTTGACGGCGGCGGGCGTCCCGGCCGGTGCCTGGCCCGGCAGGCGCAGGCTGCCCGTGCCTGCGGTCGGGCTGGCGCGGCGGGCATTGCCAACAGGCATGCGCGGCGTGCCGTTGACCGTGCGCGCCGTGGCGTTGCCCGTGACCTGGGTGCCTTTTTCAATCAGGTAGGTGGCGCCGGCATCCTTGCCCAGCACCTGGACCAGGTAGGGCATGACCTGGCGCAGCATCGGTTCGAGCGTGTACGGCGGATTCATGATGAACATGCCGCTGCTGTGCAGGCCAAAGCCGTCGGGCCCGGGGGTGGTGATGGTGAGGGTGACGTTGAGCCACTCCTTGGCCGGCAGGCGCTTGAGCTTGTCGGCAAACTGGCGCGATTCCATACGCTGCAGCACGGGGTACCAGATGGCATACATGCCGCTCGGGAAGCGTCCCAGGGCATCGTCGAGGGCATCGCGGACCTTGCGGTAATCCTGCTTGTCTTCGTACGGCGGGTCAATCAGCACCAGGGCGCGGCGCGACGGCGGCGGCAGCAGGGTTTTCATGCCATGGAAGCCATCGCCGCGCTCGACCAGGATGCGCTTGCCGCGCGTGGTGGCGCGGATGCCCTGCTCGGCCAGGTGCGCCTCGACCTTGCGGAAATTATCGGCCAGGATCTTGCTGTCGGCCGGATGCAGCTCGAACAGGCGCAGCCGGTCCTGCTCGCGCATGGCCTTGTCGGCGCAAAACGGGGAGCCCGGGTAGTAGCGCATCTTGCCCGACGGATTCAGGCCCTTGACCAGGTCCACATACTCGCGCAGGCCGGGCGGCAGGTCGGTCCGTTCCCACAGGGGGCCGATGCCGGTCTCGTACTCGGCATTCTTGGAGGCATAGCCGCCATCGAGCGCGTACACGCCGGCACCGGAATGGGTGTCGATATAGGTGTAGGCCGTGTCCTTCTGATTCATGTATGCGTGCAGCTGGAGCTGGACGAAATGCTTCAGGACGTCGGCGTGATTACCCGCGTGAAAGGCGTGGCGGTAACTTAACATAGGGTATTCCAGTTCGGGGTGAAGGCAGGCGGCAAGCAGCCGCCAAACCTCCATTATCCCCCAGAACCGGCAAGCCGGGCGCATCGCGGCTGTGCTTACGCCTTTTCTTTCAGCAAACGCTGCACCAGGCGGCGTGCTGCGCGGTCGATGCCCTCGCGCGTGTCGAGCGCGCCTTCCACCGGCATGCGCACGGTGGCCACGATATCGCCACTGTGAATGTCCTTCATGGCGCCCAGCAGCTCGGCGCCGCCATCGATAAAGGCCAGCTGCACCTCGAGCACCAGGCGCACCGATTTCTTCAGCGAATCGTACTCGATGTCGCTGCCCTCGCCCGGCTGGGTGGCTGCAAGCTTGCGGTGCAGCACCGCGCCATCCAGGACCTTGAATTGCTCGCGCTTCAATTCCTGCTGCAGGGCCTGCTCGACCAGGGTGGCGAACTGGCTGCGCTGGGCCGACGCCACGGCCGTGTTGTGCTGCACGCCCACGGTCAGCTTGCGCTTTTCCACATCCTTGCCGTACTGGCCACTTTCCTCGATCAGCAACCGCGTCTCGCCGGTCCAGCCTGGCGGCAGCTGGTCCAGGCGCTTGTCGAAATAGACGACCAGTGCCGGACGCTTTTGCCCTGCATACCATTGACGGAAACTGCCGGCAGAAGAAGGCTG
The DNA here is from genome assembly GCF_019443445.1 of Massilia sp. PAMC28688. NCBI lineage: Bacteria > Pseudomonadati > Pseudomonadota > Betaproteobacteria > Burkholderiales > Oxalobacteraceae > Massilia > Massilia sp. PAMC28688. Next base: position 3,915,617 of record NZ_CP080378.1, on the reverse strand, counting down.
CACCAGCATGCCGGCCTCGGCCGCATCCATCGGCACGGCGGCCGGGACAGCGCCGCGTGCGATCGCCTCCGGCGCTGCCATGACCTGGGCCTGTCCTGCGCCCGCGGCCAGCATCAGGCTGGCCAGCACGATTGCCCTCATCAGCGTGCCTCCTTCACTTCAACGTAGTAGTGCGCCACATTGGCCGCGCCCATGGAGGACTCGGTATAGCTGGCCACGCCGTTTGGCTCGAGGAAGATGCGGCTCCAGCCCGACGGCTTCTCGGTCGGCGCAAAACCGCTGTCAAAGTAGCTGGTACGCGCTTCGAGCACCTGCTGATGGTCGGTGCGGTTGCGGATGGTGACGATCACCTGCAGTGTGCCGGTGGCGGTGCGGCGCGCCCCCTGGGCTTCAATGGCGATCTTGCCGTTCTTGCTGTTTTGCAAGACCCGGTCGAGGATGACCACCTGGTCGTACTGCACGCGCGCATTGGCCGCGTTCGGGGCGTTGACGCGCACGCCCATCTGGGCGCCTTCTTGATACGGGGTCTGGCAGCCAGCGAGCAACAGCAGCGCGCAGGCGCCGGAAAGAATGGTTTTCATGGGGTTTCCCTCGTTTGATTAATGTCGTGATTTGATCCACACCAGGCCGTTGCCGTTCTTGTCGCGGAACTGGCGGATGACGACCGTGTCGAGCGCAACCGGATTACCTGCTTCATCCTTGAGCAGGGCTGCGATGTCGCGCGGCGCGGCAGACGCACGCAGCGCCTGGATATGCAGCGACTCCGGCAGGTTGTTCCAGTAGCGCACATCGGCGCGCGGCTTGACGTTGGCCGAAATGACCGATGCAATGGCACCTACCGCCGCCAGCCCGCCCAGCGCCCGTCCGGACGTGCCGCCATAGGCTGCGCGCAGCACATTGCCTTCCGAGGCAATGGTGCCGAGCACGTCGCCCACCTTCGCCGTGGTGGCGGCGAACGCGACCTTGCCATTGATGATGCGGTCGATCGGGCGCCCACCCCGCGTGATGGCCTGGTAGTACAGGTCTTCCATCGGCAGCAGTGCCTGGGGCTGGCCGTCCAGCGTGACCGTGGCGCTGCGCTCGGGTGTGCGCTTGGCGCGGCGGTACACGATTTCGGCGTTGCCGATACCGTCGCCGAGCTTGCGTGGACTGCCGCCCAGCTCCGCCACTATGAGCAGGTTGGCGCCTTCGGGCGGCGCCACAAAGCCGGTGCGCAGGGCGGTGACCTCCTTGTAGGCGTCGGCCGCCTGGGCAGCATCGCCGTTCAACTGGTTGGCCCAGCCTTCGAGCAGCATCAGGCTGGCGAAATCGGCGCGGTTCTGGTCTTCCTCGGCAAAGGCATCCTGCAGCAAGCCGCCACGGAAGGAAGCGCGCGCGTTTTCATAGTCGCCTTCGGCCAGGTACAGCAGGCCGCGGTAATAGAAGGCCATGGCGCGCTCGTAGGGTTCGCCCTTGAAGTCCTTGGCGCCTTCCTCGTACCACAGCGAGCGTGCCCTGGCCGCGCTCTCGGTGTTGGCGTACATGCCTTCGATCTTGTCGAGCGCCGAATCAAACAGGGCAGCGGCCTCGCCATCCTGTTTTTCTGCCAGCGCCGCCACCCCGGCCTGAAGGGTGTACAGCACTGCGTCCTTGGGGACGGCAGATTTGAGGCGGCTGCGTTCGGCCGCGTAATCGGCATGCGCAGCACCACTGGCCATGCAGGCCAGCAGCGCCAGCGCCGCGCAGCGCTTAACGGTACAGGATGTCATCCTGGGCTTCTTTTCTGAACTCATAGATGCCGCTCCAGGGAATGGTCTCGTACTCCAGGTCCACCAGTTCAAACGTGATCTGGTGGTAGCGCGACACCATGCCGGTGCTGCGCTGGTTGGCGTCCATTGAGGCAATGCGGCCACCGAGGCGGAAGTCGCCGCCGGCCACGGCCTTGGTGCTGCGGATGGTGCCGCCGTCACGCTCGCCTGCACGCTTGGCATCGCGCTCGTTGGCAACCATGCTGCCGTAGTGGCGGGCCACGAACACCAGGCGGCCGGCGGCGGCGCGGTTCAGTTCCACGCGCAGGCGGTCGGTGATCAAATTCTTGTTGATGCGCGAGGAACTGTCGTTCGTAAAGTAGGCCGAATCGACAATCACGCGGGCCGGGGTGCTGCGTCCGGCGATCTGGGGATTGGACAGGATGTCGCGCACCATCTTGTCGGTCATCGACACGATATCCTGCGATTCCATCCCCACGCCGGCCATGGTGGACGACACGCTGTTGACGTCCTGGTACACGGTGGCGCGGCCGGCGCTGTTATTGAGCGTGGGCTGGGAAGCGCAGCCTGCAAGCAGGCACACGCAGGCAATGCTGGAGAGTGAATATTTCATGAAGGCTCCGTGATTACTGGCGGGTCGGCGCTTTGGCGATCGCCGGGAAATAGGCGGTCTTGAGCTCAGGGTAGATTTCCTGGGTCAGGGCCAGCGCCTCTGCGTAATCCTTGTGCGCCGAATTGGTGGCGTACATGTAGACCGCCAGATCCTGCACGGTCGCGAACGAAATGTCGGAGTTGGCGCGGATGAATTCTTCACCGCCCACCATTTTCAGGGCCACGGCGCGGCCCGCATACTCACCGACGCTCTGGCCGATCATGCCGCCCACGAAGGGAATCTGGCTGGCCATCTTCTGGCCGACCTGGGCGCCCAGGAAGCCGCCGACTGCCGAACCGGCCTTGGCCGAACGGCCCTTTTCCACCCACGCCGTCACGGTGCCGTCTTCGGTAAATGGCGACAGGTACTTGCCGGTGGTACCGGCGATGGGCTGGGGTGCCAGAATGGTGCTCGGTGCAGCGAATTTGGGGGCCTGAACGGTGGCGCAACCGGCCAAAGCAAGGGCGACGACGAGGACTGGAATACATTTCATGATTAAGGGCTCCCTGGAATGGACTGCAAAGTATGTCTCTGCATTATTTGTAATTACGATAAAGCAACTACTATTTTCGCAACTTGCATGACAAAAAGAAACCCCTAGAAGAAACTTTTATGGATTAAATACAACATTCTTGGTGGAATTAGAGGGGGCCGTCGACCGCCCACAAGACGCTTGTCGGCAGGATGGCTGGGGCTGGGCCCAAAAGAAAAGCCGCAGCGGCGCGAACACCGGTGCGGCTACTAATTGACGCTAGAGCGCGTGCTTACGCCACTTTCTTCTCATCGAAAAATTGCGCGTCTTCCGTCGAGCCGTGCAGGGCCGTGGTGGAACTCTGGTGCTGCTGGATGGTCTGCGTGACGGCATCGAAATAGCCGGTACCCACTTCGCGCTGGTGCTTGACGGCCGTAAAACCCCTGTCGGCGGCGGCAAATTCGGCTTCCTGCAATTCCACGAAGGCCGACATCTGGCGCCTGGCGTAGCCGTGGGCCAGGTTGAACATCCCGTAGTTAAGGGCGTGGAAGCCAGCCAGGGTAATGAACTGAAACTTGTAACCCATGGCGCCCAACTCCTTCTGAAACTTGGCAATGGTGGCGTCGTCCAGGTTCTTCTTCCAGTTAAACGATGGCGAGCAATTGTATGCCAGCATCTTGCCGGGGAATTTGGCATGTACGGCCTCGGCAAACTGCTTGGCAAAAGCCAGGTCGGGCTTGCCCGTTTCGCACCAGACCAGGTCGGCAAAGGGGGCGTACGCCAGGGCCCGCGCAATGGCTTGCTCCAGACCGGGCCGCACCTTGTAGAAGCCTTCCACGGTGCGCTCGCCGGTGCAGAACGGCTGGTCGTTGGCGTCGACGTCGGAGGTGAGCAGGTCGGCCGCTTCGGCGTCGGTGCGGGCGATCACCAGGGTTGGCGTGCCCATCACGTCGGCCGCCAGGCGCGCTGCGGTCAGTTTTTCCACCGCTTCGCGGGTGGGCACCAGCACCTTGCCGCCCATGTGGCCGCACTTCTTCACGGATGCCAGCTGGTCTTCGAAGTGCACGCCGGCGGCGCCCGCATCGATCATCGCCTTCATCAGCTCGTAGGCATTGAGCACGCCGCCAAAGCCGGCTTCGGCATCGGCCACGATGGGGGCAAAAAAGTCGATGTCACCCTTGCCTTCGGACCATTGAATCTGGTCGGCACGCTGGAAGGTGTTGTTGATGCGGCGAACCACGAGCGGCACGGAATTGGCCGGGTACAGCGACTGGTCGGGATACATTTCGCCGGCCACGTTGGCGTCGCCCGCCACCTGCCAGCCCGACAGGTAGATGGCCTTCAGACCGGCCTTGACCTGCTGCATGGCCTGGTTGCCCGTCATGGCGCCCAGGGCGTTGACGAAGGGCTCGTTGTTCAACAGCTGCCACAGCCTGTCCGCCCCCCGCCTGGCCAGCGTATGCTCGATCACAAGCGAACCGCGCAGTTTGACCACATCGGCTGCCGTGTAGTTGCGCACGACGCCTTTCCAGCGGGGATTGGTCTCCCAGTCTTGCTGCAGGGCTGCGATTTGCTGTTCACGAGTTGCCATGGTGTTCTCCTGGTGTCTGGTTGAGGATGCCGTTGTAGAAATCATAGGCCCAATTGCGCAACGCAACAAGACTCTTATATAAGACACATAAGCAAATTATTTGTCTTGCAAATCAATGGCTTATTTTTTCTTTCCCGCGATGCGAAAGGGAGTTTCAGCAAAAGAGATGCCGCGAGATGCCCCGCCCCGGACCCGCTTTCATGATGCGAAACGCCCTTCCCGCCTGATGAAAACCCGCCCGCCTAGGCCAGCTTTTGCTGCGCAATGAGCACCCCATCGGCGTCGGCATACACCCAGTCGCCCGGGCACACGGGCACCCCGCTGATGATCACCCGGGTATTGCGCTCGCCCTCGCCCTTCTTGCTGCTTTTTTGAGGATGGACGCCCAGGGCACGAATGCCGACCTCGCAGGCATCGAGTTCATCGCTGTCGCGCACGCAGCCGTTGACGACGATGCCGGCCCAGCCATTGTTCTGGGCCAGCAATCCCAGCTGGCCCCCAACCAGCGCCCGCCGCATGCTGGCGCCGCCGTCGATCACGAGCACATTGCCATTGCCGGGCGCCTCCAGCGTGGCGCGCACCAGGGCATTGTCTTCAAATACCTTGAGGGTGGTGGCGCGGCCGCAAAAGGTACGGGCCTTGCCAAAATGGCGGAACACGGGCGGCAGCACGGCAAGGCAGCCGTTTTCCAGCAGTTGCGGATGGTCGTCGCACAGATCGGTCGTGGCAAAGGTCATGGTAGTGAGGCCGGTGGTTGAAGATGCGTTGATTCTAGCGGATAGGCCGCCCGCACAGCGGCCGCCACTGGACCAGCGCAGCAGTTGCCTGCCAGCGCGGGGCAGCCCTCCGGGCCGCGAGCGTGCGACAGCGTACTGAATAAACAACACTTTCATGGCATTGTCCGGCCCATGGGCGCGCCGTGCGCCGACAGGAGAATGACCGTGTCAGACAATGTGCTAGAACCCAACCCGCAAGATTACGACCGCATCAACATGCTGGTCGAGGCAGAACTGGTCTACTGGACCCAACAATTCCAGTGCAGCCGGGAACAGCTTGCAGCTGCCATCGAGCAAGTAGGCCCCCGCATCCCCGACCTGCGCACGGTCCTCGGTCCCACCTTGCACCATGAAGCTCCCTGACAATCTGGGGACGGCCCCGTTTTTCATTGTCCTGAACGCCGGCTCGGGCAATGAAGAGGCCGCTGCCCGGCGCAGCACCATCGAGGAGGTGATGAACCGTTCCGGGCGCGCCTTCACCCTGCGCGTGGTGGAAGATCCGGCCCGGCTCGACGCCATTACAGACGAGCTGACCCGGCAAGCCGTGGCCAGCGGCGGCATCCTGGTGGCTGCCGGCGGCGATGGCACCATCAATACCGTGGCCGGCAAGGCCGTGGACGCGGGCTGCCCCTTCGGCGTGCTGCCGCAGGGAACATTCAACTATTTCGGGCGCGCTCACGGGATTCCGGAAGACCTGGAACTGGCAGTGCAGGCGCTGCTCGCATCGCGCCTGCAGCCGGTACAGGTGGGCCTGGTCAACGACCGGATTTTTCTGGTCAACGCCAGCATCGGCCTGTATCCCCAGATCATCGAGGAACGCGAGGCAGACACCAAGCAGTTTGGCCGCAGCCGGGTGGTGGCCCTGCTGTCCATGCTCAAGACTGCCCTCGGGCGCACGCAGTACCTGCGCATTGGCCTGGACGAAGGCGGCAAGACGCGCACCATGCGCACTGCGGTGCTGTTCGTGGGCAACAACAGCTTTCAAATGGAACGGCTGGGCATCGAACCGCTGTCGTCAGCGCTGGAAGACGGCAAGCTGGCCGCCATAGCGCCACGGTCGGTCGGACGGCTCGGCATGATGGGCTTGATGCTGCGCGGCGCCATCGGCAAGCTCGGTGGCGCCCGCAACCTGGTGGCATTCAGTTTTGAAACGCTCACTGTCAAGCAGCGTACGCTGTACGGTACGCGCAAGAAAATCAAGGTCGCCACCGACGGCGAGATCCGCCAGTTAGATACGCCGCTCAGGTTCAGTGTCCTGAAGGACCAGCTCCTGTTGATGAAGCCCGACAGCGTGATGACCGAGGAGCAGGCCGCGGCCTGAGCCAAGCGAGCATCATGAGCACCTGCGCGCCCGGGCGTGCAGACAAAAAAAAATGGGGAGCCTGGTGCTCCCCATGTCGTTTTACGCCTTTTCCAGTTCCACAGCGGCCGTATCGCCAAACACCAGGTGGCCATCCTTCACGCGCACCGGAATCTGGTCCTTGGGACCGAACTGGCCGGACAGGATCAGCTTGGACAGCGGATTTTCGATCTGCTGCTGGATCGCGCGCTTGAGCGGGCGCGCGCCATACACCGGATCGTAGCCCGCTTCGGCGATCTTTTGCAGTGCTTCCGGCGACACGTCGAGCGTCATGTCCATCTTGGCCAGGCGCTGCTCCAGGTGCTTGAGCTGGATCTTGGCGATCGAGCCAATGTTCTTGTCGTCGAGCGCATGGAACACGACGATTTCATCGATGCGGTTGATGAACTCGGGCCGGAAATGCGAGCGCACCTCCGCCATGACGGCCAGCTTGACCACGCCCGGGTCATCGCTGTCCATCGACTGGATCTTGTGCGAGCCAAGATTGGAGGTCATGACGATCACGGTATTCTTGAAGTCCACCGTGCGTCCCTGCCCATCGGTCATGCGGCCGTCATCGAGTACCTGCAGCAGCACGTTGAACACGTCCGGATGCGCCTTCTCGATTTCATCGAGCAGGATCACGCTGTAGGGCTTGCGCCGTACTGCCTCGGTCAGGTAGCCGCCCTCGTCGTAGCCCACATAACCGGGCGGCGCGCCGATCAGCCTTGCCACCGAATGCTTTTCCATGAATTCGCTCATGTCGATGCGGATCATGTGTTCCTCGGTATCGAACAGGAAGTTGGCCAGCGCCTTGCACAGCTCCGTCTTGCCCACGCCGGTCGGCCCCAGGAACATGAAGGAACCATACGGGCGGTTGGGGTCCGACAGGCCGGCGCGCGAACGGCGGATGGCGTCGGCCACGGCCACAATGGCTTCGTCCTGGCCCACCACGCGCTCATGCAGCTTTTCTTCGATGTGCAGCAGCTTGTCACGCTCGCCCTGCATCATGCGCGAAACAGGAATGCCGGTGGCGCGTGAGACCACTTCGGCAATTTCTTCGGCGCCCACCTGGGTGCGCAGCAGCTTCATCTTGGTGTCGCCCTGGCGCGCGGTGTCGGCTTCGGCGCTCTTTAGCTGCGCTTCGAGTTCGGGCAGCTTGCCGTACTGGAGCTCGGACACCTTTTGCCAGTTGCTGCTGCGGGTCGCCTCGTCCATCTGCAGGCGCACCCGTTCGATCTCTTCCTTGATATGGCTGGTCCCCTGCACCATCGCCTTTTCGGCCTTGAGCACTTCCTCGAAGTCGTTGTACTCGCGCTCCAGGCGCGCAATCTCTTCATCGATCAGGTCCAGGCGGCGCAGCGAGGATTCATCCTTTTCCTTCTTGACCGCTTCCTTCTCGATCTTGAGCTGGATGATGCGCCGCTCCAGGCGGTCCATCACCTCCGGCTTGGAGTCGATTTCGATCTTGATCTTGGAGGCCGCTTCATCGATCAGGTCAATCGCCTTGTCGGGCAGGAAGCGGTCGGTGATATAGCGGTGCGACAGCTCGGCCGCGGCGATGATGGCCGGGTCGGTGATTTCCACCTGGTGGTGCAGCTCGTACTTGTCCTGCAGGCCGCGCAGGATGGCGATGGTCGCCTCCACGCTGGGCTCGTCGACCAGGATTTTCTGAAAGCGCCGTTCGAGCGCCGCATCCTTTTCGATATATTTGCGGTATTCGTCCAGCGTGGTCGCGCCCACGCAATGCAGTTCGCCGCGCGCCAGCGCCGGCTTGAGCATGTTGCCGGCATCCATGGCGCCCTCAGCCTTGCCGGCGCCCACCATGGTGTGCATCTCGTCGATGAAGACGATGCTCTGGCCTTCATCCTGGGCCAGCTCCTTGAGCACGGCCTTGAGGCGCTCCTCGAACTCGCCGCGGTACTTGGCGCCGGCCAGCAGGGCCGCCATGTCGAGCGAGAGCACGCGCTTGCCCTTGAGCGAATCGGGCACTTCGCCATTGACGATGCGCTGCGCCAGCCCTTCCACGATGGCGGTCTTGCCCACGCCCGGTTCGCCGATCAGCACGGGATTGTTCTTGGTGCGGCGCTGCAGTACCTGGATGGCGCGCCGGATCTCGTCGTCGCGGCCGATGACGGGATCGAGCTTGCCCATGCGGGCGCGCTCGGTCAGGTCGAGCGTGTATTTTTTGAGCGATTCGCGCTGGCCTTCGGCGTCGGCCGACTGCACCGCCTCGCCGCCGCGCACGGCCTGGATGGCCGACTCCAGCGACTTGCGCGACAAGCCCTGCTCGCGCGCCAGCTTGCCGGCGTCGGACTTGTCTTCGGTCAGGGCCAGCAGCACCATTTCGCTGGACACGAACTGGTCGCCGCGCTTTTGCGCTTCCTTGTCGGCCAGGTTGAGCATGCCCATGAATTCGCGGCTGACCTGGGTCTCGCCGCCATGGCCGGACACCTTGGGCAGGCGCTCAAGCGAGCTTTTGAGCGCACTGGCAAGCCCGCCCACGTTCACGCCCGAGCGCTGCAGCAGCGAGCGCGCGCCGCCATCGTCCTGGTTGAGCAAGGCGGTCAGCAGGTGAACCGGCTCGATGTACTGGTTATCGTTGCCCACCGCCAGGCTTTGCGCATCGGACAGCGCTTCCTGCAGCTTGGTGGTCATTTTGTCTTGACGCATGGTCGTGCTCCCTGATGATGTTTTTGAATTGAAAACAAGATTGGGCCAGCCAAAAGTTTTTCAAGATATATGCATGTCCCACAGCGCGAATTGCGGTGTTACTATCTTCTGAATAATGCAATGAATCAATGCAATGAATCAATGGAACTACCAGTGCAAATACAAAAACGAGGAGACTTCATGCAGCACCTTCCACGCATCCTGACAGTGGCGGCCGTGATCGGCACCCTGTTTGCCGGCCCCGCCGCCCTGGCCGCCGCCCCGCGCGCCGAGAATGCCTACCTGAGCCAGGCCGACGCCATGGCGCGCGCGGCCCGGGTATCGAACGTGGCCTACGACCTGTCGTTCGAGCTGACCGGAAAGGAAACTTTCTCCGCTACCAGCCACATCAGCTTTGACCTCAAGGATACCGATCAGCCGCTCACGATCGACCTCAACAAGGGGACCATCACCGCACTGACCGTCAATGGCAAGCCGGTCACACCACAGTACAACAACTGGTTCATTACCGTCGCGCCAAAGGACCTGGTGGCCGGGCGCAATACGGTGTCGGTCAGCTACACGCGCCTGCACAGCACCAATGGCGAGGGCCTGCACCGCAATGTCGATGCCGCCGATGGCCGGGTCTACACCTACAGCCACTTCGAGCCCGCCGCCGCCAGCCAGATGTTTGCCCTGTTCGACCAGCCCAACATCAAGGCCACCTACGCCACCACGGTGGTAGCGCCGAGCGACTGGACGGTGGTATCGACCACGCGCGAAACGAAGATTGAAGACCTGGGCGCCACCCGGCGCTGGACCTTCCCGGCCAGTAAGCAGCTCAGCTCCTACAATTTTTCCCTGCACGCCGGCCCCTACAAGGTATGGGAAGACGGAAGCGGCAAGTACCCCATGCGCCTGTTCGCCCGCCAGTCGGTGGCCTCGCAGGTCAATCCCGCGGACTGGTTCAGGTACACCAAAAACGGCCTGGTATTTTTTGACCAGTACTTCGGCATTCCCTACCAGTTTGAAAAATACGACCAGCTGATCGTCCCGGACTTCCTGTACGGGGCCATGGAAAACGCCGCCGCCGTCACCTTCGCCGAGCGCGGCTTCGTGCAGAAAGGCGCCACCACCGCGGCCCAGCGCGAGAGCCTGGCCGAAGTCATCCTGCACGAGATGGCCCACCAGTGGTTTGGCGACCTGGTGACCATGGACTGGTGGAACGGCCTGTGGCTCAATGAAAGCTTCGCCTCCTTCATGGCCACCCACGCCCTGCATGAATCGACGGAATTCAAGCACGCCTGGCGCTCGTTCTACATCAACGACAAGCAGGCCGGCTACCACCAGGACCAGAGTCCGGCCACCCATCCGATCGAAGTGCCGGTGCCGTCGAGCGCGAACGCCTTTGACAATATCGATGCCATCACCTATTCCAAGGGGGCGTCCACGCTCAAGCAGCTGCGCCACCTGCTCGGCGACGAGGTGTTCCGCAAGGGCGTGCATAACTACCTGGTCAAGTACCAGTACCAGAACGCGAAGCTGGAAGACTTTATCGGCACGCTGGGCAAGACGGCCGGGCGCGACCTGGGCCCGTGGACCGAGCAGTGGCTGTACCAGGCAGGCGTGAACACCCTCACCGCCAACTACCGCTGCGAAGGCGGCAAGGTGGCCAGCTTCACGCTCGACCAGGGCGTCGCCCGGCCGGGACTGGACACGCTGCGCGAGCAGCGCGTGCAGGTGGCCGCCTTCACCATGCGCGGCAAGAACATGAAGCTGACGCGCAATATACCGGTCATCTACAAGGGCGCCTCCACCGCCGTTCCCGGCATGGTGGGCGCGGCCTGCCCGGACCTGGTGTACCCGAACTACCAGGACTGGGGCTTCGTGAAAGTGCAGCTCGACGGCCGCTCGTTCGCCACCGCCGGCAAGCACCTGGGCACGGTGCGCGACCCGCTGCTGCGCGCCATGCTGTGGCAAAGCCTGTGGGACGGCGTACGCGATGGCAAGTATCCCCTCAACGCCTTCCTGCAGACGGTGATCGACAACGCCGGCAGCGAGCACGATTATGTGCTGCTGGGCGACGTGCTGAACAAGACCTCGGCCGGCGTCAACCTGCTGCGGGCGGCCAACGCCGATCCCGCCTATGTGGCCACCACCCTGGCGTCGCTGCAAACAATGAGCTGGACTGGGGTGCAGGCGAATCGCAGCAAGCCGGACTTTGCGCGCCGCTGGCTGGGCCTGTACGAGCAGGTCGCATCAGACAAGCGGGGGCTGGACAAACTGGCTTCCGTATTGTCAGGCGCCACCGTGATACCGGGCGTGCCGCTGGACCAGGACCTGCGCTGGGACCTGATCCGCACGCTGAACCGCTTCGATCATCCCGGCAGCGCGGCCCTGATTGATGCCGAACTGGCACGCGACAAGTCCGACGCGGGCCAGACCGAAGCCCTGGCCGCGCGCGTGGTGCGGCCCGATGCCGCCGTCAAGGGCGAGTGGCTGGCGGCCATCGACGACACCAGCACCAAGGTGCCGTTCCCGCGCCTGCGCACCGCCATGGGCTACCTGTACATGCCGGAGCAGCAGGCCCTGTCCGAGGCCAGCGCCGCCGCGCGCCTGGCGCGCCTGCCGGCCATCGACAAGGCGGCAGGGCCCGTGTTCATGCGCTCTTATGCACAAACGATGATCCCGCTCGGGTGTTCGGAGCACAGTGTGGCACGGCTGGACAAGGCTATTGCCGAGTATCGCGACCTGTCGGCCTTTACCGCCCGCTCGCTGCGCGAAAAGCGCGAGGACGACATGCGCTGTGTGACCATCAAGAACAGCCTGACGCTGCGTTAAGCGCAACAAGAGGCGCACTGCCACGGCAGCGCGCCTTTTTTTTTATTCCTTGCTCATGGCAACCGGTGGATTGTGCTCGTCGGCCAGCGCCACGTCGCGCACGTTCTTTTGCACGGCGACCGCGGCAAACAGGCTAAGGACGAAGGACATGGCATAGAAGCCTTTTTCGCTTGGCGCCAGCGTCGCGTTCCACAGGCCGATGGTCAGCAGCAGCACCGACAGCAGCAGCGAAATCCAGCACAGGCCAAAGTAGATGCCGGTGACCTTGACGCCTTCGAGCCGGTCGCGTACCGATTTTTGCAGCGACACGGCGGCAAACAGGCCGTACATGAGCAGCGTGAAGTAGTAGCCTTTTTCGTTCAACGCCATCTGCGCGTTCCACAAGCCGGAGACGTAGGTAATGGCGCCAACGAAAAGGGCCAGCCAGGACGCGCCGACAAAGGCTGCGGTTGGACGGGGCGAAATAGGTGCGGACATGCGGTTCTCCTGAGGTGGGTGCACTACGACGATACCAAGCGCCAGGTGGCATACCCGGCGATACAACAAATAATCGATCCGGCCAGGTGCAGCGCCGAATGCGCCAGCGCCCAGCCATGCTCGCCGCGCTGCAGCAGCAGCATGGCTTCGCCCGAAAATGTGGAAAACGTGGTCAGGCCGCCCAGCAAACCGGTAATGGCAAACAGGCGCCACTCGGCTGCGACGGCCGGCGTGGCCGCAAAAAAAGCCAGCGCCAGCCCCGCCAGATAGCCCCCGGACAGGTTGGCCACCAGGGTCCCCAGCTGCACCTTGTCGTGCATGCCCGCCAGCCACAGGCCCAGGCCCCAGCGCAGCCATGCACCGAGTGCCGCACCCAGCCCGACGGCGGCAAAACTCAGCGCGTGGCCCATTTGGCCAGGGCGGCGTCGTCGGTGACGCGGGCGTCAACCCAGCGCGCGCCCTGCGGGGTCTGCTCCTTTTTCCACAGCGGAGCCTCCGTCTTGAGGTAATCGATCATGAATTCGCAGGCCGCAAACGCATCGCCCCGGTGCGCGCTGGTGCAGGCCACCAGCACAATCTGGTCCATGGGGTGCAAGGGTCCCACGCGATGGATCACGCGGGCGGCAAACAGGGGCCAGCGGCAGCTGGCCTGGGCCACGATGGCGCCGATGGCCTGCTCCGTCATGCCGGGATAGTGTTCGAGCTCCAGGCAGGCGACCGATGCGCCCTCGTTCATGTCGCGCACCGTGCCCAGGAAGCTGACCACCGCGCCCACGCGAGGGTCTTGCCGGCGCAGCGCGGCAATCTCCGTGGACAGGTCAAAGTCCCCTGCCTGGATGCGCACACTGGTGCTCGTGCCGCTCACTTGCCATCCTTTGCAATGCGCGCAAACAGGTGGTCGATGCGCGAGATGGTGCGCTCGTCGGCCAGCGCCGGCAGCGCGCACAGTTCCAGGAACCGGGTGGCCGCCGTGTCAGGCTTTTGCCCGGACTTGAGCGACGATTGCAGCGACTGCACCTGCAGCTTGAGGCGATCGCGCGCGAACTCGGCGCCACTGTCAATGCCGGCTGCAATCTCCAGGCGCAGCACTTCCTCCAGCAGCGCCGGGCGGTTTTGCTCGAGCCTGGCGGCATACTCCCGGCGTTGTTCAGGTTGCGCTTCAAGCGCCGCCAGCGCGGCATCGAATCGGGTCTTGAGCACGCGCTCGTACTCGCCTGACACCGCCGGCAGCGCGCTCCAGCGCGCAGTCCAGTCGCTGCCGCTGCCGCTGCCGGCGGGCGCGGCAAGCTGCGCCTCCATCTGCTGGCACAGCGCCAGCTTGTCGCGCAGGGCGCTGGCCTGGGCGCGGCTGGCATCGCGCTTGGCAGCTTCGGCATGCTCGCCGATGGCGGCAACGGCGGCCTGGTAGCGCTTTTCCACCTTTGCTTCGCTGGCACGCGGGACCGGGCCAATGGCGTGCCATTCGGCGGCAGCGTCGCGCAGCAGCCTGGCGGCGGTGGCCGCCGTGGCGGTGGCGGCGGCTTCCTCGAGCCGTGCGCACAGCGCTTCCTTGGCCTCCTGGTGGGCGCGGCGCTCGGCGTCGGCCGCGTGGGCGTGTTCCTTGCGCCGGGCGAAGACGGCATCGCACGCGGCGCGAAAGCGCTGCCACAGCGCCTGCTCGGTCTTGCGCTCGAGCGGCACGGCGCGCGCGTGTTCCTGCCAGCGCTCCTGCAGGGCCTTGAGCGTGTCGAGGGCATGACGGTCCTGGGGATTGAGCGCCGTGACCTGGGCGATCATTTCCTCGCGCCCGGATACTTCATCCTTGCGCTGCTCTTCGAGCGGTGCCTGCAGCACATTGAGCGCATCGGCAAAGGCCTGGTCCAGGCGCTTCTTGTCCTTGCGGTCGATCGCGCCCAGGTGGCTCCAGGCCAGGCGCAGGCGCTGCACGGTCGCTGCCATCTGCTTCCAGTCCACGGTGGCACTGCCGGCAATGCGCTCGGCCTCGCCGGCCGCTTCCGCGATCAGGGCTTCGGCCTTGGCGGCATTGCTGTGGCGCTCCTCGGCCAGGTGCTTGAAGTGGGCGGCAGCGGGCGCATAGGCGGCCGTGCAGGCCTGGTCGAAGCGTTCCCATAAGGTCTTGGGCGCGGCGCCGCTCAGCGTATCGAGCGACTTCCAGCGGTCGCGCATGCTGCCCACTTTCTTGGCCAGTTCGCTCATCGACAGCGCCTGGGTGGACAGCGTTTCCACCGCCTTGATCAATTCTTCGCGCGACACATTGCCACCCCAGCGCGCCCAGTCGGACAGGCGCTTGAGCTCGGCCCGCGCGTGCACCAGCCGCTCCGACAATGCCGGTGTCAGGCGCACGCCGCGGCTGTCCTTGAGCGCCTTGTCCATGTCGGCCGCCGCCCCCAGCGAACCATGCTGGAGCGCCGCTTCCATCGCTTCGAGCTTGCTGATGAAGGCCGGATCGGGCGCCTGCGCCTGTCCCTTCTTGCGTGGCTCGGTGCGCGCGGGCGCGTCCGCGGCAGGTGCGGGTGCGGGTATGGTGGTGAGCAATTGTTCAAATCGCTGGCGCAGCGTGTCGGCCAGCGCTTCGGGCGCCGCCGGCAGCTGGCGCCAGGTCTTGTGCATCTGTTCGGCATTGAGCGACCCGGCCGGCGCCGCCTGCCACTCGGCCAGCACGGCTTCGCGCCTGGCCGCTGCCGCCTGGCCCTGTTCGATGTCGGCCAGCATGGCCGCCACGCGGGCGTGCTCGTTGGCAAACTCATTGGTAAGGCTGCGCGGCAGTGAAGGATGTTCGGGCGCTGCCAGCGCTTCCTGCTGGGCCTGGGCCAGCTGTTGCAGCTCGGCGGCAATCTCCGCGGCACTCAGGGCACTGGCGGCGAGCTTGCGCACCTGTCCCAGGCGGTCGATCATGGCCCGCTGCAGCATGACCTGGCGCTCCAGCCGCTGGCCCAGCCTTGCACGCAGCTCGTCAAAGACGCCTGCCAGTTCCGGCGCCTTGACCACGGACCATTTGCGGTCCAGGTCGGCTACCTGGTTGGGAGTGAGTTTGTCGTCGCTGACCAGCTGGGTCGCCTGGTCGATGCAAGCCTGGCCGCGCTGCAGTTCAGCATCGTGGTGGCGCAGGGCATCGAGCCGCGACTGCATCAGCTTGGCCACGCGGCGGTCGGTGTTGCGAATGCCG
This sequence comes from Massilia sp. PAMC28688, assembly GCF_019443445.1. Lineage (NCBI taxonomy): Bacteria > Pseudomonadati > Pseudomonadota > Betaproteobacteria > Burkholderiales > Oxalobacteraceae > Massilia > Massilia sp. PAMC28688. The sequence continues at coordinate 3,899,903 of NZ_CP080378.1, read as the reverse complement.
GTGTAGACCCGCTCGAGCTGCTCGCGCGAATGAATATGTTCTGCTGCCGCCAGACGCAGCTCGGAAAAGTCGCACTGCAAAATGAAGTCGGCCGCGCCGGACTCGTCGCCGCGCAGGCCGGCCATGCGCTGGGCCTGCGCTTCGCGCGCCGCCGCGCCGGCCGCTTTTGCGGCGCCAACCGCGTTGGCGCTCTCGACCGCCCTGGCGCTATCGCCCGCCCTGGCGGCAGGGGAAGTCTTGGCCGGGGTCGCGCTGTTGGCGCCCGGTGCTGCAGGATCTGCCGGCTTGGCCTTGGCACCGCTGGAAGATTTGTCGCCCGGCCGCTTGAAGAGGAATTCGAACATGACGTGCAATCAATCATTCAAAACCGTCATCATAGCAAGAACGGGCGTCATTACCAGCTATTCCGCTCCCCTGCAGATCGTCGCTGCTGGCACTGCGGGAAGTAGCGAAAAATAATACTGTCAATGTACCAAATGGGCATCGGACCGGTGTGACTGGCCCGCCTCGGCCGGGGGTTCGGCAAACAGCCGCACCGGCTTGATGGGCCGCGACTCCTGCACGTAGGCGTCGTGCGCCAGCATTTGGTTGGCAATGGAAAACCATGCTTCGCCAGAAATGACGGCCCGCGCCACCGGGAACAGGCTGTTTTCCTCGATGTCCAGGCGCCTGAGCGTGGCACTGCAGAACGCGTCCACTGCGTCGCAGAACTGGGCGACCCTGGCGGCAGTATCGATGGCGACCGACCCCAGGCGAATGGCCAGCACACCGACGGCCTCGGCCGCCGCATGGCCCAGCTGGTCAAGCGTGCCCAGCAGTTCGTCAGCGCCGCTGGTGGCCTTGCGGATGGCGGGGATGAGGAACATGTCGAGCTTGCGCCAGTGACAGCTTTCGTACAGGCGCTTGACTGCATCGCATGCGTAGCTGACCTGGCCCGGCGTCAGGGAACTCTGGTGGATGAAATTTGTCTCAAGTAGTTGTTGCAGGGATTGAAGACTGCTCCGGACTTTTGCTTGCTCGACCGAAAGTGCCACCAGGGTATATGTCGCCGTTAACATTCTCTCTCCTCAGAAAGTGCCTCATGCGCCGGCGCCGTTGCTAATACGGGCCAGGCCGGGATTATTGTTGTACAACGGGTTTGGTGTTGTTCTTTATGAACTTTTTCATCAACCCGGAACAGCTAGTGTAAAGAGCGCCGACAGCACCGGTTTGATATATCGCAAGCCATCACCATCGCGAAACGTGGTCTTCGGTAACTCCAAGCAATTCCCTGACTTCCACCGCGCTGCTGGCCCGGCTGGCCCGCACGGTGCCGCTGAACGTGCCAATCGGCTGCACGTAGCGGCTGGCGGCCACCATCAGGTTGCGCCGGTCGGCGCGCATGCCTTCGGGCGTGAAACGCAGGTCGAGCAAGCCATCGTGCGTGGCGATGTGCCAGGGTTCCATGGGGCGTGCGGCATCGTAGGTAAATTGAGCAGCATCAAGGGCAATAATGTGGCCATCGAGCCACAGGGCGTTTTCCTGGTCGCCAAAATACCCTGCCTGCAGGTTAAAGCCCACCCCCTTGCCGTGGGCGCTGGCCCACAGCCATTGGGTGTCGCGGGCCAGCAGGCCGCTTGAATAGTCAATGCTGGCAACGCCACCGTCGAGACTGGCCACCGTGCCGCCTGCGCGCAAGGTGCCACGCAGCGCCATGCCGCCCGATTTCTGGGTGGCGTGCAGCGATCCGCCCGCCACCGCTCCGCTGGCGAGCAGGAATGGCGCCCCCACCTCCCAGCGCGCATCGATGTCAAAGCCGCCACAGCGCAGTGACAGGGCGCCGCACTCCACCCGGATGCGGCAGCGCGCAGAAGCAAAGCTGCTGCTGCCGGAAGCGTTGGCGGCCACCCGCGCGCCCATGCCGGGCAGGCCGTCGCGCGAGAACGAGGCCAGCATGCGCCGCCGGCGCCGGTCAAAAGCATAGGCAAAGGCGGTACTGGTCCAGCCCAGGTCGACGATGGCCACCGCCGCAAACACGTCCTCGCAAGCGAGGGCCACGTAGTGCCAGCGCTTGTGATGAAAGTGCCGCCACCAACGGCTGCGCGCAAACGGCGGCGCCAGCGCGCTCCACGCGAAGCTGTCGGCCAGCCCCGTGAAACGCCCGATAGCGGCCACGCCATACCGGTCCACCAGCGCGCGCGGCGCCGCCGGCAGGCTCACAGCGCGGCCTCCAGCATGGGCCCGAACAGCGCCGGCACCGTGCGCGTGATGCGCAGCTCGGGACAGCCGTGCCAGCGCGCGCAGCGCGCCAGTGCCTGGGCGATATCGGCAGCCAGGCGCTCGCTGGCGCGCACGCCGGCGTCCAGTTCGAGGCTGATGATGTCAAAGATGCCCTGGCGCCGGTGCGCCTTGGCGTCCACCCGTCCCACCAGGGCACCGCGGCGCAGGATGGGCAGCGTGAAGTAGCCATAGCGGCGCCTGGCGGCCGGGGTGTAGCACTCCAGCCGGTAATCAAAGTTGAACAGTTCGAGGGCCCGGCGCCGGTCCCACACAATCGGATCGAAAGGCGACAGCACACTGGTGAGCGTGGGCGTGAGCGCGCCGCCGGCGGCCCGCAGCGCCAGGTCGGCATGATCGCGGTGCACGTACACCGGCTCGTCCCAGCCCTGCACCGCCGCGCGCAGCAGGCAGCCTTCCTCCACCAGGGCCGCCAGGTCTGCATGCGGCTTGCGCGTGCGGTAGTAATCAGCCACCCAGGCGGCCTTGCTTACACCCAGCGCGCGCACCGCCTGCAGAGCGAGCCGGCGCCGCACATCTTCCATGGACGGCAGCTGGCTGTCGTCCCACGATGGCAGCACGCGCTCGGCCAGGTCATACACGCGCTGGAAATTGTGACGCCTGGCGATCATCAGGGCACCGGACGTAAACAGCACTTCAAGCGAGCGCTTTTCCGGCTTCCAGTCCCACCAGCCCCCTGCCTGGCCGTTGCTGCGCCCAAGGTCCGCCGAGCGCGTGGGGCCGCTGGTCCGGATATGGGACAGCACGGCCGCCACTTCGGCGGCGCGCTCGCGCATCCAGCTGGCCGAATACTTCCAGCCCATGGCGGCCGGATCGAGCATGCGGTGACGCAGCAAGCCATAGTCTTCGATGGGGACAAAGCAGGCCTCGTGCGCCCAGTATTCGAACAGTCTTCCCTCGGCCAGGTGCTGGTCCAGCCACGCCGGCTCATAATCGCCCAGGCGCGACCACAGCACTAGATAGGGGCTGCGCGCCACCACGCTGATGGTGTCAATCTGCAGCACGCCCATGCGCCGGATCGCTGCCAGCACGTCGTCCTTGCGCGCCTTGCTGCGCCGCGGTTGCAGCATGCCTTGCGCGGCCAGGTGCAGCGCCCTCGCCTGCGCTGGCGTCAGGGTCAGTTCAGTCATCTTCATATTCTGCCAACAATACACCGTTTGCAATTGTTTTTGTTACCACCACGGAATTTTTTAATACGTATATCGCGCGCGGCAACTATTTTTCGGCCAGAATACAATCAAAGCGACACGATTCGCCCGCGAAAGGCACACTTGACTGGTTCAGCGAGCACGATCAGCACCTCCGTACGGCGCCTGCTTCAGGTCGCCCTGTTGCCCGCTTTCGCCCTGGCCTTGCTGGTGGCGATGTGGATCGCGGTGTCGGTACAACTACGCCTGGAACGGGCAGCGAGCCGCAACGAAGGCGTGGCGCACAGCCAGCAGCTAGCGCGCGTGCTGTCCGAACATGTGGCCCACGTCCTGCGCCAGAGCGATCATGCCACCCAGCTGTTCAGCCTCAAGCACGAAGAGAGCGGCGGCGCCTTCCCCCTTGCCGCCTTTGCACGCCAGGGTGGCCTGCTCGATTCGGTGCTGCCGGCGCGGCTGGAACTGCCGATGGCTGTACTTGACCGCAATGGCGAGGTGACCGATGCGCTGCATGGCTTCGGCCGCGCGCCCCTGGGCCAGGAAGCATTTTTCCAGTCGCTGGCGGCGGGCGGCGGCAACGCGCCGCTGGTTTCGGCCGTGGTCGTGGACAGCGGCACCGGGCACTGGAACATCCGCGTGGCGCGCCGCCTGAACCAGCGCGGCGGCCAGTTCGACGGCGCCCTCGTCATGCTCATCGATCCCAACCTCTTCATTGACGACTACGACCGCATCGATGTGGGCGAGCGCGGGGCGCAGATCCTGACCACGCGCGATGGCCTCCTGAGCGCCGGGCGCATTGGCGAGCGCCTGTTTTCCAGCGGTCCGCTGGGATTTCGTCCGCGGCGCGCGGCCGGCGCCTCTTCCGATGAAGTGCTGGCCGGGCGGCCCCTGGACGCCACGGCGCGCCTGTACAGCCAGGCGCCGGTGCCACGCTATGGCCTGACGGCGGTGGTGGGGATCGAGCGCGCCGTGGCGCTGGAGCGCTACCGCCGCCATCGCATCCAGTACCTGGGCGTTGCCGGCGTGGCCAGCCTCATGATCGCTGCCATCGTGGCCCTCCTGATGCGGCAAAGTACTGAGCTTCGGGCCAGCAACGAGGCTGCGCGCAAGGCACAGGCCACGCTGCGCGCCGCCGCCGATGGCAGCTTTGACGGCGTGCTGATCATGCAGGCTTGGCCCCCCGGCGCCGATACGGTGCAAGACTTCGTCATTGTCGACATCAACGACCGCGGTGCGGCCCTGTTCCGGCGGCCGCGCAGTGCGCTCATCGGCCAGCGGGCTTTCGAGCTGCTGCCGCGCTACCGCGAAACCGGCTTTTTCGAGCGCTATGTGGAAGTGTTCCGGGGCGGGCGGCCGGTGGAAGAAGAAGCGCAGATCCGCCTGGACCAGGATGCGCCGCGCTGGATTCACCACCAGATCGTACCGCTCGATGATGGCGTGGCCGTCACCTCGCGCGACATCACGGCGCGCAAGCTGGCCGAAATCGACATCCACAACAGCCGCAGCTTCCTGCAGTCGCTGGTGGACCACCTGCCGCTGCTGATCGCGGTGCGGAGCATGCGCGACGACAGCCACGGAGTGATCATGGCCTGGAACAAGGCCGCCGAAGCGGCCACCGGCTACAGCGCCGCGCACGTGGTGGGCAGCAAGTGCAGCGACGTGTTCCCGCCCGACTTCGCGCTGTGCCGCAGCGCCGACGACCAGCTCATGCTGGCCAACCCCACGGTCCACGAAGACCCGGAGCGCGCCCTGGTCAGTCCCGATGGCGGCACCCGCTATCTGCGAACCATCTCGGTGCCGCTGTTCGATGACGGCGGCCGGGTCGAATTCATTTTATGCATCGCCGAAGACATCACCGTGCGCCGCGAGCAGGAGCAGAATCTGCGCACCAACGAAGCCCACCTCGCCGCCGTCACCAACGCCTCGCCCATGGGCATCGTGCGCACCGACGTACGCGGCAACTGCATCTACGTCAACCGCCGCTTCCAGACCATCACGGGCCTGACGCGCGACCAGTCGCTGGGCCTGGGCTGGCTGGCGGCGTTCGTGGAAAACGAGCGCGCCCACATGCCCGCGGCCTTTGAACACCAGCGCAGCCACGAGGAGCCCTTCGAGCGCGTGACGCGTTGCCGGCGCACCGATGGCGCCATGCTCTGGGTGTCGACCAAGATCGCCGCCATCCGCATTGGCGGGCGTATTGAAGGCTTCATCGGCTCCATGGACGACATCACGGTGCTGCGCGACGCTGAACTGGCGATGCGCGAAAGCGAAGCGCGCCTGCGCACCATTGCCGACACGCTGCCGACCATGGTGGCCTATATCGATGCGGGGCTGGTCTACCGCTTCCACAACCGGGCATACGATCGTGAATTCGGGCGCGACGGCATCGCCGTGCTGAGCATGACCGTGCAGGACACCATTGGGTCGGAGCGCTATGCGGCGCTGCTGCCATACCTGCAGCGCGCGCTGGCCGGCGAAACCGTCACCTTCGAGGAACAGGACGGCCAGGAAGGCTTTGAACGCACGCTGGAGGTCACCTATATCCCGCAGCGCAGTGACGACGGCCGGACGGTCATCGGCTTTCACGTCATGCGCCAGGACATCACGCCGCAAAAGCGGGAAAAAAAGCGCCTGCTCAAGCTGGCCCAGATCGACCCGCTCACGGGCCTGGCCAACCGCGCCGGCTTCCTGCACAAGCTCGGCGACGCCATGCGCGCCAGTATCGACGACGGCAGCCTGATGGCGCTCATGTACCTCGATATCGACCATTTCAAGCGGGTCAACGATACCTACGGCCACCAGGTGGGCGACGACCTGCTCACGGCCTTTTCGGCGCGCCTGGCCCAGGCCCTGCGTGCCAGCGACAGCGTCGCGCGCCTGGGCGGCGACGAATTTACCGTCATCGCGGAAAGCCTTGGCCGGCGCGAAGATGCAGATCACCTGGCCGCTAAAATCGTGGCAGCCATGCAGGCGCCGTTCGAACTTGACGGCGTCACAGTCTCGATCTCGGCCAGCATCGGCCTGACCTACTTTTGCAGGGGCGCCTTCGATCCGGATGGCCTGATCAAGGAAGCGGACCGGCTTCTGTACCAGGCCAAGGATGGCGGACGCAATACCTGGCGAAGCGCGAGCTGACTACGCTATAGTAAACGCTGATCCCCTCATCAAGCGACCACATGCGGCTGTTGCACACTTCGGACTGGCACCTCGGCCAGACCCTGCACAATTACGAACGTAGCTACGAACACCAGTGCTTCCTCGACTGGCTGCTCGATACCATCGTGGCCGAGCAGGTCGATGCGCTGCTCATCGCGGGCGACGTGTTCGATACCGCCAATCCTTCATCGGCCGCGCAAAAGCAGCTGTACCGCTTCCTGCAGCAGGCGCGTGCGCGCGCGCCGCAGCTCGATATCGTCGTCATCGCCGGCAACCACGATTCACCCGGGCGGCTGGAAGCGCCCGGCCCCTTGCTGGAGGCCCACGCCACCCACGTCATTGGCCACGTGCTGCGTACTGCAAGTGGCGAGATCGACGTGGAGCGCCACCTGGTGCCGCTGCACGCGGCCGACGGCTCCGTGGGCGCATTGTGCCTGGCCATTCCCTTCCTGCGCCCGGGCGACGTGCCGCGCATGCCGGCCGCGGAAGACGGCGCGGCGCCGCTCGACCCGTACCTGGGCGGCATTTCGCTGCTGTACCAGCAGGCCTACGCCCTGGCCTCGTCACGCCGCCAGCCGGGCCAGGCCATCGTCGCCATGGGCCACTGCCACATGGTCGACGGCACCGCGTCAACCGACTCGGAACGGCGCATCGTGATCGGCAATACCGAAGCGCTGCCGGCGGCGATGTTCGATCCCGGCATCGCCTATGCCGCGCTTGGCCACCTGCACCTGTCGCAGCGGGTCGGTAAAAAAGAACACCTGCGCTACTGCGGCAGTCCCCTGCCCCTGTCGTTTTCGGAAGTGCAGTACCAGCACCAGGTACTGCGCATCGACCTGGAAGGCGGCGTGGCGCGCGAGGTGACGCCGCTGATGGTGCCGCGCGCGGTGCAGCTGATGCGCGTGCCGCCACGTCCCGCACCCCTGGATCAGGTACTGGCTGCCCTCGAAGCGCTGGAGCTGGAACAATGCGCGCCGCACCTGCAGCCCTACCTGGAAGTGCGCGTGCTGCTCGACGCGCCCGAACCGGGCCTGCGCGGGCGGATCGAGGCGGCCCTGCGCGGCAAGCCGGTACGCCTGGCCAAGATCGAGCCGACCCGCAAGCAGCTCGATGCAGGCGAATCAGGTGCGGCCATGTCGCTGGACCAGCTGGCACAGCTGCAGCCGGACGACATCTTCCGCCGCCTCTACCTGCAAAGGCATGGCAGCGAAGCGCCTGAAGAACAGCTGCGCGCTTTTGCCGAATTGCTGGCCATGCAGGGCAGTGCATGAAGATCCTGCGCATTGGAGGTAACAACCTGGCCTCCCTGGCCGGCGAATTCGTGGTCGACTTCGAACAGGAACCGTTGGCGTCGGCCGGCCTGTTTGCCATCAGTGGTCCCACGGGGGCCGGCAAGACCACCCTGCTCGACGCTCTGTGTCTGGCCCTGTACGACGCCACCCCGCGCATGCTGCGCGGTGGCAGTCCGCTGCCGGATGTGGGCGCGACCACCGTGGCGGCGCAGGACCCGCGTACCCTGCTGCGCCGCGGCGCCGCCGAAGGGCATGCGGAAGTCGACTTTGTCGGCAACGACAACCGGCGCTACCGCGCGCGCTGGAGCGTGCGGCGCTCATACAGGAAGGCCAGCGGCGCCCTGCAGCCGACCAGCATGACGCTGTACCGCCTGCCGGAGCTGACCGCCCTGGGCGGCACCAAGACCGAAGTGGCGGCCGAAATCGTCAAGTGCATCGGCCTGACCTTCGACCAGTTCACGCGCGCCGTGCTGCTGGCGCAAAATGAATTCTCGGCGTTCCTGAAAACGGACGAAAACGATCGCGGCGAATTGCTTGAAACGCTGACCGGCAGCGCGATCTACTCCGTCATCTCACGCCGCGCCCATGAGCGCTACAAGGCCGAGCAGCAAGCCTTGCAGCAACTGAAAAGCCGTCTGTCCGATCAGATTCCCCTGTCGGCGGAAGCGCGCTGCAGTCTCGACGCGCAAGGCGCGGCCGCGCAAGCGGCGCTGGCACTGGCTGACGCCCGCAAGACGGGGCTGGAACAGCAGCTGCGCTGGCACCAGGAGTCGGCCAGACTGCGCCAGAACGAAGCGCAAGCCGAGCAGGCGCTGAACGTGGCCCGCCAGGCATGCCAGGACGCGGCGCCCCGGCGCGAACATTTGGCCTTGCGCGACACGGCGGAAGCGGCCCGCCCGCTGCAGGCCGAGTGCACACGGCTGGCACATGAAATCGCCGCCACCGAGGCCGCAGCGCGCCAGGCCGACGCCCAGCTGCTGCAGACACGCAGCGAGAAGGAGCAAGGCACAGGCGCCGTCGCCGCTGCCACGGCTGCCCTGCAGGAGGCCGAGCAGACCCAGTTGCGGGCAGGACCCGACCTGGACCTGGCCAAGGCGCTCGACGCGGGCATGGCATCGCTCGCGCCGGCCCATGCCGCTGCCCGCGCCCGGCTCGACGCGGCCAGGCGCGAGCTGGCGCAGGAGCGCAGCGCGGCACAGGAGCGCAGCGCAGAACAGGCACGCACGAGCGACGAACAGGCTATTGCCACCGAGTGGCTGGCAGCGCACGCCGGATGGGAAGCACTGGCGCGCCAGTGGCAGCGCTGGGAGTCGCTGCTGGCACAGGCCGAGGACAGCGCGGCGCAGCTGGCAAGAGTGGGCATGGAGCGCGACGAGGCACACGTAAAGTGCCAACAGGCCAGCGACATGGAACAGCAAAGCAACGCGGCCCTGGCTGACATCAGCGCGCATCTGGCAGCACTGGAGGCGGCACGCCAGCAAACCAGCGCCAGCCTGGCAGCGATAGATGCCGACCGGTTGCGCGATGAACGCCAGCATCTGGAGGGGCGGCGCGAAGCAATCGTCGCCGCCGAAGGCAGGTGGACGGCGCTGGCGGACACCCACGCCCGCCTGGCGCAAGTCGAAGAGCAGGCAGCGGCACTTGCCGGCGCCGTCACCGCTGCGGCTCGCGCACTCACCGTGGCGGCCGGGGAGAGCCCTGCCCTGAACGCAGCGCTCGCCCAGTCCGAACGCTCGCTGCAAGCTGCGGAACTGGCTTGCGCCCGCAGTGTGGTCGAACTGCGCGCAACCCTGGCCGATGGCGAGCCATGCCCGGTATGCGGCAGCGGCGAGCACCCGTATCAGCACGAGCAGCCGGTCTTGCACGGCATGCTTGCAAGCCTGCGGCAGGAGGTGGCCCACTGCCGTGAACTGGTACAGGAAAATGCATCCACCCAGGCTGCCCAACGGGCGCTGGTGACGCGCCACGAAAGCGAGCAGCAAGTCGTGACGCGGGAACTGGCGCAGCGACGTGCAGACCTGGAACGCATGCAGGCGGCGTGGGAAGCCTGCCAGCTCGCATCGGAAGCGCCGGGCGAAGAGGAACGCGGTGCGTGGCTAAGTGAGCTGCGCGCACACGTGAAGGAACAGTTTCAGGCGCTGGAAGCGCAGGAACAGGCTGCGCGCGACGCGGCCAAGGCACGCGACATGGCGCAGCAAGCCTACGACCGCAGCGCCGCCAGACTGACAGCGGCGCGCGAACAGGCTGCCGCCGCCAGTGCCCAGCAGATCAAGGCGACAGCGGCCCTGGCCGCGCTGGCCGAGCGCCATTCCCAGCTCGAAGCGCAACTGGCGCGGCTGCTCGATGAACTCGACCCCGTCTTGCTGGCAGCCGGCGGACGGGCGGCATGGCGCGCCGATCCGGCGCAGTTTCACAGCGCACGCGCAGCGGAAGCGGCGCAATGGCTTACCCAGTCTGAGCAGCATGGCATACGCGGCTCCCGGCTGGCGGCCCTCGCGCTGGAACTGGCCAGCGCCCGGTCGCGCGTGGCCCAGGCGGAAGCGGGCGAACAGGCCGCCGCGCTCCAGTTCCAGCAGATCGACGGCGACATCGGCGCGCGCCAGAAGCAGCGCGCCCTGCTGTGGGACGGCCGCGCCACGGCAGACATCGAGCGCGAACTAGCCGCCGCTGTCACGCAGGCGCGCAGCGCCCTCGCCGCGCGCCAGCTGGCGGCGCAGGAAGCGGCGCAGGCCGAAACGCGTGTGCTCGAATCGCAAAAACTCCTTGCCGCGCGCCTTGCATCCATGCGCGAGCAGGCAGCCGCAGCAAGCGAGGCGCTTGCCGCATGGCTGGCCAAAGCTGACGGTATCGCAGACCAGCAGGCATTGAGCCAGCTGCTCGCCCTCGACCATGCAAGCCTGCTTGCCGAACGCCGCGCCTTGCAGACGCTGGACGAGGCCATGGCACGCGCGGCCACCGTGCTGGCCGAACGGCGCGCGCAGTGCGTGGCGCATCAGCAGTCTGCGCCCGCCGGCGAGACCGACATGCAAGCCTTGGCGGGCGCGCTGGAACAGACTGACGCCGAGCGGCGCCAGGCTCAGGAAGCAGCGGCGGCATGCGCGCTGCAGATCGCCCAGGACGAGGAGCGGCGCCGCACTGCGCAGGCGATGATGGCGCAGATCGAGCAGCAGGAGCAGATCGAATTGCGCTGGGGCAGGCTTAACGAGCTGGTCGGATCGGCGGACGGCAAGAAGTTTCGCAATTACGCGCAGCAGTTTACGCTTGACGTGCTGCTTGGCTACGCCAACAGCCATCTGCAGCACCTGGCCAAGCGCTACCGGCTCGAGCGCATCACGACGGCGGCCGGGCCATCGCTCGGCTTGCTGGTGCGCGACCAGGACATGGGCGGCGAAATCCGATCGGTCAATTCGCTCTCGGGCGGTGAATCATTCCTGGTCTCGCTCGCGCTGGCGCTGGGGCTGGCGTCGCTCTCGTCGAACCGGGTGCGGGTGGAGTCCCTGTTTATCGATGAAGGTTTTGGCAGCCTGGATAGCGAAACCCTGCGCGTGGCCATGGATGCCCTGGATGGCCTGCAATCGATGGGACGCAAGGTAGGGGTGATCTCGCATGTGCAGGAAATGACGGAGCGCATCGCCACCAAGGTACTGGTCCAGCCGTCGGGCGGCGGGTCCAGCACGGTAACGGTGCAGTGAGATAAGGGTAACCGGGATCGCCGCAGTGCATCGCCCCTAGCGAAGCCACATATGATGTGTCCGAAATTACTTGACCACTGCAATCTTGGCCCCGTGGACTCGCTGCAGGGTTAGGTGTTCTTCATCAGTGATGTCGTTGACGTTCATATTTTTCCTTACCTGGCGCCAGGGACGACTCGGTCGTGAACCTTGCCGCATGTTTCACACTTTACGTACTCCCGGCCTCCATCATTGCAGGAAAGTAGGTGAATTTTTGAGGACGACATTTGTCAGAGACATCTCTCACCGTCTCCTCAGCTTGGCAAGCGGTACAACGCAGGTTTAGATCATCCCCGATTTGCGTGACCATCACGTGGCCGACCAAGTTCCTTTTTCGAGCATAGCTTTGGCTGCGTCTGTTACTGCCTGAATCTGTTCGGGATTCATATTTTCCTTGGTTGCTGCGCTTTCGCACGCGAAAGTGATTTTCCGCGGCTTCGCAATAGTAATCCAGGCAAACCTTGCAGACACCTATCGAAATTCCATAGGTCAAGCCTTGTTCCGCGTCTCCGCTACATACCAACGCAACAATGCGCCTCTGCATATCGACGATGGGGGCACCGCTGGTACCCCGAAACGCCTCATGGCCAGGGTGGTCCACTGGTAATTTGAACACGTGCAATTCGTTTTCGGTATGCAAATACCTCAAGCCCTCGCAGAGGAAAATGTCGGAGCAGTAGGTGTCTGGTGCAAGCTGAGTCGGAAGGACCTCCCCGACGAAGCCATGGTTTTAAAACTCTGGTTCATTCTCTCTCTCGCTGGCACCACGCTGAGCCTTAAGGCCATAGGCCGTCCAACGGGCCGTGGGCGCTGCGGTGGGCTATTTTCCTATCCAGGTCGCTTCTGCACGGTGGCGGCGCTTAGATGTCATGCGTTAGCTATGGCTTTCTGCGTGTTCAATGCAGCTTAACGCCCACCTTGCCTTGGCCGCCACTCCCCATTTTGATCATAACTGGAAGACCCGGAAAAGCCAGCAGCCTGCCAGATCAGATCGAAACAGGGCCGCAATGACGACGCCAGATTTTCGACTGAAGGTACAACCACGTCGGGAAGAATTACGTTGCAACGATCAAAGTGTTTTTGATGTGGCTCGTGGAAACTGTATAGATCTGAAACGCCCAAAACAGTTTTGTCGGCATGGATCAACGATATCATTACGGCGGATTCAGTGTCCACCTCAAGCCGCTTCAGCTCACGGTAAAACGCCTTTACGAAGTCCATCACGCACTGCTCAAACCAGATACTTGGAAGAACAGCTTTCTCTTCGCCAGTTCTTACCGTCAGGACATGCGTTGACTCTATAAAGCCGTTTCTGAATAATTGGGTGTAGCCTTTGGCCTCCCCATCTGAACCTGCGCTTCTAATGCCGAGTGCCCCGTCTAAGTTAATCCGGGCGCGTTCTGAGTTCGTTCCAAGAACCGGCAGCGCAGATTGATCTGTATAAAAAACGGGATCGACCCGCACCGAGCCCAATACTGACTGAGTGGGAATTACGTGAATGGCTAAAATCGGCCCAGGTGCTAGCCTATGCGGCCCTTCGCCGCTTAGCACTTTTGCAATTCTCTCGGATCGAAAGTCGCGCACTCGGCTCGCTTGTTCGGCAGTTCTCAAGAACATAGCCCGGATCTCTGGGATATCCAGTTGGCGCTTACGAAGACCATCGCGGACATAGAAATGATTATTGGTTTTGACGCGATGAGGCCCTTGCCAGCTTTGGGGTACCCGGGCCACAAAGACGGCACCGGCCACCCCATCTATCGTGACGTCGACTGCGTGGAACTGCACACCAAGCACTCTGGGTTCGCATTGATTGAGCAGAAAGTCCTGCAACCTACGAACTTCTTGATCTGTTGAATGGTGCTGCGGGACAATGGCGGAGGCTTGCGCTTCGTTGTTCTCAGCAATCCCGAAAATAAGATCGCCACCGCCCGCATTCGCAAAGGCGGTAATGTCCGCAAGGAATTCATGCTTCGTAGAGTTGTCCCATATGGATGGTAACTCCCGCTTAAATTCCAAATGCGGGCCTTCCTGGGAACGGACAGCAATCATCACCTCGAACGATTGCTGTGTCGTTAGGGATAAGTTTAATGGAAGAAGCATGTTTTCCTTTTTTCGCGTCCGCGAAATTTTCCTTGGGTCAGATGTTCCATTTGACGCGCAAATGCGCGATGCGTTGGCCCTTCCGTTGGCGCTATGCAATCGCCTGGCCACTGGCCTCTAACGGTGCACCTACCAGTGCGGCTGCGGCCATCGTCACGCCATAATTCTCGGCCGCTCGCACCAATTCAATCAGTTCACGCAGGTCCGGTTCCAGTTCGTTCAGCATCGTGTTTTTTCTCGGGTTTAGGAGCGAGCATTCAGACCCATCTTCGCAATTGATTGGGGCCACAGTGCCGCCTTCTTCAGATCGATGTTGGTGGCCGGGCCATCAATGAAGACAGGTCGTCGTGGTGCAACAGGTAGACACCTACCTTCCCCGCAAGCTGCCTCGCGGCTATCGTGTACTGGGCATTGCTAACCACCACCGCGTGATCGGCGTCGTAGAAACTGCGAGCTGTGATGGCCTCCTGAACGGCGGCGTTTCCAACACTGCCGCTGTAGCGCTTGCATTGGATGGCGAAACGTTCACCGTTGCGACTAGCGAGGATGTCGGCGCCCTGATCCCCCGTCGTGCGCGTCAGCTCGGCGTCGAACCCTAATCCCCGCAAGAGCTCGGCACAAAAGGCTTCGTAGTCGGTACCGGACATATCTGGCTCATAGCCCGTAGTCGGACCTGCCTCTGCAATGTGTGCGAGGACCATCTCGTCGATCTCTACCATAATCGCCTCCACTTGAGGCTGCATCTGTTTGCCGGCGGTCGGGAACTGCAGCACATTTCGCATGAAAGCGCGCATTTCCTTATTCCACCTACTCTTGTCGGTCACGCCATAGCCGGCATTAAAACACAGCTGTTGCCGCTTTCGCGCAAGCTCGACGATGTGTTCCTCGATGCGCCTCTGGCGCTCCTCGCGCCGTTTGGATTGCCCTACTAAACCAAACCACACAAACACGCCGACGATCATCAGGACCACGACTGCGACCGAGGGCGAACCACTGGCGACCGAGACGATGCAGACGGCGGCGACGAAAGCGATGAATTTTTCAAGTGGATTCATGAAGCGTTATTCATTGGCTGTTGGATGCGCGTTGTATCTTTCGCTTCCCCTGCTGGCCGGTCGGCCAGGTAGTGGGCGCCGAAGCGCGGATTTGGCACAGGTTACGGATTGCGCATGCTCTCGGCCGTTATCCGTTGCCCGGCTGCCCGACTAAAGCGCCAATTCCTTCTTCGAGCAACGCTTCTTGCAGTTCATTCATAGCATCTCGGTCTGTCGCGAACGGCTTATCCCACACTGTCGAGTTGTCGAATTCGTCTACCACTTCCAGTAACCAACCACCCGAGCCATCTTCGTAGATCTGCACGTCGATTCCTTTGCCCTGTTGCTCGATCCGCTGCGAAAGCGGGGAAATTTTTACTTCAAAGTCATCACTCATTAGCTTTACTCTCGCCGGCATACCGGCCGGCTCTCGGGGCGCCATGGGCGCAGAATTTTTCCTTGGTGCTAAACTTTCGCGTGCGAAAGTGGACATCAAACTGGTAGCCGAAATCGTAGTCGTGTGAGGCGCCAGTCACATCGCCGCTCTTGAGCCGTGCAAGTACGGTTTCAAGTTGGTTGATCACATTTTCTCGGCTGCTGTGCCGTGTACCTTGCAGTTTGATAGTGATCTGCTGAAGCGGGTACGCATGTTTAATCCAGCTTTCGTTTGGCATATTTTTCCTTTACCTACGCAAGTCCAAGCCACTTTGCTAAACCAGTCACAATGACACCAGCAGCGATCCCCAGCGTCCAACCCACGACTGTCTTGGATAGACCCCATATGCTAGTTGAAGAACCCGGTCCAGCACGCAGATGCATGCGGGTCACGTCCGCGCCAGCGTCTTGCAAATCTTCCGGTTCGTACCCTTGGCCGATACTGCAAATAATCACACCAGAGCTACGATTCCCTTCTTCGATTTGCGCCAAACTCGCCAAGTTGATCCGTTCGCGTTCTTCCGCTTCTCGCCCTGCGGTTTCAATTATTCGTACCGTCCTCAGCTCCGACGGGTTCACGATCTGCGTGCCTGCGAAGAATGCTTTGTCGCGCCTGTAAGGTGTCACAAAATTTTTAACCAATTCCTTCTGAGTCATGTCAGAGAAAAGCACCTGCGCTGGTGCATCACCTACAGCGGCAAGAACGTGATAAAAGCTTTCCGGCATATTTTTCCTTGACTCAGCCACCGATAACCATCATGCGTTTGCCCATGTCGAATGCAGCGGCTACGATGGCCGGGTGCTTGCATGCTACGGCGTGAGGCGCGGCGTCATCCCATGTGCGGAACAGCACGGCCGCGTCGACCAGGCGACCGTAAGACCGTGCCGTAGCCCCACGTTCATCCAGGCGCACTAGAAACTCATCGCGTTCACGCAGCCAAACGACGAACCCAACGAATTCCGCATCTGCCGGTACATCATGAGCCGCGCGAAGTTCATCGATATCAACTGGCTGTAGCCCCTCTCGCCGCTTCTCATGCGCACTCTGTGCCCTTTGCTCTGCAGTACCTCGGTCTTTTGCTTGTCCCATATTTCCCTTGCGCCGGCACCGGCCAGCTGCGGCGCCACCCGGGCGCGGTTCGTCAATTCAGTTTCGCGGACGCGAAATCAGCGCCGCACTTTTCCTATTCGTTGTCGCGCTTCCATTGACGTTCCTTGAGGATGAGCCCGAAGGCTATCGCAACAGCCAAGCATTTCACCACTTGGGCTGCTACGTCCAAACCCGTAACGTACAGTCCTATGGACAGCAATAAACTCAACGATACTGCCAGCGCGCCGTTCTTCTGGAGGCCCCTTCGCGATCTGATGAACGCCACCATGGCGAGAAATACTGTGGCACCCAACCGCATCCTGTCGGTCTGTTCCATATACATCTTTTCCGAGGGATTAAGCGCCGTACACTTCACGCTGCTCCGCAAGATCGTAGGGCAGATAAATTAGGCCGCGAACGGCCTGTTCTTTGGTCACCAAGGCGTCGCTCGCGGGCACCGACTCAGGTTTCACATCGAGCACCGCGCCCGTGTACGCCCGCGACCTTGAAGCGAAGAACTCAACCGACCACATATGATAGTCCACCTTAGTAGTATCACACCGAGCTGCGACAGGCCCGCTAACACCTTACTCCGAGCAATGGCCTCCATGTCTAGCCTATTGGGCGTTGTCGTGACCACCTCTTCGCACAAAATCATCGTGGGTACTCGGCCTGGATCGTCGCTACGCCAAACCTCAATTTGAGCCCGAATCTTAAACACTGGCGGGCGAAGATCGCCAGGGAAGTGAACCACATTGCTCATCATATTTTTCCTATCTAGCTCAACTTTTCCGGGCGCAATTTGACGGCATCTTGGCCAGCTCGCCAGTAGGCGTAGCCAATGCTCCGCTTAGCGTCGGAATCCCACCCACCTGAACGATGCACACCGTCGAACCCCATCCAAAAAAGTTCTGCGGCCTTATTGCTGGTCGATCTTTCGCCTGACGGTAGGTAAAGAATTTTGTCCTTCATGAAAAAGCTCGCGGTCAGCGACTCATACGCCTTGACCAAGACAGGGTCTTCAAATTTGTTCATGGTCTTTTACTTTGAGGGCGGCACGCGCCGCTTATCTGTTATCGTTCAATATGTACATGTGATACAGCGGCGAAGTTGGATCACTCGACCAAGACTCGTGACGTACAGGCTGGACCGGGTATTCGTCGGCAATCGCCGTCAGTGTCTTGACCAATTTTCCATCGATCCAGCGCGGCTCTTTTGCCAGCAGTTCGTCTGCAAGCCTCTCCGCCTGTTCCCTTGTCAGTTTATCCGGCATACGATTTTCCTTTACGTTTGGAGCAGGTCGACATCTCGCTTCCGATCCAGAGAGCCCCGGTGTCGTGCGCCGATGCAGCAGCAGTCGGCAGAGACGATCCTTCGTCTGAATTCACCCGCAAGTATGAGCACCCACCACTTCCCATACTTGCAGAGGGCCTCAACGCGGGCCAATCGATTTTCCTTGGTATCCCAGCGAGCCGGACTGGGTCATACACGCAACGACGCCGGTAAAGCTGCCGCATGCCTTTCGGTGTGCCAAAGTCATCGGGGCGGCTGTGTTGATAGTGTGAGATAGGTCCCACACGTTTTATGACGCTTTCCGTTCCAGGACATGTTTGACCGAACATCGAAGGATCGGCGACAGTAGGGGCATCGAACCAAGCCGCCATCGCCTACCGAAGCGCTCAAAGTGCCGCGAGACAGGGCTTCGGCGTCCTGCAGCGTTCGCTTCGCCTCGGCCTGGTCATTTGCTTTTCTGATGATTGGAGTCCATTCAGATACGCCCCATTCAGCTTTGCACTTGGTGCAATGCCACTGGGCAGCCGTCTCGAAAATGTCACAGCCCCCTAGGATCGCTTGGCCACCTTTCACCGCTAGCATGGCCTCTGCATCCGGCAGCCCATAGATCAGGCGCACGACGGCGGGAGAAGAGCAGGCATTACAGCGTGGCGGTTTAACGGAGCCACGATCGAAGGCGGCATCCTCCGCAAGAAAAACTTGCGACCCTAGCGGCAAATCGCTCTTGCCGATGTGTCTGGGTACGAAAAAGGGAGCATGCTCCAACGGCACAATAGAGCGGATCATTTCGAACCCCTTGATCGTGGTCTCAATGCGCGAACCATCGGGGCGTTCAATAATAATAGCTGCACCAACCTGGACTGCGCGCGGGAGAGAATATGGCACGCCGGGAAAAAGGATCGCGCCACGCTCTTTGACGAAGTACACGTCTGCGATTTTGAATAGGAATTGCATGGCCCGATTTTCCTCAGTCGGTAATTGCGCGCAAACGCGCTAGCGCATCTTCCACAACGAACTCCGGCACTGTTTCGACTCGTTTAGCCTTTCTTGCTTCCAAGTCGAGCATGCGAATCTGATTTACCAACGCAACTCCTTGCGTCTTAGTGCCTGCACCGTCCAGCGACGCGGCAAATCCAGCATGGCGGGCGAAGTCTCCGCCTTGGGTTATCGGCGCAACTAAAACTAAGCCTAGCGCATTAAATGCTGTCGCAGAAAGCACTAAGGCAGGCCGCAATCCTCGCTGTTCATGCCCTTCGGTTGGGTCGAGACTCACCATGACGATGTCGCCACGCCCAAATTTAGCGCGCTTCACCACGCTTCACGGCCCACAGGCTGAACATGGGACCATGCAGCCATGTCGGATGGCTCTGGTGCTGAGAGGTTGCATTGAGCCACCAGCTCGGCGAGCGAATACGACGGACGGGCAGCCTTAAGCAATACTCCTTCTGGCTGCACATTGACACTAAGCTTGTCGCCCAACGTCACCTTGAGCAGGGCAAGCAACTCAGTAGGCAACCGGACCGCCGCGCTGTTGCCCCACTTCTGAACTGACAATTCCATAAACCCTCCTGATGTTGATACATTGTAGATTCCGTCAAACATCCTTGTCAACCAGATTGTAGATACATTGTAGCGACAGAAAAGTCATAAGGCCTCTGCGAATTCTTGGCGCAATTTCTTCTTGTCGACTTGGAGGTAGGGATCAACATGATCCAGGTCAGCATGGCCCAACATCAGCTGTAGCGTTTCCAGCCCGTGTCCTTGATGGAGGATTTGCCATCCTGAAGTGAGAACGACCCGCTTTCAACAGTCGCGCCAGCAAACCCCGCCTCCCCTTTGAGCATTATCAAAAGCGCAGAACGCGCCAATGCCCGACAAAAGCGGGAAGGTTTGGCAGGCCACCCGGTGAGAACGACAGTGTGCGGCTGTCCCGATCCTGACTGCGGCGGATGGCATGACATCGTCACCGGCCGCACAATCCCTACCACCAAGGAATGCACGTCGATTCTTCAAGCAGAAAAGGCAAGGCGCAAGCACGCTTGATCTCGTGAAACGGCGCCTTATGCCGCCTCAGCGCTTACGCTCCGGCACCGGCTTGATCAGCTCCCAGCCGAGCTCGCGGCGAATCTGCGCCGGGTCCGGTGGCGGGCAGCGGCGTTCGGCGCGCGTGCGCAACCAGTTGCGGACGCTTTCCTTGGTGGGTTGCTGTGGCTTGTTCATCGCACAATCCAGTTCACGAGGCAGCTGGCCGCAGATAATCGCGGCCCTGCCCAGTTAACGCAGCCCTGACACCGAGGTTGACGCCGGCCTGGATGATAAAATGCGCGCTTTTTCACGCACCGGCCCCGCTCATGACCAAACCTGCCCGCTTCCTCACCTTCAAATGCGCCAAATGCACCAAGCCCGTCAAAGTTGTCCTGCAAAAGGTGTCGGCCTGTTCGCACATCCAGCCTTACCTTGGCGTATGCGCCTGCGGTGAACCGCGCCGCTATGCCACCGGCAGCAAGGATGCCGTGGAATCGTTCATGCAGTCGATCGATGGCAGCTGGAGCCACCACCACTAAAAAATTTTCGAAAAAAAGCTAAAGTTCTTCTAAGGGGCGCCGTTACCTCTCGTGATACCCACCACTTTAGCTTTTGATAACCGCCATGTCCCTGCCACCTGCTTCGGGCCCCCGCCCGCCTGCTTCGCCCATTCTGCCTGCCTTGCCGCAAGCGGCGGGACGAACTGCGGGCATGCCGGTGCCGGTCAGTGGCAAGATCGCCGCGGCCCTCCCCGTGGTGGACCCGGTTGCGCTCCCCGACGACATCGTCAGGCTGTCGCGCCAGGCCATCGAGGCCCGCAGCGAGGCGCCGGTGTCCACCAGCGAATCGGCCCAGAACCTGATCGGCAGTATCGCCAGGAACATGTTTGGCGACACTGCCAGCACGGCAGCGGTGTCGTACAACATGAGTTCCTATCAGGCGCGTGCGCTCGAAGGGGGCGCCGGCGAACGCGAACCGCGCAGCGCGCAGCTGGACCTGAGCCAGAACGCCAGCTTCTACGGCGTGGGCGAGATTGTCACGCGCGAAGGACAGCGCTTCGATTTTGAAGTGGCCGTCAAGTACACCAGCAATGCCGAAGGCGAACTGCGCACCAAGGCGCCTCCCATCCAGATGCCCGATGTGCTGGTCCTGACCGGCAAACCGCTGCCGGCGATCAAATTCCCCGGCGGCCTGCAAGACCTGTTCAAGCTGCTCAGCCGCGAATTGCGCACCGATGTGTCCGATGGCGACGCCAGCGGCAGCCTGAACCTGCGCCTGATGCGCCTGGTGGACCGCGCCGCCCTGCTGGCCCCGCGCGCGCGGCCCGACACCCCGGACGTGGCCCCTGCCGAACGCGCCAGGGCCGTGGCCAATGCCTACGGCAGCCCGGCCCTGGGCGACGCCATTTCCGCCTGACCGGCCCCGCTGGCGACGTATAATGGCGCCTTTGCAGCGCTGCCCGCGCTCGCCCCTTTTTTTGATCGCCACCATGCTCCCAGCTTCCCCCGCCGACGCCCCCGCCCGCATCCACTGGACCGAGGGCGGCGAAACGCGCTCGGCCCGCTGGCGCTCCGAGAGCGGCATGCCGGCACCGAAAAAAGTCGTCATCGCCGACGACAAGACCCCGGCCGACGTGGCCTACCGCCTGGCCTGCGAAGGCACGGCGCTGCTGTGGCGGGGCGACTTCCAGAATGCGCGCCAGCTGCTCTCGGCCCTGGCCCGGCGCACCGACCACAAGGGCGGCAAGGGCAAGAAGGCCAAGGCAGCCAGGGTGCCCGCCAGTCCGGCCGAAGCCTTTCACCTGCATCGCCAGGCCCAGTCGCAGCGCGCACGCACGCTGGCCATGCTGCTGATTCCATTCGATGCCGATTACCGCATTCCCCTGCGCCGCGCGCCCGACGTGCAGCTGGCCTGCAATGAAGCCTATGGGCGCGGCGAGGAGCCTTTCGTGGCGTCGCTGCGTGAGCTGCTGGGCTTGATCGGGGCCCACGAATGGCGCAAGAACGGCGTCGAGATTGCCGCCCTGGGCGAGCGCATCCACCCGCATTACGGCGTCTTTTCGCCCATTCGCGGCGAATACGTGGCGCTGGTGACCAATGCGCCGCTGCCGCCCGGTGCCAAAGTGGCCTTTGACGTCGGCACCGGTACCGGCGTGCTGGCCGCGGTGCTGGCCAAACGCGGCCTGCAGCACATCGTGGGCACCGACATGGATGCACGCGCCCTGAGCTGCGCGCGCGACAACCTGCAGCGCCTGGGCCTGGAGCGGCAGGTGGAATTGATGCAGGCCGACCTGTTCCCGGAGCGCCGCGCCGACCTGATTGTCTGCAATCCACCCTGGCTGCCGGGGCGCCCGAGCTCGTCCATCGAACACGCCATTTACGATCCGGACAGCCGCATGCTGCGCGCCTTCCTGGCCGGCGTCGCGGCCCACCTGGCGCCCGGTGGCGAAGCATGGCTGATCCTGTCCGACCTGGCCGAGCACCTGGGCTTGCGTCCGCGCGCCGAGCTGATGGCCTGGATCGCCGAGGGCGGCCTGGCCGTGCAGGAAAAAATCGACGTGCGGCCCACCCATCCCAAGGCCAGCGACAGCGACGATCCGCTGCATGCGGCGCGTTCGGCCGAGCTCACGTCGCTGTGGCGCCTGACTATTTCCTGACTATCCTTGCGCTCTGGCGCCCTCTTCTATATAATTGCTTCCGCGGGGTGGAGCAGTCTGGCAGCTCGTCGGGCTCATAACCCGAAGGTCACAGGTTCAAATCCTGTCCCCGCAACCAGAACACAGCAACACCACTGAAGCCGCGGTCCCGCCAGGGATGACGCGGCTTTTTTGTGCCCGTCCGTAGCGCACACATCTGCCCCTTCCCTGCTGCACGCTTCCCGATGGCCACCGGCTGGCCGCGCAAAGCCAGTAATTTGGCCACGGCAGCCACTGACGCCTGTTGCATTCATGTTCACAATCAATATCGTAAAGGCATTGGAATCACGGCGCGGCGCGCAGCCGCCCGCAGCGGGCCCAGACCCGTTTCTCCCATCCTTTACCGATCAGGAAGTCACACGAAGACACATCCATTCATCGCATATCAGGAGAAAATCAATGCAACGATTCAAACACCCGGCCATGGGCCTTGCCGCCGCGCTGCTGGCCGCATCCGGCCTGCTCTCATCCGGCCACGCGCTGGCGGTCGAAAACGGCCCTGCGCCCACCCTGGCCAGCGTCCAGGCTGACGGCCCGTACGCCGTGTCCACCCAGTCGGTGTCCGGCACCGGCTTTGGCGGCGGCACCGTGTACTCGCCCAACACGGCCGGCAAATATGCCGTCGTTGCGGTGTGCCCGGGCTTTACCGCGACCCAGTCCTCGATTGCGGCCATCAGCCGCCGCCTGGCCACGCATGGCTTCGTGGTGGTGACCATCAATACCAAGAGCACGTACGACTTCCCGCCGAGCCGCGCCAACCAGATCCTGGCCGCCCTGCGTACCGTCACCGCGCTCACCACCGGTCCCGTGGCCGGCAAGATGGACATCAGCCGCCAGGGCGTGGCCGGCTGGTCGATGGGTGGCGGCGGCGCCATGCTGGCCGCGGGCATGACCCCTGGCCTGAAGGGCGGCGTGGCATTTGCGCCATGGGCCCAGAGCAGCAATGTGAGCAGCTCGGCAGTGCCGATGTCCTACCTGGCCGGCAGCGCCGACGGCGTGGCGCCGCCCAGCATGTCCACCAGCTTTTATAACGCCACGCCTGGCACCACCCGCAAGATGCTGGGCGTGATCCGCGGCGCCGATCACAACTTCCCGAAAACGGCCAGCCAGCCGGCCAGCTACACCCAGGTGGCGTGGATGAAGCGCTTCCTCGACAGCGACACGCGCTACAGCCAGTTCCTCAACGGCGACAGCCGCTTCTCGACGTTCCGCTCCACCGGACCTTTCTGATCCGGCAGCGCTGTCCTACACTGAGCGAACCTTCCCGCGGCATTTACCCCTGGAGCGAACATGAACAACACGAAACAATGGCTGCGTGCTGCGCTTGCTGTCGCCGCTGCCGCGGGACTCATCTGGCTGCTTGTCCGCCTGTTCTACGACGCGCCGGGGAGCGTGGAGGCGCGCGCCGCGGCCGCGTCGCCAGATCCCCAGGCCGGCGCGCAGGCCGCCCCGCAAGGGGCGGCTGCGGCTGCCGGCGACGCCTATGCCCAGTCGCCGCTGGGAGCCGGTGCGCCCTGGCTGGCGCCCCTGCCGGCCGGCCCCTCCCTGACCATGGAGTCACCTTTGAGCACCATGTCGCCACCCCGTTTTTCCGCTGACAGCCGCGGCCGGCTGATTTTGAACAGCGACACCCACGCCAACCTGGAAAAGCTGCTGCTGGAGGAAGATCCCGTGGCCATGCAGGCCGCGCTGGACAAGATCAGCGCCGGCTTGCCGGCCCAGGCGGCCGCCGAACTAAAGGTGCTGGCCGCGCAGTTCCAGCAATACACCAAGGCGCTCAGCCATACCGTGTCGCCGGAAAACGCGCCGGAGAACGAACGCGACGGCCTCAAGCTTCTCGACAGCCTGCACACGCTGCGCGTGTCTTACCTGGGCGCGGAGGCGGCGCGCGCCATGTTCGGGGCCGAAGAAGCAACCACGCGCCAGCTGATCGCCCTGATGGCGGCAGACAAGGAGACCCACCTGACGCCACAGCAAAAGGCCGAGCGGGCCCAGGAAATCCTGAGCAGGATGCCGCCGCCGTCAAGCTGAAGACGCGCGCGCCAGCGGTGGCCGCATGGGCGCGAAGCGCGACTGGTACTGCCGGGGCGAGACGGCAAACCAGCGGCGGCAGGCGCGAAACAGGGTACCCTGGTCGGCAAAGCCGAGCATGTAGGCAATTTCGCCCACCGAGTAGCGCTGCTGGGCAAAATATTGCTGCGCCAGTTCGCGCCGGGTGTCGTCCAGCACCTTCTGGAACGTGGTGCCTTCCTCTTCCAGCCGGCGGCGCAGCGTGCGGTCGCCCAGGCACAGCAGGCGGGCGATTTCCTCGCGCCGCGGCTCCCATCCCAACAGCTTGTGGGCAATCAGTTCTCCCGTCAGGCGGGTGATTTTCTTGTGGTCCAGGCGCGTCATGCACTGGCCGGCAAACTGGGCATGGAATTTTTCCAGCGCCGGGCTGTGGGTGGGCAGCGGCAACGCCAGGTCGGCCCCGGCCAGCACCATGCGGTTGGCCGGCGCGTTAAAGCGCACCGGGCTTTCAAACGCGGCTTCGTACTGGTCCGGCGCATCCGGCTGGGGATGGGTGAATTCGACCTGGAGCGGACGAATGCGGCGGCCCGCAATCCAGCGCAAGAATGACAGCAGCGTGAGCAGGTCAAATTCGCAGCGCTGGCGCGGCACGATGATGTCGCCGCCAAAGAGCGTCAGCGCAATCGACCAGTCCTCGCCCTGCTGCTGCAGGACCAGCGTGGCCGCTTCGCTGACGACGCGCAGATAGCGCACCAGGCACTCGAGGCTGGCGAGCAGGTTGGGACAGGACATCATGGCGTAGCCCACCACGTCAAAGGTGGCCAGCGATGACGAGCGCGGCGCCGCGATGCCAATGAGCGCGTTGTGCGAGCGCGCCACGCCCAGCTCCCACAACAAGCTGACCTGGTCGGTCGGCAAACGCATGTGGGGGTCGTCCAGCGCCGCCATGTCCAGACCAATATCGCTGAACAGTTCCCGCACGTTCAGCCCTTCATCCTGAAACAGGCCGCCGATGCCTTTCACCCAGGCGGCCGAGGTGGTTCGATTGCTCATTGCGGTGTGTCCAGTCCAGTACGATCGTCGTGGGACGCCCTCGCGCCGCTGCGCGCAGGGTGGTTTGACATGGGTGGCGGGCGGCTGCCCGCAGGGTCGGTGGCAAGGTGGCTGTTGTGGTGAAGGTGCTCCAGTCGGGATCAACAGGGATTCAAGGCCGTGGCCGCACGATTGTGTCACGAGACAGCATTTATGACAACCTTATCATATTTACCACGTTCGCTAAGGCGGCGCCGGGGTTGTCAAAGCCCGCCGGGGGTGATGCGGCCCGTGGGCGGGCGCGGAAAAACCGCCCCGCAAAGCACGCGCGGGCTGCTATACTGCGCCCTCGCAAAAATCGAACAAGGCCCGACTCGCGCAGCCGGGCCTTTGCTTTTCCGGCGCTGTAGATGAGAGACAAAAAAGACCACGCAACGCTCGACCTGCCCGGCTTTGGCCCGGCTACCGACCTCATGCACCCTCCAGCCGAAGCACGCCGCACCACGGTGCCGCGGCGGCGCAAGATCATTGTCAAGCAGGAGCAGCTTGAACTGCTCGAAGAAACCGATGCCAGCGGCCTGCCCGTCTGGCGCCGCGACGACCACACCGACCTGACCGGCCTGCCCATCTGGGCTGCCGCCTGACGCGCCTCTGTTAGACTGGGGCCGTCCCATTTTTCACGGCCCGCATCACATGACTCCAATTGCCTTTACCACCCTGCCCTTGACGCCAAGCTTCCTGGCCAACCTCGCCACGCTTGGCTACCACGCGATGACGACTATCCAGGACAAGAGCCTGCCGCACGTGCTCGAAGGGCGCGACCTGATCGCCCAGGCCAAGACCGGCAGCGGCAAGACGGCAGCGTTTGGCATCGGCATCCTGCACAAGCTCAATCCGGCCTGGTTCGCGGTGCAGGGCCTGGTGCTGTGCCCCACGCGCGAATTGGCCGACCAGGTGGCCAACGAGCTGCGCCGCCTGGCGCGCGGGGAAGGCAACATCAAGGTGCTCACGCTCACGGGCGGTGCGCCCACGCGCCCCCAGGCCGCCTCGCTCGAGCATGGTGCGCACATCGTGGTGGGCACCCCGGGCCGCATCCGCGACCACCTGGGACGCGGCACGCTCGACCTGTCCAAGGTACAGACCCTGGTGCTCGATGAAGCGGACCGCATGACCGACATGGGCTTTTACGACGAGATCGCCGGCATCGTCAGCGCCTGCCCCAAGCGGCGCCAGACATTGCTGTTCTCGGCCACCTATCCCGACGACATCCGCCAGGCCACCGAAGGCTTCCTCCACAATCCCGTGGAAGTGATCGTGGAAGCGCAGCATGCGGGCGACCAGATCGAGCAGCGCTTCTACGAAGTCGATTTCGACGAGCGCGACGCGGCCGTGGGACGCCTGCTCAAGCACTTCAAGCCGGTATCGGCGCTGGCCTTTTGCAATACCAAGGTGCATTGCCGGGAACTGGCCGAGGAATTGCGGGCCCAGGGCTTCTCGGCCCTGGCCCTGTACGGCGAACTGGAGCAGCGCGAGCGCGACGAAATCCTGGTCCTGTTTGCCAACCGCAGCTGCTCGGTGCTGGTGGCAACCGACGTTGCCGCGCGCGGCCTGGACATTGCCAACCTGGGCGCGGTGATCAATGCCGATGTGTCCAAGGATACGGAAGTGCACATCCACCGCGTGGGCCGCACCGGCCGCGCAGGCGAGTCGGGCCTGGCCCTGACGCTGTGCGCACCGAACGAGAAAAAGTGGGTGCGCCTGATCGAGCAATACCAGAATGCGCCGGTGCAGTGGCACGCGCTGGACGAGCTTGGCGGCGACGCGGAAGAAGCTGCGCCCGCACCCATGGTCACGCTGTGCATCATGGGTGGCAAGAAGGACAAGCTGCGCCCCGGCGACCTGCTGGGCGCGCTCACGGGCGACGCCGGCCTGGACAAGGAACAGGTGGGCAAGATCAATGTGTTTGAGTTCATGACCTATGTGGCACTGGATCGCCGGGTAGCGGACCAGGCCTTTCGCCGCCTCAACGCCGGCAACAGGCTGGGCCCTGACTTTGGCAATATCAAGGGGCGCAGCTTCAAGATGCGTTTCATCGCCGTTTGAGGGCCGGAGTTGTGTAATTACAACGTTGTTTCGCAGGCATGATTCGATGTGTAAAACATTGACAGTCCTGTCAGTTCAGGGCAAGTTGTGTGGGCTGGGATGTACGTTCTCCCGGCAACTGTGAAATAAGCGCGTGTGGAAGGTGACCGGCCTGCCCAAATCTGGCATTATTGCTGCGAATAAACATCACATTCTCAGGATCCCATGCTAATGAATAACGAAGTCGTAGCCGATGACCGTGAAGTCCTGAAACAGGCATTCTTGCGTGGCGCGGGCATTCCGTCCGACGCGATCGGATCACTGACTCCCGAATTGATGGAATTGCTTGGCAAGCTGATGAATAGTTGCCTGCAAGGCACGATCGACCTGCTGGCCTTGCGCTCGCTGGTCAAGCAGGAAGTGAAGGCCGACGTGACGGTGGTCGTCATGCGCAACAACAACCCGCTGAAATTTTTCCCGGACAGTGAAACCGTGCTGACCCAGATGCTGCGCAAGAAGATGCCCGGCTTTATGGAGCCGCTCGAATCGATCGAAGACGCTTACCGCGACCTGCGCGGTCACCAGAAAGGCGTGGTGGTCGGCACCCGCGCCAGCATGGACAAGGTGATCCGCCGCCTGCGCCCGGAACGCATTGAAACGAACCTGAAAGCCAATCCCCTGTTTGCGATCGTGCCGTTCAAGCGCAAGGCAGCCCTGTGGGACATGTACTGCCAGCAGCACCATGGCGTGGCGGGCGAATCGCAGGACCAGTTCAAGACCCTGTTCGGCGCCGATTTCCTGGACGCCTACGAAAAGGAAGTCGAGCGCAACGCGGGCAGCGACAATGGTTGACCAGGTGCCGATCGACCTGTCATGGACCAGGATTAACGATATCGGCCAGCGCGCCACCAACCAGGACACGGTGGGCGAAACCTTCCGCGACCCGCTGGCCTGCTTCGTGGTAGCCGACGGCGCCGGTGGCCACGAAGGCGGCGAAGTGGCCTCGCGCGTGGTGGTGGACGCCATCCTCAATGCCTTCCAGGACAACCCGCGCTTCGGCAGCGACGCCCTGCTCGGCTATGCCTCCAGCGCCAGCGGCGAAGTGGCCAGGCGCAAGCTGCAAACGCCCCGCTATGCCGACATGAGCACCACCGTGGCCACCCTGCTGGTGGACCGCGCGCGCGGCCAGGCCCTGTGGGCCCACCTGGGCGACACCCGCATTTACCTGTTCCGCAATGCTCGCCTGCATGCAATGAGCAAGGACCACAGCCTGACCCAGCAGCTGATCGACGCCGGCTATGCCCGCGCCGAGCAGCTGCGCCGCCATCCGCAGCGCAATATCCTGTTTGCCGCCATTGGCGCCGAGGGCGATACCCAGATCGAGCTGTCGGCCGGCGCCACCACCTTGCTGCCGGGCGACGCCCTGCTGCTGTGCAGCGACGGGCTGTGGGAATGGGTCATGGAAGCTGACATGGAACGCACGCTGTCGCAAGCGTCCAGCTGCGAGCAGTGGCTGGCCGCCATGTGCCGCCTGGCCGACGACAACATCATCAACAGTGGCAAGGTGCGGGATAATTATTCCGCCTACGCCATCCTGGTACACAAGGCGGGAGCATGAACGCGCAAGCCATCGCCGGTTCGGAAAACTGCCTGCCCATCGGCACCCGCCTGCACGACTTTGAAATCACGGGCGTGCTGGGCGAAGGGGGCTTTGGGATTGTGTATATCGCCTTTGACCATTCGCTCCAGCGCCACGTGGCGATCAAGGAATACATGCCGGGCGTGCTGGCCACGCGCGCCGATGACCACAGCATCCTGGTGCGCGCCGAGCGCCATCAGGAAACCTTCAATGTGGGCCTGAAGAGCTTTATCAATGAAGCGCGCTTTTTGGCCCAGTTCGACCATCCCTCGCTGGTGAAGGTATACCGCTTCTGGGAACAGAACCAGACCGCCTACACCGCCATGCAGTACTATGATGGCCAGACCATCAAGGACATCGTCACGCACGCGCCGGAAGTGGTCAACGAAGCGTGGTGCCGCAAGATCCTGCAGCAGATCCTGGAAGCGCTGGAGATGCTCTACACCATGCGCATCCTGCACCGCGACGTGTCGCCCGACAATATCATCGTGCAGGAAAACGGCGACGCCGTGCTGCTCGACTTTGGCTCGGCGCGCCAGATCATTGGCGATCGCACGCGCGGCCTTACCGTGATCCTCAAGCCCGGTTACGCGCCGGTGGAGCAGTATGCGGGTGACGCCTCGCTCGACCAGGGCGCCTACACCGACATCTATTCGCTGTCGGCGGTGATCTACTACGCCATCATGAAGGAGCCGCCGGCGACCTCGATCGCGCGCATGGTGAAAGACCCGATTGCGCCGCTGGCCGTGCGCGGAGTCGATGGCTACAGTACGGAATTTTTGGCCGCCATCGACAAGGGACTGGCGGTCATGGCGCACGAACGGCCGCAGACCATCGATGCCTTCCGCGAACTGCTGGGCATCAAGTCGTCCGGCGCGCCGCGGGTGCGCCCGAGCGGCAACACCCAGCGCTTTGCCACGCTTGACCGCCTGCCCCAGAACAGTACCCCGACCGCCCCGGCCGAGACCACCGGTGCACTGCCGACGCCTAAACCGGCTGCGGCGCCGCCCGCGCCTGGGCCCGAACGGATCGTCCCCAAGGCCGCGGCCGCCGCCAGCGCGATCCACAAGCCGGCTCCCAAGTGGATGTCGCGCGCGGCATTGGCGCTGTCGGTCATGGTGATCATCGGCTTTGGCGCCAGCTGGCTGATGGGTACGCCGTCAGACACGGTCATGCCGGTGGTACAGGCCGACGCGCCGGTGCTGCCGGACGCCGCACCGGCCCTGCCGGACGCCGCGCCGGCCGTGGTGGAAGCCCCCGTGCCACCGCCCACGGCCGACAACGTCACGCCGGCCGCGGCGCTGGACGAGGCGGTGGCGGCCGCTCCCGCAGCCGACCAGCCTGGCGTGGATGCGATCCTGGGAACGCCCCCGGCCAGCCCGGCCCCGGCGGACACCAAGCCGGAAACAGCGAGCTACCGGCTGCAGATCAAGCCATGGGGCACGATCTATGTCGATGGCAAGCAAAAAGGCGTGAGCCCGCCGCTCAAGCGCCTGGTGCTGCCGGCCGGCCAACACAAGATTCGCGTGGTCAATCCGAACTTCCCTGATTATTTTGTTGAGGTGAATCTCGCCAAGAACAAGTCAGGCACGATTGAACATGATTTCGCAGCGCGAGCAAAATAAACACACTATCATTCTGCCTATGAGCCCATCCATTTCCCGCACACTCTTTCTTGCAATCGCAGCGACCCTCGCATTGACGGGCTGCGAGACGGTCGGCCCCATGGTGGGCATCAAGCCTGACGGCCCGGCCGCCAAGCCTGCCACGGCGCCTTCCCAGGCCAGCCGTCCGGCGCCCGGCTCGCCCGGCAACCCGAACCCGCCCGCCGGCAGCCGCGCCAGCGAAGAACAGCAAAGCCTGCGCGAAGGGATCGAGCTGTACAACAAGGGCCAGTTCAACGATGCCATCAAGCGCCTGTCGGCGCCCGAGATCGCCGGCGGTACCAGGGCCGGCCATCTGCAGGCACTGAAGTACATGGCGTTCAGCTATTGCGTGACTTCGCGCACGACGCTGTGCCGCCAGGCGTTTGAAAAAGCCTTCAAGCTCGACCCGTCGTTTGACCTGCAGCCGGGCGAACATGGCCACCCCTTGTGGGGACCGGCCTTTGAACGGGCCAGGAAGCAAAGCAGCAAGTCTTGACCTGCGGCAGGCCCACGGCCTGCCCTGCCTCATCCGTTTCTCTGGCGCCCTGATCACCCCTTGCTGGCCGAGGCGGCGAAGCGCGGCGCCTTGCGGTGCCGGGTCGCCTGCTCGAAGTCGTAGGCCATCGCGATGAGTGCGGCATCGCTCCAGGCGCCACCGACAAACGACAGCCCCACCGGCAAGCCATGCACGAAGCCGGCCGGCACGGTCACGTGCGGATAGCCGGCCACGGCCGCAGGCGACGAAAAGCTGCCGCCGTAGTGGTCGCCATTGATGAAGTCGGTCAGCCAGGCCGGGGCCCCGGTGGGCGCGACCAGGGCGTCGAGCTGGTGTTCGCGCATGACCTGGTCAATGCCTTCGGCGCGTGCGTAGCGGTGGTTGTTGGCCAGGGCTTCCTTGTATTCCTTGCTCTCCAGGCCGGCACGGGCGTTGGCCGCCACCAGGTGCTCCTGTCCGAAATGCGGCATTTCCCTGGCGCGGTTGGCGAGGTTGTAGGCGATCAGGTCGGCCATGTTCTTGATCGGCGCCGATGGCGCATAATCCTTGAGGTAGGCCGCCAGGCCCGGTGCAAATTCCTGCAGCAGCACTTCGACTTCGGTGGCATCGTACTTGCTGGTGTTGGGGACAATCACGTCCACCAGGATGGCGCCGCGTGCCTTGAGCACCTGCAGGGCCTGCTCGATGACGGCATCGTTGCCATCGTGGCGGCCAAAGTAGTTGCGGGCCACGCCCAGGCGCTTGCCGCGCAGGGCGCCCGGCTTCAAGGCGTCGGCAAAGCCGCCCTTGCCATCAGCGCCGGCGGTGGCGGCGTCGCGCGCATCCACGCCGGCCATGGCCGCCAGCAACAAGGCGGCATCGGAGACGCTGCGCGTCATGGGGCCGGCCGTATCCTGGGAGTGGGCAATCGGGATGATGCCGCTGCGGCTGACCAGGCCCAGGGTGGGCTTGATGCCGACCAGGCCGCAGGTGGAGGCCGGCGACACGATGGAGCCATCCGTTTCCGTGCCCACGGCCAGGGTCGCCAGGCTGGCCGCCATGGCAGCGGCCGAACCGGAACTGGAACCGCTCGTGTTGCGGTCGAGCGCATACGGATTTCGGGTCAGGCCGCCGCGCGCGCTCCAGCCGCTGGTGGAACGGGTGGAGCGCATATTGGCCCATTCCGACAAATTGGTCTTGCCCAGGATGACGGCGCCCGCTTCGCGCAGGCGCGCCGCCACGTGCGCATCGCGCACCACCTCGACACCGTCCAGCGCCAGCGAGCCGGCCGTGGTGCTCATGCGGTCGGCGGTGGCGATATTATCCTTGAGCAGGACCGGGATCCCGTGCAGCGGGCCGCGCACCTTGCCGGCGCGGCGCTCGCGATCCATTGCCGCGGCAATGGCGAGGGCATCGGGATTGAGTTCGATCACGGCATTGATGCGGGGGCCGGCCTTGTCAACGGCGGCGATGCGCGCCAGGTATTGCCTGGCCAGCGCGTGCGACGTCAGGCGTCCGGACTGCATCAGCGCCTGCTGCTCCAGCACACCTGCTTCGAGCACGCTGCCGGCGCGCACCGGCGCCGCCACCGCGCCTGCGGCCATGGCCAATGCTGCCGTCCCTGCCATGCCCAGTCCCACAAAATCCCTGCGATCCATGCTGTCCCCATTCGTTAAAAAACAGGGTTCAGCATAGCAGTGCCTGGGCGCAATGGCGCATGCAGGCGAAAAAAAAAGCGCGCCCGTCATGACGGGCGCGCTTCGTCAATACGATGCTGCGGGAGGCGCGATCAGTTGCGCACCACGCGCTTGTATTCGTTGGTGCGGGTGTCGATTTCAATGACGTCGTCGGTCGACACGAACAGTGGCACCTGCACGGTGTGCTGGTGGGCTTCGATCGCGTTTTCCAGCTTCGCTTCCTTGAGCACGTTGCCCGAGGTATTACCCTTGACCGCCGGCTCCGAGTAGGCCACCTTGCGCTGGATGGTGGTTGGCAGTTCGACCGAGATGGCTTTCTCGTTGTAGAACACGGCTTCGCATTCCATACCGTCTTTCAGGTAGTTGAGCGCTTCGCCCAGGTTTTCTTCTTCGATTTCGTACTGGTTGTAATCGGCGTCCATGAACACGTACAGGGGATCGGCGAAGTACGAGTAGGTGACCGGCTTCTTGTCGAGCACCACCACGTCGAACTTGTCGTCGCCGCGGAACACGTTTTCCATCGGGCTATTGGTCAGCAGGTTCTTCAGCTTCCACTTGTAGGTGAAGCCCGTGCGGCTCGAACCGTTGACGTCGGAGCGCAGCACGATCCAAGGCTTTTCGTCGACCATGATGATATTGCCAACACGAATTTCTTTTGCAGGTTTCATAAAAATTGTACGTAAAAAGTGGGTTGCGTAAAAATCATCTGTCGCCTGCTGGCCGAGTGGACCGGAAGCCTACGTTTGATCGAATAAAAATACACGAGAAATTAACCGGGCATTATACCTGAGATTTGGTGCTTGTCGGACCAATGGCGGCGGCAAAGCGCAGCAAATTGCCGGCCAGGTCGCCGTGCCGGCCCATGCTGCGCTGCCACGCTTCGCAGTGCGGCGCCATGGCCGGCATGGCCCGCTGACACGCCGTCCACAGGGCGTGCCAGTCGGGGACGGGCGTGGCGCCATTCCAGGCCAGCGCCAAAGCTGCCGTGTCAGCCTGGCCGTAGCGCGCCAGGAAGGCGCGCAGCTTCTTGTGATGCAGGTTCTCGTCCTGCGGATAAATGTGCCAGATGAATGGCCGCGCCGCCCATTGGGCGCGCACAAAGGAATCCTCGCCGCGCACAAAGTTCAGGTCGCAGGACCACAACAGCTTGTCGTAGTCGGGCTGGGAGACGAAGTCGATGACCCGTACCGTCAGGGCGCCGCGGGTGGCAGCCTGGCCCACTTGCGGCGGCGCCTGCAGGAACTGGCCGACAGCGGCGCCGGCCACGCCATGCGGCACCAGGCAGGTGATGGGTGCACTGCCCTGCATCCATTGGGCAAACAGGGATGCGACAGGTGCATCGGGATAGCAGAACAGGGACACCAGCGTGTGGTCCTGCTCGGCCTCGGGCACGCCCAGGCTGCGCAGGAACAGCGTGCGCTGCGCGCTGTCGCCCTGAAAGGCCGCGCGCGCTTGCTCCAGGCCCGCTTCGCACAACAGGCCGCCCGTTTTGTCGGTGAAGCCTGGAAAGAAGAAATGCTTGACCAGCTTGAGGCGCGGATGGGTCGAGGGCAGCGTGTGGCAGCCTTCCACCCATGCTTCGGCCGTCAAGCCTTCCAGGTTGAGCCAGACGGGGCGCGGCTGGCACTGGGCCATGGCGGCGATATAGGCTTCTGGAATGTCGCAGGCGAAAAATTCAATGACGATGTCGGCAATGTCGGCGGGGCCGAAGGGACCGGGCTGCCCATGCCAGTGGCGAACCAGCACGCCGCTGACCAGCTGCACCTCAGCCTGCGCGTCCACGGCCGGACACAGGCGGCGAAAGCTGGCCAGATCGTCCACCCACAAGGTCACGGCCACGCCATGCTCGGCCTGCAGCTGGCGCGCCAGGCGCCAGCAAATGCCGATATCGCCGTAATTGTCGACCACCTTGCAAAAGATCGCCAGGGTCGGTGCGGAGGTGGTTGGAAGCATGGGGTCAAGGCCGGTGGGAAGCGCGCCATTTTACCTGAACCTGCCGCCCGGATACCAACCGCAAGTCACCGTTAAATGAACACTCAAATTATCAAAACCTTATTGGCGCAGACCGGTCCAATCGTCACCAATGCCGGACGCGGGGCGCAGGCGCAGCCGCATGCACAAGGGCGGCGCCCGCACGCCCGCGCTCCGGATGACATCACATTGGCGTGTGCGCGGGGCGGACTGCCCTTACCGGTCCGCCCCGCGATTCTGCAATGGGCAGTTGCTGTGGCATGCCCGTAGGGAAGCCGCCGGTCCGGCAAGAATGAACAAGGATGAAGGACCGGCCGGGGACATGGCGCAGCCTGCCACTAGAAGAATGGAGTGAGTCATGACTGGTTATCAGAACTACGGCACGGGCGCGCAGCTGGCGCCACAAGGATTGTTTGGCAGCCTGCTCGGTGCGCCTCTCGGCGGGCTGATCGGCGGCGGCATCGGCAGCCTGCTGGGCAATGCCAACGTGGGGCGGCAGATCGGCCAGAGCGCCGGCGGCATAGGCGGCGCCTTTCTGCCCTTCGGCGCCGACCCGGTAGCGGCGGCCCAGGCACAGCAGCAGATTCAACAGTTACAGCAGCTGCAGCAGCTGCAGCAGCTGCAGCAGCTGCAACAGCTTCAGCAGTTGCAGGCCCAGCAAGGACAGCTGGCGCCCCAGGGCTGGCTGGGCAACATCATCGGCCAGGTGGGCCAGCCGCTGGGCGGCGCCATCGGCGGCCTGTTCGGCAATGCGGGCCTGGGCAGCACCATTGGCGGCGTGGCCGGCAAACTGGGCAGCATGCTGCCGTTCGGGGCCGATCCGGTGGCCCTCGCTTATGCACAGCAGGCGCAGCAGGCGCAACAACTGTCGCCCCAGGGCTGGCTGGGTAACATCATTGGCCAGGTGGGCCAGCCGCTGGGCGGCGCCATTGGCGGCCTGTTCGGCAACGCGGGCCTGGGCAGCACCATTGGCGGCGTGGCCGGCAAACTCGGCAGCATGCTGCCGTTCGGGGCCGATCCGGTGGCCCTCGCTTATGCACAGCAGGCGCAGCAGGCGCAACAACTGTCGCCCCAGGGCTGGCTGGGTAACATCATTGGCCAGGTGGGCCAGCCGCTGGGCGGCGCCATTGGCGGCCTGTTCGGCAACGCGGGCCTGGGCAGCACCATTGGCGGCGTGGCCGGCAAACTCGGCAGCATGCTGCCGTTCGGGGCCGATCCGGTATCACTGGCTTATGCACAGCAGGCGCAACAGCAACAGCTGGCGCCCCAGGGCTGGCTGGGCAACATCATTGGCCAGGTGGGTCAGCCGCTGGGCGGCGCCATCGGCGGCCTGTTCGGCAATGCCGGCCTGGGCAGCACCATTGGCGGCGTGGCCGGCAAGCTGGGCAGCATGCTGCCCTTTGGCGCCGATCCGATCAGCCAGCAGCTGCAGCAAATCCAGCAGCAACAGCTCGCGCAGCAGTGGCAGCAGCAGCAGCAGCTCCAGCAACAGCAGCAGCTGCAGCAACAGCTCCAGCAAATGGGACAGAGCGCCCAAGCGGGACAAATGGGCCAGCCTTCACAACAGTTCAGTCCGCAAGGGTGGTTCGGCAACCTGATCGGCCAGGTGGGGCGGCCCCTCGGTGGCGCCATCGGCGGCATGTTCGGCAATGCGGGCCTGGGCAGCACCATTGGCGGGGCGGCAGGCCAGATCGGCCAGATGCTGCCGTTCGGCGCCGACCCGGTGAGCCAGCACATCCAGGCCCAGCAACTGCAGGCTGCGCAGATGGCCCAGCTGGCGCCGCAAGGCATCTTCGGCAACCTGCTCGGACAGCGCAATCCATTTGCCGCGCAATTTGGCAGCGGCATGTGTTCGCCCTACATGGGTAGCCAGAGCCTGCCGTTCGGCCCCGACGCGCTGGGACAGGGTAGCCCGTTGATGGGCCAGGGTGGTACCGGCCAGCAGCTTGGCGCCGGTGCCGGCATGCAGTATGGCGGCGAGCCGACCCTGCACTGATTCGTCCTGCCTGAACGGCAAGCGCGGCTTGCGCCCCCACGGCGGGAGCCGCCCCAAGGAGAGCCACATGGACACTATTCGCTTTATCGTGCGCGCCCGCGCCGACGATGACACGCTGGCACAGTTCCTCGCCGGCATAACCGCCGAGCCTGCCTTTGAGGTGGTCGACACCATCGGCCCGGCCGGGCGCCCCCACACGGCCGTCATCGCCGTGTGCGCCGACCAGGCTCCCGTTTTCGAGCAGCGCTTCCGCCACTCCCCTCATATCGCGATCGAGCGGGATCGCCCCCTGTCCCTGCTGGACAAGACGGCGCACTTCCTGCATCGCTCAGAAAGGAAATCCCATGCCGAAAAATCCTGAAAGCGGTCCCGTTGCGCCGCCAGACACATCAACGGAAGGGCCGGACAGCAGCGCCGGCGAGCGGCGCGGTCCCGCGCGCACCAGTACCGACGCCCGTGCGGGCGGCGATGGCGAGGTGCGCCCCGCCAGTGCCGCCGGCCCGAATGGCGCCGCCTCCGGCGCGGCGCCCGGCCGCACCGAGGGCGGCGCCAGCCGCACGGTGGGCGAGCGTAAAAAGCAGTTTCTCATCGCGCCACGCCAGCCGGACGGCTTCAGCCCCATGGGCTTTGCGCCCCTGTCGCTGTCGGCGATCGAACAGGCACTACGCAACAGCCCCGACATCGAAGTGATCGACACCGTGGGTCCGCGCAATATCGTTGGCATGCTGGCCGACGGCGCCGCCGGTGGCCAGGGCGTGCTGGTGGCGCGCATGACCGAGCAAAAGGCCGGCGTGCTCCAGCAGCAGGCCCAGGGCCGGCTGGTGGTCGAACGCGACCAGTACCTGGGGCTCATGGATGTGCAGTACCAGCCGGGCTTTACCACCAGCGTGATTCCCCACGCCGGGCCCGCCTTCACGGCCGTGGTCCAGGTCCTGGGCCGGGACGGCGCGCCGCTGCCCGATGCCGAAGTGTCGCTGTTTGGCAGCATGCTGCCGGCCACCGCCGTCACGGATGCCAGCGGCCAGGTGACGCTGACCCTGTTTGGTGAAACGGCGGCCTCGGTCCGCGCCCTGTACGTCAAGCCCCGGCTGGACCACTGGAGCTTTTACCAGCGCGATCCCGACATCACGGCCGACGACATCAACGTGGTGGGACTGCGCGCCCTGTCGGACTGGGCCGGGTTGGCCGGCATGCCGCGCCAGAAAACCCTGGGCTGGGGCCAGCGGGCCATGCGGCTCGACCAGCTGCCCTCCACCTATCGCGGCCAGGGGGTCAAGATTGCCGTCATCGATTCGGGCGCGGCCACCACGCACGATGAGCTGCAACGCATCCGGGCCGGCTTTGACATTGTCAACAAAAAAACCAGTCCCGACACCTGGAACGAAGACGTGCTCGGGCACGGTACCCACTGCGCGGGCGTCATTGGCGGGGCCGACCTGGCGTCCGGCATCCGCGGCTTTGCGCCGGAGGCCGAGCTGCACGTCTGCAAGCTGTTCCCTGGCGGCCAGGTCAGCCAGTTGATCGACGCGCTCGAGTATTGCATCGACAAGCAGATCGATGTGGTCAACCTCAGCCTGGGCGGGGCCGAGCCGTCCGAAGCGCTGGAACAGCAAATCATCCGCGCGCGCCGCGCCGGGATTGCCTGCATTGTGGCGGCCGGCAATTCGGGCGGGCCGGTGCAATACCCCGCGTCCTCGCCCAATGTGCTGGCGGTGGGCGCCATCGGCAAACTCGGTGAATTTCCGCCAGACAGTTACCACGCGCAGACGCTCACTGCCGATGTCGATGCCAATGGCTTTTTCAGTGCCAGCTTCAGCTGCTTCGGGCCGCAGATCGGCGTGTGCGGACCGGGGGTGGCCGTGCCCTCCTCTGTCCCGCCCAACAATTACGCAGCCTGGGATGGCACGTCAATGGCCGCGCCCCACATCACCGGCCTGGCGGCGCTGGTGCTGGCCCATCATCCGCAGTTCCAGGGCGCACTGAGGATGCGCACGGCCGAGCGCGTCGAACGGCTGTTCCAGGTGTTGCGCGCCAGCGCGCGGCCCGTCAGCCTGGCAGACCCGAGCCGGGTCGGCGCCGGCCTGCCGGATGCTGTCGTGGCCGTCGGTTTGCAGGCGGGAGCGGACATGGGCACCGGGATCGGTGCCGCGGCCGGCGCCATCGCCTCGCTGCTGGGGAGCCAGCGCGGGGGTGCGCTGGGCAATCCCGCCTTTGGCAATCCCGCCTTGGGTCATGCGGCCCTGGGTCATGCCGCCTTGGGTCATGCAGCATTCGGCAATCCTTACGGTGCTTTCGCAGCCCAGGGCCTGGACCTGATGGGTAGCTTGATGGGAGGAAGTCAGGCCGGTGCGGGAGCGGCGGCAGGGCTGGGCAGCCTCCTGGGCGCGCAGCAAGCGATGCCCCACCCGATGCAGCAGCAGTTACAGCAAATGCAGATGCAGCAGATGCAGCAGATGCATCAGATGCAGCCGCTGCACCTGCACCCGCTCACGCAAATGGGCGGCTTCGGGCGCTGGTAGCGCACGCCACGCAGCACCATGCAAAAAGCCGCACAAGGCGGCTTTTTGCATACCAGCATTCTGGCGTCCCCATGGGGATTCGAACCCCAGTACTCACCGTGAAAGGGTGATGTCCTAGGCCTCTAGACGATGGGGACCTAAAACGTTTCTACTGCAACTACAAAATTGGTGGAGGTAAGCGGGATCGAACCGCTGACCTCTTGCATGCCATGCAAGCGCTCTCCCAGCTGAGCTATACCCCCGTCCAGCATAATCGCAAGTGCCGTGGCCCTTGCTGCATTAACTGGCGTCCCCATGGGGATTCGAACCCCAGTACTCACCGTGAAAGGGTGATGTCCTAGGCCTCTAGACGATGGGGACAGAAACCTGTCCAA
Organism: Massilia sp. PAMC28688; assembly: GCF_019443445.1. Taxonomy (NCBI): domain Bacteria; kingdom Pseudomonadati; phylum Pseudomonadota; class Betaproteobacteria; order Burkholderiales; family Oxalobacteraceae; genus Massilia; species Massilia sp. PAMC28688. The sequence continues at coordinate 3,860,189 of NZ_CP080378.1, read as the reverse complement.
CGATGGCAATGCCATCCTGACCTATGTCCTACTGTACTGCTTTCGCGCCGCACCAACAAAAAACCCTGACTTGTCAGGGCCTGGAGTGATACGCACACTTCTGCCTGCTAAACCTTGGCGTCCCCATGGGGATTCGAACCCCAGTACTCACCGTGAAAGGGTGATGTCCTAGGCCTCTAGACGATGGGGACCCGGAACAAATTTTACTACAGTACGACTTTCACACTCTTCGCGTTTCACCAGAACATCTTGGTGGAGGTAAGCGGGATCGAACCGCTGACCTCTTGCATGCCATGCAAGCGCTCTCCCAGCTGAGCTATACCCCCGTCCGGCGAAGAAGCGAAATTATAGCCTACACACTTGCATTATGCAAAGGCCCAAAAGCGAGAAAATCAAAGAAAGTTCTGCAGGCGCGCCAGGACCGTTTCGCGTGAGAACAAAACAATCACGGCATCAATGGCCGGCGTCTGCAGCTGGCCCGTGAGCGCCAGGCGCAAGGGCATGGCCAGCTGCGGCATCTTCAAGCCATGCGCGGCAAGCACTTCCTTGATCACGGGTGCCACGGCTTCCTTGCTCCACTCCACCGTACGCAGACGTTCGGCGAACTGGGACAGGGCCGGCTTGACGGCAGGCGTCAGGTGCTGGGCCACCAGGGCCGCGTCAGGCTGCGGGGTGCGGAAGAACAGCATGGCCGACTCGGCCAGTTCGTTGACGGTACTGGCGCGCTCCTTCATCAGGCCCAGCGCCGCGCCAAGGTCAGGGGCGCCGTCAAACTGAGCGCCCTGCGCTTCCATCAGCGGGCGCGCCAGGCTGGCCAGGCGGGCATTGTCCGCCTGCTTGATGTAATGGTTGTTCAGCCAGGCCAGCTTTTCATTGTTGAACTGGGCCGCAGAACGGGTCAGGTGATCAGTATTGAACCACGCGCAGAACTGCTCCATGGAAAACACTTCATCGTCGCCATGGCTCCAGCCCAGGCGGGCCAGATAGTTGAGCATCGCTTCCGGCAGGTAACCCTTGGCCGGATAATCCATCACGCTCACCGCGCCGTGGCGCTTGGACAGCTTTTCACCATCGGCACCCAGGATCATGGGCAGGTGGCCGTACAGCGGCAGCGGTGCGCCGATGGCGCGCAGGATATTGATCTGGCGCGGGGTGTTGTTGACATGGTCGTCGCCACGCAGCACGTGGGTGATCTGCATGTCCCAGTCGTCGACCGCCACGCAAAAATTGTAGGTGGGCGTGCCATCCGGACGGGCAATGACAAGATCATCGAGTTCGCGGTTGGAAATGGTAATCGTGCCCTTGACCACGTCGTCCCAGCTCACTTCGCCATCGAGGGGATTTTTGAAGCGCACCACCGGCTTGCGCCCTTCCGGCACGGCCGGCAGCGTCTTGCCCGGCTCCGGGCGCCAGGTACCGTCGTAGCGCGGCTTGTCGCCGGCGGCGCGCATGCGCTCGCGCATTGCTTCCACTTCTTCCGGCGAGCTGTAGCACAGGTACGCCGTGCCCGCTTCCAGCATCTGCCCCACCACTTCGCGGTAGCGGTCCATGCGCTGCATCTGGTAGAAGGGGCCCTCGTCATGGTGCAGGCCCAGCCAGTTCATCCCTTCAATGATGGCCTGTACCGCCTCGGGCGTGGAGCGTTCCAGATCCGTGTCTTCGATACGCAGGACAAAGGTGCCGCCGAAGTGGCGCGCATAAGCCCAGCTGTACAAGGCAGTGCGGGCGCCGCCCAGGTGGAGGTAGCCGGTGGGACTGGGAGCAAAACGGGTGCGAACGACGGTCATGGCGCAATCACAGAAAAGAAAACCACTATTTTACAGCCTGCCCGCCGGCAGCCGTGGCCCTTGCTTTGCAAACAGTTCAGCCTGCCGGCGGGAAACGCCAGCCTCGATCGTGCAGCCAAGCCTGAGCCTGCTCAACACCGGCGCCGGAACCACTCCCGATACTGGAATGACTCCGCGAGCGCGTGCGCCCCAACGGCATTAGCGCGCCGGCAACCTTCCATCTATGCGAGAACATCATGGAACGCCGTACCTTTCTTCGTTTTACCACTGGCGCTGCCATCAGCGGTGCCCTGGCCGCCTGTGGCGGCGGTGGCGGCACCAGCGCTGGCGCCAGAGCGCCGGCGCCCCACCCTGCCGCGCCGCCGCCACCAGCCAGCCGCGTGACCGTCAGCTGGAACAATGTCGCCCTGTCCGCCACCCGCACGGCCGCCATGCCGCCCACGGTGGCCTCGCGGGTGCTGGCCATTGTCCATACCGCCATATTCAACGCCTGGGCCGCCTACGACCCGGTGGCGCTCAGCACCCGCCACGGCGCCGCCATGCGGCGGCCGGCCGCCGAACATACCCTGCCCTACCAGGTGATGGCGCTCAGCTATGCCGCCCACGGTGTCCTGCGCGACCTGTTCCCCGCCCAGGGTGAGGTGTTCGATGCGCATCTGAAGGCACTGGGCTACGAGCCCGCGCCGGCGGTCACCGAGCCCCACCTTCCCCAGGGCGTGGGGCTACTCTCGGCCGCAGCCTTGTTGGCGTGGATGCATGGCGATGGCGCCAACCAGCTCGGTACGCGCAGCGCCAGCGGCATTGCCTATGCCGACTATACCGGCTACACCCCGAACAATGCCCCTTTGCTGATTGGCCAGGACACCCCGCGCGACGCCATCGCCCGGCCCGACCGCTGGCAGCCGCTCGCCTGGCGCGATGCCGGCGGCGCCCTGCGCATCCAGACCTACGCCACCCCATTCTGGGGCAGCGTGCGCCCCTTCGCCCTCGAGCGGGGCGACCAGTTTCGTCCGCCGGCGCCGGCGGCCTTTGGCAGCGCCTTGTTTGCCGCCCAGGCCGAAGAGATCGTGGCCGTGCAGCTGGCCCTGACCGATGTGCACAAGGCGAGCGCCGAATACTGGGCCGGCGGCGCCAGCGGCGAACTGCCGGTCGGCCACTGGAGCCAGTTCGCCCAGTTTGTCTCGGCGCGCGACCACCACACCGAGCAGGCCGACGTCCGGATGTTCTTCGCCCTCGCCAACGCCCTGTTCGATGCAGGCATTGCCGCATGGGACGCCAAACGGGCCTATGATTCGGCGCGGCCCATCACGGCCGTACGCTACCTGCTGGCAGGGCGCACCATCGACGGATACGGCCCCGAAGGTCCCGCCGGCGGCCTGCGTCCGATTGCCGGCCAGGCATGGATGCCCTTCCAGCGCCCGGCAGTGGCCTCGCCCCCCTTCCCTGACCATGTGTCCGGGCACAGCACCTACAGCTCGGCGTCGGCAGTGATCCTGCGCCGCTTTACCGGCAGCGATAGCTTCAGGCACGGCGTCACCATCGCGGCCCGCTCGCTGGTGACCGAACCGGCCGCGCCTGCCGCCGACGTTCACCTGTTTTGGGATACCTTTACCACCGCCGCATGTGAGGCCGGCCAGTCGCGCATTTACGCCGGCATCCACTTTCCGGCCGCCGACCGCGATGGCCGCGTGCTGGGACAGCGGGTGGGTGAGCTGGTGTGGGAAAAGGCGGAGGCCTACTGGCTCGGCAAGGCATAAGAGCAGCGCCGCGCGCAAGTAAAAACACCCCGCAGGCAGCAGCATGCGGGGTGTTGAAATGAACTGCCGCGCCGGCCCAGCGCCCAGGGAGGCTTACGGGGCGACCGAGGTGGCCTCGTAGGCGCCAATATCGATCGCGCCGGTCACCGGGCGTGCAATGGCAGTACTGACATGCTTGTAGCCAGCCACAGGCTTGAGCGAAGCGCCAGTGACGGACACGCCCGGCACCGAACCGGCGTCGATCACCAGCGCACTGGCGGTGGGACGCAGATCGTAGGTGGCGCGGTTGACAAAACCGGGCGCCACTGACCGGTAGTTGGTCTTCTGGATCACATTGGTGCGGTTGCTGAGCGCGCCGGTACCAGCCAGAATATTATTCTGCATCAGCACCGGCTTGCTCACGCCACTGCCCACCAGGACAAACGTGCCGCGCACCGTGTCGTCATTGAGGAAGGTATTGTTGACCACATACAAGTGATGGTTTGGATTATTCGCCCCTTCCACACCGTACGAAATCATGGATGGATTCTGGTTGGCGGCCGGCTGCTGGATCACATTCCCGATCACGTAGGACAGGCCGGCATTGGGCAGATCGATTTCATAGCTTGGCTGGCCGCTGGCGGTGGTGCCGGTCTGGCCGGGCGCCGTGCTGGAGAAGCGGTTATACAAAATATGATTGGTCTGGGCGCGCGACTTCAGGTTGTGGCCCACGTGGGCGTCGTGCGAAAAGTTATAGCGGAAGGTCAGGGTACGCACCGTGCCGATATACAGGTTGTGGGTCTGGCCCGTGCCGGCGCCATTGCGGCCAAATTCCGAATGCTCGATCAGGATGTTGCTGTTCAGGTTAGCGCCGGTCAGGATGCCGTTTTCATTGTTGTGCAAGAAGCTGTGGCGCAGCGTGAAGTGGGTGCCTTCCAGCCGAATGGCGGCGCCATTACGGTCCGGCACCTTTGCCCCCGTCATCTCAACATTTTCCACCGTGATGTTGTTACCGACGACCACCCAGGTTCCCTTGCCCATGGCATTGCGGCCGGCTGCATCGATTTTCGGACGGCCGTTAACGCCGCGAATGATCAGATTGTGCTTGTAGATTCCGCACACGTCGCCGGCATAGGTGCCGGCGTTGATGAGAATGGTATCGCCCGCGGCAGCGGCCGCAAAGGCGCGGCACGGGGTGGAATAGGTCATGCCGGGACCCACGTTCAAGGTGGCGGCAGCGGCGCTGGCCGCAAAACCCAGTCCCAGGAAGGCGGAAGTGGAGACAACAGCGAAGCGTAAAGATTTGATCATGAAAGTCATTTCCTAAAAGGTCTATCGAATGCGACCGCATCACTGCGCTCACTTGCTGATAGAAAGTATCCCATGGGAAACGGCCTGCCAAAGTGTTGAACTGCCGCGTTATCTCGGCTGTGTTCGATTGAACGGCGTTGTGCAAGTTTTAACGGCACAGCGATGCCGAGATTTTACAAAGGGCAATCTGCGGGACTGGGTCGCCGGGTGGTGGCGCACGCGCAATGGCATGGTGATGCAGCACCCGGCGCGGAGAAACTTGGCGCACGCAGGCGAATTGCTAACGCGACAAGCGAAGCTGACAGGATGGGTTGTCTTCATGATCATTCAATGGTGGCGCAGCAAAGGCAAGCGCTACAGGATCGAGCTGGCCGATACGGGAATGATCGCGGCGATCAGGCCGCGCCCCGGCAATGCATCGCGGCGGGGCGGTTGCGAGTCGCGCTGCCGCCGGCAGCACCGGCGCACAGGGCGCACGCCTGTTCATTGCGACCTTGCGCCCCACTGCCCACCGTTGAAGGTGCAGCCCGACCGCGGCCTTAGTCGTTCTTGATCACGATGCTTGGGAATTTGGACGTCATATCCTTGGCCTTTTCCGCAATTTTTACCGCGACCTTGCGCGCAATCTCCTTGTAGATCTGCGCCACCGGCCCATCGGGTTCGGCGACCATCGTGGGGGTACCGGAATCGGTCTGCTCCCGGATGGCCATGGTCAGGGGCAAGGCGCCGAGGAACTCGACACCAAAGTCGGCGCACATTTTGGCGCCGCCGCCGTGTCCGAAGATCGCTTCGGTGTGACCGCAGTTCGAGCACACATGCGTACTCATGTTTTCCACCACCCCAAGGATCGGAATGCCGACTTTTTCAAACATCTTCAAGCCCTTGCGTGCGTCCAGCAAGGCAATATCCTGCGGGGTAGTGACGATGACGGCGCCCGTGACCGGCACCTTTTGCGACAGCGTCAGCTGGATGTCGCCCGTGCCCGGCGGCATGTCGACAATCAGGTAGTCCAGGTCGCGCCAGTTGGTCTGTTCCAGCAATTGCTGCAAGGCCTGGGTGACCATGGGACCGCGCCACACCATCGGCTCGTCCGGATCGATCATGAAGCCGATCGAGGACACCTGCAAGCCATGGTTTTCCATCGGCTCCATCGATTTGCCATCCTTGGTGATGGGCTGGCCGGACACGCCCAGCATCATCGGCTGCGACGGGCCATAGATATCGGCGTCCAGGATGCCGACACTGGCGCCCTCGGCCGCGAGCGCCAGCGCCAGGTTCACGGCCGTGGTCGACTTGCCCACCCCGCCCTTGCCGGAAGCCACGGCAATGATGTTCTTCACATTGGGCATGATCTTCAAGCCCCGCTGCACGGTATGGGAAATGATCTTGGCAGTCACGTTGGCGCGCACCTTGCCGATTCCCGGCAGGCTCTGCAGGGCCGCCAGCACCGCCGTTTCAATCGCGCCCAGCAGGCTCCGGGCGGGATAGCCCAGCTCGACGTCGAGCGTCACGTCGGCGCCGTCGATCTTGACGTTCTTGATATTTTTCGATGAAACCAGGTCTTTGTGCGTGGTCGGATCGATGACTTCGGCCAGCCGTGCCTTGACGTCTTCTACTGTGATGCTCATGAAAATCTCCGGAAGTAAGGCCCGCAGTTTAGCGCAAATCGCCCCTGCCCTCCCTGCAAAAAGGGCAAAGCCGGCCGGCGGACCGTGCTCACCGATCCCAAGCGCTGGTAAAATGCGCTACTCTTTTTCCAATACTCATCAAAAAGCGCAACCATGACCCGCAAGCTGTTCGTCACCACCGCCCTGCCTTACGCTAACGCAGCCTTCCACATCGGCCACATGATGGAGTACATCCAGGCCGATATCTGGGTCCGTTTTCAGCGAATGCAACGCGATGGGGATGGCCATGGCGGCCAGCGCCCGCGCGAAGTCCATTTCGTCTGCGCCGACGATACCCACGGCACCCCGATCATGATTGCGGCCGAAAAGGAAGGCATCACGCCCCAGGATTTCGTGGCCAAGATTGCCGCCGGGCGCCAGCAATACCTGGACGGCTTTCATATCGCCTTTGATAACTGGTACTCCACCGACTCGCCCGAAAACGTCGAGCTGTCGCAGGGCATCTACCGCAAGCTGCGCGACGCCGGCCTGATCGTGACCAAGACCGTGGACCGCTTCTTCGACCCGGTCAAGGGCATGTTCCTGGCCGACCGCAACATCAAGGGCGAGTGCCCCAAGTGCGGCGCCAAGGACCAGTACGGCGACAATTGCGAAGTGTGCGGGGCCGCTTACCAGCCCACCGAACTGGTGAACCCGTTCTCGGTCTTCACCGGCTCCACGCCCATTCTCAAGCCGTCCGAACAGTATTTCTTTGCCCTGTCCGACCCGCGCTGCTTCACCTTTCTCAAGGAGTGGCTCAACACCCCGGGCCGCCTGCAGTCGGAAATGGTCAACAAGGTGTCGGAATGGCTGGGCGAATCCGGCGAAAAGCTGGCCGACTGGGATATTTCGCGCGATGCGCCCTACTTCGGCATTCCCATTCCCGATGCGCCGGGCAAGTTTTTCTACGTGTGGCTGGACGCCCCGGTGGGTTACCTGGCCAGCCTGAAAAACTACTGCAGCAAGCAAGGGATCGATTTCGATGCCCTGCTCAATGATCCGGCCACCGAACAAGTGCACTTTATCGGCAAGGACATTGTCTCGTTTCACCTGCTGTTCTGGCCGGCCATGCTCAATTTTGCCCAGCATCCGATCATTGACAAGCTCAAGGTCAACGTGCACGGCCACTTGACGGTCAACAATGAAAAGATGTCCAAGTCGCGCGGCACCGGCATTTCGCCGCTGCGCTACCTGGACTTGAAAATGAATCCGGAATGGCTGCGCTACTACATTGCCTTCAAGCTCAATTCCAAGGTGGAAGACCTGGACTTCAACGGCGACGATTTCGTGGCCCGCGTCAACAGCGACCTGATCGGAAAGTACGTCAATATTGCCAGCCGCTGCGCCGGCTTCATTGCCAAGAAGTTTGACGGCAAGCTGGCGGCGCGCCTCTCGCCACAGGCCCAGCAGTGGCTGAGCCGCGCCCTGACGGTGGACGGCGCCGAGCGCCAGGCCAGCATCGCCGCCAATTTCGACGCACGGGAATACGGCAAGGCCCTGCGCGAGATCATGGAAATTGCCGACATCACCAACCAGTACGTCGATGAGAACAAGCCATGGATCCTGGCCAAGGACCCGGAGAAAAATGCCGAGCTGCACGATGTCTGCACCACGGCGCTGATCCTGTTCCGCCAGCTCACCATCATGCTCTCGCCCGTGCTGCCGCAGGTGGCCGCGCGCGTGGGCGAATTTCTGCGCGACGACGGCTTCGCGTGGGGCGACACCAGTGGCGCCGCCGTGTACGACACCATGCTTGGCCGCACGATCGGCGCCTACAACCACCTGATGACCCGGGTCGACGCCAAGATGGTCGAAGAATTGTTCGACAAGCCCGCTGCTGCGCCCGCCGGCGCGCCGGCCGCCGCCGCACCTGCTGGCAGCAGCGACGCCGTGGCAAAGGTAGAAGGTGTGGAGGCATTGGCCCCCGAGATCAAGATCGACGACTTCACCAAGATCGACCTGCGCATCGCCAAAATCGTCCATTGCGAGCACGTGGACGGGTCCGACAAGCTGCTGCGCCTGACACTGGACGTGGGCGAAGGCCGCCACCGCAATGTCTTCTCCGGCATCAAGTCGGCCTATCAGCCTGAACAGCTGATCGGCAAGCTGACCGTGCTGGTGGCCAACCTGGCGCCGCGCAAGATGAAATTTGGCGTTTCCGAAGGCATGGTGCTGTGCGCCTCGGCAGCCGACGAAAAAGCGGCGCCCGGCCTGTACCTGCTCGAACCATGGCCGGGTGCCCAGCCGGGCATGCGCATCCGCTAGGCATGGGCGAACCCGCGGCTGCATGGGCCGGGCTGGTACCGGCATGAGCATCATGGTGCGCGAAGCCGGCATCGTCGACGCCGAGCTCATCGCCAGCCTCACGCGCGCGGCCTGGGCCGGCAAGGTACCGGTCACCTCCAGCGGCCACCGGGAAACGGCGCAGCGGGTGCGCGACGAGCTGCGCAGCGGCGGCGCCTTTATCCTGCTGCTCGACGGCACGCCTGTCGGTTCCGTGCGCTTTGCCCCCCACGATGAAGATTCCGCCACCTGGGAAATCCGGCGCATGGGCGTGCTGCCCCACTGTCGCGGGCGCAATCTTTCCCAGCATTTGCTGGAAGCGGTGATCCACCACGCCCTGGCCAGCAACACGCACGAGCTGCGCCTGGCCGTGCGCAGCGACCAGCCGCGGCTGCTGGACCTGTACGCGGCCTATGCCTTCGAACTGGCCGAGGAACTCGACTATTCCCATACGAACCCGGCCGAACCGGCCCCGCGTGTCATGCGCCGCTACCTGGATCACTAGCGGCCAGGACGCGGGAAAATCACGCTGACGACGGCGTCGGCGGCGCTATAATGTCGCGTTTGCATAGCGTAAGCCGACCACAACAACAACGGGCCAGACACCCGCTCATTGACCTTTAGAGTGCACACTACTATGACCGAATTGACTTCCCTGAGGCACATTCCCCATTCGTCCATGTTTCGCCAGGGCGACGTCTTCGTCCTGTTTGGCGAGCTGTTCGGCCGCGGCTATGTGAACGGACTGATCGATGAAGCGCGCAAGGCCGGCATGACCATCCTTGGCATTACCGTGGGCCGGCGCGACGACCATGGCGTGCTGCGCGCGCTGAACCCGGAAGAACTGGCCGAGGCGGAAGAAAAGCTGGGCGGGCGCATCATCAACGTGCCACTCATGGCCGGCTTCGACATGGACGCGCCGGAAGGCGAGCAAAACCCGACGGAAATGCTGTCCGGGATTACCCTCAAGAGCTGGCAGGAAGACAAACTGGACTGGGCCAAGATCGAGCGCTGCCGCGAAGCCGGCGTGCGCCGCTTTACCAGCTCCGCCGCCACCGTCATGGCCGAGATCGACAAGCTGATCCCGGACGGCAAGAACGTTTTTTTCGCCCACACCATGGCCGGCGGCATTCCCCGCATCAAGGCTTTCCTGGCCATCGCCAACCGCATCTACAAGGGTCGCGGCGAGCGCTTCATGTCGTCGCGCGCCCTGCTTGACAGCGACCTGGGCAAGCTGATCTTGATGAACTTCGATGAAGTCACCGCCAATACCCTGGGCCACCTCATCACCGCCAGCGCCGCCATCCGCGCGCGCATGGAAGCCACCGGCGGCAGCGCCCGCTACACGGCCTATGGCTACCATGGCACCGAGATCCTGATCGACGGCAAGTACCAGTGGCAAACGTACACCAACTACACCCAGGGCTACGCCAAGATGCGCCTGGAAAGCGTGGCCTCGGCCGCCTGGGCGCAGGGCATCCACGCCACTGTCTTCAACTGCCCGGAAATCCGCACCAATTCCTCCGACATCTTCGTGGGCGTGGAACTGTCGCTGTTCCCCCTGCTGTCGGCGCTCAAGCGCGAAGGCGGCGGCAAGTGGGCCCAGCAGCAGTGGGATGCCTGCCAGGCCCTGCTGCAGGAAGGCGTGGCCCTGCAAACCATCATCGACATGATTGAAACCTACAACAACGACGCCACCAGCGCCAGCTTCCGCGACTTTGGCGCCTGGCCCATGGACAATACCCCGGCGCTGGCTGAGGTCATGATCGGTACCTCCGAAGAAATCACCAGGCTGCACAGCGACCGCAAGGCCCTCATTACCGACCACCTGAGCGCGCTGGTACTGGAAGCGGCCGGCCCCCTGATGTTCCACGGCGCCGCCGAGCAGATCGGCCCCGTGCTGTGGCTCAACCACGACATCGTGGCGCGCCAGCTCAACGCCCTGCACCCGGATTAAGCAGGCAGCGCTGCCGCACCGCGTACGGCGGTGTGACGGCGCCGCCCGCCAATCGGTGCCGCCATGCCGCACTGCGGTAAAATAGCGTTCATCGCATTAACTTCTCATATTATGAAATTTTCCAAACAACATTCGATGTATGAATCGGAGCACACGCGCTTCATCGCCGAGCTCAAGGCGAAGAATCCGGCCATTGAACAAGGCCAGCAGGAAGGCCGTTCCCTGCTGTGGGACAAAGCGCCGCTGACGCTCGATGAACTCGATCGCCGCAACGCGTCGCGCGTCAAGCAGCAAGCCTACGTGTATCAGAACAAGCTGTAAGCGCCCCGCCCAGCCATGGTGCCCGACCAGGGGGCCGGCGCCCCGCCCGGCGAGCTCGACGGGTCCGCTGACACTGCCGTGATCGATGCCCCGGCGGCCGACGCAGCCGATGCGATGGCCGAGGCGGCAGCTGGCGTACCGCCTGCCGATGCCGCACCGCCTGCCGATGCTGCCATCGCCCGTCTGTATGGCGAGCCGCTGTTGCGCATGCCAAGCGACCTGTACATTCCCCCGGACGCGCTGGAAATCTTCCTGGATGCCTTCGAAGGCCCGCTTGACCTGCTGCTGTACCTGATCCGCAAGCAAAACTTCAACATCCTCGACATCCCGATGGCGCAGGTCACCCTGCAATACCTGAAGTATGTGGACCAGATCCGTCTGCACAACCTGGAGCTGGCCGCGGAATACCTGCTCATGGCCGCCATGCTGATCGAAATCAAGTCGCGCATGCTGCTGCCCCAGCGCAAGAGCGACGATGAAGAGGCGGGCGACCCGCGCGCCGAACTGGTGCGCCGCCTGCTCGACTACGAGCAGATCAAGCTGGCCGCCCACGACCTGAACGCCCTGCCCCAGGAAGGGCGCGACTTTGTGCGGCCCCAGCTCTTCATCGAGCAAAGCAATACTCCGACCTGGCCGGAGGTGGTACCCGCCGATCTGCAGCAAGCCTGGCTTGACGTGCTCAAGCGCGCCACCCTGGTCCAGCATCACCGCATCAGCCGCGAAGAACTGTCCGTGCGCGAACACATGACGGCCATCCTGCGCCACCTGCAATCGTCACGCTTTGTCGAATTCGGCGAATTGTTCGAAGGCCAGCATGGGGTACCGATCGTCGTGGTCCACTTTGTCGCCATGCTGGAACTGGCCAAGGAAACCCTGATAGAAATTACCCAGGCCGAGCCATTTGCACCGATCTACGTGCGCCTGGCCTATTCTCCCGCTTAAATTTGCCGCCCCCCTACCCTTACCCAGGATTTACCCAATGAAAATCATCTCTTCCGTTGAAGAATTGCGCGACCAGCTGAGCGGGCAATTGCGTACCGCCTTCGTGCCGACCATGGGTAACCTGCACGAAGGGCACCTGTCGCTGATGCGCCTGGCGCGCAAGCACGGCGACCCGGTGGTCGCGTCGATCTTCGTCAACCGTCTCCAGTTCGGGCCCAACGAAGACTTCGACAAATACCCGCGCACCTTCCAGGCCGACGTCGAAAAGCTGGAAAAGGAAGGGGTCTATGTCCTGTTCGCGCCGACGGAAAAAGATCTGTACCCGGAGCCGCAGGAATTCCGGGTGCGGCCTCCGGACGACCTCGGCAACACCCTGGAAGGCGAGTTCCGTCCCGGCTTTTTCACCGGCGTGACCACCATCGTGCTCAAGCTGTTTTCCTGCGTGCAGCCGAAGGTCGCCGTCTTCGGCAAGAAGGATTACCAGCAGCTCATGATGGTCCGCAACATGAGCCGCCAGTTTGCATTGCCGACGCAAATCATCGCCGCCGAAACCTGGCGTGCCGAAGACGGGCTGGCGCTGTCCTCGCGCAATATGTACCTGAGCGATGCCGAGCGTGCCGAAGCGCCTGCGCTGTACCAGGTGCTCAACGCCGTCGCCGGCGAAGTGCGGGCGGGTCATCTGGACGTATTCCAGCTCGAGCACAAGGCCATGGAAGAATTGGCCGGCCGCGGCTGGAAGCCTGATTACATCTCCATCCGCAAGCGCATTGACCTGCAGCCGCCGACGGCGGGCGACCTGGCCCAGGGCGCCCCGCTGGTCGTGCTCGCGGCGGCCAAGCTGGGCACCACGCGCCTGATCGACAACCTCGAAATTTGATGACGCCAGCCTCACCTGGCCAGGTGGCCAAGGCTGAACGGCTGTTCAGTTGGCTTGCCGTGCTGCTCCTGGCGGCGCTTTACGCGCTCTGTGCCTACTGGGTAGTGCGCATGGCCCTGGACGTGTTCACGCCCTGCCAGAGCAATTTCGAGGGAGGCTGCACCCTGGGCAAGCAGATGACGCTGCTGCTCTCGCTGGTGCCGGCGCTGGGAGCGGTGATCGCCGGCGCGCTGCTTTGCGCCAACCGCGTGGCCCTGACAGCGTCTGCCCGCACGGTCCGCCTCGTGCGCGCTCTCCTCCTTGGTGCGCCCGCGCTGTATCTGTTGTGGGGCGTGGGCATCCAGTTCATCTAGACCCGGAATGGGCCGCAACTCTACCCCATTAAGTTTCCCACCACCAGGGTCAGACCACTTAAACGAATCAAAATCAATTTCCCCTCGCCAGGGTCAGACCACTTAAACGGGCCGAAATCAATTGTCCCGGCTCATCAAAAACCGGCGAGAATTGCGCGAGCGCTACTCATTCATTTACCCGGAGATATGATCTGGCCTTGCATGGCAATCTGGCGCGCTACCGCGCTTGCCTGCCCGCCAGTTTTGACCTGGCTTTTCCGGCTATTCAGCAAAGACAGGTTCCAGGAAATTGATTCCCGCGCATTCAAGCCTATTTTCCTGGCGTTAGGAAATTGTTTTTGGCGCGTTTAAGTGGTCTGACCCTGGCGTTAGGAAATTGATTTTTGCGCGTTTAAGTGGTCTGACCCTGGTTGGGGGAAATTGTTTCGGGATGATGGTGCCGTTCAGGCCGCAAAAAAAGCCAGCACTTCTTGCGAAGCCTGGCTTTCGTGGCGTTTCCACCCGATCAGGTGGTCACGTTTTGCGCCCACGCCAGCGCCGACAGGTGCGCCTTGTTGACGTCAACCGGGTCGATGTTGAGGCTCTTGGCCAGCGAGGCCACCAGGTTGGAATTGAGTTCGCACGCTTCGGCCAGCGCCAGGTAGGGACCATACATGCCGCCCCGCGTCAGCAGCGCCCGCACCACTTCATCAGGCAGCTGGATGGTGTCAAGCACTTCCTTCATCGGCAGACCCAGCAGTCGGTCCAGCAGCGAGAACATGCCCGCCACGAACAGGTTTTCCGCTTCGCTGCGCGGCAGGGCCTTGATTCCCAGCAGTTCCGTCAGCCGCCCCCGCACCACCGCCGTTTCCATCAGCACCGGCGAGTAGCCACTGGTACTGGCCGTGGCCAGCAGCAGCGTCAGCCAGCGGTACATCGGCGCGTAGCCCATCATCGTGATGGCCTGGCGCAGCGACTGGATCTCGCGCGTGGCGCCGAAACCGGCCGAGTTGATGAAGCGCAGCATCTTGTACGACAGCGCCGGGTCGCGCTTGAGCACGGCCTCGATCTTGGGAATGTCTTCGTTCTTTTGCACCATCTGCATCAGCTGCAAGATGATGGTCTGGGCCGGATTCATGCCCTTGACGGGCGCCCCGGGACGCGGCGTCAGGTGCAGCTTGCCGACAAAGGCGTCATAGCCGAGCGCGGCGCAGGCGTCGAAGTCTTCCCAGGTTTCAACCGGGCGGCCCACCATGCGTACGCCATTTTGCTGGGCGCCCGCGTGGCTGCGCGCCTGGCCAGCCACGTCGGCGCCGGCAAAGCGCACTTCAATGTGCGAGGCGCTCATGGCCAGATTCGCACCCAGGTGCTTCAAGTCACCATCGCGGATGGAAATGCCCACGCCGCCGGCGCGCAAGCCTTGCACGGCAGACAGGGTGTCCGGATCGGCCAGGTCCGACGCTTTCATGGTCAGGACGGTTTTTTCCGGCGGCATGGCGAACAGGGCGTCCGTGGAGAGCATGTCCGGTACCGCGTCGAGAAAGAGTTTTTTGTCACGCAACAGCCAGCCATGCTCTTCATGATTGACGTTTTCCGCCACGAAGCCGATCAGGGCTTCCAGGTCGGCATCGGTCACTTGCTGGTTCTGTTGTTGCTGCCACGACAGTTCATAACCGATCACACGCTGTTTGGGATCGAGAAGCGGTTCGCGGACGATAAAATTTGTTTCGTGCATTGTCTAAAATCGCTAAGTAATATCGCTGCCGCTGCCAGCGTGTAATCACGCCGGCGGCGCCGTTAGAAACCCAGGCTGTCGAGCAAATCGTCGACCTGGCCCTGGTTGGAGACAACGTCATGGTTGCCCACCGGATTGATCTGCGGGCCATTGAGCAAGCCATTGTCAAGCTCGCGCTTGACCTGGGCCGGCGCGTAGTCCACCAGCATCTGCACCAGCTGCTTTTCCAGGTCCTGGGCAATGGTGGTGACCTTGGTGATCACCTGCCCCGTCAAGTCCTGGAAATCCTGGGCCATCATGATGTCCATGAGGTAGGCCCTGGTCTGGGCCGTGTCGGCGCGCGTCTGCTGCATCGAGGCCACCGTGCGTGCGGCCAGTGCGCGCCAGGCCTGCTCGTCGCCGGCGGGCGCATCGAGCAAGGCTTGCCACGACTGCGCCAGATCGGCCGAGCCGCTTTCGATACGGTCCTGCAGGGGCGCGGCCGCGTCGGTGGCATTGAGCACCTTCTGGGCGGCCTGCTCCGACAGGCGGGCAACGTAATCGAGCCGGTCGCGGGCGTCGGGGATGTCGCTGGCAGCCTTTTCGATGAGCTTGTCGAGTCCCAGGCCGCGCAGGCTTTCGTGCAGCGCCCGCGTCATGTGGCCGATGCGGCTCAGGAATTCGTCGTGCGTGGCCATGTCCACCGCCGACTCCTCCGGCAAGGCGGTCGCGCCGGTGCTCGCAGCGCCCACCTTACGCTCCGACTTTTTCGAGTTTCTCGAAAATCTTGTTGAGCTTTTCGTCCAGCGTGGCGGCCGTGAAGGGCTTGACCACGTAGCCGTTGGCGCCGGCCTGGGCCGCGGCGATGATGTTCTCTTTTTTCGCTTCCGCCGTCACCATCAGCACCGGCAGCTTGGCCAGGGCGGGGTCGGCCCGGATGTTCTGCAGCATGGTCAGGCCATCCATGTTCGGCATGTTCCAGTCCGACACCACGAAATCGAATGGCTCGCTGCGCAGCTTTTGCAAAGCCATGACGCCATCTTCAGCTTCATCGACGTTGGAGTAGCCCAGTTCCTTCAACAGGTTGCGGACGATGCGGCGCATCGTTGAGAAATCGTCAACCACTAAAAAACGCATCTTTGGATCAGCCATGAATTACTCCGTTGATTCTCTTACTGTGGTTATTGATAGACTGCACAAGCAGACTTAAGGATAGCATTTTTGTTGCTGCAGAGCGAACAAAGCGCCGGTGAAATCACGTGAATCCGTTCAAACACGCAACGCCCGGCTGCCTTGCGTTGCCAGATAGCCAAGGACCATGCCAGGCAGATCGGTCAGCGCGCCAATTTCGTGCACCCCGCCCACGGCGATGGCTTCGCGCGGCATGCCAAACACGACGCACGAGGCTTCATCCTGGGCGAAGTTGTAGGCCCCGGCCTGCTTCATGTCGAGCATGCCGGCCGCCCCATCCTTGCCCATGCCGGTCAGGATCACGCCCACGGCATTCTTGCCTGCCGCCTGGGCCGCGGAGCGAAACAGCACGTCCACCGCCGGGCGGTGCCGGTTGACCGGTTCGCTCTGTTCGATCCGGGTCACATAGTTGGCGCCGGAACGGCCCAGCAGCAGGTGCGAGTGGCCCGGCGCAATGTAGGCATGCCCGGGCAGCACGCGCTCCTCGCCGGCCGCTTCGCGCACGCTGATCTTGCACAGCGAATCGAGGCGGCGCGCGAACGAGGTGGTGAAGCCTTCCGGCATGTGCTGGGCGATCAGGATGCCGGGGCAGTCCGACGGCATCTGCATGAGAAACTCGCGGATCGCTTCGGTGCCGCCGGTCGAGGCGCCAATGATGATCAGCTTTTCCGACGAGGTCAGGGGATTGCGCAGCTGCGGCAGCGCGCTGGCCACATGCTGTCCGCTGGCGATGGTGCGCGGCTTGATGCGCGCCTTGGACGCGGCGCGGATCTTGTCGGCGATCAGGTCGGCGTATTCGCGCATGCCGCTCTGGATCGATATCTTGGGCTTGGTGACGAATTCCACGGCCCCCAGTTCCAGCGCGCGCATGGTGATTTCCGAGCCGCGCTCGGTCAGCGAGGACACCATCACCACCGGCATGGGCCGCAGGCGCATGAGCTTTTCGAGAAAATCCAGGCCATCCATCTTGGGCATCTCGACGTCAAGCGTGAGCACGTCCGGGTTGGTCTGCTTGATCAGCTCGCGCGCCACCAGCGGGTCGGGCGCCACGCCCACCACTTCCATGTCCGGCTGGCGCGAAATGATCTCGTTCATGACGCTGCGAATGAGCGCCGAATCGTCCACGATCAGTACCTTGATAGTCATCTTCAGTCTTTCAGAACAGGTCGATCGCGCCGCCCACCGGCTCGACCTTGAGGCGGCTGGCGTAATCGAGTTCGCGCCGCGCCAGCGTGTCGTTGTGGGCCTGCATGAGCTTTTTGACCAGCACCTTGCCGGTGCGCGGGAAAAAATACACCTTGCGCGGATGGACATCGTTCAGGTCTTCGGCCATCACGCGGATCTTTTCAGTCTTCAGGTAATTCATCACAAACGCCGCATTGCGCTCGCCAACGTTGATGGCGGTGAAGCCGCGCAGCACGGCGCCGCCGCCAAATACCTTCGCTTCCATGTTCTCGCGCCGGGCGCCTGACTTGAGCAGGTCGTTGATCAGCACTTCCATGGCAAAGGTCCCGTAGCGCATCGAGGCCGACACCGGACTGTTGGTGTCGTTGCCGCCATCGGGCAGCATGAAATGGTTCATGCCGCCCAGGCCCGTGACGCGGTCGCGGATGCAGGCCGACACGCAGGAACCGAGCACCGTCACGATCAGCATGTCCTTGGCCGTGTAGTAGTACTCGCCCGGCAGGATCTTGGCCGCGTCGCAGTCAAAGGTGCGGTCGTAATAGATGTTGGTGGCGAAGTGTTCTTTAGCGTCGAGAGCCATGGTCGATCCTTTCACTGCCTGTCGCGCGGCACACGGCGCGGATCGAGTTCGTACACTGTCTTGCCACGCAATTTGAGCGCGTCGGACACGTACAGGAAGTTCTCGGAGTGGCCCGCAAACAGCAGGGCATCAGGCTTCATCAGCGGCACAAAGCGCGACAGGATCTTGCGCTGGGTGGCCTTGTCGAAATAGATCATCACGTTGCGGCAAAAGATGACGTCGAAAGGGCCCGTCAGCGGCCATTTGTCGGCCAGCAGGTTCAGGTGCTTGAAGGTGACGAGCTGGCGCAGTTCCGGGCGCACCCGCACCATGCCTTCCTGCTCGCCCTTGCCGCGCAAGAAAAAACGGCGCGCCCGTTCGGGCGCCATCTTGTCGATGCGGTCGATGGCGTACACGCCGCGCTCGCCCACCGCCAGCACATTGGTGTCGATGTCGGTGGCAATGATCTCCACTTTGGGCGTGAGGGTGTTGAACGCTTCGCACACCGTCATGGCGATCGAATACGGCTCTTCGCCCGTCGAACTGGCCGAGCACCAGATGGTGAGCGGCTCGTCGCGCCTGGCGCGCACATGCTCGGCCAGCAGGGGAAAATGATGGGCCTCGCGAAAGAACGAGGTCAGGTTGGTGGTCAGGGCGTTGGTGAACGACTCCCATTCTTCGCCCAGGCGCCCGCCTTCGAGTTCGTTGAGGTAGCGCTCGAAGCTGGCAATCCCGGTGGCGCGCAGACGCCGCGCCAGGCGGCTGTAGACCATTTCCTGCTTGCTGTCAGCCAGAGAGATGCCGGCGCGCTGGTAAATCAGCACGCGCACGCGTTCGAAGTCACCCCGGGTGAAGTCGAATTCCTTGACCGTTTCAGATTTCAATTGCGGGTACCTTGTTGTGTTGATCGAGCGTGGCCCGGGGCCACAGCGCTGCCTGCCCTGCAGCGCCGGGCCGTGGCCGGGCCGGAGCCAGGTAAAACACTGGTCAGAACTCTTCCCAGTCGTCCGCCGGTGCTGCCGCTGCCAGCTTCTTGGGGCGGGCGGTGGCAGGAGCCGGCGGCGCCGACGGCGCCGGCCCGGCCTGGGCCACCCTGCGCGCACGCGCGGGCGGACGCACCGGCGCCGTCGCGGCAGGCCGCACCGGCGCTGCCTGGCGCTGTTCATCGCCATTTAACTTGAAAATGCTCACGGCAGTCGCCAGCTTGCCGGACTGCTCCTGCATGCTCTCGGCGGCAGCGGCGGCCTGCTCCACCAGCGCGGCGTTTTGCTGGGTCATTTCGTCCATCTGGGTGATGGCACGGTTGACTTCTTCAATGCCGTTGCTCTGCTCCTGGGTGGCGGCCGTGATTTCGCCCATGATGTCGGCCACCTGGCGGATCGAGGTGACAATCAGGTCCATGGTCTGGCCGGCTTCGTCCACCAGCTTGCTGCCGGCATCAACCTTGTCGACCGAGTCGCCGATCAGGGCCTTGATTTCCTTGGCCGCGCCGGCCGAGCGCTGCGCCAGGCTGCGCACTTCGGAGGCCACCACCGCGAAGCCGCGGCCCTGCTCCCCGGCGCGCGCCGCTTCCACCGCCGCGTTCAGGGCCAGGATATTGGTCTGGAAGGCAATGCCGTCAATGACGCCGATAATGTCGACAATCTTGCGCGAGCTTTCCTTGATCGAGCCCATGGTGTCGACCACTTCGGCCACCACCGAGCCGCCCTTTTCCGCCACCGAGGAGGCCGACACGGCCAGCTGATTGGCCTGGCGCGCATTGTCGGCATTCTGCTTGACGGTGCTGGTCAGCTCTTCCATTGAACTGGCCGTTTCTTCCAGCGAACTGGCCTGGGTCTCGGTACGGGCCGACAGGTCGGCGTTGCCGGAGGCGATTTCCTGCGAGGCAGTGGTGATCAGGTCGGTCCCGGTGCGCACCTCGCCCACGGTGCGCGACAGGCTCTCGTTCATGTCCTTGAGCGCCTGCAGCAGTTCGCTCGTCTCATCCCTGCCCTGTACCTGGACCTGGGACGTCAGTTCGCCCGAGGCCACTTTCTTGGCCACCTTCACCGCGCCATGCAGGGGGGCGACAATGGTGCGGGTGATGACCAGCGCCAGCACCACGCCCAGGACCACGGCGGCCAGGCCGAGGGCATACAGCACGCTCTGGAGCTGGCGGTCGGCGCGCACCGATTCGGCCAGCGTGGCGCGGGTGGCGCTGTCGGCCAGCTGCTCGAGCCGGTTCAGATGGGCCAGCGCCTGGCTGTTGAGCGGGTCGATGCGGCTAGAGATGATCTTGGTCGCGCCTTCGGTATTGAAGGCCAGTACCTGGGCACTGGCTTCCTGGAAGGCGGTGTCGAGCTGGCGGTCGACGGCGGCGATATCGGCCAGCACCTTTTTCTCGTTCTCGTCGAGCGGCATGGCCTGCAGCCTGGAGCGCGCTTCTGCGTAGCGGCGGGCCTGGGCCTTGACCTTGTCCTGTTCCTTCTGCATCAGCTCCATGTCCGACTGCAAGCCGATGTTGCGCATGGCGATCCCGCTCTCGAGCATCGCGCTTTTCATGGCGCCCACCTGCTGGTTCTGGACCGTCGCTTCGTTCAGGCGCTCGAGCAGATTGCTCTTGTTCCGGGAATTGAGGACGTTGGTCAGCACCACCATCGCCACCAGGATCAATAGGATGCTGCCAAAGCCGATGGCCAGCCGGGTGCCGATCTTAAAGTTGCGCAAGTTCATGTTTTCTCCTGCTTCGCCTGCCGCCCCGTTCAGGCAGCGATCTTGTCGATCAGGCCCATTTCGCCTGAGGACATCAGTTTGTCGATATCAATCAGGATGAGCATGCGCTCATCGACCGTGCCCAGTCCCACCAGATAGTCGGAATTGAAGGCGGTTCCCATTTCCGGGGCCGGCTTGACCTGGTCGGGCGTGAGCGTGGTCACGTCCGAGACGCTGTCGACCACCATGCCCATGATGCGGCCACCGATGTTCAGGATGATCACAACCGTGAACTGGTCGTACACGGGCGTGCCCAGCTTGAACTTGATGCGCATGTCTACCACGGGAATGATGATGCCGCGCAGGTTGATCACGCCCTTGATGAATTCCGGGGCGTTGGCAATGCGGGTCACGGCTTCGTAACCGCGGATTTCCTGCACCTTGAGAATATCGATCCCGTACTCTTCCGAGCCGAGCGTAAAGGCCAGAAATTCGCTGCCGGCGCCTTCTTTGGCGTCACCGGACTTGGACGATTGCATGGTCATGGACATGATGAAATCCTATTCAATAATGAGTGAAGTGTTGCGTAATACCTGGGAGCTAGGGTAAGGAAACGGCGTCGTCGGCCAGCTGGCGCGACGAGCGCATGAGGGCCGACACATCGAGGATCAGCGACACGCCGCCGTCGCCGAGGATGGTGGCGCCGGAAATGCCGGTCACCTTGCGGTAATTCGATTCGAGGTTCTTGACCACCACCTGCTGCTGCCCCACCAGTTCATCGATGAACAGGCCGCACTTGCGCCCGTCCGACTCGAGGATGACGACAATGCCGTCGCAGGGATTGGTGTGGCGCGGCACGATGCCAAACATCTGGTGCAGCGGCACCAGCGGCAGGTAGTCGCCGCGCACCTTGATCACGCGGCCGCGGCCGGCGACTTCCTTGATGTCTTCTGGCGCCGGCTGCAGCGATTCGACCACGAAGCCGAGCGGCAGGATGTAGATTTCATCGCCGCAGCGGATCGACATGCCATCGAGGATGGCCAGGGTGAGCGGCAGCGAGATGGAAATGGTGGTGCCAAAGCCCTTGGCCGAGCGGATTTCCACCGACCCGCCCATGGCCGTGATATTGCGCTTGACCACATCCATGCCGACCCCGCGCCCGGAGACATCGGTCACGGTTTCCGCGGTCGAAAAGCCGGGCGCGAAAATGAGCTGCCATACTTCGCTGTCGCTCATGGTGTCGGCCACCGGCAAGCCGTTCTGGGCCGCCTTGGCCAGAATCCGCTCGCGGTTCAGGCCAGCGCCGTCGTCCGATACTTCAATGACGATATTGCCACCCTGATGGCCGGCCGACAGGAACAGGCGCCCGGCCTCGGTCTTGCCGGCGGCCACGCGGGCGTTCGGCAGCTCGATGCCATGGTCGATACTGTTGCGTACCAGGTGGGTCAGCGGGTCGACGATGCGTTCGATCAGGCCCTTGTCCAGTTCCGTGGCCGCGCCGTGGGTGATGAAGTCAACCTTCTTGCCAAGCTTGGTCGCCAGGTCGCGCACCATGCGCGGAAAGCGCGAGAATACAAAATCCATCGGCATCATGCGGATCGACATGACCGCTTCCTGCAGATCGCGCGTATTTCTGGTCAGCTGGCTCACGCTGGCCAGCAGCCGCTCGTGCACCATCGGGTCAAGCCCGTCGCTGCGCTGCTCGATCATGGCCTGGGTGATCACCAGTTCGCCAATCAGGTTGATCAGCTGGTCGACCTTTTCAATCGACACCCGGATCGAGGACGATTCGGCATTGGCGGCGGCCTTGTCATCCTTCTTGCCGCCCTTCCTGTCAAGCAGCGGCTCGTTCATTTCCAGCGGCTCGATGCGCGGCGCGGCGGCAGCCGGGCGGGGGTCGGCCGGCGCCGCATCGACGATGCCGGCGGCGGCGCGGATCATCTCGATCGGCTGGAAGAAGCCGTAGCCGCGGTCCTCGTCGCTCGGTTCGGGCGAGAGCGCTTCGTCGACGGCGTCGAAAAAGCCATACCCCTGCTCGTTCTCCACCTTGGCGCGGGCCTGGTCTTCGATGGCCCGCTGTTCGGGCGTGAGCGCGGGGGCCTCGAACATTTTCAGGTCGGCCGGGTCGAGCACGAACGAGCAGATGGCCACGATGTCGTCGAGCGACTCGTGGGTGGTGACGATGATGGCGTGGCGCTCGCCGCCCATGGGCACCAGCGACACGCGCCCCAGCAGGCCCAGTTCGGCCACCAGGGCATTGATGTCGCGCTGCGGCAGCGGCGGCAGTTCGACCCGGTAGCGCCGTCCGCCCGGGCCCACGCTGGCGCGCGGGGCAGCCTGCACGAACGATGGCGCCGGCGCTGCCACCGGCACCACGTCCTGCGACAGCTCCTGCAGCATCATGCGCACGTTGGCAACGGCATCCTGGTCCACGGGGGCGCCGTTGCGGTGGCCGTCGAGCTGCATCTTGAGAATGTCCTTGGCCGCCAGGAAGGCATCGACGTGTTCGCCGGTGAGCGCCATCTCCCCCTTGCGGATGCGGTCGAGCAGCGACTCGAGCACGTGGGTGACGTCGCTCATGTCGGTCAGGCCGAAGGTGGAGGCGCCGCCCTTGACCGAATGCGCGGTGCGAAACACGGCGTTCAAGTCTTCGGCGTCGGGGGCGCTCACATCGACCGCCAGCAGCAGCCGCTCCATTTCAGCCAGCAGCTCTTCGGCTTCATCGAAGAAGACCTGAAAGAACTGGCTAATATCGATCGTCATGATGGGGCTCCGTCAATTTCTCGATGCATCTCGTGCTCCCGGCACTTAGCCGATGACCTTCTTGACCACTTCGATCAGGCGCTGCGGGTCGAAAGGCTTGACCAGCCAGCCGTTGGCGCCGGCCGCCCGGCCCTTGTTCTTCATTTCGTCGGACGACTCGGTGGTGAGCATCAGGATCGGGGTCTTTTCATAGGTCGGCAGCGTGCGCAGATGCTTGATCAGCGTCAGGCCGTCCATGCGCGGCATGTTCTGGTCGGTGAGCACCAGGTCGACCGACTGCAGCTTTGCCTTTTCCAGGCCATCCTGGCCGTCGACCGCTTCCACCACCAGATATCCGGCGGCCTTGAGGCTGAAGGCGACCATCTGGCGCAAGGAACTGGAATCGTCGACTGCGAGTATTGTTTTAGCCATCATTGCTCCTGCTTGGGGTAGTTCCGGGCACATGCCCTTGTTAATAAGTGGACTGACGCTGCGACCATGGGCGCCGTCAGAACAGTTCGATGTCGCCGCTTTCCATGTGCTGCTGGGTCACTGCCTTGCGCAGCACGCTGCGCAGTTCGAGCGACTGGATCGCCAGCGCCATGCTGACTTTGCCCAGCAGCTCCACGATTTCCTCGCTGTCGCTCTCGGGAGCCACCGCAGCGCCATGGGCGCCGAGGGTACCGAGAAAGGCGCGCAGGCCGGTCACGCGCTTGATGGTGCGGTCGATCAGCTGGCTCGTCATGTCCTGGAACTGCATGCTCGTGATGGCCGTGTTCACGTGCGCGCCCACTTCGCCCGCCATGGCGCCCAGGTGCGCACATTGCTGCGCGCTGGGCGTGCCGCCGGCCAGCAGCAGGTCGATCGCTTCCTGGCGTTCGCCGACGGCGGCATGGATGGCCATGAAGCTGGTGGTGAGCTTGTCGATGGCTTCCTCGAGCAGCAGCTCGGTCTGTACCAGGTCGGTCTCGACCTCGGTCAGATGGCGCTTGCCGTGGTCCGAGACGCCCGACAGCAGGCGCTTGACATGCGAACCGAGGATTTTTTTTCTGGTCATGCGGGTTCTCCAATAAGCGCCGTTCAGGGCTGCGCCTCTGGCGCGCCGGGCTTGCCCGGGGCCAGCGGCGCCAGCGCCTGGGCCGCGGCCGCCGGTTCGCCCGGCACGTCAAGCGAGGCGCCATCGCGCAGCACCGCTTCCTCGGTGCGCTTGTTCATCACGATAATGCTGATGCGGCGGTTGATGGCATTGAACGGGTCCTTGCGGTCCAGGTGCGCGGCCGATGCCAGACCGACCACGCGCAGGATCTTGGCGTCGCTCATGCCGCCGATGACGAGCGCCCGGCGCGACGCGTTGGCGCGGTCGGCCGACAGTTCCCAGTTGCTGTAGCCGGTGTCGGTCATGTAGGGCGTTGAATCGGTATGGCCCGACAGGCCGACCCGGTTCGGCACTTCATTGAGCACCATCCCGATCACGTGCAAGATCTCGGCCGTGTAATCATTGAGCCTGGCGCTGCCGGTGGCGAACATGGGACGGTTCTGTTCATCGACAATCTGGATGCGCAAGCCTTCACTGGTGATATCGAGCAGCAGCTGCTTTTCATATTTGCGCAGCAGCGGGTTGGCCTGGATGGTCGCCTCGATCCTGGCCTTGAGTGCCTTCAGGCGGCCCGCTTCCTCGGCCTCGAGCAGGGCCTTGGCCGCCTTGAGGTCGTAGGTTTTCTTTTCCGGCGCCGTGTCGCCCTTTTTTACCTGGCCGTTGCGGCGCGACAGGTCCGCGCCGCCCCCCTGGATCACGGACGAACTGTCGCCGCTGCCCGAGCCGCCCGACATGGCCACCTTGAGCGGATTGTCGAAATATTCGGCGATGCCTTGCAAGTCACCCTTGCTGGTCGAGCCGAGCAGCCACATGAGCAGGAAGAAGGCCATCATGGCCGTGACGAAGTCGGCGTACGCGATCTTCCAGGCGCCGCCATGGTGGCCGCCGCCGCCCTTCTTGATGCGCTTGACGATAATCGGGCGCATTCCCTCATCGGACATAGGCACCCCGGCAGCGCATCGTGCGTGGATTGTTCATGGCTTGCACCTTCGCTCTTTTCTTGCGTGCTCGTTCTTGGTCTGGTACCGACTCGGCCTGGTTTAACCGGCCTTGCTTAACCTTATTTGGCCTTGGACTTCTTGATATGGTCTTCCAGCTCGGCGAAGGTTGGCCGCTCCGTCGAGTACAAGACCTTGCGTCCGAATTCCACCGCCAGCGCCGGCGCGTAGCCGTTCAGGCTGGCCAGCAGGGTCACCTTCACGCACTGGAACATCTTCGCTTCTTCTTCCAGCTTCTGTTCCAGCAGGTTGGCCAGCGGGCCGACAAAGCCATAGG
This sequence comes from Massilia sp. PAMC28688, assembly GCF_019443445.1. Lineage (NCBI taxonomy): Bacteria > Pseudomonadati > Pseudomonadota > Betaproteobacteria > Burkholderiales > Oxalobacteraceae > Massilia > Massilia sp. PAMC28688. Next base: position 3,834,523 of record NZ_CP080378.1, on the reverse strand, counting down.
CCAGCAAAATGCCGAGGAAGGTGCCCACCAGCGCCTTGGCGATCAGGATGCCCAGTTCGGCCGGGGGAATGCCCACCGATTCCATCGTGTGCACCACGCCCATCACCGCGGCCACGATGCCAAATGCCGGCAGGCCGTCGCCCAGCTTGGCGATCACGTGGGCCGGCACGGCGCCTTCGTGGTGGTGGGTCTCGATTTCATTGTCCATCAGGTTTTCGATCTGGAAGGCATCCATGTTCCCGGACACCATCAGGCGCAGGTAGTCGGTCATGAATTCGACGATGTGGTGGTCGGCTAGCACGCCCGGATACTTGGAAAACACGGGGCTGTCTTCGGGCTTTTCAATATCGCCTTCGATCGACATCAAGCCTTCCTTGCGCACCTTGGACAGGACGTCGAACAGCAGCGACATCATTTCCATGTACAGTTCCCGGGTGTGGCGCGAGCCCTTGAACAGCGAAGGCAAAGCCTTCATCGTTGCCTTGATTGCCTTGCCGTTGTTACCGACGAAAAATGCGCCCAGCGCCGCGCCGCCAATCATGAGCAATTCGATGGGCTGGAACAGCGTGGCCAGGTGGCCGCCGGCTAATGCGAAGCCGCCGAACACCGACACACACACGATGATGTATCCGACAATGACTAACAAAAGCGCTGACTCCCCAAGTGAAAACGGCCCGGTGCCCGATCAACATTTTCATACTGAAAACAAGGTATGCAAAATGCCAAAAGATCGGCAACGACGGGCGCAATTAATTTACGTACGGTAACTACAATAGCTTGCAAATGCGTGCCGGGCAAGGGAAAACGCCGGGTTTGTCGCCTAAAAGTGCCATACATAAAGCGATGGTCCCCGGCCCTTTGGCACAATGCTAAGATCCGGCGTTTTTTCCGTTATCAAGAATTCATAACTGGCCAATATGCTGCCTGTTTTCATTTCGCGCGCCGCCTTGTGCCACAGGGCGCTCATGGCTGCCGGCGACAGGTAGGCGAACACCAGATCGTATTGGCCAAAGTCCAATGCTTCATAATCGCCAAGCAGAAAACGGACCCGTTTTCCAGGCATGGCAAGCGCACGCAGGCGCGCGATCAGCCACGGCAGGGGTGCCAGTTCGATCCCGTCGACGCGGGCATCGGGGCGGCGGCGCGCCAGTTCCAGCACCAGCCCGCCGAGGCCGCTGCCAATGTCGATGGCGCGCACCGGGCGCCCAGCGGGCAAGAGCTGCGCCACCTCGTCCCACACGCGGCGCCCGGACGGGTAATACGGCACCTGGGTGCGGAAAGTGGACCAGTACACGACCAGCAGGAACAGGAACAGGCCAAGGAATACGGCCGGCGGGATGGCCAGGGTCAGTGCCTGCACCAGCGCCAGGGGAAACACCAGCTCGATGCCGATCCACCACACGGCCAGGCCGCGCCAGCGCGTGAGCGAAGCGGCAAGCCCCCCTTGCACGAGTGCCACCGTCACGTCGCCGACCGGCAGTCCCGCGCGCGCCAGCGCATACACGCACAGCAGGGTCAGCGGAAAGGCGGCGCACTGCAGCAGCAGCGCCTGCACGGCAGGGGCGCGCCAGATACGAAAAAGGGCAAGGCTCACGCCCTGCCCTCGCGCATGGGAACCGGGAGGCGCCTCACGCGTCGTTGCCCGCCGCGGCCGCATCGCGCGACTTCTTGGTCTTGCCGGCGCGGGAAGGCATGTGGCACAGGCCGCACAGGTAGTCGGCATTGAGGTCCATGCAATTGACCACGAACTTGCCCTGGCATTTCTTGCAAGTGGCCATGGCCAGCATCTTGCTGTGGAAAAAGCGCACCAGGGTCCAGGCGCGCGTGAGCGACAGGAGCGGCTCCTCGCCCGGCTCGGGCGGCATCTGTTCGAGGTACAGCTTGTAGGCTTTCATGACCGCTTCGATACCGGTGGCACCGGCATGGTCGACCAGGAATTTATGGATATTGATGAACAGTGAAGCATGGATATTGGGCTGCCACGTCAGGAACCAGTCGGTGGAAAACGGCAGCATGCCCTTGGGCGGCGAGGCGCCCTTGAGTTCCTTGTACAGCTTGATCAAGCGTTCGCGCGACAGGGACACTTCGGTTTCGAGCAGCTGGAGGCGGGCGCCAAGCTGGATCAGTTCGATCGCCAGCTGAATTTCCTGCGCTTCCGTCACCACACTTTTTTTGCTCATGAACGCGCTCTCCGTCGCTGGCGCTTCGTTAAGGATCGATGGCCCTGATTATGCACGCTGCCCCGCCAGGGACAACCTGAGCGATGTCCGTTTAAGCAATTTCTTCGACTGGCTGGCCAGCCATGAGGATGGCGGCGTGGGACTGGGCCAGCACCCGGTCCTTGTTGTAATTGGTCAGCATGGAGAGGATGGCGCCGTCGTCAAAGCGGAAGCGGGCCAGCATCATGTTGCCGCCGGCGAGCTTGAGGATCTGGGCATTGCTCATGTTTTCGATCAGGTCGGCAATTTCGGCGCCGATGCCAAGACGGAAAATCGCAGTGACCTTGTCAGCACGAATCATCTGTTGCGCAAGCATCAGGTAGCTGAGGTTGGCATCCCGAATTTCAGCCATCATATCGTTCGCAGTCATGTCCATCTCCTAGAATCCGTTAGTGTCGGCACCGTTCCGGACGCCGTGTCCTATTGCCGATGAGATACATTCTGGACCTGAGGCAACAAATCAGGAATAGGTCGCCGGCTGTATTTCAGGTACGAGTAAACGAGATAGCGCCGTAGGAGTTTGTCTGACAAACCCTGACGGATCATTGTCGCGCCCCTATGATAACAGGGCGGAATGAGCGATGATTTTCTGTAGGAACTACGCCGGCACGCACGGAAAAAATAGTGGCTTTTTCGTCGTCCTGTACCGGTTACGTCAAACTTTCGGAGAACTTGAGGGTAATTTCAAAATATTTTTGAAGCCCTTCTCCGCCTGTCTGAATCGGTAACGGTGCGGGTGGCGAAAACTTTAGGGCACTTTTCAAAAAAATTTAGAAAAAATTCGGGCGCGGACTGTGGGCGGCATTGCTTACAAAGCAGACATCATTTCAGACAGGGATTCGACCTGCACCCTGATGATGGCGCCTATCCTGTCACTGTCAGGTGAAAACTTGTTAAACTGCTGCCCTTCCCTCAAGTATTTGAGGCTTCAAGTATGTTAAGGCCCATGATGACCCGTAACGACTGTCTGGCGCGTGACGCCGACGACGCGCTTGCACCCCTGCGCCAGCTGTTTGCCCTGCCCGAGGGCGTCATCTACCTCGATGGCAACTCCCTGGGCGCGATGCCCCGTGCTGCCCTGCCGCGCGCCCAGCAAGTCATCGCCCAGGAGTGGGGCACGGACCTGATCCGCAGCTGGAACAGCGCCGGCTGGTTCGACATGCCCAAGCGGCTCGGTGACCGCCTCGCTCCCCTGCTGGGCGCACAAGCTGGGGAAGTGGTGGTGGGCGACACCACCTCGCTGAATCTGTTCAAGGCGCTGGCGGCGGCGCTGCACATGCAGGCGGCGGGCGAGCACGCTGGCCGGCGTGTGATCGTCACCGAGCGCAGCAACTTCCCGACCGACATCTACATGGCAGAGGGACTGGCCACATGGCTCGACCGCGGCTACACGGTGCGCCTGGTCGACTCGGTGGACGAGCTGACATCTGCCATTAACAGCGAGACCGCGCTGGTCATGCTCACCCATGTCAACTACCGCACCGGCTACCAGCATGACATGGCTGCCATGTCGGCCCACGCCCATGCCCAGGGTGCGCTGATAGTGTGGGACCTGGCCCATTCAGCCGGCGCCGTGCCGCTGGACCTGCATGCGGCCGGCGCCGACATGGCCGTTGGCTGCACATACAAGTATTTGAATGGCGGCCCCGGTGCGCCCGCGTTTATCTGGGTGCCTGCACGGCACCAGCATCGGTTTCACCAGCCGCTGTGGGGCTGGTGGAGTCACGCCACACCGTTTGCGATGGCGCCTCAGTACGCGCCGTGTGAGGGCATAGGGCGCGCCCAGTGCGGCACGCAGCCGGTGGTGTCGCTGGCGATGGTCGAGTGCGGGCTGGAGATATTCGAGAAGACCAGCATGCACGCCATTCGCGCCAAGTCGCTGGCCCTGACCGACCTATTCATCACGCTGGTGGAGGCGCGCTGCGGCGGCCATCCTCTGGCGCTGGTGACCCCGCGCGAGCATGCACGGCGCGGCAGCCAGGTCAGCTTCACCCACCCGCATGGCTACGCAGTGATGCGGGCGCTGATCGCACGCGGCGTGATTGGCGACTACCGCGAGCCGGCCATCATGCGTTTCGGCTTCACACCCCTGTACACCAGCTTTGCCGATGTATGGGACGCCGTGGAGATCCTCCAGCACATCCTCGACCACCAGGATTACGATGTGACCGCGCAGCGCAGCGCCGTTACTTGAAAGGCAAACCCATGTCCGACGAACAGAAGTGCCCAATGAGCTGGCACGGCGCCAAGATGGATTTCAGCGAGGCGATGAGCTATGGCGACTACCTGGGCCTGGAGCAGATCCTCAATGCCCAGCATCCGCGCTCGCCCAATCACAACGAGATGCTCTTTATCATCCAGCACCAGACCAGTGAACTGTGGCTCAAGCTGATGCTGCATGAAATGCAGGCCGTGCGCGTGAACCTGCGCGCGGGCGAGCTGCCCCCGGCTTTCAAGATGCTCGCGCGCGTGGCACGCATCATGGACCAGCTGGTGCATGCCTGGGACGTGCTGGCGACCATGACGCCGCCGGAGTACACGGCGATCCGACCGTTTCTGGGGGCGTCGTCGGGCTTCCAGTCGTATCAGTACCGCGAACTGGAATTCATCTTAGGGAATAAAAACCCTTCCCTGCTCACCGTTCACTCCACAGCTCCGGAAGCCCATGCGATTCTGGAGCGTGAACTCAATGCGCCGTCGGTGTATGACGAGGCAGTCATGCTGCTGTCACGCAGCGGCTTTGCGATTGCGCCGGAACGCCTCAATGGCGACTGGACACAGCCCACCCGCCACGACGAATCGGTTAAGGCCGCGTGGCTTGGCGTGTACCAGGACCCGACGCAGCACTGGGCATTGTACGAGCTGGCCGAAAAGCTGGTGGACCTGGAGACCGCCTTCCGCTTCTGGCGCTTCCGGCATGTGACGACCGTGGAGCGCATCATTGGCTTCAAGACCGGCACGGGTGGCACGGCGGGCGTGAGCTACCTGCGCAAGATGCTCGACGTGGTGTTGTTCCCGGAACTGTTCGCGTTACGCACAGCGCTGTAGCGCGGTCGCAGGGGCTGGCGCCGGGATCGTGATTGGGTTTGTATTGGGAACGGCGTCAGGACCAGCACCAGCCAGTATCGGTATCGGAATCGGTATCGGAATCAGTACCAGCACCAGGACCAGGACCAGAACCAGGACCAGGACCAGAACCAGAACCAGCACCAGCATCGGGATAGGCACCAGGACTAGAACTCGGACCCAGCCCGAGCCTGGCTTCCGGTCCCGCGTCATGACCAGCACCTTGAACAGGACCGGGACCAGGCTCCGGACCGGGACCAGATGTGGGACTGGCGATCGGCGCTGTCCTTGATTGCATCAATCCATTGAGGTAATTGCAATGGCGTCGGTCGCGCGGCCCGGCCCGGCCTGCGTGGGCATGCCAACCGCCGCCCCGGTTCCAGGTGAGGTCCGGCTGGTCCTTTCTTACGATGTCGTCCCGATACAGGAATGAACCCAGCCTGCCTGCGCGGGAATTGTTTTCCCATGGACCTCCCATGACCAGCATTCCAGAGCGCAGCGGCGACCCAGGCGCGGGAGTCATTTCGGAGCGCCGAGGTTGGACAGGGCTCTGGGCGGCCGTGCCGTGTGCCTGGCCGATGCGGTCTTCATGTTGGTCCAGCGGGCTGCTGCACGATTTTTTTTCGGTGCCGCAGAGACTGCTGCCCGGTTGATCCGGATTGGTGCAGCTGCTGCCATCTTCAGGAAAATCGGCATCCTCGAATACGGCCGCAGCTCCCAAATCGCCAGGGCCACTTTCATTGGCATCATGGCATTCTGATGCTGAAGTATCTAGTGTGCGCCCGCGCGATCCCAAGATGTGCTTCAAGTAATAGCTCGCAGCGTCCACGCCGCGCGGTCGGCGTCCCGTTGGCGTGCGACGCAGGAGATAGCGCCGCGTGTCCGCCAGATGCCAGCGAAAATCATCAGGACCGCGCAGCCAGAGCTCGCGCCAGGCATTGCGCACGGTGCCGGTAACGTGAAGCAGCAGCGCGCGCGGCGAATAGGACCTGCCCATGTACATCAGCCTGTCGCCGCGTACTTCGGCGTTGTAGGTCTGGCGCCGATAGTCGAAGCGCACCAGCGTACCGTTGGGGAGGAACAGGCTTTTCCACTGGTAGCCGCGCGCCGCTTCCTGGGCGGCGGGCGGGTCTTGGCAGCTGGCCCGTTCCAGCCATGCTTGCAGGGTTTCCTCGACCACTTCTGCCAGACTGCGGTTATCGCGACGCGCCTTTAGCATGCGCAACACCGCAGCGCGGGTGTTTGGTTCGATGTATAAGAGCTTGGGCTCAAACATGCTCGTCTCCCGTGAATATGAGGATGCGGGACTACCAGAACTACATGTTGGACCGGATGGTGGCGCAAGGGTTCCGCTGTACGAACAGGCTCAGCAGGAATCTCGCCGCACGAGCAAAAACGAGTCCAAGGACCTGCAGCATTTTGCCGATACCGCTGCTGCCAGTAAAAACTTGCAGAAGCGGGAACAAATTGCGGCAGGGAGATTAGGACGGCTCATCTGTAGCGAGCCATATGATGGCATCCGATTGTTATCGGCCAAATCTCATCAGCCACTTGTTTTCAGCCACTTGTTTTCAGCCACTTGTTTTCAGCCACTTGTTTTCAGCCGATTGTTTTCAGCCGATTGGTTCCCACTCAATTGCTTTCTTCGGCCATTGCTATTCAGCCGGATGTTCTCAGAAGATTCAAAGTCAATTTTCGCGGACTATGTTCCTGACCAATGTCCGCAACCGGTGTTCGCGGCCAGTAATCGCCGCAAGTGATCCCAACCAGTGATCGCAACCAGTGATCGCAAAGAGTATTCGCAAGTGTTCGCTGCCTGCGTTCGCAGCCCGTGTTCGCAGCGAGTATTGACAACCGGTTTCCAAGCCAATTTCGCGGCCAGTCTCGCAGCCAGTTGTTCGAGCCCGTTTATTGAGCCAATTGGTTGAGCCAATTCGTTGAGCCAATTATCCGAGCGGGCTGTGCTCGAGTCAGCTGTTCGCGGCAGCTGTTCCCAGCCAGTGGTTCGCAGCCAGTGGCAGCCAGTGGTTAGCGGCCAAACGCGGCCAGCAAGGCGTCCCCCGCCAGTTGCCCGCACCCCGCTACCGCCAGCAACTACTGCCTGTTCTGCCAGCTTCCCTTGCGCGTCATGGTGCCCCATGTTGATTCAGTCTGCGCAGCCCATTTGTACAGGCCCACCAGCCGCCACCAGCTATTGAGCTGGCGATAGCCAAAGTTTTCCAGCACCACGGCCACGCCAAGGCGCAGCAGATGGCGCCCGCTCGGATAAATATGAAACGACATCTCTTCGAGCAGCAACCCCGACACCGACAGCAAAATCCCCAGCCCGATGGCCACAAACAAAAAGAGCGCAAACGCATCCCACGACACCAGTCCAAACCAGACCGCGAACACCATGAAGATGTAGCCCCCCAGTTCCACGATGGGCCCCAGCCACTCGAACAGCACCATGAACGGAAACGCCACCCACCCCGGCACGCCGCCATTGCGGCTGAACATGAGCCCCCAGTTGGAGGTCAGGCTTTCCGACAGCCCGCGCTGCCAGCGCACCCGCTGCGCACGGAGCACGTGGCGGTCTTCCGGCGCCTCGGTCCAGCAAACCGGATCGGCCACGAACTCGATCTTGTAGGGCTGCTTCCTCGCGCGCAGCACGCGATGCATGCGCACCACCAGCTCCATATCCTCGCCAATGGTATTGGGCCGGTACCCGCCCAGCATGACCACCACGTCCTTGCGGAACAGGCCAAAGGCGCCGGAGATGATCAGCATCCCCGAAATGGCCGACCAGCCCAGGCGTCCGAACAGAAACGCGCGCAGGTACTCCACGACCTGGAACAGCGCCCAGGGATTGGACGGCAGGCCCACCTGGGTCAGGTAGCCGCCTGTCACCTGGCAGCCATTGGCAATGCGAATGGTACCGCCCGAGGCCACCATGGTACTGTCGTCCAGGAAGGGGCGCACCACGCGCTGGAGGCTGTCACGCTGCAGGATAGAATCGGCATCGACTCCGCAAAACAGCGGATAGCGCGACGCATTCACACCGGCGTTCAGCGCATCGGCCTTGCCGCCATTGTGCTTGTCGATCACGCGCAGATTGGGGTAATCGGCCGACTGGTACACCGCCTTGACCGCCTGCGTCGGAATCTGCACCCGCAGCGCTTCCGGGAACGCCTGCAGCGAAAATTCCGCCTTCAGTGCGTCAAGCGTGCCATCCCTGGAGCCATCGTTGATGACCACGATCTCGAATTCCGAATACGACAGCTGCAGCAGCGAACGCACCGAGGCGGCAATGGTCTCGGCCTCGTTATAAGCAGGTACCAGGATGCTGATCGGGATTTCAAGCGCCGAATAGGCCTGCGGCAGTTCGTCAAGCACCCGCCTGTGCTCACTGCGGCGCAGCGACAGGATCGACAGCAGATTAAGCGTCAGGTAGCCGCCATTCAGAACAATGAAATAAGCGAAGACAAACCAGGTAACGACATCGACGATGAGGCTGTTATTCATGCGGCCATCGCGCCTTCCGCCATGACCTGGCGCAGCATGTCGCCGGCAAAGCGGTCGGTCGCGGCCTGCGCCAATTGGCGCATGTCGTCCGGCTGCACAAACGGCAGGCCCGCAATCACCTGGGCACTTCGGTAGCGCACCCACCATTCACGGTCAGACAGCAGCTGCGTGAGCGCCGCCACATCTTCGCGCCTCCCGACCCGGCCCAGCGCCTTGGCCGCATGCATGCGCACGCGCCAGTCCTGGTGGCCCAGCATCGACAGCACCGGCTCGCGCGCGGCGGGTTCCGACACCATGCGCAGCACTGCAATCTGCACTTCCACCGACTCATGCGCCAGCAGCCGTTGCAGGTCCTTGCCCGGCACCGCGACGCGCAAGCCTTCCATTACCTGCAGCAGGCGCGGCAAAGCGCTGGCGTCGCAGCGCGCCAACAACGCATGCATGACCGACGCGCACTGTTCGCGCGCTCCCTGCAGCACCGTCACCACTTCGCGCACGGGCCATGCCGGGTTGTGCACCAGTCCCGGCGCCATCGATGCCGCTGCCAGCGCAGGATCGATCTGCACCAGCGCCAGCGAGGCGTGGACCGCCAGCAGCCGGTCGCTAGACAAGGCCGTTTCCTGCAGCCGCAGCCCGGCTCCCGCGCGGCCCAGGTGACCCAGCACCAGGATTGCCAGCAGGCGCTCGCCGCGATCGCCCCGCGCCAGCAGGCGCAGTGCGATCTGTTCGCAGCCCAAGTCCGTGGCCAGCCAGTTGAGCGCAGCGCGCGCCTCGCCGCGCAGGCTGGCCTGGAAGTGCAGCCATAGCTTGAAAAAATCGGCCTCCTCGGCGCGCTCCAGCCCGGGCAGATCGCGTGGACGTTCACCGGAGAGCACCGCATTGACCACGGGCCGCCAGCGTGCCACCACCTGCGCGCTGCGCCGCCGGCGCGACAGCAGGCGCAGGCGCAGGAGGGCAATCTGCAGTATCAGCAGCGCGATCAGGCCGGTCGCCGCCAGCCCGATCCACAGCGCAGCGCGCAGGAAGGGATCAGTATGTGTAAGCCAGGCCAATACTCAATCCTTTGCGGGTATACAGGCCGGCCTGGCGCGTGTAGCTGATGCCGTAGTTGGCCGACCAGGCCGGCGAGAGCACGTGGCGCCCGCCTATACCGAGCGATTCCACCTTTCCCAGCACCACGATGCCGCGCTCGATCGTGCTCGCTTCGCGGCCCGTCGCCAGGGTCAGGCTGACCGCGTCGCGGTCACCGTAGTACCACGCGCCCTGGAGCGCGTAACTGTGCGCGGTCACGCCGAAAACATGCGTCGGCAGCCAGGACACGGTCATGCCGTAGTCGCTGAAGTAGTGTTCCAGCGCCAGCGATGCCTGGTTGACGCGCGCTTCGGCGTAGCGCGTGGTCCGGGCCCCGCCGCGCACCAGCCAGGCCGGCCTGAATTCATACTGCAGGGCCGCGCCAACGGCATGGCGCGGCAGGATACGATGGGTCCCGCTGTAGGACGCGTCCACGCTGCCGGTGAACCGTTCACCCATGGGCCACACGGCGGTGCCGTTGACCTGGCGGTCCGACAGGCCAAAGCGGCGCGTACTGGCCACCCCCGCTTCCACCAGCTTGCGCCGCTCGAAGTCGCGCCGCACGCGCACCGAGCGCTCGCTCCAGTCCGATACACCGTCACCCAGGGTTTCACCGGAGAGGCCGACGCCCACGGTGGTACTGCCGCCGGTGCCGCGCCCCGGCTCGCCCGCCAGCGCGGACAAAGATAATGACAAGGCGGCGGCTGCCGCAAGAAAAGTTCGCATCATGCTGCTTTCAGATAGCGCCGTACACGCGCCATCAATTCATTGGGTTGAAAGGGCTTGACGATGTAGTCATTCGCACCCGCATCGAGCGCCCGCACGATGTCGGCTTCCATGGTCTTGGCAGTCAACATCACAATCGGCACCGCGCCCCAGCCTTCGCGCCGACGTATCAGCTTGACCAGTTCAAAGCCATCGATAAACGGCAGCATCACGTCGAGCAGGACCAGGCACGGCAATGCCGTTCCCGTTTCCACGAACGTGCGGGCCGTGTGGCCATCGGTGCGCAGGTGCACCTCGTAGCCCTGGCGCTCCATCAGGAACTTAAGCAGCTCGGCAATGTTCTCGTCGTCTTCAACGATGAGGATGGAACGCGTTCTGGCGGCGTCGGTCATGGGTGCAAAAGCTTAATGAAAAGCACAATTTTTATGAAAAAGATTATAAATGCAAAGTCTTTAGTGCGCAGAAAGTGACGTTTCGCCAACTCCAAGTCTCCATTTACGAATAGAAAACGTTTGTGGATTCAAAATTAATCCCCGGCGGCTCAAATATTCGAGAGGCCGTAGAATGGGCCAACAACTTGGCAGCAATCAGGAGAACAGATGGAGTGCAATGTATTGACCGTACCGGGGCTGTGGAATTCGGGCCCCCAGCACTGGCAAAGCCTGTGGGAACAGCGCCACCCCGAATGGGTGCGGGTGGCGCATCGCGACTGGAACAATCCCGAACGCGCCGAATGGGTGGCCGAACTTGACGCTGCCATCGCCCGCTGCGAGGGTCCGCCCCTGCTGGTGGCGCACAGCCTTGGCTGCATCACCGTGGCGCACTGGGCCAGCTCGGGCTCGCAGCTGCAGGTCGCCGGTGCCTTCCTGGTGGCGCCGGCCGATGTGGCGGCCGCCTCCTACCCGGTCGACAAGAATGGCTTCACCCCCATCCCCATGGAGCGCCTGCCCTTCCCGACCCATGTCGTGGCCAGCGCCGACGACCCGTTTGTCGATGCGGCGCGGGCGCGCCAGTTTGCCGATGCCTGGGGCAGTGCCTTTACCGACATCGGCCGCCAGGGCCATGTCAACGGCGACAGCGGCCTTGGACAGTGGGACCAGGGCTACCAGCTGCTCGAAGCATTCTGCCGGCATCTCGGCCACGGGCCCGGGCGGGACTGACCCGCCGCACGTGAAAAGGGGGCCGCGCGGCCCCCTCCTGTCAGCCCTGCAGGTGCCGGAATTACCTGGCGCTCGAGGCGAGCAGCATGTCGTTGAGACGCCTGACGAAGGTGGCCGGATCGGCCAGCGACCCGCCTTCGGCCAGCAATGCCTGATCGAACAGGATATGCGACCAGTCGCCAAACTGGGCGCTGTCGGCACTTTCGTACTTCAGGCGCGTCACCAGCGGGTGGTTGGGATTAATTTCCAAAATCGGCTTGGAGTCAGGCGCATTCTGGCCAGCTGCCTTGAGCATGCGCAGCAGGTTGCCCGACAACTCGTTTTCGTCCGCCACCAGGCAGGCCGGCGAATCGGTCAGGCGGAACGTGACGCGCACATCCTTGGCCTTCTCGCCCAGCGCCGCCTTCATGCGCTCGACCAGTTCCTTATAGGCCGTTTCGGTCTCTTCGTGTTCCTTCTTCTCCGCTTCGTCTTCCAGCTTGCCCAGGTCCAGTCCACCCTTGGCCACCGATACCAGCTCCTTGCCCTCGAACTCGGTCAAAAATGACAGCATCCACTCGTCCACGCGGTCAGTCATGATCAGCACTTCCACGCCCTTCTTGCGGAAGATTTCAAGGTGCGGGCTGTTCTTGGCCGCGGCAAAGGTTTCGCCGGCCACGTAATAAATCTTTTCCTGGCCTTCCTTCATGCGCCCGATGTAGTCTGCCAGCGAAGTGCCCTGCTCTTCGTTCTCGCCGCTGGTGGAAGCAAAGCGCAGCAGCTTGGCGATGCGGTCCTTGTTGGTCGCGTCTTCGCCAATGCCTTCCTTGAGCACCTGGCCGAACTCTTTCCAGAACGTGGCGTACTTGTCCTTCTTTTCCTGCTCCTCGGCGTTGGCCAGCTCTTCCAGCATGCCCAGCACGCGCTTGGTCGAGCCTTCGCGGATCACCTTGACGTCGCGCGACTCCTGCAGGATTTCGCGCGACACGTTCAGCGGCAGGTCGTTCGAGTCGATCACGCCCTTGATGAAGCGCAGGTAGGCCGGCATCAGCTGCTCGGCGTCGTCCATGATGAACACGCGCTTGACGTACAGCTTGATGCCGCCGCGCTTGTTGCGGTCCCACAGGTCGAACGGGGCATGGGCCGGCACGTACAGCAGCTGGGTGTATTCGCTGCGCCCTTCCACCCGGTTATGGGTGTAGGTCAGCGGCGCCTGGAAGTCGTGCGACACATGCTTGTAGAATTCAGCGTACTGCTCCGGCGTGACGTCGGACTTGGCGCGCGCCCACAGGGCGCTGGCCTGGTTGATGGTCTCGACCTCATCCTTGGCGACGGTTGCCTTTTTCTCTTCGTCCCACTCTTCCTTCTGCATCACGATGGGCAGCGAAATATGATCCGAATACTTGCGGATGATGGACTTGAGCTTCCAGCCCGACAGCAGTTCTTCTTCGCCTTCGCGCAGGTGCAGGATCACGTCGGTGCCGCGGTTGACCTTCTCGATCGCTTCGACGCTGTAGTCACCCTCGCCGCCCGACTCCCAGCGCACCGCCTCATCGGCTGCCGCGCCCGCGCGGCGCGTTTCCACGGTGATGCGGTCGGCCACGATGAAGCCCGAATAAAAACCCACGCCAAACTGGCCGATCAGCGCGGCGTCAGCCTGCTGGTCGCCCGAGAGCTTGCCGAAAAATTCCTTGGTGCCCGACTTGGCAATAGTGCCCAGGTGCGAAATGACTTCTTCGCGGTTCATCCCGATGCCATTGTCGGAAATGGTGATGGTCTTTGCTTCCTTGTCGAAGGAGACCTTGATTTTCAGTTCGTGATCATTGCCGTACAGCGCATCGTTGTTGATCGCCTCGAACCGCAGCTTGTCGGCCGCATCGGATGCATTGGAAATCAACTCGCGCAGGAAAATTTCCTTGTTGGAATACAAGGAATGGATCATCAGTTGTAGCAACTGCTTCACTTCTGCTTGAAAACCAAGAGTTTCTTTTTCGGCAACAGCCATATTGTAAGTCCTCGTATGAGACAGGTTGAACGGATGGAGGCGATATGCGGCCGCCCCCCGCCGATTTCAAGATGTTCGCATGCATTTTTCATCACAGGGAACGGGCATTCTCGAAAACATGTTCGATGCCCATACGAGACAGGGGTCCGCTCGCGCAAGCGAGGGGACCCCTGGAGCGGCCAAGGGGCGCCGCAGGCGCCGCCCCTCTAACAGACCTTACACGCCGCAGCCATAGTTGCGGATGCGGTCATAGGCAGCGCGCGCCTGCACCAGGCCAAAGCCATACCTGGTGTCGCGGCCGGCCGTACCCAGATCCTGGGCGCTCTTGCCGAGCGAGGTACGGATCTGCGCACCGGTGCAGGTCGGGAAGTAGCTCCAGACCAGCGCCGCCACGCCTGCCACGTGCGGGGTTGCCATCGAGGTGCCGTCGAAGTTGGCATACCCGCCGCCCGGTACCGTCGAGCGCACGCCCACGCCCGGGCCAGCGATTTCCACCTTGCTGTTGTACTGGGAGAACGACGCCCACTGCTTGTATTCGTTCACGGCGCCCACGCTCATCACGCTGGTGTAGCCGGCAGGATAGGAGATCGCCGTATTGCCGGCATTGCCCGCGGCAGCGATATTGAGAATGCCGCGCGAAGCCAGGTTGGCAAAGGTGCTGTTTTCGGTCGAGTTGTACGACGGGCCGCCCAGCGACATCGAAATCACATTGGCACCGTACGATGCGCACTGGTTGGCCGCCGAGGCCAGGGTCGACGAATAGGCCCAGCCGTTTGCGCCGAACACCTTGACGATGTGCAGCTTCAGGCGGCGGTTGCTGTTCACACCCACCACGCCCACATTGCTGTTGTTGACAGCGGCGATGGTGCCTGCCACATGGGTGCCGTGCGAATTCTGGTCGGTATACCAGTTGCCGGTGCCCGAATCGTAGACGCCCGTCATGTTGGCGCTGTTGCCGTTGAGGTCTGGATGGGCGCGGTCGATGCCCGAGTCGATGATGCACACCCTGCGATTGCCGGCGTTGGTGTCGGGCAGCAGGTCAGCCTGGACCAGCTTGATGCCGTACGGTACGGCCTGGCCAAGCAGGTAGGGGTTGCCGGTCGACGGGCTGGTCAGCGCGGACGGATAGCGCTTGTGGTCTTCTTCCACGTATTCCACATTCGGATTGTTCTTCAAGCCCTTGAGCGCCTGCTGCGGCACTTCAATGGCCATGGCATTCATGCCAAAGATTTCATGCTTGACCGTGCCCTTCATGGCGCTGACGGCGGACTTCATGCTGGCGTTACCGTGGCCATCCTTGAACTTGACGATCACGCGGGTGGTGCCTTCTGCTGCTGCGGCACTGCCCATGACACCAACTGCAACGGTGGCAACCAACAGCTTGACCGCCTTGGCGATCGAGGTACTTTGCATCATGTATTTCTCCAAGAAATGATAGTTTCCAATTTGCCGCAAGTCTCTTTTGGCCTGCGTACAATTTCTTGCCAGCCTGGTGGGCCGGCAAGTGAAGCGAGTGTATTTGAAAATTTTCAAGAATCAATTTATTCACAAAAATAGACAACTTTTGTTGTTTGTTCCGTAAACTGTTGAAAGACTTGTATAGATCAGCTCGTGTGACCGACAAACGGTGATAGCATCGGGCGCCCCTGGCCAGATCCGGAACACGGAAATGCCATCGGGCGATACCAGTCAATACGCGATGTTTATGGGCGTTGAGGGATGTTATTGCAAGGCAACGGCTTCAGTGCCCCAGCTCCTGGCGCAAAAATTCCCACACGGCTGGCTCCTGCATCGCCGCCACATTCATGCGCATGAAGCTTGACGGCAGCTGGCTCGGTGAAAACAGGCTGCCCGGCGCCAGCAGCAAGCCCTGTCCCATGGCCCGCTCGGCCAGCACATTGGTGTCCACCCCGGCATCGGCCCACAGGAACATGCCGGCCGGCGGCGCCTGTCCCACCCTGAGGCCGGCCTGTTCCATCTGGCGCACGGTGCGCGCCCGCACTGCATCGAGGCGGGTACGCAGCCGGTCGGCATGCTTGCGGTACAGCCCTTCGGACAGGATCTTGTGCACCACCCGCTCCCCGATTTCGCTGGTGGTGAGGGTGGTCAGCATCTTGCGGTCGCACAGGCGCTGCGCCCAGTCGCGCGAGGTGGCAATAAAGCCCACCCGCAGGCTGGGCGCGAGCACCTTGGAAAAGCCGCCCAGGTAAATCACGTGGCTGAGCTGGTCCAGCGCGGCCAGCCGCGTGGCCGGCTGGACCGCGCTGCCCGGGTGCAGGTCGCAATAGATATCGTCTTCCACGATGGCAAAGCCGTGCTGGCCGGCCAGGCGCAGCACCTGGAATGCCTTGGCCGCCGACAGCGACGTGGAACTGGGGTTGTGCAGCACGGAATTGATCACATACAGCTTGGGCCGGTGCAGCTGCGCCATGGCGGCCAGGTGCGCGATATCCGGGCCGTCTGCCAGACGGGGAATGCCCACCACTTTCAGCCCCAGCGCGGCAAAGGAGCCGAACATGAGGAACCACGCGGGGTCGTCCACAAATACCGTGTCGCCCGGGCGCGTGAATTCGCGCGCCACCAGGTCCAGCGCCTGCGTCACGCCCACCGTGGTCACGATCTGCGCGGGATCGGCCGCAATTTCCAGTTCCGCGAGCTTGCGCTGCAACTGCTGGCGCAGCGCCGGCAAGCCCTGCGGCGTGCCATAGCTGAGCAAGGGCGCCGCACCCTGGCGCGTGACGGCGCGCAAGGCATTGGCCACCAGCGGCGCATCGAGCCAGGCGGCCGGCAGCACACCGGAACCGGGCGAGCGCTGCTCTGCCGTGGCGCGGAACATGTTGCGAATCAGCCAGACCACGTCCAGCGGCTGGTGCGCTTCGCTTGCCGCCTCGTTCTCCCCCGGCGCCGAGCGCTGCCCGGTATTTAAGGGCGAACGCTCGCGCACAAAGAAGCCGGCGCCGCGGCGCGACTCCACATAGCCCATGGCCACCAGCTTGTCGTAGCTGGCCACGACCGTGAACGGGGACACCCCATGGCTGGCGGCAAAGCGGCGGATCGACGGCATGCGGGCGCCGGCGCGCAGCAGCTTGTCGTCGATGCGGGCGGCCACCGACCGGACAATCTGGTCAATCAGGGTTTCCCCTGAATCACGCGAGAGCCAGGGCGCCAGGGCGTGGGCCGGGTGTGTATTGGTCATGTCACCGCTACAGTAAATGAAAGTAGTTGGAAAAGTGTACTTGGACTGTACTTGTTTTTAAGTCTAGGATACACCGACTGTTCCCTGAAAGCGCCCCATGTACCTGCCCGACCTTGCCGAACTCGATGCCGCCGCCGCCACCGTGTATGCCGCCATGCCGCCCACGCCCCAGTACAGCTGGCCCCTGCTCAATGCGGCGCTGGGCACCGAAGCCTGGCTCAAGCACGAAAACCACACGCCGCTGGGGGCCTTCAAGGCACGCGGGGGCCTGGTCTACCTGCAGCGCCTGGCCGCGCGCGAACCGGGCGTGCGCACCGTGGTGGCGGCCACCCGCGGCAACCATGGACAGTCGGTGGCATTTGCAGCCCGCCGCCACGGCCTGGAGGCGCGCATCTTCGTCCCCTTCGGCAACAGTGTGGAGAAGAACGCGGCCATGCGCAGCCTGGGCGCGCGCCTGACCGAAGTCGGTCACGACTTCCAGGCGTGCCGCCAGCATGCGCAGCAAGTGGCCGCCAGCGAAGGCTGGCACATGGTGCCATCCTGGCACCCGGACCTGGTGGCCGGCGTCGCTTCCGGCTACCTGGAACTGCTGCGCGCCCAGCCCGACCTCGATCTGCTGCTGGTACCCATAGGCCAGGGCTCGGGCATCTGCGCCGCCATTGCCGCCCGCCAGGCTCTGCGCTCCAGGGTGAAAATCGTGGGCGTGGTGTCGCACCATGCCCCCGCCTACCAGCGCGCGTTTCGCGCCGGCCACAGCGTGGAGGCGCCCGTGAGCACCGTGCTGGCCGACGGCCTGGCCTGCCGCCAGCCCGATCCTGCCTCGCTCCCGGCCATCCTCGCCTACGCCGATGATGTGCTGGCCGTGACCGACGATGAAGTGGCCCGTGCCATGCGCCTTATCTATCGCGCCACGCACAACCTGGCAGAAGGGGCCGGCGCGGCGGCAGTGGCGGCGGCCATGCAGCTCAGCGAGGCCGGCACCCTGGGCCAGCGCAGGCTGGGACTGCCGCTGACCGGTGGCAATGTGGACGCCAGCGTGTTTGGACAGATTTTGCTGGGGCCGTGAACCGGATCACCATGTTGCCGGCCCCGGGCGTTGCCGGCGCCAGGCGCCGCCCTGCGGCTGCGGCTGGCAGTGCCGCCGCGACCGACGTACAATGCCAGCTTGTCTACCCACAAACCTTGAGAGTCCCATGTCCGTTTACGAAAAAATCAAAGCGCTCGATATCACCCTCAAAGCGCCGGCCGCACCGGTTGGCGCCTATGTCATGTACGTTCAGAGCGGCAACCTCGTGTTCCTGTCCGGCCACATTTCCAAGAATGCCGATGGCAGCGTCATCGCCGGCAAGCTGGGCGCCAATGTCACCACCGAACAAGGCCAGCAGGCCGCGCGCGCCGTCGTCATCGACTTGCTCGGCACCCTGCAGGAAGCCTGCGGCGGCGACCTTGCCCGTGTCAAGCGCATCGTCAAGCTCACCAGCCTGGTCAATTCCACGCCGGAATTTACCGAGCAGCACATCGTCACCAACGGCGCGTCGAGCCTGCTCGGCGAAGTGTTTGGTGATGCCGGCAAGCACGCCCGCGCCGCCTTTGGCGTGATGCAAAATCCGCTGGGCGCCTGCATTGAAATTGAAATGGTGGCCGAGCTGGCCTGATGACCGATCCGGGCGGCGCTTACCCGGCGCCGCTCACATCAGGGCGCTTATCCAGCGTCCTCTATAATGGCCGGGTATGCTTCGGCCCCTTCCCTGTGAGAACAGCATGAAAATTGACAATCCAAAACTGATCGAATGGCGTTTTTCGGAACGCGCCAGCCAGCTGCAAAGCTCGTTCATTCGTGAAATCCTGAAAATCACGCAGCGTCCGGAAATCATTTCCTTTGCCGGCGGCCTGCCTTCGCCTGCCACCTTCCCGGTCGAGCACATGAAGGCCGCCTTTGACAAGGTCCTGTCCGAAAACGGCAAGGTCGCCCTGCAATACGGCCCCACCGACGGCTACCCGCTGCTGCGCGAATGGATTGCCAATTCGCTGTCCACCGACACGTGCAAGATTTTGCCGGAACAGGTCCTGATGACCTCCGGCTCGCAGCAGGCGCTTGACCTGATCGGCAAGGTCTTGATTGACGAAGGCAGCCGCGTGCTGGTGGAAACCCCGAGCTACCTGGGTGCCCTGCAGGCGTTTTCCGTCTACCGCCCCGAATTCAAGTCCGTTGCCACCGACGATGATGGCCTGGTGCCCTCGTCCATCGAGGCCGTGGCCGAAGGCGCGCGCATGCTGTACGCCCTGCCCAACTTCCAGAACCCGACCGGCCGCAGCCTGTCCATCGAACGGCGCCGCGAACTGGTCGAGACCTGCGCCCGCCTTGGCATTCCCCTCATCGAGGACGATCCGTATGGCGCCCTGAGCTACAAGGGCGAGCCCTTCCCCAAGATGCTCAACATGAATCCGGATGGCGTGATCTACATGGGTTCCTTCTCCAAGGTGCTGACCCCCGGCATCCGCCTTGGCTATGTGGTCGCCCCGCTGCCGCTGGTGCGCCGCCTGGAGCTGGCCAAGCAGGCCGCCGACCTGCACACGGCGCAGCTGACCCAGATGGTGGTGTACGACGTGGTCAAGGATGGCTTCCTCGAGCAGCACATCCCCAAGATCCGCGCCCTGTACGCCAACCAGTGCCAGGTCATGCTCGACGCCATGGCCGAATCGTTCCCGGCCGGCGTCACCTGGACCCGGCCTGAAGGCGGCATGTTCATCTGGGTCACCCTGCCCAAGCATATCGATGCCATGAAGCTGCTTGACCAGGCCATCGCGGCGAAGGTGGCGTTCGTGCCAGGCTCGCCGTTCTACGCCAACGAGCCGGAAACCAATACCCTGCGCCTGTCGTTCGTCACCGTGCCGCCCGAGCGCATCCGCGAAGGCGTCGGCATCCTGGCCAGGCTGATCGCCGCCCAGCTGTAATTGCGCCCTGCCGCGGGCCAGTGCCCGCGGCTGTCAGCGCTGCTGCGGGTAGCCCGTGATTTCCGCAATTTCCCCGTACATTGGCTGCAATCGCGCATACATCTTGCGGTACACCCTGCGATAGAGCTGGTCGTACATGGCCTGGTTGGCTGCAATCGGATAGAACACCTTGCCCACCCGCGTCATGGCGCCAATGGCCGTGGCAAAGTCCGGATACAGGCCCAGTCCCACCGCCGCGTCAATGGCCGCGCCCAGTCCCGAGGTTTCATAGATGTGCGGCCGCGCCGTGGGCAGGCCAAAGATGTCGGCCGTCAGCTGCATGGCCGCGTCGCTCTGCGAGCCGCCCCCTGACACCCGCAGTTCCGTGATTGCCACCCCGCTGCGCCGTTCAATGCGCTCCTTGCCCTCGCGCAGGGCGTAAGCCAGTCCTTCCAGGATCGCCCGGTACACGTGGGCGCGCGTGTGGACATCGCCAAACCCGATGATCGCGCCCTTCGCTTCCGGCCCCGGCACCCGGATCCCGGGCGTCCAGTAAGGCTGAAGCATCAGGCCCATGGAACCGGCCGGCACGGCCTCCACCAGGTCGTCAAACAGCCTTTCGGGCGCGATGTCCTCGGCCAGCGCGCGCGCCTGCTCCGGGTGCCCGAACTGCTCCTTGAACCAGTTCACCATCCAGTAGCCGCGAAAGATCTGCACTTCCGTGCTGTAGGCATGGGGAATGGCGGCGGGATACGGCGGGATGAAGGGCGTCACCTCCACGTAGCGCGTGGTGGTGGTGTTGACGGTGGCCGTGGTGCCATAGCTCAGGCACCCCACATGCGGCTCCTGGCAGCCGGCGCCGATGACTTCGCACGCCTTGTCGGCGGCGGCCGCCATCAGCGGCGTACCCTCCGGGATGCCGGTCGCGGCGGCCGCCGCGGCATGAATGACGCCGATGCGCGCGCCCGGCGCCACCAGTTCCGGCAGCATGTGCGGCAGCACCGCCAGCGCCTGCCAGCGCCAGTCGCTTTTCCTGGCCCAGCGCTGGCGCCGGTAATCGAAGGGCATGTAGGCCACTTGCGAACCGGTGGAGTCGGCAAAGCGGCCGCACAGCTGGTAGTTGAGGTAGCCCGACAGCAGCAGGAACTTGTCGGTGCGCGCCCAGATGTCCGGCTGGTGGACCTTGATCCAGTTGATCTCGGCCTCGCCCCGGAAGTAGTCCACCGTCGCCTTGACGCGGGCGATGCGAAACGCCAGCGCCCACCAGCGGCTGACCGGCGGCACGGTGTCGGTGCGGCGCTGGTCAAGCCAGGTGATGGCCGGGCGCAGCGGCTTGCCATCGGCGTCCAGGTTGACCACCGTTCCGCGCTGCGTGGTGACGGCCACGCCCTGTACGCTGGTCACGTCGGCGCCGCTCTCCTGCCACAGGCCCTGGCACGCGCGGCACACGGCATGCCAGTAGCCTTGGGCATCATGCTCGGCCCATCCCGGCTGGTCCGAAAAATACGCCTGCAGATGCACCTGCGACTTGGCCACGATGTTCCCCTGCAGGTCGAACAAGATCGCGCGCACGCTCTGGGTGCCGTTGTCGATGGAGAGGATGGTCTTGTGGGTCATGTCGGCAGGCTGTAGTTTGCATTCCATAATGCCAGATAGGCGGCCTGGCTGGTCTCCCACTGCGCATCGCTCCATCCAAGTTCGCCCTGGCAGGTGGCGCGGATGCGCGGCAGCAGGTCCACGCCCCCGCCGCGCAGCTGCAGGCCAAGGCGCGTGCGCCTGAGCAGCAGGTCTTCCAGGTGCATCACCGCTTCGCAGCGCGCGGCCCAGCGCAGTTCGGCCCACAGGGTCTGGGTGCCGGGAATCGGTTCCAGCTCGCCCGGCAGTGCCGCGGCCACCAGTGCCGCTGCCGCCGCGCCATGGCGTCCTTCCAGGCGCTGGCGCTGCGTCCCGCGCACGCGCATGCTGTGCCAGGGGCTGGGCGCGAACACGGGGCACGGGGCCAGGTCGTCGCGCCAGTGCGGCAGCTGCGACCTGGCGTGGCGCAGCGCGTCGAGCGCAATCACGCGGAAGGTGGTCAGCTTGCCCCCGGTGACGGTCAGCAGCCCCTGGTCCATCCACACCGCATGGTCGCGCCCTTCCTTGGACGGATCCGCCTGGCCGCTGTCGATCACCGGCCGCACCCCGGCGAACGTGGCCAGGATGTCGCCGTCGCCCAGTCCCTGCTGCGGGAACTGGCACTCCAGCGCCAGCATCAGGTAGTCCACTTCGGCGCGCGTGATGGCCGCTTCCGTGGCCAGCGAAGCACTGTGGTCGACATCGGTGGTGCCCACCAGCGTGACGCCTTCCCACGGATAGGCAAACACGGGGCGCCCGTCGGCCGGATGCATCAGGCTTACCGCCTGCGCCAGCGGCAGGCGCCAGGCAGGAAAAATCAGGTGGCTGCCGCGCAGGGGGCGGATCTTCTTGCCGGCGCCGGTCTGGCCGCGCAGCTGGTCGGCCCACGCGCCGGTGGCGCTGACCACCACCTGCGCGCGGATATCGATCGCAGCGCCGTCGATGCCGTCCTCGAGACGCGCCCCCACCACCCGTTCGCCCTCCCTGATCAGGGTGCGGGCCGCCATGTAGTTGACAGCCACGCCGCCATGGCTGCGCGCCTCCTGCAGCACGCGCAGCACCAGGCGCGCGTCATCGGTCTTGGCGTCGGTGTACGACATGCCGCCTTGCAGGCCGGCGCGTCCCACGTTCGGCGCCAGCATCAGAAAATCAGTGACGCTGCTGTAATGCCGCTCGCGCCGTCCCGAGAGCAGGTCGTAGATGGCAAGCCCCAGCAGGAACATGCGGCGCCCGGGCCTGGCGCCGTGGTAGTCGCCAAAGGCAAAGCTTTGCGGCTCCACCAGGCCGCATGCTTCGCGCATCAGGGCATTGCGTTCGCGGACCGATTCGCGCGTGAGCCCGAAGCGCCCCTGTTTCAGGTAGCGCAGGCCGCCATGCACCAGTTTGGAAGAACGCGAGGAGGTGCCCCAGGCAAAATCGCGCTGCTCCACCAGCACCGCCCGCAGGCCCCGGCGCGCCGCTTCCAGCAGGATGCCGGCGCCGGTAATGCCGCCGCCGATGATGAGCAGGTCCCATTCGCGTTCGGCCAGCGCCGGGATGCCGGCACGCCAGCCGCGCGCCCAGCCGCCGTTCATGCGGCCACCAGCTTGCCCGGGTTCATGCGCTGCTCGGCGTCAAAATGGCGGAACAGCGCATCCATGGCGCCCATCCCGAGCGCGCCTTTTTCCGCCTCCAGGTAAGGCGCATGGTCGCTGCCCACGCCGTGCTGGTGGCTGATGGTGCCGCCGTTGGCCACAATCGCTTCCGACACCGCGCCCTTGAGTGCGCGCCAGCGCGCCAGGTCGCCATCAAAGCTGCCGCTCAAGCGGTACACAAAGGTGGTGTACACGCTGGCGCCCTGCGCATACAGGTGCGACAGGTGGGTGTAGACATGCAGGCGCTCGCCGCGCGCAGCCATGGCCTGGGTCGCAGCATCCTCCACCGCGTGCATCATGGCCGTCACGCCAGGCCAGTCAACCGCCGTTTCCACGGTATCGATGGCGTAGCCGTGCTCCCACGCCGTGTTGCGCAGGTAGACATTGCGAAACCGGTTCTGCTTCCATTTTTCGCCCATCTTGCGTCCCACGTGGATGCCCCGCTGCGCGCGCGCGAGCGCCAGCGCGCCGGCAATGGCCGCGCGCACGGCCGCCTTGCTGCCACTGGCGCCCACCATCAGCATGCATTTCCCCTCGCCGCAGCCGCGCAGGCGCAGCCAGCCTTCCAGCATGCCGATCAGGCGTTTGTGTCCGGCCAGCGTCAGCATCGTCACCGTTTCCACGGCATTGGACAGGCGCAGCATTGACAGCGGCAGGCGCGCCTGGGCGATGGCGCGCGTGGCCTGCACCGCGGCTTCCCAGTTCGGGAAGAATACGGCGTGAAACGCTTCCTGTTCCGGCAGCGGCGAAATGCGCACCGTGGCCTCGGTCAGAATGCCCAGGCGCCCTTCGGAACCGAGCACCATCTCGCGCAGATCAATGCCGGCGGCGGAGGCGGGAAAGGTGGGCAGCTCCAGGCGCCCGGAAGGGGTTTCAACCCGGCCGCCCGCGAACAGCTGCTCGATGCGCCCGTAGCGCAGCGACTGCTGGCCGGACGAGCGCGTCACCACCCAGCCGCCCAGGGTCGAATACTCAAACGACTGCGGAAAGTGGCCCAGCGTGAAACCGTGCGCGCGCAGCTGCGCTTCCAGGTCCGGCCCCAGCACGCCCGCTTCAAACGTGGCCAGCTGCGCTTGTACATCGAGGTTGAGCATGGCCCGCATGCGCGTCATGTTGATGCTCAAGACCGGGGCCTGGCCCTGCGGCACCGTGAGATGGCCGGCCACGCTGGTGGCCCCGCCGCACGGGATCACCAGCGCGCCATTGGCGCGCGCGTAGGCAAGCAGCTCGCACACCTGGTCCGCGCTTTCAGGAAAGGCCACGCCGTCGGGCGCGGTATCGATGCGGCCGTGGCGCATGCGCAGCCAGTCCGGCAGGCTCTGTCCCAGCGCACTGGCCAGGCGCACGGAGGGGGCCACGCTCACCAGCGGGTGCCACGGCAGCCGTGTGTGTTTGAGCTGGGCGCAGGCCTGGGCGTGGGTGGCGTCGCTGCTGGTAATGCCAGAGCCGATCCGCTGCTGCAAAAAGGCCAGCGCCTCGTCATTCAGGGCAAAATCGATGCCATCGTCCCCCCAACCGTTCCACCGTCTCATCAAATTTTCCCGTTATACTTGACCTGTTACCATGGCGGGAAGGTTACCGCCGGGACGCCTCTCTGTATTGCGCTTTTATGACAACATCTTTGCTTAAACATGCCAGCGCTTCGCACTGACACGCGCCGTGTGACCGGCTCCTATCTCCAGCCTTTGCTGGAAGCGGCGCAGGCGCGCGGGGTCAATGCCGCGCAGCTGGCCGCCGCCGCCGCGGTGCCGGCCCTGGCCCAGGGCACCCTGCCCGATTCGCTGGCCGCCACCGATTACGTGCGTCTTTTGGCCGTGGGCGCCGAGCTGGCCGGCGACCCGCACTTCGGCCTGCACGTGGGCGAACGGGTCAAGCTGGGCACCTACAGCGTGTATGGCCTGATCCTGCTGTCGTGCCGCGACTTTGGCCAGGTCCTGCAGCAAACCATGCGCTACGAGCAGCTGGCCCACGACCTGGGACGCTCGGCCCTGGTGGTGGACGGGGACGAGGCGCAGTACCAGTGGATTTCCAACTACCCGGGCGCGAGCCGCCACCTGGTCGAGAGCGTGTACGCGGGCATCCGCGTCTTTTCCACCTGGCTGGCCGGCGTGGCCCTGCCGTCCTCGCGCATCCAGTTCATGCATGCGCGCGACGCAGGCAGCGAGGAATACCTGCGCATCTTCGGCGACCTGCCCCTGTTCGGCGAGCCGGTCAACGCCGTCCACTTCCATGCCCAGCTGCTTTCCTGGCCGGTGCCCAATGCCGACGTGGGCCTGTACCCGGTGCTGCAGCAGCATGCCGAAACGCTGCTGCAGGAGCGCAGCCGCAGCGACCAGGGCATCGCCGCCCAGGTCCACGCAGCCATCATCAAAAACCTGGCCCACGACCGGGTGCGCCTGTCCTCGATTGCCGAAGAACTGAACCTGTCGCCGCGCACCCTGCAGCGCAAGCTCAATGAAGCGGGAGCGAGCTTTCAGCAAGTGCTGGACCAGGCCCGTTTTGCCCTGGCCACCGACTACCTGCGCCAGGACAGCCTGTCGCTGGTGGACATCTCGTTTTTGCTCGGCTACCAGGAGCAAAGCGCCTTCACCCATGCGTTCAAGGAGTGGGCCGGGGTGAACCCGGGCGCCTGGCGCGAAGGCGCCCAATGTCGCCTATAATGAGATTCAATCCCGTGCCCTGAACCGCGACCTGACAACCTGGTACTGACGTGAATCCACACCTCGACAAGCTCCACCCCTACCCCTTCGAAAAGCTGCGTCAACTGTTCGCCGGCACCACCCCCAATTCCGACTACCCGCCCATCAGCCTTGGCATCGGTGAGCCCAAGCACCCCACCCCGGCCTTTATCCAGAAGGCGCTGTCGCACAATATGCAGGGCCTGGCCAACTATCCGACCACGGTCGGCAGCGATGCCCTGCGCAGCGCCATCGCCCACTGGCTCGAACACCGCTACGGCCTGCCCCCGCTCGATGCCGCCACCCAGGTCTTGCCCGTCAATGGCTCGCGCGAGGCGCTGTTCGGCATTGCCCACTGCGTGGTCGATGCCTCCCAGCCCACGCCGCTGGTGGTGTGCCCCAACCCCTTCTACCAGATCTATGAGGGCGCGGCGTTTCTGGCGGGGGCCGAACCGTATTTTGTCAATTCCGACCCGGCCCGCAACTTTGGCTGCGACTACGCCAGCGTGCCGCCGGAAATCTGGCACCACGTCCAGCTGCTGTACCTGTGTTCGCCAGGCAACCCGACCGGCGCCACCATGCCGCTGGACGACTGGAAACTGCTGTTTGCCCTCGCCGACGAGCACGGCTTCGTCATCGCCGCCGACGAGTGCTATTCCGAGATTTACCACACCAGCAACGCGCCGCTGGGCGCGCTGGAAGCGGCGCACCAGCTCGGCCGCAGCGGCGGCGCGCGTCCCTATGCCAACCTGATCGTGTTTTCCAGTCTGTCCAAGCGCTCCAATGTGCCGGGCATGCGCTCCGGTTTCGTGGCAGGCGACCCGCACATCATCAAGAAGTTCCTGCTCTACCGTACCTATTGCGGCGGCGCCATGGCCCCGCCCGTGCAGGCGGCCTCGATTGCCGCCTGGGGCGACGAAACCCATGTGCAGGACAACCGCGCCAAATACCGCGAAAAGTTCAACCTCGTCACCCCCTTGCTGCAACAGGTCATGGATGTCGCCTTGCCCGACGCCGGCTTCTACCTGTGGGCCGACATGCGCCGCACGGGCCTGACCGATACCGAATTCGCCCGCCGCCTGCATGTTGATTATAATGTCACTGTGTTGCCCGGAAGCTACCTCGCGCGCGAAGCCCATGGCGCCAACCCGGGCACCAACCGCATTCGCATGGCGCTTGTGGCCGAGGTCGATGAGGGCGTGGAAGCGGCCCAGCGGATCGTCCAGTTTTGTAATGCCTTGAAGCACTCCTGAAAACCAACCCTACCGAACATGACCCAACAACTCCAGAACATCATCGACACCGCCTGGGAACAGCGCGCCGACATCACCCCAGCCAATGGCAGCGCCGAACTGCGCGACGCCGTTTCCCACGTCATCGCCGGCCTTGACGACGGCAGCCTGCGCGTTGCCCAGAAAAGCGGCAGCGACTGGGTAGTGAACCAGTGGATCAAGAAGGCCGTCCTGCTGTCGTTCCGACTGGAAAACAACAGTGTCATGACCTCGGATGGCACCATGCAGTTTTATGACAAGGTGCCGACCAAGTTTGCCAGTTACACGGCTGACGACTTCGCCAAAGGGGGCTTTCGCGTGGTGCCGCCGGCAGTGGCGCGCCGCGGCAGTTTCATTGCAAAAAATGTGGTTTTGATGCCTTCTTACGTCAATATCGGTGCCTACGTGGATGAAGGCGCCATGGTTGACACCTGGGCCACGGTCGGCTCCTGTGCCCAGATCGGCAAGAATGTGCATCTGTCGGGCGGCGTCGGCATTGGCGGCGTGCTCGAACCCATGCAGGCCAACCCCACCATCATTGAAGACAATTGTTTCATTGGCGCACGCTCGGAAATCGTTGAAGGTGTTATTGTCGAAGAAAATTCCGTCATTTCGATGGGCGTGTACATCGGCCAGTCGACCAAGATCTATGACCGCGCCACGGGCGAGGTCAGCTACGGCCGGGTGCCGGCGGGATCGGTCGTCGTGTCGGGCAACCTGCCATCGGACGACGGGAAATACAGCCTGTACTGCGCAGTGATCGTCAAGCGGGTGGATGCCAAGACCCGCGCCAAGACCGGTATCAACGAACTGCTGCGCGGCATTTAACAGAAGTCGATTCACGAGATCCGAGGAGACCATCATGGCTATGGACCGTTTGTTCCAGCTGATGAAAGAAAAAAACGCGTCGGATATGTTCTTCGCAGTCAATTCGCCAGTCCACATCAAAATCAACGGCAACCTGATTCCGATTAACCAGCAAAAGCTCGATCCGGAAAATATCGACGCCTTGCTCAGCGAAATCGCATCGAAGGAGCAGATGGCCGAGCTGCGCCGGGATAACGAACTGAATATGGGTATTTCGGTACCCAATCTGGGACGCTTCCGCTTGTCGGCCTTTCGTCAGCGCGGCACCATTTCGGCGGTATTTCGCTTTGTGCCGGCCATTATTCCGCAATTGGGCGACCTCGGACTGCCGCCGGTACTGGCTGATCTGATCATGGAAAAGCGCGGCCTGCTGCTGCTGGTGGGCGCCACCGGTTCCGGCAAGTCGACCACCATTGCGTCCATGCTCGACCACCGCAATGAACTGCGCGCCGGGCATATTCTCACGCTGGAAGACCCGATTGAATACCTGTTCAAGAACAAGAAATCGATTGTCAATCAGCGCGAGATTGGCAGCGATGCCAGCAGCTTTTATACGGCGCTGCGCAATTCCATGCGCCAGGCGCCGGACTGCATCCTGATCGGCGAAATCCGCGACAAGGAAACCATGGCCGCGGCGCTGGCGTATGCGCAGTCCGGCCACCTGGTGCTGGCCACCCTGCACGCCAATAACAGCTACAACGCGCTCAACCGGATCATCAGTTTTTATCCGATTGAAAACCGCGCCGCGCTGCTGCAGGACTTGTCGTCGGCCGTCAAGGCCATCGTCTCGCAGCGCCTGGTGCGCTCGGCGGCCGGCGGCACCCGCCAGGCCGCCGTCGAAATCATGGTCAATACGCGCTATATTTCAGACCTGATTGAAAAGGGCGAGATCAGCCAGATCAAGGAAGCGATGGAAAAGTCGCTCTCGCCCGGTTCGCAATCATTTGAATCGGCCCTGTTCCAGCTGGTGAAAAGTGGCCTGGTGACGCAGGAAGAAGCCCTGGCCAATGCAGACTCCGCCACCAACCTGTTGTGGCTGTTGAACAATGGCCCCGACAGCGCCCAGGAAAAGGACGAGAAAGAAAAGAAAGACGAAGAAGGCGCGAATTTCACGGAATTCACACTCAATACCTGATCCGCGTTTCTGCAATTAAAACGGGCCAGCATGGCCCGTTTTTTTCGTCACATCCCGAAATTACCAGGCAACATGACAATTCTAAATCCTGCTGATTCGGCCTCATCACGCGTTCGTTTCGCGCAATCACATCTTGGATACCCGCAGAAGACAGGCGCGTTCAAGCTGCTTGACTTAAGGCTTGACTGAGCGTTCACAACACGCCAAAGAAAAGCAGCACCAGCAGCGTCAGGACAGCGGAAATGACGATCGACCCAAGGCAGCCGAGCTTGTTTGAAAAAAAGAAAAACATGGGAACCTTTATGATACGCCGCCAGGGTCGCAGCGATGGAGGGTGACGGCTTCTGGGAACCGCAGCAAGAACCTGGGCATCATGACAACGTCCAGTATTCTCGCTTTGGTAGCGGCAGGCAATGCCTGCACTTCGCGACGGAGCTTTCTAGCCGAGTGCGGACGAGACCATCAACAAAACCAGCGCTGCAAGTGACACGCCCCCGATCCACGCACTTTCATGAGTTTTCAGTTTCATTTTGAGGCTCCTTTCAAGTGAGGCGATACATGAAGTGTCGCCCGTAAGTACGTTATACGCCCGCGGAAAGACCATGTATGTGAACCAGTTCACTTATAGAATGCGCTTGCGCATCTCTCCTACAAGAAATCCCCGTCTGCCGTGCCGCACGGCACATATGGGACGCCTCAGTTCGCTGCTACACTCTGCAACTTGACGAGTTGACATTAACGGCTTGCGCAAGTACGGACTGCGCTGCCCGCTAACAGGAAAGGTGACCATGATTGACTGGCTGATCGAATTTGTCGCAACCCACGGCGCGCTGGCCATTGCCGCGCTGATGGCGCTGGAGAGCATCTTCCCACCCATTCCTTCCGAAATGATCATGCCGCTGGCCGGCTACAACGCTGCCAAGGGGGACCTGTCGCTCGCCGCCGTCCTGCTTGCCGGCACCTTCGGCTCGGTTGCCGGTGCGTTGCCGTGGTATTACGCAGGCAAGCAGTTCGGCCACGCCAGGCTCAAGAAATTCGCCAGCGCGCATGGGCGCTGGTTCACCCTGTCCGGTGACGAACTCGATCACGCCGTTGAAAAATTCAATGAACACGGCCGCAAAGCCGTGTTGTTCGGACGCATGGTACCCGCCATCCGCACCTTCATTTCCATTCCCGCCGGGCTGGTCGAGATGCGCCTGCTGCCCTTCCTGGCCCTGTCGACGATCGGCTCGTTTGCCTGGAACTGCCTGCTGACCGCCGCCGGCTATCTTCTGGAAGACAAGTATGCCCAGGTAGGCCATTACATGGACCCGATTGCCAAGTCGGTCCTCCTGATCATCGTTGCCACCTACCTCTACCGGGTCGTCACCTTCCGTCCCCAGCCCTGAGCGTCGGCGCCATCGGCGCCCTGTGGTATCCTGTCGGCTTCCCCCGCATTGTAAAAACAGTGTCTGATGGTCCTGGTGCGCTGCACCCGGGCCGCTACGCGCTCACGCTTATCCGATCTTCACACCGCTATTCATGAAAACGACTCTATACGGCATCCCCAACTGCGACACGGTCAAGAAGGCGCGCACTTGGCTGGCCGCGCACGGCATTGACGCAGGCTTTCACGACTTCAAGAAGCATGGCCTCGATCACGCCGTCGTAGCGGCCTGGCTCCAGCAGCTGGGCTGGGAAGTCCTGGTCAATCGCAAGGGCACCACGTGGCGCAAGCTGCCTGACGAACGCAAGGCGGCCGTCACCGATGGCGATGCCGCGCTCGCCCTCATGCTGGAAAATCCCTCGGTCATCAAGCGCCCGGTCCTGGACCGCGACGGCAGCTTCAGTGTCGGCTTTTCCGACGCCCAGTACGCGGAGCTGTTCAAGTGAAGATGTCCCCTACCCTGGCCCTGACGGAAGAATTGATTGCACTCTCGTCCATCACCCCGGACGACAAGGGCTGCCAGCGGCGCCTGATCGAACTGCTCCTGCCGCTCGGTTTCGTCTGCGAGACGATCGAATCGAACGGCGTCACCAATTTGTGGGCGCGGCGCGGCACCACGGCGCCCGTGTTTGTATTTGCCGGCCACACCGACGTCGTGCCGACCGGTCCCGTCGAGCAATGGGAATCGAAGCCCTTCACCCCCACTCACCGCGACGGCAAGCTGTATGGCCGCGGCGCCGCCGACATGAAGACCTCGATCGCGGCCATGGTGGTGGCATGCCAGGAATTCATCGCCGCCCACCCGGACCACCAGGGCTCGATCGCATTCCTGATTACCAGCGACGAGGAAGGCCCGGCCACCGACGGCACCGTGGTGGTCTGCGAGCGCCTGCAGGAGCGTGGCGAGACCATGGATTACTGCTTGGTGGGCGAGCCGACCTCGGCCCACATCCTGGGCGACATGATCAAGAACGGCCGCCGCGGTTCGCTCTCGGGCCACCTCGTCATCAAGGGTGTGCAGGGCCACATCGCCTACCCCCAGCTGGCGCGCAATCCCATTCACCAGTGCGCCCCTGCGCTGGCCGAACTGGCGGCCGAACAGTGGGACAGCGGCAACGAGTACTACCTGCCAACGTCCTGGCAGATGTCCAACATCCACGCCGGCACCGGTGCCAACAATGTCATCCCGGGCGAAGTGACGATTGACTTCAACTTCCGCTTTTCCACCGCCAGCACGGCCGAAGGGCTGGAAGCGCGCGTGCATGCCATCCTGGACAGGCACCAGCTGAGCTATGAACTGCAATGGACCCTGTCCGGCCTGCCCTTCCTGACCCCGCGCGGCACCCTGTCGGACGCGCTGTCGTCGGCCATCCTGGGCGAGACCGGGGTCCAGACCGAATTGTCGACCACGGGCGGCACCTCGGACGGGCGCTTCATCGCCCGCATGTGCCCGCAGGTGATAGAATTCGGCCCTCCCAACGCCAGCATCCACAAGATCGACGAGCACATCGAGGTGCGTTTCATCGATCCGCTCAAGAACATCTACCGCCGCACGCTGGAAAACCTGCTGGCCAAACCAGCCTGAAGGAACGCCCATGACCACGACCCTGTTTACCACGCCGCGCGACCTGCTGCGCTATGCCATCACCCGCTTCAACACGGCCAAGCTGTTTTTCGGCCACGGCAGCGCCGAAGCGCTCGATGAAGCTGCCTACCTGATCCTGCACACGCTCAAGCTCCCGCTTGACAAGCTCGATCCTTTCCTCGATGCCCGCCTGCTGCCGGAAGAAGTGCAGCAGGTACTGCAGGTGATCGAGCGCCGCGCCAGCGAGCGCGTGCCGGCCGCCTACATCACCAATGAAGCCTGGCTGGGCACCTATGCCTTTTACGTCGACGAGCGCGTGCTGGTGCCGCGCTCCTTTATTCACGAACTCATTGCCCAGCAGTTTTCGCCCTGGGTGGAAGACCCGTTCGCCGTCGACAACATCCTGGAACTGTGCACCGGCTCCGGGTGCCTGGCCATCATGATGGCCGACGCCTTCCCCAGCAGCGTGGTCGATGCCATCGACATCTCTGCCGACGCCATCGCCGTGGCCGAGCGCAATATCGCCGACTACAAGCTCGAAGGCCGCGTCAACCCGATTCTCTCGGACCTGTACCAGAACGTGCCGGCCAAGAAATACGACATGATCATCACCAACCCGCCGTACGTCAATTCCGCCTCCATGAGCCGCCTGCCGCCCGAATACCTGCGCGAGCCGCAGATTGCCCTGGCCGGCGGTGAAGATGGCATGGACCTGGTGCGCAAGATCGTGGCCGGCGCCGCCGAGCGCCTCACGCCACAGGGCATCCTGATGGTCGAAATCGGCAACGAGGCCGAATACGCCGAAGCGGCCTTTGGCCACCTTGGCCTGACCTGGCTGACCACCAGCGCGGGCGACGACATGGTATTTCTGCTGACCGCCGAGCAGCTCCGGGCGCAGTAAGCACCTTCACCCTCACCATACAAAGCACTTCATGATCCGTTTTATTAACGTAAGCCTCATGCGCGGCACCAAGCCGCTGCTCGAGAGCGTCGACCTCACCCTCAACCCCGGCGACAAGATCGGCCTGATTGGCGCCAATGGCGCCGGCAAATCCAGCCTGTTCGGCATGCTGCGCAACGAGCTGCACGCAGACCAGGGCGAGATCGACTTTCCGGCCAAGTGGCGCATGGCTTACGTGGCCCAGGAAACGCCGGCCCTGGACCGCGCGGCGCTCGACTACGCCATCGACGGCGACGTCACGCTGCGCAAGCTCGAAGCCGAACTGGCGCGCCTGGAAGCCGAACCCGAGTCCTCCGACAACGGCATCGCCATCGGCGAAATCTACAGCGCCCTGGCCGACGCCGACGCCTACACCGTGCAGTCGCGCGGCGAACAGCTGCTGCTGGGCCTGGGCTTTACGCTCGACCAGATGAAGCAGCCCGTGGCCAGCTTTTCGGGTGGCTGGCGCATGCGCCTGAACCTGGCGCAGGCGCTGATGTGCCCTTCCGAACTGCTGCTGCTCGACGAGCCGACCAACCACCTGGACCTGGACGCCATCATCTGGCTCGAGGACTGGCTCAAGCGCTACCCGGGCACCCTGATCATCATCTCCCACGACCGCGACTTCCTCGATGAAATCGTCAACGTGATCGTCCACATCGACGAGCGCAAGCTCAAGCGCTACTCGGGCAACTACTCCGGCTTCGAGCGCCAGCGCGCAGCCCAGATGATCCTGGCCGCCGGCGCGCTGGAAAAGCAGATGCGCCAGCGCGCGCACCTGGAGTCGTTCGTGAACCGCTTCAAGGCCCAGGCATCCAAGGCACGCCAGGCCCAGAGCCGCATGAAGGCGCTGGCCAAGATGGAGGAACTGGCGCCGCTGCGCGCAGCGGCCGAGTTCTCGTTCGAGTTCCGCGAGCCCCTGGCCGCACCCAATCCGCTGCTGGTGATGGAAGACGTCAACGCCGGCTACCACATCAAGGACGAGCATGGCGACACGGTGGGCGAGAAAACCATCGTCCGCGGCATCAAGTTTTCGCTGCAGATCGGCCAGCGCATCGGCCTTCTGGGCGTGAACGGCGCCGGCAAATCGACCCTGATCAAGACCATTGCCGGCGAACTGGCACCGCTGACGGGCGACGCCACCATGGGCAAGGGCCTGTCGATCGGCTACTTCGCCCAGCACCAGGTGGAGATGCTGCGCCACGACGAGTCGCCCCTGTGGCACCTGGCCAAGATCGCGCCAACGGTGCGCGAGCAGGAACTGCGCAACTTCCTGGGCGGCTTCAACTTCCCCGGCACCATGGTCACCAGTTCCATCCGGCCCTTTTCGGGCGGCGAAAAGGCCCGCCTGGCGCTGGCCCTGATCGTATGGCAGCGGCCAAACCTGTTGCTGCTGGACGAACCGACCAACCACCTGGACCTGGAAACGCGCGAAGCATTGACCATGGCCCTGGCGCAGTTCGAGGG
The DNA here is from genome assembly GCF_019443445.1 of Massilia sp. PAMC28688. Lineage (NCBI taxonomy): Bacteria > Pseudomonadati > Pseudomonadota > Betaproteobacteria > Burkholderiales > Oxalobacteraceae > Massilia > Massilia sp. PAMC28688. Next base: position 3,800,046 of record NZ_CP080378.1, on the reverse strand, counting down.
CACGCTGGTGGTGGTCTCGCACGACCGCCACCTGCTGCGCGCCACCACCGACCAGTTCATCATCGTTGCCGACGGCAAGCTGCAGCCGTTCGACGGTGACCTGGACGACTACAAGGACTGGCTGTTCCAGACCAAGCTTGGCAAGGGCACCACGGTACTGCCGGCAGCGGGCAAGGACAACAAGACATCCTACCCGGCCACGTCGGCCGTGGCGCCACCGTCAGCGCCGGCGCCGGACAAGAAGGATGCCAAGGAACAGAAGCGGCTCGACGCCGAGCAGCGCCAGAAGACGGCCGCGCTCAAGAAGCCGATCGAGAACAAGATCAAGCGCCTGGAAGAGCAGATCGCCAAGCGCAACGAGCAAAAGGCCGAGGTCGATGCAAAGCTGGGCGAGTCGAGCATCTACGAGGCGGCCAACAAGGCCAAGCTCAAGCAGCTGCTGGCGGACCAGTCGTTTTACGCCAAGGACCTGGCGCAGCTCGAAGGCGAATGGATGGCACTGCAGGAACAGCTCGACAGCCTGGCTGCCTGACCACCACAGCGCCCGCTCAGGCCACCTTCTGCTCGGCGCACGGGCTGTCGCGCCGGATCGACATGAGCCGGTCGATGTCCACCAGGATCAGGCGTCTGCCGCCCGCCTCGCCCAGTCCGAGCAGGTAGTCGCACTCCCCTTCGCCCTCGGCGCCGGGGATCTGCGAGATCTGGTCCGGATACATCCCGACCACGTCCGTCACCCCGTCCACCACCATGCCCACCACGCAGTTTGCCAGCTGCAGGACGATGACATCGGTCGATCCCCGTGGCGGCGCACTGCGGCCGCTAAAGGCCATGCGCATGTCCACCAGCGGCATGATCACGCCGCGCGAGACGGCCACCCCCTTGACCAGGGTGCCGTCCGAGGCGAAGCGTTCGAGCGACTTGAGCGTGCGCAGCTCCTTGACCTTGCGGAACTCCACGCCATAATCGAGGCCGCCAAGCTGGAAGCTGAGGAAATCCATCTTGCCACTGTGCGCGGCTATTGCATCGCTGCTGTACATGTCTGTCCTTTCGTCTCGGGCGGGGGCGCGGCTGTCGAAACCCATGCTAATCCGATGACGAGTGGCAAGCATTGAGTGTGGTCAATATTTCCATACGAACATATGCGCTTGCAATGCATGGCCAACCCATTACAATGGAACGGCAATGCAGCGTGGGCAAGACAGACAATGTGAGGACGTATGTTCAAGTGGATGCAGCAGCTCTTTTCACCCCCCGCCTCGCAGCCGGCGCCCTCCGCGCAGCCCGGTTCCGCCACGGCTGAAGCGCCTCCTCCCGCGCCGCCCCCGCGTCCGGCGGCAGGCACGGCGCCATCCGGTTTTGGTCCCTCTTTCGACCAGCGCGATGACCTCAACACCGTGTATCACAACTGGCTGTTCGGCACCGAGAGCGATTCCGCGCTCGACCTGACGGCGGCAGAAACCCAGGTGCTGGACGCGGTATCGGCCATCGTCAAGTCGCAGCAGTCCGGCGCCGCCCTGGTGCGCCGCATGCCGGGACTGATCCCGCAGCTGCTGCAAAGCCTGCGCACCGATAATTTTTCAGGCGCCCAGCTGTCACGCACCATTTCCAGCGACCTGGTGCTGGTGGCGGCCGTGATCCGGCTGGCCAACAGTTCCTCGCTCAGCTACGGCACCACCATCACCAGCGTGGAGCATGCCGTCATGCTGATCGGGACCGAGGGCCTGCGCCACCTGATCACCAGCGTGGCCTTCCGTCCCATCATCGACATGCATTCCGGTCACTACACGCGTGCCCTGGCCCCGCGCATCTGGGACCAGTGCGAGCGCTGCGCCGTGGCCAACCGCATGCTGGCCGAGGAAATGGGCATTGACCCGTTCGAAGCCTTCCTGGCCGGCCTGGTGCAGTACGTGGGCCTGATCGTCACGCTGCGCATCATGGACCAGGCCGACAAGGATGGCACCCAGCTCGGTTCGGCCATGTTCTGCGCCAGCCTGCTGCGCGATGCGCGTACCTTAAGCTGCAGCATCGGGCGCGAATGGCATTTTCCCGACACGGTCGTTCAGGCAATTGCCGAGCAGGCCGGGGCGCGCAAGGGCGTGCAGGTGTCGCCCATGGGCCAGCTGCTGGCGCAGTCGGACTACCTGGCCAAGGTGCGCATCCTGGCCGAACATGGCCAGGCCGACAGCACTGACCCGGCCCTGTTCCGCGGCCTGTCGGCCAGTGCCCAGGCCTGCTACCACAAGCTGCACGCCATTCCCGACGAGCTGCCGGACGTGGCCGCGGCGCCGCTGGCCCAGCAGTGATTCAGGCAGCCACGCCCCAGGTCAACCGCGAGGAAGCCGAACTGACCGCCATCCGGGCCCAGGGTCCCGGCGGCCAGAACGTCAACAAGGTGTCATGCGCGGTCCACCTGCGCTTTGACATTGCCGCCTCGTCGCTCCCGCTGCACATCAAGGAACGCCTGCTGGCGCTGCGCGACCAGCGCATCACCCAGGAAGGCGTGGTGGTGCTCAAGGCGCAGCAGTCGCGCAGCCTGGAACAGAACAAGGAAGATGCCTTCCGGCGCCTGCAGGAACTGGTCGATGGCGTGGCCGTGCTGCCGGCCGTGCGCCGCCCCACCCGTCCCACGCGCGGCTCGCAGACGCGCCGGCTCGACAGCAAGAGCCGCAGCGGGCAGACCAAGGCGCTGCGCGGCAAGGTCAGCGAGTAGCCTGCTCGCCCCCCGGCAGCGGCGCGGGCCGCCCCAGCAGATAGCCCTGCATGCGCGTGACCCCGAGCTCGCGCAGCGCTTCCATTTCATCCGGCGTTTCGATACCTTCCGCCACCACGGTACTGCCGGTGGCGGCAGCGAAGGTGATGATGGCCGCTGCCAGCGCACGCGCCCCGGGCTCGTGGTCGATATCGCGGATCAGGCTTTGATCGAGCTTGATCACATCCGGCTTGAGCTTGAGGATGTGGCGAAAGCTCGCGTAGCCCGATCCTGCGTCATCGACCGCCAGGCGCAGCCCGTCGGTGCGCATGCGCCCCAGGCTGGCGGAAATGATGGTGTAGTCGGCAATCGACTCGTGCTCCGTCACTTCCAGCATCAGGCGGCCCAGCGGCGCGCCCTGCAGCACGGCCTCGAGCGCGCCGGACAGGATGGTCTGGGGCGAGACATTCAGGGCCAGGTAGGCGTCGGCCGGGATCTGGGCCAGCCCCTGCAGCGCCTTTTCAATGGCCAGTACTTCCAGCCGATGCCCGAGCGCGACGGTATGGGCTTCGTCGAACCAGACGTCGGGCGTGCGCACCGGTTCGGTCATGAAACGCGCCAGCGCCTCGTAGCCGACCACGGTGTCGGACGCCACGTCGCGCACCGGCTGGTACACCACCTTCAGGCGGCTGCCCGCGATCACCATCATGAGCCGCTCGACCACCTGGGCGTGGGCCCGCTCACCCTTGACCCGCGCCTCGAGCAGCTCGCCAATGAGGGCGGCGAACTTGCGCAGCGTGGCCGCGTCGAACGCTCCCAGCGACACCGCCGGGTCCCGGCTGTAGCAGCAAAAGGTGCCGAACACGGCGCCGTCGCTAAAGCAGATCGGCACGCCCGCGTGGGCGCGAATGCCAAGGGCGGCGGTGATGGGCATGGCCAGCAGTTCGGGATAGGCGTGGGTATCTTCGACCAGCGCCGGTATGCTGCCGTCGACGATGCGCTGGCAATAGCTCTGGTCCAGCGGATCATAGTCGCCCGCCTTGACCGGCACATACCCTTCGACCGATTCAACATGCCGGAAGATGCGCACACCGTTGCGAAACTCCGTCACGAAGCCCACTTCCATGCCGAGGCAGGTGCGCGCCAGACCAACGGCGCAGCGGATCAGCTCATCGGTGGGAGTCGATGCCTGCGCCGCCAGGGGCGCAAATGTGTCAGGTGTCTGAGCCATGGGAATCCCGGTCGCGTTGGCATTACTGTAGCAAATGCGGTGCTGCATGCATAGCTATTTGCTTTGCCACACAATCTTTCCGGAACTTTGGCTAATGATGGGTTCGCTTGGCAAGGTGTTGCCGCGCAGGCGGGATTTGATTTCCTTGGCCGGCAAGTCATACAGGGTGCTGCCGTCGGGATTGAACGTCATGGACCGCAGCGCCGTGTCGCCCGACAACATGGCCACGCTGACCTGGGACAGCCCCTGGTACTCCTTGCGCTGCTGCACCAGCTGCTCGACCAGCTCCATGGCCGCGTTCTGCTCCGTTTCGGCTGCCTTGACCTCGAGCGAGACCTTGGCGATGGCCTTGAGCGCCGGCGCCACGCTGGCCGCCATTTTCTGGAACTGCGGCGCCTGTTCCGGCGTGAGCGTGAGCTCATTCTTGCGGATCTTCGAGGCCAGCATCACGTATTTGCGCACTTCCGGCTCGCTCGTGAGCGCCTCCATTTCGGCCCGGCTGCGCTCGGCGGCGGCGCCGAATTCGCTGGCCTTGGCGCCGACGGCGGCAATGGCCTCGTCGAGCCGTGCGCTGTCCGGTTCGAGCACGAACAGCTGCATCTCGGCCTGCTTGCGGGGGCCGGCCGTTTCAATCTCGATCCTGCGCGCGGCAATGGCGCAGCCCTCGGCCTGGGCAATGATGACTTCATCGGCCATGATTTCACAGTTGGCCGCATAGTCGATCACGACCCGGGTCCCGGAAATGATGCACGACTCGGCGCGCTGCACGTGCACCTCACCCACGCTGGTTTGCATCACCGATCCCGAGGCCACTCCCTTGATGCGGATGTCGCCGCGCGCATTGTGGGCCGAGCCGCCCACCAGATTATGGTTGAGCAGGATGGTGCCGCCGCGCGAAATGATATTGCCAAACACGTCGGCGTGGATGGTGACGCTTTCGCCTTCGATCACGCGCTTTTCCTGGACCTCGCCAAACTCTTCATAGTCGCCCGTCAGCTGCAGGTTGCCCGTGGTGCGCGAGCTCACCCCATCGCGGCTGACGATCTTGTCGCCCACCGACAGCTGGTGCGTCTTGCTGTCTGCATTGAGAAAGCCGCTCTGGGTGGAGACCAGAAATTCGCCCTCGGCGCCGATCTCGATGGCGGTGCCGGGACCTGCCATGGGCGACAGTTCGATATCCTTCGGGATCGGCGGTTCGATGGCAATGCCCGACAGCTGGAACCCGGTCTTGCCCTCCTGGCGCGCGACCTTTTTCAGCAGGCGCACGCCCTCCTTGATCTGGGGGAAGCGGTTCTGGAACGCCATCAGGTCGAGCTTGCCATTGGCCAGCTGGCGCGGGGCGTCGCTGCGATGCAGATCACTCGACACTTCAATGATATGGGCGTCGATGCCGGGCACGGGATCGAGGCGCCGTGCCACCGTCACGCGCTCGGTCTTGCCGGAAGCGATCGCGGCGCCCAGGGCGGCGATGTCGATGCCGAAGCGGATACCCTTGCTCCACATGTCGGCAATGAATTCATCCATGTCGAGCCGGGCCGGGGTGCCGGCGCCATACGGGTCGGCCTTGTCCACGATGACCACCGGCTCGAACTGGTATTCGGCCTTGCCGTCACTGAGCTTGACGGCCCGGTACAGCTGGCGCCTTTCAGGGTCGAACGGGACAATGTCGTCGGCCAGGCGCACCATGACTTCGCCCGTCGCCTTCAGGTCCGGGCCATGGTTGTAGATCAGCTTGAGCAAGATGGCGTAATCGAGGCCGGCAAAATAGCGCTCGCCCGCAAACACGCTGTCGACGGCGGCGGCAATGGTGGTACCGAGGACGCTGGCGTCCGCATACACGCCGTCGGCGCGCTGCACCATGCAGTTGGCCACGCCCGGGCCGGGCACGCCGGCGGCGGGACGCTCTGAACTGACCGCTGAAGGCTCGATCGACACTGGTGACTCCATCGCTGAAAGCTTATCGCCGCCCCCCGCTGGTGAACGGCAAATAAGTTTATGTAGCGTAACATGATGCGGCCTGCATGTGCTACTGCAAATGGCGATTACGCCAACAAAGGTGCTTGCGAGATACGCGTTAATGACAATCTTGTTGCAACGGATGCAAAAAGCGGGCCGTAGCCCGCTTCCCTGCCTGCCCGCACCGCGTCAGCGGCGGCGCTGCCTGTAATAGATATCGGCACCGGCTTCGTTGATCTGGCGCCGCAGGTCACGCCGCTCATCCGGGGTCAGGCGCCCGCTGCGGCGCCCTTCCTGGTGCTGCGACTGCTGCTGCTCCTGCAGGCGGCGGCGCTGGTCTTCGGCACGCTGCTGGAAGGCGCGGTCCTGGTCTTCGCGCTGGCGCCGGTCTTCGTACTGGCGCTGCTGGCGATCATCGAACTGGCGCTGCTGGCGGTCCTCGAACTGGCGCGTCTGGCCCTCGTCAAACTGGCGCTGCTCCATGGCGCCTGCGGCTGGTGCGATCAATGCCAGGCCAAGCAGGCCTGCGGCCGCCGCACGAACGAGCGGACGCACCAGTGCACGCCGGTTTGTCCGGTTGCCGCCTGCTGCAATGCTTTTCATGTGCGCGATATTCATGGTATTCCTCTTCCGCGATGCCTTATAAACAGATAAGCTAGATTCCGCTTGACCCCAGTGTATGTCCAATCAGTTTTTGGTATAAGCCGAATTGGGTAAAGATTGTAATAATTTGTAATGCCTTTGAGCTGGTGCGTCGCATCGGGCGATAAGACGTTACCATAGCAACATCAATATGACAAATTTGACAGCGACATGAATCCACAATCGACCCAGAATTCAGGCAACAATACAACGCCGGCAGCCAGCAATGGCCCTACTGCCAAAATTATGGTAGTGGACGACGATGTGCGCCTGCGTGACCTGCTGCGCCGCTATCTGACCGAACAGGGCTTCGCCGTGGTCACGGCCGAAAGCGCGCCGGCCATGAACAAGCTGTGGCTGCGCGAACGTTACGACCTGCTGGTGCTGGATCTGATGCTGCCCGGCGAAGATGGCCTGTCAATCTGCCGCCGCCTGCGCGGGGCCGGCGACCAGACGCCCATCATCATGCTCACCGCCAAAGGCGAGGATGTGGATCGCATCGTCGGCCTCGAGATGGGCGCCGACGACTACCTGCCCAAGCCATTCAACCCACGCGAGCTGGTGGCGCGCATCGGCGCCGTCCTGCGCCGCAAGGGTCCGGACGAAATCCCCGGTGCCCCGTCCGAGACGCCGCAAACGTTTGAATTCGGCCAGTTCGTGCTGGACCTGGGCACCCGCACGCTGAAAAAAAATGGCGAAACCGTGCCTTTGACCACGGGCGAATTTTCCGTCCTCAAGGTGTTCGCGCGCCACGCGCGCCAGCCGCTGTCGCGCGAAAAGCTCATGGAACTGGCGCGGGGCCGCGAATATGAAGTCTTTGACCGCAGCCTGGACGTACAGATTTCACGCCTGCGCAAGCTGATCGAACCGGATCCCTCCTCGCCCCTGTACATCCAGACGGTGTGGGGCCTGGGCTACGTGTTCATCCCTGAGGGACAGCCGCGCTAGTGGTACCGGCTCACCCGCCGCGCCCCGCCAGGCCGCCCCGCCGCAACCGCCTTGCCTGGTTCAGGAGCGGGCTGTTCTGGCGCACCTTCCTGCTGCTTGGCATCCTGACCGCCACCTCCATGGCGTCCTGGATCGGCATGATCAACTACGTCCACCGCGGACCGCAGGCGCAGCAGACCGCGGCCCTGGTGGTGTCGGTGGTCACCATCACCAAGACGGCCCTGATCAATTCGGCGCCCGAACTGCGCGACCAGCTGCTGTTCGAACTGTTCAGCAATGAAGGCATCCGCATCCTCTCGCTCGAAGACTACCAGGTGGTCGACCCGCCGCCCGACAACCCGTTGATGCCCGACATCGAAAGGATTGTGAAGGAGCGGCTGGGACAGGACACACGTTTTTCCAGCCGCGTGGACGGCTCGCCCGGCTTCTGGGTCAGCTTCAACATCGATGACGACAAGTACTGGCTCATGCTCGAACGCGAACGCCTCGAAGGCCTGACCGGCGTGCAGTGGCTGGGCTGGGCCGGCGTGGTCGGCGTGCTCTCGCTGCTGGGCGCGGCCTTTATTTCCAGCCTCGTCAACCAGCCGCTGGCGCGCCTGTCGGGTGCCTCGCGCGCCATGGCCCAGGGCAAGCGCCCTGCCCCGCTGCCGGAAAAAGGACCCAAGGAGGTGCGCGAGGCCAATCGCAGCTTCAACCAGATGGTGGACGATCTGCAGCGCGTGGAATCGGACCGCGCCGTGATCCTGGCCGGCATTTCGCACGACCTGCGCACGCCGCTGGCGCGCATGCAGCTGGAACTGGAGATGGCCAACCTGAGTCAGGACGCGCGTGAAGGCTTGCAGTCCGATATCGCGCAAATGGATGCCATCATTGGCCAGTTCCTCGACTACGCCAAGCCGACCGAGGCGGCCACCTTCGTGCCGGTGGATATCAGCGAACTGCTGCAGGACGTGGCGCGCGAGGCCGAACGCATTGCCGACGTGCGGGTCAGCACCGACATTGCGCCCGGCGTGCACGTGATGGGCAATGCCATCGACCTGCGGCGCGTCTTCAACAACGTCATTGAAAACGCGCGCCGCTACGGCAAGACCGAGGGCCAGGACATCACCGACATCGACATCTGCTGCAAGACTGCCCCCGGCGCCGACGGCGAGCGCGCCGTCATCGACATGCAGGACCATGGCGCCGGGGTGCCGCCGGAGATGATCGAACAGCTGCTCAAGCCTTTCACACGCATGGATTCAGCGCGCGGCCAGGCCAATGGCGCGGGCCTTGGCCTGGCCATCGTGCAGCGGGTGGTCACGCGCCACCATGCCGAACTCAATGTCAGCAACCGCGATGGCGGCGGCCTGCGCATCCAGATCGTGATGCCACTCGCCTGACCACGCACCTACTCCAGGATGACCATGATCGAATACCGCGATATCGAAGCTGCCGCGCAGCGCATTGCAGGGGTGGCCCACCGCACGCCGGTCCTGACCTCGCGCACTGCCGACGAGCGCTGCGGCGCGCAGCTGTTTTTCAAGTGCGAGAACTTCCAGCGCATGGGCGCGTTCAAGTTCCGCGGTGCCTACAACGCCATTTCGCGCTTTTCGGAAGCGCAGCGGCGCGCGGGGGTGTTGACCTACTCTTCGGGCAACCACGCGCAGGCGATCGCGCTGTCGGCCAGCCTGCTGGGCATCCGGTCGGCCATCATCATGCCGCACGATGCACCGGCGCTGAAAGTGGCGGCCACCAAAGGCTATGGCGCGGAAGTCATCGGCTACGACCGCTACACGGAAGACCGCGAGGAAATCGGCCAGCGTCTGGCGCGCGAACGTGGCATGACCTTGATTCCTCCCTACGACCATCCGGACGTGATTGCGGGCCAGGGCACGGCCGCGAAAGAATTGTTCGAGGAAGCGGGCGAACTTGATGTGCTGCTGGTGTGCCTGGGCGGGGGCGGCCTGCTGGCGGGGTGCGCGCTGGCCGCGGCGGCGCTGTCGCCCGCGTGCCGGGTGATCGGCGTGGAGCCGGAAGCGGGCAACGATGGCCAGCAATCGCTGCGCAAGGGCGAGATCGTGACCATCGGCGTGCCAAAAACCATCGCCGACGGCGCCCAGACCCTGCACCTTGGCCGCCACAATTTCGACGTGATACAGCGCCACGTGGATGACGTTGTCACTGTATCGGATTCCCAGCTGGTGGAAACCATGAAGTTTTTCGCCGAGCGCATGAAGATGATCGTCGAGCCAACCGGCTGCCTGGCTGCTGCGGCCGCGCTGCATGGCGTGGCCCCGGTCGGGCGCAAGCGCGTGGGCATCCTGATCAGCGGCGGCAATGTGGACCTGGCCACCTTTGCCCGCCTGGTGGCGTAAGAGCAGCGCAGCGCCGCCCCGCTACGTCACGTCGTAATTGTCCGCGTCGAAGCGCCGCGTCAGGCGCCGATAGGTGAACGTGAAACCGGGCCACAGCGTAAAGTTGCGGCCTTCCTTGTCCAGGTACCAGCTGCGGCAGCCACTGCTCCATACGGTGCCTTTCAGGCGCTGCTGCAACTGCTGGTTGTAGCGGCGCTGCGCCGCTTCCTTCACTTCCACAGACTGCAGGCCGCGCGCGCGCATGTGCAGCAGTGCCTGCAGCACGTAATGGGCCCCCGACTCGATCATGTAGATCATCGAATTGTGGCCCAGGCCCGTGTTGGGCCCCGCGATCAGGAAAAAGTTGGGAAAGCCGGCCACGGTGCAGCCCTTGTAAGCCTGCTTGCCGCCTTCAGACAACAACGTACCGCCCCGTCCCTGCACCTGCGCCGGCGTGGCAGCCTGCTCGACATCAAAGCCTGTGCCGAAGATGATGACATCGACGTCGCGCACCCGGCCGCCGCTGACGATGCTGTGCGTACGCACCTGCGCGATGGGATCGGTGATGACGTTCACATGCGCCTGCGCCAGGGCCGGGTAGTAGGTATTCATCAGCAGCACCCGCTTGCAGCCGAGCGCATAGTTGGGCGTCAGGCGCGCGCGCAGCGCCGGATCGCGCACCTGTGCGTGCAGGTGGCGCCGCGCCATCGACTGGGCTGCCTTGAGCATCCACGGCGCGTGTACATACCAGGCGGCGCGCGACTCGTGGTGCAGGTACACCAGCAGGCGGTAGAAGCGCTGCAGCAGGGGCGAGCGCGCCAGCAGGCGCTGCTCAAGGGCGCTGATGGCGCGGTCGGGCCGCGGCAGCACCCATGGGGCGCTGCGCTGGTACAGGTCCAGCCGCGCAACCTGGCCCACGATCTCGGGGATGAACTGGACGGCACTGGCACCGGTGCCGATCACCGCCACGCGCTTGCCGCGCAAGTCGGCGGCGTGGTTCCAGCGCGCGGAATGGAAGGCCGTACCGGCAAAGCTATCGAGCCCTGGCAGGGGCGGAATGGCAGGACGGTTCAGCGATCCCGTTGCCGCCACCACGCACCGGGCGTTCATTGCGCCCGCCGCCGTCTCCAGACGCCAGCCATGGTCTTGCTCCACATAGCGTGCGCTATGCAGTGCGGCGCCTGTAATGATGTGGCGCTCAAGGTCAAAATCACGGGCGACCTGTCGGGTATAGGCCAGCAGTTCCTCGCGCCGTGCATAGCGGCGCGTCCACTGCGCGTTCTGTGCGAACGAAAAGGAGTACAGGTGGCTGGGAATGTCGACTGCGCAGCCGGGATAGTGGTTGGCGCGCCAGGTGCCGCCAAACGCCGCGTCGCGCTCGAGGATGACAAAATTGTCGATGCCGGCCTGCTTGAGGCGCACGCCCATGCACAGCCCGGCAAAGCCGCTGCCCACGATCACGACGTCGTACTGGCCCTGGCGAGCCTTGGCCGCTGCCCCCGTCATGAACCCGCGCAAGTCACGGCGGGAGCGGACTAAGGCGGCGGGGAGCGCAGGTACTGCTGCACGCCCGCGATTGTATTGTAGGGAATCTCGCCCACCACCTGCCTGACCTCGTCAAGCACCTCGGCCAGGGGCGCCAGGTCGGCACTGGTGGCCGGCACCAGGTGGTAGACCCCGCTCTTGGAGGTGAACAGGCCGTGCCTGTTGGGGACATCGAATTCCGGTTCCAGGGGCTGGCCCCGGTCGTCCCAGAACAGCATGCCTTCGGCATCGAGACCGTCGCAGTAGGAGGCGGCAGTGAGCGAATCGGGGAACACATGCAAGGTGCGTTCTTCTGTGTCAGCGGCAAAAATCATAATGGCATCCCTGGGGCTTGTTATCTGTCGGGTACCGCAAAGTCAACTTTCCGAAGAGTAACATAAAATGGCGTACTGACACTGTTAGTATTTTTTGGACAGCGAAATCCAGTGTTTACTTACCAGCACGGGCCTTGGCACACCTTGCCACGACGTGGCGCTGCACGTATTGCGCCAGCCGCAAGCCGGAGCGGGCTCGCAGGGCTTGAGAGCAGTCCGGGTCAGCTCGGCGGCCGCTGCAGGGGACCCTAGTCGGCCGTTGCCAGCGCGCGCCGGACTTCTTCTTCATCGGCCGGACGCACGACACGGGCCAGCTCCTGTCCCTGGCGTAAGACCACGACGGTGGGCCAAAGTTTCACCCGCAGGGAGCGTCCCAGCTTGCGTCCGCTCCCATCTTCCACCTTGATATGCTGCACGGAAGGGTAAGCGCCCAGGGCCGCCTGGATCAGGGGCTGTGCCGCCTTGCAGTGGCCGCACCAGTCGGCGCCAAATTCCAGGGCAACAATGCCGTCCATGGCATCAACGGCGCTGCGTTCCGGCTGCTCGACAGAATAGGGTTTGGACATACAATCTCCTGCGCTTGTTACGAATACGTCAAGCGTACTCCAAATCGGCGGCAAAGCAACGCACGGATCGCAGTTCGCCGGGGCGCTGTGCTAATCTTTGGCGCTTCATTGGCACGCATGGCGTAGGACGCCAGCGCTTTCCGACACAACACAGGGGTCAACCATGCTGAAAAAGATCGCCATCGCGCTGGTGCTGATATTGACGCTGATCGTGGCGCTTGCCCTCACCAGGCCGGACAGCTTCACTGTCGAACGCCGCATTATCGTCAATGCCCCACCGGAAAAAATCATGGCCCTGGTGGCCGACTTTCGCAACTGGCAAAGCTGGTCGCCGTGGGAACAGCTCGACCCGGCCATGCAGCGCACCTTTGCCGGCCCGGCCAGCGGCAAGGGCGCCATCTATGAATGGAGCGGCAATTCCGATGTCGGGCGCGGGCGGATGGAAATTATTGAATTCGCGCCGCCCTCGAGAGCCGTGATCGAGCTCGCATTCAAGGAGCCCATGGCAGTGACGAACATGACCACCTTTGCCATGCATGGCGCCAACGGCAGCACCGAGGTAGTCTGGACCATGTCCGGGCCCATGCCCTTCGTCTCCAAGGTCATGAGCGTTTTCATGAGCATGGATACCCTGATCGGGCGCGACTTCGAGCGTGGCCTGGTCCGGCTCAAGACAGCTGCCGAGCGCTAGCGGCGCCGGCGCCGGCAGTGCGCGCGCGATTGAGCGATAATCGATGCCTTACGTCTCTCGCATAAGGATCCGCCGTGCTCAATTTCGACTTCTACAATCCCACCCAGGTGCTGTTTGGCCAGGGCCAGATCGCCGCGCTCTCCAAGCTGGTCCCGGCTAATGCGCGCGTGCTGCTGGTCTACGGCGGCGGCAGCATCAAGCAAAACGGCGTCTACAGCGAAGTGCTGGCGGCGCTTGCGGGCCACCACGTGAGCGAATTTTCCGGCGTTGAACCGAATCCCAGCTACGAAACGCTGATGCGCGCCATCGAACAGGTCAAGGCCGAAAAGATCGACTTCCTGCTGGCCGTCGGCGGCGGCTCCGTGATTGACGGCGCCAAGTTCATCGCCGCCGGCGCCCTGCTGGCCGACGACCCCTGGACCATTCTTGAAAAATACGGCAGCAACGTGAGCGAGGCCATGGACCTGGGTGTGATCCTCACGCTGCCGGCGACGGGATCGGAAACGAATGCTTCCAGTGTCGTCACCCGCAAGTCGACCCAGGAAAAGTTTGCCTTCATGAGCCGCAAGGTGTTCCCGAAGTTTGCCATCCTCGACCCCAGCAAGACCTATTCGCTGCCCGCGCGCCAGGTCGGCAATGGCGTGGTTGATGCCTTTGCCCACGTGATGGAGCAGTACATGACCTATCCGGTGGGCGCCAAGGTGCAGGACCGCTTTGCCGAAGGCATCCTGCTCACGCTGATCGAAGAAGGCCCCAGGGCCCTGTCCGCGCCCGACGACTACCAGGTACGCGCCAACGTCATGTGGTGCGCCACCCTGGCCCTGAACGGCCTGATTGGCGCCGGTGTGCCGCAGGACTGGGCCACCCACATGATTGGCCACGAACTGACCGCCCTGTACAACCTCGATCACGCCCAGACCCTGGCCGTCGTCATGCCCAGCATGCTGCGCCAGCGCAAGGACGCCAAGCGCGCCAAACTGCTGCAGTTCGCCGAGCGGGTGTGGGACATTCGCGACGGCAGCGAGGACGAGCGCATCGAGGCCGCCATCGCGCGCATGCAGGCATTTTTCGAGCAAATGGGCGTCAAGACCCGCCTGGCCGACTACCAGCTCGGCGCCGGCCATCTCGATGCGGTGCTGGGCAACCTTGAAAAGCACCGCTACACCAAGCTGGGCGAACACCGCGACGTGTCGCTCGAGGTCAGCCGCAAGGTGCTGGAGGCGAGCCTGTAGGGCCGCCGCGCGGCGGGCGGCGCCATGCTGCCCGCATGTGATAAAATTTGCATTCGCTAGGGGTCCTGGAACACGTTTTTTCCGGGTGAGAGATACCCTTCGTACCTGATCTGGATAATGCCAGCGAAGGAAAGCGCAAAGTAGTTCCCCTCCTTTGACCGCCTCCCCCGTCTGGCCCCAGCTGTTTTCAAGCATTGCACCGGCACGCCGGTGCGGGACCAAAAGAGCACACTATGTCATCGCCATCACTGCAGCACACCGTCATCGCCCTGGCCGTTTTCCAGGCTTTCTCTTCATGCGCCCAGGCGCAGACCACCGAACAGCCGATGACGGAAGTGGTGGTGACCGGTCAGTGGATCGCCGCCGACCGCGCCAGCGTGGGCAGCTTTTCCGATGTCCCCCTGCTCAAGACGCCGGCCTCGATCCTGTCGATCGGGCGCGAGCAGATGCAGGACCTGAACATCCGCAACACCAGCGACGCCAGCCGTTTTGAAGCGAGCGTGAGCGACTCGTACAACGCGGTCGGCTATGCCGAGATGTTTTCGATCCGCGGCTTCAAGCTCGATAACAACACCAGCTACCGCAAGGATGGTTTCGCCATCTCCAACGACACCCAGATCCCGCTCGAGAACAAGGAGCGCATCGAAATCCTCAAGGGCCTGGCCGGCATGCAGGCCGGGGTCACGGGGCCGGGAGGCATCATCAATTACGCCGTCAAGCGGCCCACCAGAAGCGACCTGCGTTCCGTCACCGTCGAGGTACGCGAACGCGGCACCGTGCTTGGCACGGTGGATGTGGGCGGACGATTCGACGACAAGCGCTTCGGCTATCGCTTCAACGCGGCGGCGGAAAAACTGCGCCCTTACGTCAAGGGTGCCGACGGCGAGCGCACCTTTGCCTCGGCGGCATTCGACTGGCAGGTGTCGGACCGGGCGCTGGTGCAGCTGGACATGGACTACCAGGACAAGTCCCAGATCACCGCGCCCGGCTACCAGCTGATTCGCAACGTGGCGCTGCCATCGAACGTGTCGGCCGCCACGCTGCTCAATGACCAGCCCTGGACCCGTCCGGTGGAGACCATCAGCTCCAATATCGGCCTGCGCTTTGAGTACAGGATCAGCGATGCCTGGCGCGCCACCGTGGCAGCCAACCGCCACGAGTTCAAGCGCGATGACTACACTGCCTTCCCCTACGGCTGCTCGGAAGAAGGGGACGGCTTCTATCCCGGGTACTGCAGCAATGGCGACTACGACGTGTACGACTACCAGAGCGAAGGCGAGCGCAAGACGCCGTTCGGGAGCCAGGCACTCGTGCAGGGTACCGTGCGCAGCGGCGGCATCAAGCATGAACTGGCATTTGGCTATGCCGACATGGAACGGCGCGAGTACTACGGCGACTATGTGTACGACTACGCCGGCGCCAGCAACATCTACCGCAACCGCATCGTGCCACCGGCGCCTGGCAATCCCCGCACCGGCGACGTCATCGAACAGCGCCACGACACCGAGCGCGCCGCCTTCGTGCAGGACGTGATGACACTCACGCCGGAACTGACGGTGCATGCCGGCGCGCGCCACGTGACGATCAAGCGCGGCCCGGACTACAAGGCCAGCTTCACCCTGCCCAACCTGTCGGTGGTGTACAGTCCGGCAACCGACTGGATCGTGTACGGCACCGTTGCCCATGGCATGGAGTACGGCGGCGAAGCGCCGTTTGGCACCCTGAACTATCGCACCGCGCAAGGTGTGCTGGCACCCAGCCGCTCCAAGCAGCTGGAACTGGGCATGAAGGGCGTCGTCAACGACAACGTGACCCTGACCGGCGCCCTGTTCGAACTCAAGCGCGGCAAGGAGCTGACCAACGCCGACAATTACTATGTCCGCGCCGGTGAACAGACCCACCGCGGCATCGAGCTGGCGGCCCAGGGCAAGGCCACGCGCGATCTCTACTACAGCGTATCGGCCATGGCGCTGCACACCCGCACCAGCGGTTCGGGCAGCGCCCTGTTCGATGGCAAGCGCACCGCCAACGTCCCGGCGTTCAAGGGCACCGCATTGCTGGAATATTCCGTGCCCGCGGTCAGTGGCCTCAAGCTCACGGGCGTACTGCAGTACGCCGGCAAAAAGGCGTTTGACGACGAAAACCTGGTATTCGTACCGAGCTACCACGTGATCGACCTGGGCGCGGCCTACGCCACCCGCATCGGCGGCTACCGCACCACGCTGCGCGCCCACGTGGAAAACGTGGCCGACAAGTTCTACTGGCGCGACGCCACGCCGGAACTGGGCGGCTACCTGCTGCCGGGCGCGCCACGCCGCGCACGCCTGTCGGCCCAGGTCGACTTCTAAGGCGCCGGGCGGCGTCAGTCTGCCCGGATGTAGCGCCCGGCCTGCAGGATGCGCTCCGGCAGGCTGCCGCCGACGAGCTGGTACGCGATGCCGCGCTCGGCCAGCCGCTCGATCACCTGCTCGTGGACCTGTTGCCGCACCTGCTCCGATTCGCGCTGCAGGCCGTCGGCCTGCCATGGGGTGTCGGGCGCCGTCACCAGCGTATAGGCGTAGTCGTGGCGCAGCGCCAGCTGCGCCAGCTCGTCATCGACCCGCCCCCAGTACCAGCGGCTGTACAGCGCCGTCATCAGCGGCGTGGTGTCGCAGAACAGGAAGCGATTGGCGTGCGCCGCGGCCGCGTCCTCGCGCTCCATCTGGACCCGCGCAATGCCGTACTGGTCCTGCTCGAACGGTACCCGGCCCTCGCGGTCGACGAACTCGCGCAGGTATTCGGGCACCCACAGCGTGTCGTAGCGCCTGGCCAGCGCCTCGGCCAGCGTGGATTTGCCCGACGATTCCGCGCCCAGGATCGCTACCCGCGCGACAGCGCTCATGGTTTGTCGCTGGAGTGACGGTACCAGGTTGACAGGCCAATCGAGGCCAGCACCACGAAGACGGCATACAGCACCGCGGTCAGGTTGAGGCCCTTGAACACAAACAGGCCCACGTACAGCACGTCCACGATGATCCAGACGATCCAGTTTTCCACCTTTTTACGCGCCAGCAGCAGCTGCCCAACCAGGCTGCCCGCCGTCAGGAATCCTTCCGGATACGGCACATCGGTATCGGTATAGTGGTCCAGGAAGCCGGCAATCAGCACAAAGCCCACCGCCCACGCAGCGCCCGCCCACAGCAGCACCTGCTTGCTTGAACGGGTAACCGGCAGCAGGTCATGCTTGTCGCCGCCGTGCAGCCACTGGTGCCAGCCCCATACCGACACCACGATGAACACCACCTGCAGGGCCGCGCCGCCATACAGGAGCGACTGATAGAACACGACGCCGTAGGTAGCCGACGACACGATCGAAAACAGCCACGCCCAATGCACGCGGCGGATGTTGAGCACCACCGTGATGACGGCCAGCACGAACGAGATCAGTTCGAGGGAGGACGTGGTGATGCCGAAAAGGTCGATCGGGTCGTTCATGGGATTCCTGAAGGCTGGGGCCAGCTATTGTAACGGAAGCGACAACAAAAAAAACGCCGCCCCGGCAATTTGCGCGAGGCGGCGTTGTCGGTCGGTAGGCGTAGCTACCGGTCCAGTGACCTACTTGCGCGGGTACTTGATGGTCATTTCCTTGAGCAGGTTGTCGGCCTGGTCGACTTCCTTCATCACCCACAGCATGTAGCGGATGTCGACGTGAATGGCGCGCGTGATGGCGCTGTCGAAGTACCAGTCCTTGGTGATCGACTCATAGGTCGAGTCAAAGTTCAGGCCCACCAGTTCGCCGCGCTTGTTCATCACGGCCGAACCCGAGTTGCCGCCGGTGGTGTCCGCGCTGGACAGGAAGTTGACCGGCACGGTGCCCAGTACCGGATCCTTGAACACGCCAAAGCGCTTGGCCTTGATCGCCTCCAGCAAGTCCTGCGGCGCGTCGAACGGATGCTTGCCGGTGTGTTTCTCGACGATGCCTTCCACGGTCGTGAACGGCCCCTTGTGCAGGCCATCGCGCGGCGTGTAGGGCGCCACCGTGCCGAAGGTGACACGCAGCGTGGAATTGGCGTCCGGGTACACCGGCTTGCCTTGCGACTTCTTGAAAGCGATCAGCGATGCCATGTACTGCGGGATCACGCGCTCCAGGTTACCGTCGATTTCCTTGCGGCGGTTTTCCAGGTCCATGGTCACGTCATGCAGGGCCACGGCCAGCTTGATGAATGCATCGTCGGACTGCTTGAACGCATCCACGTCCTTGCCCACCCATGCCAGGCGCTTGGCGGTGTCGCCCAGTTCCGTCGCGCGGTACAGTGCGCCCACGGCCTGCGGCGCCGGCAGCAGCGGATCGAGGCCCTTCGGATGCATCCTGGCGGCCAGCTTGTTATAGCGCTGCAGCGCTGCAGTGAACCGCGCTTCGTCCACGCTTGGCACGAACGACTGCTCCAGGCGGTTCAGGCGCGCCTTGATGAACGACAGGTCGCGTTCCTGGAAGCCGGCTTCGCGCTTGGCATCCGGCTTCTGCTTCTCAACGGCCAGGCGGTACAGCGTACGCGCGCTCTTGAGCAGGTCGCTGTTCGAGGCCACGCTCCAGGCAAATTCTTCGTCCTGCAGCGCCAGGTCGGCGGCGATCAGGGCATCGAGGTCGGTCAGCAGCGTCCTGGAACCCAGCGCGCCGCCCTGCTTGTTGTACCAGGCGCGGAACTCGGCATCCTGCACATCCTTGATTGCCGCGATGTCCTTGCGCGCGAAGCCATCGAGCAGGCCCTGGGTTTTCTTGAGCACGTTGTTGATGCTCTTGACCACGCTGGCGTAGCGTACCGCATGGGCATCGCTGCCGGTGGTGCTGGCCGCGATCACGGCCAGGTCAGCCTGCATGTCGCCGACGCGCGCCGGGAAATTCGCGTCGCGCGCGAAGCGGATTTCGGTCGGCAGCTTGTAGCGGCTGGTGCGGCCGGGGTAGCCGGCCAGCAGGATCGGGTCGCCGTTCCTCAAGCCTTCGGCCGAAACGACCAGGAAGTCCTTGGACTTGTAGGGCACATTGTCGGGCGACGGTTCGGCCGGACGGCCATCCTTGCCCACGTACGCGCGCAGGAAGGAAAAATCACCCGTGTGACGCGGCCACTCGAAATTGTCGATGTCGCCGCCGAATTCGCCGATCTTGTCCGATGGCGCGTACACCAGGCGCACATCGCGGATCATCAGCTGGCGAATGCGGTAATACTCCAGGCCGCGGTGAAAGCTCGGCACCGAGCAGCGGTACATCTTGTCGGTCTCGCATTCTGCAATCAGGGCCTTGATGCGGCTCTGGACTTCTTCGTAGCGCTCGCGGCCCGACATCTTGTCGGACAAACCCTTGAGCACGCGGTCGGTCACGTTCTCCAGCTTGTCCGTCACATACACCAGGGTATTGGGGCCACCGGGCAGTTCCTCGGCGCGCGTCTTGGCCAGGAAGCCCTTGGTGATCAGGTTGTTCTCGGCGGTCGAATTGCGCTGGATGGCGCCGTAAGCGCAGTGGTGGTTGGTCACCACCAGGCCGTCGGGAGACACGAACGAGGCCGAGCAGCCACCGGTCGAGACGATGGCGCTCATGGGATGCTTGGACAGGTCGCTCAGCTTTTCAGCGGGAATGGTAATCCCGATGCGCTTCAATTCGGACTTCAGTTGCGGCAGCTGGTGTGGCTGCCACTGGCCTTCGTCTGCATGCGCGGTAGCGAACACGCTCAACAAGGCGATGGGCAATGCGATGGATTTCAACAAGATATACCCCAGAAATGTAAGTGCAAGCGGGCAGTATATCGTTGTTGCCGGGGAAGGGAAATCAATTCGCGTGGCGGTATTGACACAGGGGCAGGCCGCGCGGCCGCCCCACCGGCGTGCAGGACGGCTACTGCTTCTTGCGCGCGCGCTTCTTGGGCGCCAGCATGGTCCCGGTACATGACGGCGCGCCGCAGCGGCATGCGAACAGCTTTTTCACGGCGGCCGTGTGACGCTCTTCGTAGATGAGGGCATAGTTGTAATACAGCTCCTCGCCCTTGTCGATATCGTGCAGGGCGTGGATGAACACGCGGCCATCTTCCTCGTAGGCTTCGCAGTTGGGCTCGCACGCGTGATTGATGAAGCGCGCATCGTTGCCGCCGCTGCCCCCATCGATGATGTTGCCGTCTGCCAGCGAGAAGAAGAACGTATGGTTGACGGGGCCGCCCCCCTCCTCGGCCCTGATGCCCGATTCGTCCGACGTGATGCGTTCGCCCTCATATTCGACGATGCGTTCGCCCGCTTTGATCTTGCGGCGCGCGAACACGCCGTTGCCGTGGATGGGCGAGCGGCGCACTTCAAAACAGGGCTTGGCAGCGGAGGCTGCCTTGGAGGCGGTGGGGGATTTTTTCGTCATGATCCCGCTATTCTAACGAAGCTTGCCAACCTCCGCCCAACGATTGGATCAGGGCCACTGCCGTGGTCTGGCGATCGGCCTGCAACTGCACCAGCGCCCGGCGCGCCGACAGCGCGGTGGCCTGGGCCTGCACCACGTCGGTGTAGCCTACCTGCCCTGCCTTGTAGCGGTTGAGCATCTGGGTTTCCACCTGGTCTGCCGCGCGCGAAGCCTGTTCGCGCAAGGCCAGCTGCTCGCCCAGCACGCGGGCGGCCACCAGCTGGTCTTCCACCTCGCCAAAGGCGGCCAGCACGGTCTGGCGGTAGCGCGCCACGGCCACCTGGTGCGCCGCCTCGGCCCCGGCCACACTGGCGCGCGTGGCGCCGGCGTTGAACACCGATTGCGCCACACTGGTGCCGAAGGACCACAGCAGGTTCGACGCACTGAACAGGTCACCCACCTTGCTGCCACCGGAGCCAAGGGCCCCCGACAGGCCGATGCTGGGGTAGTAGGCTGCGCGCGCAATGCCGATGCGCGCGTTGGCGGCGGCCACATCGCGCTCGGCGGCGGCGATATCGGGCCGGCGCTGCAGCAGCAGCGATGGCACCCCAACCGGAATGGCGGGCACGCTCACCTGCCACGGCACCGGGGCCAGCGCAAACTGGGCGGGCGCCTTGCCGATCAGGATCGCCATGGCATGTTCGAGCTGGGCACGCTGGCGCGTGAGCGAAAGTTCTTCCACCCGTGCGTTGGCCAGCTGGGTCTCGGCCTGGAGAATGTCGGATTTGCCTGCGATGCCGGCCTCGAAGCGGTTCTTCGTGATCTGCAGCACGCGCGCGTAACCGTCGATCGTGGTGGCCAGCAGCGCACGCTGGGCATCGCTCTGGCGCAGCTGGAAGTAGTTGGCCGCCAGCTCGCCCTGGGCCGCCAGCCGTGCCGATGCCAGGTCGGCGGCGCTGGCGGCAGCGCCGGCACGGGCACTGGTCACGCCGGAACGCAGGCGGCCCCACACGTCCGGTTCCCAGCTGCCGCCCAGGTTGAGGCGATAGCTTGCCTGCGCGTCCCGGTCCCTGCCGCCGGCGCGCTCGCCCGACAGCCCGAGCGACACCGACGGGAACAGGGCGGCGCGCTGCTGCGCCACCAGCGCCCGCGCCTGGGCATATGCGGCAGCGGCCGCGGCCACGTTCTGGTTCGACACCTCCACCTGTGGCACCAGCTCGTTGAGTACCGGGTCCTGGAACAGGGTCCACCATGGTCCCCGCTCGAGGGCGTCGGCCGGCGTCGCCGCCACCCATCCGGCTGCCTCCTTGAATGCCGGCGGCGATGGCGTGACCGGGACCTGATGGACGGGACCGACGGCGCACGCGCTCAGCGCGGCCGCCAGCGCCAGGGGAAGTAGTCGTAAGGTGCGCATGCTAAGTCTCTTCATGGTTTGATGGGATCGGCGTGATGGCCAAGCGTGCTCTCGACCGGCGAGCGGCGCCGCAGCTTGTCCATCACCACGTAGACCACCGGTGTTGTCAGTAGCGTGAGCAGCTGGCTGGCCAGCAGGCCGCCGATGATGGCCACGCCCAGCGGCTGGCGCAGTTCCGCCCCTTCCCCGAATCCGATAGCCAGCGGCAGGGCGCCAAGGGCGGCCGCCATGGTGGTCATGAGGATGGGCCGAAAACGCAACAGGCATGCTTCGCGCACCGCCTCCACCGGCGACAGGCCGCGCGTGCGCTCCGCCTCCAGCGCAAAGTCGATGATGAGGATCGCGTTCTTCTTGACGATGCCGATCAGGAGGAACACGCCAATGAGGGCAATGATGGAAAAGTCCATGTCGAACAGCAGCAGCGCCAGCACCGCGCCCACGCCGGCCGAGGGCAAGGTGGACAGTACCGTGATGGGGTGTACCAGGCTTTCATACAGCACCCCGAGCACGATGTAGATCACCACAATGGCCGCCAGGATCAGGAGCGGCTGCTCCCGGCTCGATTCCTCGGCCGCGCGCGCGGTGCCGGCAAAGCTGCCGCGCACATTGGTGGGCATGCCGATATCGGCTTCGGCCTGCCTCACGGCGGCCTGCGCCTGTTCCAGGTTGGCGCCCGGCGCCAGGTTGAACGAGACCGTGGTGGCCAGTTCGCCGTCTTCGTGGCTGACCGAGGTGGCGGTGGCGCTTTCGGAAAAGCTGGCGATGGCAGACAGCGGCACCATGGTGGTGGCACTGCTGGACAAGGCCTGGCCGCTGGACGGATCGCGGGCGGCAGTCAGGTTGGCCGGCGTGCCGGTCCCCGTTCCGCTGGCCGCGGGGGTCCGCGAAGGCACGTAGATGTCATTGAGCGCCTGGGGCGACTGCGCATAGCGCCGCGCCACGCCCATGATGACGCTGTACTGGTTGAGCTCATCGTAGATGGTGGCGACCTGGCGCTGGCCAAACGCATTGTAGAGGGCATTGTCGACGTCGCGCGGATTGATGCCCAGGCGCGCGGCACTGTCCTTGTCGATCGTGACGAACATCTCCACCCCGTTTTCTTCGAGGTCGGTATCGATGTCGACCAGTGCGCTTTGCCGCTTCATCGCTTCGCCCAGGCGCGCGGCCCACAGTTTCAGGTCATCGCTGCTGTCGCTCTTGAGCGTGTACTGGTAGGTCGAATTGGACTGGCGCCCGCCCATGCGCAGGTCCTGCACGGGGTTCAGGAACATCGACACGCCCGTGATTTGAGCCAGCTGCGGCCGCAGGCGCGCAATCACGGCCTGCCCGCCTTCGTCGCGTTCCGACGCGGGCTTCAGATTGATGAACATGAAGCCGCCGCCGGCCCGTCCGCCGCCGGTAAATCCCACCACGGTAGCCACGGCCGGGTCGGCGTCGATGATGTCCACCAGCTGCTTGAGCTTTTCCTGCATGGCCTGGAACGAGATGCTCTGGTCGGCCCGGATGCCGGCCGTGATCTGCCCCGTGTCCTGCTGGGGAAAAAATCCCTTGGGCGCTTCCTTGAACAGGTAGATATTCAGCCCGATCACGAATACGAAGATCAGCATGACCAGCGCCAGGCTGTCGAGCGCCCAGTCCAGCGAGTGCGCATACGCCCTGTGGATCTTGTCAAAACCGGCTTCGGCCCAGCGCGACAGCCGTCCCGGCTTGTGCAGCGGGTCGCGTGGCCGCAGCAGCAGGGCGCACATCATGGGCGTGGTGGTCAGCGAAATGACGAGCGAAATGAGCACGGCGGCCGACAGGGTCACGGCAAACTCGCGGAACAATCGCCCCACCTGCCCGCCCATGAACAGCAGGGGAATGAAGACTGCAACGAGCGACAGTGAAATGGAGAGTACGGTAAAACCCACCTCGCGCGCGCCCAGCAGGGCCGCGTGCATGCGGTCCATGCCCGATTCGATATGGCGGGCGGTATTTTCCAGTACCACAATGGCGTCGTCCACCACAAAGCCGGTGGCCACCGTGAGCGCCATCAGACTGAGATTATTGAGGCTAAAGCCCAGCACATACATGACGCCAAAGGTGCCCAGCAGCGACACCACGGTGGCCACGGCCGGGATGATGGTGGCGCGTACGCTGCGCAGGAAAGCGCTCACCACCAGCACCACCAGCACAATGGACAGGACCAGCGTGAATTCGATCTCGTGCAGCGAGGCGCGGATGGAGTTGGTGCGGTCGGAGGCGACCTGCAGCCGGATTTCCGGGGGCAGCTGGGCCTGCAGCGATGGCAGCAAGGCGCGCACCCCGTCCACCGTCTCGATCACGTTGGCACCGGGCTGGCGGGTAATGATGACCACCACGGCGGGCTGGCCGTTGAACAGGCCAAGCGTATTGACGTTTTCGACGCCGTCGATCACGTCGGCCACGTCATCTAGGCGCACCCCGGCGCCGTCGCGCCAGGCCACGATCAGGCCCCGGTAATCGGCCGCGCTGCGCCCCTTGCTGGTGCCGCTGGCCTGGGAGTAGATCTGCAGGCGCAGGCCGTTGCCTTCGATGGCGCCCTTGGGACGGTTGGCGTTGGTGGCCTGGATGGCGGCGCGCACGTCTTCGCTCGATATGCCGTACTTGTTAAGCGCATAGGGCAGCAGCTCCACCCGCACCGCCGGCAGCGAGCCACCGCCAATTTCCACATCGCCCACGCCATCGACCTGCGCCAGTTTTTGCTGGACCAGGTTGGACACGGACTCGTAGATCTGGCCCGGCGACCTGGTGCGCGAAGTCAGCGCCAGGATCATCACCGGGGCGTCCGAAGGATTGACCTTGCGGTAGGTGGGATTGCTGCGCAGCGTGGCAGGCAGGTCGGCGCGCGAGGCGCTGATGGCCGCCTGGACTTCGCGCGCGGCAGCGTCGATCTTGCGGTTCAGATCGAACTGCAGGCTGATGCGGGTCGAGCCATTGCCGCTGTTGGACGTCATTTCATTGACGCCCGAAATGACGCCCAGCCTTCGCTCGAGCGGCGTGGCCACGCTGGTGGCCATGGTGTCGGGACTGGCGCCGGGCAGCGAGGCACTGACGGTAATGGTGGGGAAATCCACCTGCGGCAGGGGCGACACCGGCAGCACGAAAAAGGCGCCGATGCCGGCCAGCGCCAGTCCCAGCGTCAGCAGGATCGTGGCGATCGGGCGCCGGACGAACGGTTCCGACAGGTTCACGGCGCCACTCCGGCCGCCTTGTCCTGCTTGCGGCGCGAGGCCCGCGTGGCAAGGCGGTCAAAGCCGAGATAGATCACGGGGGTGGTGTAGAGCGTGAGCAGCTGGCTCACGATCAGGCCACCGAAAATGGCCAGGCCCAGCGGGCGGCGCAGCTCCGCACCCTCGCCCCAGCCCAGCATGAGCGGCACGGCCGCGAACAGGGCCGCCAGCGTGGTCATGAGGATGGGCCGGAAACGCAGCAATGCCGCCTGCTGGATCGCCGCGCGCGGCGCCATGCCTTCTTCACGCTCCGCTTCGATGGCAAAGTCGATCATCATGATGGCGTTCTTCTTGACGATGCCGATCAGGAGGATGATGCCGATGATGCCGATCACGCCCAGGTCCTGGCCACTGATCATCAGCGCCAGCAAGGCGCCGACCCCGGCCGATGGCAGCGTGGACAGGATGGTCAGGGGATGAATGTAGCTCTCGTACAGCACGCCCAGCACAATGTACACGCAGATCACCGCAGCCAGAATCAGCCACAGCTGGCTTGACAGCGACCCTTCGTAGGCACCGGCCGCGCCCAGGAAGGACAGGCTGACCGACGCCGGCAGGCCCGCTTCGGCGGCGGCGGCGCGGATCGCGTCCACCGCCTGGCCAAGCGAGACGCCGGGCGCGGTATCGAAGCCGATGGTGGTGGCCGGGTACTGGGCCACATGGGTGATCTGCAGGGGCGCCTTTTGCTCGGTGACAGTCGCCACCGCCGACAGGGGCGTGGTCTGGCCATTGGCGGCCCGCAGCGGCAGCTGGCCCAGGGCCGCCACCGACATGGCCTCATCGCGCTGGGCTTCCAGGATCACGCGGTACTGGTTGGTTTCGGTGAAGATGGTCGAGACGATGCGCTGGCCATAGGCGCTGTAGAGCGCATCATCAATCGCGGCGGCGGTGATCGACAGGCGCGAGGCGGTATCGCGGTCAATATTGACCACCGCCGCAGCCCCCGTGGCACCGGCATCGGTTACCACATTGCGCACCTGCTGCACCGATTGCAGGCGCTGCACCAGCTTTTGCGCCCAGGCTGTCACGGTGGCGTTGTCCGCGCCTTCGAGCGACACCCGGTACTGCGTGGGTCCGCTTTCGGCATCGATGGTCAGGTCCTGGGTCGGCTGCAGGTACAGGGACACCCCCGCCACCTTGGAGACACGCTCGCGCAGCCGGTCCATGATCTCCTGCTGGTCCGAGCCGCGCCCCTTTTTCAGGTTGATCAGCATGCGGCCGGTATGCATCATCATGTTGTTGGCCGCGTCCACACCCACGTTGGAGCTGAGCGACTCGACTTCCGGATCTGCCAGGATGGCGCGCGCCGCGGCCTGCTGCAGTTCGGCCATGCGCTCATACGAAATCGCCTGGCGCATCTCCACCCGCGCCTGCAGCTGGCCCGTGTCCTGGGTTGGGAACAGGCCCTTGGGAATCCACAGGTACAGCAGAACCGTGAGCACCAGCGTGGCCAGCGCCACGATCAGCGTAAGCCCCTGGCGTGCCAGCACCCAGTTCAGCGACTGGTCGTAGCGCACGATCACGCGGTCAAAAAATGCCTGCGACTTCACGGCGAAGCGGCCCGGCTTGTCCTGCTCGTGGCTGCGCAGCCAGCGCGCCGACATCATGGGCACCAGGGTCAGCGATACCACGCCGGAAATGAGGATGGTGATGGCCAGGGTGACGGCAAATTCGCGGAACAGGCGCCCTACCACGTCGCCCATGAACAGCAGCGGAATGAGCACGGCGATCAGCGAGACGGTGAGCGAAATGATGGTAAAGCCGATCTGCGCCGCGCCCTTGATGGCGGCCGCCATCGGCTCCTCGCCCTTTTCAATGTAGCGCGCGATGTTTTCGATCATGACAATGGCGTCATCGACCACGAAGCCGGTGGCGATCGTCAGCGCCATGAGACTGAGGTTATTCAGGCTGTAGCCGAGCAGGTACATGGCGCCGCAGGTACCAATCAGGGAAATCGGCACTGCCAGGCTGGCAATGACGGTGGCGCGCAAGCTGTGCAAAAAGGCGAAGATCACCAGCACCACCAGCACTACGGCCAGCAGCAGCTCGAATTCCACATGCAGCACCGAGGCGCGGATGCCGGTGGTGCGGTCGGACAGGACATCGAGCCGCACCGACGGCGGCAGGCCGGCCGCCAGTTCCGGCAAGCGTTCCTTGATCGCATCCACGGTGGCGATGACGTTGGCACCGGGCTGGCGCTGCACGTTCAGGATAATGGCCGGCTTCAGGTTGGCCCAGGCGCCCAGCTTCACGTTTTCGGCGCTGTCGACCACCTTGGCCACATCCTTGAGCCTGATCGGCGCGCCATTGCGGTAGGAGACGATCAAGTTCTCGTAGTCGGGCACCGTGAGCAGCTGGTCGTTGGCATTGATGGCGTACGAGCGCGCCGGCCCGTCGAAACTGCCCTTGGCGCTGTTGGCGTTGGCGCCGGAAATGGCCGTGCGCAGGGTGTCGAGGCCCAGTCCCTGGGAGGCCAGCGCGCCGGTATCGGCCTGGATCCGCACGGCCGGGCGCTGGCCGCCCGACAGCGTCACCAGGCCCACGCCGGACACCTGGCTGATCTTAAGGGCCAGGCGCGTATTGACCAGGTTCTGCACTTCGGTCAGCGGCAGCGTGTCGGACGTGATGGCCAGGGTGAGCACCGGGGCGTCGGCCGGATTGACCTTGGCATACACGGGCGGCGCCGGCAGGTCGGCCGGCAGCAGCGAGCCGCCGGCGTTGATGGCCGCCTGCACCTCCTGCTCGGCCACGTCAAGCGTCTGGCCCAGGCCAAACTGCAGCGTCACCACCGAAACGCCGGCAGCACTGGTCGACGTCATGCGCTCCAGGCCCGCCATCTGGCCAAAGCGCCGTTCCAGCGGCGCGGTGACGGTGCGCGACATGACTTCGGGACTCGCGCCGGGATACAGCGTCTGCACCTGGATGGTCGGGAAGTCCACCTGGGGCAGCGCCGACAGCGGCAGGAAGCGAAAGCCCACCAAGCCCGCCAGCACGATGGCCAGCATCAGCAGCGAGGTCGCTACCGGCCGCCGGATGAATGGTGCCGAGGGATTCATCGCCGCGCCGCGCCCGGGCTTGCCTCAGCGCCCGGCGGTGGTGACTGGGCCTGGCCCGCTGCCCCTGCCCTGCGCCCTTCCCCGCCTGCTCGCCCTTCCCCGCCTGCTCGCCCTTCCCCGCCAGCTCGCCCTTCTCCGCCTGCTCGGCCGCCCCGTGGGCCGCGCCCCGCGCCGCCTGCCTGCGGCCTGTCGCCGGGCAGCACCACCGGGGCGCCATCCTTGAGCCGGTCCGCCCCTTCGGTGATCACCTGCTCGCCCACTTCGAGGCCGGTCTTGATTTGCACCTTGTCCACCGTCGCCACGCCGCGTGTCACCGGCCGCACCGACACGGTGCGCTCGGCAGCGTTGAGGACATACACGAAGTCGCCCGTGCTGCTGTTGCGAACCGCCGTGACCGGGACCATGACCGCGTCCCTGACGGTGCGCAGTTCGAGCCGCAGATTGACGAACTGGCTGGGGAAGAGCTGCTGGTCGGTATTGGGGAAGCGCGCCTTGGCCCGCACGGTGCCGGTCTGCACGTCGACCTGGTTGTCCAGCGCCGCAAAGGCGCCGCTGGCCAGTGCATGGGTACGGGTGCGGTCATAGGCGGTGGCAGGCAGCTTGCCGGCGCCGGCCATGGCAGAGAGCAGATCGGGCACCCGGTCCTGCGGCACCGCAAACTCCACATCGATCGGTGCCAGCTGGGTGATCACGGCAATGCCGCTGGCGTCGCCGCTGCCCACCAGGTTGCCCATGTCGACCACGCGCAGGCCCACCCTGCCGCTGATGGGCGCCTTGATCTGGGTGTGCGACAGGTTCAGGCGTGCGATGCCTTCGGCCGCGCGATCGGTCATGAGCGTGCCCTCGAGCTGCTTGACCAGGGCGGCCTGGGTGTCCACTTCCTGGCGGGCGATGGAGTCCTGGGCCAGCAGGGTGCGATAGCGCTCCAGCGTCACGCGGGCGCTGGCAAGCTGCGCTTCATTGCGCTGGCGCTGGCCGCTGGCCTGCAGCAGCGCCATTTCAAACGGGCGAGGATCGATCACCGCCATCACCTGGCCGGCCTTGACCAGCTGGCCTTCGCTGAAGCTGATTTTCTGCAGTACGCCGGATACTTGCGCGCGCACGGTGGCAGTGGCCGCCGCCGTCACGGTGCCGAGCGCATCGAGGCTTACCGGCAGGTCGGCCGCTTCGGCAGTGGCTACGCCCACCGTGGTGGCACTGCGCCCACCCCGTCCACCCGGGCGGCCACCGGGCGGCCCGCCGCGCTGCTGGCCGGCGCCCTGGGCGCCAGGACCCTGCGCCCCGGGTCCGCCCTGATCGTCCTGGGTCAGGTACCAGGCCAGGCCGCCCAACAGCGCCATCACGACAACAGCGATGATGCCGCCAATGACGCGGGTGCGGCGGCTGCGGACGGGAGTGGTGTTCATTTTCTTCCTTGTATACGTTGCAACGAATTTGGTGAGGACTCTAGCATGTCGCAGCGCTTACATATGTTTCAAATCTCACATCAAGGTGACGCCGGCGGGACAATGCTGCGCCCGTTCGTATACGAAAAACGGGCGTCTGCCATACAGACGCCCGTCCCGTTCACTGCCCGGCATGCTACATGCCGTTACAAAGCCGCTACAAATTCATTGCCTTCATGGCGCCACGCACATGCAGTGCGTCACTGTCTGGAACGGCTGGCGGCCGGCGCTCATGTCGGTCAGCCACTGCAAGTCCTTGCCAACCTGGGCCACGGTCCCTTCCGGCAGGCCGGTGGGCAGCATGCCGAGCTTGACCTGGATGTTGATGGCCTGGGCCGTGCTGGCGCCGAACATGGTCAGGAAGCGTTCAAACGCGGTGCCGTCCTTTTCCACATACTCGATGCGGAAATCATCGCCAAGCCTGGCGCGTTTGGCCGCCGACTTGATGGCGTCGCCAAAGCTGCCGATGGTGTCGACCAGGCCGCGCTCCTGCGCCTGCAGGCCGGTCCAGACGCGGCCCTGGCCCACTTCGTTGATCTTGGCCGGCGTGGTCTTGCGCGCCACCGCTGCCTTGGCGATGAAGTCGGCATAGATGCGCGTGACATTGCTCTGCACGATGTCGGCAAAGCGCGGATCGATCGGACGCAGCGGATTGTAGGCGCCGGCCAGCCAGGTCGTGGTGTGGCCGGCAGTGTCGATGCCCAGCTTGTCGGCCACCTTTTCGGCCGTGGGCAGCAGCGCAAACACGCCAATGGAACCGGTAATGGTGGAGCGGTCGGCGATGACCTCGTCGGCCGCCATGGCCACCCAGTAGCCGCCCGATGCCGCCACGTTGCCCATCGAGACCACGACCGGCTTGCCGCCGGCACGCGCCAGTTCCAGTTCGCGCCGGATCAGTTCCGAACCATACGGGCTGCCGCCCGGCGAATCGATCCGCAGCACAATGGCCTTGATGGCGTCATCGTTGCGGGCCTTGCGGATCAGGTTGGAGGTCGACAGGCCGCCAATGGCCCCCGGGCCTGCCGTGCCGTCGGTGATCTGGCCGGAGGCTACCACCACGGCCACACCGTCGCCAAACGCCTTGGGCATCTGGCGCGAGAGGTAATCGTGGAAGCCGACCTGGCGGAACGACTTGCTGTCGTCATCGAATTCGCCGCGCTTGATCATCATGTCGCGCAGCTCGTCGCGCGTCTTGAGGCCATCGACCAGCTTGTTGGCCAGCGCCAGCTTGCCCACGTCGCCTTGCGCCTGCGTCATCAGGGCCGGCAGGTTCTCGATGACCTTGCCGATGGCGCCCGGTGCCAGCTTGCGGTTCTTTTCAACGTCGCCGGTGTAGCCTTCCCACAGGGCGTTGTACAGGTAGGCGTCCGCTTCCAGGGCCTCCTTGGACGGGCCATTGCTGATGTACGGCTCGGCCGCGCTCTTGTATTCGCCCACTTTCATGAGGTTGACCGTCACGCCGAGCTTGTCGAGCGCGTCGCCGTAATAATTGCGGTGGCCGCCAAACCCCTGGATCATGACCGTCCCCATGGGATGCATATACAGTTCGTTGGCGTGCGATGCCAGCAGGTAGCGCTTCTGGTCGAAGCTGCCGCCCCATGCCACCACCGGCTTGCCGGCCGCCTTGACCCGCTCCAGGGCAGCGCCCACTTCGTGCAGGCCGGCCAGGCCGGCGTTGCCGAATTCGTCGAGCATCAGCACCACGCTGCTGATCTGCTTGTCCTTGGCGGCAGCATCGAGCACGGCGAGCACGTCGCGCAGCTGCACCGACTTTTCAATGTCGCCGCTGATGTTGCCCATGAGCGCATCGCGCACGCTGCCCGCATTTTGCTCCACCAGGTCGCCCTTGAGGTCGAGCACCAGCGCTGTCTTGTCGCCGATAGGCGTGGCGCCGCCGCCGAAAATGGCCGACAGTAAAAGGATGACAATGAGCAGGAACACAAGATTGAGCACGACCCGGCGGGTGGTGTCGAGGGTCCTCCACAGCATGCCAAAGCCCCGGCGCACGAGGGATTTGGGTTTGGTCGCAGACACGGTGTTAGACATCAATACTCCGGCAATCAAGAAAGTTGGAAGGCCAAACGCTTACTGTAAGCGAAATCCGTCCGACAGTGAACAAAATGCACGCAGGCATCAGCCTCGCGCGAGTGTCACATGCGACTTCCCGGCCACAAATCAAGGGGCGGCGGCGCATTTCATGCGACCTGGATCAAGAAATATCGAGGTCGATGATGCGGGCGCTGACACTGGCGCCGTCAATGAGCAGCTCGGCCACGCTGACCGGCAGGGAAAAGCGGCGCGGACCGGCACTGCCGGGATTGAGAAACAGGACGCCATTCCTTGTGTCCACGCGCGCCTTGTGGGAATGGCCATACACCACCACGGCAATCCCTTCGGCCGCCGGATCGAGCGCCAGGGTGGCAATATCGTGGATGGCATGAATGATCACGGGCCCCACGGCCAGGCGCGCGGTGTCCGGCACGGCGCCCGCCCAGCCGGCCCGGTCATTATTGCCCCGCACGACCGTCAGCGGCGCCATGGCGGCCAGTTCCTCGAGGATCCCCGCGTTGCCAATGTCACCACCGTGGACCAGGTAATCACACCCGGCCAGTGCCGCCTTCGCCTGCGGGCGCAGCAGGCCATGAGTATCGGAAATGACACCGACCCGGATCACTCAGGTCTCCTGGCCCGACATGCGGCGAAACGGCCCGATGCAGACATCGAGCGACTCGGCCACGCACATCACGAACATGGAGCCGGACGGATGGAAGTGGACGTAATGCGTGACGCGGGTGCCGACCTTCATGACCTGCCCCGCGCAGTCTTTCTTGCCATTATCCTTGACCAGCCGGTCTTCAAGCTTGTAAAAGCCCTTCGGGCTGGGCTGGGCCGGGATGGAAAACTCGCTTTCCGACACTTCTTCGGCGCTGGTCACGAGCGTGGTGCCATCGCCGCGGAAGCGGTAGATCTCGGAGCAGCTGCCGTCAGGCAGCGTGAGGCGCCAGATGCCGAGAATGGGATGGCCGGCAGATGGCGGGGCGGCCGTGGCCGGGCCAAGCGTGGCAAGGACCAGGGCAAAAGCGGTAACAAGATGCAGTGGGCGCATGGCGGCTCCTGAATACGGTGAAGGGCAATGCCGGGCAGCGTCATGCGGTGCCAGACATGCAACGCCAGTGTGCGCCATTTTTCGCGCGCGTGCAGGGAATGCTCGTCC
The DNA here is from genome assembly GCF_019443445.1 of Massilia sp. PAMC28688. Taxonomy (NCBI): domain Bacteria; kingdom Pseudomonadati; phylum Pseudomonadota; class Betaproteobacteria; order Burkholderiales; family Oxalobacteraceae; genus Massilia; species Massilia sp. PAMC28688. The sequence goes on along the minus strand of NZ_CP080378.1, from coordinate 3,767,164 downwards.
GCTACGTTATCAAGCGAACATTGCATGCGAACGGACGCGCGCATACTGGACGTTCCTCCCTGACAAGACCAACATCATGACTGCCGTACGCAAGGGCCAGGCGCCCGACAAGCTGGACCGCAACGAATTCAAGCTGGTATTTCACCGCTCCTTCATGGACCCGGCATTCAAGGCTGTAGCCGGCGCGCTCGACCAAGTCGAGCAGGTCGCATGGGACAATTACGAAGCGTCGCACAAGGCGCCGGTGACGGTGCGGGCGGGCGACGGCTTTCACGACCCGGAGTACGCGCTGTCGATCGAATGGAAACAGGCGCGCGACCGGCTCCTGGCGGCCGAGGCGCTGCAAAAGCGGCCGGAGACCACCTCGCGCGTCCTCTTGATCAATGGTTCGGCGCGCAACGACGGCACCTGTCCGAGCGAGATCTCCAAGACTTTTCGCATGACCGGGCTGGCCAGGGACATCCTGGAAGCGCAGGGCGTGCAGGTCGATATCCTCGACCTGTCGCTGCTGACCTCCGACTACGACCGCCATATCCATCCCTGCAAGGGCTGTGTATCGACTGCCATGCCGCTCTGCCACTGGCCATGCAGCTGCTACCCGAATCACTCGCTGCGCCAGACCAACGACTGGATGAACGAGATCTATGAAAAATGGGTGGCGGCGCACGGCGTCATCATTTTCACGCCCGTGTACTGGTACCAGACGCCGGCGGTCCTCAAGCTGATGATCGACCGCCTGGTGTGCGCCGACGGCGGCAATCCCGACCCCACCGCAACCCATGGCAAGAAGCCGGAAGAAGCCAAGGCCCTCGAGCTGGCCGGCTGGGACTATCCCAAGCATCTGGCCGGCCGCGCCTACGGCGTGGTGGTGCATGGGGATGTGGCGGGCATAGAAATGACGCGCCGTGGCCTGACCGACTGGCTGGACTGGATGGGCTTGATCGATGCAGGCAGCTTTGCAAAGCTGGACCGCTTCATCGGCTACTACGAATCGTACGCGCAAAGCCACGAGGTGTTTGACGAGGACACGGCATTCCAGGAAGAGGTACGCAATGTGGCACGCTCTGTCGGCAATGCGGTGACCGCGCTGCGGGCGGGCCGCCTGGCGCAGCCGGACGGGCCGCTCAAACGCCCACGCCCCAAATAAAACGGCACAGGGCCTGCGTGGGATGCAGGCGCTGTGCCGCGCAATGCAGCCGGCAGCGTTTATTCGGCCGACTTTTTGGCGGGCCGGCGGCGGGCCGGCTTTTTCGCTGCCGCGTCCACGTCCGTGGTGGCGGCGGCCGGTTCGGCCTGGGACTGCTCCGGCGCAGCCTCGGTAGCGGGCGCCGGCTTGGCAGCGCGCTTGGCCGCTGTCTTGCGCGGTGCGCGCCGCTTTTCCTGCGCCGGCGCTGCGGCATCGGCATCGGCCGGAGCCTCCGGCGCCAGGGAGACCAGCAGCGCGCTCTCGGCTGGCGGTGGGGGTGCGAAGGACTGCGTCACCGGCGCGGCATCGGCGGCCTGCGCCTCCGGCTTGCGTCCACCGCGGCCACGGCCACGGCGGGCATCGGTACCCTCGGCACGCTCCTGCTGCCCGGGCTGGACCTGCACTTGCGCGATCGGCTCGATAGCCTTGATCGGATCGAGCGGCTCGTACTGTTCCTGCTCGTCGCGCTCGCGTTCGCGCTGCTGCTCCAGCAGGTGGTGCTGCTGCTGTTCGCGCAGGACGTCATCGACCGGGCTGGGGACATGCGCACCGCGGCCGCGGCCACGCTGGGCGTCATTGCGGGCCGGGCGTGGCTGGCGCTCCTGCCGCTCCTGGCGCGCGCCCTGCGGCCTCGGCAGCTCATTGCCCGGCTCCGGCGTTTCTACCGCACCCTGGCTGCGGCCACCACGGCCACGGCCCCGGCGCGGCTCGGAACGTGGGGGACGCTGCTGGCGCTCCTGCTGGACCTGCGGCTCGTCGGCGCCGTCCTGCGCAGCCTCGCGCTGCTCGAGCTCCACATCCTGGCCTGCCTCCGCGCCCGGCTCCGGCTGCTCTTGCATGTCGAGCTGGTCATCGGCGCCCTGCTCCAGACCCGCTGCCGCATCGGCTGCCGGCGCGGCGCTGCGGTACACATAGGCGCCCGATTTTTCGTCGCGGCCGAATTCGAGCATGCCCCGCTTCTGCGCCTCTTCCAGCAGGTTGCCGAAGGTGCGGAAGCCGTAGTAGGTTTCGTTGAAGTCCGGGCGGCGGCGCTTGAGGGTATCTTTCAGGAGCGACGCCCAGATCTTGCCGCTGTCGCCGCGTTCCGACACCAGCGCATCGAACATCTCGACCACCAGTTCAATCGCCTGCGTCTTGCGCGACTCCATTTCTTCCTTGCGGCGGCTGCCTTCGTCGGACGACTTGCGTGCCGGCGGCGCCTTGCGTTCATCGCGCTTGGCTGCAGCGCGCTTGACTTCGCGCACCAGGTCATCGTAGAAAATGAATTCGTCGCAGTTGGCCACCAGCAGGTCGGAGGTGGACTGCTTCACGCCCACGCCGATTACCTGCTTGGCGTTTTCGCGCAGCTTGGACACGAGCGGCGAAAAGTCCGAGTCGCCACTGATGATCACAAAGGTGTTCACATGGGACTTGGTGTAGCACAGGTCCAGCGCATCAACCACCAGGCGGATGTCGGCCGAGTTCTTGCCCGACTGGCGCACGTGGGGAATTTCGATCAGCTCGAAGTTCGCCTCGTGCATGGTGGCCTTGAAGCCCTTGTAGCGTTCCCAGTCGCAGTACGCCTTCTTGACCACGATGCTGCCCTTGAGCAGAAGACGCTCAAGCACGGGCTTGATGTCGAATTTTTCGTAGTTGGCGTCGCGTACGCCCAGGGCAACGTTCTCAAAGTCGCAGAACACCGCCATGCTGATGTTGTCGTTGGATGAAGCCATAAATAGTTATTCTCTGATGTTGTTCGGGTCGAGCCAGCTTGCGATTATACGCAACTCGTGTTGCACACCGCGCAAGCCTTGACGCGCAGGCCGGCGCGTGCCATCCTCAAGCCCTCTTCCACACCGCCACAGGAGCCATTCATGACCATGTCCGCCATTGCCCTCCTGTCGGCCGCCTGATCGCGCATTTGCTTGTCCTGCTGCCTGTAGCGTAGTACCGATAGAGCCGTGCCCGTGCGCTGACCGCGCGCCGACCTCCGTTTTCACGTGCCTGCATGCCTTTGCGTGCCGGCTGCTTCCGCGCGCGCCGCGGGAATCACGAATCCGGGAATACTCTCATCATGATCGACTTCGATTTCGCTTCGCTTCGTACTATCGGCTTCACGCAGGCCATCGCCAGCCAGTTGCCATCGCTTGACTGCGCACCGGGCGCGCGCCTGCTGCGCATTACCCAGGTCCACCGCCGCACGCTGGTGGTCCACGACGGGCTGCGCGAATACAGTGCCCGCGCTGTCCAGCTGCACGGCGAGCCCCTGTGCGTGGGCGACTGGGTAACTGGCCAGCCTGAAGGCGGCGGCTTCCTGCTGGGCATGCGGCTTGACCCCGTCACCCACCTGGCACGGCGCACGGCCGACGGGCGGCGCCAGGGCCTGGCCAGCAATGTCGATACCGCCCTGCTGGTAACGGGACTTGACCACGATTTCAAGCTGCGCCGGGTAGAGCGCTACCTGGCGCTGGTGCACGCTGCGCAGGTGGCAGCAGCGCAGGTGACAGCAGTGGTGGTGCTGACCAAGGCCGACGCAAACGACGCCGCCGAACGCATTGCCGGGACCCGGGCACGCATCGGCGCGGCCGTACCGGTGGTAGCGCTCGATGGCCGCAGCCCAGCAGCGGCGGACGCGCTCGCGCCCTGGCTGGGTGCGGGCCAGACGCTGATCATGCTGGGCTCTTCCGGCGCGGGCAAGTCGACCATGACCAACACCCTCGCCGGTGCAGCCGCCGCCACCGGCGCGGTTCGCACAATGGATAGCCGTGGGCGGCACACCACCACGGCGCGCTCGCTGCACCTGTGCCCCGGCGGCGCCTGCATCATCGACACCCCCGGCCTGCGCGCGCTGCGCCCGGACGGCGACGAAGAAAGCCTGACGGCCGCATTCGAGGATATTCAGGCACTGTCGGGGCAGTGCCAGTTCCGCGATTGCCGGCACCAGCTGGAGCCTGGCTGCGCCGTGCGCGAGGGCGTGGATCCCGACCGCCTGCTCAACTACCACAGGCTGCTGCGCGAAACGCAGCGCGCCGTTCAGACGCCGCTCGAACGCATTGCCGAGCGGTCCAGGTGGAAAGCGCTGATGCGCGCGGGGTCCGAACGCGGCCGCCAGAAGCGCGGATAAAGCCGCGCTACGGGACGCGCTGCTCGTTGAGCGCGCGTGCGATATAGCGGTCCACGTCTTCCTGCAGCATCAGTCCCTGGTCGCGCAGCTCACGCGCGGCCAGGGCCACTGCCTTGGCGTACTCCATGCGGCAGCGGTAGCGCGCCGCCAGTGGCGGGCGCGGGTCGCCGGCTTGTGCGCTGGCCGGCAGCGCAATATACGAGCCATTCAGGTTGCACAGCTGGCCCGAGGCAAAGGGCTGGCGCCGCAGGTTCCAGCCGGTGTGCGTGGCCAGTGGCACGGCGATATCGGGCAGGCGGATGCCGGCGATGTCGTGGCCGTCCGCATCGGTCATCGGCACATGCAGCTGGTAGGGCCTGGCGCGGTCGGGCCGGGCCACACCGTCCTCGTACCCAACCACGGACAGTTCATTGATCACCTGCGGGAAGTGGACGCCGATGGCGCGCAGGTCCGGAAAACCGCTCGCCTCGCGCGTGGGCGCGGTCAGCATGGCGTCGGCGTGGCGCGGAAAGCGGCTGGCGGGCGGCTCCGTGCCGCTGCGCGCCCACGCCACCAGATGGTCCAGCAGCACCCGCACAACCGGTCCCTGGCGTGCGGGATTGCTCGGGTACCTGCAGATGCCGGTGGCCGGGCGCTCGGCAGCGATATGCTGGGTGGACGACATGAGATAGGTGCGCACCGACGGCGGCATGGGCAGGTCGTGGCCCGCGCCGTCCGACACCACCAGCGACGCCCTGCCCTGCCAGAACTCGACGCTGCTGTCGACATGCATCAGCACGGGACAGGTGGCACTGGCCTGGCAGCGGGCAAAGATGCCATCGGTGCGTCCGCTGACAGGATCGCGTGTGACGGCATAGCTGAAGGGGAACTGGTCGCCATAGGTGAGGTGATCGAGGTGCTGGGTCGAATAGCGGCCAGGCTGCGCGAAGCGCACATTGACAAAGCTCTTGCGGCTGCCCGCGATGAGCGGCATGGCAGCGTCGAATACCCGGCTTCCGTCGGGCGCGCGGTTAAAGCCCTGCCACAGGAAGTCGCGCAACACGCGGCCCGACTGGGACACCCCGACCGCGACGGCGACATCCGGCCGGATATCGGCCAGCGGGTTGCCGGCCCTGGCCAGTTTGAGATAGGCCGTCACGTCGCGCAGCGCTGCCATGCCCAGCCCCATCGGCCGGGCGTCACGGGCCTGGTAGGCGAAGCGGTAGATGGCGCCAGCGTCAAAGCCGGCGGCGCGGGTGAACACGACCGAAGTCGGACTGGCATAGCGCCAGGCGGCCTCCGGCAGCGTCGTGGCAGGCGCCGTGGCATGGGCGCGCACCGTCAGCACGGCCCGCCCCGGCTCCAGGCTGGCTGCGGGATAGGCCAGCTCGATGCTCCCTTCGGCGGCCACCGTGTCAGGCACCACTTCCGCAAACGAGGGCCCGGTGATGCTCTGGCCGCCGATCGTGGCCAGCGGCAGCTGCATGCCCGCTGCATTCCCCGCTTTACTCCCGTTCTGCGCCAGGGGTATATCGCCCTGCCAGCCGACCCACACCATGGCGTGGCCGCGCCGCATGGTGTAGCCGTTGCCGGCAGATGCCGGCCGGCCCGGCAGGGTGGCGGCGTCGTTGGCCAGCAGCGGCAGCAGCGCGTTGCCGCGGTTGGGTATTTCCAGCAGCAGCACGCGCGAGGCCCTGGCAGCTTCCACCGGGCGGGTGATGACGACATCGGTCTTGTATCTGACCCAGCCATCGGCGCCGCGCGCATGGTCAATATCGACGATGCCGCGGTTGGCCACGTGGCGCGGATTGGCGCGCAGATGGGCGACGGCGACAATGGTTTCGTACGCGCCCCCGACCTCGAACGGGGCACCGGCAAAGGCCGGCGTGCGGCTGATGATGTCCAGGCGCTCCACGCCGCCGGCGTCGGTGTCGGGAATGGCCGGGGTGGCGCAGGCAGCCAGGAATGCCGGCGCCAGGCACAGGATCAGGCGAGTGAAGAACAAGGGGAGCTCCTTACGCAAGCAGGGCAAGCGTCGCCCTATCCGGCTGGCCGCTGAAGTATTGATCGAGGCATGCACGAAACAGCGCTTCATCTGGCGCGGCCTGCGCGAACAGGGTGAGAGAGGAATGCAGCTTCATGTCGTCCGGGTCGCCGAAAATCTGGTGCGCGCTGCGGCCACTGGCCGCCTGCAGCAGGGCCACACATTCGCGCAGGCGCGCGCCCAGCACGGGATGGTCCAGGTAGGCACGCGCTTCGTCCAGGGAGGCAATGGCGTAGTGGCGCGCCATGCTGCTGCGCCCCAGGCCCGCCAGCTGGGGGAAAATGAACCACATCCAGTGGCTTTGCTTGCGCGCCGCGCGCAGCTCCGCCAGCACGGCCGGGTACACCGGGGCCTGGGCCTGGATAAAGCGCTGCAGATTGTATTGATCGCTCATGCATCCTCCTTATGCGAGATTATGCACGCATGGCTGATGTGCGTGCGCTGCGCGGCACATCCTGCTGCTAGAATCTTTACAAACATTTCACATCGAGCCGACCATGAGCGACCACCATCTACCAAAGACCGCAGACGTTTCGGTGCCGGGCAAGGAACGCGACTTCCTGCACCGCGTGGTGCTGGTCAATGGCACGGTGATCATGTTTGCCCTGGTGCTGACCATGCTGTGGTATTCGGCCAATGCGCTGCTGCTGATCTTTGCCTGCATCCTGTTTGCCATCCTGCTCTTTGAACTGTCCAACGTCGTTACCGAGCGCACCAAACTCAAGCGCAAGTATGCGCTGCCGCTGGTGGTGCTGACCATGTTCGGGATCATTGGCCTGGGTGGCTTCCTGATGGCGCCGCAGATCTCGGACCAGGCCGACAAGCTGGTGGTGGCCGTTCCCCAGGCCCTCACCGACCTGCGCCAGAAGCTGGGCGAGTATGACCTGGCGCGGCGCCTGCTGGGCGGCATTCCGTCCGACGAACAGCTGCGCAAGCAGATCACGCAGATGATGCCCAATGCGGGCCTGTTCTTTTCCGGCGTCCTGGGCGCCGTCGGCAATGTCTTCATCATTACCTTCGTTGGCATTTACTTTGCGGCCAAGCCCTTGCTGTACATCGAGGGCATGGTGACCCTGGTGCCCAAGCGCAAGCGCGAGCGCGCGCGCGAAGTGCTGACCGAAATCGGCCGCACCCTGGCCAAATGGCTGGTGGGCAAGGCCGCCTCCATGGTGCTGGTCGGCGCGCTGACGGCCATCGGCCTGTCGGTCCTGGGCGTGCCGCTGGCGCTCATTCTCGGCATCATTGCCGGCCTGCTCGACTTCATTCCTTATCTGGGTCCCCTCATGGCGGGCGTGCCGGCGGTGCTGCTGGCGTTCTCCATCAGTCCCGAAATGGGCTTGTATACCATTGGCCTGTTCGGCATCATCCAGCTGATCGAGGGTTACCTGCTGCAACCCCTGATCGAGCAAAAGACCGTATCGCTGCCGCCGGCTCTGACAATCGTGATGCAGGTACTGTTCGGCACGCTGTTCGGGCTGGCCGGCGTGGCCCTGGCCACGCCCCTGACGGCCGTGCTGGCCGTGCTGGTGACCATGCTGTATGTGCAGGACGTGTTGGGCGACAATGTGAGAACGCCAAGCGAACAATGAATCCCGACCACCTGCAGCTGCTGCTCAACACTGAAATGCCGTATGGCAAATACAAAGGTTGCCTGATCGCCGACCTGCCGGGACACTACCTGGGCTGGTTTGCCCGCGAAGGCTTTCCCAAGGGGCAGCTGGGCGCCCTGCTCGCCCTCATGTACGAACTCGACCATAACGCCCTGCGCGGCCTGCTCGATCCGCTTCGTCCCAAAGGTGCCGCGCGCAAAGTTTTCAGGTAATAATGGCGCCTTGCTATTGACCGGAGCGCGCCTTGAACAAGTTTATCTGTGCCTTGATCCTTTCTGCCACCGCAGCCATTGCGGCCGCCGCGCCTGCCACACCCCCGGCCCGGGCCGTGATGCCCTACGCGATGGCCGATACGGCCGTTCATCAGGTGGCCTCGAAAGAGCTCAAGCGCACCTACGAAATTGCGGTGAGCCTGCCTGAAGGCTACAAAACTTCCACGCGGCGCTATCCGGTGGTGTTCGTCAGTGATGCCAATTACGCGTTTCCGCTGGTGCGCAGCCTCTCCAAGCGGGTGGGCGACGGCGGCCGCGGGCTGGAAGACTTCATCCTTGTCGGGCTGGGCTATTCGCAGGGCGACTCGCCTACCTTTGCCCGGCGCCGCGATTACACACCGGGCCAGCCGGCCGAGACGGACCTGAAGCCCGACGAGAGCGGCCGGGCACCACAGTTTGGCCAGGCCGAGGCGTACCGCCGCTTCATCGCCAGCGAAGTATTCCCCCTCATTGCCCAGCGCTACCGCGCCGACATGGCACGCAAGGTCTTCGTTGGCCACTCCTATGGCAGCCTGCTGGGCCTGCATATCCTGTTTACCGACAGCGCCATGTTTGACCAGTACATCATGGGCAGTCCTTCGCTCTGGTACGGCAAACAGCACATGTTCGAGCGCGAGAAAGCCTATGCGGAAAAGCACCGGGACTTGAAGGCGCGCATTTTCTTTGCCGTGGGCGGCCAGGAAATGCCCTCGCCCGAGCATCCGGAACGCAGCGACATGGTGGGCGAGCTCAAGCGCTTTGAAAATATCCTCAGGGCGCGCCAGTATCCGGGCCTGCGCATCCACAGCCGCGTGTTCGACGGGGAGGACCACCTGACGGTGGCACCGGCCATCCTGACCCACGGCCTCAAGTGGACGCTGCCGGCCCGCAAATAGGCCGGGCGTGTCAACCCGCCAGCACTAGCGGCGGCGCCGGTGCGGCATGGTCATGACGCGCACGATGGTGTCAAGCGGCACGCCGTGCGAGAGCAGATACCAGGTGGCCACCTCCGGCCCCAGTGAGGCCAGCGATATGAGTCCTACGGCAACCTTGCCTGCCATATCCTTGCGCGACCTGCGATCCGAGAACGAGACCTTGATCTCGCAGCGCATGTTCTTCATCGGCCTCCTCCAGCATGGACAAGGCTTGATGATGGCGCCAAACAGGGCGATTCGATTGAGCCAGAACAGCGCCCCTGCGGGGCAGTCCTAGCGGGCGATATCGAGCTGCCGGCCGTCGTGCTTCATGCGGGCAAATTCGATAGCAGTAACAGCCGGGCTGAACAGGTAGCCCTGGAGCTGGTCGCAGCCCAGGTCGCGCAGGAAAGCCATCTGGTCCGCCGTTTCCACGCCCTCGGCCACGATTTCCTGGCGCAATTGCTGGGCCATGGTGACGATCGCGCGCGCAATGGCGCAGTCGTTGGCTTCATGCGGCAAGCCCACCACGAAGCTGCGGTCGATCTTGAGCGTACTGATGGGAAAGCGCTTGAGGTAGGCCAGGCTGGAGTAGCCAGTACCGAAGTCATCGAGCGCCAGCCCCATGCCCATGGCCACCAGTTCGTTCATGATCGAGACCACGGCGTCGGCGCCCTGCACCAGCAGGCTCTCGGTAATTTCCAGCATCAGCTGGCCGGGCTGGACGCCATGCTTGCGCAGCACCGCCTGCACCCGCGCCGGCAGGTGGGCATCGAACTGGCGCGCCGACAGATTGACGGCCACCGGCGGCATGTCCAGACCCTGGTCGCGCCACTGGCGGATCTGGCGGCAGGCGTCGTCCAGCACCCAGCTGCCGATATCGAGGATCAGGCCACTTTCCTCGGCCAGGGGAATGAACACGCAGGGCGACACCATGCCGCGCTCGGGATGGCGCCAGCGCAGCAGCGCTTCGGCGCCGACGATGCGCCCGCTGCGCAGGCTCAGCTTGGGCTGGTAGTGCAGTTCCAGCTGACCGCCCGCCAGCGCGGCGCGCAGCTCGCCCTCCATCCGCATGTGGTCCTTGGCGCGCTGGTCCATCTCGGCGTGATAGAACAGGAAGCGGCAATCCTCGGCATCGCTGCAGCGCGCCATGGCCACGTCGGCCAGGCGCACCAGTGAGGCGCAATCCATGCCGTCATCGGGCCAGGTGGCAATGCCGATGCGGGCACCGGCCTGCAGGGTGTGTCCGCCAATGGTCATGGGCGCGGCCAGCGTAGCGAGCAGCTTTTGCGCCACCTTGGCCACATGCTCGCGCTTTTCAATGCGCCCAATGGCGATGGCCAGCTTGTTCGCTTCCAGGCGCGCCAGGATGTCGTCGCCGCGCAGGGCCTGGCGAAAGCGGCGCCCGATCTCGCAGATCAGTTCATTGGCAATGTCATGGCCGAGCGTATCGCTGATGGTCCCGATGCGGGCCACTTCCACCACCATCACGCCGCCAAACTGGCTGCCGCCGCGCGCCTGCACCAGCACGTCGCCGAGCAGGCTGGAAAACAGCACGCGGTTGGGCAGACCTGTGAGGCTGTCGTAGTTGGCCATGCGCTGCATGCGCGCCTCGGCATCCTTGTGCACGCTGATGTCGGAGAACAGCGAAAACGTATGGGTGATGGCGCCTGCGTCGTCGCGCACCACGCTGATGGTGACCGACTGCGGGAACAATTCCCCGTTCTTGCGCTTGCCGATGATTTCCCCGCGCCAGGAGCCGTCGCCGGTCATGGCCGCGCGCAGCTTGGTGCGGAAGGTGGCGTCGTGCATGCTGGCGCGCAGCAGGTCCGGAGTCTGGCCGATGGCTTCGAGGGGCGAATAGCCGGTGATGCGGGTAAAGGCGCTGTTGACCGAGACGATGCGCTCGCGCGAGTCGGTAATGAGCACGCCCTGGTCGCTGTCTTCGATGATGCGCGCGTGCAGAAACGTCTTTTCCGCCTCCGTCAGGTGGTCCACCGCAGGGGTGAGCTGGACCAGCATGCCGGCCGCCTCCCCGCCCTGATCGTGGATGATCGACAGCGACATGCGCACCCAGATCGACTGGCCGTTCTTCTTGCGGCGCTGCACCTCGATCACGTCGGCTCCGGCATCAAGGAACAGTTCTTCCACGCCGCAGTCTTCGCCTTCATCGGTGTACAAAAACAGGATGTGCTGGCCGACCGCTTCCTGCGCGCTGTAGCCGAACATGGCCTCGGCGCCCTTGTTCCAGCCGGTGAGATAGCCTGCCAGGTCAAGCACGATGACGGGGCCGGATGCATGCTCGAAGGTGTCGGCGTGCTGGCGCAGGGCAGACGCCGGCGCCGGCGCCGGCTGTGCCTGCGCTTCGTGGAGCGCGGCCTCGAGGCGTTCGAGCGCGCTGGCCAGCGCTTCGCCTTCCAGCGCGCGCGCCGCCCGCGCCAGCAGCAAACCCCGCTCGAGCGCCGATTCAGCCATGGGCTGGCGCCCCGGCACCATCGATTGCCGACAGCATCCACTGGGTTGCCTGGACGGCGGCCTCATTGAATTGCGCGGCATCGATCTGCAGCGCCGCCAGGCAGGCGCTCACGACGGCGGCGTCGCCCTGTTCATATGCGGCGCACAGCTGCAGCATGGTGCCCAGCGCACCCTGGTTCCCGATCAGCGCGTCGTGGACCGTCTCGCTCATGGACAGGGGCGCGAGCACTTCCGGCAGCGGCATGCCAAACAGGACACCGAGCAGCGAGAACATGCCGGTGATGAAAGCCTGGTCCTGGCCCTGCTTGTCCTGACCGTGCGCACGCGCGAGCTGCTCGAGCAGGCGAGCGCGCACGGCCACGCGCGCAAGCAGCATGCCCGAGCGCAGGTCGCCCTGGCGGGCAGCAAACAGCATCAGATTGACCCAGCGCCGCAGCTGCTGGCGGCCCAGGATGAGGATGGCCTGGGAAAAACTGGTAATGCGCCGGCCCACGCCCATGCCGAGCGAATTGACCAGCCGCAGCAAGTGGTAGGACAGGGTCGGGTCCTTGCGCAGCAGCGCTTCGATGTCGCTGGTGGGCGCATCGGCCGCGACCAATTGGGCCAGCTGCAGCGACAAGGCGCGCGATGCGGCCTGGGCGCCTGACAGTTTGGGCGGCGGCGCCATGTACCACTCACCGTCGATCAGGAGCTCGCCTTTTGGCAGGGGCTGGGCGTCGAGCGGAGCGTCGGCGCGCAGCAGCGCGTCCGCGGCCAGTGCCTGCCACCCGGCCGCATCGAGGGCGCCGGCCAGGAGCGGGTCCAGGCCTGGACGATAATAGCGCCCCAGCTTGCCGGCCAGGCCGGCGAAGGATTGGCCGCCAAGGCAAGGCAGCACGTGGGCGGGATCGCCAGGGCCGGGTTCGATGAGCAGGCCTGCCGGTGCGCCCCGCTCGTTGGCGAGCACGCGGAACAAAAGAAGTGGAACTGCGCTCGAAGTGGTCATCATGTATTAGCGGTAAAGTCCCATGTGCTTATGTTACCTCTAAAATATTGGTAAAAGCCAACTTATCCAAACGCGCGCGGGTGCGGTGTGCAGATGTTGTTAGTCCGCCATGGGTTTCAGTTCCGCATGATGTCAGTTCCGCACGGTGCCGGTTCCGCATGGTGTCGGTCCGCACGGTGTCGGGCCGCAGGTGAGCGCACTGGTATCAGTTCTTTCCTTGTCGGTCCGGCATGTCCGCTTGGGGCAGGTGGCGGCACAGGCGCGCGAACAGCGTTTCCTGCAGCAGGCGCTCGCGCCACCATTTGAGGGCCGCGCCCTCTTCCCCCGTGCGCCAGGCCATGTAGAAGATCTCCGGCGCCCGTGCTTCCTCGACTTGCTTCTCAATCAACAACCCCTGGTCGATGGCCCGGCGCGCGCACGGCTCGGGCAAAAAGCCAAAGCCCAGCCCGGCGATCTGCAAATCGAACTTGGCCTGCATGGTGGGAACGGTGAGGGCATCCTGGCCATACTGCAAGCCGACAGTACGCGCCGCCATGCGCCGCGCGGAGTCGGCCACCACCACGGCGCGATGCTGTTGCAGCGCAGCGCGCCCGAGCGGCTCCGGTGCCTGCGCCAGCTCATGGCCGGGGGCGACGGCAAACACGAAAGGCATCTCGCCGATGGAGCGCGCCACATAGCCGCCACCGGCCGGGCCTTCCCCCGCCACGCCCACCAGCAGGTCGACCCGCCGTTCGAGCAGCGCTTCCCACGGTCCGGACAGGGTTTCCTGCACCACCCGCAGGCGCGTGTGGCGGGCCAGCCCGTAAAAGGCTTGCATGTCGGCGCCCAGCGCGCGTGCCGAAAACATGGAATCCATGCCGATGGCCAGCTCCGTTTCCCAGCCGGAGGCGACCCGCTGCACACGCTGCTCAAGTTCGAGCGCGGCGCGCAGCAAGACACGGCCTTCGCGCAGCAGTTCGCGCCCGGCAGCGGTGAGGGTGACGCGCGGACCATTGCGCTCGAATACCTGCACGCCCAGATCCTCCTCCAGCTTGGCCACCGTATAGGAAATGGTCGAGGGTACCCGGTGCAGCTCGAGGGCAGCCCTGGCAAAGGAACCGCGGCGGTCGATGGCATCGATGATATGGACGGCATCCAGGCTGAGCTTTAACATTCGATTTTTTCGATCATGCAAGACAAAATTACTCGTTTTCCAACATCGAGCAGGGGGCATATACTGGGAACCACTGCAACACAACTTCATCGAAATTATTGCACACAGGGAGACATAACATGCTCGAGATCAGAAAAAGCGAAGACCGGGGCGCCGCCAACCATGGCTGGCTGCAATCGCAGCACAGTTTTTCCTTTGCCGACTACCGCGATCCGGCCCACACCGGGTTCGGCCCCCTGCTGGTCATTAACGAAGACCGGGTGGCCCCGGGCGGCGGCTTCGGCACCCATGGCCACCGCGACATGGAAATCATTTCCTATGTCCTCGACGGTGCGCTGGAACACAAGGACAGCCTGGGCACGGGATCGGTGCTCCACTACGGCGACGTGCAGCGCATGAGCGCCGGCGCCGGTGTGCGCCACAGCGAGTTCAACGGCTCGCAAACGGCGCCCGTGCATTTCCTGCAGATCTGGATCGAGCCGAACGTGAAGTCGATTCCACCGAGCTATGAAGAAAAGCACTTTGCGCCGGAGACCAAGCAGGGCCAGCTGCGCCTGATCGCCTCGCCCGATGGCCGCGACGGCTCGGTCACCATCCACCAGGACGCGGCCGTGTACGCCACCATCCTGCGCGGCGACGAGCGGGCCGAACATGCGCTGGCCAGTGGCCGCACCGGCTACGTCCATGTGGTGCGCGGCGCCGTCACCGTCAACGGCACCCCGCTCAAGGATGGCGATGCGCTCAAGCTGCGTGGGGAACCGAGCGTGGTTCTGGAACAGGCGCAAGAGGCGGAAGTGCTCGTATTCGACCTGCCTTACTGAGCCGGCGCGGCGCTGATTTAGAGCCCGGGCCCCAACGGGGGACCGGGTTTTCCGTTACACTTGCGGGTACAGCAATAGCTTTCGAGAACACCCCATGCCGTCCGCACCAGACCAGCCCCTCTTGGAATACACCACCTCGTGCCTGCTTCCCACACCGTGGGCGCAATTCACGCTGCACGCGTTCGTGGAAAAATCCAGCGGCAAGGAGCACCTGGCCATGACGCTGGGCGATATCAGCGATGGCGAACCGGTGCTGGCGCGCGTGCATTCGGAATGCCTGACCGGCGACGTGCTGTTTTCCCAGCGCTGCGACTGCGGCGCCCAGCTCGAAGGGGCGCTCAAGAAAATTGCCGATGAAGGACGCGGGATCCTGCTCTACCTGCGCCAGGAAGGACGCGGCATTGGCCTGGTCAACAAGATCCGCGCCTATCGCCTGCAGGAAGCGGGGGCCGATACGGTGGACGCGAACCTGGCACTGGGCTTTCATGCCGATGCGCGCAACTACGAATTGTGCAAACCCATGCTCGACCAGTTCGGCATTCGTTCACTGCGCCTGATGACCAACAATCCCCGCAAGATCGATGCCATGCAAAAGCTGGGCGTTGCCGTCAGTGCCCGCGTGCCCCTGCTGGTGAACCGCAACGCCTTCAATACGGGCTACCTCGACACCAAGGCCGCGCGCCTCGGCCACCTGATGACGCAGGAGAATGCCGCCGTCGCACAGGACGGCGAGCTCTAAAACGGTCAAATACGGTAAGCTGGAGGCAAGAAGAGCGCATTTGCCAAAGGATTGCATGAGATTCATTCAGATCGCCGTACTTGTATGCTGCGTGGGCTGCTCTGGCGGCGCCCTGGCGCAAGCCGCCGCCGGCAAGACGCCCCCTGCCAAAGGGCGCGCCGCGCCTGCTCCCGCTGCTCCCGCCGCTCCCGCCGCTCCCGCCGTGCCTGCCGTCGTGCCGCCGCAAGTGCCGCCCGAGGTGGTCCCGCCCGGTTCGCCCCCTGCCGAGGTGCCGCCCGGGAGCGCCACCGAAGTGGAACAGAATACGGCCCTGCCGCCCCCCTCGTCCGCCGCCCAGCAAGTCTACTCCGCCGCCAAGGGCGACCTGCTGCAGATTCGCATGTTGCTGCGTAATGGACGCACCCAGTCGTCGGTTGGCTCGGGCTTCCTGGTCGGCACCAGCAACCTGGTGCTGACCAACTACCATGTGGTGTCGCAGATGGCGATCGAGCCTGACGTCTACGTGGGAGAATTTGTCGACACCGACGGCAAGAGCGGCCCGGTGGAACTGATGGCGGTCGATGTGCTGCATGACCTGGCCGTGGTGCGCGTGAACCGCAGCGGCACCGGTTTTTTCAATATCCCGGAAAAACTGCCCAAGCTGACCCAGGGCCAATACCTGTACTCGCTGGGCAATCCGCTGGACCTGGGCTTCGCCATCTCGGAAGGCTCGTACAACGGCGTCGTCTCGCGCAGCTTTTATGACCAGCTCATGTTCACCGGGCCGATCAATTCCGGCATGAGCGGCGGCCCCAGTGTGACCATTGACGGCGCCGTGGCCGGCGTCAATGTATCGAAGCGGCGCGATGGCGAATCGGTCAGCTTCCTGGTCCCCATCCGCTATGCGCAAGACTTGCTGGCCGAGGTGGCCGGTCAAAAAGATCCGCCGTCCGACTTCAATGCCATCATTGGCGAGCAGTTGCTGGCCCACCAGCGCGCCATGATCAACCGCCTGCTCGAGACGCCGCTGGACCTGAAAAGCATGGGGCCCTACGTGGTGCCGGTGCGCGAATCGGACCAGGTGCGGTGCTGGGGGCGCTCCAACGTCAAGGGCGTGGCCACGTTTACCGCCGATATCACGGCCTGCGCCATGCAGTCCGCGATTTTTGTCTCCGAGTCGCAGCAGACCGGCTACCTGTCCATGACCCACCAGTACGTGCGCTCGGCCAGCCTGGACCCGCTGCGCTTTTCGGTCCTGGCCAGCAAGCAGTTCAACGCCAGCCTTGGCAACAGCCGCGACGCGCGCCTGACGGCGCCCATGTGCACCGAAAAATTCGTCAAGACCAAAACGCTGCCGCTGCGCGCCGTCACCTGCGTACGCGCCTACCGCAAGTTCGCGGGCCTGTACAACTTCACGCTGCTGACCGCCAGCACGGACGACGCCCGCGCCAGCCTGCAAAGCCGGCTTGATGTCGCCGGTGTCTCGTTTGAAAACGGGGTGCGCACCACGCGCGCCTTTCTGGAGGCGCTGGGACGCGGGGGCCGCAAGTGAAGCCGCCCTACTTCATTGAAACACTGGCACTGAACGGCGAAGTGCTGCACCGGCACCGCGTTCTCGAGCTGCCGATCCGCCTCGGCCGCGGCTACGAGAATGACTTCATCCTCGACGACCCGTACGCCGCTGCGCGCCACGCCATCATCGAAGCCGGCCCGGACGGCGGCATGGTGCTGCGCGACCTCGACACCATGAACGGCGTGATCTGCCGCGGCCGGCGCCATGCGACGCTCGACATGAATGGCGACACCGTGTTCCGCCTCGGCCACACCAGCCTGCGGGTGCGCGCTGCCGACTACCACGTGGAGCCGGAACTGCTGGACCGCACCCGTCACGGCTGGGAAGGACTGGTACCGGGCCTGATCGGCATCGTGCTGGTCTGGCTGATCGCGCTGGCCAACCAGTGGCTGATTGATACCCAGCCGTTTCAGCTGGTGCGCTACCTGCAGGTGCTGGCCTACGCCACCGGCGGCGCGCTGGTGTGGGGCGGCGCATGGGCACTGGCCAACCGCCTGTTCGGCCGCTACGCGCGCCTGGGACGCCACCTGTTCATCCTGGGCTCCGCACTGGCCGTGCTGGCCGCCTTCAAGGCAGGTTCGAGCGTGCTGGCCTTTGGCTATTCGCTCGATGCGCTGACCCGCTACAGCTCCCACGTGCTGATCCTGATCGCCGCGGGCATGATGTACTACCACCTCAACACCGTCAAGCCGCACAATGAGCGGCGATTCGGCGCGACCTGCCTGGTGCTGGCGCTGTTCATTTCCGGCCTGGTCATGATCAGCAACGAACAGCGTACCGGCAGCGTGGCCGACAGCCACTATATGTCGGTGATCCTGCCGCCGGACATGCGCATCAGTCCCAATCACAGTGTCGATGAGTTCATGGGCGACGTGGAAAAGCTCAAGCCCCGGCTGGACCGCGAGCGCGCCGACCTGGTGGCCGACGACAGCAAGGGCGAGCAATAAGCCATGCCGGTGCGCCGCCCCGCCGCCATCCTGGCCACGGGCTGGCTGCTGTTCTGGATGCTGATGGTGGCGGTCGCCGTCCAGGATTACGCCCGCGATGACGGCACCGCCTACTGGCAGCCGGTGTTGTGGGAGACTTCGTCCTTCGTGGCCGTCACGCTGCTGCTGCTGGTGCAGCACCACTTCACGCGCGGCGACGAACACCTGGTGGCGCGGCCGGCGCGCTGGTTTGCGCGCCAGGCCCGCTGGCTGCCCCTGTACTGGGTCGCTTTCGTGCCGCTGGCGTTCGGCATCCGGCACGGGGTGTACGCCCTGGCCGGCCAGGTGTATGAGCATGAGGGATGGGGCGAGACCTTCCTGTACGAGTCGCTCAAGCTGACGGTCTTCATTATCCTGTTTTGCCTGGTGCGCTTCGGCTGGCTCTCCTACAGCGGCCTGCTGGAAGAAAAAGTACGGGTCGAAAGGGCCAACGCACTGCTGCGCCAGGCCCAGTTGCAGCGGCTGGCGCAGCAGATGCAGCCGCACTTCCTGTTCAACGCGCTCAACACCATTTCCTCGCTCATGCACAGCGATGTCGAGCGCGCCGACGCCACCCTGATCCAGCTGGCCGAGGTGCTGCGCACCACGCTGGAAGTGAGCGATGTCCATGCCGCGCCGCTGGCCACGGAGCTGCGCCTGGCGCAGGGCTACGCGCGCGTGATGCAGGAGCGCTATGCCGGGCGGGTGGCGATCAGCTGGGACATTGACGATGCCGCCCTCACCTGCAGCGTGCCGGTGATGAGCATCCAGCCGCTTCTGGAAAACATCTTCAAGCACACGGTGGAGACCCGGCGCGGCCTGACCACCATCAGCATCGGCTGCCGGCGCGAGCACGGCACGCTGGTCGTGTCCCTGCTTGACGATGCCGGGCGCCTGGCGCCGGCGTCAGCGCCGGGCATTGGCCTGGCCAACCTGCGGGAGCGCCTGGCGGTGCTGTTTGGCGACGCCGCCGCCGTCACCCTCACCGAGCGCGAGCCGGCCGGGGTATGTGCCGAGATGAGGGTGCCATGCGCATCCTGATCGTGGACGATGAACAGCCTGCACGCGACAAGCTGCAGCGCCTGCTGGAGCAGGAGGATGGCGTGTGCGCCCTGGCCCAGGCAGCCGACGCGGTGGAGGCGCTGGCGATGCTGGAGTCGTTCAAGCCCGATGTCGCCTTCCTCGACATCCAGATGCCGGAGATCAGCGGCATCGAGCTGGCCGCATCACTGCCGGCGCCTGCGCCCCTGATCGTGTTTGCCACCGCTTACGACCAGTTTGCGATAGCGGCGTTCGACGCCAACGCCATCGACTACCTGCTTAAACCTTATGACCGGGCGCGCCTGCAGCGATCGCTCTCGCGGGTGCGCGAGCGGCTGGCCTTGCGCCGGCCGCCGCCCGCGTTCGACGCTGGCCAGTCACTGCGCCAGCTGCTCGTGTCCGAGCGCGGCGTCACGCGGATTGTCACCCTCGACGCCCTGGAGTGGATCGAGACGGCAGACAATTACGTGATCCTGCATACGGCAACGGTCCACCCGCTGCTGCGCCAGACGCTGGCCGGCTTGCTGGACAGGCTAGGCCCCCGCTTTGTGCGCTGCCACCGGAGAGCGGCCGTGCAGCTGGCGCAGGTGGCCAGGGTGGAGGCGCGCGACAAGGGTGACTGCGAGCTGGTGCTGCGCAGCGGTACGCGGGTCCCGTGCAGCCGCCAGTACAGCGCTGCCGTGCTGGCGCTGCTCTCAGGCTGACGGCACGCCATTCCGGTTCGCCCCACCGGCATCCCGGCTCGCCCCATTGCGCTCGCGCGGCGCGGCAGCCGGTATTACGCTGGCATGGTCAACCACCACCGGAAAATGCCATGTACGCCGCACAAGCACGCCTGTATTTCATCGACTGGCTACGCATCATTGCGTTCTTCCTGCTGATCCTCTACCACGTGGGCATGTACTACGTGAGCTGGGACTGGCACGTGAAAAGCCCGGCTGCCAGCGATGCAATCGAACCGCTGATGATGCTTTCCTCGCCCTGGCGCCTGAGCCTGCTGTTCCTGGTCTCCGGCGTGGCTTCGTCCTGCATGCTGGCGAAAATTCCTGCCGGCCGGTTCGCGCGCCAGCGCAGCTGGCGCCTGCTGCTCCCGCTCGTGTTCGGCATGCTCGTCATCGTGCCGCCCCAGGCCTACTTTGAAGTGATCGAAAAGCTGCAGTACCAGGGCAGCTACGGCGACTTCATGCGGCTGTATGTCAGCGGCTATGCGCTCTTTTGCAAGGAGGGCGACTGCCTGGATTTGCCCACCTGGAACCACCTGTGGTTCCTGCCTTATTTGTGGGTGTATGCGATGCTGTTCGCGCTGCTGGCGGCGCGGCTGGGACCGCGACTGGATCGGGGTGCGGCGAGGCTTGCCAGGCTGCTCGCGGGCTGGCGGCTCATTGTCCTGCCAGCCATTGCGGTCGGCATCATCCGGGTATTGCTGGCACCGCAGTTTCCCAGTACCCACGGCCTGTTCGATGACTGGTTCAACCATGCCAACTATTTTTTCCTGTTCATGCTCGGCGCCATGATGGCGCGCCAGGTGGACATCTGGCCGCATGTCGAAGCACTGCGCTGGCCAGCCTTCGGCCTTGCCCTGGCCTGCTGGGCGGCGCTGATCATTTATTATTCCCTGCCCGAAAACCTCACGCTGGACCCGCAACAGCATGCCTGGCGTGTCCTCATGCGCTGGGTGTATGCCAGCTGCGCCTGGTGCGCCATCGTCGCAGCCTGCGGTTTTGCCCGTCGTCACCTGAACTTTGACAACCCGGGGCGGCGCTACCTGACCCAGGCCGTCTTCCCCGTGTATATCGTGCATCAAACCCTGATTGTCTCGATTGCCCACCTGATCAAGCCTGCAGGCATTGCGCCGCCGGCCGAAGCACTGGTACTGGTGGTACTGACCTTGTGCATCAGTTTTGGCGTGGTGGAAGCCGTGCGCCGGCTTGCCCCGGTGCGCCCCCTGTTCGGCCTGGCACGTTCAGCCCAGGGCGCGCCTGGCCGGAAAGCAGAAAAGCCCGCCACAGCGAACTGTTGACGGGCCCGGCCGCTAGGCGCAGCTATTTACGAAGGCTTGCCCGTGCTGGCGCCGCTCTTGCCGCTGCTCGAGGCACTGCTGCCCACGTTGGCACCGCCCATGCTGCTGCCACTGGTGTCGCTCTGGCTGCTGCCGCCCTGGGCACTTTGCATGCTGGCGCTGCCCTGCATGCTGGCGCCGCTGCCGTTGCCGCGCTGCGAACCATTTTGCATGAATGGATCGGTGAACTTGCGCATGGTTTCCTGCTGGCTGCGCATATTGCGCTCGGTTTCTTCCGAGGCGACCCGCTGCACTTCATCGGCCAGGGCCCGGGCCGTGCGGGTGGTTTCCTGCACATGCTGCTCGGCCACACGGGCCAGCTGCACCTGGGCGTCGGCGGCCACGCGCGAAATGTGCTGCTGGTAGGCGCGCAGCTTGTCCGTTGCTGGCTGGGCACGCGATGCGGCTGCGCCGATCACGTCGGTCTGGCGGTCGGCCGTCAGCAGCTTCTGGCTGGTCTGGGTGGCTTCTTCCAGCATGGTCTGGGTCAGCTGAATGTTCAGGTCGCACAGCTGCTGGAACGACTGGAAGAGGGATTTGGACATATCGTTCAGAAACGATACCTGTGCGTCCAGATGGGTGCGCACAGCAGGAGTAACTTGTTGAGAGAATGGATACATGAGCACCTCTGTATAAACGTTTTTAGAATGAATTACGGCACTGGCACACCGGGACCCGAGGCCATCGCGGTAGTGCCGCCGTAGCGAATTGCGCATTTGACACCACTCCCGTTCTTGCTTTTGATTCTGACGGTGAGTGTTCAGCACAGGTGACTAGGCTAGGTGAGTGAGCTGTTCCGCATTTGATATATATCAAACGTGTTCAAGACGACAAGACGATGGTGCGCCGCCACAAAAATCCTTTATGCATACCCCCGGTTCACTCTGGCAGCGATTCTGGTGCGGCGCGTCATTTTTCCATCCCTCAGGTCAACATGCGCGCCCCCATGCCGCCCGCGCCTCGCCTGCTTGCCGACCGTTCGGCCAGCTAAAACTGCATCCTGTCGCTTGGCGCAATATTCCTGGTCAGCACATGGCTAAGATAGCGAAATCGATAACATCGGGAAGGCCATCATGGCGCAACACGTGATTGAGATGCAGGGCGTGAGCAAGGCGTTCGGCGATCTGCAGGTCCTGGACGGCCTGGACCTGACGGTCCCGGCCTGCAGCATTTTCGGATTTCTGGGCAATAACGGCGAAGGCAAATCGACGCTGATCCGGCTCATCACCGGCCTGCTGCGCGCCGACCGCGGCAGCATCCGGGTACTCGACCTGGACATTGCCACCGAAAGCCACGCCATCTTGCAGCAGATCGGCGCCCTGGTGGAAGCGCCGAGCCTGTATCCGAACCTGAGCGGCGCCGAAATGCTGCGCATCGGCTGCACCATCAAGGGCTTGCCGCGCAGCGAGATCACGCGCGTGCTGGAGCTGGTCAACCTGGGCGGGGCCGCGCGGCGCCAGATCGGCAAGTATTCGCTGGGCATGAAGCAGCGTCTGGCAATTGCCCACGCCCTGCTCGGTGGGCCGAAACTGCTGATCCTGGACGAGCCCACCAATGGCCTCGATCCCGAAGGCATGCGCGACATCCGCGCCCTGCTGCGCTCGCTGCCGGCGGTGGCAGGCGTGACCGTCTTTGTGTCCAGCCACAACCTCGACGAGATCGAGAAGTCGGCCACCCACATTGCCCTGCTCAAGGGCGGGCGCATCCGCATGCAGGCGCCGATCGAGGATCTGCTGGCGCAACAGACCGGGACCCTGGCGATAGAGGTGAGCGATGCCGCGCGCGCCCAACAGCTGCTGCAAAGTGCCGCCTACCAGGCCGAGCGCACCGTGAGCGGCCAGGTCCGCGTGACCGGCGTGGCACGCCACCAGGCCGACCGCGTCCACGCGCTGCTGGTGCACGCCGGCTTTCGCCTGTACCAGTCGGTCTACCACACGCCGTCACTCGAACAATGGTTTCTGGAGAAGCATCATGCTGCTTAAACTGCTCGCCGTGGAATTGCTCAAGGTGCGCCGCTCGCTGGCGCTGCTGATGATGTTCGCCATCGCCCTGATGGTGGTGGCGCTCAATGTGCTAATGCTGGTCAAGCAGTACCCGCTGGCCGCCATGGGCCCCGCGCACTGGCTGCGGCTGTGGCAAAACAGCGCCGGCCTGTGGTGCTACTTCATGCTGCCCCTGTATATCGCCCTCGTCACCGGCTTGCTCAACGGCCAGGAACACCGCAACCATACCTGGCGCCTGATGCTGACCTTGCCCGTGACGCAGCTGCAGCTGTTCGCGGTCAAGGCGCTTTTGGCATGGCTGTTCGTCGCTGGCGCCACCCTGGTACTCGGTGCCGGCACGGCGCTGTCGATGCTGGTACTGGGCGCGGCCGGTGCCAGCCTGGACGGCGCCTTTGCCTTTCCGGTACTGGCGGCGCTGGGAAAGGCGACGCTGGGATGCCTGCCGGTGCTGGTGATCCAGCATGCCGTGAGCTGGCGCTTCCAGAACCTCACGGCGCCGCTCGCCGTGGGCGTGGTGGCCACCATGGGCATCACCCAGGTAGGCAGTTCGAGCTACTGGGTGTGGTACCCCTGGACCTATGCCACCATGGCCGTCATGGGCAGCGAAGCGGCCAGCCGCCAGCAAGCCCTGGCCCTGGCCGCGGGGGTTGGCGCCCTGCTGTTTGCCGCCGCGGCCGCGGCGCTGGCACGGCGCGAGGTGGAAAGCTAGTCGGCGTTGCGCTCGACCCAGGCGGCAAAGGTATCGATGAATTTCTGCAAAAAGGCGCGGGTTTTCTCGTCGCTCACCTGGTCGCCATCGAAGCAGGTGTCGATCTTGCCCAGGTAAGCTTCCGGCTGCTGCATGGCCGGCATGTTGAGGAACACCAGGCACTGGCGCAGGTGGTGGTTGGCGCCGAAGCCACCGATGGCGCCGGGCGAGGCGCTGATCACCGCGCACGGCTTGCCGCTCCATGCGCTCTGGCCGTAGGGACGCGAACCGACATCGATCGCATTCTTGAGCACGGCGGGGATGGAACGGTTGTACTCGGGCGTGCAAAACAGCACGCCGTGGTACTGCTTGAGCTTTTCGCGAAATTCGGTGTAGGTGGCCGGCGGTGCGTCGTCGTCATCCTGGTTGTACATGGCCAGCTGGCCGATCTCGACGATCTCCATCTCGAGAGTCGGTGGCGCCAGCATGATCAGTGCCTTGCCGACCTTGCGGTTCCACGACTCCTTGCGCAGACTGCCGACGATTACCGCGATCTTTCTCGTAGCCATAACGTTCCTTTCGTATTGGTGACAAAGCGTTCAGCTGAAGATAGTAGCAACTTTCATATGATCGTGTTGCGCGTGCCGTGCAAGCCCTCAAATGCGCCCGCGCCGGAATTGCGCGAGAAACTTCCTGGCCCCGGCAGCGCTGAGCACCACGATCGGGTCGCCATGGTGCACGTACAGGTAGGGCGTGCCGCCCAGCCGGTCGGTCAGCTTGGCCGACACCAGAAAGCGGGTACCGGCCGGAAAGCGGGCCGCATCGCGCATGGCGCTGGCGCACCGCACCCGCAGCGAGGGTGCAAAAGCCTGGCCGGGAATCGGATGGATGCGCAGCCTGCCGCTGGCGGCATCGGCCACCGACTGCACTGCCACTTCGCGGTAAGCGTAGCTGTCGCGCGCCATGTCAGGCTCCCGCCACGGCTGGCGCGCGAACCACGTGCGCCTCGCGGATGGGCAGGTTGAGCAGCGCTGCCGCCAGGGCCAGCACAATGTCGGCATACCACATCCAGGTGTAGTCGCCGTAGGTGACAAACGACAGGCCGCCCAGCCAGGCGCCGAAGAAGCCGCCCGTCTGGTGCGACAGCAGCGTCAGGCCGAACAGGGTGGAGAGGTAGCGCACGCCAAAGAGCTTGCCGATCAGGCCCGCGGTGGGCGGCACCGTGGCCAGCCAGGTAAAGCCCAGGGCGGCGGCAAACACATAGAAGGTCATGGCGGTCTTGGGCGCCACCAGGTAGAGGGCGATCATGACGGCGCGGCTGGCGTACATGAGGGCCAGCAGGGACTTCATGCGGTAGCGCGTGGACAGGGCACCGGCGCTCAAACTGCCTGCGATATTGAATAGGCCGATCAGGGCCAGCGCGGTGGCCGACACTTCCGGCGACAGATTGCACAGGGCGACTTCACCGGGCAGGTGGGTGACCAGGAAGGCGATGTGAAAGCCGCAGGTGAAAAAGCCGGCATGCAGCAGCAGGTAGTTGCGGTCGCGCAGGGCAATGCGGATCTGCGCCCCCAGGCCGATGCCGGGCGCCGGGGCGGGCTTGGGCGCATCGGTCTTGGCCACCCCTGCCCCGCGCCGCAGCGGCCACGCGAGCGGGATGGTGAGCAGCGTGGTGGCGGCCATGGTCAGCATGGCCATGACCCAGCCGGCACTGCTGATAATGGCTTGCATGACGGGTGCGAACACGAACTGGCCAAACGAGCCGCCGGCGTTGATGAAGCCGGCCGCAAACGGGCGCCGCTCGGGCGGCAGGCGCTGGGCGGTGGCGCCGATCAGGATCGAAAAGCTGCCGGCACCGGCGCCGGCCGCCGACAAGATCCCCATGCACAGGATCAGGCCCCATTGCGAGTCGACAAAGGGCGTCAGTGCGGTGCCCCCCGCCAGCAGCAAGGCGCCCACGATGATCACGCGCGACGAACCCCACTTGTCGGCCACGGCGCCAAACACCGGCTGCGCCGCGCCCCAGACGAACTGTCCGATCGCCATCGCAAAACTGATGGAAGCAATGCCCAGGCCTGTCGCGGTGTTAATGGGCGACATGAACAGGCCCGTGGTCAGGCGCGCGCCCATGGTGATCATGAGGATGGCCGCTGCCGCCAGGATCAACAACCAGGCTGCGCGCGGCGTCATGACTGCATCCTGGGCGGGCTTATGCATCGCTGGCTTCCTTGAGCAAGGGGGTGAGATGAAGCATGGTGGTATCAAGCTGCCGGTGCAGGCTGCGCACGGCTTCGCGGCCCATGAGCTGTTCAAAGGCCGTCTGGGCCGCGCGCCATGCCACGTAAGCCTGCTCCACCTTCCTGCGGCCGGCGGCGGTGATGGTGACAATGCGCTGGCGGCTGTCGCTGCCACTTTTTAACACCACCCAGCCGGACTCGATGAGCGGCTTCAGGTTGCGCGTGAGCGTGGTGCGGTCCAGTCCCAGCAGATCGGCCATGTCGGCCACCGGCAAGGCGGCGCGGGCGGCGTTGACCAGGACGCTGTACTGGGTGGTCTTGAGGCCCGCCTGCGCCAGGTGCTGGTCGTACAGGCGCGACATGGCGCGCGTGAGCTTGCGCAGCTTGAAGCAGGTGCAGCCAAGCGGCTTTTCCAGCGGCTGGGGCGAAGGTCGGGGCACGGGCGGAATCTTTCAGGTGCAACTACACAGATCGAAAATCGATTATAGTGCATATGCACGCAAAATGCGCAGCTCTGAACCGACAATTGAGGAAGCTATGGAAAACAGCGATAAGCGCCAGCAGTGGCTGGCGCAGGAACAAGCCATGCGCGCGCGCCTGGCCCCGGCGGGCGTGGTGACGCGGGACGATCTGAAATCACGCACCGGCCTGGAATTCATGGGCGCGATTGCCGAAGGCGTGCTGCCGCCGGCGCCAATTGCCGAGTTGCTGGGCATCGTGCCCATTTCGGTGGAGCGCGGCAGCGTCGTATTCCAGGGCACGCCCACGCTGGCGCACTACAACCCGAGCGGCGTGGTGCACGGCGGCTATGCCGCAACCCTGCTCGATACCGTGGTTGGCTGCTCGGTCCACACCATGCTCCCCGCCGGCAAGGGCTATACCACGCTGGAACTGAAGGTCAACTATATCCGGGCCATGACCGACAAGACCGGGCCGGTTCGGGCCGAAGGCACGGTGGTCAATGTCGGCAACCAGGTGGGCATTGCCGAAGGCCGTATCACCGACGCCAACGGCAAGCTGCTGGCCTTTGCCACCACCACCTGCCTGATCTTTGACCTGTAGTACTAGCGCAGCTTGCGCCTGACCGGTACCACGGGCGGCGTGCGCAGGCTTTGCAGGATCTTGTACTCGTTATCCTTGGTCAGGCCCAGCACCAGCCACCAGTTGCCGCGAATGGTCTGGTTATACACCTTGGCGCGGTAGCAGGCCGCATAGCGGCCCTGGAAGAAGCCGGCCGTCTGGCGGCATTCCACCTGCTCGGTGGGAGCGATGCTTTCCACCTGCAGCGGCGTGCTGCCATAGTCGATGGCGGCGCGCTCCTTGACCTGCTTTTTTTCCTCGTTCAGGAACGCCAGGCCACCCTTCTCCACCGTTTCCTTGACCTTGAAGGCATTGGGCAGCGGCAGATTGTCGGACATGAAGAACCAGTCCTTGCCCGGGTAGCCCTGGCCACTGAAGTCGAGTGGCGGACAGCTCTTGTCGGCGCGCGATTTTGCCACCCCGGTGCGCTGCATGCGCAGCACCACGTCCACGACCTTGTTGTCCACGCCGTATTCGTAAATGACACACATCTCGGTGCCACCGCTGTCGGGCGCGGTGATGATCTGGGCGCCCTCGGGGCCGGACGGGCAGCGGCGCAGCGTGGCGCCCGGCGGCAGATTGACCTTGGCGGTGCGGCGGGCATCGGCAAACAGCGGCTTGTCGTACGGCCGCACCTCGCACTGGGGCGGCAGGCTATCAACTGGCATGGCGGGTCCTTTCTGGTATGGTGCTTTCAAGTGGCCTTATTGTACTGCGCCGGTGCGCGCAAGCTGCTCACGAAAGGCGAGATAATCGGCCGCCGTCTGGCGCGGTGCCTCCAGCATGGGCAGGTGGCCGATGCCCGGCATGATGATCACGCGCGATTGGGGAAACAGCTGGCGGAACGATTCGGCACCCGCAGGGCTCAGTACCTGGTCCTCGGCACCCCATACGATCAGGGCCGGCGTGGGCATCGGCTTGAACGCCACTTCCAGCAGCGGCGACTCATGTTTCATCGCACGCATGATCATGGTATGCAGCTCAAAGTCGCGCACCGCGCGCCGGCCCATGGCGGTACGGGCGACGCCGGGAATGAAGGGCCGCTTGTGGGTGGTGGCGCTGATGGTCTTTTCAAAATCTTCCACCCGCTCCACCAGCAGCGGATTGCGGCCCGTTTCCATGTAGTGGCGGATCATGGGGGTGTCGACCGAGGCGGCGGTGCCGGCCGGGTCGAGCAGCCACAGGCTCTCGACCATGTGGGCATAGGGCGCGGCGAACTGGGCGCTGATGAAGCCCCCCATCGAATTGCCGCCCAGATGCAGGCGCTCGATGCCCAGCTGGCGCACGAAAGTGTGCATGCGCCCCACCTGGTCGGCCATGGTATAGCTGGCCTTGGGATTGCGCGAGGCGTCGCCAAAACCTGGCAGGTCGGGAATGATGACACGGTAATGGGGCGTCAGGAAGCGCGCGATGCGGGTGAAGTTATCCTTGTCGCCGCCAAAGCCGTGGATCAGCAGCAGCACTTCGCCCTTGCCGCCGTCGAGGTAGGGAATATCGAAGCCGTCCACGTGCGCCTTGCGCAGTTTCAGGCCACTGATGCGGCGCTCGATGGCCAGCCCGAGGGAGGTGACCCATTCCGGCGCGGCGAGCACCGCCAGCAGCAGGATAACAACGGCGACGGCAATGAGGTAGACCAGCATGAGCATCCTTGATCGTTAGCAAACGATCATGATACCGGAGCTGGCCGAACGGCGCTCGCATGCCTGCCGGCGCCGGCAACTTTCTGTTCCAAGCCCGTTCACCGGCTAGTGCGCTGCGACCTGTCAGGCGCTCTTGATCAGCATGCAGATTGACTCGGCCGCCATGCCCTCCTCGCGCCCCAGGTAGCCCAGCTTTTCGTTGGTCTTGGCCTTGATGTTGACCTGCTGCGGCGACACGCCAATGTCTTCGGCAATGCGCGAAACCATTTGCGGGATATGCGGCGCCATCTTGGGCTGCTGGGCAATGATGGTGGCGTCGATATTGCCGATGGTGTAGCCGGTGGCCACCACCCGGTGCGCCACTTCGCGCAGCAAGGTGCGCGAATCGGCGCCTGCGAACATGGGATCGGTATCCGGGAAATGCTTGCCAATGTCGCCCAGCCCGGCCGCGCCCAGCATGGAGTCAATGATGGCGTGCAGCAGCACATCGGCATCGGAATGGCCGAACAGGCCGGTCTTGTGGGGAATGGTGACGCCGCCCACGATGAGCTTGCGCCCTTCGGTCAGCGCGTGGCAATCGTAGCCAATGCCAATACGAAACGGTGGAGTGGGATTGTAGGAAGCAAGTGCCATGATATGTGCTCGAATAAGATGTTGACGGTAGCTAGGATGCCGCCAGATACATTTCCGCGATGCGGATGTCGGCAGGCAGCGTCACTTTCAGATTGCAGGGATGACCTTCCACCAGCGCCGGGGACAGCCCCATGGCCTCGACCGCACTGGCGTCATCGGTAATGATGCTGGCGTCGGTGGCGGCAGCGAGCGCATCGCCCAACAGCCGGTAGCGGAACATCTGGGGGGTCTGCGCCAGCCACAGGCCGTCGCGGGCAACCGAGGCGGCCACCGAAGGGCCCACCGCGGCTGCCTGTCCGCTGCCACCGGCGCGCTTGACCGTGTCGACCACGGGCAGGGCCAGCAGGCCGCCGACGGCATGCTCGCCAACGGTGGTGATCAGTTTTTCAATGAGTGCGGGCGTCAGGCCCGGCCGCGCGGCGTCATGCACCAGCACCCAGTCGTGGTCGTCCAGTACCTCGCCCAGCTGGCGCAAGGCATTGCGCACCGATTCCAGGCGGCTGGCGCCGCCGCAGCGCAGCACCGTCACGCCCTCGCCTGGGGCGACCTGGTCGATGTGAGGGTCGCCGGCACTGACCACCACATACACGTGCGTGATCAGGGGACTGGCGCGGAAGGCATCGATGGTATGGCGCAGCATGGGCTTGCCGCCAATGGCCATGTACTGCTTGGGACCGTTTGCCGCCATGCGCGCGCCGACACCGGCAGCGGGAATGAGGGCAATATAACGGGGATCTTGCACGGTCATGGTCATCTTCTCGCTCGTTTGGCCGGTCCGATAAGGGACTGTACCTCACCTTTGCAAACTCTGCTCAGGCGCGCATATTCTTGGGGCGTATCAATACGGGCCTGGGCAATTTCGACCTGCCGCAGCTCGCGCTTGATGTACGGCACCCAACCGGTATCGATCTCGCGCTGCAGCGCGGCCCGGGCCTGGCCTGCCATGGCATACAGGGGCTTGTTATTGAAACGGTCGGCCAGCGCCTTGCGCACCACTGACTCCACTTTCGGCAAATGCTCAAGATAGGTCTTGAGATGGCGCATTTCATGCGCAAGAATTTCATCGTACGAGCAGGTGCCCGGCTTGAACTCGCGCCCGATGTAGATGATGATGGGCGCGTACTTGAGCGCCACCGTGATCTGGGGCGAGATGCACTCATAGCCGGAGAGCCGGTCCTGCAGCAGCGAGCCGTTTATCGTCAGGTCCATCTGCGACTCGGTGCGCGTCAGCCCGAGCACGTAGGCGTTCCTGGGGGCGCGGCCCTTGAATGCGGTGATGTCGTGGTAGGAGTAGGTGTTGTTGACGGTATAACCGTTCTGGCGCGTCGTCACCACCGACACGGCCGGCTGCATGGTCTCTTCGCAGCGCACCTGGAACAGGGTGCGGGCGGCGCTGGCATCATCGAGCCAGAACACCGCCGCCAGCAGCAGGAGCGCCTTCATGCTGCTAACCTGGCGTCCAGGCGCCGGAGGCGAATTTCTCCAGCCAGAAGGCGCCGATGATGGTCTTGACGTCCGTGATCTCGCCGCGCCGGATCAGCTCCAGCATGTCGGGCACGGTGGCGGTGAAGGTTTCGAGGAATTCGCCTTCGTCAAGGCTGCGTTCACCGGCCGTCAGGCCGCGCGCGATGAACAGGTCAAGGTGTTCGTCGGCGTAGGCAATGGCGTTGTGGATGGTGCACACAAAGTGCCATTCACTGGCCGTGTAGCCGGTTTCCTCGCGCAGTTCGCGCCTGGCGCAAGCGAGCGTATCTTCGCCCGGGTCGATTTTCCCGGCCGGGAATTCGATGAAGACGCGCCCCAGTGGATAGCGGAACTGGCGTTCGAGCAGCACGCTGCCATCGTCGAACACGGGAAGAATGACCACCGCGCCGGGATGGCGGATGAATTCACGCGAGGCGTGCGAGCCGTCGGGCAGGCGCACCATGTCGCGCGAGACCTTGAGGAAGTCGCCATCATAGGCCACCCGTCCGTCAATACGGGTCTCTGTCAGTGAATCCATGCATGCTCCGGAAAAATCGTGTTTAGTCAACGCGCGGATGCTGCTTGCGCAGGTACCGCCACACGAATCCGGGAAACGCCAGCACGACAAACAGAGGCACCGTGATCATGTAAAACTCTTTGACCTGGGTGAAGACATTGCCGATCCGGGCTTCGAACGCGTAAGCGACGGCACCTGCGGCAAAGTATAGAACAACAAGCTCAAACACGCGCGTCCACGCTGTCTTGCGTCCGCCCTTGAGGGGAATGACGCCGAACAGGGACTCGGTGAAGAACGGCAGGTTGGCGAGCGCGATCGAGATCACGATCACCAACCAGGACGACAGTGTTACGTCCATCAGCGGCGCATCAGGTGGCGAGCGTGGCGGCCATGGCGCGCGCACAGGCAGCGAGCAGCGGACCGGCAAACACGCCCAGTACCACGACCATGATGCCGTTGATGGTGAGGACAGCGCGCATGTCGAACGGCACGGCGATGCTGTTGGTGTCGACCGGATCGTCGAACCACATCACCTTGACCACGCGCAGGTAGTAGAAAGCGCCGATCAGCGAGAACAGCACCGCCAGCACGGTCAGCCACACGGCGCCGGTAGTCAGCACCGCCTGCAGCACCGCGAACTTGGCGGCAAAGCCCATCATCGGCGGCACCCCGGCCAGCGAAAACAGGAAGATCGACATGACGGCCGCAAACCACGGGCTGCGCTTGGACAGGCCCTTGAAGTCATTGAGTTCGTCGGCTTCAAAGCCGCTGCGCGCGAGCAGCATGATCAGGCCAAAGGTGCCGAGGGTGGTCAGCACGTAGGTGATGATGTAATACATGGCCGAGCTGTAGGCGCCGATGGCCAGCGCACCCGGGTCGATGCTGCTGCCGGCGACCACGCCCGAGAGCAGGCCAAGCAGCACGAAGCCCACTTGCGCGATGGTGGAATAGGCCAGCATGCGTTTGAGGTTGGTCTGGGCAATCGCGGTCAGGTTGCCGATGGCCAGCGACAGCACGGCCAGCACCATGAGCATCTGCTGCCAGTCGATGGCCATGGGACGCAGGCCTTCCACCAGCAGGCGGATGCAGATGGCGAAAGTGGCGATCTTGGGCGCGGCGCCCAGCAGCAGCGTGACGGCCGTGGGTGAACCGTGGTACACGTCCGGCACCCACATGTGAAATGGCACGGCGCCCAGCTTGAAGGCCAGGCCGGCCACCACGAACACCACGCCGAACACCAGGATGGTGCGGTTGGCGGTAGCGGCGGCGGCGGCATTGGCAATTTCCGTGATGTCGAGCGAACCGGTGGCGCCATACAGCATGGAGATGCCATACAGGAGAAAGCCCGAGGCCAGCGCACCGAGGATGAAGTACTTCATCGACGCTTCGGTGGAGGCGGCATGATCGCGGCGCAGTGCCACCAGCGCGTACAGCGACAGCGACATCAGTTCCAGGCCCAGGTAGATGATCAGCATGTTGTTGGCCGAGATCATGATCATCTGGCCGAGCATGGCGAACAGCGCGAGCACGTAGAACTCGCCGCCCAGGTTCCCCGACAACATGCCCCGTTCGGCCACGTACTGGCGCGAATAGATCAAGGTCATGCCCACCGACAGGTAGGTAAACAGCTTGAGCAGGTTGGCCATCGGGTCCGACACGAACATGTTATTGAAGGTGTAGACGGTGGTACCGGCCGAATAGTCGACCCACGACAGGTAGGCGCACACGCCCAGCGTCGCCAGCGACAGGTAATAGGCGAGCGAGCGGCGCGCTTCCGACATGTACATGTCGATCAGCAGGATGCCGGAGGCCGCGATCAGCAGGAAGATCTCGGCATAGACCGGGACCAGGTTGGGATTGGTGATAACAATAGTTTCGTTCATGATCTGTCTTTATTGCGGCAGTTTCGACACGGAGACATGCTTGAGCAGGTCCGCGACCGACGTTTGCATCGTATCGGTGAATGGCGCCGGATACACGCCCATTGCGATCACTGCGATTGCCAGGATGCCCAGCATCAGGAATTCGCGCTTGTTCAGGTCGACCAGTTCGGCCACGTGCTTGTTCGCCACTTCGCCGAACACCACGCGCTTGACCATCCACAGCGAGTACGCGGCGCCGAAGATGAGGGCCGTGGCGGCCAGCATGCCAATCCAGAAGTTGTATTCCACCGCGCCCAGGATCACCATGAATTCGCCCACGAAGCCGGAGGTCGCCGGCAGGCCGCAGTTAGCCATCGAAAACAGCACGATGAAGGCGGCCAACTTGGGCATGGTGTTGACCACTCCTCCGTAGTCGGCGATCTGGCGCGAGTGCATGCGGTCGTACAGCACGCCGATGCACAGGAACATGGCGCCCGAGATGAAGCCGTGCGAGATCATCTGCACGATGCCGCCGGCGACAGCCATCTGGTTGAACATGAAAAAGCCCAGCGTCACAAAGCCCATGTGCGCGATCGACGAGTAAGCCACCAGCTTTTTCATGTCCTTCTGGACCAGGGCCACCAGGCCGATGTAGATCACGGCGATCAGCGACAGGGTGATGATGAACGGGGCCATGGCGATCGAGGCGTCCGGCGTGATCGGCAGCGAAAAGCGCAGGAAGCCGTAGGCGCCAAGCTTGAGCATGATCGCCGCCAGCACCGCCGAGCCGCCGGTTGGCGCTTCCACGTGCACGTCCGGCAGCCAGGTATGGACCGGGAACATCGGCACCTTGACCGCGAACGCTGCCAGGAAGGCCAGGAAGATCATGGTCTGCTCGGTCCCGGAGAGCGGCAGCTGGTGCCAGTCCAGGATGCTGAAGCTGCCCGAAGCGTTGTACAGATAGATGATGGCGACCAGCGTCAACAGCGAACCGAGGAAGGTGTACAGGAAAAACTTGAACGAGGCATAGACGCGGTTATCGCCACCCCAGATACCGATGATGATGTACATCGGGATCAGGGTCGCCTCGAAGAAGAAGTAGAACAGCAGGCCGTCCATGGCGGTGAACACGCCGATCATGAGGCCGGACAGGATCAGGAAGGCACCCATGTACTGGGCCACGCGGCGCTCGATCACTTCCCAGGCCGAGATCACGACGATCACGGTGATGAAGGCGGTCAGCGGCACGAACCACAGCGACAGGCCGTCCACGCCGAGCGAATAGAAAATGTTGAACTGGCCGATCCACGGCGCCAGCTCGACAAACTGCATGCCGTGGGCGGCATTGTCGAAGTGCTGGAGCAGCGGCAGCGTGACGGCGAAGCTGGCGATGGCGCCGGCCAGCGACAGCCAGCGCGTCATGCCCGGCTTTTCGTCGCGCCCGATGAACAGGATCAGCGCACCGAACACGATCGGGAGCCAGATGGCCAGGCTCAGATACGGAGGAAGAGTAGAAATCGTAGACTGCATCATGTTGTCTTTATCTTTGCGTGTCTGTTATTGAGGCCAGATCGGAACGAAGTACATCAATGCAGCCAGCACACCGACGATCATCACAAACGCGTAGTGGTAGATGTAGCCGGTCTGGCCGCCGCGCACGATGGACGAGAACCAGCCAACCACTTTCGCGCTGCCGTTGACGATGAGGCCATCGATCAGGCCCTTGTCGCCCACGTTCCACAGGCCATTGCCCAGCAGGCGCGCGCCGCCGGCGAACACCACGTCGTTGAACTTGTCCATGTAGTACTTGTTGTCCAGCAGGGTGTGGATGGCCTTGCCCTTGGCATAGAACCAGGCCGGCACACGCGGATTGACCATGTAGCAGTAGTAGGCAGCGGCCACGCCGGCCAGCGCGAGCCAGAACGGTGGCGTCACCAGGCCGTGCATGACCATCGCGACCGGACCATGCCAGTTGGCCTTCAGGGTGGCCATCGCCGCGTGGTTTTCGCCCACGGTGATGACGCCGTTGAAGAAGTCGCCGAACAGCATTGGCTCAATCGCGATGAAGCCAATGATCACCGAAGGAATGGCCAGCAGGATCAGCGGCAGCGTCACCACCAGCGGCGACTCGTGCGGCTTCTGGCCAGGGGCCAGGCCGTGGTGATGGTCGTCGTGGCCATGCTCGTCTTCTTCGTGGTGGCCATCCGACTCCTTGCCATGGCTGTGGTCATGGGTATGCGCTTTTCCGAAACGCTCTTCGCCGTGGAACACCAGGAAGTACATGCGGAAGGAATAGAAGGCGGTCACGAATACACCGGCCAGCACGGCAAAGTTGGCAAAGCCCGCGCCCCACAGCGTGGTGGCATGGACCGCCTCGATGATGCTGTCCTTGGAGTAGAAACCCGAGAAGAACGGGGTCCCGATCAGGGCCAGGGAGCCGAGCAGCGCGGTGATCCAGGTAATGGGCATGTACTTGCGCAGGCCGCCCATGTTGCGGATGTCCTGGTCGTGGTGCATGCCGATGATGACCGAGCCGGCGCCGAGGAACAGGAGCGCCTTGAAGAAGGCGTGCGTCATCAGGTGGAACACGGCCACCGAGTAGGCCGAGGCGCCCAGCGCCACGGTCATGTAGCCCAGCTGCGACAGGGTCGAGTAGGCGACCACGCGCTTGATGTCGTTCTGGATGATGCCCAAAAAGCCCATGAACAGCGCGGTGATCGAGCCGATGACGAGCACGAACGAGAGCGCCGTGTCGGACAATTCGAACAAGGGCGACATGCGGGCCACCATGAAGATGCCGGCCGTGACCATGGTCGCGGCGTGGATCAGGGCCGAGATTGGCGTCGGGCCTTCCATCGAGTCAGGCAGCCAGACGTGCAGCGGGAACTGGGCCGACTTGCCCATGGCGCCAATGAACAGGCAGATACAGGCCACCGACAGCAGCATCCAGTCGGTGCCGGGCAGGGTCAGGAGCGCCAGTTCATCCTTGCGGGCAAACACTTCCTGGTAATTCATGGAGCCGGCATAGGCCAGCAGCAGGCCGATGCCCAGAATGAAGCCGAAGTCGCCCACGCGGTTGACCAGAAAGGCCTTCATGTTGGCGAAAATGGCGGTGGGTCGCTTGTACCAGAAACCGATCAACAGGTAAGACACCAGGCCCACTGCTTCCCAGCCAAAGAACAGCTGCAGGAAGTTGTTCGACATGACCAGCATCAGCATGGAGAACGTAAACAGCGAGATGTAGGCAAAGAAGCGGTTGTAGCCTTCGTCTTCCGCCATGTAGCCGATGGTGTAGATGTGGACCATGAGCGAGACGAAGGTGACGACGCACATCATCATGGCCGACAGCGCATCGATCTGGAAGCCGACCTCCATCTTGAGCGAGCCGACCGTCATCCAGTTATAGATGGTGCCGTTGAAGCTGGCACCATCCATGACCGCCATCAGGGTCTGCACCGACAGGATCAGGGCAATGAGCACGCCCAGGATCGTGACGGTGTGCGAAGTCTTGCGGCCGACGACATTGCCAAAAAACTTGGTACCGAACAAGCCCGCAATCATGGCGCCGGCCAGCGGCGCCAGGGGTACGGCAAGAAGGAGGTTAGGGTTAAGAAGTTGACCCGCCATGTTGAACCTTAATCGTTATGTATTCGAATGTGTGAGCGAATGTGTGAGCAGTGCGAAGGAGCCGATCAGCCTTTGAGGCGATCCAGGTCTTCCACATTGATCGTGTCCAGGTTACGGAACATCACCACCAAAATCGCCAGGCCAATGGCCGCCTCGGCGGCAGCGACGGTGAGGATGAAGAACACGAAGATCTGCCCTGCCGCGTCGCCCATGTAATGCGAAAAGGCGATGAAGTTCATGTTCACGGCCAGCAGCATCAGCTCGATGGCCATCAGCAGCACGATCACGTTCTTGCGGTTCAGGAAAATGCCCACGATCGCGATCGCAAACAGCATCGCGCCCAGGATCAGGAAATGTTGGAGCGAAACGATCATTTGGTCTCCTTGCTGGCAGCGTCTTGCGCTTCGGCGGCGGCCAGGGCTGCCTCGGCTTTTGCCTTGTTGTCGGCGTCGATGGCCGGCTGGTTCACGGCATCCATCTTGACGATGCGCAGGCGGTCATTGCGCTTGACGCGCACGGCATCGCCCGGATTGAAGGCCTTGGTGTCCTTGCGGGTACGCAGCGTCAGGGCCACGGCAGCAATGATGGCAACCAGCAGGATCGCAGCAGCAATTTCAAAGCCATAAATATAGCGGGTGTAGATCAACAGGCCCAGTTCCTTGGTACCGCCGATATTGGCGGCCAGGGCGGCCGGGGCCTGCTCGAAATCGAGGAAACCGCGCCACAGGACGGCAGCCATCTCGAAGATGATCAACAGGCCAATGCCGAGGGCGAGCGGCAGATAGGACCAGAAGCCTTCCCGCATCTTGTCCATGTTCACATCGAGCATCATGACCACGAACAGGAACAGCACCATGACGGCGCCCACATAGACCAGCACCAGCACGATGGAGAGGAACTCGGCCATCAGCAGCATCCAGATGCCGGCAGCGTTGAAGAACGCCAGCACCAGGAACAGCGCGGCGTGCACCGGGTTCCTGGCGGTGATGACGCGCACTGCGGCGAACAGCATGATCGCCGAGAACACGTAAAACAAAACAGATTTAAATTCCATGACTATCCCAGGCGGTGCGGATTAACGGTAAGGAGCATCGGCCGCGCGGGCGGCGGCGATCTCGCCTTCGTAGCGGTCGCCGACAGCGAGCAGCATCTCTTTGGTGTAGTACAGGTCACCGCGCTTTTCACCGTGGTATTCCAGCACGTGGGTCTCGACAATCGAGTCGACCGGGCAGGATTCCTCGCAAAAGCCGCAGAAGATGCACTTGGTCAGGTCGATGTCGTAGCGCGTGGTGCGGCGCGAACCATCGTCACGCTGTTCCGATTCGATCGTGATCGCCATGGCCGGGCACACCGCTTCGCACAGCTTGCAGGCGATGCAGCGCTCTTCCCCGTTGGGGTAGCGGCGCAGCGCATGCAGGCCACGGAAACGGGGCGACATCGGGGTTTTCTCTTCTGGATATTGCACAGTGATCTTGCGCGCGAACATGTACTTGCCCGTCAGCGCCAGACCCTTGAACAACTCCACCAGCAGCATGCTGCTTACAAAATCTTTAATACGAGTCATTGTTCAAAGTTCCTTACTTGGCCCAGATATTCCAGGGGGTCTGCATCAAGGTGGCCACGGCCACCAGCATGACCAGCGTCACGGGGATGAAGATTTTCCAGCCCAGGCGCATGATCTGGTCATAACGGTAGCGCGGGAAAGTGCCGCGTACCCAGATGAACAGCGAGACGATGAAGAAGGCCTTGGCAAAGAGCCAGAAGAAGCCCAGGAAGCCACCCAGCACGCCACCGACTTCGAGGATGGCCAGGGGCGCGTGCCAGCCGCCAAGGAACAGGATCGATGCCAGGGTACCGATCAGGATCATGTTGGCGTATTCGGCCAGCATGAACATGGCGTAGGACATGCCCGAGTATTCCACCATGTGGCCGGCCACGATCTCGGACTCGCCTTCGACGACGTCGAACGGGCTGCGGTTGCACTCAGCCAGGCCCGAGGTCAGGTAGACCACGAACAGGGGCAGCAGGGGCAGCCAGTTCCACGACAGGAAGGACAGGCCCATCTCGGCACCGGTGCCGCGGTTTTGCATGGCCACGATATCGGAAATATTCAGGCTGCCCGACACCATCAGGATCACCACCAGCACGAAGCCGATGGGAATTTCGTAGGAAATCATCTGGGCCGAGGCGCGCATGGCGCCCATGAACGAGTACTTCGAGTTCGATGCCCAGCCGGCAATGATGATGCCGTACACCTCGATGGAAGTGATCGCCATCAGCAGCAGCAGGCCGGCGTTGACGTCGGCCAGCGCCAGGCCGGGGCCGAACGGCACCACCGCCCATGCGGCCAGGGCCGGCATGATGGTCATGATGGGACCGAGCACGAACAGGCCGGACGATGCCTTGGCCGGCACCACGATTTCCTTGAACAAAAGCTTCAAGGCGTCGGCGATCGGCTGCAGCAGGCCCGCAGGTCCAACACGGTTGGGGCCGATACGGATCTGGATCCAGCCGATCAGCTTGCGCTCCCACAGGGTGGCGTAAGCGACCAGGCCCATGAGCGGCAACAGGACGCACATGATCTTGGCCAGGGTCCAGATGACGGGCCATACCACGCCAGTGTTGGCAGCGCCCCAGAGATACACGCTATCAATCATTTCAGGCAGACTCATTAAGCGCTCTCCCCTGCTTTTTCTACTTGGATGGCACCGAACATGGCGCCCAGCGTCGAGGTGGCGGCGTGGGCTGCCGATACCCGCACGGTATTGGCCGGCAGGCTGGCATCGATACCGGCCATCAGGATGGCCGAACCGTTACCCTGCGACACCTTCACCTTGTCGCCCGCTTGCACGCCCAGCTGCGCGGCCAGGGCCGATGGCAGCTTGACCAGCGGCTGGTTGGCGTCGGCCGTGCGCAGCAGCGGCTCGGAGCGGCGCGCGATCGGGTCGGCAAAATAGATGGGCACATCGGCAATGCGTTCGAGCGAGGCAGCGCTACCGAAGGTGGCAGGCTTGAGTGCCGCCTTGCCGGTGTTGTTGAGCTTGTCGCGCAGGTCGGTCACGCCCTTGCCGAACAGTTCGTCGCGCACGGCTTCGGAGGTGTCGTAGTCAAAACCGGACACGCCCAGCAGGTTGCCCAGCACGCGCAGCACTTTCCAGGCCGGGCGCGTGTCGCCCAGCGGCTTGACGGTGCCATTGAAGCTTTGAGCGCGGCCTTCGCAGTTGACGAAGGTGCCCGAGGTTTCGCTGAAGGGCGAAATCGGCAGCAGCACATCGGCATAGTCAAAGCCATGCTGGAAGGCGGACATGACGACCACCATTTCAGCGGCGTCGAGCGCGGCGCGGGCTTGCTGCGGGTTGGCCGCGTCCAGTTCCGGTTCGGCATTGAGCAGCAGGTAGGCTTTCTTCGGCTCGGAAAACAGTTCCTTGGCATTCCTGGCGGTGGCGCCGACCAGGTAGCCGCCAACCGTGTTGGCGCCCTCGGTCAGCACGCCCAGCTTGGCACCGGTCTGCTCAGCAATCCACTGGGCGGCGGCGTAGATGCTCGACGCTTGCGGGTGGTGCATGGCAGCGTTGCCCAGCAGGATCACGGCAGGCATGCTCTCGTCGCCGGTGTTGAGGCTGGCGGCAATCGCGCTGGCCGCATCCGATGGCTTGCTGTCAAAACCGGCAGGCGCGGCCACGCCCTTGGCGCTCGATACGGCCGACACGATGTCGGACAGCGCGGCGAGCCAGTCGCTTGGCGCGGCAATGATCTTGTTGGCGGTAGGAATCAAGAGTTCGTCGTCGGACGCGTGGATCACCGACAGCTTGCCGCCATTTTTCACGGCGGCGCGCAGGCGGGTTGCCACCAGCGGGTGATCCTTGCGCAGGAAGGAACCAATGACCAGCGCGCGCTTGACGGTGGACAGTGCGGCGATCGGCATGCCCAGCCAAGGGGTGATGTGGCCGTCGAGCGCGAAGTCGGTCTGGCGCAGGCGGAAGTCGACATGCTCGGAACCGATGCCGCGCATGGCCTTGGCCAGCAGGTGCAACTCTTCCACGGTCGACTGGGCGGTGGCGACGGCGGCAATGCTGTCGGCGCCGTGCTCGTGCTTGATGTTGCGCAGGCCATGGGCCACGTATTCCAGCGCCGTCTGCCAGTCGGTCTCGGCCCAGACGCCGCCCTGCTTGAGCATGGGCTTGGTCAGGCGCGCATCGTTGTCCAGCGCTTCATACGAGAAGCGGTCCTTGTCGGACAGCCAGCATTCGTTGATCTCGTCGTTTTCCAGCGGCAGCACGCGCATGACCTTGCCACCCTTGACCTGCACGATCAGGTTGGTGCCCAGCGAATCGTGCGGAGAAATCGACTTGCGGCGCGACAATTCCCAGGTACGGGCCGTGTAGCGGAACGGGCGCGACGTGAGTGCGCCCACGGGGCACAGGTCAATCATGTTGCCCGATACTTCCGAGTCCACCGTTTTGCCGACGAAGGAAGTGATTTCGGCATGTTCACCGCGGCCCAGCATGCCCAGCTCCATCACGCCGGCCACTTCCTGGCCAAAGCGCACGCAGCGGGTGCAGTGGATGCAGCGGGTCATCTCGTTCATCGAGATCAGGGGACCGGCTTCCTTGGGCGCCACCACGCGCTTTTCTTCCGCGTAGCGCGAATTGGACTTGCCGTAGCCAACAGCGAGGTCTTGCAGCTGGCACTCGCCGCCCTGGTCGCAGATGGGGCAATCGAGGGGATGGTTAATGAGCAGGAATTCCATCACCGACTTTTGCGCCTGCACGGCCTTGTCGCTGTTGGAGCGCACGATCATGCCGGCCGTGACCGGCGTGGCGCAGGCAGGCAAAGGCTTGGGTGCTTTTTCCACTTCGACCAGGCACATGCGGCAGTTCGCGGCAATCGACAATTTCTTGTGATAGCAAAAGTGCGGGATATAGGTGCCGATCTTGTTGGCTGCGTCCATCACCATCGAACCTGGTGGGACCTCAACTTTTTTACCGTCAATTTCAATTTCAACCATGAGATTTCTCTGGCCTTAGATATAAGCGGGCACGATACAGCGCTTGTGCTCGATGTGATATTCAAATTCTTCGCGGAAGTTCTTGATCATGGCCCGTACCGGCATCGCCGCCGCATCGCCGAGCGCGCAAATGGTGCGGCCCTGGATGTTGTCGGCGATCGAATTGAGCATGTCCAGGTCGTCGGCGCGGCCC
The DNA here is from genome assembly GCF_019443445.1 of Massilia sp. PAMC28688. Taxonomy (NCBI): domain Bacteria; kingdom Pseudomonadati; phylum Pseudomonadota; class Betaproteobacteria; order Burkholderiales; family Oxalobacteraceae; genus Massilia; species Massilia sp. PAMC28688. The sequence goes on along the minus strand of NZ_CP080378.1, from coordinate 3,725,335 downwards.
TGGCCGTGCTCGATGCGGTGGACCATGCGGTACAGCCAGCCCGTGCCTTCGCGGCATGGGGTGCACTGGCCACAGGATTCTTCGTAATAGAAGTACGACAGGCGCAGCAGCGACTTGACCATGCAGCGCGTTTCGTCCATGACGATCACGGCGCCCGAGCCGAGCATGGAGCCGGCCTTGGCGATCGAATCGTAATCCATGTCGGTCGCCATCATGACCTCGCCCGTCAGCACTGGCATGGACGAGCCGCCAGGAATGACTGCCTTGATCTTTTTGCCGTCGCGCATGCCGCCAGCCAGTTCCAGCAGCTTGGAAAACGGCGTGCCGAGCGGCACTTCATAATTGCCCGGCAATGCCACGTCGCCCGACATCGAGAAAATCTTGGTGCCGCCATTGTTGGGCTTGCCCAGCGCCGCGTACTTTTCGCCGCCAAGGTTCATCACGAACGGCACGGCCGCGAAGGTCTCGGTGTTGTTGATGGTGGTCGGCTTGCCATACAGGCCGAAGGAAGCGGGGAAAGGCGGCTTGAAGCGCGGCTGTCCCTTCTTGCCTTCGAGCGACTCCAGCAGCGCCGTTTCTTCGCCGCAGATGTAGGCGCCGTAGCCGTGGAAGGCGTGCAGCTGGAACGTGAAGTCGCTGCCCATGATGCGATCGCCCAGCATATTGGCGGCGCGCGCCTCTTCCAGCGCTTCTTCAAAGCGGTCGTAGTCGGCAAAGATTTCGCCGTGGATGTAGTTGTAGCCCACGGTGATGCCCATGGCGTAGGCGCCAATGGCCATGCCTTCAATCAGCGCGTGCGGATTGTAGCGAATGATGTCGCGGTCCTTAAAGGTACCCGGCTCGCCTTCGTCGGTATTGCAGACGAGGTATTTCTGGCCCGGGAACTGGCGTGGCATGAAGCTCCACTTCAAGCCCGTGGGAAAGCCGGCGCCGCCGCGGCCGCGCAGCGACGATGCCTTCAGTTCAGCGATGACCTGTTCCGGCGTGATCTTTTCTTCCAGGATGCGGCGCAGGGCGGAATAGCCGCCGCGGTTCACATAATCCTGCAAATGCCAGTTCTTGCCGTCCAGGCCAGCGAGAATCAAGGGGGCGATGTGGCGGTTGTGGAGTGATGTCATTTCTTGAGTTCCTCGACCAGGGCGTCGATCTTGTCGTTCGACATCCAGCTGCACATGCGCTTGTTATTGACCAGCATGACGGGGGCGTCGCCGCAGGCACCCATGCACTCGCCTTCGACCAGGGTGAACTGGCCGTCGGCCGAGGTTTCACGAAAGCCGATGCCGAGCTTTTCCTTCAGATACTGGGCCGCCTTTTCGCCGCCGGACAGCTGGCACGGCAGGTTGGTGCAGACGGAAATCTTGTACTTGCCGACCGGCTTGACGTTGTACATATTGTAGAAAGTGGCCACTTCCTGAACGGCGATGGCAGGCATGCCGAGGTAGTCGGCCACGTCCTGCATCACTTCCGGCGGCAGCCAGCCCTTCTCGTCCTGCGCAATGGCGAGCGCCGCCATCACGGCCGACTCTTTATGGTCAGGCGGGAACTTGGCGACTTCGCGGTCGATTTTTTTGTATGACTGCTCTGATAACAACATGTTTTTTGCCTCAATAGTGCAACGTGCAAATACTTACCGGTCGATACTGCCGAATACGATGTCCTGGGTGCCGATGATGGTGACGGCGTCGGCAATCATGTGGCCGCGCGACATTTCGTCCAGGCTCTGCAGGTGAGCGTAGTCCGGGGCGCGGATCTTCAGGCGGTAGGGCTTGTTGGCGCCGTCGGACACGATATAGATGCCGAACTCCCCTTTCGGATGCTCGACCGCGGCATACGCCTCGCCCGGCGGGACGTGGAAGCCTTCGGTAAACAGCTTGAAGTGGTGAATCAGCGACTCCATGTTCGACTTCATCTCGGTGCGCGAAGGCGGCGCCACCTTGTGGTTGTCGGTCATGACCGGACCCGGGTTGGCGCGCAGCCAGGCAATGGCCTGCTTGATGATGCGGTTCGACTGGCGCATTTCTTCAATGCGCACCAGGTAGCGGTCGTAGCAGTCGCCATTGGTGCCGACCGGGATATCGAAATCCATCTTGTCGTACACGGCGTAGGGCTGGGTCTTGCGCAAGTCCCAGGCCACGCCCGAACCGCGCAGCATGGCGCCGGTAAAGCCCATCGCTTTCGCGTCTTCCGGCGAGACCACGCCGATGCCGACGGTACGCTGTTTCCAGATGCGGTTGTCGGTCAACAGCGTTTCGTATTCGTCCACGTACTTGACGAAACGGTGGCTGAAGTCTTCCAGGAAGTCCAGCAGCGAGCCCTTGCGGTGTTCGTTCAGTTCGTCGATGGCCTTGGCGCTGCGGATGATCGATGGCTTGTGCTTTGGCATCGCGTCCGGCAGGTCGCGGTACACGCCGCCCGGGCGGTAGTAGGCCGCGTGCATGCGCGCGCCCGACACCGCTTCATAGGCATCGAACAGGTCTTCGCGGTCGCGGAAGGCGTACAGGAAGGGACCCATGGCGCCCACGTCAAGCGCGTGCGCGCCCAGCCACATGAGGTGATTGAGCAGGCGCGTGATTTCATCGAACATGACGCGGATGTACTGGGCCCGGATCGGCACTTCGATGCCGAGCAGCTTTTCAATCGCCATCACGTAGGCGTGCTCGTTGGCCATCATCGACACATAGTCGAGACGGTCCATATAGGGCACTGACTGCAGGTAGGTGCGGGTTTCCGCCAGCTTTTCGGTGCCGCGGTGCAAGAGACCAATGTGCGGGTCGGCGCGCTGGATCACTTCGCCGTCGAGCTCGAGCACCAGGCGCAGCACGCCGTGCGCTGCCGGGTGCTGGGGACCGAAGTTCAGGGTGTAGTTCTTAATCTCTGCCATTATTTCATCCCGTAGGTTTCTTCGCGGATCACGCGCGGAATGATTTCACGCGGCTCGATCGTCACGGGTTGGTAGATGACGCGCTTCTGTTCCGGGTCGTAACGCATTTCGACGAAGCCGGTGATCGGGAAATCCTTGCGGAACGGATGGCCGATGAAGCCGTAGTCGGTCAGGATGCGGCGCAGGTCGTTGTGGCCTTCGAACAGGATGCCGTACATGTCGAACGCTTCGCGCTCGTACCAGTTGGCGGCGCGCCAGATCGAGGTGATCGAGGCCAGCACCGGCATGTCGTCGTCCTGGGCGAACACGCGCACCCGCACCCGGTGGTTCAGTTCGGTCGAGAGCAGGTGGACCACGACCGCAAAGCGCGGGCCGTCGTACGTGCCTTCGCCATAGGTCGAGTAGTCCACGCCGCACAGGTCGATCATGGTGTCAAAGCGGGTGGCGGCATTGTCGCGCAGCGCCAGCATGGTGGCGGCGTAGGCGGCGGACTTGACCACGACCGTGATTTCGCCCAGCGCCAGCTTGATGTCGGCGCCCTCGCCCACCACATTGGCCAGCGTCGCGGCCAGGTTTTCGATTTTGCTTGTCATAAATTAGCGAGCGATGGTGTTGGTGCGCTTGATCTTGTTCTGCAGCTGCAGAATGCCGTACAGCAGCGCCTCGGCCGTCGGCGGGCAGCCCGGCACGTAGACGTCGACCGGCACAATGCGGTCGCAGCCGCGCACCACCGAGTACGAATAATGGTAGTAGCCGCCGCCGTTGGCGCAGGAACCCATCGAGATGACCCAGCGCGGCTCGGGCATCTGGTCGTAGACCTTGCGCAGGGCCGGGGCCATCTTGTTGCACAGCGTGCCGGCCACGATCATGACGTCGGACTGGCGCGGGGATGGACGGAACACGACACCGAAACGGTCCATGTCGTAGCGGGCAGCGCCCGTGTGCATCATTTCGACCGCGCAGCACGCCAGGCCGAACGTCATCGGGAACATTGACCCGGTGCGCGCCCAGTTAATCAGCTTGTCTGCCGTCGTGGTGACGAAACCTTCGTTTAATACGCCTTCAATTGACATGGCTTATTCCCAATCAAGGGCACCTTTCTTCCAGATATACCAAAAACCGACCACGAACTCGGCGATGAAGACCATCATCGTCACATAGCCGGACCAGCCCAATTCCTGCATGGAGACGCCCCATGGGAAGAAAAACGCCGTTTCCAGATCAAACAAAATGAACAGGATCGCTACCAGATAGTAGCGGACATCGAATTTCATGCGGGCGTCTTCGAAGGCTTCGAAACCGCACTCGTAAGGCGACAGCTTGGCCGCATCCGGCTTGTTCTGGCCCAGCAGATAGCCCAGCACCTGCGGCACCACGCCGACACCGATGCCCACCAGGATAAACATTAAAACGGGGAAGTAATTTTCGAGGATCACGGATGAGCCCATATTGAATGATCGGTTGATAAACGCTGCGCAGCGACTGCGCAGGGCCTGGTTGCGCGATCCGGGCATCGAGCCTGGCACCGTGACCGCAGCGACTGATCTCGTGAAAAAGCCAGCTCAGATCATGAGTTACCACTCAGTCTCCTTGCTGGCTTCTTCTTGCATTCTTGGTGCCGACGGCGAGACTCGAACTCGCACAGCTTGCGCCACTACCCCCTCAAGATAGCGTGTCTACCAATTTCACCACGTCGGCATTGAAGTCCGCTATTGTACATTGTTACAGTGCTGTATTCAATGCGAACTTGCGATATAACAAGGATAAAACTTAAAAACTTTGATTCTTTTTACCGCTGGCCGCATGCGCGGCGCTACTGCTGTATTGCTTGCCTAAATGCCGGGCAGCTTACTTGGCCGGGGCCGGTGCAACAGCCGGCACGTCGGTGGTGGCCGGGGCAACCGTGGCCGCCGGCGCCGGGGGCACCGCTGCGGCCGGCGCCGGTGCTACGGGAGCGGCCTGGGGAATGGCAGCCGGACCGGTAACCGGTGCTGGCTGGGCCGCGCGCTCCATGATGCCGCCATCCACGCCGGTGTCGCGCTCACTGGCAAAGTTGGCCAGGATCAGGGTCGAGACGAAAAACACGGCTGCCGACGCGCCGGTCAGCTTGGACATGAAGTTCGACGAGCCGCTGGCGCCAAACAGGCTGCCCGAGGCGCCCGAACCGAAGGCAGCGCCCATGTCCGCACCCTTGCCGTGCTGGAGCAACACCAGGATGATGATCGCCAGGGCGGAGATAACCTGCACAAGAACAACCAGATTTTGCAACGAGTTCATTTCAATTCCATTCCAGGGTTAACTGCGTTTCTAATTACTTGTCGAATGACCATTGCGCTTACTGATCCGGCGCGCTGCCGGCCGCGATGATCGCCAGGAAGTCGGACGCCTTGAGCGCCGCGCCGCCGATCAGGCCACCGTCAATGTCGGGCTGCGCCATCAGTTCGGCCGCATTGTCCGGCTTCATGCTGCCGCCGTACAGGATCTGCACGGCCTCGGCCGCTTCCTTGTTCTGACCGGCCAACTGCGCGCGCAGCTGCTGGTGCACTTCCTGCGCCATCGCGGGCGTGGCAGTCTTGCCGGTGCCGATGGCCCACACGGGCTCGTAGGCAATGACGATATCGCTCATGCGCTCGCCAATGGCGTCCAGCACGGCCTGCAGCTGGCCCGCCACCACGGCGCTGGTCTGCCCTGCTTCGCGCTCGGCCAGTGTTTCGCCCACGCAGACGATCGGGGTCAGGCCCGCTTCGAGCGCGGCGACCGTCTTGTTGGCCACCAGTTCGCTGCTTTCGCCATGATAGGCGCGCCGCTCGGAGTGACCCACAATGACGTAACCGCAGCCAACGTCGGCCAGCATCGATGCCGACACTTCGCCGGTATAGGCACCGGCAGCGTGCGCCGACACATCCTGCGCGCCCCAGCCGATTTCGCTGCCCGAAAGCAGCGCCTGGCACTGCGCCAGGTAAGGCGCCGGTGCGCACACGGCGCAGTAAGCACTGTTCTCACCGAGGCCTTCGGCAATGCCAGCGAGCAGGCTTGCATTCGTTGCAAGGCTGCCATTCATTTTCCAGTTACCTACGACGAGTTTGCGGCGCATACCAATCCAAATTTAATTAACCCGCTATTTTAACTCCCGCGCGAGGGCTGGTCAAACAATAGGCAAAACCTGGAGCATGATCTTGCCGATATGGGTCGACGTTTCCATCAGCGCGTGCGCCTGGGCCGCCTGCTCCAGCCCAAAGGTGCGGAAAATGACGGGACGGATCTGGCCGGCTTCGATCAAGGGCCAGACTTTTTCCTGCAGGCGCCAGGCAATGGCTGCCTTGAAGGCGACGGGGCGCGGACGCAGGGTGGAGCCGCTGATCGACAGGCGCCGGCGCAGCACCTGGCCCAGGTCCAGGGTGGCCTTGGCGCCGCCCAACAGGGCAATGAGGGCAATGCGGCCATCGTCGGCCAGGCAATTGATTTCGCGTGCGATGTAGTCGCCGGCCACCATGTCGAGAATGACATCGGCGCCCTTGCCCCCGGTCAGCTCCTTGACCACGGTGACGAAATCTTCCGTGCGGTAGTTGATGCCGCGCTCGGCGCCCAGCGCTTCGCAGGCGCGCGCTTTCTCGTCACTGCCGGCGGTGGCAAATACGCGGTGACCGAGGGCAGCTGCCATCTGGATGGCCGTCACGCCGATGCCGGACGTGCCGCCTTGCACCAGCAGGGTGTCGGCGCCGGACAGGTGGGCGCGGTCGAAGACATTGCTCCAGACCGTAAAGAAGGTTTCCGGCAGCGAGGCCGCTTCCAGGGCGGACAGGCCGGCCGGTACCGGCAAGCATTGCTGCAGGGGCGCCGCGCAATATTCGGCGTAGCCACCGCCCTGCACCAGTGCGCACACCAGGTCACCCTTTTTGAACGGGCTCCTGGACAGGTCGCCGTCGACTATCTCGCCTGCCACCTCCAGGCCCGGCAGGTCCGAGGCGCCGGCCGGCACCGGGTAGTGCCCCAGGCGCTGCAGCACATCCGGACGGTTGACGCCGGCCGCATGCACCCTGATCAGGACTTCGCCGCTTGCCAGCTGCGGGAGGGGACGCTCACACAGCTGCAAGACTTCCGGACCGCCTGATTGCTTGATTTCAATCGCACGCATGGTTGCTCACGTCAAAACCATGATTGTACGGCGATGGCGCGGCGCGCGTGTTTTCCGCGCGCGTCAAGCTGGATGTCGGGAAACCTTACATTCTATATAGGCAATTGTTATTATGAATTTTCAAGTAATTGATTTTTAAAAAGTTTTTCTTTGTGGCATGCTAATTGCTATCCCGTATGTACACCATAACAATCAAGGGGTTTCCATGAAAAAGTACATTATTGCAGCGGCCCTGTGCGCAAGCGCAGCCGCATCCTCGCACGCAGCACCCGTCACCGCTTTTGAAGTCAGCAACGTCAATGCCTACACCAATGGCAGCTGGGCCTTCGGCGAGCGCTTCACCGTGGGCGCGGAAGACATCAGCGTGCTGTCCCTGGGCGCCTACGATGCAGGCGGTGATGGTTTTGTGACCGCCGGTGGCATCCAGGTTGGCCTGTATCTCGAAGGCAGCAACACCCTGCTGGCATCGACCAGCGTCCAGAGCGGCGACACCCTGAACGGCTTCTATCGCTACGCCTCGGTGGCACCAGTGACCCTGTCGGCCAATACCAGCTACCGCCTGGTGGCAGTGAGCGGCTCGGACGCCTACACCTACACGTCCCCGGTCACCAGCGCCCCTGGCCTGACCTGGCAAGGCTACACCTACTGCTCGAGCACCAGCCTGACCGGCTCGTGCAGCGCATGGACCGGCACCGATACCACCTGGATGGGCAACTTCCAGTATGAAATCGCCGGCCAGATCGGTGAAGTACCGGAACCTGCAAGCCTGGGCCTGCTGGCCGTTGGCGGCCTTGGCCTGGCCATGGCACGCCGCCGCAAGCGCGCCGCCTGATAGTTCTGGCAGCATGCACAAAGCCGCTCATTGAGCGGCTTTTTTTTGGTGCCTGCCGGTCGCCTTCCTTTGCCCCAAGGTGGCGGCGGAACCCGGCATTGCCGCCTCAATCCTGGCGCAGGTAGGGCGCGACGTTGGTGGCAATGGTGCGCAGCTCGGCTGGCGTCAGCGGCAGCTTGCTGAACGCTTCCCACGACTGGCGCGGGCGCAGGTTGGTGCCCACGGCCGCGTCGGTGCCGTACAGGATGCGCCCCACCCCGGCACGGCGGATGCGTTCGACCAGCTTGGCCGCATGGGCCGGCGCAATCTCGGCGTCAGCCACCGACGCCACATCGAACCACAGATTGCGGGTGCGCGGATCGCGCGCCGCGGCAGCATCGGCCATGACGGCCATGGCCGCGTCCGATGGCGGGTCATCGTAGCCGGGGCCGGTGCCTGCCATGTGGGCCAGCTGCACCGGCACGTCCGGCACCAGCGGCATGAGCTGCTCCAAAAACACCCTGGCCTGGTCCGCGCCGTACGGCCGCTTGAGTGAAATCGACGCGCGCATGTGGACAATCAAACCCATGCCGTGCCCGTTGGCGGCGCTGAAGAACTGCTTGAGCTTGGCCATGTGTTCCGGCTTGTCCACTTCCACGTCCGAATTGCCAAAGTGGAGCTTGATGGCGCGGCCAAAGCGCGCCTCGCCGGCGCAGCGCGCCAATTCGGCCAGGGCGTAGTCCTTGAGCGGATTAACGCCGCACATGGCCTTCAGGCGCCCGGGGAACTTCTCGGTTTCTGACAGCGTCCAATCGTTCTCGGCCTTGACCTTGTCGTACTCGTTCTCGATCTTGCGCTTGGGGCTGCCATACATGTAAGCCACCGACAGCACGGCTGCGCGCCGCGTCCCGGCCTGGTCGAGCAAGCCCACAATATCGGCCGCACCCAGATAACTGGGACTGCCCGGCGGCAGGCCCACCACGGCCACAATTGCCGGGCTAAACAGGTGCTGGTGATGGTCGGCCAGCGGCGCCGGCGCGTTCGCCGCCTGCGCCAGGACCGGCGCCATGCTCGCTGCCAGCGCCGCCAGGATGGTCCACTGTGTCAAACAACGCCTCATGCATTTTCTCCGGTACGTGATCGGGTGGGTAAGGGGGTGCCGGGGCGCCACGCTCGCGACATGCCGAGCGCCTCTTCGATTTGTTCGGGAGTCATGCGCTTGGCGATCTCGGCGCGCTGCTCGAGCGCACTGGTGTTGCCGCCGGCGGCGGCCAGGCTCCACAGCATGTAGGCGAGCACTTTGTCCTGGGGCAGCCCGGCCGCGTGATAGCGGTACATCAGGGCCAGTGCGTGCTGGGCCCCGGCATGGCCTTTTTCGGCGGCGCGCCGAAACCAGGCCACGGCCTGGCGCTGATCGGCCGCGACCGCATTGCCCGTGTAATACATGGCGCCCACCACATACTGGGCGTCGGCCTTGCCCTGCTCGGCCGCCTTGCGGTGCCAGTGCAGGGCCTGGCGGTAGTCGCGCGCCACGCCGCGCCCCATGTAGTACATCAGGCCCAGCAGATGCTGGGCGTCGGCGTGGCCGGATTTGGCCAGCGGGGTGATTTCCTTGAGCGCGCGCGCGTACTGCCTGGCGTTGTACGCCTGGGCGCCTTCCTTGAAGCCTGCCCATGCGTTGCCGGCAAGGCAGATTGCGATGGTGACCGCAACAAATAGTGTTTTCATGTCTCGGTGTCGGGGCCAGGGTGCCAGGGTCGCCTTACTTCCAGTTGACCGAGCCAAGGCCATTGACGTTGACGCTGCGGGCCACCGGCTTGCCATGGACCGTGACCGATCCCATGCCGGACAGATCGAGCCGGACGTGCTGGCGCGCCCATACCGTGGCATTGCCCAGGCCCGACAGGTCGAGCTGGGCACTGTCGACCGGGAAGTGCCTGGCGTCCAGGTTGCCAAGTCCGCTCAGGCTGGCCCTGAGCCACTTGCCGCTGCCGCGCAGGCGAAGCACGCCGGCGCCGCGCAGGTTCAGGTCGATGCCTTCGGCCATGGTGCCGTGGATCTCCATGCTGCCCACCCCGCCCAGCACGGCGTTGACCAGGCGATAGGCGCAGTGGACCTGCATGGCCCCCGCACCATCGAGCTTGAGGTCCAGTTCGTCGCCGGAAAAGCCATGGATCTCGGCCGTGCCGACGCTGTCGGAGGCCACTTCGCGCAACTGTGGCAGGGTCAGCTCGGCGCGCAGCAACTGGCGCCGCGACAAGCGCATCACGCTGCCCTCGGTGGCGATGGTGATGGTGTCGCCCTCGACCTGGGTGCTGGACCTGGCCATCAGTGCCTGGTCGCCCGAGATGACCAGCGTGGCTGCCGGCCCCTGGCGCAGCTTGAGGTCGACCAGGCCTTCGAGCTTGACCCGCGCCACGCGCAGGTCCAGCGTGCGCGACTGCGACACGGTATCGTCGGCACCGGCCAGGCAGCCCCCGGACCAGCCAAACACGGCCAGCGCCAGCACAAGGCGGGATAAATACGTCATACACTCTCCGGACAGCGATTGCGCTATCGTTATCGTTGCAAATTCACGCGCGCTGGTGCTGACACTACCAGCATCACGCGGGGTTTTCCAGATTATTGTGCGGCAGCTTTTTCCGCAAGCGTCAGGCGGCTGGCGCTGATGGTGACGGCCTGCACCTTGCCGGACTGGACGCTTGACTCCGTGGTCACGGGGCGCGAGGCGGTCGCAATGCCGCTCATGCCTGCAAGGGCCAGGGCGGCGACAAAGATGGCTTCCATGTTGTTGGCGATGTTCATGATGGTAATCCCGAAGAAGTGTGCGCGCTGGTGCGCCGATGTAGTCACTATAGCCACGCCGCCCGCGCGCCTCCACCGGATTGCGACGAACTGCATTTTTGGCCACCCAGTCGACGAAAAGCGGGGATCAGGCGATACTGGCGCACTTTCACCTTGCAGAGCTCCCATGCCCGATCCGGTCACCCCAGATTTCTACGACGCCATCGTGGTGGGCAGCGGTCCGGGCGGCTCGGCCGTGGCGCGCGAACTGGCCTTGCGCGGGCGCCACGTACTGATCCTGGAACAAGGCAGCGCAGAAGCGGTGACCGGCACGCTGGGACAGATGGCCCGCTACGCCGCGGTGCCGGGGCGCGGCGCCTTTGTGCACCGCGACGCTTCATTGCTGGTCCAGGGCACGGGCGCCGGCGGCAGCTCCACCATCAATTTCGCCACCGCGGCCGATCCCCCGGCAGCCATGTTCGCCCCGCTGGGCGTGGACCTGGGCCCCGCCCTGGCCGCACTGCGCGCCGAGCTGCCCATCGCCCCCCTGCCCGACCAGCTGATCGGCCCCATGGCCACGCGCATTGCCCAGGGCGCGCGCGAGGCCGGCTTCACCTGGCACAAGCTGGAAAAAATGATCCGTCCACAGAGCTGCCGCAGCGGCTGCTGGCGCTGCGTGTACGGCTGCCCTTTTGGTGCCAAGTGGAGCGCGCGCGACTTCATTGATGAAGCGTGCCGCCATGGCGCCGTCCTGATCGATCGCGCCCGCGCCACGCGGGTGATCATCGACAATGGCCGGGCGGCGGGCGTGCAGTACACGCGCGGCGGCCAGCAGCTGCAGGCGCAGGCACCGCTGGTCGTCCTGGCCGCCGGGGGCATCGGCAGTCCACGCCTGCTGCACGCGTCCGGCATCTGGCCCCGCACCAGCCCATTCTTCAGCGACCCGGTGGTGGCCGTCATGGGTAGCGTACCCGATGTGGAGGGCGGGGCCGAAGTGCCCATGGCGTGCGGCATGCGGCTCGATGCGCAAGGCGTCTCGCTGGCCGACCTCACCCTGCCGGCACCCATGTACCAGGCGTTCGCGGCGCAGGTGGGCCGGCTCGACCGCCTGTTTGCGCACCGCCGCACGCTGTCGATCATGGTCAAGATTCGCGATGAGATTTCCGGCAGTACCGGGCCGCGCTGGGCCGACAAGACCCTGCAGGCGCCCGACCGCGCCCGCCTGGCCCTGGGCATCGGCATGGCGCGCGACATCCTGCGTGCCTGCGGCGCGCGCAACATCTTCAAGACCTGGCATTTCGCCGCCCATCCCGGCGGCAGTGTGCGCATCGGCCACGGCGTGGACGGCAACCTGCGCACCCGGACCGAGGGACTGTATGTGTGCGACGCCTCCGTCATTCCCGCCGCCTGGGGCTTGCCGCCCACGCTCACGCTGCTATGCCTGGGCAAGCGGCTGGGCCAGGCGCTTGCCTGAGTTTCTCCTGTAAAGATAGGAATTATCCTACATCGGTGCACCCGAGTATCCATTCCGTTTACTAGCGGAAATGACAATGGACGCCGTCCCCTATGAACGGCGCGCCTTGCCTGTTCAGCAGGCATCTTCTCTTTACTCCTTGCAATTTGCTACAAGTTGTAAGCAGGCGGCCTCATCCTCCTTGCTGGACCTGGCGGCGATGCTACATTGGCACCCGCAATGCTACACTCACTTGCATAACCCCAGCCTTCGTCTGAAGGCCCTCATTGAGGTGTCAAACCATGAATAAATCCAGAGCCTTCCTGTCTGCGATCGCACTGGCCTCGGCCACGCTGATGTCGCAGTCAGCTTTTGCGGGACCGATCGCCAGCACCACGACCGATATCACGCTGGTGGACAACAAAGCGTCTTTTGAGCAAGTCCTCACCGGCGGCAATGCCGGCGCGACCTTCCACAACCGCTATCAATTCACGCTCGGCGAGATGGGCGACTTCAACGCCGATCTTTCGCTCGGCAACGGTGCCAACAAGAGCCTGAGCATTACCGGCTTCACCCTGCTCGACAGCAAAGGCAACACCGTGGGCAGCTCCACCGCTGCCGGCACCGGCTGGCTGCTCGATGTCGACAACCTGGCATCTGGCAGCTACACGGTGCAGGTCAGCGGCGCGCTCAGCACCAATGCCGCAGGCAAGTACTACGGCAACCTGATGCTGGGACCATCGGCCATTGCCGCCGTGCCGGAACCGGCTCCGGTGGGGCTGATGCTGGCCGGCCTGGGCGTACTGGGCTTTAGCGTGCGGCGCCGCGCCAGGTCAGCCTAACTGCCTGCGCGCCCCATGCGGGCAGCACGCCTCAACACCTCAGCCGCCGGCGCCCTGGCCCCGGCGGCTTTTTCATGCGGGGAACATACATATACGATAGTTGCTCGGCAAGGGGCGTCTTCGGTTAAGATTTCCCGCCGGGCGAAGCGAGAACATTGCCCGAACCTTTCCAGGCCACTTTAGAGGTACACATGCACATGCGTCAGATTACCCTGTTACTGGCAGGTCTGTCCCTGTCGCTCGCGGCCAGCGCCGCCAGCGACAGCTGGAAGATCCCCGTCAGCGTCAAGAAACTCGATAACGGCCTGACCGTCATCGTCTCGCCCGACCACTCGTCGCCCACCATTGGCGTGTCGGTGGTGTACCACGTGGGCATGCGCCTTGAGCCGAAGAACCGCACCGGCTTTGCGCACCTGTTCGAGCACCTGATGTTCCAGGGAACCCCGAATGCACCGAAGGGCGTGTTCGACAGCACCATCACCGGCGGCGGCGGCCGCAACAATGGTTCGACCCGTCCCGACTTCACCAATTACATCGAAGCGGCGCCGGTATCGGCAATCGACTCGATCCTGTGGCTCGAAGCGGACCGCATGAAGACGCTCGACTTCAACGAGAAAACGCTGAAGAACCAGCAGGACGTGGTCAAGGAAGAGATCCGCGTCAACGTCAAGAACCAGCCCTATGGCGGCTTCATGTGGCTCGACATCGGGCAGCTGGCGTTTGACAAGTGGGAGAACAACCACGACGGCTACGGCAGCTTCAAGGACCTCGAAGGCGCCACCGTGGAAGACGTGCGCGCCTTCCACCGCGATTACTATGGCCCCAACAATGCCGTGATCGCCATTGCCGGCGACGTGACGCCGGCCAAGGGCTTTGCCCTGGCCCAGAAGTATTTCGGCGCCATCCCCAAGCGCCCCACCCCGCCATCGGGCGACTTCAGCGAGCCGCTTGGCACGGCTGAAAAGCGCATCGAGCAGCAGGACACGCTGGCCCAGGTGCCGGCCGTGGCCGCCGCCTGGAAGATGCCGGCGCGCGGTAGCCGCGACCAGGCCCCGATGGCGGTGCTGGGCGAACTGCTGGCCGGCGGCGACGCCTCCACCATGTACCAGGGCCTGGTCAAGGGCCGCGAGCTGGCGCTGAACGTGAACAGCATGTTCGGCCTGGTCAGCCCATGGGAATACGACGGCCCGACCCTGTTTACCATCTTTGCGCTGTACAAGCCCACCACCACGGCCGACGCGCTGCTGGCCGCCATGGACGAGGAAATCGCCAAGGTCGTCAAGAACGGCGTGGATGCCGCCACCCTCAAGCGGGTCAAGACCCAGATGCTGGCCGACTGGTACAACTCGCTCGAGAGCTTCATGAGCCGCGCCGACACCGTCGCGCGCCTGCAAACGGTATGGGGCGACGCGAATGTGGTCAACAAGGTGCCAGGCTGGATCGAAGGCGTGACCTCGGCCGACCTGCAGCGTGTGGCAGCGACCTACCTCACGCGCGCCAACCGCACCGTCATCGACCGCAAGGTCGCACCTAAAACCGCACCTGCAGCACCGGCCGCCCCAGCGCCAGTGGCTGACGCTGCAAAGAAATAAGGAGCGCATCCATGAAAAAACTGATGCTCACACTGGCGATCAGCGCCCTGTTCACACCGGCCGCGTTTGCCCAGGATGGTGCCGGCGCCGCGGCAGCCACCGAAACCACCAAGCCCGCCGCGCCGGCCGCCTCGCAGGTTCCCAAGTTTGGCCCGGACAAGGCGATCCCGGCGCCGAAAATCGACAAGAAGACCCTGGCCAATGGCCTGACGGTCTGGGTCATGCCGCGTGACGGCCTGCCCCGTGTCGACTATGTGCTCGCGGTACGCGGCGCCGGCCACAGCGCCGATGACAAGCAGCAGGCCGGCTTTGCCAACATGCTGGCCGGTATGCTCAACGAAGGCACGGTCAAGCGCGATTCGCGCGCCATTGCCGAAGCGGCGCAAGGCATGGGCGGCTCGGTCGGTGCCGGCTCCAGCCACGATGGCATCATCGTCTATGCCAATGCCCTGGCATCGCAGGCTGCCCCCATGATGGACCTGCTCGCTGAAGTGGCGCGCACGCCGTCGTTCCCGGCCAAGGAAGTGGCACTGGCCAAGGCCAACGCCTTGCAGGGACTGAAGGCGGCCGAAGCGCAGCCGGGCTACCTGGCCGAGCGCGCCCTGAACAAGGCCATTTACGGTGACCATCCGTACGCCACCACCACGCCGACCGTGGAGTCGATCAATGCCAACAGCGCACAGCTGCTGGCGGCCGAACACAAAAAGCGCTTCCGGCCCGAGCGCGCGCTGCTGGTGGTCACCGGCCGCATCACGTCGGCCGAAGCCATGAAGCTGGCGCAGGCCGAGTTTGGCGACTGGAAGGCGGAAGGCGAAGCACTGCCCGAGCCGCAAAGTGCCGCGCCAAGCGTGGCGCCGGCCCGCCTGGTACTGCCGCGCGAGGGCAGCGTGCAGTCGACCGTGCGCCTGGGCAGCCCCGGCATGGCCGCCACCACCGACGACCTGGTGCCGCTGCGCCTGGCCAGCACCATCATTGGCGGCGGCTTCAGCAGCCGCGTGAACCTGAACCTGCGTGAAGAAAAGGGTTACACCTACGGTGCGTATGCAGGAGCGCGCACCTACCGCAACGGCGGCAGCATCGTCGGCGGCGCCGATGTGCGCAACGAGGTCACCGGGGCCGCGCTCAAGGAATTCCAGGGCGAGTACCGCCGCCTCGGCACCGAGCTGGTGCCGGCGCCGGAAATGGAGATGAACAAGCGCTACATCGCCGGCACCTATTTGCTCAGCAACCAGCTGCAGAACGCCGTGGCTTCAACGCTGGCGCAGAACTGGCTGGTGGGCCTGCCGCCCGAGTTCCTGGGCAAGTACGTGCCAATGATTCAGAAGGTCACGCCGGAGCAGGTGCGCGAGATGGGCAAGAAGTATTTCGCTCCCGAGAAGCAGTCGATCGTCGTGGTTGGCGACCCGTCGGCCGTGGCCGAGCAGCTCAAGCCGTTTGGCCAGTTCACCGTCACCGCACCGGGCGGCGCCCTGCCAGCACCAGCAGGCAAGTAAGCACTGGTTCAACAAACAAGCCGCCGGCCGACATCATGTCGGTCCGGCGGCTTTTTCATGGCCGTGTCAGCGGCTTGTCACTTTTCGTATTTCCAGTTGCGGGCCTTGCCCTCGGCCAGCCATTCCACGGCCTGCTGCAGGCGCCGCGCGCGCGTTGCCTCCGTCCTGGCGCCGGCCACCCAGTCGACGTATTCGCGCTTGAAACTCGCGCTGCCCTTGTCGAAGCTGGCCTGCGCTTGCGCGTTGGCCGCCAGCGCTGTCTGCATCGCTTCAGGCACCACCAGCGCGCGCGCTGCCGGCCGATCGCGCGCCGGCGCCTTCTCTGCCTCGTCATTGAACTTCATGGCCTGCCTGATGATGTCACCCAGCGCTTCTTCAGACGGCAGGTCGGTAATGGCGGTGATGCGGCCAAAGTGGCCCATGCCCTCTTGCGGCGAGTCGGGGAACAGCAGCTTGCCCTTCCAGAACCCGAGTGCGCAGTGGGCCTTGAAAGCCGACATCTGGCACAGCATCCCCTTGTACTGGAAATGCGGGCGACTCCATTTGATGGTTTCTTCCACCTGCGGACAGGCTTGGTGGATGACGGCGCGAATATGATGCAGGATGGGCTGGGCAAACGGCGGGGCAGCGCCGATATAGGCGTCAATGCGGGGGTCAATGGCAGGCATGGGTGCAATATACCAGAGGTCACGCGGTTTTTGCATGCGGCGCGCAGCGCAGCCACACGGGCTGCCCCGCCGGACGTCTAGCTGCTCGACATATCTGCTGACAAAAAAACCGCCAGGGCTTGCGCGCTGGCGGTCTTTTTCAGGCCGGAGCCTTGTGGTGCTTACACGGCAGCTGGCGCGCCTTCGACACCGTCGGCAGCTTTCATCGACAGCTTGAGGCGGCCGCGGTCGTCGGTCTCGAGGACCTTGACGCGCACTGCCTGGCCTTCTTTCAGGTAGTCGGCAACGGCGTTCACACGCTCGTTGGCGATCTGCGAGATGTGCAGCAGGCCGTCCTTGCCCGGCATGACCTGGACGATGGCGCCGAAGTCGAGCAGCTTGAGCACCACGCCGTCGTAGGTCTTGCCTACTTCGACCGAGGCGGTCAGCTCTTCGATGCGGCGCTTGGCTTCCTGGCCGGCAGCAGCGTCGACGGAAGCGATGGTGACCACGCCTTCGTCGCTGATGTCGATCTGGGTGCCCGTCTCTTCGGTCAGCGCGCGAATGACGGCGCCGCCCTTGCCGATCACGTCGCGGATCTTTTCCGGATTGATCTTGATGGTGATCAGGCGCGGTGCGAAGTCCGACAGTTCGGTCTTCACGTGCGGCATGGCCTTTTGCATTTCACCGAGGATGTGGTGACGCGCTTCCTTCGCTTGCGCCAGCGCGACCTGCATGATTTCCTTGGTGATGCCCATGATCTTGATGTCCATCTGCAGCGCTGTAATGCCTTCGGGCGTACCGGCTACCTTGAAGTCCATGTCGCCGAGGTGGTCTTCGTCACCCAGGATGTCGGTCAGCACGGCGAACTTGCCGCCTTCCTTGATCAGGCCCATGGCGATGCCGGCAACGTGTGCCTTCATCGGCACGCCGGCGTCCATCAGTGCCAGGCAGCCGCCGCATACCGACGCCATCGAGGAGGAACCATTGGACTCGGTGATTTCGGATACCAGGCGCACCGAGTAGCTGAAGTCTTCAGGGCTGGGCAGCGCGGCGATCAGCGCGCGCTTGGCCAGGCGGCCGTGGCCGATTTCGCGGCGCTTCGGCGTGCCAACACGGCCGGTTTCGCCGGTGGCGAACGGAGGCATGTTGTAGTGCATCATGAAGTCGTCGGTGTACTCGCCCATCAGCGCGTCGATCTTCTGGCTGTCGCGGGCGGTGCCGAGGGTGGCCACAACCAGGGCCTGGGTTTCACCGCGGGTGAACAGGGCCGAACCGTGGGTGCGCGGCAGGATGCTGGTGCGGATCGCGATCGGACGCACGGTGCGGGTATCGCGCCCGTCAATGCGTGGCTCGCCCGACAGGATCTGCGAACGCACGACCTTCGACTCCATGTCGAACAGGACGTTGCCGACGTCGGCATTGTCCGGGGCCGAGGTGCCGCTGGCGGCAGCGTCGGCGGCCAGGGTGGCATACAGCTCGGCGTAGGTGGCCTTCAGCTTGGCGGTACGGGCAACCTTGTCGCGGATCTGGTAGGCAGCGTTGATGTTGTCGCCCGCCAGTGCCTGCACGCGCGAAATGAGCGCTTCATTTTTCGGCGGGGCCGTCCATTCGACTTCCGGCTTGCCGCCATCGCGCACCAGTTCGTGGATGGCTTCGATCACGGCCTTCATCTGGTCGTGGCCAAAGACCACGGCGCCAAGCATGATTTCTTCGGACAGTTGCTGGGCTTCCGATTCCACCATCAGCACGGCGGTTTCGGTACCGGCAACAACCAGGTCCATCTGCGATGTCTTCAGTTCGGTTGTGGTCGGGTTCAGGATGTACTGGCCGTTGGCGTAGCCGACGCGCGCCGCGCCAACCGGGCCGTTGAAAGGCACGCCCGACACGCACAGGGCGGCCGAGGCGCCGATCATGGCGGCGATGTCGGGGTCAATCTCAGGGTTGACCGACAGCACGTGAATGATGACCTGCACTTCGTTCAGGTAGCCTTCCGGGAACAGCGGACGGATCGGACGGTCAATCAGGCGGCTGGTCAGGGTTTCCTTTTCCGATGGACGGCCTTCGCGCTTGAAGAAGCCGCCAGGGATCTTACCCGCAGCGTACGTTTTCTCTACATAGTCTACGGTCAGCGGAAAGAAATCCTGGCCTGGCTTGGCGTCCTTGCGCGCCACCACGGTAGCCAGGACGACGGTGTCTTCGATCGACACCATGACGGCGCCGGAAGCCTGGCGCGCAATCTCGCCCGTCTCCAGGGTCACTTGATGCTGGCCGTACTGGAAGGTTTTCGTAACTTTATTAAACATGGGTAATCCCTTTCTATTTGCCGACAGATTTTCAGGGGCTGTCGTTCACCTCACCACAGGCAACACTTCTTGCCTTTCCTACATAATTTCGACTTACAAATGCAAAATGCCCGCACAGCAAGCTGCGCAGGCACTTTCAATAAACCTTAAGACCGCAAAAATTACTTACGCAGGCCCAGTTTGGCGATCAGATCGCGGTAACGGGTTGCGTCCTTGCTCTTCAGGTAGGACAGCAGGCTCTTACGACGGTTGACCATCATGATCAGGCCGCGGCGCGAGTGGTGATCCTTCTGGTGAGCCTTGAAGTGGCCGTTCAGTTCGTTGATGCGTGCGGTCAGCAGAGCGACCTGGACTTCCGGGGAGCCGGTGTCGTTTTGAGCACGGGCATTGTCCGCGATGATGGCGGCTTTGTTGATGTTTTCTACGGTCATGATATTACCTTTCACATGCGGTGCAAGAGTCGCAACCCTGCGCACCGTGAACTTCGATTAATAGCCCGGCCAAAATGGCCAGACCCGCAAGTATAGTGCAAATCCCCGTGTGCGGCCAGTGCGCAATGCATTTTGCTCGGGCATCATGGGGCATTCATGGTGCGAAAGGTGGTTTTTATGCGAAAAGTATTGCTCACGACTATGGTTGCGGCTGGGCTGGCACTGTCCGGCTGCGCGGGCATGCTGCGCGAGGCGCCGGTGCCGGGCGATACGGTCGAGCTCATCCGCGCCAAGTTCGGCCAGCCGACGGCCGTCTACCAGTCTGCCCGGGGCCGGGTGCTCGAATACGCCACCAGTCCTTTCGGCCAGTTCACCTGGATGGCCCGGCTGGGGCCGGACGGCAGGCTGGCGCTGTTTGAACAGGTATTAACAGGAGAAAAATTTGCGACCTTGCAGATTGGCGTGGCAAGGCGGGACGACGTGCTGCATGCCATCGGCCGCCCGGCCGAACGCTCCTGGCTGCGCCTGCCGGACCTGGAAGTCTGGTCTTACCGCTACAAGGAAAGCGGCGTGTGGAATTCCATGATGCACCTGCATTTCGACCGCGGTGGTACGCTGCGCATGATGCAGAACGGGCCCGATCCCATGTTCGAAGAAAAGCGTTTCTTTCGCGATTGAACCTCGCCCTTCGCCCGGTAGCGTTTTCACAAGTGCCTTGGCAAAGTTTTCACTACCGTTATGTGAACAAAAACGCTTTGTACGGATGGCGCCACAGTCCTTGCCGCGCGACGTCTTCCGCCGTTCAAAATGTTGACATGCGTCAACAAACAACGTTAAATCAATGTGTATTCACACGCGCCGACGCGCCCCGGCGGCGTCCATTCAACGTTCCTGAAAGCTGCCATGTCCATCAAAGTACTCGCCCTTGCACTACCGTTACTCTTCCTGCAAACGACCGCCAGCGGCCAGGAGCTTGAAAAACGCGGCCTGCCGTGCGTGACCGAGCTGTGCCTTGGCGACGGCATTGCAGAACTGTCGAAGATCCAGTGGGCACCTGCCCACAATGCCTTCAAGATCAACAACAAGGCCGAGGCGACCGGCAGCATGAAGCTGTCGGAGGACAAGCTGCGCGTCATCAAGTCGTCTTACCCGGGCGCCGGAGCGGAAGTGGCGCCCTATTTGCATGCCAACCAGTTCGACGCCGCCGCCCTCCCCGGCCTGGCCAAAGTGGCCGCCGCCTGCCACTCCAACGAATTGATCGGCACCTACGGCGCCGGCGGCAGCACGCCCACCCGCGTCGGCATCAGCCTCATGCCGAGCCTGGCCGACCCGTCCAGGCAGGCCTGGACGGTGACGACCATCGTGCGCGAATTCCCATCGGCCGTGAGCAACGAGTCACGTGCGGAAATCAGCAACCAGCTCAAGGCCAGGTACGCAAAATTCGGTGCCGGCAACTCCGACATGGACATGGCCAAGGCCGGCGAAGGCCGCTTTTTCCCCAGCGGCATGACGCGCTTTGGCTTTGGCCTCTCGCTCGGACGCGGCGCCGACGAAGAGTCGCGCATGAACAAGAGCGCGGCCTGCAGCAGCGCCGCAGCAGACAAGCCCAAGGCCGGCTAAGCGCCTGGCGTAAAGAGCGTCACGCGGGCCGTCCAGGCTTGCCTGGCGCTACTTTCTATTTGTCGGGTGGTAAAAACAACACGCTGGCCTATAGTCCGGCGATGGCTTTCCCCCTCGCCCCCACTGACAGGCACCAGCGCCACAGCGCCATTGCGCTCATGCTCGGCATGCATGCCGTGCTGCTGGGCGCCCTGTTCTTCAGCCGCCCCCAACCTGAGCAGATTGCCGAGGGACGGCGCATGGTCTTCATGTTCGTGCAGGAGAAACCCGCGCCTGCGCCGCCATCGGCCATCGCGCAGCCGGCGGCGCCCCGTGCGCCGGCACGGGCTGTCAAACCTGCGCCGCTGACGCCAAGGCCGCCCGCGCCCGGGAAGGGCGAGTCAATCCCCCCCGCGCCGGCGGCGCTTACCCCTTCCCTTGAGGCGCCCGGCGCGGGAGAGATGCTGGAGCGGGCCCGCGCCGACATCGGGGCGATTGAGCGCGATATGCGCGGCCAGATTCCCAAAGGCCTGGTACGCGCGCCGGTGATGACGGCGCACAAGCGCTTTGTCAAAGGCGTGGAGGAAGCTGCCGAGCTGGCGCCGCCACGATGGTATGAAGCACCCAAGATCAAGGAAATCATCGACCCGGGTGGATGGGGAAACAGGCGCTATCGCGTCATCACGGCCAACCGCACCTACTGCCTGACTTACGCGCCCAACCGCCATATGGGCGGCAATGATGTCTTCAAGCGCAGCGCGACGACCATCCCCACCACGTGCGACCCGGACGAGCAAGCGCCCACCGTCCAGCCTTAGGCCGCCTGCGCGCGGCCCCAGGTGCGCTGCTCGACCCGGGACAGATTGGGAATGTCATCGCACCAGCCGGCGCCACGCGCGAGCATCGCATGGCTGTACCCGGCCGCGGTGAGCGAGGCGCCCATGCTGGCGATGCGCTCGGCCAGCGGTGGATAGGTATTAAACAGATGAGCCGGAGCAGCTTTCGCCACCACGGCCGGAAAATCGTCCGCATTGGCAAACGCGGGCAACCCTGCGGCCAGCTCCTGCGCCTCCCCGTGGGGCGCGCCAGCACGGTAGGCGCTGTATCCCGCAGCCTTGACCAGGGCCTGTGCCATGGCCGTGGGCGAGGTGACACGCGCGGCGGCGACATCGGCACCCAGGCTGCGTTCGCGCTGCACACGGTGCAGGGCAAGGTCAAGCAGCAGGCGCTGCAGGGCGACCGGCGCCGCCAGCACCGTCGTGAACGGCGACGCGGCCCCCAGCCAGCGGTCGGCCACCTGCAGCGTGGGCCAGATGGCCGCATCGCTGTCCTTGAGCTGCGCCAGCTCGTGCGCCAACAGCGCGTCCGCCTCGTCGGCGTCGAGCTGCATGAGCAGTGGCAGGCTGGCGAACAGTGTCCGGCCCAGCACGGGTTTGCCATTGACGACCAGGCGCACGTCGGTCGCGAAAAACTGGCTGGTGGTGCCGAGAATGAGCTGGCGTGGCGGCGCCGTGCCAACCCGCCCTGCCACGTCTTTCATGCGGTTCCACAAGGCTGGCGCATCATCAGGCATGAGCACCTCGCCATGCAGGGCAAGGGGTGGCGCCACGGCGCGGCGCGTGCGCTGCAGCGCCACGGCGAGCGTCACGATCGAGGCCACAGCAATCACGATGGAAAACGGCGCGGCCGGCAATTGCCACAGGCGCGCCGGCACCATCCCCGCCAGCCATGCCAGCAGCGCTGCCTGCATGGTCAGCAGGCACGCCGTACCGCCCGCGGCCAGGCGCAAGGCAGTCACCACGCCGGCATGGCGGCCATTGCGCGCCCGCGCGACGTACAGGGAAACGGCTGCCATTGCCAGCAGCAGGGCCAGCCCCGCATAAGCGATGCCGAGCGCCACCTTGTGTGCCATGACCAGCTGCCACTGCGCCGACCAGCGCTGGCAATAGGTGGCGCGGAAGGCGTCAAGCGTCTTGTCGCCGCTGGTGGTGCACACGCTGGCCGGTGGCGTGGCGCCAAATGCCTGCAGCGCGGCCGCGCGGCTTTCGACGGACTGGCCATCCTGGCCCTGCATCGCCGCCTTGAACGCGGCATCCTGCCGCTGCAGCGTGTTGCCGGTGAGGAGGGCGGCCAGCACCGGCAGCACCAGAAGTAGCGCAGCGGCGCGCGGCGCCACGCGCAGCACGGCGCGCCTGATCGTCTCGATTGATGTCACAAGGTGTCCAAAAAACGAAAACGTCGATTTAATCAGTAAAGGCGCGCCCTGGCAATGCGCGGGCGCGATTACTGCTGCGGATTGACCCGCTCGATCTTCGAATGGAGCTTGTTCAAACCTGACAGATAAGCCTTGGCCGACGCGACGATGATGTCCGGATCGGAACCGACGCCATTGACGATGCGCCCCGAGCGCGACAGGCGCATGGTCACTTCGCCCTGGGACTCGGTGCCGTTGCTGATGGCGTTGACCGAGAACAGCACCAGCTCGGCGCCGCTGGCCGCTTCCTTTTCGATGGCGTTGACGGTGGCGTCGACCGGGCCATCACCTTCGCCGTCGCAGGTGTACTCCTTGCCGTCGATGGCAAACACCACCTTGGCCGTGGGGATCTCGCCGGTCTCGGATTTTTGCGACAGCGACACGAAGCGGTAGTATTCGCCCTCGTGCGCGTGATCTTCGGCCGAGACCAGGGCCATGATGTCTTCATCAAAAATTTCGCTCTTGCGGTCGGCCAGCTCCTTGAAGCGGGCAAAGGCGGCATTGACTTCGGCTTCGGATTCGAGCTCGATGCCCAGTTCCTGCAGGCGCCCCTTGAAGGCGTTGCGGCCCGACAGTTTGCCCAGCACGATCTTGTTGGCGGCCCAGCCCACGTCTTCGGCGCGCATGATCTCGTACGTTTCGCGCGCCTTGAGGATACCGTCCTGGTGGATGCCGGAGGCGTGCGCAAACGCATTGGCGCCGACAACGGCCTTGTTGGGCTGCACCGCAAAGCCGGTAATCTGCGACACCATCTTGGAAGCGGCCACGATCTGGGTGGTGTCGATGCCAAGCTGCAGGCCAAAGTGGTCGCTGCGGGTGCGCAGGGCCATCACCACTTCTTCCAGCGCGGTATTGCCGGCGCGCTCTCCCAGACCATTGATGGTGCATTCAATCTGGCGCGCGCCGCCAATGGTCACGCCGGCCAGCGAATTGGCCACCGCCAGTCCCAGATCGTTGTGGCAGTGAACCGACCAGATGGCCTTGTCGGAGTTGGGGATGCGCGAGCGCAGGCGCGCGATGGTGGCGCCAAATACTTCGGGCACGGCGTAGCCGACGGTGTCGGGGAAGTTGATGGTGGTGGCGCCTTCGGCAATCACCGCTTCGAGCACGCGGCACAGGAAGTCTTCGTCGGAGCGGCTCCCGTCTTCCGGGCTGAATTCGATATCGTCGGTGAAGCGGCGCGCGCAGCGAATTGCCGCCATGGCCTGCTCCAGCACCTGCTCGGGCTCCATGCGCAGCTTCATTTTCATGTGCAGCGGCGAGGTGGCGATGAAGGTGTGGATGCGCTTGCGCGGCGCCGGCGCCAGCGCTTCGGCCGCACGCTCGATGTCACGGTCATTGGCGCGCGAGAGCGAGCAGACGGTGGACTCCTTGATGGCCGAGGCGATGGCGCGGATGGCTTCGTAGTCGCCCGGCGAGGCGGCGGCAAACCCGGCCTCGATCACGTCGACCCGCATGCGTTCGAGCTGACGCGCGATGCGGACCTTCTCGTCGCGGGTCATCGAGGCGCCCGGCGACTGCTCGCCGTCACGCAGGGTGGTGTCGAAAATGATGAGACGGTTCGAATTCGTCATGGCGGCTCCAGGCTCCAGTAGCTAGATCAAGCTAAATAAACGCAGGCACCGCCAGACGACATCGCAGTCGGTCAGCGGCGCTCGCTCGGGTCGAGTGGGTGCTCGTCGGTCTGCACGATCGATACCGGCCTGCCTTTTGCAAGGCGCCAGAAATACACCGCGTAACCGGACAGGGCATACAACACAAAAATCGAGGTCAGCACCTTGGGCGGGTCGATCGATACCAGCGCCAGCGCCAGCACGATGAGAAAGACCACGATGAAGGGGACGGACTTGCGGAAGTTGACGTCCTTGAAGCTGTAAAACGGTACGTTGGTGACCATGGTCAGGCCGGCGAACAGGGTGATGCCAAAGGCAACCCAGCCCAGTTCGCGCGGACTGGCGCCCAGGTCCATGATGAACAGGATCAGGCCCGCGACCATGGCCGCTGCCGCCGGGCTGGGAAGGCCCTGGAAGAAGCGCTTGTCGACCACTTCGATATTGGTATTGAAGCGCGCCAGGCGCAGTGCGGCGCCGGAGCAGTACACAAAGGCGGCGATCCAGCCCCACTTGCCGGGCAGATAGCGCAGGGACCATTCGTAGATCACGAGGGCCGGCGCGGCGCCGAAGCTGACCATGTCGGACAGGCTGTCGTACTGGGCGCCGAATTCGGACTGGGTGTTGGTCAGGCGCGCCACGCGGCCATCGAGGCCATCGAGGATCATGGCGACAAAAATGGCCCAGGCGGCGTATTCAAAGCGCTGGTTCATGGCCTGCACAATGGCGTAGAAGCCGCAGAACAGGGCCGCCGTGGTGAACGCGTTGGGCAGCAGGTAAATGCCGCGCGGGCGGATGGGATTGCCTTCGGCGTCGAACTTGCGCCGCCCAATGCTGCGAAAACGCGCGAACTTGCCGGTCTTCGGCTTGGGCTGGCCGGGCTTCCTGCGTCGTGGAAAGGTAGGCATAGATATCCGTTTCAAGTAATGGTGTCGCTTCGGTTGGGCTGGCCGCTTGCATGTGCCCCCATTATAGAGGGCGCACCGGACGATAGCGAATGGATACTATTACTTGAGCTCTACCTTTCCCTTAATCATTTTTATTTGAAGCGGACCTTGCCGACCACACGCATCTGCAAGGTCGTTTCACCGGGCTCGAAACTCGGTTCGGCCACTTGCTGTTCCTGCTGCGGGGCACCGCGCATGGCAGCCATCATTTGCGGACGGTCTTCGTTGGCGCCGCCGCCGGCATAATTGCCGCTGCCTTCAAAGTCCACGGTTTCGATCAAGCCTTCACCGGGCTTGCGGCCCATGGCGCGGGCAATCGATGCGATGCGCTCGTTCAGATTCTGGTAAGTGGCGGCAATACGCTTGTCGTCCAGCTGCCTGGTGGCCGCATCGGACAGGCCAAACTGGATGCCGTTCAAGCCCAGCACTTTCTGCACGGCCGCGGTCATCTTGGGCAGGTTGCCGATATTCGTGGTTTTCACTTCCAGGTACTGGCCCACGCGCCATCCCGTAGCCACGCGCTTCTGGTTGGCGGGCACGCCATGGGGCAGCGGCTGGTCTTCCGGATACACGGGATAGGTGTAGTAACCCATGGTCTTGAGCTTAGCCTGGGGATCCTCGCGGCGCACGATCTCGGTGCCCTGCTTCATTTTCTGGTTCACGCGCGAGGCGGCCGCGGTCTTGTCCTTGTCCTGCTCCTCGATCATGAAGGTCGCAACGGCCTGGTCGTTGGCCTGGGTGACTTCGCCAAAGGCGGGCACAATGACGAGGGTGCCGGACGGCGTCTGTGCCTGCACCTGGGTGGTGGCAAGCAGCATGCTGGCAATAAGGGCGACTTTTTTAGGCGACATTCTGGTTCTCCGGATGGTTGGCAATGAACCAAGGTTACCCGGAATTGCGGCTCGGCCGCTTAATTGACATGAAAAGTTGCAAATTTAGCCGTCGGGAACCGCCCTGCCCCGCCGAAAAGCGGGCCAGGGACGGTGACAGCACAGGGACTGCTTAGTTCTTCGACTGGTCGACCAGCTTGTTCTTGGCGATCCACGGCATCATGGCGCGCAGCTTGGCGCCCACTTCTTCGATCGGATGCTCGGCCGTGAGGCGGCGGCGCGAAATCAGGGTCGGTGCGCCGGCCTTGTTTTCCAGGATAAAGCTCTTGGCGTATTCGCCGGTCTGGATGTCCTTGAGGCACTGGCGCATGGCGTCCTTGGTGGCGGAGGTCACCACTTTCGGGCCCGTCACGTACTCGCCATACTCGGCATTGTTCGAGATCGAGTAGTTCATGTTGGCGATGCCGCCTTCGTAGATCAGGTCGACGATGAGCTTAAGTTCATGCAGGCATTCAAAGTACGCCATTTCCGGCGCGTAGCCCGCTTCGGTCAGGGTCTCGAAACCGGCCTTGATCAGTTCCACGGCGCCGCCGCACAGCACGGCCTGCTCGCCGAACAGGTCGGTCTCGGTTTCTTCGCGGAAGTTCGTCTCGATGATGCCGGCGCGGCCACCGCCGTTGGCCATGGCGTACGACAGGGCGATGTCGCGGGCCGCGCCGGACTTGTCCTGGTAGACGGCGATCAGGTGCGGCACGCCGCCGCCGGCCGCGTAAGTGCCGCGCACGGTGTGGCCCGGGGCCTTGGGCGCGATCATGATCACGTCGAGGTCGGCGCGCGGGACCACCTGGCCGTAATGGACGTTAAAGCCGTGGGCAAAGGCCAGTACCGCGCCCTGCTTGGCGTGGGGGGCCACGTTCTCGTTGTAGACCTGGGCGATGTTCTCGTCCGGCAGCAAGATCATGATGATGTCGGCGGCCTTGATGGCCTCGTCAACTTCCGCCACTTTCAGGCCAGCCTGCTCTACCTTGTTCCACGAGGCGCCGCCCTTGCGCAGGCCGACGGTCACGTTGACGCCCGAATCGTTCAGGTTTTGCGCGTGGGCGTGGCCCTGGGAACCGTAGCCGATGATGGCAACGTTCTTGCCTTTAACGAGGGAGAGGTCGCAGTCTTTGTCGTAAAAAACGTTCATGTTATTTTCCTGTAATTTTTAGATTGTTTATGCGCTTTTTGGCGCAAAAATAGATTATTTATACTTTGAGGATGCGCTCGCCGCGTCCAATGCCGGAGCCGCCGGTGCGCACCGTTTCCAGGATGGAGGCGCGGTCGATCGAATCGATGAACGCGTCAAGCTTGCCCTTGTTGCCGGTCAGCTCCACCGTGTACGTCTTTTCGGTCACGTCAATGATGCGCCCGCGGAAGATGTCCGCCGTACGCTTCATCTCTTCGCGTTCCTTGCCCACGGCGCGCACCTTGATCAGCATGAGCTCGCGTTCGATGTGCGCACCTTCGGTCAGGTCCACCACTTTCACCACCTCGATCAGGCGGTTCAGGTGCTTGGTGATCTGCTCGATGATGTCGTCCGAACCCGTGGTGACAATGGTCATGCGCGACAAGGTGGCGTCTTCGGTCGGGGCCACGGTCAGCGTCTCAATGTTGTAGCCGCGTGCCGAGAACAGGCCCACCACACGCGAGAGCGCACCGGCTTCGTTTTCAAGCAAGACAGAAATAATATGGCGCATTACAGGTCCTCCGATCCGAGCAGCATTTCGGACAGGCCCTTGCCTGCCTTGACCATCGGCCAGACATTTTCGGACTGGTCGGTGATGAAGTTCATGAACACCAGGCGGTCCTTCATGCCGAATGCTTCGCGCAGGGCGCCGTCCACGTCGCCCGGCTTTTCAATCTTCATGCCCACGTGACCGAAGGATTCGGCCAGCATCGAAAAGTCCGGCAGCGAATCCATGTAGGACTCGGAATAGCGCGAACCGTAGTCGATCTGCTGCCACTGGCGCACCATGCCGAGGAAGCGGTTGTTGAGCAGGATGATCTTGGGCGTCAGGTGATACTGCTTGCAGGTAGCCAGTTCCTGGATGCACATCTGGATCGAGCCTTCGCCCGTAATGCAGGCCACCGTGGCGTCAGGGTTGGCCATCTGCACGCCCATGGCGTAGGGCAAGCCCACGCCCATCGTGCCCAGGCCGCCGGAATTGATCCAGCGCCGCGGCTTGTCGAACTTGTAGTACTGGGCCGCCCACATCTGGTGCTGGCCCACGTCGGAGGTAATAAAGGCATCGCCGCCGGTAATGTCCCATACCTTTTCCACCACTGACTGCGGCTTGATGACAAGGTCGGAATCGGCATATTTGAGGCAGTCGCGGCCGCGCCATTCATTGATCTGCTTCCACCAGTCGCGGATGTTGGCCGGGTTGGGCTTGGCGTCGGCCGCGTCGAGCTGGGACAGCATTTCCACGAGCACTTCCTTGACATTGCCCACGATGGGGATGTCAACCTTGACGCGCTTGGAAATCGATGACGGATCAATGTCCACGTGGATAATCTTGCGCGGGTTGGAAGCAAAGTGCTTGGGGTTGCCGATTACCCGGTCATCAAAGCGGGCGCCGATGGCAATCAGGACGTCGCAATTCTGCATCGCCATGTTTGCTTCGTAGGTGCCGTGCATGCCCGGCATGCCCACGAACTTGTCGCTCGAGGCGCGATAGGCGCCCAGGCCCATGAGGGTGTTGGTGACCGGGAAGCCCAGCTTGTCGACCAGCTTGTTCAGCTCGGGCGACGCATTGGCCAGGATCACGCCGCCGCCCGTGTAGATCATGGGGCGCTCGGCCTGCAGCAGCAATTGCACCGCCTTGCGGATCTGGCCGGCGTGGCCCTTGTCGATCGGCTTGTAGGAACGCATCTCGATTTCCTTCGGATAATCGTAGACGCACTTGTGCATGCTGATATCTTTGGGAATATCGACCAGCACGGGGCCGGGACGGCCCGTTCTGGCGATAAAGAATGCTTTTTTCATCGTCGCGGCCAGGTCTTTCACGTCCTTGACGAGAAAGTTGTGCTTGACGACGGGGCGCGTGATGCCCACGGTATCGCATTCCTGGAAGGCATCCTGGCCAATCGCGTGGCTGGGTACCTGGCCGGAAATGACGACCATCGGAATCGAGTCCATGTAGGCCGTGGACAGGCCGGTGACGGCATTGGTCACGCCCGGACCGGAGGTCACGAGGGCAACACCGACGGTATTGGAACTGCGGGAATAGGCATCGGCAGCGTGAATGGCGGCCTGTTCGTGGCGGACCAGTACGTGCTGAAATTTATCCTGATTGAAAATGGCGTCGTAGATGTAGAGGACGGCTCCGCCCGGATAGCCAAAGACGTGTTTGACGCCTTCTTCTGCCAGACAACGCACTACAATCTCAGCGCCCGTGATGGGAGCTGTTGTTTCGTTGTTCATGATACATTCCTTTCAAAACCCATTGGGAGGTGATCGGATGCTCTTTCCTGACGACGAACGCGTACTGGCTACAATGCTCAAGCTCCCCTTTTTCTGCGGTCACGTCGATCTTTCACTTCCCGTAGGGACAATTACGAACCGGCGCTCAGCGCAACTCGTTTGGCGTGAGTTTCTGTAGCGAATACTGCGAACCTCTCGCGCTTGTGGCACGGGTTGGAGCAAACTGCCTACATATGAAAGCACGTCACGCAGCGGATGGCCTTATGTGCCGGTCGCGTTGTGACCATACAGCTTCGGGGTGGCAAAGCAGTCTTAACCTTACCGCGCTGCACCATTTTGGTCAAGTTATATCTAAATTCAATGCAAAAAGACCCGTTCTTTGCTAGCATGCGTCAGTTTTCCGAGCAGCACCACCCCTACCCTGCGTCGCATGGCCACAGACAAAGAACTTTCCGATTTCCTTGAGAATGTCGAGCGGCGCGCCTTCAAGCAGGCCGTGTACGCCGTGCGCAAGGACGAGTCTGCCCTGGACATCGTCCAGGACGCGATGATCAAGCTTGCCGAAAAATACGGCGACAAGCCGGCGGCCGAGCTGCCCATGCTGTTCCAGCGCATCCTGCAAAACACCATCCTTGACTACTTCCGGCGCGAAAAAGTGCGCAATACCTGGGTCAGCCTCTTTGGCAACATGGGCAAGAAGGATGGAGGCGAGGAGGACTTTGATATACTCGAATCGCTGGAAGCGGAGGACGGCTCGGCCGCTGCGGAATCAAGCGCCGATCTGGTCGAACGCATGCAAACGCTCACCATCATTGACGCGGAAGTACAAAAGCTGCCGACACGTCAACGGGAAGCCTTCCTTATGCGTTACTGGCAAGATATGGACGTGGCTGAAACGGCCGAAGCAATGGGCTGCTCGCAGGGAAGTGTGAAAACCCACTGTTCGCGTGCAACGCATGCACTGGCCGAAGCGCTGAAAGCCAAGGGAATAAAACTATGAACTCCGACGACCTCAACTTCGCTTACAAGGTGCGCCACGCCTTGAACGAGCATGCCGATCATTTGCCGCCATCAACTTGCGAACGCCTCGCTTCAGCGCGCAAGGCGGCGCTGGCCCGCAAGAAAGCCGACATGCCCGCCATGATTGCTGAACGCAGGCTGGCCGGCAACCTGGGTTCCTTCTTTTCGTTGTCCATGTTTGGCCGCATGGCCGTGGCCGTTCCCCTGATTGCCTTGGTGACGGGCCTGGCCGGCATCTACCAGTACGAAGAACAAAAGCGTATTGCCGAGCTGGCAGAACTGGACGCCGCCGTGCTGTCCGACGAACTGCCCCTGACCGCCTACCTCGATACCGGCTTTAACGCCTACCTCGAACAACAGAAAAAGCGCACGCAATAAGGATGAAGAATTTCCGCCTCCCCTTCCTGGTCATTGCCCTGGGCACCTTGATCGCCGCCACGACTGTTCCCGCAGCCGCGCGGCAGGCAGCGCCTGCCACCGTCACGCTGGACAAGCCCCTGTGGAAAGAACTTGATCGTACCCAGCAGGTGGCGCTGGAACCCCTGCACAAGGAATGGGACGCCATGGACGGCTTGCGCAAGCAAAAGTGGCTGGACATCGCCAGCCGCTTTTCCACCATGAAGCCGGACGAACAGCAGCGCGTGCACGAGCGCATGCGCGCCTGGATCCGCTTGACGCCGGAAGAACGGCGCGTGGTACGCGAGAACTACACCAACACCAAAAAGCTCGACAAGAGCGCCAAATCGGTCCAGTGGGAACAGTATCAGCAGTTGCCGGAAGAAGAAAAGCGCCGCCTGGCCGCCGAGGCTGCCGCCAGAAAACAGGTTACCAACCTGCCGTCAAAAACCCAGCCGAACGCGGTTGAACCGATCAAGCCTGCCCCAGTAAACAATGTCAAATAGTAAGCCGTCTGTTGAAACACCCAGCATCAAACGCCGTCTGATTTCCATGCTCTACGATACTTTCCTGGCGACCGCCGTTGCCTTGCTGGGAATGACCGTGTTCACGTTTGCGACCTTGCGCCTGGCTGCGGAATTTCGGGTCGCTGCGGGCGCCATCACCCTGTTCCTCGTGCTGGGCGCGTATTTTGTGCATGCCTGGGCAGGCAGCGGTTTCACGCTGGCCATGAAAACCTGGCGCATCAAGCTGGTCAAGGTGGGCTACGCCACGGTGCCGATGAAGACCGCGATCCTGCGCTATGTGCTGGCATGGGGCTTTGTGCTGCCGGCCATCCTGATCGGCTTTTTCGTGACCATGAGCCTGAAGATGAAGCTGGCCCTGCTGGGCGCCAACGTGCTGGCGTGGGCGCTGACGGCATTGCTGGACAAGGATCGCCAGTTCCTGCATGACAGGCTCGCCGGTACCCGTCTCATTGCCTTGCCGAAGCTGGCCAAGGGTGGGTTGATCACCCAGGGCGCGCCAACCACCTTCACTTGAAACATTAAGGTCGGTCGGACTGGCCAACGATAAATCGTTGATTTCGCCAGTCCCTCCACCAGGGGAAGCCGGTCGTGGGCTAAACGCTTAGCGATGCGTGGCTGTCTCCGGCAGATCGCCACGGCCCCACATGCGGTCGCGAAAGGTTAGGACGATGACTTCCTTGCTGTCGTACGGGGTGGCGCGGACGGTGAAGTCCAGAACTTCCCCATGAACGAAGTCGTATACGCCGGTGTAGGAAACATAGCCATTCGCATTTGTCTCCTTGACCCCGATCGGGCGAGTTCGCCCGGTCAGGTTGCGCGCCACCACTGCCACGGTTGCAGGCACGGTCTGCCCGCCTTTCGTGACCGTTACATTCAGAACGCCACGGGTAGGGGACCGTTCGATGCCATGCACCCTGGCCGAGGCTTCGGAGAGCGTATCCGACCCGACGGTACTACTACGCACAGTATACGATCCGGATTGCTGTTGGTGCATTTGCGACCAGGCGGGTGCCGCGAAACCAAGGCCGAGCACGGTGAGCGCCATGGCCAGACAACTGGAGCGAGGGAATGTCATAACCGTTATCCTTTAGTATGTGGGCGCTCGCTGTACCGAGACCGATACCGATACAGCGCTGCTGGACAGCTGATTGAGCGCCCGACAGCTCCTTTCCAAGGCTAAGCAGCGACCTTTCAGGCAGCCCCCTGGCGGTTCACAGCCCCAGATCCCTCAACTGAGACCCGAGGGGATATGATTGCCAAGGGTACAGTCCAGAAGGGCGACGCCGGCGCCACGCGCTTGTCAACGCGCGCAGGTCAGTTTGACTGATGCGAACTCGTCAAAGAAACCCAAAGGCTTGCTGATGTCGGGCACGCTGCGCCCTGGCCCGAATACCGCTACCTGATCGCGGAAGGACTCGTTGTCGTACACAGTGAGCGTCGCTTTTGGGCCGACTACCACGCTGTCAACCTTATCGTCCCAATCAAGACCATACGGGCCGCTCATGTCGGCGATGGCAAGCGGGCCCGTCAGTGTCATGGTGTCGCCGGAATAGTTGGCTCCAGAATAAATTCGCGCCCAACAACCAGACTTGGCAGCCTCCTTGTTAGCCACCTCGACCGGTACCATCATGTACACGAACACTGGGGCAACTGCTTTGCCCGGCGCCGCGGTTTTCGCTTGTTTGGGGGGCGCCGACGTGCGTTTCTCTTCGGGAATCATGCCATCCGCGAATGCGTAAACGGGAGCCGACGCCAGCAGTAGGCCTGTCAAGGTTGCGCTAATAATTTTGCTCGAGCTGATAATGTTCATAAATCCTCCATGTAATTTGGTTGATATTCCAATTACTTGATCCGAATTCATGCGCAGTCGCATGGGTGGCAACGAACCATGGAAAGCACCAGGAAACCCATGTCATCAATACCGGCCTGCATACTGGCCCGGGGTTAGCAAGGGAACGACGCTCCGCTATTCTTCGGGCGCATGAACGGTTCAGGGGCTTGCCGCCGCTATCCAAATGGATGGATCGACCGCCCCGGCAACGCACTTATTTCGGCTTTGCTATCTCAGCGCCGAGATTGTCCGGCTCCGACGCAATGCTCTCGGCAATAACTCTCTGATAGGCCGAAGCCGTCAAATGAACGCGGCAGTACTTTTCAATCGCGGGGACAATCCTCTCGACATAATCCACGTCGAAATATACGGCTTCAGGCTTGCCGCGCTTCGCATTACCGACGACGTAATAAATGAATTTTGGCTTGAGCACCTCGTCCATTGCCAAATAGTCCTGGCACGTGGTCTTGACGATGGGTTTCTTGCTCTGCATGTTGGCTTCGTGCGCCATGCTCAGACTGGATACGGTCGCCGCGGAAGCCAGCAAAGTGATTCGCAGTAGTGATTTCATCTCAATTCCTTTTGGGTTGTTGCAGAAGGACGGATCGAAATTCTTGAAGCGGTTGCCATACGACTGCTTTACTGCAGCCGTAGTTCCATCATCGCTCTTCACACTTAGCTGACGGTTAGCTTAAGGGAGATACCATTCAGGCGGCCTGTGGACGCACCGCTTCTGCAGTATCCACACCAACACCATTTTTTCGGACGTAGTAGTCATGATGTGGCTCCTCCCATTGGGCCGCCAAAGTTATGACGTGCTTTCACTTTAGGACTTTTGACGCCGTTGACCAGTGAGCTCCCAGCTCCAGCTTCCCCGTATGCCCGACGGTCAGAAGTTGGTCGCCGTGGGTGGGAGGCATCCATGAATTCCCTGGCGGGACGACCATTACAATTGCCGGATGAGAGGCGGCCAGGTAGGAGTGCGAGATCGTCATGGTGCAGTAATTGGTGGAAAGTGCATCGACCGCCTCATGGTCGCTGCTGCGCCGCGCGTTGGGCCATCAGGGCATGCTGGATGACACGCAGGCCTAGCTTGACCGAAGTGTGGAACGCAATGCGTATCCCGGCGTTGCACCCTCGAGCACCCGTTGGGGGCCATCAAGGATGGGGGCGACGCACTTCCTGACGAAAGGACCGGGGAATGTGAAGCGGGATTGAGCCTCTTGTTCTCTCCCCTCAACGTCGTGCAAGCACGCCCGTTTGGCCAATCATCCTTGGCCCATTCAGGGTTTAATCATCCATCGCGGCAAACAAACTGGCCGGCAACTCCTGCTCCAAGGTGACTACCTTGTTACGGCCTTCTTTCTTGGCCATGGCCAGCGCCTCCTGAGCGCGGGCAATCATGGCTTCGGCTTTTTCGGCCGGGGCATTGGTGGTCAGCCCGGTGGAGAATGTGACGGTGCGGTTGGGGGTGACGGTATTCCAGTCGAAGGCAGCAACGAAGGCATTCAAGCGGTTCATGGCCAGCACGCCTTGATGGAGCCAGGTGGCGGGCAGGATGATGCCGAAGGTGTCGCCTTCCACGCGGCCAAAACGGTCGAGCGTACGCAACAGCAGGCAAGATTCGCGGGCAATCGTTTGCAGGACCGAATCACCCGTGCTGCTTCCCAGTTGGGAATTGATATCGGTCAGGTGATCGACGCCAATGATGGCAAAGCAGAACGGCTGGCCAGTGCGCGAGGATCGCTGCAGTTCTTCACCGACAAGTTCAGCCAGGCTGCGCCGGTTCAACACGCCGGTCAAGGTATCGTGCCGCATCAGCGACGTCAGGCGGGCGATCTCCTGGTCCTTGGTGGCCAGTTCCGCCTTCAGTGGTTCGCAGGCCGGGCAACCGTCGCAATGTGAGCTCATCAAATCCTCGTAGTTTGGCTAGTAAGCAAAGCTTACCGTCCAAGTTACCCACGATCAAGCTTTATTGGCCCGGCTGCAAGGCACTGTCCACGCGGCGCGACAACCGCGCCGCGCATCACGCTTAGAAGCGGAAGCCGAGCTTGACGCTGACCGACTTGTTGCCGCCGGTGCGGTCCACTTCTGCTGCCAGGTTGGCAAGACCCAGGTTCATGTTCAGGCCTGCATACATCTTGGTCGCCGTTGGCGTCTCTTCCGTCAGACTGGCAAAGTCAGGCGTCAGCGTACCCCATACCTTGCCCACGCCCGCGTATGGCGTAAAGTTCAAGAAACCTTTGGATACCGTCAACTCCAGGCTGCGGGTAGTGAGGTCAAGCTCGTCCACGCCGAACAGCCGGGTGGCCGCCGCGCGCACGGCCACGGCCGGCAGTGCGGTGTTGCCTTCGATGAGGGCATACTTGATTTCCGCGCCGCCCAGCTTGGCGTCGGTGCCCGAGATGGCCGACAGGCTGGCGCCGACATCGATACCGAACGGCAGACCTTTGTGAACATGGACCTTGGGAATGTAGATGGTGGAGCTGTCGGCGCCCGCCTTCTTCCAGATGTCACCATGTTCCATCTTGGTCGAAGTCACTTCCAGGCCCACGTCGAAACCGGTAATGCCAAGCGGCTCGGCCGGTGCCACGGCCTTGTAGCTGGCCGCTGCGGTAAAGTCTTTCGACAGGCGCGCGAATTCGGCCTGGGTCAGGTTGCGAACGTTGTCGAGATCGTCGGCAAAAGCAGGCGCGCCCAGCGCAGCGACCGCCAGCACGCACATCTGTTGAAATTTCATGTTGAGCCTCAATGTGGGTTAAAGGAATGCACGCCGCATTGTAAAGGGCGCTTCGTTGCCGGAGAGGGGAAATGGCGGAAAATTTGGTAACTGAACATTTCTGCCCCTTATGCGGGCGCGCACTGGGGACGGAAAATATCGACCGGCATCATCTTGTGCCCAAATCATTCAAGGGCCGCGAGCAATTTCCGATTCACAAGATTTGCCACAGGAAGATCCACAGCGCCTTTACCGAAAAGGAATTGGCGCAGCGCTTTCATACCTGGGAATCGCTGCGCGAGCAGGAAGAAATCCGCACTTTTATTGGCTGGGTCGCCAACAAGGATCCCGGATTTTTTACCAAGACTTTTACGAGTAACAGCAAGCGGAGCAGGCGCTAAGATAGGCGCTTATTCGTTTGCATGTTTTCGTTCAGCACGCAGCCGAGCGGCATATTCGGAGACTGCATGTTTGGTGGCGCGAAGTGCCTCAATCTCTTCCATGCTGAGCAGGCGCGGTGTGTCCTCGACCGTTGGCTCCCTGGACAAGGTGACGACGAATCGTTCAGCCAGCAGGCCTTCAGGCTGCGTGTTCGATTCGCTCACGAATGCGCTGTGAAGTTGCGGTGTTGACGAGGTATCGGGTTTCGGAAGCGGTGAGGCAATCGAATCCGAAACCGAAGCGCTCAATCCACCAGGTTTCAAGGTCGCCATGTTTTTCCCTTAAACGCATTAAATCTTCTGCACTTTGTTGGAGCCGGGCCGAGTGCGGCTTGCCTGTTAACACAGTAGCACAAAGCACGTTTGCGCCATAGCGGAGCAGGTGCCCGCGAAAATTCGCGAGCGTGCCACCCTGGCCAATGAAGTCGTCCACCATGACATAGTCTCCAGGTTGCACGTTCCCGGAAAACTGCGCCTGACGCGCCAGGCGCGAAAATCCGTCTGCCCCCGTATGGTTGACAACGTTTTCCTGCACCACATTCTGCTCGACCTGCCACCCCAACTTGTCCCCCAAGAACTCAGCAAGCATTTGCGGCAAGGTGTTGATGCCTGTGCGCTCTTTGGCATGAATGCTGATGAGAACTGGCGTCAAACCAGTAGAGAGTTGTCGCAGTTGGTCCACTGCCAAGGCAGAGATCGTTCCAGAAACAAGTTTGGCAGCAGCGGTAACGTCGCCTGACTTGGCACCGGAATATTCCGGATGTTGTTTCACAGCCGACTCGGCAGCGTGGATGACAACATGCGGAAAATCTGCAGACCATGGAAACCGGACGATTCCCGGTGAGTGTTGTCGGGCTGATTGAATCTGGTCCACGGCGCCTCCGTCTTAGCCATACAGCTAAGACAGGTACGCGGGAATTCAGTTCAGCGCAATTGGCGGTAGATGAAGCGGCGTGCTCAAAACTTTTCGTGATCAAGCAAATAGCGCCACTGTCCAACCGGCAGTCCGGCCATGGGCACGCGGCCAATGCGGATGCGCTTCATGCTCACTACCGTCAGGTTGACCATGCGGCACATGTGGGCAATCTGCCCCGGCTTGACGCCCTTGAGCGCGAAACGCAGGCGCGTTTCATTCTGCCAGCTCACCTTCATGGGCGGGATCTCCTTGCCGTTGAAGGTCAGGCCGTGGTTCAAGTGCGCCAGCCCGCCTTCGCGGATATCGCCGCTGACCTCGACGATGTACTCCTGCTCCACGCGGTTGCCTTCGTCGACCAGTTTGCGCGCGATGCGGAAATCCTGGGTGTACACCACCAGCCCACTTGCCGTCGTCTCCAGCGGACCACACAGCGTCAGCTTGTGCAGGTGGCGGCGCAGGAAGCGCTGCTTGCCGTATTCGGCCTGCAGCAGCGTGTCGGCCGTGAGCAGCGCCATGGGATCGCTGCCGGTGCTACCCACGCCCGCATTGACGCCGGCTGGCTTGTGCAAGAGGATCGTCACTGGCAGGATTTCGGCCAGCGTCGCATCGGGATGGATCGTCACATCCTGTTCGTCCGCGACACGCGCGCCGGGCTCCTCGACCACGGCGCCATCAATGCTGATCCAGCCGCCCGCGATGTATTGTTCGGCTTCGCCGCGCGAGCAGGGAATCATTTCGGCCACGCGTTTGGCGAGGCGGATGGTGGAGTCGTCGTTCATGCGCTAGGGCGCCAATCCTGGAAAAATGCGGTGAATACCGAGATGATTCGTGCCACGTCCCGGTCCGACACGTTCAGATGCGTGACTAGGCGCGTGTGCTGGCCAACGGTGGCGCGGATGCGCTCGCGCAGCAAGGTCGCGCGCAGTGCGTCGACCGCTGCAGGGGGCACTTCGACGTAAAAGATATTGGTCTGGGGCGTGGCCACCTTGAGCTGTGGAATGGCTGCAAGGCCGCGCGACAGTTCTGCAGCGTTGGCATGATCGTCTGCCAGGCGCTGCACATTGTG
The DNA here is from genome assembly GCF_019443445.1 of Massilia sp. PAMC28688. NCBI lineage: Bacteria > Pseudomonadati > Pseudomonadota > Betaproteobacteria > Burkholderiales > Oxalobacteraceae > Massilia > Massilia sp. PAMC28688. The sequence continues at coordinate 3,686,339 of NZ_CP080378.1, read as the reverse complement.
TTCAAGCGCGTACAGGCCGGCAGCAGCCAGCAGGCCCGCCTGGCGCATGCCACCGCCGAGCATCTTGCGCCAGCGCTTGCCCTCGTTGATGAACTCACGCGGACCGCACAGCACCGAGCCAACCGGTGCGCCCAGGCCCTTGGACAGGCACACGGATATGCTGTCAAAGCCCTTTGCGGCGTCGCGCAGGCTGATGCCCTGCTTGACGGCGGCGTTGCAAACACGGGCGCCATCGAGGTGCGTAGCCAGTCCGCGCGCGTGCGCCAGGCTGGTTGCCGCCGCCATGTACTCGGCACTGAGCACCCGGCCGCCGATCGTGTTCTCCAGCGCCAGCAGCCGCGAACGGGCGAAGTGCATGTCGTCCGGCTTGATGTAGGCTTCAATGTCCGCCAGGGCGATGCTGCCGTCAGGCTGGTTGGCGATGGGCTGCGGCTGGATACTGCCCAGCACCGCCGCGCCACCGCCTTCGTACTTGTAGGTGTGCGCTTCCTGCCCCACCAGGTATTCGTCGCCGCGCGCGCAGTGCAGCAGCAGCGCGATCAGGTTGCTCTGGGTGCCCGATGGCGCGAACAGGCCGGCCTCGTAGCCGAACATTTCGGCCGTCACGCTCTGCAGGCGATTGACCGTGGGGTCATCACCGTACACGTCGTCGCCCACGGGCGCCGCGGCCATGGCGGCGCGCATGGCCTCGCCCGGCAAGGTCACGGTGTCGCTGCGCAGGTCAATCCACTGCTGGTCGTCGTGGCTCATGTCGTCAATTCCCGGGTATAAAAGCGCTCGCCCATTTCTTCGAGGCCGAGCGTGGACAATACTTCCTGCAGGCGCTCGGACGGGCGCTTGCGCGGCAGGTTCTTGTAGCTGGCGATGATCAGCTCATTTTTCATTGAATGCTCCCAGCCCACCAGTTCCGTCACATTGACCTGGTAGCCGTGCGCCTCGAGCTGCAGGCAGCGCAGCACATTGGTGACCTGGCTGCCGAATTCGCGCGTGTGGATCGGGTGGCGCCAGATTTCGGTGAGCGCGCTCTTGCCCAGGTCCTTGCCCTTGTTTTTCTTGAGGACGGTCGCCACTTCGGCCTGGCAGCACGGTACCAGCACCATGTATTTGGCACGCTTCTTGAGCGCGAAGTCGATGGCGTCGTCGGTGGCGGTGTTGCAGGCGTGGAGCGCGGTCACGATATCGACCTGCTCCGGCAGCAGGCTTGATGTGGTGGCCTGCGCCACCGACAAATTCAGGAAGCTCATGCCGGGAAAGCCGAGCTTCTTGGCAAGCTCGGTCGACTTTTGCACCAGTTCTTCGCGTGTCTCGATGCCGTAGATGCGCGAGCCGTCGTTGAGATTCTTGAAGAACAGGTCGTACAGGATGAAGCCAAGATAGGACTTGCCGGCACCGTGGTCCACCAGCGAGATGCCGGGATGATCCTGCAAGAGTTCCTTGAGCAGCGGCTCGATGAACTGGTACAGGTGATAGACCTGTTTGAGCTTGCGCCGGCTGTCCTGATTGAGCTTGCCGTCGCGCGTGAGGATGTGCAGTTCCTGCAGCAGCGCGATGGACTGCCCGGGTCGGATTTCCGGCGCCAGTTCCGCTGCCTTGCTGTCGTTATTGCGCTTCATCGATCCATGCCTGTTGTATCGCTTCGAGTATTTTCTCGCCGCCGCGGGTGCGGTCGTCATCAAAGCCGTCCAGCCCCACCACCCAGTTATGCAGGTCAGTAAAGCGGATGGCGGTGGGATCGACGTCGGGATATTTTTCGTACAGCGCTTCCGCAATGGCGGAAATATCGCTCCATCTCATGATCATCTCCGATCAGTGATTTTTCTCTGCCGCGTGGTTGATGGTGTACTTCGGAATTTCCACGACCAGGTCTTCGGTGCCGACGATGGCCTGGCACGACAGGCGCGACACGGCTTCCAGTCCCCAGGCGCGATCGAGCATGTCCTCTTCTTTTTCCTCAGGCTCGTTGAGCGAATTGTAGCCTTCGCGTACCAGCACGTGGCAGGTGGTGCAGGCGCACACGCGGTCGCACGCATGCTCGATTTCGATGTCGTTTTCCAGCATGACGTCGCACACCGATTTGCCGGATGGCGCCTCGATGACTGCGCCTTCAGGGCAGAACTCGGGATGGGGAAGAAATACGATTTGTGGCACGGGTAACCTCTTTCGTGATGCTTAAACTTCGTCCAGCGACTTGCCGGCAAGTGCCGTGCGTACGCTCTGGTCCATGCGGCGCGATGCAAATTCCTCGGTCACCTGCGCCAGCTTTTCCACGCCCGCGTGGATCGCGCCGGCGTCATCGCTGCCAGCGACTTCCTTGAGCTGCGCCATTGCAGCGTCGACCGCCATGCGCTCGTCGAGCGAGAGCAACGCGCCGTCCACATCGAGAGCGGCCTGGGTAGCGAGCAGGATGCGCTCGGCCTCCACCTGTTCTTCACGCAGCGCGCGCGCCACCATGTCCACCTGCGCCGAGGTGTAGGAATCCTGCAGCATGCGTGCCACTTCGTCGTCGGCCAGCCCATACGAGGGCTTGACCACGATGGACGCCTCGACGCCGGAGCGCGTCTCGCGCGCCGAGACCGACAGCAGGCCATCGGCATCGACCTGGTAGGTGATGCGGATGCGGGCCGCACCGGCCACCATTGGCGGAATGCCGCGCAGCTCAAAGCGCGCCAGCGAACGGCAGTCGGACACCAGCTCGCGCTCGCCCTGCAGCACGTGTATTGCCAGCGCAGTCTGGCCATCCTTGAAGGTGGTGAATTCCTGGGCACGGGCACAGGGAATCGTGGAATTGCGCGGAATGATTTTCTCAACCAGTCCGCCCATGGTCTCGATGCCAAGCGACAGCGGAATCACGTCGAGCAGCAGCCAGTCGTCGCCCGCCGCACGGTTGCCGGCCAGCAGATTGGCCTGGATGGCCGCGCCCAGCGCCACCACCTTGTCCGGATCGATATTCGCGTGCGGGATGGTCTTGAAGAATTCTGTCACGGCGCGGCGCACGTGCGGCATGCGCGTGGCACCACCGACCATGACCACGCCGTCCACGTCGTCCACCGACACGTCGGCGTCGCGCATGGCTTTCTTGATGGCGTTGACGGTCTTGCCCACCAGGTGCTTGGTGATGTCGGCGAAAATCTCCGCAGTCACCTTGACGTGCACGATTTCGCCGGAATTGAGGATGGCGTCGACCATGGTCTCGGCATTGGTTGACAAGAGTTCCTTGGCCTGGCGCGCCTTGACCATGAGCGTGGCCGTGTCTTCGTCCGACAGCGGTGCCAGCTTGGCCTGCTCGTTAATCCAGCAAAACAGGCGATGGTCAAAGTCGTCGCCACCCAGGGCAGAGTCGCCGCCGGTGGACAGGACCTCGAACACGCCCTTGGACAGCTTGAGGATGGAGATGTCAAAGGTGCCGCCGCCAAGGTCATAGACGGCGTACACGCCTTCGGACCCGTGGTCGAGACCATAGGCGATGGCGGCCGCCGTCGGCTCGCTCAGCAGGCGCAGCACGTTCAGGCCGGCCAGTTGTGCAGCGTCCTTGGTGGCCTGGCGCTGGGCATCGTCAAAATAGGCCGGCACGGTGATGACCGCGCCTACCAGGTCGTCGCCCAGCGAATCTTCGGCACGCTGGCGCAGCGTGGCGAGGATTTGCGCGGAGATTTCGACCGGGCTTTTCACGCCGGCCACGGTCTTGATCTGCACCATGCCGGGCGAATCCTGGAACGCATACGGCATGTTCTCGGCGTAGGCGATGTCCTTCAGCCCGCGCCCCATGAAACGCTTGACCGACACGATGGTGTTTTTCGGATCCGTGGTCTGGTGCGCCTGCGCCTTGAAGCCGATGTTGGCATGGCCATTGGGCAGGTAGCGCACGATGGACGGCAGCAGCGGGCGGCCGTCCTCGTCGCTGAGCACTTCCGGAATGCCGCTGCGCACGGTGGCGACCAGCGAATTGGTGGTACCAAGGTCGATGCCCACGGCCAGCCGGTGCTGGTGCGGAGCGGTGGACATGCCTGGTTCTGAAATCTGGAGAAGTGCCATATATTCTTATGTAGTCGGCCCACTGCGGAAGTGGAAGTACTGCGATGGTGTGACCGGCGCGTGCGGCCGGTCAGTGATCGAGTGCGTCAAAGGCGTGACGCAGTTCCTCGTCGAATTTGTCGAGGAACATGAGCGCCCTCACCCCTTGCGCGGCGTGTTCAAAGTCGCCCGCATCGAGCTGCTTGCCGATGCTGGCGGTGCGCGTCTTGCGGTCAGCCTTCACTTCTGCCGACAGCGCTTCGAGCGCAGGCAGGTCGGCGCCGGAGCGGGCTTCACCCAGCGCCTCGCGCCATTCCATCTGCTGCATCAAAAATTCCATCGGCATGGCGGTGTTGGACTCGGTGGCGAGGTCCACGCCATTGAGCTCGCACAGGTACTGCGCGCGCTTCTGCGGGTTCTTGAGCGTCTGGTAGGCCTCATTGGCGCGGGTGGCCCACTGCATGGCCACGCGCTTTTCTGCATCGGTGGCACCGACGAAGCGATCCGGGTGGACCTGGCCCTGCACATCGCGGTATGCCGCGTCGAGCGCGGCCATGTCCACGGAAAAGGCCGCGGGAAGCTGGAACAGGTCGAAGTGGTTCTGCATCGTCAAGGCGTTAAATGCGGAAGCTCTCGCCGCAGCCGCATTCGTCCTTGACCTGCGGATTGCGGAAGCGGAAGCCTTCGTTCAAACCTTCGCGCGTAAAATCGAGCTCGGTGCCATCGATGTACGGCAGGCTTTTCGGGTCGACGAATACCTTGACGCCGTGCGACTCGAAGACATTGTCTTCGGCCGCCGATTCGTCAACGTATTCGAGCTTGTAGGCCAGGCCCGAGCAGCCCGTGGTGCGCACGCCAAAACGCAAACCAATGCCCTTGCCGCGCCGTTCCAGGTAGCGGTTGATGTGCTTGGCCGCTTTTTCGGTCAGTGTGATTGCCATAGTTTCTCCAGCTGTGATGCAGAAACCCCGGCTTACGCCGCGGTTGGGTGCTTGGCCTTGTAGTCCGACACGGCAGCCTTGATCGCGTCTTCAGCCAGGATCGAGCAGTGAATCTTCACCGGCGGCAGCGCCAGTTCTTCAGCGATCTGGGTGTTCTTGATCGACAGCGCCTGGTCAAGCGTCTTGCCCTTGACCCATTCGGTCACCAGCGACGACGACGCAATGGCCGAACCGCAGCCATAGGTCTTGAACTTTGCGTCTTCGATCAGGCCATCTGCGCCGACCTTGATTTGCAGCTTCATGACGTCGCCACATGCCGGCGCGCCAACCATGCCGGTGCCGATTGTCTCGTCGCCCTTGTCAAAGGCGCCAACGTTACGTGGATTTTCGTAGTGATCCAACACTTTGTCCGAGTATGCCATTTTAGAACTCCTGAATATTCAATACGGTTAGTGGGCTGCCCATTGGATGGAATTGATGTCGATTCCTTCCTTGAACATGTCCCACAGCGGCGACAGTTCGCGCAGCTTGTGGACCTTCGACTTGAGCAGGTCCACTGCAAAGTCGATGTCGGCTTCGGTCGAGAAGCGGCCGATGGTAAAACGGATGGAGCTGTGTGCCAGCTCGTCGCTGCGGCCCAGGGCGCGCAGCACGTAGGATGGCTCCAGGCTGGCCGAGGTGCAGGCCGAACCGGACGACACGGCGATGTCCTTGATGGCCATGATCAGCGACTCGCCTTCGACGTAATTGAAGCTCACGTTGAGGTTATGCGGCACGCGGTGATCCATGTCGCCATTGATGTACGTTTCTTCGATTTCCTGCAGGCCCTTGGCCAGGCGGTCACGCAGCGCCGTGATACGGGCGATTTCACTGTCCATTTCTTCCTTGGCGATGCGGAAGGCTTCGCCCATGCCCACGATCTGGTGGGTTGGCAGCGTGCCCGAACGCAGGCCGCGCTCGTGGCCACCGCCGTGCATCTGTGCTTCGAGACGCACGCGCGGCTTGCGGCGCACGTACAGGGCGCCAATGCCCTTGGGACCATATGTCTTGTGGGCGGTGAAGGTCATGAGGTCCACCTTGCTGTTGGCCAGGTCGATGGCGACCTTGCCGGTGGCCTGGGCCGCGTCGCAATGGAAGATGACATTCCTGGAGCGGCACAGCGCGGCCAGTTCCTCGATTGGCTGGATCACGCCGATCTCGTTATTGACCAGCATGACCGAGACCAGAATGGTATCCGGGCGCATGGCAGCTTCGAGCTGAGCGACTGTGATCAGGCCATTGTCCTGCGGTTCCAGGTAGGTGGCGTCAAAGCCAACCCGCTCCAGTTCACGCACGGTGTCCAGCACCGCCTTGTGCTCGGTCTTGACCGTGATGATGTGCTTGCCGCGCGTCTTGTAGAACTGCGCCGCGCCCTTGAGCGCCAGGTTGTTGGACTCGGTGGCGCCGGAGGTCCAGATGATCTCGCGCGGATCGGCACCGACCAGCGCTGCCACGTGGGCGCGCGCCTCCTCCACTGCCTTTTCCGCAGTCCAGCCATACATGTGGCTGCGCGACGCCGGATTGCCGAACTGCTCGCGCAGGTAGGGAATCATCTTGTCCGCCACCCGCGGATCGATTGGCGTGGTGGCCGAATAGTCCATGTAGATGGGGAAGTGCGGCGCAGTCACGAAGGTCTGCTCGAGTTCTTTGTCCAGAGGTGCGTTCATCAGGTCTGCTCCAATATGCTTCAATTTTGTCCGACTGCAGCGGGCGTGCGGTGTACCACCACAACCTGCTCGGCGTGCTTGTGATTCTGCTGGTCGACCAGGTCCTGCAGCGAGACCGAATCGAGATAGTCGACCATTTTTTCGTTGAGCGTGGCCCACAGCTCGTGCGTCATGCAGCGCGCGCCGGTGGCAGCGTCCGAGCCGTGACAGTTTTCCTTGCCGCCGCACTGGGTCGCATCGAGCGGCTCGTCCACCGCAATGATGATGTCGGCCACCGTCACCTTGTCGGCGCGGCGCGCCAGGCTGTAGCCGCCACCCGGTCCGCGGATGGACTCCACGATCTCGTGGCGGCGCAGCTTGCCGAACAGCTGCTCCAGGTAGGACAGGGAAATGGCCTGGCGCTGGCTGATGCCGGCGAGCGTAACCGGTCCCTTGCCCTGTCGCAGGGCAAGATCGATCATCGCAGTCACAGCAAAACGGCCTTTAGTGGTCAGACGCATCTCAACCCCGGTCATGTTAAAATATTGCCTAAATTCATTCACGCAGCGCATTCACGATGCCTGCCAGGGAAAAATAAAGCCCTGATTAGTTGAACGATTTAGTCAAGTATATCAAATTTGCCGGGTCCTGTCTCGGACGCCCTATTTTTCGCCGCAGTGCAGCAAGCGCATCGGGCGGAACAAATTCTGCATGTCCACGTGGTCGATGAAGCTGAGGTTGTAGGGGTGTTCCGACGCCACCTGCGGGAAGCCGGCCGTACAGGGCAGCTTTTTGAGCTGCTCGGCAATCTTGCCCCACAAAACCAGGGTTGGCGCTACCGGCAGCAGGGCCTGCAAGACGGTGTCGAGAAAGGGGAGCCAGGCCTTGGCATCAATGGCCGGCGCAACATGGTGGCGGAACACGAGCGAGGCGTTCAGCAATAAGAACCCCTGGGCCATCAGGTTGTCCTGCAACTGCGCCAGCGTCTTGATATTTCCGTGCGCCTCAAGCTGCGCCGCAATGGGCGCCAGGGCAGCACCGCCGGTGTTGCCCGACTGCAGGCGCTGATCGGCCACCAGCAGCATCTTCATGAAATTGCGCAACGACGTTGCCTTGTTGACTGGCTTGGACAGGCCGGAGGCACACCACAACTCGCCCACGGCGCCGTCCATGAAGCACACGCCGGTCGCACTTTCCGCACGCGGATACGGCCCCTCGCCCACCAGCACGTAGCGTACCTTGTCGAGCGGCAGCGCAAAGGCGGCGAACAGGCGCTGCTCAGTCGGAAGATAGGCGTCCCCGGCAAGCTGCGGCAGGTACGACGGCTGCGCCCGCATCATTGCTTCCAGGCCAGCGGTCAAATGGGGATGCCACGAAGAATGTGCGCGCGCGAAGGCATCAAGGATGGGAGCGGGAATGCTGGAAGACATCGGTGATGAGGCGATCCAAAGGCATCGATTGTAAATGCCATTTCAACCACGCGTCAGACTTTACGAAAAAAGTGCATTATTGACAAAACCCTGCCACGCAGGGAAATCGCAGTTCGATATTCATTTAGCTATGGAGGCTCATGATGCAAACGATTCAAGAAGTAATGACCCGCGACGTTCAATGCATTTCGCCGGAAGAGACCGTGCGCCGCGCCGCGCAGATGATGGATGAATTCAATGTCGGTTCGATCCCGGTTGTCGACGGCGAAAAGCTGGTGGGCATGATCACCGACCGCGACATTACCGTACGCTCCACCGCAGCCGGCCAGGCGCCTGAAAGCACGCGCGTGGGCGACGTGATGAGCACCGACGTGCGCACCTGCTACGCAGGCCAGTCGGTCGATGAAGTCCTGGGCCAGATGGGCGACGTGCAGATTCGCCGCGTGCCGGTTGTAGACCAGCAGTCGCACAGCTTGATTGGCATCGTGTCGCTGGGCGACATGGCAACCAGCCAGTCCAAGGGCATCGAACAGGCGCTGGAAGAGATTTCGACGCCGTCCGAGCCGGACATGTCGACCGCCAAGCACTGACACTGACACCGGCCGTTGTCACGACGCCGTCCCTGCCTTGCGCACGGACGGCGTTTTTGCGTGGGCTTGGCGTGTGCTATTCGGCGTCCGCCTGCTTGGCAGGATGGGCCGCCTCAAATGCGGGCAAAGCGCGGCAGGCGGCATCGATACGGGCCATGGTGGGATAGGCGCTCATGTCGACATTGAAGCGCGCGGCGTTGAACACCTGCGGCACCAGGACGATGTCGGCCAGGGTGGGCATGTCGCCATGGCAGAAACGCCCCGTGTCCGCCGACGCTGCAAGCTGCGCTTCGAGCGCGGCAAAGCCTTCGCGCACCCAGTGCACGTACCAGGCGGTTTTCGCCTCTTCGGTCAGGCCGGCTTCCTTGACCAGGTAGCGCAGCACGCGCAGGTTGTTCAGTGGATGAATATCGCAGGCGATGGCCAGCGCCAGCGAGCGTACGCGCGCGCGGCCCAGGGCGTCGCGCGGCAGGATTGGCACCAGCGGATGAACCTCGTCGAGATACTCCAGGATGGCCAGCGACTGCGTGATGGTGGCGCCGCCATCTTGCAGCGCAGGTATCAGTGCGCTGGGATTGATGGCGCGGTACTCGGGCTTGAGGTGCTCGCCGCCGTCGCGGACCAGGTGTACCGGCACGGCGTCATAGGCCAGCCCCTTGAGATTGAGGCCGATGCGCACGCGGTACGCAGCCGAGCTGCGGAAATAGTCGTACAGCTTCATCGCGTGGGCCCCTCGTACCTGGCCACATCCTGATTGATGGCGCCAAAGATGCTGGCGCCATCGGCATCAAACATCTCGATGCGTACATTGTCCCCAAACTGCAGGAAGGACGTCCTGGGCGCGCCCTGCTCGATGGTTTCGTACATGCGCACCTCGGCCAGGCAGCAGTAGCCGACGCCGCCGTTTTCAATGCTCGAACCGTGCAGGTCGCCCTGCTTGTTCGACACCGTGCCAGAGCCAATGATGGTGCCGGCGGCCAGCTCGCGCGTCTTGGCCGCATGCGCGACCAGCTGCGCGAAATTGAAGGTCATGTCCTCGCCCGCATTGGGCTTGCCGAAGGGCCGCTGGTTGATGTGAACGGTGATCGGCAGGTGCAGCTTGCTGTCCTGCCACGCACCACCAAGTTCGTCGGGCGTCACGCACACCGGCGAAAAGGCGCTGGCCGCCTTGGACTGGAAAAAGCCGAAGCCCTTGAGCAGCTCGCCCGGGATCAGATTGCGCAGCGAGACATCGTTGACCAGCATGACCAGCCGGATCGCGCCGGCGCACTCTTCCACGGTAGCGCCCATCGGCACGTCGCCCGTAATGACCGACACTTCCGCTTCCAGGTCAATGCCCCACTCTTCCGACAAGGCGTAGATCGGATCGTGCGGGCCCACAAACGAGTCGGAGCCGCCCTGGTACATGAGGGGATCGGTATAGAACGAAGCCGGCACATCGACATTGCGCGCCTTGCGCACCAGTTCCACGTGGTTGATGTAGGCCGAGCCGTCGGCCCACTGGTAGGCACGCGGCAGCGGCGAGTGGCACAGCGACTCGGCAAAGGGCTGGGCGTCCCAGGTGGCGTTGTCGTTCAAGGCCGTGTAGACGGCTTGCAGGCGTTCAGCCACGCTGTCCCAGTTATCGAGCGCGAACTGCAGCGTGGCCGCGATTTTGGGGACCTTCTGGTAACGCGTCAGGTCGCGGCTGACCACCACCAGCGCGCCATCGCGCGTGCCATTTTTGAGTGTAGCGAGTTTCATTGTTCTGTCCTTGGTGATGCGTGTGTGTGCTTAGTGCTTCTCGTGCATCCAGGCCGCATGCTTGGGCGCCTTGCGGGTCTCGGCCCATTCATTGAGCATGTCCCACTTCACGGCATCGAGCTTTTGCTTCATCTCGTCGGTGGCGGTATTGACCGACAGCTCGAGGCGGTGGCCGTTGGGGTCGAAGAAGTAAATCGACTGGAAAATGGTGTGGTTGGTGGGCCCGACCACGTCGATCCCGTCCGCCTCCAGGCGCGCCTTGGCCGCCAGCAGTTCATCCATGGAGCCGATTTCCAGCGCCAGGTGCTGCACCCATTGCGGGGTGTTTTCGTCCCGGCCCATCGATGGCTGCAACGGCAGTTCGAAAAAAGCCAGCACGTTGCCGTTGCCGGCGTCGAGAAAGACGTGCATGTAAGGATCGTAGGCGCCGGTCGAGGGCACCGTGTCTTCGGCAATGGCCAGCACAAAATCCATGTTGAGATATTTGACGTACCACTCAACGGTCTGCTTGGCGTCCTTGCAGCGATAGGCTACATGGTGAATTCGTTGGATCTGCATGCTGTGCTCCCAGTGTAATTGCCACTATTAAAGGCCAAAACGAACTATCATACAAACAATATTTTCAAAGCTATATATCAGATCATCTTATGAATCCCACTTTGCGCCAATTGCGCGCCTTCGTCGCCCTCGCCCGCACCGGCAGCTTCACGCTTGCTGCCGAGTACCTGCACGTGACGCAGGCGGCGTTGTCGGGCCTGATCAAGGAACTGGAGCAGACGCTCGGTATCCGGCTGGTGGACCGCAGCACCCGCAAGATTGCACTGACCGACATTGGGCGCGAACTCTACCCGCTGTTTTCCAAGACCATTGACGACCTCGATGGTGCCTTGCTCGATATCGCCAATCATACGCAATTAAAAAAAGGCGTTGTGCGGGTGGCCGCGCCGCAACTGATGTCGTGCACACTGCTGCCGGAGATCATTGCCAGCTATCGCCGGGCCCATCCGGATATCCAGGTGCGCCTGGTCGATTGTGCGGTGGAACAGGTGACGGGACGGGTGCTCAGCGGCGAAGTGGACCTGGGCATTGGACCGGAACGCGATGCGCTCGCGCAGATCGCGGCCACGGTGCTGTTTGAGATGCCCTTTGCCGTGGTATTCCCGGCCGGCCATGCGCTGGAACAGCGCACGCGGCTTGCCTGGCATGACCTGGCTGGCTATCCCCTCATCTCGCTGCAGGGCCAGTTCACCGAACGCCTGCTCAGTGACATGCATGGCGCACTGCGCGACGTACAGATTGATCCGGCCAACGAAGTCACCTTCATGACCACGGCCCTGGCCATGGTGGCCGCCGGACTGGGCATTACGGTATGCCTGCCGTACGCGCAACCGCTTGTCAGGCTGCACCAGCTGCAGATGCGCCAGCTGCACGAGCCGGAACTGACGCGCCGTTTTTTTGTGTACCGGCGTGATAACCGCTCGCTCTCGCCTGCAGCAGAAAGTTTTATCGCATTCCTGCATCAGTTCATGCTGGCGCACGACTGGAATGTTCCGGTGCCACAGCCGCGCCCGAACGAGACTGCGGCATGAAGGTGGCAGGCTTGGCAATAAGCGCCGGGCAATAGGCAGCGCGGCACAGCGGCACAGCGCCACAGCGGGCACCTGCCGCTGCAGTGATCGAATCCCTGCGCGCGGCGCCCGGAGAACGGCGCCGCACTGGCCGCAGGCAGATTACCGCCCAGCGCCGGATTGGCACCCCATCTATAATGTCCCTACGATTGTTGCAGAGGCACCCATGTCCCACGACACCATCGCCATCAACCAGCGCATGGACAAATTCGACGGCCACCACAGCGTGTGGCTGTTCGGCTATGGCTCATTGATTTACAAGGCGGACTTCCCATTCATTGAGCGCCGCCCCGCCAGCATTGCCAACTGGACGCGCCGCTTCTGGCAGGGCTCGCACGACCACCGGGGAACCGAAGCGGCTCCCGGCCGGGTGGTGACCCTGGTGCACGCGGCCGGCGCCGTCTGCGACGGCATGGCCTACCTGATCACGCCGCAGGTATTCGCCCACCTCGATCATCGCGAAAAGAACGGCTATCTGCGCCTGGCCACGGACATCACCTTTGATGACGCCACCACCACGGAAGGCCTGGTCTACATTGCCACCGCCGACAACGCCGCCTTCCTCGGTCCGGCCAGCGAATACGACATTGCCGTCCACATTGCTGCCTCGCACGGACCCAGCGGCCCGAACCGTGACTATCTGATGGAACTGGCGCAAGCCTTGCGCGCCATGGGCAAGGACGATCCACACGTGTTTGCTATTGAAGCCTTTCTCGGTTCGCTATAGCCTCCATTTGCGTGCGCGCGTCAGGAAAACAGGTCGAGCTGCCCGGTAGCGTTGCCACACTGCTTGACCTTGGCGGGCGGCACCACTTGCGGCCGCCTGAAGCGGGACGCATCAAGCTGTCCGAAACGGCTGCCCTGCAACCCCATGCCCAGGCGCTCGCAAGCCTTGACGAAGCGCTGGCGGATGAGGTCAGCCCATACGCCTTCACCGTGCATGCGCTTGCTGAAGTCGCTGTCGTAGTCCTTGCCACCCCGCATGTCGCGCACGCGGTTCATCACCCGCTGGGCCCGCTCCGGAAAGTGCGCCTCCAGCCACTGCTGGAACAGGGGGTTGACCTCCCACGGCAGGCGCAGCACCACGTAGTGGGCGCTGACGGCACCGGCATCGCGCGCCGCTTCCAGGACGCGCTCCAGTTCCGGCTCGGTCACGAAAGGAATGACAGGCGCCACGCTCACGCGGACCGGGATGCCTGCCTCTGCCAGCGTGCGGATGGTGCGTAGCCGGCGCGCGGGCGCCGCGGCCCGTGGCTCGAGCGTGCGGGAGATAGCGGGGTCAAGCGTGGTGAGCGTGATGGCGGCAATGGCCTGGTTCTTGGCCGCCATGGGCGCCAGCAGGTCGATATCGCGCTCCATGAGCGATGACTTGGATATCATTGCCACCGGATGCTCGCAGTCGTGCAGCACTTCCAGCACCCGGCGCGTGATGCGCAATTCGCGCTCGCAAGGCTGGTAGGCATCGGTGTTGACGCCAATGGCGATGGACTGCGGCACATAGGAAGGCTTGGCCAGTTCACGGCGCAGCAGATCGGCCGCATTTACCTTGGCAAACAGGCGGCTTTCAAAGTCCAGGCCCGGGGACAGGCCCAGATAGCTGTGGGTGGGACGGGCGAAACAGTAAATGCAGCCATGCTCGCAGCCGCGGTAGGGATTGAGCGAGACATCAAATGGAATGTCGGGCGAGGCATTGCGGCTCAGGATGGTTTTTGCGAACTCGTCCGTAACCTGGGTCTTGAAAGGTGGGGCCTGTTCATCGTCATGGGTCCAGCCGTCGTCAAAGCTTTCGCGGCCGTTGACTTCGTACCGCCCCTGGAGATTGGATACGGCGCCCCTGCCCTTGGTAGCCGACAGCGGCCGCGGCGGCAGCATGACGCGTTCTTCAGACTGATTGTTGGGATCGCTCACGGCTGCCTCTGAACTGTATAAACATACAGTATTCTACGGCCACCGCTCCGGCGATTCAAGCGCGATTCGCCAATCCGTGTCTGGCCGATAGTGCAAGTTTGCCCGAGGTAGCATGGAAATGCGCAACAAAGTCATCAAAGGCCTGCAACAGCGGCAGGAAGGCCGTGTCGTCCCCGTGCAGCTGGCCGAGCGCGTGGCAGGCAGCTTCCAAGGTCGATAGCTGGTGCGGCGCGTGCGCCTTGCGGATGGTGTAATGCGTTGCCGGCACTGCCGCCAGTGCCAGCCGTGGCAGGGCTTGCAGCGCCGGGTTCAGGTACAGCATCTTGCGGCTCTTGCGCCAGGTCCCGTCCAGTATCACCAGGCGCACACGGGCGGGGTCGGCCATCTGCGCGGGTTCGCAGGCCGGCGGCGCCGGCAGGCCGAGTTCCCGCTCGCCAGGCAGGTCCGGATAGAGCAGCACGGGCAGGCGGCCACCCTCTGACAGCATGGCGGCCAGGGCCTGGGGGTCGAAGCTTTCGCCGACCGCCAGCGCGGCCTGGTCGACACTGAGCTGCAGCAGGCGTGCGCTGCCTTTGGCATTGTTCACTTCCAGCGGATGCTGCAGGATCAGCAAGGGCGCCGCGCTGTGCACCGGTGTAATCCAGCGGCAGATGCAGGCGGACAGCGGGCGGGTACAACGGGGGCAATGGGCACGCCGGCTCATCGGAACATGCTCACCCGTGCTTGGCTGGCGCGGCGCGCCCGGCGCCAGGCTGAGCGCATCTTTTTGGCGAGGCCGACCAGCTGTTCGGCCACGGCTTGACATGCCTGATGGGCGGCGAACAGGTGGCGGATGGCTTGACTGCGGCGCACCACGGCGACCTGGGCCCGCATCTCCAGAAGCTGCGATGAGCTGAACGCATGCTTAGGCGTTCCGTAACCGAAGTCGATCAGTTTAAAACAGTTCATGCCAATTAGATCTTCCATCGCCAGTTGCATGACGGTCGCCCCCACGGACAGGTGACGGTAGCCCTCATTGGTAAAGATGTTGTGAATATGCAGCACGCTCGATGAGCGAGTGGCGACGATCACGCCCATCACCGCTTCGCCCGCGCGCAGCACGTAGCATAACAGCAAGCTATGGCGCGCGAGGGCGTCTACCGTCAGCCGGCGCTGCAGGGCCGCCCCGGCGTCGCGGTCGAGCAAGTGCGCCAGCGCGTCAAACAAGGCATCAATCTGGTTCGCCTGCGCGATCCGCGACAGGCTGACCGGCCCGCAGGCATCGGCCAACTGGCGCACCTGGCGCCTGATGTTATAGCGCTTCTTGCTGGTGAACTGCTGCATGTAGGCCTCCACCGACGGCGGTACCGGCATGGTGTGGCAGGCGCGCCAGTCGCTGACCATTGCCGGCTGCACACCCTGGGCCCTTCCCTCCAGTAATTGCTGCCAATGGCCGCCCTCGCGCGGCAATGCTTGCAGGAATACGGCGGCGGCCTGCGGATACAAGGCCAGGACCTCGCTTGCCACCAGGGCGAGCGGGACCTGATGGCTGCCCTGGGCCGGGAGACTGCCCAGCATGCTCATTGTTGCAAGTTGCTTGCGCCACAACACCAGCGGTCCGATATTGAACGCCAGTTCCAGCACGCCGAACCGGACGGGCACCACCGCCAGCAAGGTCCCGGCCCGGGTGACAGTGACCAGCTCGACCGGCGCTTGGCCGCCGTCCGAGTCGGCGATAGCGTCGAAAAATGCCGGCAACTGATACAGCTTTTGGGCACTTTGCCCTCCTTCCACCAGGGACAGCCATTGGGCGCGGAAAGCGGGGTCGCCGGCGCGCCCGGTGGCGATCTGTACCGTCCACGGGCTGGACAAGCTGTGTCCAGTGTCGCGGGGCGCGCATCCATTGTCCAGTTGAGGGTCGTTGCAGATCGGCGTGTCCATGGTGTGGGCAAAGAATGACGTGTCTCGGCATTTTCCGTGCCCGCCCATCTCCGGCTCATGACACCGCGCAAGTTTCCACCAGCTTGCCATGCCGGACAAGCTTGTCGCGCCATGCAGCTTGCCAGACGCACAAGCGAAACACCGATAACGATCATTATTTTTGATTTCCTACGCGAAAATTATCAAAACGGGTATTGCCCATGAATTTACTCATGCATAGAATCGAATGCATTCCTTCAGGCAATCCAATTTATCGGGAGCCATCATTCGTACCGCACTGACCCACCTGCGCCGTGTTGCGCATCGCATCGCGACCTTCTCCGTTGTCGGCTTCACCCTGCTCCCGGCCTTGGCGATCGAACAAGAACTTCCCATTGATTTTCGTCTGAACGAGCACGTCATCATGATTCCGGCCGGCGCCGCCAACAGCGCCCGGCTGCAAACCACCGTGTTCCGCCCGAATGGCCCCGGGCCCTTCCCCCTGCTGGTCATTAACCATGGCAAGGAAGCAGGCGACCCGCGCTACCAGTCGCGCGACCGCTTCATCTTCATGGCAACGGCCTTCGTCAAGCGCGGCTACGCGGTGCTGGTTCCCATGCGCCAGGGTTTTGCCAACTCCACCGGCACCTATGCTGACCATGGCTGCAACATGACGGCCAATGGCATGGCGCAGGCGGCGGACGTGCTTGCCACCATCGCCTTCGCCCGCACGCAACCCTGGATTGATGAACAGCGCATCATCATTGCTGGCCAGTCCTACGGCGGCCTGGCCACGATTGCCCTGGGCACGCAGGCGGTGCCGGGCGTGCGCGGCCTGATCAATTTTGCCGGCGGCCTGCGCGATGATGGGGCCGGATGCGACTGGCGCGCGGAACTGGTGCGCGCCTTTGGTGTCTATGGAGAGGCGAACAAGGTGCCCAGCCTGTGGATGTACGGGATCAACGATTCCCTGTTCGGGCCCGACCTCGTGGCCCGCATGCACACCGCTTTCGTCCGCGCCGGCGGGCGCGCGCGCCTGCACGAATTCGGCATCTTCAAGCGCGACTCGCATGGCATGCTGGCCAGCCGCGATGGCGAAAAGATCTGGTGGCCGGAAGCCGAGCGTTTCCTGCAGCAGGTGGGCATGCCGACCCGCGAAAAATATGTGGTCACGCAACTGCCCGGCCCGGTGCGCACCGATTTTGCGCGCGTCGACGACATCGACGCCGTCCCTTACCTGAGCGAGCAGGGACGCGCAGCCTACCGCGAATACCTGGGCAAGATGACGCCGCGCGCGTTTGCCGTCTCGGCCAGCGGCGCCTGGTGCTGGGCCGAGGAAGGCGAAGAGCCGGACACGCGCGCCCTGGCTACCTGCGCCCAAAAAAGCGGCCAGCCCTGCCAGCTATATTCGGTGGATGATTATGTCGTCTGGCAGGGCGAGCCGCGGGCGCCCGGTGCCATCGCCGCCACTGCAGGCAGCGACACCATGGCCGCCAACGCCGAAGGCGCTGCGCCATAAGCGGTGCCCGGCTCAGCCAAAGTTTGTTTTACTTCAAGACCGGGCCCAAAAATATCGTTAAGATCGTGGCGACCTCTTTGTCCGGAAGTTCGTCATGCTTCGCATCGTCAACATCGTTCTGGCGGGCATCTTGTCCCTCATGGTGCCAGATGCCTGCGCTGCCAATAATTACCCCATCGTGCTGGTGCATGGCTTCCTCGGCTTCGGGCCCGAGCAATTTACGCGCAGCGGTTTCAAGTACTGGGGCGGATTCGGCGATATTGCCGGCCACATGCGCCAGCACCATGGCCAGCACACCATCCTGGTGGCGACAGTCGGTTCCATCAGTTCGAGCTGGGACCGTTCAGCCGAACTCTACTATCAAATCAAGGGCGGCTGCGTCGATTATGGCCGCCTGCACACCATTCATTTTCAGCACCTCGAAGAGCGCCGCCCACCCGGCAAGTGCTGGGCTGCCGACCCTGCCAACAATCCCGGGAACTACCCGCCCGCCCTGTATCCGCAATGGGATGCCGAGCATCCCATCCACCTGATCGGCCACAGCCAGGGTGGGCAGACCATGCGCTCGCTGATCCAGTTGCTGGAAAACGGTTCACCCCACGGCGACGAAGGCGACGGCGAGCTGTACAAGGGCGGCAAGATCGGCTGGGTCATCAGCGCCACTTCCATTTCCGCCCCCCACAACGGCACCAGCCTGCGCGACGCCATTGGCCATTTTGGCCCGGTCGCCATGGACCTTGCGGCCGGCATTGCGCGCGTGGCCGACCCGGCGCCCACGCCCCTGCCCGCACGCGCGCCCGCTCCTACCGCACGCAGCTACCTGCAGCCGCTGTTTTCGCCGCGCCTGTGGAACCAGGATAATTTCGATTCGGCGCAGTGGGAGATGGGGCCGGACGGCGCGCGCGAATTTAACAGCTGGGTCAAGACCTCGCCCCACGTCTACTATTTTTCAATCGCCAATTCGGCCACCGAGCCTGGCGCCTGGTGCTGCAACCAGACCGACCGCCTGATCGCGCCGCTGCAGCAGCGCCAGTACCACTACCCCAGGGCCGACATGGCGCCCCTGACCAAACCGTACGCAGGCGAATGGATTGTGCCATCGCTGGCGCGCCGGGGCCTGGGTTCCTACACCCAGTCCGGCCCCGGCCGGGTGCCGGTGGACAGCGCCTGGTTTCCCAATGACGGCGTGGTCAATGCCGTGAGCATGCGCTCACCGGCCGGGCAACCGGTGCGCAATTACGACGGCACCGCAGTGCGCGGCACGTGGAATTTCCTGGGCCACTACCGCACCTACGACCACTTCGATGTCCTCGGCTGGCCGCGCTCGGGCGAGCGCGCCTATCCGATCTACGATGGCATTGCGGCCATCCTGTATCGCCTTTAGGACTGGCCTGCCCACTTGTGCAGCTGGGCCACGCTGGCCGTCACGCCGCCGCACACGATAACGAGAATGTTCGAGCAGGCCGCAAGCTGGGGCGCGCCGTCGTAGACGGCTGCCAGCGATGCGCCGCAGGCCGGCTCCACCACCACCCGTTGGTCGTCCATGAAGCGCAGGCACGCGGCCACCGCCGCGGCATCGCTGACGACCACGCTGTGGACCGGATGCGCGCCGGCGGCCCAGGCCAGTGCCTGGCCGGCCACGCGGCGCGCGCCGAGCGACGTGGCAATGCTTGAAATGGCCGGCAGCTCCACGGGCGCCCCGGCCTGCATGGCCTGGGCCAGCGAATCGGCACCCTGCGTTTCCACTGCCACGACCGGCACGTCGTGCCAGCCGTTGCGGCGCATCCCCTGCACCACCCCGCACAGCAGACCGCCCCCGCCCACCGACAGCACCACTGCGTCGGGCTTCACACCGGCAGCTGCCACTTCGTCGATCATGCCGGCATGGCCCTCCCACAGCAGCGGGTCGTCAAAGGGGTGGATGAAGGCATCGTGCGCACCCACCATGGTCTGGGCCAGCGCATTGGCCTCCTGGAATGAAGCGCCATG
This sequence comes from Massilia sp. PAMC28688, assembly GCF_019443445.1. Classification (NCBI taxonomy): domain Bacteria; kingdom Pseudomonadati; phylum Pseudomonadota; class Betaproteobacteria; order Burkholderiales; family Oxalobacteraceae; genus Massilia; species Massilia sp. PAMC28688. Next base: position 3,666,996 of record NZ_CP080378.1, on the reverse strand, counting down.
GACAATGATCTCGGCCTGCTCGCGGGCGATCAGGTCGCGCGCGCGGGCCGTGGTCGTTTCCGGCACCACCACCACAACCGGCACGCCCAGGCGCCTGCCGGCATAGGCGGCGGCGATGCCGGCATTGCCGCCCGATGAGGAGATGAAGCGGCGCGCCCCGCGCCGCACATACTCCTGGCACGCAAAGCCGATGCCACGGATCTTGAACGAGCCTGGCGGCTGCAGCGCTTCCATCTTGAGCCACACCGTGCGGTGCGCGGCGCCGCCGGCGAGCGCGGCCAATTCAATCAATGGCGTTTGAATATGCAGTGTCATGTTGATGCCGGTGAGTTGATCAAAGCTGGTCGAGGCGCGCGCGCAATTCGGTCGCCCGCAGCCGGAAGGCGGCGCGTGCCTCGTCATCCATCCTGCCCAGGTTCTTGTAGACCATGCCCAGGCGCTGGTTGCCCGACAGGCGGCCGGCATGGCGCTCGAAAAAATCCCAGTACAGCGCATTGTACGGGCAGGCCTTGTCCCCAAGGCGCGCTTTCTTGTCGTAGTGGCAGCCCTTGCAGTAGTCGCTCATGCGATCAATGTAGGCGGCGCTCGATACGTACGGCTTGGTCGCCAGCAGGCCGCCATCGGCAAACTGGCTCATGCCAATCGTGTTGGGCATCTCCACCCATTCGAAGGCATCGACGTAGACGCCCAGGTACCACTGGTGCACCAGCTTGGGATCGAGGCCTGCCAGCAGCGCGAAATTGCCGATCACCATCAGGCGCTGGATGTGGTGGGCGTGAGCGTCATCGAGCGACTGGCCGATGGCGTGGCGCAGGCAGTTCATCCTGGTCTTACCGTCCCAGAACCAGGATGGCAGGGCCTGGGTGTGGCCGAACACATTGTGCTCCTGGTAGCCCGGCATGTTGGCCCAGTAGACCCCGCGCACGTACTCGCGCCAGCCCAGGATCTGGCGGATGAAGCCTTCCACCGAGTGCAGCGGCGCCTGGCCCCGGCGCCATGCGTCCTGTGCTTCGTCGATGACTTCGCGCGGATGCAGCATCTTGGTGTTGAGCGCAAACGAGAGCAGCGAGTGAAACAGGCGCGAAGCCTTGCTGCTCATGGCATCCTGGTAGTCGCCGAAATGCGGCAGGCCGTGCTGGATAAAGGCGTCCAGGTGTCCCAGCGCCTCGGCGCGGTTGAGCGGCCACACGATGCGCGCCGCGTCCGGCCGGCCAAAGCTTTGCACGCCGGCTGCCACGATGGTCTCCCACAGCGCCGAGTGATCGTGCAGAGCGCGCGTGTCGAGCGGCTCGGGCGGATCGCCACGCCACGGCTTGCGGTTGTCGTGATCGAAGTTCCACTGCCCGCCCGCGGGCTTCTTGTCCTTTTCCACCAGCACCTGGTGCGTTACCCGCATCTGGCGGTAAAAATACTCCATCAGCCATTGGTGGCGGCCGGCGAAAATCCGCTGTGCCTCATCACGCGCTGTCAGGAAATGCTCCGTGTCGGCCATCGACACGGGTGGCGCTGCGACGGCGTAATCGGCCAGCTGCTGATCCAGCCGCCACTCATCGGGAGCCTGGTACTGCACCTGAACGGCCTGGTAATGCGCGCGCAGCAGATCGAGATTGCCCGGGATGGACTGGGTATTGCGCGGATCGTCAATGGCCAGGTAGTCCACGCGGTGCCCCTGCTCCTGCAAGGCACGCGCAAAGTCGCGCATGGCGGCAAAGATGGCGATGACCTTTTGCGCGTGGTGGACCACATAATCGGTTTCCTGACGCACCTCCATCAGTGTGTAGATGACATCGCTGCGCCGCTCTTGCAGCCAGCTGTGAAGAGGATTGAGCTGATCGCCCAAAATGAGGCGCAAGGTGGTCATGGGCTGCAGTGAAAGTACAGGGCCGCACAGCGTAGCATGCCTTGCCAATCGAGATGCTCCTGCATTGAAACTCACAACTTAAGAATAACTACTGGTTTTTTCTTCACCATCTTGCAAAAAAACCGGGCAAACGTGCGATCCAGACACTGTTGTTCTAGTAAAATTCCCTCTCCGAAAAAGCCGCCATATCGCCTTGGAGTCCTGGTTCTTGTCGCTTTACAAACAATAGCAGTTGGCCTCGGAGCGACGCGCAATACTCATGACAGTGGTAACAACGACCTCCCACGATCTTGACTTGTCCAGTTGCGACAAGGAACCGATCCACACCCCCGGCAGCATCCAGCCGCACGGGTTCCTGCTGGCACTATCAAAAGAGTTGACAGTTCTTCAAGCGAGCGACAATTTGTCCAGCCTCACGGGCGTGTGCGTTGAAGATTTACTGGGCCAGCCGCTGGCACACTTACTCGGGGCGGGCCTGGCCGAGCGCATCAAGGCCGCACTGGCCCAGTCCGAAGTTGGCCAGCGTCCCATCTTTCTGTGTACCGTGGAACTGGCGCGCGGGGCCCGCTTCGACGTCCTGGCGCACCACCACGATGGCCTCTTGATGCTGGAATTCGAGAAGGCGGAACAGGAAGGGCCGGCCGATCTGCGCTACCTGTACCGCAAGGTGGGCGACTTCCTGCTCAAGCTGAACAATGCGTCGACGGTGGTGGAAATGGCGCGCCTGGCGGCCCAGGACATTTGCGCGGTGACCGGCTACGGCCGGGTGATGGTGTACAGCTTTGACCCGGAAGGCCACGGCCACGTGCTGGCCGAATGCCGCAGCGATGACTACCACTCCTATCTCGGCCAGCGCTTCCCGGCCACCGACATCCCGCGCCAGGCGCGCGAACTGTACCTGCTCAACCGGATCCGCCTGATCCAGGACGCCAGCTACACGCCGGCGCGCCTGGTCCCGCCGCTCAACCCCGTCACGGGCAAGGCCACCGACCTGTCCTTCGCCTCGCTGCGCAGTGTCTCGCCGGTCCACCTCCAATACATGCGCAACATGGGTACCATGGCCTCGATGTCGGTCTCGCTGATCGTCAAGGGCAAGCTGTGGGGCCTGATCTCGTGCCACCATGATACGCCCAGCCCGGTGGCCTTTGACAAGCGCACCGCCTGCGAGCAGCTGGGCCAGATCCTGGCCATGTGCATCGGCTCGCGTGAAGACGCGGACGAACTGCAGTTCCGCCTCGAGGTACGGCGCGTGATGGTGTCGATGCTGGGCGGCCTGACCCATGGCGCCGACTTCATCGACAACATGAGCAGCGTCCTTCCTTCGCTGCTGCAGTTCGCGCGCGCCGGCGGCGTGGCCGTTCTGTACGACGACCGCCTGCTGGTGCACGGCGACGCGCCGGGCGAAGCGCAGATCGAGGAGCTGGTGGCATGGCTGGGAATGAACACCCACGCCGACGTCTTCCACACCGATAAGCTGAGCCGCGTGTTCGCCCCGGCGGCGGCCTACACCAAGGTGGCCAGCGGGCTGCTGGCCATGCCGATCTCGCGCATCCACAAGCATTATCTGTTGTGGTTCCGGCCCGAGACCGTGCACACCATCGACTGGGCCGGCAACCCGTACGACAAGGCGGCGGCGAACGGTACGCCGCCGCAGCTTTCGCCGCGCACCAGCTTTGACAGCTGGCGCGAAACCATCCACGGCACCAGCGCCCCATGGCACAGCGGCGAAATCGAGATGGCTGTGGAGTTTCGCAGCGCCCTGCTGGGCCTTGCCCTGGAACGCGCCGAGCAAATGGCCGAACTGGCCGAAGACCTGGGCCGCGCCAACAAGGAGCTGGAAGCGTTTTCGTATTCGGTCTCGCACGATCTGCGCGCCCCGCTGCGCCACATCGTCGGCTTTTCCGACCTGCTGCTCGAAGCGGCCGGCAACGACAGCCTGGAGAAGCGCCAGCGCTTCCTCAAGAACATCAAGGAATCGGCGCGCCTGGCAGGCAAGCTGGTGGACGACCTGCTGAGCTTTTCGCAGATGGGGCGCGCGGCCCTGCGCCCGACTGAGATCGCGATGGCCGACATGGTGCGCTCCTGCCTCGACAAGCTGTCCATCGAAACGCGCGGACGCAATATCGAATGGGACATCGGCCCCTTGCCGACCCTGAAGGCTGACCCCAGCTTCCTCCAGCTGGCCTTGTATAATCTGCTGTCGAACGCGGTGAAATTCACGGGCCAGAAGGAGTTGGCCGTGATTCGCGTCAGCGCGCAGGATAACGACCACGAATGGGTCATCTCGGTTGCCGACAACGGGGCCGGTTTCAACATGGATTACGTCCACAAGCTGTTTGGCGTATTCCAGCGCCTGCACCGGATGGAAGACTTCCAGGGGACGGGCATCGGTCTGGCCAATGTCAGGCGGATCATCGAGCGGCACGGCGGGCGGGTGTGGGCGCAGTCCCAGCCTGGCCAGGGTGCCACTTTCTCCTTCAGTATTCCCAAAGAACTCAACGATTAAATCATTATGCTCAAGCCCATTTTACTGGTCGAAGACAATCCCCACGACCTGGAACTGACGCTGATCGCGCTGGAAAAAAGCCAGCTGGCCAACGAAGTCATCATCGCGCGCGACGGCGCCGAAGCCCTGGACTACCTGCGCTGCGAGGGAGACTTTGCCAAGCGCCAGGTCGGCAATCCTGCCGTCATCCTGCTCGACCTCAAACTGCCCAAGGTCGACGGCCTGGAAGTGCTCAAGGTGATCAGGTCCACGCCCTCGCTCAAGAGCGTGCCGGTGGTGATGCTGACATCGTCAAGGGAAGAACAGGACCTGCTGCGCAGCTATGAGCTGGGGGTCAATGCGTACGTGGTCAAGCCGGTCGACTTCGGCGAATTCGTGCGCGCCATCGCGGACCTGGGCATCTTCTGGGCGGTGCTCAATGAACCGCCGCCAGGGTCCTACCGCTACATCAAGCCGCACTAGGCGCCGCGGGCGTCAGTGCGAGGTGGCACTGGCCGGCTTGCGGCGGCGCAGCAGGTGGCGGATGCGCGCGCTGAGCACATCGGCGTTGTAGGGCTTTTGCAGCAGGTTGACACCCGGGTCCAGGCGTCCGTCATGCGTGAGCACACCCTCGGCGTAGCCGGACGTGAACAGGATCTGCGCCTGCGGCAGCTTGGCGCGCACGATCTTCGACAATTCCAGGCTGCTCATCTTCCCCGGCATCATTACGTCTGAAAACACCAGGTCGATCTTGGCGCCCGAGTCAATCACCTCGACCGCGCTGGCCGCGTCTTCTGCCTGGTACACCTGGTAGCCCAGGGCCGAGAGCAGCTCCACGGTGGTGCTGCGCACATCGTGCTCGTCTTCCACCACCAGGATCGATTCGAGGCCGCCGAACAGGGGCGCCGGGGTGCTGTCTTCCATGCGGTCGGCTTCGGCCTCGCTACGCTGCAGGAAGATCTTGACGCTGGTGCCTGCGCCGGGTTCACTCTTGAGCACAATCTCGCCGCCGGACTGCTTGACGAAGCCGTAGGCCATGGACAGGCCCAGGCCAGTTCCCTGCCCGGTGGGCTTGGTGGTGAAGAAGGGTTCAAAGGCCCGCTCAAGCACCTCCGGCGCCATGCCGCAGCCGGTATCGGCCACTTCCACCAGCACGAAGTCACCGCAGGCCTGCTTGGGCAGCAGGGGCGAGCCGGCCGGCACATTCACGGCGCGGATGGTCAAGGTTCCGCCATCGCTCATGGCGTCGCGCGCATTGATGGCCAGGTTCAGGATGACGTTGTTGAACTGGCTCGGGTCGACATTGATGCTCCACAGCCGGTCTTCGATATCGGTCTCGATGATGGCGCGCGGGCCAAGCACGCGCCGCATCATTTCATCCATGTCGCGCAGCACGCTGCCGGGATTGACCACCACCGCCTGCAGCGGCTGGCGCCGGGCAAATGCCAGCAGGTGGGCCGACAGCTTGGCACCGCGCTCCACCCCGGCCAGGGCAATGTCGATGCGGGCGCGCGCATTGTCGCTCACGCCACCCAGCAGTTTGATCAGCTGCAGGTTGCCGCCGATGATCTGCAGGACGTTGTTGAAGTCATGCGCCACGCCGCCGGTAAGCTGGCCGATCGCTTCCATTTTCTGGGCCTGGTGGAGGGCCGACTGGCTGGCCGCCAGTTCCTCCTGGCTGCGGCGCAGCGAGATGAAGGCCTTGTCGCGCTGCTGGCGCGCCACGTAGGCATCGCTGTGGTAGCGCAGGCGGGCGGCCAGCTCGCGCCCGTCGGGCCACTTGACCAGGTAATCGTTAGCGCCGCAGGCAAAGGCCTTGGCCTTGATGTCGGCATCTTCTTCGGACGACAGCAGGATCACGGGAAGGTGCTCGGTGTCGGGATGGGCGCGCAGCATGCGCACCACGTCGAAACCGTCGACCCCGGGCATGCGCAAATCGACCAGCACGACCGTGGCCGCCACTTCCAGGGCCAGCTCGACGACGCGCTCGGAATGCGGATCGTAATGGGTGGAGACGCCCGTGCAGCCGTGCAGGCAGTGCGCCACGAAATCCTGCGTGAACGGCTCGTCGTCAATCAGCAGTACAGAGCAGGAAGAGGCGTCGTCAATCATTACTAATTTCAATAGGACAATGTTCACGTATTCTACATGAGGGTAGTGACATTTTCCTCAGTTCATCCAAGCGTGCGCCTGGTAAAACGTCACTCCACTGCGGGGGGAATTTGTGCACCGCATAAAGCTGTCCGTGCAGCATTGCACAAGGGAATCACCGCAGATTGCTGCACAAAAACAGGGCATTTTTCCTGTCAATTTCCTCAGAAAATCTAGACCGATTCCTACAGACCCCTAGCTGCGACTCCTACGAAAGCGAGGCTGAATGTCTGACCACACTGGCCGGCGGCGCCGATAAGATGAGTTCACCTGAGCAGACGTTCAATCGCGAATGTCTTGTTCAGCCTCTAATTACACAAGGAGATCATCATGAACAAGAACCAAGCAGGCGGCCACAATACCCCCCAGGGCGGTAACCAGTCGGGCTCGTCGGGTGAAGACAAGATGAGTCAAAATCAGCAGTCCGGTAACAAAGGCTCGGGCAACCAGGCCGGCCAGAGCGGCCAGCGTGACCAGCAGTCGGACAACAGCCGCCAGGACAGCACCCTGGGCAATCAGAAGACAGGTTCCCAGCAGAGCGGCCAGCAGCAGCAAGGGTCGCAGCAGTCGGCCAATCAGAAGCCCGGCTCGCAGCAGTATGGCTCCCAGCAGTCCGGCTCCCAGCCAGGCAGCCGCCAGGGCCAGCAGCGCGACGAGCTGAGCGACCGCGACAGCCAGATTGGCCAGCAAAGCCAGAGCGGCCGCACCGGCCAGGGAATGGGCAACCAGCAATCGGGCTCGCAGGGTTCGGCCCAAGGCTCGCAGCGTCCGCAGGATGACGACGAAGACCTGAGCCGCTGATCGACCAGAAGCAGGCCCGTCTTTGACGGGCTGAGCCGACAAGGCCACGTTGAAGCGTGGCCTTTTTGTTGTCAGGTCAGCTCGATCAAGAGCGGCTGATGATCCGAACCAAAGTGCCCTTCCACCACACGCATGCTGCGCACGTGGCGGGCCAGGCCGGCGCTGGCGAACACGAAGTCAAACGCGTATGGAATGGCCGTGTCGTCATGAACGCATACCGTGGGTGCGTGGGGCTGGCCCGGATGTGTCAGGCCCCACGCGTCCTGCCAGGCCGGCACGCCCTCGTCAAACGGCGCCTGCAGGCGCCAGTATTGCGCCGACTGCGGCAGGAAGTTGAAGTCGCCTGCCAGCAGGGCCATGGCGGCCCGGGGAACGGCGCAAAAGGGCCCGTTGTCACGCTCGCCAGGCGGCGTGGCCAGCGCCTGCAGGTGGGCATCGCGGTGCAGCTCGCGCAGGCGCTCCACCTGGGCTGCGCGCTGGATTGGTGAAAAGTATTCCAGATGGGTATTAACCACCCGCAACAGGCCGCACGGCGTATCGATGGTGGCCTCGATGGCGCCGCGCTGCATGCTCATGGCGGCGGCGTCCACCGGCCAGGGCAGTGCATGGCGCAATACCTGCAGCACGGGATGGCGTGACAAGGTCATGTTGCCGAACAGCCGGCGGGTGCCGCCCGCGACCCGGGTATCGGTATTGATCCCGGCCAGCGCCGTGTATTCCGGCAACAACGCCGCCAGTTCGATGAACTGATTGCGCCCGTCGGACCCTGGCAAATCCGTGTAGCCGGCCGATACTTCTTGCAGGCATAGCACATCGGCATCAGCCATCTGGCGCAGGCTGGCCGCCACGCGCTCCAGGTTGCAGGTGCCGTGGTGCCAGCGCCCACGCTGGATGTTCCAAGAGATGAGTTTCATTGCGGTCGGCCTCCTGCGTACAGGCTAGCCCAGTGCCGGCGCGCCGGCATGAGGCAGCACAGGGCAGCGGCAGGCACATCACAATATCAGGCGCGGTCTGCGCAACGGTCATGCTGACCGCCCGTGAATGCAAAAAGCCCGCTCTTCCACAGGGAGGCGGGCTTTCGGCTTTCACACGCATTGGCGCAGGAAATATGATTCTGGCTCCCCGACCTGGACTCGAACCAGGGACCTGCGGATTAACAGTCCGTCGCTCTACCGACTGAGCTATCAGGGAAAAGAGGCCGCATTATAGCGGCCCGCGCAATTATTTAAAAGTAGTAATTCTAAAAGTAGTAATTCAGCAGGACGCCCACGTGATTGCCATCGTGCTTGCTGACGAAGTCCCTGGTTTCGTATTTTTCGCTGACGTAGCGCACTTTCACACCCAGGCTCGGGTTGATGCTGTACTCGCCTTCCAGCACCAGTCCCGTGCTGTTCTTGAACTCGAAGTCGCCAATGTCGCCCGCGCCGCTGCTGCTCAGCTTGGGGCTGTTGACGAAGCGGGCGCCGCCGCCGATGCGCCACTGGGGCGACACCTTGTAGTACCCCAGCAGTTCGACAGGATAACGGCCAAAGCGGATATCGCCATTGTAAGCCGTTGCGCTATCGACGTGGTAACCGATGTTGGCTTGCAAGGCCATCTGGTCATTGACCGCGAACTCCGCTCCGGCGTACAGCGCCACCATGGAACCGGCGCGGATATCGATCTCGCCGCCGTCTTCAAACTCGGCCGTGGCAAGGCGGTCACCGCCGAAGGTCAGGCCGGCGCCAGCGAGGAAACGGTAAGGCTTTGGCTCGACCAGGACATAAGTCTGGGCGTGCGCGCTCATGGAAGCCAGCGCCAGGGCGAAGGCAGCTACTGCGATTTTTTTCATGGTCGATACTCATTTTGGCAAGACAAGCGCCCCTGCGCCTATGTCGAAGGCGTCATCATAGATAGCTACTGCCAATTCATCAAAGTTTATATAGGGAATTGTTGGAGAATGTTTACTCTAGCGGGGAGATGCGATGCTGCGCCGCGCAGGCGTCAGCCGGGCGCCACAGCCCAATTGAGGAAGCGCAACATGGCCCGGTTTGCCATCCTGCTCCGCCGCACGAGATTGCATGCTGGAGTCCGCCCACACTTTTTCCTGCGGATCTGCCATGACGACTTTTTCTTCCCTTCTCCTCGCCTGCGCCGGCGCGCTGTGCCTGCCCGGCGCCCAGGCGGCCATCCTGACCTTTGACGACCTGGCTGGCAGCGGCAGCATGCGCGAATATGGGGGCCTGAGCTGGACCGGCTGGCAGCATGCAGACGCCCAGGAAGCGCCCTACTCGCCCGCCTCGGGCAATACGCGCCTGTTCAATATCAGCAATGACAATGCTTTCGCGGCCGTCACCGCCTTCCAGTTCCAGGGCGCCCATTTCGCCGGCTATGCCACTGTCAGTTTTCACATGTTCCTCAACGGCAGCCTGGTAGCGGTCTCGGACTCGCTCACCACCAACGGCAGCGCCGCCTTCCTCGCCAGCGGGTATGGCGGCATGGTGGACAGGGTCAGCGTGATGGCCGACCTGCCTCAGTACTTCGTAATGGATAACGTCATGATAAACAGCGCGGCACCGGTGGCTGTGGCCGAGCCGGCGGGCCTGCTGCTGATGGCCGGCGGCCTGGGCGCGCTCGCCCTGCTGCGGCGGCGGCCGGCGAGGAAAAACTGAGCGGAAATTGAAAAAGGCCACGTTCTTCAACGTGGCCTTTTGTATTCTGGCTCCCCGACCTGGACTCGAACCAGGGACCTGCGGATTAACAGTCCGTCGCTCTACCGACTGAGCTATCAGGGAAAAGAGGCAACATTATCTACGCTGCAGTGGGCGCCGTCAAGCCTGGCACCGCTGCTTCGCATTTCCTGAAGCCATCCGGATCACACGATTCGCGCGATCCGAAGAAGCAAGATATTAGAGGACTTTCGCGATCGCGTCAATGACACGATCGATATTTTTCGAATTCAGGGCAGCGACGCAGATGCGTCCCGTATCAACCGCATAAATCGAATGCTCGGTGCGCAGGCGCCCCACTTGTTCCTTGGTCAGCCCCGAATAGGAAAACATGCCAACCTGCTCGCGCACGAAATCAAAGTTGTGCTCCGGCGCTTTTTCCTTGAGCTTGGAGACGAAGGTGTTGCGCATTTCCTTGATGCGCACGCGCATGCCGGCCAGCTCGTCTTCCCACAGCTGGCGCAGTTCCGGCGTGGTCAGCGCGGTGGCCACCACCTTGCCGCCATGGACCGGCGGGTTGGAGTAATTGGTGCGCACCACGCGCTTGAGCTGCGACAGCAGGCGCGCGGCTTCCTCGGCGCTCTCGCCCACCACCGACAGCGCGCCAACGCGCTCGCCGTACAGCGAGAACGATTTGGAAAACGAATTGGAAATCAAAAGCGGCCCGCCGGCGGCGGCAAACTTGCCCACCACCGCGCCGTCTTCGGCGATACCGCTGCCAAAGCCCTGGTAAGCCATGTCCAGGAACGGCACCAGTTCGCCCGCACGCACGGCGGCAATGACCTGGTCCCACTGGGTGGCCGTGAGGTCGGCGCCGGTCGGATTATGGCAGCAGGCGTGCAGCAGCACGATGGCACCCTTTGGCATGGCCTGGATATCGGCCAGCATGCCGGCAAAGTCGACACCGCGCGTGGCCGCATCGTAGTAACGGTAGTTGTTGACCGTAAAACCGGCGCTTTCAAACAGGGCGCGGTGGTTTTCCCAGCTCGGATCGCTGATGTAGACCTGCGAGTCCGGCGAAAAGCGCTGCAGGAAGTCGGCGCCGATCTTGAGCGCGCCGGTGCCGCCGATGGCCTGCACCGTGACTGCACGCTTGTCTTGAATAATCTGGCTGTCGGCCCCAAATACCAGTTCCTGCACCGCCTTGTCGTAGGCTGCCAGGCCTTCGATCGGGAGGTAGGTGCGCGGCGCCTGCTGCTCCATCAGGATCTCTTCCGCTTTGCGCACGCAGGCGAGCAGCGGCACTTTGCCGTTGTCGTCATAATAGACACCGACACCCAGATTGATTTTTTCCGGGTTGGTGTCGGCATTGAATGCCTCGGTAATGCCCAGGATAGGGTCGCGCGGGGCCATGTCGATGGCCGAGAAAAGGGTGGCGGAAGCTGAGGAGGTCATCTGATAAACTTGGTTGTCGGCTGAAGTTGTATAGACAGCGGCCCTTATAAACACTGGGCTGCTTGCGGGACTACCATTCTAACCCAACAAAGGTCTGATCGTATGGCTGAACTATCCGTTGCACATGACCCGGCACCGACCGTTGTCACCTTTCCCGATTCGCCGTTCAAGCTGCACCAGCCCTTCCCGCCCGCGGGCGACCAGCCTACGGCCATTGCCGGCCTGGTAGAAGGCATCAACGACGGCCTGTCGTTCCAGACCCTGCTCGGCGTGACCGGTTCGGGCAAGACCTACACCATGGCCAACGTGATCGCGCAGGCGGGCCGGCCGGCCATCGTGTTCGCACCCAACAAGACGCTGGCGGCGCAGCTGTACGCGGAGTTTCGCGAGTTCTTCCCGCAGAACGCGGTGGAGTACTTCGTCAGCTACTATGACTACTACCAGCCCGAAGCCTACGTACCGCAGCGCGACCTGTTCATCGAAAAGGACTCGTCGATCAACGAGCATATCGAACAGATGCGCCTGTCGTGCACCAAGTCGCTCATGGAGCGGCGCGATGTGGTGATCGTGGCCACCGTGTCGGCCATTTACGGTATCGGCAATCCCAACGAATACCACCAGATGATCCTCACGCTGCGCGCCAAGGACAAGGTCGCGCAGCGCGACGTGATTGCGCGCCTGATCCAGATGCAGTACACGCGCAACGAAGTGGACTTCGGGCGCGGCACCTTCCGCGTGCGTGGCGACACCATCGACATCTTCCCCGCCGAGCATGCGGAGCTGGCAATCCGGGTCGAGATGTTCGATGACGAGATCGAGTCGCTGCAGCTGTTCGATCCGCTCACGGGCCGCGTGCGCCAGAAGATCCCGCGCTTTACCGTCTATCCGGGCTCGCACTATGTCACGCCACGCTCCACGGTGCTGCGCGCGATCGAATCGATCAAGCTCGAACTGCGCGACCGGCTCGAATTCTTCCGCAAGGAGAACAAGCTCATTGAAGAGCAGCGCCTGGAGCAGCGCACCCGCTTCGACCTGGAAATGATGGCCGAAATCGGCTTCACCAAGGGCATCGAGAACTACTCGCGCCACCTGTCGGGCGCCATGCCGGGGCAGCCACCACCTACGCTGGTCGACTACCTGCCCAAGGACGCGCTCATGTTCCTGGACGAGTCCCACGTGCTGGTAGGCCAGCTCAATGCCATGTACAACGGCGACCGCTCGCGCAAGACCAACCTGGTGGACTATGGCTTCCGCCTGCCGTCGGCGCTGGACAACCGCCCGCTCAAGTTCGAGGAATTCGAGGGCAAGCTGCGCCAGACGATTTTTGTCTCGGCCACCCCGGCGGAATACGAGCGTACCCATGCCGACAACGTGGTGGAACAGGTGGTGCGGCCCACCGGCCTGGTCGACCCGCAAGTGATCGTCAAGCCGGCGCTGTCGCAGGTGGACGATCTGATGTCGGAAATCCAGGACCGCATCGCCAAGGATGAACGGGTACTGGTCACCACGCTCACCAAGCGCATGGCCGAGCAGCTCACCGATTACCTGGGCGACCACGGCATCAAGGTGCGCTACCTGCACAGCGATATCGAGACGGTGGAACGGGTTGAAATCCTGCGCGACCTGCGCCTGGGTACCTTTGACGTCCTGGTTGGCATCAACCTGCTGCGCGAGGGCCTGGACTTGCCCGAGGTGTCGCTGGTGGCCGTGCTGGACGCCGACAAGGAAGGCTTCCTGCGCTCCGAGCGCAGCCTGATTCAGACCATCGGCCGCGCTGCGCGCAATCTCAATGGCGTGGCCATCCTGTACGCCGACAAGATCACCGACTCCATGCGCCAGGCCATCGATGAAACCGAGCGCCGGCGCGCCAAGCAGATTGCCTTTAATGCCGCCAATGGCATCACGCCGGTCGGCATCAAGAAGCAGATCAAGGAACTCATTGACGGCGTCTACAGCCCGCAGCAGGCGCGCGAGACCCTGGAAGAAGCGAAGGAAACGGCCAAGATCGAGTCCATGAGCGAAAAGCAGATTGGCAAGGAAATCAAGCGGCTGGAAAAGCTGATGGTGGACCACGCCAGGAACCTGGAGTTCGAAAAGGCGGCGCAGGTGCGCGACCAGCTCCATGTGCTCAAGACGCAGGCCTTTGGCGCGCCGGGCGCAGACAACGTGGTGTCGATGCTCGGCAAATAGCGTGACCGGCGTGGGCGACCAGTCCGGGCCAGCGCCCGGACTGGCGCGCGCATCAAGCGGGCCTTGGCAGCGGTTTTTCGCGCCGGATGTAGAACACAATGCCCACCGCGGCAGCGGCGGTCAACACGACCGAGAAAATCAGGGTCAGCAGCTCATAACCGCCGCTCACCACCAGGGCGCGCGCCTTCGACGGCATGGTGGCTGCATCGAGCTTGCGGTCAAAAGTGGCCCCGACCACCACCTCGCTGTCATTGATGGAATGGGTCAGATGCAGACCCTTGCCGCCGCGATGGACGGTCAGCCGGCCGTCGCGCCAGACAAACGACTGGCGCTCGTCGCCGCGCAGCACGGTGCCCACCACGTGGCCGGCGTTGTTGATATCGGTGGCAAAACTCGCACCCGGCCCGATCACCGCGCCCAGGTCGGTCATCTTCCCATCTTGATGGATAAAGGCGTGCCAGCGCCCGTCACGGGTCTGCGATGCCCCCACGATCACGCCTGCATCGTTGATGGCCGCGGCAGAACTGGACAGGCCGCCCAGCGTGCCCAGGTCAATCATCCCGCGCGTGTCGTCGTACAGGAAAGCGTGGCGGTAGCCGTCGTGCATGGCAGAGGTGCCGACCACCTGCCCCAGGTTGTTGATGCCGCTGGCGTAGCTGATCTTGCCGCCAAGGGTGCCCAGGTCCTGCATCGGTTCCCCCTTGATGTACTTGAAGGCATGATAGTCACCCTGCGCCGTATCGGCAAAGCCGACGGCCTGCCCGGCGCGGTTAAGGGCCATGCCGAAACTGCTTGCCCCGCCGAGCGTGCCGAGCTGGCGCATGCCGTGCGCCTTGTCGTACAGATAGGCGCGCCATTGGCGGCCAGGGGTCTGGGCAGAACCCACCACCACGCCGTCCTGGTTGATCGCCTTGGCATCGCTGTAGCCGCCCTGCAGGCTCAGTTCGGTGAGCCTGCCTTTTTCGAACAGGACACCATGCTGGCGCCCAAGCTCGTCTTCCAGCACCGCAGCGACCTGCCCGGCGGCGTTCGCGTCGTATGCCACGGTGGACTCGCCGTCCGGCGCGACAATGCGCAGTGAGTTGGTAATGCTCTGGGCAGCAGCCCCGGTACAGCACAGCAGCAATAATGCAGGCCAGATGGATCGCATGAATGTCTCCTTTATAGTTTTTAAACGTTATTTGAATAACTTCCAAAGACTATACGAGGAAACATCCACTATGAGAAGATAAATTTGCTATGACATAGCAATTATGTGTGCCATACGAAAGTCACGCACTGGCAGGTCCGGCAGCCGCAAGCAAAAACGCCCTGCTGTTGCAGGGCGCTCCGCTTGCGCGCGAAACAGATTTATTGCTGGGCCGGCGCTGTCGATACCAGGGTGCGCTGCACCCAGCCGCCCGCCACGTTCTCGCCATCGATGCGCACAAAGCCATCGCGTTCCTCACCCGTGGCAATGGCCTCTTCCGAACGCTTGAGCGTCCCCATGAGCTTGCTGCTTGCGCGCGGCTCGGTGAATACTTTCACCGTTGCCAGGCGCGCGAACACGCTGGCGCCGGCTGCCACCGGTACGCCTTCGCGGGTCGACGCCGATGCGTTGACGCCGCTGGCGTGGCTGCGCGTCTTGACCAGGCTGGCCTGGCCGCGGATGGTGCCCACGATGCGGTTGTAGTTGTCCAGCAAGCTGGCGGCCACCATCTTGCCTTCCGGCGTGCTGGTGTAGCCGCCCAGGCTGGAGTACCCTGCTCCACCCCAGTTCCAGCCGCTCACGCCGAAATCGGTCTTCTTGGCCATTCCTTCGGCCGCAGCCACCTGGATGCCGGAGCGGACATCGGCAATGAGCAGCGCCGTCTGGGCTTCCTTGAACTTGATATTGCCGGCGATGCCGCCCACGATGCCGCCCAGTCCGCCAAGGAACTTGCCGCCATAGGTGCTGAGCGCGCCGCCGACGCCACCGGTGTCGCCGGCGGTGAACTGCACGCTGGGGGTCATCACGAAATCGGCCGCCTGCATCTGGCCCTTGCCGATATTGCTGCCCCCGAGCATCTCGCCGCTGGCAGCCAGGGCCCGTTCTTCCTGCAGGTTTTGCATGGCCACGCCGCGCTCGACGACGGTGAAGCAGTTCGACTGCTGGATCATGATGCGCAGCAGGGATACGGGCGAACCGAGCCCATAACTTTGCAGCTGGTGCTGGCTGGCACCCTGGTTTTCGCTGACGGCGATGGTGCCAAGGGGGCGCTCGCAACGTTCGACATTGCTGGAGGTCTCCTGGGCATGGGCGCAAGAGCTGGCAAGCGCCAGGGCGGCAAAGAGTGGCAGTCCGGATTTCATGTTCGTCTTGTAGAGTTGCAAAGAGAGAATTCTAACAAGAAAGACAATGCAAAATCTATAACTTGTTGAAATTCTCTCTATGTTGCGCACTCCTACAACGACTTGATGAATTCCCTCAGACCGGCGAGGAACATTTCGACGGCGATCGCGGACAGGATCAGGCCCATCAGACGCTCGAAGGCCGTCATGACCTGGGGCCCGAGCCTTTTCTGGAGCCGCTCGGCCGACAGGAACACGGCCAGCCACACCACGGCCACCGCCGTCAGCGCGCCCACATTGACCATGATGTCGGCGGCGGTATCGGATGCAAACAGCAGCACCGTGGCCAGCGCCGACGGTCCCGCGATGGCGGGAATGGCAAGCGGCACAATGAACGGCTCGCCGCCATCTTCGCTGGTGCCGAACGGGCCACCCGGCTGGGGGAACACCATGCGCAGCGCGATCAGAAACAGGATCACGCTGCCGCCGATGCGCAGCGAAATATCGGACAGGTGCATGGCCGCGAGCAGGTGCCGGCCAAAGAACATGAACAGCAGCAGCACCGCAAAGGCGATCAGGCACTCGCGCACCACCACCTTCCAGCGGCGCTCGGGCGCCACCTGCTGCATGGCGCTGACAAACAGCGGTACGTTGCCGAATGGGTCAGTGACGAGAATGAGCAGGATGAAGGTCTGGATGAAGGTCTGGGTCATGGCAGGTCAAGAGGATCGGGTATAAAAAAACCGGGCGCACAGGCCCGGTTCCATGGTACGTCACGCAAGCGCAGCCAGTCAGGCGGTCTTGTCGAACTTCTTCATCCACGCGGCCAGCTGGTGCGGGCGCAGGCCATCGTAATCCTCGAACGGCTGGTGGATCCACGGGTTGTGCGGCAGTTCGTCCAGGTAGTAGTCAGGACGGATCGACGAGCAGCCCTTGAGCCAGATGACGGCCGACTTCACCTCGGTCACGCCGGGGAAATTCTCCGACAGGTGGCGCGTGACCTTCTGCAGCGTCACGCCCGAATCGGCCAGGTCGTCCACCAGCAAAATCTTGCCTTCCAGCGGGCCGCGGGTCATGGTCATGTACTTGGCAATATCGAGGTCGCCGCGCACGGTGCCCGCTTCTTCGCGGTAGGAGCTGGTCGACAGGATCGCCAGCGGCACGTCGAAAATGCGCGAGAATACATCGCCCGGACGCACGCCGCCGCGCGCCAGGCACAGCACCTGGTCAAACTTCCAGCCCGACTCGTAGACCTTGAGCGCCAGGCGCTCGATCAGGCGGTGGTACTCGTCCCAGGATACCCAGAGGTCGTTTTCAGTCGATTGTGGGGTGGTCATGAACAGCTCCTCTTATTCGAACGGGTGGCGCAGAACGATGGTCTCGACGCGGTCAGGACCGGTGGACACCATGTCGATCGGGATGCCGACCAGTTCTTCGATACGCTTGATGTAGGCACGGGCGGTGGCAGGCAGGTCGGCCAGCGACTTGGCGCCGACGGTGCTCTCTTTCCAGCCCGGCATCTCTTCGTACACTGGCTCGCAGCGGCCCGCGTCTTCGGCGCCCACCGGGAAGATGTCGACATCCTTGCCGTCGATCTTGTAGCCGGTGCACAGGCGCAGCGTTTCCAGGCCATCGAGCACGTCCAGCTTGGTCAGGCACATGCCCGACACGCCATTGATCTGGACCGAACGGCGCAGCAGCGCGGCATCGAACCAGCCGCAGCGGCGGGCACGGCCCGTGACGGTGCCAAATTCGTGGCCGACCGAGGACAGGTGGTGGCCAACGCCGGCATCGGTCGGCAGTTCGGACGGGAACGGACCGGAACCGACGCGCGTGGTGTAGGCCTTGGTAATGCCCAGGATGTAGTGCAGCATGCCAGGACCGACACCGGCGCCGGCCGAGGCATTGCCGGCCACGCAGTTGGACGAGGTCACGAACGGATAGGTGCCATGATCGACGTCGAGCAGCGAACCCTGGGCGCCTTCAAACAGCAGGTTGCCGCCGGCCTTGTGGGCCGCGTACAGGGCCGACGAGACATCGGTGACCATCGGCTTGAGGCGCGGCACCAGGGCCATGGCGTCGTCAAATGTCTTCTGGAAGTCAACCGCGTCGGCCTTCAGGTAGTTGGTCAGCACGAAGTTATGGTAGTCGAGGTTTTCGCGCAGCTTCTCGGCGAAGCGGGTCTCGTTGAGCATGTCGGCGATGCGGATCGCGCGGCGCGCGACCTTGTCTTCGTAGGCCGGGCCAATGCCCTTGCCGGTGGTGCCGATCTTGTTCACGCCGCGCGCCGCCTCGCGCGCCACGTCGATGGCGACGTGGTACGGCAGAATGGCCGGACAAGCTTCGGAGATCTTCAGGCGCGACACCACTTCCACGCCGATGGCCTGGAGCTTGTCGATTTCGCGCATCACGTCCGGCACCGATACCACCACACCGTTACCGATGTAGCAGGCCACGCCTTCGCGCATGATGCCCGACGGGATCAGCTGCAGGGCCGTCTTCTGGCCCTTGATGACCAGCGTATGACCTGCATTGTGACCGCCCTGGAAGCGGACCACGCCCTGGGCGTTATCGGTCAGCCAGTCGACGATCTTGCCCTTGCCTTCATCGCCCCACTGGGTACCGATGACAACCACGTTCTTTGCCACGTTTTTCTTTGACATCACACTCAACCTAAGTTTTTAAGAATCCAGTTACCGTCTTCGAGGACAAGTACGCGATCGTACTCGAACTCGTCCTGCTCGTTGTCATGACCCGGCAAACTCTGGATCACGACTTCGCCTGCCTTGCGCAGCCCGGCGATGACCTCGCGCAGCTCGGGCGCATTGCCCCAGGGTGCGCAGATCGAATGTTTGCGTTCGGCAGTCGGCAGGAGCCGCGCCAGTTCGCGCAGGTCGAGCGAAAAGCCGGTGGCGGGACGGGCCCTGCCAAACGCTTCGCCGACATGGTCATAGCGGCCGCCATTGGCCACCGAATTGGGCAGGCCCGGCACGTACAGCGCAAACATGGCGCCGCTTTCATAGGTGTAGCCGCGCAGGTCGGCCAGGTCGATGGCGACTTGCGCGCGGCCCAGGGCCGATCCGGCCAGCGCCGCCAGTTCGGCCAGGGCGCGCGTGATGCCGGGCGAGGCCGGCAGCACCTCGCGCGCGCGGGCCAGCACATCGATGTCGCCGTACAGGCCGGGAAGCGCCAGGAAGGCCGCGCGCGTGGCCGGCGCATAGTGCGCGCTGATCGCGTCCAGCCCCGGTGTATCCTTGGCGCGCAGCAGCGCGTACAGTGCCGCTTCGTCC
The DNA here is from genome assembly GCF_019443445.1 of Massilia sp. PAMC28688. NCBI lineage: Bacteria > Pseudomonadati > Pseudomonadota > Betaproteobacteria > Burkholderiales > Oxalobacteraceae > Massilia > Massilia sp. PAMC28688. The sequence continues at coordinate 3,647,805 of NZ_CP080378.1, read as the reverse complement.
CTGGCAGCGATCGGATCATCTGCCAGCAGCGAGCGCACCACGCCCACGTGCGCCAGATCCAGCCGCACTTCGGTAAAGCCGGCCATGGCGAGCGAGGCCAGGGCCAGCTCCTGGATCTCGGCATCGGCCTCCAGGCCGGCGTGGCCGTAAATTTCGGCGCCGATCTGGAGCGGCTCGCGCGTGGCATGCAGGCCGCTCGGGCGCGTGTGCAGCACGCTGCCGGCGTAGCACAGGCGCGTGACGGAATCGCGATTGAGCAGGTGGGCGTCGATGCGCGCGACCTGGGTCGTCATGTCGGCGCGCAGGCCCAGCATGCGGCCGGAGATCTGGTCCACCAGCTTGAAGGTGCGCAGGTCGGTATCCTGGCCGGCACCGGTAAGCAGCGAGTCGACATACTCGAGCAGCGGGGGCATGACCAGTTCGTATCCGTACAGGCGGAAGTTGTCCAGCATCAGGCGGCGCAGCTCTTCGATCTTGCGCGCTTCCGAAGGCAGGACGTCAGCGATATGTTCAGGCAGTAGCCAATTTGGCATAAGCGGAAGGCATGGTTAAAAAAGTTTGGCGGCCAAAATGCTGCGCCGAACCATCAATTTTACCCGAAATTGAAACAGACAACCTAGGAAATTGGTAAGCGGACAATCGCAGCCGGCGCCCCGGCCCACCCCTGCTTTATCTGCCAGACAAGCCTGCCCCCATTAGAAGGAACATTCTGCGGCACGCCCGCCACACTTTTCCGGTGTGGCAGGTAACGTTTTCCAGGCAGTGGTATAGTGTATTGCCCTACTGCACTTATTCGTGAAATTGACAGTTCCAGGTTGAGAGTGACCATCGAGAACTGCCTGGAGCCGAAATTCCCACCATGTCCACCACCAATGCAGCCTGCCTGCCGCGCGAAATCCAGAGGCTGGAGGCGCTGCGCAAACTGAATATTCTCGACACCGTGCCCAGCGACTCGCTGGACCGGATCACGCGCATGGCCGCGCAGCTGTTTGGCCTGCCGATAGCGGCCGTGTCGCTCACCGACCATGACCGCCAGTGGTTCAAGTCCAAGGTCGGCGTGGAGCATGATGCGATTCCGCGCTACCGCGCACCCTGCGCCCAGGTGGCCGACCATAACCGTGTGGTGGTGGTGCCGGACCTGCTGCAGGACCCCGAATTTTGCGACAGCACGCTGGCGCGCTCGGGCATCCGCTTTTACGCCGGCGCGCCCCTGACCACGTCGGACGGGCACTGCCTCGGCGCCGTCTGCGTGCTGGGCCAGGAGCCGCGCGAAGTGACGGCCCAGGAACTGGCATCGCTGCAGGACATGGCGGCCATGGTGATGACACAGATCGAACTGCAGCACGCGATCGGGCGCATGGATTCCATGAGCGGCCTGCCCAACCGCAACCAGTTCCGGGAAGACGTGGACGAACTGGCCCGGCTCGACCCGCACAGCCCGGTGCGGCTGGCCGTGGTGGTCAACCTGGCCACGCCCCAGCAGCTCGACAGCGCGGTGCGCGTCATGGGCTCGTCTTACCTGGACGGCTTGCTGGAGCAGGCTGCCGGCTGGCTGAAGCAATGTATCGGACCGGGCACCCGGCTCTATCACGTGGGCACCTCCAAGTTCGCCTTCGTGGCCGACGCGGGAACCGAGATCAGCACCTTCACCGCCGTGGCGAAGCAGTGGCTGGTGCAGCGCCGCCAGTGGGGCGCGGCGCGCTATGTCACCACGGTGACCTTTGGCCTGGCCAGCTTCGTGCCCGGCGCCGCCGATGGCCTGGACGTGCTGCGGCGCTGCCACAACGCGGCCCAGGACGCGGAAGACGCCGAACAGGATGTGGGCTGGTATTCGGCGGCGCAGGACGAAACCTACCAGCGCCGTTTCACGCTGCTCAATGCCTTCAGCGCAGCCCTCGAAAGCGAGGGCCAGCTCTCGCTGGTGTTCCAGCCGCGGGTGGACCTGGCAACGGGCCGCTGGCTTGGCGCCGAGGCCCTGCTGCGCTGGACCCACCCTACCCTCGGCCCCGTGTCGCCGGCGGAGTTCATCCCGATCGTGGAAAAAACGTCGATCGCCCGCGCCACCACCGAATGGGTGATGGAAGCGGCCATGCTGCAGCTGGCAGCATGGCGCGACGCCGGCATGGAGGTCCAGGTTGCGGTCAATGTCTCAGCCACCAACCTGATCGAGCCTGACTTTGCAGAGGGCGTTATCGCGCGCCTGCAGCGCCATGGCCTGCCGCCACGGCTGCTGGAAATCGAAGTCACGGAAAGCGCGGTCATGACCAACCCGGTGCAGGCCGAACAAGCCCTGCGCTCGCTGAGCGCGGCCGGCATCAGCCTGGCCATCGACGATTTCGGCACCGGCTACAGCAGCCTGGCCTACCTGCAAAAGCTGCCCGCCAATGTGGTCAAGATCGACCGCTCCTTCATCCAGCAGCTTGAACAGAACCCGGACGGCGCCCTGGTCAAGGCCATGATCGTGCTGCTGCATCAGCTGAACTACCGGGTGGTGGCGGAAGGCATCGAGACCGCCGCCATGGGCGAGCTGCTGCAGTCGATGGGCTGCGACGAAGCGCAGGGCTACTGGTATGCGCGGCCGCTGCCTTCGCCGGCGTTTCTCAGCGGCTGGCAGGCCCAGGCGGCAGAGCAGGCATAAGCGCCCAGCGGCGCGGCCCACATAAAACGACGACAAAAAAGGCGCAGGGATCGAATCCATGCGCCTTTTTTTTTCGCACTGCTCACTTGTGCGTGTTCGTGCCGGCTTGTAGTGCCGGCTTGTACTTACTTGGCCTTGGCCGGCGCCGCGGCGCCACCCGGACTGCGGAAGTACTTGAAGAATTCCGAGTTCGCGTCGACCACCATGACGTCGCCATGGCTGTTGAAGGAGGCGCGGTACGCCTCGAGCGAACGATAGAACTTGTAGAACTCGGGACTCTTGCCAAACGCTTCAGCGTAGATCTTGGACGCCTGGGCGTCGCCCTGGCCCTTGATTTCCTCGGACGCGCGGAATGCGCGCGACAGGATCTCGGTGCGCTTGCGGTCCGCTTCGGCGCGCAAGCCTTCCGACTCGGCCGAACCGGTCGAGCGCAGCTCGTTGGCAGCCTTGACGCGTTCTGCCTTCATGCGCTCGTAGACCGAGGCATTGATCTCGTCGACATAATCGACCCGCTTGAGGCGCACATCGACAATGTCGATGCCCACCAGCGCCGCCTCGCCCACCACTTTTTTCTGAATCGCCGCCATGACGGCCGCGCGCTGGCCTGAAATCACATCGCGCACGCTGCGCTTGGTGATTTCATCGTTGAGCGCAGCCTTGACGATCTGCGCCAGGCGGTCGCGCGCGCGCGCCTCGTCGCCGTTGAAGCTCACGTAGTACTTGAGCGGCACGGCGATGCGCCACTTGACGTAGGCATCGACCAGGATGTTGGTCTTTTCAGCAGTGATGAAGCGCTCGGCGTCGGGCGTGTCGAGCGTGAGCACCTGCTTGTCGAGGAAAACCACGTTCTGGAACGGCGCCGGCAGCTTGAAGTACAGGCCAGGCTCGCTGTACACCTCGCTCACCTTACCGAAGGAGAACAGGATCGCGTGACGCTTCTGGTTGACCACGAACAGGGTGGACGACAGCAGCATGATGGCGATAAAACCCGCCACTACCAGGGTTACAACTCGATTCATTAACGGCTCTCCCGATCACGTGATGCATCGCGGCTGCGGTTGTCCCGCTGGCGCACCTGGTCCAGCGGCAGCATGTCGGCCGCCGACGGTGCCACCTGCACCGGTCCGGACTTGGCGCCGACTGCGGCATCATTGGCTGCGGTCTGGGCAATGAGCTTGTCCAGCGGCAGGTACAGCAGGTTGCTGCCCGACTTGGCGTCAACCAGCACCTTGCTGGCGCTGGTGAAGACCTGCTGCATGGTGTCGAGGTACATGCGGTCGCGCGTGACGGCCGGCGCCTTCTGGTATTCGGCATACACCTGGTTAAAGCGCGCCGCGTTACCGGTCGCGTTTTCTACCACCATGGTGCGGTAGGCTTCGGCCTCCTGCACCAGGCGCTTGGCCGTACCCTCGGCCTGCGGCAGGATCTGGTTGGCATAGGCTTCGCCTTCGTTCTTGGCGCGGGCCTTGTCCTGGCCTGCCTTGTTGACGTCTTCAAAGGCGCCCTGCACCTGCTCCGGCGGCTGCACGTTCTGCATTGTCACGTTGGTGAACTGCACGCCCAGCTTGTACTCGTCGGCCAGCGACTGCATCAGCTGCTGGGTATCGAAGGCCACCTTTTCGCGGCCCGCGTACAGGACGAAGTCGGTCTGGTTGCGGCCTACCACTTCGCGGATCGAGGTTTCGGCGATCTGGCGCACGGTTTCTTCTTGCTCGCGGTTGACGAACAGCCAGGCAATGGGATCCTTGATGGTGTACTGGACGGCGAACTGCACGTCGATGATGTTGGCGTCGTCGGTCAGCATCAGCGCTTCCTTGGGCTGCTTGGTACGGGCCGTGCCGCGGTAGCCGATTTCCTCGGTGCGCACCTGCGAGACATTGACCGTCTCGTGCGACTGGAACGGTGCCGGCCAGCGCCAGTTCAGGCCTGCCGGAGCACTGTGGGTCACGCGGCCGAAGGTGGTGACCACCGCCGTATGGCCTTCCTGCACGATGAAGGTGCCCGAGAGCAGCCAGATGACGGCCGCAATACCGGCAATGACGCCGGCAGTGATGCCAGCGCCCTTGCTGTCGGGACGGTAGCCGCCAGGGCCACTGTTGTTGTCGCCGCTGCCGCCGAACATGCGGCCGATGCGGGCGTTAAAGTCGCGCCACATCTGGTCCAGGTCCGGTGGGCCTTCGCCCGGGCGTTTGCCATCCTGGCGCAGCGGGGCGCCCTGCCCTTTGGGCGTCAGCATGGTGCTGACGCGTTGAATGATTGAAGCAAGCATCTATCGTGGTCCGGCATTGGTGGAGGTTTGAATTGCAACCGGTTCGACGTCGGGCGTCATTCCGGCATCGGCATCGTCCTGCTCTTGATCGTGGGCGCCTTCGTCATCGTCATCCTGGGCCCGCGCTGCATCCTGGTCCTGGTACAGATGCGACTGGCCCGGGGCCGTGCGGGCCATTTCAACGACTGCCTCGCGCAGCATGTCGAGACCAGCGCCGGTATGGGCGCTGATGAAAACGCGGCTGATTTTATCATATTCATCACGCTCGACGGCCGGCTCCAGGCCCGCCGCGTCGATCTTGTTCCACACGAGGATCTGCGGAATATGATCGGCGCCGATTTCGCGCAGCACGAGATTGACCTGCTCGATCTGCTCCATGCGCACCGGGCTGGCCGCGTCGACCACGTGCAGCAGCAGGTCGGCATGGATGGTTTCTTCGAGCGTGGCGCGGAAGGCCGCCACCAATTGGTGCGGCAGCTCGCGCACAAAACCGACGGTGTCGGAAAAGACGACATTGCCCACTTCCTCGCCCAGGTAGACGCGGCGCGAGGTGGTGTCGAGCGTGGCGAACAGCTGGTTGGCCACGTACACGCCGGCCTTGGTCAGGGAATTGAACAGGGTCGACTTACCGGCATTGGTGTAGCCCACCAGCGAGACGGAAAAGGTATGGCTTTTGCCACGCTGGCGGCGCTGGGTGGCGTGCTGCTTGCGTAGCTTGGACAGGCGGGTGCGCAAGGCCTTGACGCGCTCGCCAATCAGGCGGCGGTCGGTTTCAAGCTGGGTTTCACCAGGGCCGCGCAGGCCGATACCACCTTTTTGCCGCTCAAGGTGGGTCCAGCCGCGAATCAGGCGCGTGGCCAGGTGCTGCAGCTGCGCCAGTTCCACCTGGAGCTTGCCTTCGTGGCTCTGGGCGCGCTGCGCGAAGATATCGAGGATCAGGCTGGTGCGGTCGAGCACGCGCACATTGAGCCGTTTTTCCAGGTTGCGTTGCTGCGCCGGGGACAGCGCATGGTTGAAGATGACGATTTCGAGATTGTCGTCGGCGCAGGCCTGGCCGATTTCGTCGGCCTTGCCGCTGCCCACGAAGTAGGCTGCGTCCGGGCTGCTGCGCTTGGAAGTGATGGTGGTAATCGGCTCGGCACCGGCCGAACGCGCCAGCAGCGCCAGCTCTTCCACGCTGGCGTTGAAGTCGCCAGCACCAAAATCGATGCCAACTAGTGCTGCGCGCATAGGCCTCCCGCGCTTAACTTGAGGCCCATCGCCTTATTCAGCTTCGGAATCAAGATTGAGATTGACAGCGCGAGCTGGTACCACGGTGGAGATTGCGTGCTTGTAAACCATCTGGGTGACGGTATTGCGCAGCAGGACAACATACTGATCGAACGATTCAATGTGTCCCTGGAGCTTGATGCCGTTGACCAGGTAGATCGAGACGGGTACGTGCTCCTTGCGCAAGGCATTAAGGAATGGGTCTTGTAACAATTGCCCTTTGTTGCTCATAACAGCTCCGTGATGTTGTTGTAGTTAAAAATTGGAGGCGACTCGCTTGTTTTCAAGTGCCCAGGCCATCATTCTTAAAAGGCGAATGATGTCACCTGGGTACTGTAACCTGTTTTACAAATTTCTGTCGTTCGGCCAGCCAGCCGGCGGCCTTATTTTGCCCCTCTGGCAAACGGGTTCTTACCAACACGCAATTCGATCCGCAGCGGCGTACCGACCAGATTGAAGGTATCGCGGAAATGCTTTTCCAGGTAGCGCTTGTACGGCTCGCCAATCGCATCGAGGGCGTTGCCGTGAATCACGATAATTGGTGGATTCTGGCCACCCTGGTGAGCATAGCGCATTTTTGGACGGATCGAGCCCTTGCGCTTCGGTTCCTGCTTTTCCACCGCTTCGATCAGGGCGCGCGTCAGGCGCGGCGTGGACAGGTCGGCCGTGGCGGCCGCATACGCCGCATCGACCGACTTCATCATCTGGGCAATGCCGGAGGCCTTCAAGGCCGAGATGAAATGGGTCTTGGCAAACGACAGGAAGTCCAGCTTGCGGTCGAGGTCGATCTTGATTTCATCGCGCTCGTCCGACTGCAAGCCATCCCATTTGTTGACCGCCACCACCAGGGCGCGGCCGGATTCGAGGATGAAGCCGGCAATATGGGCATCTTGCTCGGAAATGTCTTGCTGGGCGTCCAGCAGCAGGATGACGACGTTCGCTTCCGAAATCGATTGCAGTGTTTTGACGACTGAAAACTTTTCAATGGCTTCAAACACCTTGCCGCGGCGCCGGATGCCGGCCGTGTCGATCAGGGTGTAATTGCGGCCATCGCGCTCGAACGGAATTTCAATCGAGTCGCGCGTGGTGCCCGGCATGTCGAAGGCAATCACGCGCTCTTCGCCCAGCAGGGTATTGACCAGGGTCGACTTGCCCACGTTGGGGCGGCCGACGATGGCGATCTTGACGCCGCGGTCGGCCTTCTCCAGCTCTTCCGGTTCGTCCGGGCGCGAGGCAAATGCTTCGTTGAGCGCTTCCTCGACCAGGTCGGCCACGCCATCGCCGTGGGCGGCCGAAATCACATACGGGTCGCCCATGCCCAGTTCATAGAAGTCGGCCACGACGCTCGTGTACTTCATGCCCTCGCCCTTGTTCACCACCAGCATGACCTTGCGGCCCGACTTGCGCAGGAAATCGGTGATGGTCTTGTCGTGCGGGGTCAGGCCCTGGCGGCCGTCGACGATGAACACCACCACGTCCGCCTCGGCCACGGCCTGCTTGGTCTGCAGCGCCATCTGGAACATGATGCCTTCCTTGGCCACGGGCTCGAAGCCGCCCGTGTCAATGACGAGGAAGGGACGCTCGCCCACGCGGCCTTCACCATAGTGGCGGTCGCGCGTGAGACCTGGCAGGTCGGCCACGAGCGCATCGCGCGAGCGGGTGAGGCGATTGAAAAGAGTCGATTTTCCGACGTTGGGGCGACCAACTAATGCTATTACCGGCTTCATGGTGTTATTCGACCGCGATCGCGGTCACAGTCCCAGATTGTGTTTGAAAGATCAGATTCGTGCCGGCCACCACGGGCTGCGAGGTGATCGCACTGCCATCGGTCGCCGCACGGGCAAGAAAGGCGCCATCTTCGCGCGAGAGGAAGTGGACGATGCCCTGGTAGTCGCCCACGGCGATGGCGCGGCCATACGAGACCGGGGTCGAGACACTGCGGTAGCCCAGCTTGTCGTTCTTCCAGACGCTGGAGCCGCCTTCGCGGTTGAATGCCGAAATGGCACCCTTGTCGTCGACCGCAAACAGGAAGCGCTGGTCTAGCGCCACGCCCACGTGCGAAGACAATTCCTTGGTCCAGCGGGGCGCGCCCGTGGCCACGTCAAAGCAGCCCACGCGGCCCTGGTAGGAAGCGGCGCACACGTCGTCGTCCAGCAGCGCCGGCGCGCCGCCGATGTCGGTGACGCGCTCGAGCTCGGTCGCGCCACGCGCTTCGCCCACCGCCACTTCCCAGCGTGGGGCGCCGGTGGCCAGGTTCAGGGCCAGCAGCTTGCCGCCCGGCTGGGCGATGATGACTTCCTTGCCCTTCACCGTCATGCCCGGCGCGCCGCGCAGGGTCAGGGGCGGGGCCACGCGCTGCACGGTCCACTTCTGGGTGCCGGTCTTGGCGTCATAGCCGACGATGCGGTTGTCGATCGAACGCACCACCACCACGCCCTCGCCCACCGCCGGCGCGGACAGCACTTCGCTGGACGCCTGCTGCTTCCACAGCTGCTTGCCGTCCATGTCAAAGGCCAGCACCGCGCCCTTGACGCCGCCGACCGCAATGAAATTGCCGTCCGAGCCCACGCCGGCCGTCAGCGGCACGGCGGTCTTGATGCGCCACAGCGGGCGGCCGGTGGCCGATTCCACCCGCGCCAGGGCGCCGGGGGCGCCGGCCACGATCACGGTATTGCCCACCACGGCCGGGGTAAAGGCGTAGTTGTCGGACTTGCCCATGTCGAGCTTCCAGGCGGTCCGCACGGCCATGGTGGCCTTGAGTTCGACCAGTGGCGACGGTGGCGTGGCCTTGCTCTTGGAGGCAAAGGGGTTGAGCGAATTTAAGGTCGAGCAACCGGCCATCAGGGCCAGCATACCTACTCCGACAAGCTTCTGGGTAATACGCATAGTGTTGTACCTTGTTTCAGACTCGGTGATTAGCGCATACGGCCCGCCCGTACCTTGGGCACGGGCGGGCCGCACTGGGAAAATCGAACTGGCTGCGCAGCTTATGCAGCAGCCGCAGCGGCCGCACCAGCCTTCGGCGCGGGGGCGGTGCCGCCAATGGCTTCCAGCTTGAGCTGCACCAGCTGGCGGCCCGGGTTCTTGTCATCCATCGCGTTGAGCGCGGCCAGGTAGGCGGCGCGCGCTTCGGCGATCTTGTTCTGTGCAACCAGGATGTCGCCCTTGCGGTCGGACACGGCGCCTGCGAACTGTGGCAGGATGCCGGTGCCAAGCTGCTGCATGGCTGCATCGTACGCTTTTTCGTCCAGCAGCACGCCGGACAGGCGGATCCTGGCCAGCGACTTGTATTCATCGTTGCCGTTGTCGATCACCCACTGCAGCTGGGCCTTGGCGGTCTTGAGGTCGTTGATGTCGAACGCACTCTTGGCCGCGGCCAGGGCAGCCATCTGGGCGTAGGCGCTGCTCTTGTACTTGGACTGCACATCGGCTGCCATGCGCTGCACCTTGGCGTTGTCCTTGGTGGCCAGCGAGGCCTGCAGCTGGTCGTACAGCACCGACGCTTCCACTGCCTGCTTGCGCTGGTAGTAGTTGTAGTAATTGTAGGCTGCGTAGGCACCGAACACGAGGATCAGGACCGTCATGATCAGATTGCCCCATTTTTTCCAGAAATCCTGCAGCGTTGCTAGTTGTTCCTGTTCTTCGTGATCGTATGCCATGGTCTTCTTTGATGTCGGTAATGAGGTAATTAAAATAATGCGGTGCTGCCGGCGGCGCGCTTACGGATGATAATGCACGTGCTCGTGATCGTGGTCATGATCGCCCACGATCTGGCCGACCAGGTAGTCGACCACATCGTCAAACGCCACGCTGGCCTGCTGGCCCGCGCCTTCCTTGCCGCGCATGGCCTTGACCGCCGCCGTGTTGTTGGCAATTTCATCGTCGCCCAGGATCACGGCAAAGGCCGCGCCCGCGCCGTCCGCCTTTTTCATCTGGGTCTTGAAACTGCCAGGACCGCTCGCCGCCGCGCAATGTAGCACAACATCGAGGCCGGCATCGCGAATTCTCTCGGCCAGCACGAATGCCTGCATCTGCGCCGCCTGGCCCTGGTGCACCATGTAGACGTCGCAGGCAGCCGGCTCGCTCATGTCGCCGGCCTGCTTCATCAGTTCGATCAGGCGCTCGATGCCCATGGCGAACCCGACGGCCGGCGTCGGCTTGCCGCCGAACGATTCGATCAAGGGGTCGTAGCGCCCGCCGGCGCAGACCGTGCCCTGCGAACCCAGTTCGGTCGTGACCCACTCGAACACGGTGCGGTTGTAATAGTCAAGCCCGCGCACCAGGCGCGGATTGACCTTGTAGGGAATATTGTTGTGGTCCAGGATGCGCTTGACGCCTTCGAAGTGGGCCACCGATTCGCCTTCCAGGTAGTCGAGCAGCTTGGGCGCATTGTTGACCAGCTCCTGCATGGCAGGATTCTTGCTGTCGAGGATGCGCAGCGGATTGGCGTGCAGGCGGTTTTTTGCCTCGGTATCGAGCTGGTCGATGTTGGCTTCAAAGTAGGCGATCAGGTCGGCGCGGTGGCGCTGGCGCTCCGCTGCGTCGCCAATGGAATTGATCTCGAGCGCGATGTTTTCCAGTCCCAGGTCATCCCACAGGCGGCGGCACAGCATGATCAGTTCGGCGTCAATGTCCGGCCCTGTAAAGCCGATCGCTTCGGCGCCCACCTGGAAAAACTGGCGATAGCGGCCACGCTGGGGCTTTTCGTGACGGAACATCGGTCCCTTGTACCACACGCGCCTGGGGCCTTCATAGACCAGGTTATGTTCGATGACCGAACGCACCACGCCGGCCGTGCCTTCCGGGCGCAGCGTGAGGGCGTCGCCGTTCATGGAATCTTCAAAGGAATACATTTCCTTTTCCACGATATCGGTCACGGCGCCGATGGCACGCTTGAACAGGGCCGTGTCTTCCACGATGGGCGTGACGATTTTCTGGAAGCCATAGCTCTTGAGCACCGAGTGAACGGTGTTTTCAAACAGTTCCCACAGCGGCGCATCGGCCGGCAGGATGTCGTTCATGCCTTTGACAGCGGTGATCTTTTCAGGTTTCTTATTATCGGACATCGATGATTGCTCTTATGTTCTTGGAATGTGAAGGCGCAGCCGGCTCAGACCGTGACCGCTGTCTTGCCGTAATTTTTTTGCACGTAGGCCAGCACGATGGCCTGGAATTCCTGCACGATGTTTTCGCCGCGCAGCGTGACCACTTTCTGGCCATCGACAAAAACGGGCGCGGCCGGCGACTCGCCCGTGCCGGGCAGGCTGATGCCGATATTGGCGTGCTTCGATTCGCCAGGACCGTTGACGATGCAGCCCATCACCGCCACGTTCATGCCTTCCACGCCGGGATAGGCTTTTTTCCACTCGGGCATCTGTTCGCGCAGATAGCTCTGGATATTGTCGGCCAGTTCCTGGAACGTGGTGGAGGTGGTGCGCCCGCAGCCCGGGCAGGCGATGACCATCGGTGCGAACTTGCGCAGGCCCATGGTCTGCAAGATTTCCTGGCCCACGATCACTTCGCGCGTGCGGTCGCCGCCCGGTTCGGGCGTGAGCGAAATGCGGATGGTGTCGCCAATGCCTTCCTGCAGCAGTACCGACAGCGCCGCCGTGGAGGCGACGATGCCCTTGCTGCCCATGCCCGCTTCGGTCAGGCCCAGGTGCAGCGGATAGTCGCAGCGGCGCGCCAGTTCGCGGTACACGGCGATCAGGTCCTGCACGCCCGAGACCTTGCACGACAGGATGATCTTGTCGCGCGCCAGGCCCAGCTCTTCGGCGCGCACGGCGTTTTCAATGGCCGAGGTGATGAGCGCCTCGTACATGACGGCCTGGGCGCTCCAGGGCTGCTCGCGCAGCGCGTTTTCATCCATGATGCGCGCCAGGAGGGCCTGGTCCAGGCTGCCCCAGTTCACCCCGATGCGTACCGGCTTGTCGTACAGCGCGGCCATTTCGATCATCTGGGCAAACTGGGTGTCGCGCTTGGCGCCCTGCCCCACATTGCCGGGATTGATGCGGTACTTCGACAGTGCGCGCGCGCAGTCCGGATAATCGCGCAGCAGCGTGTGGCCGTTGTAATGGAAGTCGCCCACCAGCGGCACGTCGATATCCATGCGGTCGAGCTGCTCGCGGATGTAAGGCACGGCGGCGGCCGACTCGGGATTGTTGACCGTGATACGCACGATTTCAGAGCCGGCGCGCGCCAGTTCCTTGACCTGGATGGCAGTGCCGATCACATCGGCGGTATCGGTATTGGTCATGGACTGCACCACCACCGGGGCGTCGCCGCCCACCCACACCTTGCGTTCGCCGTGCGACACGAGCACGCTGCGGCTGTTGCGGCGCGCCAGGGGGCCGGAAGGAATCGCTAAATTCGATGAAGACATGTTACGGGCCTGCTTTACTGAAGGTTGATGCGGGCCACGCGGCCGCCCGGCGCTTCCGGCAGCGCGACCGGGGCGCCGCGCAGGGTGGCGCTGACGGCAGCGGGCTTGCCAACGACGAGCATGACCGGCTCCTTGACCGTGACGGTTTCAATGGTGCCTGCCTTGACCAGGCCCGAGAACAGGGGACGGCCTTTTTGAGCCGGACGCACCTCGATCCAGGAGTCTTCGCGCACCGACAGCACCAGGGCATCCTGAGCCGCGGCAGGGGCGCCAGGGGCGGCCGCAGCAGGCACGCCGGCGGCCGGGGCGGCGGGCGTGGTACCGGGGACCGGCGCCGTGCCGCCCGGCTGGGTGGCCGGCGGCACCGAAATGAGTGGCACGGCATTGTTGATCACGGGCGGATGGGCATCGGCCGGCACGGCAGCGGGCGCCGGAGCGGTAAGCGTGCCGTCCTGCACAGGCGGGGGCAATGGTGTCAGCACCGCGTCGCCGGCGGCGGGCGCTGCCGGCGCGGTGCGCGCCACCAGCGAAGACGGGATCAGGCCGGCCTGCCAGGCACCGGCAGCCGCTGCCACCAGCAACACTACGCCGCCGATGGCGAGCAGCGGCATCTTGCTGGAGCGCTTGCCATTGGTTGGAAAACGCGACTGGGAAAAAGTGGCCGGCTTGCTGTCGCGGCGCGGCGCCGTCGACATGGTATCGCCCGTTTCGCCCGTATCCAGCGCGATCTGGGCCACCAGGGGCGCCGCGTCGAGCTTGACGATCTTGGCGTACGCGCGCACGAAGCCGCGCACCACGGCCGGTCCCGGCAAGCTGGCGTAATCACCCTCTTCCAGCGCGACTACCTGGCGCACGGCCAGCTTGAGCTGGTCGGCTACCTGTTCCACTGTCCAGCCCAGCGCTTCGCGCTCGGCCGCAAGGGTCTTGCCCGGAATACCGTGGTTCGGCACCGGCTGGTCTACCCGATCTGCACTCATTGTGGTTCCTGTCTCACTCATCGTATGCACCACGCTGGAACGCGGCAAACTCGGCCGAGTTCGGGAAGCGGCGGCTCAGCTGGGTGACCAGGCTGGTCTCCAGGGGGCGGTTCCCGAGCTTGCGTTCGATCCGGATCGCCAGCCACAGTACATCGGCTGACAGCGTATCGAGCTTGCTTAGCTGCGTCAGGCGGTTGATAAAAAATCCGGCGCGCTGGTAGTCGCGCCGCTGGAAGTACACCCGGGCCAGGCCGGAAAAAATGGCCGGCAGTTCCGGCTCGAGCTTCTGGGCCTCGAGAAAATAGCGCTCGGCCAGGTCAAATTTCTTGGCCAGATTGGCACAGCCCCCGGCGTTGACCATGGCCTTGACGGGCGAATGGTAGCGGGGATTGCTGAGGGCCGCCTGAAACTGGGCGAGGCCCTGGTCGTAGCGGCCGTTCTGGCACAGGAAGGAGCCGTAGTTGTTGCGTAGCTCCGGATTGTTCGGTGCCAGGCGCATGGCGCGCTGGTAGTTTTCGTCGGCCAGCACCATTTCATCCATGGCGGTGTAGATCAAGGCCCGCACCCCATAGGCATCGGCCAGGTCGGGGCTGGCGGCCAGGGCCTTTTTCACTTCGTCGAGGGCGACATCGTAATTGCCGGTCTGGTAGTAGCCAATGGCCAGTTCAAGCCGGATCGAGGCCAGCTTGTCGGTATCGGTGGCGTCGGACGCGGTTTTCAGTTCGGTACTGGAGGTGCCTGGCAGCGGCTGCTTGCCGGTCCCGGCGCAGGCGCCCAGCAGGGCCGCGCACAGCAGCAGCGCCAGGGGCGAGGCGCGCCGCGCCGTCACGAGCGGATCTCCACAATGCGCCCGAAATCGGCGCCAAACTTAGCTTTATATTCAGCCATTTTTTCCATGCGCTCCTGCACGCGGGTACGGTCCTGCACTTCGCCGGCCAATTGGCCACAGGCGGCGTCGATATCGTCGCCGCGGGTCTTGCGGATGGTGGTCACAATGCCGGCATCCATGAGCACCTGGGCAAAGGCCTTGATCCGGGGATTCTTGGAACGCAGCAAGCCCGACTCCGGGAAGGGATTGAAGGGAATCAGGTTGAACTTGCAGGACACGCCCACGACCGGGTCGTTGACCAGGGCCACCAGTTCGCGCGCATGCTCGTCGCTGTCGTTGACGCCGTCGAGCATGCAGTATTCAAACGTGATGAAGTCGCGCGGTGCGAATTCGAGGTAGCGGCGGCAGGCCGCCATGAGTTCGCGCAGCGGATATTTTTTATTGAGCGGCACCAGGCCGTCGCGCAGCGGGTCGTTGGACGCGTGCAGCGACACGGCCAGGGCCACCGGCACTTCCTGGCTCAGCTTGTCCATCATGGGCACCACGCCCGAGGTGGACAGGGTGACGCGGCGGCGCGACAAGCCGTAAGCGTTGTCGTCGAGCATGAGCTTGAGGGCGGTGACGGTCGGCTCAAAGTTGAGCAGCGGCTCGCCCATGCCCATCATGACCACATTGGTGATCTGGCGCTCGCCCTTGGGGCCAGGCTCGATGCCACGGGTTTTGCGCAGTTCAAATTCCGCCATCCACAACTGGCCGATGATTTCCGACACTGTCAGATTGCGGTTGAAGCCTTGCTTGCCGGTGGAGCAGAACCGGCAGTTCACGGCGCAGCCGGCCTGGGTGGAAATGCACAGCGTGCCGCGGTTTTCTTCCGGAATGAACACGGTTTCCACGGCATTGCCGTTGCCCACATCCACCAGCCACTTGCGGGTGCCGTCGCTGGACGTGTTGTCGCTGATGACGGCCGGCGAGCGCACTTCGGCGCGCGTGGCCAGCTTGTCGCGCAAGGATTTGGCCAGGTCGGTCATGGCATTGAAATCGCTGGCGCCGAACTGGTGTATCCAGCGCTGCAATTGCTTGGCGCGAAACGGCTTCTCACCCAATTCGGCGCAATAAGCGACGAGTTGCGCGGGATCGAAGTCCAGCAGGTTGGTGAGGGTCGTCATAGTAATCCCGGTTGGTTCAAAAGCCCGCTTGCCGGGGCCTGGAGCCAGGGGCAAGCGGTTGCTGCATCTTGCCGTCAGCCGGCCAAAGCCGCTGACGCCAGTCATTCACGCGAATTAACGCGAATACACGTTCAGGGCTGGGAAGTAGTAAGCGATTTCCACGGCTGCGGTTTCGGCAGCGTCGGAACCGTGAACGGCGTTGGCGTCGATGGAGTCAGCGAAATCGGCGCGGATGGTGCCTTTTTCTGCCTTCTTCGGATCGGTCGCGCCCATCAGGTCGCGGTGCTTGGCAATCGCGTTCTCGCCTTCCAGGGCTTGCACCATGACTGGGCCGGAGATCATGAAGTCGACCAGGTCCTTGAAGAAAGGACGGGCAGCGTGTACGGCGTAGAAGCCTTCTGCTTCAGCGCGCGACAGGTGCATCATGCGTGCAGCGACGATCTTCAGGCCAGCGCCTTCGAAACGGCTATAGATTTGGCCGATGACGTTTTTTGCAACTGCGTCTGGTTTGATGATCGACAGGGTGCGTTCGATTGCCATTTGTAAAAACTCCAATAAAAAGAAAGGTTTAATGTCGAGTGTAAGACTCAATCAACCTTGAATTTTACCATAGAACACCCCATTTGAAGGATATTGCACCGGGGGAGAGGGAAGTGCTAGAGTGGCGCCGGCAAAGAGTGGGCATTGGCGGCAATTCTGCACCGTTTTCGCCAGCCGTGCTATTCTTTACGAAAGCGTCATTTTTTATCTACGGAGGCACTATGTCAGTTAGTTTCGATAAACAATACACCCCGGCCATGCCGGTGACGGATGTGCGCCAGCGCGTCCTGCGTAACACTTACTGGCTGCTGGCTCTGTCGATGATCCCGACAGTGCTGGGCGCAACCATGGGTGTCATGTTCAATCTGCCAATTCCTGGCGGCTTCATGGGCTTCATCCTGTTCCTGGCCATTGCCTGGGGCTTCATGTACGCCATTGAAAAGACCAAGGATTCGGCCATGGGCGTGGTCATGCTGCTCGGCTTTACATTCTTCATGGGCTTGTGGCTCACGCCCCTGCTCACCCGCACGCTGGGCTTTTCCAACGGCGCCTCGCTGATCATGATGGCCTTTGGCGGTACCGCTTCGGTACTGGCAGTGATGGCATCGATCGCCACCGTGTCCAAGCGCGACTTCTCCATGATGGGCAAGTGGCTGTTTGCCGGCGTGATCGTGCTGATCCTGGCGTCGCTGGCGAACTTCGTGTTCCAGATGCCGGCGCTGTCGATCGTCATCTCGGTTATGGCCATTGGTATCTTTTCGGCCTACATCCTGTATGACGTGCAAAAGATCGTCAACGGCGGCGAGACCAATTACATCCGCGCTGCCACGGCCCTGTACCTGGACGTGTACCTGATCTTCTCGCACCTGCTCAGCCTGCTGGGTCTGGGTGGCAACAACGACTAAGTTTGTTGCTAGAGAAAAAGCCGACCTGCGGGTCGGCTTTTTTTATGGGCGCGGCCGGGCCAGCGCCGCGCGCTCGGCCGGGCTGAGGACAACCGGCGCCACGACGGGCGCCGCCGCCGCGTCAAAAAACGGCGTGTTGCGGTAACTGCCCGACAGGCGCGCCTTGAGCAGCTTGACGCCAAATTGCAGCGTTGGCAGCAGGTCACGCCAGCGCCGCGCCGGCACCGGTCGCCATGCGTGTTCGGTGTAGCCCAGCATCCGGACCGGGCCGAAGCCGGCATCCATGGCTTGCGGCGTGGCGGCGACAAAGGCGCTGCTCAAGCCCACAAAGGCCAGCTTCCTGTTGCGTGTCGTATTACCAATGGGACAATTGCAACAGGCCGCGTACCAGCGCAACATGCCCTTGTCCGACAGGGACATGCAGGCCAGCGCTCCGGCGCCCTCGGTCACGCTCAGCTGCCGCGGATGGGCAAGGACAATGTCAGAGCCGCCCTCGGCGTCCAGCACCTGTTCCGGCTTGCCCAGGAATACGGCAAAGGCTTGGCAATCATCGCAATAGCACTTGATGCGCGTGCATTGCTCCGTGTTACTGAGTTTGCCGCGCAGACGGCCACAAGTACAGCTGAGGTCGCGATCCATGCCTGCCCCTACAAAGTTGGCATCCCGGCGTAGCGGATGCAGATGACGCCGGCCATCACGAACCCCACCCACGACAGGTGACGTGCGCGCGTGACGACGATTGCCAGGACGCTCGCGGCCAGCAGCGTGACCGCCAGTGTCTGCACCACGGCCGGCGTACCCTGCCCATTTTCGATTTGCACCAGCAGCAAGGCCATGCCCAGGCCCAGCACCGTGGTCAGGTGCCAGCAGTAGCGGAGGGTCTGCTTGGTAAAGACATTGCTGCCAAATAGCTTGGGGACCTCGTCCCGGCGCAGCAATCGGGTGATGATGTAGCGCTCGCCCAGCACCGAATGGGCAATGGCGAGCAGGCAGAGTATGACAGCGGCAGCGTTGAGCATAGGTCTCCCGGGGCCGCTCAGAGCAGGCGGCCCATGATGTGGTCGTCGTAATCGTGGCCGCCCACGTTGAAGGTGCGGCTGCCAACAATGCCAAAGCTGGTGCGCTGGTAAAAGGCAATGGCCGGGTGGTTCCTGGTGTAGACGCCCAGCAGCAGCCGGGCGGCCTTGCGGCTGGCACCATGGGCGGCTGCCGCTTCCACCATGCGCCGCCCGCTGCCCTTGCCCTGGAACTTGCTGAGCAGGTAGATGCGTTTGATTTCAAGGTCGGCGTCCGTGGTCTCCATGGGCAGGTCGGGCGGCCCCACCACCATGAAGCCGACCGGCGAACCGTTGGGCTGCAGCTCGGCCAGCCATATCTGGTAGGCGGGGTCGGCCAGCCACGCGCTGTACTGCGCCTGGCTGTGCGCCTTCCTGCAGTGGGCAATGATGTGCGGGCCGGGTAGCACATCGGCATACGTCTCCACAAACGTCGCACTGCCGATCAGGGCGAGCGCCTCTGCATCGCCGGCCACGCAGGGCCGCAACTGGATCTCGAAAGCCATGTTCCTCCCGTTATGGAAGATGCAAGTATGGCACAAGGCAAAGGCTTGCGCATGTCGCCCGCTTTTTTTTGCGTGGCTTCGCAGAGCCTGGTGACGGCGCCAGTCGCCTCACCACCTTGGCCATGCGCACAATCGAGCCTGGCATGGGAATCGCCCCCCTTGTGCGGGAACATGGCGCAAATACTTGTATCTCACTGTTTAGTAACGACTATTGCATAAGCTAACCGTTACATCATGGGAGACAAAGCACCTGGATTGGGAGACATTTGAGCAAGGCTTAGAGCGTACCCATCCCTTGGCTCATCTTAACAGAAGTCCGGGTGGTTGGCCTTGAGCCATTCGCGGACATAAGTCAACAGCATGCCGGCCTGCTTCTGACATTCCTCGACCACTGTCGGACTGATAGGGTCACCGTCATAGTCGTTGATGTTGCGCTGCTTGCGCAGGCCATCGAGCACCACGACCTTCTTCGCATCCAGGCCGACTGTCAACCTCAAAGCCTGAATCGCCGTCTGGTGATGACCGGGCTTGCTGGTTGAGGTGCGATAGCCATTTGCCATCAGGCTGGCCATTGCACACTGCATCACGCATTTGTATGCAGCATCAAAACGGTTCTCGTCACTGATGGCTGTTACGGCAGCATCGTTGAGATTTCGTTCAGCCGCAAGCAACAGACGCTGAATGTCTTCACGCTGGGCCGTGAACTCAACGAGACTCTGGATGGCCAACAAGTTTTGCAAAGTCATCTGCATTCCCGATTAGAAAAAGTTTAGACTTCTCAACTACTTCACGCGCCCATGTGTTGTTCGAGGCAAGCTTCGCACAGAAGTCCTCTGTTTTGTAGACAACCGGGTTAATTTCGCGCCGCACTACATCCTGCGCAGGATGCAGAGCCTCGATTACATCACCGAAACCGATGTCCCCCAAAACAAGCACGTCCACGTCCGAATGGGCCGTCTCTTCACCTCGCGCAACCGAGCCAAATATGACCGCGCATTGGATGTGGTCAGCCAAAGGCTGAAGGGCCTCTGTCAACACTGAGGCCATCCCCGAGGTCTTGCGCAAGAGGCTGGCAAGTTCATCAAACACAGGACAGTCACGGTTGGCACGATAGTGAACCTGATTGCCGATGTGCTGCCGCGACAGGATGCCCACGTCTGCCAACTTGACCAATTCCCGATTAATACTACCCGGCAGAGCATCAAGACGACGCGCGAGCTCCCTGACATGCCATGCTGTATCAGGGTGT
Source organism: Massilia sp. PAMC28688 (assembly GCF_019443445.1). Classification (NCBI taxonomy): domain Bacteria; kingdom Pseudomonadati; phylum Pseudomonadota; class Betaproteobacteria; order Burkholderiales; family Oxalobacteraceae; genus Massilia; species Massilia sp. PAMC28688. The sequence continues at coordinate 3,628,020 of NZ_CP080378.1, read as the reverse complement.
AATAGTAGGGCCGACAGTACACGTGTACGGAATTGGCCAAGTAGGAAATCTGCGAGCATTGGGAAATTGTATCACAAAAAGAGACGTTTGACTCCTATTGGGAGACGAATGTCTCCGTAAGCGATACATGCGAACTTCGCTGTAGAGGTCGGTTCTCAATGGGTATACCTCAAGCAACTTCTAAAACGACTGGGTATGCGAGCAACACCGGCTCGCCTGCTTTGCGCAGCGTATGCGCCTGCTCCCACAGCTTTCTCACCACGGCAAGGAGATGCGGCGTGTGCTTGTCGTATTCGCCCAGCCAGACCGGCAGTTCCTGGGGGTCTGGCCGCCTCAATCTTTCCAGTAATCGTGGAACTGGGGCTTGGCTCGTTGGCGCTGGGTGAGTTCCAGTCCCTTGCATTCGACGCAGTAGAGACGACGCCGCCCTGTCTTGAGGGCGGCGTCGATACTGTGAGCGGTCAGCAAAAAGCCCGGCTGGACAGTATCTTTGGTCTTCATGTTCCCACTTTAAATTTATGGGAGACAATCCCGTCAATTTGGGAGACGCGGTTCTTTCGTCGCCTTTGCGCATAACATATTGATTTATATATTATTAATCTTATCAAACACCGCCATCGATTCCACGTGCGAGGTATGCGGGAACATGTTGACCACGCCCGCCTTCTTGAGCACATAGCCGCCTTCGTGCGTGAGGATGCCGGCGTCGCGCGCCAGCGTGGACGGGCTGCAGGACACGTACACGATGCGGCTCGGGAGCAGCTCCGGAAGCGTGGCGCGCAGGCCGGCCAGGGCCTGGCACAGGGCCATGGCGCCATCGCGCGGCGGGTCGATCAGCATGCGGTCGAATTTGCCGAGGGCGACCAGGTCTTCCACCGTGACCTCGAACAGGTTGCGCGTCGAGAAGGTGGTCTTGTCCGACAGGCCATTGGCGCGGGCATTCAACAGCGCCCGTTCGGTGAGCGTGGTGCTGCCTTCGATGCCCACCACTTCACGCGCCTGGGTGGCCAGCGGCAGCGTGAAGTTGCCAAGGCCGCAGAACAGGTCGGCCACGCGGTCGGTCGGCTGCACCTCCAGCAAATTGAGCGCCTTGGCCACCAGCACGCGGTTGATCATGTGGTTGACCTGGGTGAAGTCGACCGGCTTGAACGGCATCTTCACGCCAAACTCGGGCAGCGTGTAATACAGTTCGCGGTCCAGCGGATAGTAAGGCGCCGCCGTTTCCGGACCCTTGGTCTGGAGCCACCATTGAATGTTCCACTGGTCGGCAAAGGCCTTGAGCAGCACTTCGTCAGCCGCAGCCAGAGGCGCCATGATGCGCAGTACCAGCGCCACCGTCTCTTCGCCAATGGCCACTTCAATCTGCGGCACCTGGTCGAATATGCTCAGGGCGCCGATGAGGGCGCGCAGCGGCAGCAGCATGGCCGCCACGTGCGGCGGCAGGATCTTGCAGTCGCTGATGTCGGCCACAAAGGGCGAACGCTTCTCGTGAAAGCCCACCAGCACCGTGCCCTTCTTGACCACGTGGCGCACCGACAGGCGCGCGCGGTAGCGGTAACCCCAGGTAGGCCCGTACATGGGCCGCATGATGTTCTCGGCCTTGACTTTACTGATGTGCCACAGGTTGTCTTCCAGGACGCGCTGTTTCATCGCCACCTGGGCCGAGGGTTCCAGGTGCTGCATGGAGCAGCCGCCGCAATAGTCAAAATGGGGGCAGTAAGGCGCAACCCGCATCGACGAGGCCTTGTGCAGCACCGTCATGCGCGCCGCTTCCCAGTTCTTCTTTTTCTTGAAGGTCTGGTAGCTCACTTGCTCGCCGGGCAGCGCCCCTTCGACAAAAATCACCTTGCCGGGCGAGCCGTCCTCGTTGGCGAGGTGGCCGACGCCGCGGGCGTCCATGTCGAGGGATTTGATGTCGATGATGGTGTCGTGCATAGCGAAAACCACGCGCGCGGGCGTGCAATGAGAGCGAAAAAGGGAGTCAGGGGAAGGCTGGGAGTGCGTCAGCCCGCAGCATCATAACAGCGAATCGCGCACCACGCCACGGGCGGCCATGGCCCGTTTAAGCTTGACGAGTGCTTCCTGCTGGATCTGGCGCACGCGTTCGCGCGTTACGCCCATCTCTTCGGCCAGCGTTTCCAGCGTGGCCGGATCATCGTTATCGAGCCCGAAACGGCGCATCACGACAATGCGCTGTTTGTCCGGCAGGCGGGTGAGCCAGTCGCGTACCAGCAGCGTCATTTCGTGCTGCTCGGCGCGGGCGTCGGGACTGTCCTCCGATTCGCATGGCAGCAGGTCCATGAGGCTGGACTGGGGATCGTTGTCGAGCGGTGCGTCGAGTGACGTGGCGTGTTCGGACAGGGCCAGGATGTCCTGTACCTCTTCCACCGGGCGTCCGACCAGGTGGGCGATGTCTTCGGCGCTGGCATCCTTGCCGTCGTGGTGCTGGGCTTCGAGATGGTATTTGGCGCGCAGCACCTGGTTGAGCTCACGGACCATGTGCACCGGCAGGCGCACGGTGCGTGCCTGGTTCATGATGGCACGCTCGATGCTTTGGCGGATCCACCAGGTGGCGTATGTGGAAAAGCGAAAGCCGCGCTCGGGCTCGAACTTGTCGATCGCCCGCATGAGGCCAATATTGCCCTCCTCGATCATGTCAAGCAGGACCACGCCGCGGTTGATGTAGTGCTTGGCAATGGAGACCACCAGGCGCAGGTTATGCTCGATCATGGTCTGGCGGGCCGGGAAGTCGCCGGCCTTGGCCAGGGTGGCATAGTGCACTTCCTGGGCCGGGGTGAGCAGTGGCCGGGTGCCGATCTGGTTCAGGTAGTGCTGGGTGGCGTCGGTGGACAGTTCGGCAGCCAGGACCTTTTTCAGTTCGTCGACACTCTCCAGGGCCGGGCCGCCGACGGCCGGCACGCCGGGGCCGGGCGCCTCGTCATCGCCAATGTCGGCATCGTCCAGCGGCGGGTCGGGAAAATCATCGCCCGCTGCGCCAGCGTCCAGCATGGCATCTTCCGAAGCGGCATCTTCATCAAACTGGTGCGGCGAATGCGTCATCTTGGACCCCGGTAACCGGCGAACTACGGCCAGACTAACGGCTGGGCAAGAACCTCGTCGGATCAACGGGCTTGCCCTGCTGGCGAATCTCGAAATGCAGTTTGACCGAATCGGCGTCCGAATCTCCCATCTCGGCGATGACCTGGCCCTTGCTCACCGTGTCGCCTTCCTTGACCACGATGCTGCGGTTGTGGGCGTAGGCAGACAACAGGCTATTGCTGTGCTTCACAATCACCAGATTACCATAACCGCGGATGCCACTGCCCGCATACATGACTTTACCGGCACCGGCAGCCATGACCTGCTGGCCCGCGCGCCCGGCAATGTCGATGCCCTTGTTCTTGCCTTCATCGAAGGTGGCAACAATCTTGCCGTTGGCCGGCCACATCCAGCTGAGCTTTTCATCGTCGGTGGCAGTCACCACCGCGCCCGGTGCAATCGCGCCCGGCGTGGCACTGGCCACGGGCCTGGCCGGTGGCGCATCGGGCGCATCATTCTTGTCGGCCGCGCGCGGCTCCTTGGGGGCGCCGTCGCCGCGCAGGTCGGCCAGGGCCGCATCCGAATAAGGGCGCTTTTCGCCCTTGGGACTGGTCTTCTTGGGAATGGGCGGCTGCACTTTTTCGCTTGGCGGCGGGGTCAGCACGGGCATGGTCTGCACCCCGGCCACCTGTTCGGGCGGCGCCACGCGCAGCACCTGGTCCACCTTGATGTCATTCGGATTGGACAGGTTGTTCCACGTGACCAGGTCGCGGTAATTCTGGCCATAGTCCAGCGCGATGCGCAGCAGGGTATCGCCCTTTTTGACGGTATAAAATCCGCGCTCATCCTTGGCCTCGGGCGCAGCAGGAGGAATGGTACGGGTGTGGGGACTGCGTTCGACCACCGGAGCGCGGCGCTGACTACTGGTGCAGGCGCTGAGCAGGCCAAGCGCGATGATCAGGAGGGAAATATGGCTTATTCGTTTCATCTCAACATTATATAGGACGGTTCGGGCGCGCAAGCGGCACCCGGCGTCAAGCGGACAATCAGATGGTGCCGGAGCGCAGGGGCACGAAATGGCAGCCTTCCAGCGTTTCCGTGGTCCATTCGGCCTTGCCGATGCGGGTGATGAGCTGGAGATGCTGTACGCGCTCGCCCACCGGCGCCACCAGGCGCGCCCCGATGGCCAGCTGGTCCAGCAGCGCCTGCGGCACTTCCAGACCCGCGGCAGCGAGAATGATGCCGTCAAAGGGCGCCGCCTGCGGCAGTCCGAGCATGCCATCGCCGTAGTGCAGGCGCAGATTGGGGATGCGCATGGGGCGCAGGTTGTTCTTGGCCAGTTCGTGCAGCGGCTTGATGCGCTCGATCGAGTACACATCTTGCGCCAGGCAGGACAGCACGGCTGCCTGATAGCCGCAGCCGGTGCCGATTTCCAGCACCCGGCCCAGCTTGCCGCCATTGCGCATCACTTCAATCATGCGCCCCACGATATAGGGCTGGGAAATGGTCTGGCTATGGCCAATCGGCAAGGAAGCGTCAATATATGCCTGGGCCGAGAGCGCCTCGTCAATGAAGCGGTGGCGCGGCACCGCCTCCAGCGCGCCCAGCACCATGCTGTCCTGCACGCCCTGTTTGGCCACGCGCGCCACCATGGCACGCCGGATCGCGTCCGACACCATCAGGTCCGGGCGCGGCGACGCGATCGGCGCCGGCTGGGCGCGCGCCATGGCCTGACTGTGCGATTTGGAAGGCGAGGCGGCGCGCACGGGCGCACTATACGGCTGGATGACGGCCGTGTGGGCCGCATTGCGGGTGGCGGTCTGGGGCGTGGCCACCTTGGCCGGCGCATAGATGCCGGGCTTGCTGCCGGGCTGGTTGCCGTTGCCGGTCACCGACGACAGCGGCAGCGGAAAAGTGCTGCGCTTGTCCGTCATGCCAGGCCCCGGGCCAGCAGTTCAAGCTGGGTCTTGTGGGTCAGGTCCACCTGCAAGGGGGTGATCGATACATGTCCATTTGCGGTGGCATGGAAATCGGTGCCTTCGGCGCCATCGAAGCAGCCGCCCGGCGGGCCGATCCAGTAAATATCGCGCCCGCGCGGGTCCTTGGCACGGATGACGGGTTCGGCCTGGTGACGGCGGCCCAGCCGGGTCGGGATCCATTTCCCCAGCGCTTCATACGGCAAATTGGGAATGTTGACGTTGAGCAGATAGGGCGACGGCAGCGCGTCAAAGCGGCGCAGCACGATATCGCGCGCCAGGCGCGCGGCACTGTCGACATGCTCCCAGCCATGATGCACTTGCGAAAAGGCGATTGCCGGGATGCCGAACAGATAAGCCTCGGTGGCGGCAGCCACGGTGCCGGAATACAGGGTGTCGTCGCCCATGTTCTGGCCATTGTTAATGCCGGACACGACCAGGTCGGGTCGGAAGTCGAGCATGCCGGTCAGGGCCACGTGCACACAGTCGCTGGGGGTGCCGTTGACAAAATAGAATCCGTTGGCCGCCTGGTAAATCGACAGGGGGCGGTCCAGCGTCAGGGAATTGGACGCACCCGAGCGGTTGCTGTCAGGCGCGACGACGACAATATCGGCGATCGAGGCCATGGCATCGACCAGCGCCGCCAGTCCCGGCGCGAGATAGCCGTCGTCATTACTGATAAGAATTCTCATGCAGCGATTTTACCTGAAGCAACGGTTGGATCGCTCGCCGATGCGCACAAATTCTTGCCCGGCAGCGCTCACAAGGTGCTCATGGGGCGTCCGTTGGCCGCTTCCTTGAGTGCTTCCTGCAGGGCGGATACCTGGTCTTGCGTGAAAGACAGCAAGGCATCCTTGTCGTTGTCCCGCAGATACACTTGCTTGATCAGCTCAACGCCTTGCAGCCGCAAGGGATGCGAAGCGCCCGGCTTGAGCACGAACTTGCGCAGGCTGTCGGCCAGTTCGCGCGCTTCGCGTTCGCTGCGGTTATCGATCAGCTGTTGCAATTGCTGCAGCTTCTGGCTGAGCGTTTCCGCCTGGCCCAGGTGGTCGCGCTGCTGCTCGATGGCCTGGCGCAGGCCGGCCGCCGCCGCGTGGGAATCATGGGGACCCGATGCCATGGCCGGATAGCCGTCGAGCCGGGCCGCGCCGTCGAGCACCGCGTCTTCCAGGCGCCGCGCATCGACGCTGTGGCCCTGGTGCGACAAGGTCGCTGCCAGCGCCTTCTTGCTCTCCAGTGTCAAAGAGTCATGGCTGCCATGCATTTTTTCCTGCAGGGCCACCACCTGTTGCTGCAGCAGGCGGGCCGCATCATGCTGGCCGCTCTCGCCCAGGGCTGCGGCCAGTTGCAGCTGGCTCGACAGGGTATCGGGGTGCTCGTTGCCCAGCGCCCGCTCGCGCCCCGCCGACAGCGCCTGCAGCACATCGCGCGCGCTGGCGATGTCGCGCTGCCCGGCCAGGGTCTGTGCCAGCTGCGCCCGCGCCTGCAGCGTAAGGGGGTGGTCGTGGCCGCAATGGCGCTCGCGCGCGGCCACCACATCCTGCTGCAGCTTGCGGGCATGGTGATGTTCGCCCATGTGGTACAGCACCAGCGCCAGCTCGCTGGCGCAATCGAGGGTGGCCGTGTGTTCGCTGCCAAGCAGGCGCTCGCGCCCTTCCAGCACGCGTTCGTAGACCATGCGCGCGCGGCCCGGCTCGCCGCCGGCGGCCAGGGCCCGGGCCCGTCCCGCCAGGCTGTCGAAGGTGGCGGCGCTGTTGCTGCCATACAGGCGTTCGGCACTGCTGACGACCTGCTCATGCAGGGCCAGCGCGCGCTCGTGTTCGCCCAGTGCCGACAAGGTCGCTGCCAGTGCAGCACGCGCGGCCAGCGTGTCGGGGTGGTCGGCGCCAAGCAGGCGGTAGCAGTCTTCGTACAGCAATTCGTGGAGAAATCCTGCCTCGGCCAGCTTGCCGCTGTCGCGCAGCATGGCGGCCAGCTCGGCCCGGCTGGCACGGGTGTCGCCGTGTTCGTCGCCGAGCACGTGCTGGCGCATGGACAAGCTCTCTTCAAAGCAGGCAATTGCCTGGGCAAAGCAGCGCTGGTCGCGCTGCAGGCAGCCCAGTTCGTGCAGGTGGCGGGCCAGCGGCACGGCCACGGCATTGTCGCTGGCGCGATGGTCCAGCGCGCGCGCGGCGGCAATGGCGCCCGTCAGGCGTACTTCGGTCAGTGACTGCCAAGGGAACCTGCCTTCTTCGAGCCACTCAAGCAGGGCGTCCACGGTGCGCGCCAGCGAAAAGCGGTCGCTGTCGCGGCGCGGGGCGAGTGCGAGATGGTCGCCACCGGCGATGGCAGCGGTCTGCTGCAGCTGCACTTCGTCAAAATAACTGTCCAGCGATACGCTGGCCAGGCTGTAACTCTTGCGCATGAGTGCTTCGAACACGCTCTGGTAGCCCGCGATGTTGCGCCAGGCGTCGCCACGGCGCCACAGGGCGCGCCGCTCGCAGTCGGCACTGTCAATCGATGAGGGCAAGGGGTACACCAGCAAGGGCTGCTGCGCATGTTCGTGGCTGCAGCGGTACTCGACGGCGCGCTCGATCACGCCGCACACCCCTTCCACGCTGCGCTGGTTGGGCGTGAACACGGCCACCAGCCTGGCCGGCAGCAAGGTGGTGCAGATGCTGGCCACGGCCGAGCGGCCGCTGCGCGCATCGATCAGGACATGGCGGAAGCGCCGCGCCAGGTGCTCGCCAAACTGGCGGAACAGGGCCGGACAGGCCTGGAACAGGCCGTCCCAGTCCATCTGGGCAGCCCGTTCGCCATAGGTGTCGTCAAAGCGGCCCGCGCGCATGAGATACAGGGGACGGCTCTCGTCCACCCGCTCCACGTACGGTTCCCAGTCCACGGCCTCGAGCACCTGGCGTGCCAGGGCCGTGTCTTCCGGCGCGGCCGAGGTGCGGCCCAGCGTGGCCAGATAGTCGCGGCAGGCCTGGAAATATTCCACCAGCCCATCGTGCTGCCCGCCGCGGCCGAAGTGGTGATGCAGGCCCGGCGCCTCGGTGTCCCAGTCGATCATGAGCACCGGACTGGTGCCGTTGTTGCGCCCCGCCAGCACGACGGCGGTATTGGACAGCGCAACACTGCGCGCCACACCGCTTTCGTAAGCGTAAAAGCTTGTCACCTGGCCCGGCGCATTAATGGGCGGAAGCGACAGTCGTTTGATTTCCATTGGTGCTCCTTATTATTTTTTGGGGAAGGCAAGATCGGGCAGATCGCGCCATTCAGGTGGGACATCGGGGAGCACGAATTGGTTGCAGTCATGACCCACCGGCGTGAATTTTTTCTGGCACTGGTAGTGCAGCACGATGCGTTCGACAATCCTCTGGATGCCCGGCAGGAATTCGGGATTGGCCTTGAGGTCAGTCGTCGCCATGGTGAAATGCGAAAAATCCACGTAGAAACTCGATGTGATTTGCGGCGGCAGCCGGGCCGGGTGCATGGTCATGATCACTGGAATGATCAGCTGGCTGGGCATGGGATACCACTGGCCGCGTTCCTGCTCGAGCATGCGCATGGCCTCGTACTCGCGCCGGGTGTAGCCGTGCGCCTCGTACTTGGGCGTGTAGATGAGGATCATGGCCACGCTTTCACACATGGCACGGGCAATGCGGCGATCGATGTCGTCGCCACCGCCGAGCTGTTCGGTGTCGATGAATAATTCGTCTTCGTTGTCGAGGTGCGGCTCCAGGTAGCAGCTGATGGCCTCCGACATGGCCGTCTTGAACTTGTTCATGAGTTCGTGGCGGCCATGCGCATAACTGAAGAAACAGCCGTAACGGATTGCCATTTCAGCCTCCCTTTCCAAAATGCTAACTGGCGCGCTCGCGTCGTTGACTTTAACAAGCTCGTCACTCACCGCTTTGCGTACGCGCAAATGGGCAAGGAAGGCTTGGCCAGATCGCGAAAAGTCAGGCATAATCAAAAAAGAAACGGTCGTACTATTTTCGCAAAACACAACAGGGAGACGCCAAATGAAAGCCGTAGTTTGCAAAGCGTGGGGATTGCCGGACACACTGGTGGTGGAAGAGCTGGAAGACCTGGTACCGGGCGCGGGCCAGGTGGCCATTGACGTGATGGCGGCCGGCGTCAATTTCCCTGACGTGCTCATCATCCAGGGCAAGTACCAGTTCAAGCCGGAGCTGCCATTTACACCGGGCAGCGAAGTGTCGGGCGTGGTGCGCGCCGTGGGCGACGGCGTCAGCCACGTCAATGTGGGCGACAAGGTGATTGCCTTCATTGCGCAGGGCGGCTTTGCCCAGCAGGTGCTGGCCCCGGCCCAGGCCATCATGCCCATGCCGCCGGGAATGGACTTCGATACGGCAGCGGCCATCACCCTCACCTATGGCACCTCGCACCACGCGGTGGTGGACCGTGCGGCCCTCAAGGCAGGCGAAACCATGCTGGTGCTGGGCGCGGCCGGCGGCGTGGGCCTGGCCGCCATTGAAATCGGCAAGGCGCTGGGTGCGCGCGTGATCGCGGCGGCCTCGAGCGAGGAAAAGCTGGCCGTGTGCCGCGCGCATGGGGCCGACGCCACAATCAACTATTCCACCGAGGACTTGCGCGAGGCGATCAAGGCCGCCACCGATGGCAAGGGCCCGGACGTGATATACGACCCCGTGGGCGGCATCTACGCCGAGCCGGCCTTCCGCTCGATTGGCTGGCGCGGCCGCTACCTCGTGGTGGGCTTTGCCAATGGCGAGATTCCCAAGCTGCCGCTCAACCTCACGCTGCTCAAGGGCGCCTCGCTGATGGGCGTGTTCTGGGGCGAGTTTGCCAAGCGTGAACCGAAGGCCAACATGCAAGCCATGCGCCAGCTGCTGGGCTGGATGGCCGAAGGCAAGGTCAAGCCGCACATCTCGGGCCGCTATGCGTTGTCCGAGACCGCCAGCGCGCTTGATGACATGGCAGCGCGCAAGGTGACGGGCAAGGTGGTGATCCAGCCCCAGAAATAGGCCGCGGCGTGCCGCTGCCAGGCGCCGTGGATTACCTGCCCTGCTCCGCAATCCAGGCATGCATTTTCGCTTCCAGCATGCCCAGCGGCAGGCTGCCTTCGGCCAGCACGGCATCGTGGAAGCGGGCCAGATTAAATTGCGGTCCCAGCGCGGCGGCGGCCTGCTGGCGTAGTGCCATGATCTTCATGGCACCGACCTTGTAGCCCAGCGCCTGGGCAGGCCAGGCCATGTAACGCTCGGTCGCGTTGCGCGCGTCCGCCTCGCTGTCGCCGGCCTGCTCCATCAGGAATGTGATGGTTTGCTCGCGCGTCCAGCCTTTGGCGTGCAAGCCCGTGTCGACGACCAGGCGCGCGGCGCGGCGCATGTCGAGCATCAGGTGGCCGGCGTAGGCGTTGGCATCGTCGTACAGTCCCATTTCCCTGCCCAGCGTCTCTGCATACAAGGCCCAGCCCTCGACATAGGCGTTGTGGCCGCCATTCTTGCGGAACCTTGGCAGGGGCAGGTCTTGCTGCTTGGCGAGCTGGAAATGGTGGCCCGGATGGCCTTCATGCAGGAACAGCGAGGTCATGAGCGTGCTGCCATAACGGGTGGGATCATTGATGACGGCCCAGAAGATGCCGGGACGCGAACCATCCACCGCCGGCAGCGTGTAGTGATCGGACGCCGTCGCGCGCGACAGTGGCGGCTCGGGGCGGATCTCGAGCGGCGCCTTGGGCAGCGTCGCAAACAGCTGGGGCAGTTTTGGCACCACCCTGGCATTGATATCGCGGTAGGCCTGCAGCACCTGCTCCTCGCTCTTGAACGGGCGATAGCGCTCCTGCGCCAGCATCCAGCTCGTCAGCAGCTGAGGCTTGCCGACGTAGCCAATCCTGCGCCCCACCTTCTTGAACTCGGCATTGATGCGCGCCATCTCGTCCAGCCCGATGCGGTGAATCTCGTCCGGCGACATGGCCGTGGTGGTATTCGAGGCAACCCAGGCGCGGTACCATTGGGCCCCGTTGGGCAGGCCACCCCAGCCGGCACTGTCGCGCGCGGCCGGGAGATACTCGTTTTCCAGGAAACGCGCCAGCCGGCCCAGCGCCGGCAGCACCTTGCCCGCGATGGCCTGGCCATAGGCGCCCTTCAGGCGTGCCTTCTCGCCCACGTCGACTCCGGCCGGCATGTTGTGGATGGGCGTGTAGTAATCACTCTTTTCCAGCGTGGCGGCAGCAAGCGTTTTTATTTGAGGCAGTAGTGAAACGACCAGCGCGCGCGGCAGGACAAGCTTTTCCTGCATGCCCACACGCATATTGCTGATCGCTGCATCGATCCATTCCGGCAAGGCCGCCACGCGGGCCAGGTAGGCCTCATACTCGGCCACGGTCTTGATCGGCTGCGAACCCTGCCCGCCGCCAAAGTTGGCCACCACCACCGGCACCGCGTCCATGTGGTTCATCGGCATCAGGTGATCGCGCCATGGTTCGAAGCGCAGCGCGTCATTGATCTCGTACACCAGCAAGTCAAAGCTGGTGACATCGGTGCCGTCCAGCTTGCTGCGGTCCACCCCCATCAGGGCCTCGCGCGTGTCGTGCAGGAAGGCGAACATGCGCGCCCGCTGCGCCGGCACCAGCGTCATGGGCAACAAATGGTCGAAGCGGTTGTCGCCGAAAAACGTCGCATTGAGCGGCTCCATGCGAGCCTTCTCGTCGTAGTAGCGTTCGGCGATGGCAGCGAGTTGCCGGGCGGCGCTGGCGGCCTGCACCGCCGCCACCGGCTTCTCCGCCTGGGCGGCGGCACTGGCCGCGATCGATGTACTGCCCAGCACTGCGGCCAGGAAAATTGTTCGGATCGCTGCCATCGTCGGCCTCTATGGTTGTGGTGGTCTGAAGAACGCCACCACGTCCGCTTCGAGCCGGGTGCGTTTGAAAGGCGGCAAGCTTTGCCACACGCGCCGGCCGTAGGATTTGGTGATCAGGCGCGGATCGCAGATCATCAGCACGCCGCGGTCCGTTTCATCACGGATCAGGCGCCCTGCTCCCTGCTTGAGGTTGATGATGGTCTCGGGCAGGGTGTGGTGCATGAAGCCGTTCATGCCCTGCTTTTCCATCACATCGATGCGCGCGGCCAGCACCGGGTCGTCCGGTGGGGCAAACGGCAGCTTGTCGATGATGACCAGCGAGAGCGCGTCGCCGCGCACGTCCACGCCCTCCCAGAAGCTCTGGCTGCCCACCAGCACGGCATTGCCGGCGTTGCGGAAGGAATCCAGCAATTCCGTGCGGCCGCGCTCGCCCTGCACGAACAGGGGATAGTCCAGCCCCCGTTTGGCAAACTCGTCTCGCAGGCGCTCGGCCACGAGCTTCACGGCCCGGATGGTGGTGCACAGGAAAAAGGTGCGCCCGCCCGCCGCCTCGATCACCGGCAGCGCGCAGTCGACCACGGCATCGGTATAGCCAAAGGCGTTCGGGTCCGGCAGCCCGGTCGGCACGTACAGCAAGCCTTGCTGCTCGTAGTTGAAGGGGCTGGGCCAGGTCTGGGCATGTTCGCCCGTTAAGCCCATCTGGTTGGAAAAATGCTTGAAGTCATTCTTGACGGCCAGCGTGGCCGACGTGAAGATCCAGCTGCGCGGCGTGCCTTCGCGCTGGTTGGTAAAGATGGGCGCGATCGACAGCGGCGTCTTGTGCAGCTGCAGCGATGATGAAAAAGCTTCCACCCACAGCACGGCCTGGTCGCCTTCGACCAGCTTGCCTTTGCCATCGGCCTTCCAGCCGTCCAGTGCAGCCGCCAGTTCGACCGCCCGCACCCGCACTTGTTCCAGTGTCTCGGCGCGCTGCGCGTTTTGCTCCAGCACATCGATCATCTCGGCCAGCTTTTCCTTGAGCGTGGCCAGGGCCGGGAAAAAGTCCGACGAGGGCATGATCTGGGCCAGTGACAGGCGCATGATGTCCTGCGGGAAGGCCAGGCGCAGGTCGCGCGCCGCCTTTTCCACCACCGTCACCACCTTGGCCCAGTCCGGCCCGCCGCGCGCGTGGGCCAGGCCCTCGGCCAGCACGTCGCGGCACAGTTCCAGCACTTGCGAAGTGGACACGGTCTGGCCGAAAAACAGGGTGGCGGTGTCGGGCAGCTGGTGCGCCTCGTCAAAGATGATGGTGTTGGCGGACGGCAGCAGCTCGGCCACGCCGGTATCCTTGAGCGCCACGTCGGCAAAGAACAGGTGGTGATTGACCACCACCACGTCGGCCTGCTGGGCTTCGCGGCGCGCCTTCATGACGAAGCAATCCTGGTAATACTGGCACTCGGCGCCCATGCAGGTGTCGCGCGTTGAGGTGACCAGGTTCCAGATCAAGGCGTTTTCCGGCACCTTGGTCAATTCCGCCTTGTCGCCGGAACTGGTCATCTTGATGAAGCGCGAGATTTCGCGCAGGTGGCCCACGTCATCGCGCGAGGTCATGCGCCCGTTTTGCAGCGTGCGTTCCAGGTGGTAGTGGCAGACATAATTGGAGCGGCCCTTGAGCAGCGCCACCGAGACCGGCGCCTGCAAGGCCGCGCGCACGGTGGGTATGTCGCGCAGAAACAACTGATCCTGCAAATTCTTGGTGCCTGTGGAAACAATGGTCTTGCCGCCCCACAGCAGTGCCGGCACCAGATAGGCAAAGGTCTTGCCCGTGCCGGTGCCGGCCTCGGCCATGAGGGTTTTCTGGTCGGCGATCGCGCTGGCAATGGCCTTGGCCATCTCCGTTTGCGAACGGCGCGGGCTGAAGCTGCCCACGGCGGGCGCGAGCGGGCCGCCGGCGCCGAACAGGCGTTCGATGTCGGCATCGTACTTGCCCGGCGGGGACGCCGGCACGGCGGGCGCGGCCGCGCTGTCATTGCCGGGGAGTGGCGCCTGCGGCGCCAGTGTAGGATCAGTCAAGGTCGGATCAGGTGGAGCGAAGACGGATCAGGCCGGAACGTCCGGCACCAATTGCATTTTCAACAGGGTGATATGGTCTTTCAGCTGGAGCTTGCGCTTTTTGAGGCGGCGCAATTGCAACTGGTCGTGGTGTCCGTCAAGCGTCAGCATGTCTATGACCGCATCGAGGTCGCGATGTTCCACGTCGAGCTCGATGAGGCGGCGCTGGATTTCCTGGACGTCTGACATAGTGTGGTGTTCCAAACAGGTTTTTATTTCAAAAGCGCGGGGCGTCAAGGCCTAAGCGCATTACAATCGATAACAGGAAAGTGTTCGTAGGTAAATAGTTTGCACTTGCAACATTTTGCTTTCCCGGTGCATAGTTTAATATACGCTGACCTCGCAGCCAACACAGATTGAAAATCAGTCCAGAAAGCACTATGGTAACGCAGCCAGGAAGCAATTGACCTTTATGACACCATATAAGCTCGAAGCGGGAACCGCCCAGCACATCGGTGGCCGCGCCCAACAGAATGACCGTACCGCCCTGTTTACCGGTGCCCGTGCGCCCGGCTTCGTGCTGGCCGTGCTGTCCGATGGCCTGCTCGGTGGCGCCTCCGGTTCCGAGCAGGTGCTGCATACGGCCAAGCAGCTGTTTGATGAATTCAAGCCGGGCGACAATCCGAGCACCGAACGGCTGGCCAACCTGTTGCGCGAGATCGTGCAGGAAACGCACATGATCATCAAGATGAATGCGTTTACCACCAAGACCGAATCGCACTGCACCTTTGTGGGCCTGATCATCACGCCGGACGGGCGCGCCGTGTGGGCCCACGTGGGCGACTCGCGCCTGTATCACTTCGTCAAGGGTGCCTGCCTGGCGCGCACCAGCGACGCGGCCTACATCGAGCACCTGGTCGCCAGCGAAAAGCTGCCGGCCGAGGCGGCCAAGAACCACCGCCATTCCAAGCTGCTTGTCAATGTGCTGGGCAACAGCCGCAAGGACCCGTTTACCACCATTGGCGTGCACGACACCATTGTTGCCGGCGACACTTTCCTGCTGTGCAGCGACGGCCTGTGGCATTTCTTTACCGATACCGAACTGGGCGCCGTGACCACCAAGACCACGCCACGCCAGGCCTCCGAGATGCTGATCAACAAGGCTACCGAGCGGGCCCAGGGCAAGGGCGACAACTGCACCATGGCGATCATCAAGTTCGTGAAGCCGCCCAAGGAAGTGCCGATCTACAAAGTGGAAAAAATGCGCCGCGCCGTCTGACCGGGCAACCTACTTTTTGACCGGATTGGCGCCGGCCGGCCGTGCCTCGGCCGGAGGAGCCTTGTTCGCGTCGCGCTCCGCAATAGTGTCTGCAATTTCCTGCTGCCGCTGCACCGAATCGCGGCGCTTCTGTTCCAGTTCCTTTTCGCGCGCCGCGCGTGCCGGCGCCTGTTCGCGCTCGCGCCGGGCGCGCTCGGCCAGCCTGGCATCGCGTTCTGCGCGCCGTTCCTGCAGCGTGGGGCGGCCCGGCTTGGGCATCTTCTCCGGCGCCGCTGCCACCGGTGCGCTGGCCTGCTCGGCCGCCACCTGCGCCTGTTCCGCCTCGAATTGCGCAACTGCCCTGGCCACCTCGCGGTCGCGCTCGTCGGCAGCGTACTTGCGCCGGAAGTGCTGGGCTTCGACGTCAATCGCCTTCTGGTAGGCCAGGGCGCTGCGGCGCCGCTCGCGGGCCTTGCCGAGGCAGCTGTTGACGAAAAAACGGGTGTAGCATTCCTGCTCGCTGGCGGCAAACTGCGCCTCGATGGCGGCGCGCTGTGCCGCCACGCTGGCCAGCTTGCGCTCGGCCTCTGCCATGCTGGTGGTGGGGGCCACCACCGGCGTCACATTGGGTGGCAGCAGCATGCTGGTGCAGCCGCCGAGCATCGCCGCGGCGGCAGCGGCGGCTAAGCGGGTCAGGATAGCGTTGATCATCTGGTTCCTCGTGGTGGATCAGGAGAGCGACTCGGCAGCGCCGCGGCGCTGGGTGTCCATGTACTCGCGCGACTGCATCTCGATGATACGCGAGACAGTCCGGTGAAACTCGTTCGACAGCGTACCGGCCGTGTACAGCTCCTCCGGCGGCACCTGGGCCGACATCAGGAGCTTGACCTTGTGGTCATAGAACACGTCGATCAGCCACGTGAAGCGGCGCGCCTCGGACGACTGGGCCGCCGACATGGCCGGGATGTTCGACAGGATCACGGTGTGGAAGCGGCTGGCCAGGTCCAGGTAATCGTTCTGCGAGCGGGGACCGCCGCACAGGGTCTGGAAATCGAACCAGATGATGCCGCCGGCGCGGCGCAGGCAATGGATTTCGCGCCCCTCGATGCGCACGTGCGGATCTTCATCGGCCGTCTCGGCGATCCGGGCGTAAGCGGCGCGCAGGGCCGCGTCGGACGCGGCATTGACCGGCGTGTAATAGCTGTCCACCTGCTCCAGGGCGCGCTTGCGGTAGTCGACACCGGCATCGACGTTGAGCACATCGAGCCTGTCCTTGAGCAGAGCGATGGTGGGCAGCATGCGGTCGCGATGCAGCCCGTCCGGGTACAGCAGGTCGGGATCATAATTGGACGTCATGATGAAGGACACGCCATTGGCAAACAGCGCCGAGAGCAGGTTGTACAGGATCATGGCGTCGGCAATGTCGGAGACGTGAAATTCGTCAAAGCAGATCAGGCGGTATTTTTTCGCGATATTGCGCGCCACGTCGTCAAGCGGATCGGCCACGCCCTTCATGTCGTCGAGCTGGCGGTGGACGTCGCGCATGAATTCATGGAAGTGCACGCGCGTCTTGCGCACCACCGGCACCACCGAATAGAAGCTGTCCATCAAAAACGATTTGCCGCGCCCCACCCCGCCCCACAGGTACACGCCGCGCGGCACCTCGGGCCGGTTGATCAGGCGCTTGAAGGTGGACGAGCGTCGGGCCTTGTAGGCGGCCCACTCCTCATAGGCGCGCTGCAACCGGTCCACGGCCTTTTGCTGGGCCACGTCCGACTGGTAGCCGCGCTGGGCCAGCGCATGCTGGTAGAACTGCTGGACATTCATCTTGATGATCCTGAAACGCAGCGTCCCCGCGCCGGCGGAAATCCGAAGATTCCCGCCGGCGCGAGGACGGCGCGGTACTGCTTTGACTTAGAAGTTCAGCGAACGCTTGTCGATCGCCAGTGCCGCTTCCTTGGTCGCCTCGGACAGCGATGGATGGGCGTGGCAGATGCGGGCGATGTCCTCGGCGGACGCGCGGAACTCCATCGCCACCACGGCTTCCGAAATGAGCTCGGACGCCATTGGGCCCACGATGTGCACGCCCAGGATTTCATCGCTGGTGGCATCGGCCAGGAACTTGACCATGCCGGAGGTGTCGCCCAGCGCGCGCGCACGGCCATTGGCCATGAACGGGAAGGTGCCCGCCTTGTATGCCACGCCGGCAGCTTTGAGCTGCTGCTCGGTCTGGCCAACCCAAGCGATTTCCGGCGAGGTGTAGATCACCCACGGAATGGTGTTGAAGTTGGTGTGGCCATGCTGGCCGGCGATCCGCTCGGCCACCGCCACGCCCTCTTCCTCGGCCTTGTGCGCGAGCATCGGGCCACGCACCACGTCGCCCACTGCCCATACGTTCGGCAAGCTGGTCTTGCAGTCGCCGTCAACGGCAATGAAGCCGCGCTCGTCCAGCTGCAGGCCCACCGCTTCGGCGTTCAGGCCAATGGTATTGGGCACGCGGCCAATCGAGATGATCAGCTTGTCGAAGGTAGCGCTTTGCGCCGCGCCGGCAGCGTCGGCGTAGTCGACCGTCACGCCGGCGTCGGTCCTGGTGACGCTGTTGATCTTCACGCCCAGGTTGATGTTCAAGCCCTGGCGCGTGAACAGCTTGTGCGCTTCCTTGGCGATCTGCTCGTCAACGGCGCCGAGGAAGGTCGGCAGGCCTTCGAGCACGGTCACTTCCGCGCCCAGGCGGCGCCATACGCTGCCCATTTCGAGGCCAATGACGCCGGCCCCGATCACGCCCAGTTTGGCCGGCACGGCGTCAATGGCAAGCGCGCCGGTATTGGACAGGATGAGCTTTTCATCAAATGGTGCGCCCGGCAGTTCGCGCGCGTTGGAACCGGTGGCCACCACCACATGCCTGGCCGTGAGCGTCTCGGCGGCGGCGCCGGCCACGCTGACGGTGTACAAACCGTCGGCAGCGCCGGCGAACGAGCCGCGGCCGTGGAAGAAGCTGACCTTGTTCTTCTTGAACAGGTACAGGATGCCGTCATTGTTCTGCTTGACGACGGTCTCTTTGCGCTTGAGCATTTGCGGCAGGTTCAGCGACAGGCCGGCGACATCGATGCCGTGTTCCTTGAACGCGTGACCGGCATGCTCGAAATGCTCGGACGACTGCAGCAGCGCCTTGGACGGGATGCAACCGACGTTGGTGCAGGTGCCGCCGGGAGCGGGACCACCCTTGGCGTTGGCCCATTCATCGATGCAGGCAACCGAAAAACCCAGCTGCGCTGCGCGAATGGCGGCGATGTAGCCGCCAGGGCCGGCACCAATGACGACCACGTCGAATTGTTTTGAAGAGCTCATTACATAATCCTTTTATTCTTCTGGTACGAAGATCCACATCAAGAGGTAGATCAGGAAGCCGAAGCCGGCAAAGACGACACAGAATGCAAACACCACGCGCCAGATCCAGGAATCGACGCCGGAGACCTTGCCCAGCCCCCCGCACACGCCACCGAGCCAGCGGTCGCTGCGCGAGCGGCGCAGGCGCGACACTTCGCTCACGAAGTCGTCGCCCGCGCTGCCGGAGGGACGTGGCTTGCTCAAGTCCACCGAGGCGTTGAGCAGCTTGGCCTTGGCCTGTTCGTATTCTGCCGTCGTGAGCGCACCGGCCAGGTGCAGGTCGTGCAAACGCTTGATTTCGTCCGAGATATTCATGATTCACCTCTCAAAATGCACAGCAATGGCACGCCGCACCGGCAGCGCGCCCGTCAATTAAAGATCGAGCAGCAGGCGCGATGGATCTTCCAGCGTTTCCTTCATCGTCACCAGGCCCAGCACGGCTTCGCGGCCGTCAATGATGCGGTGGTCGTACGACATGGCCAGGTAGTTCATCGGACGCACCACAACCTGCCCGTTTTCCACCACGGCGCGGTCCTTGGTCGCATGCACGCCCAGGATGGCCGACTGCGGCGGGTTGATGATCGGGGTCGACAGCATGGAGCCGAAGGTGCCGCCGTTGGAAATCGAGAACGTACCGCCGGTCAGGTCTTCCAGCGTCAGCTTGCCTTCCTTGGCCTTGGCGCCGAATTCACCGATCTTCTTTTCGATTTCAGCGATCGACATCTGGTCGGCATTGCGCAGGATCGGCACCACCAGGCCGCGCGGCGAACCGACAGCGATACCGATGTCGAAGTAACCGTGATAGACGATGTCATTGCCGTCGACCGACGCATTGATGATCGGGTACTTCTTGAGCGCGGCGACAGCTGCCTTGACAAAGAAGGACATGAAGCCCAGCTTGACGCCGTGCTCTTTCTCGAACTTGTCCTTGTACTTGTTGCGCAGGTCGATCACCGGCTGCATGTTCACTTCATTGAACGTGGTCAGGATGGCGTTGGTCGACTGCGACTGGATCAGGCGCTCGGCGATCCGGGCGCGCAGGCGGCTCATGGGCACGCGCTCTTCCGGACGGTCGCCCAGGTTGACCGACGGTGCGGCCACCTGCTGCAGCGCAGGCTTGGCAGCGGCAGGTGCCGGCGCGGCCGCAGGCTTGGCGGCCACGGCGCCCAGCACATCGCCCTTGGTCACGCGGCCATCCTTGCCGGTGCCGGCCACGCTTGAAGCGCTCATGTTGTTCTCGGCCAGCAGCTTGGCAGCGGCAGGCATGGCAACGTCGCCCTTGCTGCCACCGGCGGCAGGTGCTGCCGGCGCGGCAGCTTGCGGTGCGGTCGGTGCCGCTTCCACCGGTGCCGACGATACGGTCTGCGGCGACACGCCGGCCGATGCTTCAGTGTCGATGATGGCAATCACTTCGCCCGCCACCACGGTACTGCCGTCACCCTTGACGATCTGGGTGATGACGCCGGCGGCCGGCGCCGGCAGTTCCAGCACCACCTTGTCGGTTTCGATGTCGATCAGGTTTTCGTCGCGGCTGACCTGCTCGCCAATTTTCTTGTGCCATGCCAGCAGCGTTGCCTCGGCAACCGACTCGGACAGGACTGGGACTTTAACTTCGATTTGTGCCATGTGAAACTCCGTATCTTATTTTTAGCGCCCCCCTGGATTGCAGGGTGGCAGATAAATGAACTGGTGGGTGCCGCGCTGTCTGCACGGCGCCGGCGAGCTTATTTCGTCAGGATGAAACCCTTGAGCTTCGAGAACGCGGTATCCAGCAGTTCCTTCTGCTGCGCGTTGTGCTTGTCGCCGTAACCGACGGCTGGCGACGCGGAAGCCGGACGGCCCGCATATGCCAGGCGCTGGCCGGTTTCCAGGCTCTCGAAGATGTTGTGCTGGATCTGGAACCATGGTCCCTGATTCTGCGGTTCATCCTGGGTCCATACCAGCTCGGTCGCATTCGGGAACTTCTTCAGTTCGGCCGCGAACGACTTGTGCGGGAATGGATAGAGCTGCTCGATACGGATGATGGCAACATCGTTTGCCGCACGTGTCTTGCGCGCCGCGACCAGGTCGTAATAGACCTTGCCGGAGCAGGCAATCACGCGCTTGACCTTGCGCGCGTCGATCTTCTCGTCCACTTCGCCGATGACGGTGGCAAAGGCGCCCTTGGCCAGGTCGGTGAGTGGAGACGACGCGTCCTTGTTACGCAGCAGCGACTTGGGCGTGAGGATCACCAGTGGCTTCCTGAACTGGCGTACCATCTGGCGCCGCAGCAGGTGGAAGATCTGGGCGCCGGTGGTTGGCTGCACCACCTGCATGTTGTTGTCTGCGCACAGCTGCAGGAAACGCTCGGGACGGGCCGACGAGTGTTCCGGTCCCTGGCCTTCGTAACCGTGCGGCAGCATCATGACCAGGCCGGAGGCACGGCCCCACTTCACTTCGCCGGAGGCGATGAACTGGTCGATCACGACCTGGGCGCCGTTGACGAAGTCGCCGAACTGCGCTTCCCAGATGGTCAGCGCGTTTGGCTCTGCGGTCGAGTACCCGTATTCAAAGGCCAGGACCGCTTCTTCGGACAGCACCGAGTCGATCACGGTGAACGGTGCCTGGCTTTCCGACACGTTGCACAGCGGGATATAGGTGCCGGCGTCCCAGCGCTCGCGGTTCTGGTCGTGCAGCACGGCGTGGCGGTGGGTGAAGGTGCCGCGGCCTGCATCCTGGCCCGACAGGCGGATGGCGTAGCCGGATGCGACCAGCGAAGCGTAGGCCAGGTGTTCGCCCATGCCCCAGTCCAGATTCATTTCGCCGCGGCCCATGGCGGCGCGGTCAGCCAGGACCTTCTCGACCAGCGAGTGGACCTTGAAGCCTTCCGGCACGGTGGTGATGCGGGCGGCCAGGCGCTTAAGTTCCGTCATCGGCACTGCGGTATCGGCAGAGTCGGTCCACTTGCGGTTCAAGAATGGCAGCCAGTCGACGGCAAACTTGTTCTTGAAGTTGGTGATGACCGGGTCGATGGCATGCTTGCCAGCGTCCATCGCGTCGCGGTAGGCGGCCACCAGCTTGTCGCCGGTGTCGGCCGGCAGCGTGCCCTGGGCGGCCAGCTTGTCGGCGTACAGCTTGCGCGTGCCGGGGTGCTTGGCGATCTTCTTGTACATCAGCGGCTGGGTCAGCGCCGGCGTGTCCTGCTCGTTGTGGCCCAGCTTGCGGTAGCAGATGATGTCGACCACGACATCCTTCTGGAATTCGACGCGGTAGTCCATCGCGATTTGCGTTGCCAGTACCACCGCTTCAGGATCGTCGCCATTCACGTGCAGCACCGGCGCTTCGATCATCTTGACCACGTCCGAGCAGTACAGGGTGGAACGGGCGTCGCGCGGGTCGGACGTGGTGAAGCCGATCTGGTTGTTGATCACGATGTGGACCGTGCCGCCGGTGCCGTAGCCGCGCGTCTGGGCCAGGTTCAGGGTTTCCATGACCACGCCCTGGCCGGCAAATGCGGCGTCGCCGTGCACCAGGATCGGCAGCACCTGCTTGCCATCCTTGTCACCGCGGCGCTCCATGCGCGCCTTGACCGACCCCTCGACCACGGGGTTGACGATTTCAAGGTGGGATGGATTGAAGGCCAGCGACAGGTGGACCGGGCCACCGGCGGTCGAGATGTCGCTCGAAAAGCCCTTGTGGTACTTGACGTCGCCCGACGGCAGGTCTTCGGCGTGCTTGCCTTCGAATTCTTCAAACAGCTCCTGCGGCGACTTGCCCAGGGTGTTGACCAGCACGTTCAGGCGGCCGCGGTGGGCCATGCCGATCACGATTTCCTGCACGCCCTTTTCGCCGGCGCGCTGGATGGTTTCGTCGATGGCGGCGATGAACGATTCGGAACCCTCGAGCGAAAAGCGCTTGGCGCCAACGTACTTGGTGTGGAGATAGCGCTCCAGGCCTTCAGCGGCAGTCAGGCGCTCAAGAATGTGGGCTTTCTTCTCGGCCGAAAAGGTCGGGGTGGAGCGGATCGACTCGAGCTTTTCCTGCATCCAGCGCTTTTCGGCCGGATCGCTGATGTACATGAATTCGGCACCGATGGCGCGGCAGTAGGTATCGCGCAGCATGTTGAGCAGGTCGCGCAGGGACGCCGTCTCGGGGCCGAAATAGGTATTGCTGATGTTGAACACGATGTCCATGTCGGCATCCGAGAAGCCGTAGAACGTGGGATCGAGTTCGGGAATGCTGGGGCGCTCCTGGCGCTGCAGGGGGTCCAGGTTGGCCCACTGGGAGCCGAGGAAGCGGTAGGCGGCGATGAGCTGCGTGACGGCGACGCGCTTGCGGCCCATGTCGGGGTCGGTCGAGGCGGTGACGACGCGGATCGGGCCCTGCTTGGCGCGCTCGGCGAACGAAGCGATGACGGAGGAATGCACGACGTCGGGCTTGTTGGAGCCATCGACCGCCGGAACGTTCTGCATGGAGTCAAAATAGGCACGCCAGTTGTCCGGCACCGAACCTGGATTGGCCAGGTAGGATTCGTACAGCTCTTCAACGTACGGCGCGTTACCCCCGAACAAATAGGAGTTCGCGGTGGATTCTTTCATCATCTTGCTCACCTTTCTTCGCGCTTCGCGAGTTTGGCGGGTTAATCTAACCTTCCGCGACACGGCCTGACCGGTTAGCGGATTGCACATCAAGTTGTGGGGAAGGACTAATACTGCTCAGGTCAACTCTGTGAGGAGCACGTGAGAATAGCACGCGATATTGTACCGCATCACGGATTGTTGCGAATATCGTTGGCGCCCTGCCACTAAATGGGAGATTTTTTTGCATCGGGCGCTGCAGAAAAAAAAAGCGCCGTCGAAAGGACGGCGCTGAAAAGTGACGCGGTGCCGCTACAGACCGCGCCAGGCAGGAACGCCTTAAAAAGCGATATTGGCGGTCAGCTGGGCCGAACGGCCGGTGCCGAGCGCAAAGCGCGAGCCGCCATTGTTCAGGGTGCTCAAGTAGAACTTGTCAGCCAGGTTGTACACATTGAGCTGCAGCGACAGATGCGGGCTCACCTTGTACGACAGCACGGCGTCGAGCACTGAATAGGAGGGGATCTCCGGCACGTTCTGGGTCGCCAGCGACAGGTTCGGGTCGACCACCCGCTTTTGCTCGGACACGTAGCGCGCGCCGCCGCCAATGGTGAACTTGTCGTTGACGGCGTAGCTGCTCCACAGCGTGGCGGTCAGGTCGGGCGACCAGCGGGTCAGCGAATTCTGGGCACTCAGGCCGCTCACACCGCCTTCGAGCACTTTCGACTTCATTGTGGCGACACCGGCCGTCACGTTCCAGGCGCGGGTGAACTGGCCAACCATGCCCAGCTCCACGCCCTGCACGCGGCGGCGCCCGGTCTGGGCGTAGATGCCGGCCTGCGCATCGATGGTCACGATTTCATTGGTGTTTTCGGTGCGGTAGGCAGCGGCGGTCAGGGCCAGCTTTTTCGCCAGCACGTCCCATTTGCCGCCGATTTCAACGTTGCGCGCATTTTGCGGCGCCGTGTTGGGGCGGTTGACATTGTTGGGCGAGGCGCTCAGGGCAAAGTTGGCGCTGCCGGGCGGCGTTTTCGACGATGCCGCGGCCGCGTAGATGCTGCTGTCCACGGTCGGCTTGTACAGCGCACCAATCTTCCAGCTCACGAGGGTATCGGAGTTTTCCAGCAAGTCGCCGGGGACCACCGCATTGTTGGTAAATGCCGCGCTGTTGGTGTCGGTGCTGTAATGCTCCACACGCAGCCCGCCGTTGAGGTGAAACTGCTCGGTAAGCTTGGCCGTGTCAAACGCGTACACGGCGGCGGTGGTGGTGCTGCCGCGGGTGTAGGCGCCGTTGGGCGCGGGCGCCAGGTCCACCGCCACATCATGGACATTGGGCTTGTACAGATTGGCCGGTGGGGGCACGCCCAGGCCGCCGCGGTTGGTCGAGAGCTGCTTTTCGCTCAGCAGTTCCAGGCCGGCCGACACGGTGTGGGCGACATTGCCGATCGTGAAGTCGCTGACGACGTTGGTCAGGTTGGCCATGATCTCGTTATCCTGCAACACCGACTGGCGGCTGCGGCTCACCACCCAGGCTGCCGGGTTGGCGGGCTGGCCTTCGGCCGAAATGATATTGATGCCGGTGAGGATGCGGTCCATATTGGACTTGCCGAAGCGCGAGATGTTCGACAGTTTGGCGCCGCCGGCGAAATCGTGTTCGATCTTCACGGTAGCCATGTCGGCGTCGATCTTTTCGTAGTCGCTGGCCAGGCCGTAGTAGTTCTCGGTGCGCACGCGGGGGCCGCCGTTGACGGCCGGATCGCGCACATTGTTAAAGCCCGGCAGGCCAATGCTGGGCAAGCCGCCGTCCGGGTCATTGTCCTGGCGGATGTGCTGGGTGCCAAGCGTGACGCGGGTGGGCGTACCCAGGCCAAACACCAGCGAGGGCGCCACGCCCATGCCGCTCGCTTCGATATGGTCGCGCCCGATCACGCCGCCGTCGTAGCCCATCACGTTCAGGCGCACCGCGCTGGTCGGGCTGAGCGAACGGTTGATGTCGGCCGTGACGCGCTTGTTGTTGCCGCTGTTGATGCTGACCGTCCCCAGGTTGAAATTGTCGGCCTGCGCGCTCTTGCTGACCAAATTGACGTAGCCCGAGGTGGCGCCGCGGCCGATGTCGGCGCCGGCAGGCCCTTTTGACACTTCAATCTGCTCCACGTTAAAGGCGTCGCGGCTGACCGGGCCCAGGTCACGCACGCCATCGACAAACACCGAAGTCTGGGTGGCAAAGCCACGCATCTGGAAGGTGTCGCCGGCACTGGTATTGCCGTTTTCGCCCAGCTGCAGCGTGATGCCCGGCGTATTGCGCAGCGCTTCCATGATCGAGGTCGCGCCTTGCTCGGCAATGAGTTCCTTCTTGATCACGGCGATGGTCTGGGGCGTGTCCAGCAGAGGCTCGGTGAGCTTGGGCGAGGACACCTTGTCGGCCTTGAACGGCACATCGGCCGTGGCGGTCACGGTCAGCTCCTTGAGCTTCTTTTCCTGGCCAGCGGCGTCCTGCGCATGGGCCGCGAAGGGCGCAAGCGCGGCCAGGGCGATCAGCGAGTGCGACAGAATAGGTTGGCGAACGGATACGTGCTTGCGGTTGCGAATGTAAGACAAGATGACTCCCAGCGAAGATGAAAAAAGCGATGGGCTGGCTGGGCGGGCGCCGCCTGAACTGGGCGCCGGGAGCGTGGCTTGCCGAAAAATGAATGCGAATGATAATAGTTCTCATTCATGAACGCAAGGACTTGTTACCAATTGAAAATTAAACGCGCCAACCGTTGACGATGCAAATGATAATCGTTATCATTTACTTTTGCATAATCCAACCAAGGTCCCGATGCCCACCCCAACGCCGCACATTCCCAGCGCCAGCAGAGCAATCTGGCTCAAGAATCTGCACCGCTGGCACTGGATCAGTGCGGCCCTCAGCCTGCTGGGCATGCTGATGTTTTCCGTCACCGGCATCACGCTCAACCACGCAGCGCAGATCGAGGCGGCCCCCAAGGTCGTCAACCGCAAGGCCACCCTGCCCGCGCCGCTGGCCGCGCGGCTCGCTGCCTTTGCCGACGCCAATGAAGACGCACGCAAGCCGCTGCCACCGGCCATCGCGGGCTGGGTGCCGACCGCGTTTGACATCAAGGTCGACGGCCTGGAAGCGGAATGGAGCGACGGCGAAGCCTACATTCCCCTGCCCCGTCCCGGCGGCGATGGCTGGCTGCGGCTGTCGGCCGACGGCAGCGCGGAATACGAAGTCACCAGCCGGGGCACGGTGTCGTGGCTGAACGACCTGCACAAGGGCCGCAATACCGGCCCCGTATGGAGCTGGTTCATCGACATCTTTGCCGGTGCCTGCATCGTGTTTTCCCTGACCGGTTTCCTCATCATGAAACTGCACGCGGCCAACCGGCCGTCCACCTGGCCCGTGATTGGCTTCGGCATCCTGGTGCCGGTGCTGCTTGCGCTCTTGTTTACCCACTAGCCCTACTTACCCGAGTCTCCATGAAACTACATCACACCCTGGCCGTCCTCAGCCTGCCGATGATCAGCGGCTGGGCCGTTGGCGCCGACATGACCGTCAAATTCGAGATCCCGCGCCTGAAGGTGGCGGAATATCACCGCCCCTATGTGGCGATCTGGGTCGAAAGCGCGGCGCAGCCGGCGGTCAACACGCTGGCCGTACTCTATGACGTGAAAAAGAAGGACAACGCCGGCACCAAGTGGGTCAAGGACATGCGCACCTGGTGGCGCAAGGCCGGCCGCGACATGACGCTGCCCATGGACGGCGTCAGCGGCGCCACCCGCGCGCCCGGCGAGCAAAAGCTGAGCTTTGGCCCTGAACTGGCCAAGCTGGACAAGCTGCCGGCCGGCGACTACCAGATGGTCATCGAAGCGGCGCGCGAGGCAGGCGGCCGCGAACTGGTGCGCGTGCCGTTCAAGCTGCCGCTGACCGGCAAGCAGACCCTGAGCGCCAAGGGCAAGGAAGAACTCGGCGCCGTTACTTTGCAAATTACTCCCTGAGGCCTGACATGACGATCAAGAAGACCCTGCTGGCGCTCGCGCTGGCCACCCTGTCGCTGCACGCGGCAGCACACCGCCCGTGGCTGCTGCCCCAGGTCACCAATGTCGAAGGCAAGGAAGCGTGGGTGACGATTGACGGCGCCGTGTCGGAAGGCCTGTTCGACATCGACCACGTGGCCCTGAAAATGGACAGCGCCACCGTCACCGATCCGGACGGCGTGGTGACCCCGGTGCCCACGCCCCTGATGGGCAAGCAGCGCAGCAGCGTCGACCTCAAGCTGACCAAGCCTGGCACCTACAAGGTGGCCATGGTCACCAAGGCGGTAATGGGCAGCTACAAGGATGCAGCGGGCGCCACCAAGCGCTTTCGCGGCAGCGAGGAAGACTACGCGAAGGATGTACCGGCCGGTGCCAGCGGCCTGCGCACCATGCGCACGCACGCGCGCCTGGAAACCTTCGTGACCATGAACCGCGCCAGCACCGGCGCCCTCAAGCCGTCAGGTGTGGGCCTGGAACTGGTACCGGTGACACATCCCACCGAGATGCGCGAAGGCGAAACGGCGACCTGGCGCTTCCAGCTGGACGGCAAGCCCTTGCCCAATTTCGAGTTCAGCTTGACCCCCGGCGGGGTGCGCTATCGCGGTGTGCTGGGTGAGCAGCGCCTGACCACGGACGCCAAGGGCGAAGCGTCGCTCAAGCTGCCCAAGCCGGGCATGTACTGGCTGCACGCGGGCTACCCGGTCACGTCCGAAAAAGGCATGCCGGAAGACGGCCCGGCCGAGAGCCGCCGTTACAGCTACGCCGCCACGCTCGAAATCCTGCCCGAGTAAGCACGCACCATGCGCCGCGTCCTCGTTCCGCTGTCGATTGCGCCCGAGCTGCCCGCCCCGGGCAGCGCCGTGGCGCAGGCGTCGGGATACACCATGGGGACCACCTGGCAGGTGCAGGCGGTGCTGGCGCCGGCCCAGGCGGGGCTGCGCGAGAGCATGGCGCAGCAGCTGCAGCGCCAGCTCGATATTATCGTCGCCCAGATGAGCCATTGGGAGAGCGGCTCCGACCTGGGCCGCTTTAACGCGGCGCCAGCGGGCAGCTGGCACCATCTCCCCTCGGCCTTTTACAAGGTGCTCAGTTACGCGCTGGAGGTGGCAGACGCCTCCGGCGGCGCCTACGACCCTTGCGCCGGCGCCCTGGTCAACTGCTGGGGTTTCGGCGCGCAGCGGCGTTACACCGAGGCCGGCTTCTATGCCCCGCCGGCAGACATCGTCCACGCCATCCTGGCGCGCGAGGACCGCGCGCGCCTCAAGCTCGATCCGGCCGGCCGCCAGGCCCTGCAGCCCGGGGGCGTGCAGCTTGACCTGTCGTCGGTGGCCAAAGGCTATGGCGTGGACCAGCTGGCCAACTGCCTGGAACTCAATGGCGTGCACCACTACCTGGTGGAAGTAGGCGGCGAGCTGCGCGGCGCCGGCGTCAAGCCCGATGGCGGGCCATGGTGGGTCCAGCTGGAAGCGGTGCCCGACGCCGGCCAGCAACTCGACACCGTGGCGGCCCTGCACGGACTGGCCATTGCCACCTCCGGCGACTACCGCCAGCACTTTTCATACGCCGGCGCGCGCGCCTCGCACACGCTCGACCCGCGCACCGGCTACCCGATCCGCAACCAGGTGGCTTCGGTCACCGTGCTGCATGCCGAATGCATGGCGGCCGACGCCCTCTCCACGGCCCTGTCGGTGCTCGGTCCGGAGGCAGGGCTGCGCTTTGCGGAAGCGCGCAAGCTGGCCGCGCGCTTCATCGTGCGAACTGACGGCGGCCTGCATGAAGTCACCAGCAGCGCCTTTGACGACATGCTGCAATGATGAACCTGGATCCCACGCGCTGGGCCATCGTGGCCACCATGCTGCTTGCCTATGGCGGCATGTGCGCCGCCATCTGGCGCAGCCGCCGCAGCGTGGCCACGGCCACCGGCACGGCCGATTGGCTGGTGCTCCATGCCAGCCAGACCGGAACCGGCGAATACCTGGCCGCGCGCACGCGCGACACGCTCGCCACCGGAGGCCTTAGCGTGCATGTGGCCAGCCTCGACGCACTCGACGAAGAACAACTGCGCGCGGCGCAGCGCGTCCTGTTCATTGTCAGCACGTACGGCGAAGGCGACCCGCCGGACAGCGGCGCACGTTTTGCCCGCATGATCAGCACTACCCGTGCCAACCTGGGACACCTGCACTACGGCGTGCTGGCCCTGGGCGACAGCAGCTATTCCCATTACTGCGGCTTCGGCCGCCGGGTCGACAGCGCACTGGCCGGGCTGGGCGCCCAGGCGCTGTTCGAGCGCGTGGAAGCAGACCGCGTGGCGCCGGCGGCCATCGAAACCTGGCAGCACCACCTGAGCCACCTGGCCGGCACCAGCGACGCCCCTGACTGGAGCGCGCCTGACTACGGCCAGTGGCGCATCACGGAACGCACGCTGCTCAACGCCGGCAGTGCCGGTGCGCCGGTGTATCTGCTTGGGCTCAAACCTGTCGATGGCAGCCGGCCGCAGTGGCAGGCGGGCGACCTGGTACAGGTCAGCGCGCCGGCCGATCCGGATTACCCGCGTGAGTACTCCATTGCCTCCCTTCCGGCCGACGGACGCATCGAGCTGGTGGTGCGACTGCATGTTCATGAAGACGGCACGCACGGCGCGGCCTCCGGCTGGCTGTGCAGCGGCGCGGCGGAGGCCGACACCATCAGGATGCGCGTGCGCGAACACCGGCGCTTCCAGGCCGGCGACAACGCAACACGGCCCATGATCTTGATCGGAAACGGCACGGGCATTGCAGGACTGCGTTCGCACATCAAGAACCGCCCGCAGGGGCGCACCTGGCTGCTGTTCGGTGAGCGCAGCGCCGCCCATGACGCGCTGTTTGGCGATGAACTGCGCCAGTGGCATCAAGCCGGCTCGCTTGAGCAGCTGGACCTGGCGTACTCGCGCGACGGCGGCGAACACACCTATGTGCAGCACCTGCTGGCCGTGCGCACCGCCATGCTGCGCGCCTGGATCGCTGACGGCGCGGCCATCTATGTCTGCGGCAGCCTGCAGGGCATGGCCGGCGGCGTGCACGAAGTCCTCATTGACGCGCTGGGCCAGGATACGCTCGACCAGCTCGATGCCCAGGGCCGTTACCGGCGCGACGTTTATTAAGGTAGTTGATCATGATGCTGCATATTCCCGACGTGTTGACCCGCGACCAGGTCGCTGCCATGCGGCGCACCCTCGATGGCGCCGACTGGTCCGACGGGCGCGCGACAGTGGGACCGCAGGGTGCCCAGGTCAAGCGCAATCGCCAGCTGCCGGAAGCATCGGCACTGGGCGCGGAACTGGGCGCGGTGATTCTGGCGGCGCTGCAGCGCCACCCGCTTTACATCTCGGCGGCGCTGCCGCTGCGCACCGTGCCGCCGCTCTTTAACAGCTACGCCGGTGGCGAACATTACGGCGCCCACGTCGATGGGTCGGTCCGCAGCGTTCCGGGAAGTCCCCTGCCCCTGCGCACCGACCTTTCCTGCACCCTGTTCCTGGCCAATCCCGAAGATTATGACGGCGGTGAACTGGTGGTCACCGACACCTATGGCACCCACGAAGTGAAACTGCCGGCCGGCGACATGATCCTGTACCCCTCCTCCAGCGTACACAAAGTGGAACCAGTCACGCGCGGCACCCGGGTATGCTCGTTCTTCTGGGTGCAGAGCATGGTGCGCGACGACGCCAAGCGGTCGATGCTGCATGAACTGGATCAAACCATCCAGCGCCTGCGCATGCGCATTGGCGACGCTGACGAGGTCATCACACTGACCAGCCACTATCACAACCTGCTGCGCCAGTGGGCGGAGCTGTAAAACCGGCTACACTGGCGATTTGACCTTACCGGTAAATCGTTTGAAACTGTCCATCGGCCATCGCCTGTTCCTGTCTGTCCTGCTGGCCATCGTGGCCGTGGCGGCGGCAGCGGTCATGCTGATGCGGCACAACGTCATGAGCGGCTTCTCGGATTACGCGGTCGGCATCGAACTCGATCGGCTCGATGAACTCTCCGGTGACCTGAGCCGCCGCTACCGCGAAGCGGGAGGCTGGCAATTCCTGCCATCGGCCCTGCCATCCCGGCAGCGCTGGATTGCCGAGGAACTGGGGCGCCTGCAGGTTGCGCGGGGCCTTCCCGCACCACCGCCTCCGCCACCAGCGCCAGAGGCGCCGGCACCCCCGCCCCCGCCGCCGGGCGCCTTTGTCGCGCCACCGCTGCCGCCACCGGTGATCCCCTTGCAAGCGCCTGAGAACGCCAGCGAGCTTGGTCTGCAGGACCGCGTGACGCTGCTCGACGCCAGCGGCGGCTACCTGGCCGGCCGGCCAGAGGCGGCCGCCGACGCCAGCGCGCGGCGGCCCATTGTCGCCGCGGGTGTGGTCGTTGGCCATCTGGCCGTGACCAAGGCCACGCTGCCGAGCGACGCCATGGCGGGCGCATTCATGGAACGGATGAAGAACAGCTTGTGGATTATCGTGGCAGCCAGCGTGGGACTGAGCGCACTGGCCGCCGTGCTGCTGGCGGCCCACTTTCGCAAGCCGATCCTGCGCCTGGCCCATGGCGCGCGTGAACTGGCGGCGGGGCGCTACGAGACCAGGCTCGACGCCGCGCGCAGCGATGAACTGGGCGACCTGGCCGCCAGCTTCAACCAACTGGCCGCCAGGCTGGACCAGGTGGAGTCGTCGCGCCGCCAATGGGTAGCCGACACCTCGCACGAACTGCGCACCCCGCTGTCGGTACTGCGCGCCCAGCTCGAAGCGATGCAGGATGGCGTGCGGCCCGCCAGTGAGCAAAACATTGAAGCGATGCTGCGCCAGGTGCTGGCCTTGAACAAGCTGATCGACCAGCTCTATACCTTGGCGCGCGCCGATGTGGGCGAACTGGATCTGCAAGCCGTCCCGCTCGACCTGTGGCAACTGGCCTGCGATCACGCGCAGGGCTTCGCCGAGCGCTTTGCCGCCGCTTCCATGACGTTCAGCGCCGCTACCGCAGCGGCGCCATGCATCGTGGTGGCCGATCCTGACCGCATCCGCCAGATTCTCACCAACCTGTTTGAAAACTGTATCCGCTACTGCGGCCCGGGCACCGGCGTGGTGATGAGCGCGCGCCGCCATGGCGGCCAGCTGGAACTGCTGATCGACGACAGCGGCCCGGGCGTGCCGGAAGCGGCACTCGAGCATCTGGCGGAGCGTTTTTACCGGGTCGATGCGTCGCGCAGCCGCCAGCATGGCGGCGCAGGACTGGGACTGTCGCTGTCGCTGCGCATCGCCATGGCGCATGGCGGAGCGCTGGCCTTTGCGCGCTCGCCGCTGGGCGGCCTGCAGGCGCGCCTGACACTGGCGGCGCCATGAGCGCGCGCGTCTACATCGTCGAGGACGAGGCGGAACTGGCAGCCGTGATGGCCGACTATGCACGCGCCAGCGGCTACCTGCCAACCGTGTTCGTCGATGGCCGCGAAGCGATGGCCGCCGTGCACGCGCAGGCGCCGGACATGCTGGTGCTCGACCTCATGCTGCCGGGGATGGACGGCCTGGCCGTCTGCCGCGCGGTGCGCGCCGTTTCGCAAGTGCCCATCATCATGGTCACGGCGCGCGTGGAAGAAATTGACCGGCTGCTCGGCCTGGAAAGCGGCGCCGACGACTACCTGTGCAAGCCATTTAGCCCGCGCGAACTGATGGCCCGCATCAAGGTCATTTTGCGGCGCGTCCAGCCCGGCGCTGCGACCGGCGTATGCCACGTGGATGAGCCGGCCCAGCGCATCATGATTGGCGGCCGGGTGCTCGAGCTCACGCCCAGCGAATACGCCATCCTGGCAGGCATGGCGCGGCGCCGGGGACAGGTGTTTTCGCGCGCCCAGCTGCTGGACCTGGCACGCCACGACAGCCTGGACGTGACCGACCGCGCCATTGACAGTCACATCAAGAACCTGCGGCGCAAAATTGGCGTTGTCTTACCGGAAGCGGAAGCCATCGCGTCCGTCTACGGCCTGGGCTACCGCTTCGATTTATAGCGTCCCCACGATTTCTCCACAATTGGGCTGCACACTGCTTCCTGTCAGTTCACCCACCACAGGAGAAACACCATGAAATATGTCACCATGTTCGTCATCAGCGCCACCCTCGTCCTTTCCGCGCAGGGCCAGGCGCACGAGCGCGCAGAGTGCAGCACCGGCAGCGAGCGTGGCCGCTGCAAGGCGCTGCCTGCGCCCCCCACCCCGCCCGCGCCGCCGCCCATCATGGGCGCATCCATTCCTCTGCCACCGCCGCCGCCAGCTCCGCCGCTGCCACCGGAGCCACCCCGGGTGCCGGAATCTGCGCACGCCGCTTGTGCCGGTAAAGCGGTGGGGACGGTCCTGACCCTGACGCCCAAGAAAGGCGTGACAATGACGGGCAGCTGCGAACAGGATGCACGCGGCATGTATTTTGACGTGACATCGATGCAGGACCGTTCCTAACCGGGTGCACCTGGACTTTCCGAGCGCCGTGGATTAAGTTGTGGCGATGAGCAGACCACCACGAAAAATGCCCGCTCCGCCGCCCCCGGCAACGGACCCCTGCCCGCTGCCTCCGGCGCCGCCCGCGCTGGAGGACTGCTGCCGCAGCGGATGCACGCCCTGCATCCTGGACCTCTATGAGGACGCGCTGGAGCGCTATCAAACCCGGCTGCGGGCATGGCAGGCGCGCCATCAGCAAAGGCAGGCCAGCGACGTTAAGCCGTCAGCGCGCGATACTCAGTCCTGATAGGCTGCCGCGCACGCGTACATGCGCCCGACTCCGCCCCACGATTCAAAGCGTTCCCGGGCTGCGGCGTTGATGCGCTCTGGCGTCAGGTAAGGCGCGTTCTGGTCGCGCGTGCCGGGAAAAATCAGCACAATCGATTTCGGCACGGTCCAGCCCTGCCCCCGATACGGCGCCCTGCCCCGGATTTCGCGATAATTGACGGGCAGCGCCGTCTTGCCGAGTAACTGACCGTTCAGCGCGATCGATCCCTCGCCCAGGGCGTCTGCCGGACCGTGGTCGCCCACCACGGCAAACACCGGCTGCAGCGATCCTGGCACCATGGCCACCACCAGATCGCCAATCTTCGCGTTGAGCTTGCCAAATCGCGACAGGTTTTTTCCTTTAGGCGGTTTCGGCAGGACCAGGGCCGGCGTGACCAGTGCGTCGACATAGCGGTCGATATCGCATACGTCTTGGACCTCCGGGTTGTGCAAAGACGTTGCCGATATCAGGTAACCGTCTTTGGGCGGGCATGGTTTGCCGTCTCTGAAGGGAATAATGGAGGAAGAGATTTTCGTAAGCGCCAATTGGTCACGGGGCCACCCGTTGGCGGCCGCTGTCTGGGTGATGATGCGCCGGCCGCGCTGCTCTGCTTCTGTTTTGAGTCCCCGGCAGGCATCACTCATCGCATTGCACAGATTGTTGAAGGCTTCTTTTTCGCCCCAGAAATCATCCACCTTGTAGGATCGGCGCGTGCCATCGGTGTTGACGTTGAGCGATTCAACGAACAGCAGCGACGATGCGTCACTGTCTTGCCATACCGAGGTCAACTGTTTCCTGGCGTTGCTGTCTGGCTGCTTGAACGCTTCTGACATGGCGCACTCGACCGCGATTGCCGATGAGCACACTGCGGCAAGCAGCGCGGTGCAGCTGACAAAGATTAACCGTCTCATACAATCCCCTTCTGCTTGAGTTTTCACGAAAAACTGCGCGGCAGGTACATCGAATCAATGATTGCTGATCGTTATTAATTGCACAAGATATTTGCGCTACGCGTTGCTTTTTTACAAATTATTTACGACTTTTGCTGGCTACCAAGCCGCGTGGCGACGCGCAGTCTGGCACGCGCGATTGGTCCAGGGAAAGCATGTTGGGCCCGGAAGATCTCTACAATATGACATCAACAACGGTCAGGAGCAGGTCATGTTCGAACTCGATACGCCATGGTGGGAACTTGTGGTCCGGGCTGCGCTGGTCTTTTGCGCCCTGCTGCTGATGGTGCGGGTGTCGGGCCGGCGCACCATCGGCCAGTTCACGCCTTTCGACCTGCTGGTGGTGATGCTGCTCAGTGAAGCAGTAACAGGCTCGCTCACGGCCGGCGAGGAATCCGTCAGCGGGGGCCTGATCCTGGCCGCCACATTGGTTTGCCTGAACATGGGCGCGGCCTGGCTGACTTCCCGCAGCAAGATCATGTCCGACGCGCTCGACGGCACGGCGGTCCTGCTGGGACGAAACGGCAAGATCTTCAAGGACGTGCTCAAGAAATGCCGGCTGTCGGATACGGAAGTGAGCGAGGCGCTGCGTGAAGCAGACTGCAAGCTCGAAGAGATGGGCCACGTCTACCTGGAAGCTGACGGCAACATCACTATCCAGAAGAAGGAAGCGTCCCACAGTGACGACGAGAAAGGGACGAACAAGCGCTAAGGCAGCAGCCTAAGCCACGAAGCGGCGGGCCCACGCCGCCGCCGCAGCAGCCCAGAAAGATGGGACATCGGCGCAGGAGCAAACGTCAAGATCGAGGAACCGGGCGCACTGCTGCAGCACGGCAAGCGCTTCGCCGGCGCTGTTGACGGTGACGGCTGTGGCGCCGGTCTGCTTGGACAGCTTGTCGCCATCGGCATTTCTGACCACCGGCACGTGCAGGTAGCGCGGCGTCGGCACGCCCAGCAGGCGCTGGAGGTAGATCTGGCGCGGCGTGGAGTCGAGCAGGTCGGCGCCGCGCACCACGTCCGTCACGCCCTGCTGGGCATCATCGACCACCACTGCCAGCTGATAGGCCCAGAAGCCGTCGGCACGCCTGAGGACGAAGTCGCCTGCATCGCGCGCCAAATGCTGGATGACCGGGCCGGCCAGACGGTCGGCAAACGAGATAGCGTCCATCCCCGGTTCGGGAACGCGCACCCGCAGGCTGCGCATGCTGCGCCCCGGCGGCAGGCCGTGGCGGCAGGTGCCGGGATAGATGGCCGCGCCGTCGGGCGCCACGCCCAGGCGCGAATCGGCAATCTCGCGCCGGTTGCAGCCGCACGGATAGGCATGCGCGCCCAGGCGCTCGAACGCAGCCTGGTACAGGTGCTTGCGCCGGCTCTGCCACACCACCTCGCCATCCCACTGCATGCCCAGGCGCGGCAGCAGGTCGAGGATGGCGTCGGCGGCACCCGCGGCCACGCGCCCTTCATCCACATCTTCCATGCGCACCAGCCATTGTCCATGGTGGGCCCGGGCGTCCAGGTAGCTGGCCACGGCCGCCACCAGCGAACCGGCGTGCAGCAGGCCGGATGGCGATGGCGCGAAACGCCCGACGTACCGCTCCGGCTGCACCTGCATCAACCCTTCGGCACGGTCTTGGCCGCAGCTGGCTTGCCCTCCGCGGGCTTGGCTTGCGCCGGGCGCGATTCAAATTCCTTGACCAGTTTGGTGACCTGGTCCGCCACCTCGTTGGGAACGGCAATGGACAGCTGATAATGTTCGATCTCGAAACCCTTGTCGGTCTTGCGAATGACCCCGCTGGCCTGGCACGGCCCCATCTGGGTATCAAGCAGTTCGTCGAACCAGATAAACTTTTTGTCAGCCGACATGTAGACGTTGCGCTTGGTCGCCTTGAACGACCATGCCGATTTGCGGTCAAAGAAGCGCTTGGCCCATGCCTTGAACTGCTCGCGGTTCCACAGCTCGGTCTTGTCGGTGCCGATATAAATGCCGTTGGGCGCAATCTTGTCAAAGTACGCCATGCGGGCATGGGCCGCATCATCGTGCCATTCATCGATAAAGGCGTTGATCTGCTTGCGATAAGCCGTGTCAAGAGGCACACTCTGCGCCTGAGCGCCAACGCTGACGGCCAGCAGCAAAAGAGTAAGAATAAATTTTTTCATTGTTATTGCCTGTTCGGAAGACGATTGATTGTACACTCACGCAAAAATGTAACTATTTTAAAAACATGGGCATTTGTTCATGGTCACCTGTAGTATCTGTGTCAATAGGCCAACACCACCACCCAAGGATCTTCATGTCCCATCATCTTGCCATCGGCATTCTCGCCGCAGCGCTGGGCGCGCAGGACGTGGCAGCCGCCGTTGCCAGGGCGCCCCTCCAGCCGCCACAGGCAGCACCGGCAGCACCGGCAGCACCGGCCCCAGGCGGCACGCGGGAGACCACTGGGGATTCTACTGCGGCGGGCGAACCGGTGCCGCTTTCACCCAATTGGGCCAAACCGGTAGTGCCGTCAGACACTGTGATCCGGCGCGCCGTGCGCGAAACGCTGATCGTCGACGACGAGCGCGAAGCCGCGCAGGCCAAGGCCGCAGCCAAGGCGGCCGCCATTCCCGAGCGCTATACCATGAGTTCGAACCCGGACATGAAGCTCAACAAATATGAGCGCTTTGAAAAAGGCTTCATCGCAGCCAAGAAACCCGGCTGCCTGAGCCAGGATGGCCTCAAGCACCAGAACACCTTCATCTTCGGCGGTCTGCTGGCCCTGCCATTCATCCCGGTCGCCTTCTTGCGCGGCAAGTGCGTCCCATGAAAAAAGCGAGCTCGAAGCTCGCTTTTTTCTCAGTGCCGGTACCGCTTAACGCTGCTCGATCGGCTTGACGTCGCGCGTGGTGGCGCCGATGAAGAGCTGGCGCGGACGGCCGATCTTCTGCTCCGGGTCCGAAATCATTTCGTTCCACTGGGCGATCCAGCCGATGGTACGGGCCATGGCGAAAATACCGGTAAACAGCGATACCGGAATACCCAGTGCCGACTGCACGATACCCGAGTAGAAGTCCACGTTTGGATACAGCTTGCGCGAGACGAAGTATTCGTCTTCCAGGGCGATCTTTTCCAGCGCCATGGCCAGCTTGAACAGCGGGTCATCCTGCAGGCCCAGTTCTGCCAGCACTTCGTGGCAGGTTTCACGCATCAGCTTGGCACGTGGGTCAAAGTTCTTGTACACGCGGTGGCCAAAGCCCATCAGCTTGACGCCGGAATTCTTGTCTTTCACCTTGGCGATGAAGTCAGGAATGTTCTCGACGGTGCCGATTTCCTTGAGCATGTTCAGTGCCGCTTCGTTGGCGCCGCCGTGTGCCGGGCCCCACAGGCAGGCGATACCGGCAGCGATACAGGCAAACGGATTGGCGCCCGACGAGCCGGCCAGGCGGACGGTCGAGGTCGAGGCGTTCTGCTCGTGGTCTGCGTGCAGGATCAGGATGCGGTCCAGAGCCCGTACCAGCACGTCGTTGACAACGTACTCTTCGCACGGATTACCGAACATCATGCGCATGAAGTTGGCGCTGTACGACAGGTCGTTGCGCGGATAGACGAACGGCTGGCCGATCGAATACTTGTACGACATGGCCACCAGGGTCGGCATCTTGGCGATCAGGCGGATGGCCGACACTTCGCGGTGATGCGGGTCGTTGATGTCGAGCGAATCGTGGTAGAACGAGGCCAGCGCGCCCACGGTGCCGACCAGCACCGACATCGGGTGCGCGTCGCGGCGGAAGCCGCGGAAGAAAAATTGCATCTGCTCGTGCACCATGGTGTGCTTGGTGACGGTGTCGCTGAACTTCTGGTTCTCTGCCTTGTTCGGCAGTTCGCCATTCAGCAGCAGGTAGCAGGTTTCCAGGAAGTCGCAATTGACGGCCAGCTGCTCGATCGGGTAGCCGCGGTACAGCAGCTCGCCCTTGTCGCCGTCAATGTAGGTGATGCTGGAGTTACACGCCGCCGTCGACATGAAGCCTGGGTCATACGTGAACTTGCCGGTCTGGCCGTACAGCTTGCGGATGTCGATGACGTCCGGGCCGACGGTGCCCTTGTAGATCGGCATGTCGATGGGCGCGCTGCCATCGGAAAAGGACAGTGTTGCTTTTGTATCAGAGATGTTCATGGCACTTCCTTCTTGGGAGGTGAGGTCTTCAAAATAAAAATTACGAAACTTGGTTAAGCCTGGCGCAGGCGTGCCAGCAAGGCGCGCACATGCGGCAGGTCGACGTCACCTTCGGGCTCGCTGCGGCCAAGGATCAGATCCAGGAGCGGGTTGTCCGCCAGATCCAGCAGGCGCGTGAGCGCATCTACTTCCTCGTCGGTAAGACTTTCCTCATGCGCATCCAGGAAGCGGGTGAGCAGGATGTCGTTCTCGAGCAGGCCGCGGCGGCTGCGCCAGCGCAGCCGGGAGCGGTTGGCGGGATCGGATTGATGCGTAGTTACACTTGAGGTCACTCTTGAGCCCGTCGTCTTGTCAACATCATACTCCCGCTGCCGGATTTCGGCAGTACAGTACTTTTACGGTAACGAAACCGCGCGTTCGCACAGGAACGCGCGGGGACAGCCTGGAACAACAGCTCGCCGCGCTTAAATGGCGCGGCGCACCATCAATTCCTTGATCTTGCCAATTGCCTTGTTGGGATTCAAGCCCTTCGGGCACACATCCACGCAATTCATGATCGAGTGGCAGCGGAACAGGCGGTACGGGTCTTCCAGGTTGTCCAGGCGCGCGCCGGTGGCTTCGTCGCGCGAGTCGGCGATGAAGCGGTAGGCTTGCAAGAGGCCGGCCGGGCCGACGAACTTGTCCGGGTTCCACCAGAACGACGGGCACGAAGTGGAGCAGCAGGCGCACAGGATGCACTCGTACAGGCCGTCGAGCTCTTCGCGCTCGGCCGGGGTCTGCAGGCGCTCTTTTTCCGGCGGAATAGAGTCATTGATCAGGTAGGGCTTGATCGAATCGTACTGCTTGAAGAACTGGGTCATGTCCACGATCAGGTCGCGGATGACCGGCAGGCCGGCCAGCGGCCGCAGCACGATCGGCTGGGTCAGTTCGTTCAGGTTGGTGGTGCAGGCCAGGCCGTTCTTGCCATTGATGTTCATGGCGTCGGAACCGCACACGCCTTCACGGCACGAGCGGCGCAGGGCGATCGAGTCATCGACATCGGACTTGATGCGCTGCAGGGCGTCGAGCAGCATCTTGTCGGTGTCCTGCAGCTCCACCGTCACGTCCTGCATGTACGGCTTGGCGTCACGGTCCGGATCGTAACGGTAGATTTTCAGTTTTACGGTGCGTGTCATGGCTGACCTTAGAAAGTACGTGGTTTCGGCTTGAAGGTATCGACCGTCAGCGGCTTGGTGATCACAGGCTTGTACTCAAGGCGGTTGCCCTCCGAGTAGAACAGCGTGTGCTTCATCCAGACTTCATCGTTGCGCTCAGGGTAGTCGCTGTGCGCGTGGGCGCCGCGCGACTCCTTGCGTGCCACGGCCGATGCGATGGTGGCCTTGGCCGTTTCAATGAGGTTGTCCAGTTCCAGCGCTTCCACGCGGGCGGTGTTGAAGACCTTGGACTTGTCCTTGAACGAGACATGCTTGCGGCGCTCGTCGAGCACCATGATTTCCTTGTAGCCCTGCTGCAGCAGCGCGTCGGTACGGAACACGCCGCAATACTTCTGCATCGTGGCGCGGATGTCGTTGGCGACGCCCTGCACTTTTTCCGAACCGGTGGAGGTCTCCAGGCGGTTCATGCGCTCCATGGCGAAATCGGCGGCATCCTTCGGCAGCGGCTTGTTTTCCTTCTGCTTCAGGTTCGATGCCACCACGTGGTTGCCCGCGGCGCGGCCAAACACGATCAGGTCCAGCAGCGAGTTGGTGCCCAGGCGGTTGGCGCCGTGGACCGACACGCAGGCGCATTCGCCAATCGCATACAGGCCATTGACGATGGCGACTGGATTGCCATCCTTGGGCGCGACCACCTGGCCGTAGATGTTGGTCGGGATGCCGCCCATCTGGTAGTGAATGGTCGGCACAACGGGAATCGGTTCCTTGGTCGCGTCCACGTTGGCGAACTTGTGGCCGATTTCGAGAATCGACGGCAGGCGCTTTTCAATGGTGTCGGCGCCGATGTGGCGCAGGTCCAGCAGCACGTGGTCCTTGTTGGGACCACAGCCACGGCCTTCCTTGATTTCCTGGTCCATCGAGCGCGACACGAAGTCGCGCGGCGCCAGGTCCTTCAGGGTCGGCGCATAGCGCTCCATGAAACGCTCGCCTTCGCTGTTGATCAGGATGCCGCCTTCGCCGCGCACGCCTTCGGTGATCAACACGCCCGCGCCGGACACGCCGGTGGGGTGGAACTGCCAGAATTCCATGTCCTGCAGCGGCAGGCCGGCGCGTGCCGCCATGCCCATGCCGTCGCCGGTATTGATGAAGGCATTTGTGGAGGCGGCGAAAATGCGGCCGGCGCCGCCGGTGGCGAAGATGGTGGTCTTCGCTTCCAGGATCATGCATTCGCCGGTTTCCATCTCAAGGGCGACTACGCCCACGCAATCGCCCTCGGCGTCGCGGATGATGTCAATGGCCATCCACTCGACAAAGAAGTGGGTGCGGGCGCGCACGTTGCGCTGGTACAGGGTGTGCAGCAGGGCGTGGCCGGTACGGTCGGCCGCGGCGCAGGCGCGCTGCACCGGCTTTTCGCCGAAATTGGCGGTGTGGCCGCCGAACGGACGCTGGTAAATGGTGCCGTCCGGGTTGCGGTCGAAAGGCATGCCGAAGTGTTCAAGCTCGTAGACGACCTTGGGCGCTTCGCGGCACATGAATTCAATCGCATCCTGGTCGCCCAGATAGTCGCCACCCTTGACGGTGTCGAACATGTGCCAGTACCAGTCGTCCTCGCTCATGTTGCCGAGCGATGCGCCGATGCCGCCCTGCGCTGCCACGGTGTGGGAACGGGTGGGGAACACTTTGGACAGCACCGCGACATTGAGGCCTGCTTCGGCCAGCTGCAGCGAGGCGCGCATGCCGGAGCCGCCGGCGCCGATGATGACCGCATCGAAGCGGCGTGTTGGTAAACCTTTTTTAATTGCCGACACGATTACAGTCCCCAGAGAATTTGTACGGTGTAGAAGGCGCAAGCGACCAGCCACAGGATGGTGATGATCTGCAGGGTCAGGCGAATGCCGACCGGCTTGACGTAATCCATCCAGATGTCGCGCATGCCAACCCAGGCGTGGTAATACAGCGCCAGGAAGGTGACCAGGCTGAACAGCTTGAACCACTGCTGGGCAAACAGGGAAGCCCAGCCTTCGTAAGTGAAATTCTGACCGGTCAGGAAGGCGCCGAGCAGGACAAAGGTGTAGACGGCCATGACGATGGCGGTGATGCGCTGGGCCAGCCAGTCTTTCAGGCCATAGTGGGCGCCGACGACCAGGCGATTTTGCCCGATGTTATTCTTAGCCATTAAAATACTCCAAACAGTTTGAGGCCGGCCAGTGCGGTCAGCAACAGGCTG
Organism: Massilia sp. PAMC28688; assembly: GCF_019443445.1. Classification (NCBI taxonomy): domain Bacteria; kingdom Pseudomonadati; phylum Pseudomonadota; class Betaproteobacteria; order Burkholderiales; family Oxalobacteraceae; genus Massilia; species Massilia sp. PAMC28688. The sequence goes on along the minus strand of NZ_CP080378.1, from coordinate 3,585,653 downwards.
ACGACCAGCACGGCAATGGCGCTGTTGCGCGAGGATTCTTTTTCCAGCGCCCAGTGCATGTCCATGAACAGGTGGCGGAAGCCGGCGCAGAAGTGCTGCATATAGGCCCAGATCAGGCCCAGCAGGACCAGCTTGACGAGCGGGTTTTCCATCACGCCGCGGATGTAGGCGTAAGTCATTTCGGACTGCACGCTCTGCTGGAACAGGTAGAGCAGGAACGGCAGTGCCAGGAACAGGCCGGCGCCGCTGACGCGGTGCAGGATCGATACCCAGCCGGCTGGCGGCAAACGGTAATTCGGTAATTCCGTGATGTGAATATTACGGAACTCGCGCCGCTCTTTTTTTGGAACTTCTTTCACGGCTTCGGACATAAGAGACCTCCCCTTGACTGACTTGTAAATGTACAACTCGACATTATCGCCAATTTTTGTGTGCCGCACCAATATCTAAATTGCACTTAAGGAAAAATATCGGCTGATTGCGCAACTTTGTGTGATTTTTGAGCAGCAAACAGTTTAATCGCTATGCATATTTCGTGCTGACCGCCGGGCCGGATGTCAATACCAAGGCGGGACAATCGCGGTTCGCCGAAGGCCGCTCACGACAGATCGTTCTGGTAATGGTGGTGCGCCGTCAGGTAAATGCCGCGCCGCAGTTCCACCGCCTTGTCGCCATAGGTAAACGAAACGCGCTCGGCGCACAATAGCGGCGTACCCTCTTCCACCTGCAGATACTGGGCTGCGGCGGCATCGGCGGCCACGGCGCGGATCTTTTCGCTGGCGCGGATCATGCGGGTGCCAAATTCCGATTCAAACAGACCGTACATGGGCCCCTTGTATTCCACCAGGCGCTCTGCCGTGAGACCCTTGAACAGCAGGCCCGGCAGCCACAGCTCTTCCAGGATGGTGGGGGCGCCGTCAAAGGCCATGACACGCTTGATGTAGACCACCGCGTCGCCGGATTTCAAGTCCAGCAGGCGCGCCACCTCAGCCGGCGCGCGCATGCGGCGCACTTCGATGATGCGGTTTTCCGGGTGATGGGGCACGCCTTCGTCGGGCATCAGGCGCAGGAAGCGGAAATGGGCCCGCGCCTCATGGTGCGTTGCCACAAACGTGCCCTTGCCCTGGCGGCGCGAGACCAGATTTTCAGCCGCCAGTTCATCGATGGCCTTGCGCACCGTGCCCTGGCTGACCTTGAAGCGCCCGGCCAGCTCCACTTCGCTCGGAATCATCTCGCCGGGCTTCCACTCGCCCGACTGCAGGCCCTGGGTGATGAGGGCCTTGATCTGCTGGTACAGGGGGCTGAAGGTGGGACTGGCGGCGATGGCAGCGGCGCCAGCGCCAGCACCGGCGGGCGTACCGGCAGCGGGCATGCCCGTAGCGGGTGCGCCGGTCCCGCTGGCCGGTGTACCATTGGCGTCTTTCGGGAGCGTGGTGACTGGATTCATAGACGCTGATTTCACCACAAATGACCGATGCAGTCTAGTAATAAACCCTCTACGTTATGTGTCTTATATAAGACATATGATATGAATTGACAGATGGGCCATGCACGCCTACACTCCCGGTCCATCCGGCCTACGCGCGCGCGGCCATGCAGGTGCCCTGACTGAGAGCTGTATCGGTTCCGGTTTTGGTATCATTATGGTTTTCCGAACAAGCGTACAGGTGTGCAGACACCGGCTTCACAGTTTTCATTCCCACTTGGAGATTCACATGGCTAAAACCCCAATGCGCGTTGCCGTCACCGGCGCGGCCGGTCAAATCGGTTATTCCCTGCTGTTCCGCATCGCTAACGGCGACATGCTGGGCAAGGACCAGCCGGTCATCCTGCAATTGCTGGAAATTGCCGACGAAAAGGCCCAGAAAGCGCTCAAGGGCGTCATGATGGAAATCGACGACTGCGCCTTCCCGCTGCTGGCCGGCATGACTGCCCATTCCGACCCGATGACCGCGTTCAAGGATGCCGACTTCGCCCTGCTCGTCGGCGCCCGCCCGCGCGGCCCCGGTATGGAGCGCAAGGACCTGCTGGAAGCCAATGCCCAGATCTTCACGGTACAGGGCAAGGCCCTGGACGCGGTTGCTTCGCGCAACGTCAAGGTCCTGGTGGTGGGCAACCCGGCCAACACCAATGCCTACATCGCCATGAAATCGGCGCCGTCGCTGCCGGCCAAGAACTTCACCGCCATGCTGCGCCTGGACCACAACCGCGCCCTGTCGCAGGTTGCGGCCAAGACCGGCAAGCCAGTGGCATCGATCGAAAAGCTGTGCGTGTGGGGCAACCACTCGCCAACCATGTACGCCGACTACCGCTTTGCCACCATTGACGGCGCCTCGGTCAAGGACATGATCGGCGACGACGCCTGGAACCGCGACACCTTCCTGCCAACCGTGGGCAAGCGCGGCGCCGCCATCATCGAAGCGCGCGGCCTGTCCTCGGCCGCCTCGGCAGCCAATGCCGCCATCGACCACATGCACGACTGGCACGTCGGCACCGACGGCAAGTGGACCACCATGGGCATTCCTTCGGATGGCTCGTACGGCATCCCTGAAGGCACCATGTTCGGCTTCCCGGTCACGGTAGCCAACGGCGAGTACAGCATTGTCCAGGGCCTGGCCATCGACGAGTTCTCGCAAGAGCGCATCAACCTCACGCTCAAGGAACTGACCGAAGAGCGCGAGGGCGTTGCCCACCTGCTCGCTTAAGTAAGGATGCGCCCGTGCCGCTTGCAAAGGCGGCATGGGCGCTGTCACGTTCGCCGTCACGGCTGAAAAGAGAAAAATGCATCCTTCCGAGGTTTTATTCCAGGGCAAACGACAGCCCCTTCTGCTTCCCGCCTGCGATCACTACGCCGGTTCGGAAAAGCTGATGCGCAAGTCGATGGCTCTGCAACAAGAGCTTGGCCCCCTGTTTGACATCACCTTCGATTGCGAAGACGGCGCCAGCGCCGGCGAAGAGCTTGAGCACGCCCAGCTGGTGGTGCGCCTGCTCAACGACGAGAGCAATTGCCATAACCGCATCGGCGTGCGTGTGCACGATCAGTCCAGCGAATTTTTCGAAGGCGATGTGGCCTTCATCGTTGGCGGCGCCGCGAGCAAGCTGGCGTATGTTGTGTTGCCAAAAGCCGACAGCGTGGAAGACGTCGCACGCGCCATCGAATTGATCAACAAGCATGCCGCCAAGGGCGGACGCACGGCCATGCTGCCGGTACACGTGTTGATTGAAACGCACGGCGCGCTGCGCGATGCCTATGCCATCGCCGCCCTGCCGCAAGTTGAATGCCTGTCATTTGGCATTATGGATTTTGTATCAGCCCACTACGGCGCCATTCCCGCAAATGCGATGCGCACGCCGGGCCAGTTTCAGCACCCGCTGGTAGTGCGCGCCAAGCTGGAAATCGTTGCTGCCTGCCATGCGCATGGCAAGATTCCGTCGCACAATGTGACCACCGAAATCAAGGATACGGCCGTGGTGGCCAACGATGCCCAGCGCGCCGCGGCCGAGTTTGGCTTTACGCGGATGTGGAGCATCCACCCCGACCAGATCAAGCCGATCATTAAAGCTTTTACACCACGCTTGTCGGAAGTACACGAAGCCACCAACATACTGACCGAAGCCATCAAGGCAAACTGGGGTCCGACCGCCCAAAACGGGCGCTTGCACGACCGCGCCAGCTATCGCTATTATTGGAGTGTTCTCCAGCGCGCGAAGCTGGCTGGCCTGGCCCTGCCCGACGCCGCCATCGCACTTGTCAATCACGACACACACACGGAATCCACCTGATGGCTCACCTGATTAGCAAAACCCTGCTCGCCCTTGGCATTGCCGTGGCGGGCAGTTCGCTATGCGCGCTCCCCGCGCAGGCACAAGAGGCAAAGAAAACGGCCAAGGCCAAACCGAAAGCAAAACCCAAGGCCAAAGCCAAGGCAGTCGATGACGACGCGCCAGTAGCCACGACGCCGGAAGATGAACCCGATATCACGGACAACAAGGTAGTGCAGTTTAACTGCGAACTTGGCAACGTGGTGACGGTCTATAGTCATGACAGTCAGGTCGATTCGATCGCGGTTCGCTGGCGCAAGCGCCTGCACCGCCTGACGCGGGTGGGCACCACCACAGGCGCCCAGCGCTACGAGAATCGCAATTACGGCCTGGTGTGGATCGGCATTCCTGCCAAGGGCATGCTGCTTGACTCCAAGCTCAATCGCCAGCTGGCGAACGAGTGCAAGACTGACCAGGATAATCCGATGTTCCTTGCCGGTGCTGCGCCGGCTGCACCGGTGGTCACTGCGGCTGTGCCGGTTATTGCCGCCGCGCCGCTGGCTGCCGCTGCGGCGACACCTGTTACTGCTGCGGCCCCGGTGGCCGCTGCCGCCCCCGTCGCTGCAACTGTGGCTTCCGCTCCGGTCGTCGCGGTGGCGCCGGTGGCAGCCGCCGCAGCTGCACCTGTGCCAGCAGCCGCACCTGTGACTGCAGCTACGCCTGTAACAGCTGCTGCGCCGGTTGCCGTGGCGGCTGCCCCGGTTGCCGTGGCCCCACCGCTTGCTCTCGCCTCTGGTGCGCTGCCAGAAGTAAAACCGCTGATTGCTTCACCGGCGGCACCAGTTATCGCCGCAGCACCGATGCAGTTCGTGCTGCCGGAAGTGAAGCCCTTGATCGCGGCGCCGGCCGGCTCGGCGGCGCCTGTGCCGGTGTCGCCTGCTCCTGCACCAGCTGCACGGCCTGCGGTTGCTCCAGCGCCAGCTGCGGCTCCTGCCGCACCGGCGGCTGCGCCTGCGAACGGTGTCACGCCCGCGGTAAGCCCAGCGGTAACGCCAGCGGCTCCGGCGGCTCCGGCAGCGGTGGTAGCGCCCGCCGCGCCAGCACGTCCTGCGACGGCTCCGGCGGCTGCCGCTTCCGCTGCTCCTGCCGCTCCTGCCGCTCCTGCTGCCCCTGCTGCCCCTGCTGCCCCTGCTGCCCCTGCTGCCCCTGCTGCGGCTCCCGCTCCTGCTGCTGCTCCCGCTGCCGGCCCTGTAGCCGCTCCGCTTACGCCGCCGGCCCCTGCGGCGGCGCCAGCGCAAGCAGCGCCGGTTCCAGCATCGTCCCAGTTGCCCGCAGCGCAGCCTGCAGTGCCGGCGCCTGCTGCTACGGCAGCGCCAGCGGCTCCGGCACCGGCAGCGCAGCCTGTCTACAAAACGTATGAGCCGCGTGTGCCGCCTGGTGCGGCCGATGCCAAGCCTGCTGCAGGCAAGCCCGTGGCGACGGAACCCGAGATCAAGCAATAGTCATCAAGCAGTCAATAACAAAATACCCCACTGAAGGAGAGGTCATGTCCCGCAACACACTGAACACGCTCAAGGATTTCAAACTGTCGGCCGGCCAGAAAGGCAAGTTCTACTCGCTGCCCGCGCTGGAGAAAAGCCTGGGTGTCAACGTCTCGCGCCTGCCGGTGTCGATCCGTGTCGTTCTCGAATCCGTGCTGCGCAATTGCGACGGCAAGAAGGTCACTGAAGAACACGTCAGGCAATTGGCGAACTGGGGTCCCAACGCCGACCGTACAGACGAGATCCCGTTCGTCGTTGCGCGCGTTGTGCTGCAGGACTTCACCGGCGTGCCGCTGCTGGCCGACCTGGCAGCGATGCGCAATGTCGCCAACAAGATGGGCATGGACCCGAAGAACATCGAACCGCTGGTCCCGGTGGACCTGGTGGTTGACCACTCCGTCACCATCGACCACTACCGCGATCCTAAAGCGCTCGACCTGAACATGAAGCTGGAGTTCTCGCGCAACCAGGAACGCTATCAGTTCATGAAGTGGGGCATGCAAGCCTTCGACACCTTTGGCGTGGTGCCACCAGGCTTCGGCATTGTTCACCAGGTGAACCTGGAGTACCTGGCGCGCGGCGTGCACAAGGCCGGCGACACCTACTACCCTGACACCCTGGTCGGCACCGACTCGCACACCACCATGATCAACGGTATCGGCGTGGTTGGCTGGGGCGTGGGCGGCATTGAAGCTGAAGCCGGCATGCTGGGCCAGCCCGTCTATTTCCTGACTCCCGACGTCATCGGCGTGAACCTGACCGGCGCGCTGCGCGAAGGCTGCACCGCCACCGACCTGGTACTGACCATCACCGAAATGCTGCGCCGTGAAAAAGTGGTTGGCAAGTTCGTTGAATTCTTTGGTGCCGGTACCGAGACGCTGTCGCTGACCGACCGCGCGACCATCGCCAACATGGCACCGGAATACGGCGCCACGATGGGCTTCTTCCCGGTTGATGACGCGACCATCGAATACTTTGAAGGTACCGGCCGCACCGAAGAAGAAATCGTCGCATTCAAGAATTACTTCAAGGCCCAGGGCATGTACGGCGTGCCACAGGAAGGCGAGATCGACTACACCCGCGTCGTCGCGCTCGACCTGGCCACCGTCACCCCGTCGCTGGCAGGCCCGAAACGCCCACAGGACCGCATTGAAATCGGCAACGTCAAGAACAACTTTACGGAACTGTTCTCCAAGCCGACCACGGAAAACGGTTTCAACAAGAACCCGATGGACCTGACGTCGCACTACACCACCGCCAATGGCGTCCAGGTGCGCAATGGCGACGTCCTGATTGCCGCTATCACCTCCTGCACCAACACCTCGAATCCGAGCGTGCTGCTGGCCGCAGGCCTGCTGGCCAAGAAGGCCGTCGAAGCGGGACTGACGGTGGCTCCGCACATCAAGACGTCGCTGGCTCCTGGCTCGCGCGTAGTGACGGAGTACCTGAGCGCCGCCGGCCTGTTGCCATACCTGGAAAAGCTGGGCTTTGGCGTGGCCGCATACGGCTGCACCACCTGCATCGGCAATGCCGGTGACCTGACGCCGGAAATGAATGCCGCCATCGTGGAACACGACATCGTCGCGTCGGCTGTCCTGTCGGGCAACCGCAATTTCGAAGCACGTATTCACCCGAACATCCGCTCGAACTTTCTGGCCTCGCCGCCGCTGGTCGTGGCGTACGCCATTGCCGGCAATATGACGCGCGACCTGATGAGCGAGCCAGTCGGCCGGGGCACGGACGGCAAGGATGTCTACCTGGGCGACATCTGGCCGACCTCGAAGGAAATCGGCCAGCTGATGAAGTTCGCCATGAATTCGGAAGTCTTCAAGAAGAACTACGCCGACGTCAAGGGCAACCCCGGCAAGCTGTGGCAAAACGTGTCGTCGACCGAAGGCCAGGTGTACAACTGGCCAAAATCGACCTACATCGCCGAGCCGCCCTTCTTTGAAGGCTTCGAGATGACGCCAAAGGCAGCGGCCACCGGCATCACCGGCGCACGCGCACTGGGCGTGTTCGGCGACTCGATCACCACCGACCACATTTCGCCGGCAGGCTCGATCCAGGAAAGCGGCCCGGCGGGCAAGTGGCTGCTCGCGAACGGCGTGCAGAAGGCAGACTTCAACTCGTACGGTTCGCGCCGCGGCAATCACGAGATCATGATGCGCGGCACCTTTGCCAACGTGCGTATCAAGAACCGCATGATTCCGGCCAAGCCTGATGGTTCGGCGGTCGAAGGCGGCATTACGATTCACCAGCCGAGCGGCGAGCAGATGTCGATCTACGACGCGGCCATGAAATATGTGGCCGACGGCGTGCCGACCATGGTATTTGGCGGTGAAGAGTATGGCACTGGTTCCTCGCGCGACTGGGCGGCCAAGGGTACGCAGCTGTTGGGCGTGAAGGCGGTCATCACCCGTTCGTTCGAGCGTATTCACCGTTCCAACCTGGTTGGCATGGGCGTGCTGCCGCTGCAGTTTATCGGCGAGGACAGCGTGCAGACGCTTAACATCACCGGTAACGAGACGTTCGACCTGAAAGGCCTGGAAGGCGAGATCAAGCCACAGCAGCTCGCTACCCTGGTCATTCACCGCGCCAATGGCGATGTGCAGGAGGTGAAGGTTCTGCTGCGTATCGATACCCCGATCGAAGTCGACTACTACAAGCACGGCGGTATTTTGCCGTTTGTCTTGCGCCAACTGCTTGCGGCTTAACGCAATCTTGTGCAAAGTTAAAAGCGCCGGTCGTCCCGGCGCTTTTTTTATGTCGAGAGCAAAACATTTACAATCGCGACAAGATTAATCTTTGAATATCGGATTTCAGGCGAAAGGTTAACTTGGCTATTACAGCGACCGCAGGCAACGCCACCGGATCGATCGCTCCACGGCGACCTTCTTGGGCAGACATGCATACTCATTATCCAGGAAAGGAAATCGAAACCGAGGAATTGTATACAAAGATCGGCAACCAATTTAAGGGCGCCCATAAGCATTCCTGGATGGAGAATACGTGCGCGGTTCGAATGTCCTATGCCCTCCTTCGAAGTGGATTTGGGTTATCCAGAACGTCGGATCCCGCGGCGAGCAAATTGGGGGCTGACAAGCGATGGTATTGGCTGCGCGTGGCAGACTTGCGTGCCGAGTTAGTTGCGCGCTTCAAGGGGTTTGACGCGGAGTTGTCATTCGAATTACTCGACACCGCACTGGCCGAGGATGAAGACGCTCTAACGGTCCAGTTCGAGGCTCGTAAAGCCAAGGCGACGGAGTTTTTCAAGACGCATCTCCTATCAAAAAACGGAATTATTGTTTTCAAGGTGGAAGGTTGGAGCAATGCGACCGGGCATTTCACTCTTTGGGATGGCACGGCTCGAAAGCTTGCCTTCGCAAATGATCATGACGACCCCCAGTCGCGTAGCTTCTATCCTTGGCTAACCACTGTAGGCATAAACAAGGAAACTAAGAAGAAGTTTTTGGTCCAGGTTCAACATATCCAATTTTGGGAACTGAAATGAGCACTCCCATGCATATGAGGGTCGTTTTTATTTTTGTCATGCTGCTGCAAGTCGCGACGGCATCAGGAGCGCACAAATGCCCGCTCACGAACGTAAACCGCGTGTGGTCTGGAAAATGCTTCGACACGACGCGCGCGGTTAGGACGGTAAAGAAGGAATTCAGGAAAAACTTAGTGATAGGTCGCGAGCGTTCCACGTCCGTTGTCATCTCTAATCCGCCGGAACTGGTTACGATTTTGAGGAATGGAACGGTATTACGCCACAGATATGGGCAAGTTTTAGAATTCGACTTCGAGCCAACTGATGGCGAAACTGGCCGGTTCGGGTATTTAGCGAAGGATGCCAACAATGAGACGATTTCCAAGTGCGGCTACTACGAACGCGCACCGTTCCGCGTCCTCGTCCCGCCAATCTACGACCAGTGCAAATCATTCAAGGACGGGCATGCGTTGGTGTGCATTGGATGTACTTCCCAGTGTGACAGCGGAGACTGCCATGATTCTGATTTCGTGGGTGGCCAAGGCTACATCATCAACGATAAAAACGAAGTTCTTGAAGAGGTCGAATTGCCTGCTTTGCCGCTATGCAGCAGTAAGGGTAGCCCCATTCGGGCAGGCATTAACTGCCGGGTCCCATTGGAACAATAATCCTCACTCTCGGCTTGCCGATTACTTTGCAGGAACAACACATGGCTGGTGAAATCATTCGCAAAGGCGACCCGACCAATCACGGCGGCACGGTGCTGGAAGGATCGCTGACCGATATCTGTCATGGCCAACCCATCGCTTACATGGGTCACAAGGTGTCTTGCCCGCAGTGCAAGGGCACGTATCCTATCGTGGAAGGCGTCTTGACGACGACCTTTTACGGCAAGGGTGTCGCCGTAGCCGGCATGAAGACTGTAAGCGGCCAGCCGGCCCACCTATGAATTCCTAATCACACTGGCCACACTGCATCCCTCGTACTTTAGGAGGACAGTGTGAACAACGTGGAACGCGAGCAGGTATGGCAGGAGCGGGTAGCTCAATGGCAGGCAAGCGGCTTGTCCCAGCGCGCCTACGCAATCCAACATGGTTTCCCAGCGCGCCAGGTCGGCTACTGGGTGCGGCGATTGACGGGTGTGCAAACGTCGGCGCTGCTACCGGTGCGGGTGGTGGGCGTGCCGGCGGCGATGCCGACGATCACGCTACGTAGTGAGCGCGGCTGGACCTTGACGCTGCCCGGCGCGATACCGGCCAGCTGGCTGGCCGAAGTGATGCGGGCGCTTTGATGCAGCTGTCGGCCAATGCAATCTGGCTGGCGACGGCAGCGGTGGACATGCGCATCGGCATCGACGGGCTGTCCTTGCATGTGCAGCAGGCGCTGGGGCGGCCGCCATGCGATGGCACGGCATACGTGTTTGCCAACCGTCGCCGTACGCGCCTGAAGATGGTCTGCTGGGATGGCACGGGCGTGTGGATGTGCCTGCGCCGCCTGCACCGGGGCCAGTTTGTCTGGCCCCAAGTTGACGACGCCTGCTGGCAGATCAGCGCCGAACAATGGCAATGGCTGGTCGCTGGCGTGGACTGGCAACGCCTGTCGGCACCGGCACCAGCGCAGTGGCGACTGTGAGGACGTAAACTGTTTCGCTTGTAAACATCGTCCGTGCTCTGTAAACTACTGAGCCATGGACCTGCTCAACGAACTCGCCGATCTGGATATCGCTCCTGCCGCCTTGGCGAAGGTGCAGGCATTGTTCGAGCAGCAGCAGGCCAAGCTGGCACAGCGCGACGCTGTGCTCGCTGAGAAGGACTTCAAGATCACCGCGCTGACGCACGAGCTGGCGTACTACAAGCGGGTTCGCTTCGGCAAGGCCAGCGAAGCACTCGTCGGCGCGCAGCGGCTGCTGTTTGAAGAAACGGTCGATACGGACCTGGCAGCCATCGACGAGGAACTTCAAGCGCAGGCCCCCGTAAATCGGCAGCGCAAGCGCGCCGGGCGCCAACCGCTGCCAGCGCATCTGGAACGCATCGAGCACCGTCATGAGCCCGAGTCGTGCCTGTGCGGTCAATGCGGCGCCGACCTGGTCAAGATCGGCGAAGACGTAAGCGAACAGCTGGACGTGGAACCGGCGCGCTTCTTCGTGCATCGCCACATCCGCCCGCAGTATGCGTGCCGTCCTTGCGAGACGGTGACGGCGGCGCCTATCCCGCCAGCCGTCATCGACGGCGGCATGGCCGCTGTCGGGCTGCTGGCCTGGATCGCGGTGTGCAAGTACCTTGACCACTTGCCCCTCTACCGCATCGAACAGATTGCCGCGCGTGACGGCGTGCCACTGGCCCGCTCTACGCTCGGCGAATGGATCGGGCGCATCGGTGTGGCCTTGCAGCCGCTGGCTGACCGCTTGGCCGAACTGCTCAGGCAACGAAGTTGCCTGCATGCCGACGAAACCCCGGTGCGCCAGCTCGATCCTGGCAGCGGCAAGACCAAACACGCCTATCTGTGGGCCTACCGCTCCAACGTACTCGATGACGGGTCGGGCATCGTCGTGTTCGATTACCAGACCAGTCGCGCTGGGGCGCACGCTCGCGCCTTCCTGCAGCAATGGCGCGGCCATCTAATGGTGGACGACTATGTCGGCTACAAGGCGCTGTTTACGGCAGGCCCCACCGAGCTCGCTTGCCTGGCCCACATCAGGCGCAAGTTCTTCGACGTCCACGCTGCTAGCGGCAGCCCGGTGGCCGAGGAAGCACTACGGCGCATTGGGCAGCTGTACGCCATCGAGCAGCAAGCGGCGGGGATGACGGCGCAACAGCGCGCAGCGTTGCGTGAGCAGCTCGCCATGCCAGTGCTGGCCGACTTGCATGGCTGGCTGGTGGCGACCCAGCGCAGCGTCGCTGCTGGCAGTGGCACGGCCAAGGCCATCGAGCATGCTCTCAAGCGCTGGGCGGCGCTGCAGTGCTATGCCAGCTCGGGCAGCCTTCCGATTGACAATAATCCGGTCGAGAATGCGATACGCCCCATCGCCATCGGCAAGAAGAACTGGCTGTTTGCCGGCTCCGAGCGCGCGGGCCGCCGCGCCGCTGCCATCCAGAGCCTGTTCGCTACCGCCAAGCTTAACGGCCTGGACCCGGCTCGCTGGCTCGCCGACACCCTCGCAAAGCTTCCCACCTGCCCCAACAGCAAAATCGACTCGCTGCTACCGTTCGCAAACTCTACACAGACTTAAACGCTGGTAGAAGGTGGCTGGGCTGGCCGCTTACTGAAGACTGCCTGCGGCGCCACGCTGATTGCAACCCAGTTCACCGATATCGTGGAAACAGGCGGCGGTTCTTCGACTGCTGCCGCGGCCTCGCAAGCGCTCGTTGAGCCATTTTCCGCGGCGCCGGCCACTGCCGCAGCAGCTAGTGCCGCCAGCGCTGCCGGCCAAACCGCAGCGCCGAACGAGAAGACCGGCAACAAGGAAAAAAAGGGCACGGCGATCTCCTGGTCATATGGCGAAGACGAAACGCCTGTCAGCGGCGCGTCCCGCTTTTATGTCGATCTGAATGTGCACGTCACGACGGAAAACTATGCCCCTGGCGAGATGGTCGACATCACCATCGAAGACGATGATGGCGCCGACATCGTCGAAGGCGTCAAACAGCTCACCTTGCGGGCCAGGGTTGATGCCGAGGGCAAGGCCAAAGTGATGAACGCATTTGCAGGCAAGACCATCATCACCGTGCCCGAAGAATCCGCGGCCTGAATCTCGACCTGATTGCGCCAGCGCAAATGCCCATTTGAAACGCCAGCTTGTCTGGCGTTTTTCATTGCTTGAGGGCTCCCTATGCAGGCACACTCGTACAAAATGGCACAGCGCCGCGCGGTTTCATGTCCGGAATCGGAATGCACTACAATAGGGCTGATAAGGGTTTATCATTGTTCCTAATTTACTGATCCCGCATGAGTTCTGCTCATGCTTAACTTAAAGATCCTTATACCTCATGCGCCGTCCATCGAAAGATTCATCCCCCAAACTGTCGGCCGAGAGCCAGCGCCTGGTCAGCATCAGCCAGGCCATCGTACAGGCGGCCAGCCGCGTCGAGGAACGAGCCTTGGAGCGCCAGCTTGATGCCCAGCTCCAGAAGCTGCTCAAGACCGGGCACCAGGACACCATCGACACCACCCTCAATACCCTGTTCAAGGAAGACCTCAACGCTTATGACACGCTGATGGAAGGCGTGGAAGCGGTCAGCGAATCGTCCATCATGGTCGACTCGGTCGACGGCGTCGATACCACCTACCAGGCGCTGCTCGTGGCCGCCCCCATTCTGGCCTGGACCCGCTTTGCGATTGCCTCCGGCACCATCCCGCCGGACACGCTGGCCACGCTGTCAGCCCACTTCAGCGCGCACCTTCTGGCCGACGGCGTGCGCATGTCGATGGCGCCCACCCTGTTCGCCATCGACCAGCTGCCGCGCAGCCATGCCGAAACCTACGCCGCCACCCACAAGCTGGCCCAGGCAGCCTACAAGGGCACGCCCATCAAGCCCCTGGCCAAGGCGGCTGAAACGGCGCCCTTCCTGGCCGATACGCGCTACCTGCTGGTGGCCATCGTGGCCCCGCTGGGCGCGCCATTGTTCCGCTGGCAGGAGCCGCAGCACCAGATGAATTTCACCATCGAGCGCGCCAATTCGCTGGAACAGTGGCAGACGCAGGCCAGCGACACCGTGTCGCGCCTGATGCCAGGCTGCGGCATCGAACTGCTGCTGCCGGAAGCCTACTACGTGGCTTGCCGCGAAGCGGACAAGCTGATCCGCCCGGTGTCGATCCGCGCCGCCGTGCACTACCTGACCAACACGCTCGGCGTGCAGGCCTCGGACCTGCGCGCGGTGGTCGCCGGCTTTGGCGAGGAAGCAGCCGACGGCCAGATCGACGAGTACCGCGTGGCATTCACCATGCGCCAGACAACCGACGTCATCTACGGCATTGTGTGGCCGCTGTACGGACAGGAGGACGAGGATGGCACGCCGGTGGAAGGCTTGCTGGCGGCGGGCATGGAGATGGAGCTGCAAAAGGCGCCGCTCGATGAAATCCTGGGCCACCTCAACGAAGCGGGCATCACCCACATCAAGCGCCATCACGAGCGCTTCATCGCGGAATACTGCGACGATTGTGGCGGGCCGCTGTTTGCCGATCCCGTGGGCGAGCTGGTCCACGCAGAGATGCCGGAAGATGCGCCACCCGGGAACGAGCACTTCCATTAAATACAAAAGGGGAAAGCAAGCTTTCCCCTTTTTTCCGTCGGTGCAGCTGAACCGGCTACCAGCGCGAATAGGGGGCGCGGATCAGGCTGGAATTAAAGTAACGCCGGTCGTGCGTGACCTCGGCGCCAATCCAGTCCGGCCGCTCGAACGCCTCGTCTTCCGCCCCCAGTTCGATTTCGGCAACCACCAGGCCCAGATTGGCGCCCAGGAACTCGTCCACTTCCCACACGTGGCTGCCCACGGGAATGCGGCGCCGGTACTTTTCAATCAAGGGCTGCTCGCACAATCGGTCAAGTAGTTCTGCCGCCTCCGTGACTGGAATCGCATATTCCCATTCGGCGCGCGTGGCGCCCTCGCTGCGCCCCTTGACGGTCATGGTGCCAGTGTCGCCTTCAATGCGCACGCGCACCGTGCGGTCCGGATTGGACGAGAGATAACCCTGGCGCAGCAGCACGGCCTGGCCCAGGGTGCGCCAGGCATCGCTGACAACGAGGAACTTGCGCTCGATTTCAATGCCCATCGCTTAAGCGAGCGCACTGAGGATGGGCTGCAGCAGCGCCTTGCCCAATTCGGCGCTGCGGGCGCCGTTCCACCCGGTGTACTCGTCGGGCAGGTTGGCGTTATCCTTGAACGGCATCTCCAGCGTCAGCGCCAGGCAGCCGAAGTGGTGGCCGATGTACTTGGACGCAAGCGTAAGCATGTCTTCCTTGTACCTGCTGATCGGGTAGCCGTGCACGTTCTGGAAATCGGGGCTCGCCAGCATGTACTGGTCCACGAATGCCTTTTGCATGGCGTCCCGTTCGGGCGTGAAATTTTGCAGCATTTCATTGCCCGCCACGAAGTTGTAGGGCAGATCTTCATCACCGTGGATGTCGAAGAACATGTCGCAGCCAACCTCATGGATTTTCGTCTTGACGCACAGCACTTCCGGACTGCGCTCGGGCGACGGTGTCATCCATTCGCGGTTCAGGTTGGCACCAGCGGCGTTGGTACGCAGGTTGCCGCGCACCGCGCCGTCCGGGTTCATGTTGGGAACGATGTAGAACACGGCGCGCTGCAAGAGCTTGCGCGAAATGGGATTGGCATTGTCGAGCAGCGCATCCATGAGGCCTTCGACAAACCATTCGGCCATGGTTTCACCCGGGTGCTGGCGCGCGATGACCCAGATCTTTTTCTCCGCCGCAGGGTTGCCGATGACGACCATGTTCATGTCGCGACCGTCCACGGTAGTGCCGATGTCGTGCACCCGGGCGATGGGATTTTCTGCCACTTCCCCGAGCAGGCGCAAATGGCGCTCCCATGAGTAGGGCTCGAAATAGGCGTAGTAGACGCTGTCGAGTTCCGGTGTGTGGGTCACCGTCATGATCTGGCCGTCAAAACTGGTGGGCACGCGGAACCAGTTTTCCGTGTCATAGCTCGCCGCCACCTGGTAGCCACGGAACCCGCTGGGATAGGCAGCCTTGCCGGCGTTAAGAAAGCGAATGGTGCATTCTTCGCCGCGCGCGCCTTGCAGGCGGAAATGGAACCACTGGCGGATGTCGGCGTGCGAGTCGGCCCGCAGGTTCAGGTCGATCTGGCGCGCATTGTCGGCCTGGACAACCTCGATGGCGCCTGAGTCGAAATGCTGGCTGATTTTGATGGGCATGAAATGATCCTTTTGTCAGTGGTTCACAAAGAAGAGCATCATACCCGCATTCACGCGCAAGTCGAAGTCAGAACACCCCGAGGTCCATCAGGTCGCCCCGGTAGTTCGCAAGAAACTGGCGCATGGCTTCCACGTTAGTCCGGTTCAGCAAAAGACGCATGGGGCTCTTGTGGTCCAGCTCGAGCTGCATGGTGACTGCATCGGCGTGCTGGTGGCACTTGACGCTCACGGCGCGCGGCGTAATGTGGTCATCCCAGTCGCGCTGGGCGATCTGCGGATAGTGCACCGGTGGCGGCAAATCGGGGTCCTGGTTGACCGGCATGTGCTCGAGCAGCCAGAACACGATATGCGCGGGGAAAAATACACAGGCATCGCTGCCGCCAGCAACGCTGAACTTTACCAACAACATGTTGCCGATCGGATCGCACGCGACGGTGAGACCTTTGACTTCACGGATACCCGCTTGTTTTGCCACGACTTGACCTCAAAAGTTGAAAAACGCGTCGCAATTTTACCCTATTGCAAAGGTCGGAAGCAAAGCGCGGCCAAGGGAGCAGTTGCTCCCAGGCTGTCAACGCGGCTTGGCGCCACCCTCGCTTTTCCGGGCGGCAGACGGCTTGCCGGCCTGCTGGCGGCCGGCGTGCCCGGGTTTGCCCTGCGCATCGGCTTCGGCACGCCCGCCTTGCTTGCTGGCGCCGGTGCGGGCAGCGCTGTCGTCGGCCTGGCGGTTGCCATGGCTCATGCTGCCGGCGCGGCGCGCTTCTTCGGATGTGAACTCGTGCGCAGTTCCTTTTTGATGGGCAGCCTTGCCGCCTTCGCTGGCAATCTCGCGCTGGCGCTGCGGGTCCATCGATGCAAAGCCGCGACTGCTGGTGCCGCCTTGCTTATTGCCTTCCTTGTTCGTTGCCATGATGTGCTCCTTGGACAAAGCCCGGAACGGACGCCGGACCAATACTCATCTTAGGAAGCATTGGGCGGCACTGCCATAGGAAAATTCCGCGGAGAGCCTAGGAAGAAATGTAGAACGTCGTGGACGGGGAAACATGCTGCCGCAGGCTTGTCCCACTGGCCCGTTGTCCTACAGGCATGCCGGTAGTGTTCTGATGGTGGCGTGACGAGTGCAAGCGCATGATGGAACCCTGGCAACGCCGACTATGGTCGGATTGTGCGGACTGAGTGGTGCAAGCGCCCTCCTCCGCAGGCGTTGCCACCTTTCACCAATCAGAACCGGAGGCACCATGAATTCGAACCAGCGCAGCCAGGGAAACAATCAGTCCGACAACGGCGGCAATGAAAAATCCGTGTCTTCCTCGCGCGGCGGTACCGTTGAGAAAGACAACCTTAACCAGTCACAGCAATCGGGCACCCTGAACGGCTCGACCAATGTCGGCTCCCAGCAGGGCAGCCAGCGCCAGGATCCGATCGGCTCGCAGCAGCGCGGGGCGGACAGCCCGGAGAGCACCGGCCGCACCGGCTCGCAGACCGGCAATGAGCAGCAGGCCAGGCCGCAGGTGAACAATAAGTCGAATGCGGCAGGCGAAAGCTACCCCATGAGTCCCGCCACCAATAGCCTGTCGGCCGACCGCAAGATGGATGAGGATACGGGCCTGTCCAATACCGTCAACCAGCCGCGCCAGGTGGACCAGATCCGTCAGGAGCGTGAGCACAGCAATGCCGGCCGCAAGCAGTGATCAGGACGGCTGACTGAGGACGCGTGACTGAGGACGCGTGACTGAGGACGCATGAATGAGCACGCCTGAATGAGGACGCCTGTCGCGGGCGTCCGTCAGACCCGCCCGGCACGCCGGGCTTGTCCACGTTGGCGCGTCAGACGGCAGGCAGCACCGGACGGGTCTCGAGCGCGGTGCGGATGATGCGCTCGGCATGCTGGCGCTGCGCCCCGTCCAGCGGCAGACGCGGTGCCCGCACCCGCTCGCTGGAACCAATGGCCAGGGCCTCGGCGAGCTTGATGTTTTGCACCAGATAGGTCGAGACATCCAGGTCCAGCAAAGGACGGAACCAGCGGTAGATGGCCAGCGCTTCGGCCTGGCGTCCGGCGCGCATCAGGCGCCAGATGGCCACGGTTTCATGCGGGAAGGCCACCACTAGGCCGGCCACCCAGCCGACCGCGCCCACGGACAATGCTTCGTACGCCAGGTTATCCACGCCCGTCAACAGGGCAAACCGGTCGCCAAAGCGGTTGATGATATCGGTGCTGCGGCGGATATCGTCGGACGACTCCTTGATGGCGACAAAGCGGGCGTCGTCGGCCAGTTCAGCGAGCATGTCGCAGCTGACGTCAACCCGGTAGGCCAGACGATTGGAATAGATCATGACGGGCAGGTCTCCTGCCGCCGCGATGGCGCGCAGGGCCGCGACGGTTTCGCGATGGTTGCTGTGATAGATGGTGCTGGGCACGACCATCAGGCCATCGGCGCCGGCTCGCGCTGCCTGCGCGGCCAGGGCGCAGGCGTCGCGGGTGGCCGCTTCCGCGATGGTGAGCAACACAGGACGCTTGCCCGCTGCCTCCTTCGCCAGGCGCAGGACGGCCAGGCGCTCGGCGTGCGACAGCATGGGGCCTTCGCCCAGCGAGCCGCAGGCAATCAAGCCATCGCAGCCGGCGTCCATCATGAGGCCAAAGCAACGCGCCATCTCGGCGTGGTCCAGCTCGCCCTCTTCGTCAAATTTGGTGGTTACCGCGGGGATGACGCCTTGCCACATGGTGATCCTTCAGGTTCAATGGAGAAGGCAATCAGCATAGTCTGGTTTACCGGCGCAGTCTTGCGGCGGCCGCGCGGCATACAACGCCCAAATCGGCACAATGACCATTATGGCCGCGCCCGAACTATACTGGCTGTTTTGACCACAGTGGAGCCGCTTCGCGATGGATATGCGTACCGTGTTCAATCAGCGCCCCGCGCTGCGTTCAGTCGACCTGCCGGCCATGGAGAGCTTGTTCGATGCCCTCACCGATGTCGCGTTTTTCGTCAAGGACCGCGAAGGCCGCTACCTGAGCGTCAATACGACGCTGGTGCGCCGCTGCGGCCTGCGCTCCAAGCGTGACATCATCGGCAAGACCGTCCTGGAAGTGCACCCGGCCCACCTGGCCCACACCTATCTGCAACAGGACCATGCCGTCATGGAAAGCGGAACCGCCCTGTGCAAGCACCTCGAGCTGCACCTGTATCCCACCCGCGCGCGCGGCTGGTGCCTGACCCACAAGGTGCCGCTGCGCGACGAGCAGGGCACGGTCGTCGGCCTGGCTGGAACCTCCCAGGACCTGGGCCTGGCCGACGAACTGCATCCCGTCTACCGCAAGATTGCCGCCATTGCCCAGCATATCCGGCAGCACTACCACACGCCGATTTCGATGGAAGCACTGGCTTGCCAGGCGGGCCTGTCATTGTCGCGCGTGGAGCGGCTGTTCCAGCGCGTCTTCCACTTTTCGCCGCGCCAGCTGCTGCTGCAGTCGCGCCTGGAAGGGGCCATGGCCATGCTGGAATCGGATGGCGAGCACAGCATTGCCGACATCGCCTATGCCTGTGGCTACACGGACCACAGCGCCTTCAGCCGCCAGTTCAAGGCCCATGCAGGCATGAGTCCGGTGCAATACCGCGCCATGCTTCGCGCCAGCGCCACCCAGCCGAGCGCGGCACAATCGATTGCACCGATATAATAAATTCAAGACAATTTATGTTTCGGGAATACGATGACCACGCTGAAAACCACCTTGCTGGGCTTGGCTGCCGCCGGCATCGTACTGGGCGCCCTTGCCGCCTGCTCGCCCCTCGGCGCGCTCAATGCCCTGTCCCCGGGAAAATCTCTGCGCACCAGTGCGGGTGTGCCCTACGGTGCCAGCCCGCGTCATAAGCTCGATATTTATACGCCAGAACAGAGCGTAGCCAATGCACCGGTAATTGTGTTTTTTATGGGTGGCAACTGGGTCAAGGGGGAACGGGGCGACTACGCCTTTGTCGGGCGGGCCCTGGCCGCGCGCGGCTATGTCGTGGTGATACCCGACTACCGCCTTTACCCGGAGGTGACCTATCCGGATTTTCTGGACGACTCGGCCGGGGCCGTGGCCTGGACCGCGCGCGAGATCAGCCGCTTTGGCGGCGACCCCAGTCGCTTGTATGTCATGGGCCACAGCGCCGGGGCCTACAATGCAGCGATGGTGGCGCTCGATCCGCGCTACCTGGCAAAATTTGGCATGCGCGCCTCGGCCTTGCGCGGCCTGATCGGCCTGGCCGGCCCCTATGACTTCCTGCCGATTCATAACCCGACCACCAAGCCGGTGTTTGATTTCCCCAATACGCCGCCGGCGTCGCAGCCCATTCACCATGTCAGCAAGGCTGCGCCGCCTGCCCTGCTGATTGCCGCCAACGATGACGATCTGGTCAATGCCAGGCGCAACACAGGCGCGCTGGCCAACAAGCTGCGTGCCAAGGGCGTGACGGTGCAGGAGGTGTATTTTGATGGCGTCAGTCATACGACCCTGGTGGCCTCGCTGGCGGCGCCCCTGCGCAGCCTCGCACCCACGCTGGATGTGATCGACACCTTCGTCGGCAGCGATGCGGGCCGCAATCCTGGTAGCGGCACCGCTGCAGCGGCGCGCTGACCGCGCCGTCACGGCAATGTGCGGGGCCCGCCGCCAGCCGGCTTGTTGAAGGCCCAGCGCATCGAGCGCCGCGCCGTATGCGAAAGCGATGGCATCGCGCAGCGTAACGAGCACGGTCAGCCAGCGGTTCAGAAAAATCGCAAACAGCCCCGCAGGCCGCGCCTTTTGCGCAGCATCTGGCTTGTTCATTTCCAGTATGACCATGATAGCTCCCTGTCCTGCGCGGCCGCTTGCAGACGCTCACCTTACAAGCTGGCGCAAAAAATTCAAGCGCAGCGCGCGGCAATCGCCGCCTTTTCACACAAAGTTTGATACAGCACAGTTACGGGATCTTGCACGCGCGGACGCGGTCGAAGTGGCATGGAAAACACTTTACAAGCGAGCGGCACCGGCACGCGCATGGCAGCCGACCTGTGGCAAGTTCTGAAAAGCCATCGCGGGCGCATCGGCCTGGCACTGGCCTGCCTCATCATTGCCAAGGTCGCCACCGTGGCGGTACCGCTGCTGTTAAAACGCATTATCGATGCGTTCACCCAGCCCCAGGAACTGCTGCGCCTTCCCGTGTACCTGCTGGCGGGCTACGCCCTGCTGCGTTTTCTGTCCACCCTGTTCAACGAACTGCGCGACCTGCTGTTCGCCCGGGTGACGCTGCACACGGTATCGGTCTACGCGCAAAAGACGTTTGCCCATCTGCATGCGCTGGGTGCGGGCTTCCATGCGCGGCGCCAGATCGGCGGCCTGCTGCCCGATATTGACCGCGGGACCAGCGGCATTGCTTTCCTGCTGGGCGTGGGCTTGTTTACGATGGTGCCCACCCTGGTGGAAATCGGCCTGGTGCTGGCGGTCATGCTCGACCGCTACAGCGCCTGGTATTGCGCCATCATCGTGCTCATGTTCCTCGGCTACGCCGGCTTCACGCTGGTGTTCACGGCCCGCCGCGTGATCTATCAGCGGCGGGTGAACAAGCTCGATTCCGGCGCCAAGAGCCACCTGGCCGACAGTCTTATCAACTATGACACCATCAAGTACTTCGCCAACGAAACCTTGGAAGCCGATCGTTTCCGCATCATCATGCGACGCTGGCAACACGCGGGCATGGGCAACCAGCGCGCCCTGTTCGTCCTGCATGTCGGGCAGAGCGCCGTCATCGGGTGCGGGGTGGCGGCCATCATGCTCATGGCCGGACGCGATGTGTGGCGCGGCGCCATGCGCGTGGGCGACCTGGTCCTCATCAATGCTTATGCCCTGCAGGTGTGCCTGCCGCTGAATGCCCTCGGTTTTGTGTACCGCGAAGCGCGCGACGCCTGGGTCAATGCGGAACGCCTGTTTGCCCTGTTGCGCGAGCGACCCGACCGGCCCGACCCGCCGGGCCTGCCCCGCCTGGACCCGCGCAGCGGGGATGTGGTGTTCGAGCACGTCAGCTTTCACTACGAACTGTCGCGCCCCATCCTGCGCGACGTCAGCTTCCGTATTGCGCCGGGGCGCACGCTGGCCGTGGTGGGCCGTAGCGGGTCCGGCAAGTCAACCCTGGCGCGCTTGCTGCTGTCCCTTTACGCGCCGGTGCACGGCCGCATTCTCATCGATGGACAGGACCTGGCGCAGCTGTCGCCAGGCAGCGTGCGTGCTGCCATCGGCGTGGTGCCACAGGAAACGGCATTGTTCAATGAAAGCATCGGCTACAACATTGCATACGGCCGTCCGGGCAGTGCCGAGGCCGACGTCATTGCCGCGGCAAGGGCCGCGCACGTGCATGCGTTCATCGATGCCCTGCCCCACAAGTACGCCACGCTCGTGGGCGAGCGCGGGGTCAAGTTGTCAGGCGGCGAAAAGCAGCGCATCGCCATCGCCCGTGCCGTGCTCAAGAATCCGCCCATTCTCATTTTTGACGAAGCCACGTCAGCACTTGATTCAGATTCAGAGCGCGCCATTCAGCGGGAACTGGAACGATTGTCGCGTGATCGAACGACTCTCATCATCGCGCACCGCCTGTCGACCATCGTGCATGCCCACCACATCATCGTCATGGATGCCGGGCGCATTGTCGAACAAGGCAGCCACCGCGCATTGCTGGCCACAAAAGGCTTGTACGCGCGCCTGTGGAACCTGCAGCAGGAACGTGGGCCGGCGACATGAGAATTTTTCTCGCGATCATTGATATCACCAGGGTCATCCGGCCGGGCAGGATAAGGAAACACTATGCGCACGTCACAAATTAGTGCTTGGGTGTGCTGCCATCGTCGGGCGTGGCGGGAGTAGCCATGCGGCCCTTGCACATTCTTACCTGGAACACGCACGGCAGCTACCTGTACTACCTGAGCCAGGTGCCCCACCATTTCCACATCCTCTCCCGGCCGGGCCGTCCACCCGGTTATGGCGGCCGGGCGCCTGGCGTGGCATGGGGCCCCAATGTGCATGACATGCCTGCCAGCCATGTGCGGCACCATCATTTCGACTGCATTATTTACCAGGACGATCCGCAGTACGAAAAAGACCAGTACGAGCTGCTCGGTGCGGGCCAGCGCGCCTTGCCGCGCATTTACATCGAGCACGATCCGCCCCGCGCGCATCCGACCGACATGCCACACCTGGTAGACGACCCAAACGTGGTGCTGGTGCATGTGTCGCACTTTAACCGGCTCATGTGGCGTACCGGCCGCTCGCCGGTGCGGGTGATCGAGCATGGCGTACCGGTGCCGCCACAGGTGCGCTACAGCGGTTCGCTCGCGCGCGGCCTGGTCGTCATCAACCACCTGGCGCAGCGCGGACGGCGCCTGGGCGCCGACATCTTTGCCGGGGCAGCAGCGCGCGTGCCCCTTGACTTGGTCGGCATGGGCGCCGAAGCACTCGGCGGCCCGGGCGAGATCGCGCACGAGCGGCTGCCGGCCGTCAGCGCGCGCTACCGATTCCTGTTCAATCCCATCCGTTACACCAGCATGGGGCTGGCTGTCATCGAGTCCATGATGGTGGGCCTGCCGGTGGTGGCACTGGCCACCACCGAAATCGCCACTGTCATCCGTGACGGCGAGACCGGCTTTGCTGACACCAATCCGGACCGCCTTGTCGATTGTATGCAGCGCTTGCTGCGCGACCCGGGGCTGGCGCGTGAGCTGGGCGAACGGGGGCGCCTGTATGCGCGCGAACGCTTCGGCATTGGCCGCTTTGTGGCCGAATGGGATGCCCTCCTGCGCGAAGTGACGGGGGCGACCGGCCCGGCCCGGCCGGGCTCCGGCTGAGTGGCTCGTCAATCCTGCAATAACAAGAACATCTCAAGGAGCAAGCATGTTACCCAATGAGAAGCCGCTGCCGGCCAGCATTGGCGCAGCCCTGGTGCGGCGTGTCGCCATGATCAGTGATCACGCCTCGCCGCTGGCAGCGCCAGGCAGCATCGACAGCGGCGGCCAGAATGTGTATGTGGCCCACCTGGCGCGCGAGCTGGCGCTGTCGGGCTGCCAGGTGGATATTTTCACGCGGCGCGACAGCATGGTGAATGCGCAGGTGGTGCAGTGGGGCGAGCGCATCCGGGTGATCCATGTGCCGGCCGGTCCCGCGCACCACGTACCCAAGGAGGACTTGCTGCCCTACATGGACGCGTTTGCCCGTTTCGTCAGCGCGTTTGCGCGCCGCCAGGATTCGTCGTACGACATTGTTCACGCCAATTTCTTCATGTCCGGCATGGTGGCGCAGCGCCTGCGCCAGGAACTTGGCCTACCCTTCGTCATCACCTTTCACGCACTCGACCAGGTGCGGCGCAAGGCGCAGGGCGCGGCCGATGCCTTCCCGAACGCACGCCTTGGCATTGAACGCGCACTGATGCGCGACGCCAGCCGCATCATCGCCGAGTGCCCGCAAGACCTTCAAGACATGGTGCAGCTATACGGCGCCAACCCCGCCAGGATTGATATCGCCCCCTGCGGCTTCGATCCGCAAGAGCTGTGGCCGGTCACTGCGCGCTTGGCGCGCCAGCGCCTGCGCTTGCCCGGTGCCCGCTTCATTGTGCTGCAGCTGGGCCGCATCGTCCCGCGCAAGGGCATCGATACGGTGGTGCGCAGCCTGGCCCTGCTGCGCCGGCGCTACGGCATTGACGCATTGCTGCTGGTGGTGGGCGGTGAAGGCGGCGCCCAGCAGGCCGACACGGCCGAACTGGGCCGGCTGCGGACACTGGCATGCGCGCTTGATGTGAGCGGCGATGTGCTATTCCTGGGCCGCCAGGCGCGCGCGCAACTGCGCTACTTCTACAGCGCCGCCGACGTGTTCGTGACCACGCCATGGTACGAACCTTTTGGCATTACCCCGGTGGAAGCCATGGCATGCGCGCGGCCCGTCATCGGCGCCGCGGTGGGCGGCATCAAGAGCACCGTGGTCGACGGCAGCACCGGCTTCCTGGTTCCCGCGCGCGACCCGCAGGCCGTCGCCGAGCGGCTCGCACAACTGCACAGCAATCCTGAACTGGCAAGCAATATGGGCGACGAAGGCATGCGGCGCGCATTCCAGTACTTCACCTGGCGCACGGTGGCACGACAGGTGGCAGCCATCTACGCCACTGCCGCCGGCGTTGCTTCCCTCCCATCGCAATTGACGTCCTGAAGGAAAAAAACCATGTTTCCCCCGCATCCTGAAATGCCTGGGCTGGCCGGCAAGGTTGCCATGATCACCGGCGCTGCAAGCGGCCTGGGGGCCGCACTGGCCCAGGTGCTGGCTGGCGCCGGCGCCGCCATCATCGTGACTGACATTGACGAACCCGGCGCCGCCGCCATGGCCGAACGCCTGCACGCGCAGGGCGCGCGGGCCTGGCCACTGGTGCTGGACGTGGGTGACGCTGCTGCCGCGGCACCGGCCGTGGCCGCCGGCTTCGACCATTTCGGCAGGCTCGACATTTTGATCAACAATGCCGGCACCGATAAGACCCTGCCGCTCGAGGAACTTACTGCCGAGCAGTGGCAGCGCGTCATCAATACCAACCTCAACGGGCCGTTCCTGCTGTCCAAGCATGTAGCGCCCTATCTGCGCGCGGCCGGGGGCGGCCATATCGTCAATATCGCCTCCACCGCCGCCAAGCGCGCCTGGCCCAATGCCAGTGCCTACCATGCGAGCAAGTGGGGGTTGCTGGGCCTGTCACACGCCTTGCATGCAGAACTGCGTCCGCATGGCATCAAGGTCACGGCCGTGGTGGCCGGCGGGATGCGCACACCCTTCCTGCTTGAGCGCTTCCCCGAACTCGATCCCGCGGCGCTGCAAGACCCGCTGGACGTGGCCGCTGCCATTCAGGCGGTGCTGCTCATGTCGGCCGGTAGCGTTGTTGCGGAGCTGACCGTCCTGCCCATGCGCGAGACTTCCTGGCCATGAGCATCCGCGCGATTTTCCTGGACAAGGATGGCACCTTGATTGAAGACGTGCCCCATAACACCGACCCGCGCAGGATTTCACTGTGCAATGGTGCCGGTGCCGCCCTGCGCCTGCTGGCCAGGCTGGACTACCGCCTGTTCGTGGTGAGCAACCAGGATGGCATTGCTCACGGCCATTTCGAAGAAACGGCCCTGGTGGCCGTAGAGAATCGCCTGGGCGACCTCCTGTTCCGCGAGCGGGTTTCACTGGACGGCTTTTACTTTTGTCCGCACCACCCGCAGGGACGCGTGACCGCATACGCGGTCGAGTGCCTGTGCCGCAAGCCCATGCCAGGCATGCTGATCCAGGCAGCACGCGAGCACGACATTGACTTGCAGGCGTCATGGATGCTGGGTGACATCCTGCACGATGTGGAAGCGGGCAACCGTGCGGGCTGCCGCACCATCCTCATCGACAGCGGCAACGAGACCGAATGGCGGCTCAGCCAGCACCGCGTGCCGACCCGGGTGGTGGCCGACATTTACGCCGCCGCGTGCATTGTGGCGGGCGCAGCAGGAGCATCCAGGTGAATGCCCCCGACTGGCAACAGGCGCGCCACGTGCTGGCGGTGCGGCTCGACTCGCTCGGCGACGTATTGATGTGCACGCCTGCCCTGCGGGCCATCAAGGAAGCCAGCCCGAAGCGCTCGCTCACGCTCCTGACTTCCGCTGGCGGCGCTGCCGGTGCCGACTTCGTCCCCGACATTGACGCCGTGCTGCGCTACGAAGCGCCCTGGATGAAGCCACCTTGCGCAGGGCTGCCGCACGATCTGCGCATCATCGAAGCAATGCGGGCCGAACGTTTTGATGCTGCCGTGATCTTTACTTCCTACAGCCAGAGTCCCTTGCCGGCAGCCATGCTGTGCCGCCTCGCCGGCATTCCCCTGTGCCTGGCACATTGCCGCGAAAACGCCTACCACCTCATCTCCCACCGCGTTCCGGATGCCGAGCCTGACCAGATGGTGCGCCACGAGGTCCAGCGCCAGCTCGACCTGGTGGCCAGCGTGGGCTGGCAAACGCATGACAGCAGCCTGTCCTTCATGGTGCCCCGTGCCGCCATGGTGCAGGCACAGGCGCTCCTGGCCAGCCATGGCATCTTGCCGCATATGGGGTACGTGCTGCTGCACCCGGGCGCCAGCGCACCATCCCGCCGCTACCCGCCCCATCTGTGGGTGGAACTGGTCAATGGCTTGTATGAACGCCTGCAGTGCCCCATTCTGCTCAGCGGCGACGCTGCCGAACGCGCGCTGGTCAGTGCGATTGCGGCCCAGTGCCGCGCTGGTGTCATCGTCCTGGCCGGCGAACTGAACCTTGGACAGCTGGGCGCGGTCATCGGCATGGCGCGGGTCATGGTGGCCAATAACACGGGGCCGGCCCATATGGCGGCCGCACTCGGCACGCCCATCGTCAGCCTGTATGCCCTCACCAATCCCCAGCACACACCGTGGCAGGTACCCAGCCGCGTCCTGTTCCATGACGTGCATTGCCGCCTTTGCCACAAAAGCGTGTGTCCGGAAGGGCACCAGGACTGCCTGGCAAAGGTCGCGCCCGTGCGCGTGATTGCGGCAGTGGAAGAACTGCTGGCCCAGCCGCTGCCTGCGCGATAAGCGCGCCGCTGCCCTGCCGGTTCCGTCAGCCTGCACAGCGCGGGGCATTGGCTGGTCCAGGCACCCGTCCTGGCTCTCCGGTGCACCCGCCCACTGCGTCCCGTGCAGCGCCAACATCAGGGGCAAGCACATCGGCGAGAACAGTCACCTGCCAGCGCTCGCCAGGCGCAAGCCCGTGTCCGCGGCCGGAGCCCGATCGCGAGGCCGTCGCACAGTCAGGCACCGGTCCCGGACGGCCCCTTCAAGGATTGCCACCTGCCGTGGCAGCTCGCACCCCGGGAATGTCTGTCGTGGGCCGCCCGAACTTGCCCTTCAAAGCATCCACACCGTCTTGCGGTTTGGCCAGTTGCTGCAAATCGGCACGCTGCTGGCGCTTTTTCGCCGTGCTCACATCCATTCGCCGGTCGCGCCTTTCAATCATCGCGGGAATGGCTTCCCCATCCCGGCTGAACGACCAGGCCAGCTTTGCTGGTCCCAGTGGCAACTGATCAGCCGCCATGCCTTCGTGCCCGGTATTCCACAGGTGCCACGTTTTGCCGTAACTGTTCATCTTTTGGCGCATCAAGGCTTTCTCGGCAGCGGCAGGAATGCCCGGCGCGATCAATTGGCCAGAAAGAATTTCGCCGTTATGAGGATGCCAGAATGCCCGTTCCTCTGCCGGCAGGGTGGCAAACAGCTTTTCCGAGATGATGTATTCCACGCCGTTGAGCCGCGCGTTTTTTGTGCTGCTGTCAAACAGGGCGCACTGAGCAAAATCCTCATTGACCTGGTGACAGTAATGATGCGCCTCCATTTGATGCTCGGGCTGCTCTTTCATCGGATGAAACCCGACTATGTAGACATCGAAAGGCTTCAGCGGCGTGTTCGATTGCAACACTTTGGCACCAGCTTCCAGCGCCATGGTCTTGGGTGTCTTTGGATCGCCAGGAACAGGCGGCGTCTGCGCCCACCCAACGCTGCTCACTGCCAACGCAGCCAACCCGACCAACAATTTCTTAGTCATATGCACTCCTTCGATAGCGTTTCAATCATTGGACCGTCAGACGGGGACGCAAGTTGCGCAGTACCGCCAACGTCGTGCGCGACCCTTCGCCCGGCGGATGCGGCAGACACTCCCCGCCCCGGGCAGGGACAGATTCTCTTGTGCAAAATACCTCTTTTTTGTCCGGCGCCTGGGCGGATGCGCCGACATGGAGCGCTCACGCCAGCAAACGCGAATGCTTGGGAAGCTTGGCCGACAGGTAATCGTGCTGATCTGCAAGCACATGGCGGCCGCTGAGGATGAAATGTTCGAAGCGACATGGCGCGTATGGCACGTACAGCAGCGGCCTGAAATCGTGGATGAATTTCGATCCCTTGGCCTGATTACATGTCTTGCAGGCGGTCACGCAATTGGTCCAGGTATCCTTTCCCCCATGCTTGCGTGCGAGCACATGATCACGCGATAAATGCTGCCGTGCGAACACGTTGCCGCAGAATGCGCAGGTATGACGGTCACGGGCAAACAATAAGCTGTTGTCATCGCCCAGTGGCAACTCCTGCCGCAAAATGCGCGCCATGCGCTCACTGCCCGAGATGGCAATGATGGGCTTGACCGTCAGCGTCGACAGCACACCGGCATTCGAGACGCCACCACGGAACAGGAATTCACGGTCGCCAAGCTCCCACGCCACCTTGTTGGTGGCGTAGTAGTGGACAGCGTCCTGGGCCGAAATCCAGTCAAACGGATTGCCGGCAATATCGAGAGCGAGAATCTGCGGAGTCATATCAATCACCTCTGCTGCAATCTTAGTGGAAAAGGCGATGGCGTGTCATTCAGCAGTATCCGTACCGCATGCTTCAGGATGGATGCGGCATACCGCTCACGACCCGCTACTGACCCGCCTGCATCCCGGAGTTGCGCTCACATTTACTTACAAACGTTAGCTACCCCACATACGCGATTCGGAACACCGCCTATAACAGGGAGGCTATCCAGGCGTGCCCTGCGCCGCAACAGGACCAACCACCCATGCGACCCGAGATTGACCTTATCCAACCGCTTGTCCGGTTGCGCACGAACCCGCAAGCCAGCGGCCGGGCCAGTGCGGAACTCGCCGCGCTGCTGGCCGCCTGCGCCCGGGCCGACCCGCGCGCATTTGCCCAACTGTACACCCTGGTTGCGCCCCGTCTGCGGCGCTGCGTCATGCGCCTGACCAGTCAGCACGACATCGTGGATGATATCGTGCAGGAAAGCCTGATTGCCATCTGGCGCCAAGCCCACACTTACGAATTCCATCACGCCAGCCCGATGACCTGGATGAGCGCCATCGTGCGCCACAAAACCTTTGATCATTTTCGTGCTCAGCGCGTGCGTGCCAATGCCGACGACCATTTTTTCTTCGACTGCACGCATGAAGAAAACATTGCTCACTCACCCTGTAGCCTGCTGGAATCGCGCCAACGCACCTCGGAAGTCGCGCGCTGTCTGCACCAACTGCTCGCTACCCAACGCCAGGCGATCGAATTGGCGTACATGCAGGAATTGACCCACGAAGAAGTGGCGGCAAAGCTTCAAAAGCCGCTGGGCACGGTCAAGACCTGGATCCGGCGTGGCGTTCTCGACCTGCGGCGCCAGATGGGCTCCAGGCGCTGCCACGGTGCGCAGCGTGTTCTGCCACAGCAGCCTTTACAGCCGGGCCTGGCATGCGCTTGACCCTGCCAAACGCCACGTTCGGCCATGGGCAACAAAACCTTATCTTTTGCTCAACCATGGTGCTAGAATCAGCGATCGTTTTTTTCCCGTATTGCAATGTCTCTCACCGCAGACCAGATTCTCGCCCTGGCGCCAGACGCCTCGTCGGCCAAGGCCGGCAGTGCCCAGGCCAGCCGCGCCAAATGGTCAGGCCTCGGCGGCCACGCGCAAGCGCTGTGGGGACTGTGCCAGGGGAGCGGCAAAGAACCCTACCGGGCGCAGATAGACCTGGCCGGTCCGGCATTCAAATGCACCTGCCCCAGCCGCAAGTTCCCCTGCAAGCACGGGCTTGGCCTTTACCTCTTGTATGCTGCGGACGGCGCTGCCTTCACGGAAACAGCACTCCCCGCCTGGGTGAGCGACTGGTTCAAGAGCCGCGAACAGCGCTCTGAGAAAAAAGCCGCCAAAGAAACGCAGCATGCCGACCTGTCGCCGCAAGAACTGGCCGCCAAGGTCCAGAGCCAGCAAAAGCGGCAAGAAAAGCGCCAGGGCAATGTCGAATCGGGCCTTGCCGTGCTCGATATCTGGCTGGCCGACCTGGCACGCGAAGGATTGGCAGGTCTGCGCAGCAAAAGCGCACGCGACTGGGAAGCCATCGCCGCGCGCCTGGTCGATACACAAGCGCCGGGCCTTGCTTCACGCGTGCGCCGCGTCGGCATGCTGATCTATGGTTCCAGCACCAGCGGCTGGGAGCCGGAAGTAGCCGGCGAACTCGGCCAACTAGCCTTGCTGGCCGATGCCTACCGCCGCCTGCCACAATTACCCGAGGCATTGGCGCACGACGTCAAGACCGCGATCGGCTGGTCCATGAGCCACGAGGAAGTGCTGGCCCAGCCCGGCATCCACGACAGCTGGGACGTGTGGGGCAACCACACCCAGGACGATGGGCGGATTGCACGCCGGGCGTGCTACCTGCGCGGGCGCACCACGGGCCGCTGGGCCATGCTGTTGCAGTTCGCGGCCGGCTCCCAGCCGCTGCCCCCGCCGCTTCTGCCGGGCACCTGTCAAGCCGGCACGTTCCATTTCTACCCGGGCGCGGTGCCGCTGCGCGCCGTGATGGGCGACGACGTACAGCTGGCACCAGCCCATGCGCTTTCGCTTGACCCGCCCGCTCTGGCCGCGTGCCTGCAGCACCATGCCCAGGCGCTTGCGCTCAACCCGTTTCTGGACAGCTGCCCCATGCTGCTGGCCCAGGTCACCCCGGCCATCGCGCTGCAACCGGAGGAACAGATGACCCTGCACACGCAAGACGGCGAGATCGTGCCGCTGGCGACCTCCTTTCGCAAGATCTGGCACTTGCATGCCATCGCCGGGGGCCATCCCGTCACGCTGTTCGGCCTGTGGAACGGCAACGCGCTGCTGCCACTGTCGGTCATCAGCGC
Source organism: Massilia sp. PAMC28688 (assembly GCF_019443445.1). Classification (NCBI taxonomy): domain Bacteria; kingdom Pseudomonadati; phylum Pseudomonadota; class Betaproteobacteria; order Burkholderiales; family Oxalobacteraceae; genus Massilia; species Massilia sp. PAMC28688. The sequence continues at coordinate 3,554,244 of NZ_CP080378.1, read as the reverse complement.
CGGCCGCATGCACCTGCTTGACGTCGAGCGTGCCGCATGAGCTTTGAGATCGATCTTCACAAGGCGATACTGGCCGGCACCGAGCGCGTGCCGCTGGCCGGCCACGTCTCCGCCCCCGCCCTGCAAGCGCTGCTGGAACCGCTGCAGCGCGATAACCGCCTGTGGCATGTCGTGGCCGCGGTCAGGCTGTGGCAGCGCGCCGGCCTGCAGCCGCACACTGGCGTGGCGACGCGCCAGCCAGCCGCACCTGAAACACCCTGCCCCCGCGCTGCGGAGCACCAGTTACACCTGATCCTGCGCGGCATTCGCCCGGAGCTGCTGGAAAACTGGCTGGCCCTGGCGCACAGGCATGCAGTGCCACTGCCGCACAGCGCCCTGCCAGCGGTCCTCGACCATGGCGTGCGCACGTCCGCCCTGCGGCCGGCCATCAGCGCCGTGCTGGGCGCGCGAGGTGCGTGGCTCACCGCCCAGCACCCGCAGTGGCGCGACGCCTACGCGCCCGCCACCTGCACCCACCAGGCGCTCGAGCGTGAATGGGAACTGGGCACCCTGGCGCGCCGCACCGACGCGCTGCGCCAGCTGCGCCTGCGTGATGCCGCCGCCGGCCTGCACCTGCTCGAGCAAGGCTGGCCCCAGGAACCGCCCGAAAGCCGCGCCGCGCTGCTGCCCATGCTGCGCCACGGCCTGTCGCAGCACGATGAAGCCTTCCTGGAGTCGGCGCTGGACGACAAGCGCAAGGAAGTACGCACGGTCGCGCTGGCACTGCTGGCCAGCCTGCCCGGTTCGCAGCTGAGCCAGCGCTGCGCCGCACGGTTGGGCGCCCTGTTCACCCTCAAGCCACGCCTGCTCGGCCTTGCGCAGCCTGCGCTCGAGATCACACTGCCGGAGAAAGCCGACAAAGCCATGAAGCGCGACGGCGCCGGGAGCGGCAGCTATCACCTGCTGGGCGAGAAGGCCGGATGGCTCGCAGACCTCATGCAATCCGTGCCACCGGAGTACTGGAGCCGCCACTGGCACATGGCGCCCGAGCAGGTGCTCGCGATCATGGCCGCAAGCGACTTTCGCAGCGCGCTGTTGCACGGCCTGGTCAACGCCTGCGCCAACACCTTCAGCGCCGCGCGCGACGAATCGCGCGCCTGGCTGACCACCTTGATTGGCGGCGTGACGCGCCACGATCCCGGCATTTTGCCCGGCGCCGCACTGATGCCGGCCATTCACCAGCTGCCGCTGGAACAACAGGAAGCCATCGTGCGCACCTGGCTTGACGACTGCAACGACAACCGCGCCAGCATGCCCAACGCCATCTTATGGGCGCAGACGCTGGGCCACGCGCTCCCGCCCGCCCTGTCGCACGCGATGCTGGTGGCGGCCCAGCGCGTCATGCGCGACAACCCGCAGCAATCGTTTGCCGCCAGCGGCTACTTCGGCACGCTGGCGCGGGTACTCGACGCCAGCGACCCCGCCTACGTGCGCCAGGGCTGGCCCGAAGACAGCTGGGAGCGCTGGCCGCAATGGCGCAGCCCGGTGGATGCCCTGATCGACACCATCGAATTCCGACACACAATGCAAAAGAGCTTTCTGGAAAAGGACGACGCATGAGCACTCCCCACAGCAACACGGTCATGAGGCAGCAGGCCGAGCAGCAGTACGCCCATGAACTGGCCGCGCTGAAAGACATGGACCAGCGCCAGCGGCCGCCCAACTGGGAAATGTCGCCCTGGGCGGTGGCCACCTACCTGCTCGGCGGCAAGCTCGACAACGGCGTCGAGATCACGCCCAAGTACATCGGCAAGCGCCGCATCATCGAGATTGCCGTGGCCACCCTGGCCACCGACCGCGCCCTGCTGCTGCTGGGCGTGCCGGGGACGGCGAAATCATGGGTGTCCGAACACCTGGCCGCCGCCATCAGCGGCAATTCCACACTGGTGGTGCAAGGCACTGCCGGCACTGCGGAAGAAACCATCCGCTACGGCTGGAATTATGCCCAGCTGCTGGCCAAGGGCCCGAGCATGGACGCCATTGTCGCCAGCCCCGTCATGCGCGCCATGCGCACCGGGAAGATGGCCCGCATCGAAGAACTGACCCGCATCCCGTCGGAAGTGCAGGACAGCTTCATCAGCCTGCTGTCGGAAAAGCTGCTACCGATCCCGGAACTGGACCAGTACGTGCAGGCCGAGAAAGGCTTCAACGTCATCGCCACCGCCAATGACCGTGACCGCGGCGTCAACGACCTGTCGAGCGCCCTCAAGCGGCGCTTCAACACGGTGGTACTGCCCCTGCCCGACAACGCCGATGAAGAAGTCCAGATCGTGGAAACGCGCGTGGCCAGCCTGGGACGCGCGCTGGAACTGCCGATCGAAAAACCGGCACTGCAGGAGATTCGCCGCATCGTCACCATCTTCCGCGAACTGCGCGCCGGCCAGACCGACGACGGCAAGATCAAACTGAAGTCACCATCGGCCAGCATGAGCACGGCCGAAGCCATTTCGGTTGTCACCAACGGCATGTCGCTGGCGGCGCACTTCGGCGACGGCACCCTGCGCGGCGCCGACATGGCGTCGTCAGTGGTCGGCGCCATCGTCAAGGACCCGGTGCAGGACCGCCTGGTGATGCTCGAATATTTGGAGACCGTGGTCAAGGAACGCGAAGGCTGGAAAGACCTGTACCGCGCCTGCCACGCCGTCCTGTGACATGACGGTCCACCTGTTCGGCATCCGCCACCATGGTCCGGGCTGCGCGCGCAGCCTGGCGCAGGCACTCGAGCAGCTGCAGCCCGACGCCATCCTCATCGAAGGCCCGCCGGAAGCCGACGACCTGCTCTGCCTCGCCGCCGACGCAGACATGAAGCCGCCGGTGGCCCTGCTGGTCTACGTACCGGCCATGCCGCAGCACGCCGTGTACTTCCCGTTCGCGCAGTTCTCCCCCGAATGGCAAGCCATCTCATATGGCCAGGCGCATGGCGTGCCGACCCGCTTCATCGACCTGCCCATGGCGCACACGCTGGCCGCCGGCATGACGGTGCACGAGCCTGACGAAGAAATGGCGCGCCAGGTCTCCTCCAGCGGCGACGCCCTGGCAGGACTGGCGCAGGCAGCCGGCTTTGCCGATACCGAGACCTGGTGGGACCACCTGGTCGAACAGCGCCACGACAGCCTGGAACTGTTCGCGGCCATCGAAGAAATGATGACGGTGGCCCGCCATGCGCTGAACGATCCGCTGCCTGCGCGCGAAGCACAGCGCGAAGCCCACATGCGCCAGATGATCCGGCAAGCCGTCAAGCAGGGGCACCAGAACATCGCCGTCATCTGCGGCGCCTGGCACGTGCCGGCATTGCGCCAGATGCCGACCGCCAAACATGACAAGGACCTGCTGAGCGACCTGCCCAAGGCGAAGGTGGCAGCCACCTGGACGCCCTGGACCTACGGGCGGCTCAGTCTTGACAGTGGCTACGGTGCCGGCGTGCAGGCGCCGGGCTGGTATCACCACCTGTGGCACACGCCGCACAAGGCATCGATCTACTGGCTGACGGACGCTGTGCGCCTGCTGCGCAATCACGGGCTCGACGCGTCGTCGGCGCACGTGATCGAGGCCCTGCGCCTGGCTGACACCCTGGCCAGCCTGCGCGAGCGCTCGCGCGCTGGCCTGGGCGAACTGCTCGAAGCGCTGCAAAGCGTGCTGTTCGGCGACAGCGATGCACCCTTGCGGCTGATCGAGCGCGAGCTGCTCGTCAATGACAGGCTGGGAGCGGTGCCCGCGGCCACGCCCACGCTGCCCCTGACGCAGGACGTACGCCAGCTGCAAAAGCGCCTGCGCATGGCGCCGCGCGCTGACCAGGTGGACCTGGACCTGGACCTGCGCCAGACAAGCCAGCTCGAAAAAAGCACCTTCCTGCATCGCCTGCAGTTGCTGGGCATCGACTGGGGCAAGACCCGCACCGTCAGCGGCAAGAGCGGCAGCTTTCACGAGCGCTGGGTGCTGGCGTGGGAACCGGACTTCGAACTGAAACTCATCGAGGCCAATGTCTGGGGCGCGACACTGGAACTGGCGTGCGACGGCTTCTTGCGCCACAAGGCCAGCCAGGTGCAGCAGCTGCCGGAGCTGACCGCGCTGGTCGAAGGCATGCTGCTGGCCGACGTGCGCCTGGCCGTACCGGTGCTCATGGAGCGCATGCAAGCCATCGCTGCCGGCACCCATGACGCCGGCATGCTGCTCGCTGCGGTGGCGCCACTGGCCAACGTTCTTCGCTACGGGAATGTGCGCGGCACCGACACAGGCAGCGTCGGCACGGTGGTCGATGGTCTGGTGCAGCGCGCCTGCATCGCCCTGCCGGTGGCCGCACGCGGCATCAATGAAGAAGCGGCGCAGGCACTGCTTGGCAAAATGATCCAGGCTGACAGTGCGCTGTCGCTGCTGCAACATCCCGAGCACAAGGCCGCATGGCACGCGGCCCTGGCCGAGTGTGTGCGGCTGCAGGCCCACGCCCTCATCGCCGGGCGCGCCGTGCGCCTGCTGTTTGAGCAGGAGTACTGGAGCGTGGAGCAGTGCGCGCAGGCGCTGTCGCTGGCCTGTACCAATCCCGTCAACCCGAGTGCGACAGCCGAGTGGCTCGAAGGCTTCCTGCGCGGCAGCGGCCTGCTCCTGATCGTTAACGACGCCTTATGGCAAATCCTGCACGGCTGGGTGGCTGGCCTGAGCGACGACGCCTTTGTGGAACTGCTGCCGCTGCTGCGCCGCACCTTTTCCACCTTTGAAGCGGCCGAGCGACGCCAGCTGGGCGAGCGTGTGGTGCACGGCAGCGCCGCGCTCCCGCAGGCGGCCGTGGCCAGCGAAGTAGATGAGCAGCGCGCCGCGCTCGTGCTGCCCATCCTCCATCTCTTGACAGGACCGCGCGCACCAACCGAGGAAGCAGCATGAGTACCGAGATCACAAAGGAGGCGCTGGCACGGCGCTGGCGCCTGCTGCTGGGGAGCGAAGCGGACAACCTGCCACTGCCGCCACAAGATGCGGCGCTGGAGCGCACCTTGTCGGCCCTGTACGACAAGCAGGAGGGACGGGGCGGCCTGGGTGGGTCCGCGCCGAACGTCGCGCGCTGGCTGGGCGACATCCGCGAGTATTTTCCTTCCAGCGTGGTGCAGGTGATGCAAAAGGACGCCATGGAGCGCCTCGGCCTGGAGCGCATGCTGCTGGAGCCGGAAATGCTGCGCAGCGTGCAGCCGGACGTGCACCTGGTGGCCACCCTGCTCTCGCTCAATCACATGATGCCGCGCAAGACCAAGGACACGGCACGCCAGGTAGTCCGCGTGGTGGTGGAAGAGCTGGAGCGCAAGTTGGCCAATCCGTTGCGGCAAGCCGTGAGCGGAAGTCTGAACCGGGCGGCGCGCAACAACCGTCCGCGGCACAACGAGATCAACTGGCTGCGTACCATTCGCGCCAACCTCAAGCATTACCAGGCGGACTACCAGACCATCATTCCCGAAACGCGCGTGGGCTTTGCGCGCAAGAGCCAGAGCTTGCGCGACATTGTGCTGTGCGTGGACCAGAGCGGGTCAATGGCCCCATCCGTGGTGTATGCCAGCGTGTTCGCGGCGGTCCTGGCGAGCATCAAGGCGGTCAGCACGCAGGTGGTGGTGTTCGACACCGCCGTGGTTGACCTGACCCCGCTGCTGCAAGACCCGGTGGAGGTGCTGTTCGGCACGCAGCTTGGGGGCGGCACCGATATCGACAAGGCGCTGGCGTACTGCCAGGGGCTGGTCAAACGCCCCCAGGAAACGATCTTCGTGCTGATCAGCGACCTCTACGAGGGCGGCAACGCTGCACAGATGCTCTCCCGCGCCGCCGCTATGGCCGCCAGCGGCATGCAGATGATCGCCCTGCTTGCGCTCGACGACAGCGGCGCGCCGAGCTATGACCGGCGCCACGCTGCCCATTTTGCGCAGCTGGGCATTCCGTGCTTTGCCTGCACGCCAGACAAATTCCCCGATCTGATGGCCTCGGCCATCAAGAAGCAGGATATGTCGGCATGGGCCGCGCAGAACAATATCGCGATAGCGGCCTGAGTTACTTCTTACTGTCTTTGGCGTCCTTGGTTTCACCGTGTTCCGCGCGCTGCTTGTTAACGATGCGTGCGGCCACCTCCTCTTCCCGGCCGGGGTAGCGGTGTTCCTTCTTGAATTTGCTTTCCAGTTCCTTGAACTCGCGCTCGCGCTTGGGGCTTGATCCGGTTGGCATGGGCTGCTCCTTGACTTTGATTGGTCATGCGAAGATACGAGGCCCTGATGCTGCGCTCTGTGCGGCGCCCCACATTCGATACCGAGAGGCCAAGCATTCGCTCCCGTGGCCGCAAATTCAGACTGATCCTACAAATTCGTCTAGCTTTCACCGACATCATCGCGCAACGGCCCGGGCTTAACATGGTGGCACTCCTAACGAAAGTGAGGTCGATATGAAAATCCCTACAGAGCTTCGTATTCCCGCAATCGTGCTCAGTCTTCAGGGGGCCTTGTTGGCCGGCCTGTCGCTGGTATTTCTGGTCCTGCTTCCGAGCAACGCTTGACGATCAGGCCGGGCAGTCACCAGCTCTACCACAGCGGTACTGCCTGGTTCATCTTTCCCACCTTTGACTGGGCAATGATCGCGTACGTCCACGCCTGGCCGAGACGAGGAGACATCCCGTGTCAAATCGCATTCAAAAGTTTGTGGAGGCGATGCATGTCCAGCCAAACGACCGGATTCTCGAGATTGGCTGTGGGCATGGCATTGCCGCTTCCCTGATTTGTCGGCAGCTCAAAAACGGCATTTACGTTGGAATAGACCGCTCACCAAAAATGATCGCCGTAGCGGCCAAGCGAAACGCAGAGTTCGTTAACGTATCGCGTGCCGCCTTCGTTTTGGCGTCCCTGGAGTCCTTCGATCCAGGACTCCAGCGGTTTGACAAAGTGTTCGCCATGCGAGTTCGCATTTTTCACGATAATCCTCTCGAAGCAAAGCGCCTCACTGAATGCTGGCTGGCTCGCAACGGGAGGCTGTTCGTCGAGTACGATGAGCCTTTGCGCACCATGGTGAAGTAAAAGGGTGGCAAGCCTCACAGCAAATCAGTGGACCGAGATCTTCTGCAAAATTGATGTTTTGTCAGCGTAGTCGTTTACCGCCGCTCCTGCACTCGTCATTTCGTCGGTGATCTCTTTAAAAGCGTTCTTGCGTGGGCCATCATCCGCAGGTCCCTCAACTGGGAAAATTACCAGCTTGAGAAGAAGACATTTTTTCAAGGTCTGAACTCGGAAAAGCCACTGACCGCCATGTTCTAGGATTCTGCTTGGCTGTTCTTGCCGCAAATCCAACGGTTTCAGTGCTGTTAATCCCGGTGCCGCATTGCTCTACAAAGGGGAAGGTTGCGTGATAGTTGCCTTACCTCTTCTTTGTCAAAGTCTACCTTGATGACCTGCTCATCATCGAGAAACCGGAGTCCAATCAAGAGGCGCCACAACTTACCCGATGCGTAGGGGTAGCCACATCAAAACTTTACAACGAGAAAAAGGCCAGCACGGAGGCTGGCCTAAGTCTTTGATTCTATTGGTCGGGGCGAGAAGATTCGAACTTCCGACCCCTTGCACCCCATGCAAGTACGCTACCAGGCTGCGCTACGCCCCGACGAGTTGCGAATTATATCAGAGCTTGGCGCTGTCATGAAGCGGAAAATCTGCCTGAGAAAAAATTCCCTTGGCGCCTTGCGCCAAATCAGAAGTCTGCGCAGATGTCTCCCATCAGCTGAGCAGGACAAAGTGTATTGTTATGTTCACAAGCGCACCGTTCTCGCGCGCCTGTTTCAGTAGTATCCCATTAGAATAGTTGCATATATAAAACCTCACGTCGCAAAGGCCCGTTACATGGAGCAACAAAACAGCGAAACCAACCGCTTCCTGTCCACAGGCGTGCCGGGCCTTGACACCATTCTGGGCGGCGGCCTGACCAGCGACCGGCTGTTCCTCATCGAAGGCGAGCCGGGGACGGGCAAGACCACCCTCGCGCTGCAGTTCCTGCACGAAGGGGTGCGCAATGGCGAGTCGGTCATCTACATCACCCTGGCCGAGACAATGGTCGAACTGAAGGCCGTCGCGCTGTCGCACGGCTGGTCGATGGACGGCATTCACGTCGAGGACATCATCCCTAACGAGAACATCCTTCATCCCGATCAGCAGTTCACCATTTTCCATCCGTCCGAAGTGGAAATGGGCATGACCACCCAGCGCATTCTCGACGCCATCGAAAAGTACAAGCCAACGCGCGTGGTGCTCGACTCGCTGTCCGAACTGCAGCTGCTGGCCGAAAGTCCCCTGCGCTACCGGCGCCAGGTGCTGGCCCTCAAGCAGTACCTGGCCGGCAAAGGCTGCACCACCCTGTTCCTCGATGACCGCACCGCACTGTCCGGCGACCTGCAGGTGCGCAGCGTGGCGCATGGCGTCATCACACTTGAACTGATCAACCAGGATTACGGCTCCGAGCGGCGCCGGGTGCGCATCGTCAAGTACCGCGGCATCGCCTTTCGCGGCGGTTCGCATGACTACAAGATCGTCACCGGCGGCTTGTGCGTGTATCCGCGCCTGATCGCCGCCTCGTCGCGCGTCACGGCCACCCGCAGCCAGCTCTCGAGCGGGATCGCCGCATTGGACGCCCTCACCGGCGGCGGCCTCGAAGAAGGCACCAGCACCCTGATTTCCGGTCCACCCGGCACCGGCAAGTCCTCCTTGTGCGCGCAATATGTGTACGCGGCCACCCAGCGTGGCGACAAGGCTGCCATGTTCCTGTTCGAGGAAGCTGCCAACAATCTGCTGCTGCGTTCCACCGGCCTTGGCATCGACCTGCAGGGTGCGCTCGACAGCGGGCGCCTGAAGATTCAGCAGATCGACCCGGCCGAAATGGCACCCGGTGAATTCATGCAGTCGGTCACCGACGCAGCGGCCGATGGCGCCAAAGTAATCGTAATCGACAGCCTGAACGGCTACCTCAAGGCCATGCCGGATGAACGCTTCTTGGCCACCCATATGCACGAGCTGCTCACTTACCTCGGCCAGCGCGGCGTGGTAACGCTGCTGGTGGGCGTGCAGCCGGGCGTGATCGGCATGTCGATGTCGACCTCGGTGGACGCCAGCTACATTGCCGACGGCGTGATCATGCTGCGCTACTTTGAAGCGCGCGGCAAGGTGCGCCAGGCGATCTCGGTCTTCAAGAAGCGCGCCGGCCCGCACGAGCGCACCATCCGCCTGTTCAGCATGAGCAGCCAGGGTATCGCGGTGGGCGACGTGCTCACCAACTTCCACGGCATCCTCACCGGCGTACCCACTTTCGACGACTCGCAGGCCGACGGCGTGCTGGACGACTGACCGGACCGCCCCATGGAAAAACGCGTTCTCATTTACGCCCCTACCGGGCAGGATGCCATGCTGGCTTCCAAAATGCTCACCCTCGCCGGGGTCGACAACCTGGTCACGGGCACCGCCGCCCAGCTGGCCGAGGAGCTGCTGCGCGGCGTGGGCGCCGTGCTCACGGTGGAAGAAGCGCTGTCCAACGGCGGCCTGAAAGTGCTGGGCGAATTCGCGCAGCATCAGCCCAACTGGTCGGATCTGCCCATCGTCCTGCTGACCAATCGCGGACCGGATTCACTGTCGGTGCGCCAGGCCATTGGGGTGCTGGGCAACGTCACCTTGCTGGAGCGCCCGGTGCGCACGCTCACGCTCATCACCTCGCTGCAATCGGTGCTGCGCGCGCGCGAAAAGCAGTACCAGGTGCGCGAGACAGACCGCCGCAAGGATGAATTCCTCGCCAGCCTTGGCCACGAGCTGCGCAACCCGCTGGCGCCCATCCGCACGTCCATGGGCGTGCTCAATCACATGTACCCGGACCAGGCGCCCGTAAAGAAGGTGTGCGATGTAGTGGAGCGCCAGGTTACCCACCTCACGCGCCTGGTTGACGACCTGCTCGACGTGGCGCGCATCAATAGCGGCAAGATAGAGCTTCAGCGCGCAGTCACCAGCTTCACGTCCATCATGAATCACGTGATGGAACTGTGCTCCGCGCCTGCCGCAGCGCGCCGTATCAAGATTGATCTGGCGATGCCGGACGAAGAAGTCATGCTGAACGCCGACTATGCGCGCGTGGTGCAGATCGTGGCCAACATTTTGTCCAATGCGGTCAAGTTCACGCCGGTCGACGGCTATATCTCGGTACGCGCGCTGGTTGAAAAAGGCTGCCTCAAAATCTATATCAAGGATACCGGCATCGGCCTGGAACCGGCAGCGTTAAGCCGCATCTTTGCCATGTTCGAGCAAAGCCGCCCGCCATCCGGCCAGATCACGAGCGGCCTTGGCATTGGCCTGTCGCTGTCACGGCAGTTCGCCGAAATGCACGGTGGCAGTGTCAGTGTGACCAGCGAAGGATTGGGCAAGGGCAGCGAATTTACCGTGTCGCTGCCCGTGGTCAGCGAGGAAAAACTGCCGGCCACGCCGGCCCCGGAGACGGCGCTCAGCCTGGCCGACCGCCGCCCACGGGTTCTGGTGGTGGACGACAACCGCGACGCAGCCGACTCGCTGCAAGCCTTGTTTGAAATCGAAAACTGCAACGTCGCCACCGCCTACGACGGCTTCGAGGCGGTGCAGGCGGTGGACGAATTCATGCCCGAGCTGGTCGTGATGGACCTCGGCATGCCGAGCATGGACGGCTATGAGGCCGCGCGCCGCATCCGCGACAAGGCCGGCACGCAAAACATCCTGATGATTGCCCTCACCGGCTGGGGCCAGAGCGACGCGCGCCAGCGCACCATGGAAGCGGGCTTCGATCACCACCTGATCAAGCCAGTAGACTTCGACGAAATCAAACGGCTGGCGAGTGATCGCTTGGGCAAGCCTCCGGCACTGCGCCGGGTGGTGTAGCGCTCCCCTCTTCCAGCACCGCCAGCAGCAGATTCATGTCCACCGGCTTGACCAGGTGGGCGTCAAATCCCGCAGCCAACGCCCGCGCGCGGTCGCTCTCCTGCCCGTACCCGGTCAGCGCCACCAGCCGGATGCCGGCCGTCGCTTCGCTGTCGCGCATGCGGCGCGCCACTTCGTAGCCGTCGATGCCGGGCAGGCCAATGTCCACCAGCGCCACGTCCGGCAGGTTTTCCGCCGCCTGACGCAGGCCGTCGTAGCCGTCCACCGCGCTCGACACCTCGTAATCCTGGGCCGCCAGCATCATCGACATCATCTCGCGCGCATCTTCGTTGTCTTCGATGAGCAAGACCTTCTGCCGCGAAACCGGTACCGCGTCGGGAAGGTCATTGCTTTCAGCCGGCTCGTCCACCACGGGCAGGCGCAGCTCGAAGCGGCTGCCCAGACCCGTACCCTGGCTGTGCACCGTCACGCGCCCGCCGTGCATGACGGCCAGCCGCCGCACCAGCGCCAGCCCCACGCCAAGGCCACCCTGGGCCCGGTCCAGCGCCCGGGCACCCTGGACGAACAGGTCAAATACATAGGGCATCAATTCCGGGCCGATGCCCACGCCGGAGTCGGCCACCGCCAGCACCGCTTCGGCGCCATCGACCGCGACCGAGACATGGATGCTGCCGCCGGCGGGCGTATATTTGAGCGCGTTGTCGAGCAGGTTGGCAATGATCTGTTCGAGCCGGGTGGGATCGGCATCGACCCACGCCGGAGCAGTCTCCAGCGCCAGCGCATAGGGCTGGGCGCGCGCGGTGCCAGCCAAGGCCGCCATGTAAGCCTCCACCACCAGGTCCATCCGCAAGGGGCGCCGTTCGAGCAGGATCTTGCCGGAGTGGAGGCGCCCCATGTCGAGCAGGTCGTCGACAATGCGCGTCAGGTGCCCGCTCTGGCGCGTGATGATGTCGCGCGCACGCGCGGTGGCTTGTTCGCTCATGCCCTTGTGCGCCATGACGTTGGTGGCGTTGACGATGGCAGCGAGCGGATTGCGCAGTTCATGTCCGAGCATGGCCAGAAATTCATCCTTGGCGCGGTTCTGCTGTTCGGCCAGCGTACGAGCCTCGTGTTCGAGCTCGAACAGCACTTCGCGCTGGTCCTCGGCGCGCTGGCGCGACAGCTTTTCATTACGCACCACGACGGCTGCCGCGGCAATGGCGGCCTGCACCTGGTCCACTTCGGCCACGCCGGACACCGATGGCGGCCCCACCGGCTCGTCGCGTTCGAGGGCCTTGGCCGAGCGCGCCGCCAGGGCGATGGAATGCGACAGGCGCCGTGCAAAGAACACGGCGGCCGCCGCCGCGCACAGGATGGCGGCCAGCAGCCCCAGCATGGATACCTTGAGCGCGCGCTGGGCCGCCATTTCGATTTCGGCCTCCGGCACCCCGACCGCCACCGTCCATCCCGAGAGCGCCGAGCGCTCCAGCACTGTGTATAGCCGCTTGTTGGAGCCGCTGGCATTGCGGATCACGCCTTCGGTCTGGTTGGCGATGGCCTGGCGCAGATCGGGCCGGGCGTCGCCCCGCTCCATCATCTCGCCGCCCTTGGTGCGCGCAATGGTCAATCCGTTGCGGTCAAATACCGCGGCCAGCCAGCCCGGCGGCGCACTCACCTGGCGCAGCACGCGGTTGAAATGGTCAACCCGAAAGCCCTGGGAGATCATGTAGCGCTTGCCGCTGCGGGTGGTCACAGGTACGTCGACCGCCACCAGCAAAACCTTGCTCACCACACCGCGGATCAGGTTCGACACCATCGGCTTGCCCGCATCGAGCACCTGGCGCACGCGCACGCTGGCGGCATCCGGCGGCGGCAATACGGTACCGTATGGGACGTTGGTGTTGATGAGCTGCTGGCCCGATTCGTCGAGCAGCGCCGTCCAGGTACTGCCTTTCTTGTCCGCAAAGTGGGCCTGGCGGTAGAAGCCTTCCAGGTCGCCGCTTTCCAGGTAAGGCGAGTTGGCCAGGATGCGCACCGCGCTTTCGGAGTTGGTCAGTTCGCGGTCCACACTGACGAGGGTGATGCGGGCCGTCTCGCGCACACCCTTGAGCGCTGCATCGCGTTCCGACTTGAGTAGCATGCTCAGCGAAATGGTGGAGAACAAGATGACGGGAATGAGAATTGCCGCCACCATCAACGCGAGATAGGCGCGGATTTTCATGGTCCAGCGGGGACGTGTCGATTCATGAGGATGCGGCAGCCTTTGCGTGAAAGGGGCGTCAGCCCGACTGTCACATGATAAGCCAATTTGCATGGCTGCGGCTGCCGCGTTTGTGCGGCGCTTACTTCCAGTCGCCGCGCAGCGTCCTCACTTGCTGGTGCAGGTATTCGGGCGTAGCCTGCTGCGGCTCCACCGGTGCGCCAACGGCCAGCGACAGGCGCGAACGCGGGCCACGCGCAAAGGATCGCTCGAACAGGTTGGCCGGGTCGCGCGTGAGCAGGCTGCCCCACAGGCCGCGCAGGGCCATCGGAATCACGGGCACCTTGCTGCGTTCGAGGATCTTGGCGATCCCGCCGCGAAATTCGCTCATCTCGCCGGTGCTGGTCAGCTTACCTTCCGGGAAAATACAAACAAGGTCGCCTTCGTGCAGGGCCTGGGCAATGTCGATGTACGCCTTCTCCATGAGCCACTGGTCTTCCCTGGCCGGCGCAATGGGAATGGCGCGCGCGGTGCGGAAGAACCAGCCCAGGAACGGCGTCTTGAAAATGCGGTGGTCCATCACGAAGCGGATCGGACGAGGACTGGCCGCACCAATGACCAGCGCATCGACGTAGCTGACGTGATTGCATACCAAAACCGCCGGGCCTTCGTCGGGAATGCGCTCGGCGCCCTCCACTTTCACCCGGTGGATGGTATGGATCAGCATCCACGCCAGGAAGCGGATCAGGAATTCCGGCACCAGCGTGAAGATGTACACGGCCACCAGCGCATTGAGAATGGCCGTGGCCAGGAACATTTGCGGAATGGTGAAGCCATAGGCGTGCATCAGCATGGCCACACCGGCCGCGCCGATCATGAACAGCGCGTTGAGGATATTCAGGCCGCCGATGGTGCGCGACAGGTGGTCCGGGTCGCAGCGTGTCTGGATCAGCGCGAACAGCGGCACGATGAACAGGCCGCCGAACACGCCCAGCATGACGATGTCAAACAGGATGCGCAGCGCGCCCGGCGTGGCCACGAAGCCGGCCATGCTGACCGCCGCCGTGCCGGCATAGGCGATGCTGGCCAGGTACAGCTCAATGCCGAAGATCGACAGGCCGATGGCGCCAAATGGCACCAGGCCGATTTCCACCTTGTGGCCGGAGAGCTTTTCGCACAGCAGCGAGCCGGTACCCACGCCCACCGAAAACACGGTCAGCAGGCCGACAAACACGCTGTAGTCGCCATGCAGGTAATCCTTGGCGTACACCGGGAACTGCGACAGGATCATGGCGCCATAAAACCAGAACCACGAGTTGCCCAACATGGACAGGAACACGGTGCGGTTCTGGCGCGAGAACGACAGGTTGCGGATGGTTTCTGTAAAGGGATTGGGGTTGATTTTCAGGTCCGGCATGGGGGCCGGCGAATGCGGGATGCGGTAGCTGACCAGCAGGCCCAGTATCGCAAGCACCAGCGTGCCGCCGGCAACGAGCTGCACGCCAATGCCCGCGTACTGGACGAGGGCCGCGCCCAGCACCTGGCCAAGCAGGATGCCGACAAAGGTTCCCATCTCCACCAGGCCGTTGCCGCCGGTGAGTTCCTCCGGCTTGAGATGCTGCGGCATGTAGGCATATTTTACCGGTCCGAACAGGGCCGAATGCACGCCCATGCCCACCACCGCGAACAGCAGCAGCGGCAGCGACTTGGTCAGCCAGCCAAAGCCGGCGATCGCCATGATGGCGATCTCGATCATCTTGACGTACTGCGCCAGGCGCCCCTTTTCCATCTTTTCCGCGATCTGGCCGGCGGTGGCCGAGAAAAACACGTACGGCAAAATGAACAGGCCCGGGATCAGGCTGGTGAGCATCTTGGGGTCGAGCGTGGTCCAGCTGACGGCATCGTAGGTCAGCACCACCAGGAACGCGGTCTTGAATACGTTGTCGTTAAAGGCGCCCAGGAACTGGGTCCAGAAAAACGGGGCGAAGCGGCGCTGGCCCATCAGGGCGAACTGGCTTGGTTGACTCATGTCGGTCTCGGTCGGTTGGGATGCAAAAGTTGACGAATAATAAAGGAAAAGTCAGGGATTGCGTAGTAAAGTCTTGAAGGCCTGCGGCACCCACGGCCGCGCGGCCACGATAAAGCTGATCGCGTGGCGCTGCTCCAAGGGCAGGCGCACCTCGTGCTGGTGCTGCTGCGCGAATTCTGCCGCCACCTGCTTGAGCCGTTCCAGGAGCGCCACGCTCGACTGCTTCGACAGCATCACGTTCACCAGCCGCAGCACTTCATCGGGGCCATCAAAGCGCGAGTTCAGATAGTCGCCTGCCGCCTCGTGCCGGAAGTAGGTCTGGATCGGGCCATTGGCAATCCAGCTGAAGGTGCGCGCGATCAGCAGCTTGACGCGGTTATTGGGCAGCAGCTCCAAAAAGCCGATCTTGTCGAGCCGCAGCAGGTACTTCGTCACTTCCAGTTCCGTCATGTCGTAGTAGCGCACGATGTCGTCGAAACCAATATGGTTCATCGCCGACACCGCCACCACCAGCAGGCGCGGGTCGCCAATGATTTCGCGCTCCTGCGCCAGCGTGAGATGCTGGAGCATGGCCGGTGCCGCCTGCGCGGCGCTCAGTTCCTCAAACTCGATGCCGCTGGCGGTGAGGATTTCATCGAGCCGCTGCAAGGTGAAATTTTTCTGTGAGAACATGCGTTTTACACTCGCTTCCGACATATCAATCCGTGCGGCCAGTTCGCCGTAGGTCAGTCCACGGGCCTTCAGCAGGCGCTTCAAGGTGTCAATCAGTGTAATTGCGTGCGGCATGCATTTGAACTTTCTTGTTTGGGTAGCAGATATTAATACCGTTTTTCGATAAAAGCGATACCGTAGAGCATTTTGTTGAGTTGCCTCAAACGACCCGCCACAATCACTCCCGTTCCCTCATACAAGGAAGTCGCAATGAAAATGCTCGTTTGCCTGGTCTTGGCGTGTACCGTCTGCAGCGCCCGCGCCGAAAATTACACGGCGCTCAACAACTCGACGCCGTCCGACATGTCCGTATTTGGATCGGTCCTCGTTGTCTGGGGCAGTGGCGAAGCCCTGAGCGCCGCCGGCACCGCGGTGGTCGAGAGTGTCGAGAAAACCGGCGACGTGGTCACCGTCGTGCTCAAGGGCGCGTCCAACGCCAGCCGTACCGCGATCAGGGGCAGTGGCGCGGTGCTTGGCAAGGCATCGCTCGCAGTTGGCGGCACTGTGGAGATTCTTACCATGTCCAGTGGTTATGCACTGATCGCCGCCGGCGATGTGATTGCCTTCCTGCCTAACGAAGCGGGCAAGGCATTGATGCACCAGTCGCGTTACCAGGCACCGGTGATCAAATGAAGCGCCTGTTCGCCGCCTTGATACTCAGTTGCGCCATCTTCCCGGCCCATGCGGGCCGTGCCTGCGAGACCAGGCCGGCCAGCGCTGCCACCTTTGTCAGTGCCATGCAGGTGGCCGAAAAAACCCGGGCGGCGCTGGAGGCGTCAGGTGCCCAGGTGGCGCTGCTGGCGCGCGTGGGACAGGACCTGTCCAGCTACGGCCTGCGCTACTCGCACCTCGCTTTTGCCTGGCGCGACCATCCCCAGGGCCGCTGGCTGGTGGTGCATGAACTGAACCGGTGCGGCACCGATGCATCTGCCCTGTTCAACGAAGGCCTGGCCAACTTCTTCCTGGACGACCTGTTTGCGTTCGAGGCCAAGATCGTGGTGCCCTCACCCGAGAGCCAGGCGCGGATTGCACAAGCGCTGTCCTCGCCGGTGGCATCGCGCATGCATTCGCCGCGCTACAACATGCTGGCTTTTCCCTTCTCCACCATGTACCAGAACTCGAACCAGTGGGTGCTGGAGACCTATGCAGCCAGCTCGGATCCGCTGGCTGCGGCCAGCCGCACGGCGGCCCAGGGCTGGCTCAAGCTGGCTGGCTATCAGCCAAAGGCCATCCGGGTGTGGACCGGCAAGCGCCTCGGCGCGCGCATGTTCACCGTCAACATCTCGTTTGACGACCATCCCCTCGGGCGCCGGATGGCGGGCCAGATTGATACGGTGACGGTGGAGTCGGTGCTCGACTTCGTCAAGCGGCGCGACCCGCAAGCGCGCGAAATCCTGGTGCGGTAAACGCACAAGGCGCCCTGTCACCAGCGCGCCTTGTGCATCACATGCATCACTTGGCCGCGGTCAGTCAGGCCAGGTTTTCGAGCCTGATCTTCACCACCTTGCCCACCACGGTCTCCAGCGCCTCGATCTTGGCGATCGCCGCATCGATATTCTTTTCCTGCGTCTGATGCGTGAGCATGATGATGTCGGTGCGGGTTTCGCCTTCGCCCGGTTCCTTCTGCAGCACGGCGTCAATCGAAATGCGGGCGTCCGCCAGGATGCGCGTGAGATCGGCCATCACGCCCAGCTGGTCCTTCACGTACACGCGCAGGTAGTAGCTGGTGGTGATCTCCGACATCGGCACGATCTGTACGTCCGTCATCTGGTTGGGCTGGAAGGCCAGGTGCGGCACGCGGTATTCCGGGTCCGCCGTGGCCAGGCGGGTGATGTCGACCAGGTCGGCGATCACGGAAGACGCGGTTGGCTCGGACCCTGCGCCCCGGCCGTAGTACAGCGAGGCGCCCACGGCGTCGGCCTGCACCAGCACCGCGTTCATGGCCCCTTCCACGTTGGCGATCAGCGCCTTGGCGGGAATGAGGGTCGGGTGGACGCGCAGTTCAATACCTTCCACGCCGTCGACCACGGTGCGCTTGGTGATGCCCAGCAGCTTGATGCGGTAGCCCAGCTGCTCCGCATACTTGATATCGATTGCCTGCAGGCTGCTGATGCCCTCCACGTGCGCCTTTTCAAACTGCACCGGGATGCCAAAGGCAATGGCCGACATGATGGTGGCCTTGTGCGCGGCGTCCACGCCTTCGATATCGAAAGTGGGATCGGCTTCCGCATAGCCCAGGGCCTGCGCCTGTTTGAGGACGGTGGAAAAATCCAGGCCCTTGTCGCGCATTTCGGTCAGGATGAAATTGGTGGTGCCGTTGATGATGCCCGATACCGATTCGATACGGTTGGCGGTCAAGCCTTCGCGCAGCGCCTTGATGATGGGGATGCCGCCGGCCACTGCCGCCTCAAACGCCACCGTCACGCCGCGCGTCTGGGCCGCGGCAAAAATCTCGTTGCCGTGCAGCGCCAGCAGCGCCTTGTTGGCCGTGACCACATGCTTGCCATTGCCAATTGCGCGCAGCACCAGCTCCTTGGCCGTGTCGCAGCCGCCAATGAGTTCGACCACGATGTCGATCTCCGGATGGTCCACCACCAGGAACGGATCGGTGACGATCTCGCAGTCGCCGCACACCAGTGCCTCGGCGCGTTCGGCATTGCGCACGGCGATCATGGCGATCTCGATGCCGCGGCCGGCGCGGCGCCGGATCTCTTCCTGGTTGCGTTTAAGGACGTTGAAGGTGCCGCTGCCGACGACACCTAAGCCAATCAGGCCGATTTTGATGGGTTTCATAGTCTGTTCGTGTAAGTAAATATCAGCCTCGCCCGTGGCGTCGGCGGTAACCGTCAAGGAAGCGCGCAATGCGCCCGCAGGCGTCAGTCAGGTCGTCGGAGTTGGGCAAGAACACCAGGCGGAAGTGATCCGGCGTACCCCAGTTAAAGCCAGTGCCCTGGACGATCAGTACTTTTTCTTCCGACAGCAGTTCGTAGATGAACTGCTGGTCGTCCGCGATCGGATACATCACGGGGTCGAGCTTGGGGAACATGTACAGCGCCGCTTTTGGCTTCACGCACGTCACACCCGGGATATCGGTGAGCAGCTGGTAGGCCAGGTCGCGCTGCTTGAGCAGGCGCCCGCCCGGTCCCACCAGGTCATCGATGCTCTGGTAGCCGCCAAGGGCCGTCTGGATCGCGAACTGGCCCGGTGCATTGGCACACAGGCGCATGCTGGCGAGCATGTTCAAGCCATCGATGTAATCCCTGGCATGGCGCTTTTCGCCCGACACCACCATCCAGCCGGCACGGTAACCGCACGAGCGATAATTCTTCGACAGTCCATTGAGGGTAATGAACAGCACATCGTCGGCCAGCGAGGCGATGGAATCGTGCTGCGCGCCGTCGTACAGGACCTTGTCGTAAATCTCGTCGGCCAGGATGATCAGCTGGTGCTGGCGTGCCAGTTCCACGATCTCCAGCAGGATCTCGCGCGGATACAGGGCGCCGGTCGGGTTGTTGGGGTTGATGACAACGATCGCCTTGGTATTGGAGGTGATCTTGCGCCGCATGTCGTCGATATCGGGGAACCAGCCGGCCTGCTCGTCGCAGATGTAATGCACCGGGTTGCCGCCCGACAGGCTCACGGCTGCCGTCCACAACGGGTAGTCCGGCGCAGGTACCAGCACTTCGTCGCCGGTATTCAACAGGCCATTCATGGCCATCACGATCAATTCTGACGCGCCATTGCCAAGGTAAATGTCTTCAATGCCGACACCGCTGATGTTCTTGCTCTGCGAGTAATGCATCACCGCCTTGCGCGGCGCGAACATGCCCTTGGAATCGGTATACCCGGCCGCGCCATGCATGTTGACGATCATGTCGTGGACGATTTCGTCCGGCGGATCGAAGCCGAACACGGCCAGGTTGCCGATGTTGAGCTTGATGACCTTGTGGCCGTCTTCTTCCATCTGCTTGCACTTGATCAGCGCAGGCCCGCGAATCTCGTAGCACACGTCGTCTAATTTGTTCGATTTTAAAATCGGTCGCAAGTTGGTTTCCTGTCCAGAGCGAAGTTAAGGCAGCGGCATGCCCTGCTTATGTTGCAGTGCGAAAAATACCATTCTGCCGAAAGGAGGGCATTTAATCAACCGCCGAGTTTCTCGATGGACGCGAAGCACAGCTTTGTACCGCTTTTGGCGGCAGATTCGTGAAAATTCGCGCTTTAATGATGTTTGTGGCATGCTGGCGTCTCCCATATCGATGTATTCGCCATGAAGCTTCACGCCAGCACAACCAAACAATACCAGACTGTCACCGGTTACGATGACCAGGGGGTCGAAATCAATGCCGAGCGCTATGACTACAGCGTCATTGTCA
Source organism: Massilia sp. PAMC28688 (assembly GCF_019443445.1). Lineage (NCBI taxonomy): Bacteria > Pseudomonadati > Pseudomonadota > Betaproteobacteria > Burkholderiales > Oxalobacteraceae > Massilia > Massilia sp. PAMC28688. Next base: position 3,534,030 of record NZ_CP080378.1, on the reverse strand, counting down.
TGCCCGAGACGCCGCCGCGGCGCTGGGATGCGCCCGATTTTGAATCGCTCACCGCCGAGCATTTTGAACAGATCGAGGCTGACAAGCCCGATGTCGTCATTCTCGGTACCGGGGAGCGCCAGCGCTTCGTGCACCCGCGCCTGATCGCGGCACTGTCGAGCCGCCACATTGGCGTCGAATCGATGGACAGCAAGGCCGCCTGCCGCACTTACAACGTGCTCATGGGCGAAGGACGCAAGGTCACCCTGGCCCTGATTATCAATCCTGCCGGGGCATAAATGGCCTACCCGTGTTGCGCTGCGGGGTATAGAATCAGCGCCGACGCACCCTTGTGGAGAAACCCGTGGCGGATAGCCCAACTGCAGCAACCTATAATGACTTCACGGCAGCGATGACGGGAGGTACGCCATTCCAGTTCCTGGGACGGCCGGCCAAGTACACCGTCCTGTATTTTTACCCCAAGGACAACACGCCCGGCTGCACCACCGAAAGCATTGCCTTCCGCGAACTGCATGAGCAATTCCTCGCGGCGAACACGGAAATCTACGGCATCAGCCGCGATTCCATGCGCTCGCACGATGGCTTCAAGGCCAAGCTCGGCCTGCCGTTCCAGCTCATCTCGGACCCGGACGAAGCCGTCTGCAACCAGTTTGGCGTGATGAAAAACAAAAATATGTACGGAAAGCAAGTGCGCGGTGTGGAGCGCAGCACGTTTGTATTTGACGCTACTGGCAAATTGGTGAAAGAATGGCGTGGCGTGAAGGTACCTGAACACGCCGAAGAAGTGCTGGCCTTTGTCCAGAGCCAGCCTTGATCAACCCAGCACAACCCGAGACGACCCGTCCATTTTGAGTCAAACAGTCAGCATTTTTGCATCACTCCAATCTGGCCCCGGCATCCTGCCGCGCCTGTTCAGCCCCGTGTCATCCGCAAAGCCGCATCGACCTTTGCCTGCAGCGTCTGCTGCCGGCGACGCCGCCGGGCTATCCTCCAAGAAACTTTTAGATTGAGACCCTGATGCCACTGCCAAAACTCCCCGCGACGCCAGCCGCATTACTGCTGGCCAAAGATTACCCAAAAGCCGAGCCAGGCAAGAGCGTCAAGCCCAAGCTGGCCGCCGTCACGGAAGCAGCGCCCGAAGCGCCCAAGCCGGCCCGTTCGCGTGCCAAGGCTGCGTCCGCTGTCGTGGTACCGGCAATCGTGCCGGTGCCGGCACTGGAACCGGTAGGCGCATTGACGCCCATGGAAGCGCCGGTCCAGGCCCCCGCCCCGGCCGCCCGCCCGGCCGCCCGCGGCAAGGAAAAGCAGCCGCTTGACCTCGAGTCGCCGCTGCCGGCCCGCCACAAACCGGTCGAGCCCGGTGTCAAGAGCAAGGCCAGCCGCATTGCAGACCAGGCTGGCAAGACGAAAATGTTCGTGCTCGACACCAATGTGCTGATGCACGACCCCTCCTCGCTGTTCCGTTTTGAAGAGCATGACGTCTATCTGCCCATGATGACGCTGGAAGAGCTGGACGACCACAAGAAGGGCATGTCGGAAGTGGCCCGCAATGCGCGCCAGGTATCGCGCACGCTCGACGCCCTGGTCGGCACGCTGGAAGATGGCGCCATTGAAGACGGCATTGCCCTGTCCAAGCTGGGCAACAAGGATGCCAAGGGCCGCCTGTTCTTCCAGACCCGCCTGCAAAATGGTCCCACCCTGCCGGAAGGTCTGCCGCAAGGCAAGGCCGACAACCAGATCCTGGGCGTGGTACGCAACCTGGAATCGGAACTGCCGGGCCGCGCCATCGTGCTGGTGTCGAAAGACATCAACATGCGCATCAAGGCGCGCGCGCTGGGCTTGCCGGCAGAAGACTATTTCAATGACCATGTACTGGAAGACACGGACCTGCTGTATTCAGGCATCGTGCAGCTGCCTGACGACTTCTGGAACAAGAATGGCAAGGACATGGAGTCCTGGCAGGAAAACAAGAATGGCACCTCGTCCACGTTCTACCGCGTGACCGGGCCCACCATTCCCAGCCTGCTGGTGAACCAGTTCGTGTTCCTCGAGCCGAAAAATGGCGAAGCGCCCTTCTACGGCCAGGTCAAGCAGCTCAATGGCAAGACTGCCGTATTGCGAACCCTGCGCGACTTCAGCCACAACAAGAACAATGTGTGGGGTGTCACGGCGCGCAACCGCGAGCAGAATTTTGCCCTGAACCTGCTCATGGATCCGGAATGCGATTTCGTCACCCTGCTGGGTCAGGCCGGTACCGGCAAGACCCTGCTGGCCCTGGCAGCCGGCCTGGCGCAAGTGCTGGAAACCAAGCTGTACAACGAAATCATCGTTACCCGCGTCACGGTGCCCGTCGGTGAAGACATTGGCTTTCTGCCTGGTACCGAAGAAGAAAAGATGTCGCCATGGATGGGCGCATTTGACGACAACCTGGAAGTGCTCAACAAGTCCGATTCCGATGGCGGCGAATGGGGCCGTGCCGCCACCCAGGATTTGATTCGCTCACGCATCAAGATCAAGTCGCTCAACTTCATGCGCGGCCGTACCTTCGTGAACAAGTTCTTGATCATTGACGAGGCGCAGAACCTGACGCCAAAGCAAGTCAAGACCCTCGTCACGCGCGCCGGACCGGGCACCAAGATCATTTGCCTGGGTAACATCGCGCAGATCGATACGCCTTACCTGACTGAAGGCTCGAGCGGCCTGACCTACGTGGTCGACCGTTTCAAGGGCTGGTCGCACAGCGGCCACGTCACCCTGGCGCGCGGCGAACGGTCGCGCCTGGCCGATCACGCCAGCGAAGTGCTGTAAAGCACACGCAGCCGTTCCTGCTGCCACAACCCTGCCGCCGCCAAGGCGCGCAGGGTTTTTTTATTGCGCGATTGTTTGACAGCAGGATCGGCCCGGCGCTACCCTGTCACTCCATCGGCTTTTTCCGCATTGCTGTCCCTGACCATGCTGCAAGAACTGCCCTTCCCCATCCGCGTTGAATGTCCTCCTGGCTTGTGTGAATGCAAGCGCGAGCTGCTGCTGGGCGACCCGGCAGCGGACAAGCGCGTGCTCATGCTCACGCGCGAACAGGAAAAAAAGCTGCTCGATCGCATTGCCCGCATCGACAGCTATGGGCAATTGCTGCACGTGCAAAAGCTGATGTTCGACCAGCTTGGCATCGAACTGCGCATCACGCCCAGCGTCCGCGGCGTGCGCACGGTGCTCGGTCTGGGCATCGAGCTTGTTGAACTGCCAGGGCTGTGCCGCCGCACCCGCGAGTCGGTGCCGGCTGCGATTCGGCGCTGCATGCGCCAGCATCCGCAGATCGTGTTCGACCTGCTCGACGCCCACGGTCTGCCAGGCCTGCAAGTGGTCGACGACGACGGAGAGCCGGACCCGCGCACTGGTGATTAAGCTCAAGGCTTCTTGTCAGCCCTGCCACATCATGGCAGCCATGACATGGAACCTGACGGCGGGCTAGCGATGGTGTCTTCGATGAAGTACGACGGCCTGGTGGCAGACGGGCTGCTTGAGGCAACTGAGCTGCAGCAGGCCGCGCGAACCTCCCACGCGCAGCTCATTCACATCGAGGACGTGCTGGTGCGCGACTACAGCCTCAAGCCCGACCAGATCGGCGGCGCGCTGGCACGCCATTACCAGGTCCCGTACGAGCCATTCCGGCCCGGCCGCATCAAGCCGGTGGCCTTGCTGCGGCACCTGAAGCCACAGTACGTGGAAGACAACCAATGGCTGCCGCTCGACGAAGACAAGCATGGCATGCTGGTGCTCTCGCTGGACCCGGAACGCACCGCTGCCAGCCGTATCGTCCACCATGTCTTCCCCAAGTCGACCGTGCGCTATTGCGTCACCACGCGCGCGGAATTCAAGCTCACGCTGGACCAGTACTTTGGCACTGCCGCGCGCATTGACGGCAGCTCACTGCGCGAACTGCTGTCCGGGATGAGCGACGACGATCCTGTGGAAGCGGTGGAGGCCGATGCCGTGGAGACGGAACTGGTCAAGCTGGTCAACAAGGTGATCATGGATGCCTACCGCCAGGGCGTGTCCGACATTCATATCGAGCCGCTTCCGGGCGCGGGCCGCACCAGCATCCGCTTTCGCAAGGACGGCGCCCTGATTCCCTACATCGACATCCCTGCGGGCTACCGCAATGCCCTGGTGGCGCGGGTCAAGATCATGTGCGACCTTGATACCGCCGAAAAGCGCAAGCCGCAGGATGGCAAGATCAAATTCAGCAAATACGGGCCACTTGACATCGAACTGCGCGTGGCCACCATTCCCTCGGCCGGCGGGGTGGAAGACGTGGTCATGCGGATCCTGGCCGCCGGCGACGCGCTGCCGCTCGACCAACTGTGCATTCTGCCCGCCAATCTGGAGCGCCTGCGCCGCGCCATCGAAAAACCCTACGGCCTGTTCTTCGTGTGTGGCCCAACCGGCTCCGGCAAGACCACGACGCTGCACGCCATCCTGCAGTACCTCAACACCCCGGACACCAAGATCTGGACTGCCGAGGACCCGGTCGAAATCACCCAGAAGGGCCTGCGCCAGGTGCAGGTCAACCGCAAGGCGGGCCTTGATTTTGCAACTGTCATGCGCGCCTTCCTGCGCGCCGATCCGGACATTATCATGGTCGGCGAAATGCGCGACAGGGAAACGGTCGGCATCGGCATTGAAGCCTCGCTCACGGGCCACCTGGTGCTGGCCACGCTGCACACCAACAGCGCGCCGGAATCGATCGTGCGTCTGCTCGACATGGGGATGGACCCGTTCAACTTTGCCGACGCCATGCTCGGCATCCTGGCGCAGCGCCTGGCGCGGCGTCTGTGCCAGCTGTGCCGCCAGCCCTATCACCCTGATGGCGCCGAAATGGACCTGCTGGTGCGGGAATACTGCGCCGAACTGACACCCACGGCGCGCTTCAGGGCTGGCGCGGAACAGGCGCGCCAGGAGGTACTGCGCAGCTGGCGCGAGCGCCACGCCGACGCCGAGGGACGCTACACGCTGTACCGCGCCGTGGGGTGCGCGTCCTGCAACCTGGGTTACAACGGCCGCATCGGACTGCACGAACTGATGATCGGCAGCGACCCGGTCAAGCAGCTGGTGCTGTCGCACGCGCCGGTGACGGAACTGCTATGCGCCGCCCTGGAAGAGGGCATGCTGACACTGAAAATGGACGGCATCGAAAAGGCGCTGCAAGGCCTGATCGACCTGCGCACAGTGCGCCAGGTGTGCGCAAAATAGCGGCCAAAAAAAAGCCGCCCGGGATAAGCGGACGGCTTTCTGGGTCAAGGCCGACAGCCTTTACATGATTTGCTTGCCGATCCACCATGCCACTGCCGCCATGAAGGCCGACGCCGGAATGGTAAAGATCCAGGCCCACACGATGTTGCCGGCCACGCCCCAGCGCACCGCCGACATCTTTTGCGCCGAACCCACGCCGACGATGGCGCCCGTAATGGTATGGGTGGTCGACACTGGAATGCCCAAGAAGCTCGACATCATCAGCGTGATTGCGCCCCCGGTTTCGGCGCAGAAGCCACCTACCGGCTTGAGCTTGGTGATCTTCTGGCCCATGGTCTTGACGATGCGCCAGCCGCCGAACAGCGTTCCAAAGCTGATCATGGCGTAGCAGGCAATGATGGCCCATTGCGGCGGCGCGGCCGCATCCTTGGACAGGTGACCGGAGGCGATCAGCAGCATCCAGATGATACCGAGCGTCTTTTGCGCATCGTTGCCGCCGTGACCGAGGCTGTAGGCGGCAGCCGATGCCAGCTGCATGCGCCGGAACCAGGTATCGACCTTGCGTGGCGTGGATTTGACGAACAGCCAGGACACAAGAAGCATGATCACCGAGCCGAGGACAAAGCCGAGCAGCGGCGCCACCACGATGAAGATGACGGTCTTGAACAGGCCACCGGCGATCAGGGCGCCGGTCCCCGCCTTGGCCACTGCGGCGCCCACCAGGCCGCCGATCAGGGCGTGCGAAGAGGACGACGGAATGCCGTAGTACCAGGTAATCAGGTTCCACGCAATGGCGCCGACCAGCGCGCCAAAGACGACGTAATGGTCAATGACGGCCGGATCAATGGTCCCCTTGCCGATTGCCGAGGCCACCTTCAGGCCCACCACGAAAATGGCGATAAAGTTGAAAAAGGCGGCCATGGCCACCGCCGACTGCGGCTTGAGCACGCCGGTGGAGACCACCGTCGCAATCGCATTGGCCGCGTCGTGAAAACCGTTCATGAAGTCGAACAGCAGCGCCAGGAGAATCAGCATTCCCAGCACATAAATACTGATGGTGATAGTTTCCATTCGCTGTCTTCTTACGCGTTCTCGACGATGATGCCTTCGATGATGTTCGCCACATCTTCGCAGCGGTCAGTCACCGTCTCCAGGATTTCGTAGATGGCCTTGAGCTTGATGAGGTTGCGCACGTCCGGCTCGTCGCGGAACAGCTTGGACATGGCAGCGCGCATGACGTGGTCGGCGTCCGACTCCAGGCGGTCGATTTCTTCGCAGATGGCGACGATCTTTTGCGAGTTGTCCATGTTGTGCAGCAGCGCGACGGCGGCCTGCACCTTTTCGCAGCACGCCAGCGACAGTTCGGCCAGGCGCTTTGCTTCCGGCGTGACGGCCTTGAGGTCGTACAGCGACACGGTCTGGGCCGCGTCTTCCATCAAGTCCAGGATGTCGTCCATGCGCGTGATGAGCTTATGGATGTCGTCGCGGTCGATCGGGGTGATGAAGGTCTTGTGCAGCATGTCGACGCACGCATAGGTGATCTTGTCGGCTTCCTTCTCGATGCCTTCAATGGCGTGGGTGCGCATTTCGAGGTCGTCGAAATTGGTCATCAGCGCGACCATTTCCTGCGCTCCTTTCACGCACAGATCGGCGTGTGCGTTAAACAGCTCAAAGAACTTACCCTCGGTGGGCATCAAACGTCCAAACATGGCTTTCTCCGTTAAAAGCGAATTGATACTGCTGAGATTTCGCCGCTCGTGCCGGCGGCGTGATGAACTGATACTGGTGGTTTAGTCGCCCTGGTACAGGGCCAGATTGCCGCTGTAGTTGCCAAACTTCGTGTACTGGCCAATCCAGGTCAGGCGCACCGCGCCGATCGGGCCGTTACGCTGTTTGCCAATGATGATCTCCGCCGTGCCCTTGTCGGGCGAATCGGGGTTGTACACCTCGTCGCGGTACAGGAAGATGATGACGTCCGCATCCTGCTCGATCGCGCCCGATTCGCGCAGGTCGGACATCACGGGACGCTTGTTGGGGCGCTGCTCGAGCGAGCGGTTCAGCTGCGACAGGGCGATCACGGGGCAATGCAATTCCTTGGCCAGGCCCTTGAGGCTACGCGAAATCTCGGAAATCTCCGAGGCGCGGTTGTCGCCCGGCTGGCTGCCGGTCATGAGCTGCAGGTAGTCGACGATGATCAGGCCAAGCTTGCCGCACTGGCGCGACAGGCGGCGCGAGCGGGCCCGCAGTTCGATGGGGTTGAGCGCCGGCGTCTCGTCGATGTAGAGCTGCGCTTCATTCATCTTCTGGATGGCGTGGGTCAGGCGCGGCCAGTCTTCATCGTTCAGGCGGCCCGTACGCAGGCGGTGCTGGTCGAGCTGTCCGACGGAACCGAGCATACGCATGGCCAGCTGGGCGCCGCCCATCTCCATCGAAAACACGGCCACCGGCAAGCCGGCCTCGATGGCGACGTTTTCGCCAATATTGACCGAGAACGCCGTCTTGCCCATCGAAGGACGGCCCGCGACAATCACCAGGTCGCCCGGCTGCAGGCCGGACGTCATGCGGTCCAGGTCAATGAAGCCGGTCGGCACACCGGTGATCTCGCTCTGGTTGTCGCGGCTGTACAGCTCATCGATGCGTTCCACGACCTGCGTGAGCAGCGGCTGCACCGCCACCCAGCCCTGCGAGCCGCGCGCGCCCTGCTCCGCGATGGCAAAGATCTTGGACTCGGCTTCGTCCAGCATCTGCTTGACTTCCTTGCCCTGGGGGTTGAAGGCCTGGCCGGAAATCTCGTCGGCCACGGTGATGAGCTTTCTCAGCACGCCGCGGTCACGCACGATCTCGGCGTAGCGGCGAATATTGGCCGCCGACGGCGTATTCTGCGCCATCGCATTGAGGTACTGCAACCCGCCCACGTCGTCGGCCTTGCCGATGTTGGTGAGCGCCTCGAACACGGTAATCACGTCGGCCGGGCGCGAGGCGTTGATGAGCTTGACGACCTGCTCGAAAATGATGCGGTGGTCGTAGCGGTAAAAATCGTCGGCGTGCATCATGTCCGCAATACGGTCGAACGCGGCGTTATCACGCAGCAAACCACCGATCACAGACTGTTCTGCTTCAATCGAATGGGGCGGGATACGGAGGGCGTCGACTTGCGGATCGGATGGGGCATTCATGGCGCGAATTATACCTGCTTCGTGTCAAGAGGCTGTAATAAAAGGGTGAGTTTTCGCGCAGATTTACGGGAAGATAAGCGCAAAAAAGCCGGGCGAACCCGGCTTTTTGTGCATTGCAACAGACAGCTTGCTTAGGCAGCTTACTTACGCAGCTTCGCCCGTCACGGCAATGGTGATGTCCACCACGACATCGGTGTGCAGGGCAACCGATACAGCGTGCTCGCCGGTGGTCTTGAGCGGGCCGTTAGGCATGCGGACCTGGGCTTTTTCAACAGCGAAGCCTTGCTTGGACAGGGCTTCAGCGATGTCGAAGTTGGTCACGGAACCGAACAGACGGCCATCCACACCGGCTTTTTGCGCGATGCTGATGGTCATGCCGCCCAGCTTCTCGCCTTCGGCCTGGGAAGCCGACAGCTTGGCAGCTGCTGCTTTTTCCAGTTCGGCGCGCTTGACTTCGAACTCGGCAACAGCCGAGGCGGTCGCGCGGCGAGCCATTTTTTGCGGGATCAGGAAGTTACGTGCGTAACCGTCCTTGACCTTGACCACGTCGCCCAGGTTGCCGACGTTGATGACTTTTTCCAACAGAATGATTTGCATAGATTTCTCCAGTAGGTCTGCCAGCAATTAAGCGTGGTGCAGATCGGTGTAAGGCAGCAGCGCGAGGTAGCGGGCGCGCTTGATGGCGGTGTCCACCTGGCGCTGGTAGTGCGCCTTGGTGCCGGTCAGGCGTGCTGGCATGATCTTGCCGTTTTCCTGGACGAAGTCTTTCAGCGTATCGACGTCTTTGTAGTCGACCTGTTCTACGTTGGCGGCGGTGAAGCGGCAGAATTTCTTACGCTTGAACAGTGGGTTCTGTTGTTTGCGCTTTTCTTTCAGCTTGAGCTTGTTTTTGTCGAACTTTTTACCGAATGCCATTTGAGGCTCCTGTATCTAAAATGTGCTCCGCTTAAGCGGCGGCACTAAAATCAATGATGTGAAACACCAGGCTTTTGCTACTGCGGTTCTTCTTGGCCAGAAATCCTGTGAACTGATGTACGGCACCCAGTTCGGCCTGGCTGAATCGTCCTGAAATTTCACCTGCCGCAAAGGCAGCAATTTCAAACTCGACCAACCTGGGCACCCCTGCTTCGACCTGCTGCGAACTGTGCATCAGGGTGGCGGACACGATCGGCACGCCGGCCGGGGTGTAGCGCAAGACATCGCGCTCGCAAATCTGGGCTACGAACTGAAGTTGATTCAAAAGATCACATCAGGTTCAGGATTCTGTACAACAATTAGGCCGCGGCTGCTGGCGCTGCTGCTGGAGCCGGGGCTTCAGCGCGGTGGCTCTTGGCTGCGTCTTCACGTTGTACCGACTTCATCATCGGCGATGGCGTGGTTTCAGCCTTCTTCATCTTAACGGTGAGGTGACGCAGCACGGCATCATTGAATTTGAACGCGGTTTCGAGTTCCACCAGGGTCTCGTTGTCGCATTCGATATTCATGCAGATGTAGTGTGCCTTTGGCAGCTTCTGGATCGAGTAAGCCATCTGACGACGGCCCCAGTCTTCAACGCGATGAACATTACCGCCGCGCGTGGTCACGCTGGCCTTGTAACGCTCGATCATCGCCGGGACTTGCTCGCTTTGGTCCGGGTGGACGATAAAAACGATTTCATAATGACGCATGCAACACTCCTTAGGGACGTTTAAACAAATGCCCACCTCGGCGTCAAGACGAGTGTGGGAAGGGAAAGCCGGCGATTATAACCCGATTCGCGCACCGCTGGCAATGCCTGTGTTGCTTCCAGGTTATGGGTCGGTCAGGGCACGAAATCAGCGTCAAGCAGTTGCTCCTCGCTGTAAGGAAGCGCTGCCGGGAATATCGCTCTGGCCAGTCCGGTCTGTTCGGCAGCCTGCTCAACTGAGCCACGATAGTTCTCGTGAGCGAAGTCGAGAATGTGCCGGCGCAGACTGGGGCTGTCTTGCAGCACCCTTCCCAGCCGGGTGCGTTGCGTCCGCAGCGTTGCAAGCCAACTTTTGCTCTTGCGTTGTGGTTGATACTGGCACTTCAGGAGATGCACAACAATCAGGTCCAGTCGGCTTCGCACCTCACGACGTTCGCTGCGCAAGATCCCTCCGACTTCCTCGAATAAGTTGTCCAGGTCAAGTTTGTCAAACTGACGCTCACGCAGCAGCAGTAGCTGGGCCTCCAGCCACAAGGTGAAATCGGCTTCGTAATCGGCCTTGTCATGGACTTCTGGCCTATCGTTCAGGTTCATTTCTGCCTCCATCGCCCTTTGGACCGCCGAATCTGCAAAAAATTCAGGCAAATTCGCATTTAACACTTGCGCTGGGCGAAATACTGTACAAAAATACAGTCTGTTCATACAAACAGCCACCCCAGCCCATGATCAAGCTCACGCCACGCCAGGAACAGATCCTCAACCTGATCAAGGATGCGATCGACAACACCGGTTTTCCTCCCACCCGCGCGGAAATCGCCAACGAGCTCGGCTTCAAATCTGCCAATGCGGCTGAAGAACACCTGCAGGCGCTGGCCCGCAAGGGTGCCATCGAGATTTCGCCCGGCACCTCGCGCGGCATCCGCCTGGTCGGCGCCAGCGTGGAAGCCATTCCCCTGGTGCCCCCTACCCTCATGATGGCGCTGCCGCTGGTGGGCCGCGTGGCCGCCGGTTCGCCCATCCTGGCGCAGGAACATGTGGAAGCGACCTACAGCGTGGACCCGGCCATGTTTTCGGCCAAGCCGGACTTCCTGCTCAAGGTACGCGGCTGGTCCATGCGCGACGCCGGCATCATGGATGGCGACCTGCTGGCGGTCAAAAAAGTCGACAGTGCCAAGAACGGTCAGATCGTGGTGGCCCGGATTGGCGAGGATGTCACCGTCAAGCGCTACAAGAAAACCAATGGCCTCATTGAGCTGCTGCCGGAAAATCCCGACTTCAAGGTCATCAAGGTCGATCCCGAGCTGGATGACTTCGCCCTCGAAGGCCTGGCCGTCGGCCTGATGCGCAGCTGGCACTGACAGCCAACGGGCCGGCGCATGCCGGCCTTTTTTGTCTGCCGGCGCGCTGCGGCGCGCCCTTCCCGGCACAGGCAATGTATTATCGGCATGTCATCAATCCCCATGCTGATCGATAGCGTCATGCGGCTCTATCCTGGCGATTCCACCACCCATGCCGAGCGATCACGAGCCGCCTGCCCTCCACGCCCAGAGCCTCGGCTGGCAACTGTTTGAAAGCAGTCCCGACTGCGTAAAGCTGCTCAGCTGCGACGGCCGTGTCGTGTCCATGAACCAGAACGGCCTGTGCGCCATGGAGATTGACGATGTCTCCCGCTTGCTGGGGGCTGAGTGGAAGTCGCTGTGGCCGCCGGAGAGCCATCAGAAAATTGCATCGGCACTAGCGCTGGCGGCCGCCGGCGGCACCGGGCACTTCCAGGCATTCTGCCCCACTGCCAGGGGCGCCCCCCGATGGTGGGACGTGGTGGTGACGCAGGTGACGGCGCCCGATGGCCATACGCACCATTTGCTGGCCGTGTCGCGCGACATGACGGCCACCCATCAGGCCGAACGCGAACTGCATGCCAGCGAAGCGCGCTTTCGCTCGCTCGTCACTGCCACCAGCGCCATTGTCTGGAACCGCGCCGCTGCCGGTGGCCTGGTCACCGAGCAGCCCAGCTGGGCCGCCTTTACCGGTCAGACGGCGGCGCAGTACTTGCACGAAGGCTGGCTGGAAGCGGTCCATCCCAACGACCGCGCCGGCACCCTGCGCGACTGGGAGCGGGCATGGACGACGGGTACTGTTTTCCAGACCCGCCACCGGCTGCGCCGTGCCGATGGCCACTACCGCGACATGGATGTCAAGGGCGTGCCGGTAGTGGGCGATGACGGCGAGGTAACTGAATGGATTGGCGTGCACGTCGACGTGACGGCCGAGATCGAAGCGAGCCGGGAACGCGAACGACTGTTCAAGCAAGTGCAGGCGGCCAATCAAAGAATGAATGACATCCTGCGCCAGACCCCTGCCTTCATCTGCGTGATGCGCGGTCCCGAGCACATCGTTGAATTGATCAATGAACGCTACCTCCAGCTAGTGGGCAACCGCAACCTGGAAGGCCGGCCCTTCCGCGAAGCCTTGCCGGAAGTGGCCGGACAGGGTTACTTTGAAATGCTCGATTCTGTGTACCAGAGCGGTGAACCGTTTTTCGGGTTCGACATGCCCGTGATGCTACAGCGCAAGCCCGACATGCCGCTCGAAAAGCGCTTCATGGACCTGGTGCTGGCGGCGCTGCGCGACGCCGATGGCCGGGTGACCGGCCTGCTCGCCCATGGCGTGGACCAGACGCACCGCAAGATTGCGGAGGCAGCCCAGCACGCCAGTCATGAGCGCCTCCTGCTGGCCACGGAAGCCACCGAGCTTGGCTTGTGGAGCTGGACGCCCGAGACCGACGCCGTGACGTGGGAGAATGCCCGTCCCTACGCAATCTTCGGGGTGGCGCCGGGCGACGGCCCGGTGAGCGCGGCGCGCCTGCTGAGCGACTTCCTCCACCCTGACGATGCCGCCGGGTTTCGCCAGGCAATCAGCCAGGCCGGCGTGGTCGGTGCGCGCTTCTTCTTCCAGGGCCGCATCAGGCGGCCGGACGGCGTGCTGCGCTGGGTGGAGTTCTTTGGCCGCGCCATGGCAAAGCGCGATGATGCGCCGGCCGAGCTGGCAGGCACGGTACGGGATATCACGGCACGCAAGGAAGCAGAAATTGCCCTGTACGACAGCCGCGAGCGCTTTGAAAAGATCGTCAGCCAGGCCGCCACCGGCGTCGTGCAGCTCGACACCACCGGCTGCATCACCTTTGCCAACGCCCGCTTTGCGCAAATGCTCGGCTATCCACTGTCGGAAGTGATCGGCATGAACATCGTCAGCGTCACGGCGCCTGACGCGGTAGCGGCCACAGCCAGGGCCATGCAGCAGCTGTTATCAGACGGCATCGGCTTTGTGATTGACAAGCATTACCTGCGCCGGGACGGCTCCTTGCTGCCGGCCACCAGCAGCGTCAACGCCCTGCGCGATTCGCGCGGCGAGGTGCAGGGAATGGTCGCGATCGTGCTCGACACCACCCAAAGCAAACTGGCCGAGCAGGAATTGCGCGCCAGCGAAGAGCGCTACCGCACCGTGTTCGAAGCCATGGACCAGGGTTTCGGCATTATCGATATCCTGCTTGACGATGCCGGCCAGCCCGCGGACTACCGGTTTGTGCAGATGAACAGCATGTTCGAAAAGCATACCGGGCTGCGCAACGCGACCGGCAGGACCGTCCGCGAACTGGTCCCCGACCTCGACCCGTTCTGGATCCATACCTACGGGCAGGTGGCGCTGACCGGGGAAGCGGTGCGCTTTGAAAGCGAGGCCAAGGCCATGCAGCGCTGGTTCGATGTGTATGCCACCCGCATTGGCGGGCCAGGCAGTACCAGGGTCGCACTGCTGTTTAGCGATGTCACGGCGCGCAGGCAGTCCGACGAACGCCAGCGCCGCCTGGCGGCAGACCTGGAGGAAGCGGACCGGCGCAAGACCGTCTTCCTGGCCACCCTGGCGCACGAACTGCGCAATCCCCTGGCGCCTATCCGCAGCGGCCTGGGCGTGCTGCGCATGGCGGGCGACAATCCGGCCACCCTGGCCCGGGTGCGCGAGATGATGGAGCGCCAGGTCGGCCACATGGTGCACCTGATCGACGACCTGCTCGATATCGCGCGCATCAGTGGCGGCAAGCTCGATCTCAAAAAAGCCCGCACCGACCTGCGCACGGTGCTGTCGAGCGCGATGGAAACGAGCATGCCCGCCATCGAGGCCGGCCACCATCAGGTGGCCGTCAACCTGCCCGCCAGCGCCCTGTATGCGGAGGTGGACCACATGCGCATCGCCCAGGTCGTGGCCAACCTGCTCAACAATGCCGCCAAATACACACCCGCGGGCGGCCGGATTGCCTTGTCCATGGCAGCTGCGGGTGACTGCGCCGTCATCGAGGTTGCCGACACCGGCATCGGCATTGCGCCCGAAGCGCTCGACAGTGTCTTTGACATGTTCAGCCAGGTGGGGGCAAGCCTGGGCCAGTCACAGGGCGGGCTGGGGATCGGACTGTCACTGGTGCGGCGCCTGGTGGACATGCACGGCGGCAGCGCCAGCGTGGCCAGTGCCGGGGCCGGCCAGGGCAGCACGTTCACCGTGCGCCTGCCGCTGGCCGGCGCCGGTGCCGGCCAGGGCGGCGAGGCGGTGCGCACCCACGGCGACGCTGCCGGTGCCGGTCCGCGCAGGGTACTGGTGGTGGACGACAATGTGGACGCCGCCCAGACCTTGTGCATGCTGCTGGAACTGGGCGGCGACAGCACGCGCATGGCGCATGGCGGCCGCGAGGCGATCGCAGTGGCGGCCGATTTCAAGCCGGCGCTCGTATTCCTCGACATCGGCATGCCGGGCATGAATGGCTACGACACGGCGCGGGCCATGCGCGCCATGCCGGAACTGGCAGACATGATGCTGGTGGCACTGACGGGCTGGGGCACCGACAGTGACCGCAGCCTGTCGGAACAGGCCGGATTCGACCGCCACCTGACCAAGCCGGTCGACATGGATGCGATTGAACGGGTGCTGGCCGAGTATGACAGCAAGACGGCGCCCGGCTGAAACCGGCACCCGGAGGCGCTTTACTTGCGGGCGCCTTCCACCATCTTGTTGTGCTCGCGGACATAGGCATCGGTCGCATCGCGCCAGGCGGCGTAATCGGCCAGCAGCATCTTGGACCCGACCCGGGCTTCTTCCACGATCCGTGCCTGCACGCCTTCCAGGTGCTTGCCTGCCGCGTCCATTTCGTCCTTGGTCATCAGGTCTGCCACATCTTTGGGAATCAGCTTGGTGAGCGGAGACGAGGCATTGATGTTTTCCACAAAGCCGTTGTAGCACGCCTGCCAGCCCTGCACTTTTTCGGCCACGGCGCTGATTTCATCGTTCTGCTTGGACATGGCAGGAATGCGCGGCGCCGGGCAGCGGAACTTTCCGGACTTGAGCTCGGCGCCATCGTATTTGGACATCCAGTAAGCGATGTCGTCCTTGCGCACCTCGCGCTGTTTCATCATCTCCAGGGCGGCGACGGCCGTCTTGTTGCCCTTGGCTGCGGCCTTCTTGAACCAGGCCTCGGCCTTGGCCAGGTCGATGGCACCGGCTTCGCCATACAAGTGCATTTCGCCCAGATGCAACTGCGCTTCGGCGCTGCCGGCATTGGCGGCCTTGGTATAGAGCTTGAGCGCTTCGGGATAGGATTTCTTGGCAAACAAGGCCTTGGCGTCGGCCAGATCATCGGCGTGCGCGACAGTGCACATCAGCAGGCTCAGGCACAGCAGGTATTTCTTCATGAAGTGAACCCTCAGGATATCGGACAGTGATGGGAAATCATAGCGTGAATCGGCAATCTGGTGGCGGCGGCGCATGCCATGTGGTCACGGCGCCGGCGCCTTCCCTTGCCAGCGTGGGTCGGACGAATTGGTCACGGCCCTGTCGACGGACAGCAAACGGATCGTGCGCCGATCGTGCTTGAGATACTTGCTCAGGTCAGTAGCCAGGTAATCGGGCCGCACGTGCAGATTGCGCATGCCAAAATACGCCATGTCTTCTTTCGACATGAAATACAGATTGTCGACATGATAGGGCGCCACCTTGCCAAACCAGCCGGCAAAGCCGTTGATGCCCGTATCGGCATAAAACGCGCGCTCCTGTGCCAAGGTCTCCCGAAAAAGAATGGCAAGCTCTCTGCGTCGACCAGGTCAATACCCTGATCGTGCTTGTACATCAAGTGTTCAATGGTCCCGTGCCAGCCCACGATTCCCTCGCCGACAATGTGCTTATTGCGCCCGGCGGGGAAAATATAATTGGCACACGAAGAGAAACACACGCCATCGACTTCCACATCGAGGCCTGCGTCGCGCACCCAGCGCGCCACCCGGATGGCGCCTGTCACTTCCCCGCCCCCTGAGCGAATCATCAGCTTTGTGACCTTGGCCCGCCCCACCACGGCCCGGATACGGTCCAGGCTATCGGGACGCAGGGTGCCTTCATAGAGGACCGCGTCACCGAGCAAGGCGATCGCAGGCTCCCTGGGCGCCATCGGCCGCTTTGCCGAGCGTGGTGCGGCGCAGGAGGCCAGCAGCACCGCCAGCATCAGCGCAACCCACGGCCACGCCCTCTTTATGGCAGCGCTCCCTCGAAATCGGCCAGCAGGTCCGCCGCGTCTTCAATGCCGACCGATACCCGGATCAGCGATTCGGCAATGCCCATGCTGGCCCGGCGCTCGGCACCCATCTCGAAAAAGATGGTGTGCGCCACCGGAATGACGAGCGTGCGCGTGTCGCCCAGGTTACTGGCCGAAATGCCGATCTGAAGCCGGTTGAGGTAATCGAAACAGTCAATGCCCTCTTTCAGTTCAAAGCTGAACAGCGAGCCAAAGGCGCGGAACAGTTCGCGCGCCACGCCATGCTGGGCGTGCGATGGCAGGCCCGGATAATGGACGGCCGCCACCCGCTCGTCCGCCTCCAGCATGGCGGCAATGGCCAGTGCATTGGCCGAGGCGCGCTCCATGCGCAGGGCCAGTGTTTCGGCCCCCACCGCGATGTGATGGGCCGCTTCCGGGCCCAGCGACGCGCCAAAGTCGCGCAGGGCCTTGGCGCGCAGCTGCACCATGCCCCACATGGCGGGGGCATTTTTCTTGTAGTTCGGGGCGATGTTGGGGTAGGTACTCCAGTCGAACACGCCGGTATCGGTCAGGCTGCCCCCGAGCGCATTGCCATGGCCGCCGATGGCCTTGGTCAGGGCGTTGACCACCAGTCCCGCGCCCACCGATCTTGGCTGGAACAGGTAGGGCGTGGTCATGGTGTTGTCGACCACGTACAGGATGCCGCGTTCCCGGCACAGCTGGCCAATGCGCGCCAGGTCGGCTACCTGCGTGCGCGGGTTGGCGATGGTTTCCACGAACACGATGCGGGTGGCACTGGTGAGCGCCGCCTCCACGTTGGCCACGTCGGTGGCGTCGACAAAGGCCACCCCCACCCCCTGCCCGGCCACCGTCTGCCACAGGCTGTTGGTATTCCCAAACAGGAAGGACGACGACACCACGTGGTCACCCGCCTTGAGCAAGGCCTGGAATACGGCACCAATGGCCCCCATGCCGGTGGCAAAGCAGATGCTCGCCACCCCGCCTTCCATGCGCGTGACTTTCTCCTCCAGCGCCGAGATGGTGGGATTGCCCTGGCGCCCGTAACGAAAGCCCGGCTCCCGGCCCTGGAACACGGACGCCAGCTGGCGCGCATCCTCGTAGCCATAGGTGACGGAGGTATGCAGCGGCTTGTGCAGCGACCCGTGCTCGATCGGCTTCTGGCGGTCGCTGTGCAAGATGGTGGTCGTAAAGCCGTAACTGGTCTTCTCGCTCATGCCTGCGTCACCTTATTCAGCCGATTCTGCGTTGGCCAGGTTCAGGTTCAACTGCGTGCGCGCGGCGTCTTCGGCCGGTGCCTTCTTGCTTGGGTTGTGGCGCGCCAGCTCCAGGCCGTCGAGGTAAGCCGGCGTGACGTCGCCGGTGACGTAGATGCCGTCAAAGCACGACGCCTCGAAATTGGTGAGCGCAGGATTGACGTCCGAGATCGAGCGCTTGAGCGCGTCCACGTCCTGGTATACCAGGGCGTCGGCGGTGATCTCGCGGCACACTTCCTCGTTGCTGCGGCCGTAGGCAATCAATTCCTCGCGCGTCGGCATGTCGATGCCATACACGTTCGGGAACAGCACCGGCGGCGCGGCCGAGGCGAAGAACACATTGCGCGCGCCCGCTTCACGCGCCATCTGCACGATCTCGCGGCTGGTGGTGCCACGCACGATGGAGTCATCCACCAGCAGCACGTTCTTGCCCTTGAATTCGGAGCTGATGGCATTGAGCTTCTGGCGTACCGACTTGCTGCGGATCGCCTGCCCCGGCATCAGGAAGGTGCGGCCAATGTAGCGGTTCTTGATGAAGCCTTCGCGGTACTCCACGCCCAGCTTGAGCGCGAGCTGGATGGCGGCCGGGCGCGAGGAATCGGGGATCGGCATGACCACGTCGATTTCGCCGGACTTGAATTGCGCGCGCACCTTGTCGGCCAGGTATTCGCCCATCTTCAGGCGCGTGGCATAGACGGAAGCGCCATCGAGAATCGAATCGGGACGCGCCAGGTAGACATACTCGAACGCGCACGGGTTAAGCGATGGATTGTCGGCACACTGGCGCTCGTGCAGCTTGCCATCGTTGTCGACGAAGATCGCCTCGCCCGGCGCGATATCGCGCAGGAAGCGAAAGCCCATGCCTTCGAGCGCCACCGATTCGCTGGCCACCAGGTACTCGGTGCCATGCTCGGTCTCGTTCAGGCCAATGCACAGGGGGCGGATACCAAAGGGATCGCGGAAAGCGAGCAGGCCGTGACCGGCAATCTGGGCCACCACGGCGTAGGCACCGCGCACCCGGCGGTGGACCTGGGCTACGGCAGTAAACACCGAATCGGGATCGAGCGTGAAGCCGGTGGTCGATTCCTGGATTTCGTGCGCCAGCACATTGAGCAGCACTTCGGAGTCGGAATCGGTATTGATGTGGCGGCGGTCGTTCTTGAACATCTCCGACTTCAACTGCGCCTGATTGGTCAGGTTGCCATTGTGCGCCAGCGTGATGCCAAACGGCGCATTGACGTAGAACGGCTGCGCTTCTTCCTCGCTCGACGAGCCGGCGGTGGGATAGCGGCAGTGGCCGATGCCCGAATTGCCCTGCAGTGAACGCATATTGCGCGTGCGGAACACGTCGCGCACCAGGCCGTTGGCCTTGTGCATGGAAAACATACTGCTGTGGTTGGTTGCGATGCCAGCTGCATCCTGACCGCGATGCTGCAGCAGCAGCAAGGCATCATATAACAGCTGGTTGACGGGATTATGCGAGACGACGCCGACGATGCCACACATGCTGCGCTCCTGGGAGTAGGTACTGCTGATTTTAAAAATTCAAAAGGTCACGTGCCGCGACAGTGCCGGCGGCAGAAACGGTTTCACGGTGCGCACACCAGTCTCGGCCATGGGGCTGAGCAGCGCGTTGGTCCAGAATGCCTGTTTCGGTAAATCGGTCATGCCGGCCACCATGACGCCGGCCAGTACAAATATGATGCCGCGCGCCAGGCCAAACAGGCCGCCCAGGCCGCGGTCTGCCAGCGACAGGCCACTGGCCTTGATGATGGCGTCCACTGCCAGCATCAACAGCGCCATCAAGAGCCGCACGCCGATGAACAGCGCCACGAAGGCCAGGATCAGGCGCATCATGTCGCCGGGAATGATGTCGGGGAGCATGGGCGCGAGCGTGGCGCCGTACATATTGGCCACCACGAAGGCCACGATCCAGCTCACCAGCGACAGGATTTCCTTCACCAGCCCGCGCAAGGTGCTGATGACGATCGAGGCAATCAGCACAAACAGCACCAGATAATCGAAAATCGTCACGCGCGTGGCCGCTCCCGAAAGTTAATTGGCCACCATGGCGCCGGACAGACCCAGCTTGCCCAGCTTGGCGCGAATCTCGTCGCTCTCATCCTTGGTAAATGGCCCCACCTTCACTCGCACCAGGTCGCCGCTGCCCTTCTGGGTAAAGGACGGCACACCGGCCGCCTTCAGCTTTGCTTGCAGTTCTGCCACCTTGTCCTGATTACTCAGGGCAACGACCTGAATCGTATATTTCTGGTTGGCCGCTGCCGGCGCGGGCACGGGTTTGTTTTCCAGAATCGCCAGCGCCCGTTCCGAGTCCGTCCTGGCAGCAGGCTTGACTTCCGGCTTGGGCTCGGCAGGCCTGGCTTCCGCCACCTTGGCCGGCGGCTTTTCGACAATGCGCGGCTCGGGCATGATGTCCGGTTTCGGGCCTGGCCTGGTGTCAGGCCTGGTTTCCGGCTTGGCACGGGAGGGCGTTCCCCCGCTGGCGGCCGGGTCCACGATTTCTTCGCTGGTGTCGAGGGCCTCGGCGGCGGGCACGGGCGCAGCCGCCGATTCGGGCGCCGGCAACTGCTGGGGCGGCGCCTTTTCCTTGGACGGGATGCGGATATCGATGTCGGTGGCCAGCGGCCTCGGTTCGGAATCGAGCACCATGGGCAGGCCAATGGCGACTGCCAACGCCAGCGCAATGGCCCCTACCAGGCGGCGCCGTGCACGTTTTTTCTCGGGCAGGACAGGATCGGCGGCGGCGCGCCCTTCCTTGCCGCGGCGGGCCGCAGGCTCGTTGGCGCTGGAGGCACGCTTGGAGCGGGCCTTGGCGGCGAGCGCATCATCGTCGCGGGAAACATACTCGCCTTCATCGCCGGCGGTTTCTTGCTTGTTTTTATTGAGGAACGAGAACAAGCCCATGCGTTTATCTTCAGTGATGTGAGGTTTTTCGTGCTGCCATCACGCCGGCAACGGTGTAGAAGGAGCCAAAGACCACAATTCTATCATTCTCCCCCGCCCGGCTCATCGCATTTGCAAAAGCGGCAGCAGGATCGGGGAAGCTGGTCACGCTGCGCTCGCCCGGCTTGCTGTCGCCGTCCGGCAAGGCTTCAAGCCGCGCGGCAAGATCAGCACAGTTTGCCGAACGCGGCGATGGCAAGTCGGCAAGGCACCAGTGATCCACATGGGCGGTCATGGGGGCGATCACGCCGTCAATGTCCTTGTCCTGCATGATGCCGAACACGGCGTAGGTGTAGGCATGGAAACCCATATTCCCCAGGTTCTGGCCAAGCGCAGCGGCCGCGTGGGGGTTGTGGGCCACGTCCAGCACCACGGTGGGGCGGCCCGGCAGCACCTGGAAGCGGCCCGGCAACTCCACCACCACCAGCCCGGTACGCACGTCCTGGGCGCCGGTGGGCAACTCCAGGCGCAGTACTTCCAGCGCGGCCAGGGCGGCCGAGGCGTTGAGCAGCTGGTTGGCACCGCGCAGGCTCGGGTAGGCCAGCGAATTGCGGCGCAGTGCGCGCCCACCGTAATTCCACTGCTGCTTGTCGCCACTGTAGTTGAAGTCGCGGCCCAGCAGCCACAGGTCGGCGCCAATGGCTTCGGCATGCGCCACGAGCGACGCCGGCGGCACCGGGTCGCTGCAAATGGCCGCCTTGCCCGGCCTGAAGATGCCGGCCTTTTCAAAGCCGATTTTCTCGCGCGTGTCGCCCAGGTAGTCGGTGTGGTCAATGTCGACCGAGGTGACGATGGCCACATCGGCGTCGATCACATTGACCGCGTCCAGGCGCCCGCCCAGGCCCACTTCCAGGATCACCACGTCCATGCCGGCGCCGGAGAGCAGATGCATGATGGCCAGCGTGGTGAATTCAAAATAGGTCAGGTCGATCTCGCCGCGCTGCGCTTCGACGGCGTTAAAGCTGGCCACCAGTGCCTCGTCAGTGGCCAATGCGCCGTTGACGTGGGCGCGCTCGTTAAAGTCGAGGAAGTGCGGCTTGATGTACAGGCCCACCTTGTAGCCCGCGCGCAGCAGGATTGCTTCCAGCATGGCGCAGGTGGAACCCTTGCCATTGGTGCCGGCCACCATGATGACGGGGCAGGCAAACGCCAGCGCCATGCGCTCCTTGACGGTGCGCACCCGCTCCAGGCCCATGTCGATATGAACTTCGGCGTGGCGTGATTCGAGCAGCGCAAGCCAGTCGGGCAAGGTGGTGGGCAGTGTGGACATGGGAAGGATTGAAGCCAAGAAGGAAAGGCGGCGCCGTGAAAGGCGCCGCCCGGGACAAGCAGTTAGCCGAGCCGTTAAGCGATGACTTCTGCGGCCTGGTCTTGCAGCAGCGCCAGCAGGCGCGCGATTTCTTCGCGCATCTTGCGGCGGTCAACGATCATGTCGACTGCGCCCTTGGTGACCAGGAATTCGGCGCGCTGGAAGCCTTCCGGCAGCTTTTCACGCACGGTATTCTCGATCACGCGCGGGCCGGCAAAGCCGATCAGCGCCTTCGGCTCGGCAATGACGACGTCGCCCATGAAGGCAAACGATGCGGACACGCCGCCCATGGTGGGATCGGTCAGCACGCTGATGAAGGGCAGCTTCTTTTCGGACAGCTTGGTCAGCATGGCGGTGGTTTTTGCCATCTGCATCAGCGACAGCAAGCCTTCCTGCATGCGCGCGCCGCCGGTAGCGGTAATGCAGATGAACGGCACCTTCTGCTCGAGCGCGATCTGGGCGCCGCGCACAAAGCGCTCGCCCACCACCGAGCCCATGGAGCCGCCCATGAATTCAAATTCAAAGCAGGCCACCACGACCGGCAGGCTCATGATGGAGCCACCCAGCACGATCAGGGCATCGGTTTCGCCGGTGGCATCCATGGCAGCCTTGAGGCGGTCAGGATACTTCTTGCTGTCCTTGAATTTGAGCGTGTCGACCGGCAGTGCTTCCTGGCCGATTTCATAGCGCCCGCCTTCGTCGAGCAGGCCGTCGAGGCGCTCGCGCGCACGGATGCGCATGTGGTGGTCGCATTTGGGGCAGACGTGCAGATTGGACTCGAGGTCGGTGCGATAGAGCACCGCTTCGCACGACGGACATTTCACCCACAGGCCTTCCGGCATGGTCTTGCGGGAGGCAGCGTCGTTGCGCTGGATTCGTGGGGGCAGCAGTTTTTCCAACCAGCTCATACATTCTCCTCTGCGGCAAATCTTTCGTGGTCGGTAGTGTAGCGGTTAAGGTCGTGCTTGTCGAACATAAAGGCGGAAACATTGCCTTATGGCAATTACTTAAGCAGGGCGACAGGGGCCGATGATACTCCCGCGCAGGCGGAGGTGGCGTTCCGTTTAAGCGCGGAAAGTATTGGCCTGCCGGTCAGCTGTCCAGTGCCTGGCGAATGCCGCCCACGAATGCCGTCACCGCTTGCACCACCTGCTCTTTCGGGGTGGCCTCGATTTCCTGGATGATGCGGCTGCCGATGACGACCGCGTCGGCCACTGCCGCCACGGCTTTGGCGGTGGCCGCGTCGCGGATGCCGAAACCGACACCGATGGGCAGCTTCACATGCTGGCGGATGGCCGCCAGGCGGCGCGCCACATCATCGGTATCGATATTGCCGGCGCCCGTGACGCCCTTGAGCGACACGTAGTAGCTAAAGCCGCTGCCAAAGCGCGCCACCTGCGCGATGCGCTCCGGCGTGGAGGTTGGCGCGAGCAGGAAGATCAGGTCCAGTTCCGCCGCGCGCATGGCCACGGCGAATTCTTCGCATTCCTCGGGCGGATAGTCGACCACGATGGCGCCGTCAGCACCGGCCTCTTTTGACGCCTTGATGAAGTTGTCGGTGCCGATCCGCTCGATGGGATTGGCATAGCCCATCAGCACCACGGGCGTGTGCTGGTTGGTTTCGCGGAACTGGCGCACGAAGCCCAGCACGTCCTTCATGCCCACGCCAAAAGCGAGGGCCCGCTCGCAGGCGCGCTGGATGACGGGGCCTTCGGCCATCGGATCGGAAAACGGCACGCCAAGTTCGAGCACGTCGGCGCCGCCGGCAACGAGTGCGTGCATCAGCGGCACGGTCATTTCAGGACCCGGGTCGCCTGCGGTAATGAAGGTCACGAGACCGGTTTTGTTCTGGGCCGCGAGCGCGGCAAAGGTTGGAGCGATTCTGGACATGATGATTTTATGATTCTTGCAAACGGTTTATACGAATGAGCGTCGTGAATGCGTCCCCGCGCACAGCGGGAACGCTGCAGGCCAGGCGCCGGGTCTAACCGAAGTTAAGCCCCATGCGTTCGGCCACCGTGTGCATGTCCTTGTCGCCGCGCCCCGACAGGTTGACCAGGATGGTCTGCTCTTTGGGCAGCGTGGCCGCCAGTTTGGCCGCGTACGCGATCGCGTGCGACGACTCCAGCGCCGGGATGATGCCTTCGATATGGCAGCAGTCGTGGAAAGCCTTGAGCGCTTCCTCGTCCGTCACCGACACGTACTCGGCGCGCAGCGAATCCTTGAGCCAGGCGTGTTCCGGCCCCACGCCCGGATAGTCCAGGCCCGCCGACACCGAATGGGTCTCGATGATCTGGCCGTTTTCATCCTGCAGCAGGTAGGTGCGGTTGCCGTGCAAGACGCCGGGAATGCCGGCCGTAAGCGACGCTGAATGCTTGCCCGAGTCCAGGCCCTCGCCGGCCGCTTCCACGCCCACCAGCCTGACGTTTTTCTCGTCGATGTAGGGATAGAAAATGCCCATGGCGTTGGAGCCGCCGCCAATGCAGGCCATGACGTAGTCCGGCTGGCGCCCCGTCATTTCCGGCATCTGCACCAGGCATTCCTCGCCGATCACGGACTGGAAGTCGCGCACCATCATCGGATACGGGTGGGGACCTGCCACGGTGCCGATGATGTAGAAGGTATTTTCAATGTTGGTGACCCAGTCGCGCATGGCTTCGTTGAGTGCATCCTTGAGCGTCCTGGAGCCCGACTCCACCGGCACCACCGTGGCCCCCAGCAGCTTCATGCGGTACACGTTCTGGGCCTGGCGCTTGACATCCTCGCTGCCCATGTACACCACGCACTCCAGGCCAAAGCGGGCGCAGATGGTGGCCGTGGCCACGCCGTGCTGGCCGGCGCCGGTTTCGGCGATGATGCGCGGCTTGCCCATGCGCCGGGCCAGCAGCGCCTGGCCGATCACATTGTTGATCTTGTGGGCGCCGGTGTGGTTGAGGTCTTCGCGCTTGAAGAAGATCTGGGCCCCGCCCTGCTGCTCGGACCAGCGCCTGGCGTGATAGATGGGCGAGGGACGGCCAACGAAGTGCTTGAGCTCGTAGCGGAATTCATCCAGGAATGCCTGGTCCTGGCTATAGCGGGCATACGCCTCGTTCAGTTCTGCCAGGGCGTGGCTGAGCGTTTCAGCCACAAAAGAGCCCCCATACGGGCCAAAATGGCCACGCGCGTCGGGAAATTGGTAGTCGGGAGTCTGGAACAGGGGAGCGGCCGCGGCGCGCTCAGGTGCGTCTTTCATGGAAATTCTCGCTTTCAATGGTGCTGTCGCCAGCCCGCACTGCCGCGGCAAAAGCGGCAATCTTGCGGGCGTCCTTGATACCCTTGCTCGCTTCGACACCACTGCTGATGTCGACGGCATAGGGACGAACGGAGACCACCGCGTCAGTCGCGCTGCTTACGCTCAAGCCACCACTTAAAACGACCCGAGGCGCGAGATCTTTTGGAATGAGAGACCAATCGAACACCTTTCCTGCGCCGCCATATTCCTCGACATGGGTGTCGAGCAAAAGGCCCGAACACAGCCGGCTGGCAGCGCGATATTTCTGCTCGTATTCTAGCAAATCGGCGCCGGTCGTGTCCGGCCTGACCCGAAACACCCGCAAAAACGGTCGGTGGACGGCGCCGGCAATGGCCGCGCACTGCTCGGGCGTCTCATCGCCATGGAATTGCAGCTGCGAAAACGGGGCCACCAGGGCCACGGTCCGCACTTCCTCCACACTCGCGTTGACAAACAGGGCCACGGTGGACACGAAGGGCGGCGCGGCCGCCATCAGGGCGCCGGCCTGGGCGGGCGTGACGTAGCGCGGGCTCTTCGGGTAGAACACGAAGCCGAGCGCATCGGCGCCGCTGGCAACGGCGGCGCGCACATCTTCCGGCCGCGTGAGGCCGCAAATCTTGATACGGGTGCGTGGCATGGTCAAAACCAGGGTAACGGGCTGGTCGCGTCCTGCGGCAGTCCCCACTTGGGATCGTAATCTATTTTGGCCAGATACAGCCCGTCCGGCATGAATGTCGGCGCGGCATCATTGCGGTCGCGCCCGTCGAGCACGTCGCGCAGCCACGCCGGGTCGTGGCGGCCCTGGCCCACGTAAATGAGCGAGCCGATCAGGTTGCGCACCATGTGGTGCAGGAAAGCACTGGCGCGCAAGGTGAAGACAATCGCTTCACCGCGCCGCTCCACAGTGACCGAATGCATCTGCTTGACCGGCGTCTTTGCCTGGCACTGGGACGAGCGGAAGGCGGAAAAATCATGGGTGCCGACCAGGCACTGGGCGGCGGCGTGCATGCGCTCGACGTCGAGCGGGCGGAAGGTCCAGCCGGCGCGGCCCACCAAGAGGGGCGAGCGCACGGGATGATTGTAGAGCACGTAATGGTAGGTGCGCGCAAAGGCGGAAAAGCGGGCATGGAATTCCTGCCCGGGCAGGGCGGGAATCTCGCTGGCCCAGCGCACGGCAATTGACGGCGGCAGGAAGGCGTTGACGCCGCGCACCCACGATGCCATGGCGCGGTCGAGTTCGGTATCAAAGTGAATGACCTGCTCCAGGGCATGGACACCGGTATCGGTGCGGCCCGCGCAGGTGGTGGAAAGGGGAACGCGCCCGAATTGTTCGAGCGCGATTTCAAGCTGGTCCTGGACTGTCTGTCGATCTGGCTGTTTCTGGTACCCGTTCCAGGCAGTACCGTCGTACTGGACACCCAATGCTATCCGTTTCAAAGTGCGTCCAGTACTCTCATGCGAAGTGACGGTGCTTAGTGACGATGATCAGTGACGATGATCAGTGACGATTATGCCAGCTGGGCACGCATGGCGTTGGCCTTGCCCACCTGCTCGGCGCTGCCGCCCTTGATGACTTCGTCCAGCAGTTCACGTGCACCTTCCTTGTCGCCAATTTCCTGGTAAGCGATCGCCAGGTCCAGCTTGGTCTCCATTTCCGTGTGCAGGGCCGACAGGTCGCCCGAGTCGAGCATGGTGCTGCCAAAGTCCGGCAGCGCGGTGGCGTTGTTGTCGGCCGGCAGGTCCAGATCGATGCTGCCCATGTCAAAGCTTGACGCTGGCTGTGCAGGCGGCGTGGACTGGGGCAGGTCAAAGTTCATGTCCGACAGGTCGAGGTCACCGGACGCCGGTGCGGCGGCGGCTGGCGTGGCCGAGACCGGTGGCGAACCAGGAATGAAGGAGTTGGCCAGCTCGCCCATGCCATCGAGGTCATTCTTGCTGTCGATGGTGAAGTCATTGCTCGACAGGTCCAGGCTGATGTCGTCCAGGGCCTTGGCATGCTGGGCGGCCGGCGCGGCCGGCGCGTCGAAGTCCATGTTGAAATCCATGTCCACCGGCGCATCGGCCTTGGCCACCGGCTGCGGGGTCACCGCGTCGGGCAGGGTGAAGTCCATGTCGTTGGCATCGGCCGCCGGTGCCGGCTGGGCCGTCGCATCAACGTTCTGGAAGCCGAGACCACCGAGGTCGAAGTCCAGGGTATGGTCTTCGGCAGCGGGGGCGGCGGCGGCAGCGACCGGCGCGGCGGCGGCAGGAACGGCCATGTCGGTCGGCACATCGGGCATGACGTCAGGCTTGTTCAGGCTGACCGACGAAGCAGCGGCAGCCGGGATCACGGTCGAGGGACCGGAATTGGCAGCGCTGGCATACATCGGATTGAGCGGATCGATGGCCAGACCCAGCGCAGCGGCTTGGGCCCACTCGTCGCCCTGCCCTTTGGTCATGCTGTACAGGTCGGTTGCCTGGGCTTCGAAGGCGCGCGTATCCTTGCGGGCAGCGTAGATTTCAAGCAGCTTGAGGCGGACAGGGTAGCGCTCCGGATGGGTACGCAGGGCTTCCTTGAGGATTTCCTCGGCCTGGGCATCGCGGCCGTAGGCAATGTACACGTCCGCTTCGGCCACCGGATCGACTTCATTGGTGTCGAGCTGGCTGGCCGACGGTGCGAAGCTGGAGTTGAACACGCTGTTGCTGGTGTCCACGCTCTGGCCGCCCGTTTCGGCAAACAGCGAATGGGCCTGGTCGGTCGGCGCGCCCAGGATCGATGGCTCGTTGCTGGTACCGGTATCCGCTTCGCGCCGCTTCTTCATGGTCACGAAGGCAAATGCGGCCAGGGCCAGCGCGGCCAGGACACCGAGGATCAGCCACAGGTTGTCGGCCAGGGTGTCGAACAGGGTTGGCTCGGCCGGCGCGGCCGCTGCCGGCTTGGCGCTCTTGCGGGTGCGGACCGGCTTTTCGGCGGCCGCTGGCGGCGTTTCGGCCACGACTGCCGGTGCAGCCGGCGTGGCCGTTTCGGTCACGGCAGGCGCCGGCTCTGTGGCGGCAGGCCGGGACGGGGCCGTCGCGGCCGGTGTCGCCGCTGGCGGCGTGGCCGCAGGTGCGACTGCTGCCGGCTTTTGGGCGCCGGCGCCGGCCTGGCTCTTGACTGTGACGAGCTTTTCCAGCTCGCTGACGTTGCGTTCCAGTTCGCGCACGCGGGCGGTGGCATCGGCCAGCGCCTTTTCCTTGGCGATGCGCTCTTCTTCACGCGCGGCGGCGGCCTTGCTGGTGTCGTCGGTGGCCTTGGACAGGCGCAGCTGGTCTTTCGATTCATTGACCGGGGTGCGGCGCTCTTCCACCTTGGACGTGATCTTGCCGCCCGTGCTTTGCGTGGTTTCCGGCGCGCGGTCCGGCGCTGCCGTGGCCACCTGCCCTGCCAGCTTGTTGCGGTAGGCATTGAAGTCGGCCGCATGGGCCACCACCACGCCACGCGCTTCGCCGGCACCCGTGCCCTTGATGGCAGCGGTATCGGGCACCGACAGGATCTGGCCCGATTTCAGGCGGTTCATATTGTTGCCTGAGAATGCGTCCGGATTGGCGCGGTACAGCGCCACCAGCATCATGTCGAGCGAGACTTCGACCGGCTTGAGTTCGGACGCAATGCGGCCCAGGGTATCGCCTGGACGCACCTTGTACTGGCTCGGGCTGTCGCTGCGCTGTGGCGTCGGATTGGCTTGCTGGGTGGCAGGGCGCGGCTGCTGGGCTTGCTGCTGTTGGGCTTGCTGCTGTGGCACTGGTGCGGGCGCCGCATCTTGCGGCGTGGCGCGCGCGACCGGGCGCGGCGCGGCCGGTGCCGGGGTGCGGGCCGCCGGTGGCGCCACCTGGGCCGACTGGGTGGTCCGCAGGTCCACCGGATCGAGCAGGAAGGTGTATTCGCGCACCAGTTTGCCGCTGCTCCAGGTCAGTTCCAGCAACAGGTCCACAAACGGTTCATTGACCGGTTGCGACGAGGTGATCTTGATGTACTGGCGGTTGCCGCGCTGTTCCACACTAAAGCGCAGGGTAGCCAGGGCCGGGTTGAATTCGATATTGGCCTGGCGGAAGGCTTCGGCCGGGGCGAGCCGGGCCGACAGGCTCCTGGCTTCTTCGGCAGACACAGACGTGAGCTCGATTTCCGCGTTCAGCGGCTGTCCGAGTCCGGACATGACGGTGAGTTTGCCGAGGCCGGCGGCGTACGCGGCGGACGACAGAAACACTGCACTGGCGACCGCGCTGGTGAGGGTCTTCAACGCGAACGAGGTTATCTTGGAGCGAGTGTTTAAATGCATAGTTGGGGGCATTATGAGTTGACTGGCGAGAAAGCAGGGTTTCCCGGAAGTCTCAACATATCATCATGCTCTAAGGCATGCAAGCTTTTGGATGACATGTGACCCGTAAGTCCCTGTAAACGCGCATTTTGCTGGCGACTTTCGCACACCGGCCACAACATGTGGCCGGTCCGTCATCTTGAAAAAATCACAAAGAATCTGGCAGGCGAAACAACTAACTTGTCGGAGTTAGTTGTCGGATTTGCTCGAACAGCTGGCGCGATGTTACTTGTCGAGGATGATGCGCAGCATGCGGCGCAGCGGCTCGGCCGCGCCCCACAGGAGCTGGTCGCCGACCGTGAAAGCGGACAGGTATTCGCCACCCATCGACATTTTGCGCAGGCGGCCCACCGGAATGGTCAGGCTGCCGGTGACGGCGGCCGGCGACAGGTCGCGCACCGAGTCTTCGCGCGTGTTCGGCACCACTTTTACCCACTGGTTGTTCTGGGCGATGATGTCGACGATCTCGTCGAGCGGCACATCCTTTTTCAGCTTGATGGTCAGTGCCTGCGAGTGGCAGCGCATGGCGCCGATGCGCACGCACAGGCCATCGACCGGGATCGGGGCGCTGCCGAAAGCATCGCCCAGGCCGAGGATCTTGTTGGTCTCGGCGCCGGCCTTCCACTCTTCCTTGGACTGGCCATTGCCCAGGTCCTTGTCGATCCAGGGAATCAGGTTGCCTGCCAGCGGCGCGCCGAACTGCTTGATCTCGTCCGGCGCAAAGCCGTGCTGGGTGGCCAGCACGCCGCGGTCGATGTCCAGGATGGCGGCAGCCGGGTTGTCCAGCAGCGGACGCACGGCCGCGTTGATGGTGCCAAATTGCGTGAGCAGTTCGCGCATGTGCTGGGCGCCGCCGCCGGAGGCCGCCTGGTAGGTCATGGACGTCATCCAGTCCACCAGCTTGTGCTGGAACAGGCCGCCCAGGCCCATGAGCATGCACGACACGGTGCAGTTGCCGCCAATGTAGTTCTTCACGCCGCGCGTCATGGCGTTCTTGATCACGTCCAGGTTGACCGGGTCGAGCACGATGACGGCGTCGTCGTTCATGCGCAAGGTCGATGCGGCATCGATCCAGTAGCCGTTCCAGCCGGCCGCGCGCAGCTTCGGAAAGACCTCGCTGGTGTAGTCGCCGCCCTGGCAGGAGATGATGATCTCGCATTTCGACAGCTCGGTAATGTCGGTCGCGTCCTTCAGGGTGGTTTCGTTTTTCGCCATCGCCGGGGCCTTGCCGCCCGCGTTCGAGGTGGTGAAGAACACAGGTTCAATGTGGGCGAAATCACCCTCGTCCTGCATGCGCTGCATCAGGACCGAACCGACCATACCGCGCCAACCTACCAAGCCAACTAAAGTCATCATCTTCTCTCTGGTTAAAAAATTCTTTGAAACGGCGCTACGCCAGCGCCCTGACCACCGCGTCGCCCATCTCCGCCGTGCCCACGCGGGTGGTGCCCGCTTCGTAAATGTCGGCCGTGCGCAGTCCCTGCGCCAGCACCGCCTTGACGGCGTTTTCGATGCGCGTGGCCTGCTCGGCCTTGCCAAGCGAAAAACGCAGCATCATGGCCGCCGACAGGATCGTGGCCAGCGGGTTGGCAATGCCCTTGCCCGCGATGTCGGGGGCCGAGCCGTGCGAGGGTTCGTACAGGCCCTTGTTGCTGGCGTCGAGCGAGGCCGATGGCAGCATGCCGATGGAGCCGGTCAGCATGGCCGCGCAGTCGGACAGGATATCGCCAAACATGTTGCCGGTGACGAGGACGTCGAATTTTTTCGGCGCGCGCACCAGCTGCATGGCGGCGTTGTCGACGTACATGTGTTCGAGCTCCACGTCGGCGTATTCCTTGTGCACGTCGGTGACGATATCACGCCAGAACTGGCCCGTTTCCAGCACATTGGCCTTGTCCACGCTGGTGACGCGGCGATCGCGCTTTTGCGCGGCCTGGAAGGCCACGTGGGCGATGCGGCGGATCTCGCCTTCGGCATAGCGCATGGTGTCGAAGCCTTCGCGCTGGCCCTGGAACGGGCCGTCGGGGCATTCGCGCACGCCGCGCGGCTTGCCGAAGTAGATGTCGCCGGTCAGTTCGCGGATGATCAGGATGTCCAGGCCCGCCACCACCTCAGGCTTGAGCGTGGAGGCGCCGGCCAGTTCCGGATACAGGATGGCCGGGCGCAGGTTGGCGAACAGGCCCAGCTCCTTGCGCAGGCCAAGAATGGCCTGCTCCGGGCGCAGGGCGCGTTCG
Source organism: Massilia sp. PAMC28688 (assembly GCF_019443445.1). NCBI lineage: Bacteria > Pseudomonadati > Pseudomonadota > Betaproteobacteria > Burkholderiales > Oxalobacteraceae > Massilia > Massilia sp. PAMC28688. Next base: position 3,501,984 of record NZ_CP080378.1, on the reverse strand, counting down.
AGCTTGTCGTACTGGTAGTCCCCCACGGCGCCGAACAGCACCGCGTCGGCGCTCTTGGCCAGCGCCAGCGTGGCCGGCGGCAGCGGGTGGCCGTGCGCTGCGTAACCGGCGCCGCCCACTTGCGCGCTTTCGAGCTCAAAGCGTTCGCCCAGCACGCCAAGCACCTTGACTGCCTGCGCCATGATTTCAGGACCAATTCCGTCACCGGGGAGAATAGCAATTTTCATGTTCGTATCATCAGATGGAGTTGGCCAGCCAGGGCTGGGCGGCGAGGTGGCGCTCTTCAAAGGCGCGGATCTCGTCGGCGTGGCGCAGCGTGAGGCCGATGTCGTCCAGCCCGTTCATGAGGCAGTACTTGCGAAACGGGTCGATCTGGAACTCGTACGACAGCGCCCCATTGGCGGTGGCAATGCGCTGCGCTTCCAGGTCCACCACCAGGCGAAAACCGGGAAAGGCCTTTACTTCATTGAACAGCTGATCGACCTGCGACTCCGGCAGTACGATGGGCAGCAGGCCGCTCTTGTAGCAGTTGTTAAAGAAAATGTCGGCAAAGCTGGGCGCGATGATGGCGCGAAAGCCGTACTGGTCGAGCGCCCATGGCGCGTGTTCGCGCGAGGAGCCGCAGCCAAAGTTCTTGCGCGTGAGCAGGATCGACGCACCCTGGTAGCGCGCCTGGTTGAGCACAAAATCCGGGTTGAGCGGACGGCTGCTGTTGTCCTGCCCCGGTTCGCCGTGGTCCAGGTAGCGCCACTCGTCGAACAGGTTGGGGCCAAAGCCGGTGCGATGGATCGACTTGAGGAACTGCTTGGGAATGATGGCGTCGGTGTCGACATTGGCCCGGTCAAGCGGTGCCACCAGTCCTTCGTAAATCGTGAATTTTTCCATGGACTTCGCTAGGTGGACGGCGCCTGGCGCCGTCGGTGGTTGTTCATCAGCGCAGTGCGCGCACGTCGACAAAGTGACCCGTGATGCCGGCAGCAGCTGCCATGGCCGGCGACACCAGGTGGGTGCGTCCGCCCTGCCCCTGGCGGCCCTCGAAATTGCGGTTCGAGGTGGAAGCGCAGCGCTCGCCGGGCTCGAGCCGGTCGGCATTCATGGCCAGGCACATCGAGCAGCCCGGCTCGCGCCATTCAAAGCCGGCATCGCGGAAAATCTTGTCCAGCCCTTCGCGCTCGGCCTGGTCTTTTACCAGTCCGGACCCGGGCACCACCAGCGCCAGGCGCACATTCGGGGCGCGGTGCTTGCCGCGTACAACAGCGGCGGCGGCGCGCAGGTCTTCAATCCGCGAATTGGTGCACGAGCCGATAAAGACCTTGTCGATGCGGATGTCTTCGATCGGCGTGTTGGGCTTGAGGTTCATGTACACCAGCGCCTTTTCCATGGCGTCGCGCCGTACCGCGTCCTTTTCGAGGTCGGGGTCGGGCACGCGGCCATCGATGGCCGTGACCATCTCGGGCGAAGTGCCCCAGGTGACCTGCGGCTTGATGTCGGCGGCGTTGAGCGTGACCACCAGGTCGAACTTTGCACCGGGGTCGGAGTGCAGCGTGCGCCAGTAGTCAACCGCGCGGTCCCAGTGCGGGCCGGCTGGCGAAAACGGGCGGCCCTTGACGTAGTTGATGGTGGTGTCGTCCACCGCCACCATGCCGGCGCGGGCGCCCGCCTCAATGGCCATGTTACAGATGGTCATGCGCCCCTCCATGGACAGGGCGCGGATGGTGGAGCCGCCAAACTCGATGGCATAACCGGTGCCGCCGGCGGTGCCGATCTTGCCGATCACGGCCAGCACGATATCCTTGGCGGTCACGCCCGGCGGCAGCGCACCGTCGACCTGCACCAGCATGGCCTTCGATTTCTTGGCCAGCAGGGTCTGGGTGGCCAGCACGTGCTCCACTTCGGAGGTGCCGATGCCATGCGCCAGGCAGCCAAAGGCGCCGTGGGTGGACGTGTGCGAGTCGCCGCACACCACCGTCATGCCGGGCAGCGTGGCGCCCTGCTCCGGACCGATGACATGCACGATGCCCTGGCGCTTGTCGTTCATGTTGAAGTAGGTCAGGCCATAGCTTTTCGCGTTGGCGTCGAGCGTTTCCACCTGCAGGCGCGAGGTGGGATCGGCGATGCCGTCCTTGCGGTCGGTGGTGGGCACATTATGGTCGGCCACGGCCAGGTTGGCCGAGGTACGCCACAAGGGGCGGCCGGCGGCGCGCAGGCCGTCGAAGGCCTGGGGGCTGGTCACTTCATGGACGAGGTGGCGGTCGATGTACAGCACCGTGGTGCCGTCGTCGTCGGCGCGCACAACGTGCGATTCCCAGAGTTTGTCGTAGAGCGTTTTTATCATGGCGGGGGCGGCAAGGAACTACGGTGTCACGGCGCAAAAATGGCCTCTTCAGTTGATTATGCCATATTTGTGCAATGCAGTAAGCCGCCCCCCTTTTTGATACTTTAGTAATTTTTGATACGATTTTCATGAACTTTGTTCGCCATATGTATCATGTGAGCGAACGAAGTCAAGGACGCGGGCGGCTGCGACGCAGGCGCACCGGGCCGGGCAGGCAGGAACAGGACGGGAATCAGGACAGGAAAGGACAGCGCCCCCGCCGGCTGTGGCCGCGGGGGCGTGCAAGGCTTTACGCCGCGGCGCGCAGGGTACTGCGGCAGCCGTCCATCAGGAAGGACAGGCCGATGACGAGCACCAGTTCGCCCTCGGCGGAGCGGGCGGTGCCGGTGATGCCTTCGACGGCAATGGCCGTCATTGGCTTGATCACCAGGTCGGCGGTGCCGTCCACCGCGGCCACGGCCAGGATGTAAGGCTGCGGGGCATTGATGACGATGCCCACTTTTTCCGAACAATCCTCGTAGCCGAGCGAGGCGGCCAGGGAGCGCACCGGCAGCGGACGGCCCTGGTCCTTGAGCACCGGCGCCCCGCCGACGTTCATGAACTCGTCGGGCAGTTCGACCACGCGCTGGACCACGGCCATCGGCAGCGCCAGTGCGGCGCCCGAGGTCGACACCAGCATGGTCGGCACAATCGACAGTTCGATCGGCAGGCGGATGGCAAACTTGGTGCCGTGGCCAAGCGAGGATTCGATATGGATCGCACCGCGGTTCTTTTCCACGGCCGTCTTCACCACGTCCATGCCCACACCGCGCCCGGACACCGAAGAGGCCACTTCCTTGGTCGAAAAGCCCGGCAGGAACACCAGCTGGTAGGCTTCCTCGTCACTCTGGGCCGCATTATCGTTGATCAGGCCCTTCTGGATCGCCTTGCGCCGCAGGCTGGCCGGGTCCATGCCCTTGCCGTCATCCTGCAGCACGATCATGACGCTGTTCGCTTCCTGCCATGCCTTGAGCGAGATGAAGGCCTTGGCCGGCTTGCCGGCAGCGGCGCGGTCCTGGGGCGACTCCACCCCGTGATCGAGGGCGTTGCGCAGCATGTGCACCAGCGGGTCGTACAGGCTGTCGACCACCACGCGGTCCACTTCCGTTTCGGCGCCCTCGATGGTCAGTTCCACGTCCTTGCCCAGGTCCTTGGCCAGCTCGCGCACCAGGCGCGGGAATTTCTGGAACAGGCGGCCCACCGGCTGCATGCGCGTGGCCAGGGTGGCACGCTGCAGTTCGGCCGAATAGCGCGAGGCGCGTTCCAGCGTTTCGGTCAGCGTGGTCATGAGGGTCGCAGCCGCGCCTTCAAACTTGAACTGCAGCAGGCGCTCGAGCAGCACGGCGGCCTGGTTGGCTGCCTGCACCGATTCGCCCGCCACTTCCAGCAGCGCGTCGAGCTTGACCGCGTCAACACGGATGCTGTCTTCCTTGGCAGGCGCGGAAGCGGCGCGGAATTCCTGCACCCGTTCCTCGCGCCGATCCACGCCATCCCAGCCGGCCGGCTTCGCGCCTGCGGCAGCGTCGCCTGCGGCGCTGCCTGCCTGGGGCGCAGGGGCTGCGGCGGCCGGTGCCGCCGAAGCCACCGTGGCCGCGGGGACATAGGTCCCGGGCGGGACCACGGCCACGAACATGGCTTCCCAATCGAGGCCGTCAGCGCCCGCTGCCATGGCGGCGGGCGCCGCTGGTGCGGCCGCGGCCATGGCAGCGGGGGCCGAGGCACCAGGGGCCGCCGGGGCCGGCGTTGGCGCCGGCGCCGACTGGCCCTTGCCTTCGATGGCATCGACCAGGATGCGTTCGAGCGCGTCCGGCATCGATGCCAGCTGTTCGGGCAAGGCGCCGTTGTTCAAGTCGGTGAGCTGGTCGGCCACGAAGCCGGACGCCTGCAGCGCCGCCTCGATGGCCAGCGGGGTCACCGGCGCAGCGCCGGTGCGCAGTGCGTCGAACAGGTTTTCGGTCAGGTGACAGGCCGCCACCAGCGCCGGCAGATTCATGAAACCGGCGCCACCCTTGATCGTGTGAAACGAGCGGAAGACGGCGTTGAGGGTTTCCTTGTTGTTCGGATCGCGCTCCAGGCGCAGCAAATGCTCTTCAACGTTGACTGCCAGATCCATCGCCTCGACGACGAAATCCTTGAGCATATCGTCCATTAGAATCCCAGATCGGCTAAGAGGTCGTCCACATTGTCCTGGTCCAGGGCCACCGACGGCAGCGCGGGGCCGGACATGAGCGCCGGCTTGGACAGCTTTTCGCGCACCGATGGCGGAGCGTTGTCGCGCAACAGTTCGGCCAGCTCATGCTCCACGGTCTTGGTGATGGTCACCACTTTCTTGATCAGCTGACCGGTAATGTCCTGGAAGTCCTGCGCCATCATGATGTCGAGCAGGCGCGCTTTTTCCGCTTCGGTGGCGTCATTGACGGCCTTGGCAAAGCTGCGTGCGTCGCCGGCCAGGGCCTTGAATTCGTCAATGCTGAGCTTGCCTGAAAACAGGGCATCCCAGCGCTGCTCCATTTCCCGCGCCTGCTTGGACAAGACGTCCTGCGCCGGCATGCCCTCGTCGAGGGTATTGAGCACCTTGTTGGCCGCCTGTTCGGTCAGGCTGGCCACGTATTCGAGACGGTCCTGGGCATCATTGATCTGGCTCGACGCTTCGGTCAGGGCCTTGTCGTAGCCAAGTTCGCGCAGAGAGTCGTGCAGCAGGCGCACGATGCCGCCCAGGCGTTCAAACATGGGATTGTCCGAGCGCTCGGCTTCGCCGGCGCTGCCATCGCCACCGGCCGCGGGCGGCTCTGGTGCAGCAGCAGGCGCGGGCGCCGCTACCAGCTGGGGCCGGGTGGAAGCGACCTGGTCAAACAGGGCTTCCATGTCATCTTCCGCGGCAGCCGGGGCGGGGGCGGCGGCAGCACCGGCGGTGCGCTGCGCAGACACTTCCTCAAATAGTGCGTCGAAATCATCAGCGGCGTCCGTCATATACCTGCTTCTCCATAAATTTAAAATTTCGCAATCTTTACGATCTTACGATCTGACTAAATGTGTGCCGTGCGAGTTTTTGGCAGAGCATGAACCGGGGCAATGAGGCCGCGTTTACGCGAGTGTAGCAGTGCAATCGTACGCAGGTAAATCATTGCGCGCGGCGACCGCTGCATTGGTGTGCGAAACTTGCGAGGCCGACAATCAACTAGGCGCATTCCACGGTTCGAGTGTTGTATTTTGTTATCTAATCAACGCCAGATCAAGCGTTTTAGTCCTTTGAGGCAATTTTTATTCGCGCAAAACAACACCTTGTAACTGTCACGAAGTTTGAGGCAGATCAAACGTTTGCGTTCTATCAATAGGCAAAAAAGCAGCACTGACAGAAAATACGTCGGCAGTCTGCCCGGGAGCAAGCCATGTACCAGAAAATACTCATTACGACGGACGGCTCGGCCGTCTCCAGGCATACCGCTACGGCGGGCGTGGAACTGGCGCGCCAGCTGCAGGCGCGCGTGCTGGTGCTGTATGTGGCACCGGCCTACCAGTACCCTGTCTATGTTGAAATTGTCCCGCCCGCTTATCCCAGCGAAGAGGAATATTTCGCGCACATGCAACAGGCCGGCGATCAGCACACGGCGCCCATTGTGCAGGCCGCGCGGGATGCGGGCCTGGAAAGCGCGGGCATCACCGCCTTTGCCGATGGCGCCGCGCTCAAGATCGTGGAGGTGGCTGAGGAGCAAAATTGCGACCTCATCTTCATCGGATCACACGGGCGCAGCGGCTGGGGCCAGCTGCTGCTCGGCAGTGTGACCAACAAGGTGCTGTCGCACACCAGCAGGCCTGTGCTGGTCCACCGCCTGGTCGCGGCGCCGTCAAGCTAGCATTTCTGCTAGTAGTGCAACCGGTGGCTGTTCAGTAGGCTATGGCTGCGCCTGCGCGCTGTTGCTTCGCTCCATTAACCTGTTTTCACTGATTGCTGCCCTATGATACGAATAGTCATTGCCGACGACCACACGATCATGCGCGAAGGCTTGAAGCGCATCCTCGACGGCGCGCTTGACATCGATATCGTCGGCGAGGCCATCAATGGCTTTGAAGTGCTCAGCCACGTGCGCCAGGGCGGCTTCGACCTGCTCTTGCTGGACTTGTCGATGCCCGGGCGCAGCGGGGTGGACCTGATCCGCCAGATCCGCAGCGAGTCGCCCAAGCTGGCCATCCTTATTCTCACCATGCACGAAGAAGAGCAATACGCCGTGCGCGCCATCCGGGCCGGGGCCCAGGGCTACCTCACCAAGGAAAGCGCGGGCACCCAGCTGGTGGGGGCAATCCGCAAGGTGGCCTCCGGCCGGCCCTACATCAGTACCGAAGTGGCCGAACAGCTGGCCCTGAACATCATGACGCCCAACGAGCAACTGTTGCACAAGCAATTGTCTGATCGCGAGTTTGAAGTGTTTTCCCTGCTGGTGGGCGGCAAGTCGATTACCGAAATTGCCAACAGCCTGCACCTGTCCGTGAAAACGGTGAGCACGCACAAGACCCGCATCATGCAAAAGATGGGCATGACCTCGCTGTCGGAAATGGTGCAGTACGCGGTGGCGCATCGCCTGCTGTCGCCATTTCGTTCTTGAAGCCTTCCCGTTCAAGAGGCCAATAGTTTTAGACAACGCTGCAGCAAATTCGTGCGGACAAGCGTCAATCAGCGCCATTCCTGCGACGATTGCAGGCAGCCTTCCGGCATCGTCCTTTCCGCCATTTCCCCTATGAGCGCACGCTGCATTTCTAGGATTACTCCTACGGTGGCGCGCCCTATCCTACCGGTAGATTCAGCCATCGCTGATATCAATGCCGGACTCGTGTTGGCATACTCAATCCAACGATTCGGGCTTTCCTGCGGTTCACTCTAGAAGACGCAAGCTAATCCCAGCCGTGCTGTCCCATCATGTTGGCCCTGGCGTGTTGCCTCCATTTACCGCCGCCACAACGTGTTTGCCGCAGCCTGAACCCACGAGATTTTTCACCTGGAGATAAGCATGCTGTCCACGCCAACGCTTGACAACCGCAACACCCCTTCGTCGACCTTGCATTCCTCCACCATGGAAGCAGGCCGCCAGCGCCAGGGCCGTCTCTGGTCCAATCTCAAGGAAGTGTGCGACTTGCTGCACATTACCGCAGCGGTCTCGGTCAATTCCGAAGAACTGCTGTTCCAGCACGTACAGTTCAAGACCGGCCAGCGGGTGCACACCATCGGCCAGGCATTCGATACCCTGTACATCGTCAACTCGGGCTTCCTCAAGACCGTGCTGATCGACGAATTCGGCAACGAGCAAGTGCTGTCTTTCCCCATGAAGGGCGACATGCTCGGGGTGGACGGCATCCACACCCGCCACTACGCATCGGAAGCGGTGGCGCTGTCGGACTGCGACCTGATCTTGCTGCCATTTAAAAAGCTGACCGCGCTCGGGCGTGTTCACCTGGAACTGGAAAACGTCATGTACGGCGTCATGAGCCGCGAGCTGGTGCGCGAGCAAGCCATGATCGGCATGCTGGGTGCCCTCTCGGCCGAAGCCCGGGTGGCCCGCTTCCTCGTCACCCTGGCCGAGCGCTTCGCCGCCATGGGCTATTCAAGCAAGCTGTTCAACCTGCGCATGACGCGCCACGAGATCGGCAGCTACCTTGGCCTCACGCTGGAAACGGTCAGCCGCACGCTGTCGGCATTCAACGAAATCGGCCTCATCACCGTTGACCAGCGCACCATCGGCATCAAGGATGCCGAAGCGCTCAAGACACTGCGCCGCCTGCCGCCATCACGCTCGCGCGCCAAGCAAAACAAGGCCAAGGCCGATGCTGCAGAACAAGCCGCCACCGCGGCACTGGCCGGCACCACCACGGCCTGACGCCGTACGGCACTCTCCACAGAAACGGCGCCGGATGCCCATCCGGCGCCGTTTTTTCTTGCCGCGCTACTGGGCTTGCCGTTCCAGCACGCCATTATTGATGCGCACTTTTTCGCCCACACGCAAGGCCGGTTCGTTTTCGTATGTCACGGTCTGGGTGCCACCGTTAGGAAAGCGCACCACCACTTCATAGACCTGGGTACGCTTGGAATTGCGCTCGATATTGCGGCCGATGTAAGCCCCGCCCAGCGCGCCGGCAATCTGGGCAGCCGTCTTGCCGCTGCCATCGCCGACCTGGCTGCCCAGTGCCGCCCCGATCAGGCCGCCACCGATGGTGCCCAGGTAGTGGCCTTCGCCATCGACCTGCACCACATTGATCGCTTCCACGACGGCGCAGTCAGGGCAATAACGGGTGGTGCTGGCCGCCCGCACGGGAGGCGCCGACGCCACCATCAAAGGCTTGTTGAGCTTGGTGGTGGCGACGCGGTTGCCGATCCGCATATTGGCCGTCACGGCGCTGTTGGGAACAATGCGGTCGGCGCGGCGGATCGTGTATTCGCCCGCATATTCGCCCGGCTTTATCTCGGGCAAAAAGAAGATGCCGCGTGCGCCCTGGATCGCCATGTCGACCTTGGCACCCGGGGTGCCGTACACGGTGAAGTTCAACTCGCTGCCAGGGCTTAAGTCATTGTCACCCCGCACATCAAAGCGCTCGATGCGGGGATTGCCATTGCTGGCCACCGTATTGCCCCGCACCAGCGACTCGGCCAGCACGCCGCTGGTGACCAGGTTTCCCACCCGCAGATTGGCCGTCACCGAACTGGTGGGCGTGATGCGGTCGCGGGTCCCGATGGTGTAGGTGCCCTCGTATTCGCCCGGCTCGATCTCGGCCATGGCCAGGTTGCGCCGCGCGCCCTTGATATTCAGGTTGGCGCGCCCGCCCGGGGTGCCGTACAGCTTGAAGGTCAGTTCCGTGCCCGGCCGCAGGCGCCGCACCTCGTCGACCTCGAAGCCACGGATGCGCGGCGTTACCGCTGTCGCACTTGTCTGGTATTGCTGCGCCTGTGCTGGCGCCGTCACGAGCGAGAGGGACAGGAAGGGGGTGACGGCCATCACAGCGGCGAAGAGGGTATGAGCGGTTTTGATGATGTTCTCCTCAAGGGTTGGTTCAACGCCGGCCACGGGACTGTCCAACACTCATTGCCAGCTCTAAACAGCAAGGTACGGCTGACGGCCAGGCTGCACCGTGCGTTACCGTACGCAGTGCATGGCTTCCCCTGAGGTAACGTACACGCGCTCATGGACGTCGGGGGAAATCACGTAACCGCCGGTAAAGGCGCCGAAGGATGGCAAAATCATGCGGGTGGGCCCGACCAGGAAGCATGGCAGGCGCAGCGAATCGAGGCGGCTGGCCAGGAGATAGACGGGGTGGACATGGCCGGCCAGCACGTAGCCGGCAGCGGCGACATCGGGATGGTGGCAAAAGCTGAAGGGGCCGACCGTGTGCGGTTCGTCCACCATGGTAATGCCGAGCGCTGCCGACGGGTCGCCTGCGCGCATGTCGTGATTGCCGCGAACCAGGGTCAGGCGCAGTGCCGGATGGCGCCGGCGCCAGGCCAGCATGGCCGCCACGGTCGCGGAGGCATGGGCGGCGCGGGCATGCAGAAAGTCCCCCAAAAAAACGATTTCCCTGGTCGGATAGATCGCCATCAGGGCATCGAGCCCCTCCAGGTTCTGGGTGGTGGTCCCGCGCGGCACCGGCACGCCCTGGGCGCGGAACGAGGCGGCCTTGCCGAAGTGGATGTCGGCAATGACCAGCATGCTGGCATGGGGCCAGTACAGCGCCTTTTGCGCCAGCAGCAGCACCCGCTCGCCGGCCAGGTCGATCTCGCGCGCGCTCAAGGCGTGGCCGCCTTTTCCAGTTCGCGCAGCATGCGGCTGACGCGGTCCGACAGTTTTTCGGTGGTCAGCTTTTCGCGGAAGCGCTCGACCATGAGCGCAAAGCCGAACGGCGTGGCCCGCGCCACCTCGCAGTGAGTCACGCGCCGCTGATGCAGCTCGGTGAGCGTATCGCGCAGGCGCGTCAGTTCCAGCTCCTGCTCCATGACTTCGCGCTGGGCCTGGGTCAGCAGCAGGTTGCCCGCGTCGTGCTTGCGGAAGACTTCGAAAAACAGGGAGGATGACGCCTGGATCTGGCGCGCGCTCTTGGGCTGGCCGGGATAGCCCTGGAACACCAGGCCGGCAATGCGCGCCACTTCGCGAAAGCGCTGCTGCGACAGCTGGGTGGCGTTCAGGCTCTCGAGCACGTCTTCGAGCAGGCGGGCGGTGGAGAACAAGTCCACATCGGCCCCGCTCTTGCCCCGAAAAACCAGCTTCCAGTCCACCGGTTCGGCTGCCAGCAGCTCGAAACCATAGTCGTTGATCGCAATCGAAAAGGTGATTGGCTGGGTGCGCCCGATACGGTAGGCAAACAGCGAGGCCAGCCCCATGTGCACGGAACGCCCGGCAAACGGATACATGAACAAATGGTAGCCTTCGCGGCTCTTCATGCTCTCGACCACGAGCGTGTCGATGGTGGGCAGGGCCGACCAGCGGCACTGGATCTCCAGCAGCGGTTGAATGGCCTGCATTTCGGGGCCGATGAATGTGCCCGCCGCGGCCAGGCGCAGCTGCTCGAGCGCGGCGTGGGCCAGTTCCGACGACATGGGCATCTTGGCGCCCTGCCAGCGCGTGACGGCCCCGCGCGCACCGGTGGCGCGCTTGACGAAGGCGGTCATCTCGTTGACCCGCACGAATTCCAGGATACGCCCGCCAAACAGGAAATGGTCGCCGGGCTTGAGGCGCGAGATGAACGACTCTTCCACGCTGCCGATGCGTCCCCCGCTCATGTACTTCACGTGCATGGTCGAATCGGAGACGATGGTGCCAATGCCCATGCGATGGCGCCGCCCCAGTGCGATATTGGGCACGCGGTACACGCCCGCTTCGTCGGGCACCACGCGCTGGTATTCGGGATAGGCGACCAGGCTCTGGCCGCCGCGCGCCACGAAGTCGAGCGCCCACTGCCACTCTTCCCACGCCAGGTGGCGATACGACCATGCGCCCTTGACCTCATTGAACAAGGCCTGGGATTCGAAGCCGCCACCCAGGGCCACCGTCACCAGGTGCTGCACCAGCACGTCAAACGGCTTGTTGGGGACCAGGCGCGCCTCGATGTTGCGGCTGGCCACGGCCTGTTTGGCGCCGGCAGCCTCCAGGATTTCCAGGCTGTGGGTGGGCACCAGGGTCACGCGCGAGACCCGGCCCGGGGCATGCCCGCTGCGCCCGGCGCGCTGCAACAGGCGCGCAATGCCCTTGGCGCTGCCGATCTGCAGCACCCGCTCGACCGGCAGGAAGTCCACGCCCAGATCCAGGCTGGCGGTGCAGATGACGGCCTTGAGCTCCCCCTTTTTCAGTCCCAGTTCCACCCATTCGCGCACCTCGCGGTCGAGCGAACCGTGATGCAGGGCGATCACGCCGGCCCAGTCGGGACGCGCGTCGAGGATGTTCTGGTACCACAGCTCGGACTGCGAGCGCGTGTTGGTAAACACCAGCGTCGCGCTGTACGCCTCGATCTCGCGGATCACCGGGTCGAGCATGGCGATGCCCAGGTGGCCGCCCCAGGGAAAGCGCGACACGTTTGGCGGGATCAGCGAGTCGACCACGATTTGCTTGCCCGTGTCGCCCTCCACCAGTACGCCTCTGCCCTCCCCCAGCAGCACGTCCTGGGCCTGGGCCAGGTTGCCCATGGTGGCCGACAGGCCCCACACCACCAGGTCCGCGCGCCAGTGGCGCAGGCGCTCCAGCGCCAGCTGTACCTGCACGCCGCGCTTGCTGCCCAACAGTTCATGCCATTCATCGATGATGACCATGTCCAGATGGGCAAACTGCTGGGCCGCTGCCGCATGGCTGAGCAGCAGCGACAGGCTCTCGGGCGTCGTGATCAGGGCCGAGGGCAAGAGCTTGGACTGGCGCGCCCGCTCGGCCGAGGTGGTGTCGCCGGTGCGCGCGCCGATGGTCCACGCAGGGGCCAGCGCACGGCTGGACTCTTCCAGCGCGCGCTGGGTGTCGGCCGCCAGCGCGCGCATGGGCGTGATCCACAGTACCCGCAAGCCTGCCGCCTTGCGCTGTTTGAGAAGCGAACCGCGCAGCAGGGCCGCGAACCAGACTGCATACGTCTTGCCGGCGCCGGTATTAGCATGCAGCAGGCCCGACTCGCCCTTGACGGCCGCCTTCCACACCGCGCGCTGGAACGGAAACACCTTCCAGCCGCGCGCAGCGAACCAGTCGTCCACGCTCTTCGCCATCTCGCTCTTGCTCATGCGTTGGAGGCGGCCAGCAGGCCCTTGAGGGTGTCGAGTGAGTCCGCATCGTCCACCAGCTTGTCATCGCGCTTGCGCAAAATACGGGGAAAGCGCACCGCGATGCCGGCCTTGTGGCGGGTGGAGAGCTGGATGCCTTCAAAGCCGATCTCAAAGACCATGGTCGGCTTCACCGAGCGCACCGGGCCGAACTTTTCCACCGTGGTCTTGCGGATCGCATTGTCCACCACCGCGATTTCCTTGTCGGTCAGGCCTGAATAGGCTTTGGCAAACGGCACCAGCTTGCGCTCGCCGCCCTCGCCATCCCACACGGCAAAGGTATAGTCGGTGTAGAGCGAGGCGCGGCGGCCATGGCCGGCCTGGGCATAGATCAGTACCGCATCGATGCTGTACGGGTCCACCTTCCACTTCCACCAGGTGCCCACGTTCTTGGTGCGGCCCACGCCGTACTGCGCGCTCATGGACTTGACCATCATCCCTTCCACCCCGCGTGCGCGCGATTCGGTGCGCACCAGCGCCAGCTCTTCCCAGCTGCTGGCCTTGACCAGGGGGGAAATTTTCAGCTGCGGCCGTGCGGTCTGGGTCACCAGCGCTTCGAGCAGGGTGCGCCGCTCGTGCTGCGGCAGGGTGCGCAAGTCCACGCCTTCTTCTTCCAGCAGATCGTAGGCCACCAGCACGGCCGGCAGTTCGGCCAGCAGCTTGGCCGACAGCGTCTTGCGGCCAATGCGCTTTTGCAGATCGGCGAAGGGCGCCGGCGTATCGACCTCGGTCCAGATCAGCACTTCGCCGTCGACCACCGTCCCTTCCGGCAGCGGCAGCCCGGCCAGCTCGGGAAAGCGCTCCGTGATCAGGTCTTCGCCGCGCGACCACAGGTAATTCTGGCCACCGCGCCGCACCAGCTGGGCGCGGATGCCGTCATACTTCCACTCCACCTGCCAGTCGGCGATCTCGCCCAGCGCGGTGGGGTCGCCCTGGAGCTGGTGCGCCAGGAAGAAAGGATATGGCTGGCCGCCGCGCAGCTTGTGTTCTTCGTCGGACTGCTCGGCGATCAGCTGCAAAAAGCTGGCAGCGGTCGGGCGCACCGTATTGTCGGTCCAGCCCATGAGGCGCTGCGCAATGAGCTTGCTGTCCACCGCCGCCAGCGCCGACAGCGCGCGCGTGACCAGCAGTTTGGACACGCCCACCCGAAAGCCGCCGCCGATCAGCTTCATGAGCAGGAAGCGCTCGCGCCATTCCAGTTCATCCCAATAGCTGAACAGGGCCGCGCGGATGGTGGCGGGATCGGCGCCGCGCAGCGGTCCCACCCGCTCCTGCATCCACTCGGCCAGGCCCACATCGCTCCGGCGCGTGGGCGGCGGCAGGATGTGGGCAATGGTCTCGGCCAGGTCGCCCACGGCGTTGTACGACTCGTCGAACAGCCATTCGTCGAGTGCGGCGTATTCAATGGCATATTCGCGCAGCAGCCTGGTGGGCACCGCCTGGCGCGGTTTGCCGCCAGCCAGGAAGTACACGGCCCAGGCGGCGTCCTGCGGCGCGGCGCGGCCAAAGTAGTTTTGCAGCGCTTCGAGCTTGCGGTTGGTGGCGGTGGTTTCGTCAAGTTCGGTGTAGAGGCGGGCGAATTCACGCATCGCGCACCTCGCTCTCCTGGCCCGCCGCTTCCGTACCCGGCTCCGGTTCCAGAACCTTGTCCGCCGGCGCCGCCAGCTCGGCGGCCGCGTCGTCCTCGTCGCCGTATTCAGTATCAAAGCCCGAGGCGTCCAGTCCCACCTGGCGCAGCCAGCGGACCATGATCGGAATCGAGCCGTGGGTGACGATGACGCGCGGCGCTTCGGTGGCGCGGATGGCCGTCATGAGGCCGGGCCAGTCGGCATGGTCAGACAGGATGAAGCCGCGGTCCACGCCGCGCCGCCGGCGTGCCCCGCGCAGCTGCATCCAGCCGCTGGCAAAAGCGTCGCTGTAGTCGCCGAAGCGCTTCATCCAGGTGGTGCCGCCGGCCGAGGGCGGGGCAATCACGATCGCGCGCTTGATGTCGGCCTTGTCGACGTCGGTCACCATGCGCGTGGGCGGCAGGTTCACCCCGCCTTCGCGGTAGACCCGGTTCAGGGGTTCGGCCGCGCCATGGCAGATGATGGGGCCAATCGAGGCATCGAGCCCCGACAGGATGCGCTGGGCCTTGCCGAAGGCGTAGGCAAATATGATGCTGGCGCGCCCTTCGTCGGCATTCTTGCGCCACCAGCGATTGATGTCGTCGAAAATTTCCTGCTCCGGCTGCCAGCGGTAGATGGGCAGCCCGAAGGTGGACTCGGTGATGAAGGTATCGCAGCGCACCGGCTCGAACGGCGCGCAGGTGCGGTCCGGTTCCACCTTGTAGTCGCCGGAGGCCACCCACACTTCGCCCTTGTGCTCCATGCGCACCTGGGCCGAGCCAAGTACGTGGCCGGCCGGGTGCAGTGAAATGCGCACGCCATTGTGCTCCACCGTGTGGCCGTACTCGATCCCGTCGATATGAATCTCGCCCAGGCGCGAGCGCAGCACGCCGACCCCGCTGGCGGTGGACAGATAATGGCCATGGCCCACGCGGGCATGGTCGCCGTGCGCGTGGGTGATGACAGCGCGCTCCACGGGGCGCCAGGGATCGATATAGAACTGTCCCGGCACGCAGTACAGCCCTTCCTTGCGAACGACAACCATGTCTGACATGCGCGGCATTCTCCTTAGGCTGGGCTGACGAAGTCGATCAGGAAGGTGCGCTCGCTCTGGTCGGGAAAGCTGATCGTGACCTGGTCGCCGGCAACGCCGAGCACGGTGCCTTCGTCATATTTGGGCACCCTGACCTTGTCGCCTTCCTTGAACTGCGGTCCCGCGTCGTCGGGCTCCGTGCTCACCTCGAACTCGTCATCGCGAATGGCGATGTCGGCAACCACCGGGGGATTGAGGCAGTTATCGCAGCGGCAGCACTTTTCAAAGCCGTCGACTTCATCGTCAAAGTAGTCCAGCAGTACCTTCCAGCGGCAAAAGCCGCTTACCGCGTACGATACCATCTGTTCCAGCGCTTCGCGGTCGCGTTCCTGTTTTTGCGCGTAGATGGCCGCCAGCTCCTCGAAGATCGCTGCCGTGGGCGCCTTGGCCGTGACGATGAATTCAAGCTTGCGGTTCTGGCGCAGCAGCTTGCCATCCTTGAGCAGCTTGAGGCATACCTTGAGCTTGGCCGTGGGCAGCTCCTCGCCCAGTGCTTCGTCAATGTCATCGGTGGTCAGCTTGTTTTCCTCGGCCAGGGCGCACACCCTGTCATACAACATCTTGAGGTCATTCCCCGTCGGATAATGCTTGACCAGGAAGAATTGCTGGACCCGCTTGTCATCCTGAAAGTACAGCAGAGTGCAGTCGGCATTCTCGCCATCGCGCCCGGCCCGCCCCGATTCCTGATAGTAGGCCTCCAGGTTGGCCGGCAGCTGCAGGTGGATGACAAAGCGCGTGTCCGGCTTGTCGATGCCCATGCCGAAGGCATTGGTGGCCACCATCACGCGCCGCTCGCCGGACATGAAGAGGTCCTGGTTGGTCTTGCGCTCGCTGGCGGCCAGTTTGCCATGATAAATGGTGACACATTCGCCGGCGCCTTCGAGCACTTCCAGCATTTCCTCGGCCGCCTTGACCGTGGCCGCGTAGACGATGCCGGTGCCCTCGTGCTGCTGCACCAGCTCGCGCGCACGGGCGTAGCGCTCATCATTATTGGTCACCTGCACCACACTGTAGTGAAGGTTGGGGCGGTAGATGCCGGTATTGACGACATGCATGCCGCGCCGTCCCAGCTGGCGGCCGATATCGGCCACCACATCGTCGGTGGCCGTGGCGGTCAGGGCCAGCACCGGTGGCTTGCCAAGGGCATCGATGGCGGCGGCCATCTCCAGGTAGGCGGGCCGGAAGTCGTGCCCCCACTGGGAAATGCAGTGGGCTTCGTCAATGACGACCAGGGCAATCTGGATCTCGCGCAGCACGGCAAGAAATGCAGGACTGGTCAGCCGCTCGGGGGTGCAGAACACGATTTCGTGGGTGGTGTTGCGAATGCCTTCAATGGCCGCGTCCTCTTCCTCCTTGTTGAGGCTACTGTTGACCTGGGCGGCGCGGATACCCATGTCTTCCAGCTTCTCGAGCTGGTCTTTCATCAGGGAAATCAGCGGCGACACGACGATCGTGGTGCCCGCGAGCATGCGGGCGGGAATCTGGTAGCACAGCGATTTACCGCTGCCGGTGGGCATGATCGCCAGCGTATCCCGGCCATCGAGCACACTGTCAATCACTTGTTGTTGGCCATCGCGCAAACGCTCGACGCCAAAAATGGAACGCAACAGCTTGCTGATCTTGTTGCGGCGGGCGGCACGTACGCCCTTGTTCAGGAGGATGGGGTCATGTGTAGTCATACCACCACTGTAGGGCGCACGATTGGGCTCTACCATAGGACGCAGCCTACAAATGACGTAGGAAGCAGCCAAAAGCCGGGCCACAGGCGTTTGTCCTACAGCGCGACGGACGGTTCACCGATAGTTGCTTTGCAGAATAGCCATTATGATGAGCTCATACGATCAAGAAACGTGCTAGAACAACCGGAGGACATCATGCGCTTAATCCCATTCACCATCGCAGCGCTGCACATTGGCGTTGCCAGCGCAGCAACTTATCTGCTCGTGGCCACCGATGTCCTGGCAAATTCCAGCTTCCTGCTGATTCACTAAGAACGCCCTAAGCCTCCTGCCGTGCCATGCGGACCGGCTAGCCTTGGTCCTACTTGCCGACTGCCTTCATGGCCGAACGCAAATAGGGCGCCGTCCTGCTGGTCTTGTCTTTCGCAACCTGGCCCGGCGGCCCCGCTGCCACCACCTTGCCGCCCGATTCGCCCGCCCCAGGGCCAATATCGATCACCCAGTCGCTGGCGGCCACCACCCGCATATTGTGTTCGACCGTAATGACACTGTTGCCCGCTTCGACCAGGCGATCGAGTTGCGTGAGCAGCTTGTCGACGTCGGACGGATGCAGGCCGGTTGTCGGTTCATCGAGGATGTACAGCATGTTGCCGCGTGTGGCGCGCTGCAGTTCCGTGGCCAGCTTGATGCGCTGCGCTTCGCCGCCCGACAGTTCGGTGGCCGGCTGGCCCAGGCGCAGATAGCCCAGCCCCACCTCGCGCAGCACTTCCAGCGAGCGCGCAATCGCGGTTTCGTCGGCAAAGAACGCCGCTGCCGCATCCACCGTCATTGCCAGCACCTGGGCGATGTTGCGCTCCTTGTAGGTCACTTCCAGCGTCTTGGCGTTGTAGCGCGCGCCGCTGCAGGTAGGGCATGGCGCGTACACGCTCGGCAAAAACAGCAGCTCCACCATCACCTGGCCCTCGCCTTCGCAGTGTTCGCAGCGTCCCTTGGCGACGTTGAAGGAAAAGCGGCCCGCATCGTAGCGGCGCGCCTTGGCCATTTTGGTCGCGGCAAAGAGCTTGCGCACGTGATCGAACAATCCCGTGTAGGTTGCCAGGTTCGAGCGCGGGGTGCGCCCGATGGGCTTTTGATCGACCCGGATCAGGCGCTTGATGCCGCCCAGGCCGTGGACGATGCGGCCCTGCGTCTCAATCACCTCCACGTGTTCAAGCGGGTCGCCCTCCTCCACTTCCGGCGGCGGCTCGTGCCCCAGTTCGGCGCTTACCAGATCCACCAGCACCTGCGACACCAGGGTCGACTTGCCGGAGCCGGACACCCCGGTCACACTGGCCAGCACCCCCAGCGGCAGGTCCACATCGAGCCCATGGAGATTGTTGCGGCTCACTCCCGCGAGCTTGAGCCAACCCGCTGGCAGGCGCGGGGTGCGCGGCGGCGGCGGCGCCTGGTCGAACAGGTAGCGCCGTGTATGCGACTGCTGCACGTCCTTGAGGCCCTCGGGCGGGCCGCTGTACAGGATGCTGCCACCCTGTTCGCCCGCGTCCGGCCCCACATCCACGATCCAGTCGGCGTGGCGGATCACATCGAGCGCATGTTCGACGACAAACAGCGAATTGCCGGACGCCTTGAGCTGGGCCAGCGCCGTCAGCAGCGCTTCGGTATCGGCCGGATGCAGGCCGGCCGACGGTTCATCGAGCACGTACACGACGCCAAACAGATTGGAGCGCACCTGCGTGGCCAGGCGCAGGCGCTGCAGTTCGCCCGGCGACAGGGTCGGCGTACTGCGCTCCAGGGCCAGGTAGCCCAGCCCCAGCGCCAGCAGCACGTCCAGGCGCGCTACCAGGTCTTCGGCAATGCGGCGTGTGACGATCAGCTTTTCCGGGTGGGCCTGTGCATCCTTCTTGCTTTGCTCGGCAGCGCCATGGGCAAAGGGTAGCAGCAGGGCGTGCAGGCGTTCCAACGGCATGCGCGAGATGTCGGCAATATCATGCCCGCCGAAAGTCACCGAGAGCGACTCCTGGCGCAGCCGCTTGCCGCGGCACAGCGGGCACTCGGAACTGACCATGTAGCGCGCGACGCGCTTTTTCATCGACGCGCTTTCGGTGGTGGCAAAGGTTTGCAGCACGTAGCGGCGCGCCCCGGTGAACGTGCCCTGATAGCTGGGCGTTTCCTTGCGCTTGAGCGCGTCCCTGGTCTCTTCCGGGGTGAAGCCCGCGTACACGGGCACGGTGGGCGTCTCTTCGGTAAACAGTATCCAGTTGCGCACCTTTTTCGGCAGGTCGCGCCAGGGCGTATCGACGTCGTAACCCATGGTGACGAGGATGTCGCGCAGGTTCTGGCCGTGCCACGCGGTGGGCCAGGCCGCCACCGCGCGCTCGCGGATGGTGAGCGAGTCGTCCGGCACCATCGACTTTTCAGTCACTTCATACACGCGCCCCAGGCCATGGCACTGCTGGCAGGCGCCTTCCGGGGTATTGGGCGAGAACGACTCCGCGTACAGCAGTTCCTGGCCGCGCGGGTAGGTGCCGGCGCGCGAATAGAGCATGCGCAGGGAATTCGACAGCGTGCTCACGCTGCCCACCGAGGAGCGGGTGGTGGGCGAACCGCGCTGCTGCTGCAGTGCCACGGCCGGCGGCAGGCCATCGATATCGTCCACCTCGGGTACCGGCATCTGGTGAAACAGCCGGCGCGCATAGGGCGAGACCGATTCCAGGTAGCGCCGCTGCGCTTCCGCATACAGGGTGCCAAAGGCGAGCGAGGACTTGCCCGAGCCGGATACGCCGGTAAATACCACCAGGGCGTCGCGCGGGATGTCAAGCGACACGTTTTTCAGGTTATGCTCGCGCGCACCGCGCACCTGGACGTATCCCGGACGCTCTGCAAGCTGGGCGGGGGCGGATGGGGACGATGGATGTTTGCGCATACCACCATTTAACGTGCCCGAGGCAATGTCAACCGTTAGGTGACACACCTCCGGGATTAGAATAATCCTGTCAATTTCCGGGCAAAGGGCATGGTAGGCTGAGAACCTCCGTTTTTTCACTTGGATTGCCAGCATGAATTCGCCCGCTACCGCCGCCCAGCTCCACCCCCTTGCCGAAGCGCCGGCAGTGCAGATGCGCGCCGCTTTCGACGCCCAGCAGGAAACGGCCCTGCGCTGGCGCGCATCGACCGCGGCCGAGCGGATCGCCCGCGTCAAGCGGCTGCGCGACGCCATGATGGCCAGACGGGAACAATTCTACGCCGCCTTTGCCCAGGATTACCGCAAGTCGCCGGCGGAAGTGGAGGCGACGGAATTCTTGCCGGTCATGGAAGAGATACGCCACGTGCTGGGCCGGCTCAGGCGCTGGATGAAGCCACTGCGCGTGTGGCCCACCACGACCATGCTCGGCACGTCCGGCTGGGTGCAGTACCAGCCGCGCGGGCGCGTTCTCATCATTGCGCCCTGGAATTACCCCCTCAGCCTGTGCTTCGGCCCGCTTGTCTCGGCATTGGCGGCCGGTAACACCGCCATCATCAAGCCGTCCGAGATGACGCCGGCCGTCTCCGCCCTCATGGCCGGCATCATTGCCGAGGTTTTCCCCAGCAATGAGGTGGCCTTGTTCGAAGGCAGCCTGCCCACGGCCAGCGCACTGCTGGAGTTACCTTTCGATCACATCTTCTTTACCGGCTCGCCTGCGGTCGGCAAGGTGGTGATGGCCGCTGCCGCGAAGAACTTGACCAGCGTTACGCTGGAACTGGGCGGCAAGTCGCCAACCATCATCGATGAGACAGCCAACCTGCGCCTGGCAGCGGAGACCATCATGTGGGGCAAGTTCATCAACAATGGGCAGACCTGCGTGGCACCGGACCATATCCACGTTCACCACGCGGTCAAGGAGGCATTCATCGCGCACTGCCGGCAAGTGCTGGCCGAACGCTATGGCGACAGTGCGGACGCGCAAAAAAGCAGCGCCGACCTGACGCGCGTGGTCAACCGGCGCCATACGGGCCGCCTGGCGGCCCTGCTGGCCGATGCACTGGGCAAGGGCGCGCGTGTCCAGGCCGGCGGCCAGGTGGACGAGGCTGCTTGCTACATCGCGCCTACCCTGCTCGACAATATCGCTCCCGGCAGTGCCATCCTGGACGAGGAAATCTTTGGCCCCCTGCTGCCCATCATGGGTTACGACAATCTGGACCAGGTGCTGGCGGCCATCAATGCCGGCCCCAAGCCGCTCGCCTTGTACATCTGGAGCCGCCAGCAGGGCACTATCGACAAGGTCTTGCAGCGCACCAGTTCCGGTGGCGCCTGCGTCAATCACTGCGTGGCGCAGTTCGCGCACGGCAACCTGCCCTTTGGCGGCGTGAACAATTCCGGCATGGGCAATGCGCACGGCGTGTTTGGCTTCAAGGCTTTCTCGCATGAGCGCGCGGTAATGAAATCTTCGCCACTCATGCTGATCAAGCTGTTCTTCCCGCCGTATACCAGCCGGCGCAATTACCTGATCCGCAAGACGGTGGACCTGCTGCGCCTGCCCATGCTGTAGGCCTGCCCCGCGCTCAGTCGATCAATGCAGAAATGCGGGCGGCGCTGTCCGGGTCAACCGGTGCGATGGCCTGTACCAGTTCATGGGCCGACGAACCACAGGCATACAGCAGCACGTCGCCCGGCTGGCAGCGTGACAGGGCATGGCGCACGGCGCGTCCGCAGTCCAGTTCCACCAGGACGCCACCGGTGCTCTCGCGCGCTTCGCAGGCCGCGTCGTACATGAGCATGGCGCGCTGGGCCGGTATGCGGCCGCGGTCCTCGCTGCGCCACTCGTAAAACACCACTTCGTCGAACCCGGCCCCGCACACCTGGCCGATCGCGCGCAAGTCTTCATCGCGGCGGTCGCCCGGCGACGTCACCACGGCATGCGTGCGCCCGCCCGTCATGGCGCGGGTGGTCTGGGCCAGTGCCGCAAAGGCAGCCGGATTGTGGGCATAGTCGACGATGACCTGGATGCCGCCTACATCGTACAGATTGGTGCGCATGGGATTGCCCTTGCCATCGCTGACAAAGCTGCGCAGGCCATGCACGACCAGCTCGCGCGTCAGTCCGGTTGCCAGCAGGGCGGCGGCCGAGGCCAGTGCATTGGCCACGTTGTGGCGCGCGCAGCCCGCCAGCGCGGAAGGCAGGTCCACTACCGGCATGAGCTGATGGTGCGCGGCGCCGTCGGCCGTCATCAGGAAGCCATCCTGCAGCCAGGCCGCCTTGCCGCCCTGGGCCAGATGGGCTTGCAGCACCGCATTGCCGCTGTCGCAGGCGAAGTAAATCGTCTCGACGCCTTCGGCCAGGCCGGCTGCCATGGCCACGCAGCGCGCATCTTCGGCATTGAGCACCACGGCGCGCGAAGCGGAGGCCGCGACCACGGCCTTGACACGGGCCAGGTCATCGAGCGTATCGATGCCGTCCATGCCGAGATGGTCGGCGCTCACGTTGAGCACCACCGCCACGTCGCAGCGGTCAAAGGCCAGGCCGCGCTTGAGGATGCCGCCGCGCGCCGTTTCCAGCACGGCAAACTCCACCTCGGGCGCGCCGAGGATGGTGCGCGCCGACCAGTAGCCGCTGCAGTCGCCTTCCGCGATACGCACACCGTTGACATGCACGCCTTCGGTGGTGGTGCAGCCGGCAACGATGCCTGCCGTGCGCACTACGTGATCGATCATCAGGGTGGTGGTGGTCTTGCCGTTGGTGCCGGTGACGGCAATGACGGGGATGCGGCCGTCGCTGTCGCCGAACATGGACTCGACGATAGCCTCGCCCGCGTCGCGCGGCGTGCCGGCGCTCGGGTATTCGTGCATGCGGATGCCGGGGGCGGCGTTGATTTCGATGATGGCGCCGTTGCGGCCATCGAGCGGCACCGAGATATCGGCGCATACCAGGTCCACGCCGCCCACATCCAGGCCAATCTTGCGTACCGCGCGCACGCACATGTCGCGCGTGGACGGGTGCATGATGTCGGTCACGTCTTCGGCCGTGCCCCCGCTCGAGAGGTTGGCGTTACCGCGCAATATGACGCGGCGCCCGGCCTCGGGTACGCTGTCCAGGCTCAGGCCCTGCCCGGCCAGGGCAGTGTCGGTCAGGCCGTCGGTGGGAATCAAGGTGAGGATGTTGGTGTGGCCCTCGCCCCGCGCCGGGTTGCGGTTTTCCAGCGCCACCAGTTCGCGCACGGTGGCCACGCCGTCGCCCACCACGGTGGGTGGCCGGCGCAGCGCCGCGGCCACCACCCTGTCGCCGGCGACCAGAATGCGGTAGTCGTCACCGACGATGAAGCGCTCGACAATGATGCTGCGTCCATGTTCGCGGGCGCGCGCAAAGGCCACCGCCACGTCTTCCGGGGTGCCGCAGCGGGTGGTTACACCGCGGCCATGGTTGCCGTCGAGCGGCTTGAGGGTAACCAGGCCGCCAAGGCGGGCGGCGGCGCGCTGCGCCTGTTCCAGCGTGCGCACCACGCTGCCTTCCGGGACCGGTACCGCCGCGTCTTCCAGCAGCGCCTTGGTCAGCTCCTTGTCGCAGGCGATGTTGACGGCGATATGGCTGGTGTCGCCGGTGATGGTGGCCTGCAGGCGCTTTTGCTGCGCGCCCCAGCCCAGCGTGAACAGGTTCGCTTCGGGCGTGAGGCGGTTGTACGGGATGCCGCGCCGGGCAGCCGCGCGGACGATGGCGCCGGTGCTGGTGCCGATGGCCTGGTCTTCGGCCGTCTGGCGCAGCTGCACCAGCTCTTGCGCGAGCTGCTCGCGCACCGCCGGGCTGCCCTGGGCCAGTGCGCTGACCAGGGCGATGGCGGCATCGCACGCATCCTCGGCCACCTGCTCGATTTCATAGGAACACACCACGCGGTAGCAGCCAGGCTGGCCGGCCACTTCATGGGTGCGGCCCGTGCTGGTCGGTGTACCCGCCAGGCACTGCAGCGCGATGGTGACATGTTCGACCACATGGGCCAGGTTGGTGCCGGCGCGCAGTGCCTGCACGAAGCCGGCGTATTTGCCGGCCGAGCAGCGGTGATCGTACAGGGAGGGCAGCAGCTCGAGCAGGGTGTCGCAAAAGCCTTCGATGGCGCTGGTGGACAACGCGCGCATCGGCCCCAGATCGATGACGGTGAGAAGACATGGGTGCGCGGAATAGAGATTGCGGCCTCGAAGCAGGCGCTGCTCGGTGATGTTCATGCTGGTGAAGATCCTGTCGATGATGGTTGATGAGGAGTTGTCCAGGGAAAGCACAGCCGGCGCGCCGGGCAGGCGCAGCAGTGTGCGCAGTCCGCAAGCAGGTCACCCAGGCGCTCGCCCATCTGCTGTTTCCTCTGTTGAATATGCATTTTTATAAACAATGCAGTATCGCAGCCAGGAGCATGGCGACGGAAGGGAAGCGCATCCTGTGCTTCTGTAAGCCGATGCTTACAAAACAACATTGCCGATAAATCTACAGGCAAAAAAAAACCGCCGGGGCGCAATGCCCGGCGGTTCTTGGTGACGCTTGACCGATTACTGGGTAACGGTACGGGTGCCAACAACTTCCACGTTCACGCGGCGGTTTTGCTGACGGCCTTCAGCGGTTGCGTTGGTCGCAACTGGCTGGGTCTCGCCCTTGCCTTCGGTGTACACGCGCGATGCATCAACACCCTTCGATACGATGTAAGCCTTGACAGCTTCGGCACGGCGCATCGACAGACGCTGGTTGTACTCGTTCGAGCCGATCGAGTCGGTGTGGCCGACTGCAACCATCACTTCAGTGTTCATGCCTTGCAGGTTGGTCAGCAGTTTGTCCAGCTCAGCCTTGCCGGCTGGGCGCAGGACAGCCTTGTCGAAGTCAAACAGCGTTTCAGCTGCGAAGGTGACTTTTTCCGACGTTGGCACTGGCGCTGGTGCTGGTGCCGGTGCTGGTGCTGGTGCCGGTGCTGGTGCTTCTACGACTGGCTCGGCTGGCGGCGGGGTGTAGACCACTGGCGCGGCTGCTGGACGGCCCAGCTTGTAGACCAGGCCCAGGGAGTACAGGTCAACGTTGGCCTTGGTGCGGATGGCGTCGTCCATGCGGTTGCGCTCTACTTCAGCGCGCATTGCCAGCGCTTCGGTGAACTTGTATTCCAGACCCAGGCCGACGCGGCCGTTGGTGTTCTTGTCGGTCACGCGGGTGTTGGTCGGAAAGCGGCTGCCGGTGAATTCCGTGGTCGAACGTGCATATTGCACGCCCAGGCGGGTGTAGGCAGAGAAACGCTCGGTGAATGGGATCTGAGTGATCAGGTCCAGGTTCACGCCCTTATAGCTCAGGTTCGCGCCGCCGGTGGTGCCAGTCGGGGTATTGGTGCTGAACGAGAAATCGCCGAGGTCGAAGAAGCCTGCTTCAACCGAAAAGTAACGGTTGAGCTGCTTACCAACGAACAGCTTGAAACCGACGTCCTTCTCGTCACTGACCCACGAATTGACAGCAGCACCGCCAGCAGCGTTGAACGCGCGGATGGTATCTTCATTATTGATATTGGCGCGCGTCTGGCCCATGGCAGTGCCGACATAGATAGCTTTATTAGCCCAGTCAGGATTGACAAATTCCTGAGCAGAAGCGCTCTGGCTCATCAGAACCGCTGCTGCAGCGATCGCGGTCATCGATGCAACTTGCTTTGTAAATTTCATATTTTTCTCTCGCTAATTGGTTTTTGGGGATGGCTCGCTAGGACTAATTCGTAGCTGAGTACATATTATTCCTTCTTATCAACTTGCACTCGGTTCGTTACCGAACATAACGAATTGATCATGCGTCGATTTCGCGGAAAAACAACACTTTTAACAGTCTTCGCAAAAAGTTGCTATTTCTTGTAGCCTTTTGGGCTCGCTTTAGGGAATGCAGCTCCAGCCATGTTCCAATCGTCCTGCTGAGCGCATCATACCAAAAGCTGGCGTTTTGCATGTGACATGATGTCCAAACTGCTAAGAACGTTACAAAAAACTTGGATTTCGGTAATTATTCTTTCTAGTTAGATCTGGAACATGGCCGATAAGCACCATTCGCCGAGCCGGGAAAATGGCCAAATTGTTACCAGATTCCCGCGCCGACATGCTCGGCCTGCCTTTCGGTTTTCGTTCAGCGACGCCCCTTGCGACACAGGGTGCACCTTCGCACCTGCGCACCTGCGCACCTGCGCACTTGGTTATCGACTCGCGCGCCTGCTCATTAGTTCCCTGCCCTGCCCGCCCCCAGGCGTTCGATCGCATCCACCATGCCCTCCCAGTTGCCGCTGCTGCCAGGCAGATGCGGTGGCGGCGCCGCCAGCAGCGCGGAAAGGGCTGCGGCCAATCGCCTTGCGGTGAGCCGCGCGTGCGGCAGGACGCTGCCGGCGCCGAGCGCGGCCACCCGTGCGCCATTGTCGAACTGGTCAAAAGCCAGCGGCACAACCAGCTGCGCGACGCGGGCATGCAGTGCCTCGGCCGTGGTGCCGATGCCGCCGTGATGGACAATCAGGGCGCTGCGCGGCAGGCAGCGTTTCAGCGGCAGATAGGACTGCCATAGCAGCTGCGGCGGCAGCTGCGCCGGCACCTGGTCACGATGGGGCGTGAGGAAGATGGCGCGCCGGCCCAGCTGCAGCGTGGCCTCCAGCGCACAGGCGAAAAAATGGGCGGTCTGCCGATTGCCCGTACCGTGGGTGAAAATCAGGGGCGATTCGCCCTCCGCCAAAAATTGTTTTACCTCAGGCGGGAACCCGGCATCCGGATCGGGATCGAACAAGGCAAAGTCACCGCAAACGAGCGGTGCTGGCCAATCGGGCTTGGGTGGCCCAAACCATGGGGGAAACAGGGCAAGCGACAAATCCGGCTCATCGCGCAAAAGGGACAACAGACTGGCAGCCGGCGGCAGCCGGGCTGCAGCGCGCGCGGCGTTTATCTCCGGCAGGGCCACGGGATCGATCACCCGTGCTCCGACCACTGACCAGAGCCAGCGCCGCAGCGGGTGGGGCAGCCAGCGCGGTACGCCGTAGGGTCCCAGCACCAGCGGATCATGGATGGTCGCGATATTGGACGGCGCCAGATAGGCGGCAACCACTGCCACGACGGGCTTGTCCTGGCCGCCACTTGGCACGACCGGCGTCTGCCCCTGCCTGCCGCCGTCGCGGGCCAGCACGGCATCGGGCACGGCCAGCGGATGGGCAATGATGACGCAGCGGCGCGCTGGGGCCGATTGCGCCGATTGCGCCGGCTGTGTTGATTGCGCCGGCTGTATCGATTGCGCCGATTGCGCTGGCTGTGTCAACCGTGCCAGCACCTCCGGCAGTTCGCGCAGGCCGGGGCGCACGGCGCGCCAGACCACGCCAAAGCCGCGCATGGGATGCCACAAGTTTCGATCGTCAAGCACGGCCGGGTCGGCGGCCGTGCCATGAAAGTCAATCCCTGCCTGCCTCACCATCGGCTCATGCAGCGCCGGTGCCATCAGGCGCACCGCGTGGCCGCGCGCGCGCAGCGACTGCGCCATGCGCAGGAAGGGAAACAGGTCGCCAGCCGAGCCGGTGGTGACGAACAGGAATTCAGTGTCCATGCTGTGCTCCCTACTTCAAATGGATCGCGGCAGGCGGCGGGCAAGACCGGGAAAAGACTGCGCCAGTGCTAGGCCGACGGCCCCTGCGCCCCGATGCGCTTCCAGTAAAACATGGTACCCGTCAGGCCGCCATGCGGCTTCAGGGCAAAATCGGGCACGGTGCCGGCCAACGCATAGCCGTGCGCTTCATACAGGCGCGCGGCCCCGCCTTCACTGGCCGTGTCGAGCATGAGCAGGGTCTTGCCGCGCTGGGCAGCGAGTACTTCGGCGGCGCGCAGCAGCTGGCCGGCAAGTCCGCGCCGGCGCGCAGCCGGCAGCGTCATCATCTTGGCAATTTCAGCGCGGTGCGGCTGGTTGGGCGGACATGACAGCAATACGGTGGTGGTAGCGAGCAGGCGCTCGCCCTCCATGGCACCGAGGATTACCCGCTCGCCCCGCGCGGCCGAGGCCAGCGCCCCGTCCCAGAAATGCCGGGCCTCTTCCAATGGCAGCGGATGCATGAAGCTGACCGAGCCGCCCCCTGCTACCACCGTCACCAGCAGCGGTGCCAGCTGCGCGCTGGCCGCATCGCCTTGACACAATTGCCGAATTTGAATGTCCATGATCTCACCTAACTGCGCGCCAGCAGCACGACATAGGTGCAGGGCAGCGCTGTTTCATTGAAAAATTCCACATCCGATGGCGGCCCGAACGGCAGGCAGTCGCCCTCGTCCAGGCTGTGGCGCACACCCCCTTCGGCAATCACCAGCGATCCCTGCCGCACCCACACCGCCTGCCGGATATGGACATACGAGGCGGCCGGCAAGGTCACCGCGGCGCCGGCCGGCAGTTGGACCTGCACGATTTCCAGCGGGTGATCCGGCCGGCTGAGCACCTGGCGCCGCACGTAGCCCGTGGCCGGGTCGCGCCATACGGGCTGCGCTGCCGCGCGCGAGACGCGCTCGCCGTTCCCATGGCCCTCGGCCCGCAGCAGCAGCCCGGCCAGCGTGAGCCCGAATGCCGACGCAATGCGCACCAGGATGACGGCGGTGGGACTGACCTCCCCCCGTTCGATCTTGCTCACCGTTGCCTTGGCCACCCCCGCGCGCTGGGCCAGCTCGGCCAGCGACCAGCCGCGCGCATCGCGCTCAAGGCGGATCCGCACCGCCAGCTGGCGGCCCGTGTCGTCCACAATAGTATTCATTTGGGCATTTTAAGATACAACGACCCGACTAATCAAGCGTGTCGTCAACTGCATGGGCAGGCTGCGGCGCGGGCCGCTCACCGATTTGCTGGCGCCACATGGCAAAGTAGAGGCCCTTCTGGGCCAGCAGGTCGGCATGGGTCCCCTGCTCCACAATGCGGCCCTTTTCGAGCACCACAATGGTGTTGGCATGCATGATTGTCGACAGGCGGTGCGCAATCAGGATGGTGATCTGACTCCCGTGGCGCGAAATGCTGCGTACCGTGCTGCTGACCTGTTCTTCGGTGAGTGAATCAAGGGCCGACGTGGCTTCGTCGAAAATGAGCAGGGGTGGCTTGCGGATCAGCGCGCGGGCGATGGCCAGGCGCTGGCGCTCGCCGCCCGAGAGCTTCATGCCCATTTCGCCAATGACGGTATCGAGTCCCAGCGGCGACTTGTCCAGCAGGTAGGCGCAGGCTGCCTGCTCCATGGCCCGCACCACGTCGGCATCGGTGGCATCGGGCTTGACGAAGCAGATGTTTTCGCGGATGGTACCGGCGAACAGGTGGGTCTGCTGGGTGACCAGGCCAATCTGGCGCCGCACCAGGTTGTAGCGGAAGTCGTCCGTGGGCATATCGTTATAGAACACCCCGCCCGCTGCCGGCTGATACAGCCCGACCAGCAGCTTGACCAGGGTCGACTTGCCGGAGCCGGACGGCCCCACAAAGGCGATGGTGTCGCCAAGCGCGGCCTCGAACGACACGTCATGCACCGCATCGTCGCTGGCCCCCTTGTGGCGAAAGGTCACATGACTGAAACGTAGCGTGGTGACCGGCCCGATGTCGACCGGCTCTGCGGGCCGCCGTTCCACCGGCTTGGCCATGAGGGCGGCAAAATTGGCAAGCGAAGCATCAGCCTCGCGCCAGGCAATGATGATGTTGCCCAGCTCCTGCAAGGGGGCAAAAATCGCCACCGAAATGAATTGCATGGCGATGAGTTCACCGGTAGTGAGCACGTCGCGGAAAATCAGCCACAGGAGCGCGAACAGGATCGACAGTTTCAGCAGGCTCAGGGTGGTACCCTGCAGGAACGAGAGCAGACGGATGCGCTTGACCTTGCGCATTTCCAGGCTGAAGATGGCGGCAGTTTGCGCCTGCAGGCGCCGGATTTCAGGATACGTCAGGCCCAGGCTCTTGATCAGCTCCACGTTGCGAAACGACTCCGTGATGAAGCCGGAGTTGCGGTTGGTCTCGCGCATGATGGAACGCTGCTGACCCTTGATTTCGCGGCTCAGGATGCCCGTCAGGCTGCCCATGACCAGCACGCCCACCAAAAACACGGGCACCAAAAGCCAGTGGCGCGCCAGCGCGTACCAGGTCAGAAAGCTGATCCCGACCAGCGCCGCGAAGAGGGTGTTGATGAAGGCATTGATCACGCGTTCGCAGTCGATGCGCACCTTCTGCAGCAGCGACAGGGTCTCGCCGCTGCGCAGGTCCTCGAACTCCTGGAAGCGCAGGCGCAGCACCTGGCGCACGCCATCGTCGAACATCTGGGTACCGAGCTTTTGCACCATCAGGCGCGTGACATATTCCTGCAGCGCCTTGGCCGCGCGCGAGAGCACCGCCACCAGCACCGCAAGGCCCAGCAGCCGCAGCACCCCGGCCACCAGCTCCTGATCGCTTTTGGTGCCGCGGTTGATGGCGTAATCATCGATGATCCAGCCAAAGATGATGGGGTCGACCAGGGCCAGCACCTGGCTGACAGTTGCCAGCAGCAGCGCCAGCAATCCGAGCGGCCAGTGCGGCCGCAGATAACTCCAGAGAATGCGCATCACGGTTCCAGGCTTGCGGAAAACCGATCATAACAATCCGTGCGCGATGGCGACGCCCGCCAGCGCGGCCACGCCGAAGCATCGGGGGCAGGCCTTGGCGAACAGGCCCGCCAGCTTCGATCAGGGACGGACCGGCGTGGCGGCCAGGTCGCCCACCACCGTGTTCCACAGGCGCACCCGGTAAGCCGTCACCAGAGCGTGCTTCACGTAAGGATCGTTCCTGGCGAAGCGCTCGGCCGCCTCGGGCGAGTCGCCCTGGAACAGCAGCATGGCCTTGTCGAAGGGATCGGGCAGCGCGCCGGCCAGCACGATTTCGCCGCGTTCCTGCGCTTCCCAGGCCAGGCGCAGGTGCTCGTCGCGGTATTGGCCGCGGCGTTCGAGGTAATCGTCGGCCAGCTCATAGCACAACAGGTAATGCATAGTTTCTCCGTTAATAGCGTGAGCAACGTAAGGCCGGCATCACAGGAAGCGGTCGAGGATGCGGCGCGTGTGCTTGTCGATCGTGAACATGTCCCGGATCAGGAAATTGATGCCGTGGTTGTCGGCCACCAGCAGCGAAGCGGCGCCGATGCGGCGAATGTCTTCTTCACCCTTGAGGGTGAATTCGGTGCTGCCACGATCGGTATCGACATACCAGGTGCAGGGCGTGGCAAAGCTGCTCACATCCTTGACCCGGATAATTTCGGGCATGAATTCGCGCCCTTCCAGTTCTTCGTGCACCAACTCGCGCACCTGGGCCGGCAGCGCGGCCAGCTCGTCGATCCAGGCCACTTCCTTGCCATCGCCCAGCACCAGCGAGATGCCGTTGTCGGGCGACTGGATCGGGAACGCGCGCACCGGCGACACGCCCTCGAATACTTCGCCGGCGCTGTTGGTCAGCACCAGCCTGCCAAAGCTGTTGCGCACCAGCTGAAAATTCGTCTCTGCCATCTAGTCTTCGTCCTTGTCGTCCATGTCGGTATCCACGTTGCGCGCCTGCGCTTCGTATAGCCGGAAGTAGGCGCCCTCGCGCGCCATCAGCTCGTCGTGGCTGCCCTCTTCCATCACCACGCCGCGGTCCAGCACCACCAGGCGGTCGGCCCGGTGCAGCGTCGACAGGCGGTGCGCAATGGCGATCGTGGTGCGGCCCTGCACCAGGTTGTCGAGCGCCTTCTGGATTTCCTTTTCCGTTTCCGAGTCCACCGACGACGTGGCTTCATCCATGATCAGGATGCGCGGGTCGATCAGCAGCGCGCGTGCAATCGAGATGCGCTGGCGCTCGCCACCCGACAGGCCCTGACCCCGTTCTCCCACCATCGAATCGTAACCCTGCGGCAGGCGCAGAATGAATTCATGAGCATGGGCCGCGCGCGCCGAGGCGATGATTTCTTCGCGCGTGGCACCCGGCTTGCCGTAAGCGATATTTTCGGCAATCGTGCCAAAGAACAGGAACGGCTCCTGCAGCACCAGTCCGATGTTGCGGCGGTAGTCCGACACCGCGAACGAGCGGATGTCGACGCCGTCGAGCAGGATCGCGCCCTCGCTCACATCGTAGAAGCGGCAGATCAGGTTGACCAGGGTGCTCTTGCCCGAGCCGCTGTGACCGACCAGGCCCACGAATTCACCGGCCCTGATATTGAGTGAAATGCCGCGGTTGACAGCGCGGTTGCCATACCGGAAACCCACTTCGCGCAGGTCGATGCGCCCTTCGATCTTGTCCAGCTTTACCGGGTTGACCGGTTCCGGCACGCTCGATACGTGGTCGAGAATGTCGAAGATGCGCTTGGCCGCCGACGCCGACTTCTGCGTCACCGACACGATGCGGCTCATGGAATCAAGTCGCCCATAAAAGCGGCTGCTGTACGTGATGAACAGGGTCAGCACGCCGACCGTGATGTCGTTGCTCGACACCAGCCAGATACCGAATACCCACACCACCAGCAACCCCAGTTCGGTCAAGAACGATACCGTTGGCGAGAACAGCGACCAGACGCGATTGAGCTTGTCGTTGACGGCCAGGTTATGGCGGTTGGCTTCGCGAAACCGCGTCGCTTCGCGCTTTTCCTGGGCAAACGCCTTGACCACGCGGATACCGGGGATGGTATCGGCCAGCACGTTGGTGACCTCGCCCCACACGCGGTCGATCTTTTCAAAGCCGGTGCGCAGGCGGTCGCGCACGATGTGGATCATCCAGGCGATGAAAGGCAGCGGCACCAGCGTGATCACGGCCAGCCACGGATTGATCGAACACAGGATCACGCCGGTCATGATGATCATCAGGACGTCGGAGGCAAAGTCGAGCAGGTGCAGCGACAGGAACACGCAAATGCGGTCGCTGCCGCTGCCGATGCGCGACATCAGATCACCTGTGCGCTTGCCGCCAAAAAATTCAAGCGACAGCTTCATCAAGTGTTCATACGTGGCCGAACGCAGGTCGGCCCCCATCCGTTCCGACACCAGTGCCAGGATGTAGGTCTTGCCCCACCCGAGCCCCCAGGCCAGCACCGCCGCGCCAAACAGGCCGCTCATGTACAGCCACACCAGCCGTTCATTGACCTGCTCACCGTTCTGGAACGGGATCAGGACATTGTCCATCAGCGGCATGGTGAGATAGGGCGGGATCATGTGCGCCGCGGTACTGGCCAGCATGAGGAAAAAGCCCAGCGCCAGCTGCCACTTGTACGGTTTGGCGAAACGCCACAGGCGCAGCAGGGTCCAGGTGGACGGCGGCGTGTACAGGACCTTGGTGCAGATCGGGCATTCTTCTTCGTCCGGTGCCAGCGGCGCCTTGCAGCTCGGGCAGACATGGTGCTCGGGCACGTGCACCGGCCGGCCGGTCAGATGGCTTTCAAGCTGCTCGCGAAAATGGTCCAGCAGCCGGATCGCTTGCAGGTTCTGGCCCAGCGTGAAGCGCCAGGCGCCAAGCCGGCCATGGTCATCAAACAGTTCCAGGTGACCGACGCCGGCATGATCGTGGTGGCGCAGCGCGAGGCCCGGCCGGAATGAAAACGTCTGCCACGCGGACTGCCCGGCATCGAGGGCCAGCAGCCGGCGGTCGGTGACGACCAGCATCCCTTTTTTAAACCGCAGGCGGGCATCAAGGTCAACCTGCATGCCACCCAGAACGTTTTCCCCCGGAGCAAGCTGCTGCGCGACTTGTGCCTGCCATTCCTCGGACAAGGAAATGAGCACGGGGGCAGCTGTCGAAGAAGAAATTAATTGTGTAGATGTCATCGTCTGGGGAAAGTAAGCCATGCCCCGGCAGGCAATCCGGGATTCGATACTGGCAGAAATTGGTTTGGCGCGGTAAGCTTCGGTAGGGCAAGTATACAACATGACAGGCTGCAATTTGGGCGCGCGGAGACCGTGCGGCTACCACCGTGACAGTCGCTGTTATCAAGAAATAATCTAATGACAAAGAAGAAAGCAATCGATTTCCTGCGCGTGACGCACCTGCGTGGGCCGAACATCTGGACCTACCGCCCCGTGATCGAAGCGTGGCTCGATATCGGCTTGCTGGAAGACTTTCCGTCCAACAAACTGCCGGGCCTGTACGAGCGGCTGGTGGCCTGGCTGCCGGGCCTGATCGAGCATCGCTGCGGGGTGGGCGAACGGGGCGGCTTCCTGGAGCGTCTCAAGGAAGGTACCTGGTCGGGCCATGTGCTGGAACACGTGGTGCTGGAGCTGCAAAACCTGGCCGGCATGCGCACCGGTTTCGGCAAGACCCGTTCCACCGGCGACATTGGCGTATACAAGATGGCCTTTCGCACGCGCGAGGAGCATGTGGGCCGCGCCGCGCTTGAGGCGGGCCGCGCGCTGCTGATGGCGGCCATCGACGACACCCCGTTCGACCTGGCCGCCACCGTGGCCGCACTCAAGGAAAAGGTGGACGACCATTGCATGGGTCCTTCCACCAACCATATTGTGGAAGCGGCCACCGAGCGCCGCATTCCGCACCTGCGCCTCACTGACGGCAACCTGGTGCAGCTCGGCCACGGCGCCGCGCAGCGCCGCATCTGGACGGCCGAAACCGACCGTACCAGTGCGATTGCCGAATCGATTGCCTCTGACAAAGACCTTACCAAGACGCTGCTGCAGGCATGCGGGGTACCGGTGCCGGAAGGCGCGCTGGTACGCAGCGCCGCCGAGGCGTGGGAAGAAGCCCAGGACATCGGCCTGCCGGTGGTGGTCAAACCTTACGACGGCAACCACGGACGCGGAGTGTCGCTCAACCTCATGACCGAGGCCGACGTGGTCAAGGCTTACCACCTGGCCGCGCGCAAGGGCGACAGCGAAGCGGTGATTGTGGAACGCTACATCGCCGGCGACGAGCATCGCCTGCTGGTGGTGGGCTCGCAGCTGGTGGCCGCGGCCAAGGGCGAATCGCTGTGGGTAACGGGCGACGGCGTGGGCAACATCATCGACCTGGTGGACAGCCAGATCAACACCGACCCGCGCCGCGGCACCACCGAAGACGCGCCCTTGAACGCGCTCGCGCCGCAGCACGGGGCCGAAATCATCCTGGAGCTCGAACGCCAGGGTCTGACCGCCTACTCGGTGCCGCAGGCGGGCCAGAAGGTGCTGATCCAGCCCAACGGCAACGTCGCCATTGACGTCACCGACAAGGTCCATCCTTCCATCGCCCAGGCCGCGGCACTGGCCGCGCGCGTGGTTGGCCTGGACATTGCGGGCGTGGACCTGGTGGCCGAAGACATCACCCGGCCACTGAGCGAGCAGCGCGGCGCGATCATCGAAGTCAACGCCAGTCCCGGGCTGCTCGCGCACATCAAACCGGCCGCGGGCGAACCTCGTCCGATTGGCGCGGCCATCGTGGGTCACCTGTTCGGCCAGGCGGAAAGCGGCCGCATACCCATCGTCGGCATCACCGGCAGCCGGGGCACGGCGCTCATCGCCAAGCTGGTGGGCTGCCTGGTGCACCTGACCGGCAAGCATACTGGCGTGGTCAGCTCGGAAGGCCTGTTCCTCGATCAGCGCCTGGTCACGGCGGCCAATGCCGTCAACTGGGAAGCAGGCCAGCGCCTCTTGATCAATCGCACCGTGCAGGCGGCCGTCTTTGAGAGCAATGCGCGCATGATCCTGGCCGAAGGCCTGGCCTACGACAAGTGCAGCGTCGGCGTCGTCACCGACATGGACGGCTTTGAGCAGCTGGGCGAATTCTACATCCACGACGCCGACGCCATGGCCAACGTGGTGCGCACCCAGGTCGATGTCATTGCCGACCAGGGCGTGGCGGTGCTCAACGCAGCCAATGCTGCGGTGGCCGCCCTGTCCGAATTGTGCGATGGCGAAGTGATCTTCTATGGCCTCGACCCGGCGCTGCCCGTGCTCTCGGCGCACACAGGCGCAGGCGGCAAGGCGGTCACTCTCCATGACGGCAAGCTGGTGGTGATAGAAGGCGGCAGCGACACGGTCATTCTGAGCCTGGCGAGCCTCAAGCCCGGCGTGATCGAGCATCCCGACAGCCTGCTGGCAGCAGTGGCGGCTACGTGGGCGCTCGGTGTGCCGTTGGACCTGATCGGCGCCGGCCTGCGTTCCTTCGATCCGCGCGCCAGGGCGCCCAACCGATAAAGCGCGCTGGTCAAGATTAGTACGCCCGGCGGCAAGCCAGGCGCGGGCAGCACCGGTATGCGGTGGGCCTTACCCTCATAGGATGAACGGTTTATGGAAGTATCTCGCGTCAGGGCCTTGCGTGGCCCTAACCTCTGGAGCCACCACACCTCGATCGAGGCAGTTGTCGCCTGCACCGCGCAGGAAGGATGCGTCGGCAACATGCCCGGCTTCGAGGCTCGCCTGCGCGAGCGCTTCCCGGACATGGGGCCGTTCCAGCCCACCGGCCACGACGACACCATTCCCATGGCGCACGTGCTGGAACTGGCGGCCCTGGGCCTGCAGGCGCAGGCCGGGTGCCCCGTCACCTTCAGTAATACCACGGCCACGCTGGAACCGGGCATCTTCCAGGTTGTAGTGGAATATTCCGAGGAAGCGGTCGGCCGCCGCGCCATGGAAATGGCACAAGCACTGTGCGCCAGTGCCGCCGCCGACACCGCGTTCGACCTGGCAGCGGCCCTGAGCGAACTGCGCGAGCTCGATGAAGACGTGCGCCTCGGCCCTTCCACCGGCGCCATCGTGCAGGCCGCCCTGGCCCGCAACATCCCGTTCCGGCGCCTGACCAACGGCAGCCTGGTCACGTTCGGCTGGGGCAGCCGCCAGCGCAGGATCCAGGCCGCCGAAATCGACCGCACCGGCGCCATTGCCGAAGCGATCGCCCAGGACAAGGAGCTGACCAAGAAGCTGCTGCACGCAGCCGGTGTACCGGTGCCGATGGGCCGCACCGTCTCCGGCCCGGACGACGCGTGGGCGGCGGCGCTGGAAATCGGCCTGCCGGTGGTGATCAAGCCAAAGGATGGCAATCAGGGCAAGGGTGTCACCGTCAACATCACCACGCGCGAGCAGCTCGATGCCGGCTACGCGGCCGCCGCTGAATTCCGCGACAACATCCTGGTCGAGCGCTACCTTCCCGGTAACGACTTCCGCCTGCTGGTCATTGGCAACAAGCTCATTGCAGCGGCGCGGCGCGATCCGCCCACCGTCGTGGGCGATGGCCTGCACACCGTGCGCGAGCTGGTCGACCAGGTCAATCTCGACCCGCGCCGCGGCAATGGCCATGCCACCTCCCTGACCAAGATCCGCTTCGACGACATTGCGCTTGCAAGCCTGGCCAACCAGGGCTACGTGGCCGAATCCGTGCCGGCCAAGGGCGAGCGCGTCATCCTGCGCAACAATGCCAACCTGTCCACGGGCGGGGCCGCCACCGACGTCACCGACGACGTCCACCCGGAAGTGGCCGCGCGTGCCATCGCCGCCGCCCACATGGTGGGCCTGGACATCTGCGGCGTGGACCTGGTGTGCGACAGCGTGCTCAAGCCGATCGAAGAGCAAAACGGCGGCATCGTGGAAGTCAATGCCGCCCCGGGCCTGCGCATGCACCTGTCGCCATCATTCGGCAAGGGCCGTGCGGTGGGCGAAGCGATCATCTCGACCCTGTTCAACGAGGGCGATGATGGCCGCATTCCGGTCGTTGCCGTCACCGGCACCAACGGCAAAACCACCACGGTGCGCCTGATTGCCCACCTGCTTACGGCCGCCGGGCTGCGCACCGGCATGACCAATACCGACGGCGTGTACATTGAAGGGCGCAGGATCGACAGCGGCGACTGCAGCGGACCGCGCAGCGCCCGCAACGTCCTGCTCCATCCGGACGTGGACGCGGCGGTATTTGAAACCGCGCGCGGCGGCATGCTGCGCGAAGGGCTGGCCTTTGACCGCTGCCAGGTGGCCGTTGTGACCAACATCGGCTCGGGCGACCATCTGGGGCTGAACTACATCACCACGCTGGAAGACCTGGCCGTGCTCAAACGCGTCATCGTGCAAAATGTGGCCGATGGCGGGATGGCCGTGCTCAATGCGGCCGATCCCGTAGTGGCAGCGATGGCGGCCAACTGCCGCGGCGCGGTGACCTTCTTCGCAGCCGACATCGACCATCCCATCATGTCTACCCACCGCGCACAAGGACAGCGCGTGGTGTACGTCGACGGCGCCATGCTGGTGGCGGCCGAGGGCGGGATCGTACGCGAGATTGCGCTGGCCGACATTCCCATCACCCGCGGCGGCACGGTAGGCTTCCAGGTCGAAAACGTCATGGCTTCCGTAGCGGCCGCCTGGGCCGTGGGCCTGCCGTGGGAGCGCATCTGCGCGGGCCTGGCAAACTTCAAGGGCGAGAGCGACAATGCACCCGGGCGCTTCAATGTGTTCAGCTATCGCGGCGCCACCGTGATTGCCGATTATGGCCACAATCCGGATGCGATCATCGCCCTGGTTGGCGCGGTGCAGAACATGCCGGCCCGGCGCCGCCTGGTGGTGATCAGCGGTGCGGGCGACCGCCGCGACGTCGACATCCGCCAGCAGACTGAAATCCTGGGAGCCGCCTTTGATGATGTGCTGCTGTACCAGGACCAGTGCCAGCGCGGCCGCGCCGATGGTGAAGTGATCGGCCTGCTGCGCCAGGGACTGGAGGGCGCCAGCCGTACCACCCACATCGACGAAATCAATGGCGAATTCGTCGCCATCGACACCGCCCTGGCCCGCCTGCAGGACGGCGACCTGTGCCTGATCCTGATTGATCAGGTAGAAGAAGCGCTGGCCCATATCGCCAAGCGTATCGCCCAAGGCTGAACCACGCACGTCCCGCGCGGACGTGCCCCTTCCTCCTGCGCCGCATGAGCGCTTCCGCGTGGCCCGCAAGCCACCCGGACTTGCCCGGTCACAGCCATGCTGCTGTGCCGCCCCCTTTCCCGTGCCCCGTTTCCACTGCCTGCGCCTGTCGCAGCGCGTTTCTGTGATGCCATGCGGAAATCATATTTTTACAACACTCACCCGAACTCAAAATGATGTGTAGTAATATTACATGCAGGGGATCTTCATTCCCAGCGGCGGCGTCACAAAAACGAACGATCAAGGACAGGACGCCGCTTGCCAATCACTCTTCGAGGAGTCTTTCCATGCGTAGCGTACGTAGTATTACTTCACGCCTGCGGCTGATCTTTGCCGCTGGCGCGAGCGCCGCCCTGCTCGCCGCTTGCGGCGGTGACAGCAGCACTACCGATTCATCCCAGGCCGCCCAGCCGCGTACCCTGGCCACTACCGTCGCCTCCGTGCCCGCGGTAGCGCCAGCCACCGTGCGCATGCACTTTCGCCGCGCCCAGCGCGACGAAGCCGAATGGGGCGTGTATTCGTGGTGGGGTCCCGTCAACCCGAGCCCGGCATGGATCAGCGGCCGCTTCATGATGACCGGCACCGATTCCTTTGGCGGCTACGTCGACATCCCCATCGACACCGCCAAGAGCAGCATCTGGTTTCTCGTCACCGACGGCTACGGTAACAAAAACTGCGGCAACGACCAGGGCCTGGACTTTGCCGCCGACATCGCCGCTCGCGGCCAGGAAATCTGGATGCTGGAAGGCGACTGCCGTATCTACAACGCCCCGCCTGCGATCATCTTCGGCAACCTCTCGGAAGCCAAGGCGCACTGGCTGTCGGCCAACACCCTGGTGTGGCCGGGCACTCCCGCCACCAGCACCTACAAGCTGTATTACGCTGCCAATGGCGGCATCAGCTCCTCGGCCGAAGGCGTCACCGGCGCCGACGGCAGCTTTACCCTGGCCTCCGGCGGCCAGCTGTCCGACGCGCTCAAGACGGCCTTCCCGCACCTGGCAGCGAACACGGCATTGACCCTGTCGGCAGCCGACGCGGCCTCGCTGGCCGACAAGGTCACCGGCCAGTTTGCCATCGCCCAGTTCGACGCGTCCGGCGCCCTGCTGCAGGTGACTTCGCTGCAGCATGCCGGCATGCTCGATTCGCTGTTCGCAGGTGCTGCCGCCAACGCAAAACTTGGCGCCACCTTCGATGCCGCCGGCGTGCCGACCTTCCGCCTGTGGGCGCCAACGGCCAAATCGGTGTCGCTCAATATCTACGCGGATGCGAACACTGCCAGCGCTGTCACCTACCCAATGGCGCGCGATGCCGCCAGCGGCGTATGGTCGTTGCGCGCCCCGGACGCCAGCTGGACCAACCGCGCCTACTACACGTACAACGTCAACGTGATCTCGCGCTGGGCCAGCAACGCCCTGGTAAACAACGTGGTGACCGATCCGTATTCGCTGAGCCTGAACGCCAACGGCAAGCGCAGTTTTGTCGCCAACCTCGACAGCCCCGCCCTCAAGCCGGCTGGCTGGGACAGCCACGAAACGCCAAGGCTGGACCACCCCACCGACATCTCGCTGTACGAGCTGCAGGTACGCGACTTCAGCGCCAGCGACATGACGGTACCGGAAAGCCACCGCGGCAAGTTCATGGCCTTTACCAACCTGGAATCGAACGGCATGCGCCACCTGCGTTCCCTGCAGAAGGCCGGCATGACCCACATCCACCTGCTGCCAAGTTTCGACATTGCCAGCGTTGACGAAACCGGATGCGTCACGCCGGCCATCCCCAACGCCGCCGCCAATTCGACCGAGCAGCAGGCAGCGGTCGCCGCCACCGAGAACAGCGACTGCTTCAACTGGGGCTACGACCCGGTGCATTACACCGCGCCTGACGGCAGCTTCGCCACCAATGCCAACGACGGCGCAGTGCGCGTGCGCGAATTCCGTTCGATGGTCAAATCGCTGCACGAGCAAAAGCTGAGCGTGGTCATGGACGTGGTCTACAACCACACCAGCGGCTCGCAGCAAGGCCCGCTGTCGGTGCTGGACAAGATCGTACCGACCTATTACTACCGCCTCAACGCCAGCGGCGCCATCCTCAACGACAGCTGCTGCGCCGACACCGCCGCCGAAAACGCCATGATGGCCAAGCTGATGGTGGACTCGGTCGCCACCTGGGCCCGTGACTACAAGGTTGACAGCTTCCGCTTCGACATCATGGGCATGGCTCCGCTGTCGGTGCTCACCCGCCTGAAGACCGAAGTCGATGCTGCCGCCGGCCGCGACATCTATCTGTATGGCGAAGCCTGGAACTTCGGCACCGTCGGCAACGACGCCCGCTTCGTGCAGGCACGCCAGGCCAACATGTTCGGCACCGGCATCGGCTCCTTCAACGACCGCCTGCGCGATGCAGTGCGCGGTGGCGGCTGCTGCGACAGTGGCCAGGCATTGGTTGGCCAGCAGGGCTTCATCAATGGCGCGTATTACGATCCGAACGCCATGAGCAATCAGTCCAAGGACGACCTGCTGCGCTTAGGTGACCTGGTCAAGGTGGGCCTGTCCGGCACCCTGCGCGACTACAGCTTCACCGACCGTTTCGGCGTACTGCGCAAGAGCAGCGAGATCGACTACTTCGGCCAGCGTGCCGGCTTCTCGGCCAGCCCGCAGGAGACCATCAACTACGTCGAAGCGCACGACAACCAGACCCTCTTCGATCTCAACGCCTACAAGCTGCCGCAATCGACCAGCCTGGCCGAGCGCGTTCGTGTGCAGAACCTGGGCACGGCCATCAACATGCTGTCGCAGGGTATTCCCTTCTTCCACGCGGGCCAGGAAATCCTGCGCTCGAAGTCGATGGACCGCGACAGCTACAATGCAGGCGACTGGTTCAACAAGCTTGACTACTCCTACCAGTCCAATAACTTCGGCGTGGGCATGCCGATGCAGGGCGTGAACGGGGCCAACTACGAGTTCATCTCGCCAATCCTGGTGAACCCCCTGATCAAGCCGGACAGCGCGGCCATCATTCAGGCGCGTGACTACTTCATTGACCTGCTCAAGATCCGCAACGACAGCTCGCTGTTCCGCCTGCGTACCGCCGCCGACGTGACCGAGCGCGTGAAGTTCTTCAACGTGGGGCCGGACCAGGTTCCTGGCGTGATCGCCATGCATCTCGAAGGGCGCGGCTACCAGCACGCCAAATACAAGACCATCACCGTCATGTTCAATGCCGACAAGGTGGCGCGCCAGGTACCGGTGCCGGAACTGCGCGGCTACAAACTGAGCCTGCACCCGGTCCATATCAATTCGACAGGTGACCCGGTCGCCCGCACCTCGAAGTTCCACATGGCCAGCGGCACCTTCACCATCCCGGCCCGCACTACCGTGGTCTTCGTGCAGCGTTCGAACTAACAAGAAAAGTTATCCGTTCTTGGGCCGCCTGCTCCTTCAGGCGGCTTTTTTTTCGCCCGGCGGCTGCGCGGCCTGCCCGGCCTTCAGTCACCAAATCGGCACAGGGCAGACAGTCCCATGGCCGCATGACGGCGTCAGTGGTAAGCTCTCGTTTTTCTCAAATAGCCAAGCGAGAGCCATGAAACAGAATTACATCAACGGCGCCTGGGTGGACGGCGCCACGTCGTCGGCCAACATCAATCCTTCCAACACCGCCGACATCATCGGCCACTATGCGCAGGCCGACGCCCAGCAGGCCGAGATGGCCATTGCCGCCGCTGCCGCCGCCGCTCCCGGCTGGGCCCTGTCGAACATCCAGGTCCGTGCCGACGCGCTGGACAGGATCGGCACCGAAATCATCGCCCGCAAGGAAGAACTGGGCACACTGCTCTCGCGCGAAGAAGGCAAGACACGCGTGGAAGGCATAGGCGAAGTGGCGCGCGCCGGCGCCATCTTCAAATTCTTCGCCCAGGAATGCCTGCGCCTGCGTGGCGACAAGCTGCCTTCGGTGCGGCCCAACCTGGACATCGAGATCACGCGCGAGCCGGTAGGCGTGGTCGGCATCATCGCGCCATGGAACTTCCCGATCGCGATCCCGGCCTGGAAAATCGCCCCTGCGCTTGCCTATGGCAACTGCGTGCTGATCAAACCGGCCGAGCTGGTGCCAGGCAGCGCGTGGGCGCTGGCCGAAATCATCAGCCGCGCGGGCCTGCCCAATGGTGTATTCAACCTGGTGATGGGCCGCGGCAGCGTGGTGGGCCAGGCCTTTCTCAATGACCGGCGCGTGAACGCGATCAGCTTCACGGGATCGGTGA
Source organism: Massilia sp. PAMC28688 (assembly GCF_019443445.1). Classification (NCBI taxonomy): domain Bacteria; kingdom Pseudomonadati; phylum Pseudomonadota; class Betaproteobacteria; order Burkholderiales; family Oxalobacteraceae; genus Massilia; species Massilia sp. PAMC28688. The sequence goes on along the minus strand of NZ_CP080378.1, from coordinate 3,458,905 downwards.
GCACCGGTGCCAAGGTGGCGCAGGCCGCGATTGGACGCATGGCCAAAGTACAGATTGAAATGGGCGGCAAGAACCCGCTGGTGGTGCTCGACGACGCCGACCTGGCTACCGCCATCAACTGCGCGGTGCAAGGTTCGTTCTACTCCACCGGCCAGCGCTGCACGGCATCGAGCCGCATCATCGTGGGCAAGAACATCTACGGCGCTTTCGTTGCGGGCGTCAAGGACAAGCTGGCCACGCTCAAGGTGGGCGACGCTCTTGGTGAGGGCATCGACATCGGCCCAGTCGTCGACCAGAGCCAGCTTGACCAGGACCTGGAATACATCCGCATTGGCCGCGATGAAGGAGCGACCCTGGCCTGGGGCGGCGAGCGAATGGAGTGCGCCACGCCCGGCTTTTTCCTGCAGCCTGCCCTGTTCACGGACTGCAGCAACGACATGCGGATCAGCCGCGAAGAGATTTTTGGCCCGGTGGCCAGCGTGATCGAGGCTGACAGCTATGAGCACGCCCTCGCTCTTGCCAACGATAGCGAATTTGGCCTGTCCAGCGGGATCGTCACCACCTCGCTCAAGCACGCCACCCACTTCAAGCGCCACGCGCAGGCCGGCATGGTCATGGTGAACGTGCCCACGGCTGGCGTGGACTATCACGTGCCCTTCGGCGGAAGCAAGGGATCGAGCTATGGCTCGCGCGAGCAGGGCACCTACGCGGCCGAGTTTTTCACGACCGTGAAAACGGCCTACTGCGGCGTCTAGGCCAGCCCGGCCGATGCGAGACGGCGCCTGCGGGCGCCGTTAATTCTTGCGTGCGGGCGTCTTGCGTGCGGGCGGCGCGTTGCACAGGGCAATCGATTCTGCAAACAGGCCGCGCGAGCCTTCCATGGTGGAGCGGGTATCGGGATACTTCGCCACCAGTTCCAGTGTCCAGGTGCGGGCATATCGCTCGGACACGCAGCCGCACACCTTGTCCAGGCGCTGGCGCTTCAGACCCTGCATGACGGGGATACCGGGCGCCTTGGCGACGCATTCCTGCCGCACCTTGCGCAAGGTCTGCTGCCTGAATACGGGCTGGGTACAGGCCAGCTGCGCGGCATCCTGAAACGCCATGTACTTTTTCTTGTCCGCTGCCGTGGGCGCCCTGGTGTTGACGAAACTGGCCTTGCGCAGGCTGGCATGCATCTTCCCGGCCACGCAGCCGCAGACGCTTTCCTGCTGCCGGGCCGTCATCCAGCTTTGGCGATCGCTCGGCTTGAGGCAGGTGGCGCGGATCTGGGGCACCAGCGCCTTGAGGTCGGCATCCCGGAATTTCTCGGCCGATGCGGGGACCGCCGCCAGCAGGGCGCACATAGTAAACAAGGATAGTCGCAGCATGATTGATAACCGTATTAGCTCGCCGCTGCCATCATGGCACGCAGCCGGGCGTCGATCTTATCGTATTCATCGGCTATTTCCGCGCACTTTTGGCCGGCGCCCGCCAGGTCTCCGGCCCGCGCCGCCAGTTCCAGCGCCCTGCACTGCTCGGACAGGGCAAGCGCGCCCATGGCTGCGGCGCTGCCGGCCAGGGCGTGCGCCAGCTCCGATACCTGGCCGGCATCGTGCCGCCCCACGGCTTGCGTCAGGACGGCGACGCGGCGCGGCGCATCGGCCAAAAACAGCTGCGCAAACTTGGGGAACTTGGCCCCGAACATGGCGCGCGCCTCTGCCACCGGGTCCTGCGCGGGCGCCGGTGCGTCGACCGGCGCCGTGACCGCCACGCCGGGGCGCAGCCAGGCAAGGAGCTTGTCGCGCAATTCAGCGGCCCGCAGCGGCTTGGTCAGGAAGTCGTCCATCCCCGCCTCCAGGCACTTTTCCCGTTCGCCGGCCAGCGCGTGGGCAGTGAGGGCAATCACGGGAATGCGCCCCTGGCCGCCGGCAGTGGCTTGCATGGCGCCTTCCAGGTGCCGGATCTCGCCCACCGCCTGGTAGCCGTCCAGTTCCGGCATCTGGCAATCCATGAGGATGAGCGAGTACTGGCGCGCCAGGAACATGTGCACGGCAATGCGCCCATTTTCAGCCACGTCCACCTGCGCGCCCAGGCGCTCGAGCATGTGGCTGACCACCTGCAGGTTGACCGGATTGTCGTCCACGGCCAGGATGGTGCAGCCGGCGAGCACATGATCATCCACCACGCCGGCATCGTCGACGCCGGGGCCGCCGGCCGGGCTACCGAAATGCATGAACGGCAGCGCAATGCCGATGGCCAGCGACGCGTTCAGGGCTCTTAGCGTATCGATCAGCGTCTGCTGCGCCACCGGCTTGGACAAAAAGGCCGAGTAGCCTGCCCTGGCATAGCGCTCGCCGGTGGCGGCGTCCGACAGGGAACTGATCACCACCAGCTGCGTGGAGGCGCAGTCCCGGTAGGCTTTGATGCGCTCGCCCAGCAGCTCGGCATCGATATCGTGCAGGTGGTGATCAACCAGCGCCACGCTGTAGGGCCGCCCGGCCAGCGCCGCCCCGGCCAGCGCCTGCATCGCTGCCGCGCCGCTGGCCACGCGCTCGGCGACGATCCCGTGCTGGGCCAGATGCTCGATGCGCACGGCGCTTTGGGCATCATGGCTGTCCACGCACAGCACCCGCAGGCCCGCCAGGGCCCCGGCCTCGGCCACCGGCTCGGCGCCATTGGCCAGGCCCAGGTCAAGTTCGCACCAAAAGGTACTGCCCTTGCCAGGCTCGCTGCTGGCGCCGATCGTCCCCTTCATCATCTCCACCAGCAGCTTGCAGATCGACAGTCCCAGCCCGGTGCCGCCATAGCGGCGCGTGGTGCTGGCGTCGGCCTGGGTGAACTTGTCGAAGATCGATTCGAGCTGGTCGCTCGCCAAGCCAATGCCGGTATCGGTAACCGCGATGCGCAGGCGGCAGCACTGGGCGCCGCGCGACACCTCGCGCACATCGACCAGCACATGGCCGGCCCGCGTGAACTTGATCGCGTTGCTGACCATGTTGGCCACCACCTGGCGCACCCGCACCGGGTCGCCCACCAGCATGTGCGGCAGGCTGCTGGGGTAGTTGACCACCAGCTCAAGGCCCTTTTCCTGGGCCGCCAATGCCTGTGCGCTGGCCACGTTTTCCAGTTCGTGCAGCAGGTCGAAAGGAATGGCTTCGAGATCAAGCTTGCCGGCTTCGATCTTGGAGAAGTCGAGGATGTCGTTGATCAGGGAGAGCAGGCTTTCGGCACTGCTGTGCGCCACCCCGGCGAACTTGCGCTGGGTATCGGTCAGGCCGGTCCCGAGCAGCAGCTCCAGCATGCCGATCACACCGTTCATGGGAGTGCGGATTTCATGGCTCATATTGGCCAGGAAGGTGCCCTTGGCCAGGTTCGATTCGTCGGCCAGCACCTTGGCCCGTACTGCCTCGTTGCGCTCGGCCTCGCGCTGGCGCAGCGCCACGATGGTGGTGCCGATGGCGTCGCGGATGGTGGCCACCTCGCGGTCGGCCGGCCCATCCCCCACGCTGGCATCGAAGTCGCCCTCGGCAATGCGGGCCAGCGCATCCTGCAGACTGTGCAGGGGGCGCAGCGCGCTGCGCATGCGGCTGATGATGGCCGACAGGGCCGCGAACAATACCAGCGACAATACGCCCAGGGTAACCAGGGCGGCGGCGTAGACGCTGTTGCGCGAGGGCGCGAAGTCCATGCCAATCTCGATGTAGCCCACCGTTTCGCTGGTCTCCTGCTGCGGCGTCACGCCAAAATCGAGCAGCTCGCTGCGCTGCACAACCTGGCGCACCGGCGCGAAGGCCTGGATCGCGCGCCCTACCCCGAGCAGGCGGTCCACATCGGTGACGGTACTGCCGCTGGCTGCCATGAGCGCGGCGCGCCTGGCGTCGAGCCTGGGGAAATGCGGCCCGCCGGGCTTGCGGTATTCGGCCAGCACGGCCAGAGCGCGCTTGTCATACACGCGCACCAGGCCAATGTCGGGGATGCGCGAGGCATAGCTGCTGATGCGCGAGCGCGCGCTGCTTTCGGGCGACAGCAATACCTGGGCGCTCAAGTCGTCGAACACCGGCAGCAGCTGGCGCGCCTGCTGGTCGAGGTTGCGTTCGATCAGGTAGTTGGCGCCGGCGACCATGGACACCAGCGTGGTCACATAGGCCAGCACGGCGGCGAACCACAGCATGGCCGCCATGCGCCGCACCAGGCTGGGACGCTGGCCGGTATCACTGGACATCGGCTTGCTCGCGCAGTCTGGCAGGAACCGTCAGATTGAAGCGCGCCGCCGCGGCGGCACTGATGGTAATGCGGGCACCCGACAAGGGTTCGAGCGCTTCGCCCGGGACATGATCGGCGCCGGGCGAAGCGCGCCTGAGCCGGTCGAGCGTCGCGCTGGCAATTTCGCGCGTGTCTGCCGTGGCGGCAAGCAGGGCCCCTTCCTTGAGCAGGGCCGGGGAAAAAGCCAGCACCGGCAGGTTGTGGCGTACGCTGTGGGCCATTACGTCCAGAATGGCGCGCTGACTGAGGATGGTGCTGTCGGGCGCCAGCCACAGGCCCTGGATGCGCCGTTCGCGCAGCTCCTGCAGGGCCGAGAGCACGGCGCGGTCCGAGGGCACGGCCACGTGCACCAGTTCCAGTCCCAGCGCACGTGCGGCGGCCTGCGCCTCGCTCACCATGTAGCTGGCGTGGTGGCCCGTGATCAGGCCGATCCGGCGCAGGCCGGGATCGAGCGCCTTCCACGCCGCGAACTGGCGGGGCAAGGACGGAATGCCGCTGACGCCCTTCATCCACGGCGCCACCAGGTTGAATTCTTCGATGTTGAGTACCTGGCAGAACACCACCTGTTTCTGGTCGAGGCGCTGGCGCGCCACCTGGGCCGCGAGCAGGCCCACCGCCACCACCTGCTGTACGCTGGAGGCCTTGATGTCCCTGACAATCTGGCTTTCCCGTTCCCGGCTGCCGGCCAGGTTGTGCACCGTCACCCGGCCGCTGTAGGCGCCCTGCAAGGCCACGGTGGCGGCAGCGACCGCCCCCTTGTCATCCGAAGCCAGGACGATGATGTCGGCGCGGGCGCCGCCGCACAGCAGCGAGAGCACCAGCATCAGCGCTGGCGGCAAAGCGAACAGGCGGTGCAGCGACAACAGCATCAGAACTCGCGCAGCAGCTGCAGGGAAAAGCGGCGGCCATCGGCTGGCACGCGGCGCAGGGGGTGCAGTTCGCGCGAGGCCACCGTGTCGTAATGGCGGTCGAAGAGATTGTCCACGCGCAGCGACGCGCGCCAGCCGTCCCCCAGGCGCACGGCATTGACGACAGCGCCGGCCAGCAGGTAGCCGGGAATGTGGTCGCGCACGGCAATGTCTTCATCCTTGCGGCCATACACTGACCCGGTGTATTGCAGCTCGACCCCGGCATCGAGATCGGGCCAGGGGAGCGCGCGGCTGTAGCCGGCCTTGAACAGCTGACGCGGCGAACTTGGCAGGTCACCAGCTGCGCCGCGCCCTCGCTGCAGCACCAGCGAGGCATAGTAGTCGCCATAGTCGCCCTGGCGCACCCGCATGTCGAGTTCCACCCCCACCGTGCTTTGGTGCGGCTCGAAATTGCGGTACTGGATACAGCCGGTCGGCCCCAGGTTACAGGCCACGCGATCGAGTACCGGGGTCGACACCTGTACCGGGGTGCGGTGCAGGTGCTTGAAAAAGCCGGACAGACGCCACTGCAGGCCGCTGGCCGACTGCGCGATCAGCATTGCCTCGAGCGAGCGCGATACCTCCGGCTGCAGGGCGCCATTGGCCCAGATGGTCGACGCCGCCGGCCGTCCATCCTGGTAGCGCGATTCGTAGATGGTCGGGGCGCGGTAGGCCTCGCCGTAAATGAGCTTGCCGCTCACCCCATGGGACAGTTCCTGCACATAGGAGATGCGCGGCGACAGGCGCGACGTCACCCCCTTTGAAAAGCCGTGGTAGCTGTCCAGGCGCGCCCCCAAAAACACGGTGCCGGGTCCGAGCCGCATTTCATCCTGGGCAAACAGGGCCCACTGCATGTAGCTGTCGCTGCGGTCGACGCTGAACACCCCGTCGCGCGTCAGGCCCGGCTGGTCGCCCACCTGGTGGCTGTAGCCGATATGCTTGATCTCGATACCGACCAGGATGTGATGGTCGCGCGAGATGAAACGGTCATAGCGGACTTCGGCGCCAATCTGGCGGCTGGCCAGGTCCGACACGTTGATATAGCGCGCATCGAGTCCGCGCGCACCGGCCGTGGCATACGGATAATCCCCGCGCTCGGTGGCGGCAAAGGCGAACACGCGCGCATCGAGCTTGCCGCCCTCCCCCAGGTCGCGCGTGGTGCCCGCTTCCAGTGTGGCGAGCGACTCGCGCAGCATCAGGCGCCCGTTGAAAACAGTGGCATAGCTGGCCAGCGGATCGCGCTTGCTGCCGCCCACCAGCATGGCCTGAAGCCAGTGGCGGCCCATGGTATAGCGGGCGAACAGGCGCGCCGTGCGGCCATTGTCGTTGTCGGCCGCGACACCGCCAAAGCGGGCATTGTTAAATGCCGGGTTGTCAAACTCGGGCAGGTAGACATCGCGCCCGCCGGTGTAGGCCACGCTGGCGGCGACAAAGCTGCTCACGCGCGGTCCATGCACATTGCTGGAATAGTACAGCTTGCCGGAGCGGTGGCTGGCCACCTCGATCGAGGCGGTACTGCCGGCAGCATCCTTGCCGCTGTGGGTGATCAGGTTGACGATGCCCAGCACCGCGCCGCTGCCATACAGGGCCGAACCGGCGCCCTTGACGAATTCAATGCGCTCGACGCTGTCGATATCGAGGTATTCCAGGAAAAAACCGCCATAGGTCGGCTCGTACACGGGCATGCCGTTGACCAGGTACAGGATGCGCGAATTGAAGTCGCCCGGCACGGCAAAGCCCGAGACACCGAGGGCCGGCCACTGGCTGGCCGCGTCGTACACGCCGGGCAGGGACTTGAGCGCGTCGGAAACCGTGCGGTAGCCGTAGCTACGGATGTCATCGCGGCTGATGATCGATACATTGGCCGGCGTCTCGGCCAGGGTCTGGGTGTAGCGGGCGGCCGAATAGACCTGGTTTTCCTGGGCCAGCAGGTCGAGCGCGTCTGCCGCACCGCTCTGGCCGCTTTGGCCAAGGACCGCGCCGCTGGCAAGCAAGGCCGCGATGGCCATTAGTCGGCGGGCCTGCCTTGTGGTTGCTGCGCTCATGTCTCCCGATCGTGATCGTACCTGCAATTTTTTCCCGCAAGTATCCCTGAAATCCCGCAATCAATCAATCGCGATGACTTTCAGTACAACAGTGGCGCCGCCGGCCAGTGACTGCTTGACGATTCGGGCACAGGATGCTGCCGGGGCCGGTCTGCAGGCCCGGGAACGGCATTCCAGCGCATTCCGGCTGGCAACGACGGGCACACATCCGGCGCGAGGCGGTAGAATGGCGGCTATCAAAGCCGTCCCCTGCACAATACTTCAATGACGATAGTACCGAAAGAAATCAGCCCTGGCGCGGTCAAGGCCAGCGCCGCTGAAAAGATCACGCCGATGATGCAGCAATACCTGCGCATCAAGGCCGATTATCCGACCATGCTGGTGTTTTACCGCATGGGCGACTTTTACGAGCTGTTTCACGACGATGCCGAAAAGGCGGCGCGCATCCTGGGCATTACCCTGACCGCGCGCGGCACTGCCAATGGCAACCCGATCAAGATGTGCGGCGTGCCGTTCCACTCGCTCGACCCCTACCTGGCCAAACTGGTCAAGCTGGGCGAATCGTGCGCCATCTGCGAGCAGATTGGCGACCCGGCCACCAGCAAGGGGCCGGTCGAGCGCAAGGTCATGCGCGTGGTCACCCCGGGCACGCTGACCGACGCCGACCTGCTGCCGGAAAAGGCCGAGCGTCCCCTGCTGGCCGTGTGCGTGCTGCACCAGCGCAAAGTGGCCACTGCCGGCCTGGCCTGGCTGTCGCTCGCGTCCGGCGTATTGAAGCTGATGGAGTTTTCCGGCGACAGCCGCACCGTGGGCCTGCGCCTGCAGCAGGAGCTCGAACGCATCGCCCCGGCAGAAATCCTGCGCGCCGACGGCGCCGACCTGTTTGAAGACGAACCGCTGGCCCACACCCAGCGCGTGCCGGACTGGCATTTCGATGTCGTGGCCGGCCACAAGGCCCTGCTCGACCAGCTGGCCGTGGCCACCCTCACCGGCTTTGGCGCCGATGGCCTGGGCGCTGCCTTTGGCGCGGCCGGCGCCCTCTTGCGCTATGCCCAATCGACCCAGGGCCGCGGCCTGCAGCATGTGCGCGGCTTGATTACCGAAACCGAAAACGAATTCATTGGCCTGGATGCGGCCACGCGCCGCAACCTGGAGCTGACCGAGACTATCCGCGGCCAGGAGTCGCCGACCCTGTTCTCGCTGCTCGACCACTGCCGCACGGCCATGGGTTCACGCATGCTGCGCCACTGGCTGCACCATGCCAGGCGCGACCAGGACGTGGCTCGCGCGCGCCACGCCGCCATTGGCGCGCTGGCGCACAGCGACACCTACGGCGCCCTGGCCGCCACGCTGGGCCAGGTGCCGGACATTGAACGCATCACCACCCGCATTGCCCTGCTCACGGCGCGCCCGCGCGACCTGGCCAGCCTGCGCGACGGCCTGCGCCAGCTGCCGGCATTGCGCGCCAGCCTGCAGCGCGCCTTTGCGCCGGGCGACCCGGGCTTGCTGCCCCAGGTGTACCAAGCCATCGCCACGCCGGAGGCCTGCCTTGATCTGCTGGTGCGCGCGGTGGCCGAAGAACCGGCCGCCATGGTGCGCGACGGCGGCGTGTTCGCGCGCGGCTTCGACGCCGAACTGGACGAACTGCGCGGCCTGTCCGAAAACGCCGGCCAGTTCCTGCTCGACCTGGAAATCCGCGAGCGGGCCCGCACCGGCATTGCCAACCTGCGGGTCGAATACAACCGCGTGCACGGCTTTTACATCGAGGTGACGCACGGCCAGACGGACAAGGTGCCCGAGGACTACCGGCGCCGCCAGACGCTCAAGAATGCGGAGCGCTACATCACGCCGGAACTGAAGGTGTTCGAAGACAAGGCCCTGTCGGCCCAGGACAAGGCGCTGGTGCGCGAAAAGCTGCTGTACGAGCAGCTGCTGGCCGACCTGGCGCCCCACATCGCCTGCCTGCAGACCATTGCCACGGGCCTGGCGCAGCTCGACACCCTCACCGCCCTGGCCACGCATGCGGTGCGCCATAACTGGACCGCCCCGCGCCTGGTGGCCGAACCGTGCCTGGATATCTGTGAAGGGCGCCACCCGGTGGTGGAAAACCAGATCGAGCGCTTCATCGCCAACGACTGCCAGCTCAAGGATGAACGGCGGCTGCTGCTGATCACCGGCCCCAACATGGGCGGCAAGTCCACCTTCATGCGCCAGGTGGCCCTGATCACCCTGCTGGCCTACGTGGGCAGCTACGTGCCGGCCACCAGTGCCTGCATCGGCCCGATTGACCGCATCTTCACGCGCATCGGCGCCACCGACGACCTGGCCGGCGGACGCTCCACCTTCATGGTGGAGATGACCGAGTCGGCCGCCATTCTCAACGGCGCCACCGAGCATTCGCTGGTGCTGATGGATGAAGTGGGGCGCGGCACTTCCACCTTTGACGGCTTGGCCCTGGCCTGGGCCATTGCGCGCCACCTGATCGATGTCAGCCGCAGCTTCACGCTGTTTGCCACCCATTACTTTGAACTGACGCAGCTGCCCGAGAGCCACCCCAGTGCCAGCAATGTGCACCTGTCGGCGGTGGAGCACAAGGACAGCATCGTGTTCCTGCACGCGGTGCAGGCCGGGCCGGCCTCGCAGAGCTATGGCCTGCAGGTGGCCCAGCTGGCCGGCGTGCCGCAGGGCGTGATCAAGGCCGCGCGCAAGCACCTGGCACGGCTCGAATCGCAGGCGCTCGACACCACCCCGCAGCTCGACCTGTTCGCCCTGCCCTGCGTGGAACCGGAACCGGCCATGCCGGTGGCTGGCGATGCCGGTGCGGCCCTGGCCGAGGCGCTGGCAGCGATTGATCCCGATGCCCTGTCGCCGCGCGAAGCGCTCGAACAGCTGTACCAGCTCAAACGGATGGCGGCGTCATGACAGGCCGCTTGCAGCTGCGGCGGGCGCTGATCGTGTGCGCCTGCCTGCTGGTCGCCCACGCCGCCGGTGCCGGACACGACAAACACAAGGACAAAGCCAAGGCCAAGGCCAGGACGGAAGCGGCCGCTTCGCGCGGGGAACATCGCTTTGCCATCATCGGCCACGTGTATGCCAGTGCCAAGGGCGACGAGGTGCTGGAAGAGGCGCTGGCCAACACGCGCAAGTCCGACCTGTCGTTCGTGGTGGCCACGGGCATCAAGGCGGCGAACGAACCGTGCACGGACGAGCTGTACACGCACCGGCGCGACATGCTGGTGGCGGCGCGGCGCCCGGTGGTGGTGGTGCCGGCGGCCAGCGACTGGAAGGATTGCCGCAATGCGGCCGGACGACCGATCGGGATCGAGCGCATGAACCGGCTGCGCGAAGTGCTGTACGAAGAAACCAGCGCCGTCGGCGCGCGCCCGCTCAAGCTCTCGCGCCTGTCCAACAGCGCCAAGTTCCGCAGCTACGCGGAAAATGCCTACTGGATCAAGGACACGGTGCTGTACGCCACGGTCAATCTGCCGTCCAACAACAATCACTATCGGCCGGAAGCGGGCCGCAACAGCGAATACGAAGACCGCACCGTGGCCAACCGTTTCTGGCTCAACCGCCTGTTCAGCCAGGCCCGGCGTAAAAAGCTGGACGGCATTGTGCTGTTCTCAGAAGGCCATGTGAACATTCTCAAGCAAGAACCTGGATTGCTGGCCCGCTTTGGCCGCCCCGCCCCGGCCGTGCAGGATGGCTTTGCGCCGGCGCGCAAGCAGATCGTGTCGCTGGCCAGGAAATTTCAGGGCAAGGTCTTGCTGATCGATACGGCCAAGGTGCCCGACGGCACCGAGCCGGCCGTCGCCTGGCGTGACAACATTGGCCACATCAGCGTCGGTTCGCGCGTGATGCATGTGACGGTGAGGCCCGAGGCCGAGCCCATGTTTGAACTGGACGAACGCTAGGCTCGCCGTCCATCGACAAACGGCGCCCGAGGCGCCGTTAGCTGCTTAATGCACGGGATGGCTGCGGAACTCGTCCGCGTCGTCGCCGTCATCTTCTTCACCATGGTGGTGGCCATGGGCGCCGTGCACGTGCTCGTGGGCGATTTCTTCATCGGTGGCCGCGCGCACGCCCACCACCGTCAGTTCAAAGCGCAAGGCCATGCCGGCCAGCGGGTGATTGCCATCGAGTACGACCTTGTCGTCGGCAATGTCGGTGACGGTGAAGATCATGGCTTCTTCGTCGGCGTCGTTAGCGTCTGGCATGCCTTCGAACTGCATGCCCACTTCCAGCGGTTCGGGCAGGCGGTTGCGCGGCTCCACCTTGACCAGGGCCGGGTCGTAGTCGCCAAAGGCATCGTCCGGTTCAACCTGGATGGTGGCGTTGTAGCCCTCTTCCTTGCCGTCGAGCTCTTCCTCGATCTTGGGCAGGGTGTTTTCGTAACCGCCGTGAAGATAGACCATCGGCTGCTGGCCGTCGTCGATCAGGTTGTTCTGGGCATCGGACAGTTTGTATTTGACCGACACGACCGTATTCTTGGCAATCTTCATCGCGCTTTCCTCGTAATGGTGTGTCGCCGGATTATAACCCCAGGCGCCAGGGCCCGATAAGGACTGGTTATAATGACGCATGAAAAAATTACCGCTATTGGGCAATCTGACGCCCGCCGAGTTCCTGCGCGACTACTGGCACAAGAAGCCGCTCCTGATCCGCCAGGCCATCCCCGGCTTCAAGCCGCTGCTGCCGCTCGCCACCCTGGCCGACATGGCCAAGCTCAATCATGTGGAATCGCGCCTGATCACCCGGTCCGATGGCCAGTGGGACATGCAGCACGGCCCGCTCGACGCGCTGCCGCCGGCAACACAGCGCGAATGGACCATGCTGGTCCAGGGCGCCAACCTGTACCACAAGAGCGCCGACGCGCTGCTGCGCCAGTTCAGCTTTGTCCCGGACGCGCGCCTGGACGACCTGATGATTTCCTTTGCCACCGATGGCGGCGGGGTCGGCCCCCATTTCGATTCCTATGACGTGTTCCTGCTGCAAGCCCAGGGCAAGCGGCGCTGGCGTATCAGCGCACAACAGGACCTGACGCTGGTGGAAGGCTTGCCGCTGAAGATACTGTCGGGCTTTGTAGCCGAGGAAGAATTCGTGCTGGAACCGGGCGACATGCTGTACCTGCCCCCCCACTACGCGCACGACGGCGTGGCCGAGGGCGACTGCATGACCTATTCGATCGGCTTCCGTTCGCCGGCCTACCAGGAGCTGGGCGAAGCCTTCCTGCAATTTATGGCCGACTCGATCGACCTGCCGGGCCGCTACGCCGACCCGCAGCTCGAGCCGGCCAAGCATTCGGCCGAAATCCCGCGCCACATGCTCTCGACCATTGCCGAAGAATTGAACAAGGTGCGCTTCACGGAAGAAGACGTGACGATCTTCGTCGGCGAGTATTTGTCGGAACCGAAGCACAATGTGTTTTTCACGGGACCGGAAACGCCGCTGACCATGGGCCGCTTCATGCAGGCCGTGGCCCGGAAAGGCGTGGCCCTGTCGCTCAAGACCCAGATGCTGTACCGCGGCTCGAACGTGTTCATCAATGGCGAATCATTCGACGTCAGCCGCGCCGACAAGCGCCTGCTGGCCATCCTGGCCGATGAGCGGCGCCTGGACGGCCCCACGGCCGCCACCGCCTCCGACGATGTCATGGAAGCACTGTACACCTGGTATCAGGACGGCTGGCTGGAACTGCCTTAACTTGACCGCAAACAGGGGATACCATGATCGACGACGCTTCCGACCACCGTTTTAACAGCCGGGCCGAGTTCGCCGCCCGCTTCCAGCAATGCCTGGAGCGGGCCACGGCCACGCTCACCATGTTCGACCCGGATTTCGAGGTCTTCCCCCTGGGCAGCAGCGAGACCGACGCCGCCCTGCGCCAATTCCTGCGGCGCGGTGGTCACCTGCGTCTGGCCATGCATGAGAGCAGCCATATCGAGCGCAATTGCCCCCGCTTCATGCGCCTTCTGCAAGATTACAGCCACCGCATCGAATGCCGCCTCACCAGCCGCCCCTTGCGCCAGCTGACCGATTCGTTTTGCATTGCCGACGACGTGCACATCGTACGCCGCTTTCACAGCGACCATATGCGGGGCGAAGCCGTGTTTGACTTGGCCCAGGCCTGCGAAATCAGCCGCGAAAGATTTGACGGGATCTGGGCGGAATCGTTGCCCGGAGTACAAGCGACTACGACGGGATTGTAAGAAATTGTTAGAAAGTTGCCGAATAAAATTCGGCCAGATACCTGTTTATTGGTAAAAAGTCTAAGCCTCCGTCCTTTGTCAACTTATTTACGTAATTATTAGGAAAACACCTTCCAAATATGCATTATTGTGCTATTGCGAAGCACAATCTTTCGCTATAATATCGGGTTAGGAAGTTTCCGTTGTCTGTAAGGATCCATAACAGGTACGAAAGCCACCGAGAATTCCCTAACGAGCGATAATTACCGGTAATTATTCATCGCAACAACGTTTCATTTTTAGTGATAATTAAGGAAAAACCCATGAAAAAATCTTTGCTGATCGTCTCCCTGCTGGCTGTTGCCCTGACCGCTTGCACCAAAAAAACCGAAGAGACCGTAACGCCAGCAACCCCAGTTGCAACCGAAATGCCAGCAACCACCACCACCACCACTGAAGTTGCTCCAGTTGTTGAAGCAACTCCAGCAACTGAAGCTGCTGGCGCCGCTGCTGTTGCCGCTTCGGCTGCTTCGACCGCTGCTGACGCTGCTGCTGCCGCTTCGGCTGCTGCTTCGACCGCTGCTTCGGCCGCTGCTGACGCTGTCAAGTAATTCAGCAAATGCTTTGAGAAAGCCGGCCCTGCGGGGCCGGTTTTTTTTCGCCTGCAGTCTCCGTGCAGTCCGCCTCTCGGTGCAGTCCTCCTGTCACACGCTGCGCAGGGGCGTAAAAAAACCGGCCTTGGCCGGTTCTTTTATCGTGCTGCCCGATTTACTTGAGCTCGTCCGACAGCAGGTTGAGGATCTTGGTGCCCGTCACGCCCGTATCGGCCGCGCCATCGGCGCCCTGCACCGTGACCTGGCTGGCATTGGCGCTGCCGGCCACCGGCTTGACCACCACGCGATAACGCTGCGCTTCCTTGGCCTTGTCGGCGTCGCCAAAGCTGAACAAGTTCTTGAGGAAACCGCCCTTTGCCTTGTAATCGGGGTCGACAAAGCGCACGAAGTACACGCCCTGGGCACGATCGCGGTCTTCCACCGTGAAGCCGACCCGGTCCAGTGCCAGGCCCACGCGGCGCCAGGCGCGGTCAAAGCCTTCGTCCACCTGCACCATATTGCCCACCACCTTCGCGCGCTGGGGCGCGGCCACTGCCTGGGCCACTTTCGCTTCGATGGCCGGCGCAGCCTTGGCGTCAGGCGCGCCCGACAGGCTGGCCATGAGCTTGCTCAGGTAGGCCGCTTCCAGGTTGGGATCGTTGGGGCGGGTGGTCCAGGTGGCAAACTCGCGCGTCGGGCCGGTCAAGACTTCTTCGGCGCCGCGGTGGCTGATGTAGATTTCGGTGCCGTTGGCGGTGCGCTCGACGCGGGTGCGGTACTTGTCGCGCTCGGCAGCGCTGTACAGGTTGGGCGCCACCTTGCCAATGGTGCGGCGGATCGCGTCCTGCGGAATCTTGGAGCGGTTTTCGGCCCATTCCGTTTCCATGGTGCCGGCCGATGCCGACTCGGACACGAGCGTGAACCCATTGTCGGTCCAGAAGCGCTTGAGCTCAGGCCACAGCTGCTCGGGGGTGCGGTTGACCACCAGCCAGCGCTGGTTGCCGTCGCGCTCCACGCGCATGCCGTCCAGGGTCAGGGGGGCAATCGGGGCGCCTGCCACTTCTTGTGCGGCAGCCGGTGCCGTGCCGGCGCGCTGCTGCTGGAAGGTGGACACGCTGGCCACGCCGCGGCCATCGGGTACGCTGTAGCGGTTATCCTGCTCGAGCTGGGTCAGGTCGGGCGGCACTTCCAGCTTGGGCTGCTTCTTGGCGCCGCGGTAGTCGAGCTTGTCCTGTTCCAGTACCGAGTTGATCATGCCGCAGCCGGACAGGCTGACAACCAGTGCGGAGGTGGTGGCGATGGCCAGGGCCGATGTAGTGGTCTTGCGAATAGTCATGTCGTAACTGGGTTAGGGCTGAAAAGCAGCTGGTGTCTGAAAAATGATCCCGACCTACGGTCAGGCCACGGGAAGGACGCCGGCGTCGCGCAGGGCGCCGCGCACGGTGTCGTGGAATTCTGCGGACAGGGCCGCAAGCGGCAAGCGCAGGCCGGGCGGCATCATGCCCATGTCGGCCAGCGCCCACTTGACCGGCACCGGATTCGGTTCGATGAACAGTTTCTGGTGCAGGGGCATGACCTTGTTGTTGATCTCGACCGCCTTGGCAATCTCGCCTGCCATGGCCGCGGCGCACATCTGGTGCATGGCGCGCGGGGCCACATTGGCGGTCACCGAGATATTGCCGGCGCCGCCGCATAGCATGAGGGCAATCGCGGTCGGATCGTCGCCCGAATACACGGCAAAGTCGGCCGGCGCATTACGCAGCAGTTCCAGACCGCGCCCGATATTGCCGGTTGCATCCTTCACGCCCACGATATTGCTGATAGCCGCCAGGCGCAGGATGGTGTCGTTGGACATGTCGGCCACGGTCCGCCCGGGCACGTTGTACAGGATGATGGGCAAGTCCACCGCCTCGGCAATGGCCTTGAAGTGCTGGTACATGCCTTCCTGGGTAGGACGGTTGTAGTACGGCACCACCACCAGGGCCGCGTCGGCGCCCGATTCCTTGGCCGACTCCGTCAGCTTGATTGCTTCGGCGGTGGAGTTGCCCCCGGTGCCGGCGATGATGGGGATGCGGCCCCTGGCGTGATCGACCGTAAACTTGATCAGCGCGCAGTGCTCGGCCACGCTGACCGTGGCCGATTCGCCCGTGGTACCGACAATGACAATGCCGTCCGTTCCTTCGGCGATGTGCCAGTCGATCAGCTTTTCCAGGCCCGGGTAGTCCAGGCTGCCATCGGCGTTCATTGGCGTGACGATTGCTACTATGCTGCCCTTGATCATAAAGTTCTTACGCTGCTGTTAACTAAAAGCCTGATTGTAGCGGATCGCCCGCCAATATGGTTCATTCTTGCCCAGAATAGCGCCCGCGCCCTTGTTACAAGACGTTAGCGCTGTCGAGCCTGGCCCGCTCGCGGTCAAAGCCCCGCTCCACCGCCACGATGCGCTGCACCATGGCTGCCTTGGGCTGCTGCACCACGCCATCTTCAAAGGCAATGACCTGCAAGCCGTTGGCCGAGGCCAGCGCCAGCAGTTCGCCGGGCGCGAGCAGGAAATTGGGATTGCTCGGCTTGCCGAAGCGTTCATTGCCCATCGCGAAAGTCTCATAGATCAAGACGCCACCCGGCGCCAGGCTGGCGGCCATTTTCTTGAACAGGGGACGGTGCAGGTAATTGGTGACCACGATGGCGGCAAAACGCTCCGGCTCGAAGGGCCAGGGCGAACCATCTTCGAGGTTGTACTGCAAGACCGTAATGCCGGTTCCGGCGGCGCGCGCCAGCGCGTCGTCGTCACAATCGACGGCCAGCACCGGGTGACCGAGCGCGGCGAAGTGGCGCGCATGGCGCCCCGAGCCGCAGGCCAGGTCCAGCACTTCGCCGCTGCCCACCATGAGGGCCCAGCGCCGCACCCAGGCCGACGCTTCGGCCGGCTTGTGCTCAGCGGCGTGCATCAGGTGTACGACAGGCCCATGGCCTCGCGCACGTCCCGCATGGTTTCCTGGGCCAGCTTGCGGGCCTGCTCGCAGCCATCGGCCACAATCGCCCGCACCAGCGAAGGGTCGTCCAGGTATTGCTGGGCGCGTTCATGCATCGGCTCCTGCTCGGCCAGCACGGCGTCGATCACGGGCTGCTTGCATTCGATGCAGCCAATGCCGGCCGTGGTGCAGCCCTTGACCACCCATTCGCGGGTCGCTTCGTCGGAATAGACTTCGTGCAGCTGCCACACCGGGCAGCGGCGCGGGTCGCCCGGATCGGTGCGGCGCACGCGCGCCGGGTCGGTCGGCATGGTGCGGATTTTCTTGGTGACCGATTCCTTGTCTTCCCGCAGCGAGATCGAGTTGCCATAGCTCTTGGACATCTTGCGCCCGTCCAGGCCCGGCAGGCGCGAGTCGGCCGTCAGCTTGGCCTGGGGCTCCACCAGGATCAACTTGCGGCTGCCTTCGAGGTAGCCAAACAGGCGTTCGCGGTCAATCATCGACAGGCTGCCGGCATCGTCGAGCATGGCCTTGGCCTGGGCCAGTGCCTCTTCCTTGCCTTCCTGCTGGTACTCGGTGCGAAGCTCGGTGTACAGGCGGGCGCGCTTGCTGCCCAGCTTTTTCACCGCTTCCAGGGCCTTTTCTTCAAAGCCGGGTTCCTTGCCGTACATGTGATTGAAGCGGCGCGCGATCTCGCGCATCATTTCAATGTGCGGCACCTGGTCGTCGCCCACCGGCACCTGGGTGGCGCGGTAGATCAGCACGTCGGCCGCCTGCAGCAGGGGGTAGCCCAGAAAGCCGTAAGTGGCCAGGTCCTTGTTGCTGAGATTGTCGATCTGGTCCTTGTAGGTCGGCACCCGCTCGAGCCAGCCCAGCGGCGTGCACATGGACAGCAGCAGGTGCAGCTCGGCATGCTCGGGCACGCGCGACTGGATGAACAGCGTGGCCTGCGACGGGTCGACGCCGGCGGCAAGCCAGTCGATCACCATGTCCCAGGTGCTGCGCTCGATGATGGTGGGATCGTCGTAATGCGTGGTCAATGCATGCCAGTCGGCCACAAAGAACAGGCAGGGCTGCTCGGCCTGCATCTTGATCCAGTTCTTGAGGGCGCCATGATAGTGGCCAAGGTGCATGGTGCCCGTAGGGCGCATACCGGAAACGACACGATCGGGATACATAAAGACTCAGTTCAGAAAAATATTAAAGGGAGTGAGAATCAGACGAAATATCTTGGCCACAAAACTAATACCGGTGCTCATGAAGCCATCGAGCACGCGGCTATACATCAGCACCACCAGGATCACCAGCAGCACCACGCTGTAGCGCTCGATGGCAGCAAAGCGCAGCGCCAGCGGCTTGGGCAGCATGGCGGTCAGCACGCGCCCGCCATCGAGCGGCGGCACCGGGATCAGGTTGAACACAAACATGGCTGCATTGATGACGATGCCGGCGCGGATCATTTCGGCCAGGTCGGGACTGGGCACGCGCAGGGCCAGCAAAATCAGGCCCAGCAGCGTCCAGCCAAGTCCCATCACAAAGTTGGCCATGGGACCGGCCAGGGCGACCAACGCCATTTGCCGGTGCGGGTTGCGCAGGCGGTTCACCTCCACCGGCACCGGTTTGGCAAAACCGACCGCCACCTGGGTGGTCAGATACAGCGCCAGTGGCAGGATCACGGTGCCGAAGGGGTCGATGTGACGCAGGGGATTGAGGGACAGGCGCCCTTCGTTGGCCGCCGTCGGATCGCCAAAGTAACGCGCCGCATAGCCGTGCGCCGCCTCGTGCAAGGAAATGGCGAACAGCAATGGAATGGCGACGTTGATGACCGTCGACACGGTCTCTTGGATAGTCATGGAGGTGATTCTATCAGAGCCGCCCTGGGCGCCCCGCGGGGCGGCTCACAGGCCGAACACGGCGGCGTCGCCGCGGCCCTGGCGCACCAGCTGCGGCGCCTCGGCCGTGAGATCGATGACGGTGGTCGGCTCCATCGAGCAGGCGCCGCCATCGATGATGAGATCGAGCTGCTTTTCCAGCCGTTCGCGGATGGCGTCGGCATCGGTAATGGCGTCTTCCTCGCCCTGCATGATGAGGGTGGTGCCAATCAGCGGCTGGCCCAGCTCGGCCAGCAGGGCGTGGGCAATGGCGTTTTCCGGCACCCGCAGGCCGATGGTCTTGCGCGAAGGGTGGGACAGGCGGCGCGGCACTTCGCGCGTCGCTTCCAGGATCACCGTGAACGGCCCCGGCGTGGCGGCCTTGAGAAAACGGAATTGCTTGTTGTCCACCCGCGCGTAATTGCCGATCTCCGACAGGTCGCGGCACAGCAGCGTCAGATGATGCTTGTCATCGATGCCGCGAATGCGCCGCAACTTTTCCACCGCCGCCTTGTCATCCAGATGGCACACCAGCGCATAGCAGGAGTCCGTGGGCAGGGCCACGATCCCGCCGCCATGGATGATCTGGGCCGCCTGCTTGATCAGGCGCGCCTGGGGATTGTCGGGATGGATCTGGAAAAACTGGGTCATGGGTCTAGGCGCATCAGGATTTACTGGCGCAGGTTGTCGAGGGCGGCAATGCGCTCCTCCATGGGTGGATGGGTGGAAAACAGCGCGCCAAAGCTCTTGGCACCGCCGGCAATGCCAAAGGCCGCCATGGCCGACGGCAGGCCGGCCGGCTGCATGCCGCCCAGGCGCATCAGGGCCCGCTTCATGGGCGCGGCCGAACCGAGCAGCTTGGCCGAGCCGGCATCGGCGCGGAACTCGCGCTGGCGCGAAAACCAGGCCACGATGATCGACGCCACCAGGCCAAACAAAATTTCGCAGATGAACACGGTGACCATGTAACCAATCCCGGGCCCCCGGTCGCTATTGCCGCGCAACAGCACCTTGTCGACAAAAAAGCCCACCACGCGCGCCATGAACACGACAAAGGTATTGACCACGCCCTGAATGAGAGTGAGCGTGATCATGTCGCCATTGGCCACGTGCGCCACCTCGTGCGCCAGGACGGCTTCGATCTCGTCCTGGTTCATGGATTGCAGCAGGCCCGTCGATACGGCCACCAGGGCCGAATTCTTGAACGCGCCCGTGGCAAAGGCGTTGGGTTCGCCCTCGTAGATCGCCACTTCCGGCATGCCGATGCCGGCCTTTTCCGCCTGCTTGCGCACGGTGGCCACCAGCCATTGTTCGGTAGCATTGGCCGGTTGCTCGATGACGCGCGCGCCGGTCGACATCTTGGCCATGAACTTGCTCAGCAAAAGCGAGATGATGGAACCGGTGAAGCCGACAATGGCCGAAAACACCAGCAGCTCGCCCACATTGATGCCGGCTGCGCTCACGCCGCGGCCCACGCCAAAGACGGTGAGCACCACCGACAGCACCAGCAAGACTGCAAGGTTGGTCATCAAAAACAGGACAATGCGTTTCATGGCAAGCCTCCGGGCTCGGGAAAGTGAGTTGTCAGGCCGTTAAGATAAGGCTGGGTCAGCGAAATTACAAGGGCGCGCGTTAGCGCGGGCGCCCCCGCGGCGGGTCAGAACCAGTCGTGCCAGACCGGGGTAACGCCCCGCGGCAAGGGCGGCAGCAGGGAAAATTCGACGCGCGATTCGCCCGGTGCATGAAAATCGGTCCCGCGCGAAGCAAGAAAGCCATAGCGGCGCGCCTGTTCGGCATAGGTTTCATACTGGTCGGGCGTATGGCTGCCCGTGACCACCTCGATGGCCGCCCCGCCCAGCTGCTTGAATTCATCAAACAGGGCGCCGTGCGCAGTCTGGCTCAGCTTGTAGCGGCCAGGATGGGCAATGACGGCAATGCCCCCTGCCCCCCTGATCCAGCCGACCGCCTCCGGCAGGCTGGCCCAGCGGTGCGGCACGTAGCCCGGCTTGCCTTCGGTCAGGAACTTGCGGAACACTTCCGGGATGCTGGCGCACACGCCTGTTTCGACCATGAAGCGGGCGAAATGGGTGCGCGACATCAGGTCTGGATTGTCCACGTATTTGCGTGCGCCTTCATAAGCGCCCGGCACGCCTGCCAGCGCCAGCTGTTCGGCAATTTCGCGCCCGCGCGCGTCACGCCCCCTTCGGGTTGCCGCCAGTCCTTGCACCAGCGCCGGGTGGGCAGTGTCGATCTGCAAGCCCACGACATGAATGGTGTTGCCGGCCCAGGTGACGGATATTTCCACCCCTGGCACATACCGCATGCCCAGTTCGGTCGCCGCGGCCCGCGCGCGCTCGGTGCCGCCCACTTCATCGTGGTCGGTCAGCGACCAGACATTGACCCCGGCCTGGTGCGCGTATGTCGCTACCGCCTCCGGCGTCAGGACGCCGTCAGAAACATTGGAGTGGCAGTGCAAATCGACATTCATACCCGGTTACCAGCGTCACAAATAAGAAGCCTCCATTGTACGCTGCTTGCAGAAAATGCTCAGGCGCAAGCTCAGTCGGCCGCGAGGAACTCTTCCAGCATGGCTGCCAGCAGTTCGGGCTGGTCGTGATGCAGCATGTGGCCCGCGTCCGGCATCATGCGCGCATCGACCTTGGCCAGGTGTCCCAGGCGGCGGTCGATTTCAATGCGCGCTTCCGGCTTGGGGCCCATCCACTGCCACATATTGGTGTCGTCGGCCTCCACCCACAGCACGGGCGCGGTGATCTGGCGCCAGCAGGCCAGCACTTCTTCCACCTGGTACAGCAGCGGCGACGGCTTCTTGTGGGCCGGGTCGCCCAGAATCTCCCATTCGCCGGCCGCGTTGGGCGCGGCCCAGTGCTGCGACAGGAAGGCCGCGCGCGCGTCGGGCAGGCGCGGATTGGTCTTTTGCAGGCGCGCCGCCACCGCTTCGCGGCTCGGGTAGGTGCGCAAGGTGGGCGGCGCGTGCAGTTCGTCGAGCCACTTGGACCAGCGTTTGGGCGCCTGCTCCGGGCTCGTTGCAGGCAGGCCAAAGCCTTCCAGGTTGATCAGGCGCCGCACCCGCTGGGGCCGCACGCCCGCATACAGGCTCACCACATTGCCGCCCATGCTGTGGCCGAGGAGATTGACCGGCTCATCCGGGGAATAATGGCCCAGCATCACATCCAGGTCGGCCACGTAGTCGGGAAACCAGTACGTGTCGGACTGGGTGCGCTCGGACAGGCCGAAGCCGCGCCAGTCGGGCGCAATCACGTGCCAGTCACCCTGCAGGCAGTCGACCACGAACTGGAACGAGGCTGCCACGTCCATCCAGCCATGCACCATGAAGATCTTGGGCGCCCCTTCCCGGCCCCAGTGGCGCACGTGGGTGCGCAAGCCGCGCACGGTGATGAATTCAGAACGGGAGGCAAGCATGACAAGACCTTAACAAAAAAGTACGATCGTTCTATTATACCGGAGCAGGCGCGCGACAATAAGCTGGTGAGGCGCCAGGGCCACACTGGTGCCCATTGTGATCGGCGCATGTGTCCCCACATCGCAGAGTCAGTCTGGATTGTCCGGACGGCGTAAAATGGCGCATTTCCGCGCTACGACAGAAAAACACCATGGCCATCTATCAGCTGGGCGAGCATGCCCCCGACATCCACCCGAGCGCCTATGTGGCCGATTCGGCCACTTTGATTGGCAAGGTCACGCTGGAAGAAGATGCCTCCGCGTGGTCCGGCGTGACGATTCGCGGCGACAATGAGCGCATTACCATTGGCAAAGGCAGCAATGTACAGGAAGGCACGGTCATGCATACCGACATGGGCTTTCCCCTCACCATCGGCGGGAACGTCACCATCGGCCACCAGGCCATGCTGCACGGCTGCACGGTGGGTGACGGCTCCCTGATCGGGATCCAGGCCGTGATCCTTAATGGCGCCAGGATCGGCAAGGGTTGCCTGGTCGGTGCCGGTGCGCTGGTCACGGAAGGCAAGGAATTTCCCGATCACTCCCTCATCATCGGGGCCCCCGCCAAGGCAGTGCGCACGCTGGGGCCGGACGACCTGGCGCGCCTGCAATTGTCGGCAGCGAGCTACGTGGCGCGCGGCAAGCTGTTCAAGACAGAATTGAAAAAGATCGGATAAGACATGACGACTGATACCACAGATACCCTGCAAAAATTCATCTTCGATAATGCCGCCGTGCGCGGCGAGTTCGTGGAAATATCCGATACCTGGCGCGAAATCCAGGCCCGCCACGCCTACCCGCCCGCCGTCAAGACGGTGCTGGGCGAGATGGTGGCCGCGGCCGCCCTGCTCTCGGCCAACCTCAAGTTCAATGGTGCCATCATCATGCAGATCCATGGTGACGGCCCGGTACGGCTGCTGGTGGTCGAATGCGACTCCGACCTGCGCCTGCGCGCCACGGCCAAGGTGGCCGAGGGCAGTGTCATTGCCGATGACGCCAGCCTGACCGACCTGCTCAATGTAAGCGGGCACGGGCGCTTCATCATCACGCTCGACCCGATCGACAAGGTGCCCGGCCAGCAGCCCTACCAGGGCATCGTCCCGCTCGACGGCGAGGACATGGCCACTGTCATCGAAAACTACATGCTGCGTTCCGAGCAGCTCGACACGCGCCTGTGGCTGGCCGCCGACGAGCAGGTCTCGCGCGGGCTGCTGCTGCAAAAGCTGCCGCGCCACAGCGGCAAGGATGACCAGACCGTGCAGGCAAGCGAAGCGGAAGACCTGGAAACGTGGAATCGCGCAGTGATGCTGGCCTCCACCCTCAAGCAGCCGGAACTGCTTTCGACGGGCATCCACACGTTGATGGAGCGATTGTTCTGGGAAGAGACCATCCGCGTGTTCGATCCGGCCCATCCACAATTTCACTGCAGCTGCACGCGCGAAAAGGTCGGGAACATGCTCAAGATGCTGGGCCGCGAAGAGGTGGACTCGGCCCTGGCGGAACTGGGCCAGCTGGGCGTGAACTGCGACTTTTGCGGCAAGCACTACGACTTCGACAAGGTCGATTGCGCCCAGCTGTTTGCCAGCGATGAACCGGTGCAGGCCCTGCTGCCGGCCAGCGATGTGAAGCACTGAGATGCGCGCCGTGCCCCGCTCGGACTGGCCGCACTTTGTGACCATCAGCACGCGCTGGATGGACAATGATGTGTACGGCCACGTCAACAACGTGCAGTACTACTCGTACTTCGATACGGCCGTCAACCAGTTCCTGATCGAGCGCGGCGTGCTCGATATCCACAAGGGCGAGGTGGTTGGTTTCGTGGTCGACTCGGGTTGCTCGTATTTCAGTCCGGTCGCCTTCCCGGACACAATCCATGTGGGGATTCGGGTAGCCAAGCTGGGCAACTCGAGCGTGAGATACGAGATCGGGATTTACCGCAACGACGAGCAAATGCCGGCCGCCGCTGGCCACTTCGTGCATGTCTACGTGGAGCGCAGCAGCAATCGCTCCGTGCCGATCCCAGCGCCGGTGCGCAGTGTGCTTGAAACCATTCGTGGCAACACGGCGACTACGTGATCGGCCCTGACGGGAAGCCGGACGTAGCTTGGCTGGTTTGATTACTTGAACGACGGCAATCGGCCCGAGAGCCGCCTTTATGGCCTTACTCGACACGTCGATCAAAGAACTCCTTGAGCCACCCACTTGGCGGTTCTTTGATGTCCCAGCGATAGCCCAACCGTTCACAGTCAGACTGCGTTAAGTGCAAGGAGACAGGCGTATCTTTATGCAGCCAGATCCAGTCGGGATTGGTCCAACGGCGTGATCGACGCCAATTTGCTTGTATTCTGCCTCACCGTCCACAGCTCTACAGCTTCCTGCATCCGCAGCCAACTTTCGGGTGATGTGTTCAGCAAGGTCGCGATCCGCACCGCCATTTCAGGCGACATGGCGCGCTTCTCGTGGACGAGTTCCGAAATGCTCAAGCGGCTGACACCAAGCCGTTCAGCCAGCTCGGTTTGTGTCATTTTCAATGCCGGCAAAATATCTTCACGCAGCACTGCCCCAGGATGTGTGGGCCGCCGGTCAGGATTGCGCAGCGTTTTCATCAGTGAAGTCCTCCAAATCCACATCTACCGCATTTTCACCTTCAAACTTGAACGTAATACGCCAGTTTGCGGATACCGACACAGCATAGCTGCCTTTACGCCCACCTTTGAGCTGATGGAACCTAAAGCCAGGCACATTCATATCTTCCGGCCTGACACAACTTTCTAGTCGGTCGAGCATGCGTTCAATTCGAGGGCCGAATTCCGCAGGAATGCCACGATGGTCTCCATCGGCGTAAAATTTCCGCAGTCCTTTGTGACGAATCGAAGTGATCAATTGGCGCCGCCCCTGGAATCACAGTGTAATCTAGTAGATAACAAAGTCAACGCCCTCTTGTGCAGTGGCTTGCAGCGCGTCAGACTGGTCATCCGAATTCTCTGCTTCACTCGCCACTGCAACGCTTCAATTCAACGGCTGCGCACTGCCCTTATCACCTTCCTTACAGTTTGACCACGCGGCGGCGCACGCCCTCCAGCGTCTGCGGAATGCTGTCCTTGCTCAGGCTATCGACAATCCAGCCCAGTCCGAACGGAATTGGCCCAGGGTCGGTATAGACGCTGTAGCGCACGGCAGTCCTGCCCGCCCCATGAGGCGTCAAATGCCACTGGCCAGTGGTATCGGCAATGGTTTCTTCCTGCTTCAGGCCAGGCCAAGGCACCTGTTTCCACGCCAGTACACAACTGGTGCTGCTGACAGCTGGTTCCATGCGCAGGCGGTATTTTTTGATTTTCCCCATCGGCAGCTTGAGCGTGACGTCCACCAGCGCATGCGTGGCCGCGCTGTGTGAAACCTTGGCCGAGTGGGTATTGGGCATGAAGGCCGGGTAGCTTTCATACTGCTGCAGAACCTTGCACACTTCCTGCAGAGGCGCATTGACAATGGTGGCGGCCACGAAGGACTTGCCGGGGCTGCCGGTCTTGCTCACATCGACAACGCGCACTTCCTTCTCGCCCAGCGACTTGAGATCGATGGCATCGGCCGCGAACGCGCTGGCCGGCAGGAGGCAGGAGAGAAGGAACGCGCGCGCAAGTGACATGGAAGGCAGTCGGAATGAAGTTGACGCATTGTCATTTACGTGTGCCAACAAAGTCAACCGTGGAGCCAGCAGGGCGCCACGGTTGCGGGATGAGATTTAGTTGGTCAGGACGTAGGCAATCAGGCCGGTTGCAATGGCGACCAGGGCGTAATCCCCACCCACCTGCACCCACTGATGGCCGCGATGCGGGGCGTACAGGCCACGGTGACGGCGCCAGTCACTGACCATCACGTGTCGGCCGTGGTGATGCGACAGGCGCTCGCCGCGGCGCAGGTGGTAGCGCTGGCCGTTGCTGTAACCATTGTTGCGATAGCGATAGTCGCGGCTGTCATAGTGCGACTGGTAGCCATCGCGACTGCCGTAGTAGCGGTCGGCCCGGCGCTGGTCGCGGCGATAGTCGCGGCGGCTGTCGTAATGGCGGCTGCCATCGTTGTAGCTGCCGTTACGGTCGTAATGCTGCGAACGCTGGTCATGACGGGAATCATATGACTGGGCGTGCGCGGCGCCGGCCGTAAGGCAGGCTGCGGTAACGGCGAATGCGAGGGCTTTGTTAAACATATGAACTCCTGTCTTGAGTGGCTACTGCTAAGTCCCTGCCACGGGTCGTTTCAGGGACATGGACGAGAACGTTTTCTTTTTCCATGAGTTCATTAGACCCTATTGCCTGCCCCAGGGATATCGCCACCACGTAATAAGTGTTACGAGAGGTATCTCAATTGGCAAGACTGCGAAGCGCCCTCCAGCGTGGGATGGCTGAACACGCAGGCGTACGCGGTCCGTCTACGCGGGCAAATGCGCTGGCCGTCCGGCAGCAGGCCAGCCACTTCGCCGGGCGCCAGCCGCAGGGGCCAGGCCTCGGCCAGCCGCCGAGGGCGCAGCATGCGTGCGGCGAGGCGGCAAACTACGCACGGGCGCCAGTCCATGGAGCCCGTGAAGTCGTCAGGACCACTGGCACCGGTGCGGCTCAGGCGAACCATGGCCCGATAGCTCACTTGAATCCATGACAGCCACTCGCGTCCGGATGGGATGCCGATGGCGTGGCCACCTGCCGGTCGATGATATACAGGGCCACCAGCGGCGGCAGCATGATCACCAGCGCTGCACTGTCAATCCACACATGCGCCCAGGCGCCGGCCAGCAGCGAAATGTACATGTCCTGCGGCGCCCATAGCACGATGCCGGCAATGAGCGCGGCCCAGGCAAAGGCACTTCGCTGGCGCGCGCCCAGGTAGGCCAGGGCCGCCATCCACACTGCCGCTGCCTGCACGGTGGGGCCGAACAGCGAGATCCACCAGCTCTGATGGGCACGCGCGCCGTGCGGAATGGCGGCCCCGTAAAACGCGGCCTCGATGCCGCGGTGGTAGCTGTCGAACATGCCCAGACCCACGATCAGGGGCAGCAGCGCCCCTACCAGCAGGTGCCCGGCAATGCTGGCATAAGTCAGGTACACCGCCCAGGTACGCACGTTATCGCGCTTCATGGCTTGCTCCGTTTGGTCAGGAAGGGGTTACCCGGCGTGCACACGTCCGTGCCGCATGCCGGCTTGTAGCCCAGCAGCCGCGACATGGTGTAGCGATGGCGTGCAAAGACGCGGTAGAAAAACGAGAGCACACTGCGCAGCAGCGGCGCGCGCAGCGGCCACACCAGGTAGCCACGGCCGGCCAGCGTGTAGGCAGCGAGCATGCTGTCCACACCCACCAGCACCCGGCCATCGCGCCTTAGCGCGTACAGCTGCGCATTGAGCTCGGCCATGCCAGCCTTGAGCGGCGATGGATCGAAGCCTGGCTGCGCGATGTCGACAAAGGCCAGCACGCTGCCCTGCTCCCGGTCCCAGCGCGCCAGGCGGGTCATCTCAGCCAGGCAAAAGGGGCACTTGCCGTCGTAGTACAGGGTCAGCGCAGGATCGCTCATGATGGCTCCTTGTCGTCGCTGCCCAGCAAGCGCGCCACCTTGCCGCCCATTTTCAGGAAGCGCTGCAAGGTGGCCGGCGGCAGGTGCTTGTAGTCGTCGTAGCTGGCGCCGAGCATGTCAAGGAAACCAAGCACCTCATTCATGCGCGCCAGCGACGCCGGCTCCAGCGCGCTGTCGCTGCCGCCTTCAATCGCGCACTCGCGCAGCATGGTCAGGGTCGGATCGATTTCGCGCCGCTTGCGCTCTTCCACAATGACGCGGAAGATTTCCCACACATCCTGCAGGGCGACGAAGTGGTCGCGCCGGTCGCCCAGCAGGTGGGTCACGCGGATCAGCTTCCAGCTTTGCAGTTCCTTGATGCTGTTGCTGACATTGGAGCGTGCCACGCCCAGGGCTTCTGCAATGTCTTCCGCGCTCAAAGGCCGGTTGGCCAGGAACAGCAGCGCATGGATCTGGGCCACGGTGCGATTGACACCCCAGCGCGTGCCCATCTCGCCCCAGTGCAGGATGAATTTCTGTTCGGTCGGACCCAGCGCCATATTTCCCTCATTTCTGCAATTTCTGTCAACACAGAAATTAAACGCCGAAATGACATGAATGTCAACGACATTCAGACAGATGCTTGATTATTGCTTGGGCTTATCCGGCTTTGCAGGCGGTGGAGGCGGCGGCGGCGTGGCCGATTCCTTGGGGTCTTCAGGACGCAGGAACTGCACGAAGACTTCGTTTTCGCGGATCATGTTCAGTTCCAGGCGCGCGCGCTCTTCCACGGCGCCGGTACCGTCGCGCAGGTCGCGCACTTCGGAGTCGAACTTGGCGTTGCGCGCCTTGAGCTCCTCGGTATGGATCTTCGCCTTGCTGACCTGGGTTTCCAGCTCGGCCACGCGCAGCCATCCGCCCTTCCCCAGCCACAGGGGAATCTGGATCAGGATCAGGAGTGCCGCGAGGGCGAGCGTGATGAGGCGCATGAGCGTATGCAGGCCGGTTGCCCGGCCCGCAGCCTGGCTTACTTCAGGTTGTAGAACGCGGCGCGGCCAGGGTAGCTGGCAACGTCGCCCAGGTCTTCCTCGATGCGCAGCAGCTGGTTGTACTTGGCCATGCGGTCCGAGCGCGACATCGAGCCGGTCTTGATCTGCAGGGCGTTGGTACCAACGGCGATATCGGCGATGGTCGAGTCTTCGGTTTCGCCGGAGCGGTGCGAGATCACGGCGGTGTAGCCGGCGCGCTTGGCCATTTCAATGGCGGCGAAGGTCTCGGTCAGGGTGCCGATCTGGTTGATCTTGATGAGGATCGAGTTGGCGATGCCTTTCGAGATGCCCTCTTTCAGGATCTTGGTGTTGGTGACGTACAGGTCGTCGCCCACCAGCTGCACCTTCTTGCCAAGGCGGTCGGTGAGGATCTTCCAGCCTTCCCAGTCACCCTCGTGCATCGCGTCTTCGATCGAGATGATCGGGTACTTGTCGCACCAGGTTTCCAGCATGTCGGTGAACTCGGTGGAGGTCAGCTGCAGGCCTTCGCCTTCCAGGTGGTACTTGCCGTCCTTGAAAAATTCGCTGGCGGCGCAGTCCAGGCCCAGGGCCACCTGCACGCCTGGCTCGTAGCCGGCCTGCTCGATTGCCTGCATGATCAGCTTGATGGCTTCTTCATGGTTGGCCACATTGGGCGCGAAACCGCCTTCGTCGCCGACCGAGGTGGCCAGCTTCTTTTCGTGCAGGATTTTTTTCAGGGTGTGGAAGATCTCGGCACCGTAGCGGATCGCTTCCTTGAAGCTTGGCGCGCCAACCGGAATGATCATGAATTCCTGGATGTCCAGGTTGTTGTCGGCGTGGGCGCCGCCATTGATCACGTTCATCATCGGCACCGGCATCTGCATCGCGCCCGAACCGCCGAAGTAGCGGTACAGCGGCAAGCCTGCTTCTTCAGCGGCTGCCTTGGCCACGGCCATCGATACGGCCAGCATGGCATTGGCGCCCAGGCGGCTCTTGTTTTCAGTGCCATCGAGGTCGATCAGGGTGCGGTCCAGGAAAGCCTGTTCGTTGGCGTCCAGGCCCATGATCGCTTCGGAGATCTCGGTATTGATATTCTCGCAGGCCTGCAGCACGCCCTTGCCGAAGTAGCGGTTCTTGTCGCCGTCACGCAGTTCGATCGCCTCGCGCGAACCGGTCGACGCGCCCGAAGGGACAGCGGCACGGCCCATCACGCCCGACTCCAGCAGCACGTCGCATTCGACGGTTGGATTGCCGCGCGAATCGATAATTTCACGGCCGATAATATCAACGATAGCACTCATTATTATTCTCCAAAAGGGTAAGCAAAATGGTGGGCGGCTCCCGGGGGAACCGCCGAAGTATGGGCAGTGGCGTGTGCGGACGGGCCGCGCATCAGGTGAAGGACGATTCCAGGAAACCGGTCTGCTTGACGACGCGGTCGATCTGCACCAGCGTGGTCAGGAGTTCCTTCATGCGGCCAAGGGGAACGGCGTTGGGGCCGTCCGACAGCGCCTGCGCAGGATTGGGGTGCGTCTCCATGAACAGGCCGGCGATACCGGCTGCCACGGCTGCGCGCGAGAGCACGGGAATGTGCTCGCGCTGGCCACCGGATGAGGTGCCCTGTCCGCCCGGCAGCTGTACCGAATGGGTCGCATCGAACACGACCGGGCAGTTCGATTCGCGCATGATCGCCAGCGAGCGCATGTCGGAAACGAGGTTGTTGTAGCCAAAGGAGACGCCGCGCTCGCAGGCCATGAAGTTGTCTTCATTCAGGCCCGCTTCCTTCGCTGCCAGGCGCGCCTTGTCGATCACGTTCTTCATGTCGCCGGGCGCGAGGAACTGGCCCTTCTTGATGTTGACCGGTTTGCCCGACTGGGCGCAGGCGACGATGAAGTCGGTCTGGCGGCACAAAAAGGCCGGCGTCTGCAGCACGTCGACCACTGAGGACACGGCGGCGATTTCTTCGATCGAATGAATGTCGGTGAGCACCGGTACGCCGATTTCGCGCCGCACGTCGGCCAGGATCTCGAGGCCCTTGTCCATGCCGGGACCACGGAACGAGGTGCCCGAGGAGCGATTGGCCTTGTCGAACGACGACTTGTAGATGAACGGGATGCCGAGGCTGGAGGTGATTTCCTTGAGCGTGCCGGCAGTGTCCATCGCCATCTGGCGCGATTCAATCACGCAGGTACCGGCGATGAGGAAGATCGGGTGGTCAAGGCCTACATCGAATCCGCAAAGCTTCATGCTGCATCTCCTTGCAGGGCAGCGGCACCATTGTTGGCCGCTGCCGGGTGGGCGTTGGCTGCCTTGTGCGCCAAGGCGGCCTGGATGAACGAAATGAACAGCGGGTGGCCGGTGCGCGGGGTGGACTTGAACTCAGGGTGGTACTGCACACCCATGTACCACGGGTGGGCGTTTTCGCCCTCGCGCGGCAGTTCCATGATTTCGCACAAGTCTTCGGTCGGCGTGCGGGCCGATACGATCAGGCCAGCCGCTTCCACCCTTGAGAGGTAGTGGTTGTTCGCTTCATAGCGGTGACGGTGACGCTCGGTGACCACGGAACCATAGATCTCCGCTGCCAGGGTGCCGGGGTTGACCGCGCAGGTCTGTGCGCCCAGGCGCATGGTGCCGCCCAGGTCGGACGAGGCGTCGCGCTTTTCGACCTTGCCGTCATGGTTCTGCCACTCGTTGATGAGGGCCACGACCGGCTGGTCGGTCTCGGTATCGAATTCGGTCGAATTGGCGTTGACCATGCCGGCCTTGTGGCGCGCGTATTCGATCAGCGCCACCTGCATGCCCAGGCAGATGCCCAGGTAGGGAATGCCGTTTTCGCGGGCGTAGCGCGCCGCCATGATCTTGCCTTCCACGCCGCGCTTGCCGAAGCCGCCCGGCACCAGGATGGCGTCGTACTTGGCCAGGTGGTCGCAGCCGCGCGTTTCGATGTCTTCCGAATCGAGGTACTCGATGTTGACGCGGCTTTCGGTATGGATGCCGGCGTGGCGCAGCGCTTCGGTGAGCGACTTGTACGACTCGGTCAGGTCCACGTACTTGCCGACCATGCCGATGGTGACCGATTCCTTCGGATTCTCCAGCGCGTAAATAAGCTTGGTCCACATGGACAGGTCGGCCGGCGGCGCTTCCAGGCCCAGCGCTTCCAGGATGATGGCGTCGAGCCCCTGGTCATGCAGCATCTGCGGCACCTTGTAGATGGTGTCGGCGTCCCACACCGAGATCACGGCCTGCTCTTCGACGTTGGAGAACAGCGAAATCTTGGCCCGCTCGTCATCCGGAATCGGGCGATCGGCGCGGCACAGCAGCGCGTTGGGCGAAATGCCGATTTCGCGCAGCTTTTGCACACTGTGCTGGGTGGGCTTGGTTTTCAGTTCGCCGGCCGATGCGATGTACGGCACCAGGGTCAGGTGCACAAAGGCCGACGACTTGCGACCCGCGCGCAGCGACAGCTGGCGCGCCGCTTCCAGGAAGGGCAGCGACTCGATGTCGCCCACCGTGCCGCCAATTTCCACCAGCGCCACGTCCACGCCTTCGGCGCCGCGGTAAATGTAATCCTGGATTTCATTGGTAATGTGCGGAATGACCTGCACTGTCTTGCCCAGATACTCGCCGCGCCGTTCCTTGCGAATGACGGACTCATAAATCTGGCCGGTGGTGAAGTTGTTCACCTTGCGCATGCGGGTGCTGATGAAGCGCTCATAGTGGCCGAGGTCGAGGTCGGTCTCGGCCCCGTCATCGGTCACGAACACTTCACCATGCTGCATGGGGCTCATCGTGCCAGGGTCGACGTTGATGTACGGGTCGAGCTTGAGCATGGTGACTTTGAGGCCGCGCGATTCGAGGATCGCGGCGAGAGAGGCGGCGGCAATCCCTTTGCCAAGGGAAGACACGACGCCACCGGTGACGAAGACAAATTTGGTCATTGCTGATAGTGCCGAACGGCACGTGCGGGAAATTGAAATTATACCTTAAAAGCGTGAAACCTTGGTGCAAAACAAGGCAACTTCCACCGCCGCGCCAGTGGGATGCCGTCTCGACGGCGACAACACTATTTCTACTCAGAACTATCTTGCCCGCGCCGGCGATCCGGAATCCACCCTGCAGTTGATGCCCTTGCGCGCGCCGCGAAGCGTCCACCGAAGGCTCCGGCGGGCGCGGGTATTTTCTGCCCTCAAGGCTGCGGCCCCACGATCAGGCTGTGCAGCGCCTCCGGCGCCATCGGCCGGTAGAAGTGGTCGCCCTGGGCATAATCGCAGTCAAGTTCCAGCAAACAATTCGCCTGTTCCGGGGTGGCCACCCCTTCGGCGACCACCATCAATCCCATGCCATGACAGGCGGCAATGATGCCAAGCGCCAGGGATCGGGGCATGGTCTGGGCGAGGTCGCGTACCAGTGCCGGCGCCAGGCGCAGGCCGGCCAGAGGCAACGAGGTGAGGCTGGCCAGCGCCGAACGGCCGCTGCCAAAATTATCCAGCGTCAGCATGACGCCGGCGCTGGCAAGCTGGGCCAGCATGGCCCGGCCGCCGGGCGCGTCGCTGAGCAGCATGTCCTCGGTCACTTCCAGCGCCACCGGGGCGCCCGCCTGGGGCAGCTGGTCCATAATGGCGCGCACCTGCGGCCCGCTGCCTGCCCCATCGAACACAAAGGACGCGCTTTCTATACTGATGGGAAATGCCGTGCCCGTGCTGTCCGCCCACTGCTTTGCATGAGAAAGTGCGTCGGCCATCACGAGGCCGTCCAGCTCGCCCGTCAGGCCTGCCTCGGCGGCAAGATCCGCAAAGCTGGACGAGGCCAGCAGGCCCTGTTGCGGATGCTGCCAGCATAGCTGCGCTTCGGCACCGATGACGGCTCTGTCAGCCAGCGCCACGATGGGCTGATACAAGACCTTGAGCTGATGCAGGGCCATCGCCTGGCGCAGTTCGGCAACGCGGGCGCGGCGCTGCCATGCGGCGTGCCGCATTTCGGGCGTGAACAAGCAATAGCGGTTGCGGCCGGCCTGCTTGGCCGCATACATTGCCTGGTCTGCATGGCGCAGCAGCACGGCGGCATCCGCCCCATCCTGGGGACTGATGGCAACGCCGAGGCTGGCGGAAATGACGACCTTGCGCTCGCCCAGGGTGAATTCGCGCGCCAGCTCATCAAGGATATGCTGGGCCAGGACGTACACATGGGGCATGTGCCGGATTTCGCTGAGGATGACGGTAAATTCGTCGCCGGCCAGGCGCGCCACGGTGTCGGCGCCGCGCACGCAGCCCCGCAGACGGGCCGCCGCCTGGCGCAGCAATTCGTCGCCGGCCTGGTGGCCCAGCAGATCGTTGACTTGTTTGAAGCCGTCGAGATCGATGAACATGAGCGCCAGCGGCAGACCAAGGCGGCGCGCGCGTTCGATTTCGTGATGCAGCCGGTCGCTGAACAGGTTGCGGTTGGGCAGCCCCGTCAGATCATCATAATGGGCGCCGCGCCGGTATTTTTCTTCCGTTGCCTTGCGCTGCGAGATGTCCCGCGCAATGCCGGCCACCGCCTCGACAGCTTCCTCGGCCCCGCCCACCGGGACCAGCAGGTATTCATACGTGACCGGGCGCCCGCTGCGCTGGCGCGTGAATTCGCCCAGCGTGGCCGCGCGCGTGCGGAACACGGCCGCCACATGTTCTGCGAGCATGCTCTGACGAAAGCCGTTCAGATCGGCCAGGCGCTGGCCGCGCAACGCGCTCAGCGGCGCCCCCACCTCGCTGGCCAGGGCGGCATTGCCGTACACAAGGCGTGCTTCGTGATCGACCACAAACGACAGGTCGGGCGAGACCGACAGCAAGGTATCGTACAAGCGGCCCCGGCGCTCCCGGTCATCGGAATAGCCGTCGAGGGAGTCCGTCAAGGCCTGGTCGATGGCTTCGTTGAACCTGATCAGGTCGGCGCAGGCGCCATCGCGCCCGGTCCCTGCCTGCTGCGTCCACAGGCGCACGATGCAGGCCCGCAGGGCCCGGTATTCCGACATGGCATCGTTGACCGTGAAGCCCTCCACCAGGCGGTCGGCCCCATGCAGGCCGGCCGCGCTCGAAGGGGACACGGGCACGCCGCCCCCCTTGGACTTGACCTCGGCCTGCGCCGCGCTTTGCTCGCGCTCGAGGTCATCGGCAATGGCAAGGAGAATGCCGCGCGCATGGTCGCGCAGGGCTTCCCGGCTGAGCTTGCGGGCAATGGGCAGGCTGCGCGCAAACTGCTCCCATTCGTCCAGGATGGCCGCGATGTGGGCACGGATAAATTGGGCGATTGCCATGACTGCACACCACCGGTTGTGATCCGGGTTGGACCGCCCTGCCCCGGCTTGGTTCCCGGCGCGGGCTGCGCGCCATGACAATTGCCTGGGACTGGCCTAGAATGGCGCCATGACAATGGATGCGCAAGAGCGGCTGATCGACATGCAGGGACTCGGTCCCGTGACCGCGGCCTGGCTGGAACAAATCGGGATTCTCTGCCCCGCCCAACTGCGCGCGGCCGAGCCGTTTGACGTCTATGCCAGACTGAAGGCGCGCATCCCGGGCGTCAATATCCTGGCCCTGTACGCGATCATCGGCGCGATCGAAGGGCGCCACTGGCAGGACATCAAGCGCGAGCGGCGCGCCGACATCGTGCTGCGGCTTGATCAACTGGGCCTGGCGCCGCGCTGATAGCCCTCAATGCATGAGGTAGCGCCGCTCCGGCAGCGGCTGCGCCTGGCCGATGGCATACCCCTGCACGAAATCGATGCCCAAATCATCCAGGGCGTGCAGGATGTCGTCATTTTCCACATGCCCGGCCACGGTCTGCATGCCCATCGTATGGGCCACATCGCTGATGGCGCGCACCATCACCCGGCACATGGGGTCGCTCGCGCTGCCGCGTACCAGCATGCCGTCAATTTTCAAGAAGTCCACCGGGACCTGCTTGAGCGTGGCAAAGGACGACATGGCACCGCCAAAATTGTCAAGCGTAAAGCGGCAACCACTGCCGCGCAGTTCCTGCACCAGTTCGCGCGCCGCATGGGGCGCCGCCGCCATGGCCGATTCGTCTATTTCGATGCAGAACATGGATGGCGTGACGGCGTGGCGGGCAAAGCAGTCGGCCACGAAGCGGGCCATGCCCGGCTCGCTCATGGAAGCCGGCGACAGGTTGACCGAGCACAGCGCGCCCCACCCGGGGTCGGCCAGCTGCTGCTGGTGCATGTAGCGGCATAGCGCGTCAATCACCCAGCGGTCGATCGCCGTCATCATTTCGTGCCGTTCGGCCGCCGGCAGGAAGGCGCCGGGCAGCAGCACGCCATCGCTTTCGGTGGACATGCGCACCAGGATCTCTTCGTGCCCGCCCTCCCCGTTGCCGTCGCCCGGCGCCGACAGGCGCCGGATCGGCATGGTATAGAGGCGGAAGCGCTCATGTTCAAAGGCGCTGCGCAGCTTGGCCATCCAGGCCGCCTTGCCCGCATGGGCGGCGCGCTCGGCGGCGCTCGGCTCGTAGATGCGCACGCAGTCACGCCCCGCCTGCTTGGCGGCGTAACAGGCCTGGTCGGCCCGGCTCATGATGTCGCGGGCGGGACAGCCGTCCGGCACGATGCCGGCAATGCCGATGCTGATGCCAAGCTGGAACACATGCTCCTCCCACTGAAAGCGGAAGTCGCGCACTGCCTGGCGCAAATTGTTGGCCACGTGCTCGGCCTTGTCCATGGGGCAGTGCAGCAGCAGCAAGCCCAGCTCGTCGCCGCCCAGGCGCGCCAGCACATCGCTCTCGCGCAGGTGCGCCAGCAAGAGCCTGGTGAGCATTTGCAGCAGCTGGTCACCGGCGCCGTGGCCGCAGGTATCATTGACGATCTTGAAGCGGTCCAGGTCCATGAACAGCAGCGCGTGCAGATGGTCGTCGGCAGCCGCGCTCTGGCAGGCGCTGGCGAGCTGGGCCTCGAACTCGGCCCGGTTGAGCAGGCCCGTCAGTGCGTCATGGGTGGCGCGCCAGGACAGTTGCTGGCGCAGGTGGCGCTCGTGGCTCACGTCGCGAAAGACCATGACGGCGCCGGTGACCTGCCCGTCGGCGCCCATGATGGGCGAGGCGGCTTCCTCGATGACGAGGCGCCGTCCGTCGCAGGTGGAGAGGATGCAGTCGGCCGCGCGGGTGACGGTCTGGCGCAGGCGCAGGCAGCGCTGGACCGCGCATTCGAATTCGGGCGAGCCGTCCGGATGCACAAAATGCAGGGCGCGGTCCACCATCAGGCCCAGGATTTGATGGCCGGCGCAGCCGGTCAAGGCTTCGCCGGCCGGGTTGATGTAGGTGATGCGTCCGCTGGCATCGCTGGTCAGGATGCCTTCGTCAATGGCCTTCAGGGTGCGGGCGGCAATGGTATCGGTGTGGATCTGGTCGGCCCGTTCGCCGATGAGGCCGCGGATCAGGGGCAGTTCGCCGCCGGTGGCATCGAGCACGCTGCCGCGCAGGGTCAGCCAGCGCGGACCGGCCGTTCCCGGGCAGACCCGGAACGAGACGGAAAAGTGGCCGGCGCGCGCTTCGCTGCCCAGGTACTCGGCCAGGCGGGCGCGGTCGCCCGGATGGACCAGGGCCATGAAGTCGGCCAGGGATTGGGTGCCGGGCCCGTCCAGCCCGGCCATGAGGGCGCCGCCGGCGCTCAGTACGACAGACGTGCCGGCGCGCGACTCCCAGGGGGCCACGGCGGCGTACGCCAGCAGGTCATCTTCCTCCTGCACTGCCATCATTTATTGTTCCTCAGAGGCTCCAAGGCATGCGCAGTGTGAGTGAGACATCGGGCGTGTCGCGCGTCACGCCGACCCCGACCGATGCATTGAGCGTACGTGTGGCATCGAGCCGGTAAGAGTAGCCTATCACCAAGGTGCCCAGTTGTGTGCGCACGGATGACGGAACCGGCGCCCCATTCTGTTGCATTCTTGCTACGGAACTATGATCATAGCCGAAACTGATGGAGGTTTTATCGTTGAGCGCGATGCCCATGCCGAAATTGAAGCCGGCCACGGCGCCCGCCTTCAGGTCGCCAATCCGCTCGCGTTCGCCATTGAGCACGGTACGGCTCACGTTCTTGCGCTCGAAGTTGTACAGGTAGCTGACGGAACCGAAGAAAATGGCCG
Organism: Massilia sp. PAMC28688; assembly: GCF_019443445.1. Taxonomy (NCBI): domain Bacteria; kingdom Pseudomonadati; phylum Pseudomonadota; class Betaproteobacteria; order Burkholderiales; family Oxalobacteraceae; genus Massilia; species Massilia sp. PAMC28688. The sequence continues at coordinate 3,420,932 of NZ_CP080378.1, read as the reverse complement.
GGTCGGACGGGAACAGCCAGGTCAGGCTTGGCTGCAGCGAATAAAAGCCCGAGCCGGTGGGCAATTCCAGCGGCAGGCCGGTGCCGGTCACGTTCTCGCCCACGCAGCGGGTGGTGCAGTCGGTGACGACGTCAAACGGGTCGCGTCCGGTACGGCTCTTGAAGCGCAGCCCCCCAATGTAATAGGCGCGTGCCGCGCCGCCCTGGTTGAGCTGGTAGCGTGCCGCCAGCTCGATGTCGCCCACGTGCTTGCCGCTGGTATCGAACACCCGCTCCACCGCGGTGCCGGTAAACAGCTCGCGGCTGACGGTCGCATCGGACCGGTACACATAAGGCAGCTTGGCCTCCACTTCCAGCCGCTTGCTCAATCCCGTGCGCAGCGACAGCGAGCCGGTCACCGTATTGCGCTTGACTTCGCGCACATCGATCAGCCCGATCAGGAGGGCGGGAATGACGGTATAGCCGACCAGGGCCACGCGGTTGCTTGAAGCGTAGCCGAACTGCAGGGCAGGTTCGACCACGTATTTGTCGGGCGCGGTCAGCACGCCCGGCTGCTCGAACAGTGGCGGCACCTCGGGTGGGCGGTCGCGGCGCGGCGGCGTGCGGCCCACCGGCTGGGCCGGGCGCGGGGCCGGCTGGGCCGGCTGGGCAGGAGCCGCGGCCACCTGGGCGCCGGTGGCTCGCTGCTCGTCGAGCTCCTGCGGCGCCGTGGCCGCCACCTGCGGCGCTTCAGGCGCTGTGCTCGCCGGCGGCGTCAGGCGCGCCAGGGCGGCCCGCTGCTCCTCGACGAGGGCACGCTGCGCCGCCAGTTCGCGCGCCAGCTGTGCGATCTGACCGGCCTGGGCGGCCAGCTTCTGTTCCAGGGCCTGTAGCTGGCTGTCCTGGCTGTCCTGGCCGGCCGCCTGGCAGCCGGCGGCCAGGGTGAGGCCGGCGCCAAGGCCGGCCAAAAGAATGCTCCGCTGTTCCTGCATGCCTATCCTCCGTCAAAAGCGCGTCAGCGGGACCCCGCCGCCGTAATGGCTGCCTGGCTCAGGGCCTGGCTGAAATTAAGTTCCCGCAGCAGGCCGGCGCTGTTGACGTTGGCGCTGATCAGGGTATCGGTACGAATCGTCTGGTTGTGCAGGGAATTCTGGACAAAGGTGGCGCCGGCCTGATCCAGCGCGCCGGCAAACACGTTGTTGCCGCCCTGCTGGACCAGGCGCGCGGCGTCGCCTCCCGCCAAGCCCGCGCCGGGCGTGCCGAGCGCAAACAGGGTCACGTGCGACACGGCGTCGCCATTGATACTGACGATGCGCTCGATGCCAAGCGACACCTGCAGGCCGGCGGGCGTGATGAATCCGCCGCGCAGGCCGTCCAGGCGCTCTGGCCCGACCGGCACCCAGTCCTGGGCCGCGGCTCCGGCCGAGGCCAGCGCCAGCAACGCGGTGCAGCAGCTTTGCAAACCATTTTTTTTATTCAGGGCAGGCATCAGAATTCTCCCGGGCCATGGCGTGGCAAGGTCAGGCTGGTCAGCGTGTTGCGGTCCACGGCCTGGGCCAGGGGCGCGGCGGGGGCGGCGCGCCAGTCGGCCTGGCCGTTGAAGGTCACGGGGCCCTTGTAACCGTGCACCACGAACAGCAGTTTGCTGGGCCAGAGCGCCTCGAAGCGGGCGCGCGGCAGGCTGCGCGTGCCAATGGACGGGTCGCCCAGCAGGACGCGCTCGCTGTCGCCACCCTTGACCACGACAAAGTGGTTGTAGCCGTTTTCGGACAGCAGCACGATGGCCGGCAGGCGGTTCGCGAACAGCTTGTCAAGCGGCTGCTGGAAGCCGTCGGCAGTCAGGCCGCGCTTGGCCAGATAGCGTTTCATGTCGAGCAGGGAAAAGCCTTCGCGCCGGATGCGGGCCTGGTCGCCATCCTGGTACATGCGCTGGAAGATGGCCGCCTCGGTGGCGGGCGTGCCGTAATGGTAGGTGAGCAGCGTGGCCAGGGCCGCCGAGCCGCAGCTGAAATCGAACTGCTGGCGCGCCGTGGTGGCAAAGCGCTGGGCCGCGATGCTGCTGACCTTGACGGAAAAATGTGCCACGCCCGGCATGGGCACGTCCATTGCCTGGCCGGGCGGGCACGAAAGCGTGGCAACAAACAGGAGGATTGCTGCACGCATGAGCTCACCTGAGCTGGAGGTTGATGACGGTGGCGTTCTGGATCAGCACGTTCGCACCGCTGTTCTGGATTACCACGGGCAGGCCGCTCATATTCGCGAACGCGCCCCCGGTAATGGTATTGGCCCCGGTGCTGACCTGGGTGGCGCTGTTGCCGGTGACGACGCCGCCAAGCACGGCACTGGCGGTGTCTTCCCGGCCGCGGGTGGCGGCCAGGATGCTGGCCGCGGTGCTCTGGCCCAATTCACCTTCGGCCGCGACACTATCGAGGAAAGGCAGCGCGGGTATGGCCAGCGGGCCGCCCGGGGCGGCCCCGGGTCCATCCTCGCTGGCACCGGCGGCGGGCAGTACGCCTAAGGCCAGGACAAACAAGATCAGCGTTCTCATGCACGTCTCCTTGAAGAACTGCGATGCGGATCCAGGACCCGCATCGCAGCGTCGCCTTACTTGCCTACGGCCAGATTGGACTGGACATTGACGCTTTGCTGGATCAGGGACGAGAAGCCATTGTTCTGGCTCACGACCATAATGCCGGCGGCCGACTGACCCACGTTGGACATGGTTTGCGACATGTCGAAGGTGCCGGCATCGACCGTGACCGCGCCCCCGTCGCCGGCAGTGCCGCCCATGCCATCGCCACCCATGGCGTCGCCGGCAGTATTGGTGCCGCCGTCGCCGCCGTTGCCGCCGATGTTGCCGCCACCACCACTGCCACCGGCGCCGCCGGCCCCGCCGGTGGCGTCACCGACGGTGGCAGCGCCGCTTTCGGCATTGCCATTGGAGGCATTGCCCCCCGCCGCGCCGCTGCCGGCCGTATTCGAGGCCGAACCGGTCGAGCCGCCCATGCCGCCTGCCGCGCCAGAGGCGCCCGCGCCGCCATTGCTGGTGCCGCCATCGCTGGTGCCGGCCGCGCCGCCCGAGCCTGCGGTCGAGGCGGCGCCGTCGCCGCCCATGCTGGAGGCCGTGCCGCCGGCCCCGCCCGCGCCCGAGGTGCCACTGCCGCTGCCGCCGCCGGCCCCACCGGTGCCGCCGGTGCCGTCGCCGCCGCTGGCCCCGGCGCCGCTGGTGTTGGTGCCGGCGGCCCCGCTGCCGCCCGCGGTGGACGCCGAGGCGCCACTGCCGGCCGCCCCGCTGCTGCCGTCGCCGGCTGCAGCACCGGCGCCGCTGGCACTGCTGGCCATGCCACCGGCGCCGCCGGTGCCGCCATTGCCACCGGCAGCGCCACTGCCGGCGCCCCCGCCCATGGCGTCGCCCGCCGACACGGTATTGCTGCCGCTGCTGCCGGCACCGCCCGTGCTGTTGTGGCCCGCGCCGGCATCGGCATTGCCGCTGGTGCCGGGCGTGCCACCCAAACCGCCGGAGCCGGCCGCGCCGGTGGTGGCGCTGCTGGCTCCGCTGGCGCTGGCGCCGCCGCTGGCGCCGTTATTGCCCGAGGCCGACGAGCCCATGGCCGCGCCGCCGGCGCCGCCACTGCCGCCGGCGCCGCCATCGGCACCGGTGGCAGCCGCCCCGCCCATGGTGGGTCCATTGGCGCCTCCGGCACCGCCGGCGCCGCCCATCGCCGCACCACTGGCACCGCCGGCGCCACCCATGGCCGCACCAGCCACGCCACCGGCGCCGCCGGCTGCCATGCCGGCGCCGCCGGCCCCGCCGCTGCCGCCCGTGGCCGCGCCAGCCGCGCCGCCCGCGCCGCCGGCGCCGGTGGTGTTGGCACCGCTGTCACCGCCGCCAGCGCCCAGTGCCAGCCCGCCCAGGCCGCCGTTGCCACCGGCCGCCGCACCACCGGCGCCACCGGCGCCTGTCATCCCGCCTGCGGCCGAGCCGCTCATGCCGCCGGCGCCGCCACTGCCGCCGGCGCCGCCGGCCGCCCCGGCGCCGCTCATGGCACCGGATGCCAGGCCGCCATCGCCGCCGCTGCCGGCCGCGGCCGAGCCCACCGCGCTGCTGCCGGTGCTGGCAGGCCCGTTCATGGCCGCGCCCCCGGCCGAACCGGCCGAGGCCGAGCCGCCGGTCGCGCTGGCGCCATTGCCGCCGCTGCCGCTGGCCGAGCCGCCGGCGGCGGCTGCCCCCATGCCGCCGTTTCCGGTGCCGCCATTGTTGCTGCCATTGTTGGTGGCCGTGTTGCCAATGCGGTTGATGGTGTTGCCACTGACCGATCCGACCAGGCTGCTCGTTGCCGTGGCCGACGAGGTATTGAAGGAATCGGCCAGGCTGGAGGTGGCGGTGGCGCCATTGTTGGCAGCCGCCGCGCCCATGGCGCTGGCATTGGCATTGCCCGAGCTGTTGTTTTGGCCGGAGTCGTCGCGGGTGCTGTTGTCCTGGCTGGCGCTCGAATTGTCGTTGGCGGCAACGCCGGCAGCGGACTGGTTGCTGTTGGCCGTCAGGGTCTGGGTGTTGTCACCCCTGACATTGCGGACCCGGTTGTCAGGGTCGGCAGCGTAGGCCTGGGCACCGAAAGCCAGGGCAATCGCGGTGGTGATGATGGTACGTTTCATGGAAGTTCCCTCACATTTTTCAGAAGATATTCAAGCGGGTTGGGCCCGCGCTTTTTGTCTAGCGAGAACGTAAGAGCATCAACCATGCCCGCCTGCCCCAAGCGAGCTCAAGTGTTTGAATTGAAAAGAAAAAGCGATGAAGGCAGACTCAGCAAACCAGAGCCAGGTTTTTGCAGCGAAATGCGGTGTAACAGCAGTGAGACAGGCCAGTGAGAATCGCCGTGCGCACGTTGTGACAGCCTTGGAGTGACCCACGGTAGCTGTGACATTCCCATTTTTCCGTCACCCAAGGAGGTGTCACATGGCTGAGACAATTCTCACGGGCTCATTGCAATGCCATGCTTGGCAATCAGGCGGTACAGGGTCATGCGCGAAATGCCCAGTTCGCGCGCGGCCTGCGACACGTTGTAGCGCGCCTGTTCGAGCGTGGCGCAGATGGCCTGGCGCTCGGCGCGCACGCGTGTATCGCCCAGCGCGTCGCCGTTTGGCAGGCGCGGTGGCTTGAATCCCAGGTCTTGCGGCGTGATCAGGCGCCCCTCCGCCAGCACCATGGCACGCCGCACCCGGTTGATCAGTTCGCGCACATTGCCCGGCCAGCCATAATCGGTGATGGCCGCCAGGGCGCTATTGCTGAACCCCTTGAGCAGGGGATTTTTCTCGTGTGCGTAGAGCTCGAAAAAATGCCAGGCCAGGTCGGCCAGGTCGGCCTTGCGCTCGCGCAGCGGCGGCACCTGCAGCGGCAGCACGTGCAGCCGGTAGTACAGGTCTTCGCGAAAGCGCCCGGCCGTCACGGCCGTGTGCAAATCCACATGCGAGGCGGCCACCACGCGGGCATTGACCTTGATGCTGCGCGTGGCGCCAATGCGGTAAATGGTCCCTTCCTGCAAAAAGCGCAGCAGGTTGGCTTGCTGGTCCAGCGGCAGGTCGGCAATTTCATCGAAAAAGATGGTGCCGCCTTCTGCCGATTCGATCAAGCCGGCGCGGGCCTTGGCCGCGCCGGTGAAGGCGCCCTGTTCGTAACCGAACAGTTCGGACTGGATCAGGGCCGGGGGCATGGCCCCGCAATTGAGGGCGACAAAAGGGCCGGCCGCACGTTCGGACATGGCGTGCACGGCGTTGGCCGTCAATTCCTTGCCGCTGCCGCTCTCGCCGCAGATGAGGACCGGCGCCCGGCTCTTGGCAATCTTGGCGATGTGCTTGCGCAGGGTCTGGATGGCCGGACTCTTGCCGGACAGGCAGTTGGCGGGCCCGGCCCGCTCGGCCACGCCACTTTCGCGGCGCGACCGCAGGGCGGTCCAGCCAAGCGCATGGCCCAGCGTGTGGCTCAGGCGCTGGGGATCGGCAGGAAAGGTATGGAAATCGTGAAAGTATTCGGCCACCAGATCGCGGCAGGCTGGCGAGTCGAGCGTGGTGGAGTCGAACAGGCCGATCCACGACATGTCGCGCTGGGCGCCGAGAAAGCCGGCCAGTTCATCGACATCGGGCGGGCCGTCGGCCACCACCAGCCCGATGCGAAAGCCGCGCTCGCGCAAGGCATTGCGGGCCGATGCGACCGAGTGCACATTGACCACGTCCCAGCCAGGCAGCGGCGGGCAGCCGTGCGCGCCTGATGATTTCCCTGAAATGCATAGCAGACGTCTGGCATCCATACGATTCCGATCCATTGATGGGTGAGCCCATGGGGAAATCCCGACACCCGTCAATCATAGCGAAAAAACCATGCTTTGAGCATATTCGCTTACTGCTTTGATAACGTCATTCAAAAAAATGTCGGGAAACTGCCCACTGTGCGCATGGCGCCCAGCCATGTCCCGGGACCGCTCTATTTGCGTGAAAATCCACGCAGGCCGAGCCAGGCTTGCAAGGCGCGCCAGTAGCCCGCCACCATATGGGTGGGTGGCAAACTCCTTGTTGTTTGCCGGTGCGCGATTGAATGAAAGAATGGCCAGTGCCGGGCAGCATCTGGACCGTGATATCGCCGTTAGCGGAAGCGCTGCGTGCAGCGGCGAGCAGCTGCGCGCCGACGGCACATTGTGATCCAGCTCGCCCAGGAACCACAGGACCGGCACCTTGACCCGGGCCAGCGTGGGCGCCGGATCAAAGGCGGCGTTCAATGCATTTCAGAATGGCGGCCGGCCTGGTTGGCACGGACGTTCAGAAGAGGCACTGCGCTGGCGCCGACAGCGGCGGTGATAATCAATGTGATGGCGTGCATGGTTTCCTCGCAAGTGGTGGGCGGCCGGTGCTTAACGGCGGCGCTGCCTGACGATATCGCCACTGTCGACATGGCCGTGTGGCGCCCCGCTCCAGGCTGCTCCCTGCAGCCGCTCGACGCCATGGAATGGGGATGGCAAGCCGTCAGCCTCAAAGCCGGGACCGTTTTTCAGGTCGTAATGCAGGTGAACCAGGAAGGCGTCGCCGGAAAAACCCATCTCGCCAATTTTCTGGCCCGTGCTGACCTGGTCGCCCGGCTTGAGCGTCACGCTGCCGTTTTTCAGGTGGGCCAGCATGCTGATCTCGCCATTGCCATGGTCTATCTCCACGTGGTTGCCCCACATGAGGGAGGGGTCGGCAATGAACTGCTCACGCGTGAAGGGCGGGCGCTTGCCCTTGGCATTGTCGGGCAAATTCGCCACCGCCCGAATGACCTTGCCTGCGGCAGGCGCCAGGACCGGTTTCCCCCACCCGTACCAGTCCTCGTTTTTGCTGCCGTCGTTCTTGTACATGCGGCCCTGGTCGTCCGTGATGACGAAGTCGTAGCTGTAGCGCATGAAATTCGATTGCCACTTGAGCGCCTGGGCCATGGGATCGAGCAGGGGCAGGCGCCGGTGGTGGCCGTAGAAGTCATGGCCATCGTGGACCAGCGCTGGCCCGGCAAGCGGGAGCGACAGTTTGACGCGCGGCGTGTAGGGCTTGGGCGACACCAGGGTGCGTACTTCATATTTGGTGTCGTTGCCCACATCAAATTTGAAGTCGAACCGCAGGCGCGACAGGTCCATTCCAGCAGGAAAGCTATGCAGGGGATTGAAGACCAGTTCGCTTTTGCCGGGCGCGACCAGGCGGTTCGGCACCACCAGCACGCTCTTGCCGTTGGCGCCCACGCGGTACTGCGCGACGAGCTTGTCGGCGCGGCCCAGGACGCTCACTTCGATCTCCGACAGTTCGATCTGGTCCGCGCTGTGGTTGTCGATCCTGAAGTCGATATTGAGCAGCTGCGCGCCCTTGCCCTGCTCGATGAGCGGCTGGGCCGGGTGGACCGACACGGTCACCGGCATCGAGGGCGCAGCCCAGGCACCGGCCATGACGCCCAGCAGGCACAGGGTGCCAAGTGCGGAGTGAAGGTGATTTCTGCCCATGATGTTTTTCCTTGCGGTATAGGTTGTTGTATAAGCCAGGCGCCACTGTAGTAAATACCGTCCCGTTGGATTGCCTGCTTGCGACGAAACGCCAAAAACGGGGCATAGACTGCATGGTGCATGGCTGCGTGACTCACCGTACAGACCGGGGCGGCGCCGTGATTCATGCTGGCATTTTTAACGAGTGGAGGTCGACATGTCCTACGAAGAACGCGACGCCTATGGCATGTATGTGGACAAGAACCACAAGGGCCCGGGCCCTGAACTGATGGGTGCCGATACCCTCATTGGCGACCATGTCCATAATCTGAAGAACGAACACCTGGGCGAAATCAAGGAAATCATGCTCGACATGCGCAGTGGGAAAATTGCGTATGCCGTGATGTCGAGCGGCGGCGTGCTGTCGATGGGCGAAAAGCTGTTTGCCGTGCCATGGGAGGCGCTCAAGCTCGATACCGAGCACAAGCGCTTCACGCTCGATATCGAGAAAGAGCGCATCGACAATGCACCCGGTTTCGATACCGACAACTGGCCGGATATGGCCAATCCGCAGTGGAAGAGCCAGGTGCACAGCTATTACGGCATCAATATCTGACGGTGGGGTTCGCAATGAGGCAGGTGCCACGGCCGCAGCGCCATGGCATCTGCCTCGGTCGCGTGCCGAAGCTTGTTCAGCACCCTGCCGGCGCACGCGACAGGGCACTGCTGCGCCAGGCTGCAAGTTGCCGCATCGGTTTGAACCCGCGCTGCATTCGTGCCACGCTGCCCATGTTGCGTCCCAAGCTGCTGAACATGATTGACTATGCGACCGTCGGCAACGTCGAGGCGCTTAATCGCTTCGCGGCCGTTCATATGCTGCTGCCCGCTTTCTCAACGGCCATGTGCGCCTATAGCCTGTCGCGCAATCCTGGCTTGGCCGTCCCCTTGATTTTTGGGGCGGCGCTGTCCATCCTGGCTGCCGTGGTCTGGATTTGCGCCGGGGCACAGGCTGTCAAGCGTCCATCTCTTTAGCGGGCAAGCGCCCGGGCTTATTGTCACAGCACCGCTGCCGTGTTCACGTCAGCAGAAGTTCCTGCTCGACGTATCGAGCCTGCCCAGCATGGGTGACAAGTCCACCAGCCGCTTGGCCACCAGGTGCCGCACTTCGCCCTGGCGCTGCCACACCCCGTAAATGCCCAGCAGCGTCGCACCCAGCACTTCCTTGCGGTATTGCTCCACCAGGCTTGGCCAGACGATCACGTTGACGTTGCCGGTTTCATCTTCGATAGTCACAAACAGGACGCCCTTGGCGGTACCCGGGCGCTGGCGCACGGTGACAATGCCACAGGCCCGCGCCAGCTGGCCATCCTGGTACTCGCCCAGCGTGGATGCCGGCATGAAACGCTTTTCCAGCAGGCGCGCGCGCAGCAGCGCCAGCGGATGGCGGCCCAGCGTCAATCCCTGCGAACGGTAGTCGCCCACGATATCTTCGCCTTCGCTGGGCGCGGCCAGCACCGGCGCCTCTTCCACCGGCGAGGTAGGCCGCAGCAAGTCCTTGTCGGGCACCGCCCCCACCGCCTGCCACAGGGCTTCACGCCGGTTGCCGGCCAGCGAACGCAGGGCGTTGGCAGCGGCGAGCACCTGCAGGTCGTGGCGGTCGAGCTGGGCGCGCCGCGCCAGGTCCGGCACGCTGTCAAAGGGACGGATGGCCCGCGCGTCTTCGATGCGGGCCGCCACTTCACGCCGCATGCCGCGCTGCAGGGAAAGGCCCAGCCGCACCGCCGCCTGCGGCCGTCCGCTCGGTTCCAGCGTGCAGTCCCAGCCGCTGATGGCAATGTCCACCGGCCGCACTTCAATGCCGTGGCGCTGGCCATCCTGCACCAGTGCCGAGGCACTGTAAAAACCCATGGGCTGGCTGTTGAGCAGCGCGCACAGGAAGGCCGCCGGCTCGTGGCACTTGAGCCAGGAACTGGCATAGGCCAGCAGCGCAAAGCTGGCCGCGTGCGACTCGGGAAAGCCGTATTCGCCAAAACCCTGGATCTGGCTGAAGATGGATTCGGCAAAGGCCAGGTCGTAGCCGCGTTCGAGCATGCCGCTGACAATGCGGTCATAGTATTTCTCCAGGCCGCCCTTGCGCTTCCACGCCGCCATGGCGCGGCGCAGCTGGTCTGCCTCGCCGGACGTAAAGCCGGCCGCTACCATGGCCACCTGCATGACCTGCTCCTGGAAGATGGGCACGCCCAGCGTGCGTTCGAGCGCGACTTTGAGTTCCGGCTTGGGATAGACAGCTTGCTCCAGTCCCTGGCGCCGCCGCAGGTAGGGGTGGACCATGCCGCCCTGGATGGGACCGGGCCGCACCACCGCCACTTCAATGACGAGGTCGTAAAAGGTGCGCGGCAGCATGCGCGGCAGCATGCTCATTTGCGCGCGCGATTCAATCTGGAACACGCCGATGGTGTCGGCCGCGCAAATCATGTCGTAGGTAGCGGGGTCTTCGGCCGGGATGTCCTGCATGGAAAACACGCTGCCGCGCTGCTGGCTGACCAGGTCGAGCGCGCGGCGCAGCGCCGACAGCATGCCCAGCGCCAGCACGTCCACCTTGAGCAGGCCCAGTTCCTCCAGGTCGTCCTTGTCCCACTGGATGACGCTGCGCTCGGCCATGGTGGCGTTTTCAATGGGCACCAGGCGCGACAGCTTGCCGCGCGCAATGACAAAGCCGCCCGGGTGCTGCGAGAGGTGGCGCGGAAAACCCAGCAGGCGCTGGGCCAGCGTGGCCCACTGCTGGGCCAGGGCGGAATCGGGGTCGAGCCCGCATTCGGCCAGGCGGTTGACCAGGTCATCCTTGCTGTCGAACCAGTGGTGGGTCTTGGCCACCTTTTCCACAATGGCCAGGTCAATGCCCAGCGCCTTGCCGCTGTCGCGCAGCGCGCTCTTGGGGCGGTAGCTGATGACCACCGCCGCCAGCGCCGCACGGCTGCGCGTGTACTTGCTGTAGATGTACTGGATGACTTCTTCGCGCCGCTGGTGTTCAAAGTCGACATCGATGTCCGGCGGCTCGTCGCGCTCCTTGGAAATGAAGCGCTCGAACAGCAGGTTGCCGCGCGCCGGATCGACCTCGGTAATGCCCAGGCAGTAGCACACGGCCGAATTGGCCGCCGAGCCGCGCCCCTGGCACAGAATGCCCGCTGAACGCGCAAAGCGCACGATGTCGTACACGGTGAGAAAGTAGGGTTCGTAGCGCAGGTGGGCGATGAGTTCGAGCTCGTGCTCGACCTGGGCCTGCACCCGCGCCGGTATGCCCAGCGGGAAACGGTGATGGGCACCGATATAGGTTTCCTTGCGCAGGTAGCCGGCCGCTGTCTCGCCCGGCGGCACCAGTTCGTCCGGGTACTCGTAGCGCAGCTCGTCCAGCGAAAACGTGCACTGGCTGGCGATGTGCAGCGTTTCGGCCAGCACCTGCGGCGAGTACAGATTGGCCAGGCGCAGGCGCGCGCGCAAATGCTGCTCGGCATTTTGCGACAGGGCATAGCCGCACTCCCCCACCGGCTTGCCGATGCGGATGGCGCACAGCGTATCGTGCAGCGGCTTGCGCGAGCGTACATGCATGCACACATGCCCCAGCGCCGTGATGGGCAGGCCGTGCTGCCAGCCGACTTCTTCCACCGTGGCGCGGTGGGCGTCATCAAAGGCGCGGTGCAGCAGGTTAAGGCCCAGCCAGCAGCGGCCGGGGAAGGTGGCCGCCATCCAGGCGGCCTGGGTATGCAGGCGGTCGACATCGGCCGTGTCATAGCCCGGATAGGCCGGCAGCAATATGGCCAGGCAGTCCGGCAAGCCCTTCAGATGGTCATAGGCCGGCGCAGGCGAGGCAAAGTCGCCCGGCGTGAGCAGATAGTTCCCCTTCTCGCTGCGGGTGCGCCCCAGCGTGATGAGTTCCGAGAGGTTGCCGTAGCCATTGCGGTTTTGCGCCAGCACCAGCAGCGACAGGGCCGGCGTGCCGTCGGCATTGACCAGATGAAAATGCGCGCCTATGAGCAGCGGCAAGCCCGCCTTTTTGGCTTGCGCATGGGCCCGTACCACCCCGGCCAGCGAACATTCGTCCGTGATGGCCAAAGCGGCATAGCCCAGCTGCACGGCACGCGCGACCAGCTCCTCGGCATGGGAGGCGCCATGCAGAAAGGAAAAATTGGTCAGGCAGAACAGCTGGGCATAATCCGGCAAGCTCTGGGCCACGGTAGCGGAAGGCATGGGAAGCGTACAATGTAAGTTGCATAAAAGACTACTGTATGGGTGTACAGTATAACCTATCGCGGCGTGTCCGCAAATTGTGAGGAACGGGCAATGAAGGTTCACCGCGTACGCTGTTTCGGGGCCACGCCGGATGCCGGCAACGTGGCCGATGTGATTGAGGACGGGCCGGCCTCAGTGGCCGATCGGCTCGCCTTTGCCGACGCCAGCGGCGCCCCGGCCTGCGTGTTCATTGACGGCGCCGGGCCGTGGGAAGCCGACTTTTACTATCCCCATGCCAGAAGTCCCCTGTGCCTGCACGCCACCCTGGCGGCCGCCCACGTGCTGTGCCAGCGCCACGGCGGCCCGGTCACGCTCAAGAGCGCCATGCGCGGCCAGATGATGGAGCTGACCCAGGAGGTGGCGGGCACCTTTGCACGCGTCAGAAAGCAGGCGGTGGCGCCGATCGGCATTGAACCGGGCCTGCCGGCTTTCCTGCTGGGCGAACCGGGCCTGCGGCTTGCCTCCCCGCCCCTGCTCTCATCGGTCGGCAGCACCAAGCTGCTGATCGAAGTGCCCGACCGCGCTTCTCTGCACGCGCTGACGCCGCCGCTCGGGCGCATCGTCGACTGGGGCAAGGAACAGGGCGTGGGCGGCTGCTATGTGTACTGCCGCGTGGGCGACAGTGAATTTGAGGGCCGCAACTTCAACCACCTCGATCCGGCGCGCGAAGATGCGGCCACCGGCGTTGCCGCCGGTGCCCTGTGCGCCTGGCTCGAACGCGACATCGTGGTGCACCAGGGAGCCCATCTCGGCAACCCGTGTACACTCCTGGCCCGCATCGATGGCCAGGCTGTGCTGGTGGGAGGCGCCACCGTGGCGCAGGACGGGCAGCGCCCTGGTGCCGCAGATGCGCCGCCGCATGCACCGGCGGGGCCACGATGAGCAACATGGACGTCATCGCCATGCTCTTCTCCATCTTTGGTCCCATCATCGGCCTGTTGCTGCTGCCACCGCCGGTGTTCATCGCCCTGCGCGGCCGGATTGCCAAAACCAGATGGTTTGTCACCCTGCTGTGCACGTATGCGGCCGCAACCCTGGCGGCATGGCTCGCCAGCCGGGCCATCCTTGCCGCTTTCAATAGCATCTGGCTGCTGCTGCCCTGGTTTCTGATTCCGGTGGCAGGCGGCGTGGTCGCCATCATGTATGAGCGCGCTGTGCGCCGCTCGCACGCCACACATTGAGGTGCACGCGGCCGGATGTGCGGGGCAGAATGTGCCGCCTTACTGCACGCTGAGTACGACCTTGACGCTGTCGTCCACCGCCGACTTGTCGATGTAGCCAATGGCTTTCGGATCGGCCGCCACCGCCTTCTTTACTTCTGCCACCGACGCGAATTCGCGCGGCGCCACGCCTTTTCCAGTAAAGACAAGCTTTGACCAGATTGCCTTGATCTGTGCCGAATCCTTCTGCAAGACCTTGCTGTGAAACTCGGCGCGCAGCGCATTGCCTTCGCTGAGTTCGACCGGCGTGAAGACCGACGATTTGCCGATGAAAAATTGCGCAGCCTGGTCGTTGAGCATGCGCGTTGCGGGATTCTTCGGATTGACGATGACGACGATCTCCGCCAGCGCCGGCAGGGTAGACACGCACAGGCCCGTCGCCAGCAATAATTTGAACATGTTCTTGCTCATCCTAATTCCTTAAAATACAAAGTCGATGCCGACGGCGGCAACGTGCACGGGCGTGTTGTGGAAGTCAGGCTTAATCGGTGTCAAGAGGCCAGCGCCGTCGCGCGGCGTGATCCGGTCGATCTGCACCTTCAGGGCCGCCGACTTGTGGAAGTCCCAGCGCAGGCCCACGGCATGCGACGATTGCTGCGGCGCCTTGACCAGCGACTGCACGGCAAAGCCGAGCCCGGCCAGCGGCCCGTCGGTGGGCACACCCGCGTAATCGCGCCCGCCATTCTGGCGCGTGTCGCCGTAGTAGTAATACGGCGTGAACTTGCCCATGCGGTAGCCGAGCATGGTGTACCACGACGTCGTCGATTCAATCAGCAGTCGCGACTTGGCCTCACGCTTTGCCAATTCTGCCTGGATCAGCACGTTGTTGTGATCCATGGTAAAGCCGAGCGAACTGAACTTGCCGGGCACATGGGTGAAATCAAGGTCGTCTGCCACCTGCGCCATGCCCACCTCACGCAGCGTCGCGACCAGGCCGTCAAGCGGGGTGATGCCGCGTAGCGTCACGTCGGTCTGACTGTAAGCGGCGCGCACGGTAAAGGGGCCGCGCTCGGCAAGGACATTGAACACCAGCGATTTGCGCAGGATGAACTCGGCGCCATCGCGCAGGTCGGCATTGCTGTGGCCAAAGCCCAGCTGCGCGGTAATCGCGGTGTCACCGAAGGCGTGCTGATACAGCACGTCGACGCCATCGACGGTATCGTTGACCACCTGGCCATACACTTCGCCGGAAGGGCGCAGCATGGTGTTGGCGTAGCCTACGCTGCGAAAGTCCGACACCATATAGACTGGCAAGCCGAGGCGGCCCACGCGGACGGCGAAGTCGTCGCTGACCTTCAGCTTGGCAAACGCCAGCGTGAGGTCGGCGCCAAAGCCTGGCTCACCGTACTGGCGGGCCATGCCCTGGGCCGTCAATGAGAGGCGCTCGTTGATGGTGGCCGTCGCCTGCAGGCCAAGGTTGGAATCGATATAGCTGCGCGGCTGGTCGGAAGCGCCGCGAACCTGGTTGGCACGGGCAAATTCCACGTCCGCATTATCGGTCATGGTTGCCGCTGCAGTGCCGAAGCCGCTGATGGTGATGCTGGGGCCCTGTTCCGCTTGGGCCGACGCTGCGCAGGTGAGCAGGGCTGCCACAATTGTACGCAAAAGAAAGGGATGGCCTTGAGATGGCATGAAAGCTCCTTTGGTTGATCTCGTGGAGCAAGTATGTAGCCATGGGGCAATATTTGTGAATGGATTTTGCGTCCGATGAAGCTATCTGATGCGGCCCTGAAACGGAATAAAAACTTGTTCTCGACTGTTTCGAGTGACTTATTGTTTGGAGTAAGTGGCAGGCGGCACCATGCCGCTGCCCAACTGAACGGCATGACCGTGTGGTCATCGGAGCAATCCAGGCAGCTTTACCAACCGGCATCACTGTCAACCGGACAGTACCGTCAGGCGCTAACACGAGGTGGCACACTCGCCGCCCGCGCGGCCACCGGCTTGATGGTTTTGCTATCATGCGCTCTTCGCGCCACCGCATACTTGAAGGAACACGATGAAATTGATGACAACGCTGGGCCTGGCCACGCTGCTGGCCGCTTCTTCCCCCTCATACGCCCAGGCGCCGGCCCCTGCCGCCAAGCCGGGTACAGTGGTCGTGACCAACGGCATGGTCAAGGCACTCAAGGACATGCTGGCCGCCATGCAGGCCGAAAAAATGATGCGCACCGTGGCCGGCACCAGCCGCTACGCCAGTGCGGAACAGCAAAACGCCGTGTTCGCCAAGCTGGACAAGGTCCCTGCGGCCGAGATCCACGCGCGCCTGGCCTATCCTTTAGCCAAGGTCATCAGCGTGGAAACGGCCAATGAAATGGCACGCTTCTTCAACAGCAGCTACGGCAAGAAGGTGGTGTACGCCATGTACAACAGCAGCGGCGGCTACGGCGAACCGAGCGGCCCGGTGCCGACGCCGGCCGAACGCAAGGAATTGAAAAACCCGGCCTACCTGAAGGCAAAAAAGGAATTCGACGCTGCCGAGCCGGCCATCCAGGCTGAAGCCTTCAAGCTGCTGCAGACGATTTCAAAGAAGTAATCTTGTCATCGGCTGGAAAGCGGATCTGCACCAGCAGCCCGCCCAGCCGTGCCGATTGTCCCAGCGTCAGGGTGGCCCCGTGGCGCTCGGCAATAGCCTTGATGATGGCCAGGCCCAGCCCGCTGCCATTGGCTTCGCTGCCGGCCACCCGGTAAAAGCGGTCGAACACGCGTTCGCGCTCCTCGGCGGGAATGCCGGGCCCACTGTCTTCCACCGACAGGACCGGCCCCAGCGTCCCTTGCTCGATTTCCACGTCCACCGTGCCGCCCGGCGGCGTGTACTTGACCGCGTTGTCGACCAGGTTGCGCATGAGAATCATGAGCGCATCGGCCTGCCCCGTGACGATGGTGTCATCGGCCCGCTTGAGGCCCAGATCAATGCCGCGCGACTGCGCCGCCGCGGCCATGTCGGCCACCGCGCGCCGCGCCAGGTCGGCCAGCGCCACCGGCGCCGCCTTGGCCCCGCTCACATCGCTCGCCTCCTGGCGCGCCAGGATCAGGAGCTGCTCCACCAGCCGGGTAGCGCGTTCGATACCAGCGGTCAGGCGAGCGATGGCCACACTGCGCGCGTCCGCGCTCTCGGCCCGTTCCAGCGACAGCGCCTGCAGCTTGAGTGCAGCCAGCGGCGTGCGCAGTTCGTGCGCGGCGTCCGCCACAAAATGCTGCTGGGCGTCGAACGCGGTCTTGACGCGCCCGAACAGCAGGTTCAGTTCCTGCACCAGCGGCAAGACCTCATCCGGCAGCCCGGCATCGGACACGGGCGAGAGATCGTCAGCCTGGCGCGCCGCCACCTGCGAGCGCACCCGCGCCACCGGTTCCAGCGAGCCGCTCACCACCCACCACACCACCAGCATCAGCACCGGCATCATGATGGCAATCGGCCCCACCGTGCGCAGCGCCATGTTGCCCGCCATATTGCGGCGCACCGCCATGTCCTGGGCCACCTGCAGGGTCTGGGTGGGCGTCTGGATCGAGAACACGCGGTAGGTGGTCTTGTTCTGGTGAACGTTGGAAAAGCCAAGCACCGCGTGCTGGGGCAGGCGCGTGCGTGAATCGGTGCGAAACACCTGCACCCCGTCCGGTGTCCACACCTGCACCATCAGCTCGTTGTTCTCGGCCTCGGCCTCCAGCCCGGCCTGCACTTCACTGTTAGACAGCGGCACCGAGGAGCGCAGCGCCAGCGCCATCTGCTGCATGTGATAGTCGAAGATCTGGTCGGCATTGTCGAGCGCGGTGCGGTACGCCACCGAGGCCTGGACCACGGCGGCAATGCTGATGGCTGCCAGCAGGAACCACAGCAGCCGTCCGCGCAGCGAATGCGACACCATCATGGCCGCGGCACCATGTAGCCGACCCCGCGCACGTTCTGGATCAGTTCACTGCCCAGCTTTTTGCGCAGGCCATGGATATACACTTCCACCGCGTTGCTGCTCACTTCATCGCGCCAGCTGTACAGCTTTTCTTCGAGCTGGGCGCGCGAGAGCACGGCGCCGGGCCGGGCAATGAGCGCTTCGAGCACGGCCCATTCGCGCGCCGACAGCGTCACGGCGGCGCCATCGACCAGCACTTCGCGCGTGGCGGGATTGATGGAAATATTATTGTGCTCGAACACGGGCTCGGCGCGGCCGGCAGCACGCCGCAACAGCGCGCGCAGGCGGGCCAGCAGTTCATCGAGGTCGTAGGGTTTGAGCACGTAATCGTCGGCGCCGGCGTCGAGCCCGGCAATACGCTGCTCGATGGCATCGCGCGCGGTGGCAATCAGGACCGGGGTGCGGTCCTTGCGCGAACGCATGGCCCGCAGCACGTCAAGGCCATCTTTCCTGGGCAAGCCCAGGTCGAGCACCACCAGGTCATAGCTTTGCGACTGGCGCAAGGCGGTGTCGGCCATTTCGCCATCCTTGACCCAGTCGACTGCGTAGTGCTCGGCCCGCAACAGGTCGAGCACTACTTCGCCAATCATCGTATCGTCTTCCACCAGCAATAACCGCATCGCTATCCCGTTTGTTGATCACTGC
Source organism: Massilia sp. PAMC28688 (assembly GCF_019443445.1). Classification (NCBI taxonomy): domain Bacteria; kingdom Pseudomonadati; phylum Pseudomonadota; class Betaproteobacteria; order Burkholderiales; family Oxalobacteraceae; genus Massilia; species Massilia sp. PAMC28688. The sequence continues at coordinate 3,402,906 of NZ_CP080378.1, read as the reverse complement.
GGGTGGAAACGACCTTAGCCGATCCGCACCGGAATGAAGATTCTGTCACCACCGCGCTGGATCAGCAAGGCCACCGACTTGCTGGACTTGCTCACCACATCGCGCACGTCGCCCACCGAATTGACCGGCCGGCCATTTACCGACAATAGTACGTCACCTGGCTGCACCCCGGCGTTCGCTGCCGCACCACCGGCATCTTCGATCACCAGGCCGCCGCTGATGCCGCTCTGGCGCCGCTCCATCGGTTCGAGCGGACGCAGGGCCAGGCCCAGGCGCGAGCTGCTGTCGGGCGACAGCGCGTCCGGCACATCGGCCGCGGCCACCTTGTCGTCGGCATTGGCCAGGCGTGCATCGAGACGCACGATGCGGCCATCGCGCCACACATCGAGCGTGACCTTGTCGCCCGGCTTGGATGTGCTCAGCATGGCCGGCAGGTCGCCCGAAGCAATGATCGGCTGGCCATTGAGCTTGCGGATCACGTCGCCGGACTTGATCCCTGCCTTGTCGGCAGCGCCACCCTTTTCCACGTTCGACACCAGTGCGCCTTCGGGCGAATCGAGCTTGAACGAGTCGGCAAAGGCCTGGTTCACTTCCTGGATCACGACACCGAGCTTGGCATGCTGCGCCTTGCCGGTGGCAACAATCTGGTCCTTGATGCGGAACGCGAGGTCAATGGGAATCGCAAACGACAGGCCCATGTAGCCGCCGGTCTGGCTGTAAATCTGCGAGTTGATGCCGATCACTTCACCCTTGGTATTGAACAGGGGACCGCCGGAATTGCCGGGGTTGACAGCCACGTCGGTCTGGATGAAAGGCACCTTGCTGTCGTCAGGCAGCGAGCGCCCCTTGGCACTGACCACCCCGGCCGTGACCGAGCTCTCCAGGCCAAACGGCGAGCCGATGGCCAGTACCCATTCACCCACCTTGAGGTCGCTCGAGCGGCCCACCGGCACTACCGGCAGGTTGCGGGCGTCGATCTTGAGCACGGCCACGTCGGTCCTGGGGTCCGAACCGAGGACCTTGGCGCGGTACTCGCGGCGGTCCTGCAGCTTGACGGTCACTTCGGTGGCATCGCGCACCACGTGCGCATTGGTCAGGATGACACCGTCCGGGCTGATTATGAACCCGGAACCGGCGCCAAAAACGGGCCTGTCGCGCTGGGCACGCGGATTTTGCGGGCCCTGGAAGCGCTGGAAGAATTCGTAGAATGGATCGCTTTCATCCAGTTGCGGCATGCCCTGGCGGCCCATGGCCGTCTTGGTGCTGCCCATCACGCGGATGTTGACCACTGCCGGACCATTGCGCGCAACGATGGCGGTAAAGTCAGGCAGGACCACGCCGGCTGCCAGCGGAGCAGGTGCACCGGGCACCGGTGCCGAAGCTGCGGCGGCAGGGGCCGCGGCCAACACGGCCGGTGCCGCCTGGGCCACAGCGCTGTTGTGATTAACCGTGATTGCGCCAACCGCCCCGCCTACGACGCCGGCGGCGCACAGTGCGAGTACGAGTCGCTTGGCGGTGATGACAGTGGTAGCACCTTCGTTACGCATGACTTGCTCCTGGAGTGAAAAGGGTTTGCTGATGGGTTCTATGATGCAAGACCAGTCTTAGAGTTTGCTTAAGTTGTATGCCAGCCGATGCCGCATGGGACGCGACGCAACAGCCGACGCGGGACGGGGCGCCCCATGCTGCGAGCGCCCCGTCATTGCTGCTGTAGTCATTCCTGCTGATCGCGCAGCCCTTGCGGGCCTGCGTGCGCCTCAGGCGCCGTATGCAGCCTTACGCTACCTTATGCAGCCTGGCGTTCTTCCAGCTTCTGCACATTGCTGTTGCTGCTGTCCACGCCGTCGATATTGATCTTGCGCGGCTTGAGTGCCTCGGGCACTTCGCGCACCAGTTCAATGGTCAGCATGCCGTTGTCAAACGAGGCCGTGGTGACCTTGACGTGGTTGGCCAGCTGGAAGCGCTGCTCGAAGTCACGCGCCGCGATGCCGCGGTGCAGATAGGTGCGCTGCGTGTCATCCTTCTGCTTGCGGCCCGTGACGTGCAGCGTGTCACGCTCGGCCACGATCTCGACTTCCGAACGGTCAAAGCCGGCAAGCGCCATGACGATACGGTACTTGTCTTCGCTGACCAGTTCGATGTTGTAGGGTGGATAGCTGGGCTGGGCGTCGGCGCGCTGGGATTCCAGCATGTTGGCCAGACGGTCAAAGCCGATAGCGGAACGATAGAGAGGAGTAAGGTCAAAAGTACGCATGATAAATATCCTTGTAAAAGTTAAGCGATAAGTTGACGGACCTCCGTGGAGCATCCGTTGAGTCCAATCTATTGGCAGCACAAGGGCTTTTCAAGACCTTGAAAAATACGATTTTTTGCCCCATGGACCGAAAAATATTTTGTGCGGCCTTCTTTGGGGCTATGCTTGCACCATTATGTTTTTGCTCACGCCGCCATGACCGCCACTGTCCCGCCTGCCACCCTGGCTGCAGCACTCGATGAAATCACCCGTCTCGAAGGCGAGCTGGCAGCGCTGCGCGCGACTGCCGGCCTGCACGCGGCCATCCTCGACCACGCGCCCCTGCTCATTTCCACCAAGGACCTGGAAGGCAATGTGTTGATGGCCAACCGCTATTTCAACAAGCTCGAAGGCTACGAGCCGGGCAAGTTTGTGGGCAATAATGTGTTCGATCTGTTCCCGCCTGACATTGCGGCCCAGCTGTGGCGCAATGACCAGCGCGCTGCCCGGGAGCGGCGCGTCGTCACGGAAGAAGAAACCGTGTACCACCGCGACCACAGCGCGCACACCTATGCCACCGTCAAGTTCCCCCTGTTCGATGACAGCGGCGAGGTGTACGCCACCTGCGCCGTCTCGACCGACATCACCGACACCCGCCTGGCACAGATTGACAGCATCACGGACGCGCTGACCGGCCTGAAGAACCGGCGCTACTTCAACATGCTGTTCATGGAAGAGCAGCGCCGCGCCCACCGCGAAGGACGCACCCTGACACTGCTGGTGGCCGATATCGACTGCTTCAAGGGCTATAACGACCACTATGGCCACCCGCAGGGCGATGTGGTGCTGCGCCAGGTGGGCGCGACCCTGAGCGGGGCACTGAACCGGCCGGGCGACCTGTGTTTCCGCATCGGCGGCGACGAATTCGCCTGCCTGTTCGTCACCAGCGTGGAGCGCGAAAGCATGGAGCTGGCCGAACGCATCCGCGAGCTGCTGGTGCAGCAGGCCATTGCGCACGAGCATAATCCCGGGCACGGGGTGGTGACCATGTCGCTCGGACTGGCGTTCCTGCGGCCCGACAAGGAAGAAGCGCTGGAGCACGCCTACGAGCGCGCCGACCAGGCCCTGTACCGCGCCAAGCATGGCGGGCGCAACCGCGTGGAGCGCTGACGCACGCGCCGGGTTGATGCTATGCTTCTTCCATGACTACCGATACCGACATTACGCTCTCCGGCCCGTTCAAGGCCAGCGACAGCAGCGGCCGTTCCCACGAGATCAAGGCCATCCGCATTTTTGACGAGGGCTACGGCATCATTGATGTATACGTGGACTTTGCCGCCAACATCGAGCCCGGCCTGTACAAGGACCGCACGCTGGTCAAGGCAGTGATCGACCGCCTGCGCGCGCTCGGCTATGCCGGTCCTGACTTCTCGCACAGCGATCCCGGCCTGCAGGACCGCAAGCTGATCGTGCTGGAAGCGCCGGAGGAATTTGCGGCTTTTGCCAAAAAGAAAGGCTGGAAAAACCTGGCCGAAGAATTTGACGAGGATTGAGCCGAAAACGGCGAGAAAATCTCCCAGGCGCGGGCTTATGTGACATGCCGCACAGATGCATATTGTCGAGTTCGGCAATATATGTTCCATGAGCCAATTAATCCACTCCCTCAGCAGCGCTCTCGCGCGTGCTGACCAAGGCGCCAGCTCCGGCTCGGCGGCTTCTCCGTCGGCCTGCCCTGTCGGGCGCCCGGACAGCGCTACTGCCCAGCGCGTCCAGGTCGGGCTGGTTCTCAACGCCATGCTGGGCCAGTCGGCCGCCTCCGCCTATCTGGCGCGCCAGGCCGTGGATGCCCGCATTGCCCAGCGCGTGCTGAGCGAAGGCGGCCGCCATCGCAGCGATGATGACGCCGCCGTGCTGAGCTAGGAAGCGTCTCGCCCCGCCCATGAAGCATTCGATTCTGACCAAGGATGATCGCCAGGCGCTGGCCCAGGTGGCGCGCCCCCTGCGCTCGGTCGGCCGCCCCGATACGCTCACCGCCCAGCGCGTGGAAGTGGCCATCGTGCTGCATGCCATGCTCGGCGACAGTGCCGCCAGCGAATACTTGCACAAGCACCGGGTGGCCCAGCACGTCACGGCGCGCATCCTGCACCCCAACGGCCGGCGCCGGGGCAGCCACAATGAACAGGGTGTGCGGGTCGAAGCCGGCTGCTAGTTGCGCCCCCGCCCCACCCTGCACTGCCGCAGGGCGCATTGCCTTACCCAGATTGCCTCACACCACATAGCCTCACGCCACATAGCCTCATGCCACATAGCGGCTGCACCAGGCGGCAATGATGGCCGCTGCCCATTGGGCGTCTTCGCGCCCCGTCAGCATGTGGTCGGCGTCATCGAGCGACACAAACGATTTGGGATGCATGGCCGCCTTGAAGATGTGCAGGGCGTTGTCGATGCCGACCGTGCTGTCCTGGGGCGAATGCATGACAAGGAGGGCACGTTTGAGGTGGGCGATTTTCTCGTCCAGCCTGTGCTCGGAAGCGTCCAACAGGAACTGGCGCTTGATCGTGAAGGCGCGGCCTGCCAGCTGGACCTGGGCCTGCCCGCTCGCTTCAATCGTATCGAGGTGCTCGTCAAACAGGCGCGTTACATGGGAGGGATCGCTGGGTGCGCACAGCGTCACCACGGCCTTGACTTCCGGTATGGCGCCGGCTGCCGACAGCACTGCCGCCCCGCCCAGGCTGTGGCCAATGAGCAGGCGCGGCGCGGTCAGTTCGGCACGCATGAAGTTAGCCGCCGCCACCAGGTCTTGCACATTCGAGGAGAAATTGGTGTTGGCGAATTCGCCCTCGCTGCTGCCCAGGCCGGTGAAATCGAAGCGCAGCACGGCAATGCCGCGCGCCGCCAGACCATGGGCAATGCGGGCCGCTGCAAACACATCCTTGGTGCAGGTGAAGCAATGCGCAAACAGGGCGTAGGCCTTCACCTCGCCTTCAGGCAAGTCCAGGCTGGCGGCAAGCAGTTGGCCGTCGGCGGCGGGAAAGTCGTGGCGCTGGCTGGGCATGGGCGGCGTTGGTGGGCAAAACGCCATCATGCCACGTTGGCGCCCTGCGTGCCCGCGCGTTACCGGCGTGCTAGCCCGGATATTTCATCAGTGAATTCCGCGGTTGGCGAAATCGACGCGAATACGGGTTTGGCGCTAGTTTGATCAGAATGGGGGGCGATTGTAGTGTCAAGCTGCGACGCAGGACGCAATTTCCCCTACCCCACGTTGTTTATAGCGTGCCGTGGACAGCACTGACGGAATCTACGGAGCAAGCGCGCGGGCGGCGCCGATGAAGACGTGTTGAAGAGGGTGGTGCGAGGCCAGTAGCACACGCACACGCCGCGTGTTGCGCACGATCGCTGCACCGATCTTCAGTAGCTTGGTGCGGATCGTGTTCGTGCAGGCGCGCGCCAGCTCTGTACCGACCAGGGCGAGGCGGCGCAGATTGATCATCAAGGTATAGGCGAACGCGGCCAACAACAGGCGCAGTTGGTTGGCCTGGAACTTGTGGCAACTGGCGCGCCGCCCGAACAGGTCGAGCTGGGCTTCCTTGATCCGGTTTTCGGCCTCGCCTCGGGCGCAATATACGCGTTCGTACAAAGCCTTCGGGCCGCCCTTAAGGTTGGTGACGACGAAACGCGGATTGCGCCCGTGCGCGTCGTGTTCGAGCCGCGCGATCACGCGCCGTTCGCGGTCCCAGCTACGGGCGGCGTAGTCGAATTCACCGATCATGCGTTGCTTGCTGCCGGCCTTTTGATACATGTCGCCCAAAGCCAGTTCGGCCAGTTCCACGCGCTGCAGCAAGGCGGCGTTCTTCTGCAGGCCGATGATGTAGAGCAGGCCCCATTTCTCAAAGCGCCGCAAGGCTTGCGGTCGGCAGAAACCAGAATCGCCGCGCACGATGATGCGCACGCGCGCCATTTCTGGCGCAAGCGGCGCGTGATCAGTTTTATCAACGCACTGAGGATGCTGGCCGGGTCGCGGCTGCTCGGGCGAAGGACGCAGGCCAGGATGTCCTGGCCACAGAAGACGTACAGTGGCAGGTAGCAGTAGTTGTCGTAGTAGCGATGGAAATGCGCCTTTTCCTGCGCGCCATGCAATGGCATGTGAGTGGCATCGATATCGAGGATTAGTTCTTTGGGCCGCCCGGATTTGCTGGCGATGAACTGATCGAGCAGTACGCCGTGCAAGGCTGCAGCATGCTCTCGCGTCGCCGAAGTCTCAAGGCGGCTTAAGGTCGGTGCCGAGGCCAGGTCATTGACCCGGCCAACAGCAGTTTGCAGCGCCAGATCGCGCCGAAGCACGTTGTGGTCGCACACATCCTCCCAACCGCAGCACAGGCCGTATATCCGCTGCGCGAACAGATCGCGCATGCTATGTGCCACGCTGGCACGGCGACGACGGTCATCAAATACCCGTGCAATCGCCTTGGTCAAACCGATGCGTTGATCGACCTGCCGAAGCAGAAGTGCGCCACCATCACTGACGATATCGCCACCATCGAAAGCGGCTTCAATCACGCGCCGCCCAACTTTCCCCAATTCAATCGGTTCTTCGGTACAATTTGGCATCGGCGGTCTCCGGTTATTAATGGCGTCAGATACCAGTAATAACGCGCTACGGCACGTACCGCCGACCTCTACTGATGAAATATTCGGGCTAGCGGCCGGGCGCGTGCTGCGCGGGCACTGCGCTGAGCGCCAGCTGCATGACTTGAGAGCGCATGGCCGAGCCGGCGTGGAGGGACTCGAACTTGCCGCTGCCAACAAAGCCGGCGCGCCGGTACAGCCGGGCCGCAGCTTCATTGCCTTCGCTCACGGCCAGCTGGGCCACGCGCGCGCCGTTACCGCGTGCCCAGCCAAGCACGGCCTCGATCAGGGCCGCTCCCACGCCCCGCCCGCGCGCTTCGGGCGCCACCCACATCTGATACAGATGGGCCAGAAAAGGATCGGCGGCGTCAATCTTGCCCCAGACCATGCCAACTACCATGCCGTCCAGCTCGGCCACCAGCGGGCAATCGGTGGCCGGGCTGGCTGCCATCAGGCGCGCCTGCCACAGCGCGTCCGGCCGGTGCTGCTCGGCCGCGAGCGTGCTGCCAAAGGCATGCGGTGCCTCGGCCAGCGCCCGCAGGCGGCTGCGCCGGTATAGCGGCCATTCGAGGCAACCCAGGGTGCGAATCCGAAACGGTGGGACCACAACAACTTTCCAGAAGCCATAAAAGCACATCATAGCGCTTGCTGGCCGAGGCGTGCCGCAGCAGGCCGGCACGGGAGGATCCGTTAAGTGAAGGTTAAGTGAAAAAAGGGTAATCTTGACGCTCCTACACGACCAAGGAGGACCACATGAAATTAGCTACCATCATTGGCATGGCGTTCATTGGCGCCGCAAGCAGCGCAGCGTATGCCCAGTACACCGGGCCGGGCAGCGCCAGGAGCGCGGTGGTGACCACCAACAAGGCAGCAGCCACCGTTGCCCCGACCACCGTGCGCGCGCTGATGGCGTCGGGAAAAGATGACACCATGGTGAGCCTGCAAGGGCGCATCGTGCGTCGCACCAGTGACGAGGACTATCGCTTTGCCGACAGCAGCGGCGAGATCGACCTGGAGATCGATGACGACATCTGGCCTGCCAATACACCGATTGACGACAAGATGGAAGTACGCATCCTGGGCGAATTTGACAAGGACCTGGTGGGCAAACCGAAAGTGGAAGTGGAGCGAATCGAGAAGGTCAAGTAAGTGCGCTGTTCGCCGAATGGCCGGGCGGCTCCCATGGCCGCTTCGGATCTTTCGGCGTACGACATGCTCGCTGCCGGCGCACCGGCTGGCGGAAAAACAGCCCCTACCCAAACAAGCCATGCAAAAACCAGCGCGGCTCGGCATCCTCGGCCGCGCCCACGATGCGTTCGCGGTACACCCAGTAATGGGCGTGGTCCTGCCCTTCCGCAATGAAATAGTCGCGCGTCTGTGACTGGCTCCACCAGCCGGCCTCGATGCGTTCCGGGTTGGACGCCATTTTCAGGGGCGAGCCATAGAACGGCCGGTGGTTACGCATCAAGAGCGCAATCGGCTTGGCCAGCAGCCAGCTGGGACGCGGCAAACTGAGCACGTCCGGGGGCATCTGGGCCGCCATGGCGCGCATCGTCACCTTCTTTTGCACCGGCACCCACATATTGGCCAGCTCGGGGCGATAATCGGCCTGGGGCGCGGCCTGCAGCACATTGTCCGGCCCCAGGCGCGCCACCAGCAGTTCCAGCATGCGCTGCTGGTCATCCTCGCTGCCGCCGGGATCGGGAAACAGGCAATCCGACGGCGGCGCCATGGCCTGCACCTGGGGCGCTTCCAGCACCAGGCCGATGACATGCGCCACCAGCTCCACCTTGCCCAGCCGCTCCTTGAGCAGACGCACCAGGTGCTCGTCGCGCCAGGTCGCTTCGGCCAGCACGATTTCGATGATGGTGGGCGGACGCGCCACCTTGCCGCGCTCGTGCTCGAGCTGCAGCACGATGCGCTCCACGGCCAGCTGGCGCGCGCACAGCCAGCCCGTCATCTGCAACAGCAGGCGGTGGGCGCCGAACAGCAGCGCCTCGGCGTTTTCCACGCGGTCGAACAATTCGAGCCTGGCGCTGAAGGTGGTGGGCGCTTCGATCCAGTCAAACAGTTCGGGCGTCATGCCATAGGCCGCGTCGAGCAGGTCGAGCAAGGGCCGGCCGCAGCGGCGCTGCAGGCCGGGACGCGGCAGGCGCCGCATGTCGCCCAGCGTGTAGCAGCCAATGCCTTCGAACCAGGCGGCAAAGGCGCGTGCCGGTGGCGGCAGCGCACTGGGCAGGCGGTCCAGGCGCCGCACCATGGAGGCCATGGTCAGCGCCCGGCCGGCACCGCGCCGCGCCAGCATCCAGGCGCCGCGCGCGGTGGGCGCGCAGCTGAGCGAGGCGGTGAAACCGAGCGAACGCAAATTGGCGCGAATGCGCCGGCACAAGGCGCGGATGCCGCCAAACAGGGACAGGCTGGCGCCGATATCCATCAGCAGGGTCGATTCCTCGGCCTGCGCCACCAGCGGCGTGTACTGCAGCAGGGCCATGGCCACATCGTGCATGGCCCGGACTTCATGCTCGGGCAAGCGCTCGTGCAGGCGCGCCTCCGGCATGAGCATGAGCACGCCGCCGCGGCGCATGCCCGGCTGCACGCCGGCGGCGCGTGCAGCGGCCGACACAATCAGTACGCGCTCCTGTTCCAGGACCACGCTGCCGCTGTCAGCCGACCAGTTCGGGCTGAACACTTCGAGCGGGAGCTGGGGCAGGGATAGCCCGATCCAAAGTCGCATGGCGCTGCAGTAAAGAAGGTGTGAGGGGCAGGAACAGCGGCGCATCGCGCTGCGGTCCCCGGCGTTTGACGAAGCCGATCTCCAGGCCGCCCACGGCCGGGCGCAGCGACAGGCGCAGCGGCGCGGGCGAGGAATCCTGGGCCGCCGCCAGCGGGCGCAGCATGAAAAACAGGGTCTCGCCGCCCTGGGCGGCCAGGTGCAGGCGGCGCAGCGATTCGCCGCGCGCGTGGCTTTGCCAGAACAGCAGCGCGCCACAGCTGCCGCTGCGCAGCACCTGCTCGGCGGCCCACAGGGCATCGGTACTGCGGCTGCTGCGGATCCAGATCAGCTGTGACGGCTGCAGGCCCATGGCCGCCAGCGCCAGCGCCTGCGGTGGATGGGGCGGCTGCAGCAGCACGATGCGGCGCTTGGCCACCTTGAGCAGGGCCGGACGCAGCAGGCGCAGTTCGCCAATGCCGGGCTGCTGGGGCAGCAAGTCGATCAGGGTGCCGGTGGGCCAGCCGCCACCGGGGAGCTGGGACGAGAGCGTGGCGTGGCCGGTATCGACACAGCGCGCGGTCGCATGCGCCAGCTGGGAAGCGCGCCAGAGGGAGGGATGCAAATCCTCCGGAGAAGCGGATAATGCGGGTGTGCTCATGATGTCAACTTGAAAAGTACTGTATGGATATACAGTACTATCCCGACCCGCTTTTGGCAAGGTGGTTTTGTGCGGAAGAGGCTGGCAATGACCGTGGAAAACACGGGTTTTCCCTATGACAGCCGGGTCTATTTATTTTCTGAATGTCTGCCGCCGCAGCATAGAATGTTACTCTTTGTTCATTCACGAAACTGAAATCATTCTGTCAAGGCAATCATGTCCCTCCACGCCGGCACCGCACTTGGCAGCCGCATCCTCAAAGTCAATCATGCAGGTGAAAACGGCGCTGCCGCTATTGGAGAAAGTGTGATGACACCCGTGGCCCCTCCCCTCGCAGCTAAGGACAACGGATCGGAATAACCGGTTCACTTTCCATTACCGCATGCTCCATTGCGCCGCAGCTCATCAGCAATATATAATCCATATACGATTTATATATGAAAGGTAGTATGGGCATCGTCAATATCGATGAAGAGCTGCACGACCAGCTGCGCAAGGCCAGCGCCGTCACCTGCCGCTCCATCAACGGCCAGGCCGCCTTTTGGATCAGGATGGGCATGCTGTGCGAAATGAATCCATCGCTCAGTTTCAGCGAGATTGTCGCCCGCGAGCTGAGAACGGCAGGCATGGCGCCGCAGGCGGTCAGGGTCGCGGCGACATGACGAAAAGTCCGCAAGAAATCGCGCTCATGGCGCAGTCGGGCAAATTGCTGGCCCGTGTCTTCAGCCACCTCGACCAGCTGAACCTGATCGGCATGTCGACCATGGACGTCAACGACCTGGTGGATCGCTACATCGTGAACGACCTCGCCTCGCGCCCTGCCAGCAAGGGCCAGTACGGCTACGAGTACGCGCTGAACGCGTCGCGCAACAGCGTGGTGTGCCACGGCGTCCCCTCCACCGCCGACATCCTGCAAAGCGGTGATATCGTCAACTTCGACATCACGCTGGAAAAGAATGGCTACCTCGCCGATTCAAGCAAGACCTACCTGGTCGGCGAAGTCTCGCCCGCGGCCAAACGGCTGGTACAAGTCACGTACGACGCCATGTGGAAAGGCATCAAGGCTGTGCGACCCGGCGCACGTCTTGGCGACGTGGGCCACGCCATTGAAAAGCACGCCAAGGCGCACGGCTACTCCGTGGTCGAAGAATACTGCGGCCACGGCATCGGGCGCGAGATGCACGAGCCGCCCCAGGTCCTCCACTGGGGCAAGCCGAAAACGGGCCTGGTGCTAAAGGAAGGCATGGTATTTACGATCGAGCCGATGATCAATCAGGGCGAGCGCGAGGTGCAGACCGAGGCGGACGGCTGGACCGTCGTTACCTGCGACGGCCAGCTGTCCGCGCAGTTCGAACACACGGTGGCCGTGACGCGCAACGGTGTGCGGGTACTGACCTTGCGTCCCGACGAATAACCGCACCATGCGCAGCAGGGCCGGCAGGTGCCAAGTGCTGCGATTCACGAAGCTTCCCGTTGCGCCTCCCCCGTGTGCAATGGCTGGGCTACCGCGTAGGCCGCCGCCAGCTGCCCGACGATTCCCATGACCTTTTGGCGCAATTGCTCGGGTGCGAGCACCTGCGCTTCTGCGCCAAATCGGAGCACATCCTGAGCGGCGTATTCAAACGGCCCAACCGGCAGGGACACCGTACACCATCCGTCTTCGTGCGGTGGCGAGATGGCCGCGCCAGCGACGGCAAACGGCGGCAGCAAAGCCGCCATCATCTTCAAGCCCCGCGGCGAGAGACGGAGCGTGGCCTGTTCCGGGTGATGCTCCTGCACGAAGCGGCGCGCATTGTCGGTCCAGTACGATGCCAGGTCAAACTGCTCGCTCGTATCGATGCGCCCTTCGAGCAGTTCGAGCTGCAGGATGCGGCACACACGGTAGGTGCGGATAATGGCCCCGGTCCGGCCCACCAGATACCAGGCGCCGCCCTTGAGCACAATGCCGAGCGGATCGAGCACGCGTTCTTTCTCGGCCGTCCAGCTGCGGTAGCGGATATGAATCGGCCGCTCGCTCCAGACCGCCTCGGCCAAGCGGGAAAGGCAGGCAGGGCGTTCGCTCTGGTCAAACCAGCCCGGCACATCCAAATAAAAACGCGACCGCATCCGGCCCGCGCCTGCCCGAATCGCGGCCGGCAGTGCAGCGAGCAGTTTGTCCTGTGCGCTGGCACACGTTGCGCCCAGCCCCAGGTCGGCCACCTGCCCGGGCAAGCCACTCAAGAATAGCGACTCCGCTTCCAGGGCCGAGATCCCGTTCAGGCGTGTCCTGTAACCGTCCAGCAGACGATAGCCACCCAAATTGCCGCGCTCACTGTAGATGGGAATGCCGGCCGCGCTGAGGGCATCGACATCCCGGTAGATGGTGCGCAGCGATACCCCGAACTCATCGGCCAGCGCCCGCGCGCTGGCACGGCCGCGCGCCTGCAGCGTGGTGAGGATGGAAAGGAGTCGGCTGGCGCGCATGCAGCCAGTCTATCGCATACCTGACAAAAGATGTCAGGGTGGTCGTCGTATTCTGTCTTCAACCGGCCGCCGCCGGCCGCCCCGAGAATAACCATTGAAGGAGAAAACCATGACATCACATCGTCCCATCACCCTGTTTCATGCGCCCCATAGCCGCTCGTCCGGCGTGCTGACGCTGCTCGAAGAGCTCAACGCGCCGTACGAACTGCGGGTCCTGAACATGAAGGCAGGCGAGCAGCGCCAGCCACCTTTCCTTGCCATAAATCCGCTTGGAAAAGTGCCAGCCTTATTGGATGGCGACACGCTGGTCACCGAACAGGTGGCCATCTTCATCCATCTGGCCGATCGTTTTCCCGACGCCGGTTTGTCGCCCGTGCTTGACGATCCCCGGCGCGGCGCCTACCTGCGCTGGCTTGTCTATTACGCGGCCTGCTACGAGCCGGCGCTGGTGGACCGATTTCTGGAGCGCCCACCGGTGGAACCCATGCACACCCCCTATGGCGACTTCGATACGATGCTCGGCGTGCTGGAAACCAAGCTGACATCATCGCCCTACCTGCTCGGCGACACCATCTCGGCGGCCGATGTGCTGTGGGGCGTGGCGCTGCGCTGGGGCATGGATTTTGGCATCGTGCCAAAACGCGCGGTGTTCGCGGAGTATGCAGCGCAGATCACCGCCCGCCCGGCCGCACAAAGGGTGGCAGAACGCGACGCCGCGCTGGCCGCGGCCCACGAGGCGGCGGTAAAAAGCGGCGCGCATCAGCGCTGAGTCGAGAAACGCCAATTTCGCCATTCCGGCATCAAGCCCTCGGCAGCCTGACGGCCGGCCGGTGACATTGGCGCCGGCCAGGCCCGCGTGTCCAGGCAGCGGCTGGCAGCGGGCTTGCACCCGGTACACCCGGTACCGATAGCGCACGTAGAACGGCGCACCAATGCCACCGGTCTTGCATGAGCGGGTGGCGTGAGAAATAGCATTGACATTGTTCGATGATTAGCTAATAATCGACGCATGAGCACAATCTTCAAAGCCTTGTCAGACCCTACCCGCCGCGCGGTCCTCCAGCATTTGCAGAAGGGACCGATCGGCGCGGGCGAGCTGGCCGACATGTTCGATGTGTCCAAGCCCACCATGTCGGCGCACTTTGCCGTGCTGGTCGGTGCCGGCCTCATCGAAGCTGACAAGCAAGGCCGCACCATCACTTACCGTCTCAAGATGTCGGTGCTGGAAGACGCGCTGCTCGGTTTTGCCCAGGCGTTTGGCCTGCAGGTCACCCGGCCTGCAACGGACACCAAGGATGTTCCCTCACACAAGGAGAAATCATGACCGCTACCAACCCGATTGGCCGTTCCGTCCTGGGCGCCGTTTTCATCCTCGGCGGCGCCGCCCTGCTCAACTGGCTCAGCCCCGCCCACTTGAGCGTGGAATGGTCGCAGCGCCTCATGGGCACGCTGCTGGGCGCGGTGGTGGTGGTATATGCCAACGCCATCCCCAAGGCCCTCGCCTCGCTGGCCAGTGTGCGCTGCACGCCGGCGCAGGAGCAGGCCGCGCGCCGCTTCGCCGGCTGGAGCCTGGTCCTGGGCGGCCTGGCCTATATGCTCGCTTCCCTGCTCGCGCCGCTGGAACACGCCAGCGTGGTCGGTGGCGTCCTGCTGGCCATTGCCCTGTTTGCTGCCATCTTGCGCTATGTGCGCATTAACGGATAGGAGGCGCCATGTTTGCCATGCTGATGGGATTGAAAACCATTGCCCCAAGAGAGCTGCATGCACGCATGCGCGAGGCCAGCCCCACGATCATTGACCTCAATGCGCCGGCCGCATGGCGCAAGGCACACGTGCCGGGCGCGCTGAACCTGGCGCCGGACCATGCGGCCAGCGCCCTGCCTGCGGATCTGGACACCAGCCTGGTGTTTTACTGCTCCAATCCCCTGTGCACCAAGGCGCCGAGGGCTGCGCGCCGTGCGCGCCAGCTCGGCTACACCGATGTCCGGGTCATGTCGGCCGGCATTACCGGTTGGGTGGATGCGCGCCTGCCGGTGGCCAGCGCAAGCTGAATCAGGCTGCCGGCTTTTGCAGCGTCGGCAGGCAGGCAATGCCCGTGCAGCCGGTAGCGCTCGCTCAGGGGCACGAAAGCAACTGATGGCCAAGGTTTGACCCGGAAAGGTCGCGCTACACGCGCGCGCCAGCACCATTGGCCCCGCTCTTATACAATCATGTGACCAGTTCAACTTTTGGAGGAAGCATGTCCGGATACAGCATCAACATCGAACAGAAAACGCTCGAAGGCAATAATTTTCGCGAAGTGCTGTACACAACCAAGCGCAGCCAGCTGGTCATCATGACTTTGCAGCCTGGCGAAGAAATCGGCATGGAACACCACACCGGCCATGACCAGTTCATCCGCGTGGAAGAAGGCGATGGTGTCGCCATTCTCGATGGCGAGGAGCACAAGCTCGAAGACGGTACGGCAGTGGTGATTCCGGCGGGCACCGAGCACAATGTGATCAACAAGTCGCAGACGGCGCCGCTGCGCCTGTACACCCTGTACATGCCGCCGGAGCATCCGGACGGCATCGTTCACAAGACCAAGGCCGAGGCCGACAAGTACGAGGAAGAGCACGGTCACTGAGGGCCCACCCAGTAAAAAGCCGGCTGGCGCCATCATGTGCGCCAGCCGGCTTTTTTACGTCTTCTTTCTCAATATCTACTTGTAAAACGCTTCGACTTTGCCCTTGAGCTTGATGAGCATGGGATTGCCCTTGCGGTCGAGAGTTTTGCCGGCGGCAACCTTGATCCAGCCTTCGCTGATGCAGTATTCCTCGACATTGGTGCGTTCCTTGTCGTTCAGCTTGATGCCTACTTCACGCTGAAACGCGTCGGGATTGTGAAAAGGGCTGCGCGGATCAATCGAGAGCCGGTCCGGGAGGGGGGGAAGTGTGGTGGTATCGTTCATGGGTGGAATTATCCACTACATCGCCCGTCCAGACAACGGTGCGCCGCTTGAGGGTGGCGCGGCAGTCGTTTTGCCGGTCAGGCCTTCGCACTGCCCCGAAATGGCGGGCAAGCCCGAAAAAAACCCCGCCGAAGCGGGGATAAGGTACTGCAGCTTGAGCCACTACTCAAGCTTCCACGGGTTGTTACCAGCTGGCGCGCAGCGCGTATTTGCCGCTGGTGGCGCCGGTGCCGCCACTGTAGTAGTAGGTTTTCACATACAGTACCAGCGCGGTGGTGCCGGTGTTGGTGCGCGACACGGTGTCCACCGCGCCGGTGCCAGCCGTGCTGGAGCTGAGCCTGGTGCCGCTGGCGCTGTACAGCTCAAGGTCATAGTCCGACGTTGCATTCGGCGTCATCTTTGCGGTCAGCGTTTTGCCAGCCGGCAGGGTAACTTTGACGAAATCAACGTCGGTGCTGGAACCCATGACACCATTGACGGTCGTACCACTGGTGGTGACGGCATTGGCCGTGGCAATCGTGTTGTTGCTTTCCACCTCGTTGATGGTCGGGCCCACAATGACCGGGCTCAGGATTTTTTGCGCCTCAAACTTGGCCTGGAAGGTGTTGGCATAGCTCAGGTCTGCGGGGAACAGATTCTTGGCAGCATTAACGATGGCGGTGGCCATGACCGGCATTTTCACATTGCTGCCCAGGCCAAAATGGGCTTCCAGAATAATCTTGTCGATATTTCCGCGTGGCTTGCCAGCTGCCAGCAGCGCCCGCATGGATTCGTACAGGGGCGCCGACCACAGCTCGTCGGACTGGAAGGTGACAGCGTTTTCCGTCACCGACTGGTGTGCCCCGTAAGTCTTGCTGCTGTTGTACATGGTATTGGTGCGATTGAGCAGGCGGCCGCCCCAGCAGGCACCGTGGCCGTCCCAGCTGAACGCCCACTCGGGATGGAACGTGTTGCCATTGGCCACGCTGTACGAATGGGACGCCGCCCAGTAGTCGCCAAAGCCTTCACCCATGGCGCCGGTATCGCCGCCCGACCAGCTCGAATTGATGTTGCGATGAATGGCATGGCCGTATTCGTGCAGGATCACGTCCGCGTCTTCGCTGTCATTCACGCAGCCGTGGCCGAAGGCCAGGTAGTCGGTGGTGCCGCTGCTGTAATGCGAATTGTCGTCGCCGTTCACGCCATCCGTATCCACATCGAGCGGGCGGTTGATGATCGACTTCGTGCCCGTAAACCCGAGCGACTGGATGTAGCGCTGATTGTTATCCAGGTGATAGTAGACATTGGTGTCGTCAAAGGCATTGTTGCCGCGCTTGGCGGTCCAGATGCCGTTGGTGGTGGTGCTCGGTCCCGTGGCGGGCGATTTGATATTCTTGATGTTGACGTAAGGTCCGGTCAGCCGGTACACGCCGCTCGTGACGGTCAGGTCGCGCAGCGACCTGGTGGCGTACGCGCCTTCAAACGCCGAGGCGGGCGAGCTGTCGGAGAGGCTCTCATTGTTGAGCGCCGTGCGCGGGTCCGGATCGAACACATAACCGGAGCCGTTGATGCCGGACGCGGCCATGGCAGTTGCCCCCATCGCTACTGGCTGGGCTGCAGCTTTCATCCTCGCCGCTTCGGTGGCACTCCGGCGTTCCAGTAGCGGCCCGGCCATGCGCTGGCGTGCCGCAATGCTGCGCTCGCCACCCTTGTTGGTGCGTGGCAGCGATGTGGAGTAGGAATCGATCAGGCTGCCGTCGTGGGCATCTAAAAATTGCACAAAGCCGCCGGTGGGCATCTGCGCTTCGATAATGACCTTGCGCGCCAGTTGCACGCCAGCCTTGGTGGGCACCCACACCAGGTCGCTCGCCGGCACAGCCACCAGGGGATGCTGCACTTTCATATTGGCCCAGCCCTTGTCCAGCGCCTGCTCGGTCGTGATCTGGGCCTGGTTGAACAGCTGGTTGACGGCATTGGCCTCTACCGCATCGGGAATGTGCCTGGTTTCATTGAAGATTTTCAGCAGCTTGCCGTCATGGCCGATGGATACGATGATCTCGGCCCGGTCCACGGGAATGCCGCGCAGCATTTGCTGGTACGTGTAATGCTTGCCCGTAAGTGATTCCTGGGTCTTGGTCAGGACCAGGTTGCCAAGCGAGGCAGGCAGGCCGAAACGGTGGGCATGCTTGCGCAAGACATCCTGCGGCGAACCTGCCGTCGTTTTGGTAAACAAGGTCAGGTTGTCCACCACGGTACTGGCGGACCACGCCGGCGCTGCGTAGGCAGCGCGATCAGGGAAGCAATAAGGGTAGAAGCGGTGCGCATGCTGAAAGGTCTCCTGTCGAGGTATTCGATCAATTATTGGGGTATCGAGCACAGCTGCGCTCGCATCCGGCGAGTATAGGACGGCCTTTCCCAAAGTTGTCTAAACAAGTTGAATTTGGACAAAAGTACCGTTGGGTGTCGAATTTAAGACATGGCAAGCGAATCGCCTGCCATGTGTACTAGGATGGGTGTTTCTTCCGACAAGGTCATGGCATGCGACATCTACCTACGGCCCTGCTGGCATCCCTGGTCCTGGCTGCCTGCGCGCAAGCCCAGAAGCCAGTGGCGCTGGCACCTGCCTCAATCGAAGACAGGGAACCCGATGTCACCCGGCAGGTTCAATCGGTGCTGGAGGCCGTGGCGCAGGAGCAGCTGCCGCGCTCAGCACTGACCGACAACGCACTTGGCGCCCTGCCCCCGGCGCAGCTGCAGGCCATGGGTGTGGCATTGCGCAGTTGTGGCGCCATGCCGCAGCTTCAGCTGCTCAGCCGCCGGACCAAAGGCGAAGAGCGCATGTATATATACCGCGCACCATGCGGTGGCAGGCCGTTGCTGGTGGAAATCAATTTCGGCAAGGGTGAGCGCATCAGCCGGCTGGTGCTGCGTGCCCAGTGAGGGGGCCGGTGTCAGGCGCGGCGGTGGCGGCTGAAAAAATCGAGCAGCATCTTGCTGGCGTCGGGACCGGTTGCGCAATTGTAGTTCAGGCGCGCGTCGCCCCCGCTCCAAGCGTGCTTGAGCTTGTCAATGCGCGCCACCCGCAGGATCGTCTTGTTGCCGCGGCGGGTGTCATGGATGCTGTGCGGATTGCTGGCCCGGGTGGCAGCCCGGGTGGCGGTGACAAACTGCAGCTGCGCCGGGTCCATGCGGTTGACCAGCTGGGCCTGCCGCATGAGCTGGATCTGATTGACAGGGCGGACCACGTCATCGTCTTCGCCCTGAATCAGCATGGTGGGCAGCGCGGGGAAGCCGGGCCTCTTGAGCAGGATTTCCTCGATGGCACTGTCCACCCGGTGGCTGGCGCCATGCTTCATCACGCCCAGGGCTCCCAGCGTGCTGTGTCCCGCGCCAAACAGGGGGCCGGAATGCAAGCCAATGGCGGCGAACAGGTCCGGATGATGGAGCGCGACAATGTGCGCCATGCCGGCACCGGCCGAGAGTCCGGAAATATAAATGCGCTGGCGGTCGACAGGATACTGGGCCATGACCTTGCCAATCATCCCCACAATCAAGCCCACTTCGCCGCCGCCCTGCTGGGTGGCGCGGTCATACCATTTCCAGCAACGGTGCGGATGGCCGGCGCGTGATTGTTGCGGATACAGCACCGCATAGCCAAGCTTTTGCGCCCATTGGTTCATCCTTGTGCCATCGGCAAACTGGGTGGCGCTCTGGTCGCAACCGTGCAGCATGACGATCAGCGGGAGCGCCTGCGGTGTGGGAGGGTTGTCGGGAAGGTAAAGCCAGTAGCTGAGGCGTCGTACAGCATTATTGTCGGCCGGGCCCGTGAAATGGGACGCAAGCCATTTGCCGATCGGTGGAGCCGAGGCGCCAGGCGCACCGGTGGCCGTGCCGGCAGCAGCGCCGCCAGCCGTGCCAGACGCGCGCGGCGGCGCAGTGGCCACTCGCTTCGCCTTCGGTTTTGGTATCGGCCGGGCCGTGGCACGCGCGGGCTTGGGCGCCGCCGCCATGGCCGTGAACACGCGACTCAATGCGCGCTGTTGCTGCTTCCCGGCACGCAGCAAGCCGCGCAGCCAGGGATTGGCAGCCTTCTTTACCATCGAAACCTGGCCGCAGACAGCCGGGCCAGCAGCGACGCGACAAACGAGGTGGTAGGAATGGTCTTGGCCAGGGGGCCAGGGTTGCTGCAGCGAGCGGACACGAATTGCATGAAGTTCTCCAGGGTTTGATCAAGAATATCTCGAAGGAAATGAGCGCAACTGTGCGCTATCACGCATAAGCTGCCAATTCTGCAATAAAGCAACAGCGTGGTGGGCAGCGCTATGCCAAATGGTCGAGCCCACCGCCGCCCGCGCCCGCGCCTACCCCGCCCGATTGAGCTATCTCAAACCCGGCCCGGGGTGTGCGCCTAGTGTAGGCACTACAACCAACCACTCGGGAGAGCAAGATGAGTTATGCAGAACGCGATCGCTACGGCATGTACAGTAAGATGGGGGACGGGCCGGGCCCGGCATTGATGGGGGCTGACACCCTCATCGGGGACAACGTGGTCAACGCCCAGGATGAAAACCTCGGCGACATCAAAGAAATCATGCTCGACATGCGCACCGGTCAGGTAGCTTATGCGGTGCTGGCCTTTGGCGGCTTTCTCGGCCTGGGGGAAAAACTGTTTGCCGTTCCATGGCAAGCCTTGCAGCTCGACACCGTCAACAAGCGCTTTGTGCTCAACGTCGACAAGGACCGGCTCCAGAACGCACCGGGCTTTGACCCCGACGCGTGGCCAGACATGAGCGACATGGGCTGGTCCAGCCAGGTCCATGCGTTTTACGGGACCGACGCCACGAGCAGCGGCATGCCTATGGCCAGGACCGGCGCCGGCACGCGGGGCGGCGCCGGATCAGGCATGGGGGCGCGGCATTAAACGCCACGCAGGGAACGAGCATGACGGCTCGCGGCAGCGCGAGCGCGGGTGCCGGCACCAACCCAGGCGCCTGGTCGGCGCCTGCACTGCCGCTGGCCGGTTAAGGACGCGCTGACACTAGCGCTGCATCGACTCCCACACCTTCTGCAAGCGCTTGCCCGACACCGGCATTGGCGTACGCAGCTCCTGGGCAAACAAGGAGACGCGCAATTCTTCGAGCATCCAGCGAAACTCCACCATCTTCGGATCGGTATTCTTGCTTGCCATCCGATCCTTGACTGCGCGCATGAAATGGCTGGCAGATTGCGTCCACTCCGCCATCAGTTTTGTGTCGCGGCTGACGTCGCCCCGCATCTTTTCAAGGCGCACATTAATCGCCTTGAGGTAGCGCGGGAAATGCGCCAGCTGCGCATACTCGTTTTCAATGAGAAAACGTTTGTGCACCAGCCCTTGCAGCTGTGACTGAATATCCGCGGCGGCCTGGGGATTAATGTTTTGCAGCTTTTTGGGCAGACCGTGGAACTCGGTGAGCACCTGCGACACGAGGCGCGCGATTTCATTGACCAGGAGCGTCAAACGCGCCTTGCCTTCATCCTTGCGTTTGTTGAACGATGCTGCGTCCGTGGGCAGGGGATCTTGCAGGCAGGCGATATCGATCGCTTTCTGGATGATCTGGTCGCGCAGTTCCTCTTGCGAACCCATGGCCATGAATTGCATGCCCATCTGCTGCATGCCCGGTATGTTCTTTTCCACAAACTTGAGCTGTTCCTTGAACTGCAGCGCGAACAGGCGCCGCAAGCCGATGCGGTGGGTGCGCGCGGCCACAGTGGGGTCGTCAAACACTTCCAGGTCGCAGTGGGTTCCCTTGTCCACCAGCGCCGGAAAGCCGATCAGCGTCAGCTTGCCCTGCACGATTTCCAGCAGTTCCGGTAGTTCCCCAAACGTCCACGATGTCAGCCCAACGTGCTGGCTGACATTGGGCGCGCTGGCCTTGACCGTCTCCGGCCGGGCCGATGCGCCGGGCGCGGCAGGCTTCACCTTGCCCGAGACAGCAGCGGCAGGCGTGCCCTGTGCCGGTGCCGACACCTCGGCCAGCTTCTGGAAACTCTGGCGCGCCTGACCGCCAAATTCGGCCTGCAGCGTGGCCAGGTTGCGCCCCATGTCCAGCTGGCGGCCGTGTTCATCGATCACCTTGAAATTCATGAAGTGATGCGGCGGCAGGGTCTCGGCCTTGAAGTCGCTGGTGAGCACCATCAGCGAGGTCTGTGCGCGGATGTCGGCGATGATGGCATCGATCAGGTCACCCCGGCCGAATGTGCCTGCTTCGTGTACCCGCTCGCAAAACCTGGCCGCGTAGTCGGGCAGCGGCACGCAATGGCGGCGCAGCTTTTGCGGCAGGGACTTGAGCAGCAGGTGCACCTTTTCCTTCAACATGCCCGGCACCAGCCACTCCATGCGCTCGCGTGGCAGCTGGTTGAGCGCAAACAGCGGCACTGACAGCGTCACGCCATCGCGCACGCTGCCTGGCTCGAAGTGATACGTCAGCTGCATCTCAATGCCGGTCACCGACATCATCTTCGGGAACAGCTCCGTGGTCACGCCCGCAGCTTCGTGGCGCATCAATTCTTCGCGATTCAAAAACAGCAGCTTCGGTTCTGCCAAGGTCGCGTCCTTGTGCCACTTTTCAAACCCGGCACCATTGACGATATCCTTAGGGACGAGCTTGTCGTAGAACGCGAAAATGAGCTGATCATCGACCAGCACATCAAGCCGGCGCGACTTGTGCTCAAGGTTTTCGATTTCCTTGATCAGCTTGTGGTTGTGGGCGAAGAACGGGGCGCGCGTGTCGTAGTCGCCACCCACCAGCGCGTCGCGGATGAAAATCTCGCGCGACTCGGCAGGGTTCATCTGGCCGTAATTGATGCGGCGCTGGCTGTAGATCACAATGCCGTGCAAGGTGGCGCGTTCGGACGCAGTTACCTGCGCCTGGCGCTTCTCCCAGCGCGGCTCGCCCCACGATTTTTTGAGCAAATGGGCGCCCACGCGCTCGATCCACTCGGGCTGGATGTTGGCCACGCAGCGCGCATACAGGCGCGTCGTCTCCACCAGCTCGGCGGCCATGATCCACTTGCCCGGCTTCTTGATGAGCGATGAACCGGGCCACACATGAAAGCGAATCCCGCGCGCGCCCAGGTAGCCGGCGCCCGGTTCATCGTCCGACTTGAAGCCGATATTGCCCAACAGGCCCGTGAGCAGCGCCGTATGCAGGTTTTCATACGTGGCCGCGATCTCATTGAGGCGCCAGCCCTGCTCCTTGACGATGGTGAGCAGCTGCGAATGCACGTCGCGCCATTCGCGCAGGCGCACCTGGGACAGGAAATTGCTGCGGCAGGTTTCCTGCAGCTGCCGATTGGTTTTCTTGTGCTCGATGGCGTCCTCGAACCAGCGCCAGATCTTGAGGTAGGTCGTGAACTCGGATTTTTCGTCAGCGAACTTCTTGTGCGCTTCGTCGGCAGCCTGCTGGTGTTCCAGCGGCCTGTCGCGCGGGTCCTGCACCGACAGCGCAGCGGCGATGATCAGCATTTCGGTCAGGCAGGCGTTGTCCAGCGCCGCCAGGATCATGCGGCCTACGCGCGGGTCCAGCGGCAGGCGTGCCAGCTTGGTGCCAAGTGGCGTGAGCTGGTTATATTCGTCCACCGCGCCCACCTCCTGCAGCAGCTGGTAGCCGTCTGCAATCGCCCGGCCCTGGGGCGGCTCGATGAACGGGAAGGTCTCCACGTCCGTCAGGTGCAGGGACTTCATGCGCAGGATGACGGCAGCGAGCGACGAGCGCAAAATTTCCGGCTCCGTAAATTTGGGCCGCTGATTGAAGTCGTCTTCTTCGTACAGGCGAATGCACACGCCGTCGGCCACGCGGCCGCAGCGGCCGGCGCGCTGGTTGGCGGCCGACTGCGCGATCGGCTCAATCTGCAGCTGCTCGACCTTGTTGCGGAAGCTGTAGCGCTTCACGCGCGCCAGGCCAGCGTCGACCACGTAGCGGATGCCCGGCACGGTGAGCGAAGTCTCGGCCACATTGGTAGCCAACACGATGCGGCGCGCATTGGTGATCTTGAAAACCCGTTCCTGCTCTTCCACCGACAGGCGGGCAAACAGCGGCAGGATTTCGACATGGGGCGGGTGGTGCTTGCGCAGCGCTTCGGCGCAGTCGCGAATCTCGCGCTCGCCCGGCAGGAACACCAGCACGTCGCCGGAACCCAGGCGCGCCACTTCGTCCACCCCGTCAATCACCGCATCCATCAGGTCGCGCTTTTCGCGCGCCGCCTGGGCCTTGGGCATGGGCTTGCCGCTGTCGGGAGCACCGGTCAGCACTGGGTCGCGGTCCACCGGGCGGTAGCGCACCTCCACCTGGTACAGGCGGCCCGATACCTCGATGACCGGTGCCGGCTTGCCGGGCGTGCCGAAATGGCGGGCAAAGCGTTCTGCGTCAATGGTGGCCGAGGTGATGATCACCTTCAGGTCAGGACGGCGCGGCAGCAGCTGCTTGAGGTAGCCAAGCAAAAAGTCGATATTCAGGCTGCGCTCGTGCGCTTCGTCGATGATGATGGTGTCGTAGTTCTTGAGCAGCGGGTCGGTCTGCGTTTCAGCCAGCAGGATACCGTCGGTCATGAGCTTGACCCAGGCGCCCGGCTTGAGCGTATCGGTAAAGCGCACCTTGAAGCCCACATGCTCGCCCGGCGCCGTGCCCAGTTCCTGGGCGATGCGCTTGGCAGTGGAAGACGCGGCAATGCGGCGCGGCTGGGTGTGGCCGATCAGCGCGTTCTGGCCGCGCCCCAGCTCCAGGCAAATCTTGGGCAGCTGGGTGGTCTTGCCGGAACCGGTTTCGCCGGAAACGATGATTACCTGGTTTTCCGTCAGCGCCCTGGCGATTTCGGCCCGGCGCCCGGAGACGGGCAAGTCTTCCGGAAAGGTAATCGGTGGCAGCGGCGTGCGCACCACCTGGCGCGCGGCGCTCTCGCCCGCCGCCCGGGTACGGGGCGCCCGGCCTTCGCGGCCACCATTGCGGTCACCATTGCGGTCACCATTACGCCCACCATCGCGCCCACCATCGCGCGCCGGCTGCTCGCCCGCTGCGGGCGTACCGCCCTGGCGCTCGCGCGCCCCACGCGCGCCGCCCGGGCGCTGCTGACCTGCGCCAGCCGGCGCCGGCGCGTCGCCGGATGCAGCCGGCTCCTGCGGTCCGCGCGCCAGGCCAGCGCGCGCTTCGGCCAGGCGCTCGGCGATCACGGGATTGATCGCCCCTCCCCCCGGCTGCCGCTCCGCCGGGCCCGTGCCACCATGTCTGGCTGGCCGCTGCCCACGCTGGTCATCGCGCGGCCCGCCGCCGCTGCCGCCCTGCGGTGGGCGCGACTCGGCGCGCTGGCCATCCTTGGCCGCGTGCGAGGTCGCACCTTGCGGCGAGCGTGCCGGTGCGCGCAGACCGTCCCGGACCACGGGCGAGGTGCTGGCCTGCGGCGCGCGGACTTCGCCATGCCGCCCGCCCGGAGCGGGCGTCTTGGCAGCGCCGGCAGGCCGGGTGGCGCCGGACCGTTGTGGCTGCGCTGTGGCGGAAGGTGGCTTCTTGCTCTGTTCTGACATTGTTTTTTACGTATTTAGGTGCGCAAGACGCGCAGCGAATTATAATGCGCCAAATGGAAACCTTTAACCAATTCGTCCAGTGGCTGCGCTCCGTCGCGCCGTATATCCACGCCTTTCGCGGCAAGACCTTCGTCATCGCCTTCCCGGGAGAACTCGTCACGGCCGGCGCCCTGCCCGTCCTGGCGCAGGACCTGTCACTGCTCGTGGCCCTGGGCATCCGCGTGGTGGTGGTGCACGGCTCGCGTCCCCAGGTAGCCGAGCAGCTGGCGCTGCGTAATGTCGAAGGCCGCTTCCATAACGGCATCCGCATTACCGACACCGCGGCGCTCGAATGCGCCAAGGAAGCCGCCGGCGAACTGCGTCTGGACATTGAAGCGGCGTTCAGCCAGGGTTTGCCCAACACGCCCATGGCCCATGCTGCCATCCGCATCATCTCAGGTAATTTCGTCACCGCGCGCCCGCTTGGCGTGATCGACGGGGTCGACCTCGAACTGACCGGCATGACGCGCAAGGTCGCCGCCGAGACCATCCACGCCATCCTGGCCACCGACAGCGTGGTGCTGCTCTCGCCATTGGGCTTTTCGCCGACCGGCGAGATCTTCAACCTGACCATGGAAGACGTGGCCGTGTCGGCCGCCATTGCCCTGCACGCCGACAAAATCGTCTTCATTACCGAAACGCCGATGATGCGCGACGAGGCCGAGGTGGAAATCCGCGAGCTGTCGTCGCACCAGGCGGAAGCCGTGCTGCAGGCGGGCTTTTTGCCGTCCGACGCCGCGTTCTACCTGCAGCACGCCATCAAGGCCTGCAACAGCGGTGTGCCGCGTGCCCACATCCTGCCGTTTGAAATGGACGGCTCGGCCCTGCTCGAACTGTTCACCCACGACGGCGTGGGCACCATGATCTCGCACGAGAACCTGGAGTCGCTGCGCATGGCGACCATTGAAGACGTGGGCGGCATCATCAAACTGATCGAACCGCTCGAAGCCGACGGCACGCTGGTCAAACGCGGACGGGAACTGATCGAGCGCGAAATCGATAACTTCTCCGTCATCGAGCACGATGGCGTGATCTTCGGCTGCGCCGCGCTGTACCCATTCCCGGCCGAAAAGATGGCCGAAATGGCGTGCCTGACGGTGAACCCGGAAGTACAGGCCCAGGGCGACGGCGAGCGTATTCTCAAGCACGTGGAAAACCGCGCGCGCGCGCTCGGCATCAAGCAGCTGTTCGTGCTCACCACCCGCACCTCGCACTGGTTCAAGAAGCGCGGCTTCATGCCCGCCACGGTCGATGCACTGCCCAAGGACCGCCAGCACATGTACAACTGGCAGCGCAAGTCCCAGGTACTGATCAAGTCCTTATAGGCACAGCGGCACATGGCTTTATAATCATGGCTTTTCACACCAAGCTTTAGGAGCACACATGGCGCGCACCGTTCAATGCATCAAACTGAACAAGGAAGCCGAAGGCCTCGATTTCCCCCCTTACCCGGGCGAACTGGGCAAGCGGATCTACGAATCGGTCTCGAAAGAAGCATGGGCTGCCTGGCTCAAGCACCAGACCATGCTGGTCAATGAAAACCGCCTGAACCTGGCCGACCAGCGCGCCCGCAAGTACCTGGCCACGCAAATGGAAAAGCACTTCTTTGGCGAAGGGGCCGACGCCGCCATGGGTTACGTCCCGCCGGCAGAGTAAATCTGCCGCGCCGCGCGGCCAATGCTCGACTGTTGAATGCAACCTCGATGACCTCGACTGAAAAGCAAAAAATGCTGCGCGGCGAGTTTTACTCGGCCACGGATCCCGAATTGCGCGCCGACCAGGCCGCTGCCGCTGGGTGGATGGACGCCTACAACCTGCGCGCCGGCCTCACGCGCGACCAGGCGTACGCCCTGCTCACCGAGCGCTTCGCCCGCGTGGGCGACGACGTCATCATCAAAGCGCCTTTCCATTGCGACTACGGCTACAACATCAGCGTGGGCAACGGGGTTTTCATCAATTTCAATTGCGTGATCCTGGACGTGGTCGCCGTGACCATTGGCGACATGACCTTGATCGGCCCGGGGTGCAGATCCTGACCGCCGACCATCCGCGCGAGCCGGCACTACGCATGCAGGGCCTCGAGTACGGCCGCCCGGTTGTCATTGGCAATAACGTGTGGATTGGCGCAGGAGCGCTGATATTACCGGGCGTGACGATTGGCGACCACGCCATCATTGGCGCCGGCGCGGTCGTCACGCGCGACGTGGCCGACGGCGTGACCGTGGCGGGCAACCCGGCCCGGGCAATCAATAAAGCATGAATTACCTGCTGGTCCCGGCGTGACTGAACAGGTCCCTGGCACCCTTGACCCTTGACGCTTGACCGATCTGGCCAGGCAGGCTGCCGCCAGCGGGCACTCAGCGCCAATGAAACACCGTGCGAAACGCATGGACGCCCTGCCACTCTGGAGCCATGAAGACGGCCATCCCGGTGACGGTCGCAGTCGGACCACGCCCGAGCGCTTAGCGGGCAGCGGCGTTTTTGCTATCCGCGCGAATTGGCCATCATCGGCCGGCACTGACGGAATTCGCAGCGGGCCATGTACACCTGCTTGTTGTCGCAAATCATGCGATAGATTTCAACCGGACCCGGCTTGGTCATGAGGCCGGCGCCCTGCCCGCCCTTGCAGCCGACCGCTGCTGCCATGCGCTCCACCGTTACTGACGACACGCCCGAACGGTAGGGAACCCGTTCGATGCCATCCTTTTGCGTCGCTTCCATCGCGCTCTTGAGAGCAGGATCCCAGACCGGCATGGGGCCGGAGCGCATGGCGCATCCACCCAGTAAGACGGCGCACATCAGGACGATCAATCGCTTCATGGTTTTTCCCGGAAAATAAAGGGCTACAGTAAAGGTTACAGCACGGTCAGGCGAAGGTCAGCGTCCTGACGCCTTCGCTCGTGCCAAGCAGGCACACATCGGCGCCGCGGCGCGCGAACAAGCCGTTGGCGATGACGCCAACGATCTGGTTGATCCCGGTTTCCAGCGCGGCCGGATCGGTAATGTGCAGACCGGCCACATCCAGGATCTCGCCGCCGTTATCGGTAATAAAAGCCTGGTCGCTGCCCGCCTTCAGACGCAGGCGCGGCTGGCCGCCCAGCGCCGTCAACTGGCGCATGACGGCGTTGCGCGCCATCGGCAGCACTTCCACCGGCAGCGGGAACCTGCCCATCACATCGACCAGCTTGGAGCCGTCGGCAATGCAGATAAACTGGCGCGATACCGAGGCCACGATTTTCTCGCGCGTGAGCGCGGCGCCGCCGCCCTTGATCATGGCACCGGCAGGGGTGATTTCGTCCGCGCCATCGATGTAGACCGCGATCTCGCTCACCTCATTGAGGTCATACACGGTCATGCCGTGGCCGCGCAGGCGGGCCGCCGTTGCTTCGGACGAGGCCACCGTCCCCTTGATCCGGTCCTTGATCTTCGCAAGCTCGTCTATGAAGAAATTGGCCGTAGAGCCGGTGCCCACGCCGATGATTTCGCCATCGATCACATACTGAATGGCAGCTTTCGCTACCGCTTGCTTGAGTTCGTCTTGAGTCATGATCAGCTGGCCGTATGCCAAAAAAAATGCAGAATGCGCCATTTTAGCGGATTGGACACCGCCCGATCACATTCCGGCGGCAATTTCGCTTTCTTAGATGCATGAACGTCACACGGGGCCGGGCAAGCGATGGGGTTTTAGCCATTCACGCGGGGAAATTTATGCGAAAATGTGTCATGCACAAAGAATATGCGGGGATTGCACAATGAGCGACAACAAGACAGTTCTGGTCGTGGACGACAGCCGGGTGTCGCGCATGATGGCGCGCCAGTTCATCCTCAGCGCCCGTCCGGGCTGGACGGTGGAGGAAGCGGCAAGCGGCGAAGAAGCGCTGGAAAAGGTGGCGGGCATGGCGCCCACACTGATCATGGTGGACGTGAACATGCCCGGCATGGGCGGCATGGCCGCAGCCGAGCAATTGCGCAGCCTGTGCCCGCAGGCGCATATTTCCCTTGTCACAGCCAACGTGCAGAACGCCACGCGCAACCGCGCCGCCGACCTGGGCATCGCCTTCATGGAAAAGCCGATCACTGAAAGCCGCATTCACGCCCTCATTGGCGCCCTTGCCCCGGACTAGCCATGTTCAAGCTCACCGAACTCCAGCACGACGCCCTGGTTGAGATTTTCAATATCGGCGTCGGCCACGCTGCCAGCGCGATGAGCGAAATCGTCAACGAGCCGGTCACGATGTCGGTGCCGTCCATTTCCTTCCTGAGCCGGGCAGATGCGGCGGCCATGCTGGGGCACCGCGAGCGCGCCCGCGTGTGCGGCGTGAGCCAGCGCTACCAGGGTGCCTTTTCCACCGAAGCCATGCTCATGTTCCCCGAGGATAAGAGCCTCGATATCGTTCGACTCATGGTGGGCGAATCAGTTCCCCTCAAGGAGCTGACCGAAATGGAACAGGAGGCCATGAGCGAGATCGGCAACATCATTCTCAATTCCTGCGTGGGCACGCTGGCCAACATCCTGTCCCAGGAACTGTCCGGCTCGCTCCCCCAGTACCACGTGGGCACGAGCGAAGAAATCATCGGCGTGCACGGGCAGCAGCCAGACACCATCGTGCTCATGCTGCATATCGACTTCATCCTGGAAACGCACCAGATCCACGGCTACGTGGCATTCATCCTCGACATGACGGCGCTACAAGACTTGCAGGAGCAGCTCGACATTTACCTGGCCACGATCACGGGACCGGGCTGATGGGGGACAGCGACACCACACGCCTGGGCGTGCTGGAAGACGTGCTCGATGCCGTCAACCTGGGCATCATCGGACTCGATGAGCAGGGCCGGGTGGTGCTGTGGAACAGCTGGATGGACCGGCATGCCACGCACCGGGCCGACGCCGTGCTGGGCCAGGATTTTTTCGCCACCTTCCCCGCCCTCAAAGGCAAGCGCATCGAAGGGGCCGTGCGCCAGGCCTTGCGCGACAACCTGCCCTCGCTGCTGTCGCAAACCCTGCACAAGGCACCGTTCGAGCTCTACAGCAGCGCGGCAGCGGCCGCCAGTGGCGAACGCATGCAGCAGGCCGTGGCCGTCACCCCGCTCAGCAGCGCCGGCGCCGGGCGCCTGTGCCTGATCCAGATCACCGATGTGAGCGTGGCGGTTCACCGCGAACAGTTGCTGCGCGACCAGGCGCTGGAACTGCGCTCGCAAACGTTTTCCGACGGCTTGACCGGCATTGCCAACCGGCGCCATTTCGACGTCGCCATGGACAAGGAAATTCGCCGCGCCAAGCGGGCCGGCACGCCGCTGTCGCTGCTCATGCTCGACATCGACAGTTTCAAGGCCTATAACGACCATTATGGCCACCAGCAGGGCGACGCCTGCCTGGTGCGCGTGGCCACGGCGCTGGCGGCCATGCTGCAGCGCCCGCTCGACCTGATCGCCCGCTACGGCGGCGAAGAGTTTGCCGTGATCCTGCCAGAAATGGATGCCGAGCAGAGCGTGGCCATGGCCGAAGCCATGCGGCGCAAGATTGTCAGCCTCAATATCGCGCACGACATGGCTGGCCATGCCGACCACGTGACCATCAGCGTGGGCGTGGCCACCCGGGCCAGTGGCGAGGACGGGGCCGATACCGCCGCCCTGCTCGGCGCTGCCGACCGGGCCCTGTACGCTGCCAAGCATGCCGGGCGCAACTGTGTAGTCTTGCACGCCGTGGGCCCGGCACCAGGCATGCCCGGCGTGCCGGGCGCGCGGGGCGTTACGGTTCCGGCGAATGGGCCTGTTTGAGCCTGCGCAGCACGAACGTTGAGCGGCTGTGGCGCAAGCCGGGCAGCTTGTACAGCTTGCGGCGCAAGAATTCTTCATAGCCGGCCGTGCCGGCCACGGCCACCTTGATCAGGTAATCGTATTCGCCGGTGAGCAGATACGCTTCCAGCACCTCGGGCATGTCCGCCAGCGCCTGGCCAAAGCGCGCGAAGGTGTCGTCGTCGTGGCGGTCCAGCGTCACCTCGATCATGACCGTGTCCGGCACCCCGAGCGCCTGCTGATTGAGCAGCACCGTGTAACCCTCAATCACGCCTTGCTCTTCCAACCGCCGCACGCGGTTCCAGCATGGGGAGGCCGACAAGCCCACTTTTTCGGCCAGGCCGGCATTGGACAGGCGCCCGTCGCGCCGCAGCTCTCGCAATATCTTTCTATCTATTTCGTCCAGATCGACAGTTTTTTCCATTCCTTTTCCCTAAAAAGAAGATCCTTCTTCAGTTTACCGCAACGGCAGAACCTCCTTCTCTATTTTCTGGGCATCGACACAGGTTTTGAAAGCCTATTCCGGCGCGGCCGCCGTATCCTTTCCTCATGAATGCTGACCTGACTTTTTTGCTAGAACCGGACTGTACACTCGATATCCTGGAGGCCGTGCTGGCCACGGCCAGACGGGGCGGCCTGCACCTTGGCGCACTGCGCGTGCATAACAAGGAGCGCAACAACGCTGTGCATTTGCGGGTGCGAGTGGGAGATCCCCACTTGCTGGATCTGTTTGAATTGAGACTCAACAACATTATCGGAGTGCATGAGTTATGCCGAGTGACTGTCGAATAGCTTTACATTTCTTTATCATCGATTGCGCCTCAACAAGGCAAATCGGCTTAAACAGGGCCATCGCGTCGACTGGTACGGAGATTGCTTAGTCTCGGTACTCACTTTACGCAGGCCATTCCATGAAAACAAGAAATTTCCTATGCGCAGCTATTGGCGCCCTGTTCATGTGCAGCGCCAATGCCGCCCTGGTTGTCTATGACAGCAAAACAGCATTTAACGATGCCACCACGTCGCAAATCGTCGAGCCTTATATTGCTCCCGAAAATAGCTTCCTGTCGCTGAGCGAAGCGACCTTCAACGGCATCCGCTATCCTGAGCTGGCCTTTATGGTCGACCCCGGATATGCGCCCGATCTCTACCAGTGGAACAGCGGCGCCGTGCTATTACTGGGCAATGTCGCGACCCTGTCCTTCGCGCCCACCCACGCCTTTGCGGCCGATTTCGGCACCCTCAATCCCGGCGCTGCGGTCACTGTCACCATCGACGGCATCGACACAGTCGTGCGCACCGAAGCGCGCAGAAATCTGCGTTTCCGAGGCTGGGTATCGGACACCGCCTTTACCTCGGTGTCGTTTTCCACACCGGCCCAGTTCCTTATCCTCGACAATGTCACCCGCGCCGGCGCGGGCGGCCTGCCGCCTCCCGTGCAAGTGCCGGAACCCGGCAGCCTGGCACTGATGGGCGTGGGCTTGCTGCTACTGGCGCGCAAGCGCGTTAGTACAGTATCCTGAAGGCCGCAGCGCGGCCACCCTGGCCGCGCATCGTCCTCGCTACTTTCAAGGCCCATGAACCCTTCCCTGCTCGCCGCCACCGTCCTGTTGTTATCCACCGCCAGCGCCAGCGCCGGCACCAATGAATACAGCGCGCTCATGAAAGCGCGCAAATATGCCGACGTCGAACGCGCGGCCGCAGCCAGGCTGGCCAGGGAACCGGCCAACGCCGACGCGCTGGTAGCGCGCAGTTCCGCCATTGCCGGCGGCGGCAACCAGGCCCGCATCCCGGAAGCGATCGGTTATGCGGAGCAGTGCGTACGCCGCCATCCATCCCACTCCCCGTGCCATCTGGCGCTGGGCCAGATGCTCGGCTGGAAAGCCATGGCCGGCGGCATCCTGTCGGCCATCGGCTACGCTGGCGACATCCGCGGCGCCTTCCAGAAAGCGGTCGAACTGGACCCGCGCAACCTCGACGCCCGTTTTTCGCTGCTCCAGTTTTACCTGATGGCGCCATCGATTGCGGGCGGCGGCAGTAGCAAAGCCGTGGACCTGGCGGGAAAGACCGCGGCGCTGTCGCCTGAAGGCGCGCGCATCATGCAGGGCATGATCGACCTCCACGGCGGCAACCTGGCAAAGGCTGAAGCCACCGCCAATGCTGCGCGTCCGGGCGGCGACGAGGAGCTGGCCGAGCGCCACGAAGGCTTGCTGGTCTCGATCGCCGGCAAATTCATGAGCGAGAAAAAACTGGCGGACGCCGAACGCATCGTGCAGACAACGGCGCGCCTGTATCCCGAGAGCGAGCAGGCGGCCTTCATGACGGCGCGCGTGCGCCAGGAACAAGGGCGCCATCGCGAAGCGGTGGTGGCATTCGAAGCGCTGCTGGCCAAGCATGCGCGCGGCTACATTCACTACCGGCTGGGCCAGTCGCAGCAGGCACTGGGCGAGAAAGCCAAGGCAGTTGCCGCCTTTGAAAAGGCGCTGGCCGCCACGCCGGGGCTGAACCCCAAACAAAAATCGGATGCCCAGGCGCAGCTGGCCACCTTGAAAAGCTGAGCAGGCCAGGGCCTGCGGCGGGCGCAGTCGATCACGCCGCGCCCGCTCGGATGGAACTTGCTGCCGTAAGTAGGTGGGGCGGGCGGCAGGGCGCGATGACCACCTCGTGCACCTCTTGCACCCGTTGCGGCAGGAGCAATCACTTCGGCCCGTGGGGAAGCATCGGCACTATGGGGCGTGCCGCGTCGAACGCTTGAAGAAAGTCAGGAGGCGTCCACAATCGCGCGGCAGATTGTCCCTGCTGGCGGGGTGGGCAAGAAAATGGCCAAGTACCTGCTGGTACAACGCCAGGCTGTCCGCATAGCGCCGCTGGCGCATGGAAGCTGCCGAACCGAGATGACGCAGCACGAAAAAGTCGGCCAGCAAGTCACCCTGCGCTTCCATGTTGTAGTCGGCCAGCGTCTTGCCGGGGTCCAGGTCGTAGTGATAGGGCAGGCCAAGGCGAATCGCCCCGCGGGCGCGCACGGCATAGCCCAGCTGGTGCTGCCAGACATGCACCATCTCGTGCATGAACCAGTGGCGCGCATGTTCCGTGCCCACGGCAAAATCATCGAGAAAGCACGACCCATGAAAGTACATGGCACCGTTCGGCGTCATCGCGCAGTTACTGGGCTGGAAAGGCATGTAGCGCCGGCGGTGGATGCGCACGCGCCTGTAGTCGACGGCATCCTTGAACAGCAGCGACGCCATGGCGACTTCGCCTTCGGTCAGGAAGCGCCAGCCGGGAACCCGCCGGCGGCGAACAGGCAAGATCATGGCGCCATCCTGCTACTGGGAGTCAGGTGGGACTGGCACCAGCCCCGGCCGCCCGCCGCCGCAGCAGCGAGTGGCCAGGGTGAAGCATGCAAGGCCGGCTGCGGCCCTGGCATCTGGTCCATCCTATCCAGCGGCCGTGGTGCCACGCCTTAAGACTCAGGCGCGCAAGGCCGATGCCGCGCGTGCCAGTTCCGTGATATGGGCCCAGTTACCGGCCTGGATCGCGTCCTTTGGCGTGAGCCAGGAACCGCCCACGCAGGCCACGTTCTTGCAAGCCAAAAACTGCGGCGCAGTCTCGATCGAAATGCCGCCCGTGGGGCAGAACGTGACGTCGGGCAGCGGGCCGCCAATGGCATTGAGCATGCCCACGCCGCCGGCCGGCACTGCCGGGAACAGCTTGAGCTGGCGGAAACCGGCTTCGCGCGCGGCCATGACTTCGGACGGCGTCATCACGCCCGGCAGCAGCGGCAAGCCGCTGCTGCGCGCCGCCGCGATCAATGCCGGCGTCAGGCCCGGCGAGACGCCGAACACCGCACCGGCGTCGCGCGCGGCGGTAAATTCCTCGGCCTGGGTGAGCGTACCGACGCCGACAATGGCGCCCGGCACCTGCGCCATGGCGCGGATGGCACCGAGGCCGTGCGCGGTGCGCAGCGTCACTTCGAGCACGCGAATACCACCTGCCACCAGTGCCTGCGCCAGCGGCACGGCATGCTCCGGATCGTCAATGGCAATTACCGGGATAACGCTCGCCGAGCGCATGATGTCGAGTAGGGTCATGGTCATTTTGGGTTCTTGATGAGGAAGTCTTCGTCGGAGCCTGGCACGATGTCGCCCACATCGGTGCCTTCGTGCAGCTGCACAGTGGTCTGGATCGGTGACGGGAGCGGGAAGGTCGTGGCGCCCTTTTCCGCCTCGCTGATGGCCGAGCGGAACATCGCAAACAGCTCGCGGCCCATGCCGATGTGATTCGGGGTCAGGTCGGCCGCGGCGGGGGTGCGCGCCGCCCACACGGCCTGCGGCACCAATGCCTCGAGCGTGCCGGTGGTGGCATCGAGACGAATGATGTCGCCATCGCGCACCAGGCCCAGTGGACCGCCGGCGAGGATTTCGGGCGACACGTGAATGGCGGCCGGCACCTTGCCCGACGCGCCCGACATCCGTCCATCGGTCACCAGTGCCACATGGCGGCCTGCATCCTGCAGGTTGGCCAGCGCAGGGGTGAGCGCATGCAGCTCGGGCATGCCATTGGCGCGCGGGCCCTGGAACCGGATCACGGCCACGAAGTCGCGATCGAGCTTGCCGGCCTGGTAGTCGTGCATGAAGTCTTCCTGCGAATTGAACACCAGCGCCGGCGCTTCCACAATGCGGTGCTGCTCCTTGACGGCAGAGACCTTCATCACCGCGCGGCCCAGGTTACCCTTAACCAGGATCATGCCGCCGTCCGGGGCGAACGGCGCCGCGGCGGGCCGCAGTACCGAGTCGTCGCCGGTCAGCTGGGGCACCGGCTTCCAGTAAGCCTGGTCCCCATCGAGGAATGGCTCGGCGCAGTGGGCGCGCAAGCCCTTGCCCAGTACCGTCGTCACATCGTCGTGCAGCAGGCCGGCGTCGAGCAGTTCGCGGATGACAAAGCCCGGGCCGCCGGCGGCCTGGAAGTGATTCACGTCGGCGTCGCCGTTGGGGTAGATCCGGGTGAGCATGGGTACCACGGCCGACAATTCATCGAAATCATTCCAGTCGATGATGATGCCGGCTGCCTTGGCGATGGCCACCAGGTGCAGCGTATGGTTGGTGGAGCCGCCGGTGGCCAGCAGGCCCACCACGGCGTTGACGATGCACTTCTCGTCCACCACATGGCCGACCGGCGTGTAGCTGCCGCCCTGCTGCGAAATTTCGACTGCGCGCCTGGCGGCGGCCGCGGTGAGCGCCTCGCGCAGCGGCGTGCCGGGCGTGATGAAGGCGGCGCCGGGCAGGTGCAGGCCCATGATCTCCATCAGCATTTGGTTGCTGTTGGCGGTGCCGTAGAAAGTACAGGTCCCGGCGGCGTGGTAGGACCCGGCCTCGCACTCGAGCAGCTCTTCGCGCGTGGCCTTTCCCTGCGCGTACAACTGGCGGATGCGGGCCTTTTCCTTGTTCGAGATCCCGCTCGTCATCGGGCCCGCCGGCACGAACACGGCCGGCAGATGGCCGAAGTGCAGCGCGCCGATCAACAGGCCCGGCACGATCTTGTCGCACACGCCCAGGTACAGGGCCGAGTCGAACATATTGTGCGACAGCGCGATGGCCGTGCCCATGGCGATGGCGTCGCGTGAAAACAGCGACAGTTCCATGCCCGGCTGTCCCTGCGTCACGCCGTCGCACATGGCCGGCACGCCGCCGGCAAATTGCGCCACAGCGCCTACCTCGCGCACGGCATTCTTGATAATGGCCGGGAAGGACTCGAACGGCTGGTGGGCCGAGAGCATGTCGTTATACGACGACACGATGGCCACCGAAGGCTGCTTCACCTGGCGCAGCACCAGCTTGTCATTGGCAGGAAAGGCCGCGAAACCGTGGGCCAGGTTGGTACACGACAGCGCGCCGCGCTGCGGCCCCTGCAGACGCGCCGCGTCCAGGTGCGCCAGGTAGGCAGCGCGCGACGGTCGGCTGCGCTCGATGATCCGGGTGGTGACCGCTTCAACTACGGGATGCAAGGCCATGGCCATTCCTTATGAATATGTTTTGTGAAATTTTACTACAAAAATGCCAGTCCACGGATTTTTTTACCGATCATGACGGCGTTCAACTGCTCACAGGATCACCGAACCCCGTATCGCTCTGGCTGAGCTCTTCCTGCTCGGATAGCGATCCGCGATTGAGCTACATTCGTTTTGTAGTGAATTTACGTAAATCTCCTGTATCATTCGACAATCTCTTAACAGCTCAACACTGCCATGCTCAACAGCCCCCTTACCGCCAGCGCCAGCTACCAGGCGCTTGACCAGCTTGCCCCCGCTGCCCGCCAGTGGCAACTGCGCGATCTGTTCGCCGCCGACGCCAACCGCTTCCCGGGCATGACGGTGGATGCCGCCGGACTGTTTCTAGACTATTCAAAAAACCGGATCGACGCGCGCACGCTTGAACTGCTCATTGGACTGGCGCGCGAGCGTGGCGTGGAAGCGCGGCGCGACGCGATGTTCCGGGGCGAACGCATCAACCTTACCGAAAATCGGGCTGTCTTGCACACCGCCTTGCGCGCGCCGCGCAGCGAAGCTCTGGTCGTGGACGGCAAAAACATCAGCGACGACATTCACGCAGTGCTGGAGCGGATGCGCAGCTTTACCGACGACGTGCGCGCCGGGACCTGGCTCGGGCATACGGGCAAGCCGATCACCGACATTGTCAACATCGGCATCGGCGGGTCGGACCTGGGCCCCAAGATGGTGTGCCTGGCGCTGCGCCAGTACGCCCACCCGCGCCTGGCGATGCACTTTGTATCGAATGTGGACGGCCACGACATGGATGCGGCGCTGAGCCGGGTCAACCCCGAAACCACGCTGTTCATTGTCGCCTCCAAGACCTTTACCACCACCGAGACCATGATGAACGCGCAGACCGCGCGCGCCTGGTTCCTGCAGCACGCGTCCGAGGATGCGCTGGCGCGCCACTTCGTGGCCGTCTCCACCAATGTGGACGCGATCAAGGCCTTTGGCATCGATCCGGCCAATATGTTCCCATTCTGGGACTGGGTGGGGGGGCGCTACTCGGTGTGGTCTGCCATCGGCCTGTCGGTGGCGCTGTCGGTCGGTTACGGCTACTTCAGCGACCTGCTCGCCGGTGCCCACGCCATGGACACCCATTTCAAGGAGGCGCCGCTGGCGCAGAACATGCCGGTCCTGCTGGCCATGGTCGGATTCTGGAACCGCCAGTTCCTCGGCTGCGGCTCGCTCTCGATCGCGCCCTATCACCAGGACCTGAACCGCTTCCCCGCGTATCTGCAGCAGCTCGACATGGAAAGCAACGGCAAGCGTGTCACGCGCGGCGGCGAACCGGTCGACACCCCCACCTGCCCGGTCGTGTGGGGCGACTGCGGCACCAATGGCCAGCATGCCTACTTCCAGCTGCTTCACCAGGGGACCGACATCACGCCGATCGACTTCATCGCCGCCCTGCGCCCCGCGCACGAATATGCGAACCATCACAGCGCGCTGCTGGCCAACTGCTTCGCCCAGTCCGAAGCCTTCATGCGCGGCAAAACGGAATACGAAGTGCGCCAGGACCTGCGGGCCCAGGGCCTTTCCGGCGACGAGATCGAGCGCCTGGTGCCGCACAAGACCTTCCCCGGCAACCGGCCCAGCAACACCATCCTGATGGAGTACCTGAACCCGTACACCCTGGGCGCGCTCATTGCCCTGTACGAGCACAAGACCTTTGTGCAGGGGGTGATCTGGGACGTCAACAGCTTCGACCAGTGGGGCGTGGAACTGGGCAAGGTGCTGGCCAAGCAGATCGAAGCGGAATTGACGGGCACTGCGCGGCCGGAGCAGCATGACAGTTCCACCAACGGATTGATCCAGATGGCCAAGGCTGCCGTCTGATACCAGGAACACGAACATGAGCGACGAATTTGAAGTAGTCCACGCCGCGCCGATGCAGGTCGGCGAATGCCCGCTGTGGCACCCGGCCGAGCGCAACATCTACTGGGTCGACATAGGCGGCTTTGCGGTCCACCGTGTGCACCCGCTGACGGGCGAACACCGCGCCTGGCGGATGGACAGCGAACCATCGGCGCTGGCCCTACATCCGCATGGAGGCCTGGTGGTGGCGCTGCGGCGCGGCTTCGTCCACCTTGACACGGCCAGTGGCGAAGTCACCACCATCGCCCCGGCGCCGTACGACAGCAGCGTGGCGCGCTTCAACGACGGGCGCGTCGACCCGGCCGGGCGCTTCTGGGCCGGCACCATCTACGAGCCGCGCGACCGCCAGGCGGCGGCCATGTACTGCCTCGAAAGGGGTGAAGTCAGCCTCAAGTGGGAAGGCGGCATGACCAACTCCAACGGGCTTGGATTTTCGCCGGATGGGCGCAGCATGTACCATGCCGACACCACCAGCCACCGGGTCGACCGCTACGCCTTTGATGCCGCGCGCGGCGTAGCATCGGAGCGCCAGGCATTCCACCAGTTCTCGGCCGACAAGACCAGCAATTATGGCGGGCGTCCAGACGGCGCCGCGGTCGACAGCGAAGGCGCTTATTGGTGCGCCATGTTCGAGGGCGGGCGCGTGCTGCGCTTTTCGCCGGACGGCGAACTGCTGCGTGAAATCGTGCTGCCGCTACGCTGCCCGACGATGGTGGCCTTTGGCGGGGACGACCTGCGGCGCCTGTACATCACCAGCGCCAGCCATGGCCGCAGCGACGCCGAGCGCGCCGCCTATCCGCTGACAGGATGCGTGCTGTCGCTGGCGGTGGACGTGGCCGGCCGCGAAGAACCGATGTACGTCCCTTAGGCAACATCCCAAATCAATTTCCTCCAACCAGGGTCAGACCACTTAAACGCACCAAAATCAATTTCCTACCGCCAGGGTCAGACCACTTAAAACCGCGAAAAGCAATTTTTCGCGGCGTGCTCCGGCCATGTCACTGGGCGAGGGCCGCATTCGGGGCCACAGTTCGCCCCTGGAAGCCTGCTTCTGCTGGACCCGCGCAAGTCTGCTTTCGCCTCCGGCTGCCCGGAGGCAATATTCCTCAATCAATTTCCGCCGCTCGCTATGTCGCCACGGCATGAAATGTTGCTGAAATCGTTGCTTTCTCAGCGTTTAAGTGGTCTGACCCCGCCTGTGGGAAATTGATTTTTCGGCGTTTAAGTGGTCTGACCCTGGTGGGAGGAAATTGATTGGGGGGCGGCGGCGCGCTGAACAAAGAACAGCATTACCCAATGAACGTTACAATGTACGGACGCTACCCCCAAGGATATGCAGATGACCGAGCAAGGCGCCAGCGCCAGTTCCGCGATACCCCGCATTCCCGATGACACGCTGGTGCAGATTGCCGGCCGCATTGCCCACCTGGGCGGCTTCATCGTGGACCTGGCGGCCGACCGCGTCTTCTGGTCCAACGAGGTCTGCGATATTTACGGCGTGCCGCACGGGACCACGCCCTCGCCCGCCGACACCCTGGCCTACTACCCACCCGAATGGCGCGCCCGCGCCACCCAGGTCTATCTCGATTGCGCCGAACGCGGCATCGCCTTTGACGAGGAGGTCCAGATCCTGCGCACCGATGGCACCCGTAAATGGATCCGCGCCACCGCCCACGCAGTGCGCGACGCCGATGGCAATGTGACCGGCCTGGAAGGCGCCCTGCAGGATATCGATGCGGCCAAGCACGCCGACCACGAACGCCGCCTGCTCGCCAACCGCCTCACCACCACGCTCGAGAGCATCACCGACGGCGTGGTGATGGTGGACCGCCAGTGGCGCTTTACCTTCATTAACTCGGTGGCAGAACGCCTGCTCCACAGCCCGCGCGAGCAGGTGCTGGGCACCAGTCTCTGGGACCGCTTTCCCGAGGCCGTGGGCGGACGCTATTACGAAGAATATCACCGCGCCATCGCCACCAACTGCTCCACCTCGTTCGAGGAGTATTACGCGCCCCTGGACCTGTGGACAGAAATCCGCGCCTATCCGTCCGAGGAGGGCCTGGCCATCTATTTCCTCGATATCCGGGAGCGCAAGATGGCGCAGGACAAAATCCACGCCCTGGCTTACTACGACAAGCTCACCGGCCTGCCCAATCGCGAGCTGCTGCTGGCGCGCCTGGAAGAAGCGGTCAGCACCAACCGCGAGCTGCAGCGCCACCGCGCCCTCCTGATCATCGACCTCGATAACTTCAAGAGCATCAACGACACCCGGGGCCACGAGAAGGGCGACCAGCTGCTGCTGCTGGTGGCATCACGCCTGCGCCGCTGCATCACCAACACCGATCTGGTGGCGCGCTTCGGCGGCGATGAATTCGTGATCGTGCTCGATGACCTGGGCACCGAAGCGCAGGCTGCCGACAAGGCAGCGCGCCACGCAGCCGGGCAGCTGCTGACCTGCTTTGCGGCCAGCTTCGACATCGATGGCATCGCCTTGTACAGCAGCGCCAGCATCGGCGTCACGGTGTTCGATGGCGAAGCACTCACCCCCGACGAACTGCTCAAGCGCGCCGACCTGGCCATGTACCAGGCCAAGGCCGCGGGCCGCAACGGCTTTGCCATGTTCAGCCCCGAAATCGCGTCACGCCTGGCCGACCGTGTGGCACTCGAGCACGACCTGCGGCGCGGCCTGACCAGCGGCCAGTTCCTGCTGCATTACCAGCCGCTGGCCCGGGTGGGCGGGGCCATGACCGGGGTCGAAGCCCTGGTGCGCTGGAACCATCCGGTGCGCGGCCTGGTCCCGCCCAACGACTTCATCACGCCGGCCGAAGAAAGCGGCTTGATCCTGCCCCTGGGCCAGTGGGTCATGCACACGGCCTGCAGCCTGCTCGCCTCCTGGGCCGCCGACCCGGCCACGTCGCACCTGACCATGGCTGTCAATGTCAGCGCCCACCAGCTGTACCGCGCCGACTTCGTGGCCCAGGTCATGACGGTGCTGGCCGCTACCGGGGCCTCGCCCCATCGCCTGAAGCTGGAACTGACCGAGAGCCTGCTGGTCAACGATGTCGAGGGCACCATTGCCAAGATGGTGGAGCTCAAGGCCGCCGGCGTGCGCTTTTCGCTCGACGATTTTGGCACCGGCTATTCGTCGCTCTCCTATCTGTACCGGCTGCCCCTCAGCCAGCTCAAGATCGACAAGAGCTTCGTGCGCGATGCCATCGGCGGCCAGCAGGGCGCGGCCATCGCGCACACCATCCTGGCGCTCGGGCGCACACTGCGCCTGTCGGTGCTGGCCGAAGGCGTGGAGACGCGCGAGCAGCATGATTTCATCGCCGGCGCCGGTTGCGCCGAGTACCAGGGCTACTTGTACAGCCGCCCCCTCGACGAAGAGCGCCTTGCCCAGTTCATGGCAGCGGCCCTGCCCCGCCACCCGGCCTCCGATCCGGCAGTTACCCTGCCCTGGTAACCGGCGGTCATACGTGCGCGAGCGAACACACTGAACTGTTAAACTGGCAACTTTACGGGACGGACCAGCCAGGCCGCTCGACCACCCGATCGCACTGCCGCGATGCACCGGCATTTTAAGGACTTAAACATGGACACGATCCTGAAAACAGGGATTACCGGCCTCGATGAAGTGCTGCGCGGCGGCCTGCCGCGCCAGAACAATCTCATGGTCGAAGGGGCGCCCGGTTCCGGCAAGACCACGCTGGGACTGGGCTTCATTTATGCAGGCGCCGAGCAATGTGGCGAACCCGGGGCGATTGTCTCGTTCGAACTCGATGCCGCCAAGCTGCTGCGCGACGCCGCGGGCTTTAACTGGGACCTGCAAAAGCACATCGACGCCGGGCGCATCAAGGTCATCCAGACTTCGCCCGCGGTGCTGCTCAACGAATTTCGCAACCCCGACGGCGCCTTTGCCGATGCCCTGCGCAACATGGGCGCCCGGCGCCTGCTCATTGATGGCCTCACCCCCATGCGCCTGTACGCCGAGATGCATGACATGCCGTTTCGCGAAGACCTGCACCTGCTCATCGAGGGCATCAACCGCCTTGGCGTGACCACGCTGGTGACGGCCGAACGCGATGAGTCGCTTGGCACCGTGCCGGCCCACGAACGCTTCGTGTTCGACACCATCATCTCGCTCACGCGCGAGGAAAAGAACCGCCGCGT
This sequence comes from Massilia sp. PAMC28688, assembly GCF_019443445.1. Taxonomy (NCBI): domain Bacteria; kingdom Pseudomonadati; phylum Pseudomonadota; class Betaproteobacteria; order Burkholderiales; family Oxalobacteraceae; genus Massilia; species Massilia sp. PAMC28688. The sequence goes on along the minus strand of NZ_CP080378.1, from coordinate 3,359,793 downwards.
CCAGCGCCGCCTCACGGTGCTCAAGTCGCGCGGCCACGATTTCATCGCCGGCAGCCACACCATGCGCATCGAGGGCGGCAAGGGCATTCACGTCTACCGCCGCGCCCAGTCGCGTCCCATGGTCTCGCAAGACCAGCCAACGTCCGGCCAGCGCCTGTCCACCGGCTGCGAAGCCATTGACGAGATGATGGATGGCGGACTGTATGAAGGCTCCGTGACCATGGTCAGCGGCATTTCCGGCACCGGCAAGACGGTACTGTCGGTGCAGTTCCTGCGCTCGGCCATCGCCGCCGGCCACAAGACGCTGCTGGTGAGCCTGGACGAACACCCGCGCCAGCTGATGCGCAATGCCGACTCGCTCGGCATGGACATGACGGGCATGATCGAGCGCGGCGAATTGTTCGTGCACTACGAGTCACCCCTGGAACTGGAACTGGATGTCCACTTCGACCGCATCGTCAAGCTGATCGAGGAACATGGGATTGACTGCGTGGTCTTCGATTCCTGCGCCGTGTACGAAATGACCAGCCCGACCGAAGTGGCCGATTATCTTTACGCGATCGCCACCTACTGCAAGGACCGGCTGGCCACCGTTTTCTTCAATTACGAAAGCCCGGAACTGCTTGGCCTGTCGCAGATCAGCCAGGAACTGAAGGGTTCGCACCTGGTCGACAACATCATCCTGCTCAACTATGTGGAGATCTCCACGCTCTTGCGGCGCGCGATCGCCATTCCCAAGGTGCGCGGCAGCCGCAATCGCCAGGTCACGCGCGAATACCTCATCGGAGAAGGCGGTTTGTCCCTGCTGCCCGAAGATATGGGCGCCAATCCCTCAGATGCCGTCCCGCAGTTGCCGTTTTCGTCGTATTATGGCCTGCTGTCGCGCTCACCCTCGCGCCAGAGTCCGGCGATCGAGGACGCCGTTGCCAACGGCACCAAAATGCCTGAATCGATCGACCTGCCCACCCAAGACAACCCGTGATCAGCATTGCCCTGCCCGACGATACCTTAACCGACTGGAACAGCTGGCGCACGCCGCTGGACCAGTTTGCGCAGGCGTCGGGCCTGACGGTGTGCGCCTACGACATCCAGTGCGGCCGCCAGGTGGGCCCCTTCATGACCTCACGCACCTCGCGCCTGCTGGAAAGTGGCCTGTTCTGGAAGGACGATGGTGCAGCCACTGCGCTCGAACGGCGCCTGGTGGTGAGCGTGCTGGCCAGCGACCAGCCGGCGCAGGACAGCATATGCGGCATGCGTGTTTACGCCATTCCCCTCAAGCTGCTCGGGCAGGTGTACGGCGTGGTGACCTTTGGCTGGGTGTTTGCCGATTTCAGCTCGCCCATGGAGTGCGAGCAGCTCGCGCTCAAGGCTGGCGTCTCGGGCCAGCGCCTGTGGAACGAGGTGCGCCTGCAGCCGCCGGTCTCGCAGGCGCGCATGCAGACCTATACCGCCTTGCTTCATACCCTGGTCGATACCATCGACCGCCAGCGCGAAACCATCGGGGAACTGTCGCGCGTCAACCGCACGCGCGACCTGTTCCTGGCCACGGTATCGCACGAAATGCGCACCCCGCTGTCGGCGCTGTCGATGCGCGTGGAGCTGCTCTTGAAGACCCACGCCGATCTGCCGGAACCTGTGGAAAGCGCGCTGCGGGCGATGCGCGTGCATGTGCGCCAGGAGGCGGCCATGATCGATGACCTGATCGACGCCGCCCGCACCCTGACCGGCCAGATGTCGATCGAGCGCACAGCGCTGTCGCTGGGCCGGGTGGTGCGCGACGCGGTCTCCACCATCGAGGGCCATGCCCACGAAAAGGCGATCTTGTTTACCATCACCCCGGCCGACCGCGGCGACAGCATCACGCTGGCCGCCGATGGCCGCCGCCTGCAGCAGGTGCTGTGGAACCTGCTGCTAAATGCCATCAAATTTACGCCGGCCGGGGGCTCGCTGCGCCTGGCCATCGCGCGCGGCGCGACGCATGTGGAAATTGCCGTGATCGACAGCGGCCAGGGCATAGCCGCACCCGATATCCACCACGTCTTCGGCGCCTTTACCCTGCAGACCGAGGGCAATGCCACCGGCCTCGGCCTGGGCCTGTACATCGCCCGCCGCATCGTGGAACTGCATGGCGGCACCCTGACCGTCACCAGCCCGGGCCGGGACCAGGGCAGCACCTTCACCATCCGCCTGCCCCTTACCTGACGATCGAGCCGCAGTTGCGTAGTAAAATTACTTGCGTGCGACATATTTATGTAGTAAATTTACACAACCAGCCGGCACCCCGGTTCGCGTGCGCCGCACCCTTGCGTGCGCCAGGATCGGCATGATGGCGGCATCATTTATCACTCATTCATTCACGCACCTCTACTCTGCGATCACACCATGGCTCTTACCGATTTTGACCTCGTTCTCTTTGGCGGCAGCGGCGACTTAGCGATGCGCAAGCTGCTCCCTGCGATGTACGCGCGCGATATCGCCAACGACCTGCCGCCGACGGCGCGCATCATCTGCGTGGGCCGTCACGAGTGGTCGCAGGAAGAATTCCTGGCCACCGTCGAGAGCACGTCCAAGCCGCACATCAAGGCAGCCATCAATGACAAGGGCTGGAGCCGCTTCACCCAGCGCATCGTGTACGCCTCGCTTAACGCCACCGACGCTTCCACCTACGCGCCGCTGGTCGAGGCCCTGCGCGCAGACGACAAGCTCACCCGCGTCTACTACCTGGCCACCCCGCCCCACCTGTTCGCGCAAATCTGCGACAACCTCAAGGAAGCGGGCCTGGCCACGCCCAATTCGCGCGTGGTGCTCGAAAAACCGCTTGGCCGCGACCTCGAAAGCGCCAAGCAGATCAACGCCGAAGTAGGCAAGGTCTTTGCCGAATCGCAGATCTACCGCATCGACCATTACCTGGGCAAGGAAACGGTACAGAACCTGCTGGCGCTGCGTTTCGGGAACATCCTGTTCGAGCCGCTGTGGCGCCGTGAATGGATCTCCGACGTGCAGATCACCATCGCCGAAAAAATCGGCGTGGGCAACCGCATGGGTTACTACGATACGTCCGGTGCACTGCGCGACATGCTGCAGAACCACTTGCTGCAGCTGCTCTGCATCGTGGCCATGGAACCGCCTACCTCGATTGCGCCAGACGCCGTGCGCGACGCCAAGCTGCAGGTACTGCGCTCGCTCAAGCGCTTTACGCCCACCACGCTGGCGCAGAACATCGTGCGCGGCCAGTACCGCTCCGGTCATGTCGACGGCAAGGCAGTGCCGAGCTACCGCGACGAGCCGGATGCGCCGCAGCAGTCAAGCACCGAGACCTTTGTCGCCATCAAGGCAGAAATCGATACCTGGCGCTGGGCCGGCGTGCCGTTCTATCTGCGCACCGGCAAGCGCATGGCGGACAGCCTGGCCGAAATCGTGGTGCGCTTCAAGCAGATCCCGCATTCCATCTTCAACCAGCCAACCAGCAGCTTCCAGCCAAACAGCCTGGTGATCCGTTTGCAGCCGGACGAAGGCCTGTCGATGAACCTGATGGCCAAGACGCCGGGCGACAGCATGCGCCTGAAGCAGGCAGAACTCGAACTTGACTTCCGCGAGCAGTTCAAGACCCCGCGCATGGACGCCTACGAGCGCCTGCTGCTGGACGTGCTGCGCGGCCAGCTTACCCTGTTCATGCGCGGCGACGAGCTGGAAGCGGCGTGGGAATGGGTTGAACCAATCCTCGACCACTGGGAAGAGGACGACAGCGTGCCGATCCCGTATTCGGCCGGCACCTGGGGCCCTGCCGCAGCCAGTGCCCTGATCGGGCGCGATGGTCTTCAGTGGCGCGAAGAAGCGCTGCCTGAAGACTGACAACAGCTCTTCGCCAAAGGCCGCAATCCAGTGCTGTTAGATTCCATCCGCACCCAGCTCGACTCGCTCTCCAAATCGGAGAAAAAGGTCGCCATGGCAGTGCTCGAACATCCTGCCGCCACGGTCAGCCAGAACATTACCGCGCTGGCCCGCAGCGCGCAGGTGTCCGAGCCGACCGTGGTGCGCTTTTGCCGCACCCTCGGCTACGATGGCTGGCACGAGTTCAAGCTCAAGCTGGCCCAGGGCCTGGCGCTGGCCCTGCCCGGCGTGAACGAAGCACCGGCCCAGGACGACCTGGCGTCGGACCTGGTCAACAAGATCTGCAGCCGCTCCATCAACACGCTGCTGGACCTGCGCAATAATTTGAATCCCGAAGCCGTGCAGCGCGCGCTCGATATCCTTTCGCGTGCCAGCAAGATCGAGTTCTACGGCCAGGGCACGTCCGGCATCGTCGCCACCGACGCCCAGCACAAGTTCTTCCGCTCGGGCGTGCCCACGGTGGCCTACGCCGATCCCAACATCCACAGCATCGCCGCTGCGCTGCTGCGCGAAGGCGACGCGGTGGTGGCTATTTCGCAGCGCGGCAACAGCCCGGCCCTGGTGCGTTCGGTCAAACTGGCGCGCCGCGGCGGGGCCGACGTCATCGTGCTGGCGCCCTCCGGCACCCCGCTGGCGGACCTGGCCACAGTGCTCATTCCCATCGACCTGGTCTTCAACACCGATCCCTACACACCCATCTCGGCGCGCCTGGCCTACCTGGTGGTGATCGACGTGCTGGCCGTGGGCCTGGCGCTGCAGCGCGGTCCGGAATTTCGCAAGAAAATGCAAAACGCCCAGAAGGCGCTGCAGGAATTCGACATGCAGTTCGATTCGTTCATCGGCTAGCTTGTAAAATACGGCCTTTGTATTTTCCTCATTTTCCTCTATCCCAGGCCAACCATGCACATCACTCCCGCAGCCGCCCTCAAGCCCGATTACGCCATGCTGCGCCGCCAGGTCGAGAGCATTCTCGACGGCGAGCGCGATCTGGTGGCCAATGCCTCGCAGTTTTCCGCCTTCATCTACGACACCATCGCCGAACTGAACTGGGCAGGCTTCTACCTGACGCGCCCGAACAAGCAGGGCGACGGCAAGGAACTGCTGGTGGGCCCGTTCCAGGGCAAGGTGGCCTGCGCCCGCATTCCTTTTGGCCGCGGCGTGTGCGGGGCCGCCGCCGCGCAGCGCGTCACGCAGCTGGTGCCTGACGTGCATGCCTTCCCTGGCCACATTGCCTGCGATTCGGCCTCCAACGCCGAAATCGTCATTCCCTTGCTGAAAAACGGCGAAGTGCTGGGCGTGTTCGACATCGACAGCCCCACGCTGAACCGCTTCAGCGCCGAGGACCAGGCCGGCCTGGAATCGCTGGTTGCCGCCTTCATGGCCGCCACCGACTTCTGATACGCGCGCCGGTTTGCGCGCGCGGAGGTACAATGTTTTTTTGACCTCATTGCACCGGCGCGAACATGAACCAGCTCGAACAACTCAAACAATTCACCACGGTCGTCGCCGATACCGGCGACTTCCAGTCCATCAAGCAATTCACCCCGCAAGACGCCACCACCAATCCCTCGCTCATCCTCAAGGCCGTGCAAAAGCCTGAGTACAAGCACATCCTGGACAAGGCCATCAAGGATCATCCCAAGCTCTCCACCGGTGAAATAATCGACCGCGTGCTGGTCGCCTTTGGCATGGAAATCCTCAAGATCATCCCGGGCCGGGTCTCCACCGAGATCGATGCCGCCCTTTCCTTCGACACCCACGCCACCGTGGCCAAGGGCCGCGAACTGATTGCCCTGTACGAGGCTGAAGGCGTCGGCCGCGAGCGCGTGCTGATCAAGATCGCCTCCACCTGGGAAGGCATCCGCGCCGCCGAGATCCTGCAAAAGGAAGGCATCCGCGTCAACATGACGCTGTTGTTCGCCCTGCCCCAGGCCATTGCCTGTGCCGAAGCCGGCGCCCAGCTCATTTCACCCTTCGTCGGCCGCATCTACGACTACTTCAAGAAGCAGACCGGCGTCGATTACATGGGGGCGGAAGATCCGGGCGTGCAGTCGGTCAAGCGCATCTACAATTACTACCGCAAGTTCGGCTACAAGACCGAGGTAATGGGCGCGAGCTTTCGCAATACCTCGCAAATCCTGGAACTGGCCGGCTGCGACCTGCTCACCATCAGCCCGGAACTGCTGCAGCAGCTGGCCAATACCGAAGGCAAGGTCGAACGCAAGCTGGGCGGCGAGGGCGGCGCCGTGTCGATTGAAAAAGTCGCGCTCGACGAAAAGACCTTCCGCTTCATGATGAACGAAGACGCCATGGCGTCCGACAAGCTGGCCGAAGGCATCCGCGCATTCTGCGCCGATTCGGGCAAGCTCAAGCAGATCATCAGCGGCATGCGCTGATCAGGCGGCAGGCGAGCACCGGGGCCGCCCGCGCTTACGCTTCGAGGCAGGCCAGGTGGGTATCGACCACCTGCCCGCCCACCTTGAGCAGGTCGAAACTCTGGTCCAGCAGCCACAGCCGCAGCAGCCCATCGAGAATGGCCCACAGCCCCAGCGCCACCGCCACCGGGTCGGCATCCTTTTTCACACTGCCCTTGGCGATCCCGTCGCGCAGCGCAGCCTCGGTCCGTGCCATCCACATTTCCTGGTTTTGTTTGCGGCGGATGCGCACCGAATTGAGCTCGTCCGTAAATTCCATCTTGAGCGTGGCGATCTCGAACACGCGACGCGCCTGCGGATTTTCCACCGTCACCCGAAAGCACGCCAGCATATGCTCGCGCAGCGCCTGCAGCGGTTCGAGCGGGTTGGCTTCTTCCATCTGCTGGCGCGCCGCTTCGAGCGGCATTTTGACGCGCTCCATCATGGCGTTGAACATCTCGCCCTTGTCCTCAAAATGCCAATAAATGGCGCCCCGCGTCACGCCGGCGGCCGTTGCGATATGCTGGAGGGTAGTCGCCGAGACGCCCTGTTTCACGAACAGTTGTTCAGCTGCATCCAGAATACTGTGCCGTGTTGCCAGTGCCTCTTCTTTCGTTCTGCGAACCATCTTTTTGCTCCAAATTACCTGCGCCAAACATTAAACATACATTCGTGATAGTATATTTCAAATCGACCGTGGCGGGGGTCTTATTACAGCGTGCAGCCGATCTGTCCGGTCAATACAACAATATTCTTAAGGAACTTCCGAATGCGTTCATTATCCTCCTTCGCCACGCGCGCAGTCGCTGCGACCGCCGTCCTGTGCATGCTGGTTGCATGCGGCGACAAAAATGCGGCTCCCGGTGGACCAGGTGCCGGTGGTCCGGGCGGCAAGCCACCGCCACCCCAGGTGGGCGTGATCACCGTCAAGACTGCGCCGGTGGCGCTGCAGTCCGAATTGCCTGGGCGCGTGGAAGCGGTACGGGTGGCGCAGGTGCGCGCCCGCGTCAATGGCGTGGTGCTCAAGCGCCTGTTTACCGAAGGCAGCGAGGTAAAGCAGGGACAGGTGCTGTTCCAGATTGATCCCGCCCCTTACCAGGCCCAACTGGCAAGCGCCCGTGCCAATCTTGGCAAGGCGCAAGCCAACCTGAGCCAGGCCACCGCCCAGGCCAACCGCTACAAGCCGCTGGCCGAAGCCAATGCCGTGAGCAAGCAGGAGTACGACAATGTGGTCGCGGCCCAGCGCACCGCCCAGGCCGACGTCGCGGCCCAGCGCGCCCTGGTACAGATCGCGCAGATCAATACCGGCTACGCCAGCGTGACCGCTCCCATTGCGGGCCGCATCGGGCGGGCGCTGGTCACCGAAGGCGCCCTGGTCAGCGCAGCCGAGGCCACCCAGCTGGCCGTGATCCAGCAGACCGACAGCGTGTTTGTCAATTTCACGCAATCGGCTTCGGAATTGCAGCGCCTGCGCCGCGCGGCCGGCGTCAATGTGACCCAAGGCGAGGCCGTGCCCGTATCGATCATCATGGATGACGGCTCGGAACTGACGCACAAGGGCAAGCTCCTGTTTTCGGACGTGACCGTCGACCCGACTTCGGGCCAGGTCACCCTGCGCGCCCAGGTACCCAACAATGACAACATGCTGCTGCCTGGCCAGTACGTGCGCGTGCGCGTGGCCCAGGCCCAGGTTCCGGCAGCCATTCTCATCCCCCAGCAGGCAGTCACCCGCGGCAGCTCCGGCGACACGGTGGTGGTGGTAGGCGCCGACGGCAAGACGCAGCCGCGCACGATCCGCGTCGGCTCCCAGCAAGATGGCCAGTGGGTGGTGCTCGAAGGCCTCAAGGATGGCGAGCAGGTCGTGGTCGACGGCTTCCAGAAGCTCCAGGGACCGGGCGCCGAGGTCAAGCCGGTGCCATGGTCGGCGCCGGCGACTGCGCAAGCTCCCGCGCCAGCGGCCGCCGCCCCTGCGCCAGCGGCCAGCCGCTAACGAATTTTAGTCAGGACTATCAATGGCTCGCTATTTTATCGACCGCCCCATCTTCGCATGGGTCATCGCGCTCTTCATCATGGTCGTGGGCGCGGTCTCCATTACCCAGCTGCCGGTGGCGCAATACCCGGCAGTGGCCCCACCATCCATCGTCATCAATGCCGCCTACCCCGGCGCGTCGGCCCAGACCCTCGAGGACAGCGTCATCAGCGTGATCGAACGCGAAATGAACGGTTCCCCGGGCCTCATCTACATGGAGTCAATCAGCCAGGCCAACGGCACCGGCTCCATCACGCTCAGTTTTGAAACCGGCACCAACGATGACCTGGCCCAGGTGGACGTGCAGAACCGCCTGGCCCGCGCCACCCCGCGCCTGCCGCAGGCGGTGGTGCAGCAGGGCGTGCGCGTGGACAAGGCGCGCGCCAACTTCCTGATGTTTACCATTCTCACGTCGAGCGACCCGAAATGGGATCCGATCGCGCTTGGCGACTATGCTTCGCGCACCGTGCTGCCTGAAATCCAGCGCATCAAGGGCGTCGGCCAGGCCCAGTTGTTCGGCACCGAGCGCGCCATGCGCATCTGGATCGATCCGGCCAAACTGGTCGGCTTCAACCTCTCGCCCACGGACGTGAACGCAGCCATCCGCTCGCAGAACGCCCAGGTATCGTCGGGCACCATTGGCGACCTGCCCAACGTCGGCGGCCAGGCCATTACCGCCACGGTCGTCGTATCGGGCCAGCTGAGCACCGTCGAGCAATTCGGCAACATCATCCTGCGCGCCAATCCGGACGGCTCCAGCGTGCGCCTGCGCGACGTGGCCCGCATCGAACTTGGCGCCCAGAGCTACGCCACGGCGGCACGCCTTAATGGCAAGCCTTCCACCGGTATCGGCATCCAGCTCTCCCCCACCGGCAATGCGATGGAGACGGCCAAGCTGGTGCGCGCCCGCATGGACGAGCTGGCACGCTACTTCCCCAAGGGGATGACTTACGCGGTCCCATACGACAGCTCGCGCTTTGTCGACATCTCCATCAAACAGGTCGTGGTAACGCTGATTGAAGCGGTGGTACTGGTGTTCCTGGTGATGTTCCTGTTCCTGCAAAACTTCCGCTACACGATCATTCCCACCATCGTGGTGCCGGTCGCGCTGCTTGGGTCGCTGGGCACCCTGCTGGCCCTGGGCTACTCCATCAACGTGCTGACCATGTTCGGCATGGTGCTGGTGATCGGCATCGTGGTCGACGACGCCATCGTGGTGGTCGAAAACGTGGAACGGATCATGAGCGAAGAAGGCTTGCCGCCGCTGGAAGCGACGCGCAAGGCCATGGGCCAGATTTCCGGCGCCATTATCGGCGTGACCGTGGTGCTGGTGTCGGTATTCGTGCCGCTGGCGTTCTTCGCCGGCGCGGTGGGCAATATCTACCGCCAGTTCTCGGCCGTGATGGTCTCGTCCATCCTGTTCTCGGCCTTCCTCGCGCTCACACTCACGCCGGCGCTGTGCGCCCACCTGCTCAAGCCTGTGGAAGCTGGCCACAGCCATGCCAAGACCGGCTTCTTCGGCTGGTTCAACCGCGGCTTCAGCAAGACTGCAAAAAACTACGAAGGCTTCGTGGCCAAAATGCTGCGCCACACCGGCCGTTCGCTGATCGTGTTCGTGGCCGTGATAGGCGTGGTGTGCCTGCTGTTTGTGCGCATGCCAAACAGCTTCCTGCCCAACGAAGACCAGGGTTCGCTGATCGCCAACTTCCAGCTGCCGCCCGGTGCCACGCTCGAGCGCACCGGCCGTGCCCTGCGCGAGGCCGAGGAATTCATCCTCAAGCAGCCGGAAGTGGCCAGCATGGTGGCAGTCCAGGGCTTCAGCTTTTCGGGCCAGGGCCAGAACATGGCGCTTGGCTTCATCACGCTCAAGGACTGGGACGAGCGCAAGGGCGAGGGCCAGGACGCGACGTCGGTGGCAGGCCGCATCAGTGGCCGCCTGTCGCAGGTACGCGACGCCATCATTTTCGCCATCAGCCCGCCGCCAATCCCGGAGCTCGGACGCGGCACCGGCTTCTCCTTCCGTCTGCAGGACCGGGGCGGCCAGGGGCGCGACGCGCTCATGGCTGCGCGTAACCAGCTGCTGGGCATGGCGGGCCAGAGCCCGATCCTGGCCGGCGTGCGTCCGGAAGGCCTGGAAGACGCGCCGCAGGTTCAGCTCGACATTGACCGCGACAAGGCCAGTGCACTGGGCGTGACGTTCGACGCGATCAATGCGGCCATTTCGACGTCGCTCGGTTCGGCCTACATCAATGACTTCCCGAATGCGGGCCGCCTGCAGCGCGTGGTGGTCCAGGCCGATGCGCCCTCGCGCATGCAGCCGGAAGACTTGCTGCGCTTAAACGCCATGAATGCGCGCGGCCAGCCCGTGCCCCTGTCGGCCTTTGCCACCACGCGCTGGGTGACAGGTCCCATGCAAACGGTGCGCTACAACGGCTACCCGAGCATTCGCCTCTCGGGCGACGCGGCGCCCGGCTACAGTACCGGCCAGGCGCTGGACGAAATGGAGCGCCTCGCCGGCCAGCTGCCGCCCGGCTTCGCGTTTGAATGGACCGGCCAGTCGCGCGAAGAAAAGCTGTCCGGCTCCACGGTCGGCATCCTGCTCGCCTTTGCCATGCTGGCGGTATTTCTGGCCCTGGCCGCACTCTATGAAAGCTGGTCGATTCCGGTGGCGGTGCTGCTGGTGGTGCCACTGGGCGTGCTTGGCGCGCTGCTGGCGGCGAACCTGCGCGGCTTTCCCAACGATGTGTACTTCAAGGTGGGCTTGATCACCATCATTGGCCTGGGCGCGAAAAACGCGGTGCTGATCATCGAATTTGCCAAGGACCTGCAGGCGCAGGGCCGCACGCTGGTGGAAGCGGCGCTGGAAGCGTGCCACCTGCGCTTCCGCCCGATTATCATGACCTCGCTCGCCTTTATCCTCGGCGTGCTGCCACTGGTGATTGCCAGCGGCGCGGGTTCGGCCAGCCAGCGTGCCATCGGCACCGGCGTCATGGGCGGCATGATCACCGCTACTGCACTTGGCGTGTTCTTTGTGCCCGTGTTCTTCGTGATCGTCCGCAAACTTTTCAAGGGCAGTGAGCGTCAGCGCCAGAAGTATGCGCACGAAGACGGTGCCGCTCATCCCGCAGTCGAGGTAAAGCATGATTAAGACGATTTACAAGCTTGGGCCGCTGGCGCTGTCACTGACCCTGGCTGGCTGCATGTCGCTGGCGCCCACTTACCAGCGCCCGGCGGCGCCGGTGGCGGCCACCTTCCCGCTGGCCGACAGCACCAGCAACCAGGCGGCGGCCAACCTGGACTGGCAAAGCTTCTTTGCCGACCAGCGCCTCAGGCAGCTCATCGGCCTGGCATTGACCAACAACCGCGACCTGCGGGTGGCAATTGCCAACATCGAACAGGCGCGTGCCCAGTTCCAGGTGCGCCGCGCTGATATCCTGCCCACGGTTGGCGTTGGCGTGAGCGGCAGCCGCACGCCGGGCCCGAATGACTCGACCATCAGCACCTACAGCGCAGGGCTGGCGGTAAGCTCTTTCGAGCTCGATCTGTTTGGCCGCGTGAAGAGCCTCAGTAATGCCGCGCTGGCCCAGTACCTGGCCACGGAGGAAGCGCGCAAGGCCACCCATATCAGCCTGATCGCCTCGGTCGCCAACACCTACCTGGCCACGCTGGCCGACCAGGAACTGCTGGCACTGACGCAGCAGACCCTGAAGGCGCGCGAGGATGCGCTGCGGCTCATCCAGCTCAAGTACGACAACGGTGTGGTGTCCAATCTCGACCTGCAGCAGGGCGTCTCGCTGGTCGATACCGCGCGCGCCACGCTGGCGCAGCAGCAGCGCCAGCTGGCACTCGATACCAATTTGCTGACCCTTCTCGTTGGCCAGACGCTGCCGGCCAATCCGGCGCCCAATGCCACGCTCAGGTCCACCGAACTGACCGAGCTGCCGGCCGGCCTGCCGTCCGACTTGCTGACCGTACGCCCGGACATTCGCGCCGCCGAGCAGCAGCTGGTTGCAGCGAACGCCAACATTGGCGCGGCGCGCGCCGCCTTCTTCCCGCGCATCACGCTGACCGGCAGCGCCGGCAGCGCCAGCACGGAACTGAGCGGTCTGTTCGAGAGTGGCTCGTACGGCTGGAGTTTCGCGCCAAACCTGCTGCTGCCGATCTTTGACTATGGCCGCAACCGCGCCAACCTCGGCGCCGCGCGCGCCGGGCGCGACATCGCCGTAGCCCAGTACGAGCGCAGCATCCAGGCTGCGTTCCGCGAAGTGGCGGATGCACTGGCCGGCCAGGCCACGTTCAGCGAGCAATTGCGGGCGCAGCGCGCAGTGGCTGAAGCGGAGCAGGAACGCTTCCGCCTGTCGGACCTGCGCTACCAGAGCGGCGCTTCGAGCTATCTCGACCTGCTCGACGCCCAGCGTTCGCTGTTCGCGGCCCAGCAGGCGGCGGTGCAGGCCAACCTGCAGCGCCTGCAGAACCAGGTGACGCTGTACCGCGTGCTTGGTGGCGGCTGGAGCGCCGAGCCTGGCGCGTCAAGGTAGGCGCCAGGCCTACTCGCCCAGGAACATCTGCTGCAGATCGTTGAGGAAGCGCAGTCCCAGTTCGGTCGGGCGGATGATCTTGTGGTCGCGGTACAGGAGGCCCTTGGCCTCCGCCGCATTGAGGGTTTTGTCGATGGCTGTGATGCTCATGCCGGTGCGCTCGCCAAACAGCCTGGGATCGAAACCGCCGGTCAGGCGCAGCGTGTTGAGCATGAATTCAAAGCCCATGTCGGCGCGTGAAATCTCGTACTCTTCCTGCACCGGATTGCCCTTCACGGCAGCTTCCATGAACGACTTTGGCTGCTTGAAGCGCGCCTGGCGCAGCACGCGGTGGGGGAACGATATCTTGGAGTGCGCCCCGGCGCCGATGCCGAGGTAGTCGCCGAACTCCCAGTAATTGAGGTTGTGGCGTGCGCGCCGTCCTGGCTGCGCATAGGCCGAGATCTCGTACTGTTCAAATCCAGCCTGCCTGGTAGCGACCGCGATCATGTCCTGCATGTCGGCGCTGGTATCGTCGTCCGGCAGCGCCGGTGGGTACTTGGCAAAGACCGTGTTCGGCTCCATCGTCAGGTGGTAGAGCGACAGGTGCGGCGGTGAGAACGCCATGGCCGTGGCCAGGTCCTCTCGCGCCTCTTCCAGCGTTTGCGATGGCAGCGCGTACATCAGGTCGAGGTTGAAGTTATCAAAATTGGCGTGCGCGATCTCCACCGCGCGGCGCGCCTCGCCATCGTCATGAATGCGTCCCAGCGCCTTCAGGTGCCGCGCGTTGAAACTCTGGATGCCAATCGACAGGCGGTTGATGCCGCTGGCGCGGAAGGACTTGAACTTCTCGGTCTCGAATGTGCCGGGGTTCGCTTCCATGGTGATTTCGCAGGCCCCATCGAGCGGCAGCAGCGTGCGCACGTCCGACATCAATCGGTCCAGCCCTTTGGCCGACATCAGGCTGGGCGTACCGCCGCCGATGAAAATCGTATAAATCTTGCGGCCCCAGATCAGGGGCAGCGACTGCTCCAGGTCGAGCCTGACCGCGGCGAGGTATTCTTCTTCCGGGAACTCGCCCCTGGCTTCGTGCGAGTTGAAGTCGCAATAAGGACACTTGCGCACACACCATGGAAAGTGGATGTACAGCGACAGCGGCGGCAACGCCGTCAGGTTCAGGGTGCCGGGCTGCAGATACTGCAGCGCGCTTGCCGCCGGTGAGCGTGGCTCGGGCGCCTTGTCGCCGCTGACGACTTTGATCGGAATCATTTGAGCTTGTCGACCAGTGCGCGCAGGGCCTGGCCGCGATGGGACAGCGCATTCTTTTCCAGCGGTGTGAGTTCAGCGGCGCACTTGCCCAGTGACGGGATGAAGAAATGGGGATCGTAGCCAAAGCCGTTGGAGCCGCGCGCCTCTGGCGTGATTTCGCCGTTCCAACGTCCGTCCGCAATGACCGGCTGCGGGTCGCCTGCGTGGCGCACATATACCAGTACGCAGTAATAATAGGCCGACTTGTCGTCGTGCGACGCCAGGTCCGCGATCATCTTCTCGTTATTGCGCGCGTCAGATTTCGGCTCGCCCGCAAAGCGCGCCGAATACACGCCCGGCGCGCCGCCAAAGGCATTGACGCATACGCCGGAATCATCGGCCAGTGCCGGCAGCCCGGTCAGGCGCGACGCGTGGCGCGCCTTTTCCAGCGCGTTTTCCACGAAGGTGGCATGAGGCTCTTCCGCCTCCGGCACATTGAATTCTCCCTGCGGATGCAAGGTGAAACCGATGGGACCCAGGATTTCCTGGAATTCCCGCAGTTTGCCGGCGTTGTTGGAGGCGAGGACGAGGCGTTGGGTCATGATGGGCGCTAAAAAATCTGAAGTGCGTATTTTAACCGGTGCGTGGGCCGCCGCCCGATCTGGAGTATGCTTGTCATTATGAAAACACATCCATCCGGCAGCGCTTCGCTTCTCGCCAAAGCATTCCATGCCCGCGTTGAAAAGCCGTTCACGTACCGCGGCATGTGCGACGCTTCCGCCGCCGCGCCCCTCGGCCCCGATTGCTTCGTGGCCGCCAACGACGAGCGCAACCAGCTCAAGGTGTACCAGCGCGGCAAGCGCGATCCGGTAGACGTCATCGATTTGTCGGAATTCCTGGGCACCAAAAAGGACAAGGAATCGGACCTCGAGGGCACGGCCACCGTGGGCGAGCGCATCTACTGGATCTCTTCGCATGGGCGCAACAAGAAGGGCAAGTTCCAGGGCCGGCGCCACCGCTTTTTTGCCACCGATATCGTCGATGGCACGGTCAAGCCGGTGGGGCAACCGTACCGCGAGCTGCTGGCCGACATGTTGGCCACGGAGCACCTGCAGCACTACGATCTGGCTGGCGCGTCCAGCAAGACGCCGGAGGCTGATGGTGCATTCAATATCGAGGGCCTGGCTGCGACGCCCCAAGGCACGCTCCTGATTGGTCTGCGCAATCCGGTCCCGCACGGCATGGCACTGGTGATCCCGCTGCTCAATCCCGATGACGTGATCGAAGGCGAACACGCGCAGTTTGGCCAGGCCATTGAACTGGACCTGGAAGGGCTGGCCGTGCGCAGCCTGGAACAGTTGAACGGTAGCTACCTGGTCGTGGCCGGGCCACCTGCGGATGAAGGCAGCTTTGCGCTGTTCACCTGGACCGGCGAGCCGGCAGACAAGCCGGTACTGCTGCTGCGCGAGGAACTGGCCGATGTGCGCCCGGAAGCGCTGTTTGCGATTCCCGAGACCAATCGCCTGCAGATCCTGAGCGACGATGGCGGCGAACATGTCAAGTCGACCGCCGAAGACAAGCAGGAATTCAGGAGCGTGACGATCACGCTCACCGACAAGGCCTTACAGCCCCAGGGATGATTTTTGCAGCTTGATCAGGTCTGCAATGCCGCCTTCGGCCAGGTCGAGCAGGCGATTCATGCCGGCGCGGTCAAAGGCCACGCCTTCGGCAGTGCCCTGCACTTCGATGAAGTGGCCGGCGTCGGTCATGACCACGTTCATGTCGGTGTCGCAGCCTGAGTCCTCGATGTAATCCAGGTCCAAAACGGGCATGCCGTGATACACGCCGACCGAAATGGCTGCCACAAAACTCTTGACCGGCACCGCGCCAATGGCGCCACGCTCGACCAGCTTGTTGAAGGCATCGTAGGCCGCCACCATGGCCCCGGTGATCGATGCGGTACGGGTGCCGCCGTCGGCCTGCAGCACGTCACAGTCAATCTGCAAGGTGCGCTCGCCAAACCCGTTCAGGTCAAACGCTGCGCGCAGCGACCGGCCAATGAGGCGCTGGATTTCCTGGGTGCGGCCGGACTGCTTGCCGCGCGCAGCCTCGCGGTCCATGCGGGTGTGGGTCGAGCGCGGCAGCATGCCGTATTCGGCCGTCATCCAGCCCTGCCCTTTGCCCTTCAAGAATCCCGGCACCTTGTCTTCGATGCTGGCGGTGCAAATGACCTTGGTGTCGCCGCATTCGATCAGAACCGAGCCTTCGGCATGCCGGGTGTACTGGCGCGTCAGGCGCACATCGCGCAGCTGGTCTACGGCGCGGCCGCTGGGGCGTGATTCAAACGTCATGTGAAACCTTAATTGATGATTTTGGAGGATTTTTCGATGGCGCCGCGGATTTCCGCGATCGCCTTTTCAATTTCGTCGTCGTTAAAGGCATCGACCTCGCTCGGGTTTTCCGGCTCGGTGCTGGTCTGGATGGTGGTGCTCACCAGGTTCTCAGGCAGCATCATGGTCGAGATAACGGTGGCCATGTCGGCACTGAGCGCGTTCGGGGTCTCGACCTCGGGCGAGCCTTGCCACATGATGGCCAGCGCGGTCGCGTTGTCGCCCTTGTCGCCGGCAATCGCGGTGGCGGTCGAGATCATGTCAGGGATGGCGCGCACGATGGTCTGGGTGCTCAGGCGATGGACCATTTCCTCGTCCGACAGCATCGACCACAGCCCGTCGGAACACAGCATGAGCACATCGCCCGACTGCAGGCTGGCAGGCCGCGCCACGTCCACCTTGGGCAGCGATGACGCGCCAATGCAGTTATACAGCTTGTTGCGGTCCGGGTGGGTCGAACGCTCGGACGGATCGGCCATGCCCTTGTCGATCATGTGCTCGATGTGCGAATGGTCGCGCGTGCGGCCCAGGATCTGCCCGCGCCGCATCCAGTACAAGCGCGAGTCGCCGCAATGGGCCCAGGTAGCGATGTTATGCTGGATCAGGCACGCCACGGCCGTGGTGCGCGGCGTGTCGGGCAGGTTGTTGGTGGCGCGGTAGCGATGGATTTCCTGGTGCGCTTCCATGAACGCCTCTTCCAGGAAGCGTTCCGGCTTTTTCACGTACGGCGTGGCGCCCTTCTGGAACGCGCTCGACATGGTCTGCATGAAGATGGAGGCGGCCACTTCGCCGCGCAAATGGCCACCCATGCCATCGGCCAGCACCAGCAGCAGCGCATCGCGCGTGAAGCTGTAACCCATGCGGTCCTGGTTGATCTTGCGCCCGCCGATCTGGCTTTCCTGATATACGGAGAATTGCATGTTGTTCTTTCTGATCAGGTATTCAATCTACGGTCTTCTTGCGGCCAATGCCGAAGCGGTCGGCCAGGCCGCGCCAGCCACCTGCGGATTTTTCTGCCGCAGGCGGCGCCGGCGCCTTGCGTGGCTGCGACAATTCCTTTTGCAGCGCGAACAGGCTTTGCGGCCGCGCCAGCGGATCGAGTTCCAGGCACCAGCGCACCATGTCGATCAGCTCAGGCGAATAATTGGCAGCGAGCTTTTCGTAATAGCCGGGCATCTTGTCGTCAATCTTGCGCTGGTCGGCCGCTTGCGGCGGCGAGGCTGCCATGCACGCGAACATGGAAGCGCCAATACTATATATATCCGACCATGGCCCCAGTGTCGCGGTCTTGGAATACAGGTCGGGCGGTGCAAAGCCGGGCGTGTACATGGGGGTGAGCTTGGGTACGTCGGCATTGAAGGTCTGGCGCGCCGCACCGAAGTCGAGCACGATGGGCGTGCCATCGGTGCGCAGGTAAATATTGGCCGGCTTGAGGTCCAGGTGCAGCAGCTTGTTGGTATGGACTTCACGCAGGCCGGCGCACACGCCGATAAAAATCTGGCGGATGAAGGCCTCGTTCAGGCGGCTGCCCTTCACGCCGAGGCGCGCGATCTGCTCTTGCAGCGAGTGGCCCGACTCGTAGGCCATGACCATGTACACCGTTTCGTTGCCACGAAAGAAATTCAATACCCGCACCACGTTGGGGTGCGAGATGCGGGCCAGGGCCCGGCCTTCTTCAAAAAAGCACTTGAGACCAATGCGGAACACCGCCAGATTGGGCTTGGAAATGACCGGCACGAGCTCGCCCGGCTGCCGCAATGCCAGGGCGCTGGGAAGGTATTCTTTGATCGCCACGGCGTTGCCATCGGCGTCATAAGCGAGATATACAATACTGAACCCACCGGACGCAATTTTCTTTACAATGCGATATCCGGCAATTTCAAGCCCATCGGGCAAGGGAGCGTTATTTTGTGCAGCCATGAGGGTTCCTTGCTTAACACGGCGATTGTGTGGATAAATCAGTGCTTTGTAAAGAAAAGATAAAAACCGGGGACTCCATTGAGCATTTCTAGCATGACAGGTTACGCGGTAGCCACGAGCGAAAGCGCGGCTGGCACCCTCACGATTGAAATCAAGAGTGTCAACTCACGCTTTCTGGATCTGCAATTTCGCATCAACGACGAGCTGCGCGCCCTGGAGCCGGACCTGCGCGCCGCCATTATGGGCGCAATCACGCGCGGCAAGGTCGAAGCACGCCTGTCGTTCGGACGCAAGGTCGCGGGCGGCTCGCAAGCGCTCAATGCCGCCCTGCTCGCCGACCTGGCGCGCTTGCAGTCGGAAGTGACCAAGCACTTCGTTTCCGCTCCCCTCATGACGGTGGCCGAACTGCTGCGCTGGCCCGGCGTGATCGAAGAAGCCCAGGTTGGCCAGGAATCGCTGCAGGCCGACGTGGCCGCCCTCACCGCCAAGACCGTCGCCGCTTTTGTCGACAGCCGCCGGCGCGAAGGCGCGGCCCTGGAAGCCATGCTCATTTCCCGTATTGACGCGATGGACGTCATTGTCAAACGGATCACTCCCCTGATCCCGCAAGTCATTGCACAGTTCCAGCAAAAAGCCATTGAGCGCATGCAGGATGCCCTGGGCCTGGCGGGCCACGGCACCCCGTCCACCCTCACGCGCCAGGAAGCGTTCGAGCGCATCCGCCAGGAAGTGACGCTGTACGGCATCCGTATCGACGTGTCGGAAGAACTGTCGCGCCTCACGGCGCACCTGACGGAGACGCGCCACATTCTGAAGAAAGGCGGCCAGGTCGGCAAGCGCCTGGACTTCATGATGCAGGAGCTCAACCGCGAAGCCAATACGCTCGGCGCCAAGGCCTCGGTCAAGGAACTGGCCGATGCGTCGATGGAACTGAAGCTGCTGATCGAACAAATGCGCGAGCAAGTGCAAAACCTGGAGTAAAGATTGGAAATCACTATGGTCACGAACGGCTTTTCCGGCAGCCTGTTTATTGTCGCTGCCCCGTCGGGCGCGGGCAAATCCACCCTGGTCAACGCCCTGCTGGCGCAGGAACCGGGCATCCAGCTGTCGATCTCGACCACCACGCGCCAGCCGCGCCCGGGCGAGACCGATGGCAAGCAATACCATTTCACCACCGCCGAGGATTTCGTGGCCCGCGCCGGCCGCGGGGAGTTCCTCGAATGGGCCGAAGTACATGGCAACTACTACGGCACCTCGCGCCTGATGGTGGAAAAGGAAATGAAAGCGGGAACCGACATCCTGCTGGAAATTGACTGGCAAGGCGCACGCCAGGTGAAAAAGCAGTTTCCGCAAGCGGCCGGCATCTTCATCTTGCCGCCGTCGATTGCAGCCCTGTCGGAGCGGTTGCACAAGCGCGGCCAGGACGAACCGCACGTGATCGAGCGCAGGCTGCTTGCCGCCGGCGGCGAGATCTCTCACGCTCCGGAGTTCGACTATGTTATTATCAATGAAGAGTTCAACGTCGCCTTGTCCGAGATGAGCGCGATTGTCAGAGCGACACGCAGCCGTTTTGCCCAGCAGGCGGCCCGCAACGCCTCGCTTTTTGCCCAACTGGGTATCCACGCGCAACAATCGTGACCGGCGCAATTTGTCAAACACTAGGAGTCCGCATGGCCCGCATTACCATTGAAGATTGTCTGAAGAGTATCCCTAACCGTTTCCAGCTGACCCTGGCCGCGACCTATCGCGCTCGTCAGTTGCTGCAAGGCCACACGCCGAAAGTCGAAGCCAAGGACAAGCCTACCGTTGTCGCCCTGCGCGAGATCGCCGCCGGTAAAGTCGGCATCGAAATGCTGAAAAAGGTGCCAATGTAATTTGTTGTCGCGTGCAACAAGAGTGTTCCCCCGTTATCTGGTAGCCTTCTAGTATGAACTTCCCTACGGATATGACACTCCCAGGCACGCCCAAGTCGCGGAACCGACGTTCCGCCGACAAACCTGATGCCGCCGCGCCATTGGCGCCCGGCGTTGCATCAGTCACCCAGCTGAACGCCAAACTGGCGGAATACCTCAGCCCCTCCGAACTCAAGAAAGTCAAGGAAGCCTATCGTTTTTCGGACGAGATGCATCTTGGCCAGGTCCGCAAGTCGGGCGAACCGTATATTTCCCATCCCATTGCCGTCGCCGAAATCTGTGCCGACTGGAAGCTTGACGCCCAGGCCATCATGGCCGCGCTGCTGCATGATGTGATGGAAGACCAGGACGTCAAGAAGGATGAGCTGATCGAGCGCTTTGGCGCCCCCGTCGCCTCCCTCGTGGACGGCCTGTCCAAGCTGGAAAAAATCGAATTCCAGAGCCTGATCGAGGCGCAGGCGGAAAACTTCCGCAAGATGCTGCTGGCCATGGCATCGGACGTGCGCGTGATTCTCATCAAGCTGGCCGACCGTTTGCATAATATGCGCACGCTTGAGCACATGGCGGACTCCAAGAAGCGCCGCATTGCTTCCGAAACCATGGAAGTCTATGTGCCTATTGCGCACCGCCTGGGGTTGAACAATATCTACCGCGAACTGCAGGACCTGGCGTTTTCGCACCTGTATCCGCTGCGCTATCGCACGCTGTCCAAGGCCGTCAAGGCGGCGCGCGGCAACCGGCGTGAAGTGGTCAAGAAAATCCTGGAGTCAGTCAAGAACACGCTGGCCACGGCAGAATTGCCGGCCGAAGTGTATGGGCGCGAAAAGACGCTGTATGGCATCTATAAAAAGATGCGCAACAAGCGCCTGTCGTTTTCGCAGGTGCTCGACGTGTACGGCTTTCGCATCGTCGTGGACAGCTTTGCCAATTGCTACGTTGCGTTGGGAACCTTGCACGGCCTGTACAAGCCGATGCCTGGCAAGTTCAAGGATTACATCGCGATCCGCAAGTTAAATGGCTACCAGTCGCTGCATACGACCCTGATTGGTCCCTACGGCACGCCGGTAGAGTTCCAGATTCGCACACAGGAAATGCACCGCACCGCCGAATCAGGCGTGGCCGCGCACTGGCTGTACAAGACTGGCGACTCCAACCTGTCGGACTTGCAGCAGCGCACGCATGCGTGGCTGCAATCGCTGCTTGATATCCAGCAGCAGACCGGCGACTCGGCCGAGTTCCTGGAGCATGTGAAGGTTGACCTGTTCCCCGATTCGGTCTATGTGTTCACGCCCAAGTCCAAGATCATCGCCCTGCCCCGCGGCGCCACGGCGCTCGACTTCGCGTACACGATTCACACCGGCATTGGCGACCATACCGTGTCGGTGAAAATCAATCACGAAGAAGCCTCGCTGCGCACGGAACTGCACAACGGCGACATTGTCGAAATCGTGACGGACCCGGATTCCAAGCCAAGCCCCACCTGGCTGGCCTTCGTTCGCACAGGCAAGGCGCGCTCGGCCATTCGCCACCATTTGCGCACGATCAATCTGAACGAGTCGGTGGAGCTGGGCCAGGAACTGCTGGCCCAGGCGTTGACGACGCTGAACATCAACCCGGAGTTGACGGACGAGACGATCGAAAGGCTGCTCAACGAATCGTCCGCCAAGTCCATGGATGAGCTGTATGCCGACATTGGCATCGGCAAGCGCATGGCCGCGCTGGTTGCCCGCCACATTTTCGGCCTCATCGACGACAATCTGGCGGCCATGCCGTCTAGCGCCAGTGCGCCGAGCGGGGGACTCGATCCTGTCACCATTTACGGCAGCGAAGGCGTGGCGGTGCAGCTGGCGCCCTGCTGCCTGCCGATTCCGGGCGACCAGATCACGGGCCAGTTGCGGCGTGACCAGGGCCTGATCGTCCATACGGGCGACTGCAGCGGCGCCAAGCGCGTGCGCAGCAAGGAGCCGGACCGCTGGATACCCGTGCAGTGGGGAGCGGAACTGAACCGGCGCTTCGATTGCCGCATCCGCCTTCTCATCAACAATGAACGAGGCATTTTGGCCCGCGTGGCGGCCGAGATCGGCGAGTCCGACGCCAACATTTCCTACGTGGGGATGGACGAGGATGAAGAACACGTCATGACCCAGCTGCGCTTTACGATCCAGGTCCAGGACCGGGTGCATCTGGCGCACTTGATCCGCAATCTGCGCAGGGTGAGTGGCGTGACGCGGGTTGAGCGCGAGCGGAATTGAACTGCAGCTGAACTCCTCGACGTGCTCCTGCCCTGATGTATCGCCGAGTCATAATGGCGGATCGGCTTGAACGGATTTTTCAATTCTCGTAATAATTTCTTCAATCCGTCCCGGTTCGCCATCGGATGCAGGAGGCGACGCTCACGCCGATTATGCGAATAGTCCGGTGGTCGAATCAGCTATTGGTCTTAACTTTATTTCAAATACCTCCGAGAAGATATACCTTAGGCCATTGCAACATCCTGGGGAAAATTGTTTAGCGCGTACTTAACTTTAAAGTCTTCTCCCACATATACAACGCGGGGATCAGATGGAAGTGTCGCGTCAGCCCCGAAACCAGCGATGGAATTATGTACATATTTATCGAAAAACGCGATGATCCGGTCATCGGACAATCCTTTTCTCCTGACGAATTCATTCTCGTATGCCTGCACCATAGCAATATAAAATGGGCGCATCGTTCCCCATGCGGTAGTGAACCCTCTGCGGCCTGCATTCTCCGGGTGCCTGACCGCATCGTATATTGACTGCACATCAGTAAGCAACTGCTTGTCGTAGAAGTCGATCATGTCTTCTAATGCTTCGGTTTTTGGAACGGAAAAGTTGCGCGCGGCCACATTGCGGTACTTTTCGTAGGCCTGCCGCTCCTCGGCCTGCGCTGCCACGACCCGCCGTCGAATTTCCGACTGCAGTTCAAATAAGCGGGTGGGCCTGGCTGCTTGAACAACATTACTTCGCGCATGGTTATAAGCCTGCTCGAGCTCCTTCTCGCTTTGCGCGAAATTATCCCGTTTTCGCTTGAAAAGGCGTTTATCCAGCTCATCAATCTTCCTGGACTCGTTATCATCCTTTTCCCGACCAATATATTTATTATATATTTTGTGAAATCGCCAAGCATAATACAACCGCATATGTTCAATGATCGACTCTCCCAAGGTTTGCGCTGGATTCATAGCGTTAATGTAGTATTGATAATCTTCAATGACTTCGCGTGACATTGCAAAATCTCTACGCTGGTCTTCCATCCACGCCTTTCTGGGCAAGAAAGGAACACCGCCCTTAAAGATTGCCAAGTCGTACATTTGGGCCAAAGTTAAAAGGCCAAATTTCGTCTCAGCCAATTCGTTCTTACCGCCCTCACCAGGGCTATAGCTACCGCCTACGTCGGAATGCACTCCGGCGTAAACAAACTCCATCCAGTGAGACGGTTTAGTCCAGACTCCATTTGATCCCGCCACGCAAATGCTATCGACTGGAAAGGAATTCCTGGTTTCATGGCCTGCGATAAAGTGAACAACATGCTCCACGTCGTGGGGTATTTTAAGTCTGTCACCCCAGTCCAAATGTCCATTGCAGGGCCCCGGCGCGGGATCAGCCCCTGCTTCGCCCCGGTGCGAGAAAGCTAACATACGTGGCGCAAGCGTTGGATACTTTTTCAGACGAATATCAATATGTGAACGCGTCGTTCCCCTTAATGCATCGGTACCGACCATATTATTTGTGGACATTGGAGCTCCGACAGATGCCACAGTGTCAAAGATCCCTAGGAATCTCAATCTCACAGGCGCCCCACCTTCCGCCGTGAATAGTTTCCCCCTCCTGCGCACACATTTTTCCTCAATGAACAGATTCATGAATGCCCTCGCTGCTGCGGCTCCTCGACTAAAACCAAAAGCTGCGACATTTATTTCCGTAATCTTATTTTTCGGATCAGCGGCAAGAGCAAGATGAGCCGCCATGTACAGATCAAACTCATCCAGTGCGAATCTTAACCTTTCGATCCCATAAAAACCTGTCCCCAAGCCGATCTCTGAACCACCCGCATCCCCAACCTTTGGAAAATATGTGCCCAACCCGGGGATGTAAACGCGGTGAATCGAATTTGTCGGGTTTTTCGGATCTTTGGGATCTTTTACTCCGCCGACGTTACTCTTTCCTTCATGTGCACGATACAACTTTGCGACATTGCTGTGCTTACCATTCTCCACGTCATAGGTAAGATTGTTTCCTGTACCATCGAAAAAGAAAGAGAACCAGATCACCTGATAGCAGGTACCTCGCGGAGGCGATAATGCTGCCTTATTCGAGAGCGTCTTTGCCAGATTAGCCTCAGCTGTAACCAAAGTGACTTTTTTGGTTGGGGACACTGGGCCAGGGGAGCTAGAGTTTGCGGCAAGCTCAAGATTTGTCGCTGACTGTTGCATGGATGGCTGCAACCTCTCCCCCAAGGCAGGGTTAGTTCGGCTTTTTGTCATTTTCGCAGTGTTCGGAGGAATCAAGATTTCCACGGGTCTCGGCAAGTATAAGTCGTGGGGACGAGAGCTTTTCAGTCAAAGCTACTTCTACCTTATTATCAGGGTAAAAATGAACCTCCAAAAAATGAGGATTAGACGGGTACTTGGCTATAGGTGCCTGGACAGTCCGAAAATAGTAATGAATATCTGTAAATTTTTCGCCAAACCGGTCCCGTCTCGTATTATAAAGACACGCACCCACAGTCCATCTGATTTCAACTGGCCGCTTACCGTACGCAGGGGAGTAGTCGAAACAACAAACAGATCCCCCGCCTCCGTCCGCAGGCGAACTAAGATGCAGGTTCCCCCCGCCAATTTCGTTTACAAAGAATTCGTTGATCGGCCTATTAGTATAATTAAAGCCAACAATTGACAGACTGACCGGCTTTACCGAGGCAACGCTCCTGTTTTCCGAGTCCCCGGGCTCACAGCCAGCCACTAATGAAAGTAAAGACACGACCACTGGTGTGCCCCATACGTGCACACGGCTATTATTCATAATTGCACTCACAAAAAGACATTTACTTATTCGCCACTGCCCAATATTTCGACGCGACACATTCAGCAATTTTGTACGACCTCTGTCAAATTAATTGATTTTTCCCGCATTTCCATCAAAACTGCCTTTCCCCGCCCGCATTCAAAGTAATCATCGCCATTCTCGAGAACCAGGCAGCAATAGAGGGCGAGCTCATGTGGAGCTTGAATTCCATGTTGATGGGCCGCGTGGACGTGACGCGAGATTACGTTATGTCGGTCTTTAGGAAGAATGGCCTCGTACTGATGGTTTAGATATTCTCGAATCAGTCCTATCACATTATCCACTTCACTCATCTCAAGAAATTTCGACTCTTGCGCCACGTTAAGTAGTAGCGGCTGATCCGTTTGAGTAGGTTCCACCGAATCCTGACTAACCTTTACTAACTCCCCGGACCGTGTAACGTACCACCATGCGGTCGCAATGCTCAAAAAATTGTTGCGCTGTAAACCGTCCAAAATTCCCATTGCTGTCTCAAACACACGGCTGTCGAAATAGCGAAAGACAACTTCGAAATCATCGGGCAAAGTCACATCTATTCGAAAGGCGAGCCGTCGTGCTAACTCCGGCGCGCTCAATCTGGACTCCAAAAACAAAAGCGATGAGGTGAACTGCCCCCGCTGACATACCCATTTCAGCGCGCTATGCGGAATAAGTTGATTGTCGCGATAGCGAATTGGCACGAGAATTGGTGCCACCTCCAAAGCACCGGCGTTACGAGAACCCTCGAAAAGACTTTGCCAGCTGACGCCCATCCGGGTCAACGTTCTAGTCAGCATCGGAATCGCAGCGTGGTCAATCAGCCCGTAGAGCGTGCCCTCACTGCTTCCATCAGTCTCGGGCGCCCGTAGCGCCAAAACACTTTGGTCATTTAGGTCCATATCACTTCATGGCAAATGGTGAGCCGGACGCACGTGCATTCAGCATGCATTCAACGCATATAGAACGCGGCAGCGACGCCAGCGGGTAGTCCAACCTTTCCGGACCGGTAAATTTCTTCGCGCCGGCGTGCACTGTGATCGTCCCAGGACACTGGACGGTAATATTGCCACCTTCGATCTTGATATTGGCGCCGCCAGCGGTCGACAAACTTACTATTTTTGCGGCTGCCCAGTCAATATGGCCGTTCGCACTCACAACGTTGACTTCATCGCGCGCCTGCACGGTCAGCGAGTCGCCCTGCGCCTGAAGATTGATGGCATCTTTCGCAGCAACCACCTGCAAGCCGATAACGTTCGCCCCCGCTTTCATGGCACCACCAAGCACACCGATGGCCTGGCCGCTGTGCACACGCATCTGGCCGCCAGTCACGAACTGGCTATCCTTGCCGCTCATCAGCGATGCTGCCTCGCCATTTGCCAGCTGGACGCTTTCTCCCGCGACCATGCCCAGACCTGCCTTTCCGGCAATAGCGATAATGGGATCGGTCACATGCGGCAGTTTATTGTCGGTTGGTTCGGTGCTATTGTTGTGGGCATCTGCCCCGGCTGCGTCCACGCTATAGCTGCCCACCATGCCCGATACTGCAGTCATCAACGCCGCTATGGGCGCCGCCTTCTCATCAAGTTCGCTGCTGTTCGCTTTCGCCGCTCCCAGATGCGTCGCCAGTGCCACGGTCTTGTGCCTCACCGCCGCGTCGCTGAACGTTTTCGCCATCGTCACCGCCTGCTTGAGCATGGCGATACCCGGTGCGTTGTCGCCGGCGGGATCGCGCGCATTTGCCGCGTGCGCCAGCTTGTAGCTCGTAATTAGCAGCCCACCGCCAGCCCGTACCGCGCCATAGTCATCGGTCCGCAATTCCGCACCCTGTCCACGGAAGCTGCCGCGGTAATTGTCGGCCGCGTGAATCAGATGGCCCAGGTTGAGCTCGGTCCCGGCATGGCTGCTTTTGAGCTGAATGCGTCCCTGCGCATCCGTATCGTCAAACAGCAGCTGGTTATAGCCATTGCCGCCAAACTCCTTGCTGCGAATGCCCCACTGCGCCGCGGCATTGCGATGGCCTGCGCTGTCGGCCGACGCGCCGTGCCACACGGGGCTATTACCTCCAGCGATATTGCCCTGCGCGGACGGCGTATGGTCGGCGGCTGTCTCAAACTGCGAGGCTTGATTATCTGTATTGGGCTGTCCGCCAGGCGTGGGCACGATGCCGCCTTCGCCCTGGCCGTTGTAGAGCGCTCCGACGATGACAGGTCTGTCGATATTATTGTCAATGAACTGCACCAGCACCTCCTGACCAATGCGCGGCAGGAACTGGCTACCCATGCCGCCACCAGCGGACCGCTGCGCCACGCGCACCCAGCACGTTGCGTCGCCGTGGTCCTGCCAGTGATAGCGGATGCGCACCCGCCCCAGGTGGTCGCAGTACAGTTCATCGGCTCCGGTGGGCGTGTCGCTACCGTCTGCGCCCACCACAATTGCGCTTTGCGAGCCATACGCTGTCGGTCGCGGGTGGCTGCGGCCGTCGCTGGCCGGCAGCTGCGGGCGCCACGGTACAAGGGCCTGCACCGCCTCGAACGCGTTGGCGTAGCCGGTCTTGTAGGCTTGGGCGACGACCAGCTCGAAATCGGGCACCTCATGGCCCCGCATTACATTGGTGAGCAGCTCCGGGATGGGTCCGAACAATTCCGCCAGCCCCTCCCTTGCCTTCGACGGCAGGTTGTTCACGCCCACGCTCCAAACCCGCAGCGCCGTGAAGCTGGCGCTACCCAGGTCCTGCAGCGGCATGTGATGGATGGTGACGCGGGTTCCTGCGCGCAGCGTGCGCACGGTGGAACGTCCTTGCCAAAGCTGGCAGCGCGCCTCGCGTCCTTCCATCTGCAGGTCGGCATAACGCTGCGCGAGCTCGTTGCTGGCAAAGCCATACTGGCCCGGCACGTCATACGATTCAAGTGACGGCAGGCGTGCGCTCGTCTGCAGGCGCGACGCCGAACTGGCGCAAACAATTTTCTTGGCTTTGTAGTCGTAACTGAGCACCGTCGTCATTGACGCGCCCATGCTGCGCAGCGAGCGCACCGCCTGCACCGTGTCCTGACGTTCGGCAGGACCGATGCCGTGAAAGCGGATGCCACCATCGGCCGCGCTGCTGGCATCCTCACCAATGGCGCTATCCTGAGTGCTGTCGGCAAACAGCACGATGCCCGGACCGTCTTCCGTATCTTCTGCACGCCAGGACAAGCCCTCTTCTGCCAGCAGTCGCCGCACGAATTGGAAGTCGGTTTCGCGGTATTGGCAGCAGTAGCTGCGCTGTCCGACCACGTCCATGAACGCAGCGACTTCCTCGCTCCAACGCCAGATCGCGGCTGGCAGGTAAGGTGCGAACACTGCTTCGACGATGTCAATCACCGTCTTGTCTTGCCACACGCGGCTGTTCCTTGCCTGCGTCAGGCGCCACATCCATGACGCGAGGCGCAAGCCGTATCGCGCCAGGCCGCCTTCGCTGCCGAGCATGCGCGCCTCAATGACCTCGCCGCCAAACGTGGTACGGCTGCCGTCCGCCAGGCTGACTTCCAGCCGAGCCGTTTGGCTAAGCAGTGTGGAAAGATCGATATAGGCACTGGTGGAGACGGCAATGACGTCACGGATGGCAATATTGTTGACCGCGTCTTGGGCTGAGAAGGCTTCAACCGTTAAAGCTGCGAACCCGGATTGGTCGTGATCCCCAATCTGCAGTGCGTACAGCCGGCTGGCACTGGAAATAGCGGCAAGAGCATTGCTGATTTGGTCGACGGTTTCGTTCATATCTAAAGAAAATGGGTGCCACGCACCAGGCCCGATTAACGAAACATTTCGTCACAATTGACAATTGTACATCATTGACATGAACGATATGAATGGTAATTGCACGGAACTTCAATCAGTGGATCAGTAGTCACATAAAATTGCCGATGTCAGACTTGGTGTCACGGTCGTGCTGCCCCCAGATGCTCGATTTCAATCCTCCAACCCATGCTTACCAAGCCGCACACAATGCACTGTGGCAACGGTAGACTATCCCGCTGCAAGAACTGCAATTTGCGATGAATCAAAGTTGTGAGCGCAGACGGCGACTAATGGAACAGCGCGCTGAATCCCTGTGGCAGGGTGATCAGCTTATCGCGCGCGGCAGATGCCTCGGCAATGTTGAAGCTGGCGCAAAACATCTGTTCACGGGTGATATAGCTCTTTTGCTCGATGTCTGCGCGACGGACGACGGGAGTGCCGTCAGCAATCGTGACGTGCTGTTTGCCATCGGGATAGCACAGCCTTACTTCGCTGATGGACGGGAAAAAGGGCCGCAAGTACCACGGAACCACGAGCTTGCGAGACTGCCTGACCGCGGCGATGCTGTCGGCAATGTCGCCCAGTCGCAGCGGGCCGGCCGGCAGGCGCGGCACAAAGAAAAATTCGACCTTCAGCGATCCCTTCTTTTTATTGGTCAGAAACACCGCCTTGTCATCCACCCGGGCCTGGCTCAGGGGCACGGTCAAGAAACCATCGGGCGTCGATGGCAGCTTTTCGAAATCCTTGTCGCCTTGCAGCGCCACTTCAAGATCGGGCATCGGCTGCATGGTCTTGGCAGAGACCACTTTGATGGCCATGTCTACCTTGCCGTCACTGACCTGTGCCACTTTGCTCAGCATGCTGTAAATGGCTTCGTACGGCAACATGGCCGGGTCGCGCACGCCATTGACCTGGATCGACTGGATAGGCGCCTCGCCGTCACCGTGGGGCTGGCTTTCCTGGGCCGCCAGCCAGGGCGACAGCGTGCAAAAGACTGCAAAGAGGCTGCCAATGGCATGTCGAATTGTCATAGGTCGGGTGTGTGGAGGATGTCGCTCGCGCGCAGACGGGATGTGGTCGATTGTATTGGGTGGTCACGCCACTGGTAGAGAAAAACAGACAGTAGCGTGAGACGGTGCGAGCGGTAGCACCAGACGGTACACTGGCCCGAAATCGGACGCTAGGCGGCGATGACCGCGGCGCGGTTGCGCCCCTGCTGCTTGGCCAGATACAGCGCCCGGTCGGCCCGTTCGAAGATGGTCCCGTAGCTGTCGCCGGCATGCATCTGCGAGATCCCGAAACTGGCCGTCATCAAGGGGGCGCCTTCGAGCTCCGTCTCGTGCACGTGCACGCGGATGCGTTCTGCAATCGCCAGCGCCGCCTCGCCGGTGATCCCCGGCAGCAGTGCGACGAATTCATCGCCGCCGACCCGTCCCAGCATGTCGGCAGGCCGCAGGCACTGCTGCGCCAGCAGGCTGACCTGGCGCAGCGCACGGTCGCCCATGCTGTGGCCATACAAGTCGTTAATCTGCTTGAAGTGGTCGATGTCGAATACGATCAGCGTCAGCGGTTCGCCTGCATCCCGGCAGCGCGCGATATCGGTACGCGCGCGCCGCTCGAGCGAACTGCGCGACGCCGCTTCCGTCAGTGCGTCGACTTCGGCCACGCGCCGCAGCTTGATATTGTCGGCAATGAGCGTTGGCAGCGCGAGCCCGAACAGCGTATTGGCCGCGATGACGTTGATGGCGAACTGATACACCATCGAAAACTCCTTGAGGCCGAACACGTTGACCAGCAGCGCGATCACGAAGCTGCCCACGGCCACGCCAAGAACGTTGTAGAACGCCGGCTCGGTGCAGGCAATCCACATGTAGGGAATGACGAGGAAGAAGATCGCAAAGGCGCTGTTGGGCGAGCGGGTGACGTGCGCCAGCCACATGGAACCGAACATCAGCACGAGATTGAGCAGCAGCTTGTACTTGAAACGGGGCGTGGGCCGTTCATTTTGCAGCGTGAACGTGGCGCCCAGTCGCACCGCGGCCTGCGGATTCAGCGTACTCAAGGCAGCGGCGAAGAATGGCGCCAGAACGATGACGCCGGCCAGGTCCCCGATCCAGTATGGCAGCCACGCCGCCGCCACATCAGTGGCCGGCATCATGTTGGTTGCCACCAGCACCCACAGGCCTGTGACAGTGGCCAATAGCGACGACAGGGCAGCGATCCCCAAAAAGCTCACGACCAGCATCGGCAGTTCGCGGCTGCCCCGCCCCGCAATCGTACGCAGCAACCTTGCACCGGCATAGTAGGAGCCGATATGGACCACTGACCACAGCAAGCCCGCTCGCACCAGCTCCGCGTGGCTCAAGGGCAGCTGGTAATGGTCACCTACCCACAGGGTGATGAGCACACAGGCGGCGACCAGGCCGGGCGCCGAGCGCAAGCCGTCGAGAAGCAATACGGAGAACGTCAGACCCGCCACCGGAAACCAGACGCTGGCATGTTCGGTGTATTCAACCAGCAGCCCAAGCTGCCACACGCCGAGCCACAGTACGGTCAGGGCGATATTGCGCAGCACCGCCGAGCGCATCACGGCGCGCAGGAGGGCCGATCCCTGCAAGCGTTTTAACCAGTCATGTCCGCCATTGTCACCGTCCGGAAACTCTTTTGCGGTCATCAGCTAGCCTGGCTCCAGTAATACACGCTGCCGGTATCGCTGCCGCCCAGGATGGCAGCGCCGTCGGGAGTGATCACCATCGGCCAGTTCATGGTCGCGGTGGGACAGGTCCAGACGGCGGCGCCGCTTGCCCCATCGAAGAGGTAGAAATTACCGGGCGACTCACTGCTTGCGCTGCCAGGGCTGCCATCGGTGGCCGTGACGAATTTAGCTTCGGTGTCAAGCGAAACGCCCGGATTGGCGGCGTACTGCAAATAGCTTTGCCACAGCGGTTTCGCTGCCGGGCCGTCGCTGCCATCAATCGACTGCACCACGTACAACAGGCCGAGATGCGGCGATGGCGACGGCAGATTCAGATTGGCGCCGCAGGCGAGCAGCACGCGCCCGTCCGTGGTCAGGGTCAAATCGATGCCGTAGGCGATGTCCAGCCCCGGCTCCGACGGCTGGTAATGCCACAAGGGTGTGGAAGCGCTGGTCTGTGTGAACAGCGCGCAGCTGCCATCGCGGAACGCAGCTGCCCAGGCCTGGCCGTTGGGGAGCATGGCTACCCGCATGGCGCCAGTGGTAAATGGGACGCTGCTAGCCACATTCATCTGACCTGCGCTGATGGACAGTCCCGCCACCTGGCCCTGGCCGCTGTCGTAGTTGCGGCATGAGACAGCGGCCATCGTGCCGTCCGCCGACAGGGCGCAGCTATTGCAGGAGAACGGAGAAAAGTCGTGCGACGAGGTCAGGGCATAGCCGTTGGCGCCACGCTGGTAAAGGGCAAGCGTGTTGCCGTAGCAGGCCAGCAGCGTAGTGCCGTCCGCGGACAAGCAAAGCTGATTGATACGCCAGGCCTGCGCGACACTGAACAACACGGCGCCGCTGGCGCCATCGTAGATGGCGAGCAGGCCTGGGGTTGAACCACCCTGGCTGATCTCACCACCGGCGGCCACCACGGCACCATTGCCGCTGACCGCCACCCAGAACACGCCTTGATAACCTTGCGCCGGTCCGAAAGGCGCGCGCCAGCGCAAGCTGCCGTCCCCGTTGTAGCACACTACGCCGAATTGGCCGGACCCGCGTTCGTCGGAGGTGCCGGCAATACAGCGCTGCCCATCATCACTGATCGCTACGGAGTTGATCTGCAGGCCAGCGGTCGGGGTGTCGCACCACAGTGGCTGGCCAGGAGCTGCCAATTCATCGGACATGTGTTCGCCTGTCTATGCTTGTTCTAATATAGGAACAGTAGCGAAGAGTATCCTGACAGGGAATTTGCTGTCAAACTAATAGCCGTTTTCCAGCATTGGAGTGTTCATCCGTTGCTGAAACGGCAATCTTGCGGCGCGCGCAGCGCCAGAATGCGGTCAAACGCATCGCGCGCGCCACGGCAGGCCTCGGCGATGGCATGTTCACCTTGCACCTGTTCGCGCAGGGCGAGCATGAATGCCCGCCAGCGTGGCCCCGGGCCGTGCCGTTCGCCCTGCAGGTAAGACAGCGGATGGGGCGCCAGTTGCTGTTTCAGGCGCTGATATAGTACTGCCCCGCCAAGCTGCGATCCCTCCACCACATAACAGACACCCCAGCGATAGGCGGCACTGGCACGGGCAGGCCATGGCCGGTCATCAAATGGCATCGGTTGCGCAGGCGGCATGGACGGGTGAGCCAGATCATTGGCAAGCAGCGCCGCGCGCGCCAGTGGCGGCAGCATGGGATGGGCCTGCGGTCCGTCGGCAAACGTGGATAGCCACGCTTCCAGCGGTGCGATCCACGCCAGCAGCATGCGCAAATGCTGCTGGTAGTCCTGCAGCGAGGCGTCGGCACTGGCGATGGCCAGGCCGCTATCGAGCAGCGCGTGGCGCTCGGCGGTGGCAAGGCGAAGGGAGGCCAGAACGTCGTCTGGCGCCTGATCGGACGAGGGCTTGATGGGTAACTCCGCTAAACATCGAAGAGGCGTAGTTTATCAGCCCCGTCGCGGGGCAAGGCTAAAACGCCGTGTTCAAGGTCACGCGGAACGAGCGCGACTCCACCGGGTGAAAGTGGATGTCTTCCACCGCCTCGGCCTCGCCCCGCAGGCGCGACTCGTAGAAGTAGTCAATGGCCGAATCGCGCCGGTTGGCCAGGTTGAAGCCTTCCACTTCAATTTTCATGCGTGGGCTGATGTTGTAGCCAATGCGCCCGTTGATGGTGGAGGTGGCTCGCGAACGCACGGCGTTCGATTCGATCAGGGGACGCGGCCCGAAGTAGCGCCACTGCAGGGCGCCGTACCACGGGCCCACATTGTCGAACGCGAGCGCGAACGAGGCGACGCCCTCGACGGCGCCGCTGATGCGGCGGCCGGCCGGATCGGCATCGCGAAAGCGGGCGCGCGCAAACGCAAGGTCGGCATCGATGGTGAGGTAGCGGCTGGCCCTGTAATAGTTGGAAAACTCGAAGCCGGTACGACGGCTGGGGCGCCCTGCTTCGGTAGTACCGGCGTCGCCCACGAACACCAGCTCGGAATCAAAATCGAGCCGGTACAGCGAGAAGGAGCTTTGCAGCCCGTCGATGTATTCACTGCGCAGGCCCAGCTCCATGCCGGTGGCGCGCACCAGCGGCGTCACGCGGTCCACCGCTTCACCGCTCTTGGGATCGATGGCAATGACGGTGCCGCGTGCATCGTTGCTGTGAAACCCGCGTCCCGCATTAACGTAAAGCTCGGTCCTGGCCCAGGGTCCGAAGATCAGGCTCACGGCGGGACTGGCCTTGCTGGCGCGGCTGCGGCCCGAGTTCGCGGCCAGGTCGCTCGATACGTCAAAGCGGTAGTGGTCCATGCGCAGACCGGCCACGGTGCGGAACTTGTCGCTCCACTTGTTGCTGGCCTCATAGAACACGGCGGCGCTGGTCTCGACGATGTGGTCTTCGCGCGTGGTGGCGCGGCGCTGGCGCGCGACGGTATCATATAAACCGTTATAAATATTATCGTTCTGGAGCTGGAAGCCGATCCGGTGCGCTCCCCAGCGATGGTCGGCATTCAGACCCGTGGTCACGCGCCGGTCGGGCTGGGCGAACTGGTCGCCATTGAGCGGATCGTCGAGGAAGTAGGTGAAGTTGGAGTACAGATCGAGCTCATTGGCCACCACATAGGCGTTCACGCGGCTCGCGCCGCGCCCGCCATCGGCGCGCCAGTTGCCGGACAGGCTGTAGCGGTGCGCCGAGCCGCCGTCGGTGTAGTCGACCGCGTCAAAACGCCCCAGGCGGCCGTCGTTCACGGCACGCTGCGGGATCTGGTCGGTCGCGTCCCAGCGGCCCTTGTAGGCCATGGCCGTCACATCCAGCCCGTTGGCGCCCGTGCCCTGGCTGTAGCGCAGCACGGCGTTGACCTTGTTGAAGTTGTCGCCGCGCGTGAACGGGCCATCATTGTGGAACAGCTCGAGCGCGTACAGCAGGTTGCCCTTGCCGGCCCTGGGCGAATCGGCCAGCAGCATGCGGCGAAAGCCGTTCTGCCCCACGCCGATGCTGGCCACGCCGCTTTGCAGCGTGTCGGCGTAGCGCACGGCCAGCGCCCCGGCGGCGGCAAAATCGCCCTCGTCCACGTGGTAGGGGCCTTTGCGGTATTCCAGCCGCGTGGCCAGTTCCGGGATCAGGAAATTGAGATCGGTCCAGCCCTGGCCATGGGCGTGGCTGCGCTGGTTGACCAGCATGCCGTCGAC
Organism: Massilia sp. PAMC28688; assembly: GCF_019443445.1. Taxonomy (NCBI): domain Bacteria; kingdom Pseudomonadati; phylum Pseudomonadota; class Betaproteobacteria; order Burkholderiales; family Oxalobacteraceae; genus Massilia; species Massilia sp. PAMC28688. The sequence continues at coordinate 3,324,280 of NZ_CP080378.1, read as the reverse complement.
CGTGGTGCGCAGGTCGGTGCCGTGATCGAGATTGAAGCCGCGCAGATAAAACTGATTGGCCTTGCCTTCGCCACTGTGCTGGCTCACGATCAGGCCGGGCGTGGCTTCGAGCAGTTCACCGGGGCGGTACACGGTGCGCGCCTCCATTTGCTGCTGTGTCACCACGCCGCTGTTGGCGGAATCGGCCACGCCGATCTGGCTGATGCGGGAGGCGGCAATGACGACCTTGGCCGGCTCCTGCGTTTCCTCTGCGGCAAAGGCGGAGGCGCAGGCAAAAGCAAGGAGTGTCATCACGGGACGTACAATGTGTAAAGTGGTCATAGTCAGATCAAATATTATTGGTATGACTACTTATTCGCAGCGCTTGCCGATTCGGATTCAAAACGAGCAAGTTTTTTTGCCCGCAGCGGGCAGCCTAGGCCGACGGTGCCGGGTAGCTCACGCTGATCACTTCCAGCTCTTCGGCTCCGAGCGGGGTCTGCAAGGTGACCAGGTCGCCTTCACGGGCCTTGGTCAGGGCGCGTGCCACGGGCGAAACCCAGCTGATCTTGCCCTTGAGGGGATCGAGTTCGTCGACGCCGACAATCGTGACGGTGTGCTCCTCGCCTGCGGCATTGCGATACTGAACGGTGGCGCCAAAAAAGATCTGGTCATTGCCGTGATGGAGGCTGGGGTCGACCACGGCAGCCGAATCCATGCGCTTGGTGAGAAAGCGGATACGCCCGTCAATCTGGCGCAGGCGCCGCTTGCCGTAGATGTAGTCGCCGTTTTCCGAGCGGTCGCCATTGGACGCGGCCCAGTGGACCACCTTGACGACCTCGGGCCGCTCGACATCGATCAGCTCGAGCAGCTCATCCTTGATGCGCTGATAGCCGGCCGGCGTGATGTAATTCTTGGCGCCAGCAGGAATGGCTTGCGCCAGGGCGAGCGCTTCCTCGTCGTCATCGTGATCGGATTCTTTGACAAATGCTTTATTCATAACACCATTGTACCGGCGCGCAGCAGCAGCGTCGTTTTGATACGGATTTCAATAGCACAATGCAATTACCGTATCACTTGAGCGCCCAGAGGCGCGGTAATGGCAATCATGGGCCCGAGCAAGCCGCGCAGATCCTGGCGCCCCTGCTCCTTGTCGTACAGGCTGGAGATGGAGCCATCGAGGTAGAGGGCATCGCGGCAGCCAAGCTCATCGCGCATGAACAGGGCAAATTCATGAAACGTCACGGGATCGTCGCTGATGACAAAGATGGCCTTGTTGCCGACCACGCCCACGCCGTTGCGGATATGCCGCGACCTGGAATCTTTCTTGAACGCGGGGTGTATCCGTCCGTGGCGCAGCAGCAGCGGACCGGACTGGGTGGCAATGCGCACGCCGCGCGCCAGCGCCGGGTATTCGGAAGAGGCCACCACCTGGGGGCCATCGGGCCCGACCAGAAACACGCCATTGGGCTTCAGAAAGAAATTGCCACGCGCCTTGCCCAGGTTCAGGGGCGACACTTCCCTGCCCTCGATGACAAGCAAGCCGACGGGCGAGAAATCGGGATGGTACATGCCCGCGTTGGTGGCGAATACGAGCTCCCGGCCCTGCTGCGCCAGCCAGGCATTGAGCGGCGCAAAACCGCGAAACGGTTTGCCGGCCGCGTCGCCCCAAAACAATTGCAGCTGATCTTCGCTGGTATCGACCGTCACCACGGTATAGCGTGCCGGGCTGGCACTGCCAGCGGCGGCCAGGGCGGATAACAGTAGTGTCAGCAATACACGCTTCATTCCAGGCTTCCTTGCTGTGGATGGCCACGCCAGTTTATCGTATGATCGCTTGCATCACCTTTTCATCGAGCCAAGATGCCCCCTGTCCCGCCCAATATTGCCGACCTGATGCAGCTGTTCGTCAGCAATACGCCGGGCCTGGTCTACCAGTTCATCCTGCAAGCGGACGGCACGGTATCCTTTCCCTACCTGTCGGAAGGCTGCGCCGCCCTGCTCGGCCTGCCTGCTGCCGAACTGCAGCAGCATCCCGAACGCTTTTTGGAATTGATTGTGCCGGAAGACCGCCAGGGCTATCTGGATGCCATGCATGCCTCCGCACGCGCCCTGACAGGCTGGAACTGGGAAGGCCGCATCTGGGTGCAGGAGTATGGCGACCAGAAATGGATCAACCTGCGCTCGACCCCGCGCGCCCTGCCCTCGCCACCGGGCAGCGTGCACTGGGAAGGCATCATGACCAACATCACTGCGAGCAAGCTGGAGCAGCTGGAAGTGACGCGCTCGCGCGCGCGGCTGGCCGAACTGACGGCCCACATCGAGCGGGTCAAGGAGCAGGAACGCACCCGCATTGCGCGCGAGATCCACGACGACCTGGGTGGCAACCTCACCGCGATCAAGATGGCGCTCATGATGCTGACCCAGCGCCTGCCGCCGGACGAACCGCAGCTGGCCGAGCGCGCCGCCTATGTCGATGCCCTGGTCGACCGTACCATTGACGCCGTGCACCGCATTGCGCTGGACCTGCGCCCCACCATGCTCGACTTTGGCCTGGTGGCCGCGCTCGAATGGCAAAGCGGCGAGTTTGAAAAACAAAATGGCATATCGTGCGCGTTTTCCAGCAGCGGCACCGACATTGAACTGGACGTCGACCGTGCCACGGCATTGTTCCGCATCTTCCAGGAAGCGCTGACCAACATCGCCAAGCATGCGCGCGCCAGCCAGGTCACGGTGCGCCTGGCCCGCCAGGACCAGCACGTGGTGCTCGATATTGCCGACAATGGCGTAGGCATCGCTGAAGACGACCGCAAGAAGCCCGGCTCGTTTGGCCTGCGCGGCATGAACGAGCGTGCGCGCGCGCTGGGCGGCACCATGACGCTGTCAGATGCGGCCGGCGGCGGCACCCGGGTGTGCATCAAAATTGGCCTGGATGCGCCGCCAGCGGCGATAATGCAGCCAGCCACTGAAACGGGTAACTTGTCCCAATGACACAAAAAGCCACCATCCGCGTCTTTATTGCCGACGACCACGCCATCGTGCGCGAAGGCCTCAAGCAGATCCTTGCCGAGTCGCCCGACATCATCGTGGCCGGCGAAGCCGAGAACGGCATTGATGCCATCCAGCTGTTTCGCAAATCGAAATGCCACGTGATGCTGCTCGATATTTCCATGCCCGACCGCAGCGGCATCGAGGTGCTCAAGCAGGTCAAGAAGGAAAACCCGGACATTGCCGTCCTGATGCTGTCGATGCACCGCGAAGACCAGTACGCGATCCGCTCGCTCAAGGCGGGCGCCTCGGGCTACCTGACCAAGCAGAGTGCCCCGCGCGAGCTCGTCACGGCCATCCGCCAGGTGGCCACGGGACAGAAATATGTGAGCGCGGCCCTGGCCCAGGAACTGGCCAGCTCGATTGGCGACAACCACGAAGCACCGCTGCACGACGCGCTCTCGGACCGCGAATACCAGACCCTGACCATGATCGCCTCCGGCAAGACGGTCAGCGCCATCGCCGAAGAATTGTCGCTTTCGGTCAAGACCGTCAGCGAATACCGCGCCCGCCTGCTGGTCAAGATGAAACTGAAAAACAGTGCCGAGCTGACCCATTACGCCATCAAGAACCAGCTGATCGAATAGGGGCGCGGCGCACAGCCATCCGCAAGCGTTATTGCTTTTTCCCAAGCAATGCTACACTGGCCTTTCGCCGATTCTGCAAGAATCGCTGCATATTGACCAAGGCTTGCGTACTACAATGTCAACTATCAAACCGCCAGCTGCGCCCGCGGGCGCGCCATCCGCCGACAACCCGGTCGAGATAGCGCGCGAAGCCTTCCGGCGCCTGGCCGCAGGGCGCATTGCGCCCACGCCGCAGAACTACGCCGTCATCTACAACGAGATTGCCGGCATCAGCGAGCCGCCTGCCGCGCCGGCGCCTGAGGCGGACCATGGCGCCGACGCCATGCTGGCCGAGTTTGCCACCCGCCTGCACGATACCCCGGGCGAGCTGCACGAATTCGGGCGCCGCCTGCAGCGCGCCGGCAAGGTGCGCGACTGGGATTCCTACGGACGCACCCTGGCCCAGCTGGTGGACAAGCACTTCCGCAAGGCCAGCCTGATCGATGCGGCGCCGCCGGGCGAAAACGCCGGCAGCCGCCAGCTGCGCGACATGCTCAGCCGCACCTTGTGCTTTGCCGTGGCCGCCCTGGCCGAAGGCTCGCCCGCCATCGTGGCCGAAGCCGAGGCGCTGGGCGCGGCGGCCAAGCAGGCCCATTCCGACGAAGCGCTGGCCGACCTGAACGCGCGCCTCAAGCAACTGTGCTACCAGATCGAGATCAAGAGCGGCGACGTGGCCGAACAGCACGACCTGCTCATGCGCCTGCTGCGCCTGCTGCTGGAAAACGTGAGCGAACTGCTGGACGAAGGCAGCTGGATCCGCGGCCAGGTCGACGTGGTGCAGACGCTCATTGCCGGCCCGATCGACCCGCGCCAGCTGGAAGACGCCACCCGCAGCCTCAAGGAAGTCATCTACAAGCAAGGCCAGCTCAAGCACAGCCTGTCGGATGTAAAAGTCACGGTCAAGAACATGATGATGACCTTCATCGACCGCCTCGGTTCCGTGGCCAGTTCCACGGGAGACTTTTCGGCCAGGATAGGCGGCTTGTCGGAACAGATCAGCACGGCCACCAATATTGACGACCTCAACAGCATTCTCGACGAGCTGCTCAAGGAAACGCGCGCCATCCAGGCCGAAGCGCTGGAAGCGCGCGACCGCATGGTCCAGGCGCGCCAGGAAGTGCAGGAAGCCGAGCAGCGCATCCATTCACTGGAAGCGAAACTGCAGCATATGAGCGAACTGGTGCGGGAAGACCAGCTCACGGGCAGCCTCAACCGGCGCGGGCTCGATGATGTCTACGAGCGCGAAAGCGCGCGCGCCGACCGCCGCGGCACGCCGCTGTGCATTGCGCTGCTGGACCTGGACGACTTCAAGCGCCTGAATGACACGTATGGCCACCAGGCGGGCGACAATGCGCTCAGGCACCTGGTCAATATCGTCAAGGATACGGTGCGCACCATGGATGTCATTGCCCGCTTTGGCGGTGAAGAATTCCTGATCCTGCTGCCGGAAACGACGGTGGAAGCGGCGTCCCAGACCATGACGCGGGTGCAGCGCGAGCTGACCAAGCATTTTTTCCTGCACGATAATGAAAAACTCTTGATCACCTTCTCGGCCGGGGTGGCGCTGCGCCAGCCCAATGAAGACCAGGCCTCGCTGATCAAACGGGCCGACCAGGCCATGTATGAAGCGAAAAAAAGCGGCAAGAACCGGGTCGTGGTCGCGCCCTGACCTGGTCTGAATGACCACGCCCGTGGTGCGCAAGGCACCCGGGCGCCCGCTTGCCCCGCCTCATCCCGCAAAAAATAAAATTATTTTCGCCATCAAGAATGCCACTTCCCTGCCGCTTTAGCGAGCCGCCGCGGGTAACCATGAGCACTATTTGCCGGCTTTATTTGCCGGGCCCACCATCAACTTCTGACGCACATCACCGTTACCAGATTCAACTGCGGTTTCAATGGCTCGCCTCACCCGGCGGGACAGACCAAGGTGTATCGCGGCAATGTCGCCCACCCAAGTAATTTGTCAGGAGAATTAAAATGGCTGCTTTTATCAATACCAACACCGCGTCGATGAACGCCCAGCGCAATCTGAATTCATCGCAGGGCGCCCTTGCCACTTCGCTGCAGCGCCTGTCGTCGGGCATGCGCATCAACAGCGCCAAGGATGACGCCGCGGGACTGGCCATTGCCGACCGCATGACGTCGCAAATCCGCGGCAACACCGTGGCCATGCGCAACGCCAATGACGGCATCTCCCTGGCGCAGACGGCCGAAGGTTCGCTGTCGAAAGTGGGCGACAACCTGCAGCGCATGCGTGAGCTGGCGATCCAGTCCATGAACAGCACCAACGGCACGGACGACAAGGCAGCGCTGGACCAGGAATTCGGCGAACTGGCAAAAGAAGTGCAGCGGATTACGGGCGGCGCCGACTTTAACGGCAAGAAGATCCTGGGTGCGGACGCCACCTCGGCCGGCTTCTCGTTCCAGGTCGGTGCAGGCACCTCTTCCAACGACAGCGTGACCGTCGTGACCAAGAACATGTCGACCGATTCGACCATCACCGCTGTTGCCGGCACCGACAACACGGCAGCAGGGCGCGCAGTGTTGACCGGTAATGCCACCGCCACCGCCACCGTGGTCGACAACCTCGATGCGGCCCTGAAAACGGTCAACTCCGAGCGCGCCACTTACGGTGCCACCCAGAACCGCTTTGAAGCCGTGGTCGCCAACCTGCAAGTGTCGATTGAATCGCAAAGTGCTTCCCGCAGCCGGATCCAGGATACGGACTTCGCTTCCGAGACGGCCAGCCTGACGCGCAGCCAGATCCTGCAGCAGGCCGGTACCGCCATGCTGGCCCAGGCGAACTCGCTGCCAAACGGCGTGCTCTCGCTGCTGCGAGGCTAATGTAACAACTGGCCTGGCGCCAGCAACCCGGCCCGCTTTTGCGGCCGGGTTTTTTTTCGTCGATTTTAAACGTCAAACAGAAGCACTATTACCCCGCTATTCGGACTAATGCATGCTTTTTTCTCGTCGATTAGGGAAAGCTCAAACAGACAACTGAGCTGCCTCAAGACGGGCATTCCACAAGATCAGTCGGCTCAATATTCCGCGCGAACCACCGTTACCAGAAATAACTGCGGTTTGATTGTCTCGGAAAACGGAGGCAGACCAAGGTGACCAGGCACCGCTGCCCACCCCGTACTAAAGAATCTGGAGAATGACCATGGCTGCATTTATCAATACCAACACCTCGTCGATGAACGCTCAGCGCAATCTGAACGCTTCACAAGGCGCCCTTGCCACCTCGCTGCAGCGCCTGTCCTCGGGCCTGCGCATCAACAGCGCCAAGGATGACGCGGCCGGCCTGGCCATTGCAGACCGCATGACTTCCCAGATTCGCGGCAACACGGTAGCCATGCGCAACGCCAACGATGGCATTTCGCTGGCACAGACGGCCGAAGGCTCGCTGTCGAAAGTGGGCGACAACCTGCAGCGCATGCGGGAACTGGCGATCCAGTCCATGAACAGCACCAATGGCACGGAAGACAAGATTGCCCTCGACCAGGAATTTGGCGAGCTGGCCAAGGAAGTGCAGCGCATTACCGGCGGCGCCGACTTCAACGGCAAGAAAATCCTCGGCGCCGATGCCACCTCGGCCGGCTTCTCGTTCCAGATCGGTTCGGGCACCTCGACCAACGACAGCGTGACGGTCGTGACCAAGAACATGTCGACCGATGCCACCATCGTGGCCGTGGCCGGCACCGACAATACCGCCGCCGGCCGCGCCGTGCTGACCGGCACCGCCACCGCAACGGCCACCGTGGTCGACAATATCGATGCGGCCTTGAAGACCGTCAACTCGGAGCGCGCCACCTACGGCGCCACCCAGAACCGCTTTGAAGCGGTGGTCTCGAACCTGCAAATCTCCATCGAATCGCAGGCCGCTTCCCGCAGCCGCATCATGGACACCGACTTTGCTGCCGAAACGGCAAGCCTTACCCGCGGCCAGATCCTGCAGCAGGCCGGCACCGCCATGCTGGCCCAGGCCAACTCCCTGCCCAATGGCGTGCTGTCCCTGCTGCGCGGCGGTTAATCCCGGTAGTGCGGCAGCAAGCCGGGGGCGCGGCGCGCGAGCATGAACGAGTACACGGCGCGCGCCGCTTCCCCGGCAGCTGCCTGCAGCAGGAAATGCGGCGCCTGCAGCGTCTGGCATGTGGCGCCAGGCTGGAGCCGGGCAATCAGGCGCCCGGCCGACTTCGGCACCACGCGGTCGTGCGAGGCTTGCAGATAGAGAACCGGGACCTGCACCGCGGCCATCTGGTGCGATACATCCACGGCGCTGATGGCCAGCAGGCGCGCACGGATGGTTGCCGCCGACGCCTGTGCCAGCGATGCAGCAATCATGGTGCGCAGGGCCGGCGTACTGAAGCGGCCAAGCAGCAGGCGCGTCATGAGGGCGGCCGGCGCGCCCGTGACGGGCAGTACCCGCACCAGGGAGGCGGCGGGGGCGGTCCAGGGCAAGGGATTGCGAATAAAGGCGGCGCTCAGGATCAGCCCGCGCAGGCGGTGGTCGCAGCGGGCGGCCAGCATCGCTGCCACGGGGCCGGAGAAAGACTCGCCCAGCAGGAAAAATTCGCCCTCTTCCGGCAGGAAACGGCGTGCGTACTGGGCCAGTTGGTCATAGGCGAGGGGCGCGTCCGGGTAGCGCACCACGATGGGTGTGATGCCGGGGTCAAGACTGGCAATGAATGGCGCAAACAAGTCGCCGCTCCCATCCATCCCCGGCAAAAGTACAAGCGTCGGCAAGGCATTCCTTCAGTAATTGTCTTGGCATCTTGGGGCCATCCCCGGAATTGAGGGGTAAACACCCTTCTGTTCTCGCTCATGTTATCCCACCGGCATACCGTTACCAGAAATAACTGCGGTTTGATTGTCTCGGAAAACGGAGGCAGACCAAGGTGACCAGGCACCGCTGCCCACCCCGTACTAAAGAATCTGGAGAATGACCATGGCTGCATTTATCAATACCAACACCTCGTCGATGAACGCTCAGCGCAATCTGAACGCTTCACAGGGCGCCCTTGCCACCTCGCTGCAGCGCCTGTCCTCGGGCCTGCGCATCAACAGCGCCAAGGATGACGCGGCCGGCCTGGCCATTGCAGACCGCATGACTTCCCAGATTCGCGGCAACACGGTAGCCATGCGCAACGCCAACGATGGCATTTCGCTGGCACAGACGGCCGAAGGCTCGCTGTCGAAAGTGGGCGACAACCTGCAGCGCATGCGGGAACTGGCGATCCAGTCCATGAACAGCACCAATGGTACCGAAGACAAGATTGCCCTCGACCAGGAATTTGGCGAGCTGGCCAAGGAAGTGCAGCGCATTACCGGCGGCGCCGACTTTAACGGCAAGAAAATCCTCGGCGCCGATGCCACCTCGGCCGGCTTCTCGTTCCAGATCGGTTCGGGCACCTCGACCAACGACAGCGTGACGGTCGTGACCAAGAACATGTCGACCGATGCCACCATTACCGCCGTTGCCGGCACCGACAATACCGCCGCCGGCCGCGCCGTGCTGACCGGCACCGCCACCGCAACGGCCACCGTGGTCGACAATATCGACGCGGCCTTGAAGACCGTCAACTCGGAGCGCGCCACCTACGGCGCCACCCAGAACCGCTTTGAAGCGGTGGTTTCGAACCTGCAGATTTCCATCGAATCGCAGGCCGCTTCCCGCAGCCGCATCATGGACACCGACTTTGCTGCCGAAACGGCAAGCCTGACCCGCGGCCAGATCCTGCAGCAGGCCGGCACGGCCATGCTGGCCCAGGCCAACTCCCTGCCCAATGGTGTGCTGTCCCTGCTGCGCGGCGGCTGATCGCTCGCCCGGAACACGCTGAAAGCTTGTTCCTTCGCCATGCAAACATCGCAGCCCGGCCGCTATTTCGGCCCGGCTGCGATTTTTTTTGATGCTCTCCATAAACTTTTTGGGAAACTGGTCGTTACCAGGAGCAACTACGGTGTCATTGTCCCAAGTTAGCGGGGCACACCAAGGTGCACACGGCACAGTTGCCAACTCAGAAGTACAAGCAGTAATGTCAGGAGAATTACCATGGCCGCATTTATCAATACCAATACCGCGTCGATGAACGCTCAGCGCAACCTGAATTCATCGCAGGGTGCCCTCGCTACCTCGCTGCAGCGCCTCTCGTCGGGCCTGCGCATCAACAGTGCGAAGGATGACGCCGCCGGTTTGGCCATTTCGGACCGCATGACGTCGCAAATTCGCGGCAACACCGTAGCAATGCGTAACGCCAACGACGGCATCTCGCTAGCACAAACGGCTGAAGGTGCATTGTCGAAAGTTGGCGACAACCTGCAGCGTATGCGTGAACTGGCGATCCAGTCGATGAACGGCACCAACGGCACGGACGACAAGGCTGCACTCGACCAGGAATTCGGCGAGCTGGCCAAGGAAGTCCAGCGTATTTCCGGCGGCGCAGATTTCAACGGCAAGAAGATCCTGGGCGCCGATGCCTCGTCGGCAGGTTTCAGCTTCCAGGTCGGCGCCGGCACTTCCAGCAACGACAGCGTCACCGTCGTGACCAAGAACATGTCGACCGATTCCACCATTACCGCAGTTGCCGGCACCGATAACACCGCCGCCGGCCGTGCAGTACTGACCGGTAACGCAACGGCCACCGGTACAGTGGTGGACAACATCGATGCCGCACTCAAGACCGTCAACTCGGAGCGCGCCACCTACGGTGCCACGCAAAACCGCTTTGAAGCTGTCGTGTCCAACCTGCAGGTGTCGATCGAGTCGCAATCGGCTGCCCGCAGCCGCATCATGGATACCGACTTCGCCAGCGAAACGGCGAACCTGACCCGCAGCCAGATCCTGCAGCAGGCAGGTACGGCCATGCTGGCCCAGGCCAACTCGCTGCCTAACGGCGTGCTGTCCCTGCTGCGCGGCTAATCACCGTTTCACGCTGTCTTCAGCAGCCCGGTCCGAGACGTCGGCCGGGCTGTTTTTCGTTAACCGCTTCAAGAATATTTGCCTGCCCACCATAAACTTTCAGCAGCGCGCGCCGTTACCTTGAATAACTACGGTGTCACTGTCCTGGCAGCAGCAGGGCACACCAAAGTGAACCAGGCACAGTCGCCCACCCAGTAATAGCAGTACCGTCAGGAGAATTACCATGGCCGCATTTATCAATACCAACACCGCGTCGATGAACGCCCAGCGCAACCTCAATTCGTCGCAGGGCGCCCTTGCCACCTCGCTGCAGCGCCTGTCGTCGGGCCTGCGCATCAACAGCGCCAAGGATGACGCTGCAGGTCTGGCCATTTCCGACCGCATGACGTCCCAAATTCGCGGCAACACGGTGGCCATGCGCAACGCCAACGATGGCATCTCCCTGGCCCAGACGGCCGAAGGTTCGCTGTCCAAAGTCGGCGACAATCTGCAGCGCATGCGTGAGCTGGCGATCCAGTCCATGAACAGCACCAACGGCACGGACGACAAGGCAGCCCTGGACCAGGAATTCGGCGAACTGGCCAAAGAAGTGCAGCGCATTACGGGCGGCGCCGACTTTAACGGCAAGAAGATCCTGGGTGCAGACGCCACCTCGGCCGGCTTCTCGTTCCAGGTCGGTGCTGGCACCTCTTCCAACGACAGCGTGACTGTCGTCACCAAGAACATGTCGACCGATTCGACCATTACCGCTGTTGCCGGCACCGACAACACGGCAGCAGGGCGCGCAGTGTTGACCGGTAACGCCACCGCCACCGCCACCGTGGTCGACAACATCGATGCCGCGCTCAAGACCGTGAACTCGGAGCGCGCCACCTACGGTGCCACCCAGAACCGCTTTGAAGCCGTGGTGGCCAACCTGCAGGTATCGATCGAATCACAGTCGGCCTCGCGCAGCCGCATCATGGATACCGATTTCGCATCCGAGACGGCGAGCCTGACGCGCAGCCAGATCCTGCAGCAGGCCGGTACCGCCATGCTGGCCCAGGCCAACTCCCTGCCTAACGGCGTGCTGTCCCTGCTGCGCGGCTAATCACGGCAGCGGCAAGCAACTAAAAAGCGCAAGCAACTAGAGCGCCAGCAACATCGACGCAACGCCGCGACCCGGCCCTTTCTGGGGCCGGGTTTTTGCTTTTTGGGAGGCAGGCAATGGATAGCACCTTGACCACGCCGTCACGGTCGCGCCGGGGACAACCGTGACAAATCGCCAAGGCCGCGGAAATGGCGGGTAAATGCCCCTCTAAAGTAAGGTTGGAACTTGCCGATAACAAGTTATATTCTAATTTTACGTAGGAGGCAATCGTGGGTCTTTCCTCAGCTGGTCTCGGCTCCAATCTGCCTGTCGACTCGATCGTCAGCCAGTTGATGTCGATCGAGCAGCGGCCTCTCAACGCGCTCGACAAAAAAGTATCGACCTTCCAGGCCAAACTGTCGGCCCTGGGCACGCTCAAGGGCGCCATGTCGACCTTCCAGACCGCCGTCAAGGGCCTGGCCGACATGCGCAAGTTCATGGGCATGACCGCGGCCATGGGCGACGCCACCGTCGCCTCAGCCAGCGCCGGCCCGGGCGCCGCAGCCGGTACCTATTCCCTCGAAATCAGCAAGCTGGCCCAGGCCCAGAAACTGGCGTCCAGCGGCCAGGTGAGCACCAGCGCGGCCATCGGTGCGGGGACCATCACGATTGACCTTGGCACCGTCACCGGCGGCACGCTTGACGCGGCCACCGGCAAGTACACGGGCGCCGCCTTTACCTCGTCGGGCGCGGGTGCCAAGAGCGTTACCATCGACCCTGCCAACACTTCGCTGTCGGGCATCCGCGACGCCATCAACAAGGCCGGCATCGGCGTGACCGCCTCCATCGTCAATGACGGCAGCGCCACCCCCAACCGCCTGCTGCTGACACAGACGGCGACCGGCCAGGCGTCGAGCATGAAAATTTCGGTGGACGGCGACGCCGCCCTGCAGTCGCTGCTCAATCACGACCCGGCCGGCGTGCAGAACTTTCAGCAAACGGTGGCCGCGCAAAATGCCGAGTTCAAGCTCGATGGCCTGGCCATCAGCACGGCCAGCAACAACGCCAGCGGCGTGATTGAAGGCGTCACGCTCAACCTGGCCAAGACCAATGTGGGAACACCGACCAGCCTGACGGTGGGGCGCGACACGACCGCCGTGACCGAATCGGTCAACAAGTTTGTCACCGCCTACAACGCCATCAACAAGACGCTCAAGGACCTCACTGCCTACAACGAGGCGACCAAGACCGGCGCGATCCTCAATGGCGACGCCACCGCGCGCAGCATCCAGACCGAGTTGCGCGGCCTGCTTACCTCGCCCGTGGAAAACGGCAGCAGCGCGTTTTCGGTGCTCTCCGAAATTGGCGTGACCGTCAAGGCCGGCATCATGGCGGTGGACGAGGCCAAGCTCAAGAAAACCATCGAGACCAACTTCGACGACATCGCCACCCTGTTTGCATCGGTGGGCAAGCCGACCGACAGCCTGGTCAGCTTCAAGGGTGCCACCGACAAGACCACGGCCGGCTCCTACGCTGTCACCATCACGCAGCTGGCCACCATGGGCCGCAGCACCGGCAGCACGCTGGCCGGCCTGACCATCGACGCCTCCAACAAGACCATCGAAGTGCTGTTGGATGGGAAAACGGCCAGTGTCACGCTGGGCGAAGGCACTTACGCCGATGCCGATGCCCTGGCCAAGGAAGTGCAGTCCAGGATCAACGGCACCGCGCTGTTCTCGGGCGCCGGGTCGGCCGTCACGGTGACCCAGGACGCGGGCAAGATGGTCATTACCTCGAACCGTTACGGCGCCGCCTCGGGCGTGAGCATCACCGGCGACGCCGGCGGCGCCAACCTGATGGGGGCAGGCGCGACCAGCACGGCGGGGGTGGACATTGCCGGCACCATTGGCGGGCTGGCAGCGACCGGCGCCGGGCGCACGCTCACGGCCGGCCCTGGCGCGGCCGAAGGCCTGTCCCTGACTGCCGAAGGCCTGGGCGCACGCGGGTCGATCAATTATTCGCAGGGCTACGCCTACCAGTTCAACAAATTTACCGAGAAGCTGCTCGGCACCGAAGGGCCCCTGACCCTGCGTACCGACGGCATCAACGCCTCCATCAAGCAGCTGGCAGAAAACCGGCTGCGCATTGTCGATCGCCTGGGCGACGTGGAGAAACGCTATCGCACCCAGTACACCGCGCTCGATGTGACCATCAGCCGCATGAACTCAACGAGCGCTTACCTGGCCCAGCAGTTGGCACAGCTCAGCAATCTGTAATTGAAGTAAACAGAAAGGATTTGCCATGTTTGGATCGTCGCGCAGTGGCGCCAATGCCTACGCCAAGGTTGGCCTGGAAACCGGCGTCATCGCCGCCAGCCCGCACAAGCTCATTGTCATGCTGTTTGAAGGCGCCCTCACGGCCATCAACAACGGCATGACCCACATGAAGGCTGGCCAGTTTGAAGATAAGGGACGCGCCATCACCAAGGCCATCCTGATTGTCGATGAAGGCATGCGCGCCAGCCTCGACAAAAAGGCCGGCGGCGAGATCGCGGTCAACCTCGACGCCCTGTATGGCTACATCATCCAGTGCCTGCTGCGCGCCAATCTGCGCAACGACCAGGCCCAGCTCGAGGAAGCGCACAAGCTGCTGTCGGACCTCAAGTCGGCCTGGGACGCCATTGGCGACAAGGTCGGCCCGGGCGCCCAGGCGGCAGCGGCACCGCGCCCGATGGCGGCCTTCGATTCCCTCACCCCACGTGCCAGTTCTTTCGTGAGTGCTTGACCATGATGAATACCGAAAAAATCATCGCCATCTACGAAGCCATGTCCGACATCACCGGGCGCATGCTGGCCGCGGCCCAGGCGCGCGACTGGGAAAACCTGGCCGAACTGGAAACCCATTGCGCCGGCCACGTGCAGACACTGAAAGCGTCCGAGCCTGCCGCTCCCCTGACGGGCGAATCGCGCGCCAAAAAGATCCGCATCATTCACCAGATCATGGCCCATGACCGCGAGATCCGCAGTCTGACCGAACCCTGGATGGCCGAACTGGCGGCCCTCATGAACAACGCCGGCACCGAGCGCAAGCTCTCGCGCGCGTACGGCGCCTGACGCCGCTGCGGGCGGCTGGCTGAAGCATGCAACTGCGTTCGGACTTTAACGCCGCCTCCACTGTCCGCCCGGTCGGCAAGGTTGACGCCACCGCGCGCACCGACGGCGTCGCCGACGCGCGCCAGGAAGCCTTCCAGCGCTCCATGACGCCGCTGCTGGGCAAGTCGATGACAGGCGCCGTACTGGCGCGCCTGGCCGACGGCCAGTTTGTCGTCAAGGTGGCCGGCAACCCGGTGCGTATGATGCTCCCGCCCGGCTCCCAGGTCGGCACCGAGGTGCCGCTCACCCTGATCAGCACCAATCCCCGCCCCACTTTCCAGATCACCGCCGGTGACGGCGAAGCGCTGCCCGCCACCATCTACCTGCCACCTGGCGCCCAGGGCGACGGCGCCGACACGCCCCCCGGCCAGATGCTGGCAGGGCGCGCGGCGGCGGGACTGGCGCAGGCCGCCGCCATGCAGGCCGCGGCCAGCCTCACCGAAGGCCAGGCCCTGGCCGAAGGCGGCCCCGGCACGCAGGGGCCGGCGATTTCGGCGGCCGGGCGCATCATCAGCAGCGTGCTCGCCGCCGCCCAGCAGGCGAGCGACAAGAGCGGGGCCGTGCAGGGTACCGAGCCGCTCATGGCCAAGGGCACGCCCGACCCGGCGCAGCTGGCTTCGCGCCTGCAGCAGACAGTGGCCCAGAGCGGCCTGTTTTACGAGTCGCACCTGGCCGAATGGGCCGAGGGTACGCGCACCATGGGTGAACTGCTGCGCGAACCCCAGACCACGCGCGCGCCCACGGCGCCGACCGACCCGGCCACCGCCCAGTTCATCAACCTGCAGCTCACCAGCCAGGAACAGTCGCGCGTGCTGTGGCAGGGGCAGCTGGTGCCGGGCCAGGACATGCGCTGGGAAATCGAAAAGGATGCGCCCGAACAGCGCGGCGGCCAGGACGAGGAAGAAGCGGCCACCTGGCGCAGCGGCATGCGCTTTCGGCTGCCGCTGCTGGGCGAGATCGAAGCCACGGTGGTGATGGCCGGTGGCCAGTGCCAGATCGAGATCCAGACCGGCTCAAGCGACATTGGCAGCCTGCTCAAGGCGCATGCGGCGCGCCTGACCAGCGCCATGGAGGCGGCCGGCACGCCGCTGTCATCGCTGTCGATCGGCATGGCGCGCAGCGGGGCGGATGATGACTGACGCCAGGACCGTCCGCAAGCAGCAAAGCGCCGTGGCCCTGGCCTACCGCGAGGGCGAAAGCGCGCCCAAGGTGGTGGCCAAGGGCAAGGGCCTGATCGCCGAACAAATCATCGAGCGCGCCGGCGCGGCCGGGGTGTTCGTGCACGAATCAAAGGAACTTGTCGCGCTGCTAATGAATGTTGATCTGGACCGACAGATTCCCCCGGCACTGTACCGCGCGATTGCGGAACTGCTGGCCTGGCTATATCATGTTGAATCCGCACAAGGAATGCTTGGCAGCAAGCTCACCGATGCACCCCGATTCATTGATACACCATAGCGGCCGAGCCGATGCAGACACCAGACGATACTCGGTTGGAAAACTGGCACGATTTTGAAGTCGATTCGCGCCGCGAAATCGTGGCCCTGCTGCGCGCCATCGGCGAGAAGAACCAGCTCATCCGCATGCTGGTCCATGGCGAAGCCGACGTATGCGTGACCTCGATCCTGGACGTTGACCCGGACAGCAACACCGTCTATTTCGACTGCTCGATCGACCCGGAGCAAAACCGCCGCATCCTGCAATCGAAGCGACTGCAGTACGAAACCACGCTCGACAAGATCCGCATCCTGTTTTCCACCGAAGGCCAGATGCAGAGCACCACCCATAACGGTGGCCCGGCGCTGGTGGCCGAGATTCCGCCCACGCTGATCCGCCTGCAGCGGCGCGAGTTCTACCGCATGGCCACGCCGGTCAGCAATCCCGTGCGCGCCATCATCCCGCTGCCGCCGGAACTGGGAGGTGGCAGCACCATCGTGCCGCTGGCCGACATCAGCTGCGGCGGCATCGCCATCCTCGACAACAAGCTGGTGCTGGGCAGTACCATGGGCCTGACCTACCGCGACTGCAAGATCGACCTGCCGGAAATCGGCATGGTCAGCACCGGCCTGCAGGTGCGCAATGCGCTGGAAATGACACTGTTGAACAACAAGACCAACCGCCGCCTGGGCTGCGAATTCATCGATATTTCGCGCGGCAACCTGGCCATGGTGCAGCGCTACATCACCAAACTCGAACGCGAGCGCAATGCGCGCGTGGCCGGACTGTCGTAATCAGCCCTGCCGGCGCAGGCGCGCCACTTCCTTTTCCAGCGCCAGCGCCCACGACACCAGCCCGAATTTGCGGGTATCGACCTTCTGCCAGAACAGTCCCGGACTGCGCGCATGCAGCGGCAGCAGCTTGGCCGCCATGGCGCATTGCGCGCCCATGTCGGCCACTTCGCCCAGCTCTGTGAAGCCGAACGAATACGGCGCGGCCGGGTCGCCAATGGCATTCAGATCAGGCGCGTGCAGGGCGCGCCGGCACGCCTCGGTCCCGTCCAGGAAATGGCGCGATGCGGCCGCCTCGTCGCCGTCGGCCAGCGCCATCGCGCCCAGGTGGAAAGAAGCGGCAATGGTCTTGGTGGCCAGGAGCGGGCCGAAGGCCATGAAATCGGCGCCTGCCACGGCGCCCAGGTAGGCGCGCGCCAGATCCCGCTCGCCGCGCGCCATCGCCAGGCGGCCGGCGACAAAGGCGGCTGAAATCTGCCAGCGCCTCAGGTGCGGATTATCGATATCCTGTTCAAGGTAGGCATCGATCAGCCCCAAAACGTCGGCCACGTGCTCGGAGCGCGGATGATCGAGCAAGGCGTAGCCAAGGACAGTGAGCGCGCCGCCAAAGTCGGCACTGGCCATGGGCACCTGCCCCAGCGCGCGCGCGGCCAGGTCGGTCAGCGCGTCGCGGTCGCGCAGGCGGTCGCCCATGCGCACCAGGGTGCGGTACAGCCAGGGATTGTCGTAGTGGGTGGCGATATCCACCACCGCGCATCCGGCCGGGGCGTCGCGCCCCCATGCCTCCGGATTGGTGAAAGGGCGTGCCGATTGCTTGACCAGCGGGTCGACCGAGCCGACCAGGATCAGCCACTCGGTTTCCGCCGCCGGTGCATCCAGGGCCAGCTTGTTCATGCTGCGTGGCCAATCCCACAGCTTGAAGCCGCCCGGCGCCACCTGGTCCCAGCGTTCCTCGAGCAGGAAGTACTGGCCCATCGTGTCGCGGAACTTGGGGTAATCGAACCAGTGGAAGTGCCAGGGATTGGGATCCTCCCCCGTTTCATCGACCCACAGGTTGGGAACACTGGCGATGATGCGGCCATCGGGACGCAGCACCCGGCGCGCTTCGGCCAGGAACGGGGCATAGTCGGGCAAGTGCTCGATGGTTTCAAACGATACGATCAGGTCGACGCTGTCGTCTTCCAGGAAGGCCAGGTCGGTGGCACTGGCGGTCACGTATTGGACCCCATACTGCTGCGAGAAATTGGCGCTCGCGTAGGCCGAGGACCCGGCGTCGATATCCACGCCGATGAAACGGCTGCCGGCAGACTGCGCGGCCAGGATGGCGCTGCCGTAGCCCAGCCCGCAGGCGCAGTCGAGCACCGTGTCGCCCTCGCGTACCAGACTGGCGGCCAGCGCATAGCGCACCATGTGGGCGTCGGCCCGGGCACCGGCTTCGCGCGACATGTCCATGTGCAGATCGCGCTCTGCCATGAGCTGCTCGAACGGGAAAGCTTCCAGTGCCTGGCGGGGAATGACCTCGAACTCGAGCAGCATCGGCACCTGCACGTCTTCGCATTCGGTACGGTAGCGCTCCACCGCCACCGCCTGCGGGGCACGCCGGAAACCGGACTTGATGGCAGCATTTTCCCATGACGCGCGCGCGCTTTCGCGGCTGGCCAGGATCAGCTGGCGATGCTCCGCGAAGCGCACCACCACCCAGCGCGCCTGCACGTGCGCGAGCACCTCGAAGCACGACTGCAGCGTGCCGACCTCCATCATGGCCGTCGCTTCGACCACGATGTAATCGTAGCGCGCGGCGCTGTCCCAGCCGGTGAGCTGCTCGATGCCGGCGGCCGTCGCTACCTGGGCGCCGCGCTGGAGCAACTGCGAGGCCAGGGACGGATCGTTACCACCCACGCAGAGCACGCGCCCTGCTCCGAACATTGCCACCAGCTGCTGCACGTCTGAAGTTGCCATCGTCGCTCCTTCAGCTGGTCCGGGCCACGTAGGCGATGGGGCGGAAGATAATCCGGCACATCATTTTGGGACCATAGGTGAACTTGCCGGGCAGGTACACCAGGCCACCGGCGTCGACCTGGAACAGGCCATTGTCGGCATGCTGCATCTGGTCGAACAGGACGGCGTCGCCCGGCTCCATGTCCGTGCCACGGGTGAGATTATTATCGGTAATGAGCTGGACGCTGTCGATCTGCACCCATGCATAATTCTGTCCCATCATGACCCCCACGTTGAACGATGGCGACAGCGGCACGATCAGCGAAAAGAAGCCATCGTAGGTGGCCGTGGCCACCAACTCCTGCATGGTGTGCTCGCTGGCGTTGGCGACCATCACCTGCAGCTTTTCCTGGCGATAGGAGGCGCTGGCCGGCTGCATGTCAAAGCCGAAGCGGTTCTGCGAAAACAGCATCACCGACAGCGACAGATCGAGCGCGCGCAGCTCCATGGTGTAATTGGTGCGCATGTCGTCCAGGCCCGCGTTCATGTAGCCAAATCCCTGGGTGCGCATGGCGCGCAGGCCGGCGTCGGCATCGAACAGTGCCATCGTCTTGTCGGTGCCGAGATTGAAATCGAACTGGAAGCTGTTCAGGCAATCGAGTTCCATCGGCGTCGGGAAGTACAGCAGGCGCGCCAGGTCGATGGCCGCTCCCTGTGCCATCTGGCGCGGCTCAGGGCGTGGCTTGTGGGCGGCCGGCGTGTCGCGCATGTCGGCGATGAACTGCAGGCAGGCCTGCTGGATGCGGGTCACCGCGCTTTGCTGGGCGCCGCCCAGGGCAGTGCTGGAAAATACCGGGTCGCCGTCCTCGGTGTAATTGACGGTGCTTGGCGCGTCCTGCGTGCACAGCATCTCGAAGCCGGCAATGTAATTGCCCGTCAATGCCTGCACGATGCGGCCATCCATGGTGGCGGCGTCGATCAGGCCCTTGCGGTCGCTCTGATGCGGCATGACTTCATCGGCGATCAGGTAGCAGCCGGTCAGCTCCACGTCCAGGTCCTGCTTGAACACTTCCTTGAGCAGGGTCTGGGCAGTGCCGCTGTAGCCCAGGTCGACGAACATGAGCGTGTCGCCCGGCTGCACGCCGGTGACCTTGCGCACATGGGTGACCAGGCGCCGGCGAAACGCGCGCGACTGCGCAAAGATGGTATTGAGCGCTTCCTGCTGCAGTACCAGGCGCGAAAATTCGCGTTCGGGGAGGTCGGCTTTGGCGGCCTGGCGCAGGATCCTGTCGGCCAGTGCGCCGGGCAGCAGCAGCTGGCGCGTGAGCACATCGAGGTTGTCGCGGTTCAGAGTCTTGGAAAGGAGACTGACCACGCTCTCGCGCGTTGCGAGCGAAGCGGCGATGGCGGTAAAGCGGCTGATATTGAGTTCCGTGCCGACTGGCGCGCCGGCCAGCGTGGCGCAGGCCTTGCTGGGCAAGAAGCCGTCGCGCAGCAGAAAGCCGATCCTGACCGCCTGGCCGCCGGCGCCGCGGCGGGCCGCTTCGCGCAGCACGAAGTCGGCGAAGGCATACAGGATGGGGCCGAGGCTGACGTAGCCGAAGGTGCTGAGCTGGTCGGGCTGGCGCGACGAAGCGACCGGCGCCTGATAGTAGTTCGGCACCGGCTCGCGGTGATGCAACTCGGGTAGCAGCTGGGCCGCCACCTGCAGGCGTGCGCTGAGGATGCGGCGGGTGTCTTCGTGGTGGTGCACGAAGTGGGCGGCCTGCATCCCGAAGCGCAAAGGGCTCAGGAGGTCGGCATCCTTGTTGTCGCCCAGGTGAAGGACCTGCTCCGGCTTGACCTTGAGCTGCGGCAGGATCTTGCGAAAGATGCCGTCGCCCTTGGACAGCAGGTGGGCGCTCGAGACGTAGACGGCGTCGATCAGCCCTTCGAGCGCGGGCATGCAGGAAAACAGCAGGGTGCGCAGCTGCTGCTCGGACAGGTAGGTATCGCTGACAACAATGACCTTCATGCCGCGCGTCTTGGCCTGCACGATCAGGTCATGGACTGGCTGATAGACGAAACAATGGGCGATCTCGCAGGCCAGCTCGGCGGCGGCCAGTTCGGCCAGCTCGGCTTCGCTGGCGTGGGGGACGGCCTGGCGGTAAATCTGCTCGAGGGAGACCTCGGCGGTCTGAAAATTGATCCAGCTGATGCGGCGCGCGGCCACCTCGGCCTTGGCACGCAGGGGCGCGCTCAGGCCCATGCGGGTGAACACCTCGCTCCGGGCCAGGCTGAAAAACACATCGGTTGGTGCGCTGACTTTACGCCACAGCAGCGTATCGAAGCAATCGAGCGACAAGACCTTCACGTTCTGATGGGACGGCAGCCAGCTGCTGTCGAGCGCGTTTGCCTGCAATTTCTCTGCCATATTCGCCTTGAAGAAAGTTCGCCTCAACCATAACACTTGCCCCCACCGCATTCAACTGCCCGCACCCCAACTACTTTCCTACCACCAGGGTCAGACCACTTAAACGCACCAAAAGAAATATCCCAACTGCAGGGTCAGACCACCGCGAAAATCGATTCCCCTACTCACTTTTAGTGCCGGCGGCTCACTGCTGGACAGTAAAAAGATATTGCATATCAAGGAAACGGTTCATAGCCACTGCAAGCCGGCAACTGTGACCTGCACCTACCGTCGACGACTGAATAGATTGCAACGAACATGCCGTTGAGCAGCAAACATAGGGTGGATTTTGACGTGAAATATTGATTTTCGTAGGTTTAAGTGGTCTGACCCTGGCGTGAGGAAATTGTTTTTGGTGCGTTTAAGTGGTCTGACCCTGGTGTGGGGAAATTGATTGGGTGCTTGTTATACCGACATGTTCATGATTTCGTTGTACGCCGATACCATCTTGTTGCGCACCTGTACCGTGGCCTGGAAGCCGATGCTCGCTTTTTGCATCGATACCATCACGTCCGACAGGCTGACCGAGTCGTCACCCATCGTGAACGCGCGCCCCATGGCGCTGGCCTTGTTCTGCGCTTCGCTCACTTCGCCCAGCGAATTCTTCAGGGCGTCCGCAAAGTTGACCTTGGCCGTGCCCGCTTCCCCGGCAACCGGGGCGATCTCCGGCGCACCGGTCGGCTTGGTCGCCGCCGCCTTGAGCTGGGCGATCATCGCTTCAATCCGCCCTTTGTCGATCGCGCCTACATTCATGTCGTTCTCCCGTTCCATGGCCCTGGCGGACGCGACAACTGCCTCCACCCGCATGTACACTCTCCATACATGCAATCTCAGGCTGCCAGAATAGCAGTCCCTACGCTACAATTTCGCTGGAGCAAGGGGTGAAAGCCCTCTCTGTTTGAGGATTTGATTTCGGACCAGGCCCGCCATAATTGCCACTGAGCCCCATTGCATGCGCCCTTGCGCCGTGGGATCCACCGACTCGTTGGGCACATTGCCCCTGGAAAGCAATTATGGCCGCAGCAGCAACCGCAGATGACTTCGCAGGCAACACCCGTCCTTCGTTCTTGCAGACGAGCATGGGCAAGAATTTCCTGCTCGGCATAGGCATTGCCGTGGTGCTGGCCATCATGGCCGGCGTGTGGATGTGGAGCCAGCAACCCGAATACCGTGTCCTGTTTGCCAACGTCAGCGACAAGGATGGCGGCGCCATCACCGCGTCCCTCGACAAGATGGCAATTCCCTACAAATTCTCGGAGGGCGGCGGCACCATCCTGGTCGCCTCCGATCAGGTCCACCATGCCCGCCTCAAGCTGGCCGCCGAAGGCTTGCCCAAGGGCGGCAATGTCGGCTTCGAGCTGATGGAAAACCAGAAGCTGGGCGTGTCCCAGTTCCACGAACAGGTCAACTACCAGCGCTCGCTCGAGGGCGAACTGGCGCGCTCCATCCAGTCGCTGGGCGCGGTCGGTTCGGCCCGCGTCCACCTGGCCCTGCCCAAGCCTTCCGTGTTCGTGCGCGACCAGCAAAAGCCGACCGCCTCGGTCCTGCTCAACCTGCAGACCGGGCGCGTGCTCGACCATGCCCAGGTCAGCGCCATCGTGCACCTGGTCGCCTCGAGCGTGCCGGAACTGCCGGTGTCGAACGTGACGGTGGTGGACCAGAACGGCAATCTGCTGTCGGACACCAGCAAGCAAAATGGGGCCAAGCAGCTCGATCCGAACCAGCTCAAATATGTGACCCAGATCCAGCAGGGCATCATCCGCCAGGTCGAGTCCCTGATCACGCCCCTGGTCGGCCAGGGCAATGTGCGCGCCGAGGCGACTGCGGAGATCGATTTCGCGCAGGTCGATACGGCCGCCGAAAGCTACAAGCCCAATTCGCCGCCCGAGCCGCAGTCGATCCGCAGCCAGACCACGTCGGAAGCGGGCCTGTCGGCCACGGCCGCCGCCGGCGTGCCGGGCGCGCTGTCGAACCAGCCTCCGGGCGCTGCCACGGCACCGGTCGATGGCGGCGCCGCCGAGCCGGGCGCCGCTGCCGCCGCCGGGCCGACCAGCAGGAATTCGACCACCAATTTTGAAGTCGACAAGACTATCCGCTACGAGCAGAAACCCATGGGCGGCATCAAGCGCCTGACGGTCGGCGTGCTGGTGAACTATCGCCGCATCGTCGATGAAAAGACGGGCAAGGTGACGGTCAAGGCCCTGTCGGCGGCCGAGGTGGCCCAGATCAATGACCTGGTGCGCGAAGCGATGGGCTACTCGAAGGAGCGCGGCGATACGCTCAACGTAACCAACGCGCCGTTCGATGGCGTCGACAAGCCGGTGCCGCCGCCCCAGCCGATCCCGTGGTGGAAGGATGCCGACACCATTGCCAAGATCAAGGAAGGATTGAAGTTTCTGGCCGCACTGGTGGTATTGTCTTACCTGTTCTTCCGCATCCTGCGCCCGATGCTGCGCCCGGTGCTGCGCAAGCTGGACGAGATTTCGGATGTGCCGCCGCTGCCGCCGCCGCGCGTGCAGACGCCGGAAGAGGAAGTGCAGGCTGAAATCGCCCGCACCCAGCTCGAGGAAATGGAGGCCGGCCAGGCCCAGGGTTATCGCGAGAATCTGCAGATGGCCAAGAACCTGGCCAAGGAAGACCCGCGGGTCGTCGCTAATGTAGTCAAGGCATGGGTAGGCGCGAATGAATGATAATGGTATCCAGAAGGCAGCCATCCTGATGCTCGCCCTGGGCGAGACTGAGGCGGCCGAGGTGATGAAGTTCCTCGGTCCGCGCGAGGTCCTGAAGCTCGGTGCGGCCATGGCCACCATGAAGGCGGTGCAGCACGAACAGGTGGTGTCGGTGCTCGATTCGTTCCGCCAGCAGACCGAGCTCAATTCGACCGTGGGCCTCGATTCGGACGAATATATCCGCCAGGTGCTCACCAAGGCACTGGGCGACGACAAGGCGTCGGTCCTGTTGTCGCGCATCCTGGGCGGCAAGGACGCTTCCGGCATCGAGAGCCTGAAGTGGATGGATGCGTCCTCGGTCTCTGAACTGATCCGCAACGAGCACCCCCAGATCATTGCCACCATCCTGGTCCACCTGGAACGCGACCAGGCCTGCGAGATCCTCGGCAACTTCACCGACCGCCTGCGCAATGACGTGGTGCTGCGCATCGCCACCCTGGACGGGGTGCAGCCGGCCGCCCTGCGCGAATTGAACGATGTGCTGACCAAGCTCCTGTCGGGTAACGAGAACATCAAGAAGTCGTCGCTCGGCGGCGTGCGCGCAGCGGCCGAAATCCTCAACTTCATGAGCGGCGAGCAGGAAGGTTCTGTGATGGACAACATCAAGAACTATGATAACGACATGGCCCAGAAAATCATGGACGAGATGTTCGTCTTTGATAACATCATCGATATCGATGACCGTGGCATCCAGCTTTTGCTGCGCGAAGTACAATCGGAAATGCTGATCATCGCGCTCAAGGGCGCCTCGCAGGACCTGCGCGAGAAGATCTTCAAGAACATGTCCCAGCGCGCCAGCGAGATGATGCGCGAAGACCTGGAGTCCAAGGGCCCGGTACGTTTGTCGGAAGTCGAAGCGCAGCAGAAGCAGATCCTGCAGATCGTGCGCCGCCTGGCCGACGAAGGCCAGATCGTCCTGGGCGGAAAAGGAGAGGATTCGTTTGTCTGATACGCCAAAAGAGATGCAGACCGCCTACCAGCGCTGGGAGATGAATTCCTTCGGCGACGACCGCCCCAGCGCGCTGGCCAAGCGCGCCCCGCCCCCGCCCGAGCCACCCAGCGAGGCCGAACTGGAAGCGCTGCGCGAGCAGGCCCGTCTCCAGGGCCACGACCAGGGGGTGCAGGCCGGCTACGCCGAGGGGCTGGCCATCGGCCGGGCCGAGGCGCAGGTCGAGCTCGAGCATCTCAAGACGGTAGCCCAGAGCTTCAGCGGCGCCCTGGCCCAGGCCGACCAGGCCATTGCCACCGACGTGCTGGAGCTGGCACTGCAGCTGGCCAAGGGCATGCTGCGCACGGCGCTGGAAGTCAAGCCGGAACTGATCATCCCGCTGGTGCGCGAGGCCGTCGGCTACCTGCCGGTGGTGCAGCAGCCGGCCACGCTGCTGCTCCATCCGCTCGACGCCGACATCGTCAAGGAAGGCATTGGCGAGGACCTCGAAAAAAGCGGCTGGCGCATCGTGGAAGACAGCCACATCGAGCGCGGCGGCTGCAAGGTCGACACGGCCAGCAACCAGATTGACGCCCAGGCGTCGTCGCGCTGGCAGCGCCTGGCCAATTCGCTGGGCCGCAACGACGTCGAGTGGCTGGCCTGAGCATGGCCGGGGAAGAGCGCGATCCCCACACCGGCCGCTGGAGCGCTTACCTGCGCGACTGCACGGTGCTGGCCGGATTCGTCGAGCCCATGCAGCTGTCAGGCCGCATCACGCGCGTGGCCGGCCTGGTCATGGAATGCGTGGGCCTGCGCCTGGCCGTGGGCGCGGCCTGCACCATTCCCATGGCCAGCGGCGCCCACGTGGAGGCCGAAGTGGTCGGCTTCGACGGCGAGCGCCTGTTCCTGATGCCGCAGTCGGACGTCGAGGGCATTGTCCCCGGCACCCGCGTGTTCCCGGTCGAAGCGCCGATTCCCCGCCCCGGCGCCGTGATGCACCCGCGCCGCCGCCCCAGCGACCGCGCACGCCACCTGCCGGTCGGCATCGGCATGCTGGGCCGCGTGGTCGATGGCGCGGGCCGCCCGCTGGACGGCCTGGGCCCGCTGAACACGAGCGACAGTGGCCCCATCAACACACGGCCGGCCAATCCGCTCGACCGCGCCCCCATCGTCGACACGCTTGACGTCGGCGTCCGGGCCATCAATGCCATGCTGACGGTGGGCCGCGGCCAGCGCCTTGGCCTGTTCGCCGGCTCCGGCGTCGGCAAGTCGGTGCTGCTCGGGATGATGGCGCGCTACACCACGGCCGACATCATCGTGGTGGGCCTGATTGGTGAACGGGGCCGCGAGGTCAAGGAATTCATCGAGCAGATCCTGGGCGAGGAAGGCCTGGCGCGCTCGGTGGTGGTGGCCGCGCCCGCCGACACCCCGCCCCTGATGCGCCTGCAGGGCGCGGCCTATACCACGGCCATTGCCGAACACTTCCGCGACAAGGGCATGAATGTCCTGATGATCATGGATTCGCTTACCCGCTATGCCATGGCGCAGCGCGAGATCGCCCTGGCCATTGGCGAGCCGCCCGCCACCAAGGGCTATCCGCCGTCCGTGTTTGCCAAGCTGCCGGTGCTGGTGGAACGGGCCGGCAACGGCCTGGTGGGCGGCGGCTCCATCACCGCCTTCTATACGGTGCTTACCGAAGGCGACGACCAGCAAGATCCGATCGCCGATTCGGCGCGCGCCATCCTGGACGGCCACTTCGTGCTCAACCGGCGCCTGGCCGAGGCGGGCCACTATCCGGCCATCGATATCGAGCAGTCCATTTCGCGCGCCATGCACGGCATTACTTCGCCGGCCCACCAGCAGGCGGCGCGCAAGCTCAAGCAGCTGTATTCGCGCTACGAGCGCGCGCGCGACCTGATCAGCGTGGGGGCCTACGCCCCCGGCACCGATCCCACCCTGGACCTGGCCATTGCCAAGATTGACAAGATTGAAGCCTTCCTGACCCAGGAAATCGGCGAACGGGTCGGCATGCTCGAGAGCTTGGGGCAACTTACCTCGCTATTCGAGTAATTGCCGGGCCCCGGCCAGTGCAATAATGCACTATGGCAAAAACCTCCGCACTTGACACCCTGATCGAGCTGGCCCAGCGCGAAGTGGACGACGCCGCCAAGCGCCTGGGCGCGGCGCTGAAGGCGGTCGAGGAGGCGCAGCAAAAGCTGACCATGCTCGACGGCTTTCGCAATGATTACGCGATGCGGCTCGAGGGTGCCCAGGTGGCGGGCATGACGCCGATGGCTTACCGCAATTTTATCGCCTTCATGGACAAGCTCGACATTGCCATCAATGGCCAGCGCGAAGTCATCAAGCATGCGCAGTACAAGAGTACGCAGGAAAAGGCGGCCTGGCAGGAAAGCGAGCGCAAGCGCCTTTCCTACCGCACGCTGCACGACCGCGCGGCCCAGCAGGCCCTCAAGCTCGAGAACAAGCGCGACCAGAAACAGATGGATGAACACGCCGCCCGCCAGGCCTATCACAAACGCTGACCACCTACCGACACCATGCAAAAGCCGATCTCAATCAATTTTTCCAGCCCCAACCCTGTGCCCAGCCCCGCGCGCGGCAAGCAGGGTGCCGTGGACAAGGATGGCCCCTCGTTCAATCAAGCCTTGAACCGGGAAGTGGCCCAGCGCCAGCAGCCTGCCCCGAGCGCCAAGACGGAGCCGGCGCCCAAGCCTGCTACCGCCAGGGCGGCCGAGAAGGCCGAGAAGGCGGAAAAGGCAGAAAAGGCCGCGCCGGCCAGGCAGGCAGCCGCAGCCGAGCAGGGCCGCAAGGCAGAAGGAAAAGCGCGCCGGGGCGAGGCCGAGGGTGCAGCCGAGGGTGCAGCCGAGGGTGCAGCCGAGAAGGCAGCCGAGGGCGCCGTCAATCCGGTGGTGGACATGCTGGCCCTGGTGGCCAGTTTCAACCAGCCGCCTCAGGCATCCCAGCGCAGCGCCGACAAGCTCCTTGGCGGCGCCGGCAAGGCCCTGGAAGGCCAGCTGGCGGCACTGGCCGGCGTCCCTGGCACGGCGCAGGCGGCAATGCCTGGCGCGCAGGGCACGGCCTTGGCGGCCGAGGGCACGCAGGACGGCAAGTTTTTCAACATGATGGCGCGCATGGACACGACAGCGCTTGACGATGCGGACCTGGCGTCCGACCCGGATCAGGGGCTGTTCGCGCGCACTTCGGCAGCAGACGAGCCGCCTGCCCGTGCCTCGGCCGACGCGGCTGCCGCGCTCACCCGCGCCGCCCCGGACCTGGCGCCAGGCTTGCGCCGCGACGACAGCTTCAAGAGCATGCTGGGCGAGGCGCCGGTGAGCGCGCCCCTGACCGGCGCCGTGCAGCAGGCATCCCTGGCCGTCAGCCAGGCGGTCAACCCCGCCGCCGGCGACAAGATTGCCGCCCGCGTCGGCACCGCGCTGTGGGACACCCAGGTGGCCCAGAAGATCATTTACATGGTCGGTGGCGAAGAGATGAGCGCTTCACTCACGCTTAACCCGCCGGACCTGGGTCCGATGCAGGTGGTGCTGAATGTGAACAATGATCACGCCGACGTCATGTTCAGCGCGGCGCAGCCGGAAGTACGCCAGGCCCTGGAAGACGCCCTGCCCAGGCTGCGCGAAATGATGAGCGAGAGCGGCATTTCGCTTGGCAACGCGAGCGTCGATGACGGCTCCCGCCAGCAGGCCCAGGATCAGGCGCCAGGCACGGCCCGCGGCAGCGGCCAGGCACAGGCCAACGGCAGCGCGGCCGAGGCGGAAGCCCAGCTGGCGGCGCGGCCGCTGCGCGTGGGTGAACTGCCCGGCCTGGTCAACACCTTCGCCTGAGCACCCGGGCCAAAAACTGGCTGCCAGGAATCTTATGCTGCTTTCAAGCCACGAGCTAAGGTGGCTTCTTCCTTCTTTTCAACGAATGCACCTGCGCACTTTTTCCTGATAATGACATAATGAGGAAACGTTCCATTCCATTGCACGTTGAGGTCACTTGAAAGCGAATCCAAAAATGAAAGCTGATCCCAAGGCAGATGCCGCGCCGAAGTCGTCCAAGAAAATGTTGATCATAATTCTGGCGGCCGTGCTTGCGCTTGGCCTCGGTGGCGCTGCTGCCTGGTTCTTCACCCAGGGTAAATCCGACGGCCAGAAGGAAGTGAAGAAAGCCGAAAAGCCCGAGTTCGTGGTCATTGAACCGTTCACGGTCAACCTGCAGCCGGAGGATGGGGAGCAGTACCTGCAAATCCAGTTCACGCTGCAGGTGTCGAGCGTGGAACAGGTGGAACTCATCAAGACCAATATGCCGCATGTGCGCAACCGCATGCTGCTTTTGCTGTCCGGTAAAAAGGCTTCGGAAATCAGCACGGTGGAAGGCAAGAAGCAATTGTCCAAGGAGATCATCGAGGCGGTCAAGCAACCCTTTTTCGACAAGGGGCCGCCTCAGGAAGTGTCGGACGTGATGTTTACCTCCTTCATCATCCAGTAGATCATGGCCGATAATTTTCTCTCCCAGGAAGAAGTCGATGCCCTGCTCAAGGGTGTCAACGGCGACCAGGACGACGCTGCCGCGCCGGAGGAGGCCACCGGTGTTCGCACCTATAACCTGGCGACCCAGGAACGCATCGTGCGCGGCCGCATGCCGACGCTCGAAATCATCAACGAGCGCTTCGCGCGCCTGTTGCGCGTGGGCCTGTTCAACTTCTTGCGGCGCAGCGCCGAAGTCTCGGTGGGCTCGGTGCGGGTATCGAAGTATTCCGAATTCATCCGTAACCTGGTGGTGCCGACCAACCTGAATCTGGTGCACATGAAGCCGCTGCGCGGCACGGCCCTGATGGTGTTCGACCCGGGCCTCGTGTTCTTGCTGGTAGATAACCTCTTCGGTGGCGACGGCCGCTTCCACACCCGGGTCGAGGGCCGCGACTTCACCCAGACCGAGCAGCGCATCATCATGCGCATTCTCGATATCGTGTTCGAGGCTTACACCAAGTCGTGGGAACCGGTCTATCCGGTCGAGTTTGAATACATCCGGTCCGAAATGAATACCCAGTTCGCCAACATCGCCACCCCCAACGAGGTGGTGGTGTCGTCGACCTTCACGGTGGAACTGGGCTCGGTGTCGGGCCAGATTCACTTTTGCATGCCGTACTCGATGATCGAGCCGATCCGCGACGCCCTCACCTCCAGCCTGCAGGGCGAGGCGCTGGAAATCGACAAGCGCTGGATCCGCCTGATGACGCAGCAAATCCAGGTGGCGGAAGTGGAACTGGTGGCGGTGCTCGGCCACGGCAAGGCATCCTTCGATGAGATCCTGAACATGAAGGTGGGCGACATTATTCCGCTCACAGTGCCCGAGGAAATCCAGGCCACCGTGGACGGCGTGCCCGTCATGGATTGCACATATGGCGTACTGAACGGCCAATATGCGCTAAAAGTGGAAAAATTACTGGCGAATGCCGAAATCAAATAATCGCAGGAGAAAATGATGTCCGACAACCAAGACGACACCAGCATGGACGACGACTGGGGTGCGGCCATTGCCGAGCAGGCCAAGGCGGAAGCCGAAGCCCTGCAAAGCCAGACGGCCAGCGCGGCCGTGTTCAAGGATTTCTCGAACAAGGGCACCAAGAACGAAACGCCCAACGATATCGACTTCATTCTCGATATTCCGGTCCAGCTAACGGTGGAACTGGGGCGCACCAAGATCGCCATCAAGAATCTGCTGCAGCTGGCCCAGGGCTCGGTAGTGGAACTGGACGGCATGGCCGGCGAGCCGATGGATGTGCTGGTCAACGGCTGCCTGATTGCCCAGGGCGAGGTGGTGGTGGTGAACGACAAATTCGGTATTCGCCTGACGGACATCATCACGCCGTCCGAACGGATTCGAAAACTGAACAAATGATGGTGCGGGCGCTGCCGGCACTGCTGCTTGCCGCCGCCGTCCTGGCGGCGCCGGCGCTGGCGCGCCAGCCGGCGCCCGCCGCCGCCGTGCCGGCCGCGCCGGCTGCTCAGGCGCCGCCGGCCGCCCCTCCTTCCTCACTGCCCGCGGCCACCGCGCCTGCCGACGCACCTGCCGCCGCACCCGTTACCCTGCCCGCCGAGCCGCGCCTGCGCACGGCGCCAGCGCTGCCGCAACCGGCGCAGCCCGCCGTGGCCACCTCAGCCGGCAGCCTGATCCAGACCATTATCGGCCTGTCGATCGTGCTGGCCACGCTGGCCCTGTTCGCCTGGGCCATGAAGCGCTTCGGCCCGCGCCCCGCGTCCGGGGCGGCCGGCCTGCGCATTGTCGGCGCGCTCAATTTGGGCGGACGCGAACGCATCATGGTGGTGGAAGTGGGCGACCAGTGGATCGTGGTCGGTGCCTCGCCCGGCCGCGTCAATGCGCTGGCCACCATGCCGCGCCAGGAACCGGAAGCAGGCGCCGGGGGCAGCGCCGGCGCCACCGTCCATCCCTATGCGCCCTCGGCCACCAGTTTTTCCGAGTGGCTCAAACAGACGATCGACAAGCGCAATGCCAAATAAACTCCAACGCAGCGCCCGCGCGCTCTTGCTCCTGGCCGTGCTGGCCGTGCCGGTCCTGGCCGCGGCCCAGACGGGCATTCCCGCCTTTAACAGCCAGCCTGCGCCTGGCGGCGGCACGGCCTACTCGCTGCCGGTGCAGACGCTGCTGCTGCTCACCTCGCTCACCTTCCTGCCGGCCGCCCTGCTGATGATGACCAGTTTCACCCGCATCATCATCGTGCTGTCGCTGCTGCGCCAGGCGCTCGGCACCCAGTCGTCGCCACCGAACCAGGTAATCATCGGCCTGGCGCTGTTCCTGACGCTGTTCGTCATGGGCCCCACTTTCGACAAGATCTATGTGGAAGCCTACAAGCCGCTGCAGGACAACCAGATCCAGATGAGCGAGGCCATGGACCGCGGCGTCAAGCCACTCAAGGAATTCATGACGCGCCAGACACGCCAGGCCGACCTGGCCCTGTTCGTGAAGATTTCGCGCTCGCCCGCGCTGCAGACGCCCGACGACATTCCGCTGCGCGTGCTCATTCCCGCCTTTGTCACGAGCGAACTGAAAACCGCATTCCAGATCGGCTTTGCGATCTTCATACCGTTTCTCATCATTGACATGGTGGTGGCCAGCGTCCTCATGTCGATGGGTATGATGATGATGTCACCGGCCGTGATCGCCCTGCCCTTCAAGCTGATGCTGTTTGTGCTGGTCGACGGCTGGCAGCTGATCCTCGGCTCGCTGTCGCAAAGTTTTTACTAGGAGGCGCGATGACTCCGGAAACCGTCATGACCCTCGGCCGCAACGCCATGGAGATCACCCTCATGGTGGCCGCGCCCCTGCTGCTGGTGGCGCTCATCATTGGCCTGGTCGTCAGCATCTTCCAGGCCGCCACCCAGATCAACGAAGCAACCCTGTCCTTCATTCCAAAACTGGTCGGCATCTTCATCGCCCTGATCGTGGCAGGTCCCTGGATGCTGTCGGTCATGCTGGACTATATGCGCCAGGTATTTACCAGCATTCCCGGCCTGATCGGCTAGGGGCCGCCGCGGCGTAGCCATGCTCACGTTTACCACTGCCGAGATGAACATGTGGATCGCCTCGGTCCTGTGGCCGCTCACGCGCATCCTCGGCCTGATCGCCGCCTCTCCCCTGTATGGCAATACCAGCTTTCCGCGCACCGCCAAGGTACTGCTGGGGGTGATGCTGGCGCTGGCCATCGCGCCCGCCATTCCGGCTGCGCCGGCGGCCGATCCGATGTCGCTGGCAGGCTTGCTGATCCTGATCCAGGAGCTGCTGATCGGCGCGGCCATGGGCTTTTCGATGCGCATCGTGTTTGCCGCCGTCGAAATGGCAGGCGAAGTGGCCAGCATGACCATGGGCCTGGGCTTTGCCGCGACCTTTGACCCGCAAACGCGGGGACGCTCCACCTCCGTCAGCCAGTTCCTCGCCTTGATTGCGACCATGGCCTTCATGGCCGTCAATGGCCACCTGGTCTTGCTGGAAGTACTGGCCGAGAGCTTTTACAGCCTGCCCATTTCGGCCACGCCCGTGGCCAATGGCATGTCGCTGCAGGTGGTGCGATGGGGCGCGACGATTTTTTCAGTGGGTTTGCAGTTGTCGCTGCCGATCGTGGCCGCGCTCCTGATCACCACCGTGGCCCTGGGCATTCTCACCCGCGCCGCGCCCCAGCTGAACATCTTCGGTATCGGCTTTCCGGTCTCGCTCGGCGTGGGCCTGCTGCTGCTCAGCCAGACCTTGCCCTACCTGTCGATGCCGCTGCAAAACCTGTTCAACCGGGGCATCGAGCAAAGCCGCAGCGTGCCGCGCGCGGCATTCGAGCGTACCCCGCCCACCCTGCCGCGTGTCCCCGCGCCCTTGCCCCCGGCGCAGTAAGGCGCATGCTGCCATCGCGGCGCGGCATCCAATCCCGGCATCAGGCCCTTGCTCAGGGCGGCCGCCGGCCTTACAGTGTGGTCTTTCACGACACAGGATGGTGGCAATGAAATTCGGCTATACGATCATCTATGTCCCCGCGGTGGACGCCTCGCTGCGCTTTTTCGAGACCGCCTTCGGCCTGCGGCGCCGCATGCTGCATGCCTCGGGCACCTACGGCGAACTGGAGACGGGGGATACGACCCTGGCCTTTGCGGACCATGCGCTGGGAAAGATGCATTTCCCGGACGGTCACGTGGCCGCATCCGAATCGGTCCAGCCGCTCGGCATGGAAATCGCGCTGGTGACGGATGATGTGGGACTGGCCCATGCCAGGGCGCTGGCCGCGGGCGCCACCGAGCTGGCCGCGCCGCAGCAACAACCATGGGGTCAATCGGTATCGTATGTGCGCTGTCCGGACGGCACGCTGGTGGAACTGTGCACGCCCGTTGCGGCCGGGTGAACTGCCCTAGCCGATGTAGTTAAACAGCGACAGCCCCGACATCGACTTGAAGGACTTCTGGGCCGCTTCCAGCGTCATCTGCTGCTGGGTAAATTCCGTGATGGCGGCCACCATGTCCAGGTCCTGCAGGTTCGACAGCGTGGCGGCGTACTGGATGTCGAGGTCTTCGCCGGCGGCGTCGAGGGTATCCAGTTCCTTCTGGCGCGCGCCCACCGAGGCGCGGATGCCGAGCACATTGTCGAGCGCGGAACTCAAGTTCTCGGTGGCCTTGTTCAAGCCATTCGACAGCTGCGCCAGCTGCGCTGCATTGCCGGCCGGCGCGCGCAGCGTGGCGATCATGTCGCTCATGGTCTTGAACACCGACTGCTTGCTGCTCGGGTCGAGGTCGAACTTGTCGCCCGCGGCCGGATTGCCCTTGACGCTGAACGACAGGCCGCCAAAGGCAATCTGCTGGTCCGGCGAATACGGCTGGGGACCGACCGCATCCGGCGGCGGCAGGCCAGTCTTCTTGTCGATCACGCTGTAGGTGGTGGCGCTGCCGCTGCCGGCAAACGTGATTTCGTAGGCGGTGCTGGGCATGGCGGCCGCATTGACCACGGCGCCCGAGGAAATGACGCCGGTGCCGGTGTTGGCGGCGCGCGCGCTGGTGACGAACGTGCCATTGCCGGTGCGGTTGTTTTCAAACACGGCGCTGCCCGAGTCGCTCACGCCGACCTGGCGCGCGGCCGACACCTGCAGCTGGCGCCCGCCCTGGTCACCCATGTACTGGGCCCCGCCGGGCACCTTGGCAAACGGCGGCGTGTTCGATTTGAAGCCGGCGAACAGGTAATTGCCCGAGCCGTCGGTATTGTTGGCAATGCCGAACATGTCTTCCAGGTGGCCTTCCAGCTCCACCGCCAGCGATTCGCGGTCGGCCTGGGACAGCACGCCATTGTTGGCCTTCACCGCCAGCGACTGCACATCCTGCAGCAGCGTGGTCGCACTGGTGAGCGAGAGCTCCACTTCCGACAGCGACGAGCGGGCATTCTGACGATTGACGGCGAACTGGCTGTTGACCGATTTGGACTGCGTCACTTCCAGCGCGCGCGCCGACGCGATCGGATCGTCGGCCGCCGTGAGCATGCGCTTTTGGGTGGCCAGTTGCTGCTGGGTCCTGGCCATTTTGCTTTGCAGGGTACCGAGCTGGCTGGTACCTGCTTCGTACATGGTGGAAGTGGCGATACGCATGATAGTTTTCCCGATAATCCGTTAGCGGCCCAGCGACAGCAAGGTGTCGAACAGGGTGCTGGCCATCTGCATGACCTTGCCCGCAGCCTGGTAGGCCTGCTGGTACCTGAGCAGGTTGCTCGCTTCTTCGTCCAGGTTCACGCCCGATACGCTCTGCTGGGCATTGCGGGCCTGGGTCAGCAGCGCGTCGCCGGCCTTGGCATTGACCTGCACTTCGCGTGTCTTGTTGCCGACAAAGCTCACCATTTCCGCATAGGCCGACTGGTAGGTGGCCGTGCCGCCATCGAGGCTGCCGCGTGTTTGCAGGTTACCGATCAGGCGCATGTTGCGGTTGTCGCCCACGCCGCTCACGTTCGGTCCCACGGTGAACTTGTCGCTGTCGGCCGGCGCCCCGGTAAAGCTCACGCTGGCGCCGCCAAAGGTATAGGTGGCCCCTTCGGTGAAGGGAATCGAGGCCGTGCCCGCCGCGTACGCGGTGGTCACGCCATTGGCCGTCACGCTCACGCCCTGCCCTGGCGGAAAGCCCGACAGGCCGCCCGTACCGGCGCTGTAGGACAGGGTCACCGGTGCGGACAGCGGGCTGGCAAGGTAATCCTTGCTGACCGTGCCTTCCGAAATCCTGGCGCTGCCGGCATTGCTGTTGGGCGTATTGGTGGTGATCGGCGCGGCCGCGGCGATCTTGGAACGGTCGGACAGGGCCACGCCGAACGCCGAAGCGCCATTGATGGTGGGGCGCACCAGGAAATTGTCGCCGGCCGCCGACAGCCCGCTGATGGAAAACTCCAGCCCGTCAATTGACTGCTTGCCGTTCGAATCGGGCACGAACACGGTCTGCTTGCTGTCGGCCAGGCGGGTGATGGTGTACCTGCTGCCGTCGTAGCCCACCTTATAGTCGCTCTGGGTGAGCTTGCCGGGATCAAGGATGGTGGCGCCAACGGTGGCGGTACTGGTCAGGTTGTTGTCGCGGCTGGCGCTGATGAAGGGCTGCGGCTCCTTGAAAAAATTGGTGCCGGGGTTGCCATCCTGGTCCAGGCCCAGCCGGTTCTGCTCATTGACGCTGTAGGCTATGCCAATGGCAATGCGGCCCAGCGAATTCTGGGCCCGGTCAAGCGAGGTGGAGCGAAATTCAAACAGGCCGCCCAGTTCGCCGCCCTTGAGCGAGCTTTCCGCCAGCGGCACGACCTTGCTGCCGGTGATGTAACCCACTTCCACCCGGGTGGGGTCGGTGGGCGAACTCATGGTGGTGAGGTCGAACGACTTCTTGCCCACGACCAGGGGCTGGCCGTTGCCGATCGACACGGTGATGCTGTTATTGCCGGCCGCGACCACGGTCGCCTTGACCTGCTTGTTCAATTCCAGCACCAGCTGGTCGCGCGCATCCATCAAGTCATTGGGCATGCCCTGCCCTGCCGAGCTGGCATTGCCGATCTGCTCATTGAGCTGGGCAATCTGGTCGGCAAAGGAATTGATCTGGGTGACGTTGGCGGTGATCTGGCTATTGACGCCTTCGCGGATTTCCTGCAGTCGCCCGTTCAGGCCCTGGAAGCGCGAGGCCAGCGAGTCGGCGTTCGACAGCAGCGCCTGGCGCGAGGCGGCCGACGATGGATTGGAGGCCACATCCTGGACGCCCTTGAAGAAGTCTTGCAGCGAGGGCGAGAGGCCGGACGTGGTGTCCGACAGCAGGTTGTCCACCTGGCTGATCTGGCTGTAAAAGCCGTCCAGCGAAGCCTTCGAGGCCGTGGCCGTGCGCACCTGGCTGTTGAGGAAATTGTCCGAATAGCGCTTGATGTCGGTGACCTGGGTGCCGCTGCCGATAAAGCCGTTGCCGATATTCTGGCCCGGTCCGGCACCCTGCAGCACCAGCTGGCGGCTGTAGCCGGCCACGTTGGCGTTGGCGATATTGTGGCCGGTCGTCGACATGCCCGCTTGCGCTGCGAACAATCCGCTTTTGCCAATATTGAGAATATTTCCAGCCATGATAGCGTTCTTTCTTTGGTGTACCTCTGTCTACGGCAGCAAATCCGAAAACTTGAAGACAGCCGGCGCGCGGCGCAATGCTTACGCCAGGTTATTCCTGATAATACGCGTCAATTTCGCTGCGTACTGCGGGTCGGTGGCGTAACCGGCGTTCTGCAAGCCCTGGGCAAAACCGGCCGCATCCTTGGCATTGGCCAGCACCTTTTCATAGCGCGGATTGGTCGTGATGAGACGGGCGTAATCCTTGAAGCTGTCGGCCGGAGAATCGTAGGCGCGGAATTTTTCCACCCGGGTGCGCGGCACGCCATTGATGAATTCGGTCGTGACAGCCGTGGCAACCTTGCCTTTCCAGCCAGGGCCGGCCTTGATGCCAAACAGGTTGTTGCTGACCGAGCCATCGGCATTGCGGATTTCGCGCTTGCCCCAGCCCGTCTCCAGCGCTGCCTGGCTGAGCATGAATTTGGCGGGAATGCCGGTGGCGCGCTCGGCTTCATCGGCATGCACCCCCAGTTTTTCCTGGAATTGCCTGACGTGGGGCGCCTGCGGGCGGCCATTGGCCGCGATGCCCGGGGTCGATGGGGCCAGGTGCACGGGCGGCGCCTTGAGCGGCTCGCTGCCGATGCGGTTCAGGGGCAGTTCCGGCATGGCCAGGGGATCTTGCCCGCTGCCAGGTTCGGCGCCGATGGCCAGGGCCTGGGCACCGGCCGCCTGGGCCGACAGCTGGCGGATCAGGACGTCGGCCAGGCCGATGCCGCGCTTGGCCATGTTCTGGCTCATCTGCTGGTCCAGCATGCCGGTAAACATCTTGCTCTGCTGGCTGTCGAGCATGCCTTCCTGGGGCGTGGCATCGCGCATGCTCTTCATCATCATGTTGATGAACATGGCTTCAAACTGGGTGGCGGCGCCGCGCAAGGCTTCCGGGGAGCCAGCCTTGGCCGACTGTTTCAGCTCGCCCAGGCCCTTGGTATCGAGCGCGAACTTGCTGGACATGTCACTGCTTGGACCGATCATGGCATTCCCCTTCAGAATTTCCGGTGCTGCTTAAATGATTTCAAGGTCGGCGCGCAGCGAGCCGGCCGCCTTGAGCGCCTGCAGGATCGACAGCAGGTCTTGCGGCGAGGCGCCGATGGCATTCATGGCCTTGACTACTTCGGCCAGGCTGGCGCCACCCTTGACCATCACGACCTTGCCCGGGTCCTTCTTGATTTCCACGCTGGCGTTCTGGGTCACCGCGGTCTGGCCGCCGGCCAGGGCATTGGGCTGGCTGACCTGGTTGTCGGCCCCGATCGTCACCGACAGGTTGCCGTGCGAAATGGCGCACGAATCGAGCGTGACGGACTGGTTCATGACCACCGAGCCGGTGCGGGCATTGAGGATGACCTTGGCCGCGCCCCGGGCGGGCGACACTTCCAGCCCTTCCAGCACGCCGATGAAGGCCACCCGCGCGTCCGACGACGACGGCGAGCGTACCCGCACCACGCGCCCGTCGAGCGCGGTGGCGATGCCGGGACCGAAGTGGTTGTTGATCGCTTCCACCACGCGGCTGGCGGTGGCAAAGTCGGTGGTGTTCAGTTCCAGGCGGATCTGGTTGTTCTCGCCCAGGTTGGATGCCACGGCGCGCTCCACCGTGGCGCCGGACGAAATCTTGCCTACCGCCAGGTGGTTCACCTGCACTTGCGAGCCGCCGGCCGCGGCGCCCACGCCGCCCACCAGCACATTGCCCTGGGCCATGGCATAGACCTGGCCATCGGCGCCCTGCAGCGGCGTCATGATGAGGGTGCCGCCGCGCAAGCTCTTGGCATTGCCGATCGAGGACACCGTGATGTCGATGGTCTGGCCCGGCTGGGCAAAGGCCGGCAGCGAGGCCGTCACCATCACGGCCGCGACGTTCTTGAGCTGCAGGCTGGTCCCGGGCGGCATGTTCACGCCCTTGGCCTGCAGCATGGAGACGATCGACTGCACGGTAAACGGGGTCTGGGTGGTCTGGTCGCCGCTGCCGTCCAGACCGACCACGATGCCGTAGCCGGACAACTGGTTCTGGCGCACGCCGGCAATGCTGGTCAAGTCCTTGAGGCGCTCGGCCTGCACCAGCTGGGGCGCGGCCATGACCAGGCAGATGGCGCCCAGGGTCAGTACGTGGAACAGTCGGCGGATCGAAATTTTCATGGAGGCTCGCATCAGAAAGGCAGCAGCGACTGGAAGAAGCGCGAGGCCATGGCGGTCAGCTCGGCGCGGTCGATCTGGCTGTTGGTACGGTATTCAACGCGGGCGTCGGCCACCTGGGTCGAGGCCACGGTATTGCCGGCGCCAATGGTGTCGGGGCTGACCATGCCGGAGAAGCGGATGAACTCCACGCCCTTGTTCATGGCCACCTGCTTTTCGCCGGCCACGATCAGGTTCCCGTTGGGCAGCACCTCGGTGACGGTGACGGTGATGGTGCCGTTGAAGGTATTGCTGGCGCTCTGGTTGTCGGCGTCGGAGAACTTGGTGGCCGCTTCCGTTGCCACCTGGGCGCCGAACACGCCGCGCATGATGCCGGGCGCGGCAAAGCCGGCGCTGCCGGACTTGTTGCCCGAGCTGGCACCAGCCTTGACGGCGGCCGTCTTTTCGATGATGTTGATGGTCATGATGTCGCCGATATGACGGGCGCGGCGATCCTCGAACAGGGGCCGGTAGGCGGCCGCCTGGTAGATCGCGCCATTGGCCGGCGCCTGCGCCTCCGGATACAGCGGGCGCGCGCTGGTGGGGCGGTCGACAATGGTGCTCGGGGTGGCGGCGCAGCCGGCCAGCGCCAGCAGGACAACAATCATCAATGGTTTCATCGAGTTCTTCCGAAAAAATGGGTCAGGCGTGATCAGAGCTGGGCCAGCTTTTGCAGCATCTGGTCGGACGTCGTGATGGCCTTGCTGTTGATCTCGTAGGCGCGCTGGGTGGTGATCATGTTGACCATCTCTTCGACCACGTTGACGTTGGAGGTTTCCACATAGCCTTGCATGAGCACGCCGGCGCCATTGGTGCCCGGGGTATTGGTGCCGGGGCTGCCGGAGGCGCCCGTTTCCACATACAGGTTTTCCCCCTTCGATTCCAGGCCGGCCGGGTTGACAAAGGTGGACAGCTGCAGCGTGCCGATCTGCGATGGCGCGCTGGTATTGGGCAGCGTGACCGAGACCGTGCCGTCGCGGCCCACGGTGATCGATTGCGCATTGGCGGGCACCGTAATGGCAGGCTGCACCACAAAGCCCGATGACGTCACCAGCTGGCCGTTGGCGTCGCTCTGGAACGAGCCGTCGCGCGTGTAGGCGGCGGTGCCGTCCGGCAGCAGCACCGAAAAGAAGCCGGCGCCGTTGATCATGACATCCTTGGCGTTGCCGGTTGCCTGCGGGTTGCCCT
Source organism: Massilia sp. PAMC28688 (assembly GCF_019443445.1). Taxonomy (NCBI): domain Bacteria; kingdom Pseudomonadati; phylum Pseudomonadota; class Betaproteobacteria; order Burkholderiales; family Oxalobacteraceae; genus Massilia; species Massilia sp. PAMC28688. Next base: position 3,283,692 of record NZ_CP080378.1, on the reverse strand, counting down.
GGGTGTGGATGCGCTCCACGGCCACGGTACGCACACCGGAGCCGATCTGGGCGCCTGACGGCAGATTGGTTTGCTGGGATGACTGGGCGCCGGGCTGGCGCACGTTCTGGTACAGCAGGTCCTCGAACACGGCACGCGAACGCTTGAAGCCGTTGGTGCTGACGTTGGCCAGGTTGTTGGTGATGACGTCGAGCTGGGTTTGCTGCGCTTCCAGGCCGGTCTTGGCAATGTACAGGGAACGAATCATGGTCTTCTCCAGTTACGGTGAGCGCGCATGTCGCGATCCACCGGTCGATGAGAAGATTATGCGCGCTGCGGTGTCAATTCAAAGCGAGGATCTGGTCGGCTTTCGCCGCGTTGTTCTCGGCGTTCTTGAGCAGGCCCATTTGCATTTCAAAGGCGCGCGCCAGGGAAATCATGTCCACCATGGCATCGATCGGGTTGGCATTGGACCCTTCCAGCGCGCCCCCGGCCACCACCACGCCGGGGTCGGCCGGTGCCGGCTGGCCGCTCTTCAGGCGGAACATGCCATCGTCGCCCCGTACCAGGTCGTTCTCGTCGGGATTGACCAGTTTCAGGCGCCCCAGCACGGTCGGCGCGCCCGGCTTGGTGGTGCTGGCAATGGTCGAAATGGTACCGTCGCCGCCAATGGTGACCGACACTTCCGGCGGCACGGTAATGGGGCCGCCGTCGCCCTGCACGGTCTGGCCCTGGGCCGTCTGCAGCAGGCCATTGGGGTTCATCTGCAGGGCGCCGTGGCGGGTGTAGGCTTCGCTGCCGTCGGCCATCTGCACCGCGATCCAGCCCTTGCCCTTGATGGCCACGTCCAGGTCGCGCCCCGTGATCTGCAGCGGGCCGGACGAAAAATCGGTGCCCGCTTCGCTGTTGACGACAAAGGCGCGGGTGGGCAAGGTACCCTCGGCCACGACCGGGACGGCGCGGAAGGCGTCGATCTGGGCCCGAAAACCGGTGGTATTGACATTGGCCAGGTTGTTCGACGCCGTCGCCTGCTTTTCCAGGATGTGCTTGGCGCCGGAGGCGGCGGTGTAGATTAACTTGTCCATGTTCTTCCTTGCCCGTGACGTCAGATTAGCGCAGGTTCACCAGCGTCTGCAGGACCGAGTCCTGGGTCTTGATGGTCTGCGCATTGGCCTGGTAGACGCGCTGCGCCGTGATCATGTTGACCAGTTCCGCGGTCAGGTCGACGTTCGAGTTTTCCACCGCCGACGATTGCAGCACGCCCAGGCTGCCCGAGTTGGGGGTGCCGACCAGTGGCGAACCGGAGGTCGAGGTCTCGGCCCAGGCGTTGTTGCCGAGCGGTGACAGACCGTTGGGGTTGGCGAAGTTGGCCAGCACGATCTGGCCCAGCGCGTGCGACTGGCCATTGCTGTACTGGCCCAGGATGATGCCGTCGGCGCCGGCGGAAAAGCGCTGCAGGCTGCCGGCGGTGTAGCCGTCCTGGGTCGTCTTCTTTTCGCTCGTTGCCGCGCCATACTGGGTCGAGTTGGCGAAGTTCATGTTCAGCGTCAGCGTGTTGTTGGAACCGGTCGAAGGGAAGATCGGCAGCGAGATCGACAGCGGCAGGGTCTGTGGCGACATGAGCGAGGTCGACAGGGCGCCGGCGCTGTCAAAGCGCAGGTAGCCGGTGCGCACGGGCGGCACGCTGACCGCGTCGGCAATCAGGGCGTCGATTTCATCGGGCGAAATGCCGACCGTGGTGCCGGCACTGGTGGCGGCGGTCTGGATGGCCGTGATCGTGGCCGGCGAGGCACCGGCGGCCGTGGCGGCAGCGACCACGGCGTTGGACGCGGCCTGGGCGTAAGCGATGGCCTGGGTGGTGGTATTGCCCGGTGGCGTGGTCGAGGCGACCTGGTAGGCGGCGCGGGCGGCCACCGAGGCGGCATCGCCCTGGGCAGCGGCGGCAACCTGCTGATTGGTCACTTCCACCCCGTCCACGGCCGTGTACACATCCCAGGCGCCGCCATCGGTCTTGACGTAAAAGGTCGACATCACGTGCGGATTGCCCAGGCTGTCGTAGACGTCCACCGGGGTCTGCTTGTTGTAGCTGGTCGGGTCGGTCGCATTGAAGGGCGAGGTGACCGGCACCAGGCTGCCCGAATCAAGGTTGATTTCAGTGTCGACGCGGGTGGTGGCAACCGGCCGCAGGTCGGCCGTGTTGATCTGGATCGGCACGGGCGAGCCGGCCAGGATGGCGCCGGTCGGCCCCGCGCTAAAGCCGGTCAGCTTGGCGCCCTGGGCGTTGACCATAAAGCCTTCCTTGTCCAGCGAAAACTGGCCGTTGCGGGAATACTGGGTGGTGCCGTTGGCCGAGGTGCGGAAGAAGCCGCCGCCATTGATGGCGATATCGAGCGGATTGCTCGACGCTTCGATATTGCCCTGGGTGAACTGCTGGGCGATCTGCGAGACCTTGGTGCCGATACCGGCCTGGTTGCCGCCGGCGCCATTGAGCGAGTTGGCATACACGTCGGCGAACTGGGCTTGCGACCCCTTGAAGCCGACCGTGCTGGCGTTGGCGATGTTGTTGCCGATGACGTCGAGCGATTTTGCAGCGCCGTTCAAGCCGCTAAGACCTTGTTGGAAAGACATGGTGAATCTCCTGAATAAAAGTAAATGCGGGCTTACAGAATTTGTTTGATGTCAACCAGGGAAACAGTCCCCAGGTTGGGCAAATTCAGCTTGACGCCGTCCTTGGCATTGGTGGTGACGCTGCCGACGCTGTCAAAGGACAAGGTCTTGGCATCGGTAAGCGCCTGGCCGCCGCGCTCGGCGACCACTTTGATGAGGTAATTGCCGTTGCGCAGGGTGACCGGCTTGCCATCGGCACCCACCTGGCTCGGGTCGGGCACCCCATCCCAGGCAATCGGTACGGTGCCTGCCTGCTGCGGGCCCATGTTGATGGTCTGCACTTCCTTGCCGGTACGGGGATCGGTGACCACCACCTGCACGCTGTCGGCGCCGGTGGCCAGATCAATGCCCATGATGGCCTTGCCGTCGGTGAGCTGGACCCGGTCGCCCGGCACCAGCACGCCGTGGCCGATCAGGTTGGCCGCCTGCAGCGCTTCCGACGACTGGTAGCTGGACTTGAGCGATTCCAGCGTGGTGTTGAGCTTGTTCACACCGGTGACCGTGGAAAGCTGGGCCAGCTGGCTGGTGACCTGGGCATTGTCGAGCGGATTCAAGGGGTCCTGGTTCTTCATCTGCGTGACCAGCAGCGTCATGAACTTGTCCTGGTCGGCTTCGACACTGCCGGCGGCCGGGGCGTTTTTCTTGACGTTGACCGAGTTGAGCAGGTCTTGCGACACGAAGGCGGGGGCGTTCTGGATGGTACTCATGGCGTTCCTTATTGACCGATCTGCAGGGTCTTCATCAGCAGCGTCTTGGCTGCATTCATCGTCTCGACGTTGGTCTGGTACGAGCGCGAGGCCGACAGCATGTTGACCATTTCATCGACCACATTCACATTCGGCATGGCGACGTAACCCTTGTCGTCGGCCAACGGATGCTTGGGGTCATATACCTGCTTCAGGGGCGAGGCATCCTCGATCACCTGTTGCACCTTCACGCCGGTGCCGCCGCCCTGGCTCTGGACCGCCTCGAACACCACCTGCTTGGCGCGGTAAGCCTGGCCGCTGGCGGACGTGGCGCTGTCGGCATTGGCCAGGTTGCTGGCCACGGTATTGAGGCGCTGGGCCTGGGCACTCATGGCCGAGGCGGAAACGTTAAAGATATTAAAGAGCGACATGATTATTGTCCCTGGATGGCGGTGATCATGCCGCGGATCTGCGAATTGATGAACGTCACGGCAGCCTCATAACGCAGGGCATTGTCGGCAAACTGGTTACGCTCGACATCCATGTCCACCGTATTGTTGTCGGCGCTGCCCTGGGCTGCCATGCGGTACTGGATCGGCGTGCCGTTGGGCAGGAAGTCGGCGCTGGCGCCCGTGTTGCCAAGATGGCCAGCCTGGGTCCGGGCCATGACGGCCGGCGGCGCGCTGGCTTCACCGGCCTTCTGGGCCACGGCGTTTTTCAGGGCGCTGGCGAAATCAATGTCGCGCGCCTTGTAATTGGGCGTGTCGGCATTGGCAATGTTCGATGCGAGCAGCTGCTGGCGCTGGGCCCGCAGGCTCAGGGCTGTTTCATTAAAACGCATGTGTTCGTTGAGCTTGCCTAACATGTCGGCCTCCCGGATAAAGTCTTTCTCACAGGATTCATAATACGGTGCCTTGTGGCATCTTCATCCAGCGATAAGGATGCCTAAAAGGGGGCTATTCATGGGTTCGGTCGCCTCGCGCGAGGCCTATCATGGCTGCATTCTTCAAGGACACCTGCCATGAAACTTGCTCTCGCCCTCCTGTTATGCCTCACCACCCAGCCCGGTTTTGCCCGGCAGGCAGCGCCGGCCCAGGACTTGTCTGCCCTGCGCAGCATTGCCGAACAACACCTGCAAACCCAGAGTGCCGGGCTGCCCGGCGTGGTCACGGTCACGGTGGGGGCGGTGGACGGGCGCATGCGCCTTGCTGCCTGCCCGGCCCCGCAAGCGTTCCAGCAGCCGGGCGCGCGCGTGATGGGAAAAACGACAGTGGGCGTACGCTGTACGGCGCCGGTGGCGTGGACGGTGTATATTCAAGCCCAGGTGAGCGTGATGGCCAATTACGTGGCCGCCGCCATGCCGCTGGCCCAGGGCCAGCCCATCGAAGCGTCGCAGCTGGTCATGGCCAAGGGCGACCTGGGCGCCCTGCCCGCCGGCGTGGTCACCGACATGGCCCAGGCCATTGGCCGCACCAGCAGCATGTCGCTGGCGGCCGGCGCTCCGCTGCGTTCGGACATGTTAAAGAGCAAACCCGTGGTGCAGCAGGGACAATCGGTACGGGTGGTGTCGGGCGGCGCCGGCTTCAAGGTCACGGCCGAAGCGAAGGCCATCGGCACGGCCAGCGATGGCCAGGTGGTGCAAGTGCGCACACCGGGCGGGGCCATCATCAGCGGCGTGGCCCGGGCCGGCGGCCTGGTCGAAGTGGCTTTGTAGGCGGGACAGCCAGATTGGTGCAGAATGCTGCAGCTTGCGCTAAAGTTTACGGTGGCCACGCCGTTACTGGTAGCAGAACGAGGAGTTTCCCACTCCAGGCTGAGAGGATAATGCTGTGAAAATCAACGACCCCATCAAAGGTACTCCCACCCTGCCGCAGGCCAATACGCCTGCCGCGGGCGCCAAGAATACCGAAAAGGCAACGACCGCCACCCCGGCGGCGACCGACAGCGTGCGCCTGTCTTCCCAGGGCCAGGCCTTGGCCAGCAGCGCGGCCGGCACCAGCACGGGCGTGTTCGACACCAAGAAGGTTGAACGCATCAAGATGGCCATCGCCGATGGCCAGTTCCAGGTAAATTCAGAGAAGGTGGCGGACGGCTTGCTGGAAACGGTACGCGACCTGCTGCATTCCCGTAAGCGCTGACCCCGGCGATAGAAGGCTTGATCATGGCAACTAGTCCGCACACCACCCTGCATGACGAACTGGCGCTGATCGATGCGCTGATCGACCTGATGAAGCAGGAGCAGCAATGCCTGGTGGCGGCCGATACCGACACCCTGGCTAGCCTCACGCCCGTCAAGACCGCGCATATTTCCCAGCTGGCGCTACTGGCCGGACAGCGCCACGCGGCCCTGGCCGGCGCCGGCCTGCCCGGCTCGGAAGCTGGCATGGACAGCTGGCTGGCTGCCAAGAACGAGCCTGCGATGCAGGCCGTGTGGCAGGAGGCGCTGGCGCGCATGCGCGAAGCCAAGGAACTCAACCGTGTGAACGGCATGCTCATCAACAAGCAGATGACGCACAATCAAAATCTCATCACCGCCATGCGCACCCCTGCCGATGCAGCCGACATGGGCGTGTACGGCCCCAAGGGCCAGACAAGCTCGGCGAACAACAAGCGGCCACTGGTCGTCGGCTAACCCGGCGCTGGCCACGCCAGCGCTGTTTGACCCTTCCCCCCTTCCCCCCCTTTCTTCCCGGCTGCCAGCGGCAGGCGTGCGCTCGCCTGCGCTACCCCCCGGGCTCATGGCGCCGATATCGGCATTTGCCCCGTGCTATTTTTCCGGTTTTCAGGCATACTTATCAAAAAAATAATTGCCACCCGGTTGATGAAAACTTGCCGGGCCACTGATCGTTCGGGCGCAGGCGTGGTCAAAGCATGCACCGCTCATCACCCTGCGCCGAAGAATGACCTTGAAAATCCTCACTTTCACCACGCTGTACCCGAATTCCGAAACGCCGCAGCACGGCATCTTCACCAAAACGAGCCTGGGCAAACTGCTGGAAAGCAGTCCCGTCAGTGCACGCGTGGTCGCGCCGATTCCCTGGTTTCCATTCCAGGCCAGCCTGTTTGGCAAGTATGGCGCCATGGCCCGCTCGGTCCGCGAGCGCGAGGAAAACGGTGTCCAGATCAGCCATCCGCGCTACCCGGTACTGCCCAAGGTGGGCCAGCGCCTGGCACCGCAATTGCTGGCCATGGCCGCCATCCCGGCCGTGCGCAAGGTCATCGATTCGGGCTACGACTTCGATGTGATTGACGCCCATTATTTTTACCCGGACGGCGTGGCCGCCATCATGCTGGGGCGCCACTTCAAGAAGCCGGTCGTGATCAAGGCGCTGGGCTCGGACATCAATGTCTTTGGCCAGATGCCCTCGTCGCGGCGCGCCATCGCCTGGGCCGCGCGCCACGCCGGTGCCGTCACCACGGTGTCGGGTTCGCTCAAGCAGGCGCTGGTGGAATTGGGCGTCGATGAACACAAGATCACGGTGCTGCGCAATGGCGTGGATCTGTCACTGTTCCACCCGGGCGGGCGCGAACAGGCACGGGCGGCGCTGCAGCTGGCATCGTTCACGCTGCTGTCAGTTGGCAACCTGATCGAGGCCAAGGGGCACCACCTGGCCATCGAGGTACTGGCCGCCATGCCGGACGTTAAGCTCATCATTGCCGGGCATGGTCCGGAACGATCGCGCCTGGGCAAGCTGGCAGAAAAACTGGGCGTGCACGAGCGCGTCACCTTTGCCGGCTCCGTCCGGCAACCGCAGCTGGCAGAACTGTACAAGGCGGCCGACGCGCTGGTACTCGCTTCGCGCCGCGAAGGCTGGGCCAATGTGCTGCTCGAAGCCATGGCCTGCGGCACGCCGGTGGTGGCCAGCGCCATTCCCGGCACCGTCGAGGTGGTGCAGGAACCCTGCGCCGGCCTGCTGTTTCCTGAGCTGAGCGCTGCCAGCCTCGCCGCGGCACTGCGCCAGCTGCGCGCCGCCTATCCGGACCGCGCCGCCACGCGCCGCTATGCCGAGCAATTTTCCTGGGCCGCGCCGTCGGCTGCCCAGGCCGAGCTGTACCAGTCGGTGCTGGCCGCATCCCACGCCCGCGCCGTGCCGGGGGCGCAAGCCGGCGGCCGGCGCGCTGCCTGAGCCGCCAGAGAGCAGGAGACGCACGTGTTCACGCCCCAGGAAATTGAAGTCCTCAAGCTGCAGTTCGACACTCATGGGTTCGTGCATCTGCGCCAGATCATTCCCGACGCCCAGCTGCGCCGCCTGCACACCGCCTTTGGCCAGGCTGCCGTGCGCGCACGCGCGCCCACGGCAGCGCAGGCGAAAAAGGTTGGCATGGGCTACTTTGACATTCCCCAAGTGCTCGACCAGGACCCGGCGTTTGTCGACCTGGTCGACATGGACAGCATCTTCCCCCTGCTGGTGGCACTGGTGGGCGACGACATCCAGCTGACCCAGACGGCGGCGCGCCTGTTCTATCCGGGCGTGACGTTTACCGCGCCCTTTCACTCCGACCTGGCGCATGTCACCGGCTTTTCGCACGAGCACAGCCTGAACTTCCTGACCAAGGTCCACTACTACCTGGAAGACCTGGCGCCGGACCAGGGCTGCCTGGCCTTCATCCCCGGTAGCCACCGCCTGCCGGCAGGCTACCCGCGCCCGGCCAGCCTGCGCGACGAGCATTCGGCGGCCGTGGTCAAGATCGTGCCGCAGGCAGGCGACGCCATCATTTTCAATACCCACGTCATGCACATGGCGCTCGACAACAAGAGCGCCACCGTGCGCAAGTCCATCATTTATGCGTTTTCGCATTTCTGGATGAAGCAGTACAAGAGCGCGATTCCGGCCGACCTGGGGCGCTTTACCTGCCGCCAGCGCAAACAGCTCTTTGGCGTGGAAGAGGATGACACGCCCCACTTCAATCGCCGCCTCACCGATGCCACGCCCGGGCCGGCGCGCCAGGCCGTCGACAGCGTCAAGCGCGTGATACGCAAGCTGGTGCGCGCCTGAGCAAGGGCCCAGGGCCCGATCGGCGCACGGCCTAGCACGCAACGCGCCCGGGCGCCAGCCGCGCGTTGTAGAACGCCCATAAAACAGGCAATCTCAGCAAATAATCACAAATTCACACAAATCAACTTTACTTATCGGCATGAATGTCCGAGTATTACCCATGAGTTACCGGTATATACAAGTAATATTTATACACGGAAACTACATATAAAAAGTGGCGCACCCTGTTGCAGGATGCAGGGAGGACGCCGCAATTCATACTATCAATCTCTCGGAGAAAACAATGAACTGGAATCACGTAGCCAAGGCAAGCGTTGCACTCATGGCCGTCGCAGCATGCGCCGGCGTTCAGGCAGGATCGAAAGGCGTGACGGCATCGGTCGCCGCCGAAAAGAACATGCTGGGTAAGAACGACAACGTCACCATGCGCCTGACGATCACCAACACCTCGGGTCAGCCGCAGATGATCCTGAAATGGCACACTGCCTTTGGCGAAGTGGAAGAGTCGCTGTTTGAAGTAACCCGCGACGGCAAGAAAGTGGACTACCTTGGCGCCCACTACAAGCGTCCCGCGCCAAAAGCGTCGGACTACTACCTGCTCAAGCCAGGCGCCTCGCACACCGTCAAGGTCGAGCTGTCGGACATCTACGACATGAGCATCACGGGCCAGTACACGGTCCGTTATAGCGCCAAGTCGCTGAACCTGTTCGGCACCAATGAAAAGAGCGTTGGCGAACTGAAGTCCGACGTCGCCACCATCTTCATCGATGGCCGCCTGCCGCGCGGCAGCGAGTCGCAGCTGGCCAAGCGTCCCACCGACCCGGCCCCTTCCGGCCCGCTGACGTTCAGCAAGTGCACCACCACCCAGCAAAACACCATCACCAGTGCCATGGCCGCAGCGAGCACCATGGCCGACAATTCCAGCAGCTACATGGGCGGCACGCTGGGCGCGCGCTATACCAAGTGGTTCGGCGCGGCCGATTCCGGCCGCATCACCACGGTGCGCAACAACTTTGCCGCCATCAAGGATGCGTTTGACAACAAGTCGGTAACGGTGGACTGCGGCTGCAAGAAGACCTATTACGCCTACGTGTATCCGAACCAGCCGTACAAGATCTACGTGTGCAAGGCATTCTGGTCGGCACCCATGACCGGCACCGACTCCAAGGGCGGCACCCTGGTGCACGAAATGAGCCACTTCACCGCCGTTGCCGGCACCGATGACTGGGTCTACGGCCAGTCGGGTGCGGCCAGCCTGGCCATCAGCGATCCGAACAAGGCGGTCAACAATGCCGACTCGCACGAGTACTTTGCCGAAAACACCCCGGCACTGAACTAAGCAAATCTGCCCCCAAATGCCCGCCAATGACGGGCATCAAGACCAGACCGGCACCGCAAGGCGCCGGTTTTTTTTCGTCCAATGGGCCAGTGTTGTAAGCATACAAATGCCATACAGCATCATCGACCAACAAAAGTTTATTTGGCCAACCAACTGTGCAGAATTTAACAATCCATTGTCAGAGTGCTTACGCAATTTCAAGGAAAACAATCTTCTCGTCATAGGAGAAGCGTGAACGTTTCTTTCGAGAACCAACAAAAGACAAATCCGTGCAACATTCGTCGAAATGTCACATTTTCCGATGATTCAACGTTTACCGGGCTTGGCGGAATGTGTGACGATGACTTGTCGAGCTCGCTTGTTCAGGCATGTGGAGATGCTGATAGGGGCCCGGCGCACATAAAAACCACTAGATCATCTATCGGAGCAGAAATGAACCTTAAGAAATTCGTGAAGGCTGGCGTATCGATCGCAGCAATCGCTGCATGTTTTTCCGCGCAGGCCGGATCCAATGGCGTGACCGTCACCGTCGCCGCCGACAAGCAATCGCTGAAAAAAGATGATGACGTCGTCCTGAAAGTCACCATCACCAATACTTCGGCCCAGCCGCAGATGGTCCTGAAGTGGCATACGCCGTTTGCCGGCATCGAAGAGCATATCTTCGAAGTCAAGCGCGATGGCGTGGACGTGCCTTACCTGGGCGCCCACTACAAGCGTCCTGCCCCGACGGCCAAGGATTACTTCCTGCTCAAGCCGGGCGCTTCCCACACCGCCCGCGTGGAAATTTCGTCGCTGTACGACATGACCGTCACCGGCGACTATTCGATCAAGTACCATGCAGCGTCGGCCAACCTGTTTACCCGGTCCTATGACGCCAAGGGCGTGGTTGCCACCAGCGCCGAAGTCGGTGAGATCGAATCGGCACCGGTATCGCTGTGGATTGACGGCCTGCACGCACGCGGCACCAAGATCGGCACTCCGTTCGAGATGGCCAAGCACCAGCAAAACCCAAGCCCGATGGGCCTGTCGTTCTCGAACTGCACCTCGTCCCAGGCCAGCACCGTGTCGTCGGCCATCAGCGCGGCCAAGACCATGGCCAATAACAGCGTCAACTACCTCAACGCCGGCACCGTGGGTAACCGCTACAAGAAATGGTTCGGCAGCTACACCTCGTCGCGCTACAGCACGGCACGCTCGCACTTTGCCAACATCAAGGCCGCGCTCGACACCAAGCCGGTGGTGGTGGACTGCAGCTGCAAGCAATCCTACTTTGCCTACGTGTATCCAACCCAGCCGTACAAGATCTACGTGTGCAACGCCTTCTGGTCGGCACCGATGACGGGCACCGACTCCAAGGGCGGAACCATGGTCCATGAGCTGTCGCACTTCAACATCGTTGCCGCTACCGACGATCATGCCTACGGCCAGTCGGCCGCTGCCAGCCTGGCCACGAGCAACCCGACCCGCGCGCTCGACAATGCGGACAACCACGAATACTTCGCGGAAAACACGCCTTTCCTGAACTAATCGTTTTTTCTTTCCCGGCTTGGGGATTTCGGGCGGTGCCTCGTGCAAACGGGGTGCCGCCTTTTTTCATCGGTGCGCCAGGCATGCAAGGCTACAATGGAGGCCTGAGCCATCGGGACGCTGCATGAGCAACTGGGATTTTTATCAAAGTACGGTCGGCGGCAAGAGCGCCTCGGTCTACCTGGACCTGGCCCTGAAGGCCGGCGCCCCGGACATCAAGCGCCCCGTGATCGTGGTGCTGTGGCTGTACCTGCGCCAGCCCGACCCCACCCACGGCATGTCGACCGATGCCGAATTCGAGGTGCTGGCCGAGATCGAGGACCGCCTCACCATCACCTTCAAGGAGCAGTACGGCGCCGTGTATGCAGGCCGCGTCACCACCGAAGGGCGGCGCGAATTCTATTTCTACACGGTCGCGTCCAGCCAGCTCGAAGCGGTGGTCAGGGCGGCCATGTCGCCCTTTCCCGGCTATGTGGTCGATGCCTGGGCCCAGCCCGACGCCCAGTGGACGCAGTATCTGGAGGTGCTTTATCCGCGCGGGCGCGCGCTGCGCTTCATGGCCGACAAGGAGCAGGTGGAAGCGCTGGGCAGGCGCGGCGACCTGCCGGCCATTGCGCGCCCGGTGACCCATGTGTCGCGCTTTGCCGATGCCACCGGCCGCGCCGCGTTCATGCAGGCGGTCGAGGATGCGGGATTTGCGGTGGCGAGCCTGGACGACGGCAGCGCGCAGGACAGCCATCCGTTCGCGCTGCACTACCAGCGCGCGCAGACCCCCACGCTCACCATCATGAGCGAAATCACCGCCCTGCTCACGCGCTTGTCGGAGCAGCACGGCGGCACCTACGGGGGCTGGCAGTGCGACCCGGCAGGGCCGCACGCGCGGCCATGGTGGCGCTTCTGGCGCTAGCTGAACGCCAATCGCCGATCAGCGCAGCGTGGGGCCAGCACGCTGGGCGCTCACTGTGACGATTCGCTCAATCCAATTCCTTGACCACAACCATGGACAGGATTGCGGCAATCAGCATCGAGACGCCAGCAAGAATCAGCATCATGATCGCCTGGCCATCGAAAACGTAGGTCAGAAAAAATCCCAGCGTCAAGCCGGACACCAACTGCGGGAAGACAATCGACATGTTGAACATGCCCATGAACATGCCCATCTTATGTGCCGGGATGGCGCAGGCAAGAACGGCATAAGGCATCGACAACGTGCTTGCCCAGGCCAGGCCAATGCCGATAAAGGGCAGCACCAGCATGGCGGGCGAGGTCGCAAAATACATGGCGATAAAACTCATGCCGCCCACCGCCAGTGCCAGGGCATGGGCTGCCTTGCGGCTGGTCTTGCGTGCGATCACCGGCAGCAGGAAGGCAAAGGCAATCGAGGCCGCGTTGTAGACGGCGCTGCACACGCCCCACCAGTCTGCGCCTTCATTAAACAGGGCGGAAGTGGTATCGGTGGTGCCGTAGATGTGCTGGGTGATGGCCGCGGTAGCATAGGTCCACATGGAAAACCAGGTGAACCACGTAAAGAACTGCACCAGAGACAGTTGCTGCATGATCTTGGGCATATGGCGGTAGTTGCTAAAGAACCCGGCCACGCCGCCGCCGCTTTTTTCGACGGATTCCGCCTCCGGGTGATACAGGCGCACTTGCTCGGGCGAATACTCCTTGGTGCGGAACACGGTCCACGCAACCGCACCAAAAAACGCGCCAGCACCGAGGTAAAAGGCAAGCGTCACCGACGGTGAGACCTCGCCTGCCGGGCCAGTGTTCGCCACCCCAAACACATGGGTCAGGATAAAAGGCAGGGCCGAGGCAATCACTGCGCCAATGCCGATAAAGAAGGTTTGAAACGCGAAGCCTTTCGTGACCTGTTCCTTTGGCAAGAGATCGCCCACGAAGGCGCGAAATGGTTCGATCGCGACGTTGATCGCCACGTCAAGAATCAGCAGCATGATAGCCGCCATCCACAACGTGGACGCATTGGGCATGCCGCACAGGGCCAGGGCAGAGAACACCGCGCCAAGAATGAAGTAAGGACGACGGCGGCCCCAACGGCCCCAGGTCCGGTCGCTCATGTAACCAATGATGGGCTGGACCAGCAGTCCGGCCAAAGGCGCGGCGATCATCAGGTAACCAATCTTGTCCGGCTCCGCGCCCATGGTCTGGAGGATCCGAGGGACGTTCGCTTGCTGCAATGCAAAGCCAAACTGAATGCCAAGGAAGCCGAAACTCATGTTCCAGATTTGCCAGAACGACAGGGCAGGCTTTTTTATTGAGGTGCTGGCTTGCGGAATTTCGGCTTTCAGTGCGGTCTGCATGTCTCTTCCAGGTGGTGTGTAATTCTTGGTTTGTAGCAAAGATACACCAACCTAGTGTGCATAACAAGCCGAATGACCGCAAAATATCGCTAAAAACCGACGTTCGTAGTAGAACTACACCGCAAGGCAAGTGCATTCTGTCGTGTTCACCATGCAGCCAGCGTGGCGCGCAGTGGCACCGCTGACCTGTAAGGGCCAACTCAGGCCCGGTGTCAACGGTCAGGGAAAGTGAGAGTCGGTGGGGTCGGCTCTGCCTGGCATGTCCCCAGGCGCGGCGCGCTTGTTGAGGCAGCGCGACTTGAAGAGTGCTGAAGCGCTAACAGCCCCACCCTGTGCAGCAACCCGGCATCTTTGCAATGCGAGGCTATGAGGAGGCTTAGGGCTTGTTGAAAGTAAAGGTGACCGGTGCCACCGCCACCGGGCTGGTGACATCGAGCTGCGCCACATCACCCAGGTAAGCACCTGCGTATTTCAGTTCGTACGTGGTGCCCGGTTTGAAGTCGTAGCTGCGCGTGATGTCAATGCTGTTGGCCAGCGATTGGCCAGGTGGTACGGCAACGAAGTCATCGCGCGTAAACGGGCCGCGCTTGACCATGGGACCAATGTAATCGACCTCGGCGCCGGTGGCCTTGTTGGTCACTTCAAACTCACGCCGGAAGATTTCATCGTCCACGAACACGGCCTTCGGCACGAAGACGGGACTGGCCGTGCCGTTTTCCACTTTCAGGTTCACCACCACCTTGCCGCCGCTGGCATCGACCTGCAGCTGCTGGCGCACACTCGCGTTGTCGGTCATTGCGCTACCCTTGTTATCTGTGGTGACCGCGGTGATGCCGGCGGTGACCGGGGTCTGGTTGTCAAGGCTGGTCGTCGATTCAGTCCTGCTGTTGCAGGCGGCTGCCGCCAGCAACAGCACAGCCGAGAGGGTCATTGCAGATTTCTTCATGCTCGTCTCCTTGTCCGGATATCGGCATCAGCGGGCCGATATTTCGGTAGTGGTATCGGGCAGGGCCGACAGGATCATGACCGTCACGCGGCGATTGCGTGCACGGCCTTCCTGGGTGTCGTTGCTTGCGGCCGGCACGTTGGCCGCATGCCCCACCGCCGTCAGGCGCGACGCATCCACGCCGCTTTCATTGAACAAGCGTATCACGCTGCTGGCGCGAACGGCGGACAATTCCCAGTTTGACTGGAAAATGCCGCTTGAAATGGGCGTGGTGTCGGTGTGGCCTTCGACCTGGATGGCGTGCGGATCGTCGCGCAGCAGCACGGCCAGTGCGCGCAGGGCGCGGTCCGACTCGCGCGCCAGGGTGGCATCGCCCGGATCGAACAGGACACTGGCATTGATCTCCACCGACACCCCGCGGCTGCTCTGGGTCACGCGCACCTTGCCCTCCTTGACCAGGGGCGCGAGCGTGTCGGCCAGCTTGACGGCCAGCTTGCGCATCACTTCGCGCTCGCGCCGCAGTGCTTCGGCGCGGCGCCGCTGCACCAGGGTCGAGAGCGACACGGTGGGAGCCGGCGCCACCGCCGCCGTGGTGGGGGCCACGTTGACCGCGCCGCGTCCCGACAGGGCCTTGCCAAGCGACTCCGCAAACACCTTGTATTTCGCTTCGTTGACCGAGGAAATGGCGTACATCACGACAAAGAAGGCAAACAGCAGCGTGATGAAGTCGGCGTAGGAAATGAGCCAGCGCTCGTGGTTCTCGTGCTCTTCCTCGTACTTTTTGCGCGCCATGGTGTGCGCGCCTTCAGTCGGCGCGGGCCAGCAGGCAGACCACGCGCTCTTCGATCACGCGCGAATGGTCGCCGCCGGCGATGTCGTGGAAAACGTCGGTCAGCACTTCGTACTGGGCCACGTTGTCGGCGATGATGGTCTTGAGCTTGTTCGCCATCGGAAAAAACAGCAGATTGGCCAGGCCCACGCCATACACGGTCGCCACAAAGGCCACCGCAATGCCGCTGCCCAGCTTGGACGGGTCGCCCAGGTTTTCCATCACGTGGATCAGGCCGAGCACCGCGCCCAGGATGCCGATGGTGGGCGCATAGCCGGCGCCCGCTTCCCACACCCTGGCGCCCTGGCGCTCGCGAAATTCGTAGGCCGACAGGTCAGTTTCGAGCAGGCTGCGTACCTTGTCCGGCGCAATGCCGTCAATGACCAGGCGCAGGCCCTTCTGGATAAAGGCGTCCTTCGAGGCGAGCATGAATTGTTCGAGCGAGAGCAGGCCGTCGCGGCGCGCGTGCAGGCTCCATTTGGCGATGTCACCGGCGAGCTTGGTGCGCTGCGAAGGGGGCGGTTGGAACACCCAGCGCGCCATGCGCATGGCGCGCATGAAGGTCGGCATCTCGGTTTGCAGCAGTACCGCGCCCACCGTGCCGACAAAGACAATCGCAAACGCGGCCGGCTGCACCAGGGAACCGAGGCTCCCGCCTTCAAGCACCTGCCCCACCATCAGGGCGCCGATGCCGAAAATGATGCCGGTTACGCTGGCCCGGTCCACGCCTGCTCCCGTAAGGTGGCCCGCAAGCGTGCCACCGCCTGGGTGTGCAGCTGCGACACGCGCGATTCCGACACACCCATGACGGCGCCGATTTCCTTGAGATTGAGTTCTTCCTCGTAGTACAGGCCCATGAGGATTTTTTCCCGCGGCGGCAGCGCCTCGATGGCGTCCACCACGGCTTGGCGGAAGTCGCCATCCATCAGGCTGCGCAGCGGATCGGCATCGTCAACCGCGTAGCGGTCGAGGAAGCTGTCATTGCCTTCTTCACCGTGAAAGTCTTCGTAGTACACCAGCTGGTGGCCGCCGCCGTCGGACAGCATGTCCTGGTAATCCGACAGCGACAGCTTGAGCGACTTGGCCACTTCCGATTCGCTCGGCGCGTGGCCCAGCTTTTGCTGCAGGGCGCTCATGGCCGCCTCGATCTTGCGCATGTTCTGGCGCATCGAACGGGGCAGCCAGTCGGACGAACGCAGTTCGTCGAGCATGGCGCCGCGGATGCGCAGCACGGCGTAGGTTTCAAACTGGGCGCCATGGTTTTCCTCATAGCGGCTGATGGCGTCGAGCAGGCCGATCATGCCGGCCTGTACCAGGTCGTCCACCTCCACCGATGGCGGCAGCTTGGCCTTCATGTGGTGGGCGAGGCGCTTCACCAACGGCATGTGTTCCGTCAGCAGGTCATTCTTGTCTGTCTTCTTGCCTTTGACCGTGTACATGTTCACCGTAAGTGTTAGGTGCCGAAATGCGTGCTGCCCCCGGCGCGGCCGCGCTGCATGGCAAAACGCCCTGCCAGCTGGCGGAACGCAACCGACGCCCCAGCCAGCGGGAAGGCATCGACCACCGCCCGCCCAAGGCGCGCGGCGCGATGCAGGTATTCGTCGGCTGGCACCGAGCCCATCGACGTCAGATGGACAGCCAGGTAACGACTTGCCGCAGCACACATATTATCGTATACCACTTTCGCCTCTGCTTCGGTAGCGCCCGTGACTAAAATACCAAAAGGACGGCGCCCGAGCTGCTGGGACAGGCGCTTGATGAGGGCGTAGGCATTGGTGATCGACGTGGCCGAGGTCGAGACCTGGACCACGATTTCGGAGTTGCCCATGATGGGGATCGGGAAGCTGTCGCTGGCGTCGAATTCGCCGTCCACAATCACGATGCCGCTCTGCTTGACCAGCACGTCGAAAGTCTTGGCCAGGCGGCGCGTGTCGTCCAGGCTGGCGTGGGCGTTGCGGGTGCGCTTCATGGACACCACGTTAAAGCCCTGCGGCACCTGGCTGATAACCTGGTTCAGGCCACATTCCTGGCGCGCCACGTTGAGCAGGCTGGCACCGCGGTCCACGCCCAGGCGCTGGGCCACGCCGTAATCCTGTTCGCAGGCGTCGACAATGACGACATCGTTGCCGGCGCGCGCCAACGAGGCACCCAGGTTGACCAGCATGGCGCCCTTGTCGTCGTCAGGCGTGGCGGAAAGAAAGGTGATGATGCGCGGCTTGGGGCCGGCCAGCATCCGGCGCAGGCCTTCGGCCTGGTCAAAATCGAAATTAGCCAAGGTACACCTCGCGCAGGGTACGGTCGTTGCTGGCGGTGGCGGCACCGGACATCACCAGTGGCAGGTCGCTGTCGGCGAACTGGCTGGCGGCATCCTTTTTCAGGCGGAAGGCGCGGTCGATCAGCATGGCGCGGTCCGGCAGGTGCAGGTCTTCCGGCACGCGCTGGCCGTTGGAGATGTAGTGCAGGTTGAGCTTCTGGCGGATCACGACGTCGAGCACATTGCCCATCGATGCCGCTTCATCGAGCTTGGTCATGATGCAGCCGGCCAGGCCGCTGCCCTGGTAGGCGCGCACCACTTCATTGAGCGTTTCGTTGGTCGACGTGGAATTGAGGCACAGCAGGCGCTTGACGTCGGCACCGGACTCGGACAGCATCGCCACCTGCTCGGCCACGTTGTGGTCGCGCTGCGACACGCCGACCGTGTCGATCAGCACCGTGTGCTTGTTGCGCAATTCCTTCAGGGCGATGCGCAGGTCCGATTCATCCTTGACCGAGTGCACCATCACGCCCAGGATCTTGCCGTAGATGCGCAGCTGCTCGTGGCCGCCAATACGATAGGCGTCGGTGGTGATCAGGGCCAGCTTTTCCGGGCCATGGCGCATCACGCAGCGCGCGGCCAGCTTGGCCGTGCTGGTGGTCTTGCCCACGCCGGTGGGGCCAACCAGGGCGAACACGCCACCGTTTTCCAGGATGGCGTCTTCATTGCTGATGGTTTGCAGGTTGCGCGACAGGACCGTCTTGATCCAGGCCATGCTTTGCGCCTCGTCCTTGCCGGACGGGAGCTTTTCAATCAGGTAGCGCGACAGGCTGGCCGAAAAGCCGGCCGCCAGCATTTCGCGCAGCACGGCATTCTTTTGCGGTTCGCGCTGCTGCGTGGTGCCCCAGGAGATTTCGGCCAGTTGGGTTTCCATGAGGCCGCGCATGGCGCGGATTTCATGCATCATGCCGCTCATTTCGGCGGCGGCCGCTTCTTGTGCCTGCGCCTGGGCCTGCACCAGGGCCTGCTGCATCATGGACGACATTTGCGAGGCCATCAGCGACATGTCGAAGGCAGGCTCCGGTGCTGCCGGGGCGCTGTGGACGGCCGGGGCGCGGCGGTTGGCGTAGTTTTCAGGCGGCAGCGACAGGCTCGGCTTGGGCTGGGCCATTTCCGTCTCATGGGCCGGGGCGGCCATGGAAGCGACATCATCATTGGCCAGGGCCAGGATTTCCACCACGCCGTCGACCGGGCGGTTGGACAGAATCACGGCATCGGGCCCGAGCGCATCGCGCACCTTGCGCAGCGCTTCTCTGGACGTTGGTGCAGTAAATTTTTTGACATTCATCGCCGACTCCTGGGTTCCTGCTGGTGTGCGCTCACATGAGGCATTGACCGGTTTACAGGATCAATTATTGACGATGCAGTGGGGAAACGATCTGGCGAGGAGGCGGGGAAAAGGCCTTCATTTCACATTCGCTTACACATGGGGCGGATGAGCCTTCCCTGACATAGTCATTTCCCGATAGCAAAAAAACAATATCGGGCGCCGCGCTTTCCAAAAAGCGGCCATGATTAGCACATGGATAAGCTCAACTACGTGTATATACTCGACAGTGCGCCCCACCTGTTCATCGGGGTGACCGACGACGTCGAAAAACGGGTGGCGCAGTCACAGCGCCGCAAACTGGTCTATTGCGAACCGCATGCCGACATGGTCACCGCCATCGAGCGCGAAAAGCAGCTCAAGAGATGGAACCGGGCCTGGAAAGCCAAGCTGGTGAGCAATACCAATCCCGAGTGGCGCGACCTGTATAACGATTTCGTGGCGCCGCCGGGATAGGAAAAGGGTGAAGGCCGCCTGCGCTTTTCTTACATGCCGGCGCCCACCAGGCTGGTGACGCGGATCGTCTTGGTCTCAGGGATCTCGTTATGTGAGAGGACCTTGAGGTTGGGCAGCGCGCGCCGCAAGAAGCGCGACAGCATGATGCGCAGGGCACCGGGCACCAGCAGCACGGGCGTCAAGCCCATCTGCTCCTGCTGGTTGGCCGCGTGCGCCGCCTGCTGGGCAATGGTGTCGGCCAGGCCCGGCTCGATGCCGGCGCCATCACCGCCATTGCCGAGGGCCTGCATCAACAGGCGCTCAAGACGATTGTCGAGCGTCATCACCGACAGCTCATTGGTGCCCGGGAACAGTTGCTGCACGATGGCCCGTCCCAGCGCCACCCGCACCACGGAGGTCAGGTCATTCGGATCCTGGGTCTGGGGCGCAAATTCAGCCAGGCATTCGATCACGCTGCGCATGTCGCGGATGTGCACGCCTTCGATGAGCAGGTTTTGCAGCACTTTCTGCAGCGTCGACAGCGACACCAGCTTGGGCACCAGGTCTTCCACCAGTTTCGGCGTTTCCTTGGCGATATGGTCGAGCAAGGCTTGCACTTCTGCCCGGCCCAGCAGCTCCGAGGCGTGGGTCGTGATCAGGTGATTCAGGTGGGTGGCCACGACCGTGCCGGCATCGACCACGGTATAGCCCATGTTCTGCGCCTCGTCCTTCAGGCCGCTGTCGATCCACACGGCCGGCAAGCCAAAGGCGGGATCGGTGGTCTCCAGGCCCGGCAGCGAGCCGCTCGCCATGCCGGGATTGATCGCCAGGTACTGGCCCGACAGTGCCTCGCCGGAACCGACTTCCACGCCCTTGAGGGTGATGCGGTACGCCGATGGCTTCAATTCCAGGTTGTCGCGGATGTGGACCGGCGGCGCCAGGAAGCCGACTTCCTGGGCAAACTTCTTGCGGATGCCCTTGATGCGCTTGAGGAGCTCGCCGCCCTGGGTCTTGTCGACCAAGGGAATCAAGCGGTAACCCACTTCCAGACCCAGCGTGTCCACCGGCATGATGTCCTGCCAGCTTGCTTCTTCGCTTTCGGGCGTGGCCGCGGGAGGCGGCGCTTCCTCCGCCACCGGCTTGGGTTCTTTGGCTTTCTTTGCCAGCAAGTAGCCGCCACCGATCAGGATGCCTGCCAGCAGCAGGAACACCAGGTTCGGCATGCCGGGAATCAGGCCGAGACCGCCAATGATGGCGCCAGTAATATACAGCACGGCAGGCTTGGCAAACAGCTGGCCGACCAGCTGGCCGCTGATGTCCTGGTCGCTCGAGACGCGCGACACGACAATACCGGCGGCCACCGAGATGATCAGGGAAGGAATCTGGGCCACCAGGCCGTCACCGATGGCCAGCAGGGTGTAGACCTCGAGCGCCTGGCCGAATGGCAGGTCATGCTGGAGGATACCGACCAGAAGGCCGCCAATGACGTTGATAACGGTAACCATGATGCCGGCCACGGCATCGCCGCGCACATATTTGGAAGCACCGTCCATGGCGCCGTAGAATTCCGCTTCCTGGCCAACTTCCAGGCGGCGCTTGCGGGCCTCATCTTCGCCAATCAGGCCGGCGTTGAGGTCGGCGTCGATCGCCATCTGCTTGCCGGGCATGGCGTCCAGGGCAAAGCGCGCGCCCACTTCAGCGATACGGCCGGCACCCTTGGTGACAACGGTAAAGTTAATGATGGTCAGGATGATGAACACGATCAGGCCGACAGCGTAGTTGCCGCCGATCAGGAAGTGGCCGAAGGCTTCGATGACCTTGCCTGCGGCAGCGCCGCCGGTGTGACCTTCGGTCAGCACGATACGGGTGGAAGCGACGTTGAGCGCCAGGCGCAGCATGGTCGACACCAGCAGGATGATCGGGAAAGCCATGAAGTCGAGCGGCTTGACCGTGTACAGGGCCGTCAGCAGCACGATCACCGACAGGGCGATGTTAAAGCTGAAGAAGACGTCCAGCAGGAAGGCCGGCAGCGGCAGGATCATCATGGCCAGCAGCATGACGATCAGGATTGGCGCGGCGGCGGCGCCGGCGCCGCCTTTCATTCCCGACATCCACGCTGGCATATTCATCCTGTTCATTCTGCTGCTCCCTCGTTGTCAGGTTTTCTGGTCTTCTTGCCGGGTTTTTGATAGGCCGGGTCCTGCGGGTCCAGCTCGGCCGGTACGGCCAGCCTGCCGGGGCGGTCAGGATACTTGCCGTCACCCTTGCCGTAGGCGCGCAGCTGGAACACATAGGCCAGCACCTCGGCCACCGCCGAGTACAGCGCTTCGGGAATCTCGTCGCCAATTTCCGTGTGCTGGTGCAGGGCACGCGCCAGGGGTGGCGCTTCCAGCAGCGGCACCTTGTGTTCGGCGGCCAGTTCGCGAATCCTGGCGGCCATCGCATCCGAGCCCTTGGCCACCACGCGCGGCGCCCCGCCCTGCCCGTCTGCGTACTTCAACGCCACCGCATAGTGGGTCGGGTTGGTCACCACCACGTCGGCGGTCGGCACATCGGCCATCATGCGGCGCTGGGCCATCTGGCGCTGCAGCTGGCGGATCTTGCCCTTGACCTGGGGATTGCCTTCCGCCTCTTTTGCTTCCTGGGTCACTTCCTGGCGCGTCATTTTCAGCTTGTTGGCGTAGTGCCAGAGCTGGTACGGGGCATCGATGGCGGCGATCAAGCCCAGGCCGCCGACAATGAACAGAAAGGCCGAACCAATCATGTCCATCGTGTGTCCAATCCCGGTATGCATTGGCTGGAGGGCCAGCGACATCACATCGTCCTGCTGGCTCATGATCACCAGGTAGGCAATGGTGCCCACCACAATGGTCTTGGCAATGGCTTTCAACAATTCCACCAGCGCGTTGGGAGAGACCAGATTGGCCAGTCCCTTGATGGGGTTGAGCTTGGAGAACTTCGGCATGAATGCCTTGGCGGTAAACAGAAAGCCGCCAATGGCGAGTGGCGCGGCAATGGCCACGAACATGATGGCGGCGGCCAGAGGCAGGCAGGCGAGCATGACCTGGGCAATGTCGCTGGCCACGCGCATGATGAGCACGTTGGCATCGGTTGCCTGTTCACGGGTGAGCGACAGGCCCGAGACCATGCTGGCATTGAGCTGGCGTACCAGGCCCGAGCCGGTGAACCACAGGCCGGCACCGCCAGCCATGAGCACGACGAAAGTGGCCAGCTCGCGGGAGCGCGGCACGTCGCCTTCCTTGCGCGCGTCGTCAAGACGCTTCCAAGTGGCCGCTTCTGTTTTTTCTGCGTCGCTGTCAGCCATCGTGCGTCGGCTCCTTATTAACAGCGACCATTATTGTCTAACTGCAGCAGTAACGATCGTGCGAATAAGGGCAGGAAGTGGGGCTAATCCTGGGAGCGCAGACACACATTGTTATCAGAAAACCACTTTTGAGACACAAACAAGCCGATTCGATACCGAAGTTTGCCCTGACAGTTGAAAAGATTGTTATGATCCCGGAACCACTCACGATATGCGACATCACATTATTGTAAGCAAACATTGCGTTGCTATAATAAAATACGGATGGTGTTATATTTGATGACTGTTTTTAACCCCTAAGGAATTCATATGAAGAAAATTATCTCCGTATTCGCCGCCATGGCGTTCGTATCGGGCCAGGTGTTTGCCCAGACCGTACCAGCAACCCCAGCTGATCCAGCAACCCCAGCAACGGCTGAAACCGCTGCTACGCCAGCAACCCCAGCTGAGCCAGCAATGGGCGCAGGTACCGGCACCGGCCTGTCGGTCGCTGCCATGGTTTCCGTTGGTGTTGCTCTGGCTGCTATCGCTGCCGTTGCTTCGGATGATAGCGAGACCGCTACGGTTCACCACGGCGCCGCAACCCACCATTAATTCGACCGGTCACTTCAGCGCCCTGTTTGAAAGCCGCCAACCCTGTAAGGGTCTGGCGGCTTTTTTATGCCTGAGGTTGCGCCCTTACCAGCGGCACCGCAGACCCCAGCGCTGTGCCTCCGGGGTTTTCCCACATCAATAACTGCCTTGCCAGGCCACGGCAATCGACTTAGGGCCGGGCACCACCGACAGCTGCGAATTAACCATGTTGCGCTGGCCTTCCCACAGCAGCGTGCCTACCGCATAGCCAATCAGGCCGCCCGCCACAGTGTCCGACACAAAATGCTTGCGGTTCGCGACCCGGCCGGCTGCGCTGATGGCGGCAACCCCATACAGCCAGGGAGCGTCATATTCCTGGGCGAATGGAGTCACCGCCGCAAAGGCAACGGCACTATGCCCCGAAGGGAAGGAAGAGTCACTGCGCCTGCGGTCGGTACTGGCCCACGTCCCCAAGTTCTCTTCAGGTCGTGCACGCCCGGTTGAATATTTGCCGATAGCTGTGGCACCAATTGCCCCGGCGACCGACTGTAGCGCAATGATGCCGGTGTTCTGCATACGGGCGTCACCCAATGCCGCCGCGATGCCGGAGGTCGCCACCAGCGCGACCGGCATGTTCTTGCCAAAATTGCCCAAGGAATTGGTCAGGCGCCGGTCTTCGTGCTTGCGCACGAATCTGTCAACAGGTTTGTCCAAAGCGGCACTGGTGAGCACTGCGGCGCTGGCGAGGGCCCCGCCATAGGCCCAGGTCGGCAGCGATGGCGAGGCAGCCGCCGAGCCTTCCAGGCGGGCGCGGAAGTTGGGCCAGGGATTAACCAGTGGGCGCACCGGATTGCTTATTACCGGGAGGCTCGCTTCGTCCGGCCGCTCGGCGAAATCACCCAGGCCGTCGTAGTGGTGCAGGTCACGCCGCGGCTGCTCCACCAGGCTGTATAGATCGCCCGGCGAAGCGACCATCTGACCGACATCCCGCGTCCAAGGAGACAGAGCAAAACCCGCACCGGCCTGGCTGTCGCTAGGCAGCATGGTGCGCAGCGGGATCGACAGGAACACGCCCTTGTCGTTGTAAGGGCTCAATGGTGTGCCTGGGCTGGTGATATCGTTGCCATTGGTCTTGGTGTACCAAGCACCGACCTCGATGCCGGAACGGAAGCGCCGCTTCATTTCAATACGCACGCCGGTATCCTTTGCAAGAAAACGCCCGGCGCGCGCGGTGACGGTGATATCGTAGGGCAGCTTGTAATGCAGGGCCCCGATAGCCGTCACGGTGCGGTAATCGCGCTTGTCGAGCCAGCCCTTTACACCGCGCTGTTGGAGCGCATCCACGCTAAGGTCGGTGGCCCAGCGTGAATTGTTGGGCACATACAGAATCTGCCCCCCGACGCCGCGGTACATTTCCTCATAAAATCCAGCCGACAGGCGCGCGTATATGCGCTCGGCAGGATTGAAATACTGGTTGAGCATTAACCGGTTGAGCTTAAAACGCCCGCCGCGCTTGTATTCCGCCACATCGGTGCGCACGTGCGGTAGTTCGCTGTTCGACGGCTGGGTTACCCCGGAAATATTCTCCAGCACGCTAAGGCGAACCGCGCCGTTCAGATACAGGCCGCTGCCCAGGCGTCGGTCGTAGCTGCCCACTGCCGCCAGGTCATAGCGCAGTGCCCCGCTGGGGTCATTGAAAAAGAAATTGACCTTGGGTGCAATGCGCAGGCGGTTCGATTCACGGTCCTCTGAGCTGACCTGAATCAGGTTGCCGTCGCGTCCGACATGCAAACCGACCCCGGTGCCTTCGTCCACCCCCGCCCCAAGGGTTGCCTTGTCGACGTCCAGGGAATCGTGCGGCCCGGAGTAGCGCACCACCACGGTTTTCAAAAACTCGTCGCGCTTGCCCGCCCCGGTCAGGTAGTGCGTCAGCGCAGCCAAGTCATGCAGCTCGTAAGTCGCCACGGGCTGCTCGAGGCGTGTATAGGTGAGGTAGATCGCCCGCGTTTCTGCCGGCGCGAAGGCCAGCGCCGTACGGCTGGCCCGTCCCACCGCCCTGCCCATTTCAGAAATGCGCGCATTGGTCAGAGACAGGCGCAGAACACCACTATCGTAGGCCACTCGGATATTCTTAAAGTTTTGGCGCGACAATGCTGCTATCAGGGGGGCGGCACTGGCAGGGTCGTTGCGCAAGCTTGCCACCGTGAGCCGTGACGGGGGCGTCTTGGGATTGTGGGGCCGCGGTTCGTAGATCTTGGGAATGAATTCGCGCGCGGCCATTGGCACACTGGCATAGACATTGGCGCTAAAGTGATCGCGGTGGCGCGCCACTTGGGCGCCGAGCCAGCCCCAGCGATACTCAAGCCCGAGCACCGCACCCTTGCGCCGCGCCCCTGCATCAGTGAGCGCCGCGTTAAAATCATTGGCATATTTGTTGGCATCGTACTCAGCCACCACGGACCAGGCCGGAGTAGCTGTGGACCGCCATCGCACACCGGCAAAAGCGCCATCCAGCCGACCTCTGCCGAGTCCGGCACTAACTTCGACATTCCTGGCCGATCCCAGGGTCTTCGTGGCAACTAGATAGTGTCCTTTGAACAGCCCGGTTCCCTCGATGTCGCTGGCCCCGAGTGCCACCGCGGGCACCCAACGCCCTTCGGCCAGAAGCCTGGCCTTGAAATCGATCACCTTGTCCTTGTAGCGCCCATACTCATAACCAAATTCGCCAGGCACATTAGTAAAACCGGGTATTCCACTGACGGAAACAAAGCGGCCTGTGACCTGAATGAAAGGCAGGATCGTCGCGGTCGCCCACAGCGTGCCGTAAGGCTGGTCATAGCTGTAACCAAGGCTGAAAGTGCCATCGGCTTGGACGGCAGCGCTGGGCATGTTGATATAGCCGGACTGGCCAGTCGTGGCGGGCGTGGCGGCCTGCGCCCAAGTCGCGCTGAGCAACACGCATCCGCACCACGAATAAGTAATGGTATTTTTCAGTACAGAAAGCAAGGGGAATACCTGTAGATGTCCTAATGCGCCGGCCGCTGGCCAGGCAACAGGTGATTGAACGGAAAACCGGGGCTGCTACATAGCCCGGAGCGATTGCCGAAACTATACCCGATTCGGGCCACAACACTGCTCTTCGATGGCAGCAATCATGTGCGGCACTGCAGGCTTACAGGGAGGACTCACCCTTGCCCTCGATCAGGCCGGCTGGGCTGGGGTGGCCCTGTCCTGCGCGGCTGCCGAGCCAGGTATTTAGGATCAACCAAGTAGGCACATTGAAGCGCACGATCTGGGCGTATAGCCAGACGTAGGTCATGACGAACATGGAACAGAACGCGCCTAGCGCCAGCGTGTTCGACCAGCACAAAGTGGCCGGAACCACGGCCATCAGTGAAAGCAGCCACAGGTAAGGTGACGTCAGAGAATTGCGGCGCGTGACGGCGCGCGCATCACGCACACCGATGGTGTAGCGGACCACGCGCTTGAAGATGAGCATATGCAGGTGGACCCCGTCAGGCAGGCCGGGCGACACGCCGCGGATATATTTGCGGCGATAGATGGAAAAGACCGTCTCGACCACGGGATAGATCAGGAGCAGGATTGCATACCACGCCGATACCGCGGGGTTGCGCGCCACCAACAAAACCGCCAGTTCGGCCAGCATGAAGCCAATAAAGTAGGCCCCGCCATCGCCCATGAAGATGAGGCCGTGGGGATAATTCCAGAGAAAGAAACCGGCAATGGCGCCGACCATCAACAGCGCGGTGCTCATCACAAACATGTCGTCAACCTGAAAGGCGACATAGGCCAGCGAGGCGAACATAAACATGGTGACAGCACCGGCTAGGCCGTTGAAGCCGTCGATGATGTTGACCGCATTGGCCACGCCGGCAATTGCAAAAATGGTCAATGGCAGCGAAATCCAGACGACCGCCAGTCCAGCATCGACCATGGGAATGTCAAAGCGCACGACGGCCGCGTCGAGCAGGAAAAATGCGGCAGTCGCTGAAATCATCGTGAAGAACAGGCGCCGGCGCGGGCTCACGTTTTTCGTGTAGTCCTCTACAATGCCGCAGCCAAACGCAGGAAGGGCTGACAAGAGCAGTGTCACTGCCCATAAACCGCTTTCCGGCGCGCGCAGGTACAGAACGCAGGTGCCTGCCAGGGCAGCCAGGAAAATACCGAGACCACCGACACGCGCCACGGGAAAAGCGTGAATTTTCTGCACGCCCTCCATATCGAAATCTAGCATCTTCCGATTCTTATGAGAAAATCGGACAATGTAGAGCGTAACGATAAGAGCAACAAAGAAACTAACAATAATAGACAACATTAGGCTCACCCAAGGATTCCTATAAAAGCGCCGCAGCGCGGGGGATGCTGAAAGCACTCCCACACACCGGTATCACGCACCGGCGCGGCGGCTCGAGCGCTGTCCAAAGCTGGGGCTCCTGCGCAACAAATCAGGGGTAGCTAAACACCCATACCACTCAAGCGGTCACAATCGGCGACGAATGAGCCGCTCAGTGGTGGCAACAGTGCAAATACCGATTTTAACATTGGCCACCGTCGCCCTCGCGGAGCTTGCAGATACCGAACTCGGCGCTCTCTGCGCTTTCGCAACGCTGACAAAAAAACGACCGCCAGCCTAATCTCCTTGAGCCATATGAATGGGCCGCTATTCTAACGCAGAATATCCTAAATGACGGACTGAGTTTGTCGCGACATTGTCATGAAAATGCCCGCCCTGACGGTGTGACAGCGACAGGCGGCCATGCATGCCCTTGTCGCATCTATACAACATTCGCGCCTTATGCTCCAGCTGCAGTCTAAGAATACCTCCGTGACGCACTGCCACTGCGCTGGCGTCAGGGCGTGCCCGTAACCATAGTCCCAGCGGCGAGGGGGTAAACCTGCAACTCCCTGTAAATGGCCAGGGTCTGCTCAATGACGCCTCCTTCCGAGAACTCCTGCTCGGCCATGCGGCGTCCCGCAGCCCCCATCGCACTACGCTGCGAGGGCGATTCCAACAACTGACCGAGCGCGTCGGCTAGCGCGCCCGCGTCACGAACGGGCACCAGAAGACCGTTTTCACCGTGGCGTACTACTTCGCGACAGCCAGGAACGTCGGTAGTAATAATAGCGCGGGCGCAAGCTGCCGCCTCAAGCAGGGCCTTCGGCAGACCCTCACGGTATGATGGAAGGCAGACGATATTGGCAGCGCTTAACAAGGCCGGCATGTCGTTACGCAAGCCGAACCATTCGACCACGCCTTCCTCGACCCAGCCCTGGACGAGTTCGGGCGCAATGCCGGTCGGGTTATCGCGATCAATCCTGCCGGCAATGGCAAAGCGCGCCGTAACGCCGCGCCGGCGGAGTATGCGCGCCGCCTCAACGTATTCGCCAATTCCCTTGTCCCACAACAGGCGCGCAGGTAATACCACTAGTGGGAGCCCCGCGGGTTCGGGCTGCACTGAAAAATGCGCGAGGTTCACGCCTGCGCCGCGAATGATGCGGATACCAGTGCGGGGCAAACGCGCAACCTGCTCAAACAGGGCGGCGTCGTCCTCGTTCTGGAGGATCAGTCGCTTGCGGTCTCCAGAAAGTAGCCAGCGAAAACTGAATGTGAGCGCACGCTTGAGCAAGGCCTTGGAGCGGGAAGCGGAGGTGAACACCGAACCCATGCCGCCCAGTGCATTGACCACGACTGCCCGGCCGCTTAAGCGCGCCAGAAAGCTCCCGTACAGCGCAGGCTTCAAGGCCACTTGATGCAGTAGATCTGGCTGGACCCGGCGATAGATGTTCCACAGGCGATATAAGGCCAACAACTCACCAAAAGGGTTGGTCGAACCGCGCTCGACCTGCCATGGAACCACGTCAATGCCATGAGAGCGCACCAGCTCGCCGTGCTCGCTCATACGCGCCGCCAGCGTTACGTGGTATCCCGCAGTCCGTGCAGCAATCGCCAATGGAAGCCTATGCGAGCAAAAATACCAGTCTTCGGTCACCACGAACAACAGTTTCGGCGCTCTCGATCGCGCGTCCGCCATCAGCTGCGCCCCGCTTCCAGGTAATACCGGGCAGCCTCCGCCAAGCCGTCAGCGACCCGATGGGTCGGCGCGTAACCGAGCAGCGTCGATATCTTGTCGATGCTTGCCTGCGAATGACGAACGTCGGCCGCACGGAATGGCCCGTAGGCGGGTGCCTGCGTGCGAGCCCCGGGGAATCGGCCGCTGACAAGCTCACGGATCAGCCAGTACAATTCCGTCAGTGTAGTGCGATCACCCAGGGCCACGTTGTAGATCTGGTTGACGCTAGCCTCATCGGTCGCAGTGGCGGCCAGGATGTTGGCCTGCACAACGTTGGCGATGTAGCAGAAATCGCGGCTGGTCTCTCCATCGCCGTTGATCTGCACTGTCTCGCCCTCGATCAGCGCCTTGAACCATCTCGGAATGACGGCAGCATACGCGCCTTCCGGATCTTGCCGGGGACCAAACACATTAAAGTAGCGTAGTCCCACCGTCTGCATGCCATAGCACCGCCCAAATACGTCGGCGTACAGTTCGTTCACCAGCTTCGTCACTGCATATGGTGACAAAGGCTTGCCAATACGGTCTTCCACCTTAGGCAAAGCCGGATGATCGCCGTACGTTGAGCTCGATGCGGCATACACGAAGCGCTGCGCCTTGGCATCGCGGCTGGCGGTGAGCATGTTCAAAAAACCGGTGACATTAGCGTCGTTACTGCGACCTGGATTGGCCAAAGAGCGAGGCACACTGCCTAATGCTGCTTGGTGCAAGACCACGTCCACGCCCTCGCAGGCGCGTGCACAGCTTGCTGCATCTCGGATGTCGCCTTCGTGAAACTGAAAGCGGGCCCACCTGGCACTACCGACCTGGGCCCGGACCAGGTCCATATTACGCCGGTGGCCAGTTTCAAAATTGTCCAGCCCGACCACGCGCTGGTCCAGCATGAGCAGTGCCTCGAGCAGGTTTGATCCAATGAAACCAGCCACGCCGGTGATCAGCCAGGTGCGTGGCTGGGAGCGCAGCATCTGCTGCACGTGCTCGTATGTCGTCATACTGTTACCTTTTGCGGTCGCGCCAATGGCCAAGGACCGCTTATCTCTTATGTGAAGTAGTTAATAAGGGTCGCCCCACGGGGCGCGACTGCCCTTTTAGAAGATGAGATTGCCACAATGCCACGATGGCAAGTCGGCTATTATACAAAAAAACGCACTCGCGCGCGCTTGCGCTATCGGCAGAGGCGCAAATGGGGGGGTAGCGGGGCAACCAACGGCTCACTTCCCACCTTGGTGATGTTTTATTCGCTGCAGCACGACGGCCGCCGGTCCCCTGCAGCAGCCAGGTGGGACACCGGTCGATTCCATCGCCCTTCGCCCACAGTGACTGTGACGCCGACGGCGCATGCAGCGCGTTGACATCTCGGCCCCGCTACATTACAGCTATGGCGACGAGCAACGACGCTTAAGCGCCTGCTTGGGGTCAATGCGCGATACCGTCGCGCCGGAAAACCTTCATGATAGTCAGGAAGATGACTTTGCAATCGAAAGCAAGCGACTGAACATACAGGTACTCATGGTCCAGTTTCACCTTTTCCGGCAGAGGCAACTCATCGCGCCCATTCACCTGCGCCCAGCCCGTCAAGCCCGGGCGGATGGCATGGACACCACAGCCGGTGCGCATCGCAATCAGATTGTGCTGGTTGTACAACGCCGGACGCGGGCCCACCAGACTCATCTCCCCCTTCAGAATACACCACAGCTGAGGCAGTTCATCAAGGCTCCACCTGCGCAGGAACCCGCCCACCGGGGTCAGGTAGGCACCCGGCTCAACCAGCAGATGGGTCGCTACGACCGGGGTAGCGACGCGCATGGTACGCAGCTTGGGCATGGAGAAAATTTGATTGTCCTGGCCTACCCGGTCGGACCAGAACAGGGCTGGGCCCCTTGAGGTGAGCTTGACGAGCAAGACGAGTAGGCAGACGGGAATAAACAGGAACAGCGCGGCGACGACGGCAAGTGTCAGGTCGAGGAGACGTTTCATCATGGTCGATCAGCTGTCGGCTAAATACGCGGCCATCGTCTGGGCGAGTGCCGTGGGCGGATCGATGACTGGTGTCCACTCTAGCGCTTCGCGGGTTTGAGCGATATCAACCTGGAGTGAACCGAGAACACGCTCGGCCATGGCCTGCCTGCCAATTATGCGGGCGCCGAGGCGTAGGAGGCCGGGCGGCACCGACAGCAGGTACGCACGGCGCGCGGCCGCCGCGGCCAGCAGCCTGATCAGTTCCGGGGTACTGAGGTCGACGCCGTCCGACACCAGCCACACCCGTCCAGGCGCCTCCCGATGCTGTGTCACAACGATCAGCAGGTCGACCAGATTGGCCAAGGCGACCATACTGCGCCGGTTGTCGACCCGCCCGAATGGCAAGGGCCAGCCGCGTGCAGCGAGCACGATCAGCTGCCGGAAATTTGCTTTGACCCCTGGCCCGTACACGAGCGGTGGGCGAACCACTACGATGTCCATGCCGCTGCCGCGGCCCCAAGCGAACAAGGCTTGCTCGGCTTCCAGCTTGGACTGGCCATAAGGATCCTCGGGCCGGGGCAGGTCACAGGCCCTGAAGGGCATACCGTGCGTGGCTTCACCATTGACCTTGATACTGCTGACAAATACGAACCTGCGCACCCCGGCTGCATGGGCCTGACGGGCCAAGTGCATCGTTGCGGCGACATTCATTTGGCGAAAATTCTCAAGGGGGTCAGGTGCCTGCTCTTGCATGACATGCACCCGCGCAGCCAGGTGCACCACGCAATCGATACCCGCCAGCGCCCTGGTCCAATCGGCGCTGGCGCCCAGGTCGCCCACTGCGACCTGTCCCGGCGCGGGACCGGCACGCACCGCGCCGCGGTGACCGATGCCGCGCGCTTCCAGTTCCGCGCACAGGGCGCTGCCAACGAAACCGGTAGCGCCGGTGACCAGAATGCCGCTCATGACACTGCCACCGTCGACGGCGCGGTTGGAGGCAACCCTCCCGGCGACCGGGCATGGCCCATATCAGGCGACGTAGTAATGTTCCCCTTGAGGCACGGCAGCGTTCGCCCGGGCGGGCCGGCCCGGCCCGGCCGAACGCGCGAGGCAGCATTTCCGAGGAGGGGCCCTGCCGCGGCGGTAATCGCCAAGCCCGGGTGCAAAACAGGACAACCCTTTGGCACATTACAAAGCGGACGGACAATAGATGAGCGGCGCGTGTTGCCAGCGACCACTGGCATGCTCGGGTAGCCGCTGGGATAGTCAGCGTTGGCACGCTCCGGAGGGGGCAGATCGGCTTCCCTCGCAGTTGGGCTGCCAGCGCAGGCAAATCGTGTGTCGATATTCATCGTCAGCTTCTGCGGGGATGGTTACTGCTGCTCGAGCCAAGCCTGGAACATCAGCACATCCCACAGCTGATACTGCCAGTTGCGCTGGCCCGACACATGTTCATCCCAGGTCTTACGTACCAGGGCAGCATCGAAAAACCCTTCCTCGCGCAAGCGTGACGCGCCCAGCAGCTCCTCGGCCCAGGGCCGCAACGGGCCACGCAGCCAGGTGCCGATCGGCACGCCGAACCCCATCTTCGGACGCTCGATTAAATGCTGCGGCACGTGACGGTAAAGCACCTGGCGCAGCGCCCATTTCGTCTGGCCATCGCGCAGCTTCATCGATTGCGGCAATTGCCAGGCAAACTCCACCACGCGGTGGTCGAGAAACGGCACCCGGCCCTCAAGCGAGACCGCCATTGCTGCGCGGTCCACCTTGACCAGAATATCGTCGGGCAGATACGTCATCATGTCCAAGGCCATCATGCGCTGCACATCATCGAGCCCGTCCAAGGCCGGGGCCGCCCCGTTGAGCAAAGTCGGCGGTTCCTTTCCATCCAGCACCGCGGCTGCCGGATTAGGCCAGTGCGACACCAGGCGCAGGTAGAGCGCTTCCACTGACTCGCTGTCGAGCACCCCGGCCCCCTTGTGCAGCTTGTCGCCTGTATTGGCCATGCGTGCGGCGCGCGGCAGCACGGGAGCCAAGGCCGATGCCAGGCCGTTCCAGGCCGAGGTCGGCACACTGGTGAGGCCGCTGGCGACAAGACGCCGCAGCCCCAGCGGCATGGCGCCCAGCTTGCCCCACAGGCGGCTGGTCAAGGCATAGCGGTTGTAGCCGCAGAACAGCTCATCTCCGGCATCACCTGATAGCGCGACTGTCACCTCGCTGCGCGCCAACTGCGATACCAGAAACGTGGGGATCTGGGAGGAATCGGCAAACGGTTCATCGTACAGGGCCGGCAGGCGCGGAATGACGGCGCGCGCCTGTTCCGGTGTCACATAAAGCTCTGTGTGCTCGGTACCAAGATAGCGCGCCACGGCAGCAGCGTGTTCAGCTTCGTCATATCCCGCCTCATGGAAACCGATGGTGAAGGTCTTGACCGGGCGCACGGCCTGGGAATGCATCAGCGCCACCACGGTCGATGAGTCGATGCCGCCGGACAGGAAGGCCCCCAGCGGCACGTCGGCCATCATTTGCTGCCGGACCGCATCCTTGAGCAGAACCTCCAGCGCGTCTACTGCCTGCGCAGGACTACCTGCGAACGGTTCGGCTACTCCCTGTCTGGCCACCCTCGCTGCGCACCAGAAGGTTTCAATGATGGGCGCCGGTGCATCCTGGGATACCGTCAGTAAGCTGCCGGCGCCAAGCTTGCTCACTGCTTGGTAGATCGAGTAGGGCGCTGGAATGTAGTTGTGGCGCAGCAGCAGGCTGATGGCGCCGCGGTGAATGGCAGGTTCAAAACGCGGATGCTGGCGCAGCGCCTTCAGTTCTGAACCGAACAGAAAAACCGCATCGCGCCCTTGCCCCATCCAGCCGTAATACAGCGGTTTTTCGCCCAGCCGGTCACGCCCGAGCGTTAACCGACGCTGGGCCGCGTCCCACAAGGCGAAGGCGAACATGCCGATCGCCTTTTCCACGGTGCCCCGCACGCCCCAAGCGTCAATGCAAGCGAGCAGCGTTTCGGTATCGGAGTGTCCACGCCACTGTGGCGCCCTGCCTTCCCGCTCCAGAGCCAGGCGCAACGCCATGTGGTTATAAATTTCGCCATTGAAAGCCAGCGTGTAGCGCTCACTTACCGACGCCATGGGTTGGTGCCCAGCCGGTGACAGGTCCACGATAGCAAGGCGGCGGTGAGCAAATCCGATCTCGTGCTCGGGAACGCACCACAGACCTGCGTCATCAGGCCCGCGGTGGGTGATGGCGTCGCTCATGCGTCCAAGCAACGCCAGGGTACTGGCCCGCTCTTGCGCACCGCCTCCGAATATCCCGACAAAACCACACATTAGCTCTATCCTTGCATTGTTAATTCGTCATAAATCGCGGTGAAGCGTTCGCCTGCCCGCGTCATCGTATAGTGCGCCAGGATGCGCTGCCGTGCCGCCTGCCCGCTTACGCTGCGCTGGGCCGGCGCCATCCGCGCCAGTTCCAGCAATGCCTGCCCCAGCGCTGGCGGATCGGCCACCGGGACCACTGCGGCCGTATCGCCGACCAGCAAAGCGGCGTCGCCAGCGTCGGTGACCACGCACGGCACTTGTAGAGCCATGGCTTCGCCCACCACGTTTGGAAAACCCTCTGTGCGCGAAGCGAGGCAGAACACGTCCATCGCCGCCAGGCAGGATTGCATGTCGCTGCGTTCGCCGAGCAGGTAAAAGCGTTCAGCAGCTCCGCTTTCGGCAATCCAGGCCATCAGCTCCGGGTTGGCGTCGGTAACATCGCGCCCCACCATCAGAAACCGCGCGCCAGGCAGGGCCTGTGCTACCACGGCACTGGCCAGTACGAAAATGTCTTGCCCCTTGTCAGGATGAAAGCGGCCGACACATCCGATGACGATGGCATCTGCATTCAGGCCGAGTTGGCCGCGCAGGCTGGCACGGGCCGCGGCCCGCCCGGCCAGCACATCGGTGCCAAAACCGTTTGGTACGACGCGCATGCGCGCGTCATCGTAGCCCAAGCTGACATGGGTACGCCGCGCCGCTTCGGCCACGCAGGCGATCACCGAGGGAACGCGGCGGGAAAGGCGGGCACAGGCGGCGCGGATCAGACGCAGCGCGCGCGCACCGTGCCCCGGCACATCGGTACTGCGAATGCCCCAAATGACGTGAGGCACACCGGCCAGCTTCGCCACCACGCCACCGATCAAGTCAGCATGGTACATCCAGGTCTGAACAATTACCGGGCGGCGCTGGCGCAGGGTCCGGAACAGCAGCAACAAGCTCGACAGCGGGGCACCTTTGAAATCAAAAACCAGCAGCTCGATGCCGGCGTCGAGGAAGCGTTCACGCATCGCGCCGCCCGGGCTGAGCGAGGCGACCACGTGCTCGTAGCGTCCGCCACGGGCATGACTGGCCAGACGCTGCAGTGCCATTTCGGCACCCCCGACCTTCATCCCGCTGATGATATGGAGAACCAGCATCAGGCCACGCCGCGGCGCCAGCGCGCACCTAGGTATTGCCACAGGGTCGGATGGTACCAGACTGCCGACGTCAGATCAGCACGCCTATGCCGCACTAGCTTATCGGCGGCAATGTCCTCCAGCGCACGTTGCATTAGCGGAATCCCGGCAATATATTGCTTAACCGGATAGGTCAGAAAATTGTCGCCAGGCTCAGCCGTAAAGGTGGACTGGTAAATGATGTCGCCAGTATCGATGCCGCGATCGACCACATGGACAGTCACCCCAGCCAGGTGCGGCTGGCCCTGGTACAGCGCCCAGTAACCGCCGTGCACACCCCGGTAAGCTGGGGTAATGCCGCAGTGGGTATTGAGGAACACGGCGCGGCAGCTATCGAGCACTTGGGGGCTGACGATCCGGGTGCCGTTGAGAATCACCACGTCGGGATCCTGGGCTGCAAGCCACTGGCGGCAGTCCGGATCATTCACGGAAGCAAAGCGCTGCAAGGCTATGGCAGGAGCCTGGCATGCCAGTCCAGCTGCCGCCAGCAGAGCTTCACGGCGCTGCTGGCCGCTACGGCGCAACACCGGCAGCAGCAGCATGAACAGCACCTGCCCCGCCACGGTCCACCAGCCGAGCCGGGCCAGGCGGCGCTTTAGCAAGGTTGCGCGGCCGATCGGGGTTTCCAGCACCACTTTTAGGTCGGGGAAATAAGGCATCAGGCTGTTGACCAGCATCCATGTGCTGTCGCTGTCGGTGGCGAGCACGATCAGCTTCATGCTTTCGCCCTGCCAGCGAAGTCTGCCATATTGGCTGAGCGCATACCGTAGCGTTCGCGCAGCTGCCCGAAGTGGTTCAGGATCGCTTCGAGCATGACCAGGTTGCGCCCTGTATGGCAGCCAAAGTTATGCGGATGCCACCATAGGTGGAAGTCGCTGCCTGCAATGGCAGCCTGCGTCATCGCCGCCTTGATGCGGCGCAGCCGCAGTGGCTCGAGCGCAGCGAGTGAAGGCGAGAACGGCCGCAGGAAGCGGCTGGCCGGTAGCGCTACCAGGGCGCCCGGGCCATGGGCCGGGTAAGCGGCCATGGCGCCGGCCAGCGGCAGCCAGGCGTCAGCCAGGCGCACCAGACGGCCCAGTGCGCCACCGGGCACCTGGTGGCCGTCGCGGTATAGCACGTGGTCCGGATTGCTGCGGTAGATTTTGACTCCGGTTTCAGGGAGCACCCTGAGATACGCCGGCAGCACTTGGTTGCGCGGAAACACTATACTGGTGAAGGCCAGGCCCAAGTCTGCGCCAACGGCGCGGGCGCACTGCATGTCGGCCATGAATTGTTCGGGCGTGGCGCCCGGCTCGCCACAATAAAAGTGCGAAAAAGTATGGGTGGCTACCTCTTGCCCCTCGCTGTCGCGTATCCGCTTAACCAGCTCGGGGGCGAAAAACAATGTTGGATACTTCCGCACTGTGGCATCCATCGCGTAAGGCGAACAACCGGAGCGCGCATAAGCGGGGAGCCGTTCCGGGGCCACGGCCCGCCAATGGGCATGGTCACGGCACATCAGCATCCCGACGGTGGCCCAGGTGGCACGCACCCGGTGCCGTCCAAACGCCGCCAGCATAGCCGGAATGGCTTCGAGCTCCCCCCGGATATGGTCGCCATACTCGTCCACGGTACGGACATCGGCAACACCCCAAAACATCTCGAAATCAAGCGATATGATGAAATTTGACAAACGCATTTTCCTTCTTGAGCAGTGGGGGTGACCTGACGGATGTGGTCGATATTGGTCAAACTCACCAAATTTTGTTCGTGCCGTACAAGCTGACCTCTGCCAGCTGTAGAGCTACAGCATTTGCTCGGCTGTGGCCTGAGCCTAGCCCAACAATAAATTGAGCACCATGACCGCCCCGCCATCACGGTGGGCTCGGTCAGAGGCAAGTCGCCTGCAGGCAAGCGACAACGGCGCCGGGCGATAAGCGCTGGTGCCGCGGCAATGCCGCCAAGCGCAGCGCTTGCGGCCATCAGGTCAGCATCGGCGAGTGCAACGGGTCAGCTTGGGCCGACTGCCAGGAGCGCGAGCTCCAGCTGCGCCATGTTCAGCCCGCTGCGCAAGAGTCATGCCAAGCGATGCCCAGACGAGGCGCGCGCCAACATGAACCGACACGCCGCGCCAGCCGGGCGTAACCGAAGGCCCGCCGGTATCATACCGCTCGCGCACAAGATCCTTGGGAAAAGGCACAGGCACAATGAGCCTCACAGGCCGGTTGCGCCTTCGTTGGATCCGGGCGATAGTGCGGATACAGCATTCCACCATCGCTACCTTATTTCCGGGTTCCACTTCCTGCCGCGGAGCCGCGCAGGCAAATCGACTACGAATTATAGCATGTTGCCACTTTCTAACGCGACCCCGGGGGTGTGCCCGGGCGCGCCACTGCGTCCTTGGAAATCTGGCATTAAAAGGCGAAGTAGGCCGGAACGATCGCCCTTCGCGTGCAGGTACACGCGGCGCGTCCAAGTGTCAGGCGTACAAAATGCCGGTCCCGCCCTTCCCAGCTATCCATCACAGTCACGCGAGCTGCTCCCGCCCCCACTTCCGCAGCAGGCTGAAACAGGCGGCAAAGCCGGTGCCTGCAGAGTATAGCGAACACGGCGTTGCCCGCAGTCCGGGCAGCACACACCTGGCGCAATGACCTAAACAAACCCCTCCTTCCCCGCAAACCACAATGCTGCGCATGCGTGCAAAGTTTGGCCCAGCGCGGCCAGAATTGTCGGCGTTCGGTTCGCCCAGCGCCTGCCACCTGCAATACCCCCCCAGGCTGGCAGCGGCGACGGCCGTGCGCCGGACCGCTCACGGTACTGGTGCGCGCGGCGCTGGGCCATGCATCTCGCTTGCGCGCAGTCCGAAGCGTTCCAATACAACCCACAGGCAATGAAACTGCGCCCAAGCATAGATAAACAGTACTTGCACTCGCTGGCGCGCCCCCTGCAACTCCTCAAAAGCCCCGTAAAACAACAACATTGTAAGGAAATAGATGAGTAGCAGCCGGTACACAGGCGCCTGGCGCCAGAGCATCACGGCGCCGGCGATCAGCGCTGGCAAGAACGCCCAATGCAGCAGAGACGGGATCAGTAGAAAGGTGTACTCCGGCTCCAATGACCACGGGCGCGGGATCAGCATCACTTTGACGGCGCCAGAGAGCATCCCCGCACCGGCGTCTAGGCGCCCGATGCCCTCGGCGATAGCCGCCCATCCCATCACCGCAACATACACGCCAGCAAGAAGGGCGGCAGAAGCGATGATGTACAGCCGCGCCCGCCCACTGTTGGCGAAAAACACATAAAGTAACACTGCGCACAACATAAGCAGCGGCACATAAAAACGGATCCAGTAAAACAGGAACAGCAGCACCAGCAACGCCAGTGCATGGCGCAGCCTGCGCTGCTGGAATAGCGCCAGGCCGGCGTAAAACGTGGCAACCGTGAGCAGCAACACCAGGGAATCTTTGAGGTTGGCGATACTCGACCAACTGAGCAGTTCCCAGTGCAGGGCAAACATCACGAACAAGGCACTGCAGTACAGGCGGCCAAACTGCAGGCGGCGAGCAATGCCATGCAGCAAGTTGGCCGACACAAAGGTGAGCGCCACATTCATGTATACCGGGGCGGCATAGGAGCCGCCGAACAGCCATTGCGCAATCAGGTTGTACCAGTCGTAGAGAATGTGCTGGCCGCCGCTGTTGGTAAACGAATAGATGATCGCATCCTGGTCAAATAGGGACAGCGGCGTGTACCCCTCTGCCAAGAAGTGCTGTCCCGACTCGTAATACTTGATGCCGTCAATGAGGGCCCAGTCGGGATTGAAAAAGAAACCGAAATAAGCGAACGGCAGCACGGCCTTGGCCAGCGCAACAGCCACGGCCACGGGTATGGAGACCACGCGCGCCGCCACCACGACGCCAAACAAGAAAATGGCGAGGGTTCCCAGCAGGAGTTCTATGCTTAAGCTGAAATCCATGAGTTCCTCAACCTACGCGCGATGCCGGCATCAGGACGCCTTCATACTGCGCAACGATGGTATCGATACCAAACCGGCTGCGTGCGGCGCCAGCGGCGCCAGCGCGGGGCGGTGCGGCCAGCGCGCGCGCCATGGCCGCCGCTAACGCAGCGGCGTCGCCGACGACGACCAGTTCCCCCCAGCGCCCCTGTTCGAGAATTTCTGCCGGTCCACTGGGGCAGTCAGTACTGACGACACGGCTGCCGCAGGCCAGGGCTTCGGCAAGCACGTTGCCAAAACCTTCCCACTTAGACGACAGAACCGTCAGCGCCGCTTCGCGCATGTACGGATAAGGATTGTCGCTAAAACCGAGCAGCTCGACACTATCCTTCAGACCGAGTTGCCCGATCAGCGCGGCAAGTTTGGGGCGCTCTCCTCCTTCACCGAGCAGCAGCAGGCGTGCCGGCCGGCTTGACAGCAGCCTGGCAAAGGCGCCGATGAGCAGATCGAAATGCTTGGCATCAGTCAGGCGCCCAACGCCCAGCACCACTGGTAGCTGGCCAGGACCGAACCAGGGATGGTTCAGCGGAGCATTAAAGCGGTTATCCCAGTCGGCGCACACCACGGGGTTGTAAATGACCGATACCCGCTCCGGCGCGATGCCAGTGGTAGTGCAGGCGTCTTCGGCCACACCCCGCGACACGGCAACGACGGCATCGGCGCGCCGGTAAAAGGGTCGTACCCAGTGGCGTGACAGCCGGGTCTTGAGCGACGGATCGTGCGCCGCATTATGGGTGAAGTTCGAATGCAGGGAAATGACCACGCGCAGCGGCACCCTGGCCAACATCCTGGCCAGCAGCGCGATGACGTTGCAGTGGTCAAGCGCCGACAGCAAGGCCAGCGGCCGTTCCCGGCGTAAATAGCGCACCAGTGGGGGCAAACTATGCATCACGCGCGCCGCTCGCAGGTCGACCACGTTGACCCCGGCCTGCACCAGTTCCAGATAAGGCCCCTGAGCCCGCGCCAAGAGCAAATCAACCCGGTGCCCGCGCGCGCACAGGGCATTGGCAAGCGTTACCATCACCTTTTCCGCCCCGCCCACCTCGAGGCTTGGCAGATACAAAGCAAGCGGGCGCGGCTGGCTATCAGCGCGGTGCATGGCCGCCCGCGAGATGCGAGGCCGGGACGCTGCGGGCCGCGTCGCTTGCGCCGAAGTGGCGCATGCAATGTTGAAAACTGTGGTTATGGGCGCGCAGGTAGGCGCCCAGCGCCGCACTGGCCGCCTGCATATCCGGCAGGTCGTGAAGCTTGAGCCTGGTACGCACTCCTGCACTGAGCAGCACCCGGTTCCAGACGCGCCGCACAAAGGCTGGGCCCGGCCCGCTGGCCAGGCCAGCGCCAAAGCGCAAGGCGCCCCAGGCCAGATTTTCGCCTCGTGCGCGCAGTGCTGCCGGTAGCTCGCGCCGGAGGATGTCAGCCACAGCGCGGTTGTTGGCAAAGCAGAAGGCGGCCATCCTGGGCAGGTTGAAGCGCGCCACGAGATCGTCACGTCCCATCTCCGCGAGCGCGACGAGCGCCGATTCGGACCAGATGGTCTCCACCGAATACAGGCGCGGCACCATAGGGGACCATTGGTAATCTTCACGCGCACGCCAGTGCGGTGCATCTTCAATCCGTTTTGAGTGCCTTTTGATCGATCCTTCCACGACTGACGTGCTGGCGCCACAGGCGCCTGGAATGGTCAATGGGTAATCCGTTACCGCGACGCGTTGTGCCACGCACGCCACCGCCAGCGAGGAATAGATGTCAGGACTGAGGCCGCCCACGTAGTGCCCCGTGCGGCTGCGGATCTGCTCCAGGCAGGCACGCCGTACCAGACCGTGGTACATCTTCGGCAGTTGGAAATCAAGATAATACACGCCGCCGTTATCCATCAGCGCGGCCATTTGCTGCGGCACATCAACAAGGCTGATCGTGTCGACGAACGGTTCGATTGCCATCTCCGCCCCGCCCACACGGGTAAACAGGGTCGATGGGGCACCACTGCCCCCCCACAGATAATTCACACGGCAGCGCCCACCGATGGAATCGATATGATGCGCTTGGGCCCAGGCGGCGGCGTCGAGGATTTCCGGATTGATGCCATCGTCGTCGCCAATGAGGCACACGTATTCTCCGCTTGCCAGTTCCAAGGCCGCGTTAAAATTACCGATCGACGACAGGGGCGGCGGCGTGTAGCGATAGCGCAGACGTGCGTCCGAAGCCCGGCAAGCCACCCAATCGGCCAGTTCCCGGGTGTCGCTGTTATCTTGGATCACCAGCTCGAGGCGGGTATCAGGAATGGCCAAGATGCTTTCGATGGCCGATTGGCAGTAGATCACCCGGTTGCGGGTCGCAATCACCACGCTCAACAGAGGGGCGGCGGGGTCAAGATGGATCGAGGCGGTCACGCGCGTCTCCAGGAAAAAGGGAACTGTTGAATGATAAACTGGCGCGCGGCAGGCATGGCCGCCAGGGTACAGGCGCACGCGGCGCCGGCTGCGACGATGATGTAAGCGATCACGCTGAAGCGGTTGAGTCCTGCCGGATACACCAGCCTGGCCAGCAGCAGTGGTGGCAAGGCCGTTGCAGTTGGTAGCAGTACCACCCGGGCCAGCCAAGGTCCAAGGTAGCCTGGCACAAAACGGCGGTGCAGAAAATACATATACGGAGGGAAGACACACAAGTTGAGCAACAGCCACGCCAGCGCGGCGCCGTCCAGACCGCCGTGGCGCACCGTCAGGAGCAGCAAAGGAAGCAGCAGCACGGCCGAAATGACGCCAATGCGCAAGTTGAGTGCCACATTGCCATGGGCCAGCGCCAC
The DNA here is from genome assembly GCF_019443445.1 of Massilia sp. PAMC28688. Classification (NCBI taxonomy): domain Bacteria; kingdom Pseudomonadati; phylum Pseudomonadota; class Betaproteobacteria; order Burkholderiales; family Oxalobacteraceae; genus Massilia; species Massilia sp. PAMC28688. Next base: position 3,241,075 of record NZ_CP080378.1, on the reverse strand, counting down.
ATAGTATGGGACGATGGTCAACGCTTGAAGGAGCTGGCCCAGTAACAGAAGGCCACCGGCTTGCCCGGCCGCCGCTCCAGCTGCTGGGTTGCCGGTCCAGGCACTCAAGAACTCTGCGGCAAACAAGGCAATGGCCAGTGTGCCGGGGACCACCAGGGCTGCCACGAGCGTGCTGGTGCGCATGTAGAGGGTGGCAAAAGCCACGCTGTCGCCAACGGCCACCAGCGCAGTCATTCGTGGAAACACCGCCACGGCGAGCGGGCTTGCCAGCATCATGGGCACGGCGGCTAAAGTGCCGGCGAGCGTGTAATATCCGAGATCTGCCAGTGGCAACATCTTGCTTACCACCAGCTTGTCGAGCTGGGTCAGACTGATCGAGATCACGGCCATTCCTGCCATGCCGGCCGAATAACGCCAGCTCGAAGTCAAGGCGCCCCAGGAAAAGCGCGCCCGCTCCGGTCCATCCAGCGCACCGCAGTGCCAGATGGCGCGTCGCGCCGCCAGCAGATACACCGCATTGGCGAGCAACTGGGCAAACGCGAAAACGACGATGGTGGGCGATAGTATTGACAGCGCCAGCACGCTGCCCACTCCTCGATAGATACCCCACAACACTTGCAGCAGATTGACGTTGACCTGCAATTGGAGGCCTGTCAGACCGCCGATATACAACGAGGTGGGCAGCTGGCAGGCCACCGCCAGCCCCATGACGCGAATGGCGAGAACGACCTCGGCGTGTGCCAGTGTACCTGTGTTGAGCCAGTCAGCAGCAATGGCTGGCGCCAGCAGCCAGATGAGCGCACCGATCCCGGTAGCCAGCACCAAATAGCACATTTCATAGGTTCGCACCAGAGTGCGCATTTGTTGGCCGGCGTCGGGCAGGACGGCCAGGCGCGCCATCTCCCGGTTCAAGGTCGCTGTAAAGCCCAGGTCGGCAAATGCCAGCACCCCCAGCAAGGTCGTGTAAAAGCCCACCAGGCCGAACGCGGAAACCCCCAGCAGGTCAACATATACGGGGAGGAAGAGATAGACCGATAGCACTCCCCATGCGCGGCCCAGCATATTGGCGATCGCATTTCGACGAATCACGGAATCCTTACGCTAAAAATAGGCATGCGCCACCGCTGCAACACTGCAGCTCGCATGACACATGCAAGTCGATCAGAGGCGCGGCGCAGTGTAAAAGCGCGCCTTATTGCCGCCTAAAAACTTCAATAGGCGGCGTTCAAGCATGCCAAGGCACTTGAGGTAGAGCTTGTTCTCAACACAGCATAGTGTCCCCCCGGGGCTGCGCGCCCCTGCCGCGGCCTGCGCGAACTGCTCGGCGGTGCGTACGAAGCGCACCCACTCGCCCTCGCCATGTACGGTCAGCTCGTCAGTGGCGCTTAGGAGCACATAACCTGAGTTAGCCGCAAACTCGGCAAGCCAGACGGTGAGCATGGCAAACTTGGCCTCCAACGTCAGCGGGGTGTAGAAAGCCATCTGTTCCTTCGGCTTGGCTGGCGCCCCTGCCATCACACTGCTGGCGGCAGTGTCCTTGGTCAAGTTTGAACCGATCAAGGCAACCGTGCGCCGCCGCACCACGACGCCTGGCGAGACGATGCAGCTGCCCACGAGCCATACATCGGACTCGATATGCACAGGACGCTCGGCCAGCAGGGTGCAGCCCTCGATCAACTCGCCGGCGCCCACATGCGACCAGATTTGCGAATACATGCCGACCCTGACGCCATCGTCGATTCGCAGCCCGCCGGTGCCGTCAAGGATGGTGTTTTGGCCGAACCAGCAATGCTGGGCGATATCGACGCCGCCGGTGCACAGCACCAGCGTATTTTCATGTAGCGCGCTCCAGTCGCCAATGCGAACGCTGCCCGCTGCCACGATGAGCTTGACGTTGTCGCCTAAGGTTACACAGTCGCCCAGGGCAAGCACGCTGTCAGGGCCGGAAAATATGACCCGGACATTGCGCCCGATGCTGCAATGTTGGCCAATTTCGACCCGACCGGGGCCGCTGATACTGACGTCATTCATGGATATCTCCCTCCGAAATGCCTTGTGCGACGAACGCATGCAGGCGCTCGATGATAAACTGAAGCTGCTGCGGGTCCAGCCACCAGCCACAGGGAATACCAAGCATGCGTGCACTGAAGGCACTTACGCCGGGCAAGTCGCGCGAGGCGGCACTGAAGCCAGAATAGCGATCATTACGGTAGTGCATCTTAGAGGCAGCGATCCCATTGGATTTAAGCCAGGCCAGTAGCGCATCACGCCGCTGCGCCAGCAAAGGCAACACCCACGGAGCAGGCTCGCAGCCCGGCTGTGCGTGCATTGGTTCGATGCCGGCCAAGCCGGCCAGGGCTTCGCGCAGCATCGCTACATGGCGCCTGGCCTGAGCCAGCCGCTGTGCATAAGTGGGCAACTGGGCCGCGCCAATGGCCGAGCACAGATTGTTCAAGCCGGCCGACCAGCCAATCTCGGCCACGTCTTCGGCCTCATTGATCTCTCCGCTTGCATCGCGAAACATCACCGGGTGGTAGCCAAAGCGCTTGAGCCGCAACGCACGCTGGAAGTCATCCTCTGTGCGGCAGACCAGCGCCCCGCCCTCGATACAGCTGAGCTGGCGGATAGGCGAGAACGACAGCACTGCATAATCACCCAGACTGCCGGCCGGACGTCCGTCGACGGTGGCGCCGAGGGCATTGTCGCAGTCCTCAATCACGGCAATCCCGCGCTTGCGGCAGGCCTGCACGAGAGGCTCATTCCAGGCAGGAAAGCCTGCGAAATGGTAGATGATGATGGCTTTCGAGCGCGGCGTGATGGCGGCGAGCGCCGAGTCGATCATAGGTACAGCACTGCGGGGATCGATATCAACCCAGACCGGACGTGCGCCCGCGTGCGCAATGGGCGAATTGGTGGCCATGCAGGCAAACGGTGAGCACAGCACCTCGTCACCTTCGCCCACCCCGGCCAGCCGCAACGCCAGCGTCATGGCCGAGGACATATTGTCAGTGGTAACCACCCGCTCATTACCCAGCATACGCCCCACGCCCTGGCGGAACTGTTCGACCGCGGGCCCGCTTGCCACCTGGCCCGAACGCAGCACGGACAACGCTGCAGCCTCGCAGGCGCCATCGTTAAACACTTTATACAGAGCAATCATGTGGAACCTGGCAAACAGTAGTTATCCAGCCCGCAGCGCATCGGCAATGCGCTCGCGCTCTAGGTCACCCACCCACCAGCCGCACGGGATATGCAGCATGCGGCGATAGAACGCATCGAGGCCAGGCAGTTCGCGCGCGGCGTCGGCAAAAATAGAATGCTGGTTATTGGGACGATGCAGCTTCGATGCGCTGATGCCGCGCTCGGCGAGACGGGCCAGCACGGCCGCGCTGTCGTCGCTGAGCAGAGTATAGAACCAGTAAGAGGGATCGGCGGCGGGATCGAAACGAGCGACTTCGATGCCCGCAATGGCCGGCAGGGTAGTATCGAACCAGCGACCGTTGGCCTTGTGGCGGCCGATCAAGTCATCGATGATGGTCAACTGCGCCAGACCGATGGCAGCCGTGACGTTGTTCATGTGATATTTGTAACCCACCTCCGTGATATCGACCTTGGAACGGTCGACCCCGCGCTCCATGCCGAACCAGCGGAACGTCTTGGTGCGCGTCACCAGATCCGAGTCGCGCATCGTAAGCATCCCCCCGTCGACGGTGGTCATGTGCTTGATTGCCTGCAGCGAGTACATGCCAAATTCGGCCAGTGTACCGATAGCCTGACCATTATATCTTGCCCCCAGTGCATGTGCGCAGTCCTCAATGACGGGAATTCCATGCCGGGCGGCGATGGCCTGTATTTCGGCCAGCCGCACCGGCAGCCCGCCATAATGCACCACCAGGATGGCACGCGTGCGCGGCGTGATGCGGGCGGCGATCGATTCAGGATCCATATTGCCCGAGCACGGGTCGACGTCGGCCCACACAACGCGCCCACCAGCATGCAAGATGGCGAGATTAGTTGGCTCGGCCGTCATCGGGGTTGAAATAACTTCGTCCCCGTGCCGGACACCGGCAAGTACCAGCGCACAGTGCAATGCGGCGGTACCGCTATGAAACGAAAATGCACGGGGCAGCTTGAAATTGTCGGCAAAACGGCTTTCGAATTCGGCCACAGTGGCGCCCTCGCCAATCTGGCCGCTGTAGAGCACCTCGCGCAGGAGCGGCCACAGTACCTCCTCGGGCGCCATGGCGACCCTCACCAAGGGAATCGCCGGCTCAGTCATAGAGCGCCAGTTTGGGACCGGGACCATATCCACTTTCGGCAATCCAGCCATCATCGCGCAGCATGGCCAGGGATTGCTCGCGAGTGAGGAAGTCCACCGATGCTGATGAATATTCCGTCAGATTCGGTACGACGCTGCCGTTGACCTCGAACGACTCGCGCCAGGACGGAATGAGAAAGTGGCCTGGGTACTCGACGGCGCGCCACATTTCCTCTTCCGACACTAGAACCTCGTGCAGCTTTTCGCCAGGCCGGGTACCGATGATGGTGCTTGGATACTCTTCTTTGCCCGTCAGTCCGTACGCCAGGTGCGCGCCCAGATCTACGATATTTATCGAAGGCATCTTCTTGACCCACATATCGCCCGATGTTCCCCGCACCGTTGCCCAAAAAACCAGCTTGACCGCTTCAGACAGCGACAGCTGGAAGCGTGTCATACCCGGATGTGTGATCGGGATCGGCAAACCGGCCATGATGCGTTCGACGAAGAGGGGCACAATACTGCCACGGCTACCGAGCACGTTGCCATAACGCACGCAGATGAACTTCGTGCCACAGTCGAGCGGCTGCTGCATGATACGCTCTTGAATCGCCTTTGACATGCCCATCACATTGACTGGCTTGACGGCCTTGTCGGTGCTCACCGAAACAACCGTATGGACATCGGCATCGATAGCTGCACGGCGCACATTTTCGGCGCCCACGATATTTGTCAGCACCGCCTCATAAGGCGCGTTCTCGCAGGCCGGCACCTGCTTCAGGGCGGCGGCGTGAAACACGATTTGCTGACCGCGCATCGCTTCGCGTACACGCGCGTAGTCACGCACGTCGCCGATCATGAAGCCAATTTGCCTGATGTGCGCGTATAGCAAGCGCAGATCATGCTGTTTCTTTTCGTCACGGCTGAAGACGGTAATCGACGCGGGATCATACTTGATCAGTTCGCGCAATATCTCATGACCAAAACTTCCGGTTCCACCGGTAACCAATATCCGCTTTCCGGAAATAACTGATCTGATTTCTTTTTCGTCTAACATTCATTTTCCCTATAGATCGACACAACCGATCCGCCAACGCGGCGTAGCGGACCTATGCCTTTAATTTAACGAAACTTCAGTGCCGATTTCAGGGCCATCCATTTCAACCGCAACGGTGAATCTCTCAGGTTGTCGAGTCCTTCCAACAAAATGGCGATCAGCATTGCCAGGAGCAAGCCAAGCATGAAGAAGCTGATGACAATGATGGAGCGCCGCGGCTTGTACTTTCGCTCGGGCTCTACGGCCGGATCGAGTATCTGCACGATCGCCCCTTCCTTGGCCTCGTCCAGACGTGCCAGTTCGTATTGCTTGCCCAGCAGTTCATACAACATTTGGTAATACTTGACGTCGCGCAATATCTTAATGTTTTCCAAGCCGGTCTGGGGCATATTTCCCGCCGTCCCCTTGTCGCTGCTGCCATTTTCCTGGCGTCCCAACTCACCCTTCATGCTCGCAAGTTCCTGCTGCACCCGTTGGTAGTTGGGGTTTTGCGGCGTAACAAATGCCGCCATGGCCGCCAATTCAATTTCCTTGGCAGCGATCTGGGCGCGCAGCCTTCCGACCGTTTCGACCATCGCCCTGCTCTGCCCATCGACGCTGATGACCCCGCGTGTATCAAGTGCGCGCTTCAGCTCGACCTCGGCGCCGGCCAGATTGTCCTTGGCCGCCTCGAACTGGCGCTCGAAAAACAAGCGCCGCTGCGATGCTTCGCTGACCGCGAGCGACTTGGTCAAGTTCAGCAGCTCGGCCGCATAGGCATTGGCGAGCGCCACCGCTAGCTTGGGGTCGCGGTCTTCCACGTCAATCCGGATTACGCCATCCTTGCCGGCTGCGATAACAGTGTTGCCGTCGAGAGCTTCCCGTGCCTGCTCGTGCATTTTGGCACCATAGACCGTCTTAAGCTGAAAACGGTTGACCAGCTTGTCTGTAACGGTACGGCTACGCAACATAGCAACATACAGGTCGCCCGGATTTTTGATGCCGGCAGCACTCCCGGCAGCCGCAGCCACGCCGCCAAGTTGCGCCAACAGTGCGGCTGCACCACCTTGTGATTGCTGCGGCGGCAAGAGCTTGGTATCGGCGCGATAAGTGTTGGGCAGGGCGAGCGAAATCAGGGCGGCAGCGCAAGCACTGGCCAGCGGGAGCCCGAGCACCAGCTTCTTGCGGCGCGCAAGAGCGATGAGCATGTCGATTAAGCCCATGCCGAGTACCGCGCGAGTCGGTTCATTCGAAATCGTCAACGAAGTTTCGCTCATGATTGTATTAAGTTAGTGTGGCGCAGAAGGGGGGCGGCCGCGGAGGGACGCCCCGCCACCCTGTTATTTGAGTACCTGAATCGCGGCGGCGCCAAGGCCGAGATTGGCGAAAATTTGGGCCCATTCCTTGGTGCCCTGAACAAACTTGGTCCACCCGGTTTCCTTGTCGAACTTCTCTGGCACGACGATGCTATCGCCCGGCATCACCAACACACCGCCAAAGCCGCCAAACAGCCAACGTCCGGAATCGCGCGAGACCACGCTGCCGTCCACTCGCAGGATGAATACATTGTCGACATCGGCCTCCGGGGTCAGGCCCACCATTTTGAGATAATCGCTGACGCGGCCATTGGGGCGCCACAGGGGCGAGGCCTCAGCATTTACCGAACCGAACACATGCACGAACTCGACTTTGGCTGGGATGACGAGGCGGTCGCCATCCTCCAGCTTCAGCGCTGGCAGACGGTGGAAAGCCGTAGCTTTCGGATCCAAGCCGAAGGCAATACGTCCGGTCGGCTTGAGCGCACGCAAGCGGGCGATGGCTTCGCGGCCGGAGGCCAGGTCTGCCTGGCGGCGCGCCTCGATGGATGCAGGGTCAACCGTGCCTCGCACGTTGGCAACGAGACGCGACTGCTCATTGCGCAACTGGGTCTCAAGCCGATTCGCGGCTTTCTCCAAGTTCATTTCCTGCTCCTTGCGAACCTGTTCTCGATAAAAGGCTGTGCCGAACAGATAGGCATTGGAAGTCGGTCCACCAGCGCGCGCCAGCAGCGACTGCAAGTTTTCGCCTGCCGTCATCTGGTATACCCCTGGCGCGTTGACTTCACCTTCAACTCGCACGAACACCCGCCGCTTGTCGAGGGGAACGGCCATGTCATTCTGGGAAAACACGGTCACGGTATCGCCAGGTTGTAGCAATACATTATCAGCGCTGCCCGGCGCAGTGAACACCCGCCCCAGGTTAAACGGAATCAGCGAGATGGTCAAAGTGTCGCGATTTAGCCGCTCAATCACGGCATATTCCCAATTCACCTCGTCGACCATGCTGCCGATGCGCGCGGCGACCTTCTCCTGATCCTGCTGCAGATCGTCCTCCGGGGTACCGGGTTCGCCTGAGCTAAATTTTTTCTCATCTTCACTGACTGCGCGGTTCTGACGGTTAAGTGATTTACGCGTCATGAGGTAAGCGCGCGACGGAATCAAGTCGCTTACCCGCATGCCAGGGCGGTAAGGGGCACGCACCGGCTGGTCCACATTGCCACGCAAGATCACGCCATTGGAAAACTCCGGCGTAATCGACGTTATGTGGAGCAGGTCGCCATTCTTAAGGGTGCGACCCAAGCCATCGCTGTCAAGCGCGAATTGTTCGACGCTGCGCGGCTGGTTACGTGAAGGGTCAATGCGTTCAAGGAAAGCTCTGCGCGGATCCGCCACTACCGGCATGCCGCCAGCCACTTCGAGCAAGGACGCGACCGTGTCGCCCTTGCCGCGTAACTCATAGATGGCAGGGGAATTGATCTTGCCCACCAAGGCCACATGGCCGCTGGCGCTCGGAATAAAGATGGTGTCGCCGTCGCGCAGCTTGATGTCGCCTGATTTATCGCCACGAGCAATGAAATTGTACAAGTCCAGTTCAGCCGCCACCACGCCGCCGCGTTTGACCTGAATTTGGCGCAGGCTGCCGTTGGCATTCGGTCCGCCACTGGCAAAGACAGCCGTGACAAGCGTCGACAAACTCGAGACAGTATAGGTGCCCGGACGGTTGGCCTGCCCTACGACATAGACGGTAATCGCACGCAGCTTGCCGAACGTGACGTTAATCGTTACGCCTTTGTACAGGCGGGCCACGGCGGCCCGTACAACTGCCTCGGCATCGCCTGCGCGAACGCCAGCAAGCACGACCGAACCCACCGTCGGAATGGAAATCAGGCCATTGCGGTCAATCTTGGCGCGCAGGTCAATATCGATGCTGCCCCATCCGCGGATCAGCAACTCGTCGCCGATCCCTAAAATGTAGTCAGTTGGCACAGGAGCGCCGATGGCCGGCGCAACGGTCGAGGCGGGCTTGTTAAAAAAGTCAGCGCCAAACACGGGCAATTTCAGGCCCGAGCTGTCAAACACAAATTTCTGAAAAGCAGTAGCCGGCTTCTTGGCGCGCTGGCGCTTCAGGCGCTGCTGTTGCAATTCCTGCTGGCGTTCGGCCTGTTGCATTTGCTGCGGAGTCAATGGAACAGATCCCGACTCATCACGGCGGCGAATGACTGGCTCCTCCTCACCGAAATCCGTTTCCACCGGCTCAACATAACTATCGACGCGGCGTTCACGCTGAAGACCGGTTTCCCGGCTCACATCACCTTCCTGGAACCGCTCTTCGCCGCTGTTGGTAATAATGACGCGCTTGGACGGAGCAGACGCATTGGGGATGTCGCCCTGCGATGGGCTCTGCCCGAAGTAGTCCGATTTATCCTGACTTGCTGCGGATGCGCAAGCCGCGGCCAGCAGGCCAGTAATGATCAGGCGGGAAAATTTTAGCATCGGATGTTAGAGGTGGAAGAACGTGGGCCTACAAATACCGCCCGCATTTTACATTAAAACAATTCAAGTCGAGGGTTTCTTGTGAACCGTGACGCGCGTCGTGATTGGAGGAATTCTTGCGAACGGACAGCCCTATATTTCCGCCTTGCATCATAATACCCATTTCGGGCCGACCGCTGCCGCCCTGTTACAACACCTTACTTATCCGCCATGTCCAAAAATCTGCCTCAGCTGCCACTTGAAACAACCGTACGCTCTGAACTACACGGTGACGGCGACCTCAGCGACATGCTCAGCGAACTACGGATCTTGCTGCCAGGCGCACAGATGCTGACTGCTTTCCTGATCCTGCTACCTTTCAATGGCGGCGCGCGCGGCGTGATCGAAGCCCAACGCTACGTTTTTCTCGCGACGTTTTTCTGCGCGCTGACCAGCTTGGTCCTGTTGAGCGCCCCTGCTATCCAGCACCGCCTGATGCGCCCACTGATCAGCAAGGCCCGCTTCAAACGCATGGCCAGCCGCCAGATTGTGGCCGGGTCAGGTGCCCTTGGCGTGGCATTCATTCTGGGCACCAATATGGTTATCTCAGAAGTGTTCGGCCCCCTGCTGGGTATCGTATCGGGGGCTATCATGGCCAGCCTCATCTTGTCGGTCTGGTGGATGCTGCCCCTCTACCTCAAGCGTCGCCACGGATTCTGACTCAAGCACTGGGCGCCTCCTTGCGTGCGCCAGCCTGGACCACGCGCTGCGCGATAGCGCCAAACAGCGACTTGCCGGCTGCATCGAGCATTTCGATGCGGATAGTGTCGCCAAACAGCATGAACGGCGTGCTGGCCACCCCATCGGCCATCATTTCCAGGCAGCGTTTCTCGGCAATGCACGAGTAGCCCCGCTTTTCTTCTTTATTCGACACCGTGCCCGACCCGACAATGGTACCGGCACGGGCATTGCGCGTCTTGCACAAGTGAGCGATGAGCTGCGGAAAATTGAAAACCATGTCCTCACCGGCGTGCGGCTGCCCCACCAGCTTGCCATTCAAGGTCGAACGCAGTGCCAGGTGCACCTTGCCGCCCTGCCACGCGTCACCCAGTTCATCCGGGGTGATGGCAACCGGCGAGAAGCTGGTGGCCGGCTTGGACTGCAGAAAACCGAAGCCCTTGGCCAATTCCGGCGGAATCAGGTTACGCAGCGAAACATCGTTGACCAGCATCAGCAAGCGGATCTGCTGGTGAGCCTGGTCCGGAGTCGCTCCCATGGGCACGTCGCCCGTGATGACGGCCACCTCACTCTCGAAATCGATGCCCCATTCCTCGTACGCGAGCACAATATCGTCGGTAGGACCGAGGAAATCGTCACTGCCGCCCTGATACATCAATGGATCTTCCCAAAATGACGGTGGCAATTCGGCGTTGCGCGCCTTGCGTACCAGCTCCACATGGTTGACATAGGCCGAGCCATCGACCCACTGGAAAGCGCGCGGCAGCGGCGCCATGCAGCGCGCCGGTTCAAATTCGAAGCTGCGCTGCGCCCGTCCGCTATTTAATAGCTGGTACGTTTCATTGAGCTGAGGCGCGATGAAGCCCCAGTCATCCAGCGCCGCCTGCAGCGTGGGCGCGATGCCGTCAGCCACGCAAGCTGTCTTGAGGTCGCGCGAAACCACTGCCAGCTGGCCGTCACGGGTGCCGTCCTTGAGCGTGGCCAGCTTCATGGCTGCGCCTCGGCCGGTACCAGCAAGGCCAGCTGCTCTTTCTCCAGGTAACACCACTCTCCTTCGGCCAGACCCAGCGAGTCGAGCGTCAGGCCGCCGATGGCGGCGCGGTGCAAGGCCGCGCAATGGTTGCCGGCGGCGGCCAGCATGCGCTTGACCTGATGATACTTGCCTTGCTCCAGCACGATTTCGAGCTGGCGCTCGCCCAGTTGCACGCAGCGCTGGGCCGCGAGTGGTGCCGGCTCGTCATGCAATTGCACGCCCGACAATAGCTGCGCCACCAGTTCCGGCGTCACAGGATCGGCCGTCGTAGCCTGATAAATTTTGGGGATGTGGCGCTTGGGCGAGGATTGGGCGTGAATAAAAGGCCCGTCGTCGGACATGAGCAGCATGCCGGTCGTGTCGTGATCCAGTCGTCCCACCGGCTGCACGTCGCGCCAGGTAAATTGCTCTGGCAACAAGGTCAGTACGCCAGGATGGTGGCTCGGCTTGCGCGAGCATTCGAAATTGGCGGGCTTGTGCAGGGCAATATAGACATGCTCGCGCACCACCCATTGCTCGCCAAAGACATCCAGCACCAGGCCGTCGGTCTCCAGGCTGGTCTTGTAGCTGGTTTGGACTTCGCCAGCAATGCTCACTTCACCATCTTCAATCAATGCACGACAGTACTTGCGCGTGCCAAAGCCCTGCGATTGCAGGATGCGGTCCAGGGATAATTTACTCATGGGCGAGACTGTACCAGATGCGCCACACCGGGCGCCAGATAGCTGGTACTGCAACTAGCTAGCAGCCAGATAGGAATTTCCCTACAGCCTACGGAAATTATGAAGGGGTTTTGGCCCGGTTTGAGAAAAATCAAGGGTGGCGAGAGAGTGATTGTTACACTGAGCCATCGTTAGGAATCGGCTGAATGGCAACAAGGATTCCTTACCAAAGAAATCAAGACAAATAGACAGTAAAACGAGAGGATGCGCACAATGAGTTCGAACGACCTGATCTGCACCGCTGAGTTTTCCGAATCTGATGCCTTGTCGGCGCTGGAAACAGCTCGCGCTGCCATTGCCCGCTGGACCGGCGGTGTGCGCCCCTCGGCCGAGCTACCCCAGGATATCTCGCGTATTTCCCCTCAGGCACGCTGGGTCGACCAAGCCCAGCGCAATCTGGCACAGTGGATTGCCCACGGCGGCTTTGCCCAGGCGGAAGGCGCCGGCGAACCCTTGCCAGCTATGATGCGTCCCGTCATGTACAGCCCGTCCGCGCATTGCCCAGCTCAGCGTGCCGCCAAGGCCTTCGCCAACTAGCTAGTCTCGCGCCCATGCTGAGCAGCATGGGCCCCTTACCGCCAGGAAGCCCGGCCTGCTTAGCAAACCATCCCGTCCCGCATTCCTGAGAGTTAATGTTCCCGCACATTGCCCGTTAATATGAAAAACGACGGCATCAGCCGTCGTTTTTCCACTCCCTGAGCGGGAATGTGCGAGGAATTGAAATTCACTCTAATACCGCGTGTTCAACGCAGTTAGCCGTTCATGCAAATTGTTGTGCTTAGATAACGCTTGTTATTGATGTCGCCCCCCTTGCAAAGAACTACAGGTCCACTATAGAACACCGGGGCGAACATGCAAGGGGAAAATTAACCACTGTCGACTACCGCACAGCGGGCCTGGTACCGGCATATAAGGTGCGCATTGCCCCCTGTCCCACCGCCGCCCCGAATTTTTTCAGCACCCGCTCGGGCAACCCTTCCTGGGCCGTATAGTCGACAATATCTTCGACCCTGACGACATCGCGCGCGACGCTCTCGATCGTGCCAAAGCCATCGGCCAGGCCCATGTCCACTGCCCTGGCGCCGCTCCAGAACAGTCCCGAGAAAGTTTCCGGTGTTTCCTTCAGGCGTGTGCCGCGCCCGCTGCGCACGACGGCGATGAATTGCTGGTGAATTTCATTGAGCATGGCCTGGGCATGCGCCTTGTGCGTGTCTGACTGGGGGCTGAAGGGATCGAGGAAACCTTTATTTTCGCCGGCCGTGAGCAGGCGCCGCTCCACGCCGAGCTTGTCCATGGCTCCGGTAAAGCCAAAACCGTCCATGAGCACGCCCACGGAACCGACAATACTGGCCTTGTTAACGTAGATTCGGTCGGCCGCGGCCGCAATATAATGGCCGCCCGAGGCACAGATCTCGTCCACCACCACGTAGACGGGCTTGGCGGGATAGGCCTTGCGCAGCCGGAGGATTTCATCGACGATGGCGCCGGCCTGGACCGGGCTGCCGCCCGGGCTGTTGATCTTCAGCACAACGGCCCGTGATTCACGGTCGCTGAATGCCTTGTTGAGAGAAGGAATGACGACATCGGCAGCGCCATTGCCCTCTTCCTCGATGCTCCCTTCAATTTCAATCAGGGCCGTGTGGGTGCCGATGAGTTCGCCGTCACTGCCGGTGAAATTAAAATCGGACAGTGACCATAAGGCGAAAAACGCGAGCAACAGGAAGCTGAGCTTGAAAAAGATGCTCCAGCGCCGGGCAGCGCGCCGTTCGTGCACCGTGGCAAAAACCAGCTTTTCCAGCGTGTCGCGTTCCCATGCCACCGCGCTCGGCAGTGGGGCCTGGATCTTGACGTCGGAGTAATCAGTGCCCGGAAGCTCGCTCATGGTGTCACGCACATTGAAGTTACGCCGCTGGCGGCGCGATGAACTCGTCGGGGATCCAGTAGATTCCCCCTTCATGCTCGGTTACGGCAATACTGCGCAGGCGTGCCCCCTTGCAGGGGCCACCGGCGCAATAGCCACTTTCCGGAACATAGATGGCGCCATGGGTGGCACACATGATGTACAGGCCGCTCGACTCGAAGAACTCCCCTTCTGCCCAGTCCAGTTCGATGGGCACGTGGGCACAGCGGTTCAGGTAAGCATAGGGCTTGCCGTCATAGCGCACCACAAAACCGGTGGCCTTGTCACCAAAAGCGAGGACGGGAAAGCGCACACCCTTGCCGCCTTCCACCACGGCTGCCGCATCGCAGATGCGCAGCGCCTGCGGATCGAGCGTCATGCGTTCACGCTCAGCCAGCCGTGCAGCTGGTGGACCGAGGCTGCCGAATAGAGTGGCATGCAGGCGTCGAGTTGTGCCACCGGATGAGCCCCATACTGAACCGCAATGCCTGCCGCGCCGGCGTTACTGGCCATAAGCAGGTCGTGCGAGGTGTCGCCGATCATCACGGTGCGTTTCATGTCCTGACCCAACTCCCGGGTCAGTTCCTGCAGCATGGCTGGATGGGGCTTGGAGAAGGTTTCGTCCGCGCACCGTGTCGCGTCAAACAGCGACAGCAGGCCGACGGCATTGAGCGCCCTGTTCAAGCCCACACGGCTCTTGCCGGTTGCCACGGCGAGAAAATACCCTTCTTGCACCAGTTCAGCCAGCATTTCCCGCACACCGTCAAATAACACCAGTTCGTGGTCTTTTGACAGAAAATGATAGCGATACCGCTCCACCATGCGTGGGTAGATGGCCGGGTCCACGTTTGGCATGACGGCCTGCATCGCTTCAAACAGCCCCAGCCCGATGACGTGGGAAGCGGCCTCGTCACGCGGAATCGGCAAGCCCAGGTCGCGGCAGGCGCCCTGGATGCACTTGACGATGGTGGAGGTGCTGTCCATCAGCGTGCCGTCCCAGTCAAAGACGATTAAATCAAATTGCTTGCGTGGCATATCAGGACTTCTCGGCGGCGGCGCCAGGGCGCGCACCGGTGGTTAGTGGTTTTCCCAAGCTTAACAAGAAACGCTGGCAATCGTCGCCCAGCGGCGCCTTGAGCGTCATTTGCTTGCCGGACTCGGGATGGGTAAAGGTGATCTGGTGCGCATGCAGGAACATGCGCTTGAGGGCGCCGCGCTTGTCGGTGGCCTTGAGTAGAGCGCGATTGAGCGCAAAATCGCCGTATTTATCATCACCTGCAATGGGAAAGCCTGAGGAAGCCAGATGAACGCGAATCTGGTGTGTGCGACCGGTCTTCAGTTCCGCTTCCAGCAAGGCAAACTCGTTGAATTTGCGCAACAGGCTAAAGACGGTATGGGACTCCATGCCCCCGGCCTGCACGCACACGCGCCGCTCGCCGTCCGGCGTGGTGAACTTGTGCAAGGGCAGCTTGACGTGCTGACGGGCATTCTTCCAGTCGCCCGCCACCAGCGTCAGATAGCGCTTGTCGGTCAGGCCGTCGCGCATTTGCTCGTGCAGGTTGGTCAGCGCCGATCGTTTCTTGGCCAGCATCAGCAGGCCCGAGGTTTCCCGGTCCAGGCGATGCACCAGCTCCAGGAACTTGGCATCGGGCCGGGACGCGCGCAATTGCTCGATCACCCCAAACGATACGCCCGAGCCCCCATGCACGGCCACGCCGCAGGGTTTGTCGATGACCAGCAGTTGGCTGTCTTCGTGCAGGATGGTAAATTCGGCCGCCGGTACTGCCGCGTTGTTTTTTTCCGCCACCCGCACCGGGGGAATGCGCACGATGTCACCGCTTTCGAGGCGGTACAGCTGGTCGATGCGGCCTTTATTGACGCGCACTTCTCCAGAGCGCAGGATGCGGTAAATATGACTTTTCGGGACGCCTTTGCAGACCCGGAGCAGGAAATTATCAATCCGCTGGCCGGCATCTTCTTCGGCGATGGTTACAAAGTAAGCTTGGGGTGTCGCCTGTGATGAAGGGGGAACAACATGGTTTTGCATCTTCATTTCTTCTGTCTTCCCAGAAATTCTCTCTAAGTCCTTCATTTTGAATATATAATCGACAGGCGGCGGTCAAACCTCTGCTGGTGTAAGAATTAAAACGATATTTTACACAGGGGCGTATCCATCGGCCTCGCCAAATTGCAAATTCGATGGAAAATATGTGTATGCACAGTCCTGCGCCGTTCAAGGTTGCACCGTTGTTGTAATCGGATCAGGCACATGGCTGCGGAATTGGAAAGTCTGGATATTTAAGGATAAGTACTGGCAAGCTGGCGCGATTGGCCGGCTCGCCGGATGTTGGCGTCGATAACGCTTGTCGTTTTCGCCCGACCCGATGTAAGCCTCGCTCCCGGGGATATGCGATGGACGATGCCGCATATCGCTCGCGGTGCGATTGCTGGCTACGGTTTGGCTCACTGATTTGCTCACCGCCTGGCTTGGTCTGTGCCCCGGTTTTGACCGGTTTTGATCCAGAGAAGTTGCAGGTGATGCGTGCACTCGGCATGTCGATCGACCGCTACTAGCGCCCTGTTGCGGCCGCGATGCTTTTGCGTCGCTGCGCCGTGCGAAAAGGCATACCCTCCCCAGGCTCCCTGTCCCGCGTACATTCCCTGTACTTTTCGCCGCTAGCTACCAGAGCGGCACTGGAACGGCCCACGGGTCGCGGAGTTAATAAAAATGAAACGCATGTTGTTTAACGCTACGCAGCAGGAAGAATTGCGCGTAGCGATTGTCGACGGTCAGAAACTGATCGATATCGATATCGAAACCGCAGGTCGCGAACAGCGCAAGTCCAATATCTACAAAGGCGTCATCACCCGCATCGAGCCATCGCTCGAAGCGTGTTTTGTCAGCTACGGCGAAGACCGCCACGGCTTTTTGCCATTCAAGGAAGTGGCCCGCACCTATTTCCGCGAAGGCGTCGATGTGCGCAATGCGTCCATCAAGGATGCGCTGCGCGAAGGCCAGGAAATCATGGTCCAGGTCGAAAAAGAAGAACGCGGCAACAAGGGCGCGGCCCTCACCTCATTCATTTCCCTGGCCGGCCGTTATCTGGTCTTGATGCCGAATAACCCGCGCGGCGGCGGCGTATCGCGCCGGGTCGAAGGCGAAGAGCGCCAGGAATTGCGCGAAACGATGGATAAACTCGATCTGCCACAAGGCATGTCCGTCATTGCCCGCACCGCCGGCATTGGCCGCAATGTGGAAGAACTGCAGTGGGACTTGAATTACCTGATGCAGCTGTGGCGTGCCATTGAAGGCGCCGGCAAGCAGGGACACGGCGCTTTCCTCATTTATCAGGAATCGTCGCTCGTCATTCGCGCCATCCGCGATTACTTCCAGCCCGATATCGGCGAAATCCTGATCGATACCGACGATATCTACGAGCAGGCGCACCAGTTCATGGATCACGTGATGCCCGACATGGTGCACCGTGTAAAGCGCTACAGCGACGACGTGCCGCTGTTTTCGCGTTTCCAGATCGAACACCAGATTGAAACCGCGTATTCGCGCACCGTGCCACTGCCATCGGGCGGCGCCATCGTGATCGACCACACCGAGGCGCTCGTCTCGGTCGACGTCAACTCGGCCCGTGCCACGCGCGGCTCCGACATCGAAACCACGGCATTTAACACCAATTGCGAAGCGGCCGAAGAAGTGGCCCGCCAGTTGCGCCTGCGCGACCTGGGCGGCCTGATCGTGATCGACTTCATCGACATGGAAGTGGCCAAGAACCAGCGCGAAGTAGAACAGCGCCTGAAGGATGCCTTGCACCACGACCGTGCGCGCGTCCAGATGGGCAAGATTTCCCGCTTCGGCCTCATGGAACTGTCGCGCCAGCGCCTGCGTCCATCATTGTCCGAAGGCAGCCACGTGACCTGCCCGCGCTGCTCCGGCACCGGCCACATCCGTGACACGGAATCGTCCGCCCTGCAAGTGCTGCGCATCATCCAGGAAGAGGCAATGAAGGAAAATTCGGCCACCATCCACGTGCAGGTGCCCGTCGATGTTGCCGCTTTCCTCCTCAACGAAAAGCGCGGCGAAGTGCTCAAGATCGAAACGCGTCACCGCATCAACGTGATCCTGATCCCGAACAAGCATCTGGACACGCCGCACTACAAGCTCGAGCGTATCAAGCATGACGATCCGCGCCTTGAAGACGACCAGGCCAGCTACAGTCTGGCTGAAAAGGCCGAGACCGACATGGGTTACGCCAAGCGCGAAAAGGAAGAAGCCAAGCCGCGCCAGGAAGCCGTTGTCAAGACCATCACCCCGGCCAAGCCGGCACCCGTGGTTGACCGTACCGAAGCGCCGAAACCGGTGCTGGCACCTGCCCCCGTGATTGCGCCCGTCCAGGCAGCTCCCGTGGAGCAAGGTTTCTTTGCCAAGATGAAGAGCTTCTTCTTTGGCAAGGATGACGAGCCGGTGGCAAAGCCTGCCGTACCGGCCCTGGTCAAGGCGCCCGCTGCCGCGGCCCCCGCTCCGGAACGCAATGGCGAACGCAACAGCAACCGTGGTCCGCGCGGGCGCAACCGCAATGGCAAGCCGGGTGGCCGCGAGCGTGAAGAACGCGAGCCGGCCAAGGCTGGCCAGGACGAGACCGTCAAGGCAGCCGATGCCGAGAAGCCAGCCCGTCCGCCACGTACTCCACGTCCACCGCGTGAGCCACGCGAGCCGCGCGAAGGCGCAGACCTTGCAGCACCGGCCGCACCACGGGCCGAGCGTGGCGAGCGCGCTGAGCGCCCGGAACGCGCCGAGCGTCCTGAGCGTGGCGAACGTGCTGAACGTACACCACGCGCACCGCGCGAGCGTGCCGATTACCGCACGCCGGTGGCCGAGACCAAGAGCGATGAGCTGGCCGTTGAGCCCGTCGTTGCAGCGACAACAGGCTTTGCACCCGTAGCGGACGATGCTGTTGCAGTGCCAAAGATGATCACCACCATCGGACCGAACGGTGAGGAAATCGAAGTGGAAGCTGGCGGGGAAGAACCGCGCCGCCGCCGCCGCCGCGGTGGCCGCAACCGTAACCGCCGCGAGCGCGAAGGCGTGGAAGGCGCCGAGGGCATGGAAGCTGGCGACAACGACAGCGCCGACAATGACAATGAAGCCCCGGCAGTTGCCAGCTTCACCGTCAGCCCGGCCGATGACGGTGCCCCAGCACCAGTTGCTGCCGCGCCGGTCGTTACGCAGCAACAGGGGACAGCCGAGGCCGCCAACGCCGCATCGCCTGCCGCAGAGCTTCGCCGCGTCGACGCCGAGTTTGCACCGGAAGCTGCGCCGCAACGTGCCGAGCCGGTCGCGGCCCAAGCAGCGATGCAGGCTGCTCCTGTCGCGGTTGCTGCACCGGCACCTGCACCGGCGGCCGAGGAGCCAGCCGCGCCGGCAGCCATGGCGCCGGCCAGCTCGGTGGTGGAACAGACGATCTTTACCCCTGACGGTGGTGACGAGGTCAACGCTACTGCACCGATTGTGGAGCAGACCATGTTCACGCCAGATGCGGAAGCGGATCCGGAGCCGGCGCCAACGCCGGCACCGGTTGCTGCAGCCCCTGCGCCAATGGCTGCACCGGCACCCGCACCGGCACCAGCACAGGTGGCTGCACCTGCACCGGCGCCGGCACCTGCACCGGCGGCGGCACCTGCGCCAGCTGCCGCACCAGCCCAGGACTTGAACGAAATCCTGAGCTCGGCTGGCCTGACCCTGGCTGCCACCGATCCTGAAAAGCTGCGTGCAGCCCAGGAAGCGGCGGCCCAGGCGGCCCAGCCGGTTCGCGTGCCGCGCCAGCGCAAGCCGGCACCGCCGCCGGTGGACGAGCCGCTGGTTCAGATCGATACCCGCCAGTAATCACAGCGGCGTGTTACAAAAGGGAAGCCGTGTGCTTCCCTTTTTTTCGCAACCATCCCCTCCATGACAACGATCATCGCCCGCGACAAGCAGCCAGCTCCCGTTTCCCTGGCAGAAGCTTTTTGGTACTGGCTAAAACTCGGCTTCATCAGCTTTGGCGGCCCGGCCGGGCAAATTGCCCTCATGCACACCGAGCTGGTCGAGCGCCGCCGCTGGATCTCGGAACAGCGTTTCCTGCACGCTCTCAACTATTGCATGCTGCTGCCCGGTCCCGAAGCCACGCAGCTCGCCATCTACATCGGCTGGCTCATGCACAAGACGCGCGGCGGCATCATGGCAGGCGTGCTGTTCGTGCTGCCTTCCCTGCTCATCATCGTGGCCCTGGCGTGGATCTATCTGGTCTACGGCAGCCTGCCAGCGGTGGCGGGCGTGCTGTACGGCATCAAGCCGGCCATTGTTGCCGTGGTGCTTGCTGCTGCGTGGCGAATCGGCACACGCAGCCTCAAGAACCCGGTGTTGATCGCCATTGCCGTCCTGGCATTTCTCGCCATTGCCGTGTTGGCCATCCCGTTTCCGCTCATCGTGCTGACGGCGGCCATGATCGGCATGCTGGGTGGACGACTATTGCCTAAGTATTTCCAGGTGGGCGGTCACCATCCCGGAAAGCAGGTGTCATACGGTCTCGCCCTGATCGACGACAACACTCCCCCACCGGCCCACGCCGTCTTTTCCTGGACCGGCCTGGCGAAGGTAGCGCTGGTCGGGCTGGTGCTGGGCGGTGGCGCCTGGCTGGTCCTGGCGCAGCACTTCGGCGCCCACGGCACCCTGGCCCAGATGGGCTGGTTCTTCACCAAGGCTGCCATGATGACTTTCGGCGGCGCCTACGCGGTGCTGCCCTATGTGTACCAGGGCGGGGTCGAGCACTACCAGTGGCTCACGGCCACGCAAATGATTGACGGCCTGGCACTGGGCGAAACCACGCCTGGCCCATTGATCATGATCGTCGCCTTTGTCGGCTTTGTGGGCGCCTGGACCCACCAGGTGTTCGGCGCCAATGTGCTGCTGGCCGGCGCCGTGGGTGCCAGCGTGGCCACCTTTTTCACCTTCTTGCCATCGTTTTTGTTTATTCTCGCGGGCGGCCCCATGGTGGAAGCCACGCGCGACAATGTGCGCATGACGGCGCCACTGACCGCCATTTCGGCGGCGGTGGTGGGCGTGATCGTTAGTCTCGCCGTCTTCTTCGGCAGGCACGTGTTTTTCGCCAGCATCGTCCCCGACTGGACCGCGATTGCCATCAGCGCCGCCGCCTGCATCGCGCTGTTCCGTTTTAAGGTGGGGACCATCAAATTGATCGCCGCCTGTGCCCTTGCGGGCCTCGTGCTATCGTACTGGCATGGCTGAAAAAATCATTATGCTGGGCGACGCCCGTTCGCCCATGCCGCCCATCCCGGCGCACCTGGAGCCGCCCACCGGCCTGCTGGCCGACGCCCTGGCCCGGCCCCTGCACGACCTGCGCATTTCCGTCACCGACCGCTGCAACTTCCGCTGCGTGTACTGCATGCCCAAGGAAGTATTCGACAAGGATTATGCCTACCTGCCCCATGCGGCCCTGCTCTCGTTCGAGGAGATCACCCGCATCGCCTCCCTGTTCGTGGCCCATGGGGTGGAAAAGCTGCGCCTGACGGGCGGCGAGCCGCTGCTGCGCAAGGACCTGGAACGGCTGGTCGGCATGCTGGCGGCGCTGCGCACACCATCCGGGCGGCCGCTGGACCTGACGCTCACCACCAACGGCTCGCTGCTGGCCAAAAAGGCGCAGTCGCTCAAGGATGCGGGCCTGAATCGCGTCACGGTCTCGCTCGACGCGCTGGACGACGCCATTTTCCGGCGCATGAATGATGTGGACTTCGCCGTGGCCGACGTATTGGCGGGTATCGAAGCCGCGCACGCTGCAGGGCTCGGCCCCATCAAGGTCAACATGGTCGTCAAGGCCGGCATGAACGACCAGGAAATCATCCCCATGGCGCGCCACTTCATGGCAACACCCTACGTGCTGCGCTTCATTGAGTACATGGACGTGGGCGCCTCCAATGGCTGGAACCTGGCTGAAGTCATCCCCTCGGCCGAAGTGGTGCGCCGCATCACAGCCGCCGGCATGCCGCTCACGGCCATCGGCGCCAACTACACAGGCGAGACGGCGGCGCGCTGGCGCCATGCCAGCGGCGGGGAAATCGGCGTGATCTCCAGCGTCACCCAGGCTTTTTGCAGCGACTGCTCGCGCGCGCGGCTGTCCACCGAAGGCAAGCTGTTCACCTGCCTGTTCGCGACCCGCGGCCACGACCTGCGCGCCTTGCTGCGCGCCGGCCACAGCGATGCCGAGATGTCGGCAGCGATTGGCGCGCTATGGCGCGTGCGCTCCGACCGCTATTCCGAAACGCGCACCATCAACACGGCCGGGCTGGAACGCAAGGTCGAAATGTCCTACATCGGCGGTTGATTTGTGCAGATGTGGTATATATCATCGTAATATATCAACCGTGGGGACATGTGATGGCAACAGCAAAAGTGTTTATGTCAGGTAGAAGCCAGGCTGTGCGTTTGCCGAAGGAATTTCGCGTGGGCGTGACCGAACTCGCCATCACAAGAATCGGCCGGTCGCTGGTCCTCACACCGAAAGATCCCCAGTGGTCCGATTTCTTCGACATGCTGCAGCACTTTGACGACACTGCGCCTGTCGAACGTAATCAGCCCCAGGAACAACAGCAGCGAGACTGGTAGTCAAGTGAAATTTATGCTCGATACCAATATTCTCATCTACCTGATCAAGCAAAAGCCTGCACAGGTGATGCGACGATTCTCCACCCACGCGCTGACAGATATCAGCGTGTCCAGCATATCAGTTGCCGAACTGGAATTTGGCGTGACGAAAAGTGGCTCAACGCGCAATCAGGAAGCGCTTCATGGGTGGCTGCAACTGTTGCATCGGCCAGCTTTTGACGACCATGCTGCGCATACCTACGGTCTCCTCCGCACTGCACTCGAAGCAAACGGTACACCGATCGGTCCGCTTGATACCCTGATTGCCGCGCATGCAATGGCATTGGACATGACTCTGGTCACCAATAATGTCAGGGAGTTCTCACGGGTGCCCGGCCTCTTGATTGAGGATTGGACAAAGGCGTGAGCAATGTTACCGGACTGATCCTGGCCGGCGGCCGCGGCAGCCGCATGGGCCACGTGGACAAGGGGTTGCAGCCGTTTCGGGGCATGCCGATGGCCGCGCATGTGGTGGCCCGCCTGGCGCCGCAGGTCGCGCACATCGCCATCAACGCCAACCAGAATCACGACGCCTACGCAGCCTTCGGCGTGCCCGTGTGGGCTGACGACCTGGCCGGATTCGAAGGCCCGCTCGCCGGCCTGGAAACCGGCTTGCGCCGCTGCCCTACGGACCTCATGGTGACGGCGCCGTGCGACTCGCCATTTCTGCCACACGACCTGGTGGCGCGCCTGCACGCGGCAATGACAAGGGAAAACGCCGATCTCGCGCTGGCCGAAACCGAAGAAGCAGATGAGGATGGCGCGCTGCGCATCCAGCCGCACCCGGTGTTCGCCCTGGTACGGCGCGCGGTGCTGCCGCAGCTTTCGGCCTACCTGCAGCAGGGCGGCCGGCGCATGGACGGCTGGTACGGCAGCATCCGCGTGGTTCACGTGCGCTTTGATGACGCCAGCGCCTTTCGCAACATCAACACGCTGCGCGAGCTGCAGCAATTCGAAGAAGAATGATGCCCCTCCTTTCAGACGTCACCAGCTGCCTGTCTTCCTACGACCCTGATGCCCTGCCGGTGCGCGATGCCCAACGCATCATCAACGATTTTCTTGAGCCCGTTCGCGAGACTGAAACGGTGGCACTGCTGTCAGCGCTGGGCCGCGTGCTGGCCCAGGACATCATCTCGCCCATCAGCGTGCCGGCGCACGACAACTCGGCCATGGATGGTTTTGCCTTCCGCGGCGCCGACCTGGACCCGGCCGCTCCCACCACACTGGCAGTCGTCGGCACGGTGTATGCAGGCCGGCCGTCGAACGCCGCGCCACAGGCCGGCCAGTGCGTGCGCATCATGACCGGTGGCGTCATGCCGGCCGGCTGCGACACCGTCATCCCGCAGGAGCACTGCGCCGCGATCAGCGACGACAGCGTGACAATCAGGCCGGGCACATTGGCCACCGGCGACAACCGCCGCTTTGCCGGCGAAGACCTGATGGCCGGGCGCCCTGCACTGGAAGGCGGCCGCGTCATCGGCCCGGCCGACCTGGGCCTGCTGGCGTCACTGGGCATCGCCACCATTCCCGTCACACGGCGCCTGCGCGTGGCGTTCTTCTCCACCGGTGACGAGCTACGTTCCATCGGAGAGCCGCTCGATGCCGGCTGCGTCTACGACAGCAACCGCTATACCCTGTTTGGCATGCTGACGCGCCTGGGCTGCGAGATCATCGACATGGGCATCGTGCGCGATGAACCGCAGGCGCTGGAAGACGCGCTTCGCAGCGCCTGCGCCAGCGCCGACGCCATCGTCACCTCCGGCGGTGTGTCGGTTGGCGCGGCTGACTATACGCGCCAGATCATGGCCGAACTGGGCGACGTCACGTTCTGGAAAATCGGCATGCGGCCCGGCCGACCGCTGGCATTTGGCCGCATCAGCTCCGATGGCAAAAGCGCCTTCCTGTTTGGCCTGCCGGGCAACCCGGTAGCGGTCATGGTGTCGTTCTACTTTTTTGCGCGCGCCGCGCTGCTGCGCATGATGGGCGCCAACGCACCGGTCGAGATGGTGAAAGTGAAGTCGGCAGCGGCAATCCGCAAGAAGCCTGGCCGCACCGAGTACCAGCGCGGCATCATGTCCACCGATGCCGGGGGCAATCAAACCGTGCGCATCACCGGCTCGCAAGGCTCCGGCATCCTGCGCTCCATGACCGAGGCGAACTGCATGGTGGTGCTGCATGATGAGCAAGGCAACGTCAGCGCCGGGGACATGGTCGACATCATCCTGTTCTCCGGCCTGATGTAACCGCGCGTGACGGCGGACCTCCAGCGCCATCGGGCCCACGCCCGGCAAGCCAGCGATGTTGTCGTAGGCGAGGTGCGCTATGCGCCCCTCAAGTCCGTGTGGATTACGTCGATGGTGCTGGCGGCGGTCATGGGAGGCGCCCTCACCATCAGCGCGGGCGCTATGGTCCTGTTCGTGGTCACCACCGCTGTGGTGCTCCTGTTTGGCCATTCGCTGGGCCATCACCGCCGCCTGATCCACGGGAGCTATGACTGCCCGCAATGGCTGGAGTACCTGTTCGTCTACCTCGGCGTGCTGGTGGGCCTGGCGGGACCACTTGGCATGCTGCGCCAGCACGAGCTGCGCGACTTTGCGCAGCGCCACCCGCGCTGCCACGACTATCTGCGCCACGGCAGCGGCATGCTGCGTGACGCCTGGTGGCAGCTCCATTGCGACCTGCATCTGCGCCATGCGCCGCGCATTGACATCGAGCCCGTGATTGCCAACAATCGTTTTTACCAGTTCCTGGAACGCACCTGGATGCTGCAGCAGCTGCCGGTCGCCCTGCTCTTTTTTGCCTGGGGCGGCTGGGGCTTTGTCTTCTGGGGCGTGTGCGCACGTGTGTCGGCCGGGGTGCTTGGCCATTGGCTGATCGGCTACTTCGCCCACAATCACGGCGCCCTGCCCTTCCCGCTCGAAGGCGCGGCCGTTCAGGGCAGGAACCTGCGCTTCGTCTCCCTGCTGACAATGGGCGAGAGCTGGCATAACAATCACCACGCCTTCCCCGAATCCGCCCGGCTTGGGATGGCACCAGGTGAATGGGACCCAGGCTGGTGGATGCTGCGCTTGCTGCAAGGCGCCGGCCTCGCGTGGAACCTGATCACACCTGACCAACTGAAAGCACGACGATGATCGACACCGAAATCAATCCCGACGCCCGCCTATGGCCGTTTAGCCGCTGGTATCCGGTGATCGCGGGAGCCGTGACTGGTCTGATCCTGCGCATAGGATTATTTAACGACGCGCCGGGTGAAATGATGAGCGCGATGGCCGCCGCCTTTATTTATGCCGGCCCGCTGGCCATCAGCGCAGTTGCCGTGTATGTGGCGGAGCGCCAGGCGCGGCGCAGCTGGAAATACTACGCGTGGCTTGGGTCGCGCGCCAATGGCTGGGCGGTCCTTGCGGCGCTGGCCGTCACGATCGAAGGCTTGATTTGCGCCATCGTCATCGTCCCGCTGTTCATGGTGATTGGGGCGGCAGGTGGGTTGGCCATGGGCGCGATCTGTCAGCGCACCAACTGGCCGCGCAGCTCAGTCTATGGATTCGCAGCTTTGCCGCTGATCCTCGCAGTCGTGCTGCCGGCAGGCGCCGGCGATACGCACATCGGCCACAGCATGCGCAGTGT
Source organism: Massilia sp. PAMC28688 (assembly GCF_019443445.1). Classification (NCBI taxonomy): domain Bacteria; kingdom Pseudomonadati; phylum Pseudomonadota; class Betaproteobacteria; order Burkholderiales; family Oxalobacteraceae; genus Massilia; species Massilia sp. PAMC28688. Next base: position 3,215,260 of record NZ_CP080378.1, on the reverse strand, counting down.
CGTGATCAAGGCTCCTGCTGCCCAGGTATGGCATGAGCTGCATAACGCCGCCGCCATCGAAGCAGATGAAGTGGACAGGGCATGGATGTACAGAATCGGCGTACCGCTGCCCGAATCGGGCGTCACCCGCCAGGTCGGCGAGACGCTGGTGCGCGACGTCAGGATGGGCAAGTCGATTCATTTCGCGCAGGTGGCCAGCGAGTGGCGCGAAAACAGCTACGTCAAGTGGCATTACCGCTTCGAACCGGACTCCATTCCAGCCGGCGCCCTGGACGACCACGTGAAAATCGGCGGCCACTATTTTGACGTGGTCGATACCATCTACACGCTCACACCAAAAGGCGATGCCACGGAACTGACCATCAGCATGCACTACCGCGTGAGCACCCAGTTCAACTGGTACGCCACACGTGTGGCCGACCTGCTGTTCAACAATTTTGAAAAAGTGATCCTGGAGTTCTACGCGCGCCGGGCCGAAGCGGCATTCACGCGCGCTAGCAGTCTTCCTGCTCCACACCCAGCATCTGCTGGCTTGCCTCGGCAGGCAGCGCTTCCACGGACTTGAGTTTTTTCTCCATCTGCCGCGTGCGGGTCTGGGCCGATTCGATACTCTTGGCCGCACGTTCAAGGTTGGTTTTGGTCTGCGCAAGCGCGTCGCCAAACTTGCCGAACTCGGTCTTGACAGCGCCCAGCACCTGCCACACCTCCGACGAACGCTTTTCCAGCGCCAGCGTACGGAAACCCATCTGCAAGCTGTTCAGGATGGCCGACAAGGTCGACGGCCCCGCAATCGACACCCGCAATGAACGCTGCAAATCGTCGGCCAGGCCGGGCCTGCGCATGACTTCCGCGTACAGGCCTTCGGTCGGCAGGAACAGAATGGCAAAGTCGGTCGTCTGGGGCGGCGACACATACTTTTCGCAGATGGTTTTTGCTTCCAGCCGCACCGCGCGTTCCAGTTCGCGCCCGCCAGCGGCGACGCCTTCGGCATCGGCCCGTTCTGCCGCATCGACCAGGCGCTCGTACTGCTCCTTGGGGAACTTGGCATCAATCGGCAGCCACACCGGCACGCCGCTGTCGGACTGCCCCGGCAGCCGGATCGCAAATTCCACCCGCGCGCCGCTGCCTGCCACCGTCTCCACATTGGCGGCGTATTGATCGACCGTCAGCACCTGCTCGAGCAGCATCCCCAGCTGCACTTCGCCCCAGGTGCCGCGCGTCTTGACATTGGTGAGCACGCGTTTGAGGTCGCCCACGCCGATGGCCAGCTGCTGCATTTCACCCAGGCCCTGGTGCACCTTTTCCAGACGGTCGGAGACATGGCGGAATGACTCGGTCAGACGCGTTTCCAGCGTGGCGTGCAGTTTTTCGTCAACCGTCTTGCGCATTTCTTCCAGGCGCATGGCGTTGTCGGTCTGCAGGTCGCGGATCTTCACTTCCAGCGTGGAGCGTACTTCCTGCATACGCTGCGCATTCGATTCCGTCAGCGCATGCAAAGTGTGCTGCATGGTCTCGGCAAAGCGGTTCAGCGCCAGCGACTGCTCTTCGCGGCTGGTGGTGCCCGCCAGGTGGATCTGCTGGCGCATGCTGTCAAGCTGCTGCACCGTGGCGCCGTGGTACTGCGCCAGGGTGGCCGCCAGCTCCTGGCGCGTGCCCTGCGCCCCACCCTGCATTTCGCGGCGCAGTTCGCGCTCCAGGTTTGCCAAAGGCGCCCCCATGCGCGCACGCAGCATGGACACCAGCAGCAGCGCAATCGCCACCACCAGTGCCCCCATCAAGAGCAGAAATTGCGTGTTGGTCATCTCAGTCGGCCTTGTTGCGCATCCAGTCGGCCGTCTGGTAAAACGATTCCATCAATCGCAGGCGCAGGTTTTCCTCGATGCCGATATCTTCCATGGCCCAGGCCATGGCGCGCAGCCACTGGTCGCGCTCGGACGAACCGATGGCAAACGGCAGGTGGCGCGCGCGCAGGCGCGGGTGGCCGTAGCGCTCCACGAACAGGTCCGGCCCGCCCATCCAGCCCGACAGGAACATGAACAGCTTGTCGCGCGAACTGTCGTTGGGCTTCGGATGCAGGGCGTGGATGCCGGCAAACTCCGGCTCCAGTTCCATGAGGTCGTAGAAGCGGTCGACCAGTTCGCGCACGCGCGCCTCGCCGCCGATTACACTGTATAAAGTCTGTTGATTGCTCGATTCGTCCATGCCGCCATCATACCAGCGTGAGACGCCGCCCGCGCCGGGTCGAGGACCAGCTGTCCAGGTCCACCTCCTCGCGCATGTCGGCGCAGGCGCGCAGCAGGCGCGCTTCTTCGTCGCGCGTGAGGCTGGCGTTGAGCGTCAGGCGCACCAGCGAGCGGTTTTTCGCGGTGGCGGGAGCGCAGAACACGGCGCCATACACGCCCCGCCTTTCCAGCGCCTTGCGCAGCGCCAGCGTTTTCGGCTCCGGCCCCGCTTCCAGCGCAATGATCTGCTCGGTGCCATCGTCGACGTTGTAACCGAGCTCGCGCAGGCCGGCCCGTACCCGGCGTGCGCTCGCGTGCAGGGCAGCGCGCCGTTCATCGGCAGTGGCGATGAAGTCAAGCGCCGCGTCGAACCAGGCCAGTTCATGCTCGAGCAGGCAGGAGCTGAAAATGGCAGGGCGTGAGGCCGACAGGAAGTAACCCTTGAAGTGGCTGGAACAGGTGATGAGCCCTGCGCGCCCGGCGAATGCCTTGGCCAGGGACGCGGTGCGGAAATGCACGCGCTCGGCGAGGCCCAGCTCCACCACCAGGCCGGCGCCGCGCGGGCCGTGGGTACCCAGCGAATGGGACTCGTCCACCACCAGGATCGATCCGCTGCGCTCGGCCACTTCCACCATCGCGTGCAGGGGCGCGATGCTGCCGTTGGTGCTGTACAGGGCATCCACCACGATCACGCCGGCGCCGTGCTTTGCCACCTGGCGCGCCAGGTGCTCGGGATCGTTGTGAACGAAGGGCACGCCGATGGCCTGGGCCGACTGCACGCCTTCCCACAGCGAGGCATGGGCCAGCATATCCAGGTAGACCGGCACGCCGGGCCCGGCAATTGTTTGCAGCAGGCCGACATTGGCGGCCCAGCCGGATTGGGCCAGCACGCCATTTTCAGCGCCCATGAAGGCGGCCAGTTTGGCTTCCAGCCTGTGCTGGGTGCTACCTTCCTGCAGGAAGACGGAGGACATCAGCATGCCCGTCTGGCTGCCCAGCAGGCAGCGGGCCTGGGCCGCCAGCAGAGCGGGCTCCTGGGCGATGCACAGGTAGTCATTCCCGGCCAGCATGATCGCGCCGGCGCCGGCCGGCTGCCAGACATGCATGTGCTCGCCGCCGAGCAGCTGTTGTACGCGCGTCACATAGTGCTCATCCATGCGGCGGGTGACAAAAGCAGGCATGCGCTGCTCGGCTGGCATAGGGAAAAAGGCGGGTTTGGCGGCAGTATGGGTCATGGTTTTCTCTCCAGAAAAATTTTCATTTTCTGCCGGAGATCATTAGCTTCCGAGCAACATCAACAGGTGTTGATCTAGATCAAACCGAACCTTTCCTCACCGCTACAATATGGCGTTTGATGCGAATCAATTGAGAAATATCAAGAACATACGAGACGGCTTCATGGGCACATTGACCCGCTTTCCCGGACAGACCGTCCTGGCGCTGCAGCAAAATTTTGTGCGCGCCTTCCTGCGCCACGAACGCAAATTTGACCGCGAGACCTGGCGCTTCATCGTGCTGTCGTGGGTTGGCTGCATTGGCATGCCCGCCTATTACCTGATCTGGACTTACTGGTTCCCCCAGCCCTACGACAATCTGCTGCTGCGCCTGGTGGGCATGGCCCTGTGCCTGCCGGCGCCGTGGGCCAATGACCTGTTCAAGGGCCGCTGGCGCGATGCTTACTTTGCCTTTGCCGTCACCTACGTGCTGCCGTTTCAGTTCACCTTCCTGTACCTGATGAATGCTGGCTCGCTCGTGTGGGCGCAGTCGCTGCTCATTTCCCTGATCGTCCTGTTTCATTTCCCGTTTCGCTGTGCTCTCTTCAGCCTGGCCGCCGGCGTGGCCGCCGCCTGCGCGCTGTTTGCGGTGCTGGGCGACCCGGCCTTTCTGCTACGCCGCGAAGTACTCGAGCATCTGCCAATCTATGCCTTCACCATCGTCGTCATTTCGCTGGCCAAGGAAGGGCGGCGCGTGCTGGCCAATGAAAAGCTGGCCGGCATGGCGCAGGCGCTGGCCACCGTGTCGCACGAACTGCGCACGCCTTTGGTGAGCGTGGACGCCAATGTGCGCGGAATTAACCGCCGCATCGCTTCAGGACGTGACCCATCAGCTGCCGACTGGCACGCGCTGGCTGAAGCGATGGGCCGCATCCAGCATGAAGTGCGCCACATGAACCACATGGTGGACCTGTTCCTGCTCTCCGCCAGCGCCGTGCGCCAGCAGCTCGAAGCCGATGAACAGGTATCGATGCAATCGGTGGTCGAAGCGGTGATCAGGCGCTACCCGTTTGCGACCCAGTCCCAGCGCGACGCGGTGAGGGTCGACGTGCGCGCCGACTTTACTTTCGCAGGCCGCCATGAACTGTCCGTGGTCATCCTTTTGAACCTGCTGCGCAACTCGCTCAAGGCGCTGCAGCGGGCGGGCAAGGGACGCATCCGCATCATCATCGACGGCAATCATGCCAGGCCGCGCCTGCTCTTTATCGATACCGGGTGCGGAATCCCGGCGGCCCGGCTGCCGCTGATTTTCCAGCGCTTCTACTCGTATCCGGCCAATTCCGGTTCCGGCATCGGGCTGGCGCTGTGCAAGGAGATCATGGATGCCTGGCATGCCCGCATCATCTGCAAGTCGCGCGAACAGGCCTACACCATGTTCGTGCTCGAATTTCCCAGGCCGCGCCCCGCCCCTGCACCCCGCGTATTCCCCCACCAGGAACCACTTTCATGAGTCTCCCGATCTACCATCATCCCAGCCTGACCGTCCTGATTGACGACAGCGACAGCTTTTTGAAAAGCCTCTCATTCCAGCTTGACCCGGCCCTGGCCAGCAAGGCCTTTCACGATACCCGCGCCGCCCTGGAATGGCTGCAGGAACGGGGCGAACAACTCGGCAATGGCCTGCATCCGACTTACGACACCTATCCGCGCTCGCACGAAGAATGCAGCGTCGCCTTTGACATCGACCAGATCCACCGTATCAGCTTCAAGCGCCAGCGCTTCCTCACGCCCTCGGTGGTGGTCGTTGACTACTCGATGCCGCAAATGAATGGCGTGGAATTGTGCGAGGCGCTGCGCGCCCTGCCCTGCAAAAAAATCCTGTTTACAGGCGTGGCCGACGAAAAGGTGGCGGTCGATGCCTTCAACCGTGGCCTGATCGACCGCTATATCAAAAAGAGCGACGACGATGCGCTCGACCGGCTGGAAAGCGAAATCACAGCACTGCAGGATGAATATTTCGCTGCCCGCTCCGGCCCCCTGCGCGACATGCTGGCCGTGAACAACTATGGTTTCGTGAGCGATCCGGCCTTTGTGGCGCTGGTGCGGGACTTGATCCGGGAGCACGGCATCGTCGAGCACTACGTGTATTCCAGCCCGGCCGGCATCCTCATGTACAACAGCGATGGCGCGGCCAAGCTGCTGGTGGTGGAGACCGAAGCGAGCATGGATTCGCACTACGAGGTGGCCTGCGACAACGACGCCCCCACTTCCCTGCTGGACGCGCTGCGCGAGCGCTGCATCATCCCCTGGTTCCGCGATGGCGACGGCATGTTCTCGCGCGACTTTTCACAAGGGTGGCACAAGTACATCGCGCCGGCCCAGATCTGCCGCGGCAAGCAGGATTATTACTGGGCGCTGTTCGACCTGGCGCCGGGCGAACTGGCGGAACCGGCCAGCTCGTTCTCCCAATTCTTGCGCGAGCGCGCCAGCGCCGGCTGAAGCTGATTACGCTTCGCGCAGTGTCTGCAGCGGCGGCTGGCGCAGCACATTGCGCAGGCCCAGGTAGCCGCCAATGATGGCGCACAGTGCGCCCACCACCAGCCCGGCGAGCCACACCACGGGGCTGAAGGTCCACGGGAACTTGAACTGGTAGGTGGCCAGGGCCCAGCCCAGTGCCGCGGCGCCGGACGCTGCCAGCAGGCCGGACAGGCCGCCCACCAGCGAAAACTCGATCCACTGCGCCTGCGACAACTGGCGCCGGGTGGCCCCGAGCGCGCGCAGCAATCCCGCCTCGCGGGTGCGTTCATCCTGCGACCCCATCAGCGCCGCATACAGCACCAGCACGCCCGAGGCAAGCGTGAAGGCGAACAGGAATTCCACCGCCGTCACCACCTGGTCCAGCACATCCTGCAGCTGGCGGATGATGCCACTGACATCGATCACGGTCAGGTTGGGAAACTCGCGCGCCAGGGCATTGGGCAGGGCCTGCGCTTGCTGCGGCAGGTGGAACGCCGTCATGTAGGTCTGGGCCGCATCCTGCATGGCGGCGGGATTGATGATGACGAAGAAGTTGGCGCGCATCGATCCCCACTCCAGCTTGCGCAGGCTGGTGACCTTTGCGTCCACATCCAGACCACCCACATTGAAGCGCAACGTGTCGCCCAGCTTCAAGCCCAGCGTCTTGGCAATGCCCTGCTCCACCGACGCCTCGGCCACGCCGGGTCCATCCTGGTACCACTTGCCATCAATGATTTCGTTGGTGGGCGGCAGGTCGGCGGTGGTGGAGAGATTGAATTCGCGGTCCGACAGGCGCCGGGCATCATCGGTCTGGTAACTCTCGCGCGTGACCGGCTGGCCATTGACGGCCGTCAGGCGGCCCCGGATCATCGGGTACAGCAGCACGTCGCGCACCTCGGCGGCGGCCAGGCGGCGCTCGATGTCGGCCTTCTGGTCCTGCATGATGTTGATCACGAAGCGGTTGGGGGCGTCCGGCGGCGTGGCGCTGCGCCAGGCGCTCATGAGGTCGCCCCGCACGACGGTCAGCAGCAGCAGCGCCATCAGGCCCAGCGCCAGCGACACCACCTGCACCACGGTGGCACCGGGACGCCGCTGCAGGGACGTGACGGCAAAGCGCCAGCTCTGGTGGTTGATCAGGCCGCGCAAGCGGCGCAGCGAAGCAATGCCCAGCCAGGCCACCAGTGCGAAAACGGCAAAGCCGCCCAGGAAACCGAGCGCGGTGGCCAGCGCCAGCTTGACGTCGCCCGCCTGCCACAACAGCAGCAGCACGAACACGCACACGCCCATGCCATAGGTGGCCAGCGCCAGCGGCTTGGGCGCGGCCTGCTCGCGCCGGATCACGCGGTTGTGCGGCACATTGCGCAGCTGCAGCACTGGCGGCAAGGCGAAGCCAATCAGCAGCAGCATGCCGGTGGCCACACCCTGCAAGGCAGGCAGGAAAGAGACCGGCGGCAAATCGGTCGCCAGCAGCGAGCCGATCAGTTCTAGCAGCACATAATGGCCGGCAAAGCCCACCAGCACGCCCAGCAGGCTGCCCACCAGTCCCACCAGGGCAAATTCGATCAGGTACAGGGCCGTCACCTGGTTCTGGGTCAGGCCCAGGCAGCGCAGCATGGCGCAGGCATCCAGGTGGCGCAGCATGAAGCGGCGCGCGGCCATGGCCACGGCCACCGCCGCCAGCATGGCCGAGAGCAAGCCCACCAGCGACAGGAAGCGGTCGGCGCGGTCAAGCGTGGCGCGCATTTCCGGGCGGCCGTTTTCCAGCGATTCCACCCGCACGCCTTTGATCTTGCCGTCGACAATTTTCTGTTTTACCCAGGCTTCGAATTCGCGCACCTTGCCAATGTCGACGCCCGGCGGCGCGGCCACTTGCAGGCGATGGGTCACGCGCGAACCGGTGCCCAGCAAGCCCGTGGCGTCGAGGTCGGTCAGGGCCAGCATGACGCGCGGGGCAAAATTGGCAAACGAGGGGCCGCGGTCGGGCTCGGTGGCAATGACCTGGGCGATCGTAAATTCACGCTCGCCAATGCGCAGCTTGCTGCCAACGTCCGTCTTGAGGGCCGTTAAGATATTAGGGTCTACCCACACCGTGCCGGGCGCGGGCGTGGTGTCGGTTGCCTGGCCCTGGGCCAGGGACGCCTGGTCAGCATTGGTGGTGATCTTGACCTGGCCGCGCAAAGGGTAGCCTGGCGAGACTGCCTTGACCGAGGCCAGCTGCGCTGTCGACAGCTCGCCTTCACCGCTTTGCGCCATGCTGGGGAAAGTCACGGTGTCGGCCAGCACCAGGCCGCGCCGCGCCGCCTCTGCCCGCCAGTCGGGCGTGACCGGTGTGTCTGCATTGATGAGCAGGTCGGCGCCCAGCAGCTGGTGGGCATCGCGGTCGAGCGCGGTGCGCATGCGGTCAATGAAGAAGCCGACGGCGGACATGGCCGACACGGCCACGATGAGGGCAATGAGCAGGAAACGCAGCTCGCCGGCGCGCCAGTCGCGCGCGGTCATGCGGAGGGATTGGATAAGCATCAGGTGAGCGCTTCAGCGTGGCCAGGCAGGGCCGTGAAAAATTGATCAACTTGTTCCAGGAAAGCTTGCTTTGCAGCAGGCGCGAGGAAGGAGGCTTGGAAACTGTTTGCCGCCAGGCGTCTGGCCTGCCCTGCCGTCAGGGGCAGGGCGTCACATACCGCCAGGAAATTGGCATTCATGTAGCCGCCAAAGTAGGCGGGGTCGTCCGAATTGACGGTAGCGGCCAGTCCCGCGTCGAGCAGGGCGATGAGGTTGTGCTGGTTCATCTCGCCAAACACGCGCAGCTTGACGTTGGACAGCGGGCATACGGTGAGCGCCACCTGCTCGCGCGCCAGCCGTGCCACCAGGGCCGGGTCTTCCAGGCAGCGCACACCGTGGTCGATGCGCTCGACCTGCAGCACGTCAAGCGCCGTTTCAATGTAGGCAGGCGGCCCTTCCTCGCCCGCATGGGCCACCAGGTGCAGGCCCAGCTCGCGGCAGCGGGCAAATACGCGCGCGAATTTCTCGGGCGGATGGCCGCGCTCGGACGAGTCCAGTCCCACCCCAATGATCTTGTCCAGAAACGGCAGGGCTTGCTCCAAGGTGGCCATGGCGTCCTCTTCGGACAGGTGGCGCAGGAAGCACATGATGAGTGTCGCGCTGATGGGACCTTCCTGGCAGGCACGCCAGATGCCATTGATCACGGTCTCGAACGGCACGCCGCGGTCGGTATGGGTCTGGGGATCGAAGAAAATTTCTGCATGCAAGACGTTGTCGGCATGCGCACGGGCCAGGTAGGCGGCCGTCATGTCGTAGAAATCCTGCTCGGTCAGCAGCACGCTGGCGCCCGCGTAATAAATATCCAAAAACGATTGCAGATCGGTAAATGCATATGCCGCCCGCAAGGCTTGGACCGAGGGATAGGCCAGCGCGACGCCATTGCGGCGCGCCAGCTCAAAGATCAGCTCGGGTTCGAGCGAGCCCTCGATATGGATGTGCAACTCTGCTTTCGGCATCCGCTGGACAATATCCCGGATCGCGTGGTTCGGCATGCAGTGCTCCCTGGCGGTGAAAAAAATGGCTAACCCGCAGTGTAGCGCAAGCCTGCGGCGGGCATCGGGAGCGCCATAAAATCCTCGCGCCCGGCACAAACACGTGCGCCGTACCGCATCAAGATCATGCAATATCCAATCAAGCGTGGAGATACGGCGGAAGGTTTGAATTAACGCAAAAGTCATCGCTTCACAAGCATAATAAAGCGCTATCAAAGCGCCGTTTCGTCACCATTTCTCCACATTAATTTGCAGTTTTTTCGTTATAAATCAAACGCTTAAATTCGTTACAAACGCTTGCACGACATTGCTTTGACTTCGGGAACTATTAGGCACATAATAAATTTCATAGGCGTAAGAATACCTTGCAGCCGCACAAATCACCGGCAGGAAACCCAGTCTTTCCGGCATAAAAATAATCATCTTTGCAATAAGTTTTGTTTCGCATTAATGGGAACAAAAATGATTGTCAAGACAACGAGGAGCGACAAGCAACGGCGCAATGGGCACACAGCCCGGGATGCCAACGGTACGACGGCCGGTGACATTGATGTAGTGTTTGACCATTAAAGGACATTCAAATGACCATTTTTGACAACTACGCAGCGCGCTACGAGCGTACCCGGGAAGAGGAATATTCCCTCTCAGAATATCTGGCACTGTGCAAGAAGGACCGGCTGACCTATGCCAGCGCGCCCGAACGCATGCTGGCCGCCATTGGCGAACCCACCCTGGTCGATACCCGCAACGACACGCGCCTGTCGCGCATCTTTGCCAACAAGGTCATCAAGATCTATCCTGCCTTTAAGGAGTTCTACGGTACCGAGGAAGTGATCGAACAGGTGGTTTCCTACTTCCGCCATGCTGCCCAGGGCCTGGAAGAGCGCAAGCAAATCCTCTACCTGCTCGGCCCCGTTGGCGGCGGCAAGTCGTCCATTGCGGAAAAACTCAAGGTCCTGATGGAACAGGTGCCGTTCTACTGCCTCAAGGGCTCGCCTGTGAACGAGTCGCCCCTTGGCCTGTTTAACGAGGAAGAAGACGGCACGATCCTCGAAGAAGACTATGGCATCCCGCGCCGCTACCTGCGCACCATCCCCAGCCCGTGGGCTGTGAAGCGCCTGCACGAATTTAACGGCGACATCAACCAGTTCCGCGTGGTCAAGCGCTACCCGTCGGTGCTCAAGCAGATTGCCATTTCCAAGACGGAGCCGGGCGACGAAAACAACCAGGATATTTCTTCGCTGGTGGGCAAGGTCGACATCCGCAAGCTCGAAGACTACGCCCAGGACGATCCGGACGCCTACAGCTATTCCGGCGGCCTGTGCCTGGCCAACCAGGGCTTGATGGAATTCGTGGAAATGTTCAAGGCGCCCATCAAGGTGCTCCATCCCCTGCTCACGGCCACCCAGGAAGGCAATTACAAGGGCACGGAAGGCTTTGGCGCCATTCCCTTCGACGGCATCATCCTGGCCCACTCCAATGAGTCGGAATGGAAAACCTTCCGCAACAACCGCAACAATGAAGCATTCCTTGACCGTATCTATATAGTGAAGGTGCCGTACTGCCTGCGCGTGTCCGATGAAATCAAGATTTACGACAAGCTGATTCGCAACTCGTCGCTGGAAAACGCACCGTGCGCGCCCGGCACCATGAAGATGATGGCCCAGTTCGCCATCCTGTCGCGCCTGAAGGACCCGGAAAACTCCAGCATCTTCTCGAAAATGCTTGTCTATGACGGTGAAAACCTGAAGGATACCGATCCCAAGGCCAAGTCCATGCACGAGTATGTGGATTACGCCGGGGTCGATGAGGGCATGAATGGCTTGTCGACCCGCTTTGCCTTCAAGATCTTGTCCAAGGTCTTCAACTTCGACAATACAGAAGTGGCGGCCAACCCGGTCCACCTGTTGTACGTGCTCGAGCAGCAGATCGAACGCGAGCAGTTTCCGCCGGAAACGGAGCAGCGCTACTTCTCGTACATCAAGGAACATCTGGCCCAGCGCTATGTCGAATTCATCGGCAAGGAAATCCAGACCGCTTACCTGGAAAGCTATTCCGAATATGGCCAGAACATTTTCGACCGCTACGTCACGTTTGCCGACTTCTGGATCCAGGACCAGGAATTCCGCGATCCCGACACGGGCGAGAGTTTCGACCGCGACGCCCTGAACAGCGAGCTGGAAAAGATAGAAAAGCCGGCCGGCATCAGCAATCCCAAGGATTTCCGCAACGAGATCGTCAATTTCGGGCTGCGGGCCCGGGCCACCAACGGCGGCAAGAATCCGGCCTGGACCAGCTATGAAAAGTTCCGCACCGTCATCGAGAAAAAAATGTTCTCGAATACGGAGGAACTCCTGCCCGTCATTTCGTTCAATGCCAAGGCCAGCGCCGAAGACGCCAACAAGCATGCCGACTTCGTGGCCCGCATGGTGGAAAAAGGTTATACCGCAAAGCAAGTACGCCTGCTGTGCGAGTGGTATCTGCGCGTACGCAAGTCGTCCTGACGCGGCGCACCCGCCCTTCCCTGCCGGGAGGGGCGGCGCGGCAGGTTTGAAGCAGGAGGCCCGTTTTGACTTATCTCATCGATCGACGCTTGCAAGGCAAGAACAAGTCTGCGATTAACCGCGAGCGCTTCCTTCGGCGTTACAAAGGCCAGATCAAGGATGCGGTGGGGCGCGCCATCAAGGGCCGTTCCATCACCGACATTGAAAATGGCGAAAAGGTCTCGATTCCCGTCAAGGACGTGAACGAGCCCAATTTCGGCCACGCCCATGGCGGCGTGTGGGAAACCATTAACCCCGGCAACAAGGAATACCAGAAGGGCGACCAGTTCAACCGTCCGCGCGGCGGCGGCGGCGCGGGCCGCGGCAAGGCCGGCAACAGTGACCAGACCAGCGAAGACGATTTCATCTTCGAGCTCTCGCGCGAAGAATTCATGAATTATTTCTTCGAAGACCTCGAGCTGCCCAATATGGTCAAGACCCAGCTGACCGCCACCACCGAATTCAAGAACCAGCGCGCCGGCTACAACATGTCGGGCACGCCGTCCAACATCCATGTATTGCGTTCGCTGCGCGGGGCGCTGGGCCGCCGCATTGCCGTGGGCGGCAGTTCGCGCAAGGCACTGGCCGAGGCCGAACGCGAGCTGGAACAATTGCTGCTCGATGGCGAGCCGCTGGACGCGCCACGCGTGGTCGAACTCAAGCGCCTGGTGCACCATCTGCACACGCGGCTGCTGGCGATCCCCTTCATTGACCCGTTCGACCTGCGCTACAGCAACCGCATCAAGGTGCCCAAGCCCATGACCCAGGCCGTGATGTTTTGCATCATGGACGTGTCCGGCTCCATGGATGAACAGCGCAAGGATACGGCCAAACGCTTCTTCATCCTGCTTTACCTGTTCCTCAAGCGCGCCTACGACAAGATTGAGGTCGTCTTCATCCGCCATCACACGGCAGCGGCCGAAGTGGACGAGGACGATTTTTTCCATTCGCGCGAGTCGGGCGGCACGGTGGTGTCCTCGGCCCTGCACCTGCTGCACAAGATTATCAGCGAGCGCTACGGCAGCGGCGAATGGAACAGCTACGTGGCCCAGGCCTCGGACGGCGACAACTGGGACAATGACTCGGTCCTGTGCAAGCAGCTGCTGGTCGACACCATCATGCCTGCCGTCCAGTACTACACGTATGTGGAGATCACGGACGGGCCGCCCCAGAACCTGTGGGAGCAATACAGTGAAGTGGGCGAGCACCATCAACACTTTGCCATGCAAAAAATCGTGACCCCGGCCGACATTTACCCGGTCTTCCGCGAGCTGTTCAAGAAGCAGCCCAAGTAGCCATCCTGACGCCGGGGCAGTTATAGAGAGGCACACCATGCCAAGAGACCCGAAACATCCGCGCGCCCTGCCCGAACAGTCGGAGTGGACCTTCGACCTGATCGAGCACGCGCACGAAGAAATCCGCCGCGTGGCCGCCAACTTCGGCCTCGACACCTATCCCAACCAGCTCGAAATCATCACCGCCGAGCAGATGATGGATGCCTACACCTCGGTCGGCATGCCCGTGTCCTACAACCACTGGTCCTTCGGCAAGCATTTCCTGTCCACGGAAAAAAGCTACAAGCGCGGGCAGATGGGCCTGGCCTACGAGATCGTCATCAATTCCAATCCCTGCATCGCCTACCTGATGGAGGAAAACAGCCTGACCATGCAGGCGCTGGTCATTGCCCACGCCGCCTACGGCCACAATTCCTTCTTCAAGGGTAACTACCTGTTCCGCACCTGGACCGATGCCGACGCCATTGTTGACTATATGGTGTTTGCCAAGAATTACATTGCCGAATGCGAGCGCCGGCATGGCATCGATGCAGTCGAGTTGCTGCTCGATTCCTGCCATGCGCTGCAAAACTATGGGGTGGACCGCTACAAGCGCCCGGCCAAGCTGTCCATGGCCCAGGAGAACGCGCGCCAGAAGGAACGCGAGGAATACGCCCAGTCGCAGGTCAATGCCCTGTGGCGCACCGTGCCGCGGCGCGACGAGGAAGTGGCAGACGCCGTGGTGCCGCGCTTTCCGCCCGAGCCCGAGGAAAATCTGCTGTACTTCATTGAGAAATACGCGCCTTTGCTGGAACCCTGGCAGCGCGAAATGGTCCGCATCACGCGCAAGATTTCCCAGTATTTCTATCCCCAGCGCCAGACCCAGGTCATGAATGAAGGCTGGGCCACTTTCTGGCATTACACCATCTTGCAGGAGCTGTACAAGGAAGGGGTGGTGGGCGACGGCTTCATGATGGAGTTCCTGCAAAGCCATACCAACGTGGTCTACCAGCCGCCGGCCACCAGCCAGTATTACAGCGGCATCAACCCGTATGCGCTTGGCTTTGCCATGATGACGGACATCCGCCGCATCTGCGAAGACCCCACGCCCGAAGACCGTGAATGGTTCCCCGACATTGCCGGCAGCGACTGGCGCAAGACGCTTGATTTTGCCATGCGCAACTTCAAGGATGAGAGCTTCATTGCCCAGTACCTCTCGCCCAAGCTGATCCGCGATTTCCACTTCTTTGCCGTGCTCGACGACGACCAGAACGAAAAGCTCACCATTTCCGCCATCCACGACGAACGCGGCTACCGCGAGGTGCGCCAGAAGCTGGCCGACCAGTACAACCTGGGCAACCGCGAACCGAATATCCAGGTATGGCAGGTCAATACCCGCGATGACCGCGCCCTCACCCTGCGCCACACCCAGTATCTGCGGCGCCCCCTCAACCAGCAGGCCCAGGAAGTGCTCAAGCATGTGGCGCGCCTGTGGGGCTTCGATGTGCGCCTGGATACGGTCGACCCGGACGGCAATATCGTGAGCACGCTCGAGTGCAAGCGCGAAAAACGGCACCGCGACTGAGTTCTTGCGGGCCGTCGGGCCCGCCTTCCCCGCCCACCCGCCCCACCAACCCACCGTTGGCGGGGTGGCGCCCGCGCCATCCCGGCGTAGTGGCGGCAGCAACATCCCTGTCCAAAGCAACATCTTGCTTGTCAATATGGCTTAGCAACAACACTACCGTGCCCCCCTTCCCAGTGCATGCCAGTGACCGGCAATTCTTTTGCCATCCCCTAGCAAAAAAACGCTAGTCTTCGGACGAGCTTATGCTATATTGCGAACGTGATGACGGTCATTCCCCAGCCGCATAGCTGAGGGCATCGCTGCCTTCCGGTGGAAGCGCACTGCCAGGTGGCGACACCAGTGCGCGGTCGCTGACAAGGCGTACTGCCGGGCCAAATTGGTGCTATTCCAATAGAACGGGCACGCTTAATATTTTTGGATATAGTTAGCATAATCGCCACGGCGGTTGTAAATATTCTTCGGTTAAGCTTGGCAAGACCCATTGAATCATCGATCCACCCCAAAAATTGTCGTATTTTCTGCAGTTAGAAGCTTTACTCCAGAAAAATGGGGATAGGATGTATTGCATTTTTTAACATTCAGTGCAGGCAGGCCGAATTACCATCTTCCAGACTGACTTTTTACCTATGAATCGAACCGATTTGGAAGGGGTAAAAAGGGATGGTAAAAAATGAATACGTAGGTATAATTCGCCGACGTCCCGGATACGGCTCAATGTTTCGTCGTGTTTTGTGGGTTTAGTCGCTACAAAAAAGAGTAGGTATTGGAGAAAGCAGGCATGAATTTTTCGCATGAGAAGCAACCCGGGAAGAATTTCACTGGCATTGCAGTCGTCGTATTGATTCACGCGTTGTTGGCCTGGGGGATCGTCAGCGGTCTGGGCACGCGCATGGTCACTAAGGTTGCTGAAGCCGTGGAAACCAAGATTGTGGAGGAAGTCAAGCCTCCGCCACCAAAGGAAGTGCCGCCACCTCCGCCACCGCCGGAAATGAAGGCCCCGCCGCCTCCATTCATTCCGCCAGTGGAAGTGAACGTGCAGCAGCCGCCGCCTCCGCAAAACGTGATCGCCAGCGCCACCAACGTCAAGCCGGCCACCACCGAACTGCAGAAGCCGGCACCGGCGGCACCACCCGCACCACCTGCTCCCGCAGCGCCAGCAGCACCAGTGCGCCAGGCAGCAGTCGCAGACTTCAACACGTGCGCAAAACCGGAGTTCCCAAAAGCTTCGTTGCGTAATGAAGAAACTGGCGTGGTCACCGTGTCGTTCCTGATCGGCGTAGACGGCCGTGTGGTCGACTCCAAGATCACCAAGTCAAGCGGTTTCCGTGACTTGGACCGGGCCGCGCAGCAAGCAATCGGCAAGTGCCGCTTCAAGCCTGCGATGGTCGACGGTAAGCCGGAACAAGCTTGGCAGCCAGTACAGTACGTCTGGACGCTGGAATAAAAACCGAGGTGAAGTTCAGCCTCACACCGTGATTTTCGTTGTCATCATGTTCAGCGAACTGATTATTTTATAAATTTGGAGGAAGCATGTTTAAGAATACCCGTTTGTCCGCTGTTTTGGCGGCTGTCCTGTTCTCGGTTACGGCAGCTTCGGCGCTGGTTTCCGCCCCAGCCTACGCTGACGCTCCTGCGACAGCCCCAGCAGACGCTACCGCTCCTGCCGCCGATGCAGCAGCGCCAGCAGTTGACGCTGCAGCACCGGCCGAAGCGCCAGCCGCTGACGCTGCCGCGCCAGCCGTCGATCCGGCAGCACCTGCAGTTGCCGAAGGCGAAATGGAAGAAGTGCACAACCCGTACGGTATCGAAGCGATGTGGAACGAAGGCGACTTCGTGACCAAGGGTACCGCCATCATCCTGGCCCTGATGTCGATGGGTTCGTGGTACATCATCATCACCAAGCTGATCGACCAGATGAAGATCGGCAAGCAAGCTGCCGAAGTCCAGCAGAAATTCTGGAAAGCTTCCTCGATCGCAGCTGGTTCGGCCGCACTGAAAGAAGGCAGCCCATTCCGCTTCATCGCTGAAACCGGCACCAAGGCTACCGTGCACCACGACGGCGCCCTGCTCGAGCAGATCGACCTGTCGACCTGGGTCACCATGTCGATCCAGCGCGCTGTTGAGAAAGTTCAGTCGCGTCTGCAAGATGGCCTGTCGTTCCTGGCAACCGTTGGTTCGACCGCACCGTTTATCGGTCTGCTCGGTACCGTTTGGGGTATTTACAACGCACTGACCGCCATCGGTATGTCGGGTAACGCATCGATCGACAAGGTTGCAGGTCCAGTGGGTGAAGCGCTGATCATGACCGCGTTTGGTCTGGTGGTCGCCGTTCCAGCCGTTCTGGGTTACAACTGGCTGGTTCGCCGCAACAAGACCGCCATGGAAGATGTCCGCTCGTTCAGCGCTGACGTTCACTCGGTACTGATTTCGGGCGCCATGTCCACCAGCGAAGCTGGCCGCGCAGCCGGCGCTAAGAAGATCGGATAATTGCCATGAGTATGAGCGTCGGCTCCGAAAGCGGAGACGAAGATGCAGTCATGTCAGAAATCAACACGACGCCGCTCGTCGACATCATGTTGGTTCTGCTGATCATCTTCCTGATTACGAGCCCGGTTGTTCTGAAGTTGCAACGTGTGAACCTGCCTTCGGAAACCAACCAGGCATTGAAGCCAAGCCCGACCACGGTCAATATCGTTGTCAATAAAGACGGCGATATGTACTTCAACCAGACGCGCCTGGCTGATACGACGGAACTGTTCGAGTTCCTGAAGAAGGAATCGGTCAAGCTGCCGCAGCCGGAAGTACACGTGCGTGGTGACCAGGGAACTCGGTATGAGTTTGTTGGCAAAGTGGTCTACACGGCACAACGTGCTGGTATCCAGAAGGTTGGCTTTATTACGGAACCGCCAGATAAGATGGCGCCCAAATAAAGTCTCCTTCAGCAGCCGGCGGGACCGCACTACGCCCGCCGGCCGCGGGTCCCAACATTAGAAAGGAAATACCATGAGTATGAGTGTCGGATCGTCCGCGTCGCCGAACGCGGATCCGGAACCGATGATGGAAATGAACATGACCCCCTTGATCGACGTAATGTTGGTCTTGATTATCATGTTGATTATCACCATTCCGAAGCAGAACCACTCGGTCAATCTGAACATGCCAGTCGGTACCCCACCGCCACCGACCGTTGAACCCATCGTCATGACCATCGACGTGGACTTTGACGGAACGATTCTGTGGGATGGCGAAGTGGTTCCTGACCGCAAGGCTCTGGAAGCAAAGATGCTTGGTGTGGCCGCGATGGCTGAACAGCCTGAAGTTCACCTGCGCCCCAACAAGCTGGTTGAGTACAAATATGTTGCTGGCGTGATGGCGACCGCGCAGCGTCTTGGTGTAACCAAGATCGGCATGGTCGGCAACGAGCAGTTCCAGTAAGCGTTATTGTTGAATCAAAAACGGCAGGTATCCCCTGCCGTTTGTCATTTAAATTGAAAGATTTCCAATGATCAAGTCCCGCCTCGCACAACTCGGCCTCGCCATGGCCGCACTCGGTTTTACCGCCGTCAGCCCGGTCATCGGCTTGTCCACCGCGCATGCAGCCGAAACGCTGCGCCCGGAAATCGGCCGTCCCCTGCAAGCTGCCCAGAAGATGATTAGCCAGGGCAATGCCCGCGGCGCCCTGTCGGAACTGCGCAAGCTCGATGGTGTCAGCGGCAAATCGGCCAACGAATCCTATTTGATCGAACGCGTGCGCGCCAGCGCTGCCTCCTCGGCCGGCGACTATGACACCGCAGCCCGTTCCTTTGAAACCCTGATCGCCTCGGGCCGCCTGTCGGCCAGCGAAAGCGCCAAATTCTCCGAAGGCCTGGTGGGCATCTACATGCGCGCCAAGGAATACGGCAAGGCCAACGCCGCCATCCAGAAAGCACTGGCCAAGGGCGATGACGCCCGCCTGCGCGGCTACCTGGTCCAGAACTACATCTCGATGGGTAACAACAACGAAGCCATGCGCCTGATCCAGAGCGATCTGCAACGGGCTGAAAAATCCGGACGCGCGCCGCAGGAAGACCAGCTCAAGATGCTGGCCAATCTGCAAAACATGAAAGGCGACAAGGAAGGCTACGTCAAGACCATTGAAAAGCTGGCCCAGCACTATCCACAGCCAAGCTACTGGGCTGACCTGCTCAACCGCGTCACCGGCAAGGCGGGCTTTTCCTCGCGCCTGAGCGCTGACGTGCTGCGTCTGCGCCTGGCCAACAATCAGCTGAAAAAGCCGAACGAGTACATGGAGCTGGCCCAGCTGGCCCTGCGCGATGGCGCCCCTGGCGAAGCGGTCAAGATCATCAAGAAGGGTTATGACGACAAGGTGCTGGGTGTGGGCGGCGACGCGGCCCGTCACCAGCGCCTCAAGGACCTGGCTGACAAGAGCCTGGCCGAGCAGACGCGCGACCTGGCGGCAACCGAAGCGGCCCTGATCAAAGCCAACGACCAGGACGGACTGGTCAAGCTTGGCTACTCGCTGGTGCATTCCGGCCAGGCCGACAAGGGTCTGAAGATGATGGAAGCGGCCATCAAGGCAGGCGGCCTGAAGTATCCTGAAGATGCCAAGCTGCACCTCGGCCAGGCATACGCGACGGCGGGCAAGAAGCAGCAAGCCATTGCCACCCTGAAAACCGTGGGCGGCAAGGATGGCGCAGCCGACCTGGCCCGCTACTGGATCATGGCCATCAACAAGCCAATGGCTTGATCGCCCGGTTTCTGCCACTGGTGCGGTAAGACAAAAGCGCTGTCTGCATGCTTGCAGGCAGCGCTTTTTAGCTTTGACCGTATAATCTGTCTTTCCACATTCTCAACACAAGGTTTCCCCCCGTTGCCCATGAAGGTATTTCGCGGACTTCCCAATGACCGGGCCCGGGCGCCCTGCGCGCTCACGATCGGCAATTTCGACGGTGTCCATCGCGGCCACCAGGCATTGCTCGAACGGGTGCGCGGTGCCGCCGCCGGCCTGGGCATCGAAGCGGCCGTGATGACGTTCGAGCCCCATCCGCGTGAATATTTCGCGCGCAAGTCAGGCGACCTGTCGCGCGCGCCCACCCGCATTGCCAGCCTGCGCGACAAGCTGCAGTCGCTCGACAACGCCGGCATCGACCGCGTGATCGTGGAACACTTCAACGCCCACTTTGCCAGCATCACGCCGGAAGACTTCACCGACCGCATCCTGGTCGACGGCTTGCATGTGAAGTGGCTGATGGTCGGCGACGATTTTTGCTACGGTGCCCGGCGCGCCGGCAATATCGCCACCCTGATGGCCGCCGGCGCCAAGCACGGCTTCCATGTCGAAACGCTGCCCACCGTGATGCTGGGCGATCAGCGTGTGTCATCCTCAGCCGTGCGGGCGGCGCTGGCCGATGGCGACTTTGCACGCACCCGCGCCCTGCTTGGCCATTCCTATTCCATGTCCGGCCATGTGATCCACGGCGAAAAACTGGGCCGCACCCTGGGTTTTCCGACCCTCAATCTGCGCGTGGCGCACCGCCCGGCCCTGTCAGGCATATTCGTGGTCCAGGTCCATGGCCTGGCAGCCCAGCCCCTGCCCGCCGTGGCC
Source organism: Massilia sp. PAMC28688 (assembly GCF_019443445.1). Taxonomy (NCBI): domain Bacteria; kingdom Pseudomonadati; phylum Pseudomonadota; class Betaproteobacteria; order Burkholderiales; family Oxalobacteraceae; genus Massilia; species Massilia sp. PAMC28688. Next base: position 3,194,749 of record NZ_CP080378.1, on the reverse strand, counting down.
AGCCTGGGCGTACGCCCGACAGTGACCGACAGCGGGCGCGTGCTGCTCGAAGTGCACGTGTTCGACTATGCCCAGGCTTGCTACGGCAAGATGGTGCGCGTTGAATTCCTGTCCAAGATACGGGACGAGGAAAAATACACCGACCTGGCCACCCTCACCGCCGCCATCGCGCGCGACTGCGACACGGCGCGCGACTGGTTCAGCCAGCGTGCCGGGGCGCTTACCGCCACCGACCGAATTTGACGCGGCACCATCCGCCCACGCAAGGCCCGGCGAGCCGCACGCAAGAATACAGATCCACTTATTGAAGAAATATATGTCCGATACCACACCAGAGCAAAAGCAGAACGCGCAGCCAGGCCAGAAGCAGAATAAAAAGCAGGAGGCCAAACCCGCCAGCAAATACCCGGTCAACATGACCGACACCCCATTTCCGATGCGCGGCGACCTCGCCAAGCGCGAGCCGGGCTGGGTCAAGCAATGGCAGGACAAGAAAATCTACGAGCGCGTGCGCCGCGCCGCCAAGGGCCGCCCCAAATTCATCCTGCATGACGGCCCGCCATACGCCAACGGCGAAATCCACCTCGGCCACGCCGTCAACAAGATCCTGAAGGACATGGTGGTCAAGTCGCGCTCCATGGCCGGCTTTGATGCGCCCTACGTGCCGGGCTGGGACTGCCACGGCATGCCGATCGAGATTCAGATCGAAAAACTGCACGGCAAGGGCTTGCCGACGGCAGAAGTGCTGACCCGCGCGCGTGCCTACGCCACCGCCCAGATCGACAGCCAGCGCGCCGGTTTCATCCGCCTGGGCGTGCTCGGTGAATGGGACAACCCCTACATGACCATGGCCTACCGCAACGAGGCCGATGAACTGCGCGCCCTCGGCACGCTGCTCGAAAAAGGCTATGTGTACCGCGGCCTCAAACCCGTCAACTGGTGCTTCGACTGCGGTTCCGCCCTGGCCGAAGCGGAAGTGGAATACCAGGAAAAGCGTGACCCGGCAATCGACGTCGGCTTCGCATTTGCGGAACCGGAAAAGCTGGCGACGGCGTTCGGCCTGCGGTCCCTCCCTGCAGGCGAAGGCTTCATCGTCATCTGGACCACCACCCCATGGACCATTCCGTCCAACCAGGCGCTGAACGTGAATCCAGAGGTCAGCTATGCCCTGGTTGAAGCGAGCCGTGACGGGACACCGTTGCAGCTCATCCTCGCGGAGGATCTGGTGCCGGCATGCCTCGCACGCTACAAGCTCGAAGGGGCGGTAGTGGCTACCTGCAAAGGGGCGGCGTTCGAGGGCATCAGCTTCAGGCACCCGCTCCACGCGGCTGATCCTTTCTACGACCGCCTCTCGCCCGTCTACATGGCCGACTACGTCACCACCGAAAGCGGCACCGGCGTGGTCCACTCCGCGCCTGCCTACGGCCAGGACGACTTCATCTCGTGCAAGGCGCATGGGATGAAGGACACCGACATCCTCACGCCCGTGATGGGCGACGGCCGCTTTGCCTCCACCCTGCCCCTGTTTGGCGGCATGACGATCTGGGAAGCGTCCAAGCCGATCTGCGCGGCCCTGACCGCGGCCGGCGCCCTGTTTGAAGTGAAGATGTTCGACCACAGCTACATGCACTGCTGGCGCCACAAGACCCCGATCGTCTACCGCGCCACCTCGCAGTGGTTTGCCGGCATGGACATCACGCCGAAAGACGGCGGCCCCACCCTGCGCCAGAGCGCCCTCAAGGGCATCGAAGAGACCAAGTTCTTCCCGGACTGGGGCCAGGCCCGCCTGCACGGCATGATCGAGAACCGTCCTGACTGGACGCTGTCGCGCCAGCGCCAGTGGGGCGTGCCGATGGCCTTCTTCCTGCACAAGGAGACCGGCCAGCTGCACCCGCGCACCCCGGAGCTGCTGGAAACCATCGCCAAGCTTTTCGAAGAAAAAGGCATCGAGGCCTGGCTCACCATCGAACCGAAGGACCTGCTCGGTGACGAGGCCGACATGTACGAGAAAAACCGCGACACGCTCGACGTCTGGTTCGACTCCGGCTGCACCCACCAGACCGTGCTGCGCGGCTCGCACGCCGAGCAGTCGGCGCGCGAAGGCGACATTGCCGCCGACCTGTACCTGGAAGGCTCGGACCAGCACCGCGGCTGGTTCCATTCGTCTCTGCTGACGTCCTCCATGCTCAATGGCCGCCCGCCCTACAAGGCCCTGCTCACGCACGGCTTCACGGTCGATGCCGAAGGCAAGAAGATGTCCAAGTCGCTCGGTAACACGCTGGCGCCGCAAAAGATCTCCGATTCACTCGGTGCCGACATCCTGCGCCTGTGGGTGGCATCCACCGACTACACGGGCGAGCTGTCGATCTCCGAAGAGATTCTCAAGCGCGTGACCGAGTCCTACCGCCGCCTGCGCAACACGCTGCGCTTCCTGCTGGCCAATACGTCCGACTTCAAGCACGCCACCCAGGCCGTGCCCGTGGCCGACATGCTGGAAATCGACCGCTACGCCGTGGCCAGCATGGCCGAGCTGCAGGCCGACATCCTGGCCCACTACGAGCGCTATGAATTCCATCCCGTGGTGGCCAGACTGCAGAACTACTGCTCCGAAGACCTGGGCGGCTTTTATCTCGATATCCTCAAGGACCGCCTGTACACCACGGCCGTTGATTCGCCGGCCCGCCGCTCCGCCCAGACCGCGCTGTGGCACATCACGCAAAGCCTGCTGCGCGTGATGGCTCCCATGCTCTCCTTCACGGCCGAAGAAGCGTGGGCCATCTTTGCCGGCGCCGACGCCTACGCGGCCAGCGACGAGACCATCTTTACCCAGACCTACTGGCAGCTGCCGCAGGTGCCGGATGCACAAGCCCTGCTGGCCAAATATGCCGACCTGCGCACCGTGCGCGCCGCAGTGACCAAGGAGCTGGAAGACTTGCGCGTGTCCGGTGCCATCGGCTCGTCGCTGCAGGCCGAGATGACCATCAAGGCCGCCGGCCCCAAATACGACCTGCTGGCGAGCCTTGAGGATGACCTCAAGTTCGTCTTCATCACCTCGCAGGCCGAGGCGGTCAAGGTGGACAACGAAGCGGAAGAAGCAATCGCCGTCACCGCGTCCCAGGCACCGAAGTGCGAACGCTGCTGGCACTACCGCAAGGACGTGGGAAGCCATGCGGATCACGCCACCCTGTGCGGACGCTGCGTGGCCAACCTGTTTGGCGGCGGCGAAAAGCGCACCTTCGCATAACCATCACGATCGACTCCATGGCAACCAAGAAAAAACAACTGTTCTCGACCTCCAGCAGCCACGCCAGCATGATGCCGTGGCTGGGCATTGCAGCCATCATCATCCTGCTCGACCAGCTGACCAAGATCGTGGTGGAAAAGCTGTTCGTGTTTCGGGAGACGAAGGTCGTCACCTCGTTCTTCAACCTGCACCTGACCTACAACCCGGGCGCCTCGTTCGGCTTTCTGGGCGACGCGGGCGGCTGGCAGCGCTACCTGTTCACGGGCATCGCCGTGTTTGCCGTCGGTTTCATCCTGGTGCTGCTCAAGAAGCACGCTGGCCAGCGCCTGTTCTGCTGGGCCCTGGCGCTGATCATGGGCGGCGCGATCGGCAACCTGATCGACCGCCTGTGGCACGGCCACGTGGTCGACTTCCTCGACTTCCATGCGGCCGGTATTCACTTCCCGACCTTTAACATCGCCGACGTGGCGATCAGCCTTGGCGCCATCCTCTTCATCTACGATGAGCTGCGGCGCGTCAACCAGAACTGAAAAGCGACAGCGGAGCTGCCATGCCAATGGAACTGAAGGGTAAGAAAATCGTCCTCGGCCTGTCCGGGGGCGTAGCCTGCTACAAGGCTGCCGAATTGTGCCGCGCCCTCACCCGCGTGGGCGCCGAGGTGCATGTGGTCATGACCGAGGCGGCGGGCCACTTCATCACCGCCGTCACCATGCAGGCGCTGTCGGGGAACACCGTGTTCAACGACCAGTGGGATTCGCGCGTAGCCAACAACATGGCCCATATCGATCTGACGCGCGGGGCCGACGCGATCCTGATTGCGCCCTGCTCGGCCGATTTCATGCGCAAGCTGGCGCACGGCGTATGCGACGACCTGCTCTCCACGTTGTGCCTGGCGCGCCCGCGCCAGCTGCCGCTGCTGATTGCCCCGGCCATGAATGTGGAAATGTGGCAGAACCCGGCCACGGCGCGCAATGCACGCCAGCTGCGCGCCGACGGCATCTGCATCTTCGGCCCGGCTGCCGGCGAACAGGCCTGCGGAGAAACAGGCCTGGGCCGCATGCTGGAACCGGAAGACCTGCTCGAAGAACTGGTCGCTTCCTTCCAGCCCAAGGTCCTGGCGGGCAAGCGCGTCCTGATCACGGCCGGCCCCACCTTTGAAGCGATCGATCCGGTGCGCGGCATCACCAATCTGTCGTCCGGCAAGATGGGCTATGCAATTGCCCGCGCTGCGCGCGAAGCCGGGGCCGACGTGCAACTGGTCTCCGGCCCGACGGCCCTGCCCACGCCGCACGGCGTGCGCCGCACCAATGTACAAAGCGCGCAGCAGATGCACGACGCGGTGATGGCGGCCGTGGGCGGCCAGCACATCTTCATCGGCGTGGCGGCGGTGGCCGACTGGCGCGTGGTCAATGCCAGCGAGCAGAAAATGAAGAAGCACGATGGCGAGACCCCCAGCCTGCAGTTCGAACAGAATGCCGACATCCTGGCATCCGTGGCAGCCACCACGTCCCTGAGCGGCTGGCCTTACTGTGTAGGCTTTGCAGCGGAGTCGGAAAACCTGGTGGAATACGGCGCCGTCAAGCGCGAGAAAAAAGGCATCCCCCTTTTGGTCGGCAACATTGGCCACCATACCTTCGGCCAGGACGAAAACACCATCGTCCTGTTCGACGACCATGGGCACACCGTGCTGCCCAAGGCCGACAAGCTCACCCTGGCGCGCCAGCTGGTATCCGAAATCGCCAAGCGGCTGGAACAGCGCTCCCTGCTCAAATAAGACATCGCAAGCCAAACAGCACCATGAAAACCATCGACATCAAAATTCTCGACGCCCGCATGAAGGACGTGCTGCCGGCCTACGCCACTCCCGGCAGCGCGGGCCTGGACCTGCGTGCCTGCATCGATGCGCCGATCATCATCGAGGCCGGCGCCACCGTCCTCATTCCCACCGGCCTGGCGATCCACATAGCCGATCCGGGCTACGCCGCCATGATCCTGCCGCGCAGTGGCATGGGCCACAAGAACGGCATCGTTCTGGGGAATCTGGTAGGCTTGATCGATTCCGACTATCAGGGACAACTGATGGTATCGACCTGGAACCGCGGCCAGTTGCCGTTCACGCTGAACCCCATGGAACGCCTGGCCCAGCTCATCGTGGTACCGGTCCTGCAGGTTGGATTCAATATTGTCGACGAGTTCGACACCAGCGAGCGCGGTGTCGGCGGTTTCGGCAGCACTGGCAAACAATAAAAATATGGAGAAATCTATGACCCGCAACATCGGTCTGCGCACGGCTGGGCCGGCGCTTATCACTGCCCTTCTTTTATCGGCATGTCAAACCCCTGCAATCGTTCCGTCCGGCCCTGCCATCGTTCCCAAGCCGGTTGACACCGCGCCGGCAGTGTCACCGCGCGTGGCCGCTGCCGCCGAAGTCCTGACCCGCATGGCAGGCATGCAGGAACGCCTGTATCGCGTTGCTTCCCCGCTGCTCATCAATAATGCGGAGCTGTGCAAGAACCAGGCGCGCAACCTGCTCGGTTTTACGGCGCGTAACCGCTACTGGTATCCGGGCGATTACAACGAAGCGGCCGTCGTGGCCTTTGGGATGGGCGAGCGTCTGCAAGTGACGGGCGTGCTGGCCGGCAGCGGCGCGGCGCGCGCGGGACTGCGCCGCGGCGACAATCTGATCTCCGCCGGCGGCAAACAGCTGCCGGTCGGACCCAATGCATCGACATCGGCCGGCGCCGTCTTCGGCCCGCTGGTGGCCTCGCAGGCCAGCTTGCCCTTGCTGATCGAACGCGACTCCCGGCAGCGCGAACTGACCGTCCCCGTCACCCGCGCCTGCGCCTTTCAGATCGAAATCGGCAATGCCGACCACGTCAACTCGTATGCCGATGGCTCTCGCATCCTGGTCACCCGGGGCATGTACGAGTTCGCCGAAAACGACGCCGAGCTGGCGGTCATCCTGGCCAAGGGCATGGCGCACAACATCCTCAACCACGCCACGCTCACGCGCAGCACCGGCACCCTCAGCAGCGTGATCGACAACCTGGCGCGCGTGCGGCCGGACACCTCCATGATGATCGGCAGCGCCGGCATCAAGGCGATGCCCGCCGAGATGGACATGGCGGCCGAAAAACTGAGCATGCAATTGCTTACGCGCGCCGGCTACCGGACCGACGCGGCAGCGCCTTTCTGGCGCCGCCTGGCATCGACCTATCCGGCCACCGTCCTGAACGGCTACGTCGCCAACCACCCGGCGACCGGCAAGAAGTAATAGCGGGACGGGGCGGGGAAGCCCAGCTGCTTCCCTGCCCTTTTCTCTTGCTGCCGGCCGCGCAGCGGTGCCCAATAGCGGCGCAAGATACGGATGGTGCCATTGGGGCACCCAACGCATACTGGCACCTTCAACTTCTTAACGACACGCCATGACCACCGCCAACATGCTGCGCCTTGTGCTGCTTGCCGCCATCTGGGGCAGCTCGTTCCTGTTCATGCGCATCAGTGCGCCCGTGCTCGGACCGGCCGTGCTGATTGAAACGCGGGTGGCGCTGGCGGCCGTGTTTCTCGCCATCGTGGCCGTGGTCCTGAAAAAGCGGCTGCACCTGGCGCAAAACTGGAAGCACTTCCTGATCCTCGGCTTTTTCAATTCCGCCCTGCCGTTCCTGCTGTTTGCCTACGCGGCCAGCACCTTGACCGCTTCCGTCCTGTCGGTGCTCAATGCAACCGCCCCCATGTTCGGGGCCATCATCGGCGCCGTCTGGACCCGCCAGCCGATCGCCATGAAAACGGTCGCCGGCCTCATTCTCGGCACCTGCGGCGTGGCCGTGCTGGTCGGCTTCGATGCGGTGGCCACCCGGCCCGGCGCCATGCTCGCCATCGCCGCAGGACTGGTGGCCGCGCTTTCCTACAGTGTGGCCAGCACCTACTCCAAGGCCGCGCGCCAGGTCGAGCCGTTCGCCAACGCCCATGGCAGCATGTGGGGCGCCACCCTGTTCGTGCTGCCCGCGCTGTTCTTCTTTCCTGCCAAGGGGCCGGCCACGCCGGGCATCATGGCCGCCGCGCTGGCGCTGGGCATCCTGTGTACCGGCGTGGCCTACATCATCTATTTCAGGCTGGTGGAAGAAGTGGGGGCGACGTCCGCGCTGACGGTCACTTTCCTCAATCCCCTGTTCGGCATTCTCTGGGGCGCGCTGTTCCTGGGCGAGGTGGTGGGATGGTACACGCTGGTGGGCGCTGCCATCGTACTGACGGGTACTGCCATGGTCACCGGCTTCCTACCGCGCTTCGGGCGTGGTCTTGCCGCCGGCTCGTCCAACGCCCCGTAGGTGCGGCGTGATCCGGACTATCACCCTGCCACCCGGCTACCGCCGCGCCGACCTGCTTGCCTTCCATGGGCGCGATGCCGAAGGCGTGGCCGAACGGGTCGAGAGCAACCGCATTCGCAAAGGCGTCATCCTGGACGGGGTCGCGGTCCTGTTGGACATCAGACTCGATCAGCACAGCGCCAGTTGCCGCATCGATGCCGACGGCGTGCTCACGGCCGCTGCGCAGCAGCTGGCGGACGATGCCCTGCTCAACACGCTCGGCCTGCGCATCGATCCCGCGCCCTTTCTGGAAGCGGTGGCCGACGATCCCCTGCTCGGGCCGGTGGCAGCGGCCAACTCAGGGTTGCGCATCATGCAATCGGCCACGATTTTCGAGGCGCTGACCTGGGCCATCATGGGGCAGCAGATCAACCTGCCCTTCGCCATTTCCCTGCGCCGCACCTTCATCGAGCGCGCGGGGCGCGCGCACAGCAGTGGAATGCTGTGTTACCCGGAAGCGGCGGGCGCCGCGCAGCTCGCGCTGGAAGAACTCACCAGCCGCAAATTTTCGCGCGCCAAGGCCGAGACCTTGCTGCGCCTGGCGCAGATGGTCGACAGCGGCGCCCTCACCCTCTCGCGCGACACGCCCGTGGACGAGGCCAGCGCAGCCCTGCTGGCCATCAAGGGCATCGGCCCCTGGACCGTCAACTACACGCTGCTGCGCGGTTACGGCTATCCGGACTGCTCGCTGCACGGCGACGTCGCCATCCGCAGCGCCTTTCAGCGCCTGCTGGGCGAGGACAGCAAGCCCGATGTGGCGCGCACCGAAGCACTGCTGGCGCGCTACACCCCGCATCGCACCATGGCAGCGGCCCACCTGTGGGCCAGCCTGCAGTCAGCTGCCTGACCAGACGCGCCTGCCCGGCAAGCCGTTGCGAATATGCGGACACCAACCGGGCCACTCGTGCGAAAATTCGGTGCGCTACCGACCGGGTGCGCGCTGCATGCCCGGTGCGGTCAGCGCCAATGCAGGGCAGCCTGCGTTTTTTTAAAGTGTTCCCATGAATCTTGCCGCCACCTTCGCCCTGTCCCTCGCCATGTCCACCGACGCCTTTGCGGCGGCGGTCGGCAAAGGCGCGGCACTGCACCGGCCCAACCTGAAAGAGGCGCTGCGCACCGGCCTGATATTCGGCGTCATCGAAGGGATCACCCCCATCATGGGCTGGGCCATGGGGCGGGTGGCGGCGCCGTACGTGCAGGCCTGGGACCACTGGATTGCCTTCGGCCTGCTGGTGGCGCTGGGCCTGCACATGATCGCCGCCGGCATCTCGCCCGAGGAAGAACAACAGGATAAACCGGCCACGCATGGATTCTGGACCCTGGCCATCACCGGGTTTGCCACCAGCATCGATGCCATGGCGGTCGGCGCCAGCCTCGCCTTTTTGGGGGAGAACATCCTGCTGACGGCGGCCGCCATCGGCCTGTCCACCTTCATCATGGTCACCATCGGTGTCATGGTCGGCCGCGCCCTGGGCGCGCTGGCGGGCAAGCGCGCCGAGATCGTGGGCGGCATCATCCTGATTGTCATCGGCGCACTGATCCTGTACGAGCACACGCGGGCCGCTTGAACATTCGCCTGCCAGGCGCAAATCAAAAAGCCGCCAATCCTTTGCAGGATTGACGGCCTTGGAATCTGGTTGCGGGGACAGGATTTGAACCTGTGACCTTCGGGTTATGAGCCCGACGAGCTGCCAGACTGCTCCACCCCGCGTCTGTATGTCGCTATTATAGGGACTCCCGCCGATTTAGGCAATATCAATCTATAGTTCATGTGCGATAGCAGCAGATAAATGGCCGCAGGCAAGGCTTTCCGGAACCGCCACCCCGAGCGCAATCGGTGTAAAGTAGGCATATATTCAATCTTACGGTTTGCCATGAAATTTTGTTCCGAGTGCGCCTCCCCGGTCGCGTTAAAAATTCCCGAGGGCGACAATCGGCCGCGCTATGTGTGCGCCCAGTGCGAGACCATTCATTATCACAATCCAAAACTGGTCGTCGGCTCGATACCCGTGTGGGATGTCGACGGCCAGACGCGCGTGCTGCTGTGCAAACGTGCCATTGAACCGCGCCTTGGCTACTGGACCCTCCCGGCAGGCTTCATGGAAAACAACGAGACCACGGCGCAGGCGGCAGTGCGCGAGACGGAAGAGGAAGCCGGGGCCAATATCGACATCGGCGCATTGTTCAGCCTGCTCAACGTGGCCCAGGTGCACCAGGTCCACCTGTTTTACCTGGCCCGCCTGCGTGATCTGAATTTCTCAGCGGGCATCGAAAGCCTCGATGTGAGACTGTTTTCGAAACACGAGATCCCCTGGGACGAGCTGGCGTTTCCCACCATCCGCACCACGCTCGAACTATTCTTCGCTGACGAGGTCAAAGTGCGCGAAACGGGTGCGCGCTTCAATTTCCACACCCAGGACATTGCGCGTCCCATGCGCCTCCCGGACCCGTCCGACTCATGATTCCCTGGCTTGAGCGTCATACACCGTTTCCCGATGTGTCCAATGCGCTGACCGTGGATGCGCCGGGCCTTCTGGCCGCCGGCGCCGACCTGTCGCCGCAGCGTTTGCTGGCAGCCTACCAGCGCGGCATCTTTCCCTGGTTTTCCGAGGGCCAGCCTATCTTGTGGTGGAGCACCGACCCGCGCATGGTCCTCATGACGGACAACTTCCGCGTCAGCGCCAGCCTGCGCAAGGCCCTGCGCCGGGTGCAGCGCAGCATGGAGCAACAGGGATGCTGGGAAGTGCGCTTCGACAGCGAGTTTGAAACTGTCATGCGGGCCTGCGCGGCGCCGCGCAAGGACGAGCCCGGAACATGGATTTCGGAAGCCATCATCGACGGTTATACCGGTCTGCACGAGATGGGCTACGCCCATTCCTCGGAACTGTGGCTCGATGGCGAGCTCGTCGGTGGCGCATACGGCGTATGTATCGGGCGCATGTTTTATGGCGAATCGATGTTTGCCCGCGTGACCGATGGCTCCAAGATCGCGCTTGCCTTTCTGGTCGACTTTCTGCGCAGCCAGGGCGTGCAGATGATCGATTGCCAGCAAGAGACTGACCACCTGGCCTCGCTCGGGGCCGCGCCCATTTCCCGCTCGGCATTCCTGGAACACCTCGGCAAGGCCATTCACGAGCAGCCGGTGACGGGCTGGGATGCCCCGCCACGCTTGCGAGGCACGCGGTAAAGACAGCAAAGTTTCGCTACAATGGACCCTGACGCAGTCGCCGCCAGCAGCACGCACACGGACACCACTGGAAGCCATGCATGACGCATTTAAACGACCTGCCCTTCTCGACGCTGCAGTTCTACACCACCGCGCCCTACCCGTGCAGCTACCTCGACGCGCGCCAGGCCCGTTCGCAAGTGGCCACGCCGTCCCACCTGATCAACGCTGACGTGTATTCCGAACTGGTGCAAAACGGCTTTCGCCGCAGCGGCATCTTCACCTATCGGCCGTATTGCGATGGCTGCCAGGCTTGCATTCCCGTGCGCGTGCGCGCGGCCGACTTCCAGCCCAGCCGCGCCCAGCGCCGCGCCTGGACACGCCACGCCAGCCTGGTCACCACTGTCGCCAACCTGAGCTTCTCGGACGAGCACTATGCGCTCTACCTGCGCTACCAGACCACGCGCCATGTGGGCGGCGGCATGGACCAGGACAGCCGCGACCAGTACGCCCAGTTCCTGCTGCAAAGCCGGGTCAACACGCGCCTGGTGGAGTTCCGCGACCCGGAAGGCGTGCTGCGCATGGTGTCCATCATCGACGTGCTCTCCGACGGTCTCTCGTCGGTGTACACCTTTTTCGACCCGGACGTACCCGGCGCCTCCTTCGGCACCTACAACGTCATGTGGCAGATCGACCAGGCCCGCGCGCTGAAGCTCCCTTACGTCTACCTGGGCTACTGGATCGAGCAAAGTCCCAAGATGGCCTACAAGACCAACTTCCAGCCGCTGGAAGCGCGCATGGGCGGGATCTGGACCATGCTGCGGCGCTGACGGCCACCGGAAGCTGTGCCGCTACCGCCCGCGCACGGTAAAATGCCGCACCAGTTTCCAATTGAGCACTCCATGTCCGACAAATTGTTGTACGCGCTGACCCGTCCCCTGCTGTTTTCGCTGAACGCGGAAGCGGCCCATAACATCACCCTGCCCGCCCTGCGCCGCGCTCACGCGCTTGGCCTGACGGCGGCAGTGCCGAAGATCGCCCCCGATCCGCGCACCGTGATGGGACTGACATTCCCCAATCCGGTGGGACTGGCGGCGGGCCTGGACAAGGATGGCGCCTACATTGACGGCCTGGCCGCGCTGGGCTTTGGCTCGATTGAGGTGGGCACCGTGACCCCGCGCGCCCAGCCGGGCAACCCCAAGCCGCGCATGTTCCGCCTGCCGTCCAAGCGCGCCATCATCAACCGCATGGGTTTTAACAATGGCGGGGTGGATGCCTTTGTCGCCAACGTGCAGGCTTCGAAGTTCTACCAGAATAAGGAAGGCATCCTGGGCCTGAACATCGGCAAGAATGCATCGACCCCGATCGAGAATGCAGTGGATGACTACCTGCATTGCCTGGACAAGGTCTATCCCTACGCCAGCTACGTGACGGTCAACATCTCCTCGCCCAATACGGCCAATTTACGCCAACTGCAGGGCGCATCGGAACTCGATGCTTTGCTCTCGACTCTCAAGGCGGCGCAGCTGCGCCTGGCCGACCAGCACAAGCGCTACGTGCCGCTGGCGCTCAAGATCGCGCCAGACTTGATGGCCGACCAGATCAAGGTCATTGCCGACACCCTCCTGCGTCACAAGATCGACGGCGTCATCGCCACCAATACCACGCTCAGCCACCACAAGGTCGACCGCGTCAAGCACGGGAACGAACAGGGCGGCGTGTCGGGCGAGCCGGTGTTTGAGCTGTCAAATATCGTCATCCGCGCGCTCAAGGCGGAGCTGGGTGATGCGGTGCCGATCATCGGCGTGGGCGGCATCATGAGCGGGCGCGATGCGGCGGCCAAGATTCGCCTCGGTGCGCAGCTGGTGCAGCTGTACTCGGGGCTCATTTATGCAGGGCCGGCACTGGTACGCGACTGCGCCAGGGCGCTGAGGGAGCAGCATGGAAAAGCGTAAGCTCGGCAGCACTGAACTGAAGGTGTCCAAGGTTTGCCTGGGCAGCATGACCTTCGGTGAACAGAACAGCGAAGCGCACGCCCACAGTCAGCTTGACTACGCGCTCGAACGCGGCATCAACTTCATCGACACGGCCGAGATGTACCCGGTGATGCCGCGCGCGTCCACCCAGGGCAGCACCGAAACCTTTATCGGCACATGGCTCAAGAAGAGCGGGCGTCGTGGCGAGGTGGTACTGGCGACCAAGGTGGCGGGCCCGAATCCGGCCATGTACTGGATCCGCGACGGCAAGAACAATCTGGACGCGGCCAACATCCGCGCCGCCCTGGAGGCGAGCCTGAAGCGCCTGCAGACCGACCATATCGACCTGTACCAGCTGCACTGGCCCAGCCGTAACGTGCCGATCTTCGGGGCCAGCGATTTCGATCCCGCGCGCGAGCGCAACTGCGTGGCCATTGAAGACACGCTGGCGGTACTGGCAGACCTGGTCAAGGAAGGCAAGATCGGCCACGTGGGCGTGTCCAACGAAAGCGCGTGGGGGATTTCGGAATACATCAAGCAGGCCGAGATGCACGGCCTGCCGCGCATCGCCACCGTGCAGAACCTGTACAACCTGACGGCGCGGACCTTCGAGTCGAGCCTGATGACCGAGACCTGCTATCGCGAACAGGTCAGCCTGCTCGCTTACAGCCCGCTGGCGTTCGGGCAGCTGTCGGCCAAGTACCTTGACAATCCGAAGGCGCACGGGCGCCTGACCATTTTTCCCGCCAACTGGAGCCCGCGCTATGTGCGTCCCGCCGTGCTGGCGGCGGTGGCCGAGTACGCGGCGCTGGCGCGCGCCAATGGCATGACCCCGGCCCAGATGGCACTGGCGTGGTGCTATTCGCGCTGGTTCGTGGCCTCGACCATTATCGGCGCCACCACCATGGCGCAGCTGAAGGAAAACATCGATGCCGCCGATACGCTGCTGTCAGCGGAGGTTGAAGACGCGATCGGCGCGATTCACGCGCGCATCACCAATCCCGGCGCGTGAGACCTGAGGGCAGCGATACACCCACGCCGCCCTTTCAATCGCGGCCCGGCAATGCTTCCTCGTTCACCAGCCGGTCAATCTCGGCGCGCGAGACCTCTGGTGCGAACTGCGAAATGAAATGGTAGGCGTACTTGCGCAGGTATGCTCCACGCCGCAGCGCCAGCCGTGTGACATTGGGCGCAAACAGGTGCGAAGCCTCCACCGCGCGTAGGCCCTTGTCGCGGCCGTGGTCAAACGCCATCGAAGCGACAATCCCCACCCCCAGTCCGAGCGACACGTACTGCTTGATCACGTCCGAATCCATGGCCGTCAGCACGATGTCGGTGGTCACGCCCGCCGCTGCAAACGCAGCATCGATATGACCGCGGCCCGTAAAGCCGACGTCGTAAGTAATGAGCGGGAATGCGGCCAGGTCTTCGAGCCGGATCGGCGTGCGGTTCAACAGGGGATGCCCGTCCGGCACCACCACCAGGTGGCTCCAGCGATAGCACGGGAACGACACCAGATCCGGGAACTGCGACAGGCCCTCGGTGGCGATGCCGATGTCGGCCTTGCCCGATAAAACCCATTGCGCGATATGCTCGGGAGAACTTTGCTGGAGCGCGATGCGCACTTCGGGGAAATCCTGGCGAAATGACTGCACGACTTTCGGCAAGGCGTAGCGTGCCTGGGTGTGGGTGGCCGCGATGGTGAGCGTGCCGCTGTCCTGCCCCGCGTAATCGAGGCTGGCCTGCTGCAGGTTTTCCGCCTCCACCAGCAGGCGCTCGATGATCTTGAGGATGCCTTTGCCCGGCTCCGTGAGACCGGTCAGACGCTTGCCGTTGCGCTCGAATATAACGACGCCCAGCTCTTCTTCCAGTTCGCGGATCTGGCGACTCACGCCTGGCTGCGACGTAAACAGCGCGTTGGCCACCTCCGTCAGGTTATAGCCGCGGCGTGCCGTTTCGCGTATTGAGCGCAGTTGTTGAAAGTTCATATCGATGCTCCCTGGTCCACGAATACATGCATGCGCCGCGGCCGCACCACCAGGGTGTCGCCCTCCCTCAGCTGCAGCTGGCTGAAGCGCTCGTTCGGGATGACCGCTTCAATGAGCTCGGCGTTGTCGGCGCGCTCCAGGTCCAGCTGCGCCAGCGGACCAATTGCATGCGCGCGGCGCAGCTTGACGACCACGCCCTCTGCACCAGGGGTGTAGCGGTCGATATCGAGTTCGTGCGGCCTCACGTAGGCGATACCGCGGCCATCCTGCACGCCGGCGTGATCGGGCACGGTGAAGCTGACGTCGCCGCTGGCCAGCACTCCCTCGTGTACCCGGCCATGGAACAGATTGACATTACCCAGGAAACCGAACACGAAGGGCGAAGCGGGGTGGTTGTAGACCTGGTCCGGCGCGCCAAGCTGCTCCACCCTGCCCTTGTTCATCAGGACCACCTGGTCGGCCACTTCCAGCGCCTCTTCCTGATCGTGCGTGACGAAAATGCTGGTGACATGCAGTTCGTCGTGCAGGCGGCGCAGCCAACGCCGCAGTTCCTTGCGTACCTTGGCGTCGAGCGCGCCGAAGGGTTCGTCGAGCAGCAGGACGCGTGGCTCCACCGCCAGTGCGCGGGCCAGGGCGATACGCTGGCGCTGCCCCCCCGAGAGCTGCGGCGGGAAGCGCTCGGCCAGCCAGTCCAGCTGCACCAGCTCCAGCAGCTTCATGACTTTTTCCCTGATCTGGGCCTCGCCCGGGCGGTCCTTGCGCGGCTTGACACGCAGACCGAAGGCCACATTCTCGAACACGCTCATATGCTTGAACAGTGCATAGTGCTGGAACACGAAACCCACCTGGCGCTCGCGCACATGGCGTGCCGACGCATCCTGTGCGTCGAGCAGCACCTGGCCCGCATCCGGATGCTCCAGGCCTGCGATAATGCGCAGCAGCGTGGTCTTGCCGCAGCCGGACGGCCCAAGCAGGGCTGTCAGTTCACCCTGCGGGAACTGCAGCGACACATCGTCGAGGGCGACAAAGTCCCCAAAACGCTTGTTGATGTTGCGTACTTCAATGGTCATGATGCGTGCTCCAGATTGCGCGCCTCTGCCTGGACCGGGTCGGTCTGGCGCAGGCGCCATTCGATCAAAGATTTCAGTGCCAGCGTCACGAGCGCCAGCAGCGCCAGCAGCGAGGCGACGGCAAAGGCGGCCGCGTACTGGTACTCGTTGTAGAGGATCTCCACGTGCAGCGGCATGGTGTTGGTGTGGCCGCGGATATGCCCGGACACCACCGATACCGCGCCGAATTCGCCCATGGCGCGGGCGTTACACAAGATCACGCCGTACAGCAGGCCCCACTTGATGTTGGGGAGGGTGACATGCCAGAAGGTGCGCCAGCCGGAGGCGCCCAGCACCAGCGCCGCCTCTTCTTCCTCGGTACCCTGCGACTGCATGAGCGGAATCAGTTCACGCGCCACGAACGGGAAGGTGATGAACACGGTCGCCAGCACGATGCCAGGCACCGCAAACAGGATCTTGATGTCATGCTCTTCCAGCCACGGCCCGAACCAGCCCTGGGCGCCGAAGATAAGTACGTAAATCAAGCCGGAAATCACCGGCGAGACCGAAAACGGCAGGTCAATAAGCGTCAGCAGCACACTCTTGCCGCGGAAGTCGAACTTTGCGATCGCCCACGCGGCGCTCACACCAAACACGAGGTTAAGCGGTACCGCGATAGCGGCGGCAATCAAGGTGAGCTTGATGGCCGAGACGGCATCTGGATCGGTAATCGCTGCCACGTAGGCTTCCCATCCCTTGTCAAGCGCCTCGGCAAACACCGCCACCAGGGGCACCAGCAGGAACAGCGTGAGAAAAGCGAAAGCGATGGCGAGCAGCGTGCGCCTGACCCACGCCGGTTCGAGCACGGTCGATGGTTTGTTCATGGCGGCGCTCATTTCTTGCCCGCCCGTTTGCGCGTCCAGGCCTGCAGCAGGTTGATCGTCAACAGCATGAGGAAGGAGGCAACCAGCATGACCACCGCGATCGCGGTCGCTCCCGCATAATCGTACTGTTCCAGCTTGGTGATAATGAAAAGCGGTGTGATTTCGGAGACCATCGGCATATTCCCGGCGATGAAAATCACGGAGCCGTATTCGCCCGTGGCGCGGGCAAAGGCCAGCGCGAAACCGGTGAGCATGGCCGGCATGATTGCCGGGAAGATGACGCGCACGAAAGTCTGGCCCGACGTAGCCCCGAGGCTGGCCGCCGCTTCTTCCAGTTCACGTTCGGCGTCTTCCAGCACCGGCTGCACGGTACGCACCACGAACGGCAGTCCAATGAAGGTCAGCGCCACCACTACCCCCACGGGCGTGAATGCCACCTTCCAGCCCACCGCTTCCAGGTACCGGCCAATCCAGCCATTGGCCGAATACAGTGCCGCCAGGGTGATGCCGGCGACCGCGGTCGGCAGCGCGAACGGCAGGTCCACCAGCGCATCGACCAGACGCTTGCCGGGAAACCGGTAGCGCACCAGCACCCAGGCCACGATGGCGCCAAAGATGACGTTGATGCCAGCGGCAATCAGGGACGCGCCAAAGCTGAGGCGGTAGGAGGCCATGACGCGGTCGGATGTCACAGCGCTCCAGAACGCTTCCCAGGTCATGGTGAAGGTTTTCAAGAACACCGCCGACAGCGGGATCAGGACAATCAGGGCCAGGTAAAAAATAGCGAAGCCGAGGGACAAGCCAAAACCGGGAAGAACCCGGGGCGGCTTGCGTGGAATGGTGGGCATACGACCTCTTATAACGTATTGATCTAATGAGATCTAATATTCGCACTAAGAAGTCATAAAGGAAACGAAGCTTTCCTCATTTCCATAGTCGGTTTTTGTATGAGGAGGCGACCGAATTCCTGCTAGTGCATCAGCTTGAACGCAACGCCGGTCAGGGTCATGGCCAGCAAGCCCCGCAGGAATTTTTCCGGCACGGCGCGGGCAAACCACGAGCCGATGGTAATGCCGGGCAGGGAACCGATGAGCAGCATGCCAAGCAGGGCCCAATTGATCGACCCCAGCCACCAGTGGCCGAAGGCGGCAATGGCGGTCAGCGGGACGGCATAGGCAATGTCGGTGCCCGCCACCTCTGCTGAAGAAAGGCGCGGATAGAGCATGACCAGCAAGGTCGCGCCTACCGCGCCTGCGCCAATTGACGAGATCGTGACCAGTATGCCCAGCACGGCCCCCGCGATGACGGTGGCGCGGCTGAGCGACTGCCCGTGCAGCTGGCGCTCGGGATGGGCATTGAGCCAGGCCAGCATTTTGCCCTTGAACAGGATGGCCACCACGGTCAGCATCACCGACACGGCAATGGAATAGCGGATGAACTGGCCGACACGCTGGTCGACCGTGCCGAAATATTTCAATGCCAGGGTGGTCGCCACGGCAGCGGGCAAGGCGCCGATGCACAGCAGCTTGACGATATCCCAGTGAACCGTTCCGCGCAGGCGGTGGGTGAAGGTGCCCGCCGTCTTGGTAATGGAGGCAAAGGCCAGGTCGGTGCCGACGGCAACCGAGGGCGAGACACCGAACATCAGCGTGAGGATGGGCGTCATGAGGGAACCACCGCCCACGCCGGTCATGCCGACCAGCAGGCCAACGGCGAAACCGGAAATGATGTAAGTGGTGTTCATGCAAAGCCCCTAAAGTAGCTGCAAGGGTAAAGGGGCTCGGCAGTATTGCAAACGACAGAAAGCTTATTTGCTTATGCGCGGGACAGAAACAGTCTCCCGGGGCCGGACCGGGACTGCCCGGCCCGTCCGCCGATGGGCTTATTTGTTTGGCTGTGGTGTCACGCGCAGGTAGGGACGGACAGCGGTGAAACCTTTCGGATACTTTTGCTTGAGCACGTCAGGGTCCTGCACCGTCAGCGGAATGATGACGTCATCGCCATCTTTCCAGTTGCCCGGCGTGGCCACGGTATGGGCATCGGTCAGCTGCAGGGCGTCGATGACGCGCAGCACTTCGTCGAAGTTGCGTCCCGTGCTCATGGGATAGGTAATGGACAGGCGGATCTTCTTGTTCGGATCGATCACGAACAGCGAGCGCACGGTGGCCGTGGCCGACTGCTCGGGGTGGATCATGTCGTACAGCGTGGCCACCTTGCGGTCGGCGTCGGCAATGATGGGGAAACCCACCACCGTCTGCTGCGTTTCTTCAATATCCTTGATCCAGCCAAGGTGGCTCTCGGTCGCATCAACCGACAGGGCAATTGCCTTGACGTTGCGCTTGTCAAATTCCGGCTTGAGCTTGGCGGTCAGGCCCAGCTCGGTGGTGCACACGGGCGTGAAATCGGCGGGATGCGAAAACAGGACCACCCACGAATTGCCTGCCCATTCATGAAACTTGATCGGCCCGACAGAGGAATCTTGCTCAAAATCCGGGGCGGTATCACCAAGGCGTAATGACATATGTTTCTCCGTTAAATGAATGAATGAAAGAATGCAATCGTGCCGAAAAAGCCAGACACCTATTGTGTCCTGTTGCGCAGGGCAGCGCAACACCTCACTTGCATGGCTTGCGCCCGGGCGTTCATGGGAGTATGTGGCACGCCGGCACGCCAGTGCTGAACGGGCGGACCGTGGGCGGGCGTACTTAGTAGAAGCGGCTGTACAGCACCACTGCCCAGGCGGCGGCGGCGAACAGGATAGCGAGCATCACCGCAGCGCTGCCCATATCCTTGGCATTCTTGGACAAGGGATGGCGTTCCAGGGAGATACGATCGACGATGGCTTCGATCGCGGAATTGAACAGCTCCACGATCAGCACAAACAGCAAGGAACCAATCAGCAGCAGCTTCTGGAACCCGGAAATGCTGAGCGACATGGCGATGATCACGCCAATCACGACCACCACCACTTCCTGGCGGAAGGCGTGTTCGTTGCGGTACGCCGCTTTCAAGCCGTCCATGGCATAGCCGGCGGCAGGCAGGATACGGCCCAGGCCTCGTTTGCTTTTGAATTCGCTGACAGGTTCCATCGGGATCTCGTTTTCAATTTGACATGCAATGCCGCATTATGCCCGGCCTGTGCACCGGCAGCCACAAGAGAGTTGCCGGACCAGCGGTCCGCAGCCGGATCTGTCGCACATTTTCACATTATGGTATAAAGTAAATTAAATACCGCACCGCACCAACCACATTATGAAAATCGACAACCTAGAAGCGCCAAAGACCTCGATCCAGGTCATCGAACGCATGGTCGCCCTGCTCGATGCCCTGGCCAACTATACCGACCCCGTCAGCCTCAAGGAGTTGTCCAAGGTCTCCGGACTGCATCCATCGACGGCGCACCGCATTCTCAATGACATGGTGATCACGCGTTTTGTGGACCGGGTCGAACCGGGCACCTACCGCCTGGGGATGCGCCTGCTGGAGCTGGGCAACGTGGTCAAGAGCCGCCTGTCGGTGCGCGAAGCGGCGCTCGA
The DNA here is from genome assembly GCF_019443445.1 of Massilia sp. PAMC28688. NCBI lineage: Bacteria > Pseudomonadati > Pseudomonadota > Betaproteobacteria > Burkholderiales > Oxalobacteraceae > Massilia > Massilia sp. PAMC28688. The sequence goes on along the minus strand of NZ_CP080378.1, from coordinate 3,174,542 downwards.
CTTCATGCGCTCGCTGCACAAGAAGACCCAGCAGACCATCAATCTGTCGGTGCGCCAGGGCGACGAAATTGTGTATATCGACCGTGCGTTTTCGGAGCGCTCCGGCATGCAGGTGGTGCGCGCCATTGGCGGGCGCGGGCCGCTGCACCTGACTTCCACGGGCAAGCTGTTCCTGTCGGTGGACGAACCAAAAGCCATTCGCGCCTACGCCACCCGTACCGGGCTGGCGGGACATAACAAGAACTCGATCACGGATTTGGGCAAGCTCGAGCGGGAGCTGAGCCTGGTGCGCACGCGCGGCTATGCGCGCGACAATGAAGAACTGGAACTGGGTGTGCGCTGTATGGCGGCAGGCATTTATGATGACTCGGCCAAGCTGGTGGCGGGCCTGTCGATCTCGGCGCCGGCCGACCGCTTGCAGGAAGAATGGCTGGACGACCTGGTGACGACCGCCCGCCAGATTTCAGCCACCCTCGGTTATACCGGAGGCGGGCTGTGAGCGGATAATGCTCATGCTGCTTTCGGGCACGAACGCCTCCAGCCAGCGCTTGACGCGGCCGGCGTCCGCCGTGCGTGACTGCTTGCCCTTTGAATCGAGGAATACCATGATCACGGCGCGGCCCTGGATCATGGCCTGCATCACCAGGCAGCGTCCCGCTTCATTGATGAAGCCAGTCTTTTGCAAGCCAATGTCCCAGTCCGGCATCTTCACCAGGTAGTTGGTATTGTTGTACTGCAGGGTGCGGCCACCGGCATGGACCACCGAATTCGGATCGGTCGAATACTGGCGCAGCAAGGGCTTTTGATAAGCATACGATACCAGTTTGCCCAGGTCGCGCGCACTGGCGACATTGCGGCTCGACAAGCCACTGGAATCGACGTAGCGGGTATCCATCATGCCCAGCTCGATCGCCTTGGCATTCATGGCTGCAACAAAACCCTGCACTCCGCCCGGATAATTGCGCCCCAGGGCTGCGGCCGCGCGGTTTTCAGAACTCATCAATGCGAGATGGAGCAATTCGCCCCGCGTCATGCGCGTGCCCAGCCGCAGGCGCGAGCCGGTGAACTTTTCACGGTCGACATCGTCGTCGGTCAGCGTCAGCACTTCGTCCATGTCCTGGTTCGCTTCCACCACGATCAGGCCGGTCATGAGTTTGGTGATCGACGCGATCGGCAAGGCGATATTGGCGTTCTTTTCAAACAATACTTCAGAATTGTTTTGGTCCAGCACCAGCGCCACGCTCGACGCGAGGTCGAGCGGATCGCGCGTCAGGTTCAGGCCGGCGCGGTCGCCAGCGGTCATGCGCACCACGGGCGCCGCATAGGTGCGGGTGCTCTCGGCGCGCTGGTAGACCACCTTGCGCTTGCCGCGCACCGTGATCACGCGGCGAATTTTCTCGCCGCGCGGTGCGGCCGACTGGCGCGCAACTGCCTCGCGCCGCTTGAAACGGGCTTTGCCGGCAGTGGCCTTCTTGACTTTTGTTACCTTGACACCGCTGTCAGCGCGCGCTGCACTGGCCGGTGGCGTCAGGGCAAACATCATGGAAACGAGGGCGCTCAGAACAAGCTTGTACATCGGGGAATCCTTTACGGCAGTGGTGCAGGCTCATCGCAGTCTAACAAAGCAGCAGATGAGCGCAAGCGAATCCAATCGTGTGGGACACGAATTTTGCAGCAGCGCAACGATTCATTATGGAAGCGATATTTTATGTGATCGCAATCATATTGATTGAGTCCAAGGTCAACCTCATTCCTGGTGAACATGGCAAGCCGCCGACGTGACGCATGCGGCGGGCCGTTCGATCAGCACTCAGCCGTGGAAGCGGGCGAATTCGCTCACGGCTGCGCGCTCGGTGACCAGCGTGCTTTCAATTCTGGACGGATCGGCTACGCCAAGCGCCATTCCGCACACTACCATTTCACTGTCCGGCAAGGCCAGCTGCGCCTCAATGATCTTGTGATATTGCGTAAAGGCGGCCTGCGGACAAGTGGCCAGCCCCCTGCCGCGCGCGGCGATCATGACGTTTTGCAAGAACATGCCATAGTCGAGCCAGGACCCCTGCTCCAGCACCCGGTCGATGGTAAAGATCAATCCCACGGGTGCATCGAAAAAGCGGTAATTGCGGCCATGCTGGGCATGCATGCCAGCCTTGTCCTCACGCGTGAGACCCAGCAGGGCATACAAATCCCAGCCCACCTTGCGGCGCCGGTCAATATAGGGCGACACCCACTCGCGCGGATAATAGGCGTACTCTTCGGTGTGGGTGGCAGCGACGGCCGGATTGTCGTGCGCGGCCAGGATTGCGGCCGACAAGTCAGCCTTGCGCTGGCCGGTGAGAACATGGACTTTCCACGGCTGGGTATTGGTGCCCGACGGCGCCCGTGCCGCCACTGCCAGGATGCGCTCGATATCTTCGCGGGCCACCGGGTCGGGCAGAAAGGCGCGGATGGACCGGCGGCTTGTGATGGCCGCATCGACAATGTCCTGCTCTTGACTCACGATCATTGCTACTCCTATTTTTTTACAACACACACGACGCCCAGCACGGCGACGGCCATGCCGGCCGCCCCAAGCAGACTGAACGCTTCTCCAAACATCAGCCAGGCCATGACGGCCGTGGTGGGCGGGGTCAGGTACATCAGGCTGGTCACGACCGTCGCCTCGCTGCGCCGCAGCAGCTTAAACAGCAGGAACAATGCCCCGATCGACAGCGCCAGTACAGACCACAACAGTGCGCCAATGAAGCGCGGTGTCCACTGCACCGAGGACAGGCGCCAGTCCAGCTGCTCGAAGGCCATGGCCAGGGGCAGCATCAGCAGCGCCGTGGCGCCAAACTGGATCACGGTCCCGCTACGCAGATCGAAGCGAGGGCAATAATGGCGCTGGTACATGGTACCGGCCGTGATGCACAGCAGCGCCAGCAAGCAATAGACAATGGCCAGCGTGGACAAGCCCACCAGCGTTATTTTCGCATACACCACCAGGGCCACGCCCGCCAGGCCCAGCACGAGACCGATCCACTGGCGGGCGCGGACCGATTCACCGATCAGGGGCGCCGCAGCGGCAGTCAGAATGGGCTGCATGCCGACGATCAGGGCCGTCAAGCCGGCCGGCATGCCGAGCTTGATCGCACACCACACGCCGCCGAGGTAGCCTGCCTGCAGCAGCAATCCGGCCACGGCAATGTGGCCCACTTGGCCCGTCGGCCACGGTGCCTTCCAGAACAACACGACCGGCATCAGCAGCAACAGCACACACAGGCAGCGCAGCAGGATAAAGGTCAGCGGTGGCGCGTACGGCAGGCCGAATTTGGCCACGATAAAGCCGGTACTCCACAATAAAACGAAAAACAGGGGAATCACACCACGGGCCAAGTTCGATTGTCGCGCCGCAACATTTTTAGCGATAAAGATTGACATAGATCAAGCGATGGCGGTTCTGCTGATGAGAAATTGCACTGGATCACTTAGAGTGCTCAGGCGGGACAGCCCAGTCTAGCACGCCCTTCCGAAAGACGTTTCCACAGGCCATCGATGCAATCTGTCACTGGCGATTGCCGAGCGAAAATACCTTTAAAACGCCCGAAACATTCGATGCGTCACGCCATGGTGCACCGCACAAGATTCGCTTGACTCATTGAACAAACTGCGTAGAATGGACCTTGTTGCGCTGCACAATCCACCGTCAGCCATGCATTTTGATGCACCTGGGCACGCTGCCCGCCGTGAAACGCTAGAAGCAGTTGTCAACAACGATGTCTACATTGGAGAAACCATATGTTTGCAATCCCTGAGCAGTTTTCGAACGCCACCAAAGCCAACTTCGAATCGCAGTTCGCCATGTTCTCGAACCTGACCTCGAAAGCCTTCGAAGGCATGGAAAAGCTGGTCGAGTTGAACATGACTGCCGTCAAGGCCACGCTGGAAGAATCGGCTGCCACCACGCGTCAGCTGCTGTCGGCAAAAGACCCACAAGAATTTTTCTCGCTGACCAGCGCCCAGGCGCAGCCAACGGCTGAAAAGGCGATGTCCTACGGTCGTCAGGTCGCGGCCATTGCCACTGGCACCCAGGCAGAATTCACCCGTGCCGCCGAGCAGCAAGTTGCCGAAACCAGCCGCAAAGTCATCTCGCTGGTGGACGAAGTGACCAAGAACGCGCCAGCCGGCAGCGAAAACCTGGTTGCCGTGGTCAAGGCTTCACTGACCAACGCCAACGCTGGTTACGAGCACCTGAGCAAGACTGCCAAGCAAGCTGCAGAAGCTGTCGAGACCAACGTCACGACCGCCATGAACCAGTTCGCGCAAGCCGCCCAGGGCGCCGCCGCCCGCGCCACCAAGCAGTAATCGTCCGCTTGCTGGTCCCCAAAAAGCCGCGTCGTGTACGCGGCTTTTTTACGTCGTGACGCCAGGCTTGCCTTCCCGGCGTGGCCTCCCCTCGTGGTCAGGCCTCCCCTCGTGGTCAGACCACTTAGACGAGGAATCTGCAACACCTCACTTCCCCCTCGTGGTCAGACCACTTAAACGATGAATTTGCAACACTGCGATTTGGCCCTGGCGCCGCTAGCATGAATCAAATTTGGCTCAGCAATTCTAGACACGAATTTTCACCAAGTTCGCCCAAAAACTTTCCAAAGACGCTCCGAAGTGGTCTGACCCTGGCTATAAGAAATTGATCTCGCCATTACCTTCGGGGTCAGACCACTTAATCGATGATTTTGCAACACTGGAATTTGGTCAGTGTGCGTCTGCGCCTAATTCCATTCGCCGCGATCTCCGCTCAGACTAATGTTCCAGAAGTTTGGCGAAAGACTTTCCTGACGGCGTGCCAAGTGGTCTGACCCTGGAGTTGGAAATTGATTTTGGCCCGTTTAAGTGGTCTGACCCTGGTGTTGGGAAATTGATTTTGGCCCGTTTAAGTGGTCTGACCCTGGAATAGGGAAATTGATTTGGGGCGGGCGGTCAGGCCGCGCGGGCCTGATGGTGGTGCGCTGGGACGAGCTATTCGCCCAAATAGGCGGCTTTGACGCGCGGGTCGTGCAGCATGTCGGCCGCGTTGCCGCTCATGATCAGCGCGCCAGAATCCATCACGTAGCCACGGTGCGCCGCTTCCAACGCCAGCTTGGCGTTTTGTTCCACCAGCAAGATGGTGATGCCTTCCGATGACACCTTGCGGATCACTTCGAAGATCTTTTCGACCATGATCGGCGACAGGCCCATCGAGGGCTCGTCCAGCAACAGCAACTCCGGATGGCTCATCAGCGCGCGCGCCATGGCCAGCATCTGCTGCTCGCCGCCCGAGAGCGTACCGGCCAGCTGCCCTGCCCGCTCCTTCAGGCGCGGGAACACGGTGAACCACTTGTCGACGTCGTCCGCAATACCAGCCTTGTCGTTGCGCGTGTAGGCGCCCATCATCAGGTTTTCCTGGATGGTCATGCGAGTAAACACGCCCCGCCCTTCCGGTACCATGGCCAGCTTGCGCTCGACCAGCTGGAAGGAATGCACATCCTTCAGCGGCTGGCCCTTGTAGGTGATCGTGCCCTCGATCTTGCAGCTTGGCAGGGTGCCGGTGATGGCCTTGAGCGTGGTGGTCTTGCCGGCGCCATTGGCGCCAATTAACGTCACCAGCTCGCCCCTGCTAATCTCCAGGTCGATGCCCTTGACGGCCTTGATGCCGCCGTACGCAACCTTCAGCCCCTGGATCTTGAGAATTGTGTCAGTCATTAATGGCCACCTCCCAGATAGGCTTCAATCACGGCCGGATTTTTCTGGATTTCTGCCGGCAAGCCTTCTGCAATTAACTTTCCATATTCCAGCACGCTGATGCGGTCGCACAGCCCCATCATCAACTTGACGTCGTGCTCGATCAGCAGCACGGTCTTGCCTTCGTTCTTGATCTTGACCAGCAGCTCGCGCAGGGCCAGCTTTTCGGTGGCGTTCATGCCGGCGGCCGGTTCGTCCAGCGCCAGCAGCACCGGGTCCGTGGCCAGGGCGCGCGCAATTTCCAGGCGCCGCTGGTCGCCGTACGACAGGAATTTCGCCGTGCGCCTGGCAAACGCGCCAATGCCCACAAAGTCGAGCAGTTCCTGGGCACGCTCCTTGATGGCCGCTTCCTCGCGCCTGGCTGCGGGATGCCGGAAAATGGCGCCGAACACGCCTTGGTGAGAGCGCACGTGCCGCCCCACCATGACATTTTCCAGCGCCGTCATTTCACCGAACAGACGAATATTCTGGAAGGTACGGGCAATGCCGGCCTTGGCCACCTTGTGCGGCGCCGAGGGCGAGTACGGCTTGCCATCGAGCACGAAGGTGCCCGTGTCAGGCTGGTACAGCCCGGTAATGACATTGAAGAAGGTGGTCTTGCCGGCACCGTTGGGGCCGATCAAGCCGTAAATCTGGCCTTTTTCAATCGTGAGGGCCACGTCGGTCAGCGCCTGCAGGCCGCCAAAGCGCTTGTTTACGCCTTGAATGTGCAAAATGGTCTGGGTCATGTTCTTTTCCTCAAGCGTCGAACGCACCTTGCTTGTTGGTTTCGGCCGCTTCGGGACGGTCTTCATGCTTGGGCGCGGGCCACAGTCCGGCCGGGCGGTACAGCATGGTCAGCACCAGCGCCAGGCCGTACAGCAGCTGGCGCATCACTTCGGCTTCAATGTAGATTTTGCCGAACAAGAACATCTGGACCGGATCGACCACGTAGCGCAGCACCTCAGGCAAGGCGGCGACCAGCACGGCGCCGACGATCACGCCAGGAATATGGCCGATACCGCCCAGTACCACCATGGCCAGCACGACAATCGATTCGGTCAGCGAAAACGATTCCGGCGAAATGAAGCCCTGGAAGGAGGCGAACATGGCACCGGCCACGCCGCCGAACGAGGCGCCCATGGTAAAAGCGAGCAGCTTGACGTTGCGGGTATTGATGCCCATGGCCTTGGCGGCAATTTCATCTTCGCGGATCGCGACCCAGGCCCGGCCCAGGCGCGAGTGCTGCAGGCGCGATGTGATGAAGACGGTGGCGATGACCAGCAGCAGGAACAGGTAGTAGTAGGCGTTTACGGACGGCATGGCAAATTCGCCGATGTAGACGGTGGCCTTGGAGCCGGCCTCGCCGCCCAGGGAGGTGCCGAACACGCGGATCGGATCAATGCCGTTGATGCCCTGGGGACCATTAGTGAAATTGATGGGGTCGTTCAGGTTGTTCATGAAAATGCGGATGATCTCGCCGAAGCCCAGCGTCACGATGGCCAGGTAGTCGCCGCGCAGCTTGAGCGTTGGCGCGCCGAGCAGGGCGCCAAAGATGCCGGCCATGATTGCCGCCAGCGGCACGATGACCCATACCGACAGATGGATGCCGTTGTCGCGGATGTCTTCGCCCAGCACCGCCACCAGGGCGTCACCGAGTTCGGGATTGAGGTAGATCACCGATTCGAGCAGCGCCGCGAACTGGGGCGAGGCCAGCAGTCCGGTCAGGTAGGCGCCCACCGCGTAAAAGGCGATATAGCCAAGGTCGAGCAGGCCGGCAAAGCCGACCACGATGTTCAGGCCCAGCGCCAGCATGATGTACAGCAGGGCCATGTCGATGATGCGGACCCAGGCGTTACCGAACAGCTGGGCAATGAAGGGGAAGATCAGGGCAACGACCAGCACGACACCCATGCTGATAAAGGCCTTCTTCCGGTTATGTTCGACGTCGAAAGTGAGCATGTTATTCCTCTAATGAATCAGGCGCGGTCGGCAACACGCTCACCCATGATGCCGGATGGACGAATGGTCAGCACAATGATCAGCACGACGAAGGCAAAGATGTCCTGGTAATGGCTGCCGAGGAAGCCGCCGGTCAGGTCGCCGATATAGCCGGCGCCGAGCGCTTCGATCAGGCCCAGCACGATGCCGCCGATCATGGCGCCATAGATGTTGCCAATCCCGCCCAGCACGGCGGCCGAAAAGGCTTTCATGCCCGGCAGGGCACCCATGGCGTATTGGATCGAGGAATAGTTCGCGCCCCACATCACCCCCGCAATGGCGGCCAGGGCGGCGCCGATGGCAAAGGTGGCGACGATGACCTTGTTGGCGTCCACTCCCATCAGGCCGGCCACGCGCGGGTTTTCCGCCGTGGCCCGCATCGCCCGGCCCAGCTTGGTGCGCTCGACCAGCAGCGCCAGCGCGCCCATCGACAGCAGGGCCAGGGACAGCAGCAAGACCTGGGTTTGCGAAATGAGGGCGCCGCCGATGGCGATCGGCTCGGGTGAGAGCAGTTGCGGGAACGACAGCGGTGCGCGGCCCCAGATCATCTGGGCAAACGTCATGAGCAGGTAGGACACGCCGATGGCGGTAATGAGCGGCGCCAGACGCGGCGCATTGCGCAGGCGGCGGTAAGCGACGCGCTCGATGATGACGTTGACGATCATGCACACCGGTATGGCGCCGATGATGGCAATGGCCAGGTTGACATAGCCGGGCATGCCGGGCGCTACCATTTCCAGCAGCTTGAGAATGGACAGGCCCACCATGGCGCCAACCATCAGCACGTCGCCGTGGGCAAAGTTGATGAGGTTCAGTACACCGTAGACCATGGTGTAGCCCAGTGCGACCAGGGCATACATGCTGCCCAGCACCAGGCCGTTGATAATCTGTTGGATAAAGGTATCCATGTTGAAGGCGCCTCTTTTATGTCGTTCTAACAAAAACGGCACCCGAGGAAATATCCCCGAGGTGCCGCTCCTTGTTTCATGGTTCTACAACAAACCGCGCACCGCCGCAGATATTTACAGTTCTGCGGCGACAATAAATCCGAGCGCCATCATGATAGCGAGGTTTGGTAAAAAGTAATATCGGAAAATTACAACTGTTCCAAATTTAATTTACCAAACAGCACGCTTTTTGGCTTAAGCTGCCCCGGTCAGGCCCTTGGGCAGGGGAAAGGTGACATTCTCTTCCACGCCCTCGAGCACGCGTACGCTGCGCGCGCCCAATTCCTTGAGGCGGTCAATCACGGCCTGGACCAGCACTTCCGGCGCCGAGGCCCCGGCCGTCACGCCCACCCGCAGCTTGCCGTCGATCCACTGGGGCTGGATCAGGGTGGCATTGTCGACCATGTAAGCCGGCGTCCCCATTTTTTCCGCCACTTCGCGCAGCCGGTTGGAATTGGAACTGTTGGGGCTACCCACGACCACCACCACTTCCACCTGCGGTGCCATGAATTTGACCGCTTCCTGGCGGTTGGTGGTGGCATAGCAGATGTCGCCCTTTTTCGGCTCGATCACATTCGGGTAGCGCGCCTTGATGGCCGCAATGATGTCGGCCGTGTCGTCCACCGACAGCGTGGTCTGGGAAACGTAGGCCAGGTTGTCGGGATTGCGCACTTGCAGCCGGGCCACGTCGGCCACGGTTTCCACCAGGTACATGCCCTCTTCCGTCTGGCCCATGGTGCCTTCCACTTCCGGGTGCCCGTCGTGGCCGATCATGATGATCTCGGCCCCCTGGCGGCGCATCTTGGCCACTTCCACGTGGACCTTGGTCACGAGCGGACAGGTGGCGTCGAAAATGGTCAAGCCGCGCGCTTCCGCCTCGGCCCGCACCGCCTTCGACACCCCATGGGCCGAAAACACCAGCGTATTGCCGGCCGGGACGTCGTCAAGGTCTTCTATGAAGATGGCGCCCTTGCTGCGCAAGTCGTCCACCACGTACGCGTTGTGCACGATTTCGTGGCGCACATAAATTGGCGCGCCAAACTGCTGCAGGGCACGCTCGACGATTTCAATGGCACGGTCGACCCCGGCGCAAAAGCCGCGCGGCTGGGCCAGCAGGATCTCGCTCGACGAGGTGGCCGCGCCGGGCCGCTCGAAAATGACTTCATTCATGGCTAATTCCTTTACAACACCGAGATCAGTTTGACTTCAAAGGTCAGCGCCTGGCCGGCGAGCGGATGATTGAAGTCGAAGGTGGCGCCGTCATCGCGCAACTGGCGCAGGATGCCGGCAAAGCGGCCGCCACCCGGGGCGGCAAAGTCGACCAGGTCGCCCACCCGATACTCGGCCCCGGGCGCGGAATTCTCGTCCAGCGTGGCGCGCGAGACATCGCGCACCAGCTCATTGTTGCGCTGGCCAAAGGCACGCTCGGGCGCGAGCTGGAAGGTCTGGTGGCTGCCCTCGGGCATGCCCAGCAGCGCTTCCTCGAGAAACGGTGCGAGCTGGCCCTGGCCCAGCATCAGCGTGGCCGGGTTCCCGCCAAATGTCGTGACAAGATCAGTGCCGTCGGCCGTGGCAAGCCGATAATGAAGCGTGAGGTAGGCCGTGGGCGTGACAACGGCCGGGGAATCAATGGACATGATGATGGTTCGCGCGTGCAAACCGATATTGTACCGCGTCGCGGGCTGGCGCTTTCATCGGGAGGTGGAATGGCAATCAAGGATTGGCCGGCGCAGCAGCGCCCCCGCGAGCGGCTCATCAAGGAGGGGGCGGCGGCGCTGTCGGATGCAGAGTTGCTGGCCCTGTTCCTGCGCGTGGGGGTGGCCGGCAAGAGCGCCGTTGAGCTCGGGCGCGATCTGCTGGGGCATTTCGGCTCCATCCAGGGCCTGTTTGGCGCCAGCCTGCCGGCGCTGGCCGGCGTGCACGGCATGGGACCGGCCAAATACGCGCAGCTGCAGGCAGTCATGGAACTGGCGCGGCGCGCCATTGCCGAACAGCTCCAGGCAGGCAGCACGCTGGCGTCGCCCGACGCGGCCAGCACCTATTTGCGTATGAGCATTGGAAGGCAACCCCATGAATCGTTTGTTGTGTTGTTTTTGGACGTCAAGAACCGCTTGATCGCCAGCGAGGAAATGTCGCGCGGCACGCTCACCCACACCAGCGTCTACCCGCGCGAAATCGTCAAGGCTGCCCTGCGCCATAACGCCGCCAGCGTCATCCTGGCCCATAACCACCCGTCCGGCGTGGCCGAGCCGAGCGCGGCCGACATGCAGCTCACGCGCGCGCTGATGCAGGCCCTGGCCCTGGTGGACGTGCGCGTGGTTGATCATTTCGTCATCGCTGGTCCTCATGTTCACTCTTTTGCTGATCATGGTCAACTTTGCTAAAACGCAGCAACGAGAGGATGAACAGGGCAAACAGCGCGCTGAGCACGGCCGTGCCTTCGCGGCCCATGCCGGCCGCCACCCCGACAGCAGCCGTGAGCCACACGCCGGCCGCCGTCGTCAGGCCGGTAATCTGGTTTTCGCTATGCGACTTCAAGATGGCGCCTGCGCCCAGGAAACCAACGCCGGCGGTGATCCCTTGCAGGACACGTGAGATATCGATCAGCTCCATGCCGGCCTGCAAAGGGATCAGGACAAACAAGGCCGAGCCCAGTGACACCAGCATATGGGTGCGCAGGCCGGCCGAGGCACCGACCGATTCCCGTTCATAGCCCAGTACGGCGCCGAGCAGGACCGCCATGGTCAGGCGCACGCACACCTGAGTGATGTCCCCCACGTCGCCGAGATCGGAAAATTCCTTCACTATCGTTGCCCATACCTGTTCCCACATCGCGCCCTCCAGTCATTGTTGCTACCCAGTCAATTGTAGTGCAGCGGAGCGCGGACCCGCGGCACCGCTGGCGAGCAAGGAAGCGAGGCCGTCAACGATGGGCGCGATGGTGATGCACGGCAATCGGCACCATGGACAATGTAAAATATCGTAAATTCCTGTGACACAATTGTTTTTCACAAGTCATTGATTCGGTGACGCTTTTCACGCTATACTCTTTCTTTTCCAAGTTTGGAACTATTTCAAGGAGTGCGCTATGGCACGTGTTTGCCAAGTAACTGGCAAGGGTCCGATGGTTGGTAACAACGTCTCCCACGCTAACAACAAAACGAAGCGTCGTTTTTTGCCTAACCTGCAGAATCGCCGTATTTTCGTAGAATCGGAAAACCGCTGGGTCTCCCTGCGCCTGTCCAACGCCGGTCTGCGCGTAATCGATAAAGTCGGCATCGATGCCGTGCTGGTCGACATGCGTGCCCGCGGCGAAAAAGTTTAATTAGGGAGCTATCATGGCAAAAACTGGCCGCGACAAAATCAAGCTGGAATCGACTGCAGGCACGGGTCACTTCTACACCACCGACAAGAACAAGCGCACCATGCCTGCCAAAATGGAGATCATGAAGTTCGATCCCAAGGCACGCAAGCACGTCATGTACAAAGAAACCAAGATCAAGTAATTCGGTCTTGCGTTAGTACCAAAAAAGCCGCCACGTCAGTGAGCGGCTTTTTTGTTATGGCCTCCCGTTCAGCGTGTGCTAACGGGTTCCGTACAGGGTAGTACCTGCAACGCGCACTGCCTGACCGGATTGCCGGGTCCCATCGACCACCAGCGTGTAGCGGCCAGGCGGCCAGCGGTATGGAAGACCGTACCAAAATTGCACATACGACTGCAGCATCCACACGCCGACGGGAAAGGACTGGCTCTGGAACGGAGGAATGCCCAGTCCGGTGACGTCTTCATACATGAAGGCCACGCTGGTGACGAACAAGGGTTCGGTCAGGGCGAAGTTCATGAAAATGAGCTCGACGTTATAAAACGGATTGGTTTGTGTCGTTGCAATCAGGCTGGTAATGGCCACGCTTGCCGGCGGGGTCGGACTGGGCGCCGGGGTCGGGTTAACGGGACCGGATCCGATGCCATCCGTTTCATAGACTTCGGCCACCGATGCATTGAATGACTGGTAATCCATCCAGAAATAGCCGCGATCACCAAATTCGCTACCCCAGCTGTTCATGACGAGGTAAGCCTGTTTCGCATCGTCGTAGCCCACCAGGGCCATGGCGTGGCCACCATTGGTGGCCGCTCCCCGAATCTGGTAGACCGATGTTTTCGCCGGCCCGTAGCCGAATGCTTCGAAATCCGAGTAGATCCTGGCGCCGATCACCAGAACCTTATTGTTTGCCAGCGCGGATTTGATCCCCTGAGGATTGCTTATTTCAATACGCCGGTAGCCGGCCAGGCCAAACTGGCGCACGTCCAGCGGTGCCCTGCAGACCGCATCGCTGTACGGGGCTGCCACAAGGCTGGCAACTTTATCCCGGATCATGATGTCAAAGGCATCCGTTATCAGGGTCCCTTCCCGGCAAGCAGTTGGCCTGAGCCGCTGCAATTTTGCGTAAAGGTCGGCCGGACTGGCCTGCTGCGACGCCGCGCTGGGCGCCACAGAGGAAATTTGCGCGGACAAATATGTCGCCGTGGTGTAGGCGACGGCCCAGGCCACGCACGAAGGCTGGCTGCGCTGATCGCCGACAGGGGGAAGGAAGCCGGAGGAGCGCAAGTCGACCACGGGCGGCAGCGTCGCGGCGGCCGACAGTTTCCCGTACACCGCGGGCACTGCCGCCAGCTCCGTGGGGGTGCGCAGCAAGGCACCGTAACTGGCTGTTCTGGGCGCTGGCGTCGGGGTTGGAGCCGGGGTGGGCGCCGGCGCTGGACCCGGCGCCGGGGTGGGTGTCGGCGTCGGGCCGGGACATCCGACCAGGGGTACGGCCAATCCAGTCGCAGCAATGCGCCCTGCTATCGTAAGAAAGTCACGTCTCTTCATGTCCGCTCCCTCGTCAAGTGTCAGGTTGAAAGTTCTACGGTCGAGCCAATCTATACTGCGCCGATTTCTGCCGTAAATACTCGCGGATTGTCACATCGTCAAAAAAGAGATCATAAAAACAACAAGACCTTTCCGGCAAGGCGGCGCAATGCGGCGTGGCCCATTGATCGGCTGTCGGCAGAACGCGCGCCCGTTTCTCCTGCGGCAGACAGATGTGCAAACGGCTCCCGCAGGAGCCGTTGATCGTGAAAACGGCTCCCGCGGGAGCCGTTGATCAGCAAATTTGACAGCTTATGCGTAGCTGCGCAGGCGCATGGAAAACTCTTGCAGCGACTTGATACCCGACGCTTCCGCGCGGGCACACCAGTCCTGCAATTGCTGCAGCAACTGGTCGCGGGTGCAATGCGAGCGCTCCCAGATGGCGCCCAGCTCGACCCGCATCTGATGCATGGTTTCCAACGCCTTGCTATGCTGGAACAGCTCCACCAGCTGCTGCTGGTGCGATGCCTCCAGCTTGGCAGGCTCGCGCTGGAGCAGCTTGCGCGACGACTTCAGGAAGCGCGACTCGAGCTGCGCCTTGGTCTTGAGGTGTTCAAGTTCTTCGTGCCAGGCTGCCTTGACCGATTTGGCATACTTGGCCATGACGTCGTAGCGATTGGCAATCACCGACTGCAGCGTGTCCAGGTCGGCCACCAGCTTGCCGTGCTCAAAGCTTGGCTTGGGCGCGACTTTCTTGACCTTGGCCAGGCCCAGCGTTTCCAGCACACGGATGTAGAACCAGCCAATATCGAATTCATACCATTTCGACGACAGCTTGGCCGAAGTGGCAAAGGTGTGATGGTTGTTATGCAGCTCTTCGCCGCCAATCAAGATGCCAAACGGGATGATGTTGGTCGCAGCATCAGCGCAATCATAATTGCGATAGCCCCAGTAGTGCCCAATGCCATTGATGATGCCGGCAGCGGTAATGGGAATCCACATCATCTGGATCGCCCAGATGGTAATGCCAATCACGCCAAACAGGGCGACATTGATGATTGCCAGCAGCACAATGCCCTGCCAGCTGAAGCGGGTGTAGACATTGCGCTCCATCCAGTCATCCGGCGTGCCGTGGCCGTACTTGGCCATGGTTTCCTGGTTTTTCGACTCGATCCGATACAGCTCGGCGCCTTCAAACAAGACCTTGCGGATGCCGCGCGTGACCGGGCTGTGCGGATCTTCTTCGGTATCGCATTTGGCGTGGTGCTTACGGTGGACGGCGGCCCACTCCTTGGTCACCTGGCCCGTGGTCAGCCACAGCCAGAAGCGGAAAAAATGACTCGGAATCGCGTGCAAGTCGAGCGCGCGGTGGGCCTGGTGGCGGTGCAGATAAATGGTCACGCTGGCGATGGTGATGTGCGTCACCACCAGCGTATAGCCGACAACCTGCCAGGCGGTCAGGCCAACCAGTCCATTCGAGAGGAAATCAACAATCGAACTTAACAAATCCATTAGTACTCCAAGATAGGGGCGCTGCAAGCACCCGGAACATCCTTCTCCGACAAAACCGAAGGCAGCCTCTATTTTACGCGCATACAGTGACGCACGGCACGATGGACCGAATGATTTACCGTTCCTTACATCATCATGGCGGGCAATACGAGCGTGCCTTAATCATCAGGCAATGGAGGCGCTTAAGCGAGGGTGATGCGGCCAGCGCGGATCAGGCCGTAAATGGCCTTGTTGACTTCAGACACCACACTGCCGCGGCCGTTGTTGGGATCCCCAATCCAAAACCCCAGTTCCAGTTCATGGCCGGCAGCGCTGAGCTTCTTGATGGTCACGCTGGGGGCGGGCTGCTCCAACACGCGGGGCATGCCACGCGGTACTGATTCGAGCAGCGCCAGGACGGCGTCAAGGTCGCAATCGGACGCCACCGTCAGCGTGGTCGACAGCTGCACGGTCGAATGGGACAAGGATTGGTTTTGCACGGCGCCGGAAATGAGCATTTCATTGGGCAGCACCGTTTCCACCCCGTCCTGGCCCTGCAGCACGGTATAGCGGGTATTGATGCGGGTCACCTTGCCGGTGTACTTGTCCACCGAAATCATGTCGCCAATGGTCAGGCTGCGCTCGATCAGGATGACAAAGCCGGACACATAATTGCTGGCGATCTTTTGCATGCCCAGACCGAGGCCCACACCCAGGGCGCCGCCGAATACGGACAGCACGGTGAGATCGATGCCCACCAGTGACAGGCTCACCAGCACCGCCACTACGATCAGCACGCCCTTGCTCATGCGCGCCATCACCACCCGCAGCGAGGTGTGCAGGCCGGCCATGCCCATCAGGCGGGATTCGATGGCCGCGCCTGCCCACATGGCGACCATCAGCAACACGCCCACCGAGACCGCGGCCTGCAGGATGGTCGACAGCGCCACCTTGTTCTTCCCCAGCGGCAGCGTGGTGTTGTCGAGGAAGTCAACCACATCGACCCACAAACCGGTCAGATACAAGGCAACGCCGAACCAGACCAGCATGGCGAAGATTTTTTCAAACGTGACCAGGGCAGCGCCCACCGCGCCCCGGCGCGCCACCGGACCGCGTAGCAGGTAGAACGCGAGGCGGATCACGGCCAGCGAGCCGAACACGGGCAAGGCCGCCTTGAGGAGATGGGCGTTGCCGATATACGGCTTGGCAAACCACTGCGAACCAGCAATGAGGCCGGCAATGAAGGCCGGACTCAAGACGTCGCCGAAGCTGCTGACACCCAGATGCACCATGGTGCGGCCATTGGGATCGGCATAGGCGCCACGCACCACGCGCGCCAGCAACCAGCCTATCAGCGCGCACGCAGCAATGATGCCCGCCTGCCAAACAATTTTCGGCTTGTTGAAGTCGCTGATGAGGTCGGCCAACAGGTTCGAGAACGCCATGGACCGCTTCAGTTGCTTGCGTTGCTGGCGTCGGCGTCGGCGTCAGCCTCGTCTGCCGGCACTGCCTTGGCCTTCTTCTCGATCGCCTTGCGCTGCAGCACGGCAGCGAAGAAGCCATCGGTCTGGTGCTTGTGCGGCAGCAGCTTGAGGTAGTCGCCCATGTCCAGCGCGATCTTTTGCTCGGCCAGCACCTGGTGCATCGGCACCAGCTCGAACTCGGGATGCGCAGCCAGGAATTGCTGCACGATGAAATCATTCTCTTCATCAAGCAGGCTGCAGGTGGCATACACCAGGCGTCCGCCGCCCTTGAGCAGGCGCGCGGCGCCGTCCAGGATGGCCGCCTGCTTGAGCTGCATCTCGCCCACGGCGTCGGGCTTCTGGCGCCACTTGACGTCAGGATTGCGGCGCAGGGTGCCCAGGCCGCTGCAGGGTGCGTCCACCAGCACGCGGTCGATCTTGCCGGCCAGGCGCTTGATCTTGGCGTCGCGCTCGTGGGCAATCTGGACCGGATGCACATTCGACAGGCCGCTGCGCGCCAGGCGCGGCTTGAGCTTGGCCAGGCGCTTTTCGGACACGTCGAAAGCGTACAGGCGGCCCGTGTTGCGCATCAGCGCGCCCAGAGCCAGCGTCTTGCCGCCGGCGCCGGCGCAAAAGTCCACCACCATCTCGCCGCGCTTGGCGCCGACGATCTGCGACAGCACTTGGCTGCCTTCATCCTGCACTTCAATCGCGCCGCTTTTAAACAGCGGCAGGTTTTGCAGCGAGGGCTTCTTGTGCACGCGCAGGCCCAACGGGGCATACGGCATGGGTTCGGCCAGAATCGGCGCTTCGCCCAGTCCCGCCACGACCTCGTCGCGCGTGGCCTTGATGGAATTGACGCGCAAGTCCAGCGGCGCCGGCTTGTTGAGGGCGTCGGCCAGGGCCAGCGTCTCGGCTTCGCCGTACTGGGCCACGAACTTGTCGAACAGCCACTTGGGCAGGTTGGCCCGCATTTGCGGCGGCATCAGGCTGCGGTCGATGCCCTTGATGCGTTCCAGGAAGGCAGCTTCTTCTTCCGTCAGCCCGCCCAGCGACTCGGCACCCACGGCTTCGGCCAGGCCCATGATGGTCAGGCGGCGCATGGTCGGGCTCTGCCCTGCTTCGGCAAAATCGGTAAAGAAGGACTTGTTGCGCAGGATCGCGTAGATGCCCTCGGCAACAGCGCCGCGCTCACGGGCGCCCAGGCGCGGGTGGTCCTTGAAGTAGCGCGACAAGGTCGTGTCGGCCGGGGCCGTGAAACGCAAGATCTCGCGCAATACTTCTTCTGTATTGCCGAGTATTGCTGGTGGCAATCTCATGGAATTCCTTCGGTTAGTAGTACTGTATTTGCTGTATCTGCGGTAGTGAGCCGTGCTTCAGGCGCTCGCCGTGGCCGGTACCCCGGGCGCCGCTGCAATCTGCACGGTGCCATTGTCAATCGTGAGCCGGCCCTCGATAAACATGCGGATGGCGCGCGGATACAGCACATGCTCCTGTACCAGCACGCGCGCGGCCAGCGATGCTTCCGTGTCGCCCGGCAGCACCGGCACCACCGCCTGGTCCACCACGGGACCATGATCGAGTTCGGCCGTCACGAAATGGACCGTGGCGCCGTGGACCGTCTCGCCCGCGTCCAGTGCCTGCTGGTGTGTATGCAGGCCAGGAAACAGGGGCAGCAGCGAGGGATGGATATTGAGCATCCGACCGGCATAGTGTTCCACAAAGGCCGGCGTCAGGATGCGCATGAAACCGGCCAGTACCACCAGGTCGGGCGCAAAGCCGTCGATGACCTGCTGCAGCGCGGCGTCGAACTGTTCGCGGCTCGGGTACGCCTTATTGGCCACCACCGCAGTCGGAATGCCATGGGCGGCGGCAAACGCCAGGCCCTTGGCATCGGCCCTGTTGCTGATCACGGCGGCAATGCGGGCCGGCCACTGCTCATTGCGCGCGGCATGCACGACGGCTTCCATATTGCTTCCGCGACCGGAAATGAGGATGACAATATTTTTCATAAGGCGGCATTGTACCCCGAGCAGCGGACCGATCCAACCTCAGGAACTAAATATGTTGCAGCGCAGCAGAGCGCGCCGCGCCGGGCGAGACCTTACTCGAACGAGTAAAAGACGCGAAACGGGACCTTCTTTTCGGCCCAGAAATCGGCAGCATCGCGAAATACGTCGAGCAGGGTTTCGCGCGCTTCCTTGTCGAACTTTTGGGTGTTGGGTAACTGCTCGATCACGACAATGAAACCGGGCTGAGGACCGGCCTTGTTGATGGTCTCGGTCAGGGACTCGCGCAGGGCATCAAAATTCTTGCCTGCCGGCTTGGGAAAGTAAAAGCTTTCGCCAATGCGGGCGCACACTTGCTGCTTGGTCAGGGTATTGGCGCAATGAGCGTAGAGAAAGTGCTGGCCAAGGCGCACGGCTTCCTCCTGCAATTCCACGACACGGAAAGCACGGATGGACTGCACTAGGTTGGGCGGCACTGTTATCAACAAACTCATTATTCCCTCAGTCGTCCTGTGTGTCGAGCCAGCTTTCAAGATGCGAATGCCGTGACTTATGGTTGCCACGCGCCAATATACCCCCTACGCGTATAAGGGTAACGTTTTGTGTAACGTGAATCAACCCGAATGTGATTTCAAACGCAATATTTGTTAATAATCAGAAGGTTTTACCTAAAACTAGCGGCAGAAAACGAACAAGCCCCGCCATTTTGCGGTGCCCTCCCCATATGCATGCCAGCTGTTACATCTTGTTGCTAGGGAGATCGTGACAACAGCGGCGGCAGCGATACCATATCACCATGGCGAAAAGCCAGATGTCCCACACGCCGTCCTGACTGAAAGGCACACCATGAAACTGCACACTGCATTGATTCTCTGCTCCCTTGGCGCCACCGCCCTGCCCTCGCAGGCGGCCCAGTTTGAAGAGTATGGCCGCGTCATCCGCGCCCAGCCGCGGGTGGAACAGATCCGCCAGCCGCGCGAGGAATGCCGCACCGAATACGTTCCGGTGCCGCATCAGCAGCGCGGCTACCAGCAGCCCCAGCGCAACGCCGGCGGCGCCATCCTTGGCGCCATTGCCGGCGGCGTGATCGGCAACCAGGTGGGCGGCGGCAGCGGCCGCGCGGCCGCCACGGCCATCGGCGCGGTGGCCGGTGCCATGGCGGGCGACCGCATCAGCAACAATGGCCAGCCCGTCGATGACCGCCGGTATGGGCGCCAGGATGAGCGCTACAACGATTATCCGCAAGAACAGGCAATCCGCCAGTGCCGCACGGTGGACGCGTGGGAGTCGCGCACCACCGGCTATGACGTGACGTACGACTACCGCGGCCGCAGCTACACCACCTTTACCCAGCGCGATCCGGGCGAGCGCATCCGCCTGCGCGTGACGGTCGAGCCGGACGTGTACTGATCCGGGCAAGGCGCTGGCTGGCCGGGGGCCTTGGCATGCAGGAGCGGAGGCGCCGTGCGCTTTCGCTTGCACGCACGCAACCCCCACCGGATAATAGATGATCGAACCAGGTCACTCTATGCTCATCAAACGTAAATCCATCGAACAAGTCGAATCCTCGCGCCGCCCGGCGCGCAAGCCCAAGTTTGCCCCGGTCACCCTGTCGGAACAGGATGGCGTGCGCTACCTGCACTTCGGCACCGAATGGGTGCAAGGCGCCATGCGCATCCGCAAACCGGACTGGCCCGAGCTGGAATATGCCCAGCAAATGATGGCGTGGATGCTGTTCATCGCGCAGCCGCGCGCCATCGCCCAGCTGGGCCTGGGCACCGCCGCCCTCACCAAATTCTGCTACCGCCAGTTTCCGCAAGCGCGCGTGAGCGCTGTGGAACTGAACCCGTCCGTGCTGGCCATCTGCGCCTCCATGTTCAAGCTGCCGCCCAACGACGAGCGGCTACATGTGCTGGAAATGGATGCGCTTGACTTTGTCAGCGATCCGGCCAACCTTGCCGCCTTTGACGTGCTGCAGTGCGACCTGTACGACGCCACCGCGCGCGGGCCGGTGCTCGACACGCCCGAGTTCTACAGCGCCTGCCATGCCTGCCTGGCACCGGGCGGGATCATGACGGTCAACCTGTTTGGCGACCATCCCAGCTTTGCACGCAACATCAAGGCCATGAAATTCGCGTTTGACTATGTGCTGTGCCTGCCCGAGGTGCATGATGGTAATGTAGTGGCCATCTGCTTCCAGTCGCGTCCCGTGCTGGACCTGGACGCCCTGGCCGCGCGCGCGGCGCAGATTCACGCAGCCACCAAATTGCCCGCGAAAACCTGGGTCAAGGGCATCAAGGCGGCGCTTGACGCCATGCAGTGACAACCGGAGGAACTGGCTTGACTGTCGACACACACGCCGCTGCACCTGGCGCTGCCCCGCAAGCGCGGCCGGCGCGCCCGAAGGCCACCGACCTGCACACCATCTTCACCTGGCTGCTGGAAGACGGCATCGTCCAGAAGTCCACCGTCAAGGCCCATTACACCCATGCCCAGGGCATCCTCAAGACAGCGGTGGGCAATATGCACCCGCTGGCGGCCGTGGCGCACTGCAAGCTGGTATCGGAACGCGAGCCGGGCCGCTTGATGACGCTGGACGTGCTCACCGAATGGTTTGCCGGCAAGGTCAAGCTGACCTTTATCCGGATCGACCCGCTCAAGATCGACTTCACCAAGGTGGCCGACGTGATGTCAGCCAGTTACGCGGCGCGCTTTAACATCTTGCCGGTGGAAATGACGCCGACCAAGCTGGTGGTCGCCACGGCCGACCCCTTCGCCATCGAATGGGAACGCGAGATTGCCAAGGTCGCGCGGCGCGATGTGGAACTGGTCATTGCCAACCCGCTCGACATTTCGCAGTATATTTCCCAGTTTTTCAGCCTGGCCAAGTCGATCCGCGACGCCAACAAGTCCAAGGGCCAGGACCTGGCGCTGCGCAACAACTTCGAGCAGCTGGTGGAATTGGGCAAGTCGAACAAGCTCGACGCCAACGACCAGCACATCGTCAACATTGTTGACTGGCTCTGGCAGTATGCCTTCGAGCAGCGCGCTTCCGACATTCACCTGGAGCCGAAGCGCGAGATTGCCTCGATCCGCTTTCGCATCGACGGCGTGCTGCACCAGGTCTACCAGGTGCCGGCCGTGGTCATGATTGCCATGACGGCCCGCATCAAGCTGCTGGGGCGCATGGACGTGATTGAAAAGCGGCGCCCCCAGGATGGCCGCATCAAGACGCGCACGCTGGGCGGGCAGGAAGTGGAACTGCGCCTGGCCACCATGCCGACCGCCTTTGGCGAAAAGCTGGTAATGCGTATTTTTGACCCGGAAGTCGTGGTCAAGACCTTGCCGGAACTGGGCTTTCCAACAGACGATGCGATGCGCTGGGACAGCCTGACGGTGCGCCCGCACGGCATCATCCTGGTCACCGGCCCTACCGGTTCGGGCAAGACCACCACCCTGTACACCACGCTCAAGGCCCTGGCCACGTCGGAGGTGAACGTGTGCACGGTGGAAGACCCGATCGAGATGGTGGAGCCGAGCTTTAACCAGATGCAGGTGCAGCCGGGCATTGACCTCTCGTTTGCCGATGGCGTCAAGGCGCTCATGCGGCAAGATCCGGACATCATCATGGTGGGCGAGATCCGCGACCTGGCGACGGCCGAGATGGCAATCCAGGCCGCGCTGACCGGCCACCTGGTGCTGTCCACCCTGCACACCAATGATGCGCCGGCGGCCGTGATGCGCCTGCTTGAACTGGGTGTGCCGCACTACCTGCTGGAAGCGACGCTGATCGGCATCATGGCGCAGCGCCTGGTACGCACCCTGTGCCCGCATTGCAAGAAGGATGACGGCGAGGTCAAGGACGATGTGTGGGACAGCATTGGCGGCGCCTGGAAGCTGCCCAAGCCGGAGAAAGTGTACCGGCCAATCGGCTGCCCCGAATGCCGCCAGACGGGTTACCGCGGGCGTACCGGCTTGTACGAGCTGCTGACCGTCTCGGAAGGCTTTACCAGCATGATCGGCGCGCAGACCGACCTGAACGCGCTGCGGGCCCGCGCCGTGGAAGACGGCATGAAGCCGCTGCGCATTGCCGGTGCCTACAAGATCATGGAAGGGGTGACCACGGCCGAAGAAGTCTTGAAGGTCACGGCCAAGCTGACCAATTAAGTGGCAGAGCGGGAGCGCCCCAGCACGCGCAAAAAAACTGCCTAGCGGAAATCGAAAACGTCGGCTATAATGCTGCCTCTTCGGGTCGTTAGCTCAGCTGGTAGAGCAGCGGACTTTTAATCCGTTGGTCGCAGGTTCGAATCCCGCACGGCCTACCACGAATACACAAGAAGCCCACGAATTTCGGTTCGTGGGCTTTTTGCATTCTGCCCGCTCTCTGGCGGCCATGTTCCAAGACTGCCATCGCCCGAGTTTCGAGAGCGCCTGCCAAAACCTCATGCATAATGGCGCAACCTCCACTCGAGATTTGTCCATGAAAAAATCCTTGTTTGCCGTCGTCGCCATGGCATTTGCCGGCAGCGCTTTTGCCGCAACTGTTCAGGATATTGCTGAGCGCTACACCAAGCTGGTTCTCGCCATCGGCGTGCATGATCCGGCCTACGTGGACGCGTATTACGGCCCGCCGCAATTACAGGAGCAAGTAACGAAGGAGCGCCAGGGTTTGCCGGCAATTCGCGCGCAGATCGCACTGGCCCTGAAGGAACTGGCGCCACAGCGCCCGGCCAATGCCGACGAGGCCCTGCGCATCGCTTTTTTGACAAAGCAGTTGCAGTCCATGCTCACCCGCATCGACATGTTGAGCGGCAAAAAGTTCAAGTTTGACGAAGAAAGCAGGCAGCTGTATGACGCGGTGTCGCCGCACCACGAACGCGCCTACTATCAGCGTATCGTCAGGCAGATCGACCAGATGCTGCCCGGCAGTGGCACGGTCAGCGAGCGGCTGGCGGCGTACCGCAGCAAGTTCGTCATTCCAAAGGATAAGCTCAAGCCCGTGTTCGATGCGGCCATCAAGGCGTGCCGCGAACGCACGGCCAGGTACATCACGCTGCCGGCCAATGAAAACTTTGCGCTTGAATTTGTCACCAACAAACCATGGAGCGGCTACAACTGGTACAAGGGCAATTCCCAGAGCCTGATTCAGATAAACACCGAGTTCCCCATTTACGTCGACCGCGCCGTCGACCTGGGCTGCCACGAAGGCTACCCCGGCCACCATGCCTACAACGCGCTGCTGGAAAAAACGCTGGTCAATGACAGGAAGTGGACCGAGTTCCGCGTCTATCCGCTGTATTCGCCGATGTCCCTGATTGCCGAAGGCAGCGCCAACTACGGTATCGACATGGCCTTCACCGATGCAGAACGCCTGGCTTTTGAAAAAACAGTGCTGTTCCCGATGGCCGGCATTGACCCTGCGCTGGCCGATCAATACGCCCAGCTGCGCAAACTGACGGCCAAACTCAGTTATGCCGACAATGACGCCGCCATGCATTACCTCGAAGGCAAGTGGAACAAGGAGCAAACCATCGAGTGGCTGGTGAATGTGCAGCTGTACCCGCCCGAGAAAGCGGCGCAGCGGGTCTCGTTTTACGATGCCAACCGCAGCTATGTCATTAACTACAACCTGGGTGCCGATCTGGTAAAGGCGTATATCGAGCGCCACAGCACGTCAAAGGACCCGGAAACAGCACGCGCGCAGCGCTGGGCCGCATTCAAGCAGCTGCTGTCCTCGCCGCGCCTGGCCAGCGGCTTGCGCTAAGCATATGTTGGCACCTCGCGCGGCGGCGGCCAGGGTCAGCCGCGATTGATCAGGTAGCCGAGGTAGCCGGCGTACAGCGCCAGAAACAGCGCCCCCTCCCAGCGCACCAGCCGATGGCGACCGCCGGTGAACATGAACAGCAGCAGCAAGGCGGTAGCGCCCACCGACACCAGGATATCGATTGTCAGGGTAGCGTTAATGGGCAAGGCGGTGATGGTGCTGGTGGCGCCAAGCACAAAAAATACATTGAAAATATTGGAGCCGACGATATTGCCGATGGCGATGTCCGCCTGCTTTTTCAATGCTGCCACGACCGAGGTCGCCAGCTCCGGAAGCGATGTGCCAATGGCAACGATGGTCAGCCCGATCAAGGCTTCAGACAGGCCAGCGGCCTTGGCTATGTTGACGGCGCCGGTGACGAGCAGATGCCCGCCCAAGACCAGGCCGCCAAGGCCGGCAAGGGTCAGGCCGGCCGATACCGGCACCGAAAAAGTCTTGATCTCTTCGCCCACGTCGCTGATTTCCTGCGCGGTGCCGCGTTCGCTCATGGCAAGGCCGTACACGTAGTACATGAAAATACCCATGAGGGAGAGCAGCGCAATGCCATCGGTCCGTGTCAGCGCGTTGTAGCCGAAACCGTCGAAGAACGCGTCATTGCCCATGATGAGCACGAGCACCACGGCCAGGAGGGCAAACGGGATTTCCTTCCACACCGTCGAGGACTTGACTTCCAGCGGCACAATCATGGCGCACACGCCGAGAATGAGCAGGATGTTGCCGATATTGCTGCCAACGACGTTGCCCACCGCAAGGTCGGGTGAACCGTTGAATGCCGCAATCAGGTTGACGGTCAGTTCCGGCGCGGAGGTGCCGAACGAGACAACAGTCAGGCCGATGACGAGCGGCGGAATGTTCAGCCGCGCCGCCAGCGAGGCGGCGCCCCGCACCAGTGCCTCGGCACCGATCACAAGCACCACAAGACCAACGACGACCAGGGTGATATCGACCAGCATGCACGCTCCCGACTGACTAGATTAGGCGAAGGCGATGCGCCCCTCAGCTGGCGCATCTGTCATCACAATGATTGCTTACTGCTTGCGCGCGGCCGCGCGGCGCTCCCAGAAGCTGGCATTCTTGATGCCGAGCTTGATGGGATCGAACGTGATCGGCCCGCCTGCCTTGAGCTGCGCCTCGTAGTCGCGCAGGCACAGCATGGTGGGCTTGGCAACGAAAAAGATCAACAGGATGCCGATGATATTGATCCACGCCATGAGGCCAACACCGATATCGCCCAGGTTCCAGATATAGCCGGCACTGTTGATGGTACCGTAAGCAACCATGGCCATGATCACCAGTTTGACCAGCACCAGCGGCACGCCGCGCTTGAAGAACCGGTTCAGGTAGGCGATGTTGGTTTCGGCAATGTAGTAATAGGCGAGGATGGTGGTAAAGGCAAAGAAGAACAGGGCCAGGCCGACAAAGACGGGACCGAAGCCGCCAAACGTGGTCTGCAGCGCCATCTGGGTAAAGGCAGCCGAACCGATTTCCGTGGCGGCAGGCAGGTTCTGGACAATGAATTGACCTGCAGGCAGCGTTCCCTGCACATTGTATTGGTTGGTGATGAGGATCATCAGCGCGGTTGCGGTGCACACCAGCAGCGTGTCGACGTAGATGGAAAACGCCTGGACCAATCCCTGCTGCGATGGGTGCTCGGTTTCCGCAGCGGCGGCGGCATGGGTGCCGGTGCCCTGCCCTGCCTCATTGGAATACACGCCGCGCTTGACGCCCCAGCCGATGGCCGCGCCGAAGCCGGCCTGCGCGGTGAAGGCGTCCGAAAATATCAGGCCAAACACGGCAGGCAGCCTGTCGACATTCATGCCGATGACGATCAGCGCCAATATGATGTAGCCAAGTGCCATGAAGGGAACGACGAATTCGGCAAACTGGGCGATGCGCTTGATGCCGCCAAAAATGATGATCGCCAGTAGTGTGAGAATGGCGCCCAGGCCGATCAGCTTGTAGGTACCGGCAGGGCCCAGGAAAGTGTCGACCATGACGCCGTCGCCAAAGACCTGGGTCACTGCATTGCCGACCGCGTTGGCTTGTACGCCGGGCAGGAAGATGCCGCAGGCAATCACCGCTGCAATGGCAAACACAATCCCCAGCCATTGCCAGCCGAGGCAGCGCTCGAAGAAATAGGCTGATCCACCGCGGTACTGGCCATTCTCTTCCACTTTGTACAGCTGGCCCAGCGTGGATTCTGCATACGCGGTGCTGGCGCCGAGGAAGGCCACGACCCACATCCAGAACACTGCGCCCGGACCGCCAAAGCCGATCGCTGCCGCCACGCCGGCAATATTACCCACCCCCACACGGCCGGAGAGGGAGACCGCCAGCGCCTGGAAGGAGGAGATGCCGGCCGTCGACTCCTTGCGCTTGAACAGCAGGCGCAGCATTTCCTTGAACAGCCTGACCTGGACGAATCGTGTCTGGATCGAATAAAACAAGCCGGCACCGAGGCACAGGTAAATCAAGCCCTGGCTCCAGATGATGCCGTTAAGACTGCTGATGAAACTTTCCATGTAAAACCTCTTCGCTAGATGCAGGGTCTTCACCCTGGTGGGAGCATTGATCTGGAACCGGTACGCCGATGGGCGCCGCCGTGGCCGTGCCTGTACGCCTGCGCGGGCGAGTTGGCATTCTATGTGATCGTTCCGGGAAATACTTTTTTTTTTGGCTGGCCCGGCGGTTTCACCCTCGCCTGGCGGCGCAAAGCCGGTCGGACCATGAAAAAACCCCCAAAAGCTGTCGCCAGCTCGTGGGGGTCATGGCGGCGGCCGCCAAGCGGCCGACAGCCGATATTACTTCTTGATCGAACGGCGACGGGCGCCGAACAGGGCCAGTGCGCCCAGGCCGAACAGGGCGATGCCGGTTGGCTCAGGAACCAGGGCGATGCGGCCGTTGGTCGCCTGGACCAGGTAATCAGCGTACGAACCGAGGATCATGCCGCCGAAGTAGCTGCCGAAGGCGCCGGAGGTGTAGCCGGCGCGGTTGCCGAAGGTATTGTTGGCAACCAGGACCATCTCGCCGTACATTTCGATGAACGATGGGCCGCCCGAATCGCCGCCGCCAATGTTCGCTTCGATGTGGTTAGGCAGAATTGGCGAGCACAGGATTTCCCATTCGCAGAAGGTGTCGCGCAGAACGCCGTTGGCGTCAACACCGTCAAAGTCGGCGTAGTAAATCTCTGGCTTGCCGCCCCAGCCGTTTTCATCGTCACCAGCGTAGGTGTCCATGTAGTTCTGGCCAGTACGCTTGATGCGGTAGGAAGGGCTCACATTGTGGCCATCGTGGCCATTGCCCGAGGTGCCATAGCCGGCGATCATGATGCGCGTGCCTGGGGTGACGGGTGCGGTCGAAACCTTGTAGATCTTGGCAGCGGCCGGTGCATCCTTCGACAGGGTGATCACGGCCACGTCATCGTTGACGCAGAAACCCGACACGCCGGTTGGGCAGTTGCCGAAACCCTGGTAGTCCTGGTGGATCGATACGGCGCTGGCAGCAATCACGGCGCGGCCTGGATCGCCAACCACGGTGCTGGCGTTAAATACCACGTTAACGGCGTTGCCTGGGGCATTGAGGTCAAGCTTGACGCCGTTGCCTTCGATATCGACGCAGTGGCCGGCCGAAATGACGGAACGGGCGCCAACCAGGGCGCCCGAGCAGATGTAGCCCGAGCCGCCGGAGAGGATCTGGATGCTGACCACGCCCGAGAACTTGGAATCGGCAGTGTTAGGATCGACACGCGCGCCCGGCGAATCAGGTGGGGCGCCGGAGACCACCATTGGCGTCATGACCTGGTCGGTCAGGATGCCGGCCTGGGCCGAGGCAAAGGTGCTCATCAGTGCCACAGCAGCAACGGTGCCGCCTACCAGTTTTTTTACTGAAAATTTCCGCTCTAACATGTCATTCCCTTAATTATTGTGAGTCATCCAAAATTACAGCACCTCCAAGTGCATGCCAATGGATGAGCAGGAAATGTGCCAGGAGGAAAATTCTTTGAAGATCAGTTACTTAGAGAAATTCGTCAGCGAATTGTCAGGGAGGTGTCAGCTTTCCCGACAGATCGAGGCCTCAAAAACATTCAGGGTACAAATTATGTTTTCCACAACGCAATTTTGCTACAGGACGCTTGCGTCCTGCGCGCCACGGCACCGGAGAGATTTTGTGAGAATTGCCGGTAATTAAGAGGTGAAAATTGATTTTGAGCAGCAATTGGGCAAAGTTTCCGACGGCAACTCTTAGTCGGTATGCGGCCGATCAAGCAACCGTCAATACTGCAGTGCTAGCAAAATGACAGTGTAAGAAATCCCGACATCACTTCACGGACAGCAATTCGATATCGAATACCAGGTTGGCCCCGCCCGGCACGGGACCCAGGCCAGCCTGGCCGAAACCCATACTTGCCGGCACCAGCAAGGTGCGCTTGCCGCCTACCCGCATCCCGCGCACGCCCTCGTCCCAGCCCTTGATGACGGCGCCGGCGCCGAGCTTGAAGGTATGCGGTTCGCCCTGGCGCGAGGTGTCGAGCTGCGGGCCGCGCTGGTCTTTTGCCTTTGGCGCATACAGCCAGCCACTGTAGTGAATGGTGACGGTATCGCCGGTGACTGCGAGCCGGCCGCTGCCTTTGCTGCGGTCAAGCTTGACGAGCTCGGTCAGTTTGGCCGGGCCGGCCGCCACGCTGGCCTGGCCCGGGGCCGCGCTGGCCCCGAGGGACTGGGCTGCTGCAAGTACCACAACAATGCTGGCGATCGCTGATTTCATGCTGGACTCCCTTGAATGAACACTGTCGCGGAGTATTACGCAAGCGCGTCCAAGGCACAAGCATTTTGCACGCAAGAAACCCCTCGGTTACAGCTGGCGCGTGTCGAAGGTGTTGCACTGCTCCACATCGCCCGTTTGCAAGCCCTTGCTGAACCAGCGCGAGCGCTGGGCCGAAGTGCCGTGGGTAAACGAGTCAGGAATCACGCGGCCGCGCGACTGCTGCTGCAGCGCGTCGTCGCCGATCGCCGCCGCTGCCTTGAGGGCCGATTCCACGTCCCCCTGTTCCAGGATGCCGCGGGCCTGGTTGCCGTGGAATGCCCACACGCCGGCGAAGCAGTCGGCCTGCAGTTCCAGGCGCACTGACATCTCATTGGCCTCGCGCTCGGAGGTGCGCCCTCGCGCAGCCTGCACCTGGCCCGAAATGCCAAGCTGGTTCTGCACGTGGTGACCGATTTCGTGGGCAATTACATAAGCCTGGGCGAATTCGCCGGTAACGCCGAATTTCTGCTGCATGAGCTGGTAGAAACTGAGGTCAATGTACACGTCCGAATCGGCCGGACAGTAAAACGGCCCGGCGGCACTTTGCCCGGTGCCGCAGGCAGTGCTGACCGCGCCCGTGTAGACATGCAGCTGCGGCTTTTGATAGACCGCCCCTTTTTGCGCGAACAGCTTGCCCCATACGTCTTCGGTATCGGCCAGCACCGTCTTGACGAAGCGGGTCTGGCGGTCGGTACCCGGCGCCGACTGGGCCGGCAGCTGCTGACCCGGCGCGCCGCCGCCTGCCCCGCCGCCGCCCATGGCATCGAGGATTTCCATGGGATTGACGCCAAACACGGCCGAGCCGATCAGCGCCAGCACAATGGTGCCGATACCGATCGACTTGCCCCCGATCCCAAAGCCGCCCCGGCGCCCGCCACTGCCGCGGTGGTCCACCACATTGTCGCTCTCGCGATTGCCTTCCCATTTCATTGTGCTCTCCTGCAAATTTTATCAACTTGCAAACATCGTACGCTGAACGGAAAAAGCGGGGCGCCCGTAAGGCGGACCCGACTCTGCGATAATTGCGCACCATTTCCTTACTTGCCACCATGGATTTCAGCCGCCTGCCCAGCCTTGCCGCCAACATCGTGCTCATGCCTCCCACCAGCCTGCTGCTGCTCATGCTGGCCGGTTACCTGCTGCGCCGGCGCTGGCCGCGCACGGGGCGCAGCACCATCGCCGCGGGCGCGCTCACGCTGCTGGTGCTCTCGACCGGGGCCGGCGCCCGCCTGCTGGCGCGGCCGCTGGAAAACATGACCACGCCGCTGTACGATCCGCGCGCGGCCGGCGCCCAGGCCATCGTGGTGTTGGGGGCGGCAAGCGTGGAGCGGGCGCCCGAATACGACGGCGCCGACGTGCCTGATCCGGTCGCCCTGGTGCGCCTGCAATACGGCGCCCGGCTGCAGCATGCCACCGGCCTGCCCCTGCTGGTGAGCGGCGGCCTGCAATCGTCGGCCCCGGGCGCGGTGCCGGTGGGCGTGACGATGGCGCGCGTGCTGCGTGAGGACTTCCGCACGCCGGTGACATGGATCGAAGGGCGTTCGCGCGACACGGCGCAAAACGCCGCTTTCAGCGCGCGCATGCTCAAGGCAGCAGGCGTGCGCCGCGTGCTGCTGGTGACGCACGCCATGCACATGCCGCGCTCGCGCGCCGCCTTTGCCAGGGAAGGAATGGAAGTGGTGGAGGCGCCGACCGCGTTTTATTCGCGCGGTCCGTTCTCGCCCATGATGCTGGTGCCCAGTGCCAGTGCGTTGTACCGCTCGTTCTATGCCACCCACGAATGGGTGGGGCTGGCGTGGTACCGGCTGCGCGCCGCGTAGTTAAGCGGCGTGGTTCAGACCAGCAGCGCTGCGCTCATTGACCGCACTTCCGCTTCCGATTCGGCCAGCACGCTCTTGAGCGTGGCGTCGTCGATCACGAAGTCCAGTACCGAGTCGGCATGGTCGGGCATGGTGGCGGGCGTGCCGAGCGGCGACGCCACCGGGGCGAACTGGTTGGCCAGCAGCAGCGTGTCGAGCAGGGTACTGGGCGGCATGGTCAGCCAGCCGTCGCGCAGCGCCAGGATGGAATTGGCCACCAGTTCGGGCACGGCCAGCTTCTTGAGCACTTCGCGGCTGACCACTTCTTCGCACAGCTCGGCCCATTTTTCAGGATCGTCATCGAGCAGGCCGGGGAATTCATCGGCGCGCGAGAGCAGGTAAAAGCCGCCCACCTCATGCACGATGGCGGCAAACATGGCGGTGTCGGGATTGATGAAGGTGACCCGGCGCGCAATGACCTGTGCCAGCGCCGCCACGTGCGCCGTGTGCTCCCACAATTGTCCGGCCTTGGCGCGCAGCGCGGGATCGACAATGCGGGCGCCGAACTGGCGCACCACCAGGCTGGCCACCAGCGTCTGCAGGCTGCGGTAGCCGACGCGCATGACGGCTGCGCGCACATTGGTAATGGTGGAATCGCCATTGCGGTTGAACGCGGCAGAATTGGCCAGCGCCACCGTGCGCGCGGCCAGCTGGGGTTCGCCCAACACCAGTTTGATGGCGTCTTCAATGTGACAATCGGGGTTGTCAAGGGCCAGTTGCAGGCGCAAGGCGGCGTTGACGCTGGTCGGGAGGCTGATTTCCCCGCGCGCGGCTTGGGCGGCAATATATCCGAAGGCTTCTAGTCTGTTCACCAGAAAATTATACCGTTGAACGGGGGAGCGGCAAGAAAAAATAAAAGCGGCCCCGCCCGCGTGACCGCCGTGCCACAGTGGGCATGGCAGTCACGCTTGCGGGGCCGCAGGTCCGTCAGCCGGCAGGGGCTTACTTGACCTTGATGTTGCTCTTGACCTGGGTCACGCCTTCCACGCTCTTGGCCAGGCGGACAGCCTTGTCGGCGTCAGCCTTGCTGGCAACGAAACCACTGAGCATGACGACGCCCTTGTCGGTGTCCACGTCGATGGCCATGGCCGACAGTTCCGGCTCCTTGAACAGGTCGGCCTTGATCTTGGTGGTGATCACGGCATCGGAGATGGCCTTGCCGGCGCGGTTGGCGACAGCTTCGGTCTTGTTGCCGATGCGATCGGTGACGTCGGTGCGGTTTTCGGCACGCTCGCTGGCACGCTCGGCCCGGTTCTCGGCCCGCTCGGCGGCCAGCTCAGCCTTGCTGTTGATCGGATCGACAGCGCGTTCGGTACGCTCGGCAATGCGGTCGGTGGCACGGTCGGCGCGCTCGGCAGCGTTATCGGTACGCTCGGCAACGCGGTCGGTGGCGCGGTCAGTACGCTCGGCAATTCGCTCGACGGCGTTCTCGGTCTTGTTGGCGATGGTGGCGGCAGCTTCCTTGGTGTTGCGCACGGCACGTTCGGCCAGGTTTTCCGTCTTGTTGGCCACCACGGCGCCAGCCTGGCGCGTATCCTGCATGACTTCCTTGCGGTCCTTGCTGCTGATCAGGCAGCCAGTATCGGGCGAACCGCCGATGGTGGCGCAGCGGTCGACCGCGCGCGCCTTCTTGGGGTCGGTCGTGGCCGTGTTGGCAATCAGGCCGGTGCTGTCGACGCCAGCGACGCCGGCAACGCGAATGTCGCGGTCGGCCTTGACGTCAGCCAGGGCGGCAGTGTGGGCGCTCTTGGCACTGGCCATGCAGCTGTCTTTTTCGGTGCCGGTCATCATCGTGCACTTGGCGCGCGCCAGGGCGTTCTCAGCCTTGGCCAGCGCGGTGCGCGCTGCCAGGCGCGCCTTGGCCGTGTTGTTGTACTGGCCAACGGCATCGAGATCGCCACGTGCGCGGGCCACTTTCGCTTCTTCCACGCACAGCACGCGCTCATTGCCAGTCATGCCCGTGCACTTGGCGGCGGCGACTTTGTAGTCGGCAGCAGCCTTCTGGGTCATGGTGTTGTAGGTAGCGGTATCAGGCTTGCCGTCGTTGTTCTGCGCCATGGCGCCGGTCGAGAATGCAGCAGCCAGCGCAGTAGCGAGAAGGGTAGCGGTAAATGGTTTCATGGTGTGGTCCCTTTGAGTATGGTTGTTGGTATAACATTTAACAACCGAACCCGGTCCCATTCTGTGCGACACCGTACATATTGACCGAATTGCGGGGGCTATCGCGACAATCGGCCGGCCCCAGGCGCGAAACAATTCCGCACGCCATTGTTCCCAGTAAATCTTGCTAGGAAACAGGCAGGCAGGGTGGTTAGTGCCCGCGCAACAATCCCTGGCTCCAGGGCTCGCTGGCATCCTGGAACGGGGTGGCGGTGACGGGAAACACCTCAGGATTGCTGGCCAGGCGCACCCAGGCGCGCGTGTCGTGGCCGCTGCCGGGCACGGCCACCTCCTCGCGCAGGCCGTGCAACCAGTGGTACACCTGGGCGTAACTGCCGGGATGATGACGCTTGGTCCAGGCCAGCGCGACCATGTCGGCATACCCTTCCTCGCGCCGGTTTTCGCGCATGGTGCGCGCCGCCGCCAGCAGCGACGGGTCGTGGGCATGCTCGTCGCCGCTTTCCACAAAGCCGCTTGGCAGCTGGTGCCAGACTCCCTGCGCGTAGCGCCAGCAATGCCCCACTTCATGTGCTGCCATCGCTTCCATCAGCACCGCATGCTGTGCGGACGGCACCTTGTCGAGCACTTTTTCCGCATCGGGATTGCCGCGCATCGACAGTACCAGCTTGCAGCGACCCTCCATGAATCCCATGGCCAGCGGCACGTCGTTGCTGCGGGTCACGGGCTGAACAATGATGTCAATCGGCAGCCCCAGGTTCTTGGCATAGGCCAGTACCGGGCCGGCCGCTTTCAGCCAGCGGATCTCCATTTCCGTCAGCGCGGCGTTGGCCGAAGCCAGGCCAGGCGCCAGGGACAGGGCCATCGTGATGACGGCAGTGGCATATTTGTTCAGCATGGCGATCCCTCCAAAGGTCCATAAATGCCTATCGGCAATCCTTGAGACCTCTTCACCCTATTTACAAAATATATTTCTATGCGGAAAATCTAACAGGCAGGCCGCGCCGCCGTGCTGCGCTAGCGCAACGATTCAAAAGCTTTCCCATTGATCCGGACCGGCGCCGTTGGCCAGCTTGCGGGCCGGTGCCGGCGTGCGGGCCGGACCTGGCTGCGGACCTGGCGCGGCACGGCGACGCGGCAGTGGCGTGACGCTGGCAGCCGCCGGCGCGCCAAGGGTAAACACGCTCACCACCCGCGCCAGGGCCACGGCTTCTTCACTGAGTGCGGCGGAAGCGGCAGTAGCCTGTTCGACCAGGGCGGCGTTTTGCTGGGTCACGGCATCCATTTGCCCGATCGCCACGTTGACTTGCTCGATGCCGGCGGTCTGCTCCTGGCTGGCCAGGCTGATCTCGGCCATGATGTCGGTCACCCGCTTGACACTGGAGACGATGTCGTCCATGGTGCTGCCGGCCTCGTTGACCAGCCTGGCGCCGGCATCGACCCGCTCCACCGAATTGCCGATCAGGGTCTTGATTTCATGCGCCGCCGCCGCCGAGCGCTGGGCCAGGTTGCGCACTTCGGCGGCCACCACGGCAAAGCCGCGGCCCTGTTCGCCCGCGCGCGCCGCTTCCACCGCAGCGTTGAGCGCGAGGATATTGGTCTGGAAGGCGATGCTGTCGATCACGCCGATGATGTCGACGATCTTCCTCGATGAATCATTGATGGCCGCCATGGTGTCGACCACCTGGGCCACCACCGCCCCTCCCTTGACAGCCACTTCCGACGCCGACACTGCCAGCAGGTTGGCCTGGCGCGCGTTGTCGGCATTCTGGCGCACCGTGGACGTCAGCTCCTCCATCGACGACGCCGTTTCTTCGAGCGTGCCGGTCTGGGCTTCTGTGCGCGCCGACAGGTCCATATTGCCGGCAGCAATTTCGCTGGAAGCATTGCCGATGGTGACGGTTCCAGTGCGCACCTGGGCGACGATCGCCGTCAGGCTGTCGCGCATGCCTTTCATGGCAAACAGCAGGCTGGCGTCGTCCCTGGCGGCCGTGTCGATCTGCACTGCCAGGTTGCCGTCGGCAATGCTGCGCACAATGGCGGCGGCGTATTCCGGCTGGCCGCCCAGCTGGCGCAGCAGGCCGCGGCTGATGTACCACGCTGCCAGCGATCCGACCGCAATGGCAATGGCGCACAGCACTGCCATCCAGGCCAGGAAGCTGCTGGTGAGCGAGGAAGCCTTGGCCGCTTCGCCGGCGTTCATTTTTTCTTCCAGGTCAATCAGCTTGTTGATGCTGGCCAGCCACTCGACAAAGGCCGGCGCCGCCTGTGCCGCCAGCAGCGCGCTTGCCTCCGGCGTGCTGTCGGCCAGGCGCAGTTCGACCACTTTCGCAATCAGGGGCAGCGTCTTGCGCTCGCTCTCCTTGATGCCTGCCAGGGCCGCCTTTTCCTCGGCGCTGATGTCGGCGCGCTTGGCGAACAGCTCGTCCAGGGGACCGGCCGAGCGGGTGTAGTTCTCTTCCAGCTGCTTGATCAATGCCAGGTGGGTCCCGGCGGCAGCGGCGTCGGTCGCCAGCACCACGTCGCGCAGGGCAATGGCGCGGTCATGCACACTGCCGCGGAAATTGATGGCGTAACGCTGCTTGACATTGTTGACCTGATTAATCTGGTGCAGGGCTGTGTCAACGTCATTGACGCGCGACACGGCCATGGACGAGAGCACGATCACGAGCGCAAAAACGGCGCCAAAGCCCAGCGCCAGGCGTTTGCCAATGGTAAAGCCCGAAGTGTTCATGCATGCCTTGAAGTAGTTTTAAGTTCCGAACGGAAACTTTAGCACAGCTTTGGCGAGATTTGCCGTGCATCAACTATTTGAGGCTGAACGTTTTAGGCAGATGATGTCGAAGAATAAAAAAACCACGGTGAACCGTGGTTTTTTGGTACTGCTTGCGGGGCCAGGCCTTGGCTTTTTGCCAAGCCGGCCGCCCTACTTGGCCGTCAGGGTGGCTGCCGTGGTGAAGGTGGGGCGGATATCGTTGGGTACCGCTTTCATCTTGTCCAGGGCTTTTTGCACATCGGGACGGATGACCACGTACCTGCTCATCATGTCCTTGGCACGGGCGTAGTCGCCGGTCGCTTCAATGGTGAGAAACTCGCGGTTAAGGTCAATGACACCCTGCTTGATCTTCTTGAAGTCGGTGGAAAAGGTGCCGTCGCCGTGGGACACGAAGGCGCCCTTGTCGAGCAGGTAGTTGAGCTGGATGGCCATGCCGCGTGCGTGCGAATCGGTCAGGCCAAAGTGCAGCGTGCGAAAGGCCGACGCCAGGAAAGTGTTGTACAGCTTGCGCTCGGCCACCGGCCCCTGCCCCAGCGTATCCTTGAGCTGGCCCTTGTCCATCATGTACGCCAGCGCCCACAGCCCAGCCATGTCGGCCTTGGCTTCCTCGATCGTGGAATAGGTGTCCTTCAGGTCCTGGCGCGGTGTCGACTCCTTGCCATTGTTGTTCGTGATGTGGGGACCGAGTCCATGGGTGATTTCGTGCGCCAGGATGTGGGTGAAGAAGGAATCGAAATCCAGGTCGGCCTGCGCCTCGGGCCGCAGCACCAGTCTGGCGATGGGCGTGAGGGTGGACTTGAACTTCGCTTCCTGCACATTCTTGAGCATGACCCGCTTGGAGCCGCGCTGGCTGATGATGCGCTCGTCGTTGGGCAGGTTGTAGGCGGCGGTCTGCACCCCCATGTTGCCGTCGCCGGCGCCATACACCTGGTTCACCACCACCATGGGTGCCAGCGCACCCACCTTGGGGTTGCGGTACTTGCGCTCCAGCGGCAGATTGTCTTCCAGTTCCTGCATATGCTTGCTGAAAAATTCGAGCTTTTGCGTTTCCTTCTGGTCGCGGATGCTGACGTACGCCTCGAACGCGGCCTTATAGCCAAACAGCTCGTCGTTGTAGGTCTCGTACGGGCCGATGGTGACGTCCACCGGCGAATCGAGATCCATCCATGCAAAGTCGGACGCCAGGTAGTCATTGGACAGGAAGGCATCGGCACGCAGCGTCAGGAATTTTTTCAGCGACGCGTTGTCGGTGGCGGCGGCCGCCTCGCGCAGCAGCCTGGCCAGTTTTTCCAGTTCCGGCCTGTACTCGTCCGAGTACTTGACGGTCTTGAACTTGCCATCTTTTCCGCTGCGGATGGTGGTGAAGTACCACTGCGCGTCCTGCTTGTCCTTGGGCGGCAGAGCATTCATCCAGCGTTCGAGCGCCGGCTTGGTCGCGCCGGCAGGATAAAAATTGGCACCCTCGGGCTTCTTGGCCGGGATCTTGATGCCCTTGAAATCGATCGGCATGAAGGAGTGGTGGCCATCGAGGATGGACCACGGCCCCTTGTTGAGCCAGAAGTAGTCAAGGCGCGCCTTGCCCAGTGCCGACTTGTCCTTCTTGAGCACATTCCACAGTGTCTCGTTGCCGGCCCAGCGCTGGCGCAGCTGCAGCACATCGATGATCCTGGCCGCTTCAATCAGCTTTGTAATCGCGGCCCGGTCACCGGCCGACAGGTGCGACACGTCGGCCGTCAGCGACACCGGCGCGTAGCGCTGCGCCATGGCTGCCAGTTCGGAAGCGGTGGCCACGCGCGGACCGCTCAGCGCTGCTGCGGTGGGCGTGGCGGCGGCCACGCTGCCGCAGCCGAGAAGGAGGAGCAAGGGAACGAGGAACGTCTTCATGGGTCCTTGAAAGTCAATGGGCAATGGATGCTCATTGTAATCCTCCCAGGGGCCCTGCGGTGTGCTCCGTTCCCCGCTTTTTACAGCGCCCGCGCGCGCGGCTTACCTGGCGCTGGCGATGGTCGCCAGCGGCGCCTGCGCAGTCCAGCCGGCGCCGAGCGAACGGGCCACCGCCACCGTCGCCAGCAGGCGTTGGGTGCGGATCTGGGCCGCCGCGCGGTCCGCTGCCAGCGATGAGCGCTGGGCGTCCGTCACATCGAGATAGGTCGACAGGCCGCGCTCATAGCGCGCGCCGGCCACCAGCACGGCGCGCGCGGCAGCCTGCTGCGACTGGGCCTGCACATCGCCCTGGCGCTGGCGCTGCTGCAGGTCCGACAGCGCATCTTCCACTTCGCGCAGGGCCGTCAGCAGGCGCCCTTCGTGGTTGGCGACAGCTTCTGCGTAGCGCGCCTTCGACAGCGCCAGATTGGCCTTGTTGCGGCCGCCGTCGAACAGCGGCAGCGACAGCGCCAGGGGACCGACCGAAAACTGGCGCGCGCCGCTCCTTGCAATGTCCGACAGGCTCTCGGAGGCGAAGCCGATATTGCTGGTCAGGGACAGCGAGGGGTAGAACGCGCCTTCGGCCATCGCCACGTTGGCGTTAGCCGCGCGCAGGCCGGCCACGCTCGCTGCCAGGTCGGGACGCTGCGCCAGCAGGCTGGCCGGCAGGCCAACCGGGATCGCCGGCGGCTCGGGCAAGGTAGTGCTATCCAGGCTGGCAATGAGCGGCGCGGTCGGGGCCACGCCCACCAGCACCGCCAGGCTGTTTTCCAGCAGATTGCGCTGGCGCTGCACTTCATGCAGGTCTGCTTCTGCATTGGCGCGTTCCACGCGCGCGCGCACCACGTCGAGTTCATTGGTGAAGCCGCCTTCAAAGCGGGCTTCCACCACTTGCTGGGCTTCGCCGCGGGCGGCCAAAGCCTGCTTGAGGATCGCCATTTCGGCATCCATGCCGCGCAGCTGCCAGTAAGTGGCGGCGACCTGCGACGAGAGCAGCAGGATCACGCCGTCGCGCTCATGCTGGGTGACCATGGCCTGGGCGTCGGCCGCTTCCACCACGCGCTTGACGCGGCCCCACAGATCGAGTTCGTACGACAGCGACGCGCCAATGGCATAGTTGTTGCCCGCGATCTCGCGCCCGCCCAGCGCCAGGCTTTGGGTGGTCAGCTGGGACGAACGCGAATTGGCCACCGACGCGCCCACGTTGACCGTGGGCCCCTGGGCCGCGCGCAGTGTCGACAGCTGCGCCTGGGCCTGCAGCAGGCGCTGGGCGCTGGCACGCACGCTCGGGTTGTCGCGCAGCGCGCGCTGCTGCAGCGCGTTGAGGGTGGCGTCGTCGAACACGGTCCACCACTGGGCCGGCAGGCGCGCACTGTCAGTGGCCGCGGCATGGCGGAAAGTGGCAGCGCTGCCGGCGGCAGGCGGGTTGAAATCGGTGCCGACAGTAGCGCAGCCGGCCAGCGCCAGCAGTGCGCACAAGATCAATGGCTTCATGGTCAATTCTCCGTACATATTAATGAGCGCCGGCGCCGGGGCCGGAAGGTGCTTTGACTTTGTCTGCAAACAGCAGCGCGCCAACGCAGGCAAACAGGAAGCAGGCCATGATCACAAAGCCATCGTTGTAAGCCATTACATAGGCTTCGCGCCGGACGATGCGGTCGATCATGGCCAGTGCCTGGGTGGCGGCGGTGGCCGGATCAATACCGCTGGAAACGAATGCCTGCGTGAGCTGCTCCAGGCGCAGCTGGGTGGCCGGGGCCAGGGCCGACACCGACTCGCCCAGGACCGCCGAATGAAAGTGCTCGCGGTTGGTCAGCGTGGTGGCCAGCATGGCGATGCCGACCGAGCCGCCCAGGTTGCGGGTCATGTTGAACAGGCTCGATGCCGACGCCGTGTCGTGCGCTGCGATCTTGTGCATGGCGAATTGCGACAGCGTGAGCATGATGAAAGGCTGGCCCAGGGCGCGCACGACCTGAGACCAGAAAAGCTGGTCGTAACCGGTGGAGGCATCCATGTACGCATTCATCATGCATGAGATGCCAAAGAGGGTCAGGCCGATGGCGCACAGGATGCGGTTGTCCACCTTCGACGACAGGATGGCCGCGAACGGCATGATGAACAGCTGCGGCAGGCCGGCCCACATGATGACCTGCCCAATCTGCATCGGGCTGTAGCCGGCAATCTGGCCCAGGTACAGCGGCAGCAAGAACGACGAGCCATACAGGCCCATCCCGATCACGCCCGACAGCGCGGTGGCCACCAGGAAGTTGCGCTGCCCGTACAGGCGCAGGTTCACGAACGGGTCGCGGCTGTTCATGCTGGTGTAGACCCAGCCCACCAGGCCAATCAGCGACAGCGCGGCAAACAGGCGGATAAAGTCCGATTCAAACCAGTCCTTGGAGTTGCCTTCTTCGAGCATGATGGTCAGGCAGCCCAGGCCCATGGCCATCAGCGCAATGCCCAGCCAGTCGGCCTTGGCCAGCAAATGCAGCTGGCGCTTGTCGGGATCGAGGCCCCACCAGATGCCGAAAATAAGCAGCAGGCCAGGGATCCAGTTGATGTAGAAAATGGTGGGCCAGCCGTAGATTTCGGCCAGGAAGCCGCCCACGGTCGGTCCCATGGCCGGCGCCAGGGTCGCGGTCAGGCCAAAGATCGCCATGCCGGCCGCGCGCTTTGAGGGCGGCAGCTTGGCCATGACGAGCGTGAGTGCCATCGGAATCAAGGCGCCGCCGGTAAAGCCCTGCAGCACGCGGAATACGATCATGCTCTCGAGGTTCCAGGCGGCCCCGCACAGGGTTGAAAACACGAGGAACAGGCTGGTGGTGCCGATGATGTAGCCGCGCATGCCGAACACCTGCGTGAGCAAGGCGGTCAGCGGAATGACGACGATTTCCGCGCACAGGTAGGCGGTCGAAATCCAGGAGCCTTCTTCCTGCGTGGCCGAGAGCGTGCCGAGGATGTCGCGCAGCGATGAATTGGTGATCTGGATATCGAGGATCGCCATGAACGCGCCGAGCATGCCGGCGGCGACGGCAACCCAGGTGCGCGCGTCCACCGTTTCGGATATCACGGGCGCGGCAAAGCCGCCCCGCAGGGGTGTGGGGGTCGAACTGGACATGGCAGTCTTAGCGGGCGGCGACCGTCGCTGGCGCAGCCGCGACTTCCTGGTTCAATTCGATTTCGGCCATGGCCGACATCCCCGGCACCAGGCGACCGCGCAGGGCCTTCTGGTCTTCTGCACGCAGCACGATCTTGACCGGCACGCGCTGGACGATCTTGGTGAAGTTGCCGGTGGCGTTATCTGCCGGCAGCAGCGCAAACTGATTGCCCGAGGCGGGCGAGAAGCTGTCCAGGCGACCCGTCAAAGGCTGCTTGGGCATGGCGTCGATCACCACCTTGACGGCCTGGCCGGGTTTGAGGCCGGCAAGCTGGGTTTCCTTGAAATTGGCGGTCACCCACATTTCATCCTGCACGATGGCGGCCAGCTGCTGGCCGGGCTGCACGCGCGCGCCCACTTCCACGCTGCGCCGCCCCAGGCGCCCGTCCACCGGCGCCAGGATGCTGTTGTAGGCCAGCTGCTGCTTTGCATCCTTGAGCTGCGCCTGCAGCACCTTGATCTGGGCCTTGACCACATCGCGCGCGGCGCCCGCGGCGACGATCTGAGCCTGGGCGGCGTCCACATTGCCGCGGCGCGCGGCCAGGTCGGCACTGGCACCGGCGCGGCCGGCATTGGCGGCGTCCACTTCCGCTTTCGATACCGCTTTCATGGTCGATGTATAGAGCTGGCTGTAACGCTGGGCATCCTGATTGGCGCGTACCAGGTTGGCCTGCGACTGCGCCACCTGGGCCGCCGCTGCTGCCGCCTGGGCGCGGACCTGGGCCACCTGCGCCTCGGCCTGCAGCACCTGCTGCTGGGCGGTGGCAATCTGCGCTTCAATCTGCTCCACGCGCACCCCCTGGTCGGACGGGTCAAGCTGGGCGATCACCTGCCCTGCCTTGACGGTCTGGTTGTCTTCCACCATGACCTTGGTGACGACCCCGGCAATGCGCGACGAGACCGGTGTGACATGACCGGAGATATAGGCATTCTCCGTTTCCACATAATGCGTGCTGTGATACCACATCTTGGCGCCAAAGCCGGCCGCGCCCAGCACGATCAGGCCAAGCACAGCACGCACGCGCCAGTTCGGCGGCGTGGTGGCCGGCTCGGTAGCTGGTGCGACGGGGGCAAGCTGGGTCAACTCGACCTTGGTTTGAGGCTGGGACATACGGACTCCGGGGGAAATGAAATGGGACAAGAGCATTATTAATCATTCTCTAGAGCAAGTCAAGAAATGAAACGGTTGCATTTCATTTTAGTTTCGTCTACAGTGCGGGCCATGAATAAAGCAGCAGGACGCCCGCGCGCCGCCGACCTCGAGGCGCGCAATCAAAACCTGATTGAAACGGCCGGTGAGCTGTTTTTGAGCATGGGTTACAGCAAGGTCAGCCTGGAGCTGATCGCCCGCCAGGCCCATGTGGCCGTGCGCACCATTTACGTCAAGTTTGGCGGCAAGGCCGGGCTGTTCCAGGCTGTC
Source organism: Massilia sp. PAMC28688 (assembly GCF_019443445.1). Classification (NCBI taxonomy): domain Bacteria; kingdom Pseudomonadati; phylum Pseudomonadota; class Betaproteobacteria; order Burkholderiales; family Oxalobacteraceae; genus Massilia; species Massilia sp. PAMC28688. The sequence goes on along the minus strand of NZ_CP080378.1, from coordinate 3,132,162 downwards.
CTGATTGCCAACCGCGACCGCTTCATCGCGCCGCAAAAGATGGAAAGCGACGAGCGGCCGCTCAAGCAGGTCATTGGCGAATTCAGCGAACATTTTCTCGACATGGTCACCACGCCGCAGGCGCTGGCCCTGCAGCGCATGGTGATTGCGGAAGCGAACACCAACCCGGAACTGGCGCAATCGTTTTATGAGGCAGGACCGCGCCAGTCGCGTGAAGCGCTGTCGCGCTTTTTTGAAAAGCCGCACGTGCGCGCCCAGTTGCGCGAAGATCTGGCGATTGAACTATTGCCCAGTTATCTGATCAACTGTGTGCTGGGCGATCCGTTTTCGCGCTTTCTCTTCGATCCCGCCAGCCAGCCGCGCGACACCGTGCTGGGACACCTGCACCAGCGCCTGGACCTGTTCTACAAGAGCGTCCTGCGCCACCCCTGAAAAAACGAATGTGCGCCAACGCACGGAATATTTGTTCTGAATCTGTCAACCTGAGGGCATATCAACAGGAGGTCTATATGAGCAAGTCCGCTCGTTATGAATGGCGCGATCAACACGCGTCATTGAATGAACGTATGAAGGGGTTCCTGCAAAACCCCAATAGTGAGCAACTCGAAGCCGTTGTCGCTGAAATGCGTGCCTACGCAGATGCAGCGCGCAACGGTCAAATGGAAATTCCTACCCGTTGGACCAGTTACAGCTAATCAAATAAAAACGCAGCCGCGAAGCTGCCTGATGCACCGATCACGGTGCAAGAAGTACGAGGAAAAAAGGGAAGCGCAAGCTTCCCTTTTCATTTGGTCGCGCCGCTGCCCGCATGCATCACGTTGCAGCCGGGGGTGTCACACATTTCTGGCCCTGCTTCACCGCCGGCAGCACGCATACCCGCTCCTTGACGGTGAGCGTTGCCGTGGTGCGCGTGGGATTGTAGCTGCCGATTTCGGGCTGGGATGCGGTGAGGACGGTCTGGCCGATACCGACAACGGTCACCTTGTAATCTGCCGACACGGTGGCGACTTCGGGATTGCTGCTCGTGACGACAAACACACCAGGGCTTTTCGATGTGGGCAGAGTCAACGCAAAGGGTTCGTCGCCTTCGGTCTTGGTGATATCAGGGAAGGGACCGAGCGGGACGCCGTCATCTCCGCCACCGCAGGCAGTCAGTGCGAGCGCACAGGAAATGGCAAGGGCGGAAAGGAATGTTGAGCGATTCATGTAGTATCCAATTATGTACGATTGCTCAAATTATAAGTCACCCGTCAGGGCGTAGCCAGAACATGCAGTAAAAAAGCCGCCCCGGTCTCGCGGCCGGGGCGGCTCTCTAGAATGCCTGCTGTTAGCGCTTGCGCGGCGGCGGCAGGTCGGTGCACACGCCTTTGTACACTTCGGCGGCCATGCCGATCGACTCGCCCAGCGTCGGGTGCGGGTGAATCGTCTTGCCGATATCGACACCGTCCGCCCCCATTTCGATGGCCAGCGCGATCTCGCCGATCATGTCGCCGGCGTGGGTGCCCACGATGCCGCCGCCGACGATGCGGTGCGTCTCGGCGTCGAACAGCAGCTTGGTGAAGCCTTCTTCGCGGCCGTTGGCAACGGCACGGCCACTTGCGGCCCACGGGAAGTGGCCCTTTTCAAGCTTGATGCCCTGCGCTTTGGCTTCATCTTCCGTGATGCCGACCCATGCCACTTCCGGATCGGTGTAGGCCACCGATGGAATGACCTTGGCATCGAAAAATGCCTTCTCGCCGTGCGCAGCCTCCGCCGCCACATGCGCCTCGTGCACGGCCTTGTGCGCCAGCATCGGCTGGCCCACCAGGTCGCCGATGGCGAAGATGTGCGGCACGTTGGTGCGCATCTGGCCATCAACGGGGATGAAGCCACGCTCGGACACCGTCACGCCAGCCTTGTCGGCAGCGATCTTCTTGCCGTTCGGGCTGCGGCCAACCGCCACCAGCACCATGTCGTAGACCTGCGGCTCGGGCGCCTGGCCGCCGGCTTCGGCAGCCTCGAACGAGACCTTGATGCCTTCGGCCAGCGCTTCCACCGCGACCGTTTTGGTCTTGGTCATGATGTTGTCGAAGCGCTTCTCGTTGAACTTTTGCCAGACCTTGACCATGTCGCGGTCCGCGCCCTGCATCAGGCCATCCATCATTTCGACCACGTCGATGCGCGCGCCCAGCGTGGAGTACACGGTGGCCATTTCCAGGCCAATAATGCCGCCGCCGATGACCAGCATGCGCTTGGGGATCTGGCGCAGTTCAAGCGCGCCGGTGGAGTCCACAATGCGCGGATCTTCCGGCACGAACGGCAGCTTCACCACCGACGAACCAGCGGCGATGATCGCTTTCTGGAACTGGATTACCTTCTTGCTGCCGTCCTCGCCCGTCACTTCAATGTGATTGGCGCTGACAAACTGGCCCACGCCCTGCACCACGTTGACCTTGCGTGCCTTGGCCATGCCGGCCAGGCCGCCGGTCATCTTGGTGATGACCTTGTCCTTGTAGGCACGCAGCTCATCGAGGTTGATTTCAGGCTTGGCAAAGGTCACGCCATGTTTGGACATGCCGGCAGTTTCGTCAATGACGGCCGCCACGTGCAGCAGCGCCTTGGACGGAATGCAGCCAACATTCAGGCATACGCCGCCGAGCGACGAATAGCGCTCCACCAGCACCGTGTTCATGCCAAGGTCCGCAGAACGGAAGGCGGCCGAGTAGCCGCCGGGACCTGCTCCCAGCACCATCATCTCGCATTCAACATCGACCTTGCCGTCATACTTTGCCATCTGGGGCGCTGGCGCGGCAGCAGCGCCCACCGGGGCCGCATCCGGACGCGCAGGCGCCTGCGATTCTGTCGGCGCCGATGGTGGCGTGGCCGCTGCCGGTGCCGGCGACGCGGGTGCAGCGGCAGGGGCGGCCTCGCCGGCCGACGCTTCCACAGTCAGCAGGATCGACCCTTCGGCCACCTTGTCGCCTACCTTGATTTTCAGCTCCTTGACCACGCCTGCGTGGGTGGAAGGAATTTCCATGCTGGCCTTGTCCGACTCCACCGTGACCAGGCTCTGGTCGACCTTGATGGTGTCACCCACCTTGATCATCAGCTCAATTACTTCCACTTCCTTGAAGTCACCAATGTTCGGGACCTTGACGTCGATTGTGCTCATCGATGCAGCTCCTTATAACAGCGACTTGCGCAGGTCCGACATGACTTCTGCCAGATATGCGGTGAAGCGGGCAGCCATGGCGCCATCGATCACGCGGTGGTCGTACGACAGCGACAGCGGCAGCATCAGGCGCGGCTGGAATGCGGCGCCGTCCCACACCGGCTTCATGGCCGACTTGGACAGGCCGAGAATGGCCACTTCCGGTGCATTGATAATCGGTGTGAACGCGGTGCCGCCAATGCCGCCCAGCGACGAGATGGTGAAGGTCGCGCCCTGCATGTTGGCGGGGCTAAGCTTGCCGTCGCGCGCAGCGCCCGACAGTTCTGCCATTTCAGTGGCGATCTGCGAGATGGACTTCTTGTCCGCATCCTTGACCACGGGGACCATGAGGCCGTTCGGCGTGTCGGCGGCAAAGCCGATGTTGTAGTACTGCTTGAGGAACAGGTTTGCGCCGGTCTCGTCGATGGACGCGTTAAACGCCGGATACTTCTTGAGCGCGGCTACCGACGCCTTGATGACAAAGGCGAGCATGGTGAGCTTGACCGTGGACTTGGCCTTGGCCAGGGCGGCGTTGGAATCGACACGGAACTGTTCCAGGTCGGTCACGTCGGACTCGTCGAACTGCGTGACGTGCGGGATCATGACCCAGTTGCGGTGCAGGTTCGGACCGCTGATCTTCTTGATGCGCGACAGCGGCTGCAGCTCGGTCGGCCCGAACTTGCTGAAGTCGAGCGACGGCCATGGCAGCAGGTCCAGGCCCACACCACTGCCACCCTTGGGAGCGGCGGCGCCATTGCCCGGTGACGCGCTGGCCAGCACGCCCTTGACGAAATTCTGCACGTCTTCCTGGGTGATGCGGCCCTTGGGACCACTGCCCGCCACCCGCGACAGGTCCACGCCCAGTTCGCGCGCGAACTTGCGGATCGATGGCGAGGCATGCGCTTTTGAATTTGACGCAGCCGGCGCTGGCGCAGCTGCCGCAGGTGCCGCTGCCGGAGCAGGTGCCGGCGCAGCAGCAGGCGCGGGAGCAGCAGGCGCAGGCGCAGGAGCAGGCGCGGGAGCGGCAGGCGCCTCGGCCGGCGCAGCTGCCGGCGCAGGTGCTGCGGCATCGGCCGCGCCCTCGGCCGCTTCCAGGATCAGGACCAGCGAACCTTCCTTGACCTTGTCTCCCACCTTGATTTTCAGTTCCTTGACCACGCCCGCGTGCGAACACGGGATTTCCATGCTGGCCTTGTCCGATTCGACCGTGATCAGCGATTGGTCCACCTTCACGGTGTCGCCCGGCTTGACCATCAGTTCGATTACTTCCACTTCCTTGAAGTCGCCGATGTCCGGGACTTTGACTTCCACTGTACTCATTGGGTTGGCTCCATGTTCTTTTTGCCCGCGCAGCCGCTTTTCACGGCGCCCTGCGCGGGACGGCGTATTTCTACGTGCCTGATTATTGCGTCACCGGATTCGGCTTGTTCGGATCGATACCGTATTTGGCGACCGCCTGGGCCACCGCATTGGTGTCGATCTTGCCTTCATCGGCCAGTGCCTTGAGCGTCGCCACGACGATATAGTGGCGGTTCACTTCAAAGAACTCGCGCAGCTTGACGCGGCTGTCGGAGCGTCCGAAGCCGTCGGTACCGAGCACCTTGTAAGTGCGGTCCTTGGGCATGAATGCGCGGATCTGTTCGGCGAACAGGCGCATGTAGTCGGTGGTGGCGATGATCGGGCCGGACGTTTCCTGCATCAGCTGGGTCACGTACGGCAGGCGCTGCGGGCCGGTCGGGTTGACCATGTTCCAGCGCTCGGCATCCTGGCCATCGCGGGCGATCAGGGTCAGCGACGGTGCCGACCACACATCGGCGGCGATGCCGTAATCCTGCTCCAGGATCTGGGCGGCGAAGATCGACTCGCGCAGGATGGTGCCCGATCCGATCAGCTGCACGCGCTGCTGGGCATCGGCTTTACCTTGCTGGAACAGGTACATGCCTTTCAGGATGCCCTCTTCGTCGCCCGCCTTCATGCCCGGCATCGGATAGTTCTCGTTCATCAGCGTGATGTAATAGAACACGTCCTCCTGCTCGGCCACCATGCGGCGCAGGCCGTCCTGGATGATGACTGCCACTTCGTGGCCAAAGGTCGGGTCATACGGCATGCAGTTGGGGATGGTGGCAGCCATGATGTGGCTGTGGCCATCTTCGTGCTGCAAGCCTTCGCCATTGAGCGTGGTGCGCCCGGCCGTGCCGCCCATCAGGAAGCCGCGTGCGCGCATGTCGCCTGCCGCCCATGCCAGGTCGCCGATGCGCTGCATGCCGAACATGGAGTAGAAGGTGTAGAACGGGATCATGATGCGGTTGTTGGTCGAGTACGACGTCGCCGCGGCGATCCACGAACTCATGCCGCCCGCCTCGTTGATACCTTCCTGCAGGATCTGGCCGGCCTTGTCTTCGCGGTAGTAGCTCACCTGGTCCTTGTCGACCGGCTCGTACAACTGGCCCTGCTGGTTGAAGATGCCGATCTGGCGGAACAGGCCTTCCATGCCGAAGGTACGCGATTCGTCCACCAGGATCGGCACGATGCGCTGGCCCAGGTTGGGGTCGCGCAGCAGGGTCGAGATGATGCGGACAAAACTTTGCGTGGTCGAGATCTCGCGGCCTTCAGCGGTAGCATCGAGCACGTTCTGGAATGCCGACAGGGCCGGCACCGGCAGCGTTTCCGCAGCCTGCGGACGGCGCTGCGGCAGGTAGCCGCCCAGCGCTTCGCGGCGCTTGTGCAGATAGACCATTTCCGGCGCATCGTCAGCCGGCTTGAAGAACGGGATGTCGGCCAGCTGGTCGTCGGGAATAGGGATGGCGAAACGGTCGCGCATCTCGCGGATGGCTTCATCATCGAGCTTCTTGGTCTGGTGCGCCGTGTTGCGCGCTTCGCCCGACTTGCCCATGCCGAAGCCCTTGACGGTCTTCACCAGCAGCACCGTCGGCGTGCCCTTGTTTTCCTGGGCGACCTTGAAGGCGGCGTAAATCTTGTGCGGATCATGGCCGCCGCGGGTCAGGCGCCAGATGTCGTCGTCGGTCATGTTGGCGACCATTTCCAGCAGCTTGGGATGCTTGCCGAAGAAGTGCTTGCGCACGTAGGCGCCATCCTTGGCCTTGTAGTTCTGGTATTCGCCGTCCACGGTTTCCATCATCACGCGCTGCAGAATGCCGTCCTTGTCCTTGGCCAGCAGGGCGTCCCAGCCCGGGCCCCAGATGACCTTGACGACGTTCCAGCCGGCGCCGCGGAAGTCCGCTTCCAGTTCCTGGATGATCTTGCCGTTGCCGCGTACCGGGCCGTCCAGGCGCTGCAGGTTGCAGTTGACGACCATGACCAGGTTGTCCAGGCGCTCGCGCGCGGCCATGCCGATGGCGCCCATCGATTCCGGCTCGTCCATCTCGCCATCGCCGCAGAAGACCCAGACCTTGCGGTTTTCGGTGTCGGCGATCGAGCGCGCATGCAGGTACTTGAGAAAGCGCGCCTGGTAGATGGCCATGAGCGGGCCCAGGCCCATCGACACGGTCGGGAACTGCCAGAAGGTCGGCATCAGCTTGGGGTGCGGATAGGAAGACAGGCCCTTGCCGTCGACTTCGCGGCGGAAGTTGAGCAGCTGGTCTTCCGACAGGCGCCCTTCGAGGAAGGCGCGCGCATAGATGCCCGGCGATGAGTGACCCTGGAGGTACAACAGGTCGCCGCCGTGGTCGGCCGACGGGGCGCGCCAGAAGTGGTTAAAGCCGATGCCGAGCATGTTGGCCAGTGAAGCGAAGCTGGAGATGTGGCCTCCCAGGTCGCCGTCGGCGCGGTTGGCCTTGACCACCATGGCCATGGCGTTCCAGCGCATCCACGAGCGCAGGCGCTCTTCGTATTCGAGGTTACCGGGGCAGTGTGCTTCGAGGTGGGCGGGGATGGTGTTGACGTAGGCGGTATTGCTGGAAAACGGGATGTGGGCGCCGCGGCGGCGGGCCAGGTCGACCAGGCGCTCCATCAGGTAGTGAGCCCGTTCCGGGCCTTCGTTTTCAATGACGGCTTCGAGTGCTTCGAGCCATTCTTGTGTTTCTAGTGTATCTGGATCGTTGGCGGCTTGGGCCGTCAACTGGTCGAGTTGAGCTGACATTAATGCGTCTCCTTGTGTGTGTGCCCTACCCGATTCCCTGAATCGCCGCGGACGTTTTGCTGACAATTTACCATTACATTAAATTAGTGCAGAGATTCTAACAGTGTTTTTATGCTTTTCCAAATTGCGATATATCATTTCATATTATGGAATGACGGTGCCGACATCAACCTGCGGGACGCCCGCCGTTTTATAATCCCGCTTTCCCTTCCACTTACTTCTTTCCACCATGTCCGCACAACTGATCGATGGCGTCCTCCTTTCCCAACAATTGCGCGCCGAGATCGGCCAGCGTGCCGCGGCCCTGACGGCCCAGGGCAGGCAGCCTGGCCTGGCAGTGATCCTGGTGGGGGAAGACCCGGCCAGCCAGGTGTACGTGCGCAACAAGGTCAAGGCCTGCGGCGATGTGGGCTTTCATTCCGTGCTCGAAAAATACGATGCCGACCTGAGCGAAGCGGCCCTGCTCGAGCGCATTGCCGCCTTGAACGCTGACCCGGCCATCCACGGCATCCTGGTCCAGATGCCTTTGCCCAAACACATCAACCCGCACAAGGTGATCGAAGCCATTTCCACCAGCAAGGATGTGGATGGCTACTCCGTGCTGTCGGCGGGCGAACTGATGACGGGCCTGGAAGGATTTCGCCCATGCACGCCGTATGGCTGCATGAAGCTGATCGAAAGCACGGGCTACGACCTGCGCGGCAAGCATGCGGTCGTCATTGGACGCAGCAACACGGTGGGCAAACCCATGGCACTGTTGCTCTTGCAAGCGAACGCCACCGTGACCATATGCCACAGTGCGACGCCGGACCTGGGCTACCACACGCGCCAGGCCGACGTGGTGGTAGCCGCCGTCGGGCGCCGCAATACCCTCACCGCCGACATGGTCAAGCCGGGCGCCATCGTGATTGACGTGGGCATGAACCGCGACGAGAACGGCAAGCTGTGCGGCGACGTCGATACCGCGGGCGTGCGCGACAAGGCTGCGCACATTACGCCGGTGCCAGGCGGTGTGGGACCGATGACGATTACCATGCTGTTAATGAACACGGTCGAAGCGGCCGAACGTAGATGATATGCCACGGCAGCTAACTCGAAGCCTGCCTTGCAGGCATCGCCACAATCAAAGCGCGTTGAACCACAAGCCACAGCTCCGCTGGCACAACTAAGTCATTTCATTCCATTACTGCAAAAACGCCCCTCGGAAGAAGACTGGAGTTTTTATGCGACGCTAGCTTGTTGCCAAATCTTCGTAACGAAAGCTCTCGCATCGGCTAGCTCTGAGTCACGTTCCAGGTCTCGCTCTTCTATAACCTTTTCTACAAAACTCGGACCATGCTTGGCCTCGATACTTCGACAAAAGCCCTCGAGCTCGCCAACGGGGACGATCCAAAGTCCTAGAACAGCACAAGCATCAACCAATCGGTCATACATTTGAATGGTCGTAGAACCACGTAACGCGCTTCGACCGGCCTGCTTCAGGGCATCCCACGGGGACACTGTGCGAAAAATCGCTTTAATGTTGCGCTCGGCATCCTTTGGAAATTGTCCTGTGTCACTCACACCCTGCAATTCCGCGGAGATCATTTGCTTTATCTGGCTAGCATTAATCGGCGGACTTATTGCTTGCACGCTATTCTTAATCGTGGCCCAAGCGCTGCGTATCTCATCCCAATTTCCGCCAATACTTTCATAAAGTCCGCGAAAGGCATTTTCCTCGCTCAAGATATCAACGTCCGTAATGACGGTCACTGGCACATCCAGGGCCCGAAGAGTATCTACCAGTTTTGCCATACGATGCTTTCCGGAGGCATGTATAAATAGAACATCTGGACGGACCTCACCACTAATTGAGGGTAGATTCAAGAAGGAACTATAAAACAAGCAGTCGCCATCGGATTCAGTAATGATAACCCGACGGTAAAAAATTCCCTTGAAAACCCCTGAATATTGAGTCAAGGTATCACTAGCAATGGCGGCGGTCCGCTCCTTGCTGAGCTCCTTCACTCTATTGATCGATCCAACACGTTGAACACGTACAATCCTAATTTTATTATTTCCTGCGGCTAAAAGTCCGTCCAAAATATCGGTACTATGAGTTGCGATGAACATCTGAGACTTGGCTCGTCTATTATTCGCTAAAAACTCCCCAAGCAATCTAGCTTGCGGTGGATGAAGAAACGCTTCTGGCTCGTCAAGGAATTGGATCGAATGATTGTCTGCAACCAGCCCGTGAAGCAGAACTGTCACAAAACTTCGCATCCCGTCACCTTGATTCTGCAATGGTACGGCTGTGGCTAGAAGTTGATCGATAAAAGATTTCGATAGTGCGTCTTCGCCAGGAGCAAGATCAGGTCGGCTGCCCACATAAATCGGATAATTCGAACCACCAGCCCTAAAGACTATTAAATCTTGCCCAAATGCTTTTCGGAAAAGCTTACTGACCGTGCTCTCAAGCTCCGGATCCATTAACAGGAGATGAATTGGATGTGATGGTGGAGCCTGATAAAGCGCAATGCCACCGGCAGGATCGGAACCGTTAATACGCGTCTCTGTCGCTAGCCTCGTGCTAAAGAAAGGCGCTACAGGATGGCGATCTTCGGCTCCGTCAAAGTATGCCATAAGCGAGTGATGAATATTGTACCCAATACCGCCATATGTAAGGTTAGCGAGGTCACCCGACCGCTGAGCGAACCGCTCCAGATATCCCCTTAGATCCTCGCTAGTGCCGGTTTTCTTTAGTTTGGCGTTAATGACTACCTTCTGCTTCAGGGATTTTGAAACCCATTGTTGCAGTTCCCGGAGTGCCGCGCTTTTTCCTGCATTATTCGGGCCAACGAAAACCACTATCTCGTCTTCTTCAAAAGACAAGGTTTGACCGTCGGAGAAAGTCACGCTTTCGAATGAGATGGCAGGCTTTATGGGCGTTGGCTCCAAACTGGCAGCGTCCTCGGGTGAGTCAATCATACATTTTCAGTCTCGTTGTGAAGTAACTGAAAATGCTATCACATAGTAGGGGCCAGTGCGCCCAAGGTCCTCCAATGCACGCGTACTTCCGCGATTTTCGCCAGATCGGAGTATGGATTTAAGAACAAGAGGGTTCAACGCGCTGGCACACGCCTATTGCTACGAGATATTGCGATGATCAACATGCGCAAGTATCCACTGTGAATCTCGCATGCGTTTAAAATGTAGCAATTGATGACAAGCGAGGTCGTGCCGCTCAAGGCAAGCAGGCCGCGCTAACCCAACAGGAGAGACCATGACGACCGACACCACCAATCCCCTCCTCGACTTTAGCGGCCTGCCGCGCTTTGACCTGATCGCGCCGGAGCACGTGAGCCCGGCCATCGAGCAGCTCATTGCCGACGCCGCCAGCGTGGTCAAGGGGCTCGAAGAACCCAGCGACAATGTCACCTGGGACAACTTTGTCGTCCCGCTGGAAAACGCCACCGAACGCCTGGGCCGCGCCTGGGGCGTCATCAATCACCTGAACAATGTGGCCGACACGCCGGAACTGCGCGCCGCCTACAATGAAAACCAGCCCAAGGTGACCGAATTCTGGACGTCGCTGTCACAGAACGAAGCCTTGTTTGCCAAGTACAAGGCACTGCGGGCCGGGCCGGATTACGCCCGGCTCTCGCCGGCGCGCCAGAAGATTGTCGAAAACGCCCTGCGCGACTTCCGCCTGGGCGGCGCTGAGCTGCCTGCCGACAAGAAGGAGCGCTTTGCCGCCATCCAGGAGCAGCATGCCGCCGTCTCCACCCGTTTTTCCGAGAACGTGCTCGATGCAACCAACGACTATAAATTGCTGGTGCACGATGAAGCGGACCTGAAAGGCTTGCCCGACGACGTCAAGCTGGCAGCGCGCGCCTCGGCTAAGAAGGATGGCAAGGACGGCTGGCAGTTCACGCTGCACTTCCCCTCCTACTACCCAATCTTGCAATACGCCGACAAGCGCGAACTGCGCGAAACCATTTACCGCGCCAGTTCCACCAAGGCTTCCGAAATGGGCACGGTGTTCAGCCAGCTGGAAAACTGGGATAACACGAGCAATATTTCAACCTTGCTCAAGCTGCGCGACGAAGAAGCCAAGCTGCTGGACTACCGCAACTTTGCCGAAGTGTCCCTGGTGCCGAAAATGGCGCAAAGCCCCGAGCACGTCATTGAATTTTTGGAAGACATGGCGCGCCGCGCCCGTCCCTACGCCGAGCAGGATCTGGCCGAACTGAAAACCTTTGCGCGCGACGAACTGGGCATCGACAAGCTCGAATCGTGGGACCTGACCTACGCCTCGGAAAAGCTGCGCGAGCGCCGCTACGCCTTTTCGGCCCAGGAAGTGAAGGAATACTTCCCCGAGCCGAAAGTGGTCGACGGCCTGTTCCGCCTGGTGCAAAGCCTGTTCTCGGTCCAGATCAAGCCCGACACGGCCCCGGTCTGGCATCCGGACGTGCGCTTTTTCCGCATCGAGCGCGATGGCGAACTGGTGGGCCAGTTCTACCTGGACCTGTATGCGCGCAGCGGCAAGAACGGCGGCGCCTGGATGGATGATGCGCGCGGGCGCCGCCTGACCACGGGCGGCGCGGTGCAGACCCCGATCGCCTACCTCACCTGCAATTTCACGCCGCCGGCAACCGTCGATGGCGTGCTTCAGCCTTCCCTGTTCACGCATGACGAAGTGACCACCTTGTTCCATGAATTTGGCCACGGCCTGCACCACATGCTGACGCAGGTGGACGAGCTGTCGGTGTCCGGGATTGCCGGCGTGGAGTGGGATGCTGTCGAACTGCCAAGCCAGTTCATGGAAAATTTTTGTTGGGAGTGGGATGTCCTCCAACACATGACCTCGCACGTTAAGACAGGGGAACCGCTGCCGCGCGCCTTGTACGACAAGATGCTGGCCGCGAAAAACTTCCAGTCCGGCTTGCAGACGCTGCGCCAGGTGGAGTTTTCCCTGATCGACATGCATTTGCATTATGACTACGATCCGGGCAGTTCCAAGGCGGTGCAGGACTTGATCAATGAAGTGCGGGAAAAGTTTTCGGTCATGATGCCCCCGGCATTTAACCGTTTCCAACACTCTTTCGGTCATATCTTTGCAGGCGGGTATGCCGCCGGGTACTATAGCTACAAGTGGGCAGAAGTGCTGTCCGCCGATGCCTACGCCGCTTTCGAGGAAGCGGTGGAGGCCGGCGGCGGCACCCTGTCCGAGGAAACCGGCAAGCGCTTCCAGAAGGAGATTCTGGCCGTCGGTGGTTCGCGCTCGGCGCTCGAATCGTTTAAGGCTTTCCGGGGCCGCGAACCGAGCATCGATGCGCTGTTGCGACACAGTGGCATGAAGTCCTGACCAGGACCGGCCCGCAGGAGAGAGAAATATGAAGGCAGCAACACCGCGCCGCGGCGCACTTTTCAATCTGGCCATGGGCCTGGCATTGCTGGCAGCTGCCGGCGGCGCCAGCGCGCAAATGTACAAGTGGGTCGACGCCAACGGCAAGACCCACTTTACCGACCAGCCGCCGCCGGCCAACGCCAAGCCGGCCCAGATCAAGTCCATGAGCGGCGGGCGCGTGGAGGTGGAACTGCCGTATGTCCTGGCCACCGCGGTGCGCAACCATCCGGTCGTCTTGTACACCACCTCGCCGTGCGCCGGCTGCGACATGGGCCGCACCTATTTGAAAAACCGGGGCATTCCGTTTTCCGAAAAAACCGTGAATAACGGCAGCGACGAAGAAAAGCTCAAGGAGGTGGGCGGCGACGGCAGCCTGCCCCTGCTGCTCGTGGGCCGCACCAAAATTGCCGGTTACCAGGTAGGGAGCTGGGACAGCGCACTGACCCACGCCCAGTATCCGGCCAAAAAGGCGCTGCCGTCCAACTACCAGTATCCGGCACCGCAGCCGGCCGCCCCGGCGCAGCCAAAGGCGGCACCGGCAACGGCCCCCAAGCCGGTGCCGAATGACGAAATAGAAGACACCGACAAGACGCCGCGCGTGCCGCCACCACGCAATGCGCCGCCCGGTTTCAAGTTCTGAGCCAATGACGCGCATCGACTTTCATACCAATATTGGCGACAAGGTCAGCTACACCTGCCGTCTCGCGCGCAAGGCTTACGGCGCGCGCGGCAAGCTGGTGCTGCTGGCGGCCGATGCGGCCCAGGCGGCGGCCCTGAACGCCGGGCTGTGGACGGTGGGCGAGACCGATTTTCTGCCCCACGCCCTGGCCGGTGACGCGCTGGCGCCCCATTCGCCCATCATCGTCACCGATACGCTCGATGCCGAGTTTCCCCATTACGACATGCTGGTCAACCTGACCCAGACCACGCCGGGCGCTCTTGATCGCTTCCAGCGCGTGTTCGAGATCATCTCGACCGACGAGCAGGACGCGGCCGCCGGCCGGCGCCGCTATGCCGCCTATAAAAAGCAGGACTATCCCCTCACCCACTTCGTCGCCTCCTGACCATGACCCAGAACCACGCGTTCGACAACAGCATCCCGGTATTGACGGAAGTATTTACCGACGAACCGGAGCCGGCCCCGCCGCCTGCCCCGGTCAAGGCCGAGGCCCCGCGGCAGCTGCCCGTGCAGGACGTGCTGACCGGGGCGCTGGAAGCGCGCGCCATCGACAGCTGGAGCGAGCCGGAGTGGAACCTGCTGGAGCGGCGCCTGTCCGAACGCATCCTGCAGCAGTTGCAGGGCCGGGTCGATTTTGTGCTCGAGCAGCGCCTGCGCGACAGCATGGAGGAAGTGCTCACTCACGCCATCGCCGGCCTCACCAGCGAAATCCGGGTGGGATTGCAGGCCACGATTGAAAAGATCGTGGTGCGCGCCGTGGCCCAGGAAGTGGCCCACCTGCAAGCGCTAAAGAAATAGCGTTTCGCTTTCAACTGCTTACAATATTGTCCGTAGCGCCAGCCAACGGCGTCCACCAGAAGCGTGATTGACACGTTTGTGGAGGGAAGACGCGTGTCCGGCTGACGCCGGCGGACAATCGGCTTTGCGAATCCGGCAATTTGTTGTACCTTTTGCCCTACAAAAATTTCGTCTATCCGCGCCACAAGCGCTGTTTCACGTAGTTGATTATTAAAACATTGGAGAATGCCCATGCAGTTCACGACCAAACTGATCCCCCTCGCCATCGCCCTTGCCTTTACCGGCTCGGCCAGCGCCCAGGAAGTTGTCAAGATTGGCCATGTCGGCCCGATCTCCGGCGCCAGCGCCCACCTCGGCAAGGATAATGAAAATGGCGCAAGGATGGCGATCGAGGAATTGAATGCCAAGGGCTTCACGATCAATGGCAAAAAGGTCACCTTCCAGCTGGTCACCGAAGATGACGGCGCCGATCCCAAGCAAGGCACCTCGGTCGCCCAGAAGCTGGTCGATGCCAAGGTCAACGGCGTGATCGGCCACCTGAACTCGGGCACCACGGTGCCGGCATCGAAAATCTACAACGACCACGGCATCCCGCAGATTTCGCCATCGTCCACCCAGCCCATGTACACCAAGCAAGGCTTCCCCGGCGCATTCCGGGTGGTGGCCAATGACAACAAGCTGGGCGGCACACTGGGCAAATATGCTGTGACCAAGCTGGGCGCCAAGAATATTGCCGTGATCGATGACCGCACGGCCTACGGCCAGGGTGTTGCCGGCGAATTTGCCCGCAACGTGCGCGCGCCGGGCGTCAAGATCGTTGCCAAGGAGTTCACCACCGACAAGGCCACGGATTTCACCGCCATCCTGACTTCCCTGAAAGCCAAGAAGCCTGACCTGGTCTTCTTCGGCGGCATGGATGCAGTGGGCGGCCCGATGCTCAAGCAGATGCGCGCGCTCGGCATCAACGCCCGGTTCATGGGTGGCGACGGCGTGTGCACCCAGGCCATGATCCGCCTGGCCGGGGCGGCCCTGGGCGACGGTACCGTGACCTGCGCCGAGGCTGGCGGCGTGATGGGGCCACAGGAAAAGGTGCTGGCCGATTTCTCGGAGCGTTTCAAGAAGCGCTTCAATGTCCCCGTGCAGCTGTATGCGCCGTATGTGTACGACTCGGTGATGGTCATGGCAACCGCGATGCAGAATGCCAAGTCGGCTGATCCTGCCAAGTACCTGCCGGAACTGAAGAAGATCAAGTACCAGGGCGTGACCGGCCTGATCCAGTTCGACCCGAAGGGCGATATCAAGGATGGCGCGCTGACCCTGTACACGTTCAAGAATGGCCAGCGGACCAAGCTTGACGTGATCAAATAAGTCGTCAACTAAACGCCCTGCCGCCGCCGCGGCAGGGACGAAAAAAAACGCGCTGTCCAGTTGACCTGAACAGCGCGTTTTACTATGCGGGCAAGATTATTTTTGCGCCAGGATCCACTTGACCAGGGCGCGCGCTTCGGCATCGCTCACCTGCGGGTTGGCCGGCATCGGTACGGCACCCCAGGCACCGGCGCCGCCTTTGAGGACCTTGCCAACGAGCTTGGCTTCGGCATCCTTCTGGCCTGCGTACTTGGCGCCCACGTCCTTGAATGCAGGGCCGACCAGCTTGCTTGCGACGGCGTGGCATGCCATGCAATTTTTGGCCTTGGCCAGGTCAGGGCTTGCCATTGCGCTTGACGACGCCAGCGCCGACAGCACCACACACAACATCAACGAACGCTTCATGTTTCTCTCCAGGGTGACAACTGCGATGATTCTACCGCGTTTGTTGCAAGGCCACATGCAGCCGGCCTTTTTGTTACAACGGTTACCGCTACGCCACGGTTGACGCGAAAGTCAGCGAATAATACCCAAGAGCAAGGAAATCCTTTGTAAGATGGGAGGATCTGTGAGGAGCGTCCCATGCCGTTGATTTTGTTGATCGTTGCCCTGGTCGGGCTGAAGTATTTTGAAGTGTGGAAGTTCGGCACCATGTCCTGGGGCTGGATCATTGGCCTGATGGTGCTGGCCTTCATCTGGTTCGAATTCATCGAGAAAATGCTCGGTCTTGACAAGAAGAAGGACCACAAGCTCGACGAAGAGCGGCGCCAGGCGCGCTTGAAGAATACCTTTGAGCAGCAGAACAAGCGCAAATAAGCACTGCCGGGTAGCCGGCGGTGCCCGCGGTAGCGTCCTCTTATCTCAAGCCGTCGCGCCGGTAGCGCGGTGTTCCTTGCGCGCATCGTCGAGCCGCTTGAACAGCGGCGCATGCAGCTCGCGCGCATGCCTGGTCATGTGTTTGCGCGATTGCTCCACATGCTGCAGCTGGGCGTTCGCGGCCAGCTGGTCGTTGCACGATAGCGCCCAGATCGCATATTCCACCCGGAACTCCACACTGGGAAAGTGTTCGACCAGGTAAGCATATTCAGCGCCCGCCTGTTCCCGCATGCCGGCCGCGGCGAAGCACTGGGCCAGCGCCAGCCCGACCGCCTCGGCACGAAAAGCCGGATGGGTGCGCCGTAACTCCTTCAGCATGGCGGCGGCCTGCTCGGCCTGGCCGTTGGCCAGCCGCGCGCGCGCCGCTCCCAAGCGAATATCCGGATCGTTCGCAAACGGCCCCTGCAGGCAGGCGTCAAACTGCTCCACCGCTTGCGCGGACATCCCGGCTGCCAGCATGGCTGCGGCCAGCCGGGTCTGGTTGTGCGCCGTCGGCGTCAAGGCAAAGGCGTCGGTGGCTTCGCGCAGGTCGCGGCCCGGATCGAGCCGCTTGGCTACCGCCCTGCCCGCCAGGCTGATGGTCCGCTCCAGCCGGCTTTGCGGCAGGTAGATGGCCAGGAAATACACCACGCTGCCGATGAGGGGAAACGAGAACAGGATCAGCAGCCAGAACAGCTGCTTGCCGGTGCGCACGGCGTGAACAGCGAAAAACAACGCAATGAGGATGTGCACCCCGACGCCCAGAAATGGCATGCCTGCTCCAACTCGTGAATAAGCAGACAGGTTAAACAATCGACAACTTAGACGCAAGAAAATTGAACAAAGGCATCAATTTTTGTTGTAAGTATGCCGACTGTTGTGTGCCGGAGCGTGGCGTCGTCAGCCCGTGACGGCGCCCTTGCTGGCGCTGGCCGCCAGGGCCGCGAACTTGGCCAGCACCCCGCGCGTGTAGCGGGGTGCGGGACGGGTCCACAGGGCGCGGCGGCGGGCGATTTCCTCGTCCGGCACATTGAGCTGGATCAGCTGCTGGTGGGCGTCGATGGTGACCGAGTCGCCCTCTTCCACCAGCGCGATGGTGCCGCCGTCGAACGCTTCCGGCGCCACGTGGCCTACCACCATGCCCCAGGTACCGCCGGAGAAGCGGCCATCCGTGATCAGGCCGACCGACTCGCCCAGGCCCTTGCCGATCAGGGCCGCGGTGGGTGCCAGCATTTCCGGCATGCCCGGGCCGCCCTTCGGTCCCAGGTAGCGCATCACCAGCACGTCGCCCGGTTTGATGGCGTCGGCCAGGATCGCGTCCATGGCCGTGTATTCATCATTGAACACGCGCGCCGGACCGGTGATGACGGGATTTTTCAAGCCCGTGATCTTGGCCACGCAGCCTTCCGGTGACAGGTTGCCTTTCAGGATCGCCAGGTGACCCTGGGCGTACAGCGCCTTGTCGATGGTGCGGATGACATCCTGATCGGCGCGCGGCACCGATGGCACATGCGCCAGTTCCTCGGCCATGGTGCGGCCGGTGATGGTGATGCAGTCGCCGTGCAGCAGGCCGGCGTCAAGCAAAATCTTCAGCACCTGCGGCACGCCGCCTGCCTTGTGCAAATCGGTGGCGACATACTGGCCCGATGGCTTGAGGTTGCAGATCACGGGCACCTTGCGGCGGATGCGCTCGAAGTCGTCAATGGTCCATTCCACTTCGGCCGCGTGGGCGATGGCCAGGTAATGCAGCACGGCGTTGGTGGAGCCGCCCGTGGCCATGATGAGCGACACGGCATTTTCAATCGACTTGCGGGTGATGATGTCGCGCGGCTTCAAGTCGCGCTTGACCGCTTCGACCAGCACGCGCGCCGATTCGGCAGCCGAGCCGACCTTTTCATCGTCCGGGTTGGCCATGGTGGAGGAATACAGCAGACCCATGCCGAGCGCCTCGAAGGAAGAGGACATGGTGTTGGCCGTGTACATGCCGCCGCAGGAACCGGCCGACGGGCAGGCATTGCGCTCGATGCCGTCAAAGTCTTCCTTGGACATGCGCCCGGCCGTGAATTCGCCCACCGCTTCAAAGGCCGAGACGATGGTCAGGTCCTTGCCCTTCCAGTTGCCCGGCTTGATGGTACCGCCATAGATATAAATGCCGGGCACATTGGTGCGGGCCAGGGCGATCATCCCGCCCGGCATGTTCTTGTCGCAGCCGCCAATGACCACGACGCCATCCATCCACTGGCCGTTGACGGCCGTTTCAATACAGTCGGCAATGACTTCGCGCGAGATCAGCGAATACTTCATGCCTTCCGTGCCCATCGACATGCCGTCGGAAATGGTGGGCGTGCCGAACACCTGGGGATTGCCGCCCGCACCCTTGATGGTGGAAATCGCGATGTCGGCCAGCTTTTGCAGGCCGGAATTGCATGGCGTGATGGTGGAATGGCCATTGGCCACGCCGATCATGGGCTTGCTGAAGTCTTCTTCCTGGTAGCCCATGGCGTAGTACATGGAGCGGTTCGGGCTGCGCGACACGCCTTCGGTAATGTTGCGGGATCGGCGGTTGTAGCGCGGCTGGTCTGCCATGGTGGACTCCGTGAAGGTAAGTAACGATGGTGAAAGCATGCCGCGCCGGCAAGGGCAAGTCAAATATAAGATTTACGTGCCTGTGATACGTTTAAGATATCATAGGCAGCACTATGAATCGAAAGACGTATCAATGAATGTCGAACTGCGCCAGCTGCGCTACTTCGTCGCCGTCGCCGAGGAGCTGCATTTCGGGAAAGCGGCAGAGCGCCTGCACATGACCCAGCCGCCCTTGTCGCAAGCCATCCAGGGCCTGGAAGACTTGCTGGGCGCAGCGCTGTTCCTGCGCAATCGCCGCAACGTCACGCTCACGCCAGCCGGTGACGCCCTGCTGCCCGAGGCGCGGCGCATGCTGGCGCAGGCCGGCGAGCTGCCGGAACTGGTGCGCCGCGCCGCCGCGGGGGAAGCGGGCCGCCTGCTGCTCAACTTCGTGTCCTCCGCCGATTACAGCGTGCTGCCCCCCTTCCTGCGCCTTTACCGCAGCCAGTACCCGCAGGTGCAGATCATCTTGCAGGAAGCGACATCGGACCGCCAGCTCGACGATCTGCTGCACGCGCGCATCGATGCCGGCCTCCTGATCCCGCCCTTGCCCGACAAGGCCCGCGCGCAGCTTGATTACCTGCCGGTGCTGAGCGAGCCGCTGATCCTGGCCGCCCCCGGCGGCACCATGCCCGCAGGCGCGGTATGGCTGCGCGATGTGCCGCCGCTGCCGCTGATCATTTTCCCGCGCCCAATAGCGCCGGCCCTGCACGATGCCATCCTGGCCTGCTTTGCCGCAGCCGGCGTCACGCCCGCCATCGGGCAGGAAGCAATCCAGATGCAAACCATCGTCGGGCTGGTCTCTGCGGGCATGGGCATGGCACTTGTGCCACAATCCGTGTCGAACCTGATGCGCCCCGGCGTAGAATACCGGGCGCTGCGCGATACCACCCCGCTGGTCGAAACCGGACTGGCGTGGCGCCGCGACAATACCTCGCCCGTCCTGCAAGGCTTTTTGGAATTATTGAGGAACCACACCAATGCTGATTCACCCGCAGCCTGATCCCGTTGCCTTTACGATCTTCTCGTGGCCAGTCCACTGGTACGGCATCATGTACGTCATCGCCTTTGCCACCTTTATCCTGCTGGGCCGGGTGCGGGTGCGCCAGCCGCACATTGCCGCCCAGGGCTGGAAGAACGAGGACCTGGACGACATGCTGTTCTACGGCATGCTCGGCGTGGTCGTGGGCGGGCGCCTCGGTGAAGTGCTGTTCTATCAGCCGCACCTGCTGCTCGAACCATTGCGCATCCTGAAGCTGTGGGAGGGCGGCATGTCGTTCCACGGCGGTTTCCTTGGCGTGCTGATCGCCATGTCGCTGTGGGCGCGCAAGAGCGGCCGCCATGTGCTGGACGTATGGGATTTCATCGCCCCCTTGGTGCCGCTCGGTTATGCCGCCGGACGCCTGGGCAACTTCATCAATGCCGAACTGCCGGGCCGCCTGGCCGACCCCAGCCTGCCATGGGCCATGCTGTGGCCGGGGGTGGAAGGCCCGCGTCATCCGTCACCGCTGTACCAGATGATCGTTGACGGCTTGATGGTGTTCGTGATCCTGTGGATGTTTTCGCGCAAGGCCCGCCCGCGCCTGGCGGTGGGCGCCATGTTTGCCCTGCTCTATGGCTGCGCGCGCTTCTTCACGGAATACTTCCGCGTGCCCGACTGGCAGATCGAAGTGGCAGGCTTGCCGATCACCTCGGGCCAGGTATTGTCGCTGCCCATGATCATTGGCGCATTGCTGATGCTGGCCTGGGCGTATCGCCAGGGCGGCCGGCAGCCGGCCCGGGCTTAAGCGTCGTCAAGCGTTCAGCAGACCGGCACTGCTGGCCGCCTTCCACAGCATGTAGGCCGACAGGCAGTACAGCACCATGGCGAAGATGCGCTTGAGCTTGGCGACCGGCATGCGGTGCGCCGCGCGCGCGCCCACCGGCGCCATGGTGACGCTGGCCGCGGCAATGACCAGCAGCGCCGGCACATAAATGTAGCCGAGCGAATGGGCCGGCAAGCCCTGCTCGTTCCAGCCATGGTAAATATTGGACAGCGTGCCCGACAGGGCAATGGGAAAGCCGATCGCCGCGCTGGTGGCGACCGCATTGTGCATCTTGACGTTGCACCAGCTCATGAACGGCACCGACAGGAAGCCCCCGCCCGCGCCCACCAGGCCCGAGACCGTGCCGATGGTGGCGCCGGCGGCAAACATGCCGGCCGGTCCCGGCAGCTCGCGCGACGGCGAGGGCTTGCGGTTCAAGATCATCTGGGTGGCCGAGAACGCCACGAACAGGCCGAATACCAGCGCCAGCAGGGACGTATCGAGCTGCTTGGCGAAGTAAGGACCTATCCAGGAACCGACCACGATGCCGGGCGCGATCAGCAGCACGATGGGCCAGCGCACGGCGCCGTGCAGGTGGTGGGCGCGCACCGAGGACAGGGAAGTAAACAGGATCGTGGCCAGCGAGGTGGCAATGGCCATGTGGACCACGATTGCGGGCGGAAAGCCGCGCGCGGCAAAGATCATGGTCACGAAAGGCACCAGCACCATGCCCCCGCCCACGCCGAGAAAGCCGGCCGCAAAGCCGCCGCCGGTTCCCATCAACAGCAGTATTAATACCAGCGTCCAGTCCATCGTGTTCCGCCCATGCAGTCGGGCCTGGCCCGCGAGGGAAGCATTCTATCGCTTTCAGCCGCTACTGTTTATCCGGCTAGCAATTGGCATCAGGCGCGGCCCAGCAGGCTGTCAATGAAGGCCCATTCAGACGCTTCGACCGGCATCACCGACAGGCGGCTGCCCTTGGCCAGCAGGCGCATCTGTTCGAGCTCCGGATGGGTGCGCAGTTCTTTCAGGCTCACGAGGCGCGTCTTGCGCAGCGCCTTGACGTCCACGCTGATCCAGCGCGGCTGTTCAAGGGTAGCCTTGGGATCGTAATAATGACTGTCGGGATCGAATTGCGTGGCATCCGGATAGGCCGTGCCGGCAATTTCCACGATGCCGGCAATGCCCGGCTCAGCGCAGCTGGAGTGGTAAAAGAAGGCCAGGTCGCCTGGCTGCATGCCGTCGCGCATGAAGTTGCGCGCCTGGTAGTTGCGCACGCCGAACCAGGCCACGGTGCGCTGCGGCGCGGCCAGCACATCGTCGATGCTTACCTCGTCGGGTTCGGATTTCATCAGCCAGTAACGCATATGCCTTGCCCATAAAAAAAACGGTTGCGCACCGAATGCTCGCAACCGCTTTACGTAATAAGTGCCCCGCCTGTGCCGTTTTTGCCGGCATCCCGAACCTAATGGTTCAAGGTGGTCACAGTTAGTTCAATTTCGGGTTCGTCGAACGAGCGACGCTCACTCCCATCGAACAAATTTCCGCAACCGATGCACATAAATGGTTCAAGGAATATATGGCAATCGCGAACACCGCAGGGTGGAACGGAGTTTACTCCGATGTGTCGCCATGTCAAACGATTTTGTCCGCTTAAAAAAGATTTTCTTGCGGCGTCAGTGCTGTGTCCAACACCTCGTGCATGGACGCGAGTTTTTCCTTGACTTCCAAAATCGACAGGTCCGACAGCGGCCCTTGAGGCGCCTTGACGGACAAGAATTCCGCCGTGACGCTGAGCGCCGCCATGACGGCAATGCGGTCGTTGCCCTTGACCTTGCCCGAGTCGCGCAGTGCGCACATCTTGCTGTCCAGGTGGCTCACGGCTTCCTTGAGCACGCGCTCTTCCCCTTCCTTGCAGGTCAGGCGGTACGGGTTGCCCATGATGGTGACGTTGATTTCGGTCATTGGGTAGCCTCGTTGTGATAGGGAGCGTCGCCCTGCGGCAGTTCCTGCGCGGCGTCGGCTTCCGGCGGCATGGCGGCGAGCAGCGCTTCGACCCGCTGCTGGGCTTCGGACAGGCGCGTCATGAACGCTTCATTTTCCGCTGCCAGCATGGCATTGGACTGGCGCAAGGTGGCATTCTCGCGGCGGAGCGACACAGTCATCTCGGCGAGCCGGTTGATCTTGTCGGAAAGGTCGGTGAATTCAGAAATCATCCCGCTACTATAGGGGGCTGCAGGATTTATTTCAACCGATTCAGTACGTTAGCTCATCTTATTGATCTGGAGCATCATCTCGATGTACGCCCGGCCGAGGCCGGCACCTTTGCGATAAATCAAGCTGATCAGAGAAATAAAACGGATGATGCCTTGAAAATAGGGGTGGCCGTCCCTATAATTAGCACTCGTTAGCAGAGAGTGCTAACAACGATTTCCAGCCCCGGCTTGTGGCCGTGGCTACGAACAGCAAGTCAAACCATTGAAAACTAAGGAGTTTTGCATGAACCTTCGCCCATTGCACGATCGCGTTATCGTCAAGCGTCTCGACCAGGAAACCAAAACTGCATCCGGCCTGATCATCCCTGACGCAGCCGCAGAAAAACCAGACCAGGGCGAAATCCTGGCCGTCGGTAACGGCAAGGTCCAGGATGACGGCAAAGTACGCGCGCTCGAAGTCAAGGTTGGCGACCGCGTCCTGTTCGGCAAATACTCCGGCCAGACCGTCAAGGTTGACGGCGAAGAGCTGCTGGTGATGCGCGAAGAAGACATCATGGCCGTCCTGGTCAAGTAATTCCCAAAATTCAACGGAGAAAAAAACATGGCAGCTAAAGATGTAGTATTCGGCGACGCAGCGCGCGCCAAGATGGTTGAAGGCGTCAACATTCTGGCCAACGCCGTCAAGGTCACCCTGGGTCCTAAAGGCCGCAACGTGGTACTGGAGCGCTCCTTCGGCGCCCCCACCGTCACCAAGGACGGTGTATCGGTTGCAAAAGAAATCGAACTCAAAGACAAGCTCATGAACATGGGCGCGCAGATGGTCAAGGAAGTCGCTTCCCGCACCAGCGACAACGCCGGCGACGGCACCACCACCGCTACCGTGCTGGCCCAGGCCATCGTACGCGAAGGCATGAAGTTCGTTGCCGCCGGCATGAACCCAATGGATCTCAAGCGCGGCATCGACAAGGCAGTTGCTGCCACCGTCGAAGAGCTGGCCAAGATCGCCAAGCCATGCACCACCACCAAGGAAATCGCCCAGGTTGGCGCCATTTCGGCCAACTCCGACTACTCGATCGGCGAGCGCATCGCTGAAGCGATGGAAAAAGTCGGCAAGGAAGGCGTCATCACCGTCGAAGACGGCAAGTCGCTCAACGACGAGCTCGACATCGTGGAAGGCATGCAGTTCGACCGTGGCTACCTGTCGCCTTACTTCATCAACAATCCGGACAAGCAGGTTGCCATCCAGGACAGCCCATTCGTCCTGCTGTGCGACAAGAAGATCTCGAACATCCGTGACCTGCTGCCAATCCTGGAGCAAGTTGCCAAGGCCGGTCGTCCACTGCTGATCATCGCCGAAGACATCGAAGGCGAAGCACTGGCAACCCTGGTGGTGAACAACATCCGTGGCATCCTCAAGACCTGCGCCGTCAAGGCACCAGGCTTTGGCGACCGCCGCAAGGCCATGCTGGAAGACATCGCTGTCCTCACCGGCGGCCAGGTCATCGCTGAAGAAGTTGGCCTGACCCTGGAAAAGGTCACGCTGGCAGAACTCGGCCAGGCCAAGCGTATCGAAGTGGGCAAGGAAAACACCATCATCATCGACGGTGCCGGCCAGAACGAAGCGATCGAAGCGCGCGTCAAGCAAGTGCGCGTCCAGATCGAAGAAGCCACTTCCGACTACGACCGTGAAAAGCTGCAAGAGCGCGTGGCCAAGCTGGCCGGCGGTGTTGCCGTGATCAAGGTTGGCGCTGCCACCGAAGTCGAGATGAAGGAAAAGAAAGCCCGCGTGGAAGACGCGCTGCACGCAACCCGCGCTGCCGTGGAAGAAGGCATTGTGCCTGGCGGTGGCGTAGCCCTGCTGCGCGCACGTGCCAACATCACCGTCAAGGGCGACAATCCTGACCAGGAAGCTGGCATCAAGATCGTCCTGCGCGCCATGGAAGAGCCACTGCGCATGATCGTGCAAAACGCCGGTGAAGAAGCATCGGTGGTGGTGGCAGCGGTCCTGGCCGGCAATGGCAACTATGGCTACAACGCTGCCAACGGCACCTACGGCGACATGGTTGAAATGGGTGTTCTGGATCCAGCCAAGGTGACCCGTTCGGCACTGCAGAACGCCGCCTCGATCGCCGGCCTGATGCTGACCACCGACGCCATGGTATGCGAGCTGGCCGAAGACAAGCCAGCTGCCGGTGGCATGGGCGGCATGGGTGGCATGGGTGGCATGGGCGGCATGGACGGCATGATGTAAGCCTGGGCAGCTGGCCTGCCCTGCGTCAACAAAAAAAAGCCTGCAGCGGTTCGCCCTGCAGGCTTTTTTCATGGGCGCCAGCTTTCTATGCTGGCAGCCACAGCGCTCGCGCCCATCGCAGGCGCATACGCTCCCACAGGCCATCGTGCAGCGGCAAAATGATGACATTGCATACGGGTTCAATGAGCGCCATCGCCCCGCCAAAGGCAAGCGAACCGGTCAGCCCGAAGCCCGTCAGGAAGGCAACGCCCATGTGCATGAGCGTTTGCGATACCTTTTCGGCCGCGATCGCCAGCGCGATGCGCCTGATGCGCTGGCGCCGGGCCTGCCAGAACCTGGCGTGCCGGGGCAGCAACAGGACATTGATCACCGGCTCCACCAGCGCCGCCACGCCGCCAAAGGCGGCCGACCCCGTCATGCCATACATGAGGCCAAAAGCAATCAAGGTGTGGGTGGCAATCTGGCTGGCGGTTTTGGCGGCGGTAAGCATGGGGCGTCCTTCTTTTCTCAGGAATGCAAATAATAATCATTCTCATTTGAAAAGCAAAGAAAAAAATTTTGATCGCACCAATAGCTTCCCTGTTCCAAGCGAACTGCGCGACTTGGCAGGAAAGATCATAATGCTCTTTCGACAAGCTAATCGCCAAACGGGAGCATCATGCACGAGCAACAGGGACACCCATCGTCGGGCAAGCCGGCCATGGACCAGGAAACGCTGGCCTTCATTCGCAATGTCTTCAATCTGGTGCGCGCGGGCGACGCCGAGTCGCTGCGTCCGATGATCGAAAAAGGAATGCCGGTTAACTTCCGCAATGAAAAAGGCGACAGCCTCATCATGCTGGCCAGTTATCACGGCCACCTGGACACGGTGCGCCTGCTGCTTGAAGCGGGCGCCAATCCCCAGATTGCCAATGACCAGGGGCAGACGCCGCTGGCCGGCGCCGCCTACAAGGGCTACACGGACATTGCGCGCCTGCTGCTGCAGCACGGTGCCGACGTGGAGGGCGCCAGCCCGGATGGCAAGACGCCACTGATGATGGCAGCCATGTTCAACCGTACCGAAATCGTTGACCTGTTCCTCGCACACGGCGCCAACCTCAACGCCATCGACAGCCGCGGCATGACGGCGCTCGAACTGGCCCGCACGATGGGCGCGGCTGCCACCCTGGCCCAGATAGAAGCCCGCCTGGCCTGATCCTTCCCGCCGCGCCCCCCAGGCGCGCGGCGTTGCAACCGTTTTTCACTAATTGGTTGACGCGGCCATTGCACGCTGTTACTGTACTAACCGTAATAGTACAGTAGACAGGTGACACAATGACCCGACGCGCAGCCCTCATGCTCCACATCGCCACCGGCGACCCCCGCCCCATCAATCGCCAGATCGTGGACGGCGTACGGCGACTGATCGCCAGCGGCGAACTGCCGGTGGGCGCGGCCCTGCCCAGCGTGCGCGGGCTGGCGCAGCAGCTCACCGTCAATCCCAACACGGTGGCCAAGGCCTACAGCGAATTGACAAGCGAAGGCTGGCTCGATGCGCGCGCCGGGCTTGGCCTGTTCGTCGCCACGCCGCGCCAGCGCCTGTCGGACGACGAGCGCGCGCGCCGCCTCGATGACGCGGTGCAGCGCTTCGTGGGCGACGTCATTGGGCTTGACTACAGCAGCGGCCAGGTGCTGGACCGCGTGGCCGACGAACTCGATCAATGCCTGCCGCGCAAGACGGCATAAGGAGCATCATGGACCAGCTCATCATCCAGACCGACGGCCTGACCGTCCAGTACGACAACAAGCGCGCGCTCGACGCACTGACCCTGCACGTGCCACGCGGCGGCATTCACGCCATCGTCGGTGCCAATGGCGCCGGCAAGTCGACCCTGTTCCGGGTCCTGCTCGGCTTTGACACTCCCACCGCGGGCAGCGCGCGCATCCTGGGCTGCGACAGTGCGGCCCTCACGCCGCAGCTGCGCGGACGGATCGGCTTCGTCAACGAAGAGCATACCCTGCCCGCCTGGATGGGCGTGGCCGAAGTGACGGCCATGCAGCGCCGCCAGTACAGCCAGTGGAACGAAGAGCGCTACGCCGACGTGATCCGCAACTTCAACGTGCTGCCCGCGCAAAAGATCGGCGAACTCTCGCGCGGCGAACGGGCCGGCGTCAATCTGGCACTCGCGCTGGCGCAAAGTCCGGAACTGCTGGTGCTCGATGAACCCACGCTCGGCCTGGACGTGGTGGCCAAGCGCGCCTTTCTGGAGGCGCTCATGTTCTCCAGCCTGGCCGACGAATCGACCATCATCTACTGCTCGCACCAGATGGAAGAAATCGAGCGCGTGGCCGACAACCTGATCATCCTCGAACGGGGCCGCCTGCGCCACATGTCGGCGCCGGGCGACTTCTGCGAACGGGTGCAGCTGTGGGTGGCCGAATTCCCGTTCCGCGAACCGGACTTTTCGACCCTGCCGGGCGTGCTCCAGGTGCAGCGTATCGAGGGCCTGACCCACTTTGTCGTCTTTGACCAGCAGGAAGACTTCGGCGCCCGCCTGCGCCTGATGGGCGCGCGCACGGCCCACGCCATGCCGGTGAGCCTGGACCGCGCCATCAACGGCTTCCTCGCCAGCAGCCACATATCATCCACGCCCGCCATTGCGGCAGCAGCCTAGGAGACGCCATGAAAGACCTTTTCTACAGCGAGTGCAGACGCTTTCGCAACGCTGCCCTGGTGTTTGCCGCCGTCCATCTGGTTCTGCAGCTGTTCGTCAACCGCATGTTCAACCTGCTGCAGCTGCCGTGGGAGCCGCACATGGTGATCCTGGCCGTGTACATGCTGGCCGGCCTCGCCTTTGCGCTGGTGCAGTTCGGCAGCTACAAGCAGGGCAGCCGCTGGCTATGGCTCCTGCACCGGCCGCTGCCGCGCGCCGCGATCTTCGGCGCGATCACCCTTGCCTCCTTTGCGCTGATCGTGTTCGCCGTCGGCTTGCCGGCACTGCTCGCCGTTGGCGCGACCGATGCGCTAAGTACACGCGTGGTCGACACCCGCCACTATCTGATGGTGGTGCACGTAGTGCTGCTCACCGCCATGGCCTGGCTGATCGGCAGCTACGTGATCCTGTACGGCCGCCGCAGTGCGATCGTGGTTGCCGTGCTGCCGTTCCTGCTGCTCGGCCACCTCGCCTCCGGCTTCGTCATGCTGGTACCGGCGCTGCTATGCCTGGCGCTGCTGGCCATCATCGCCTTTGGCACCTTCAAGCCGGACCGCGCAGCGCCACCAGCGGGGGGCGCCTTGCTGGCCACCGCGGCGCCGCTGCAGATCGGCTTTTATTTTGCGCTGGTGTGGGGCGGGTCGCTGGTTTTCCAGAACCTGCTGATCCTCTCCGGCGTCCATCCACTCAACCGCCCGGTACCACCGGCCGGCGGTTACACGGAATCGACACGCGCGGAAAGCGCCGATCTGATGCTCAAGGGCCTGGCACACAGCACCGACCCGCGCAGCGCGCAATGGCAGCGCCAGATTCCGCTGCTCGACATCGCCAATTTTGAACCGAGCGGCGACCAGTATCCGGTACGCCACCAGGTCAGCAACCTGAGCGCACCGAGCTACGTGGACAGCAAGCGCAACATCGAATGGACCTTCAGCCATGACGACATGCTGTATCACGGCCGCGACCTGCACACCCTGCAGGAGCGCGGCGTGGCGGGACTGGGCGGCATCAACCAGCGCACGCCCTTCCCATCGGTGCCGGTGGTGGCCGAAGGGGGCTACTTCGTGACGCCGCAAGAGCTGCACCTTCACGATCCCGAGTCCGGCACCACCCGCCCCCTGCTGCGCGTGCAGGCCCCGGAAACGCTGGCGCGCCAGCCGAAACAGGTGGACGGCCTGCTGTACGTGATAACCAACCAGCGCCTGATCGCCTTTGCCAGGCCGGACGAGCAAGCCGCGCCGGCGATGCTGGAACAGCGCTTCAGCGTGGACCTGCCCGCGCCCCTCAGTGACCTGGACCGCATCGACATCGCCACCCTGCTCGACGCGCGGCTCGTGTCCATGAGCTTTGGACGCGGCATGACGCGCGGTTCCGGCCACGCCAGCCAGTTCATCGTGCTGGTGGACGCGCAGGGTGCGAGCCGCCTGGTAGCGCAGCGCGCGCTCGCGCACGACTTTTCCCCGCTGTTCGAGCATCACAACTGGTGGGTGTCGCCGGTCCTGCATACCGTACTTGCGCTGCCCGATGCGCTGCTGGACAAAGGCTACATCCTCGACCAAGGCCAGGCCCGCCGCACCAACGAACTGGAAGAAGTGCGCCCGCCGGAGGTATGGGCAGCGGCGCTGGCTGCTTGCCTGCTGGCTGCCCTCGGCGCCTGGTGGTGGCTGCGTGGCAGCGCCATCACGGCGCGCCGCAAGACGATCTGGATCCTCAACTGCCTGCTGGTGGGGCTGCCCGCCCTGGCCTGCCTGGCGGTGCTGCAACGCCGCGCCGTGGCAACCATCGCGCAGCCGGCCGTCAGGCCGCTTGCCGCCTGACCTGACAACATCAACCGAAGGAGACTGTATGAACAGCACAACAACACCATCGCGCATCCCGGCCCACGCCCTGTTCCTGGCACTGGCCTTCGCTGCCCTGCCCCTGCAGGCTGCCCAGACACGGGCGCCGAGCCTGGCCGAACAGCTGACGCGCAGCGCAGCCCTGCCGCCTGCCCCCCAGCTCAAGGACGAGGATTTCGCGCGCCGCTCGCGCCTGGCGCAGGTCAAGCTGTCGCCGGATGGCGCCACGCTCGCTTTCCTTGAATCGGACGGCAAGGACAACGCGCTGTACGTGATGGACCTGACAACCTCGGCCCGCAAGCAGCTGCTGCCCGTGAGCGGGCGCCAGGAGCTGCACTGGTCCTCCGACAGCAAGATCATCTTCATGAGCAGCGGCGACGGCGTAGCCCAGGTAGCGCTGGCCGATGGCGCAAGCAGCAAGATCGCCGCATTCGACCGCAAACTGGAACAGCAATTCGTCAGCGTCGATCCCAGCCAGCCGCAGGCCGTGCTGACCGAGAGCTTCGACCGAGCCGCCAAGGTATTTCGCATCAGCCGTGTGGGCGCCGACGGCAAGTCCCAGGTGATTTACGAGGGCGAGCGCAAGGTACACGAGTTCCTCGTCGATCCGGCCGGCCAGGTGAGCTTCATCCGCACGCTGGAAGCGGACTTCTCGCAACTGGTATTGCGCCGCGCAGACGGAAAATGGACCGAGGCCGCGCGCTGCAAGAAACTGCGTGCCTGCCAGCTCGTGAGCGCGACCCCGGACCAGCGCCAGCTTTCCATGATCGTCAACTACCAGGACGACCGCAAGGCACTGGTGAGCGTCGATACCCGCAGCGGCGCCCAGCGCCTGGTCCACAGCGACCCGCTGCGTATTGCCGACCTGGGTCGCACGGTCCTGGCACCTGCGTCGCCCACCCCGCTGCTGGCGGTGTATGACGCACCGCAGCGGCGCAATATTGGCCTGACGCCGGCCGCGACCCGCGCCGCCGCCGATATCGCCAAGCGCTTCCCTGACTCGAATGTGATCATGAGCCCGAGTGCTGGCGCGGCCCGCTGGCTGCTGACGGAGCGCGGCGCGCGCCTGCAGCAGGACCGGCACTGGCTGTACGAAGCGGCCACGCGCCGCATCACGCCGGTCCTGGCCGCTGAACGGGCACGCGCTGAACCGCTGGCCGAACAGCACCTGGCAGCCAAGATTCCGGTCCAGTACCGCGGCTCCGATGGCGCCCGGCTGCATGGCTACCTGAGCCTGCCGCCGGGGAAGGACCCGGCCACCGTGCCGCTGCTGACCATGGTCCATGGCGGACCCTGGGGCCGCTTCGACAATGACTACACCACCCTGGTGCAGCTGGCCGTCAACCGCGGCGCTGCCGTATTCCAGCCCAACTTCCGCGCCTCGACCGGTCATGGCGACAAATACATGCTCGCGCCGGGGGCCGACTTTGGCAATGGCCGGGTGCAGGCCGACATCATCGACGGCGTGCGCTACCTGCTTGCCAACGGTGTCGGCGACAAGAACCGCGTCGCCATCATGGGCGACTCCTTCGGTGGCTACTCCACGCTGCTGGCCTTGTCGCACACGCCGGACCTGTTCAAGTTTGGCATGGCCACGGTGCCACCCACTGACTTTGTGCGCACCATGACAGCGGCGGCGAAAGGACCGGCTTACGGCGACGAAGCACCGTTCGCCGTGACGCTGGCCGAAATGGGCATCGACCTGGGCGACGGCGCCGCGATGAAGAAGATCAATGACGCCGCACCGGCATTCAATGCCGACAAGATCACCCGGCCACTGCTCATTCTTGCCGGCGGCAAGGACCACATCGTTGACGTGGCAGGCGTGACCGACTACGTGGCGCGCCTGCAGGGCAAGGACAAGCCGGTGGGCCTGCTGCTCGATCCGGACGAAGGCCACAACCCGCGCAAGCCCATCGTGCGCCAGGCATACAGCCATCTGCTCCAGCGCATGATGCACCAGCACCTCGGTACGGCCGCCCCGGCAGAGCCGTCGCCGGAACTGGCCAAGTACCTTGAGCAGACCCTGAAAGTCAATACGGTCCTCAAGTAAAAGCTGCCGGCGCGATGGGCAGGCGCAAGCGCAGCCTGCCCGTGCGCCGGTTGCCGTTGCGTTTTCTTTGGTTTAGTATGGCCGCAGTTACAGCAACCGGTTCCCTGACATGCACAATACTAAAGCCCTTGCCGCCGGCATCACTACGTTTGTCGTGGGACTGGCGCTGGCCTATGCAATGGGAACCTCGCCCACCAGTGGCACCGTGACCGAGCCGGTCCCCATGCCCATCGTGGTCAAGGAAGCTCCCTTCGTCGGCCCGCGCGACAAGGAGAAGGCGCGCACCGACCTGGCGGCCCTGCCGGAACTGCGTGCATGGTTCGAGCACCTGGAAAAATCATCAGGCGGCAGCATCCGCGGCGCACTGATCGAGTACGGTCCCACGCCCAAGGAAATCGGCGGCAAGCACTACTGGCAGTTCAGCTTTGTCGAGAACACGCCCGATGCGGCCCATCGCTGGGAGAGCTTCCTGGTTGGCCAGGACACCGGCGAAATCCTGGTGGAAGACCTGGAGTCGGGCGACAACCTGACCCTGGACCAGTGGCGCGCCACCAAGAATCCCATCGCGCGCACCAGCGCCAACTAGTCTCAGCTCCCCAGGTGGGAGATCAGCATGCGGCCATGGTCGGCATCGGCCGTGCCATTGTCGCCATCGCCCGCATGGCGCGCATCGAGCGAGATGCCGACCGAGACAATATCGACCAGCAGCAGCTGGAGAATGCGCGAAATCATCGACAAAAAGGTGGTGCTGTCCTCGGTATGGTCCACCGCCAGGCAGACACTCGCCTTGCGCGCCAGCGGCGAGCCGCTGCTGGTAATGGCAATGACGTCGGCGCCAGCCATGCGGGCCGCCTCCACTGCCGTCAGCAGTTCGGGCAGGCGGCCGGAGTTTGAAATCGCCACCACCACGTCACCGGGCTTGAGCAGTTCGGCGGCAAGCGTGAACAGGTGCGAGTCGCCATAGGACGCGCTCGGGATGCGGAAGCGGAAAAACTTGTGCTGGGCGTCCAGCGCCACCACGCGCGAATTGCCCATGGCGTAGAACTCGACCCGGCGCGCATGCGTGAGCAGTTCGATGGCGCGGTCGATCGAGCGCACGTCGAGCTGGTCGCGGAACTTGAGGATGGCCGACACGGTATTGTCGATCACCTTGGCCGAGACGTCATGCGTGCTGTCGCCGGTGCGCACCTGGCTGTGGCGCACGGGGATGGCACCGGTCAGGCTGCTGGCAAACTTGAGCTTGAAGTCGGCCAGGCCCAGAAACCCCAGCGAGCGGCAAAAGCGGATCACGGTCGGCTGGCTCACTTCCGCCAGCCTGGCGATACCGGCAATCGGCTCATTGAGCACCAGGCGCGGATGCTCGAGCACCAGCGTGGCCACGCGCTGCTCGGCGGGCGTCAGTTCGTGCTGAAGGTGGCCGATGCGCTCCATCAGCGTGTTGGCGCCACTGCGTCCGCGCAGGTGTTCGGAAAGGATGGTAGCCACGCCGTGGAAGGCGGGGTTGGGGGTGGTGATGACGTAAGTGGGGATCTCTGCGAGGTAGCTCGAAAAGCGCCCCTTGGCTTCAAAGCGGGCGCGAAACTGCGAGCGCGCGAACCATTCGCCCATGCGCGGGACGATCCCGCCGCCAATGAAGACACCGCCAAAAGCGCCCAGGGTGACAGCCAGGTTGGCCGCCGCGCCGCCCAGCATGCCGCAAAAGCAGTCGAGCACTTCGATGCACAGCGGGTCCTGCTCGTCGAGCGCGCACACGAGGATTTCGGGCGAGGTGCGCGGCGGCGCCTTGACGCCGTTACGCTGTGCCAGGGCCCGATAAATGATTTCCATGCCGGGGCCTGAGATGAGGCGCTCGTTCGATACGTGCGGCCACTCCTTCCAGGCAAACTGCAGGATCGCAAACTCACGCTCGTCGGCGGGCGCGAAGTTGACGTGCCCCCCTTCGCTGCCCAGCGTGACGAAACCATCCATGGTGGGGATCACGCCCGACACACCCAGGCCGGTGCCCGGTCCCAGCACGCCCACAACCGCGTTGGAGGCCGGCGTGCCGCCGCCGACCTTCATCAGGTCTTCCTGGGTCAGGCCGGGAATGGCCATGGCCAGGGCGGTAAAGTCATTGACGATCAGGAGCGTCTGCAAGCCCAATTCGCGCCGTACCGCGTCGGTGGAGAACTCCCACGCGCGGTTGGTCATGCGGACCTGGTCGCCGTTGATGGGGTTTGCAACCGCCAGCGCGGCATGGTGCAGCGTGTCTTCGTGGTCGGACAGGTAAAACCGAAGCAGGGGAACAATGCCTTCAAAATCGTCGCATTGCAGCACCCGCACCGAGCGGAATACGCCCGGTGCAGTCTGCAGCGCCAGCCGCGCATGGGTGGCGCCAATGTCGGCGAGCAGCCGCGGTCCGTCCGCAAACGCGGTACGGGCAAACCTGTCTGCTTCGGTATGGTCGTTCATATGACCTCAGGCAGCTGTGCCGAACCAGGCGCCATAGGCAGGCAGCGCAACGGTGGTGCCGCTCACGGTGCCATCAAAGCCATGCCCTCCCACCGCCGCCACGCCTTCGGCCTGCGGCAGGGTGAAGCTGACCGGCTCCGGCCCCAGGTTGAAGATGGCGAGCATGCCGGGAAAACCGGCCAGGTCGCGGCGCAGCGCCAGCACCGGCTCCGGCGCGTCAAAGAAGACGATGTCGCCGCGTGTGAGCTGCGGCTGTTCGCGGCGCCAGGCAATCAGGCGGCGAGCAAAATTGAGTGTGGATGCCTGGTCGCCCTCCTGCACCGACGCCGCCGCGCCGATATGCTGCTCGGCCACGGGCAGCCACGGTTTGCCGCTGGTGAAGCCGGCGTGCGGCTTCCCTGCTTCCCATGGCATGGGCGTGCGGCAGCCATCCCGGCCTTTGAACTCAGGCCAAAAAGTGATGCCATAGGGGTCCTGCAGCAATTCAAACGGCACGTCCGCCTCGAGCAGCGCCAGTTCGTCGCCCTGGTACAGGCATGGCGTGCCCTTGAGCGAGAGCTGCATGGCCAGCACGAGCCTGGACAGCGCCGGCGTCGGCGCGCCCTTGGCCCAGCGCGAGGCCACGCGCATGACGTCGTGGTTACCGACCGACCAGGATGCCCAGCCGCCCTTGACGCGCGCTTCAAACTGCTCCACCTGCGACCGGATGTAGGCAGCGGTAAAGGTGGAGGTCAGCAGGTTGAAGCTGTAAGCCATGTGCAGCTTGTCGCCACCGGCCGTGTAGTCTGCCATGACGGCGAGCGAATCGTCGGCGCCCACTTCGCCAATTGCGATGGCACCGTATTCATTGAGCAGGCTGCGGATCTTCTGCAGGAAGGCGAGGTTTTCCGGGCGCGTCTTGTCATAGATGTGCGCCTGCATGCCGTACGGGTTCACGTCGGTCACCGTGGCGGTGTCGCGGTTGGTGGCCGGCGGATTGCTGCGCAGTTCGAGATCATGAAAGTGGAAATTGCAGGCATCCATGCGCACGCCGTCGACGCCGCGCTCGAGCCAGAAGCGCAGGCTGTCCAGGTGCGCCTGCTGCACTTCCGGATTGTGGAAGTTCATGTCAGGCTGGCTGGCCAGGAAGTTGTGCATGAAGTACTGCTTGCGGCGGCTGTCCCATTGCCACGACGAGCCACCAAAGACCGACATCCAGTTATTGGGCGGATTCCCGTCCGGGCGCGGGTCGGCCCACACATACCAGTCGGCCTTGGGATTGTCGCGGCTCTTGCGGCTTTCGGCAAACCAGGGATGCTCTTCGGCGGTGTGCGACATGACCTGGTCGATCATGATTTTCAGGCCCAGGCTGTGCGCCCTGGCGATCAGGGCGTCGAAGTCGGCGAGCGTGCCAAACAGCGGGTCGACGTCGCAGTAATCCGAGACGTCATAGCCGAAGTCCTTCATCGGCGACTTGAAGAAGGGCGAGATCCAAACAATGTCGACACCGAGGGAGGCGATGTAGTCAAGCTTGGCGGTGATGCCCGGAAGGTCGCCCACGCCGTCGCCATTGGTGTCGAGAAAGCTGCGCGGGTATACCTGATAGATGATGGCTTCGCGCCACCAAGGAGTGTCTGGAGTGGTCATAAGGCGGGTCTCGTTATGTTTTGTAGATAATATACAGTACATGACAGCTTTTCACAACCACATCAACATCGACAAGAAATTGCGCAATACCTTTAATAATCAACAGCTTATATCACATCCCTGGCTGACTGAGCTGACACAGCGGTAGTCAAACTACATCGGAAAATTTTAGCTGTTGCCAGTCCTGTTGCATAAGCTTAGGATCGCGTCTGATTAAAATACTGGGAGTAGCAATGTCGCAGGTAGAGAAACACGACGGAAACGGGCCAATGCCCAGGCAGATTCCGTACATCGT
This sequence comes from Massilia sp. PAMC28688, assembly GCF_019443445.1. Classification (NCBI taxonomy): domain Bacteria; kingdom Pseudomonadati; phylum Pseudomonadota; class Betaproteobacteria; order Burkholderiales; family Oxalobacteraceae; genus Massilia; species Massilia sp. PAMC28688. The sequence continues at coordinate 3,095,931 of NZ_CP080378.1, read as the reverse complement.
CGGCACTGAAGGATGCGAGCGATTCAGCTTTTACGGCATGCGCAACATCCTTACGCCATTCCTGATCAGCACCCTCCTGCTGTTCATGGCGCCCGAGCAGCGGGCCGGCGAAGCCAAGGATATCTTTCACACCTTCGTCATTGGCGTGTACTTTTTCCCGCTGCTTGGCGGCTGGCTCGCAGACCGCTTCTTCGGCAAATACGACACGATCTTCTGGCTCAGTCTTGTTTACTGCGCAGGACACGCGTGCCTGGCCATCTGGGATGACAACATCAAGGGATTCTATTTCGGACTGTTCCTCATTGCGCTCGGCTCTGGCGGCATCAAGCCCTTGATTTCCTCCTTCGTTGGCGACCAGTTTGACCAGACCAACAAGAACAAGGCGAAAGTCGTGTATGACGCCTTCTACTGGATGATCAACTTCGGCTCATTCTTCGCGTCGCTGCTCATGCCGGTGTTCTTGCGCAGCTATGGCCCGTCGATCGCGTTCGGCATCCCGGGCATCCTGATGTTCATCGCGACCCTGATCTTCTGGTCCGGCCGCAAGAAATACGTGCACGTGCCACCTGCACCAACCGATCCCAACTCCTTCATGCGCGTGGCGCGCACCGCACTGCTGGCGCAGCGCCCCGGCCAGGGCCGCCCAGGTTTTTATGTGGCCTGCATTGGCGTGTTGGGCGCCGTTGTGTCGCTGGCGTTCTGGTCGCAGCTGGGCGTGGTCATTGCGATCTGCTGGGCCATTGTGCTCTTGATCGCGTTTGGCGGCATCGGCACCTCCATGCAGCTGGAACGGGCCCGCGGCATCCACCCGGATGAAGCGGTGGACGGCGTGCGCGCCGTGTTGCGCATCCTGATCGTGTTCGCCCTGTCGACGCCTTTCCACTCGCTGTTCGACCAGAAGGCGTCAACCTGGATCGTGCAGGCCAACGACATGGTGGCGCCGACCATCTCGCTGTTTGGCAGCCCCTTCACTTTCGCCCCGGCCCAGATGCAAGCGCTTAACCCGCTGCTGGTGATGATCCTGATCCCATTTAATAACCTGGTGCTCTACCCCGCTCTGCGCAAGATGGGCATTGAACCCACACCGCTGCGCCGCATGACGGCCGGTATCGCCTTCTCCGGCCTGTCGTGGATCGTGATCGGCGCCATCCAGGTGGCCATGGATGGCGGCACCCCCATGTCGATGACGTGGCAGATCCTGCCGTATGCGCTACTGACCTTTGCCGAAGTACTGGTATCGGCCACAGGACTCGAGTTTGCCTACAGCCAGGCCCCGCGCACCATGAAGGGCGTGATCATGGCGCTCTGGTTCCTGGCGATCACGGTCGGCAACCTGTGGGTACTCATCTTTAACAAGACGGTACGCAATGAAGCCGTGCTTGGCGAGATTGCCCAGACAGGCCTCGGCCCTATCGCCTTCCAGATGTATTTCTATGCCGGCTTCGCGCTGGTGGCGGCCGTCATATTCGGCTGGTACGCCACCCGCTACAAGATGGTGGACAACTACCGGACCACCGACAGCAAGTAAGGAAGTCAATTGTGTAGGAAAGCTACATAAAATGCTTTACCATGAGGGGCCTGCCTGCCAATTGGCGGGGATATCTTGATGTACTTTCAGTACAAGGACCAGACCTCTCATGCGCTATTTTCCTGCTGTCGCCACCACCTTCCTGATTGCGGGAGGTGTCCTGTCCCCGCTGGCGGTTCATGCCGCCGGCGCCAATGCCGTTTGCGCGGCGGGCTTTGAAACCGTCCTTCATCCCGCCGCCGCGCCGTTCGATGCGCGCGCCGTGTGGCTCGACCGCTCCACCCTCAAGTGGCCTGGCGCAAAGGCCGATGGCGTTTTCAAGCTGTACCACTCCCCGACAGGGGCAATCAACGCCCGTGTTGGCGCCAAGGTGGCCGGCGCTGCCGGTGAAGTGGCGCTGCGTGCCTTCGACGGCACCATGGCCGCCGCCACCGCAACTCGCTTCAAGTACCTGGCCGATGGCCCGGTGTTTTCGCTGGCACCCAACGACCCCGCGCGCCTGCGCCAACTGCATCAGCAGCAGCTGGTATTGGTGCGCGAAAACGCCGACGGCACAGTGGCCGCAGCCACGCGCCTGCAGGCGGCGGGCGCGCTCGACGATTTGTACAGCGCGGCCGCTACGGCTGGCCCGCTTGGCGCCACGCCGGTCAAACAGCAGACCTCCTTTGCCCTGTGGGCCCCGACGGCGCAGCAAGTCCAGCTATGCCTGTACGACAGCTCAAGCGGCGACCAGGGGCAGGTAACGCCGATGACCATGGACGCCGCCACCGGCATTTGGAGCGCTGCCCACAAGGCCGACCTGACCGGTACGTACTATGCTTACGCCGTGACAGTGATGGCCGGTGAAAAGGGCCTGGTGCGCAACCTGGTGACGGACCCGTACTCGGTCAGCGTGGGGCCCGATTCAAAGCGCAGTTACATTGCCGACCTGGCGTCGCCACGATTCAAGCCGCGTGGCTGGGATGCCAGTGCGCCGCCAGCCAAGGTGCAGGCCCAGACCGACATGGTGGTGTACGAGCTGCATGTGCGCGACTTCTCCATTAACGATCCAAGCGTGCCGCGCGAAAAGCGGGGCAAATACAGCGCCTTCGGCGTCACCCAGTCCAAGGGCATGCGCCACCTGGCAGCGCTCAGCCGCGCCGGGTTGACCGATATCCACCTGCTGCCGGTCTATGATATTGGCAGCGTTCCCGAGCAAAACTGCGCAGTGCCGGCGCCCACCGGCGCGCCCGCCAGCCCGCGCCAGCAGGCGCTGGTGATGAAGACGGCCCACACCGACTGCTTCAACTGGGGCTACGATCCCCTGCACTACAGCGCGCCCGAAGGCGTCTACGCCAGCGATCCGGCCGATGGCGCGCGGCGCATCATCGAGATGCGCCAGATGGTGATGGACCTGCACAAGGCCGGCCTGCGCGTCGGCATGGACGTGGTCTACAACCATACTTTTGCCTCGGGCCAGAAGGAAAAATCAGTCCTCGACCGCGTGGTTCCCGGCTACTACCACCGCCTCAACGCCGAAGGCGGCGTGGAGCAGTCCACCTGCTGCGACAACACCGCGACCGAAAACACGATGATGGCGCGCCTGATGATCGATTCGGCCGAACTGTGGACGCGCGAGTACAAGATCGATTCGTTCCGCTTTGACCTGATGGGCCACCAGCCACGCGCGGTCATGGAAGTGCTGCAGCAGCGCGTGAACAAGGCCGCCGGACGCCATGTGCACCTCATTGGCGAAGGCTGGAATTTCGGTGAAGTGGAGAATGGCAAGCGCTTCGTGCAGGCCTCGCAGCTCTCGCTCAACGGTTCGGGCATCGGCACCTTCAGCGACCGCGCGCGCGATGCCGTGCGCGGTGGCTCGGCGGCCGACAGCGGCGAAAACCTGATCGCGCGCCAGGGTTACATCAATGGCCTGTACTACGATCCGAATGCGCTGGGCGGCAAGCAAACCCTGCTCGACCTGAAGAAGGCGGCGGACATGGTCAAGGTCGGCCTGGCCGGCTCCATCCGCAGCTACCGCCTGCCGGTGCACAGCGGCGGCGAGATGCGCCTTGATGCAATCGACTACAACGGCCAGCCGGCCGGCTACGCCAGCGAACCGTCGGAAGTGGTCAACTACGTGGAAAACCACGACAACCAGACGCTGTTTGACATTAACGTGTTCAAGCTGCCGCTCGATACACCATCTGCCGAGCGCGCGCGCGTGCAAGTGCTGGGCGCTGCCATCAATGCCTTCAGCCAGGGCGTGGCCTACTTCCACGCAGGGATGGATACCCTGCGTTCCAAGTCACTGGACCGCAACAGCTTCAATTCCGGCGACTGGTTCAACCGCATGGACTGGACCTACCGCGACAATTATTTTGCTACCGGCCTGCCGCCCGCGCCCGATAACGAAAAGGATTACGCGCTCATCAAGCCATTGCTGGAAAAGCGCGGCATCAAGCCGGCGCCGGCCGACATCGCGTTCACGCGCGATGCCTTCCGCGACCTGCTGGCCATCCGCGCCAGTTCCACGCTGTTCCGCCTGCGCACGGCGGCCGACATCAACGAGCGTCTGCGCTTCTACCCCACCGCCACGCCGACCGTGATTGGTGCGCGCATTGATGGCGCCGGCTACGGCGGTGCCAACTTCAAGGCCGTGCACTATTTCATTAACGTGGACAAGGTCAAGCACGGCGTGGCCATGCCGCGCGAGGACGCAGCGCGATTGCGCCTGCACCCGGTCCACCTGGCTCCCAAGGCCGGGGACCAGCGCGCCAGGGCTGCTGCCTATGACAGCGGCAGCGGCGAGATGATCATCCCGCCGCGCACCGCCGTCGTGTTTGTGGAGTAAAGCCGGTCAGATATCGAGGTGCGAGATCAGCAGACGTTTTTTGGCTGAATCGCCCTCGTCGTCCTGCGATCCCAGCGAGATCCCCACCGACATGATGTCGATCAGGAGCAGCTGCAGGATGCGCGAGATCATCGACAGGAAATGCGTGCTGTCTTCGGTGTGATCCACCGCCAGGCAGACCGTGGCCTTTTTCGCCAGCGCCGACTTGCTGCTGGTGATGGCGATGACGTCGGCACCTGCCGCGCATGCCGCATCGACGGCGCCCAGCAGCTCCGGCAGCTGGCCCGAGGTGGAGATGGCAATGACCACGTCGCCGGGGTTGAGCAGTTCCGCCGCCATCTTGAACAGGTGCGAATCACCGTATGACGAACTCGGAATGCGGAAGCGGAAGAACTTGTGCTGTCCATCGAGCGCCACCACGCGCGAATTGCCCATGGCGTAAAACTCGACGCGGCGCGCATTGCGCAGCAGTTCGATGGCGCGGTCGATTGCCACCACATCGAGCTGGTCGCGGAACTTCAGGATCGCCGAGACGGTATTGTCGATCACCTTGGCCGACAGGTCGTGGGTGCTGTCGGAGGTGCGCACCTGGCTGTGGCGAACCGGGATGGTGCCGGTCAGGCTGCTGGCGAATTTGAGCTTGAAGTCGGCCAGGCCGAGAAAACCCAGCGAGCGGCAGAAGCGGATCACGGTCGGCTGGCTCACGTCGGCCAGGCGCGCGATCTCGGCGATTGGTTCGCCCAGCACCTTGCGCGGATGTTCGATGACCAGGGTGGCCACGCGCTGCTCGGCCGGCGACAGCTCGTGCTGCAGATGCTGCACGCGCTCCATCAGCGTGTTGGCGCCGCTGCGGCCGCGCAGGTGCTCGGACAGGATCGTCGCCACGCCGTAGAAGGCCGGATTGGGAGTCATGATGACGTAGGTCGGAATCTGGGCCAGGTAGTCGGTAAAGCGGCCCTTGGCTTCAAAGCGGGTGCGAAAGCCCGATTTGGCAAACAGCTCCGACATGCGCGGCACAATGCCGCCGCCAATGAAGATACCGCCAAAGGCGCCCAGGGTCACGGCCAGGTTGGCGGCAGCGCCGCCCAGCATCAGGCAGAAGCACTCGAGCACTTCCAGGCACAGTGGATCGTTTTCTTCCAGCGCGCCGCTGATGATCTCGGGCGACGTGCGCGGCGCGGCCTGCACGCCGTTGCGCTCGGCCAGGGCGCGGTAAATGATTTCCATGCCGGGACCGGAGATGAGGCGCTCGTTGGACACGTGCGGCCACTCCTTCCAGGCGGACTGCAGGATGGCAAACTCGCGGTCGTCGGCCGGTGCGAAGTTGACGTGGCCACCTTCACTGCCCAGCGTGACGAAGCCGTCTGCGGTAGGAATCACGCCGGACACGCCCAGGCCCGTGCCAGGCCCCAGCACGCCGATTACCGCATTCGACGCTGCCGTGCCGCCGCCGACCTGCAGCAGCGCTTCCTGCGGCAGTGCCGGCAGCGCCATGGCCAGCGCCGTGAAGTCATTCACGATCAACAGGGTATTGAGGCCCAGGATGCGGCGCACTTCGTCGGTTGAAAATGTCCAGTCGCGGTTGGTCATCCGGATCATGTCGCCGCTGATCGGATTGGCCAGCGCAAAGGCGGCATGATTGATGCGGGTGGACTTGTGGTCGGCCAGGTAGGACTGCAGGAGCGGCACGATGCCGGGGAAGTCATCGCACATCAGCACGCGCACGGAGCGCAGCACGCCGGGCGCCGTTTCAAGGGCCAGGCGGGCATGGGTGGCGCCGATGTCGGCGAGCAGGCGCGGGCCGTCGGCGTAGGCCGTACGGCTGTATTTTTGTTCGGTGTCGGATTCTTTGGTCATCGCGTTAAATAGGCTGGTTCGCGCGTAGCATACCCTATTGTACGAAATGCACCAAAAAGTGGCACAGGGAACTGGCCATCGCCGCCCCGGCTCGGGGGCGGCGCGGTTCCCTTTACAAGACTCAGTACCCGATCAGGACCATCGACTTGCCCGAGTCAAATTGCACCTTGCCGTCGGCGACAACGGCGGTCTTGCCCGAGTAGTAGTCGCGCACCGTCTGGCCGTCCATGAAGACCCCGTTCACGGCAACGGGCGCCGGCTTGTCGGTTGGCAGGTCGAGCGCCACCACCACGCGGTCGCGCAGTTCGCCGCGTTCGAGCACGCGCGAGAATGTGTACGGGCTGGTGCTCATTTGCTGGTGCACGCCGGCGCCCACGGCCGGATGCGCGCGGCGGAACTGGCCCAGCCGGCTCCAGTGCAGGTGCAGGTCGGCGATACGATAGCCGTCGCGCTGGGCGTTGTCGGCCAGGTCTTGCCAGTTCATGAAGGAGCGCAGCGTGGCGTCGCCCTTGGCCCCTTCCACCTTGAGCAGGCGCGCCGTTTCGTCGCCGTAGTAAATCTGGACCGCCCCGGGCGCCAGCATCAGCTTGGTCGCGCTTTCAAAGGCGCGGGTGCGCAGCGGGTCGAAGGGATTGCTGTCGTCATGCGAACTGAGATAATTGATGACCGAATAGCCCTTGAGCGGCCCGGCCAGCGTGGCCGAGTAATTGCTGAAGATCTGCTCGTAGCTTTTCTTCGCGTCGCTGGCCATGCTGAAGTTAATCAGACTGTCAAAGCCGTTGTCGTAAAAGTCCACGAACTTTTGCCCACCCATGTCGAACTTGCGGCCATGGTTAAGCGAGTAGTTATAGACTTCGGCCGTCATGTAGAACTTGTCGTCGCCCAGCTTCTTGGACGGATTAGCGCGCTTCCAGTCTTCATACGCTTCGCTGGCGACTTTTTTCAGGTCCTTCCACACTTCCGGCTCGGTGTGTTTGACGGTGTCGCCACGAAAGCCATCAAAACCGTATTTGCGTACCCAGTCGGCGTGCCACTTGATCAGGTAGTAGCGCGGCGCGCGCGGGTAGCCGGTGCGCTTGAAAAAGGCATCGAGCTCCTTGACCTCGCGCTCGTAGCGCCCTTCACGTTTCCACTTGGCCACCAGCGACGGCGGCAGCTTCACGTTCTTCATGTTGTCGGTGCGGATGTCGGGCAGGTTCTTGACCAGCACGCAATCGATCGTGGTGGCCGCGTCCTTGTAGGTACAGGCAGGATCGAGCCGCACCCACTCGGCCGGCCACGCCGGGTCGCGCGCCGTCACTGGCCCGGTGTGATTCATCACCACGTCGAGCAGCACGCGGATGCCGTGGGCGTGTGCAGTGTCCACCAGTTCGCGCATGTCGGCCTCGGTACCCAGGTTGGCGTCCACACTGGTGAAGTCCTTGGCCCAGTAGCCATGGTAGCCGTACGACTTGCCGGTGCCTTCGTCGGTGCTGTCGTGGATCTGCTCGACCGGCGGCGTGATCCAGATGGCGTCCACGCCCAGGTTGGTGAAATAACCCTGCTTGATCTTGGCGGTGACGCCGGCCAGGTCGCCGCCCATGTAGCCGCGCATGATCGCAGCATCCGCCTTGCGGCCGTAGGCCAGGTCGTTGGCCGGATTGGCGTTGTTGAAGCGGTCCGTCAACAGGAAGTACACAGTCGCGCTGTCCCAGGCGAACGGCCTGGCCGGTGTATGCGCGTTGGCAGTGGCTGCGGCGCTGAAGGCCAGTGCAATGGAAGCGGCGAGTGTGACGAATTTCATGTAGTCCCTGTTGGTTGGTGGTGGTTGGTCATGTGGTCACCGTCGGGCCGGAACGGCCGGTACGGATTTTGAGCTCGGCCAGCGCATCGGCAATGTCGGCCAGTGGCGCCAGAGCGCTTGCCGCATCCATGCCATGCATGGCGGGATCGGCCTCGTAGCGTTCCAGGTACAGGCGGATGGTCGCGCCTTCGGTACCTGTGCCGGAGAGGCGAAATACAATGCGCGAGCCATCGGTCATGATGATGCGTATGCCCTGCTGCGTCGAGACCGAGCCGTCTACCGGGTCGGTGTAGTGATAGTCGTCCGCGAGTGCCACGGTGTACTGGTTGAGCACCTGGCCGGCCAGCGAGGGCGCCATGGCGCGCAGCCGGGCCATCAGCTCCTGGGCGGCGATGGCGTCCACCGCCTCGTAGTCGTGACGCGAGTAGTAGTTGCGGCCAAAGCGCGCCCAGTGTTCACGCACAATCGTTTCCACAGGCTTCTTTTGCACGGCCAGCAGGTTAAGCCAGAACAGCACCGCCCACAGACCATCCTTTTCGCGGATATGGTCCGAACCCGTCCCGTAGCTCTCTTCGCCGCACAGCGTGACAAGGCCAGCGTCCATGAGGTTGCCGAAGTACTTCCAGCCGGTGGGGGTTTCGTAACACGGCACACCGAGCTCGCGCGCCACGCGGTCAGGCGCGGTGGAGGTGGGCATGGAACGGGCGATACCCTTGATACCGGCACGGTAGCCGGGCGCCACGGTGGCATTGGTGGCAATGACGGCCAGGCTGTCGGAAGGCGTCACGGCAAAGGCGCGGCCCACGATCATGTTGCGGTCGCCGTCGCCGTCGGACGCCGCGCCAAAATCGGGAGCGTCCGGCGCGGCCATGCGGGCGATGAGTTCGGCCGCGTTGACCGGATTGGGATCGGGGTGGTGGCCGCCGAAGTCTTCCAGCGGCACGCCATTGATGACCGTGCCGGCCGGTGCACCCAGCATGCCTTCGATGATGGTGGTGGCGTACGGCCCGCCCACGGCGCTCATGCCGTCAAAGCACATGCGAAAGCCGCCCGCAAACAGCGCGCGGATGGCGCGAAAATCAAAGAGGCCAGCCATCAGCTCGGCATAGTCGGCCACCGGGTCGATCACCTGCACGGTCATTTCCTCGATGACGAAGGTGCCATCCTGGTCAAGGTTCAGGCAGTTGATGTCGCTGATACGGTAGTGCGACAAGACCTGGCTTTGCGCGTAGATGGCATCGGTGATGCGCTCGGGCGCAGGCCCACCGTTGCTGGTGTTGTATTTGATGCCGAAGTCGCCGTCCGGGCCGCCGGGATTATGGCTGGCCGACAGAACGATGCCCCCCATGGCGCCATGCTTGCGCACGACGCAGGACAAGGCCGGTGTGGAGAGGATGCCGCTGCGCCCTACCAGCATGCGGCCCACGCCATGGGCGGCGGCCATGCGCAGGATGACGTCAATGGCCTGGCGGTTGAAATAGCGGCCGTCGCCACCGAGCACCAGGGTCTGGCCGCTGCAGTCGCCGATGGTGTCGAAGATGGCTTGTACGAAGTTGTGCAGGTAGCCGGGCTGCTGGAATTCAGTGACTTTCTTGCGCAGGCCGGAGGTGCCCGGCTTTTGGCCGGCAAAGGGTGTGGTAGGTACGGTGTGGATTGTCATTAATGCTCCTGTCAGTTATCACAAAGATACGACAAGTGCGGAAATATTGACGCCACGTTCGCCGCATGCCATCGGCGGCACGCACCCTGCCTTCCGGGCGGGCGCCTGCAATGATGTGGCGTGAACGGGCAAAAGCATTTGACGTTTCCTGGTCTGACGGAGCACCCATGCTGCGCATGCGTGCGACAGCAGGAATAGATACACCGTTTGTAAGAAAATAACATGTTCCGCAAACCAAATCAAACTAAACCTCCCAGTATGGGAAAATGGAAAAATCATTTCCCAAACTCTATCTTTTGTAGTCAAATAACAGAGATCGGCATCCGTCAAGCATTCCATGCCAAAATAGCGGAGCGACCGGACGAGTACAGCACGCATAATTGCAGCGGCACGACCATGAAACCATCACACACGCCTACGGCACTATCATGAAAAACCATACTATCTGTTTGCTGTCTCTCGGACTACTGGCAAGCCAGGCCGCTTTTGCCCAGAATGCGGAGCGCAAGTTCGAGACCGCGCGGGCCCACGCCGGCCATCTGGAGATTGTCACCAGCGACGGCACGTATCTGATCCGCCCCTACTCGCAGCAGATCATGGAAACGTCGTTCGTGCCGCGCGGCGAAACGTATGACCCGGTTTCGCACGCGGTGGTCATGGCGCCGCGCGTCAAGGCCAGCTTGAGCACCAGCGCCCAGCGTATTGTGTACGCCACCCCCGGCATGAGCGTGGTCGTGACCAAGTCCCCCTTCCAGATCGCCTACGTCTACCAGGGAAAAACGCTGACGGCGGAAAAACACGGGTACGCTCGCAACGGCAAGATGGAGTCGCTTGACTTCACGCTTGCCCCCGGCGAGGCGCTGTACGGCGCCGGCGCCCGCGCTGCCGGCATGAACCGCCGCGGCAAGACCTTCACCCTCTATAACAAGCCGCACTACGGGTACAAGGAAAGTTCAATGCAGCTGAACTATTCCATCCCCATGGTGCTGTCATCGAAGCTGTATGCCATTCACTTCGACAATCCCCAGATTGGCGAGCTCGACTTTGGCAGCAAGGACCCCAACGCCCTGCGCTATGACACCATCGGCGGACGCAAGACTTACCAGGTGGTGGCCGGCAACAACTGGAATGAGCTGGTGGGCAATTACACGGAACTGACCGGACGCCAGCCCATGCCGCCGCGCTGGGCCCTGGGCAACCTGGCCAGCCGCTTCGGCTATCACAGCGAGGCGGAAGCGCGTGCCACGCTGGACAAGTACGCGGCCGACAAGATCCCGGTCGACGCCATCATTTTCGACCTGTACTGGTTCGGCAAGGACATCAAGGGCACGCTCGGCAACCTCACCTTTGACAAGGACAATTTCCCCAATCCCGTCAAGATGATCTCGGACTTCAAGGCCCGGGGCGTCAAGACCGTGCTGATTACCGAACCCTTCATCCTCACCACGTCAACCAAGTGGCAGGAGGCGGTGGACAGCAAGATTCTCGCCACTACCAAGGCGGGCGCGCCGTACACCTACGATATCTACTTCGGCAATACGGGCCTGATCGATGTCTTCAAGCCGGAAGCGAAGACCTGGTTCTGGAACATCTACAAAGGCTTGCACGAGATGGGCGTGGAAGGCTGGTGGGGCGACCTGGGCGAGCCCGAAGTCCACCCGTCCGACCTGCAGCATGTGAACGGCTCGGCCGACCAGGTCCACAACATCTACGGCCACGAGTGGGCACGCATCATCGCCGAAGGCTACCAGAAGGATTTCCCCAATGAGCGTCCGTTCATTCTCATGCGCGCCGGCTCGTCCGGGTCGCAGCGCTTTGGCATGATGCCGTGGTCGGGCGACGTCGAGCGCAGCTGGGGCGGCCTGCAGTCGCAGCCGGAAATCGCGCTGCAGATGGGCATGCAGGGCCTGGCCTACATGCATTCGGACCTGGGCGGCTTCGCCTTCCCTTACCTTGACGACGAACTGTATGTGCGCTGGCTGCAGTACGGCGTGTTCCAGCCGATTTTCCGCCCGCACGGCCAGGAAGAAGTGGCCTCGGAACCAATCCATCGCGCAGAAGCGGCCAAGGCACTGGCGCGCACCGCGATCGAACTGCGCTACCGCATGCTGCCGTATAACTACACGCTGGCGTTCGAAAACAACCAGCAAGGCTTGCCGCTGATGCGGCCACTGCTGTTCCAGGAGCCTACCAGCAAGCTCATGCAGCACTATGCGGAGAGTTACCTGTGGGGTAATGATCTGTTGGTCACGCCGATTGTGACCAAGGGCCAGGAGAGCAAGCTGGTGCGTTTCCCGGCGGGCAGCGCCTGGTTTGATTTCTACGATGGCAGCCGGCATCCAGGCGGCAGCAATACCATGGTAAAGCTGGTGCCAGAACATATTCCCGTATTCGTACGGGCAGGCGCCTTCATCCCACTGGCGCCGCTGGTGCAGACCACGCGCGATTACTCGACCAGCCATATCGACCTGCACTACTACCACGACCGCTCCATCAAGCGCAGCAGCGGCAAGCTGTACGACGACGATGGCAAGACGGCAGGCGCGTTTGAGAAGAGCAAGTACGAGCTGCTCAACTTTACCAGCGCCTTGTCCGGCAATGAGCTGCGTCTGACGCTGGCGCGGCAGACGGGCAAGGATTACCCGGCAACGGCGCGCAGCTTCAGCGTCGTGGTACATAACGTGGACGCTAAGCCTGGTACCGTGAAACTGGATGGCAACGACATCGCATCGAACTACGACGCTGCAAGCAAGTCGCTCACGATTCAGGCGCCGTCTTCAACCGCTGGCCGGCGCGAACTGCGCATTCGCTTGTAACTTCATTTCACCCGGGAAGGCCGCCCTCGCGCGGCCTCAACCCGCGACAAGCTTCACCTTACCGTCACTGCGGATAGCAAGTCGCCTTTCGATTTCCAAAAAGCTTGACAGTCCGGGCGCATCGACATGATGCTTTGCGCGGAAGGCGGAATGTTCTCGTCCAAGCGATCTCCATGCGCTCGTGGATAAGCGTTCAGCCTAGTGCCCGTCGGGCTCATGCCCGGCGCCATTGGCATCGGGAATGGCTTCCTCACCTATCAGATCGTAAACCGAACACTTGAAGATGTTAAGCAGACCGTTAATCACATCCATGTTCAGGCGGGTGCTAGTATTGTCGATGATACGGATCAGCTGCTGATTCGAAATGTCGACGCCTGCGCTAATTAACATGCGCTGCAGCGCGGCGACCGAGCGCACGCCGCGGCTGGCCATCAAGGTGCGCACATGCAGGACAACCCTTCGGCGCGCGGTTGTCGCTGGAAAATCGGTGCTTGGCTTCATTTAACGAGACAAAATTCGATTACCGCATTGTACCTCGGCGCATTCTTACAACGTCAGAAAACACTACCAAACAAGATAATCTATCATTTAATGGAAGATTTTTCTTGTATTTGGTGAAAATGCATGTCAGAATCCGATCCATCGTAATTCATCTACCAGGACATATCGTGAACACCTCGCCGAACAAGCGCATGACATCAGAAGGCAAGCCACTTGCCGTGTCGACGCTCGTCTCGGTGGTTACTGTGTCCCAGCAGCCTGCTCATCAGCAGAGCCATGCTCGCCTGCATCAACACCAACTGAACCAATTCATCCGAGGGGATCGCTCCCCTGGCTGCGACAGATAAGCCGTCGCAGCAGGCCACCAGGCCGCTGGCGAAAGCCCGGATGCTTCTGATCAGAGCATCCGGGCTTTTTCGTTTTGGATCACATTTTCAAGCAGCACCTCCCGCACCAGCTGCAGAGAAGGACGGCGTGGGAGCAGCAAGGAAGCCCTCTTTGGAGGCCGCCGTCCGGACAACCCGGGGCATGGCGCAACGTTCTTTTGCATGACCCGCCTGTGGCTTCCAGCCACCGGCGACAGACAGTTTCAATTGTGGATTAGCTCAGTTGGTAGAGCACTTGACTTTGACTCAAGGTGTCGCAGGTTCGAGCCCTGCATCCACTGCCAGGATTTTTTGTACCGTTTCAATGGTGGCGTTAGCTCAGCTGGTAGAGCTTCGGCGGTCCGCCGCTGCGGTTGTGAGTCCGAAGGTCACGGGTTCGAACCCCGTACGTCACCCCAATATAAAAAGGCGCCACCCGCATCCGCGGAGATGGCGCCTTTTCGCAACAGGACAACCTCTGCTTATTCAGCCTTCGGCCCCTTGCGGTGCTCTTTCTTCTTTGAGTCGTAAGACTTCTTTTTCGGTCCTGCAGCTTTTTCCTCGAAGCGGCGATCGCCGCCCGACTTCTTTGGCGCGCCCGGCTTCTTGACAGCCGGTGCCTCGCCATCGCGCGTGATGTTGAGCTGCTGGCCGGCTACCCACACCGTCTTGAGGTGGCTGACGACATCTGCCGGCATGTCCACCGGCAGGTCGAGCATGCTGTAGTCATCATAGATTTCGATCCGGCCGATGAACTTGGACTCGATGCCCGCCTCGTTGGCGATGGCGCCGACGATGTTGCCCGGCTTGACGCCATGCGCGTGGCCCACTTCGATGCGGAAGGTACCCATGCCGTCTTCCTGCGGACGCGGCGTGCGCTTGCGTTCCGGCGCAGGAGCAAAGGCTTCGCGGCCACCGGCAAAGTCGGCACGCTCGGGACGCTCGCTACGCGGCGCGCGGGCCATGGGTGCTTCTTCTTTCCATGACGGTGCGGCCTTGGCGTCGCGGTTGGGTTTTTCCAGCAGCAGCGGCACGTCGCCCCGTGCCAGGCGTGCCAGCGCGGCCGCGATCTCGATCGCCGGCACATTCTGTTCGCGCTCGTACTCTTCGATCAGGGAGCGGAATACGTCCAGGCCACTGGCTGCCAGCATCTCGGTGATCTGGTCCTTGAATTTGGAGATGCGCACGTCATTGACTGCCTTGACCGTCGGCAGCGTGAGCGGCGCGACCGGCTGGCGTGTGGCACGTTCGATGGCCTTGAGCAGGCCCTGCTCGCGCGGGGTGATGAACAAGATGGCCTGGCCGCTGCGGCCCGCACGGCCCGTGCGGCCAATGCGGTGGGTGTAGCTTTCCGGGTCAGACGGTACATCGTAGTTGATCACATGGCTGATGCGTTCCACGTCCAGGCCGCGGGCGGCTACGTCGGTGGCGACCAAAATGTCGATCTTGCCGTTCTTGAGCTGCTCGATGGTGCGCTCGCGCTGCGCCTGCTGCATGTCGCCATTGATGGCAGTGGCGGCAAAGCCGCGCGCCTGCAGCTTGGTGGCCAGTTCCTCGGTACCGAGCTTGGTACGGGCAAAGATGATCATGCCGTCGAACGGCTCCGCCTCCAGGATGCGGGTCAGCGCTTCCAGCTTTTGCATGCCGCTCACCATCCAGTAACGCTGGGTGATGTTGTCGGCAGTGCCGGTCTTGGCCGCCACGGTCACTTCCGCCGGGTCGCGCAGGTAGGTCTTGGCGATGCGCTTGATGGCCGGTGGCATGGTGGCCGAGAACAGCGCGGTCTGGCGTGTTTCAGGCGTCTTTTGCAGGATCTGCTCGACGTCGTCGATAAAGCCCATGCGCAGCATTTCGTCGGCTTCGTCCAGCACCAGCGTCTTGAGGCGCGAAAGGTCGAGCGAGCCTTTTTCGAGATGGTCGATCACGCGGCCCGGCGTGCCGACAATGACATGCACACCGCGGCGCAGCGCCTGCAGCTGCGGGCCATAGCTCTGGCCACCGTAAATGGGAAGGACATGGAAGTCCTTGATATGGGTGGCGTACTTCTGGAATGCCTCTGCTACCTGGATCGCCAGTTCGCGCGTGGGCGCCAGCACCAGTGCCTGCGGCGACTGCTGCTTGATATCGATGCGCGACAGGATGGGCAGCGCAAAGGCGGCCGTCTTGCCGGTACCTGTCTGGGCCTGGCCCAGCACATCGCGATTGGACAGCAGCAGCGGAATGGTGGCTGCCTGGATCGGCGACGGGGTTTCGTAACCCACCTCTTTCATCACCTTGAGCACAGCGGCGGAGAGGTTAAGTTCGGAAAACAGCAGGACTGGGGAAGAAGACATTTAGACACTCACACGGGAACGGTACATTATCGGCGCCGGCCCAAAGGGGCAGGCATCCTCTAGTTTACTCTCTTGGCGCACTTCCCGGGCTAAAACCCGCGTTTACGTGCGCCGCTAGTAGAAATCCCCTAGTACATGGTGGAGCTGTCGTCGCTGGCGCGGGTGATCTTGAAGCCGCTGCTGGTCCAGCAGCGGCCGTAAATGGAGCAGTAGGTAATGAGCAGCTCGAACTTGCGCTGCGCCAGCCGGGCTTGAAACTGGCGCGCTTGCGCCGGATCGGCAATGGCCAGGATCTCGGTGGTTTCGCCGGCCGACATGACGCGATCCCGCACCTCGGCATTGACCCAGGCTATCTGGTTGTCGCGGCCCATGACGGCGTCCATCAGTTCGCGGTTGCTGCCCAGTGCCTTGCCATCGACTTTCATGCTGACGTTGCGCACGATGGCCGGACCAATACCCTTGTTTTGCACCGCCAGCTTGTAGCCGTTGACGTTATTGGTGTACCACTCCACGTAAGGCCAGGCCGCCACCTGCTGCTGCTCCGACATGATCTTGCTTTGGTAGATATAAATGAAGAGACTGCAGATGCTGACTACAAAGGCGGTACCCGCCACCGCATATTCCCTGAACCTGACTGGTATCACGCCGACTCCGCAAAAAATGACCAACTAAAAGTTGACCATTTTACATTGCTTTGCAAAAACAAGGCAGAGGTCGGACCAACAAAGCGGACAACTGGTGCGACCAAAGTCCTGAGGCACAGCAACTTCCGCATCCTTGCCATCGCGAGCAGGCCCGGATGCTGGCTTCCAATGTAAAACACCCCGCCGGCTCGACGCCGACGGGGTGCATGGCCTTTTGAAGCGCCCTGCACTTTCGTGCAGGAACTTGCCTCTGGGGCTAAGCCTTAGAACTTGTAGTTGATGCCTGCAAGAACAGTGCGACCATACTTCTGATACTCGAGCTGCTTGTCGCGGGTCTCGCCGTAGGTTTCGTAGGCGGCATCGCCCACGTTATTCACCTGCAGGACCAGTCCAACACCCTTGAGCGGACCCTGGTTGAAGTTGTAGCCGATCTGGAAATCGACGACGTTTTCACCAACTACATAACGCAGCGCGCGGTCGTTTGCGAAGTTACCGATTTCACCGATAAAGTCAGAACGCTTGCGCTGGCTGACGCGCGTTTCGAAACCATCCTTCTCGTAGTACACGGTCAGATTGCTCACACGCTTGGACAGGCCAGGCAAGGTGATGTTGGTGCCAATGCTGCCGTCATCGATCTTGATGTTGCTGTCGCTGAACGTGGCGCTGGCCGAGACACCGAAGCCATCAAGCGCGTCTGCCACCATATTCAATGGCAACGATGCTGACAGTTCCAGACCCTTGAGCGTACCGCCCTTGCCATTGTACGGTGCCGTGTAGTTACCGATGTTGGTCGTGGCCTTGGTCCCTGGCGTGAACTTTGAAAAATCGTAGCTCTGCGTCTGAGTGAAGATGTAGGTGTCAAGCTTCTTGTGGAATGCTGCAACAGCTACGTATGCCTTCGTGCCGAAGTACTTCTCATAAGAGATGTCGAAGGCCTTGGCGCGCCATGGTTCCAGCTTGGCATTACCGCCGCTGCCACCCGGTTTGAAGTCGGTATCGGAGACGCCGAAGTCCAGCGCTGCGCGCAGTTGATCGATACGTGGGCGGGCAATCTGCTTGGCCGCCGCGATACGAATCGTCTGCTGGTTCGACAAGCCAAATGCCAGGTTCATGCTTGGCAGGTAGTCGGTGTACTTCATGCCTTCGTCGACCGGCTTGACCTGGCTGCCTGCCGGCGCGGTGCCATCGAAGTAATTGGCCTGTGAAGACTGGTCAGTGTGCTGCGCCTGGATACCGAAGTTACCCTTGATGCTGATATCGCCCATGTCGTGGTCGATATTGGCTTTGATGTAAGTCGTCGTGATTTTCTCGTTGACGTCCCACGCCTTCGAGATCAGGTAACCCAGATCGTCAACCGGATTAAAGCTCATGTAGCGCGACACCACGGCAGGTACGTTCCAGGAAGGAATGACACCGCTGCCTGCAAAGCCCAGGTCGACAGGGGAGTACTGCACGTCGCCTGGCAGCACCTGGGGGGCACCTACCAGATTGATCGATCCTTCAGGCTGACGCTTTTTCTTGGAACGGTCGGTGATATTGAAGCCGATATCCACGCCACCGAGGTAATTGTCAAACACGCCGGGAACCGGCAGCGAGGCGACAAGTTTGAAGCCGCGCAATTCATCTTCTACCTTGGGGGTCTTGCCGTAGCCAGAGCCATAGATCGAATTGCGAACGTACAAGTTAGCCGGGTTGCTGTAATCAAGGCCGGGGTTGAGCTGCGAAAAGCTGCCATTTCCCAGGGACAGTGCTACCGAGTCATAGACAGGGCTGTCGCCAGGGCCTGCCATTTGCAGATTGTTCTCCAGGCTCAGCTCATCGCGCTTTGCCTTCGAAAAGTTCAGGTCGGCGAACAGCGACCAGTTCTGGAACTTGAAGTTATTGCTCCATCCAGCTGCCTTGATATCGTCCTTGCGGTCGGTGTACATGCCACGCACCAGGGGATAGACCTTGTTCATGGTACCGCCCACCAGGACACCATTTCTGACTACGACAGGGTCGTAGAACGGTGCGTCGACATCCGGAGAGCCTTCAGGCACGCCAGGACGACCGTTGTAGCCACTGAGGTTGACTTCCATCTGGTTGGCCGTATCTTCGCGGGTGAAACGCGATGCGTACAGATCAAGGACGCTGTTCCAGGTCTTCGATGGGCGATACTGGAGCACGGCCATCACGCCATCGCGCTCATTGCGTCCGCTGCGGGCAACCGACTTGATACCGTCAGTGATGAAGGTGCCGGCCGGTACGCCTGGTCGACCGTCGCGCTTCCAAGGCTCATACAGGCCCGTCTCATGCGACAGCACTGGCGATTCCAGATGCGCGTAGCCGATGGCCAGACCGATGGTCCGGTTGGCGAATTGATTAATGTAGCTTGCGCTGACACGATTGCCCGTCGCCTTGGCATTGGCGATGGAACCGAGCGAATTGCGCTCGCCGCGCGCGTTCAGGGCAATGGTGCGGCTCTGGAACGCCAGCGGACGCACGCTTTGCATGTCGATGGTGCCCGACAGACCCTGGCCGATCAGGCCGGCGTCGGGGGTCTTGTAGATAGTGACGCCGGACAGCAGTTCGGACGGGTACTGGTCAAACTCCACACTGCGGTTGTCGCCGGTGCTGACCTGTTCGCGTCCGTTGAGCAGGGTGGTCGAGAAGTCCGGGGACAGGCCGCGCACGCTGATGACCTGGGCACGGCCGCCTACACGCTGGGCCGCCAGACCTGGAAGGCGCGAGATCGATTCGGCAATCGAGACGTCCGGCAGCTTGCCGATGTCTTCGGCCGAGATGGCCTCAACGATCGAACTCGAATCCTTTTTTACAGAAATGGCACCCTCGATACCGCGACGGATACCAGAAACGGTCACTGTCTGGATGCCGTCTTCGACCTTCACAGGTTCAGCCGCGGTCGCCGTCGCATCTTGCGCAAACGAGGAACCTGCCATCAGGGCGAGGAACACGGCGCAGCCTGCAGCCACCGGGTTCAGTTGGAAAGCGGCGCTCTGGGAGCGCTTGCTCGAGAAAATGTTCATAAGTCCCCTCATCTCATCAGTACTACATAATTCCCGGAAAACCAGCTTGGCAGCTCCTACGCGGGATCCTTTAGCGAAACGTTCTAAGACGTTCTGGAGAAGATTTTGTACTAAAACTAGATGCACTGTCAACGAGAGTTGCGTATGACTACGAAAAAGGGCACAAATTCAACATTTCAAGGGAAAGCCTCAATATTCTCGTTGTATTTCGGGTACATTTATCTTCGTCAGCACCTGTAGTACGA
This sequence comes from Massilia sp. PAMC28688, assembly GCF_019443445.1. Lineage (NCBI taxonomy): Bacteria > Pseudomonadati > Pseudomonadota > Betaproteobacteria > Burkholderiales > Oxalobacteraceae > Massilia > Massilia sp. PAMC28688. Next base: position 3,076,343 of record NZ_CP080378.1, on the reverse strand, counting down.
CTACATTACCGCCCAATTTCACTATTTTATTGCAGCGCTGCACCATTTCGATGCGTGCGTAATGGTGTTTCTCCACATTAACAGCTAACGTTGACTACATAAAGTAAAGACTATGCGTACCCCATAAAGGCGTCAGCGCCTGTAGCCGAACTAGATAAATCACAGATTTTGGCAGGCAGTCGTTGAGGCACCATTGCCTCTACTGTATGCTAGGCACCCACTACTTGTGTATTACAACTACAGTTGCGTTGCCCTCTATAACTGTCACCAATCCGAGACACATCATGCCCCGTTTGATTTCAGCACTCTGCGCAATCCTCCTCATTCTTCCCGGTGCGGCACTAGGCAAAAACAAGCTCATCGAGCATCTGGAACCGCCCTTCTGGTGGACAGGCATGGCCCATCCGCATCTGCAGCTGATGGTGCATGGGCCCGGCATCGGCGCGCTGACGCCAGCGCTGTCCTATCCCGGCGTGCGGATCGACAGCGTGACCCGGGTCGCGAACCCCAACTACCTGTTCATCAATCTCACCGTCGCGGCAAACGCAAGAAGCGGCGCGTTTGACATCGCCTTTAGCGGCGCCGGCAAGCGCACCACCTATCGCTACGAGCTGCGCGAGCGCGAGCAGGGCTCGGCGGCGCGCGCCGGCTTTTCCGGCCGCGATGCGATCTACCAGATCATGCCGGACCGCTTCGCCAACGCCAATCCGGCCAACGACAACATGCCCGGCATGCGCGAACTGGCAAACCGCAGCAGTGGCGGCGGGCGCCATGGGGGTGACATCGAGGGCATCATCCATGGCCTGGACTACATCGCCGCCATGGGCTTTACCCAGCTGTGGCCAACCCCGCTGGTGGAAAACAATATGCCTGCATGGTCTTATCACGGTTACGCGGCGACCGATCACTACCGGATCGACCCACGCTACGGCAGCAATGAAGACTACGTGCGCCTCGCGCGCGAAGCGAAGAAACGGGGTATCGGCATCATCCAGGATGTGGTGCTGTCGCATATCGGCAGCAGCCATTGGTGGATGGCCGACCTGCCCACGCCGGACTGGATTGCCTACGGCGGCAAGTTTGTACCGACGCGCCACCACCGCGTATCGGTCCAGGACCCGTACGGGGCCACAGCCGACAAGGAAAACTTCATCAGCGGCTGGTTCAGCGCCACCATGCCGGACATGAACCAGTCCAATCCCCTGGTGGCCACTTACCTTATCCAGAATAATATCTGGTGGATCGAATACGCCGGCCTGTCAGGCCTGCGCATCGATACCTACAGCTACTCGGACGGCGCCTTCCTCACCGAATACACGCGGCGCCTGATGGCGGAATACCCGGGCTTGAACATGGTGGGTGAGGAATGGCACAAGTCGCCGGCCGTGGTCTCGCGCTGGCAGCGCGGCAAGCAAAATCCGGACGGCTACGTGAGCCACCTGCCCAGCCTCATGGATTTCCCGCTGGCCGAAGCCATGCGCGGGGCGCTGGCAAGCAAGGACCCCGCTGCATTCACCGAGGTCTATGAAACGCTGTCCCAGGACTACCTGTACCCCAATCCCTTGGCACTGGTCCTGTTTGAGGGCAATCACGATGTGTCACGCCTGTACAGCGTGGTGGGCGAAGACCTGGACCTGTACAAGATGAACCTGGTATTCCTGATGACGATGCCGCGCATCCCGCAGTTCTATTACGGCACCGAGCTGCTGATGACCAGCACGACCGGGCCGCGCGACGATGCCAGCTACCGGCACGACTTTCCCGGCGGCTGGCGCGGCGACGCTGTCAACGCTTTTTCAGGCCAGGGACTGTCTGCCGCGCAGCGCCAGGCCCAGGATTTCGTACGCAAGCTGGCCAACTGGCGCAAGGGTGCCGCCGTCATTCACCACGGGCGAACCATGCATTTCGGCGCCCAGGATGGCACCTACGTCTATTTCCGCTACCTTGACGGGCAAAAGGTCATGGTCGCCTTTAACAAGAACAGTACCAGTGCCGTGCTGCCTGCAGGGCGCTTCGCCGAAATCCTGGGCAAGGCGGGCAGCGGTGTGGACGTCCTCACCGGCCAGCGCTACGCACTCGATACCGCGCTGACCCTGCCGCCACGCAGCAGCGTGATCCTGGAAATCCAGTGACCCGCGCCGCGCCATTTTCCGCAACTTCTAAATTGGAGGGCTGACCCATGCGGCTCCTGCTCCTGGCAGCACTGATCGCGGCCGTGACCGTGCCGGCCCGCGCCACCACCGTGCGCATCCATTACGACAGCGGCCAGCAGCCCATGCTGATCCACACTGCCCGGGCGATGGTGGCCGCCCGCCCGGGTCCCGGCAAGGTCTGGTCGTACACCTGGCCGGACAGCGCCGGTGACATCGACCTGCAGCCGGCACTGGCCGGCAAGGGACTGTCCACCGGCGGGCGCTATCGCATCAGCGCCGGAACAACATCCAACATCTACCCTTTCTTTGGCGCCGCCACCGGGCGCGTTACGCTGCAGGCGCCACTGGCTTCGCCACAGCTCGGAAACAGCCGCAGGCTACGCATCTACCTGCCGCCCAGCTACGCGGAGAATACGGCCAAGCGCTACCCGGTACTGTACATGCACGACGGGCAGAACCTGTTCGATGCGGCCAGCGCGGCCTACGGCGTGGAGTGGGGAATTGACGAGACAGTGGACCGCCTCGTGGGCGCCGGCGTCATGGACGAGATCATCGTGGTCGGCATTGATAATACGCCGGAGCGCATTGCCGAATACACGCCCTGCTGCGACCCGAAGGCAGGCGGCGGCCAGGTGGCGCAATACCAGGCATTCATCACCGATACGGTCAAGCCGCATGTCGACGCTACCCTGCGTACCCTGCCCGGCAGGGAGCACACCGCCATCATGGGTTCGTCGCTGGGCGGGATTGCTTCGCTGGTGATCGCGCACGGCAGGCCGGATGTGTTTTCCATGGCTGGCGGCGTGTCGTCATCATTGTGGTGGAACGAGATGGCGCTGGTGCGCCAGCCCTATCCCAGGGCGGCGCTGAAAGTCTACCTGGATTCGGGCGCCATCAGTGATGGCCTTGAGCAGACTGCCGCCATGCGCGATGCGATGCTCGGCCTGGGCTACCGCGATGGGCACGATCTGCTGTACCACGCCGACCCAGCGGGCCGCCACAATGAAGCATCGTGGGCAGCGCGCGTGCATCGCCCCCTGGCCTGGTTCTTCCCGTGGGGAAGTACCAGGCAGCAGGGCAAGCGCTAACCGCTGATCAACGCTTCTGGCGGGTGCTCAGGTTGAGCGAGCGGATGCGCTCGAAATCGATCGGCTTGACCACGTGCTCGTTAAAACCGGCGTCCACCGCCAGCTCACGGTCGCGTTCCTGGCCATACCCGGTCAGTGCGATCATGAAAGCCTGCTCCATGCCCGGCACTTCACGCATGCGGCGCGCCACTTCGTAGCCGGTCATGTCGGGCAGGCCGATATCAAGGAAGACGCAATAAGGCTGGTAGGTGGCGGCGCGGTCCAGTGCATCCTGGCCGCTGTATGCCACTTCCACTTCATGCCCGTCGATCGACAGCAGCGCGGCCAGCATGTCGGCCGCATCCATGTTGTCGTCCACCACCAGGATGCGCGACACGCCGGTGCCCTGGTCCGCCTGCGCCTGCTGCACCACCTCGGGGTGGACCACCGCGTCCACCGGCAGGCGCACTTCAAACGTGCTGCCCTTGCCGGGGCCGTCGCTGGACGCCTTGACGCTGCCGTTATGCATCTCAACCAGCGTGCGCACCAGCGACAGGCCGATACCCAGGCCGTCCTGTACCCGGTCGGTGGTGAAGCCGTCCTGGGCGAACATGTCGAAGATGACGTCCAGCTTTTCCGGACCGATGCCGATGCCGTTGTCGCTCACGCGGATGACCAGCTCCTTGCCGTCGACCTTCGCTTCCAGGCCAATGGTGCCGTCGGCCGGCGTGAACTTGACCGCGTTATGCAGCAGGTTGCCGACAATCTGGGCCAGGCGCACGTGATCGCCCTCCACCCACACTTCGGCCTGCGGCAGCGATACATTGAGCGTGTGATGGCGCGCGTCGGCAATGTGCGCCACCGACTCCCGCGCACTGTCGATAAACGTCTTGAGCTCGACCCGCTCCTTGTGCAGCGTGATCTTGCCCTTGGAAATACGGGCTACGTCAAGCAGGTCTTCCACCAGGCGCACCAGGTGTCCGGTGTGGCGCAGGATCGTCATGCGCGCCTGCTCCTGCACTGGCGGCACTTCCGGATCAAGGCGGCACAACAGCTCCACGGCGGTACGGATCGGCCCCAGCGGATTGCGCAGCTCATGCGCCAGGGTGGCCAGGAAGTCGTCCTTGCGGCGGTCGACATCACGCAGCTCGCGCTCCACTCGCCCCAGCCGCAGCAGGGCCTTGACGTTGGCCACCAGCTCTTCCGGCTCAATCGGCTCGAACAGGTAGTTATCGGCGCCGCCTTCCAGGGCCCGGATCTTGTCCGACGTGCCCACATAGGACGCTGACGTCTGCAGTACCAGCACGGCGCGGGTTTCCTGCTCGGCCTTGAGGCGGCGGCACACTTCCATGCCATGGATATCGGGCAGCTTGGTGTCGAGCAGGACCAGGTCGGGATTGTGTTCGAGCGCCATGGTCAGTGCCTCGGCGCCGCTGCTCGCCTCAATGACCTTGAAGCCTGCATGCTTGAGAACACGCGACTTGGCGTAGCGGGCAGCTTCGTTGTCATCCACATTCAAAATGACAGAATCGGTATAGGACATGAGCGTCATGATAGGCCTTGAATCTTCTGGTTGCTGATTGCGTGTAATTATTCGTGATGCGCGGGCTCGGTGAACACCCGCGGCAGCGTCAGGGTGAATACCGAGCCGCTGCCGGGGGTGCTGGCCGCATGCACGCTGCCACCGAGCAGCGTGGCCAGCTTGCGGCACAGGGGCAGTCCCAGGCCGGTACCTTTCACCCGCGCCTGCAGGCGGTTTTCCACCTGGTTGAATTCCTCGAAAATCATGTCGAGATAGCGCGCCTCGATGCCCAGGCCCGTGTCGGTGACGGTGAAATCAATCTGCTCGCCACGCGCCCGCGCGCGTACCACCACCGCGCCCACTTCGGTGAACTTGATCGCGTTGGAGACAAAATTGCGCAGGATCTGGGCCAGCTTGCCATGGTCGGTGTGCAGCGCCATGCCATCGGGCGCGTCAAACACCAGCGCCAGGGGCGAATCGACCAACAGGGGGCGCAGCATGCCGCGCAGGGCGCTGAACACTTCGCCCACGTCGACATTGGCGGCCCGTACATCGACCTTGCCCGCCTCGATCTTGGCCAGGTCAAGCAGGTCGTCGACCATTTCGTTAAGCGCCACGGTCCCCTGCAGGATGAAGCTCACCTGGCGATGCTGCTCTTCGGACAATTCGCCATCGGCGCCGGACAGCAACAGGCGCGACAGGGCGCGGATGGAGCTGAGCGGGGTGCGGAATTCATGGCTCATGTTCGACAGGAAGCGCGACTTCATTTCGTCGGCGCGGCGCAGGTTGCCCGCCTTTTCGTCCAGCTCCTCGTACAGCACGGCCATGCCGCGGTTGGTCTCTTCCAGCTGGCGCGTGAGCTGCAGCAGCTCTTCCTGGCGCGCCTTCAGTTCGGCCAGGGTGCTCAGCAGCTCCTGGTTCTGATGCTGCACTTCGGCCAGCACCGAGTCGGGCATCTGCGCCCGCAGGCGGGCGCTCATTTCCCCCACCATCGGCGCCGTGATGCGGTTGACCTCCGACGGCAGCAGCTTGTGCATCACGATGCGGGTGCCGGCGCCGCGGCCCGTGTCGATGTCGAAGCCATCCATCATGCGGCGCGCGCCGATCAGGCCCACGCCCATGCCGGTGCTGGACTTGTAATTGCCCCCCAGGACTTCATCGAGGTGGCCGATGCCCGGCCCATTGTCTTCCAGCTTGATCTCAAGCGCCTGTTTGCCTTCGAACTGCCCCATGAGGAATTCGACCTGGCCGCTGCCGGCATAGTTGAAGACATTGCGCGCCAGCTCAGAGACCGAAGTGGCGATGCGCACCTGGTCCTGCATCGCAAACTGGCAGCTGACCGCGATCTCGCGCGCGCGCTGGCGCGCCGCCACCACATCGAGTTCGGTGGCGATGGCCAGCTTGAGGATGCGCAGTGTCATGGCCCTCGGTCCAGCTGGCGCAGCACCAGCACCATGGCGTCGTCGCGCTGGCGCGCGAAGTCGCGGTACAACACGGCTGCGATGAGGGCGGGATGACGGAACATGAGCCCCTGGTAGGCATTCACATCCCAGCGCGTGGCGATGCCGTCGGAATGGATGACGAGCGTGGCGCCGGCGCCCCATTCATGCTCGAATGCCTGCACCTTGCGCATATTGCTGCCCACGATGCCATTGTGCGACATCAGGTGGCGCCGCGTGTCCTGGTAAAAAATGCAGCCGGCCAGGTTGCCGACGCCGGCAAAATCGAGCCGCCCGGCACCAGGATCAATGATCGCGATGGCCATTGCCGCGCCGCGCGTGCCGTGCAGGGCGCGGTGGGCATGTGCCATCAGCTCCGCCGCCGGCAGGTCAGGATGGCTGGCGGCCAGTGCCACTGCGGGATCGGAAGCGCGTGCGGCATCGGGACCGTGACCGAGGCCATCGGCCGCGCATACCGTGATGCACTGGCGCCCCACGCCAATCCGAAACGCGTCGCCGCATGCATCCTCGCCGGCGATCGGCACGCACACGGCGCCCACCTGCCATTCGCTGTTCAGCGGGCCAATGCCGTCGGCCCACAAGACCATCATCATCACCGTGCCCTGGCCGGGAACCGAATAAATGTCGAACTCCTGGGTCAGGCGGCCGATGGCACCCATGCCCACGCCATAGCTGCCGGCTGTGGAGTGACCGTCCTGCATCAGCAATGGCAGGTTGGCCATGCCGGGCCCTTTGTCCAGGGACATGATCTCAATTCCCATGACGCCGTCGGCTTCGACTGGGCGCAGCAGGATTTCGCCATGCTGGGCGTGCTTGACAATATTGGTACCGGCTTCGGTGATGACGATCGCCACCTGGCCGGTGCGCACCTCGTCGAAACCAAGGCGGCGCGCCAGCTCGTTGCCGGTCCGGCGGGCGGAAGCAATCTCGCTCGATTCACTGATGTGAAAGGACACCTGCTTGCCAAGATTGTTCAAAAGGGCTTCCATTTCGTGATGGTGACGGTGGTGCCCTTGCCCGGCGCGCTGTCGATCTCGAATTCATCGGCCAGGCGCTTGGCGCCGGACAGACCCAGGCCCATGCCGCCGCCGCTGGTGTAGCCGTCGCGCATGGCGATCTCGATGTCCGGAATGCCGGGGCCTTCGTCAATGAAGCTGGCGCGCACGCCGCGCACGCCGTTTTCCATCAGCTGCTGCAGCTCGGCATGGCCGCCCCCGCCGTAGCGCAGCACATTGCGCGCCAGTTCACTGGCCGCCGTCACCATCTTGGTCTGGTCGGTCAGGGAAAACTTGAGCGCCACCATATCCTCGCGCACCATCTTGCGCAGGCGGACCACGTCTTCGTCGGTGTGCAGCGGTGCCCGAACGATGCTGTCACTGTTGCTCATGTCCGGCCTCCTGATTTGCCGGCGGCGGTCATTCCTGGTCCTGCTGCAGCAGGGCCAGGCCACGTTCGATATTGAGCGCCGTGCGCACGCCTTCCAGGCTCAGGCCCAGTTCCACCAGGGTGATGGCGACGGCCGGCTGCATGCCGACCAGCACCGTGCGGGCGTCGAGAATCTTGGCCATGGCGGCGGTATGGCTGATCATGCGGCCAATGAACGAGTCGACGATGTCGAGCGCTGAAATGTCGATCAGTACGCCAGTGGCGCGATCCTTGACGATGCGCGCGGTCAGGTCGTCCTGCAGCGCCATGGCGAGGCGGTCGTGCATGTCGACCTGGATGGTGACCAGCAGGAGCCGGCCCATCTTGAGAATGGGGATGCGTTCCATGGCTTAGCGCGCGTGCTGCGCGTGGCTGATGGTGGAACCGGTGCGCTTGAGCGCCACCACGAAGGCGTCGGCCAGCGTGGCCTTGGTTACCACGTCTTCCAGGTTCACGCCAAGATGCACGATGGTCTGGGCGATCTGGGGGCGGATGCCGCTGATGATGCAGTCGGCGCCCATCAGGCGCGCGGCGGCGATGGTCTTGAGCAGATGCTGGGCCACCAGGGTGTCCACGGTGGGCACGCCGGTGATGTCGATGATGGCAATGGCGGCGCCCGTGTCGACGATCTTCTGCAGCAGGCTTTCCATGACCACCTGGGTGCGGGCGCTGTCGAGGGTACCGATCAGCGGCAGGGCCAGGACGCCTTCCCACAGCTGCACCACGGGCGTGGACAGTTCCAGCAGTTCCTGCTGCTGGCGCAAAATGATCTGCTCGCGCGCCTTCTGGTACACCTCGATGGTGAACAGGCCAAGACGGTCGAACAGGGCGCTGGTGTCTGCCGTTTCCTCGATCAGGAGTTCGGGCTGGCCCGCCAGCTCCGTGCGCAGATAGGAAAACAGGGGATCCTTGAGCGAGAAGATGAAGCTGGCCGTCTCGATCGAGGACGAGCCCTGGCGCACGCGCGCCTGCGAGATTTCGGTCAGCATGCTGCGCGTGTCATCCCAGGCCGCCGTTTCAATGTCGGTGGTGCCGCCGCCCTTTTCAATGGCCTGGACCAGCATGCGCAAAAAGCGCACCGCCTGCTGGCGCAGTTCGCCCTCGGCGTTCTTGTCGCGGCGGATGACGCGGGACATGAAGCCGGCCAGCCACACTTCCAGCAGTTCGCTTTCATGTTTGACGATGACGTTCGCGAGCTGCACACTTTTATGAGTTGACATGAAGGTCCTTAATTGGTTAACGCGACGATGATCAGCACGCGGTGAGTCGGACATTATATAGCCGTATGACAATTATCTGAGCACGATACTGGTCCGTGCGCGGAATGGGCGTCATAACAACAGCTAAAATTTTCCTACGGCAACATTATGCTGTAGAGCCGGGTACCCTGGTCGTCCGGCGCCAGGTAGATCACCTTTTCAAAGCGCATGCCCAGCTTGCGCAGCAAGGCGTTGGAGCCGGCGTTGGCGGCCGAAGTAATGGCCACCAGGCGCGCTATGCCAAGCCGGCGCGCATAGGGCAACAGGGCCGCTGCTGCTTCGTACGCATAGCCCTGTCCAAAATAGCGCGGCAGGAAGGCGTAGCCGAGGTCCACATCGTCGAGCGTGTCGCGCTTGATCAGGCCCGCCATGCCGATCGGCGTGCCGCTGCCGCGCAGCGTGACCAGATAGATCGCGTGCCCGCGCGCGGCCTGCATGGCCATGGGACCGCTGACAATGGCCTCGCGCGCCGCCTGCAGTGACCGGATGCCGCGGTCGCCGATGTGGGTGATGAAGTCCGGCGTATTGACCAGTTCGAGGTAAAACGGCGCGTCGTCCGGTTCCACCGTGCGCAGCGCCAGCCGTGCAGTGTCCAGGATACGCATGCCTATCGACCCAGCCGAAAATCCGTTTGCGCCGGGCGGCCCGGCAAGTGCAATGTCGCACGCGCGGCCGGCGCGGTGCTGAGCACCTGGCCGCGCCGGATCACGACCTTGCGCACCGCGCGCAGCCGGATCGCTTCCACCGCGCTGCCGGCATCGAGCAGCACCAGGTCGGCATGGCAGCCGGGCGCAATGCCATAGCCTTCCAGCCCCAGGATCCGGGCCGGGGTCTCGGTGATGGCCATGAAACACTGCTGCATGGCGGCCTGCCCCGTCATCTGTGCCACGTGCAGGCCCATGTGCGCCACCTCCAGCATGTCGCCCGAACCGAGGCCGTACCAGGGATCCATCACGCAATCGTGGCCAAAGGCGACGTCAACCCCGGCGGCCATCAGTTCCGGCACCCGCGTCATGCCGCGCCGCTTGGGATAGGTGTCGTGACGGCCCTGCAATGTGATGTTGATGAGCGGGTTGGCAATCGCTGCCACCCCCGATTCCGCAATCAGGGGCAGCAGCTTGCTGACATAGTAGTTGTCCATCGAGTGCATGGAAGTCAGGTGCGAGCCTGCCACCCTGCCCTGCAGCCCGAGGCGCTGGGTTTCGCAGGCCAGCGTTTCAATGTGGCGCGACATGGGGTCGTCCGACTCGTCGCAGTGCATGTCCACGCGCAGGCCTTGTTCGGCCGCGTATTCACACAACAGCTTGACCGAGGCCGCGCCTTCGGCCATGGTGCGTTCGAAATGGGGGATGCCGCCCACCACATCGACTCCCATGCCTACGGCGCGCTTGAGATTGGCAAAGGCAGTGCGGCAGCGCAGGATGCCATCCTGGGGAAAGGCCACCAGCTGCAGGTCGATATAGGGTGCCACCCGGCGTTTTACTTCCAGCAGCGCCTCGGTGGCCAGCAGGCGGTCATCGCAGATGTCCACATGCGAGCGGATCGCCAGCAGGCCGCGCGCCACCGCCCAGTCGCAGTACTGCATGGCGCGCTCGATGATGGCTTCCTGCACCAGCGTTGGCTTGAGTTCGCCCCACAGGCTGATGCCTTCGAGCAGGGTACCGCTGGCGTTGACGCGCGGCAGGCCGTAGCTGAGGGTAGCATCCATGTGAAAGTGCGCATCGACGAAAGGCGGGGTCACCAGGTCGCCGCCAGCGTCGATCTCCTGCGCCGCGCCAAGCGCCAGGCGCTCGCCGACGGCGTGGATTCGTCCAGCCTGGATGGCAATGTCGATGTTTTGCCTGCCGTCAGGCAAGCTTGCGTTGCGAATGACGATGTCCATGATGTCCATAAAGCTCCTGTACCGGGTCCCACTGATTGTAGTGGCTGCCGGCCCATTCGGGGCAAGCGATGCGCGCAAGCCATGCATATTGCATTGCAATAATTCCTCGCGGGAATTGATGGCGAAAGTGCTTTGCAACACAGACGCGGGCGGCTAGACTAGGCAATATTGCACCGCGTCACAATCAGCCCAGGAGGCCCCATGAATATTCCAGAACAGTTGTCCGCAGCACGCAAGACCCAGCTCGAAGCGCAGCTGAACTTTTTCAATAGCTTTACCAGCAAAGCCGTCGCCAACGCCGAGAAACTGCTTGCCCTGAACCTTGACCTGACCCGCCAGACGGTGGAAAAATCGACCGCCGCCATGTGCCAGGCATTGACGGCCCGCGAGCCGGCAGACTTCATGGCGCTCACGACGCGCACCCCGGAAACGTTCGGCAGCCTGATGGCATATGGCCGCGAACTGATGTCGCTTGCCACCGGCGCGACAGGAACGGCTCCGGCACCGACTGTGTCCGCTGCACCAGCTGCGCCAGCGCTGGAAGTGAAGCCGGCGGCGAAGCCGGAAGCGAAGCAAAGGGCGGAGCAAAAGGCGGAGCAAAAGGCGGCAGCGCCGAGCGCCGAGCAAATCATCGAGCAGGCAGCAGAGCAGGCAGCAGAAGCCATCGTGGCCCCGCTGGCCGAGCCGGCAATCCCCCAAGCCAGCGCCTTCGAGGCGGAGGCGGCACCGAAGGTCAGAGCCAAGCCAATTGCCAAAGCCCTTGGCGATGCCATGGGTGGCGCCGTGCCAAAGGCGGCGGCAGTGACGGTTCCTGCCAATGCCAAGGTCAAGGTCACCAGCGTCAAGCCGGTGGAAGCAACGCCGCCTGCGGCGCCCGCAGCCGGAACGCCCGAAGTGGCCCAGCACGATCCGGCGGCTGCACGGGGAAAGAAAAAGAAGTAAGGCGCACTGCGCGGCCGCCTGCGCGGTCCGTCCAAACATAGTAAATTAACGGGCTTCGGCCCGTTAATGATTTCTGGCCGTGTCTAAAGGGACAGGAATGAGTTTATCGCGGCTGATCTGGGGGTTTGTGCGGCGCCACTGGGGTTCGTATGTGTCGTCGGCCTTCATGCTCGCCGGCGTCGCCGCCCTCACCGTCCTGATTCCGCGCAAGGTGGGCGCCATGATCGACGCCCTGGCCGCGAACAGTCTCGATCACACCGCCCTCATGCTCGGCATCGCCCAGCTGCTTGGCATGGGCCTGGCGATTTACGTGCTGCGGGTCGGCTGGCGCCTGCGCCTGTACGCGGCGGCCTACCAGCTGGGCGTGGAACTGCGCACGCGCTTTTATGCACGCCTGTCCAGCCAGGGGCCCTCCTTCTACCAGAAGCAGCGCACCGGCGACCTGATGGCCCTGGCCACCAACGACATCGATGCCATTGAAATGGCGGCCGGCGAAGCCATGCTGGCAGGCTTTGACGGCTCGCTTACCCTGCTGATGGTACTGGCGATCATGGTGCTTGGTGTGGACTGGCGCCTGGCCTGCATCGCCCTGCTCCCGTTTCCGCTGATGGCGCTGTCGTTCTGGCACATCTCGCGCCACATGCACGTGGCCTCCACCGATTCGCTGAAACGCTTTTCCAACCTGAACGACCATGTGCAGGAAGCGCTGACCGGGGTGCGCACCCTGCGCGCGCTGGGACTGGAACAGCGCAGCGCCGCCCAGTTCAGCGTGCTGGCCGGCGAAGCGGCACAGGCCAGCCTGGTCACGCAAAAATGGGAAGCGGCCTATGAGCCCGCGGTTGGCTGGACTTTGACCGCCGCCAGCGGCCTGACCCTGGGCCTGGGGGGCTACCTCGTATTGCAGGACCAGCTCACCATCGGCGCCCTGACCAGCTTTACCATGTATTTGGGTCAGCTGATCTGGCCAATGTTCGCAGCCGGCTGGGTACTCTCGCTGATCGAACGCGGCCGCTCGGCGCTGGCGCGGGTGCAGCCTTTGCTCGATGCGCCGCTGTCGGTGGATGACCATGGCACCGAAACGGCACTGGCACCCGGCGCGCTGGTGCTGGACCAGGTCAGTTATACCTACCAGGGCGGCAATACGCCGGCGCTCTCGGGCATTTCGCTGTCGCTAGCGCCCGGCCAGACGCTGGGGCTGGTGGGTCCCACCGGGTCAGGCAAGACCACGCTGCTCAAGGTGATCATGCGCCAGGCCCTGCCCCAAACGGGCAGCGTGACGTGGGGCGGCAAGAGCCTGGACGCCTATACCCTCGCTACCCTGCGCGGCGCGCTGGCATGGGTGCCGCAGGAGTCGTTCCTGTTCTCGTCCACCATCGCCGAGAACATCGCGCTGGCCAGGCCCGGCGCCACCCGCGCCGAGATCGAGCACGCAGCCGACATGGCAGCGATCCACGACGACATCCTGCGCTTCCCGCAGGGCTACGACACGCCGGTGGGAGAGCGCGGCATCACACTGTCGGGCGGCCAGCGCCAGCGCGTGGCGATAGCCCGCTCGCTGCTGGCAGAGAGCACCTTGCTGCTGCTTGACGACGCCCTCTCCGCAGTGGACACAGGAACCGAAACACGCATCCTCGAACATTTGGCCGAACTGCGGCGCGCGCAGCCGGAACGCAGCGCCATCATCGCCAGCCATCGTTTGTCGTCGGTAGTGGACGCCGACCACATCGTGGTGCTGCAGGACGGGCGCATCACCGAAGCAGGCACCCACGAGGAGCTGCTCGCCCAGGGCCGCTGGTACGCAAGCCAGTGGCGCTATCAGCAACTGGAGGCAAGTCTCGATGCAGACTGACAGCTCACCGAAGGCCATGCGCGTGCAGGCAAGGCAGGCCATGGAACTACTGCGGCGCGCCGCTCAGCCTGACCGCCGCCACCTGGGCTGGGCCACGCTGTGGCTGATCATCGCTGCCGCGCTCGAAGTTGCCGGCCCCATTCTCGGCAAGGCGCTGATCGACGACCACCTGCTGCCGCGCGTGCTGGACTGGCAGCGCATGGGGATGCTGCTGGGCGCCATGGTGGTCAGCGGCTGGATCACATCGTGGCTGCGCTATCTGCAGCTGGTGCGCCTGTCAGGGCTGGCCATGCGCTCGGTGCAGCGCCTGCGCGAATGGGTGTTCGGCCATGTCATGCGCCTGCCCATGGCATTTTTCGACCGCGCCGTTACGGGGCAGCTGATCAGCCGCGTGACCAATGACACGGAGGCTGTCAAGACACTTTACATTCAGGTGCTGTTTGCCATCCTGGACAGCCTGATCGTCCTGGTGGGCACCATGATCGCCATGGCCTGGCTGGAATGGCGCCTGATGCTCATCGTACTGGCGCTGGTGCCGGCCGTGGTCGCGATCGTGTTCCTGTACCAGCGCCTGTCGGCACCGGCGGTGACGAAAGCGCGCGCCCTGCGCAGCGAGATCAATGGCCAGATCGCCGAGTCGATTGGCGGCATGAGCGTACTGCAGGCCAATAACGCCCAGGCCCGCTTCGGCAAGCGCTTTGCCGACACCAACCACGGCCACTACAGGGCGCGCCTGGCGGAACTGCGAGCCAATGCCTTGCTGCTGCGGCCCGCCCTCGACTTCCTCAACGTGGTGCTGCTGGCGGTGGTGATCTACAGTTTCGGCCAGCGCGAAATGAATGCAGTGGAAGTGGGCGTGCTGTACGCCTTCATCAGCTACATCGCGCGTGTGGTGGAGCCGCTGATCCAGATCACCATGCAGTTCAGCGGCCTGCAGCAGGCCGTGGTGGCCAGTGCCCGTGTCTCGGCCCTGCTTGACGAGCCAGGTGCGCCCGAGCATGCGAACGGCAAGCTGGCTGCGAGCCACGCGCGGCCACAGGGCGCCGCTGCAGTCTCGATCCGCAACCTGACGTTTGCCTACAACCCGGGCCAGGATGTGCTGCACCAGCTGTCGCTGGAGGTGCCGGCCGGCGCCTTTATCGGCATCGTCGGCCATACCGGCAGCGGCAAATCGACCTTGCTTTCGCTGCTGCTGCGCTACTACCCGGCGCCGCACGGCAGCATCAGCATTGGCGGCGAGGCGCTGGACGACATCGACAACGCCCACTTCCGCGATGCTGTGGGACTGGTGCCGCAGGACCCGTTCCTGCTGGCCGCATCGGCCTTTGAAAACATCGACATGGGACGGGGACTGTCGCAGCAGGCCATCGAAACAGCGGCGCGCGCCGCCCACGCGCACGACTTCATCATGCAGCTGGAAGCCGGCTACCAGACCTCGCTGGGAGAAGGCGGCTCGCGCCTGTCCACCGGCCAGAAGCAGCTCATTGCCATCGCGCGCGCGCTGGCGGGCAACCCGCGCATCCTGCTGCTGGACGAAGCGACTTCGCACATCGACAGCCAGACCGAACAAATTGTGCAGGTCGCGCTCAACGAACTGCGCAAGCGCGTGACGATCATCGCCATCGCCCACCGTCTGTCCACCATACGCGAAGCAGATCGCATCGTGGTACTCAACCATGGGCGCATCGAGGAAGCGGGCACCCACGACGAGCTGATGCAGATCGACTCGGGCCTGTACCAGCGCCTGTACCTGCTGCAGCAGCTGGCGGTGTAGGCGGCAGGTGGCGATTCGATCCTATTGAGGGATCTACCAAGAGTCGTACGGTCGAGTCACTCCAAGTTCAGCGCCTGACTAACCGTCATGGCGCAACGGGTTTGGGACCTACAAAAAAAACCGGTCAACCAAGAGCAGATATCTATGCGCAGCCAGCAGCACATGTCTGCTTATGACAGGCCGCTTGGCCCCCCAAGCGGCCGGGTAATCCCCCGACGCCGGCATTGCATGACTCTGCGATGGCCGTTGTCGTTGACCAGAAGCGGGCTCACCCCCTTAGTTCTGACCAGTTTTGCGTTCGAGGCCGCACCCCGTACCAAGTCTCGCGGCATTCTCCATTAAATTGCAGCTGAGGTAGGGCCGCATACCTGCGTATCCAATGTTTGACCGGAAATCCCTCCCCCCAAAAAAAGTCGACGATCAGTCCACACTGAGTATTTTTGCGGACAAAGATAACCGATCCCAGATCCCGGTATTGATCGAGCGGCACCAGGCGCACTTCCTGATCTACGATAGCGTGACTTGCGGCCAGCGCACCGCCGCGTCGTAGCGGGGCAAGTCGTATGCAAACAGCGCAGAGCGAAGATGAGGCGCGAGTGCCACACCAACTGCTGGACCGAGCAATAGAATCGCAATGGCGGCGATGCGTTGCTTGTACTCGAACCTCCACTTCCACAGCAACCGCACCGCGTAAAAGACGAGGCAGAACAGCACCAGGATAGACGAGGCAATGAGGAAAAATTGACGGTCAGAAGTTGGACGAATGCCGATTAATGCAAAGGCCAGACAACATGCAGCCGATGCGAAGGAAGGAATTCGATAGCGCGATAAAATCATGTAGGTCGTTCAGGCAGCAAGGTTTTTGCCCTGCATAGGGATCTCGACCGGGAATGCAAATTGAACGGCCGGTGGCCAATCTCGGCCGTTCGGCACAGGATAGCAAATTTCCGAACTGAACAGTCGGTGGGATCACGACGGGCAGCTACCGCCCCATACCGGACGCTTGGACAAGCTGCTTTACTCGAACGCGCGGAAATCCGGATGGCCCAGCAGGCAGCCATAATCGATCCTCAACATGGAACGGCTTTCAGCGCTGCTCCGGCAACATTGAACATCACGTTGAGTAGGCGTGTGGTAAGGCGCGCCCGATTCAGAAGCACGTCGGCAAGTAGCAGGGCGACCACGGCCAGCCACGCGCCATAAGCCAGCCCGACGTAATCGCTGAACACGATCGTGTGAAGCCAGTTCTGCTGAAAGAGGTAAACACTAGCGGTGATGACCATCGCCCCGGTCAGCGCGACGGCAGGCAGCAGCAGCTGCAAGGTGGCGCCTCGCCTCGCCACCGCAACCAGCCCCATGACGGCGAATGCCACCGCGTTGGAGGCGGCAAACACGCGGAATTCGCGCTGCAGGCTGGCCGAGACATGAGCATAAGCCGATTCGATAAGTCCTGTCAGCCGCTCCCGCACCTGTAGAAGCGACCGAAGTTGTCGCTCCTCCGATGTCTCGGCCGCAGCCACTAGACGGCGCCGGCATTCGCAATCGGCGCGGGTCATGTCGGCCACCACGTGCGCCACGCGTGCCGGAACATCCCGGCGGATGCGTTCGCGCGCTGCACTAAGCTGATCGTCGGTGTGGCCCAGGGCGCGCTCGGCCAGAGAGATGATCCGGGAATTTATCAGCGCCTCGACACGCTCGCCGGTCCTGTGCTCGACTTCAACGCGGATCACTTCGCGCATCCCTGCTTCGACGAGATGCGGACGCACATAAGAGATCAGCAGCGCGGCGGCGAACATCAACGTTCCAGCGAGGCTCAGGTGAGTGATGGCGCGTTGCAGGTCAAAGCGAAAGATCGTCATGAGTTTTTCCGATTCCTGATGCGTCGAGTGAACTAAGCCGCTCACTCGTGTAAGAAGGATCATGCACATCCAGTGGTTAATTCTTAACGAAACCTCCGTTCTTGAATTGGCTTCCAGTGTCGGTTTGGCCGAACTCGGTTGTTCGCCTCAGCTTAGCGTGTTGCCGAATCGGAAAAGCCACGGACTGTCACGGCAGGCCGCTTCCGCCCCAGAAGCGGACGCTCTCAGTAACGGACATCCTCTGGATTGACTTCCCAAAATGTACTGTTCGAATGACTGCGATCAATGAAGTAATGGTGATTTTTCCGGCCGATGGCATCAATCGCAGCTCGCGCATCGTCCACCGTTTTCCCGTCCGCGTGTTTTAAGAGGCGCTCCAGATGAGGAATCGCGTCTTTTCTCAGAGAGTAGGCACAAAGACCACATGCTCGATAACGAACCAGTGTTGCCTTGTCATTGAGGGCAAGAAGTCCTAGTTTAAAGGCGGCCTCCGACTCGCGCGCGAATTGGATCGCGTGGAAAATCAAGGCGACTCGGCCTTGAGCCTTCTTCGTATGAGGGAAATACTCTGCCAGGAAAGGAACAACGCTGGGGCCTAGCAGTTTGAGCGATGCCCAGGCAGCCTCGTGCGCGCTCGTGCTCGCTGTATCAAACATCTTCAGCGCATGATGTATTTGTGCGTCATCCATAAGTCATTGGGAAGCTGGTTAGCGGAAGGGCTGCTCTTGGCCGTTCTGGGCCGTTCGCGAGCGCTCAGTCTACCGGATGAGTTGCCGCAACCGAAATTTTTGTGGGCACCGGCGAACATACGCGAAAGGCAGGAACCG
This sequence comes from Massilia sp. PAMC28688, assembly GCF_019443445.1. Lineage (NCBI taxonomy): Bacteria > Pseudomonadati > Pseudomonadota > Betaproteobacteria > Burkholderiales > Oxalobacteraceae > Massilia > Massilia sp. PAMC28688. The sequence continues at coordinate 3,058,324 of NZ_CP080378.1, read as the reverse complement.
CCCCTTTGCGGACCTTGGCGACCTCTGAACGGTCGAGTTCAACATTTAGTTGGCCCGACTCTTTGATTCGCCTGCCTCAACCGTCAATTATCTGCCAAGCCTAATCGCGAGAACGATCAACAGAAAGATAGCAAGGGGCAGCATGACGCAGAGCGCCGCTTCTATTCGAGCGAGACCACGAAGCATGTTCTTCCGCCATAGGTATCCAGCGTACCCCACGAGAGTCGGTGTGCCTACGAAAACGGCGAACAGCAAACCGAGTGACGCCGCACCTGACCAGTTTCCCAACAAAGTATGAATAGTGGCAGCGATCAAGGCCCCATAGGAAGCGGCGAGAATTGGCCACATGAATAGGCGTGTATTCAGCATTGGCTCAACTTTGCAAGATACATGATAACCGGACCACATATTGCTTCTTAAAATTCACGGTCGCCTTCAATGATGAGCAGCCGCTTTCGGCCGCAACCAGTTTACCACCTGAACGCCTGTTATCGCCCCATACCGGACGTACCTTTGCTGAGAGATTAGGGCCTCATGTCGGGCGGATCAAAAACTGATCAGTGTTCGTCAACTGTTCCAAGAGGTACGCACACGCCTCGCTTTCAGTTGAGAACGATGCCAGCAACAAAGGCAACCCTCGTTCGATGTACATCACCCGGAATACCCCATTGCCTTCCTCGAGCGAAAACGAGTCGTCGGAAAATCCGTGTCCATATGGCCCGAAGCGATAGTAGCGCGACGAGACACCATGATTGTTTAAGGCCTGCGCAAGCTCCGGTGCGTGTCAAGGTAGTTGTCGCATAAAGCAGTCGTAAAGTTGGTGCCTCCTTTGGTTATGCAGCACGCTGCTGGTCAAGCTTAGACGGCGGGTTGAGCCACACTTTGTCAGGCGCCAGCCAAGCCCTCGGCTGTCGTTTCCAACGCAAAGGATGGCGTGCGCACGCTTCGGCGTAGATAGCTTGCCGCTTCGTCAGAATGGCATTCGCAAGACCGCTGTGCCGCTGCTCTGGCGTGACATAGGACAGCCCGCTATGCAGATGCTCGCCGTTGTACCAAGTGACGAATTTGAGCACCCACTGGCGCGCCAGTTCAATGTCAGCAAATCCATGCGGCGGATAGCCAGGGCTGTACTTGCAGGTGCGAAACCAGGCTTCGATATGGGCGTTGTCGTCCGATACGCCAGGGCGGCTATGCGATGGGGTAATGCCCAGCGTCTCCAGCTTGGACTTAAGCGTATGCGCCTTTTGTGCCGAGCCGTTGTCGGCATGCAGCACCAACGGCTTATCACCCCGCCGGTGTTCGCGCCAGCAGGCCCGTTCAATCAACGCAGCGGCCTCGTCGCCACCTTCACATGCATGCACCTCCCAGGCCACCAGCTTTCGGCTAAACAGGTCGATGACAGCGTACAGATAGAAGAACATGCCGCGGACCTGACTGGGCAGATACGTCACATCCCAGCTCCACACTTCATTGGGACCATGGGCAACGTGGCGCTGCGGTTCAGTCTTCGACGCTGCTTTGGCTCGGCCGCGGTGATGCTGCTCTTGCGCCGCCCTCAGCACCCGGTAGAACGAGGACTCGGAGGCGACGTATACGCCCTCGTCTGCGAGGCGCGGCACAATTTGCGCTGGCGGCAGGTCTGTGAAACGCGGCTCGTGGCAAATGGCCAGTACCTGTTCGCGTTCCTGCTCGCTCAGCTTGTGCGCCGGCTCCGGCCGGACCGCTCCGGGCCTGCCGTCGGCACGTACCGCACCGTCCCGCTGCCACCGTTCATAGGTGCGTGCAGTCAGCCCAAGCTCGGCGCAGGCGGTTTTCAAACGTGCCCCGGCCTGGCGGGCCTGCTCAATATCGGCGACCATCTCTTCGCGCTGTGGCAACGCAATCATGCGTCCTCGCCGTCCGTCCACAGCGCTTCGTACTTTCGGGACAGCACGAGCAGCGCTGCCGTCTCCGCCAACGCCTTCTCCTTGCGCCGCAAGTCCTTCTCCAGCTCGCGAATGCGCTTCTTGTCTGTAGCGCGCTCGGTCGTGGCCGCGCCGCCCTGGCCACCCGCGAGCACTGCGTGCACCTCGGCACGCCAGCGTTCCAGCTGCTCCACCAGCAGTCCCTTGCGACGGCAGTACGCGCCTAATTCTGCTTCGTTCAGTGGTGCCGCCTCCAACACGACAGCGAACTTGTCAGCAGCACTCCACTGTTCCGGATTCTGGCCGTCGCCGGGCACAGCACGACCTTGCTCACGGGCCTGTTTTCGCCACAAATACAGCGTGCCCTCAGGTATTCCAGTCAGCTGCGCTACGTCTGCTACAGGTTTGTTGTGCGGCGCCGCCATCAGGCTCAGCGCATGCTCTTTTTTCTCTTGGGTATATCGTGTCATCGTCAATTCCGTCGCCCCTTGGCGAATTAGAACTCCAAATCAATGGAGGCGACAACTATTTTGACAGAGGGGGGCTCCGTTATGTCCATGATTCCTTGTTCGTGCGTTTAGTCCGCTTTTGTCCGAGGCTGTGTAAAAACGCAAAAACACGAAATATTCATGGGTAGGGTTACCCATTCCCCGCATCGAGAAAATCGCGTAGCGGCCGTTCTGATGGGTCGATTTTTCGTTACGCCGATTTTTTCTGCGTTTTTACACAGCCTCGGCCGACACCCGTTATAGCTCTTCCAGTTTAGCGCGAACGCTTTGATCGTCCAGAACTGAACCTGTCCAAACCAAAGCCTTAGCGGCTCCCGCACCCAGTGCCAGCTCTCTAAGAACACGGCTTTCAACCTGGGTGCAGCCACCCTCGCACATCGCCATTGGCTGAATCAGAATCCGAATCGTCTTGAAAAAAGTCGGACCCTTAATTTGCTTCACGACTGCAGTGACGACCGCATCAGCTTCGCTGAAGGTTCCCACCAGTGCGCGTGGATGGACATACGGACTTCGCGGGCGAAGTTCGACAGACCTGCCGTTCGCGATGTTGCGCCCGTACACATGATGCTCAAAAACCTTCAAATACAAATCGCAAGAAAACATGCCGGCCTGAGAAAAGAATGAAAAAGTGCGACAGCACGACCGACCGCTTTTGGCCGAGGCTGTGTAAAAACGCAGAAAAATTCGCCGCGAGAAAAAAGCGACCTCTCAGAACGGCCCCTACGCGATTTTCTCGGTGCTGGGAATGGTCACCCTACCCATGAAAATTTCGTGTTTTTACGTTTTTACACAGCCTGGGCCGATCTCGGCCGTTCGTTACATGATAGCAGTTGCCGCAACGTAAATCACCAGACGGTCTCGACAGGCAGGTTCCGCCCCACTGCGGTCATCGCCCATCGTTGACTGAAATCGGCGTGTAGGTAGCTACAGCCGTGATCTTGTTGGGACGTGCTCAGCAAGAAATGCGTCAATCATCGGCCGTGTGTACTTGACCTCTGGATCGGTACCTGGCGGATCGCTCTCTCGGTGGTATTCCCCAGCGTCAAACGCCAAGTAGACGGCATTCGTTACAGGCGGAATAGTCCGGTCGTATTCTGCCCAAAACTCTTTTGAAACGCAGACGGTCCAGAGGGCATTTATCACCGCGTCCGCTTCCTCAAATTCTATTTCATTGGCAAAGTATCGCGACGCCACGACATAGGAGAGCTCATCGAGCAGATCAGAGGCGGTTCGCGCAGAATGCATTGCGGCATCCTTCAACAGCGCGTAAGAGACGCAGCCCTTCTGTGCGCTTCGTAAAGCCTTGGATCGGCTGAAGAGTTCGTCATTTTCTATGATTCGTTGGTAGTATTTCCGATGCTCCGCTGCAGGCCGGCTACTGCCGATTGAACTCGACTGCAAATGGGAGCCAGCAGTACGGCTGCTGTCGCCCCAGGCTGTGTAAAAACGTGATCCCATGTAAACGGATTTTCCACGGTAAACGTTGAGCCAGTATCTCATCAATACTGGTGCTGTATGAAACGTTTTATTGAAGGCGAGGACCGTGGACAAGGCTGTCAACGGCGATTTAAAATTGATACAGTTTTCGTAGTGCCAGCGATTTAAAACTGATACACCGCCGTCGCTGAACACAGTCCGTGCTCAGGCAATTTCCGCCACCTCATTCCCTCTCACCATCCCGGCCTGGCGCTGGTGCTTCAGCCGGTAGCTTTCACCGGCGATCGGCACGATGTGCGCATGATGGAGCAGCCGGTCCAGTAGTGCGGCAGTCAGTGTCGTATCCTGCGCAAACGTCGTGTCCCACTGGCCGAACGGCAGGTTGCTGGTCACGATCAGACTGCTGCGTTCGTACAGCGCTGCGATCACCTGGAAGAACAGGTTGGCTTGTTCCCGGTTCATCGGCAGGTACCCAATCTCGTCGATGATCAGCAGCCGATACGACCTGATGGCCCTGTGCATCACCGCCTTAAGGTTGTTTTGCGTATGCGCCGTCGTTAAGGCCAGCAGCAGATCGGCAGCCGTGGTGAAGCGCGTCTTGATGCCTGCTTGCGTTGCCTTGTAGCCCAATGCCATGGCGAGGTGTGTCTTGCCCACGCCGCTGGGCCCGACCAGCACCACGTTCTCGTGCCGCTCCACGAAGCCCAAGCCGGCAAGCTCCTCGATCTGGCTGCGCTTTACGCCCTTGGCAAAGTCGTAGTTAAACTCGTCCAGCGTTTTCACCACCGGGAAGCCCGCCAGCCGGGTCATCGTGCTTTGCTTCCGTACGTTGCGCCCTGCAGCTTCTTCCTTCAGCAGCCCCTCAAGGAAGTCGCTGTAGCCCATCTCCTGCTTGGCCGCCTTCTGGGTGGCGGCGCCGTAGCCCTGCGCCACGAACGGCAAGTTCAGGCTCTCGCATAACGCCGCGATGCGCTCATGCTGCAGATTCATGCCGCCACTCCATCAGTCACCCGGGCCAACAGCGCGTCGTACACGTGCAACGGATGCTGCAGCGGCGATGGCTGCGCGATCCGGTTAACCACCACCGGTGGTCGTGGCACCACAGGCGGCGCTGCGGGCTGCGGCCGAGCCGCAGCGATGTCCGCGCGCCATGGCGCTGGCAGCGCTTGCAAGTGCACCACCTCGCGCTTGAGCGCCTCGGCTGGCACCTCCCTCGTCGTGCCGTGGACCCGCACGTTGGCCACGTCCCGCAACCAGTGCGCCACCTCCACGTTGGCGGTCACGACATCGAGCTTCTGCCCGCTTTGCGCCAGGCGGCTCGCCAGCGGAACATAGAACGAGCGGCGCAGGTAGCCGTTGAAGCGCTCGACTTTGCCCTTGGTCTTGGCCCGGTACGGCTGGCACAGCTTGATGACGAAGCCGCTATGCTTGGCGTAGTCCAGAAAGCCAGAATGGAATCGGTGCTCGCCGTCGCCGTACGCGTCGCGCTCCAGCACAACGGTCTTCATGTTGTCGTACAGGACCCGCCTGGTGACACCGCCAAATGCAGCGAAGGCGCGCTCGTGGCAGCCGATCAGGGTTTCCACCTTCATGTTGCTGACGAACTCCACGTAACTGGCCCGGCTATATCCCAGGGTCGCGCAGAAAGCGTGCAGTGGGGCGCTACCCTTGCGGAACTCGACCCAGTCGACCTGCAGCTGCTCGCCCATCGCCGTCTCGAAGCGCACCACTGGGTCTGCCGGCGGTTCTGGCCGCAGCCTGCGCATGAAGGCGCGCAGCTGGCTCATACCGCCCTGGTAGCCGCGTGCCGCGATCTCGCGGTACAGCACCGTCGCGGGGATCACGTCTGGCTGGGCGGCCTGGTGCCGATCCCGCAGGTACTGCTCAAATTGCCCCAGCTTCGTCGGACGCGCCACTTTGCGTTCGTACTTCGGCACAGCTTCCAGGGCTAGGTGCCGACGCACCGTATTCACCGCGCAGCCCACTTCGGCGGCGATCTGCCGCAGGCTTAACCCATGCTTCTTCAATAGTTGGATTTCCACGTACACCTCTTTGGGTTTCAAGGCCGCTCCGCAAAGCGACCATCTTCTCAAACTGGTGTATCAGTTTTCAATCGCTGCCTGTGTCAGTTTACAATCGCTGCTGACAAAGGCACGCTACTCCCCGAGCTTTTGGACGACTACGTAACCGAGGACAACCCTGTCCGCGTAGTCGATATCTTCGTTGAAGAACTTGACCTGGCCGCGCTGGGCTTTGCACGAGTTCTCCCAGCAAAGACAGGGCGGCCTGCCTATCACCCCGCTGTGCTCCTGAAGCTCTACATCTATGGCTACCTCAACCGCATCCAGTCGAGCCGCCGGCTCGAGCGCGAAGCGCAGCGCAACGTGGAACTGATGTGGCTGACCGGCCGCCTAGCTCCCGACTTCAAAACTATCGCGAACTTCCGGAAAGACAATGGCAAGGCCATCCGCAGTGTTTGCCGGCAGTTTATCGTGCTGTGCCAGCGACTCGATCTGTTTCAAGATGCGGTAGTGGCTATCGACGGCAGCAAGTTCAAGGGCGTCAACACCAGTGACCGCAATTTCACGCACGGGAAACTCAAGCGTAGGATGGAAGAGATCGAAGCAAACATTGGCCGCTACTTAGCAGAACTGGACACCGCCGATCGGCAGGCACCGGCGACGGCACAAGCACGATCGGTGCGTTTAAACGAGAAAATCGCGGCGATGAAGGGACAGATGGCCGAGCTTAAGAAAGTCGAAGCACAGCTGCAAGCCTCTGGCGAAACGCAAATCTCGCTGACCGATCCCGATGCACGGTCAATGATCACGCGCGGTGACGGCATCGTTGGGTACAACGTGCAAACTGCCGTCGACGCCAAGCATCATCTCATCGTTGAACACGAAGTTACGAACATCGGCAACGACCGCGATCAACTCTCTGTCATGGCTAAGAAAGCTCGCGCTGCGATTGGTACCGCCAAGTTGACGGCAATCGCCGACCGCGGCTACTTCAAAGGCGAAGAAATCCTGGCATGCCGCGAGGCCGGTATTGAACCGTTGGTCCCTGCGACCAAGACCTCCAACGCCAAGGCGGAGGGCCGCTTCGACAAGGCTGATTTCATCTACGATCAGCAGAAGAATGAATACCGGTGCCCGGCGGGTCAATCGCTGATCTGGCGCTTTGCCTGCGTCGAAAAGGGTATGACGCTCAACCGTTACTGGAGCTCGAATTGCAAGGGCTGCCCGCTCAAGGACAAGTGCACGCCGAGCCAGGCGCGACGCGTGACGCGCTGGGAACACCAGGGCGTGCTCGATGACATGCAGGTTCGTCTTGAGCAGCAGCCCGAGACCATGCGCATTCGTCGCTGCACAGTCGAGCACCCGTTCGGAACCATTAAGTCATGGATGGGGGCAACGCACTTCCTGACCAAGGGGTTAGAGCGCGTGAGGACCGAGATGAGCCTGCATGTGCTCGCCTATAACTTCAAACGATTGCTCGCGGTATTGGGCATGACCAGGATCATCGAAGCAATAAGGGCGCAAGCCCTATTTATGACTCTGCTACGCGTCGTATGGGCCTTTGCGATGCTGATGATCCCGCTAGGTCCGGGAAAAACTCCGCTGGCCTTAAGGGCCTGCGGCGGCCTCCAGGTGAACCCTTAAAGGTAAAATGTGGGTACTGGAGTTAGTGCGTCTGTTTTTACACGGCCTGGCCCCAAAGCGGACCTCCAGTTAGCATGCTTACGAACGCGCTTTCTTCAACGACTCCTGCAACTTCGCAATGAGGGCTTCGACTTCGTTTTCGGAGAGATCTAATGGATCGCCATGCGAGCCTACCGCGATAACACAAATGGCAGAGCCGTCGTACCAAGCGTCCAAACGGTCTTGCTCAAAGAGCTGAGGCATTGCAGTTCCTTGCGTGAGTGTGGGTCCGCTTCTGGGCCGATCTCGGCCGTTCGTCACATGATAGCAGTTGTCGAAAGGTAAAGTATCAGACGGTCTCGACAGGCAGCTTCCGCCCCAGGCTGTGTAAAAACGTGATCCCATGTAAACGGATTTTCCACGGTAAACGTTGAGCCAGTATCTCATCAATACTGGTGCTGTATGAAACGTTTTATTGAAGGCGAGGACCGTGGACAAGGCACGCTACTCCCCGAGCTTTTGGACGACTACGTAACCGAGGACAACCCTGTCCGCGTAGTCGATATCTTCGTTGAAGAACTTGACCTGGCCGCGCTGGGCTTTGCACGAGTTCTCCCAGCAAAGACAGGGCGGCCTGCCTATCACCCCGCTGTGCTCCTGAAGCTCTACATCTATGGCTACCTCAACCGCATCCAGTCGAGCCGCCGGCTCGAGCGCGAAGCGCAGCGCAACGTGGAACTGATGTGGCCCCCCTGTGCCAATATAACTTGAGACACCTACCCGATTAATTTAGAGTACAGCGGTAGGTCCCCAAATGCACAACCGAAAGCATCAAATTAGCACTCCAGTAGCTCCCCCGGACACCACCGACGTGTCGCCTTCCGAAGCGCAACGGCCAGACCCCGAGGTCGTCCCAACTGCCAAGCGGCGCGCTTTCTCCAAGGCCGAGAAACTGCGCATTCTGGCCGCCGCTGACGCCTGCGTGGCGCCCGGCGACATCGGCGCGTTGCTGCGTCGGGAAGGCATCTACTCGTCCCACCTGGCGACGTGGCGCAAGCAGCGTCAAGCTGCAGGCGAGGTCGCCGCTCTGGAGCGCAAGCGCGGCCCAAAAGCTGATCCCGCTGCCGCCCAGACGCGGCGCGTGCTGGAGCTGGAAAAAGAAGTAGAACGCCTGCGCGCGAAGCTGGTCAAGGCCGACTTGATTATCGACGTCCAAAAAAAACTTTCCACTCTGCTGGGTCTGAGCACCAGCGACACACCGAGCGAGCCGAAGTGATTAATGCCGCCAACAGCCTGGGTGAGCAGGTCGGCCTGGCCGCTGCGTGTCGCGCCTTGCGTCTGCCACGCAGCGCCCTGTATCGCGACCGCGCCGCGCGCCACATCTGCCTGTTGCCGCCCCCTGTCGCGACAGCACCAGCGAGGCGGCCTCCGCTGGCGCTGTCGGAACTGGAGCGCCGCGTCGTACTTGACGTGCTCAACAGCCCGCGCTTCGCCAATTGCGCGCCTGCAGCCATCCACGCCCAGTTGCTCGACGAAGGGCGCTATGTGGCCTCGGTACGCACCATGTATCGCTTGCTGCAGGGCTGCGCCGCCGTGCGCGAGCGGCGCAACCAACTACGCCATCCAGAGTACGCCAAGCCCGAGCTGCTGGCCGTGGTGCCCAATCAAGTCTGGAGCTGGGACATCACGAAACTGAAGGGGCCGGTCAGAGGAACCTGTTTCCATCTGTACGTCATACTCGACATCTTCAGCCGCTACGTCGTCGGCTGGATGGTGGCCGAGCAGGAAACCGCCGAATTGGCCGAGCAACTCATCGCCAACACCGCCGCTAAGGAATGCATCTCGCCGGGCGCGCTGACGTTGCATGCCGACCGAGGCAGCAGCATGCGCTCTAAGCCAGTGGCCACGCTGCTGTCCGATCTAGGCATCGCCAAGTCGCACAGCAGGCCCTACGTCTCCGACGACAACCCGTACTCGGAGGCGCAGTTCAAGACCATGAAGTACCAGCCCGGATTCCCAGCACGTTTTGGCTCGCTGGCTGACGCGCGCGCTCACTGCGCCACGTTCTTCACTTGGTACAACCAGCAGCATCGCCATTCCGGCATCGGAATGATGACGCCCGAGAGCGTCCACACCGGTCGCGCGATCGAAGTACGCAAGCAACGACAAGCCACTCTGGCAGATGCATTCCAGCGCACGCCGAACCGTTTCAAACACCGCATGCCGCAGCCGCAGAAGCTACCAACGGCAGCATGGATTAACCCACCGGCGATGGAGACGAAAGCTGCCTGAGATCCGAGATTTAGACTCTCACCAATTCAACCAGGTGTTTCAAAATCATTGACACGCTCCGGGCTGACCGGCCGCCTAGCTCCCGACTTCAAAACTATCGCGAACTTCCGGAAAGACAATGGCAAGGCCATCCGCAGTGTTTGCCGGCAGTTTATCGTGCTGTGCCAGCGACTCGATCTGTTTCAAGACGCGGTAGTGGCTATCGACGGCAGCAAGTTCAAGGGCGTCAACACCAGTGACCGCAATTTCACGCACGGGAAACTCAAGCGTAGGATGGAAGAGATCGAAGCCAACATTGGCCGCTACTTGGCAGAACTGGACACCGCCGATCGGCAGGCACCGGCGACGGCACAAGCACGAGCGGTACGTTTGAGTGAGAAAATCGCGGCGATGAAGGGACAGATGGCCGAGCTTAAGAAAGTCGAAGCACAGCTGCAAGCCTCTGGCGAAACGCAAATCTCGCTGACCGATCCCGATGCTCGTTCAATGATCACGCGCGGTGCTGGCATCGTTGGCTACAACGTGCAAACTGCCGTCGATGCCAAGCATCACCTCATCGTTGAGCATGAAGTCACCAACGTCGGCAACGACCGCGATCAACTCTCCGTCATGGCTGAGAAAGCACGCGCTGCAATTGGCACTGACAATTTGACGGCAATCGCCGACCGCGGCTACTTCAAAGGCGAAGAAATCCTGGCATGCCGCGAGGCCGGTATTGAACCGTTGGTCCCTGCGACCAAGACCTCCAACGCCAAGGCGGAGGGCCGCTTCGACAAAGCTGATTTCATCTACGATCAGCAGAAGAATGAATACCGGTGCCCGGCGGGTCAATCGCTGATCTGGCGCTTTGCCTGCGTCGAAAAGGGTATGACGCTCAACCGTTACTGGAGCTCGAATTGCAAGGGCTGCCCGCTCAAGGACAAGTGCACGCCGAGCCAGGCGCGACGCGTGACGCGCTGGGAACACCAGGGCGTGCTCGATGACATGCAGGTTCGTCTTGAGCAGCAGCCCGAGACCATGCGCATTCGTCGCTGCACAGTCGAGCACCCGTTCGGAACCATTAAGTCATGGATGGGGGCAACACACTTCCTGACCAAGGGGTTAGAGCGCGTGAGGACCGAGATGAGCCTGCATGTGCTCGCCTATAACTTCAAACGATTGCTCGCGTTATTGGGCATGACCAGGATCATCGAAGCAATAAGGGCGCAAGCCCTATTTATGACTCTGCTACGCGTCGTATGGGCCTTTGCGATGCTGATGATCCCGCTAGGTCCGGGAAAAACTCCGCTGGCCTTAAGGGCCTGCGGCGGCCTTCCGGTGAACCCTTAAAGGTAAAATGTGGGTACTGGAGTTAGTGCGTCTGTTTTTACACGGCCTGGCCCCAAAGCAGACCTAGTTCGAGAGACAACCGCCGCTGTTGTTTAAAGACGGCAGCTAAGTCTTCGTGCTCCACAGCAAGTATGGAAAAATGACGCAGACGAAGACGACGTTACATATGAGGAACCAAACATGGAGCGGCATTACTGAGCTGTAAAACAGCCACGCCAGACCGTACATCATTCCAAACAGAATGTTGAACAGGGCGAAGTTAAACCCGCATACCTTCAGCTTAAAACGCCACTTTGCGTTGCTCATAATCTGTCGTTCGCCTTGCTCTCTTTTGCCATATAGTCGTTCCAGCGACACCGGCTTCTAGCCGAATCTTGGCTGCGCGTGAACGGCTGGTTCTGGCCGATTTCGGCCGTTCAGCAGAGGATACCAGCTTGCGGAGGTGGAACAGCAGTGAGTGTCACGACAGGCAGCTACCGCCCCGAAGCAGATTTCAGCAATCGCTTCTCTTTGCAAGTTCAACTCGTGCGGCGTTGCCGAATGCAGAGCTGCTGGCGCCCCGACGCCGATCTTTCCAGGGCGATCGGAACTAGGACTGCAACTTGAGGAAGTGTCGTACCGCAGGGCGGTGTTCAACGATTAGGTCGTGGCACTTGAATACCCATTCTGCACCACCTGCTTGCTCAAATACCTCATCACGGCGCAGCCGACGTTCGTCAAAAACGTCCGCGTTGACAAACGGCGAGTCCTCCGGGTCCTGAATGCGCGAGATGAGCTCATCATTGGAAACCCACGAGCGAACGTAATCCAGCTTCCCCGTGTCTCAGAGGGAATCCATGATCCCGTCCCCAATAATACCCATAGGTGAGGCTCGCCCGCGGATTTTTTGAGAAGGTGGACCCGGAATACTACTTTTCCTGTTGGCGAATAGTGGAGCAGCCCGGTTTCCCTATGGAAGCGTCCGGCACACCCGCATGGACAATTCCATAGATCAGACTTCATAAGGGAGAACATTTCTTGATTCATCTAGACATTATTCCGGATTATCTTTTGAAACGCGTGATTCGATTCAGCCGTCCTTGGCCCATCGCGAAGGATTCTTCGATAGTGTAGTCCGGTATTCGACGCAATGCACAGCGGACCTGCCTAACCGCGCCGGTTCCACAGGTAACCGCAGCCCACGGCCGCCATCCCCACCAGCGCATACATGGAAGCGCTGGCCGCGGTAGCCACGCCGTTAAAGCCCACCATGTCCAGGACTGCTTCGCCAGTGCTGTTGACGGCCACGAACAATCCGAAAAGGAACAGGCACAGGAACAGCCTGGCAGTCCCGGCCAGACGGCCAAACATGCTGGCCAGGGCCGACAGGCACACGACGCCCGCGATCACCGCGAACGCACGCACCGGCGACTCCATGGCAAAGCGCAGCGCCGCCCCACCAGTAAACAACAGGCCCAGGACGAGGGTGGCGAGGAACTGGCGCATGTAGCGCCGCACCGCCCCGCCCGGCGTGGCGGCAGTCATGCCTGCGATGTCGGCCGCGCCGTCGCGGGTACTGAGGTCGCTGATCAAGATGCCCCAGAATGCCACTGCCGCCGTAAGCGCCCCACCGACACTAGGCAGCGGCAGCAGCATTGTCGCGATGATGCTCGCGCCCATGGCCGCAATGGCCGCTGGCGACCCAGCCAGCGTAAGTGCCACGTCGGCCATCACCTGCCCGGCCATGCCGGGGGTAGTGGCGGCCAGCCTGAACAGCGGCTGCACGGCACGTGCCAGGGGCCGCGCCCACTGGTCCAGCACTTGCAGCGGCGAGCGCCGCACGCTCGCTGCCGACACCTTGATCCGGTCCGGCGAAAAGCGGTGGAACACTAAGAACGATGGCAGCAGCGGCAGCAGGGCCAGCGTGGCCGCCACCGCGCGGTAGCCAACCAGCTGGCCGGACCAGACGACGGCTTTCATGTAGACCGGTGCCAGCGCGGCGTCAAACGGCGCCCCTCCCAGTGCGACATTCGTGGTGGTAAAGGACTGCCGTACCAGCAGCAGGCAGGTGCCGATGCCTGAAAAGTCGAACATGGCCGCTGGCGGCACCGAACCGTCAATCACATTGGTCAGGGAGATGGCCACTGCCAGCTGCGCGCACCAGATGAAAAAATACAGCACGTCGCCGGCCTTGCCCATCAGGGGCGCGTAGCTGTCGAACAGCACGGCGAAGCTGACCGCAAAAATCAGCATGGGCAGCAGGAGCAGAAGGAAGGTCTGCAGGTAGATGATGACTTCAATCGGCCCCACGCCGCGCACCAGGTGCAGGGCCATCATGGTGAGCATGAACACCATCAGCAACAGGCCAAGGTAGGCCAGGCCGCCGGCCCAGCGGCTCAGGAGGAACGTGACCGTGCCCACGGGAGTGGCGCCAATGACGCTGCCGGTGCCACTGCGGACGTCTTCTGCGATACGGCCGCGCACCAGATAGAAGCCGCCAAGGCCAAACATGATGCAGGCCAGCGACGCCGCGCCGATGGCAATCACGGAACTGGTGTAGTGGACACGCGCTTCGGCCACCACCAGCACGGCCGAACCGGTGGAGGGATCGGCCATCATGAGCCAGCTGATGATGGCCACGGCCAGTAGCGCCACCAGGGTGGAGGTGCGGCGCAGGCGCAGGCGCACTTCGTTAGCCGCCAGGGCCTTGAACAGGACCGGGTTCACGCTGCCAGCTCCTGCACCGCGTAACGCTGCGCCATCAGTGCTTCTTCCAGGCTCGGCTCGACCGCCTGGGCACCGGGCCATGGCGACTGGGCATGGGCAATACGCAGCGCAACCTGCTGTCCCTGGCGCTGGGCGCCCAGCACGTGGACGCTGGTGCGCAGCTGGTCGTAGGTGGCACTGTCGACATTGGCCGCCCACACTTTGCCGCGCGCCTGGTCGAGAATGCGTTCCGGCGTGTCGCACGCAATGAGCCTGCCCGACTTGATGATGGCAAGTTCGCTGGCAATGCTCTCCACATCGGACACGATATGGGTGGACATGATCACCAGCTTGTCCTCGCCCAGCTCACCGAGCAGGTTGCGAAAGCGCAGACGCTCTTCCGGGTCCAGGCCCGCCGTCGGCTCGTCGACAATCAGGATATCCGGGTCGTTCAGGAGCGCCTGGGCGATGCCGAGACGGCGCCGCATGCCGCCAGAGAACGATGCCGCCGGCCTGTCAGCCTTGTCGTGCAGGTTGACCAGCTCGAGCAAATGGCGAATGCGGGCAGGGTCGCGCACTCCTTTCAGGGCCGCGAAGTACTGCATGAATTCAAGCGCCGATAGGTTGGGATAGACGCCGAAATCCTGTGGCAAAAATCCGAGGCGGCGGCGGATGTCGTCGGGCTTCTTGACGATGTCGACGCCATTGAACAGGATACGGCCGGACGTTGGCCGGGTGAGCGTGGCGATCATTTGCATCAGCGTGGTCTTGCCGGCGCCGTTATGCCCGATCAGCCCGATCACCCCGCGCCCGAACGACAGCGAAATATCATCGACCGCCGGGGCGTTCTTGCCAAACTGTTTGACTACCTTGTGGAGCTCAAGCATGGCTGTGTCCTGTTGTTGATTGCGATGCATGCAATATAAGACAACTGAGGATCACGCAATACGGTTGAGCGATGGAGTGACAGATTCGTGGCATAGAATACAAAAATTAACCTCGCATTAACATTCTTGGTTTTTCCTTATCAATTCGGTATTGGAATGTGGCTTTGCTGCCAGTTAAATGTGCAAATATCCGAAAAAGTTGGGCCGTGTTTGAGATTTCCATTGCGCAACAAGAATATAATTACGGCTGGAATCCCTACCCGGGAGCATTTTTTTTTAACAGCCAAGGATGATGATGCCGGCAGGCCCTCTGGACATTTTGCACGCTCGCAAGGGCCGCGTCATCGTCGCGGCGCTGTGCCTGGCGTCGTCGCTTGCCTGGGGCCAGGCTGCAGCTCCTGCCAGTCCGGTTGCCGCGCGCCTGACGGAAATCCGGGAGAGCGAGCGCTTCCTGCCGGACAAGGCGCTGGTATCGCTGCTGGCCATTGAAAAGGAAGCGCGCGCCGCCGACCGCAAGACGGCTGCCAGTTTTCTGGAGATGCTCAGCTGGGCCTATCGCGTCAGTGGCGACAATCAAAAGGCCATGGTCCTGGCAGACGAGTTGCTGGCCATGGGCCATCGGCTGCAGGACAATGTCCTGATCGCGCAAGGCTTGCTGACCAAGGCCTACTGCGTTTTCATCAACAATGAACTGGCGGCCTCGCACAAGCTGGCCTGGGAAGCGGAGCGTATCGCCAACCTGACCGACGACATGCAACTGCGCGTCCTCGCCACGATCACGTCGGGCGAATCGTATGCGGAGGAAGGCAACTTCCCGGCGGCGCTCAATAAGATCCAGACCGCCGTGCGCATGGCACGCGCCGAGGGCAAGCCGGCCATGCTGGCCACCACGCTCGACGTGCTGGCCAATCTGTATGCCCAGATGAAGGAATTCGACAAGGGTTTCGAGGCACTCGACGAGGCGGTGGCAATCACCCAGACACTCAATTCGCCGGGCCGCATGTCGGTCCTGAAGTCCACCGAGTACGCGCTGGCCATCCAGACCAACCAGCCGCAGCGCGGCTTGCGCGCCCTGCTGGAAGGCCTCGAATACGAAAAAAAGATCGGCGCGGACAGCATGATGGCGACATCGTATGTCAACCTCGCCGACAGCTACCTCAAACAGCATGACTACCCGCGCGCCCTGGCCTATTCCAACGAAGCGCTGGCCGTTGCCCTGCGCCTGAAGGACGACGCCACCGAGGCGACGGCGCGCATCAATATCGGCCAGGCCATGCTCGGCATGGGCAAGCTCGCCGAAGGCAAGCGTCATTTCGAGGCCGGCCTGGCCTGGTATGAAAAATCCGGTGACAAGCCGGAACTGCAGGAAGTATTGATCGAATACGGCGACGTGCTCGAACGCGCCGGCGACATGGCCGGCGCAGTCAAGGCCTATCACCGCGAGCGCGCGATTTCAAACGAGCTGTTTGAAAAGCGGCGCCAGAAGGCGACGCTGGAACTGCAGGAAAAGTACGAAGCAGAAAAGAAGCAGCGCCAGATCGAGCTTCTCTCGCGCGAGAACCAGCTCAAGACGACCGAAATCGATAACCGCCGGCTGCAGCAGCGCGTATGGTGGCTGCTCGCCATCGTCATGGCGCTGACCGCGTCCATCGTCGGCATTTTGTACCGCAAGGTGCGTCATGCAAATGCCCAGCTCAAGGTCAAGAACCTGGAACTGAAGCAGCAAAGCTCGCGCGACCCGCTCACAGCGCTGTACAACCGCCGCCACTTCCAGGAGTTCATGCGCACCCACAACCAGGTGGAAAAGCGCGGCGCCGGTACCTCGGGCGAAGAAATCGTGGGCGCCCTGTTCCTGCTGGACGTGGACCACTTCAAGCATGTCAACGACACCTACGGCCACGCCGCCGGTGATGCCGTGCTGCGCATGATTGCCGATAACCTGCGCGAGATCCTGCGCGAGACTGACATGATCGTGCGCTGGGGCGGCGAAGAATTCCTGGCCTTCCTGCCGGCCATCCCCCGCAGTGGCGTGGACGAAATCGCGCGCCGCCTGCTGACGGGGATTTCCTCGACCGTCATCGAATACCAGAACATCAAGATTTCGGTCGATGTCTCGATCGGCTTTGCGCCTTTCCCGCTGGTGCCTGGCACGACCGCCCTGTCATGGGAACGTGCAGTCAACCTGGTCGACATGGCGCTGTATTTGGCCAAGGCCCACGGCCGCAACCGCGCTTACGGCGTGCGCGGCTTTTCCAATTTCGAGCAGACCTCGATGGAAGCCATCGAGCAGGACCTGGAACGCGCCTGGCGCGCCGGTTTCGTGGACCTGTCGATCGTGCTCGGTGGCCCCTGGGCAGAACAGTCAACACCGCGCGCGGTCAACGACCAGCGCCGCTAGCACCCCCGCACACGGGCAGGGTCGTGACACGCAGCCGCGCCGCGCTGCACTCATTTTTGCTCGTTTTTTTCCCTCATCGGCGCGCCGCCTGATCCAGACCAGGCTCATGGCCCGGCCCTGGCTGCAGGCACCTGCTGGATAGGCCGGAAAATCTCAGCGCGCCGCTTCCTGAATCCGCTCGCCCGCTTGCTCCACCTTTTCGCCAACCTTTTCGGTTGTCTTGCGCGCCCCCTCGCTGGCGTCTTCGGTCGCTTCCTGCATGCGCTCCTCGGCGCGCCTGGCGCCATCGGTCACCTGCTGGCCGGCCTGGCGCGCCTTGTCCAGGCTTTCGTGCAGCTCTTCGGCAACCTGTTCTCCCGCATTATCGATGGCCGCGCCAGCTTTTTGCGCGGGGCCTACCTGTTCGTCGCTGCGGGTGCAGCCGGTGCTGCCGGCCATGGCGGCTACGAGCACGGCCAGCGGGATGATGGATTGAATTTTCATGATGTTCTCCGACGGTTGAAGTATTTCCTGTCACGCATGGGACACCCCGGCCGGCGCCCGGGTGTTGCCCCTAAGCATACACCTCCCCTACATTTTCAGGTTGACAGTTCGTGCTGCGATCCTGACAATAGAACGACCGTTCGATTTTTTGGAGAGTGCCTGCCATGACCGCTACCGCGCACCGGATCTGCCCTTTTTGCGAAGCCTGCTGCGGCCTCGCGCTGGAACTTGAAGACCAGCAGATCGTGCGCATCCGCGGCGACGATGACGATGTATTTTCCAAGGGCTTCCTGTGCCCCAAGGCCATTGGACTGAAAGACCTGCACGAGGATCCGGACCGCCTGCGCACCCCGCTCATCAAGCGCGACGGCGTCTTCGTCGAAGCAAGCTGGGAAGAAGCTTACGCAGAAATCGAGCGCCGCCTGCCGCCCATCATTGGCGCCGGTGGCCCGAACGCGGTCGGCACGGTGCTCGGTAATCCGGTGGCCCACAAAATGGGACTGTCGCTGTATTTCCCGCGCCTGGCGCGCGCTCTCGGGACCCGCAACATGTTTTCTGCGTCCAGCGTGGACCAGATACCGAAGATGCTGTCGGTGGGGCTGATGTTTGGCGCCTGGCTGTCGGTGCCGGTGCCGGACATTGAGCGCAGCGACTTCTTGCTCGTCATCGGCGCCAACCCCATGGTCTCCAACGGCAGCCTGTGGACCATTCCGGACTACCGGGGCAAGGCCAAGGCCATGCGCGCGCGCGGCGGGCGCATCGTCACTGTCGATCCGCGCCATACCGAAACGGCGCAGGCGGCCGACGCCCACCATTTCATCCGGCCCGGAGCCGACGTGTTCTTCTTGCTTGGCATGGCGCACACGCTGTTCGACGAAGGCCTGGTGCGGCCCGGCCGGCTGGCAGAGCACCTCGCTGGCCTGGACCAGGCGCGCGCCGCTGTGGCGGGCTTTGCGCCGGAACTGGTCGCACAGCGCTGCGGCATCGACGCTGGCGTCATCCGGGAGCTGGCACGCGAGCTGGCGGCAAGCGCGCGCGGATGCGTGTATGGCCGCATCGGCACCTGTACCCAGGAGTATGGAACCCTGTGTTCCTGGCTGATCGACATGCTCAACGTGCTGACCGGGAAACTGGACGCGGAAGGTGGCGCCATGTTCCCGAAAGCGCCCGCCTTCCAGGCCAATACGCGCGGCGCGCCCGGGGCCGGACGTGGCGTGACCAGTGGCCGCTACCGCTCACGCGTGTCGAACGTGCCCGAGATATCGGGCGAAATTCCCCTCACCTGCCTGGCCGAGGAAATCGACACGCCAGGCCCCGGCCAGATCCGCGCCCTGATTGCCATTGCCTGCAACCCGGTGCTGTCCGCGCCCAACGGAGAGCGCCTGGCCGCCGCGCTCGACCAGCTGGACTTCATGGTCAGCATGGATATCTACCTCAACGAAACGTCACGCCACGCCGATGTGATCCTGCCCGGCCTGTCACCGCTGCAGGAAGGGCATTACGACATCAGCTTCACCCAGTTTTCGCATCACAATCACGCCCGTTACAGCGCGCCGGTGCTGCCGCGCCCTCCCGGCCATCCGGAGGAATGGGAAAGCATGATGCGCATCGTCGCCATCGCCAAGGGACTGGGGGCGCAAGCCGATGTCGCGGCACTGGACGGCCAGGCGCTGGAACAGGAACTGCGGCGCGCCGCGGGCGACAGTGCACCCGCCATCGTCGAGCAGCTGGCTGGGCTGTCCGGGGCTGAACGCCTGCTGGAGCTGGGCTTGCGCAGCGGCCCCTATGGCGACCAGTTCGGCGCTCGCCCCGGCGGACTCACGCTGGCGGCACTGAAGGCGGCGCCATCGGGCATTGACCTTGGGCCCATGGGCCAGCGCATTCCTGAAGCGCTGCGCACGACGTCGGGCAAAATCGAGCTGGCTCCGGCCATGCTCATCGACGACCTGGCGCGGGTGCGCGCCGACCTGCAGGCGCCGGCGCCCGATCTGGTCATCATTGGGCGGCGCCAGCTGCGCTCCAACAACAGCTGGATGCACAACCTGCCGGTGCTGGCCAAGGGCGCCTACCGCTGCACGGCCCTGGTGCACCCGGCTGACGCTGCGCGCCTGCAGCTGGCCGATGGCGGCGCGGCCCGCATCAGCAAGGGTGAGCGCAGCATCGAAGTCCAGGTAGAGGTGAGCGGCGACATGATGCAGGGCGTGGTCAGCCTGCCGCACGGCTGGGGCCACAACCTGCCTGGTACGCAGATGCACGTGGCGGCGCAGCGGCCGGGCGTCAACCTCAACGCCCTGCTCGACGAAAACCTGCGCGACCCGCTGTCGGGCAACGCCGTGCTGTCCGGCGTGCCCGTGACGATGTGCGCGCTCTAGCCGCTCAGCGGCAGCGGTCTTCCAGCCACTGGCGGCCCGCTGACAGGCAGCGCTCCTTGTCGCGCTGCATGCGGTCGGCATGGACCTTGAAGGCTGCACATTCGCGGTTGCCTTCATCGACCATGGTGATGCAGATCTCCAGCTTTTCCGAAGCGCTGATGTAGTCGCCGGCGCGCAGGGCACGGTCGGCTTCATCGATCAGGTTGCGCACCGATTGCGCGATCGCCGCCGCATTGCGCGCCGGGCGCGGCGGCGGCAGCTCTTCCCCCACCGGCACCGGCAGCGCGATCGGCGCCGCATCTGCCCTCTGCTGGCTGATGCGTGCCTTGAGCTTGCGGGTGTCTTCATCTTCGCGGTATTTCTCGATGAATTTGCTCAGGCGCGCCTGTGCCTTGGCAAACTCCCCGGAGCCGAGCAGGTTTTCAACCGCCTCGCGCGCCTCGCCCCACGCTTTTTCACGCGCCTTTTTCTTGTTGCAACCGGGGACTGCCGCGTTGATGGCCGACTGCAGTCGCTCCAGCTGTTCCGGTGTGGCCTTGGTCATGCGCAGGGCGATCAGTTCGGACTGGGCGTCATTGAAACGGCATTCCTTGCTGGCCGCGATGGCGCTTTCAATGCGGTTCTCGATCTTCTTGCCGTCCGGCTTGGCGTACAGCCAGATCAGCAGCAGCGCAGCCAGGGCCATGAGCCAGTAGCGCAGGCGCACCGGTTCGCGCCGCGGCGGCGTCGCCGGCACCGGCCCGCGCGCGCCCGGCGGCACGGGCGGCGGCGGGGGCGGTGGCGGGGGCGCAGCCCGCACCACGGGCTCCGGAGCGGCCTTCGCAGCCGGCGCCGGAGCGGGCGGAACCCATGCCGGCGTCACGGGCGCAGCAGGTTCGCCGGCAGATGGTGCGGGAGGTGGCGCAGGTGGCGCAGGTGGCGCCGGCGGGACGTATGGCATCGCCGCCTGGTACTCGGCCTGCGCCGGCCGCGCCACATGGGCGGGATTGACCACGCCATCATGCTGGCCCGTGCCGCACCATGGGCAGAAATTGACCCTGCGCGGCATTTGCCGCGCACAGGCCGCGTGGATACAACGGAAAACAACTTGGTCTTGCAGGTTCATGCCTTAGTCCGGATCGGGTATGTCGTCATCGGGGTCGGGGATGGCATTGTCGAACAGCCCCGCCAGTTCCGGCTGGTCACCAGCCAGCTTCCATTTATCTGCCTTCGGGTTCCATTGCATGTTCCACACCTTGGTCTCCGGCCCCACTTCGCCGCGCGCCACGCGCACGGCCAGTTCCTCGACCATGTAGGGTCCTTGCTGGGCTCCATGGAGGAATACCTTGAAGCGCGTTGATGGCGCTACGCCCGCTACCGGCGCCATGTAGGCAACGGAGGACGCGGCGGCCGCCTGCGACTGCACACGCTGCTGCAGCACCTGGGCCGCCTCCTCGTCGCTGGCCAGGTAGTCGGCGCGGATCACGCGCTTGTCGATGGCGCGTTCGACTTCCCATGCATAGGCATCGCTGGCCGAATTGGGGACCAGGTCGGACCACTGCGCCAGACTTGCCGTGGCCAGGTCGACGGCGCGCGTGGTGAGCTCGGGCTGCATCGACTGTGCGCGGCGCAGCCAGGCATCATACAATCGCCTGGCCGTGATGTTGGGCAGCGATGGCGATGGCAGCTGGGCGCCGGTTTCGTCCATTTCCAGTTTGGGTTCGTACACACGCTGCTGGTAGTGACGCATCAGCGCGGCCAGCAGCGTGAGCTGGTGCGGACCCATGTTCGCCAGGCGCTGCTGGACCGCGCCGATCACCTGTTCGCGGTAGTACGGCGGCAGGCCATTGGAGCGGATCGCAAACTCGTTACCAATCTGCAGCCACTCGCCCGATCCCGGCTCCACTTCAAACAGGTACTGGCCGCGTGGCTGGAACGACGCTTCGCGGTCGGCCAGATCGGCCTTGCGCTTGATGACACCCAGTGCCACCGCCTGCAGGAACCATTCGTAGTCGTCGGCCAGACGGTTCAGTTCATCCATCGACGGTGAGATCGGATGACGGAAGCGCGTCGCATCAAAATGCAGGTGGGTCGGGATCTTGGGGTTCTCGATCTGGTACGAGGTACGCCAGGTCGGCAGGCCGCGCAGCACCGTCATGGGAAAGCCCGACAGCTCGATGTAGCAAACGGCCTTGCCGCTGATGCCGGTGTTGACGATGGAAACCAGATCGCCATGGAAGGAGCCGGTGGGCACTGCCGCCTTGATCTCGTCTTCCAGCTTGCGCCAGGCGTTGACGTCGCCCACGCCGATAAAGCACTTGAACTGGTCGGCCTTGGGGGTGAACTCGGCCGAAAAACGGGCGTTCACCCACGGCATGGCGCTCTTGATCCACTCATTGAAGATGCGCTGGCGCTCCTGCGGCGACATGGCGCCCAGTCGTACCAGCAGCGGGTCGGCCGGCTCCTCGTCCAGCTGCAGTGCCGAGAGCTGGGTCTGGGCGCGCCGGAACAGTTTGAGCAGCAGCGTGGCGCGCAGGCGGTCGTCACCCAGCTGCGGGAACAGGCGCGAGGAGCCGCCAAACTCGAGCAGCACTTCTTCGCTCCAGGCGCTGATGTCGCCGGTCAGGCGCACCGGCGCCGGCAGCTCGTCGCCGGCCAGCTTGATGTAGGTGGCGTGTTCATGGCGCGCATCGGCGCGCAGCTGCGCAATGCGCTGGTCCACCGCGCCCAGCATGGCCTGCACGCAGC
This sequence comes from Massilia sp. PAMC28688, assembly GCF_019443445.1. Taxonomy (NCBI): domain Bacteria; kingdom Pseudomonadati; phylum Pseudomonadota; class Betaproteobacteria; order Burkholderiales; family Oxalobacteraceae; genus Massilia; species Massilia sp. PAMC28688. The sequence continues at coordinate 3,035,657 of NZ_CP080378.1, read as the reverse complement.
GCCGGCCCTCCTGGAATTCACCGGCGATGCCGCTCCACTCGGCCTGGCCGGCGTCGTCCAGGGACTGCGGATCGCCCAGCCAGGCCGACATGCCGCGCATGACTTCAATCGACTGGCCTGCGGCCACTGCCAGCAGGTGAAAGCGCAGATAGTCGGCAATATCGCGCTTCAAGTGGGTCATGATTTCGCGCGCCTGCGCATCTTTTCCGAACAGGCGGCCGGCTGCCTGCGACAGGTTGCCGAGCGACTCTTCCACCTGGCGCGTGCGCAGCGCGTCGCGGATATCGCGATAGCGCTTGCCGTTGCGTTCGGCGTTGCCCAGGTCGCGCTGCAGCAATCTCGCCTTGATCTGTTCCAGCAGCGACAGCACGAACTCGAGGCCGCCCTGCTTGCGGTCGTCGAGCAGCGCGTACAGCTGCTCGCGCGCCCTGCCCTTCAGGCGGGCCAGCAGTTCGGCCGTGTGACGCTTGATGCGGTCTTCGCTCGTTTCCGCCGTGGCGCCGGCTTCGCGGATGGCGTCGCGCTCCAGGTGCGGCAGCAGCTCGGCCACTTTTTCGCGCCACACGCCAATGTCGTAGGAGCCCATGATGCGGTCCATCTCCAGCTGCACCTTGCTCTCGACCCGTTCCAGCAGAGAGCGTCCGTCCTTGTCCATCAGGAGCTGGTCAGTCAGCGAGTACTCCTGGAACGGCGTCACGTCCACCGTCCCCTTGCGAAAGTCCGGGAATTCGTCAAACGGATGCTCGCTCATGGCCATTTGTTCGCGCATGAAGATGTCGCGTTCCTGATCGCCGGCGCGGCGCGCTGCGGTGCCGTCGCTGCCCACCAGGCCAAAGAAAGCCTTGACCATGAGCGCCGCCAGCTCATAGGCGCGGATATCGTCGCGCAGACTTTGCTGGGTATCCAGAATGGCCTGGCCAAAGGCCGAATACACCTTGGAGTACGACAGGCGCATGTCGCCGAAGCGCTGCTCCGGGACGCGCGGATTGAATGGTCCCAGCTTGTGCTGCTGCTGGTTGACCGCGATCGAGCGCTTGCGGTTGGCAAAATCGGCCGAGGCGAAGTCTTCGAACAGCGTGTCGGCCACCATCTGGTAGACATCCTTGATGTCCTGCGTGGCCTTGTTGGCCAGGTTGGCGGTGTCGACAAAATACACGTCGTCGAACGGCGCGCCCTTGCCGACCAGGCTGTCCGGATCGGCCCAGCGCACCTGCGCATTCATGTCGCGCATGGTCGTTTCCAGCTCCATGAGCGTGGCGTAGGCATTCGCTTCGGTGCGCTCCTTGTTGGCCTTGGCGTAACCGGCCGGCAGCAGCATGACCAGGTCGACCTGGTTGTCCGACACTTCCTGGCGCGCGATGGCCTTGGAGATCCAGCCCAGGTCAATGGCAGTGCCGGCGCCGGTGCCGCCGGCGCAGGAAGCGATGACGACGATGCGGAACTTGGAGGTATCAACCTGCAAGCCAAGGCGCTGGTAGTTTTCCTTGCGTTCGTTGCCGGCGTTGCTGCTCAAAAAATTGAGGGCGCCCTTGATCCGGCTGCGCAGCTTGGGGTATTTGTCGAACAGGTACAGGCGCGCGACGGCGCGGATCTGGCCCGCGCCCTTGGATGGGTCGATGCCGAGCGAGCGCAGTTTTTTTGGCCGCAGCGGCATCCAGTTTTCAATCAGGGGAAAGCGCGACAGGCTGTCGTCGGACTCATGATACTGCGGCAGGTCGATCGGCTCGACGAGGCGCTCGTCGTCGGTCAGCTTGACCAGCTCATACCAGGGATCGGTGCGCTGCGACTTGCCTTCGTCGATGATGGCATTGTTATCGAGGTCAAAGTGCAAAAAGCGCGCCACCGGGAACTGGCCGATGGACTCGACCCGCGTCGGATTATGCCGGTTCCATACTTCCGACAAGATGCGGCGGCGGATGCGCAGCATGACTTCCATGCCGGTGCCGCCCGCGCCGATGAACAGCGTGGGACGCAGGTCGACTTTGAGTTCGGCCTTCTTGCCGGTGCCTGGATTGGGAAACTCTGCCATGTTCAGCTTTCAGTAAATATCAAGGGCGACTCAGCGGCGGCCGACAAACAGCGCGGCGGCCAGCGCTACCAGCCCCACCAGCACCAGGGGAGCGGTGACGGCAAAAGTGAGGAACTTGCTGGCGTTGATGATCGCCAGCACCGCGGCGGCGCTGATGAAGCCCAGGCCCACAAACAGCAGCCAGCCGGCGCTGCCGGCCGACGACGGCGCCACCCGCTTGACCACGAGGTGGTGGACGTAGGCGTTACGAACAAAAAAGAATACGATCAGCAGCACCAGGAAAACCGCCCCGCCAATGGCCAGGTCACGGGTCGATGTGTCGGTGACGGGGGCGCCTTCGACCGGTGCGATTTCCACCGGCATGCCGGCCGTTTCAGGATTCTTTGGCAGCGGATCGGGCGAGGCCTTTTCGTCGCCTGGCAGCTTGAAGCCTGGGTCGGGTGGCGGTGGGGTATTGATTTGCATTGATAAGTCCCGTTTATAAAAATAGGTTGATGCGTTAATGTGGTCAGCGGCCCAGCCGCACCTGCGCACCTTCGCGCAGGTCAATCAGCTCGCTTCCGAATATCGTCGTCTTCAACTGCGCGACCTTGTTGCCGGCCTTGTCGAAGATGGGCTGGGTGGTACCGGCGCGGGCCTGCATGGTGCGCAACTCGTCCTCGACCGTCAGCTGCACCTTGCGCGGCCGCCCAAATGCCAGCGCCGCCGCAGCAAGCGCACCAAGCAGCAGCAGGCCGCCGCCGATCAGCGCCACCAGCGGGCCCACGCCGTAATGCACGCGCACCTGCAGCGGCAAGCGCGCCACCGAGGTCTTGATCTGCGCCGGGGGCGTGAAGATGTCGGGCAGCGGGTCGCCCGGGAACAGGGCCGCCATGCGTGCGCGGAAGGCCTGCGACAGTTCCAGCCGCTGGCCGTCCAGCCGCAGCTCGATCTGGCCGGGCATGACGTAGGCCGAACCGGCACTGCCAATCGCCGCCATCGACCAGGCGCCCGGCAGCTGCTTGACGGGTAGTGTCATCTGCGACGACAGCGGCGCGCTCTTGCCCGGTGCCAGCGCGCGCACGGTGCGCTCGCCCAGTTCAATCTTGCGATCTTCGCCGCCCAGCTTCGAGCGCGCGCTGATGGTGGCGCTGGCGATGGTGTACGGGTACATGGTGTTTTCGAGCTGCCATTCGATTTTGGCGGCCGGCGTTTTCGCCGCCGCGTCCACATTCGCCAGCAGCATGCCGCCCTGCCCCATCGCAAACGACACGCCGGGCGCGTCGCTGACCTTGCGCGGCACCAGCCGCACCGTGTCCTGGTCCAGGGGCTTGAGGCGCGCGGGCGGCTCGGTGATTACCCTGGCGATGGCGCCTGAGGCCACCAGCGCCTTGAGGTCGCGCGCGCCTTCGTCGCCCACGGCAAACACGTACACCATCAGGCCATTGGCCTTGTAGTGGGTACCGGCCACCGGCATTTGCAGGGGAAAGGCAAGCGCGCGTGTGATCGCGCCGCCACGGTGAATCAGCTCGTAGAACTCGCGGTTGCGGCGCGCGGTTTCCTGGTCATTATTGGGGCTGTTGCGGTTGTTCGTGATCAGCCACACCAGCCCGGGCTTGCCGCCCAGCGCGCTGCCCACGGCCGAACTGACCGCTTCATTGAGGTCGGTGTCGGCATACGCACTGCTGCCAGGCTTGCGCGCCAGTTCCAGCCCGGCCAGCGCACCGCTCACGCTCTGGCGCGCGGTCTTTGCATCGAACTTGAACGACAGCAGGGCCCTGGGCGAAGGCGCGCCGGGCCGGCTCTGGTTGAACGCGGCGAGCACCATGGGGTCGCCCGGCTGCGCCACCGCCAGCACCAGTTCCGTCACCAGCGCCTTGTAGCGCGAACCGGGGTCGGTGTAGAACGGCTCCATCCAGCCCGAGTTCTGGACCAAAAACACCTGCGGCACGGCCAGCGCCGGCAGCGCGGCGCAAGCCAGCGCGGCGCAGGCGGCGAAGCGGAGGGCCCGCATCACGGCAGCTCGTCCAGATGCCAGCCGCGCACCTGGTTCCAGTCCGGATGGTGCAGCCACAGGCAGCGGTCATACACGAACGGCACGCAGTCGTGCGGCCGCGTCAGGCGCGCAATCTCGTCCAGGATCACGTTGCGCTTGCCGATCCATTCCACCGTGGTGCGCGCGATCACGCGGTTTTCCAGCGCGTCTTCGGCCCGCCCCGTGTACTTGTGAAAGCGCAGTACCAGGCCGCTGGGCTGGCTGCGGTTGTTATTGAAGCCGCGCAGCAGCGGCAGCACCAGCGAGTCATCATCGTGCGGGTCTTCCACATGCTCCATGTCCCACGGTTCGGCCACCACCGCATGGCCGCGCCGGAACAGCAGGCTGGCAAAACCGAGGCGCGCGCCGCTGATCTGTTCCTGCTGGCCGCGCGCCTTGCCCAGTTCAAGGAATGAATAGGACTGGTCGCCATGACCGATCAGCCACAGGCGGCCGTCCCGGCTCTGGGTGGGGCCGCCAAACTCCAGCCGCGGGGTCCATCCGGCAGGCCACGGCAGCCATTGCGGTTCGGTCCCCGGCTGCCAGATCAGCTGACCCTCGGCGTGGAGCCAGAACAGGCGGCCGTCGTAGCCAATCGGGCGCGACCAGCCGTGAACGGGCGCGCCGCCGCAATCGAATTCGGTGGCGGTGGACAGGTCGCTGGCCGCCGTCCACAGGCGCGCGCCGCCCTCGCCGGCAAACAGGCAGGCAATGTGGCGGCGCATGGCGCCCGGGGCACTGGCCAGGGGCGAGTCGAACACCGCTTCGGAGCGATAGGTTTCGCTGACCGGGTTGATCCACAGACGGCGCAGCCCGCGGTCGGTCGGCACAATGGCCACTTCGCCGCGCGCGGGATTATGGGCCGGCAGCCAGGCGTAGTCGGCGCGCGTAAAGGCCAGGTCCGACGCTGCATCTTCGGCAGCCATCACGTGCCACAGCTGCGCCAGCGGGTCCCAGTACTGAAGCACGTTGCGCGTGTACGCCAGCGCCAGCAGGCGCTGCACGGGAAAGCCAAAGGCACCCGCGGCAAACACGCACTGGGCGTTGGGCGGCACCGGCATGCTCACATCGAAGCGACCCACTTCCGGCGCCGGCGGCCGCTCCTCCAGGCTGTCGCCGAGCGCCAGCGAAGTGACGGGCAAGCCGTGCGGGACATGGCGCGGCAGGAACTGGTCGCTCCACGCGCCCCACCAGTCGGGCTGGTACTTCATTTTCCCGGCCAGCTTGTTGAGTGCGCGCCCGCAGGTGGGGCAGAACGCAAAGCCTTCCGGGTAGATGGGGGCGCAGGAACACTGGTCCGGCAGCGAAGCGCCAAGCAGATGGGCGACGTCGGGCAGGCGACCGCGCGCGTGCGCCTGCCAGTCGATCCGGCCGAGGCCCTGGCTCGAGACCAGCTCGAACTGCCCCGTCTTGTCGTCTTCCAGCCAGACGCTTGCTGGCGTTTCCCATCTGTATGCCATTGAACCTTCCATATGTATGATTGCATCTGGTCGCGCTGCGCTGTTGCCATTCAAATCATAGCGCAACTGGCCTGTACGGGCAGCTTAATTGGCCGCCGGCACACCAGGTACCGCGCGGCGGGACGTTCAGGCCCGGACGAAGATGCCCAGCAGCATTTTCGACGCCTGAAACGGCAAGAGCGGCCACGTATAATGGCGGCATGAATGCCTTTGATTCCGCCAGCCAATGGGGTGAGATCCCCGCCCACGCGGTCGATGCCGCCGCCGCCCACTTGCGCGATGTCCTCGCCATGGTGGTTGAACATGATGCACGGCAGCGCGCACTGGTGGTGTTCGACACCCGCTGCGACCTTGCGCGCGCGCTGGCCGAGGGCTACCGGCGCAACCTGCCGCATGCGCAGTTCATCGATTTTGACGGCGTGACGCCGGACACCGTGCTGGCCGCCTTTCGCCAGCTGTCCGCTTCCGACCTGGTGGTACTGGTCCAGTCCACCAACTTCCGGCTCGAAGCTTTCCGCATCCGGGTGGAGCTGTTCAAGCTGGGGCTGAAAGTGATCGAACACGTGCACCTGTCGCGCATGCCGGGACTGCAGGGCGTGAGCTACATCGATGCCCTCGCCTACGACCCGGCCTACTACCGCGGCGTGGGCAAGGCCCTCAAGGCGCGCATCGATGCCGCCTCGCGCGCGGTGGTGCAAGGCGGCGGCGAACAGCTGGTGTTCGATTCGCCCCTGGAGCCGGCCAAGCTCAATGTGGGCGACTACAGCGGCATGAACAATGTCGGTGGCCAGTTTCCAATCGGCGAAGTCTTTACCGAAGCGCAGGACCTGGAGGCCGTCAGCGGCCGCGTGCAGGTGCATGTCTTCGGTGACACCTCCTACCTCGTCAACCGCCCCGCCCAGCCGATCACCCTCGTGATCGAACGCGGCCGCGTGGTTGAGGCCATCGGCGCCACCCCGGAATTCGACAAGCTGATGGCGATCATCCGCGCCGACGAAGGCGAAGTGTGGCTGCGCGAACTGGGCTTCGGCATGAACCGCGCTTTTACCCGCGAGCGCCGGGTGAACGATATCGGCACCTACGAACGCATGTGCGGCATCCACCTGTCGCTGGGCGCCAAGCATGGCGTCTATCCCAAGCCGGGATTCAAGCGCAAGGATGCGCGCTACCACGTGGACGTGTTTGCCGTCACCGACGCGGTGTACCTGGACGATGAACAGGTCTACCGCGATGGCCAGTGGTGCGTGGCGGCTGCCAGCTGACGTCTAGCGGGCCAGCGCTGCATCCCACGGCGGCACCGGCTGGTATTGCTCGACCAGGAAATCAATCAGTGCCCTGACCTTGGGCGAGGGCTGGTGTCCGGCCGGGTACAGCGCCGTCAGGTCATTGAGCGGCAGTTCCCATTCCGGCAGCACCTGCACCAGCGTCCCGTCGGCCAGGCTTTGCCAGGCCAGGAAGGTGGTGCTGTAGACGATGCCCAGCCCGCGCAGCGCAGCCTGATGCAGCACCAGTCCGTTGTTGGACGTGAAGCCTGCCTGCACGCGCACGGTTTGCCGATCGTGGCCGCGCGTGAAATGCCAGCTGGTGCCGTCGGTCAGATGGCTGAAGTGCAGGCACTGATGCGCGGCCAGCGCGTCCGGCGCCGCCGGCACGCCGCGCCGCGCCAGGTAATCGGGACTGGCACACAGCACGGCGCGGCACGGTGCCAGGCGGCGCAGTGCCAGGCCGGTAGTATCGGGAATCCCGCCCACCCTGATGGACAGGTCGAAGCCGTGGCGGATCGGGTCCAGGATCGCATCGTCGACAAACAGCGATGGCTGCAGCAGCCGATGGCGCAGCGCGAAACGCGCCAGCGCGTCGGCCAGCCACAGGCTCCCAAAACTGGACGGCGCCTGGATGCGCAAGGGGCCTGCCAGCTCGGCGCCCGCCGGTGCGATCGCCCGTGCTGCCTGGCGAGCCTGTTCCACCGTCGCCACGCAGCCGGGCAGGTAGGCCTGGCCGGCTTCGGTCAGGCTGACTTCACGCGTGGAGCGGTACAGCAGGCGCGCGCCCAGCTTTTCTTCCAGCTGCAAAATGGCCTTGCTGACCAGCGCGCGGGTGAGGCCCAGCGCGCGCCCGGCCGCCGAAAAGCTGCGCAGGCGCGCCACTTCGGCAAAAATTTCCATTGAACGCAGCTGATCCATGGGCTGATTGTCTGCGTTCTGGCGACAATCTGTCAACAAAGGTTCGATTGCGGATCGGTAAGCCGCCTTCTACAATGCTTGCTTGCACAAACTTACCGGAGTCTACCCATGTTGAGCCAGGAACAGCGCGACGCATTCCAGCGCGATGGCTACATCGTCATTCCCGACTTCAAGCCGGCCGCCGCCATTGCCCAGCTGCGCCAGCGGGCCGCAGAGATTGTCAACGGTTTTGATCCGGGCGCCAGCCGCTCGATCTTCACCACCCGCGACCAGGTGAAAACCACGGACGACTACTTCCTTGGCTCCGACAATACGATCCGCTGTTTTTTCGAGGAAGAAGCTTTCGACCAGCACGGGCAGCTAAAGCAGGACAAGGCCCTGTCCATCAACAAGATCGGCCACGCCCTGCATGACCTGGACCCCGTGTTCGAGCGCTTTTCGCGCGAACCAAAACTGGCCGAAGTGGCGCGCGACCTGGGGCTGTCGCAGCCGCAGGTGTGGCAGTCCATGTACATATTCAAGCAGCCCGGCATCGGGGGCGAAGTGGGCTGGCACCAGGATGCGACGTTCTTCGACACCACGCCCATCACCGTGACCACGTTCTGGTTCGCGCTGGAAGACGCCACGCGCGACAATGGCTGCCTGTGGGTGCAGCCGGGCGGGCACCGCGGCCCGCTGCGCGAGCGCTTCGTACGCCACGGGAACGACATCACCATGCAAAAGCTCGACCCCACGCCCTGGCCCGGGCAGGACAGCGCCATTGCGCTGGAAGCCACGGCGGGCAGCCTGGTGTGCTTCCATGGTTTGCTGCCGCACTACAGCGCGCCCAATCGCTCGCCGGTGTCGCGCCACGCCTACACCCTGCACGCGACCGATGGTACAAGCAGCTACTCGCCCGACAACTGGATCCAGCGCGGCGCAGACTTTCCTGTGCGCGGTTTCGACTGAGGCACGGCAGTGGAGATCCTGATCCTGGCCCCGCACTGGGGCAGCAATGCACTGGCGCCGCAGGAGTTCATCGCGCGCGTGGTGGACGCCGGATTCGACGGCATCGAAATGTCGCTGCCGCTCGATCCCGCCGCCCATGACGAATGGACCGGCCGCATTGGCGCGGCCGGCCTGCAGCTGGCGGCGCAGCAGTGGGAGACAGCGTTCCATGCCCGCTTTGACGAACACCGCGACGCGCTCGCGCGCTACCTGGCCAATGCCTGCCGCGCGCGTCCCCTGTTCGTCAATTCGCACACGGGCAAGGATTACTACAGCGTCGAACAGAACATGGAACTGCTCGCGCTGGCCGAGTCGATCGGGGCGCAGCATGGCGTGCCGGTCCTGCATGAAATTCACCGCAGCCGCTTTTCCGGCCACCCTACGCTGCTCCTGCCCTACCTGCGCCAACTGCCCCAGCTGGCGCTCACGGCTGACCTTTCGCACTGGTGCTGCGCCTGCGAATCGCTGTTGGAAGACCAGCAGGAGATGCTCGACGCGGTCTTGCCGCACGCGCGCCACATCCACGCCCGCGTGGGCCACCCCCAGGGGCCGCAGGTGAACGACTTCCGCGCGCCGGAGTGGGGAGAGGCATTGCAGCGCCACCTGTCGTGGTGGGACCGCATTGTGGCGCTGCGCAAGGCGGCGGGTGCAAGGCGCATGACGCTCACGCCGGAATTCGGGCCGGCGCCCTATACCCAGGCGCTGCCGTTTGGCGGCGAACTGGTATCGCAGCCGTGGGAGCTGAACGTGGCCATGCTCGAACTGCTGCGCGGGCGCTACGGCCGCAGCCAGTGAAGTGCCCAGTACCGCGCCATCAGCCAGCGCCTTGCCGCGCGGGTGTGCGCTCGCGCAGGAAGGCCTCAAAGGCCTGCGCCGGCAGCGGCCTGGAAAAATAGTAGCCCTGCACTTCGTCGCAATGCTGGCTGCCCAGGTAAGCCAGCTGCGCTGCCGTCTCCACGCCTTCGGCAATCACGCGCAGCTTGAGCGAGTGCGACAGCGCGATGATGGATGCCACGATGGCTTCATCATCGCCATTGCCCTGGCCGATGTCGATCACGAAGCTGCGGTCGATCTTGAGCACGTCGATGGGAAAACGCTTGAGGTACGACAGGCTGGAGTAGCCGGTGCCAAAATCGTCAATGGCGATCTGCACGCCCAGCGCCTTGAGCTCGCGCAGCACACTGATGCCGTGCTCCACGTCGCGCATGACCACCCCTTCGGTCAATTCCAGTTCCAGATCGGGCCCCGCCAGCCCGGAATCGGCCAGCACCGCCCCGATCATGCCGGCCAGGTCTTTGTGCACGAACTGCCTGGCCGAGAGGTTGACCGCCATGCGCACCGGCGGCAGGCCACTGCGGCGCCAGGCAACGCTCTGCCGGCAGGCGGTGCGCAGTACCCAGTTGCCGATTTCCTCGATCAATCCGCATTCTTCGGCAATGGCGATGAATTCCACCGGTCCCACCAGGCCGCGGCCGGGCGCCATCCAGCGCACCAGCGCTTCGGCACCGACCACCTGGCCAGATGACAGGTCGATCTGGGGCTGGTAGTGCAGCACGAATTCGTCGCGCCTGATCGCCTGGCGCAGGTCCGCCTCGGTGCGCAGCCGCGCCAGGGCGCGCGCGTTCATGTCCGGCGTATGGAAGCGGAAATGGTGGCGCCCGTCGGCCTTGGCGTGGCGCGCCGCGATATCGGCGCACTTGAGCAGCAGGGCCGGTTCGGCGCCGTCTTCGGGATACGAGGCCACGCCCATGCTGGAGCGCACCACATACTCCTGCCCGCCAAGGCTTACCGGACTGCTGACGGCCCCCAGCAGGCGTTCGAGCGCGGCCACCGGCCCCGTGTCGGCACCCTGGCCGGGCATGAGGATGGTGAATTCGTCGCCGGACCAGCGCGCAATGGTGTCGGACGCGCGCAGCACGCCGGCCATCCTGGCCGAAACGATCTTGAGCACTTCGTCGGCAGCCGCGTGGCCCAGGTTGTCGCTGATACCCTTGAGGCCTTCCAGGCCGAGAAAGGCCAGCCAGATGCGCTCACCGCTGCGCGCTGCCTGTGCCAGCGCATGCTGGAGCCGGTCCTGCAGCAGGCTGCGGTTGGGCAGCCCGGTCAGTTCATCGTGGGTGGCCTGGTAGAGCAGCTGCGATTCAAGCACCTTGGAATGCGTGATGTCGTACTGGGACGCGACAAAGTGCGTGGCAGTGCCGGCCTGGTCGAATACGGGAGCGACAAACAGGTGGTTCCAGAACAGCGAGCCATCCTTGCGGTAATTACGCAAAATAGCGTTTCCCGGTCGCTGCTCGCGCAGCGCCGCCCGGATCTCGTCGAGTGCCGGCTGGTCATGGTCGCCGCCCTGCAGGAAGCGGCAATTCTTGCCCACGATTTCGGCCGCGCTGTATCCGGTAATCCGTTCAAACGCGGGATTGACGTGCTCAATGACAAACCCGCTGCCCTGGGCGCGGCTGATCACCATGGCATTGGCGCTCGATTCAATCACCCGCTCGCGCAGTGACAAGGCTGTGCTGAGCCCAAGATCGGGCGCAGCAATGTCGCTTGCCGCCTCGGCGCGCTGCAGGCGCCGGGCGAGCTTTTCCAGTGGCCGGTCGGACCCGTTGCTGCGTTTCATCATTGTTGTCTTCCGCTACCCCATAGCAGCATTCTAAGTCATCCAGACTCTGGCAAACGAGGCGCACGCTGTGTTTGCAAGCGCTTAAGGTGCCGCGGGACGTTAGCACAGCTTGGCCGCAGCAAGGCCACCGAGACTCACCCGATACGTTGTTTTACTACATATCCGCCAAAATCAACGGACTATACAGCTGGAATCGATGCCGAAAATCGACCTTTTTTGATCTGACATGCGCATTCCAATACCAAGAATGTCAGCTCCGCCGGGGCAAATACGGCCTCCACGCTCCAAGGTGTCGTTGCGTTACAACAAATTGTTTAAAAAAACAACACCAACAATAATGTTCTACTGTATTGTACTTTTCCTACGTGCGTGAGAAAAACCTTTGGCCCCGACGGGCAGGCACGTACCTGGGCCCGTTCATTTGGAGACGAAATTGAATCAAGAGAAAATCAAGATGTCGCGCCTGACGCAGTCGCTTGGCACCAAGCGTTCGCCGCGTTCATTCACTAAACCGCGGATGCTCAGGCCCACTGCAATCGCGTGCGCGGTATCTCTGCTTGCGGCAAGTGGCGCTACGCAAGCACAGGACACTACCGCGGCGACCAATGCGGACGCGCAGGTGATCGTCGTGACGGGATTCCGCGCCAGTCTGATGCAAGCCCAATCGATCAAGAAAAACAGCTCGAGCATCGTCGAAGCCGTGAGCGCGGAAGACATCGGCAAGTTGCCGGACACGAGTATTGCCGAGACGCTCGCACGCATCCCCGGCCTTGCAGGCGAGCGCGTTGCCGGCCGCACCAGCGGCATCTCGGTCCGCGGCTTCAAGGAAGACTACGTCGGTACCACCCTCAACGGCCGCGAGCTGCTGGGCATCGGCAACAACCGCGGCGTGGAATTCGACCTGTATCCGGCCGAAATCATGAGCGGCGCCGTGGTGTACAAGGCCCCTGACGCCAGCCTCAGTGCGATGGGCATTGGCGGCACGGTCGACCTGCGCACCACCCGCCCGCTGGACGCGAAGCCGTCCACGACGCTGAACGCTTCCTACGAAAAAGGCAGCCTGGAGTCGAACAACCCGGACTTCAAGAATACCGGCTACCGCTTCGCCTTCGCCGATTCGCGCCGCTTTGCCGGCGACACCGTGGGCCTGGCCATTGCGCTGGCGAAGACGAACTCGCCCTCCCAGTCGGAAGTGAACGGCATGTGGGGCTGGAGTCGGAATGCTAATTTCGGCGATGCGTACACGCCCAACGGCATCGAGGTGTACTCGCGTTCGCAGTTGCTGACCCGCGACACCGCCTCCGCCGTCCTGCAATTTAAGCCAAACAACAAGGTGAACGTCGCTCTGGACGCCCTGATGATCAACTTCCGCGACGAGGGCATCCGACGTGGCATCATCCAGGCCCTGCCCGATGGAACGATCGGCCAGGTCGTCAACGGCGTGGCGCAGTCGGGCACCAGCGGTCCTTTCAATGCGGTTCTCCGTAGCGACCCGACCGACAAGAAGGGTACCTTGCGTACCTACGGCGTCAACATGAAACTGGCGGTCAACGACCAATGGCAGGCCAAGTTCGACATGGCCCACAGCGACACGAGCAAGCACGATGAAATCGGCGAGAGCTATGCCGGCAACGGTCGTGCCGGTCTGGCGACCCAGGGCCCCGGTACCACCCGCAGCTGGGAAACCACGTCCAAAGGCTTGAGGTTCAGCAACAACAGCATCAATTTTGCCGACTACAACCTGGTGCGCCTGGCAGGTCCCCAAGCCTGGGGCGGTTCGCTGGCGCCGATCTCGCAACTGCAGACCTCGGTCTCCGGCAACCCGGCGATCGGCTTTGCCCAGGCCCAGGATGGCTTCGTGAACAATGCCGTCTTCGAGGAATCGCTCGACACGGTGCGCCTGGAAGCTGTGGGCAAACTCGACCTCGGCTGGATCAACGCGGTCAACGTCGGCATGCTGTATTCGGATCACGCGAAGTCCAAGGACAACCAGGGCTACTACCTGACGGCGAACACCTGGCCGAACGATGGCCCGATTCCCGAGTCCGCCCGCAGGGGCGTGGCAGACCTTTCCTGGGCCGGGTTGGGGCAGGTTGTGGCCTACGACGCACAGGGGCTGATCAACTCCGGCGCCTACCGCCGCTGGGATGCGCAGCAACTGGAAACGGATCGTCTGGGTGACACCTATACGATCAAGGAAAAGGTCACCACCTTGTTTGCCAAGGCCGATTTCGAAGGCCAGCTGGGTTCGTTCAACACGTTCGGCAATATGGGTCTGCAGTTCATCAACACGAGGCAGTCGGCCACAGGCTTCCTGAGCGTGACCGGTGCCGACCTGTTCGTGAAGGCGACGCCGGTCGACGACGGCGCGAACTACACCAAGGTACTGCCGAGCCTGAATGTGAATTTTGATCTCAGCAACACCCAGACGGTCAGGTTCGCGGCCAGCAAGGCAATCAGCCGTGCGCGCATTGACCAGCTGAGGCCGGGCGGAAGTGTGAGGTTTATCAATAACCTGTTCAACGTCACCAATCCCGATCCTGCCAGCGGCCCATGGTCGTCCACCACGGGTAATGCGAAGCTGCGCCCGAACGAGGTCAACCAGGCCGATTTGAGCTACGAATGGTATTTCGCCAAGGATGGCTATGTGAGCGTTGGCGGATTCTATAAAGACATCGTCAACTGGTCACGTACCGGGCGCCAGGTCGTCGATTTCTCGCAGTACTACATTCCTGGCTATCACCAGGGAGTGGACACCAACGGCACGGTGTTTGCGCCAGCTACCTTCCAGGGCATCAGGACCTTCTTCGAAGACGGCCTCGAAGGCCGCGTCAAGGGCGTGGAACTCGCCGCGACGCTACCTCTGCGGTTGGTCAGCAACTATCTCGATGGCTTTGGCGTGGTGGCCAATGCTGCGCTGACCGAGGGAAGCTTCAACGACGGCACTGACATCCCGGGCCTGTCCAGGGATTCCTACCAGCTGACGGCGTATTATGAAAAAGCCGGGTTCAGCGCCCGCGTGGCCGCCACCAAGCGTTCGTCCTTCCTGTCTGAAGCGCGCGGTCAAAGTAACTCGCTCACGCCGGCCAACCGGAAGGCGCTGACGCTGGTGGACGCCCAGGTGAGCTATGATTTCTCGGGATCGAGCATCAATCAACTGAAGGGAATGCGACTCTCGTTCAATGCCCAGAACCTGACCAAGCAGGACGATGCCACCATCGATACCGCTTCCGGTCAAGTCACGCAGTATGATCGCTATGGCGCGCGCTACGAGCTGTCGCTGAAGTACTCGTTTTGATTGAGCTGTAAGCCCTGAAAGCCCGGACAGCTTGCCGCTGCCTGGGCTTTTTTCGTTAAACCATGCACGAGGCCGAACATTCGGCCCTGAATTTATCTTGTTGGAGGTTGTCTATGCACAAGCGGATCGAAAAGCTTGTCGTGGTCGGCGGTGGAACGGCCGGCTGGATGTCGGCGGCACTGATCAAGCGTGTCCTGGGCAACCAGGTGGCCGTTGAAGTGGTCGAATCCGAGACAATCGGCATCGTGGGCGTTGGCGAAGCGACGATTCCGCCGATTCATCATCTCAATGCCGTACTGGGCATTTCTGAAAGCGACTTCCTGCGTGAAACCAATGGATCGATCAAGCTGGCCATTCGTTTCGAAGGGTGGCGGGTTCCTGGCGAATCGTATTTTCATACATTCGGGGTGCCCGGGCGCAATCATGCCTTTTGCGATTTCCAGCACTTCTGGGCTCGGGGCGTGGCCCTGGGCCAGACCCGTAGCCTGTGGGAGTATGACCTCAATTATCTGGCGTGCCAGGCGGGCCGGTTCGGGCGCCCCCGTACCCAGGATCCATTCCTGGATGTGCCGTATGCCTACCACTTCGATGCCGGCCTGTACGGTCAGTATCTGCGGAAAATTTGCGAAGCCAATGGGGTGAAGCGCACCGAAGGCTTGATCGAGCAGGTTGTGCTTGCGCCCGAATCGGGTCATGTGCGCACCCTCAAGCTGCAGGACGGCCGCGAAGTGCATGGTGACCTGTTCGTGGACTGCTCCGGCATGCGCGGCCTGCTCATCCAGCAAGCACTCGAGGTTCCCTATGACGACTGGTCCCACTGGCTGCCGTGCGACCGCGCTCTGGCCGTGCCGTCGGAGCGACTGGCGAGTACCCTGCCCTATACCCGTTCGATAGCACATGCGGCGGGATGGCAATGGCAGATTCCGCTGCAGCACCGGATTGGCAATGGCCTGGTGTACAGCAGCCGGCATATCAGCGACGACGAGGCAAGCGCCACGCTGATGGCCAACCTGCCGGCGCCGGCCCTGGCCGAACCAAGACTGATCCGCTTTCGCACCGGGCGCACGCGCGACGCCTGGGCCAAGAATGTCTGTGCCATCGGACTGTCGGGTGGTTTCCTCGAGCCGCTCGAGTCCACCAGCATCTACCTGATCCAGTCAGCCATCGTGCGCTTGCTCAAGCTGTTTCCCCATGAAGGCATCAGCCAGGCGCTCGTGGACGAGTACAACGCCCAGTCGGCCCTGGAGTACGAAACGATCCGCGACTTCATCATCCTCCACTACCACGTGAACGAACGGCCAGATAGCGGCTTCTGGCAGGACGTGCGCCACATGGCCGTGCCGCCGCGGCTGCGCGACAAGATCGCGCTGTTCCGCGCCACGGGCAGGCTGTTCCAGGATCCCTACGATATTTTCAAGGACGCCTCCTGGCTGCAGGTCCTGGTCGGACAGGGTGTGATGCCCGCGGACTACCATCCGGTGGCGGCGGGATTTGCGCCCGACGAGCTGGCCGGAGCGCTGGCGGACATGGCGGCGGCAAAGCGCCAGGGCCTGGAAGGATTCATGACCCATGACGACTACCTGGCCGCTGCCGTCAGGGCACGATCATGATGGGCACCGCGAAACCGATCGACATCGTCATCGTCGGCGGCGGCACCGCAGGCTGGATGGCCGCCAACCTCATGGCCAGCCGCTGGGGTGACGGACGCGCGCGCATCACGGTCATCGAGTCGCCCGAGATCGGCATCATCGGGGTAGGCGAAGGCTCCACGCCTTCCTTGAAGCACTTCTTCCGCCAGATCGGTGTGGCGGAAGCCGAGTGGATGCCGGCCTGCCATGCCACCTATAAGCTCAGCATCCGCTTCGAGGACTGGAGCCCGGCATCCGGCATTGCCGCCTACAGCCATCCGTTTTTCTCGAAAATCGACTCGCTCAACGAGCAGGCCTTGTTCGTCAACTGCATGACGCGCAGGCTGGGGCTGGACGTGACCACCTTGCCTGAGCGCTTCCTGCTCGGTGGCGTGCTTGCCGCGCAAGGCAAGGGCCCGCTGCCCCCCGCGCACTTCCCCTTCGACATCGAGTACGGCTATCACTTCGATTCGGCGCTTCTCGGCCGCTTTTTGGCCAACCATGCGGCATCGCGCGGCGTGAAGCGAATCGAGGCCACCATCGGCAAGGCCGAGCTGAACGACCAGGGCGACATCGTCGCCGTGCTGGGCGCCGACGGCTTGCGCATCGACGGTGATCTCTTCGTCGACTGCACCGGCTTCAAGTCGCTGCTGTTGCAGCAGGCACAAGGTGTGCCCTTCAACAGCTTCCGCAACAACCTGTTCAACGATGCGGCCGTCGTGATCCCGACGGCGGCCCCGGCGCGCGCCATGATTCCGGTCCAGACCGTCTCGCGCGCCTTGTCCGCGGGATGGTCCTGGCACATTCCACTGACACATCGGGTAGGCAATGGCTACGTCTACAGCTCTGCATTTCTCTCGGCCGACAAGGCGGAAGCCGAATTGAGGCGCACGCTCGGGCCCACCGCGGCCGACGTCGAGGCTCGGCACTTGACCATGAAGGTGGGTCAGGTCGAGCGCCACTGGAACCGGAATTGCCTCGCACTGGGCCTGGCGCAAGGATTCATCGAGCCGCTCGAGGCGACCGCCCTGCATCTCGTACAGGCTTCGATCCAGTCCTTCATGACATGCTTCGAAGAGGGTCAATTTACGACGCTGCACCAGTCCCGCTTTAACAATGAAATTGTCGAACGGTTCGAGAGGGCGCGTGACTATATCGTCGCCCACTACAAGCTCAATACTCGCCCGGACAGCGGCTACTGGCGCGCCAATCAGGAAAATATGCACCTGTCAGATGCGCTGGGCGCGCTGTTACAGGCTTGGTTCGATCGGGCCGACATCGTTCAGGAAATCGCCCGCACACAAGGGAACTCGCACTTCAGCGCGATCTCGTGGCATTGCCTGTTCGCTGGATATGGGGTCTTCCCTCCCATCGCGGCGACCCAGCCTGGCACAGGTGATCTGCATATGGAAAGTGGCATCGACCGGTTCTTGCATGGTTGCGCCCTCAACTTCCGAAGGCATGATGAATGCCTGGTGGGCGCCTGAACGCTGGCGGGAGGGTTTTTCCTTTCAACGCCGCGCGCAGCATTGAACCAGCATCTCCTGCCAGATGCGGCAACAGGGCCGGTTGCTGGAAGCAACGGCCCAGTCTAAACGGCCCAGTCTATACGAGCAATCCAGGCAAGACGATCCAGTATGCAGCACGTGCCAACACCGGCGTCCGGCAAGCGGTGGAATCACACCGTCAGGCCGGACGCGCGGCACGGCGGCGCATGCTTAGTGGGCGGCAGCCCCGCGTCCGACGCTGGCCTTGGAAGCCGCGCCGCTCACCATGCGCCTGCATTCATCGGCGCAGGCGCGGCAGGCCCTGGCGCATTCCTGGCAATGCTCTGCCTCGTGCTTGCCGCATTCGTCGGCACAAGCGTCACAGACGGTGGCGCAGACCTGGCACAGTTCGCTGACCATCTGGCTGCCGCGCGCCATGGCCCCGGCGGCCATGCGGCACATCTGGGCGCAGTCGATATCAAGCGCGATACAGCCGGCCATCATCTTGACGTCATCCTCCTGCAGGCAGGCCGCGGCGCAGTGGTCACAGGCCTGGGCGCAGGCATAGCAGGCTTCGATACAGGCAGAAAATTGAGACTGGTGCATGATGTTCTCCTTTTCTCGTGAGGACGTCCATGATCCCAGCAAAGCCCGTCTCGCGGCGCAACCTAGACTGATGGAAACGTAAACGAAACAGGGGCTGACCAGGATGGGCTTATTGGCCGCGCGCCTCCTGCGCCCGCGCCAGCTCGTCGCGCAGCTGCGCCACCTGTTCCTGCAGCTCGCGCAGCGCCTGCAAGGTGGCGCCGTCGGCAGCTTCGACATGGTCGCGCCCGATGAAGTAGGTGGCGATGGTGCCTGTAAAATAGCCAAACACCGCAAACGCATAAATGGCCAGGAACATGCACAGCACCCGGCCCTCCCCCGTGCGCGGCCAGTACTCGCTGCCCATGGTGGTCATCATCATGCCGGTCCACCACAGGGCCGACCAGAAGTCGTCGATCCCTGACGCACCCGCGGCACTGGCGACCTTGCCTTCAAAATGCAGCATGCCGGCCGCACCGGCCAGCGTGACGATCAAAGTAATCGCCAGTACATAGCCGAAACCGCGCCGCTGCATGGTCTCGCCCAGTGCGCGCATGCCGCGGTTGATCGACGCCAGGATGCGCACCAGCGGCAGGCCGCGCAGGCGCGACAGGCCGCGCAGCACGCGGGCGAAGCGCAGTACCCGCAGCGCCGGCAGCACCAGCGCGATCACCGTCAGCCAGTTCTTGCGCATGTAGGCCAGCTTGCGCGGCGCCAGGATCAGGCGCAGGGCAAAGTCGGCAATGAAGATGACCCAGATGACCGTGGTGGCAGTGTTGCCGGTATCGCCCAGCCCCCGGGTAAGATCGACCACCATCAGGCAAAACCAGGCCAGCCCCAGCAGGGCCATGGGGGTTTCGAGCGCGTTGTGAATGCGATGCAAAAGCTGGAGCCGATTGCGGTTCAGGGCAAAGCTTGTCGCGCCGGACGCAGTCGGATCACTGGGGGGCTTGTGTGCCATGGTGCGAGCCTCGGGTAAATGTCCCCGCAGTATATGCGCGCTGCCAGGTCCACGGCGCACCGCGGGTCAGGGAATCGACAGCAGCTTCAATTCCACGCCCTCCCCGTCGCGGCGCGGCGCCACGCATGGCATGCGGATGGTGACGGTCGTGCCTTGCCCCGGCGAGGATTCAATTGCGATGCTGCCGCCAAGCATGCCGGTGACGATGTTATAGACAATGTTCATGCCCAGCCCGGAGCCGCCCTGCCCCATCTTGGTGGTGAAAAAGGGATCGAATACCTGGTGCAGGATCCGGGGCGGCATGCCCACGCCATCGTCGGCAAACACCAGCATCAGATGGCCGTCGCCGGTCTCGCGCACCGAGATGGTCATGCTGGCGTGCGCGCGGCCCTCAAAGGCATGCAGCAAGGCGTTGTTGATCAGGTTTGACAGCACCTGGCCCACGCCACCCGGATAGGAGTCGATGACCAGCCCTGGCGGGCAGTCGATGCGGGTGTCGCAATTGGCCCGCTTGAACTGGGCGGCAAAGGTGGCACAGGTGTCGCCAATGACCTCGCTCAGGTTGAACCGGCGCCGCTGGTCGCTGGTCTGGTCCACGGCCACCTGCTTGAACGAAGTGATCAGGTCGGCCGCGCGGTGCAGGGAACTGGTCATGATGCTGCACGCGGTCTTGGTGTCGGCCACCATGGTCTCGAGCGCCGAGCGCTTGATGCCGCCGTCGGCATACTGCTTTTCAAAGCCGCGTACCATGTCGTCAAGCGCGGTGGCCGTGAGCAGGCTGTTGCCGATCGGCGTATTGAGTTCATGGGCAATCCCGGCCACGAGCGAGCCGAGCGAAGCCATCTTTTCCGACGTGATCAGATTGGTCTGGGCCTGGTTGAGCGTGTTCAGCACGTTCGACAGGTCGCGCTGGGCCGCCTCCACCGAGGCCTTCTGGCGCGCCAGTTCCGACAGGCTGGTCTGCAGGCCGTCGCGGGCATCGAGCAGGGCCGCCTCGGCATGCTTGCGGTCGCTGATATCCTGGATCACCCACACCTCTTCGCCGGCCAGGGGCGACTCGCCCACCGCCTTGCCATTGATGAGGCACCACATCACGCTGCCATCCCGGCGCACCAGTTCCAGTTCGCTTTGCGCGCGCCGGGTGAGCGGATCAATACGAAACGCCTGCTCGTGGCCCTGGGTCAGGATGGCACTGGGCTGCCCCGCCAGTTCGCCCGGCCCATAGCCCATGATGTCTTCCATGCCCCGATTGCAGCGCACCACCTGGCCGTGCGCAAACAGGGCGATGCCGACGCTGGCGCTGTCCTGGAAGGCGCGCTGCTCTTCCAGCGCGCCGCGCACCTGCGCCGCCAGCGCGCGGCTGCGGGCCCACGCGATCAGAAGCGCCGCGATGAGCATGCTCACCAGGGTGCCCCCGAGGGCCACCAATACCACCGGCGTCAGGTTCTGGCTGTAGCGGGGACCCTCCAGTGCCGCCAGGCGCATCACCCAGCGCCGCTGCGCCACGTCCAGGTGCTTGTACACAACCATGCCGGGAATCGGACGGGCACCGCTGCCCGGGCTGGAAAACATCAGCTTGTCCGGCGCCGGTGGCGCCGCGGCCTGGCCGTCGCCCGCATCGTCGATGCGGATGGCAAGGTTCGGCGCCAGTACCGGGTCGAGCACTTCCTGCATCAGGTTATTGACGCGAAACACAATCGCCACCCAGCCCACCAGGGCCGCGCGCCGCTGCGCCACCGTGGTGGCCGGCAGGTCCTGGCGGTAGACCGGGGCGCGCGCCACGAAGCCCGGTTCACCCGTTTTGTCCTGGACCAGGGTGATGCGTTCGGTGGCCACCAGCTGCCCGCTGTCGCGGCCCAGTTCCAGCGCGGCCCGGTGCGGCGGCAGCGCCGCCAGGTCCAGCCCGAAGGCGATCTCGTTGCCGGCCAGCGGCTCGCTGTATTCAATGATGTAATGGCGCTCGCTCTTGACGACCGGATGGACCGCAAAGTCGGGATAACCCGTCGTCAGGAGCGACGTGTCGCCGCGCACGCTGGCCTCGAAGCGCGGCACATCGCCATCGGGCACGTCGCGCACGAACTGGATTGCCTGGAAACCAGGGTAGCGCTTGCGGATGTCGAGTTCGTCCACATAGCGCACAAACTGGGCGCGGTTGATCTTGTCGTTGATAGTAAAGGCACCCTTGATCGACAGCAGCGTGTCGAAATAAATCTTCAGGCGTGTGCTGGTATCGGCAGCGATCTTGTCGGTGTCGCGCTGGAAGGTATTGCTGATCCGGGCCTGCTGGGCATCGCTGACCTTCATGCAGGTCCACGCCGTCAGGCACATGCCAATCACAAACGCCAGGTACCCTTGGGTTCGCATACGCTGCGCTCCAAAACTGGTCCGCCGGCCATCGCCGGCAAGGTCGAGGGACTATAACATATTGACCCTTGGAAAATAGATCATCTGCATGCGACGCGGTTCCGCGCCCGGCATATGTATATGCATGCGGCGCGGCCCGGCGTGGCATGTTTCAGGTTTTTTACAATTCCAGCGGACAATTGACTATTCGGTAAGGCTAGAATGCCTGATCCCAATCCTTACCCTCAGGTTACGTATGATGCGTCTGCCGTTCGGCCTTGCGGCCCTCTGCTTCACGATCTCGGTGTCGGCTGCCGAACCCTTCGACGACAAGTTCCGCCAGCTCGAAGAAGTCCTCCCCACCGGTAACGCAGTGCGCAACGCCGCCGGCGCCCCGGGCCACGCCTACTGGCAGCAGCGCGCCGACTACACCATCCGCGCCACTCTCGATGAAGCCAGGCGCACCATCACCGCGACCGAAACCATCACCTACCACAACAATTCGCCCGACACGCTGACCTACCTGTGGCTGCAGCTGGACCAGAACATCTTCCGCAAGGATTCCGACGCCCTGGCCTCCTCCACCGTCGCCTCGCGCGAAGCGTGGGCGCGCGCCCGCGGCGCAGACGACGGCGTGCGCTTCGAGACCATGCGCTCGATTCTGGAGAACCGCAATTTCGACGGCGGCTTCAACATCACCGCCGTCAAGGGCGCAGATGGCGCGCCGCTGCGGCACGTCATCAACAAGACCATGATGCGCATCGATCTGCCGCAGCCGCTTAAGCCTGGCGCGCGCGTGGCCTTTTCGATCGACTTCAACTACAAGATCAGCAACGCCAAGGTCCAGGGCGGGCGCACCGGCTACGAGAGTTTCGAGGACGACAAGAACGACCTGTTTGAAATTTCGCACTGGTTCCCCCGCATGGCAGCCTACTACGATGTCTACGGCTGGCAGCACAAGCAATTCCTGGGCAGCGGCGAATTCACGCTGGAGTTTGGCGACTATGACGTGCAGATCACGGTACCAAGCGACCATATCGTGGCCAGCACGGGCGAACTGCAAAACCCGGAAGCGGTCCTGACAGCCGTGCAGCGCGAGCGCCTGAAGGCGGCCAGGACGGCTTCCAAGCCGGTCATCATCGTGACCCAGGCCGAAGCGACGGCCGCCGAAAAGGTGCGCGCGCCGGGCACCAAGACCTGGCACTACAAAGCGGCCAATGTGCGCGACTTCGCCTTTGCCTCAAGTCGCAAGTTCATCTGGGATGCGCAGGGCTACAAGAAGGGCGGCACCGACATGATGGCCATGTCCTACTACCCCAAGGAAGGCAACCCGCTGTGGGAGCGCTACTCGACCCAGGCCATCGTGCACACGGTGGAGCAGTACAACAAGTACTCGTTCGACTACCCGTACCCGGTGGCGATCTCGGTCAATGGCCCGATCGGCGGCATGGAATACCCGATGATCTCGTTCAACGGCCCGCGTCCGACCAGGGACAAGAAGACTGGTGAGCTGACCTGGTCGCGCCGCACCAAGTATGGCCTGATCAGCGTCATCATCCATGAAGTGGGCCACAACTACTTCCCCATGATCGTCAACAGCGACGAGCGCCAGTGGACCTGGATGGATGAAGGCATCAACTCCTTTGTGCAGGGCCTGGCGCAGGATGCATGGGAAAAGGATTATCCCAACTCGCGCGGCGAGCCGCGCGGCATTGTCGACTATATGCGCAGCCGTAACCAGGTTCCGATCATGACCAACTCGGAATCGCTGGTGCAGTTCGGCGCCAACGCCTACGCCAAGCCGGCCGCCGCCCTCAACGTGCTGCGCGAAACGGTGCTGGGGCGCGAACTGTTCGACTTTGCCTTCCGCGAGTATGCCCAGCGCTGGAAATTCAAGCGCCCGACGCCGGCCGATTTTTTCCGCACCATGGAAGACGCTTCGGGCACCGACCTTGACTGGTTCTGGCGCGGCTGGTTCTACACCACCGATGCGGTGGATGTAAGCGTGGACGGCATTACCGAATATGGCGTGAGCAGCAAGAATCCGGATGTGGAAAAGGCATGGCGCAGGGCCCAGAAGGCCGCCGAGCCGGTGTCGGTATCGGACCAGCGCGACCGCGACATGCCGCGCCGGGTCGATTCCCAGCCGGAGCTGAAGGACTTCTACAACGAGCATGACGAGTTCACGGTCACCAACAAGGACCGCAACAAGTACAACGAGAGCGTGGCCGAACTGGAAGAGTGGGAAAAGGCACTGCTCAAGCAGGGCAAGCACCTGTACCTGGTCGACTTCACCAATGTGGGCGGGCTGGTGACGCCGCTGGTGCTGGAGATTGAACTCAAATCCGGCAAAAAATACA
Source organism: Massilia sp. PAMC28688 (assembly GCF_019443445.1). Taxonomy (NCBI): domain Bacteria; kingdom Pseudomonadati; phylum Pseudomonadota; class Betaproteobacteria; order Burkholderiales; family Oxalobacteraceae; genus Massilia; species Massilia sp. PAMC28688. Next base: position 3,011,699 of record NZ_CP080378.1, on the reverse strand, counting down.
TCGAGCGCATCCCGGCCGAAGTATGGCGCTACTCGGCCAAGAAAATCACCAAGCTGATCGTCACCGACGAGCCGATGGTCGGCCTGACCCAGGACCCATACTGGGAAACGGCCGACACCGACACCTCCAACAATGCCTGGCCGCGCAAGATCACGCCATCGCGCCTGGAGCTGTTCAAGACCGAAAAGGGCAAGGATGACCTGATGAAGGATTACCGCACCCCGCTCAAGGGCAAAAAATAAGGCAGGCGCAGCGCGCAGCAAGACAGACGATTGAGAAGAGGCTTTATGTTCAAGTACCACGCCGCGGCGTTCATTACCGCCATTGCCTGCCTGGCCCTGCCGGTGCAGGCAGCCGACCCGTTCGACGACAAGTTCCGCCAGCTGGAAGAGCTGCTCCCGACCCCGGGCGAGACGCGCACCGCCTCCGGCGCACCGGGCCACGCCTACTGGCAGCAGCGCGCCGACTACGTCATGCGCGCCACGCTCGACGAAACCAGGCGCCGCATCAGCGGCGCCGGCACCGTCACCTACCATAACAATTCGCCCGACACCCTCAACTACCTGTGGGTACAGCTGGACCAGAACATGTTCCGGGCCGATTCGGACAACCGCAAGATCGCCAGCTACCCTTCGCGTGATGCGTGGGCGCGCGGCGGCGCCACCGAGGGTCTACGCTTTGAAGGTCTGCGCCACGTGCTCGAAGCGCGCCAGTTCGAAGGCGGCTTCAATATCACGGGCCTGAAGACGGCGGACGGCCGGCCACTGAAGTACATCATCAACGGCACCATGATGCGGATCGACCTGCCGCAGCCGATGGCGCCCAAGTCGCGCTTCGTGTTCCAGGTGGAGTGGAACTTCAACATCCCGGAAATGCAGGTGCTGGCGCGCCGTTCGGGCTACGAGAAGTTTGACGAAGACAAGAACGACATCTACGAAATCGGCCAGTGGTTCCCGCGCATGGCAGCCTACTATGACGTGACGGGCTGGCAGAACAAGCAGTACATCGGCGACGGTGAATTCACGCTGGAGTTTGGCGACTACGACGTGCAGCTGACGGTCCCCGCAGACCATATCGTGGCCAGCACCGGCGTGCTGCAAAATCCGCAAGCCGTGCTGACCGCCACCCAGCGCGAGCGGCTGGAGCGGGCGAAAACGGCCACCAAGCCGGTCATTATCGTCACCCAGCAGGAAGCCGAAGCGGCCGAAAAGCAGCGTGTCAGCGCCACCAAGACCTGGCACTTCAAAGCTGTCAATGTGCGCGATTTTGCCTTTGCCTCGAGCCGCAAGTTCATCTGGGACGCGCAGGGCTTCAAGAAGGATGGCACCGACGTCATGGCCATGTCCTACTACCCGAAGGAAGGCAATCCGCTGTGGGAGCGCTACTCCACGGCCGCCATCATCCACACCATTGAGCAGTACAACAAGTACTCGTTCGACTACCCGTACCCGATCGCCATCTCGGTCAACGGTCCGGTGGGCGGCATGGAATACCCGATGATCTCCTTCAACGGCCCGCGGCCGACCAAGGACAAGAAGACGGGCGAGCTGACGTATTCGAGCCGCACCAAGTATGGCCTGATCGGCGTGATCATCCACGAAGTGGGCCACAACTACTTCCCCATGATCGTCAACAGCGACGAGCGCCAGTGGACCTGGATGGACGAAGGCCTCAACACCTTCCTCGAACTGCTTGCCTCGCGCGCCTGGGAAAAGGGCTTCCCCGGCCAGGCGGGCGATCCGCGCGACATTACCGCCTACATGCGCAGCAAGAACCAGGTGCCGATCATGACCAATTCTGACTCGGTGCTCCAGCGCGGCAATAACGCCTACAACAAGCCGGCAACGGCACTCAACATCTTGCGCGAGACGGTCCTGGGACGCGAGCTGTTCGACTTTGCCTTTCGCGAGTATGCCCAGCGCTGGAAGTTCAAGCGCCCCACACCGGCCGATTTTTTCCGCACCATGGAAGACGCGTCGGGCACCGACCTTGACTGGTTCTGGCGCGGCTGGTTCTACACCAACGATGCGGTCGAAGTGAGCGTGGACGGCATTACCGAGTACACGGTCAGCACCAAGAACCCGGAAGTGGAAAAGGCCTGGCAGCGTGCGCGCAAGCGTGCCGAGCCGCGCGCCGTGGGCGAAACGCTGGACCTGTCCATGCCGCGCCGCGTCGACGCCCAGCCGCAGCTCAAGGACTTCTACAACGAGCATGATGAATTCACGGTCACCAACAAGGACCGCAACCAGTACCACGAGACCATGGCCACGCTGGAGCCGTGGGAAAAGGCACTGCTCAAGCAGGGCAAGCACCTGTATCTGGTCGACTTTTCCAATAGCGGCGGTTTGGTGACGCCGCTGGTACTGGAGATTGAACTCAAGTCCGGCAAAAAATACATCGAGCGCATTCCGGCCGAAGTGTGGCGCTACTCGCCCAAGAAGATCACCAAGCTGATCGTCACCGACGAGCCGATGGTGGGCCTGGTGCAGGACCCTTACTGGGAAACGGCCGACATCGACACCTCCAACAATGCCTGGCCGCGCAAGACGACGCAGTCGCGCCTGGAGCTGTTCAAGACTGAAAAAGGCAAGGATGACCTGATGCGCGACTTCAAGACGCCGCTGGCAGCGCCCAAGGCGGCCAAATGAAGCGCCAATTCATGCGCGTGCTGGCGGCCGCCCTGCTGCTTGGCGCGGCCGGCGGCGCGCTGGCGCACCGCTTCCATTTCGGGATCGCGGAAATGAGCGAGAACCCGCGCAGCGGCAGCGTGGAAATCATCCATACCCTGATGGCGCATGATGTCGACGCGCTGCTGGCGCGCCGCCACAAGCGCCAGGTCGACCTGTCGACGCCGGAAGATGAAGCGCTGCTGCGCGCCTACACCGACGAGAAATTCTACGTGCTGGGCAAGGATGGCAAGCGCCTGCCGCTCAAGTGGGTGGGCATGACGGCGAGCGTGGAGAACGTGGTGATCTATCAGGAACTGGACGGCGCAACGCTGACCGACATCGCGCGCGTGCATGACGAACTGCTGGTCGACTTCCTGCCGCGCCAGGTGAATACCGTCAACGTGCGGCGCGGGGCCAATGTGGTGTCGCTGGCCTTTGACCGCAAGAATCCTGAACGCAAAATGAAGTAAATGCCGGTGCCAAGGAATAGCGCGACTGAGTCAGCTGAGAAATCCTGTTCCTGTTCAGGTACATTGGCGGGGATGAGGTCTGCCTGGGGACGAGGCTGTGTAAAACCGCGAGATTTGCGGGGCTTCAGGGTCTCTTTACCATTTCCGACACCGATAAAACGCCGTGGCGCGCGTTTTTGCAGGGTCGAGCGCTTCGGGTACCTCGGCGCTTTCGCGTTTTTACCTTCCCTGGCGACTCGACCGGCCTAATCTGCAGCCAACAATAGCAGCTCGCAACGACGCGTTGCTTCCAGAACGCTACAAGGCTTAAGGATGACACCTGTCGATAAACATGATGTAGGAACGGCTAAAGCAATCGTTACCGCAGGGGATGCTGGCGACCCTCGCTTACTCGATTGGGTTGCAGACCTGAACTGGCCAGTTGCTCAGACGTTGGTCCCGTTCCTTGCAAGTGCAGGTCGAATCGTAGCGCCGGGCATTCGTGAAGTTCTTGCGTCAGATGACGACACGTGGAAATGGAGCGTAGTTACTGGGATCATCGCGCGCTCGCCGGAGTTAGTCATGTTACTTCGGCCAGAACTGGAACGTATGGTGAAGGTGCCATCGCAAGGCGAGCGCGATGAGGGCCTTGACCAGGTGGCCAGTGAATTGCTGGACCGAATATAGCGCCGAAGCATTCACTTGATCCGGCATGGGCGTCCGCAATGGGGGGGCGATAGCCGCCACTTAAGTATCCATATGGTCGAACTGGCTGCAGCATCGGGCGTGGAGGCGCGAATTTTTTTTACGTTAGGCCGTGACAGAGCAGCTGCGCGTCCAATCAGAATGATGCCGATATTTTCAGGGCTTACATCCCGACATGGCACTTGCCGGAGTCAACTTCAACTCGGCGGGATATTTAAGCGCATTCGTGCGTCGCCAAGCCGACTGCTCAGTCCATCCTGTCCGCTGACTCCAGCAAGGATGCCAATGCGCGTTCGAACAGCGGCGTGGCCTCCAAAAAACTGACGCGGCCACTCTGATACAGGCGCAGAAACAAGCGGACACTGATCATCGACGGCGTCACCTGTCCGTCGAGCGTCAGCACGATATGGGCGGCGTTCGCATCGATCCAGTTGAGTCGGCCCAGACTGCGTTCCTCACCCACAGTGATGGCGATGGCGATGCCGCTTCGTAAGCGCTCCATCACGCTCGCGCTCGACTCAAGTGGCAAGACCGGCATTGGCGCCGGACCGCGCGCGTTGTCGTCAACCGGCACGCCTTCGGCATGATCGAACACGCTATCGAGAAGTTGAATCTGGAAATCGCGTTGCTTGATCGATTCATCCAGGAACTGCCGGTACTTGTCCGAGTTGGCGCAATCGCCCCCGGCCAGATCAGTAGCCTGCGCATTGATAAATTGATCGAAGTGCCGGTGAAATGATGACCGACTCGCAGCAGGCGAATCTTTTTTGCGCGGGCGCAGGGCCTTGGTATGGGCGTCGACCAGCCAATTCAACAGGCGCTGCTGACGCTCTTCGGCCTGGTCCGTCATGGCCAAACCCTCCCGCAGCGTGTCCAACATACCTGGAAGCAAAGCAAACAAATCAAGACGGTCTTGTTTGCTGACCTTAGGGGTAGTACTCCATAGAAGATCGGGCACAAGCAACTTGAAAGAATGGGCCGCACCCGGATCCCTTCGCCCGCTGATCTCTAACACCTGCACCCAATCATTGACGAAAAAGTCATGCAAAAACGGATCGACCGACAGACCAGTCAAAGCGACATTCATTTTGGCAGTGGCATCCATGAAGCGCAAGGTACGGCTTTGGGCTTGCGCTGCCAAGTGCACGGCACGCTCGACATTGACATCACCGGCGCCCAGCTCATTTTCAATGAAGGCGTCGAATTCATCGAGCATGCTGGAAAACTGATCGACGCCGCCCCGTCCATCACGCAACAATACTTCCACGATGCGGCAAACTTCAGCGGTGATCTTTTCACCCCTCGGCTCGACCTGGATCACGCCGAGCGAAATCGAGCCTATGCGGTTCAGCAACAAGCGCACAGGATGCTGTTTTTGGGTCAGCAAGCTGGTGTCGAACAGTGCAATCTTCAATACCAAAAATTGCAGTCGACCTAATTGTGCCCGCACCTCTGCGGGCACCAGGGGATCGCGCAGAATAAACTCGAACAACATCGCGACGATATCGATTGTCATCTTTTCAGCGACATCGTCGGTCATGGTGTTGAGACTGACGCGCTGTTCCAGCAGCAGATTTCTCACCTCGCATATCTGCGGACCAGCCGCTGCACCTTCCAGTATCAGTTGATCGACCGAGGCGGCCAGTCGCATCGTCGCAGTGCGTTGGATCTTGCCAGCCAGGCCCCCGCCACTGTCACCGCGAAAAAATTTGCGCAACGCCTCGCCGACCATCTGTCTGCCGCCTAACCAGCTGCCCGTTGCGATGCCGGTGCCGGTGCCGGCCAAGGGCGCGTCATCGCGCGCCTCACGCGAACTGGCACCGTCCCCATCGTTGCTGCCCCGGCCGGAATAGCCCGAACTAGGCGCCAATCCCTCGTCCTGGTCTTGTTCCTGACGCCGGAATGGGGGCTGGTGTGCACCACCATGTCGGCCTGATCTCTGGTCTGCCTGCACAGGCGCGATGGTGTCTGCCGACGTTGTCGCAGCCATTTCCCTGACCATGTGGAGCAATTGTTCGACCGTGCGCGTGCTTGCAGCGGCTGGCGTCCTGTCGGCCCCGCCATCGTGGCATCTTGCCGCCGTGCCGGGGGCTGCCGGCGCAGCCGCTTTCACATCGGCCTCGACCGGCGGCGCTGGCTCAGGTTTGACTGTCGGCCTGCGCCTTGCCATCTGAACCTGCGCCTCGATTCCATGGTGGGCCAGCAGCGTATTGACATCATCGTAAATCTCGGCGACCAGCGGCTCCATGCTCTCGCCCAGCTGAGCAAGCAGGACGCCGGCTAACTCGACCGGAACACCCAGGCTTTCGACAGCCATTGCAATGCTGCGTGACAATAGGTAAGGGCGAAATGGGTTTTCGCGTTCTTTGATCGCGTCTTGCTCGAACAAGTGTGCGATGCGGACATTCAAATCGCGTAGCGGCTCCTCGGCGGCGTTGCGAAAACGGTTGGTCATGTCACCGATACGCAATTCATCTTCAAACGCACTCGAATCGACCAGCGTAAGCTTGCCTGCACGCAGACTGGAAAAAAATGAAGGCCGAAATGTACTGTAGGAGGTCTCCATACTGCGGCTCAGCAGTTGGTCCATGCTCCGTTGCAGTTGCAGGCGCAGATCGGCATCGCGCCCCAACAGGATGCCGCGGGCATCGAGATAACGCATTTGATCGACCGACCTGTAGCTGCCGTTAGTCTTCTCAAACAATGCGCCGGCGCTGAGCGTCAGCGCACGATCAACCGATTTCAAAAAACCGCGCCGATATTCTGCCAGCGTTGCAGACAATAAATCATTGCGATCCATGCTTTTCCTAAGTTCCCTGATTTCGCTGGCACCGTTTCGTCGGCTAATTCCGCGAATTCTACATTGATAACTCACATCAAGTCTGACAGAAAACCGAAAACACAGGATTTAATTCATGCAGTACTTTTCCGTGATGCCAACGAAAACCGCTCCAATCGCCAATCGGCGAACGCATATCTTTGGCGCGCCTTGATACTCGGGAAAGCTTTCTCGCCGATACCGGTCCGTCCTCATGGCAGTTACAATAGGCAACGAATTACCTGTGCAGTCCGAATTCTCAAATGCCAATCACCATCGTGGATACCAGCATGTCCGAAATGCTAACATTGTTCAAGCGCCCCGCTGTGTTGCCTGGCATTGCCGCTCACACGTGGTCAAGCCATCCGAGCCCATGAAGGCGCGTGTATCTCATTCGGACATGGTGATTGTAGTGTTCTTCTTGGCGCTGATCATCGTCCTGCAAATCCTGGGCTTACTGGTCATCCATCAGCGCAATGAAGCCGACGACGGCCACGCCGCAAGCCTGCTGATCGGCCTGGCCATAGCCACCATGGTCACGGGCGCCGCCGGCGTTGTTTCCGTCATACAGATGGCGCGTCGGCGCCGGTATCCCGCCAGCACCGGACGGCGCGCGGGCAACAGCCAGATAGAGTTCATACACGAACATGAGATCAGTGAATTGGCCGATGCGTTTTCCAACATACGCGACAAAGTGGCCGCGCGCGAGCAGGAAATCCACCGCCTCGCCTATTGGGACCGGCTGACCGAGCTACCTAACCGTGCCCAGTTTGTCCTGCAGTTGGACGCATCGATTGCGGACGCAGAAAAGCGCGGGCATTCGGTGTTTGTACTGATGATGGATCTGGACCGATTCAAATACGTCAACGACGTCATGGGCCACAGTTATGGCGATTCGTTGCTGCGCGTGGTTGCACAACGCCTGCAGCTGGCATTGGCTGATGGCACGCATGCGCCGGCCACACTCGCCCGTCTGGGCGGCGATGAGTTTGCCGTGCTGCTGCCCGGTACCGGCATCGAGCAGGCGCAACGCATGGCATCGCGCATTCTGGCATCCCTGGAAACACCGCTGTCGCTGGAAGACCAGACGGTCGACATCGGCGCAAGCCTCGGCATTGCCGGCTATCCGGAGCATGCCGCCGGCAGCCACACCTTGCTCAGCGTTGCCGAGGTGGCCATGTATGCCGCCAAACAGCGCAAGGATGGCGCAGTCGTCTACGATGCCAGGATCGATGGTTCGAGTGAAATAAACCTTTCACTGCTGAGCGAAATGCGCGCCGCCATGGAACGTGATGAATTCCGGCTGCGAGTGCAGCCAAAGATCAGCCTCAATACGGGTCAGGTGGTCGGTTTCGAGTCGCTGGTGCGTTGGGAGCACCCGGAACGGGGCTTCCTGTTCCCGGATGAATTCATTGCTTTTGCCGAGCAGACTGGCTTCATTCGAATCCTGACACGTTGGGTGCTCGAACAATCGGCTACCTTGTGCCAGCAACTGGCCGCTGTGGGTATCGATCTGAAAGTGTCCGTCAACCTGTCCCCGCGTGACTTGCTCGACCAGGACTTGCCGCTCAAGTTTGGAGAAATTCTGGCGCGCCACCAGCTCGCGCCGTCCTCGTTCTGCCTGGAGATCACCGAAAGCGCCATCATGGACGACCCGGTCCGCGCCCAGCAAACCCTGGAACGCCTGCATGCGATGGGTTTTTCCCTGTCGATTGATGACTTCGGCACGGGCTATTCCTCACTGGCGTACCTGAAGCGCCTCCCGGTGGATGAACTGAAGATCGACAAATCGTTTGTACTGAACATGGAGCATGATATCGATGACACCAAGATCGTCCGTTCCACCATCGACCTGGGTCACAACCTCGGCTTGCGCGTGGTCGCCGAGGGAATCGAAAGCGCTGCGGTTTGGCATTTGCTGGCGGCGCTTGGATGCGACCAGGGCCAAGGACATTTTATGGGTCGTCCCATTCCAGGAAACCAGTTGATCGACTGGATTGCCGCATGGCGCGCACCGACGGGGGGCAGTCCCGATAAGCGAAGCAAAGCACTTGATGGATATGATGGATCTGAAGAACGAGGTTAAGCGCAAAGTTCGGGAGCCTGTCCGCGCAGCGTGATTGGCGCTACGCGTCGTATGGGCCTTTGCGATGCTGATGATCCCGCTAGGTCCGGGAAAAACTCCGCTGGCCTTAAGGGCCTGCGGCGGCCTCCAGGTGAACCCTTAAAGGTAAAATGTGGGTACTGGAGTTAGTGCGTCTGTTTTTACACGGCCTGGGGCGGTAGCGGCCTGTCGTGATAGTCCGTGATTTTTCCACTTCGGCAATCTGCTATCCTTTCGCCAATGGCGAGATCAGCCAACAGCAGCCCTTTAGATGGAGAAGTGTAAGTTCTATCACGATAATGCTAAACCAACCTAATCCCTACACGTCTATTCGGCCAAGCTGGACCTATTCATTTGTAACGGGCGCACTTACGGTAACCGCCGCCGTTTTCGGTATGTATCTGGCAAAGTGTGGGGTAGTCGACGCCGTTGGCTTCACCATCCTTTTGTTCGGCCTGTTCATGCCGGCAGTTCCTCAAATTCTGCTAGGCGTACCTGCAATTGTGCTTTGTGTGGCGCTTTGCGTGCGCCAGAACGTGATCAAACTAATCAACAAGCGCATAAGCATGCCCGGTTTCGTTTGGGTCGCGCTGGGTCTGGCCATGGGAATGACGTACGGATGGAATACACCGCTCTACGGATGCGCGCTAAAAACCTGAACCATGACTGTATGGTGCGCTTAATCTTGACGATTCAAGTCTACTGCTAACTTAGGTTGCAAAGTCCGCTATGGGGGCGGAAGCTGCCTGATATCAAAGTGATCTTTGAAGTAGCCTCCACGCCTTGCGTGCTGTTTTTCCGGTTTCCATATTCCCCCTGTAACGCGCAAGGAGCGGCCGTGATTTGCTGTCGGCGGCCCGTATGCTCCGTTGTACGGTTGCCCCCGCTTCTTTACCGAGTACTTCAGGGTCCTGCATTAAGAAGCCCCCATTTCGGTATGGCGATAACCTCGGGGCAGTTTTCTGTCGATCCCGCTGATCGTGGCCGTACTGGTCATCATAGTGAATCCAGAAATCAGCTACTTGAGGATGAGATATGCTTTTGTCCGCTCGCGTTTTCAGCTGCGGTCGAGGTTGATCGGATGGATGCGCTTGTCCAGTCCTACCTACGCAACCAGCAATTTCTGGGCGCGGTTCTGGTGGCAAGAGGTGACACCATTCTGCTCGACAAAGGCTAAGGGCCGGCATGGGGGGCGCGCAGCAAACAGGCGCCCGACCCGCACGGCTCGACATCAAATTGCCCCTGCAAGCGCTCGCAGGCAGCTGCGGACACTTGCACCCGGTCCGCCGGTGCGCTCGCTTCCATGCGGCTGGCCATGTCGACCGACGCGCCCGCCATGTCGAAGCTATAGCGGTCCTTGCCGATCACCCCGGCGATCAGGGTGCCGGTATGAATGCCCACCCGGATGCTGATCGGCAGATTAAAGCGCGCTGCCGTGCGGCGCGTGATGGCCACCATCTCCAGCCCGAAACGGGCCATGGCCACAGTACGGCGCAGTTCCGGCACCGGCGCACCGCACACGGCCAGGTAACCGTCGCCGATGGTCTTGACCTTGGTCACGCCGTAGCGCTCGGCAGCGACATCGAATTCATGAAACAGCTCGTTGAGCAGCTGCAGGTGAGGACGCGGCGCCAGCCCGCTCAGCTGGGAAAAGCCGGCAAAGTTGGAATACAGGATCGCCGTCTCGGCCTGCGTGTCGGCCACCGGCAGTTCGCCCTGTTCGATCCGCTCGGCGATCTGCGATGGCACCAGGGCAAACAGCAAATTTTTGTAGCGCTCCTTTTCACTGGCCAGGTCGCGCCGGCTGAGGAACTGGCGCCGGCGCAAGCGCTCGAGCATGGTGCAGGCGGTGGCGCCGAGCAGGTAGGCCATCACCAGGTTCGAGAAATTCCCATACAAGAACAGCGTGAAATCGGCCTTGGAATACCAGTAGTTCGCGCCCAGGTAGACCGCCAGCACGCCCGCCCCCGTCCAGGCGGCCGTGGCCACGCGCAGGTGGGCCATGGTGAAGGTGGCCAGCAAGATGATCAGGAAATTGCCCTCGGCGACAGCGCCAGACAAGCCGTAAAAACCCGGCTCGAACACTATCAAGATGGCGGCCACCAGCACGCTGTAGACGATCAGGAAGGCGCCCGCCACCGACTCGACGAAACGGTACGCCTCAGCCGTGCCAAGCGCGAGCCACACCGCCCCACACAGGGGCAGGATCAGGTAGGTGCGGATATTGGTGGCGCGGTAGCCGTAGACGGAAATCTGGTTGTCCTGCCACATGAACAACAGCGCCATCAGCGCGGCCAGCAGCACGCCCCAGCGAAACTCGCGGGCCGCGTCGCGACGATGGTCGAGCAGGAATTCCTGTTCGGCCACCGGGTCGGTAAAGCGCAGGCGCAGCGGCGTGGCAATCGGGAATCTGGACATCGTCTGTAGGGCCAGCAGGCACGGGCGCGCGTGGCGAAAAGCAACATCTTATCCCAGTTTTGCAAAACGGCATGTAGACACGGCACTTTGCTTAAAATGCCTGTTCACCCAGGAAAAATCGTATGGACTGCCGTTCCCACTGCGGTGCCTGCTGCACCGCTGGAGCAAGCCACAGCCCCCGGGCATTGAAGTGTTCCCTACTTCCTGCTCATAAGCATTGATCTTCAGCTGGAAGATGGTTCGGTCTATCGCATGTTGTCCCAGCTCGACGATGGCAATGGGAGCGGTTATTGCGATTTGGACTGAGTTATTCGGGGGACCCGAAAGCAGCGCCGAAGGGGCGCCGATGGACCACCTCGCGGCACCGCCGCAAAAATGTTACCCTTGCGTAATGACATCTTACGCGCCACCTTTCACACCCCTGCCCACTCTGGCCGCCGCCCTCAAAATCCATGGCTACGCCCTGCTCGCCGCCCGCGATGTGGCGGCGCTGGCCGGCTGCAGCCTGGACCAGCTCGATACCCTGATTCCCAGCTGGGATGCGCTGGCCCAGGATAACTACCTCAAGGATGGCGGCAATTACCGGCGCCGGCGCCACGCGTGCTTCATCGACGATGGCGCGCAGCTGGTGCAGACAGCGCACCGTGCACACTGGCAGCCGATCGAGTACAACGCCCTGCACGGCGGCATGCACCGCCTGTTCGAGCCGATTGCCCCCGCCACCGTGGCCAATCCTGCGTGGGCCAGGCTGCTGCGCGCCCTCGGCCAGGTGTGTTCCTCGGTGCGCGCCGCGCAGCCGTGGTATGTGGAGGCGCACCAGTTCCGCATCGATACCCTGGAAGGCATTGGCCGGCCCACGCCGGAAGGCGCGCACCGCGACGGCGTCGATTTCGTGGCCGTACTGCTGGTCGGCCGCACCAACATCAAGGGCGGCGAGACGCGTGTGTTCGAAGCCGATGGCCCGGGCGGCCAGCGCTTCACGATGACCGAACCGTGGACCTTGCTGCTGCTCGATGATGCGCGCGTGATCCACGAGTCCACGCCGATCCAGCCGATTGGCCCCGACGGCCACCGCGACACCCTGGTGCTCACGTGGCGTGCGCACGCTTTCCAGGGCGAGGATGCGTGATATAGTCAGATCTAACCTATGAAGGCGTCAGGAGAAGCCGTGGATCCGTCTTTCGAATTCCAGCCAGAGCAGTTTGAAATCCTCATTGTCGAAGACAGTCCCACCCAGGCAGAGCGCCTGCGCCGCCTGATTCAGTCGAAATCCTACCGCGTGCGGGTGGCCACCAATGGCCGCCTGGCGCTGGCACTGCTCAGGGAACACCGTCCGCAGCTGGTCCTGTCCGACATTATCATGCCGGAAATGAATGGCTATGAACTGTGCAGCGCCATCAAGACCGATCCCGCCCTGCGCGACATTCCCGTGATCCTCGTCACGGCCCTCAACGACCCCAAGGACATCATCCGCGGCATAGAATGCGGGGCCGACAATTTTGTGCGCAAGCCGTATTCGGAAGAGTATCTGCTCAGCCGCATCCAGCACATGCTGGTCAACACCAAGCTGCGCGAAGCGCCGGCCGACGAAGGCATTGCCCTGTACCTGGGCGAGCAAAAGCATTTCATCAATGCGGGACGCCAGCAGATCCTGGACCTGCTCATTTCCACCTACGAGCAGGCGGTGCAGGTCAATGGCGAACTGCAGGCGCGCGAACGCCAGGTGATTGAACTGAACATGCGCCTGGCGCACCACGCCGCGGAGCTGGAAAACACCAACCGCGAAATCGCGCACAAGAACCTGGAACTGGCCGAGGCGAGCCGCATGAAGTCGGCTTTTATCGCCAACATGTCGCACGAGCTGCGCACACCGCTCAACGCCATCATCGGCTTTACCGGCGCGCTGCTCATGAAGCTGCCCGGCCCGCTCACGCCCGACCAGGACAAGCAGCTCACCACCATCCGCACCAGCGCGCGCCACCTGCTCTCGCTGATCAACGATATCCTCGATGTGGCCAAGATAGAAGCGGGCAAGGTAACGCTGGCGGTCGAGCGCATCCTGTGCCAGGACCTGGTGGCCCAGACGGCCGACACGCTGCGCCAGCTGGCTGCGCAAAAGTCACTGGTGCTGACGGTGGACATGCCGCCCGAACCGATCGTGGTCGATTCTGACAAGCGGGCGCTGACCCAGATCATCATCAACCTGATCAACAATGCCATCAAGTTCACCGACAGTGGTTCCATCAAGGTGTCGCTGGCACAAAAGCTGGAAGGCCAGTCGGTGCTGACCCAGTTCCACGTGCAGGACACGGGGGCCGGCATCAAGGTGGAAGACCAGCACAAGCTGTTCCAGGCCTTTTCGCAACTCGATTCCACCTCCACCCGCCATGCCGAAGGGGCGGGCCTGGGCCTGTACCTGTGCCAGAACCTGGCCAACCTGCTCGGGGGTACGCTGTCGTTCGAGAGCGCGTATGGCCAGGGCAGCACGTTCACCCTCACCCTGCGCGGCCCGCGCCAGTAATCAGACCACGTCGGACCTGCCCCCGGGGCGAAAAAAAACGCCCGCGAACCTTGCGGTGGCGGGCGGTAATCCAAACTTCAGAGAAGTATTGGAGGAGACAGTGCCAATATAGGCCTTTTTATGTTGCGCCGCAATACAGTAGAACTACTACACTAATGTAGCGTTGCCAGCCGACAACAAACGGCTGCTTTTATTCGGCCCTCTTCCCGCTACCCCGTTGATCACTGCGCCATTCCAGCTTGTCACATTGATAAATGCCCCTTCGCCCACCCATGCGGTAGCGCGACAAAAATGACCAGACTTGCGTTCAGGAATTTAAACTAAACAAGCGATTTAGTTATATCAAACGTTTGACTTTTATGTTGTAATCTCGGGATGGAAAAACCACCCTCCCCTGCCGACGAGGCGCGCAAGAGCCGGTCCGATGGTGTGCAGTCACGCGAACGCCTGCTGCTGACTGCCATGCGCCTGTTTGCCGAACAAGGCTTTGCCCGCACCTCGACCCGCGAAATCGCGCTGGCAGCCGGCACCAATGTCGCCTCCATCAGCTACTACTTTGGCGACAAGGCCGGCCTGTACCGGGCCGCATTCACGGAACCGGCGCCCTGCCCCCGGCGCGACACGGCGCCGGCCGCGCCCCTGCCCCTGCGCGAAGCGCTCACGGCGTTCTACGCGCAGTTGCTCGCCCCGCTCAAGCAGGGCGACCTGGCGCGGCTGGCCATGCGCATGTGGTACCGGGAGATGCTCGAGCCGACCGGCCTGTGGGAAGAAGAAATCGACAATGGCATCAAGCCAGCCTACGCCGACCTGGTACAGGTGCTGGAACGCCACCTGCAGGCCGAGCATGACGACGACCTGTCGCGCCTGGCTTTTGCCATCGTCGGCATGGCCACCCATCTGATGGTGGCGCGCGACGTCATTGACCAGATCCGCCCCCAGCTGCTGGGCAGCGAGGCCGCCATTGACAGCTGGCTGGCACGCCTGGTCGACGACGCCGAAGCGCTGGTTGCGGCCGAGCAGCGCCGCCGCAGCCCGCCCGCCAGCCCCATCCCATCACGAAAGAAAACCGCATGAAGCGAGCGTCTACCTTACTGGCCGCCGCCCTGGCGCTGACCCTGGCCGCCTGCGCCGGGGCACCGCCGGCGCGCGTGGCGCTGCCGGCACCGGAGCAGTGGCACGCCCCATTGCCGCATGGCGGCAGCCTGACGGCACTTGCCGGCTGGTGGCGGGAACGGGGCGACCCGGTGCTGGTGCAGCTGATCGACCAGGCCCAGGCAGCCAGCCCCGACATCGCCGCCGCCGCCGGCCGGATTGCCCAGGCGCGCTCGCAGCGCACCGCGGCCACGGCGGCCCTCCTGCCCACGCTCGACGCCAGCCTCGGGGTAACCCGCGCCAACCAGCAAAGCCAGCTCCCGGGCGGCACCACCAGCCAGGTGGCGCTGCAATCGGGCTGGGAAATCGACCTGTTCGGCGCGCGCCGGGCGCAGCGCAGCGCCGCCCAGGCCCGCCTGGCAGGCGCCGGCGCCCAGTGGCATGAAGCACGGGTGGCGGTGGCGGCCGAAGTGGCCTCACTCTACTACAGCCTGCGCAGCTGCGAACAGCTGCTGGCGGTGGCGCTGCAGGACGCCGCCTCGCGCGCCGACACCGCGCGCCTGACCCAGCTGACCGCCGAAGCCGGCTTCCAGGCCCCGGCCACGGCGGCCCTGGCCCGTGCCAGTGCCGCTGAAGGCAGCAGCCGCGCCACCTTGCAGCGCGCCCTGTGCGACATCGACATCAAGTCGCTGGTGGCGCTGTCCGGCATGGCAGAACCGGCCCTGCGCACGCGGCTCGCCGCCACCGCCGTGGTGCCGGCGCGCCCGGTTGCCATCACCACCGTGCCGGCACAACTGCTGGCGCAGCGCCCGGACGTGTTTGCAGCCGAGCAGGAAGTGGCCGCCGCCAGCGCCGATGTCGGCAGCGCGCTGGCGCAGCGCTATCCTCGCCTGTCGCTGGCGGGCGCCATCGGCGTGGGGAATTTCCGCACCGGTGGCGAAAACATCCAGACCGATACCTGGACCATCGGACCGGTGGCGCTGTCGGTGCCGATCTTTGACGCCGGTGTGCGCCGCGCCAACGCGCAAGCTGCCAGCGCGCGCTACGACGCGGCCGTGATTGCCTACCGCGCCACGGCGCGGCGCGCGGTGGCCGAGGTCGAAACCGCCCTCGTCAACCTGAACAGCAGTACGGCGCGCAGCAAGGATGCCCAGGTGTCGCTGGAAGGCTACCGCGCCGCCTTTGTGGCCGCCGAAGACCGCTACAAGAATGGCCTTGGCAGCCTGCTGGAACTGGAAGACGCACGTCGCACCCGCCTGCTGGCCGAAAACACGGTCGTCACGCTGGAGCGCGAACGCAACGCCGCCTGGGTGGCGCTGTACCGCGCCGCCGGCGGCGGCTGGCCGCCCCCTGCCCGCTAAGCCATGCCATCCATATCGAACCTCCCGCATCGGAAACCAACATGAAAAATCGATTCAGCAAAATGGCGGTACTGGCAGCCCTGGCCCTGGCCATCCTCGCGGCCGTGCTGCTGGTGGCAAACTCGCGCGCCGACGACGACAAGAAGGCTGCCCCGCCGCGCGCGGCACTGACCGTCACCAGCACCCGCGCCGCGCCGGCCCAGCTGCCCATCAAGCTGGCCGCCAACGGCAACGTGGTGGCCTGGCAGGAGGCCATCATCGGCAGCGAGTCGGGCGGCCTGCGCCTGACCGAGGTACGTGTGAATGTGGGCGACGCCGTCACCAAAGGCCAGGTGCTGGCCGTGTTTGCGTCCGACAGCGTCAAGGCCGACGTGGCTCAGGCCAAGGCAGCCCTGATGGAGGCCCAGGCCAATGCCAGCGAGGCGGCGGCGAATGCGGCGCGTGCGCGCACGCTGCAAAATTCGGGCGCACTGTCGGCCCAGCAGATCAGCCAGTTCATGACGGCCGAAACGACGGCGCGGGCACGCATCGCGTCGGCCAAGGCGGCGCTGGCGGCGCAGGAACTGCGCCTGTCTTACACGCGCGTGCTGGCCCCGGACAGCGGCGTGATCTCTGCGCGCCAGGCCACGGTCGGCTCGGTGGTGGGCGTGGGCACGGAACTGTTTCGCATGATCCGCCAGGGCCGCCTGGAGTGGCGCGCCGAGGTCACGGCGGCCGAACTGGCGCGCATTCGCACCGGCACCACTGCCGTGGTCAAGGCTGCCAATGGCAGCGAACTGACGGGCAAGGTCCGCATGATCGCCCCGACCATTGATCCCCAGACCCGGTCGGCGCTGGTGTACGTGGATCTGCCGGCCAGCGCTGGCGCGAATGCGCCGTTCAAGGCCGGCATGTTCGCCAGCGGCCAGTTCGAGCTCGGTACGTCCGACGCCATGACGGTACCGCAGCAGTCGGTGGTGGTGCGCGATGGTTTCTCGTATGTGTTCCGCCTCAATCCCGACCAGCGGGTGAGCCAGCTGAAGGTGCAGACCGGGCGCCGCCTGGGCGAGCGCATCGAGATTGTCTCTGGCCTGGCGCCCAACACCACGGTGGTGGTGAGCGGGGCCGGCTTTCTCAACGAGGGCGACCTGGTGCGCAATGTGGCGGCCAGCGCCGCCGCACGGTCGGAAAAACTGGCGCCCGCAGGCGCCGCGCCGAGGTAAGCATCATGAATTTTTCCGCCCTCTCCATCAAGAATCCGATCCCGGCGATCATGCTGTTTACGCTGCTGACGCTGGCAGGCCTGCTGGCCTACCGCGCCAATGCCGTGCAGGATTTTCCCGATATCGAACTGCCCATCGTGACCGTGACGGCCGCGCTGGAAGGCGCCGCCCCGGCCCAGCTGGAAACGGAAGTGGCACGCAAGATTGAAGATTCGGTTGCCTCGCTCCAGGGCGTCAAGCACATCTACACGGTGATTCTCGATGGCGTGGCGACCGTCACCGTCGAGTTTATCCTCGAGCGCAACATCTCCGATGCGGTCAATGATGTGCGCGACGCCGTGGCCCGCATCAAGGCCGACCTGCCGGCGGAAATGCGCGACCCCACGGTCACCAAGGCGTCCACCGCCGGGCGCGTGGTGATGACGTTTACGGCATCGGCCGCGCCGAGCGCGCAAGGCCGGCCCATGGACGACCAGGAGCTGTCCTGGTTTGTCGACAATGACGTGGCCAAGCGCCTGCTGAGCGTACCGGGCGTGGGCGCGGTCAAGCGGGTGGGCGGGGTGACGCGGGAAATCCGGGTGGAACTCGATGACGAGCGCATGGCCGCGCTGCAGGTGGCCGCAGTCGATGTGTCGCGCCAGCTGCGCAATGTCCAGCGCGAAGCGCCCGGTGGGCGCGGCGACATCAGCGGCGCCGAACAGTCGGTGCGCACCATCGCCACCGTCAAGACGGCCGCCGAACTGGCCGCGCTCGACATTCCCCTGCCCGGCGGGCGCCGGGTGCGGCTGGACCAGATTGCCACGGTCACCGATACCGTGGCCGAGCCGCGCTCGATCGCCGAGCATGATGGCAAGCGCGTGGTGGGCTTCGAGGTCTTTCGCACCAAGGGTGCCAGCGAGATCGCGGTGGCCGATGGCGCCCGCGCGGCCGTCGCCGAGCTGCAGGCGGCCCACCCGAACGTGGCGCTCAAGGAGGTGATCGACAATGCCGCGCCGGTTCTCGAGAACTTTAACGGCTCCATGGAGCTGCTGTATGAAGGCGCCCTGCTGGCGGTGCTGGTGGTGTTCTTCTTCCTGCGCGACTGGCGCGCCACCCTGGTGGCCGCGGCCGCCCTGCCGCTGTCGGTGATTCCCGCCTTCCTGGGCCAGTACTGGTTCGGCTACACCCTCAATACCGTGACGCTTTTGTCGCTGGCGCTGGTGGTGGGGGTGCTGGTGGACGACGCCATTGTGGAAATCGAAAATATCTCGCGCCACCTGCGCATGGGGAAAACCCCGATGCAGGCGGCCATGGAGGCGGCCGACGAAATCGGCATGGCCGTCATTGCCACTACCTTTGCGCTGGTGGCCGTGTTCCTGCCGACCGCCTTCATGGGTGGCATTCCGGGCCTGTTCTTCAAGCAGTTCGGCTGGACTGCGGTAATCGCAATCCTGGCCTCGCTGGTGGTGGCGCGCCTGCTCACGCCCATGATGGCAGCCTATATCCTCAAGCCGCTGCCGCATGTGGAAGAAAAGGATGGCTGGATCATGCAGCGCTATATCGCGGCCATGAAATGGTGCCTGCGCCATCGCGGCATCACCGCCATCGCCTCGGCAGCTTTCTTTGCCGGCTCCATTGCCCTGGTGGGCCTGCTGCCGACCGGCTTCGTGCCGCCGGCCGACCGGGCCCAGACCATGATCACGCTGGAACTGCCACCTGGCTCCACCCTGGCGGAAACGCGGGCGGCAGCTGAAATGGCGCGCGTGGCGGCCATGAAGGTCCCGGGCGTGACCAGCATCTTCAGTTCGATCGGTGGCGGCTCCAGTGGCGACGCCTTTGCGCCCGGCGCGGCAGCCGAGGCGCGGCGGGCCGTGTTGACCCTGACCACCCAGCACCGCAATGACCGTGAACTGGCACTCAATGAAGTGGAAAGCCGCATCCGTACCAGTCTTGAGCAAATTCCAGGCGCCCGCTTTGCCGTCGGTCCGCAGGACACCGGCGTGAAGATGCGCCTGGTGCTGCGCAGCGAAGACCCGGTGGCGCTGAGCCAGACGGCGCAAAAGGTCGAGCGCGAGCTGCGCACTCTGGAAGGCGTGGGCGGGGTGAGCTCCAGTGCCTCGCTGGTGCGCCCTGAAATCATCGTGCGTCCCGACTTTGCGAGAGCGGCCGATCTGGGCGTGACGGCTGCCTCGATCGGCGAGACGGTACGGGTGGCCACGGCGGGCGACTATGACGTGGCGCTGACCAAGCTGAATCTGTCGGAGCGCCAGGTGCCGATCCGGGTCAAGCTGCCCGACGCCGTGCGCGCCGACCTGGCGGCCATCGAGCGCCTGACGGTGCCGGGCAAGAACGGGCCGGTCATGCTGGCCAACGTGGCCAGCGTGACCATGGAAAGCGGTCCGGCCCAGATCGACCGCCTTGACCGCAGCCGAAATGTGTACCTGGACGTGGAACTGTCGGGCCGCTCGCTCGGTGAAGTCAATGCCGAAGCGCGCGCCCTGCCCTCGATGCAAGCGCTGCCCGCCTCGGTCCAGATCGCGGAACTGGGAGATGCCCAGGAAATGCAGGCCCTGTTTGCCAGCTTTGGCGTGGCAATGCTGATCGGGGTGCTGTGCATCTATGGCGTGCTGGTGCTGCTGTTCAAGGACTTCATGCAGCCGATCACCATCCTGGCCGCCCTGCCGCTGTCCATTGGCGGCGCCTTCGTGGCACTGCTGTTGACCGGCAAGGCCTTGTCGATGCCGTCCATGATTGGCCTGATCATGCTGATGGGGATCGTGACCAAAAATTCGATTCTCTTGGTCGACTATGCCATCCTGGCTCGCAACGCCGGCATGAACCGCTTCGATGCGCTGGTCGATGCCTGTCATAAGCGCAGCCGCCCGATCGTCATGACCACCATCGCCATGGGCGCCGGCATGATGCCGCTGGCCCTTGGCTGGGGTGCGGACCCCAGTTTCCGTTCGCCGATGGCCATCACCGTGATTGGCGGTCTGATTACTTCAACCTTGCTCAGCCTGCTGGTGGTCCCGGCGGTCTTCACTTACATCGATGATCTGGAGCACAAGATCAAGGGCTTGCGCACGCGCTTTGGCCGGGGCAGGAACGAGACAACACACCCTCAGGCGCCGGTATCCCTTACTAAATAATCCTGCTGGGTTAAACACGAGGCACTGCCGTTGGCGTGACGGCATGCCTCCGATCTATTTTTGTTGTATTTTTAAAATTTATCGTTGTAATAATTGTACCGCACAGACAAATTCGATAAAATGTGTTATCGAAAAGCTCTGCCCCGACCTTGCATCTTTTCTCACCCCCCTAAAACCAACAATGGAACTTTTGTGAGAAAAATGTTTGTTCAGTCAGTCATCGTGGCAGCGGCCATGATTGCAGCTCCCGCCATCGCCGGCACGGTCGGCACTGCCTCGGTCAAGGATGTCACGCTCAATACCGAAGCTGCCGACTTCTTCAAGTACGCGTCGGGCGTCAATCCGCATGGCAGTGCCGGTTCCTCCGGTTTCGCCCACGCCTTCAAGGAATACGGCGACGGCGCATGGTCCCATATTGCCGACTTCGAGACCAGGGTCGGCAATACTGGTACCGACATCGCCTCAGTCTTCAGCAATAATCTGATATTCACCTTCACCAATACGACGGGATTGAAGGGAACCTGGACGGTCACGAACAAGGACACGGCCAACGACCTGAAACTCGACCTGGTGTTTGCCATGCACACGGGCGGCGGCAGCGGCGCCTGGCTGTTCAACGACCAGACCATCCTTGCGGGCCAAACCTTGAATGGCATCTGGGCACAGAACATGCGCAATAATGGCGGCAAAACGGGTCAGTTTTCCAACCTGACCTTCTTCTCGCGCAATCTGCTGTCCACGCCCAAGGTTCCCGATGTCATCGAGGAAGTGCCTGAGCCGGCGTCCATCGCGACTCTCGGCCTGGGTCTTGGCCTGCTGGGCCTGATGCGCCGCCGCAAGCAGAAGTAAGCTTTCGCCATATAAAAAAAAGGCCGGACTCCCCACAGGGGTCCGGCCTTTTTTGTTGTGCCAGGCACTGCCTGGCCAACGTGCTTACACCATCGGTGGATCGGTTTCGCGCGCGAAGCTGCGGTGTGACGCCAGCGCCGTCTTGAAGGCATCGATGGCGGCGTCCAGGTCATCCTTCTCGGTACCGATCAGGGCCGGGTCATCCGAGCCGTCCGGCAGCTTTGGCGGCACGCTGGCCTGCTTGAGCAGGGCCGCGCCTGCGCCCACCACCATGATCGGCTTGCAGTGGCGATACTGGTCGCGCATGAACTCAAGCGAATGCGCGTCGCGCGCGAGCATCTTGATGGCGTCAGCGCCGTCCGGCACCACCACCGCATCCCACAAGGCCGATGGCGCGGCCTCCAGCGTGATTTCCACGAACAGCACGCTGCCATCGTCGGCGGCAACCTTGCCCAGCTTGCTGCCGATCAGGCGCGGTACCGCGCCATCGGCCAGCAGCGAGCTGTAGATGGTGCGTACCATGGCGCCGTCCACGCCATTGGCCACCATGATCGCCACCTTGCGCGTCTTGATGCCGGTTTCGCCAGGGCGGGCCATCAGGGACAGGGCCGGCGACGGTTCGTACTCCGGCAGCGGCAAGGTGGTTGCCATGGGCTGGCCCGGCGGCACTTCCATGCCCAGGCCATCTGCTACTTCGGCGGCCAGCGCAGGATCAACGTTGACCAGCAGGGACAGCACGCGCTCGCGGATGGCAGAAATCTGCACGCGCGTGAGCTCAAAGCGGAAGGCGTTGGCAATGTGCTTTTGCTCGACCGGCGTCTGGCTCTTGAAGAACAGGCGCGCCTGCGAATAATGGTCGGCAAACAGCTCGGGCTTGCCGCGCACCTTGTCTTCGGCAATGCGCTCCGGGAAGCTGGTGAAGCCAGCCGCCCCGGCCTGGAACGGCGAGCCGCCCGCCAGCGAATTGGGCTCGTAGTTCACGCGGCCGCGGTGAATGGCCTGGCGGTGGAAGCCGTCGCGCTGATTGTTCTGCACCTGGGCAATGGGCGAGTTGATGGGAATTTCGTGGAAATTCGGGCCACCAAGGCGCGTCAGCTGGGTGTCGAGATAGGAGTGGATGCGGCCCTGCAGCAGCGGGTCGTTGGTGAAGTCGATGCCGGGCACGATGTGGGCCGTGCAGAAGGCGACTTGCTCGGTCTCGGCAAAGAAATTGTCCGGGTTGCGGTTCAGGACCATGCGGCCAATCGGGGTGAGCGGCACCAGCTCTTCCGGCACCAGCTTGGTCGAGTCGAGCACGTCGAATTCGAAGGAATCGGCCTGCTCTTCAGTAAACACCTGCACTGACAGTTCCCACTCCGGGAAGGCGCCTGCTTCGATCGCTTCCCACAGGTCGCGCCGGTGGTAGTCGGCATCGGCACCAATGATCTTGACGGCTTCATCCCACACCAGGGAGTGGGTACCCTGCAGCGGGGTCCAGTGAAATTTGCAAAAGCGCGATTCGCCCGCGGCATTGACCAGGCGGAAGGTATGCACGCCGAAACCCTGCATGGTGCGGTAGCTGCGCGGAATGGCGCGGTCAGACATTTGCCACATCAGCATGTGGGTCGATTCCGGCATGAGCGAGACGAAATCCCAGAACGTGTCATGGGCGCTCGATGCCTGGGGCATGGCATGGTGCGGCTCGGGCTTAACGGCATGGACCAGGTCGGGGAACTTGATGGCGTCCTGGATGAAGAACACGGGAATGTTATTGCCTACCAGGTCCCAGTTGCCTTCATCGGTATAAAACTTGACGGCAAAACCGCGCACATCGCGCACGGTATCTGCGGAACCCCGCTCGCCGGCGACGGTCGAAAACCTGACAAAGACCGGTGTCTTTTTGCCCGGCTCGGCAAAAATACTGGCGCGGGTCAAGGCAGACAGATCCTTGTAGCTTTCAAAAAAGCCGTGGGCGGCAGACCCGCGCGCGTGCACCACGCGTTCAGGAATGCGCTCGTGGTCAAAATGGGTCAGCTTTTCGCGCAGGATAAAGTCTTCCATGGCGGTGGGGCCGCGCAGGCCAACCTTGAGCGAATTCTGGTTATCCGCCACGGGCACGCCCTGGTTGGTGGTCAGGCGCTGGCCTTCGCCATCCACGCGCACGCGGTCGAGCGGGTCCACGGTGGGGTTAAAGCCCGGCGGCGGCGCACCGGCGCCGACCTTGGGCGAGGTATTGATTTCACTGGCGGTGCTGCCGGTAATGGCATGGGTGGATGGATCACGCGTATCGCCCACCGGCGGCGTGCGGGAAGCGTCACCATGCTCCGCCGCCTTGTTGGCGTTGTACTCCATTTCGCCGGCGAGTTGGGCGCCGGCGACCATTTTCTCGAGCAGGCGCTCCGACACCGGATTCATGTCGCCCAGCTTGCCAGGTGGCGGCGCATTGGAAGGACCGGACACCGTACTGAGGATGGAGCCGGCGCCCTCGTCGGATGGGCCGGATTTCTTGCGTGTAACCATTTAACACCTCGAGCTTAGTAGGGAAAAGGAGAATGCAGCGTACGCAATCGCCTGCGCCGCTAAAGCGGGGCAGGCGATCATTAACGCAAATTTCTTGGAACGTCCGGCCGGCACAGGTGCCGGCCGGAGCAGCTCAGGCGATTAACGGCGGCCGAGCAGTTTGGACAGCGTGTAGCCGGCGGCCAGGGCCACCAGGACCGAGGTAGCCGGGCTGCTGCGCACATACTCGCGGCCGGTAGCGGCGAAGTGCTCATAGGCTTCCGTCAGCTGCTTGGTCTTGTCTTCCATGCGGGCA
Organism: Massilia sp. PAMC28688; assembly: GCF_019443445.1. NCBI lineage: Bacteria > Pseudomonadati > Pseudomonadota > Betaproteobacteria > Burkholderiales > Oxalobacteraceae > Massilia > Massilia sp. PAMC28688. Next base: position 2,987,589 of record NZ_CP080378.1, on the reverse strand, counting down.
CGGCCGTCGGTGAGGGCGCTCGATACCTTGTCCACGCTGCTGTGAGCGGTCGACGCCAGGCGGTCTGCCATTGGCTGGGCGGCATCCAGGGCCTTGTCGATCGATTTGTGAGCGTCGGCAGCGGTCATGCCGGCACCTTTGGTCGAATCCGATGCCGGGGCCGTTGGCATGCCAGCCTTCGGGAACTCGGCCGACTTGTTCGTGTCCATCGACTTGTTGGAGTCCATCGACTTGCTGTCGAAGGCATTATTGGTCTTGGCAGCGCCAAGCTGGTCGTTGCCCTTGTTCAGGTCGCTGGACTTGTTGAAGTCTGATGATTTGCTCGAATCGAACTGCTTCGAGGAATCCAGACCGGAGGCGTTCTTGTTGCCGCCCATGCCGCCCATGCCGCCGGTGCCGCCCATGTGATTGCCCGAATCCTTGTTCAGGTCCTTGCCCATGCTGCTGCCCGAGCCGTCTTTGTTGATGTTGCTGCCATTACCGGTTTGCGATTTTTGGTTATCCATGATCTATCCTCTAAAGTTTTTATATACCAGCGCGGGTGATGCATCTGAAACGATGCAGCGAATACAAAAAATATAACGATTGCAGAGTGATCACTGTGCGCTGACTAACAGAGCAATGGAGGCTCGACAGAGAACCGTTTGGAACATTTCCAGGCCGAATTTTTAGGCGGGAATAGATTGCTGCTGGACGATAAATGCATCGCAATTGCCGCGAAATAAGTCGATCGACTCAGTCGATGGCGGCCCCAAGGGAGGCGCGATGGGGTCATGGAGGGATCGGCATAGGGGGCAGCCCTGAAGGGCTGCTCCCCTGCCACACCACCCGGCATGCGGGTCCGCACCGGGCGGTTCGAATAGTTGAGGTCAGGACAGGCGGGGTACGCCAAGCCGGTCGAAGTAGGCAATCGTAAGGACCGTCTTCAACAACCGGTCCGCATTGCGCCACCAGCAACGGCTATTTGCCGCCACCGTCCGCGCCACTTGGGACGCGGCTCCAAGCTGGATCAGCTCCCGATACATGGTCTTGCCGCGTTTCCAGTGCTTGAGCTGGATCGCTCGCAGCCTGTGACGCAGCCATTCATCGAGTTCTCGCCAGATCTTGGGCGTCTCCGCCAACTTGAAGTATCCCTTCCAGCCAAGCATGTAGGTACGCAGCTTCTCGACGATCTGGCCCATACTGCGGCCCGCTGAGCGTCCAGTCAATTCACGGATGCGCTGCTTGAACGTTGCCAGCGGCTTTTCAGCGACCTTCAGTTTGACCACTTTCCCACGTGCCACCCACAGGCTGTAACCGAGGAACTTGCGACCGAAAGCACTGCCGACCGCGCTCTTGCTTTCGTTGACCACGAGGTGCAACTTGTCATAGAGGCGGCGCAGCAGCGCCATCACCCGCTCGCCAGCACGTTTACTGCAAACATAGACGTTCGCATCATCGGCGTAGCGTGCGAAGCAGTGACCGCGTCGTTCCAGTTCTTTATCCACTTCATCGAGCAGAACGTTGGCAAGCAGTGGAGACAGGGGGCCGCCTTGTGGCGTGCCCTCATGCCGCGCCTGCACCACGCCATGGTCCATGATGCCGCTGTTCAGATAGGCACGAACCAGACGGATCACTCCGGTGTCGTCGATGCGTTTCCTTAGGCGGTCGATCAGGATGTCATGGTTGACCCGGTCAAAGAACTTCGACAGGTCCACATCCACCACGGTCCTGCGTCCCGATTGGACATATGCTTTGGCGGCAAGTACCGCATCCTGCGCACGCCGGCCCGGACGGAAGCCGTAGCTGTGCTCGCTAAATGTGGGATCAAGAATCGGTTGTAGCACTTGGAGCAGTGCCTGCTGGATCAGCCGATCCGTCACCGTCGGGATGCCAAGCTCACGCTCGCCACCGTCGGGTTTGGGGATCGTCACCCTGCGTACCGGGCTAGGCCGGTACGTCCCTGCCAGCAATTGTTCACGTATCTCCGGCCAAGCCACGGCCAGATAGCGAGAGGTTTCGTCGATATCCCGACCATCCACCCCGGCCGCGCCCTTGTTGGCGCGCACACGTTTGAACGCCTGCAGCAGGTTTTCTCTTCTCAACGCTGCGCGCAGCAGCATTGATCCTGCGTCTCCTGACACATGTCGCGGGCAACAAGCTTCGTCGCTGGAAGTTGCGGCCAGAGCTTCACCCTGACGTACGGCCTCCCGCCCCGCCTTCGCGGACATCTGACGCATTGCCTGTCGCATCGACATGTCGGATAACACTCCTACTCGTTCGGTCCTTCGTTAGCGGGGTCGAGCCTTCCCGGCGCTACCACCAACTACTATGACCTCTGCTGAGACCCTGCTACGGCAATGCCGCCGTCCTTTCAGACGTGAGGCAGGGCGTCCCCAGGTAAGGGCCGCACTCCTTCACCACACAGCCGCCGCATCTACGCCGCCTCGCCTTGACCACAAGAGCTTCGCGGTTTGTGGCCCGCTCGCCCTGCTCGGCAGCGCCTTCTATGCGATTCTTGTCCATCGGCTCATGATTTACGATTCACGCTTCCTCCCCACGGTCGATTACTCTTCCGCAGTTGCGCTTCACTTCGCTCGCTGTGGTCAGCTCGCGGCGGGACTTTCACCCACAGGAGTGCGCCCATGCTGGGCGCACCACAAAAAAACCCGCAGCGCTGGTGGCGGTGCGGGTTTTCCAGGCATCAGGCAAGTGCCTGATGCGAAGTACTGGTGCCGATTGCCGGAATCGAACTGGCGACCTTTTCATTACGAATGAACTGCTCTACCAACTGAGCTAAATCGGCGAAGACGCGTATTCTAGCAAAAAATTGCGTACAGTTGCTAGTCCGAATCTGCAAACTTTGGCTTTTTCCGCCAAAAACGGCGCTTCAGGCGCGCTTCAGGCGGTGTGATAGCTCGTCACGCGCTCCACTTCCGCCTTGGAGCCGAGGAAAACGGGAACACGCTGATGCAGTTTTTGCGGCGGAATATCCATGATGCGTTGGACCCCATCCGTTGCGGCGCCGCCCGCCTGCTCGACGATCATGGCCATGGGATTGGCTTCGTACATCAGTCGCAGCTTGCCCGGCATGGAGGTGTCGCGCGTGTCGGCCGGATACATGAAAATACCGCCCCGGTTGAGGATGCGGTGCACGTCGGCCACCATGGACGCCACCCAGCGCATATTGAAATTCTTGCCGCGCGGGCCAGTGTCGCCGGCCAGCATCTCATCGACATACCGGGTCACGGGCGCATGCCAGTGGCGCGCATTGGACATGTTGATGGCGAACTCGCGCGTCTCGGCCGGAATGCGCATGTTGCGCTGGGTAAGCACCCACGAACCCATTTCCCGGTCCAGCGTGAAGCAGTTGACGCCATTGCCGGTGGTGAGCACCAGCATGGTTTGCGGGCCGTACACGGCGTAACCTGCCGCCACCTGCATGCTGCCTGCCTGCATGAAATCCTGTTCGGTCGGCGTGCCCATGCCTTCCGGCGCGCGGAGCACGGAAAAGATGGTGCCAATCGAGACGTTCACGTCAATATTGGACGAGCCATCGAGCGGGTCGAACAGCAGCATGTATTCGCCCATCGGATAGCGGTTGGGAATGGGATGGATCGATTCCATTTCTTCCGACGCCATGGCCGCCAGGTGGCCGCCCCACTCGTTGGCTTCGAGCAGGATTTCGTTGGAGATCACGTCCAGTTTTTTCTGGACTTCGCCCTGGATATTCTCGGTATCGGCGCTGCCGAGAATGTCGCCCAGGGCGCCCTTGCCCACCGAATGGCTGATGGTCTTGCAGGCGCGCGCGACCACTTCAATCAACAGGCGCAGTTCGGCGGGAATGGAATTGTGGTTGCGTTGCTCTTCAACCAGGTGCTGCGTAAGACTGACGCGTTTCATGGACTTCCTTCTTGGTTTTAAATTCTTTTGCCGGCTCGGCCATTCAGTTGGCCAGCGCCTTGGTGACGATTTCGCGCACGTCGTTGGACAGCTTTTTCATGCCGGCAACCTGCTGCAGGGCACGCTTCATGTGCGCCTGCAAGGCCGGGGCGTAGCGGCGCCAGCGGTCCATGGAGCGCGCCAGGCGGCTGGCGACCTGCGGGTTGATGGCGTCAAGCGCAATCACTTGCTCGGCCCAGAAGGCGTAGCCGCTGCCGTCCGGTGCATGGAAGCGGGCCGGGTTGCTATTACAGAAGGCAAAAATCAGGCTGCGCGCCCGGTTCGGGTTCTTCATGTTGAACGCCTTGTGGCCCATCAGCGCCCGCACTTCTTCCACGCCATTGTTGGGCGCCGCACCCTGCACCATGAACCACTTGTCGATCACCAGCGCTTCGCTCTCGAATTCGCGGTAGAAATGTTCCAGTGCTTCATCGGCACCTGCCGCTTGCGCGTGGATCAGGGCGATCAGCGCCGCAATCCGGTCCGTCATGTTGCCGGCATTATCGTACTGGAAGCGCGCCAGGGCCAGGCTTTCATCGTCCTGCACCGTGGCAAGGTAGGACAGGCACAGGTTTTTCAGGCCGCGCCGGCCGGCCGAAATGGCATCCGGACTGTATGGGCCGGGGGTCTGGTTGGCCTGATACTGGGCATGCAGGCTTTCGCGCAGCACTTCGCCAATGGTGCGGCGCATGTACTGGCGCGCCAGGTGGATCGCCTGCGGATGGACCATGTCCATCTGGTCGGCCACCATGCTCTCCGACGGCAGCAAGATGGCTTGCTCGCGAAAGCCGGCGTCGAGGGACTGGTCTTCCAGAATGGTGCGCATGGCGCCGATGAAGGTGTCGTCCAGCGCCAGCTTGCCGCCGTCGGCCACGGCAGCCGTCAGGTTCAGCAGGCGGCTCATGGCCAGGCGCTGGCCCGCTTCCCAGCGGTTGACGGGATCGCTGTCGTGGCTAAACAGGTGCAACAGCTGCTCGTCGCTGTAGTCGTATTCCAGCACCACGGGCGCGGAAAAATCGCGCAGGATCGAGGGCGTGGGCGCGTCCTGCACGCCGGTAAAGCGGAACGTCTGCTGCGCCTCGGTCAGTTCCAGCACGGTGGTCTTGCCCAGCGCCTGGCCATCCATGGTGAGGGGCAGGTCGCGGCCGTCCGCGCCCAGCAAGCCGAAGGCAACCGGGATATGGAAGGGCAGCTTGTGGTCCTGGCCCGGCGTGGGCGGGCACGATTGCGACAAGGTCAGTTCATACGCCTGCGCATCCTGGTCGTAGCGCGTCCTGGCGCGGACCACGGGCGTGCCGGCCTGGCTGTACCAGCGCTCGAACTGGGTCAGGTCGCGCCCGCTGGCGTCGGCCATGGCGGCGCGGAAATCATCGCACTCCACGGCCTGCTCGTCATGGCGCTCGAAGTACAGGTCCATGCCCTTGCGGAAACCGTCGCGCCCCAGCAGGGTCTGGTACATCCGCACCACTTCCGCGCCCTTTTCATACACCGTCACGGTGTAGAAATTGTTGATCTCGACAAAGGAGTCGGGGCGCACGGGATGGGCCATGGGACCCGCATCTTCCGGAAACTGGGCCTGGCGCAGGGTGCGTACCTGTTCGATGCGGCCCACGGCGCGCCCGCTCTCGGTACCGATCATGTCGGCCGAAAATTCCTGGTCGCGAAAGACGGTCAAGCCTTCCTTGAGCGACAGCTGGAACCAGTCGCGGCAGGTGACGCGGTTGCCGGTCCAGTTGTGAAAATATTCATGGCCCACCACCGCCTCGATGCCGGCATAGTCGACATCGGTTGCCGTGCGGGCATTGGCCAGCACGAACTTGGTGTTGAAAATGTTCAAGCCCTTGTTTTCCATCGCGCCCATGTTGAAGTCGCTCACGGCAACAATCATGAAGCGGTCCAGGTCCAGTTCCAGCCCAAAGCGCTCTTCGTCCCAGCGAATACTGTTCTTGAGCGACTGCATGGCGTAATCGGTCTTGTCGAGGTTGCCCTCCTCCACCCACACCTGCAGCAGGGCGTCGCGGCCGTCGGCCAGGCGGAAGGTTTCTTCCTGGCAGACCAGGCGCGCGGCCACCAGCGCAAACAGGTAGGAAGGCTTCTTGAACGGGTCTTCCCACTTGGCGTAATGACGCCCGTCGCCCAGGTCGCCTTCCTCAATCAGGTTGCCGTTCGACAGCAGCACCGGGTACTTCTCCTTGTCGGCGCGCAGCATGACGGTGTAGCGGGCCATGATGTCGGGGCGGTCAGGGAAATAGGTGATGGCGCGGAAGCCTTCCGCTTCGCACTGGGTAAAGAAATTGCCGTTGGAAACGTACAGCCCGTTGAGCGTCGTGTTCTTGACAGGCGAGGTAATGGTTTCAATTTCCAGCGTCACATTGTCCGGCGCATTGGCAATGGATAGCACGCCCGCCTCGATGCGATAGTCGCGCTCGCCCAGCGCCTTGCCATTCATGCGCAGGGCCACCAGTTCCAGGTTGTCGCCGTACAGTTCGATGTCGCGCGCCGGGCTGTCGGCATTGCGCGTCATGACCAGGCGGCTGGCCACGATGGTGCGCTCCGGATCGAGATCAAAACCAAGCTCGACAGTGTCAACCCAATAGGCCGGTGCCGTGTAATCTTTCCGGTAGATGGTCTGGGGGATGTCTGTGCGCATGGGAAACTCTGCTGTGACGTTGGATGGGCGTCTATTTTACCAATACCGCAACAGTGCAGCGCCCGCTCTGCGTGTTTCGTCCATGTGCGGAGGGTAACAGTCTGTAAAATTGCTCGAGAACCAGCGGCAACGAGCCGTACAGTGGCTCTTGGGTTAGTGGAAGTGAAGACGGAGAATATGATGAAACGCCTGTTTATGGCGGCAGCCGCGTCGCTGTCGCTCCTGCTCGGTGGCTGTGCCACCACCATCCGCAGCGATGTCACGACCTTTCACGAGTGGCCCGCCGCCATGGCTGACAAGAGTTATGCCTTTGACGCGCCCCAGGCCCAGGAAGACACGCTGGAATTGCGCAGCTATCAGGGGCTGGTGCGCAAGGAACTGGCACGCCTGGGCTTTCGCGAAGCCGCGTCCGGCAGCACGCCCAACCTGAAGGTGGCCATGCGCTTCATGACCACCGATATCCCGGTGCGCGTGATTGAACCGATGTATCCGATGCAATATCATCCGCGCATTGGCTTCGGCCATCCTTTCTACCGTCCTTACTGGGGCGGGCGGCGCTACTGGGGCGGCTGGTACAGCCCGTTTTATGATCCGTTCTGGACCGGCATCCCTGCCTACACGGTCAGTGTCCAGCACCATTACAAGCGCGAGCTGCAGCTTGCCATCAAATCGGCCAACGACGGCCGCCGCCTGTTTGACGTGACGGTCCATAACACCAGCCGCGAGCGCTCCACGCCGGTCGTGATGCCGGCCCTGGTGCAAAGCGCCTTTACCGGTTTCCCTGGCGTGAGCGGGGTGGCGCGCACCGTGGAACTGAAGCGCGAAGACTGAGTACCCGGTCAGGTCACCATTGCCAGCGAGGCAAAGGTGATCCCCACCACCAGCAGGACCGACAGGATCAGGACGATCAGCAAGCGTCCGAATTTCGGCGAACCATCGTGTTCGCCGTTTTTCTTTTCCGGCGCGCTCATGGCAGCAGCACCGACGAACCGGTGGTCCGGCGCGCTTCCAGATCGGCATGCGCGCGCGCCACATCGGCCAGCGGATAACGCTGGTGCACCTCAATCTTGACCGCGCCGCTGGAGACGACCTCGAACAGGTCGGCCGCCATGGCTTCCAGGTCGGCCCGTTTGGCGGCGTAGGCAAACAGCGTGGGCCGGGTAATGAACAGCGACCCGCGCGCGGACAGTTCGCCCAGTGAAAAATCCGGCACGGGCCCGGACGCATTGCCGAAGCTGACCATCAGTCCCAGTGGCTGCAGGCAATCGAGCGAACCGGTGAAGGTATCCTTGCCAATGGAGTCATACACGACGGAGACCATCTTGCCATCCGTGATGTCCCTGACCCGCTCCACGAAATTGTCCGTGTTGTAGTTGATTACATGGGTGCAGCCGTGTGCGCGCGCCAGTTCAGCCTTTTCTTCGGAACCCACAGTGCCAATCATGTTGACGCCCAGTGCCTTGGCCCACTGGCAGGCAATCAGGCCCACCCCGCCGGCGGCGGCATGAAACAGGATGGTGTCGCCCCGCTTGAGCTGGGCAGTGCGGCGAAACAGGTACTGGACGGTCAGTCCCTGCAGCATCATGGCCGCGCCCGTCTCGAACGACATGCTGTCCGGCAGCTTGAGCAGGATATCGGCCGGCATCACGCGGGCCTCCGCATACGCCCCGTTGGGACGGCCCGCATAGGCCACGCGGTCGCCCGCTTTCACATGGGTCACGCCCGCGCCCACCGCTTCCACCACACCGGCGCCTTCCATGCCCAGGGCGCCCGGCAGGGGCTGGGGATACAGGCCGGAGCGGAAATAGCAGTCGATAAAGTTCACGCCGATGGCTGCGTGGCGCACCAGCGCCTCGCCCGGGCCCGGCGCGCCCACGTCGACATCGACCAGTTCCATTACTTCCGGGCCGCCGGTGCGGTGCACCCGTATTGCCTTTGCCATCATGTCAGTTCCTTTTTCTTCGCTGCCATCTTCAGGTGGCACAGCAGCATGTGGGCCGTTGAAATATTGGTGGCACAGGCCACGTCGTGCACGTCGCAGGCGCGCACCAGTGCATTGATGTCCGGCTCGTGCGGCTGGGGCGTCATGGGGTCGCGCAGGAAAATGACGGCATCGATGTGGCCTTCCACCAGCATGGTACCAATTTGCAGGTCGCCGCCAAAGGGACCGGACTGCTTGCGGTCCACGGTCAGGCCCAGCTCGTTGGCCAGGCGCCCGCCCGTGGTGCCGGTGGCAATCAGCGTGCAGCCCTGGAGGAAATCCAGGTACTCGGCCGCCAGCGTAATCATGTCGTCCTTTTTCTTGTCGTGCGCGATCAGGGCAATGCGTGGTTTCATGTCACTTCTTCCTCGACAACAAATAGATGCCAGCCAGGACCAGCACGGTGCCGGCCAGCTGGATCACGGTAATCGCTTCGCCGAGCACCAGCGCGCCCAGGAACAGCGTGGAGACGGGGCCGATCATGCCGGCCTGGGAGGCGGTGCCCGCGCCAATGCGCTGCACGGCCACCATGGTCATAAAGACCGGGAAAATGGTACAAAAGATCCCATTGGCCAGCGACAGCCAGTACACGGGCGCCGGCTGGACCAGCAGCGACACGGGACGCAGCACGAGAAACTGGGCAATGCAGGCCGCGCTGGCCACGCACATGGCATACGACACCAGCCGTACTGCGCCGATGCGGCGCACCAGTTCGCCCGACTGGATCAGATAGACGGCGTAGGCAAGCGCCGAACCCAGTACCAGCATGGACCCCAGCGCCACGTTGCGCATGCCGCTGTGCAGGTCATGCGCCACCACCAGCACGATGCCGCAATAGGAGGTGGCAAGCGCAAGCCACTGCAGGCCACTGATGCGCTGCTTGAGGAATATGGAGCTGAACAGCAGGACAAAGGTCGGCGTCAGGAACAGCAGCAGCCGCTCCAGTCCCACGCTGATGTATTGCAGGCCCAGGAAGTCCAGGGTGCTGGACAGGTAATATCCCACCAGTCCAAGAAACAGCAGGCGCCACCGGTCGCCAGTCGAGAGCGGCTCCTTGGTGCGCATATTCCAGATGGCCACGGCCGCAAACAGGGGCAGCGAAAACAGCATGCGGAAGGCGACCACGGTGACGGCATCGACCTGGTAGCGGTAAAGCAGCTTGGCCACGATGGCCTTGGCGGAAAACAGCACCGCGCCGCCGATGGCCAGTGTCAGGCCAGTCATCAATGCCGGGCGTGGGAGGGCGGGAACGGAACCGGCACTGATCATTTTGCTCATGCCATGATTGTAAAGCGAATCGGCAAGGCGAGCTTGGGGCCGCAATTTTTTGGCCGGCCCCATGGTAAAATGTCGGCCACTCTTGCATACCGTCTAAGGAATTTTCGACATGGCTGGACACAGCAAATGGGCCAATATCAAGCACAAAAAGGCCGCAACGGACGCTAAACGCGGCAAAATCTGGACCCGCCTGATCAAGGAGATCACCGTCGCGGCGCGCATGGGCGGGGCTGACATTGCCGCGAACCCACGCCTGCGCCTGGCGGTAGACAAGGCTGCCGATGCCAACATGCCGAAAGAAAATGTCACCCGCGCCATCCAGCGCGGCTCGGGCGGCCTGGAAGGGGTGAACTATGAAGAGGTGCGTTACGAAGGCTACGGCATTGGCGGCGCCGCCATCATCGTCGACTGCATGACCGACAACCGCGTGCGCACGGTGGCGGAAGTACGTCACGCTTTCAACAAGCATGGCGGCAACATGGGTACCGAAGGTTCGGTCGCCTTCATGTTCCAGCATTGCGGCCAGTTCCTGTTCGCACCGGGCACCGACGAAGACAAGCTGATGGAATGCGCGCTGGAAGCAGGCGCCGACGACGTGATCGCCGACGAAGAAGGCGGCTTTGAAGTGGTATGCGACCCGTTTGCCTTTGCCACCGTCAAGGATGCGCTGGAAAAGGCGGGCTTCAAGGCCGAAGTGGCCGAAATTATCATGAAGCCGGCCACCGAGACTGTGTTCTCGGGCGAAGATGGCGTCAAGATGCAAAAAATTCTCGATGCACTCGAGAACCTCGACGATGTACAGGAAGTCTATACCAACGCCCTGATCGAAGACTGAGCACTTTATGAAAATCCTGGTAGTCGGCTCTGGTGGCCGTGAACATGCCCTGGCCTGGAAACTGGCCCAATCGGAACGTATTCAAATGGTCTACGTTGCCCCCGGCAATGGCGGCACGGCGCGCGACATTCGCCTGGTCAATGTGGACATGAGCGACCCGGTCGCCCTGGCCGACTTCGCGCAGGCTGAAAACATCAGTCTGACGGTAGTGGGGCCGGAAGTGCCGCTGGCAGCCGGCATCGTCGATATTTTCCGCAGCCGTAACCTGAAGATCTTTGGCCCGACGCGTGACGCCGCCCAGCTGGAGAGCTCCAAGGATTTCGCCAAGGCGTTCATGCAGCGCCACAATATTCCGACGGCAAAGTACCAGAGCTTTACCGATGCCGAACTGGCCCATGCCTACATCGACCAGGAAGGCGCGCCGATTGTCATCAAGGCTGACGGCCTGGCTGCCGGCAAGGGCGTGGTGGTGGCCATGTCGCTGGACGAGGCGCACAGCGCGGTGGACCACATGCTGGCAGACAACCGCTATGGCGATGCTGGTGCCCGCATTGTGATCGAGGAATTTTTGGCCGGCGAAGAAGCCAGCTTCATCGTCATGTGCGACGGCAAGAACGTGCTGCCGCTGGCCACCAGCCAGGATCACAAGCGCCTGCGCGACCAGGACCAAGGCCCCAACACGGGCGGCATGGGTGCCTACTCCCCTGCCCCCATCGTCACCCCGGCCATGCATGCGCGCGTGATGCGCGAGATCATCAACCCGACCGTCAACGGCATGGCCAAGGATGGGATCGTGTTCACCGGCTTTTTGTACGCCGGCCTGATGATCGACGACAAGGGCAACCCGCGTACGCTGGAATTCAACTGCCGCATGGGCGACCCGGAAACGCAGCCGATCATGGCGCGTCTCAAGAGTGATCTGGTGACCGTGATGGAACACGCCTGCAACGGCACGCTCGATGCGGTGGAACTGGAATGGGACCGCCGGACCGCCGTGGGCGTTGTCATGGCGGCAGCCGGCTATCCGGACAGCCCACGCAAGGGCGACGTCATCGACGGCATTCCGCCGGAAACGCCGGAAAGCATCACCTTCCACGCCGGCACCCAGATTGTGGACGGCAAGCTGCAGACCAGCGGTGGCCGCGTGCTATGCGTGGTGGGCCTGGGCGACAGTATCAAGATGGCGCAGAAGCAGGCTTATGAAACGGTCGACCAGATCCACTTCAACGGCGCGCAGTTGCGGCGCGACATCGGCTGGCGCGGGCTCAAGCACTAATTCCCCCGCACCGGCAGCATCCAGGGGCCACCGGCCCCTTTTTTTTTGCCAGGCACCTGGCCGCCCCACATGTTTGGCGTTGATGGAAGTCGCATGACGCACTATTTGCGCAAACCCAAACGGTGCGTACTGCGACACGTAGAATTTGGCAGGCGCCGCAGCACCGTCATGCCCTCTGCGCGCCGGCACCAAGTCTTTGCCAAACACCTTGACCAGAAACCAACGCAATAGCCGAAAAGCAACAATTTGATCGCCTTGCCAGTCACTGCACAGTTATAATTTTCCGCTCTACAACTTCTTCACGCTCGGAGCCTTGATGCCATCGCCTCTCTACCTGACGCTGTGCCGCTGCACGGCCGCGTTATTGGCAACTGCCTCCCTGATGCTGCCCGTGCAGGCCGCCACTGCGCCCCCCATTGAGCACTTCTTTAGCAATGCGCGCTTCTCGCGCCCAGCCTTGTCGCCCAATGGCAAATTCCTCGCCATCGTGGTGGGCACGCCCGGTAAGCGCGATGCCCTGCGCGTCATCGATCTTGCCACCAACAAGGTCCATGCCACAGCTAGTTTTGGCGATGCCGATATCAATGCCTTCCAGTGGGTCAATGATCAGCGGCTCATATATAACGTGACCGACCACCAGCAGGCGCAAGGCGAGGTCACCCACAACCCCGGCCTGTATGCCGCCAATATCGATGGCTCGGCCATGCGCCAGCTCGCTGCACGGCAGCATCAATACAGCACGGGCACCAGAACCGGCGGGCGGATGCTGTCGCCCTACACCTTCATGACCTCCCAGCCTGGCTTGCAGAACGCCGACTCGGTCTATGTTCAGACGACCGAATTTGGCAATCGCGACCGCATGCATACGCAGTTGCTGTTGCTCAATACCGTCACGGGTTTCTGGAGCCGGGTCAAGGGGCCGGAACACGCGCGTAGCTGGCTTCTCGACCATGAAGGCGAGCCGCGCGTGGCCATCGCGTTCAAGGAACAAAACCAGCTGATCTACCTTCGCCAGCGGGAGACCGACGAATGGAAGGAAATTGCCTCCTTCAACGCCTTTATCGGGGGCCAGGGCAGCATCGATCCCCTGGCATTCGGCGCCGATGGCACGCTGTATGTGCTGGCAGGGAAAGACCGGGATACGCGCGCGGTGCACGCCTATGACACGGCTACCGGCAAACTGAGCGATGAACCATTGATCGAAACTACCGGCTACGATTTCAATGGCGGCCTGATCATGAACAAAGGCGTCTTGCAGGGCTTCCGGTTCATCACCGACGCGCTCAGTACGCACTGGATCGACCCGCGCATGAAAGCGCTGCAGGCAGAAATTGACCAAAAGCTTGGCGACACGATCAACACCATTACGCGGCCACGGCGCCCGGAAAGCGACTGGGTGCTGGTAGAAGCATTTTCGGACGTGCGCCCGCGTTCATTCTTGCTGTACAACACGGCCAGCAAAGCGTTCCGCATGATCGGCAATAGCCATCCGGAAATCGTGCCTGAACAAATGGGCCGCCAGGACGCCGTGAGCTACAAGGCCCGCGACGGCCTGACCATCCCCGCCCTGCTGACCCTGCCCGCAGGCAAGCGCAGCAAGCTGCCCATGGTGGTGTTGGTCCATGGCGGACCTTATGTCCGCGGCAGCGTGTGGGGCTGGGACCCGACCTCGCAATTTCTGGCATCGCGCGGGTATGCTGTGCTTGAGCCATCGTTTCGCGGTACCACAGGTCTTGGCGCCAAACACTACCGCGCCGGCTGGCGCCAATGGGGCCTGGCCATGCAGGACGACTTGGCCGACGGCGCCAAATGGGCCATTGAACAAGGCATCGCCGACGGCAAGCGCATCTGCATTGCCGGTGCCAGCTACGGCGGCTATGCCACCCTGATGGGACTGATCAAGGATCCGGACCTGTTCAAATGCGGCATCAACTGGGTGGGTGTGACCGACATTTCGCTCATCCACAATGGCCATTGGAGCTTTGAGAACGACACATCGGACCAGTATCGCAAGTACGGGATGCCCACCCTGATCGGTGACGTGGTCAAGGACGCCGAGCAGTTGAAGGCGACCTCGCCACTGGTGCACGCCGCGCGTATCAAGCAGCCCTTGCTGCTTGCCTACGGCGGCGCCGACCGGCGCGTGCCTCAGTACCACGGCAACAAATTCTATGAAGCCGTCAAGCATACCAACCCGAATGTGGAATGGGTGGTTTACCCAAACGAGGGCCATGGCTTTGTACTGCCGGAAAACCGCATCGATTTCTTCACCCGCATGGAGAAATTCTTGACTCGCACCATAGGCCAGACACCGTAACCTCTTGCACTGCGCCCGGCCTTCCCGCTCGAAGCGGCAGCGCCGCACGCCGATCACGCGGCGCCGGCAACCTCGCTGCCGGCGCCGCGCCATATCATAAAAGTGACGGGCAGTGTACAATTCGTCCTCACTTTTTCTTTTCCCGCCCGCATGTCTGCTCCCACCCCTGCTCTCGTCAAGGCCTGGCTCCTCGATCTTCAGTCGCGCATAGTTGCCGCGCTCGAAGCGGTCGATGGCAAGCCCTTCCTGCGCGACGCATGGGAGCGCCCCGAAGGCGGCGGCGGCATTTCGCGCCTGATCGAGGAAGGTAACGTCATCGAACGAGGCGGCTGCAATTTCTCGCACGTGATGGGCTCGAACCTGCCGCCATCAGCGGCCGCTGGCCGCCCGGAACTGGCAGGCCGCTCGTGGGAAGCCATGGGCGTTTCGCTCGTGATCCATCCGCGCAACCCCTACGCGCCCACGGTTCACATGAACGTGCGCTTCTTTACCACCACCGCCGAAGGCCTCGACCCGGTGTGGTGGTTCGGCGGCGGCATGGACCTGACACCCTACTACGGCAGTGAAGAAGACACCCGCCACTTCCACCGCACCTGCCGCGATGCACTCGCGCCATTTGGAGAAGACCTGCACGAACGCTTCAAGAAGTGGTGCGACGACTACTTCTACCTCAAGCACCGCAAGGAACCGCGCGGCGTGGGCGGCATCTTCTTTGACGACTTCAATGCCCCCGGTTTCGAGGCCAGCTACGCCATGATGCAAAGCGTCGGCAACAGCTTCCTGGACGCCTACCTGCCGATCCTGGAGCGCCGCAAGGACCAGCCTTACGGCGAGCGCGAACGCGACTTCCAGGCTTACCGGCGCGGCCGCTATGTCGAATTCAATCTGGTCTTTGACCGCGGCACCCTGTTTGGCCTGCAGTCGGGAGGACGCACTGAAGCGATCCTGATGTCGATGCCACCGATCGTCAAATGGCGCTACGACTGGCATCCCGCACCCGGCAGCAAGGAAGCGGCGCTATACACCGACTTCCTGGTGCATCGCGACTGGCTCCAGACGTGACGTTCTGCGTCGCGCTGCTGGGAGGCAGTTTCGACCCGGTCCATCACGGCCATGTAGCGCTTGGCGCGCTGTTTGCCAGGCTGCTGCAGTGCGACCAGCTGCGCGTCATCCCCGCAGGTAACCCATGGCAGAAGAAAAATGGCCTGGTCGCCAGCGCCGAACAGCGCATCGCCATGCTGGAACTGGCCTTTGCCGACGCCGGGCTCGCCATCACGCTGGACCGCCAGGAGATTGAACGCACCCGCGCGACCTACACCATCGACACGCTGCGCAATGTGCGCGCCGAACTCGGCGCCGACGCCTCGATCGTGTTTCTGATGGGCGCCGACCAGCTGCGCCATCTCGACACCTGGCACGACTGGCATGCGCTGTTCGCGCTGGCCCACATTGGGGTCGCAGCCCGTCCCGGCTATTCACTGGAAACGGCGTCGCTGCCCAAACCGGTGGCCAAAGAACTTCAGCAGCGCCAGGCCAACCTGGCGCAGTTGCGTAACACCCCGAGCGGCCATGTGTACCTGGCCGAGCACCTGGCAGTGGACATCTCATCGACGCAGGTGCGTGCAGCGTTACAACGGGGCGAGCAGGCAAACTCGCTTGTTTCCCCGGTAGTGCTAGACTATATTCAACAACATAATTTATACAAAACCTAATGGATATCAAAAAATTACAATCCCTCGTCGTCGACGCGCTCGAAGACATCAAAGGCCAGGACATCCAGCTGTTCGACACCATGCATCTGACCAGCCTGTTCGACCGCATCGTCGTGGTCTCGGGCACATCCAACCGCCAGACCAAGGCGCTGGCCGCCTCGGTCCGTGACAAGGTCAAGGGTGCCGGCGGCGACGTGGTCGGCATCGAAGGCGAAGACACCGGCGAATGGGTGCTGGTCGACCTGGGCGACATGATCGTCCACATCATGCAGCCGGCCATCCGCCAGTACTACCGCCTCGAGGAAATCTGGGGCGACAAGCCGGTCAAGCTGGGCGCCGCCAAGCGCAAGTCGACGCCGGAAGCGGCTGATGCCGCCGAAGCGAAGCCAAAGTCCAAGCACCTGGCAGCAACCCAGGAAGCACCGGAAGTCAAGCCCGTACGCGAGCGCAAGACGGCCGTGAAGAAAGCAGATGTGACGGACGAAAAGCCGAAGCGCGCCGCCGCCAAGAAGGCTGCCGCACCAGCGGGCAAGGTGGTCAAGGTCGCGCCAAGCAAGTCCGAAACGGCAGCCGTCAAGGCCCTCAAGGAACTGCCGCCCAAGAAGGCAGCGGCCAAGAAAGTGGCCAAGCCGGCCACCGAAGCGCCAGCCAAGAAGGTCATCAAGCGCGTCAAGAAGACCGAAGAGTAAGCGCCCATGCAGCTTATTATCGCTGCGGTGGGCCACAAGATGCCGGCCTGGATCGAGACCGGCTTTACCGAGTACACGAAGCGCATGCCGCCCGAGCTGCGCATCGTGCTCAAGGAAATCAAGCCAGTGGAACGTTCGGGCAGCAAGACGGCGGCCACCGCCATGGCGCTCGAACGCGAACGCATTGAAGCGGCGCTGCCAAAGAACGTGCGCATCATCGCGCTCGACGAACGGGGCAAGGACCTGACCAGTGTCGGCCTGTCCCAGCAGCTCATGAACTGGCAGCAGGATGGACGCGACACCGCTTTTCTGATCGGTGGCGCGGACGGGCTTGATCCGGAACTGAAGGCGCGCGCCGAAGGCCTGATTCGCATTAGTTCAATGACGCTCCCCCATGGCATCGTGCGTGTTATGCTGGCGGAGCAGTTGTATAGGGCGTGGTCGATCACGCAGAATCACCCTTATCATCGCGTCTGAAAGACCACCATCCGATGAAACCGATCGACAAGAAAATCTACCTCGCGTCCAAGAGCCCACGGCGGCGCGAACTGCTGCGTCAGATCGGCGTGGACTTTGAACTGCTCATGCTGCGCAACGATACCCCGCGCGGCCCTGATGTGACTGAAACCATCCTCCCCGGTGAATCGGCCATCGACTACGTGGCCCGCGTGGCGCTGGAAAAGTCAGCCTTTGCCTGGTCCATTGTCCAGAATCGCCGCCTGCCGGTGCGGCCGGTCCTGTCGGCCGACACCACCGTCACCATCGATGGCGAAATCCTCGGCAAGCCTGCCAGCCGCGAAGAAGCGGTGGCCATGCTCGAGCGCCTCTCCGGCCGCACGCACGAAGTGCTGACCTCCATCGCGGTCCAGCATACCAACATGACCGAGCAGCTTACCCAGGTCTCGCAGGTGCGCTTTGCCACCCTCTCTGCCGCTTCCATCAAGGCTTACTGCGCCACGCAGGAGCCGTATGACAAGGCTGGCGGCTATGGCATCCAGGGCCTGGCCGCCCTGTTCGTGGAGCATATTGAAGGCAGCCACTCCGGCATTATGGGTTTGCCGCTGTACGAAACGGCCAAACTGCTGCGCCAGGCCGGCATCCCCCTGGCCTGACCGCCCCCCTGCCCCAGGGGGCGGCCCGCCCGTGTATCATCATGGCTATTGCATTTACCAGGCACGCGGCCGCACCGACCCATGAACGAAGACATCCTGATCAACATCACCCCGCAGGAAACGCGCGTGGCGCTCATCCTGCAAGGCGCCGTGCAGGAACTGCACATCGAGCGCACGCTTACGCGCGGCCTGGCGGGCAACGTCTATTCGGGCAAGGTGGTGCGGGTCCTGCCGGGAATGCAGTCCGCCTTTATCGATATAGGCCTGGAACGGGCGGCGTTTTTGCACGTGGCCGATATCTGGGAAGCGCGCAATCACGACAGCCCCAACGTGGCGCCAACGCCGATCGAGAAGGTGCTGTTCGACGGCCAGGTGCTGACCGTCCAGGTAATCAAGGACCCCATCGGCACCAAGGGCGCGCGCCTGTCGACCCAGATCTCGATTGCCGGGCGCATGCTGGTGTACCTGCCACAGGACCGCCATATCGGCATCTCGCAAAAGATCGAAAAGGAATCCGAGCGCGAACTGCTGCGCCATCGCCTTCAAAGCCTGCTGCCGGCGGAAGAAAAAGGCGGCTACATCGTGCGTACCATGGCCGAAGAAGCGAGCGACACCGACCTGGCGGCAGACGTGGACTATTTGCGCAAGACGTGGGCGGCCATCATCCATGGCGCGCGCACCAAGCCCGCCACCAGCCTGCTGTACCAGGACCTGAGCCTGGCCCAGCGCGTGCTGCGAGACTTCGTGCACGATGAAACGGCGACCATTCAGGTTGACTCCCGCGAGAACTACGTGAAGCTGGTGGAGTTTGCGCAGGCCTACACGCCCAGCGAGCTGACACGCCTGCAGCACTACACGGGCGAGCGCCCGCTGTTTGACCTGTATGGCGTGGAAGAAGAGATCCTGCGCGCGCTGGGCCGGCGCGTGGACCTGAAATCGGGCGGCTACCTGATCGTCGACCAGACCGAGGCCATGACCACCATCGACGTCAATACCGGCGGCTTTGTCGGCGGACGCAATTTTGCCGATACCATTTTCAAGACCAACCTGGAAGCGGCGCATGCGATCGCGCGCCAGCTGCGCTTGCGTAACCTGGGCGGGATCATCATCCTGGACTTCATCGACATGGAGAACAACGAGCATCGCAACGCGGTGCTGCAGGAGCTGAAGAAGACGCTGTCGCGCGACCGCACCAAGGTATCCGTGTCCGGCTTTTCGGCGCTGGGACTGGTGGAAATGACGAGGAAGCGCACGCGCGAATCGCTGGCCCACATCCTGTGCGAGCCCTGCCCCGCGTGCTCCGGCAAGGGCCAGGTCAAGACCAGCCGCACCATCTGCTACGAAATCCTGCGCGAACTCATGCGCGAGGCGAAGCAGTTCAACCCGCGCGAATTCCGCATCCTCGCCTCGCAAGAAGTGGTGGACCTGTTCCTGGAAGAGGAGTCACAGCACCTGGCCATGCTCGGTGACTTCATCGGCAAGCGCATCTCCCTGCAGGTGGAGTCGGCTTATCATCAGGAGCAGTACGACGTTATTTTGATGTAAGGGACAGGGCGCCCACGTTCAGGCGAAGCCTTTGTCCGGACGACGATCGTTCTTTGCATCGCCCCGAATGGCGTAGGGGTCGTGTGGTTCAATTGCACAGGCATCTTCAATTTCCGCTGGCCATTGCGGCAGCTTGCTGGTCGCCGTCGCAAACAAGCGCCCCAGGATAACCCACAAACAAAATGGGGCAATCACGATCCGGAACAGAAGTGAAGAGCCGGCAAAATTGGCGAATACTCGGCGAAAACCGGCAGCTGGTGTTTCCTTGCTATCGCTAACCGGCACACAGAAGTGAACAATACGGTTCGGTTCGGCGGGACCTTCTTCCATGTAGCGGCGAATGAACTCCCAATGAGCGCGTACTGCATCTGGAAATTCGTACTGTTTGGTCGCTGGATCAGCGAGATGACTTTTTATCGACCCAGCCGGGCCTACAGCAAATGTATCCAGCACTGTTTTATTGTCGATGCCAAGCACATGCCCACGTATCGCCCAGAAATTACTGCCCGGGACCACTGTAAAGAATACATCGCGCCATGGCACAGACCGGACCTCACCATCTGTCTGAAAGTAATGGACGATGCCTGCTTTCCGGTTATAGCGGACCGGGTAATGCGTGTAGGCGAAACTCTCCTTCCGCAGTAGCGATAGCATGCTCCAGCCTACCAGGGCCAGAAGAATACCAAAAAATAGCAGCGAGGTCGCCAGCGATTGCGTGCTTAGCTTAGTTGGCGCCAGGCCCAGCAACTTGAGAATATAGTCGAAAGCGAGAAGGCCAAATCCGGGGACGAACATTAAAAGCACCGTTAACGCGAACGCTGTGGTGAAGCCTCTCCAGCCGTACCATTTGTCGACGGTCTCGAGAAATGTCGAGTTCAAGCGAATGACCGCCAGCTGATCGGAAGGCGCAATCTCGAGCCGAAGGTCTTGCCGCAGCTGATATTTGCGATCCATTTCTGTGAGCGGACGATTTACCGGAAATTTGCCGATCAGGCCCGTGAAATCCATGCTAATCCTTGGAAACTCATCGGCGAGCGCATCTAGCCGCGGGTAGATCAGCGTATCGCCGAGAGAAGTACGACATTACTTTGATGTGGCCGGACTAGTTAATCGTGATGGCGTTCACCGGGTCACCGTCGTCCATTTGCCGGACCTGAGTGAGTAACTGGGCGGTGATGTCCCAATCCATCTCGGCGTCGGTCATATCCATGTTGTGAGCATCATATTCCCCACCCAGGAACAAAGGGACAGTGAAGCTGGCGCATTGCGCATACGGCAGTTGCGATAGTTTTCTGGATCGGCGCCAGACCTCGAATAGTTCACTTTGCAGCAGGCCGTCACGCTCGACAATCAGGTCGTTGTTGTGAAAGCGAAGTACGTCCACTGGTGTCTCGCACACATCGTCATTCAAGTGTCCGAAAATAGTCACCTGCGGCCGCGAATCGATAATGCGGCCAAAATCTGCGCAAAAAACGCGGTTAAGCCAGTCGAACGCGAGTGGATAAACGCGGTCGGCGTAAGCAGGAAACGCATCCCTGATGCGATTGACAAAATTGGCATGGTCCGCGCCGGCCACGGCCCGGTAAAGGCCCCGGCAAAAGGAGGCTCCGCCAAATTGCTCACGAAAGATCTTGAGCTCAGCGTGACCGCGATGGAGGTTGCTGGCCGCCGATGAGGCCACAGGCTGGCCCTGGGCGCCCACCTGATCACGGATGAAGGCGCGGTTGAAATTGTCGAACATGCTTATCCGCCGTGGGTTGGGGCCGGCTGCGCCATCGCAGGGAAAAACAGTCTGCAGATTTATAAGGTACTTGTCAATCATTCCAGTCCTTGCCGGTGGCCAGAACTCCTCGATATCCGGCCCATGCGCGCTTGACTTATAATCTGGTCCCGTCAATTCACCCCTGAAAGAACGCGATGCGTTTGATTCGAACTGCTTTCATAGCCTCCCTTTTCCTGGCCAGCGCAGCCCAGGCCAAGGGGCCGCGCGACATCCCGGGCAACTTCGATTTCTACACGCTGGCCATGAGCTGGTCGCCGTCCTTTTGCGCGACCAATCGCGATCCCCATCAGTGCGGCCGTGGGCTAGGCTTTGTGCTGCACGGGCTGTGGCCACAGTACGAAAAGGGATATCCGTCCGATTGCGCAGCGCAGCGCCTGCCCGAGCCAATTCGCCGGGAATACGCGCCCATCTTCGCATCGCCCCGCCTCGCTGCGCACGAGTGGCGTCGCCACGGCACCTGCTCCGGCCTCGATCCCGTGACCTATTTCAAGCTCTCGGCCCAGATGAAGGATTCGCTGCGAATTCCTGCGGCCTACCAGCGCCCCGCCGGCCCTGTGCGTGTCAGTCCCGGTGAGCTGGTGCAGGCATTCCGCGCTGCCAATCCGGGCATGGTCGTCAATGCAGTGCTGCCATTCTGCCGCGACGGCGGACGCTTTTTGTCAGAAATCCAGGTGTGCTACAACAAGGCTGGCCGCTCACGCACCTGCAGCGAGGGCCAGATCAAGCGCTCGTATAACAGCTGCCGGCAGGAGAGCTTCCTGCTGCCGAGCGAGCGCTGACCCATCCGCTAACCTGTCAGGGCGCCGCAGGCGCTGACGGGAAGAACAGCTGTTGGCCCTTCACCCGGAAGGTGCCGATCCTTGTCTGTCCTTCCGGCGACGTGATCCAGTCAATTAGCGCGCGCGCGCCACGGTAATTGACACCAGCGTGGCGCGCGGGATTGACGGCAATGATGCCGTAGGGGTTGCGCATGCGGCGGTCGCCCTGCACCATCACATCCAGCCCGGTTTTGGCCTGAAACGTAGCGAATGTGGCGCGGTCGGTCAAGGTGCACGCCTGCAGTTCTGCGGCCATGGTCAGCACTTCACCCATGCCCTGACCCGATGACAGGTAGCGTCCCGCCGGCGGCATGGTACCCGCAAGCTTCCAGTAGCTTTTTTCCATGATGTCGGTGCCCGAGTCGTCGCCACGGGAGATGAACCTGACGGGGCTCGATGCCAGCTTGCGAAAGGCGGCAATCACGTCCTTTTCGCCACGCAGGCGGGCTGGATCGGAGGCTGGACAAGCCAGCACGAAATCGTTATGCATCACGTCGCGCCGGTCGACGCCGTGGCCAGAGGCGACGAAGGCGTCTTCGGCGCCGCGCGCATGCACCAGCGTCACATCCACATCGCCCCGCTTTGCCAGTTCCAGCGCTTTGCCGCTGCCAACTGCAATGACGTGCACCTTGATGCCACTTTTGGCCTGGAAGGCTGGCAGCAGGTAGGCAAGCAGGCCGGAATTGTCGGTGCTGGTAGTGGTAGACATGCGGATCGTGGACTGCGCCGTCGCGCCAAGCGGCCATGTGAGGGCAACCAGCGCGCACACGAGCTGTCGCCTGTGGTGGAAAATCGATTCGAGTAAGTTCATTTGTACTCCAGCCGGCCGTCGCGCAGTTTCAGCCGCCGCACGCCGGGCAGGTTGATCAGATCTCGGTCATGACAGGCCATGATCACTGTTGTCCCTGCATGCATCAAGGCCGGGATCAGGGCAATCACCTGCTCGCGCCGCACCGTCCAGGTTTGCGGTCGGCTCGTCAAGCAGCAGCAGCTGTGGTTCCAGCACGCGTGCGCGCGCAAGCGCCACGCGCTGCTTTTCGCCGCCGGACAGCGCGGCCGGGTGGGTGCTGCGCAAGTGCGCGACCCCGGCCCACGCCACTGCCTCTTTGACCTTGCGCGCGATATCCGCCTTTGCCACGCCGCGCGCGGCGAGACCGTAGCCGACATTATCCGCGACGCTGGTGGAAAACATGATCGGATGCTGGTGCACGTACACGACGGCCGCGCGCAGCGTGCTGGGATACGGTGCCAGCACCACTGGCTTTCCCTGCCACGCCACAGCGCCGGCGTCGGCTACATCCAGGCCAGCCAGAACACGCAGCAAGGTGCTCTTGCCCGCACCGTTGACGCCAGTGAGCACATAAGCGCTTGCGGCATCAATCGACAAGTTATCAATATCGAGCAGGAGCCGCCCAGCGTGCCACTTGCGCAAGCGCTCCGCCGTCAGCAGTGCGCTCACCGGAAGCCTCGCGTGCCGTGGACATCGCCCTGCAGGAACATGAGTGCACCGTTCATCAGGAGCGCCAGTGCAATCAGCACCATGCCAAGCGCTATGCCCTGGGCGAATTCGCCCTTGCTTGTTTCCAGCGCGATGGCAGTCGTAATCGTTCGCGTCTCGCCGGCGATATTCCCACCCACCATCAACGCACAGCCAACCTCCGAGATCACCCGGCCAAAGCCGCTGATGATGGCCGCCACCACGCCAAAGCGCACCTCATGCAGCACGGTCCACATGGTACGCCAGCGCGTAGCGCCCAGTGCGACTGCGGTTTCGGCGTAGCGTGGATCGGCCGCCTGCACCGCCGCCAGCGTGAAGGCAATCAGTATCGGCAGGGCGATCACCACCTGCCCCAGTACCACCCCTGCCTGCGTGAACAGCAGCTGCCATGCGCCCAGCGGTCCCTGGCGCGACAGCAGCAAATACAATAAAAGGCCGATCAGCACAGTGGGAAGCGACAGCGCTGCTTGCACCAGCCAGATCACAACCCGCCGCCCCGGAAAGCGACAACTGGCAACGGCATAGCCGGCGCCGATGGCCAAAGGCGCCGCGATCATCAAAGCCACAACGCTGGTCGTGAGCGATATCCAGATGATGCGCCACAGCTGGGCGTCACCGGAGAGCAGCAGCAGAAAGGCGGCGTGTGTCGCGTCGAGCATCAGAGAGGTTTGAGATTGGGGTCGGGCAGGCCAGGTTCGAACACGAGCCGATCATGCCCGTGCAGGAGCAGGAAGTGCTTGCCGGTGCAGCGCGCCAACAGCGACATGCCTACCCTGCCTGCCACCATATGACCCATCTGGGTGGTGCCGGAGCGCGACAGCAGGAAGGGAATGCCCATCTGCGCGCCCTTGATCACCATCTCTGACGTGAGGCGCCCGGTGGTGTAGAACACCTTGTCGGCGCCGCCCATCCCGTCCAGCCACATCATGCCGGCGATGGCGTCAACCGCATTGTGGCGCCCAACGTCCTCCACAAAATACAGCAGCTCACCTTCGTTCGAGAACAGCGCGCACCCATGCACCGAACCGGCTTGCTTGTAGATGGATTGCTGGGTGCGGATGGTCTCCACGATGCGGTACACAACCGACTGACGCAGGCGCGCGTTTGGCGGCAGCGAAATGCTGTCCACTTCGTCCATCAGCCCACCAAACACGGAGCCCTGGCCGCAGCCGGTGGTCACCACCTTTCTCGCGGTACGTTCGGCCACGTCTGCGATGCCGTGGCGTGTCACCACCGCCACCGCGTCCACCGCCCAGTCCACCTGTACCGACACCACGTCTTCGATTGCCTTGACCAGGCGCTGGTTGCGCAGATACCCCAGGGTCAGTGCCTCGGGCGCGCCGCCCAGCGTCATCAGGGTCACCAGCTCGCGCTTGTCCACGTACACCGTCAGCGGCCGTTCGGCAGGAATGGCGATGATGGAACGGCGCCCGCGCTCGTCCACCACTTCCACGTCATGTGTCAGGCCGGCGCGCTCGCTGGTCATTTGCGGCACGTAGCTGACAGGATGCGAGGCCATGTTCACGCCTTTTCCAGTCCCGCCAGCACCTGGCCGCCGCCGTAGCTGCCTTGCTCCTCCACCTGGCCGCCCAGTGCCACCTGGATCGCGCAGTACTTGAATTCGGGGATCTTCCCGAAGGGGTCGAGCGCCGCATTGGTCAGCCGGTTGATGGCAGCTTCGTAATAGCAGAACGGGACGAAGATCGCTCCGCGCGGCGAGCTGTCGTCGGCCCGCGCATACAGTGCCACTTCACCGCGCCGCGAGGTGATGGTGATGACGTCACCCGGCTTGCCGCCCAGTGCCGCCAGGTCCAGCGGATGGACCATCGCCACCGGATCGGGCTCGATCGCGTCGAGCACCGCGGTGCGGCGCGTCATGCTGCCGGTGTGCCAGTGCTCGAGCTGGCGCCCGGTGATCAGAACCATCGGATATTCTGCGTCCGGACGTTCGTGCGCGGGAATGATATCGGCCGGGACGAAGCGCGCCCGCCCACCTTCGCGCGGGAACTGGTCGGTAAAGACCACCGGCTGGCCAGGATCGCCTTCGTTGGTGCACGGGTAGGTGACCGCGTTTTCGCGTTCCAGCCGCTCCCACGTGATGCCGCCAATGCTCGGCATCGTGTGGCGCATTTCGTCGAACACCTCCGACACGTGCGAGTACGACCAGTCCAGCCCAAGCTGCCGCGCCATCTGCTGGATGATCCACAGGTCCTGCTTCGCCTGGCCCGGCGGATCGATGGCCTGCCGTCCCAGCTGCACCAGGCGGTCGGTATTGGTAAAGCTGCCCGTCTTTTCCGGGAAAGCGCTGGCCGGCAAGATCACGTCGGCCAGGTAGGCCGTCTCGGTCAGGAAGATGTCCTGCACAACCAGGTGATCGAGTTCGGCCAGCGACTCGCGCGCATGGTTGGCGTCCGGGTCGGACATGGCCGGGTTTTCGCCCATGATGTACATGCCGCGGATTTCCTTGCGCTTGATCGCGTGCATGATCTCGACCACGGTCAGGCCGGGCTGCTGGTCGAGCGTGACACCCCAGGCCTTTTCAAACCTGGCATTGGCAGCCGGGTTGTCCACCCGCTGGTAATCGGGGAACATCATTGGGATCAATCCTGCATCGGACGCGCCCTGCACATTATTCTGGCCGCGCAGCGGGTGCAGTCCGGTGCCGGGGCGACCGATCTGGCCCGTCATGAGTGCGAGCGCGATCAGGCAGCGCGCATTGTCGGTGCCGTGGATGTGCTGCGAAATGCCCATCCCCCACAGGATCATGGAGCCTGCCGATGTCGCATACAGGCGCGCCACGTAGCGGATAGTCTCGGCGTCGATGCCGCAGATGGGCGCCATCAATTCCGGCGTGTAGCCGGCCACGTTCTGCTCCAGCTCCGTGTAGCCAATGGTGCGGCTGGCGATGAATTCCTTGTCCACCAGGCCTTCAGTGACGATCACGTTCATCATCGCGTTGAGCAGTGCGACGTCGGTGTCGGGCTTGAACTGCAGGTAGCGGTGCGCGCTGCGTGCCAGGTCGGAGCGGCGCGGGTCGCACACCACCAGCTTGGTGCCGTTCTTGATCGCGTTCTTGATCCAGGTGGCGGCCACCGGATGGTTCACGGTCGGATTGGCGCCGATCACGATGACGACAGCGGCTTTGGTCACGTCCATCACGGGGTTGGACACTGCGCCGGAACCGATCCCTTCCAGCAGCGCCGCCACCGATGAGGCGTGGCACAGGCGCGTGCAGTGGTCAACGTTGTTGCTGCCAAATCCGGTACGCACCAGTTTCTGGAACAGGTAAGCTTCTTCATTGCTGCCCTTGGCCGAGCCGAAACCGGCCAGCGAGCGCTTGCCGTGGGTGTCGCGGATGGTGGCCAGCTTGCCGCCGGCCAGCGCCAGCGCCTCCTCCCACGTCGCTTCGCGGAACACGTCCAGCACCCGGTCCGGGTCCATGGTGAAGTCGCCGTGCTTGGGTGCGCCGGCGCGACGGATCAGCGGCACGGTCAGGCGGTGCGGATGGTGGGCATAGTCAAAGCCATAGCGGCCCTTGACGCACAGGCGTTCATGGTTCGCTGGGCCATCCCGGCCTTCGACAAACAGGATCTTGTTGTCCTTGATGTTGTAGGTAAGTTGGCAGCCTACGCCGCAGTACGGACAGACGGAATCGACCTTCTTGTCGGGCACCGTCAGCGCCACGTCGCGCGCCGGCATCAGGGCGCCCGTCGGGCAAGCCTGCACGCACTCCCCGCAGGCCACGCAGGTGGAGTTGCCCATCGGGTCGTCCATGTCGAACACGATCTTTGCGTGGTCGCCGCGGAAGGCCAGACCGATGACGTCATTGACCTGTTCGTCGCGGCAGGCGCGCACGCAGCGCGTGCACTGGATGCAGGCGTCGAGGTTGACCGTGATGGCGGCGTGCGATGCGTCCCGGGGCGGCTGGCTGCGCGCAGCAAAACGCGGCTTGCCCACGCCCAGCTTGCGGGCCCAGATATCCACCTCGTTGTGCCGCGTATATTCAGTTTCCGGCATGTCCGATTGCAGCAGTTCGAGCACCATCTTCTGCGCTGCAACCGCGCGTTCGCTGTCGGTGGTGACCTTCATGCCTTCGGTGGGATAGCGGCAGCACGACGGCGCCAGTACCCGTTCGCCATTGATCTCCACCATGCAGGAGCGGCAGTTGCCGACCGCTTCCATGCCTTTCTTGTAGCACAGGCGCGGGATCTCGATGCCCTCTCGCTCGGCCACGTCGATCAGCGTTTCGTTGGAATACGCATGCACCGGCCGGCCGTTGATCTCGAAACTGACGGCCGTGCCTTGCAGGGCGTGGCGGCTTAACCTGCTTATCGCGTTCATGATGTCACCAGTCTGGATGTTAGGTGGAGAGTTCGTGCGGGAAGTACTTGATTACGCAGTCGACCGGATTGGGCGCCGCCTGACCGAGGCCGCAGATCGAGGCGTCGCGCATGACCTGCGACAGTTCGCCGAGCAGCTGCGTATCCCAGCGCGGCTGCTCGAGCAGCGCCACCGCCTTGGCAGTGCCAACCCGGCATGGCGTGCATTGGCCGCACGACTCGTGTTTGAAAAACTTCATGGTATTGCGCGCCGCATTGGTGGCCGTGTCCTGGTCCGACAGCACCACCACTGCGGCCGAACCGATGAAGCAGCCGTAGGGCTGCAGCGTGTCGAAGTCGAGCGGAATGTCGTTCATCGAGGCCGGCAGGATGCCGCCCGACGCGCCACCGGGCAGGTAGGCGTAGAAGCGGTGGCCATCGAGCATGCCGCCGCAGTGTTCATCAATGAGCTCCTGGATGGTGATGCCGGCCGGCGCCAGCTTGACGCCGGGCGAGCGCACCCGTCCCGATACCGAAAACGAGCGCAGGCCCTTGCGGCCATGGCGGCCATGTCCTGCAAACCAGGCTGCCCCATGCTGCACAATGTCGCGTACCCAGTGCAGGGTCTCAAAATTGTGTTCCAGCGTGGGGCGCCCGAACAGGCCTACCTGCGCCACGTAGGGCGGGCGCAAGCGCGGCATGCCACGCTTGCCTTCGATGGACTCGATCATGGCCGATTCCTCGCCGCAGATATAGGCGCCGGCACCGCGCCGCAAAATCAGGCGCGGCATGCTCGGCACCGGCGGTTCGGCGCGCAGCTTGTCCAGCTCCGTTTCGAGCAAGGCGCGGCAGCCGTGATATTCGTCGCGCAGATAGATGTAGATGGCTTCGATGCCGGTCACCCAGGCAGCAATTAGCGCGCCTTCGAGGAAGCGATGCGGATCGCGCTCCAGGTAGGTGCGGTCCTTGAATGTACCCGGCTCGCCTTCGTCGATGTTAATGGCCATCAGCCGCGGGCCGGCTTCAGCGCGCACGATGCGCCATTTTCGCCCGGCCGGAAAGCCGGCACCGCCAAGACCCCGCAGGCCAGAGCTTTCCATGATCGCGATGATGCTCTCGGTATCGCGCGCGCCGCTAATACACTCCTGCAGCAGCTGGTAGCCACCGGCTGCGCGGTAGGCGGCAAGATCGGTGTAGGGCGCCGGCTGGTGGCGTATGAGGCCCGCGCCGACGGCCGCTGCGACTGATTCGCAGCTGGCATGGGCCAGCGGATGCTGGTGCACTGCCACCGCCGGTGCCTGCTCGCAGCGGCCGATGCACGGTGCGCCCAACACGCGCACGTCCTTGCCCAGGATGGCCGGCAGCTTGCCCAGCAGCTCGCGCGCGCCCGCCATTTCGCACGACAGGCCGTCGCATACGCGCACGGTGAGCGCGGGTGGCGCTGCGTCGCCTTCCTTGACCACGTCAAAGTGGTGGTAGAAGGTCGCCACTTCGTAGACCTCGGTCTGCGCCAGTCGCATTTCCTGCGCCAGGGCAGCCAGGTGCGGCGCCGACAGGCAGCCGTAATGGTCCTGGATCTTGTGCAGGTGTTCGATCAGCAGGTCGCTCTGGCGCGACTGGGTGCCCAGCAGCGCCTGCACTTCGGCCAGTGCCTGCGGATCGACGCGGCGGCCCTTGGGCGCCTGGCGCTTGCGCTGGCGTGTGGCGCCTTGCACGGCGATGGGGATGGTTGGGTGATTCATCGTCTGGTCCTGGTCATGACTGTATCGCGAAATTGCGCCGGGCTTGGTACCGGTCGCCATCGGCCCCACCATCTGGTTGGACAGCAGGGCAATACAATCATACCGGTCAATACCTGCTTCGTCACATCAAACGCTTGCGTGAACACACATGTGAACCCGGCCCGGCACGGCGAGGGGAAGTTGATCCACTACGCTGCACCCGCCCTGCCAAGTTCGTTCAGGTCAGCGCTTTCCAGAATGCGCTTGTTGGCCTGGCCGCGCACTGCGGCCAGCATCGCCTGGCCCAGCATGCGCGTGGTGAGCACCTGGCGCGGCATGGCCGAGCGCAGCAGCGGCAGGATCGGCTTGGTCAGCGAATAGAACACGCGGTAGGCCACGGTCTTGGACTTGATGCCGTCCAGCGGCTGGATCATGCCGGGGCGAAATGCATAAGCAGCCCTGAACGGCAGGGCAAACACGGCGTTCTCGGTGCGGCCACGCACCCGTTCCCACATCAGCTTGCCGTCGGCGGCGGCGCCAGCCGCCGACACGTAGACGAACACCATGCCGGGATTGCGTCGCGCCAGCGTGGCGGCAACGGCCAGTGTCATGTCATATGTCAGGTGGGTGTACGCCTTTTCGCTCAGGCCGGCGGCACTGACACCCACGCAATAAAAACAGGCATCGTAGTCGCTGAGTTCTGCTTCGATTTTTTCGTAGTGCCACATTTCTGCGTGAACAAGTTCGGTCAGCTTGGGATGCTTCTGGCCGGTCGGCGTACGGCCAACGGTCAGCACGGCTTCCACGTCAGGCGCAGCCAGGCATTCGCGCAAGGCGCCCTGACCCACCATGCCGGTCGCGCCAAAAATAATCACCTTCACGAGGCACCTCTCTTCTCTATGTTTGGTCGAATGCAGAACACTTAGTATGGCATTTCATGAGAAGTTGCGGAACTGTCGCGCGCTCGCGCCGGTCAATATGGCATGAACAGCGCAGATGCGCCACGGGAGTAGCCATGAATCACGATCTGGTACACCGAATCGAAAGCAATCCTCACTATGTCCAACTGGTACGAGACCGCACGCGCTTTGGCTGGCTGCTCACGCTCTCCATGCTGCTGGTGTACTACGGTTTCATCCTGCTAATCGCATTCAACAAGGAACTGCTGAGCATTCGCATTGGCAGCGGCGTGACTACCACAGGCATTCCTGTGGGACTGTTCGTGATCGTGTTTACTGTTGTCGTCACGGGCATTTACGTGCGCCACGCCAACGGCATCTACGACGAGCTTACCGCCGCCATCCATCGTGAGGTGCAATAATGCGCCCGCCTTACGTGGTGCTGTTGGCCCTGGCCTGCGCCTTCTCTGGCGCCATGGCGGCAGAGGTCATCGGCCCAAGCGAGCAGCAGCCGCGCAACTGGACTGCCATCGGCATGTTCGGCGTGTTTGTCGCCGCTACCCTGTTCATTACCAAGTGGGCAGCCACGCGCACCCGCTCGGTGTCGGACTTCTACACCGCCGGGGGCGGCATTACCGGGTTCCAGAATGGCCTGGCCATTGCGGGCGACTACATGTCTGCGGCATCATTCCTCGGCATTTCAGCCGCCGTGTACCTGAACGGGTACGACGGCCTCATCTACTCCATCGGCTTCCTGGTAGGCTGGCCCATCATCACCTTCCTCATGGCAGAGCGCCTGCGCAACCTGGGCCGCTTCACCTTTGCCGATGTAGCCGCCTACCGCTTCGCGCAGACACCCGTGCGCGCCTTTGCCGCCTCCGGCACACTGGTGGTGGTGGCGTTCTACCTCATTGCGCAAATGGTCGGGGCCGGGCAGCTCATCAAGCTGCTGTTCGGCCTGCAATACTGGATTGCAGTGGTCATCGTCGGTTCGCTGATGATGGTGTACGTGCTCTTTGGCGGCATGACGGCCACCACCTGGGTCCAGATCATCAAGGCGGTCATGCTGCTGTCGGGTGCCACCTTCATGGCGGTGGTGGTGCTGATGCGCTACGGCTTCAACCCGGAAGCGCTGTTTGCGCAGGCGGTGGCCATCCACCCCAAGGCCAGCGCCATCATGGGCCCCGGCACATTCATTACCGATCCGATTTCTGCCATTTCATTCGGCATGGCGCTCATGTTCGGCACTGCCGGCCTGCCGCACATTCTCATGCGCTTCTTTACGGTGCCAAGCGCCAAGGAGGCGCGCAAGTCGGTGTTCTGGGCCACCACGTGGATTGCGTACTTCTACGTCCTCACCTTCATTATCGGCTTTGGCGCCATTGTTCTTGTCAGTACCAACCCGGCATTCGTGGATGCCACTGGGGCCATGGTGGGCGGCAACGACATGGCGGCAATCCACCTCGCCAATGCCGTTGGCGGCAACTGGTTCCTGGGCTTCATGTCGGCGGTCGCGTTTGCCACCATCCTTGCGGTGGTGGCCGGCCTCACACTGTCGGGGGCCTCGGCGGTGTCACATGACCTGTACGCTACTGTGTTCAAGCACGGCAATGCCAGTAGTGCCAGCGAACTCAAGGTCTCGCGCATCACCACGCTTGTGCTGGGGGTGGTGGCGGTGGTCCTGGGCATCGTGTTTGAAAAGCAGAACATTGCCTTCATGGTGTCGCTGGCCTTTGCCATTGCGGCGTCGGCCAACTTTCCGGTACTGTTCCTGTCGGTACTGTGGCGCAACTGCACGACCCGGGGAGCGACCATTGGCGGCTTCCTCGGCCTGATCACCGCGCTGGTGCTGACCGTGCTCTCCAAGTCGGTGTGGGTGGATGTGTTCGGATACCCGGCGGCCGTCTTTCCTTATACCTCGCCGGCACTGTTTTCCATGACGGCTGGCTTTGCCGGCATCTGGCTGTTTTCAATCACCGACCGCAGCGAGCGCGCAAGGCTGGACCGGGCGGGATACGCGGCGCAGGAAGTACGGTCGGAAACGGGGATTGGCGCGGCGGTTGCGTCGGGGCATTGAGGACGAAGGCGGCACCAGGGCCTGGCGAAATCGCTCAGAGCTTTGTGGCATGCCGCAAACCGAGACTCAAGAAGCCTCATCCCATAAGGACATGTCGTGGACGACGAATTCCACGCAAGTGCCGACTTCAGGTCTAAAGAGTCCCATGTCAGACAATTCCAGTGTGAAGAGGACACCGCATGCCTCCACATATGTTACGCGATTCCCAGCCGGGCCCGATGGATGAGATACGATTTCAACCACTCCTTGCACCTCATAATCCCCGGCGTGTGCAAGCGGGATCATACGCTGGCTCCGTGGCTTGGCACATTCCCGAAATCCAGAAATTGACTCTTGCGCGACTTCGACCAAGAACTGATCGCCAGGACGTGCGTCAGGCAAACCACTTGCCGGCACCAGCCGCGCCCTTCCAGTCACAGCCTGTGAGGTGAATTGCACTAAATAACTCGGACTTGGCGTGAATCCGCGCAGTTCGAGCGAGTGCGGATCAATTTCTTCAATGATGATGTTCAAGGTAAGGGCAGTAAATGGCGGAATAGTCGCGTTAACCCGTCTGGATGACAGGCTTGCTATCGACCATATCGGGTTAGTTCAGAACTGTTGAGCACACTATTGTTTGAAGTTAATCGTAGTGCCGTGGCGCGAATGACAATCGGATCGCCAGATTGCATCTCTATCTCAATCTCTCCGTCGTCCCGTTGCGTCATCATATTGATGGATGCTGACGGCCCCCACGGCAGCGTGCGCGGAACAATCAAGCTCGACACATCAGTAAATTCAAGTGCGCATTCAGACAATTCGCTGTGTATTACCGTCAAGGTGCAGCTACCATCTGACCAGCCAAAATTAACCGCTATCAGGACCGCATCATGGAGGCTAAAGTCGTCAAACATTGCGAGCCTCCAAAGCTAAGGGGTAAGAGTGCTGCTGCACATTACAGCGGCGGCATTCAAGGTCAGCGGTTGCGCCGCTTTGTCCAGCTGTAGCCAGGGCCGGCGGCCTCCACGCCCGGATGGCCTACGGAATCGGGATTTTCCGACGACATGGTCACAAAACGCACGCCCTCGCCCGCGCGCTGGCGCACTCGCAATTGTTCCATCAATGCCATTGCCGCGAGCATGTCGGTGGCTGCAAACGGCGTTGCATGCGGCGTGCCGACGTCGCCCTCGACGACGGTCCAGTACACCATGAACATGGCTACCCCTTGTCGTGTCAGTCTTGACAAAAATTCTACCAAATCCCGCGCTGGCCCGGCGCGCCGCTCGTCCTATAGCGGCGTCAGCACCGGTCGCAGCTCGCGCCACACGACACCTGCATCCATCTTCTCCATGCAGTCATGGTGGCCAAGCGGACACTCGCGCTGGCGGCAGGGGGAACATGCCAGCCGCAGCGAAAACGAACGGGCAATATCGGAAAACGGCGGCGCGTGATCGGGATCGGTCGGTCCGTACAAGGCCATGACTGGCCGGTTGAGGGCCGAGGCAATATGCAAGAGGCCCGAATCATTGGCCACCACCGTTGCCGCGCGCGCAATGACGGCAATGGCTTCGTCCAGCTTTGTGGCCCCGGCCAGATTGAACATGTGCGCCGGCCCGGTCAGCGCGATGATCTCCTCGCACGCTTCACGGTCCTTGGGTGAGCCCAGCAGCACAACCTGCGCCCCGGGCGACACGGCCAGCACTTCCTGCGCCAGCGCCGCAAAGTGACGCGCGGGCCAGCGCTTCGCTGCCCCAAATTCAGCGCCCGGGGCAAACACCACGATGGACTGCGCCGGGTCGACGCCATGCGCGGCGCACACCGCCGCACTGCGGCTGTCGCCGACTTCCATCGCCGGACGCGGAGGCGACACCGGCGCCGGTCCCGGCGCGGCAGCCAGCGCAGCATAGAACGGCACCATGGGCCGCTTGGGCTGGTCGTCATGGTGCATGCGGTTGATCAGGCCATGCCGCATCTCGCCTTTGTAGCCAACCCGCACCGGAATGCGCGCCATCCACGGGATCAGCGCGTACTTGAGCGTATTGGGCAGCACATAGGCGTCCGCATAGCCTTTGGTGCGCAGGAGCTGCGCATACTTCCAGCGCTCGCGCAGCTGCAGCGCACCGTGGCGGAACGGGGTTTCCAGCACGCTGTCCACTTCGCGCATCGCGCGCCACACCGGCGCCACCGAGGGCGGCGCCAGTACGTCGATGGCGCGGTCAGGATGCGCGCGCTTGAGCAGCTGCAGCAGTGGCTGCGCCATCACCGCGTCGCCGATCCAGTTGGGCGAAATGACCAGTGTCCGCATCATTCACCCGCCCCGGTCTGCTCTGCCGCTTCAGTGAACTCCATCTGGTACAGATTGGCGTACACGCCCTTCCTGGCCAGCAGTTCTTCGTGGCGGCCCGATTCGACAATGCGGCCTTGCGACAGCACCACGATGCGGTCGGCCCGTTCCACCGTGGAGAGGCGGTGCGCGATCACGAGCGTGGTGCGGCGCCCGGACATCAGGCTATCGAGCGCGGACTGCACCGCACGTTCGGATTCATTGTCAAGGGCCGACGTGGCCTCGTCGAGAATCAGGATGGGCGCATCCTTGTAGATGGCCCGCGCGATCGCCACGCGCTGGCGCTGTCCGCCCGACAGGCGCATGCCGTTTTCGCCAATCGGAGTATCCAGCCCTTGCGGCAGGTTGGCCACCACGCCATCGAGGTGGGCGGCGCGTACCGCCGCAGCCAGGCGCGCGGGGTCAATCTGCTCCACGCCGTAGGCGATGTTGGCTGCCAGCGTGTCGTCAAACAGCACCACGTTCTGGCTCACCATGGCCAGCTGCGCGCGCAGGCTGGCCAGGGTGATGTCTTCGTAGGCCACGCCGTCGAGCGTGATGCGACCGCTCTCCGGCGCATAAAAGCGCGTCACCAGATTGACGAAGGTCGACTTGCCGCCGCCGGACATGCCCACCAGCGCCACCGTTTCCCCAGGCTTGATCTCCAGCGAGACATTGTTGAGCGCGAGCGGATTGTGTTCCGAATACCGAAAACTCACCTGCTCGAACTTGAGGTGTCCTTCTGCCTTCTCGATGACATGCTTGCCGCCGTCCGGCTCCACGGGCGAATCGATCATGCCAAACACCACTTCGGCCGACGCCATGCCCCGCTGCAGCGGGCCGTTGACGCCGACCAGTGCCTTGAGTGGATTGAGCAGCATGAGCATCATCATGATGAAGGCGGTGAATTCGCCCTGCGTCATGCCGCTCTGGATTGCAATGACCACCACGATGGCCACGGCCAATGCCGCCACCGTCTGGGTAATTGGCGTGGTGGCCGCGCTGGCAACGGTCATGCGCTGCGAAAAACCGCGCAGGGCTTCGCTGCGCTGCTCGAAGCGCCGCTTTTCATAGCGCTCGCCGGCGAACACGCGGATCACCTGGTGCCCGCGCGCCGCTTCTTCCACCACCTGCGTCATCTCCCCCGTCACGCGCTGGTTGTCGCGCGACAGGCGGCGCAGGCGCTTGGCCGTGGTGCTGACGATCAGCGCCGTCATCGGCATGATGAACAGCGCAATCAGCGTCAGGCGCCAGTTCAGGTTCATCAGCGCGATCAGCAGTCCGATGATAACCAGCGTGTCCTTGACGTAGGCAATGAACACGGAATTGATCATATCCACCACCTGCCGCACTTCTGCAATGACCGTGTTGATGATCTTCCCGGTCGACTCTTCATGAAAACGCGCAACAGGCAGGCGCAGCAGACTATTGAATACCATGCGGCGCAGGTCGTTGAGTACGCGGCTCATGATCCAGTTATTCAGGTAAGCGGTGGAAAACGTGAAAATGCCGCGCCCGACGAAAATCGCCAGCAACACCAGCGGCACCAGCCACAGGTTGAATTCCACCTTGTTCGGCCCAAAACCCTTGTCGATCAATAGTTCCAGGGCCTTGCCCAATGCCGGCTCGGTCACCGCCGTCCCCGCCATGGCAAAGAACGACAGGATCGCCCGGTTGCGGTAAGGCTTGATGATCGCCAGCAGGCGCCGGACAATGTCTTTATTTTCCATCTGGTTCTTTCGCTTTCAGGCGGATGCCCATAGCTGCAACGTCAAATTCAAACTGGGTAAGCCCGGCAGGTGGGCCGTGATTGTCTAAAATCAAGCAGTTCTGCCAAGAAAAATAGGAAGCTGCACATCGATGCATTGCGGAAATATCGCTGTGAGGCAGGGCGGCACCACCATTCGCGTGCCGCTGCCAATCCCGCGCCGCAAGTCCCTGGATTTCGTCGCTTATCGTTCTTTCATCATCGGGACGAATATTTTTGATACCATGTGTGTGAAGGACGATTCCGGACTCAACAACGGCCTTCAAAAGAAGCAGGCCCCCGCGCGCAGGCATCCTGTCGTGTGCCCAGGTGCTTACATCTTTTCAAACCGGATCGACCAATATTTTTCGAAATCATTATCGCTGATGACGGCTCCACTGCCAACACGAGGGATCGCTTGATTATGTTCATGGCACACGCGCCCCATTGCTTGCGCCTTTCCCGGACTGTGGCCCCGGCGTGCCCTCGCCGCGAACCATCAGCGGCAACCATCACCCTGCGCACGGCGAGCCGGTCATGACCCAGCAGGCATCGATCAGCATCGTCATCCCGGCCTACAATGTACAGCGCTACATTGACCAGTGCCTGCGCTCTGTCCTCGGCCAGCTGGAAAGGCACCACGAACTGATCGTGGTCGATGACGGCTCGAGCGACAATACCCTGGCTCTCGTGTTCAAGGCGCAGGAAGCCTGGACCGGCAACAACTTCCATGTCTTCAGCCAGCCCAATGAAGGCATCCCCAGCGCCCGCAACCACTGCCTGCGCGTGGCACAGGGCGACTACGTGGCCTTCCTCGACGGCGACGACGTCATGCTGCCAGGCGCCCTGGCGGCGATGGACCATGCCATCGCCGAGCATCGGCCCGACGTCATCGCCTGCGACTTTCGCATGTGGCACCCGGAGGAGCCGGTCAAGACACGCGCGGTGCGCCTTGGCTATCCCGTGGGGCGCCTGATCCGCGACCAGGAAACCATCCTCAATACCTTTTTCGCGGACCGCCAGATGTACGTGTGGTCCAAGGTATTCCGGCGCGACATCTACGCCCAGCTGCCTGCCCCCGTGTTCCCGATCGCGCGCCTGTTCGAGGATGTGGCCACGGTCCCGCGCCTGCTCGGCCACTGCGCCACGCTGGTTCACCTGGCCCATCCCACCATCGACTTCCGCCAGCTCCCGGCACCGGCCGTGGTGTCGGAACGCTGGTGCGTGGACTTTGCCGCCGCCCTGCCGCTGGCACGGCGCTACCTGCAGTCGCGCGGGGTAAATGACTCGGTGCGGCGCCACTTCGACATCGCCGCTGCCTACTTCTTCGTGGGCGCGGTCAAGAATTCATACAGCCTGCCGCGCGCCGACGGACGCCGGGTGCGCATGATGATCAAGCAGCTGTTCATCGATGGCCTGTTCGGCGACTGTGACACCCTTGTCACCCTGGCCAGCCGCGCCGACATGACCTCCAACGACCGCACGCTTGACGCGGTCATCATCCGCCAGGTGGAAAGCGCCTTTTCCGGCGGGGTGGTGGTCAACTTCAAGCGCGCCGCCAGCCGCAAGCTCAAATTGTGGCGCCGCCTGCGCCAGGCGCGCCGCCATCTCGACAGCAAGCACGAAGGCCACATGGCGCTGTAGGCGCCGGCCAGACCTTACGCCGCGGCGCCGCCCGCCCTGCGTTCGCGCTGCCAGCGCTTGAGGCGCCGGCTGGCCAGCTGGCGCACCTCGAAAAACACATTGCCCGACAGCGCCTGCTTCACCTGCCGCATCATCTTGAGGTCACCCTTGCGGTCGCGCGTCTGGGTCGCGCCACTTTCAATCGCCGCCAGGATGTCATCGCAGCTGTTGTACAGGCTCGCCTGGAAGATCTCCTTTACCTGCGCGCGCACCCGCCGGCCCGCTTCAAGACTGAGCTGGAAGGAGTTTTTCACCACGGCGATGTAGAAGGTGGACGCCGCAATATCAAAATGCAGCTTGACGCTGCTGTCGATCCCGGTCTGGTCCAGGTTGGCGCGCGCCAGCGCCAGCGCCGACGTGAAGTCCAGGCACCAGCGCTCCGAAATCACACGCGTGATCGAGGTGGGATGCTGGCGATAATCGATGATCGGGCGTGGCAGGTAGA
The DNA here is from genome assembly GCF_019443445.1 of Massilia sp. PAMC28688. Classification (NCBI taxonomy): domain Bacteria; kingdom Pseudomonadati; phylum Pseudomonadota; class Betaproteobacteria; order Burkholderiales; family Oxalobacteraceae; genus Massilia; species Massilia sp. PAMC28688. The sequence goes on along the minus strand of NZ_CP080378.1, from coordinate 2,948,981 downwards.
CCAGCGAGGTGCACAGCTTGAGCAAACGTGGCAGCGTGGCCACGTCTTCATATACGCGACCCGGCGGGAACACCGGCACCGGCAGGCCGCTGTAGATCGCACGGCGGAAGACATGCGCCCACACGTACATGTGGCGGTCGGCAAAAAAGGTGCGCAGCATGACGCTGCCATCACGGATCACCTGCTCCGGCGGATAACCCATGGCGATGCGCGCCTTGGTCCCCTTGTGGGGATGCCACATGTTGAAGTCCCATACCACCACGTCCGGCTGATGCGTCCCGATGGCCTGTTCCAGTGCCTCCAGCGTACCTGGCAGGAGGATATCGTCGCAATCGATAAAGCTGATGTACTCACCCTGCGCCAGCGCCAGTCCATGGTTGCGCGCCGCCGACACGCCCTGATTGGGCTGCGTTACCAGCCGCGCGTTCAGGGCGGGCCATGCTGCCAGCGCTTCCTGCACGCGCGCGCCGGTAGCATCGGTGGAGCCGTCATTGACCACAATGAGCTCGTCCGAGGCACGCATTTGCGCCAGAATCGATTGCAGGCACTCGCCGATATACAGCTGCGCGTTATACGCCGGGATGATGATGCTGACACTGGTGCTCATGCCACGCCCTTGGCCGCCGTGATGGTCTTGTCTTCCACGCGGCGCTTGACGATGCGCAGATTGCTGCTGGCCTCATCGCGCTTCGCTTCCGGATGCCACAAATGGAATACCTCGGTGGCAAACGCCCCATCCTTGCGTGTCACGCCCGCGTTATGCAGGCGCAGCACGATATCGGCATCTTCATGGCCCCAGCCGGTAAAGCTCTCGTCAAACCCGTTCACGGCCAACAGATCGCGCCGCCAGATCCCCAGGTTGCAACCCTTGATGCGGCGGAAGCTGAACTTCTTCTGTTCCCGCCCCAGGTCAGGAAACCGCACGATCAGCTGCAGCCACTTGTTGATGCCGCCATTCAGACGCAGGCTCATTTTTTCCAGCGCGCCAAGCGACTGCAGGTCGCGCTTTTCGGCCAGCACGGCGTGCGTAAATTCCTTGCCGAGCAAAATCCGGCTGCCCGTCACCATCGACCCAGGCTGCGCCAACCGCCTGTGCTGCGCCACAAAGTCCGTCTGCGGCACGCAGTCGCCATCGAGGAACACCGTGTAGTCGCCGCGCGCGGCCTTGATGCCCTGGTTGCGCGCCATTGCCAGGCGAAAGCCGTCGTCCGGCTGCCAGATGTGCTCCAGCGGCACCGGCGAACGCGCCTTGAGCGCTGCCACACAGGCTTTGGTGTCGTCTTTCGATCCGTCATCGACCACGAGGATTTCAAAGTTGCGGTCGGTCTGGGTGAATAAGCCTTCGACGACGGCGGCCAATGCATCAGGCCGGTTGTAAGTCGACACAATCACGGAAATCAAAGAAGAAGTTGGCATTATGAAAATATCGTTGCGGCAGTAAAGACGATCATAATCGGTTTCGTATCTTTACCAATAGCAAAATTTACGCTACCGGTGCGCCGGGGCATGCCCAGCCCCGAGCGCAGTCCTAGTACTCCACCGCCACTTCGCGCGCGCCCAGCACTTGTTCCAGCGCCAGGGTCAGTGCATCCGATGGGGCCACGCGCCAGTCGTCGCCCAGCTGCAGCACACATTCCACGCCTTGCGGCTTGATGCGCATCGCCACCGGCAAACCTTCCGGCGCGCGGTGCGGCTTGAGGATTTCTGCCACCCGGTGCGACGCCACCGCGTCCGGTAGCGCCAAGCCAAGCTGGCGTCCGTAGTGCACGCGCGCCGTCGTCATGTCGTAAACCTTTTCAGCCGTGATGCGCAGGCCGCCGTTGAAGCGGTCTTCCGACACCTTGCCCACGCAGGCCATGAATTCGTCTTCCTTGAACATGTTCTTGTTCGCCTCGAACACCTCGGGATAGACCGTCACTTCGACCACGCCGCTCTTGTCATCGAGCGCCACGATCAGGATCTTGCCGCGCTGGGTCATTTGCGCGCGCACGCCGGTGATCACGCCGCACATCATGCGCGCCTCGCGCGACGGTTCCAGGTCCGCCAGCTTGGTGCGGGCAAAGCGGCGCGCCTCGGTAGCAAAGGAGTCGAACATATGGCCCGACAGGTAGAAGCCGAGCGCCACCTTTTCTTCGGCCAGTTTCTGGCGGTCGGTAAAGGGCGTGGCCTTGACGTATTCCGGTGGCGCCACCAGGTCGCTGTCGTCGCCGCCAAACAGGCTGACCTGGTTGGCCGATGCCGCAGCCTGGTCAGCCACTTCCACCGCAAAGGCGACGGAAGCGAGCAGGATGGCGCGGTCCACACCGAAGCAGTCCATGGCCCCGGCACGGATCAGCGATTCGATGGTGCGGCGGTTGATCTGCTTGCGGTCCACCCGCTTGCAGAAGTCGAACATGTCCTTGAATGGACCGCCGCTTTCGCGCGCGGCGATAATGGCTTCAATGGCCGACTGGCCGGAACCCTTCACGGCACCAAGGCCATAGCGGATATTGGTCACACGCTTGCCCGTGACCGATGGCGCCGGGCCTTCCGGCACAAAGCGGTAGTCCGAATGATTGATATCGGGCGGCAGCAGCGTGAGCTTGCACACCTCGATTGCATCTTCCACCAGGATCTTGATCTTGTCGGTGTCGTCCATCGCCAGCGACAAGTTGGCGGCCATGAAGGCGGCCGTATGGTGCGCCTTCAGGTAAGCCGTGTGGTACGACAGCAGCGCGTAAGCGGCGGCGTGCGACTTGTTAAAGCCGTAGCCCGCGAACTTTTCCATCAAGTCGAAGATCTCGTCGGCCTTTTCGGTCGACAGGCCATCCTTGGCGGCACCGGCGCGGAAGATCTCGCGGTGCTCGGCCATCTCCTCGGCCTTCTTCTTACCCATCGCGCGGCGCAGCATGTCGGCGCCGCCCAGCGAATAGCCACCCACGATTTGCGCCATCTGCATCACCTGCTCCTGGTAGACCATGATGCCGTAGGTCTCGGACAGGATCGACTCGGTGCGCGGATCGGGGTAATCGAATTTTTCGCCGTGCTTGCGCTTGCAGAAGTCCGGGATCAGGTCCATCGGGCCCGGACGGTACAGCGCCACCAGGGCGATGATGTCCTCGAAGCGGTCGGGGCGCGCATCCTTGAGCATGCCCTGCATGCCGCGCGACTCCAGCTGGAAGATCGCGACCGTCTTGGCCTTGGTGAGCAGGTCGTACGACGCCTTGTCGTTGAGCGGCAGCTTCTCCAGCGCAAAGTCGGCATTGGCCGGGTCGAGCTGCTTGATGTAGCGAACCGCGCGGTCCAGGATGGTGAGCGTGGTCAGACCCAGGAAGTCGAACTTGACCAGGCCCACGGCCTCCACGTCATCCTTGTCGTACTGCGATACCACGCCCGAGTCGCCACCCTGGGTGTACAGCGGACAGAAGTCGGTCAGCTTGCCGGGGGCGATCAGGACACCACCGGCGTGCATGCCGATGTTACGGGCGATGCCCTCAACCTGCTGGGCAAGGTCGAGCAGCTGCCTGACCTCGTCCTCGTTTTCCAGCCGCTCCTTGAGCATCGGTTCTTCTTCGATCGCCTGGGCAATGGTGACAGGCTTGCCCGGCTTGAACGGGATCAGCTTGGAGATACCGTCGCAGAAGTTGTAGCCAAAATCGAGTACGCGGCCCACGTCGCGGATCGCACCCTTGGCCGCCATGGTACCGAAGGTGGCAATCTGCGACACCGCCTCCTTGCCGTACAGGTCCTTCACGTGCTGGATGACGCGGTCGCGCCCTTCCTGGCAGAAGTCGATATCGAAGTCGGGCATCGAGACCCGTTCCGGGTTCAGGAAGCGCTCGAACAGCAGGTTGTACTGCAGCGGATCGAGGTCGGTAATGAGCAGTGAATAGGCCACCAGCGAACCGGCACCCGAACCCCGCCCCGGCCCCACCGGCACGCCGTTTTCCTTGGCCCACTTGATGAACTCGGCCACGATCAGGAAGTAGCCGGGGAACTTCATGTTGCAGATGGTATCGGTCTCGAACTTGAGGCGCGACTCGTAGCGCTCGCGCTGCGCTTCGCGCTTGACCGGATCCGGGTACAGGTGGATGAGGCGCTGCTCCAGGCCCGCCTTTGATTCCGCGACCAGGAATTCATCGATGCTCATGCCCGGCGGCGTGGGGAAATTCGGTAGCTGCGGCTTGCCCAGCGTGAGCACCACATTGCAGCGGCGCGCGATCTCCACCGAGTTTTGCAGCGCGCCCGGCATGTCGGCAAACAGCTCGGCCATCTCGGCCTGCGACTTGAAACGCATCTCTTCGTTAAAACGCTTCACGCGCTTGGCGTTGGCCAGCATTTCGCCTTCGGCGATACAGGTGCGCGCCTCGTGGGCGATGAATTCGTCGGGCGAGATGAACTGAATCGGATGCGTGGCTACCACGGGCAGCCCGAGCCTGGCCGCCAGCGCCACCGCATGGCGCACCTGCGCTTCCTGGTTGGGCTGGCCGGCACGCTGGATTTCGATGTAAAAGTGCCCGGGGAACACCTGGGCCCAGCGTCGCGCGCAGCGCTCCGCCAAGGCCAGGTTGCCGTTTTCAATGGCCATGCCTAGGTCACCGCAGTGGGCACCCGAGAGCACGATCAGGCCATTGGCCTGGCTGGTGCCCGGATGCAGGGTCGATTCACTCGTGGCCAGCGCTTCGAGCCATTCGGGGCGGATCTCGGCACGTCCCTTGTTTTGATTGGTGAGCCAGGCGCGCGACAGCAGGTCGCACAGCTGCAGGTAGCCGGTGTGGTTTTTTGCCAGCAGGAGCAGGCGCGTGGGCTTGTCGCGGTTGTCGTCGTTGGAGATCCAGGCATCCACGCCGATGATCGGCTTGACGCCCTTGCCACGCGCAGCTTTGTAGAACTTGACCATGCCGAACAGGTTGGCCAGGTCAGTGACGGCCAGCGCGGGCTGCTTGTCCTTGGCGGCGGCGGCAACGACATCGTCAATGCGTACCAAACCGTCCACAATCGAGTACTCGGAATGCACCCGCAGATGCACAAAGGCAGGTGCCGGTGCCTTCTCTGGCGTATTGACGGCTGCTTCACTGCCTGCTTCGATCACTTCCATGCCCATGTCCCGCTTCGCTTGCTGTACCAAACGGCTATTTTAACCCGCCGGGCATGCGCCGCGCCCGAAAGTCGGGCCATTGGCGGGACGTCAGGACGCCGAAAGACTTTCCGCGCCTGCCATCAGCGACTCCACCGCGCGGTCAAACAGGGGCAATGCTTCCAGCGGGCGCAGGCTGCCGTGCTCCATCGCTTCGAGCAGCGGCTCGCGCAGGTAAATGGCACAGCCGATTTCCTTGTCGACGCTGAACACAAACGCGCCTTCGCGCTCGCCGGCCGCGCATAGCAACGCGGGGCGGAAGCGCCCTTCCACCTTCATTTCAAAGCCATTGCCGGGACGCGCCCAGGACAGCCAGTCGGCGTCGGACGCCATCGGCAGCCGGCTCGCCGCGCGGTCGTGCACCAGCGGCGTGACCTTGTGCCGCAGCAGCGACGCCTCGAGTTCGAACTTGCCCACCCAGTTGTCACGGCTGGCCGCGGGGGCGGCGGCGGTGATGGAAAAGTCGGCAAAGTGCTCGCGGAACCGTTCCAGCGACATGAGCCTGCGCGCCCGTTCCTGCTTGTTGCCCAATACGTCCATGTGCACCGCCACCAGACGGTCAAAGGCCGCCTTGGATGGCTTTTCCGGCAGCGCAATGGATGCCATCCCCTGGCGCACCTTGCTTACCAATACCGGCAGCATTTTCATCATGGCTGCGCGGTCTTCCGGCGTGGTCTTTTCCTGGGCGCTCCACAGCAGCTCGGGCAGCATCTCCACAGCGTGCTGCGCTTCCGGGCCCGGGTGACTGAGCACGCGCGCCCAGGTGCCGAGGATGAAGTCCGCCAGGCGCGGATCGATCTGCAGCGGCTGCAGCGCGGCGCTGAGCGAGGCCGTGGCGCCGGCCAGGCGCGCGCTGTCGGCTTCCGCTTCGCGCACCGCCGCCACACAGGTGGCGATCAGGGGATCACTGTCGGCCAGCAGTGCCGATACATGGCTGTCAAGCGCCTGTTCGGTGTCGCTGAAAATGCCCATGTCGTCATCGAACAGGTCGAGCAGGGAGCCGATGATCGAGACTACTTCAGTCATGAGCGTGGCATAGACCGCGTGCGCCGGGCCGATGGCCGCGCCCACCGATCCCAGGCGGTCGATCAGGCGGCGCACGGGATGGCCGGCCAGGTGTAACAGCTCGGGGTCCGTCAGCGCAGCGCGCACTACCGGCACGTACAGACGGCGGAACTGGACCTGCATCGGCGCTGGCAGTTGCTCGTCATGGACAATCGATTCAAACAGCAGGGCCATGATGTCGAGCACGCGCGTCTGCTCGGCGGACAGCTGCTGGCCTGCCAGCAGGTCACGCAGGGCCAATGGCGCAGGTGGCTCCTGGCCGGCGGCGATCTCCTGCTGCAGTTCAAACAGCGTGGTGTCGAGGTCATCGCGCACCCCGGGCGTGCGCGGCGGCCTGGGTACGCGCGCACCTTTCGGCTTATGGAAAACCTCCCACACCACGTCGAGCAGGTCCTGCGTGCGCGTGCCGATGCCACCGCCGCCAAGCTGCATTTCCTGCAGCCGCTGCAGCTTGGGCAGCATGCGGGCAGCGAGGACCTGATCGGGCGTGCCGCCCGCCAGGCGCGATGGATCGATTGAACCGGCCAGGTGCTGCGCGGCGCGCTGCCACGCCAGGCGATCTTGTTCGGCGCGCGACATGGCAGACGGGCGGGCCGTCAGGCGTGCGGTGACGCCGCCGGATTCAAATTCTTCGACAATGCTCGCGTAAAATCCCGGCAGGCGGATGGCCATGGCCTGGCCCAGCGTATCGTACAGATGCTTGGATTGGGCTTCATCCCACATCAGCTCCCGCAGTGCTTCGTACAGTGCGCGCGCGAGCACGTAGGGACGGAACGGGTTCTCCCGTTCGCGTGCCTCGCGGTCGTTGTGCAGGGTGGCGATGGTCAGGTTCACGCGTCCCAGCGCGACCATTTCGGCCTCGCGCAGGCGCCCCACCATGCGCTCGATTTCAATCTGGCGCACCACGACGTCATCATCGATCAGGGTCAGGTTGTTGTAGTCGATTTCCTTGTTGGCCGATGGTTTGTGCGCGTGCATGGTGATCATGGCACGGTCAAGCAGGCTGGCGAAATGGCGCATCATGCGCGTGCGCAGGGTACGGCCTTCGCCGCGCAGAAAGGCGCGCACTGCCGTCATGTCCTGCAGTTCGCTGCCGATGGCGTTGCCCATTGCGCGGGTGGCGATATTGTCAGCCTCCACTACGGTCTGTTCGGCCAGGGCCGAAAAACTCGTCAGGGCGCGGTCTTTGGCAAGCCGGATGATGGCTTTTGGAATATGCATGGGCGCCTTGCAATCAAAACTCAACAAATCCGTATTTGTGCGCTTCCATCATAGCGCAATGATTGGCTTTGCCAATAATGTTCTTTGTGCGCAACGCTAATTTGATGGTGGCGGCGCTTAAAAAATGTAAAAACCTTATCAAAACAAGTGCTTAGAGTAAACACAGAAAGGGGCTGGAAGGTGGCTTCGGGTGGCGCGCTGCTTTATAATACCGGCTGCTAAATCCGCTTACGAATGCCCAGAACCGCCATGTCTTCCGCTACGCAACACGTCAATATCGCCGCCTACAAGTTTGTCACCTTCGACAATACCGAAGAAATGCGCCCGCTTTACCAGGAACTGTGCAAGGAACTTGGCCTGAAGGGCACCATTCTGCTCACGCCCGAAGGCATCAACCTGTTCCTGTCCGGGCCGCGCGAAAAGATCGACCAGTTCCTGGCATGGCTGCGCAGCGACGCGCGGTTTGCCGACATTGAAGTGAAGGAAAGCTATTCGGAAGAGCAGTCGCACAAGCGCATGCTGGTGAAGCTGAAAAAAGAAATCATCACCATGCGCATGCCGCTGATCAAGCCCGAGCTGGGCCGCGCGCCGGCTGTGGCACCAACGACGCTCAAGCGCTGGCTGGATCAGGGACATGACGACAACGGCAAGCCGGTGGTGATGGTGGACACGCGCAATGCGTTTGAAGTGGACGTTGGCACCTTCAACAACACGATCGATTACCGCATCGAGAAGTTCACGGAATTTCCGGAAGTGATTGCCGCGCACAAGGATGAACTGGCCGACAAGACCGTGGTCACCTTCTGCACCGGTGGCATCCGCTGCGAAAAGGCGGCCATCCACATGCAGAACATCGGCTACGAAAATGTGTACCAGCTCGAAGGCGGCATCCTGAAGTACTTTGAGGATGTGGGCGGCGAACATTACACGGGTGACTGCTTCGTGTTCGACTATCGCACCGCGCTCAATCCCAAGCTGGAAGCGGTGACCACCACCCAGTGCTTCGCCTGCCGCGCCGTGGTCACGCCACGCGAGCAGCTTTCGCCACTGTACGTGTACGGGGAATCATGCCCGCATTGCGCCCCGGCGGCGCAGGAAGCAGCGCCAGCCCAGGCATCAGCCTAGCGCCGGACGGCGCGCTCTCGCGGCGCGCACCATGTTCTTCAATGGGATGATTTGCCGGCCGGGGCGCCTGCACGCCGCGCCCGGCGGTGCGCAGCCTTTACTGCTTTGGAATACCGCCCAACAGGGCAGCGAGCTTTTGCTTGCCCGGCTTGATCGAGGCGTTGGCCTTTGGCTCGGCCGCGACTGGCGTGGCGCTGGCGCTTGGCTCGTACGGTTTGAGGAACCATGGATCGACCTTTTCACGGCGCACCGGCGGGCCGCTCGGGCGCGCTGAGCGTTCGGCACGCTCGCCACGGTCGGCGCCACGCGCCGGCGCTTCATCGCGACGGCTGCGCATGGCAGGACGATCGCTGTCGCGCGGCGGCCGTGACGCTGCCGGCGGCACGAACCCAGCCAGTTCGCCACGCTTGATGGTCTGCTTGATCAGCTTTTCAATGTCTGCCAGCAGGCGTTCGTCCTTGTCCGAATAGACCGAGATGGCATCACCGGAGGCACCCGCGCGGCCGGTACGGCCAATGCGGTGCACGTAATCCTCAGCGTTGTACGGCAGGTCGAAATTGATCACGCATGGCAGGTCGGAAATATCAAGGCCACGCGCTGCAACGTCGGTTGCGACCAGCACATCGGTCTCGCCTTTTTTGAACGCATCGAGTGCTGCCATGCGCTCCTGTTGCGTCTTGTCGCCGTGAATGGCGGTGGCCTTGATGCCGCCCTGCTCCAGCTGGCGCGACAGGCGTGAGGCGCCAATCTTGGTATTGGAAAAGACCAGCACCTGCTTGAGGTCGCGGCCGCGAATCAGATGCTCGACCACGTCGCGCTTGTTTTCTTCGGAGACCTTGTAGACGACCTGGGTGACCTTGTCGGCGGTCGCATTGCTGCGCGCCACCTCAATCACGACAGGATTGTTCAGGAAGCTGTTGGCCAGTTTCTTGATTTCCGGCGAGAAAGTGGCCGAGAACATCAGATTCTGGCGCTGTTTGGGCAGCATGTTGATGATGCGTTGCAAGTCCGGCAGGAAGCCCATGTCGAGCATGCGGTCTGCCTCGTCCATGACCAGCATCTGCACCTGGCCGAGCGACACGTTCTTTTGCTCCACGTGATCCAGCAGGCGGCCGGGAGTAGCGATCACGATTTCCACGCCGCCCTTGAGGATGACGGTCTGCTGCTTCATGTCCATGCCGCCGAACACGACGGTGGAGCGCAGCGGGGTGTGTTTGGCGTAGGCCTTGACGTTTTCTGCTACCTGCACCGCCAGCTCGCGCGTGGGGGTGAGCACCAGCGCGCGTACCGGGTGACGGGCCGGCGACATGCTGGGATTGGCGTGCGCCATGAGCAGCTGGATAATGGGGAGCGAGAACGATGCCGTTTTGCCCGTGCCAGTCTGAGCCGCGCCCATGACGTCACCACCCTGCAGCACCACGGGAATGGCGGCAGCCTGGATGGGGGTGGGATGTACGTAACCCTGTTCGGTCAGCGCGCGCAGGATTGGGTCGGCGAGGCCAAAGTCGGCAAAGCGCACGGTGGGCGCGCTGTCGGCTTCGATGGTAATCGGTGTTTCTTGCATAAGTTTTCCGGGCGATTATTCGATAAGATCTACGCCCAAGATGGAAAGCCGACACAGCAACACTGCCTGCGGCCAGCTCGAAAAGATGTCACGTAAGCGCCACCAAAAGGGACGCAGGGACGTAGATGCAGTAATAGTGCCGTAAACGATACCCTAAAAGCGGGCAACTGTATATGGAAAGGTGGTTCCGCCCGGCAGACTGAGTCTTGAACGCTCCCTGGCTCTGCGCGCTCCTAAGCCGACCTCACTGCCTTTGGCTACCTAATGTTCAGCCAGTGTCGGTTTGGCGGCACTGACCCCGCCCTGCGGATCGCAGTTGCCACGAAATTGGTGTCGGGCTAAGAAATCAGCGCCTCATTCGGTCTCCGCCAGGAAAGACCTCTCCATTTCGGCTTTAATTTTTTTTGAAAGCGCATCATTTAGATCCTTATTCTCCCCTTGGCGCGCCGCGCGCTCTACGTGTTCCAGCGCCTCCGCCAACAGTCGCTTTCGCTCATGCATGCCTGATGTTCGTGTCGCCAAGGAAAACAGCTTATCGGCATGCAATCTTAACTCGCCCGAATCGCCGAGTGAACGAGCCCGCTGCGCCCATCTCGCGGCCTCAGTACGGTTGAAATCATAGCGCTCGTAAAAGTCGATCAATCTGCGAATTGATGGCAAATCATTTTTCTCTGCAGCGGCTGTAACGCTCTGCACTTCCTCATCCGTCAACCCAAAGGCCGCACTGGGCGTACGCACGCCTTCGCCTCTATTCCCCATCAGCACTAACCCTGCAACGCAGCCGATCAAAATCGCCACGCCGATCCAACGTTCAATTTCTAATTTGTCGATCACTTATCATCCTCTATGGCTGTCCATGACCAGCTAAGGAAAATTTTTGAATAGGCACCATATGCCCGTCTTTATCACTACAAAAAGGCCATCACCATCTGTGACAGTCCTTCCTGCCAATGCGCAGCGCACACTGACAGCAAGGCCCCCAATGTCGGACAGTTATTCCCACATTTGCTATCAATCCAGCCAAAAATCCATCAACTCTCTCTCCACGGAATTCTCACAATCACGTCGGTCGTGCCTGGTTCGGTCACGGCTTGACGTTGTCGTCACAAATGAACTGGCACTTGTCCTTGTCGTCCAGTTCTTTCATGCAAAGTTTGAAGCATCGTTTGAAGTCCGTTTTTGGCTCCACGGCGTAGGCCGTGACGCCGCTCATGGCCGCGATGACGATGAAGATGAAGAGATATTTTTTCATGGTGTTTCCAGAGAGAAGGATCGGGCGCCACGACATTCACGCGCGTCCGCACGGTGCAGCATCACTGCGTCCGGCAGGATGGCCGTCCACAGCGTAAGCCCGTTTAATGGTTCGACGACGGCGCGGACGGTTTATCACCCGCAAACTCAGGCTCGGTATCGCTTGTCACGGGCCAACCATGCATGAGGTCCACCCAGCAAAAGGCTTCCACTGCCAAACCCAGCGCCGCAAAGGTTAACAGCGGCAGCCACGACCCCCACAGCAGCGCCAGCGCCACCGACAGCGCGCCTGCGAGCAAGGTCGTGGCGTGCAGCGACAGCTGGAACAGCACGCTGTCGCAGTAGTGTCTGCGCTGGTGACGCAATCGGATACGCATCAAGAATCATGGGCCTTATATAGGTGGCAATGTCCGTCAGCGATGCCCGCTACCGACGTTGCCGAACTTTATCGATACCACCAGAAAAGGTCCAGCAAAATGTTGATCAATGCACATTCTTGCTGCCGAAAGCCGGGCAATGTCGGGCTTTCGCGACGTCTGCTGTCTTTATAACTGTTCAATTTACATGCGGAAATGTTAAGCTCACGCCTGCTTATATCGCCGCGGCACGCCAGCCCGGCTCGACGGCCCCAATCCTGCCCGAATCTGCCTACCGACTGCTCCCGCCGATGACTTCCGCCATGACCGCCACCCTGCGCCGCCTGTGCGCCCTGCTCTGCCTGCTAGTGTTTGCGGTGTCGGCCATGGCAACCCCGACTTCGCCCCTGCGCTTCAAGCGGCTCGGTGCCATCGATTCGGATGAACTGTCGATCCTGGCGCTGATGCAGGATCGCCGGGGCTTCATCTGGATCGGCACCCATAGCGGCGGCCTGTACCGCTACAACGGTTACCACGCCGTCAAGTACACCAGCAATACGCGCGATGCCAACAGCCTGCCGCACGACCGCGTCTCCACCGTGTTCGAGGACAAGACCGGCACCATCTGGGTCGGCACGCAAAACGGCCTGGCGCGCTACAACCCCCAGACCAACGACTTCACCCGCTTCCTGCCGCCGCCCGGGCCATCCACCCAGCGCATCGTCAAGGCCATCATCAGCGATGGCAAGGATGGCATGTGGCTGGCCACCTGGGGCGGGCTGCAGCACTTTTCACCAGCCAGCGGCGCATTCACCCTGTATCGCCACGATCCGAAGAATCCGGCCAGCCTGGCCAGCAATGACCTCAATTCGATTGCCATGGACGAGAAGGGCGGTATCTACGCCGCCACCTGGCCCGGCGGCCTGGACTACCTGCCGGCCGGCGCCAAGGGTTTCGTCCATCACCGTGTCGACAGCGACGCCGCGCCTGACGCCAAACTGAACATCGTCCGTTCCCTGCACTACGGCCGCGACCGCACGCTGTGGATCGGCACCGAAAACGGCGTCGTCACGTGGAATGCCGGCACCGACTGGAGCACGCGCAAGCGCATTGCCTCGCCCGCCACCCGCATCAACTATCTATATGGCGACCGCAACGGCACGGTCTGGGCCGCCACCCTGGCGTCGGGCTTGCTGCGCTGGGACCAGGGCGCCGCCAAGGCCGTGCATTATGTCCACCGCGCCAACGATTCCAATTCCCTGCCGTCGGACTATATCCGCGCCGTCATGCACGACCGCAGCGGCATGCTGTGGATCGGCTCCTTCACCGACGGCATCAGCCTCGTCAATCTCAACAGCCAGGGCTTCGAGCGCTATATTCCCTTCGACGTGGAAGCGCACAACCTGCGACCAGATAATTCCCTGCGATCCATTGAAGGGGCACCGGGCGGCCGCCTTTGGCTGTCCGGCAATTCTGGCCTGTCACTGTTTGACCCGGCCACGGGCGAAGTGCTGCGCAGCTATCGCGCCGCGCCCGGGCGAACCGGTGTGCTGTCCAACGATATCGTCTACAGCCTGTACCAGCAGCCGCAAGGCCCGCTGTGGGTCGGCACCTCGGCGGGCCTGAACCGGCTTGACCATCCGGACCAGCCGTTCAAGACGGTCAGCTTCGGCGACGCCGGGGCCGATTTCATCAATACCATCGCGCCTGGTGCCGGCGGCATCCTGTGGCTGGGCACGGGCAACCAGGTGATCCGCTACGACACCGCTGCCGGCACCTGGACCAACTACGCGCATGATCCCAACAACCCCGACAGCCGCAGCGTCAACAGCAGCACGGTGATCCTGGAAGACAGCAGCGGGCGCGTGTGGATGGGGTCGGAATGGAGCGGCGGCGGCCTCGACCTGCTCGATCCCAAGACCGGCAAGTTCCGCCACCTGCGCCATGAAGCTGGCAAGGCCGGCTCCCTGGCCGACGACAATGTGGGTGCCCTGTACCAGGACCCGAAGGGCCGCCTGTGGGTGGGCACGGCCAAGGGCTTGAACCAGGTCATCACGGGCGCGGACGGCAGCATCAGCTTTCGCAGCTTCGATGGCAAGGATAGCGTCGGCGCCGTCAAGATTCTGGCCATTGGCGCCGACCAGGCGGGCCACATCTGGATGAGCACGGCCAGCGGCCTGCTGCGTCTCGATCCCGCCAGCGGCAAGGTCAGCCGCTACACCACGGCCGATGGCCTGTCGGAAGGCTTTGCCGTGGGGGCGGCGTATGCGGCCGACAATGGCAAACTGTATTTTGGCGGCGTCAAGGGCATGACCGGTGTATCGCCGGAACTGGTGCGCAGCGTTTCGGTCAAACCGGAAGTGGCGATCACGGACATCGCGGTCTTCAATCAGTCGCTCAAGAGCGGCAAGTATGGTCCCGGCATCAAGCTCGAGGGCGGCGTCAACACGCCTTCGGCCCTCACGCTGTCGGTCCAGGAATCCGTATTTACCATCGAATTTGCCGCGCTCCATTACAGCGATCCGGGCCGCAATTCCTACGCTTACCGCCTGCAGGGCTTTGACCGCGACTGGGTGCACACCGACGCCACCCGCCGCAGCGCCACCTACACCAACCTGAACCCCGGTGAATACGTGTTTTCCGTCAAGGCTGCCAACCACCAGGGCGTGTGGAACGACACGCCCACCAGCCTGTCCATCGTGATCCTGCCGCCGTGGTACCACACCTGGTGGTTCCGCACGCTGATGGCCCTGCTCGCCTTTGGCTTGCTCACCACCGCCTACCGTGCCCGCGTGCAGCATCTGACGCGGCGCCAGATCCAGCTCGAAGCCATGGTTGCCGCCCGCACCCATGAACTGGAAGACAGCAACGCCCAGCTGGCGGCCCTGTCAAGCACCGATGGCCTGACCGGCATCAGCAATCGCCGCGGCTTTGATGCCGCGCTCGACAGTGAATGGCGGCGCGGCTCGCGCAATGGCTACACGCTGGCGCTGGCGATGCTGGACGTTGATCACTTCAAGGCCTATAACGACCACTACGGCCACCAGGCGGGCGACCGCTGCCTGCGCCAGGTGGCCGAACTGATCGCCACCCACGGGCGCCGCACCAGCGATGTGGTGGCGCGTTATGGCGGCGAGGAATTTGCCCTGCTCTCGCCTGCCACCGATGCGACCGAGGCAATGGAAGCGGCGCGTGAGATTTGCGCGGAACTGGCAAAGCTGGCCTTGCCACACGCCAAGTCACCGCATGGCGTGGTAACCATCAGCATTGGCGTGGCCACCGTGGTGCCGGATGAAGCGGCCAGTTCAAGCACGCTGATCGACCGCGCCGACCGCGCCCTGTACAAGGCCAAGAAGAGCGGACGCAACCGCGCATTGCTGGCCGACCCGGCCGACCTGACCGTGGCGGCCCACCAGGCTTGAACCCCTGAGCCGCGCCCAGGCGCTGGCCTGACCCCTTAGCGCTTCCAGCCCTGCATCTGCGCCACTTTCTCGGCATTGGCGTCGAGCGCCTTGCCGGAAATGCGTTCGTCAATGGCGTCCAGCACGGCCGAGGGCATGGCGCTGGCTTGCCGGTAGGCGCCAGCGCCGGCGACGACGGTGGTGGCCATGACGGGAATGCGCCACTGGTTGCCGCTGCGGCAAGCCAGGCCGGCCGTCTGCGGCAGTGTGAAGCTGCGGCAATAGCTCCCCTCTTTCGAAACGAAACTCACGCCAAGGCGCACGAAATCGGCCTCGGTGCCGGCACTGGCCAGCTGCTGCGACAGGGCTTCGTCGAGCCGGCCTTCAGCCGTGAGTGCACCGGCCTTGGCATCGAAACTGGCGAACTGCTGCGCCCCGCCCAGTTCCTGCGTGCCCAGGCCGCCCGCAATCACGCCCATGACGAGGGTGGCGGCCAGTGCGCCCCATTCCGGCCACGACCAGCTGCGCTTGTCCGCAGGCGGCGCCGCGGGCGGGGGCGCGTTGCGCAGCGGACGCACATTGTTCAGGTGGACCACCTTGCTGCTGCGGGCTGCCGCCTGCAGGCGCTGCGGCACTTCTTCGTCCAGCGTGCCGGCATAGGCGCCGAACACATTGGCGCGCAGGGCCTGGTGCTGGCGCACCTTCGCCGCCAACGCGGGATCCTGGCGCATGGCCTGCTCCACCTCGCGCCGCGTTGCCTCGTCGAGCTCGCCGTCGGCAAAGGCCATCAATGTTTCATCGGAATAGCTCATGCTACTGTCCTCGCTTGGTCAGACAACAATCCCTGCAGCGCTTCACGCGCCCGCGCCAGGCGGCTTGTCAGGGTCCCCATGGGTATTTCCAGCACCTCGGCCGCCTCTTTGTACGGCATGCCGTCCACCAACACCAGGCCGATGACGATGCGGTGGTCTTCCGACAGCATGCTGATGGCTTTTTGCACCGCCATGCGCTGCTGGTGGGCCTCGGCCGCGTCGTCGCCCACATGTTCCCCCAGCTCTTCCGGAGCAAACACCTGGTCGCGCCGGGTGCGGCTGCGCATTTCATCAATCCACGCGTTTTTCATGATGCGAAAGATCCAGCTGTCGAGCCGCGTACCCGCTTGCCACTGCTCGGTGCGGGTGAGCGCGCGCTCCACGGCCAGCTGCACCAGGTCGTCCCCATCTTCCCGGTTGTAGGTGATGGAACGGGCAAAGCGGCGCAATCTGGGCAGCAATGCGGCAATGTCAGAATGGATGGCGGCGTTCAATGTCATGGATAAGAGGTAAACGCTGGACGGAGGGATTTTATTCCCGCCCCCGCTCGTTTAATTATTCAAGATCCCAATCTCTATACTATCATCCGACCAATGAAGACATACCACCCCTTCCGTGCGGCGCTGCGCCGGCAAGCAGTGTTAGCGCTCACTCTCGCCCTCGGCAGCACGGCTGCGCACGCGCAGCTGGGACTGCCCTCGGTGAGCCTGCCTTTCCCGAGCCCGCTGGGCCGCCTGGGCGGCGAACTGCTGCGCGATCCGGTAGCGCGCCTGGACCGGGTGCGCGAGCTGCCGGATGTCCGCGCGCTGCGCCTGACGCAGGCCCGGCGATTGCTGCGCACCCACCGCGACCTGCTTGAAGCCGATCCGCGCGGCGAGCCCGTGGTGCGGCGCGAAATCCTGGCCTGGTCACCGAGCCCGGCCGGCCTGGCCGCGGCCGCTGCGGCGGGCTTGACGGTGCTGCGCGAGAACCGTCTCGAAGGTCTGGACGAGGTAGTCATGGTGCTCAAGGTGCCAGAGATGCGCGATACCGCATTGCTGCTTGATCAATTACGCAAGCTGGACCCGGAGGGAACTTATGACTTCAATCATGTCTATATAGGCAGTGGTGCTGCGGGCGCTGCGGCGCCCGCCGGAGCCGCCACGGGGGTGGACGGCACAGCCGGCGCCGCCCGCGTGGGCCTGGTCGACAGCGGGGTCGATGCCGGTCACGACGTGTTCAGTGCGACAGCCATTACCCGCTGGGGCTGCGGCGAGGTCCACCATCCCCACTTCCACGGCACGGCCGTTGCCGCCCTGCTGGTGGGCCGCTCGCGCCAGTTTCGCGGGGTGGCGCCACAGGCGCGCCTGTACGCGGCCGACATTTACTGCAACAGCGCCACCGGCGGCTCGGCCGACCGTATTGCCGCTGCGCTGGCATGGATGGCCAGGGAAAAAGTCCCGGTCATCAATTTGTCCATCGTCGGTCCGTCCAACCAGACGCTCGAGCGCGTGGTGGGGACGATGGTCAGGCGTGGCCACCTGCTCGTGGCGGCCGTTGGCAACGATGGTCCCGCTGCGCCGCCGCTGTATCCGGCCAGCTATCCGGGCGTGGTGGGCGTGAGCGCAGTGGACAAGCGTGGCCGCGTGCTGCCGGAAGCCGGCCGCGGGCCGCAAGTCATGTTTGCCGCGCCCGGCAACCATATGGTGAGCGCCGCGCCCGGTGCACCGCCCTACCGGCAGGTGCGCGGCACCTCCTTTGCCGCGCCGATCGTGGCGGGCCTGCTGGCAGATGGCCTGAGCCAGCCGGACCGCACGCAGGCAGCCGCCGCCGTGGCAGCACTGGCCAGGCAGGCACTGCGCGAGGACGGCACCAGCGCCAGCAATGAAAGCGGCCTCGGGGTGGTGGGACAAGCGTTCCGGATCGATCCGGCCACGCTGCGCTGAAAAAATTCTGAATTTTTTCAGGGGTGAGGGAATAAACAGCCGGGCCCGCGCGTTTTCCTTGTATCGGATGCAGATTGTCTGCACGAGCAAACAGGAGAACAGCATGAACACCAAAGCAATCGTCAAACACATCGCCCTCATCTGCGCTCTCGGCATGGCCGCAACGAGCCAGGCACAACTGCTCGGCGGCGGCGTCGGCCGCGCCATTGGCGGCTCGCTGGGCGGCGCCATCGGCGGCGCCGGCAGCATGGGCGGTGCAATGGGCGGCGGCCAGGCCGGCGCCATGGGTTCGATCAGCGGCCGCGGCGCGCTGGGCGGCGAGTTGCGCGGCAGCCGGATCAGCGACACGGCTATGCAGGCGCGCCGCCAGCTTGAAGGCAGCGCCAGCGGCAACGGCAGCCTGAACGTGAATAAATCGCTCGACCTGCAGCGCGGCGGCAATGCCGAACGCAGCGCCGGCGGCAGCCTGCTCGGTGGCGTGGCGGCCGGCCGCGCAGTCAACATCGTGCCGGGCGCAGCGTCCGGGGCCGTCAGTGCGGAAGGCAGCGGGTCAGGCAACGGGTCAGGCAACGGGTCAGGCAATTTCGCCGGCGCACTGAGCAGCGTCGGGTCGGCAGGCGCTGACGGCGCAGGCCGCATTACCGGCGCGCTCAACGGCGCACTCGACGGTGCACTCAACGGCGCGGGATCGGCTGCAGCGTCGGCAGGTTCGGCCGCCACGTCGGCTGCAGGCGCGGCTTCCGGCGCCGGTTCGGTATCTGGTTCGGCTTCCGGTTCTGCCGGCGGCGACGCCGGCGGCAGCCTGCAGGGCGGCGCCAACGCGGCACTGAACGGCGCAGGGTCAGGTTCGGCATCAGGCAGCGTGGACACGAATGGCGCTGCCCAGGCTCGCCAGGCAGTTGGCGGCTCCGTGCAACAGCTGCGTGAAGCCGGCCAGCCGGTGGCCGACGGGGTGCGCGCCCAGGCCGACAGCACCCGCCGCTTGGCGCGCGCCACCGCGGCCAATACCCGTGCCACGGCGCAGGGCACGCGGCGCGCCGTGGTCAGCGGCGCACGCCAGGCTGGCAACACGGCAGGCACGGTACAGGTAGAAAAATCGATCACCGTCAGCGGCTCGGCCAGCGGCAATGGCCGCGCTTCCGGCAACGCCAATTAAGTGTCAAGGCAGTTGACAAAGAACGGCGGAGACAACACTCCGCCGTTTTTCATGACGTGATGTAGCCGTGTTCTTCCAGCAGGTCGTGCATGAGTTCGAGCCGGATCACGGGATTGTCGAGCATGAGCAGGCTCTGCTTTTCGGAATTGGGCAAGGGAAGCAGGTCGCACCAGCGATTCGCCACCCAGCCGCAGTCATCGAGCTTGAATGGCGGCAGCACCGGCCAGCGTTCCTGCGGTACATCGTGCAGCTGCGCGAGCACGCGGTCGAGCGCATCGGCTGCGCCCTGCAGCTCGGACGGCACGGCAATGGTGCGGTCGTCTTCCATCAGCTCGGTGGTGGCCATCCACAAGCCATTGGGACGCCGCTCGCTCGACAGGATGCGAAAGCGCGATGCGCCGCGGCACAGCACCTGCAACAGACCGGGCGCCGAGGCAGTGGTTTCCTGCACTGCCGCCAGCGTGCCACCCTGGACAAAGCGCTCCTGCCCTTCCGGCGTGCGCACTTCCCCGCCTTCGGTCAGCAGCACCACGCCAAAGGGCGTGCCGTCGGCAATGCAGCGGCTGATCATGTCGAGGTAGCGGACCTCGAAAATCTGCAGCGGCAGCACGCCGTCCGGAAACAGCACTGTGCCGAGCGGGAACAAGGGAAAGGTGAGAGCGGACATGGCGCCATCATGACAGAAACGCCACAACCGCTTTGCACGATTGTAAAGCGCTCTTCAATAGCGGCGAATGGCGTCGTTCCACTCGCGCAGGCGCCAGCGCAGGCGCGCCATGCCGGGGTCGGGCCAGGCGTCGACCTGCACCGTGGCCTTGCCATGGAAATGCGCACTTGATGCGAATTCCTGCGTGCCCGCTTCGTCAAACGGCACCTTGATGGCTTCGCCGGGAGCCAGCGACAGCGCGCCAAAGAAATGCGCAACCAAGTCGTTGTTGCGGATGTGCAGAACGTCGCGCACGCCCAATGTCAGGGGCACCATCTGCGGCAGGGCGCCGGTCATGTCTCCGGCCGCGCGCCGGGCCATGGCGCCGCGCGTGATGTCCAGCACATGCTCGCGGCTGGATGCGGGAATCGGGGCCATGGCGGCATACACCATCACCACCACGGTAACCACGGTGATGGTGGCCACCAGCGTATGGCGCCGTGCGTATGCCACGGCCGGGTGAGCCATCAGCGATACCTCGCCAGGATGTTGGTCACGCTGCCGTCCTGCACGAGGGAACTGATGGCACGATCAATCTCCGCCGGCGGCACACGGCTGCGGCGCGAAAATGCACACTGGGCCGAGAACGAGGCAAACACCAGGTCGGCGCGCAGACGCAACTGGGGATTGCGCTTCTGATGCCACGCCAGTGTGCTCTTTCCCACCACCGTATAGCGCGCCTTGCCCGCCAAGACCAGCTGGAGGTTCTCTTCCATGGTGGTCGAATCGAGGCGCTGGAAACGCAGTCCCAGCACCTGCTCCAGGCGCGGATAGCGGTAGCCCGCCACGGTGGCCACCGGGCGGTCGCGCAGATCGAGCAGGGAACGCAGGACGGGCGCGCCGGGCCGGGCTGCAACCAGTTCGGCATCGGGAATGAGCGGCTGGCTCCAGTGATAGTCGCCATCGATCCAGATCGGGCGCACGTAGCAAATGCCGTCCGCCTCGCCGGCCGTGAGGGCAGCAGGAATGCGCATGCCATCGACAGTGGTGAACACGGCGTGCCGGCCCAGGCGCGCGGCCAGCGCTTCGCCCAGGTCCTTCAGGATGCCGCCGCTGATGTGCCCGCCCTCAAACTGGGCCAGCGGCATGGACTGGTTGCGCGGCGCGATCATACGCAGTTCCTCGCTGCCGGCATGCGCAAGCCCGCTGACCATGGCGAAAAAGCACGCCAGAACCTTCAACATGTCACTTTACCTACGGAATGATGATTGGAATGAAAATGGTAACACCATCAAAACCACAGTGACGGTAATTTCGAGTCTCAATATTCCCAAATACAATACAATATGACTTTCTTCGAATAAATAATAGTTTCTTATGAACTATGTATTGAAAGTGGTGGTGCCCTCGGTGCCGCCCTATAACCATGATGCGTACGGGTTTGCCGACGCGCTGCTGCGCGAGTCGCACGGCGCCGCGCCCGCGCCACGCCTGATCCAGTTCCATGATGCGCTGGTCGCGCGCTTTCCCTGCATCTCGTCCGGCTTTTATGCCAGTGCTCCTGAGGGCGCCGTGTGCCCCTGGGGCGAGCGCCCCCTCATGGCAGGCTTTACGGGCGACATCGGCATCGTTCACATCACCGCGCGCAACGTGGAGGTGATCCCCTTCCTGCTGCGCCGGGCCGGCGCCCTGGCGCTGACCGTGATTGACGAACAGGCCAACAAGGTCCATCGTCCGGCCACGTTTTGTGTGACGCTGGACAGTATCCAGAAGCATGTCGACCACCGGGCCATGATCAGCAAGCTGGTGCCGCTGTTCAAGCGTACGCCGGAAGAAGTGGAACAGCTGCTGGCCACGCCAAAGGCCGTATTGCGTCGGCGCCTGGACCATGTGGCGGCGCAGCGCCTGGCCAAGACGCTCGACCTGGTCGGCTGCAACTGCACGGTGGAAAAGGAAATGCCGGAACTGGGCGTGACGATTCCCATCAGCGGACCCGGTTTCGTGGCCAGCGCGGCGGTACAGCCGCAGGCGCAGAACGATTCCTACGATTCCAGCCTGCCCGGTGAAAAAGGCGTGTCGTGGTCGCCCTGCTGGGTGGTGCGCGTATTCGACAAGATGGCGCGCAAACGCCAGCATTACTGATGAACGCAACGGCCTCGCAAGAGGCCGTTTTCGCATGCGCGCCGCCGCGAAATCCCTATCCCAAGCGAGCACAAGCGTGGGACAATCCTGCCCTTTGCGTACATCCTGGTGAACTTCCATGCTTGAACAAGAAATCGTCATTGCCGGCGGCGGCGTCTCGGGCCTGTACTGCGCCGTGCGCCTGGCCGAGGCCGGACACAAGGTCCTGATCCTGGAAGCGTCGTCGGACCGCTGGGGCGGCCGCATCGAAACCGAGGACATGGATGGTTTCATTGCCGAGTACGGCCCCATGCGCTTCGAACCGACACTGCAGCCGCGCTTTGCCCGCCTGTGCGCGGAATTGAACGTGGGGCTGGTGGAGTTTTCCGGCCCATCGGCCGAAACCGTTGGCGCGCCCGATGTAGAGCTGCCGCCCGAAGAACAAGGCCTCAATTCGCTGCAACTGCTCAAGCGCGGCATCATGCTGGTGATGGGGCGCGATCCCAATGACCAAGCATGGATCGACAGCCTGACCGAGCATGATTACCTGCGCCTGCGCAAGCATGCCCAGCTGCACGGCCAGCCCCTGTGGGCCACGGGCTTCTGGAATGCCATGTCGGCCAGCGGCATCCTCAGCCACCGGGCGCTGGTCAAGCTGCGCGACACGGGCACCTTTTACCACATGATTCCGGAAAATCTGAACGCCATCGAATGGATCATCTGGTGGCTGCGCGCGCTCAAGACAGTGGGCCAGAAGCTGGCCAGTATCGAGGGCGGCTCGGCCAAGCTGACCGATGGCTTGATGGCGCGCATCCATGCCCTGCCCAATGTGACGCTGGCCGGTGGTCACACCCTGCTGGGCTTTCGGCCCACAGGCCTGGGGCAGTCGGCGCTGGAACTGGACGTGCGCACCAAGAACGGCCCCATCCAGCTGCAGGCCGAACGCTTGATTCTGGCATTGCCGCGCCTGCCGCTGGTCAGGCTGGGGGCGCACCTGCCGGAACACATCGCGACCCACCTCGATGCCGTGAATGGCTTTCCCATGCTGAAGATTTTCTTCGTCAGTAACGCGCCCTGGTGGAATTACAACCAGCCGCCCCAGCAGTACGCCAATTGCATGCCCACGCGCGAAGTGCATTACTTCCGCCGCCCGCAAGAACGCGACCATGACGGCCACGGCATGATGATGCTGTACATGGACCGGCCTTCCACCGAATTCTGGCGTCATTACCTGAGCGACCCGGACAAGCACGACCGCGCCGAAGTGGACCAGGATGCGCGCATTGTCGACGCCTTTGCCCTGTTTGTGGCGCGCGACGTGAAACGCTCGCTCGAATCCAATGAAGCGCACCTGCAGCTCAACGCCCACTCCAAGCGCGTGTTCAGCGAGCAGACGCTGGACGAAGCGACGGCCTACATCCGCAACTCCATCATCACCTACGGCATCCGTGACTGGGCGCGCAGCCCGTATGGCGCGGCCAACCATGGCTGGCAGCCGGGCGTGCGGTCGTGGAAGGTGATGGATGCGTTCAAGGCATTCGACTTTGGCAGCGGCGCCAAGAATGTGCACATCGTGGGCGAGGCGTACTCCGACTACCAGGGCTTTGTCGAGGGTGCGCTGAACAGTTCGGAGCTGGCGTTAGACACCATTGCCGCGCCCATGGCTGTCGAGCCGTTGGTGTAGGAACGGGCTTCAGCCACCCTTGGCCGGGCTGTCAGGCAAGCTTGAGCTGGCTGAAGGAAAAGCCGATCTGTTCCAGCGCGTGCACGGCCTCGTCAAGACTGCGGAAAACGTGCGGCGCCAGATCCTTCACGTCCAGCAGCATGCCGGTGTCGCCCTTGCTGCCGGCGAGGCGCACGTTCCATTCACCCTGGCGCATGGGCACGCGCAGCAGCGCCGCGCCTTGCAGGCGCCCGGCCGCAAAGTCGCGGCGCGCCTGTTCCATGGTGCGGTTGCACTCAATCATTTGCCGAGCGCGCCCAGCATCTGCTTGACGGCCTTGTGAGCCTCTGTCCAGCCGGACGCTGCCAGCGCGTCAGCGCATTGCGTGCAGGTGGTGAAAGGATTGCAATCGTGAACAAGCTCAACGTAATGCTTTCCCGTCACCTGCTTGGCAGAGAAAGAATCTTTTGATACTGCGGCCGGCACGTCGCCGCCTGCGGCAAACCAGCGGGTGAATGGCGCCGCGTCTACGCCATCGGGCACGTACCAGGATTTGCGGGCGCTGTTCCAGCGCGCGCCAAGTGCCTTGGCTTCATCGTAAGCGTGACGCCAGCACCGTCTGGACGCAAGTAGGCATGCCCGCCAAAGTAGTTCCCACTACTTTTATGATGGGAACTACTTTGGATACTGAAATGAAGCCGGGAAACCGGAAAGGGCGGCCGAACTATCCGGTCGAGTTCAAGCGGCGCCTTGCCGCTGCGGCGTGCGAAGCCGGGGTGTCGGTTTCGAAGCTTTCGATGGCCAACGGCGTCAACGCCAACATGGTGTTCAAGTGGCGCCGCGAGTATCGCGCAGGTCTCTTTGACAATATACCGGACGCAAGCACAACGTTGCTGCCGGTCGTTATTGCGGATACTCCGTTGATGGTGGCGCCGGCGGTGATCGCCCAAGCGGCGTCGCCTGCCGCCAACCTGAGCACGGTCGAGATCATCTTCGCCGACGCGGTCGTGCGTGTTCACGAGGGCGTCGACGCTGCGCTGCTCAGAACGATCTTCCAGAGTCTGCGACCATGATCGGGCTGCCGGCGGGCACACGTATCTGGATCGCTGCAGGCTTCACGGATATGCGCTGCGGCTTTAACGGCCTGGCGGCCAAGGTGGAGAGTGCGTTGCTGGACGACCCATTCAGCGGCCACGTGTTCGCGTTCCGTGGTCGGCGCGGCAACGTCATCAAGTTGCTGTGGTCCAGTGGCGATGGCCTGTGCATGTTCGCCAAGCGCCTCGAGCATGGCCGCTTCGTCTGGCCGCAAGCAACCGACGGCAAGGTCCATCTGACGCCGGCCCAACTGTCGATGCTCCTCGAAGGCATCAACTGGAAACAGCCCGAACGCACCGCGCCCCTCATGTCGGTGTTGTAAACGTTTAAACATGCGCGTAAACTGCGCGCATGCCTTCCAGCCCTACCTCACTTCCCGACGATATCGAAGCCTTAAAAGCGCTGCTGCTGCAGCGCGACGGCGAAGTGCAACAACTGCGCGATACCGTCACGACGCTGGAGCAGGCCCTCAATGTCCGCTCTCTCGAAATCGAGCAGCTCAAACTCCAGTTGGCAAAGCTCAAGCGAATGCAGTTTGGCCGCAAGTCCGAGAAGCTCGACCGCAAGATCGAACTGCTGGAAACGCGGCTGGAGGATCTCATTGCCGAGGATGGCGCCGGCGAGCAGAAAGCGACATTGCCCGCTGCGCACGCGCGCAAGGTTGCGCGCCAGCCGCTGCCGGTGCATCTACCGCGCGAAGACAATATCATTGAGCCGCCGGACCAGGCCTGCTCCGAATGCGGTGGCAAACTCAAGCCCTTGGGCGAGGATGTATCCGAGCAGCTTGAGCTCATCAATTCGGCCTTCAAGGTAATTCGGCATATACGCCGCAAGAAGGCATGCGCCTGCTGCGATCACATCGTGCAGGCGCCAGCGCCTAGCCGCCCCATCGAACGCGGCATCGCAGGACCAGGCTTGCTGGCGCACATACTCGTCGCCAAGTTCGCCGACCATCTGCCACTGTACCGCCAGTCCGCCATCTACGCACGTGACGGCGTCGAGCTTGATCGTTCCACGATGGCGCGCTGGGTAGGTGCGTGCGGGGCCCTGATGCGCCCCCTGGTCGACGCACTGCAGCGCTACGTGCTCCAGCCCGGCAAGATCCATTCGGATGACACGCCGATGCCTGTGCTTGCGCCGGGGAACGGCCAAACCAAGACAGCACGCCTGTGGGTCTACGTGCGCGACGACAGGCGCTCCGGCTCGACTGCGGCGCCGGCCGCATGGTTCGCCTATACGCCGAATCGCCAAGGCCAGCATCCACAGTCGCACCTGGCCAACTTCACTGGGGTTCTACAGGCCGACGCGTTTCCAGGCTACGATAAAATCTTCGCCGATGGCCGCGTGCGCGAAGCAGCGTGCATGGCGCATGCGCGACGCAAGATCCATGATCTGCATGCGCGCAAGGCGACCGTGACAACGACAGAAGCGTTGCGGCGGATCGGCGAACTGTACGCAATCGAAGAACAGATCCGCGGCCAGCTGCCTGATCATCGACAGCGAATACGGCAAGCACAAGCGCGGCCTTTGCTCGACGACTTTGAAGTATGGTTGCGGGCACGGCTGCTCACACTATCGACCCAGTCCGACACTACGAAAGCCATAAACTACTTGCTCAATCAGTGGCAGGCGCTGGTGTACTACTGCGAAGATGGCTTGGCCGAGATCGACAACAACATCGCCGAGAACGCGTTGAGAACCTGCTGCCTTGGCCGCAAGAACTTCTTGTTCATGGGCGCAGACAGCGGCGGCGAGCGCGCTGCAACGATGTACTCGCTGATCGTCAGCGCCAAGCTCAACGGCATCGATCCGCAGGCTTATCTACGCCATGTGCTGGCCCACATCGCCGACTATCCGGTCAATCGGGTTGAAGATTTGTTGCCGTGGAATCTGGCTGATAAACTGAGCACTGTCAGCGCGTAGTTGTAACGTCACATCCGGTGATGGTAATTGCGCGCATTGAACGAAACTCTCATGGCCAAGAAAAATATCGTCATCACTTTGCGCATCAGCATCGCAGACATCACGCCGCCAATCTGGCGCCGTATCGTCGTCGACGGCGACCTCAGCTTGCGTGCGCTTCATCACATCATCCAGGCCGCGTTTGGCTGGACCGACGCCCATCTTCATGAGTTTCGTGTTGAGGGCCGCACCTACAGCATGCTTGACAACGAGCATGTTCTTGAGGGCAGCTACGACAGCGACGAGGAAATGTTCGATGACCGAAAAGGAAAGCTGAATCGATTGCTGTACACCGGCCAGCGCTTCACCTACCAATACGATTTCGGGGACAGCTGGCAGCATGAAATTCACGTCGAAAAAATTGAGCAACGTCCAGAGCCAATGGGCAGTGCCTATATCATCGATGGCAAGCGCGCATGCCCGCCTGAAGACGTCGGCGGCATCGGCGGCTACGACGACTTCCTCACGACACTGCGGGACGAACCGAAGAGCCAGGAAGCAAAGGACTATTTGAGATGGGTGGGCGGCAGCTTCGACGCAGAGGCCTTCGATCAGCGAATGGCGAACGCGACGCTGCTGCGCATGGCTTGGAATGGCTGGGGCCGGAAGTAAGCGGGCGTCAAGACGGTACTGATGCCACGCTTACGCTTCATCCTTCTCCGCGTACGGTACTTTCAGCATTTTCATTGTGATCGGTTTTCAGTGCGGAAGCCAACAGCTTAGCCGATACGGATAGATTCGGGGAAGTGAGCGACACGGGAAGGCGTGCAAATAATATTTGCACTGGAGTGCCACGGTGCAAATAACTCACGGTTTAGGCCTATCGGACTCGGCTGGCCTTTACTATCGGCCTTAATGCCATAGGGCTCACCAGGCGGACGTCCTCTCCAGAGCTCATACTTGTATTCCTACCGAGGCCGGCCCTGCGTCTGGACGAACCGGACGCCTGCGGAAGCTGCCGCCGCCGGAAAGACAGGAATGCGATTACCGGTGGCGTCTCCACGAATGGCATAGGGATCATCGATGTCAACGCGGCATACTGCCTCCACATCTGCAGGAAAGTGCGGGATTTTGCATGTGCGCATGGCGAACACGCGCCCAATCGCGACCATCAAGCACCACGGCCACAGAATCCAGCGTAGTGCGGCGGGTGCTCCCGCAATGTTTGCAAACACACGCTCAACACTGTTGGCCAGCGATTCCTTCTCCCGGTCTATGGGCATGCAAAATTGAACTTGCGCGCTCACGGCCTGTGGCCCGTCTTCCATGTAGCGCCGGATAAATTCCCAGTGGCCCCGCACGAAGTCTTGCTG
Organism: Massilia sp. PAMC28688; assembly: GCF_019443445.1. Lineage (NCBI taxonomy): Bacteria > Pseudomonadati > Pseudomonadota > Betaproteobacteria > Burkholderiales > Oxalobacteraceae > Massilia > Massilia sp. PAMC28688. The sequence continues at coordinate 2,921,189 of NZ_CP080378.1, read as the reverse complement.
CAAGCGCCGACCAGCCTTCACACCTTGCAGATCGAACTCCCCGACATAGCTGAGCGGGAAAGTCTCCAGCACGGTGACTTTGTCCGCCGCCAGAATATGGCCGCGCACCTCCCATTCGTTCCATTGCGGGAGATGGCCCATCGTGAAAAAGATCTGGTCCCAGCCCGCCGTGAGGACGGTTCCATTGAGACGGAACACATGCACAAGTCTGGCTTTTCGATTAAACCGAATGGGATAGTGGGTGCAAGCGAATGACTCACGGCACAGCGTCCAGCCGAAAATAAGTGCGCACAGCGTCGCGATTACCGCCATGCCGGCGCTGCCCGCCAGCAGAGTGGCAGTATCCAGCCGCGAAGGCAAAACGCCCAATCCTTCCAGCAGCCACATCGCAGCAATCGGAGCGCAAGTTCCAATGATCATCGCTAGCGCAACTAGCGAGAAGATCGTAGTCGCCCCTTTCCATCCAAACCATTTGTCCACAGACTCAAGGAATGTGGAATTCATCTGGATCACACTTAGTTGGTAGTGCGGTTCGACGTGCAAAGCTTGTTTCTGGTGTAGCTGCAGCGCGCGTTCCTGCTCAGCCAAGGGACGATTGACGGGGTACTTCGCAATCAGGCCGGTAAATTCCATTTATTTGTAGAGAGTGTCGGGCACACGATCCGCAAACGTCGAGTTCGTATTCATCGCCAGCATGCCTAGCTGTTCGCGTTTGAGTCGTTTAGTCTGCTTCAACGGATACATGACTCGTCAAGTGGCGGTGGCAAACATTAGAAATTGCACGAGCAGTGCAAAGTCCAAGCTCGTATTCTCATATCGATCACTACAATACCTTACCTGGAGCCTGCGCGAACTCAACGCCTGCAGAAGCTGCGGCAATCGGAAAGACCGGAACACGATTCCCAGCAGCGTCGCCACGGATGGCATAAGGATCATCCACCTCGATGCGGGAAACCGCCTCCACATCTGCAGGAAAGTGCGGGATTTTGCATGTGCGCATGGCGAAGACGCGCCCAATCGCGACCATCAAGCACCACGGCCACAGAATCCAGCGTAGTGCGGCGGGTGCTCCCGCAATGTTTGCAAACACACGCTCAACACTGTTGGCCAGCGATTCCTTCTCCCGGTCTATGGGCATGCAGAATTGAACTTGCGCGCTCACGGCCTGTGGCCCGTCTTCCATGTACCGCCGGATAAATTCCCAGTGGCCCCGCACGAAGTCTTGCTGCAAGCGCCGGCCAGCCTTCACGCCTTGCAGATCGAACTCCCCGACATAGCTGAGCGGGAAAGTCTCCAGCACCGTGACTTTGTCCGCCGCCAGAATATGGCCGCGCACCTCCCATTCGTTCCATTGCGGGAGATGGCCCATCGTGAAAAAGATCTGGTCCCAGCCCGCCGTGAGGACGGTTCCATTGAGCCGGAACACGTGCACGAGACGGGCTTTGCGGTTGAATCGGATGGGATAGTGCGTGTAAGCGAATGACTCACGGCAAAGCATCCAGCCGACAGCGAGGGCACACAGCACCGTGAACACGGCCATGCCAGCGCCGTTGGCTATCAGCGTACCAGTTTCCAGGCTCGAGGGGAAATAACCAAACCCTTGGAGTAGCCACATTGCCGCCATCCAGCCACAGGTTCCAACGCTCATCGCCATTGCAATCAATGAGAAAATTGTACCCGCGCCTTTCCACGCAAACCATTTGTCCACGGATTCGAGAAACGTGGAATTCATCTGGATGACACTTAGTTGATAGTGAGGATCGACATGCAAAGCTTGTTTCTGGTGCAGCTGCAGCGCGCGTTCCTGCTCAGTCAAGGGACGATTGACGGGGTACTTAGCCACCAGGCCGGTAAATTCCATATTCATGCTTCTATTCTCGAATCGCGTGTTGTAATTGGGCCTGCTCAGTTTCGAAACTGGAATAACGCTGGTCTACCAGCCTGCCCCAGGGCGTTCGTTCTAACCAATCTTGCAGCGCGTTGTCCTTAACATATTCAATCAAGATCGCAATTCCAATCAATATTGCAATGAGCAAGCCGATTATTGGAAGTGCGACCGCCCATAAAATGGCGCCAGTCAGCAAGATGCCTACTGCACCCGACCCCACGTACGCCCAGGCCAGACCGGTTTGTTCTTCCTTAAAACTTTCCGCCGCTTTGCGAAAGTCCATAACTGCCATGATCAATCCAGCGGCGACACCAGCTCCCTTGCCAGCCACTTTAAGGAATGCCCCTGCTCCTGCGGCAAGGCCTTGGCCAAAAGGCATACCGAGCGCAGCGCGACCAGCTAATGCACTGCCTAACACTTCTGCCGTGGTGCCTACGAGTGCCGTCACGCCGAGATACATGCGCGTTGTAGCATCAAACTTCTCGTTGTCCATTGCCTTTTCCTGGTCCTCGACGGACTTGGTGAGGCAAAGCGCCTGAAGAATGCCTGTAACGATGCCAAACCTCACGTCGGTGTTGATCACCTTTCGCCAACGGTCCAGATTCATGGCTTCAATCTGTTCGATCTTTCGCAGACTTTTCGCCAGGTATTCCGCACGTTGTCCTTCATTCAAACCAGCAGGCACGTTCCTGAGATACTCAGAGTCTGCAGGGAGCATCCACGCCTTCTTGGTCGTGCCATCCAGCGGGACACCCTGGACCTGGAGGCGCCGCAATTCTTCCGCAACGGCAAAGTTCATCTTGCTTTTGCTGATTGACTGCCCGCTCGCCTTCAACAGCTCCTTGATAATCTGCGCCCGGAACGCTTTTTTGCTGCCCGTCACCTCAACCAAAACAATCGGGTGACCGGAAATAAGTCCGGTCGTCATGAATAGAGCACGGAACCTTGAGCTCCCGTCCATCACTTTGCCCAGCGCTTTTGCTACCGATCCAGCAGACTCGACCATCAAGCGGGCAGCACCATCTTGCGCCCCTCTGCCCATCCGCTCGACCGAAACAGTGTAGGTAGAGAACAGATTGTCCCAGGGTATCTGGCGCAGACTAAGCGTCACATCCGCCGCCATAGTAACCGCCTGGATAATCGTCTTTTGATTGAACATCATCGCGCGCAGCAAAAAATTCTTTGGATCGTCGGCCGTCCCGTCGAGCCACTCATCATAAAGGCGCGCGCAGGCCAGCTTGTCCTGCGTTTTAGCGATGCAGCGCGTGACCATCTCGGTATAGACCCCGCCACTTTCAGGGTGCTCGGTATCGTAGTTGCACTCAAAATAAGCGACCATGGCCGTACTGCGCATCCACGCGACATGGCAAGTTGCCAGTGGTGCTATGTGATTGTCATTAAAAGCGTGCAGACGCTTGTTGAAATCCTGTTCCCAGGCGACCCGAGCCTTGTCGTCGAATTTTTTCAAATAGCGCGTCCATCTTTCATCACCTGCGCGCTGCAATTCTTCTTTTGTCACGTTGCGCATGCGCTCGATGCTATCGCGCAGCTTTTGAGAAAGGGCATATGCGACGCCCGCGTCGCTGATGGCGCGGTTAGCGGCACCTTGCGCATCCCGCATATACTGCTTCTCCGCAGCTACCCGAATGCCCATTTCAATCTGGGCGATCGCGCCGTTCGCTGCAAGCTTGCGTTTGTTGTCTGGACTGTTGGTAAACAGCTCGGCGTTGCGATGCATGAGAAGTGCCAGGTCTTGAGCAATCCCAGCCGGGTCGGGCAGCGTAACAATCAGGCCTTTGTCCAGTCGCAGGGCATCGCATTCGGCCCGCAGGCGCGCTCCGCGTCCGTGACGCGCGGCGTACGGTGCGGCGGACCATGCAAAGAGCGTTGCGCCCTTCCTGGCGTCCATCGCGTACTCGGCCACCACTGCATCGACCTGGGCAATCGGACGGGCGCCCGCCACCTTGCCGCCGGCAAGCGCAGCCTTGACGTCAATCGCTACCATGTGCCGCTTGCGGTAGGCCGAGTCGCTGTGGCGCTTGCGAACCGCGTCTGTCCACACAACGTCGCTAAATCCTATCCACACTTTCGTCGCATTCTTCGGGTCAGGAATGGTAATGCAGCTGGCAACCGCACGGTGTCCTTCATCCGGGCAATTGAAAGGCCTGGTCGGTACTACCTGCAATACGCCAGCGGTCTGTGCCAACTTGAACAGGTAGCCATCTGAGGTAACGAAGTATGTCTCCCAACGCTTGCGCGCTTCGTCGTACAGATTCAAGTAACCTGCACGCAATATCCGTTTTGTGTAGTGAGCCGCGCTCGTATTGAGGTCGATGGCAGGATCATTGGACAAAGGTGCACCGCCCGCCGCAGGGGCGACAGCGTCGCGCACCAACAGCAGGGGCAAACCGCGCTTGTCGCAAAATTCGCATTTTTTGGCCGGTCCGGCAGGAGTTTGGGTCATGGTGTTGCGAGAGTTCCGTTTGAGCTGGGCTTCGTTCCACGTGTGTTTTTCCAGCAGTGCATAGTGATCCGCACGTTACACTTCCTCATTGGTGGACTGGCGGTGCTGAAATAGTGGAAAATGGTGGGCGCTCCTCCAGCAACCGCCGCATAGCAGGGTTAGCATGGGGTCCTACCTGCAATAAGCGTTTAGCAAACCAGGCGTGAATGTTTAATTTTAGCAAACATTGCTGAACCTAATCCATCTTTTGCGTCGGCATTGCATGGAACTGACAGGTTCGCGCCGCAGACGAGCTTGGGGCCGCAACAAAGGTCAGAGATAAAGCGACAGGCGGATGCGCGACGGCGACCGCCTTCTCACGGGTCAGGGCAGGCGCCGGTAGACGCCCTGCTCGCTCAGCACACTGGTGAACGACTTGGAGAACTCCGAACTGAGGATATCGCTCGGCGGCTCCACCTGCAGGATGCCGAAATTGCACAGGCTTTCGCTGAACAGCCCCAGCGCGCGCCGCTGCAGCACGTGATCGAACTCGCGCAGCGGGCGCTGGCAAACCACCAGGTGAAACTCGTTGAATGAGGCATCACTGGCAAGATCGTACTGTCCCCACACGATGTTGTGCCGCATGTCCTCGCGCAGGCGATACACGCCATCTTCCAGCTCGCAGTAGGCCGCCAGGGACCCGGTCCCGCCACTCCTGTAGTGGTCCTCGTCGCGCGCGGCCAGCGTGGCGGCGTCAAAGCTCAATGCCGACACTTGCGCCAGCAGGTCATCATTGGCACTGGTGACGAACAGCTGCGTTTTGCCCAGCAAGCCCTCCTCCTGCAGCATGACGGCCAGCGAAATGACCAACGCCGGGTCGCCGCATTCGGCCACCCAGATCACCGGCCACGAGGCGGAACGCAATAGCGGCAGCGCCGCACAGCGCATCGCCATGAAGCACTGGGGACTGGTGAAAAAAGCGCTGGCGCTGGCAGAGAGCGTGCGCATGGCGCTGCGGGCAAACGCCGCGTCGTGCAGGACCTTGCCCTGCAGCGCCGAGATGTTCTCCAGCTGCGCGTCCTGCTGCAAGGCCGCGAGCTTGTGCTCCAGCCCCGCGCGCTCGAAGCCGCGGAAGTCCAGCCCGTAGCGCCGGTACACGGCTTCGATCAGCAGCTTCGTTTCAAGCTGCGTCACGTCACCGGCGCTGTCGATGCTATCGTCCGGCACTATCAATGCCCCAGCCAGACACGCATGAGCGAGAGCAGCTGCGCCACATCCACCGGCTTGGTGATGTAGTCGGAAGCACCGGCGGCAATACACTTGTCGCGGTCACCCTTCATCGCCTTGGCGGTCAGGGTGATGATGGGCAGCGACTTGAAGCGGGCGATCTTGCGGATCGCACGCATGGTGTCGTAGCCATCCATCTCCGGCATCATGATGTCCATCAGGACGATCTCGATGCCCTCCGTCTCTTCCAGCATCTTGATGCCGTCCTTGCCGTTTTCGGCAAAGTGCACCTTCATCTGGTAGCGCTCGAGCACCGTGGTCAGGGCAAAGATGTTGCGCAGGTCGTCGTCCACCACCAGTACGCTGCGGCCGGCCAGATCGCCTTCCGACACCTGGACCTGCTCGAGCATGCGGCGCTGTTCGTCCGGCAGACGCGCCGGCGAACGGTGCAGGAACAGCGCCGTTTCGTCCAGCAGGCGCTCGCGCGAACGGGCATCCTTGACCACAATAGTCTTGGCGAAGCGTTTGAGCTTGGTCACTTCCTTGCGCGACAGCTCGGCGGCCGTGTACACCACCACCGGCAGGTCACGCAGATTGGGGTCCTTGCTGATGGTGTCGAGCAGCGTGAAGCCGTCCATGTCCGGCAGCGACAGGTCGAGCACCACGCAGTCGAAGCGGCGTTCGGCCAAGATCTCCAGCGCCTTGGCACCGGTGTCGACTGACACCAGTTCCAGGTCGGAGTCGCCGATCAGCTGGGTAATGTCGAGGCGCTGGACTTCGTCGTCTTCCACGATCAAGAGGCTGCGGCGGGTCTGGCTCATGAAGCGCAGGATCTGGTTGAATTCCTCTTCGATGCGTTCGAGCTTGACCGGCTTGTTCAGGTACGAAATCGCGCCCGAACGCAGCGCCTTTTCGCGCTCGCGCATGCTGGAGATGACGTGCACCGGAATATGGCGCGTGGCCGGATCACGCTTCAGGCGATCGAGCACGGTGAAGCCATCGGTATCCGGCAGATCGATATCGAGCAGGATCGCGATCGGCAGGTAGTCACGCGCCAGCGTCAGCACCGATTCGCCGCTGAAGGTGACGATGCCTTTCAGGCCGCGCGCCCGTGCCTGCGACAGCAGGATATTGGCAAACGCGGTGTCATCCTCCACGATCATCACCGACTGGTCGCCGGCAGAAATCAGGTTGCGGTCGTCGAAGTCCGGATCGTGCAGGTTCACGCGCGGGGCGCTGCCATTGAACGGCAGCGTAACGACGCCCGGAATTGGCAGCGACGCGGGCGACGAGGTGGCCAGGTCGTGCGCGATCTGGCGCAGCGGCGCCGGCTCCATGCCCAGCTGGTAGGCACCGAAGCTGGCATTGTTATATGGCAGGAACAGGGTGAAGGTCGAACCGCTGCCCACCACGCTGGTCACGCGGATTTCGCCGCCCAACAGGCGCGCCAGTTCGCGCGAAATCGACAGGCCCAGGCCCGTTCCGCCGTAGCGGCGCGCGGTGGAACCGTCGGCCTGCTGGAACGCTTCGAAAATCAGCTGCAGCTTGTCGGCAGAGATACCGACACCGGTATCGGTCACGGAGAACGAGACCACAGCGTCCGAATTGGACAGCACCGGATGGTCCGGGGTCCAGCCGCCGGAAACCATGCCGATCTTGAGCGTGACCTGGCCATTGGCGGTGAACTTGAACGCATTCGACAGCAGGTTTTTCAGGATCTGCTGCAGGCGCGTGGTGTCGGTCATCATCGACACCGGCAGGCTTGGGTCCATCTCGATGAAGAACTTGACGAGCTTCGCTTCTGCCATGTGGCGGAAGGTACGCTCCACATAGGTAGCCAGGACCGGGAAGCGCGACTCGGATACTTCCAGCGTCACGGTACCGGATTCGATCTTGGACAGGTCGAGGATGTCGTTAATGAGCGTAAGCAGGTCGGAGCCGGAACCGTGAATGGTCTTGGCGTATTCCACCTGGTTCTGCGACAGGTTGCCGTGCGGGTTGTCGCCCAGCTGCTGCGCCAGGATTAGGAGCGAATTCAATGGCGTACGCAGTTCGTGCGACATATTGGCCAAAAATTCGGACTTGTACTTGGACGACAGGGCCAGCTGGGTTGCCTTGTCTTCCAGCGCCAGCTTGGCCTGCTCCACCTCGCGGTTCTTGCGTTCCACCTCACTGTTCTGGTCTGACAGCAGGCGCGCTTTCTCCGCCAGCTCCTGGTTGGTCTGCTGCAGTTCCTGCGCCAGCGACTGCGACTGGGTCAGCAGCGACTCGGTACGGCTGTTCGCTTCAATGGTATTCAACACCGCGCCAATGGAACCCATCAGCTGGTCGAGGAAGCCCATGTGGGTCTGGGTGAAGCGGTCGAGCGAGGCAATCTCGATGACGGCCTTGACTTCCTGCTCGAACAGGATTGGCAGCACGACGATGTTGGTCGGCGGCGCCGAGCCAAGGCCCGACGAGACCACGATGTAGTCGCGCGGGACGTTGGTGAGCCACATGCGCTGCTTCTCGATGGCACACTGGCCCACCAGGCCTTCGCCCGGGGCAAAGGAGGTTGGCAGCTCGCGGTCCGAGCGGTAGCCGTAGGAAGCGATCATTTTCAGGCGCGGCTTGACGGCGTGCGCGTCCATCATGAAGAACACGCCGTGGTGGGCCGATACCAGCGGCGCGAGCTCCGACAGAATCAGCTTGGTCACTTCTTCAATGTCGCGCTGGCCCTGCAGCAGGCGCGTAAAGCGCGCCAGGTTGGTCTTGAGCCAGTCCTGCTCCGCGTTCTTCTGCGTGGTCTCCTTGAGGTTGCGGATCATTTCGTTGATGTTGTCCTTGAGGTCGGACACCTCGCCGCGCGCTTCCACCTGAATGGATCGCGACAAGTCACCACGCGTCACCGCCGTTGCCACCTCTGCAATCGCGCGCACCTGGGTGGTCAGGTTAGCAGCGAGCTGGTTCACGTTTTCCGTCAAGTCTTTCCAGGTACCCGAGGCGCCCGGCACACTTGCCTGGCCACCCAGCTTTCCTTCCACACCCACGTCGCGCGCCACGCCCGTTACCTGGTCCGCAAACACGGCCAGGGTATCGGTCATCTCGTTGATGGTGTTGGCCAGCGATGCGATCTCGCCCTGCGCCGCCACCGTCAGCTTTTTCTTCATGTCGCCTTTTGCCACGGCGGTTACCACGCCTGCGATACCGCGCACCTGCGCGGTCAGGTTGGCTGCCATGAAGTTCACGTTTTCGGTCAGGTCCTTCCAGGTACCGCCCACGCCCTTCACCTGCGCCTGGCCACCGAGCTTGCCCTCCGTGCCCACCTCACGCGCCACGCGCGTTACCTCCGATGCAAAGGAGGACAGCTGGTCCACCATCACGTTGATGGTGTCCTTGAGTTCGAGAATCTCGCCCTTCACGTCCACCGTAATCTTCTTGGACAGGTCGCCGTTTGCCACGGCGGTAGTCACTTCCGCGATGTTTCGCACCTGGCCCGTGAGGTTCGACGCCATGAAGTTCACGTTGTCGGTCAAGTCTTTCCACGTACCCGATGCACCCGGCACGTTCGCCTGGCCGCCCAGGCGGCCCTCGGTACCCACCTCGCGCGCCACGCGCGTTACCTCGGATGCGAAGGAACGCAGCTGGTCCACCATGGTGTTGATGGTGTCTTTGAGCTGCAGGATCTCGCCGCGCACGTCCACCGTAATTTTCTTGGACAAGTCACCGTTTGCCACCGCCGTCGTCACGTCCGCAATGTTACGCACCTGCGAGGTCAGGTTACCTGCCATCGAGTTCACGGAGTCGGTCAAGTCTTTCCAGGTACCTGCAACCCCCGGCACGTTCGCCTGGCCGCCCAGCTTACCTTCGGTACCCACCTCGCGCGCCACCCGCGTTACCTCGGATGCGAAGGAGGACAGCTGGTCCACCATGACGTTAATGGTGTCCTTCATTTCCAGAATCTCGCCTTTGACGTCGGCGGTAATCTTCTTGGAGAGGTCACCGTTTGCCACCGCGGTCGTCACTTCCGCAATGTTACGCACCTGACCCGTCAGGTTCGAGGCCATGAAGTTCACGTTGTCGGTCAAGTCTTTCCACGTACCTGCCACGCCCTTCACCTGCGCCTGGCCACCCAGTTTTCCTTCCGTACCCACTTCACGCGCCACGCGCGTGACTTCCGATGCGAAGGAAGACAGCTGGTCCACCATCACGTTAATCGTGTCTTTCAGCTCCAGGATCTCGCCCTTGGCGTCAGCGGTAATCTTCTTGGACAGGTCGCCCGTTGCCACCGCGGTCGTCACGTCCGCAATGTTACGTACCTGGCCCGTCAGGTTACCTGCCATGGAGTTCACGGAGTCGGTCAAGTCTTTCCACGTGCCGGCGACACCGGGCACGTTTGCCTGGCCGCCCAGTTTTCCTTCGGTACCGACTTCGCGCGCCACGCGCGTCACTTCGGACGCAAAGGAGTTGAGCTGGTCCACCATCACGTTAATCGTGTTCTTAAGCTCCAGAATTTCGCCCTTGGCGTCCGCGGTAATGGTCTTGGACAGCTCGCCGTTTGCCACCGCGGTCGTCACCTCCGCAATGTTTCGCACCTGGCCCGTCAAGTTCGATGCCATGAAGTTCACGTTGTCGGTCAAGTCTTTCCACGTACCCGCTACGCCCTTCACCTGCGCCTGGCCGCCAAGCTTGCCTTCGGTACCCACTTCACGCGCCACGCGCGTTACTTCGGATGCGAAGGAAGAGAGCTGGTCCACCATCACGTTAATCGTGTCCTTCAGCTGCAAAATCTCGCCCTGGGCGTCTGCTGCAATCTTCTTGGACAAGTCGCCGTTTGCCACCGCGGTCGTTACTTCCGCAATGTTTCGTACCTGCCCCGTCAAGTTACCCGCCATGGAGTTCACGTTGTCGGTCAAGTCTTTCCACGTGCCCGCGACGCCCGGCACGTTTGCCTGGCCGCCCAGTTTTCCTTCGGTACCCACCTCGCGAGCCACCCGCGTTACCTCGGATGCGAAGGAGGACAACTGGTCCACCATCACGTTAATCGTGTCCTTCAGCTGCAGAATCTCGCCCTGGGCGTCTGCCGCAATTTTCTTGGACAAGTCGCCGTTCGCCACCGCGGTCGTTACTTCCGCGATGTTTCGCACCTGCCCCGTCAAGTTACCTGCCATGGAGTTCACGGAGTCGGTCAAGTCTTTCCAGGTACCTGCAACGCCCGGCACGTGTGCCTGGCCGCCCAGTTTTCCTTCGGTACCGACTTCGCGCGCCACGCGCGTCACTTCCGACGCAAAGGAGGACAGCTGGTCCACCATCACGTTAATTGTGTCCTTCAGCTCCAGGATCTCGCCCTTGGCGTCAGCGGTAATCTTCTTGGACAGGTTACCGTTCGCCACCGCGGTCGTCACCTCCGCAATGTTTCGCACCTGGCGCGTCAAATTACCCGCCATCGAGTTCACGTTTTCGGTCAAGTCTTTCCAGGTACCGCCCACGCCCTTCACCTGCGCCTGGCCGCCCAGCTTGCCTTCGGTACCTACCTCACGGGCCACGCGCGTGACTTCCGATGCAAACGAGGACAGCTGGTCCACCATCACGTTAATCGTGTTCTTCAGTTCGAGAATCTCGCCCTTGGCGTCAGCGGTAATCTTTTTACCGAGGTCGCCGTTTGCCACCGCGGTCGTCACTTCCGCGATGTTTCGCACCTGGCCGGTCAGGTTACCTGCCATCGAGTTCACGGAATCGGTCAAGTCTTTCCAGGTGCCGCCCACGCCCTTTACCTGCGCCTGGCCGCCCAGTTTGCCTTCGGTACCTACCTCGCGCGCCACGCGCGTCACTTCCGATGCGAACGAAGACAGCTGGTCCACCATCACGTTGATGGTGTCCTTGAGCTGGAGAATCTCGCCCTTCGCGTCGGCCGCGATTTTCTTGGACAAGTCGCCGTTGGCCACCGCTGTCGTCACTTCAGCAATGTTTCGCACCTGACCCGTCAGGTTCGATGCCATGAAGTTCACGTTATCGGTCAAGTCTTTCCAGGTGCCGCCCACGCCCGGCACGTAGGCCTGGCCGCCGAGCTTGCCCTCCGTACCCACCTCGCGCGCCACGCGCGTCACCTCCGACGCAAACGAGCGCAGCTGGTCCACCATGGTGTTGATGGTGTCTTTCAGTTGAAGAATCTCGCCGCGCACGTCCACCGTAATTTTCTTGGACAAGTCGCCGTTCGCCACTGCGGTCGTTACTTCTGCAATGTTACGCACCTGCGAGGTGAGGTTACCCGCCATCGAGTTCACCGAGTCGGTCAAGTCTTTCCAGGTACCTGCCACGCCCGGCACGTTTGCCTGGCCGCCCAGCTTACCTTCGGTACCCACCTCACGCGCCACGCGCGTTACCTCGGAGGCGAAGGAAGAAAGCTGGTCCACCATGGTGTTGGCAGTCGATGCCGCGCGCAGGAACTGGCCGCGCAGAGGGCGGCCATCGACTTCCAGTGCCATGTTCTGGGACAGGTCGCCTTTGGCCACGGCGCCAATGACGCGCGCCATTTCCGTAGTCGGGCGGACCAGGTCGTCAATCAGGGCGTTGACGGAATTGATGATGGTGGCCCAGCCGCCGCCCACCGACGGGGGCGCCGCGCGCTGGAGCAGGCGGCCGTCGTGGCCGACCACGCGGCTCACGCTCACGATCTCCTGGGCGATCTTGTCGCTGTTTTCAATGATATCGTTGAGCGTATCGGCAATCTTGCCGTTCATGCCGGTCAGGTCGGACGGCAGTCGCACTGAAAAATCGCCCTTGCGCAACGCGACCAGCGCGGTCAGCAGCAACTTCGAATCCAGTACTTCGTTCGACTCTTCAATAATATCCACGTGCCTGCTCCTTGATGGTGATCGAACATTTTAATGTCAATCCATCGCCGGGCAAGGTGTGTACTATAGGAAATTGCTTGTACAGAGGCGGAAACAACACATCGCCAAGCCGGAAGACCGGGATTGGCGACTTTTCCTGTAGGAAACGGCCTACAAAGCCGTTTTTTCCCTGGTTTTGCCTACAAGGGCGGACTGACCGTTTCCATGAAGAAGCGCATCATCTCATCGCTGGCATCGGGGCCGCTGACGTCGGCGCAGTCGAAATGCTCCTGCCCGCCGGACCAGGCGTGGCCGGCCCCGTGCACGGTCCAGCGCTCGGCCAGCACCCGGTCATCTTCGCAGCGGTGAATCTCGCGCGTGAATTCGCGGTTGTTGACCCTGCCAACTTCCTGCAGGCGGGTAACGGCATCATCCTGCACCGACTGGTCGATCAGTCCATCGCTGTTACGCGGATGGACGGTGCTGTCCTGATCGCCGTGGAAGACGATCATGGGCACGCGCGGGCCCTGGTTGACAGCGCCTGTGGACTCGCCGTGGCGCATGGCGTACAGCGCTTCTGCACTGTCGGCGGCGCAGCGGTAGGCCAGGCCCGAATGGCAGCCGATCGCGGCAAACAATTCTGGATAGGTGCGGGCCATGACCACCGCCATGGCGCCACCGGCGGAATGGCCGGCCACAAACACCTTGGCCGGATCGACCAGGTACTGGTCCATGATTTGCTCGACCACGCCGGCAATGAGCGCGGGCTCGCCAGCGCCGCGATGATGATGGGCATCCTGGAACCAATTCCAGCACTTGCCGCTGTTGGCCGACAACGATTGTTCCGGATACGCGACCATGCACTGGTAGCGCTCGGCAATCTCATTCATGCCCGTGCTGGCAGCGAACTCCGTCGCGTTCTGGTTGCAGCCATGCAGCATCACGAGCAGCGCGGCCGGGCGGCCGGCGCTGCTGGCAGGAATGAAGAGCTTGTAGTCGAGCTTGCCGGTTGGCGATACAAAGCGGGCGCTGACAAAGGCGGATTTCGGCTCCCTGGATTTGAGGTGGGCATCGCGGGGCGTGCGCAGTGGCTTGTTGACACTGAAACTCGTTCCACCACACAAGGTCGTCCAGGCATCGATCATCGGGATTAACATATCCGCCTCCAAAATTGTTTCAACAGCGTGTAATGTGGATGAGTATGCGCTGTGACAGTGTCACAATAGGTCGGCGCGAGTCCCTAACACGTGTAGGAGTTAACCCAATAGCTTTGCAAGCCTACTACCAACGCTCACTCTTCAGTTATAGTAAAAATATGGATGAAATCAACCAAACCGATCAGCATGAAGTGCGCGTGAATGACCGCGAGCAGCTCATCTATCTGCTGACAGAAGCGGCAGAAATCGAGCACGGCCTCATGTGCACCTACCTGTATGCGGGATGGTCGCTCAAGCGTTCTACGAGCGAAAATATTTCCGAAGAACAGTTATCGACCATTGAACGCTGGCGCAAGGAAATACGCAAGGTCGCGATGGAGGAAATGGTGCATTTAGCGATGGTCAACAACATGTTGATGAGTATTGGCTCGCCGCCCCACTTCCGCCGCCAGAATTTCCCGGTACCGCCCGGCTACCATCCATCGTCGCTGGTCGTGCGGCTGGCACCGCTCTCGCGCGATACGCTGGCGCACTTCGTCTATCTTGAACGGCCGGAAGGCACGGAAATGGCACAGGCACCGGGCTTCGAATCCGAGCTCGACTATCAGCGGCGCAGTCCCCGTGCCACCCTGACGCCGACCGCGGAAGACTTCGACACCGTCAGCCATCTCTACCGCGGCATCGAGAGCGGCTTTGCCGCGCTTGCCGACCGGCTGGGAGAATCGGCCTTGTTTGCAGGGGATCCGGAAGCACAGATCGGGCCAGAACTGATGAACCTGCCAGGCTTGTTCCCGGTCACAGATCTGGCCAGCGCGCAACAAGCCGTGCAAGTGATCGTGGAACAGGGCGAAGGCGGGCGCGGCTGTGCCAGCGAATCGCACTTCGAACGCTTCCAGAAAATGGCCGAGGAATATGATGCCTTTCTGGCGGCCGACTCCGGCTTCATTCCTTATCGCCCCGTGGTGAGCGATCCCGTGATGCTCGCGCCCATCGATGAATGCGGCACGGTGCACGTGGCGGCGCGCGATGCGTCGCGGGTGCTGGACCTGGCCAACGCTGTCTACGGGCTCATGCTCAGGCTGCTTGCCAGCGGGACCGGCATGGCCAGCGGCGTGGCCGCCTTGCGCCGCGTGGAAATCGATGGTGCTGTCGAGCTGATGCACGTGATCAATTCGCTCGCGGTGACCCTGACCGGCATGCCGGCCGATGCTGCCGGTGCCACCCGGGGCGGCATGAATTTCCATCTCCCGCGCAGCGCGCTGGCTTTGCCCCAGCGCCATGCCGGCACTGCCCTCATGGCCGAGCGCGCGCACGAGCTGGCCATGGCGCTGGAACTGCTCGCCGGCGAAGTGCCTGCCGTGGACGGAGCACTGGCCCAGACGCTGCGCGGCATTGGTGCGCGCCTTTTGGAAGCGCGCCCGCACTGACCGGTTCAGCCGGTGGTAATGCCCAGCACTGCCAGGGAATTGCGCATGCGCGCCATCCGCACCGCATACGCTTCCGTCTCGGCCGCGTGGGCATCGTTGAGCCGCCCCATGAGGATGTCGAACAGATCGAAATCTTGATCGTCCTGAAAATGGACGCCCTCGGTGCTGAAGGTACAGGTGGCGCGGCGCGACTCGATCAGGGTGCAGACATCGATCGCTGCCGTGATCCAGTGTTCCCGATTGGCGTAGAACCGGCTTTGCGCATCGAGCTGCCACTGGGTCGACTCCAGGAACTTGGCGTTGTACTGGTCCCGCAGTTCGCGCGGCAATTCCGCGGTGGCTGCTGACAGCTCGCTGGACGAGGCCAGCATCACGGCGGTGAACGATTTCTTGCTTGCCTGTGTCAAAGCAAACAGGCGCCCAAGTATGTCCAGTGACAAGGCGGTGCCTTCCCTGGTTTGCAGCCGCTCCTGGCTGAGCACGCAATCGAGTTCCAGGGCATGTTGCTGGGTTTGGTACGCCTGCTGGGACTGCAGGCCCAGCAGCATGTAGCGCCTGGCAATGTCGAAGACCTTGAGTTCACTTGGATGTTGCATGGCAGAAGATGTAGCCGAAAAATGTTTTTGGATGGGAACAGCCTATCATTATCCTTAACGCATGAATATGGCGTGCGGCAGACAAGGACTGTCACGATGCGCGCGGTAGCACACCCAGCCGGGCCCAGCCGCAAAGACCAGGTGCGGTCATGCCCACGCGCGTACATACGCCTTTACTGCTGGCGCTGCGGCCCCGCGTCAGGCCCCTGCTCGCCATCATCCGGCATCGGCAGCTGCAGCAAATGGGGCCGGATCAAATCCAGGCGCACGGCGTATTGCTGGCCGTTCCTGTACGCCGTGGCCGCAATCTGGCCGCTGTCGTTGATCGCGCGCGGGAACTGGATATTCCAGCCAGACCGGGGATCGATCATGGCATTGAGTGACTGCATTTTCCGGCCGCGATAAACGAAGCCGGCCAGGTGATCGGAATAGCCAACAATGTGCCCGTGGTTATTGATGCCCGCGCCTTCGCTAAAACGCGACACCGTGGCAGGGCGGCGGTCAATATCGATCAGGCGCCCCTTGCTGTACAGCGTGGCCACGCGGTCGTGCAGCGTATCGGGCACGCTGGCGTATCCCGTAATCTGCCCTGCATTGTTGATGGCGTACCCGGCATTGGGCTCGGAACCAACATCGCCGAGATCGCGCATGATGCCTTTTGACCACATCATGGCGCGCACGGGCAAGCCTGGAAAGATCAGCGGACCGGAAATGCCGGTAATGGTATTGCTGTTGTTGAGCGCATAGGCATCGGTGAGCGGATCATCGAACGGCAGCGATCCGATGTCGCGGTAGCGGCCATCGGGCGCGCGCAGGAAGCTGCGCGATCCTTCAAAGGAATCGTACTTGCGGCCGATGGCCGTCATGTAGCCGCGATCATTTATGTCGGTAAAAAACGTGTCATATCCGGGACGCACGCCGATGTCGCGCTGGACGCCGGCGCAATACACAAAGCCGCGCGTCAAGCCCGTGGCCGTAGTCCATTGCCCAAGCACCTCGCCCTGGTTGTTGATGGCCACGGCACGGCTGTGGACGCCGCCCAGCGCGCCCAGCAGCAGCATGCCCTTGCCGCGATTGACGAAACCGCGCACGCCATCCTTGTACTCGATGCTGCCGACGACCACTCCCGCGTTATTGATGTCGTACGCATAACTGTTGGCGCCAGCCACGATCGTGACCCGGTATTCCGGATGGGCCCGGGCAGCAGGCGCGGCCAGGCAAAGCGCACCCAGCAGACACAGTGGAACTTGAAAAAGTATACGCATGACAATCTCCAGGAAGTCGATGACGGATGGCACCGCCGGGCCGCGGCGGCTGCCCTTCCCGGCACCGTAAGCCGGTCTCGTCAATGACTCCTTGGGACTGCACAAACCGCCTGTCGTCAGGCGGTGGCATTGCCGCTTCGCTTGCCGCACCACTTGGCGGCGCGGCAATAACGGCCCATCAGCCGCGCCCAATCAGGCGTAAATGCAACGGCTTGGCAGGGCGCAGGGTGATGTTGAATTGCTGCTCGGGTGGCGCCATGCCTTTAGGAATCGCCAGCGAAAAGCGCTGCAGCAGCATGGCCGCGGTGGCACAAATTTCCGTCATGGCCAGGTGCTGGCCCAGGCACACGCGCGGCCCCGCCCCAAAAGGCATGAGCGCACCACGCACAATGGCAGGCGCCCCTTCTCCAAAGCGCTCGGGCAAGAATTGATGTGGTTCATGGAAAGCACGCGCATCGTGATGGAGCAGATAGATCGGTATCGTAAAGATCGTACGGGCCGGAAATTGCCAGGCGCCGAGGGCAATGGGCGCCCGGCTGCGGCGGGTCATCAGCACTGGCGCGGCCGGGTACAGGCGCAGTGTTTCCTGCACGGTCTGGGTCAGATAGCGCAGCGAGGGCATGCGCTGCGCATCGGGCGCGTCACCTTGCAGGACAGTGTCGACTTCATCCCGGGCGGCGGCCTGCGCCAGGGGATTGGCGGCCATGCACCAGGCCCACCAGGTCAGGGTGGCCGCCGCCGTCTCGTGGCCGGCCAGGAAGGTGGTCATGCATTCGTCGCGCACCGCCTGCAGTGGCCAGGTGGCCGGGTCATCCAGGTGCAGCGCCAGCAGCCTGGCCAGCAGGTCGTCGGGCCACGCGGCGCGCGCGGTTGCCATTCGCTGCGCCACATGACGCTCGATCAGATTCTTGAGCCAGGCGATGGCGCGGCGCTTGTCGCGCTTCCAGGGTAGCCAGTCCGGCAGACTGACGGGCCAGTACATTTCTGCATTGCCGGCCGCCGAGACCACGCGCACGGCGTGTTCCGCCTGGCGCGCATCGGCATCGATGGTGGACGAAAACATGGTCTGCAAAATGACATCCATGCCCAGCGAGGTGAGCGCGCTTTCAATCGGCCAGCTTTCCTCGGTCGTCTGCCAGCGGGCAAACGCCAGGGCGCCGGCAGCGGCAATGGCAGGCAGCAGCTTCTGCACGGGCTTGGGGTAGAAGCCCGGCTGCAAAGCCTTGCGCTTGGTATCCCAGGCGGTTCCCTCAGCGGTGAGCACACTGTGGCCGTGCACTTGCGAAAAGACGTCAATGCCCCGTTCCCAGCGGATCAGCGCGGCGTGATGAGTGACCAGCAATTCGCGCGCCATGGCTGGATCGGCCACCACCACCTGGTGTTCTGGCCAGATACGCAGGTGCACGATGTCGCCGTACTGCCTGCGCCATTCGTCCAGGCTGCCCATCAGGTCTGCCGACATGCGGCGCAGCAGGCCCCAGCCGGTAAAGCCCGATGGCGGACCCGCAGGCCATGCGCCGGGCGCATGCTGCGCCTGGGCGGGGGGCTGGCCGCTGACGCGGGCATGGAAAGGACACTGGTCGGGAGTGGTTTTCATGAAGCGATTGTGCGTCAGCGCCGTGCGGGCGTCTTGAACGGAAACGACATCCCCGGCGCACGCGCCGCAGGCTATACTTGGCAGCTATGTTTGCCGAACCCCACAGCGCCATGGCGTGCCCCGACCCGCGAGAACGCGGGCCGCGCCTGGCCGCCGCCTGCGACTGGCTGCGCCTGCCGCCGGCGTCCTTGCAGGGCGCACTGGTTGCCCTCATAGGCCGCGATACGCGCGGCCTGCCGCTCGATGCCGTGCAGCGGCTGTCGCATTTTCCTGCTTCGCCCATGGTGTCGATCTCGTGGTACCACGACATTGACGCCGGCCTTGTCACGCAGGACGCGGGCGCACCGGCGTGGGCGCCGTTCGGGGCGCGCGTACTGGTGGCCGGGAGCCAGTCGCATCCGCGTGTCACCTGGGCGCCGACCACGGGGGCCGGCTACATGGCCTGCTTCAATGCCGATGCGGCGCAGGCGCTGTTCGACATCGATCTGGGCGCGATCCAGGATCGTTTCCTGCCCGTGCAGGAGGTGCTGGGTGCGCGCTTTGCCGCCCTGTGGCAAGAACTGCTGGCCAGTCCCGATTCGCACATGTTGTCGGTGCTCGAATCCCATCTGGCGCCGCGCTGGCAAGCCCTGAACGCACGTCCTGCGGGCAAGCCCTCGCTGCGCCAGCTGGGCCGGAACTGGGTGGAAAGGCTCGCCTGGCAGGCGCAGACCTGGGGGCGCGTGCACAGCGCGCGCCATGTCGAGCGGCGCATCAAGTCGTTCAGCGGCCGCTCTTTGCGCGAGTGGCAGTCGCTGGTGCGCACGGAAGGACTGTTTTTTGCCGCGCGCGACCGCCTTGAAGCCGGGCAGCCGCTGGACTGGGCCACCCTGGCCCAGGATGAAGGCTTTGCCGACCAGGCGCACATGAGCCGCGTGGCCAAGCGCATCACCGGCTTTTCGCCCAGCGACTTCAGTCAGCGCTTCATGGACGACGAATCATTCTGGATCTACAGGCTGTGGATGTAACCCGCGCACTTTCTGCCCGTTGAAATCAAGCTCTGTGCTGTCCTGCAGGCACAGCACAACAGGGCGGGCAGCCATGCGCCGTTCCGTGCGCGCCCAATGCGGCGCCATGATGCCTTCCCAAGTGACCCCGTCGTTATCGAGGAAGCGGTACGCCGCTGCCATGTCCGTCGAGCCATCGCGGGCCAAGGGAATATTGGCCGTCGGCTTTGCTGCAAACGCCTCCACCATCACTCGCGCTTGCTTGTTCAAGCGCACATCCCCGAGGTCAATTTCGAGCAAATTCTTCTGCTATCCAGCTATCGCTCCGAATCGCACCACGCGTTCATTAGATCTGGACGGTCGGGTCAGCGCATACGATCTGGGGAAAATTGGCACAGGTGGTGTACGCCGTACAGTCATTTACGATGAGGCTAGCCGCATCAAGGGCTTCACCCATCAAGGTGCGGCTGGTGGCGAAGCGGCAGCGACCGCCCTGAATCAAACGTTCGAGTACGACGGCATCGACCGGCTCGTTAAGTTCACCAAGGGCACAACGACGCAGGTTTATAAGTACGACGCGACTGGCAACCGGACCCAGGCATCGTTCGGTACAGGCAGTTACACCAACACGGTCGAACCGACCAGCAATCGCTTGAGTGCAGCTGGTGGACCTTTGCCAGCGAAGACCTATACCTACGACGCTGCAGGCAACATGTGGGGCAACGGCGTGGTCACCCACACCTATTCCGATCGCGGCCGCAGGCGAACGACCACGGCTGGCGGCGCTACCTACTCCTACCTGTACAACGGACTGGATCAACGTGTTCGGAAGAGCGGGCCCACCACAGTGATTCCGACAGGTGTCCACAACTACGTGTACGACGAGAGCGGGCAGCTGCTAGGCGAGTACGACAATAACCGCGCGCTGATTCAGGAGACGGTCTATCTCGGAACCATGTCCGTGGCTGTCTTACAGCGGAACACCGCCACCCAGATCGTCGTGAACTATGTTTACGCGGACCACATCGATACCCCACGCGTGATTGCGCGTGCAAGCGATAGCAAGATCGTGTGGCGTTGGGATCAGACTGATCCTTTTGGCATGGCTCAGCCGCTCGAGAATCCGTCGAGTCTAGGCGCATTTGTATATAACCCGAGATTTCCTGGGCAGTTGTATGATAAAGAGTCGGGTCTCCATTACAACTACTTCAGGGATTATGATCCGCAGACCGGGCGGTATGTGCAGTCTGACCCGATCGGGCTCGAAGGTGGAATGAACACGTATGGCTATGTCGGCGGAAATCCGGTCAGCCAGATAGATCCTTTGGGACTTGTTTGCACTACCGCAAATGGCATTACGACTTGTAATTATCCCGGAGGGCCATCGTTCAAGATCCCAGCTGGCCCCGGTTCCCCTCAGCAGATAAGTGGTTGGAATCCGCTTTATCACATGTACGATGTAATTCAGCCACTTGGACAGGCTGATTTGCAGTGCGTGCTGGACAAGATAAGGAATAATCCGACACCCGGGAATCCAAGTCCTGCGACAACTGGCGGAACAGCGAATAATGCAGTGGTGGGTGGCCAACCAAATTGGGTCACCGGAGCGTGTCAATGATTTTGAAACACCTGGTTGAATTGGTGAGAGTCTAAATCTCGGATCTCAGGCAGCTTTCGTCTCCATCGCCGGTGGGTTAATCCATGCTGCCGTTGGTAGCTTCTGCGGCTGCGGCATGCGGTGTTTGAAACGGTTCGGCGTGCGCTGGAATGCATCTGCCAGAGTGGCTTGTCGTTGCTTGCGTACTTCGATCGCGCGACCGGTGTGGACGCTCTCGGGCGTCATCATTCCGATGCCGGAATGGCGATGCTGCTGGTTGTACCAAGTGAAGAACGTGGCGCAGTGAGCGCGCGCGTCAGCCAGCGAGCCAAAACGTGCTGGGAATCCGGGCTGGTACTTCATGGTCTTGAACTGCGCCTCCGAGTACGGGTTGTCGTCGGAGACGTAGGGCCTGCTGTGCGACTTGGCGATGCCCAGATCGGACAGCAGCGTGGCCACTGGCTTAGAGCGCATGCTGCTGCCTCGGTCGGCATGCAACGTCAGCGCGCCCGGCGAGATGCATTCCTTAGCGGCGGTGTCGGCGATGAGTTGCTCGGCCAATTCGGCGGTTTCCTGCTCGGCCACCATCCAGCCGACGACGTAGCGGCTGAAGATGTCGAGTATGACGTACAGATGGAAACAGGTTCCTCTGACCGGCCCCTTCAGTTTCGTGATGTCCCAGCTCCAGACTTGATTGGGCACCACGGCCAGCAGCTCGGGCTTGGCGTACTCTGGATGGCGTAGTTGGTTGCGCCGCTCGCGCACGGCGGCGCAGCCCTGCAGCAAGCGATACATGGTGCGTACCGAGGCCACATAGCGCCCTTCGTCGAGCAACTGGGCGTGGATGGCTGCAGGCGCGCAATTGGCGAAGCGCGGGCTGTTGAGCACGTCAAGTACGACGCGGCGCTCCAGTTCCGACAGCGCCAGCGGAGGCCGCCTCGCTGGTGCTGTCGCGACAGGGGGCGGCAACAGGCAGATGTGGCGCGCGGCGCGGTCGCGATACAGGGCGCTGCGTGGCAGACGCAAGGCGCGACACGCAGCGGCCAGGCCGACCTGCTCACCCAGGCTGTTGGCGGCATTAATCACTTCGGCTCGCTCGGTGTGTCGCTGGTGCTCAGACCCAGCAGAGTGGAAAGTTTTTTTTGGACGTCGATAATCAAGTCGGCCTTGACCAGCTTCGCGCGCAGGCGTTCTACTTCTTTTTCCAGCTCCAGCACGCGCCGCGTCTGGGCGGCAGCGGGATCAGCTTTCGGGCCGCGCTTGCGCTCCAGAGCGGCGACCTCGCCTGCAGCTTGACGCTGCTTGCGCCACGTCGCCAGGTGGGACGAGTAGATGCCTTCCCGACGCAGCAACGCGCCGATGTCGCCGGGCGCCACGCAGGCGTCAGCGGCGGCCAGAATGCGCAGTTTCTCGGCCTTGGAAAAAGCGCGCCGCTTGGCAGTGGGGACGACCTCGGGGTCTGGCCGTTGCGCTTCGGAAGGCGACACGTCGGTGGTGTCCGGGGGAGCTACTGGAGTGCTAATTTGATGCTTTCGGTTGTGCATTTGGGGACCTACTGCTGTACTCTAAATTAATCGGGTAGGTGTCTCAAGTTATATTGGCACAGGGGGCACGTCTTACACGACTACTGACCTTACGACAGGCGGGCCGCTTGTGGTTAATGTTACTGGACCGAAAAGCGCGTTTGGGCCAGGCTATGTTGCGCGAGGCGTAAGAGACGGCACAATGCACACTTGGGGCGAGGGGACGCACCCGATTCAGTCCATGTTTGTGCCTTCAATGGTTAGGACAATGGCCAATGAGCTTGTGTGGGGTAAACAGATGAAAAAGTTTGTCGATGAGTGTACTTGCAAGAAATGAGGCGGAAATGACGCGTGTATATGCAAACGTATTCGGATTTCTCGCGGCGTCAATACTCCCTGCTGCTTACATGGCAGTGGTATATCCGCTCTCTGGAGAGCGCGATCTACATTCGGTTGCGGGATCCTTCTTTGTCTTCTATTACTTTGCAGCCGCCATTACAGCCATTCTTGGGATTCCAGCATTTCTACTGCTGAATAAGCTGAGGTTAGTTACCTGGTGGTCTGCTATTGGATCCGGCGCGCTTATAGGGGGTATTGGTCTCGTGGGATTGACGTCTGGCGGAAGTATGGATTATGCAAGTTTGTTGAGATTTGCAATGCTTGGCGGGGCTTCCGGGTTGATATTCTGGATCATCTGGCGAACAGGGCGCACAACGGGCGTCTGAGAAGAGTAGTTATACAACTACTTCAGGGATTATGATCCGCAGACCGGGCGGTATATGCAATCTGATCCGATCGGCTTGGCAGGCGGGATAAATACCTACGGGTATGTCGGGGGCAATCCTGTTGAATACGCTGATCCAGATGGTCTGCACCGCTATCGACTTCCCAGAGGTTCCTCCGGTCCGAGTAGCACACCGTCGGTTCAAGAAATAATTGCTCAGTCCAATGTTAAGTCATTGGTAAGTAAGATTCGCATTTATGATGCGAATTTCAACTACGCAACGCTTGCGCGCCCTGGCTATCGATACTCACAGCAGGATGTTCAGTTTTTGCGGGATCTCCTGAGTCGGTCCGAGTCGTACTGGTCGTGTCAACCAATGAATTCGCCATCACGACCTACATACGGCAGTACGCCGGCGGGAGAGAGCTGACACGGCACTACTCCGCTGAAACTGGGCCGACGAGAAACCTTCCCGGTAGCGTAATTGATCATGTTATCAATACTCAACAGCCGCAGGTATCCCCCAGTAATGGCGGGTCTGTGTATTATGATTCTGCAAATAACGTCACAGTCGTTACTGGCCGTGGAGGCAATGTAATGAGTGGACACGTCGGGCCCCCAAATGAAAAGTTTTGAAAATATTCTCTTCTTAGCAGGCGAGAAAACTATATATCTAAAGTTTGCTGCGATAGAGGAGGCATTGACAATGGTCAGGATAAATGCGGTGATTGAGGTGAGCCGAGATGACGTTCCCTTGGGGGTCGAATTATTTGACGCTAGCGAGCTGGGTTCGGAGAGGCTTCAAGCAATTATTTGTGCTTTGACCGCTGGTAAATTGAATTTCGCCTATGATCCAGATATTGATATATTAACTATAAATATTAACGCCATAGACGAAGATTCCGTAGCTCAGCGACCGGGGAATTTGGGGTTTGGCTTCTCAAACGATGGGCGGCTTTGTACGCTGACAGTTGCCTGAAGACTTCTTGCGGTGACGTGCAATTTGGGATGTATGGATGCCCATGTATCTACCTCAAGAAAAAGCCGCCCTCAGCCCGCTACTTCTGGCGCGGTGTCCAGGCCGGCCTCATTTTTAGCGGCAAAAGTTTGCGCTGGAGGTGGGCCAGGGGCAGTGCCATTAAGCCGACACGGACTAAACATTCGGTGGTTGAGGGGACGGTGTGGGCTTGAAATGCCCACTGTATGCTGTTCGTAT
Organism: Massilia sp. PAMC28688; assembly: GCF_019443445.1. Classification (NCBI taxonomy): domain Bacteria; kingdom Pseudomonadati; phylum Pseudomonadota; class Betaproteobacteria; order Burkholderiales; family Oxalobacteraceae; genus Massilia; species Massilia sp. PAMC28688. The sequence goes on along the minus strand of NZ_CP080378.1, from coordinate 2,896,731 downwards.
CTCATTTGTATGTGAGACATATCCTGTCGGAGGGCTATGTATCCTAGCCGTATCCCATCCGGACTACGGAAAACCCGCCCTGGTACGAAGACTCCCGCAAAACACTATGGCGGCGTGGTGCGCGGGGAGCCCCGCAGCCCCTGCCGATCTCTCACACATCACGCAACCCACCGGTTTGCCATACAGCCCGCCGTTGCAGGCTGCCCGCCTATGACGGGGTCGAGTTGCCGGTATGACGCTAACCATCGAGATGAGCCATAGCGCCCGTCGTTGCGGGCTGTCTTTGAAATACGCTCAGCGTTTCCTGAACCTTCACTTTGCATCGCCTGTAAAAGTGGGTTCTGTCGCGTTGTTGAACCCAGCGTGGTTTTTCATGTTGAGCATGATCCCGACTTACATTGGACGGACTTGTCCTGCTAACGCATAGACCTGGTCAGCGAACGACATGGGCGCATCGTCATCGACGGCGAACTGCCCCTTCCGGATCATGTGCATCAGCTCGATGCCGGCGAGCACGGAGCCGGCAGACCGAAACGATTTGAAGTTGAGCATCGGCCTGGTCGCTCGCTTGATGGCACGATGGTCCTGCTCGATGATGTTGTTGAGGTATTTGACTTGGCGCACCAGGATCGGCACGTCGCGGCCGACGTTGACCGCTTCGATCGCCGCCTTGTTGGCGCCGCTCTTGTCCATCGCGACCTTGCCGGATCGCCGTTCGCTCCCATGGCCTTGTCGAAGAAGCGCTTCGCCGCAGCCATGTCGCGCTTGGCTGTCAGCAGGAAGTCGATGGTGAGTGCCGCCGCTGCCCGCACCGGTGGATGTCCCAGCTTATTGCTGTACAGGTCTGGCCAGCTCGCGCGCCACGGCATTGGTGTCGGCCGCGTCCGGGATGGCTTGCGAGGTCGTGTCAACCCCATCAGGCAGGCGCGCCAGGTGGGGCCGGATCAGGTCCAGGCGCACAGCGTACTGGACGCCGTTGCGGTAAGCGGTGGCGGCGATCTGGCCGCTATCGTTGATGGCCTGGGGCGAAGCAATATTCCAGCGCAGCCTGGGGTCGATGAGGGCATTCAGACTCTGCATACGTTTACCCCGGTATATGAATCCGGACAAGTGGTCGCTGGAGCCGACCACGTGACCGTGGTTATTGATCCCGGTCCCTGAACTGTTGCGCTCGACGCTGGCGGGACGCTGATCAATATCGATCATGCGCCCGTTGGCGTAGACGAAGGCGACCCGGTCGCGAAAAAATGCGGACGGCACCGAGGCATAGCCCGTCAACTGGCCGCAATCGTTGATGGCGGTTGCAGCGTTGGGTGCCCATCCGAAATCGCCAAGATCGCGCATGACACCTGCCGACCACACGATGGCGCGCAAGGGCTGGTCAGGAAAAGTCAGCGGCCCGGATGAGCCGGCGATGCGGTTGCTATTATTGAGAGCGTACGCATGGGTCATGGAAAATTCCGACTCGGTATTTGGCACCGCGCCAATGTTCGTGAAGCGGCCGTCGGGCGCGCGCAGGAATCCGTCCTGCCCGCCGGTCGAGTCGGTCCGGGAGCCATATGCTGTGATGAAACCCTGGTCGTTGATATCGGTGTAAAACGTCCTGCGACCGGGCTGAACGCCGATGTCGCGCACCGATCCGTGGTGGTAGATGAAGCCACGGCGCTGGCCTCCGGCGCTGATCCAGTCTCCCAGCACCTGGCCCTTGTTATTGATGGCAATGGCGGCACTGTTGGTGCCGCGTAAGGTGCCCAGGTCCACCAACCCCTTGCCGCGGTTGAGGAAGGCATGGACACTGGTCGCACTATGGGGATAATAACCAACCACCACGCCCTTGCTGTTAATGTCAGTGGCGTAACTGCCAGCCGGCGCCACGATGGTCACGCGATACTCGGGATGGGCGGTTGCCAGACTTGCCGCGCACAGCGACAAGGCCAGCAGGGAGGGGGATAAAACACGACGCGCATTCATGATGCTCTCCAAAAAATCTGGGCGGCTCAGGCCACCGGGCACGGCGGCTGCCTGCCCCTGCCTAACTTAAGGCGCCATTGAGAATTGCTGCTTGGGGCGGCACAATAACCGGGCACCCGCCCTGGCATGGGCAGTGACAAGGATTCACCTTGGTAAGAAACAGGGCATGAGACAATGATCGTTTCCTGTCACCGCTACTGCGGCGTTGACGCTGGCGCTACCCGCTTCCCCATCCAGAATGCAATGACACAACCAGACGCACCCCGCTTCGTCCCCAGGAACCTCGCGCCTACGGCCGAGCAGTCAGCAATTCAGCTTTCTCGCGACAAGGTGGTCGTGATCAAGGCCAACGCGGGCGCCGCGAAGACCACGACGCTGGCACTGCGCATTGGGGAGGCGCTGGCGCGGGGCCTGGGACCGGAACATATCCTGACGCTGACCTTTACGGTGGAAGCACGCGACGTGCTCAAACGGCGGCTGCTCGATGTTGGCATCCCGGCCGCCACTGCGGCGCGGCTGCGCGTGGCGACCTTCAACGAGTTCGCGCTACAAACGCTTGAACAGATTGAACAGCGCAAGGTCCCGCAAATCAGCAGCATCAAGGATTTGAAGCCCTATGTCGATGAAGCGCTGCAACAGGTCAGCGACAATTACGGCGGCAAAATTGACTACTTTGTCTCAGATACGTCGACGGCGGCGCTCAGCCAGTTCTTTCACGCGCAGCTTGAATTAAAGGCGACGCTGCGCCTGCAGGCCGATCTCACCGACCTGACGCAAGACGAGGTTGCCGATGTGCTGGGCGTGAGCTACGCCACGGTCCTGACGATCCAGGAATACGAGCGACACCGGGTCAAGAGCAGCGGCGACGTGCTGTTTCGCGGACCTTTCGACGCCACCTACGACCTGGCCGTGATGCTCGACGGCGGGATCATCACCCGATCGCAATTGCCGCGCTCGCGCATTATCCTGTGCGATGAACTGCATGATTTGAACGAAGCCTCGTTTCATCTGTTGCAGCACTTGATCGAAGCCGATTACACCTACTTTATCGGTGCCGGCGATATCGACCAGGTGATCCATTCCCGGCTCGGCGCCAGCGACACATTCATGCGCAGCCGCTTCACGGCCGCATTTCCGGGTACGGCGTCCTATCCGCTGACCTTCAGCTTCCGGCACGGACCACACCTGGCGTTTGCCGCGGGCGCCTTCAAACAAAAGCCCTCCGATTCCCTGCTGCCTTTGCACACCGGGATATTCCAGCGCCATTACGACGGCGACGCCACCAGCTGCGCAGACCAGGTGGTCGCCAGTGTGAAACGCTGGACCGCAACAGGACATCCCATCGAAGACTGCGCCGTCCTGGTTCGTGAACCACACCAGGCAATCGCCATCGAAAACGCCCTGATGCGCGCGCGAGTGCCATACCGGACACTGGAAATGCCGCGCTATCTGGATCGCGAAGAAATCCTGTTCCTGCGCGGGATGATCGCTATCGCCCTGAATAATTTCTCCGATACGGACAAGTCGAAACGGGGCGCCATTTTCGATGCCGTGGCAACGTTCGCTGAAGTAAGCTTTTCGCGCGACGACAATGTAGCGCAATTGCGGCAGGCAGTAATTGACGAACCGGTGGCGCTCAACTGGCTGTTTTCGGGGCGGGTAGACCAGCGCAAATCGAAGGATGTACGCGACCGTGTGGCCGCCGCGGCCGACGAACTTATCCGCACTCAGCGCAGCCAGGAGCCGGACCTGGTGCTCGGCGCACTGCGCCAGCAATTGGCAAGCTTGCAGAGCTATGTCCAGGGTGATACGGGCAGCGGCGCGGACAGCACCCTCCAGCGCGCCCTGTCGGAGGTGGACCAGGATACAGCGGCCATGATTGCGTATCTGGAACAAGGTGCGGCCAGCATGGACCCGCAAACTTTGCTCGACATGTTGCGCAACCTTCTCCTGACGCTGGTGTCAAAACTGGACCAGCTGGTGGCCGGCGACGTCAAAGAGCGTATGGCAGGGGTCATTGCGTACATGACTGCACTGGCGCCGGACACGGCGGCAGATGTGGCCCTGCGCCATATCTGCGCCCGGATGGACGTGGAAGCACTTGCCAGGCGTCTTTTCGTCCACCCGCACGAGGCACGCGTGGTCAGCCGGTCGATTGCCGGTTTCATCAAGGCGGCGGAAGCGATGCAAATGAACCTGCGGCAGTTTTCCGAATGGATCGCTGCTGCGGACCAGTACGGATCGGGCAAGCGCGTCAAGGGTTGCGTGCAGCTTGACTGCGTGCGCAATGTCAAAGGCAAGGAATTCCAGCACGTCATCCTGCCGTTTCTGGAGGTGGACGAGTTTCCGTTCGCACGGGCCGATCGCAGCGAGGAAGACAACCTGTTTTATGTCGCCATCACGCGCGCCATTGCCGGCCTGACGCTGATCAGCCCCAGCGATGCGGCCCGCCGCAGTCCATTCATCGCGCGCATGCAGATTGAGGCGGATAAGCCGCGCGCGCAAGCGGCGGTCAGTCGCAACGAGGCGCGCACCAGCGCACCCGGGCGCATTGAGTTCAAGACAAGCCCGGCTGATTGGGCACGGGCCAGGGAGCTGGGCGCCCATTGGGACGGCACGCGCAAGGTGTTCTACCTGGTGCCGGGACAGTCAGCCGAGCCATTCGCCGAGTGGCTGGGTAATTAGGCAACACGCGCTTCTACAAGGGGCGCGTGCCCTCCCCTCCTCAAACAGTCCGGCATCAACTCCTCCCCCGCCCCTGCTCGCAGATGCCTGCTTCCACGTCCACGGCAGTCAGCAAGACAGCCCTTCTTCCTTTGCGCCCACCGCAATGCACCACAGAGCGACTTGGAAGTAAAACTACAGATAGATTGTGTGATTATTGACATCGACCACAAATAGCGGGACTATCTGACTCACCAAATTGCACATTTGGTCGTAAAACTACAGATTATGTATAGACAAGGAGGCGCCTACATTCCCTGAAACTGCAGTCGTACCAGTGAGTCAAAAAAACAAAAGAACTCAAATCGGAGACAACAACATGCAAGTAAAGAAACTGCTTCAACTGATGACGGCGGGCCTGCTGGCGGCCGGCGCTTCCACCGCCATGGCCCAGACCAACGGCACCATGCTGCAATATTTTGACTGGGAATCCAACGGCGATGGCCAGCACTGGAATCGGGTCAAGAACGCCTCCCCCACCTGGGCTGCCAAGGGCATCACCGCTTACTGGCTGCCACCGGCCTACAAGGGCGCGTCCGGCACCAATGACGTTGGCTACGCCGTGTACGATCTGTACGACCTCGGCGAATTCAATCAAAAAGGCGCGGTGCGCACGCGCTGGGGAACCCGTGCCGAGTACCTTGCCGCCATTAATGCGGCCCACGCCGCGGGCATCCAGGTCTATGCCGACATTGTCCTGAACCATAAAATCGGCGCGGACGCGACCGAGTGGACCACTGCAGTGCGGGTGGACCAGAATAACCGCAACATCGAATACGGCGGCGACGTCAGCGTACAGGTCTACACCAACTTCAACTTCCCCGGCCGCATGCAGAGCACGGGTACGCTCAAGTACAACAACTTCCGTTGGAATTGGTACCATTTCGACGGCACCGACTACGCGCAAAACCTGGGCGCCGACGGCTGCACCAACTGCCGCATCTACAAGTTCCGCGGCTCGGGCAAGAGCTGGGACTCCGGCGTGAGCCTGGAAAAGGGCAACTACGATTACCTGATGGGCGCGGACATCGACTTCCAGCATCCGGACGTGCGGGCACATCTGAAAGACTGGGGCGTGTGGTACACCAACACAGCCAAGCTCGACGGCTTCCGCATCGATGCAACCAAGCACATTACCTCGACCTACTTCAATGAGTGGCTCAGCCACGTGCGCAACGCCACCGGCAAGCCAAACGCATTTGCGGTGAGCGAGTACTGGGAAGCCGACATCAACGCGCTCAATAACTACGTCAACACCGTCAACAGCAGCGGCAACAACATGAGCGTATTCGACGTGCCGCTGCACGCCACGTTCCAGCGCGCATCGAATGCCAATGGCAGCTTTGACATGGGTTCCTTGTTCAATGGCTCGCTGGTGGCCGTCAATCCACTGCGCGCGGCAACCTTCGTGGACAACCACGACACGCTCGACGGGCGCGGCCTGGCGTCCAAGGTGCAGGACTGGTTCAAGCCAATGGCCTATGCTGCCATCTTGTTGCGCGAGAGCGGCTATCCAACGGTGTTCCTGGGTGACTACGAAGGCGTGCCCAACAAGGTTGCCAACCACAGCTGGATCATCGACAGAATGCTCACCGGACGCAAATTCCACGCATACGGCAAGCAGAACAACTACTTCGACCACAGCGACGTGGTGGGCTGGACGCGCGAAGGCAACGCCCAGCACTGGTACGGCCTGGCCGTGCTGATGAACGACAACCGCTCGGTTGCCGGTTCCAAGTGGATGTTTGTCGGTTCAGCGCACGCCAATCAGTGCTTCAATGACGTGACCAACGCGGTCACCACGGCAGTGTGCGCCAATGCCAGTGGCTGGGCCAACTTCAGCGCGCCGGCCGGCAAGGTCACCGTCTGGGTACGTAGCGGAAAGTTCGGCCGCCATACAGGCTGATACTGCAGCACCGCAGCACCGTCCTCGCGCGAGGGCGGTGCATTTCCTGATGTGGAGATTCATCCGGGCGGGCGCAGCCTGCCAGGCCGCCAACATCACTCCTTTTTCGGCGGTGCCTGGTAGCTCACCCGGTAAATGCGGCCGCCAAAGTCATCCGACACCAGCATCGAACCATCAGCCAGGAAAGCAATGGCGACCGGGCGTCCGATGACCACATCGTTTTGTATGAAGCCATCAATAAAGACGGTATCGCTGACCAGCTTGTTGTCGTGCAAAGTGACCAGGCCGACCCGGTAGCCGCTCTTTTGCGCGCGGTTCCACGAGCCGTGCTGGGCAATAAACAACTGGTGCTTGTACTGACTCGGGAACTGCTCGCCCGTATTGAACGCCAGCCCCAGCGCGGCAACGTGGGGCCCCAGTTTGGCCACTGGCTCGGTAAATTCGGCACAGCTGCGGCCGGCGCCAAACTCCGGGTCTGGCAGCACGCCCCCGGCGCAAAACGGGAAACCAAAGTGCATGCCGGCCCTGGGCGCCACATCCAGTTTGTCGGATGGAACGTTATCACCCAGCATGTCGCGGCCATTGTCGGTAAACCACAACTGCCTGGTGACGGGGTGAAAAGCCAGCCCCACCGAATTGCGGATGCCACGCGCATATTCTTCCAGGCCGGAGCCGTCCGGATTCATGCGGAAGATTTTGGCGTAGGGCTCGTTTTCCTTGTTGCATACATTGCAGGGCGCCCCCACCGGGATGTACAGCTTCCCGTCGGGCCCGGCCGCCACCACCTTGCCGCCGTGCCACTTGTCCTTGGGCAGCGACACTTTGACGACCTCGTACGCCGGCCACTTGTCATAGGTGCGGTCGATCTGGTCAAAGCGGATCAGGCGGCTGATTTCGGCAACGTAGAGTGCGCCGTTCATGAGCGTGACACCGATCGGTGCATCCAGGCCTTCCGCCACTGTGACCACCTTGTCAACCACGTGATCGCCCTTGCTGCTGACCAGCGCATAGACCTTGCCGGCTGCGCCCGAACCCACGTACACAATGCCGGCGGGCGACACCACCATGCCGCGCGCGGCAGGCACCTTGTCGGAATACACCGCCATGCTGAAGCCCGGCGGCAGCTTGAAATTGGCCAGTTCCGGATAGTTGGTCGGCGCAGCAGCCGCAGCACCTGCGCCTTTGGCTGGCTTGAGCAAGAACTGGGCAATGGACCGGATGGCATCCGGTGCCAGCGCGCTCTTGAAAGCCGGCATGCCCGCGGTGGGCGACCCGGTTTCGATGAACTTGGCCAGTGCCCCCTGCTCCGGCCTGACCTTCACCCAGCTTGCGTCAGCCAGGCTTGGCCCGAGCGCACCTTCGCGACTGGCGCCGTGGCATGCCGCGCAGTTTTGCTGGTACAGGGCAGCGCCGTCTGCCGCCTGGACGGCAGGCGCCAGCAGCGCGGCCAGGGCCGCAATGATCAAGGTTAAACGAGATAATGGTCGCATATCAGTACGTGATGGTCAGCAGGGATACGGCCTGGCGCGGCAAGCGCATCTTGATCAACGCCTTTCCATTTTGCACCTTGATGGTTTCCTGGCCGCCCAGCTGGGCCAGTTCGCTTGCTTGCTGCAAAGCGCGTATCTGGTCCGGGGTAGGATTGGCTGGCGACCCCATGCGCTTCCACGCGGTGTAGGAATTGCTGGTCTCCTGGTCGATCCGGTAATGGCGCATTTTCACCTGGCCGGCTGGAATGGCGCCAATTTCCAGGGCTACCTCGGAACCGGCATCGATGATGTCGTCATCGTGGTAATTCCACAGCATGACGGCCACGCTGCGCTGGTCGCGCGCGGCCAGGGCATTGATGTCGGTGCGCGCACCGCGCACGCCACCAGCCCTGATGCTGAAGGCGTCATGGGCCTGATCACCGCTGACGGCCACGCGCTCACCGCGCATCATGCCGAACATGCGGAACACGTTCAGAACAGGCTTGTTGACGCCATTGGTGGCCAGGTCGCGAAAGCCGGCAAACCAGGGCTGGTCTTCAAACAGGAATGACCAGTTGACCGCGCCAATGAGATTGACCCCGCGCCTATCTGCCAGGTCGAACTTGCGGGCAATGGAAGCGGCCGTATAGCTTGCATAGAGAGTGCCGTTACGGTAGGCATTTTCCGGGTTGGTTGCCATGCCGCAGGCCGCACACCCCTCGGGATCGGACTCGCCGATAATGACCGGCATGCCCTTGAGCTGCGGGTACTTCTGGACAATGGCAAAACCGTCATCGAGGCGCCTGAAATGGATGCCCATGTCCATGCGGACCACACCATTGACCACCTTCGGTGCGCCCTTGGCATGGAAGGCGACAAAATCCAGCGGCGCGCCAACTTTGCCGGTGGCGTAATTCTTTTCCGTCAGCACGTGCTTGAGGAAGTCATCCATGAACGGGCCGGCGCCTGCCGTATGTGGTCCGCCCATGCGCGCAGTGGGAAGGGCCCGCTTGACGGCATCGGCGGCGTAATCGTACATCTTGAAATATTCACGCTTGACGTCCGGCGCGATCAGATAAAAACCGTCCGGCTCGTTCCACACTTCCCAGTACCAGCTTTCCACTTCCTTCTGGCCATAGCGTTCCACGCAGTGCCTGACCCATTGATAGATCAGCTCGGCCCACTTGTCGTAATCCTTGGGTGGCGTGGCCCAGCCCGTCATGATTTCTTCGTAGCGCACGCCCGGCTTCCACTTGTGCTGATAAGGCTGGGGCCGCTGTGACAGCGCTTCCGGCATGAAGCCGATTTGCGCCAGCGGCTTCATGCCGCGCTGAACGTAGGTATCGAAAATCTGGTCCACGATGGTCCAGTTGTAGACAGGCTTGCCGTTTGCATCTTCGCTGTACATGCCGGTCGAGCCCCACTTGAGCGCGTGGCTGCCGTCGCCCGATGTCATCAGGTTATGGGCGCGCACGTAGACAGGGACCGGGCTCAGTTCTGCGATATCGCTGAGCAGCTTCTTGCCATTGGGGGTTGTGGTGTAGTTGGGTTCGTCATATCCAAACCAGGCCCAGATGGGGGTCATCGGCCCTTTGACCTCGCTGAGGTCGACGGTCAGTTTCACTGGTGCAGGCGGTGCGGCGGCGGGTGCTGCCAGCGTGGCCTGGGTAACGGCGGCAATGCACAGCGTGCTCAATAGTTTTTTCATGGCTGGATTCCCTCGAATTCGGAACGTGGTCCAGCGATGCTACTGAAGGCGTTAACAATTTCCCAATCACTAATTTGCCTGCCACGATACCGGAATTGATATGGCAGGCCGGTACACTGCGCGGCCGCGCGCCGGGCAACTACTGTACGTAGTTGAGCAGCTCCGGACCGAACACTTCGCGATGCAAGCGATGTGCGGGCACCCCCGCATCAATCAGTGCGCGCCACTGGTCCTGCATGAAGGGCACGGGGCCGCACATATAGACATTGGCCTGGTCGTAGGGCCATGCGGGGATCTTGCTGATCTCCATGCGTCCCTGGAACAGGGCGCCATCGCGTGCGTTATCGGCCGACAGATTTTCGTGAAACGACGCGATCACCAGATGCGGCATCACTGCTTTTGCTGCTGCCACATCGGCGCGATGCGGATGGTAGACAGCCGCGCGTGCGGCGTGTGCGAACACCACGTGGCGCTGTGGATTGATGCGCGCAATATGATTAAGCGCGGCGATCATGGGCGTGATGCCGACCCCTGCCGACAGCAGCACGATCGGCGCGTCGGACGCCGTATCACAGGTAAAGTCGCCAAAAGGGTGAGTGACTTTGAGAACACTGCCTTCCGACACATTATTATGCAGCCAGTTGGACACCTGACCGGCCGGCTGGGCGCCGCTGTCGCTTTCGCGCTTGACGGAGATGCGCAGCGTCTTGCCGTTCGGCGCGTCAGACAAGCTGTACTGGCGCAGCTGGGTCGCGCCGTTATCGAACGTCACGGACACACTGACATACTGGCCCGGCGTGAATGTATGCACGGCACTGCCATCGGCCATGGCAAGCACGAACGATTTGACGTCTTCGCTTTCGTGACGCGCATGGAGGACGCGCATATCGCTGAGCTGGCCGGGCGTCGTGCCCGCCTTGGCGTACAGCGCACTTTCTGCATTGATGAGGGCGGTGGCCAGTTCATTGTAAGCCTCATCCCAGGCGGCAATCAGGGCCGGTGTGGCGGCCTCGCCCAACACTTCCTGAATCGCGCCCAGCAGATATCGTCCCACAATCGGATAGTGCTCCGCCGTGATGCCGACCGACGCGTGTTTGTGCACGATGCGGCTGACCACAGGCGCCAGTGCGGCGGCATTGTCGATATTGGCGGCGTAAGCAAACACCGCAGTTGCAAGCGACTGCTGCTGCACGCCGCTGGCCTGATTGCCCATATTGAACAGATTGGTCAGCTCCGGGTGGGCCGCAAACATATTGCGATAGAAAGTCTGGGTGATGGCCAAGCCATGCTCGCGCAGAACAGGAACACTGGCATCAATGGTAAGCGTGACGCCAGCACCGTCTGGACGCAAGTAGGCATGCCCGCCAAAGTAGTTCCCACTACTTTTATGATGGGAACTACTTTGGATACTGAAATGAAGCCGGGAAACCGGAAAGGGCGGCCGAACTATCCGGTCGAGTTCAAGCGGCGCCTTGCCGCTGCGGCGTGCGAAGCCGGGGTGTCGGTTTCGAAGCTTTCGATGGCCAACGGCGTCAACGCCAACATGGTGTTCAAGTGGCGCCGCGAGTATCGCGCAGGTCTCTTTGACAATATACCGGACGCAAGCACAACGTTGCTGCCGGTCGTTATTGCGGATACTCCGTTGATGGTGGCGCCGGCGGTGATCGCCCAAGCGGCGTCGCCTGCCGCCAACCTGAGCACGGTCGAGATCATCTTCGCCGACGCGGTCGTGCGTGTTCACGAGGGCGTCGACGCTGCGCTGCTCAGAACGATCTTCCAGAGTCTGCGACCATGATCGGGCTGCCGGCGGGCACACGTATCTGGATCGCTGCAGGCTTCACGGATATGCGCTGCGGCTTTAACGGCCTGGCGGCCAAGGTGGAGAGTGCGTTGCTGGACGACCCATTCAGCGGCCACGTGTTCGCGTTCCGTGGTCGGCGCGGCAACGTCATCAAGTTGCTGTGGTCCAGTGGCGATGGCCTGTGCATGTTCGCCAAGCGCCTCGAGCATGGCCGCTTCGTCTGGCCGCAAGCAACCGACGGCAAGGTCCATCTGACGCCGGCCCAACTGTCGATGCTCCTCGAAGGCATCAACTGGAAACAGCCCGAACGCACCGCGCCCCTCATGTCGGTGTTGTAAACGTTTAAACATGCGCGTAAACTGCGCGCATGCCTTCCAGCCCTACCTCACTTCCCGACGATATCGAAGCCTTAAAAGCGCTGCTGCTGCAGCGCGACGGCGAAGTGCAACAACTGCGCGATACCGTCACGACGCTGGAGCAGGCCCTCAATGTCCGCTCTCTCGAAATCGAGCAGCTCAAACTCCAGTTGGCAAAGCTCAAGCGAATGCAGTTTGGCCGCAAGTCCGAGAAGCTCGACCGCAAGATCGAACTGCTGGAAACGCGGCTGGAGGATCTCATTGCCGAGGATGGCGCCGGCGAGCAGAAAGCGACATTGCCCGCTGCGCACGCGCGCAAGGTTGCGCGCCAGCCGCTGCCGGTGCATCTACCGCGCGAAGACAATATCATTGAGCCGCCGGACCAGGCCTGCTCCGAATGCGGTGGCAAACTCAAGCCCTTGGGCGAGGATGTATCCGAGCAGCTTGAGCTCATCAATTCGGCCTTCAAGGTAATTCGGCATATACGCCGCAAGAAGGCATGCGCCTGCTGCGATCACATCGTGCAGGCGCCAGCGCCTAGCCGCCCCATCGAACGCGGCATCGCAGGACCAGGCTTGCTGGCGCACATACTCGTCGCCAAGTTCGCCGACCATCTGCCACTGTACCGCCAGTCCGCCATCTACGCACGTGACGGCGTCGAGCTTGATCGTTCCACGATGGCGCGCTGGGTAGGTGCGTGCGGGGCCCTGATGCGCCCCCTGGTCGACGCACTGCAGCGCTACGTGCTCCAGCCCGGCAAGATCCATTCGGATGACACGCCGATGCCTGTGCTTGCGCCGGGGAACGGCCAAACCAAGACAGCACGCCTGTGGGTCTACGTGCGCGACGACAGGCGCTCCGGCTCGACTGCGGCGCCGGCCGCATGGTTCGCCTATACGCCGAATCGCCAAGGCCAGCATCCACAGTCGCACCTGGCCAACTTCACTGGGGTTCTACAGGCCGACGCGTTTCCAGGCTACGATAAAATCTTCGCCGATGGCCGCGTGCGCGAAGCAGCGTGCATGGCGCATGCGCGACGCAAGATCCATGATCTGCATGCGCGCAAGGCGACCGTGACAACGACAGAAGCGTTGCGGCGGATCGGCGAACTGTACGCAATCGAAGAACAGATCCGCGGCCAGCTGCCTGATCATCGACAGCGAATACGGCAAGCACAAGCGCGGCCTTTGCTCGACGACTTTGAAGTATGGTTGCGGGCACGGCTGCTCACACTATCGACCCAGTCCGACACTACGAAAGCCATAAACTACTTGCTCAATCAGTGGCAGGCGCTGGTGTACTACTGCGAAGATGGCTTGGCCGAGATCGACAACAACATCGCCGAGAACGCGTTGAGAACCTGCTGCCTTGGCCGCAAGAACTTCTTGTTCATGGGCGCAGACAGCGGCGGCGAGCGCGCTGCAACGATGTACTCGCTGATCGTCAGCGCCAAGCTCAACGGCATCGATCCGCAGGCTTATCTACGCCATGTGCTGGCCCACATCGCCGACTATCCGGTCAATCGGGTTGAAGATTTGTTGCCGTGGAATCTGGCTGATAAACTGAGCACTGTCAGCGCGTAGTTGTAACGTCACATCCGGTGATGGTAATTGCGCGCATTGAACGAAACTCTCATGGCCAAGAAAAATATCGTCATCACTTTGCGCATCAGCATCGCAGACATCACGCCGCCAATCTGGCGCCGTATCGTCGTCGACGGCGACCTCAGCTTGCGTGCGCTTCATCACATCATCCAGGCCGCGTTTGGCTGGACCGACGCCCATCTTCATGAGTTTCGTGTTGAGGGCCGCACCTACAGCATGCTTGACAACGAGCATGTTCTTGAGGGCAGCTACGACAGCGACGAGGAAATGTTCGATGACCGAAAAGGAAAGCTGAATCGATTGCTGTACACCGGCCAGCGCTTCACCTACCAATACGATTTCGGGGACAGCTGGCAGCATGAAATTCACGTCGAAAAAATTGAGCAACGTCCAGAGCCAATGGGCAGTGCCTATATCATCGATGGCAAGCGCGCATGCCCGCCTGAAGACGTCGGCGGCATCGGCGGCTACGACGACTTCCTCACGACACTGCGGGACGAACCGAAGAGCCAGGAAGCAAAGGACTATTTGAGATGGGTGGGCGGCAGCTTCGACGCAGAGGCCTTCGATCAGCGAATGGCGAACGCGACGCTGCTGCGCATGGCTTGGAATGGCTGGGGCCGGAAGTAAGCGGGCGTCAAGACGGTACTGATGCCACGCTTACCATCAATGTAGGGACGGGCGACTGCGGAAACCAATTATTTTCTCCTCGAGGGAATGGGGGATGGATGCGCGGGTAGCGAGGTGGCACGCCCCAATGCTGGATACGCGAGCACTTGATGCCGAAATTGTACTATAGATGCATTTTATTTGCATGTTAAGAACAGGCCTGATCCAATGATCGGCCAGCTACACCAACACGACGGCGTAGGCTACATTAGAGCGGGGATGAGTTGGCCCCAGAGCTGGGGGATTTGAAAGCCTCGCGGCACCAGAACAGTAGGATAGTCGAGACCGCCAGGCAGTGCGCTCATGATGGGAACACCGTGGGCAATTCTGGGGCTTCCCGTGAGTCGAACACGGCACCAACGAATGCTGAGCCCTTAGAAAGCAACGCCAGGGGCGATCAGAGAATAGTTGCGCGCTGGTCTGCTCAAAACAGAAAGCTGACGCCAAGGTTGAGCGATGCAGGTTGGTACCTGGGCTCGCCGCTTAGTGTATTGCCGGCGCTAGTGGCCTTGAAATTGCCACTGCCAATGCGGCTCCAGCGCACATCGCCGCTCAGAATCCAGCGAGGTGCCAGGCTGTACTCGACTCCCGCGATCGCTTGTACAGCCGCGCCGCCTTTGCGTGAATACTCCTGCTCCGCCCCGTTTCGATCGACGTCGATATCCAGCGCGACAACGTAGCCCAGACCCGCGCCGATGAACGGACGCACCGCGCCGCGAGCCGGGAATCGGTAGTATCCGTTCAAGAAAACCACTTCCGAAAAGACGTTACCATCCACTTCGACGCCACCCACGCGCTTGAGATAGTTTCCACGCTCGTCCAAAGCCAACTCGGCGGCCCACCCGTTGCCGAAGCGTCGGCCCACGGCAGCACCAAAGCCGATACCCCCACCAAAGTCCACCTTGCCCCCAGCAGCGGGACCGGTGGCCCGGGACTCCAAAAAACTGGTGGAACGTGCGGCAGTGGTGCCCCCGTAGGCGCTGGCGTAGTAGCCTGGCTCATCCTGGGCAGTAACAGATAACGGGGCCAGCAACACGGCGGCGGCTGCAATACAAGTGATGTAGCGATTATTGAAATGCTGGTTCATGGCAGTCCTTGAGCGATGAAGAACAGATCAAAACAGCATATCACTGTACCGTTTTTTTGTGGGCCGCAAATACCACCGGGAAGGCGGCAGGACTCTTCAGTAAGTGCCTTCCCAGCAACGGCTGTACGATCTGAGCTTTCAGCTGCTTAAATGAAGTGGGTTCAAACTGATTTGTGCCTACAACTTTTGAGTGCTAGTAAATAACGAGGAAGAAACGAAGCAAACATGCTTTCTTAGCCGGCGCTTTAAATCTGTGCTTATTAGCGCCGATCGAATATTGACCCACTGCGCCGACCCAATTGGAGCCAGGGAGGGGCGCTGCGCTTTGATTAGCATCTGTGAAAAAGTGTACCGAATAGAGACAAAGTCTTTGAAGAAGTCGGATTCCGAACCGCAGCCACCGATAATTTTGCGTTTTGATTTAAAGATGCAAATGGTTTATATTGTTATTGACTCGAAGCGATCGGGCAGCGCAAAACGAAAGGCAGCTGCCACACCCCATTGCAGACGTTTCCGTCAAGCCGTTGACCGGATTCCTGCCATTGCCTTGACGCGTTCGATAACGCCAAGAAGTTCCGTGTCAAGCGGATCGCCTGTGAAAGCTGATAGGCAAAGATGCCGCGCGGGCTGCCGTTGAAGCTTCTCGGGGCTGTCGTCAATCATGATTATCTCGTCTGCGCCATATCCGTACTTCAACGCTTTGCGCAGGTCTTTGATGTACACATAACCGTTACTTTTGGCATCGACCTTCTGAACACACTTTGACACCGCCCATGAAAATGCAACGGGAAACGAAGTGCCGAACAGCTCCGCCGTGACCGTCTCGACGTAACGTTCGCTTGATGAGGACCAGACCGCGATCTTGAAGTGCGACGCACAAAACCTGATCAGGTCAGATGCGAATGGCCGCACGTAGACGAAGTACGGTCCAACTTGAAACGTGTGGGCACAAGGCAAGGCAGCCTCGGTCGCATGTACCAGGGTTTCGTCTAAGTCAAAGACTATCAGTCGAACCTGCGCCATATTCCTGCCTTTCATTGTCCGCTTGTGGCCGGTCCCTGCCGATTGTACTGTACGGTCGTGCTGAGGCAACTGCCGACGCACTGGAAAAAGAGTTGCCCGATTTACCTGCGCTCGGGCTCAAACTCGGATTAGACGTGGTAAGGCGCCGCACGATCGACGATACCTTACACAAGACTTGGCTGGTCTTCCCGGGCCAAGTAACCGCCCTGGCTCAAGTCGAAGATGAACTAGATCGTCAAGTCACGGCGGCCCAGGCTGAAGCCCAGCGCCTCGCGTCAGCACGCTCACAGCAACTGCTCGCACAAAAGCGTGAACGCATTCGGCGTACTGCCGCTCGCGAGGCCCACTTAATGCAAGAAGCCGCGCAAGAGGCAGCTGCGCAGCGTACGTATCGCGACTTGTCATCGGCTCAAAAAGAACTGATGTTGCGAAGAGCTTTGAACTTGGAAGAAGAATGGCCGTAAGCGGCCAGCCGGCCCACCTATGAATTTATGATCGATGCGGCCACACTATCCTTTCGATAAATCGGGAGGTGATAGTGGCCAATTCAGAACGAGAGCAACTCTGGCAAGAGCGCGTTGCGCAGTTTCAGGCAAGCGGGTTGTCGCAGCGCGCCTATGCTGTCGAGCATGGCTTCTCTGCGCGCCAGGTCAGCTACTGGGTGCGACGGCTGACCGGCACCCAAGAGGTCCCTGGCTTGCTGCCGGTGCGCGTGGCACCGACGATGTCAGTGGCAGGCGCAATTACCCTGCGCGGTGAGCACGGCTGGACACCTTCGCTACCCGGCGACGTGCAGCCCAGCTGTCTGGCCGACTTGATGCGTGGCCTGTAATGAAACTATCGGCCGACGCGATCTGGCTGGCGACCGCGGCGGTGGACATGCGTACCGGTATCGATGGGCTATCGCTCCATGGGAATGGAATGGTCGCACCTATGAGGGGCTGGACCGGGCGGCATCACAAATGGCACTAATTCAGTTATTGGACGTTCCAAGCCGACCTACAAATGATCCCATATGAATCGGATACGCGCGCTCTGCAAGCTCTCGCGATGGCCCCAGAATTTTAGACTGGAGTTGCGGCAACCTGGCAGGCCGTTGACAAGGCATCTTACCTTACTAACGCCGAAGCATCTTTCTTTTTGATTGCCTCAACTATTGCTTTCGTTAGCTGTTCCACTTCGTGCATATTAACGCCCTCGGGCTTATCGAGGCCCGAGCGCAGCGCCTCCTCGACCGAGTCCCCGCACCAGCCCCGGTCGGCGCACAGTTGCAATGCCCGAATTGAGTTACGGCTACAGTCCATTCCTAGCTGACAGGCCGTTAGATCCATTGCATAACCAGCCAGCTCCTCGCCCTGCTTGCCGCGGTAATCTGTCCCAAGTAGTCGCACTGATCCCGGTTCGACGCCGTCTCCGGATACTTGTTGCGGAACAACCGTGCGGATCAGTAATGGATCGTTGCTACGTAGCGCAGCCGCCATTACCTCTTTTTTCTCCGCTGGCGATTTGGCTTTGAGATAGGCAAAGGAGATCTGCATTAGGGGATCTGATTGCATATCCGGACCACGCACAGCTGTAAGTTGAAGCGTAGCTGCTGCCCGATCCGCTGCTGTAATATCGCACCTTGCTTTGTAGAGGTCTGCTGCCTCGCGCTGCCTAGCAGTCGCATTAATGCCCACTGGCTGCCTTACCGGCTCAACTTGGCTCGAGTTTACTCCGCAGGCTCCGAACGCTTCATAGGCGTACATATAGCCACCTTGTTCGGGATGTTTTATCGCCTCAAAAAGAAAAGCCCGATAGCTTTGAGCTCTATTAAACGAAGTGAGAAGCCGCCTTGACTGATCATAGTGCTCGCCGGGCCCAGCGACGATTGGCCTCTCAGCCAGTACCGTTACCGGGTTTTGGGGTGCTCTTGCCGCGATCTGAGGAGATGGGATCTCCTGGATGGCGGCTGGCGAAACGTCGTCGTTTTTATAAAAAGCTGACGTACCAAGCAACGCAAGGGCTACGACGCTTGAAATTACCACTAACGTTCTGTTCATATGTACTTTACCAATCATAACTTCGCTATTTCAGCATTAACATACGAGGATCTTTTGACGCTATAACGCGATACGCGACAATCGCGCTTATCAGAACGATCATCATTGTAACTAATGCGGCGATTAACAATGTCAAGGCTAAGTCCTGCCGTGTAACAAACCTGAGTACACGTTGTACTCTGAGGATGCTCGGGCAGCTGCAAAATACGGTCGCGGGCACCGGGACTTTTGGGTTGGTGCCCTCGTTTCGAGCCTTTATTTTTCTGGAATGCACCAAGAGGTCGACTATATCGCCGTTTATCCGGGCCACAAAGCTGGATCGGGAAATGCAGTGATAAACGAAGCGATGGACATTTTTGGGAAGTGCTTTCGGATAACGTTCTTGCCCGATCTTATCATCCGCCATACTACGGCGCTAAATCGCAAACGGCACGAAATAACGGCCAGAAATTGGATCACTACAACCAGCTGAACACCATCCATCTGAATTCCCTTCCACTCAGGACAGCCACGACGCGCTACAAAAATCGCCGTTAGGACCTGGCAAGACTGTATTGGTTATCGATGATATTTGCACAAAAGGCTACTCTCTAGAAGCTGCGCGACTGTACATCGAGCAATCAGGGGCTAAAGTCGTCACGGCATCATGGCTGAAGACGATCAATACCGACACTGGCGTGCTAGCCTCTCCGCCTCAGTTCAATCCCTACGCTCCGGCGTACTTTACGAACGTCCCAGTTGAGAAATCGATCGGGTATCATGCGAATCTTGTAGGTCATTTAGTTCCAGGAGAACTTAGAAGGCTTTTCGCAGAATACGAGAATTGGGACTGGCCCGCTTAATTCGACGCGTGGCGGTCTTCTGGCCGTATTCCTCTGAAATGTCCAGCGGGCCGATAAATGAAAGAGTTCTCAGAAGTTGGCGCGGCTTCTCTATTCGGATGGGATGAGCAGTCCGGTGCGTGTCAAGGTAGTTGTCGCATAAAGCAGTCGTAAAGTTGGTGCCTCCTTTGGTTATGCAGCACGCTGCTGGTCAAGCTTAGACGGCGGGTTGAGCCACACTTTGTCAGGCGCCAGCCAAGCCCTCGGCTGTCGTTTCCAACGCAAAGGATGGCGTGCGCACGCTTCGGCGTAGATAGCTTGCCGCTTCGTCAGAATGGCATTCGCAAGACCGCTGTGCCGCTGCTCTGGCGTGACATAGGACAGCCCGCTATGCAGATGCTCGCCGTTGTACCAAGTGACGAATTTGAGCACCCACTGGCGCGCCAGTTCAATGTCAGCAAATCCATGCGGCGGATAGCCAGGGCTGTACTTGCAGGTGCGAAACCAGGCTTCGATATGGGCGTTGTCGTCCGATACGCCAGGGCGGCTATGCGATGGGGTAATGCCCAGCGTCTCCAGCTTGGACTTAAGCGTATGCGCCTTTTGTGCCGAGCCGTTGTCGGCATGCAGCACCAACGGCTTATCACCCCGCCGGTGTTCGCGCCAGCAGGCCCGTTCAATCAACGCAGCGGCCTCGTCGCCACCTTCACATGCATGCACCTCCCAGGCCACCAGCTTTCGGCTAAACAGGTCGATGACAGCGTACAGATAGAAGAACATGCCGCGGACCTGACTGGGCAGATACGTCACATCCCAGCTCCACACTTCATTGGGACCATGGGCAACGTGGCGCTGCGGTTCAGTCTTCGACGCTGCTTTGGCTCGGCCGCGGTGATGCTGCTCTTGCGCCGCCCTCAGCACCCGGTAGAACGAGGACTCGGAGGCGACGTATACGCCCTCGTCTGCGAGGCGCGGCACAATTTGCGCTGGCGGCAGGTCTGTGAAACGCGGCTCGTGGCAAATGGCCAGTACCTGTTCGCGTTCCTGCTCGCTCAGCTTGTGCGCCGGCTCCGGCCGGACCGCTCCGGGCCTGCCGTCGGCACGTACCGCACCGTCCCGCTGCCACCGTTCATAGGTGCGTGCAGTCAGCCCAAGCTCGGCGCAGGCGGTTTTCAAACGTGCCCCGGCCTGGCGGGCCTGCTCAATATCGGCGACCATCTCTTCGCGCTGTGGCAACGCAATCATGCGTCCTCGCCGTCCGTCCACAGCGCTTCGTACTTTCGGGACAGCACGAGCAGCGCTGCCGTCTCCGCCAACGCCTTCTCCTTGCGCCGCAAGTCCTTCTCCAGCTCGCGAATGCGCTTCTTGTCTGTAGCGCGCTCGGTCGTGGCCGCGCCGCCCTGGCCACCCGCGAGCACTGCGTGCACCTCGGCACGCCAGCGTTCCAGCTGCTCCACCAGCAGTCCCTTGCGACGGCAGTACGCGCCTAATTCTGCTTCGTTCAGTGGTGCCGCCTCCAACACGACAGCGAACTTGTCAGCAGCACTCCACTGTTCCGGATTCTGGCCGTCGCCGGGCACAGCACGACCTTGCTCACGGGCCTGTTTTCGCCACAAATACAGCGTGCCCTCAGGTATTCCAGTCAGCTGCGCTACGTCTGCTACAGGTTTGTTGTGCGGCGCCGCCATCAGGCTCAGCGCATGCTCTTTTTTCTCTTGGGTATATCGTGTCATCGTCAATTCCGTCGCCCCTTGGCGAATTAGAACTCCAAATCAATGGAGGCGACAACTATTTTGACAGAGGGGGAGTCCGTCATTCCATAATGATGACCCAAAGGCTTCGACCTGAGTGCTGGGAAGCAGTTTATGCTTGTGTAAACAGGTGTATATTGGTTCGACACTGACTACGGTGAAGTAACCAAGCTCAGCGGGATGGCTGTTTTTGAGCAAACTGCTGGTAACGATTCCCAATAAATAGCCGTCGATCAATGCAGGACCGCCGCTGAAGCCTCCTCGTGCCATAGCTGAGAGTACGAAATGCACATGGGGTATGGAGTTGAGATCAATCACAGCGTTGATTTCGGCGCGAGTTGCAAATAGCAACGGCTCTTTGGTCAATGGAATTGGTGGAAAGCCCAAGACAACTGTTTCCCACAATACGAAATCGTTATCCCCGATCCAATCATCGAAGTGCCCCCCCCAGTGGTATCCATGGCAGCTCGGGGTCGATATTGTCACACCGGAACACTGCTACGTCCACCGTAGGGTCATCGTGATAGAAGGGCCCATCAGCGATGACTATCTCACCCGCGGTAATTTGGCGTACTGCTTGTAACGTACCATCTGACTGCATCAGAAAATGTAAAGCGCCCTCAGCGTGGTCCTCGTGTACCAGCACGTCGTAGTTCCGCACCGTCGCGATACGGTCAATCGTATTTCCCTCAAGCACATGTCTCGCAGAGACAAACACCCCTTGCCCCACGTGAAACGCAGTACCGACAGAATGGTCACCGTGTTCGTTTATCACAGCTACATAGGCAACAGCTGCCGAAAATTTTTTCAGGACTTAAGTTGGGGAAGGCATAGGTGACCTCACTTATATTTCTGCTCGACAAGTGAAGAATTCCGTGTGAACTAAGGTGCATCGTTTCGGGCGTTGTGATCGCCGTGCTTGCGAGAGCAGGTAAGTACAAGCACACAGCAATTAAACCTACATGGCGCCTACACCACGTCTCGCGAGAAGATGAGTGGTCACGAAAAGATGTGTAAGTTATTGATTTTATTGGTGGGCCTCCCGTGAGTCGAACACGGCACCAACGGATTATGAGTCCGCTGCTCTAACCAAGCATGAGCTAGAGGCCCTAAATCGGTCTGGAGCAGCCGCTGAAGTGGACTGCTTCCGTCGAAGTGGCGGAAGCATATGGCTTCTGGCGGCTGTCCGTCAAGGCTTAATTGCCTTCCAAGAAGCTCTTGAGCTTGTCGGAACGTGATGGGTGGCGCAGCTTGCGCAGCGCCTTCGCTTCAATCTGGCGAATCCGCTCGCGCGTGACGTCAAATTGCTTGCCGACCTCTTCCAGCGTGTGGTCGGTGGACATCTCGATGCCGAACCGCATGCGCAGTACTTTCGCTTCGCGCGGCGTGAGCGAGTCCAGCACATCCTTGACCACGCCACGCATGGAGGCGTGCAGCGCCGCGTCCGACGGAGCCAGCGTATTGTTGTCTTCGATGAAGTCGCCCAGGTGGGAGTCGTCATCGTCGCCAATTGGCGTTTCCATCGAGATCGGCTCTTTCGCGATCTTCATGATCTTCCGGATTTTGTCTTCCGGCATTTCCATCTTGATCGCGAGCGTTGCGGGATCGGGCTCGGCGCCGGTTTCCTGCAGGATCTGGCGCGAGATGCGGTTCATCTTGTTGATCGTTTCGATCATGTGCACGGGAATCCGGATCGTGCGCGCCTGGTCGGCGATGGAACGGGTAATGGCCTGGCGGATCCACCACGTGGCGTAGGTGGAAAACTTATAGCCGCGGCGGTATTCAAACTTGTCCACGGCCTTCATCAAGCCGATATTGCCTTCCTGGATCAGGTCGAGGAATTGCAGGCCGCGGTTGGTGTACTTCTTGGCAATCGAAATGACGAGTCGCAGGTTGGCCTCCGTCATTTCGCGCTTGGCCTTGCGCGCCTTCATTTCACCGGCCGCCATCTGGCGGTTGATGTTGCGCAGGTCCGGCAGCGGCAGCACCACGCGTGCCTGCAGATCGATCAGGCGCTGCTGCAGTTCCTTGACGGTCGGGATGTTGCGCCCGAGGATGGCCGAGTAAGCGTGGCCGGCATTGACTTCGCCATCAACCCAGTCCAGATTGGTTTCATTGCCCGGGAAGACCTTGATGAAATGGGCGCGCGGCATGCCGCACTTGTTCACGGCCACGTCCAGGATTTGCTTTTCAATGTGGCGCACTTCGTCCACCTGGCCGCGCAACGTGTCGCACAGCTTTTCCACGACCTTGGCTGTGAAGCGGATGCCGAGCAGTTCGTTGGAAATGGCTTCCTGCGCCTTGACGTAGGCCTTGGAGTTGTAGCCATCCTTCTCGAAGGCCTTGCGCATTTTGTCGAACTGCACAGAGATGACTTCAAACTTTTCCAGCGCTTCCTGCTTGAGCGCTTCGAGCTGCTCGGCAGAGAAACCAGCGGCGCCGGAAGCGGAATTTTCCTCTTCCTCTTCCTCCTCGCCCTCTTCTGCTTCTTCTTCCTCGTCATCTTCATCGGAGGCAGCAGGCGCCGCTACTGCCGGCGCTTCGTCTTCCTCCGGATCAACCATGCCGTCGACGATTTCGTCGATCTTGATTTCCTCATTCTGAATGCGGATGGCAGCGGAAATGATTTCTGCAATCGTGACCGGGCAGGCGGAAATGGCCTGGATCATGTCCTTGAGGCCATCTTCGATGCGCTTGGCGATTTCAATTTCGCCTTCCCGGGTCAGCAGTTCTACCGAACCCATCTCGCGCATGTACATGCGCACCGGGTCGGTGGTGCGGCCAAAGTCGGAGTCCACCGTGGACAGCGCTGCTTCAGCGGCCGCTTCTGCTTCATCGTCGCTGGTGACGGTGGCCACGTTGTCGGACAGCAGCAGTGTTTCGGCATCGGGCGCGTGTTCGTACACGGCAATGCCCATGTCGTTGAAGGTGCCGATGATGCCTTCGATCGCTTCTGGATCGACAATGTTTTCCGGCAGGTGGTCGTTGATCTCGGCGTAGGTAAGGAAGCCGCGCTCCTTGCCGAACTTGATCAGGGTCTTGAGCTTCTGGCGGCGGCGCTCGAGTTCTTCTTCGCTCGCTTCCGTATCCGACGAGAATGCGTCTTTCAGCAGTGCTTTTTCTTTGGCCTTGCGGTCCTTGGCCTTGGCCTTGTCGACCGCCTTGAGTTCGGCGCGTTCCACCGCGTTGAGCGCGGCCACTTCGTCGTTCTCTGGCTGGAATTCCTTTGGCTTGCGCCCGCGCCGCCCCGGGACCTTGACTGATGGCAGCACGTAGCCGGACGTGTCGATGGCAGCCAGGGTGGCGGCGTCGGTAGTCTGACTCACCGTCGGGGGATTGCCCGCCGGGGTGCGCGTTTCGGCCTTGTCCTGGGTCTTGGCAGCCCTGGCGGACACTCTGGTTGGCTGTTCAGCCGTTGGGGTTTCGGGTTTCTTGATTGGCACAGGCGCTTTCGATGTCACAACGATCTAGCTTTATGGTGGATTAACTAAAGTCTTGTTGCCGGCCTTGCGGCCCTCCGTCTCCAGCTTGCTCACAGCTGGCATTGCTGCACTGATTACCTTGCTTCACCTTTTCAGGCACGATCCGCGTCTTGCCACAGCACCAGCACCGCAGTCCACCGGACTGCTTGCGGCATCAGTCTACTGCATAGCAACGGCGGATGGAGGCGAAGACCGTAAGTGGTTGATTTGCAAACGAACGCTTGCGTCGGCAGTGCTCCTTGCACCACCCCAACCAAAGCTGGCCCTGGCCGCCAGCGCCTTGTTGCCGCGCCGATCAAGAGCCTAACTAACAGGAAGAAAAAATCCTTCCGAACAACGAAAAAAATGCTTCAGATACAACACTTAGCGTTTTATTATAGCACGCACCAAATTCTTTTCCAGTCACGCCACGCCCGTGCGCAAGGGGCCATTTTCATCCTTAGCGCGGGGTTTTTTCAGCCTCTTCTTCACGCAGCAAACGGTCCTGTTCCGCTGTAATTTCCCGGTACCGCACTCCCATCTGATCTGAGGTCAGTCCGGAAGAAAACAACTGGCTGAGCTCCTTTTTAAGTGCATCTTGTTTGATCTGCCTCACAGCTCCGGAGAGCCACAATTTGACGCTGTCGAAGTCGGATTCCGGCTCGGAAGCGATCTCGGCAATAAGCCCGTCGTACTCCGGCCCCAGTTCCTTCAGATGCTGAGACAAGGCGGCGAAGCCCCCGTTCGGTCCCAGTGCCTGGCCGGCGGCTACCAGTTGCAGCAATCGCTCGGCCGCTTCGTCGCCAAAGAACTTGAATGCATTGAGCGCCGCTTCGTCCAGTTCCAGCGCCAGCGGTGGATGGGCCACCAGATGGCGCAGGATCTGCAATTCCAGGCCCACAGGTTCCGGCCGCCCTTGCCTTGGCGGGGCCTTGCGCGCCACGGCCACCGGCTTGGCCAGCTCGAACAAGCCTTCGATTTCCGCGGGGGTGGACTCGGTCATGCTGGCCAGACCGCGCACGATCTGCAGGCGCAGCGAGGTTGGCGTCATGGCTTGGAGCAAGGGTTTGGCGTCGAACTGCACGCGCGCCCGCCCTTCCGGCGAGGATAGATCATGCTCGCCCGACACTTCGCGCAGTAAAAATTGCGACAGCGGCATGGCTTCGTGGATTTCCTGCTCGAACGCTTCAGCGCCAAACTCGCGCACAAAGCTGTCCGGGTCATGTTCCTGCGGCAAGAACAGGAATTTGATGGTCTTGTTGTCCGTAACCTGCGGCAGGCATGCTTCCAGGGCCCGGCGCGCCGCCTTGCGCCCCGCGCGGTCGCCGTCAAAACTGAAGATGACGGTATCGGTCTGGCGCAGCAGTTTCTGGACGTGGGTGCTGGTGCAGGCCGTGCCCAGGGTGGCTACCGCTTGCGGGAAACCAAGCTGGGCCAGCGCGACCACGTCCATATAGCCTTCCGTCACCAGCACATAGCCGGCGTCGCGAATCGCCTGGCGCGCCTCGAACAGGCCATACAGTTCGAAGCCCTTCTGAAACAGCGGCGTTTCCGGCGAATTCAGGTATTTTGGCTCGCCCTGGTCCAGCACCCGCCCGCCAAAGCCGATGACCTGGCCTTTGGTATTGCGAATTGGGAACATGATGCGTTCGCGGAAACGGTCATAGCGCTTCTTGTTGCTGCCATCCTCGTCCACCTTGTCGATCACCAGACCCGATTCCACCAGCGCCAGCGCATCGTAGTCCGGAAACACGGTGCGCAGGTTGTCCCAGCCGGAGGGCGCATAGCCCATGCCGAAGCGGGCCGCCACTTCCCCGGTCAGGCCGCGGTTCTTTAAATAGGCGATGGCGTTCGGCGCACTGCGCAGCTGGGCGCGGTAATAGTCGCAGGCCTGGGTCATCGCTTCCGTCAGGGCCAGGGCCTGGGCCTGGTTTTGCGCGCGCTGCAGCGGGGGAATCTTGTCGTTTTCGTCCGGCACCACCATGCCCACGCCCTGGGCCAGATCCTTGACGGCATCGATGAAGCCCATGCCCGAGTATTCGATCAGGAAACCAATCGAGGTGCCATGGGCGCCGCAGCCAAAGCAGTGATAGAACTGCTTGGTGGGGCTGACGGTGAAACTGGGGGATTTTTCGCTGTGGAAGGGGCACAGGCCCATGTAGTTGGCGCCGCCCTTCTTGAGCTGGACGTAGCGCCCGACCACGTCGATGATGTCGACGCGGTTCAGCAGATCGGTAATGAAGGTTTGTGGAATCACGTGAATGCAGTCTTTGGCTTGAATCAGACTATACCGCAGCGGCATCGTCTCGTTGATATTGGGCAAAGATGAGGCCCGCCGCGTCCACCAGCGGCGGGCCGGTACAACAAGTCAATCAGGACGGCTGCAGGGCCTTCTTGATGAGGGCCGATACGGCGCCCATGTCGGTGCCCTTCGGCATTTTTGGCTTGACGATGGCCATGACCTTGCCCATGTCCTGGGGGCCGGCGGCGCCCGATTCGGCCACGGCGGCAGCCACTTCGGCGGCGATCTGTTCGTCCGACAGGCCGGCCGGCATGTAGCCGGTCAGCACTTCGAGCTCGGCTTTTTCGATGTCGGCCAGGTCCTGGCGGCCGCCGGCTTCGAATTGGGTGATGGAATCCTTGCGCTGCTTGATCATTTTTTCGACGATGGCCAGGGCTTGCTCGTCGGTCACTTCGATGCGCTCGTCCACTTCCTTGCGCTTGATGTCGGCAATGATGAGGCGGATCGTGTTCAGCTTGCCCGCTTCCTTGGCGCGCATCGCTGCTTTCATGTCGTCGGTAATTTGTTGTTTCAAGCCCATGTCATCCTCGCGTGATAGGTATAAATAGCAAAACCCGCTGCGGTAAACCGGAGCGGGTCTGCGACTTTCGTACATCCTGCACCCGGCCTGCCAGTGGCCGCCGGATCAGCATCTACTGAACAGTCTTAGAATAATTTCTTAGGCAGCTGCTGGCTGCGGATACGCTTGTAGTGGCGCTTGACTGCAGCGGCCAGCTTGCGCTTGCGCTCAGCCGTTGGCTTTTCGTAGAACTCGCGTGCGCGCAGTTCGGTCAGCAGACCCGTTTTTTCGATAGTGCGCTTGAAGCGACGCATAGCGACTTCGAACGGCTCGTTTTCTTTAAGGCGAATAGTGGTCATGTAAAAATCAAACCGTTAGATTAGGGGAAGAACGAGATCATAGCATCGTTTTATGGCGAAGGGAAGCTTTTCGCTGGCCTGTTTCGCAACTGCGACATCATACCGACTGGCCAGCCACATAGCCTGACGACCATGCCCACTGGAAATTATAACCGCCCAGCCAGCCCGTGACATCGACCGCTTCGCCGATGAAATACAGCCCGGGCACCTTGGTCGCCATCATGGTTTGCTGGGACAACTCGCGCGTATCGATGCCGCCCAGGGTCACTTCTGCCTTGCGGTAGCCTTCCGAACCGGTGGGCACGATGGCCCAGCGGTTGACGGCGTCGCCCAGCTTGCGCAGCTTGGCGTCCGGCATGTCGGCCAGGCGCGCATCAGGGGCCAGGCCGTTGGCGGCGAGCAATCCTTCAGCCAGGCGGGCGGGCAGCCATTGCGACAGCACATTGCCCAACTGCTTCTTGAGCGTGCCCTTGCCTTCGATTAACACTTCCGCCACATCCATCTCGGGCAGCAGGTTGATGATGATCGGGGTGCCGGGCTGCCAGTAACTGGAAATTTGCAGGATGGCGGGGCCGGACAGGCCGCGGTGGGTAAACAGCAAGTCTTCCTTGAAGAAGCCGCGCTTGTTGCCCTTGCCCTTGTTGCTGCCGGTTTCCACTTCCACTTCCAGCGCGATGCCGGCCAGCGGTACAAAGGCTTCCCAGGTCGGACCGTCAAAGGTCAGCGGCACCAGGCCGGGGCGCGGGTCCACCATCTTCAGACCAAACTGTTCGGCGATGCGGTAGCCAAAGTCGGTGGCGCCAATCTTGGGAATGGACAAGCCGCCAGTAGCGATGACGACGCTGTCGGCCACGATGTCGCCGGTGTCGGTGAGCACCATGAAGCCATCATCGGTCTTGTCGATCGACACGACCTTGGTCGGCATGCGCCAGGTCACGTCGCCGTCGGCACACTCGGCCTTGAGCATCTGGATGATCTGTTCCGCCGAATCATTGCAAAACAGCTGGCCACGATGCTTTTCGTGGTAGCCGATCCGGTGCTTCTTGACCAGGGCCACGAAATCCTGGGCCGTGTAGCGCGACAGCGCGCTTTTGCAAAAGTGCGGGTTCTCGGACAGGAAATTGGCCGGCGCCGTATTCACATTGGTGAAATTGCAGCGGCCTCCGCCCGAAATGCGGATTTTCTCGGCCAGCTTCTCGGCATGGTCAATCAGCACCACCCGCTTGCCACGCTGGGCGGCCACCGCCGCGCACATCATGCCGGCCGCGCCTGCGCCGATCACCGCTACATCATATTGTTTTGCCATGCCCCTGCCGCATTCATCGTCACTAAACCGTGATTGTAAACGCTTGCCGGGTCCGGCAGTCAGATTGCGCGGCTGGCCAGGGCCGTCAATTGCTGGTGCGCGGTGGCGCAGCGCACCACCTCGCCCACCACAATGATGCTGGGACTGCCAAGGCCCGATGCTGCCAGATCGGCCGGCAACGCTGCCAGTGTCGTGATCAGGTGAGTCTGCCCGGGCCCGGTGGCGGACTGGATCACAGCCACCGGTGTGCTGCCCGGCTTGCCACCCGCCAGGAGCGCCGCCTGGATCTGGCGGCAGCGTGCCACGCCCATATAAATGACCAGCGTCAGGCCGGTGGCTGCCAGCAGGGCCCAGTCCGGCGTGCGGGCCTGGCCGGCATCGTCGCCGCGCTCGTGCCCCGTGATGAAAATGGCGCCCGAACTCCAGTCGCGGTGGGTCAGCGGCACACCAATGGCGGCCGGGGCGGCAAGGCCACTGCTGATGCCGTTGATGACGTCGACCGTGATGCCCTGCGCCATGAGATGGGCCCGCTCTTCACCGCCCCGGCCAAACACAAACGGGTCGCCGCCCTTGAGCCGGACCACGCAGTGGCCGGCGCGCGCTTCGGCCACCATGAGCCGCTCGATGAATTGCTGCGGCGTGGAATGGCAGCCACCGCGCTTGCCAACGTTGACAATGCGGGCGTGCGGCGACGCATGCGCCAGCACCTCGGGATTGACCAGGTCGTCCACCAGCAGCACATCGGCCGCTGCAATCGCTTTGACCGCCTTGAGCGTCAGCAGTTCCGGATCGCCCGGCCCTGCGCCCACCAGTACTACCCTACCCTTGCTGTGCTCCATCGTTGCCACCCGTGTTTGCGCGTAATTGCTTTGAAACTAGCAAACACTGTGCCACTTGCTGTTCGATGGGCGCAGGAACCGGCACTTCTCCTCTCAAGGCGCGGCCGATCCAGGCGGCGGTGGTGGCCGCGTCGGCAGCGTCGGGCATGATGGCGCGCTCATCGCCTGGTGCATCGCGCTGCACCAGTACGGTGCGCTGGCCCTGGTGGAACCAATCGATTTGCTGGCCGCGGTTGGCGTTGGCGACCGTTTCGCCCTCGGTGCCACGCATCAGGAAGGCGTCACCCCGCGCAACCGGCGCGGCCGTGCGGAAATACTCGCCCAGCATGTCCAGGTATTCCGGATGGGTGTACGACACCAGCCGCAAGGCGGGATCGGCGAAGGGCTGGAGAATCTTGACCAGGGTATGGGTGGAACTGCGCACGCCCAGGATGCGGCGCAGCGACAGCAGCCATGCCATCTTGGGCGCCAGCAGTTCAATTGGCATGAAGCTTGGCAGTTGCTGCGCAAAACCCGACTGCACGTCGGCCAGCGACTGCGCCGGCTGCACCCCCATGGCGGCGAAGATTTCAGCCGTGGTCACGCGCCCCGGATCGTGCGCGACGCCGTGCACCAACACCGGCGCACCGGCGCGGGCCAGCAGCATGGCCAGCAAGGGCGTGAGGTTGGCAAGCTTGCGCGCGCCGTTGTAGCTGGGAATGCTGATGGGAGCGAACTCGCCTGCCACCGGCGGTACCAGGGTCAGCGAGGCCTCGGCCGCATCCATGAAGCCGCCGATTTCCTGGACCGACTCACCCTTGATGCGCATGGCAAGCAGTATCGCCCCCAGTTCCAGGTCAGACACTTCCTTGTTCAACATCGCCGAATACACGGCGCGTGCCTCCTCGCGCTCCATGTCGCGCGCACCCTTCTTGCCGCGGCCGATATTTTTGATGATGTGTGCGGCCTGGAAAACTGCGTGTGAATTGTTCATGAGATCCAAAAACGTGCGGTGAATACCCTAATAGTAGTCGAATGATTACAGCCGTGAATGGCGCGTGCGATTTGTCCAGGCATCAGACCACCCATATCGTTAATTTTTCGAAAAATATGTATGAAAGTGAATCCAATAGCAGAACAGCCACGTATAAAAAATCACACAACGGTGTGAAACCCAATTGAGGAGAAGAAAATGAAACAACTAAGACTGCGTGCAACGCTTGGAGCCGTATTGGTAAGCAACGCGCTTGCATGCATGTTTGCGCCTGCCGCATTCGCGTCTAGCCACCGTGAAGCGCCATTCATTACTGAAATGCCGAAAGTCGATGCCACCGACTTCTACATGTTCAAGAGTTACCAGGCCAACCGCAGCGATTTCACGACCATTATCGCCAATTACGTGCCCCTGCAAGATGCCTACGGCGGCCCCAATTATTTCATGATGGACCCGGACGCGCTGTATGAAATCCATATCGACAATGACCACAACGGTATTGAAGATATCACCTTCCAGTTCCGCTTCAATAACATCTACAAGAATACGGCACTGACCGTGGGCGGCAAGCAGGTCGCCATTCCCCTCATTATCAATGGCGGCCCGATTGCCGACATTAACGCCGCCGGCGCCGATGTGCGCGAAACCTTCACCCTGACCATGGTGCGCGGCGACCGCCGCAAGGGCACCCGTACGCCGATCGCCAACCCGGCCGGCGGCAACGTCTTTGACAAGCCACTGGACAACATCGGCAATAAGTCGATCCCCAACTACGAAGCTTACGCTGCCAAGCACATCTACAACGTCACGCTGCCGGACTGCGCCACGCCGGCACGCCTGTTCGTGGGCCAGCGCAAGGACCCGTTCGTTGTGAACCTGGGCGAAACATTTGACCTCATCAACATCAAGGCCCCGGCCGTCGAGTTTAGCGCCACCGCCGAACGCGATGCCAAGGACGACCTGGCCAAGAAGAACGTGACCACGCTGAGCATGGAAGTGCCGACTTCCTGCCTGCTGAGCAAGACCGTGAGCGAGCCTGTGATTGCCGGCTGGACCACGGCCAGTGTGCGCCAGGGCCGCCTGATCAATCCTAGCCCGAAGAAAGAAAACGATGCTTCGCGCGAAGGCGGCGCATGGACCCAGGTATCGCGTCTGTCGATGCCACTGGTCAATGAAGTCGTGATCGGCCTGAAAGACAAGGACAAGTTCAATCACAGCAAGCCTACCGGCGACACCCAGTTCATCGACTACGTCACCAACCCGACCCTGCCGGCGCTGATTGAAATCCTGTACGGCTCGGCCGGTGCCAAGGCGCCGACCAAGTTCCCCCGTGCCGACCTGGTAGCGACCTTCCTGACCGGTATCGATACTGTCAACAAGCCCAAGGTTGCCAATGCCGTGCCATCGGAAATGCTGCGTCTTGACACCAGCAAGCCAGTGACTGCTGCCGGCGCCCAGAACCGCCTTGGCGTGATTGGTGGCGACAATGCCGGCTACCCGAACGGCCGCCGCCCTGGCGACGATGTGGTCGACATTTCACTGCGCGTTGTGATGGGCAAGCTGTGCACCCTGAACATTGGCTGCGCACCGGCAGACGCACCAGCCGGCACCCTTCGCTTCACGGACGGCGCCTACCTTGACGAGACCTTCGTCAACGCCAGCTTCCCGTACCTGAAGTCGCCGCTGCCTGGTTCGCCACAGCAGTAATCGATGCCGTCAAATAAACAGGAGAGCATCATGAAAAAACTGAGCGCACTATGCCTCGCCCTGCTGCTGACCGCCTGTGGCGGCGGTGGCACCGGAGGCGAAGCCCCCTTCGTCCCTGGCCCCACCCCGCCGCCGACGACGCCAACCCCGCCACCTAGCGTGATGGATGCGTTCTTCACCCGCGTGCTGGCCATCATCGGTGTCGCCACAGACGATGCCGAGCCAATCGCCGTGGAAGACATTGTGCTGACAACACCGGAAGATACGGAACCGGAGCCAGTCACGTAACAGCACCAGCAGCAAGCCAGCCAGGAGACCACTCCTGGCTGGTGTTTCACATAAAAAGCAGTCCATAAAAACAGACCATCTCGCGCACTGAGAAAACACATCATGTCGAAACGACTCGTATTCGGCGCCGTCTGCGCATGTGCGCTTGTCGCACAGCTGGCCCAGGCCACGCCATATATCCCCAAGCAAGGCAGTGACGTCATTGAACGCCTGCCACGCCGTAACGACCCCGCCCAACAGGAATTGCAGCGCCTGCGCGCCCAGCTGGCCACCAATCCGCGGGACATCACCCTCGCCACCACGGCCGCGCGCCAGTACATCGCCATCGCCCGGCGCGAGACCGACCCGCGCTACTTCGGCTATGCCCAGGCGGCATTGGCCCCGTGGTGGGGCATGGCGGCGCCGCCACCGCAAGTACGCCTGCTGCGCGCGACGCTCCTGCAAAGCACCCACCGCTTCCCGGAAGCGATGCGCGACCTGGACGCCATCGTGGAGGCCGAGCCGCAGAATCCTCAAGCCTGGCTCACGCGCGCCACGGTGCAAACCGTGCGCGGCGACTATGAAGGCGCTACCACCAGCTGCGCGCGGCTGTCGAACCTCAGTTCCGACCTAGTGAGCGTGACCTGCATCAGCAGCGTGGGCGCCATGACCGGGCGCGCCCTGCCCAGCGAACGGCTGCTGCAGACCACGCTGGAACGCAATCCCCAGGAAGACGCGGGCATGCAGGTGTGGGTGCTGACCTTGATGGCCGAAATCGCTGAACGCCGCGGCGACTATCGGGCCGCGGAACAGCGCTACCAACGCGCGCTGGCCCTCGACCCCAAAGACAGCTACCTGATCGGCGCGTATGCCGACTTTCTGCTCGACCGGAAGCGCCCTGACGACGTGCTCAAACTGGTAAAGGACCAGGGCCGCATCGATGGCCTGCTGCTGCGCCGGGCGCTGGCGCTGACGCAATTGCCGTCCCGGGCCGCCGACTTGCGCAACGCCGATGCAGAACTCAATGCCCGCTTCAACGCGGCCATGCAGCGTGGCGACACTGTTCACCAGCGCGAGCAGGCAAGGTATGAGCTCCACGTGCGCGGCAACACGCGCGCCGCGCTGGCACTGGCGCAGAAGAATTGGGCGGTGCAGAAGGAGTCGGCCGACATGCGCGTGCTGCTGGAAGCGGCACTCAAGGCTAATGATCCGGCCGCCGCCGAGCCGGTACTGAAGTGGGTGGCCACGCACAAGGTCGAAGACGTTGCTGTGCAGCGCCTGGCGCGGCAGATCAAGGGAGATGCATGATGGCGCGCACCTTCTACCCCTGGCTGCTGTCGCTGCTGCTGTTTGTGTGCAGCGCCGCCCAGGCCCACAAGCCAAGTGACAGCTACCTGGCACTGGACGTCAAGGGCGCTCAGGTCACTGGGCAGTGGGACATCGCCCTGCGCGATCTCGATTTTGCCCTCAACCTGGACCAGGATGGCAATGGTGAGCTGACCTGGGACGAAATCCGCCGCCAGCACGGCGCCATGGCGGCGTACGCGCTGGCGCGTCTGCAGCTCTCGGGCGGCGATGCTGCCTGCGCCATTACGCCTGGCGAACAACTGATCGACCACCACACCGACGGCGCCTATACGGTACTGCGCTTTAGCGCTGCCTGTCCGGCGCCGGTGGCGGCGCTGGGCGTGTCGTACCGCCTGTTTGCCGACCTCGATCCCCAGCACAAGGGACTGGTCAAGCTCACCAGCGAAGGCGTCACCTCCACCGCCATTTTTGGTCCCGACAATGCGCTGCAAACGCTCTCGCTCAAGAGCGCCAGCAAATGGGGTCAGTTCGCGGACTACGTGAAAGAAGGCGTGTGGCACATCTGGATCGGCTTTGACCACATCCTGTTCCTGCTCTCGCTGCTGCTGCCGGCGGTGCTGCTGACCAGAGGTTCGCCCCACGCCCAGACCTTCCGTGATGCCTTCATGGACGTGCTCAAGGTGGTCACCGCCTTCACCATTGCCCACTCGATCACGCTCACCCTGGCCAGCCTGCAGATGGTGTCGCTGCCTTCGCGCTGGGTGGAAAGCGCCATCGCCGCCTCGGTGGTGGTGGCCGCGCTCAATAACATCTTCCCCGTGTTCCGCGGACGTCGGCCCCTGGCCGCCTTTATCTTTGGCCTGATCCACGGTTTTGGCTTTGCCAGCGTGCTGGCCGACCTGGGCCTGCCGCAGGGGGCGCTGGCGCTGTCACTGTTTGGCTTTAACGTGGGCGTGGAGCTGGGCCAGCTGGCCATCGTGGCCGCTTTCCTGCCGCTGGCCTACCTGTCGCGCAAGACCTGGTTCTACGGCCAGCTCATGACCACCGGGTCGGCCGCCATTGCGCTGATCGCCACCGTGTGGCTGGTCGAGCGCGCATTCGATTTGCAACTGATGCCTGTCTAGACAGGTTATACCGAGTAAGTGCGTGGTCTTTGGCGGCCCGGCGTAGCGATACGTGGGCCGCCTTTTTTTGTGGGCGAGCGTCCCTTCTAATATTGAGCTGATGCAGTGCAGCAGATCGCGATCCGGTCTAAAATCAAGAAAGCCCGAGGAAAAACCACGTAAAGCGCCCTGAAAATGATCACGCAAGATATCGAAAACAGTAACGTCACATCGTTTGCCACGATGCCCACGCCCGAAGAGCTGCACGCCCGCCTGCCGCTGACCGACGCCGCCTTCGGCACCGTCATGCAGGGCCGCGAAGCACTGCGCAACATCATCGACCGCAAGGACAAGCGCCTGTTCGTGGTCGTGGGGCCATGCTCCATTCACGACCCAGTCGCCGGCCTTGATTACGCGCGCCGCCTCAAGGCGCTGCAGGCCGAAGTGGCCGACACCATGCTGCTGGTGATGCGCGTGTACTTTGAAAAGCCGCGCACCACCACCGGCTGGAAGGGCTACATCAACGACCCGGACATGGACGACTCGTTCCGCGTCAACGTGGGCATGGAAAAGGCGCGCCAGTTCCTGCTGGACGTGTGCGAACTGGGCCTGCCCACCGCCACCGAAGCGCTCGACCCCATTTCGCCGCAGTACCTTGGCGACCTGATTGCCTGGACCGCCATCGGCGCGCGCACCACAGAATCGCAGACCCACCGCGAAATGTCGTCCGGCCTGTCCACGCCAGTGGGCTTCAAGAACGGCACCGACGGCGACATCAGCATTGCCATCAACGCCATCCTGTCGTCGGCGCACCCGCACTCCTTCCTGGGCATCAACGGCCAGGGCAAGGTGTCGATCGTGCGCACCAGCGGCAACCCATATGGCCACGTGGTGCTGCGCGGTGGCGATGGCCGTCCCAATTACGATTCGGTCTCGATCGCCATCGCCGAGCAGGCCCTGGCCAAGGCGGGCCTTCCGGCCAACCTGGTGGTGGACTGCTCGCATGCCAACAGCTACAAAAAGCCGGAGCTGCAGCCGCTGGTCATGTCGGACGTGGTCCAGCAGATCCGCCATGGCAACCGCTCGCTGGTGGGCGTGATGATCGAATCGAACCTGGTGGGCGGCAACCAGAAGATCCCGGCAGACCTGGCTCAGCTCAAGTACGGCTGCTCGGTCACCGATGGCTGCATCGACTGGGACGCCACTGCGGCCATGCTCAAGAGCGCGCACCAGGAACTACTGCAGCGGCCCTGACGCGCCCCGCCCCGGCCTTGCAGGCCGGGGTGTCCGCCGTGGCTTACAATGGCGGATTGACTTAACCTGTACCCTCTCATGATTGTCCTCGGCGTCGAATCCTCCTGCGATGAAACCGGCCTTGCGTTGTACGACACGCAGCGCGGCCTGCTCTCCCATGCTCTGCATTCGCAGGTTGCCATGCACGAGGAGTATGGCGGCGTGGTGCCGGAACTGGCGTCGCGCGACCATATCCGGCGCGCCATTCCCCTGCTCGAGCAGACCCTGGCCGATGCGGGCATCGGGCGCCACGACATCGACGCCATTGCCTACACCCAGGGTCCCGGCCTGGCCGGCGCGCTGCTGGTAGGTTCTTCCATTGCCTGCAGCCTGGGACTGGCGCTGGACAAGCCGGTGCTGGGCGTGCACCACCTGGAAGGCCACCTGCTCTCGCCACTGCTGGCGAGCGATCCACCGCAGTTCCCATTCATCGCCCTGCTGGTATCGGGCGGTCACACGCAGCTCATGCGCGTGGACGGCGTGGGCCAGTACACGCTGCTGGGCGAAACGCTCGATGACGCAGCCGGCGAGGCCTTTGACAAGTCGGCCAAGCTGCTGGGACTTGGTTACCCGGGCGGCCCGGCCATCTCGCGTCTGGCGGAATTTGGCGACCCGGAAGCGTACAAGCTGCCGCGCCCCATGATGCACTCCAAGGACTTCAACTTCAGCTTTTCCGGCCTCAAGACGGCGGTGCTGACGGTGGTGAAGAACCACGAAGAAAAGATCATTGCCAACATCTGCGAGCAGGACAAGGCCAACATCGCGCGCGGTTTCGTGGACGCGATCGTGGACGTGCTGACCGCCAAGTGTGTGAGCGCCCTGCGCCACAGCGGCTTGAAGCGGCTGGTCATCGCCGGTGGCGTGGGCGCCAATGCGCAGCTGCGGGCCTCGCTCAACCAGGCCGCAGCTGCCAAGAAGTTCAGGGTGTTCTATCCGGAGCTGGAGTTTTGCACCGACAATGGCGCCATGATTGCTTTTGCCGGCGCCATGCGTCTGCAAATCAACCCGCAGGCCGCAAAGCGCGACTACAGCTTCAACGTGCGCCCGCGCTGGCCGCTGGATGAGATTCGCACGATTTGAGGCGCTCAGCATTATTGCGCCAGGAGCGACAGCGAAACGCGCGATGCGATTGGGACAGGCCGCTATCGGCCAAGGCTGCGTAAAAGCATCGCGTTGGACGTCCAAAATTTGCGATAGTTGGACGTCAGTTTAAACGAAATCATGATATTAAACTTCGGTCTGCTCGGTCATTCCAAGCGCGTCGTCGGCATACTGTTTCACTACATAGAGTTCTTACGAAAATGACTGACACAAAGTTTCACACTCCTCATGACGCAGCATTTGAAGCTTTAGGAGCACGTGCCCCTAGTCAGCAATGGTCGTCTTTTGACGTGTTACGCCCCGAGGCTCGTAAGGGAAAAGCAAATCTATTTGTTACCACACTCTGGAATTTTCACAGCAAAAATGATGCGCGCGGTAGACGCGTTCCGACGGAATTGGCGATTTGCCGTGATGAGAGAGACGGGAGCTTTTGGTCTCAAGTTCCCAAACCAAATTTAGATGCTCGCAAAACGCATGTCGCTCATTGGAATGGAGTTGAGCTTGCTGTTAAAGAAGCGATCCCGATGCTCGGCGTGCTGAAAGATGTTCGCACCGGTCGATGCGCCCTCGAGAACGTATTTGATATTCCCGAAGTGCGCTATCACGTGGATGGCAGCTCACTTTGGCTTCGACTGGTACCACGTGGAGACGTGGGCTGTGAAGTGAAGATTATCGATATTATGCAATGTTTGGGTTACCCATTGCGTCATCCTTCGGCCCAGGCCGTGTAAAGGGATATTGTCCTGTAAACGAATGCCGTTTGGTAAACGTTGAATCTGTATCTCATCAGTACATGCTCCGGTTGAAACGCGGCATCAGCGGTGTCGGCAACCGCGCTTGAGAATCGCAAGGACCAGCCAGCCCCATGCTGCGCTCGCCTGCTCGCTCATATGGCGGCCATCCGTTCAACAGCTCGCACGAGCCCACACAGGTCGGTGGGAACTCCATCAGCGAATGCCGATCCTACCGTGTACCGTGATTTTACAAATAATGGCAAACTCGCCCGGTTTTGTATTTCCGGAGGTATCCTTTATGCGTGTTGTCAGTTGGAATATTCATTGGGGCTGTGGCAAGGATAGCCGCATTCGTATCCATGCCATCATAGATGTCCTGCGAAAGCTTAATCCCGACATTATCTGCCTTCAGGAAGTTGCCTCCAACCACGCTGAGCTGGAAGGCAACGCCAGCTCGAATCAGTTCCGCCAGCTTGCCGGCGCCTTTGGCGGCTACCAGCCGGTCATTGAACCGACCAGCGAAATCTACCAGAACAATATGCCGCGCCAGTTCGGCAACATGCTGCTGTCGAAGTACCGCATCAACCAGGTGCACCGCTATCGCTTGCCATGGCCACCTGACCCCGAGCACCCGGCCGGCATGCCGCGCGGGCTGATCGAGGCCGTGGTCGACGCCCCGGGCGGGCGGGTGCGGGTGCTGACCACGCACCTGGAATACTATTCGCCGCTGCAGCGCATGGCCCAGGTCAAGCACATCAAGTACCTGCACTGGGAAGCATGCGAGCGCGCGCGCATTTATCAGCCCGATCCTTCGCTCGACCCGCCCTACCAGCTGGGCTTTCGACCCGGGTCCGCCATTTACTGCGGCGACTTCAACTTTGTCGAAGGGGCGCCCGACTATCAGGAACTGCTGGCGCCCGACGACAGCATCGCCCTGCCGCTGGTGGATGCCTGGCGCCTGAAGCATCCCGACATTGCGCGCGCGCCCACCGCCGGGCTGCATGGCTTTCGCTGGCCGGAGCGGGCCGACTGCTTCGATTATTTTTTCGTCAGCGACGACCTGGCTGCGCGCGTCACCGACTGCGAAGTGCAGTCGGAAACGGCTGCGTCCGACCACCAGCCCATCGTGCTCGACCTGCACTAAGCCATCTGGTCTGCCGTCGCAGTCTGACGCGGGCGCGACTGGCGCTGGTACAGGAACTCCAGCACCCGCGTGCGGTATTCGTTGTAGAGAATGTCGTGCGCCAGTGCCACCCGTTCCCGCGGCCTTGACAGGCGCACCTGCACGATGTCGCCAATGGTGGCGGCCGGGCCGTTGGTCATCATGACGATGCGGTCCGACAGCAGCACCGCTTCATCTACATCATGGGTGACCATCACCACGGTGGAACCGGTGCGCTCGACGATGGCCAGCAGCTCGTCCTGCAGGTGGGCGCGCGTGAGCGCGTCCAGGGCGCCGAACGGTTCATCCATCAGCAGCACCTTCGGTTCGGTCGACAGCGCCCGGGCAATGCCCACGCGCTGCTTCATGCCGCCGGAAATTTCATGTGGCCGCTTGCTGCCGGCGCCCAACAGGCCCACCAGCGCCAGCGCGCTGGTGGTGCGTTCGCGCAGCTGCGCCTTGTTTTCACGCGCGCCGAACACCCGTTCCACGGCCAGATAGACGTTGTCGAAACAGGTCAGCCATGGCAGCAGCGAGTGATTCTGGAAGACCACCGCGCGCTCCGGCGACGGCCCGGCGATCTCGCGCCCGGCGCAAATCAGGGTGCCGCTGGTGGCCTGGGTCAGGCCTGCCAGCAGGTTGAGCAGGGTCGATTTGCCGCATCCCGAGTGCCCGATGAGGGTGATGAATTCGCCCTGCGCCACCGTCAGGCTGACCTGCTCCAGCGCGTTGAAGCTGCCCTTGCGCGTGTCGAACACCTTCCCCACGCCCTGCACGTTGATGAATTTCTTGTCCATGTCAGTTCCCTGTTTCTTCGTACGTGAATGAACGCGCAATGGCGACCAGCGCCTGTTCCAGGATCAGTCCCACCACGCCGATGACCAGGATGGCGATCAGGATATGCGCCACATTGAGGTTATTCCACTCGTCCCACACCCAAAAGCCGATGCCGGCGCCGCCGGTCAGCATCTCGGCGGCCACGATCACCAGCCAGGCGGTGCCAATGGCCAGGCGCACGCCGGTCAGCATGTGCGGCAGCGCCGATGGCAGCAGGATGCGGGTGAAAACCTTCCACTCCGACAGCTTGAGCACGCGCGCCACGTTCAGGTAATCCTGCGGCACCCGCTGCACACCGGCGGCGGTATTGATGATCATGGGCCAGATGGAGCAGATGAAGATGGACCAGATCGCCGCCGGGTCGGCAGCCTTGAACACCAGCAGGCCAATGGGCAGCCAGGCCAGGGGCGACACCGGCTTGAGCAGGCTGATGATGGGATTGAACATCCCGGCCAGGAAGCGGAAGCGGCCAATCGCAAAGCCCAGTGGAATGCCCACCATGGCTGCCAGGCCAAAGCCGATCGCCACGCGCTGAAGCGAGGCCAGGATATTCCAGCCGATGCCCTGGTCATTGGGGCCATTGCTGTAGAACGGATCGGCAAACATGCGCGCCGCTTCGGCAAAGGTGACCGCTGGCGATGGAAAGCTGCTGTTCCCGGTGGCCAGGATCTGCCACGCGAGCAGCAGCAGGACAATACCGAGGGCGGGCGGCACCACTGCCAGCGCCACCGCGCGCGAGCGCGACGGGCCGCCGGCCAGGCGTACGCCGCGCCGCGCCAGGCGGCGGCTGCGCGCCGGCTTTTCCGGCGCCGCCGGCGCAAGCGGAATGGAAGACGATGCTGATTTCAACACTGCGTTCATGGCGTTCTCCGTGGTGGTGGGGACAGGTATCAAGCCTTGATGCGGAAGGCGTCGGCGTAGGCCTTGGGATTTTTGCCATCCCAGACCGTCCCGTCGATCATCTTCACGCTGCGCAGGGGCGACTTGGGCAGCGCCACTTTCGCCATGGCAGCCGCCTCGGCATAGAGCTTGAGCTGGTTGACGCTCGTTGCCGTGGCCAGGTAATCCGGCTCGCCCTTGAGCAGACCCCAGCGCTTGTGCTGGGTCATGAACCACATGCCGTCGGACAGGTAGGGGTAATTGACCATGCCATCGTTGTAGAACTTCATGCAGTGCGGATCATCCCAGGTGCGGCCCAGGCCATTCTGGTAGCGGCCCAGGATGCGCTGGTTGATGACGTCGACCGAGGTATTGACGTACGACTTGGCGGCGATGGTTTCGGCCATCTTGTTCTTGTTCGACAGGCTGGCGTCGATCCACTTGCCAGCTTCGAGCACCGCTGCGATCAGTGCGCGCGCGGTGTTGGGGTGCTGCCGCGCCCAGTCGAGCGTGGTGCCGAGCGTTTTTTCCGGGTGGTCGCGCCAGATGTCCTGGGTGGTGGCGGCCGTGATGCCGATGCCGTCGACAATGGCGCGGTGGTTCCATGGCTCGCCCACGCAAAAGCCATCCATGTTCCCGACCCGCATATTGGCCACCATCTGGGGCGGCGGCACCGTGATGACCTTGGCCTCTCGCATGGGATTGATGCCATGGCTGGCCAGCCAGTAGTAGAGCCACATGGCGTGGGTGCCCGTGGGGAAGGTCTGGGCAAACGCGTAGTCGCGCTTGTCCTGCTGCATCAGCTTTGCCAGCGAGGCGCCATCGACCGCGCCCTTGTCCGCAATCTTTTTCGACAGGGTGATGGCCTGCCCGTTGTGGTTCAGGTTCATCAGCACCGCCATGTCGCGCCGCGCGCCGCCGACGCCCATTTGGACCCCATACAGCAGGCCGTAGAGCACGTGTGCGGCGTCGAGTTCACCATTGACCAGCTTGTCGCGCACGCTGGCCCAGGAAGATTCTTTCGACAGCACGATCTTTATGCCATATTTCTTGTCAAAGCCAAGAACCGAAGCCATGACGACGGAGGCACAGTCGGTCAGCGGAATGAAGCCGATTTTCACTTCCTGTTTTTCCGGCTTGTCCGAGCCGGCGGCAAATGCGCCGCCGCTGGCCAGGCCGGTGAGCGATAGCGCGGCGCCGGTCTTGATCAGATGGCGGCGGGTGATGCTGGTGGTGTCGTCGGTGTGCATGCTGTCCTCGTCAGGTTCGCCCAGGCTGCTGCCTGCGCCTACCGGAGACTCAGCAATTGGCGTGCCAGCCGCAGGCCCGCTGTCCGTGGCGAAAATGCGCCTAATCGGGAGGAAAAAGCACTGCTATTGTGCGCTGCGTCAAAGCATGTGAGAAAACAGGGCAACTATCGCTATGCCGCGACGGTTGGGATGACTATAATCCACCCCTCCCGCATAAATGAATAACAATACAATATTGACTAAAGAACTAGACGAACTGACACGTGCGCGGCTGAAGCGGGAGCTGAGCTGGGGCGCATCCAAGCCCACGGCCGACCGCTATCAGCGCACCACCGACCTGCAGCGTGCCATCCTGGACCAGTACGGGCGGCGCGGGGCGGAATTCATCCTCGAGCAGCAGGGGCTGCGGGCGCGGACCGATGCCGGCTGCCCATGGCCGGTGGCCGGCATGGCACCGGCCGACGCGGTGGAGCTGGTGTTTGGCGAACTGGCGGCCGTCTTGCCGCGTTTCGTCGCCGTGCTCCAGGAACGGGTGCGCTGGGTGATTCCGGCGCGCCGGGACGACGCGTGGATGCTCGCTTACCTGACCGACCGGGTACTGCACGACGGGCGCCCCCACTTCCAGCTGGTACTCGGGGGCGCCCCCAACGCCAGTCCCTCCCTGTCGCCGCGTGCCCAATACATGGGCTGGAGCGTGCCTGACTCCCTGCGCAGGCTGTGCCTGGTCCACGATGGCATCTGCAGCGGGGCCGAGAGCATCCTGTCGGCCCGCCGCATGGCCGACCTGGGCGAGATCATGGCGGGGATTGAAGAGGAAGCGCCGCGCCCCAGCCATGCCTGCAAGGACTTGCTCGAGTTTCATCCGGATGGGGTGGGCAACTGCCAGGCGTTTTTCCGCCGCAGCAGTCGCGATACGGATCCGTCCACCGTGTTCTGGGACCACGAAAGCAACGAGTTGTCGCGGGAAGCCTCGTTCTTCGAGTACGTCGATCGCACGCTGTCCCTGCCCCTGCACGACGAAGCGCGCAGCTGAGTCTTGCCTAGCTGGCGGCAGCGATCTGGCGCAGCGCCTGCTCGAAGATGTCCGGTGGCTGCCCGCCGGAAATGAGGTGGCGCTGGTTAATGATGATGGCAGGCACGGCCGTGATGCCCTGGCGCTGGAAAAACTCTTCCTGTTCGCGCACCTCGTTGGCGTAGGCGCCGCTGGCCAGCACTTCGGCTGCCTCGGCCGAATCGAGTCCGATCTCGCCGGCCACCCGGGTCAGCACGTCGTGCGAGCCGGGGTTTTCGCCGCGCGTGAAATAGGCTTCAAACAGGGCCATCTTCAGTTCGCGCTGACGGCCCTGCATGTCGGCCCAGTGCAGCAGGCGGTGAGCGTCAAAGGTGTTGTAGATGCGGCCGCGCTTGTCCATGTCGAAGGTAAAGCCCAGTTCGGCGCCGCGCTCGCGGATCATGGCGCGCGTTTTGGCGCCCTGTTCCTCCGACGCGCCATACTTGCGCTGCAGATGTTCGCCAATATCTTCGCCTTCCGGCGCCATCTGGGGATTGAGTTCGAACGGGTGAAAGTGCAGGTCGGCGCTGGCCACGTCGCCCACCTTGTCCAGGGCTTGTTCCAGCGACTTGAGGCCGATCACGCACCAGGGGCAGGAAATATCGGAAACGAAATCGATGCGGAGCTGTTTCATGGCAAGGCCCTTGTTAGCGATGGAGCAGCTATTTTAAAGCCTGGCCAGAAATGCCGTCGCAAGGTGCACGGCGCTGCATGGCCGGGACACCCCACCAGCGGTCGTGCCGCTACTGTTTCTTGCCGCCCGTCTTGTTTCCGGCAGGCGCCGACTTGCTGCCGATCCGGCTTTCCTTGCCGGCGATCAGGTTGCTGATGTTGTCGCGGTGACGGAACACCAGCAGCGCACTCATGGCAAGGACCGCCAGCAATATTTCAATCTGGTCGGTGCCAAACAGCAGGCCAAAATAGAAAGGCGCGAAAATCGATGCCACCAGCGCCGCCAGCGAAGAGTAACGGAAGGCATACGCAATCACCAGCCAGGTGACCAGCGTGGCCAGGCCAAGCCAGACGTTCAGGCCAATGAGTACGCCCAGCGCCGTTGCCACACCCTTGCCGCCGACAAAGCGAAAGAAAATCGGATACAGGTGGCCCAGGAACACGGCCAGCGCCACCAGCGCAATGCCCAGATTGCCCACGCCAAAACGCTCGGCCAGCAGGTCGGCCAGCCACACCGCGAACCAGCCCTTGGCGGCGTCCCCGATCAGGGTCGCAATGGCCGCCTTCTTGTTCCCGCTGCGCAGCACGTTGGTGGCGCCGGGATTTTTCGAGCCATAGGTACGCGGATCGGACAGGCCGAAGACGCGGCTCGTGACCACGGCAAAGGAAATCGACCCGATCAGATAGGCGACGATGGTGAAAATAATGGTGTACATGCTGTCTCTCTCGATTACACCCGGATAGCGGGTGCCGGGCCGTGAATATACACCATCATTCGGCCAGTGCGCACTG
This sequence comes from Massilia sp. PAMC28688, assembly GCF_019443445.1. NCBI lineage: Bacteria > Pseudomonadati > Pseudomonadota > Betaproteobacteria > Burkholderiales > Oxalobacteraceae > Massilia > Massilia sp. PAMC28688. Next base: position 2,851,904 of record NZ_CP080378.1, on the reverse strand, counting down.
TACCGGCCTTGCAGTGAGGCAATCAACCAACGCCTGCGGCGCCAGGCCCACGAGGTAACCGCGGCGCCCGCCATTGATATACATCTTTTCCAGCGCCAGGATGCTTTCTTCCACATACACGGGCAGTGGCTTGCGCGTGCCAAATGGCGAGGTGCCGCCCACCAGGTAGCCGGAATGGCGCTGGGCCACGTCGGGCTTGCAGGGCTCCACCGACTTGCAGCCGATGGCGCGCGCCAGGTTCTTGGTCGAGACCTTGCAGTCGCCATGCATCAGCACGATCAGGGGGCGCGCCGCCTCATCCTGCATCACCAGCGTCTTGACCACGGCGTGTTCGGGCACGCCCAGCTCGCGCGCCGACACGCGGGTGCCGCCATGTTCTTCATACGGATACGGGTGTTCGCTGAAATCGACACGATGCTTGCGCAGGAACTGCGTCGCGGGTGTCTCGGAGATATGCTCTTTCCTGGCCATGCGTGATACGCTCAAGATTCGATGAGGAGTTTCTTATTATGCAGCAAGAAATCCGCTTTGCCACCTTCAATGTCTTCAACCTGGCGCCTGCAGGCCAGCAGCTGTATGAAAACCTGGCACCGACCAGCGCCGCGCAATACGAAGCCAAGCTGGACTGGACGGCACGCCAGATCGACCTGATCGATGCGGACGTGATCGGATTTCAGGAAATTTTTTCCCAGGCTTGCCTGCGCGAGGTGCTGGCACGTACCACGCGCTATCGAGACGCCGTGCACGTGGGCTTTGACCCCGATCCCGGCGCCGACCGCCTGACGCCCTCGGTGGCGCTGGTGTCGCGCCTGCCGCTGGCCGGCAGCGGCGTGTCGCTGGCGGACTTCCCGTCCGGCGTGGCCCTGCCCGCCGGCACCCGCGATGCCGAAGCCTTTTCGCGCGCCGTGGTCCATGCTCCCGTGCGCCTTGGACAGGACTGCATTGTCGATGTGGTGGTGGTGCACCTGAAATCGAAGCGCCCCGATTACCGCGCCGGTGACAGTGCCGAAGACCCGCTCCTGTTTGGCCAGGCCTGCCTGCGTTCGCTCGTGCGGCGCGGCACCGAGGCGGTGGCCCTGCGCGTCATGCTGACCGGTATGGCGCAGCGCTATGGGCGGGCGCAAGTGGTCATGGGCGACTTCAATGATGTGGCCGACGCCGTGACCACCACCATTGTCATGGGCGAGGGATCGCCTGTCCAGACCCGCCTGTTCGATGCCTTCCAGCTGCAAAAGCGCCAGGATTGCATGCGCCACGTGGGCTTTTCCATGCTCAATGACGGCAACTATTCCACCATTGACCATATCCTCGTGTCGGCCCAGTTCAACCCCCTGCTGCCCGGTGCCATCGGCGAAGTGGCCGATGTGGTGTACCTGAACGATCACCTGGTGCTGGGTCTGCCGCAGGCGTCCGACCACGGGCAGGTGGTGGCCCGGCTGCGCCTGTACGACGGCGCCGCATAGCCCGATAGCCGGTTAGCCGGCTACTCCTGGCGGCGCCAGCGCGCAGGGTCGGGCGCGCTCTGCGGTTCGCCCGCGTAATGTCCCTGGTAAATGTCGCAGCCCAGCTGCTGCAGGAATTCCAGCTGGGCCTGCGTTTCCACGCCCTCGGCCACCACCCGCAGCTTGAGGCTGCGCGCCACGGCAATGATGGCGGTAATGACGGCGGCGTCATCGGGCTTGCCGGAAATGTCTTGGATGAAGGTGCGGTCGATCTTGAGCCGGGACAGGGCGACATGGCGCAGGGCGCTCAGCTTGGAGTAGCCCGTACCGAAGTCGTCAATGGTCACGCCAATGCCGCGCGCGCGCAGCGCGCTGACCAGGGCCGCGGTCTGGCCGTCGCGGCCCATGATGGTCGCTTCCGTCACTTCCAGCTCCAGCAGCGCGGGCGTCAGGCCGGACTCGGCCAGGGCAGTGTCCACGCTGGCCAGCAAGTCGGGGCTGTTGAACTGCGCCGCCGACAGGTTGACCGCCACCGTGACGGGAAAGCCGGCGTCGCGCCAGCCGCGCGCCTGGCGGCACGCTTCCTGCAGCACCCAGCGCCCGATGGGGACCATCAGGCCGCATTCCTCGGCCACGCCCAGAAAGTGCTGCGGCATGAGCAAGCCGCGCTGCGGATGGCGCCAGCGCAGCAGCGCTTCCACGCCCACCGTCTGGCCGCTGGCAATGTCCACCTCGGGCTGGTAAGCCAGTTCGAATTCATGGTTGGCCAGGGCGTGGCGCAGGCTGTTTTCAAGCTGGACCCGTTCCACGACGCGCGCGTTCATGTCGGGATTGAAAAAACTGAAGGCATTGCGCCCGCCTTGCTTGGCGTGATACATCGCGACATCGGCATGCCGTAAAAGTGTATCAATATCCTGGCCGTCGGTGGGATACATGGCAATGCCGATCGAGACCGACAGGCTCACGCTGTGACCATCCGTGTGGACCGGCTGGGCCACTGCCTGCATCACGGTGGCAGCGACATGCCCGGCCTGGTCGGCCCCGCCGACATCGGCCAGGATGACGACGAATTCATCGCCGCCCTGGCGGCTCACGGTATCGACCCCGCGCACGCAGCGCGTGAGCCGGCCCGACACTTCCCGCAGCACGGCGTCGCCCACATGGTGGCCGAAGCTGTCATTGATGCCCTTGAAGCGGTCGAGGTCGATGAACATGACGGCCACCTGGGTCTTCTTGCGGCGCGCCACCCCCAGTGCCTGCTGCAGCCGGTCCAGGAACAGCACCCGGTTGGGCAGGTCGGTGAGAAAGTCGTGCTCGGCCAGGTGGCGCTGATGTTCTTCGAGCCGCTTGCGGTCGGTGATGTCGGACAGGATGGCAATGTAGTTGATGACCTGGTCGGCACTGTTGCGAATAGCGGTCAAGGCCACCCACAGGGGATGCTCCTCGCCCTGCTTGCGCGCGCTCCAGAGCTCGCCTTCCCAATAGCCATTGGCGGCAACGAAACGCCAGATCTGATCGAAAAACGCCGGCTCATGCCCGCCTGCGCGCAGCTGCGGCAATTCGGCCCCGGCCACCTCGCTCATGGCGTAGCCGGTGATGTCGGTAAACGCCTGGTTAATGGCCAGCACGCGCCGCTCGGGGTCGGTAATGGCGATGGCGTCGCGGCTGTTTTCAAACACTTGCGCGGCCCTGAGCAAGGTGCTTTCCGATGCCTTGCGCACGGAGATGTCGTGCAGGACCGCGTATGACAGGAACTGGTGGTCGAGCGTGACGGAAGTGAGCAGCACTTCCGCCCAGAAGGCGGCCCCGTCAGGCAGGCGAAATTGCCATTCATAGCGCCGGTTGCCTTCGAGGAAGTTCTGCGAGGACTGGGTCGCATCGGCCATGAGGGAAGACTCGCCCGAGGGCTGCACGGGCGGGGAAAAATCGACCAGGGTGCGGCCGGCAATGTCGTCCAGCCGCTGGCAGTGGAACATGGCCAGGGCGGCCGGATTGGCGTCAATGATGCGATTGCCTTCGATCAGCAAGATGGCATCGTTGGAGCGCTCGAACAGCTGGCGGAAATTGACGCCCGCTTCCAGCAAGGCCCGTTCCTCCACCTTGCGCTGGCTGATGTCCACTTCCATGCAAAAGATCTGCTGGGGTTCATTGTTGCGCATGACGGGAAAGTGGGTGGAATACATCCACACATGCCCTCCGTCGCGGCGCCGCACATGCCAGTCGCGCGGCTGGGGCGCCTGGCGGGTGTGCCAGATGGCAGCGAGGGTGGCGTCGAACTCTTGCTGGTCGTCAAGGTGCGTCACGAGGGCGCCCAGTGGCTGGCCCACGGCCTCGCGCGCCGGTATCCCATACAGCTGCTCGCAGGTATGGTTCCAGAAACGGACCAGGCCGTCCCGGTCAATGCTGTGGACCGCCACCGTGGGCGCCAGTTCCAGCGCCGCCACAAAGCGGTACAAGGTGTCGAGCGCTTCGCGGCCCGGCCCGTCAGGTTCATAACGTCGTGCTTCAGCAGTATCCATACCCACAGACATCCTTGTGAAAATAAGGGGGCTCGCGAATGACAAGCCATCCCATGCCAATTCTTCTCCATCGCCATCGCACGCCCTTTGCGAACGCGCAAACGGGATTCTGACCAAAGCGAACACAGCCGGGATTTCGGCGCTGCGGCTTTGCGCTTCATCGCCCTTTTCTGCAGTTCGTCGTGCTGAAACGGCCACCTGTCGCAATCCGTCCCCTGCTTTCCTTGCTCTTTTTTATAGTGTCACCATGCGCCGTACGCTCCACCTTTGAACAAGGCGGAGCACAAGCGCCTCCAACGCTATCTCAACAACAAGATCAATGACCATGAAACTAGAAACCCTGCCCCGCGCCGCCGTCCAGCCCACCGTTTCGCCCAGGCGCTGGAAGGCGCCGCTGGCCGCCTTGCTGGTCGCGGTGCTGGCAGGCGGTGGCTGGTATGCCATGCAGGCGCCCGCCAAGCCCGCCGCGCCAGCGCCGGCCATGGCCGATGGCAAGCCCGTCATCGATACCTACGAACTGGGACGGGGCGACATCGCCGCCGTCTCGGCCGGCACCCTGCGTGTCAGGCTGCCGCTGTCCGGTTCGCTCACGCCCCTGACCCAGGCCACGGTGCGCGCCAAGGTGCCAGGCGTGGTGATGGATGCCGATGTGCGCGAAGGGATGCAGGTGGCGGCCGGCCAGGTCATCGCACGCATCGAACAGGCCGACCTGGGCGCGCGCGTGGCCCAGCAGCAAGCCATGCTCGATGAAGCCAGCGCCCGCCTGTCGCTGGCGCGCAAGAACAATCAGAACAGCCAGGCGCTGCTCAAGCAGAACTACATTTCCCAGCAGGCCTACGACACCACCCAGAACTCGGTGGAGCTGGCCCAGGCCAATGTCAAGGCGGCCCAGGCCCAGCTGCAGCTGGCCAGGAATGCCCTGAACGACACCGCCATCCGCGCGCCGTTTGCCGGCATCATCAGCAAGCGCCATGTCCAGGCCGGCGAAAAGCTGGCGCCCGACATGCCGGTCTTTACCATCGTCAACCTCAAGCAGTTGACCCTGGAAGCCCAGGTGCCGGCATCGGAGATTCCGCGCATCAAAACGGGCCAGGCAGTGCAGTTCCGGGTCGATGGCTACCCGGGCCGCGAATTCGGCGGCAAGGTTGCCCGCATCAATCCCACGACGGAGGTCGGCTCGCGCGCCATGCTGGTGTATATCAGCGTGGACAATGCCGATACTGCCCTGTCGGGCGGCATGTTTGCCAAGGGTTTCATTACCACCGACCAGTCGGCCCCCCTGCCGCTGGTGCCGCTGGCGGCCGTGCGCCAGGAAAACAACAGTGACGTGGTCTATACCATCGAAGCGAACAAGGTGGTGGCGCGCCCGGTCACGCTGGGCCTGCGCAACGAAGACGATGGCATGGTGGCCGTCAAGGCGGGCCTGCAGGATGGCGCCACCGTCCTGCTCGGCAAGCTCGATGGCGTCAAGCCCGGCAGCAAGGTCAAGCTGCCGGCCGCCCCTGTCGTTGTGGCCGCGAAGGGGTAAGCCATGTGGATGACACGAATCAGTATCAACAATCCCGTCTTTGCCACCATGGTCATGGTGGCCCTGATGGTGCTGGGCCTGTTTTCCTACCGCGGCCTGGGCGTGGAATCGATGCCCAATGTGGCCATGCCGGGCGTGTGGATCGAGGTCGCTTACCCGGGCGCCTCGCCCGAACAGGTGGAAAACGATATCGTGCGCCCGCTCGAAGAAGCGCTCAACTCGGTCAGCGGCGTCAAGAAGCTCGAATCGAATTCATGGGAAGGGCGCGGCGGGGTGTCGGTGCAGCTGGCCCTGTCGGTGGACGTGGAACGGGCCGTCACCGACATCCGGGCCAAGGTGGGCCAGGTACGGCCGGGCTTTCCCAAGGAGGCGCGCGAACCCTACATCCAGCGCTGGGAAGGTGACAATGCCCAGCCCGTGATCCGCATGTCGCTCATGTCCGAGCAGCGCTCCATCCGCGAGCTCTCCGTCATGACCGAGCAGATCATCAGCAAGCGACTGCAGGGCGTGGCCGGGGTGGGCCAGGTGCGCGTCAACGGCAAGACCAACCGCCAGGTGCTGATCAACCTGCGCCCGGATGCGCTCACCAGCCAGAACGTGGGCGTCGATGAAGTCTTGCGCGCCATCCAGAATACCAATGCCAATCTGCCGGCCGGCAATATCAGCTATGGTGCCAGCGAGCGCCTGGTGCGCATCGAGGGCAAGATCCGCGACGTGCGCGGCTTTAACAAGATCATCGTGGCGCGCCACGCCAATGGCCCCGTCTACCTGGAACAGGTGGCCGAGGTGGTCGATGGCGAGCAGGAAGAGCAGTCGCTGTCGCGCATCAATGGCCGGCGCGCCATTTCCATTGAAGTGATCAAGGTGCAGGACGCCAACGTGGTGGAAGTGGGCCAGGGCGTCAAGGCGGCCATCGCCAAGCTCAAGGGCGCGGTGCCGGACGACGTCAAGATCGAGATCATCGAAGACCAGTCCTTGTTTACCGAAGCGCAGCTGGCCAACGTCAAGCGCACCATCATGGAAGGCGCGCTGCTGACCATGGTGATCGTGTTTTTCTTCCTGCATTCGTGGCGCAGCACCATCATTACCGGCTTGACGCTGCCGATCTCGGTCATGGCCAGCTTCATCGCCATGAAGTTTTTCGGCTTCACGCTCAACTTCCTGACCCTGATGGCGCTGTCGCTGTGTATTGGCCTGCTCATTGACGACGCCATCGTGGTGCGCGAAAACATCGTGCGCCACCTGGGCATGGGCAAGAGCCACGTCAAGGCGGCCAACGATGGCACCAATGAAATCGGCCTGGCCGTGATGGCCACCACCTTTGCCATCGTGGCCGTGTTCATCCCGGTCGCGTTCATGGATGGCATCATCGGCAAGTTCTTCCTCCAGTTCGGCATTACCGTGGCCGTGGCGGTGCTGGTGTCGCTGTTTGTCAGCTTCACGCTTGACCCCATGCTGTCGTCGGTCTGGCCCGACCCCGTCCAGGACCGCTTCAAGTACCTGCCGTGGCTGGGCCGCGCCATGGACAAGGTGGAGCTGGGCATCGACCGGCTGCACCTGTGGTACGGCAAGACGCTGGCCGTGGCGCTGCGCTGGCGCAAGGCCACCCTGACGCTGGCACTGGTGCTGTTCATCGCCAGCCTGGCCCTGGTGCCGAAGATTGGCAGCGAAATGGTGCCCCAGGTGGACAACGGCTTCATCCACCTGCGCTTCAAGGCGCCGATCGGCTCGAGCCTGGAATACACGGACAGCAAGGTGCGCCAGATCGAGGCGGCGCTCAAGGAATTCAAGGAAATCGAGACCGTGATGGCCAACGTGGGCACCTGGGACGGGCGCAACACGGCCCATGTCAATGTCAAGCTGGTCGACAAGAACAAGGTCAAGCGCCGCTCCCAGAAGGAGATGGAAGGGGTGATCCGGTCCCGGCTCGAACCGATTGCCGGTGTCAGCATGTCGGTGGGCTGGAAGCCGGTCTTCATCAACATTCTCGGGGCCGACGAAGCCAAGCTCGACGCGGTGGCGCGACGCCTGATGGAAAAGGTGAGCGCGGTCAAGGGCATCACCGACATGGAATACAGCCAGGAAGGCGCCAATCCCGCCACCGTCGTCAAGATCAACAATGAACTGGCCAGCGATCTGGGCGTGTCGATCCAGCAGGTGGGCGCGGCCCTGCGTCCCTTTGTTGCGGGCGACCAGGTCAGCCGCTGGCTGGCGCCGGACGGCCAGAACTACGACATCAATGTGCAGCTGCCCAAGTCGGGCCGCCAGAAAGTGGCCGACCTGGCCGACCTGTCGGTGGCGTCCACCCGGCGCGATGCGGCCGGCAACCCGATCATGGTCCCGCTGCGCCAGTTTGTGCAATTCGTGCCGGCCACCAGCCCGCAGGTGCTCAAGCGCCTGGCGCTGGAACGCCGGGTCGCCATCTATGCCGGCGTGCAGGGCCGCCCGAATGGCGACGTCCACAAGGATGTGCAAAAGATCATGGCCGAGTTTGATTTACCTGCCGGTATCCGCTTTGAAGTGGGCGGCGACGCCGAGGAAATGGCGGAAACCATGGGTTCGGCCGGGGCCGCGCTCGGCATCGCGGTGGTATTCATCTACCTGGTGCTCGCTTCGCAGTTTGGCAGCTTCCTGCAGCCGGTGGCCATCATGGTGTCGCTGCCGCTCTCGCTCATCGGGGTCTTGCTGGCCCTCCTGGTCACGGGCAGCACGCTCAATATCTTTTCGGTCATCGGCGTGATCATGCTGATGGGCCTGGTGACCAAGAATGCCATCTTGCTGGTGGACTTCACCAACCAGGGCCAGCGCGAAGGCAAGGGCCAGTACGAAGCCATCATGGATGCCGGCCAGGTGCGCCTGCGCCCCATCCTCATGACCACCCTGGCCATGATCTTCGGCATGCTGCCGATGGCCATCGGCATGGGCGAAGGCTCGGAAATGCAGGCGCCGATGGGCCGCGCCGTGATCGGCGGGGTCATCACGTCCACCCTGCTCACCCTGGTGGTGGTGCCGGTGGCCTACACCTACCTGGATAACCTGGGCAAGCGGGCGGTACGCTACTTCAAGGGCGACCACGATGCGCATGCCGAGCCGGCGCCGGAACCGAAGCTGGTTGCCTGAACCGTGGCCTGAAGCCGGCACCGGCGGTTCGCCCAAGAACAAGCCCCCGCTTTCCGTCAGCCATTGACGGGAAGCGGGGGCTGGTGGCAAGTGCGGGGAACTGCTTTATTCTTGGGTATCGGTCGTGCTCTCGGCGCTCTCTTCATTGGCTTCTTCGGCGCCGCCATCGGGCGAGGCCGGCGCATTCTTCGCTTCTGCTTTCTTCCTGGCTTTTTCCTCGGCCTTTTTCTTCTTCTCTAACTCCCGTTGCCGCTTTTCGTACGAAAAATTGGTTTTAGCCATGAATCACCTCTTATGTTGTCTGCGGGAAAATTGTCGTGTGGGGTCCATTATGACGCAGTTAGCCACTCTGCATTTAATTTAACCACGTGGATGGTGCTGGGCGTGCAGCTGTTTCATGCGCTCCCGCGCAACATGGGTGTAAATTTGTGTGGTGGAGATATCGGAGTGTCCCAGCAGCAGTTGCACCACGCGCAAGTCGGCACCGTGATTGAGCAAATGGGTGGCAAAGGCGTGGCGCAGGGTGTGCGGCGACAGGGGCGCCGTGATGCCGGCCCGGGCCGCGTGTTTCTTGATCAGGATCCAAAACATCTGGCGCGTCATGGGGCCGCCCCGTCCCGTCACGAACAGGGCATCGTCCACCTGCCCGTTCAGAATCACCCCGCGCGCCTCGCGCACGTAGCGCTCGATCCAGGCGCGCGCTTCCTGCCCGAACGGCACCAGGCGCGTCTTGCTGCCCTTGCCCGTGATGCGCAGCACGCCATCGTTCAGGCTCAGTTCAGTCATCTTGAGCGTGACCAGTTCCGACACCCGCAGCCCGCTCGCATACATCAGTTCGAGCATGGTGCGTTCACGCAGGCCGAGCGGCGTGGCCACGTCCGGCGCCTGCAGCAGCGCTTCGACCTGCGCTTCGCTCAGGGTATGGACAAAGCGCTGCGGCTGGCGCGCCGAGGCCAGCTTCAGGCACGGGTCGGCGCTGATCTGGTGCTGGCGCAGGGCCAGCTGGTAGAAGCGTTTCAAGACGGACAGGCGCCGGTTGGCCGAACTGGGCTTGGTGTCGGCGTGGCGCTCGGCAAAATAGGCATCGAGGTCGTGCGCCTCGACCGCGTGCAGGCTGGCGCGCTGGGGACGGGTCACTTCCAGCCAGCGCGCAAATAGTGTCATGTCGCGCCGGTAGGCGTCCAGCGAGTTTTTTGCCAGTCCATGCTCGAGCCACAGGCTGTCGCAAAAGGCGTCGATCAGGCGAAGATTGATTGCTGCTGCCATGGAGTATTGCTCACGCCCTCATGCTTGAGCAGCCAGCGCTTGACGCTCAGGTGGAAGCCATGCTCGTCGTCATGGCTGGCAAAGCCGCCCAGCCCGCCGGCTGCCGTCACGCGGTGGCAGGGCACGAGCAGGGGAAACCAGTTGGCGCCGCAGGCCTGACCGACCGCGCGCGGGGCCGAACCGATGGCGCTGGCCACCTGCCCGTAGGTCCGCACGGTGCCGCGCGGGATGGCGGCAATGGCGCGCCACACGGTGCGCTGGAAGGCGCTGCCCACTTCCGGCACGGCCAGGGTGAAGACAAAATCGGGATCGGCCAGGTAGCGCGCCACCTGCAGCGCCGCCTGTTCGGCCTGGGCGTCAAGGGCAGCCTGTTCACTAAAATGGGGCGGCAGGTAGACCAGCTCGCGCAGGCTCCCCGTTGCGGTGCGAATGCCGATGGCCCCGAACGGGGCCGGCACGATGGCGGAAAACAGCGCGCTGCTGGGGTCAAGTGTCATGGGGCACAGTATAACGCCGGCAGCGCCTGCAGGAAGCGGCGGCCATTCGGACGGCCGAAAAAAAACGCACCTTGCGGTGCGTTCCAAATTTTGTTCACGTTCCCGGCCGTTTGGTTGGACCAACAGCATTCTGTAAAACGCGCGTCTCCTCGATATTTCTCCGGCATGAATTACCGTTATTTTATCTACCTACTCCCCAAACCTACCCACATTCTGTGCCCCCGGTGCACCATGTTGGTGCCGAAGCGGTGCTAATCATAACTTATTTAAATTTGGAAATTGTGGCTTTTATGGCACGCGAGTTGAAATTAATTCAGGTTTAAATCAAATTCTTTGATCTCGGGGCGATTTGTGCTAGGGAAGCACTGATTAATTCGAGCGCGCCTGTTTCCATCGTCAGCCAGACCTGAGACAATACCGGTACTTTCACCGCGCCGCCATCGATCATGCAAAAGAGCTTTTCCGACCTTGAGTACGCCGCTAAGAAGAAGCTGACGCGCCGCGACCGCTTCCTCGCTGAGATCGACGTGGCGACGCCGTGGGGCAAGCTGCATAAGCTGATCGAGCCGCACTATCCGAAGGTGACTGGTGCAGGCCGTCCGCCGATCGGCTTGGCGCGCATGCTGCGCATGTATGTGGCCCAGCAGTGTTTTGGTCTGTCCGATGAGGGTATTGAGGACGCCATTTACGACAGCCAGGCGATCCGCGCTTTTGTTGGTATAGACCTCAATCGCGAGAGCGCACCGGACGCGACGACGCTGCTCAAGTTTCGCCACTTGCTCGAAGCAAAGGGGCTGACGCAGAAGATCTTCGAAGCGATCAACGCGCACCTGGCGGCCAAAGGATTGATGATGCGCGAAGGGACCATTGTGGATGCCACCTTGATTGCCGCGCCACCGTCGACCAAAAACAAAGACGGCGAGCGCGACCCGGAAATGCACCAATCGAAGAAGGGCAATGACTGGCATTTCGGGATGAAAGCGCACATCGGCGTTGACGCTGCATCGGGCCTTGTGCATACCGTCGTGGGCACCGCTGGCAATGTCTCCGATGTGACGCAAGCACACGCTCTGCTGCACGGCGATGAAGTGGCGGCCTTTGGCGACGCCGGTTATCAGGGTGTTGAAAAGCGGGCCGAGAACATCGGCAAACCGGTGACTTGGCACGTGGCGATGAAGCGCGCTAAACGCAAGGCGCTGCCGAAGAACAAGCTTGGCCGCATGACCGAGAAGCTTGAGCATCTCAAGGCGAGCGTGCGCGCGAAAGTCGAGCATCCATTTCATGTCATCAAGAACCTGTTCCGTCATCGGAAGACGCGTTACCGTGGTTTGGCGAAGAACACCGCCCAGTTGTTCACGCTGTTCGGCTTCGCCAATCTGGTACTGGCCGGCAGGCGATTTACGATCACTGAAACCCGAAGAGCGTCCTGAGCGCCGAAAGGCGCAAGGAATACTGCAATTTCGTTGAAAACCCGGCAGAAACGGCACCGAAAAAGCGCGTCGCGATTCTTCGGCGAGGTCGATTCCTCCAAATTTCGGGAACCCGCTGAAATCGTCAATTGATCAGCGCCTCCCTAGGGCCGAAAAAAAGGCGGCGCGCCGGGCGAACCTTCGTCCGCGTCAACGATCTCACTCTTTCCAGACAGCGGTTTCAGCCCGTTTTTTTCGGAGGACAACTGTGACTGATAAGACCATTGCCGACAAGCTCTACCTCAAGACCGTCAAGTCGCTGGCGGTGTTCAATGGGGGCGTCAATCCATCCGTGGTGGGGGAGCTGCCCGACGACATGCTGCGCGAAGGCGAGGAGGTGGCCGACATCGTGCTCCTGTTCGCCCTCAACCAGGCCGAGCTGGAAAAATGGTGGGACCAGGCCATGGCCCGGCTCGGTGACAAGGGCTCGCTGTGGATTGCCTACCTCAAGCCCACCGCGCCCAAGGCAACCGATATTGACCGCGACAAGATCTTTGCCTTTGCCGCTCAGCGCGGCGTGACGGGTGTGGCCATGATTTCGCTCGATGGCGACTGGTCGGCCGTCCGGCTCAAGCGCATGGCACCGTCCGGATAAATACCGTGCCGGGCCAGCGCCCAGGCCACATGCTCGCGCACCATGGCCGAGGGGTGCGCGCTACGCGCCTGCAGGGCCGCCACCACGGCCGCATCGCCCGGCATGGCATCGGCCGCATTGCCCAGGCCCACCGCCAGGTTGCGCAGCCAGCGCTCGTGGCCAATGCGGCGTATGGGACTGCCTTCCAGGCGGCGGTTGAATTCACCATCGTCCCAGGCAAACAGCGCGGCCATGCTCTCGCTGCCCAGGCTGTTGCGCTCTTCAAAGTCCGGCACCACGGCGCGCTGGGCAAACTTGTTCCAGGGACAGACCGTCTGGCAATCGTCGCAGCCGTACACGCGGTTGCCGATCAAGGGGCGCAGCGCTTCCGGAATGCTGCTTTTGAGTTCGATGGTCAGGTAGGAAATGCAGCGCCGTGCATCGAGCCGGCCCGGGCCCACGATGGCCTGGGTGGGACAGACATCGATGCATGCCTGGCACTGGCCGCAGTGGGCGTCCACGGGCCCGTCCACCGGCAAGGCAATATCGACCAGGATTTCGCCCAGAAAAAACATGGAACCTGCCTCGCGGTTAAGCATGAGGGTGTGCTTGCCGCGCCAGCCCAGCCCCGCCTTTTCGGCCAGCGGCAATTCCATGACGGGGGCGGAATCGGTAAATACCCGAAATCCATACTCACCCGTCACCGTCCGGATGCGCTCGGCCAGCTGCTGCAGGCGGCTGCGCAAGACCTTGTGATAATCGCGTCCGCGCGCGTAAATGGAAATGACGGCCGCCCGGGGGTCGGCCAGGCGGGCCCGTTCCCGTTCGCGCCAGTCGTGCGGTGTCGCGGCCGGCAGGTAATCCATGCGCGCCGTGATCACGCGCACCGTGCCCGGCACCAGTTCAGCCGGACGGGCGCGCTTCATGCCGTGGCTTGCCATATAATCCATCTCGCCATGGCGGCCCGCGTCCAGCCACGCCTGCAGGCCCGCTTCCGCGTGCGTCAGGTCGACGTCGGCAATGCGCACCTCGGCAAAGCCAAGTTCGGCACCCCAGCGCTTGATGGCCAGCGCCAGTGCGGACAGGTCGGGAGGGGTAGGCTGCATGGAGATGTTTTCGGCTTTACAATGGCGTGCGCGCCGGCGCAGTCACACCGCGCTTCACTTCGACACAAGACATTCTATTCGATGCCGCATTTTACAGCCCATCTTGACGATGACAGCCACACCGCCGCCCTCGGCGCGGCCCTGGCGCGGGTGCTGGTGCCGGGCCTGGTCATCCATCTCGATGGCGACCTGGGCGCCGGCAAGACCGCCCTCACCCGCGCCCTGCTGCACGCGGCCGGCCACGTGGGCAAGGTGAAAAGTCCCACCTATACCCTGGCCGAACCGTACAGCATCGTGCTCGGCGGGCAGGCCGTGCAGCTGATCCACTTTGACCTGTACCGCATGGCCAGCCCGGAGGAATTTCTCGACGCCGGCTTTCGCGAAGACTTCAATGGCCGCAACATCTGCATCGTCGAATGGCCCGAGAAAGGCGCCCCGGTATTGCCCCCGCCCGATGTGCTGGTCCGTTTGAACGTCGCCGGCGCGGGTCGTGATGTAGAATTGCAAGCGTTGTCCGACCTGGGTTTGCTATGTCTCGACCGTCTCACCTTCGCACCACACCGCTGACGTCCAGCCCCGTGACCCGCCGCACCGTGCTCAAGGCCGGCGGCACGCTGCTCCTGTCCGTCACCCCGCTGCTGCCCGCGATGGCAGCCCAGATCCTGGCCGTGCGCGTCTGGCCCGCGCCCGACTACACCCGTGTCACGCTGGAAAACGACTCCATCCTCAAGGCCACCCATTTCACCGTGCCCGACCCGCACCGGCTGGTGGTGGACATTGAAGGTCTGGCGCTCAACGCCACGCTCAAGTCCCTGGTGGCCAAGATCCAGTCTGAAGACCCGTACATCAAACAGGTACGGGTGGGCCAGTACCAGCCCAACATCGTGCGCCTGGTGTTTGACCTGAAGGAAGAGATCACGCCCCAGGTATTCCAGCTGGCGCCCGTGTCGCCCTACAACCACCGCCTCATTTTCGACCTGTATCCGGTCAAGGTGGTCGATCCGATCGCCGCCATGATTGAAAAGGGCGACTGGTCGCCATCGGGCGCGCCGGCCGGCGTGGCGCAGCCGCCCGCCCCTGCCAATTCTGCGACCCCGGCCAGCCCGCAGCCGCCAGCCCCGGCGCCAGGCACTGCCGTGGCCGTGGCCCCGCCCGGCCCGGCACCGTCCGTGGTGGCGCCCCCGGTGCCCACTGCGCGCGCGCCCGTGCCGCCGCTGGCCCAGGCCCGGCCCGAGCCCGTCCCGCCGCCGGCCAGTTCCGCGCGGCCCGACAGCGCCCAGCCGGACAAGGTCATGCGCATGATTACGGTGGCCATCGATCCCGGCCATGGCGGCGAAGACCCGGGCGCCATCGGCCGCGCCGGCACGCGTGAAAAGGATATCGTGCTGGCCATTGCCAAGCGCCTCAAGTTCAAGCTCGAAGAGCAGCCCAATATGCGCGTCATGCTCACCCGCGACGGCGATTACTTCGTCCCGCTCGGCAAGCGCGTGGACAAGGCGCGCAGCGTCCAGGCCGACCTGTTCGTATCCATTCATGCCGACGCCTTTATCCGTCCCAGCGCGCGCGGTTCATCGGTCTTCGTGCTGTCTGAAAAAGGCGCGTCGTCCTCGGCCGCGCGCTGGCTGGCCAACAAGGAAAACCAGGCCGACGCCATCGGCGGGGTCAGCATGGCCACCCATGACCGCCAGCTGGCCAGCGTGCTGCTCGACCTGTCCACCACGGCCCAGATCAACGACAGCCTCAAGCTCGGGCGCGCGGTGCTGAGCGAAATTGGCGGCATCGCCCATCTGCACAAGGCCGCCGTCGAGCAGGCCGGATTTGCCGTCCTCAAGGCCCCGGACATCCCTTCGATCCTGATTGAGACGGCGTTCATTTCGAACCCGCAGGAGGAAGCCAAGCTGCGCGACAATGGCTACCAGGATGAAATCGCCAACGCGATCACCAAGGGCATCAAGACCTACTTCTCGCGCAATCCTCCGCTGGCCAAGGGCCGCATCAGCTGAAGGAACGACCATGACAACCATCGCCACGACGACCGTGGGCACCCTGCCCGCGGTCCGCATCACCGCACCGGATGGCGCACAGGCCACCGTGACCCTGTACGGCGCCCATCTGGTCTCCTGGATCAGCGCCGACGGCAAGGAGCGCCTGTTTTGCAGCACCCGCTCGGCCCTTGACGGCAGCCGCGCCATTCGCGGCGGCGTGCCGGTCATCTTTCCCCAGTTCGCTGAACGCGGCAGCGGCATGCGGCATGGCTTTGCCCGCGTGTCCACCTGGCGCCTGGCCGACAGCGGCGTGGACGAAGAAGGCGTGTTCGCCGTGTTCGCACTGACCCGCACCGACCTGGCGCCCGATATCGCGGCCGGCTTCCCGCACGGCTTTGAGCTGCGCCTGAAGGTGACGCTGGAACAGCAGCGGCTCTCGCTGGGCCTGGACGTGCGCAACACGGGCGACGATGAATTCGCGTTTTCAGCAGCCCTGCATACCTACTTTGCAGTCGATGCGCAGGACGGCGCAGCCATCCACGGTGTGGGCGACGATGCGCTGGCCATCAGCGACAAGCACGATGAGATTTACCGCGATGTGGCAGGTGCCATCGCCCTGTCCCACGCCGGCGGCAAGCTGCTGCTCAACCAGAGCAGCTTCACCGATGCCGTCGTATGGAATCCCGGCGCGGCCGACGCGGCCAGCTTGTCCGACCTGGAAGACGATGAATACCGGCGCTTCGTGTGCATCGAACCGGCCGTCATCGCGCCGCTCACTCTCAAGCCGGGTGGCGCCTGGCGCGGCGACCACAGCATCGATGCCGTGTGACGCCCTAGTTTGATTCCTTGACCACGCGGCCCGAGTGGGCCTGGATGGGCCGTGCATTGAGCGGATAGAGGCGCGCAAACAGCGCCATCTGGGCCGGCGAGGCCTGCACCGGCTCCTTCATCACCAGCCACAGAACGCCCTCGCTGCAGGGCGGCTTGGTGAGCGAACCCATATAAGTGAAGTACTCGCGGCGCAGCGGCAGCACGTCGGCCGGATTGAGGACAATGGCGGGCGTGACGATGTCATGCTTTTCCAGCGGCAGGTTGTTCCACACGGTCTGGATCATGTCCTGGGCACGGCCGCGTTCGAGCATGACCGAGACCACCGCCAGCCTGCCTTCCACATCCTTGTGTTCCAGGTGGACCACCATCTCGAACCCCTTGCCGTTGATGCGCTCTTCCGAGGGCCGGTGAAAGTGGAACTGCTGCAGCTCGTAGCTGCGTCCCTGCAGCGAGATCGAATTGCCGTGGCCGACATTGACCTGGATGGTATGGCCGTTGTCGACCACGTTGAACGACGATGGCCTGTAATCAAACGAAATCTGCTCCAGGTCCACCTTCATGCCGTCGCGCAGGTCGATCGGCGACTGGCGGTTGCCGGTGCCGCACTTGCTCCAGGCCGGGTTGCGCCCCCAGTTGGCGGGACCGGTCTCGCCTTCGTAGGACCAGTGGTTGCCGTGATAGGGCTTGACTGCCGGTTCCGCGGCCGCGACAAGCGCCGCGGCCTTGCGCGCCTCGGCTGCCTTGCGCGCCTTGGCGGCGGCCGCGGCCCGGGCCTTCTGGTTGGCGCGCATGGCGGCCAGGCGGGCGGCAATCTTGGCCGACAGTTCGGCTTCGGCTTCGGCCTCCTCGGCAGCGAGGGCGGCGGCGGTGGCCCTGGATGGCTTGCCCGGCCGGATCGATGGCAGGGCGGGCTTGATGGACGGCTCGCCCGCCTTGGACGCGGTGGCCGGGGCGGCGGGGCCGAGCGCGGGCGCAGGGTCGGCCGCGGCCGCCGTCGTGACGGCGAGGCTGCAGGCAATCAGGGCAAATATGTGGCGCATGGGAATCCAGAAAGTAAGCGTACTGTCTGGATATCGGCCCGTGGGGAGGAAAACTTGAGTATTGCAGCGCAAATGCGCGCACCTTGCCGCGCGCGCATGGCAAGGTGGCAAGCGACTTAGCGGGAAAGCATCTTGCGGCCGAACTTGTACAGGCCGCCCAATGCCACCGGTACCACGGCCGCCGCCACGCCGATCATGACGATGGTGGTCAGGTTGTCACGCACGATCGGCGTATTGCCGAACAGGTAGCCGGCGCTGACGAGGCTGACAACCCACAGGGCTGCGCCCGTGATGTTATAGAACTGAAACCGCGACTGGGTCATTTCGGACACGCCGGCCACGAAGGGGGCAAAGGTCCGCACCACGGGCACGAAGCGGGCCAGGATGATGGTCTTGCCGCCGTGCTTTTCAAAAAAGTTATGGGTCTTTTGCAGGGCATCCTTGTTGACCCAGCGGTAGTTGTGCGTGTATGCGCGCTGGCCGATCCGTTTGCCGATGTGGTAGTTGAGCGTATTGCCCAGCACTGCAGCGGCGATCAGCAGCGCCATCAGAAAGAAGTAATTCATTTCGCCCGTGGCGCAGGCAGCGCCGGCAATGAACAGCAGCGTGTCGCCAGGAAAGAAGAACAGCACGACCAGGCCGGTCTCGCTGAAAATAATGAGGAACAGCACTGCATACACGTACACACCGTATTGGCTCAGCAGGGTAGACAGCTCGACTTTCATGATCAAGTCGAAGATTTGCATCAGATCCATATTTATCCTAAAAGGTAGCCCACCATCATACCATTTTTGGCATGTTGAAATGATGCGCACACAAGTTTTCATCGTGCACACAAAGGGGATTACAATTCCCGGGCGCCAAGCCGGGCGCGCCTCTGGAGACAAGACGATGTACCTAGCCACCCGCACCATCGCAGCCCTCACCGCCACCCTGGCCATGACAGCCTACGCCCCGGCCGCGTGCGCCACCGAAAAGCCGCCCAGCGTCAGGCCGCCGCCGCCAAAGCCGACCGTGGCCGATGTCATCAAGGCCTCCAAGGCCAGCGAATGGCGCGCGCTGGACCCGGAAAACACGCTGTACATGCACACAGCGGCCGGCCGCGTGATCATTGAACTGGCGCCCACCTTTGCCCCCAACCATGTGGCCAACATCAAGACCATGGTGCGCGAAGGGTATTTTGACGGCCTGGCCATCATCCGCTCGCAGGACAACTGGGTGGTGCAGTGGGGCGACCCGGATGAAAAGAACCCCAGGCCCATGAAGACGGCCAAGGCCACGCTCAAGGGCGAGTTCACCATCCCCATGAAGAACGACAGTGCCTTTACCCGCCTGCCGGACCCGGACGGCTATGCACCGCAGGTGGGCCACTCCAACGGCTTCCCGTCGGCGCGCGATCCCAAAACAGGCCGCGCATGGCTGGCCCACTGCTACGGCATGGTGGGCGTGGGCCGCGACAACGACGCTGACAGCGGCGGCGGCTCGGCCCTGTACGCCGTCATCGGCCATGCCCCGCGCCACCTGGACCGCAATATCACCGTGGTGGGCCGCGTCATCTCCGGCATGCCCATGCTCTCGACCCTGCCGCGCGGGGCCGGGGCAATGGGCTTTTATGACAAGCCGGAACAGAACGTGCCCATCACGTCGGTCAAAGTGGCGGCCGACGTGCCGCCGGCAGAGCGCAGCCGGTTTGAAGTCATGCGCACCGACAGTGCCTCGTTCAAGGCGGCGGTCGAAGCGCAGCGCAACCGCGGCGGCCCGTGGACCGTGGTCCCGGCCGGGCACATCGACCTGTGTAATGCGCCCATCCCCGTGCGCGAGCAAAAATAGGCGGCAGTGACGCGCTCCCGGTTTCACGACCGGGGGTGGCGCAGGTTTATAATTCGCAGATGAATGCTCCCGTCCCCGCCCACCGCCCCATCCAGGCACTTCCCGACCAGCTGATTTCCCAGATTGCCGCCGGCGAGGTGGTCGAGCGGCCCTCCGCCGTGGTCAAGGAATTGCTGGAAAATGCGCTGGACGCCGGTGCCACCCAGATCACCGTGCGGCTCGAAGAAGGCGGCGTCAAACGCATTGCCATCACCGACAACGGGCGCGGCATCGCGCCCGAGCAGCTGCCGCTGGCACTGGCCCGGCATGCCACTTCCAAGATCGCTTCCCTCACCGACCTGGAAAACGTGTCCACGCTCGGCTTTCGGGGCGAGGCACTGGCCTCGATTGCCGCGGTGGCTGCCGTGTCGGTGACCTCGCGCACGGCAGACGCGCCGCACGCGTGGGAAATCGTCGGCTCGCACCAGGGCACGGTGGCGCCATCATCCGGCGCCTGCGGCACCACCATCGACGTGCAAGACCTGTATTTCAATACCCCGGCGCGGCGCAAGTTCCTCAAGTCCGAGCAGACCGAATATGGCCACTGCGCGGAAGTGGTGCGCCGCATCGCCCTGGCCCGTCCGGACGTCTCGTTTTCGCTTACGCACAACGGGCGCACCATCGACCACTGGAATGTGAGCGAACTGGCCAGGCGCAGCGCCCATATCTTGGGCAGCGACTTTGCCGAAGCGCGCCTGCCGATTGACGAATCGGCAGGCCCCTTGCGCCTGCACGGCTACACCGGCCTGCCCACCGCCTCCAAGGCGCGGGCCGACGGCCAGTTCTTTTATGTGAACGGGCGCTTTGTGCGCGACAAGCTGCTGGTGCACGCGGTGCGCGCGGCCTATCAGGATGTGCTGCACGGCGACCGCTTCCCATCGTATGTGCTGGCGCTGGACCTCGATCCCGCGCTGGTCGACGTCAACGTTCACCCGTCCAAGATCGAGGTGCGCTTTCGCGACAGCCGCGCGGTCCACCAGTTCGTGTTCCATGCGGTGCAGCGGGCGCTGGCCCTCACTTCTGCCACCAATTTCGGCAGCGCGCCCGCCCCGCTGCCGGCGGCCGAGGTGGCAAGCGGGATGCCCAGCTGGCGCCGCGAACACGAGCAGACCAGCTTTGGCTCGCAGCTCTCGGCCACCTTTTCGCCCTCGCCGTATCCGCTGCCGGGACGCCAGGAAGGCGGCGTGGCGCAGCGCACGGACAGCTACGGCGCCCTGTTTGCGCCCGACAGCGCGCCGGCCGCGCAGCAGCCCATGGCCCCCTACACCGCGCCCACGCACACCATGTCCAGCGACGAATATCCGCTTGGCTTCGCGCTGGCCCAGCTGCACGGCATCTACATCCTGGCCCAGAACACCAAGGGCCTGGTGCTGGTCGACATGCACGCCGCGCACGAGCGCATCCTGTACGAACAGATCAAGAATGCGCTGGACGCGCGCATCGACGGTCACGACATGCAGGTGCAGTCGCTGCTGATTCCCGTGACATTCTTTGCCGACGCCATTGAAGTCGGCACCGCCCAGGAAAACCAGGAGACGCTCAAGGCGCTCGGCTTCGACATTGCCGCGCTCTCGCCCACCACGCTGGCCGTGCGCTCGGTGCCCACGCTGCTCAAGAATGCCGATGCCCAGACGCTGGCACGCGACGTGCTGCGCGATGTACGCGAATACGGTGGCTCGCGCGTGCTGGTTGAACGGCGCAACGAGCTGCTTGGCACCCTGGCCTGCCACACGGCCGTGCGGGCCAACCGCATCCTGAGCGTGCCGGAAATGAACGCCCTGCTGCGCCAGATGGAAAGCACCGAACGCGCTGACCAGTGCAATCACGGCCGTCCCACCTGGGTGCAACTGGAGATCTCCGCCCTCGACAAGCTTTTTTTGCGCGGCCAATAATGAGCAAGGACCCGGGCGCCATACGCCCTCTCGCGCGCTTTGCGCATGCACCCATCCTGCTGCTGGTGGCGGCCTTTCTCATGCTGCAGCCGCTGTCGACCGACCTGTATCTGGCCTCCCTGCCGGGCCTGGCCACCTACTTCGGCGCGCCGCAAGCGACCGTGCAGCTGACGCTGTCGATGTTCGTGATCGCCTTTGGCGCCGCGCAGCTGGCCGTGGGCCCGCTGTCGGACCGCTTTGGCCGCCGGCCCGTGGTCCTCGGCGGCCTGCTGCTGTACGTGCTGGCCAGCCTGCTGTGCGCCATCTCGCCCACCATCGACCTGCTCATTGCCGCGCGCTTCCTGCAGGCGCTGGGCTGCTGCGCCGCCATCGTGATCGCGCGTGCCATCGTGCGCGACGCCTATTCAACCGAGGACAGTTCGCGCGTGATCGCCCGTGCCAGCACCTGGCTCTCGCTGGCGCCCTTGCTCGGCCCCATCCTGGGGTCCTACCTGCAGGTGACGTTCGGCTGGCGCGCCGCCTTTGTGGCGCTGTCGCTGCTGTCGGCCGCCATTACGGTAGCGGTAATCCTGCGCCTGCCGGAGACCAATGAACACAAGAATCCGCGTGCCACCGAATGGGCCGGGCTGCTGGAAAACTACAAACTCGTGCTTGGCACGCGCGAATTCTGGGCCAATGCCCTGCCCGGCGCACTGTCGTACGGGTCGATTTTCGCGTTCATTTCCGGTTCCTCGCCAGTCCTGATTCGTATCCTCGATGTGCCCACCGAATGGTTCGGCTACTGCTTCGCCATCGGCGTGTCGGGCTACATGGGCGGCACCATCGCGTGCCGCCGGCTGCTGGCCATGTTCGGCCCCGCCGTCACCCTGCGCATTGGCACCACCATGTCATTGATGGCCGGCGCCCTGTTCCTGATGGCAGCCGGGTTCGGGCTGTCGCACTGGGCGCTGGTGGTGGGTGCCATGTTCCTGACCATGGGCGCGCATGGCATCAACTTCCCCATTTCGCAGTCCGGCTCCGTGTCGCCATTTCCGCGCCAGGCCGGCACCGCGGCGGGACTCATGGGCGCACTGTACATGAGCATTGCGTTTGCGGTGGGGACCGCCGTTGGGGCCAGCTACAACGGCACCCTGATGCCGCTGGCCGTCATAGCCTGCACGCTGGGCGCGGCCATTTTTCTGTCCGCGCGGCTACTGGCGTTGCGCGTTATGGAGGCCACCTCATGAAGCCATTGGCTGTTGCCATCATGGGCCCGACCGCGTCGGGCAAAACCGCCGCCGCCCTGGCCATCGCCCGGGCCATCCCGGCCGAAATCATTTCCGTTGACTCCGCGCTGGTGTACCGCGACATGGATATCGGCACCGCCAAACCATCAGCCGAAGAACTGGCCAGCGTGCCGCACCACCTGATCGACATCATCGACCCGACAGAATCGTACTCGGTCGCCCAGTTCCGCGCCGATACGCTGCGCCTGGTGGCCGAGATCAGCGCGCGCGGCAAGCTCGCGCTGCTGGTGGGCGGGACCATGATGTACTTCAAGGGCATGACCGAAGGCCTGGACGACCTGCCCACGGCCGACGCGGCCCTGCGCGTGCGCATCGAGGAAGAAGCGGCGCGCATCGGCTGGCCCGGCATGCACGACAAGCTGCGCCAGGTCGACCCCGACACTGCCGCGCGGCTGGCACCGAACGATGCGCAGCGCATCAACCGCGCGCTGGAAATCTACGAATTGTCCGGCAAGCCGATGTCGCAGCTGCTGCTGGGACGCCCGCGCCTGGAGCTGCCGTTCGCGCTGCTGTCGTTCGCGCTGGAGCCATCGGACCGCAGCGTGCTGCACGGGCGCATCGCCACCCGCTTTGACCAGATGCTCGGCACCAGCGACGACGCTGGCCTGGTGGCGGAAGTCAAGCGCCTGCGCGCGCGCGGCGACCTGCATCCCACCCTGCCATCGATGCGCTGCGTGGGTTATCGCCAGGCCTGGGATTACCTCGATGGCGTGATTGACCGCCCGGCCCTGCGCGAAACGGGCATCATCGCCACGCGCCAGCTGGCCAAGCGCCAGCTCACCTGGCTGCGCGCCATGCCGGATCGCGTGGTGATTGATTGCCTGGCCGACAACCCGGCCGCGGTCATGCTTGAAAAAATCGCGACAACGCGAAAAACCTTGGGTTCGGGCGCTTGACACGTGTTTTTGAAGTGCCTATAATCTTGGTCTGTTCGGTGATATAGCTCAGTTGGTTAGAGCACAGCATTCATAATGCTGGGGTCGGTGGTTCAAGTCCACCTATCACCACCAAGAATGCAAAGCCGCTGATTCGCAAGAGTCAGCGGCTTTTTGCTTTGTACTTTCGCGGCGACTGTGCGTGCTCGTGGCGATGCCACTGTGATAATGCGAGATATTCCGGGGCGAGATTGCCTGCTATGCTCCTTCCACCATTCATTTTCCGGAGAAAGCGTGAAGGCCTTGTTTGCATTCGCCATCGTCATTGGCATGTCCCCCGCAGCACACGCTGACACAACCAAGGAGCTGGTCAGGATAGCCTGCGTGCCTGAAGCCGGACTGCTTGACGTGGAAATTCGCGGCCTGCACGATAGCGTCGCCACTGATCCGAAGCATCGGGTCCGGCGCGAGGCAATCCTCGCCAAGGCGGGCTTTCACGATCCGCGTGGCCTGAAGTCGTCCTGCGTCCTGGGAAACGTCACCTACCTGGTCACGACCGAACGGGGAGCGCAGTCCAATGCGATATGCGGGGCATCCCCGCATGTCTACCTCACCGTCACGCGCAATGGCGAAAAGCTGTTTTCTGATGTGATTTTCGGAAGCAGCTGCCAGGAACTGCCTTCGCTCACGCGCTTCACGGTTGGCGATGGCCCCCATTCATGGCGCGGGCGTGAGACCAGGGCCTGCTATTCGCCGGGGACCCAGGAAGCCGGGGAAGTGTGCGAGTGGACCTCTGGCGACGCGGCGCAATTTAGCAGGCGCTTCCCGGTGGAGCAGGAAACCATCAGCCAGATCCTCACGCGCAAACAGCGGCCTTGAACCGTTCGCCTTGGCGTCGCTATGCCGCTGCCCGCGCCCGCCGTGGCGGTGGCGGTCCATCCAGCATCGGGCTGTAGCCGGGAAAGCTCATGCGCAATATGCGCAGCACCGTCGTGCCGAACTGGCGCGTGAGCGAGCCGGTGTTGTACGGCAGCCTGTACCTGGCGCACAGGGCGCGAATCCGCGGCGCCACTTCCGGATAGCGGTTGCTCGGCATATCCGGAAACAGGTGGTGCTCGATCTGGTGCGACAGGTTGCCGCTCATGATGTGAAACAGCTTGCCGCCATTGATATTGCAGGAGCCGAGCAGCTGGCGCACATACCAGTGCGCACGCGTTTCATTTTCCACTTCATCGCGCGTGAACACGTGAACATCCATCGGGAAGTGGCCGCAGAAGATGATCAGGTAGGTCCACAGGTTGCGGATGATGTTGGCCACCACGTTCGCGCCCAGCACGATCAGGAAGAAGGGACCTGCCAGCAGCGGGAACAGGATGTAATCTTTCAGCACCTGGCGCAGGATCTTTTCGCGCGTTTTCAGCCACATCGGCCGGATGCTTTTCCAGGTCGCGCGGCCCGAGGCAATGCGTCCCAGCTCCAGCTCCTGGATGGCAATACCCCACTCGAAGAAGATCGCCAGCAGCAGCGCCCACAACGGATTGCCGAGATTGAACGGCTTCCAGCGCTGGTTGGAAAACAGCCGCAGCAAGCCATAGCCGGCAACGTCCGCATCCTTGCCAAACACGTTGGTCCAGGTGTGGTGCTTGACGTTGTGCGAGTGCTTCCACTGGTCCGAGGGGCATACGTGGTCCCACTCCCAGCTTCCCGACTGCACCGCCGGGTCGTGCAGCCAGTCCCACTGCGCGTGCGAGATGTTGTGGCCAATTTCCATGTTTTCCAGGATCTTGGCGATGCCGAGCATGAGCGTGCCAAGCGCAATGACGGGCCAGAAGAACGCCCAGCCGGCCAAGGCGTGCCCCCACTGTGGCAGAAAGGCCAGGCTGGCGTAGATGATGAGGCGCGAGGCCAGCGACATGCTGCGCTGAACCTTGATCAGGCGGTAGATGTAGCGGGCATCGCGCTCGCCGCGCGAGTCCATCACTTCGTTGCGGATCGCTTCCACATCGCGGCCAAAGGCGTTGATGTCGTCGAGCGTCATATGAGCGGGTATCGGCATATCGTTTCCTGAAATCGTTAGAGCGCAAGGGCGGCGTCGCCCACGGCGGTGCAGACGCAGACCTGCACCGTCTCCCCTGCCTCGCTGATAAGACGGCCGGTGCGCGAATCGCGCACGCAGCCGCTGACAAGTTTGGTATTGCAGCCGTGGCAGATGCCCATGCGGCAGCCGTGCGCGGGATTCAGGCCCGCGTCCTCGGCCACGCGCAGCAGGTTGGTGCAGCCGTCGGATGCGGCCTGCACGTCGCTGACGGCGAAGAACACCTTGCCTTCCTTGATGCCTTCGGCCGGCAGCGCCACTTCGCGCGCGTGGAAGCGCTCCGTATGCAGCTGGCGCGCCAGGCCCGCTTGCTCCCAGTGCTGCTCCACGGCGTCGAGCAGCGCGGCCGGGCCGCAGGCCCACACTTCGCGCTCGCGCCAGTCCGGACATGCCGCTTCGAGCTGGGCGGCGCTGAAATGGACGCTGGCCGCATCCGGATTGGCGCGCGTATAGTACTTGTGCAGCTGGTAGTGGCGCTGCGACGCCTGCAGCTGCGCCAGTTCGGCGCCAAAGATGACATCCAGCGCGTGTGGCGCGTAATGCATGTGCACCAGGTCCGGTATCACTTCGTATTCCGCCACGTAACTGCGCAGCATGCTCATGACGGGGGTAATGCCGCTGCCACCGGTGATGAACAGGGGGTGCACGGGCACGGCCTCCGGGATCACGAATTCGCCCTGGGGCTCGCCCAGCGGCAGGTAGTCGCCCACCTTGACGTGGCGCGCGAGGTGGCCCGATACGCGGCCGCCTTCCACGGTTTTCACGGTGATGCAGATGCAGCCATCCTCGCTTGCCGGGACCGACGAAATGGAATAGGTGCGCGTGTGGCGCTTGCCGTCGATCGGCACGCCGATGCGCACGAATTGCCCGGCGCGGTGATTGCGCCACCCGCGCCCGGGACGCAGCATCAGCGTGCGGGTATCGGACGTCTCGTCCCACAGATTGACCACGCGCGCCATCAGGACGTGGCGCGTCCACAGCGGGTTGACCAGCTCCAGGTAGTGCGAATGACGCAGCGGATAGGCGAACATGTCGGCCAGGCCGGTGATGGCAGTGCGAATCGTGGACATGCGGGGCCTTGCTTAGTTTCAACAGCCGTTATTGTGTACACGTGTACACTCAAAGTCAATGACCGCCCCCGATATTAGAAGCTTCCCTCCGCCTCGCCCCATGTAAAATGCGGTAACACTCGTACACTGATCCCACCATGCCCGACCCGGACCTGACCCATCGCACCGATCTTCCCAGCCGCAGCGAGCGCAAGGCCGTGACCCATCGGGCACTGCTGCAGGCGGCTCTCAAGCTGGTGGGCGAAGGGCGCAGTTTCACCAGCATTTCGCTGCGCGAGATCGCGCGCGAAGCCGGCATGGTGCCCAATGCCTTTTATCGGCACTTCGACAATGCCGATCAGCTGGGGCTGGAACTGGTGGAAGAAATGGGCGTGACGCTGCGGCGGCTGCTGCGCGAAGCGCGCCAGGTGGAGCTGGCACGGGGCGACATCCTGCGCCGCTCGGTACAGGTCTACCAGAATTACGTCAAGGCCAATCGGCTGCTGTTTCTGTTCGTGGCCAGCGAACGCTCTGGCGGCAGCCGGGTGCTGCGCCTGGCCATTCGCAACGATGTCACGCACTTTACCAATGAGATGGCGCAGGATTTCCGGGCACTGGGTCTGTATCAGGAATTGCCCACGCCGCGCCTGCAAATGGTGTGCGGCCTGATCGTGATGACCATGCTGGCCGCAGCCACCGATATCCTGGACCTGCCGCCCGACCAGCCCGTGCTGGAGCGGGAAATGACGCAAAACTTCGTGCGCCAGCTGCAGATCATTCTACTTGGCGCCGGCCAGTGGAAAGAGCGACGCGAGCGGGACTATACAGAGCGTTAATCAGTGCAAATCCTTGTTTAATAAGGGAAAAAGTTCCCGCTGGAAGCTTGTAAGCCAATGTAACATTGTGTATTGACGCCGCAAAAGTTGGCAGATACTGCGACCTCGCTTCATTGCGCCGCGCCCAAACTCTGCACGGCCAATGATTCTGTCAACTTGAAAGAAGGGATCTACATGACTCAAGCAAAATTCGTAATGGCTTCCGTAGCAACGGCTGTTGCCTTCTGCGCTGCCCCATTCGCTTCAGCGCAGCAGCAGTCCGGCATGATCACCGTGGACCTGAGCGGCGTGTCCGCCAGCGTCGCCAAAAACCTCAGCGTCGATGCGGCAAAAGTGCCGGCAGCGATCCAGGTGCCCGTTGGCATTGCAGCCAAGGCCTGCGGCGTGGCTGCCAATGTCCTGACGCAGCAAGGCGGCACCGGCGCCACCGCAAGCTGCCAGGCCAAAAATTCCGACACCGCCCTTGAGCAGCTGGTGCAAAAAGAGATGAGCATGGCGGCGCCTGCGGCACCGGCGCCGGACGCCCCTGCCCCGGCCGTGACCAGGTAAGGCTGGCCAAACAGACGAAAGGCCCTCGCGGGCCTTTTTTCATTCCTGCGAGGGACCCACGTCCTGGTCGTCGTCGAGCGCGAAGTCGCCCTGCTCGCGCGAGGCGAGCAAGCGCCTGGCTTCCTCGATGTATTCTTCCGGTGCCAGAACCCGCACGCCGCCCATGGCCGGCGCAATCAATTCGTAAGCCTGAGCGTGATTGGCGTCTGCCACGACCGCCGGAATGCCGGAAGCGACCAGGAAGCCGCGCGCCAGATGGGCATCGGTGGGCGCCAGAAACTGGGCCACGATCAGCAGGTCGCGACCCGGGATGGAAAAGTCTTCGGCCGGCAGTTCATCCGGCGCCGCATCGGTATTGATGAACGGGTTGATCATGTGCCCTCCAGCCATGTATGTGCATGATTGGCATACTACTCCACCTGGCGCTAGATGACGCGTTTGGCTGCAAGGCTGTCGATCTCGGCGGCGCTCCATCCCCAGGCGGCCAGCACGGCAGCGCTGTCCTGCCCCGGCACGCGAGGGGGCGTACCCAGTTCCGGCGCCGTGCGGCTAAAGCGCGGCGCGGGGGCCGGCTGCAGCACGCCGTCCACGTCCACAAAGGTGCTGCGCGCCCGGTTGTGCGGGTGCTGCGGCGCTTCGGCCATGTCCAGCACGGGCGCGAAACAGACATCGGTCCCTTCCAGCAGGTCGCACCATTGGTCGCGCGAGCGGCGCGCGAATATGGCCGCCAGCTTTTCCGTCAGAGCCGGCCAGCTGGCCGGATCCATCTGGGCCTGGAATGCAGGGTCGTCAATGCCGGCAAGCTGGAGCAGGAGCGCGTAGAACTGGGGTTCAATGGCGCCAATGGAGATGAACCTGCCATCGGCGCAGGCATAGGTGTCGTAAAAATGGGCGCCGCCATCGAGCAGGTTGGCGCCGCGCGCCTCGTTCCAGCTGCCGTGGGCGCGAAAGCCATACATCATGGCGCCCAGCAGCGCCGCGCCGTCGGTCATGGCCGCATCGACCACCTGGCCATGGCCGGACTTGCGCGCCTCCAGCACGGCGCACACGACGCCAAAGGCCAGCATCATGGCGCCGCCGCCGAAGTCGCCCACGAGATTGAGCGGCGGCGCGGGCGGCTGGCCGGCGCGGCCCATCGCGTGCAGCATGCCGGTGAGGGCAATGTAGTTGATGTCATGGCCTGCCGCCTGGGCCAGCGGCCCTTCCTGGCCCCAGCCCGTGATGCGGCCGTAGACCAGGGCCGCGTTGCGCGCCCGGCAGGCGTCCGGCCCCAGTCCCAGGCGCTCCATTACGCCGGGGCGAAAGCCTTCGATGATGATGTCGGCCTGTTCCACCATGCGCAGCACCACGTCGCGCGCGTCCGGGTGCTTCAGGTCCAGCGCCAGCGAGCGTCGCCCGCGCGCCATGACGTCACAGCGCGTGCCCAGGATGGGAAACGGCGTGGCGGCGCCGGGCGCCGTCTTGCGGTCGACCCGAATGACCTCGGCGCCCATGTCGGCAAGCATCATGGCCGCGAACGGGCATGGTCCCAGCCCGACCATTTCAATCACGCGAATTCCTGCAAGCGGTCCAGGCACGGCGCTTCCTTTATAGTGAGCGGGCGACGATTTCTTTCATGATTTCATTGGCGCCGCCGTAAATGCGCTGCACCCGGGCGTCCACGTACATCTGGGCTATCGGATACTCGAGCATGTAGCCATAGCCGCCGAACAGCTGCACGCACTGGTCAATGGTCTTGCACTGCAGGTCCGAGATCCAGTACTTGGCCATCGAGGCACGCACGGTGTCCATGGTGCCGGCGATGGTGTCTTCGACGCAGCGGTCGATGAAAATGCGCGCCACCGTGGCTTCGGTCTTGACCTCGGCCAGCACAAAGCGGGTATTTTGCATGTCGATCAGCGCCTGGCCGAACGCCTTGCGTTCGCGCGTGTATTCCACCGTCAGCGCCAGCGCGCGTTCAATGGCGGCCACGCCTGCCACACCCAGGATGGTGCGCTCGTAGGGCAGCTCGGTCATGAGCTGGGCAAAGCCCTTGCCCTCGATGCCGCCCAGCACATTCTCCAGCGGGACGTGGGCGTCATCGAAAAACAGTTCGCACGTGTCCTGCCCCTTCTGCCCCACTTTCTCCAAAATGCGGCCGACGCGAAAACCCGGGTTCTCCTTCGTTTCAAGCAGCAGGATGGACACGCCCTTGGCGCCCGCGTCCGGATCGGTCTTGACCACCACCGCGATCAGGTCGGCCATGTAGCCGTTCGAGATAAAGGTCTTGGAACCATTCACACGGTAGCCTTCAGGCCCTGCCACCGCCGTGGTGCGAATGCCCTTGAGGTCCGACCCGGCACCGGGCTCGGACATGGCAATGGCTGCAATCATCTCGCCGCTGGAGAGCCGCGGCAGGTACTTCTGCTTTTGCGCCTCCGTGCCCTGGTTGAGGATGTAGTGCGCCACGATGGCATGCACGTGGATGCCGAAGGCCATGTCGCCCACATAGCCAAGCTCCTCGAACACGATCGCCTGGTGGGCAAAGGTGCCGCCCGAGCCACCGTATTGGTCGGGGATGTCCGCGCACAGGATCCCCATCTCGCCGCCCTTGTGCCACAGCTCGCGGTCAACGTGCTGCTGCTGGCGCCAGCGCTCCTGGTGCGGCGCGACTTCGCTCGCCACAAAACGGCGCACGGCATCGCGAAAGCCGTCCAGTTCCGGCGTCATCCACGCCGATTTGCCGATCACGTTCATCATGCCCTCCGGTACATGGTCACCACGCAGGCGCCGCCCAGGCCAAGGTTGTGCTGCAGCGCCACGCGGGCACCGGCCACCTGGCGCGCGTCGGCGCTGCCACGCAGCTGGTGGGTCAGTTCGTAGCATTGGGCCAGGCCGGTGGCGCCCAGCGGGTGGCCCTTGGACAGCAGGCCGCCCGATGGATTGGTCACCACCGCGCCGCCGTAGGTGTTGCCGCCTTCGCTGATGAATTTGTCGGCGCCGCCTTCCGGGCACAGGCCCAGCGCTTCATAGGTGATCAGCTCATTGTGGGCGAAGCAGTCGTGCAGCTCCACCACGTCCAGCTCTTCCGGGCCGATCCCGGACTGCGCGTACACCTTGTGCGCGGCCGCCCGGCTCATGTCGTAGCCGACCAGGCGCATCATGTCGCCCGAGTCGAAGGTGGCCGGGCTGTCGGTCGTCATGGCTTGCGCGGCGATGTAGACGTCGGTGCGCAGCTGGTGCTTTTTTGCGAAGTCTTCCGATACCAGCACCGCGGCGGCCGCGCCGCAGGTGGGCGGGCAGGCCATGAGGCGCGTCATCACGCCGGGCCAGATCATGGGCGCGTCCAGCACGTCCTGGGTCGTGACTTCCTTGCGAAACAGCGCCAGCGGGTTGTTCACGGCGTGGCGACTGGCCTTGGCGCGGATCTTCGCAAACGCCTCGAACGGGGTGCCGTATTTTTCCATGTGCGCCAGGCCGGCGCCGCCAAAGTAGCGCAGCGCCAGCGGAATCTCGGGCATGCCGACCAGGCGGTCGGTCACGGCGTCGAAGGGATCGAAGGGGCTGGGCCGGTCGCTGAACACCGAGCCCAGTGCGCCAGGACTCATCTGCTCGAATCCAAGCACCAGCACGCACTCGGCGGCGCCGCTTTCGACGGCCTGGCGCGCCAGGAACAGCGCGGTCGAGCCGGTCGAGCAGTTGTTGTTGACGTTGACGATGGGGATACCCGTCATGCCGACCTGGTACAGCGCCTTCTGGCCGCTGGTGGAGTCGCCATACACATAGCCGGCATAGGCCTGCTCGACCTGGTCGTAGGGAACGCCCGCGTCCGCCAGCGCCTGGCGCGCGGCCTGCGCGCCCATCTGGTCATACGGCGCGCTGGCGCCCGGCTTGGCGAAAGGGATCATGCCCACGCCCGATACAAACACTTTGCGGCTCATTCATCGACTCCTGAATTAAGTAGGTCGCTCGACCTAATGCAGCCAATTATAGGTCAGCCGTACTATTTTTTAAAGCCCCGTGCGATAATTCGGCCCATGCCAGATACACTTGCCAGCTCGCTCAAGCACAAGCCATCGAATACCACGGAAAAGGGACTGGGGCGCGCGCTCGACATCCTGCATGCCGGCCGCACCCTGCTCGCTGCCGACGGCTACGCCGGGCTGTCGATGCGGCGCGTGGCCGCCGAGGTGGGCATGAGCCTGTCGAATGTGCAGCACTATTACCAGAGCAAGGATGCCCTGCTCGAGGCGCTGCTGCTGTATACGATGGAACTGTTTCAGAAAAAGATGGACAGCATTTCGGCCGCCATGACCAGCGCCTCGCCGCTGGAGCGCTTCCTGTCGACCTGCGACATGTTCCTGGAAGAGATTACCGACCCGGTCACGCATGCCATCTTCTTCGAACTGTGGTCGCTCGCCTCGCGCAACGCCTTTGCCTCGCGCCTCATGGACAAGATGCTGGCGCGCGAACACAAGGCCATCTACAAGCTGATCCGCGGCCTCAATCCCGCCATCAGCGACGCCGAGTACCAGCAGCGCGCCATCCTGATGGTGGCGCAGGTGGAAGGCTTGATGCTGTTCCGGTTGAGCAAGTCAAAGCGGCGCGCGGAATTTTTGGCGGTGCAGGCGTCGCTGCGCAAGGTGCTGGTGACGCTGGCAACCCAGCCGTAAGCGGATTTACCCCGTTTATTCGCCGATTTCAGACACTCCGGCCCTTTTTTGCGCCGGAATGGGCGCGCACTGCTGCCTCGCTTGCGCGCCAAATTATTCTCCGGTTAAGATGGAAAAATCACCAATTGCCCAAGGAGCACGACATGTTCGCCACAATGAAAAAAATTCTCGCCCACACCCTGATCACCTCGATCGTTTTCCTCGGCTTTACGCAATCGGTCCAGGCATCGATGATCGGCACCGAACAGGTCGCCAATGCCGCCCTTGCCCAGCAAAACCGCGCCAAGGTCCAGCTGGCCTTTGCCCGTGCCGACGTGCAGGCCGAGCTGCAAAAGCTGGGCATTGACGTGGGCGACGCCAGCGCCCGCGTAGCCGCCATGACCGATGCCGAAGCCGCCTCGGTGGCCAACCAGCTCGACAGTCTGCCAGCCGGCGGCGATGGCGTACTGGGCACCCTGGTGTTCATCTTTGTATTGCTGCTGATCACAGACATCCTGGGCCTGACCAAGGTATTCCCGTTCACGCGCTCGATGCGCCGTTAAACAGCGCTGCATGTTGCGCATCCGTTTTTCCCTGCTGCAGGGACGGCTTGTCATCCTGAGCCTGCTCCTGATGCTGCTCACCGGATGCGCCACGCAGACCCGGGCGCTCATGGCTGCCGTCCCGGCGGACATGCCGCGCCGGGTCGCCTTAACGGGAACGCCATTCATTGCCCAGGAACGCTATCAATGCGGGCCGGCAGCGCTGGCCATGGCGCTGCGCGCGGCAGGCTTTGCCGCCGATGCCGACGCCCTGGTTGCGCAAGTCTATATTCCCGCGCGTCAAGGCAGCCTGCAGGTGGAAATGCTGGCCGCCGGCCGGCGCAACGGCGCCTTCAGCATCACCATTGCGCCGCGCATGGATGCCCTGCTGGCCGAACTGGCAGCAGGCAGGCCGGTGCTGGTCCTGCAAAACCTGAGCCTGCCCATCGCCCCCAGGTGGCACTACGCGGTGGCCATCGGGTATGACCTCGACCGCAACGAAATCCTCCTGCATTCAGGCACCACCGAACGGCTGGCCATGCCGCTGTCGACTTTTGAACATACCTGGAAGCGCAGTGCGTACTGGGGCATGCAGACGCTGCCGCCGGGCAGCTTGCCGGTTTCCGCCAGCGAAGCCGACGTGCTCGAGGCCCTGCTGGCATTTGAGAAAAGCAGCCACCCCGGTGCGGCCCGCCAGACCTATGCTGCTGCAGTCCAGCGCTGGCCACGCAACCTGGCCTTCCACCTGGGGCTGGGCAATACCGCCTACGCGGCCGGCGACCGGGCGGCAGCTGCTATCGCGCTCGAGCGCGCCACCATTGCCCATCCGGACAGTGGCGCCGCCTTCAACAACCTCGCCTATGTGCTCATGGAATTACAGCGCCTGCCCGAGGCGCGCGCAGCGGCGGAAAAAGCCGTGGCTCTCGGCGGCCAGTGGCGCGCAGCGGCGCAAGATACCCTGCAGACGATTGCCCGGGCTGAACAGGCCGGCCAGCGCTAGCGCGCCCTCCTTGACATCAATACTGTGACGGGATCGGCTGGCGCTGCAGCCGGCCCTGATTGGCCTTGCGATAGCGTTCGCTGGCGTCGACCGCGCGTTCGTGCTGCGCCATGGCCGCTTCCAGGCGCGCGAACAACTGATCAAAGCGCTGCTGCTGCGCGGGCGAGTCCATCCGCAGGCGCCCGTTTTCCGCGCGCAAGGCGGCGCCCTGCTCGCCGGCCCAGGCCAGCACCGCGTCGGCCGCATCCGCCACCTCGGCGCGGGCAGTGTGCAATTGCTGGTGCACCTGCGCGCCCTGCGCCAGGTAGCTGTCGATGCCCTGCCAGGCGCCGGGGGCGGACTGTCTGAGCGCGCTGATGGCGCTCGCCTGGCTGCCGGCAATGGCACTGCGGCGCGCGCTCAGGTCGCGCAGGCGCGCCACCAGCGCCTGTCCCTCCTTGATCCGCGCAGGCGAACTGAGCGCCGCTGCGGTAAAGGCCGGGGCCAGTTGCAATTGCTGGATCTGGCGCTCGATGTCGGCCAGCTTGAGCGCGGCTGTATTGTTGATCTCGAGTGCACGCACCGGGGCCGAACTTGCTTGCGCCTGCGCGGCGGGGAGCGCAGGCAGGGCGGCCAGCAGCATCACGGCCGAGGTGTAAGCGGGACGAATCTTGAGCATGGCATCGTTGGGACAAAGACTGTGGGGAGCCACAGCATGGCAGGGAAAAACCGGGCAGGCAAGAAGAAAGGGACCCGCAGGTCCCTTTCTTGTCAGCCGCAGACGCTTAAGCGACCTGGTCGCCGCACAGCTTGAGGTTGGCGTGGCGCGGCACGGCAATGTGCGCCATGAGCAATTCGTAACGCTCTTCCAGCAGCTCGAACACGGCATCCTTGGACAGCACGTACTGGTCCAGCAGCGTATCCTTGAGCGATTCGATCACGGCCTTGTAGTCGCGAATCGCGCCCAGCGTGTAGCTGTACAGTTCGTCGGATTTTTCTTCCACCTGGCGGATCGTATGGTCGCCGCTGCCTTCGTTCTTGAGCTGCGAGTAATCGATCTTGGCGCGCGAGTACATCGACAGGCGGTTGACCATGAGGTTGAGCATCTTGGTCGCCTTTTCAATGTCGTTCTGGCTGCCGACGGAAATCCCGCGCGCGCCGTAAAACAGTTCCTCGGCCGCGACACCGCCGTAGAGCTGAATCACATCCTGCTCCAGTTCTTCCAGCGTGCGCAGCGACACATCGTCGCCCGACTGCAGCACGTAGCCCAGCGCGCCCAGCTTCGATACCGACTCCGTGCTGATCTTGAGCAGGTGCGACTTTTCCTTCACTTCTTCCAGCGTCAGGCCCTGGCGCAGGTAGGGATCGATCTGCATGAAGAAGTGGCCCAGTTCGTGCAGTGCCACGCGCTCGCGCTGCTTGTGCTTTTCAGCCGTGGTGGCGCGGTCGGTCAGGCCCAGCGTGGCGCGCTCGAAGGCGCGGAACATCAGGTCAGTGTTGATGATGGCTTTTTCCTGGATCGAGATCATGCTGGCGCGCTCGACAACGTTTTCCAGCAGCGCAGGGCTCAGGTTGGCAGTCATTTCCGCCACCTGGCCCAGGTCCAGATCATTCCAGTCGACCAGGCCTTCCTTCTTGCGGCCCAGGAAGTTCTTGAGCAGCGCGCCGCGTTCGCCCTTGTTGGGCAGACGGAAATTGATCTTGACGGAAAAGCGGCGCAGCATGGCCTCATCCATTTCGCTCGAGGCATCGTCAAAGTTCGATGCCACCACCCAGATCACATTGGCGCCCTTGTCGCTCTTGACGCCGTCCAGCAGCCCCAGCAGCGTGTTGGCAGTGTCGTCTTCCCATTTCTTTTCGCCACGGCCACGCGGCATGAACAGGGTCTGCGCCTCGTCCAGAAAAATGATGCAGCTGCCGCGCGCGCACGCCTTGCGGTACAGGGCGTTCAAGGCCTTGGAACCGCCGCCCACATAACCCGACTCCAGGGCCGAACCGGAAGCCTGGATGAGCGGCACATTGAGTTTTTTCGCCAGATAACCGACCAGCTTGGTCTTGCCGGTGCCGGCGGGGCCGGTCAGCATGACATTGAACGGCTTGTCGATATTGTGCGACTTGTACTCGTTGCGGTTGCGGATCATGTCTTCCAGGTGCAGCACTTCCTGCTTGATATCGTCCATGCCGATCAGGTCATCCATGCTGCCCTTGAGCTTGTCCGGCATGATGATTGCCGAGCTCATGCCCGTGCCGGGAATACCGTACTTGAGAGCGTAGATGATCAGGCAGACCAGGAAGATTTCAAATGCATAGCGCTTGAAAAAGGTCGTCAGCGCCACGGCGGTGGCATTCTGCCCTTCGTCGAGCAGCACTGCCTTGTGCGAGGCCAGGTAGTCTTCCTTGGCAATCGAGTAAGGAATGGCATTCTTGAGCAGCACTTCGCGCTCCAGCGACAGGTGGGAGGTGCTTGGCACCTTCACCACGTGCAGCTGGGGCGCGTTCTTGAATTTGAAGACGTAGCGGGGCGACTCCGACAGCGGCTTGGCCACCAGCAGGTATTCCAGGCGCGCCTTGTCGGCCGCCAGCGCGGTAATGCGCGAAATATCCTGGGAGTGGACGATGGGCGCGGGATCTTGCGGCACATCGGACTTGTAGATTGCCAGGCCAACGACCGTTGCCACCAACAGTCCGGCGGCAATACGCACGTACACATTCTTGAAGGCTATCTGGAGTTCGGCAAGGTTCGGCATGTCGGTACTTTACAAAAAAGGTTGCGGGCGAATGTCAGACTGCGTATGGCTGGCGGGCGGATGCAGGGCCCGTCAGTGCAAGCGGCAATCGTGAACATGATGTTTCCGCAAACCATGTCAATCGATGCAGCTCTACGGTGTTGCTCACGGGCGCAGCACAGGGCGCCAGTGTGGATCTTTTACCATCAAACTAATGCTACGAAGCAACAGCTACATGGGAACTATACCGCCAAAGAAAAGCGAGGTACAGCAAGGAATGGTGAAAAAATTTTGCGGCGCAACAGCTCTGGACAAGGCGACAATCCCATCGTTATCAAGGTGCCAAAAAAGGCCTGAGCAACATGACAATTGCTGCATTGCACCTTGCCTCAGGCACGCTCGATGGTACGTGGCCTTCGTTAGACGATCCTTAAAGTAAGCAAGGTGATAACAGTGCGCAACTGGCGACGGGCAAAAAAATCCCGCACAGGGCGGGATGTCTTGTCGCGGAAATCGCAGCTTCAGCTCAAGTCAACAAGCCCTCGTGCCTGAGCGCTTTTTGCACGGCAGGACGGGCGCCGACGCGCTCCTGGAATGCCTGCACATTGGGATACGCCGACAGGTCGACCTTGACCATGCCGGCCCAGTTGGTGACCACGAACAGGTAGGCATCGGCCACCGAGAATGCAGAACCGAACACATAGTCGCGCTGCCCCAGTTCCTGGTCCAGGTACTCATAGCGCTTGGCCAGGTTGCCCTTGGCCATGTGCTTGACGTCATCGGTCGCAGCGGGATTGAACAGGGGGCTGTAATTCTTGTGAATTTCCGTAGAAATGAAATTGAGCCAGGAAATGACCTGGTAGCGCTCGATGCTGCCGGCCGGCGGCACCAGGTCTTTTTCCGGCGCCTGGTCGGCCAGGTATTGCACGATGGCAGGGCCTTCGGTCAGGACCACGCCGCCCTCCGTTTCCAGCGCCGGCACATAGCCTTTGGGATTGATGGTGCGAAAATCCTTGCCGCTGGCCGTGGTCTTGGCCCGCAGATCGACCTTCTCGGTCTCGTGGGCAAGGCCTGCTTCGTGCAGGATGATGTGGGGGGACAGGGAGCAGGCGCCAGGGCTGAAGTACAGTTTCATGTTGATCCTTTACGTGTGAGTCCAGGGGTCTTGAGGCATGCCGAGAATACAACAGTTCACGCCTTCTTGCTTGGCAGGCCTCAAGCGGACCCGTCGAACGTGCTCAGGCCGCCGGCGTCACCTTTTCCGGGGGCGCCGGCACGGTCTCGCCCTCATCGTACTGCGCCGTCACGCGCGGGAAGCGCAGTGTGAAGTGGGTCCCCGCGCCCAGGGTACTGTGTACCGTGATGGTCCCGGCAAACTGCTTGGCGATGAGGTTGTAGACGATATTGAGGCCCAGGCCGGTGCCGCCCTGGCCGCGGCGCGTGGTGAAGAAGGGGTCAAAGATGCGGTCCAGCACGTCCGGCGCAATGCCCTTGCCGTCATCCTTGACGTTCAATTCCACGAGATCGCCGTCCAGGCGCGCGCTGATGTCGATTACGCCCGGCATATCGGGGGCAAAGGCATGTTCCACGCAGTTGAGCGTGAGGTTGGTGATCACCTGCGCAAACGCGCCCGGATAGCTGTCGAGCACGATATCGGGCGGGCAATCGAGCTTGAGGGTGATCGGCATCTTCTTGAGCTTGGGCTGCAAGCTGGACACGATTTCTTCAATATATTCTTTCAGGCCAAAGGGGCGCCGCGCCTCGCTGGTCTGGTCGACGGCAATCTGCTTGAAGCTGTGGATCAGGTGCGCGGCCCTATAGGCATTGTTCATGATCAAGCGCGCGCTTTCATTGGCCGTGTCAAGGTAGCGCAGGATGTCGGATTTCTTCACGCCGCTGCTGGCCACCGCCTGCTGGATTTCATCGGTAGCGCTCTTGAGCACCGAGGCGCTGGTCAGGGCAATGCCGACCGGGGTGTTGATTTCATGCGCCACCCCCGCCACCAGGCTTCCGAGCGAGGCCAGCCTTTCAGCCTGCACCAGTGATTCCTGGGTCTGGCGCAGGTCCGTCAGCGCCTGCGCCGTTTGCTGGGCCGAGCGGCGCGACGCGTCTTCGGCCTCGCGGATGCGGCCAATGGTCGATTTCAGGCGGCGCTGGATCTGGTTGAAGCCCCGGATCACATCGCCCAGCTCGTCGCGCCGGTCTTCGGGCAACTCTTCCACTTCGTCGGTGCCACGCGTGGCCAGGTCGAACAGGCCGTCGCGCAGGCGCCGCAGGGGCTCGAACACCACCCGCAGCGACAGCGACAGCGCCAGCACCAGGATCGCGTCCAGCAGCAAGACTTCAACCACCTTGCGCGTGAGCTCGGAGGCCAGCGCCGCGTCGATCTGCTCGCGGCTGAAATTGATCACCACCCGGCCCACGGAAACCGGCTTGATCGAGGCGCTGGCCGAGCCACCGTCCTGGAACACAAGCAAGGCTTCGACCGCGGTGCCGGGCGGCGTGGCCATGTCGGCGGTGATGTCGGTAAGGTTGCCATTGGCGGTACGCAGCTTGCCCGAAAACAGGCCGACCGAGGTGTCGTAGACGCGGATGGCGACCACTTCGGGCGGCAGCATTTCTGCTTCGACAATGCTGTCGACCTTGGATTTGTCCAGGTCCCACAGGGCCGAAGGCAAGCTGATCTGGAGGCGAGTCAGCACGCCCTGGCGCAGGCGCTGG
The DNA here is from genome assembly GCF_019443445.1 of Massilia sp. PAMC28688. Lineage (NCBI taxonomy): Bacteria > Pseudomonadati > Pseudomonadota > Betaproteobacteria > Burkholderiales > Oxalobacteraceae > Massilia > Massilia sp. PAMC28688. The sequence continues at coordinate 2,812,477 of NZ_CP080378.1, read as the reverse complement.
TTGCTGGCCTCGAGCTCCTTGCCCAGCGAATACTGGGTATATGTTCCGGAAATGGCGAGGACCAGCGTGACAATCACGACGAACAGCAGCTTGAGCCTGCTCTGAATACTGAACATCGATCCTCCCATCTTGGTAAGTGCCAATGTACGCCGAAGCACTTGTGAATGGCAAGAAATCTGCACTGACGCCGCTGCGGGCCGGTGGTAATATTGCCTGACACACAGGAGGCCGCCATGAATGCAGCTCACCAGCACTTGCCGCTGACCGATATCCGTGCCGGCATGGTGCTGTCGGACGAATTGCTTGACCGGCAAGGCAATGTCTTGCTGCCCAAGGGCGCGGTGCTCACCGAGCAAATCATCGGCCTGCTTCCGGGACACGGCATCGGCATGCTGCCCATCGTCTGCGAACAGGCAAGCGCGGCGCCCGATCCGGCCAGTGTGGAACGCCGGCTGGCCGTCCTGTTTCGCAAGAACGATCCCGATAACAACGACGACTGGGCAAGCTGCATCCTGCGCCGCTATATCACCGACTATCGCCTGGAACGGGAGATCGCGCCATGACGATGGCGCTCGCAGACCTGGTCCGCCACCTCAACGACTTGCCTTCCCTGCCGGCCGTGGTCATGGAACTGCTGTCGAGCATTGATCAGGAAGATGCCGACATTGCCGTGCTGGCCAAAAAACTGTCGCACGACCAGGCCCTGACGGCCAAGACCCTGCGCCTGGCCAATGCCACTCTCAACGGCTTGCAGGTCAAGGTGACGACGGTCCAGCAAGCCCTGACCTTCCTGGGGTTTCAGACCACGCGCAATTTGATCACGGCCGCCGCCGTCACCGGCTGCTTCCCCCAGGGACGCTGCCCGGGCTTTGATGACAAGGCGTTCTGGCGCCATTCCATTGCCACTGCCGTGTGCTGTCAGGTGATTGCGCGCCGCGTGCGCTACAGCCAGGACATTGCCTTCACAGCCGGCCTGCTGCACGATATCGGGCGCCTGGTGCTGGTCACCGCCGATCCGGACACTTACGCCGCCGTGATGGCGTACAAGCGCAGCCATGATAGCGCTGTGCTGGAAGCGGAGCGGGCGGTGATGGGGGTGGACCATGTGGATGCGGGCGTGGCCCTGGGGCAACGCTGGCATTTCTCGGACACGATGACGACGGCGATCGCGTACCACCACGACCCGGACGCGCCGGGTGCGGGGATGCTTGCCACGATTGTCCATGTGGCAAATGCCATCGTTCACGCGCTCGATGTGGCGCGCGAAGAGGACGAGCTGGTGCCCGCAGTGTCGTCGGCCGCGTGGACCGCACTGGGACTGAATGAAGAAGCCTGCCTGCACGTGTTCCGCGAAACCGAACTGCAGTTCGAGGAGATCACGCTGATACTCATGGGCTGACAGCCCGCCTGCACCACACTTACCAGGCGGACTCAGTCGCCCCGCGGCATGAACAGCAGTGCTGTCATGCCGTCGGTCTTAATGGGCATAGTTGCCGGGCGTGGCCGATGGATCGGCAGGCGCTGCTGCCTTCTCTTCCGTTGGCTTTGGGCGGCCCTGGGCGTCGGACAGGCGATACTTGGTGCGGCGGTCGCCCATCAGGTCGCGCAAGTCGCGAATGCTCATGCCGGTCACTTCGTGCATGCGGATCAGCAGCGAAGCGCCCACTGGCAGACGGTGGTGACGAATCTTGCTGATCACCGGTGGTGCCACTTCGAGCATGCGCGACAGCGCCGCGTCGTTCTTCAATTGCATCTTACCCAGCAAAATGTCGAGCAAGTGGTTGGGGTTGTAGCTTTCCTGCGATGCCAAAGCATGGTGTGCCATGATAGTACCTCGTGTGTGTTGGTTGAAATAATGCCGTCTACGAACTTTGTAAAAGACCATGTTGCGTCTAAAGAAGTTCCCGGAACCGCGCTCCTGTGGCAAGCAAACTTGCCTATTGCCGGGAAACGCTGCCGGATCGTATTGCGCTGTCGCGCCACTCGCTTCCCACGCACTCGGTTTCAAACGATATTAAACTCATATGCTTCCAGTACAACTTACGCGCACATACGTCTCATTGTTTGAAATCAAGCTATCTGCCGGAAAGCTTGTCACATAGTCATTTCAACACATGGTGCCGAATTGTGGCGCACGCAAGAGTTTTCTTTAATAAATCTCGCGTAATCGTATACGGCAATAGCCGCTTTTTGGATTCAGGAAAGCATTGAAATGCCGCTAACGATTCTACACGAAAATTATTGTCATAAAGCCACTCAATCGTGCGCGCCCCCGGGACGTGGTTTTTCGTCCGCCACATGAATTTACGGTAAACTGGCGTCCCGCCCTCACGCTTCATCAAAAGAACCCGCCTCATGCAAAAGAAAGTTTTCATCAAGACCTTCGGGTGCCAAATGAACGAGTACGACTCGGACAAGATGGCCGACGTACTGGGGGCTTCCGATGGCCTGGTCCGCACGGATACGGCCGACGATGCGGACGTGATCCTGCTCAACACATGTTCGGTGAGGGAAAAGGCGCAGGAAAAAGTGTTTTCCGACCTGGGCCGGCTGCGCGAACTCAAGCTCAAGCGCCCGGACCTGTTGATCGGCGTTGGCGGCTGCGTCGCTTCGCAAGAAGGCGAAGCCATCGTCAAGCGTGCGCCCTATGTGGACATGGTATTTGGCCCGCAAACGCTGCACCGGCTGCCGCACCTGATTGCCCAGCGCCGCGCCAGTGGCGACGCGCAAGTGGACATCAGTTTCCCCGAGATTGAAAAATTCGATCATTTGCCGCCGGCCAGGGTCGAGGGCGCCTCGGCCTTTGTCTCCATCATGGAAGGCTGCAGCAAGTATTGCAGCTACTGCGTGGTGCCGTATACGCGCGGCGAGGAAGTGTCGCGCCGCTTGGAGGACGTGCTGGCCGAAGTGGCCGGCCTGGCGGCCCAGGGCGTCAAGGAAATTACCTTGCTGGGGCAAAACGTCAATGCCTTCCGCGGCCAGATGGAAGGCGGCGAGATTGCCGACTTTGCCTTGCTGCTGGAATACGTGGCCGATATCCCGGGCGTGGAACGCATCCGCTTTGTCACCAGCCACCCGAAAGAATTTACCCAGCGCCTGATTGATGCCTACGCAAAGATTCCACAGCTGGTCAATCACCTGTACCTGCCGGCCCAGCACGGCGCCGACAAGGTACTGGGTGCCATGAAGCGCGGCTACACGGGCCTGGAATACAAGTCCATCATCCGCCGCATCCGCGCGGTGCGCCCGCAGATGTCGATCTCGTCGGACTTCATTGTCGGTTTTCCCGGAGAAACCGAGGCCGACTTCGAAGCGATGATGAAACTCATTGAAGATGTGGGATTCGACACCAGTTACAGTTTTATCTTCAGCAAGCGCCCCGGCACCCCGGCGGCCAGCCTGGAGGACGCTACGCCGCACGAGGTCAAGCTGGCCCGTCTGCAGCGCCTGCAGGCAGCCATCGACGCCAACACGCGCAAGTACAGTGCGGCCATGGTCGGCACCGTGCAGCGCATCCTGGTGGAAGGCCCGTCCGTGAAGAACGCGGCCGAGTTGCAGGGCCGCACCGAAAACAACCGCGTCGTCAACTTTGATGCGGGCAGCAATGCCGCCGCGCTGGTGGGCCAGATGGCCGACGTGCGCATTACCGAGAGTTTTAATTACACGCTGCGCGGCGAACTTGTCCCCAGCCTAGACACGATTGCCAGAGCCAGTTGAAAACAAAAATCCCTACCCAGCCAGAATATTTCATTCCCGAGCCCCTCGACAACACGCGCCTGGCACACCTGTGCGGCCCGCTTGACGAAAACCTGCGCCAGATTTCGGCCGCCCTCGACGTCACCATTTTCCGGCGCGGCGAAAAATTCATCGTCAGCGGCACCAATGCCGCCCGCGCCGTCGAAATTCTGGAACGGTTTTACGCCGTGGCCAACAAGGTGGTGCCGATCGAGGAAGTGCAGCTGGCCCTGGTGGAGCAGCGCACCGGCCTGCACAGCCATGCCCAGCAGGAAAACGAGCCCGAGCAGGTGCTGCCCGACATTGAAATCAACAGTCCGACCCTGAAGACCCGGCGCAGCGACCTGCGCGGGCGCACGCCGCACCAGATCCAGTATCTGCGCGCCATTCTCGAACACGACATTGCCTTTGGCGTGGGCCCGGCCGGTACCGGCAAGACCTACCTGGCCGTAGCCTGCGCGGTCGATGCGCTGGAACGCGACGCCGTCAAGCGCATCATCCTGACCCGCCCGGCCGTGGAAGCGGGCGAGCGCCTGGGCTTTTTGCCCGGGGACCTGGCGCAGAAGGTGGACCCTTACCTGCGCCCCCTGTATGACGCCCTGTACGACCTGCTGGGCTTTGACCGCACCCAGAAACTGTTCGAGAAACAGGTGATCGAGATTGCGCCCCTGGCCTATATGCGCGGGCGCACCCTCAACCACGCCTTCGTGATCCTGGACGAAGCCCAGAACACGACGGTGGAACAGATGAAGATGTTCCTGACCCGCATCGGCTTTGGCAGCAAGGCCGTGGTCACGGGCGACACCACCCAGGTCGACCTGCACAAGACGCAAAAGAGCGGCCTGGTGGACGCCGTGGGCGTGCTCAAGGATGTGCGCGGGATTGCCTTTACCCACTTCACGAGCGTGGACGTGGTGCGCCACCCGCTGGTGGCGCGCATTGTCGACGCTTACGAAAACGCTGCCGCCGTCGAAGATATTGCCCTGCTACCCAAGCCTGCTGTCAAAAATGCCCGCAAAAAATAAGCTGTCCCTGTCCGTCCAGTATCCCGATGCGCGCCTGCAGGACAGCATCACGCGCCAGAAAGTGCGGCGCTGGGTGCAGGCGGCCCTGCTCGGTCCGGCCGAGCTGACCATCCGTTTTGTCGACGCCGCCGAAGGCCAGGTACTCAACCGCGAATACCGGGGCAAGGATTACGCCACCAACGTGCTCACCTTTGCCTACAACGAGGGCGACACGCTGGCCGACGACGAGCCGGTGCAGGCCGACATCATCCTGTGCACCGAGGTGCTCGAACGCGAGGCGCAGGAGCAGGGCAAGACGCTGGAAGAACACGCGGCGCACCTGATCGTGCACGGCGTATTGCACGCGCAAGGCTATGACCATGAGGACGACGACGACGCGCACGAGATGGAACAGCTCGAACGCGATATTCTGGCCGCCATGGGCTATCCGGATCCCTACGCCGCCGAGACTTGACCCCCTGCCAAAAAGTTGCCCAACGGGATGCAAGTCCGCTTAAAAAACGGGCATCCGGCCTTTTGGTGTATGCTACCCCCTATTGCAACAACGGCTCACGCCAACTATGCCAGAGCACTCTTATGACGTCCGCACGGACGCCAAACCCCATCGGTCGCTGTTTGAACGCCTGACCGCACTCATCTCCCCCGAGCCCGAAAACCGCGCCGAGCTGCTCGAGGTCCTGCACGACGCCCACGAACGCAATCTCATTGACGCCGATGCGCTGTCCATGATTGAAGGCGTGTTCCAGGTGTCCGACCTCTCGGCCCGCGACATCATGGTGCCGCGCTCGCAGATGGACGTGATCGACATTTCCCGTCCCATCGAAGACTGGCTGCCGCACGTGCTGGAAACCCAGCACTCGCGCTTCCCGGCCATCGAAGGGGAACGTGACCGCGTGGTCGGTATCCTGCTGGCCAAGGACTTGCTGCGCTACTACGCCGAAGAAGCTTTCGACGTGCGCGACATGCTGCGCCCGGCCATCTTCATTCCCGAGTCCAAGCGCCTCAATGTGCTGCTGCGCGACTTCCGCGCCAATCACAACCACATGGCCATCGTGGTCGATGAATACAGCGGCGTGGCAGGTCTCATCACGATTGAAGACGTGCTCGAACAGATCGTGGGCGACATCGAAGACGAATACGACTTCGACGAAGAGGAAGACAACATCCTCTCCATCAAGGAAGGCCAGCTCGGCCCGCGCTGGCGCATCAAGGCCCTCACCGAGATCGAACAGTTCAACGAAGAACTGGGCACCAGCCTGCCCGAAGACGACGTCGACACCATCGGCGGCCTGGTTGCCAATCACCTTGGACGCATGCCGCACAAGGGCGACGTGTTCGACATGGACAACCTGCGCTTCGAAGTGCTGCGCGCCGATGCGCGCCAGGTCCACGTGCTGCTGGTGGAAAAACTCCCCCTTCCCGAAGACGAACGCGATTAATGCTGCGGCGCCGCCCTGCTCCCACCACTGGCGCGGAGGGTGCCGTGCGTGCCCCGCGCGGCACCGCCCTGCCCATGCTGTTCGCGGCACTTGCCGGCGCCGCCAGCGTGTTTTCGTTTGCGCCCTTCGGCTGGTGGCCGATCCAGTTCCTGTCGCTGGCCTTCCTGTTCTACCAGGTCGGCATGGATACCCGCATCAAGCGCAGCACCCTGATTGGCTGGGCCTTCGGCTTTGGCTGGTCGGTGGCCGGCATGCACTGGCTGTACATCACCATGAACCGTTTCGGGCACATCCCGGGGCCGCTTGCCGTGTTCTTCGTGTGCCTGCTGGGCGTGTACATGGGACTGTTCGGCGCCTTTGCCGCCGGTGTCTCCACCTGGCTGCGGCGCCGCCTGGCGCTGCCGGTGACGAGCTTCCTGCTGGTGGTGCTGCCTTTTGCCTGGGGCGTGTCGGAATGGATGCGTGGCTGGGTCATGACCGGCTTCCCCTGGGCCGCATCCGGCTACGCGCACAATATCAGCCCGCTGGCCGGCTATGCGCCCCTGATTGGCGTGTACGGCGTGGGCGTGATCGCGGCCCTGTGCGCAGGCTGCATTGTCATGCTGACCCAGCGCGCCCGCATGCTGGGCATGGGCGTGCTGGCATCGGTGCTGGCGGCAGGCTTTGGCCTGACTTTCATCCAGTGGACCGAGCCCGTGGGGCAGCCCATCACGGTGCGTCTTCTGCAGGGTAATATCGCCCAGACCAGCAAGTTCGACCCCGAGCACATTGCCCGCGCCCTGGAGCAGTACCGGACCATGGTGATGGCCGAACCGGCCGACCTGATCGCCCTGCCCGAAACCGCCGTGGCACGCATCCCGCAAAACCTGCCGCCTGATTATCTGCCGTCGCTCCAGCAGTACGCCGCCTCCAGCGGCAGCCACCTGATGTTCGGCATTCCCATCGCCGACGGTCCCGGCATGGTGGCCAACAGCGTGGTTGGCATGTCGCCCGGCGGGCGGGCCTACCGCTTCGACAAGCAGCACCTGGTGCCGTTTGGCGAATTCGTCCCCGCCGGCTTTCGCTGGTTTGTCGACATGATGCGCATGCCGCTGGCCGACATGACGCGCGGGGCCGAGGTCCAGGCGCCATTCCCGGTCAAGGACCAGCTGGTGCTGCCCAATGTCTGCTACGAAGACGTGTTTGGCGAAGAAATCGCCCTGCAGCTGCGCAGCAGTGCGCGTCCCGCCACCATGCTGCTCAACGTCTCGAACCTGGCCTGGTTCGGAGAGTCGGTGGCCATTCCGCAGCACCTGCAGATTTCACAGATGCGCTCCATCGAAACGGGGCGCCCCATGCTGCGCGCCACCAACACCGGTGCCACGGCCGTGATCGACGGGCGCGGCAATGTGGTGGCGTCAGTGCCCAATTACGAGTACGGCGCACTCAGGACGACAGTGCAGGGCATGGGCGGCATGACGCCCTTCATCCGCTTTGGCAATTACACTTTTCTGCTCCTGGGCGCGCTCGCGCTCGCCGCTGCCGGACTGTTGTCATGGCGCCGGCGGGCGGCGCCACCAGCATAGCGAACTACTTGCTGCGAGTGTAAAAGCGGCGGTCGATGAAACTGACCGCGGTCACCGGGCCGGCAAAGGCGATGGTGGCGTCATTGGCGATGCGGCTGTCGCTGAACAACACCTTGCACGACCCGTCCACTGCATCGGCACGCGCCTCGCCATTGACCAGGATGGCGCCGCCGTCGTCTCCGTGAAAGCACGCCTTGATGCCATCGTAGGGATTGCGTTTGACTGCCTTGAGCATGGGTGGCGAATAGTTGGAGATCCGGTTTTGCACGGCGGCGATCTGCGCCCTGGCGCTGACGATATCGCCATACGACACTTGCCGGCTGTCCGGCACGCGCAGCGTCCACCACACGCCAACCCAGACCGTGCGCTCGCCGCCGATCAGCAGCTTGGCCTTCTCGTCGTAGGCGTCCTGTAACTCGGGAAGCGCAAAATAGGCACCCCGGCGAATGGGGATGTTGACTGTTGTCGAGCGGCTTACCAGGGTCAGGGCATTGTCGGCCGGCACATAGGCGTCACGCTCGGCTTCCGACATTCCCGGGAAACTGGCGCGGTACCAGGCATCCACCCGTGGCGATTCGGCCGGCATGGATTTGCGCAAATGGTGTTGCACCTCCAGCAAAGGCCGATACGGTAAAAAAGACTCGTCGCGCGGCGGCTGTGCGCCGCCCAGCTGCGTCGTGATACGCCCGGACCCCGGGGATCGTTGCGCCTGCGCGGACAGGTGAACGGCATAACTGCAAGCGGCAACAGCCAGCAACAACAGCGGTGCGCGCACAAGGGGAGTGTTCATGTGGTGGGTGCAAAAAAGTGGTTTGGCAAGGACGCCACGGACATGATACTCAATTGGCAAGTTCCCGCGAGTTTAATTTTCGCCTGAGAAAGTGCCGCAGCGATCGCAGACACGGGAAAATGCCATAAAAGATCACATAGTTCCGGCGCGCAGCCCCGAAAACGCGCCAAACCCGCTAAAATTGGTCGTTTTAGCAAACCTACATCGTGCGTTTTGCGCGCGGCAGCCACCAAGATGCTCACATTCCAACAAATCATCCTGACCTTGCAATCCTACTGGGACAAGCAGGGTTGCGCCCTGCTCCAGCCCTACGACATGGAAGTCGGGGCCGGTACTTTTCACACCGGCACCTTCCTGCGCGCGATTGGTCCGGAACCCTGGCGCGCCGCGTATGTGCAGCCATCGCGCCGCCCCAAGGATGGCCGCTACGGCGAGAACCCCAACCGCCTCCAGCACTACTACCAGTACCAGGTAGTGCTCAAGCCGGCGCCGGAAAACATCCTGGACCTGTACCTCGGTTCGCTTGAAGCGCTCGGTCTGGACCTGAAAAAAAATGACGTGCGCTTCGTGGAAGACGACTGGGAAAGCCCGACCCTGGGCGCCTGGGGCCTGGGCTGGGAAGTCTGGCTCAATGGCATGGAGGTGACCCAGTTCACCTACTTCCAGCAAGTGGGCGGCCTTGACTGCAAACCGGTGCTGGGCGAAATCACCTACGGCATCGAGCGCCTGGCCATGTACCTGCAGGGCGTGGAGAACGTGTACGACCTGGTATGGACCGAGTGGGAAGAAAACGGCGAGGTGAAACGCCTGTCGTACGGCGACGTCTACCATCAGAACGAGGTGGAGCAGTCGACCTACAATTTCGAGCATGCGAACACCGAACTGCTGTTCGCGCAGTTTGCCAACCACGAGTCGGAAGCCAAGCGCCTGATCGAACTGCAGCTGACGCTGCCGGCCTACGAGCAGATCATGCGCGCCTCGCACAGCTTCAACATGCTCGACGCGCGCGGCGCCATTTCGGTGACCGAGCGCGCCGCCTATATCGGGCGTGTGCGCACCCTGTCGCGCCTGGTCGCCCAGGCCTACTACGACTCCCGCGAAAAGCTGGGATTCCCGATGGCTCCCAAGAGCGCTGCCGCCGTCTAAAAGAAGAACAACCATGAACCACACACTACTCGTCGAACTGCTGACCGAAGAACTGCCGCCAAAGGCACTGGTCAAACTGGGCGCGGCCTTTGCCGCCGGTATCGTCAACGGCCTGAAAACACGCGACTTCCTCGATGAAGCCAGCGTGGCCACGGCCTACGCCTCGCCACGCCGCCTGGCCGTGTCCATCACCAATGTCCGCGCCACCTCGCCCGACAAGTCGGTGCGCGAAAAGGTGCTGCCGGTGTCGGTGGCCCTGGACGCCGACGGCAAGGGCACTGCGCCGCTGGCCAAGAAGCTGGCAGCCATGGGCCTGGCGGACCTGGACATCAGCGCGCTGGAGCGCGCCGCCGACGGCAAGGCCGAGAGCCTGTTCTACACGCGCAGCGTGGCCGGCAGCGCCCTGCATACGGGCCTGCAGGCGGCGCTCGAAGAGTCGAGTGCCAAGCTGCCCATTCCAAAGCTCATGAGCTACCAGCGTCCGGACGGCAGCACCGTGCAGTTCGTGCGCCCCGCGCACAGCTTGATCGCCCTGCACGGCGAGCAGGTGGTGCCGGTCACGCTGCTTGGCCTGACGGCCGGGCGCGAAACGCTGGGCCACCGCTTCCTGACCGATGGCGCGGCGCTGCCCATCGCGCACGCGGAGCAGTACGCCGCCACGCTGGAAACCGAAGGCAAGGTCATTGCCAACATCGAAGGGCGCAAGGAAAAGATCCGCGCTGCCCTGCTCTCTGCCGCCGGTGACGACAAGGTGCTCATGCCCGAATCGCTGCTCGAAGAAGTCAGCGCCCTGGTCGAGTGGCCGGTGGTGTACGAGTGCCACTTCGAGGAAGAATTCCTGGCCGTGCCGCAGGAATGCCTGATCCTCACCATGCAGACCAATCAAAAGTATTTTGCGCTGACCGACGCCGCCGGCAAGCTGCGTTCGCGCTTTCTGATCGTGTCCAACATCGCCACCGGCGACCCGCAGCACATCATTGGCGGCAATGAACGCGTGGTGCGTCCGCGCCTGTCGGACGCCAAGTTCTTCTTTGAGCAGGACAAAAAGAAGTCGCTGGCCGAGCGCCTGCCACTGCTGGAAAACGTCGTCTACCACAACAAGCTGGGCACCCAGGCGGCACGCTCGAAGCGCGTGGTGGCCCTGGCGATCGACATCGCCCTGGCGCTCAACTACGACGCCGCGCTGGCTGAGCGGGGCGCCCTGCTGTCCAAGGCCGACCTTCTGACCGACATGGTGGGCGAATTCCCCGAGCTGCAAGGCATCATGGGCACCTACTACGCGCGCCATGACGGCGAAGCCGACGAAGTGGCCCTGACCGCGACCGAACACTACCAGCCGCGCTTTGCCGGCGACAGCCTGCCATCGACCAATACCGGGACCGTGGTGGCCCTGGCAGACAAGCTCGAAACGCTGGTGGGCATCTGGGGCATCGGCCTGCAGCCAACGGGCGAAAAAGACCCGTTCGCACTGCGCCGCCATGCCCTGGGCGTGCTGCGCATGCTGATTGAAAAGCGCATGGACATCTCCATCTCGCATTTGCTGGAACTGGCCAACGCGCGCTTTACCGGCATTGCCGGCTATGTCGACCCGGTCAAGGAAGTGCGCGCCTTCATGATCGACCGCATGCGCGGCATCCTGCGCGAGCGCGGCTTTACGCCGAGCGAAGTGGAAGCGGTGCTGGTGGACGACCTCGATCGCCTGCACGACATCGTCGAGCGCCTGGAGGCGGTGCAGGCCTTTGCCGCGCTGCCGGAATCGGCCTCGCTGGCAGCTGCCAACAAGCGCATCACCAACATCCTCAAGAAAACCGATGTCGCCATTGGCGAAGTATCGGAAAGCCTGCTGCAGGAAGACGCGGAAAAGGCGCTGTTTGCCGCCATTGCCCGCGTGCGCCCGCAGGTGGACGGCGCCTTTGCCACGCGCGACTTCACCGGCACGCTCAAGACGCTGGCCCAGCTGCGCGATGATGTCGACGCCTTTTTCAATGGCGTGATGGTCATGGCCGACGACCCGGCCCTGCGCAACAACCGTCTGGCACTGCTGTCGTCGCTGCACGCGATGATGAACCGGGTGGCCGACATTTCCAAGCTGGCCACCTGAGGACCGCCGCGCATGAAGATGATCATCCTCGACCGCGACGGCGTCATCAACCACGACTCGCCCGCCTTTATCAAGTCGCCGGCCGAATGGATACCCATTCCCGGCTCGCTGGAGGCAATCGCCCAGCTGAACCAGGCCGGCTACCGGGTGGTGGTGGCGTCCAACCAGTCGGGCATCGCGCGCGAGCTGTTCGACATGCGCACCCTGAACGCCATCCACCAGAAGATGCACATGATGGCGCAGCAGGTGGGCGCCGATATCGATGCCATCTTCTTTTGCCCGCATGCGGCGATTGACAACTGCGACTGCCGCAAGCCCAAGCCCGGGATGTTCGACGAAATCTCGAAGCGCTTCAAGATCAGCCTCAAGGGCGTACCCACGGTGGGCGACTCCCTGCGCGACCTGCAGGCAGGTTTCATCAGTGGCTGCGCGCCGCACCTGGTCCTGACCGGCAAGGGGCAAAAGACGTCGGAAACGGGCGGCCTGCCGCCCGGCACCCGCGTCTATCCCGACCTGGCCGCCATGGTGGGCGAGCTGCTCAAGGCGCCAGCGCCCCTGTCCTTCAATATCTGACCGCTTTTTTTTATGGCTGCATCCGGAGACTGTTTTGCTTAAAGTGACCCTGTTCCTGCGTTCCCTGCTGTTCATGGTGGTGATGGTTGTCGCCACAATCGTGTGGGCCTGCGTGTGCTTTCTGGCCGCGCCCCTGCCCTACAACAAGCGCTTCTGGGTCACCTCGCGCTGGAACGTTTTCATCATCTGGTGCGCCAAGGTCATTTGCGGCATCCACTACCAGTTCAAGGGCCGCGAAAACCTGCCCGACGCCCCGGCCATCGTGCTGTCGAAGCACCAGTCGGCGTTCGAGACCATTTTCCTGCTGCCCAACCTCACCCGCCCGCTGGTGTATGTGTTCAAGCGCGAGATCCTCTACATTCCCTTCTTTGGCTGGGCCATGTACCTGCTGCGCATGATCCCGATTGACCGCAGCCAGGGCAAGAACGCGTTCAAGCATGTGGTGGAACATGGCAAACGCCGGCTCGCTGACGGACAATGGATTATCATGTTCCCGGAAGGGACCCGGATCCCGGTTGGCGAAAAGGGCAAATACAAAAGCGGCGGCACGCGCCTGGCTGTCGAAACCAACACGGTTGTCATACCGATCGCGCATAATTCAGGCGAGTGCTGGCCCAAGAAGTCGTTCCTGAAGCGCCCCGGCGTAATTACGGTCTCTATCGGCAAGCCGATTTCGCCCGCCGGCCACACGGCCGAGAGCATGATGCAAGAGGTAGAAAATTGGATAGAATCAGAAATGCGCGTCATTTCGCCCCACGTCTACAGCGCTGGCTCAGCGAAGTCGGCGCCCTGATACGGGCGTCGTCTAACGAGCCTGACACCCGTCAGGCCAGGATCAATCCGGCGCAGCTCGAGCTGTTCGCGCAGGACTTCTACGCGGCGCTCGAACCGGCGGCGCCTGCGCCCCGGCCCGCGCCGCCCCAGCCCCTGTTCAAGGCGCCGCCGGCGCCACCCAGGGTGGTACTGCCGGTCCCCACCCCTGCCCCGGACGCGCCGCCACTGCGCCGCATCCAGCTTGGCCCTCATAGCCTCGAATTTGAATTGCGCCGCTCCAGCCGGCGCTCGATCGGCTTCATGATTGACGATAACGGCTTGCGCGTCACGGCGCCGCGCCGCATCACGCTGGCCGAAATCGACAATGCGATCCGCGCCAAGCAGCGCTGGATCCTGACCAAGCTGCAGGAACGGGGCGAGCGGCGCGCGGCGCGCCAGCAGACGCCCCCGGTGCAGTGGATCGATGGCGCCCGGCTGCCCTACCTGGGCGGCGAGATCACACTGCGCCTGGTGGAGGCCACCCGCAGCAGCTGCGTGTTTGACGGCCAGGCGCAGGTGCTGACCATTGGCGTGGTGCCCGGGCTGGCCGAATGGCAGCTCAAGGAACGCGTCAAGATCTGGTATCGCGACCAGGCCAGGCGCATCTTTGCAGAACGCATGGACGCGTATGCGCAGCGCCTGGGCGTGTCGTACGCCTCGCTGACGCTGTCGTCGGCCGGGACCCGCTGGGGCTCATGCACTGTGGGTGGCAACATTCGCCTGAACTGGCGCCTGGTGCATTTTTCGCTGCCGCTGATTGATTATGTGGTGGCACATGAACTGGCACACCTGAAGGAAATGAACCACAGCCCGAGGTTCTGGGCCACGGTGGCATCGGTTTATCCGGACTACGACGGGGCCAAGACGGCGCTGCGCCAGCGCTCGCAGGAATTGCCCGTGCTATTTACCTGATGCGGCCCGCTGCGCCTGGCGGCGCAGCCGTGGCGCTCACGCGTGGCGCGAAGCCTTGACGGTGGCCGCGAACACCTCCATGAGACGGGTCTGGGCCGTATCGAGGCAGCGAAACGGCACCGGCAGGGTGCCGCGCTTGAGCACCATCATGTAGCCATTGGTATAGCGCCGGATGGCGATGACGTCGCCCCACGGCACCAGGGTGACGCCGGTGCCGCTGGTACGCACGATGCCGTGGACATCGACCAGGAAGTCGTACAGGTGGCGCGAGCGGCCCTGCGCCACAAAATGCATGGCCGCGGCCGAGGTGCTCTTGGTGAGCATCCACCAGGTGGCGAATTTGCCGATGCGGCGGCGGCGGATCAGGTAACCCGCGTGCTGCCACATGAAGCTCACGTATTCAGGCAGCGCATAGCGCACCTTGAAATGCAGTTCTTCGGCAGCGGCCGGCAAGGTCTCGCCGACCTCGCCCGCATCCGGATAGGCAGCGTCCATGCGACGTCCACCGGGCGAGCCTTCGCGCCATAACGGCGCCCCGGCAGCGTTACTGCCGGCTTGTGAAGCTTGATTCAACCGCGACATGACAATCCCCTCTTTTTATTGTGAGGACATGGTACCAGTGGTCAGGCAATTATGTGTCGCAGCAAACCAACTGTGCGCGCTGTCGCGCCCCGGTGCTGGCCTGCAAAGGCGGCGCCGGCTTCTCCCATGGCCGTCCTTGCCGTTTCATCCACCAATAATCTGCGCGCTTGTTTAACTAACTCTTTGGCATCCGCCACGCATAGGGCGCCGCCGGCGGCAATCGCCTCCTGCGTGACAAGCTCGAAATTGAAGGTATGGGGACCGGTCAGGACCGGCTTGCCAAGCGCGCATGCTTCGATCAGGTTCTGGCCACCCAGGGGCAGCAGGCTGCCGCCGATAAAGGCCAGCTCGCAGGCGGCGTAGTAGGCGAACATTTCGCCCATCGAGTCGCCCAGCAGCACCTGCTCGCTGACTGCTGATTCGCCCAGCAGCGAGCGGCGCGCAAGCGTCAGCCCGCGCGCGGCGACCAGCGCCGCGACATCGTCAAAGCGCTGCGGATGGCGCGGCACGATCACCAGCAGGGGGGCGTCAAGCTGCGCCAGCCAGGGCGCGAACGCGTCCAGGATCAGCGCCTCCTCGCCTTCACGCGTGCTGGCGCACAGCATCACCTTGCGCTCTCCCATGCTGCGGCGCCACGCTGCGCCCAGCTCCAGCGCCGCTTGCGGCACCACCACATCAAACTTGATGCTGCCGGTGACGGCCACCTGGCGCGCGCCGAGCGCGCGCACGCGCGCAGCGTCGGCCTCGGTCTGGGCAGCCACCAGCGCCAGCGCTTCGGCCGCGTCGGTCATGAGAACGCCAAACTTGCGGCCGCGCCGCAGCGAGCGCGCCGACAGGCGGGCATTGACCAGCGCCACCGGCACCGCCGGATGGCAGGCGGCGACCAGGTTGGGCCACACTTCAGTCTCCATCAGGATGCACACGCGCGGCGCGAAGTGGCCGATGAAGCGGCGCACCATGAACGGAATGTCGTAGGGCAGATAGGCCTGCAGCACACGCTCGCCATGGCGCGCAAACAGGGCCTTGCCGGTGGCGCGCCCGGTAGGGGTCATGTGGGTCAGGATGATGCGGCTTTCGGGCCACTGTGCCAGCAGTGCATCCACCAGCGGCTCGCTGGCGCGCGTTTCACCGACCGACACCGCGTGCACCCACAGGGTGTGGCGCGGCGCGATCGCTTTGCCGTAAAAGCCCAGGCGTTCGCGCCAATGCTGGCGGTAGCCGGGCTCCTTGCGCCCACGCCACCACAGCCGCGCCAGGACCAGCGGCAGCGCCAGGCACCACAGCAGCGTGTACAGATGCCGCATCAGGACCGGTCCAGCAGGCCGCGCGCGGCCTCGATCACGGCCTGGGCCGAGGGCGGCGCGCCCTTGTCGCCCAGGTTGACGATGACGGGCGACCAGTTGCCCTCGGTCTTCCACTTGGGCGAGTCGCAGTAGATTTCCACCGTGGGGCGCCCGAAGGCCGCCGCGATGTGGGTCAGGCCGGTATCGACGCCGATGGCCAGCGCCGCATTGCGGGCCAGCGCTACCGCGTCCATCATCGACAGTTGGGGCAGCAACTGCGCGTGCGGCAGGTTGGCGGCCAACATCTCGGCCTCGTATTTCTCGCCCGGCGAGCCCCATGGCAGCAGCACCGGCATTGGCGCGAGCGCCTTGCCGGTCGCGACCCAGTTCTCGGTGGCCCACTTCTTGGACGCGCCTGCGGTCCCATGGAAAAACACGGCATAGGGCGCAGCCGGCATCCAGTCGCACCTGCTGGCCGCGTCCGGCGACGGCAGGCCAAAGTCGGGCGCGCTGTCGGCCTGGTAGCCGAGCGCGGCGGCCGCGACCAGCCGGCCGCGCGCCACTGCATGGGTGCGTGGGTCGAGCCGGATGCTCCTGGTATGGAACAGGCGCGAAATGCCTTCATAGCCGGAGCCTTCGCTGCCGTTGGCCAGGCCCACCTTGGCGCCGCCCTTGACCACGCGCGCCGCGCCCATGATCAGGCCCGTCTTGAGCAAGCCCTGGGTGTCGAACACGTAGTCGTACGCTTCTTCACGCAGGGTGCGATAGAAGGCCTTGATCTCGGCCCGGGTGGCAGGATTGCCAAGGCTCTTGCGCCAGCGCCGCAGGGCAAACGGAATAATCCTGCGCACACCCGGGTTCAGCCGCACCAGGCTGACATAGCCTTCCTCCACCACCCAGTCGATGGTGGCGCCGGGATGGTTGCGCAAGATGTCGGCCACCATCGGCAGATTGTGCAGCACGTCCCCCAGCGAGGAGACGCGCACCAGCAGGATCTTCACGGCTTAAAACGGCAGCTGCGCGTCTGGCCTGGCGGCCAGGATGACACGCTTGAACTCAGCCTGGATGCGGGCCAGCGCCACCGGCGTTTCCGCTTCAAAGCGCATCACGATCACCGGCGTGGTGTTGGACGAGCGGGCCAGCCCGAATCCATCCGGGTACTCCACGCGCAGGCCATCGATATCGATGATGCGCTCGGAACCGGGGAAAGTGGCGTTGGCGCGCAAGTGATCCATCAGGGTGACATTCTCGCCTTCCTTCAGGTGCAGGTGCAGTTCCGGCGTGCTGTCGGACTGCGGCAGCGCGTTCATGAGCGCCGACGGGTCTTCCACACGGGTGAGCAGCTCCAGCAGGCGGGCGCCTGAATACAGGCCGTCGTCAAAGCCGTACCAGCGCTCCTTGAAGAAAATGTGGCCGCTCATTTCACCGCCCAGCGGCGCGCCGGTTTCGCGCAGCTTGGCCTTGACCAGCGAGTGGCCAGTCTTCCACATCAGCGGCTCGCCGCCATGTTTGGCGATCCACGGCGCCAGGTGGCGCGTGCATTTGACGTCATACAGGATCTGGGCACCCGGATTACGGACCAGGACATCTGCGGCAAACAGCATCATCTGGCGGTCAGGATAAATGATCTGGCCATCCTTGGTCACCACGCCGAGGCGGTCGCCGTCACCGTCAAAGGCAATGCCGATTTCGGCGTCGGTCTCCTGCAGGCAGCGAATCAGGTCTTGCAGGTTTTCCGGATGCGCGGGGTCCGGGTGGTGATTCGGGAAGTTGCCGTCGACTTCGCAGAACAGCTCGATGACTTCGCAGCCCATGCCGCGATACAGGTCGCCGGCAAATGCGCCGGCCACACCATTGCCGCAGTCAACGGCAATTTTCATGGGACGGCTGATCTTGACGTCGCCAATGACGCGCTGCAGGTACTGTTCCTTGATGTCGTATGTGCTGTAGCTGCCCGGGGTGGCGGCAACGCTGCCGTCATGGGCTTGAATGCTCTCGTACAGGGCCGTGATGGTGGCGCCGTGAATGGCTTCGCCGGCCAGTACCATCTTGAAACCATTGTAGTCAGGTGGATTATGGCTGCCGGTGACCATGATGCCCGAGGCAGCGCCCAGCACATTGGTGCCGAAATACACCATGGGAGTGGCAACCACGCCCAGGTCGATGACGTCCACGCCTGCCGCCTGCAAGCCGGCGGCCAGCGCGGCAGACAGTTCCGGCCCGGACAGACGCCCGTCGCGGCCGATGACGACCGTGCGTTCGCCTTTGGCCAGGGCGGCGCGGCCGAAAGCCTGGCCGATCTTGCCGGCCACGCCAGCGTCGAGCGTGGAGCCGATCACGCCGCGGATGTCATAGGCTTTGAAAATGGTCTTGGAAATTGGAAGCATCAGGAACCCTGGAAATGGGCCGCATCGCACGGGGCGATGACAGGCAGGCATGAAATGTGGGGAAATATCAGATTGAAAACTATTGAAGCGTATTGTAGCGGCAAGCGGGGCCGTTTGGAAAATGGCCCGCGAATCCTGCCGCTACCGGGGCAGTGTCAATTACATGAATCTTGCCCGGACATTCAGCCTACGCGCAGCTTGTCGATGGATTTGCCGCCATCGACCCATTCCTTGACCCATTTTGGCTGGCGTCCGCGCCCGGTCCATTGCTGGGACGCATTATCCGGGTGGCGGAAGCGCACGGCCACGGTGCCGCTCTTGGCGCGGGGGGCCGATGCGATCAGGTCTTTCAAGGGTACGCCGACACTTTGGGCGATTGCCAGGATCTGTTCGCGCGCTTTTGCGACTTCCTGGTGCTCGCGCTTTTTCATTTCCTGTTTGATT
Source organism: Massilia sp. PAMC28688 (assembly GCF_019443445.1). Taxonomy (NCBI): domain Bacteria; kingdom Pseudomonadati; phylum Pseudomonadota; class Betaproteobacteria; order Burkholderiales; family Oxalobacteraceae; genus Massilia; species Massilia sp. PAMC28688. The sequence goes on along the minus strand of NZ_CP080378.1, from coordinate 2,793,682 downwards.
TGGTCCTGCAGGTTGCGTAAGTCGCCAACGGACATATTAGACAGATCCATCATCGTTCCTTGAATGAGAGTTGAATCAGATTAGGTGAAAACTCACCAATTGTCGCAATATACTACATTCGCATCTTATTGCCAGTCTTATTGCGCAAAATAAGACATCTGGAATCCTGAAAATGCACCTTACCTCGCCGCCACCTATCCCGAATGACAAAGAACAATAAACATAAACTTTCAGGGATTAAGCAAATGGGGTGAGCCGCGCCGGCACCCGTAGTCCAGCAATCCGCCATTGGCTGGTATCCAGATCACCTTTTTTGAGCGTACCCGTTGAGGCACAATTGTAATGCCGTGTCCCACGCCGGGATTGCGCAAAACCGGGACGTGAGTTTATCCGTATTCAGCATTGAATTGGCCGGGCGCCGCGCCGCGCCGCCATACTCGGCAGTGGATATCGGTATCACCTGACACGCCAAACCGGATCGGGCAAGGATTGCTTTGGTAAATCCATACCAACTGGTCTGCCCGCCCGCACTCATGTGGTAAATGCCGCCATGACGCTCCCACCATGCCTGGCCACCAGTGCGCGCCTGCAGCAATACCGCAGCTGTGCAGTCTGCAATGGTCCGGCTCCAGGTGGGGGCGCCATGCTGATCAGAAACCACACGCAGTTCGTGGCGCTCGCGCGCCAATTGCAGCATGGTGGTAAGAAAATTATTGCCGCGCAAGCCATACACCCAACTGGCGCGCAAGATGAGGTGCGCAGCGCCCGACTCGGCAATAGCGCGCTCCCCGGCCAGCTTGCTGGCGCCGTAGCTATTGAGCGGATTGGTCTGATCGGTTTCCAGGTAAGGCCCCGCTTTGCCACCATCAAAAACATAATCGGTGGAAAAATGCACGAGTGGCGCACCGAGCCGGCGCCCTTCTGCTGCCATCAGGCCTGGCGCCAACGCATTGATGCGGTGCGCCAGCGCCCCCTGGGTTTCCGCCAGGGTGACATTGGTATAGGCTGCGGCGTTGACAATCAGCTGGGGGCGCATCGCCCTGATAACGGTACGCAACTGGTCAAGATCTCCCAGATCCAGGAGGGCGCGCCCGGGGGCCACCACCTCGCCCAGCACCTGCAGCGACCGTTCGAGCTCATGGCCCACCTGCCCGGTCGCACCGGTGAGCAGGATTTTCATTCGAAGTACTCGGCATCGGCAAACAGCGTCCCCTGACTGTCCTTTCCGGATAACATGGGAGCACCCTCCAATGGCCAGTCGATAGCCAGGGCCGGATCGTTCCAGATTACCGCGCGCTCGAATTCCGGGGCCCAGTAATCCGTGGTCTTGTATGCGCACTCTGCAGTTTCGCTGGTGACGACAAAGCCGTGGGCGAAACCGGGCGGGACCCAGATTTGATGCCGATTCTCGGCCGACAGTTCAGCACCGACCCATCGGCCAAAGAATGGCGAGGAGCGCCGCATGTCCACAACCACATCGAAAATGGCCCCGGACAGCACGCGCACCAGTTTTCCTTGGGGTTGGCGGATCTGGTAATGCAATCCCCGCAAGACTCCCTTGGCTGATCGCGAGTGATTGTCCTGCACGAAATTGGCTGGCACGCCAGTGAGTTGTTCAAACCGGCGCGCATTAAAGCTCTCAAACGAAAAGCCACGGTCATCGCCAAACACCTGGGGTTCCAGAATCAGCACTTCCGGGATGGCGGTAGGGGTAATTTTCATTAGAATATTTTATCTTGGAGAACTTGAAGGAGATATCGCCCATAACCATTCTGTTTCAGCGGCGCTGCCAGTTGCTCCAAGTCACTGGCTGAAATATAACCCTTACGATAAGCAATTTCTTCAGGTACGGCAACTTTCAAACCCTGCCGCTTTTCGATAGTGGCGATGAAATGTGACGCATCAAGCAAGGATTCATGGGTGCCGGTGTCAAGCCAGGCCATACCGCGTCCCATGACTTCCACGGCCAGCTTGCCAGCCTCTAAATAAGCCCGATTAATATCTGTAATTTCCAGTTCGCCACGCGCCGATGGTGTGATCTGCGCGGCGATGTCGCACACCTGCTGGTCATAAAAATACAGGCCCGTCACTGCGTAAGGGGATTTTGGCTGCTGCGGCTTTTCTTCAATACTGATCGCGCGCCGGCCGGCGTCAAATTCCACCACGCCATAACGCTCCGGGTCTTGCACGTGATACGCGAAAACGGTGGCCCCGTCCTGCTGCGCGCTGGCCATATTGAGCCTTTGATCAAGGCCATGCCCATAGTAGATGTTGTCGCCAAGGATAAGCGCCGAAGGCTGCCCGTCCACAAAAGACCGGCCGATAATGAATGCCTGGGCCAGCCCGTCAGGAGAAGGCTGGACTGCATAGCGCAGGCTGATGCCCCACTGGGCGCCATCGCCGAGCAGTTCCTGGAAACGCGGCGTGTCGGCCGGTGTGGAAATGACGAGAATCTCCCGGATTCCTGCCAGCATCAAGGTGGTGAGCGGGTAATAGATCATGGGCTTGTCGTACACCGGGAGCAACTGCTTGGAGACGCTGACGGTTACCGGATAGAGCCGTGTTCCTGAGCCACCTGCCAGGATGATGCCCTTGCGCTTGACAGGATTATGCATGGTCGGCAACTTCCTTCCCAGCCATCGCCGCAACCCAGTCCCGATGATTCAGGTTCCATGCCACAGTTTTGACCATGCCGGTTTCGAACGATTCAATCGGCGTCCAGCCCAGCTCGCGCTCAAGTTTTGAGGAATCAATAGCATAGCGCCGGTCATGACCAGGGCGATCCTGTACGTGACGAATCTGGGCGCGATAGCTGGTCTGCCTGGGAATGAGCCTGTCCAGTATATCGCACAAGATATGGACAATCTCGATATTGGTTTTTTCGCAGCCCCCTCCCACGTTATACACTTCGCCGGGTGTTCCGCCATCGAGCACGCACCGTATGGCTGCGCAATGGTCACTGACATACAGCCAGTCGCGCACCTGGTTGCCGTCTCCGTACACCGGTAAGGGTTTGCCACTTACCGCATTGGCAATCATGAGCGGAATGAGTTTTTCCGGATACTGGAACGGACCGTAATTGTTGGAGCAATGGGTTGTCAGAGTCGGCAGGCCGTACATGCGATGATAAGCGCGCACCAGATGGTCTGCCGCCGCCTTGGACGCCGAATAGGGGCTGTTGGGTGCAAAGGCCGTTCTTTCCGTGAAAGCGGGGTCGCTCGCGCCCAGCGACCCGTACACCTCGTCGGTTGAGACATGCAGAAAGCGAAACCCCGACCGTTCGCCCGGAGCGAGCGTGGAACAGTAGCTTCTAGCCGCTTCCAGCAACGTGAAAGTGCCGTTGATATTCGTTTCAATAAATATGGCGGGGTCGCGGATTGAGCGGTCGACATGGCTTTCCGCGGCCAGATGCACAATGGCGCGTGGCCGGAATTTATTCAGCAAGTCCAGAACCAGCCGGCTGTCGCAGATATCGCCGTGCACAAAGACGTGGCGTTCGTCGCCTTCCAATGAAGCGAGATTGCTCAGATTGCCTGCATAGGTCAGCTTGTCGAGATTGACCACCGGCTCATTGCAGCCGGCAAACCAGTCAAGGACAAAATTGGCGCCGATAAAGCCGGCGCCGCCCGTTACTAAAATCATGACTGGGCCTGCTATGTTGTAGAGTTAAACCGCAATTCTATGTGAAACTGGCAAACCCTGACCATTTTTAACCCTACCATGAAAACGTACGCCATCGGCGATCTGCAGGGATGCGCCCACGAAGCGGCCGTTCTGCTCAAGCGAATCGCCGACGACGCGCCCGGCGGCGCGCGCATTATCTATGTCGGTGACCTGATCAATCGCGGCCCGGAGTCGCTCACTGCCCTGCGCCAGGTGGCGGCCATGTCGCGCGCCCCCGGCGGGCAGGTGGACGCAGTGCTGGGCAACCATGACCTGCACCTGCTGGCGGTGGCATGCGGCGCCCAGTCGGTCTCGCCGTCCGACACGCTAAACGATATCCTGGCCGCGCCCGACCGCGCCGAACTGCTGGACTGGCTGCGCCACCGCCCGCTGGCACTGATGGCCAAGGGCCACCTGCTGGTCCATGCCGGCGTGCTGCCGCAGTGGAGTGCCGAGCGCACCCTGGAATTGGCCGGCGAAGTCGAAGCCGTACTGCGCGGCCCCGGATGGATGGACTTCCTCGGCCAGATGTATGGCAATGAGCCGGACCGCTGGGACGACAGCCTGACCGGCATCGCGCGCCTGCGCTGCATCGTCAATGCGCTCACCCGCATGCGCCTGTGCACCCCGGACGGCGTCATGGATTTCAAGCAGAAGGAAAGCGCCGGTGCGCCACCTGGCTCCGGGCTGCTGCCCTGGTTCGACCTGCCCAACCGTCAAAGCGCAGGCACCCCCATCGTGTTCGGTCACTGGTCTGCGCTGGGCGTGCTGCACCGCAGTGATGTGGTGGGACTGGACAGCGGCTGCGTATGGGGCGGCCGGCTGACCGCAGTATGCCTCGATACCCGCGTCCTGATCGACGTCGACTGCCCGCAATACAAACGCCACGGTGGCCCCCGGGCCTAGTGTTTTGGCTTGCAAGGTCGTTGATTTGAAGCGGCGAGAATCGCCAACTCGGGACACTAGCGCTCCAGCACCGCCGCCACCGCGTTGTGCGCGGCCTGCGCCAGCTCGCGCCGGTGAGCGCCTGCGCCTTGCAGCGGCGCCAGGCAGGTCAGGCGCGCTTCGATGGGTGGCCCGGACAGCACTGCCTTCATGCTTTGTGCAAACGTGGTGTCGCCGGTGAAGTCCACCGCCGCGTGCAGGCCGCCGTCCTGATCCAGGTAGCGCACGGCATAAGGCTGCACCAGCACGCCGGCGTCCACCGCCGCCTCGAACAGGTTGGCGTGGAACGGCAGCACCGTGCCCTGCGCTGCCGTGGTCCCCTCCGGGAAAAATGCGACCCGCTCGCCGGCCTGCAAAGCGGCGACCATGCCCTTGAAGATGTGGCGCAATTCGCGCCGGTTGCCGCGCGCAAGGAACACGGTTCCGCCCTTCTCCGCCAGCCATCCCAGTACCGGCCACTCGCGGATTTCGCTCTTGGCCACGAAGTGGCAGGGATGCAGCGAATTGATGACAAAGATGTCGAGCCAGGATACGTGGTTGGCAACGATCATCGCGTGCTCCAGCGCGGGCACGCCGCCTTCCTGGCGCACACGCACCCCGGCAATGGCCAGCAGCCGGCGTGACCAGCGCTGCACCGTGCGGTCGCGCCACGCGGCGCCTGCCCACGGGAAGAACAGCGCGCACGCCGCCAGGCCGGCCACAAGATGCAGGATGACGCGCGCCAGGCGATAGTAGTACCTGATCACCGGGTCAGCACCCGGACCGCGGTGTCTGCCGACCGGACCTCATGACTGGCGCGAAAAGGCCACCCGTCCTCCGACGATGGTTGTCCTGACCTGGCCGGCCAGTTCGTAGCCGAGAAACGGGGTGTGCTTGCCCTGGCTGGCCAGTGCCGCTGCCTCGACCTTCCAGCGCGCCTGCGGATCAAATACGATCACGTCGGCGGCCGCGCCGATGGACAGCGTGCCGCCCGGCAGGCCAGCCACGCGCGCGGCATCCACCGTGACCTTGGCCAGGGCCCGTGGCAGGTCGGCACCGGCGTAATCGTCGCTCCACTTGAGGGCCAGCGACAGCAGCAGTTCCAGGCCAGTGGCGCCGGGCGACGCTTCCCCGAATGGCAGCAGCTTTTCATCGTCGTCCACCGGCGTGTGGTCCGAGCAGATCGCGTCCACGGTCCCGTCCAGCAGGCCGGCGCGGATCGCATCGCGGTCGCGCTGGCTGCGAAACGGCGGCGTGACGCGCGCGTTGGAATCGAAGAAGCCGATGTCGGCATCGGTCATGTGAACGTGGTGGGCGCCGACGTCGCAGCTGACCGGCAGACCCTCCTTCTTGGCCGCCCGCACCAGCTCCAGCCCGGCCGCCGACGACATGCGGCACAGGTGGACCCGGGCGCCGGTGGCGCGCACCAGCTCAAACAGCGTGTGCAGGGCGATGGTCTCGGACATCACCGGCACGCCCGACAATCCCAGGCGCGAGGCCAGGGGTCCCGAGTGCGCGATGCCGCCCTTGCCGATATGCGGGTCCTGCGGGCGAATCCAGACCGTGTAGTCAAAGGTCTTGGCATACTGCAGGGCGCGCAGCAGCACCGAGGTGTCGAGCACCGGTACTTCCGCCTGCGAAAAGCCGATGCAGCCCGCTTCCGTCAGCTCCGCCATTTCCGTCAGCGCCGCGCCCTTGAGCCCCGTGGTGAGCGCGCCGAGCGGATACACGCGCGCCTGATTGAGCTTGTTGGCGCGGTGCTTGAGCATTTCGACCAGGCCCGGCTCATCGAGCACCGGGTCGGTGTCGGGCTGGCATACCAGCGAGGTGACGCCGCCCTGCATGGCCGCCTGCAGTTCCGACTTGAGCGTGGCCTTGTATTCGTAGCCCGGCTCGCGCAGGCGGGCCGACAGGTCCACCAGGCCGGGGGCCACCACCAGGCCGCCGGCGTCGAGGGTCTGGTCGGCGGCAAAGCCTGCCGGCGCGGTGCCGGTGGAAGCGATCTTGCCATCGGCGATAAACAGGTCCTGCACCTTGTCGATGCCATTGGCCGGGTCGATCACGCGCCCGTTCTTGATATGTAGTTTCATCCTTGCGTCCCTGCCACGATGCTCATTACCGCCATGCGTACCGCAATGCCGAAGGTTACCTGCGGCAGGATCACTGCCTGCGGCCCGTCAGCAACTGCCGAATCAATCTCCACGCCCCGGTTCATGGGGCCCGGATGCATCACGATGGCGTCCGGCCTGGCCAGCGCCAGGCGCTCGGGCGTGAGTCCATAGCTCTTGAAGTATTCCTGGGCCGACGGCAGCAGCGCGCCGCTCATGCGCTCGTTCTGCAGGCGCAGCATGATGATCACGTCCACGCCCTTCAAGCCTTCGTCCATATTGTTAAACACGCGCACGCCCATTTGCTCCAGACCTCCCGGCAGCAGGGTGCGCGGGCCAATGGCGCGCACTTCCGGCACGCCCAGCGTGGTCAGGGCATGGATGTCCGAACGCGCCACACGGCTGTGCAGGATATCGCCCACGATGGCCACGGTCAGGTTGGTAAAGTCCTTCTTGTAGTGGCGGATGGTGTACATGTCCAGCAAGCCCTGGGTAGGGTGAGCGTGGCGGCCGTCGCCGGCATTGACCACGTGGACATGGGACTGCCTGGTATCGATCAGGTGCTTGGCGATCAGGTAGGGCGCGCCCGACTGCGCGTGGCGCACCACGAACATGTCGGCGTGCATGGCCGACAGGTTGTCGATGGTGTCGAGCAGGGACTCGCCCTTGCTGGCCGACGAAGCCTGGATATTCAGGTTGATGACGTCGGCCGAAAGGCGCTTGGACGCGATCTCGAAGGTGGTGCGGGTGCGGGTGGAATTCTCGAAGAACAGGTTGAACACGCTCTTGCCGCGCATGAGCGGTACTTTCTTGACTTCCCGGTCCGAGATGCCGACAAAGCTCGACGCGGTATCGAGGATGTGGTTGACAATGGACTTGGGCAGGCCTTCGATGGAGAGCAGGTGCTGCAGCTCCCCATGTTTGTTCAGTTGCGGATTAAGCATGGTCGTTTTCTATCGTTAGCGTAAATTGTCCCTCCTGCGAGCGCGCCAGCGAGAGCGACTGCCGGGGCGCCAACGCCACCGTGGTCCCCACGAATTCCGCAGCCACCGGCAGTTCGCGCCCGCCGCGGTCGGCCAGGGCGGCGAGCATGATGCGCTGCGGGCGGCCATAGTCGAACAGCACGTTGATGGCCGCGCGCGTGGTACGGCCCGTGTACAGCACGTCGTCCACCAGCACGATGGTAGCGCCATCGACGTTAAATGGAATGTGGGTCGGCTTGACGTCAGGGTGCAGGCCCTTCCTGGCGTAGTCGTCACGATAGAACGACACGTCGATCGAGCCGCTGCGCTGCTCCAGGCCCAGGTCCGCGGCCAGGCGCTGTGCCAGCCAGGCGCCGCCCGAGTGGATGCCGACAATGGCGGCATTGGGGACCTGGGTCAGGCCGGCCCTGACCTGTTCGAGCAGCTCGCGGTACAGCGCCTCGGCGTCGAAGTGACTAGTTGTGGTTGGCATGATCGTCAAAGTATTGTTGCAAAATGATGGCAGCGGCCTTGTCGTCGATGACTTCGCCGCGCCGGGACGGGATGACGGACGAGGAATAGCGCTCGTCCACCAGTTCCACCGGCAGGCTGAAACGGCCGTGCAGTTGATTGGCAAACCGGCGGCAGCGCAAGGTCATCTCGTGCTCGGCCCCGTCCGGGTGGCGCGGCTCGCCCACCACCAGGCGGGCCGGACGCCATTCGCTGATGAGCTGGCCGATCTGCTGGAAGCGCGCAGCATTGTCGATGGCCTTGACCACGGCCAGCGGCTGCGCCAGCCCGGTCAGCGTGTTCCCCATGGCAATACCGATACGCTTGATGCCGAAGTCGAATCCCAGGATGATCTCCACCGCGCCCGTGCCGGCCTGCTCAACCATTATGCATGACCGGCCTCGGAGGCAAGCATCAGGGGATCGATGCCCAGCAGCTTGATGGCGGCGGTGTAGCGTTCCTCGGCAGGCAGGTCGAACAGGACATGGGCGTCGGCGCCCACGGTGAGCCAGCCATTGCGGCCGATTTCCTCTTCCAGCTGGCCGGGACTCCAGCCCGCGTAACCGATCGATACCAGCAGGCGCTGTGGACCAGAACCGTTGGCGACCGCTTCCAGCACGTCGATGGAAGTGGTGAACGCCACTTCGCTGGTGACGGTAAGCGAGGAAGAATAATGGGCGCCTGGCGTGTGCAGCACAAAGCCGCGGTCGTCCTGGACCGGGCCGCCGAACATGATTGGCTCGTTGACGACATCGTTGTGCAGGCCGTCCGTGATGGTCAGGTCTATGCGCTCGAACAAGATTTCCATCGTCATGTCGGTGGGCTTGTTGATGATCACGCCCAGCACGCCCTTGTCGTTGTGCTCGCAGATATACACGACGGCGCCGCCGAAGACGGGATCATCCATCGATGGCATGGCGATGAGGAAATGGTTGGCAAGATTGAGCGAGGTGGCGGAAGAAGAAGCGAAGCCTTCCTCGAACCGGCCCGAATCATCATGCGACATGCCGGGCACGGGCGACGTCCTACCAATTTTGCTTTTCTTCATACGCATCACTCTCTCTTCCTCGACTCGTGAGGTTTGCTGCTAGTATCCCGGCTAAAACATCGGGCTTTTCGATAGTTTACACTGATTTGGCCCCATCACCAGCGCCAGGGCCGTCCAGGCATGGCTAAAAGTCATGGTACGCAGTAAAACACGTTCTGTTCTTGACCCCTAACACGATAATGACATTCAACAAATCGCTCGTCTGGTTCCGCCGGGATCTACGTTCTTTCGACCATGCCGCACTGCATCTGGCGCTCAGCTCATCCCGACACGTCTATTGTGTCTTTATTTACGATAGCGACATTCTCGCGCCGCTGCCCCGTGCCGACCGCCGGGTCAGCTTCATCCACGCCAGCCTGGCTGAACTCGATGCCCAGCTGCGCCAGCTCGGTGGCTACCTGATCACCCGCCACGGGGTGGCGCAGGACACAATCCCGGCCCTGGCCCGGGAACTGGACGTGGACGCCGTGTTCGCCAATGATGACTACGAGCCCCAGGCCATTGCCCGCGACCAAGCCGTGGCCGGCCATTTGCAGGCCGACGGACGGCAGTTGCTGCTGTCCAAGGACCACGTGATTTTTGAAAAGAATGAAGTGCTGACCCTCGCGGAAAAGACGTTCACCATCTTTACGCCGTACAAGAATGCCTGGATCAAGCGCATGCTGGCCGAACCCGAGTGCCTCGATTCCTGGCCCGTGGAGCGCCACGCCGCCGCCCTGGCCCCTCCCACCGGTCCATCGGCATTGCTGGCGCTGGGCGACATCGGCTTTGAAGAAGCCAGCATGCCCATTCCGGCAGGAATGTCCGGCGCCGCCCAGCTGTTCGAGGACTTCATCACGCGCATCATGCCGTATGGCGATGCCCGCAACTATCCTGCAGTCAAGGGCACCTCCTACCTGTCCGTGCACCTGCGCTTCGGCACGCTGTCGATCCGGCACCTGGTGCGCACGGTCAATACCCTGATAGCCAACGGGGCCGGCGGCGAGGGCGCACAGGTGTGGCGCTCGGAACTGATCTGGCGCGAGTTCTATGCCCAGATCCTGTTTAACTATCCGCACGTGGTGGCGCGCTCGTTCAAGCCGGCTTACGATGCGATCGAATTTGAAAGCGGCCCGGCGGCCGAAGAACTGTTCATAGCCTGGTGTGAAGGACGCACCGGCTACCCGCTGGTGGACGCGGCCATGCTCCAGTTAAATTCCACCGGCTACATGCACAACCGCCTGCGCATGGTCACCGCCAGCTTCCTGGTCAAGGACCTGGGCATCGACTGGCGCTGGGGCGAGCGTTATTTCGCGCTGCAGCTGAATGACTACGATCTTGCCGCCAACAACGGCGGCTGGCAATGGGCAGCCTCGTCGGGCTGCGACGCCCAGCCGTTTTTCCGCATATTCAATCCCATCACCCAGTCGGAGAAATTTGATGCCCAGGGTAAATTCATCAGGCGCTACCTGCCGCAGCTGGCAAAACTGAGCGACAAGCAGATCCACGCGCCGTGGCTGCATGGCGGCGCGGCAAATTATCCGGCACCGATCGTGGCCCACGATGAAGCGCGCAAAAAGACGCTGGCGCGCTACGAAGTGGTCAAGTCCGCCTAGCCGCGCAAGCCGGCACCAGCAAAAAAAACGCCCCGTGTCACCGGGGCGTTCTTGCTTGCGCGTCTCAACGATTTACATCGTGACCGGCATTTCGCGGTTGAGCAGGCCGTTGATGGCTGCCAGCAGCATGTCTTCCTGGAACGGCTTGCCGAAGTAGGCATTCACGCCCAGGTCCAGCGCATAGTTGCGGTGCTTGTCGGCCGTGCGCGAGGTGATCATGATGATCGGTACCGCGGCGGTGCTGTCGTTGCCGCGGATGTTACGCGTCAAGTCGAAACCATCCATGCGCGGCATCTCGATATCGACCAGCATCAGGTCAGGCACCGTCTCCTGCAGCTTTTCAAGGGCATCCACACCGTCCTTGGCCAGCATGACCTGGTAGCCTTCACGCTCGAGCAGGCGCTGGGTGACCTTGCGCACGGTGAGCGAATCGTCCACCACCATCACCACGAAGTCGCGTGCCCGCAGTTCCGGGGTGGCGGCATGGGCAATCGCTGCGGCAGGCTTGAGCTGCGGATGCAGGTCAATATGATGCGACAGCGCGACCGGGTTCAGGATCAGCACGATCTCGCCCGAACCGAGCACCGTGGCGCCGGCAATGCCGATCATGCGCGACAGCTGCGGGCCGATGTTCTTGATGACGACCTCGCGGTTGCCTTCCACGTTATCGACCTGCACCGCCAGGCGATCATTGCCATGCTTGAGCACCAGCACCGGACCGGAACGCTGCACCATCGGGTGCGCATCGTTATCACCGAGCAGGTTGGGCAGGAAGTGCAACGCCACCTTCTGGCCCTGGAACTCGATAAAGCCGGCATCGCGCGCAGCATTCAACTGCTGCTCCTTGACCTGCAATACCTGCTCCACCAGGATCGACGGCACGGCGTAGGTCTTGGTGCCGCTGGTGGTGAGCACCACCTGCGTGACCGACAGCGTCAATGGCAGGTGAATGGTAAAGCGCGCGCCCTTGCCTGCTTCGGTCACGATCGAGACCCGTCCACCCAGGGCGGCAGCCTCGGAGCGGACAATGTCCATGCCCACGCCGCGGCCGGCCAGTTCGGTCAGCGCATCGGCCGTCGAGAAGCCTGGTTCGAAAATCAGGTCGGCAGCTTCGGCGTCGCTGACCACTGCATCAGCGCTGATCAAGCCATTGTCACGGGCCTTGGCACGGATGCGGTCGAGGTCAAGACCGGCGCCGTCATCGTTGAACTGGATGACCACTTCGTTACCCTGCTGGCTGACCTGCACCAGCAGTTCACCGATATCGGCCTTGCCGTTGGCGGTACGCTTGGCACGCGACTCGATGCCGTGCACGATGGAGTTACGCAGCAGGTGCTCGAAGGGACCCGCCATCTGCTCCAGAACGCTGCGGTCGATCTCGACGCCGCCACCGCGGATGTCGAGGTTGACGCGCTTGTCGAGTTCTTTCGCGGTCTGGCGCGCGGTCTTGAACAGACGCTCCGACAGGCTTGAGAACGGCACCATCCGCACCCGCATCAGGTCGCGCTGCAGGTCACGCGTCAGGCGCGACTGGGTGGTCAGGTCGTCGGTCGCGGTATCGACCGTGCGGGTCAGGCTTTCGTGGAAGGACGCAACGTCGTTCACACTTTCGGCCATCATGCGGGTCAGTTCCTGCAAGCGGGTAAAGCGGTCGAATTCGAGCGGGTCGAATTCGCGTTCGCTGGAAATCGACATGCGCGACGAGATTTGCGATTCCGCCTGCATTTCCACTTCGCGCAGCTGGCGCCGCAGGCGGGCCAGGTTTTCCGAGAAGTCGCCCAGCGACTGCTTCAGGGTCGATACCTGGTTTTCCAGCTTGGAGCGGGTGATCGAGACTTCACCTGCCTGGTTCACCAGGCGGTCCAGGATGTCGGCACGGACCCGCACCAGCGGGGTGCGCGCCTGCGATGCGCCGGCATCGTCGGCTGCCACGTTGAGCGGCGCCGCGCCAGGTGCTGCGCCGGCGGCGGCCGCTGCCTGGGCTGGCACGTCGACCGGGTTCTGGAGCTGTTCAAACAGCAGGATCGCATGATCATAGTTAGCCATCAGTTCGTCGAACGCCGCCGGCGTCGTCGTACCCGCGTGGACCATGTTCTCGATCTGCGTTTCGATCTCGTGCGTGTGCTGGCCCAGGCGCATGGCGCCTGCCATCCGCGCACTGCCCTTGACGGTATGCAGGATGCGCAGCAAGCCTTTGGCCACTGGAGTGTCGGCCGGGTTCTGCTGCCACTTGCGCAGGCCTTCGCCCAGCTCCGGCAGCAGGTCGGTCGCTTCTTCCAGGAACACCGGCAGCAAGTCTTCGTCGAGGTCGTCGCCAAAGTTTTCTGCCACCGCTGCCTGCACCGCGGCGTCGGAAATGGCGCTGGTGGTGCTGGCCACGGCGGCGTTGGTGGCCGCAATTTCGGCCGCCATCGCGTCCGACTCGGAAATCAGTTCAGGCTCGAGTTCCGGCTGGTCGTCTTCGTCGGCCAGGCTTTCCACCGGCGTCGGGATGGCGTTGTAATCGAATACCGATGGCGCCGCAATGGTCTCTGCCACCGGAGCTGCCAGGTCGAGGGAATCGTCAAAGCCGTCGTCCAGCTCCGGATCGGCCGCTTCAATCGAGATCTCGCTGTCTTCGGCCACCGGTGCTGCGTGCAGGATTTCTTCGTTCGCCGGCTCGTCAAACACCAGCTCGTCGGCCGGTGCTTCCGCTGCTTCTACAAGCGGTGCTTCGGCATCCGACTCGTCCGGCACGGTGTCTTCGGCCACCTGCGCCAGCGGCGCGTCGAGCTCCTCATCGAACGCCGTGTCGAAGGCAGATTGTTCTGCCACCGGCTCCAGCACAGGAGACTGTTCCAGCTCCGGCGCTGCAGCGAACGATTCTTCTGCTGCCGGCGCCGGATCGAAAGATGCTTCCGCTGCCGATGCGGCGGCCTGGGCTTCGGCGCTGATGCTGTCGAGCGTTTCCGCAAACAGGGTATCGAGCGCTTCCGGCACATCGCCACCGCCAATTTCCGAGCTTTCGGCGCCCACGTAGACAGCCGACTCGCGCTCCACCAGGCGGTCGCGCAGTGCGTTCAGGCGCGCCACCAGATCGGGATTGGGCGCGGCGATTTCGCCTGCTGCAAAACCTTGCAGCATCTGGCGCGAGCACTCGACGGTTTCGTCCAGCAGGTCGCGTTCCGCAGGTTCCAGCACCGGGGCCGGGGTGTCGAGCGCCATCTCCAGCGCGTGGGCGATTTCACACAGGGCGGTAAAGCCAACCGTTGCCGAGGTGCCGCCCAGGGTGTGGGCAGCCTTCAGGGCGCGCGCCGTGACCAGGCGCTGGGGTTCGTGACGCCACTGGCTGAAGTCCTGGGTCAGCAGGCGAACGATGTCGTCCGTCTCGGCCAGGTAGATGTTATACAGCGGCAGCGGGATTTCCAGCGAACCGATACGCTTGATGTTGTCGTCCACAGGCGGCTGTGCGCGCACGCTGCCCGGGAATTCGATGACGTTGTCGGGCGCGGAAGAAATGGCTTCCTCGGCCGGCTTTTCCGTCTGCTCATCAGCTGGCACCGGCGCTTCCGGCTCAAGGCCGGCCGGCAGGTCTTCCCCTGCCACGTCCTGGGCCACGACTTCTTCGGCAGGTTCGTCGAAGGTCGCCTCAACCACGTCGTTGGCTGCCTCGCCTGCCTCGTACTGTGGCGCCGGGTCAGCTACTTCGGCCACGCTGTCGGGGGGCGCGAACTGCGGCAGATCAATCGCATCGATCATCTCCGGCAGTGCAGCTGCGTCTTCTTCGGCCGGCATCAGCGCGACGATTTCTTCCTCGTCTTCCGGCATCATGATTTCGGTAGCCGGATCGTCCAGTACCGGCAGTGCGTCGAACGACTCTTCCAGCACCGGCAGCTGCGCGGCGTCGACCATGAAGTCGGCATCGGCATCGGCCTGCAGCATGTCGATGGCAGGAATGTCGAATACCGGGGCATCCACCACGGCCAATTCCGGCGCAGCTGCTTCGGCAACCGGCGCTTCCACGACCGGCGCATGGGCAGCAGGCGCTTCGGCCGCGGGAGCAGGCGTTGCCACCGCTTCCATGGTGAACGTGCTGCCTTCGAGCATGCGGGTGCATGCCGCAACCAGAGCTTCGCTGCTGCGGGCGGAACTGCCGGTGCCGGCCAGTTCGTCAACCCATGCAGTCATGTCGACCGCGGCCCAGTCCAGCATGGACAGCAGGTCGGCGTTGGCTTCGCGCCCTTCCGACAGCCACAGGTTCATGACTTTTTCGACCAGGGCTGCGCCTTCGCCGAAGTTATTCAGGCCCACCATGCGTCCACTGCCCTTGAGGGTGTGGAAAGCACGGCGCACCACCGTGATGGTTTCCTGGTTTGCCGGCTGCGCCTTGAGTTTTGGCAGCGTGGCGGTGACCAGCTCCAGCACTTCCTGCGCTTCCATGATGAAGATTTCGAGCAGTTCGGCTTCGACTTCGCCTTCCACCGGCATCGGCGGAGCAGTCATGGCCGGTGCCGGCGCAGGTGCTGACGTCAGCGCTGGCGCCGGTGCAGCAGGCGCAGCCTCCACCGGTGCTGCCGCTTCGCTCACTGGCGCGGCCGGCTCGGTTGCCGGCACTGGCACGGCAGGCGCCGGGACGGCAGGTTCGGCAATCTCCAGGATGACCGGTTCGGCTTCGAACTGGGTTTCGCCCGAAGGCTTTTCAAATGGGACTTCGCGCAGCATGCCTTCTTCACGGTCGAACGTGAAGCGGTCCTTGGCGGCCTCGAAATTCTTGGCCAGCATGTCAACGAAAAAGCCCAGCGCGCCAATGTTCTGGGCGATGTTCTGCAGCGATGCTTTTTCCTGCTCCGGGTTGCCCTCGGTGCCGGCCAGCGCGCGTACGGCTTCGCGCACGTGCTGGGCGGCGCGCATGGCGTCTTCCTGGTCCAGGATGGCCACGGCGCCATGCAGCTGGTGCAGCACCGGGTCGATCTGGGCCAGCGTGGTGCGCTTGCCGCTGTCGGCGTAATAGTCGTCCAGCACCTTTTCAACCTGGCGCAGGCCGTTTTTCATTTCCGCGGCCAGCACCGAGACAGTCTGCTCCTGCTGGATCTGGCGCGACAGGTCGCCCTGCCACTGCGGCGCGTCCGGCGGCATGTCGCCGGCGGCCAGCGCCAGCAGACGCTGGCCCACCACTTCGGCGTGCGCGTCAAAGTCTTCGGGCAGCTGGCGGATCTGGTCCAGGCCATGCTCGACAAACAGCATGGCGGTGGCCATCTCCAGCGTGAACTGGTGGGTGCGGCCAACGGCCAGCGAACCGGTGGTGGCGCTGACCAGTTCACCGGCCAGGCGGATCAGGGCCGGTGCGCCCAGCTTTTGGCTGGCGGCGGAAATGACTGCCAGCGCTTCTTCAAATTCCGCTTCCAGGGCCGGATCGGCTTCGGCCGAAAGCTTGTCCCAGGTGACGGTGGCACGGGCCAGCGCTTCCTTGGCGTCCTTGAGCGCTTCCGGATCGATGCGGCCGTAGCGCTTGGCTTCATAGTCGGCCGGGATCACGCCTTCCAGGCGATAGGCATGGCGCAGTGCCTTGGCCGTTGGCGACGGGTCCTTGGCGGCGGCGATGAAAAACAGCGCGTCGCGCATCATCGCTTCCGGCAGGCTGCCTTCGCCTTGCGACAGGCGGCGGATCTGCAGGTTGACCTGGCCGAAAAGCTGCTTGGCGTACAGGGTGCTGTCCAGCTGGCCGCGCGCGACCAGTTCAGCAAAACTCTGCATGGCAACCCAGAAGGTGCGGCCCGCAGGCTCCTTCTGCGCGGCGGCGATGCTGGCAATGGCTTCCTGCATGGCACCGGCGGCGGCCTGCTGGGAGGCGGCATCAGTACTCTTCAGATAGGGCAGCAGCGCCTTTTCAAAGCGCGCGCGGCAGCCCGCATAGTCGGGAACGGTGGCAGCCGCAGCGTGCTGGGGCAGCACGGCGACCAGCGACAGGTCAGGAAAAAACAGGTCGGCCGGATGAATCCGGGCGGCCGCCAGCTTTTCCTGCACATCGCGGTAATACGGGAACAGACGGGCCGGCTGCTGCGGCGCGCCCGAGAGCAGCTCTTCCAGGTATTCGATCACGGCCTGGTACAGCGCCGTCACCGCCTGGGCATGCTCACGCGTGCACGGCAGCTGCTGGTCGCGGAAGCGGTCCAGCGCCTGCTCGGCCACCTCGGTCATGACGCCGACACCGTCGACGTCAACCATCTGCAGGGCCCCGTGGGCCTGGTGCAGATATGCCTTCGCATGCTTGAGTGAATCTGCCTGGGCATCGTCGGTCAGGGCCGTTGCATCATTCAGCGCGGCGCCGGACTTGCCGAACGCCTCGCGGATTTCGCCCATGACCCAGCCGAGCGGCCCAGTGTCAAATTGGGGCGCTTGCGAAAAGTCTGTCATGAAAGTACCTTGCTAATGATCGGCCTGGCCTTATGCCACTACGCGGAATCGCGACACGGAGTTCTTCAGTTCCTGGGCCAGGACCGACAGCTGGCGAATCGAATTCGCGGTTTGCTGCGTGCCGTCCTGGGTGCTTTCGGTAACCGACAGAATGTGCTGAATGTTGTGGGCCACGCCGTTAGCCGACGTTGCCTGCAGCTCCGTTGCAAACGAAATGCCCTGAATCAGTTCCGCCAGGCGGTTCGATACGCGCGAAATGTCGGACAGTGCGGCACCTGCCGCGTCAGACAGTTTTGCACCCTCAACCACACCCTGCGTGGACTTTTCCATAGCGGCCACCGCGTCGTGGGTGTCGGTCTGAATGGTACGCACCAGTGCACCGATCTGCTTTGCCGCGCCGGCTGAACGTTCCGCCAGGCGCTGCACCTCTTCCGCAACCACGGAGAAGCCGCGGCCTGCTTCACCGGCCGATGCTGCCTGAATAGCAGCGTTCAGTGCCAGTACGTTGGTCTGCTCGGTAATGTCCGAAATCAGCTCGGTGATCTCGCCAATCTCCTGGGACGATTCACCCAGGCGCTTGATGCGCTTGGACGTTTCCTGAATCTGCTCACGAATTTCGTGCATGCCCTTGATCGCGTTTTCCACCGCGGTCGAACCCTGGTGCGCCGCCGCCACCGACTGGCGTGCCACGTCTGCTGATTCGTTGGCCGACTTCGATACATCGGTAATTTCGCTGGCCATCTTCAGAACCGTCTCAGACGCATCCTGGATTTCACGCGACTGCTGTTCGGTTGCCACCAGCAGGTCGCTGGAAATGGCCTGTGCGTTGGACGATGCCGACGTCACCTGCTCGGCCGTGTTGGTCACGCGCTCCACCAGGCCGCGCAGCTCTTCCACCGTGTAGTTCACCGAGTCGGCGATCGCGCCGGTGATGTCTTCGGACACCGTTGCGTGCACCGTCAAGTCACCGTCCGCCACTTCCTGCAGTTCGTTCATCAGGCGCAAAATAGCGGCCTGGTTCTGGTCGTTGGTGGCTTTCGCTTCCTCTTCCTTGGCCTGCGCCAGCTGGCGCATCGCATCTGCTTCCTGGCGGCGAACTTCAGCAGCGCGGGCACGGGTACGGGAGTCTTGCAGCATGATCTTACCGATGAAGAAGGCGATCAGCGCGGTAAAGGCAGCGGCGGCAACCATCAGGTAGAACCAGATACTGGCCGAGTCCTGCTGTTCGCGGAACGTCGACTGAACCTTGGTGAGCAGCTTCTTGACTTCCTCGTTCTCGTAAAAGATCGACAGTTCAGCGCCCTTTGCCGCCGTAAATTTCGGCAGGTTGGCCAGCACGCCCGATACCAGCTTGTGGTAAGTGTCGAAGCGGTTGTTAATTTCAACCAGCAAGGCGCGCTGCTCGGCGTCGCGCACGGCGCTGAGCTGCATCGTCTCGTTACCGTTCAGGAAGCCCTGGATGGTGGTACGGAAGGTGGTGGTGTCCAGGCCCAGCTGGAATGCGGTCTCGGCGCGGATACCACCGGAGGTCAGAAATTCACTGGCGCTGCGCGACAGGCGCTGGGTCAGCATGGTCAGGCGGCCGATGGCGGCCAGCTCGCGCGGCGTGGCGCCCTTTTGCACTTTCTGGTTGAGGAATTCTTCCGTCATGGCCAGCAGTTCCGGCGACAGCGTATCGAGCTGGCGCAGGGTCTTTTCAAAGCCGATCAGTTCAGCCTTGGTGCTGATAATGGTGTTGGCGGCATTGTCCGAGCTCTTCCACTTGGTGCTCGCCTCGGCCAGCATCTTCTTCATGCTCGACGGCGCGCTTGGAATGGTGGCGCCGGCAAACACGCCGCCCTTGGTCAACAGGGCCAGGTCGGCGTTGAGCATCTTGCGCGACTCTTCGAGCTGGGCAAACGCTTCGGCGTTACCCTGAATCGCATTCGGCGCCGCCTTACCGATACGCTGCGAGTGCATCAGCGCGTCCGATGCAATCTGGGTCTGGTCGGACGAGGTGGCGCTGTCGGCGGCGTTGGCCCACAGGGCGGCCACCGTCACCACGACGCTGGCGCCGAAGGTGTAGAACAGGATGCGCAGCTGGCGCGGCAGCGACAGGTGGCCGATGAACGGCAGCACCAGATCGTTGCTGTCGTCAGCGACGACCGGGGCGTCGGCCGCCGGGCTGTCCTGCGGGGCGGCGCGGCCAAAGCCAAAGCGGCTGGTGCCGCTCGCCGGCGCCGCATCGCCGCCGGCGGCGACCGGGTCGGCCTCGGCGTGCGAGGCGGCTGCCTCTTCCATGACGGGCGAGGGCTGCTCGCCGCTCAGTTCCGGTCCAAATTCGGTGTCCGGGGCAGCCAGCACGCCCACGTTGTCGTCACCGCCCTTAGGGGTCGTCCCCATTTTCCAAGCAAATCCCATTACAGCTCCCAATCCCGTAGGTGTAGATACGGCCACTTCAGCGTGGCTTAAAATCCGATGTGCAAAAACCTTGTGTCGCTAACGAGCGCAGCCAGGTCGAGCGGCGTCCATTCGTTGGCGTCGGCATCGCGCAGCCGGTCGCCTGAAGTTTCCATGCTGCCTGCGTGACGCAGGCCATACACGCGCGCTACCACCAGGCCGCAGTTGAAACCGAGGCCCGAGGCAAACGTAATGATCCGGCTGTCCGAACCGATGGCGGTATCGGACTGCTGGTAATAGCGCGCCAGATCGATGACACTGATCAAGTTGCCGCGCACATTGGCCAGCCCGAGATACCAGGGCTGGGTCAGGGGCACCTCCGTCATGGCAGGCACCGGCACGATCTCGCCGACCTGGGTCAGGTCGAGCAGGAAGCGCTCCTGGCCGATCATCACGCCAAGCTGGTTGACGCGGGCGCCGGCGTTGTTGCGCGCCGCCTGCATGCGTTCGAGCAGCTGCACCTGGTACTGGCGCAAACGGGTCCGACGGTTAGCCCCTTCGGACTGAACGGGCGTCTCTGGCGCAGTCATGACGGCGGCACTCATGGCGTCAGACGTTCAGGGCGGCGATTTTCGCCAGCAGCAGTTCAGGATCGACCGGCTTGACCAGGTAGTCGCGCGCGCCCTGGCGCAGGCCCCAGACGCGGTCCGTTTCCTGGTTCTTGCTGCTGCAAATGATGATGGGCACGTCCGCCAGTTCCGGATCCTTGGCAATGGCGCGCGTCACCTGGAAGCCATTGGCGCCCGGCATGACCACATCCATCAGGATCAGGTGCGGCTTTTCAGCCTTGATTTTCGTAAACGCTTCTTCGCCATTTTCGGCGGTGGTGACGGTAAAGCCGTTCTTGACCAGGATGTCGGTCAGGTAGTAACGCTCGGTAGGGGAGTCGTCGACGATCAGGATTTTGGTAATGGCCACGTGGCTCTCCAGTGTAATTATTTGGGTGCTGCTTCAGCTGTGTGCTCGCGCACGGCAGCGAGCAGGCTGTCTTTACTAAAAGGCTTGGTCAGATAGGCCGAGGAACCGACCATGGCGCCGCGCGCGCGGTCAAACAAACCGTCCTTGGAAGAGAGCATCACCACCGGGGTGGCGTGGAACTTCGCACTCTTCTTGATCAGGGCGCAGGTCTGATAGCCATCCAGGCGCGGCATCAGGATGTCGCAAAACACCAGGGCCGGATGGTGGTCGTTGATCTTGGCCAGTGCGTCGAAGCCGTCATCGGCCAGGACCACCTGGTAGCCTGCCTGCGTGAGAAAAATCTCAGCGGAGCGGCGGATGGTGCTGCTATCGTCGATCACCATAATTTTCAAGACTGTCGGTTGCGGCGTCATTGTCATATTCTGTTTACTCGGCGGGAAAGTGAACGATACCATAGGGCAAGCCTCTTGTGCCATAATCGTTGCATTAGTTCAACTTTCCTGTGTGGTGATTTTGCCGCGTTCCAATTAGATAACTGTCATCTCAAAGTCTTCCTTGCGCGCCCCGCATTCCGGGCAGGTCCAGTTCATGGGCACATCGGCCCAGCGCGTGCCCGGGGCGATGCCTTCCTCGGGCAAGCCGGCCGCTTCTTCATACACCCAGCCGCAGATCAGGCACATCCAGGTCTGGAAAGGTACCGCTGCTGCGGCGCCGGTTTCAGTACTACTCACGTTGTCGTTCCTTCTATCTAGTAAAATGGGGAATCAGGTATCTTAATCTACCCACCGTGCAAAACCAAACCTCTCCCCTCGTCCTGACCTTCGGCGTGTCTGATCCGGTCGGCGCGACCGGCATTCAGGCCGACCTTGCCGCCTTTGGCGCGCTCGGCTGCCATGGCCTGTCGGTCACCACCGGCCTGCTCATTGCCGACAGCGCGCGCGTGGAAGACAGCTACGAGATCGATGCCGACTGGATGGTCGACCAGGCCCGCCTGTTGCTGGAAGATATGGCGGTATCGGCATTCAAGGTCGGCGCTTTAACCAGCATCGAGCAAGCCTCCGCCATTGCCGAGATCATTTCCGACTATCCCGAGGTGCCCCTGATCCTCGATCCATTCCTGTCCAGCTTGCCGGACTCGGGGCTCATGGATGACGACATGCTGGGGGCGATTCGCCAAATCCTGGTGCCGCAGGCAACCATCTTTCTGCTCTCGCAAGTGGAACTGGCGCGCATGGCCGAAACCTGGCGCGAGGGCGGGGGCGAGCAGCTGCTCGAGGACGTGGCCGAACTGACCGGCTCGGGCTGTGCCCAGGTGCTGGTCACCTGCACCGGCTCAAGCGGCAGCGGCCCCGATGCGGTACGCTCCAATACACTGTACGGCGAGGAAGGCGAGCTGGCCAGGTTCCACTGGCGCCACCTGCCTGGCCCGTTTGTGGGGGCCGGCAGCACCATGTCGGCGGCGCTGGCCGCGCTCATGGCGCACGGACTGGAGGCGCGCGACGCGGCCGAGCGGGCCCAGGAGTACGTGGCCTCGGCGCTGCTGCACGCCCAGCGCTTCGGCATGGGCAAGCTGATCCCCAACAAATTATTTGCATCCACTTTTCACGGAACCACGCCATGACCATCCCAGATACTTCGCACAACGACACGCTGTTCGCGCGCGCCCAGAAAACCACCCCGGGCGGCGTCAATTCGCCGGTGCGCGCCTTCAAATCGGTGGGCGGCACGCCGCGCTTCATCACGCGCGCCGAAGGGCCGTACTTCTGGGATGCCGACGGCAAGCGCTATATTGACTACATCGGCTCGTGGGGCCCGGCCATTGTCGGCCACGCCCATCCGGAAGTGGTCAAGGCGGTGCAGGAAGCAGCGGCCCGGGGGCTCTCGTTCGGCGCGCCGACTGAAGGCGAAATCCTGATGGCCGAAGAAATCTGCCGCCTGATGCCCTCCATCGAACAGGTGCGGCTGGTGTCGTCCGGCACCGAGGCGACCATGAGCGCCCTGCGCCTGGCGCGCGGCGCCACCGGGCGCGACAAGATCATCAAGTTTGAAGGGTGCTACCACGGGCATGCCGATTCACTGCTGGTCAAGGCCGGCAGCGGCCTGCTCACCTTCGGCAACCCGACCTCGGCCGGCGTGCCGGAAGACTTCGTGAAGCACACCCTGGTACTGGACTACAACAATGTCGCCCAGCTGGAGGACGCGTTTGCATCGATGGGCGACACCATTGCCTGCGTCATTGTCGAGCCGGTTGCCGGCAATATGAACCTGATCAAGGCCACGCCGGAATTTTTGCGCGCCATGCGCGAACTGTGCACGCGCCACGGCGCCGTGCTCATTTTCGACGAAGTCATGTGCGGCTTCCGGGTGGGTCTGGGCGGGGCACAGGAACTGTACGACATCGTGCCGGACCTGACGGCGCTGGGCAAAGTCATCGGCGGGGGCATGCCGGTGGCCGCGTTTGGCGGCCGGGCCGAGCTGATGCAGAACATGGCACCGATCGGCGCCGTGTACCAGGCTGGCACGCTGTCGGGCAATCCGGTGGCGGTGGCGGCGGGCATGACGACGCTGCGCCTGATCCAGGAGCCGGGCTTTTACACGCGGCTGTCGGCCCAGGCTGCCAAACTGGCCAAGGGCCTGAGTGCCGCGGCCAAGGAGGCAGGGATCACCTTCTGCGCCGATGCGGTGGGCGGCATGTTCGGCATCTACTTCAGCGAGGACGTGCCGACCAGCTATGCCGACATGATGGCGGGCGACAAGGTCCGCTTCAACGCCTTCTTCCACGGCATGCTCGAGGAAGGCGTGTATTTTGCGCCGGCCGCCTTTGAAGCGGGCTTCGTCTCGGCCCAGCACGATGACGACGTCATCAACGAAACGGTGGCGGCGGCGCGCCGCGTGTTTGCCCGCCTCGCTTAACGAAAGTTCAACGCAAGCGCCCCGCGCGTCATAACGAACAGCCATTATTATTGCCCTCCCCTGCCCCGGCGCTGCCCACCCAGCCCCGGGGTCAGACCACTTAAACGCGGCAAAATCATTTGCCCCGTCAAAATCCGCCGCAATTTCCCCCCACCGGGGCCCCAAGAATATGCTGGTAACCAATCCCAGCAGTTTCCCTTCGCCATACCCACTTCGGGGTCAGACCACTTAAACGGGTCAAAATCAATTGTTCAAGAGAACACCATACGATTTTTGTTTTTCTGCGTGTCTTCAACTTTCCGATTCCGCATCAATGAGCGCGGGATTATTGCGGGCGACAACGCAAGCGATCGCCTCGGAGAAAGACGCCCTCTGAAACCCGCAACAATCGCGTAGCGCCAAAGAAAAGTTGCAAAAACCGCTTTTAAGTGGTCTGACCCTGAATTTAGGAAATAAAGCCTTGGCGAGCGGGCAATGTTGCAAAAGGCGGGTTTAAGTGGTCTGACCCTGGTGGGAGGAAATTGATTGAGGATACGCCAGGGTTATCGCAGCCAGCCGCGGCGGCGGAAGTACCAGAACGGGGCGATGGCAGAGGTGACCATCAGCAGCAGGGCGAACGGGTAGCCGAAGCTCCAGTCCAGCTCGGGCATGAGCTTGAAGTTCATGCCGTACCAGCTTGCAATCAGGGTCGGCGGCAGGAAGGCGACCGAGGCCACCGAGAACATCTTGATGATCTTGTTCTGGTTAATGTTGATGAAGCCGACCGTGGCATCCATCAGGAAGTTGATCTTGTCGAACAGGAAAGAGGTGTGGCCATCCAGCGATTCGATGTCGCGCAGGATCTGGCGCGCTTCTTCAAACTGTTCGGCATTGAGCAGCCGCCCGCGCATCAAAAAACTCACCGCGCGCCGCGTATCCATCATGTTGCGCCGGATCCGCCCGTTCAAGTCTTCCTCGCGCGCGATCGCATTGAGCGCCTCGGCCGCGTCCTGGTCAGTAAATTCTTTCTGCAGCACGCTGCGGCTGACGTCTTCCAGGTGCTGGTAGATGCCTTCCAGGGCGTCGGCCGAATACTCGGCGTCCGTGGCGTACAAATCAAGCAGCACGTCCATGTAGTCGGCAATTGAGCCCGGCCGCGAGCGCGCGCGCATGCGCACCAGCCGGAACACGGGCAGGTCGTCGGTGTGCACCGAGAACAGCATCTTGCGCGCCAGGATGAACGCCACCGTCACCACCCGCGATGGCCCGTCATCTTCTTCCAGCAAAAAGTCGGTGCGCAAATGCAGGTCGCCGTTTTCCGCTTCGTAGTAGCGGGCCGACGCTTCGATATCCTTGACTTCGTCTTCGCCAGGCAAGATCACGCCGTAGATGGTCTTGACCCACGCCCGCTCGTCATCCGTCGGGTCGGTCAGGTCCACCCAGACCGGGGCGATATTTTCCAGGTCCGCCCGGCTGTCGATGGGAACCTGGTTGAGACGGCCATTTTGTAAGACGAATACGTTGATCATGCGCTTTTCTCGGCCGGGATTCGAAACTAGCGCAAGTGTACCCGTTAGCCCCTGGAGCCACCACCCCGAATCGGCATTTTCACATCACTGGGTCTGTTTTTCGATCAATTTATCGAGCGCGGGATCGGACCCGCGCGGCGCCTCCACCACCACCGGCACTTTGGGCGCCACGACCCCGCGCGTGGTCTGAATCCTGATGACCTCGCTGGTCGGGTTTTCATCCTTACAATCCTGGTTGGAGACGACGGTCTTGCCATTGATGATGCACTTGCGCAGCTGCGATCCGGGCAGGTTTTGCCGGGCCGCTTCCACCACCGCGTGGCCGCCGACGGCCGAACGCACGCTTGCCACCGCTTCTGCGAACAGGTTGCGCTCGCTGCGCATGGACATCAAGGCCAGCATGCCGCCCGCCGCCAGCAGGACCGATCCGACCACCACCCAGAACAGACTCAGTGCGCCACGCTGGCGCTGCAGCAGATGCGGCTCAGGGCACATCGGACGCTCCCATGCGGCTGAGAATCAGATTGGTGCGACGGTTCAGGTAGCGGGTATCGCGGTGCTTGTCGTAATAGCGCGGATTGGGCAGCATCACGGCCAGGCGCGCCGACTGGGCAGCACCCAGCTGCGCGGCACTGATGCGGAAGTAGTGCCTGGCGGCCGCTTCCGCGCCGAACACGCCCCGCCCGTACTCGACCACGTTCAAATACAATTCCAGGATGCGCCCCTTGGTCAGCACCGTTTCAAGCATGAACGCGATGATCAGCTCCTGCCCCTTGCGCAGGTAGCTGCGCGAGCCGGACAGGAACAGGTTCTTGGCCAGCTGCTGGGTAATGGTGGAGCCGCCGCCCACCACCTTGTGGCGCCGGTTGTTCTTCTCATACGCTTTTTGCAGCGCTTCCCAGTCCACCCCGTCGTGCTCGGCAAAATTGGCATCTTCGGAGGCGATCACGGCGCGCTTGAGGTGGATCGAGATGCGCTCGTACGGCACCCATGTGTACTTGAGGGTGGCGCGCGGATTGTTCGCCTGCAGCACCGCGAGCTGCTCGCGCATCATGTTGGTCTGGCGCGGGTTGAACTGGGCGTACCAGCACACCATGAGCAGAAAATAAATCTGCACCAGCAAGAATATCAAGGTTGGCACCACCACCAGCAGGGTGAGGATGCGCCCGCGGCTGGACTTGCTGCCCTTGCCGGCCTTGCTCATAAAGACGACCGCAGCCGCGCAAGCAAGGCGGTGGTGGCGGGGCGCACCCCGCGCCAGATGGCAAAGGCTTCGGCCGCCTGCTCCACCAGCATGCCGAGGCCGTCGCGGGTGGCCGCGCCGCAGCCCTGGGCAAAAGCCATGAATGGGGAGGGTTGGCTTCCGTACATCATATCCAGTGCCAGGGTCCCATCAGCGAAAATATGGGCGGGAATGGGCGGCATGTCGGCCGACAGGCTGGCCGAGGTGGCATTGACAACCAGGTCGAACCGGCCATCGAGCTGGTCAAAGCGGCACGCCGACACGGCGGCCGGGCCGGCAAAACGGGCGGCCAGCGCCTCGGCCGTGGCCAGGGTGCGGTTGGCAATGGTGAGCGAAGCGGGCTGCTCGGCCAGCAGCGGCAGGATGGCGCCGCGCGCTGCGCCGCCCGCGCCCAGCAGCAGCACGCGCTTGCCGGCAATGGCAAAGCCGGCGTTGCGCACGATGTCGCCCACCAGGCCGGCGCCGTCGGTGTTCTCGCCCACGATGCGCCCATTCACAAAGCTCAGGGTATTGACGGCTCCGGCGGCGCGCGCGCGCGGGCTCAGCTCGTCTGCCAGCTGTTCGGCTTCGAGCTTGAAGGGGACGGTGACGTTGGCGCCCTTGTAGCCGGCAGCCACCAGCCCGGCCACGGTGTCAGAAAAACCATCGAGCGGCGCCAGGCAGCGCTCATAGACCACGTCCTGCCCGGTCGCCCGTGCGAAGTCGGCGTGGATGGCGGGCGACTTGCTGTGGGCAACGGGATGGCCGATGACGCAATAGCGATCGCTCACCGCAATTCCGCCTCGAGCTTTTCTTCGCGCGTGAAGTTAAAGCGCGTGATGATGACCCACAGGTCGTCCTTGTCGGACGAGAGCATCTTGGGCGGAAAGCGCCCGAACGGCGCGGCGCGGCGCACGATGGCCAGCGCTGCCTTGTCCAGGTCCGGGTTGCCGGAACTCTTTTCCACGCGCGCCCCGCCTTCCTTTGTGTAAATGCTGCCATCCTGGAAAATCGGGATGTAGACCACCAGCTCGCCGTACATCTTCTTGCCGTTTTTCTGCGGGAAGTTCAGGGTGCCCACTTCTTCCACCTTGCGCTGCATATCCTTGTAATAGCGGGCGTAGCCCACCTCGCGCGTGCTGGGCGTGATGAAGGTCTTGCGCGGGCGCTTGTTTTCATCTTCGATGCGCTGGTGGATCTCGGCGGCAGTGCGGGCGATGGCCTTGCTGCTCTCAATCATGTCGTCGCCCGTGCGGGTGGGATCGGGCTTGTCCTTTTCCGTGACCGGGGCGGCGTAAAAGGCGGAATTGCGGCTGCGCGTGAGCAGGTTTTGCTGCTGCTCTTCAAGCTCGGCAATGCGGCGCTGGGTAGCCTTGACGCTCTCGCCCATCTCCATGCGCTTCATGTCAGGCAGGGGCGAGCGCGAGCGGCCGGCATCGGCCTGGCCGCCACCGTCCAGATTGGCCTGGGCCAGGGCGTCAGCCTTGATCGGCGCCTTGGCATGCTTGGCATTGACCAGAATCACTTCCAGTCCGGGGTCGGAGGGCTTGAGCACAAACATTTCCGGTGCGGCAAAGCGCACCGCCAGCAGCGCGGCGTGCACCAGCACGGAAACGGTGACGGCAATCGTGAGCGGACTGAATTGGCTGAAATACTTCACCGGACGAATGTGTTGAACCAAAGAATGGTCATTCTACAGTCTAATCCGGTGCGCGGGGGGCCTCGGGCGCGGCCGCCTCCGCTTCTGTTGGCACGCCGTCAAGAATGGTGACACTGCCTTCCGCCTCCACCGCCTCCTGGGCTGCAGCTTCGCCGCTGTCGGCTTGCGCGCCTTCCTCTTCTTCAAAGTCCAGTTCGGCATCGGCCTGGGCCGGCTGCTCGGCAATGACTTCCAGCAGGCGCGCCTCGACCGTCAGTTCCACTTCATCCCAGCGCAGAATGTCGAGCTTGACCTGGGCCCCGCGCGCCACCGGCGCCATGCCGGGCAGGCGGATGATGAGCGGAATGTCCACCAGGCGCAGCACTTCTTCCTTGAGCACGACGGCGTCGACCTGGCCCTTGTTTTCCTGGCCCAGCCAGCGCAGGCACCAGTAGCGCTCCATGTTTTGCTGGTGGTCGTTGTAGGCGGCGTAGGCCGCATCGAACGCCGACACGATCGAAAACAAGGTGGCGTCGCGCGGTTTGAAAGGCGCCACCAGGGGCGCCGTCACCCCGTGCTCGGCGCAGGCCAGGATCTGCCACTGGTTGACCAGGTCGGTATACCGGCGCAGGGGCGAGGTGCTCCACGCATACTGATCCACGCCCAGACCCTGGTGTGGCGCGGCATGGGTGACCATGCGCACCTGCATCTTGGCAGCCCAGCCGGCACCGCTGCCCGCCCCTTGCGAGCGATAAATGCCCGGCACGCCCGAATCATGCATGAGCTTGCCCCAAGTGCTGTTGGCGAAGATCATGAGCTCGGCCACGATCTTGTCCAGCGGGGCGCCGCGCTTGCGCCGCACCACCGACACCACGTCGTCTTCCACATAAAAGTTGAAGTCGACGCGGTTATTCTGTTCCGGTTTCAAGCCGAAGGCTTCGCGCTTTTGCATGCGCCCCGCTTCCAGGTGCAGGGCCCAGCGCCACAGCAAGCCCATCTCGTCCTTGTGGGCATAGTCGCCGGCGCCGCTGGCCAGCGTTTCTTCATTGACCAGGTCGTCCAGGTCGTTGTGGCGCAGGTTGGTCTTGATGGGCACCATCTCGGCGCGCGTGACGGTCGACTTCACACGCCAGTCGGCCGGGTCGAGCGTGGCATACAGGCTCACCGCCGGGCAGGTCTTGCCTTCGGCCAGGGTAAAGGCATTGACCACTTCGTCCGGCAGCATGGTGATCTTGTCGCCCGGCATATAGACAGTGGACATGCGGCTGCGCGCGATCTTGTCGATGGCGTCGTCCGGCCTGATGCCCAGGGCCGGCGCGGCAATGTGGATGCCCACGCGCACGCTGCCATCTGCCAGATGGACGACGGAAAACGCGTCGTCGATCTCGGTGGTGGTCACGTCGTCAATCGAGAACGCGGCCACGTCGGCCAGCGGCAGGCCCGACGGCGTGGGCGGCACCGGCATGGCGCCGAAACCTGCGCCGCGGGGAAAGTGTTCAAACAGGAAGCGTGCCATGTGCAGTTCGCGCGGCGACGCCATGCCGCCGGCGGCCAGCATCAGGCGCTGGGGCGTGGTGTGCAATTCATTGCAGGCAGCATCGAGTGCCTTGTACTCGATGGTATTCTTGTCCGGCTTGAACAGCAGCTGCTGGACCATGGGACGCATGGCGGCGGGCAAGGTATTGGCCTTGAGCTCTTCCACATACGCATCCTGGATCAGGGCTTGCTGCTTCTTCTTTTCAATGCCGGCCTGGGCGGCGCGCAGCGACGCTTCCGGCGCGGCCTTGTAGCGCCCCCGGCCTTTCTTGTAGAAATAGATCGGCGCGCCATGCAGCGCCAGGATCAGCCCGGCCGCTTCCGCCGGCTGCGGCGGGTGGCCGAAATACTCGGCCCCCAGCTCGGCAAAGCCGAATTCTTCCTGGCCCGCCACTTCCCACAGGAATTCAAAGTCGACATCGGCGGCGATCGCCTTAGCCGCGTCCAGCAATTCCTGGGGGGCTGGCTTGTCGTACTGCACCAGCACGTCCTTGACCTTGACCTTGGTGCGTTTGCCGCTTGGCATCTCGACCTGGTAAGCCTCGCCGGCCTGGGACAGGACACTGCCGACCTTGAAATCGCCGGACTCTTCAAAAAATAGATTCATGTTTGGACGCTTACTTTATATTTGTAGTGTTATGCCGGGGTGCGGCCAGTGCCAGTACCGACGGCAAAAACACCTCGGTTACCAGCAGCGTGCCGCGGCGGCGCCGGTACAGGCAGCGCCGCGCGAATAAGACCGTGTTCTCGTCCAGCCCGAGGGCGGCGCGGGCACGCTGCATCAGGGGGTGGCCGGCGCGCAGGCGCGCAAATTCGAGTTCGCCGCGCACCACGCGCGGGTCGTAAAACAGGGTGCTGCCCAGCGAGCGCTCGCCCAGGGCATTGAACAGCGGCCAGTCGGCGGCAGTGGCCGACATCGGCACGACCGTGTGCGCAAACACCACCGCTTCGCCATCGCAGCGCAGCAGCACTTCGCGCTCCCACACCCGGCCGGGCCGGCGCATGCCGATTGCCGCGGCCTCGTCGCGCAGGCACAGGGCGGTGTGCTGGTGCAGGCGCTGCACCCGAAAGACGGTGCTGGCAGCGGTCAGGCGCGCCGTCAGCGAACCGGACTCGCGCAGCCAGGAGCGCAGCGCGGGCGGCGCACCAATGGCCAGCGCGTGGCGATGCCAGCGCGCCTGGCGCAGCGTGCCGGCCCTCAAGAGGCGGCGCCCCGCCGGACGGCATCGTCACTTTCCACGCTGCGTAGTGGTGCGTGCCACCTGGCCGGGTCGGTCTGCACGCAAAACTCCAGCACCTGGTCGACGTAGTCGGGGAACTCGGAAATGGCATGGTCGCTGCCCTCAATCACATGCTGGCGCGCGCCGGCATAGTGGCGCACCATGTCGCGGTAGTCGAGCACTTCGTCGCCGGTGGCGGCAATCAGGAAGTAGCGCTCGGGCTGGGTGATGCGCGGTACGGCCAGGGCCCGCAGTTCATCGATGTATTCGCGCTTGAACTCAAACGGCTCGTCTGAATGGTAAGCGGTGGTCACGCCCACGTGGGCGTCCAGGTCCTGAAGCGGCACGATGGCGGGATTGAGCAGCACTGCGCGGCAGCCGATCTTTTCGGCCAGCCAGGTTGCATAATAGCCGCCGAGCGAGGAACCGATGATCGACAGTTCATGCGCCGGATAGCGGTCGATCAGCGTATGGATCAGTGCCATGGCCGCCTGGGGCGAAGCCGGCAGCTGCGGGCAGATCAGCTCTGCCGCGCGCCCCAGTTCTGCCATGCGCTTGCCCACCACGCGCGCCTTGAATGATTTGGGCGAGGAGCGAAAG
The DNA here is from genome assembly GCF_019443445.1 of Massilia sp. PAMC28688. Classification (NCBI taxonomy): domain Bacteria; kingdom Pseudomonadati; phylum Pseudomonadota; class Betaproteobacteria; order Burkholderiales; family Oxalobacteraceae; genus Massilia; species Massilia sp. PAMC28688. Next base: position 2,762,484 of record NZ_CP080378.1, on the reverse strand, counting down.
CCGTGCAAATACAGGATCATTTGGCCAGCGCCTCAAGCAGTTTCTGGTGGATGCCGCCAAAGCCGCCATTACTCATGACGAGGATATGGTCGCCCGGACGGGCCGCATCGAGAATGGCCTGGATCAGGAAGTCGAGCTGGTCAAAACTGTGGGCGATCTCGCCCAATGGCTTCAGGGCGTCGGCAATGCTCCAGCCGAGTGCCTGCTGGCTGCCAAAGCCAAATACCAGGTCGGCGTCGCGCAGGCTGCCCGGCAGCGCATCCTTCATCGCGCCCAGCTTCATGGTGTTCGAGCGCGGCTCCAGTACCGCCAGGATGCGTCCCGCGCCCTCGCCGCTACCCAGCTTCTGGCGCAGGCCGCCCACCGTGGTGGCAATGGCCGTGGGATGGTGGGCAAAGTCGTCGTACACCGTCACGCCCTTGACCACGCCGCGCACTTCCATGCGGCGCTTGACGTTTTCAAAGCGCGCCAGCGACTCGGCCGCCTGCTGCACCGGCACGCCCACGTGGCGCGCAGCGGCAATCGCGGCCAGCGCGTTGGTGCGATTGTGCTTGCCGGTCAGGCCCCAGTTGACGGTAGCGACGGTGTCGCCATTGAAGACGACATCGAAGTTCCCGCCCGGCTGCTCCAGCATGGTCCAGTTGACGCCTTCGCTGGTGCCAAAGCGTTCCAGCTCGCTCCAGCAGCCACGCTTGATCACGCGCGCGAGCGAGGCTTCGTCGCCGTTGACGACCAGGCGGCCAATGGCCGGCACGGTACGCACCAAATGATGGAACTGGGTCTCGATGGCGCCGATGTCGGGGAAAATATCGGCATGGTCGTATTCGAGATTGTTCATCACGGCCGTCCTGGCGTGGTAATGCACGAACTTGCTGCGCTTGTCGAAGAAGGCGGTGTCATATTCGTCCGCTTCAATCACGAAAAATGCCGAACCGTCGGCGCCGCTGCCCCCCAGGCGGGCCGAAATGCCGAAATTGAGCGGCACGCCACCGATCAGAAAGCCCGGCGCATACCCTGCGTCTTCGAGAATCCAGGCCAGCATGGCAGAGGTGGTGGTCTTGCCGTGCGTGCCGGCGACGGCCAGCACCCATTTGTCGCGCAAGATATGCTCGCCAATCCACTGCGGGCCGGACATGTACGGCAGGCCGCGATTGAGGATTTCTTCAATCAGGGGATTGCCGCGCGAGACCACATTGCCGATCACGTATAAATCCGGATTGAGCTGCACCTGGTCGGCGCCAAAACCCTGGATCAGTTCAATCCCCTGCGCTTCGAGCTGGGTGCTCATGGGCGGGTAGACATTGGCGTCGCAGCCGGTGACCTTGTGGCCGGCTTCCTTGGCGAGAACTGCCAGCCCGCCCATGAAGGTGCCGCAAATGCCGAGGATATGAATATGCATGATAGTGAAGGACCAATGGATGAATACGGGATTTTACCCGACGCCATGCTTTTTTCGATTCCAAGGTAATATCTCAATCATGATTCCCAAATCCATAGACGACCTTCAGCAACTGCGCGCCCAGATTGCAGCGCTTGCCGCGCGCATGGTGGCGCAAGATGGCGCCGACTATGCCGTGGCCAAGCGCAAGGCGGCCAGCCAGCTGGTCGGTGACGGCGCGGCGCTGGCCAATGTGCTGCCCGACGATACTGAAATAGAAGACGAAGTGCGGCGCTACCAGGCCCTGTTCCAGGGTGACACCCAGCCGGCTCGCCTGCTGCGTCTGCGCACCATCGCCTTGCAGGTCATGGACGCGCTGGCCGAATTCAAGCCTTATCTGACTGGCCCGGTGCTCAATGGCACGGCCGGTGAACACGACGATATCCATTTGCAGCTGTTTGCCGAAAGCGCCAAGGAAGTCCAGATCTTCCTGCTTGATAAAAATGTCGAGATCGAGATTTCCGAGACACCCCACTTCAAGGGTGCCCGCTACGACCCGGTGGAAACGGTCAGCTTCATGTGGCACAAGGAGGGCGTGCATGCGGAACTGTATGAACTCAATGATTTGCGCGGCGCGCTCAAGCCGCGCGAAGGCCGCATGGTGCGTGCCGACGCCGCCACCTTGCGCGAACTGATGGCGGCATCACCTGTTACCGAATCAACCGAGGACAATGAATGACCAAGAAGAATGCTCTCGCCTATGGCGCGATCGCCCTGCTGTTCCTGGGCCTGGGCCTGTATATGGGCGTACGCACCAAACAGGCCGATCCCGTGACCACGACCGTGGCCCCGACGGCCGGGCCGCAAACGCCGGTGCAAGCCATGTTTGCCCAGTCCATGAATGACGCGACCGGGGCCAATCATTCCCTGTCGCGCTGGAAAGGCAAGGCGCTTGTGGTCAATTTCTGGGCCCCCTGGTGCGCACCCTGCGTGCAAGAGATGCCTGAACTGGACCAGCTGGCCGCCGAGAGCACAGCAAAAAACATCAACATCATAGGCATCGGCATTGATTCGCCAGCCAACATCGCCGAATTCGCCGCGAAGCACAAGATCTCCTACCCCTTATATGTGGCCGGTCTGTCCGGCACGGAACTGGCGCGCGATTTTGGCAACAAGCAGGGCGGCCTGCCTTATACTGTCCTCATTGGCGCCGATGGCCAGGTCCGCAAGACATATCTGGGCAAGCTCAAGTTCGACGAACTGAAAGCCGACCTGGCCAAACTCTGACGGCCGCGAGGACCTTTCCACCCCGCCTTTTACCGATCAATCGCTCGCTTTTTTTCGCTTGCCAATGGGAACAGTTGTCGGCAAAATGCGGGACTTTCGCGCGTCCGCCAGGAACAAACCACTAAATTATGGCCAATCAACTTCTGCTCCTGAACGGTCCCAACCTGAATTTGCTGGGTACGCGCGAGCCGGAGATTTATGGCAAGGAAACACTGGCCGATATCGAGCAGGCGGCGGTGGCCCAGGCCAGCGCGGCGGGGGCGACCCTGATGTGCTTTCAGAGCAATCACGAAGGCTTCCTGATTGACCGCATCCATGCGGCCCGCCGCGAAGGGGTGGACGCGATCATCATCAATCCGGGCGGGCTCACCCATACCAGCGTGGCGCTGCGCGATGCCCTGGCGGCGGTGGCGATCCCCTTCATCGAAGTGCATATTTCGAATGTGCATCAACGGGAGTCATTCCGCCACCATTCTTACCTGTCCTCCATCGCGCTGGGCGTCATCTGCGGACTCGGCACGGAAGGATATCGATTTGCCATCGACTTCGCGATGAAAAAGCGTTAATCTCCTGGCATCTTCAAGCAATTGCGCGGTTACGCTTACAACGGTCAGGCCGCACACAACTACAATCAAAATAATTCCAAGGGGTTCTAATGGATTTACGAAAACTCAAGACGCTGATCGACCTGGTCGCAGAGTCGGACATCGCAGAACTTGAAGTGACCGAAGGCGAGAGCAAGGTACGCATCGTCAAGTCGGGCGCGATGGGCCAGAACCAGATGGTCATGATGCAGCCGCAAAACATGCAGCAGCATTACGCACCGGCGCAAGGCGCCCCGGCCCCGGCCGCCCCTGCCGCAGCACCGGTTGCCGTGGCCGCCCCCGAACAGACCGGCCACGTGATCAAGTCGCCCATGGTTGGTACATTCTACCGTTCGTCTTCGCCAGGTTCGCCGGCGTTCGTGGAAGTTGGCGCCAATATCAAGGAAGGCGACACGCTGTGCATCATTGAAGCGATGAAGCTGCTCAACGAAATCGATGCCGACGTCGCGGGCGTGGTCACCAAGATCCTGGTTGAAAACGGCCAGCCGGTCGAATTCGGCCAGCCTCTGTTTGTGATTGGCTGATCGACGACCATGTTTGAAAAAATCCTCATTGCCAACCGCGGCGAGATCGCGCTACGCATCCAGCGCGCCTGCCGCGAAATGGGTATCAAGACTGTTGTCGTGCACTCCGAAGCCGACAAGGATGCCAAGTACGTCAAGCTGGCCGACGAGTCGGTCTGTATCGGCCCGGCGCCGTCGTCCCTGAGCTACCTCAGCATGCCGGCCATCATCAGCGCCGCCGAAGTGACCGATGCCGAAGCCATTCACCCCGGCTATGGCTTCCTGTCGGAAAATGCCGACTTCGCCGAGCGCGTGGAAAAGTCGGGATTTGTCTTCATCGGCCCCCGTTCCGAGTCGATCCGCCTGATGGGCGACAAGGTGTCGGCGAAGCAGGCGATGATCCGCGCCGGCGTGCCATGCGTGCCGGGGTCCGAAGGCGCACTGCCCGACGAACCGAAGGAAATCATCCAGACCGCGCGCCGCGTGGGTTACCCGGTCATCATCAAGGCTGCCGGCGGCGGCGGCGGGCGCGGCATGCGCGTGGTCCATACGGAAGCGGCCCTGCTCAACGCCGTGGCCATGACCAAGACCGAAGCCGGTACCGCCTTTGGCAATCCGGAAGTGTATATGGAGAAGTACCTGGAAAATCCGCGCCACGTGGAAATCCAGATCCTTGCCGACGAACACAAGAACGCCGTCTGGCTGGGCGAGCGCGACTGCTCCATGCAGCGCCGTCACCAGAAGGTCATCGAGGAAGCACCGGCACCGGGCATTCCGCGCAAGCTGATTGAAAAGATCGGCGACCGCTGCGCCGAGGCGTGCCGCAAGATTGGCTACCGCGGCGCCGGCACCTTTGAATTCTTGTACGAAAACGGCGAGTTCTACTTCATTGAAATGAACACCCGCGTGCAGGTGGAACATCCGGTGACGGAAATGATCACCGGTATCGACATCGTGCAGGAACAGATCCGCATCGCCAGCGGCGAAAAGCTGCGTTTCCGCCAGCGCGACATCATGCTCTCCGGTCACGCCGTCGAGTGCCGCATCAATGCTGAAGATCCTTTCAAGTTCACGCCTTCGCCAGGCCGCATCGTGTCCTGGCATGCACCTGGTGGTCCCGGCATCCGCGTCGATTCGCATGCGTATGCCGGCTATTATGTGCCGCCGCATTACGATTCCATGATCGGCAAGGTCATCGCTTACGGTGCCACGCGCGAGCAGGCCATCCGCCGCATGCAAATCGCGCTGTCGGAAATGGTGGTTGAGGGTATCCTCACCAATATTCCCCTGCACCGCGAACTGATGATCGATGCACGCTTCATTGAAGGCGGCACCAACATTCACTACCTGGAACAGAAGCTGGCCGACAAGCCGGACCTGCCCAAGGTGAATGCGCTGGCCGACAAAGGTTAAGGATTTAAGGAACACATGAGCTGGACTGAAGTTGTCATCGAAATCGCCCGTGATCACGCGGAAAGCCTGTCCGACGCCTTGATGGAAGCGGGCGCCCTGTCCGTGTCCGTCGAGGATGCAGACGAAGGGACCGACCAGGAACGCCCGCTGTTTGGCGAACCTGGCATGGTGCCGTCCGAAGCGGCGTGGGACCACAGCCGCGTGGTGGCACTGACCGATGTCGATGCCGACCAGGCCGCCATTGTGGCCGAGGCAGCTGCTGCCATCGGCCTGGCGGCCACGCCTGCCTTTACCACGCGCGAGGTGGCGGACGAAGACTGGGTGCGCCTCACGCAATCCCAGTTTGCGCCCATCCACATCGGCAAGAACATCTGGGTCGTGCCCAGCTGGCACGAGGCACCGGACCCTGACGCGCTGATCCTGGAACTTGATCCGGGCCTGGCCTTCGGCACCGGCAGCCATCCCACCACCCGCCTGTGCATGGAATGGCTGGAAGCGCATCCCGCGCCCGGCAAGACCGTGCTCGACTACGGCTGCGGTTCCGGCATCCTGGCCATGGTGGCCAAGAAGCTGGGCGCCGGCGACGTGGCCGGGGTCGACATCGACCCGCAAGCCATTGAATCGGCGCGCGAGAACGCGGCCCGCAACGACTGCGAGATCGACTATTACCTGCCGGATGACTTCGCCGTGTCGGCCAAGGAGCAACATGCCAGGGGCAAGTTCGATACCGTGGTTGCCAACATTCTGTCCAGCCCGCTCAAGGTGATGGCGCCCATGCTGGCCGGCCGCGTGGCCCCGGGCGGCTTCCTGATCCTGTCCGGCGTGCTGGCGCGCCAGGCTGAAGAAGTGGCCGAAGCCTATGCCCCGTTCATCAAGCTGAGCGTCTGGGCCGAACAGGATGGCTGGGTGGCGCTGCAAGGACAGCTCGGCGCCCAGGCCGCCCTCCCCGCCCGCGGTCAGTAAAGGCATGGCCCTCGCCACCCGCTGCCCCCACTGCAAGACGACTTTCCGGGTCGCCGCCGACCAGTTGAAGTTACGCGGGGGTATTGTGCGCTGTGGCACGTGCAGCCAGGTTTTCGATGGCAATGCTTCGCTGGTCGAACTCGATACCGTCGTCAAACAGCGGCGCCATGAACCCGTGGTCCCGGTCGAAGAACAGGGCGACATTGCCGGCCACACCATCATGGCCGAAGAGCTGACCGAAGTTGAGACTGCCGCCCCTCCCCCGCCACCTAAACCTGCCTACGTCCTCGATTACGATTTGAGCGAGCCGGACCCGGTCGACTATGACCTGTCGGAGCCGGAAGGCTGGGCCGAGGCCAGCCTCGATGAGCCTGCAGACGGCGCCGTCAAGGCCGAGTCGCTGCCCGAGCTGGTGCCGCCGGCACCGGAGCCTGCACCCCAAGCGGTTCAGGAACCGTGGGCCGAACCGGAGCAAGCCTTGCAGGCGGAGCCGGAGTCTGAACCCGAGCGTGAGCCTGAGCCCGAACCCGAGCCTGAGCCTGAGCCTGAGCCTGAGCCCGAGCCCGAGCCTGAGCGTAAGCTTGAGCCGGAGCCGCCGGCCGCACCTGCTTTGGCCCCGGAACCGGAGTACGACCCCGAGCCTTCGCTGGAACTGGAACTCGATCCCGCCGTGCTTGCGGAACACGAGCCTGCACCACCCGTGGACGAGCCGGAAGACTGGCCTTCGCCGCACGAACTGGATCACCCGCACCATCACGACCTTGAATTCGGTCCTTTGCCGCTGGTGCGCGAGTCGGCGCCCTCGCCCGATCCGGAGCCGGAACCGGTTGCGCCGTTGGTGGTGCCTGTCGTGCGCCATGAACCGCCGGCGGAACCGGACGAGCCGGAATTTGTCCGCCTGCACCGGGAGAAGGAAGAAAACGCGCGCCGCCGCAGGCTCACCCTCGGCGCCGGTTCCGCCGTCCTGACCGTGATCCTGCTGGCCCAGGTCGTGACGAATTTCCGCAATACGCTGGCCGCACAGTACCCCGCGCTCGCCCCTGCCATGGGCGCCAGCTGCAAGGTACTTGGCTGCAAGGTGGAACTACCTGCCCAGATTGAAAACCTCGCCATGGAAACTGGCGAGCTGCAATCCCTGTCGCCCACCAGCTTCCAGCTGACCACCCTGTTGCGCAACGAAGGCAGCCTGGTCCAGGCGTGGCCCCATATCGAGCTGGAGCTGACCGACACCAATGACAAACCGGTGGTACGCCGCGTATTCACGCCGGCACAATACCTGCCGGCCACGGTGGCCGCGTCCAAAGGCTTTGCCGGCCGTTCGGAGCAACCCGTCAAGATCCAGTTCGAACTCAAACAAGTGAAGGCGTCGGGCTTTCACATCGCCGTCTTTTACCCTTAAGGCTCTCTTATGACCAAGACCACCCTGATCTGCGGCTCGCTCGCGTTCGACAAAATCATGCAGTACAACGGACGTTTCGGCGAAACCCTGCTCGCAGATCAGCTGCACAAGGTCAACGTTTCCTTCCTGGTGCCGACCCTGCGCACGGAGTTTGGCGGCTGCTCGGCCAATATTGCGTACAACCTCAACATGCTGGGCGGCGATCCCCTGATCATGGCCACCATTGGCCAGGACGGTGGCGAATACCTGGAGCGCTTCGACAAGCTCGGCATCTCCACCCGGGCCATCCGCAAGATTGAGCATACGTACACGGCGCAGTGCTTCGTCACGGCCGACCTCGACAACAATCAGATCAATGCCTTCCATCCGGGCGCGATGCAGTTCTCGCATGAGAACAATGTGGCCGATGTTGGACCGCTGCGGGTTGCCATCATTGCCCCGGACGGCCGTGAAGGCATGCTCAAGCACGCGCGTGACTGCGCCGCTGCCAAGGTCCCGTTCATGTTCGATCCGGGCCAGCAATTGCCCATGTTCAGCGGTGCTGAACTGATAGAGTTCATCAACGAAGCGAGCTATTTGACGGCCAATGACTACGAATTCGAGATGCTGATGGACCGCACCGGATTGTCTCTGCCCGACATCGCCGGTCGCCTCGATGCCCTGATCGTCACCCGCGGCGAAAAGGGGTCGGAAATCTACGCCAAGGGCGAGCGCCACGAAATCCCGTGCGTACAGGCCGATGCCGTGGTGGACCCGACCGGCTGCGGCGATGCCTACCGCGCCGGCTTGCTGTTTTCCATCGTCAACGGTCACGATTGGCCGACCGCTGGCCGCCTGGCCAGCCTGATGGGCGCGATCAAGATTGCCCACCAGGGTGGACAGAATCATGTGGCAACGGCCAGCGAGATTGCCGACCGTTTTGAAACCGAGTTCGGCTACCGCTACAGCGCCTGAGAACGCAGGCGGCAAAGCCTGAGCGGAAGCGCCGCCGCCGTCGCATGCTGTGCGGGCAGCGGCTAAGCGATGCGTTGCCTAGAATCCAAATGAAGGATCGACTGGTAGCGCAACCTCGCGTGGATGCAGGCCCAGTGCGATGTGCTGCTTGTTCACCGTCATTTTCAACGGCAAGGCGATCCCGATAAATTGCAGTGCGAAGATTGACCCCTTTTTCATCTGCTGTCGCAGCCGGTCCGGAAATGGCCCAGGCAGGACCGCACAGCCCTGCCTGGTAGTGCCAATGATGCCTGTCGGGGTCGGCTCCACGTCGCCCACGTGGTAAGCCACCAGGTTCCAGTCGCCCTCCACCATGTGATAGGGGCGTTCAAATTCCTGGCCGTTGAGCAAGCCACACGCCTTGAGCCGCACCGGCAGCGCAGGCAGGGACGCGGCCTTTGCCTGTTCCACGCTCAGAAATTTCCGCCAGGTTTGCAGCTTGCGCACCGACTGCAGCTCCCTGCCCCACTCTTCCTGATCCAGCCTGGCGAGCTTGTTGGCGAGCACCTCGAGCTTTGCCGAACTGTACTGGGCGGCCTCGAACATCTCCTGATAGATGGGCAGCAGGTAATAGCCCGCCTCTTTTGACCCAAGCCGGGCCGCCTCTTCAAAGGCGGCAAGGGCACGCGCCCTGGATGCCTCGTCTTCCTGTTTCTCCATGCGGCCGAGCTGGTAATGGGCCATGGCATTGCCGCCCGCTGCCCCCCGCTCGAACAAGGGACGCGCGTCGGCCTCATTCTTTTCCATTAACAGCATGGTGCCAAAGTTGGTGGCAGCGGCGGCCGATCCCTGATTCATCGCCAATGTCAGCCACTTGATCGCACCGGCCCTGCTGGCGGCCACATCGCGCCTGCCGGCGGGCATGTCCTGCTCCTTCTGCACCCGCGAATAGTCGACCACCTGCACCAGGGAGCGCCCCACCAGCGCCGCTGTGTCCACCTGCGGGTCGATCAGGTAGGCTTGCTCGTAGTAGTGGGCAGCCTTCTCTGCGAGCACAATGGCATGTTCGATATCTTGCGGAAAGCGCGGCGGCGTGGGCGTGTAGGCTTTGCCCAAGTTAAACAGCGTCGGCTTCTTCAGTCCCATGGCCAGCGCTTTCTCGAACCACGCAATCGCCTCATCTGGCGCTTTCTCATCCAGCAGTATGCGGCCGATGTTGTGAGCGGCCCGGGCCGAGCCAAGGTCGAACGCTTCGCCGTACCACAAGCGGGCCGCGGCCAGGTCCTGCTCGACGCCGAGTCCCAGATGGAAAGACTTGCCCTTCAAGAATGACGCTTCCGCATTGCCAGGCGCTTCCCGGTCGGCGCGCAGATGGAAGGCCGCGTATTGCTTGTCGTTGAGCAGTTGCTCAAGGCTGGAGACCGGCTGAGCGAGCGCAGCCGCGTGAATGGAGAGAGCAAACAGCGCAGCCCGCGAGAGCTGACGGACCAAAGAGATTCGGGACATGGCAAGCCTTGAGAAAAAAGCCCAGCCTAGCCTAGCAGGGTCTTTTCAATATTGGCCTGCGTCAATTCCCCCGACTGGATGTCGATCAGTTTTCGTCGATTGGTCAGGCCGCTGGTGATGGTGATGCAAGCGCGCGGCACGGACAGGGCGGTGGCGAGGAATTTGATGAGCGCTTCGTTTGCCTTGCCCTCGATGGGCCGCGCTTGCAGCTTGAGCTTGAGCGAGCCGTCCACCACGCCGACGACTTCCTGTTTTTTGGCGCCTGGCGTGAGCTGCACCACCAGGCGCACCCCGCCCGGGATCGTCGAACACCAGGCCGCTTTCACCGCAAGCCAAATACCATGTCGAGCAGGATCAGGAAAATCTGCAGCAGGATAATGGCCACCAGCATGGAAAAGTCGATCCCGCCCAGAGGCGGCACGACCTTGCGCACCGGTCGCAGCACCGGCTCGTTGAGCGCGCGCACGAAGGGCGCCAGCGGCGCATGCGGATTGATCCAGCTGAACACCGCTTCGATGATCATCAGTGCAATCAGGCCGTAGACCATCCAGGTGATAAACCGGTGCAGTGCCATGCGCACGAACTCGCCAAAGCTGGCGCCGACCAGGAATACCAGCGAGGTTGCCAGCGCCACCACCAGGAAGGCACCCAGCAAGCTGGCCCAGTCATAACCACCCACGCCGGGAACAATGCGGCGCAAGGGGCGCACGAGCCAGTCCGAGAGGGTGAAGGTAAATTGGGAAATCGAGGCGGGCGGACGGACGCGCACGGCCTGCATCCAGAAGCGCAGCAGCAAGACACCGCCGAGGATCACGGCGGCAGCGTTGACAATCAACTGGAGAATACGGAACAGATCAGGATGCACGGGGATTCCTTAAAAAAAACCGCTGTGTGACAAGTATCACACAGCGGTATTTTGCCCTATCGAGGCACAGCCTGCCAATTACGGACGGCTGCTGGTCGGGAAAGGCCATGCTGCTGCAGGAGCGACAACAGTTTTAGCGGCTGGTGCCGGGGCCGCTGGTGCTGCCGCTGGCTTGGCTGCCTCTGGCTTTGATGCCTCAGCTGGTTTGGCCGTGTCAGCTGCCTTCGGCGCGGCTGCCTTCTTGGGGGCCGCCGCTTTTACCGCTGGCTTGTCCGCTGCTGGCTTGGCCGCAGCGGCTTCAGGCTTTTTTGCTGCTGGCTTAGCCGCCACCTTTTTTGCGGCTGGCTTGGCGGCAGATTTCGCTGCTGGCTTTGCTGCTGCTTTAGTAACTGCCTTGCTGCCTGCAGTTTTGGTGGACTTGGACGCGGTTGACTTCGACGCAGCCGATTTGGCAGCCGACTTCGATGCAGTTGACTTGCCAGCTGCCGACTTGGTGGACGACTTGCTGGCGGACTTCGTTGCCGAAGTGCCCTTCTTGGCTGCCGGCTTGGCGGCCGACTTGGTCGCGCTGGCCTTCTTTGCTGCCGGCTTGGCGGCCGACTTGGACGCGCTAGCCTTCTTAGCCGCTGGCTTGGCGGCCGACTTGGACGCGCTGGCCTTCTTTGCTGCCGGCTTGGCGGCCGACTTGGTCGCCGTAGCTTTCTTTGCTGCTGGCTTGGCTGCCGACTTGGTTGCCGTAGCCTTCTTTGCTGCTGGCTTGGCTGCCGACTTGGTTGCCGTGGCCTTCTTTGCTGCCGGCTTGGCGGCCGATTTGGTCGCCGTAGCTTTCTTTGCTGCTGGCTTGGCGGCCGACTTGGTTGCCGTGGCCTTCTTTGCTGCTGGCTTGGCGGCCGACTTGGTGGCAGTCGCCTTCTTCGCTGCTGGCTTGGCGGCCGATTTGGTCGCTGTCGCCTTCTTCGCTGCTGGCTTGGCGGCCGGCTTGGCTGCTGCCTTTGCTGCTGGCTTGGCGGCTGCAGTTTTCTTCGCTGGTTTCTCGGCAGCGGCTTTCGCGGCTGTCTTCTTTGCTGCTGGTTTCTTAGCGGCTGTTGCCATTTGGGTTCTCCTTCATCTGCGATGGGAAAAAATCACGCTACAAGATTTAAAACCCGTCCGACCCGTAACTAGGTCAGGCGAATTATTCATCGGCACAAACGTGTTCCCTGTTTATGCTAATGAATTCGGCACCAGCTGAACTGCTGCAACTCCTCACTTTTGCAGCACTTCAGCTTCAGTCATTCCTCAACCGGGAACGACAAATCTGGACTTCCAGTGCGCTGACTACCATCGCGACAAGCCATAACCCGAAAAGAAAAAGCCGCCATGCCTGAACAGGATCAGGCAGTGCGGCTATTTTTTTTCGTAGAGGTCACGTGCATATCTGGTTGAATCAGCGTCCCATGTTCGATCGGTTTTTGTCTGCGCGCGCGATAAAAAAACTGCGTTCACGTTTCGACAAATTCAATCACGTAAAGTACACGAAAACCTTGTCAGTGCGCAACTGGCGCGCGCGCATTCGTTTACTTTTTTTTGCGCCGAACGCGCCCAACGCACATAAGGCTTCCTTCAACGCGCCATTTTTTCGCGCGCATGCGCGCCTCAGTTGCGGCGCGCGCGCTGCACATCGCGCGCTCATTGTCAGCGCGTCCAACGCACGCGCACCACGCATCAAACGGCAGTGCTTGCGAGGCCGCCGCGGTGGCGAATGTGCGGCCCTGGCATGGGCCATGGCCGCGCATGAACTGGCATCTTGCGGCCTTGATCGGGGACCGCGTATCGGCCAGGCGCGCGGCTTGTGCGGCGCGCGCGCGCAGTGCCGGCGAAGTGGGGATAGCAGCGCAAGCGCGACGCCGGCGCGCGCCGCGACGCTGGCGCAAAAATCGCAATGCATTGATTAGTCACGCAAATTTTTTCTGACGCGAGGCGCGGGGAGTTTTTCACGCCGCATCAGGACCCGCTCCGGCAAGGTCGCAGGCGCGCAATCGGCCGCGCCAAGGCCAAGCGATGAGATGTCACGCAAGCGGATGCGGTGGCGCTCAACCGACCCTCGATCATCGTCCGCATCTGTATTTGCACGGCACCTGCGTCGCGCCAAATCAGCGGTCGCGACACGCCCGATGCAGCCATGTTTGAGCCACCGAAAACGCTTGATCGAAGGCGCCGCGCGGCACCTTTTACCGTCCAAAAATTTGCCTGCGCTGCACGCGACATCACACGCTGAAAAATGTCCGAGACCGGCAACGGGTGCTGCGGCTCTTTGTCGTGTGACGACGACAATCGCGGTGAGAAGCGTTGGGATTTTTCCACATTCGCACGCATGCGAAATCAATCGTGCACGGGCGCGTGCCGGTACGCGCATTTGCCGCTGACCAGTAAGTGTCGGCGAAGGCCTCATCGAGGACCATGAGCGCACGACACCGTGGCCTCAAAATGCAGGGAGCAGCGATGCCGGCACAGGATCGCTCGTCAATCCGTGCTGCCCGCCTGGTCAACAACCAGATCTCCACCGTGGGACCGGTGTAGTTCCTTCCTGTTCGTCAGTTCCCTTCACTGTCGCGGCGCATCTCATGACGAACTTCATACAAAATCTGGCAGTACACCAATACCCTTCCACCCGGCATCTGCAGGGTTCACAACTTCAGGCTGGCGACGGCAGCCTGGCGGGCCGCTTTATCGTGGTCGAGGAAAAGCTCGACGGCGCCAATGCCGGTGTCGGTTTCAGCAGTGCTGCTGAGCTGCTGCTGAAACGCCGTGGCCACTATCTTGGGGCGGTAGGCGCGAGCGCCAGTTCGAGATCCTCAAACGCTGGGCCGCGGCGCAAGAGAACGCGCTGCTGACGCCCTCGGCGACAGCTACATCATGTATGGCGAATGGATGGCCAAGAGGCACAGCATTTTCTATGACAACTTGCCGCATCTGTTCTGCGAGCTTGATATGTACGACCGCGCACGCCAGGTTTTCCTGTCGACCGCGGCCCGTGCGATGCTGGTGGAAGCAGCGCCGGTGCTGTCCGTGCCGTGCTGTACGCCGGGCCGATCTGCTGCAGTTGCTGCAGCCCTCCCTGGCTAAGACAGCGCCCTGGCGGGCCGCGGCCGAGCAAGTGGTGCGGCGCCAGGGACTGGACACGGCGCAAAGCTGGTCCCAGGCCCACAAATCGGACCTGGCCAAAGGCTTGTACATCAAGATTGAAGACAATGGCATGGTGACCGGCCGCCACCGAATGGGTACGCAGCGATTTCGTGCAGGCGATCCTGGACGCGAACATGCACCACGCCCGGCAACCGTTCATTCCCAATCAGCTGACCCACGGCGTGGACATTTACGCGCCGGCGCTCGCCATTGATGTGCGTATTTTGTTCTGGCGGGCGGCAAAGCCGGCCAAGGTGCAGAGTTTCTGGCCCGCAAACTGTCGCATGCACTGGACCTGCGGCTGCTGGCGGCTGTGGCCCAGGCCGACATGGAAGGCCGGCGTTACGCCAAGCAGCAGGACTGTCTGGTCGACATTGAACTGTTTCGCGTACTGGCGCGTGAAGAGGGCTGTTACGGCACGCCCAAGGCATTTGCCGACTGCTGTCAACTGCCATACCGGCTCGCTTATTTCCGCGGCGCCGGCATCGGGCCGGACTTCGTCCACCACCAGAACGCCGGTTCGCAGGTGACCATGATGGCGGGGCTGCCGGCGTCCGGCAAGAATCACTGGGTCAGCACGCATCGGCGTGGCCCGCCGGCCGTGTCAATCGATGACGCGCGCACCGCGCTGGGGCTGCGCCATGGGCCTGGCCCGCTGCACTGGCTGCGACGGACGGGGTGGCCCGCCAAGGGCGAAAAAAAACCGGCATTGCCGGTTTTTTTGCTGAGGATTACTCCCAGTTCAGCGCGCCACCCGTCTGGTACTCGGTCACGCGTGTCTCGAAGAAGTTACGCTCCTTCTTCAGGTCGATCATCTCGCTCATCCACGGGAAGGGATTTTCTTCCTGGGCGAACAGCGCGTCGATGCCGATCTGCTGGGCCCGGCGGTTGGCGATGAAGCGCAGGTAGCCCTTGAACATGGTCGCGTTCAGGCCCAGCACGCCACGCGGCATGGTGTCTTCGGCGTAGGCATACTCCAGGTCCACGGCTTTGAGGAACAGTTGCTTGATCTCTTCCTTGAAGGCAGGCGTCCACAGCATCGGATTTTCCATCTTGATCGTGTTGATCAGGTCGATACCAAAGTTGCAATGCATCGATTCATCACGCAGGATGTACTGGTACTGCTCGGCTGCGCCCATCATCTTGTTCTGGCGGCCCAGCGCCAGGATCTGGGTGAAGCCCACGTAGAAGAACAGGCCTTCCATCAGGCAGGCAAACACGATCAGGGACTTGAGCAGCTTCTGGTCGTTTTCCACGGTGCCGGTGGTAAATGCCGGATCGGTCAGGGTGTTGATGAACGGAATCAGGAACTCGTCCTTGTCGCGGATCGATTTCACTTCGTTGTAGGCATTGAAAATCTCGGCCTCGTCCAGGCCCAGGGACTCCACGATGTACTGGTAGGCGTGGGTGTGGATGGCTTCCTCAAACGCCTGGCGCAGCAGGTACTGGCGGCATTCCGGCGCCGTGATATGGCGATAGGTGCCCAGCACGATGTTGTTGGCGGCGAGCGAATCGGCAGTGACGAAAAAGCCCAGGTTGCGCTTGACGAGGCGGCGCTCGTCATCGGTCAGGCCGTTGGGGTTCTTCCACAGCTCGATGTCGCGCTGCATGTTTACTTCCTGCGGCATCCAGTGGTTGGCACAGCCGGCCAGGTACTTGTCCCAGGCCCATTTATACTTGAACGGTACCAGCTGGTTGACGTCGGTCTTGCCGTTGATGATGCGCTTGTCGTCGGCGTGTACACGCTTGGCTACGGCCTCGGCCGGTGCGGCTTCGCTGGCGGCAAGCGGCGCTGGGCGCGCGGCTGGCGCGCTGGCGGTTTCATCGTCCCATGACAACATAATTATTCCTCTTATATAGTGCAGTTCAAACTGTATGTGTGCGCGGCGCGGAACTTTTCAATCCCGCGCCCGCTGTGATTACTGGCAAGCTTCGCATTCCTCGAAGCCATCATCGCCCGGACGCAGGTAGCATGCCGCGCCCTCTTCCACCTCGGCCGTGGCCGACGCTGCCGAAGCCGCTGGTGCCGGCGCGCCGCCGGCGGCTGCCATGGCGCTGGCCGACATGCCGCCGTCCACTGCCACCGCATTCAATGCGCCGGTCTTGGAGGTTGACTTCTCCATGTGCGTCGCAGCAATGGTACGCAGGTAGTAGGTGGTCTTCAGGCCACGCTGCCATGCCAGCTTGTAGGTCTCGTCCAGCTTCTTGCCCGAGGCGCCCGCCATGTAGATGTTCAGCGACTGGGCCTGGTCGATCCACTTCTGGCGGCGCGACGCCGCTTCCACCAACCAGCTTGGCGACACTTCAAAGGCGGTGGCATAGATGTCGCGCAAGTCTTGCGGAATGCGGTCGATCTTGGCCAGCGAGCCATCGAAATACTTCAGGTCGGCAATCATCACTTCATCCCACAGGTCACGCGCCTTCAGGTCACGCACCAGATAGGAGTTGATCTCAGTAAATTCACCCGACAGGTTCGACTTCACGTACAGGTTCTGGAAGGTCGGTTCGATACAGGCCGACACGCCAATGATGTTCGAGATGGTGGCGGTCGGGGCGATGGCCACGCAATTGGAATTGCGCATGCCAAACTGCTTGATGCGCTCGCGCACCACGGTCCAGTCCATGGCCGAGGAATTGTCCACTTCCAGGTAGCCACCGCGCTCTTCGGCCAGCAGGGCCACCGAGTCTTGCGGCAGGATGCCACGGTCCCACAGGGAGCCGGTGTAGGACTCATAGCGGCCGCGCTCTTCGGCCAGCTCGGTCGACGCCAGGTAGGCGTAGTAGCAGACAGCTTCCATCGAACGGTCAGCGAACTCGACAGCCTGGTGCGAGGAGTACGGAACGCGCATCATGTGCAGGCAGTCCTGGAAACCCATGATACCGAGGCCCACCGGACGATGGCGCATGTTTGAATTGCGTGCCTTGTCGACGGCGTAGTAATTGATGTCGATCACGTTGTCGAGCATGCGCATGGCGGTACGCACCGTCTTTTGCAGCTTGACGGCGTCGAGCTTGCCTTCTTTCATGTGGGCCGGCAGGTTGACCGAACCCAGATTGCACACGGCAATCTCGCTCTCGTTGGTGTTGAGGGTGATTTCCGTGCACAGGTTCGAGCTGTGGACCACGCCCACGTGCTGCTGCGGCGAACGGATGTTGCATGGATCTTTAAAGGTGATCCATGGGTGGCCCGTTTCAAACAGCATCGACAGCATCTTGCGCCACAGGTCGAGGGCGGCTACCTTCTTGAATACGCGGATCTCGCCGGCGGCAGCTTTCGCTTCGTAGCCGAGGTAAGCCTGCTCAAAGGCGCGGCCGACCTTGTCGTGCAGGTCCGGGCAGTCCGATGGCGAGAACAGGGTCCAGTCGCCCTTTTCCATCACGCGCTTCATGAACAGGTCGGGAATCCAGTTGGCCGTGTTCATGTCGTGGGTGCGGCGGCGATCGTCGCCCGTGTTCTTGCGCAGGTCGAGGAATTCCTCGATGTCCATGTGCCAGGTTTCCAGGTAGGCGCATACCGCGCCCTTGCGCTTGCCGCCCTGGTTGACCGCCACGGCCGTGTCGTTGACCACTTTCAGAAACGGCACCACGCCTTGCGACTTGCCGTTGGTGCCCTTGATGTGGGCGCCCAGGGCGCGCACCGGGGTCCAGTCGTTACCCAGGCCGCCGGCAAACTTGGCCAGCAGGGCGTTTTCCTTGATGGCGTCGTAGATGCCTTCCAGGTCGTCCGACACGGTGGTCAGGTAGCACGAGGACAGCTGCGAGCGCAGCGTGCCCGAATTGAACAGGGTCGGCGTGGAGCTCATGAAGTCGAACGACGACAGCAGGTTGTAGAACTCGATGGCACGCGCTTCGCGGTTCGCTTCGCGCAGCGACAGGCCCATGGCCACGCGCATGTAAAAAGCCTGCGGCATTTCGATGCGCACGTCGCGTACGTGCAGGAAGTAGCGGTCGTACAGGGTCTGCAGGCCGATGTAGCCGAACTGCAGATCGCGGTCGGCCACCAGCGCGCGGGCCAGCTTGGCCAGGTCGAAGGTGGCCAGGGCCGGGTCGAGCAGTTCATTCTCGATGCCCTTGGCGATGTACTGCGGGAAGTACTCTATATAGTGTGCAGCCGCTTTCGCCTGTGGCACTTCCTGGCCGAACACTTCCTTGCGGATGGTGTGCAGCAGGATGCGGGCCGTGACCTGCGAGTAGGCCGGGTCCTTTTCCATCAGCGCGCGCGCCGCCAGGATGGCGGACTTGTGCAGCTCTTCGACCGGCACGCCGTCGTACAGGTTCTTGACCGTTTCGGCCAGGATGGCGTCGGCGTCGACGTGCTTTTCCAGGCCCACGCAGGCGGCGTTGATCAGGTCACGCACCTGGTTCATGTCGAGCATGCGGCGCTCGCCGTTTTCCGTCACATGGATGCGCGGCTCGTCGGCCTGGGCAGTGGCGCCCTGGGCCGCCTTTTGCAGACGGCGCTCTTCCATGTGCTTGGCGCGATACAGCACGTAGGCACGGGCCACGTCATGCTCGCCCGAGCGCATCAGCGACAGCTCCACCTGGTCTTGCACGTCTTCGATATGGAAGGTGCCGCCCGATGGCTGGCGCCGTACCAGCGCGGCCACCACATTGTTGGTCAGCTGTTCGACCAGTTCGCGCACGCGGGCCGACACGGCGCCCTGGCCGCCGGTCACGGCGAGGAATGCCTTGGTCATGGCTACCGAGATCTTCGACGGTTCAAACGCGACTACGGCGCCGTTGCGGCGGATGATGCGGTAGTCACCGCTGGCGGCAATGGCGGCCGGAGAATTCTCGACGGCCTTGTTTGCTGCCGGCGTATGGGCGGATGCCGGCGAAGTATCTTGGGTTGTCTGCATGGGACCTCCTGGAACGGCGGGCAGTTGTGCTGCGCCGATTGTTATAACAAGTTAATCAAACAAAAATAGACCATTCCTGCCCGGCTAGCGGCGGGAAAATCTATTTACATTGGGTAATATGGCGTGATCCCTGGAACTAGAACTTCAAAGGCAGCGACATCATGCATATTGGGTGAAGTTCTCTTGAGACCACTAGATGTAGTACATCGATGAAAAGTTAGAACTAATTGTAGTGGCTCGACCCGGCACACGCAATAGCAATGCGGAATCTTCACCCTAATTTTTTTGACATTTTTTAGCGTGCACAGCCTTGACTTTTCGCAAGCCCGGAAAATGAACGAGTGTGCGGTTAGCGAGTACTAACTACTGTGATTAATCCCATCGCTGCGCTCCCACCGTCCCAGGTAGTGAGGTGTCCCGCCCGTTCATTTTCACGGTCGCTTCCTCCTCTTTAGTACCAAGTACGTAGAGAGCCGCTCGCACCACGAAGGTGACGCAATCGGTAGCAGCATCTTAAACATTTAAGCCCGCCTCTTGTATAATAGTAAATGTTTTCAGCTGCGTCTTATTTTTCTTGCTCGCAGACAAAAGTTATGCATATAAGAGCTGACCAATTTCAATCCGGCCATGGCGAGTTGTCTGTAAAAAAGAATACGCGCGCGAAAGGGTGTGGCGAGTGTGGCGAGCTTTACATTCCAAGGGCAGCCGTTTAACGTTTTTCAGGGATAGGTAGATGGACGTTAGCTACAACAACGTAATTGCGCTCTCGGCAGAGTTCGGCAACGCGGCACCTCATCACTTGTACGCATTGATCGACCACGGCGGCCATCCGGGTCTCACGGGTCACCTGAACAAATTTAAGGTCGCGTGGTCGAGCCTTTTCCAAGGTTCCCGCGACGAGGGCGCGCTCGAAGTCGCACCAATCCTCGTGCCAATACGAACGGCGCACAGTCTCGCAGTCTCCAGGTCGTGCATGACGCCTATTTTTGAACGGGCTCGCTATAGCTCGTCGATGACGTTCTTGCACTCTCCACTTGATCTTCAGGCATTGAATCGGAGATTGGCTGTGCGCTTGGACGTATCGCTTCCAGATGGCGTAGAAATGCTGCTGCGGTTCTTTGACGGGCGCGTATTCGAATCATTAATGAACACTCTGAGCCCGTCCCAGAAGGTGGCGTTCCTCAGCCCGGCCCGCGCTTGGTGGTGGGTGGACAGGGCGGGGCAAGTCCAGCTTCAAACGAGCGAATTTCTCGAAACCGATTCGCCGGAGATTCCGCTCGGCTTGACGAGCACACAGGAGGCCGCGCTGATCGACGCCAGTGAGATCGATCAGGTGGCCATGTTACTTGAGGCAGTCATGCCCGCAAATTTTGAGGCGCTGGTTGGCTCCGACCGCGTGTCCTTCTTGCGCAAGAACATTGCTGCAGCGCACAGCTATCGAATCGTCTCGCCGAATGATGTCACCTTGTTTTGTACGTTGGCGTTAACCCACGGAGACGGCTTTGAACACAGAACGCCCTGGGTTCAGCATTTTGAAAAAGTCAACTCAGGTCAAACAAGTTTTTATGATGTCTTGCAATCCATAGCAGTTGAGTAGTACCGGAATGCACACAAACGTCCTCACTCTCCAATTGTTGCAATCAGGCTGGTAAAGCAATATATGAAAATCGATCTCACCCTGAGTGCCATAGTCTTGATTCTTTGCCTCCTGTTTGTGACCGCGTGCGAACCCAAAGGTAGCAAAATTCCGATCTCGGCAACAACAAGAGAACAGCTTGCCAATCCCGCATTGTCAACCGGTGAAACCGTGCCGCTTACCATTGTTGGCTACAACTATACCGACAAGGACATCAATGATTTTTACGTCGATGGCACTGGAGGTGGAAACCTATACGTTAGCAGCGCCAGCGGCGGCGGAGGCGGTAGTGTTTGTTGCTCGACCTACACAATAGGCTCTGCGCCCCACGAGATTAGTCTTCGCTGGCAGTCTGATGCCTGCACTTACGGAACTAGAGTAGCGGAGGACGGGGAGGTCTTTTACGATATACACAGCTTCTACACCACAGAGGCTGTAAAGGTGAATGCTAGCGCTTCTTCTACGATGCCTCGGTATCTTGAAATTCATATTTTCCCTGACCGCCCAGCCCAAGCTTACGTTACAGACGAAATCTCCCCTCCTAGATTGTCGCTCGATCAAAACCGCAGAGTCAATACACCATTCAGGAAATGTCCCAATGACGCAAAGCCGACCGAATAGTCCCAGCGGGGAGCGAATCCAGGGCAAGATTTCACCATCGGCGGCGAATCTCGAAGCAGCCGGGGATGCGCGAGCGCCGGGTTTGGCTAAACCAAAATCAGAATTGCCACGACAATCTCCTGAAGCGAACACGGCGCAGTGTCTACGCAACTTGAGCAATCTAGTTCCTTTTGGCTCCTGTATTCAGAGGATTTGGTTTTCCTTTTTCTTTGATGGCACCGGCAATAACCTGAACGCGGATTTTGGCAATGGAAAGCACAGCAATGTAGCGAAACTATTCCGGACTCATTACGGCGACGAAAATATTGGTGGGGTCCTGCAGTCGGACGGAAAGCCGTACCCGAATATTCATAGAATTTATGTACCCGGAGTGGGCACCTATTTCTTCCCTGCCAAAGATGAAGGTGGAACCAAGATGGGGCTTGGCACAGGTGCCCGCGGCGAAACACGCATCACATGGGCACTTGATGAGTATGGCAAGTTCATGATGAAGCACGTACAATTGGCAAACAACCCTGTCAATGCAATTGAAGAGATTAATATCGCAGTGTTTGGATTCAGCCGTGGCGCGGCGGCAGCCCGAGCTTTTACGAACGATTTCATCAAACGCTATTGTGTAATGAAGGGTGGCAAACTTGTCACGCGTAGCGGAGGCTACGTGGTCAGAATTCGTTTTCTCGGATTATTTGACACCGTAGCATCCGTCGGCATTCCCATGTCCTCAAATAATCTCGAGACCGTCGATGCGATTACCGGCAATGCCAAGTCTCACATCAACATGCGGCTGAAGAAATTCTGGATGACCGCGCCGCGCATGTTGGCATTCTCGCCGAATGCCGCACCCGGCGCGGACCCTGCCCCGGGCATTCACGATGGCCACATGGAATGGGGTGGCCGTTTAGTCATACCTTCATATGTTGAGAACGTGACCCATTTTATTGCAGGGCATGAACAGCGAAATTCGTTCCCTGTCGACACGATCTCCGTCGCAGACGAACACGGCAAATGGCACCGACCAGCCCATTGGAATGAATTTGTCTATGCAGGCGTGCATTCCGATATTGGTGGCAGCTATGCACCAGGAGAGGGAGGTAAAAACGTTGAAGGGGAAACAAGGTTCGGGTTGCTCCCGTTAGTGCATATGTACGACCTTGCGATCCAAGCCGGCGTTCCCTTGAAGCCACAGTCCGCATGGAACCAGTTTCAAAGATTCGATTTCCGAATGAATAGTGTAGTAGCCAAAGACTATGACTACTATTGCAGCCAGCTTGGCAAGTCGAAAAATCTGGGCGAGCTGGTAATCGAACACATGCGACTATACTTCAAGTGGCGCTTCCATAAAATTCGCACCAAGAAAAACAAGGAAGAGTCTGCTCCCATCCAAGCAACTGAGACTAAGTTTAAAGGCGTGCTTAAGCAGCTTCACGCTGAAGAAAGGCCTTTGAAAGCGTCTTATGACAGAAACGTTTTAATGCGGAATATGTATCAGAACGATTTGAACAAGATCGGCGAACTGATGGGCGAGGACCGGGTCCACGCCGAAAAGGAAGTGATTCGACTGAATGGCGAAATTGTTAAGTCATATAAGGCGTGGCGCGAGACGGTGGCAAAGATTCACTCGGTGCCGAAGACTGGCGACCTCTTTGCGCACATTTCTTTTTTTGACGCGCAATTACTCACTGATGTGCAGGAAATCTACGACGATGTAATGGATCCTAAAAGCGCGGGCAGGCGCGCGGTTGGTTACACCAAGCTGCGCCCTTTCTATAAGGCGATGGTGGACGCATACAAAGCAGAATTTATCGATAATGCAGGCTTGAAAGATGAACGGATCATCGGCTTCTTCGACCGCTATGTCCACAATTCTATTGCCGGTTTCGGCGCGGACGCCACCATGCCATCCGATCCACGGGTAATGTATGTGGGCGACGACTTCAAGGCCAAGTATGCGACGCTGATGGGCAAGCGCGAAACAGAGAGCATGGCTTGATATCGCGCCTGAAAGGACACACCGATCAAATGACGGAGATACAAGTTGCGCATGCCTTGTCCAATTCTCCGAATTCGAGCGGCTTAACGTGAATTTGAAGGCTGCGACATTCGTGAATCAGTGCTGGGCACCGCCGCCGCCGAGTGCGCGAGGTATTAGTTCACCCGTTTAATCTCGGAACTGCCCGATGCGCAAGGCATTTTAAGTATCCGGCTCCTGGATATCGAGCTTTTGCATCTGGTAGCGCAGCTGCCGAAAGCTGATGCCCAGGAGCTGTGCCGCCTGGGTGCGGTTGTACTGCGTCTGGGTCAGTGCGCGGATGATGATGTCGCGTTCGACCTGGTGAAGATAGTCCGGCAGGCTGCTCGGCAGCGGCTGGTCCGCGCCCGGCAAGTGTGGACGGGGTGCCGCAGCCGGCATCACAGACGCTGGCGGCGTCAATACTGCGGCAGCCGAAAAATCCTCCGCCGCGGCCGGCGCGCTGGCCGTCATCACGGCGGGCGGCTCCGCAACGGCTGCCAGCCGGGCCCCCTTGAGCGACAGGTCCTGCACTTCGATCACGCCATCGTTGGCAAAGGCCAGTGCCCGTTCAATGACGTTTTCCAGCTCGCGCACATTGCCCGGGAAGGAATACGCACGCAAGGCGTCCAGCACGCCCGGCCCGAGCACCGCCGTCTGGCCCGGCGCGGCAAGGCGGGCCAGGATGGCATCTGACAGCACGCCCAGGTCGTCGGTGCGCTCGCGCAGGGGCGGCACCGACAGCTCGATCACGTTCAGCCTATAAAAGAGGTCCTGCCTGAATTTGCCGGTTTCCACGCACTGGGCCAGGTTCTGGTGGGTGGCGCTGATGATGCGCACGTCCACCGGTTCCTCGGCGGTGGCGCCAATCTTGCGTACGCGCCGCTCCTGGATGGCGCGCAGCAGCTTGACCTGCATGGCCAGCGGCAGGTCGGCCACTTCGTCGAGCATCAGGGTGCCACCGTTGGCCGCCTGGAAAAAGCCATCGCGCTCGTCGACCGCGCCGGTAAATGCCCCCTTGCGATAGCCGAAGAATTCCGCTTCCATCAGCGCTTCCGGGATGGCGCCGCAGTTCACTGCAATGAAAGGCTTGGCGGCGCGCGCGCTCTGAGCGTGGATTTCGCGCGCGGCCAGCTCCTTGCCGCTGCCCGATTCGCCCGTGATGGCAATCGGCGCCATCGAGCGGGCCAGGCGCGCGATCTGTGCACGCAGCGCCTGCACCACCGCCGAATCCCCCAGCAGGCGCCGCTCGCCGCCGCCCGCCTTGCGCCCGCCCTCGGACGGCAGGCGCAGGGCCGATTGCACCATCACCCGCAGTTCATCCAGCACCACAGGCTTGGAGACGTAGTCAAAGGCGCCGGCCTTGAGGGCCACCACCGCATTGTCGGCGCTGCCGTAGGCAGTGATCACGGCGATCGGCGTGCTCTTGTTGGAAGCGCTCACCTCGCGCACCAGCTCCAGGCCCAGTCCATCGGGCAGGCGCATGTCGGTCAGCACCAGCGCGTAGTCGCCCTGCGCGAACAGGGCGCGCGCCTCGCCCAGCGTGGCGGCGCTGTCGACATCAAGTCCCATGCGCACCAGGGTGATCTCCAGCAGCTCGCGCAGGTCCGCTTCGTCGTCGACGATCAGGATTCGGGGTGATGTCATAAAACTGCCTTTCGCTGACTGTGGGGCCGGGCGCTCACAGCGCCACCGGCTGGGCAAAGGTGATCACAAAGCGGCCGCTGGCCTTGTGGGCGCCGCCATCGACCGCATCAAACCGGTATTCATAATCGAGCGTGGCGTCATTATTGAGACACAGCTCGCGCGCCAGGTACAGGCCCAGTCCCGTGCCCTTGTTGGAAGTGGTGTAAAAGGGCTCGAACAGGTGGGCGCGCACATCGGGCGTGATGCCCGGTCCGTCGTCCTGCACGTGAAGTTCCATGCGCCCCGCCACGCCGGTGAGCGCATAAATGCGGATGCTGGCCGGCGCCCCGCTTGCGTAGCGGATGGCATTGGTCAGCAGATTGACCAGCACTTCGCGCAGGTGCAGCTGGTCAAAGCGCACCGGCGCCGTCCCGGTATTGCCAACCAACACTATATCATCGCGCATGCCATGCGTTTCCTGGAATTCCGTGGTCAGCTCCTCGAGAAAGCTGCCCAGATACAGCGGCTCGCCATTGGGCTGCACCTTGCGCGACAATTGCAGGATGTCTTCCACCATCCGGTTCACCCGCGCCACATTGTCGCCCACGATTTTCAGCAGCCGCACATGGGCCTTGTCGGACAGGTCTTCCGCCAGCAAGGCCGTGGCGTGGCCGATGGCCGACAGCGGATTGCGCACTTCGTGGGCAATGCTGGCGGTAAGCCGGCCCATGGACGCAAGCTTGAGTTCCTGCGCCTGGTTTTCGATGGCCGTCACGTCCTGCATGAAGATCACAAAGCGCATGGCGCCCGTGTCGGCCGTGTCCACCCTGGTAAAGCGCAGCTTGAGGTGGGCCGAGAGGTCGCGCCGGCCGGTCCAGGCACTGTGCTGATACTTGCCCGGCGTCGGATGGTGCGGCTTGACGGTGACAAAGGCGGCGCGCTGCGGCAGCTTGCCATCGTCGCCCAGGGGCTGCGCCAGCCACGAGGAAAAGGCGTGCGCCACCGGTTCCAGCGCGCCGATGTCGGTGAGCTTGAACTGACTGGTGCCGCCGGACAGGCCCAGCATGAACAGGGCCGCCGGGTTGCAGGTAAACACCTCGCCCGCGCCCCCCACCACCAGGATGCCGTCCTCGACGTCGGCAATAATGAGCTGGTTGATGGCCTGCTGCACCGACAAATCCAGGCCGCGCCGCGCGGCCAGTTCTTCCTGGCCGATCAGTTTGGCGGCCAGGCGACTGACCACCAGCACCAGCGCAAAGAACACCGCGCCATACAGGCCGGCCTGGGTGAGCGGCGTGCTGCGGTCGCCCATGAAGACCTGGTAGATGGTCTCGGCCAGCAGGAACAGCGCCACCAGCGAGGCCGAAAACAGCGACAGGATCAGGGGCGCCAGGATGGCCGCCCCGCCCAGCGGGAACAGATAAAGGATCACCAGACCGCTGCGGGCGCCGCCGGCAGTCAGGTAAAGGGTGGAAATAACGGCAATGTCGACCGCGATCTGCACCACCACATGGACCAGGAAGCGCTTGCGCACATACACCGCCAGCACGGCAAACACGCAGGACATGGCAAGGTAGAACACGCACGTTTCGGCGTACAGGAAGTAGCCGGTGGTGTAATCCTGGCGGTCGAACACCAGGTACAGCAGCAGCACCACCGCAATGACGATCCGGGTGCCATTCATGGCATGCAGCGAACGCCAGAAAGTCTCGCGCGAATCGGGCGACAGTTCGCTCCAGCGTCTCATGGACATTGCGCTTACTGGGGCGGCAGGCGCACGTGGGCCGGGCTGCAGAAATCCTGGCCGTCGGCGCGCACCGCCTCGGAGGCCGGGAAGTAGACGTGGCAATGGGCGCAGCTGGTCATCTGCTCGCCTTCGCCCAGGGCCTGACTGCGCTGTTCAGCTTCGGCCCGCTCCTGCGCCGCCTTCTGCCTGTGTGCCAGCGCGCGCAGCTTGCTGCGCACGGCAAAATAGATCAGCAGGGCCAGCGCAATCCAGAACAGTATCCTCATGCCACCACCCCGCGGTGCAGCACCACTTCCAGCACGAAGCGGCTGCCCACATAGGCCAGCGCCAGCGTGGCAAAACCGGCCAGCGTAAATCGCAGCGCCGTCTTGCCGCGCCAGCCGCGCCAGCGCCGTCCCGTCAGCAGGGCCGCGAACAGCACCCACGACAGCAGCGTGAAAATGCTCTTGTGATCCCAGGTCATGACGCGGCCAAAGAGCTGTTCGCTGAACACCACGCCCGACAGCACCGTGAGGGTGAGCAGGATGAAGCCGATCCAGATCAGGCGGAACAGCAGTTTTTCCATGGTCAGCAGGGCCGGCAGCTGGTCGATGGCGCCGGCCAGCCAGCCGGAATGGGCGCGCCGCGTGTGCAGGCGCGACTCCTGCAGCGCCATGAGCACGGCGTGAAAGGCGGCGATGGTGAGCGTGCTGTAGGCGAGGATGGCGATGGTGATGTGCCAGCCCAGGGCCGGCGCGTTGTCCTGCAGCTGCAGCACGCTGCCCGGAAACAGGGCCGGCAGGATGGCCACCATGGCGGCGCTGGGCATGACCAGGCGGCGCAGGCCGTCGAGCGCGAAATTGCGGTTTTCCAGCCAGTAGGCTGCCACCGACAGCCACAGCGCCGCCGACAGCATCTGGGCAAACCCGATGCGCACCGTGCCGGGCGCGAACATGTCGAACCACAGGGCAGCGGCGTGCAGCAGCCAGGCCCCGGCCGTCATGCCGGAAATGAGGCCACCCTGGCGGGCGGGAATGATGGCGCAGACGGCGTACAGGAGCGCGGCGGCCAGGTAGAGGGAAATGAGCATCGCTTAAGTTTACACCATCGGAGCGGCTCGGCGGGAGATCATCGTGCCTGGGTTCGCCCCGTCCCACGGCCCGCTTTAGCGGGCTTATCGCCCTGGCACATAGGGTAAAATGGCGCCAGCGCGGCACCCTCGCCGCATCGCCTATATATATTAGTCAGGTCTGCCATGCTCGATAATCTAACCCAACGCCTTGCCAAGGTCGTCAAGACCATGCGCGGTGAGGCGCGTCTGACCGAAACCAATACCGCCGAGATGCTGCGCGAAGTGCGCCTGGCGCTGCTCGAGGCCGACGTTGCCCTGCCGGCCGTGCGCGAATTCATCAGCCGGGTCAAGGAAAAAGCCCTGGGCGAAGAAGTCATTGGCTCGCTCAGTCCCGGCCAGGCCCTGGTGGGCGTGGTCCAGCGCGAGCTGGCCATCCTGATCGGCGCCGACCTGGGTCCGGAAGCATCGCAGCTCAGTTTTGCCCAGCAGCCGCCCGCCATCATCCTCATGGCCGGCCTGCAGGGTGTGGGTAAGACCACCACCACCGGCAAACTGGCCAAGTACCTCAAGGAAGAGAAAAAGAAAAAGGTACTGACCGTGTCGGCCGACGTGTACCGTCCGGCTGCGATCGCCCAGCTCGAATCGGTGACCAAACAGGTCGGCGCCGATTTTTTCCCCTCCACCTCCAGCGACAAGCCGGTCGACATCGCGCTGGCCGCGCTGGACTGGGCCAGGAAGCACTACCACGATGTTCTCATCATCGACACCGCCGGCCGGCTCGGTATTGACGAAGCGATGATGCAGGAGATTACCGCCGTCCACAAGGCGGTCAAGCCGATCGAAACGCTGTTCGTGGTCGACGCCATGCTGGGCCAGGACGCGATCAACACGGCCAAGGCCTTCAATGATGCCCTGCCGCTGACCGGCATTGTGCTCACCAAGCTCGATGGCGACTCGCGCGGCGGCGCGGCCCTGTCGGTGCGCCACATCACGGGCAAGCCGATCAAGTTTGCCGGCGTGTCGGAAAAGCTGGACGGCCTGGAAGCGTTCGACGCCCAGCGCATGGCCAACCGCATCCTGGGCATGGGCGACATCCTGGCGCTGGTCGAAGAAGCGCGCAAGGGTGTCGACAGCAAGGCCGCGACCGACCTGGCCAACAAGATCAAGGTGGGCGGCAAATTCGACATGAACGACTTCAAGTCGCAGCTGGGCCAGATGAAGAAAATGGGGGGCATGGCAAGCCTCATCGACAAGCTGCCGGCCCAGTTCCAGCAGGCTGCCGGCGGTGCCAACATGGACCAGGCGGACAAGCAGGTGCGCCGCATGGTGGGCATCATCGACTCCATGACGCCGCAGGAGCGGGCCAAGCCGGAGCTGATCAAGGCCACCCGCAAGCGCCGCATCGCCGCCGGCGCCGGGGTCCAGGTGCAGGAAGTGAACCGCATGCTGGCGCAGTACGACCAGATGCAGGCCATGATGAAAAAGCTCAAGGGCGGCGGCATGATGAAGATGATGCGCGGGATGAAGGGCATGCTCCCGGGCGGCATGCGCTGAGGCGATTGGCGCTTAAAACTGCGATGGCGGCCCGCCCAAGGGCCTAGAACGGGCTTTTCCCTCTGAAAAAGGGGGGAAATTCTCGAAAAACACTTGCGTCATCGCAGAAACCCAACCAATATAAGCCGTGCGATCAATTGCGCAATTTCCCACGTGTTTGTTAAGGAGGCTCGAAGATGGCAACAGCCAAAAAAACCCCAGCAGCAGCGCCAGCAAAAAAAGCAGCGGCGAAGCCAGCAGCAAAGCCTGCAGCAAAAAAAGCAGCAGCTCCTAAAGATGCAGCACCAAAAGCAGCAGCCAAGAAACCAGCAGCAGCTCGCAAGCCAAATGCCGCTTTCATGAAAGCGATGACGCCATCCGCAACGCTGGCTGAAGTGGTTGGCGCAACGCCGCTGCCACGCACCGAAGTGACCAAGAAAGTCTGGGATTACATCAAGAAGCACGACCTGCAGGACGCAGCGAACCGCCGCATGATCAATGCAGACGACAAGCTCAAGGCTGTCTTCGGCGGCAAAGCCCAGGTCTCGATGTTCGAAATGACCAAGCTCATTTCGGATCACCTGAAGTAATCCACGCTGTCGCCGGGCCAGAAGGGCCCACCGGATTCAGAAGGCCCCGCTTGTGAAAACGGGGCCTTCGTGCATTCAGGGGTTAGAAACCGAATGCCTGCTTCATCAGGTGAAAGACCTTCGTGTTTTCCATGGTGCCCTTGAATACCTGGGAGCCGGCGCCGGTGGCAAACAGCTTCACGTCGCCGCCGCCATGGGTTTCCCCTTTGAGGCGGACGCCGCTCTCCTGGTGATAATCGCGCTGCAGGGCGGCCTTGCTGTCCACGTCCACGCGCTGCGCCAGGCGGTTGGGGCCATTGCCAAAAACGAGGGTGGTGAAGGTCTTGCCGTCGGCGTCGCGGGCTGGCTGGCCGTCGGTGTAGTTGCGCACGATGTCGAGAATCGGGTTGCCGCGTTTGCCGTAGCCATTCATGCTGATGGCGTGGTCGTGGTCCGCCGTGATCACAATGAGCGTATTGCGCAGGCCCGGATCAAGCACCTTCATGCGCTCGATGACGGCCTTGATCGCATCATCAAAGGCGATGGTTTCGGACAAGGCACGGCTGGCGTTGGAGTCGTGCAGGGCGTGGTCGATCTTGCCGCCTTCAACCATCAGGAAAAAGCCATCCGGGTCCGGCGCCAGCAGGTCCACCGCTTTTAGCGCCATTTCCGACAGCGAGGGTTGCTCCGCGCGGCGCTCGATGTCGTAATCCAGGTGGCTGCTGTCGCTGTAGATGCCCACGAACTTGCGGCCCGGCTGCGCCGCCAGCATCTGGCTGCGGGTATGGGCAACCGCGTAGCCTTGGGCGGCCAATTCACCGAGCAGGTCACGTCCGTCGCCACGGCCCGTGGGGTTACGCACCCGGTCGAACGGGGTGAAGTGATGGCGCCCGCCGCCCATCAGCACGTCCACCCCGTCGCGCAGGGCCGGATTGTAGCCGGCGCCGCCCGGCACGATCTGGGCCGCGATGCTGTACCCGGCATCGCGATCGCAGCTGTGGGCGAAGGTCGATGCCGGCGTGGCATGCGTCATCTCGGTGGTGGTCACCGCGCCCACGGCCTTGCCGCGCGCCTTGGCCAGTTCCAGCAGGGTGGGCGCGGCGCGGCCATTGCCTGCCCCGCACTGGTCAATCGATGGATTGCCGTTGGCGTCCCTGGCCGGCGCCACGGGCCTGGCGTCGGCCATCGAAATGACATCATTATTGATCTTGATGCCCGTCATGTAAGCGCCCATGGACGGCGCGCTGTCCGTGGTCTGGGCATTGTTGGAATAGGTCTTGACGCGCGCGCTGCGTTCGAGCGACTCCATGTGCAGCAAGCCCTCCTCCTTGTACTTGAAGATGCGGGCGGCGGTCAGGGTGGTCGCGCCCATGCCGTCGCCGAGGAAGAAGATGACGTTCTTTGCCGCCGGCGCGGCAGCGGCCGCGTTGCACAGGGCGGCCATCAGGAGCGCGCAGAGTGGAGTGAGTTTCATGGTCGTTTCCCTTGTCGTCTGCCGCCTTACCAGCCGGCGGCCGCCTTGATCAATTCAAAGACGCGCGTGTTGTCGATGGTGCCGTGGAAGGTGTGGGCCCCGGCGCCGATGGCGCCCAGGTACACATCGGTACCGCCATGGGTTTCGCTGCCGGGGGCGGTGCGCACCACGGCTTCCTGATGGTAGCCGTCGGCCGCAACCAGCGCGTCGGTCAGCGGCGCGACGCTGGAGCGCGCCCCCTGCACCCGGTGTTCGCCAGTGCCAAAGCCAATGATCGTGTACGGCCTGCCGTCGAGATCAAGCTGGGGCTTGCCGTCGGACACCCGGCGCACCAGTCCCAGCACGCCCGGTTCGGTGTCGGTGGTCTTGCCGGTGCGGCGCGCATAGCCATTCAGGTGCAGGGTGTGGTCATGGTCGGCCGTGACCACGATAAGCGTATTCCTCAAGCCCGGGTCAATGCCCTGCATCTGGCTTATCACCGCCTTGAGCGCGTTGTCAAAGGCGACCACCTCCTGCAAGGCGCGCTTGGCCTGGGTGTCGTGCAGCGCGTGGTCAATCAGGCCGCCCTCCACCACCAGGAAAAACCCATTCGGGTTTGTCGACAGCAGCTTGACCGCCTTGCCAGCCATGTCCGCCAGGCTGGGTTCTCGGGCAGGGTCGCGCACGGCATCGTACGACATGTCGGTCGCGGCAAACAGGCCCGCGGCCGGCATGCGGTCGATGGCGCGAAACTGCGCTGCATTGAGCGCGGTGCTGATGCCGCGCGCCTGCATCTCTGCCAGCAGGTCGCGGCCGTCGGCGCGTTTGCCACCATTGGCCACGCTCTGAAAGGCACTGGTGCCGCCGCCAAAGAGCACATCGATGCCGCCGGCGCCAAGCGCACTGTTGTAGCCGGCGCCGCCGGGCACCAGGGCAGCTGCGATATCGGTCTCCATTCCGCGATCGCAGGCATGCGCATAGACAGCTGCCGGCGTCGCGTCAGTCACGCGGGTGGTGGTGACCACGCCCACGGCCAGGCCGCGCCGGCGTGCCAGCTCGCCCAGCGTCGGCACCGGCGCGCCGTTGATGCAGCGCGCGATGGTGGCATTGCCGCTCTTATCCTTGCCCGGCGCCAGCGCCATGGTATCGGCACTCATCGCAATCACCCCGTTATTGACCTTGACACCGGTCATGTAGGCCGACATCGAGGCGGCACTGTCGGTGACCTGGGCGTCGCGCGCGAAAGTCTTGACGAACGCCGATTCGGGCAGGGTGTCGAGCGTGAGCTGGCCCTCTTCGCCAACGGCGAAAATACGCGCGGCGGTGAGCGTGTTCATGCCCATGCCGTCGCCCAGGAAGAAGATCACATTCTTGGGGCGGGCGGACTGAGTGACGGAAGAATCGGGCGCCACGCTGGCGCAGCCGCACAAGGCGGCCAGCAGCGCGGCGGCAGGCAGGATCGAACGCATGGACAGGCTTTCGTGCGGAAGAAAGCCTGCAGTCTACACCGCGCGCAGCTTGCGCGCGAGAGCACGTAGCCACATGGCGGCTATACGCGCAGCCAGATATTTACGACAGCGGGAATTCCCACTTCTTCCACGCCGCCAGTACGGCATTGGGGTACTTGGCCCGGCCGCGGCTGCCGTTGTACCGGCCCAGCGCCAGATACAGGTTGCCGCCTTCCATATCGATATACATGCGCAGGATCGAACAGCCGTAGCGCAGGTTGCTCTGCATGTGAAACAGCTTGCTGCGGTCATTGTCGCCTACCACCTTCGACCAGAAAGGCATCACCTGCATGTAGCCGCGTGCGCCCACCATCGACACCGCGTATTTGCGGTAAGCCGATTCGACCTGGATAAGGCCAAGCACCAGCCCCGGATCAAGGCCGGCGCGGCTCGATTCGTACCAGGTGGTTTCAAGGAATTCGAGGCGCGACTGGTCGTCGGGCATTTTGCGCTTGAGCCGTTCGGACATGGCCGCCAGCCAGCGCTGGTAGCGCTGGCGCGCCGCCTCGTCGCGAAACACCGGCTTGGGCGGGCGCGTGTCCTTGATGGCATTGGACAGCGCCACGCGCATGGCGTCCGCAATCGCTTCCTCTTTCTGGTTGCCGGCCCAGGCCGGGCCGGCCAGCGCGAGCGCCGCCGCAACCAGCAGCGCCGGCACCACAGAGCGGCCCAGGTACAGATTCACCCTCACGCTGCCAGTTTGGCTTTCAGGAATTCGACCATGCCGGCTACCGGTACTGCGGTCGCTTCGGTGTCGCGCCGGCCCTGGTATTCCAGGTTGCCTTCCTTGAGGCCACGCTCGCCGATCACCACACGGTGCGGCACGCCGATCAGTTCCCAGTCGGCGAACATGGCGCCCGGACGCAGGCCACGGTCGTCGACGATGACGTCCACGCCCGCATCCTTCAAGGCCGTGTACAGGCTTTCGACTTCGGCCTTGACCATCTCGCTGCGGTCCATGCCCATGGGGCACAGCACCACTTCAAACGGCGCGATCGCGGCTGGCCAGATGATGCCCTTGTCGTCGAAATTCTGCTCGATGGCCGCGCCCAGGATGCGCGTCACGCCAATGCCGTAGCAGCCCATCTGCAGTGGCGCAGGCTTGCCGTTTTCGTCCAGGAAGGTCGCCTTCATGCTTTCGGAGTAGGAGGTACCGAGCTGGAACACATGGCCCACCTCGATGCCGCGCTCGATGGCCAGCACACCCTTGCCGTCGGGCGAAGCATCGCCTTCGATCACGTTGCGCAGGTCTGCCACGAGCGGCTCGGGCATGTCGCGGCCCCAGTTGGCGCCCGTGTAGTGAAAGCCTTCTTCGTTGGCGCCGCACACGAAATCGGCCATATTGGCCACGGTGCGGTCGGCCACCACGGTGACCGGCTGCCTGGTGCCGATCGGGCCCAGGTAGCCGGGTACGGAGCCATAGCATTCGAGGATTTCCGCCTCGGTCGCGAAGCGGTGCTGGGCCAGGCCCGGCACCTTGCCGACCTTGACTTCGTTGAGCTCATGGTCGCCGCGAATGAGCAGCATCCAGTTTTCCTTGACCTGCTTGCCGCCCTCTTCCTTTTCCACCGTCAGAGCAATGGTCTTGACGGTGTGCGCCAGCGGCAGCTTGAGGAACCCGGCCACGGTTTCGCACTTGGTGGCGCCGGGGGTAGCCGTCCTGGTCAGGGTTGCAGTGGCCGGCGCGCGGGCAGGTGCGAGGGGCAGTGCTTCGGCAGCTTCCATGTTGGCTGCGTAATCGGAGGTGGGGCAGTAGACGATGGCGTCTTCACCGGTGCTGGCAATGACGTGAAATTCGTGCGAGCCGGAGCCGCCGATGGCGCCATTGTCCGCCGCGACGGCGCGGAACTTGAGACCAAAGCGGTTGAAGATGGCCGTGTAGGCATCGAACATGATCTTGTAGGATGCCTTCAGGCCCGCCTCGTCGCGGTCAAAGGAGTAGGCGTCCTTCATGGTGAATTCGCGCCCGCGCATCAGGCCAAAGCGCGGGCGGCGCTCGTCGCGGAACTTGGTCTGGATGTGATAGAAGTTCAGCGGCAGCTGGCGATAGGACTTGATCTCGGAGCGCACCACGTCGGTGATGACTTCCTCGGAAGTTGGCTGGATGGCATATTCGCGGCCGTGGCGGTCCTTCACGCGCATCAATTCAGGGCCCATTTTCTCCCAGCGGCCCGTCTCCTGCCACAGTTCGGCCGGCTGCACCAGGGGCATGAGCAGCTCGATGCCGCCGGCCTTGTTCATCTCATCGCGGATGATGGCTTCGACCTTGCGGATGATGCGCAGGCCGGTTGGCATATACGTGTAAATACCCGAACCCAGGCGCTTGATCATGCCGGCGCGCATCATCAACTGATGGCTGACGATTTCGGCGTCGGAAGGCGCTTCTTTTAAAGTTGAAATAAAAAAACGTGAGGCGCGCATATCGATGAATTCTTTTTAAAAAGAGAGGGTTATAATCAACCTAATTTTAAAGGATTAGCTGGCTGATGCGTCCAATCTTTATACAAATGGGCCCGTTCGACGCAATTCCCGCCGTTTTCGTACCCCGAAAACCTGGCGGGGCGGCGCATGCGCTGTGGTTTTGTGGGTAAATATGTAAGAAGGCGCACACCGGCAGAAAGTTTCGAGGTGCATCATGCTCGATCGTGAAGGGTTTCGGCCCAACGTCGGCATCATCCTGCTTAACGCCAATAACGAGGTGTGGTGGGGCAAGCGGGTGCGCGAGCACTCCTGGCAATTCCCGCAAGGGGGCATTAAATACGGCGAGACACCGGAACAGGCGATGTATCGCGAACTTGAGGAGGAAATCGGCTTACGGCAGGAGCACGTCAAGATTGTGGGTCGCACGCGCGACTGGCTGCGCTATGAGGTGCCGGATCATTTCATCAAGCGTGAGATTCGCGGGCATTACCGGGGCCAGAAGCAGATCTGGTTCCTGCTGCGCATGGTGGCGCGTGATAACGATGTCAATCTGCGCCTGACCGACCACCCCGAGTTTGACGCCTGGCGCTGGCATGATTACTGGGTGCCGCTGGACGTGGTGATTGAATTCAAGCGGGATGTGTATCAGCGCGCCCTGCAGGAATTGTCGCGATTCCTGACCTGGCCGGCCGGTGGCGGGCATACGCACGAGCGGCGCCATACGGCGCGCTACCTGCGCCAGCCGCATGCGCCGCGGCACCAGGCGGCCAGCGCGGCGGCAGCGGCGCCCGCGGCGGCGCCGGTCGTGATCACGCCCGCGCCACCGGAGCTCATCCTCTCCCCCACCAAGGAATAGATTGCCACCGTCCCGCCCGCCGGCGGCGGCGACGGTTGGCGTTTTGCCACTTCTCCCCCGGGGTCAGACCACTTAAACGCGCAAAAAGAAATGTCCTCACTGTAAAGTTCCGTGACTAAACCGTGGGAAGCTGACACGCATCACGTGCCAATGCCTTGGCACAGTGCTTTTGCAAGCGTTTTGATGCCTCCATCAAACAATTTCCGGCACTCTCGTGAAGTGGTCAGACCACGTGGGAGTTTGGTGGCTGTGGGAGCGCAATGGATGCCAACAGAACATTTCTTTAGCATCGTTTAAGTGGTCAGAGCACGGAACATCGCGGCGCAAAATCGGACGGCGATGATGCTGATCAGATAGTGATCCGGGCCAAGCCGGGCCGCGATGTGGGGCACGACCTGCCCGGGGCGCCGCCTCCCAGTCGATAACCGTGCCTCGCGAAAATTTCTCTAGACGCGATTAAGTGGTCTGACCCCAGACCTTTAGCCCACAGGGATTCTGCTCCACGGAAGTTGCTCTTAGCCCGTTTAAGTGGTCTGACCCTGGTTTTAGGAAAGTTATTACCGAATGTTTACGCCTTCTTCTCACGATGTCCGCCGCTTTTTTTGCGAGGCTTTCCGCAAGCAGCGCGCGGGCGAGATCCTCTCGCCCATGGATGCAATCGCGGTTGACTGGATCAGCCAGCACCCGGAATATGCCGACGTCCTGGCCGACGCCGATGCCGCCGTGGCCCGCGATTATTCGGTCGAGGGCGGCCAGGCCAATCCCTTCCTCCACTTGTCCATGCACCTGTCCATCGCCGAGCAGGTCTCGATCGACCAGCCGCCCGGCATCCGCGCCGCCTGCGCCGCCCTCACCGCGCGCCTCGGTCCGCACGATGCCCATCATGAAATCATGGAGTGCCTCGGCGAGATGATCTGGAAGTCGCAGCGCGAAGGGACGCAGCCCGACGGCGCGGCCTATGTCGACTGCGTGCGCCGCCGCGCCGGCTGACCCGGACGAAAAAAATCCTTCCGGGTCAGCGCAAGCCGACCGGGAAGGATTTTTCTGCCACCGGCAGGTGAGAAACTCAGCGCTTGAGGACCAGGTCCGACGGCAGCGAGCTCAGGTAGGCGGCGATGTTAGCCATGTCTTCGTTCGACAATTGCTTGGCCAGCGGCCCCATGATGGCGTTCTGGCGCGTATTCATGCCGTCCGTACGCTTGTACGCACGCAGCGCGTTTTCCAGGTAGCCGGCGTGCTGGCCAGCCAGTTTCGGGTAGCTCGGGTCGATCGGGCTCTTGTAGTCGGCGCCATGGCACGAGGCGCAGTTGAACTTGGCTGCCTTTTCCTTGCCGATAGCAACGTTGCCGCCGGCCGCAGCGGACAGGGAAACGGCGCCGCAGAACAGGGCGATTACGAATTTTTTCATGGCTCTGTCCTTATTTCTTCTGCGCGGCGTAGTACGCGGCAGCGTTGGCGATATCCTGGTCGGTCATCGAGGCGGCAATACCGCGCATCGACGGATGCTTGCGCTCACCCTTCTTGTACGCATTCAGCGCATTTTCCAGGTACTTGGCCGACTGTCCGCCCAGCATTGGCACTGGGTAGACTTCCGGGAAAGTGGCCTTGTAGCCGGGAATGCCGTGGCAGCCGATGCATTGTTCAACTTTGGCGGCCTTGGCATTGGCAACGATGTCCGCCGCGGCAGACAGGTTGGCGACGCCGGCAAGCACGAGAAGTGCGAAGAATTTTTTCATGGTGGCGATGGTCAGTATTAGTCGGTGCCTTACGTGCAAAAATGCTACTTCTTGCACTATCAACCTGCGATTTTAACCCATTGCCGGAACCTCGTCCACATTCACTGTGTCAACCTTGCCTCGTCCAGGGTGCCCGGCGCCCGGCCCGGACACCAGCTTCCGGCGCCACGCGGGACACGGCGCACACCAGCAACGGGACGGCGGGGGCCGGCGAGCGCCTGCCAGCCGCCGCGCCGCACATGCTTTATACTCGAACGACCGTTCACTTTCTCACTGCCGACACTATGACTTCAGCTCACCAGGTGGCCCCGCGTTTCGAAGGATCCGACGCCTATGTCGCCACCGCCGACCTCAAACTGGCCGTCAATGCCGCCCTCACCCTGCAGCGTCCCCTCCTGATCAAGGGCGAGCCGGGCACCGGCAAGACCATGCTGGCCGAAGAAGTGGCGCAGGCGCTCGACATGCCGCTCATGCAGTGGCACATCAAGTCCACCACCAAGGCCCAGCAAGGCCTGTATGAATACGATGCCGTGTCGCGCCTGCGCGACTCGCAGCTGGGCGACGAGCGCGTACGCGACATCCACAACTACATTGTCAAGGGCGTGCTGTGGCAAGCGTTTACCGCGCCCGAGCCCGTGGTACTGCTGATCGACGAAATCGACAAGGCCGACATCGAGTTCCCCAACGATTTGCTGCGTGAACTCGATCGCATGGAGTTCTATGTCTACGAAACGCGCGAAATGGTGGTGGCCAAACACCGCCCGCTCGTGATCATCACCTCCAACAATGAAAAGGAACTGCCCGACGCCTTTTTGCGCCGCTGCTTTTTCCACTACATCAAATTCCCGGACAAGGACACGATGGAGCAGATCGTCAAGGTCCACTACCCGACCCTCAAGCAGGATTTGCTGGCCCAGGCACTGCAAAGCTTTTACGAAGTGCGCGACGTGCCGGGCCTGAAGAAAAAGCCGTCGACATCCGAATTCCTGGACTGGCTCAAACTGCTGCTGGCCGAAGACATCCCGCCGGAAGCGCTGCGCAGCAAGGATGCCAAGGCCGTGGTGCCGCCGCTGCACGGCGCGCTACTCAAGAACGAGCAGGACGTGCACCTGTTCGAGCGCCTGATCGCCATGTCGCGGATGAACCGCTGATGATCCACGCCGCCCCGATCACGCTCGACTTCAACGGGGTGCGGCTGGAGCCGCTGGCGCAGGCGCACGCAGGCGGCTTGCGCGCGGCCGCCGAAGATGGCCAGCTGTGGCAGCTGCGGATCACCTCCGTGCCCGAGCCTGAACAGGTGGAGCAGTACATCGCCGGCGCGCTGTCCACGCCCAACCGCCTGGCGTTTGCCGTCATCGACAGCGCCACCGGCAGCGTGATGGGCACCACCAGCTACCATGACATCGTGCCCGACATCGGGCGCCTGGAAATCGGCTGGACCTGGTATGCCAAGAGCCGCCAGCGCAGCCACGTCAACACCAGCTGCAAGCTGATGCTGATGACGCACGCGTTCGAGACACTGTCGTGCGCGCTGGTGGGCCTGCGCACCGATAACTTCAACCATGCCTCGCAGGCCGCCATCGAGCGCCTGGGCGCCAAAAAGGATGGCGTGCTGCGCCACCACCAGCAGCGCCGCGACGGCACCGTGCGCGACACGGTCATGTACAGCATCACGCGCGGCGAATGGCCCGAAATCAAAGCGCAGCTGGAATACAGGCTGCAGCGCCATGCATCGAGGAGCAGCGCATGCTGATCGACTTCTTCTACACGCTCAAGGACGCCAGAATTCCGGTCACGATCAAGGAATTCCTGACCCTGCTCGAGGCGATGAACCGCAACGTCATCGCCCCGTCAATGGACGACTTCTATTACCTGTCGCGCCTCACGCTGGTCAAGGACGAAGCCCATTTCGACAAGTTCGACCGCGCCTTTGCCCAGTACTTCAAGGGGATCAACGCCGCCTTCGAGAGTGGCGCGGCCATTCCGCTGGACTGGCTGGTCAAGCGCATGGAGCGCGAATTGTCGGACGAGCAGAAGGCGCAGCTCGAGAAGTTCGGCTACGACAAGCTGATGGACCGCCTCAACGAACTGCTCAAGGAGCAGAAGGAGCGCCACGAGGGTGGCAGCAAGTGGATCGGTACCGGCGGCACCTCGCCCTTCGGCCACGGCGGCACCAACCCGGAAGGCATCCGCATTGGCGGCGCCGGGCGCAATCGCACCGCGGTCAAGGTGTGGGAGCAGCGCGCCTACAAGGACTACGATGCCGACCGCGAACTGGGCACGCGCAATATCAAGGTCGCACTGCGCCGCCTGCGCAAGTTCGCGCGCGAAGGGGCCGAGGAAGAACTGGCGCTCGACGCCACCATCCGCGCCACGGCCAGCAATGCGGGCTACCTCGACATCAAGATGCAGCCCGAGCGCAAGAACAAGGTCAAGGTGCTGATGCTGCTCGACGTCGGCGGGTCGATGGACGACCATATCGAGCGCACCGAAGAGCTGTTCTCGGCCGCCAAGACCGAATTCAAGAACATGGAATTCTTTTACTTCCACAACTGCGTGTACGACTATTTGTGGAAGAACAATCGGCGCCGCAATGCAGAACGGTTTCCCACCTGGGACGTGTTGCGCAAGTATCCGCCCGACACCAAGCTGATTTTCGTGGGCGACGCCACCATGAGTCCCTACGAGGTGCTGGCACCGGGCGGCTCGGTGGAATACAACAATGAAGAAGCCGGCGCCGAATGGCTGGCCCGCTTTTGTCATGCTTTCCCGAAATTCCTGTGGCTCAACCCCGAACCGGAAGGGGTGTGGCAATATCGGCAGTCCATTTCCGTCATCAAGCAGATCATGAATCACCGCATGTTCCCCCTGACCATCGAAGGACTGGAGCGCGCCATGCGTCTGTTAAGCAAATAACAAAATTTCGCACGGAATCCCGGAATAAGGAATCGTGCGCCACAGGGCGTCTTGTAAAATTGGTCACCTTCATCCCGAAAGGATTGCATGCCTGATTTGATGACGATCCTGACCGAACTATCGTGGCCCATTGCCATCTGCATCGCCTGGGTGGCCGGCGAATTTGGCCAGCGCCTGACCGGCCTGCCCAAGATCAGTTTTTACGGCATTGTCGGCTTCGCGCTGGCCGCGCCCCAGATCGGCGTGCTGCCCGTGTCGGGCGCCGGCGCCATTCTCCAGCTGGCCGATGTCGGCTTCGGCCTGATCCTGT
This sequence comes from Massilia sp. PAMC28688, assembly GCF_019443445.1. Classification (NCBI taxonomy): domain Bacteria; kingdom Pseudomonadati; phylum Pseudomonadota; class Betaproteobacteria; order Burkholderiales; family Oxalobacteraceae; genus Massilia; species Massilia sp. PAMC28688. Next base: position 2,721,617 of record NZ_CP080378.1, on the reverse strand, counting down.
TCGAGCTCGGCTACCGCATCAACCTGCGCTGGCTGCGCACCAATCCCTGGCTGGGCGCCGCCTCGCTGCTCGAAGCGGGGACCACCTTTGTTGCCATCTATATGGTGGCACTCGCCTTCGGCACGTCGAACCTGACGGCCATGCTGCTGGCCGCGCTCGGCATGTCCACTTCCCCCGCCACCGTGGTGCGGGTCATCAATGAAACGCGCAGCTCGGGCCAGGTGACGGAACGGATCCTGCACCTGACCGCCCTCAACTGCGTGATGGCGGTGTTCGTCTTCAACGTCATCGTGGGTTTCTGGATTTTCAAGAGTTCCGAAGACGTAGGCCATGCTGCGCTCAACAGCGTGGTGGTGACGCTGCTCTCCGCCCTTGCCGGCGCCGTGTTCGGGGTCGCGGTGCCGGCCGTGCTGCGCCAGATGGGCAACCTGTCCAAGGATGCCACCACCGGCTTTGCGCTGGCGGTCATTTTGCTGGTGTGGTTCACCCACACCACCCAGCTCTCGCCCGTGGTGGCGGCCCTGGTGTTCGGCCTCACAGCGCGCCACCGGCGCGTGGCTTTCAGCCAGGCGCAGCGCAATTTCGGCCCGCTGGGCGAAGTGCTGACGGTGCTGCTGTTCGTGTTCGCCGCCTCCACCCTCGACTGGCGCACCATCACCGACGGCACCCTGCTCGCTCTGGCGGTGCTGCTGGTGCGCCTGCTCACCAAGACGGCCAGCGTTACCGCGTTCGCCCATCTGTCAGGCATCTCGTGGCGCAAGGGGGCGCTCACCGGTCTTGGCCTGGCGCCCGTGTCGGTGTTTGTCATCCTCCTGCTGGAGCACACGCGCCTGCGCGGTGTCATCTTTGGCGACGAACTGCGCGCCATGGCAGGCGTGACGCTGCTGCTGGAAATCTTCGGACCCATCCTGATCCAGCGCGCGCTGATGCTGGCGCGCGAAACCAACAAGGACTGACATGCCACTGGAATCGTTCAACAATTCGCAGCCGCTGACCTTTGGCGTGGAACTCGAACTGCAGCTGGTCAGCCTGTCGGACTTTGACCTGACCGCGGCAAGTCCAGACCTGTTGCACCTGTTGGCACGCAAGCCCTTTCCCGGCAACGTCACGCCCGAAATGACCGAGAGCATGATCGAGATTAACTCGAGCGTGCATTCACAGCACTTGCCGCTGCTGGCCGAACTGGTGGAAATCCGCGACACCCTGGTCGCTGCCGGGGACCAGCTCAACATCGGCCTGGCCGGGGGCGGCACCCACCCGTTCCAGCACTGGTCCGAGCAAAAGATATTTGAAAAGCCGCGCTTTCGCGAGCTGTCATCACTGTACGGCTACCTGGCCAAGCAGTTCACGGTGTTTGGACAGCACGTCCATATTGGCTGCGCCTCGGGCGACGACGCCATGTACCTGCTGCACGCGCTCTCGCGCTACGTACCGCACTTTATCGCCCTCTCGGCCTCCTCGCCTTACGTGCAGGGTCACGACAGCGGGTTTGACTCGGCGCGCCTGAACTCCGTCTTTGCCTTTCCCATGAGTGGCCGCGCGCCCTTCACCTTGAGCTGGGACCACCTGGCCAATGTATACTTCGCCAAAATGGAGGCGACCGGCATCATCAAGAGCATGAAGGATTTTTACTGGGATATCCGGCCCAAGCCGGAATACGGCACGATCGAGCTGCGCGTATGCGACACCCCGCTCACGGTGGAACGGGCAGCGGCACTGGCCGGGTATCTACAGGCCCTGTGCCGTCATCTGCTCGAGCGCAGCGAAGAGCCGCCCGTCGAAGACGACTACCTGGTGTACAACTTCAACCGCTTCCAGGCCTGCCGCTTCGGTCTCGACGGCCAGATCACGCACCCAAAGACGTATGCGACCACGTCACTGCGGGACGACATCCTGGCCACCTTGCACAAGATGGAACGGCATGGCGAGGCGCTGGGCAGCATGGGGGCCTTGCGGCACCTGTCGGCGGTAGCCCAGGACATCAGCGATGCATCGTATCTGCGCCGCCAGTTCGACGAACAGGGCAGCGCAGAAGGCATGGTGCATGCTGCCATCTCACGCTTTCGCGGCGTGCGGCCCTGACGGCACCATGCGTGACAGCGCGAGCGCGGCGGCCATCAGCGCGGCGCCGAGCGCGAAGGTGGTGCGCATGCCGCTGGCCACCATGTCCGCGCCGGCAGCGGCCACGCCGGCGTGCGCCCATCCGGCTGCAAACACTGCACCCATCAAGGAAGCGCCGCCGATCAGTCCAAGATTTCTCGCCATGCCGAGTAGTCCCGCAGCGGCGCCTCGGCGGGCGGTACCCGCAGCGCCGATCAGTGCGCTCCCGTTGGAAGCCTGAAACAGCGCGTAGCTGGCAGTGAGGATGCACACCGGAGCGAGATAGGTGGCCAGGCCCGCAGGCAGCACCGCGAGCAGCACGCAGGCCGATGCCATCCCGGCCAGCCCCGCCATGGTGGCACGCCGGGTGCCGAAGCGGTCCACCAGCACGCCTGCGGGGATGCCACCGAGCGCGGCTACCAGGGGGCCGGCCGACAATGCCAGTCCCACCGGGCCGACGCCCAGCCCCAGCGTGCGCGCCAGGTAGAACGGCCCCACGACCAGCGTGGTCATCATTACCATCGCCACCAGCGCCGTCATTGCCAGACTACCCGCGATGGCGCGTTCACGCCATAGAGCTGGCGAAGCGACTGCCGCGCCGGGCGCGGGCAGTCGCACCGCATCGGATGGCAGCGAGCGCCAGACCAGCATCAGCGCGGCCAGGCCAAGCGGAATATTCACCACGAAAACGCACTGCCAGCCAAAGGTGGCGAGCAGCAGGCCGCCCAGCGCCGGACCAAGCGTGGTGCCCACGGCCGACATGGTGCCGACCAGGCCCATTGCACGCCCGCGCGCCGCCGCTGCGGCCACATCGCCAACCAAAGCGACGGCCAATGCCGTCATCACTGCCGCGCCGGCGCCCTGCAGCGCGCGGGCGGCGAGCAGCATGGCAAGCGTGGGCGCCGCCGCGCACAGTGCCGAGGCCAGGATAAACACCGACAGCCCTGCCAGCAGTGTACGGCGGCGTCCGGCGGCGTCACCGACGCGCCCGGCCATCGGCGCCAGTGCCGTCAGCGTTACCAGATACACGATCACAATCGCCTGCGCCTGCCTGAAGGATGCCGAGAATGCCTCGGCGATCGCAGGCAAGGCCGTGTGCGTGATGCTGGTATCGAGCGACGCAGTGAGCATCGCCAGGCAGATGCCGGCCAGCGCCAGCTTTTGAGCAGGGGCGCGCGGGCGGATCACAACAGGGGTGGCGGGTAGGGTCTTCATGGCAGTCCTCAGGTTGTTTATCCCATGGTACGATCGCGTCATCTATAGCGGAAGACGCAGCATATGCACTTGATACCTGCATCAAACGCCATTCCACATTTGGGAGCCCGATGCGCCGCGCTGACCTTAACCTCCTTATTGCACTGGACGTGCTGCTCGCCGAGGGCAATGTGGCGCGTGCGGCGCGCCGCCTGCACCTGAGCGCATCAGCCATGAGCCGCACCCTGGCGCGCCTGCGCGAGAGCACCGGCGACCCGCTGCTGGTGAGGGCGGGGCGCGCCATGGTCCCCACGCCACGTGCGCTGGAGCTGCGAGAACTTGCCGGCCCTCTTGTCGAACAGGCTGAAGCACTGCTCAAGCCGGTGGCGCCCATCGACCTGGGGACGCTGGAACGGACCTTCACCGTGCGTGCGGGCGACGGCTTCGTCGACAATTTCGGGGCTGCGCTCGTGGCGCGGGTGCGCGGCGCCGCTCCGGGCGTGATGCTGTGCTTTTTACCGAAGGCGGACCAGGACCGCGACGCACTGCGCGAGGGGCGGATTGATCTTGAAACGGGCATCGTGACGGCAAGTGCGGCGCCAGAGCTGCGCGTGCAGGCGCTGTTTCGCGACCGTTTCATTGGCGTGATGCGTGCCGGCCACCCGATGGCGGCGACAAGAATGACCGTTCGGCGTTACGCCAGGATGGATCACATTGCACTGGCGCGGCGCGGCAGCAGCTTTGGGCCGGTAGATGAAGCCTTGCAGGCGCAGGGCCTGCGCAGGAACGTGGCCGCCACCGTGGGCGGCTTTTCGGCAGCACTGGCGCTGGCGCGCGGCTCGGACATGATCGCGACCGTGCCTGAGCGGCATACCGGCAATCTGCGCGGGGAAATGGCCAGCTTCACACTGCCACTGGACGTGCCCGGCATGACGGTATCGATGATGTGGCATCCGCGCCAGCAGGCCGACCAGGGGCACCGCTGGCTGCGCGACTGTGTGCGCGAAGTGTGCGGCGCCAGCTGACTGGCTAGAGGCTAGGGGCTAGGGGCTAGGGGCTAGAGGCGTGTTTCGCGCGCAGCGCGCAGGAACTCGTCCAGGATCGGCGTGCAATCGAGCAGATCGACGCCGCCGGCGCGGTGGAACTCGGGGTGCCACTGCAAGCCCATGACAAAGCTGGCGCGCTGGTAGCGGATCGCCTCGATGATGCCATCGGGGTCGGACATCGCCTCGATCATGATGTCGCGGCCCAGGTCCTTGACGGCCTGGTGATGGATCGAATTGACGATGGGCCGGTCCGCGTTGGGGAACATGCGCGCCAGCGAAGAGCCGGGCGGGAATGTGATGGCATGGCGGTGGGCGTCATAATCGGTATGCACGTGCGCCTGGGCGGCGGGCAGATTGGTGGCCACATCCTGATACAGGGTGCCGCCAAAGGCGACATTGATGAGCTGGCAGCCGCGGCAAATGCCCAGCACCGGCTTGCCGGCGTCGACGAATTCGTGCAGCAGTTCGAGTTCGTACAAGTCGCGGGCGCGGTCGCCGCTCCACTCGGGGCGGGTGGCGGTTTCGGAATAGGTTTGCGGCGAGACGTCGGCACCGCCCTGCAGCACCAGGCCGTCGAGATGCTTGGCGTAATGACGCATCGTGATGTTACTCGGGTGCAGCAGGCCATTGGTATTGACGGTCGGGACCATGAATACCAGGACATCGCGCGACATGACCCACTGCGCGATGGATTCCTCGAGGTACTGCAGATTCTTGCTGCGCAGCCCAGTGGAACCTGGCTCGGGGTGGAAGATGCGTGCCGAGACCCCGATGCGCAAGGTCCGGCGCATGAAGTCGCGGCCGATCTTGTCGCGCACGGCGCGTACGCGGGAGCTGATCACTCTCTTGGCGAGCGAAAGCGGGGTATCGTTTTCCTTCAGATAGCGCGGCGTGGCTTCGGGCGCGCGTCTGTCGGGGATGCGGGTGACGTGTGGGACGCCATCCTTTTCGGTGGGCGGCCCCCGCCGATCGGGCTTGTCGTTTTCTGGCATGCCATAAATATATCGCGCCTGAGCGGCCGCACGATATAAAGATGTAACAAAACGCACATTGAAAGTTCCCTACCTAACACAACACCGACATTCCCGCCGCCAACCCCCATCGGGGTCAGACCACTTAAAGACGCTAAAATCAATTTCCTTAAACCAGGGTCAGACCACTTAAACGCGCTTAAAGCAATGTTATTAGGAAGGGAAATGGGACAGTCCCGAGATTTTTTCTTGATTGTGAGCGATGATGAGACAAAAAAATCTCAGAAAATGTTTTCCGCTTAGCTACCACGCAGTTGGGAAACAATTGGCGGGAAATCGACGCCCACAAATATATTGTCCAGTTCTTTTTTTCCGAATTTATGGGCGTAGGATTCAAACATCGCTGACTTAAGTTCGGCAATCCGTGGTCCCCCTTGTGCGGTGGTCTGACCCTGGCGGTAGGAAATTGATTTTGCTGTGTTTAAGTGGTCTGACCCTGGGGGTAGGAAACATTGGGTGGCGCGGACCCGTATCTACAGTGGCAAGGACAGCAGCTTTTTGAGCGTCGCGACCAGATGGCGGTCGGCAACTGGTTTGTCGAGGATGCCGCGCACGCCGACGCCCTTGGCCCGCACGCTGTGATAATGGAAGGAGCTGCCCACCAGCAGTACCACGGCAATCCGCTCGCCCCCCTTCTGCGCCTTGACCGCGGCCGTAAGCCCATACGGATCGATCGCCGGCGTCGAGGTGTTGATCATCACCAGCGATACTTCGCCCTTCGCGCATTGTTCCACGGCTACCGCTGCGGTGTCAGTCCATTCCACGACCACGCGTCCCGCCATCAGCCCAGCCAGATGGTCGCGCAAGGCGTTACTCTTATCCACGATCAGTACCGCTCCCTTGGGCGCGGCCTTGCGACGCTTGACGTACTCGGCCGGGTCGGTCACGTCCAGGTCCAGACGCGGACGGCGCCGCCGCTCGGTCAGGAAAGGCAGCCCGCGCGCGGTCAGCTGGGCCATGGCGTCGGCACGGCGTTGCAACAATTCGTCCATCATGCCGAACATGCGCGGCCAGTCCAGCGGCCGCTCCAGGCGCGGGTAGGGAAAGTCCAGCACGGCATTGCCTACAACAATGGCAGGCTCGAGCGCCGTTGGGGCCACCGCCATCAGCCGCGCCAGCGCCTTGAGGTCGTCCCCATTGGTCAGCGTGAGGTCGGGGTCTTGCAAACTGTCTTCGAGCAGGCAAAAATACCCCGGCCCGTCCACAGGCGCCTTGGCCAGCGCATTGGCAATGCGCGGCCTTTCTTCAGGCCCAAATCCGGTCAGGCGTATGGCAAATGGATATTTGTGCATGCAGTTTTTGCATTCCTCGACAATTTGATACTTCTGCGACACCTTTTGACGAATCTAACCACAAACCAGCGGGCTGGCAAGTAGTGATTCGCGCCAAATTTCCTTACTTTGCCGCCTGACAAGATAGAATGCTCGGGCATTTGCATAAAGAATTCAGACATGGCCACCAAAAAACCCGCATCCGACTACAGCGAATCATCCATCCGCGTCCTCAAGGGGCTTGAACCCGTCAAACAGCGACCGGGTATGTACACCCGGACCGAAAATCCCCTCCATATCATCCAGGAGGTGATCGACAACGCTTCCGACGAGGCGCTGGGCGGCCACTGCAAAAATATCGCCGTTACCCTTAATGCCGACGGTTCGATTACGGTGGAAGACGATGGCCGCGGGATCCCGGTAGGCCTGCATCCAGAAGAGCAGGTGCCGACGGTGGAAATCGTCTTCACGCGCCTGCACGCCGGCGGCAAGTTCGACAAGGGCTCGGGCGGCGCCTATGCATTCTCCGGCGGCCTGCACGGCGTGGGCGTGTCGGTCACCAACGCGCTCTCAACCCGCCTCGCAATTACGGTGTGGCGCAAGGAACCGGACGGCAACGGCCTGCACAAGATGGCGTTCGCCCACGGCGATGTCGTCGAGCCGCTGGTGTCGGTCCCGGCCCCGCGCGACGGCAAGAAGAGCGGCACCCGGGTCACTGCCTGGCCCGATCCCAAGTACTTCGATTCACCGGCCATCTCGCAGGTCGAACTCCAGCGCCTGCTGCGCTCCAAGGCTGTCCTGCTGCCCGGCGTGACCGTCACCCTCACCAATGCCAAGACCGGTGACGTCACCACCTGGAAGTACGACGAAGGTCTGCGCGGCTACCTCAATGAGATGCTGGCGCAAAGCAGCAGCGGGGGCGAAACCGTGATCCCCTTGTTCGAAGGGGCGCAGTATTCCAACGGCGAGACGGACGGCTTTGCCGAAGGCGAAGGCGCCGCATGGGTGGTAGCCTGGACCGAGGAAGGCGCCGTGGTGCGCGAGTCGTATGTGAACCTGATCCCCACTTCCAACGGCGGCACCCATGAATCGGGCCTGCGCGATGGCTTGTACGGCGCCGTTAAGTCGTTCGCCGAGATGCATTCGCTGCTGCCCAAGGGCGTCAAGCTGCTGCCGGAAGACGTGTTCGCGCGCGTGTCGTTCGTGTTGTCGGCCAAGGTGCTCGACCCTCAGTTCCAGGGCCAGATCAAGGAGCGCTTGAATTCGCGCGATGCAGTGCGCCTGGTGTCCTCGTTCACCAAGCCGCCGCTCGAACTGTGGCTCAATCAGCACGTCGAATATGGCAAGAAGCTGGCCGACCTGGTGATCAAGCAGGCGCAGTCACGCCTGCGCTCCCTGCAAAAGGTGGAGAAGAAGAAGTCCTCGGGCGTGGCTGTCCTGCCGGGCAAGCTGACTGATTGCGAGTCCACCGATATCACCCGCAACGAAATCTTCCTGGTGGAGGGCGACTCCGCCGGCGGCTCGGCCAAAATGGGCCGCGACAAGGAGTTCCAGGCGATCCTGCCCCTGCGCGGCAAGGTGCTCAATTCCTGGGAGACGGACCGCGACCGCCTGTTTGCCAATAACGAGATCCACGATATCGCCGTGGCCATCGGCGTCGATCCGCACAGCCATGGCGACACGCCCGACCTGTCCGGCCTTCGCTACGGGAAGATCTGCATCCTCTCCGATGCTGACGTCGACGGCTCGCACATCCAGGTGTTGCTGCTCACGCTCTTTTTCAAGCACTTCCCGGCCTTGTTCAACCATGGCCACATCTGCATCGCCCGCCCTCCCCTGTACCGGGTCGATGCGCCGGCGCGCGGCAAGAAGCCGATCCAGAAACTGTATGCGCTCGACGATGGCGAGCTGCTGGCCATCGAGGACAAGCTGTCCAAGGAAGGCCTCAAGGAAGGCGCGTGGAGCATCTCGCGCTTCAAGGGCCTGGGCGAGATGAATGCGGAGCAGCTTTGGGAGACAACAATGAACCCGGACACCCGGCGCCTCCTGCCTGTCACGCTCGGCGACTTCAGCCACGTCGATTCGTCGGCACGCTTCAATATGCTGATGGGTAAAGGCGAGGCGGCGGCGCGCCGCGCCTGGATCGAAGAACACGGAAACGAAACGGAAGCGGATATCTGACATGATCATCGGGATTGACCTTGGCACCACCAACAGCCTGGTGGCGGTCTGGCGCGATGGGAAGGCAAGCATCATTCCCAACGCGCTCGGCCAGCACCTGACCCCATCGTGCGTGGGCATGGACGACGACGGCACCGTGCTGGTGGGCGAGGCCGCGCGCGCGCGCCTGCAGACCCACCCGCACCTGACCACTGCCCTGTTCAAGCGCTACATGGGCAGCGAGCGCAAGACGCAGCTGGGCAAGCAGACCTTCCGCCCGGAAGAGCTGTCGTCCATGGTCCTGCGCTCGCTCAAGGAAGATGCCGAGGCTTTTTTGGGCCACAAGGTCGAGGAAGCGATCATCACGGTGCCGGCTTATTTCAGCGATGCGCAGCGCAAGGCGACCCGCGTGGCCGGCCAGCTGGCAGGTCTGAAGGTAGAGCGGCTACTCAATGAGCCGACCGCCGCCGCCCTGGCCTACGGCATCCAGGACACCCAGCGCGAAACCAAGTTCCTGGTGTTCGACCTTGGCGGGGGCACGTTTGACGTTTCGATCCTCGAGTTGTTCGAGGGCGTCATGGAAGTGCGCGCATCAGCCGGTGATAACTTCTTGGGCGGCGAAGACTTCGTCACGGCGATGGTAGACGCCTTCATGACGCATAGCGGGTTGGCCAAGGCGCTGGGCGGCAAGGAGCTCTCCGGCAGCGGCAAACAGCGCCTGCGCGACGAGGCCGAGCGCGTCAAGCGCGCCCTGTCCGAGTCCCCTGCAGCGACCATGGCGTTTGCCTGGGAGGGCGCTGAATATAGCTGGGAATGCAGCGAGGACGCGCTGGCGCGCCTGTGCGAGCCGCTCATGCAGCGTCTGCGCACACCAGTGGAACGCGCCCTGCGCGATGCCACCATCAAGGCGTCCGAACTCGATTCCGTGGTACTGGCCGGCGGCGCCACGCGCATGCCCCTGGTGCGCAAGCTCGCCTCGCGCATGTTTGGCCGCTTCCCGATGATCCATCTCGATCCCGACGAGGCCATTGCACTGGGCGCCGCGGTACAGGCCGGCCTCAAGATGCGCGACGCTGCGCTGGACGAAGTGGTGATGACGGACGTCGCCCCCTATTCGCTCGGTATCGGCATCGCGCGCCAGGTGGGGCCGAATCAGTTCGAGGGCGGCCATTTCCTGCCCATCATCGAGCGCAATTCCACGGTGCCGGTGTCGCGGGTCGAAAACGTGGCGACCATCGCCGACTTCCAGCGCGAACTGTCGGTCAAGGTGTACCAGGGCGAATCGCGCCTGATCTCGGACAATATCTACCTTGGCACGCTGACCTTCCCCATCCAGTCCAAAAAGGCTGGCGAGGTGACGGCAGACGTGCGCTTTACCTATGACGTGAGCGGGGTTCTGGAGGCCGAGGTCACGGTGCTGCCAACGCAGGAAAAGCACAAGCTGGTCATCACCGAAAACGCCGGCGTCATGACACCCCAGGAAGTGGAAAAACGCCTGACAGAACTGGCGGCGCTCAAGATCCATCCGCGCGACCGCATGGAAAACCGCACCCTGGTGGCGCAGGCCGACCGCCTGTACGAACAGTTGCTGGGCCACGAGCGCGAAGTGCTGGCGCAGTATGTGGCCGCGTTCCAGTCAACCCTGGACAAGCAGGAGCCGGTCGCCGAGCGCCGGGCCCGCGAGTCGCTGGTACAGATGATGCGCCAGCTCGAAGGAGGCCTGTTCCTGTGAATCCCTGGACCGTCCTCGGTATCCGCGCCACGACCGACGAGCGCGAAATCAAGCGCGCCTATGCGAAGCGGCTGAAGGTCACCCGCCCGGAAGACAACGCCGCGGCGTTCCAGGAACTGCGCGATGCCTACGAAACGGTGCTGCGCATGGCGCAGCAGGCAAGTGCGCAGGATGATATCGAGGCAGACGGCAGCGCCAGCGTATCGCCCCAGCCCCTGCCTGCTGCGGATGAAGGGCCGGTCTACCAGGCGGTGTACGAGTTCGACCCGGCCAGCGTGCCGCAAGCCGAGGCGCCAATGTCCCGGGCGCGCGGCGTGTGGGCCGAATTCCTTCCCGGCGCCACCCGCCACGCGGGCGCGCATTTACAGACGCTTGCCGCCAGCGACGCCCTGGTGGACCTGCAGGTGCGCGACTGCTTCGAGCTGTGCGCGCTGCAGTACTGCGCCGCAGAAGGGTGCGACGACGAATTCCGCGCGGAAGTGGCGGATTATTTTCGGTGGGAGGAGGACGCCAGCTTCGTCGCCCGCCAGATGCCCGACGAAACCGCGGCCACGCTCGGTCGCCTGCGCGCATATCGTTCTTATGAAAGCTTTCGCGCGCTCGCGCCCAATGACGACGTGGTGCGCCTGCTGTTGTCGCAAGCCCCGGTCAAGACGTTCGAGTGGACAGTCAGCGCCAGCTTCACACGGCGCATGCGCCAGTTGCTGGCCCACGTGCGCTGGCAGCATCCTGAAATGCTGGACCTCAAGCTCAATGCCGATGTGGTCGAAGCATGGGAGACGCGCGTCGAAGGCAAGCGCTATTTTGTCGATACCGCCGTTGTCTCCGGCATCCTGGGCGTATTCCTATGGGCTCTCGCTCTAGGGGGACTTTGGCAAAGCGGGCAAATGGAACACGCGTTTTCAGCACTGTTCATCGCACAGGCCTTGTGCTTCGGGACGATAGCATGGGTTGCATTCCGCCGGCCAAAGGTACTTGCCGGCTTCCACGAACAGGCCTTACAAGTCCTTGCTCACCATCGCTACCAGCCGGCCTGGCAATTCGGCTGGCTCGGGGTGTATTTGTTTGCGACACTGTGCATGTTCATCCGGGACCCATCGCAGGGATCGGTGTATGCAGTATCCATCATGATGGTCGGCAGCGTACTGGTTGGCCTGTTCGCCAATTCCGCCGTCTACAACTGGCCCACGCTGGCCTTGTTTGGGGCGCTGGCGGCGGGCCTTGGCTACCTGCTGGCGCAGACCCAGTTCGGGGCATTCGGCTATACGGCCTGTATCGCTGCCGCGCTCGGACTGCAGCTCATTTTTAACCGTGGCGGGGCCGACTTCATGTCCTACCTGCGCCTGCCGGACGAATGGTTTGCCCCGGTGCGCGCGATCTGGATCGCGGGCGCCGCCATTGCGCTGCTGGGGACCTTTGCGCTGGACGATATTCCTGCCATCCTGCCACCGCTTGCCTGGGCCTGGACGGTAGCCGGCATGCTGCTCTCGCGCCCCAGCTTTCACCCGTTCTTTGCCCTCATCATCGCAAACTATGCGATGAAGTTCGTGTTCGCTGCGTTCGAAGGTTCGAATGCGAGCATCGGCACCATGCACGGGCTCACGGTAGCCCTGGTGGCCATCGCCTTTTTTATGGTCGTTAACATGGCGCGAGCCGAGACCAATCAACATCAATTTTCATAAGCACCATGGACCAAGCAAATCTTTTTGAACAACCACCGCCACCGCCGCCGGATGACGGCGAAACGCTGACGCTGTCCACCTTTGCCGAACGCGCCTACCTTGACTACGCCGTATCGGTGGTCAAGGGCCGCGCGCTGCCGGACGTGTGTGACGGCCAGAAGCCGGTCCAGCGCCGCATCCTGTACACGATGAATGAACTGGGCCTGGGTTCCACCACCAAGCCGCGCAAGTCGGCTGCCGTGGTCGGTGAAGTGATGGGTAAGCTGCACCCGCACGGCGACCAGTCGATTTACGATGCGCTGGTGCGCATGGCGCAGGACTTCTCGCTGCGCTACCCGCTTATCGATGGCCAGGGCAACTTCGGCTCGCGTGATGGCGACGGCGCTGCGGCCATGCGCTACACGGAAGCGCGCCTGACGCCTGTGGCGCGCCTGCTGCTCGATGAAATCGATCAGGGCACGGTGGACTTCCAGTCCAACTACGACGGTGAATGGAAGGAGCCGCGCCTGCTGCCTGCGCGCCTGCCCATGATGCTGCTCAACGGCGCCTCCGGCATTGCCGTGGGCCTGGCCACAGAAATCCCGTCGCACAACCTCACGGAAGTGGCCCAGGCCACGGTGGCGATGATCCGCAACCCCAAGATCACCCACGCGGAACTGATGGCCATCATGCCGGGGCCGGACTTCCCGGGCGGCGGCCAGATCATCACGCCGCCGTCGCAGATCACGGAAATGTACGCCACCGGCCGCGGTTCGATGAAAGTGCGCGCGCGCTGGAAGATCGAAGAACTGGCGCGCGGCCAGTGGCAGGCAGTGGTCCACGAACTGCCGCCCGGGACCTCGGCCCAGAAGGTGCTGGAAGAGATCGAGGAACTCACCAACCCCAAGATCAAGATGGGCAAGAAAGCGCTTTCGCCCGAACAGCTCACCCAGAAGCAGCTCATCCTCGGCTCCCTCGATTCGATCCGCGATGAATCGGGCCGCGCCGCGCCGGTGCGCCTGGTGTTCGAGCCCAAGTCCAAGAACCAGGACCAGAACGAGTTCATGCTCATGCTGCTGGCGCATACGTCGCTGGAGTCGTCCAACTCGATCAACCTGGTGATGATTGGCGGCGATGGCCGCCCGCGCCAGAAAGGCTTGAGCGAAATCCTGCAGGAATGGATCGAGTTCCGTTTCGTGACGGTACGCCGCCGGACCGAGTTCAGGATGGGCAAGGTCGATGACCGCATCCATATCCTGGAAGGCCGCGAGGCGGTCCTGCTCAATATCGACAAGGTGATCCACATCATCCGCAATTCGGACGAACCGAAGGCGGCACTGATCGCGGAATTTCGCCTGTCGGACCGCCAGGCCGAAGATATCCTGGAAATCCGCCTGCGCCAGCTGGCGCGCCTGGAGACCATCAAGATCCAGCAGGAGCTGGCCGAGCTGCGCAAGGAAAAGGGCACGCTGCAGGACATCCTCGACAATCCGTCGACCATGAAGCGCGTGATCATCAAGGAAATCGAGGCCGACGCCAAGCAGTTTGGCGATGGCCGCCGTACCCTGATCGAAGAAGCGCAGCGCGCTTCGGCCGAGCAGAAGGTGATCGATGAGCCGGTGACGGTCATCATTTCGGAAAAAGGCTGGGTACGTGCACGCACTGGCATCGGCCACGATGTGACACAGTTCACCTTCAAGGCGGGCGACGCGCTGTATGGCGCCTTTGAATGCCGCACGGTCGATACCCTGCTCGGTTTCGGCGACAACGGCAAGGTGTACTCGGTGCCGGTGGCGGCGCTGCCCGGTGCCCGTGGCGATGGCGTGCCGGTGACCACGCTGGTCGATCTGTCAGGCGGCGCCCGCATCCTGCACTATTTTGCCGGCAGCGCGGCCACTACCCTGCTTATGGCCTCGACCGCCGGCTACGGCTTTGCGGCCAAGGCAGGCGACATGGTCAGCCGCCTCAAAGGCGGCAAGTCGTTCATGACGCTTGACGATGGCGCCGTTCCGCTGCCGCCGCGCGTCATACCCGCAACGGCCAGCGCCGTGGCCTGCCTGTCGGAGAAGGGCCGCCTGCTGGTGTTCGGCATGGACGAACTGAAAACCCTGTCCAACGGTGGGCGCGGCGTGACGCTGATGGAACTGGAAGACAAGGAAAAGCTGCTGGCAGTGCAGCCAATCAGCCAGAAAGGCGTGAGCGTGCACGGCACCTGGGCCGGCAACAAGCCGCGCGAAGTCGACCTGTCTGCGTCTGGTCTGGCGGTCCATTTCGGCAAACGGGCGCGCAAAGGCAAGGCGCTGGCCGCCAAGGTCAAGGCGATCACGCTCAAGCCGCTGTAAAGAAAAAAACGGAGCCGCGGCTCCGTTTTTTTTAGTGCACGCCAGTTACTTGGCTGCCGCTTTCTTGATGTCGGCGCTCGCTTCGGCCTTCACTTCCGCGGTCTTGGCGGCAGCACGGGCCTTCTCTGCGCTGGCATCGATCACTGCCTTGGCTGCTTTTTCGTCGGCGTTGATCATTTTTTTCTCGGCCGTCAGGTTGGCCTTGGCGACTTTTTTCTCGGCCTTGGCTTCAACTTTCATCTTGTCTTCCGGGTCGGCCTTGGCAACCTTGGTCATGGCTTCAGCGTGTTCTTCGTGCGCTTCGGCCACTGCCTTGGTCTTCTTTTCGTCAGCCTTCATGACTGCCTTGGTGGCCTTTTCGTCGGCCTTGACGACCTTCTTCGCTTCCTTGCCTTCAGCTTTCACGATGTCTTCGCGCGCTTCAGCGGTTGCCTTGATGACGGCCGATGTGGCAGGCGCGTTGACGGTGGTGGTCGTCGCCGTGGTCTGGGCGTAAGCGGAGGTGGCAATCAGGCCTGAGATCAGGGTGGCGAGCAGTTTGTTCATGGTGATTTCCTTAAAATGTATATGGCGGGTTTTTTTATAGTTGTGGACGTTTGTACCGTCCATTTACTTGCCCCGGCGCTTGTTTCGCTGAGGCATGAACCCAGAATATGGTTTAAGGACAACATGGTCTGTACGTCAGCGCACGTAATGACAGGCGATAAAATAATGTGTAACAGGGCGGCCTGCGCGCCAGACCGCCCTCAACCACGGGCGTTAACGAGCGCCTGTACTGTAGAGATCGATGATTTCAGCCACCCCGGCGTTACATACTTTACAGAATCTTTCACTCCGGTCAAACATCAGGCACTGCATCTGCGGCCGGTAAAAACCCTTGGCCTCATAATTGGCGCCTTCAAATGCCCCCACCTCATGCCGGTGCGGCGCGCTCGAAAACAGCTGGTTGGTACGATCGAGCTCCTGCCGGAACAGCGCACTCATTTCAGCTTCTGGGCGCTTGTCCGCGCGCAGTTGAGCGCGGCGCTTCTGATCGGCGCGCGACGCTTCTTCGTAAGGCGCCTTTGGCCAGGGCGTGGGCAGGGCAGTGCCAGCCTTGACCAGGTGTCGCCATTTGAGATTGGCCGGATCGCGCAAGGCCGTCACGTTCGGCTCCCACGGCTCCATGCGCCCGCTGGCCGGCGCGTATGCCACCGGCGAAGTGTAGTACTCGTCGGCCAGGCCGGCGAAATGGTGGCCGAATTCATGGACAAACAGGTAGTTGGCCCAGTCATTGCCGGCAGCGGCGGTGCTGAACTGGCCAAAGATGCCTCCGCCGCCGTAGGTCTCGTTATTGACGAGGATTTCGATGAATTCATAGGGCGCATGCTGGGCAATCTCGCGCAGGGCGCGGTTGTCGAGCGTGAGCACATAGCGCTCACTGCCAAAAATGTCGTAGCGCGTGCCCAGTGCCGACGCCCGGTGCACACCGGTGGAAGGACGCGACACGCCAGACTCCTGGGTCGGCACGGCGATGCCCCACACATTGAAGTCGCCTGCCCGCTCCTTGAAAGGCGAGACGGTGAACAGATAATTGGCCAGGCGGGTGGCGTCGGCCTCGAATTTTTTCATGTCAGCGGCGGTGTAGCCGTCCCCCATCACCAGCAGGTCCACCTTGCCCGGCGAGGGTCCGCTGACACGGATGGGAATGGGACGGGCCGGTGCCGGCTCCTGCTTGCGCACCACCTCGGGCGCGTCGGTGTCGATGTTGACGCTCCAGGCCACTGAAAACTGATTGCGCTCGTCGCGCTTGAGGATGCGCACCTTGACCGGCGCGGCAGGCTTGGGAAAGCGCACCGACTCCTGGAAGCCCCGGTTCATCTTGCCCGCTTCCTCAGTGGTGCGCCATTCGCCAAAGATCGTGGAAAAGCCGCGCGAATAGATTACGTCGCCCGTTTTGGCGTCCACCACCTCCACCATGTTTTGCCCGCGGCCGGTGGTATCGATATTCCTGGCCAGGTTGCCCGGCCAAGGCAGCGGTTCGATGACCACCCGTTCCAGCGCGTAGTGATCCGACAGCGCATTACCGCTGTGATGGTAGTCCACGCGCACGGTGGCCGGCGGCTGGGCGCCGGCGGCAGCTGACAACAGGAGCGCCAGCGCGGCGGCCAGCAATCGGAACGGCAGTAATGACATGGCAGGTATCCTTGCAGACGTGGAAATGCCTGCCATTCTAATAGGCTCCGCCGGAGGCGCAAGCTTTACCGGTATTGGTAGAACGGCTGCTGGATCTTGATGGGCTTGACGTCGAGCCGGATGTTGTAGACGGAGTAGGCGTCAGCAATCGCGGAAGCGTAACCCACGCTGTCATTCACGCGCGACAGGCGGAACTCGAATCCCAGATCGGCCTGCAGGTCGCGCGGGCTGCCAAAGGCGATGCCAATGGCGTCCGGCTGGTCGCTGTCGATCAGTTTTGTCATCAGGTCGACAATGGTGGTGTGTCCCAGCACATCGGCCGTAAACAGCGGCCCGATGTAATAAGGGTTGGACGGATCGAACTTGCCGCCCGCCTTGTCGGGGGACGGCGTGAACGTGTGGGTGCCGATGTTGAAGCGGTCGCCATTGTCGATATAACTGAGCCTGGCGTTGCTGACATTGAAGGTGCCCGGCACGCTGGAGGCGTTCCGCAGGTCGATCAGCAGCGCACCCTTGTAGCCAATGACTTCCACTTCCCGATTGGGATACACGATCATGGCCGTGTTTTCATCGATACCGAGACCAAGCTTGTAACCCTTGGCCAGCATTACCGGCAGCATGCGCGCAAATCGGCCGCGCACCAGCAGGTGCTGGTCGACAAAAACATCATCGCCAATGAAGCCCAGGCCCGGCGCCATCTCCATGCCGTCGGCCACGCCCCGTTTGAGGGTACTCAGCACCGACCGCACGTTGTAGAACATGGTCGAACTCATGATGGCGGCACCGGCACTGGTGCCGGCGATGACGCCGCCGCGCCGGTACATATGCCACAGCGAGTCCAGCATGAGGGTACTGCTGCCGTCAGGCCTGCGCAGGGCCTGGGTGATGCGGGCCTGGTCGCCGCCGACAAAATAGGCTCCAGCTGCCGAGGCCACCTTGGCGGCCAGCTCCTTGTCTTCGGCGGCAGCCCGGTAGTCGGTACCCTTCAGGCGCACCGCGACCGGCACCACGAACGCATCGGCGCCATAAAAGTTGAGGCGCTGGGCATCCAGCCGGGCCGCCCGCTCCGGATTGGCCGAGGCCGAGCCGAATACCGCGATGCGGGCGCCCCTGCCCCCCGCCAGCTCCACGATGCGTTCCCACACGGGTTCATTCTCGCCCCGCAGGCCACCCCCGATGATCACCAGCGTGCCCTTGGGCGCGCTGGCCGCTGCGCGGCTGTCCTTGACTTCGGCCGGCGCGGGCGGCTTGGGCGCTTCCTGGGCCTTGATTTCCGGCTGCACCTTGGCCTCAGCCGGTACTGCGGCGGGCTGCGCGACCTGGGCCACGCCCTGCCCCGCCGTGGCGAGCGCCAGTAAAACAAATGCACAACGGCGGGCCAAAGTGAACATGCGTGGTTCTTTCTATCTGAATGAGTAGTTCAAGCTCGCAAACGCACTGCGTCCGCGAGGGTCGGTGTACGTGGGATCATAACCGGCCAAAAAATAATACGCCTGATTCGAGAACGGGGGCGCCTTGTCAAGGACGTTGAGCACACCCGCCCGCAGCTTCAGGCTCTTGCTCAGTTCATAGCTTCCCGTCAGGTCCCACAGCGAATAGGCAGCCACCCGGCGCGATGGCAGCAGCGTATTGCTGGCCGGGTCGTACGTCGTGTTCTGGTCCACATACGATGACGAATATTGATTGGCCAGGGTGACGTTGATGCCCTGCCGGTCGTAGCCAAAGCTGATACGGTGGCGCCATTTCTGGATCACCTGGTCGTTGAGGAACAGGCCAAGATTGCTGCGGTCCGGCTCCAGGGGGCCAAACTGGCGGTCATATTTTAGCACCAGGGTGCCACTCATGTTGATGCTGAAGCGGCCCGCCGGCGCGGCAGGCGTGCGGTAGTCGAAGCCGACATCGATGCCGGATGTCTTGAGCCGTCCCTGGTTTTCCTTTTGCAGCAGGATGTTGCTGATGTAGCCATCCTGATCGCGCTGGATATAGGTGCCGTTGTACTTTTGCGGGCTGTCGACGATGATCTGCTCGCCCAGGGTGCTGATGACGTCCTTCTTTTCGATGTTCCAGTAGTCGAGCGCCAGGTTGAGCTGCTTGCTGACATCCCACACCGCGCCGAGCGCGAACTGGCGCGAGGTTTCCGGTTTCAGATTGGGGTTGGAGCGGCGCTCCACCGGGTACTGGTCGGTGCAGCCGTCGATCGTGTCCAGGCCCGTGCTCACGCATTCGGGATCGGTCAGGAAGCTGGCGGCGCTGCCAAAGGTGGCCGGACGGTTCAGGTCTGCCAGCGAAGGCGCGCGAAAGCCCGTGTTGGCCGAGCCGCGCAGCAGCAGCGTGGGCATTGGCTGCCAGCGCACGCCAATCTTTGGATTGGTGGTGGACCCGACCTCGCTGTAGTCGTCGTGGCGCAGCGCCAGCTGCACTTCCAGTGTCTTGCTCAGTGGGGCATTGAGTTCGGTGAACACCGAATACACCTTGCGCTGGTCGCGCGTGGCCACCAGGTCGGCCGCACCGCTGGCGCGGTCACCGGCGATATTATTGGACAGCAGCAGCGCCGACGGGGTGAAGCTGGTGGTCTCGCGGCGCGCCTCGGCGCCCACGGCCAGCGCCAGGTCGCCACCGGCCAGGGTCATGAGCGACTTCGATACCTTGCCATCGATTGCCGTCGAGACGCCCCTGGAACTGCGCGCCGCATCGTTGACCCTGATATTGTTGATCAGGTCCCTGCCCGCCTGGCCCGACGGGCCGAAGGGGTTGATGGTGCCGTCTCGCACCGCGGCATCGAAGCGGTCGAACAGCACGTAGCCATCGACATATTTGTCCACCGCCCGGTTCTCGGCGCGGCTGATGCCGGCGTCGTAGTCCCAGCCGTTGACCATGCCGCTGGCTCCGAGCACCAGGCGCTGGGCGCGGCTTTCTACTTCGTTGGTGCGGTTGCCGGCCTCCGTCATGCGGTAGCGGATACCACTGACCGAGGTGTGACCGGCCGCGGCCAGTGGTCCTGCGTATGCGGCAGGCAGGCGCTCGACGGCCAGGTTGCGGATACGGATGGGATTGGGGCTGAGGACATAGCGGCTGTCAGCCTGCGACTGCACCAGTTCAGCAAACAGCTGGTGATCCGGATTGACCTGGAACGTGGCGCGGCCAATGAAGCCGATCTTGCGCGACTCCGGATAGAGCTCGGTATCTTGCATGTAGTCGTAGCTGCAGCCCAGCGGGCCGCCGGGACCCTGGGGTGCATAGACGGTGGCCGGGGGATTGCAGTCCGGCGCGCTCGGGTTGATGCGGTTGCGCGTGCTGCCGGCCGGCAGGGCGCCGGCGGCAATGAGGGCATTGCGCTGGCTGCTGGAGATATCGATATTGGCCGGGTAGGTATTGCTCGACATGAGGGCCGGCAGGGTGGTGGCCAGCGGGCGCTCGGCGATGAAGCTGCGCTGCGACGAGCGCAGCGCGTCGAGCTGCTGCACATCAAGCACGCCAAACACGTTGAAGCGGTCGGTGGTGAGGCTGCCCACGCCGCCGCTGATGCTGGCGGTGCGCTTGCCGGCGCCGCCATCCTGGGTGCCGGCCACCGACAGATTGAGGTCGGCGCCGCGGTAATCCTTGCGGGTGATGAAGTTGATGACACCGCCGATGGCATCGGTACCATAAATGGCCGAAGCGCCGTCCTTGAGGATTTCCACGCGCTGGATGGCGCCGGCCGGGATGTTGTTCAGGTCCACGCCGGCATTGTCGCCAGGGGAGGCGAAATTGGCCAGGCGCCGGCCATTGAGCAGCACCAGGGTGGACGACACGCCAAGGCCGCGCAGGTTGGCGCCGTTGAAGCCGCGCTGGCCAGAGGTACCGTCTGTAATGCTGGCGCCATCGGACAGGGGCGCCGTGTTGGCGCTGATGTTCTTCAACAGCTCGGCAGCCGTGGTAACACCGCTCTTTTCAATGTCTTCGCGCCGCACTACCTGCACCGGCAGCGCCGTCTCGTTATCAAGGCGCTTGATGGACGAGCCGGTGATCTCCACGCGCTGGATCTTGGCCGGTGGCTGCGGCGCTGTCTCCTGCGCCACTGCTGCCTGGGAAGCCATGCCAAAAGCGGCAGCCAATGCGGCGGCCAGAGCAGACCGCGCTGGCTGCTGGGTGTAGTGCTGTTTCATGTCCTTACTCCTGTGGTTTTCTTAACTGCTTTTTGGATCGAACTGGCAGGCGGCGCTTGCCGTCGTGGGTGCTGCTGAAATCTGTATCGGTGCCGGCCAGCCAGGCCGAGATGGCGTCGGTCAGGCGCGCCGCCTTGGCCACGTTGTCGCGGTTTGACACCATGAGCGTGACCACCAGCGCCTCGATCAGGGCAATGGCGGCGCTGGCGCTGCTGGGAAGCACGGGGTGGCTGCTGTGCGCATAAAGGACATAGGTGGCGATCTTGGCCAGGGCCGAGGCGGGCGAATCGGTCATCGACACCACGCACGCTTCACGTTCGCGCGCGAACTGCGCCAGCCGGATCACGTCGGCCGAATAGCGCGGAAAGGAGATCACGACCAGCACGTCGCGCGAGGTGATGTTGGCCAAATGGCCGGCAGCGATCTCGGTGCCGCCCTGCCCGGCCACCTCAATCACCTGCTGGCAAAATGGCTGCAGGTGCAGCGCCAGCATGCCGGCCAGCTGCGAGGACAGTCCAAAGCCCAGCACATACACGGCGCGCGCCCTCGTCAGCGCAGTCACGATATGCTCCAGGTCGCGCATGTCGAGCGCCTGGCTGCAGGACTTGACGTTGGCGGCCGCGTAATCCAGGCTTTCCAGTGCCGGCGCCATGGGACCGGCCTTGCGCCCGATGTTGTTGCGCAGCTTGTCCACCGGCTGCAGGACCGACTGCAGCGTGGTGGCCACTTCATTGCGCATGGCCGAATAGTTCTTGAAGCCGATGTCGCGGGCAAAGCGGCTGATGGTGGCGGCCGACACGCCGCAGCTCTCTGCCAGCTCGCCGATGCCGAGCGCCGTCACGCGCACATGGTTGCGCAGCAGGTAATCGGCGATGGCGCGATGGGAAGCGGAACCGTCCGACAGCACCATGAGCAGCGCGCGTCCCAGCGCTGACTCTGCAAACGCGATCTCCGGCGAGGCATAATCGCGTTGGCTGGCGGAAGAGGCGTTTGGCTTCATGGATATCCCGGGTACGCTCATGAAAAAAATCGTTCAATAAATTTTTCATGAAAATTTTCAACTTGATATCGACTCTACCCGCAACAAAAACAAAACTCAACAATTTTCTGAAAGTTTTTTTTCATTGATTTACTTTGTGAAAAAAATGATCCACAATCAGTCCATTATTCTTACTTCAATAGCCCATGCAATCACACAACCATCCCATCTCGATACCTGAGCAGAGCATCACCAGCGTGCTCACCAGCTTTCATTACGGCGCGCCCGGCACTGGCAAGAAGGTGTATATCCAGGCCGCGCTGCACGCCGACGAAGTGCCGGGCATGCTGGTGGCGCAGTTCCTGCGCAGCGAGCTGGCGGCGCTGGAAGACGCGGGCAAGATCCGCGGCGAGGTGGTGCTGGTCCCGGCGGCCAATCCGATCGGGCTGGCGCAAGCCATCCATGGCGCACCGTTCGGGCGCTTTGACCTCGCCTCTGGCACCAATTTCAACCGCGCCTACAAGCATGTGGCGGCAGACCTGATCGTTTCGCTCGAAGGCAAGCTCACTGGCGATGCGGCGCACAACGTGGCGCTGATCCGCGAACACGCGCGCGCCTCGGTGGCTAACTGGCATCCGCGCAACGACACCGAAGCACTCAAGAAAACCCTGCTCGGCCTGGCCATTGACGCCGACATCGTGCTCGACCTGCATTGCGATAACGAGGCGGCCATTCACATCTACGCCGGCACGCCGCTGGCGCAGGCGGCCATGCCACTGTCGTCCTACCTGGGGTCGCGCGCGCTGCTGCTGGCGCTGGAGGCGGGCGAAGAGCCGTTTGACGAAGCCTGCAGCCGCTTGTGGTGGGACCTGCCGGCCCACTTCGGGCCGCACTATCCGATTCCGCCTGCCTGCATGGCGGTGACGGTGGAGCTGCGCGGCGAGATGGATGTCAATTACGATTTCGCAAAGCGCGACGCGCGCGCCCTGCTCAACTACCTGGCGCACGAAGGCGTGCTCGATATCACGCCCGATCCAATGCCCGCGCCCCTGTGCCAGCCCACGCCCCTCGAAGGCGTGGAGCCGATCTCGGCCCCGCACAGCGGCGTGCTCGTATTTTTGCGCGAGCTGGGCGACGAAGTGAAGGCGGGCGACGCCATTGCCGACCTGATCGAACCTGTCAACGGCAAGACCACCACCCTGCGCGCCCAGGTCGATGGCGTGTTCTTCGCCCGCACCGCGCATCGCCACCTGCTGCGCGGGATGGCCGTTTGCAAAATCGCGGGGCCTGTGGCCTACCGCGCCGGAAACCTCCTGAGCGACTAAATGAAACTACGACTCCCCAACACCTTCGTCCTGCTGTTCCTGATCCTGGCCATGATCGCGGCCGCCACCTGGGTGGTGCCGGGCGGGCAGTACAACATGGTCACCATCGATGGCAAGGCGCGCATCGATCCCAATTCCTTCCATTACGTGGCGAGCAACCCGCAAGGCTTCGTGGCGCTGATGATGGCGCCTATCAAGGGCTTTGTGGAGGCGGCCCAGATCATCGGCTTCGTGCTCATTGTCGGCGGCGCCTTTGCGGTCTTGCAGCGCACCGAGGCGATCGACTCCATGATCAAGAGCGTGGCACGGGCGCACACCCATTCGGCCTTTGTGCGCGCGGCGATCATCCCTGTGTTCGTGACCATGTTCTCGCTTGGCGGGGCCACATTCGGCATGAGCGAGGAAGCCATTCCCTTCATCCTCATCTTCGTGCCGCTCGCCCTGGCGCTGGGGTACGACTCGATTGTGGGCGTGTCGATTCCCTTCGTCGGCTCGCAGGTGGGCTTTGCCGCCGCCTTTCTCAACCCCTTCAATGTCGGCGTGGCGCAAGGCATCGCCGGGGTGGAAGTGTTTTCCGGGATGGGCTACCGCATCGTGTGCTGGGCGGTGGCCACGGCCATCACGGTGGGATTTTTGATGTGGTATGCGGCGCGCGTGAAGGCCAATCCCACGCTCAGTCCCACCTATGCGCTGGACCAGGAAAAGCGCAAGGAGAACGTGGTCGGTTTTGACGGCTTTACCGGCATGACCCGCACCCACGGCGCGGTGCTGATGATCTTTTTGGGCTTCATGCTGGCGATGGTGGTGGGCGTGGTCAAGTACGAGTGGTACATCAACGAAATCGCAGCGCTGTTCCTGGTCATGGCCATTGCCGTCGGCGTGGTCGGGCGCCTCAACACCGACGAATTCGTGGCCGCCTTTATCCAGGGCGCGCGCGACCTGGTGACCACGGCGCTGGTCATCGCGCTGGCACGCGGCACCATGATCCTGGCGCGCGACGCCCACATCATCGACACCATGCTGCATTCGCTGATGCCGCTGGTGCAGTCATCGAGCCCCGTGTTCGCGGCGCAGAAAATGTTTGCGATCCAGTCGGTGATTAACTTCTTCATCCATTCCGGTACCGGCCAGGCAGCGCTGACCATGCCCATCATGGCGCCACTGGCGGACCTGGTGGGCGTGACACGCCAGACCGCCATCCTGGCATTTCAGTTCGGGGAGCTGACCACGCCCATGATTCCCACGTCCGGCATCACGGTCGGCGTGCTGGCGCTGGCGCGCATTCCATGGATTACCTGGGCCAAGTGGATGATTCCGCTGCAGCTCATGTACCTGGTGATGGCAATGGTGCTGCTGGTGCCGCCGAGCCTGACAGGCTGGCAGTAAGGAAGGCGGGGGCTGGCCGGCTGGCCAGCCTTGCTGCAGAGGGCCGGAAGAACTAGCTGACGTACATATTGGGGAAGAAGCGCTCCATCAGCGTTTCCGGGCGCTGGGGCGCGGTGAAGCCGAATTTTTCATACAGGCCGTGGGCGTCGCCGGTGGCCAGCATGAAGCGGCGCAAGGTCTTGAGGCTGGGATGGGCCATCACGGCTTTCATTATCTCCAGGCTGTAGCCGCGGCCACGGTATTCGGGAATGACGAACATGTCGACCAGGTTGCCGAAGGTGGCGTAGTCGGTGATCACGCGCGCGAAAGCGACCTGACGCCCGTCGACATAGCCACCGAAACACAGGGAATTTTCAATCGCCCGGTCCACTACCGCGCGTGAAATGCCTACCGCCCAGGTCGATTGCTCGCTGAGGAATCGGTAGATGAGCGGAACGTCGAGCTCGGTCCGGTCGGTACTGATCTGGAGGTTGGACGGGTTGGCCATGGCGTTTTTTCAAATCCCACGAATAAAAAACAATTTTACCGTCGAACGGGGAAAAATCCGCGTTCCCTTGCGCAATCGTGCCTAGCGGTTCTTGCGGTAGCGCTCAGGCAGGCTCAGCTTATCGTCTTCGGCCCGCCACAGCAGGCTCACAACGTACCAGCGCTGGCCGTCGTGATACAGCTGGATACTGTTGATGCCGCGCATGAAGGGCGTGGCATCGGCCGGTGACCGCCTGGCCTCGTAGGTACTGAATACGTGGACCAGCTGACCGAAGGTATCCGTGCTGCGCGCTACTTCCGATTCAAAGAAGCCGCTCTGGCTGAAGTTCTTGCCGGCCATGACAATATAGTCTTCCACCGTCATGGCGCGCAGGCCAAAGCCGCCTGCGGCGCGGGCACCGATGGCCCCCATCCTGCCGTCCGCGGCAAACAGGGAGCGCAAGCGATCCCAGTCGCGCCCGCCGGCTGGGCCGGATACGACGTCGTACAGGGCCTTGACGATGGCATCGACCGAGGCGACATCGACCGCACGGGCAGCGGGGCGCGCCGCCGGGGGAGGTGCCAAGGCAGCGCCCGCCGGCTGAACTGCTGGCCTTGCCCCAGACATCCCCTGTTCCTGGGCCAGCGCCGCGCCCTGCACGCCAGTTGCCAGGAAAACCGTTGCCAGTGCCAGCTTTGCTGTCCGCTTCATCCATTGCTCCTGAAAAGAGGTCGACATTGCGCCTGAGGCAATTGTACGCCTCTCTTCGTCCTTGTTTATAATCAGGTAAATAAAAGGACCCTCCCATGACCTCACAATTTTCCAAGAAGGCCGAAGCCTGGTCGGCGCGCTTTTCCGAACCTGTTTCCGACCTCGTCAAACGCTACACCGCCTCCGTCTTTTTCGATAAACGCCTGGCCCTGTTTGATATCCAGGGTTCGCTAGCCCATGCCGAGATGCTGCAGGCGCAAGGGATCATCAGCGCGGCCGACCACGCCGAGATTGAGCGCGGCATGACCCAGATCAGGGGCGAAATCGAAGCCGGCAGCTTTGAATGGCTGCTCGACCTGGAAGACGTGCACCTGAACATTGAAAAACGCCTGACCGAACTGGTGGGCGACGCCGGCAAGCGCCTGCACACGGGCCGCTCGCGCAACGACCAGGTGGCCACCGACATCCGCCTGTACGTGCGCGCCGCCATTGACGACATTACGGGCTTGCTCAATGCCCTGCGCAGCGCCCTGACCGACCTTGCAGACAAGCACGCCGACACCATCCTGCCGGGCTTTACCCACATGCAAGTTGCCCAGCCCATTACCTTTGGCCATCACATGCTGGCCTACGTGGAAATGTTTGGCCGCGACGTGGAACGCATGGCCGACGCCCGCAAGCGCGTGAACCGCCTGCCCCTGGGCGCCGCCGCCCTGGCCGGCACCACATTCCCCATCGACCGCCTGCGCGTGGCCCGCACCCTCGGCTTTGACGATGTTTGCCACAACTCGCTCGATGCAGTGTCAGACCGCGATTTCGCCATTGAGTTCTGCGCCGCGAGCGCATTGATCATGATGCACATTTCGCGCATGTCGGAAGAACTGATCATCTGGATGAGCCCGCGCGTCGGCTTTATCGATATTGCCGACCGATTCTGCACCGGCTCGTCGATCATGCCGCAAAAGAAAAACCCGGACGTACCGGAACTGGCGCGCGGCAAGACCGGCCGCGTGTTCGGCCACCTGAACGGGCTGCTCACACTCATGAAGGGCCAGCCGCTGGCCTACAACAAGGACAACCAGGAAGACAAGGAGCCGCTGTTCGATACTGTCGACACCGTGGTCGACACCCTGCGCATCTTTGCCGACATGGCTACCGGCATCACGGTCAAGCCCGAGGCCATGCGCGCCGCCGCCCTGCAGGGCTATGCCACCGCGACCGACCTGGCCGATTACCTGGTCAAGAAGGGCCTGCCCTTCCGCGACGCCCACGAAGCGGTGGCCCACGCAGTGCGCGCCTGCGATGACGCCCGCTGCGACCTGTCGGAAATGTCGCTGGAACGCCTGCGCGAGTTTTCGCCGCTCATTGACGACGATGTGTTTGCCGTCCTGACGCTCGAAGGCTCGGTGGCCGCGCGCGACCATGTCGGCGGCACCGCGCCCAGGCAGGTGCGCGCCGCCATTGCCCGCGTGCGGGGGCAGCTGGCAGAATAGATCCGTGTAGCGACAGACGCCGGCAGGCGTGAAGGCCACAATAATAATGGAGACTCCTGCATCATGTTCATGTCACTTTCACGCCTGATTGACAGCGTCAACGAGAAAATCGCGGGCCTGGTCAGTTGGGCGCTGCTGGCTGCCGTCATCATCTGCGCCGGCAATGCCATTGTCCGCTACCTATTGAACTACAGCTCGAACGCCTGGCTTGAAATCCAGTGGTATCTGTTCGGCGCCGTATTCCTGCTCGCTGCCGCCCACACTCTGCGGCGCGATGAACATGTGCGGGTCGATGTGATCGTGGGCCGCTTTTCAAAACGCACCCAGGTCTGGATCGACCTGTTTGGCTTTCTGCTTTTCCTGCTTCCGGTCTGCGGCCTCATTCTCTGGTACGCCATCCCGTTCGCGCAGCTGTCCATCACCAGTGCCGAAATGTCGAGCAACGCCGGGGGCCTGATCGTGTGGCCGGCCAAGCTGCTGGTGCCAATCGGCTTTGCCCTACTGATCCTGCAGGGCATTTCCGAGATCATCAAGCGCGTGGCCTATCTCACGGGCCGCAGCGACGGGCGCGAGTTTGCGAAGCAGGTCGCCACGCCCCAGGATGACATTGCCGCCATCAAGTCTGCCAACCACCTCGACTGAGTACAGCTCATGGAAGAATTCCTCATTGCGAACATGGCGCCGATCATGTTCGGCGCCCTTGTTGTATTTTTGCTGTCGGGCTTTCCGGTAGCGTTTTCGCTGGCTGCCAACGGCTTGTTCTTCGGGCTGGTGGGCATCGAACTGGGCCTGCTCAAGCCCGAACTGCTGCAGGCGCTGCCGAACCGGATCTACGGCATCATGGCCAC
Organism: Massilia sp. PAMC28688; assembly: GCF_019443445.1. Classification (NCBI taxonomy): domain Bacteria; kingdom Pseudomonadati; phylum Pseudomonadota; class Betaproteobacteria; order Burkholderiales; family Oxalobacteraceae; genus Massilia; species Massilia sp. PAMC28688. The sequence goes on along the minus strand of NZ_CP080378.1, from coordinate 2,693,552 downwards.
CGAAACGCTGCTGGCCATCCCCTTCTTTACCTTCATGGGGCTGATCCTGGAAAGGTCGGGGATGGCGGAGGACCTGCTCGACACCATTGGCCAGCTGTTCGGCCCCATTCGCGGCGGCCTGGCCTACGCGGTGATCTTCGTCGGCGCCCTGCTGGCCGCGACCACCGGCGTGGTGGCGGCATCGGTGATCTCGATGGGTCTCATTTCCCTGCCGGTGATGCTGCGCTACGGCTACGACAAGCGCATATCATCCGGGGTGATTGCCGCTTCCGGCACCCTGGCGCAGATCATTCCGCCGTCGCTGGTGCTGATCATCATGGCCGAACAGCTGGGCCGCTCGGTAGGCGATATGTACCGCGCCGCCTTTGTGCCGGGCCTGCTGCTCACGGCCATGTATGCCGGCTACGTGATGGCGCTGTCACTGTTCAAACCCAGGTCCATGCCGGCCCTGCCGATGGAGGCGCGCAACCTGCGCCAGCCCAATGGCGACAGCGGCGTCCTGTCGCTGCTGGCCCTGGTGGCTGGTGCCGGCGTCATTGGCTACGTGCTGGGCCAGGCGTGGCACGCCTACCGGCCGGACCTGGGCCCGGACCAGCTGTTCGTCTACAGCGCCACCTTCGGCGTGGCGGCCGCCTTCCTGATCGCGCTGGCCAACCGCCACCTCAAGCTCAAGCTGCTCTCGATCATGGCCGAACGCGTGATTTTCGTGCTGGCGCCGCCGCTGGCCCTGATCTTCCTCGTGCTCGGCACCATTTTTGTCGGCATGGCCACGCCGACCGAAGGCGGTGGCATGGGCGCCGTGGGCGCGGTACTGGTGGCCATGCTGAACCGGCGCCTGTCGTGGGACCTGCTCAAGCAGGCCATGAATTCCACCACGCGCCTGTCGGCCTTTGTGATGTTCATCCTGGTCGGCTCCACCGTGTTCGCGCTGGTGTTTCGCGCCGTGAACGGCGACCTGTGGGTCGAGCACCTGCTCACGGGACTGCCGGGCGGCGTGATCGGCTTTCTAATCGTGGTCAACATCATGTTCTTCCTGCTGGCCTTCTTCCTCGACTTCTTCGAGCTGGCCTTTATCCTGGTGCCGCTGGTCGGCCCGGTGGCGGAAAAGCTGGGCATTGACCTGATCTGGTTCGGCATCCTGCTGGGCGTGAACATGCAGACTTCATTCATGCATCCGCCGTTCGGCTTTGCTTTGTTTTATTTGCGCTCGGTGGCGCCGAAAGAGGTCAAGACCTCCGATATCTATTGGGGTGCAATACCGTTTGTGGTCATCCAGCTCATCATGGTTGCCCTGATCATCAAGTTCCCGCAAATCGTGCCCGTGCCGGTCAAGACCGACATGAACGAAAAGCTCGAGCTCAAGATCGATGTACCGGCCATGGAAGAAGAGCCACTGCAGCTGCCGCAGGACGACGGCAGCCAGTCCGATGCCACGCCGGAGCTGCAGTTTTCCACCGACAGCGATGGCGAGACCCCACCCGACAAGCATTGACAGGAAAGTACAGCATGAGCATTGGCGGCAAGACGATGGACGAGGCGCTGGCCGGCCTGTCCGACATGACGGCAGGCATGAACGCCATCGGCAAGGATGAACACCTGCAGCGCATTGCGCGCGCCCAGGGCTTCATGCGCGAACACGGCATCGCCGCCATTTACCTCAATGCCGGCACCAACATGACCTATTTCACGGGCACCAAATGGTATGCCAGCGAGCGCATGGTCGGGGCCATTCTGCCTGCCACGGGGGCACTGGAATACATCGCGCCCGCTTTTGAGGAAGCGACCATTCTCGACTTTATGCTGGTGCAGGGCCCCGTCAACTGCTGGGAAGAGCATGAAAGCCCCTACCAGCTGTTCGTGGATATACTGGGCAAGATGGGCATTGCGCCCGATGCCGGCGCGCCGCCGCGCATCGGCATTTGCGAGAGCGCCGCCTTTTTCATCGCCGACGGCATCGGCGCGCTTGCCGCCGGCTATGCGCTGGAAAACGCAAAGAGCGTCACCGCCCACTGCCGCTCGCGCAAGTCAGGCGCCGAGATCGCGCTGATGCAGCGCGTGAAGGACATGACGCTGGAAGTGCACAAGGCCACAGCCAGCATCCTGTACGAAGGCATCACCACGGTGGAGGTGGCGGACTTCATTGCACGGGCGCACCGCAAGGTGGGGGCGCCCGGCTCCTACTTTTGCATCGTGCTGTTTGGCGAGGCGACCGCGTATCCGCACGGGGTCAGCTATGTGCAGACGCTCAGGCAAGGCGACGTTGTGCTGATCGATACCGGTTGCCAGGTCAAGGGCTACATTTCGGACATTACCCGCACCTATGTGTTTGGCGACATCACCGAGCGCCAGCGCTTTGTGTGGAACGCCGAGAAGCAGGCGCAGCTGGCGGCATTCGAGGCGGCCCGGCTGGGCGTGCCGTGCCGGGACGTTGACGCCGCAGCGCGCGCATCGCTGCAAGCACAAGGCTTTGGACCCGGCTACAAGCTGCCTGGCCTGCCGCACCGCACGGGCCACGGCATTGGCATGGATATCCACGAGTGGCCCTACCTGGTGGGCAGTGACAGTACGCCGCTGGACGTGGGCATGTGCTTTTCCAATGAACCGATGATCTGCATCCCGGGCGAATTCGGCATGCGCCACGAAGACCACTTCTATATGACCGAGGACGGGCCCAGATGGTTCACCGAGCCGGCCCACAGCATCGATGATCCGTTTGGCCAGCGTGGCGGGGCGAACCTTGCCTGATCGGGTATTGGCCCCGCCAGCGCCGGATCATGTGGTGGCCAGGCAATGGTCTAGTGACAAGGCCATGTAGCGGTAACTATTCGAGATGCACCGGCCCAGCATCTCCACGTAGGTAGGTTCGGCCCGCCTGCCGATGAGGGAACAGACAATCTCGAGCGCTTCCCACGGATGGGTGTCGTCATAGTGGGCATGCATCCGGAGCCAGCGCATGCCCTTCGCGCGCGAGGCGGCCGGCAGCGAGTTTTCATAGATGTCCGAGGCGCATACCACGTTCGACCATTCGCCGGTCGCGCCCTCGATGGCCAGATTGGTCGCCGCCATGCTGGTGGCCAGCGAATCGCGCTCGCAACTGTGCCAGCACCAGTAATTGAGCGCCTGGCTTTCGACCGGCACTTCCCCATGGAACAGGTCGTGCTGGCTCACGCCGCTTGCTTCGGCCCAACCGACCCAGTGGTCGGCATGGTTTTGTTCGACCCGGATATTTTTCATCAGGTAGCGGCGGGCCATGTTTTCCGCCGCCGAGCGGCCGTACTTGATCTTGCACAGGTTGACGGCCATGTATTGCGGAAATTGTTCAATGACGGGCCAACCGCCCACGAAGAAGCGGTACGCTGCCTGGCTCGGTAGCTCGCCTTCGCGCATCATGGCGAACAATTCGTGCGAGACAACTTTATCTTTTGGCCGCTGGGCCGCCAACATCATGTCCTGCGCCCAATCCGGATAGCTGTCCAGCTGCATCAGCGGCCCTGTGCGCGTAAAGTCATTCTCGGCTTTCATGGTGGTTTTATCCTGTGCTCACGTTCTGTTGGACCGGATTAGACTGCCATCCATTCGTGCAGTTCCGTGCCCAGCCCGGTTGCGCCTGGCTTTTTTTATTCATGCGCTGACTGGCCGCAGCAGGCATCTGCGCAGGCGCAATTTGCGGAACATCCGTGGTCCAGGCATGTCTACCTAATCCTTACTACTGCGTTCGCGATCCGCGGACACTGGGGCCCGCATGTCCGACAAGCAGGATTACCCGGCCAGTTTCTGCATTGCCCCGGGTGGCAGAATCGTCACCTGGAATGCAGCCTGCCAGACAATCCTCGGCCATACCGCAGATGCAGTCGTCGGCAAGGCCTTCAGTGCGCTGCTGGCGCCGGCATTGCAGCAGCGCCAGCCGGACCTGCTTGCCGCCGCCCGTCTGGCGCCACAGCGCGTCCAGGGCGAGCTGGTGCGCGCAGACGGCACCCGGGTCCTGGTGTACCTGGACCTGATCCCCCAATGGAAGGCCGGAGGAAGGCTGTCGAGTATTAACGCCATTGCCCGTCCCGCCTGCGCGCCGGTGCACACCCACAACGAACACGAGCTGCTGGCCTGCACCCACCTGATTGACGTGGTCAATATGCTGCCCGGGACCTTCTACGTTCTGAATACGGAAGGCCGCCTGGTGCTGTGGAACCAGTGGGTGGAAAAGGTCACCCAGCATCCGTACGAGGAAATCGCGGCCATGTACGCCACCGACATGTTCAAGCCGGGCGAGCGCGACAAGGTCGCCGCCGCCATCGGCCAGGTATTCGAACGCGATGGCCTGGTGGTGGTGGAAGCTGACCTGCTGGCCCGCGACGGCAGCGCCACGCCGTTTCTGTTTACCGGCTCGCGCTTTACGGTACAAGGCAAACCCTACCTGTGCGGCATGGGCCTGGATATTTCAGCGCGGCGCGAGCAGGAAGAGCAGCTGCGCCTGCGCGAACGGGCGCTTCATGCCAGCAGCAATGGCATTTTCATCGTGCGCATCAATGAGCTGTCCAACACCATCGTGTATGTCAACCCGGCGTTCGAACGCATCACCGGTTACCGCTCCGACGAGGTCATCAGCCGCGACTCCGAACACATGTGCGATTTCCTCGGCATCCCCGGCGTCGATGACGAGGCCCACGGGCTGGTGCGCGTCGGCCTGCACGAGCGGCGCGAAACGCGGGTCACTTTTCGCAACCAGCGCAAGGACGGCGGCATCTTCTGGAACGAGCTCACCGTGGCACCGGTGCGCAACGAAAAGGGTGAGGCCACGCATTTCATCGGGGTCATCAATGACGTGACGGAGTCCAAGCAGCGCACCACCCGGCTTGAGCATGAAATCAATCATGACGTGCTGACCGGCCTGGCCAACCGCAACCTGCTGTGGGACCGGCTCGAGCAAGCCCTGTTCATGGCGCAGCGCAACAAGAGCCTGGTGGCAGTGATCCTTGTCGACCTCGACAACTTCAAGATCATCAACGATACCTGGGGCCATGATGCCGGCGACCAGGTGCTCAAGGTGCTCGCGCGCAAGATGCTCGGCTCCGTGCGCGACAGCGATACCGTGGCCCGCCTTGGCGGCGACGAATTCGTCCTCGTGCTGGTCAACCAGCCTTCCCTGCGCTATACCCTGCGCATGATTTCGCGGCTGCGGCACAACATGGACACGGCCGTCAGTGTCGACGGCAAGGATATTCCCGTCCAGTCAAGCATGGGCGTGAGCGTGTTTCCCCACGACGGGCAGAATGTTGCCGAACTCATGCGCGCGGCCGATACCGCCATGTACCACGCCAAGCTTGGCGGGCGCAATGATGTGCAGTTCTTTTCTGCCGACATGAAGGCGGCGACGGATGCCAAGCTCAAGCTGGAAAACATGATGCGGCATGCCGTGGAAAGGGATGAAATGTTCCTGCTGTTCCAGCCCAAGCTGTCGCTGGCGACCGGACGCATTGTCGGGGCCGAGGTGCTGCTGCGCTGGCGCCACCCCGAGCAGGGCGTCCTGCTGCCGTCGGCCTTTCTGCTGGAAGCGGAGGAAAGCGGTCAGATTGTCCATTTCGGCGAATGGGTCTTCGGCCAGGTCTGCGACACCCTGCAGCGCATGAAGCAGCTGGGCTTTGCCGACCTGGTCCTGTCAATGAACGTGTCGTTTCGCGAACTGAGCCAGCGCGGCTACCTCTCGCTGCTGGCCGAGCGCCTGGGCAGTTCCGATCTTTCCCCCGCCAGTTTCGAGCTGGAGATTACCGAGGCGAGCCTGCTGCGCAATGCCGAACTGACCCAGGCCATCTTCGACGATATCGCCAGGCTGGGCATCAAGCTCACGATTGATGAATTCGGTGCCGGCGTGTCCAGCCTCAAGAACCTGCACATGCTGCCGGTGACGAACCTCAAGATCTTCAAGTCGTACGTCGGCCGCATCAACAGCGACAATGTGAGCGATATGATGGCCAAGACGATCATCGGCATCGGGCACCTGATGAACATGGGGGTCATCGGCGAAGGGGTGGAGACGCTCGAGCAGCGCGACTTTCTCATACAGCATGGCTGCGACCAGGCCCAGGGCAATTTCTTCAGCCACCCGGTAACCCTGCCGGTGTTCGAACAGCTCCTGGCCGACAGCACGGCGAATGCCTGGCCGGTCTGACGGCCCCGGGGCAGGCCTGCCCGAGCGCGACATGGCAAACGGCCGGGCGCGCGAGCGCTGACCCGGGGCAGCGCTCGGCTGTTTGGCCGCGCTCACAGCCGAGCGCACTCCCTTGCCACCTGCCAGCGATGGAATCGGGCGTGTTCATTATCCCGTGATAATATGCGCAAATTTTGTAAATGCCTAATGTTGTCAAAACGACTCAACAGGCATTAAATGCCGCCGGCGCACGCCCGGCAGCGAGCGTGATTTTCACCTGCAGGAGCCACCGTATGTCGCTTGAAACTCCAGAAAACAAGACCGGCTTGCCAGCCGAGAACGGCGCACCCGCGCCTGATGTACAGCAGGCGGTGGCACTTGCCGGCACCGCCGCCACCCTGGCGGGCGCCGATCCCGCACTGGTTCAGGCGGGATCGCTTGCTGCCAACGCAGGCCTGGGCCGCGCGCCTGCGGCTGGCCTGGGCACCCTGGGCTCACTGGGCGGCCTGGCCGGTCCCGGCACGGGCCAGGGCATGCAGCTTGCCGGACAGGCGCCGACGCTGGCCACGGAGAGCAAGACGCAGCGGGCCGAAGCCCCCCGCGCCAGCGCGGCCGCGGCGGAAAAGAAGCCTGCGCTGGCAGCGGTGGCGGCACAAGCGCCGGCAATCGCGCAGAAACTGATTCTCGAAGAGCACCCGCTGGCCGGCCAGGCCGTGAAGGATTTCGCCACGGCCGACGCGCCTTTCGTGCCCGCGCCGATCGATCCCGCCAATACCCCCCTGCCAGACATGCTACTGGCCGAATTCACGGAAGGCAGCCGCCTGCTACGGTTTTATTCTCCCCTGCCGCAGGGCAAAAGCCTGCTGATCGAATCGCTGACTGGCCACGCTGCCATGTCCGAGCCGTTTTCGTTCCAGCTTTCGCTCATGTCCCAAAACGCGTCCATCGACCTGAAGGACATGATGGGCAAGAACGTCGCGGTCAGCGTGCAGCAGGCCGATGGCAGCGAGCACTTCATCAACGGCTACGTGAATTCGTTTGCCGCCACCCGCTCGGACGGCGGCTTCGCCTTCTACCATGCCGAAGTGGTGCCCTGGACCACCTACCTCAAACGCCGCGTGAACTCGCGCATTTTCCAGGACATGACGGTGTTCGACGTGCTCGACACGATTTATGCCGGCGACTATGGCGGCCTGGCGCGCTACGAATACCGCACCAGCCGCAAGTACAAGCCCGAGAACTACATCGTCCAGTACGACGAATCGGACGAGAATTTCACCAGCCGGCTGATGGAAAAATATGGCCTGTTCTACTATTTTGAGCATACGGCATCCGGCCACACCATGATCATCAGCGACAACTCCTGCGACGAGACTTTCTGCCCGCCGCAGGCACTGCATGCCGAGGTCCTGTTCAATGCCGGCAACCGCTGGCAGGACCAGGATGGCGTGACATCGCTGGCAGCGGAACGCCACCTGCAGCCCAACAAGCTGGCCATGCACACCTTCGACTTCAAGGCGCCAAGCAGCGTGCAATATGTGGAAATGCCCACCACCGCCAACCAGGGCGAGATCCCGACGATGGAAGTATTTGACGGGAACACCGCCTTCGCCTTCAAGAACCGCGAGGCAGGCAAGGAGGAAGCACGCCTGCGCATGGAAGTGCTGGAGTGGCAGGCCAAGCTGTTTACCGGCACCTCCGACTGCCGCGGCCTGACCGCTGGCCGCAGCATGAAGCTGCTGGAGCACCACTGGTTCGACCCTAGCGACAACAAGGATAACGACTTCCTGATCGTCTCTGTCCAGTACGACGCACGCAACAACTATTTTGACCGCGACGCCAAGGACGTGTACCGCAACAGCTTTACCGCCATTCGCCGCAAGATCCCCTATCGTCCACGCCGTGTACACCCGGCTCCCCGCATGCCCGGCCCCCAGACTGCGACCGTGGTCGGGCCCAAGGGCAGCGAGATCCACACCGACAAATTCGGCCGCATCAAGGTGCATTTCCACTGGGACCGCTATGGCCGCCACGACCAGAGCAGTTCGTGCTGGCTGCGCGTGTCGCAGCCGTGGGCCGGCAAGGGCTGGGGCACGGTGTCGATTCCGCGCGTGGGCCAGGAAGTGATCATCGACTACCTGGAAGGCGATCCCAACCGGCCCCTGTGCACCGGGCGCCTGTTCAATGCAGAACAGCCGGCCCCGTACCCGCTGCCGGGGGGCGCCCACATGATGGGCTTCAAGAGCCGCTCCACGCCCGGCGGCGGGGGCTTCAGCGAAATGGTCATCCACGACAGCAAGGGCGCGGAGCTGATCAACATCCATTCGCAAAAAGACATGGTCACCACCGTGCAGAATACGCAGGCCACGGTGGTCAATGGTCCGCACCAGACCAATACCGTGACGGCGGGCTATCACACCAATACGGTGAACCAGCAGATCGAGATGACGTCGCAGACCGCGCATATCGCCGCTACTGCGCACACGCACATGGCGCTGTCTGCCGTCACTGACTACATGACGCAAACGGCCAAGACCCACATTGCGCTCAAGGCCGAGACCGCGCACATCGAGCAGACGGCCAAGACTTACATTGACCTGACGGCCGAGACGGAACACATCAAGCAGACGGCCAAGACGCATATCGCGCTCAAGTCCGAGACGGCGCACATCAAGCAGACGGCCGAGACACACGTGGCCATCGAGGCGAAGACGGCGCACATCGAACAGAAGGCCAAGGCCCACATTGCGCTCGAATCAACAGACGCCCACATCCACCAGACGGCCAAGGCCAACATCGAGCTCACATCGGCCACCGAGCATATCCACCTGAAGGCCAGCACTGATATCACGCTCGAAGTGGGCTCCAGCAAGATCGTGATGAAGCAGGACGGCACCATCACCATCCAGGGTATCCATATTGACATTATCGGCACCGGCCGCATCGACCTGAATAAATAAAGCACACCACCATGCCACAGCTCTATCACGCCAACTACGCCACTTTCGAACTGCCCGAACGGCTGCTGGACAAGTCGGTTCACATGTTCACGCTCAACGACCACGGCCCGAGCGACTTCAATATCGTGATCTCACAGGCCGAGACGCAGGCCGGTGAACAACTGGAGGAATTCGGCAGCCGCCTGGTGGCGGAACTGGGCCGCTCCCTGCCACGCTTCGAGCTGCGCTCGATGACCAATCGCCTGCTAGGTGGCAGCCCGGCCGTGGAACTGGTGTATAGCTGGCGCAAGGATGGCAACTTCATGCACCAGCGCCAGGTGATCACGCTGACCCATGGCGCCGGCGAAGACAGCGTGCAGGCAATCCTGATCGCCGCCACTTGCCTCAAGCCGTTTACCGACGAATGGAACTGCATGTTCGACCAGATGCTGGCCAGCTTCACGCTGCGCCGCCCCCTGGCCGGCGCGGTGCCAATGCCGATCGCAGCGCCGGCGCCGGTGGAGCATCCGCCAATCACCAACCCCAGCGGCCTGCCACTGGTGTTCACGTATTCCGAACGGCGCCGCATGCTGGTGGTGCATCCAGACCAGGAGCACGCCTGCCGCAAAACCGATGCGCGTGAAGTCGAGCAGGACGCGTGGGAGTTTTACGACGCCGATGGCGAGCCACTGACAGCGAGCTTCGCGATCTCGAACGCCAGCACACTGTGGGGCAAGCCGAGCGAATACCAGCTGGCGCCGTCGGGGCAGCCCCATGCACCGCGGCTGCGCGATCGTCTCGATCATGTCGCGGTACTGCACACCACCGACGCGGCACCGAAGCTTGCCACAGTGGCGGACATCCGGCAGCACCTCGCGCGCGCCATCATTTCCCAAACCGGATAGTCAATGGCAGCGGCAGCACGAATAAACGACCCAATCGGGCACAGCCCGACGATGAATTGGCTGCTCGGCGGTTTGCTGGCGGGCGCCGCCATCGGACTCGGTGCGGCACTGATCGTGGGTACCGGCGGACTGGCGGCAGTGGCCATGGTGGGCGCAGGGGCGGCAGGGGGCGCTGGGATCATGGAGTTTGCCAGCACTTTCAGTGGAGTCGGCAAAGAGGTGGTGGGGGCCATCACAGCGGCCGGATCAACGAATGTGTTTATCAACGGTATCGCCGCGGCACGTGCGCATGCGGATTTCGCGACCTGTGACAAGCATCCAGCACCCGCCACCATCGCCCAAGGTAGCGAAACCGTGTTGATCAACGGCCTGCATGCCGCACGGGTCGATGACAAGACCATTTGCAGCGCTGTCATTACCAAGGGATCGTCAAACGTCTACGTGGGCGGTCCAAGCTATCAGACTAATGAAATTCATCCTGAAAATCTGGTCCCTGGATGGGTTCACGCATCCCTGTTTGTCGTTGGGATTGGTGCCGCGCTTGTGCTCGCCCCGGTTGCAGTCGTTGCTGGCGGCTTGGTGCTGGGGCTGGCTGGCGGTTTGGGTGGAAACTGGGCCGGTGGTCAACTGTTCGGTGAGGGCTCGGATGGCCAGAAGTTGATGGGGTTTGGCGGCTCAATTCTCGGGGGCATGTTCGGCGCAAGAGGAGCGATGGGGCTTACTGGTCGCTTTAATAGCAGCCGGCCGGGATCTGGAGACTTTGTCGCACAGACCGGCGGGGCGGGTGGTACTCGCTTCCCAAGGACCGAAGGATTGGGGCCACGTGCTTCGATGGCGGAATTAAGGGCGTCCGGAGCTTTACCAGGCGAAGAGGGTGTCATTATTACTGATCGAAGCGTCAGATTCGGCGACGTCTACGAGCTCGGGGTTCTGGGAGGGCGCAAGATTGAGTTTGCGCTGGTCAGTGAACGCGTCAACGGCGTGCCGGTTAAAAAGCTCTATAGTGGCGATGCCTGGACCAGCCCAGTACCGCGCGACGCACGTTTGATCGGTCACGTGCATCCGAACGACAATATTCATCAGATGTGGCCTTCAAGGCAAGATATGAACATGATTAACGCTCGTTTTTTCAGACAATATGCGCAGAATCCAAACGTACAGCCAGCGCCTACCAGGATTTTCTGGGGCCCGGGCGACAATGATAATACGATTTTTTACCCCGGTTTCCTGAAAGACCCCCTGCCGTGAAAGAAATGAACGTGGACGCAAAACTATCTGCGCTGGTCGAGCGCTTTCTGTTCGGGAATGGACAGCAGCTCAGCGACTATTTTGTCGAGCAGACGCCGGTATCCGAAATGCTGTGCTATCGAAACGCCGAAGGCCGCCTGTTCGATTTGCCCATCAATGATGAGGCGCTGGCGAAAGCCGTATTAATCAGGCTAAAAGAACTCGGCGTAGAAATTACACGCATAGGCTACTGAAAGGGCTATCGCAGTCGACGACCTCATGCTTGTTGTTGATGAGGCACTTCCCGGCGCTTTGCAGCAAGGTGACATGGTCGAGTTTGAATGCGCGCGAATCGACCTGTGGTGAGTAGTGGTCCCTTTCACGTGGCCACTACGCGGGGATCGATAGGAGGAGCAATTCGTTTGGACTATTTCAAAGGAGCCTTCGGCGACTTTTCCCCGCACGCGGACCCGGTGGTCGCAGCGAAATTCGTGATCAACGCGGTTTTCATGGATGAACGCTTCGATGAACTGGCATCCTTGCTGACCGACGGCCATGACATCGGCGGCATTGAGGGCGAACCAGGCTGGACCATCGAACGCCGCGACACGGCCATGCCCGCTGATGAACCGTACTATCAACAATGGCCTGAGGGCGCGGTGTTTCGCGTCTTCGTTGATCCGGATTCCTTCGAACTTGGTCAGCCCGAGGTTTATTTAGAGCGTCAGAATTTTCATCGATTGGTACGCAAGGCTGTGAGTGCGATGGTCACCAAGAATCCGTCGAGCGCCAGCAAGACAGACCAGGTATCGGCAACTTTGTCGGCGCAAGAAAAAGGCACGTCGGGCGCCATCGGGTAATCGTTTCCAGGGCGCGGTGCAGACCGCATGCCCCTTCAATTCGACAGGGCAGGAAATGATCATTAACATTGATGGCGAGAACATGGCGACGGAAGCAGACTTCCACCAGGCCATTGCAGGAGCCCTGGCTTTCTCAGCCCACTACGGAAATAATCTTGACGCCCTCAGTGACGTTTTAGGAACTGATGTTGAGCGGCCGCTGACGCTTCATTGGAAAAATGCCGCTGCCTCGCAGCTTGCCATGGGACCGAGCTTCGACCGTATTGTCGGCGTTCTGCGGCGAATCGAGGCACAGGATGCCGAGTGGGGACTCTCTGAACGATTCCACCTCCATCTTGACTGACACACTCGCGCAGCTTGGCAGCTCCGGTACACAACTCATCTCGCAGGCTGTCATCGCTCAGGTCGCGCTTGTGCCATCACAAATATTTACAATTAGAAAGTAGGCGTGTTTCCCAAATTCATCTAAACTCGACCTGATATATTGACAGCCTCGGGATGAATGCATGCCAGATTCACATGAAGATTGTCTCGTCGATAAGGACCTCGACGCAGACGCCGGCTACACCCTGGAGCGCGACTGGCCACACCGCGCCGTTCCCACGACAGTGCTGCTTTCCGGCGCCCTGCTGAGCGCCTGTGGCGGTGGCGGTGGCGGCGCCGGTGCAGGCACAGGCCCCGGCACCCCGCCACCGCCGCCAGCACCTGCTCCGCCTTCCGCAATCCAGGCGTCGCGCTTTTTGTCGCAGGCTTCCATGGGCGCCACGACCGAACAGATCGCCCGCGTGCAGTCCGTGGGTTATGCCGGCTGGCTGGATGAACAATTCGCCATGCCGGCCAGTGGCACGCGCTGGGAATGGCTGATCGCCAACGGCTTCGGGGCCATTGAATTCAAGAACGGCGAAGCCGGTGCCGATGCTTGCCAGTGGGTCAAGCTGTTGTCCGCACCCGACACCCTGCGTCAGCGTGTCACCCTGGCCCTGTCGGAAATCCTGGTGGTCGCCATCGCCGGCCTGACCGGTAGCGGCTGGAAATCATTTTCGGCAGCGGCTTACCTGGACTTGCTGGAAGCCCACGCCTTCGGCAATTACCGCACGCTGTTGCAACAGGTGTCGCTCAGCGCACCGATGGGGGAATTCCTCACCTATCGCAACAACGTCAAGTTCAATGCCAACACGGGCGCCATGCCGGATGAGAATTACGCGCGTGAAATCATGCAGCTGTTCACCATCGGCCTCACCCAGCTCAACATTGATGGGTCCGCCAAACTGACCACCGGCTTGCCCACGGAAACCTACACGCTGGAAGACATCACTGGCCTGGCGCGCGTGTTCACTGGCTGGAACTACGACCTGGCCGGCGGCAACACCGAAACACCGGATTTCAAGAAGCGGCCCATGATCCAGAACGCCGCGCGCCATGAAAGCGGCGCCAAGACCTTTATCGGGACCACCATTGCGGCCGCCACCGACGGCATCAACAGCCTGACGCTGGCGCTTGACGCGATCTTCGCGCATGCCAACGTGGCGCCGTTCATCAGCCGCCAGCTGATCCAGCGCCTGGTGTGCAGCAACCCGAGCGGCGCCTACATTGCCCGGGTGGCGGCAGTCTTTAACAACGATGGCAGCGGGGTGAAGGGCAACCTGAAAGCCGTGATCAAGGCCATCCTGCTCGATACCGAGGCGCGTAGCGACAGCAAATTGTCCGATGCCAGCTTCGGCAAGCTGCGCGAGCCCATTCTGCGCTTCGCTGCCTGGGCGCGCGCCTTCAAGGCCACGTCACCGAGTGGCGCCTGGGCCATCGGCAACACGTCCGAGCCGGGCACGCGCCTCGGCCAGAGCCCCCTGCGCTCGGGCAGCGTGTTTAACTTCTTCCGCCCGGGCTACGTTCCGCCCAACAGCGCCATTGGTGCCGCCGGCATGGTGGCGCCCGAATTCCAGATCACCAACGAGTCCACGGTGGTTGGCTATGTCAACTACATGCAAACGGTGATCAGCCGCGGCGTGGGCGACGTCAAGGGCGATTACAGCGCCTTGATGCCGCTGGCCGAAACATCGCAGGCACTGCTCGACCAGATCAACCTGGTCATGGCGGCAGGCCAGTTGTCGACGGCAACGCTGGCCCTGATCAAGGGTGGCATCGACAGCATGCCCGTTGGCACAGACGCTGCCCGCCTCAACCGCATCTACGCGGCACTGGTCATGGTCATGGCCGCGCCCGAATTCATTGTGCAGAAATAGGAGCCGCCATGATCAATAAGGATGGCATGACCGCATCGCGGCGCGCGTTTCTCAAGAAGGCTTCCTCCCTGTCCCTGGCCGGTGTGGCCGCGCCATGGGCGCTGAACCTGGCCGCGCTGGCCGAGGCAAGCGCGGCCGGGGCGAGCGACTACAAGGCACTGGTCTGCGTGTTCCTGTACGGCGGTAACGATTACGCCAATACCGTGGTTCCCTATGACCTCACCAGCCACGCGGCCTACCAGTCGCTGCGCCCTTCCTTCGCGCACAGCCGCGAAAGCCTGCAGGCGACAGCCCTGAACCCGGTGGCAGCACCGCTCGACTCGGCTGGCTTTGCACATCAGTACGCCCTGGCGCCCAACCTGGCCAGACTGATGCCGCTGTTTGACGCCGGCAAGCTTGGTGTGATCCTCAACGCCGGCACGCTGATCCAGCCCACCAGCAAATTGCAGTACACCAACAAGTCGGTGCGTGTGCCGCCCAAGTTGTTTTCGCACAACGATCAACAATCCGTCTGGCAGTCGTCTTCACCGGAAGGCGCCACATCTGGCTGGGGTGGACGCATGGGCGACCTGTTCCAGGCAGCGAATGCCAACGCCACTTTTACCTGCGTCAACGTGTCGGGCAATGCCGTCTACCTGTCCGGCAATTCCGCCGTGCAGTACCAGGTATCGGCCAACGGCTCAGTGCCACTGTCGGGCCTGAAAAATCCGCTGTTCGGCTCCAGCGCGGCGTCGAATGCGCTTCGCACGCTCATCACGCAGCCGCGCACGCACATGCTGGAAAATGAATACAACATCGTCAGCAAGCGCTCGATCGAAGCAAATGAAGTGTTGTCGGCCGCCCTGGCCTCGACTCCGGCACTGGCGACCGCTTTCCCCGCCTCGAACAACCTCGGCGACCAGCTCCGCCTGGTGGCACGGATGATCGCGGCCGCCCCTGCCCTGGGCACAAAGCGCCAGGTCTTTTTTGTGTCCATGGGCGGATTCGACAATCACGACGGCATGCTGACCGATCACCCGGCGCTGATGACGCGCCTGGGCGACGCCCTGTCGGCGTTTTATGCCGCCACGGTGGAACTGAACGTGGCAGAGCAGGTCACGGCATTTACGGCCTCCGACTTTGGCCGCACCCTGACCGGCAATGCCAATGGCTCGGACCATGGCTGGGGCAGCATGCACTTTGTCATGGGCGGCGCGGTCCAGGGCCAGCGCTTCTATGGCACTGCGCCGGTGGTGGCCCACAACGGCCCGGACGATGTCGGCCAGGGCCGGCTGCTGCCGACCACGTCGGTGGAGCAGGTCGCGGCCACCCTCGGTAAATGGCTGGGCGTCACCGACAGTGAGCTATTATCCCTGTTGCCGAACTTGTCCAATTACAATTCAACCGTGCGCAACCTTGGGTTCGTTTAAACTTGCAGTAACCGCAGTATGTATCCGCATTTCTTGAAGAACCATGTTTTTGATGACGCGCAGCGTCAGTTAACCCGTGCGGATCCTTTTTCATGGCAGAACCGAACGACACGTCGTTTAACGAGCTTTTCAGGGCGCACCCCATCCCCATGTGGGTGTACGACCTGGAAACGCTCGCGTTCAAGGCTGTCAATACGGCCGCCATCATGCATTACGGTTATTCCGAGCAGGAATTTTTGACCCTGACCCTGGTCGACCTGCGCCCGCCCACGGAACTGCCCAAGCTGTACGCCAACCTGCGCAACGCCACCAACGAGACCCTGGAGCGCTCCGGCACCTGGCGGCATCGTAAGAAGGACGGGACCCTGATCGATGTGGAAATCAGCTCCCATCCCCTGAACTTCCACGGCCGCGCCTGCAAATTCGTGCTCGCCCACGACGTCACCGACCGTGTCCAGGCAGAACGCAAGATCGCCCGCCTGAACCGGGTCTACGCGCTCTTGTCGGGCATCAATTCTGCCATCGTGCGCATTCGTGACCGCGACGCGCTGTTCAAGGAAGCCTGCCGCCTGGCCACCATGGAAGGCGGCTTCGTCAGCGCCAGCATCGACACGGCCGGGTCGCATGACGGGCCCATGACCAATGAGGCAGGCGCGGGCCGCGTGCTCCAGACCTTCGCGTCCGCACCCGAAGGGCCCTGGATCGCCGCGCGTGCGGCCATGTCCAGCCAGGCGGTCATCTGCAACGATATCGCGGCCGACCCCGCCATGCAGGCGTATCTGCCCGTGCTTGTGCCTCGGGGCGTGCGGGCCGTGGCCAGCTTTCCCATCCTGGTAGGCGAGCGCGTGGCATCGGTATTCACGCTCATGTCTGATGTGGCTGACGTGTTCGATCCCGACGAACTGAAGGTGCTCACCGAAATGGCGGGCGACCTCTCGTTTGCGCTCCTGTTCCTCGACCGCGAAGAGCAGCTCAGTTACATGGCCTATTACGACCTGATGACCGCGCTGCCCAACCGCCGCCTGTTCCTGGACCGGCTGGCGCAGCTGCTGCAGCCTGGCAGCGACACGATCATTGGTGTGGTGCTGATCAATCTGGACCGCTTCGCCCAGCTCAACGACGCCATGGGACGGCACGCGGGCGATGCGCTGCTGGTGCACATTGCGCGCCGTCTGGGCCAGCGCCTGCCTGACACCTTCAACCTGGCGCGCATTGGCGGCGATACCTTTGCCCTGACACTGTGCGACCTGACGCGGGGCGAGGATGCGGGCGACATCCTCCAGCAGTCCATTTTCACGGCGCTGGACCAGCCATTTTCCATCGACGAGCAGGAAGTGCGGGTATCGACCCGCGCCGGCCTGGCGCTGTCGCCTGCCGACGGCACCGATGCCGAAACGCTGTTCAAGCATGCCGAGGCCGCGCTCAAGAACGCCAAGGCCAGCGGCGAGCGCTATCTGTACTACGCGCCGCGTATGAATGCCGCGCTGGCCGCCCGCCTGGCGCTGGAAAACGAATTGCAGACGGCGCTGGAAGAAGACCAGTTCGTCATGTTCTACCAGCCGCGGGTCGATCTGTTCACCGGCCGCATCGTCAGCGCCGAAGCCCTGATCCGCTGGAACCATCCCCTGCGCGGCCTGGTGGGGCCGGTCGACTTCATCCCGCTGGCCGAAGAGACAGGCCTGATCCGCCCCATCGGCACCTGGGTCATCGAGGCGGTGTGCAGGCAGCAAAAAGCGTGGATGGACGGCGGCCTGCCGCTGGTGCCGGTGGCGATCAACCTCTCGGCCGTGCAATGCATGCAGGTGGAGCTGCTGGCGATCATTGCGGCCGCCACCGAACGCTTCCGGCTGGACCAGAAATATATCGAATTCGAGCTGACCGAAACGGCCGTGATGATGAATCCCGATGACGCGGCGCGCAACCTCATCGCACTGAAAGCGATGGGCGTGCAGCTGTCGCTCGATGATTTTGGCACGGGCTACTCGTCGCTGGCCCAGCTCAAGCGCTTCCCGTTTGACTTCGTCAAGATCGATCGCTCATTCATCGCCGGGGTGGACGCCAACCCGGAAGACCAGGCCATTGCAGCGGCCATCATCGCCATGGCGCACAGCCTGGGCCTGAAAGTGGTGGCAGAGGGTGTGGAAACGCAGGCGCAGCTATCGATGCTGCGCACACTGCGCTGCGACGAAATGCAGGGCTACTTCTTCAGCAAACCGGTGCCGGCAGCTGACTTCGAGGCGCTGGTCCGGTCGAACAAGCGCCTCTGAAACCACCCGCTTACTGCACGGCGTGCAGCGCGCGCTTCATCACCAGGGTCAGGATGTCGTAGCTGGCCACCAGTTCATCGTTCTGGTTCGTTACCTGCACATCCCACGCCACCACGCCCTGCCCCACGCCACGCTCGTCGGTACGGTTGCGGTCCACTTTGCGCTTGCAGGTCAGGCGTGCGCGGATGGTGTCGCCAATGGCAACCGGCGTGATGAAGCGCAGGTTGTCGAGACCATAGTTGGCCAGTACCGGACCCGGGGCCGGCGAAACAAACAGGCCCGCCGCCGCCGACAGGACAAAGTAGCCGTGCGCGATGCGCTTGCCGAACTGCGAATCCCGGGCCGCGATTTCATCAAAGTGCATGTAGAAGAAGTCGCCCGAAATACCGCCAAAGGCGACGATGTCGGCCTCGCTCACCGTGCGGCGGTGGGTCAGGAGCGAGTCGCCCATGTTCAGGTCTTCAAAGTATTTGCGGAACGGGTGCACCTCGCTCTCGTTGACCTTGGCGCCGCGCACGTATTCGCCGGTGACCGCGGCCAGCATGGTGGGCGAGCCCTGGAGCGCGGCGCGCTGCAGGAAGTGGCGTACGGCGCGAATGCCGCCCAGCTCTTCGCCACCACCGGCGCGGCCGGGACCACCGTGCTTGAGCTGCGGCAGCGGCGAACCGTGGCCGGTCGAATCGACCGCCGCCTCGCGGTCCAGCACCAGCACGCGGCCATGCGAGGCGGCCATGGCCGGCACCGCGCGCGCCGCAATCATCGGGTCGCGCGTGACGAGCGTGCTGACCAGGCTACCCTTGCCGCGTGCTGCCAGGGCCAGCGCTTCGTCAATGTCCGAATACGTCATCAATGTGCTGACCGGACCGAAAGCTTCCACGTCGTGCACGGCATCGTTGGTCATGCCGTTGCGGCACAGGAGCAGCGTGGGCGAGAAGAAGGCACCGTTGGCCGCCCCTTCGCCCACTGGCGAGAAACCATCCCTGGCGCCAAACAGCACTTCGTTCCCTTGTGAGAGCATCTCCACGCGGCCATGCACATCGCGGTGCTGGTCCATCGATGCCAGCGCGCCCATGCGCACGCCTTCCATGGACGGGTCGCCCACCACCACCTTCGCCAGGCGGGCGCGCAGGCGCTCGCCCACCGCTTCCACATGCTGCTGCGGCACGATGATGCGGCGGATCGCCGTACACTTCTGGCCAGCCTTGCCGGTCATCTCGCGTGCCACTTCCTTGACGAACAGGTCGAACTCCTCGTCGTCCGGCGTTACGTCCGGCCCCAGGATGGCGCAATTGAGCGAGTCCGCTTCGGCCGTAAAGGGCACCGAATTGGCGATCAGGTTCTTGTTGACGCGCAGCTTGGCGGCAGTATCTGCGGACCCGGTGAACGTGACGGCGTCAAAGCCGGTCAGCCGGTCCAGCAGGTCGCCGGTGCTGCCAATGACCAGTTGCAGCGCGCCTTCCGGCAGCAGGCCGGAATCGTGCATCATGCGCACCACCGCTTCCGTCAGGTAGCTCGTTGCCGTCGCCGGCTTGCCGATGCACGGCATGGCCGCCAAAAAGCTCGGCGCAAACTTTTCAAGCAAGCCCCAGATGGGGAAATTGAAGGCATTGATGTGCACTGCCAGGCCGCCACGCGGCACCAGGATGTGGGTACCGGCAAAACCGCCATTCTTGCCCAGTGCCAGGGCCGGCCCCTCATGCAGCACGTTCGACGACGGCAGCTCCCGGCTGCCCATGCTGGCATAGGCAAACAGGGTGCCGATGCCGCCCTCGATGTCGACCCAGCTGTCCGCGCGCGTGGCGCCGGTCAGGTGCGAAATCTTGTAGAGCTCTTCCTTGCGCTCCATCAGGTACAGCGCCAGCGCCTTGAGTACCTGGCCACGCTTCTGGAAGTCGAGCGCCATCAGGGACGGCACGCCGGTCTTGCGGGCGTAGGTCACGGCTTCGTCAAAGTCGATCTTCTCGGCGTGGGTGTGGTAGATGAGCGCGCTGTTGATGGCGCTGTGCAGGGGCACCGACGCTTCTGATCCAAGCCAGCGGCCGCCAATCCAGCTTTGCAGGGTTGCTACGTTTTGCATATGTGTTCTCCGTGTTTAATCTTGTGGCTACTCTTTGGGGCGGTGCATGTCGGGACCGAAGTCGATGCGCGGACGGTCAGCTTCAATCTCGGTAAAGGCTTCCACTTCGCGCATGGTGCTGAGCGAGCGGACGGCCAGGTCGTGATACTGCTTCGTGCCAAAGCTCTTCCAGGCGATATCCTTGTCGGTCACCTCGCGCACCACGCGCGCCGGGGCGCCCATCACCATGCTGCGCGGCGGGATGATCATGCCGGCTTTGACAAAGCTCATCGCGGCCACAATCGATTCCTCGCCCACTACCGCCTTGTCCATGACGACCGCATTCATGCCCACCATGGCGTTGCGCAGGATGCGGCAGCCGTGCAGCACGGCGCCGTGGCCGATGTGGCCATCCACGCCCACGACCGTGTCCTCGCCGGGAAAGCCATGCATGACGCAGGTGTCCTGCAGGTTGGAACCTTCTTCCATGATCAGGCGGCCAAAATCGCCGCGCAGGGACGCCAGCGGCCCCACATAGCAGCGCGGGCCGACGATCACGTCGCCGATCAGCACTGCAGTCGGGTGCACGTAGGCGCTGGGATGCACCACCGGCCGTACGCCATCGATTTCATAGACTTTTACCATGGCGCCCAGCTTATACCCGTTCCACGACCAGTGCGATACCCTGGCCAACACCAATGCACATGGTGCACAGCGCATAGCGCCCGCCCGTGCGGTGCAACTGGTTGACCGCTGCCAGCACCAGGCGCGCGCCGGATGCGCCCAGCGGATGGCCAATCGCGATCGCGCCGCCATTCGGGTTCACATGTTCGGCGTCGTCAGCCAGACCCAGGTCGCGCGTCACGGCCAGACCCTGGGCGGCAAATGCTTCGTTCAATTCAATCACGTCCATCTGGCCAATCGACAGGCCGGTCATGGCCAGCACCTTTTTGGTGGCCGGCGACGGGCCAAAGCCCATGATGCGCGGCGCCAGGCCGGCGGTTGCCATGCCAACGATGCGGGCGCGCGGCGTGAGGCCATACTGGCCCGCAGCGGCCGCAGAAGCGATCAGGATGGCGCAGGCGCCGTCGTTCAAGCTCGATGCATTGCCCGCGCTGACGCTGCCATCGGGCGTGACGACGCCCTTGAGTTTTGCCAGCGACTCGATGTTGGTGTCGGCGCGCGGCTGCTCGTCGGTGTCAAACATGCGCGACTCGCCCTTTTTCATGGGGATGGTAACGCCGATGATGTCGTCCCTGAACACGCCGGCAGCGTTGGCCCTGGCCCAGCGCTGCTGGCTGCGCAGCGCGAATGCATCCTGGTCGGCGCGGCTGATGTTGAATTCTCGCGCGACATTCTCGGCCGTCTCCGGCATGCTGTCGATGCCGTACTTCGCCTTCATGAGCGGATTGACAAAGCGCCAGCCGAGGGTGGTGTCCTCGATCCTGGCGGCGCGTGAAAATGCGCTGTCGGCCTTGCCCATCACGAACGGCGCGCGCGTCATGCTTTCCACACCGCCGGCAATGATCAGCTGAGCCTCGCCCGACTTGATGGCGCGCGCACCCAGGCCCACAGCATCCAGGCTGGAGCCGCACAGGCGGTTGATGGTATTGGCCGGCACTTCCGGCGGCAGCCCGGCCAGCAGCGCGGCCATGCGGCCCACGTTGCGATTGTCTTCACCGGCCTGATTGGCGCAGCCGTAGTACAGGTCGTCCACGCGGCTCCAGTCCACGCCAGGATTACGTGCCATCAGCGCGGCAATGGGAAGCGCGGCCAGGTCATCGGCGCGGATACCGGCCAGCGAGCCGCCGTAGCGGCCAAAAGGGGTACGAATGGCGTCGCAAATAAAGGCGTCTGTAATTTGATTCATGTCTGCTCCGGTTCTTCTTCAGGATTTGGGGCGCTGGTCGAACACACGTTTGGCCTTGCCCGTCAGTGTGCGATCGATGCCGCCGGGCGGCACCAGGGTGACCCTGGTCGTGATGCCGACAAAGGTCTTGATATGGTGTTCGAGTTCACGGGCCAGTGCTTGCGCGGCTGCCGGCGCCTGGCCGTCATCGCGCAGTTCGGCGGTTACGGCCATCGAGTCGAGGTGGCCGTCGCGCGATACCGTCAGCTGGTAGTGAGGCGCGAGCTGCGGCATCTTGAGGATCAGCTCCTCGATCTGCGTGGGAAAGACATTCACGCCGCGGATGATGAGCATGTCGTCGGAGCGGCCGGTGATCTTGTCAATGCGGCGCATGGAGCGCGAGGTCGCCGGCAGCAAGCGCGTCAGGTCGCGCGTGCGGTAGCGGATGATGGGCAGCGCTTCCTTGGTGAGCGAGGTGAATACCAGTTCGCCTTCTTCACCGTCAGGCAGCACTTCGCCGGTGACAGGATCGATGATCTCGGGATAAAAGTGGTCTTCCCAGATCACGGGACCGTCCTTGCTCTCGATGCATTCACTGGCCACGCCGGGGCCCATCACTTCGGACAGGCCATAAATATCGACGGCATCGATACCCGCGCCCTGTTCAATCTCGCTGCGCATGGCGTTGGTCCAGGGCTCCGCGCCAAAGATGCCTACCTTGAGCGAGGATGCTGCCGGGTCAAGCCCCTGGCGCCTGAATTCTTCGATGATGTTAAGCATGTACGAGGGCGTGACCATGATGATCGACGGTTCGAAGTCGCAGATCAGCTGCACCTGCTTTTCGGTCTGCCCGCCGGACATGGGAATGACGGTGCAGCCAAGGCGTTCGGCGCCATAGTGGGCACCAAGGCCGCCCGTGAACAGACCGTAGCCATAAGAGACGTGCACCATGTCGCCCGCCCTGCCGCCGGCGGCGCGGATGGAGCGAGCCACCACGCTGGCCCAGGTATCGATGTCGTTCTGGGTGTAGCCCACCACCGTGGCCTTGCCGGTGGTGCCGGACGATGCGTGGATCCGCACCACCTGTTGGCGCGGTACCGCGAACAGGCCAAAGGGATAATTGTCGCGCAGCGTCTTCTTGTCGGTGAACGGAAACCTGGCCAGGTCGGCCAGCGACTTGAGATCGTCCGGATGCACGCCGGCGGCATCGAAAGCCGCCTTGTAGTGCGCCACATTGTCATACGCATGCCGCAGCGACCACCGCATGCGTTCAAGCTGCAGCGCCTGCAGTTCGTCGCGGCTCGCCGTTTCAATCGGCTCCAGGTCCCCCGGAGCGGGAATGCGTTGCACCATGTTGCCCTCCTTGGTCGTGGACTATCCGCCCACGCTGTCGGCCACCAGGCCGGCCACGCGATGCGATTTGCCGCGCAGGAGCGCGACGGTGCGCCCCTCCTGGTTGGTGACCTTGACGTCGTACACACCAGTCTTGCCGGACAATGCCTGTTCCACCGCCTCCGCGCTAAGGCAGTCACCCAGCTTGCCTGGTGCCAGATACTCGATGGTGCAGCCGGCACCGACAGTGTTGAAGTTGTGCGAATTGCAGGCAAAGGCAAATGCGCTGTCGGCCAGCATGAAGATATAACCGCCGTGGCAGGTCTGGTGGCCATTGAGCATGTCCTGCCGCACCGGCATGGTCATGCGCGCGTAGCCGGGACGGATATCGTCGAGCCGCATGCCCAGCGCCTGGCTGGCCGGGTCGCGCTCATACATGGTCTTGCCGGCCAGTCGGGCCAGCGCCAGCATGTCATCCATAAAAGTTCGCTCCGCTTGCCAGCTTGCGGCGCAGCAGCGGCGAGACGCGATACCGGTCTTCGCCGTAACTTGCGGCCAGATTGCCCAGCACCGTGACAATGTGGGTAATGCCCACGCTGTCGGCCCACGCGAGCGGCCCGCGCGGATAATTCACGCCCTTCTGCATGGCGATGTCCACCGCTTCGGCCGAGCACACGCCCTGGTTCACCGCTTCGGCAGCCTCGTTGGCCAGCATGGCCACGGTGCGCATGACGGCCATGCCGGGCACGTCGTTCAGCCGGGTCACGGCGAAGCCCGCAGCCTGGAACAGGCCCACCGCCGATTCATAGGCCGCATCACTGCACTGGTCGGCACAGGCCAGCGCAATGCGCGTGGCATTTGCAGGGTCGAGCACCAGGTCGTACAGCACCGTGTTGGGGTGCATGTCCGCTGCTGCACGTTCGGTTGCAGTGCGGCCATCGGTCAGGAAGATGGCCGCGCCGTTGCAGTGAAAGCCCGGCGCCTCGCTGTGGGCCACGCCCGGCTGCGGCTCGCGGTGCGTGACGGTGTAGCCGGCAGCAGTGAAGCGCTGCTCCATGGGCGCTGTCACGGGATTACTCATGTCGAGCGAAATGCTGATGCCCACGGCAGCGGGCCGCGGCTGCTCGGCCTCGGTACGCGGGAGCGCCTTTGCCGCATCGTCGCCGTACTGGTAGAAGCCGCGTCCCGATTTGCGGCCCAGGAAACCGGCGTTGACCATCTCCTGCTGCAGCACCGACGGCATGAAGCGCGGATCGCCGAAGTAGGCATTGAACACGGATTGCGTGACCGAGAAATTGACGTCGTGGCCGATCAGGTCCATCAGTTCAAAGGGGCCCATGCGAAAACCCCCTGCTTCGCGCATGACCGCATCGAGCGTGGCAGGATCGGCCGCCTGCTCGGACAGCAGGCGCAAGCCTTCGGCATAGAATGGCCGCGCAACACGGTTGACGATGAAGCCGGGCGTGGACTTTGCGTGCACCGGATTCTTGCCCCATGCGGCAGCCGTGGCAAACACGGTGTCGGCCACTTCCTGCGACGTCGCCAGGCCGCTGATCACTTCCACCAGCGCCATCAAGGGCACGGGATTAAAGAAGTGCATGCCCACCAGCCGCTCCGGCCGGCGCAGTTTGGCGGCAATCGCGGTCACGGAGATGGAGGACGTATTGGTGGCCAGGATGCATTCGTCGCCCACGGCGCGTTCCAGGTCGGCAAACAGCATGCGCTTGACATCCAGGTTCTCGACAATGGCTTCGACCACCAGCGCGGCGTCGCCCACTTCGTGGATGTCGCTTACCTTGTGCAGGCGCGCGCCGGCAGCGGCGGCATCGTCCACGCTCATGCGGCCCTTTTCCACCAGTTTGCCGTACACCTTGTTAATGTCTGCGATGGCCTTGGCCACCGCATCGGTGCGCGTATCGAACAGCTTGACCTGGTAGCCTGCGGCAGCGGCCACCTGCGCAATGCCGGAACCCATGGCGCCACTGCCGATCACGGCTACCACGCTGCCTTTTTCCAGTGCCTGGGCCATGTTCATTCTCCCGTAAAGTTAGGCGTACGCTTGGCCATGAAGGCAGCCACGCCTTCCCGGTAGTCACGGCTGTAGCCAAGTTCGCGCATCATCTCGCCTTCAAGCTTGAGCTGCTCGGGCAGCGTATGGGCGTGGCTGACCTGGAGCGCCTGCTTGGTAAAGGCCAGGCCCCTGGTCGGCGCGGTGGAAAAGTGCCTGGCCATGGTCATGGCCTGCTCCATCAGCGCTTCGTCGGGCACGCATTTCCAGATCAGGCCCCACTGCTCGGCCACTTCGGCAGTGATTTTCTCGCCCAGCAGGGCCATGCCCATGGCGCGCGCGTGACCCACGAGGCGCGGCAGGTGCCAGGTGCCGCCGGTGTCGGGAATGAGTCCCAGCTTGCAGAACACTTCCACGAAGCTGGCCGATTTGGCGGCCAGCACGATGTCGCAGGCCAGTGCCAGGTTGGCACCGGCGCCGGCGGCCACGCCGTTGACGGCGCAGATGACCGGGATCGGCAGGGCTTTCAGGGCCAGCACCAGCGGCGCGTAATAGGTCTCCACCGAGTGGCCCAGGTCCACGCCCTGGGCGCCCGGCTCCACCGCGCGGTCCGACAGGTCCTGGCCGGCGCAAAAGCCACGCCCTGCACCGGTGAGCAGCAGGACGCGCACGGTATTGTCGGCCTTGAGTTCATCCAGCGCAGCGCGCACCTCAAGGTGCATGGCCTGGGTGAAGCTATTGAGCTTGTCCGGACGGTTCAGCGTCAGTGTCGCGATGCCGTCGGCGATCTGAAATTGGATGTTCTCATAGTTCATGCTAGTGTCCCCGTGGTTTTTATTCGGCTTGATCAAAATCGATGACCACCTTGTCGGTGACCGGAAAGGCCTGGCACGACAGCACGAAGCCGCGCGCCACTTCGTAGTCTTCGAGCGCGAAGTTGGCGTCCATGTCGACCTGGCCTTCGAGCAGCTTGCAGCGGCAGGTGGAGCACACGCCGCCCTTGCAGGAGTAACGCATGTCGATGCCGGCGCGCAGGCCGGCGTCCAGGATCGATTCCTTGTCCTTGTCCATGCTGAAGCTGGCATGGTTGCCGTCCATGATGACGGTGACCTCGGTCTCGTGCCGCACCCCGGCGTCGAACTGGCGTGGCTTGTGCTGGTGCTTGGGGATGCTGGCGGCGAACAGCTCCACCTTGATGTGCTCCTTGGGCATGCCCGCTTCCTGCAGCGCGGCCGAGACGCCATGCATCATGTCCTCGGGGCCGCAGATGAAGGCGATATCGATGTCGTCGATATTGATCCAGTACTTGATGAACTGCTCCACCTTTTCCTTGGTGATGCGGCCGTTGAACAGTTCCACATCCTGCTGCTCGCGGCTCATGACATAGGCCAGGTTGAGGCGATCCATGTACATGTCTTTCAGGTCCGTCAGTTCTTCCTTGAAGATGACGGAGGACGACGCGCGGTTACCGTAAAACAGCGTAAAGCGGCTGTTCGGCTCCGTCAACAGCGTGGTCTTGATGATCGACAGGATCGGCGTAATGCCGCTGCCGGCCGCAAAGGCGACGTAGTGGCGCGCATGTTCGCCAGACAGTGGCACGTTGAAGTGGCCCATGGGCGGCATGACTTCGAGCGTCATGCCGGGCTTGAGCGAATCGTTGGCCCAGCACGAAAACAGGCCGCCCGGCGTGCGTTTGATGGCCACGCGCAGCGCGCCATCCTGCACTGCCGAGCAGATCGAGTACGAGCGGCGCACATCCTCGTCGCCGATCATGGCGCGCAGGGTCAGGTGCTGGCCCTGCTGGTAGGCGAAGCTGGCGGCAAGTTCCGCCGGCACGTCAAAGGTGACGGCAATGGTGTCGCGCGTCTCGTGCTTTACCTTGGCAACGGCCAATGGATAAAATTTGCTCATGATGGACCCAGTGTTATACGTGTTGTCGCGTGTTGTAGCGTGTTGTGGCCCTAGTGGCACTTAAAATA
Source organism: Massilia sp. PAMC28688 (assembly GCF_019443445.1). Taxonomy (NCBI): domain Bacteria; kingdom Pseudomonadati; phylum Pseudomonadota; class Betaproteobacteria; order Burkholderiales; family Oxalobacteraceae; genus Massilia; species Massilia sp. PAMC28688. The sequence continues at coordinate 2,666,339 of NZ_CP080378.1, read as the reverse complement.
ATCAAACGGTTCCCGGCAGTCCAGGCATTTGTAGAGCGCCTTGCACGGCGTGGAACCAAACTGGCTGGTCAGCTCAGTGTGGGTCGATCCGCAATTGGGGCAGGTGATCACCAGCGGCGGCGCAGGCCGGCGCTTGACGCCCGCGTGCAGGCCACTGATATCGATCACCTGCTGCGCCGGCGGCGCTATGCCATAGCCCTTCAGCGCGGCCTTGCCGGCGTCACTCATCCAGTCCGTGGTCCAGGCGGGCGAGAGCTGGTTCACCAGCCTGACCTTGTCCATGCCGCGCCCGCGCAGCGCTTCCTGCACCGAGTCGGCAATCACCTGCATGGCCGGGCAGCCCGAATAGGTGGGCGTGATGGTCACCACGCAGGTGTCATCCTCAAAGGCGACATCACGCACGATGCCCAGGTCCACGATAGAGATGACCGGGATTTCCGGATCGGCGACCTCCCCCAGCCAGGTCCATACCTGATCGGCACTGGCTGCGGGAGGCATGCTTACCACTCGGCGCCGGGATAGGCGCGCTGCAGGAACTGCATTTCGGCCAGGATGTAGCCAAGGTGCTCGCTGTGGCGGCCCTTTTTGCCGCCCTGCTGCATCCATGCTCCCGGATCGGGCATGGTGAGCGTGGCTTCTGCCAGGATCTCGGACACATGCTCCAGGAAGGAGGCGCGCAGGCCCTCTGCCGCCGGCGCCACACCCTGCGCCACCATGGCCTCGTCAACCGCGTCGTACATGAACGCTTCGCCGCTGTACATCCACAGCGCGTTGACCGCGGTCTGGGTGCGGCGATGGCTTTCCTCGGTACCGTCGCCCATGCGCACGATCAGGTCGCCGCTGCGGCGCAGGTGGTAGGTCACTTCCTTGATCGACTTTTCCGCGATCTCGGCGATGCGCGTATCGCTCGATGAGCTCAGCCCCTGCATCAAAAAGTAGTGCCAGGTGTCGAAGTAGAACTGGCGCACCATGGTGTCGGCGTAGTTACCGTTGGGCTGCTCCACCAGCAGGCAGTTGCGCATGTCGTGGGCGTCGCGCAGGTAGGCCAGCTTGTCTTCGTCGCGGCCGCGTCCTTCCAGTTCACCGGCGTAGGTCAGCCACATGCGGGTCTGGCCCAGCAGGTCGAGCGCCACGTTGGTCAGCGCCATGTCTTCTTCCAGCGCCGGCCCTTTGCCGCACAGTTTGGACAGCTGCTGCGACAGGATCAGGGCGTTGTCGCCCTGGCGCAGCAGGTAATCGAATCGATTGTTCACATCCTGGTTCACGGACACGCTCACAGGTTCTTGACTTCTTCCGGCATCGGGAAGAAGGTCGGGTGACGATATACCTTGCTGTTCGACGGCTCGAACAGGGCGCCCTTGTCGGCCGGGCTGCTGGCGACAATGTCGGCCGCGCGAACCACCCAGATCGAGACGCCTTCATTGCGGCGGGTGTAGACGTCGCGCGCATTGTTGACCGCCATCTCGGCGTCGCTCGCGTGCAGGCTGCCCACGTGCTTGTGGGCCAGGCCGTGCTGGCTACGGATGAAGACTTCCCACAGGGGCCATTCTTTGCTCATTGCTTTCTCCATGTTTGCAGCATTGCGTCAGGCGGCGCGCGCCTGCTTCTTGTCGGCGTAGGCCACCATCGCATCGCGGAACCATTCGCCGTCGTCCCAGGCCTTGACGCGCGTGGCCAGGCGTTCGCGGTTGCACGGGCCATTGCCCTTCAGGACGTTATTAAATTCGCTCCAGTCGATCTTGCCGAACTCGTAGTGGCCCGTTTCGGCGTTGAACTTCAGGTCGGGATCGGGAATGGTCAGGCCCAGGTATTCGGCCTGGGGCACGGTCTGGTCCACCATGCGCTGGCGCAGTTCGTCGTTGGAGAACAGCTTGATGCGCCATTTGGCCGACTGCGCGCTGTTGACCGACTCGGCGTCCGACGGGCCGAACATCATCAGCGACGGCCACCACCAGCGGTTGAGCGCATCCTGCGCCATGGCCTTTTGCTCGGGCGTGCCCCTGGCCAGGCTCATCATGATGTCGTAGCCCTGGCGCGCGTGGAAGGACTCTTCCTTGCACACGCGGATCATGGCGCGTGCATACGGGCCGTACGAGCAGCGGCACAGGGGAATCTGGTTGATGATGGCCGAGCCATCCACCAGCCAGCCTACCGCGCCCATGTCGGCCCACGACAGGGTGGGGTAATTGAAGATGCTCGAATACTTGGCCTTGCCCGAATGCAGGGCCGCCAGCAGCTCGTCGCGCGACACGCCCAGCGTTTCGGCGGCGCTGTACAGGTACAGGCCATGACCCGCTTCATCCTGGATCTTGGCCAGCAGGATCGACTTGCGCTTGAGCGTAGGGGCGCGCGTCACCCAGTTGCCTTCCGGCAGCTGGCCGACGATTTCCGAGTGCGCGTGCTGCGAAATCTGGCGGATCAAGGTCTTGCGGTAGGCGTCGGGCATCCAGTCCTTCGCTTCGATCTTGATGCCGGCATCGATGCGGGCCTGGAAGGCCAGCTCGTCGGCGCTCATGTCGTCAGCGCCCTGGACCTTGCTCAGTCCCGTTTCTACCAGTTGTGCGTACATGGTGATGCTCCCCTTGCCAAGTCTGAATGTCGATAATACGATACATATTTTGAGATGTACACCTATTTTTGTGAATCATGTCCGAATCCGGTTTAAGATTCGTGTATGAATTCACCCATGAAACTTATGACGAGCACCGAATGGATTGCCCGCTTCCTGGCCACCGACCCGCCGCGCTCGAAGTCGCTGGTGATGACGATCTTTGGCGATGCCATCGCCCCGCACGGCGGCACCGTCTGGCTGGGCAGCCTGATCGAACTGATGGCGCCCTTTGGCGTCAATGACCGGCTGCTGCGCACCAGCGTGTTCCGGCTGGCGCAGGAAGGCTGGCTGGTGGCCAACCGCGATGGCCGGCGCAGCTCCTACTCCCTGCTGCCGCAAGCCCTGCCCCGCTTTGAACGCGCCAACCGCCGCATCTATGCGCCGCTGACGGCGCACTGGGATGGCAGCTGGACCATGGTGCTGGCGGCATCGGGCACGCTGGATGCGCCTACCCGCGCCACGCTGCGCAAGGAGCTGGCGTGGGAAGGCTATGCGCAGATTGCGCCCGGCATATTCGGCCATCCTGCGGCCGGCGCCGACGTGATCGAGGAATTGCTGGTGCGCCACAACGCGCGCGGCAAGCTGCTGGTATGCAGGGCTGCAGAACTGGCCGGCGTGTCGACGCGGCCGCTGCGCGAACTGGCGGCAGAAGGGTGGGATCTATCGGTGGTGGTCGATGGCTACCATGGTTTCATGGCGCAGTTCCGCCCCCTGCTTGCATTGCTGGAGCAAGAGGCGCAGTTGACCGCGGAGGAAGCGTTCGTCATCCGCAGCCTGCTGATTCATGCGTACCGGCGCGTGCAGCTGCACGACCCGATGCTGCCGGTCGAACTGCTGCCCGATCCGTGGCCGGGCGTGGACGCCTACGCGCTGGCGCGCGCGATCTACCGCCGCACGCAGGCAGCGGCGGAGCAGCACATCATGGCTGCGCTCACGCGCGAGGACGCCAACGCGCCACGCGCCGATGCCGCCTTTTACCAGCGCTTTGGCGGGCTGGCCTGAGCGCGCACGACGCGCCAGGCCGGCGCCGCATCAGCAATCGTAGTGAAAGGTGCTGTTGGGCGAAGACAGGGGATTGCGCAGCGATTCGATGGTGAAATCGAGATCGAGCTCGGGCCAGTACAGGCGCGTGGAGCTCACGTAGCGCACCTTGCAGATCTGGGGAACGGTGGCGTGCTCGAACCACGGAAATTCGACAAACGGCAGATACAACTCTTCATCGTTGCATTTGATCCAGAACCCGTGACTGTTAATGCTCGTCACTTTTGCTGACTTTAAAAAAATACCAACCATAGACACCCCCTAAACGCACCTGGCGAACCTCGCCACACGGCCAGTCACAAAAATTACCAGCCACATCTGCGTGTGGTTTGATATTGCACAACAAAATCGAAGTTACTTCCGTCCGCTCGCAATCAAGAAGTTTTGCATCTGTGCTTCGGCCACCGATGCCCACATATTCTGATCCTGGCGAAACCGCTTCCACGGTCCGTAAATCCTGGCAAACCTGGCGTTCTTCGACGCCTCCTCTTCCATCACTTCGGTCGAGAACCTGTAAGCGGCCTGCATGATGGGCTTGGAAAAATAATTGAGCTTGGCACCGCTCTTGAGCAGGCGGGCCAGCGCCGCGGGATTCCTGGCGTCGTACTCGGCCTGCATGACCACATGGGCCTCATAGCTGGCCGCCTCGATCGCGGCCTGGTACTCCCTGGGCAGCTTTTCCCACTGCTTGATATTGATGTAGAACGACAGCTGCGGTCCCGCTTCCCACCAGCCCGGGGTGTAGTAATACGGCGCCACCCTGGCCAGGCCCAGTTTTTCATCGTCATAGGGACCGACCCACTCGGCAGCATCGATGGTGCCCTTTTCCAGCGCCGGATAGACATCGGCCCCCGCAATTTGCTGCGGCACCGCCCCCATGCGCTCCATCACGCGGCCGGCCAGGCCGGCAATGCGGATCTTGAGGCCCTTGACGTCGGCCAAGGTCTTGATCTGCTTGCGGTACCAGCCGCCCATCTGCACGCCCGTGTTGCCACCGAGGAAGTTAACCACGCCATAGCCGCGGAAAAAATCGCGCATCAGCTCGCGTCCACCGCCCTGCACGAACCACGCCGTCTGCTGGCGCGAAGTCAGGCCAAAAGGCATGGCAGTGTCGAAGGAAAAGGTGGGATCCTTGCCGAAGTAATAGTACGACGCCGTGTGCCCCATCTCCACCGTGCCGGCCTGCACGGCATCGAGTACCTGCAGCCCCGGGACGATCTCGCCACCGGCGAACGCGCGGATGGTGAAGCGCCCGCCCGTGAGCTGCGACACGCGCCGCGTGAAGGTATCGGACGCGCCAAAGATCGTGTCTAGTGTCTTGGGAAAACTTGAAGCCAGACGCCAGTTGATGACGGGAGAGGCTTGTGCCAGCGCCGGTGCGGCTACCAGGCCCGCGCCAGCACCAACGGTGGTACTGGCAAGGAAGGAACGACGCTGCATGCACACTCTCCTACACGGCTGTTAGACCGGCGTGTTTACCAAAGGTGACAATTGTATCTGGTTGTGTTCATGAAGTGGAGCTACTTGTCGATGCAATATTTCTTGGAGAAAAGCAATTGCCCCCGCTCCCCTATGAATGGCGAAAATGCATGAAATGCCGGGCGGCAATTCCGTTGTTTTCATGCGCACATCGCGCCCGCAAACGGTATGATGTTGCCTCGGCCACAGGCCCTCCATTCACCCGTCAAGGACACACAATGTCTATCAAAATCAGCAGCCAGTTCGACGCCGGCGCCATCGAGATCGTCAGCGCCACCAGCGCCGGCGCCATCGACCTGAACATCCGCAAGGATTCCCACGCCGACATCCGCCAGTGGTTTTACTTCCGCCTGCAGGGCGCGCAGGGACAAGCGTGCACCATCCGCTTCCTCAATGCCGGCAAGGCCGCTTACCCGGCCGGCTGGGAAGACTACCAGGCCATGGCCAGCTATGACCGCATCAACTGGTTCCGGGTTCCCACCACGTTCGATGGCGAGGTCATGACCATTTCCCACACGCCCGGCATGGACAGCGTGTACTACGCCTACTTCGAGCCGTATTCGTGGGAGCGCCACCTGGAACTGCTGGACCGCGCCCAGATGTCGGAACACGTGCGCATGCTCGACCTGGGCAGCACCGTCGACGGGCGCGACATGAACTTGCTGGTCATCGGCGATCCGCAAGCGGCGCGCAAGGTGTGGGTCATCGCGCGCCAGCACCCGGGCGAGACCATGGCCGAGTGGTTCGTGGAAGGCATGCTCGACGCCCTGCTCGACCCGGCCGACCCGTATGGCCGCCAGTGCCTCAAGGAAGCGGTGTTCTACGTGGTGCCGAACATGAATCCGGACGGCTCGGTGCGCGGCAACCTGCGCACCAACGCGGCCGGCGCCAACCTCAACCGCGAGTGGAATACGCCGAGCATGGAACGCAGCCCGGAGGTGTTCCTGGTCAAGAACAAGATGAAGGAAACCGGCTGCGACCTGTTCCTGGACGTGCACGGCGATGAAGGCTTGCCATACGTCTTCACGGCCGGCAGCGGCGCCCTGCCCGGCTTCACGCCCGCGCAGGCAGCCCAGGAAAAGCAGTTTGCCGACTACTTCAAGATTGCCAGCCCGGACTTCCAGGATGTGCACGGCTATGGCGACGCCCCCTACACCGACGAGACGCTCACCATGGGTTCGCCGCACATCACCCACGCCTTCGGCTGCCTGTCGCTGACGCTGGAGCTGCCGTTCAAGGACAACGCCAACGATCCCGACCCGCAAAGCGGCTGGGATGGTGCCCGCAGCGCTCGCCTTGGCGGTGCCGTCCTGCAGGCCGTTTGGCAGTCTCTGCGCGACCTGAAGTAACAATGTTGCTTTAACGTTCTATGTCCCGGCGGGGGGCAGTGCTCTCCGCATCGTCATCAAGAACCCGCATCCTGCGGGTTCGCCCCTGTATTCCTGCCAGCTATTCCCGCCACAGCGATTTAATTCTGCACGTCTACAGTGCTTGGCATAACGTTTGTTCATGTCACAATATTTCATGACTATTTTTTCGCACAAACCGAGCGGGGAGGAAACTGCGCAATTCGCGGGCGAGGGACCCGTGCGCGCCGCCCTGGCCACACGCGACTGGAGCGACTCGCCACTGGGCCCGCCGGCGCGATGGCCGGCCGAACTGGTCACCGTCGTCAACCTCATGCTCAATTCGCGCTTTCCGATGTTCCTGGCGTGGGGGCCGGAACTGGCGCTGCTGTACAACGACGGCTACGCCGGCATACTGGGCAACAAACACCCGGCTGCACTGGGCCAGCGCTTTGACGTGGTGTGGGCTGAAATCTGGCATATCGTGGCCCCGATCGCCATCGACGCCATGGCCGGGCGCTCCAGCTATTACGAGGACCTGCCGCTGACGGTCCTGCGCCATGGCGAACCGGAACGCGCCTCGTTCACCTTTTCCTACTCGCCCATCGCGAGCCATGACGGCAGCATCGGCGGCATGTACTGCGCCGTGGTGGAGACCACGGCCCACGTTGAGACGCGCCATGTGCAAGCCTTCCAGCTGCACCTGTCCGACCGCCTGCGGCCCATCACCTCGCCCGACGACATCATCCAGGTCGCCAGCGAAGCCCTGGGCCGCATGACCGGCGTGGAGCGGGTGCTGTATGCAGAAGTGGACGATGAACGCGGCAGCTTCTCGGTGCGGCGCGACTGGATGGCCGACGAAGCGCCCAGTCTGGCCGGCGACACCGGCCCCCTGGCGAGCCTGGGGCAAGGCGTGGTCGAGGCGCTGCGCGCCGGGCGCACCGTGATCGTCAATGATGTCGGCAGCGATCCGCTCACCGAGGGGGCGGCGGCCGGCTACCTGGACGTGGAAGTGCAGGCCATCGTCGTCATCCCGCTGGTCAAGTCAAATCACCTGCTGGCCGTGCTGGCCATGCACAGCGCCATTCCGCGCAAATGGACGGTGACGGAAATCCAGATGGCGCGCGAAACGGCCGAACGCACCTGGTCGGCCGTGGAGAGCGCGCACGCGCAGGACGAACTGCGCGAAGCGAACCGGCGCAAGGATGAATTCCTGGCCATGCTGGCGCACGAATTGCGCAACCCGCTCGCGCCCATCAGCGCGGCGGCCGAACTGATGGAACTGGCGCCCATGAACGCCGAGCGGGTGCGCCAGACCAGCCAGGTGATCGGGCGCCAGGTGCGCCACATGACGGGACTGGTGGACGACCTGCTGGACGTCTCGCGCGTCACACGGGGCCAGGTCACCATCAACAAGCTGCCGCAGGACCTGAAAAACGTGGTGACCAACGCGGTGGAGCAGGTGCGGCCCATGATCCAGGCGCGCAGCCACCACCTGACGCTGGAACTGCCGCCGCAGGCGGCCCAGGTGCTGGGCGACGAGAACCGGCTGGTGCAGGTGCTCACCAACCTGCTCAACAACGCGGCCAAGTACACGCCCGAGGGCGGCCATATCAAGCTGCACATGCACACCGATGCCAGCGATGTGGTGATCACGGTCTCGGACAACGGTATCGGCATACCGGCCGAACTGCAGCCGCGCGTGTTCGACCTGTTTGCCCAGGCCGAGCGCACCTCCGACCGCTCGCAGGGCGGGCTGGGACTGGGACTGGCGCTGGTCAAAAGCCTGGTTGGGCTGCATGGCGGCAGCGTGACGTGCGCCAGCGAAGGCACCGGCAAGGGCAGCTGCTTCACGGTACGCCTGCCGCGCTTTGAACCGCTGCCGCAGGTGCGCGAGCGGCGCCGCCATCCGCGCGGAGAAGTTGGCGGCAGCAATCACCGTATCATGGTGGTCGATGACAATGAGGATGCGGCCACCATGCTGGGCATGCTGCTGGAAGCGTCGGGCCATGAAGTGCAGGTCGAGCACCGCTCGCCGGAAGCGCTGGCGCTGGCGGCGGAAATGCAGCCCGGCGTGTGCATTCTCGATATCGGCCTGCCCGACATGGATGGCTATGAGCTGGCGCGCCAGCTGCGCCGCCAGCCGGGGATGGCGGGCGCGCTGCTGATCGCCGTGACCGGCTATGGCCAGGAAAGCGACCGCCGCAAGGCGCTCGATGCCGGCTTTGACCACCACATGGTCAAGCCGGTCGACGCGCCGCGGCTGCTGCGCATCGTCGCCGAGCGCAGCCAGGCACCGGCCTAGGTACACTGCCGGGCCGGTGCCATGCGGGCCTTACTTGGCCCGCCCGGCGCTGATCAGGTACTGCTGCATGGTCGCTTCCGATACCGATGCCCACATGTTCTGATCCTGGCGGAAGCGCTGCCACGGCCCGTACACCTTGGCGAACTTGGCGTTCTTGGCCGCTTCTTCCTTCATCACCTCCATGGCCGCCTTGTGGCAGCCATTCAGGATATCCCGGGAGAAGGTGCGCAGCTTGACGCCATTTTTGAGCAGGCGTGCCAGGGCAGCAGGATTCTTGGCGTCGTATTCAGCCTGCATGACCACGTGCGCCTCGTAGGTGGCCACTTCCAGCGCCGCCTGGTAAGCCTTGGGCAGCTTTTCCCACTCCTTGATGCCGACGTAAAAGGAAAAGCTGGCGCCGGCTTCCCACCAGCCCGGCGCATAGTAGAACGGCGCCACCTTGTACAAGCCCAGCTTTTCATCGTCGTAGGGACCCACCCATTCGGCCGCGTCGATGGTGCCTTTTTCCAGCGCCGGATAAATGTCGCCGCCGGCCAGCTGCTGCGGCACCAGGCCCAGGCGTTCGAGCACCTTGCCGGCAAAGCCGCCCACCCGCATCTTGGTGCCCTTGAGGTCGGCCACGGATTTGATTTCCTTACGGAACCAGCCCCCCATCTGCGTCCCCGAGTTACCGCCCAGGAAATTGACGATGCCGTAGCCGCGGAAAAAGTCGCGCATCAGCTCGCGTCCACCACCCTGCTCGTACCACGCCGTGTGCTGGCGCGAAGTCAGGCCAAAGGGCACGGCGCAGTCGAAGGCGAAGGTGGCGTCCTTGCCGAAGTAATAGTAGGAAGCGCTGTGACCCATTTCCACGGTGCCGGCCTGGACCGCATCCATGACCTGCAGGCCGGGGACGATTTCGCCGGCGGCAAAGGTACGGATGTTGAACTTGCCGCCGGTCAGCTGCGACACGCGGCGGGTGAGCGTGTCGGACGCGCCGAAAATGGTATCGAGGGTCTTGGGAAAACTGCTGGCAAGGCGCCAGTTGATGGTGGGATTAGCCTGGGCAATGCTGGGGGCAGCGATGACACCGGCCGAAGCGCCGACGGCCGCTTTGGTGATAAAGGAACGGCGTTGCATGTGGAAGTCTCCGTGTTGTTGTAGTTGCCCGGCCAGTGTATTTGTGACCGGGCAAGCACGCAACGAAAATCAACTGCCGGCGACGACCATTTTCTCGATCAGGATGGAGCCGGTCTGCTTGTTACCGCGCGTGAGGACGTCGTTACCAATGGCCACGATCTGCTGGAACATGTCTTTCATGTTGCCCGCAATCGTGATTTCCTCGACCGGATACTGGATGACGCCGTTTTCGACCCAGAAGCCCGATGCCCCGCGTGAATAGTCGCCCGTCACATAATTGGTGCCCTGCCCCATCAGCTCGGTCACCAGCAGGCCGCGGTCCATCTTGCGCAGCATGCCGGCGAAATCGTCGCCCCGTTTGGTCAGCCGGGACGTCATGGACAGGTTGTGCGAGCCGCCGGCATTGCCGGTGGTCTTCATGCCCAGCTTGCGCGCCGCATACGAGGACAGGAAGTAGCCCTGCAGCACGCCATCCTTGACCACATCGCGGCGCACCGTGCGCACGCCTTCCTCGTCAAACGGGGCCGAACCGACGGCGCCGGGCACGTGGGGGTCTTCCAGCACCTGGATATGGGACGGGAAGATGGACTTGCCGAGCGAATCGAGCAGGAAGGTCGACTTGCGGTACAGGGCTCCGCCCGAGGTGGCCTGGACAAAGGAGCCGAGCAGGCCGGCCGCCAGCGGCGCCTCGAACAATACCGGACAGGTGCGGGTATCGAGCTTGCAGGCATGTAAGCGCGCCAGGGCGCGCTCGGCGGCGTAGCGCCCCACTTTTTCCGGGTCGGCCATGTTCTTGGGATTGCGCACCGAGGTGTACCAGTCGTCGCGCTGCATCATGGCCCCTTCGCCGGCGATGGGAGCCACCGACAGGGTGTGGCGCGAAAACGGATAGCCGCCAATGAAGCCGCGCGAATTGGCCGAGACGAAATGCGACTGCTGCGCGTGGACGCTGGCCCCTTCGCTGTTGGTCACGCGCGGATCGACATCAAAGGCGGCAGCTTCGGCGCGCTGGGCCAGGGCCACCGCGTCCTCGGTGCTGATGCCCCATGGGTAGAACAGGCGCAGGTCGCGCGGGTTCATTTCCAGCATGTCGGCGTCGGCCAGGCCGGCGCAATCGTCTTCGGCCGTGAAGCGCGCGATATTGTAGGCCGCGTCCACCGTGGCGCGCAGAGCCGCCGGGGAAAAGTCGGAGGTGCTCGCATTGCCGCGCTTCTGGCCGATATAGACCGTCACGCCCATGCCCTTGTCCTTGTTTTGCTCGATGGTCTCGATCTCGCCCAGGCGCACCGAGACCGACAGGCCGCTGCCCTCGCTGATTTCGACCGCGGCATCGGTGCCGCCCATCTCTTTGGCGAAGGCCAGAACGTCCCGCGCAAGCTGTTTCAACTGATCCTGGGTATGGATGAAGACAGATTCGGTCATGGGTGTTTTCTTCGGCTATCCGGTTAAAAGGGTATGATAGCAGTCGTTTACAGTTTTTACCGGTCGCTCTTGCGGCTACCGGATTCATATCATGCCAAATCCAAACCGCGGTGCCTGCGGGTTCCAATCCTCCGAGTTCGAACAAGAGTACGAACGCCCCTCCAAGTCTGAGCTCAAGCGCCAGATGAACGAGCTGCAAAAGCTTGGTGAAGAGCTGGTGGCAGCGCCGCGCGACCGCGTCAAGCGGGTGCCGATGCCGGAAGACGTGCGTGACGCCATCCTTATGTGCCAGACCATCACCAACCACGAAGGGCGGCGCCGCCAGACCCAGTACGTGGGCAAGATGATGCGCACGCTCGACGAAGAGGAAGTGGCCGTCATCCAGCGCACCATCGACAGCTGGAAAGGCATGTCCAAGGCCGATACCGCCGCCCTGCACGCGCTCGAACGCCGCCGCGAAAAACTGCTGGCCGACGACAAGGCCCTGACGGTGCTGCTGGCCGAGCACAGCGAACTCGATGGCCAGCACCTGCGCACCCTGATCCGCAATGCGCGCAAGGAGCAGGCCGAGAACAAGCCGCCCAAGGCGTACCGCGAGATCTTCCAGATCCTCAAGGACCTGTCGAAAAAAGGCCAGGCTGCCGATGGCGGCGATGACCCGGAGCTTGACGAGGACGACGATCAGCATGACGACGAACAGCGCCATGACGAGCGCGATGACGCCTGACGAACTGGTGGTCGGGCTGGTATCGGTCTCGGACCGCGCCAGTGCCGGCCAGTACCAGGACCTGGGCCTGCCCGCGCTGGCCGACTGGCTGGCCTCGGCCATCACCACGCCCTACCGCATCGAGCAGCGCCTCATTCCCGACGAGCAGGCCCTGATCGAACAGACCCTCATCGAACTGGTGGACGTCGCGCGCTGCCACCTGGTGCTGACCACTGGCGGCACGGGCCCGGCGCGGCGCGACCTGACGCCGGAAGCCACGCGCGCCGTCGGCACCAGGGAAATGCCTGGCTTTGGCGAACAGATGCGGCAAATCAGCCTGCAGTTTGTGCCTACCGCGATCCTGTCGCGCCAGGTGGCCGTGCTGCGCGAGATCGACGGTCACGCCGCGCTGATCATGAACCTGCCGGGGCAGCCCAAGGCCATCCGCGAAACGCTCGAAGGCCTGAAAGACGCCGATGGCCAGCAGCAGGTGGGTGGCATCTTTGCCGCCGTGCCTTACTGTGTGGACCTGATCGGCGGACCGTACATCGAGACCAATCCCGCTGTGTGCAAGGCGTTCCGGCCCAAGTCGGCCCTGAAGCCACAGCCAACCACCTGACAGTGAACTACCCGACCACATGACCAAACTGCTCGAGACGATTGACATTGAAAGCAAGCCCAATCCTGAAGTAGCCATCATCTGGATGCATGGCCTGGGCGCGGACGGCAACGACTTTGTGCCGCTGGTGCGCGAACTGGACTTGTCCGGCCTGCCCGCCATCCGCTTCATCTTCCCGCATGCGAACGCCATCCCGGTGACCGTCAACGGCGGCTACGTCATGCGCGCCTGGTACGACATCATGGGCACCGACATCGCCCGGCGCGAAGATGAAAAAGGCCTGCGCGCCTCGCAGCTCGACGTGGAAGCGCTGATCGCGCGCGAAAAGGAGCGCGGCATCCGCGCCTCGCGCATCATCCTGGCAGGTTTTTCGCAAGGCTGCGCCATGACCTTGCAGGCCGGCTTGCGCCATCCGGAAACGCTGGCCGGCCTGTTGTGCCTGTCCGGCTACCTGCCGCTGCACGACAAGGTCGCCGCCGAACGCAGCGACGCCAGCCTGTCCACGCCCATCTTCCTGGTGCATGGCCGGGGCGACGGCGTGATCCCGATTGCGCGCGCCGAACAGTCGCGCGACATCCTGAAGTCGCTCGGCTACCAGGTCGAGTGGCATGAATACCCGATGCAGCATTCGCTGTGCCAGGAAGAAGTGGACGATATCAGCGTCTGGTTAAAGAAAGTACTCGTCTCATGAAAAAAACCGGCCTGGCAAAGAGCGACGCCAAAAAATTGATGGGCAAGATGGCCACGGGTGGCGCCAGCTTCGGCGCAGCCGATGCTGCAGCCCCCGACCGCCGCGAACAGCGCGACAAGGAGCGTGCCCTGGGCCTGGTGCCGTTTGCCGTCAAGCTCAATGGTGACCTGGTCAGGCAGCTGCAATCGCTGGCGCAGGAGCGCGGCGGCGACATGAACGCCCTGGTGGCGGAATTGCTGGCCAAGGGCATGCAGGACTGATCCTGCCGTGAAGATCGTCATCCTCGGCGGCTACGGCAACTTTGGCGCGCGCATCAGCCGCGCGCTGGCCCATACGCCGGGGATGGACCTCATCATCGCCGGGCGCAGTGCCGAGCGCAGCCGGGACATGGCGCAGCAGTGCGGCGCCGCCGCGGCGGTGCTGGACGTGGACGACCCGGCCCTGGCACAGCAGCTGCTCAAGCTGGGCGCGGGCATGGTCATCCACACGGCCGGCCCGTTCCAGTCCCAAAGCTACAGCGTGGCGCAGGCGGCGGCTGCGGCGCAGGCGCACTATATCGACCTGGCGGACGGCCGGCGCTTCGTGTGCGATTTTCCCGCTGCACTGGACGAGCTGTTCCGGTGCCAGGGCTGTACCGCATTTACCGGCGCCAGCACCGTCCCGGCCCTGTCGTCGGCCGTGGTGGACCACCTGGCGCAAGGCTGGCGCAGCATCACCGACATTGACTGCTGCATCGCCCCGGCGCAGACCGCGCCGCGCGGCGTGGCCACCATGGCGGCGGTGCTGGGCTACTGTGGGGCGCCGGTCCAGGTGTGGCAGGACGGGCGCTGGGAAACCCAGTACGGCTGGTCGGCACCAGCGAAGGTGGAATTTGCGCGCCTGCGCCCGCGCCTGGGGTCACTGTGCGACATTCCCGACCTCGAGCTGTTCCCGGCGCGTTATCCGGGCGTACAGAACGTGATGTTCCGCGCGGCGCTGGAACTGGGCGTGAGCCAGCGCGGCATGGCCGTTCTGGCCAGCCTGCGGCGCCGGGGACTGCTCAGCAAGCCCGAGCGAATCGCGGGCTTTCTTAACCGCGCCGCCGATGGCCTGGACATGTTTGGCAGCGCGCTGGGCGCGATGGTGGTACGGGTGCGCGGCACTGACGGCGGCGGCGCGCCGGCCAGCGCCGCCTGGCACATTGCAGCCGACGACGATCACGGCCCGGAAATACCGTGCATGGCCGCCATCGTGCTGGCACGGCGGCTGGCCGCCGGGGAGATCCGGCAGGCGGGCGCCTTTACCACGGCAGGACAACTGGCACTGGCCGAATTCGAACCCGAATTTCGCAAGTGGGACATGCAAACCGACATACAGAGATAGCGAGATAGCGATGGCGAAGAAGGAAGAGCTGGACGAAGAAACAATGGCGCTGATCAACTGGTGCATTGAAGTGGAAAAGCTGCTGGTGGCCGGCGGGGCCACCGTGCGCCAGGCCCAGGATCACATCGAGGAAGAAGTCGAGTGGTTTACCGACAAGTTCTATGACGGTCTTACGCCCGAAGAGTGTGCCAAGGAAGCACTGGCCTGACGGCATGCCTGTGGGGGAGCCTCTACAACTCCCCCAGGTGATGCGCCGAAGCAACATACAGCACTAAATTTTGGCATGCGGCGGATTCAGCATGCCAAAGGCCTTTATAGTCCCTACTCAAGAACACCTTTCCGCCTTCCCTACCCCCGAAGGCACGGCTCCCCCAAGCACACGCTATCGCCCGATCCCCGCAATAGAAGCCAGAAAAACTTTTTATTGACGAGGTATCCCAGCATGTCTGCACAA
Source organism: Massilia sp. PAMC28688 (assembly GCF_019443445.1). Classification (NCBI taxonomy): domain Bacteria; kingdom Pseudomonadati; phylum Pseudomonadota; class Betaproteobacteria; order Burkholderiales; family Oxalobacteraceae; genus Massilia; species Massilia sp. PAMC28688. Next base: position 2,651,184 of record NZ_CP080378.1, on the reverse strand, counting down.
TCATCGACCGGCGTGTCCGAATTTCTGGCCTTCACCATGGGGCAGGAAGAGTATGGCCTGGACATCATCAAGGTCCAGGAAATCCGCGGCTACGAAGCCGTTACCCGCCTGGCCAACACGCCGGACTACTTCAAGGGCGTGATCAACCTGCGCGGCGTGATCGTGCCGGTGATCGACATGCGCATCAAGCTTGGCCTGGGCACGCCCACCTATGACCAGTTCACGATCGTCATTGTGCTCAGCATTCGCGGCAATACCATCGGCATGGTGGTGGACAGCGTGTCCGATGTCACGACCCTGTCGCCGGAGCAGATACGGCCCGCGCCCGAGATGGGCAGCGCGGTCGATGCCGGTTACCTGATCGGCCTGGGCACGCTCGACCAGCGCATGCTGATCCTGGTCGACATCGAACGGCTGATGTCGAGTGACGACATTGGCCTGGTTCACAAACTGGCCGCCTGAGCGACCCGGCCGTTTTCTTTCCGGCGCACCATATCGAGTGCGCCCTTGCGCACCACAGGAGTACAGCATGCAATGGTTTAACAATCTTAAAGTGGCGACGAAACTGCTTGCCGCATTCGGCATCGTCCTGGCCCTGACGGCCGCGCTGGGCGTGTTTTCGATCGTCCAGCTCGAACGGGTCAACCAGACTTCCACCGACATGGACGTGAACTGGCTACCCAGCACCCGCGCCGCCGGCGACATGAATACCGCCACCTCCGATTTTCGCGCGGCCGAACTGCAGCATGTGCTGTCGCTCACGGAAGGAAAAATGGCAAGCTATGAGAAGGAACTGGTGACGGTCCAGGCCAGCCTCGATCGGCATGCGGCAATCTATGCCAAGCTGATTTCCTCGCCCCAGGACCAGGCGCTGTTCGACGGTTTCAAGTCAAGCTGGGCCCAGTACCTGGAGCAGCACAAGGCGGTGCTGGCGCTGTCGCGCGAAGGCAAGCACGAGGAAGCCAAGGCATTGGTGCAGGGCGCCGCCCAGCAGAAATTCAATGATGCCAACGCGATCCTCACCAAGCTGAGCGACCTCAACCAGGCCGGTGGTTCTGCCGCCAGCCACCAGGGCGATGAACTGTATGCCGGTGCCCGCACCGCCGTCATGGTGCTGCTGGCCGCAGCAGTAGCGCTGGGCGTGATGCTGGCGCTGTTCATTTCGCGCGCCCTCGTCAGGCAGCTGGGCGGCGAGCCGGGCTACGCAGCGGCGGTGGCCGGGAAGATTGCCGCCGGCGACCTCAGCGCGGAAGTGCTGGTTGCCGCCAGCGACAACAGCAGCATGATGTTGGCCATGAAGCAGATGCGCGACAGCCTGTCCCGCATCGTGGGCGACGTGCGCTCCGGCACCGACACCATCGCCACGGCGTCCAGCCAGATTGCCTGCGGCAATCTGGACCTGTCGGCCCGTACCGAAGAGCAGGCCAGCTCGCTGGAAGAGACGGCGTCCTCGATGGAAGAACTGACCTCGACCGTCAAGCAAAGTGCGGACAATGCGCGCCAGGCAAATTCGCTGGCCACGACCGCCTCGGAAGTGGCCAGCAAGGGTGGCGCGGTGGTGGCGCAGGTGGTCGATACCATGGGCGAGATCAACGCTTCGTCCCGCAAGATTTCGGACATCATCAGCGTCATTGACGGCATCGCTTTCCAGACCAATATCCTGGCCCTGAATGCGGCGGTGGAAGCGGCACGGGCGGGGGAACAGGGACGCGGCTTCGCGGTCGTCGCTACGGAAGTGCGCAACCTGGCACAGCGCTCGGCGGCAGCGGCCAAGGAAATCAAGATCTTGATTGGCGACTCGGTGGAGAAAGTTGACACCGGCAGCAAACTGGTAAGCCAGGCCGGCGAGACCATGAACGAGATCGTCGACAGCGTGCGCCGCGTCACCGACATCATGGGTGAAATCCTGTCGGCGGCGCAGGAGCAGACCATGGGCATCGAACAGATCAACGAAGCGATCAGCCAGATGGACCAGGTGACGCAGCAAAATGCAGCGCTGGTGGAAGAAGCTGCCGCCGCTTCGCAATCGATGCAGGAACAGTCGGCCACGCTGGCCCAAACCGTCAGCGTGTTCAAGCTGGCGTCACGCCAGGCCCAGGTGACGGCCACGCCCGCCCCGGCTGCCAGGGCCATCTCGCCTGCCCCGGCTGCCAAGCCCGCAGCGCCAGCCGTCCGGCACAAGGCGGCAGCGCCGATCCGCCTCGCGCCACGCCGAGAGCCTGCCACCGCCGGCGCCGACAAGGACTGGGAAGAGTTCTAAGCGCCGCAGTCAGGTCTTGGTGAGCAGGTAGGCGCTGATGTCGAGCGCATCCTGGGCAGTGACTCCCTGCTTCGGCATGGCGGTGTGGGGATCGATGGATTGCGGGTCCATGATCCAGCGCATCAGATTTTCCTGGGTGTTGGGGACATGGCCGGCAATGAATTTGCGCTTGCCCAGGTCCGTCAGCGGCCGCCCCACGTACACCCTGGACCCGGTGACACCTGGAATGATGTGACAGGCATTGCAGGCGTACTGGGTCAGGGCCACCCTGCCGCGATCAGCGTTGGCCGGCCCCATGATGGGGGCCACCCGTTTGGGCGCCGGCGGCAGTGGCGCCAGCGCCGCCTTGAACCGGGGCGCTGACAGCGCAGGCAGCGTTTGCATGAAGGCCACCACCGACCAGATATCGTCGTCGGCCAGGTGGAACTGCCACGCCGGCATGCCGCTCGTCTTGATGCCGTGGCGCGTGATCCAGTACAGTTCGCGCGCTTTCCAGTGTCTGGCCGCGTCCACCAGCGGACCGGGCACCGGCTGCATGGCCTTGGCGATGTCGGCCTGCGCGACCCCGGGGCCGCCATGGCACTGCACGCAGTTGTCGCGATAGATGGCAGCGCCGCGCAGCAGCCGCTGCTCGCCGGCCAGCGCGGGCGTGACGACGTCGCGCGCATGGTATTGCACCGACTTCCTCATGCCGCGTTCCAGCACGGTGTGCGCCCACTGCCAGTGCTGGTTGGTGGCGCCCACGTGAAACAGGCCACTCTCCAGGAACAGCCAGCCGCCCGCCGCTGCCGCGACGGCCGCGCTGCCCAGTGTCGCGGCTGCGGTCTTGACGATAAGCCGGTTGCGGTTGGAGGCCATGAAGCATTCCCGAATGTGCGTGTCGGGCCATTATAGCCATCGCACGGCGGGCACCGCCGCACGGCAGAGCAGGCACGCTTCGACCCGAACGGCGCTGTTTTGATGTCTTCTGTATCATGCTTCCTAAACTTGGGTTCATCCACTTTCAGGATCTGCTGGTGCGCGTAACGACACTCCCTGCCACCCTTATGTTGTGTGCCCTCGCCGGCTGCGGCGAGGAAACCGTGCGCCCGGTCGAAGGCGGCAACGCCACGCTGGGCAAGCGCCTGGTCGAGCAATATCAATGCACGTCGTGCCACGCCATTCCCGGCGCTGCCGGCGCATCGTCCAACGTCGGGCCACCGCTCGAGGGGTTTGGCAAACGCAGTTACATCGCCGGCCGCATCCCCAATCTGGCACCCAACCTGGTGCAATGGCTGGTCAATCCGCCCGCCATGAAACCGGGCACCATGATGCCCAACCTGGGCGTGTCCGAAGCCGAAGCGCGCCACATGGCCGCTTACCTGTATAGCGCAGAATGACGGCGCCGCTGCAATCGGTACTGCACCCGGCCGGCCCCGACGCGGCCATCATCACCGAATTCGCGTGGGTGCTGTTTGCCGGTGGCGCCGTCATTTTCGCCGCCGTCATGGCGCTGGCCGTGCTGGCACTGCGCCGCAGTACGCGCCCGGTCAGCACCACATGGTGGATCGCCGGCGCCGGCATCGCGTTTCCCGCCACGGTGCTGACGGTACTGCTCGGATGGAGCACCTGGCGCGCCGCCGCGCTGTCGCCCCAGACCTCGCTGCAGCCGCTGCAGATTTCGGTGACCGCCAAAATGTGGTGGTGGGAGGTGCGCTACCGCGACGCGGCCACCGGGCGCGAGATCGTCAGCGCCAATGAAATCCATATCCCGGCCGGGCAGACGGCCTACGTGGGCATTTCCAGCAGCGATGTGATTCACAGCCTGTGGGTCCCGGCCCTGAACGGCAAGATCGATGCCATCCCCGGCCGCATGACCGGGCTGACCCTGCACGCGGCGCGTCCCGGCGTCTACCGCGGCCAGTGCGCAGAGTTTTGCGGCGAACAGCACGCGCGCATGGCGCTGCACGTAGTGGCCCACGCGCCGGCCGACTATGCCAGGTGGCTGGCGCAGCAGGCCGCGCCTGCGGCCGCACCGGCCAGCGCGCTGCTGCAGCGCGGGCGCGACGCATTTACCGCCCAGCGCTGCGGCGCCTGCCACACCATCCGCGGGGTGGCCGAAGGCGCCACGCTCGGGCCGGACCTGACCCACGTGGGCAGCCGCATGCACATCGCCGCCGGCACGTTGCGCACCCATCGCGGCACCCTGGCCGGCTGGATTGCAGACCCGCAGTCGATCAAGCCCGGCGTGCGCATGCCGGCCGCCGCCGGTCTCGATGGCGACACCCTGCTGGCACTTGCCACCTATCTCGAGAGCCTGAAATGACGCCGCTGCCAAGCTCCCTCCCGCGCCCGCCCGGCGAACTCGCCGCGCTGGAAGCGGCCTGGAAGACGCCCGCCGGATGGCGCTTTTTTGCCACCGTCAACAATACCAACATCGGCCTGCTGTATATCGGCACCGCCCTGCTGTTCTTTGTCCTGGCCGGCATCCTGGGCCTGATGATGCGCACCCAGCTGGCCGTGCCCGACAATACCTTCCTGACGGCGTCCACCTACAACCAGGTCTTCACCATGCATGGCACGGTGATGATGTTCCTGTTTGCCATTCCCGTGGTCGAGGCCATCGCGGTCTACCTGCTGCCCAACATGCTGGGCGCGCGCGACCTGCCGTTTCCGCGCCTGTCATCGTACGCCTACTGGGCCTACGCCATCGGCGGCCTGGCGTTTTTCTGCACCCTGTTCGCGGGCCTGGCGCCGGACGGCGGCTGGTTCATGTATCCGCCCCTGACCGGCAAGGCCTATTCGCCGGGCCTCAATGCCGACTTCTGGCTGCTGGGGATCGGCTTTATCGAAATCTCCGCCATTGCCGGCGCCATCGAGCTCATTGTCGGCATCCTGTTTACCCGCGCACCCGGCATGTCGCTGGCCAAAATGCCGGTGTATGCCTGGGCCATGCTGGTGGTGGGCGTCATGATCGTGTTTGCCTTCCCGGCCATTATCGCCGGCACCGCCCTGCTGGAACTGGAGCGTGCCTACGACTGGCCCTTCTTCATCGCCGAGCGCGGCGGCGACCCGGTGCTGTGGCAGCACCTGTTCTGGTTTTTCGGCCATCCCGAGGTCTACATCATCTTCCTGCCTGCCGCCGGCATGGTCTCGCTCATGATCCCCGCGCTGGCCGGCAAGCCGCTTGTCGGCCGGCGCGCCATTGTGGTGGCGCTGGTGGCGGTGGGCATATTCAGCTTTGCGCTGTGGGCGCACCACATGTTTACGGCCGGCCTGGGTGTGATGAAGATGAGCTTTGTGTCGGCGGCCAGCATGGCGGTGGCCGTGCCCACCGCCATCCAGGTGTTCGGCTGGATCGCCACCATGTGGCGCGGCAAAGTGAACTTCAACGCGCCGACCCTGTTCCTGCTGGGTTTTCTGTTCATCTTCGTGCTGGGCGGCCTGACCGGCGTGATGGTGGCCCTGCTGCCATTTGACTGGCAGGTCCACGACACCTACTTCATCGTCGCCCACCTGCATTACGTGCTTATCGGCGGCATGCTGTTCCCGGTGGCGGCCGGCCTGTATTACTGGCTGCCGCTCATTAACGGCAACGCCATGTCCGACCGCGTGGCGCGCTGGGTATTTGGCCTCATGTTCGGCGGCTTCAACCTGGCATTCTTCCCGATGCACATTACCGGCCTGCTGGGCATGCCGCGCCGCGTGTACACCTATGGGGCCGACATGGGATGGGCGCTGCTGAACATGGTGTCGACCATCGGCGCCTTTGTGTTTGCCGCCGGCGTGCTGCTGTTTATCATCGATGCGGTGCGCGCCCTGCGCCGTCCCAAAAAGGAAGTGGACAATCCCTGGCACGCGGCCACGCTCGAGTGGCTGCCATCGGAAGATTATGGCAACCGCAGCATCCCGCGCATCGATTCGTCCGACCCGCTGTGGGACCAGCCCAACCTCGCGCGCGAGGTAGCCGCCGGCCAGCACTATCTACCCAACACGGTGACAGGCCTGCGCGAAACGCTGGTCACTTCGCTCATGAACGCCACCCCGCGCTACCTGCTGGTGCTGCCCGGCGACAGCTGGTGGCCGCTCATTGCCGCTGCCGGCACGGCGGGATTCTTCCTGCTGCTGACCGTGAAAATGACCCTGGTCGCCTGGATCTGCGGCCTGGCGGCCATTGCAGGCATCATCGTCTGGTTATGGGAGTCGGACCGCGCGCCGCCGGTGGCGACGGCGCGCGTGTCGGACGATCTGGTGCTGCCGGTGGGCGCCACCGGCGCGGCCTCGCATTCATGGTGGGCCACCATCATCATGCTGGTGGTCGATGCCACCATCTTCGCGTCGTTTGTGTTCGCCTATATCCATATCTCGATGCGGCTCACCGTTTGTCCACCCCCGGGAGCCAGCCTGGCCGCACCGATGTGGCCAACGGCAGCCGGCGTGCTGTTTGTGGCCGGTTCCCTGACCATGATGCTGGCCAGCCGCCGGGTGGGCAAGGCATCCCTGCCCTGGCTGGTCCTGGCCGCCCTGGCCTGCGTGGTGGCCGGCTATGCCAGCCAGTTCGGCGGCCAGTGGCTGGCCGGCTTTGATCCCACGGCCCAGGCCTGGGGCGCGTCGGTGGCCACCTTGATTGCCTACCAGGGGCTGCATATACTGGTGCTGGTCATCGCGGCCATCTACCTGTGCGCGCGCGCCTGGTGCGGCCACGTCACGGCGCGCAGCCGCGCCACCGTCGACAACGTGGCCCTGATGTGGCACTACACCACCTTGCAGGGCATCGCGGCAGCGCTGGCCATTCATCTGGTGCCATGGTGGATGGAATGAACAGCTGGCGCTTCTTCAAGCGCATATGGTTTGCCACGGCGCCGCTGGCGGTGTGGGGCGCGCACTTCCTGTTTTGCTATGTACTGGTGGCGGTGCAGTGCACGGTCACGCGCACCCAGTCCACGCTGCCACTGTGGCTGGCAACGGCGCTTGGCGCCGGCATATGCGGGTCGATGCTGTGGCAGGCGCGTTCGGCGCTGCGGGGAGATGCGGATCTTGCATCCCAGGTGCGGGCAGTGGCAGCCTTGCTGGCCGCCATTGCCATTACCTGGAGTGCGTTTCCCTTACTGCTGCTGGACGGGTGCGGGTGATGCCGTAGCCGGGGCGGCGGCCGCCGGCACAGCCCCTCCGGCCGGCGTCACGCGCCACACCACATTGCCCACGTCGTCGGCCACCAGCAGTGCGCCGGCCTTGTCGACCGCCACCCCGACCGGGCGGCCGTAGGCGTCGCCCTCCTCGTTCACAAAGCCACCCAGTACTTCGATTGGCTTCCCGCGCGGCATACCGTTGGCAAACGGGACAAAGACCACGTTGTAGCCGCTGAGCGGGGTCCGGTTCCAGGAGCCGTGCTGGCCGATGAACGCGCCGCCCCTGTAGGTGGCGGGCAGCATGGCGCCTTCATAGAACACCATGCCAAGGGGTGCGACGTGGTTGCCCAGGGCGTAGTCCGGGGACAGGGCCGTGGCCACCAGGTCCGGGCGCGGCGGCTTGACGCGCTGGTCCACGTGCTTGCCGTAGTAGGAGTAAGGCCAGCCATAGAAGGCGCCATCCTTGACCGAGGTGAGGTAGTCCGGCACCAGGTCACTGCCCAGTTCATCGCGCTCGTTTACGACCGTCCACAGGGCGCCACTGGTCGGCTCCCAGCCCATGCCGTTGGGATTGCGCAGTCCCGAAGCGAACAGGCGCGTTTTTTTGGTGGCCAGGTCCACTTCCAGGATTGCAGCGCGGTTGACTTCCTTGTCCATGCCGTTTTCGGCCACGTTGCTGTTCGAGCCCACGGTCGCATACAGCTTGCTGCCATCCTTGCTGGCGATGATGTTCTTGGTCCAGTGGTGGTTCAGCGGCCCGCCCGGCAGCGGGACCACGGCCTGCGGCGCCGTGGTGATGGTGGTGGCGCCGCTCTGGTAGGGAACGGAAACGATGCCGTCGGTATTGGCGACATACAGGGTCTGGCCGATCAGGGCCATGCCGAATGGGGAATTGAGCCCGGTCATGAAAGCGGTCTTCATCTCGGCCACACCGTCGCCATCAGCGTCGCGCAGCAGTGAAATGCGGTTGGCGCTCGGAACCGCGGCGCCTGCTTTTTTCATCACTTTTTTCATGATGAAGCCCTTGATGCCCTTGCCATCTTCCGGCCGTGGCGGGGCATTGCTCTCGGCCACCAGCACGTCGCCATTGGGCAGCACGTACAGCCAGCGCGGATGGTCCAGTCCCGTGGCCATGGCCTTGACTTCCAGCCCCGCGGCGGGGCGCGGGGTGACGCCGGCCGGCCATTGTTTGGCCGGGGCGATGTCGACGATGGGAATCAGGGCCTTGTCAGGCGGCGGCAGCGTGGGCACCGGCCCCACGCTCGCCTCGGGCGGCAGGGCCGCCTTGTCAGCACACCCCGCGAGCGCAAGCAGCATGCCTGCCCAACCGATATGAACAAGACCTTGATGGCGCATTTGCACTCCTCTTGATGTGGACCAGAACCCACAAGGATTTTAGTGCAATCGTGCCAACACTCTTGTTCTTTACGGTGAGGAAAGATCAGCCTTTTTTGTACGCCACCACATCCTGCTGCTGCTCGCCCAGACCGGCAATCCCGAGGCGCAGCTGGTCACCTTTTTTCAGGAAGCGCTTGGGGGTACGGGCGTCGCCCACGCCGGGCGGGGTGCCGGTGGCGATGATGTCGCCCGGCTCGAGCGTCATGAAGCGCGAGACGTAGCTGACGATGGCGGCGACCGGAAAGATCATGGTCGACGTGGAGCCGGTCTGCATGCGCTTGCCATTGAGTTCGAGGTACAGGTCCAGGTCCTGCACGTCGATCACCTCGTCGCGCGTCACCAGCCACGGGCCAACCGGGCCAAAGGTGTCGCAGCCCTTGCCCTTGTCCCACTGCGGACCGCGCTCCTTCTGGAATTCACGCTCCGACACATCGTTGACCACGCAGTAGCCGGCCACGTACTTGAGCGCGTCGTCCTCGCTCACGTAGCTGGCGCGGGTGCCGATCACGACGCCGAGCTCCACTTCCCAGTCCGTCTTCCTGGAGCCCTGCGGCAGCATGATGGCGTCATCCGGGCCATTGAGGCAGGTGATGGCCTTCATGAAGATGATGGGCTCCTTCGGAATCGGGGCGCCGGTTTCGGCGGCATGGTCGGCGTAATTGAGGCCAATGCCGATGAATTTGCGGATACCGGTCAGCGGCACGCCAAGGCGCGGATTGCCGCGCACCAGCGGCAGCGTCTTGTAATCGATGCGGGCGAGCTTGCGCAGGGCCTTGTCCGACAGCTGCGCAGGATCGATGTCGGGGATGATGGCCGAGAGGTCGCGCAGGCGGCCTTCTTCATCGAACAGGCCAGGCTTTTCCTTGCCCGGGCGGCCGTAGCGAACCAGTTTCATGCTTTTGCTTTCGTAGAGTGGCGGTCGGGGCGCATTGTAGCGCGGCCCTGCGAAAGCCGCCCGCAGGCGCCCCGGCCCGCCCGGCTGCTAGCCGCGCGCCGCCACCCGGACAGGGTGCACGTCCAGCGGCAGGACCGCTTCGGCCAGTGTTTCCTGTGCCACGCGGGGACGGGTCCGGGCCCAGGCCTGCCACGCATACCAGGCCAGGCAGGGAAGCTGCAGCACCACCAGGATGGCGAACCCGGTGCTGTAGGCAGGCGCCGGGTAATGGCCGGCCGCATCGGGCGGCCACAAGGCGATGACCTGGCCAAAGCCACCCTGCACCAGGCAGGCGCCGAGAAAAATGAGCATGTTCAGACAGGCCGACGCGCGGCTGCCCAGTTCCGGCGGCATGCTTTGCGCAACGATCGTGTATTCAATGCCGGTAATGGTACCCACCAGCGCGAACAGCACCGCCAGCAGGGGAAAGCTGGGGACGTAGCCAACGGCCATGGCGACCTGGATCAGGACGAACAGTCCCACCCCGCACGCGCCCACGTCCAGCGGCGTGACGCCGCGCCTGCCGGCCCATTCCGTGACGAAGCCCACGCCAATGGCGCCAAAGATCACGGCGGCCATGGTGAGATACAGCAGGTAGGCCACTGCCGACTCGGAGAGCTGCCCGATGTCGGTGAGCCAGCGCCCCACCCACAGGCCCTGCAGGCCCAGGAAGATGGTATGCGACACCAGCACCAGCGCCGTCACGCCGCGAAACTTCGGATGCCGCAGCACGGCGAGCAGCGATGGCAGCAGCGGCTGGGCGGGGGCCGGACGCCGGTGCTGGTGGCGCGGGGTGCCGAACCATATCAGCATGGCGGCAAGGGCGGTCAGCGCGGCAAGCAGCACGAACAGGCCGCGCCAGTCGGTGTAATCGAGCACCAGCCGCACCGGCAGCGTGGCCGTGGCCGCGCCAAGGCCGCCGGCGGCAATCAGGTAGCCATGCAGCGATGGCAGCTTGGCCGGCGGCATCCATGGCGCGATGCCCTTGACGCCGGCCAGCAGGGTGCCGCCCACGCCAAAACCCATCAGCGAGCGCGCGAGCATGAGTTCAAAAAAGCTCTCGCCACGTGCGAACAGCAGCGTGCCACCGGCCGCGATGAGCAGCAGAACCAGCAGCGCCTTGCGCGAACCATGGCGGTCGATAGCCGCTCCCACCGGCAGCTGGGCCAGCACCACGGCCAGGAAAAAGGCGCTGGTCAGCATGCCGAGCTGGCCGGCATCGAGCGCGAGCGAACCGACCAGAAAGGGAGCAAGCACGGCATTGGCATTGCGCAGCAGGAGCGACAGGAAGTGTGCCAGCGCAAACGGGACGAAAACAGTAAAGAACAGGGCCAGCCCTGTCGGGCCGCCCGGGATGCGTGTGCAATTCATGGGTCATCGCTCCGGAACAGAAACATGGGGAAACTAATGTTGTCCGGTGGAACGTTATCGCCTTTTCCAAGAAGGCAAATTGCTGCTCATCAAGAACGCGGCCTGCGCGCAACACTGTCTTCAGGCTTGCGCGAACGCAAGGGGCGGCAAGAGGGGGAGCGTACATTGGCCATGCACAAGAGCAACATTACCCCACCCAACTGGAAGGATAGATTCATGAAAACACTGCTGCGCGCAAGCGCCCTTTGCCTGGCCATGCAAACCGGGATGGCCCAGGCCGATGTCGAGCCGACCCAGAAAGATGCCATCGCCATGGTGGAAAAGGGCGCGGCCATGGTCAAGAGCCAGGGCAAGGATGAAGTCATGAAGCGGATCGCCGCCAGGGATCCGGAGTTTGTCGTCGGCTCGCTCTACCTGTATGCGCGCGATCTGAAAAGCGGCGTGGTGCTGGCACACCCGATCAATCCTGCCATCGTCGGCAAGGACTTGATCGACGTGCCGGACACGAACGGCAAAACCTACCGTCGCGAGATCATCGAGCTGGCCGCCAAAACGGGCAAGGGCTGGGTCGATTACACCTACAAGAATCCGGCCACCGGCAAGATCGAGCCGAAGACCACGTATGTGCTGCGGGTGAACGACATCGTGCTTGAAGCCGGCATCTACAAGAAGTAAGCGGCCATGAAAACGATCCTGTTATCTGCAGCACTACTGGTGTCAGCCGCCGCCAGCCAGGCTGCGGCCCCCGCCCCCACCGAGCAGGAAGCGCGCGCCATGGCCGCGCGCGGCGCGGCGCTGATCAAGGCCAAGGGGCGCGAAGAGATGGTCAAGCGCATCCACGCGCACGATCCGGAGTTTGTGCAGGAAGCGCTGGCGCTGACCATGCGCGACCTCTACACCGGCGTGGTGCTGGCCCACCCGGTGGACGCGCGGCGCACCGGCACCGACAACGCCGGCACCGATCCCGCCACCCGCCTGTATCCGCGCCAGGTGATCGAACTGGCGCAGCGCAGCGGCCAGGGGCGGCTGGACCAGGCCTGGATTGTGCGCGTGGGCGACGTGGTGCTGGAAGCGGGACTGGTGCTGCGCTAGCAGTACTTATCAACATAGACAGTGGAGCTGGCATGCTGAATACCTTACGAATCGGACCGAAGCTCCTGCTGGCGCCGGGACTTGTCCTGGCCCTGCTGCTGTTGCTGTCGGGGGGAGCTACCTACGGCATGGTGCGCCAGAATGCGCTGCTGGAGAACATGGTGCAGGTGCGGGCCGAGCGGCTCAAGGCGACGGCCGATGTCTCCGGCGACGTCAAGCATGCACATGCCAATATCTACCAGCTGCTGGCGTGGATGAATGCGAGCATCGCCAAGGCCAGGCTCGATACGCTGATCGGGGAGATCGACCGCCGCCACGCGGCCGTCGCCAGCCAGCTCGCCCAACTGCAGGCAGTGTCGGATGCGCAGGAGGGCGAGATCGTCAAGCACACTGCCGCCGCCCTGGCCACTTACCGCAAGAGCGTATCTGACACCATCGACATGGCCCGCCTGGACCAGTCGATTGCCACCAACGCCATGAATAAGGCGGAACAGCATTTCGGCGCCCTGACCGGCCACCTGGCCCGCCTGTCGGCGCTGGAAAAAAGCCTGAGCGTGGCGGCCTATGAAGCGGCGCGCGACGAATTCCGCACCCTGGTGGCCACCATGGCAGCCCTGGTGCTGCTGTCCATTGCGCTGTCGCTGCTGGTGACCATGCTGGTGCGGCGCGCCATGCTGCGCGACATCCAGGCCATTGCCGGGGTGGTGGAAGCGCTGGCCCACGGCCACCTGAGGCGCAGCGCCGGAACCCGGGGCCGCGATGAAATCGCCGATACCTCACGCGCCCTGGACCAGACCATCGTCAACCTCACCGGCACGCTGCGCACGGTGCTCACGTCGGTGCATTCGATCGACACGGCCTCGCAGGAAATCGCCAGCGGCAACCTGGACCTGTCGGCCCGCACCGAGATGCAGGCCAGCTCGCTGGAGGAGACCGCCAGTGCCATGGAAACGCTGACTGAAGCGGTGCGCGAGAACGCGGCCAATGCGCGCCGCGCCAACGACCTGGCAGCCAGCGCGGCGGTCCTGGCCACGGCCGGCGGCAAGGCCGTGGAACGGGCCGTGGTGACAATGGACCAGATCAAATCGAGCTCGCGCAAGATCGTCGAAATCATCGGCGTGATTGACGGGATCTCGTTCCAGACCAATATCCTGGCGCTGAACGCGGCAGTGGAGGCGGCGCGTGCCGGTGAACAGGGCCGCGGCTTTGCGGTCGTGGCGGCGGAGGTGCGCACCCTGGCGCAGCGCTCGGCGGCGGCGGCCCGCGAAATCAAGGGCCTGATCGCCAATTCGGTGGCCATCATCGATGTCGGCAGCGCCTCGGTGAACGAGGCCGGCAGCAGCATGGGCACGATCGTGGCCTCGGTCCAGCAGGTCAACGAAATCATTGAACGCATCAGCGCCGCCAGCTCGGAGCAGGCCGAAGGCATTGCCGAGGTTAACCTGGCCGTGGGCCAGATGGATGCGATGACCCAGCAGAACGCGGCCCTGGTGGAAGAAGCGGCGGCCGCCGCCGGCAGCCTGCATGAGCAGACCGTCAACCTGTCAAAGGCGGTGTCGGTATTCCAGATCGAAGGCAACTGGCAGGCCGACCCGGCCCCGCCGGCGCCGCGCGAGAGCACGCCCGAGCGGCGCAGCAGCTACAGTCCCATGCGCGGCAAGCCGGCGCGCAGCGTGGCGCGCGAAGCTGCCCTGGCACGCGCGAAGGCCCGCAGCGGGACCCCGGCCTGAGTCGACGTCAGCGGAAGGGCCGGCTCAGGAAGCGCGAGCCGGCCAGGCCAAAGCGCCACGGCACGGCCATCGCTTTGGAGATGCCGATCCGCCCGCCCACGGCCAGGGCGGGCCGCGCCAGAGTGCCCGCTTGCTCGTACGGCAGCAGTTCAAAGGGGGCCGCGTCCAGCGGCAGGCCGTCATGCAGCCGCGTCACGGCCATGGCCTGGCACAGTTTGCCGGGACCGGAGCACAGCAGCCGGTCTTCTTCCACACCGCGCCGCGCGCGCATGTGCGCCAGTCCCGCCAGGGGTTCGATGGCGCGGATCAGGACCCCGGCACCGTGCCCTTCCGGACCGCACACGAAGTTCAGGCACCAGTGGATGCCGTAGGAGCGGTAGACATAGGCGTGAGCGGAGGGGCCGAACATGGCCGCATTGCGCTCGGTGCGCCCGCCATAGGTGTGGGACGCCGGATCGGCCTGGTCGTAGGCCTCGGTCTCCACGATGCGTCCGCCCACGCCGTCCACCAGCACCGCCACGCCGATCAGGCGCTGCGCCACCTCGTGCGAGGGTGCATCAAAGTCTATTCCTGCAATCATGTTCATTCTTGCAATTCTAGCGAACAAGCATGATGGCGTGCCGCACAATGGCCGGGTCCGACGCGGCGGCGCCCGACGCGGCGGCGCCCGACGCGGCGGCGCCCGACACATTTACACCACAGTCCAGCAATTGCCAACTGGAAACTTCACGCGCGCTGGTTTATAGTCAAGGCTGACCCTGTTCCCGCCTCCGCCCGCTGACATCATGAGCAACCTAGCTGTTTCGGCAAACGCGGCCGCCGATCCTGTCGACGCCCTGATCAAGTCGATCCGGATTCCGCCGCGCCCCAGCCTGCTTGTCGACCTGCAGTGCGAACTGGCGCGTGACGACCCGTCGCCGGCTGCCATCGGCCAGATCATCGGGCGCGATGTCGGCATGTCCGGCGCCCTGCTCAAACTGGCCAACTCATCGTTTTACGGCGGCAAGCGCAAGGCCAAGTCGATCGACCAGGCCATCATTTTCCTGGGCATCAACCAGGTGGCAGCGCTCATGACGGGCTTGCTCGCGCGCCAGGCCATCGGTGCCGACAACCAGGCGCTGGCGCATTTTTGGGATGTATCGTCGCGCCGCGCCCAGGCCATGCTGTTCCTGGCGCGGCGCCTGCATATTGGCGAACCGGACGTGGCGCACACCTTCGGCCTGTTCTGCGACACGGGCGTGCCCTTGCTGCTCGACCGCTTTCCCGGCTACGCCGCCACCCTGGCCGAGGCGGCGCAAGACCCGCTGCGCCCGCTCACCGCACTGGAGGATGAGCGCCACAGCACCAACCATGCCGCCATTGGCTGCCTGCTGGCGCGCAACTGGGGCCTGTCGACCGACGTGTCCTGGGCCATCCTGCACCACCAGGATTACAGCGTGCTCGACGACACGGCCACCGCTGACGCGGTGCGGGCGCTGGTGGCGCTGTCGGTGCTGGCCGAGAGTGCCATTGCCCAGTACCATGGGATGGCCAGCTCGCTGGAATGGGACAAGGGCGGCGCGCGCGCCTGCGCCTACCTGGGCCTCGATACCGATGAGATTGATGAATTGCTCGATGCATTGCAGGAGTGCTTTCATGCGCTGGACTAGACTTTGCCCGCCTGCAGGACGATACTGATAGCAAGAACGTGAGGAGGTGTGCCATGAAACAGGGCTTACGTGCAATCCTGGCAATCTGCCTGTGCATCCTGGCGACCGGCTGCGCCACCGCCCCGCCACCACTCGCCACGGCCGACCTGTTCGATGATGCCAACGTGCGCCCGGCAACCGAGCCGGTGACCGCCAGGGACCTGTTTGTCGTCTCGCCTGCCATGCAGGCCTACCTCGACAATCCCGCCTTCAAGCGCCAGCTGCGCAACAATGGTGTCATCATGGGCATGATGGATGCCCTGTATACCAAGGGCGAACTCAAACTTGACTACGCCGCCGATACCACCCGTCCGGCTGCCGAAACCTTTGCCGCCCGCAAGGGCAACTGCCTGTCGCTGGTGATCATGACGGCAGCCTTTGCCCAGGCGCTCAATCTGGACGTGATCTTCCAGGACGTGGTGGTGGACCAGCAGTGGAGCCGCAGCGCAGGCCTGTATGTGTCCAATACCCATGTCAACCTGAGCCTGTCGAACACCGGCACGAACGCCGCCTACGACGTCAACCCCACCCGTACCGTCATTGATTTCATCCCGCCGGCCGACGCCGAGCGCCAGCGGGCCTATCCCATCAGGCGCGCAACGATCGTGGCCATGTACCTCAACAACCGGGCCGGCGAAGCGCTGGCGCAGCAACGCTTCGATGATGCCTATTGGTGGGCACGGGCGGCCGTGCAGGCCGACCCTGGGTTCATGACAGCGTACAACACCCTCGGCGTGGCTTACCAGAAACGGGGCAATTACCTGATGGCGGAACGGGTCTACAAGCGGGCCCTGACCCGCACCCCGGAAGACACGATCGTCATGCACAACCTGGTGCAGGTGCTCAAGGTCAATAACAAGCTGGAAGAGTCAGGCGCGCTGGCAGCGCGGCTGGCGAGCATTGAACCCTTCCCGCCTTACCATTTCTTTGAACAGGGCATCAATGCCCTGACGGCAGGCCAGACTAACGTTGCCAAAGCCATGTTCGCACGGGAACTCAGGCGCGCGCCCTACAACCATGAATTTCATTACTGGCTGGCGCTCACACACCTGAAACTGGGCGATGCACGGGCGGCCCGCAACGGCCTGACGGCGGCCATCACCCACAGCCCGACGCCGGACGATTCACGCCGTTACAGCGCCAAGCTCGACTACCTGAAGTCGCTGGCAGCGAGCGCCAGCCCGCTGCCTTTGCGCTGACCAGGGTGGCTTAACGCTGGTTGCGCTTGGCAATCTCGTTGCCGAGGTAGCCGCCGCCAATCACCCCGGCCAGGGTGGCCAGCTTCTTGCCATTGCCGCCACCGATCTGGTTACCGATCAGCCCGCCAATGACGGCGCCGGTGCCGATGCCCACATAGCTGGGCTGGCGCGGTGCCGGTGCCGGTGCCTGATAATCGGGCGCTTCGTAGGCCGGGGCACGGCGCACCGGCTCGCGGTAGACCACGCGTTCAGCCTTGACCGGCTTGCGGGCGGCCTGCACCTTGCGCTTGACCACGGGACGCTCCACTTCGTGGGTATGAGCGGCAAGCTGCGCCACCGGCGCCGCCGCAGCCGGCGCCAGCGCGGCCGGCTGGAGCACCAGCGGCTGCGGCTGCGCCATCAATGGCTGTGGCTGGGCGGCCAGTTGTTGGGCCGCCAACAGCTGCTGCGCCTGCAGCAATTGCTGCTCGGGCGTGAGCACGGCTGCGGCCTGGGTGGCAACGCGGGCTTGCGAACTTGGCAGCAGTCCCGTGATCGCGGCCGTACCGGCAATGCTCACGGTAATGACCGACAGTGCTGCGGCGGCCATCAAGGGGTGGATGCGGGTGGCTGTGCTGATCTTTTCCATGGTCTGTGCTCCTGGTGGTGTTGAACTCAGGATCAGATTAACGGGATCGATCAGCCCAGGCTAGGCGATAGCTGTATCAATCGTAAGGATGTGTAAGCTGCAACGCCGCCGACAGGCCCAGCCAGGCGCGCAGCTTTTCCTCGTAGGCCAGGGTGTAGGCCGGACTGCTCGATGGCAGGGCAACAATCCGGTATCCGGCCGCCCGCGGTCCCAGCACCTTCAGGCCCAGCCTGGCGGCCGTGCCACCGTTGAAGGCGATTGTTTGGACTTGCGGCAGGCGGGCCAGCAAGCCCGGCAGGTCGTTGTCGGCGCGCTCGCGGATGGCGCTGTCCAGGCTGCCCGGACGGTGGGCGGCGGCCACCACATCCCACAAGCCGACGCCGCAGCCGAGCAGGGCATGCAGCCGTTCTTCATAAGGCAGTGCCACAAGGTCGAGCCCGGTGACCGCAGACATCAGCATCCAGAAGCGATTTTGCTTGTTGCCATAATATTGCTGGCGCGCCAGCGACTGGTCGCCCGGCAGGCTGCCCAGGATCAGCAGGCGGGTGTGGGCGTTGGCCACGGGCGCAAAGCTGGTCTTGCGCACGGCAGTGTCAGGCGTGGCGGGCACGGCCGTTGGCGAGGGCGGGCGGGGCAAAGGCGGCATGGCGCGATTTTAGCGCGCCGCCAAACGCCCAGTGTAAAATCTTCCGCACACGCTCGCCCACGCGCGGGCATCGATAACAAGCGGCCCCGGGCCGCAGGAGACCAGCATGAACATGAATACCGGCAGCGAGCCGCGCGATATCGACACCTTGCTCGGCAAGTACAGTGAAAGCCATCTCAACCACACCAATGAAATCATTCATTTCATCTGCGTGCCCGTGATTGTGTTTTCCCTGCTGGGCATCCTGTGGGCCTTCCATCCCCTGGTCGCGGTCGCTGCCGCGGCGGCGTCCATGGCCTACTACATCAAATTGTCCAGGAACTTCGCGATCGGCATGGGCGTCATGGCCCTGTTCATGCTGGGCATCCTGGCCTTGCTGCCCCCCATGAGCATCCTGCCCCTGTCGATTGCCATTTTCGTACTGGCATGGATTGGGCAATTCATCGGCCACAAGATTGAAGGCAAGAAGCCCTCGTTCCTCGACGACCTGCGCTTTCTCCTGATCGGCCCCCTGTTCGTGCTGAGCTTTCTGTACCGCCGCCTGAAACTGGCCTGGTAGTCGGCAAATCCGCCACGGCGGCAGCGTTTGTGGCCAGCAGGAAACAGCAAACCCCCGTATACTTGCTGGATGTCTTCCCCACTCCTGTTTGCCATTGCTTCCCTGATCTGGGGATCGACCTTCTGGGCCATCACGCTGCAGCTGGGCGATGTCGCCCCGGCCGTGTCCGTGGTGTACCGCTTCGGCCTGGCCTCGGCCGTGCTGTTTGCCTGGTGCCTGGCGCGTGGCCAGCGCCTGGGCTTGCCGCCCGGCGCCCAGCGCTGGGTCATGCTGCAAGGCTTCTTCTCGTTTGCCCTCTCCTATGTGTGCACTTACACCTCCGAGCAATACCTGGTGTCGGCGCTGGTGGCCGTCCTGTTTGCCCTGATGGTGTTCTGGAACCCGATCTGCCTGCGCATCGTGTACGGCACGCCCATCACCTGGCGCACCTGGGCGGCGGGCATGGTGGCCATTGTCGGCGTGAGCATGCTGTTTTTTCACTCGATTGCGGCAGCATGGAAGGACATCATCGGCGGCGGCGCCGGCACCTTCCTGTTTGGCCTGGTGCTGGCGGTCACGGCCACGATCGCCAGTTCGGCCGGCAACGTGGTGGTGACCAAAATCCGCGAAAAGTCGTCCAACCTGTTCCTCACCATGGCCTGGTCCATGTTGTGGGGAACGCTGATCGTGACCGCCTGGGCCTTGCTGACGGGACAGGCATTTACCTTGCCGGCGGCCCCGCGCTACTGGATGGGCCTGCTCTACCTGTCGCTGTTCGGCTCCGTGATTGCCTTTAGCGCCTACTTCACCCTGATCAACCGGATTGGCTCGCAAAAGGCGGTGTACGTGGGCGTGATCACGCCCGTCATCTCGCTGCTGCTGTCGATCCAGCTTGAAAGCTACCGGCCCGGCCCGCTCGAATTTTTCGGCATGTTCCTGTGCCTTGCCAGCGTTGCCTGGGCCGTGCGCACGCCCGCGCCGGTGCGCAAGGCAGCCATCAACCTATCCACCGTTCCCGAGGTCCCATGACTGCAGCACACTTTTCCATCCGTCCAGCCCGGCCTGACGACGTTGCCCACATCCACGCCATGATCGTGGAACTGGCGGTCTTTGAAAAACTCGAACACCTTGTCATTGCGACCGAAGCGCTGCTCCATGATGGACTGTTCGGTCAGCGCCCGGCCTGCGAAGCCATCATTGGCGAAGAAAATGGCGAAGTGGTCACCTTTGCCCTGTTCTTCCACAATTTTTCCACTTTCCTCACCCGCAAGGGCTTGTATCTGGAAGACCTGTACGTCAAGCAAGCCTACCGCGGCAAGGGCTATGGCCGCCAGATGCTGGTGGCGCTGGCCAACATCGCCCTCGAACGCCAGTGCGGGCGCTTTGAATGGTCGGTGCTGGACTGGAATGAGCCAGCCATCAATTTTTACAAGAGCATGGGTGCCGAGCTGCTGCCGGACTGGCGCATCTGCCGGGTGGCGGGCGCATCACTCGACAGCCTTGCCAAAGCCTAGAAAGAAAAAACCCACGGGCATGAAGTGCGCCGTGGGTAAACCCATGTCTTGCTATGGGGAGGGGAGATAGGAACTAATCTACGACTTCACTATAGGTCGGACCCGTCGTAAACCATGGATTCTTTACATTTGCTTACCGCCAGAAACGTTCGGTAAGGCCATGTAGTAATAATTACCGATCCGCAAAATTTCGATTTGTCCCCGCGCAAACTTAAGCGTCAGGCGCGGCGTGCGACCCGCCGTTCGCACTCCCAAGCCCAGGCCAAGGGGCTTGAGCGCGGCCAGCACGACGGCCGTGTTGCGAAGTCCTTGGCGATGTTCGACCCGGGCGTGCGGCGCCGCCTGTGCGGGTCAGCATCTCGCCCAGGATGAAGGACTCGGTAAACCGCTTGGAGCCGACGCGCAGCCTGTCAAGACCCTGGGCCAGCGCAAGCTGCATGGCCAATAACAGCATGATGACGACATGGACCGAGGTGCGCATGCCCCCTCTGCCGCAGTGATCAAGCGGCCAAGCTTACCAGCGGGGTGCGCGGCAGGCCGGCGTTGACCACGGCGCGGCAAGGATTGAAGCCAATGGCGTACGACAGGTCAGCCGGCCGCGCGATGTCCCACAAGGCGAAATCGGCGCACTTGCCCACTTCCAGGGTCCCGATGTCCTGCTGCAGGCCGAGCGCGCGCGCCGCGTGGATAGTGGCGCCGGCCAGGGCTTCCTGCGGCGTCAGGCGCCACAGGGTACAGGCCATGTTCAGCGCCAGCAACAGCGAGGTCATGGGAGAAGTACCGGGATTGCAGTCGGTGGCCACGGCCATCGGCACGCCCGCCGCGCGCAGCGCCGCCACGGGCGGGGGCGTGGTGTCGCGCAAAAAATAATATGCGCCGGGCAGCAGCACGGCCACGGTACCGGCGGCCGCCATGGCGGCTATGCCCTGCTCCGTCAGGTGCTCCAGGTGGTCTGCCGACAGGCCGCCAAAGCGCGCCACCAGTTCGGCGCCCTGCTGGTTGGACAGCTGCTCGGCGTGCAGCTTGACCGGCAGGCCATGCGCGCGTGCAGCGGCAAAGACCTTTGCGGTCTGGGCGTTGCTAAATCCGATGCGTTCGCAAAACGCGTCCACGGCATCGACCAGGCCTTCGCTGGCCAGTGCCGGCAGCATGTGCGTGCACACATGATCGACATACTCGTCGGCGCGGCCCGCGAATTCCGGCGGCAAGGCGTGGGCACCGAGGAAGGTGGTGGCCACCCGCACCGGCAGTTCGCTGTCGACACGGCGCGCCGTGCGCAGCATCTTGCGTTCGGTGTCCAGCGTCAGGCCGTAGCCGGACTTGATCTCCAGCGTGGTCACGCCTTCGGCCAGCAGGCTGGCCACGCGCGGCAGCGACTGGGCCAGCAGCGACGCGTCGCTGGCCTCGCGGGTGGCGCGCACCGTGGACATGATGCCGCCGCCGGCGCGCGCGATATCTTCATAGGTGGCGCCGTTCAGGCGTGCTTCGAATTCATCACTGCGGTTGCCGGCGTGGACGATGTGGGTATGGCAGTCGATCAGGCCCGGCGTCAGCCAGGCCCCGCCCCCGTCGTACACCGCGGCGGCCGGCGGCGCATCGGCGCGCGGTCCGATCCAGCTGATGCGGCCTGCTGCAACGCCGATGGCCCCATCGCGCAATTCGCCATACCCCTCCACCATGGTGGCCAGGTTGACGTTGGTGAAGACGATGTCGCAATCAGCTGCCATGCGCGTCCTGGGTGAGGAAGATATCGACCACGAACACGGTCGCCATGGGCGACTCCAGCGTCCACACGGAGCCTTTTTCAAAGATCACCGCATCGTAGCGCACCATGCCGATGCGCTCCACGTCGCTCGACACCGACAGGCTCTCGCCTTCGGCCAGGAACAGGACCGTCACGTCGCCGCGCGGCGCAAAATCCGACAGAGCGTCCAGTACGCGCCGCCCGAGGCGGTGATGGCAGCGTGCACGCCGGGTCATGACGTTGAAGTCAGTGGTGGCCCCGCCCGAGAGGGTGGCTGACACCGGCGCTTCGCCGGGGAATTCGATGATGGGTTCATCCTCGTTGAGGGCGTACTTGCGGCCATCGCCGAGGTCCAGCATCACGCCCGGGCCATCGACCAGCGCCAGCGTGCGGTCCACCCCGGGAAAGCTGGAAAATGGACCATCGGCTGCGATGGTGGCCAGGCTGATGCGCCAGTCAAAGCTATCAAGACCGGCGCCGGGCGGCGAAATGGCCACTTCGGTGGTGCTGCCCCCGCCATTTTTCCAGGGCGAGGGTTCAAGTCCGGCAAAGGGAATCAGGAGTGTCATGATCGCAGTGTCCGCAGTTGCGCAATGGCGTCCCGGTAACGCTGGGCGATGGCATCCTGCGCCACATGGCGCCCACCGCGCACCATCCAGCGACCACCAACCATGACATCGCTCACCAGGTTGTCATTGCCACAGAAAACAAAAGTCCCGAGCACGTCCTCGGGGGAGATGGCGGCCAGATTGGGATGCTCGCTGTCGAGCACCACCAGGTCTGCGCGCTTGCCAACTGCCAGGGCGCCCACCGGACGCCCCGCGGCCAGCGCGCCGCCTTGCAGTGCACTTTGCCACAGGAAGTCGCCCACGCGGCGCTGCGCAGGCGAGGCGGCCACGTTGCGCCTCTGGTGCAGCAGGCGCTGGCCGTATTCGAGCCAGCGCAGTTCCTCCACGGCCGACTGCGAAATATGGCTGTCGCTGCCAATGCCAAAGCGCCCGCCCGCTGCCAGGTAGGGCGACAGCGGAAACAGCCCGTCGCCCAGGTTGGCCTCGGTGGTCGGGCACAGGCCGGCCACCGCGCCGCTGGCGGCCAGCGCCCGCGTTTCGCCCTCGTCCAGATGGGTGGCGTGGACCAGGCACCAGCGCGGGCCGATCTCGAACTGCTCCATCAGGTGGCGCACCGGCCGCTGGCCTGTGGCCGCGAGCGATTGCTCGACTTCGCCCTGCTGCTCGGCGATATGGATGTGCACCGGTCGCGCCTGTGGCAGGCTGCCCAGCACCTCGCCAATCATGGCCGCCGACGCCGCGCGCAGCGAGTGCGGGGCCACGCCCACTTCGAGCTGCGGGCCGCGCAGGCCCTCCAGCGCTTCAATCACCTGCATCACTTCCGCCGGCCCCGTGCGAAAGCGCTTTTGCTCAGGCTTGAGGGGCTGCTCGCCAAACCCGGAAAAGCTGTACAGGACCGGCAGCATGGTCAGTCCCATGCCGGTGGCGGCAGCTGCCGCCACCACCCGCTCGGCCGTTTCCGCAGGCCGGGCGTACATCTGCCCTTGCGGGTCGCGCTGCACGTAATGAAATTCGCACACCGAGGTGTAGCCGTGGCGCAGGCACTCCGAAAACAGCTGGGCAGCGATGGCCTCGATATGCTCGGGCGTGATGTGGCGCGCGAAGCGGTACATCAGGTCGCGCCAGGTCCAGAAGCTGTCCGGGCCTGCGCCGGCCGTTTCGGTCAGGCCGCCGAGCGCGCGCTGGAATGCATGCGAATGCAGGTTGACCATCCCCGGCAGCACCAGGCCCGCAGCTGCCTCGCCGGCCTGCTGCTGCACGCCGGCCTTGACGGCCGTGATGGCGCCGGCGCCGTCCCATTGAATGCGCACATCGTCCTGCCAGCCGTCCGGCAGCAGGGCGTGGCGCGCGAACAGGGACGTGGCAATCGTCATGCGCGCACCCAGTCCACGGCCGATTCGAGCAGTTTGCGCAGCAGCGGCTGCACCTTGGCCGCGTGTTCCGGCCGGTAGGCAAACGGCGCCGCTTCATCCATGTACAGGCACTGGCACATTTCAAGCTGGATCGCGTGCACATTGGCCTGCGGCTGGCCATAGTGGCGGGTGATATGTCCGCCCTTGAAGCGGCCGTTGACGGCGACCGTAAATTCGCCCTGGGCGCGGGCCACGGCGACCACCGCAGCTTCCAGCTGCGCGTCGCACGTCGTGCCCTGGGCCGTGCCGAAATTGAGGTCCGGCAGGCGACCCTCGAAAAAGCGCGGCACCACCGAGGCGATGGAATGCGCATCCCACAGCACCACGCGCCCGTGAATGGCCAGCATGCGCTCAAGTTCGGCGCGCAGCTGGTCATGATACGGCTGCCAGTAGCGCACCAGTCGCTGCTGCACTTCCTGCTGGTCCGGATTGTCGCCCTCGCGGTACAGCGCCTCGCTGCCAAAGGTGTCGACCGGGCACAGGCCGGTGGTGGACAGGCCCGGATACAGGTTGGTGTCTTCCGGCGGGCGGTTCAGGTCAATCACATAGCGCGACCAGCGCGCCGAGATGGTGGAGGCCCCCATCTCGTCGAGGAAACCGTACAGCTCCCTGAGGTGCCAGTCGGTGTCGGCGCGCTCCAGCGCGCAGGGCGCCAGGCGGGCGGCGATATCGTCCGGGATATCGGTGCCCACGTGCGGCATCGACACCAGCAGGGGGATCGTGCCTTCCTTGAATGCGAAATCCATGCTCAACCTCCGGCTTTATGCGTACAGCGACGCGAACAGCGCCTTGCACGACGCGCTCAGTTCTCCATTGACCACCATCTGCCTGGCCGCCTCGATATCGGGCGCGAAGAAGCGGTCGGCATCGAAGAACGGCACCTTCTGGCGCAGCTGCGAATGCACATGCTCCAGGTGCGGCGACGACTTGAGCGGACGATGGAAATCGATGCCCTGGGCAGCGGCCAGCAGTTCGATGCCGACGATGACTGCCGTATTTTGCGCCATATCGTCAAGGCGGCGCGCCGCGAAGGTGGCCATGCTCACATGGTCTTCCTGATTGGCGGAGGTTGGCAGGCTGTCCACGCTGGCCGGATGGGCCAGCGACTTGTTTTCTGACGCCAGCGCCGCCGCCGTGACGTGCGCGATCATGAAACCGGAATTGACGCCCGGCTCACGCACCAGGAATGGCGGCAGGCCGGACAGCGTGGCATCGATCAGGAGCGCGATGCGGCGTTCGGCCAGGCCGCCGATTTCGGCGATGGCCAGCGCCAGCGTGTCGGCCGCAAAGGCCACCGGCTCGGCGTGGAAGTTACCGCCCGAGATGATCTGGCCGCGGTCCGGCGCCCCGGCGTCCGGGAAGATCAGCGGATTGTCGGTGACGGCGTTCGCTTCAATCAGCAGGGTGCGGCTCACGTTGCCGATCAGGTCCATGATGGCGCCCATGACCTGGGGCTGGCAGCGCAGGCTGTACGGATCCTGCACGCGCTCGTCGCCTTCCAGGTGCGAGGCGCGGATCGCGCTCGAAGCGACCAGCTGGCGATAGATGGACGCTGCAGCGATCTGGCCCGGCTGGCCGCGCACCTCGTGCACGCGCGCGTCGAACGGCGCATCGCTACCCTTGGCCGCGTCCAGCGACAGGGCGCCGGCCACCATGGCCGCTTCCAGCAGGCGCTCGGCCATGAACAGGCCATGCAGGGCCAGCGCCGCCGACACCTGGGTCCCGTTGATCAGGGCCAGGCCCTCTTTCGCCGCCAGCACCACCGGCTCGATGCCGGCCTGCTTGAGCGCGTCGACCGCCTCCATCAGCAGGCCGTTGACGCGCACCGGCCCCACGCCCAGCATCGCCAGCGTCATGTGCGCCAGCGGCGCCAGGTCGCCCGACGCGCCCACCGAGCCCTTGGCCGGGATGGCCGGCATGATGCCTGCGTTGTACAGCGCGATCAGGGTATCGACGATCAGGGGACGCACGCCGGAAAAGCCGCGCGCCAGGCTGCCGATTTTCATCAGCATGATCAGGCGCACCACCGCGTCCGACAGCAGTTCGCCGGTGCCGACCGAATGCGACAGGATCAGGTTGCGCTGCAGTTCCTCCAGCTTTTCGTCCGGGATGCGGGTCTTGGCCAGGATACCGAAGCCGGTATTGATGCCATAGGCCGCGTCGCCCCTGGCCACGATGGCCTGCACCGCCGCGGCGGAAGCTGCGATGACGGGGTAGGCATCGGGCGAAAGCGTCAGGTGCGCGGGGGCGGCCCACACGGCGCGCAGATCGGCCATGGTCATCTTGCCCGGTGTCAGGGTCCAGCCGGTGCTGCTGTTGTGCGTACTCATAGTGCTCATATTATTTGACCATCGGGAGATTGAGGTTGTTGCGCTTGGCGCAGGCGATTGCGGTGTCGTAGCCCGCATCGGCGTGGCGCATCACGCCCGAGCCGCTGTCGTTGACCAGCACGCGAGCCAGGCGCCTGGCGGCGGCATCGGTGCCATCGGCCACGATGACCACGCCCGAATGCTGCGAGTAACCCATGCCCACGCCGCCGCCATGATGGAGCGATACCCAGGTGGCGCCGCCGGCCGTATTGAGCATGGCGTTGAGCAGCGGCCAGTCGGACACCGCATCGGTACCGTCTCGCATGCTCTCGGTTTCGCGATTGGGGCTGGCCACAGAACCGGTATCGAGGTGATCGCGCCCGATGACAACCGGTGCTTTGAGTTCGCCGCTGCGCACCATCTCGTTAAAGGCCAGGCCCGCGATGTGGCGTTCGCCCAGCCCCAGCCAGCAAATGCGGGCCGGCAGGCCCTGGAAGGCGATCCGTTCGCGCGCCATGTCGAGCCAGCGGTGCACCTGCTGGTGCTCCGGGAACAGCTCCTTGATCTTGGCATCGGTCTTGTAGATGTCTTCCGGGTCGCCCGACAGCGCCACCCAGCGGAACGGGCCGCGGCCTTCGCAGAACTGGGGCCGGATGTAGGCCGGCACAAAACCTGGGAAGTCAAAGGCATTGGCCACGCCATGATCGAGCGCTACCTGGCGGATGTTGTTGCCGTAATCGACCGCCTTGACACCCATCGCATGGAAGTCGAGGATGGCCTGCACATGGACCGCGCACGACGCGGCGGCGGCCTGCTGCAATGCCGCGTGCTGCGCCGGATCCTTCTGCGCCGCCTTCCACTGCTCCACCGTCCAGCCGCTGGGCAGGTAGCCATTGATCAGGTCATGGGCGGAAGTCTGGTCGGTGACCAGGTCGGGCACGATGCCGCCGGCCCTGGCGCGGCGCACCAGTTCGGGCAGCACGTCGGCCGCGTTGCCGAGCAGGCCAATGGAGACCGCTTCGCGCCGTGCCGTGTGCTCCTTGATCAGGCAAAGCGCGTCATCGATATCCCTGGCCTGCTTGTCCAGGTAGCGGGTGCGCAGGCGGAAGTCAATGCTCGACTGCTGGCACTCGATATTGAGCGACACGGCGCCGGCGAAGGTGGCGGCCAGGGGCTGCGCGCCGCCCATCCCGCCCAGGCCCGCGGTGAGAATCCAGCGTCCGCCCCAGTCGCCGCCAAAGTGCTGGCGGCCCGCTTCCGCGAATGTCTCGTAGGTGCCCTGCACGATGCCCTGGGTGCCGATGTAGATCCAGCTGCCGGCCGTCATCTGGCCATACATGAACAGGCCCTTGCGATCGAGTTCGTTGAAGTGTTCCCAGTTGGCCCACTTGGGCACCAGGTTGGAATTGGCGATCAGCACGCGCGGCGCGTCTGGGTGGGTCTGGAATACGCCGACCGGTTTGCCGGACTGGATCAGGAGCGTCTGATCGTCTTCCAGCTCGCGCAGTGAGGCGAGGATCTGGTCATAGCAGGCCCAGTTGCGGGCCGCGCGGCCGATGCCGCCGTAGACCACCAGGTGCTGGGGATTTTCCGCCACTTCCGCGTCCAGGTTATTCTGGATCATGCGGTAGGCAGCCTCGGTGAGCCAGCTTTTGCAGGCCAGCTCAGTGCCGCGCGGGGCCTTGATGACGCGTGTGGCGTCGAAGCGGGGATCGTCGCCCATGAGGGTGGAATCGGTGGTCATGACAGCTCCTTGAGAGGTGAGAGACAGCGCGCGTCGCCATGAATGATAGCCGCACGCGCCGCCGGACATGCTCAAAGTCTAAGTTGTATATACAACTAAGTCAAATCTTTTTACCGTCCTCCCGGTCGGGCATGCGCCTATTTTTTCTCGAACACCTGCCGTCCCGCGACCCAGGTCTGCAGCACGCCCACCTTGTGGATATCCTTGGCCGGCATGGTGAACAGATCCTGATCGATGACGACAAAGTCGGCCCATTTGCCCTTTTCCAGGGAGCCTAATACTTTTTCCTGGTGCCCGGCATACGCCGCGTCGAGCGTGAAGCAGCGGAAGGCTTCCTTGAGTGTCATCGCCTCATTGGCATACCAGCCGCCGGCCGGCTTGCCCGCCGCATCCTGGCGCGTGACTGCTGCGTGGATGCCGAAGAACGGGTTGGACGACTCGACCGGGAAGTCCGAGCCGCAGGCAATGCGCGAACCCTGCTTGAGGAAGGTGCGCCAGGCGTAGGCGCCCTTGATGCGGTCCGCGCCCACGCGCTGCTCGGCCATGTTCATGTCGGACGTGGCGTGGGTTGGCTGCATCGACGGCACGATGCCGAGCGTCTTGAAGCGCGCAATGTCGCTCAGCGCTACCACCTGCGCGTGCTCCATGCGATGGCGCTGGTCTTTGGCGCCGGGGTGCTTGCGCAGCAGCTGCTGGTAGCCGTCGAGGATCTGGCGGTTGCCGGCGTCGCCGATGGCGTGCACATTGACCTGGTAGCCGCGCTTCATCGCCTTTTCCATCTGCCCGACCATGTCCGCGCTTTGCGCGAACAGCAAGCCATGCGACTTCGGCTCATCGCTGTAGGGGGCCAGCAGCGCCGCGCCGCGGCTGCCCAGGGCGCCGTCCGAGTACAGCTTCACCGAGCGCAGCGCGTACATGTCGCTGGCATACGACTTGAGGGGGCCGGACCTGGCCAGGCGGTCAAAGTCTGCGCCGACGGCGCCGATCATGCCGTACACGCGCGTGGTGAGCTTGCCGCTGTCGGCGTACTGGCGATAGATCGCATCCTGGGCCACGTTCACACCCGCGTCATGGACGCTGGTCAGGCCCATGGCGGCGATGGTGTGCAGCGAGCGATCGAGCATGCTGCGCGACTGGGCATCGGTCAACGGCGGCATGGCCCTGGTGACCAGTTCCATCGCCGCGTCCACCAGCACGCCGGTGGCGGCGCCGTTTGCGTCGCGCATGATCTTGCCGCCGACCGGATCGGGCGTGCTGTTGGTGATCCCGGCCAGCTGCAGGGCGCGCGAATTGGCCCAGCCGGCGTGGCCATCGACGCGTTCGAGCCACATCGGGCGGTCGGCCACGGCGCCATCGAGTTCGCTGGCGGTCGGGAAGCGACCCAGCTTCCAGATCTCCTGGTTCCAGCCGCGCCCGCGCAGCCAGGCGAGGGACGGATTGGCCTTGGCGTAAGTGCTGGCGGCGGCGAGTGCATCGGCCAGCGAAGCGGTGCCGGCCAGGTCGATCTGGGTGAGCTGTTCGCCAAGGCCGAACACATGGCCGTGGGCGTCGATCAGGCCCGGGATGACGGTCTTGCCCTGCATGTCGATGCGGCGCGTGGTGGCCGACTTGGCGCGCGCCCTGGCAGCATCACCCACGGCCACGATCCTACCCTTGTCATCAAAAGCCATGGTGGAGAAGCGTACCAGCTCATTGTTCGCGTTGAGCGTATAGCCGTTGGCGTTCTCGATGACGGTATCGGCGCTGGCCGCGCCGATGATGCCGGTGGCGGTCAATACAAACAGGGAAGCATGAATCAGGCGCATCAAACACTCCAGGGAAAGTAAGCAAAGGCCAAGTGTAGCGCGCCCAAACTTCCCCGGCCACACTTTCCTTCAACCAGGGTCAGACCACTTAAACGCGCCAAAATCATTTTCCTCCTGCCAGGGTCAGACCACTTAAACGCGGCAAAAGCAACTATCTTCCTGGCGGCATGTCTCTGCGGCGCTTGATAAATGCGGTTCGCTTGCTTTTTGTCGGCATGGCCGACGATCTTGCTCCGTACAGTTTTCACTTTTCCCTGTTCAGGAGAGCCTATGCCCCGCCGTCCGAGACTTGTAAGCAGTGGCGTGCCCTTGCACATCATCCAGCGCGGCAATAACAGACAACGATGTTTCTTGGCCGAAGCTGATTATCTGGTCTATCTGGGCATGCTTCACAAGGCTGCACAGCTCGCCTCCTGTTCGGTCCACGCTTATGTCCTGATGTCAAATCACGTGCACGTACTCGCTACGCCAGATAAGGAGGAAAGCGCGGCGCGGATGATGAAGTCCGTTGGGGAGCGCTACGTGCGTTATTTCAACAAGCGCCATGAAAGAACGGGAACCCTGTGGGACGGGCGGTATAAATCATGCCCGGTCCATGACGAGACATATTTGATGGTGTGCTACCGCTATGTGGAACTGAACCCGGTACGCGCGGGCATTGTCGCAGATCCGTTGCACTATCGATGGTCCAGCTACCACGCCAACGCCTTTGGCGCCCGAGACGATCTCGTCGTAGCGCATGCGCTGTACCAAGCGCTCGGCAATAATCATTTTGAACGGGAAACGGCTTATCGCGAACTTGTGCTGGCAGGCATCGCGGGTGATGAAGTCGACAATCTGCGCGATGCAACTAATCACAACTATGCTTGCGGCAACTTCAAATTCCGGCGTGCGATTGCACAAGCCACCGGACATGCCGCTGAGCGCGTCAAGCTGCAGCAGTAAACTGTGCGCGCCGGCAAAGCACACACATATTCACAGTGGATCAACTACCTGTGGGAAGGAAAACAATTTCTTTTTGCCCGTTAAAGTGGTCTCGTATATTGGAGTTACCGAAAATTTGGCAGAATGTGGGCCAGATTTATTGGTCGGGCAGAGTGACATCGGCGTGGTCGGAGACGAGTAGTCTGTGGGTCAGATAGGTGCCTTTGCCCGTTTTTCCTTGCAAGTCCGGACGGTATCTTAGGCCTTAGAGCCTGCATACGAGACAGGTCAACAAATGGAAACTACGCACGCTCCCATTCTGGGAATTGATGTCAGCAAGAAGAAGTTGGACGCCGCGCTGTTGGAAGGCGGCAAACTGAAGAACAAGGTCGTTGAAAACAGCAAGGCCGGGTACGCCGAGCTGGCGAACTGGGTGACCAAGCAAAAAGTCGATGTGACGACAGTCCACGCCTGCATGGAGTCAACCGGCATCTACAGCGAGCCCGTAGCGCTCAATCTGCAGGCAGTTGGCATGAAGGTCAGCATCGTCAATCCAGGCTGCATCAAAGGCTTCGCTCAGAGCGAAAACATTCGAAACAAGAACGACAAGGTCGATGCCGGCGTTATTGCTCGGTATTGCCGAGCAATGACGCCGGAACCTTGGGTGGCACCGCCGCCAGCTGAGCGCTTGTTGCGTGGATGGGTGGAGCGCCTCAGTGCACTTCAGGATATCCGCCAGCAGGAAGCAAACCGGATTGAAGCGCATGAGTTCGCCGGGCAAACTGACTTGGCCAAGCACACCAAAGAGCACGTGGACTGGCTGGATGCCCAGATCGCGCAGCTCAAGAACGATATCGACACCCATATCGATAGCGATCCTGGGATGCGGGCTGACGTTGAGCTAATGACGACGATTCCGGGCGTGGGACGCGCCACGGCAGCCAAAGTCATCAGCTATGCGGGCGATGTGCGAAAGTTCAGCAGCGCCAAGGCCTTCGCCGCTTACATCGGCGTCACTCCCAAGCAACGGCAATCGGGCAGTTCGGTAAGAGGCCGGACCATGATCAGCCGAATCGGCAGTGGTCAACTGCGAGCAGCGCTGTACATGCCGGGCGTGGTGGCCAAGACGCACAACCCGATACTCAGGGCCTTTGCGGCCCGCTTATCGGACAACGGCCTGGCCAAGATGGCCGTGGTCAGCGCTGTCATGCGTAAGCTGGCACATCTGATCTACGGGGTCCTGCGGTCAAACAAGCCCTTCGATGCAAATTACTTGCAATCCGGGCTTGCAATTCAAGACGGTATCTGACCCTGGCGGTAGGAAATTGATTTTGGTGCGTTTAAGTGGTCTGACCCTGGTGGGAGGAAATTGTTTAGGTGGGGCCGCGCTCGCGGTCCAGCAGCGCCTGCTTGCGTTCGACGCCCCAGCGGTAGCCGGACAGGCCGCCGTCGTGCCGCACCACGCGATGACAGGGGATGGCCACCGCCGCCGGGTTGGCGGCGCAGGCGCCGGCCACGGCCCGCGCGCCCGCCGGCAGCCCGATGGCAGAAGCCAGCGCCGCGTAGCTCACCGTGCTGCCACTCGGAACCTGGCGCAGCGCTTCCCACACGCGCTGCTGGAACGCGGTCCCGCGCACATCCAGCGGCAGCGACAATCCCAGCGCCGGCGCTTCGACAAAGCCCACGACCTGCGCCACCGTCGCCGCGAACCCGGCATCGGCACCGTCAAGCTGCGCGGCCGGAAACCGGTCCTGCAGATCGCGCACCAGCTGCCCGGCATCGTCCCCCAGCAAAATGGCGCAGATGCCCTTGTCTGTTGCCGCCACCAGGATGGCACCGAGCGAACACTGGCCCACCGCAAAGCGGATTGCCATGCCGCTCCCGCCGGCACGGTAGCGCACCGGCGTCATGCCCAGCCGCGCCCCCGCCTGCGCGTAAAAACGCCCACTCGAATTGAAGCCGGCCGCATACAGGGCCTCGGTCACGCTTGGCGCCTGCGCCAGTTCCCGCGCCAGGCGCCGAGCGCGGCACGCGGCGCCATACGCGAGCGGCGTGACCCCGGTATGGGCCTTGAAAACACGGTGGAAGTGAAAGCGGCTCATCCCGCTCGATGCGGCCAGGCTGTCCAGGTCCGGCATCTGCTCTTGCGTATCGAGCAGGCGGCAAGCCTCGGCCACGATCAGGGCATGCCGCTCGGCCAGCGGCGGCTGGTCCGGCTTGCAACGCTGGCAGGGCCGAAATCCCGCCGCCTCGGCCTCGCTGACGCTGGCATGGAAGGCGACATTCTTGCGCAGCGCCGGACGCGCCCCACACGAAGGCCGACAGTACACGCCGGTGCTGCGCACGCTGTAATAGAAGATGCCGTCGGCCCCGCTGTCGCGTGCCTGCACCGCGTCCCAGCGCGCGCTGTCACTGGCGTAGTGGTCCCGGGTTGTCTGTGCTGCCTGCATGGCGGTTCCTGCGATGTGTGGTAAGAGGCCATGGTAGCGCGCCGTCCGGCCGCCCGCTTCCCGCACCTTGCTTTTGAATCGAACTGGCCCGGCGATGCTAGAATCGGCTTTTTGCCCTGTTCCCAGGAGAGTAGTTTGGAAGATCCGATCGCGCAAGACAGCACGCCCATTTTCCAGCGCATCAAAGACTACCTGCTCGGCGAGATTGCCGCCGGACGCTGGAAGGAAGGCGATGTGGTCCCGTCCGAACAGGCCTTGGTGCGCCAGTTCGGGGTCTCGCGCATGACGGTGAACCGCGCCGTGCGCGAACTGACGGCGGAACAGGTCCTCACCCGCCGCCAGGGCTCCGGCACCTTCGTGGCGCCGCAAAAATACCAGGCCACGCTGGTCGAGATCCGCAGCATCGCCGACGAGATCCGCGCCCGCGGCCATCGCCATCGCAGTAGCCTGCATGTACTCGAAAAGGTTCGCGCGCCCGATGTGCTCGCGCTCCAGTTCGACCTGCAGGCCGGGGACATGCTGTTCCATTCGGTGATTGTCCACTGCGAGAACGAGGTGCCGATCCAGGTCGAGGACCGCTGGGTCAATCCCGCCTGCGCCCCCGATTACATGAACGTGGACTTCAGCACCACCACGCCCAATGAACACCTGATGCAGGCGGCCCCCCTGCAGGACGCCACCTACAGCATCGAAGCCCTGCACGCCCCGCGCGATATCGCGGCCATGCTCACGATCGAGCCGGGCCAGTGCTGCCTGGTCCTTAAACGCCGCACCCGCGCCCTCGGCAAGGTGGCGTCGGTGGTCACGATGTGGCACCCGGGCCAGCTGTACCAGTTCGCCGGCAGCGTCGGATGAGCGATTATTTCATTTATCTAGGCTTTTTGAAATTTTCTATCACCAGCCACTGAAGATTATTTGAAACAATTTTCATGCATCATTTAGAATGACGCATGCGCTTATTTGTTCAATAACTAACAGGCATCGACGGGATGAACGCCCCTCTGTGTCGCCCTGCGCCTGCCCCAACGTGCCTGGTCCGCTGGCGGGTCCGGGTGCGTACGCTCCGCACGCCGACACCCACCGACCTTCCCATCCCCAAGCATGTACCGGCTACATCAGCGGCGCCGCACCCGGTGCCGCCGCAGCCGCGCATCCCGCATGTGGCCCGCCAGGGCAAAGTGGGCACGTTCGTGCTGCCACTGGCGCTGCGCTCCGGCGGCGCGCAGAGGCCGGAGCAGGACGATGCACTGGCCGCGAAATTACCAGAGCAAGGCGCTGGCCCGGCCACACCGCTGCCAGAACAAGGCGCCGACCTGGCCGCGCTCTCACCGCCGCCTGCGCCCGTTTTATGGTGCGCAGCTTCGCCGCACTGGTCCCGCGCGTGAGCCTGCGCATGCTCGACGTCACCCTGACCGCCTCGATGCTGCTGCTGGTGGCGGCAGGGTTCGTGGCATGGCGCTTCGCGGCGCTGGCCGCAACGCTGCGGGCCGAACGGCGCGCCCTGCGTACGACGCGCGAACAGCTCACCAGCGCCGAAGACCTGTGGGGCTTTGCGCTGGAAGGCTCGGGCGAGGGAATGTGGGAATGGACCGGGCCAAAAGGGGAGATCACCCTGTCGCCGCGCTACAAGGAACTGCTTGGCTACGGGCCGGATGAATTCGAGATCAGTTTCAGCCAGTGGCTGATGCACATGCATCCGGACGACAGTCCGCGCTTTCGCCACGAGCTCAAGCTGTTTACGGAAGCAGGCACCCAGGACCGCGCGCGTCTGTCGTGCGAATTTCGCATGCGCTGCAAGGATGGCAGCTGGAAGTGGATGCTGGGGCGCGGCATCGTCATCGCGCGCGACGCACACGGCCAGCCCACCCGCATGACCGGCACCATGGCCGATATCGGCGAACGCAAGGAAGCCGACGAAGCGCGCGTGCGCGCCGTGCTCGAGGCCTCGCCCGAGGCGATGTTGGTATTGAACCGCGATGGCCGCATCCGCTATGCCAACCAGCTGTGCGCCACCAGCTTTGGCTACACGCGCGAGGAACTGGTCGGCATGCCGGCCACGCGCCTGGCGCCGGACATGCCGGGTCAAAGCACGCCCGCGGCCGGCATCCCGAACCGGGTGCTGACAGCCTGGCGCCGTGATGTCAGCAGCTTTTCGGCCGAGGTCAATGCCACGCCCATGCAGCTGCAGGGCCAGCCGGTCATGATTGTATCGCTGCGCGACATCAGCGAGCGACTGCGCGCGGAGCAGGCCCTGAAGGCGCTCGCTGCCAGCCTGCAGGAGATCATCCAGATGCTGCCAATTGGCCTGTACATCAAGGATCCGGCCGGCCGCATCACCCTGGTCAACAATGCCTGTGCCACCCAGTTTGGCCTGACGACCGCCCAGCTGGCCGCCAACAGTGCGCGCGAACGCGATGCCTTCGAGAGCGGCGCCATGATCGACTACGTGGCTCCGGCCACCAATGGCAGCACCGGCCGCAAGCAGTTCATCCGCACCATCAAAAAGCCGGTGTTCAACGACCAGCGCCAGCCCGAGTACCTGATCTGCATGCTGGTCGATATCACCGACAGCATCGAGGCCGAACGCGAGCTGCGCGAATTGAACGAACACCTGGAAGAGCGCGTCCAGCAGCGCACCGAGCAGCTTGACCTGGCCAAGCAGGTGGCCGAGGAAGCCAGCCAGGCCAAGGGCCGCTTCCTGGCCAACATGAGCCATGAAATCCGCACGCCCATGAACGGGGTGATCGGCATGGCTTACCTGGCGCTCAAGACGGGCCTCAATCCGCGCCAGCGCGACTACATTGAAAAGATCCATTTCGCCGGCGAGCACCTGCTGGGAATCATTGATGACATCCTCGACTTTTCCAAGATCGAAGCGGGCATGCTCGACATCGCGCAGGTGCCGTTCACGCTGGGCCAGGTCATCGAAACGGTGACCACGGTCATGGCGCCCAGGGCCGCCAGCAAGCACCTGGCGCTGGAATTCGCATGCGACCCAGCCCTGCCCGCGTTCCTTCGCGGCGACCCGCTGCGCCTGGGCCAGGTCTTGATCAATTACACCAGCAACGCCGTCAAGTTCAGCGACAGCGGCAGCGTGACGGTGCGCGTGCGCCTGGCCGACGACGGGCCCGAGGATTGCCTGCTGCGCTTCGAGGTGGCCGATACCGGCATCGGCCTGAGCGCGCAGGAAGCGGGCAAGCTGTTCCAGTCATTCCAGCAGGCCGATACCTCGACCACCCGCGAATACGGCGGCACCGGGCTGGGCCTGGCCATCTGCCGCCAGCTGGCCCAGCTGATGGGCGGGACGGTGGGGGTGGAAAGCGCACCGGGCAGGGGCAGCACCTTCTGGTTCACGGCGCGCGTGGGCAAGCTTGCCGCGCCCGCCGAGGCGCCCCCACCAGCGGCGACGGCCGGTACCCTGCCGCCGGCCCTGCGCGGTGCCCGCATCTTGCTGGTGGAAGACAATACCTTCAACCAGCAGATCGCGCTGGAGTTGCTGGAAGAAGCGCTCTGCGACGTGCGCCTGGCCCAAAATGGCCTGGAAGCACTGGACCTGCTGGCCACAGCGCCGTTTGACTGCGTGCTGATGGACGTGCAGATGCCCGTCATGGACGGCTTGCAAGCGACGCGCCTGATCCGCCTGGACCCGGCCCTGCAGGGCTTGCGCGTGCTGGCCATGACGGCCACGGCCACCAGCGAAGACCGCCAGCGCTGCATGGCCGCAGGCATGGATGACTTTATCAGCAAGCCCATCCAGCCTGCCCTGCTCTACCAGACAGTGGCGCGCTGGCTTCCGCCGCATGCGCAGGCGGCGGAAGCCAGCGCGCCAAAAACGAGAGCGAGCGCCAGCTACCGCACCATGCTGGCGGGCGACCCGGCCATCATTGACCTGACCATCCTGGCCAGGCTGTTAAGCTATGACCCGACCAAGGTGCGCAAGTTCGCCTTTAAATTCCTGCAAACGACCCAGGACGGCCTGGCAGAGATGGACCAGGCCCTGGCCGCAGGCAAACTCGCCCGTCTGCATGAACTGGGCCATCGTACCAAGTCCTCGGCGCGCGCCGTGGGCGCCCTCGGCATGGCCGCGCTGTGCCAGCAGCTGGAAGACTTGCCGGCGGACGTCCCGGCCGCGCTGCATGAGGCGCACGACCATATTGCGCAGATGTGGCTGCTGCTTGAGCAGATAACCGAGCACATCATGCAGAACACCACCTTTGCCAGCGATACGTGATCGCCGCGCAACGGGCGCCGCTTTTTCAGGCAAGCAGTGTGCTGCCAAGACCGAAGTTCCACCATAATGCCCACTTACATCCACACATTGTTGACATGAGCAACCTTGACACCGCGTCCCCGCGCGCTCCCCTGGCCCGCGTGCTGCTGCTGGACGACGATCCTTTCATGCTCGAACTGCTGGCCGACATGCTCGACGAGCTTGGCCAGTTCGAGGTGCGGCGCGAGTCGCACGCCCACGGCGCCCTGGCGGCGCTGGGCGCCAATGCACCCGAGCTCTTGATCTGCGACCTGTCGATGCCGGACATGGATGGCATCGAATTCATGACGGCGGCGGCCAATGCCCGCTTTTCGGGCCGCATCCTGCTGCTCTCGGGCATGGATGCAGGGGTGCGCCGCTCGGCCGAACGGCTGGCCCGGGCCCACGGTCTGAACGTGATCGGCTCGTTTGAAAAGCCGCTGGCGCGGGCCGATTTGCAGGCGGCGCTCAAGGGCCTTGGTGGCGCGTCCGGCAATTTGTACAATCTGACGACACATTCTGGAAAATAGGTTATTATTTCAACTAAATCCCCGCCTGATACCCTCTTGCCCGTGGCCGGGCGCTCCAAGCGCGGAAGCCGCTCCCACAGATTGAAAATTGCACACGGCGTCACCACTTCAGTGTTGCAGCATATGTGGCAACAAGCGCAAGCCGGAACTTCCAGGCGTTATTGACCCCCTACCTCGATTGAGGAATACATGAGCGAAAATATTAAACACATCAGCGATGCATCCTTTGAAACCGACGTGCTCAAGTCCGAGCGTCCGGTCCTGGTCGACTTCTGGGCCGAGTGGTGCGGTCCGTGCAAGGCCATCGCGCCCATCCTCGAAGAAGTGGCCAAGGATTACGAAGGCAAGCTGATCGTGGCAAAGATGGACGTTGACGCCAACCAGGCCATTCCGGCCAAGTTCGGCATCCGCGGCATCCCGACCCTGATCCTGTTCAAGAATGGCGTGGTCGCCGCCCAGAAAGTTGGCGCCGTGGCCAAGGGCCAGCTGACCGCCTTCATCGACAGCAACATCTAAAGAAACGGTGACGGCAGCGCGCCCGCCCTGCCGTCCTTGACTAACCCACGCAGTTCCCTCCCCTACCTTTACTTCCCGTCACGGGACTCAAACATGCATTTATCTGAACTGAAGGCGATGCACGTCTCTGCTCTATTAGAGATGGCAATCGGCCTCGATATCGACAACGCAGCCCGCCTGCGCAAGCAAGAACTGATGTTCGCCATTCTCAAGAAGCGCGCAAAATCAGGTGAACAGATTTTTGGCGATGGCGCCCTCGAAGTGTTGCCTGACGGCTTCGGCTTCCTGCGCTCGCCGGACGCCAGCTACATGGCGTCCACCGACGATATTTACATTTCCCCTTCGCAAATTCGCCGTTTCAACCTGCACACGGGCGATTCGATCGAAGGCGAAGTCCGTACGCCCAAGGACGGCGAGCGCTATTTCGCGCTGGTCAAGGTCGACAAGGTCAATGGCGAATCTCCGGAAGCGAGCAAGCACCGCATTCTGTTCGAGAACCTGACCCCGCTGCACCCGAACGAGCCCCTGCGCCTTGAGCGCGAAATGATGGGCCAGGAAAACATTACCGGCCGCATCATCGACTTGATCGCCCCGATCGGCAAGGGCCAGCGCGGCCTGCTGGTGGCCTCGCCCAAGTCCGGCAAATCGGTCATCCTGCAGCACATTGCCCACGCCATTACTGCCAACCATCCTGATTGCACCCTGATCGTGCTGCTCATCGACGAGCGCCCCGAAGAAGTGACGGAGATGCAGCGTTCGGTGCGCGGCGAAGTGGTGGCCTCCACCTTCGATGAGCCGGCCACGCGCCACGTCCAGGTCGCCGAAATGGTGCTGGAAAAAGCCAAGCGCCTGGTGGAGATGAAGAAAGACGTCATCATCCTGCTCGACTCGATCACCCGCCTGGCCCGCGCCTACAATACCGTGATCCCTGCGTCAGGCAAGGTATTGACCGGTGGTGTGGATGCCAACGCGCTGCAGCGCCCCAAGCGTTTCTTTGGCGCAGCCCGCAACATCGAAGAAGGCGGTTCGCTCACCATCATCGCCACCGCGCTGATCGAGACCGGTTCGCGCATGGATGACGTGATTTACGAGGAATTCAAGGGCACCGGCAATATGGAAGTCCACCTCGAGCGCCGCCTGGCCGAGAAGCGTGTCTATCCAGCCATTAACCTGAACAAGTCCGGCACCCGCCGCGAAGAACTCTTGATCAAGGCTGACCAGCTGCAAAAGATCTGGATCCTGCGCAAGCTGCTGTACTCGATGGACGAGATCGAGGCGATGGAGTTCATCCTCGACAAGATGAAGGCCACGAAGAACAATAATGAGTTCTTCGACATGATGCGGCGCGGCGGCTAAGCGTAGCCTGACCTGTTGAATCATCACAATGGACGGCTTGCCGTCCATTGTTGCATCCGGGCCCCGGTCTTGCCAGTGCTGGAACAAGCCGTGTATAATCGCCGGTTGCAGTATTTAACCCTGGCAAGTGAGCGGCAACCGGGTCACGAAGCAAGATTGACCGACGAAGTGCTGTTTGGCTACCTAACCAACCGAGGCAAGACCATGCGTAAAGATATCCATCCAGATTACCGCGACGTTGTGTTCCACGACCTGTCGTGCGACTTCAAATTCGTCACCCGTTCGACCATCCAGACCCGCGAAAAGATTGAGCACGAAGGTAAAGAATACCCGCTCGTCAAGATCGAGGTGTCGGCTGAATCGCACCCGTTCTACACCGGCAAGCACAAGATTGTCGACACCGCCGGCCGCGTCGAGAAATTCCGCCAGAAGTTCGGCGCCGTGGGTTCCAAGACCGCGGTGGCAAACGGCTAAGTTTTTGCCGCGCACACAAAAAAGCAGCCCCCGGCTGCTTTTTTTTCGTTGATACTACGACCTGTCGTCTTTCACCCCAGCCAATCATTGATGAAGCCAGTCCGTCTCGCCGCCGCCGCGACCCTTGCCCTGCCCCGCTGGGCCCTGTTCGGGCTGGGCCTGCTGTACATCCTGCCGGGCCTGATCGGCCGTGATCTGTGGAAAGAAGACGCCGCCAGCTTTGGCGTGATGTGGACCATGGCCCAGGGCAGCCTGCACGACTGGCTGGCGCCCAATATTGCCGGCCGCCCGTTTGCCGATGAAGGCCCGCTCGCATTCTGGCTGGGCGCGCTGTGCATCAAGCTGTTTGGCCCCCTGCTGGGCGACGTGATTGCCGCGCGCGTGTCAACCATGGGCATTTTCGTGCTGGGCGCCATGTCGGTCTGGTATACCGCCTTCCACCTGGGCCGCCGGCCCGAAGCGCAACCCCTGCGCCTGGCCTTTGGCGGCCAGCCGGAACCGGACGACTATGGCCGCACCCTGGCCGACACCGCCGCCCTGATCTATCTGGGCTGCCTGGGCCTGCTCCTGTTCAGCCATGAAACCCTGGCCGTCACGCTGCAGGGTTCGCTGGTGGCATATTTCCTGTACCGCGCGGTGCGCTATGTGGAGTCGCCCTCGGTGCGCAATGCCGCCCTGATCGGCCTGTCGCTGGGTGCGCTCACGCTCTCGCGCGGCTGGTTGACGCCCGTCACCCTGGTGCTGGCCCTGCTGCTGTGCACCCGCCTGCTGGCGTTTCCACTGTCGCGCACCTTGCGCCACCTGGCAATGGCATTGGGCATTGGCGTACTGATCACCCACGTGTGGATCGTGCCCGCCATGCTGGCGTCCGCGCGCAGCGCTGCCCAGATTCCAGCCTGGGTGGCGTGGAATGCCAGCCAGCTGGGCTTGCCGAACTGGACCTCGATCAAGACTTTCCTGCGCGTGGGCATCTGGTTTTTCTGGCCTGCCTGGCCGTTTGCCGGCTGGGCCATTTATGCCTGGCGGCGCCAGGATCATCTGCTGCACATCGTGCTGCCGGTCACCTTCGTGGCCGCGCTGGTGCTGCTGATCATCTGCAACCCCATGCCCGAAAACGGCGACCTGCTCAAGCTGCTGCCGCCGCTGGCCATCATGGCCGCTTTCGGCCTGCCCACCACCAAGCGCGGCACCATCAACGCCATTGACTGGTTCTCGGTCATGGTGCTGACCATGGCGGCCGCCGTGCTGTGGCTGTTCTGGATCGCCAAGCTGACCGGCTGGCCACCCCAGTTTGCCAAGAATGCCCTCAAGCTCTTGCCAGGCTTTAAACCGGAATTCGTGATTTTCCCGTTTGCTGTAGCTGCGCTGGCCACCGTCGGCTGGATTTTCCTGGTGCAGTGGCGCATCACGCGCCAGCCCGCCGTGCTGTGGCGCGCCGTGGTGCTCTCGTCCGGCGGCCTGATCCTGTTGTGGATTTTGATGATGACCTTGTTCCTGCCGGGCCTCAATTACAGCAAGAGCTACCGCGCGGTGGCACGCCAGATTGCCCAGCATGTGCCGGCTGGCATCAACTGCATTGACACCAATGTGGGCGAGCCGCAGCGCGCCTCGTTCGCCTATTATGGCGGGCTGAACTTTACCCCGCCCGGCGCCCCGCAGACCTGCCCGCTGCTGCTGGTGCAGGACAGCGTGAAGATTCGCGACGATCGGGAACCAATGCAGCTGCAGATGGGACCGGAATGGCAAATGCTGTGGGAGGGACGGCGCTCGTCAGACCGCGACGAACGCTTCCGCCTGTATCAGCGCCATTGATGAAGCGCGGCTGACTGAAAGAGTTGCCGTATCGGGGCAAATCGGCCATAATGCGGCTCGCGTTGCCGGGATGGCGGAATAGGTAGACGCACGGGACTCAAAATCCCGCGCTGGAGACAGCGTGCCGGTTCGATTCCGGCTCCCGGCACCAAGCACACATGCATTAAGGTCCAATATCATCTAATTTTGAGCTCTGCTCATAGGTGATGCGACGATTTATCCTCCAGCGTCCACCATCAATCTCCATTGCCATCTATAGTTTTTGCATCCATACTTGCGTCCATCAGTCAGAAGGTGACCCATTTATGGACGCAAAATGCCAAGGTTAGCGACGCCGCTCACAGATACCCAAGTTAAAGCGGCGAAACCGCGAGAGAAGACTTACACCCTGGCGGACGGCGGTGGCATGTACTTGGAAGTGGCTCCTACGGGCCTGAAGGTATGGCGGATGGCGTATCGGCAGGCCGATGGAAAGTCCAACCGTGTTACTTTCGGGTCTTACCCCGCAGTCTCCCTGTCGGACGCT
This sequence comes from Massilia sp. PAMC28688, assembly GCF_019443445.1. Taxonomy (NCBI): domain Bacteria; kingdom Pseudomonadati; phylum Pseudomonadota; class Betaproteobacteria; order Burkholderiales; family Oxalobacteraceae; genus Massilia; species Massilia sp. PAMC28688. The sequence continues at coordinate 2,608,658 of NZ_CP080378.1, read as the reverse complement.
CGCGAGCGCCGCGCCTTGGCCCGTAAGCAGCGGGCCGAGGGCATTGACCCGGCTGCCGCGAAGCGCCAGCTTAAGCAGGCCGCCGTCGCGGCCGAGTTCCACTCGTTCGAATCGGTGGCCCGGGACTGGCTTCGTAAAACGGCAGCCGACCGTGCGCAGACTACCCAGGACAAGAACACGGCTTGGCTTGAGAAAAATGTATTCCCCGTCATCGGCGGTATGCCTATTGCGGATATATCCCCGCGTGACGTCCTGCGGGCATTGCATGTCGTCGAGGCTCGCGGCGCGATTGAATCGGCGCACAAAATAAAGCAGCTCTGCGGCCAGGTGCTGCGGTTCGGCGTAGCCAATGGTCTGACGCAGCGCGATGTGACGGCCGACCTGGGAGATGCCCTGTCAGCGATCCCGCAGCGACATTACGCTGCGATCACCGAACCAAAAGATGCATCCCGGCTGCTTAAGGCCATCTATACGTATGACGGGCACCCCTATTGCGTCGCAGCGCTGCGACTAGCACCACTCGTGTTCCAGCGGCCTGGGGAACTTCGCTCCATGGAGTGGGCGGAAGTGGACCTAGAGAATGCGGAGTGGCGGATACCAGGCACGAAGATGAAAATGCGGCAAGATCATGTGGTGCCGCTCGCGACCCAAGCGGTCGCAATTCTCCGGACCGTCGAACCGATGACCTCACATGGAAAGTACGTGTTCCCGAGCATTCGTTCAGACGACAGATGCATGAGCGAGAACACGATTAATGCAGCGCTGCGGAACTTGGGCTATACCAAGGAGATGATGACGGGGCACGGGTTTCGGGCAATGGCGCGTACGATAATGGACGAAGTCCTGAACGAGCGCGTCGATCTCATTGAGCACCAGCTTGCCCATGCGGTGAAGGATCCGAACGGCCGGGCCTACAATCGCACGAAGCACTTGCCCGCGCGCCACAAGATGATGCAGCGCTGGGCCGATTATCTGGACAGCTTGCGTTTGGGGACTTAGTCATGGACGACGTTAATGTGCGGCTGGAGGACCTGGTCAAGCGCTGCGAGGCCTTGTTGGTAAAACTGGATCAGCCTGCGATATCCCTTGAATTTCAACTTTGGGATCATGGTGACGTGTCGGCCTACTTCAAGCGCCATCCGCGCACCGTCCGGGAGCAGATCACGTGCCTGCCTTCGTTTCCTAAGGCGATCCGCCTGCCGTCGAAAGACCGATGTGCGCAGCCTTTATACCGCGCTGGGGAAGTTGTAGAATGGGCGAACCAATTCAGGGATCGTCATTAGCCTGGGTCGAGTGCTCAGATGGCTCTCGTTTGGAATTGGCACTACTCCCCGCTCTGCTCAGGCATCGGGCTTAAGTCCTCTCCGGAGGCCTCTGCACAGCGGACTTGCTAACCCGTGCAGCGACTGAAGTGTGCCGGAGTAAAGCTCGCGCCGGACGTCAGCTAGGCGGTCGATGTGATGTGCGGGCGAGCTCGGCGGGCTGGTCGGCCATTACCTGAACGGACCATTCTTGCGCCAGGAACGGAGCGGGGTGAGCCTTTAACCTCACTGTGCATGCATACAGTTCTTAGCGACTTTGTTACGAAATAGCAACTACTTATTGTGAACGTTCGCCTATGATATAGGTCATATTATCGTTCGGTACGCTACCGTAGCATATTCACTAAAGGGAACAAAACATACCGAATTTGAGGTACACTGACCGCATGTCATGCCGCTGAACCTAAGCGGCATTGTCAATATCCAAGGGGATAATATGAAAAACAGACGCTTCGCGAACCCAAAAAAACTTAATAGTACTGTGCATAAATTGCGCTTCATTGCTGGGTGCGCATTGATTGGCTCCGTCGTTGCCGGCGCGTTTTTCGGATGGGTTGAGGCACCGATTGATATGCGTGCAGTTGGCGTAGCCATTGGCACAACAGCTGGGTTGATCAGCAATCATCTCTTTGCATAAGCGGTGGCGATTCCTAGCATCACCATTGATGGAAATTGGGTCGATGTCGGGTCCATCGCAACCGGGTTCATATACATTGCATACCGACACTGGCTATGCGATGAAAAGGCTAAGCTAATTTCTAGGGAGACGGGCTCGATTTTTGCAAATGGTGCTGCGCTCTTTCCGCTGTTGATACTTACGTTTTCCTCAGTATCATCGCAATTGATGCAAAGTCTTGTCGAGGCGAGCAAGATAAGCCTATCTGTCGCTGGTTTTTTTGCTCTTCTAGCGATCCTAGAAGATCGAACCTAGGCACATTTAAACGCACCCGGCAATCACCGCCTCCAGCTGGCTCTCGTACTTGAAGTGCAGCAGCGTGTCGCGCGCCAGGGCCAGCACCTTCTCGCCCTCGCTGGCGTCGCCAGGCAGCGCCAGGGCTGCGAACGCCGGGCGCGCGGGTACCGCTTTGACGCACTTGACCATCACCGGCACCTTGACTTCGATGGTTTCTGGCTTCGTCGCGCAGCCAAGGTTCGTGGCGATGCAACCGGCCAGCAGAATCAGGATAACGTTTCTCATCGGATCGACTCCAAGACATCATTGACGGCCGGCATGGCTTCGGTGCAGGTTGTCGCCTTCGCAGCGCGGGTGCGGGCCAATGCCTGGTCGAATCGCTTCCCATTGGCTGCGGCCAGCTGCAGCGCCGCCTGGCCCCGGGCGTCTGCCTGAGCCTTCTCGCTGGCCAGCGCGTCGATGGCTTCGTTCTGCCGGGTGATGGCCGCCGCGAGGGATGCGCTCTTGGCGCGCTCGGCCACCAGCTCCACCCGTGCCGCATCCCGGTCCCGCGCCGCCAAGTGCCAGTGGTAGCCCATGCCAGCCGCCGTGAGCACCAGGACGATCAGCAGCACGACGGCCGCCAGCTTCCAGACACCGCTGACCGCGGCGCGCGTGAGAGTGCTCAAGGCTTGCATGGGATTTCCTTTCCGGCGCGCAGGTCGGCCATGGTGAGGCCGCCGGTGAATTGGCAGTGAGGTTTGTCAACATTGGTGTAGCGGCCGCCCCACTCGAAGCCCAGGGCCTCGGCGATCTTGCCGCAGGTGTCATACGCCTTCGCATCGTTCCACATGGCCTTGCCGTTGACGGTCGGCACGAAGTCGAAGGCGCAGCGGAACTGGTGCGCGCTCTGCCCGCCCTTGGCATTGGTCACCTTGGGCCCGGGCTTGGTGCGGCCCTGGGCGTAGATCGCGTCCTGCAATATTGCGCAGCCGCGCTGAGAGTGAGAAAAATCCCTACTATTCGAAGCTGATGCTCAACTTCGCAAAAGCTATCGAGGACATCTGATAGTTCGAACGGCCGGGCTGATTTGGCAGCGTTATCTGCCCTCCCGAACCCGTCCGGTAGTGTGGACAAGGTTCCAGCCCAGCTCGCGCCTGATCTGCTCAGGCGATGGCGGTGGGCTGTCCTGGCGTGCCGGCGCGCGCATCCAATCTCGCACCTGCTGAGGGGTCGGCCTGGATACGGGCAGCGGCATATAGCCTCACGAAGTGGGCGCTACAAATGCAAAAGCCACCGCAATGGGTGGCTTGAAGTGGAATTCCGGGGCGAACGAGGCTTACGCAACGGTAAGGGTGTTCGCCTGGTTCCTCCGAGCGGTGGCGCCGAAGCGCGCATTACGTAGGGGCGGACCGATTGTCAATAGAGATTGATATATACATTTGTGCTCCAGCGCAACCGAGTGCTGAATGTTAGTGACCTTGTTGCTCAGCCTCGGTTGCGCGGGCGACGATGTCGTCAATCATGACGCATAGCTTTCGACAAGAACTACGATGGCGCTCCAAGAAAGCAGCTTCATCGGTTTTCAAAGCCATTTCTCCTCGTAGCGCAATTACCAGCCGCGCGCTGTTATCAGTTAATTCGGGAAGGATCTGACGCAAGTGACTAAAGTATGCTCGCTTCGCCTTAGCACGAGCCTTCGTAAAGAAGGTTTTTAGCGTGTGTTGATGCTGCAGATTGTCGAACGCGCGCTCTGTTGCCTTATGAATACGCTCAGCCAAAGCCTCACTAGAAGGGCTATCCTTTTCGCTGGTGACCTCCAGTGCAACCGAATGCACCTCGGCACGTGCGCTTGCAATCCCTTCAGTTGCGGAGATAAGACCGGCCGCTTTTTCGCGGACGTCACGCGCAAGGATTGAAAGTGTCGCAAGTTCCTCCGAGAGCTTCTCGTTCAGATCGAGGAGACGGAGAGCTGTGGGGCTTTCCGCTACTACCAAAAGCTTGCTTGAGCACTCAGAGTACTCAGTCATACTTTTCCTATCCTGCTCTCGATCGTCGGGCAGAAATGGGAGACTTGACATAATCTTATCGCAAGCGACCGCTAACGGCAGGTAGATCTCGCTACGCAAGGCGTACTCACGAGCAACCTTGCTAGCGCCGGCCGCGAACCCCTGCTCAGAATGAAGTTTCTTGGTCGCCCGGAAGTCATTGAACAGAGCAATCAAAGCGGAAGTGACAGCAGCAACGATCGCGCCAGCAAGAAGTGTAGGTATTTGGACTAAGTCAAGCATGAGACAGCTTCGAATAACAGGAGGCCGCAATCATAGCACTTGACACATCCGCTACTTCGACCATTCTTTTCAGAGCTTGTATGGCATACGCAGCCTCGGCGCCATACAAAAAGCCCGCAATTTCGACTTCAACCACTATGAAATGTGATTCCGGCTCCCGGCACCACTCGCATTGCTCAGATCACCCACTCCCCTCGACACTTTGTTTTCCCTTCTGGAAAACGCGCCTCTTGCTTTCCTGGTCCATTGCGCTTCGCGTCCTTGCGCGCACCTCCCGTTGTTAATGCAGATGCAGGCATCCACCGCGATGAGCTCTGCCGTCATCCAGTCGAGAACAACCACCATATCCATGTGAAGAACCCGCCCAGCAGCACCAGCATCACACCCCACATGAAGATCCAGGAGCGGCGGCGACGGTACAGGATGCCACCCACCAGCAGGCCGATAAGCAGGGCGGCGACCAGCGCCGCGCCTATTACATACGCAAGAAACCGGCCATAGGCGGCGCCCGCATAGCCAGAGGGGGCCGGCGAAGAGTCAACGGTGAAAAATGCCACGATCCCCAGCACGGTCAAGACCAGGGCTATCGTGCCACCGGTCATGGCGGCGTGCCACACGGTCCGGTCGGGTCGGAAAGAATCAGGATCGCTTGTCATATGCTCACTTTTCTAAACGCTGTTTAAGCGCTGCTGTTCCGCCTCCATTGGCACCGTGGATTGTCAGAACAGCGGGCCCAAGATGCACAGGGCCAGTCTACGCGGCGGCCCGCCGCATTGCATCCCGTGCATTCCTGCCGTCGCCCCGACGCGACATCTCCTTCCAGAACGTCGACATCGCGTTCCATATTTTACGAACAATATGAGAAAAGATATACAATGGCAACTAAAGCAATGTTTTTGCAGCGGTGACGTTGTTGCCGCACCCAGATCACCTCTCGTAGCCCAGCATTTACTCCCATACAAACGTGCCAATGGATATCCTCGCCGAAATGTCTTCCCTGGGCCTGCTCGGTACCGGGCTGAGCCAACATGCGCGCCTGTTCACGCTGACCAGTGCCCAGCAACGCGGTTTGCCGGAATCACTGCTGGCCGAGCAATTCACCGGGCGCGAGGCAGTCAACGAACTGTTCGCCTTTGACATTGATGCCCTCAGCACGTCCGCCGACCTGGACCTGGCGGAATTCATCGGCGAAGAACTGACCATCGCCCTGCTGCAGCCCGATGGCAGCCGCCGCGCATGGCACGGCATGTGCACCCGCATCGACTGGCAAGGCGCCGACGGCGGCGTGGCCCGCTACCGCCTGCGCCTGGAACCGGCCCTGTCCATGCTGGCGCTACGCCGTGACAGCTACATTTTTCAGGACAAGAACGCCCAGGAGATCATCACGGAACTGCTGTCGGACTATCCCGGCATTCGCTTTGACTTCGATATTACCCAGCAGCTGGCGCAGCGCCCGATCACGACCCAGTACCGCGAGAGCGACCTCGAATTCTTCCAGCGCATCCTCGCATCCGAGGGCCTGAACTGGCGCTTTGAACACGACCAGGCCGGCGAGGAAGACGATACCCAGGGCGACGGCCACTCGCGGCACCGCCTCGTCATTTTCGACAGCCAGGCCAGCGCGCCGGCCACGCCCAACGGCGACATCCTCCGCTTCCACGGCGTGCGCGCTACCGACACCGACGACGCGATCGACCAATTCCGGGCGCGCCGGCAGGTGCAGGCCAATGCAGTGAGCATCAGCAGCTGGGACCCGGAGCAGCTGCTCGCCCCGTCGGCCGAACAGCAATCGAGTCTGGATGCAGGCGAACTCCCCACCCTGGCCGTGTACGACGGCAGCGGCGAGCGGATCGCCAGCGACAGCGAGGTGGCGGACCCGCACAGCGCCTTGATGCTGCAGGCGCTGGAGCTGGAAAACAAGACCTTTGAAGGTGCAGGCGCGGTACGGCGCCTCGCCGCCGGCCATGCCTTTACGCTCACGCAGCACGAGCGCGAAGGCGACGACGCCAGCTTCAAGGTGCTGTGGGTACGCCACCAGGCCCGCAATAATTTCGGCTCCCAGATCAAGGCGGCCGAGCGCAGCGGCGTGCAAGCTGGCACCTACCGCAACCAGTTTGCCTGTGTGCGCGACAGCGTGCCGATCGTTCCTGCCGCTACCGCCGCCCCACACGCCAGCACCGCGCTCGGCCCTCAGACCGCGCTGATTGTGGGCCTGGCCGACGCAGTGGCCACTACCGAGCGTGATCACCGCGTGAAGGTGCAGTTCGCGTGGCAGCGGGGTCAGAACCCGAATGCCGGCGGCATGAACCACAATCTCGATGAGAAAGGCAGCGCGCCGGGCGACGAAACCGCAGGGACCTGGGTGCGGGTGGCCGAAGCACTGGCAGGACCCAACTGGGGTTCGCACTTCACGCCGCGCATCGGCACCGAGGTGCTGGTCGACTTCATCGAAGGCGACATGGACCGTCCGGTGGTCGTCGCCCAGCTGTACACGGGATCGGACCTGCCGCCGTTTTCGGCCGGCGTGGATTCGGCAGCCAATCATGCAGGCAGCCTGTCGGGCATCCACAGCCACAATTTCGACGGCGGGGGATTCAATCAGTGGCAGCTTGACGATACCAGCGGCCAGGTACGCACGCGTCTTGCCACCAGCACGGCGGCCACCCAGCTCAATCTCGGCTACCTGATCGCGCAGCAGCCATCGTCGGCCCAGCGCGGCAGCTATCGGGGCAGCGGCTTCGAGCTGCGCACCGACGCCTGGGGTGTGGTGCGCGGCGGCGAAGGCGTCCTGCTGTCCACCACCGCGCGCGCCCAGCAAGGCAGCGGCGTCACATCGACCCAGATGGACGTGACCGAAGCCGTGGATCTGCTCAAGGGCGCACAAGACCTGGCCACCCGCCTGGGCGACGCGGCCAGGGAACAGCAGGCCCTGGCCAGCGCCGACGCCGCGGCCGCGCACAACGCCTTCGTCGAACAGATCGATGCCGAGGCCAAGGGCAAGTTCAGTGGCGCCGTCAACGGGCAGGAAGCGGTCAAGGCCAAAGCCGGAGCGCGCGAAACCGACCCGGACGCGCCGGTGGAAAAATTCGCTTCCCCGGTGGTCATGCTGGATTCGGCCGCCGGCATCAACTGGGCAACCCCCGCCTCCACCGCGCTCTTCGCCGGCGAGCACCTGCAGTGGACCACGCAGTCGGACCTGCACATGACGGCGGCCCATACCCTGTCGGCTGCATCGGCCAACGCGGCCAGCCTGTTCACGCATGCCGGCGGCATTCAGGCCATCGCCGCCAACGGCCCGGTGTCACTTGAAGCCCACACCGATCTGCTCGAGATCCTGGCTGACCAGTCCATCACGGTGATCTCGGTGAACGACACCATCGAGATCAAGGCCAAGGAAAAGATCGTGCTGCAGGCGGGCCAGTCGTCGATCACGCTCGATGGCGGCGACATCACCTTTGCCTGTCCCGGCAACTTCACCGTCAAGGGCAGCCAGCATCCGTTTGAAGGCGGCGCGTCCAACGCCGCGCTGCTGCCGGGGCTGGCCACAAGCCTGATCAGCAAACCGATCACCGAGGTGGTCAAGCCGGGGCCGCACGCGGTCGAGGTGCTCGCGTTCAGTGCGGAAGGCGAGGCCCTCAAGGACGCCGTGGTGCAGTACTTTGACCCGGTCGCCGGTGCCAAGTTCGCGGAACGGACCATTGGCGGTGCGGGCACGTCGAGCGAGGTGCTGGCCGATCACAACCAGCCGTACAAGGCGCTGGTCGGTTACGAAGGATGGACTGCCCAATTCGAGGAAGTCGGCGATGACGAGGACGACGACGAACCGGATTTCGACCCTGGCGAGCTGGACGAAGACCGCGACATCGAACACCTGTGAGAACGAGCATGCACATTCATGAAGTCAAAAAAGGCGAGACCCTGTGGAAGATCGGGCGCCAGCACAAGGTCACGGTGGAACAGCTGGCCATTGCCAACAACCTCAAGGGCCGCAAGATCCATCAGCTCAGCATTGGCCAGCGCGTGGTCATCCCGGGCAAGACCACGGGCACGCCGGACACGTCCCTGGCACTTGCCTTCCGCGGCCTTGATCACAAGCCCATCAAGCCAGCCAAGGTGAAAGTCGAACACGATGGCGGCGTGCTCGAATACCTGCTCGATGCATCGGGCTCGCTGGCGCTGACCATTCGCGACCATGCCCAGGGACTGAAGGTGTGGGTCGAGGACATGAACAAGGAAATGGTGAGCGTGCTCGACCGCCCCATCCTGCCGATCGGCACCTGGAATGTCGCCATCGATTCGCGCGCCGTCAAAATCGAAGGCAACCTCCAGCAAAAGACGGGCACGCCGGCCACCACCACAAGCCAGGCCAAGGCGGCGACGACCCACAACGCCAGGCAGACCAATGGCACCACGGCAGCCACCCAGACCCGGGCCGAAGCGGGCAAACCGATCCACGCCCTGGCCACCATCTACACCGAAGAAAACCTGCGCCTGGTGCCTGGCAACGAGCAGTACCGCAAATACATCATCGCGGCAGCAAAGAAGTTCGGGCTGACGCCACAATCGCTGGCAGCGCTGCTGGACGCGGAGGCGGCCAAGAAAAAAGGCGTGTGGCAGGAAAAGTCGAACGAATCGAACCCCAAGCTGGCACAGGGCCTGGCCCAGTTCTTCAAGCCGGCCTGGGACGATGTATTCAACAGCCCCAAGTCGCTGCTGCATGCAGACTGCCAGAAAATGAGCGCGGCCGAACGCTACAAGAAGCGCCTGGAAGCGAAGTACGCCATTGACGGCGCCGCCACCTACGCCAGCCTGAACCTGAAGAGCTTTGCGCGCATGACCAAGTACGAAGTCGACGGCCTGCCGCCGGAAGACAAGGCCAAGCTCGCCTACATCCTGCACCATGAAGGCCTGGGCGGCGCCCTGCGCCTGATCGGGAAGGGCAAGCCCTTCACCCAGGACAGCGCCACCTCGCTGTTGGCCCAGCAGCTGGGCAAGAAGAATCTGGCCAAGCTGACGGAACTGATTGAACAGTACGATGGCAATGCCATCTCCGCCTACAAGGGCTGGCTGTACACCTACACCGACAGCAAGATCAATGTGAACCATTTCCTGGTCCAGGACCAGCAAAAGTTCGCGACCGCCCCCCGCTCCACGTCCGACATCATGGGCTCGCTGGACAAGATTGCCGCTGCGCCCAAGCCTGCCAAGAAGGCGGCCGCCGCCCCGCCCCCGGCAACAGCCAAGCCGGCGTCGGCGCCGGCAGCAAAGCCGGCAGCGCCGGCCGCGCCCAAGCCTGCGTCACCTGCCACAACGCCTGCAGCTGCGGCAACGGGGCCAGTGGGCGACCCGCACAGCAAATGGTTCGATCCGCTCGATACCTGCACGCTGCGCACGGCAAAGCTCGCGGGCAAAAAATCGGCCACCTTCGGCATGGTCCGGGCAGGCGGCAAAAAACCGCACCAGGGCATCGACCTCATTGCCGTGCCGGGAACCACCGTCTACGCAGTCGCCGATGGTGAGGTGTACCTGGCCAAATCACCGAACGAGAGCTACCCTTATGGGCACAGCCTGGTGCTGGTGGTGAACATCGATGATCTGCCGCCCGCGCAGGCGCAAGTGTTTAAAAAAGTAAATCCGGGCCAGCAAACCATCGGCTTCTATTATGCTCACCTCAGCGAGTTCCTGGTGCCGAACAAGAAGCCCGTGGAAGCGGGCACGCCCATTGCCAAGACAGGCGACAGTGGCAATGCCGCCGGCATGACAACCGTGGCCAGCGGTGCGCACTTGCACTTTGAAGTACGCAAGAAGGCACTGCTCAAATGCAAGGGCCTTGAAAATCGCGTTGACCCGCTGCCATTTATCGTCAATTGTACTAACCGTTAATCTACCTGCTCGTTTATCTGATGACCAACTACGCCGCACTCCTTTCGATCCTCCTCCTGGCCAGCGGCTGCAATGCAGCAGACCAGACCAGCGCCGGGCAAGCAAAACCGGGCGCTGCGCCTGCCACGGCTGCCGCGCCCACCAAATGCACGAGCGAACCATGCGGCAACACGGCAAGCGGAGAAGACCCGCAGGAGGTCGCCCTGCGCAAGGCCAATCAGGCCCGTGATGCGCTGGCGGCAAGCGGCACCGATCAGCAGCGCTGGGTGTTCCCCCTGTTTTCGGACACCACCGACCCGGCACGCCTGCAGATGGATGTGGTCAAGGCTGCCGGCTTCAAGATGCGCCTGTTGCCGCAAAAAGGCCACCTGGTGTTCGAGCGTCCCGGCGCAGTCGATACGTTCGAGATCGCGCCGAAAGAGTTGAAGGAGTCGACCTGCCCGCAGTATGGCGTGAGCGTCATTGCGGCCGGCGCCTCGTACGCCCTGATCAAGAAAAACTGTCCGCTGACGGAATACAAGCCGAACCGCTACGCCATGACGTCCGAGTATTACTTATATGATGCCAACAGTGCGGTGATGCGCAGCGTGTGGGCGGCCCATTCTGGCTCGAAGGACGAGAAATTCCCGGCAGCCAAACCGGCGCCCACGATCAAGAAGGTCGCCGATGGTTACCAGTTCAGCTGGGCCGGCATCTGGCCCAACGATCCCGCGCAGAAGAAGGTGGAAATCCGCAACAAGTACTCCTGGAAGGCCAACAAGGCCGGCAAGACCGAACTGCTGTGCACCGACCTGACCGCGCCAAAGGACGAGGCGCTGGAAAACGAGATGTGCGAAGGCGGCATCTTGCCGCTGGTGTCGTCTGTGCGGAAATAGCCGCGTTGTCGCTTGGCCAGCCTGACAGCAACGATACCTCCGTCGCGGACACTCCTTTACCGGCCCCCACGTGCACCCCACATTCACTCATGCAGTGAAGGTAGGTCAGCATAAAATTCGTCGCGCCAGGCCTCTTCACGCTGATCAACTTGGCTTCTTCCCTGGGGCCCTCTACGACTTACTTACCGACTAATAGGATGCGACACTACCGTGACGCCACTGCACGGCATTGCCCTCGCCCTTGCTTCCGAGGCGCTTGCTGCGGGCGGCGCACACGAGCATCAGTCGGGAGCCTTGGTATCCGTGAACACAGACTGCAAGCTGCAAACGACGCCTCTGATGCGGTGCCCGCTGCATGCCGATTACAAGCGCGCCGATGCCACGCTCAACAAGCGCTACAAGTCTTTGATCACAGAGCTAACGCCGGTAGAGTCACTGCGCAAAACGCAACGGTGACGGATTGCTTTTCGGGCGCGCAGATGCGAAGAGATGCAAGCGGCAGTAAACTGTAACAACGCGCATTGCGTCCGAATCGAGCAGGACAAGTGTATCCTAGAAATTACTGAGAAACGTTCAGCAGCGTTAGCTGAGTTCATCAACAACCCGCGGTCCGCTGTGGCTCTCAATTTCCGCTACAGCGACCTATATCCCGAACCTTTGGATTGATCTTGGGCGGCGCTGCGTGCGCAAGCGTCACAGCCCGCTGCGTTGATTTTCGGCCTCACAGTACCCCACCTCGTGAAAAGGTTTGTCATGCAAACACTTCAACTTAGTCACCCTTGGAATGCACTGGCATTTGCGCTGCTGATGATGTGCGTCAGGGACAGTACGGCAGCGACGCTAATCACTTTTGATCGTCCCAACCTCGTCGTCGTTCTCGATCAAGGCGAGATGCGAGGATTCTATACCGGCAACACAACCAAGCCGTCCGCCGCTTCCGGCTCGGATAATATCGAATGCACTTTCATGTTTATGAAAGTGAAAGGGCAGAATGCGCTTAACGTGCGGTCACTGGATCGTCCGGCCACGAACTGGAACGCGGCACCCTACGCAGAAGGCGCCATTATGGTCCAAGGACCTGTTTGGCAGCTTCAATTCCTTGACCGGCCGCGTGGATGCGCTCGCCAGTATGATAAAGATGAGATTGTTGTGCCGCCGGCAGATCCCGGGGCAAACCTGACGCATCACGCTGCCCGTGGCGCACGTTTCGCCGCTATTGCTCATTCCAGTGTCATCGGCATTCGGTGGGTAGGGTTGGACACGTTTATACAGCGCAACACTGGCGGCAAGTTCATGTCAACCATCGAGAAAATCCCGACCGGAACATTGGTTGTGGCACTCAGGAAGTCGGGACCGTACACGGAGGTGCAGCATGTTGACCTCAAGACAAACCGAAAAGTGCGGGCTTGGGTTCACTCAACGAAATTGACAGATCCTTATCCGAATTGACTTTGACATGACGACGCAATACAACGATCATGATGCGAGAAGCGCAATCCCGCGCAGCTTCTTGCCGGTCCATCCCCCGAGCAGATTTTGTTGTTGGCTGCCAGGCCTTGTATGGCATGATGGATAACTTTCCACTTGCCGAAAGCCTGCCCCATGCGCCTTGCCCTGCTCATCTTGTGCGTGTTTGCCGGTGCCGCCCACGCGGCCGATGCCTCTTTTGCCGACCCGAACAGGCTGGCGCGCGTGCAGGCACTGCTCCCTGAAGTCGACAAGATGTATGCCGAACTGGCCGCGAAGGAAAAATTTCCCGGCTTGGTCTACGGCATCGTCGTCGATGGCAAGCTGGTGCATTCGCGCGCCATCGGCCTTGCCAACGTGGAAAGCAAGTCTCCCGTCACCACATCGACCCAGTTCCGCATTGCATCGATGACCAAGAGCTTCGTGACCATGGCGGTGCTCAGGCTGCGCGACGAAGGCAAGTTGCAGCTGGACGATCCTGTCACCAGGTACTTGCCCGAATTGCGCAAGGTCACGCTGCCCACTGCGGATGCTCCCCCGCTGACGGTACGCATGCTGATGACCATGACCAGCGGCCTGCCCGAGGACAATCCGTGGGGCGACCGCCAGATGGCACTGAGCAACAAGGAACTGGCAGACCTGGTCGGCGGCGGGCTGTCCTTTTCCAGCGCGCCGGGCCAGGCTTTTGAATACAGCAATCTCGGATACATCATGCTGGGCAAAGTGGTCACCAGGGTGGCCGGCATGCGCTTCCAGGATTACATCACCCGCAACATCCTGCTGCCGCTGGGCATGAACGACACGCTCTGGGAATACCGCAAGGCGCCCGCCGCCCGGCTGGCCCTGGGCTACCAGTGGCTCCATGACAGCTGGCTGCGCGAGCCGATGCTGCGCGACGGCGACGGCGCGGCCATGGGCGGCCTGATCACCACCGCCGACGATTTCGCCCGCTACCTCGCCTTCCACCTCGACGCCTGGCCCGCCCGCGCCGGCGCCGACAATGGCCCGCTCAAACGCGCCTCGGTACGCGACATGCAGTTGCCCAAGGCGTTTTCCGATTTCCACGCCCAGACCACCCTGACCGACGGCCAGACCGCCAATCCGAAGGTGAGTTTCTACGGTTACGGCCTGAGCTGGACGCGCGACGCTCGCGGCGTGACCGTCGTCGGGCATTCGGGCGGCTTGCCAGGATTTGGCAGCCAGTTCCGCTTTGCCCCCGACCACGGCGTGGGTATCTTCGCCTTCACCAACCTGCGCTACGGTAATGTCTACGGCCCCACCGCCAAGATGCTGGGCACCCTGATCGAACAGGCAAAGCTGCCGCCCCGCTCACCCGTTCCCGCCCCCATCCTGCTCACGCGCCAGGCCCAGGTGGCGCGCCTGATCCAGGGCTGGGATGTCGCCCTGGGCCAGGAAATCGCCGCCGACAATTTTTTCCTCGACCGCTCGCGTGAAGACTGGATGGAGGAAACGGCCACCCATCTGGCCAGGATCGGCAAGGTGGTCTCGCTTGGCCCCATCCGGGCCGAGAACCGCCTGCGCGGCGCATTCTCCGTGGTGGGCGAGCAAGGGACGGTGGACGTCGCCTTTACCCTCACCCCGGAACGCGAACCGAAGCTGCAGGAATTGCGCCTCACGGCCCCGTCCCCGTAGCCACCACCGGGCCTGCAACGGCAGCGCCGCACAGGGAAACGCGCCGGGGAAATTGCCACAATCACTTTTCTCAGGTATTCAACCTTAATGTAAAATAATTGAACAATTGCATCACCCGGCGTGCGCGGATATTCCACCTTGCCCGGGCTTTCGGGAGCATCCGTGTTAAGAATTTTCGCTGGGCTGTCACTGTGGCTGATGTGCGCCCTGGGCGGCGCAGCCTCGGCGCCCGCCGGCCCGGCCGCTGCCGCCCTGACCATCACGTTTGCGGAACCGGGCGGGCGCCTGGTGCGCGGCACCAGCGTGTACGGCGCCGGGCGCGGCGTGGCGCTGCACGCGAGCGACATGGTGGCAACCGGCAGCGGCAGCATGCAGCTCGATGTGGCCGGCCGCCCGGTGGCGGTGGGACCCGGCTCGCGCTTTTTCGTCAAGCATGGCGCCGAACTGATTTTGCTGGAAGGCTGGATGAAGGTGGCCGACGGCGGCAAGCAGCCGCTTACCGTCAGCAGCGCCAATGTCGAGCTGGCCGGCCTGGCAGCCACCGTCACCCTGCGCGTGGCGGCCGGCAGCAGCGAGCTGTTTGCCGAATCGGCCGACGTGATGGTCAACGAAACCCAGGCAGGCAAGCTCCAGCGCCGCACCAGACTGCCGCGCGAGCACTTTGCGTCTCGCAGCGGCGCCAAGCCCCTGCAGATCGTGCCGCGCCCGCCGGCCGCTTTCCTGTCTGCCATGCCGCCCGTGTTCAAGGAAACGCTGGTGCCGCTTAGCCTCAAGGGCGCACCAGTGCCGCCGGCACGCCAGGGTGCGGCCGCGTATGCTGACCTGGCGCCCTGGCTGGCCGCCCATCCCGTCTTGCGCCAGCAATTCCAGCGGCGCTTTGCCCCACCCCGGCAGGCGCGCCCCGCGTCGCCCTCCATCCTCACCGATCAGTTCTAAGGCTTGACCATGACATTTTCAATCGCGGCGAAGTTCAATATCGTCTTCCTCACCATCTTTGCAGTGGGATTTGGCGCCACCAGCCTGGTCACCAATCATCTGCTGCAGGAAAACGCCCGCGAGGAAACCCTGCAGAGCGCACGGGTGCTGATGCAGTCGGCCCTGGCGGCGCGCAGCTACACGGCGGCGCAGATCGTGCCCCTGCTTGAAACGCGCCTGAAGTATGAATTTCTGCCGCAGTCGATCCCCTCCTTTGCCGCCACCGAGCATCTGGGCCAGCTACTAAAGCAGTACCCGGATTTCAGCTACAAGGAAGCGACACTCAACCCCACCAACCTGCGCGACCGCGCGGCCGACTGGGAAGCGGACCTGGTCAACACCCTGCGCGCCAAGCCGGCCCTGACTGAACTGGTCGGCCAGCGCAACACGGCCACCGGCCCGGCGCTGTATGTGGCGCGCCCCCTGCAAATCAAGAGCCAGGCCTGCCTGCGCTGCCACAGCGTGCCGGACGCCGCGCCCAAGACCATGACCGACATCTACGGGCGCAATAATGGCTTCGGCTGGAAGCACATGGAAATCGTGGGCGCCCAGGTGGTGTCGGTGCCGATGGACGTGCCCCTCCAGCGCGCCCGCGCCATGCTCAACACCTACATGCTCTCGATGCTCGGCATCTTCGCCTTCCTCTTCATTGCCCTGAACATCATGGTGCACTACTTCGTCACGCGCCGCATCACGCGCATGTCGCGCCTGGCCGACCAGGTCAGCCTGGGCGAATTCAATGCCGAGGAATTCGAGGTCAAGGGCAGCGATGAACTGTCGGCCCTGGCGCGCTCGTTTGCCCGCATGCGCTCCAGCCTGGCCAGCGCCATGAAGATGCTGGACGAGTAAGCGGAGCGCTGCGGCATGATCGAGCAACTGGGCAAATACCGGGTCGACAGCATCCTGGGCAAGGGCGCCATGGGGGTCGTCTACAAGGCCTTCGACCCGGGGATTGAACGGGTGGTGGCGCTCAAGACCATCCGCAAGGAGATGTTCAGCGAAAGCGAACAGCACGACCTGATCGGGCGCTTCAAGAACGAGGCGCAGGCGGCCGGGCGCCTGAATCATCCCAACATCGTCATGGTCTACGATTATGGCGAAACCAGTGAATCGGCCTATATCGCCATGGAGTTTGTCGAAGGTGCCGCGCTCGACAAGCTGATGGTGCCCGAACGCCCCACGGCCCTGCCGCGCGTGCTGGCCTGGATGGGCGACCTGCTGCAGGGCCTGCAGTATGCCCACTCGCGCGGCGTGGTGCATCGCGATGTGAAGCCGGCCAACCTCCTGATCACGGCGGCGGCCCAGGTCAAGATCAGCGACTTCGGCATCGCCCGCATGGAGTCATCCACCCTGACCCAGGCCGGCTCCATGATCGGCACGCCCAGCTACATGTCGCCCGAGCAGTTCCGGGGCGACCCGGTGGATGGCCGCTCGGACGTATTCTCGGCCGGTATCGTGCTGTACCAGCTCTTGACGGGCGTGCGGCCCTTCACCGGCTCGGCCTCGGCCGTCATGCACCAGATCCTCAACGACCAGCCGCCCCCGCCCTCGCAGGTGCTGGCGGCGCTGGGCCGCCATTTCGATCCGGTGGTGGCGCGCGCCATTGCCAAGTCGCCCGCGGCCCGTTTTGCTTCGGCGGGCGAGTTCCACGAGGCGCTGATGGCGGCGGCACGCGCAGCGGCCGGCCAGCACGGTGCGGACGATCCCGACGCCACCACGCTGGCCGACAGCGACCGCACCATCCTTGCCGCCGGCCTGCCGGCGCTCGAGCGCGCGGCACCGGCCCAGGGCGGCGCGGAAGCGACCGGCAGCGGTTTTGCCAACATGACGGCCTGGAAGCGTGAAGCGCTGCCCGAGGTCGAGCTCCTCCTGGCCCGCCAGATCGGGCCGATGGCCAGATTCCTGCTCAAGAAAGTGGCCGACAAGGCCGAGGGCCTGGACCAGCTGGCCGACCTGCTGCTGCCGCACATCCCCTCGGACCTCGGGCGGGTGCAGTTCCAGCAGGCGGTGGCCGTGGTGGGCAAGAAGCTCGACGCCACCGGTACCGGCACCGGGCTGCGCACCAATGCCACGCTGTCCGGTTCGCGCAGCAGCGGCGCCCTTGGCACTACCAGCGCCACGGGCACGCACGCCGCAGGGCGCTCTGCCATCAGCGTGCCGGTCGGCTTCGACCAGGCCTATGCCGACGCCCTGGCCACCCGGCTGACACTGGTGATCGGTCCCATCGCGCGCGTGGTCGCCAAGCGCGCCATGAAGCAGACCAATGACAGGCTGGCCTTTGTGCAGCTGCTTGCCGGCCATATCGACAACCCCGCGGAGCGCGCCCGTTTCATTGCCGATGCCGGCGCCGCCTGATCCCGATCACGTCCCCCAATGACCATGCCCATCCCCCTGTCAGCCGTACGCGTCCACCGCCTGCCGGCCACGCTGGCCTTTGGCGCCACCGACATTGGCCCGGTGCGGGCGGGGAACGAAGACAACTTTCTGGTCGATGAAGCGCTGGGACTGGCCATGGTGGCCGATGGCATGGGCGGCCACGCCGCCGGCGAGGTGGCCAGCGCCGGCGCCCTCACCACCTTGCGCGACTACCTGCACCAGCGCGCCGCCGACTTGCCCGCGCCGTCCGCGGTGGCGGGCATGGCGGCCGACCCGGACGCCACCTGGTCCGACCCGGCCGCCGGCGCGGTACGCCTGCTGCACGCGGGGATTGCGCATGCCAATGCCAGCCTGTACGCGCAAAACTGCAGCCGCAATCGCAGCGAGGGCGGCATGGGCACCACCCTGACCGGCTTCTGGCGCCCGTATTCGGCCTGGCCCCTGGTGTTTTTCCACGTGGGCGACAGCCGCCTGTATCGCCTGCGCGGCGGCGTGCTGGAACAGCTCACGCGCGACCAGACCATGTATCAGCAGGCGCTGGAAGCGGGCATGTTCGACAATCTGCCGGCGCGCAACCTGCTGCTGCAGGCGGTAGGGCCGTCTGCTTCCGTCATGCCGGAAGTGCGCTCGCACCTGGCGCTTGACGGCGACGTGCTGATGCTGTGCAGCGATGGCCTGCACGGCAGCGTGCCGCACGCGGAAATGGAAAGCATGCTGGCCAGGGCCACGCCGGGCAACCTTGACCAATTGTGCGCCCAGCTGATCGACATGGCCAAGCTGTATGGGGCGCGCGACAACATCACCGTGCTGCTGGCCCTGTGCGCCAGCGACGCTGCTTAAACCTGGCGCCAGCCCCGCGCCGACCACTGGCCGTCCAGCATGGCAGTGAATGCGGCAGGCGCCGGTAAGCCATGGCAGCACGCCAGGCTGGGCCCCACGTGGGCCGAACCATCGGTCCACCAGGCGCTGATGCCGGCCATGGCGATGCCGGCCAGCGGCGGCAGGCGGCCGGCCTCGATCGGTGACACCGCCGGCGAAAACGGCAACGCCGCCCCCGGTCCGGCGTGACCTGGCACGGGCACGCCTGCCGTAGCCAGCAAGGCGGCATCAAAGGTATCGAGGGAAAAGTCCGGTTCCAGGGCCGACAGGGCCAGCGCTTCCAGGCGGCCAAACCAGGCGTCGCGCGGCCCCAGGCAATCGGCCAGCACCGGCAGCGCCGGCAGCGCGCTGGCCAGCACCAGGGGAAAGCAGCGCCCCACGCGGTCGGCGCTTGGCATCATCACCCCCAGCCAGGCCTGGTCGCCGCACACCGCCGGTCCCAGCGCAAAGCGCCAGATCGGGCTGGCGCCCCACATCCCTGGCCAGGCCGGTCCCAGCTGCTCGCGGCTGCGAAGCAGCGCGCCCTGCAGCCAGGCGTCGAAGCGCTGCTGCATCGGGGCCGGCAGGCGGCGCGCGACAAAGTCGCCGTGGCTGGGCAGCTTGCCGAAAAAGCCGACGCTCACCGGGCCGCCGTCACCAGCTGCTGGGACAGCGGAACTGTTCCAGCGCATCGCGCCGGAACGGATTGATCACGCTGCTGGCGGTGAGCTGGTAAGCCATCTTGTGGCCGTCCAGATCAAACGTGAGCGTGTAGCGCTCTCCCTGCGCGCCCGGCTGCAGCACGCCCTTGTCGAGCATGCGGAACCAGGCCCATGGGCCGTCGGTGCGCATTTCCGCCCGCAGGGCCGGCGTCACCTCGAACATCACCTGCCCCCCGCCTTTGCCCGACGGCAGGGTGATGGCGGTGGCTCGCGCCGGCGCGCCGCTGGTGTAAAGCACCGGCTGGCCGTCAATGTCGAGGATGACCTTGGCCAGGGCCGGGTCCCCCCCTTGGGGCATCAGGTCAAAGCGCAGCGAAGGCTGGCGTCCGCCGCTGGCGAAGAACATCTGGCGCAGGCGCGCGGCGCGCTGGAACTGGTTGAGCACATCCTGGCCTATGCCGATCGGGGCGTTGCCGGTGTTGCGCCACTTCCATTGGCCGCCCGCCATGTCCACTTGCGCGGCCAGGTTCTTGGTGAAAAAGTCGTCCATGAGGCCGCCCGGTCCGAAGAACTTGCCAAAGTCATCGGGCGTGGCGTCACGGCTGGCGTTGCGCACCAGCGGGTAGCGCCCGGCAATGGCGTCGCGGCAGAAGGGCGCGGCCTCGGCCGCCCACAGGGCCTGGATGCGGGCCCGCTCGCTGCCCAGGGTCAGGCCGGCACCGGCACTGTCGACGTTTTGCAGGATTTCGCCCAACGGCGCCGGCGTGCCTTCGGCGGCGCGCTTGATCTTTTGCAGCGCGTCGCCGGCGGGAGCGGGCGTGCCGGCCTTGCGCGCCTGGTCGGCCGCATCGAAGTATTGCGAGGCATCCTTGAGCAGCGCCAGCTGAGCGTCGAGCGGGCCGGGCGCGGCCGCCGTGCCAACCAGCTTGTGCAGAGGCGCAAAATGCTGGTCCACCGGATTCGCGGACGGCGCTTCCGGCACGGCGCCTTCCTCGCCGCTGAGCGCCGCTTCGAGCTTCTTGCGCGCTTCCGACATTTTGCTGCGCACCACCGCCTCCATCGGGGCAGCCGTCCTGGCGGCGCCGCCCAGGCTGGTTTCGCGCGCCGCCGCGGCCAGGAAGGTCTTGAGCGGGGAATCGGCCCCGGCCAGCGCATTGGTGATGCGCGCGCCCTGGTCCAGGCTGGAAAACGGTGCGATGCGCACGTCGGCCAGCAGCTGGTCCCACAGACGGATATAGTCGGCGTAATACAGCTGCAGCACGGCCGCCGTCATCTGGTCGCCGGTGAGGGCGGCGGCGGCACCGGCGCCACCTTCGCTTTCGCGGCGGTCGAGCACCCAGCTGTCCTTGGCAATATCAACCAGCGCCAGCGGCGTTTGCTTGAGCACTTCGCGGTAGCCGGCCACGCTGTACAGCCCTGGCACGCCGCGGGTGAGCGGCTCGCCGCTCTTGCGTGCCAGGACTGCCGACACGTCGCGCCCGACGGCGCCATTGACGGAAAACTCGGGCAGGCGCGCCTGCCCCACCTGGCGCTTGACGCGGTTGTAGACGCGCTCTGGCAGCGGCATCATGGCCAGGGTGCCGCGCACGGTGGCCACCAGGGCCGGGTCGAGCGGCGGCGGTTCGGCGCCGCCGTCAAGCAGCGCGGCCACATGGGCCAGCAGCTGGTCGCGCTGCTCCACGCTGGCGCCGGACAGGCTGCGGCGCCAGTCCACGTCAAACCAGGCAAGCACGGAATCGGCATCGAGATGATTGGGCTGGCCCAGCATCAGGTACACGCGCAACGCTTCGTAGAGCTGCTCCTGGTTGTTGGCGTCGCCCCGGCGCAGCACCTGTTCGAGGCGCTCCGTGAGGCGTGGCAGCAGGGCCGAATGGAGCAGGCGCTGGTAGGCCAGCTGGGCGCCGGCACCGAGCTTGTCGCGCTGGTTCAGGCCGAAGCGATCGAGCAGCGGCACGCCGGCCTCGCGCTCGTCGTAGCCCCCGGGCAGCGCGCGGGCGGCGTCGAGCATCGGCAGCAGCTCGGCCGGGGCGGCGCCGGGCGGCACCGCCTGCACCACCTTTTCGAGCGCGCCAGTGCGCTGCGCCACCTCGTCCACGGTGCGCCCGTTACGGACATAACTGCTGGCCAGGCCCGCGGCAAGCAGCACCAGCAGCAGGGCGGCAGCGCCCGCGCCAGCCCAGCGCAGGCGCCGCTGGCGCTGCTCGAAACCGGCATCGGTGCCGGCCAGCCCGGCTTCCTTGAACATCACTTCGCGCAGCAGGTCGGTGATGAAGTAGCTGCGGCCACTGGTGGCATTGGGCGGCAGCACCTTGCGGTCCAGGCCAAAGGTGGCAGCCAGCGCGCCCATGACGCGGTCGATCGGACTGCCTTCCTGGGTGCCGCTGGTGAAGTAGACGCCACGCAGCTGGGCGCTCGCTTCATAACGGGTGGGCTCGAACACGGCCTTCAGGAAGCCGTCAAGCACCTCCCCCAGGCCGCCGAACTGCTGCGGAAAGCGGTACAGCAAGGCGCGCCGCTGCAGGTCGCGCTCTTCCTGCATGCGCGAGAGCACCCGCGCCTGCAGCTGCTGCTCCAGCTCCAGGAAGCGGGCCGGAAAGGCCGCCAGCGCGGCGGCGCCGCCGCCTTCGACCGGGAAGGTCATGCCCCACACCTTGGCCCGCTCGTCGCGGCCGAGCGTATCGAAAAACTCCATGAAGCCGGCCAGCAGGTCGCACTTGGTGACGGTGACATACACGGGGAAGGTGCTGCCGAGCTTTTCGTGCAGCTCGCGGATGCGGGCCCGGATGGCCGCGGCCTGGGCCTGGCGCGCCGCCGGCCCCTGCTGCAGCAGGTCGGCCACGCTCAAGGCCACGATCACGCCATTGATGGGGCGGCGCGGGCGATGCTTCTTGAGCAGGTCCAGAAAGCCATGCCAGCCGGCCTGGTCGACCGCGGCATCGCTGTCCTGGGTGGTGTAGCGTCCGGCCGTATCGAGCAGCACGGCTTCATCGGTGAACCACCAGTCGCACAGGCGGGTGCCGCCCACGCCGCCCACGGCGCCCGGGCCAATGGTGTCGGCCAGCGGAAAGCGCAGGCCGGAATTGAGGAGCGTGGTGGTCTTGCCGCTGCCGGGAGCGCCCACGAACAGGTACCACGGCAGCTGGTACAGGTAGGCGCTGCCCCAGCGCTGCTTGCCCGACGACTTGCGCAGCACGGCCAGGGCCTGCTCCATACGTTCCTTGAGCGCGGCCTGTTCCTGCACGGTTGCCGCCGACAGGGTGCCCGCCCCTGGCGCGGCCGGCGGCGCATCGGCCGCCGCCAGGCTGGCCATCAGGCGCCGGTTGGCCAGGTGGGCCGAGAGCATCTTCCAGCCATACCAGCCGGCCCAGGCGGCGAACATGAGGGCGATGAAGAACCAGCGCACCCCGGTGCCGGCAAACGGCTCCTTGCCGTCAAAGGCCAAGAGGGGCGATTCGAACCAGAACACCAGCGACAGCAGCAGCACACCGATAAATGCCAGTACCGCGCGCTTGAACAGCCAGGAGAACAGACGTTTCATATTGGGCCGCCGAAACGGTAAAAAATGGGTGGAACAGCCAGGAACAGCATGGCGCAGCGTGCGGTCAAGGCGCGCTGGCGGGCGCCAGCACCACCAGGTCCACGCGGCGGTTGCGCGCGCGTCCGGCCGGGCTGTCATTGGAAGTCAGGGGCGCGGCATCGCCCCGGCCCTCGGCGCTATAGCGCTCCGGCGGGCCGGCCTGCGCGGCCAGCATGGCCATGACGCTGGCCGCCCGTGCCTTGGACAGGTCGTAATTGGATGGATAGCGCGCCGACAGGCCGGGCCGGGTGTTGTCGGTGTGGCCGATCACCTGCACCTTGCCGGGCAAGGTCTTGAGGGCCTCGCCAATGCGGTTCAGCAGGGGCGTCATGGCCGGGTCCACGGCCGCGCTGCCGGAGCCGAACATGCCTTCGCCGTGCAGGGTGATGGTGGTGCGGCCCGGCGTTTCGTTCACGCTCACGCGGCCGGCCGCCACTTCGGGCGCCAGGAAGGTGGACAGGCGCGATGGTCCCGCGGCGGCCTGCACCGGCGCCGGAGCCGACGGTGCGGCCTGGCGCAGGGCCGACAACCTGGCAAAGACCGGGTCGGAACTGCGGTTGAGCGCCACCGAGGCGGCCAGCTGCGCGCCCAGCAGCAGCACGCAGACTGCCGCCGCCGCCACCCACACGGGGGTGCTGCGCAGGGGGGCGGCGACCGGTGCCGCGGCGCCGCGCCAGTGCGGCGACAGGCCGCTGTCCACCGCGCCCCGGTGCTGGCGGATCAGCTGCAGCAGGCGCTCACGCAACTGGGTCAGCTGGGCCTGGCCCTGGTCGGCCATGCGAAAGCGTCCCTCCAGCCCCAGCGCCAGGCACAGGTACATCAGTTCCAGCAAGTCCAGGTGCCTGGCCGGGTCCTGGCTCAGGCGCTGCAGCACCAGGAAGAATTTTTCGCCGCCGGATGCTTCATTGTGAAAGGCCACCAGCAGGCTGCGCGTGCCCCACACCCCGCTGCCCCAGGCAGTGCCGGCAATCGTTTCGTCCAGCAGGGTGCACAGGGCGTAGCGGGCGGCGGCGATGGATTCGGCCGGCACACCCGCCGCCGCGGCATCGGCTTCAAAGGTGCGAATCGCCAGCGCCAGGCGTTCGCGCAGCTGGCCGAGGTCTGGCGGCTGCATGGTGTGGCGCAGCGGCACCACCAGGTCGAGCAGCGGATCGGCCGCCCGCACCAGCCGGTTCAGGCCACTGCCTGCCAGCACGGTGTGCGGCGTCGCGGCGTGGGCGCTGGCGGCGGGGGCGGCGGGGCCAGCGCCCCCTGCCGGCGCTGGCGCCGGGCGCCGTCCGCCCGGGTTCAGGATCAGCATGGTGGCGTCCGGATCCGGCTGCGGCCTGGCCGGGTCCTGTTCCGGCTTGCCCGGCTCCTGTGTGCTCATGGCGCGTTATCTCCTGATGGCCCAGAACTGCATTTGCAGTCCCGGAAAATCGCCGGCCACGTGCATGGCGAAGCCGGCCGACTGCTGCAGTTGCTGAAAGTATTCGCTGCCGCTGTCGAGTTCAAAATACGTGTAGCCGGCATAGAACGGCAGCTGGCGTGGCGCCACCGGCAGGGGGCGCAGGCCAATGCCGGGCAGCTGCAGATTGACCAGGTCGCGGATCTTTTCCACCGAGCCAATCTTGACCTGGGCCGGAAAGGCGCCGCGCAGCTGCTCCGGCGGCAGGTGGGCATTGACCGCCAGCACAAAGGTGGCCGAGCGCAGCAGCTCGCGGTCCGGCACCACGGCCACGCGGATGCCGAACTGGCGCTCGTCGAGCGGAATCGGCACGGCCTGGCTATCCATCACGGTGGACAGGGCGCGCCGCAGGTCCGCGATCACGGGCGCGAACGTTTCGGCCAGCTGCTCGTGGCGGTACACCGGATAGGTGGCGCTGCGCTTGCCGGCATCGGTAAAGGTGGCCAGTTCGCCGGCCAGCGAGACCAGCGCCTGGTACAGCGTTTCCGGATGCACCCCGGTGGCACCGGCCAGGTGCTGCACCAGCGGCTCGACCCGGTTGATCAGCTGCAGCAGGAGGAAGTCCGCAATTTCGGCAGCGCCGGCGGCGCCGGGCTGCGACAGGCGCGCGGCCAGCAGGTCGCCGCGCTGGTGCAAGAGGCCCGCCAGTTCGTCGGCAAAGGCCGACAGGCGCGGGGCGGCGCGAAAATCCAGGCACGGCGCGCTGTAGTCCGGGTCAATCACTACGCGGTTGTCGGCGCGCCGCTCAATGATGCGGGCCACGCCGATGGTGGCATAGGCATTGGCGACCTCGGACGCCAGCGCCAGGCGCAGGCGCAATTTGCCAACCTGCATCAGGGCGCTGTTGTCGAGACCATTGCTGTCCCAGGCTTCGTAATCGTCGGCGCGATGGCGCGCGAAGTTATCGGGCCCGATGCCATTGTCCACCTCGGCCACGCCGTGGCGGCGCAGGGGCAGCGCCAGCACCACCAGCACGTTGCGGGCGTCGGCCGGGATATCGAGCGGCAGCGGCAGTTCGTCGTCGGCCGGCAGCGTGAACGGGGTGCCGTCGGGCAGCACCGCCGTGCACGACTGCAGCGCCAGCTTGCCCAGGGCCAGCTGATGCTCGTCGATCTTCAGGTCCGCAAAGCCCCAGCTGTACGGGCGCAGCGCGGCGACGCGGTTTTCAAGCTGGCTTTGCCAATAGCGGTCGTGCTGTTGCAAATGCTGCGGCTGGAGCAGCATGCCCTCGGACCAGACTACCTTGTTTTTCCACGCCATTGCTGCCTCGTTTGTGTGATGTCCTCGTGCGGCGCGGGCGTGCCCGGCCAGGAATCGCCCTGCGCCGGCGCCATGCGTGCGGCACCTTACTGTTTTGCCCGGCGCAGGCGTTCTACCTGCTCTTCATACGCTTCGGAGAATTTTTCGCCGAACAGGCGCTGCAGGTCGTCGTCGGCCTCGCGCGCAATTTCGCCATACAGCTCCACCAGCCGGTCCCACATCTTGGCCTTGCGGTTGGACGACATCATCTTGTCCATCACCGTTGGCAGTGCCAGGCGCGCTTCGATCCGGGCCGGGTCAAAGCGGTGCAGCACCGCCGCCAGGGCCGCGCGCATGCCGGCAATGACGGCCAGTTCGTGGGCGCGCAGGTCGTCAAACGCGCCGGCCATGGCGTCCACCGGGGCCATGTAGCCAGCCATGGCCCCGGTGAGCATCTGGGTCAGTGCGCCATCGGCATTCGGGAAAAACTTCAGGGGATTGTTGGCGCGCACCGACAGCATCGTCATGTCGATCCGGCTTTCCTTCTTGGTCATGGCACGCGCCATCAGTACGTCCATGGTCCCTGCGGTGCACTCACGCAGCATGGCCCCGACCAGCTCTGCCACTTCGGTGGCGGGACGCTGCAGCTTCAGATCGGGCAGGCCAAGGCCGCGCAGCAGGGCCTGGAGGACGGCGTCATCGGTGCCCGCAGGCGCCGCTGGCTGAACCGCGGGAGCCGCGGGAACGACGCGTTCGGGCACGGGCGGGGCCACGAATGCAGTTGCCTCGCCCGCGTCGGCGGACAGGAAGTCGTCGGACAACAGCGACGGCTCCGGCACGGCCACGGGCGCAGTTGCCAATGGCGGCGGGGGCGCAGGTGGTGGCGCAGGCGCAGGCGCCGGCGCCGGTGCGGCGCCGGGCGCGAACAGGTCGGCCAGCGGATCGTAATCGGCCGGGATGGCAAAGCCTCCCTGGGCAGGCTGGAACGAAGGGGCGGGCGCGGGAGCGGCGCCGGCGAAAGGTGCCGCCACGCCCAGCGAAAAGGCCGCCAGCTCCGGTGAGACGTGGTCGTTCTCGGCAGCGCGGGCAGGCGCCACAGGAGGCGCGGCAAACATGTTCAGGCCCAGCGGATCGTCGCCGCCAAAGCTGCCCTGCCCCGGCCCCACGTCAAGCAGGCTCGGCCCGGCCAGCAGGCCGTCGGCGATGCCATAGCCTGTGGCAGGCGGTGCTGCGGCCGGCGGCGGCGCAGGCGCCAGTTCCAGCGGTGGCAGCTGCACGGGGGGCGGCGGCGGTGGCGGCTCAAACAGGGGCAAGGCGGCATTGTTGGCCGCGGCCGGCGCCAGCGGCGGCGCGGCCGGCAACACGTCGAGCTGCGCCTGCAGCAGGTAGTCGCCAATCACGATCCGGTCGCCATGGTTCAGCATGGCTTGATTGCCCTTGCCCAGCGGCCGGTCGTTGACCACGCTGGCATTGCTGCCCAGGTCTTCCAGCACGAAGCCGTCGCCCTGGGCCAGCACGCAGGCATGCACCCGCGAGATATACTTGCTCGGGTCGTCCAGCACCAGCGCATTGTCGGGCGAGCGGCCGATGTTGCCGCCCGCGGGACCAAAGCGCACGGCCGGCGCGGCCGGCACCGGCTGGTTGCGGTAGCTGAGAATGCGCAGGGTCAGCAGCATCGGATCAGGGAAGTGGATGTCATGCTGCGCTGGGGTGGCGTTGGATGGCGGAATCGGACTGAAATAGTGCAATGATTATACGTTGCCACAGGGTTATGTTCAACAACCAAGCCCTAAAACTGGCGGCGGCCGCGACAGTCATTTTCGCGCACCGCATCAATTAATCTGCACCAGCGCACCGGCAATGGTCATCATGGCGCCGGACTTAATCTCCATCATCGCGCCGGACTTGACCTTGGCGCTGGCATCGGCCGCAATCTCGATTTCCGGCGACTTGATGGTGATCTTGGCGCCTTCGATCTTGATGCTGCTGCCGCCCACCTTCAGTTCGATCGAGGTGCCCGCTTCAATCGAAATGGTGCTGCCCACCTTGATTTTCTGGGCCCCGTCGACGCCCACCGTCTGGTCGCCGCCAACGTCGAGCTTCTGGTCGGCCTTGATCGTGACGGTCTGGTTGTTGTCGATCGTCTCAAGCTGGTCATTGGTGACGGTCAGGGTCTGGTCATTGCCGATCTTGACCACCTGGTCGTTCTTGATGTCGATGGTCTGGTCGCCCTTCTCGGCCGTCTCGAAACCCACCTTGAGGGCATCGTTGTTCTTCACCACCCGCAGGAAGTCACGCTCGGCATGGATGTAGACTTCCTCCTCGCCCTTCTTGTCCTCGAAACGCAGCTCATTGAAACCCTCGCCGCCCTTGGAGGACTGCGACTTGACGGTCGAAATGGTCTGCTCGGCCGGCAGGGCGTAGGGCGGCATGGCGCTGGCGTTGTAGACGCAGCCGGTCACCAGCGGGCGGTCCGGATCGCCTTCCAGGAAACTGACCACCACTTCCATGCCGATGCGCGGCAAGGTAAATGCGCCCCAGCCCTTGCCGGCCCAGCCCTGCGCCACGCGCACCCAGCACGAACTTTTTTCGTCGTGCTTGCCCACGCGGTCCCAGTGGAACTGCACCTTGACGCGGCCATACTTGTCGGTCCAGATTTCTTCGCCAGCCTTGCCGACCACAAATGCCGTCTGCGGACCATGCACGACGGGTTTGGGCACCACGGGCAGCGGACGATAGGCGTGTTCCTTGCCCACGGCCGTGATGCGGCACTCGAAGGTAAATTCCCCGCCCCCGCTGGCGTAATCCGTATTACTGAATGCGTAGCTGGCTCCCGTCACCAGATAGCCGCGGTTGTAGGCGGCGCGCGGGTGCAGGGCCAGGGTGAACAGACCGCCCGGATGCAGGCCGCGCGCGTCCGTGGTTGCCGTAATCTGCTCGCACTGCCCGTGCAGGCTTTCCATGCGCGCGCGCGCCAGGGCGCCGCCATCGGCTGCCACGCTGTAGTTGCCCGGATAATCGAACATCTCGAAGGCGCCCTGGTTGAAGCCGGCCTCGATACTGTTATTGGTCAGCAGGCTCGCTGCCGGCTTTTCAAAATTGAAGTCATTGAGGACAAACTTGCTTGATGCGATTTCGCCGCCCGCCGAGAAGGCGGAAACAGTCTCTTCGTTCCAGCTGCCCTTGCGTGACGACAGACCGAACTTGAGGCTGTCGTAACCGTCAATGGGCTGGTGCGCGCTGTACGAATCGGCCAGCACCATGGTGTGCTTGTCTGCCGTGTGCGTGAAATAGAAGTAGATGCCGGCGCCTTCGAGCAGGCGGCACACAAAATTAAAATCCGTTTCACGGTACTGCACGCAGTACGGCAGTGCCGGGTACTCGCCGCTGAGCGAGGCCGTCAGCGCCACCACGCCGCCATACGCCTCGCACACTTCCTTGACGATATCGGGCACCGTCTGGTCCTGGAAGATGCGGCAGTTCGACGAGCGCGTCAGCAGCCACAGCCAGGGATGGACGGTCGCCTCGTAGCAGGTGAAGTCGCCGTACCAGCCGGTGCTGCGAAAACGGGTGACGATGCCATTGAAATGGCGCATGTCGCCATCGGCATTCACGGCCAGGGCAACGTCCAGTGGCTTGCCCAGCACGTCGGCAATCATGATGTCGGCGTCCAGCGACAGCATGCACACGGTGAACTCCGACAGGCGGCCGAGCTGCTCCGACCCGCTCATGCTGGCAAAAAGCAGCTTGTCATCGGCCAATGCGCTCTTGATGACAACGTCGCGGTTTGCTTGGGTGACGGGCATAGAATTTCTTTCGTAATGATGATGCGGGCGCTGGCGCCGGGCGGTTGGCAGGCGGCGTCAGGGAATCATGGTCTTGGTGGTGCCGGCCATGCTGAAGGCGATCACGCCGCCCCAGTTGCACATGCACTTGGAGACATTGTCGAGCGCCGGCATTTTGCCGATCATGACGGTCGGCGCGCCCGGCACCCACGGCGCCGGCGTGACCGGGAGGCACGGCATGGGCGTCAGCACCCCCATCGCGGCGGCGGTGGCAGCGGCCACCGTGGGGTTGGCGGGCGAGCTGCATACCCCGAACGGCATGATGTTGACCAAGGGCTTGTGGTCCATGATGTTGGCGGCGGGCGGCCCTTCGCACAGCACCTGGTTCGCTGGCAGGACCACCAGCGAGGAAGGCGCCGCACCAAAGGTGCAGGTCATCAGCGCGCCCATCGACACCTGGTTTGGCATTTCTAGCTCCCGTGCGCAGACCAACTCTGCTGTTCAATAAGTATGATGGATGGCATTGTCAGATGCAATCTTTTGCGCGGATCGGCATGTGCCTGACGCCAGTCTCGCGCAACAGTGCCGCGCCGATGAGGGCGTTGCCCGGCCCCGCTTCCCCGCGATGCCACTGGTCGCGCTGGCGCCGTATCACCAGTACCGGAAAAACCGCCTCCGCCTCGTCCTGCGCCGCCAGCTTTTCCAGCGATGCGCACTGGTAGCGGTTGCAGGTATCGCTGCGCATCGCGCGCGGCAAGCTGCAGCCCGCGCTGGTGTGGTTGATGCAGGAACCGGCCCGGGTCGTCCCGGAGAGGCGGTCAAGGTAGGCCTCCACCACTTGCGCGGGAGAGAGCTGGGGCGCGGTATCCATGAAGCGGCGCAAGGTGGCCGGGCCCAGGTAGGCATGGTCGGCACCCCGGGTGCAGCAGCCTCCGCCGCATAGGGCGCACAGCCGTCCTGGCAGCGGGGAGGCCGGCGCCGGGTCTGGCGCCGCCGCGGCGCTTGCCATCGCTAGCGCCGCCAGTGCTGCAGCTGCCAGGTGTGCCCGGTAACGCTCACGGCGCCGCGCCGACAAGGTGCTGGACCGGCGCGGGCCGGACGGCAGCAGCAGGCGCAAGGGGTCCTGGCCTGCCGTGGCCGGCAGCTGCGCATACCTGTGCAAGGCGCGCCACGCCACGGCATTTTCTGCCGCTTCCGCCTCCAGCATTGTCCGATCCGCCAGCGCGCGCCGAGCTTGGCGCCGCTTTTCCTGCACCTGGTACTGCAGGTAGTGCCGAAAGCCGTGTTCACCCATTTCTGCGCGGCGGCTCACCACCATGCGGCACGCCACGGCGTGGCAGGTCGGATAGGGGTCGGGGCGGGCTACGCTATCAGGCCGCGCAGGCAGGGGTGCCTCGCACACGGCGCAGCAGCGCTCTTGCCGGTGACCGGCCCGCGTGAGGCAAGGCTGAAGATTCTGCATGAAGACAATGCTCCAAAGTGTCGAAAATGGCCGGGGTCACATTCTGCAGCCGCCTGCCCATGGCCGATTGCCTGCCAAATGGCATCCCGGCTCCCTGCTGCTTCCGGATGAGCGGGAGTCAGCCGTCACAGGTTTTTCGGCTTCATGCCAATGAGCACCGCCTTTTTGACCGGGTCGTAATGGACGTACTGGGGCCTGTTGTCAATGATGACGCGGGCATTGGTCCCGCCCTGGAAGTTAGCCTTGGGGAAAACGCCATCCTTGTCGGGGTTGGCATGGGCGACACGGCCTTTTTTCCCACCATGGGCCTTGTGGAAAACGTCCACCGCCTCATTGAACTCCTTGTCGAGCTTTGCCTTCTCTGCGGCTCTTTGCAAGGCAAGTTGAAGAGCAACATGCTTTTTCAGGTCAGCATCGCTGATGCTCAAGCGGCGCTTCAGGTCGCCCTTTTTCTCGACAGGTACCGCCAGGGCCGGCCACGCATAGGTCTGGTTATTCGTATGCAGGAAGGTGAACTGGACCGGCGTCCATTGGAACCGGTCATCGTCCAGATTGTCCGTTGCCGGCACTGCCACCGCACTCACGTTGAGATGGAATTTGTGATAACTGATGTTCCCGCCACCCCAATCCGTGATCGTGCGCAGCTGCAAATGCGGGTCCACGGTCGGCTGGTGAATACCTTTCGAGACCCGGACCACCGAGCGGCCTACCGGATCGACGTAGGCGCTTTTCAATTCCCTGAATATTTTCTTCACGTCTGCGTTGCCAGGCGGTTCACCCTGCAGCAAATGCACGGCAGCGCACACGATCCGCTGGTGCTCGGACCAGGGCATCGCCGTTTCCTTGTTGGGGTGACCGGTTACGCTGTCGTGTCCGTCCCAGGTCTGTCCTTCGGGCTCCACGGTGCTTTCGAGAACATGTTCAGGCAAAGTGATCATAGTAATTCCTTCTCGGATAAAAACCTTTAAACCTCGGCCTGGCCCGCAGGGCCGACTGCCGTCCCCGGTCCGTAGATCACATTGGCATTGTGGGCGTTGACGACGCCCTGACCTTTCTTGCGCATGATGCCCGGATAGCCACGGTCGGCAATACTCTTCTTGCTGTACGAGCCATTGAATGCAATTGCTTCATACCGGGTAATTTGCAGGAAGCGCGCATCCGGCTCGGCAATCGCGCTCGCGTCGAACTGCAGCAGGATGCCGCCGGTAAAGGTATTGGACCAGGTCAGATTGCGGCGTCCTTCGGACAGGTACTTGGACAGGAAGCCGGCGGCCAGCGCCGAATCGCGCGGGATGAAGTAGACCTTGCCAAGGATCTTGTTGCTGCCCTTGACAACGCTGCCCTGCGTGCAGGCAGGCACGGAGTCGGAAAAGATATCGTGGTACACATCGGCCGGCAGCGCCGCTGCAGCCGGCACCAGCGCTGCCGGCGCCACGCCGACCGCGCGCGATGCCGGCGCTGCCAGAACGGCACTGCTGCGGGCGCGCGTGGCCGCCCTGTCCGGGTCGATATAGCGATCGCCAAACCAGGCCCGCGACTGGAGACCATCATGCGAGTGATACATGCCGCCGCCGGTGGCGGACGACTTGGCCGGAAATACATTGCCCTTCCAAATTTCCCACAGTTCGTAATAATCAGCGCGCACGACTTCCGTTCTTTCCCAGGAAAACTTCCCGTTGGGATTGCCATGGTTGTCCCTCAGCACCTTGCCGCGCGTGATCTTGGTGTCGCGCGTGATGCGCTGGATGATGTAGCCGTCCGGGCAGTTCGGCAGCGCCACCCACCGAATCTTATGCTGCTGCTTGCCACCGCCCATGGTGCGGTCAAGGGTCATCAGGGCAATCGGTGACCCGGCGGCGGTTTTTACTTCCATTCCATTCTCCTAACCCGCGCAGCGGGGCATGTATGCTTGCTTGTTACCGGACTGCCCGTCAGGAGAGCAATTCCTTGCCGTTCTTGTCAGTCTTGTTGAACGTGTAGTAGAACTTGCCCGCAGTTGCCTGAACAGCAGCCTGGGCCGGCTGCGCGGCGCGGCGGCCGATCCCGCAAAAGCCGGCACGTCCCTTGATGGCGGGCCGGGCGGCGCGACTGGGCGTGCCGGGGATGAAGGCGGTGTAAATCTTGGGACCGCCATCACAGTCGAAGTAGTGGGTGCCGAACACGCTTTGATCCCAGACATATTTGGCCCAATAACCGAAGTACGGCGGCAGCGGCGCGGCACTGAAGGTCTCGTTGAAGGTGGGGTCGTAGCATTTGGCATCGCACTGGACCACCCAGTGGTCGCCAAAGCACCAGCGCCCTTCAATACCGGGATCGCCAACCTGGCCGGTAAAGCACACCAGGCCGGGCTCAGTGACGATCCGGTCCTTTTCATTGTCGGGCTTGATATGCCAGGTCTTGGCGTTCGTGTACCCCAGGTTGATCGCCATCTGCTGGAACATGTCGGCCAGTGAGCCGCAGTCGGTGACCTTGTGCAGGCCCTTCAACGTATTGGTGGCGTGAGTCGTGTTCCCTGGCTCGTACTGCCAGGTCCGTTTGCCGTAGTCGGCCATGTTCGCCAGCAGGGCGACCAGGTTTTGATGAGCAGAATTCTCGGGGACGATGTCATCCTTTCCCCCGTCGACGATGGTCCAGGCAATCTTATGGCTGGCAAACCATTTTTGTTGCGATTCTGTGAGCACGAGCGTGCATGTCATAGCTGATCCTTTTGCATATTTCCCACGCTAGCGCCTCGTTGGCAGCGCTAGCGTACAAATTTTCACGTATCCGGGTTCCACCAGGCCCTGGCTGCCGCTGCATGCCAGCCGCGCCCGGCAGGCAAGGGCGATGGCGGCCAGGGCACGCACCTGCGCCTTGGCTAGCTCACATGGATGATCTCCTTGGCCAGTTCGCACTCGCCACGGCGATCAGCGGCTCCTGAACCAGCCCGCCGCTGGCATGGGTGTCGGGATCAATTCGCGCCGAACCCGTAATCAAACGCCGAACCGGCCACGCCCACGTTCACTTGCTCGACCGACTCTCCGCGCATCATGCGCGTCAAGAACTCTTTGGAAATATCCGGCAGCATCGTATTGGTCAGGATGGCGTCAATCATCCGTCCGCCCGATTCACTTTCAGTGCAGCGCGACACCACCAGCTTGACCACGTCCTCGCTGTAGGTGAACGGAATCTTGTAGCGTGCCTCGACCCGCTTCTTGATGCGGTTGAGCTGCAGCTTGACGATCTGGCCCAGCATCTCGTCCGACAGGGGGTAGTAGGGAATCGTCACCAGCCGCCCCAGCAGGGCCGGCGGGAACACCTTGAGCAGGGGCGCGCGCAGGGCCTTGGCCATGTCGTCAGGCTCGGGCATCAGGTCCGGGTCTTTGCACAGGCCTGCAATCAGGTCGGTACCGGCATTGGTGGTGAGGATGATGAGCGTGTTCTTGAAGTCGATGAAGCGCCCTTCCCCATCTTCCATGAAGCCCTTGTCGAATACCTGGAAGAACATCTCGTGCACGTCCGGGTGCGCCTTTTCCACTTCGTCGAGCAGCACCACCGAATACGGCTTGCGGCGCACCGCTTCGGTCAGCACGCCGCCTTCGCCGTAGCCCACGTAGCCCGGTGGCGCGCCCTTGAGGGTCGATACCGTATGCGCTTCCTGGTATTCGCTCATGTTGATGGTGATCAGATTCTGCTCGCCACCGTACAGCGCCTCGGCCAGGGCCAGCGCAGTCTCGGTCTTGCCCACGCCGGAAGTACCGGCCAGCATGAACACGCCAATCGGCTTGCTCGGGTTATCCAGCCCGGCGCGCGAGGTCTGGATGCGCTTGGCGATCATCTCCATCGCGTGGTCCTGGCCGATGACGCGCTTGGCCAGCGAGGACGCGATATTGAGAATGGTCTCCATCTCGTTCCTGGCCATGCGGCCCACCGGAATGCCGGTCCAGTCGCCCACTACTGCAGCGACCGCCTGGAAGTCGACGGTCGGCAGGATCAGCGGGTTTTCTCCCTGCAGCTCGGCCAGTTTGGCCTGCACGTCGTTGAGCTGCTCCATCAGCTCGGCGCGCTGCTCGACGGTCATGGCCGTCGCAGGCGCCTCGCCGCCGGCGGCAGCTTCCAGCTTGCTGCCCGTGCCCTCCACCGGCTGGGCGCCATCGCGCAGCTGCGCGCGCAGCGCCAGCAGCTGGTCAACCAGGGTGCGCTCATCGTTCCAGCGCGCCTCCAGCGATGCCAGGCGCGCACGTTCGACGCCGAGCATCTCGTTCGCGTCGGCGGCGCGCTTGCCGGTCTCGATACCAATGGCGCCTTCACGGCCAATGATGGCCAGCTCCACTTCCAAAGCTTCAATGCGCTTGCGGCTGTCGTCCACCTCGGCCGGCGTGGCATGCAGGCTCACCGCCACGCGCGCGCAGGCGGTGTCGATCAGGCTGACCGATTTGTCGGGCAGCTGGCGCGCCGGGATGTAGCGGTGCGACAGGCGCACCGCCGCTTCCAGCGCTTCATCCAGGATTTGCACTTTGTGATGCTGTTCCATGGTCGACGCTACGCCGCGTATCATGAGGATCGCGCGCTCTTCGCTCGGCTCGTCCACCTGGATGCTCTGGAAGCGGCGCGTGAGGGCCGGATCCTTTTCAATGTGCTTCTTGTACTCGGCAAAGGTGGTCGCGCCAATGGTGCGCAGGGTGCCGCGCGCCAGCGCCGGCTTCAGCAGATTGGCCGCGTCGCCGGTGCCGGCTGCCCCGCCCGCCCCCACCAGGGTATGGGTCTCGTCAATGAACAGGATGATGGGCGTGGCGCTGGCCTGCACTTCATCGATCACCGAGCGCAGGCGCTGCTCGAATTCGCCCTTCATGCTGGCGCCGGCCTGCAGCAGGCCCACGTCCAGCGTGAGCAGCTGCACTTCCTTCAGGCTGGGCGGCACGTCGCCGCGCGCAATGCGCTGGGCAAAGCCTTCCACCACGGCGGTCTTGCCCACGCCTGCTTCGCCGATCATGATCGGGTTGTTCTGGCGCCGGCGCATCAGGATGTCGACCATCTGGCGGATTTCATCGTCGCGCCCGACGATCGGGTCCATCTTGCCGCTTCTGGCCTGCTCGGTCAGGTCGACCGTGAATTTCTTGAGCGCTTCCTGCTTGCCCATGGCCGCCGGGGCGATGGCGCCGGACGCCTCCCCGGGCGCGGCGCTACCGCTGAAGCCATTGGTCGCCGTCAGCTTCGCTTCGGGCGACTCGCCCAGCAGCTTGCCGAAATTGTCGGTCAGGTGCTCCAGCTTGACCCGCTCGAACTGCTTCGACATGCCGTACAGCGCGTTGCGCAGGCCGGTGGTCTTGAGCATGCCGACGATCAGATGCCCGGAGCGGATCTGCGATTCGCCAAACATCAGGGTGCCGTACACCCAGGCCCGCTCGACCGACTCTTCCAGCTGCGAAGACAGGTCGGTGACGGAAGTCGAGCCGCGCGGCAGGCGGTCCAGCGCCGCCGTCAGGTCGCGCGCCAGGGCGGCGGCGTCGATCTCGTAGTGGCGGATGATGCGCACCAGGTCCGAATCCTGCAGTTGCAGGATCTGGTGCATCCAGTGCACCAGCTCGACGTAGGGATTACCGCGCAGTTTGCAAAACACGGTACTGCTTTCGATGGCCCGGTAACACAGGCTGTTGAGTTTCCCGAACAATGCTACGCGACTGATGTCAGCCATGACTTCCCCTGTTGTGGTTTTTGGTTTGTACTAGATCTGTTGATGCACTTGCGCTTCAATGCGCACCGGATTGATCACCATCTGGTCGAGATCGCGCTTCGGCGCGGCACTTGCCAGCCAGGTGCTCCAGCCCATGCGCGTGGCGCCGCCCAGGCGCAGTGGCGGCATCTGCTCTTTTTTCAGCAGCAGGCGCACGTCCCAGTCGAGCGTCACGCCCACGTAATTCTTCACCCACGCGAGCAGGCGCTGCATGCTCTCGCCGCCCGGCATGAAGCGCTGGTAGTCGGCGTAGTCGAGCGGCCCGATCACGATGCGGAACTTGTGCTGGCAGTCCCACACGCTGCGGCCCATGATCAGTGAAGTGCCCAGGCGATTGCCGTTTTCATGCGCGCCCAGGCGGCTCTGGATTTCGGCCGGCATGCGCATCCAGTGGCCGCAAAATTGCTCGACCTGGACCGGCAGCTTGAAATACTCGCTCAGGATCGTGACCAGGCCCGCCGCCGGCCGCGCCTTGTTGGCCAGCAGTCCGGCAAAATGCAGCTTGGCGAAGTCGCCAATGGCGTCGCGTTCGCGCAGCGCCGGTGCGCCAATGCCAAACATGCTGCCGACAAAGGTGGAAAAGCGGTCGCCGTCGGCGCGGTCCAGGCTGATCACGGGCTCGGCCACGGCGCGGGCGCGGTAGAACAGCGCCAGCATGCGGTGGTGGAACACGTCCAGAAAGGCGAGCATGGTGGCGTCGCCGCCGTGGCGCAGGCGGTCGCGCACATACTCGGTGATATGCACCGGCATTGGCCCGTTGGCCCCAAGCAGGCCAAAAAAATTGACCGCCAGTCGCGCCTTGGCGTCACCGCTGGCACGCGTGAAGTGTGCCAGCATGGTGGGGTGGAATACGAGCGCGGGATCCTGGCCGAAGCGCACCGCGTCATCACGCGGGCGCAGCGAGGTGCCGATGCGCGGCAGGTCGGGGCGCGCGTTTTCCAGCAGGCGCAGCACCTGGTAAAAATCCATGCGCGCCGCCTTCGCTTCCAGCAAAAAATCCAGTTCTACAGGGTCGCGCATACGCCCACTTTCGATGGCCAGCGCATGATTTCGCCGCGTCCGATGGTGCGCACCACGGTTTCGGTAAACGAATTGATCGACACGTACTGGGCAAAGAATTCGCTCAGCACGGCGCCCAGCACAAAGGCGCCGGTGCCTTCAAATGCCGCATCGTCAAGTGTCACCGTAATTTCAATGCCGCGTCCGACCGTGATCGGTCCGGGCGACGGCATGCGGCGGGTGATCGCCCTGGAACTGATGGAGCGCACCCCTTCCACCTGGCGCTGGGCATTCATGTCCGCCGGATGGCAGTACAGGGCCAGCATTTCGCGCAGGGCCACCGCGCCCTGCTGCGGATCGGTGTCGAGCAGCGACAGGTAATTGAGCGAGAGCTGGTTGAGCAGGCGCCAGGCCATGCTGCCCTCGGCAAACGACGGGTGCGGCTGGCTGGGGCCCGACAGGCAGCGCACGGCCGTGACCGGGGCGCCATCGTCGAGGATGAAATCGGTCTTGCCCACGCCAACAGCCATGGACAGCGGCAGGTCGCGGTTGGTGCAGGACACGGTCAGGCCCAGCTGGCGCAGGTCGGCGCTGTAGGGCGCTTCGGCCGCATCGACAATGGCGATATAGGCTTCGCTGCCGATATAGCTCGAACGGGGACCGTCGCGGCGCTGGCGCTGCGACACCTGGCGCGCCTCGCGCCGGATCTGGAAAAAGGCCCGGGCCTGGTGCAGGGTGCCGATATCCTTGGCCGTGTAAAAAGGCTGGAAGGCCTGCTCCGAATTGGGGCCGGCCCCGTAGGCAGTGACGGATTCGACCTGGAACACTTCGTAATCCATCGGGCGCGTGCGGTCCACCAGCACATGGTATTCAAGCTGTTCGCCGCTGACATTGATGCGGTCGGTGCGGCGCTGGAACAGGTTGATCGCCGGGGTGCAGTGCAGGGCAAAATTGGAAGCGTCCAGCGACTTCTCAAGCTGGGCATCGGCGCGTCCGAGCAGGATCGTGATCTCGATCTCGCGCTCGGCGCACTGGCGCAGCGCGTCGCGCAGCCCGGCCAGCTCCAGGAACTGATAGCGCTGTGGGAAGGCGAAGTATTCCTGCAGCAGCCGGTAACCCCGGAACGTGCGCTTGCCGCTCGGGAGCAGCGACTCGGTGTCGGCAAAGCCGAGCGGGCGCAGCGCGCTCTTGGGCAGCAGGCGGTGCCAGGAGGCCGGGCGCGCCACCGGCGCGACCAGCACCCCTGCCACGCTGCCGAGCAGGGCTTCGTAGATGCGCACCGGCATTTCGTCAGCCCCGCGCACGTGCAGCTGCAGCTTGTCGAGCGGCAGATCCTTGAAGGCGGCGCCGGTGCTTTTCAGGCGCAGCCGCACGCCTGCCTTGACCGCCGGCGGCAGCTGGACATTCAGGCCGGCCTGGGCGCCGCCGTGGGTGAAGAACTTCGCTTCGGCGATCTCGATCGGCCACAGCGTGACCGCGTGCGCGGTGCGAAATTCGCAGGCCGTATTGTCGCCCTTGCCCAGCACGCTGCGCAGGGCGCTGCCGCGCGCCACCTCGTAACCGGGCAGCAGGGCCGGGTTGGACAGGTCAGGCTGCAGCTGCACCACGGTCATGGACGGCGTGGGCGCCAGCAGGTGGGGATACACCAGTTCCGACAGGTGCTGGGTGAAGCGCGGGAACTCGCCATCGATCTTCATCTGCACCCGGGCGGCCATGAAGCTGAAGCCTTCCAGCAGGCGCTCGACGTAGGGATCGGCGCATTCAAAGCTGTCCAGCCCCAGGCGGCCTGCAATCTTGGGAAATTCCTGGGCGAACTCGCCGCCCCCTTCGCGCAGGTGCTGCAGCTCCTGGCTGTAATACCGCAGGAAGCGCGGGTTCATTTCATGCCCCTGCCGCCCGTCTCGGACAGCAGCACCGCGCCGCGTTCGAGGTCAAGTTCGGTCTTGAGGTACAGGCGCTCCGGATAGGGCTGGGCCCACAGGTCCGCTTCAATCTCGAAATCGAGCTTGTTCTGGCTGGCGCCGGCGGCGGAAATCGCCTTGACGGTGACGGTGTTGCGGATCAGGCGCGGCTCGAAATCCCAGATCGCCTGGCGGATCCCCCGCTCCAGCGCGCCGATGTCAAGGTTGGACACCGCATTGCCGGCCAGCCCGGGCACGCCGTAGTTGATGACCGACGTTGCCAGGTAGGGCAAGCGGGGCGTGCTCGTGACCGACAGCAAATTGGTGGTATTGAGCAGCCACGCCAGGTCGCGCAGCACCCCTTCGCGCAGGGTGCGCAGCGACAGCACGCGCCGTTCGCGCGGCTCGACCGTGCTGCCCGGCTCCTCGTCGGTCAGGCGGTCGAGCAGGGACGGCTGCAAGCGTTCGCGTGGCGCAAGTTCTGCCATGTCAGCGCGCCGCCGCGTCTGCGTCAACGGCGCCGCCGGCGTCGTCTTCCTCGCGCACGTCAAATTCGATCACGCGCACGTCCATCAGGGCATATTCGCCGGCGTCGGTGACCAGCATGCGCTGGCCCATCCCGTGCCCGGCCAGTTCCCCGTCTTCGATCCATTCGGTACGGCGCGCCAGCAACAGCGCATCGTCGCCGCTGGAGAGGGTGTCGACATAGCGGGTCGGCACCAGGCCCACCGTTTGCGCGCCATTGGTCCAGGTGAACGAGGCCGGCATCCAGACCGTGTCGCGCAGGTCGCTCGGAGGGTCGAACGCTATGCGGCTGATGCGCTGCATGGGAATCCAGAAGTAGCGGCCATTGATCACCGCTTCCATTACCGGTCCGAGGCGCTGGTCGGCGTCTGCCAGCCAGTTGAAGCGCTGGCCATCGATGCTGCCGGCGCAGGCGGGGGCGGCATCGAATGCCCGGGCCCGGGCATCGTCGGCACGCGCCAGGTCGCCCGCGGCGTCGGCCTTGATTGCTTCGAGCAGGAGCGCCATCCAGGCCGGCGGGGCGCCAAAAATGAGGGGCGCATGCGCCGCCTTGAAAATTTCGCCGCGCAGCGCTTCGCACTGGATCGCTTCGCGGTAGGTTTGCACCATGGGCAAGGTGGCCGGATCGAGTTCGCCCGCCACATTGAGCTGCGTGAGGGCGCGTTTCCACTGTCCCATCACGCACAGCAACTGGAACAGGAACACGCGGTGCCTGGCGTTGGCCGCATCCTTGCGCACCATGTCCTGCAGTGCGGCCAGTGCCTCGGCCAGCTTGCCTTCGCGGATAAATTGTTGTGCAGTCATGAGCGTCCCGGCCAGTGTGATTGGACGGCGCAGGCGCGCCGCCCGGCTTTACCTGATTACTTCTCTGCGTTGCCTGCGATGTCCCAGACGAATTCCTTGTCGCCGCCCTTGGCGCCGGTCTTCGACTGCGGTGCGTAGGCAAACTTCACCTTGGCGAAGTTGAGCGTGACGTTTTCCGTCAGGCGGTCTTCACCGCCGCTGCCGCCGGTCGAGAGCGACGTGACCATGACGTCTTCCATCTCGATGCTGAGGTAGGTCTTCTGGCCTTCACCGGCCTTGCGCGCCAGCAGCACCACTTTCGGGATGTGGGTGCCCTTGGCCAGCGAGATCATCAAGGCATTGCTGGACGCGTCGATGTACTTGGTGAACGACAGGTCCTGGAAGTTGGCCTTGCCGGCGCCGCCGCCGCTGCCCATGTGGGTGGTGCCGGACTGCGACATGCCCCAGCTCCAGGCCAGGACGTCGATGTCGCCCTTTGGACCTTGCACCTTGTCAGCCGATTCGCCGACGATGTTGGCGCCCATATTGATGAACATATCTAATGCCATTGTATTTCCCCTAGTGTGCCGGAACGATGCCGGCGGATGTGGATAAAATGGGCAGGCACGGATGTACCTGCCCTGACTTTGCTACAGACAGCGATGCCGGCCCCGATCAGCCCTTTGCCGAAGGCAGCTTCGACACCAGGCGCAGCGACACGGTCAGGCCTTCGAGCTGGTAGTGGGGACGCAGGTAAAACTTGGAGCTGTAATACCCTGGATTGCCTTCGACTTCCTCCAACACCACTTCGGCGGCGGCCAGCGGCTTGCGCGCCTTGGTGTTTTCGCTCGAATTGACCGGATCGCCGTCGACGTACTGGGTGATCCAGTTGGTCAGCCAGCGCTGCATCTCGTCGCGTTCCTTGAACGAGCCGATCTTGTCGCGCACGATGCACTTGAGGTAGTGGGCAAAGCGGCAGGTCGAGAACAGGTAAGGCAGGCGGGCCGCCAGGTTGGCGTTGGCCGTCGCATCCGGGTCATCGTATTCGGCCGGCTTGTGCAGCGACTGGGCGCCGATGAAGGCGGCAAAGTCGGTATTTTTCTTGTGCACCAGCGGCATGAAGCCATTGGCCGCCAGTTCCGCTTCGCGCCGGTCGGAGATGGCGATCTCGGTCGGGCACTGCATGTCGACGCCGCCGTCATCGGTCGGGAAGGAATGCACCGGCAAGCC
This sequence comes from Massilia sp. PAMC28688, assembly GCF_019443445.1. Lineage (NCBI taxonomy): Bacteria > Pseudomonadati > Pseudomonadota > Betaproteobacteria > Burkholderiales > Oxalobacteraceae > Massilia > Massilia sp. PAMC28688. The sequence goes on along the minus strand of NZ_CP080378.1, from coordinate 2,566,743 downwards.
TTCCACCGCGCCGCCGGACTCGATGCCGCGAATGCGCGAGCACCAGCCGTATTCCTTGAACGAGCGGTTGATGTTGACGGCCATGGCGTAGGCCGCATTGGCCCAGGTGTAGTTCTTGCTCTGGGCGGCCGAGGTATCTTCCTCGAAATCGAATTCCTCCACCGGGTCGGTCTTGGCGCCGTACGGCTGGCGCGCCAGGAAGCGCGGCATGGCCAGGCCCACATAGCGCGAATCCTCGGACTCGCGGAACGAGCGCCAGGCGGCGTGTTCCGGGGTCTGGAAAATCTTGGTCAGGTCGCGCGGATTGGCCAGCTCCTGCCACGATTCCATCAGCATGACCGATGGCGCGGCGGCCGAAATGAACGGCGCGTGAGCGGCGGCCGCCACCTTTGCCATCCCGGTCAGCAGTTCCACGTCCGGTGCGCTGTTGTCGAAATAGTAGTCGGCCACGATGGCGCCAAAAGGCTCGCCGCCGAACTGGCCAAACTCTTCCTCGTACATCTTCTTGAAGATCGGGCTCTGGTCCCAGGCCGTGCCCTTGAACTTCTTGAGCGTCTTGCCCAGTTCGTTCTTGGAGATGTTCATCACGCGGATCTTGAGCGTTTCATCGGTCTCGGTATTGCTGACCAGGTGGTGCAGGCCGCGCCAGGCCCCTTCCACCGACTGGAACTCGGGCGTGTGCAAGATCAGGTTGATCTGTTCGCTCAGCTTGCGGTCAAGGGCGGCAATCAGGCTTTCAATCGTGCCCAGCACGTCGCCGGAAATGAGGTTGCTGCCCTGCAGGGCCTGCTCGGCCAGGGTGCGCACGGCGTTTTCGACCGATTCCTTGGCCTTGTCCGACTGCGGCTTGAATTCTTTCTGCAGCAGGCTGCCGAAATCGCTCATCTCGAGCGTGCCGCCCGTTTGTTCAGTTTGTGCTTGTAGTTCAGCCATCGTTATTCTCCAGCAGTCAGATTATTCTTGTGGCTTGGGGGCGGAGGTGAGCGCCTGCATCAGGGCCGGCTCGGCCAGCAGCTTGGCGATCAGGTCTTCGGCGCCGGTCTTGCCGTCCATGTAGGTCATCAGGTTGGCCAGCTGGCCGCGCGCTTCGAGCAGCTTGGCCAGGGGTGCGACCTTGCGCGCAATGGCGGCCGGGGTGAAGTCATCCATGTTTTCAAACGTCATCTCGACCGACATATTGCCTTCGCCGGTGAGCGTGTTGGGCACCTGTACCGCCACGCGCGGCTTCATGGCCTTCAGGCGCTCGTCGAAATTGTCGACATCGATTTCCAGAAACTTGCGCTCGGCGACAGGGGCCAGCGGATCGGCCGGCTGGCCGCTCAGGTCGGCCATCACGCCCATCACGAATGGCAACTGGATTTTCTTTTCGGCGCCATAGACTTCGACGTCGTACTCGATCTGCACGCGCGGCGCACGGTTGCGCGCGATGAACTTCTGGCTACTCTCTTTACCCACGATTGATACCCCCACGATTGAACAACATGAATGTCGTATTGCCCGATACTGCCTGGCGAATGCTTGGCGACGGCGTGCGTCGTTGCGGTTGCTGCTTAATACTCGTCGGCCGGCGCCGAACCATCCGGTCCGCGGATGACGGCCAGCTGCGCCATGCCTTCCGGCGCCAGGTCTTCCATGATCTCGAAGAAATTCATGGGGACGAGGCGCTTGGCGCGCTCGAGCAGGATCGGAATCGGGCTCGATGGCTCGTGCCGGCTGTAGTACTGCACCAGCTTGTCGAGCATGCGCACCACGTCGTCGCGGCTGGCGATGTCGCCGCTGATGGCGGTGCGGGCCGCGCGCGCGCCGCCGTCGGCGCCGGCCGGCTCGCCCTCTGCCGCCTCGCCGCCGCCACCGGCATCTCCTCCCTGCTGCGAGCGCACCAGGAATTCGTGCCCCTTGCGCAGGGGACGGGTGAGGCTGTCGAGGTTGAGCGCCTGCGAACTGCCAACCTGGCGCACCAGGATGACTTCAATGTTGACGGTGGCAGCGAGCGCCCGCGCCAGCGCATCGACCGCTGCGGCCATCTGTTCGGGCGCCACGTCGGCGGCGGCGCGCTCGATGGAACCGATGGCCAGCTTTTCCTGCCCGGCCGCCGGCGGCACTTCGCCATTAGCCACTTCCAGCATCTTGATGCTCAGCGGCCCAAGGCCGGGCAATACCACCAGGGTGGCATCCTTGAGTTCGCGCAGCAGCGTGCCGGTGTCGGCAAGAATGGCCAGCGAATTGATGCGCAGGGTGGGGTCAAGGTCGTCGTCAGGATCGAGCTGGGGATGGATGCTGTCCCAGCGCTCTTCGAGCAGGCGCTCGATCAGGGCGATGCTGTCGGCAAAGCCCGGCATGCCGGACAGGGCCAGGTTGGCGCGCAGCAGGTGCACCGCCAGGCGCAGGTCGCGGCTGCGCTCGAGCAATTCGGTGGCCATGCGCCGCACCACCTTCCAGTCAGGGGGCACGGCCGGCGTAATGGTGTCGCCGTACTGCACTTCCGGCTTGCCGAGCGATTCCTGCTCCAGCGCGACAAAGACCGGATCGTATTCGAGATTGGGGCCACAAGGTGCTGCCGGGTCAATTTCCAGCAACAAGGCGTCAATGTCGATCACGCTCATTCACACTCCCGCGGCGAACCGCATATAAAAAACACCACCAGTTCCAGTCGGCAGCTTGCCTGATTGTTCAGGCAGGGCCGGGCCCACGAAGCATCGTGCGCCATAGCTTTTCAAATCATGTTAAGAGAAGATCTTTAACACGCTGGCCACTATAATTGAGAACAAACCAAAAAAGCACGCGAAATTTTTGGTCTCAATGCAAAGATTTGTATTGACTTTTTACGATTCCCGCCATGGATATTTCTTGCGAGTTTAGCCATGGAAAGCTCGGGAAACCTTGTCAAACAACACTTGCCCGTGTGACAGCCGCAGTGCCCGGAACCAGGTCCTGCCATTGTCTGGCAAGCTGTACAAAGTAGTTTTTTTGGTATACCTTGCCAGCGTTTGTTGCCTCAACTGGCAGACCGGCGCGGCATGCCAGCCTCGCGCCGGCCCGGTGTCCGCGGCGGGTTCACCGGCGCCGAGCCGGTTCGATTGCGCGGCCCAATTCCCATCCATTCATGAGTGCTGCAGAAGATGACCGCACCATCCTGGCCACTGGCCAGGGTGCTTCCGTGCCCGTGCCGCCAGCGGCAGCGGGCGGCAATGACAGCGTGCTGCCAAACGGCACCCGCGTGGGCGAATTTGAAATCACGGGCGTGCTGGGCATCGGCGGCTTCGGCATTGTCTACCTCGCGTACGACAGTTCGCTCGAACGCCAGGTCGCGCTCAAGGAATACATGCCGTCGTTCGCGCGGCGCGGTATTGGCGCCCACGTCAGCGTCCTGTCGTCGCAGCATGCCGACAGCCTGGAGGCGGGCCGGCGCAGCTTCATCAATGAAGCCAAGCTGCTGGCCCAGTTTGATCACCCTTCGCTGGTCAAGGTGTACCGCTTCTGGGAAGACAATGGCACGGCCTACATGGTCATGCCCTATTACCGCGGCCCCACACTCAAACAGGCGCTGCTGGCGCGCGCGGCGCCGCCGGACGAAGCCTGGCTCAAGGCCCTGCTGGCCCCGCTGCTCGATGCACTCGAACAGCTCCATGCCAGCCGCTGCTACCATCGCGATATCGCGCCCGACAACATCCTGATGCTCGAAGAGGGGCGCCCGCTGCTGCTCGATTTCGGCGCGGCGCGGCGCGCGGTAGGCGACAGCAACAACGCCTTTACCGTCATCCTCAAGCAGAACTACGCGCCGATCGAGCAGTATGCGGAAATGCCCGGCATGGGCCAGGGCCCGTGGACCGACCTGTACGCGCTGGCCTCGGTGGTTCACTTTGTAATTGACGGCAATCCCCCGCCGCCTGCCATGAGCCGCATGATGACCGATCCCTACGTGCCGCTGGCCAGCCGCCATGCCGATCGCTTCAGCAGCGGCTTCCTGGAGGCGATCGATGGCGCGCTCGCCTTCAAGCCGGCCGACCGGCCGCAAAGCGTGGCAGCCTTCAGAAGCTTGCTTGGACTGGAAGCGGGGGAGCGTACCCACATGGCGCCGCCGGCCATGCCGGCCGCCCCGGCCACACCGGCGGCGCCGGTGAGCGCGAAGCCGCAACGCACGATGATGGTGGCGGGACTTGGCCTGGCAGGCCTGGCCCTGGCGGGCCTGGCGGCCTTTCTGCTGGGCCGCGGCGATGCGCCGGGCGGGCCGTCAGAGGGTATCGCCACTGCACCGGCACCGGCCGTGGCGGCCGCAGGGACCGACCCTGCCGCCCTCGCTACCCCCGCTGCCCCTGTCACGGCGGCAGCGCCCGCGGCCGCCGACACCGCTGCCGAACCGGCCCCGTTTGATTCCGTTGCGGCCCTGGACGCCATCCTGGCCGAAGCAGAACCCGAACGCAAGGTCACGGTGGACCTGGCCAACAGCCGGGTGCGGATTGAAAAGGATTACATCAAGTTTTCCATCCATTCGACGCATGCCGGCCATGTGTATGTGCTCATGGTCGGCACCGACAGCAAGGACCCGGTCATGCTGTTCCCCAACGCCAGGGACAAGGCCAACCGCATCGGCGCCGGCCAGACCATCAGCCTGCCGCGCCCGGCCTGGCCGATCATGGCGTATGGCCCGGCAGGCATCGATCATTTTGTGGTGATGGTGTCGGACACGCCGCGCGACTTCGGGCCGTCCGGCCTGGCAGCAGGGGCGCCGTTTTCCAGCTTTCCGGTAGCGCGCATCGCCGAGCTGCAGCGCACGCACCGCGGCGCCACGCCCCTGCTGGCCGGCGTTGCCGACTGCGCCGGCACGCCGTGCGCCGGCACTTACGGCGCCGCCGCGTTTTCAATCAGGGAAGTCGTGCCCTGACTAGCAGGCGCCGGCGCCTGTCAGCGCGACAGGTTGACGATGGTGACGCGGCGGTTTTCCGGCGCTTCCGGCACTGCCTTGTTCATCAGCTCGCGGTCGCCCTTGCCGATCGCGTCCAGGCGCGCGCCATCGATCTGCATGGTGTTGACGAGGTAAGCGCGGACCGATTCGGCGCGCAGCTGCGACAGCTTCAGGTTGTTGGCCGCCAGTCCGCGCGGGTCGGCATGGCCTTCAATGGCAAAGCGGAACGGCGAGAGCTTCTCCGACGCCAGCGCCTGGCCGACCACTTCGAGCGACTGGCGCGAGCTCGCTGTCAGCGCCGCCGAATTGGGCTCGAAGGTAATCAGGAGCGATACCTTGGCCGGGGCGGCAGGCTTGGCAGCTGCCTTGTCGCGCGCCAGACCGATGCCGCGGGTGCGCACCGGCGCCTTGGGCGCCAGCGCATCGACCAGCACGCCCATTTCGGCCTGTCCTTCGCCGATCACCGGGGTTTCCTGGCCCTGTGCAGGCAGGGCGGCGGCCAGGATGCACGCTGCCAGCAGTGATGGGATCTTCATGTTCTCTTCCTTATGGCTCGATTGTTAACGACAACCGCCCCAGAGTGTTGCTGGTTTGGTCATGATCTTCGATTAAAATTTGGCATACATTAACACATCCTGTTAGACTAAATATAACAATTTCCCAAGTGGTCCCGACGTATATTGCCGATCACTGCTATACGACGATACCAAAGGAAAGTCCATGACCGCGCGCTTTTGCAACTGGGTTTTGCTGTTCGCCTGCCCCTCCCTTCTGCTGCTCGCGGGCAGCGCATCGGGCCAGGGCGGCGCCACCAGCGTGCGCGTTGAAGGCAATACCCTGCTGGCCCCGCAGACCCTGGCCGAGCTGACCTCGGCAGTATCCCAGCAACCTCCCCTGAGTGAACTGAAGGCACTGGCCGCGCGCATCCAGAATGCCTATCGCGACGCCGGTTATGGCGGCGTGGTGGCCTATGTGCCGCCCCAGGAAGCGACCAATGGCCAGATCGTGGTGCGCGTGGTCGAGGGCAAGATCGCCGTGGTGCGGGTGACCGGCAACAAGCACTTTGCCACTGCCAATATCCGCGCCGGGCTGCCGCATCTGCGCGAAGGCAGCACCCCAAGCGTGCGGGCGATCAACCGCGACATCCAGCTGACCAACAACAACCCGGCCAAGCACGTCAATGTGAGCCTGGCAGCGGGCAAGGAAGCGGGCACCATCGATGCCCAGGTGGACGTGGCCGATTCGCGCCCGGTGCAGTACCTTTTTGGCTACAACAATACCGGCACCGCGATGACGGGACGGCACCGGGTCAGCATCGGCGTCGAGCATGCCAATCTGTTTGACCGCGACCACGTGGGCACGCTGCAGCTGCAAACCTCGCCCGGTTACCCCAACCGGGTGCAAATTCTCAGTGCCGGCTACCGCGTGCCGCTGTACGCCCTGGCTGCCTCGTTCGACGCCTTTGTCGCCTATTCCACCGTCAGCAACGGCAAGACCGCTACCCCCGCCGGCCCGCTGTCGTTTACCGGCAAGGGCACCATCGTCGGCCTGCGCGCCAATCGCCACCTGGAACGGCGCGGCGATTACGACCACCACGTCACGCTCGGGCTGGACTGGCGCGCCTACAAGGATGACTGCTCCATCGGCGACTTTGGCGCCGCCGCCTGCGGCTCGGCCGCGGTGGACGTGACGACAGTGCCGCTGACGCTGTCGTACACCGGCCAGCAAGGGGGCGCCGCCCTCAACTACGGCTATAACGCTTCGCTGGCCAGCAACATCGCCGGCAGTTCGCAGGCAACCTTCGAGGCGGCCCGGCCGGGCGCGCAGCGGCGCTACCTGCTCTCGCGCCTGTCCGGGTTTGTCGACAGGCCGCTTGGCGCCGGGAGCGGCATCAACCTGCGCGCGGAAGCGCAAATGAGCGCCGATCCGCTGATCTCGGCTGAAAAATTCGGCATCGGCGGCGCCAACAGCGTACGCGGCTACGCCGAGCGGGAACTGGCCGGCGACGCCGGCCTGCTGCTGCGCCTCGAACTCGCCGTGCCTGCCCGCGAGTGGCAACAGGGTGTGCGCCTGCGCCCTTACCTGTTTCTCGACCATGGCCTGGTCAGGAACCATGGCGACATGCCGTGCAGCGGCCTGCAGCGCACCTGCGAGCTGACCGGAACCGGCGTGGGCGTGCGCCTGAGCGCGCAAAAGCTGGCCAGCGCCAGCCTCGATATCGGGCGTGCCATGAAGCGCGGCCCCACTTCCGAACCCGGCGACATCCGCGCCCACGCCGCGCTCAACCTGGTGTTTTAAGTCCCGCCACTTTGCCATCGATCCCCGAGGATCCCGCCATGAAATTGCCAAGCCAACACCGTCCCCACTCGTCGCCACGCCGCACCCGCCATGCGCGCCGTGCGCTGGTGGCCTCGCTCATTGCCGCCTTCGGTGGCGCCGCGGCGCCCGCGTGGGCGCAACTGCCCACCGGCCTGCAGGTCGTCAGCGGCACGGCGCCGGCGGTGATCGATGGATCGCAGCTGACCATCACCAATTCGCCCAACGCAGTGCTGAACTGGGAAAGCTTTTCGATCGGCGCCAACAATGGCGTGCGCTTCGAGCAGGAAAGCGCATCGAGCAAGGTGCTCAACCGCGTGGTCGGCAATGATCCCTCCAGCATCCTGGGCAGCCTGACCTCGAATGGCGAAGTGTGGCTGGTCAATCCGCACGGCGTGCTGTTCGGCAGCAGCGCCCGGGTCGATGTGGGCGCCATGGTGGCATCGACGCTGGGCATTGCCAACGAAGACTTCATCAACAACCGCTTTTCGTTTGCCACCAGCGGGTCCTCCGCGGGCCAGGTGCTCAACCGGGGCACCATCACGACCAGCTTTGGCGGGCGCCTCTGGCTGCTTGGCGACGCGGTGCGCAACGAAGGCGCCATCGAGAGCGAGACGGGCAAGATCGTGCTGGCTGCCGGCAAGAGCATTGAGCTGGTCGACTCGGGCGCGCCGAATGTCACGGTGCGGGTCAGCGCGCCGGAAAACACGACGGTGAACCTGGGCTCGCTGCTGGCCCCGGAAGGGGGCAGCATTGACCTGCATGGCGCCAGCGTCAACCAGGATGGCATTGTGCGTGCCGACAGCATGGACTACGACAATGTCGGGCGCATCGTGATCCGGGCCAGTGGCGACATCGGGCTGGGAGCGGGCAGCCAGACCAGCGTCAATTCGACCACCTACCTGGGCGGCAGGCTGCTGGTCGACTCGCGCGACGGCACCACCACGGTGGCGGGAACGGTGAGCGCGGACAACAGCGGTGACATTGGCGGCTCCGTCCATCTCCTGGGACAGCAGGTAAACATCGACAGTACGGCTGGGATCAGCGCCAACGGCTGGACCGGGGGCGAAGTGCTGGTGGGCGGCAGCGCCGGCGGTGCCGACGCCGCCATCCACCACGCGCTCAACACCTACATTGCGCCATCGGCCAGCATCAGCGCCAGCGCCACCGACATGAACGGCAATGGCGGCACGATCGTCGTATGGTCCGGCGGCAGCACGCGCGTCTTCGGCACCCTCGAAGCCAGGGGCGGCCTGGAGACCGGTGACGGTGGCGTGATCGAAACCTCCGGCCTCGTCCTCGAGGGCAATCCCCTGGTCGATGTCACGCGCGGCGGCGGCCGGCCAGGCAGCTGGCTGCTTGGCGCCGGCGGCATCACGGCCCGCAGCAACGGGAGCGGGAACAGCGACCCGGCACCCTTCATCGCTACCGAGGCGCTCTCGTATGCGCTGGCACGCGGCGCGGGCGTGACGCTGCGGGCCGGCGGGCATGGCAGCGGAGTCCAATCGGGCAATATTGTGCTGGGATCGGAAGTGGCCAACATCAGCCAGGGGAGCTTCAGGGCGGACTCCGGGGCCTCGCTGAACCTGGAAGCGCACAATGACATCACCGTCAATGCGGGCGCCGGAATGACGGTTGACACCTCCGCCATCCGGGTCAGCCTGACCGCCGACAGCGATGGCGACGGCGCCGGCGGCATCAATCTGCGCGAGGGTGCGCGCTTCATCACGCGCGGCGGCTACCTGCTGCTGGGCGGCGGGGCCGGCGAATATGGCAGCGCCCAGCACATCACGATCGCCGGCAGCACCCTCAATACGGCAGGCGGCATGCTTGCCATGACCGCCGGCAGCGTCGACCTGTCGGGCGCGAGCACGGTTGATGGCGGCGACATCGCCTTCGAGGCCGACAGCGTCCGGCTTGACAATGCGGTGGTGCGCGCCGATTCGTCGGAAGGCCTCAGCATGATCTCGATCAGCGCCGCTGCAGTGGCACTGAATGCCGCCAGCCTGGACGCCACCGACTATGTCAATGTACTGGCGCCCACCAGTTTCGCGCTCAACAACAGCACGATTTCAGCCGGCGCCGAAGGTGGCGCGCTCGACATGTCCACCGGCAGCCTGACATCGACCGGCAGCATGCTGGCCACGCCCAATGGCTACTGGGTCATGCGCCTGGCTGCCGGCCAGACGGCCTTCCCCGCCAGCGCCCTGGAGCAGCTCGGCTACACCTACGTGCAGGTGGGCGCGGGCGTCGACGCCACCCCGCTGCGCTCGGGTATCGGCCAGCATGGCGTGCTGATGGCCGATGCGGTCCACGCTCAGGTCAGGGTCGATGCTTCGCGCGAGTATGACGGCACCAGCGCCGCATCGTTCTCGCGGTGGGTCGGGCAAAGCGGTTTGCCCGAAGGGCTTGTGCTCAGTCCTGACCACGGCAATGTCGTGATGGAGACCAGCTTCCAGGACAAGAACGCCGGCGTCGACAAGGCCATCGTGTATGACTACGATAGCCCGGCCTTCGCCGTGGTGACCGCCATCGACCTGCCCGTGTTCGGGGTGACGCAATCATATGTTGCCGACATCACCCGCAAAGCCCTCAGTGCCCAGCTGGTGGCGGCCAACAAGACGTACGACGCCACCCGCACCGCCTCGCTGTCCGGTTCGCTGTCCGGCATGATCGACGGCGACAGCGTGGCTTTGGGCAGCGCCAGCGGCCTGTTCGACAGCAAGCACGTGGGGCTTGGCAAGACCGTGACATTTTCCAGCGCCACCCTGACCGGCGCCGATGCCGCCAACTACACGCTCACCGGCGCCGCCGCCATGCAGGCCGACATTACGCCGCGGCCGATGGGCGCGAACGGCCTGAGCGCGGCAAACAAGGTCTATGACGGCAGCCGCAGCGCGGCGCTGTCGGGCGCGCTGGCCGATGTCCTGGGCGGCGACACGGTATGGCTCGATGGCGCCACCGGCCTGTTCGACAGCAAGGACGTGGGCGCGGCAAGGCCCGTCACGATCACCGGCACGCTGGCCGGCGCCGATGCAGGCAATTACGCGCTCGCGCCCTCGCTCGTGGTCAACGCCGACATTACCCACCGGCCGCTGGCCATCGCCATTGCCGGCGAAGTGCGCAAGGAGTATGACGCCACACTGCTCGCCAGCGTGGGCGCCGGCCAGTTCCGCCTTGACGGCGTACTGGCCGGGGAAAGCCTCTCCGTTACCGGCCCGGCCCAGGGCAGTTTCGACTCGCGCCATGCCGGGCAGTTCAAGCAGGTCACGGCCACCGGCACCTTCACCATCGACGGCGCACAGGCATCGAACTACCGCATCGGTGACGTTTATCTTGGCGCCTCATCCAACCTCGTCACCGCCAGCGCCAGCGGCAATGTCGGCACCATCACGCCCAGGCCGGTCAGCGCCACCGTCACGGCGGCCAACAAGGTCTACGATGCCACCCGCGCCGCCACGCTGACAGGGTCCCTGTCGGGCGTGCTTGGCGGGGATATGGTCAGCTTCAGCGGCGCGACCGGCCTGTTCGACACCAAACACGCCGGCAGTGCCAAGACCGTGACGATTGCGGGCGCCACCCTGAGCGGGGCCGACGCGGGCAACTACACGCTGGCCAGCCCGGCCACCACCCATGCCGACATCACACCGCGCGCGGTCGGCGTCAACCTGAGCGTCGCTGCCAGGGTATATGACGGCAGCCGCGATGCCGCGCTCTCGGCGTCGCTGGCAGATGCGCTGGCCGGCGACCTGCTGGCGCTCGAAGGCGTAAGCGGCCAGTTCGACACCAGGGATGCGGGCCTGTCCAAGAACGTGACGGTGAGCGGCGGTACCCTGACCGGGGCGGACGCGGCCAACTACGTACTGTCCATGCCGGCTGCCACCAGCGGCGACGTGATGCACCGGCCGCTGGAGATCGGCCTCACCGGCAGCGTCAGCAAGGAGTATGACGCGACGACCGACGCCACGCTGGCGCCCGGCCAGTTCCTGCTCGGCGGCCTGGTCGCCGGCGACCGCGTCACCGTGGCCGGCCCCAGCGCGGGCAGCTTCGACTCGGCCAACGTGGGACAGCAAAAGCAGGTCAGCGTGAGCGGCAGTTTTGACATTGGCGGCGCGGATGCAGCGAACTACCGGGTCGGCAACGTCATCCTGAGCAATGCGTCCACCCTGGTCAGCGCCAGCGCGCGTGGCAACGTGGGCACCATCACGCCTGCCACCCTGCTCTACCAGGCCACCCCGGCCGAGCGCAGCGCCGGCACCACCCCGGGCGGCTTCACCGGCACCGTCACGGGCTGGAAGGGAAGCGACCAACTGGCCGGCGCGGCCAGCGGTACCCTGGCGTGGACCAGCCCGGCCACAGCGTCCTCGGCGCCAGGCAGCTACGCGATCGAGGGCAGTGGCCTGGTCGCGGCGAACTACGTGTTTGCCCAGCACCCGGCCAACGCCAGCGCCTTGCAGATCCGGTTCGACGGGCTTGCAGCGGGCTTGCCCGAGACGGCCGCCGGCAGCAGCGCCCAGGCTTCGCAGCAGGCGGTGCAGGCGGCACTGCCGGTGGCGCTCGCGCCCCAGCAGGCGGCAGCTGTCAGCGGCGCCGTGACGGGCCTTGGCACCGGCGCGCCGCAGGTGGCGGTGGCGATCACCACATCAAGCGCAGCCGTGGCGGCAAACAGCTTCAGCCCCGTCGCCATCGGCGCGATGAACCACAATGAGCTGGCGCACCTGATTGACCGGCGCAAGGATTTCAAGAAAAAGCTGTTTGCCGACGCCATCTACAAGCTCGACATCGACCCCAGGCTGGCCGATGTTCAGCCGTGCACCACCATTGTCGAAGCCAGTTCCGGAGCCTGCCTGATTACCCGCGCCCAGCTCGACGAAATCCACCAGGCCAAGGCGCACACCCAGGCCGATGTGAAAAGCACGCGCCCGAAGATGGCCAGTGTGCCCCAGATCGAACGCAAGATTGCCGTGCTGTTCGGGATTAACGACTACACGGACAAGCAAATCCCCAAACTGGAAAACGCGATTCCCGACGTCGATGCAGTCGCGCGCCAGCTCGCCGACAAGCTCGGCTACGAAGTGACGGTCGTGCGCAATCCCGTCAAGGCCGACATCATCCGCACCCTGAACGCGCTGTCGACCCGGGTCGATCCGTCCGACAGTGTCGTCATCTACTACGCCGGCCACGGCTATTCGCTGGAAAAAAATGGCGCGGGCTACTGGCTGGCGGCGGACGCCAATGTCAACGAACCGGCCAGCTGGGTATCGAACAGCGACATTGCCCAGCTCCTGACGGGCATCCGTTCGCGCCAGATGTCGCTCATTTCCGACAGCTGCTACTCGGGCGGGTTCGCGCGCGAAGGCATGGACGCCGTCGGCCAGGATGTGAAGGTCGAGGAAGTGCTGGCCAAGCGTTCGGTGGTGGTGCTCTCCTCGGGCGGCGACGAGCCGGTGGCTGACGAAGGCAAGGGAGGCCACTCCATCTTTGCGTGGCACCTGATGCAGGTGGTGGGCACCATCGCCGACTGGAAGCCCGGCAGCAAGATCTTTACGGAAGTGCAGTCGCGCGTGAAAAAGGACTTCCCTCAAACCCCGAAGTATGGCTCCGTGTCGGCAGCAGGACACCAGCCGGGCGGCGACTTCCTGTTTGAGATGCGTACCAACTAGGGGCCCATCGCCTTGCGCCCGGCAGGGGAATCGTGTTCGCCGCGCCTGGCCGTTGCGGTTGTATCCGGCGGTAGCGGATGGCCGCCACTTCCCCTTCTCGCGGCAGCGGCCAGGGCGTCGATCTTGTCACCGGTCAGACTGCGCAGAAAGGCGCTCAGGTCGGCTTTTTCCTGCTCACCGAGCTGCAAGGGCCGCAGCAGCGGGTCGCGCGCCGGATTGTCTATCCCGCCGCGCTGGTAGAACGCCACCACGTCTTCCAGCGAGGCCAGTGAACCGTCGTGCATATAGGGCGCCGTCAGCGCCACGTTGCGCAGGCCAGGAGTGCGGTAGGCGTAGCGGTGGGCCGGCAGGCGCGTGACTTCGTAGCGCCCCAGGTCCGCCTGCAGCGGCTCGCTGACACTGGCCAGCGACTGCGCCGTCACCTCAATGTCGATACCGGCGGCCAGGCGTACCCGGTGGCTGCCCGCGCGCGGGCCGAGGCCGACCCCGGTATTGTGGAAGCGCCCGTCGGTAAACAGAGCGTGCTGCTTCCCGATCGCATGGCAGGCCACGCAACGCCCCTTGCCGGTAAAGATCTTGAAGCCGGCCTGCTCCTGCGGCGTGAGGGCATGGGCCTGCTTGCCGTAATGCCAGCGGTCAAAGCGGGAATTGCCCGCCACCAGTGTGCGCTGGTAACTGGCCAGGGCCAGCCCGACCGTGCGGCGGTCCGCCTGCGCCCCGTCGAAGGCAGCCTCGAACAGGCCGTCGTAGTCCGGCATCCGGCGCAGCTTGTCGATCAGCCCGGAGGAATCGGGATTGCCCATCTCGATGGGATTGAGCAGCGGATCCCAGGCTTGCAGGTGCAGGGACTCGGCGCGTCCATCATGAAACAGCGGCTGCACATAGGCCACGTTGAGCAGGGTGGGCGCATTGCGCCGCAGCGTGCGTCCTTCCAGACCCAGCGCCGTGCCCAGTTGCGTGGCCGTAAAGCCTTGCTCCGGGATGTGGCACATGGCACAGGACATGGTGTTGTTGTGCGACAGCCGCCGGTCCATGAACAGCTTGCGGCCCAGTTCCACCGCGGCCGCGGTATCGGCGCCGCGCGGGGCCGGCGGCAGCGCTGGCAAGCCCAGCGCCGGGCCAGGCATGATCGCCGGCGGTGGCTGGCAGGCGCCCAGCAGCGCCAGCTGCACCACCAGGCAAACGGGCAGCAGCGCTTTCATCGGCGCGCGGCAGGCCGCTCGCGCAGCAGCGTCCTGATATCGCCCAGCAAAATCGTGGGATGGAGGAAGGACGTACTGTAGATTTCACGCACGCTCCCCCTGCTGTCAAGCAGATACACCTTGAGCATGTGCTGCAGCACCGGCACCCGGGCGCCGTCCGGCTGGTCGGCGGCAACGCTCACATCCTGCCCGAAGCCGTCCAGCATGGGCGCCAGTTCGGCGCCGGACCGGGTGGTCAGGAAGTGCCAGCGCAGGCCGCGCCGGTCGCGCAGTTCGCTGTCGCCATAGCGGCGCATGATGTCGGGCGTATCGTTGCGGGGATCAAAACTCATGCTCACGAAGCGCACCTTGTCGTGCAGGCTGCGGTCCGCTTCAATGGTCTTCTTGAGGCTGTGCAGCGTTTCATACGCCAGCGGGCAGCCCCTGGCATCGGTGCAGTATGTGTAGATAAAGGAAAACACAGTGATCTTGCCGCGCGTGAAATGGGCGAGCCGATGGGCGCGACCGTCGCTGTCGAGCACATTGCCGTCCGGCGCCTGCATGATGCGGTGCAGCTGGTAAGAGCCCGGTGGCGGCGGCACAAAGCCCAGCGGCGGCAACGCCGTGGCACTGGCCACGGCGGGCAGCGCCAGCGCCGCCAGCAAGGTGGCGCGGCGCGCAAGGTCGATCACGGTCATCTTGGTCCCTTCCAGTGGCCGCCGACATGACGGCCGCCTGCGCATGCTAGCGTGAAGCCAGTGCTGCCGGTTTGATAGCGGCCACGGCTGCCGCCCTGGCACCAAACTTCATGTGGTGGGCGCGGCCCAATTTGAGCTTGTAGAAGTCGATCTTCCACGCCTCCTTGAGCTCCTTGCCATCCCAGGCAAACAGCTTGAGGAACTGTTCATCGTCCGCGCCCTTCTTGTCCCAGTTGGCCAGCAGCGAGCTGGTGATGTAGATGCGCTTTCCATCCCAGCTCTGCGACACCATATTGACCTGGGAACCGGTCTGTTTGGCATACGTCTGGCGGGGCGCTTCGGGATTGCTCAGGTCGAAGTAGCGCGTGGTCCCATCCATGAAGGTATTGACCCACAAGCCCTTGCCGTCGGCCGTAATGGAAATGTCGACCGGCAGCGGAATCTTGGCCGGGTCGCCAATGGTGGCCACATCCTTTGCTTGCCACTCGCCCTTGGCATCCTTCTTGACCAGCCACAGCTTGGATGTGAGTGCACTGGCCGTGATGGCCCAGTCGTCGCCCTGCTTGAGCGACCAGCGGATTTCCAGCGGCGCCCCGGGGACTGAAAAAATCTTTTGCGGCTGCATGGCCTTCAGGTTCCACAAGACCATGGTGCTGCCGAAATTCTTCATGGCGGCCGGGTCCTTGATCATCTTGCCCATGTCCATCATGTAATTGTTCCAGCCAGTAAAGCTCGACGTGAGCATCACATTCTTGCCGGGATTGATGGCAATGTCGTAGCCATAGCCATCGCCACCGTTGGTGGTGGGCATGTCGTGCTTGCTGACGAACTCACCCTTGTTGTTGTACATCGCCATGCCGGTCACCCCGCCGTGGTCGCGGGTGTTGGACAGGGCGCCAATGAGCATGCGGCCGGGCATGGCGTAAAAGGTGTGGGGCCCCACCAGGCCGCTCCTGGGGGCGAAATCGGTGATGGTGCGCACCAGCCTGGGCTTGGCCGGATTGCTGTGGATATCGAACACGTAAATCTTGTTGTCGTCCAGGCCGCCTGCCCACAGGAAGCGCCGGTCATCGGTAAAGCCCATGTGATGGGCTTCGCCGCGCGCCCCCACCGACACGTGCCCCACCACCTTGCCATAGTTTTTTGATGCGGGATTGACGTCCACCGTGACCAGCTTGTCAAAGCCGTCGCCCATGCCCTTGACGCCCAGCGTCCAGACATGCACGAAGTCTTCCTGCCCCTTGATGAGGCCGGACATGTACGGGGAATTGCAGGTTTCATCGGCCATGGCAAACGGACTGGCCAGCAACGCCGACATGACGAGGGCGGCGGGAACATGGAACATACGGTGGACGGGCATGGCGTTGTCTCCAGAAGATTGGGCGTGGTGGTCGGACGCTCTTGTGCAGCTGGTGCAGCCTGGCGCATCCCTACATTACGCCAGGCCTTGAAGGAATGTAGCGTATCGGCCCGGCGCTGGAAAGCGTGGTATTTACAAGCGCCGCAGATCGACGAAATGGTGGTAAAAACGCCACAATTTCCCATGCGGCAGCCACGCATGAGGCGCAAGCGCTGCGTGTAGAATGGCGGGCCTGTCAACTCCCTCCTTCGTATGCAACTCGACCTCCTGCGCCAGCGCCTGCGCGCCCTCGGTGCCCTGCCCCTGCACGAGCAGCGCGTGCTGCGCGACTGGGTGCAGGCCCAGCCGCACGACCAGGGCCGCCGCCGGGCCCGGGATTTCCTGCCGCGCCCTGTCAGGGACGCGCTGCCGCAGATCGACGCCGAGCTGGCCGCCATGGCCACGCTGGTATCGACCCACCCGGGCGCGGACGGCTCGGCCCGCCTGCTGGTGGGCCTGGCCGACGGCCAGACCGTGGAAAGCGTGCTGCTGCCGCGCGACGGGGTGTGCGTGTCGAGCCAGGTCGGCTGCGCCGTGGGCTGCCAGTTCTGCATGACGGGACAAGGCGGCCTGGTGCGCCAGGTCACCAGCGGCGAAATCGTGGCCCAGGTGGTGCTGGCGCGCACCCTGCGGCCGGTCAAGAAAGTGGTGTTCATGGGCATGGGCGAGCCGGCCCACAACCTCGACAATGTGATGGAAGCCATCGACCTGCTGGGCACGGAAGGCAAGCTGGGCCACAAGAATATCGTGTTCTCCACCGTCGGTGACCCCCGTGTGTTCGCGCGTCTGGCGCAGGGCAAGGTAAGGCCGGCGCTGGCGCTGTCGCTGCATACCACCCGGGCCGGGCTGCGCGAGCGCCTGCTCCCCCGCGCCCCGCGCCTGACGCCCGACGAGCTGGTGGCACTGGGCGAGACCTATGCGCGCCTGACGTCCTACCCGATCCAGTACCAGTGGACCCTGCTCGACGGCATCAACGATGGCGACGACGAGCTCGATGGCATCGTGCGCCTGCTCAAGGGCAAATACGCCGTCCTCAACATGATTCCCTACAACACCATCCCCGGCCTCGACTTCCAGCGGCCAAGCTGGGACAAGGCGCGCGCCATCGCCGAACGGCTGCACGCACGCGGCATCCTGACCAAGCTGCGCGATTCGGCGGGGCAGGATGTCGATGGCGGCTGCGGCCAGCTGCGGGCCCGGGCAGAGCGGCCTGCGCGCAGCATTCCCATCCGGCCGGCGTCCTGACGCGCCGCCCCGGTGTCAGGGCTTGGGCGCCATCCAGTCATCGTATTTGCGGTCCAGGCGGCGCGCCGTCCCGTCGCGCTGCATGGCCTCGAAGGCGGCATTGAGCCGTGCAATGGTGGTATCGGGCACCGCGCGGTTACAGGCCAGGTACAGCTTGACGCGGTTGAAGGTAAATACCGGCACGATGCGTCCGGCCCAGCCGCTGTTGCCCAGCGCCGGGCTGTCGCGCCGCAAGCCCACCGCCCACAGGTCGATCCGGCCAAGCAGCAGCTTTTGCGGATTGCTCAGGTCATTGGGCGCCGGGTCCACCAAAAAGCCGCGCGAGCGCAGGAAGGAATCGCGGGCGTCGCCGCCATAGGTGCCGATGCGCAGCTTGCGCGCGTCTTCCAGCGTCCGCAGCTGGTAGCTGCGGTCGGCCCGGCCCATCAGCACCCAGTCGCCCTCGTCGGTGGGACCGGCCCATTTGAACAGGTGCTCGCGCTCGGGCGTGCGGGTGGTGGAGTAGACGCAGCCATTGGCGCGCGTGAGCGCGATGCTGTAGGCCCGCTTCCAGGGCAGCACTTCCAGCGTGTAATCGATGGCTGCGCGCTGCATGGCTTCCCGCACCTTGTCGGTGGCAATGCCCACCACGCGCCCGTTGTCCAGCATGCTGGTGGGGGGCGAATTTTCGGTGGCGATATGCAGCAGCTGCGCCTGTGCAGCGGCGCCGGCGTGGAGGGCGGCCAGGAGTGATGCGAGTAAAGCTGTTCGTGTAGCCATGGTGCGCCTCAAGCTGTTCCACTGCCAGAATAGCAGCTAGGCTCAGGTCGCTGCAACCGCAGCGCGTGCATCCGTGGCGTGCCTTGTCAAGCGCATAAGCATGGCACCGGACGGGGACGGCATGCCATTTCAGCAAGCTGCGGCAAAGTGGATGCAGAGAGGGAAAAGGAGCAGCTGCCCCTTTTCCCGGGTAACGTCTAGCGCTCCGACACGGCGTCGACCACGCACAGGGCCGTCATGTTGACGATGCGGCGCACGGTGGCCGATGGCGTGAGGATATGGACCGGGCGGGCGCAGCCCAGCAGGACGGGGCCGATGGCAATGCCATTGCCGGCCGCCGTCTTGATGAGGTTGTAGGCAATATTGGCGCTGTCGATATTCGGCATCACCAGCAAATTGGCATCGCCCTGCAGGGTCGACTGCGGCATCAGGGCCATGCGCAGCTTGCTGTCGAGCGCCACGTCGCCGTGCATCTCGCCATCGACTTCCAGATCCGGCTTTTGCTGCTGCACCAGGGCCAGGGCCGCGCGCATCTTTTTGGCCGACTCGCTGTTGGCCGATCCGAAATTGGAGTGCGACAGCAGGGCCGCGCGCGGGATCAGGCCAAAGCGGCTCATCTCGTCGGCGGCCATGATGGTGATTTCGGCCAGCTGCTCGGCGGTGGGATTTTCGTTGACGTGGGTATCCACCAGTGCCATCTGGCGCTCCGGCAGGATCAGGAAATTCATCGCCGCGTACACGTTGGCGCCGGCGCGCCGGCCCAGCACCTGGTCGATGTAATGCAGATGCAGCATGGTGGTGCCGAAGGTACCGCAGATCATGCCATCGGCGTCGCCCTTGTGGATCATCATGGCGCCGATCAGGCTGTGGCGGCGGCGCATTTCCAGCTTGGCGTATTCCTGGGTCACGCCTTTGCGGCACGTCATCTCGTAATAGGTCTGCCAGTAGTCGCGGTAGCGCTCTTCGCGGTCCGGATTGATGACGTCGAAGTGCTCGCCCTCGCGGATGCGCAGGCCGAACCTGGTGATGCGCTGTTCCAGCACGCTCGGGCGGCCCACCAGGATCGGGCGCGCCAGCTTCTCGTCCACCACCACCTGCACTGCGCGCAGCACGCGCTCCTCTTCACCCTCGGCGTAGACGATGCGCTTCATCTCGGGCGGCGCCGCCTTGGCCACTGCAAACAGCGGCTTCATGAAGGTGCCGCTGCGGTACACGAACTGCTGCAGGCTCGCCGCGTAGGCCTGGAGATCGGCGATGGGACGCGTGGCCACCCCCGACAGTTCGGCCGCGCGTGCCACTGCCGGCGCGATGTGCATCAACAGGCGCGGGTCGAACGGCATCGGGATCAGGTATTCCGGGCCGAACGACAGGTTGCTGATGCCGTAGGTGGTCGCCACCACGTCCGACTGCTCGGCGTGCGCCAGTTCGGCAATGGCGTGCACCACCGCGATTTCCATTTCGCGCGTGATGGTGGTGGCGCCGCAATCGAGCGCGCCACGGAAAATGTAGGGGAAGCACAGGACATTGTTGACCTGGTTCGGATAGTCCGAGCGGCCGGTGGCAATCACCGCGTCGCCGCGCACCGCCTTGACTTCCTCGGGCAGGATTTCCGGGGTCGGATTGGCCAGCGCCAGGATCAGCGGATTGGGCGCCATCTGGCTGACCATCTCCTGTTTGAGCACGCCGCCGGCGGACAGGCCCAGGAAAATATCGGCGCCGGGCATCACCTCGGCCAGGGTGCGCAGCGGCGTATCCTGGGCAAAGCGCTCCTTGTCCGGGTCCATCAGCTCGGGGCGGCCCTTGTACACCACGCCGGCAAGGTCAGTGACGAAGATGTTTTCGATCGGGAAGCCCAGATCCACGATCAGCTCCAGGCAGGCCAGGGCGGCCGCACCGGCGCCCGACACCACCAGCTTACACTCGCGCATATCCTTGCCCACCACCTTGATGCCATTGATGATGGCTGCCCCGACGATGATCGCGGTGCCATGCTGGTCATCGTGGAAGACCGGGATCTTCATGCGGCTGCGCAGCTGGCGCTCGATGTAGAAGCACTCCGGCGCCTTGATGTCTTCCAGGTTGATGCCGCCAAAGGTTGGCTCGAGCGAGGCGATGATGTCGACCAGCTTGTCCGGATCCTGCTCATTGATCTCGATATCGAAGACATCGATGCCAGCGAATTTCTTGAACAGGACGCCCTTGCCTTCCATGACAGGCTTGGACGCGAGCGCCCCGATATTACCCAGCCCCAGTACTGCCGTACCGTTGGTAATGACCGCCACCAGATTGCCGCGCGCCGTGTACTTGTAGGCTGCCTGCGGATCCTTCACGATCTCCTCGCACGGCGCCGCCACGCCCGGCGAATACGCCAGGGCCAGGTCGCGCTGGTTGAGCAATTGCTTGGTGGGGGTGACGCTGATCTTGCCGGGGCGCGGAATCTCGTGATACTCGAGCGCGGCCTGGCGCAGGGTTTGACGGCGTTCTTCTTTCTTTTCCGGGGACGAATCCATGCTGGTGCGGCCTTCCTGTTACTGGGGGATCGTCGATTTTAGCAGACCGTGCCAAAGCGTATTTTAAATGGTCCGAAAACCGGGAAGGCGCCATCGCCGGCGAAGCGCCGGGCACGTGGCAGGCCAAGGCATTGCCGGTATGCTCGCAAACTGGCGAGGCCATCGGCGCGGCAGCGGCACCTGGCGCGGGCGGCCGGAATGACGGTCCGGGTCCGTCCAGGAGCAAGCCGACCGCGGCGCGGCCTGCATCCCTTGCGTGAATGGCGTGCCGGCGTGTCCCAGGTGCAGGGGCGGCGGCCGGCTGGCGGGGCGCAGCGCTTGGGCGCGGCAAAGATGCTGCTGGCCGAAGAGCCGGGACTCGCCCCGCAGGCGAGGTCAACGTACAATATGCCATGCTCTCCGAATTCGAACTCATCAAAAACTACTTTGTGCGCGCGCGCCAGGGGCGCGCCGTGGTTGGCATCGGCGACGACTGCGCCGTGATCGCGCCGGCGGCCGGCAAGCAGATGGCCATCTCCTCGGACATGCTGGTCGAAGACCGACATTTTTTTGCCGGGGCGGACGCGCGCATGCTCGGACACAAATCCCTGGCCGTGAATCTGTCCGACCTGGCGGCCATGGGAGCCAGGCCGCTTGGCTTCACGCTGGCGCTGGCGCTGCCGGCAGCCGATCCAGTGTGGCTTGAAGCATTCGCCTCGGGCCTATTCGCACTGGCCGATGAATTTGACTGCGAACTCATTGGCGGCGACACCACCAAAGGTCCGCTCACCATCTGCATCACCGTCTTTGGCGAACTGGCACCGGGCCAGGCGCTGCGGCGCGATGCTGCGCTGGCCGGTGACGACATCTGGATCTCCGGGGCGCTGGGCGACGCGCGCCTGGCCCTTGCGCACTACTGGAACGAGCACCGGCTGAGCGACGCCGCGCTGGCGCAGGCCGCGCCGCGCATGCACGCGCCGACGCCGCGGGTAGCGCTGGGGCAGGCGCTGGCGCAGGGGCAGCTGGCGCGGGCGGCGATTGACATCTCGGACGGCCTGGCAGGCGACTTGCGCCACATCCTGGGCGCGTCGGGCCTGGGAGCCACGCTTGACGCCGACGCGCTGCCGGCGGGGCCGGTGCTGGCGCAGCAGGACAGCGACCTGCGGCGGCGCTTCTGCGTCGCTGGCGGCGACGACTACGAGCTGTGCTTCACAGCCGCGCCGGCGCAGCGCGCCGCCGTGCAGGAAGCCGGCCTGCGCACCGGCACCGCGGTCACGCGCGTCGGGCGCATGGAAACGGCGCGCGGGCTGCGGCTGGTCGACAGCGCCGGCAAGGCGCTCACCCTCAAAGTGGCCGGCTTCGACCACTTCGCCAGCTAGCCACGACCCCATCAAAAATTTCCTACCGCCAGGGTCAGACCACTTAAAACCAGTTTTTGCAACAAATAGCGCGCAGGCATGTCATATCGATGCCCCGTTGATATGACTTGAGAAACGTACGGGAACCAACAGGATAGGACGAGCTTTAAATCCGCCGTTGTTACCCAAAACCTTGCGATGCGGCCAGAAAATGACTGCAAACCATTGTTTTTAGCCCGATTAAGTGGTCTGACCCCGGGGTGGGTGGGGTCAGATGGAGATTTGTTCGGCGCCGTTGCCAGCCAGCCCGCTGCGCATCCTGCGGCGTTCGTCGCGCTCGCCATTGACAAGCCAGTAATGATGGAATGCCAGCCGGATGTTGTCGCGCAGCTGGGTGTCGTCCCAGGGCTTGGTGTAGAAGCGGTAGATGGCACCCCGGTTGATGGAGTCGAGCACCGCTTCGAGCCCCGTGTATCCAGACAAGATGATGCGGATCGTGTCCGGATACATTTCCTTGACCTTGCTGAGAAACTCGGTGCCGCTCATGATCGGCATGCGCTGGTCGCACACGATTACTTGCACCTCGTTGAGCGCCAGCAGCTCGAAGCCTTCGGCCGGCGACTGCGCTGTCAGAACCCGGTAACTGTCACGCCGGAACAGCCGGTGCAGCGCCGATAGTACGTTGACGTCGTCGTCAACCAGCAGCAGCGTCTCGCGCACCGCTTCCACCGATTCCGGCTCGGACGGCATGGCGCGGTTGGCGATCACCATTTCGGCCATCTCGCGCGCCGGCAACGGGCGGCTGAAGTGGAAACCCTGGATCTCGTCGCAACGGTGCCGCCGCAGATACGCCATCTGCGCGCGCGACTCCACGCCTTCGGCAATCACGCGCATCTTCATGCTGTGCGCCATGCTGATGATGGCCAGCGCGATGGCCGCGTCGTCCGGGTTGATGGTGATGTCGCGCACAAAGGCGATGTCGATCTTGAGCTTGTCGATCGGGAAGCGCTTGAGGTAGGCCAGGCTCGAGTAGCCAGTGCCGAAATCGTCAATCGCAATCTTGATCCCCAGCGCCTTGATATTGCTGAGCACGCCAATGGTGTGCTCGGCGTTGGTCATCAAAGCGCTTTCGGTCAGTTCCAGTTCCAGCAGCGCGGGGTCGGCCTGGTGGCGCGCAATCGCCGCCCGCACATCGCCTTCGAGGTCGCCCTCGACAAACTGGCGGCTCGATACATTGACCGCCACCCGCACTTCGCCCACCCCTTCGTTCTGCCACTGCGCCATCTGGCGGCACGCTTCGTCGATGATCCACGCCCCCACCCGCACGATCAGCCCCGTCTCTTCCATCACGGGGATGAATTCGGCCGGGAACACGAGGCCGTAGCCCGGCCGGTTCCAGCGCAGCAGCGCTTCGGCCCCGGCAATGCGGCCGGTGGAGAGGTTGACCTTGGGCTGGTAGTACAGCACGAATTCGTTATTCTCGAGCGCGCGGCGCAAGGCCAGTTCCAGGTCCAGCCGCGCCAGAACCTGCACGTTCATGCCGGCGGTGAAAAAGCGGTAGCCGTCGCGCCCCGCTTCCTTGGCCCGCACCATGGCGGTGTCGGCGTAGCGCACCAGAGTCTCGGGATCGGTGGCGTCGTCCGGGTACATGGAAATGCCGATCGAGGTGGTCAGGCCGGCCTGCTGGCCTTCGAGGTCGAACGGCGCGCGCAGCGCTTCGCGCACTTCGTTGGCGACGTTGACCGCGTCTTCATGGTCGCGCGTCATGGTCAGGATCAGGCCGAATTCATCGCCGCCCAGGCGCCCCACCGTGTCGCGGATGCGCACGCATTGCACCAGGCGCGTGCTGAACTGGCGCAGCAGTTCGTCGCCCAGCGCCGCGCCCACCGAGTCGTTGACTATCTTGAAGCGGTCCAGTGAGATGAACAGCACGGCGATGCGCCAGTCCTTGTCCTGGGCCAGTTCGATGGCGTCGCGCAGGGTCTGGTAGAACAGGGTGCGGTTCGGCAGGCCGGTCAGGCTGTCGTAGCTGGCCATGTGCTTGAGCCGCTGCAGCGCCTGCAGCCGTTCGGTGATGTCGCGCGCCACCGCAATGAGCATGCGTACGCCGCCCACGGTCTGCACCTGCCAGTAGGTTTCCACCGGCACGGTCTCGAGGTCGGCCCGCAACAGCTGCGCGTCGATCAGCTGCGGGTCGCCCCGGTCGTCGGTACGCCCGGCCTGGCGCGCCAGTTCATCGGCACTGGCCAGCCCCAGGGCGACCGGTCCCATCTCCAGCAGTTCACAGCGCGGATAGACCAGCATGCGGCAGGCACCGTCATTGACGTCCACCAGCGACAGGGTGGCCGTATCGATCAGGAAGATGGCGTCGGCGGTGGCATCCATGGCGCTGCGAAATCGCTGCAGCTCGGCGGTGCGTTCGCGCACGGTCTGCTCGAGCAGCGCCCCGTAGTTCCTGGCGTCGCGGTGCATCAGGCGCACTTCCAGCATGTTGCGGATGCGGGTGAGCACTTCGACCGGGTCGAAGGGCTTGCTCACGAAATCGCGCGCGCCCGCTTCCAGCGCCTGCACCTTCTTGTCCGGGTCGGCCGTCACCACCAGCACCGGCAGGTAGCTTTCGCTCTCGATCGGCTTGAGCGCCTCCATCACGTCAAATCCGCTCATGCCGGGCATGTGCAGGTCGAGGATGATCAGGTCATACCGGTGCTGCTGGTGCAGTCCGGCGACCGTGGTGGAGTCGAGCGTGCTGCTGACGTTGGTGTAGCCGGTATTGGTGAGCAGGTACTCGAGCAGCTGCACGTTGACCGGCTGGTCGTCAACGATCAGGATGGCAGCTGCGTGGATGTCGGCCAGCGTAATCATGATTGCCCTGCTTTCTGCGCGGCGCGGCGCTGGTCCACCAGCGCCAGCGTGCTGTCGATGGCGTCGTTGAATTCGTCGATGTTGATCGGTTTGGTCAGGTAGCGCGCGAAGCCGCTTTCCAGTCCGCGCTCGACCTCGCGCGGCATGGCGTTGGCGGTCAGGGCCAGCACCGGAATGTGGCTGGTGGCCGGGGTGCGCTGCAGTTCCTTGAGTGCGTCCAGGCCGCTCATGCCGGGCAGGTTGATGTCCATCAGGATCAGGTCGGGCTGGTGCACCTTGGCCATTTCCAGGCCCAGGTGGGCGTCGGCCGCCGACAGCAGGCGCAAGTCGGTGCGGAAGGCAACGATTTCCTGCACCAGGCGCAGGTTGGCAGGATTGTCTTCCACGTACAGCACCACCCGCGCGGCATCGCTACGCCCACCTTCGCGCCGTGCCAGCGGCAGCACCACGCCATTGGGCAGCGCTGGCGCCACCGGCTCGGTCAGCGCCAGTTCGACCCAGAACACCGTGCCGACACCGACACTGCTCGACACGCCGATGGTGCCGCCCATGAGCTCGACCAGGCGCCGCGTGACCACCAGCCCAATGCCGGTGCCTTCTTCCACGCCATTCTCCTGCCCCAGGCGGTTAAATGGCTGGAACAGGCCGCCGACCTGCTCCTCGGTCAGGCCAAGGCCCGTATCCTGCACCGTCAGGCGCACCCGCTTGTCGGCCAGCGCGACGCAGCCCACCACCACTGCGCCCTGCTCGCGGTTGTACTTGACCGCGTTCGACAGGAGGTTCAGCAGCACCTGCTTGAGGCGGGTGCGGTCGGCCAGCACCACCGCCCCTGTCGACTCGGGAAACAGCATGCGGATTTCGCGCGGGCGGCCCATGGGTTCGACCATGCCGCGGCATTCGAGCAGGATTTCGTCCAGCGCCACCGGCTCCATCGACAGTGTGACGGTGCCCGATTCGACCTTGGCCAGGTCAAGGATCTCGTTGATCAGGGTAAGCAGGTGGCGCCCGGACTTGAGCACGTGGCCGGCAAATTCCTTCTTTTGCGCCAGCGTGGTGGGCATGCTGTCGGAGGTCAGAATCTGGGCAAAGCCGAGGATGGCGTTGAGCGGCGTGCGCAGCTCATGGCTCATGGAGGACAGAAAAGCCGACTTGGCCGCGTTGGCACTCTTGGCCGCCTCCATCGCCAGTTCCAGCTCGTTGTTGATCATTTCCAGCTGCAGCGTGCGTTCCTGGACGCGCCCTTCGAGCTCGCGGTTCAGGCGCATGATTTCCTGGCGCGCGCGGGCCCGCTCTTCGAGCTCGCGCGCGATGGTCTGGTTGGACTGCTCCAGCGCCCCGGTACGCGCTTCTATTTCCGTCAGCATGGCATTGAACGAGTCCACCAGTTCGCCCGCTTCATCGTCGCTGATGCGGGTGGCGCGCTGCGAATAGTCGCGCGTGGCCACCACTTCGCGCGCGATCTCGGTAATCGAGGAGATGGGCCTGGTGAGAAAGCTGCCGATGCGGCGCGCCAGCAGGTAGGCAATCAGGAGGGCCAGCGCGACGATCCCGAGCGCTGCCAGCAGGTAGTCGATGGCGCGCTCGACCAGGGTGTACTGCGAGCGCAGGAACACGGTGCCGAGCCGCTCGCCATTGTCGATGATGGGACGGTACAGGCGCAGCTCGTTGCCCTGGATGTGGATTCCGTCGGCGCCGGCCTGCGGCGCCAGGGGCGCCTTTTCTCCCGGCGCCAGATAGGAGGCAAACAGTCTGCCGTTGGCCTGGTAGATGGCGCCGGCCTTGATGTCGGGCCGGATGCGCAGCAGGTTCAGGTCCTTGGCCGCCAGGCGCGGATCGTCAAAGGTGAGCGCGGCCGATGTCATGCGCCCCAGCAGTTCGGCCTGGGTGGACATGTCGCCCAGCAGCGCGCGGTGGTAGGCCCGCAGGTCGTAGGCCATCAGCGCGCCAATCGACACCACCAGCGCCGCGAGCGTGGCCAGCAAGACCACGGCCACCAGCTTCTGGCGGGTGGAGCGCACGCCTAGCACGCGCGCCTCTCCACGCACAGCCGCACCGGCCCGCACGCGGAGCTTTCGAGCGGCTGCGCGTCCAAAAAACCGGTTCCGCCCAGGGAACCCTGTGCTCGTAGGATCGGCGACATGACATTCCAAATTAAATGCGTGAAGGAACTTACTAATACGCAATTGAAGAATAGCAGCCTGCCAAACAAGCGCGGCGCACGAAAGACCCGCGCATGTTTGTTTGTAATCAAACCACTCTACCCGGATTTGTACGTGAAAGTATGAAATTGGCGAAAACATCCCGGTTCAATCCGGACACAATTGCGCCGGCTGCATGGTAAAGTTAGCGGCATGCGGCAGGGTTCAGGGCAGCTGGCCCGCCCTTGCGGCACCTTTTCCAACAGCAGGGAGTGGCGTGACGAACGATATTGTTGACCTGGCGGCACAGGCAGGCCGGGCATTGCGTGCCCGGGGCTGGCTGCTGGCAACGGCGGAATCGTGTACCGGCGGCGCCGTCGCGCAGGCCGTCACCGAGGTGGCCGGCGCCAGTGCATGGTTCGAGTGTGGTTTTGTCACGTATTCCAATGATGCCAAGACCCGCCTCCTGGGGGTGCCGGCCGCACTCATCGCCCGGCACGGCGCCGTCAGCGAAGAAGTGGCCGCGGCCATGGCCAGCGGCGCCCTGGCCAACAGCAGCGCGCACATTGCCCTGTCCACCACGGGCATTGCCGGCCCCACCGGTGCGGTACCCGGCAAGCCGGTCGGCACCGTCTGCTTTGGCTGGAGCCACGCCGGCCATACCCATACCGAGCGCCTGGTCTTCGGCGGCGACCGCCACGCCGTGCGCGAGCAGTCGGTGCGGCACGCCCTGCAGGCACTGCTGCGCCTGATCCAGACGCCTTGAGCGCGCCCGCCCTGACCCTGGCCGCGGCCCTGCTGATGGCCTGCCATGCCGGTTCCGCCCACGCTGGCGCCAGATCGTACACCGTGTACGCGGCCGGCGACATTGCCTATTGCGGCAAGGTCGCACCGGCACGCACGGGCGCCGCCGACACGGCGCAGCTGGTCGAAATGGGCCTGGCCGCCACGCCCCATGCCGCTGTCCTGCTGCTGGGCGACATTGTCTACCAGCGCGCCACGGCGGCCGAATTTCGCCACTGCTACGATCCGACCTGGGGCCGCTTCAAGGCGCGCACCCTGCCCGCTCCCGGCAATCATGAGTACTACACACCGGGGGCAAGGGGCTACTTCCAGTACTTTGGCGACGCCGCCGGCCCCGGCTACTACCGCGTCCAGCTGGGCGCCTGGCAAGTCTTCTCGCTCGACAGCAACCTGACGGGCAAGGCCCAGCAGACCCAGCTTGCGTGGCTGGCGCGCGAACTGGCCGCCCATCCGGCGCCCTGTACGCTCGCCTACTGGCATCACCCGCTGTATAGTTCTGGATGGCACGGAAGTTCTGCGAACATGCGGGCAGCGTGGCAATTGCTGCAAGATGCGGGCGCGGAGGTCGTGCTGTCCGGGCATGATCACACGTACGAGCGCTTCGCCGCCCAGGATGCGCATGGCCGGCGCGACGCGCGCGGCTTGCGCCAGTTCGTGGTGGGAACGGGCGGCTCCTACCACACACCATTCAAGTGGCCGCTGGCGCACAGTGAAATGCGCGACAATAGCCGCTTCGGCGTGCTCAGGCTGACGCTGCGCGAGCGCGGCTACGACTGGCAGTTCCTCGAGGCGCGCTACGATGGCCTGCCGAACGGACAAGCACCGGATAGCGGCAGCGCCCCCTGCCACTGAACGCCGCCGGCCGCCACTAACTTTTGGAGCTATTCGATGCACAACACGGTTCACTTCATCCTGCAGGGTAAAGGCGGCATCGGCAAGACGCTGGTATCGACCATCCTGGCGCAGTGGCTGGCGGCGAGGGACGAGCGGCCCTTGCGCTGCTACGACACCGACCAGGAAAACGCCACCTTTTCGCGCTACAAGGCCATGAACGTGAAGCACGTGCCGGTGATGACCGATACCCGCACCATCGACCCCAAGCGCTTCGACGCGCTCATGATCGACATTCTGGAAGAGGAAGGCAACTGCGTGGTCGACAACGGGGCCAACACGTTTTCGCCCCTGATGAGCTATCTGCTGGAGAACGACTGCTTCGACCTGCTCAAGGAATCCGGACGCAAGGTCTACATCCACACCATCGTGGGCGGCGGCGACACGCTGCACGATACGGCCATGGGCTTCCTGTCCACCGCCAAGTCCACCGACGTGCCGCTGGTGTTGTGGGAAAACGAGCATTTTGGCCTGCTGCAGTCGGGCACGGGCAAGCTGTTCATCGAGTCGCAGACCTATGCCGACCACGCCGAGCGCGTGGTCGGCCGCGTGGTCCTGTCCCAGCGCAACGCCGACACTTTCGGGGCCGACATCAAGAAGATGAATATCGCCCGAATGACGGCGGAAGAAGTGCGCGCCAGCGAAAAATTCAATGTCATGGAAAAGCAGCGCATCAAGGTGGTGTTCCGCGACCTGTTTGAACAACTCGACAAAGTGAACTGGTAGGGCCATGGACCAGCAAAAACTGCGCACACTGGTATTTGAAAAGACCGGCATCAAGATCGATGTGGACGACCCGGTGTTTGCCCTGGTCGCGCTCAATGAAGCGGTGCTGGCCGAAGCGGTGGAGCGCCATGTGGCGCTGCTCGACGACGCCACTGCCGACCTGGCCGACCAGGCCGATGCCCTGCTGGCCGCCGGCGCCGTGTGCCGCTACCAGGGCGGCGCGGCGCCGCAGGCAGCAGCCACGCCGCAGCGTGCCCCTGCGCCCGGGTTGTCCCACGCCGAGCGGCGTATGATGGCGCTTGCCGCCGGCGCCGCACTGCTGTGTGCCACCCTGGTCCTCCTGGGACAAGCCTTGTTGTTCCGGCCCGCGCCACCACCGGCTGCTACCGTCATTGCCAAGGAGCTCACGCCGGAGCAGGCACTGGCCATCCGCAACGGCGAAAAAATGGCGAAAATTGTCCAGAAGCTGGACCAGAAAACCCGTAACGCCATTCAGGCAGAAATGCAAAAGCCGTAATTTATGTCCCCTTTGAAGATGCTTGCCATACCCGCGCTGGTGATGTCGCTTGGCGCCGCCGCGCCCGCCCCGGCCGCGCCCACCTTCCCCATCGAAAAGTACACCCTGCCCAACGGCCTGGAAGTGATCCTGGTGGAAGACCACAAGCTGCCGCTGGTGGCGGTCAACATCTGGTATCACGTGGGGCCAGCCAACGAGGCGCCGGGCCTGACCGGCTTTGCCCACCTGTTCGAGCACATGATGTTCGCCGCCACCAGGCACGCGCCGCGCGGCCTGGTCGACCAGTTGTTCGAAGGCGCCGGCGCCACCGATTCGAACGGCAGCACCGATTTTGACCGCACCAATTACTACGATACGCTGCCGTCGAACCAGCTGGAGCTGGCCCTGTGGGCGCATGCCGACCGCATGGGCTACCTGCTCGATGTGCTGGACCAGAAGGCGCTCTCGAACCAG
Source organism: Massilia sp. PAMC28688 (assembly GCF_019443445.1). Lineage (NCBI taxonomy): Bacteria > Pseudomonadati > Pseudomonadota > Betaproteobacteria > Burkholderiales > Oxalobacteraceae > Massilia > Massilia sp. PAMC28688. The sequence continues at coordinate 2,536,341 of NZ_CP080378.1, read as the reverse complement.
CAGGACGTGGTACGCAACGAGCGGCGCGACAGCGTGGAAAACGCCCCCTACGGCATTGTCGAGGAAGCGCTGTACCAGAACCTGTTCCCCAAAACGCACCCGTATCACGCCAACGTCATGGGCTCGCACGCCGACATCCAGAGCGCCAGCCTGAAGGACGTGCGCGATTTTTTCACGCGCTACTACGCGCCCAATAACGCCAGCCTGGTCATCGCCGGCGATATCGACAAGGCTGCCGCGCGCGCCCTGGTGGCACGCTACTTCGGCACCTTCAGGCGCGGCGCCGATGTCGCCAAGCCGATTGTGACAACGCCTGCCCTCACGCGCGAGAAACGCGTGGTGGTGCACGACCGGGTCGAACTGCCGCGGGTGATCATGGGCTGGCTCACCACGCCGGCCTACCAGCCGGGCGACGCCGACCTGACCGTGGCCGCTTATGTGCTGGCCGGCGGCAAATCGAGCCGGCTGTACAAGTCGCTGGTGTACGACAAGCAGCTGGCGCAGGACGTGAGCGCGGACCAGAATGGCCACGCCATCAGTTCCGTGTTCGAGGTGGACGTCACGGCCCGGCCGGGCCGCACGGCGCAGGAAATCGAGCAGGCCATCGATGCCGAACTCGATGCCCTGCGCAAGAATGGTCCCACCCAGAAGGAAGTGGAGCGCGCGCAGTACGCCATCGAGGCAGCGCTGCTGTCAAGCGTGGAGAAGCTGGGCGGCGACGGCCTGGCGGACATGGTCAACGAATACAACCATTACGTGGGCGACCCGAACTACTTCAGCCGCGACCTTGAACGGTATCGCGCAGTGACCCCGGCCAGCGTGCAGCGGGTGATGGCCGAGCAGCTGCGCAAGGATGCGCGCGTGGTGATCCATGGCCTGCCCGGCACGCCGCTACTGGCACCGGAAGTGCCGGTCACCAGGCCTAAGGGCCGTCAGCCAAAGGCGCAGGGCATCAACGCCGACGAACCCTGGCGCCACCGGGTGCCAAAGCCCGGTCCCGCGCCCACCATCACGCTGCCAAAGGCCACTTCGTTCAAGCTGGCCAATGGCCTGACGGTGATCCACCATCATAATCCGGCCTTGCCGCTGGTGGCCGCCGAACTGGTGGTCAAGGCCGGCGCCAGCGCCAACCCGGCCGCCATCCCTGGCCTGGCCAGCTTTACCGCCTCCATGCTCGACGAGGGCACGGCCACGCGCAGCGCGCCGCAGATTTCGGACGAACTGGCGCAGCTGGGCGCGGAGCTGTCGGCCGGCAGCGGGGCGGAAAATTCGCTGGTCTCGCTGCACGCCCTCAAGCGCAATTTTGCCAGGGCGTTCGAACTGATGGCCGACGTGGTGCTTCATCCCGCCTTTCCCGAGGCCGAGGTGGAACGCCAGCGCGCCAGCCGCCTGGCCGACCTGGCACAGGTGGAGGAAGACGCGGCGGCGGTGGCCAACCGGATGGCGGCCGCCGCGCTGTACGGCCGCCAGCACCCGTTTGGCTTCGGCGCCCTGGGCACCGAGGCGGCCATCAAGGCCACCACGCGCAGCCAGATGGCTGACTTCTGGCAGCAGCACTACCTGCCCAACAACGCGGCCCTGGTCATTGCGGGCGACCTGACGCAAGAAGAAGCGCTGGCCATGGCACAGGCGCGCTTTGGCGCATGGAAGAGCGGCCCGGTGCAGGCCCCGTCATTGCCGCCGCCGCAGACCACCGGCGCCGGCGCGGTGGTGGTGCACAAGGACGATGCCAGCCAGACCGCGCTGCAGGTAACCCTGCTCGGTGCCAGCCGCGCCAGCGACGACTACGCCGCCCTGGAGGTGATGAACGCGGCCCTGGGCGGCCTGTTCACGAGCCGCATCAACACCAGCCTGCGCGAGGAAAAAGGCTACAGCTACGGCGTCTATTCGCAGTTCGACTACCGCCGCACGCCAGGTCCGTTCGACATTGCCGGCAGCGTGCGCACCAGCGCCACCGGCGCCTCGGTGGCCGAGATCTTCAAGCAAGTCAAAGCCATCCGGGACGAGCCCTTGCCGGCGGCAGAGCTGGAAACGGCGCGCAATGCGCAGGTATTGTCGCTGCCTGGCCACTTTGAAACCAACGAGGGCATCGGCGCCAGCTTCGCGGGCCTGTTCGCCTTTGACCTGCCGCTGGACTACTATGCCACCCTGGCCGGCAAGTATGCGGCAGTGACGGCGCAGCAGGTGCAGGATGTGGCGCGCCGCTATCTGAAGCCGGAAAAGCTGATCGTGGTCGCGGTCGGCGACCGCAAGAAAATCGAACCCCAGCTGCGCAAGCTGAAACTGGGGACGATCGAGCTCCGCACGCCTGATGGCGGCCAGCGCTAGCGCCTTTTTTTCCAGGACCCGATCATGAAACACCGGCACGAGCAGCAGCACCAGCACCAGGAGAGCAACCACGGCCACCATGGCCACCACCATGATCATGCGCACGGCGATGCGCATGATCATCAGCATGGCCACGGCGGCCACGGCCACCATCACCATCACATCAATCCGGATGGGAATGGGCGCGCCTTTGCGCTGGCCATCGGCGTCAACGTGATCTTCGTGGCGATCGAATTCGTGTACGGCTTCATTGCCAACTCCACCGCGCTGATGGCCGACGCCGGGCATAACCTGTCCGATGTCCTGGGATTGCTGGTGGCGTGGGGCGCGGCCATGCTTACCCGCAGCGAGCCGAATCGCCGGTATACCTATGGCCTGCGCAGCTCGTCCATCCTGGCCGCCCTGTTCAATGCCCTGATCCTGATGCTAGCCTGCGGCGCCATCGCGTGGGAAGCGGTGCACCGCTTCAGCAACCCGGGCCCGGTCGGGGGCCTGACGGTGGCGGTGGTCGCCGCCATCGGGGTGGCCATCAACGGCTTCTCGGCCTGGCTGTTCATGGCCGGCGCCAAGGACGACATCAATATCCGCGGCGCCTACCAGCACATGGCGGCCGATGCGGCCATTTCGCTGGGCGTGGTGGTCTCGGGTCTGGCCATCATGGGCACCGGCTGGACCTGGCTGGACCCGGTGGTGAGCATCGTGATCGTGCTGTTCATCCTGGTCAGCACCTGGGCCTTGCTCAAGGAATCACTGCGGCTGGTGCTGGCGGCGGTGCCGGACAATGTGGACGCTGCCAAAGTGGCGGCCTATCTCGCCACCCGCCCCGGGGTCAGCTCCATCCACGACTTGCACATCTGGGCCATGAGCACCACCGAAACCGCGCTCACGGCGCACCTGGTGATGCCGGCCGGGTATCCGGGCGACGCCGCGGTGGACGCCATCGTGGCAGGCCTGAAGGCCGAGCACGCGATCCATCATTGCACCTTGCAAATTGAAATGGGCACCACACAGCACGACTGTGCGCTGCACGGCGACAGCCACTGAGTGGTAGCGCCCATGAAAAAAGGGAGGCACCGCCAGGCACCTCCCTTTTTCTACCTGGCCTTCCGCGCTCAGGCCAGGTTGGCAAACAGCGCCGTCGAGAGATAGCGCTCGCCAAACGAGGGAATGATGGTCACGATCAGCTTGCCCGCGTTTTCGGGGCGCTGGGCAACCTGCATCGCGGCCCACAAGGCCGCCCCCGACGAAATGCCGACCAGCAGCCCTTCATCCCGCGCCGCCGCCCGTGCGACGGCGAATGCATCGTCATTCTTGACCGTGATGACTTCGTCGTAAATGCCGGTATTGAGCACGCCGGGCACGAAGCCGGCGCCGATGCCCTGCAAGGGGTGCGGCCCCTTGGTTCCCTTGGACAGCATGGGCGAGGCATCCGGCTCCACCGCGATGGACTGGAACGACGGCTTGCGCGACTTGATGACTTCGCTCACGCCGGTCAGGGTGCCGCCGGTGCCCACGCCTGCCACCAGGATGTCGACCTTGCCGTCGGTATCGCGCCAGATTTCTTCCGCCGTGGTGCGGCGGTGCACTTCAGGATTGGCCGGGTTGTTGAATTGCTGGGGCATGAAGTAGTTGGCGTTGCTGGCCACCATTTCTTCAGCCGTGCGGATGGCGCCCAGCATGCCTTCCGGCCCCGGCGTCAGGACCAGCTCGGCACCATAGGCACGCAGCAGCACGCGCCGCTCGCTGCTCATGGTTTCCGGCATTACCAGCTTGCAGCGATAGCCCCGTGCGGCGCACACCATGGCCAGGGCAATGCCGGTATTGCCGCTGGTGGGCTCGACAATGACGGTATCCGGGCCGATCAGGCCGGCCGCTTCCGCCGCCTCGATCATGGCCAGGCCGATCCGGTCCTTGACGCTATGGGCCGGATTGTAGAACTCAAGCTTGGCCAGGATCTCCGCGCCCGCGCCTTTGGCGAGGTTGCGGATCCGCACCAGCGGGGTGTTACCGATCAACTCGGTGACGTCGTTTGCGATTCTCATGGCTGTTTCCCGTGCAAGGTTGGAGGGGCGGGATTACTTGACGTCGACCAGTTCCACATCAAATATCAGGTCGGCGCCCGGGGCGATCATGGTGCCGGCGCCGCGCGAACCGTAGGCCAGGTGGCTCGGGATGATCAGGGTGCGCTTGCCGCCCACTTTCATGCCCAGGATGCCCTGGTCCCAGCCCTTGATGACGCGGCCGCTGCCAAGCACGAACGACAGTGGCTCGCCGCGCTTGATGGAGGAGTCGAACTCGCGCCCGCGCTGTTTGGCGGCCATCGGCTTGTACAGCCAGCCGGTGTAGTGCACGAATACCTTGGAGCCCGGGCCGGCAGTGGCACCCTTGCCGATCACGGTATCTTTCTTGACCAGCGGTTCCGGTACAGGTTCGGCCGGTACGGCTGGCGTGGCGGGCAGGGCGGGCGCCGCTGGTGCGGCTGCGGTGGCGTCCTGGGCCGGCGTGGCCGGGGCCGCAGGGGCAGCCGGCGCAGCCGGGGCAGCCGGGGCGGCCGGGGCAGGCGCCGCCACCGGCGGTGCCGCTGGTGCAGGCTGGGCTGCTGCCGGCGTTTCCGGCGGCGTTGTCTGCGGGGCAGGAGCCTGTCCGGCGGCCTGGGCAAACGAAGCCGCAGCGGCGCATATCATCAGGGCATACGTGGAGCGAAGCATCATCATGGTGCCTTCAAAAAAAAATGTGGACGGTCGCCTGGCGCAGTGCCAGGCCAGTTACAACACTATCATAGCAAGGCATCTGCCGCCTGCACAGGGTCTGCGGCCGGTACCGGCGCCGGTGGGGCGGCCAGCTTTCTGAGCACGTGTCCGGCGGCAATCATGCCGAAGGTGGCAGTGACCACGACGCTCGAGCCAAAGCCCGCACAATTGAGGCCGGTCACGCCTTCGGCGCCGTCAATGGTGCAGCTGGTATCGTCCTGCGGCAGTGTCAGCGGTTCCATGGAAAAGACGGCATCGACGTGGAATTTGGTCTTGATGCTGCGCGGGAAGCCATACTGGCTGCGCAAGCGCTTGCGCACCATCTTGAGCAGGGGTTCCTGCTCGGTCTTGCTCAGGTCGCGCACTTCGATCCGGGTGGCATCAGTCTGCCCGCCGGCGCTGCCCACGGTCATGATGGGAATGGCGTGCTGGCGGCAGTAAGCAATCACGGCCGCCTTGGCCTTGACACTGTCGATGGCGTCGATCACGAAGTCGTAGCCCCGGCCGGCAATCATCTGGTCCAGATTGTCCGGCCCAATGAAGTCTTCGACCAGGTTGACCCGGCAGGCCGGGTTGATCTGGGCAATGCGCGCGGCCAGGGCATCGATCTTGGCCATGCCGATGGTGTCGCTCATGGCCTGGATCTGGCGGTTGATGTTCGATTCGGCCACATTGTCCAGGTCGATCAGGGTCAGCTGGCCGATGGCGCTCCTGGCCAGCGCTTCGACCACCCAGGAACCGACCCCGCCCACGCCGATCACGCAGACATGGGCGGCGCGAAAGCGCGCCAGGGCGGGGTTGCCGTACAGCCGGCCGATGCCGCCGAAACGGCGCTCGGCATCGATCTCGTCGGTGGCAGGGGAAATTTGCGGGTCATTGGCATTCATCCCGCCATTTTAACGGACGCGGCCATTGGGACTACTCTAAAATGCAGACAATCCCACCCGCTTATGAGAATGCCATGACCTCTGCCCTGCCCGACAGCGCCCCCGGTTTCGACCAGCCTATTGCCGTGCTCAAACATTGCCACGACCGCATCCGCAAGCAGCTGGCCACGCTGGAAAAGCTGGTCCCACACCTGGCCGCGCACGGTGCCGACGAGCAGGCGCGCCAGGCCGCCGCCGCCGTGATCAAGTACTTTGACCAGGCCGCGCCCCTGCACCACGAGGACGAAGAACACGATCTCATCCCCATGCTGCAGGCCACCGCGCAGGGCGAGGATGCAGCACTGCTGGCCCAGCTGGCGCCGGCCATCGTGGCAGAACACCACCAGATGGATGGCATGTGGCAAGGCCTGCACGAGCAGCTGCGCGCCATTGCCGACGGCAGCGCCGCCACCTTGCGCGAGAGCGAGGTGCGGCGCTTTGCCGACACCTATGGCGCCCACATGGCGCGCGAGGAAAACCAGCTTGCCCCGATGGCCAAACGCCTGTTCAGCGCCGGGCAGATGGCGCAGCTGGGCAGCGCCATGCAGGCCCGGCGCGGCATTGCCGCCGCCGTCTCCACGGGCGACGCCGTGGCCAGCCTGCGCAAGGATTACGGCCAGGCCACGCTGAACGAACATGAGGTGGCGGCCGACCCCATCGTGCAATTTAACAGCTGGTTTGAACAGGCGCTCAAGGCGCAGGTCAACGAACCGAACGCGATGAGCGTGGCCACGGTCGATGGCGCGGGCCGCCCGAGCTCGCGCATTGTGCTGATCAAGCAGTACGACGTGCGCGGCTTCACCTGGTACACCAACTATGACAGCCAGAAGGGCCGGCAGTTGCAGGAAAATCCGCACGCCGCACTTCTGTTTTTTTGGCCTGAACTTGAGCGCCAGATTCGTATCGAAGGGAGGGTGGAGCGCACGTCCGAAGAAGACAGCGACAAGTATTTCCACAGCCGGCCGCTCAAGAGCCGGCTGGCCGCCATTGCCTCCGCCCAGAGCATGCCGATCGCAGACCGGCAGGCGCTGGAAGACAATTATGACGCTGTTGCCAGGCAGTTTGGCGAGGCGCCTGCACGTCCAGCCAATTGGGGCGGCTTCCGGCTGATACCGGAGCGCATCGAATTCTGGCAGGGCCGGCGCTCGCGCTTTCATGACCGCATTGTGTACACGCTGCAGCCTGACGGCAGCTGGGCACGGGGGCGGTTGCAACCCTGACGCGGGCGGCGCATGCCTCCTGCATGAACGGGGGATGCGCATGCCACCTTCCTTCACAGGAGGTGCCCGCGCATCTCCCTTGACAGGAGGGGCTCATGCCACCTCCCCTGACAGGAGGTACCCATGTTTAATCAGCTGCGTCTGTCCGCCTGGAGCACCGACATCCGCAACAAGGTGTCGGTACCGCTGTGCGTGGAATTGTGGAACGGCCAGCGCTTCCATTTTTCGCATGAGCCGGCGCGGGTCACCATCCGCGTGCCGCGCGCCGGCGCCCTGCGCTACCTGCTCTCGCCTTCGCTCTACAACCTGGGGCGCGCCTACGTCGAAGGCGCCATCGAAGTACGCGGCCGCGCGCGCGACATGATCGCCGTGGTCAATGCGCTGGCCGCCAGCACGGGAGCGCGCGGCCGCCTGCGCAGCCTGCTGGGCAGGCCTGCCCATACCCGCGAACTCGACGCCGCAGCCATTCGCTACCATTACGATGTCTCCAACGACTTTTACCGCGCCTGGCTCGACCCGGGCATGGTGTATTCCTGTGCCTACTTCGAGCAGGGCAGCGAAACGCTGGCCGACGCGCAGCGCAAGAAGATCGATCACATCCTCACCAAGCTTGACGTGCGGCCGGGCCAGCGCCTGCTCGATATCGGCTGCGGCTGGGGCGCGCTGGCCATCGAAGCGGCCAGGCGCTACGGCGCGCGCTGCGTGGGCATCACCCTGTCCGACAACCAGGCCCGTTTTGCGCGCGACATGGTCGAGCGCGCCGGCCTGCAGGGCCAGGTGGAAATCCGGCTGCAGGATTACCGCGACATCACGGGCAGCTTTGACCGCATTGCCAGTGTCGGCATGTTCGAGCACGTGGGCGTGCGCGCATTGCCGCACTACTTCGGCCGCATCCGCGAGCTGCTGACCGACGACGGGCTGGCGCTCAACCACGGCATTACTTCCACCAGCGCCAGCAGCGGCGCGGCGCCCCATGGCGCGGGCGACTTCATCGACGAATACGTGTTTCCCCACGGGGAGCTGGCGCACCTGGGCACCGTCCTCAAGACCATGCAGGAAGGCGGGCTCGAAGCGCTGGACGTGGAAAACCTGCGCCGCCATTATGCGCGCACCTGTTCCCTGTGGACCGAACGGTTTGAAGGTTCCGCCGACCAGATCCGGCACATGGTGGAGCCGCGCCTGTTTCGCATCTGGCACGTCTACCTGGCCGGCTGCGCCTATGCCTTTGCCCACGACTGGATCAGCATTTACCAGGTCCTGTGCCGCAAGGCCGGACGCGACCCGGCCGGCATTGCCTGGTCACGCCGCTACATGTATGCGCCCCGGCGCGACGGGGGCCTGTCGTGAGCGCTGCCGGTGGCCGGCCGCCTGCAGCGCTAGCGTTGCATCGCGTCCGGCCCGGCGGCAATGAGGGCGTGCAGCGCGCCATACACTTCTTCCACGGCGCCGCCCAGTTCCTCGGCCTGGGCCCGCCACTGCGCCGCCTGGGCCGGCTCGTGCAGGCTGGCCGACATGCGCTCGGCCTGCGCTATGGCGCGCTGGGCACCAAAATTGACCAGCACGCCCTGCAGGCTGTGGACGGCGCGCTGCGATGCCGGCAGGTCGTCGGCGGCCAGCGAATCGTACAGCGTTTGCATCAGCTGCGGCCCGTCTTCAATGAACAGGGCCGCCAGTTCCAGCAGCAGGGCGCTGTCGCCATCGAGCCGCACCAGCGCGGTGCGCCAGTCCAGCACGGGACCGGCCTGCTCCACATGGAAGCGGCTGACAATGGCGCGCAGCCGTTCGCTGTCGACCGGCTTGGACATGTAGTCATCCATGCCCGCTTCCAGGCAGCGTTCGCGGTCGCCCTGCATGGCGCGCGCCGTCATGGCAATGATGGGCAGGTGGCCGGCGTGGGCCGCCTCCCACTGGCGGATGCGGCGCGTGGCCGACAGGCCGTCGAGCTCGGGCATCTGCACATCCATCAGCACCAGGTCAAAGGCGCCGGTCATGGCTGCCGTGCAGGCATCCATGCCATTGGCCACCACGGTGATGCGGTGGCCCATTTTTTCCAGCAGGCGCAAGGCCAGGCGCTGGTTCACGGGATTGTCTTCCGCCAGCAGGATGCGCAGACCGTGCCGCCCATCCTTGCGCGCCAGGATGGGCGCCAGGCCCGCCGCGGCGCTCGATGCGGCGGCCGGTTCGGCCTCGTCCTGCCCCACCGGCAGCTGCACGGCGGCGTGGCGCAGGGGCACCACGAAGCGGAAGGTACTGCCCTTGCCCGGCGTGCTCGACACGCTTATGTCGCCCTGCATCAAGATGACCAGGCGGCGGCAGATCGTCAGGCCCAGCCCGGTGCCGCCAAACTGGCGCGTGGTGGACCCGTCCACCTGCGAAAACGCTTCAAAAATCATGCCCTGCTTGTCGGCCGGGATGCCAATGCCCGTGTCGCTGACGGCAAACGACACCATGCACTGCTCGCCCTGCTCGGCATCCATGGCCACCGCCAGCGTCACGCTGCCCTGCTGGGTGAATTTGATGGCATTGCCCAGCAGGTTGATGAGCACCTGGCGCAGCCGCCCCGGATCGCCCTTCATGGTGCGCGCAATGGCCGGGTCGACCCGGCACTCGAGCAGCAAACCTTTTTGCTGGGCGCGCAAGGCCATGGAGCGCACTGTCTCGCGCACCAGCTTGCGCAGGTCGAACGGCACTTCTTCCAGGTCAAGCTTGCCTGCCTCGATCTTGGAAAAATCGAGGATGTCGTTGACGATGGTCAGCAGCGCATCGGCAGAAGCCTTGACCAGGCCAATGTCGTCGCGCTGCTCGGGCTGCAAATCGGACTCCAGCACCAGCTCGGTCATGCCCAGGATGCCGTTCATGGGGGTGCGGATTTCATGGCTCATGTTGGCCAGGAATTCACTCTTTGCGCGACTGGCGGCCTGGGCCGATTCCACGGCGCGCTGCATGGCGTCGCGTGCGGCGCGCTGCTCGCTGACATCGATCGAAAAGCCGAGCAGGTACGATTCGCCGCCGCTGGTAATGACAATGCGGTTGACCACAAGGTCAACCGGCGGATCAATCTGGGTCACGCGCCGCTCGCTGCTGATCATGAGGCCGGTGCGCCAGGCCAGTTCATCTTCCTCCTGGGTCACGCTGGCCCAGTCGGGCGGTGTGAAATGTTCAATCTTGGCGCCCATCAATTCCTCGCGCGGGCGCTGGTAAAACGCCTGGAACTGGCGGTTGAAACGGACAAAGCGCCCGGCCCGGTCTTTCAGGAAGACGGGAATGGGCAGCTGGTCGAGAATTTGCTCGGTCAGTTCGCGTGCCGTTTCGCGCTGCTGCACCAGCTGCTCGAGCGCGTGCGTCAATCCCAGCAGGTCGTGGTCGGCATCGGCGGCGGCCGGCTCGGGCACGGTGCCGGTATCAAAGGTCAGGCGCTGGACGCTCGCGCGCAGCGAGCGCAGCACTTCACGCTGGCGCGCCGCCTCCCCGCGCAGCTGGGCATTGGCGGCCAGCAGTTCTTCGGAACTGATGTCGAGCATGCGGCTGCGCACCTTGAGGTCGCGGTCGTACTGCTTGTAGTGGTGCTCGGTGGTATCAAGCAGGGACGCAATGCCGTCGGCCAGCGCGCCATCGCCGCGCGCGCGCAGCGAGCCCAGCAGTTCCTGCAGCGCGTGTTCGCTGGTGACCCCAAAGGCGCGGCGCACCTGGCGCACCAATTGTTTGTGGCGCATGTCGCCTCAGGCCGCGTCCTGGCTGTCGCCATCGTGCATGCTGGCACGGATGGCCAGCACATCCTGCCAGCGGCGCAGCAGGGCCTGCACGCAGGCCGGGTCAAAATGGCTGCCGCTGTTGTCGACCAAAAATTCACGGGCGGCATCGAGCGTCCAGGCTTGCTTGTAGGGCCGCACATTGGTCAGCGCATCAAACACATCGGCCACGGCCACGATCCGCCCCGCCAGCGGAATCGCTTCGCCCTTCAGACCGTTGGGGTAGCCGGTGCCGTCAAAGCGCTCGTGATGGGCATAGGCGATTTCCGCTGCCAGCTGCAGCATCTTGGCTTCACTGCTTTTCAGGATGTTGTAGCCGATCAGCGCGTGCTGGCGCATCACTTCCATTTCCTGGGCATTCAAGCGGCCGGGCTTTAGCAAGATGGTGTCGGGCGTGCCGACCTTGCCAATATCGTGCATGGGCGCGGCATTGAGCAGGCATTCCTGGTCTTCTTCCGACATGCCAAGCTCGGCCGCGATGAGGCGGGAATAATGGGCCATGCGCTGGATGTGGGCGCCCGTTTCCGGATCGCGGTACTCGGAGGCGCGGCACAGCAGCAAGATGGTTTCCTGTTCGCGCGCGCGCAGGTCGGCCGTGGCCTTGCTCACTTCGCTGGCCAGCCAGCTGGCCCGGTTTTCCAGGGCCACCGTGGCGCGCCGCAGTTCGAGCATGTTGCGGGTGCGGGCCAGGAATTCGACCTTGTCGATGGGCTTGATCAAAAAGTCGTTGGCCCCGTTTTCCAGCGCGCGGTGGCGGATCTCCACATCGTGGCTGGCCGTGACCATCAGCACCGGCGGGCGGCCACGGGCATCGCCACCGAGCTCGGCGATGAACTCGAGGCCGTTCATGTCGGGCATCATGTAATCGAGCACCAACAGGTCGTAGGGGTTCGTCCGACACCACGCCAGCGCTTCCGGTGCCGACTGGAACGCCACCGTGGACACGTCCTCGAGCTTTTCCATCAGGCGCGACATCAACACCAGGTTGATGTGCGTGTCATCAACGATCACTACCTTCATTGCAGGTCCGATCTGTGTCTACAAAAAAAACACTCTGTCCATGGGACAAAATGCCAGCCGGTTGCTATTTTAACCTGTCGGTAAATGTCTTACGAAATTTGGCAACTTTGGGTGCTACAACGAAAGCGCAATAGCCTTGCAGGGGATTCTGCTGGAAATAATTCTGGTGATAGTCTTCCGCCTTGTACCAGGTCGTGACGGGCTGCACTTCGGTGACGATGGGGCCGTCCCACACATTGGCCATTTCCGCGATGACCTGGCGCGCCGTCGCTTCCTGCTCGGGCGACTGGTAAAAGATCACGGAGCGGTACTGGGTGCCCACATCATTGCCTTGCCGGTTCAGCGTGGTGGGGTCGTGAATGGTAAAGAATACTTCCAGGATATCGCGATAGCTGATCACGGCCGGATCGAACGCGATGCGCACCACTTCGGCGTGGCCAGTGCCGCCGCCACATACGGCCTCGTAGGTGGGCGCGGGATCGTGGCCGCCCATGTAACCGGACTCGACATGGAGAACGCCGCGTGCTTCCAGGTACACCGCTTCCAGGCACCAGAAACAACCGCCGCCCAGGATCGCCACCTGGGGCGCAGATTGGTTTGTCATTACATACCTCAACAGTCGGATGGTGGATGATTCCCACTGTAACGCAAAAGTGCGGCCGCGTACCACAGCCTGCCCCGTCTGCACCAAAATTTGGCATAATGGCATATTAGACAGGGCAACAATGAACATAAGCTCCCCCCGCGCGGACGCGCGCAATTTTGACGATGCCCAGTTTCGCCAGGCGTTATCGCAGTTCGCCACGGGCGTGACGGTGATCACCACACGCCTGGCCGACGGCAGCTTCCGGGGGTTGACCGCCAGTTCCTTCAATTCCGTCTCGCTCGACCCGCCCCTGGTGCTGTGGAGTCTTGGTAACGGCGCCAACAGCCTGCCCATCTTTACCGGCAATTCCCATTACGTCATCAATGTCCTCAATGCCGGGCAGGGTGAATTGGCGCGGCGCTTTTCGCGGCGCACCGAGAATCCGTTCGAGGGCGTGGAATATGAACTGTCGCGTACCGGCCAGCCCATTCTGCAGGGCGCCTCTGCCTGGTTTGAATGCCATAACCGCAGCCGCTATCCCGAAGGCGACCACGTCATTTTCGTGGGCGAAGTGGAAGATTGTGCGTTTGCCCCACAGCCCTCGCTGATTTTTCACGCCGGGCAATTTGGCAGCACGCAAACGCGGTAGAATTACAGATTCGGCAAGTAGTCTATACAACTTGCCCACCGATTGATATCGTTACTAGAGACAGGAACTGCCATGAAAGCTGAATCGCCACGCAAAGCCCAATTCCATTGGGACGACCCATTGCTGCTCAATAACCAGTTGACCGACGACGAGCGGATGGTGCGTGACGCAGCAGCTGCCTACTGCCAGGACAAGCTGGCCCCGCGCATTCTCGAAGCCTTCCGCCACGAGCAGATGGACACCTCCATCTTCCGCGAAATGGGCGAGCTGGGCTTGCTGGGCCCAACCATTCCCGAGCAATACGGCGGACCTGGCCTGAACTACGTGGCATACGGCCTGATCGCGCGCGAAGTCGAACGCATCGATTCCGGCTACCGCTCCATGATGAGCGTGCAATCGTCGCTCGTGATGGTGCCCATCTATGAATTCGGCACCGAAGCACAGCGCCAAAAGTATCTGCCCAAGCTGGCCACCGGCGAATGGATCGGCTGCTTCGGCCTGACCGAGCCGAACCACGGCTCCGACCCTGGCTCCATGATCACCCGCGCCAAGAAAGTGGACGGCGGCTACGCCCTGACCGGCGCCAAGATGTGGATCACCAATTCCCCGGTGGCCGATGTGTTCGTGGTCTGGGCCAAGGACGACGAAGGCGCAATCCGCGGCTTCATCCTGGACAAGGGCATGGCTGGCCTGTCGGCCCCGGCCATCCACGGCAAGTTTGGCCTGCGCGCCTCGATCACCGGCGAAATCGTCATGGACAATGTGTTCTGCCCGGAAGAAAACGCCTTCCCGGATGTGCGCGGCTTAAAAGGTCCGTTCACCTGCCTGAACTCGGCACGCTACGGCATCGCCTGGGGCGCACTGGGCGCGGCCGAAGCCTGCTGGCACACCGCGCGCCAGTACACGCTGGACCGCCACCAGTTTGGCCGTCCGCTGGCTGCCAACCAGCTGGTGCAAAAGAAGCTGGCCGACATGCAGACTGAAATCACACTGGGCCTGCAGGGCTGCCTGCAGCTGGGCCGCATGAAGGATGCCGGCACGGCTGCCGTGGAAATCACGTCCATGATGAAGCGTAACTCGTGCGGCAAGTCGCTCGACATCGCCCGCGTCGCGCGCGATATGCTGGGCGGTAACGGCATCTCCGACGAGTTCGGCGTCATTCGTCACATGGTGAACCTGGAAGTGGTCAACACCTACGAAGGCACGCATGACATCCACGCCCTGATCCTGGGCCGTGCGCAGACCGGCATCCAGGCTTTCCAGTAATCCCTGGTGCTCCAGAAAAAAACCCGCTTCGATGAGCGGGTTTTTTTTCGTCCTGCATTCATGCCACCACCGTCCACGCCATTTTTTGCAAGGTAATGGCCGGATCGCTGGTCAGCGCCTCGAACGCGGGCAGGAAGCGAAAACCCTGCCGTTGATATAAGCGCGAAGCCGCCAGATTGTCCGGCGCCACCGCGAGGTTCACCCGGCGCGCGCCCCCGGCAATGGCCGCATCCTTGACGGCCCCGACCAGCATGGCGGCCACACCACTGCCGCGCGCTGCCGGTCGCACCCACATCGCGATGAGCTCGCAGTCGCCATCGACAATGGCAGTCACACCGATCAGTCCCACTGCCCTGCCTTGCACATTTGCCAGAAAGAAGCGCGCCCGCGGGCTTGCTGCGCGCTCGCGCCACTGCGCTTGCGAGTGGGACGACGCGGCGGCAAGGGTCATGCCGAACGCCTTGGGCGAATCGCGCAGCGATGCCAGCCGAATGTTCTTAAGAGTGAGCCAGTCGGCTTCTTGCACTGGTGAGATGAGGATGGTAGCAGTGAGCATGCCCTCATTCTAAGCTGGCCCGTCAATTACAACCATCCACCATGCCACAAAGCTCGAGTCTTCCAGCCCTGACTATTGCTTCTTATTGAATATTTTGTTTCCAAAGAGCATAATCAAAAGCCCTCACGTCGGATCTGGTCCCATGCTCAAATTTCTGCTTGTTGTCTCGCTGTGCATCGGCGGATGGAAAATCTACGGCAAGTACCAGGAAGGGCAGGAGCTGGCCCGGGCCGACCAATACCGCGCCGAACTGGCCGAGCTGGATGCCAAAAAAGGCATTACCCTGTTCACTGCCACGTGGTGCGGCTACTGCAACAAGCTCAAGGCCCGCCTCGATGCTGGCGACGTGCCTTACGTCGAATACGATATCGAGCACTCCCCGCAGGGCAGGATGTATTACGCAGAAGGCGATTTCGAGGGCGTGCCGATCATCGTCGTCGATGGCGACACCATCGCCGGCTACGACATGAACAAGATGCCGGGCGCGTTTGCCGATGCCGGATTTAACGTCACCGGTCTATAAACCCGTCGCACTCGGCCTGGTCCGCTGCAGGCTCCATGCAGCGGCGGGACCGCAAGCTGCCAACCATGCCCTTTTACCCTGCCGGCTGCCGGCCTGTTAAAATCTCGCCTTGAACCTGCTTCAGGCGTCGAACCCGCTCCTATTTTCTCTGCCACACGTCGCCCGGCCGGCGCGCTGCTCGCTGCGTGGGCTACCGCATCGCGATCTGCCCCGTGCATCCATGCCGGGACGGCAGACATCCAGGAATAGGAGCGGATCACGCTTCTTACTTACAAGGAATTTGAATGAACCATACAATCGCAATCGTCATGGGCTCAAGGAGCGACTGGGACACGATGCAAGCCGCTGCCGACCTGTTGACGGAGTTTGGCGTGCCCTGGAAGGCGCAGGTTGTGTCGGCGCACCGCACGCCCGAGCGATTGGTGGAATTTGCCAAGGCTGCCCGTGACGATGGCTACGCCGTCGTCATCGCCGGTGCCGGCGGCGCCGCCCACCTGCCCGGCATGGTCGCATCCATGACGCCGCTGCCGGTGCTGGGTGTGCCGGTCCAGAGCAAGGCCCTGTCCGGCATGGACAGCCTGCTGTCCATCGTGCAGATGCCAAAGGGCGTGGCCGTGGGCACGCTGGCCATTGGTACTGCCGGTGCCTTCAATGCCGCGCTGCTGAGCATTCAAATCCTGTCCCTGAACGATCCGGCTCTTGCCGCCAAGCTCGACGCCTATCGCACCCAGCAGACCGAGACGGTGCTGGCCTCGGCCGACATGGGAGATGCACGATGAACATCGCGGTACTGGGCAACGGCCAGCTGGGCGCCATGATGCAGCAGGCCGGCCTGCGCATCGGCGTTGAGGTGCAGCTTCTTGATATCGACGCCGGCCAGCTGGCCTCGCCCGACATGATCGTCACGGCCGAGCGTGAACACTGGCCGCAAAATGCCTTTACCACCAGCCTGGCCCAGGCGCCGGGGTGGCTCAATGCCAAGGCGTTTCATCACCTGGCCGACCGCATTCGCCAAAAGACTTTCATCACCGAACTGGGCCTGCCGACGTCGCCATGGCGCGTGTTTCGTACCGACATGGGCCAGGAAGGCATCCACGCGCAGCTCGGGCCGGACGTCTTCCTCAAGTCGCCACAAGGCGGCTACGATGGGCGCGGCCAGCTGCGGCTCAAGCAGGCCACCCCGGCAGCGCTGCCCTTCCCCGCCTGGGCCGACCAGTCGCTGGCCGAACAGGCCATCGCCTTCGACACTGAAGTGTCGATCATCGGCGCGCGCGGACGCGATGGCCAGATGGTGTTTTACCGCCTGACGGAAAACCGCCACCAGGACGGCGTCCTGGCATTTAGCATCAGCCGCCCGGGCGCGTTCGAGGCGCTGCAGGCACCTGCCGAAGACATGCTGCGCACCCTCATGACGGCGCTCGACTATGTCGGCGTGATGGCCGTGGAATGCTTCGTAGTCGATGGCAAGCTGTTGATCAACGAAATCGCCCCGCGCGTGCACAACTCCGGGCACTGGACCCAGGCTGCGGCATCGATCAGCCAGTTTGAACTGCACGTGCGCGCCGTGTGCGGCATGCCCCTCCCCGAGCCGGTGCAGCAAGGCGCCGCCATCATGGCCAACCTGCTGGGCGTCGCTTACGATCAGGCATGGCTTGCGCACGGCGCGGCCCAGCTGCACTGGTATGGCAAGGACTACCGGCCCGGCCGCAAGATGGGCCATATCAACCTCGCCTCGCCCGATGTCAGGCAGCTGGCCCAGTGGCTGGGCGAAATGACGCTGCCTGCCGAACTGGAAGCGTCGCGCAGCTGGGCCATCCAGCGCCTGGCGTCGTAAGCGTCACGCAGACAGCAAAGGCCGGCATTGCCGGCCTTTTTCACTGACGGGCTAGAACTTGTAGCCCACGCCCAGCGTCACCGCCTGAGGATCGAGTGTCATCTCCTGGGTCTGGCCGGATGAAAACGTCACCGTCGTTTTCAGGAAGGTCTTGCTGATATTTGCATCAATGAACCAGCGCGTATTGATGTTGTAGATCATGCCGATCTGCACGGTGGGCGCCACCTTGTTTTTGATGGAAAACGTGGTCGGCGGGCCGCCAATATCGCTCAGCGCAGTGAGCTTGCCGGAGCCGGTTTCGTCGTCAAAATAGGCAAAGGTGGCGCCGATGCCGGCATACGGGCGCAGCCGCGCTTCCGGCTCGAAAAAGCGGTAGTGGGCAAAGATGGTCGGCGGCAGGGCCTTGACCGTGCCCAGCACACCCACGCCCTCAATCGCGCCGGCGCCGATAATGTCATGCTTGTACGGCAGGCCGATGGCCAGTTCCACCGCGATATTGTCGGTCCAGCCGTAGCTGATATCGAACACGGGCTGCGTGTCGGGGCCGATATCGGCCTTGGTGCCGGGCAGCGCCGGGGCGCTCACATCGCCACTCTTGACTTTCGGCGTGATCTTGCCCACGCCTGCCTTGACTGCCCATTGACCCTGCATCTGCGCCATTGCGCTCGTGCTGGCCAGCATCACCGCGGTGGCCAGCACAGCACCATGCAAACGAAATTTCATGTTCTCTCCGTATTTTTGTCGGTTGGGACTTACAGCCAGCCCTTGATGATCATTTGCTGCGCCACATACTTGGCGATCAGCGCATTCTCAAACGGCGTGGGCAGCACGTTGTCGGCAAACATGTAGCGGCTCACGTCACCCGCCACCAGGGTCTTGCCGGTGCAGATGAGGGAATCCACCGTACAGGCCGCGCTGGTGGTATTGGTCAGGCCATACGGGGCCGGATTGTTGATCTGGTCGTGGCTGGTCGTATACAGATCCACGTAAAGGATTTTTGAATCGGTTCCCAGACCTTTCCTGAGCTGGTCGTTGAAGGTGGCGACCATGGTGTTGATCAGGGTTTGGGTGGCCGCATCCTGGGCCTTGCCGGCCGGCGAGCCGCCCAGGTCGGGCAGGTTGTTCACCACCACGTAATTGGCCCCATTGGCCACGATCATTTCCTTGACGATGCCGGCCAGTTGCGCGCCGGCCGTACCCATGGCAGTCACGAGCGCCGGTGCCTGCGCCGCCGCGTAGTCGGCACCGGCTTTGGCGCCGGCGGCCTCGCCTGCGGTCTTGCCGGCGGCCTCGGCGGTAAAGCGCGCCTTGACCACGATCGGGCCGTACACTTCCACCTGGCCAACTGCTGCATTGCCTGGCTGCGCCGCAGCCGTGCCGATGGCGACCTGGGTAATGGTCTCCTGCGTGCTGCCGGTACGCTGCGCTTCGGTCTGCGCGGCCAGGCCGATTGCCTGCGCTGCCGCCTGCTTGTCGGTGGCGCCGTCCGCCAGCAAGGCGATCAGGGTCGACAGGTAGACTTGTGCGCCCACCTTGGCGCCTTCGGCGGCGCCAGCGGCCTGCCCGGCGGCCGTGGCGCCAGCCTGCAGCTCGCCCAGCAGCGCCAGCGCATCAATGCCACCGGCAGTGACGAACACGACCTCTGTGCCGCTGAACTTGCCATTGGTCTTGGCCAGGTGGTTGCTCACTTGCTGGACCACCGGCACCGTCAGGAGGCCCAGGGCCGAACCGGTCAGTTTGTGTTCGGGACCGACAGGATTGATCACCCGGGCGCCACCTTGGGCATAGCTGAAACAGTTGGCGTGATTGACCACTGGCACCGAGAAACCCTGGGCCGCGTCACCGTCGAGCCCGGTCTGGGCCGCGCAGGGCGCGGGCAGGCCGAACTGGGCCGCGATGAGCTCGGTCCAGTTCTTGCCGGTGAGGGCCGGATTGATTGCCGTGTTGTCGCCGTTGATGGTGAACTTGCCGCCGCCAGCGGCCTTGATGGTGCCCACTGCATAGGTGCCCACGTCCGACAGGCTGTCGCCAAACGACACCATATTACTGAACGTGGTCTTGAGTTTTTGTTCGTCGGCGCTGGTGCCGTCACTGCCGCCGCCGCATGCCGACAGCACGGCCGCCGTGAGTACCGCGAGCGCGAAATGTGTTTGCCGCATGTTGTCTCCAATATCTGATTATGGTGAACCAAGGGCCGTATAGATTTACGTTTGCCCACAATGCCAGACTAGCGGCACACGCACGTTTCGTATTGCGCTTTTGTGACAATAATTTGTGCAAACATGCCAGCTGCATGGCGAAAAAAAGGCCGCCCAGCAGAAGCTGTAGCGGCCCTTTCGGTCCGTGCCTGTCATGCTGACCAGGCGGTGCAGTGCCTGATTACAGCCAGCCGCGCGCCGTCAGCTGTTCGGTGACGTACTTGGCGATCAGGGTATTGCCGTACGGGGTTGGGTGCACACCGTCTGCGAACAGATAGGTGCTGGTCGGGTTGACGCCGGCGATCAGGTTCGTAGCATTGCACACCAGCGAGGTGCCGCCAAGCTGATTGGTGCCGCAGGCAGGCGAGGTCACGTTGGTCAGGCCGTACTTCGACGGGTTGGCGATCTGGTCGATGCTGACCGAGTACAGGTCCACGTACAGCACGTTGGACTCAAGACCGTCGATGTTGGCGCGCAGTGCCGTGTTGAAGGCGCTGACCATGCCCGCGATCAGGGTGCGCTGTGCAGCCGTGGTCGTTGGGGTGTTGCTGGCAGGAGCGCTGGCGACGTCAGGCAGGTTGTTCAGCACAACATACTTGGCGCCTTTGGCAACCAGTTCGGTACGGACCAGGGCGCCCAGCTCGGCACCGGCCGTGCTCATCAGCGTTACCAGGCCAGGACCATTGGTCTGAGCGTAGGTATTGCCCGCTGCAGTTGCTTCAGCTTGGGCGGCCGCAATGTAAGGGCCGTGCACGGCAGGCGATGCAACCGCCGAATTACCTGGCTGGACAGCAGCGGTGCCGATTGCACGCTGGGTAGCGGTGGTCAGGTTGCCGCTGGTAGCGAGTTCAGTCTTGAACGCGGTACCGATGGCAGCAGCAGCCGTGGCCGGGTCGGTCGCGCCCGATGCGAGCTTGGGCACCAGCGAGTTGCCGTAAGCGGTCGCACCGGCGGCATTGGCAGCTGCCGTCAGGTTGGACAGCAGTTGCAGCACATCGTTGCCGCCAGCCATGACGGTGACGATTTCAGTGCCGCTGAACTTGCCGCCATTGCGCGACAGGTGGTTGGCAATCTGCAGCGATACCGGTACGGTCAGCTGGCCAAGCGGCGAATAGGCGATGTTGCCTGGGCCGGCGGGATTGGTCACGCGGGCGCCGCCCTGGGCGTAGTTGGTGCAGTTCAGGTTATTGGTCACTGGCACATTAAAGCCTGGCAGGGTGCCGTTCAAGCCCTGCTGGGCCGGACACGGAGCGCTCAGGGCCAGGGTCGCGGCCAGGAGTTCGGTCCAGTTCTTGCCGGCAGCGCCATTGATGGTGTATTTGCCGCCGCCCAGTTGCGCCACTGCGCCAACTTGATAGGTGCCAACGTCCGACAGGCTGTCACCAAAGGTGACTTGCGAAGCGAATTTCGGCTTGGCTGGCGCCGCAAAATTGTTGTTGTCGTCGCTGCCGCCGCATGCCGACAGGACGGCTGCGGTAAGCACAGCCAGCGCAAAATTGGTATAACGCATTGTGTCTCCTAGGTATAAATATTTGGTGTAAAACGAACGCGCGTGCTATTCGCAACACAGCTAATATGCCAGTGTTCCCGACGCTTGTATAGAAATAAACTACCTTCGGCGTCAGTTCGATGCAACAACCATATCAGCTGGTCAGTGCGCCTCGCGATGGGCCGATTATAGCAATGCGGTTGGCTTACCGTCAGTCAAAACGGCGCCTTATTTAGCAAGCCGTGCACAATACCGGCAGAACCGTGGGCGGCACGCCTCAAACGGTCGTTCACGCCCAGCCAGGCGCCGTCTTTTGGTGGTGCTTCCACCAGAATGACATCGGCGCCGGCCCCGTCCATGGTGCGCAGTGCCGCGTACAGGGCATGCGCAAATCCTTCGGGTTCCAGCGGCAGGCGCAGGCTCGCTTGCGGCAAGGCCAGTTCACTGTAATGAATCAAGGCAACCTTGCGGCCGCTCGCCGCCAGCTGGGCCAGGGTGGCCCGCAATACGGCCGTCTCCTGCATCGCGACCGGCGTATGGGGTGCATAGTGAGATTCCAGCGTGCCCGAGGCGCGCGGTGCTTCGGCATCGGGGGCGGCCGGCAGCAGGTCGATGACGGCGGCAATGGCTTGCGCACTGATGTGACCGGGCCGCAACAGCACGGGCCCGTGGGTGCCAAGGCGCGACAGGTCCACGATCGTCGACTCGATGCCGACCTGGCTCTGGCCGCCGTCGAGCACGAGGTCGAGCGCGCCACCGGCATCGAATTCATCATGCACGTGGCGCGCCGTGGTGGGGCTGACATTGCCAAACTTGTTGGCCGAGGGTGCTGCCACGCCGCCCTTGCCCTGCTTAAACGCTTGCAGCAGCGCGATGGCAACCGGATGGGACGGACAGCGCAGGCCCACCGTATCCTGGCCGCCGGACACGGCAGCAGGAATATTCGGGGCGCGCTTCAAAATCATGGTCAGTGGGCCAGGCCAGAAGGCGGCAGCGAGCTGGTGCGCCTCGGCCGGGATGTCGCAGGCCCAGTAGGACAGGTCGGCGTCCGGCGCCACATGCACGATCACCGGGTGGTCTTGCG
Source organism: Massilia sp. PAMC28688 (assembly GCF_019443445.1). Lineage (NCBI taxonomy): Bacteria > Pseudomonadati > Pseudomonadota > Betaproteobacteria > Burkholderiales > Oxalobacteraceae > Massilia > Massilia sp. PAMC28688. The sequence goes on along the minus strand of NZ_CP080378.1, from coordinate 2,514,163 downwards.
GCCGGCCCTTGGCGGCGTAGATTTTGGCCACGGCGGCCGGATTTTCGGCGTCGGCGCCCAGGCCGTACACGGTTTCGGTGGGAAAAGCGACGAGGCCGCCGGATTCAAGAATCGCGGCGGCCCGTGCCATCTCCGGGGTCGGAGGATGCATCTTCAACTTTCAGCTGTTACGGTATTTACTCGGTCAGCAGGCGCAGGGCCTCGGCATACTTGGCCGAGGTCTGGTCCAGCACGTCCTGCGGCACGCGTGGCGCCGGGGCCTGCTTGTTCCAGCCCTGGGTTTCCAGCCAGTCACGCACGAATTGCTTGTCGAACGATGGGGGCGACATGCCTACCTGGTAGCTCGACATGGGCCAGAAACGCGACGAATCGGGCGTGAGGATTTCATCGATCAGGTGAACGGTCCCCTTGTCGTCCAGGCCAAATTCAAACTTGGTGTCGGCAATGATGATGCCGCGCGTGGCCGCGAACTGGGCGGCCTGGGTGTACAGCTGGATCGACAGGTCGCGCACCTGGCGCGCAATGTCGGCGCCGACAATCTTTTCCGCTTCTTCGAACGACACGTTCTCGTCGTGGGCACCGGCGGGCGCCTTGGTCGATGGGGTGAACAGGGTTTGCGGCAGCTGTTGCGCTTCCTGCAGGCCGGCCGGCAGTTCGATGCCGCAGATCTTGCCCGTCTTTTGGTAATCCTTCCAGCCGGAACCAATGAGGTAGCCGCGCACGATCGCTTCGATACCGAGCGGCGTGAGCTTCTTGACGACAATGGCGCGTCCCTCCACCTGGTCGCGCTCGTCGGCCGCGACCACGTCCACCGCGTGCAGGCCGGTTTCGTGCGTGGGCATCAGATGGCCGAATTTGGCGAACCAGAAGTTCGACATGGCAGTGAGAATCTTGCCCTTGTTGGGGATCGGGTCGTCCAGGATGACGTCGAAGGCGGACAGGCGGTCGGTCTGGACCACGAGCAGCTTGTCGTCGCCAACGGCGTAAATATCGCGCACTTTCCCGCGGTGCAGGAAAGGCAGGGACTTCAGATTTGTTTCGAGAATTCCGGACATCTGTTTCTTTCTGTTCAATTGCCGGGAAAGCCCCGGCATGTGATACGGCGGTGGAAATCCTGCATGGCCTTCCGCCCGCCTTACAACATCCTGCCTGTTACTTGACGATCTGGGCCAGCTCGCCCTTGGCATACCGCTCGGCCATCTTGTCCAGTGGCATTGGCTTGATCTTGGCCGCCTGGCCTTCGCAACCGAAGGAGAGGAAGCGCGCCTTGCAGATTTCCGTAGCCGCTTCGCGCGCTGGCTTGAGGTAATCGCGTGGATCAAACTTGGATGGGTTCTGGAACATGTACTTGCGGATGGCTGCGGTCATGGCAAGGCGGATATCGGTGTCGATATTGATCTTGCGAACGCCGTGACGGATGCCTTCCTGGATTTCCTCGACCGGCACGCCATAGGTTTCCTTCATGTCGCCGCCAAATTCGCGGATGATGGCCAGCAGTTCTTGTGGAACGGACGACGAACCGTGCATCACCAGGTGCGTGTTGGGGATGCGGGCATGGATTTCCTTGATGCGGTCAATGGCCAGGATGTCGCCGGTTGGCTTGCGCGTGAACTTGTACGCGCCGTGCGAGGTACCGATGGCAATGGCCAGCGCGTCGCACTGGGTGCGCTGCACGAAGTCGGCGGCCTGGGCCACGTCGGTGAGCAGTTGCTCGCGCGTCATGGTGCCGTCGGCGCCGTGGCCGTCTTCCTTGTCGCCCTTCATGGTTTCCAGCGAACCGAGCACGCCCAGTTCGGCTTCCACCGTCACGCCGATGGAGTGGGCAAACTTGACCACTTCACGCGAGGTGTCGACGTTGTACTCGTAGGAAGCGACGCTCTTGCCGTCCGCTTCGAGCGAGCCGTCCATCATCACCGAGGTAAAGCCGGAGCGGATGGCAGCCATGCACACGGCCGGCGACTGGCCGTGGTCCTGGTGCATGACCACCGGGATGTGCGGGTAGGCTTCCACTGCGGCATCGATCAGATGGCGCAGGAAGGCTTCGCCGGCGTACTTGCGGGCGCCGGCCGACGCTTGCATGATCACCGGCGAATTGACGGCGTCTGCGGCAGCCATGATGGCCTGCACTTGCTCGAGGTTGTTGACGTTAAACGCTGGCAAGCCGTAACCGTTTTCGGCGGCATGGTCCAGCAGTTGGCGCATGGATACGAGGGACATGGTAAATCTCCAAACAATAAAAGAACCGGTGTTGCAGACAGCGCGGCGGGTGCGCCAGCGGCTGCTGCAATGACGCGGCGGGCCGGGTAGGCCGCCAGCGTCATCTATACTTTTCTAGCGCAGCTCGCCCACGCGCACGATCTTGAGCGCGTTGGTACCGCCGACTTCGCCCATCGGCTCGCCCCAGGTGACGACAATCATGTCACCTTTTTTGGCAATGCCGTTAGCGACCAACAAATCTTCCGCCTGTTTCAGTACGGCCTTGCTGTCGCCCGACTGGGTCAGGTGGTAGGCGCACACATTGCGATACAAGGCCACCTTGCGCTGGGTCGAGGTGATGGGCGTCAGTGCAATGATAGGGGTGTCGATGCTGTGACGGCTCATCCACAGTGCAGTGGAACCGGATTCGGTCAGGGCGACAATGGCTTTCACGCGCAGGTGGTGCGCGGTAAACAGCGCGCCGTAAGCGATCGACTGGTCAATGCGGGTAAAGCGGGCGTTGAGGAAATCGGCATCGAGCTTGTTGTATTCCGACTGTTCCGCTTCGGCGCAGATGGCGGCCATCATTTCCACGGTTTCAATCGGATACCTGCCCGAGGCGGTCTCGGCAGAAGTCATGACGGCATCGGTGCCATCCAGCACGGCATTGGCCACGTCCGACACTTCGGCGCGGGTCGGCACGGCATTGACGATCATCGATTCCATCATTTGCGTGGCGGTAATGGCCAGCTTGTTCGATTCGCGCGCCATGCGGATCATGCGCTTTTGCAGCGCCGGCACGGCGGCATTGCCCACTTCCACGGCCAGGTCGCCGCGGGCCACCATGATGCCGTCGGACGCGTCCAGGATTTCCTGCAGGACGGGAATGGCTTCCGCGCGTTCGATCTTGGCAATCATCATTGGCTTGTGGCCATAAGGCTCGCCGGCAATGTTGGCCAGCTGGCGCGCCATTTCCATGTCGGTCGCGCTTTTCGGAAACGAGATGGCGAGGTAGTCGGCCTGGAAACTCATGGCCGTCTTGATGTCTTCCATGTCCTTGGCCGTCAGGGCCGGCGCCGTCAGGCCGCCACCCTGGCGGTTGATGCCCTTGTTGTTTGACAGCTCGCCGCCGACTTTGACGATGGTAAAGATTTCGTGGCCGACGATGCGCTCCACGATCAGCACGATCAGTCCATCGTTGAGCAACAGCTTGTCGCCGGGACGCACGTCGCGCGGCAGGGCCTTGTAGTCGAGGCCGACACGCTCCTGGTTGCCCAGTTCGCCGTTCTCGCCCCACTTGGCATCGAGAATGAACCGGTCGCCATTTTCCAGCTGGATTTTGCCTTCTTCAAACTTGCCCACGCGGATCTTGGGGCCCTGCATATCGGCCATGATCGCCACTTCGCGGCCGCATTCATCGGCGGCGCGGCGCACCATGTTGGCGCGGTCGATGTGGTCCTGCGCCTTGCCATGCGAAAAATTGAGGCGGACGATGTCGACGCCGGCCTGAATCATGCTGACAAGGATATCCCGGTCGGTGGAAGCCGGTCCGATGGTTGCGACGATCTTGGTACCACGATACATAGAAGTCCTTCAAGTAAAAGCGCAGCCGTCGGGCTGCGCTGTGGGATTACTGTGAGCTGCGTTGCAGGAGGATGTCGACCGCTGGCAGGGTTTTGCCTTCGAGGAATTCGAGGAAGGCACCGCCGCCCGTGGAGATATACCCGATCTTGTCGGTAATGTCGTATTTGGCGATGGCAGCGAGGGTATCGCCGCCACCGGCGATCGAGAAAGCTTTAGATTCGGCAATGGCCAGCGCCAGCGTTTTGGTGCCTTCGCCGAACTGGTCAAATTCAAACACGCCCACCGGGCCGTTCCAGACGATGGTGCCGGCCCTGGCGATCTGCGCGGCCAGGGTGGCGGCCGTCTTCGGACCGATGTCGAGAATCATGTCGTCGTCCTGCACGTCGGCCACATCCTTGACGGTGGCGGCGGCCGTTGGCGAAAATTCCTTGGCGCACACGACGTCCACGGGAATGGGCACGGTGGCGCCGCGGGCATTCATCATGTCGATGATGGCCTTGGCTTCGCCCACCAGTTCCGCTTCCACCAGCGACTTGCCAATGTTCAGGCCAACGGCCTTCATGAAGGTGTTGGCAATGCCGCCGCCCACGATCAGGTTGTCGACCTTGTCGGCCAGCGCCTTGAGGATGGACAGCTTGGACGATACCTTGGAGCCGGCCACGATGGCCAGCAGCGGACGGCTTGGCGCGCCCAGTGCCTTGCCCAGGGCATCCAGTTCCGCGGCCAGCAAGGGGCCGGCGCACACGATGGGCGCGAACTTGGCGATACCGTGGGTGGTCGCTTCTGCCCGGTGGGCGGTGCCGAACGCGTCATTCACATAGATATCACACAGCTTGGCCATTTTTTGGGCCAGCTCGTCGGCATTCTTCTTTTCACCCTTGTTGACACGGCAGTTTTCCAGCAACACCACCTGGCCCGGGGCCACCTCGACACCGTCCACCCAGTTCTGCTTCAGTTCCACGGGCTGGCCCAGCAGTTCAGACAGGCGCGCGGCGACCGGCGCCAGCGTGTCTTCTGGCTTGAATTCGCCTTCGGTCGGGCGGCCCAGGTGGGACGTCACCATGACGGCGGCGCCCGCCTTGAGGGCGGCGGCAATGGCCGGCGCCGACGCGCGGATGCGGGTATCTTCGGTGATCTTGCCACTATCGTCCTGCGGTACGTTCAGGTCGGCGCGGATAAATACACGCTTTCCGGCGAGGGCATTCTGGTCGATCAGGTCTTGCAAACGGGTGAAATTGAGCACGGCGTGCATGGGCGATCCAGGAGTCAAATGATGAAAGAACGCTATTTTACCGCAAGGGCGGGCCAATTCCCTACTCCAGCCAGATCCGTAGTGCGGTAAATACCGCCATGCCCACAATGATGGTTTCCAACATGCTTTTTCGCCACAAGCAGTACAAGGTCGCGGCAACACCGGCAATCAATTTCGGGTTCATCAGGCTGACGACGGGATCGCTCTCGCCCACCATGAACAGGTCGGGCGCGATGATGGCCGCCAGCGCGCAGGCCGGTGCATAGCGCAGCATTTCCTGGACCCGCTTGGGAATGGTGATGTGATGCCCGATCAGCCAGAAGGAACTGCGGGCAATGGCCGTGGCCACGATCAGCACGCCAATGGTGAGCCAGATTTCCACGCTATCCAAGGCGGCGCTCCTTGAAAGCCTGCACCAGCATGGAGGTCCCCATGCCCAGCACGACGGCCACCAGCAAGCCAAGCTTGAATGGCAGCTCGTAGGCGAGCACCGCCGTGGCAGTGGCCACCAGCACCCCGGCCAGGGTCGCGCGGGTCATGACCATGGGAATGAGAATGCACAGGATCGCCAGGCTGCCGGCAAAACCCAGGCCCCAGGCGGGCGGCACGGCACTGCCCAGGAAAATACCGGCAATGGAGCCGACCTGCCACGACAGCCAGTTCGGATACAGCAAGCCTTTCAGGTACGACACCTTGCCGGCAGCCGGCTCTTCGCTGGGGAAGCGCTGCAAGAACAGGGCGACCGTGATGTCGCCCGCCGTATAGCCGAGCAGTAATCGTTGATGCCAGGGCAAGTGGGCAAAATGGGGGGCCAGCAGGGCGGAAAAAATGACGAAACGCAGGTTGACGACCAGCGCCGTGGCAAACACCACCCACACTGGGGCGTCGGCAATGATCAATGGCAAAGCAGCGAGTTGGGCAGAACCGGCAAACACGAGCAGCGTCATGCCCAGCGCCTGGTTCAGGGTCAGCCCGCTCTTGATCATGGCCACGCCCACCACCAAGCCCCAGGCGGCGATGCCGAACAGGGTCGGTGCGCCAGCCTTGAGACCGGCAAACCAGAATGCCTTGTCTTCGTCCGGCGGACGGGCCACGGCTGCGGCGCTCACGTCCGGCCCGTTCATGTGGTTTTCCTGCCACAGCGGGAAGTCGGCGCTAGCTTGCAGTGGGGCATGGAGTGGGCGAAGAAGCTGGATCGGTCCTGATCCGGGAGAGAGGTATTTTACCGATCATTTCGGCATGCTGCCCGAATCGTCTAAAATCGTGGTTTTGCTTAGCTTGACGGAGAATTCATGAACGAGAAGAAAACGCCCGCGGTGGAACTGGGCGCCGAAGACCTGCCTGCCCATTGCCCCAACCCGGCCATGACCCTGTGGTCGTCCCATCCGCGCGTCTTTCTCGATTTCGGCCATGATGGCCTGGCCAAGTGCCCGTACTGCGGTACGGAATATGTGCTCAAACCGGGCACTGTCCTGTCGCACCACTAACCGAAGGCGCGAAGCTTCCCTGCGCCGCTGGAGACTCGCATGAAACAAGTCAAACAAATGAATGGCAGTGCCGCCGAGGTCGAAGCTGCATTCTATGAGGCACTGAACCGCGCCGATGTCGAAACGCTCATGGCGCTGTTTGCGGAAGACGAGGAAATCATTTGCGTCCACCCGGGCGGGCCGCGCCTGCACGGCCACGCTGCCATCCAGCAATCGTGGGAAGCCATCCTGGAAAAGGGCGGGCTGCAGATTCGTCCATCGCAATTATACGAGACCAATAACCTGATGTGCTCCGTGCATACGGTGGTCGAGGGCGTGACCTCCACCGCCAGCGCCGAGCCGGCCCACCTGGTGGCCACCAATGTCTACATGAAGACGCCGCAAGGCTGGCGCATGGTGCTGCACCATGTGTCGGTGGCGCCCGGGCCGGTGCCATCGGTGCACCACGCCGGTTCCAGCCTGCACTAGGATTGATGCGCTATACCTCCCCCCTGTGGCTGCCTGGCGGCCACCTGCAAACCATCTACCCCGCCGTGTGCATGGACAAGCCCGCCGTCACTTACCGGCGCGAGCGCTGGGATACCGAGGACGGCGACTTTGTCGATGTCGATTTTGTCGATGGCAAACCGGGCCGCCCCACGGTCGTGCTGTTCCACGGCCTGGAAGGCTCGTCCAACAGTCACTACGCACGCGCCCTGATGGCGGCGGTGGCGGCGCGGCGCTGGAATGGCGTGATTCCCCACTTTCGCGGCTGTTCCGGGGAACTCAACCGCGCCCCGCGCTTTTACCATTCGGGCGATGCGGGCGAAATCGACTGGATCTTGCGCCGCCTGCGCCCGCGCCTGCGCGGCAAGCTGTATGCCACCGGCGTCTCGCTCGGTGGTAATGCCTTGCTGCGCTGGCTGGGCGAATCGCAGCGCTCGGCCGAATTTGTCGACGCTGCCTGCGCCGTGTCCGCGCCGCTGGACCTGGCCCGTGGCGGTGAGTCGCTGGGCTCCGGCTTGAACATGATCTACACGCGCATGTTCCTCAAGACACTCAAGCCCAAATGCCTGGCCAAGCTGGAGCAGTTCCCCGGCTTGTTCGACCGCGAAGCCCTGCTATCGGCGCGCGACCTGTACGCCTTTGACAATGTCGTCACCGCACCCCTGCACGGTTACAAGGATACGAACGATTATTGGGACCGGGCCAGCGCCAGGCATGTGCTGCAGGACATCACCGTTCCCACCCTGGTGCTCAATGCCATGAATGATCCATTCCTGCCGGCCGACTATTTGCCGCGCAAGGCGTCGCCCCAGGTGACGCTGGAGTATCCGGCCCATGGCGGCCATGTCGGCTTCGTGGCGGGGCCCTGGCCCGGCCGACTGGACTGGCTGCCGCGCAAGCTGATCAAATTCCTGGAAGGGAAAGATGGCTGGCGCGCGCCGATCCGCGCTGAACTGTGCGAAGCTCGCGGCCATGGATGATATTGTCAAAAAAGCGATGGCCAAGTGGCCCAACGTTCCCCACTGTTATGGCTGGCTGGCGCTGGACGCGCGCGGCGCCTGGCGCATGCGCGACGAGCAGGCCCAGCACTTCAACCTTCCCGGCGACAAGGTGATCCAGGACGCCTTGCTCGCTTTTATCAACCGCAATTACGCAGTTGACGAGCGGGGCTGCTGGTATTTCCAGAATGGGCCGCAGCGCGTATTTCTCAATCTGGAGAGCACGCCCTTTGTGGCCCGCACCGATCCGGCCCATGGGCTGGTACTGCACACGGGCGCACCGGTGCCGGCGCTGGACGCGGCCTACATGACCGAAGGCGGCGAGCTCATTATCGTGACGGACGGTAAAGTTGCGCAGGTGGATGACCGCGATGTGGCGCAGCTAATGGCGAGCATGGAAATGGATGGCCAAGGCGCGTCGGATGACGCAATCCTGGCGTGGCTCGACGGCCGCGAGGCAAGTCTGGCGCTGCGCTACCAGGGCAAGCTGACGCCGGTGCAACGCATCGCGCGCGCCGAGGTGCCGGAGCACTTTCAATTCACGCGCCTGCCAACGCCGCCGTGAGTTGCGCCGCGCTGCGCCTCATTTCTTGCCGTCTTTTTCTTCCTTGAGCTCTTCGCGCCGCTGCGCTTTCAGTTCGCGCTCGCGGGCGTCAATCAGGGCCATGTCGTAAAACGAAGCATCGCTGGCCTTGCGGGCAATGGCCAGCTGGTCGAGCGCGGCGACCTTACCGCCCAGCAGGGCGTAATACTCGGCCAGTGAAATGTGCTGCAAGCTTATCTTGCCTTGCGCCGCGTAAGCCTTGGCCAGTAATTCGTGCAGCTTGACTTCCTCGCGGTACTGCAAGGTCTGGTCGCGCAGGAACTTGACGGCCTCGGCCGCACGCCCATTATTGATCAAGCCTTCGCCATACTGGTGGGCAATGCCGCGCGACAGCGGATAGCGCCGGTGCGCCTGTTCGGCATCCTTGAGACCTTGCTGGCGAATCGCTTCCGGCTGGCTTGGCGCGAGCTTGATTTCCAGCTGCAGGTAAGTGAACAAGGGTGCCCCATCGGAGGCGGATGAACCGATGGCAAACGCCCCTTCTGTACCGCGCTGGGTCGCCCGTGCACGGTCAAGCCAGGTCTGGGCGCTGGCCAGCTGGCCGCGCTTGAGGGCCAGGTAGCTCAGGCCATATTGGGCGCTGACCTGCTGCTGGCGGTTGAGCAGTTTTTGCTGCGCTTCAAAAGCGGCCTGGGTCTCGGCCAGCCCCTGGGTACTGCCATCCTGCAGTACGCGGGCGCGCGCCCGGACCAGGTGGAAGTCGAGCGTGTCCACGCGCTGGCGGTACGGCACTTCGCGAATGCGCGCCTGGATATCGGAGATGCGCTCGCTGGTGAGGGGGTGGCTGCGCAGGTAGGAAGGCATGAGGTCCGAGTAGGAGCGCGTGGCGGCCTGCATCCTGCCGAAAAACGCCACCATGCCCGAGGTATCGTAACCACCCTGGGACATGATTTGAAAGCCCACGCGGTCGGCCTCGCGCTCTGCCTCGCGGCTGAAATTGAGCTGGCGCTGGATCGCCAGGCCCTGGCCGCCCATGACCACGCCCATGGCCGCGTCACCGCTGGCGCGCGCGGCCAGGGCGCCAAGCAGCAAGGCCGCCAGCGGGATGAGCGCATCCTGCTTTTGCTGGCCGATCATGCGGGCAATATGGCGCTGGGTGACGTGGCCGATTTCATGGCCCATGACGGAGGCCAGTTCCGATTCGGTCTGCGCCGCCAGCAGCAGCCCCGAGTGCACGCCAATAAAGCCTCCCGGCAAGGCAAAAGCGTTCAGCTGCACATCGCGCACGGCAAAGAAATAAAAGTCGGCGTTGGTCTCGCCCCGTGCCCCGGGCTGGGCGGCCACCAGGGCGCTGCCAAAATTGTTGAGGTATTCGGCAATCGGCGCGTCATCGAGAAAATCGCGGTCGCGCCGGATGTCGCGCATGATTTCCTCGCCGATGCGCCGCTCCATCACGGGCGACAGGTCGCCGCGGGCAGTGTCGCCCAGCATCGGCAAGCTCTGGTCCAGGCCCGTCTGGGCGCCCGCCTGCAGCGCCGTGCTGGAGATGGCGGCCGCGACAGCTGCAGCGAGCGCCAGCTGCGGCAAGCGTGTGAGTCGCATGGCAGGAGGAATTTTCATTTTCACGATGCTATGATAACCGCAAGTGGCGCATGTACGCTGCCTTCGACCGATCGGAAACACTTTGTTACCACGACCATGAACGACCCAAAAAACGCTTCTCCCCTCACCCACTTCGATGCTGCCGGACAAGCCCACATGGTGGATGTCGGCGGCAAGGCCGACACCCACCGGATTGCCGTTGCGGCCGGTACCATTGTCATGAAACCTGACACGCTGGCGCTTATCCTTGAAGGAACGGCGCGCAAGGGCGATGTGCTCGGCATTGCCCGCATTGCCGCCATCATGGGCGCCAAGCGCACCAGCGACCTGGTGCCGCTGTGCCATCCGCTGCCGATCACGCGGGTGGCGGTGGAATTCGAGATTGATCAGCTGCAGTCATGTATCCATTGCCGCGCCCAGGTAGACACGGTGGGCAAGACGGGGGTGGAGATGGAGGCGCTCACAGCGGTGCAGGTGGCCTTGCTGACCATTTACGACATGTGCAAGGCGGCCGACCGCGGCATGGTCATGACCAATGTGCGGGTGCTGGAAAAGCATGGTGGCAAATCAGGGGATTGGACCGCCTCGGTCTAGCACTAAAGGCCCCCTTCTTCCACAAAACGCTGTATACAATGGCCGCGTGCACGACTAAGAAAATCACATCGCGCTGGATAGCGGCCCAACTCTGCGCCAGTTGCAGCGCACATGACACCAGCCTAGAAACGCCCGTCAAACCAGAAACGTGGAAAGATTGAAAAACCCGGACCCTTAACAGGGTAGTCCGTGTGACTTCCGGGAAGATCGCCAGCATCAACGGAAACCCCAAGCACCACCATGATGACCGCTATCCCAATCGCGCCTCGCAGCGCAAATTGGGGGACTACAGTCCATGTTGACGGCCGGGTTCTCGACCATACCCATCCGCTGGCGCATGCCAGGTACGTGACAATAAGCAACTGACTTATCGGCATAATGAAGGAACCTGACACCAGCGCGTCAACCACAATGGCAGTCCCGGTTGCAATCAGTCCAGTCGCGACCAGTCCGTCGGACACATCTGTTGTCGCCAGCGCCTTCGCTTGGCAAAACAGGCGCCGTCCGGCCGCACCGATTGTCGCGATAAGACAGATTACCGCTGGAATGCCCCATTCTGCCGCGTACTGCATAACCCAACTATGCGGGTGGCTGCCGAGTCTGAGATCCATCCCGCCATGCGCGAAGTGCATGGGCCCGACGCCGAGCATTGGGTGAGCAGCGATCATCTGCAAACAGCGACGCCATAGATAGGTGCGAGAGCTAGTCGGGTCGTGCACTGTCCGGTCGACCAATGCGCTTGAATGGCCAAAAGGCTCAAGACCGAAAACGGGAGGTAACTGATAAAAAATCAAATAATCCAGAACGAACCCTGTGATGGCCGTCAGCGCCATCATACCAACGAAAAGTTTCGCTGTCCCCTTCATCAGCACTAGGGCAACCAAAACCCCTGCCCCCAGGCCTAACATGGTCCCGCGTCCACCCACAGTGAAAAGTAACATCCACCAAAACCCCGCGAGAATGAATACGGCGTACCGTACTTTTTGGGTCTTGGCGCGACAACACAGCAGCACCAGGAGGGGAACGGTCACTGTTTGTGCGTGATTGAAAAACCGAAAATTTTCGAAGTTTTGGATGATATCACCGACACCAGGGGTAATTCCCATCTGAACGAATATCGACAAGCCCACGAAAGCCTGGAGAAGATAAGCTGCGCATCCAATCGCGCAGATTGTCAGAACCCAATTCAACTTCTTTGAGTAAGAGTCCGCCATTTCCCTTCCCGCCGCTAACCCTGTCAAAACGAGCAGCAGCGTGTATCCAACCTCCAGGAAGCCATAGGACGGCGCATAAGCGCGGCTTGAGGAGATCACACCAAGTAAGAAAAACAGCAGAAGTGCGATGCCACCGGCCGGATTGCTGGGCCAAATGAGCCGCGAGCGTCTGATGAAAATATACGCCGAAGCGAAAGCCAATAAGGCCAGGTGCGTGATCCGCTGGGCATTGTGGCTATGGGGAGCGAAATGATTTAGCATGGCCATACTGGCGATTAGTAGCACCAGCACTGGCCATTCCCGGACCCCCGAAAGAACTATCCCGTGACGCCACGATGCATTTTTTGTTGCAGCGTTCATCGCTCACCCAGCCCAATCATTTGCCAAGCCAAAAACGGAAATACCCCATTTCTGGGGTATTTTTTTACAGAATCGCTACCGTCAAAACGGCGACGAGATTCGTATTAGGACGCTACGTTACGGCATTCAGCAGGAACGAAACGGAACATCGTGTCAGCGGTGGCGCCGCAAGTCCAGGTCACATTGCCGTCTGCGTTCACAGTTGGGCGGAATTTCAGAACGACGTTTTCAGTCTTGGCGGTACCGGTCACGGTGATTACACCGCCTGCGCATGCCATGCTCGCCATATTAGTGGTCGCGACGGTCGTATCCTTCACCCCGCGGCAAGCGCCTGTATTAGCAGTCGTTCCCAGGTTAGTTGGATCGTCGCCCAGATTTTCAGCAATAGTTTGCTTTTGTGCCGAGGCATTCGTGATCAGTTCCGACACGCGGCCACGTACCGTGTAATCCTTGTACGCTGGCAGTGCGACAGCAGCCAAGATGCCAACGATGGCGACCACGATCATCAATTCGATCAGGGTGAAGCCGGCTTGTGCTTTTTTAACAATTTTCATCGATTTCATGGTAAATCTCCTTGGGGTTTTACTTCAACAAAGACTAGGTGTCTGTACCAGGGATATAGCAATCGGTGTGCCAGCTCAGACGAGCATCGATTTGCGGCTATTCGTTAATCTTCGATTATGGAAATGGTCAAAATTCGGCGCGTGACCTGACAATTTTTGTCGCGGAGCGTGAACAGCGCAACGTCTGACGGAAATTGTCACTTATTTTGCCAAAAAAACCATGCGCGTACCCGCGAGATCGAGCACGTCACCCTGTACCAGCCGACGCGGCTCGTGTTCCAGCTCCGCGCCGTTGACCGTTGGCCCCTGCTCGCCATCAATCTTGGCTGCTGTATAGGTACCACTTGCATAAGTAATGGCCACCACCGCCACGCCCGGCTTGCCGACCGTGGTCAAGGGTTTATTCAATGGCAGCGTCTTGCCCTTGTGCGCGCCGTTCATCACTTCCACCTTCCCGGTCGGTGCGGCCTTGGGTGGCGTGGCCAGGTATTGCAGTTCAAAAATGGCGATCGTGATCCGGTCGCCGCTTGCCAGCTGGCGCCGCGTGACCTTTTCGCCCTGGATAAAGGTGCCGTTGGTACTGCCCAAGTCTTCCAGGATCGCATCGTCCAGCATGACCGTGATGGTGGCATGGGCGCTGCTCACGGCGCGGTGGTCGATGACGATATCGTTATGCGGCTTGCGCCCGATGGTCATCCTCTCCTTGACGAGTTCCACTTCCTTGATGAGCTTGCCATCAGACGTAATGATGATTTTTGCCACTTCGCGTTCTCCGGATTTTGTGCGCAATTCCAATGCAAACGGGGAGCATTATGCTCCCCGTTATTATCTACTGCCTAGCAAGTCGTTACAAATTACAACATGGCCTGCAGCAGACGGGCCATTTCCGACGGGTTCTTGGTGGCCTTGATGCCGCACTCTTCCATGATGTCCAGCTTGGCCTGGGCCGTGTCGGCACCGCCCGAGATGAGCGCGCCGGCGTGGCCCATGCGCTTGCCCGGTGGCGCGGTCACGCCTGCAATGAAGCAGACCACCGGCTTTTTCATGTTGTCCTTGATCCAGTAAGCCGCGTTGGCTTCGTCCGGGCCGCCGATCTCGCCAATCATGATGACAGCGTCGGTATCAGGGTCATCATTGAACATCTTCATGACGTCGATATGCTTGAGGCCGTTGATCGGGTCGCCGCCGATACCGACAGCCGAGGACTGGCCCAGGCCCAGCGCGGTCAGCTGGCCCACCGCTTCGTACGTCAGCGTGCCCGAGCGCGACACCACGCCGATGCGGCCCTTGCGGTGAATATGGCCCGGCATGATGCCAATCTTGATTTCGTCCGGCGTGATCAGGCCCGGGCAGTTAGGGCCCAGCAGCAGGGTCTTCGAGCCGGCCTTGGCCATGCGGTCCTTGAGCGCCATCATGTCGCGCACGGGAATGCCTTCGGTGATGCAGATGGCCAGGTCCAGCTCGGCTTCCACGGCTTCCCAGATGGCAGCAGCGGCGCCGGCCGGCGGCACGTAGATGACCGACACGTTGGCGCCGGTTTCCTTCTTGGCGTCCGCCACGTTGGCAAAAATAGGAATGCCTTCGAAATCTTCGCCGGCTTTCTTGGGGTTCACGCCTGCGACAAAGGCATTCTTGCCATTGGCATAGTCGCGGCACATGCGGGTGTGGAACTGGCCGGTCTTGCCGGTAATTCCCTGGGTGATGACTTTTGTATCTTTATTGATCAGGATCGACATATTTGTTCCTTCGAATTAGGCTTTACCAGCAGCAGCGGCAACCACGGCCTTGGCTGCGTCTTCCATCGTATCGGCGGCGATGATCGGCAGGCCGGAGTCGGCCAGCATCTTCTTGCCGATGTCTTCGTTGGTGCCCTTCATGCGCACAACCAGCGGCACTTGCAGGGAAACAGCCTTCGATGCGGTGATCACGCCTTCGGCGATCACGTCGCAGCGCATGATGCCGCCGAAGATGTTGACCAGGATGGCTTTCAGGCCCGGGTTCTTCAGCATGATCTTGAACGCTTCCGTGACTTTCTCAGCCGTGGCACCGCCGCCCACGTCCAGGAAGTTGGCCGGCTCGCCGCCGAACAGCTTGATGGTGTCCATGGTGGCCATGGCCAGGCCGGCGCCGTTGACGAGGCAGCCGATATTGCCGTCGAGCGAAATGTAAGCCAGGTCGAACTTCGATGCTTCGATTTCGGCCGGATCTTCTTCGTCCAGGTCACGGTAGGCAACGATGTTGGGCTGGCGGTACAGGGCGTTGGAGTCAAAGTTGAACTTGGCGTCCAGGGCGACGATCTTGCCGCTGCCGGTCACGATCAGCGGGTTGATTTCAGCGAGCGACGCGTCGGTTTCCCAATATGCCTTGTACAGGCCATGGAACTGTACGCGCGCATCGGCAAACGACTCGGGAGGAATGCCGATCTTGCCGGCGATGTCGTCGATCTCGGCATCGGTCAGGCCCACTGAGGGATCGATCGCGATGTGGTGGATCTTTTCAGGATTGCTGTGCGCGACTTCTTCGATATCCATGCCGCCTTCGCTGGAAGCCATCAGCACCACACGCTGGCTGATGCGATCGGTGACCAGCGACACATACAGTTCCTTCTTGATGTCGGCGCCTTCTTCGATCAGGAGGCGACGCACCTTCTGGCCTTCGGGGCCGGTCTGGATGGTCTTGAGCTGCATGCCCATGATCTGCTCGGCGTATTCCTTGACCTGTTCCATCGACTTGGCCACCTTCACGCCGCCGCCCTTGCCGCGGCCGCCAGCATGGATCTGCGCCTTGACTACCCAGACCGGGCCGCCCAGCTCTTCGGCAGCCTTGACGGCTTCTTCCACGGACATGCACGGGATGCCGCGCGGTACCGTCACTCCGAACTGCCGGAGGATTTCTTTGCCTTGATACTCATGGATTTTCATGCTGGCTTCCCTTCTTCTGATACTGATAATGTGGAAATACGGTTAAGTGCGGGTTCAAAACAACTAAAACGGGACTGCGAGGACTGCAAACTGCTGCTGCGCTACGTGAGGCCTAGGACACCGGCTTGGCAACCCAGCGCGGGTAATACCTGGCCACTGCCGGGCCATCGGCGCGCAGGGCATGACAACGTTCAATTTGAAACGGGCGGTCGGGCAGCAGGTCGTCGCCATCGCCGTCGCGCGTCTTGATGACGTCATTGGCAAAGGCCTGAATGGCAGCCGTCGGGAGGATTTGCGCCAGTTCGCTCAGGTGCGTACAGCCTAGCACGCCCGACAGTCGTTCCTTGATGCCCGCACGGAAACCCTTCATGAGCGACAAGCCAATCAATTGCTTGTAGGCCGGGCCGACCGTGTCGCAATAGCCGGGATAGGGCACGGCGTCGGACGACACCTCGGCGTCCACTACAACGAGCTCAAGGTTGATGGTCAGGCGCAGGGACAGGTCGTGCAGGCGGGTGCCGCCCGGGCGCAGGCCGGAAGCGAGCGTGACATCCTTGACCTTGACGTCAGTGATGCGCGCGTCAAGATCCCACAGCCCATCGTCGCGCAGGTAGGCAGCGACTTCGATGGCGCGGGTATGGCGGAGCGCGCGGGGAACGGGAGAAGACAGGGGCATAAAGACCAATGCCGAAATGCGGCGTAAATAGTATGCAGCCAGTGTGCTTACGCACGTTGCCGCAGCTTCTACGGCAACAACCGCTCATGCGGCGCTGCTAAAACCATGAAATTTTAGCACAGCGCTGCTCGGCAGGGTTATTTGAGTGGAGATTGTCAGACTGATATGATATTCGCGGGCAATGATAGCCCGGGCACGGCTGGCAAACAAAAAGACGGAAAAGCGAAGGCTCGGCGCCCCATGTACATAGCCGTTGAGGAGTAAGGCGCCCGGCTGCTGCCAGGCGACGTTACGGGCCATGCCAGGGACGTCAAGTCCTCGCTTTTCCGCCTTGGACAAAAACAGTGTGCGTGCGAACCGCTTGTGCGGCAATGCACAGTTGTACGGATGCCGCGCCGGCCGGACTTCTGAGCCCGGCACTGCGCCCCCGGACGAGCAACCTGCCCGCTACCAGTCATCCTCGCCAGGGTCCCCCTTCATGGCAGTGCGCACCGCCTTTTGGGAAAACCCGCGCTGCATCAGGAAGCGCATCTGCTTGTTGCGCTCGGCAGGATCGGTCGCCACCGTGCCGAACTTGCGCTGCCACACCTCGCAGGCGCGCGCCGTTTCGCTCTCGTTCAAGCCTTGCTTGAGTTCCTGCAGGGCTTCGCCCGCCACCCCGTGGCTTTGCAGCTCGGCCACGATGCGGCTGTTGCCAAAGCGCGCGGCCCGGCGGTGGATGAGCGACTCGGAAAACCGCTCCTGCGACAGCCAGTTATTCTTTTCCAGAAAATCGAGCAGGGCATCGACATCGTCGCCCTCCTCTGCATGGCGCGCCAGCTTGCGCCCCAGCTCCAGCCGGCTGTGCTCGCGCATCGACAGAAAACGCAAGGCACGGGCCTTGAGGCTTAACCGGGGCGCTGGCACGGCCACACCAGCCGATTACTCGGCAACAGCCTTGAGCTTGGCGACCTTGGCCGGCTGCTCTTCCCCGGCTGCAGGCGGCAGTTCACGCACACCCAGCGCCACGCGGACCTTGTTCTCGATTTCGCGCGCCAGTGCCGGCCGCTCCTTGAGATAGATGCGCGCATTGTCCTTGCCCTGGCCGATACGTTCGCCGTTATAGCTGTACCAGGAACCGGACTTCTCCACGATCTTGTTGTCGGCGCCCAGATCGAGGATTTCGCCTTCGCGCGACGTGCCTTCGCCATACAGGATGTCGAAGTGCGCTTCCTTGAATGGCGGCGCGATCTTGTTCTTGACGACCTTGACCTTGGTTTCATTGCCGATGACTTCGTCGCCGGACTTGATGGAACCGGTACGGCGGATGTCCAGGCGTACGGAGGCATAGAACTTGAGCGCATTGCCACCGGTGGTAGTTTCCGGGCTGCCAAACATGACGCCGATCTTCATGCGGATCTGGTTAATGAAGATCACCAGCGTGTTGGTGCGGTTGATGGAGCCGGTCAGCTTGCGCAGTGCCTGGGACATGAGGCGTGCCTGCAGGCCTGGCAGGGAGTCGCCCATGTCGCCCTCGATCTCGGCGCGCGGTGTCAGTGCCGCCACGGAGTCGACCACGATCATGTCCACGCTGCCCGAGCGCACCAGCGCATCGCAGATTTCCAGCGCCTGCTCGCCCGTGTCCGGCTGCGAAATGAGCAGCTCCGACAGGTTGATGCCCAGCTTTTGGGCGTAGGTAACGTCCAGCGCGTGCTCGGCGTCGATAAAGGCGCAGGTGCCGCCCAGCTTTTGCATTTGCGCGATGGTCTGCAGCGTCAGCGTGGTTTTACCGGACGACTCGGGACCGTAAATTTCGACCACGCGGCCGCGCGGCAGCCCGCCCACGCCCAGCGCGATGTCCAGGCCCAGCGAACCGGTGGACACGGTCTGCACTTCCTCGACCGGGGTGGACGCATCCATGCGCATGACCGAACCCTTGCCGAACTGCTTTTCGATTTGCGCCAGGGCGGCGGCCAGCGCCTTGCCCTTTTCCGCAGCATTCATTACGTTTTTCTTGTCGTCCATTATTTTCTTTCAGAAAAAGGGCGGTTTTCACATCACAGTCAGTACTGTACAAGCGTACAGTAGTCTTGGCAAGCAGTGTTTGCGGGAGTTTTCAAAAATTTTCCCGGGGCCGGGATAAATGAAACACAATAGGCGCACATATTTCCGGGTGCCATTCATGCGTATTTTACTAGCCGAAGATGATAGCGTACTTGCCGATGGCTTGACGCGCTCACTGCGCCAGTCCGGTTATGCGATCGACTGCGTCCACAATGGCGAAGACGCCGACACTGCCCTGTCGACCCAGGAGTTCGACCTGCTGATCCTGGACCTGGGCCTGCCCCGCCTGTCCGGCCTGGAAGTGCTGCGCCGCCTGCGCACGCGCGCCTCCCTGCTGCCGGTGCTGATCCTGACGGCGGCCGACTCGATCGAGCAGCGTGTCAATGGCCTGGACCTGGGCGCCGACGACTACATGGCCAAGCCCTTTGCCCTGTCGGAACTGGAAGCGCGGGTGCGCGCCCTGACCCGGCGCGGCGCCGGCGGCGGTCCCACCGTGGTGCGCAACGGCCCGCTGGCCTACGACCAGGTGGGCCGCAGCGCCTACATCAACGAGCAGATGCTGGACCTGTCGGCGCGTGAACTGGGCCTGCTCGAAATCCTGCTGGCGCGCACCGGGCGCCTGGTGTCGAAGGAGCAGCTGGTGGACCATCTGTGCGAATGGGGCGAGGAAGTGTCGAACAATGCCATCGAAGTCTATGTCCACCGCCTGCGCAAGAAAATCGAGGTGGGCGGCGTGCGCATTGCCACCGTGCGCGGTCTGGGCTACTGCCTCGAAAAATTCGCGGCGGCGGGCGAATCCTAAGTGGAGAACGGTTTCGCCGGCAGCCAGGCCGACGCCGCGCCCGTGGCGCTGTACGTCCCGCCCAATCCGGAGCCGGACGAAAACATGCAGCACTCGCTGTTTGGCGAGATCCTCGACTGGATGCTGGCCCCGCTGCTGCTGCTGTGGCCCATGAGTATCGCCATCACCTACCTGGTGGCCAAATCGATCGCCAACCAGCCCTTCGACCACGCACTGGAAGACAGCGTGACGGTGCTGGCGCAGCAGGTCAAGGAAGTCGATGGCCGCGTGATCTCGCGCCTGCCCGGCAGTGCGCGCGACATCCTGCGCGCCGATGATGTGGACAGCGTCTACTTCCAGATCACCGGCCCGCAGGCCGAGCACGTGGACGGCGACCGCGACATGCCGCAACCGCTGTCCCCCGACCGCTACCGCACCGGGCGCGTCCACTTTCGCAACGACAGCATGAACGGCACGCCGGTGCGCATCGCCTTTTCATATGTGAACCTGCGCCCGAAATCGGCCCCGGGCGACGAGCCGCCCGCCGCCCTGGTGCAGGTGGCCGAAACGCTGGACAAGCGCGCGCAGCTGGCCAACGAAATCATCAAGGGCGTGATCCTGCCCCAGTTCATCATCCTGCCCATCGTGCTGGCCCTGGTCTGGTTTGCGCTGGCGCGCGGCCTGTCGCCGCTGGCCCAGCTGCAGGAGCGTATCCGTGCGCGCCGCCCCGACGACCTCTCGCCGATCGACGCGCGCCAGGTGCCGGAAGAGATTTCGCCGCTGGTCGGCTCCCTCAACGACATGCTGGGTCGCCTGTCGCAGACCATCGAAATGCAGAAGCGCTTCATCGCCGACGCAGCGCACCAGATGAAGACCCCGCTGGCAGGCATGCGCATGCAGTCCGAGCTGGCCCTGCGCCAGAAGCATCCCGACGAAATCCACCGCTCGCTCGAGCAGCTGGCCACCAGTTCGGAGTCGGCCACGCGCCTGGTCAACCAGCTGCTGGCGCTGGCCAGGGCCGAGCACCATCCGCATGCCGGTACTGCCCTTGCCGCGCTGGACTTGAACGCGGTGGCGCGCGACACGGTGCGCGAATGGGTGCAGGCATCGATGGCGGCCAGGATCGACATGGGCTTCGAGGGCGCCGCCGCCCCGGTTCCCATCGAAGGCAATGCCGTCATGCTGCGCGAGCTGCTGTCGAACCTGATCGACAACGCCCTGCGCTACACGCCCGCGCGCGGCAGCGTAACGGTGCGCGTGCGCCAGGATGAAGAGTACGCCGTGCTGGAAGTGGAAGATACCGGGCCCGGCATCGCACCGGGTGAACGCGGCCACGTGTTTGAACGGTTTTACCGGGTACTGGGGAGCACGGCGCAAGGCAGCGGTCTTGGCCTGGCCATCGTGCGCGAGATCGCCCAGCAGCATGACGCCGAAGTCGACATCTTCCACAATCCACACAGCAGCAGCGCCAGGTGGCCCGGGTCGCAATTCCGCATCACCTTCCCCCATCATAAGGAGCCAGCATGACATCCACGCCGCTCGCGGCCTTGCTGCGTCAACGTGCGCTGCACTGGCGCCGCGCGCGCCGCGTAACGGCAATGCTGTGCGGGCTATGGTTCCTGACCACCGTCGTCACCGTCTTCTTTGCGCGTGAGCTGGCCACGCTTACCGTGCTTGGATGGCCGCTGTCGTTCTACATGGCCGCCCAGGGCTGCTCGCTGATCTACCTTGCCGTGATCGGCATCTACGCGCTGGCCATGCGGCGCGCCGACCGCCGCTTTGTGCGCGCCATGCGGGGCGCCGCATGAAAAGCAAGGACTCCTACTTCCGGCGCCTGTCGCGCTACTATTTGTATTACACGGCGTGCTTTGCCGGCTTTTTGGTGTCGCTGGCGAGCCTGGAAAACGAAGGCATGCCGCGTGTGTGGATCGGCTACCTGTTCATGGTCGCCACCATTGGCCTGTACGCGGCCATCGGCGTCATCAGCCGCACCTCCAACGTCTCGGAATACTATGTGGCCGGACGCCGCGTCCCGGCCCTGTTCAACGGCATGGCCACGGCCGCCGACTGGATCTCGGCGGCCAGTTTCATCAGCCTGGCCGGTGGCCTGTACCTGTACGGCTTCGACGGCCTGGCCTACATCATGGGCTGGACCGGTGGCTACTGCCTGGTGGCGCTGCTGATCGCGCCCTACCTGCGGCGCTTCGCCCAGTACACCATTCCCGACTTTCTGGCCGTGCGCTTTGGCGGCGGCCGGCAAGGCAGCGGCGCGCCGGTGCGCATGATCGCGGTGGGGGCCACGATCATCGTGTCCTTCACCTACGTGGTGGCGCAGATTTACGCAGTAGGCCTGATTGCCTCGCGCTTTACGGGAGTCGATTTCTCGGTCGGGATTTTCCTGGGGCTGGCCAGCATCCTGGTGTGCTCCTTCCTGGGCGGCATGCGCGCCATTACCTGGACCCAGGTGGCGCAGTACATCATCATCCTGGTCGCCTTCCTGATTCCCACCATGTGGCTGTCGATGAAACATACCGACAACCCGGTGCCACAAATGGCCTATGGCGCGGTGCTGCCCAAGCTGGCCGAGCGGGAACGCGAACTGCAGTCGGACCCGCGCGAAATGCAGGTGCGCTCGATGTTCCGCATGCGTGCCGAGCAATTCGATGAACGTGTGCGCACGCTGCCGGCGTCGTGGGAAGCGGGCCTGCAGGAGGCGCAGCGCATGCTCGATGCAGCGCGCCTGCGCAACGTGTCGATGCAGGACGTGCGCGCAGCCGAACGCGCCCTCATCGCCTACCCCAAGACGGCCGAGGAGGCGGGCCGCATCTGGAGCGCTGCGCGCGACGCCAACCTGGCGCGCTCGCGCGTGCCCCAGCCCCACGCGCAGCCCTACCCGGCGGACACGCCGGAAGGCTCAGACATTCGCCGCAATAATTTCCTGGCGCTGGTGCTGTGCCTCATGCTCGGTACCGCCGCCCTGCCCCACATCCTCATGCGCTCGTATACCACCCCGAGCGTGCGCGATACCCGCGTATCGGTATTCTGGACCCTGTTCTTCATCCTGCTGGTGTACCTGACCATTCCCGCGCTCGCGGTGCTGGTCAAGTACGACATCTACAGCGCGCTGGTGGGATCGGATTTTGCCAGTCTGCCCACCTGGATCTCCTACTGGGCCAATGTGGACCGCATCACGCCCCTGATCAGCGTGGCCGACATCAACGGCGATGGGATCGTGCAGCTGGCGGAAATTGCCATCGATGGCGACGTGCTGGTGCTCGCCACGCCCGAAATCGCGGGCCTGCCGTATGTGATTTCCGGGCTGGTGGCAGCCGGCGGCCTGGCCGCCGCGCTGTCCACGGCCGATGGCCTGCTGCTGGCCATTTCCAACGCCCTCTCGCACGACGTCTACTACAAGGTGGTTGATCCGGCCGCCTCCACCCAGAAGCGCGTGACGATCTCCAAGCTGCTCTTGCTCGGCGTCGCTTTCATTGCGGCGTATGCGGCTTCGCAGCGCCCGGCCGACATCCTGTCGCTGGTGGGCGCCGCGTTTTCGCTGGCCGCGTCGACCCTGTTCCCGGCCCTCGTATGCGGCGTGTTCTGGAAGCGCGCCAACCACGCCGGCGCCATTGCCGGCATGCTGGCCGGCTTTTCGGTGTGCGTCTTTTACATGCTGCACACGCACCCGATCCTGGGCGGCAGCGCCGCCGGCCAGTGGTTTCATATCGCACCGATTTCGGCCGGCATTTTCGGCGTCCCGGCAGGCATCGCGGTACTGGTCATCGTCAGCCTGTTGACCCCCGCACCGGACGCGATGAGCAACGGCCTGGTCGACCATATCCGCTCGCCCGACGAAGTCGATGACTTCATCAACAAGGCGTAATTCAGGTAAGCTGGCCACAATGAATTGGCAAACATGCCCACTACAAGGAGATGCTATGTCGTCAGGAAAAATTCTGGTTGCCCAGGGTGGCGGCCCGACCGCCGTCATCAACCAATCGATGGTGGGCGTGGTGCTGGAAGCGCGCCGCTTCGCCAATGTCACCAAGGTGTATGGCGCACTGCACGGCGTGCGCGGCATTGTCAACCAGGACTTCCTGGACCTGACGCAGGAAACCACGGCCAATCTGGAACTGGTGGCGGCCACGCCATCGTCGGCCCTGGGCTCGACCCGCGACAAGCCTGATGCGGCCTACTGCGCGAAGATTTTTGAATCGCTGCGCGCGCACCAGATCGAGCATTTTTTCTACATTGGCGGGAACGATTCGTCCGACACGGTGCGCATCGTCAGCCTGGAAGCGCAAAAGCATGGCTATCCCCTGCGCTGCATCCATATCCCCAAGACCATCGACAACGACCTGGTTGGCAATGACCACACGCCTGGCTTTCCGTCGGCCGCGCGCTTCGTGGCCCAGGCCTTTGCCGGTGCCAACCTGGACAACGCTTCGCTGCCCGGCGTGTACGTGGGCGTGGTGATGGGTCGCCACGCGGGCTTTCTGACCGCGGCCGCGGCGCTTGGCCGCAAGTTCCCGGACGACGGCCCACATCTGATCTATCTGCCGGAGCGCACCTTCGTGCTGGAGAACTTCCTGGCCGACGTCAAGGCCATGTATGACAAGCATGGCCGCTGCGTGGTAGCGGTGTCCGAAGGCATTCACGATGCGTCCGGCGAAGCCATTGCCACCCTGCTGGCCGCGGAAGTGGAGCGCGACGCCCACGGCAATGTGCAGCTATCGGGCAC
Organism: Massilia sp. PAMC28688; assembly: GCF_019443445.1. Lineage (NCBI taxonomy): Bacteria > Pseudomonadati > Pseudomonadota > Betaproteobacteria > Burkholderiales > Oxalobacteraceae > Massilia > Massilia sp. PAMC28688. Next base: position 2,490,124 of record NZ_CP080378.1, on the reverse strand, counting down.
CGGGGCGCTGGCGGACCTGCTGTGCGATGAAATCAAGTCAAAGCTGGGCATCAAGCGGGTACGCGGCGACACCTTTGGCTACCTGCAGCGCAGCTTCAGCGGCTGCGTGTCGGACGTGGACCAGCGCGAAGCGCGCGAGGTGGGCGAAAAAGCCGTGCAGTTTGCCATGTGGGGCGAGCGCGACGGGTCGGTGGCGATCAAGCGCAGCGGCGACTACGCCGTCGACTACGAGCTGGTGGCGCTCGAATCGGTGGCCGGCAAGACGCGCGTGATGGAAGATGAGTTGATCAGCGCCAGCGGGACCGATGTGACGCCAGCGTTCATCCGCTACCTCAAGCCGCTGCTCGGTGCCGGCATGCCGGACGCGCATCGCCTGCGCGCCGCGCGGGTGAAAAAGATCGGCGCGTAGAAAAGGGGCCGAAGCCCCTTTTCCGCTACGCGCATGCGCCAGTCTTACTGCACCACCACCTGGGTCACGCCTGCCTGATCCGTCTTGAGCAGGTAACTGAGCATCGTAGCCTGGCTATAGTCGCTGTTCGACACCACCTGAGTCAGGATGCCGGCCTGGCCCCATGCCGTGAGCGGGCTGAAATAAAAGAAGGAGTTCAGCTGGCCATTAGGCACTTGCACATTGCCGTAGGTGATACGGGCGGCGCCGGACTGCGCATCGTAGCTGCGCAGGGAGGTGCCGCTCACCACCATGATGGCGTCGCATTCCGGCCAGCTCGACCAGATCGCGGTCTGCGGCTTGAGGACGCAGCCTGCGAGCTTGCTGCCCGAGAGGGTCTGCAGGCCCGTGCCATCGCTGTTGATCGAGACGACGCTGCCGTTGGCTTCTTGCCAGATCCGTTCGCCGCCGGCATGGATGAACAGTGAACTCAACATCGAGGCGGAACCTGCCAGCTCGGTCGGTGCGCCGCCGGCAAGGGGGAATGACAGCAGGCCGCCCTGGCTACTGCGCGCCAGCACCCGGGTCGGGGTGACAATGGCGATGTCACCAAGGCCGCCGACGGTGCCGATCGCCTGGGTCGTGCCGGTGGCGATGGTGTAGCGCAGCAGGCGGGTCTGGGTGGTCCCGCGCAGGGCAAAGACGATTTCGCGCGGATTGGCCTGTTGCAGCTCGCTCAGCGTTTCATCGGCAGCGACCGTGGCAAGGCGCGTGAGCGCGGCCGGGGCCGCAGCGTTCAGATCCACCGCAAAGACGCCATCGCCGGCGCTGAACACTGCAGTGTTGCTCAGTTCGGCGCCGGACATGAATTCGGCGTCATCCGCAGGCAGGGTAAACAGGTTCACGGGGTTGGAGAAGTCGGCATTGACGCGCTGCATCTGCATGCCATTGCGCACCAGCCAGCCGGTCAGGGCGCCCTGTGCCGAATGGATGGTGGCAACCGGGCGGGAAACCTGCAGCGGCGCATCAGCCGCGCCCATGTTGGCACGCACCGCGAAGTACTGGTCGTCGTCGGTATTGCAGGCACTGTCCGGCCCCCGCTTCTGCACCACGAGCCACGATTGCAGCGCGTTGACCGCGTCATTGCCCATCTGGACATCGTCGCTGCCATTGCTCAAACCGCAGGCATTGGCGGAGGTGATGGTGGACAGGCGCACTTCCGGCGGCAGCCCGTTCGGGCCCGACAGGTCACGCCGGATCAGGGTGCCATTTTTCCAGAACAGCATGCTGCGCGCGTAAAAATCGCTGGCCAGGCCATTGCTGATCTGACCCTGGATCAGGTAGCCGGCCAGTTCGCCCTGCCCGGCCGGGTGCAGGGGCACGGCTGTGCCGCCGGCAGCCGGCACAGCGCCATAGGCCAGCTGGTTGTTCACGGGAGAACCGTAGCCGAAGGCCAGATGCAAGCCGCTCACGCCGGAACCCTGGCTGATCGAGACGGTGGCCGCATTGCTGGTCACCGTGCCCTTGGCATTACTGACCCTGACTGAGAACTTGACGCCGTGATCGGCCTGCGTCAGGGCGCCCGTCTGGTACGTGGCATCGACCGCGCCCGCAATGGCCACGCCTTCGCGCAGCCACTGGTAAGACAGCGGCCCGGTCCCGCTGGCGCTGACCGCGAAGCTGGCATTCTGGCCAACGGCGGCCGTGACGTTGCCAGGGTGCTGGGTAATGGCAGGCATGACAGCTTCGGCCGCGACCACCAGGCGCGCGCCGGCGCTGGTTACGGCACCGGCCGCATTGTTGACCCGCACCGAAAACACGGCGCCGTTGTCGCCCGCCAGCGCTGCCGGCAGGGTCAGCTCGGGACCCTGGGCACCGGCGATCTCCACGCCGTCGCGCAGCCATTGGTAGGTCAGGGCGTCGCCTGCGGCCACCACGCTGAAGGTGGGCGCGGTACCGGTCACCACGTGCACGTCCGCCGGCTGTTGCGAGATCACGGGTGGCGCCGATGGCATGGCGACAGTGACGCTGACGCTGGTGCTGGTGACGCTGCCGTGGGCATTGCTGACCACAACATGATAGGTGCCGGCCACCCCGGCGGTGCCAAACAGCGTCAGCGAGCGGCCACCCGCGTACACCACGGTGCCGTTGCGGTACCAGGTGTATTGCGCCGCATTTTCAGCCACCACTTCCAGCGTAGCGATGAAGCCCGGTGCGATCGTCAGTGCCACTGGCTGCTGCACGATGACTGGCGGCTTGGCGCCGACCTCAATGCACGAAGGCAGAACGATATCGCTGTCACCGGTCGTCACATACACGCTGCCCACCTCGTCGCCGACAAGGGCGCTGACCTGCACCTTGCTGTTGCGCCGGGCGGCGATCTTGAACTTGCCGTCCTGGCCGGTTTGCTCCTGGGCGGCACCGAAATAATCAATGCCGTCCGTGGTCACCGTCGCATAGCGCGGTTGATTGCTGGCATTGACCACGCAGCCATGGATGTAGATGGTATCCATCGGCATGTCGGCGTTCCAGACCGTGAAGTGGGAGACCGTGCCTTCGTAGTACTGGTTGGGCGCACTGCCGGCCAGCGTGGCGGCCCCTTCGCGCACCCACAGGCCGGTTGACTCCTTGAAGTAGTACAGCGGCATGGTCAAAGGCGGGCTGGCCGCCCCGGCCGGAACCGGAATGCGGATGGTGGCGGTCTTGCCCGGTGCCAGGTTGAGCAAGGCGCCTGTGCTGTCGCGCAGTTCCACCTGCAGCGCGCCCATGCTTTCGATGGGCACGGCTTCGTTTTCTGCGCGGAAGTTGCCGGGCATGTTCAATGGATTCACGCCTGGATCAATCGGCGTCATTTCCACCATCACCGGCCCCGTATAAGCGGCGCCGCCGGTCCGGACAATGCCGGCGGCAGGCAGCGTGACCATGGCGGGCGAGCCGGCCATGGTCACCACGCCACCGTCGGCGGCGCTCACTTCCTGGCGTACGCCGACGCGGGCCAGGGTGCGGTCGGCAACCGTATTGCCGTCGATGTCGACGCGCACGGTAGCAAAGTTGGACGCATATTCCGCCTTGCTGAACTGGACCACGCGCTGCGGCCCGAAGGTGACGGTTTTCAGGGAATACTTGCCGTCGGCGTCGGTGGTGGTGCGCTGGTCGCCGATTTTCACTTCGGCGCCGGCAATGGCCTGGCCAGATTGGGCATCGACCACGCGGCCGCTCACGCTGCCGACCGAGGAATCATGCGGGGGACGCTCGGTGGCCCCATCGTTGCCACCGCCGCCGCAGCCGGCCAGCGACAGCAGCAGCGAGGCGCCGAGCATCAGGCTGCGCGTTACATTGATTAATTTGGACATGAAGTACTTTCACGAAGCGATTTGGGAAAGTCATCCGGGATATGGTTCCGGACGAGCCGCGTGATAGTAATTCAACGTTAATTTTAAATCAACTAAAATTGAACAAAATATATGTAGCTGCGGAAAATGGCAGGGTTAACGCAAACGCCCGCACCAGCGAACTGGTGCGGGCGCGGGGAGACGCCGCAAAAACCGCCTGCAGGTGTTATTCGACGATGGTCTGGTGCTCGTCGCCTGCGCGCTCGCGGATGGTGCCGATGCGTGACACGGTTTCGCCGGCCGCCTGCAGCTGGGCAAAGGCGGCATCCGCGTTTTCTTTTGACACGATGACGATCATGCCGATGCCGCAATTGAACACGCGGTGCATTTCGGCGTCGGCCACGCCACCATGCTGCTGCAGCCACTGGAACAGCGGCGGCATGGTCCAGGCCTTGGAATCGAGTACGGCAGTCAGGTGGGGCTGCAGCACGCGCGGCACGTTTTCCACCAGGCCACCGCCGGTGATGTGCACCATGCCCTTCACTTCCATCGATTCCATCAGCGCCAGCAGCGGCTTGACGTAGATGCGGGTCGGCTCCATGAGCACATCGGATAGCTTGCGGCCGTGGAAGTCGCCTTCCAGGTCAGGCTTGGCCACGTCGATGATCTTGCGCACCAGCGAGTAGCCATTGGAATGCGCGCCCGACGAGGCCAGGCCCAGGACCACGTCGCCCGGGGTGATTTTGGTGCCATCGATGATCTTCGACTTTTCTACCGCGCCGACGGCAAACCCTGCCAGGTCGTATTCGCCGGCCGGGTACATGCTTGGCATTTCCGCCGTTTCGCCGCCGATCAGTGCGCAGCCAGCCTGCTCGCAGCCCTGGGCAATGCCCTTGACCACCGCCGTGGCGGTCGGCACATCGAGTTTGCCGCATGCGAAATAATCGAGGAAGAACAGCGGTTCTGCGCCCTGCACCAGGATGTCGTTGACGCTCATGGCCACCAGGTCGATGCCGACGGTGTCGTGGCGATTGAGTTCGAACGCGAGTTTGAGCTTGGTGCCCACGCCGTCGGTGCCCGACACCAGCACCGGCTCCTTGAACTTCTTGCTGATCTCGAACAGCGCGCCAAAGCCGCCGATGCCGCCCATGACGCCTTCGCGCATGGTGCGCTTGGCAAAAGGCTTGATCGCTTCGACCAGGGCGTCGCCAGCATCGATATCGACACCGGCGTCGCGGTAGGAGAGTGAAACATTAGAAGATTGGCTCATGGTGTATTTGGCAGCGGAGGCGGTAAAATAGAAGGCGGTGGACGTATTCGGAGCCGCAATTAACATCCTGCGGCCTCAAAACTGGTCAATCCGCTATTTTATCAAACTGGCCCGTTCCCGGACGATTTAACCCACATTACAACACCACCATGCCATTTTCCCTGACCCCGGAACAGAAGCAGACCACATTCTGGCTGGTCGCCTGGCTGGCATTTTTCTTCCTGTTGTACCTGCTCGGCCCCACGGTGGCGCCCTTCGTCGCCTCGGCCATCCTGGCGTACGCCCTCTCGGGCGCGGTCAACTTCCTGGAACGGCGCCGCGTGGGCCGCTGGCGCATGCCGCGCCTGTTCGCGGTGGTGATCGTCATGACCGTGTTCATCGCCATCATGTTCGCCCTGGTGCTGATCGTGGTACCGGTGATCCAGAAAGAGATCCCCCTGCTGCGAGTGCAGATTCCCCAGTTCCTCATCAAACTCGACATGATGCTGGCACCCTTGCTGCAGCAGCTGGGCATCAACGTCCAGCTCGACATGTCGGGCCTGAAGAAAATCGCCAGCGAGCAGCTGGCCACCAGCGGCGACCAGATCTGGTCCACGGTCTTGAACAGCCTGCGCATTGGCGGCGGCGCCGTGCTGGGCTGGTTCGTCACGCTCACCCTGGTGCCGGTGGTGATGTTCTACATGCTGCTTGACTGGCATGGCCTCATGCGCAGCGTGGCCGACGCCATTCCGCGCCGCTACGTGGACCAGACCGTCGCCATGGCGCGCGAGGTGGACGCCCTGCTGGCCGAGTACATGCGCGGCCAGCTGCTGGTCATGATCGTGCTGGCCGTGTTCTATTCATTTGCCCTGACCATGCTGGGACTGGACGTGGCCATCCCGGTGGGCATCATCAGCGGCGTGCTGGTATTCATTCCCTATGTCGGCTTTGGCCTGGGCATGGTGCTGGCCCTGGTGGCGGCCGTGCTGCAGTTTCCCGGCTGGTACGGCGTGGGCATGGTGGCCGGTATTTACCTGTTTGGCCAGCTGTTCGAGAGTTTCATCCTCACGCCGCGCCTGGTGGGCGAGCGCATCGGCCTGTCGGCCCTCACCGTCATCTTCGCCCTGCTCGCCTTTGGGCAGCTGTTTGGCTTCACCGGCGTGCTGCTGGCGCTGCCCGCGTCGGCGGTGCTGATGGTGGCCTTCCGCCATTTGCGTGCACACTATCTGCGCAGCAGCTTTTATAATGCGTAGATCATGAAAAAACGCAGATGAAACAGCTGGTACTCGACCTGGGCGCGGAACAGGCCCACAGCCTCGATACCTTCGAGGTTGGCCAAAATGCCGAACTGGCGCACCTGATGCACCAGTTCGCGCAGCGCAGCGCGCGCGAGCATTTTGCCTACCTGTGGGGCGAGACTGCCGCCGGCAAGACCCACCTGCTGCAAGGCCTGGCCGCCACGCCGGCGTCGCGCTACATCGGCCCGGGCGCTGCCGGCGAAGAATTCACCTTCACGCCGGAGGTCACCCTGTACCTGCTCGACGACTGCGACAAGCTCGGTGCCGAAGCCCAGATCGACGCCTTTGCCCTGTTTAACCAGATCCGCGAGCATGGCGCCTTCATGGTCAGTACCGGAGCGGTGCCGCCGGCGGTGCTGCCGGTGCGCGAAGACCTGCGCACGCGCATGGGCTGGGGCCTGATTTACCAGATCCATGGCCTGTCTGACGAAGAAAAGATCGCTGCCCTCACCCATGCCGCCGAAGCGCGCGGTTTGACGCTGTCAGCCACCGTGTTACCCTATCTGCTATCGCATTTCAAGCGCGACATGCGCTCCCTGTCGACGATGCTGGACGCCCTCGATCAGTATTCCCTTGAAACGCAGCGCCCGGTCACGCTGCCGCTGCTGCGCGACCTGCTCTCCAATGCCACTGCCGCGGACCCCAAAGAATGAAAAAACTGGCCCTGTTCGACCTTGACCACACCCTGCTGCCGATCGACTCGGACCATGAATGGGGCGAATTTTTGGTACGAACCGGCGCCGTCGACCCTGTCGCCTTCAAGCGCGCCAACGACGACTTCTTCGAACAGTACCAGGCCGGCACGCTCGACCCGGTGGAGTACCTGGAGTTCGCGCTGGGTACCCTGGCGCGCTTTCCGCGCTCGCAGCTCGACGCCATGCACGCGCAGTTCATGGCCGAAGTCATCACCCCGGCCATCACGGCGCGCGCGCGCGCGCTGCTGCAGCAGCACATCGAGGCCGGCGACCTGGTATGCATCATCACCGCCACCAACCGCTTCGTGACCGCACCCATCGCCGCGGCGCTGGGCGTGGAGCACCTGATCGCCGCGGTGCCGGAAGAAGACGCCAATGGCAACCTAACCGGTAGGCTGCTCGGCGTACCCACCTCCGGTCCGGGCAAGGTCACCCATACGCACGCATGGCTGGAAAAGATGGGCAAGCCGCTCGCCGCGTTCGAGAGCAGCCATTTTTACAGCGATTCGCACAACGATATTCCTCTCCTGTCCGTCGTCACCCACCCTGTCGCGACCAACCCGAATGCTGCGCTGTCGACGCATGCAGAGCGCCTTGGCTGGCCATCACTTTATCTATTCAATGATTAAAAAATTCATCCGCAAATTCCTTGGCGTCAAAGACAAAGCGCCGGTCCGCGACAAGACCGAGCCTGTCATCCTGGGGGCGACCGAACACGGAATCGATCCAAAGCTATTGTCCTCCAACGCAATCCGCGTCACCTCCTCGCTGCAGGAGGCAGGCTTCAAGGCCTTCGTGGTCGGCGGCGCCGTGCGCGACCTGCTGCTGGGGATCAAGCCCAAGGACTTCGACATTGCGACCGACGCCACGCCCGAACAGGTCAAGCGCCTGTTCCGGCGCGCCTTCATCATCGGCAAGCGCTTCCAGATCGTGCATGTGATGTTTGGCCAAGACCTGCTGGAAGTGACGACCTTCCGCGGTGCCGGCGAATCGAGCGCGCCCAAGGACGAACATGGCCGCGTCCTGCGCGACAACAATTTCGGCCCGCAGCACGAAGACGCCATGCGGCGTGACTTCACCATCAACGCCATGTACTACGATCCGGCCACCCAGCAGGTGCTGGACTACCACGGCGGCATTGCCGACATTCGCGACAAGACGCTGCGCATCATTGGCCAGCCGGAAGCGCGCTACCGCGAAGACCCGGTGCGCATGCTGCGCGTGGTGCGTTTTGCGGCGCGCCTTGGCTTTACCATTGAACCGGCCACGCGCGAGCCGATCGCCGTCATGGCCTCCCTCATCGACAACGTGCCGGCAGCGCGCGTGTTTGACGAAATGCTCAAGCTGCTCATGAGCGGGCACGCGCTGGCCTGCCTGCAGCAGCTGCGCAAGGAAGGCTTGCATCACGGTCTGCTGCCACTGCTCGACGTGGTGCTGGAGCAGCCGATCGGCATGAAGTTCGTGACCCTGGCGCTGGAGTCCACCGACAACCGCGTCAAGGCCGGCAAGGGAGTGTCGCCCGGCTTCCTGTTTGCATCGCTCTTGTGGCACCAGGTGGTGGAAAAGTGGACGGCCTACTGCGCCGCAGGCGAGTCGCCCATCCCGGCCCTGCACCTGGCCGCCGACGACGTGCTCGATTCGCAGACCGAAAAGCTGGCCTTGCAGCGCAAGATCGGCTCGGACATGCGCGACATCTGGTCCATGCAGCCCCGTTTTGAACGGCGCAATGGAAAAGCGCCGTACAAGCTGCTGGAGCATCCGCGCTTTCGGGCCGGCTACGACTTCCTGCTGCTGCGCTGCGAGTCCGGCGAAATCGAGTCCGAGATCGGCGAATGGTGGACCGCGTTCTACGAAGGCGATGCCGTCGAGCGCGAACAGCTGCTGACGACAGCCGTCTCGACGCCAGGCCCGAAGCGCAAGCGCGCACCGCGCAGGTCATCGCGCAGCCGCACTGGCGGCGACGGCGGCGGCAGCGGCAGCGGCAGCGATGGTGGGCACAGCGGCACGTCCGGCGGCAGCAACCCGGGCGGCTCCAGCTTCGAATGATTGCTTACATCGGCATCGGGGCCAATCTCGGTGACGCCGCGGCAAACGTGGACGATGCGATCGCGCGCCTGTCCATGCTGCCGGGCTCGCGCCTGCTGGCCTGCTCGGCCAAATATCGCACGGCGCCGATCGATTCGTCGGGAGACGATTACGTGAATGCGGTGGCCAGCATCGAAACATCGCAGCCGGCCGCGGACCTGCTGGCGGCGCTGCACGCTATCGAACTGGCGCACGGACGCGAACGCCCGTACCGCAATGCCCCGCGCACGCTCGACCTGGACATTCTGCTGTATGGCGACGAAGTGATTGACCAGCCGGCGCTGCACATTCCACACCCGCGCATGCAGGACCGTGCATTTGTCATCGTGCCGCTGCTGGAAATTGCGCCGCATGTGATCATTCCCGGCCGCGGCCCGGCCAGCGGCTTTTTGCCCGCGGTGCTGGACCAGGGCATCAGCAAGCTGGCCTGACATGCAGATTCCTGTCCTGTTCCAGACCGTGGGCCTGCTGGTGCTCTCCAACGTCTTCATGACCATTGCCTGGTACGGCCACCTCAAGAACATGCAGACCAAGGTGTGGTGGTACGCCGCCATCGTCAGCTGGGGCATTGCCCTGTTCGAGTACCTGCTTCAGGTCCCGGCCAACCGTATTGGCTACACCCAGTACAGCCTGGCGCAGCTCAAGATCATGCAGGAAGTGATCACGCTGACCGTGTTCGTGCCGTTCGCGATGTTCTACATGAACCAGCCGTTCAAGTGGGATTTCGTGTGGGCCGGACTGTGCCTGGTGGGCGCGGTGTACTTCATCTTCCGCAGTTGAGGTGCAGTTGAGAACACCGTGCTGAAATCGAGTGCGGCCCAAGGGGTCCTGCAGGGCCTGACACTGTAGCGGCACAATTCGAATCATCCTCCTAAACGTTCCCCTGCGCATCCGGTCGCTTCGCATTACACTAGCACGGTCGTCCTCTTTTTTGATATCAAAGGAATAATATGAGCGGTTATCTGCAGGGCAAGGACATGGCGGGCGGCGATGCGCCGGCCCCGGTCAAGCCCATGGTCACGAAGGCTGTCACCATCCCCTCGCTCAACGCTTTGCGCGCGGCGGGCACCAAGATCACCATGCTGACCTGCTATGACGCCAGTTTCGCCAGCCTGATGGACCGCTGCGGCGTGGAGATCCTGTTGATCGGCGATTCGCTCGGCATGGTGTGCAACGGCCACACGTCCACATTGCCTGTCACGGTCGCGGAAGTGGCCTACCATACCGCCGCCGTGGCGCGCGGCAGCAAGAGCGCGCTGATTCTGGCCGATATGCCGTTTGGCAGCTACCCGACGCCGGAAGTGGCATTCACCAACGCCGTGCAGCTGATTCAGGCCGGCGCCCACATGGTCAAGCTCGAAGGCGGTGCCTGGCTGGCCGATACCGTCAAATTCCTGGTCGACCGCGCCATTCCCGTGTGCGCCCACCTTGGCCTGACGCCGCAGTCGGTGCACCAGCTCGGTGGCTACAAAGTGCAGGGCAAGACCATCGAAAGTGCAGACCATCTGAAGGCCGACGCGCTGCTGCTGCAGTCAATGGGTGCCTCGCTGCTGGTGATCGAAGCCATTCCCGCCACCCTCGGCAAGGAAGTCACCGAGCTGCTGGCGATTCCGACCATCGGCATCGGCGGTGGCCCCGACTGCTCCGGCCAGGTGCTGGTGATGCACGACATGCTCGGCGTTTTCCCCGGCCGCAAGGCGCGCTTCGTGAAGAACTTCATGGAGGGCCAGAGCACCATCGAGGGCGCAGTCAATGCCTATGTCGCCGCCGTCAAGGATGGCAGCTTCCCCGCGCCGGAACACTGCTTCTGAGGCTGACATGGCGCGCCTGTTCCTGGCATTGTGGCCTGATGCGCCGCTGCGCCACCAGCTGGTGCAGTGGCAAAACGGCTGGCGCTGGCCCCGCTCTGCCACGCCCACCAGGACCGAGCGCCTGCATGTGACGCTGCATTTCCTGGGCGAGGTGGAACAGGCGGCGCTGCCGCACCTGGCAGCATCGCTGGAGGTACCATGCGAGCCGTTTGAACTGCGCTTCGGCCACAACGCGCTATGGCACAGCGGCCTGGCAGTGCTGGAGCCGCTCGCCACGCCGCCCGAACTGATCGCCCTGCATGCACGCCTGTCGGCCGCGGTCACTGGCGCCGGGCTGGCCGTGGACAGCCGGCCCTACCGGCCCCACGTCACGCTGGCGCGCCGGGCCGGCAAGGCGCTGATCGACACCGTTGGTCCGCCCATTACCTGGCAGGTCTCCGGCTACGCCCTGGTGCAGTCCACGCCCGAGGAAGGCTACATCGTCCTGGCACAGTGGCCAGGGCGCCCCTGATGACGCGCCTAGTGCGTGGCCCGCACATACTGCTTTTGACCTGACAGCGCCAGTGGCACGGCCGCACCTGTCACCGCCGCACAGGCAAGCACCATGCCCATGCCTGACAATGTGCCGTCCGTCCCCTGCGCCAGCATGGCGCCGCTGACCAGGGCCGCGGCAGCAATGGCCACGTCCTGCACCATCCCCTGCAAGGCCATGAAAGCGGCACGCTCGTCGCCCCGTGGCACGTGGCTGAGTGCCGCCAGCAGGCTCACATTGCGCCCCGCGTTACCGGCCATGAAGCACACGAAGCACAGGACCAGCACCGGCAGGAGGAGCCGCGCGTCCACCAGCAGTGGGATGACGCCGAGCGCCATGGCGGCACTGGCCATCAGCACCGCCTGGCGCGGACCGGCGCGGTCGGCCAGGCGGCCCAGGACCTGCACCGTGACGAAGGCAGTGACGCCGCCGGCCATATAGAGCACACCCAGGTGCGCCCGCGGATAGCCGAGATTGAACAGGTAATAGGCGGAAAAGTGCGGGATCAGCAGGAAGGCTGAAAACTGGCTCAGGCCCTGCACCACGCAGGCATGGCGCACCGGACCGCGCCGCAGGAGCTGCCCCAGGCCGGCGCCTTGCGCGGCACGGCCCGCCGGCGCGGGCAAGACAATAGCGGCCACCAGCCACACCAGCAGCGCCAGCGCCGCCAGTGACTGGAACGGCAGCTGCCAGCCGCCAAAGCGCGCCAGCTCCAGGGCCATTGGCACGCCGGCCACCGCGGCCAGCGCAAAGCCGGCCATGACGCGGGCCAGCGTCCTGCCGCGCTGCGCAGGCGGCGTGACGTCGATCACCAGCGCCATCCCGGTTGCGATCGCGGGCGCGCCGGCCATGCCTGTTACGGCGCGCGCCAGCAGCAGGGAGTCCAGGCCGGTGGCCATGCTGCTGGCCCACGTGGCCAGCGCGAGCAGGCCAAACGATACCAGCAGCACCGTCTTGCGGTTAAAGCGGTCCAGCACATGCAGGCACGCGAGCGAGGCCAGTACCGACGCCAGTGTGTAGGCGGCAGTCAGGAGGGCGGCCCGGTCGACCGCGAAGCCGAGCGCACGCGCAAGGTCCGGGCCGAGCGGCAGCACCATCACAAAATCCAGGATGTACACAAACTGCAGTGCCGCCACCACCAGCACCGTGCGCGCCTGCACCGTCATGTGCGCTCCAGCGCACGATGCACGGCGCGCAAGGCGCGGGCGGTGTCCGCCCAGTCGAGACAAGGGTCGGTGACGGAGCAGCCGTAGCGCAGGTTTCCGCTCAACGGCTGGCTACCGGCTTCGATGAAGCTCTCCAGCATCACGCCGATGATGTCGCGGTTGCCGCCATGGCGCTGGCGCACAACGTCTTCCAGGACAGTAATCTGGCGCCGGTGGTCCTTGCCCGCATTGCCGTGCGAGCAGTCGACCATGATGGCCGGGTCCAGCCCTGCCGCCTGCATGGCCCTGGTGGCGCCGGCCACGCTGGCCGCATCGAAATTGGGACCGGCGCTGCCGCCGCGCAGAATCAGGTGGATGTTGGCGTTACCCCGGGTGCGCACCACCGCCGCGCGGCCATCGGCGTCCAGGCCCAGGAAAGCGTGGGGCCGCGACGCAGCGCGGATGGCGTTGATGGCACCCCCAACGCCACCGTCGGTCCCGTTCTTGAATCCCACCGGCAGCGGCAGGCTGGACGCCATCTCGCGGTGGGTTTGCGACTCGGTGGTTCGCGCACCAATGGCGGCCCAGCTGACCAGGTCAGCCAGGTACTGCGGGGACATCGGATCGAGCGCCTCCACCGCAGCCGGCACGCCAAGCCGGGCGACATCGAGCAGCAGGCCGCGCGCGAGCTGCATGCCTTCCGGGATGCGAAAGGATTGATCCATGTGCGGATCGTTGATCAAGCCTTTCCAGCCGGTGCTGGTGCGCGGCTTTTCAAAGTACACGCGCATGACGAGGTACAGCGTGGGCTGCACTTCACGCGCCAGCTGCGCCAGGCGGCTGGCGTAATCGAGGGCGGCAGCCGGGTCGTGTATTGAGCAGGGCCCCACCACCACCAGCAGGCGGCGGTCGCGCCGCGCCAGGATGTCGCAAATGGTGGCACGCCCGACAGCCACGGTGGCTGCGGCGACGCGGTCGCACGGCAGTCCGGCGCGCAACTGGGCGGGGCTGGGCATGGCGCTGGTGGCGGACGGCGCCGGCTCGGCCAGGAAATCTCGTTTCATGGGGGCTCCGTCAAAAGCGCGAGGCCAGGGTCAGGCGCACGTTGCGGCCAATCTCAGGCAAGGCGGCCACGCTGCCCCAGCGTGGATGGAAGCCAAAGCTGCTGTGATCGTAGTAGAACTTGTCGGCCAGGTTATTGATTGTCAGCGTCACACTGAGGCGCTCGTCGCCGGTCAGCAGCCAGCTGGCGTATGCGTCATGGATGGCGTAGCCGGGCTTGGACGCGCTCCCCGATGGCACATGGTCCAGGCGTTCAATGGCGCGCGTGGTCCAGCCCAGCTTCAGATGACGCATGGGAAAGGCGCGGTCGATCTGCACCACCCAGGTGCGGCCGGAGGCATTCCCGAGCAGGAAGGCGTCGCCGCTCGACAGCGGTCTGCCGTTCAGGCGCGGCCTTGCATGCGCCATGCCGATGCTGGCACGCCAGTGCGGCGCTTCGACACCGGCATCGGCGCTGTAGCCGCGCGTGCGCACCTGGCCCAGGTTTTCGCGCATGGAGTCGTAGCCGATGTAGTTGTCGATCTTCTGGCTGAATAGCGTGGCATTGGCGAACCATGCGCCGCGGCGCCACTGCATGGCCAGATCGGTGTTGGCGGCCTTTTCCGGCTGCAGGTCAGGCGCGTTTTCCTGAAGCGCCTTGAGAAAGGGTTCGATCACGCCCACGCCGCGCAGCGCGCGTGCATGCCCGAGCCGGATGCTCAATGCTTCGCCTGACATCCAGGTCAGGCTGGCGCCGGGCGACGCGGCCGACGAGGCGTAGCGGCGGCCTTCCATGCCGGTATACCGATAGCGGTCGTAGCGCGCGCCCAGCCCAACGGCCCAATGCTCGCCCAGGGCCAGATCGTCATGCAGGAACACGCCGGCGACGCTCGCCTTTTCGTCATCCAGGGCCACCCCGGCCACGTTGGCGAAGCCGGTATCGTGGCGATAATTCACACCGTAACTGAGCTTGTGCCCGGCGACCCGCGACACGTTCAGCACATCGGCGCCGCGGGTGCGGGTGCCGTCATGCTCGCCTTGCGGGCTGTCCACACCCAGCAGCGCCGCGTTCTCGTTGTCGTAGGCGCTGACCTGCAGGTCCACCAGCCGCCCGCCCGGTGCATAACGGTAGTTGACGGTGGCAGAGGCGCGTTCCATTTTTTGGCGCTGCGGTCCATTGATGCCGGCGGCGACCAGGTTGGTGCGCTTGTTGCGCAGGCCTTCATCAAGATTATCTTCCCATGCCAGCGCCAGCTGATGGGCACCGGTGCCGGTCGTGAACTTTACAAAGCGCGAGCGGCTGTCGGAGGCGGTGTGGGCCACCAGCGCGCGCCTGCCGTCCTTGTAGTCGCCGCTGTTGTACTGAGTGTGGCTAAGCACAATGGCGCTGGCGTTGCCAATGCGTCCAAACACGCTCACGCCGGTCTTGGCGCCGTCACTGGCGTCGAAGTAGCTGGCCTTGACCAGGGCGCCGGCCCGTTCGCCCGGACGCAGCAGGTCCAGTGCGCCCTTGGTGGTGAAACGCAGCGCGCCGGCCAAGGCGCCCGGACCGGCCGTCACCGCGGCCGTGCCGGCCTCCATCTCGACGCGCTTCAACAGATCCGGTTCGATCATGACCTGCCCGGCGTGATGATAGGCCGCTTCCGCTTGGGCGGCCCCGTCGATGCTCACTGCCAGCATGCGCTCGCCCAGACCGCGCACATACAGCTTTTGCGCCGCCGGCAGGCCGCCCCCGCCGATGCTCACTTCCGGCGTTTGCTTGAACAGGTCCTGCAGGCTCACGGCCTGCTCGGCCTCAATGCGGTCAGCGCTGACGCTGGTGGTTTCGGACCCGCGCTGTGCGGTGACTGTAATCGGGGCAAGCTGGGTGTCCCCCGCGCCGGCACTGGCAGCGCCAAAGGACAGGAGCGAGAACGCCGCAACAAGGCGCCTGCGGGCGGGTTTGCTGATGATCTGGGGCATGAAAACTTTCAGACGATGTTAATAAGGTTGAAATGCTGTTCTAAAATTATCCTAGCACCGATCTAAATGCGAATCAATCTCATTATTATTTGCGTTTGCTATTGCGAATGATTCTTATTCTGTTTACTATTCGGCACTCTTGCCCAGATGTTCATTTCTTCGAGAGGCCACCATGAACAAGCGTTTGCATCACCTGCCGCCCCAGCCCTGGGCAGCGGAACACCCGACCCGCCAGTACCGGCCCGGCGCGAGCCTGTTTGCCTCGCCGCGCGCAGTACTGGCCGCCCGTGGCGCCAAGGCGCTGCTGCCGCCATGCACGGCAGGGCGGCTTGCCGGTGATGCACTGGCCATGCTGCGCGACGCGGGCGGTCCCGGTGATGTGATCATGGGCGCAGTGCCATTCGATGCGGCGGCGCCGGCGCGGCTGTTCGTGCCGGAGCAGATATCGGTCGGGCCGGCCCTGGCGACAGGGCACGCGCCACCGGCAGCGCACCGGCGCAAACCCCATGCAGTGCATGCCCGGCCGTCACCGGACGCCTACCGCGCCAACGTCGAGCGGGCACTGGCCTGCATCCGTGCCACGGGCCTGGAAAAGGTGGTGCTGTCGCGCTCACTGTCGCTCAACGTCCAGGTCGACCTGGCAGGGCTGCTGCAACGCCTGGCCGCCCGCAATAGCCGCGGCTATACCTTTGCCATAGACCTGGTCGACGCGCCGGCGCCGCGCCGCACCTTGATTGGCGCCAGTCCCGAGCTGCTGCTGTCGCGGCGCGGACGCCAGCTGCTGTCCCATCCCCTGGCCGGATCGGTCCCGCGCAGCAGCGACCCGCGGGAAGACCGGCGGCGCGGCGCGGCCCTGCTCGAATCGGCCAAGGACCTGCATGAGCACGAGCTGGTGGTGGCCGCAGTGGCCGACTCGCTGCGCCCGTTCGCCCGCCAGGTGTGGGTGCCGCCACGGCCATCGCTGCTATCCACGCCAACCATGTGGCACCTTGGGACAGAAGTGAAAGCTGAACTCGCCGATCCCGCCTGCTCCTCCCTGGAACTGGCGCTGGCATTGCATCCCACGCCCGCCGTCTGTGGCCATCCGTTGCAGCAGGCGCGCCGCTTCATTGGCGATGTGGAGGGCTTCGAGCGCGGCTACTTCGCCGGCCTGGTTGGCTGGTGCGACACCAGCGGCGACGGCGAATGGGCCGTCACGCTGCGCTGCGCCGAAGTGGGCGAGCATGATGCGACGCTCTACGCGGGAGCCGGCATCGTGGACGGCTCCGTGGCGGAAGACGAACTGCTCGAAACGTCAGGCAAGCTGCGCACCATGCTGGCAGCCATGGGACTGGAATCGGTCCTGGAGACCATGCAATGACGGCCTGCCTGGACGGCTTCACCCCGTGGCCGGACGACATGGCGGCGCTGTACCGCGCCAAGGGATACTGGGCTGGCGAAAGCCTGGGGGCCATGCTGCGCGCACGCGCCGCGCAGTATCCGGCACGCGTGGCGCTGGTATGCGGCGAGCGGCGCTGGACCTACGCCGACCTTGACCGGCGCAGCGACAGCCTGGCGGCCGGCCTGGCCCGTCTTGGCATCCTGGCGCGCGACCGGGTGGTGGTGCAGTTGCCGAATGTGGCCGAATTCTTTGCCGTCTGCTTCGCGTTGTTTCGCATTGGCGCGATTCCGGTACTGGCCCTGCCGGCGCACCGGCGCGCCGAGATTGGCTACTTCTGCGAACTGACGGCCGCCCGCGCTTACGTGATTGCCGACCTGGCCGGGGGCTTTGATTATCGCGCCCTGGCACGGGACGTGCGGGCGCAGTCGCCCGCCTTGCAGCATGTGATCGTCGCCGGTAGCGCCGCCGAATTCATCCGGCTCGATGACCTGTATGATTCGCCACGCCGCTTTCCCTGTCCCGCCGCAGGCGAGGTGGCCTTGCTGCAGCTCTCGGGCGGCAGCACCGGCCTGCCCAAGCTCATAGCGCGCACGCACGACGACTATTTATACAGCGTGCGCGCCAGCGCCGCTATCTGCCGGCTCGACCAGCATACCGTGTACCTGTGCGCGCTGCCGGTCGCGCATAACTTCCCACTGAGTTCACCGGGCACGCTGGGCGTCTTTCACGCCGGCGGCTGCGTGGTGCTGGCGACCCAGGCCAATCCGGACCATGCGTTTGCCCTTGTCGAAGCCGAACAGGTCACCATGACCGCGCTGGTGCCGCCGCTGGCCATGGCGTGGCTGGACGCCGCACAGGCGCGCCGCCACGATCTTGACAGCCTGGCGCTGCTGCAGGTGGGCGGCGCCAGGCTGCCGGCCGAAGGTGCGGCCCGGGTGGGTCCGGTGCTTGGCTGCGCGCTGCAGCAGGTATTCGGCATGGCCGAGGGCCTGGTCAACTATACGCGGCACGACGATCCTTTCGAAGTGGTGCACGCCACCCAGGGCCGGCCAATGTCGCCGGATGACGAAATCCGGATTGTGGATGATGGCGACCTCGCCGTTCCACCGGGTACACCGGGGCATCTGCAGACCCGCGGCCCGTACACCATCCGCGGCTACTACAAAGCGCCGGAACACAACGCACGCGCCTTTACTGCCGACGGCTTCTACCGCACCGGCGACGTGGTGCGCCAACTGCCCACTGGCCACCTGGTGGTGGAAGGGCGGGCCAAAGACCAGATCAATCGCGGCGGCGAGAAGATCGCAGCCGAGGAAGTGGAGAACCATCTCCTGGCACACCCTGCCGTGCACGACGCGGCACTGGTAGCCATGCAGGATGGCTACCTGGGTGAACGCAGCTGCGCCTGGGTGATTGCGCGCGGCGCCCCGCCCCGGGCGCGCGAGCTGGCCGCCTTCCTGCGCCAGCGCGGACTGGCCGCCTACAAAATCCCGGACCGGATCGAGTTCATATCGCAGTTCCCTACAACCGGCGTGGGCAAGGTGGATAAGCGCCTGCTGCGCGAATTGATCAACCAGCGCATCAACAGCTTCCCGACGACACCATGACCATTCCAAAGATCGCCCCCTATCCCATGCCTGCGGCCATGCCGGAAAGCCGCGTAAGCTGGCGACCGGATGCCGCCCGCGCGGTGCTGCTGATCCACGACATGCAGGAATACTTTCTCGACTTTTACGACGCCAGCGCCGCACCGGTGCCGCAGTTGCTGGCGCAGGTGCGGCGCCTGCGCGACGCCTGCGACGCGGCCGGCATCCCGGTGGTCTACACCGCACAGCCGGCCGTCCAGACGACAGCGGAGCGTGGCCTGCTCAATGACTGGTGGGGCC
Organism: Massilia sp. PAMC28688; assembly: GCF_019443445.1. Classification (NCBI taxonomy): domain Bacteria; kingdom Pseudomonadati; phylum Pseudomonadota; class Betaproteobacteria; order Burkholderiales; family Oxalobacteraceae; genus Massilia; species Massilia sp. PAMC28688. Next base: position 2,471,319 of record NZ_CP080378.1, on the reverse strand, counting down.
CCGGGTTGACGGCGCAGCCGCAGCGCGCAGCGGTGGCGGCGACGCTTGCGCCGCGTGCGCATGACACGGTTCTGGTCAAGTGGCGCTATAGCGCCTTTGTCCACAGCGACCTGCTGCAGCGCATGCGCACACAGGGCCGCGACCAGCTCATCATCTGTGGCGTATACGCGCATATCGGCTGCATGATGACAGCGGCCGACGCATTCATGCACGACATCCAGCCATTCCTGGTGGGCGACGCGCTGGGTGACTTCTCGGCGCAGCAGCACGCAATGGCACTTGACTACGTGTCCCAGCGCTGTGGCGTGGTGCTGAGCGCCGCGCAGGCCGTCGAAGCGCTGCAGACCCTGCCCGCCAGCGCGGAGGCGCTGCGCGCAGCAGTAGCGGCCGTGCTGCATTTGCCGGCCATGGAACTGGCATTTGACGACAACCTGATGGAGGCGGGGCTCGATTCCATCCGGCTAATGAGCCTGGTGGAACGCTGGCGCCGCGCTGGCGCCGAAACCTCATTTGTCGAACTGGCGCAGCAGCCTACACTGCAGCAGTGGTGGGACATGCTGGGCGCGCAGACGGAGGTGGATTGAATGGTCACAGCACAGCGGCAGCCATTGACGGCAGCGCAGCAAGGTATCTGGCTGGGGCAACAGCTCGATCCACACAGTCCCGCTTACTGGACTGCGGAGGTGGTCGAACTGCGCGGCGCACTTGACGACGCGGCGTTTGAAGCCGCGCTATGCCAGGCTGTTAGCGAATGCGACGCACTGCACCAACGCTACCGGGCCGAAGGGGAAAACATATGGCAGGCCCTGCACCCGCAGGAATGGTCCCTGGCCCGGCTGCGGCTGGACCAAGCGGCCGCCCGGTGCTGGATGAACAGCGACCTGCAGCATGTGCCGGACCTGGCCCACGGCCCGCTTTTCGCCAGCGCCCTGATTACCGTCGGCCCGCAGCGCACACTGTGGTACCTGCGCGTGCATCACATTGCACTCGACGGCTTTGGCTACACGCTGCTGGCGGCGCGCGTGGCCGCGCTGTATTCGTCCATCACCGCCAACGGCGCCCTGCCGCCCGCCCGGCTCTGCGCGCTGGCGCCGGTGGTGGAAGAAGACGCGCAATACCATGCCTCCCCAGCCTGCGAAGCCGATCGGCAGTTCTGGTGCGCCCGCATGGCTGGCAGCCTGCCTGCGCTGCTGGCGCCGGCCACGCCCGCGGCCCGCCACGTGGCGCGGGTCCGCGGGCAATGCAGCCACGACTGGCTGGGACTGGTCACCGCCACCGGGACCGACTGGCCGTCGCTGATGGTGGCCGCCTGCGCGGCGTGGCTGCACCGTGAAAGCGGCGCCCGCGAACTGGTACTGGGCCTGCCGGTCATGTCGCGCCTGGGCTCGCGCAGCCTGACCGTTCCATGCATGGCGATGAATATCGTACCGCTGCGCCTGTGCGTTGATCCCGCCACCAGCCTTGTGTCGCTGGCCCAGCTGGCCGCGGCGGAAATGCGCGCAGTGCGCCCGCACCAGCGCTACCGCTACGAACACCTGAAGGCGCAACTTGGCATGGCCGGTGGCCGCCGCCGACTGTTCGGCGCCGTCGTCAATCTGATGCCGTTTGACCGGCCGCTCGCCTTTGGGTCCCTGGCCGCGCGCAGCCATCCGCTTGCAGCGGGGCCGGTGGAAGACCTGTCGATCACGATTGCACCACACCCGGGCGGCATGCGCTGCGACCTGGAGGCCAATGGTGAAGCCTACGCGCACGCCCGTGTGCAGGCGCTTCACAGCCGGCTGATGCAAGGCTTGCAGGCATTGGCGGATGCGCCGCACGCACCAATTGCCCAGGTTCTGGGCCAGCACAAGCTGGCCGTGATCGAACCTGTGGCGCCCGCGCTGGCGCCGCAGCCGGTCCTCACCCTCCTGCAGCGCCATGCCTTGGCCACGCCCGAGGTCCCCGCGCTTGAACAGGACGGCGAAACAATCTGCTACGCAGGCCTTCTGCATCAGGTGCAGTCCCTGGCCGGCAGGCTGCGCGCCGCCGGTATCACCGAGGAAAGCCGCGTCGCCTTGCTGCTGCCGCGCGAGCCGCGCACCATTGTCGCCATGCTGGCAGTGCTGTGGGCAGGCGGCGGCTACATCCCGCTCGATCCGGGCGGGCCTGCCGTGCGCCTGCAAGGCGTACTGAAGGACAGTACGCCGCAGCTGGTCATCACGCTGGTCCAGCATGCGGCTCTGGCCGGCAAGATACCGGTATTCTGCCTTGACCAGCCGGCGCCCGCCGCCGCCCCCATGCCGGTGCCCGCGCCGGTTGCCGAGAGCGCACTGGCCTACGTCATTTATACCTCGGGGTCGACAGGACGGCCGAACGGCGTCATGATCGAGCGTGCTTCGCTGGCGCAGTTCGTCGCCGCCGCCAGTGCCCGCTATGCCATCAGCGCAGGCGACCGCATGCTGCAGTTCGCACCGCTGCATTTCGATGCCAGCATTGAGGAGATTTACCTTCCCCTGTGCGCCGGTGCCACGGTGGTGCTGCGCAATAAGGCGATGATGGACTCATTGCCGGCCTTCCTGGTCGCGTGCGCCGAACGCCGCATCAGCATCCTGGACCTGCCAACCGCGTTCTGGCATGAGCTGGCGTTTTGCGTGGGCCAATCGCAGGCGGCTCTCCCCGCCTGCGTGCGGCTGGTGATCATTGGCGGCGAGGCCGCGCAGGCCGCCCGCGTACGCCAGTGGCTGCGGGCGGCGCCGCATGCAACCCTGCTCAATACCTACGGCCCCACCGAGACAACGGTGATCTGCACCACGGCGGCGCTTACCGACACTGACGGAGCGCCGCCGATCGGCAGGCCGCTCGGTGGTATCGGCATCGCAGTAGTGGACCGGCACATGCGCCCCGTTCCTGCCGGCCAGGAGGGAGAGCTGTGCCTGAGCGGACCGCAACTGGCGCGCGGCTACCTGGGCCGTCCCGAGCTGACGGCGCAGCGCTTCATCACCCTCGCTGCACTTACCGGCGCGCGTGCTTACCGCAGCGGCGACCGCGTAGTGTTGGGCGAAGATGGGCAGCTGTGCTACCTGGGGCGGCTCGATGGTGAACTGAAGATCAGTGGCCAGCGCATTGACCCGCTGGAGATCGAGGAGGCACTGCTGGCCTTTCCCGGCGTGCGCGAGGCGGCCGTGGTGAGCGCCGGTGACAGGCAGCTGGCCGCCTTCATCGCCCCGCAACTGAATCTGCGCACCGCCGCGCTGCGTGCATTCCTGGCCGAACGCCTGGCACCGGCCGCCATTCCCGCCACCTTCCTGCAACAGACTGCGCTACCGCGCAATCACAATGGCAAGATTGATCGGGCGGCCCTGCGGATGGAGGCTGGCCGGCAGGCGCCCGAGATTCCAGCCGGAGCATCGCTGCAAGCGACCGTGGCCCGGATCTGGGCCGAGGCGCTTGGCGTGCACGCCGTCGAGCCAGACGACGACTTTTTCGCCCTTGGCGGCACTTCGCTCACGGCGATCCAGGTCGCCAACCGGCTGGGCGTGGCCCTGCAGCGCGAGGTGCCGGTGTCATCGCTGTTCCGGCACGCGACGGTCGCGGCCCTGGCGCAGGCGCTGGGCGCACTGTCGGGCCACGCACCGCCAGCAGGCAGCAGCGAATTTGCCCATCTACTGGAGATCCAGAAAGGCGCGGGCCCGGCGCTGTTCTGCATCCATCCCGCGGAAGGACTGGCCTGGTGCTACCTCGGCTTGTCGCGCCACTTGCCGCATATGGCCATCCATGGCCTGCAGGCGCGGGGCCTGAGCGCAGCGCTCCCGCGTGACATCCAGGCCATGGTGGAGGACTACCTGGCCACCATCCGGCGCACACAGGCAACAGGACCGTATTACCTGCTTGGCTGGTCCTCAGGCGGGGGCCTCGCGCATGAACTGGCCGTGCGCCTGCGCGCGCAAGGCGAGAGCGTGGGCCTGCTGGCCATGATGGATGCCTACCCCAGCGATATCTGGCACGGCAAGCCGCCCGCGGGCGAACGCGATGCGCTGCTGGCGATCCTTGACGTGATCGGCGCCGACGCCGTCGACGAAGCCGGAAATCCGCTGGCGCGCGACGCCATGCTGGCGCGGCTTCGCCACCGTGGCAGCACCCTGGCCGGCGCCAGTGACGCGCAGCTTGCCCGCATGACGGAAACGGCACTGCACACCATGCAGCTGTACCGCCGTTTGCGCCACGGCCGCTACGATGGCGACCTGCTGTTCTTCCATGCCGCCGAGCGCGGCCCCGATGCCCCCGACTGGCGTGGCTGGGCCCCCTACGTGGGCGGCCGCATCGACAGGATCGATGTCGCATGCTCGCACAACACCATGAGTCGCCCGGCGCCCCTTGCCCACATTGGCCGCACGCTGGCCCAGCGGCTTGCACATCAACCGACCCCCTGACCATGACAACCACACCGAAACGAACGCCGCCGCGCATGCTGCGCGTGCGGCGCACCGAGCAATTGAGCCCATTGATGCGGCGGGTGGTCCTCTCCGGACCCGAACTTGATGGATTTCCCGAGCAGTGCGCAGGCGGCCATATCAAGCTGCTGCTGCCGCGCCCCGGACAGACCGAACCCGTGCTGCCCACCCTGGGGCCGGACGGACCGGTATGGCCGCCGGCGAATGTGCGGCCAATCGCACGCACCTACACCGTGAGCGCGTACGACAGCGCGCGCGGCGAACTGAGTGTCGATTTTGTGCTGCACGAGGAGCCGGGGCCGGCGTCAAGCTGGGCCCTGCGCGCCAGGACCGGCGACGCGATCGGTATTGCCGGCCCGGGCGGACCGCGCCGCTTTGACCCGCACGCGTCACATTTCCTGCTGTTTGGGGACCCCAGCGCACTGCCGGTGATTGCCGCAGTGCTGGCCAGCCTGCCTGTCACGGCCACCGGCAACGCCTTTGTTGAAGTGCCCGATGCCGGCGAAATCCGGATTCTGCACTGCCCGCCACATATCCGCCTGCATTGGCTGGTGCGCGGCAAGGTGCGGCCGGGCGCCAGCACGCGCCTGCTCGACGCCGCGCGCAAGCTTGGCTGGCCGGCAGGCGCGATATCGGTCACGCTGGCCGGCGAGAGCCACCAGGTCATTGCGCTGCGCGAGCATCTGCTGCACGAACGTGGCCTGGACCCGGTAGCGCTATACGCTGTCCCGTACTGGAAGGACCAGCACACCGAGGAGGCCTATCACGCGGAGCGGCACCGCATCATGGATCGCTTTGAAGAGGAAGACAATATGGAGGCGCGGGCATGAAGACGCTGCGATTGTTTATCTTTGCGCTGTTGATGCAGGCCGGCACGGCACTGGCGGCAGAGCGCATCATCACCGACGCTGCCGGCCGCCAGGTCAGCGTGCCGTCAGCGCCGCGCAGGGTGCTGGCCATGTCGGAGCTGGACCTGGATGCTTTGCTGGCCCTTGGCGTGAAGCCGGCGGGCGCCACCCGCGGGCGCGGGCAGCAGGCCATGCCGCGCTACCTGGGCAAGGCTGCAGCCGCCATCCCAAGCGTCGGCAATTTTGCCAGTCCGGTTCCGGAGCTGGCGCTGGCCCTGCAGCCCGACCTGATTCTGGCGGGCGGCATTCCCGATCCTGCGCTGCTGGCGCGGCTGTCCAGGATCGCGCCTACGGTGGTGACCTACCGGCCGGGCGACCACTGGCAGGGCGCCTTCAGGCGCGTGGCCGGTGCCGTGGGCAAAAGCACCCAGGGCGACGCGGTGCTGGCCGGCTACCAGCGCCGTGCAGCGGCGCTGCGCGCACGGCTGCAAGGTCAGACCTCCGCATCGGTCAGCGTGGTGCGCTGGAACCCGCAAGGCCCGGCCTACATGCTGCGTGACTCCTTTGCCAGCCTGGTGCTGGCTGACTTGCAGCTGCGCCGCCCGGCCAGCCAGCAACAGCCGGGAGCAGCGCATTCGCCGCCCCTGAGCATGGAGTCACTCTCCCTGATCGATGGCGACTGGCTGTTCGTGGGCACGCTCGATGGCGCAGGTGCGGCCAGTCGCGCCATGCAGGCTGCCGCCGTCAATCCTGCATTCGGGCGCCTGGGCGCTGTGAAGCAAGGGCACATGCGCGCGGTCGACGGCAGCCTGTGGACAGGGCCTGGCGGGCCGCTCGCGGCCAATGCCATCCTTGCCGATATTGAAAAGGCGATGCTGCAGCCATGAGGACGCTGCTCGCTTTCGCGCTGCTGTCCCTTGGCGCGGCATCGATGCTGCTCGGGCCCGGCGGTTCGCTGGCAGGGGAAAACGGAGACCTGCTGCTTGCGCTACGCACGCCCCGCACCGTCGCGGCGGTGGTGGCCGGTGCCGCCCTCGGTGCGGCCGGACTGCTGATGCAGACGATGACCCGCAACGAACTGGCCGAGCCGGGTCTGCTGGGCGTGAATGCCGGCGCCGCGTTCGGCGTCGTGACAGGCATTGCCTGGGCCGGGGCCGCGGCCGGCCCGGGCTACCTGCTCTGGTCGTTCCTGGGTGCGGCCGTCGGCAGTGCCTGCGTCCTGTCCATCGCCCACCTGCGCACGCCCGGCCCCCTGCGGCTGGTGCTCGCCGGCCTGGCCCTGAGCGCATCCTTCCACGGTGCCAGTTCTGCCATCCTGCTCAGCGAGCCGTCCGGTTACGACCAGTATCGATTCTGGGTACTCGGGTCCCTGGCCGGCGTGACGGCCGACATGGTGCGCTGGTCGGCCATGACGGTGCTGCCCGCAATGGCCGCGGCATGGCTGCTGGCGCGCCCGCTCTCGGCCCTGCTGCTTGGCGAAGACGGCGCACGCACGCTTGGGCACAGGCCGGCCCTGCTGTACCTGGGAATCGGCCTGGTCACCACCCTGCTGACCGCCAGTGCAGTCGCGCTGGCCGGCCCAATCGCCTTCCTTGGCCTGCTGGCGCCGCACCTGGCGCGCGGCGCGGCTACCCTTCCCGCCCGCCTCGCATGGTCGGCAGCGCTGGGCGCGGCCCTGTTGCTGCTGGCCGACCTTGGCGCGCGCATGGTGGCCCAGCCTTTCGAAACCCCTCTGAGCGTGCTGACCGCATTGTTTGGCGCACCACTGCTGATCTGGATGGCGCGGCGGAGGCTTGCATGATGCTGCTCGCCCGTGTTGACGGCAGCCTGTACGCCTTGCGCGCCAGGCGCTGGTCACTGCTGGTGGCACTGCGCCCACTCAAGGTGGCTGCGGCACTGCTGGCAACCCTGGTGTTGACCTGCCTGCTGGCCCTGGGCGCAGGACAGGGCTGGGTGGGCCCATCGCAGGTGGCGGCAGCACTGGCCGGCGCCGCGCCGGCCGGGGTGCATATGCTGGTACTCGAACTGCGCCTGCCGCGCATTGCTGCCGGCGTGGCAGCAGGGTGCGCGCTGGGCCTGGCCGGGGCGCTGGTACAAGCCGCATGCCGCAACCGCCTCGCCACGCCCGATGCCCTGGGCGTGGCCGACGGCGCCACCCTCGGCGTGTTCGCAGGCCTGATCCTGGCCGGAACGGGGTTGATGGGACCATGGTGGAGCGGTCCCGCAGGCGCGGCGGTGGCGCTCGCCCTGCTGCTTTGCGCAGCGCGCATCGGCGCCAACATCCAGGCACTGCTTGTCATTGGAATTGGCGTGGCAAGCCTGCTGCGCGCCGTCACCGAAATGCTGCTCTCGCGTCAGGAACTGATGCATGCGAGCGCGCTGTACTCATGGAGCGTAGGCAGCCTGACCGGACGCGGCTACGATGCGGCCCTGCCACTGGCGCTGGCGCTGCTGGTGCTGTCCGCTCCGGCCCTGCTGGTGGTGCGCAGGCTCGACCTGCTGCGTCTCGGCTCCGACCTGGCCTGCATGCTGGACGCGCAGGTACCGCGCCTCCAGTGGCTGGCACTGGCGCTGGCCTGCATGCTGGCCGGCCTCGCGGTGGGCGCATGCGGTCCGGTGGCGTTCGTGGCGCTGGCCGCGCCATTTGTCGCCAGCCGCCTGGCCGGCGCCGGCCGCGTGGCCGCGGGCAGCGCCATGCTGGCCGGCGCGGTGCTGGTGACCGGTGCCGACACGCTTGGCAGGATCGCGCTCGATGGTGCCGAGCTGCCCGCTGGCGTCGTCTCCAATCTGCTGGGAGGCCCCTTCATGTTATGGCTGCTGTTAAGCCCAGACGCGGGAGAATCGCATTGAATACCATCGCTATCGACAAACTCAGTGCCAGCCACGGCGCACGCCCGGCGCTGCACGATATTTGCCTGAGCTTCATCCCGGGCGAAGTGACCGTGATCGCCGGCCCCAATGGCTGCGGCAAGTCCACCTTGCTGCGCTGTCTGGCACGGCTGCACCGGCCGGATGCGGGAACCATCCGGATCGGGAGCAAGAACGTCTGGTCCCTGCCGGGTCGCGACAGCGCGCGCCTGATCGCCATGCTGCCGCAGGCGCCCGTGACACCGGAAGGCATTACCGTTTCCGCCCTGGTGCGCTACGGACGGCATCCGCACCAGGGGCTGCTGCGCCAGTGGTCGGCGGACGACGAACGCGCGGTGCAGCAGGCCATGCGCGATACCGGCACCAGCGCCCTGGCGGCAAGGCCACTGAGCCAACTCTCGGGCGGGCAGCGCCAGCGCTGCTGGCTGGCCATGGCGCTGGCGCAGGAGACGCCGGTACTGCTGCTGGACGAACCAACCAGCATGCTGGATTTGGGGCACCAGGTGGAAGTGCTGGACCTGGTGCGGCAACTGGCGCGCGCCGGACGCACCGTCGTCATGGTGCTGCACGATCTTGGCGCGGCGGCACGCTACGGCGACACGCTGGTGGCCATGCGCGGCGGACGGGTGGCCGCCAGCGGCCGCCCGGGCTCCGTCGTGACGGCGGCCCTGGTGCGCGATCTGTATGGAATCGAGGCCGACATTCTGGCGGCGCCACATGATGGCGCGCCGCTGGTAGTGCCGGTGGCGCGCCAGCCGCGCCTGTACGCCGTCAACCAGGCCTGAACAGGAGAACAGCATGGAATTTGCAGGAAAGGTGGCGATCGTGAGCGGCGCCGCCCAGGGCATCGGTGCGCAGGTCGCGCAATCGCTGGCCGCACAGGGTGCGCGGGTAGCGGCACTCGACATCCAGGCAGTGGAGCCGCCGCCCGGCGGCATCGCCCTGGTGGTGGACGTGGCCGACAGCAGCGCCGTCGATGGCGCGGTGGTGCGCATCGAGCAGGAGCTGGGACCGGTGGACATCCTCGTCAACGTGGCGGGCATCCTGCACCTGGGCGCGGCGCTGGAGATGAGCGACGCCGACTGGGACCGCACCTTTGCCGTGAACGCGGGCGGTGTGTTTCGCCTGTGCCGCGCGGTGGGCGAGCGCATGGTGCCGCGCCGCAGCGGCGTGATCGTCACGGTGGCATCGAACGCATCCAGCGTGCCACGCCAGCTGATGGCCGCTTACGCCGCGTCAAAGGCCGCATCGACCCAGTTCACCCGCTGCCTCGGCCTGGAGCTGGCGCCATTTGGCATCCGCTGCAATGTGGTCTCGCCCGGTTCCACCGATACCGCGATGCAGCGCCAGCTCTGGAGCAGTCCGGACGGCGAGCAGCAGGTCATCGCCGGCTCGCCGCACAGCTTCCGGCTTGGCATACCGCTGGGACGCATCGCCAGTTCCCAGGATGTGGCGGACGCCGTATGCTTCCTGGCGTCGCAGCGTGCGCGCCACATCACCATGCACGACCTGCGGGTGGACGGTGGTGCCACCCTGGGCAGTTAGCGGTCACCTCTCGTCAGCCAATCTGGATCCAGGTAGTCTTGAGCTCGGTGTACTTGTCAAAGGCATGCAGCGACTTGTCGCGGCCATTGCCGGACTGCTTGTAGCCGCCAAACGGCACCGTGATGTCGTCGCCGTCGTACTGGTTGACATGCACCGTGCCCGCCCGCAGCGCGCGCGCGGTCTGAATGGCCTTGCTGATGTCGCGCGTCCATACCGCGGCCTGCAGCCCGTACGGCGTGCCGTTGGCCTGGCGCACGGCGTCATCGATGTCGGTAAAACTGAGCACCGACAGCACCGGGCCAAAAATCTCTTCCGACGCAATCGTCATGGAGCTGTCCACCTGGTCGAACAGGGTTGGCGCCACGTAGAAGCCACCGGTATCAATGCGCGCCGCGGCGCCGCCAAACAGGAGCCGGGCACCGGCCTGCTTGCCCTGCTCGATATAGCCCATCACGGTTTTCATCTGCGTGGCATCGACAATGGCGCCCATGATGGTCGCTTCGTCCAGCGGGTCGCCCGGTGCATAGCGCGCCATCATCGGCAGCGCCTTTTCCATGAATGCGTCCTTGATCGACTCCTCCACGAACAGGCGCGACGGGGCATTGCAGCTTTCGCCCTGGTTGAAGTAAATGGCGCCGATGGCCGCGCTGACGGCGGCGTCGATGTCCGGACAGTCGGCGCAGACAATGTTGGCCGACTTGCCGCCCAGTTCAGTCCAGGCGCGCTTAAGGTTGGACTGGCCGGCCATCTGCATGATCTGCTTTCCGACCTTGGTCGAGCCGGTAAAGCCGATGCAGTCCACATCCATGTGCAGCGCCAGGGCCGCGCCGGCCTCGTGGCCGTAGCCGGGCACCACGTTGAACACGCCCGGCGGAATGCCCGCCTCGAGCGCGATTTCGGCCAGGCGCAGTGCGGTCAGGGGCGACTTTTCGGACGGCTTGAGCACCACGCTGTTGCCCGCCGCCAGCGCCGGGGCGATCTTCCAGGCGGCCATGATCATGGGGTAGTTCCACGGGACGATGGCGGCAACCACGCCCACCGGCTCGCGCGTGATCATGGCCAGGCTGTCATCGCCCGTGGGCGCGATTTCATCGTAGATCTTGTCGATCGCCTCGCCATACCAGCGGATGCAGTTGGCGGCGGCCGGCACATCCACGCTGCGGCTGTACTTGATCGGCTTGCCCATATCCAGCGTTTCAAGCAGTGCCAGTTCGTCCTTGTGCGCCATTATGGCGTCGGCGAACTTGATCATGGTGCGCTTGCGCTGGGCCGGTGCCTGGCCGGCCCAGCGCCGGTCCTCAAAGGCGGCGCGGGCGGCGGCCACGGCCGCGTCGACATCAGCCAGGCCGCAGCGCGCGGTCGTACCCAGCGTGCGCCCATCGATAGGTGAAATATTGTCGAATTGCTCACCAGAGCATGCGGCGACACGCTCGCCATTGATGACTGCGCGCCCGTCAATCGTAATCGCCTGCGCCTCTTCGTGCCATTGCTTGCCATCCATCACAGCCTCCGTCTTCATGAATTTGTCGTAAGTATGCAGCGCCCACCAATAATTTCGTTCTAATTCGGCAATCCGCCTTCCAAGCACAGCTATAATCCCCCAACTTTCCGGCTGGGCAATCTTTGCACATCCTTCAGTTCTGTATCCCTGGAGCCATTGACCATGAATTACACCCTGATCACCGCCGTGGTGCTCTATCTGCTTGCCACGCTTGCACTTGGTTTGTGGGCCGGGCGGCGCATCAAGAATACGGCCGATTTTGCCGTCGCCGGCCGCAGCCTGCCGCTGATCATGGTGGTGACCACCACCTTCGCCACCTGGTTCGGTGCCGAAACGGTCATGGGCATTCCCGCCAAATTCGTCCAGGGCGGCATGAACGCCATTGTCGAAGACCCCTTCGGCGCCGGTACCTGCCTGATCCTGGTCGGCATGTTCTTTGCCGCCCGCCTGTACAAACTCAATCTGCTCACCATTGGCGACTATTATCGCAAGCGCTACGGCAAAGGCATCGAGGTATTCTGTTCAATTGCCATCATCCTGTCCTACCTTGGCTGGGTGGCCGCGCAAATCACTGCCCTGGGCCTGGTGTTTACGGTGCTGACCGGAGGCGCCATGTCGGAAACGGCCGGGATGGTCATCGGCACCCTCTCCGTGCTGATCTACGTGGTGGTCGGCGGCTTCCTGGCCATTGCCATTACTGACTTCATCCAGATGATCGTGCTGGTCCTGGGCCTGTCCCTCATTGCCGTCTTTGCCGCCGACCTGGCCGGCGGGCCGGCGCAGGTGATGGCCTTCGCCGGCCAGAGGGACTTGTGGAACTTCCTGCCGCCGCCCACCTTCAAGGAGATCGCCTTTTTCCTGGGCGCCGCCCTGACCATGATGTTGGGCAGCATTCCGCAGCAGGACGTCTTCCAGCGCGTGATGTCGGCCAAGGATGCGCCAACGGCCCGCACCGGCGCCATCATCGGCGGTGCCAGCTATATCATGTTCGCCTTCGTCCCCATGTTCATCGTCCTGTGCGCGGTCATGGTATTGGGCGAAGCCGGCATGGCGATGGCCGAAAACGACCATCAGCGCCTGCTGCCCACCTTTGTCATGACCAAAATGCCGCTGATTATGCAGATCCTGTTTTTCGGCGCCCTGCTTTCGGCCATCAAGAGCACCTCGTCGGCCACCCTGCTGGCCCCTTCGACCAGCTTTGTGGAGAACATCCTCAAGCACCTGCGCCCCGGCATGACGGACCGTCAGCAACTGTTTGCGGTACGCTGCTCGATCGTGGTCTTCGCTGCCATGGTGCTGGCCTATGCCATCTCGATGCAGGGCACCTCCATCTACGACCTGGTGTCGGGCGCCTACCAGGTTCCCCTGGTAGCGGCGTTTGTACCCCTGGTCATGGGACTGTACTGGAAGCGCGCCACCACCCAGGGCGCCATCATGTCCATCTTGCTGGGCATCTCGGTGTGGCTGATCCACCTGCCTCAAATCTCGACACTGGGCGAACAATTCCCGGGCCAGCTCGCAGGCTTGATCGCCGCCTTTATCGGCATGCTCGCAGGCTCCCTGGCACCGCAGCTACTGCAAGACCGCAAGGAAGCCTAAGTAGCCCGCAGTACGGCAATCACACCCAGCCGCGCTGGCGCAGATCGGCCAGCGTGGCGTCGAGGCAGAAGCGGATCTTGGCGATCATCTCGTCAATCTGCTCGCAGCTCATGATCAGGGGCGGCGCGATGATCATGCGGTCCCCCACGGCGCGCATGATCATGCCATTGCTGAACATGTGGCCGCGGCAGATCATGCCCACGCCCTGCGATGGTTCGAACAGCTCGCATTCGTGCACGTTGGCCGCTTTTTTGCGTACCAGGTTCAGGCCAGCCACAAAGCCGGAGCTATTCGTAAATCCCACCAGCGGATGGTCGCTCAGGCCGGCAAATTTCGCTTTCAGGTAGGGGCCTGTTTTCATGGCCACCTGCTCCACCAGCTTTTCGTCGCGGATGATGCGCAGGTTTTCAAGGGCCGCGGCGCAAGCCACGGGGTGGCCTGAATAGGTAAAGCCATGATTGAAGTCGCCGCCTTTTTCAGTCAGCACCTTGGCCACGCGGTCGCCCACCAGCACCCCGCCCAGCGGCACGTAGCCGGAGGTGACGCCCTTGGCAAAGGTGATCAGGTCCGGCTTGATGCCCATCAGCTCCGACGCAAACCAGGTACCCAGGCGTCCAAAACCGCAAATGACTTCATCGGCAATGAGCAGGATGCCGTACTTGTCGCAGATACGCTGGATTTCGGGCCAGTAGGTCACCGGCGGGATGATCACGCCGCCGGCGCCCTGCACCGGTTCGCCGATGAAGGCGGCCACCTTGTCGGGACCGACTTCCAGGATTTTCTTTTCCAGCCAGCCGGCGGCGACGATGCCGAATTCGTTTTCGCTCAGGCCCATGCCGGACTCAAAATAATTCGGCTGGCCGATATGCTCGATGCCCGGCATGGTGCCGGCCTGCTCGTGCATGCCTTCCATGCCGCCCAGGGCCGACCCGGCCACGGTGCTGCCATGGTAGGCGTTGTAGCGGCTGATGATGGTGTGACGGCCCTTGTAGCCCAACAGGTCCCAGTAGCGGCGCACCATGCGTACGTTGGTGTCGTTGGCCTCCGACCCGGAGCCGGTGAAGAACACGTGATTGAACTGCGGCGGCGACAGTTCCACCAGCAGTGACGCCAGCTGCACCGCCGGGATATTGGTGGTGTTGAAAAAGCTGTTATAGAACGGCAGCGTTTCCATCTGCCGGTAGACAGCATTCGAAATGCTGGTACGGCCATAGCCGACATTGACGCACCACAGGCCCGACATCCCGTCCAGGATCTTGTTGCCCTCCGAATCCCACAGGTAGATGCCGTCACCGCGCACCATAACGCGCACACCTTTTTCGGCCAGCGCGGCGTGATCGGTAAACGGGTGCATGTAGTGGGCCGCGTCCTGGCGCCGCAGCGCCGCGGTGTCATACACTTCGTTGACGGCGTTCTTGACGGAGGCCAGGACCGCTGCTGCTGGGGCCAGTGATTGGGGTGGCATGATGAACCTCGACGTAACGTTAATGGATGCTGCGGTGGGTGAGCACTGCCGCAGGTGCGGCAGCTCGCTTGCCTGTCATACGTGCAGCAGCAGGTGCTCGCGCTCCCACGGGCTGATCACGCGCATGAATTCCTGGTGCTCCACGTCCTTGATGGCGGCGTAGACATCGATGAAGCGGTCGCCCAGCACGCTGCGCAGCTTGTCCTCGGCGCGCAGCATCTGCAGCGCTTCCGGCAGGCCTTGCGGCAGTTCGAACGGCATGTCGTAGGCGCTGCCGGTCATCATGGCAGACGGCTCGAGCTGCTCGGTCATGCCAAGGTAGCCGCAAGCCAGCGTGACGGCCAGGGCCAGGTAAGGATTGGCGTCGGCACCGATGATGCGGTTTTCCACGCGCCGGTCCTGCACGCCCGATTCCGGCACCCGGAAGCCCACCGTGCGGTTGTCCAGCCCCCACTGGATGTTAATGGGAGCGGCCGTGTGACGCACGATGCGGCGGTACGAATTGACGTACGGCGCCACGATCGCCATGGCCGACGGCATGTAGCGCTGCAGGCCGCCGATATACTGCTTGAACAGCGGCGAGGCCGAACCATCTTCGCTGCTGAAGATATTGCGGCCGGTCTTGGTGTCGACCACGCTCTGGTGGACGTGCATGGCCGATCCAGGCTCGCCCGCCATGGGCTTGGCCATGAAGGTGGCGTACATGTCGTGCTTGAGCGCCGCCTCGCGCAGGGTGCGCTTGAAGAAGAACACCTTGTCGGCCAGGCCCAATGGGTCGCCGTGCTGGAAATTGATCTCCATCTGGCCGGCACCGATCTCGTGGATCAGGGTGTCGACGTCCAGGTTCATCAGGTCGCAGTAATCATAAATGTCTTCGAACAGCGGATCGAACTCATTGACCGCGTCGATGCTGTAGACCTGGCGGCTGGTTTCGGCGCGGCCGCTGCGGCCAATGGGCGGCTTGAGCGGCAGGTCGGGATCGGTATTCTTGGCCGTGAGGTAGAACTCAAGCTCCGGCGCCACCACCGGCTTCCAGCCCTTGTCTTCGTACAGCTTGAGCACGCGGCGCAGCACCGAGCGGGGCGCGAAGTCGACCAGTTTGCCGTCCGAAAAATAGCAGTCGTGGATCACCTGCGCGGTGGGATCGACCGCCCACGGCACCATGGTGATGGTGGTGGGGTCGGCCTTGAGGATCATGTCGCGGTCGGTGGTGGAAATGGCGCGGTCGTACGGGCCATCGTTGACCGGATAGTTGCCGGTGACGGTCATGCCCAGCACGGCCTCGGGAATGCGCATGCCGCGCTCCTGGGTGAATTTGGCACGCGGCAGGATCTTGCCGCGGGCGACACCGGTCAGGTCGGGAATCAGGCACTCGATTTCGGTGACCCGTTTTTCGTTAAGCCACAGATCCATGTCTGTGTAGGTAAAGTTTTCGCGAATTGCCATGATTGTCTCTCTGTAGTCTTGCTCAAACGCCGGGCGCAAAAGCGCGGCGTGCTATGGATCTGGAGGATGGCAGGCGAAGCTAGGGGACCGCACTCCCCTTGTTCTCAAGATAGCTGCGGCATGCGTCGCCAAAGGCGCCGAAAATCTTCATGGAGTCGGGATTGTCCAGCAGGCGCCACTCCGGATGCCACTGGACCGCCAGCGAGAAGCCCGGCGCCGACGGCACCGAAAATGCTTCCACCAGGCCGTCGTCGGAACGCGCTTCAATGGCAATGCCATCGGCCAGGCGGTCCACGCCCTGCCCGTGCAGCGAATTGACCCAGGTCTGGGTCGCGCCGTTGAGGATGCGCTGCAGCTGGCCGCCTTCTTCGATCATGATCACGTGGGCCGGACCATACTGCTCTTCGAGCGGCAGATCCGGATTCTCGCGGTGGTCCATCTTGCCTTCCACATCCTGCACGGCCTGATACAGGCTGCCGCCGAGCGCCACGTTCATCTCCTGAAAGCCGCGGCACACTGCAATGACGGGAATGCCGCGGCGCAGGGCGGCACGGATCAGGGGCAGCGTGGTGGCATCACGCGCCGGGTCTTGCGGCAGGGCGGGATCGTACACATCCTGGCCATAGTGGCTGGGATGAACATTGCTGGCCGAGCCGGTAAGCAGAATGCCGTCGCAGATGGCGAGCATGGTTTCCAGGTCCATGGCCTGGCCGACCGCCGGCAGCACGAGCGGCGCGCAGCCGGCGCCGTGAACGACCGCATCGACATATTTGATTTGCGCACCGTAATAGGGAAAATCACCGAACTGACGGGTGCAAGCTGGTACGAGAACGATTGGACTACGCATAATGCCTGCCGTGTGTGTTGGGCACTGGGATTCATCATAAAACTAATCGAATGCGAATGCGAGTGCCGATTGATGTATATCAAACAAGCCCATAGCTTACTTGCTAAAGAGATATCGTGCCAACACCCGAGGATTTGACTAAGGGCAACGTCCGGACGGGCGGGGCGAAATGATGGCGTTTCGGCTACCATGGGCAATCTCCCCACTTTCCAAGGCCCGCCATGCTTAAGCTTAAAGACCCGTCCCTGCTCAAGGAAACCTGCCTGATCGACGGCCAGTGGCGCGGCGCCGGCCAAGGCGCCACCATCACCGTCACCAATCCGGCCACCGGCGAAGCACTCGGCACCGTGCCGCGCATGGGCGCCGGCGAGGCGCGCCAAGCGATTGAAGCGGCCAGCGCGGCCTGGCCGGCGTGGCGCAGCAAGACAGCCAAAGAGCGCAGCGTCATCCTGCGCAAGTGGCACGACCTGATGCTGGAAAACGCAGACGACCTGGCATTGATCATGACGGCAGAACAGGGCAAGCCGCTGGCGGAATCGAAAGGCGAGATCACCTACGCTGCTGCCTTCATCGAGTGGTTTGCCGAGGAAGCGAAGCGGGTGGAAGGCGACACGCTGCAGTCGCCATGGCCCGACCGGCGCCTGGTGGTGACCAAGGAACCGATTGGCGTGTGCGCCGCCATCACGCCATGGAACTTCCCGGCCGCGATGATCACCCGCAAGGCCGGCCCCGCGCTGGCAGCCGGCTGCACGATGGTGGTCAAACCGGCCGAACTGACGCCCTTCTCGGCACTGGCGCTGGCTGCGCTGGCCGAGCGCGCCGGGGTGCCGAAGGGGGTGTTCAGCGTGATCACCGGCGACTCCAGGGCCATTGGCGGGGAGATGACCAGCAACCCCATCGTGCGCAAGCTCACCTTTACCGGTTCCACCGAAGTTGGCCGCGTCCTCATGGAGCAGTGCGCGCCGACCATCAAGAAGCTGTCGCTGGAATTGGGAGGCAATGCGCCGTTCATCGTGTTTGACGATGCCGACATCGACGCCGCCGTGGAAGGTGCCATCGCCTCCAAGTACCGTAACGCCGGCCAGACCTGCGTGTGCGCCAATCGCCTGTACGTGCAGGACGGCGTGTATGAACAGTTTGCCGAAAAGCTGGTGGCGGCGGTGGCCAGGCTCAAGGTGGGCAATGGGCAGGAAGCAGGCGTCACCCAGGGGCCGCTGATCGAGGAAAAAGCCGTCACCAAGGTGGAAGAACATATCGCCGACGCACTGTCCAAGGGCGCCCGCCTGCTGGCCGGCGGCAAGCGCCACGCGCTCGGCCACAGCTTCTTCCAGCCCACCGTGATCGCCGACGTCACGTCCGAGATGCAGGTGGCCACGGAAGAAACCTTCGGTCCCCTGGCGCCGCTGTTCCGTTTCAAGACCGAGGAGGAGGTGATTGCGATGGCCAACAACACGGAGTTTGGCCTGGCGGCCTACTTTTACGCGCGTGATATTGGCCGCGTGTGGCGCGTGGCCGACGCACTGGAAAGCGGGATGGTGGGGGTGAACACGGGTCTGATCTCGACCGAAGTGGCCCCCTTTGGCGGCGTGAAGCAGTCAGGCCTGGGGCGCGAAGGCTCGCGCTACGGCATGGACGACTACCTGGTCGTCAAGTACATCTGCATGGGCGGGATTTAAGACTTGTACTGGTCGTACTTGCGCGCGTCGCCGCGCACTTGATCGGCCGGATACTTGGCGCGGTTGAGGACCATTTTTTCCTCGACTGCCGCACCGAGGTCGATATCGAGCTTGTCGGCCAGACGCACCAGGTAGACCAGCGTGTCGGCCAGTTCATGGCGCACCTCAAGCAGCTTGCCGGCGCCCAGTTCCTGCGCGCTGCCGGTGGCCAGCCACTGGAAGTGTTCCAGTAATTCGGCCGCCTCCACGTTCATGGCGCAGGCCAGGTTCTTGGGCGTGTGGAACTGGTCCCAGTCGCGCTCATTGACGAAGGTGCGCACCAGGTCACGGATGGCGGTGAGGTGGTTGCTGTCCATGACCGGTGGCGCGTCAGGCCGCGTATTCGCTGAAGCGGCCGTCCAGGCAATTGGCCAGGTCGTCGTGGCAGGCCACGCTCATGCCCAGGTCGCGCAGCAGGCCATCCTTGACGTCATAAATCCAGCCATGGATGGTGAGCGACTGGCCGCGTTCCCACGCATCCTGCACGATGGTGGTGCGCATGGTGTTGACGACCTGCTCGACGACATTCAACTCGCACAGGCGGTTGGCGCGCTCGCGCGTCGGCAAGGCCTCGCCCAGG
Organism: Massilia sp. PAMC28688; assembly: GCF_019443445.1. Taxonomy (NCBI): domain Bacteria; kingdom Pseudomonadati; phylum Pseudomonadota; class Betaproteobacteria; order Burkholderiales; family Oxalobacteraceae; genus Massilia; species Massilia sp. PAMC28688. The sequence continues at coordinate 2,452,475 of NZ_CP080378.1, read as the reverse complement.
TATTTTTCGTGTTTTTGGGAGACGTCCTGCACATGGCGCAGCCAGTTGTCGGCCAGGCCCACGCGCGTATTGACCATGGCCGCATGCACGCCGGAGCAGCCGTAGTGGCCGCAAATGATGACATGCTTGACCTTCAGGACATCGATGGCAAACTGCAGCACGGACAGGCAGTTCAGGTCCGAGTGGACCACCACGTTGGCGATGTTACGGTGTACGAAGAGTTCGCCCGGGGCCATGCCCAGCAGCTCATTGGCGGGCACGCGGCTGTCGGAACAGCCAATCCACAGGTATTCGGGCGATTGCTGGTTGGCCAGCGAGGTGAAAAAATTGGGATCCCTGGCAGTCATCGAGGAAGACCACTCGCGATTGCGCTTGAACAGTTCGTCGGTATGTAGTTCTGCTTGTGTCGTCATACAGCTTCCCATGAGGCGTTCGGGTGAACGGGCAGGCGGTATTTTAACCGAAGAAGCCCTCTAATTTACCAACGCTGCGCGCTGCCGATGTGGAAAGGGACGCCGCAGCGTCCCTTTGCATGATCGCAGGACTTACTCGAAGAAGTCCTTGACCTTGTCCATCCAGCCCTTGCTTTGCGGGCTGTGCTTGGCGCCGCCTTCGACCGTGAGGCGCTCGAATTCACGCAGCAGGTCTTTCTGCTTTTCGGTCAGCTTGACCGGCGTTTCGACCGCCACGTGGCAGAACAGGTCGCCCGCATAACCGCTGCGCACGCCCTTGATACCCTTCGCTTTCAGGCGGAAGGTCTTGCCCGACTGGGTACCTTCAGGAATCGTGAACGATACCTTGCCCGACAGGGTCGGCACCTCGATCTCGCCACCGAGCGTGGCCTTGACGAAGGAGATCGGCATTTCGCAATGCAGGTCGTCGCCTTCGCGCTGGAACACGGCGTGCGGCTTGATGTGCACTTCCACATACAGGTCGCCCGCCGGGCCCCCATTGGTCCCCGGCTCGCCGTTGCCCGACGAGCGGATGCGCATGCCGTTGTCGATACCGGCCGGGATCTTCACTTCCAGCGTCTTGTTGCGCTTGATCCGGCCCTGGCCGCCGCAGGGAGCGCAAGGATCGGTAATCACCTTGCCCGTGCCGTGGCACTTGGGGCAGGTTTGCTGGATGCTGAAGAAACCCTGCTGCATGCGGACCTGGCCATGGCCTGCGCAAGTACCGCAGGTCGACGGCGACGTGCCCGGCTTGGCGCCGCTGCCGTGGCAGGTTTCGCACTTGTCCCAGCTGGGCACGCGGATGGTGGTGTCGAAGCCGTGCGCGGCCTGCTCAAGGGTGATCTCAAGGTTGTAGCGCAGGTCGGCCCCGCGGTACACCTGGGGACCGGCGCCGCGGCCACGCCCTGCACCACCACCGAAGATGTCGCCAAAGATGTCGCCGAAACTGTCGGCAAAGCCGCCGGCGCCAAAGCCGCCACCGCCACCCATGTTCGGATCGACGCCGGCGTGACCGTAGCGGTCATACGCTTCGCGCTTTTCCGGATTGGTGAGCATCTCGTACGCTTCTTTGACTTCCTTGAACTTTTCTTCCGACTCCTTACTGTCCGGATTGCGGTCCGGATGGTATTTCATCGCAAGCTTGCGATACGACTTCTTGATCTCTTCTTCCGAAGAATTCTTGGCGACCCCGAGGATCTCGTAAAAATCACGCTTTGCCATTTGTCGGCACCTTGCTGTCTGACTGAATCACTGACTCGTTTATGCAAAAAAACCGAGCCGCAAAGGGCCCGGCCGGATCGATGCGAACAGGTGCGCGGCAAAGCCGCGAACCCGTCCCGCTATTACTTGGCGTCCTTGACTTCCTTGAAGTCGGCGTCCACCACGTCGTCCTGCTGCGCCTTGCTGCCGCTATCGCCACCCTGGCCGCCCTGCTGGCCACCGTCACCGCCGGCTGCCTGCTGCGCCTGCATGTCGGCGTACATCTTCTCGCCCAGCTTTTGCGACGCGGTCGACAGCGCCGCCACCTTGGCGTCGATTTCTTCCTTGTCGCCGGTCTTGATCGAGCCTTCGACGTCAACAATCGCCTTTTCGATGGCTTCCTTCTCGCCCGCTTCCAGCTTGTCGCCGTATTCGGTCATCGACTTGCGGGTCGAGTGCACCAGCGAGTCGGCCGCGTTGCGCGATTCGGCCAGTTCCTTGACCTTGCGGTCTTCCTCGGCGTTCAGCTCGGCGTCCTTCACCATCTTCTGGATCTCGTCTTCGGTCAGACCGGAGTTGGCCTTGATGGTGATCTTGTTTTCCTTGCCGGTGGCCTTGTCCTTGGCGCCCACGTGCAAGATGCCGTTGGCATCAATGTCGAAGGTCACTTCAATCTGTGGCGTGCCGCGTGGTGCCGGCGGAATGCCCTCGAGATTGAATTCACCCAGGCCCTTGTTGCGGGCCGCGATATCGCGCTCGCCCTGGAATACCTTGATCGTCACCGCCGGCTGGTTGTCGTCGGCCGTCGAGAACACCTGGCTGAACTTGGTCGGGATGGTCGTGTTCTTCTGGATCATCTTGGTCATCACGCCGCCCTGGGTTTCAATACCCAGCGACAGAGGGGTGACGTCGAGCAGCAGCAGGTCCTTGCGGTCGCCCGACAGAACCGAGCCCTGGATCGCGGCGCCCACGGCAACGGCTTCGTCAGGGTTGACGTCCTTGCGCGGCTCCTTGCCAAAGAATTCCTTGACCTTTTCCTGCACCTTCGGCATGCGCGTCATGCCGCCCACCAGGATGATGTCGTCGATGTCGGACACCTTGACGCCGGCATCCTTGATCGCGATCTTGCATGGCTCGATGGTGGCGGCAATGAGTTCTTCCACCAGCGACTCGAGCTTGGCGCGGGTCATCTTGAGGTTCAGGTGGACCGGTGCGCCGTTGGCCATGGCGATATACGGCTCGTTGATCTCGGTCTGCTGCGACGATGACAGTTCGATCTTGGCGCGCTCGGCCGATGCCTTGATGCGCTGCAGGGCGATTGGGTCCTTCTTGAGGTCCAGGCCGTTGATCTTCTTGAATTCGTCGATGATGTAATCGATGATGCGCTGGTCGAAGTCTTCGCCGCCCAGGAAGGTGTCGCCATTGGTCGAGAGCACTTCGAACTGCTTTTCACCCTCGACGTCGGCAATCTCGATGATCGAGACGTCGAACGTGCCGCCGCCCAGGTCATACACGGCAATCTTGCGGTCGCCCTTGTCGGTCTTGTCCAGACCAAAGGCCAGGGCAGCCGCGGTAGGCTCGTTGATGATGCGCTTGACGTCCAGGCCCGCGATGCGGCCGGCATCCTTGGTTGCCTGGCGCTGCGAGTCATTGAAGTACGCAGGCACGGTGATGACCGCTTCGGTCACTTCTTCGCCCAGGTAATCTTCGGCCGTCTTTTTCATCTTGCGCAGCACTTCCGCCGAGATTTGCGGCGGGGCCAGCTTCTTGTCGCGTACGCCAATCCAGGCGTCGCCATTGTCGGCCTTCATGATCGAGTAAGGCATCAGGCCGATGTCCTTCTGCACTTCTTTCTCGTCGAACTTACGGCCGATCAGGCGCTTGACCGCGAACAGGGTGTTCTTGGGATTGGTGACGGCCTGGCGTTTCGCCGGCGCGCCAACCAGGATCTCGCCATCTTCCTGATAAGCAATGATCGACGGCGTCGTGCGTGCGCCTTCTGCATTCTCGATTACCTTTGGCTGACCATTTTCCATGATCGCGACGCAGGAGTTAGTCGTTCCCAGGTCGATACCGATAATTCTGCCCATGATTTTTTCCTTTTAATTACTAGTTTCAGATAGCTTGAATATTTGGCGGACTGGCGCACTTTCAAGTGCCGGCCAGCCCAAGCTCGTATTTATTTCGCTTGCGCAGCGGTGACGATGGCTGGACGCAACAGGCGATCCGCAATCATGTAGCCTTTTTGCAACACATTGACAACGGTATTGGCTTCCTGGTCGGCCGGCACCACGGCCACGGCCTGGTGCTTCATCGGGTCGAGCTTGTCGCCCACGGCCGGCATGACTTCCACCAGGCGGTTTTTCTCGAAGGCGGAGGTAAGCTGCTTGAGCGTCATTTCCACGCCTTCCTTGAGCGACTCTACCGAGGCGTTCTCGACCTTGAGCGCCATTTCCAGGCTGTCGCGCACGGGCACCATGGCCTCGGCGAAGCTTTCGATGGCGAACTTGTGCGCCTTGGACACATCTTCCTGGGCCCGGCGGCGGATATTTTCGCCTTCGGCCTTGGCACGCATGAAGGCGTCGTGCATCTCGGCCAGTTTGGCTTCGGCCGCAGCCAGCTGGTCTTCCAGACCCGGCTCGCCCGGTTCCGTGGCCGGCGCCTCGTTCACGTCTTCCGTAGTCTGGGACACTTCTTGGTTTTCTTGGTCTTGCATCGAAAAAACTCCTACTATCAATGACTTAGCTGTTTAGTTGACGTGTCTTGCTAACCACACAGGCATCCATATGGGGCGATAACCTACAGTTTCAAGGGATATTTGTGGACCGGCCGCGCGGGTGGCTCTGTAAGCCGTGTTACAACTCTTACCAATTTGGGCATTTACTAAAAGCCTGGACGGATTACTATGTAAATCATGCGCTGGCACAGGCGAATCTCTCGCCCGCAGCGTCCAGGAGCCGATCATGAAGTTGCCCGTTATTGCCGTCAGTGTCGTGGTCTACACCGTGCTTGCACTGGCGTGGATCGTGTACGCCGGCTTGACGCCGCTGGTCCCGGTTTTTTAAGCCGGCCCGCAGGGCACCCGCAGCGCGCTATTGCGCCCCCATCCGGACGGCGCTGGCGCGACCGGTTTCTGCATCTTTTCTACGCGCATCGGCCTGCGCCGGCGACAGCCGGGTTGGCCAGCCTTGCATGTGCTGCTCGGCAATGTCGGCCAGGGCATTGATCCAGCTCGGTGATTCATTAAGGCAGGCAATGTAGTGGAATTGCTTGCCACCGGCGGCCGTGAAGTCGTGCCTTGCTTCCATTGAAATTTCTTCCAGGGTTTCCAGGCAGTCGCTGGTAAAACCGGGACACATCACGTCCACCCGTTGGAGGCCATCCCTGGCCAGCTGCACCAGCGTGGGCGCCGTGTACGGCTGCAGCCATTCGGCCTTGCCGAAGCGCGACTGGAAGGTGACCATGTACTGCTTCGGTCCCAGCCCCAGCTCGGTCGCCAGCAGGCGTGCCGTCTTGTGGCATTCGCAGTGATAAGGGTCGCCCAGCAACAGGGTGCGCTTTGGCACGCCGTGAAAGCTCATGACCAGCATCTCGCTGCGCCCGTTTTTTTCCCAATGCGCCAGCACGCTGTCGCGCAGGGCGCCGATGTAGCCGGGATCGTCGTGGTAATTGCGCGCCGAGCGCAGTTCCGGCACATTGCGCACCTGGGCGTAATGGGCGAATACGGCATCGTTGATGGACGCGGTGGTGGTGCCGGAATACTGCGGGTAAGCCGGCAGGATGGCAATCTTGTCGCAGCCTTCGGCCTTGAGCTGGTCCAGCACTTCCGGCAGCGACGGCGAACCGTAGCGCATGGCCATGGCCACCGCCACCTTGTGGCCGCGCTGGCCCAGCAGCCCGCGCAGCAGCGTTGCCTGCTTGTGCGTGTGGACCTTGAGCGGCGAGCCTTCGCTGGTCCAGATGCTGGCATACTTGGCGGCCGATTTGGACGAGCGAAACGGCAGGATGATCAGGTTGAGAATGAACCACCACACGGCGCGCGGAATTTCCACCACGCGCGGATCGGACAGGAACTGCTTGAGGTAGCGCCGCACCGCGGGCGTGGTGGGCGCATCGGGCGTGCCCAGGTTGACCAGCACGACGGCGCACTTGGCAACGGTGCCGTGGGTATGGGGTGGTTCTTTGCGGTAGGCCATGGGAGCTGTCGGTTATTTGCGGCAGCGCCATTATAAGGCGTGCCTCGCCGGCGCGCCCCGGGCCGGTTATTCGTAGACGGTACCGATGGCCAGCGGGCGCTTTGACGTGATCACCTCTCCCCCTGCCGGCCACGCATCAAAGCGATATATGGCGACCTTGTACATGCCAAGGCTGCCGCTTTCGAACGGTTCCGCGTCCACCGTGGCGATGGTGGCGGCCTTGCCATCGCCGCTGCGGCTGGTGATGGCGGCGCCAGCGTCGGATGGCGCGAAGATGAACCTGACCCCCGCGCACTTTTTGCCCATCAGCCGCAGGCGGGCGCCGGACGCGCGCTGGGCGCTTATCATCTGTTCGCAGGCGTCGCGCAGCAGCGCCGTCCCGTACACGCCATCGTCACGCTCGCGGATCGAATAGCGGCCGGAAAACCGGTAATGGCCTTTCTGGCGGTTCAGGCGCAGCACGGCATCTTCATCGTAGGCTGTCTTCAGCATGGGCAGCTGGGCGCGGCCGATGCCATCCACCGGCAGGTTCAGCGTCATCGATGCGCTGGCAAGCTGGATCTGCAAGCCGTCCAGACTTGTGCCCGGCCGCAGGGGACGCACCTGCATGTGCGCCTGGATCAAGGGGCGGGTGCGCAGGTGGACATCGAAACCGGCTGCGGCCCTGTACGCATGGCGGTAGGAAGCCCATTCCGCATCGCGCTGGGCCGTCACCGTCACCTGCGGCACCTCGGCGGCGGTGCAGGCAAGCGGAAAACAGGCAGTCAGTAACAGTTGTCGCATGGGGTGGCGGTTCGATGGGGGGGCGGCGCGATTCTAGGCCAATCGGGCCGCCCCGTCCATATGACTTTCGGCACTGTTCCCCGACAGGACAGTCACGTAGAATGGCCGCGCTTCGCTCCATTCGCGCGTCGCCCCTTTCACTTACCTGGCCCCTGCATGCTCATCTGGTACCGAACAAACCGCGTTGCGCTCATCGGCGTTCTGGGCAGCCTGCTGTTCGGCGGGCTCGAAGTGGTTGCATACCTGGCCGACGGTGTGGGCAATGGCGACCGCAATACGCCCATCGGCGTCCTGCTCACGGCGCTGGCCGGCCTGTTTGCCGAGCCGCCGTCGGCAGTGCGCGCCGGCTCCGGCCACGAACAGCTGATCTTTGTTCTCTTTATTGCCTGGCAGTCGCTGGCGACGGCGGCATTTACCATCTTGCTGTGGCTGGGATCGCGTCTGCCGCGGCACAGCCGTCTGGCCCGCACCATGCTCGCGGCCCAGATGGCCGTGGCCGTGCTGGGCGTGTCATCGCTGTTGTACGTGCTGGCGGCGCAACTGGCCATCGTGCTGCCCTTCCGGCGGGCGCTGGCGTGGCTGGCCGTGCAGTCGCTGCTGCTGGTGGCGACCTTCGCATACATGGCGTTGCTGCGCATCCCGTATCTGGGCAGCGACGCCATTGCCACCCATGCCATGCACCTGTTCATGGGGCTGTCGTTCCAGGCGATCGCTTTCTCGGCGGCCCGCATCGCGCTGGCCGAACGCGCCATGCGCATGCAGCTGGCGGCGGCCAATGCCAGCCTGCTGGCCACCCAGTCCATGCTTGCCGATACGGTACGCAGCGGCGAGCGCAACCGCATTGCGCGCGACCTGCATGACGCCGTGGGCCACCATCTGACGGCATTGAACCTGCACCTTGACCTGGCACTGCGCCAGGCCGGAAGCGATGCCACGGCGCCGCTGCGCACGTCGCGCCAGCTGGCCAGCAGCCTGCTGGCGGAAGTGCGGGAAGTGGTCAGCAGCGAGCGCGGTGAGCAGCGCATTGATCTGGGCGCGGCCATTGCCACCCTGTGCGCCGGTATTCCAACCCTGCGCATCGACCTGCACGTCGATGACCGGCTCAGCATCGATTCGCCGGCGCTGGCCCACACCCTGTTTCACTGCACCCAGGAGGCGCTGACCAATGCGGTGCGCCATTCGGGCGCGACGGAGCTCACCATCGACCTGCGGGCGCACGGCGACAGCATCATCCTGCGGGTGGACGACAACGGGAAAGGCCGCGGAGCGGCGCCTGACGGCAATGGCCTGCGCGGGATGCGCGAGCGCGTGGACGACCAAGGCGGCGCGCTGCACGCGGTGAGCCACGAGGGCCGCGGATTTGGTCTCAGCATCTCGCTGCCGCTGGCCCGGAGCGGGGCATGATCCGCGTGATCCTGGTCGATGACCAGATGCTGGTACGCAGCGGCATTCGCGGCCTGCTGGAACTGACGCCCGATATCCGGGTGGTGGCCGAGGCGGCCGATGGCCTGGACGCGGTCGGCATCATTGCCGCCACCGCAGCTGACGTGGTGCTGCTGGACGTGCGCATGCCGCAGTGTTCCGGCATCGAACTGCTGCGCCGCGAACAGGGCCGGCTGCCGCCCGTGATCCTGCTTACCACCTTTGACGATCACGATGCCCTGTTCGAGGGCATGCGCCTGGGCGCCCGGGGCTTTCTGCTCAAGGATATTTCGCTTGAGCGCCTGGCCGACGGCATTCGCAGCGTCGCCGCCGGGAACACGCTGTTTCGCCCTGCCCTGACCGAGCGCACCCGCGCCTCGTTTGAAAGCAGTCGCCGCCCCGCCCTCGATACGGTGCGCAGCGCACTGACGGAGCGTGAAACGGAAGTACTGGCGCTGATGGCCGCAGGCCTGAACAACGCGGAAATTGCCGCCGCCCTGGGGCCGAGCGAGGGGACTGTAAAAAATCACGTCTCCAGCATTTTGTCCAAGCTCGCCGTGCGCGACCGCGTGCGCGCCGTGCTGCGCGGACTGGAAATGGGTTATATCTGAAAATGAGACATCAACTGACAAAAGGCGCAAGCCTGCTCGCCGCCCTGGCCTGCACGGCTCCCTGCCTGGCCCAGGTAACGCACATGAACATGCCTGAGGGCTCGAAGGATGTGTACCTTTCGCTGGGAGTGGCCAACTCGCCCACAGCGGAAGGCAGCGCCCAGCGTGAGACGTACGTGGCACCACTGATTGCGGCGCAGTTCGCGAACGGGGTATTCATCGACATGAACACGGTGGGCATACGCCTGTCGCGCCAGCCGGAAGTGCAGTACGGCTTGCAGGTGGCGCCTACCGTCTCGCGGGTGCGGGTCCGGACGGAGCGCGGCAGCGAAAGGCGCCGCAAGATCACCCCGGAAGCGGGCGCCTTTGTACGCTACAACGTGATCCAGGGCGTGAATGTACGCGCCTCTCTCATGTACGGCGGCAGTATCGATCACCGCGGGCTGCGCCTGCGCCTTGGCAGTACTGCCGGGATGCCGATCGCTGAACACCATAACATCGGCATCGACATGGAAGCGACCTACGCCAACCGTTCCGCGCTGCAGGCCGACTTCGCCGTGCCGCCCGGCCAGGTGGAGGCGGGTGTGCCGCTGTATGCGGTCAGGAGCGGTTTGCGCGACGTGCAGATCGGCCCCTACTGGAGCTGGCAGCTGTCGACCAAATACACCCTCACCACGCTGCTGCGCCATGGACGCCTGCATGGCAGTGCCGCCGCCAGCCCGCGCACCGTGCGTCCGGGCGCCGTGACGGCCCTCACCATGCTGACGTATCAGTTCTGAGTTTAAAAACTGTAGCTCACGCCTGCCTGCAGCTTACGGAACGTCAGCTGTGACGTGGGACTCTTCACGCGGCCATAGTGGACCAGTTCCAGGTTCAGCTCAAGGCTTTGGGTGATGGTGTAGCCAAGCCCGAGGCCCAGCATGGGCGTGACCTTGTTCTGTTCCTTGACCGGAAAACCCTCCCCCGTGACCCGGACTGCATGGCGCGCCGCGCCCAGCTTGCCGAACGCCGTCCAGGATTGCGAAATCGGAATGCTGCCCTTGGCCGCGAGGTACAGGCCACCCATGCTGATCTTGCGCGCGCCGGTGTAGCGATAGTCGCCAAACGTGACCAGGCCCGCTTCAATGGCGACGCGGTCGGTGAAGTCAAAGCCTGTGTAGAGGGCAAACGGCTGCGGCCTGTTTTCTGGTTCGAGACGGCCGGCGCCAGTGTCGATATGCATATTGCCGCGCGAGCCGACGGCGGCACCCACGTAATAGTCGGCGGCGGCGGCGGGCACGCAGGCCAGGGTGGCGAGAACGGCCAGGGAGTGACTGATATTCTTGTTCATCGAAATTCCTGTACAGGGTTGCTGGAGATGGTCCACCGCAGCGGTGGACCTGAAACAGCAGTGTAGGAAATCGAGGCCGGCAGCGCATGTGCCGAAAGGTAGAGATCAGGTGCGCTCGCGCACCTTGAGCACGCGGCCGTAGCCGATCACGCCGCCTTCCCACAGATTGAATTCGCCGTTGGCGCGAAAGATCGGCAGCGCCAGGTCGGGAAAGACAAATTCGATATCGACAGTGACGGACTCGCCCAGGCCAAGGCCGCCGTCCTCCGGCAGCATGCAGCGGAAGGAAAAATGCTGGCCCCGCGCGCTGATGACGCCCTTGTATTCACCGGGCGGCAAAGGCTCGTCGCGCCCGCCCCGTGCGGTGCGCAGCAGCTTGATGCGGGCGGTGATGTCGGCAATGAGCGGGATATCCATATCAGGAGGCCAGCAGTTCGCGCGCGTGCTTGCGCGTGGTGGCGGTGATCTCGACCCCGCCCAGCATGCGCGCCACTTCTTCGACCCGCGCCTTGCTGTCGAGGACATCGATGTGCGACACCGTCTTGCCGTTGGCCAGCAGGCCCTTGGCAACCTGGAAGTGCTGGTTGGCCTGGCTGGCCACCTGCGGCAGGTGGGTCACGCACAGCACCTGGCGTTCCTGGCCCAGGCGCTTGAGCAGGCGGCCCACCACCTCGGCCACGGCGCCGCCAATGCCGCTGTCAACTTCGTCAAAGATCAGCGTGGGCGTGGTGGTGGCGTTGGACGTAATGACGGAGATGGCCAGCGCAATGCGCGCCAGTTCGCCGCCGGACGCCACCTTGGCCAGCGGGCGCGGGGCCACGCCGGCGTGGCCCGCCACCAGGAACTCCACCTGCTCCACGCCGTGGGCCGAAGGCTCGCCGGGATTCAGGCCCACCACGAAGCTGCCGCCGGTCATGTTCAATTCCTGCATGGCGGCCGTTACCTGGGTGCTCAATAATGCCGCTGCCGCCGTGCGGGTCCTGGTGAGTTTTTTGGCCGCTTGCAGGTAGCTGGCCTGGATCTTCTCTTCCTGCTTGCGCAGGCCTTCCAGGTCGGTGGCGTCGGCCAGCTGGCGCAGGCGCTCCGACAGCGCGGCATGTTCGTCCGGCAGTTCGTCGGGCGTGACGTGGAACTTGCGCGCGGTGCTGTGAATGGCATCGAGCCGCGCTTCGACCTGGCGCAATCGCTCGGGGTCCAGCTCCACCCGGTCCAGGTAGGCGTTGAGCGCGTACACCGCCTCCTGCAGCTGGATGCGGGCCGGCTCCATGCAGTCGAGCACCGGCTGCAGTTCCGCGTCCACGTCCACCAGCTTGCCCAGCTTTTGGTTGAGCGAAGACAGCTGCGACAGGATCGGATGGTCGGATTCGGAGATGGCAGCCAGCGCTTCCTGGGCGCCTTCGAGCAGGCTGGCCGCGTGCGACAGGCGGCTGTGCTCATTGCCGATCTCGGCCCATTCACCGGGCTTGACGGCCAGCTTTTCCAGCTCCGCCACCTGCCACTCCAGGCGCTCGCGCTCGAGCAGCACGTTCCTGGCATCGTTTTCAAATTCTTCGCGCTGGCGCGTCAAGGTGCGCCATTGCTTGTACAGCGCAGTGACGGCCTGCACGTCGTCGGCCACGCCGGCTTCCTTGAAGGCGGCCTGGTTGTCCAGCAGTGCGCGCTGGGCGTCCGTCTTGAGCAGCGACTGGTGTGCGTGCTGGCCGTGGATGTCGACCAGCATGTCGCCCAGTTCGCGCAGCTGCGACGCGGTGGCGGCCACGCCATTGATATACGCCTTGGAGCGGCCGGCGTTGTCGATCACGCGCCGCAGCAGCGCGCCGCCATCGTCGCTGGCAAAGTCGTGCTGCTCCAGCCATGCCTTTGCTTCGCCGCTGACGGAAAAATCGGCGCTGATGTCGGCCCTGACGGCGCCTTCGCGCACCACGCTGGCGTCGCCGCGCCCGCCCAGCGCCAGCTGCAGCGCGTCGATCAGGATCGACTTGCCGGCACCGGTCTCGCCGGTGAAGACGGAAAAGCCGCTGGAAAATTCCAGTTCGATCGATTCGACAATGACAAAGTCGCGGATGGAGAGTGTACGCAGCATGAAGTGATATTCGAGAGTGGTCGGTGGGGAAGGCGGCGCCTAGCGCAGCTTGCCTTCGCCCGATGGATATTCGTTCCAGTGCAGTTTTTCGCGCAGCGTGTGGTAGTAGCTCCACTCGCGCGGGTGCAGGAAGGTGATGTGGTTGGGCGAGCGCGAAATGACGATCTGGTCGCCATGCGCCAGGCTGGCAAAGGTCTGCATGTCGAAGTTGACGCTCACATCGCGCCCGCTGACGATTTCGACCACGATCTCGCTCGAATCGGGCACCACGATCGGGCGGTTGGACAGGGCGTGCGGGGCAATCGGCACCAGCACCACGCCATTCAAGCTCGGATGCAGCAGGGGGCCGCCGGCCGACAGCGCGTAGGCGGTGGAACCGGTGGGGGTGGAGATGATGAGGCCATCGGAGCGCTGGTTGTACATGAAGATGCCGTCGACCGTCACCCGCAGTTCCACCATGCCGGCGCCGGCGCCGCGCGCCACCACCACATCGTTCACCGCCAGGCCGCAGGCAATCATGACGCCGTCGCGCATGACGCGCCCTTCGAGCAGGGTGCGCTTTTCGGCACGCGACTGGCCCGAGAGGATTGCTTCCACGGCCGGGATCATGCGCTCGATGGGAATATCGGTCATGAAGCCGAGGCGGCCCTGGTTGATGCCGATCAGCGGCGTATTGAAGGGCGCCAGCTTGCGCGCGATGCCCAGCATGGTACCGTCGCCACCCATGACGATGGCAGCCACCGCCACTTCGCCGATGGCGGCCGCGCTCATCGATTCCAGTCCCGGCACGTCCAGATGGGAAGCGGTATCGCTTTCCAGCACCACCCGGTAGCCTGCGCCTTGCAGGAAGCCGACAATGCGCGCCACCGGCTCGCCGATGCCGGCAGTATTGGCCCGCACGACCAGCGCGATGGTTTTTTGCGTCTCTTGCGGTGCTGGCATAGTTGTCTCGGGGATGGAGGATGGCGTCACGCAGGAGATTAACCCATAATGACTGCTTCTGCCATACGGCGGCGCTGGCAGGAATGCTGTATGCCTGCACAGTATAGTTTTCCGGACGCCGGGCGGCAAGCGCGGCGCCACCACTGAACGACATTCTCACCCGCATTCTCACCATCATATTCAGGAGCCATCATGGCAAAGGCACTCGGCGTAGGCGGCATCTTCTTCAAATCGAAAGACCCGGCAGCGCTCATGAAATGGTACGAAGACACGCTCGGCGTGCCGGCCATGGGCGAATTTGCGCCCTTTCTGCCGGCGACCATGCCCCCGGGCGGGTGCACGGTATTTAGCGCCTTCAAGGACAGTACCGACTATTTCGCGCCATCGCAGCAAAGCTTCATGGTCAACCTGGTGGTCGATGACCTGGACGGCGCGCTGCGCCAGGTGACGCAGGCCGGCGCCACCCTGGCCGGCGAAGTGCAATCGTTCGACTATGGCCGCTTTGGCTGGTTCCTGGACCCGGAGGGCAACAAGGTCGAACTGTGGGAGCCGTCCGATACGCCGCCGGTCTAAGCCACCACCGCTATCCCCATGGCGCCCATGATGGCGGCGGCAATACTGATCAGGTGCAGGACCGACAAGGCCTGCCAGCGCACAAAGGTCAGCCAGCGCGGGCCGCCATAGACGCGCTGCATGGCCATGGGCAGCCATGCAAACAGCCACACGACACAGGCAAAGGTGAGCAGGGCGATGCCGGCGAACCCCACCACGATGATCACGCTGAACATGCCGAAGGCAAAGGCATTGCTGTGCAGGGCAAACAGGAAGTGTTCACCGTAGTGCCGCCCGCTTCCCAGGTACAGCAGCTTGAGATAGAGGGCAAAAAGCGGCATGAGCAGGAACATCGCATACGGCACGTACTTGAAAAATGCGCCCTGCAAGGCCCGGTTCTTTTCAGCACTGGACAACTGCAGGAAGGCATTGACCTTGTTTTCCAGCGCCGGCGAGGCGATCGCCGCCGCGCTGCGCATGGCCTGCTCTTCCGGGCTGGTCACGGCAGTGCCGCGCGGCGCCACCTGGGCCGCACGCGGCGCCGCGGCGCCCGGATCGCCCGCCACATCGACCACGGGCGGACCGCCCAGCTTGAGCACGGCAAAAAACAGCAGCGACAGGGTAAGGTAGACCCGCAAGGGTTCAATGTAGCGCTTGCGGCGGCCGCCGATGTACTCGGCGCTCAGAAAGCCGGGCCGCAGCATCAGAAAGCGCAGCGTCTCCCACAGCTTGCCTTCCAGTGCCACGTAGTGGCCGATGAATTCGTGCACGAACTCGCCGGCACTGGCCACATGTAGCCGCGTTTCCTGTCCGCACAGGGAACAATAGTGATACTGCACTGCTGCGCCGCAATTGTGGCAATGGGTCACTTCATGCTCATGGGCCAGGTGCGTCGTCACGTCGGTCTCGTTACCGGAAAAATATCGATGGTAACGGTTTTATTGCAAAATTACATCATCCAATTGCGCGACCACGATGATGGCGAAGCGCTAACATGCAGCCATTGAAAACAAGGAGCAGCCATTGAAAACAAGGAGCAGCACATGGTAGCCGAGACCCCGGACCGCAAGATCAACACCGACGCCAAGATCCACGACGATGACGTCAAGCGCCTCCCGCACGAGCGCGACGAGTCGCCCGACGGCCACGCCAAGCCGGAACGCGGCATCATGAAGCAGGCGGCGAGCGACCTCGAACAAGGCCTGGTCGATACCGACCTGCACGGCATGCGCGGTCAGGATGCTGCCATGGACCATACCGAGCCGGGCCAGGCCAAGCCGCGCGCCGACGCCGAGCAAGGCATGCGCGACCACGATACCCTGACCCCGCCCGGGGACAAGAAGTAAGCGACCCATATGTGCGCCTGCGTACAGATGGTGCCGGCCTGATTGGCCATGATGATGCTCTCACATCAAGGAGATCATCATGACCATCAAACGATCGGGCAGCGCAGTCTGGAGCGGCGGCATCAAGGACGGCAAGGGCAGCATTTCCACCCAGAGCGGCGTGCTTGACCAGACCCAGTACGGCTTCAATACACGCTTTGAAAACGGCCCCGGGACCAACCCCGAGGAACTGATCGGCGCGGCGCATGCCGGCTGCTTCACCATGGCACTGTCGGGCAAGCTGGGCGAAAAAGGCATGACCGCCAGGAGCCTGTCCACCACCGCCAACGTGTCGCTGGAAAAGGAAGGCGCGGGATTTACCATCACGGCCGTGCACCTGACCCTCACCGCAGACATCCCGGGTGCCGACCAGGCCGCGTTTGACGCAGCCGTGGCGGACGCCAAGGAAAACTGCCCGGTCTCCAAACTGCTCAACGCCGAGATCACGCTTGAATCGACGCTGCAGGCATAGGGCACTGCCCAGCACATAATCGGCAGAGCGCTTAGAATCGCAGCTTCCCACTTCCATTTTTTCAGGATCACGATGCGCATCTTGCACACCATGCTCAGGGTCGGCGACCTGCAGCGCTCTATCGATTTCTACACCAAGGTGCTCGGCATGACACTGCTGCGCACCAGCGAAAACACGGAATACAAGTACACGCTGGCCTTTGTCGGCTACGGCAGCAATCCCGACCACGCGGAGCTGGAGCTGACCTACAACTGGGGAGTGGACCAGTACGAGATGGGGACGGCCTACGGCCACATCGCCATTGCGGCCAACGACATCGTGAGCGCCTGCCAGTCGGTCAAGGACAACGGCGGCAATGTCACGCGCGAGCCGGGCCCGGTCAAGGGTGGCACCACCATGATCGCCTTTGTCACCGACCCCGATGGCTACAAGATCGAGCTGATCGAGCGCAAGGGCGAAGTGCGGCTGTAGATTTGCCGGCACCCGTCCACACTGGCGGGCAGTGCTTGCCTTTCAGCTTTACCGGTACGACACCGCGCCCGGCTCAGGCTGCAGCTTGCAGGCCGGCCAGTGCGTGGCCGATCTCCTCGACGTGATTGTGCGTGCGTTCGGGCAGCGCCAGCAAATCCGTGATGCGCTGTTCGATGCGCGATGCCTGCACGCCCAGCCCATCGCAGCCAAAGGTACCGGCAGCGCCGGCCAGCGAATGCAGCAGCCGGTGCAGCTCCAGCCAGTTTTCCGGCGCCTGCGGGCTGGCCCGGCACAGCGCGAACGCTTCCTGCATTTTTTCAAAGCGCACCGGCAGGCGCGCAATGAATACCCTGGCCATCAGGTCCACCCTGGCCTCGATATCGTCGTCGCTCATGCACCGCCCTCCTGCCATAGGCGGCGCACCTGCTGCGGCAGGTCCATGGGGTCGAACGGCTTGGCGATCACGCCGGCCGCGCCCAGCGACTTGAAATACGTGACCTCGGCCGGCTGCACCTTGGCCGTCATGAAGATGGCGGGCGTGGTGGCGGTGGCCTCCAGCTCGCGCAAGCGGGCCAGCGTGGCGGGGCCGTCCAGGCCCGGCATCATCACGTCCAGCAGGATCAGGTCGGGCGCAAACCCGGCGGCGGCCTGCAGCGCTTCGTGGCCGGAGCTGCAGGCGCGCAGCGTGAACCCGCCCACGACTTCAAGCGCCATCTGAGCCACCATCTGGATGTCGGGATCGTCCTCGACGTAGAGAATACGCTTGAGTTCATTCATGGTTGTCGGTGTAGGAAAGCAGGTTCAGGCCGGGCCGGCCAGCGGCAGGTCGAAAAAAAACTCGGTACGCACGCCCGGCTCGCTGGAAAAATCCATGGTGCCCCCATGCTTGACGATGATGGCGCGCGAGATGTTCAGTCCGAGGCCGGTGCCGCCCTTCCGGCGGCTGTCGGTGGCGTCGGCCTGGGCGAACTTCTGGAAAATGCGGTCGCGAAACGATGGCGCAATGCCCACGCCGTGGTCGATCACCGACAGGCGCGCACTGTGTTTCAGGCGCCGCACCCGCACTTCCACCACGTCGCCCGCGGGTGCGAATTTGGATGCGTTCGAGAGCAGGTTGACGATCACTTGCTGCAGGCGGTCGGCGTCGGCGGCAACGACGATGTCGCCCGCATCGGAGCGCACATCAAAACTGACCTGGAACTGCTCGGCATAGGCATGGGTGGCCGCCACCGCCTGCTCCACCAGCGGCAGCAATGGCTGCACCACCGGGTCAAAGCGCATGGTGCCGGACTCGATCTTTTCCACGTCCAGGATATCGTTGATGAGGCGTACCAGGCGGGCGCAGTTCTTGTTGGCGACGTCCAGCAGCGTCTTTGCCGTGCCAGGCATGGCACCGGCGGCGCCGCCGGCCAGCAGTCCGAGCGAGCCGCGGATCGATGTCAGCGGCGTGCGCAGCTCGTGCGAGAGCGTGGAAATGAATTCGTTTTTGAGCTGCTCCATCTTTTTGCGCTCCGACACGTCCTGCGCAATGCACACAAAGCCGGACAGCACGTGCTGCTCATCCCACACGGCGGTAATGGACAGATTGACCGGCAGCGTGCTGCCATCCTTGCGTACATAGGTCCATTCCCGCTCGTCGCGCCTGCCCTGGCGCGCGCGGCCCACGATGGCTTCGCTGGCGGCAGCCAGGGGCGCTGCCAGTTCGGCCGCCAGGGCCTGGCCGCGCTCGTGTAGTTCGGCCGGATCGTGCAGGATGGCGAGCGAGCCGAGGGCCCGCATTTCGTCTTCGGTGTAGCCGAGCATGCGCTGGGCGCCGTCGTTAAACATGGTCACCATGCCCTGCATGTCGACGGCGATGATGGCGTAGTCGGTACTGTCGAAAATGGCTTGCTGCAGTCCCAGTGTGTGCGCCAGCTGACGGTTGACGCGGCGCGCCTGGCCGGTTGTACGGCGCTGCTCCGAGATGTCGCGAACCAGTCCGGTAAAGGCGCGGCGTTCGCCAATGCGCATTTCGCTCACCACCAGGCTGGCCGGGAAGCGCTGGCCGCTGCGGCGCTCGGCAAACACCTGGCGGCTGATCGGCGCCCCGCCGTCGATACCGGTGCGTCCCAGGCTCCGGACGCCGTGCGCCACGGCGCGGCGGTCGCGGCGCGCCGCCAGCCGCATCACTGGCTGGCCAACCATTTCGTCCGCCCGGTAGCCGAAGATGCGTTGGGCTGCCGGGTTGAAGGTCTCCACCAGGCCCTGGTCGTCAATGGTGATGACGGCCTCGCCCGCGTGCTCGACGATCGCGTGCAGGCGGCTTTCCTTCTCGCGCGTGATGGCAGTGGCCTGCTCGAGGGTGTACAGATTGAGTTCAGTCTGGGCCCACATGGCCAGGTCGGCCAGGGCCGCCACGTCCTGCCGGCCAAACGGGCGCGCCACGGTGTCGATCACGCACAGTGTGCCCACGCGGGCGCCGCCCGCTGCATGCAGCGGCATGCCGGCATAGAAGCGGATATGCGGTTCACCGGTCACCAGGGGATTGTCGGCAAAGCGCGGGTCGGCATGGGCATCGGCGACGACCATCGGGCGCTCGCTGAGGATCGCATGCCCGCAGAACGAGACATTGCGCGGCGTCTGGCGCAGTTGCAGCCCGGGAGAGGACTTGAACCACTGGCGGTGGCTGTCGACCAGGGTGATGCTGGCAATCGGCACCTGGAACAGGCGCCGGGCGGTGCGGGTGATGCGGTCGAAGCGTTCTTCGGGCGCAGTGTCGAGCAGGTTCAGGCGGCGCAGGGCCGCCATGCGCGCAGCTTCGTCGGGCGGTTCAATCGGCTCAAGCAAGATAGCAGTTCCAGGCCTCGTTCGGGGGCGGGATTGCTGTCCCTGACAGGACAGCGCCCCATGAACTATAGCGCGAAACCGGCGCATTTGCGAAATCGGCTATTTCTCGGGCCTGGCCGCTGTCGGATAAAAAAAACGCCACGTGGGCGTTTTTTTCGGGCGTGCTGTGCGCTTATTTTGCAAGCAGCGCGTTCACCGGCAACAGGTCCGATTCCTGCAGGGAGCCGGCCGCTGCCTGCAGGCGCAGGCCGTTCATGATGGTGTCGTACCGGGCGCGCGACAGGTCGCGGCGGGTCAGGTACAGCTGGCGCTGGGCATTGAGCACGTCGATATTGATCCGCACGCCCACCTGATAACCGAGCTTGTTGGAGTCCAGCGCCGAGGTGCTGGAGACTTCCGCTGCCTGCAGGGCCCGCACCTGGGCCAGACCGCTATTGACGCCGAGGAAAGCCTGGCGTGCCACTTGGGCGGCGTTGCGGCGCGTGGTTTCCAGGTCATTGCGCGATTTTTCTTCCAGTGCGATGGCTTCGCGCACGCGGCTGGTGACGGCAAAGCCGCTGAAAAGGGGCACGCTGTACTGCACCCCAATGGCCTTGTTCAGGCTATTGCCCGACAGGTTATTGATCTGTCCGCTGTTACTGGTGCGGCGGGCGTTCGCCACCAGGTCCAGCGTCGGGTAGTGGCCGGCGCGCTGGCGCTGGATTTCACGTTTGGACGCTTCATATGCCAGCTGGGCGCTGACCACGCCGTAATTCTGGGTCTGGGCCGAGCTTACCCATGGATCGATGACGGCAGGCTCTGGCGTGGCAAGGACCACACCTGGCTTGAGCGGAGCCAGTACCCCCGGCTCGGTACCGATGATGGCTTGCAGCGCGCTCTTGCGGTTTTCCAGGTCGTTAATGGCAGCAAACTCCTGCGCCACGACCAGGTCATAAGCGGCCTGCGCTTCGTGAGTGTCGGTAATGGTCTGGGTGCCCACTTCAAAATTGCGCTTGGCAGAGGCAAGCTGCTCGGTGGTGGCCGATTTCTGGGCGCGGTTCAGTTCCAGCGTGTCCTGGGCGGCCAGTACATCAAAGTAGGCCTGCGACACGCGCGTGATCAGATCTTGCTGGGCCTGGGCAAACTGCGCTTCTGCCTGGGCCTGCTGCAGCTTGCTGAGCTGATAGGTTTGCCAGTTCGCCCAGCGAAACAGGGGCTGCTGCAAGGTAAGCGTGTGGGTATTACTGCTGTATTCCGTATTGCCGCGGCTGATGATGCTGCCACCTGGAGAGATGGTGCCCACGTTCCACGGGGTGGACTCACTGTCGTTGCGCACGACGCTGCCGTCCAGGCCGATGGTTGGCAGCAATGCAGCACGCCCTTGCGTGGTCTTTTCGCGGCCCGCTGCGAGCGCCGCGCGGGCACTGGCGTAGACGGCATCATTGGCCAGGGCTTGCTGGTAGACCTGCAGCAGGTCGGCCGCGTAGGCTCCCTGCGAAAGGAATGCGCCAGCGATCAGCACGGCGATAAGGGGTTTCTGCATTACCATCTCCATTGGAGTCATCAAAAGTTAAACGATCAGTACTTCGGCATCGAAGGATCGACCTGCAACGCCCAGGCGTGTACACCGCCGGTCAAATTCAAAGTCTTGCCAAAACCATTGCGTTCCAGGAAAGCGGCCACCTGCATGCTGCGCGCACCATGGTGGCAGATGCAGACGATTTCGGCTTCCTCATCCAGTTCCTCAATGCGGGCAGGAATGGTACTCATGGGAATGAGCGTTGCGCCCTCAATACGGCAGGTGTCAAATTCCCAAGGTTCACGCACGTCCAGCAGCAGCGGCTTGGGACGGGCGGGGTCGGCCAGCCAGGCCGCCAGCTCGGGCGCGGTCAGGTGCTGCATGGTCAGAAGGTGAAGCGCGACGCTGTCACGGCCGCCTTCAGCTGCTGCACATTGGTCTCGAATACCTTGACCGTGTCATATGCCGTCTCCGACACGCGGGTGGTAATCTGGGCCGACATGACCGGGGCCCGGCCGATGATGGCGGCAATACGGCCGCCTACCTTTACCTGCTTGAGGAATGTTTCCGGCAGCTCTTCGAGCGCGCCCGAAATGACAATTACGTCGTAGGGGGCGCCCTTGCTCCAGCCCTGGGCGCCATCGCCCAGCTCCACCGTCACGTTGGTCACCCCGGCGCGCGCCAGGTTCGCCTCGGCCAGTGCTTTCAGTTCAGGGGCGATTTCCACGGTCGTCACGTGGCGCGCCTTGTGCGCCAGCAGCGCGGCCATGTAGCCGGAACCGGTGCCGATCTCCAGCACGTTTTCATGTTTTTTCAGCTGTACTTCCTGCAGCAGGCGCGCTTCGATCTTGGGCGTCAGCATCGCCTCGCCGCCCGGCAGCGGGATTTCGGTGTCGACAAATGCCAGCGCCTTGTACGCATCGGGCACAAAATCCTCGCGCTTGACGACGACCAGCGAATCGAGCACGTCCTGGTCCAGCACGTTCCACGGCCGGATCTGCTGTTCAATCATGTTAAAGCGGGCTTGTTCGATATTCATCTTTTGTACTCGATGGAAAAATGATAATCCGATATTTTATCGTTGAACGGCCTCAGTTCACACATCTTAACGAGATAGGGACTGAGAACGCGGGAAATTGCGACAGTCTGCAGTTTGGAGGGGATGAAACTCCCGAAACGCTGACCTGAGTGTTTTGGCAAGATCAGGCCGCACCCTGATTCGCATCCGTGGGCAGCAAGCCGTGCAGCGCCATGTCGAGAAAGGATTCGATAAACGCCATCGGCTGCAGGTTGCCCTGGTTGCAGGGGCCGACGGAATGCTTCCAGGTGATCAGCATGAGCATGGGCGCAATCAATACCTGGGTCATGACATCGACGTTGACCGGGCGAAACTCGCCCCGCTCCACGCCGCGCCGGAACATGGCGGACATCATGTCACTGCTGCGCGTGATGACTTCTTCGTGATAGAAGCTGGCCAGTTCGGGAAAATTGCCTGCCTCGGCCATGACGAGCTTGACGATGCCGGAAGCCTGGGTGGCGCCAATGCGCTCCCACCATCCCAGGATAATGCAGCGCAGCATGTCAGCCGAATGGCCTTCGAAACTGGAAATGATGCCTTCGGCTTCGCCCAGCGCCGGGACGATATTTTCGCGCACCACCGCCTTGAACAGCTCTTCCTTGTTGGTGAAGTAGAGGTACAGCGTCCCCTTGGACACGCCGGCGCGCCTGGCCACATCTTCCAGCCGGGTGGCGGCAAAACCCCGTTCGACAAACAGCTCGAGCGCGGCTGCCAGCAATTCCTGAGGGCGCGCATCCTTGCGCCGCTCCCAGCGCGGCTTGGTTTCAAACGGGCATTGCATTGCGGAATCCGGTTACTTACTTGCGAGTCAGTAATATAGACCGGGGAGGGGGAGGCGTCAAGGCTGGTTCGGAAACGGCCCCATGCGGCCCGGCGGCGAAGGCCCCGCGACAGCAGGCCCCTTACTGGTTCCTGCGAATCAGGTAACCGCGCTCGAAAGCCTGCGCTTCGTGCTTGAAGATCCCCATCGCGGTGGCCATGGGCTGAAAGCCGAGCGTCGTGTAAAAGACTTCGGCGCCCGGCACGGCGTACAGGATGATCTTGTTATGGCCGCGCGACAGCTGCACCAGTCTGCGCACGAGTTCGCCGCCAATGCCCCGGCCCTGGTAGCCCGGCAGTACAGCGACATCGGCAATATACGAGCAGTCGAGGCCGTCCGAGAGGGCCCGACCGGCGGCGATCAGCTTGCCATCATCGAACACAAATTGCTTGAACCTGCTGTTACCGAACACGGTTTCCAGATCGGCCGGGCTCTTGTCGCCCAGCGGGGCGAGCCGGTACAGTTCGCACAGCTCCTCCCACGAGACGCCCTCACTTGTGTCGCTCCACGCAAAATTCATCAGCTTGGCTTTCTTCAATGGTTGGGAACATCTTAGTGCCGGCGCCACGCGCGGCGGCCATCGGCGGCGCCTCGCGCCGGGCACGGCATGCCATAATTCGGCCAAAAGAACGCGCGACACGGAGACAGCATGACGACCAATAATACAGCGGAACCGCCGGACGGTTTCAACCGCTACGCCGGCAAGCCCTTCCTGGTCTGGGTCGATTCCTTCATCCTCAAGGCAATCGACAAGCTCGACCCGGACATGGAAGCAAAGCTCGACAACGCCACCCCCGCCTTGCGCGAAGCATTTTCTGCGCAAGGCAGCTGGGAAGACATCGTCATGGCCCAGCTGGACTACACGCCGCAGGTGCGGGGCGCCATCCGCGACCTGTGGGCCGAAAACCAGGCCCGGGCAGCAGACCAGGGCGCCGTGCTCACTCCCATGCAGTTCGTGGAAGTCTTTGTGGCCGAGAACATCATGGACCCGGACGCGGCCTGAGCGCCCGGCTTTAACCGAGCGACAGGTCATCCAGAATCGGGCACTCCGGCCGCTCGTCGCCATGGCAGCGCGTGGCCAGGGTTTCGAGCGTGCGCTTCATGGCCTGCATGTCTGCGATCTTGCGATCCAGCTCCTCGATATGCACGCGCGCCATCGCGCGCACGTCCTTGCTGGCACGCTGCTTGTCGCGCCACAGGGCCAGCAGCGTCTTGATCTGCTCGAGCGAAAACCCCAGCTCGCGGCTGCGGTGGATAAAGCGCAGCACATCGACATCGCGCTGGCGATAGACCCGGTAGCCGGCATCGGTGCGCACCGCCGGTTCAATCAAGCCGATGGCCTCGTAATGCCGGATCATCTTGGCCGACACCCCGGACGCCTTGGCCGTTTCACCGATGTTCTGCATGCCCTGCTGGCGTGCCGCGCCCATTTCCATTGCCGCCGTCATCACGTCCCTCCCTGTCCCGACCAGCGCTTGAGCAACAGCGCGTTGGACACCACCGTTACACTCGAAAATGCCATTGCCGCCCCTGCAATCATGGGGCTGAGCATCCCCAGGGCCGCCAGCGGCACGCCAATGATATTGAAGATGAAGGCCCAGAACAGGTTCTGGCGGATCTTGCTGTAGGTGCGGCGCGAGATGTCGATCGCATCCGACAGCAGGCGCGGGTCGCCCCGCATCAGCGTCACGCCCGCCGTGTGCATGGCCACGTCGGTGCCGCCGCCCATGGCAATGCCGATGTCGGCCGCGGCCAGTGCCGGCGCATCATTGATGCCGTCGCCCACCATCGCCACCCGCTGGCCACTGGCGCGCAGTTCGCCCAGAATGCGCGCCTTATCGTCCGGCATCAGCTGGGCGTGCACCTCGTCGATGCCGGTTTGCCCGGCAATGTGACGCGCGCTGCCTTCGTTGTCACCGGTGAGCATGACGGTACGCACGCCGGCCTGGCGCAGGCGCCGCACCGCTTCGGCACTGTCGCCCTTGACGGTATCGCCAAAGGCCAGCATGCCGACCAGGCGCGGCGCCGTGCCCACCTGCGCCAGCCACGACACCGTGCGGCCGGCCTGCTCGTGCGCGCGTGCCCGGGCTTGCATGGCGCCCAGATCAATGCCGTGCTGGGCCATCATGCGCGTGTTGCCAAGGGCAAGTTTCAGCCCGTTCACGGTGGCGGTCACGCCCTGCCCGCTCACTGCCGTGGTTGCCTCTGCCTTGGCGACGTGCGTGCCCGCCTCGCGCGCTGCCGCTTCCACCGCCCGCGCCAGCGGATGCTCGCTGCCCTGCTGCACGGCCGCTGCCAGCGCCAGCAGGGCGCCGTCGTCGCCGTCTGCCGCCTCGCAGGCCGTGAGCCTGGGCTTGCCCTCGGTCAGGGTGCCGGTCTTGTCAAAGGCAACGACCTGCACGCCATGGAGCAGTTCCAGCGCTTCGGCATCCTTGATCAGAATGCCTTGGCGCGCGGCAACGCCGGTGCCGGCCATGATGGCGGTCGGGGTAGCCAGCCCCAGCGCGCACGGGCAGGCAATCACGAGCACCGCCACGGCGTTGATGAGCGCGCCCTCCCAGGTACCGCTGACCAGCCACCAGGCGCCAAACGTCGCCAGTGCAATCAGCACGATCACGGGCACGAACACGGCGCTGACCTTGTCCACCAGGCGCTGGATGGGGGCCTTGGCGGCCTGCGCATCTTCCACCGAACGAATAATGCGCGCCAGCACGGTTTCCGCACCAATGGCGCTGGCGCGGACCACCAGCAAGCCTTCGGCATTGACCGAGCCGCCCACCACCGTGCCGCCCGGTTCCTTGGCAACAGGCATGCTCTCGCCGGTCAGCATGGATTCGTCGGCGTGACTGTGCCCTTCGAGCACGGTGCCATCCATGGGCACCCGTTCGCCGGGGCGGACCACCACCTCGTCGCCCACGCGCAGGAAGGCAATCGGCACCATGCGCTCCTGGCCGTCGCGCCGCACGCGCGCCGTGTCTGGCCGCAATGCTTGCAAGGCGCGAATCGCTTCCGTCGTTTGCCGCTTGGCCCGTGCTTCCAGCCACTTGCCGAGGCGAACCAGCGTGATCACCACGGCGCCTGCCTCGAAATACAGGTGGCTGATGCCCAGCCCCAGCCATTGGTACAGGCTCAGGCCGAAAGCGGCCGATGTGCCAAGCGCCACCAGCAAGTCCATATTGCCGGTACGGGCACGCAGGGCCTTCCAGGCCCCGCTGTAAAAGCGGGCACCGATCCAGAACTGGACGGGTGCGGCCAGCAGGAACTGGACGTAGGCGGGCAGCATGACGTGAAATCCCAGGGCATCCGCGATCATCGGGACAATGAGTGGCAAGGTCAGCAGCGCGGCAATGGCAATTTGCCATGCTTCCGGGATGCCGCCCCTGGCGGGCGCTGCTTCGTGCTGGGCATGGGCGGTGTAGCCCGCTTTTTCCACGGCCGCAATCAGGGCGCCGGGGTCGAGTGCCCGCCCCTGTGACAAGACGGTGGCGCGTTCGGTTGCCAGGTTGACGGTGGCGTCGGCCACGCCGGGAACAGCGCGCAGCGCCTTTTCCACCCTGCCGGCGCACGAGGCGCAGCTCATCCCGCCCACCTGCAGCGACGTTTCGGGCGGGATGTCGGATAGTGCCAGCTGTGTAGAATTCATCTCGGGCTCCTCTGACAAGCGTTAAAATCCCATCTTCGACCTTCCCATCATTGTAAGGTCAAGGGCGGCGCGCACGATTTGCGCCCCCTTGACCTTCCCATTGTGGCAAAGTCCAGAATATCCACTGCACCCACATTTGGCGAGGAATACTGGCATGATCATCTTGAATGTCCCCGACATGAGCTGCAGCCATTGCACCGGTGTCATCACCAAGGCGCTCAAGGCGCTTGATCCCCAGGCGCTCATTGGCTACGACATGCATCATCACAAAGTGCAGATCGACACCGCTGAAAGTACCCCGGCTGTGCTCCAGGCCCTGGAGCAGGCAGGCTACCCGGCCACGGTGGCGGCATGAGGCGGCTGGGTCTGGCCCTGCTGGCATGCATGGTGGCGTCGCCATGGGCCGCAGGGCAAAGCTATGAGTCCGCCTTTGCCGGCTACCGGGCTTACGTCGAACCTTCCGTGGCTGACTGGAAGGCGACCAACGCGGCGATAGCACAGGTGAACCATGCGCATGCCGGTCATGACATGGGACAGCACGCCGCGTCAGCGGACGATCCGCACGCCGGTCATGACATGAGCAAGCACACGACGCCAAAGGTCGATGCGCACGCCGGCGACGACATGGGCAACAAGGCGCCCGCGGCCGACCCTCACGCGGGCCACAACATGCCAATGAAGCCGGCGCAGCCAAAGGCAGATCCGCACGCCGGCCACGACATGAGCAAGCACACCAAGCCGGCGACCGATCCTCACGCCGGCCACCAACACTGATAATGCGTATGCAAACCGTCGCAACACCATTCCGGCTCCTGACCATCGCCGCAGCCCTGCTGCTGTCAGGCTGCGCATCATTCAGCAATGACGGCGGCCAGGACGCAGTGCGCGAACTGGTCAACGCGCGCAGCACCCAGCCCATGCCAGACGTAGCGGCCGGCGCCACAGACACGCATATCGCCGCCCTCCTGCAGCAACCGCTCACCGTCGCGGGCGCGGTCGACATCGCCATGCTGAACAACTACAGCCTCAAGGCGTCGTATGCGGAACTGGGCATCGCGGAAGCAGACCTGGTGCAGGCGGGCCGGCTGGCCAATCCTGTCTTCAGCTTTGGCCGCGTCAAGAACCACCACGGCGGCGAGGTAGAACGCCAGTTGATGGTGCCCGTGATTGGACTGCTCACCATGCCCATCACACGCAAGCTCGAACGGCGCCGTTTTGCCCAGGCCCAGATGCGCGCAGCCGGCGACGCCCTGCGCATTGCCGATGAAACGCGGCGCGCCTGGTATGGCGCGGTGGCGGCAGCGCAAACCGCACAGTATCTGGAACAGGTCAAGACGGCTGCCGAAGCGAGCGCCGAACTGGCGCGCCGCATGGCCGAAGCGGGCAACTGGAGCAAACTGCAGCACGCCCGCGAGCAAGCCTTTTACGCCGACACCGTCGCCCAGCTGGCGCGGGCACGCCAGGCGCGCCTGGCGGAACGGGAAAAGCTGGCGCGCCTCATGGGAGTAGCCGGCACGCAGGCCAGCTTCACCTTGCCGGAACGGCTGCCCGACCTGCCGCCGGCAGCGCGCCGGATTGAAGCCGCCGAAGCGGCAGCGATGACCAACCGCATCGACATCCTCATGGCCAGCAAGGAGCTGGAAGGCCTGGCCGCATCGCTGGGCCTGACGCGCGCCACACGCTTTATCAATTTGCTCGACCTGAGCTACCTGTACAACACCAACGAAGAAGGTGAACGGGTACGTGGCTATGAAGTGGAACTGCAGATCCCCATTTTCGACTGGGGCAGCGCGCGCGTGGCGCGGGCCGAAGCGAGCTATATGCAGGCAGCCCACCGCGCCGCCGCCATCGCCCTCGATGCACGCTCGCAGGTGCGCGAGTCGTACACCGGCTACCTGACGGCCTACGACATCGCGCGCCACTATCGCGATGAAATCGTGCCGCTCAAAAAGCGCATCTCCGACGAGCAGCTGCTGCGCTATAACGGCATGCTGATCAGCGTATTCGAGCTGCTGGCCGACGCCCGCGAGCAGGTTGCCAGCGTCAACGCTGCCATCGAAGCGCAGCGCGACTTCTGGATGGCCGATTCAGCCCTGCATGCAGCCATGACGGGCAGCACCGGTGTGCAGGCCACGTCTTCGGCCCGCGGCGGCGCGCCTGCGGCGGCCAGCGCCCCGGCCCAACATTAACAAGGACAGCATCATGGTTTCACGCAGAAGTTTTTTCACCAGTGCCGGCGTGGCGGCGGTGACGGGTGCAGTCGTCAGCCGCGTGGGCGCCGCCTCGCTGCCGGAGGCGGCGCAGATGGACCAGGCCAGCACCCAGGGGCCTTTGACGCCACCCAATGGCCGTCCATACAACCCGGTGGTCACCCTCAATGGCTGGACGCTCCCGTGGCGCATGAAGGACAATGTCAAGGAATTCCACCTGGTGGCCGAGCCGGTGGTGCGCGAGATCGCCCCTGGCATGAAGGCCAACCTGTGGGGCTACAACGGCCAGTCGCCGGGGCCGACGATTGAAGTGGTGGAAGGCGACCGGGTACGCATCTTTGTCACCAACAAGCTACCCGAGCATACCAGCGTGCACTGGCACGGCCAGCGCCTGCCAAACGGCATGGATGGCGTGAGCGGCATCACCCAGCCGCCCATCATGCCGGGCAAAACGTTCGTGTATGAGTTCGTGGCGCGCCGCCCGGGCACCTTCATGTACCACCCGCATGCCGACGAAATGACGCAGATGGCAATGGGAATGATGGGTTTCTGGATCACCCATCCCAAGGACCGCCGCTTCATGCCGGTGGACCGTGATTTCTGCATCCTGCTGGCGTCGTACGACATTGATCCGGGCAGCTATACGCCCAAGGTCAACACCATGACCGACTTCAACCTGTGGACCTTCAACAGCCGCGCCTTTCCCGGCATCGACCCCATGGTGATGCGTCTTAATGACCGCGTGCGTATCCGCGTGGGCAACCTGACCATGACCAACCACCCGATCCACATGCACGGGCACGAATTCACCGTCACCGGTACCGATGGCGGCTGGACTCCGCCGCAGTCACGCTGGCCGGAGGTCACCACCGACATCGCCGTTGGCCAGATGCGCGCCGTCGAATTCATTGCCGACGAACCGGGCGACTGGGCCTTCCACTGCCACAAGTCACATCACACCATGAACGCCATGGGCCATGACGTGCCCACCATGATCGGCGTGGACCAGCGCGAGGTGCTTGGCAAGATCAACAAGCTGGTGCCGGACTATATGATCATGGGCGACAAGGGCATGGCCGACATGGGCGAAATGCACATGCCGCTGCCGGAGAACACGCTGCCCATGATGACGGGCAAAGGGCCATTCGGCGCCATTGGCATGGGGGGCATGTTTACCACCATGAAGGTGCGCAAAGGCCTGGCGCGGGGTGACTACAAGGACCCGGGCTGGTACCAGCATCCGCCGGGCACGGTGGCGTACGAGTTAAAGGATGCCCAGGCCCTGCCGCCTGCCGTAGCGGCGCCCGACAAGGCCGCCAGTGCTGCCAAGCCCGGCGAAAAGGTCCTCAAGGTGACCAAACCCGGCGCGCACCACGGCCATTGACTACACAAGGAACAAGCATGATCAAACATATCGCCGGCAGCGTCGTGCTGCTCATGGCAAGCCTGCACGCAGCGGCAGCGACACCCTCCGAGACCGTGACCGCCTTTCACGCGGCCATCACCGCCGGCGAGCGTGACAAGGCGCTCGCCATGCTCAGTCCGGAAGTGGTCATTTATGAATCGGGCCACGTCGAGCGGTCGCGCGATGAATACGCAAAGGGTCACCTTGGCAGCGACATCGCGTTTGGCCGCGAGATGACACGCAAGGTGCTCAAGCGCAGCGAACGAGTGAGCGGGAACATGGCGCTGGTGTTCGACGAGACGGAAACCAGCGGCACCTGGAAGGGCAAGCCGGTCAAGTCAATGGGCGTGGAGACGGCCGTGCTGGAGAAACAGGGCGACGGCTGGATCATCACGCACGTCCACTGGTCGTCGCGCAAGGGGCACTGAGTCGTATGAGCGTCAGCTTTGCTGATAGAGGGCGCGCACTTCGTCCTCACGGCTGTCGTTTGTGACGTCGATGATCATGGTGGTTGTCAGCTGCAGGGCACGATGGACGGCGCGGCGCCTGGCGTACCAGAACACTTCTTCCATATCTTCATCTTCGTGGGCGGTGGTCATGACGCACAGTTCATCGGCCACGTCCTCATAGTCGTGCAGCTCGCTGGCGGCTTCATCGACCGCCTCGCTCCAGCCGGCCGCGTCCCGTCCCCAGGTGAGCACAAAGCGCGCACCGGACGCGGCGAGCCAGCGGCACAGTTCCCACTGCCACATTTCTTCGACATCTTCCTCCACCAGCACAATGGCCATGAACGGCGACAGGTGATCGATCCCGGGCAGCGCATCGCCGGAAGAAAGTTGCAGATATTTGACCGTCATGGTGGTGGGTGACATCGCTGAAAAATTGGCGGCGCCCGGAAATTGGGCAGTGCCAGGATCGCAGAGTATACTGGCAACCATGAACTGCCGCGACAATTGCGGTGCATGCTGCACCGCCCCCTCCATTACCAGCCCCATTCCCGGCATGCCAGACGGTAAGCCTGCGGGCGTGCGTTGCGTTCAGCTCGCTGACGATCACCGCTGCCTGATATTTGGCAAGCCCGAACGGCCAGCATTTTGCGGCGGCCTGCAACCGAGCGCTGACATGTGCGGCAGCGACCGGCTGCATGCCATGCGCTGGCTGAGCGACCTGGAGCGCGCAACCGCACCGGCTTAGGTCAGACAGCTCAAGACCAGGCAGTTTTCACTTGAAAGTTGCCGTCCTGACATCGGGGGCCAGGTTGCGGGGTCTGGCAGTGCACGCCGCGAACGGTGCGGCCCGGCCGACCGCCGCCCTTCCGTGGTGCTCCTGCAAAAGCGCGCAAATTGCGGGCCACACACGGGCGCCAGAGCACGCGATTGGCCGATCGCATGGGTTTCCCCTCCTCGCTCGTGGTAAGCTTGCACCCCGCAGCATCCCGGCAGTACGCCTTACTCTCTTAAAAACATCAAAAACAGCTTCATGGATATCTATCTCGCGTTAAAAGCCATCGTCATGGGCCTCGTTGAAGGCTTTACGGAGTTCCTGCCGATTTCCTCGACCGGCCACCTGATTCTGGCCGGCAGCCTGCTCAATTTTACCGACGAGAAGTCCAACATCTTCAAGATTGTGATCCAGTCCGGCGCGATCCTGGCGGTGTGCTGGGAGTTCAATGTGCGCATCCGCGCCGTTTTCAGCGGCATATTCACGGAACGCAAGCAGCAGAAATTCGTGCTCAACCTGATGATTGCCTTTACGCCGCTGGCCGTACTGGGCCTTATCTTCGGTAAGTTCATCAAGCAGGCCCTGTTCCATCCCGTGCCGGTAGCGCTCTCTTTTATCATCGGCGGCTTGATCATCTTGTGGGTGGAAGCACGCCAGCGCGGCAATCCCGTGGCGGTGCGCGTCGGCGAAATCGACGACATGACCCCGCTCGACGCACTCAAGGTAGGCCTTGCACAAGCCGTTGCACTCATTCCCGGCACCAGCCGCTCGGGCGCCACCATCATCGGCTCCATGATGTTCGGCCTCACGCGCAAGGCCGCCACGGAATTCTCGTTCTTCCTCGCGATCCCGACCCTCATGATCGCGACCGCCTATGAACTGATCAAGAACCGCGACATGCTGACCAGCGCCGACCTGCCACTGTTTGGTATCGGCTCGTTCGCCGCATTCGTGTCAGCCTTCCTGTGCGTGCGCTGGCTGCTGCGCTATATCAGCAGCCATGACTTCACGGTATTTGCCTGGTACCGCATCGCATTCGGTATCCTGGTCATCGCCAGTTCACATTACGGCTGGGTTGTTTGGGTCGAATAATGGACCCCGGCCTCGGCGTGCGCGCGCTTCATGTGCTGGAAACCGTATTCGGTTATCCAGCCTTTCGCGGTCAGCAAGCCGACATCGTGGAGCATGTGGCCAGCGGGGGCGACGCGCTGGTGCTCATGCCCACCGGCGGCGGCAAATCCCTGTGCTACCAGATTCCGGCCCTGCTGCGCGATGGCGTGGGCGTGGTGGTCTCGCCCCTCATCGCTCTGATGCAAGACCAGGTGGATGCCCTGGCCGAAGTGGGCGTGCGCGCCGCCTTTCTCAATTCCACCCAGACTTTTGAAGAAACGCTGCGCATCGAGCGCCTGGTGCGCACCGGCGAGATTGACCTGGTGTACGTGGCGCCCGAGCGCCTGCTCACCCAGCGCTGCCTGGAACTGTTCGACGCCTCGCGCATCGCCCTGTTCGCCATCGACGAAGCGCATTGCGTGTCGCAGTGGGGCCATGATTTCCGGCCCGAGTACATTCGGCTGTCAGTGCTGCACGAGCGCTACCCGGATGTGCCGCGCATCGCCCTCACGGCCACCGCCGACCAGCAGACGCGCGCCGAAATCGCCATGCGCCTGCAGCTGGACGACGCACGCCAGTTCGTGTCCTCGTTCGACCGGCCCAACATCCGCTACCAGATCATCGAAAAAGCGAACGCGCGCAAGCAGCTGCTCGACTTCATCACCCTCGAACATGGGAGCGATGCCGGCATTGTGTACTGCCAGTCACGCAAGAAGGTGGAAGAGACTGCAGAATTTTTGAACGAGAACGGCGTGCGCGCCCTGCCCTACCACGCGGGCATGGACTACGCCAGGCGCAGCGACCACCAGGCCCGCTTCCTGCGCGAAGAGAACCTGGTCATGGTGGCGACCATCGCCTTTGGCATGGGCATCGACAAGCCGGATGTGCGCTTCGTGTGCCACCTCGATCTGCCCAAGAGCATCGAAGGCTATTACCAGGAGACTGGCCGCGCCGGTCGCGACGGCATGCCGGCCAATGCGTGGATGCTGTACGGCCTGGCCGACGTGGTGGTCCAGCGGCGCATGATCGAGGAATCCGAAGCTGACGAAACCTTCAAGCGCGTGCTCGGCCAGAAGCTCGACGCCATGCTCGGCCTGTGCGAGACGCTCAGCTGCCGGCGCGTGCGCCTGCTGGAGTATTTCGGCGAACAGTCAACGCCTTGCGGCAATTGCGACACCTGCCTGATTCCACCCATTTCCTTTGATGGTACGGTGCCGGTGCAAAAGCTGTTGTCTGCCATTTACCGGGTGGACCAGCGCTTCGCCGCCGGCCACGTCATCGACGTGCTGCGCGGGCAGGAAACAGACCGTATCAAGCAGTGGCACCATGATTCGCTCTCGGTCTTTGGCATTGGCAGCGACCGCGCGGAAGCGGAGTGGCGCGCGATTCTGCGCCAGATCATCGCGCTCGGCCTGGTGACGGTGGACCACGAAATGTACAGCTCCCTCAAACTTACCGACGCCGCGCGGCCGGTGCTCAAGGGCGGACAGAAGGTGCAGCTGCGCCAGTACCAGAAACCGGTCAAGCAAAAGCGTGCGGCGTCGCCCTCGCGGCCGCATATCGAGATGGACCTGTCGAAGTCGGAGCAGGAGATTTTCGAGAAGCTGCGCTGGTGGCGGGTGGAGACGGCACGCGCGCACAACGTGCCGGCCTACGTGATTTTTGTCGACGCCACCCTGCGCGAGATCGCCAAGGCCAAGCCAACCAGCCTGGCCGAACTGCGCGGCGTATCGGGCGTGGGCGAAAAGAAGCTGCTCTCGTACGGCGACGAGATTGTCGCCATCATCGTGGAAATGACCTGACGCTTATCCGCGTTTTGTGAACACCAGGTCCCACACGCCATGGCCAAGTTTCAGGCCGCGGTTTTCAAACTTGGTCAGGGGACGGTACGCCGGCTGCGGCGCATAGCCTTCGGCCGTGTTCTGCAGCAGTGGCTCGCTGCCCAGCACGTCGAGCATCTGCACGGCGTAGTCTTCCCAGTCGGTGGCGCAGTGCAGGTAGCCGCCAGGCGCCAGCTTCTGTGCCAGCAGCTGGACAAACGGCGTTTGCAGCAGGCGGCGCTTGTTGTGGCGCGCCTTGTGCCAGGGATCCGGAAAAAACACGTGGACGCCGGCCAGCGAGGCATCCGGGATCATCTGGTTGAGCACTTCCACCGCGTCGTGCTGGATCAGGCGCAGATTTGTCAGGCCCTGTTCCCCGATCTGCTTGAGCAGGCTGCCCACGCCGGGCGTGTGCACTTCCACGCCGATGAAATCCTTCTCCGGCATGCCCTTGGCGATGTGCGAGGTGGTGTCGCCCATGCCAAAACCAATTTCCAGGATCACCGGCGCTTTGCGGCCAAATGCCTGTTCGTAGTCGAGCGGCGCCTTGGCATACTCGATCAGGAATTTCGGCCCCAGTTCTTCCAGCGCACGCGCCTGGGCGATCGACAGGCGGCCGGCGCGCGTGACGAAACTGCGAATCCGGTGCTCGGTCGGGTCATACAACATGGGGCGGTTGGGCGTATCGGCTGACATGGAAGTGAACACATTAAAACGGTGGGACGACATTATATCCCACCGCCCTCGTCGTCACGCCCGGCCCACCGCTGCCGGGCCGCTGCGCATGCCGCTGCGCACGCCGCTGCGCACGCCGCTGCGCATGCCGCTGCGCACGCCCCCATATGTATGTTTTTATGCATGATTTTTTGGCGGGAATGCCGTATTCTTGCCGCCTATCCCGTGCTCCCATCGAAAGGCTTCACATGAAGTGGAAAGTTCTGGCAGCGAGCATCATGCTCGGCGCCGCCTCGCTCGCCCAAGCGGCCGTCAGCGCCGATGCGCGCAGTTTTACCCTGCCCAACGGTATGAAATTCATCGTGCTGGAAAGCCGCGCCATCCCCAACGCGAACATGTACACCTTCTGGAAGGTCGGCTCGCGCAACGAGCAGCCGGGCACCACCGGGCTGTCGCACTTTTTCGAGCACATGATGTTCAACGGGTCCAAAAAGTACGGCCCCAAGATGTTTGACAGCACGCTGGAAGCCAAGGGTGGCTCCAACAACGCCTACACCAGCAATGACGTGACGGTGTACCAGGACTGGTTTCCGGCCGCATCGCTGGAAACCGTGTTCGCGCTGGAGAGTGACCGCATTGGCCACCTGTCCATCGATCCCAAGCTGGTCGAGAGTGAACGTGGCGTGGTGCTGTCCGAACGCAGCACGGGCCTGGAAAACTCGAACATCCGCCTGCTGTCGCAGGAAGTGTCTGGCGTGGCGTTCCAGGCGCATCCCTATTCCTGGCCGGTGATCGGTCATGAGTCGGACATCAAGGCCTGGACCCAGGACGACCTGGTGAGTTTTTTCAAGACCTATTACGCGCCCAATAATGCGGTGGCCGTGATCGTGGGCGACGTCAAGTTCGACGAGGTCAAGCGCCTGGCAACCCGGTATTTTGCCGCCATTCCAAAACGCGCCCTGCCGCCCAAGGTACGCACGGTTGAACCGCCGCAGACCGGCGAGCGCCGCCTGTTCGTGACCAAGGCCTCGGCCACGTCGCCAAACCTGATGGTGGCTTACAAGACCCCGCAGGCGAACCACCCCGATTACTACGCGCTGGAAGTCTTGCAGAGCATTCTGGCAGAAGGAAAAACCTCGCGCTTGTACCAGGCACTGGTAGAGCAGCAGCTGGCCACTTCGGTTGGCGCATCCGGTTCGGACGGCTTCGACCCCGGGCTGTTCGCCGTGTACGCGGTGGCAGCTGACCAAGTCACCCCGGCGCGCCTGGAGCAGGCGTTGCTGGCAGAAGTCGCCCGCGTGAGTAAAGATGGCGTGACCGAAGAAGAGCTGCAAAAGGTAAAGAACCAGAAGCTGGTCAACCTGTACCGTCAACTTGAAACCATCAACGGCAAGGCGCAGAACATCGGCTGGTACGAGACATTCTTTGGCGACTACCGGAAACTCGATGAAGTACCGGCGAACTTCAAAAAGCTCACTCGTGCCGACATCCAGGCAGTAGCGGCCAAGTATCTCGTGAAATCGCAGCGCACCGTGGGCGTGCTGGCAGCAAAGGAACCTGAATAATGAAGATGATTGTTAGCGCAGGCCTGCTGGCCGTCGCGGCGCACGCCGGTGCCGCCGAATTTCGCCTGCCGGCTTTTGAAACCACCAAGCTTCCCAACGGGTTGACCGTGTACTTGATGGAGCGCCATGAGGCACCCATCATTGCCGTGCGCACGGTCGTCAAGGCGGGTTCCGTCAACGATGGCTCCCAGCCTGGGCTGGCCACGCTGACGGCAGACGCCACCCTGCTTGGCAGCACCCAGCACAGCAAGGCTGACATTGACAAGGCGTTCGACTTCCGCGGCGCCATGCTCGCCGCATCTGGATCGGCAGAACAGCTGACCCTCGATGCCGACTTCGCACGCGAGGATGCAGCGGAACTGATGCCGTTGCTGGCAGAGATGGTGGTCTCGCCCTCGTTCGATGCGGCCGAACTGGCCAAGCTGCAAAAGCGCAGGCTGATTGGCCTGTCGCAGGCAAAGGAAGCGCCGCGCAATGTGGTCAAGGCTTACTACAACAGCATGCTGTTTGGCAGCTCGCCGTACGCCATTCCTGAACGCGGCACCATCGCGTCGATGACGGCGCTGCGCCAGCAGGACGTGCAGGGCTTCCACCAGCGCTACTACCGGCCGGACAACGCGGCCATCGTCGTGGTGGGCGACTTCAAGACGGCCGATATGAAGGCGCGCATCGCATCGCTGTATGCGAACTGGCGCGCCACCGGGCCGGCACCGAAGACGCAGGACAATGGCAAAGTCAACGCGGACAAGGCGCGCGTCTGGCTGGTGAACAAGCCCGATGCCATTGAGACGACCTTCATGATCGGCGGCCCCGGCATCGCACGCAACGATCCCGACTACGTACCGCTGCAGGTGCTCAATACGGTCATGGGAGGACGCTTTACATCGTGGCTGAACGACGAACTGCGTGTCAATTCAGGCCTTACCTACGGGGCGCGAAGCGAGTTTGCGACCCTCTCGCAGACGGGCGTATTTGGCATTTCCAGCTTCACCGCGCTACCCAACACCAAGCCGGCGCTCGAACTGGCGCTCAAGACCTACAACCGGCTGTGGGACAAGGGCATTCATGCAGCGACGCTGGAATCGGCCAAGGCTTACGTCAAGGGCCAGTACCCGCCGCGCTTCGAGACCAGTAGCCAGCTTGCCTCGCTCCTGGGCGACATGTTTGTCTCCAACGTGGGACGGGAACAGATCGACAATTTCATGCGCGATGTTGATGCACTCACGCCGGCGCGTGCCAAGGCACTGGCCGAGCGCCACTTCCCACGCAAGAACTTGCAGATGGTCCTGATCGGCAAGGCGGACGCGATCCGGCCGATCGCGGCAGCGTATGGTGAGGTGACGGAGCTCGATATCAACGCCGACGGATTCGGGCCGGTGGCAAAGTAAGCTGGTGATTAAAACGAGCAAGCCGCATTCAAGGATGCGGCTTTTTTATGTCTGCAGCCGGATCTGGCTGCGCAGCATGGAGGCGGGAAATCACACCATCATCCCTGCTCCGGCCGAGGTGTGCTGCAGACAGCGGCCGCACCAGCCCTTGCTTGCTCAAGCATGAAGCGGCGGCTGATTTCATCGTGATAAGGGTTCTCGCTTTCACAAAAACCCGCAGCCAGGTCTGCCTGATAAGCAAGCTCATCATCTGAGAGCCGCGTGATATCGCTGCGCCATGCTGCACGGCCAAAGACGACCCACCATGCCAACAAGGCGAAAAGGCAGAGCCAAATTACGGCTATCATTGTTAGCATATTTATCTCATTTCCACGCACACAGAAACTTCATTTGACGCATGGAAACATCTTACGCGTTTATTGCTCGATGTCAAAGGCAAGGTTTTGAGATCTAGAGGGTCCAGGCAATAGTGCGCCCAGGACCAAGGTGCTGTGGCGCTGGCGACTCGTGCATCGCGCCAGGCCGGTCGACAATGAACGGTCTGAAAACACTCTGAAGATGACGAGTGCGCAGGCGACGGCAGCCAATCCGTTTGCGCGGTGGCGATTTACTCAACCAACATGTAAGTAGTCACCCGCAGTAGCGATTGCGGAACGATGGGATATTGTGAGGCGGATGAAAGTGCGAAAAAGTCTTTGCGCCTGGAGCGGGTGAAGGGAATCGAACCCTCGTCGTAAGCTTGGGAAGCCGTATCATAAATCCCGGAGTGCCGGGCCCTATGGGTGGAAACCGCTCCACAACTGGCAAAGTACGGCGCGCTATAATGCCCGCAACAGCAGGCCTCAAAAAGCATTTGTGGAGCGAACTTGGAGCTGAATAGACAGCAAATCTGCACCGCGCTGGGCGTAAGTGAATCGACCGTCCGCCGCCTCGAGAGCGAGGGTCTTCCGTTCGTTCGTGTGGGCGCGCGCTCTAAGCGCTATAACTTGGAGGCGTGCAAAACTTGGCTGCGCCAAAACCCGCCGGAAACCCGGCATAAGATTTCGCAAGCATTGCCCGCCGCGCTTTCCGATGAGTGACCTTTTCTTGACGCGCGACGAGGTCGCAGAACTCACAGGCTGGAAAACGAAGACAAAGCAAATTCAGCACCTCCGAACCCTCGGCATGCGATTTTGGATAAACGGACAGGGTTTGCCAGTTGTACCGAGAAGCGCCATCGAAGGTCTTAGGCCACCATCGGAACCGGCGCGGGTCAAAGTAACGGCGCCTGCGTTTCTTGAACTTCAGCACCGGGACGAGAAAGGGAACTGGATTCCGCCAGGGCTCCGCACCCCCAAAAAGGCATAGTCGGCCAAGTGGTCTGTCCACCCGAGATGACTCTTTAGTCGTCGAAAAGCGCTGGTAGATAGGGAGTAGGCTACCATGGCACATGGATAACGGATTCTTCGCCGCAAGGCTCAAAAAACTGGACGCCGATCTCATCGAGGCCGCGCTTGAACTCACCCGTCACAGGGGCGCGCAAACACTCCTGGTTCCGGTACCGGGCACATATCCCCAAGTTTACGTTGCAGTCGGCACGCCTGAACAAATTGAAGTTGCTTTCGACATTGCCCCGACTGGAGGAAGCGCATGAGCCAGTCAAACGCCCAGGAACGCGCCGGCTTCGCAGCCCGTCTAAAAAGGTGATGGATCAAATGGGCGTAACAGGGAATATAGAATTGGCCCACCAGTTCAATGCCCATAGCGATGAGCCACCAATTACCGTCCACGCGGTTCGCAAATGGCTGATGGGCGAATCTCTTCCGACCCAGGCGCGACTGCAGGTCTTGGCAGACTGGGCTGGGGTGTCGGCCGCCTGGCTCCGTTTCGGTGAAGCCGGCCATGGTCGCGCCGGATCTGGCGAGCCAGGGTCTCCAGAGAAGAGAGAAGAGCAGTTACTCTTCAGCGACTACCTCTTACTAGATCTCCAGCAAAAGAAAGTCGTTCGCGAGCTTGTTGCCATCTTGCTGCGTTCCCAACAGCAGGGCCACCGCTAGAATATGTACCAAAAGCCAACTCAAGACTCTGCCCCTTAAAATTTTAGCAAGCCTGACTTGACTAATAGAAATGTTAAGAATAGTATAAGCACGCCCGTATTGTTGGCTTATTAACAATAGTCTATTTAAGGTCATCTCATGTTCAAAAGTATGGTCGTCGCAGGACTGCTCACCTCAGCCGCATTAGTAACCGGCGCGATAGCCGCGCCCGCGACAGTAAAACCAAGTAGCCTTCAAGTAGTCGTCGTTAAACGCGGCACAGTAGTCGCCGTAAAAAGCAGCGACTACATGCACCGTTATTTCTATTCTGGAAAGAGGCTTTCTAGAGTCGTCGACCAACTTGGAGGAACAACACGAATCCGTTACGACGAAGATGGGCAACCAGATTACGTTATCCTCCCGGATGGTGAAATTCAAGACGTGGAACTGAAGGGCGACCATAAATTCAACGTGATCAAAGCGCTGAGCGGCCAAGTTTTTCTTCAGTTGAAACCACCCGTATCGAAGCGGCATCAAGAATTAGCCACCCCTCAGGACGTACGAGAAAATAGTGTGACTTCCGGCCCAGCAGTTCAGACCATGGCAGGGACACCAAGTTTAAGCGACGATATTTCTACCCCAATGTGGGATTGCCATACTGGGCAGGACGGTATCCAAATCTGCACGGGCGGTGGCGTCTTGGAGGACACCTACGTGCCGCCATATGATGGTGGTATAGTGATCGGCGACGTCGGGGCGATCCCAGAAGAAGGCGGCAGCGGCGGCGGTGAGCAGACTCCGGAAGAGTGTAAGGACGATGTTTGTGAAGACGCTAAAAGGGATATGGACGCGGGCTGCCGAATGCTAAGCCCCGTTGAGAGCGCACGGTGCAGATCCAAGAACATGGATTACTACGCGAGATGTCTACGTAGCTGCGAGAATGGAGATTGGTCCTGGCTCGATTGGTTCAATTACATTTGGTAGATTATTTTTGGCGGGGAGTGGGTCATGCACGAGCTTAAAGCCGTATTCAAACAAGCAATAAGCGCCTTTGAAGCTAACGACTTTGAAGGTGCGCTCCGCCATTTCGTATGGCTTCACGACAACCCTAATCGCAACGACTTGTCTTCGGAGATGTTCCGACGCGCAAACGGATTTCTCGCGTGGGGAGGTCTAGCGACTAAATACCCACCTGCGAGACAAAAACTGCAAGAGCTCTTGGCGATCAAAGTGGCTCATCTCCGGGATCACCCTGAGGACACATTTGTAAAGGCAGACGCTGGAGCTATGCAACAAGCCCTTAACATGTTTGAATAGCTCCGTA
This sequence comes from Massilia sp. PAMC28688, assembly GCF_019443445.1. Lineage (NCBI taxonomy): Bacteria > Pseudomonadati > Pseudomonadota > Betaproteobacteria > Burkholderiales > Oxalobacteraceae > Massilia > Massilia sp. PAMC28688. The sequence continues at coordinate 2,411,978 of NZ_CP080378.1, read as the reverse complement.
GTCAGTCGTCCGAGACTAAATTGATGTGCTCCTGAAGGCTAAGCAAGCCTTGAAAACTAGCTTCCACTTAGTCTGCTGATAGTCTCGTCCTTCGACTTGCTTCCGCGCGTGGTGCCGAACTCGAACGAGAAGATCTGCTCGATCCAACCCAGTGAGCGCCCCAGGATCAGCGTGATCGTGGCCTTGGCGAAGTCATCCATCGCACTCTGCCAAACGACAATAAACAGGCAGAAGATGACTAGCGCGCCCGGAGCGTGTCAATGATTTTGAAACACCTGGTTGAATTGGTGAGAGTCTAAATCTCGGATCTCAGGCAGCTTTCGTCTCCATCGCCGGTGGGTTAATCCATGCTGCCGTTGGTAGCTTCTGCGGCTGCGGCATGCGGTGTTTGAAACGGTTCGGCGTGCGCTGGAATGCATCTGCCAGAGTGGCTTGTCGTTGCTTGCGTACTTCGATCGCGCGACCGGTGTGGACGCTCTCGGGCGTCATCATTCCGATGCCGGAATGGCGATGCTGCTGGTTGTACCAAGTGAAGAACGTGGCGCAGTGAGCGCGCGCGTCAGCCAGCGAGCCAAAACGTGCTGGGAATCCGGGCTGGTACTTCATGGTCTTGAACTGCGCCTCCGAGTACGGGTTGTCGTCGGAGACGTAGGGCCTGCTGTGCGACTTGGCGATGCCCAGATCGGACAGCAGCGTGGCCACTGGCTTAGAGCGCATGCTGCTGCCTCGGTCGGCATGCAACGTCAGCGCGCCCGGCGAGATGCATTCCTTAGCGGCGGTGTCGGCGATGAGTTGCTCGGCCAATTCGGCGGTTTCCTGCTCGGCCACCATCCAGCCGACGACGTAGCGGCTGAAGATGTCGAGTATGACGTACAGATGGAAACAGGTTCCTCTGACCGGCCCCTTCAGTTTCGTGATGTCCCAGCTCCAGACTTGATTGGGCACCACGGCCAGCAGCTCGGGCTTGGCGTACTCTGGATGGCGTAGTTGGTTGCGCCGCTCGCGCACGGCGGCGCAGCCCTGCAGCAAGCGATACATGGTGCGTACCGAGGCCACATAGCGCCCTTCGTCGAGCAACTGGGCGTGGATGGCTGCAGGCGCGCAATTGGCGAAGCGCGGGCTGTTGAGCACGTCAAGTACGACGCGGCGCTCCAGTTCCGACAGCGCCAGCGGAGGCCGCCTCGCTGGTGCTGTCGCGACAGGGGGCGGCAACAGGCAGATGTGGCGCGCGGCGCGGTCGCGATACAGGGCGCTGCGTGGCAGACGCAAGGCGCGACACGCAGCGGCCAGGCCGACCTGCTCACCCAGGCTGTTGGCGGCATTAATCACTTCGGCTCGCTCGGTGTGTCGCTGGTGCTCAGACCCAGCAGAGTGGAAAGTTTTTTTTGGACGTCGATAATCAAGTCGGCCTTGACCAGCTTCGCGCGCAGGCGTTCTACTTCTTTTTCCAGCTCCAGCACGCGCCGCGTCTGGGCGGCAGCGGGATCAGCTTTCGGGCCGCGCTTGCGCTCCAGAGCGGCGACCTCGCCTGCAGCTTGACGCTGCTTGCGCCACGTCGCCAGGTGGGACGAGTAGATGCCTTCCCGACGCAGCAACGCGCCGATGTCGCCGGGCGCCACGCAGGCGTCAGCGGCGGCCAGAATGCGCAGTTTCTCGGCCTTGGAAAAAGCGCGCCGCTTGGCAGTGGGGACGACCTCGGGGTCTGGCCGTTGCGCTTCGGAAGGCGACACGTCGGTGGTGTCCGGGGGAGCTACTGGAGTGCTAATTTGATGCTTTCGGTTGTGCATTTGGGGACCTACTGCTGTACTCTAAATTAATCGGGTAGGTGTCTCAAGTTATATTGGCACAGGGGGGCCGGCGGCCAGGGCGTTGGCGCGGTGGTTCTTCTGGCCAGCCAAGGCGAGCTGCACGTCACGGGCCCGGGCGTTCTGCGTGTCCACCAGGTACATGTTCGCCAGCGCTTGATGGCGATCTTCCATGGCCAGCTTGAACTGCAGCGCGAGAATCGGATCTTCCTTGATGATGGCCACCGCGTTATCCGGTTCCTTCGCGCCGGTCACTACCTTGGCGATATCGATCACGTGGGTGGCCACCTCGCTGGCCTTGTCGTTGCCGGTGATCAGTTTGAGAATGCCCGGGGCGAACGGGGCCAACTTAAGTGCCAGGGTGATAAGTGGTGCCATGATTAACCTTTCGGGGTGTGAGTGAGAATTTTGCTGATTGCGTCCGGGGCCATGTCGACCGCCCACAGCGCGAAGGCGATACCGACCCAGATGCCGAACAGGACGGCGATGCCGTGCGTGAGCCAGGTCATGCGATTCCCACGCGGTTGAGCATCCATCCATAGAAGAACGCCTCATTCGCCGCGCGCTTTTCGGTGATCTCCAGGTAGCGGGCGCCCTGCAGGCAGTTCAGCGCGCGCGCAATGACCACCTCGCCGGAGTAGCCCCGCTTTGCCAGCACCGAGCGCAGCGCCGAGATCGTCGCCGGCCCGATTGCGCCGTCAACCACCAGGTCCGGGAACAGCCGGGCTTCCTGATTCATAGCGTTGAGGATTCGCTGCAGCCAGGCGCCGGGCAGGCTCACGCCCATGTTCACACCGGTATCGATCATTTCCTCGCCAATGATCTGCGACACGGCCAGCACCAGGCCGAAGCCGGGCTTGTTGATGTAGTCGTGCGTGTAGACGGCGGCGGCGAACTCACGCGGGAGCGCGCGCATGTCGCCGGCGTAGCCACGCTGGCGCGCCACCGCCTCGGTGATCCCCCAGCGCGTGGGGCCGCCGCGATCCGCCGGGTGCGCGCTGTACTCGCCCTCTCGGGCGATCAGGTCGTCGATAATCTTCATTTGGGATTCCAGATCGAGTAGATGACCGCCACCGCCGCGCCGATGGCCGCGACCCACTTGGCCGGCCGCTCGAGCCAGCCCAGCACCCGCACGCCACCCTTCATGTTGTCGACCGCAGCAATCAGCTCTACGATCTTGTCCACGTCGAGCTTCTTAATCAGGGAGGCCAGCTGCTCCTGCCCATCCAGCATCATCTTGTTCATCTGGTTGCTGGCCTGCATATTCCCTTTCATGGTGTGCATGTCGAAGGACAGCTTTGCGACGTGCTCAATCAGGAGCTCGAAACGGTCTTCTGGCGTTTTCGCTTTCGCCAGGTCGAGGTACAGCGCCCCTGGGCCAGATCAAGCCGATGCACATTCGCCAGTTCCTGGACGACCACAGCGACAAGCCGACGACGGCAAACCGCTGCAAGCGCCTCTTCTCGACGATGTGGAACCATGCGCGCGGCTGGGGCTATACCGACCTCCCCAACCCGTGCGAAGGCATCAAAGGGTATTCGCTGGCCAAGCGGACCGTCTACATCACGGACGCCGTCTATGCGGCCGTGTACAAGCACGCCAGCGCGCCGCTGCGCGACGCCATGGACCTGGCCTACCTCACCGGCCAGCGCCCTGCTGACGCGCTGCGCATGACCGAGCACGACATTATCGAGGGGCATCTTATCGTCACGCAGGAGAAGACCAAGCAACCGCTGCGTATCGTGATCAGCGGCCGCCTGGCCGAGCTGGTGAAGCGCATCGAGGAACGGAAGGCCGGCTACAACATCGTCACTGCGGCGCTACTGGTCAACATGCATGGGAAGCGCATGACGCCAGCCGTACTGCGCAACCACTTCGACCGCGCGCGCGACGACGCGGCCGCGGCGACACCGGCGCTGGCCCAGGACATCAAAGCGTTTTGGTTTTACGATTTGCGGGCGAAAGCCGCAGATGACACGTCTGACGATCGCGGCGACCAGGCCGCCAGCGATCTGCTTGGACATGACAGTGTGAAGACAACGCAGAGACACTACCTGCGCAGGGGGAAGATCGTGGACCCTACGAAATAACTTGATCCTGGCTAGCCTGGGTGGCCCCCTCGTTTTTAAGCGTGACTTGAAAACCAGGGGCCGACAGGACCTCGGCTTCTGTCTCAACTTGAATGCGAAGAACGGCACTTTTTTCGAACTTTAAACCTTGTAAAGTAATAATTATGCCCCGGACATCAAAGTTCGCGGGCCTGCCATCGGAAACGTTTACAGGCAACTGCTCCATAACGGGCACATCCATCTGCTGCAAAATCTCGTCATCTCGAAAGAGCTTAATCAGCATCTTCTGGAACGGCTGCTCGTGTGGAGTCTGCGCAGTTAGTACAATGCACAGTTTGGGTAATGTCAACTCCCCTGGCTGCTCTGCGAGCATTTGACTCTGATACGCCCCCACGAAAGTCATTTTGCCGCCGACCTCCTGCCTAACGTCGTCGCAGTACAACGTATGAATGAAGCGTGGGCAGAAGTAGCTCATGCTTGCTCTTCCTGTTTGCGACGAGCTGAGCTCACTGCCACAAAGACATCCGCAGCAGGAAGGGCAAGGGCTTTAGCGATGGCCTCAATTGTTGACATTTGAACGTCATTACTTCCGCTCTCTAGTCGCGCTACGTACGGCTGCTTCTTGCCCATGGCTTCCGCCAGTTGAGATTGTGACATCCCTTTCGCAAGGCGCAACTGAGCTAAGCTAGGCTCTTCACCTGCCAAACGACCTGCAATCTTTTGGCGAGCACGAGCATAAGCCGCTGCCTTTCGCGGATCTTTCTCCCGTTGCGAAACGAGTGCGCCGATCGAGACCCCATGGGTAGAGTGAGTCGCTGCCGGCGGCGCCATATCGAACGTAACTTTGGTGTACATAAGGCCAGTTACCGTCTTGGCCGACATGTCAGTAACTTGGAAGACCCAGCCGCTCGTACTCTGCGCGAACTCTGGTGACAATTGGGTGTTGGATATCATAATTAAAGTCCCTTGAAACGACCGCTAGAACATACATCGTGTCTGTTGTCGGGTTGTGAGCGTAGATTACACGATACGGAACCACGCTGCCCTGCCAGTCCCAGAATTTTAGACGGTAGAGGTTCAAACCTTTTTGCCATAAGCTAACAAATCTATCTGCATCAAAGGCCGGCGTATCAACGTTGCGGAAGCGCCGCTCAGTCAAGCGACTCATCAGCGTCGCGTCGCACGAAATTTCCTCCAGCGCCGTCTCAATTTCCGCAGCGCTGTCCTCATCAACATCCCATAACTCTTCTAAATCGTTTTGCGCGGATGGTGTGAGGAGGAGGCTGACCATTGTATATAACTTTTAGGTTATGTGCAAAGACTATGCAGGGTTGTTGGGGATAGGTCAAGCATCATTTCACTTGGACAACCAATATACCACGGCATAGGTCCGAGAGAGCACTCAAGCCGCCCCCCCGGGAGATGTCAGTGGGAGTTTTGTGGAGCGCGTTGAGTTTTGTGGAGCGCGAGGAAGCCAAAAACCACCCGCTCTCTCCTATGGAGCGGGTGAAGGGAATCGAACCCTCGTCGTAAGCTTGGGAAGCTTCTGCTCTACCATTGAGCTACACCCGCGTCACGCGTATTCTACGCGCGTAAGCCGCGGTTTGACAAATTTCTAACGTGGGAAACGAGCATCCGCATTGCAGCAAGGGACATCAGAAGCGGCGTCGGCCATGCGCTCAGGGCGCCGGGGCGTGAGCGTTCTTGCGCACGAATGGACCGGCAGTGGCATCCCGGCTGTGCGTGATCGGAAAGGGCAGGAATAGAACCGTCTCCTGCCGTGTACTGCAAGGCGCGGAACGCTGGTCCGGCTGGGCAGCCGCGGCGGGAGGGACGGGTTTGACTAGCGCGCAGCAACCATGCGCATGCTGATGAGTGGGGTGTTGGCGGCCATACTGGCGTTTGGCGGGACCATGAGCAGTTCGCCCGTCACGGCGCCGAACTTGTCGTGCTGCAGCGTGATTTTCAAGGTGCGGTCGCGTGCCACGAATACCCCAGGCGAGGCGGCAACGAGTTCATGAAATTGGCCTTCGCCAACCTTGGCGTACATGCGGCGGCCAGTCTGGGCCATCACCATCGACTGGCCATTGGACAGATCATAGCCGCCCTTGTACTGCCCGAACTCTTCGGCAAACAGGCGGTAGGTCTTGACGGGCAAATCGATCTGGTAGCCGCGCACCGTCACTTCTTGCGGCGCAGTCAGGTCCTGCGCGAGCGCGGGCACGGCAACAGCGCCCAGCAGCATCATCATCAACAGCTTTTTCATGTTCTTCCCCTTGGTGTGCATGTGATCCGGTATGCGATATGCATATCCCGGGCGGCGGTAAAAAAACCTGCCCGCCTTCTCACTATAGGCAGCTTTTTTCCCTTGCATAGGGGGTGCAAAGCAGAAGAAGGCAATCGCTGCCACCTTCCGCATTTCATCCAACTTCCCATGTACACAGCCTCGGTTTTGCCGAATTTGCAGCATGCATATTTTGGGCTCTTATTCGGGACGCTCGACCTGGTAACCCTTCGCTTCCAGTGCCGCCAGATAGCCTTTTTCGTCCAGGATGGTTTGCATCCGCAAGACGGCGAAGGTGGATTTGTTCTGCGTCAGGGCGCGCTCGGCGTTGGCCATCCACAAGTTCCGGATGCGCTCATCAAGATCCTTGAACGCAGCCATGTTCTTGATGGCCTCGTTTTCCCGCATCGCCTTGTCGCAAGGCAGTTCACGGTCGGCATAGCTGAGCTTTTCAATGGCCGACAAGGTGCCGCGGGCCCAGGCGTTTGCCCGTGCGTGCATGGCGCCGATGTCGCCCTCGATCCGGTTCAGCGTTTCGGTAAAGCAGGCCACATCGTTCATGGGCGACTTCTTGAAGTCTTTCATCATTTGCGCCGGATCGGCCGCGTCGATCTTGATGAAGACGGGCGTTACCTTGACCTGATGCTTTTTAACCAGCGCGCTGATCGTTTTCGTCACCTCCCTGCCATTGGATAAGCCCGCGCGCTGGAGACCCGTGCGCAGCAGTGTTTGCGCGGCGAAAAATGGCCGCTCGCGCTCGATTCCTGCATTCTCACCGATGTATTTGGCCTTCAGTACGCTCCAGCGGCCATACACATCCGGCGGCAGCACTTGCTGCAAGGTCGCGCCGTCGGGATTCTTCTTCAGACCAAACACATGAGGCAGCAAGGTCAAGCCCTTGAAGATGCCGACGGATACGCCGCCCCCGGGCTGCGGCAGGTATTCCTGTGACTGGGCAATCGCGGCCTCGACCTGCTGGGAGCGCCATTCCATCTTGGTGGGCAGCGGGCTGTACACACCGAAAATCCACAGCACATTGTCGCCTTTGCTCACCTTCCACAAACCTGGGCCGGGACGCTGGCCGATCACGGTGACGGTGCCACTGGCAACTTCCGCCGTCGCATCCTGACCCTGCGACTGGCTTGCTGAGGGAACGACATTTTCCTGGCCCGACGCTGCCGTTAAGGCCAGGGCCAGGGTACATCCAAGGGTAAGACATTTCATGAGATCGCGGCCTTCGAGATGGTTGCAATGTAGTCAATATGTTAAAGCACGAAGTCATTTTCGAGGAGTAATAATTGGTAACTGTTATCGATTGCCTGACGTTGTATTTCTGCACTTATTGAAAGCGACACAAGGAATGGATTGCCAACTTTTCTAGGTGTCTATACATTGTTAGCGGCAATGGACATACCTTGACGGGAAGGCACGGGCTATCAGTGTCTGGTCGAGTAATGGCGGAGATGGTGCCAACAATAAGAAGCGTGCGCGGCGAACCCGCCATGGCTTCAAGCGCACACAGAGGCGCAATAACAACCATGTGGTTTTTTTCGAGAACGTATTGCCTAAGGAAATTTCATGACAAAAGCAACAGCCATTCACATCGCAGTACTCATGCTTTGCAGCGGCGTCGCCGCCGCCCAGGACACGAGCGCGCCACAAGCAGCGCCGGCACCAGTTGCGGCCGAAGCGAGCACTGACGATGTGCAGAAAGTCACCATTGTCGCCACCGGCAGCCGGGGTTCCCAGCGTACCGTGGTCGACGCGGCCGTACCGGTCGATATCCTGGCCGCCAAGGAACTCACCAAGAGCGGCCAGTACACCCTGGACAAGGCGCTGGGTTTCCGCGTCCCATCGTTCAATACCGTGCAGACCCCGGTTAACGATGCCACCTCCATGCTCGACCCTTACGAAATCCGTAACATGGGCCCCAGCCGCGCCCTGATCCTCATTAACGGCAAGCGCAAGAATTCCAGCGCGCTCGTCTATGCCCAGACTTCGCCGGGCCGCGGTGAAAGCGGCTCCGATATTTCCGCCATTTCGCCGGACGCCATCAAGCGCATTGAAGTGCTGCGTGACGGCGCTTCGGCCCAGTATGGCTCGGACGCCATTGCCGGCGTGGTCAATATCATTCTCAAGGACAGCCCGACCGAAGGCGCCATGACCCTGCGTGCCGGTGTAACGGGCGAAGGCGACGGCAAGATGGGCGCCATCAGCATCAACAATGGCATGAGCCTGAACGGCCGCGGTTTCGTCAACTACACCCTCGACGTTTCCAAGGTGGGATTGGCCAGCCGCTCCGGTCCGCTGAGCGTGGGCGGCGAAGCTGCCACCTTTGGCGTGTCCGAGGAAGAAGTCCGGCGCTTCCTCGATGTGTATCCCGACGGCCGCAACATTAACGGCTCGCCCGAAACCAAGGCCGCCAAGATCCTGGTCAACGCGGGCATCGACCTGGAAGATGGCCAGCGCGCCTACGGTAACTTTGCCTACATGCGCAAGGATGTCAACAGCTTCGCCAACTACCGCACCCCTTACTGGCAGCCCACCGATTCGGGCAAGCTGACCCCGGCGGGCTCCCCTTACATCGGCTACGGCCCCACGCTTGACGGCAAGCTGACCGATTTCAACGGCACCGCCGGCATCAAGGGCGAGATGATGGGCTGGTCTTCGGACATCAGCATCACCTTTGGCGGCAACGAGCAGAATTACCTGGTCGGCAATACCGTCAACCAGCGCATGGGCGCGGCGTCGCCCACCAGCTTCAGCGGCGGCGGCGTGAACTTCTATCACACCGTGTTCAATGCCGACCTGAGCAAGCAAATCACCGACAAGGTCAATGTGTACTACGGCGCCGAAGCGCGCTGGGAACAGTTTGAAGTCGAGGCCGGCGATGCGGCATCCTACGAAAACGGCGGCGCCGACTCGTATGTCGGCAACGAGGCGCGCAACGCAGGCACCTTCAATCGCCGCAATTATGGCGCCTATGTCGGCAGCAACATCGACATCACCGAGCGTTTCCTGGTCGATATCACGGGCCGCTACGAGAACTACAGCGACTTCGGCAATGCCACCGTGGGCAAGCTGAGCAGCCGCTTCAAGCTCAACGATAAAGTAACCCTGCGCGGTTCGCTGTCGTCCGGCTTCCGCGCGCCGTCGCTGCACCAGATCTATACCCAGAAGGCGCAATATTCCTTCGTGGCCGGTGAAGGCATCAAGGTGTCGGGCCTGGTCAACAACGTTTCGCCGGCGGCCCGCCTGCTTGAGGTGGAACGCCTGAAGGCCGAGAAGTCCAAGAGCCTGACCCTGGGCCTGGGCGTGCAGCCGGACCGCAATACCAGCATGACGCTCGACTATTACAATATCGAGATGAAAGACCGGATCGTGCTGGGTAACGAGATCTATCGTACCGATCCAACCATCCCGGGCAGCAAGGTGGACGCCACGCTGGACACGCTCGACCTCGTATCGCTGAGCTACTTCAGCAATGCCCTCGACAGCAAGACTTCCGGTGTCGACTACGTGTTCTCGCGCAAGAACATGAGCCTGGCCGGCGGCAAGGCGACCTTTAACTGGTCCGGCAACTACACGCTCAAGAACGAGCGCAAGGGCAAGGTCAACGATATCCCTGACGTGGCGGCCTCGGGCCAGTCGGTGCTGGACGTGACCCAGGAAGCGCTGATCTTCACCTCGCGTCCCAAGCACAAGAACATCATTGGCGTCGACCTGGACTATGCCAAGGTGAACTTCTCGCTCAACAACACCGTGTTCGGCCCGACCACGTTCTACCAGGCCGGCATTGACCCCGACCTCAAGACCGAGTTCAAGACCCGCACCGTGACCGACTTTGCGATCAACTACAACATCAACGAGCGCATGACGCTCACGTTCAATGTGAACAATGTGTTTGACGTCAAACCGAAGTGGGAGTTCAAGGCGCTCAATGCAGCCGGCCAGGCCAAGCTGGACAGCACGGCAATTGTCGACTATGGCACCTTCCGCCAGGAGCAGTCGGACCTGATCACCTTTAACGGCCGCTATCCGATCACCACCTATGACGGTTCGCATTTCAGCCAGCTGGGACGCATTTTCAACGTGGCACTGAGCTATCGCTTCTAAGCACCAGCGTCACTGCAGCAAGCCAGCCGCTGTCGGCTGGCTTTTTTTTCGCCTGTTTCCTAGTCGCGGAACAGGTGGGCGAAGGTACGGCTGACCGGCAGCTTTTCGCTGCTGCCGCGCACCAGCACTTCGAGCCGCTCCGCATCCACCCGTTCCACGGCGCCGATGGCCTTGACGTTGACGACCGTGGCGCGATGAATCTGCCAGAACAGCTCGGCGTCCAGGCCGGCCAGCAAGTCCTTGAGCGGGATCTTTACCAGGGCTTCGTAGTCGCGCAGCACGATGCGCGTGTACTTGGTGTCGGACTGGAAAAACAGGACATCCTGCACATCAATCAGGCGAATCTGCTTGCCCACGGTGGCCTTGATCCACTTCATCTTTTCCGTGGGCGCCTGCGGCAGCCGCGCCTGCAGGTGGCGCAGCAGGTCGCCCAGGTCGGCCGGCGGGGCGGCCAGGCGTGCGCGGATGCGCTCGATGGCGCGCGCCAGCCGCTCCGGCTCCACGGGCTTGAGCAGGTAGTCGACGGCGCCGGCATCGAAGGCATCGATCGCGTACTGGTCGTAAGCGGTCACGAACACCACGTGCGCGCCCTTGCCGATGCGCCCCGCCACTTCCAGTCCGGACAGGCCGGGCATACGGATGTCAAGGAACACGACATCGGGCTCGTGCTCCAGGTAGCCGTCCCAGGCATCCACGCCATTTTCGGCTGTCATCACCACTTGCGCCGCGGGCCACTGCGCTGCCAGCATGCTCAGCAGGCGTTCGCGCATCAGCGGTTCATCTTCGGCAATCAGGATTCTGGTAGTCATGCGCTGGTCCGCTCGAGAGGTAACAGGATATCGGCTGCCACGCCGCCGGCGTCCATTTCGGTAAGCGCCAGGCTGGCCGCGTTGCCATAAGCGAGTTGCAGGCGCTGGCGGATATTGGCCAGCCCTTCGCCATTGCCGGGCTGGGCAGACAGGCCCACCCCGCTGTCGCGCACCGACAGATGCAGCACGCCCTGTTCCAGCGCCGCGCTGACGGTCATCTCGCCCCCGCGCAGGGCCGGTTCCAGGCCATGCTTGATGGCATTTTCGGCCAGCGTCAGCAGCATCATGCTGGGCACTTCCTGCGCCGCCAGCGCGGCGGGCAGATCCAGCCGGTAGCGCAGGCGTGTTCCCATGCGCATTTGCATGACCTGGAGGTAAGCTTCCACCAGCGCAAAATCGTCACGCAGCGTCACTGTATCGCGCCGCATGCCGTCCAGGCTGGAGCGCAGGAAGGCAATCAGGTTGGCCGTCAGTTCGGCCGCGCGCGGCGCCGTGTCCTGTGCCAGTTGCTGGACTGCACCCAGCGTATTGAACAGGAAATGCGGTTCAATCTGGGCTCGCAGCAAGCGCAGCTGCGATTCGCTCATGATGCGCGCCGAGCGTTCGCGCTCCGCTTCCAGCTGCATTGTCGCGGTCAGGGCTTCGTACTGCTGGTTGCGCCACATGGCAATCATGGCCAGCGGCACCATGATCGACAGGGTGCCGGCCACCAGTCCCAGGGAAAATTGCACCGACTCCGAATTCAGCACTTCGCTCAGGGTGAGGCCCCGCTCCATGCCGCGCAAGGCGGCGCCAACGAGAACGCCCACCGCGAGGCAGGCGGCCATGAACAAGCCGACGCGGGCCGGCTTGCGGGCCAGCTGCCGGTAGTTGAACCAGGAGAGGACAAAGCTCAACGCGATGCCAAGACCGCCCAGATTGGCCACCACGATCGTATTGATAAGTTTCCGGTCCGGCATGAAATAATGGACGAGCACGCCAAACAGGGAACACAGCATCATCATGGCCGCGATCCACGCATACGAGCGCCATCCACGGTACTTGTAAATGAAGTTGCGCAGCTGCATGCGTTCGATGTCGGACAGCTTCGGCACCTTGGCATGCATCCGCTGGCGCGGGCCGGGCGCCAGGGTGGCGGCGTCGCCGGGGCGTTCCAGCATGCGCATGCTGTCTTGTTCCCATCGGCGATGGCGCGCAACCAATTTGTTCCACATGTCATTCTCCGTTCGGTTCGATCAGGCGCCCACTGTACGGCGTTCCCGCCGGGCCGCCACGCTCAAGGCGACGAACGGCGGCGCCGCGGGTATGAAGCACGAAGCGCGCGCGGCCGTCCGCGGGCTGCGGCGCGGACGACCGCGGACGCTGGCACCGTGCCCGCGCCCAGCCGGCTCAAGGGCAGCAGTCTACCTCAGCCGTTGGCACAGCAATTGCTAAACGGTTCTGACAACCTTTTCGAAAGCCTCCATGCGCCTGACCGTATTTCTGCTGTTGTCCCTGTTGTCACTGCCGGCGCCGCCCGCCGTCGGCCAGACGCCGCTGTTGTCCGCCGCGCAGCTGGGCGAAGACCTGGCGGAGATCCAGTCGCACATGGCCCTGATCCATCCCGACCCAGGGTTTGCCGGCCAGGGCGGCGATATTGCGCAGGCCATGGCGCGCGTCGGCGAGCAGCTCACTGTCCCGCTGTCGCGCGAGCAGGCATGGGCCGCGTTCGCCACGCTGAACCCCGCCTTTGCGGACGCCCATATGCAGGTCACCGTGCCCGACGTCATGGGGCAGACGCGGGCCCATCTGGATGCAGGCGGCAAGCTGTTTCCGTTCGAAGTGGTGGTCGAACCCGATGCCACGCTGCGCATCCGCAGCGCGCTCGGCGGCGGCAGCACCGCCTACGCGGGCGCTGCGATCACCCGCATCAACGGGCAGCCTGCGCAGCAGGTGGTGCGCACGCTCCTGGCCCGCGCAGCCGGCGACAGCGAAGGCTTTCGCGCCAATCATTTGTCGTGGCGCATGTGGCTCCCCTACTGGAAAATGTTTGGTGCCCCGCCCAGCTTCCAGATCGAAATCGCGGGCAAGGGATTGGTCCAGGTCGCGGCCAGCGGCGCGCTGCCCGAAGCCCTCAAGGAAGACTTTGAGCATCTGTTCCGCTTCGATATCTTGCCAGGCGGCGCGGCGCTGCTAACCGTCAGCGCCTTCATGGCGGAAGATCCCCGGCGCTTCCTGGCCTTTACCAGGGCGGCCTTTGCCCGCATGCAGGCAAGCGGCGCCACCGTGCTGATCATTGACGTGCGCCAGAACGGGGGCGGCGATGACGCTCTGTGGAAAGAGGGTATCTTGCCGTATCTGGCCAGCAAGCCTTATCGCCACACCTCCAGCTATATCAAGAAAGTCATCGCCGGGCGCGACAGCGCCGCGGAAGCCCTGGGCAGCGTGGTGCGCGCCGACCATCACAAGTGGCATCCGCCGGAGCTGGCCAATCCGCTGCGTTTCACGGGACAGACCTACGTGCTGGTGGGACGCATGACGTATTCATCGGCCGTGCTGTTTGCCAATGTGATGCAGGACTTTGGATTTGGCAAGCTGGTGGGCGAGCGCGGCTATGCGCGTACGCGTCAAAGCGGTGGCACCCAGGTACGTACGCTGCCGCATTCAGGCTTGACACTGGTGGTGCCGCGCATGGTGCTGGAACGTCCGGCAGGACCCCAGGCCCAGCCCCTGCTGGCGCCGGATATCGTCTTGCCCGATGATCCCGTCAACCGGCGCGGCCTGATTGACGCCCTGCTGGCGTGGCATCACCGGCAGGCGGCGCAGTAAAGTCTGCTGGCGCGCCATCACAGCCCCAGCTGCCGCGCCTCGCGCAAACCGGCCACCATGACCTCAAAGGCCTGGGCCTTCATGTCCTCGCCCGGCACCCGCAGGATGTAGGACGGGTGGTAGACCGTCACGATCCAGCGGCCCTGGTGCATGAACGGTTTTCCGAGCACATCCTTGAGCGTGGCATGGGGATTGCCCGTCACGGCCTTGAGCGCCGTGCTGCCCAGCGCCACGATCACCTTCGGCTGCACCTGGGCCAGCTCGCTGTCGAGCCAGTAGCTGCAGGCTTCCACCTCGCGCTGGGCCGGGGTCTTGTGCATGCGCCGCTTGCCGCGCGGCTCCCACTTGAAGTGCTTGACCGCATTGGTGAGATAAATGGCGCCGCGCTCGACCTGCGCATCCTGCATGGCGCGCGCAAGCAGCTGCCCGGCCGGCCCCACGAACGGCTCGCCGGCCAGGTCTTCCTGGTCGCCCGGCTGCTCGCCCACCAGCATGATGGCGGCCGTCTCCGGCCCCACGCCCGGCACTGCCTGGGTGGCATCCTGCCACAGCTCGCAGCGGCGGCAGGCGTCAAGCGTGCTGGGGGTATCGCGCTGGGGCTGGGCCTTGTCGGGCGCAATGGGAATCACGGTGCCGCCGCGCTCGCCCACGCTGCGGGTCTGGCCCACCTTGCGCGCACCGGCCGCGGCCTGCGTCACCATTGCGGGCACGATGGCGCCCTCGGGCAGGTTTTTCCAGAAGCGCGATGGAATATGGCCGTGCATGAGTTCGGCATTGAGGCGGGCCGGGTTGAAGATGCTGCGGTAATAAGTGAGCCACAGCGCTTCGCCGGCGTCATCGATGTCTTCCGGGCCGCGCATGAGGGGGCCGGTGCTGTGCAGCGTGGTGCCATCCCACATGACGCTGGCCTCGGGCGTGGCAATCATCCAGGTGACGCGCCCCATGCGCGCGGCGAAGTGCTGCGCCACCTGGGGCAGCACATCGTGACCGGGCTCGAACCAGGCGACAAAGCGCGGTGGCCCGGCCTGTTCGTGCCGTTCCCGAAAACGGATGTAGGCATGCATGTCATGCTCCTCGCGCTTGACTGCCTTGACCATGGACGTCAGCTTGGCGCCATCTTCGTCGGCCGGTGAAATGACATCGTGCTCGCCCTGCTGCCAGCGCCACAGCACCAGGTACAGGAAGGCCCAGCGGTTGGGCACCCGGCAGCAGGCGGCCGTCTGCAGCATGTCCATGAGCTTGCGCGAGATGCGCACCGTGGGGCTTCCCCGTTTGACTGCGGGCGCGCCTTGCGGTTCCTCGGCATGCGCAAACAGGTCGCCGCCGTCTTTTTGCGAAATCCACTGCACCGCATGCGGCGGCACGTGATGGCCGAGCAGGTCGCGCGCTGCCGTGCGCCACTCGTCAAACGAATGGACCAGCACCGGACGGCCTGCGGCCACGGTGGCGGCGGCGCCTGAACCGCTCATCAGGCTGCCTGCAGTTCCGCCCATAGATCGAGCTGTCTGGGGGAATGTTCGGCCATGGAGCGGCGCAGCACTTCCGAGGCGGTGGTATCGGCGGCGGGGCGGTAGTCGGCCGTGACGATGAAGGGCGCGATTTTCTTCATGCTGCAGCGCAGGCGCGTGAGGTCGGCGTAGCGGATGCGGCGCAGGCGGCGCAGCTCCACCAGGCGTTTGGCATTGCGCAGGCCAATGCCGGGCACGCGCGCGATCATGCTTTCCTCGGCCATGTTCAAGTCCAGCGGAAAATGTTCGCGGTGCGACAGTGCCCAGGCCAGCTTGGGATCGATGTCCAGCGCCAGGTTGCCGGCGGCAGGCAACAGTTCGCCCGCCTGGAAGCCGTAGCCGCGCATGAGGAAGTCGGCCTGGTACAGGCGATGCTCGCGCTGCATGGGCGGCGGCGCCAGCGGTACCGTGCCCGGGCTTTGCGGGATGGGGCTGAAGGCCGAGTAATACACGCGCTTGAGCTTGTAGCTGCCATACAGGGTCTGGGCGGTGGACAGGATGGTCTTGTCGTCGCTGGCGTCCGCGCCCACGATCATTTGCGTGCTCTGCCCGGCCGGGGCAAAGGTGGGCGACCTGGGTTCTTCCGCCTTTTCGTCAAGCTTGCGGCGAATGGACCCCATGGCCAGCTTGATGGTATGGACGTTCTTTTCAGGCGCCAGGCGCTCGATGCTGCCTTCGGTCGGCAGCTCGATATTGACGCTGAGCCGGTCGGCATACTTGCCGGCGGCGGCAATCAGGGCCGGGTCCGCGTCCGGAATGGTCTTGAGGTGGATGTAACCGCGGAAGTGATGGACCTCGCGCAGCTGGCGTGCAATGGCCACCAGCTGCTCCATGGTGTAATCGGACGACTGGATGATGCCGGAACTGAGGAACAGGCCATCGATGTAATTGCGCAGGTAAAAGTCGACCGTGAGCTTGACCACTTCGTCGACGGAAAAGCGCGCACGCGGCACGTTGGAAGTGCGGCGGTTGACGCAATATTGGCAATCGTACACGCAGAAATTGGTGAGCAAGATCTTGAGCAGGGACACGCAGCGCCCGTCCGGCGTATAGCTGTGGCAAATGCCCATGCCATTGGTGGCGCCAATGCCATCCTTGCCTTCTGACGTGCGCTTGGGCGCCCCGCTGCTGGCGCAGGAAGCGTCGTATTTGGCCGCGTCCGCGAGAATTTCCAGCTTGTCCATCAATTCCATGGTGTCCGGCCTTTGTCCTGATTACTGTATGCCCATACAGTATAGTACACCACGCCGGGCGCGGGCGCAGCACGGCTGCGATGGGATGGCCAGAATGTGGCGCGGACGACTCAGGGCGGCGGGGCCGCGAAGCGCTTGCGGTAGGCGCCGGGGCTGGTATGGAGCAGATTGCGGAAATGGCGGCGCAGCGATTCCTCGGACCCGAAACCGGCCAGCTGGGCCACCCGCGGCAGCGGCAGGCCGGGCGACTCGAGCAAATCCCTGGCAATGGCTACCCGCTCGCGAATCAGCCAGTCGACCGGCGCCATGCCGGTGGCAGCCTGGAACTGGCGCTGCAGGGTGCGCGTGCTCATGGCGGCAGCGCGCGCCATGGACGCGAGCGTATGAGGGAAGGCCGGTTCGGCCCGGACCCGCGCCATGAGCGCGGCCAGGCGCCCATCCTGGTCCGGCGCCATGGGGCGCGACACGAACTGCGCCTGCCCGCCTTCGCGGTGCGGCTGCACCACGAGGCGCTGCGCCACCAGGTTGCCGATGCGCGCGCCGTGGTCGCGCCGCACCAGGTGCAGCAGCATGTCCAGCCCGGCCGCCGAGCCGGCCGCGCTCACGATCTGGCCACCATCGACGTAGAGCAGATCGGCCTGTACCTCAATGGCCGGGTAGCGCTCGCGCAGCTGGCGCGCGTAGCGCCAGTGCGTGGTGGCGGCGCGCCCGTCCAGCAGGCCCGCCACGGCCAGCACGAACACGCCCGAGCAGATCGAGCACAGGCGCGCACCGCGCTGCGCCGCCGCCTGCAGCGCCGCCAGCAAGGGTGCCGGCGGCGCCTGGTCCGGGTCGCGCCAGCCGGGAATGATGATGGTGTCGGCCCGTTCCAGCAGCGCCAGGGTATATGGGGCATCGATGGTGATACCGCCGGCGGCCCGGATTGGTCCTTCCTCGACTGCGCACACGGCAAAGTCATACCAGGCCACGCCCAGTTCCGGGCGCGCCAACGCGAATACTTCCACGGCGCAGCCGAATTCAAACGTGCACAGGCCATCGTAGGCAAGGGCCACAACAAGATGCTGGTTCATGGCGTCATGTTACCGGAGATTGGCGTTTGCGCCACTACCCCCGCCGGCGGCCGGCGCCGATAATCTGCTCGTCAACCACTACAGGAGCATGACCGTGTCCATCGTTACCGACATACCCGCCGCCAGCCCCGCCCACGCCCTGGCGCATTTCGAGGCCATCATGCAGCACGAGACCGATTGCTGGGATGTCCACCACGCCCTGCAGGGCGGCGCCCGGGATTTCGTGCTGCTTGATGTGCGCGGCCCGGCGCAGTTTGCAGCTGGCCACATCGACGGTGCCGTCCACCTCCCGCACGGGAAAATCGTGGCCGCCAAGATGGCCGATTACCCGGCCGGCACGCTGTTCGTGACTTACTGCGCCGGCCCCCACTGCAATGGCGCGACCCGCGCGGCGATTCGCCTGGCGCGCCTGGGCCATGCCGTCAAGACCATGCCGGGCGGGATCACGGGATGGATCGACGAAGGCTTTGCACTGAAGCAGCTGCCGGCGGCGGCCTGATGCCGCCGTCCGGCTGCACGGTGCGCCCAGCCGCTGCGTGCGACAGCCCTGCCCTGCTTGCCCTGATGCGCGAGCTGGCCGTGTTCGAGGGCTACAGCGCGCAGTTCCGGGTGACGGAACAGGATTTGCTCGCGCGTGGCCTGCAGGCTGACGGCTCGCCCCAGTTCGCAGCGCTGGTGGCGCAGGCGGGCAACGGCCCGCTGTTGGGGTACGCCGTCACCTGTTTGCTGCCGTTCACCTTCGACCTGCGGCCCAGCCTCGTACTCAAGGAATTGTATGTGCTGGCGCAAGCGCGCGGGCAAGGCATCGGCCAGGCGCTGATGGCTGGCGTGCTGGCGCAGGCGCACCAGCACGGGTGCGGGCGTATCAAGTGGGATGTGCTGCCTCACAATCACGCCGCCAAGGCGTTCTATCGCGCCTTCGGCGCCCGGCAGGACACTGCCTGGGAGGGCTGGATCCGGCACTTGCCGTGATCGGCCGCCCCGGCTAGGCCAGCTCGAGCTCTTCTTCCAGGCGTGCGATCTGCGCCACTTCATCAATATTCATGCGCTCGGTGACCTGGTCGCGCGCGGCACGCGCGCCGTGGGCGCCGCCACGCTCGGCCTGCGCCAGCCATGCATAGGCCGCCAGCAGGTCGTGGCCGGCGCCATGCCCGGCAGCGTGCATCAAGCCAAGGTTGAGCTGTGCGCGCGCATGGCCCTGGCGCGCGGCACGCACATACCAGGCGTAGGCCGCGTGGTGATCCGGGGTCACGCCGTTGCCGCTGTCGTAGCGCAGGCCCATTGCGAACTGGGCCCGGGCGTAGCCTTGCGCGGCCGCCTTGAGGAACCACGACACGGCCAGCTGCGGGTCGTACGCAGGGCTGTCCACCCGGTCGTGCAGCACCCCAAGCATGAACTGCGCCGGCACATAGCCTTTGTCGGCGGCGCGCCGATACCAGTGCAGGGCTGCCTGCTCGTCCTGTGCCACGCCGGTACCGGCGTCGCAGCGCAGGCCCATGTCGAACTGGGCGCGCAGATGGCCCTGCGCTGCGGCCAGGCCGATCCAGTGCGCCGCCTGCAGTGCGTCGATGGCAATGCCGCGGCCGCCGTCGAACAGCAGACCATAGTGATACTGCGCGCTGGGGAAACCCTGGCGCGCGGCCTGCTCGAACAGGGCTGCAGCCCTGACGTCGTCGCGCTCCACGCCCTGCCCGTTCTGATAACGCAGACCAAGATGGTCCAGCGCGCCGGCATGATGCTGGGCGGCGGCCTTGCGGTACCACTCCAGCGCCAGCACCTCGCTGCGCAGCGGCGGCGCCGCGGTGTCATGCAGCAGCCCGAGATTGAACTGGGCACTCGCATGGCCCTGGCCGGCCGCGCGCCGGTACCAGTGCGCGGCGCGCTCGCTGTCCTGCACCAGGCCTGTCCCCTTGTCGTAGCGCAGTCCCAGGTTAAACTGCGCGCCCGCATGGCCATGGTCGGCCGCCTTGCGCAGCCATTCGATGGCCTGCTGCTCATCCTGCTCCACCCCCTCGCCGCGCTGGCAGCACATGGCCAGGTTGAACTGGGCGCGCGCGTGGCCCTGCATGGCGGAACTGCGGTAAAGCGCTACGGCCCTGGCCAGGTCACGCGGCGCACCCTTGCCGGTCTCGTACATCATGCCCAGGTTGTTCTGTGCCCCTGCATCGCCCTGGGCGGCGGCGCGCGCGAACCAGCCATGCGCCTTGGTCACATCGCGCGCCACGCCCACGCCGCGCGCGTGCATCCAGCCCAGGTTGAACTGGGCCGGCGCGTAGCCCTGCTCCGCCGCCAGCAAATACCAGTGGACGGCCTGCTGCTCGTCGCGCTCCACGCCCTGGCCGCGCTGGTGCATCACCCCCAGGTTGTACTGAGCCAGTGCCAGCCCGGAGTAGGCAGCCTTCAGGTACCAGTGCAGCGCCTGACCCAGGTCGCGGCCCACGCCCTCGCCATGGAAATACATGAAGCCGGTGCGGTGCTGGGCGCTGGCGTCGCCCGCGCGCGCCAGTGCCTTTACGCGCAAGAAGTCTGCGCTGCAGCCCTGGTCGGTCGATGGCGGCACCGTCTGGCAGAATGAATTGTGCATGGGTTCAGGCCTGTAGCGAAGCGACGTTGTTTTCAGCGTCCGGCATGGCGAAGTGCTCTTCCAGGACGCAGATAAAGGCGGCAAGTGAAACGGGTACGTGGAACAGGAAACCTTGCATGGTGACGCAGCCGTGCGAGCGCAGGTAGCGCGCCTGCACCTCCGTCTCCACGCCTTCCGCAATCAGGTGCAGGCCCAGGCCGCGCGCGATTGAGATGATGGCCAGGATGACCGGGTAGTGGCCATGCTCGTCATGGATCTCCCTGACGAAGGACTGATCGATCTTGATGGTGTGGATCGGGAAGCGGTGCAGGTAGGACAGCGACGAGTAGCCGGTGCCGAAATCGTCAATCGCCACCGATACGCCCAGTTCGCACAGCTTGTTGAGCTGCTCGATGGCGTACTGCGGGCTGCGGATGCAGATATTCTCGGTGATTTCCACCTCGATCTGGGCCGGCGATATGCCATAGCGCACCAGCGCGCCGCGCATTTTTTCGAAAAAGTCGCCGCGGTCCAGGTACTGGGGCGAGAGATTGAGCGAGAGCCGGATTGACTGGCCACCGGCCGCATTCCAGATCTGCATGTCGCGGCACAGCGCCTTGATCATCCAGTCCGAAATCGGCAGCATCAGGCCGTTTTCCTCGGCAAAAGGCAAGAACTCGCCAGCGGTGAGCAGGCCGCGCTGCGGATGGTTCCAGCGCATCAGGCCTTCGGCGCCAATGATGCGGCCCGTGACAACATCGATCTGCGGCTGGTAGTGCATTTCCAGTTCGTCGTTGTCGAGTGCCTTGCGCAGGCTCTGTTCCAGCGCGATCTTCTGGCGCGAGACATCGAGCATCGAGTTGTGATAGAAGGCGTGGCCGTTCTTGCCCAGCGCCTTGACCTGGTACATGGCGATGTCGGCGTGGCGCAGCAGTTCATCGATGGTCTCGCCGTCCACCGGGTACACGGCGATCCCGATACTGGCCGAGATGTGGACTTCATGGCCATCAAGATCGAAGCTCTGGTGCAGGCACTCCAGGAATTTCTCGGCGATGGCACTGGCATCGGTCCGGTCGCGCAGTTCCGGCAGCACGATAGTGAATTCGTCGCCGCCCTGGCGCGCCAGCGTGTCGCCGCGGCGCAGGCACTGCTTCAGGCGCATGGCGACTTGCTGCAGCAATTCGTCGCCCTTCACGTGTCCCAGCGTGTCGTTCACCAGCTTGAAGCGGTCCAGGTCAATGAACATGACCGCCAGTTCCGCCGCCTTGCGTTTGGCCTGGATCACGGCCAGCCCAAGGCGGTCCTTGAACAGCATGCGGTTGGGCAGGTCGGTCAGGATGTCGTGGTACGCCTGGTAATTGATGACTTCTTCGGCGTGCTTGCGCTCCGTGATGTCGCGCGCCACGCCGTAGGTGCCGAAGAATTCGAGCTTGCGCACGTCCCGGTCCGGCACATGCATGCCGATCGAATTGAGCGAGATCGTCATCAGGGTATTGTTGAAGGTGCGGTCCGCGCCAGGATGGTTGTGGCATTTCAGGCGCAGTTCCACATTGCGCGAGGCCCGCTCGTCCACGCGCCGCTCGTTGAATACGTAGCGCGCACGTTCGAGGTCTTCGTCGTGGATCAGGATGGCGTAGTGCTTGCCGATCAGGTCTTCGCGGCTAAAGCCCAGCAGCTGGTAGGCGCGGTCATTGACGAACGTGAAGCGGCCTTCGTGGTCGAGCGTATAGATGATGTCGGGCGAGCTGTCGACCAGATAGCGATACAGCTTTTCCGAGTTCTCCAGCTGCGAGGCGATGCGCGCGTTCGCCACTTCCAGGCGCCGCTGCTGGAGGGCGTTGGTGACGGTCTTGAGCAGCTCCTCGCGGCTGTAGGGCTTGCGCAGATAGTCGTAGGCACCGCGCTTGAGGGCGCCGATGGCCGCCTCGATGCCCACTTCACCGCTCATCACGATCACGTCGGTGCCGATCTGGTTGGCATTGATGAAGTCCATCACCTCGTGCCCGCTCATGTCCGGCAGGCGCAGGTCCAGCAGTACCAGGTCGAATTTCTGGGCCACCAGGTGGGCCAGCGCCTCGGCGCCGCTCTGTGCCGTCACCAGGGTGTAGCCGCGCTCGCACAGCAGTTCATGCAGCGACGACAGCAGGCGCGGCTCGTCATCGACCAGGAGCAGGCGTGGCAGCATCTCCAGTTCCAATTGCGCCGTCATGCCGGCTCGGTCCATGCAGGGAGCAGCAGGTCGAAGCTGGTGCCGGCACTGCCGCTGCGGCAGCTGATGCAGCCGCCGGCGCGCGTGAGCAGGCCATGCACGATCGACAGCCCCAGGCCGCGGTGCGGTCCATCCTTGTCGCTGCGTACCGGTGCGAACAGGCCCGCCATCACGTGCTGCGGCAAGCCCGGGCCGTTGTCCGACACCACCAGCTCCACGAACAGGCGGCCATCGCGATGCACGTGGTTGCGGCTGGCGATATCGATGCGCCCGTCCGCGCCCACCGCTTCCAGCGCGTTCTTGACCAGGTTGACCAGGACCTGCTTGAGCATGTCGGCGTCGCATGCCACGCCCTCGCAGGCGGGACTGATGGCGGTGGCCAGCAGCACTCCGGCCGGCACGCTGCCGCCGGCGCGAAACAGGCGCTGCACGTCGTCGACCACGGCGCCAATGGTGTTGACGCTGCCCGGGGCGCCGTCCGGCAGGCCGGCCAGGCCGTTGATCAGATGTCCCACGCGGTCGATTTCTTCGCTCAGGATGGTGACTTCACCGGCCACGCTTTCCTGGCGCGCCAGCTTTTCATCGAGCACGCCCAGGTAATTCTTGATGATGGCCAGCGGGTTGTTCACTTCGTGCGCGACCCGGCGCGACGCGGCCCGGTATTCGTCAGCCACGTGCGCGAGCTGGCGCCGCGTGTGGCCGCGCCCTGCCAGTGCGGCTTCCATCGCGCTGGCGGCCTGCACGCCGAACGCCTGCATGAAGCGTTCGCGCTTGCCTGCCTGCGCCGCCTGCCAGGCCTGGACGCCGCCAGCCAGCACGCCCAGGCTGCGGCTGCCCGCCACCAGCGGAATGCAGACCATGCTCTCGCTGCCCAGAAGGCGCAGCATCTGCTGTTCGGCCAGACCGGCCCCCCCTGCGCTGCCGGGCACCGCCTGCACCTTGCCGCCCCCGGCCGCCAGCGCCAGTGCCCCGCGTCCGTCCAGGGGCGCGGTAAATTGCGCACTGCGCTGCTGCGTGCTGCCGCCGGTGCCCACCAGCTGGCGCGTGCCGGCGTCTTCCACGAGGACGATGGCATCACTGAAATCGAACAGGATGCGAGCCGCGCGCGTAATAGCGTCAAACAGGCCGGCCTCGCCCTGCTGGCGCGCGAACGCCTGTCCGGCGTGCGCCACCAGCATCTGCTGGCCCACGTCTTCGGCAAGGCGCTGCTGCACGGGGTCGCGCTGCACCGGCGCCCAGGCCGGCGGCGCCACGGCGTCGTCTGCGCCTTCCAGGTTGATGCCCAGCTGCGCGGCAGTCAGGATCAGCTGGCGCGCGGCGCTGGCCCGGATTGGCTCGGTCGCCTCCGCTTGCAGCCCGCACAGGGCGGCGGCATCGGCCACTTCCTCGTCGCCGGCGTCGGCACTGGCCAGCACGTGGGCCAGGCGCACGATACGGATCAAGGGATGGCTGAAAGCCAGGCGACTGCCTGCTTCATGGTGGTACAGGACCGCGTCGGCCAGGAAGGAGTCCAGCTGCCAGCGTTCGATCAGCCAGGCGCCGGCTTCAGCGTGGGTGATTTGCAGGGTGCGCTGCTCGACGGCGCACAGGCCTTCATCGTCGCGGGCGCTGAAATTGTAGGCATAGTCGCGCGGGGCCGTGGCCAGCAGCGCCAGGCGGCCGACATTGTGGAGCAGGCCCGCCAGGTAGGCTTCCTCGGGCTGCGCATAGTGCATGCGCTGGGCCAGGTCGCGCGCCACCAGGGCCGCGGTGATCGAGTGCTTCCAGAAGCGGCGCAAATCCAGGCTGCCGGCATGGGGGAAATTATGAAAGGTCTGGGCCACCGATTCGCCGATCACGAGCAGCTTGATCATGTCGGTGCCGAGGGTGATCAGGGCCTGCTCGACGCCGATGCTGCGGCTGCTGCGGTGATAGGCCGAGCTGTTGGCCACGGCCAGGATCTTGCTGGTCATGCCGGGGTCATTGGCAATCAGGGCCGCCAGTTCGGTCATGCCCAGGTCGTCGGCCTGCAAGTGCCCGATCAGCTTGATGAGAATCTGCGGCATGGCCGGCAGCCTGGCAATCAAAAGGCGATTGCGAATATCGTTATCCGAGTCCACCATTTTTCCACAGCCGTCAATATCGTTTTTATGTGCGTGGCATTAAACGGCGCAAGCGGCCACGGCATTTGTCTCAGCCAACTATCTTAGCATAACCACACGAATGTTGATTGAAAGAATATATGTACGAACGGAAAATTTGCCGCTCACGCAACAGGGTGGCGCGGCACGGCGCGGCGGTAGGCACGCGCGCCCATCCACAGGGCCAGTGCCGTGATGGCAAACACGGCCTGGCCCACGGCCAGCCACAGCACCGAGTGCGACAGGGCCGGCGCGATCACGCCGGCCACGATGGCGCCCAGCAGGGTGGTGGCGAACGACTGGCAGGAAGCCACGGTGCCGCGGATGTGGGGGAACAGGTCGAGCGCCAGCAGCGTGGCGGCAGGGGCAATGATGGACATGCCAAACGTGTAGAGGAACATCGGCGCCACCGACCATGGCAGGGCTGGCGGAAAAAATACGTGGTACAGCACATTGATGGCCGCGGCCGATAGCAGGAAGGCGAAGCCCATGCCGATCTGGCGCGCGAACGTCATCTTGCCGGCAATGCGGTTGGCCGTGAGCGCACCCAGAAAGATGCCCGCCACGGTGGGAAAGAACAGCCAGCCGAATTCGCTGGGCCCCAGTCCCAGGTGCTCGGGCAGCATGACGGGGGCGGCCGCAATGTACAGAAACAGCCCGGCAAAATTGAGTGCCACGATACCGGCCTTCATGTGGAACAGGGCCGACCCGAAGATGGTGCTGTAACTGGTCCACAGAAAGCGGGGATTGAAGGGCTGGCGCTTTTCGCGTGGCAGCGTGTCGGGCAGGCGCTTGTAGCAAAAGCCGAACAGCACCAGCGTGTAGGCCAGCAGCGCCAGGAAAATGGTGCGCCAGTCGGAAAACGACACGATCCAGCCACCGAGTATGGGCGCGATGGCCGGCGCAATAGTGAAGATCATGGTCACCAGCGACAGCAGCCGCGCGGCATCGGCGTCCGAGTACAGGTCGCGGATGATGGCCCGTCCCACCACCACGCCGGCGCCGGCCGACACGCCCTGCATGATGCGGAAGATCCACAGGTAGTACACCGAATCGGACGCCGCGCAGCCGAACGTACCGATGGCAAACACCACCAGCGCGCACAGGATCACATTGCGGCGGCCAAAGGCATCGGACAGGGCGCCATGCCACAGCACCATGCCGGCAAAGGCCAGCATGAAGGCCGTCAGCGTCTGCTGCACCTCGATGCCCGAGGCGCGCAGGTCGGCCTGGATGTGGGGGAAGGCCGGCAGGTAGGCATCAATTGAAAAAGGTCCCAGCATCGACAGGCTGGCCAGCAGGACCGCCAGCGCCACCCGGCCCGGCATCGGGATCCGATGCACGGGCGGCAGCGGCACCGGTGTGACCGGATCGGCTGGCAGGTTCGATGGCGGGATCGGCAGCATTATTCAGGCTTGGGTTTTGCTTCTTCGCGGCGGTTGTAACCGGCCACCATGTCAAACCTGAACAGGCGGCACTCGAGCGCACCGTTGAAGAACGGCGTCTTGCGCGCCTCCTTCAGGCGCAGCAGCTTGGGCAGCGACAGGTCGGCCGTGAACAGGAACACGGTCCAGCCGGCGAAGCGCTGCTTGAGCGTGGTGCCCAGGGCGGAATAGAACTGCACCGACATTTCGTCTGCCGGGATGGTGGTGTCGCCGCGCACGCCGATCCGCTCACCGTAGGGCGGATTGGTCAGCAAAATGCCCGGCTGCTCGGTGGGCGGCTTGACTTCCTGCGCCTCGATCTGCTTGAGCGGCACGTCAAACATGATGCCCGCCACCTTGAGGTTGTGGCGCGTCATGGCGACCATGTCGCCCGAGATGTCGCTGCCGAAAATGGTCGGTTCGCTCGGCAAGGGATTGGGCTTGATGGCGTTTTTCATGGCTTGCCACGGGCCGGGCTCGAAGCTGTTGAAGGCCTCGAACGCAAAGCGGCGACGCGCGCCCGGCGGGATACCCTGCACCATCTGCGCCGCTTCGATCAGGATGGTGCCCGAGCCGCACATGGGGTCGAACAGGACGGTTCCCGGCTTCCAGCCCGACACGCGCAGCATGCCGGCGGCCAGGTTTTCGCGCAGGGGCGCGTCGCCCGTTTCTTCGCGCCAGCCGCGCTTGAACAGCGCTTCGCCGGACGTGTCGAGGTAGATGGTGAAATTGTGCGAGTCCAGAAAGCCGACAATGCGCATGTCCGGCTCGCGCGTGTCCACCGACGGACGCTTGCTGAACTGGTCGCGGAAGCGGTCGCAGATAGCGTCCTTGATCTTGAGCGTGGTGAATTCCAGGCTTTTGAGCGGCGACTTGACGGCCGTGACGTCGACCCGGATGGTGTGATCAAAGGTGAACCAGTCTTCCCAGGGTTGCGCCAGGGTGAGGTCATAGATGTCGTTTTCGGTCTTGTAGCTCTGGTGCGCCATGCGCATCAGCACGCGCGAGGCAATACGCGAATGCAGGTTGATACGGTAGGAGTCTGTAATGTCGCCCGAGCAGTGGACGCCGCCCGGCACCTGGTTGTGCACCTTCATGGTGCTGCTGGCGGCCGCGATTTCCAGCAGTTCCTCGGCCAGCGCCGCCTCCATGCCGCGCGGGCAAGGACAAAAATATGAAGCCATGGTGTACCCTTTATCCGTTGTGAAAATTCAGTGATGTGTATGCGTGCTGCATGCAGCCTGGCGCATGCAGCTGTGGTGCGATGAGCAGGTCAGGCGCTGACCGCGCGCTCGACGAAATCGAGCCGGTCCTGGCCCCAGTATCCTTCGCCATCGACGATATACCAGGGCGCGCCGAACACGTTGGCGGCGATGGCGTCGTCAGTATTCTTGTCGAACTGATCCTGCACGCCGGCGGTAGCGGCGGACTTGAGCAGCATGCGGCCGTCAAAGCCGCACAGGTCGGCCACCTGCGCCAGCGTGGCGTCGTCGGCGATGTTGCGGTCTTCGGCCCACAGGCCACGCATGACGGCGCCGGCCAGTTCCAGCGCGGGCGCCACGCCCAGGCTGGTGCGGGCGGCGATGATCAGGCGCGCGGCCGGTTCCGGCGGCACCGGAAATACCTTGGGCTGCGGGTTGAGCGGCACGCCCAGGTGGGCCGACCAGCGCGCCAGCTCCTGCAGGCGGTACGCCTGGCGCTGCGGCGCGCGCTTGGCCAGCGGCAGGCCACCGGAGACGGAAAACACACGGCCCAGGTCAAAGGGACGGATGTCGATCTGCGCGTCGTGCGCGGCGGCGATGCGCAGCAGGCGTGCGTGGCCCAGGTAGGCAAACGGCGACTGCGGCGTGAGGTAGTAAGTGATTGTCTTGCCCATGCGCGACCCGATCAAAAAGGTTTGACCACCACCAGGATGACGATGGCAAGCAGCAGTACAACAGGCACTTCGTTAAACCAGCGGAACCACACGTGCGAGCGCTTGTTGGCCTTGTTCTCGAATTTTTTCAGCAGCGAACCACAGGCGTGATTGTAGCCAATGGCCAGGAACACCAGCGCCAGCTTTGCATGCAGCCAGCCACCGCGGAAACCATAGCCCATCCACAGCCACACGCCCAGGAGCACGGCGGGCACCGACAGGATCAGCGTGAAGCGGTACAGTTTTTTCGCCATCAGGATCAGCCGTGCGTGCGAGGTGGCATCGGTCTCCATGGCCAGATTCACGAAAATGCGCGGCAGGTAGAACAGGCCGGCAAACCATGAGGTCACGAAAACGATGTGGAAGGCTTTAATCCAGAGCATGATGATCCTTTATTGACGAATTTCGCCGTGGCCGAAGACCACGTACTTCAGGGAGGTAAGTCCTTCCAGACCCACCGGGCCGCGTGCATGCAGCTTGTCGTTGGAGATGCCGATCTCCGCGCCCAGTCCATACTCGAAGCCGTCGGCAAAGCGGGTGGACGCGTTGACCATGACGGATGCCGAATCGACTTCGCGCAGAAAGCGCATGGCGGCGCTGTAGTCTTCGGTGACGATGGCGTCGGTATGCTTCGACGAGTAGGTATTAATGTGGGCCATGGCGTCATCCATGTCGGCCACCACCTTCACCGCCAGGATCGGCGCCAGGTATTCGGTGCTCCAGTCTTCCTCGACCGCTGCCACCAGGTGCGGGTAGCCGGCCAGGATGGCCATGGCTTCCGGATCGGCGCGCAGTTCCACGTCGCGGCTTGCATACAGGGGCGCCAGCTGCGGCAGAACCTGCGGCGCGATGGCGCGCGCCACCAGCAGCGTTTCCATGGTGTTGCAGGTGCCGTAGCGGTGGCACTTGGCGTTGAAAGCGATCGGCAGCGCCTTGGCCAGGTCCGCCTTGTCATCGATATAGACGTGGCAGATGCCGTCCAGGTGCTTGATCATGGGCACTGTCGACTCCTCGATCAGGCGCGCGATCAGGCCCTTGCCGCCGCGCGGGACGATCACATCCACGTACTGCGGCATGGTGATGAGCGCCCCCACGGCGGCGCGGTCGGTGGTGTCCACGATCTGCACGCCGTCCGCCGGCAGGCCGGCGCCGGCCAGGCCTTCGGCCACGATTTTGGCCAGCGCGCGGTTGCAGTGGATCGCTTCCGAGCCGCCGCGCAAGATGGTGGCGTTGCCGCTCTTGATGCACAGGCCCGCCGCGTCCACCGTCACGTTGGGGCGCGCTTCGTAGATGATGCCGATAACGCCCAGCGGCACCCGCATCTGGCCCACCTGGATGCCACTGGGGCGGAACTTCATGTTGGAGATTTCGCCAATCGGGTCTGCCAGCGAGACAATCTGGCGCAGGCCGGCCACCATGGTGTCGATGGCTCCCTGCGACAATGCCAGGCGGTCAAGCATGGCCGGGGCCAGGCCGGCGGCGCGGGCGGCATCCATGTCGCGCTGGTTGGCCTGCACCAGCAGTGGCGCATCGCGCACGATGGCGTCGGCGATCAGGAGCAGCGCGCGGTTGCGGGTGGCACTGTCGGCGCGGGCCATGCCGCGCGAGGCGGCTCGGGCGCGCTGGCCGACATCTTGCATGTATTCGGTGATATTCATGATTCGGTCTTGGTGGTGGCGCGCAGTGACATCACCGCAGCCAGGGGATCAAGCGCGTGCGACTTTGAGGGCCAGCTGCAGCATGGCGTCCCAGGCGTCGCCCGCAAAGGCCTTTGAGCGCAGTCCCTTGACCATCTTGTCGACCTGGGCGGCGTCCTGCAATGCCTGTTCCAGGGTCGGCAGCGAGATGCGCCGCAGGGCCGGGTCCATCATGCGCTCGCGCGGGCCCCAGATGCGGGCTTCCTTGAGCAGCATGCCGAGCGGCCTGCCCTGCGCCATCCCGGACTTCAATTTTAACAGCGTACGGATCTCCTCGGCGACGGCCCACAGGACCAGCGGCAGCGCTTCACCCTCGCCCTTCAAGCCTTCGAGCATGCGCACCAGGCGCGCCGGGTCGCCGGCCAGCATGGCCTCGGACAGCTTGAATACGTCATAGCGGGCCACGTTCAGCACCGCGTCGTGGATCTGCTCGAACGTCAGCCTGCCCGGTTCGTGCAGCAGGCCCAGTTTCTGGATTTCCTGGTGCGCCGCCAGCAGGTTGCCCTCCACCCGGTCGGCGATGAAGTCCAGCCCCTGGCGGTCCGCGCTCTGGCCCTGCGCTGCCAGGCGGGTGCCGATCCAGCCCGGCAGCGCGGCGCGCTCGATGGACGGGATCTCGATGTACACCGCCGCCTGCTGCAGGCTGCCCACCCACGCGGCCTTGGCGGTTTGCCAGTCCAGCTTGGGCAGCGTGATCAGGGTGAGGTTGTCGGGACTTAAGTCCTTGGTGTAGGCCTGCAGTGCCGCGCCGCCATCCTTGCCTGGTTTGCCGGTGGGGATGCGCAGCTCGATCAGCTTCTTGTCGCCAAACAGGGACAGGGCCTGGTTCGCAGCGAGCAGCTCGCCCCATTTGAAGCTGCGCTCCACGGTCAGCACGTCGCGCTCGGTGTAGCCATTGGCGCGCGCGGCGCGGCGGATCTTGTCTGCCGCCTCCAGCGCGAGCAGGTGCTCGTCGCTGCTGATTACGTACAGCGGCGCGATCGTTTTCGCCAGGTGGCCTTCCAGTGCATCTACGCGCAGCTGCATGGTCGTCTCAGGCCGGCTTGACCGCTGCCAGGCGGCGCATGATCTGCTGCACCAGGTCGGTCTGCATGTCGCGGTAGAGCGTGATCTCTTCCGACTCCTTGGCCAGCACCTGGGTCTCGTTGAACTGGAGCGGACGCTTGAGCGTGATTTCGGTGGGCCCCAGGATCTGGGCGCCGCTGGTGGACACCACGCGGAAGTTGAGCGTGTAGGTCAGCATGTACTCGCGCACCCGGCCTTGGGCGTTCAGCGAGAGAATGGTCTTGGTGCGGTTTTCGGACAGAACCTCGAAGCGTGCATCGGCGCGCGCCGGGTCCATCACCACCAAAGTGCCGTCGCGCGCGCGCAGGCTGCGCCGCAGCTCGGTACCCAGCGGGGAGGTGTCTTCAAATGCCAGGTACAGGCTCTTGAAGGGCATCGTGTACTGGGCGCTGGAGCCGCGCAGCTGGAAGCCGCAGGCCGCCAGCGTGGCCATGACCACCAGCGCGAGAGCGATCCTGCGGAGCATGGCGCCCATGCTTACACCACGATGCTGATCAACTTGCCCGGCACGACGATCACCTTTTTGGGCGGCGTCTCGATGTACTTCTGCACCGCTTCGCAGGCCAGTGCCATTTTCTCGATGCTGGCCTTGTCCGCATCCTTGGCCACCTTGATGGAGCCGCGCAGCTTGCCGTTCACCTGGATCATCATCTCGATTTCGGCCTGCTCCAGCGCTGCCGGGTCGACCTGTGGCCACTGCACGTCGAGGATATCGCCGTACGCCTTGCCGTAGCCCAGTTCCTGCCACAACACGTGGGTAATGTGCGGGGCCACGGGATTGAGCACGCGCAGGAAGATCGAGAAGCCTTCGGCGATCACGGCGTCGGTGCCGGCGCCGTCTTCCAGCCTGGCCGACTCCATCGTGTTGAGCATCTTCATGCAGGCCGACACCACGGTGTTGTACTGGATGCGCTTCAAGTCATAGTCGGCCTGCTGCAGGATCTTGTGCAGTTCGCGGCGCAGCGTCTTGTGGCTTTCGTTCAGTTCTGCCTTGTTGTCGGCATTGAGCGCCATATCGATGCGCGGCGCCTGAGCGTAACCGTAGGCCCACACGCGGCGCAGGAAGCGGCTGGCGCCTTCCACCCCGGTATCGGACCATTCCAGCGTCTGCTCCGGGGGCGAAGCGAACATGGTGAACAGGCGCGCCGTGTCGGCGCCGTACTGCTGGATCTGGGCGTGCGGGTCGATGCCGTTGTTCTTCGACTTGGACATCTTTTCCGTGCCGCCGATACAGACCGGATTGCCGTCGGCCTGCAGGGTGGCGCCTTGCGGACGGCCCTTGTCGTCCAGCGTCAGGTCCACTTCGGCCGGGTTGTACCAGGTCTTCTTGCCCGCTTCGTCTTCGCGGTAGTAGGTCTCGTTGAGCACCATGCCCTGCGTGAGCAGGTTGACGAAGGGTTCATCGAATTTGACCAGGCCCATGTCGCGCATGATCTTGGTCCAGAAGCGCGCGTACAGCAGGTGCATGACGGCGTGCTCGATGCCGCCGATGTACTGGTCCATCGGCATCCAGTAGTCATTGCGTTCGTCGACCATGGCCTCGGTGCTGCCCGGCGAGGTATAGCGCATGTAGTACCAGGACGAATCGACGAAGGTATCCATGGTGTCGGTCTCGCGGCGCGCAGGCTTGCCGCACTGGGGACAGTCGCACTTGAGGAAGGCTTCGTGCTTGTTGAGCGGGTTGCCGCTGCCATCCGGTACGCAGTCTTCGGGCAGCACCACCGGCAGGTCTTTTTCGGGCACCGGCACCACGCCGCAGTCGGCGCAGTGGATCATCGGAATCGGCGTGCCCCAATAGCGCTGGCGGCTGATGCCCCAGTCGCGCAGGCGGAAGGTCACCTTCTTGTCGCCCAGCCCCTGCTCTGCCAGGTCGCCGGCGATGGCATTGACGGCGGCGATGTGATCAAGGCCGTCGTACTTGCCGGAGTTGATGCACTTGCCGCTTTCCTTGTCGCCGTACCACTCCTGCCAGGCGTCTGTCGAGTATTCCTTGCCTTCCACGGCGACCACCTGCTTGATCGGCAGCTGGTACTTTTTGGCGAACGCGAAATCGCGCTCGTCGTGGGCCGGCACGCCCATCACGGCGCCGTCGCCGTAGGTGATCAGCACGTAATTGCCGACCCAGACTTCCACCTCGTCGCCGGTGATGGGGTGGGTCACAAACAGGCCGGTCGGCATGCCCTTCTTTTCCATGGTGGCCATGTCCGCTTCGATCACGGAACCGAGCTTGCACTCGGCGATAAAGGCCGCCAGCGCCGGATTGTCCGATGCCGCATGCGTGGCCAGCGCGTGTTCCGGCGCCACGGCGCAGAAGGTCACGCCCATGATGGTGTCGGCACGGGTGGTGAACACGTGCAGCTTGCCGTCGTTGATCAGTCGTCCGTCTTCGCCGGCAATGGTGTGCGGGAAGGCGAAGCGCACGCCGACCGACTTGCCGATCCAGTTGGCCTGCATGACGCGCACGCGCTCGGGCCAGCCGGGCAGCTTGTTGTCGACGTAATCGAGCAGCTCGTCGGCGTAATCGGTGATGCGCGCGTAGTACATGGGGATTTCGCGCTTTTCAATCGGCGCGCCCGAGCGCCAGCCCTTGCCGTCGACAACCTGCTCGTTGGCCAGCACGGTCTGGTCGATCGGGTCCCAGTTCACAGTGCCGGTCTTCTTGTAGATGATGCCTTTTTCAAGCATCTTGAGGAACATCCACTGGTTCCACTTGTAGTACTCGGGGGTGCAGGCCGTCATTTCGCGCGACCAGTCAATGGCCAGGCCCATCGACTCCATCTGCTCCTTCATGTGGGCGATGTTGGAATAGGTCCATTGGGCCGGCGGCACCTTGTTTTGCATCGCCGCGTTCTCGGCCGGCATGCCGAAGGCATCCCAGCCCATGGGCATGAGGACGTTGTAGCCATTCATGCGCAGGTAGCGGTACATCACGTCATTGATCGTATAGTTGCGCACGTGGCCCATGTGCAGCTTGCCCGAAGGGTAAGGCAGCATCGAGCAAGCGTAATACTTGCCTTTTGGGAAACGCGGGTCGTTTTCTACCGCCTTGTAGGCATCAATTGCCTTCCAGTGGGCTTGCGCGGCTTTTTCGACGTCGGCGGGACTATATTTATCTTGCATGATGTAAGGGCGGCCAGCGAGGCCCGGCCGGAAAATGGATATGAACCGGTCATTATACTGGCTCAGCTAAATTGAAGGCCAGTGAGTGGACATTTGGGCTGAACGACCAAGTGCGCCAAATGTCTAAAAAAGGGAGGCGATCCGATTAACTCCTTCCAGGAACAGATCATGAGCGATACCTTCGATCCACAGTCATACGTAGATGAGCTGGAAGCTGCCGGCGTGCCAAAAAATCAGGCATCTGTTCATGCACGGGCCCTCAGCACGGCGCTGGCTAATATGGTACGTACCGTCGACTTCGAGAAATTCGGTAACTGCATACGCTGCGAGATGAAAGAAATGGAGAACCGCATTCTCTTGCGGCTTGATGTGCTGCGCACCGGACTCAAAGCGGAAATAGCTGAAATACGATCAGAGCTCAAAGCCGACATCGCCGGGGTAAGGTCAGCACTCAAAGCGGAAATTGCCGAGGTACGGTCAGAACTCAAAGCGGAAATTGCCGGGTTACGGTCGGAACTCAAAGCGGAAATTGCCGAGGTGCGGTCTGAACTCAAAGCGGAAATTGCCGGGTTACGGTCAGAACTCAGAGCACAAATCGACGCCCTGCAGGTTGAGTTGAAATCCGATATTGCCGGGATACGGGCTGACATAACCACGCTGAAAGCCGAAATGCTTCTACACAGGTGGGCATTCGGCATTGTGTTCGCAATGCTCACTGCCAACCTCACGCTTACCTTCCACATCGCCTTCCCCTAATTGATGACAGCAGGGCATGGGGCTGGCAAACTGTTCACTTTCTACTGCGAACGAGGAGAACAGCATGATCAAGGGCCTGCGCACGGCGATTTACCCGGTTACCGACCTCACTGCAGGCAAGGCCTGGTATGCCTCGGTATTTAACAAGGCGCCCTACTTTGACCAGCCGTTTTACGTCGGGTTTGAAATCGGTGGCTTTGAGCTGGGCCTGATCCCGGACGGGACGCCGGGCGCGACCGGTTCCAAGATTTTCTGGGGTGTGGAAGATATTGACGCCGAAGTCGCGCGCATTGTCGCGCTGGGCGCCCAGGTACATGCAGCCGTGCAGGACGTAGGCGACGGCATCAAGGTGGCCGAGTTGCTCGACCCCTCAGGCAATGTGCTGGGGCTGATCTACAACGCTCACTTCGATTTGCAGGCAGTGCGCTAAGGCTGCCTGCGCACGCTGGTCACCAGAGGCCTGAAGGCGACGAACTTCGATGCCAGATTGAGCCTTGACCACCACGCCAGCACCTCGTTGGCTTGAGGTGACGGCGCGTCATGCCCCGGGTCACTCGCTATCGCAAGTCACTTGCCAGTGAAAACGCGCTGACTGCAACGTTAGCTTTCATCTGCCCGTTTTTCTCCCTGCGCATGAGAGGCGCAAACGTGACCTTGAACAGTTTCGGCCCGTTCCCCCACATTACTTCTTCGATACGCTGGCCATGATCGTCCGCAAATACCACCGAAATGGCGGGCTTGCCTCCAATCCGCGCATTGACCAAGGGCGCATGCATGTAAAACATGCCGCCAGAAGCGGCCAAGTCCGTTTCCGACACCCGCATGGTCCCCGCACCGTCAATTGCGTAGTAGCGCTCAACTCCCGTCCAAGCGCCGCGCACCATTGTGCCTTGAGGCGCCACTCCGATAAGCCGGCCGCTACGCACTGTGGTCGGGCTAAAGCCGATTTTCAAATCGTTGAGGTCTTTGACTACCACGGGGGCCACGGGCAGTGACTTGCCAGTCTTGAGCGCGTGCGCGAAAGCAGCAGCTTTCGTGGCACCGGATTGATGATTCCTGACGATATTCAAATCGTTCATGAACTCGCGCACTGGCTGCGGTTCCCTGATTAGGCGGCTGAAGCCATCCTCGGCTTTCATAGCGAGCATGCTTTGCATTTTGCGCAGCTCGTCGGCTGGTGGAGGTACAGGCATCTGATCCGTTTGCAGCACCAGAACGCGGTCGTTGCTGCCTTTCGCCGGGCCGGGCATGACCGGAGGCTGCGCAAATACGCTTGCTGCGGTCAAGGCGGCGGTGACACAGATAGTCGTTTTCATGGTCGTCCTATAGTTTTGGGTTTAGACAAACTTGCTCGGCAGCGCTACCATCCCGGGAAAAAAAACCCGATGCTGCAATGCGTCGCAGGCGTGTATCCAAGGAATATTTCACCATAATGCGAATTCCAGCTGTGGTGGACGCCAATGACGTAATAGCCGCCCTTCAACCCTTCGCCCCAATGAATCGCGCCTGAATGATTGCTCGATTCCCAGCCGGTGTGAATCGGCTTTTCCCAGCCAGTACGACTATTCCAGTGATGGCTCGACGTATGAAGCCGATAGACCTTGCCTGGCCAATCCCAACTTATACTTTCGTTATTGATACAGTTTGCACGGCTGAACCACACCAGCCCAGCCTGCGCTTTGGACGCAGCGGACATTGCCGCCGCGGCAAGCACCAAGCATATCGTCTTCGAAAACGTTCTCGTCATGAAAAATCCTCTTTTGAATTGGCATCGAAAAGCGACGCAGATTCATCATGGAGAAACATTAATTCTTTGCCATTGCGCTCGGTCATGCACTTTGCATTCAGAATTACTCGCTTGAGGAATCTCACAAACCATTTTGATGGACAGCGCCTTAGCGATGTCGGCGATCGGCGATTATGAAGATATCAGGCCGTAGCGGTCTGGGAGCATCGCAGCGAAGAGCGATGGACCGCTAGCGCAGCACCAGCTTGAGGGCCGGCTTTTCGCCGTAGTCTTCATAGCGCTCGTTGATGCCGGCCACGCAAAAGGTCATTTCTTCGAGCAGGTCCGGGGCCCGCTCCTTCATCTGCGCCGCGTCCTTGACCACCACCTCCAGCACTTCATTTGGATTGAGGCGAAAGCGCGTCATGCCGTCTTCATCGCGCAGGTAGCTCAGGCAGTCCACCCACGCGTCCATGGTGTTGCCGTACGTGTCGGGAAAGCCGAACGCGCGCTTGCACTCCTCGTGAAACGTATCCCACCCGGCGATTGCCGCCCCGTTCAGTTCAACGCTGGCCATGTTCATTCTCCTTGTTTGCCTGGGTGACGAAACTGAGCTTGCCCAGGCCGCGCATTTGCGCAGTGCTCATCACCTTCGCCACGGTGTCGTAGCGCGTATTCTTGTCTGCCATGAGCTGCAGCTCCGGCTGCGGGGTCGTAGCGGCGGCCAGCGCCAGCTGTGCGTCAAGCTGGGCCGGCGTTACGGCAGCGCCATCGAGGTACACGATGCCCGCCGCATCGATGGCGATGATGATGCTGTGCGCCTGCGCCGGCGTGGCAACCATGCCGGCAGTGGGCAGCGCCAACCGCATCTTGTGCGTCAACAGGGGCGCGGTCATGATGAAGATCACCAGCAGCACCAGCATCACGTCGACCATGGGCGTGACGTTAATGTCGCTCATCATGGCCTGTGGCCGGGCCGGTTGGAAGGCGCCGAAGGTCACGCCGCCTCCTGGCGCGTAAAGTACGCGTGCAGGTCGTGGGCAAAGCCGTCCAGTTCGGCCAGCGTGATGCGGTTGATGCGGTTGAACGCGTTGTACGCCAGCACCGCGGGAATGGCCACCGCCAGCCCGGCCCCGGTCATGGTCAAGGCTTCCCCCACGGGCCCGGCGACATGATCAAGCGCCCCTGGGCCCGCAGCCGACACCTTGGCCAGCGCATGATAGATGCCCCACACCGTGCCGAGCAGGCCCACAAATGGCGCCGTCGCGCCAATTGAGGCCAGCAGCGTCAGGCCGCTTTCAATGCGCCGGGTCGAGTGCTGGATTTGCTGGCGCAGCAGGCGCACCATGTGCTCGGTGCGGGGCACGCTGCCACCCAGGCCCGGCATTGCCCCGGCCTGCTTCAGGCCGGTGCCCGGCAATGGCGAAAAGATGTGTTCCGTGTCGGCTACCGACAGCATGGCGACGCCGTCGCTGACGGTGGGCGCTTCCCAGAAGCGATCGACCGCCGGCGCGGCGCGCCGGATGCGCCAGCTGGTCCAGCCCTTGAAAAGGATGACACACCAGCTCACCAGCGACATGGCCAGCAGCAAGACCATCACGGCCTGGCTGACGGCATCGCCCTGCTCCCAGAGGCGCGCCAGTGCCAGTTCCAGGGCGTTGGCACCGTGCGGGCTGGGGGCGTCGGGCATGGCGGCACCGGATCAGGACAGGGCCAGCACGTCCTGCATGTCGAACAAACCCTTGTCGCGGCTGGCCAGAAAGCGCGCAGCGCGCAGCGCACCGTGGGCATAGGTCACGCGGCTGCTGGACTTGTGGCTGATTTCGATACGTTCGCCAATGCCGGCGAACAGCACGGTGTGGTCACCCACGATATCGCCGCCGCGAATGGTGGCAAAGCCGATGGTGGATGGATCGCGGGCGCCGGTCACGCCTTCGCGGCCGTAGACCGCGCACTGCTTCAAGTCGCGCCCGAGGGCGTCGGCAATGACTTCGCCCATCTTGAGCGCGGTGCCGGAGGGCGCATCAACCTTGTGCCGGTGGTGGGCCTCGACGATTTCGATGTCGTAGCCTTCGGCCATGCTCCTGGCGGCCATTTCCAGCAGCTTGAGCGTGACATTGACGCCCACGCTCATGTTAGGCGACAGCATGATGGCAATCCTGGCACCAGCTTCGCGAATGGCATCCTTGCCGGCGTCGTCGAAACCGGTGGTGCCGATGATCATCTTGATGCCATTGGCCACGCAGTAATCGAGGTGGTGCAGCGTGCCTTCGGGCCGGGTGAAATCGATCAGGAAATCGGCATCGGCCAGGCCCAGTGCCAGATCGGACTGAATGAGTACGCCCGTCAGCTGGCCGCTGCCGGCGCCGGCATCGGTGCCGATCTCGGGCGAGCCGGGCACGCCCAGCGCGCCGGCCAGCACCATGTCGGGAGCGGCAGCAATGGCGTCAATCAGCATTTTTCCCATGCGCCCGCTGGCGCCGGCCACCGCCACCTTCAACTGACCGCTTCCCGATTCACTCATGCCCATTCCTGTTGTTGGATAAATTTAATTGTTGATGTTTATTTCTTGATGTTGATCGCCGCCGCGCCCACTTCTTCCTTCTTGGGCGCGCTCTGGGACGATTTGACCTTGCGCGGCGGACCGGCGATCTGGGCAATGTATTCCTGTTCGCTTGGCAGATTGCCGCCTTCAATGCGCGCTACCTTGTCATCCTTGAAGTGGACCACGACCCTGGCGCTGGTGAGGGCGCCATTGCCGCGCTGCAGGTAAAACGGATAATCCCAGCGGTCGGCATGGAAAATGTCGGTCAACAGGGGCGTGCCGAGGATAAACCGCACCTGGTCGCGGCTTTGCCCGACTTCGAGCTGGGCCAGCATTTCCTTGGAGACGAAATTGCCCTGCTGAATATCGGGACGGTAGGGCGAAAATACCCACAGGAACTTCTGCAGCTTGGTGGCCTGCACGGTCTGGCTGCCGGTGCCGGCGACGGGTCCGTCATTGGTGACCGGCGCCGGGGGCGCGGTTGCGGCGCGCATTTGCGCACAGCCCGACAGCACGAGGGCGGCGCCCAACAGGCCCGCCGTCATGGCACGCTGGCGAAAACGGTGCAAAACTGGAGTAACTACACGCATAGGGAACCTCAAAACGTTGAACGGAAGCCTAGGCGCCTCCGTCTAAAACGCTATATCATAAAGCACTGCGCCCATAAACGAGTAAAACATGAGTAACAATCCTAGCGACCTGAAGGCAAGCGGCCTGAAAGCAACCCTGCCCCGGCTGAAAATTCTGGAAATTTTCCAGAACAGCGAAGTGCGCCATCTGACAGCCGAAGACGTCTACAAGTTGCTCCTGACCGAAAACATGGATGTGGGCCTGGCCACCGTGTACCGGGTATTGACGCAATTTGAGCAGGCGGGCTTACTGCACCGCAACCACTTTGAAACCGGCAAGGCGATTTTTGAACTCAACGCCGGTTCGCACCACGACCACCTCGTCTGCTTGGACTGCGGCCGGGTCGAAGAGTTCTACGATGAAGAGATCGAGCAGCGCCAGCACAAGGTGGCCGTCGAGCGCGGCTTCAAGATTGCCGAGCATGCACTGGCCATCTACGGCAACTGTGTCAAGACGGACTGCCCACACCGCCATTAACGACGGCGATTGATCCCTCAGTTGTTGCTGAGCGCGTTCGACAGCAGCTTGGCCGTGATATCGACAATGGGAATGACCCGCTCGTAAGCCATGCGGGTGGGGCCGATCACGCCCAGGGTGCCGACGATCTTGCCATGGACTTCGTAGGGCGCCGTCACCACGCTCATTTCCTCCATGGGCACAAGATTGGATTCGCCGCCGATAAAAATCTGCACGCCCGATGCCTTGCTCGACACGTCCAGCAGCTGCATGAGGCCGGTTTTCTGTTCAAACATGTCGAACATCTGGCGCAGCGAACTCATGTTCGACGACAGGTCCGACACCGACAGCAGATTGCGCTCGCCCGCAATGACCATGTCGTCGGACTGGTCGGCCATCGCTTCGCTGCCCGCCTCCACCGCCGCCTGCATCAGGCGCCCCATGTCGTCGCGCAGCTGGCGCAGTTCGCCCGTCACGCGCAGGCGCACCTCGTCGAACGACAGCCCCCCGTAATTCTGGTTGATGTAGTTGGCCGACTGGATCAGCTGGGTGGGCGTATAGTCCGATTCGGTCAGCAGCAGGCGGTTCTGGACGTCGCCGCGGGGATCGACGATGACGAGCAAGATGCGCTTTTCGGACAGGCGCAGGAACTCGATTTGCTGGAACACCGACTCGCGGCGCGGACTTTGCACCACGCCTGCAAATTGCGACAGCGAGGACAGCATTTGCGCGGCGCTGGAAATGAGCTTTTGCGGCTGCAGCGTCTGCAAGCGCATGCGCGACTCGACCGATTGCTCGTCGAGGTGCTGCACGGTAAGCAGGGTATCGACGAAGATCCGGTAGCCGCGCGGGGTGGGCACGCGCCCGGCCGAGGTATGGGGACTGGCCACGTAGCCCATCTCTTCCAGGTCAGCCATGATGTTGCGGATGGTGGCCGGCGACAGGTCGAGGCCGGAAATCTTGGACAGCGCGCGCGAGCCGACCGGCTGGCCGTCGGCAATATACCGTTCGACCAGCGCTTTCAGCAGTGTTTGAGCTCGGGTGTCGAGAGGCATGATTCGGGTATGGTCAAAAACAGACTTGTCAGTGCCATATTATGCACGTTCGCCGCGCGCACGTGGCGATTGCCTGCCATGACGCGCCCGCGTCAGTCGTGCTCGCGCTTGAGCCAGTCCAGCAGCTCGTCAAAATTGCTGACAATGGCGTCCGGCACCACGGCGTGTTCCAGGTGCCGGCTGCTGCCTGCCCGGTTGAGCCAGACGGCGCGCAAGCCCGCCTGCTGCGCGCCGCGGATGTCGAGCAGCACGTCGTCGCCCACGTAGACGGCGTCGGCCGGATCGACCCCGAGGGCCTTGCAGGCAGCATGGAAAATGGCCACGTCCGGCTTGGCGTAACCGAGCTCGTGGGCGGCGACCGACACCTTGAAGTGGTGCGACAGGCCAATGGCTTGCAGGTCTGCATTGCCATTGCTGATCGATCCCAGCTTGGCGCGCCCTTTCAGGCGCAGCAGGCCGGGCAGCACGTCGTCATAGGGGACCACCGCGTTGCGGGCGGCGAAGAAGTGAA
Organism: Massilia sp. PAMC28688; assembly: GCF_019443445.1. Classification (NCBI taxonomy): domain Bacteria; kingdom Pseudomonadati; phylum Pseudomonadota; class Betaproteobacteria; order Burkholderiales; family Oxalobacteraceae; genus Massilia; species Massilia sp. PAMC28688. Next base: position 2,370,524 of record NZ_CP080378.1, on the reverse strand, counting down.
TCATGGCCTGCTCGACCTTGTCGATATCCTCGCCTGCCTCTTCAAAGGCCGACAGCAGCCCGGCCCGGCGCAGGGCGCCCAGGTCCAGGTGAAACTCGGGCTGGGTGGCGAGCAGGGCGAGCCGCTTCTGGCGCAGGTTGTCGATGGAGAAACGGTCGGCCACGCGGGGCGCGTTTTCCTGCAGCCACTGGTGCAGCCTTTGCTCGGCCTCGATGATGACGGGCGCAATCGGCCACAGCGTATCGTCCAGGTCGAACAGAATGGCCTTGGGCCAGGCGCGGCGCGATGTCGTGGTCATATCCAGACTCGGTAGAGGGGGTTATGTCTAGCATAGCGAGGCGCAGGGGGAAAATCAATCGAGGCAAGCCTCGGTTTTCGCTGCGCGCAACGCAGCGTGGTTATTTGGGCCGATTGCCGTCTCCCAGCCACCGTTACATGGTGAAACAACGCAAACGAGCCGTCGTGATAGTAAATGCACTAAAATGGCGTCCAATTCTTTCCGCGGCGCCCATCCGGCCTGCCCGCTTCACCAGATTCGGAGATTGCATGAAAAATAAGTACTTCAGTAGCGCCACAGCCACAGGCGCTGCGCTGGCGTGCGCACTGGTCCTGTCGGCCTGCGGCCGCGGCGAAGAGCCGTTTCCCGACCAGCCGATTCCCGTCACCCTGGTCAACGTGACCAAGCCGGGACTCAAGCTCAGGCTCAATGGCGGCACCCCGGTCGATGTCGCTCCCGGAGCCGGTTTCCAGTTCACCCAGTTCGTGACCGCGAATACGGCGTACAAAGTCGAACTGGTGGAAAAGGCAGAAAAGGTTGACGGCCAGGTGGTCTACGAAATACCGGCCAATGCCAAGACATGCAGGGTCCTCAATGGCGACGGCAACGTGGGCATCTATCCTGCCCAGGGCATCGCGGTGTCGTGCGAGCTCATCACCTATCCCCTGGGCGGCACCATCACCGGCCCGCACGCCGGCCTCGTGATCAACAACGGCAGTGGCACGTATACGGCAGCGGCCAACGAAACCGCGCTGACAGGACAGTTCTCGCTGCCGCCGGTGCCGGAAGAAGTGCCTTACAGCGTGACCATCCTCAAGCAGCCCACCAACGGCACCTGTGTCGTGTCGCAGGCTGCCCCCCAGGCCAACCCGCCGATTGCGGCGCCCGTGGCCAGGATGCCCAACGGTGGCGTGACCAATTTGAACATTTCGTGCACCTGACAGGGGCTTTGGAGAATATATGAAATCATCCTTTATGCGTCCGGCCCTGCTGCTCGCACTTGCTCTGGGCCTGTCCGGCTGCGGCGGCAAGGCGACCTACCCGATCAATGTCAACATCAACAAGACCCAGGCCGAAGGCCTGGTGTATTTCCCGCTCGTGTTGAAGGACACGATCAGTGGCCAGACCCTGACCATCAATAGCAGCACGGCCACCACGGTCTCCTTCCCCAATACGCTGGAATACGGTACCGAGTACAACATTGTTGCAGCGACACCGGCGCCCCATACGAGCTGCCAGATCCTTGACGGCAGCGATGTGGCCGGACGGCGTGCCAGCATCGAAGTCCAGCTGTACTGCAATGTGCAGCGCTGGAACCTGACCGGCAAGGTCACCATTGGGCCCGGCGCCGACGTCACCGGCCTGCAGATCACCAACGGCAGCGACACGCCCAACCCGATCGACATCGAGATGCCGAAGACAACGCCGGCCGTCGCCCCCACCTACCTGGTCCCGAATCTGAAGTATGGCTCCAACATCAGCCTGACGATTTTCCGCCAGCCCAGCGGAACGACGCCGACAGTTTGCAACTTGGTGGCCACGCCCACCACGCCGGTAGGCACGCGCCTGGAGCCGGCACCGGCCGCCGGGGAAGCGAGCAAAGCCACCAGCGCTGCCGGCACCATCGGCGACGGCCACGCGGCCATCGATATCAACTGCGTCAAGGTGTAATGGCGCGGGAGGGGACATTTGCGCGCTGAATAACAGATATTCTAAATATAAATTTGATTTATATTCTGCGGCGCAGCATACTGAACTTGTCTCCTCCAACTCTCCTCAAAAAGAATTGGATTTCAAGCCCGCTTCTAGCGGGCTTTTTTTTCGGCCAAACCGAAACATTGTCATAAAGCTGTCATCGCGCAGTCACTGCCCAGTCATCAAGGCTCCCTAGAATCCCGTCTGCTCATCCAAACACTGCCCACGGGATTCTCATGACGAAGCTGCTTGACCACGACGACATCGACTGCAATACCTCCACCACCGAATCATTTGACGCCGTGCTGGCCGCGCGCATCAGCCGCCGCAGCCTGCTGCGCGGCAGCTTGGCCGGTGGCGCCGGCGCCGTCATGGGCGCGCTGGCCTTGAGCGGCTGCGGCAGCAGCGACGACAAGGCCGTTCCCACGCCGCCGGCGCCACCGGCACCTGCCGAGAAGCTGCTGGCCTTTACCGCCGTCTCAAAAAGCCTGGCCGATGCGGTGTCCGTCCCGGCCGGCTATACCGCCACCGTGCTGTACGCGCTGGGCGACCCGATCAACGCTGCCACCCCGGCCTTCAAGAATGACGGCACCGACGGCGACTTCGACAACCGCGCCGGCGACCATCATGACGGCATGGAGTTCTACCCCCTGTCGGCCAGCGGCACCCCGTCCACCAGCGTGAGCGACCGCGGTCTGCTGGCCATCAACCACGAGGCCACCACCGATGAGCGCCTGTCCTCGCACTTCCTGCACGAAAACGGCGGCACCACCACCCTGCCGCGTCCCGCCGCCGAAGTGGACAAGGAAGTGGCCGCCCACGGCGTGGCCATCGTCGAAGTGAAAAAGACCGGCAACGCCTGGTCGTACGTGAAAGAGTCGGCATTTAACCGCCGCATCACGCCGCTGACGGAAATGTCCATCAGCGGACCGGCGCGTGGCCACGCCCTGCTGGCGACCAAATTCTCCAGCGACGGCACCCGCACCCGCGGCACCCTGAACAACTGCGGCACCGGCAAGTCGCCCTGGGGTTCCTTCCTGACCGGCGAAGAAAACTGGGCCGGCTACTTTGTGCGCAGCGCCACCGACGACGCCGCGCGCGCCGACAAGAGCGTTGCTGCCCTCAAGCGCTATGGCCGCAACCAGGGCGCCACCTCGCGCCATGGCTGGGAAACCGGCGGCAGCGACGACAAGTACGCACGCTGGGACATCAGCAAGAAGGGCGCGGCGGCCACCGACGACTACCGCAATGAAATGAACGGCATGGGCTACATCGTCGAAATGGACCCGTACACCAGGGCGGCCGTGCCGAAGAAGCGCACCGCGCTGGGGCGCTATGCCCACGAAAGCGCCGCCTTCAGCGTTCCCACCGTCGGCCAGCAACTGGCCGTGTACATGGGTGACGATTCGCGCAACGAATACATTTACAAGTTCGTCTCCAGCGCCACCTGGTCGGCCGCCGACGCCAACCCGAGCGACCGCCTGAGCACCGGCGACAAATACCTCGACAGCGGCAAGCTGTATGTGGCCAGGTTCAATGCCGACGGCAGCGGCCAGTGGATCGAACTGGCCATGAACAATCCGGCCATCGCTGGCTACACCGCTTACGCCTTCGCCGACCAGGGCGACATTGCAATCAATGCGCGCCTGGCCGGCGACGCGGTTGGCGCCACCCGCATGGACCGTCCGGAATGGTGTTCGGTCAATCCCGCCAACGGCGAGGTGTACTACACCCTCACCAACAACTCGAACCGCAGCGCCGAGCCAAGCGGAAGTTCGCAGCTGGCGCCGGACAGCGCCAACCCGCGCGCGTACACCGACATGAAGGCCAGCAGCAGCCAGCGCGGCAATCCCAATGGCCACATCCTGCGCCTGAAGGAAGGCAGCGGCGCGGCCGCCGCCACCGCCTTCACCTGGGACGTGTACCTGTTCGGCGCGGAAGCGGGCGCTGACGGCGGCATGGTCAACCTGTCGGCCCTGACGGCGGAACAGGACTTCTCCAGCCCGGACGGCCTGGCCTTCAGCCCCTACACCGGCATCTGCTGGATCCAGACCGACGACGGCGCCTATACCGACGTCACCAACTGCATGATGCTGGCGGCCATTCCCGGCACCGTGGGCGACGGCGCCAAGGCCACCCTCACCTATCCGCGGGCCGCGGGCACGCCGCTGGCGGTGGACACCTTTATCGGCAAGAAGCCGGCGCCGGACACGCTCAAGCGCTTTCTGGTCGGCCCTGTGGGGAGCGAAATCACCGGCATCGCCGAGACGCCGGATGGCAAAACCATGTTCGTCAATATCCAGCACCCAGGCGAGAACACGTCGCTGGCCAACCTGGCCGACCCGGCAAAATACACCAGCCAATGGCCATCGAACGCCGGCTACGGCCCGGGCAAGCGCCCGCGTTCAGCCACCATCGTCATCACCAAGAATGACGGTGGCCGCATCGGCAGCTAAAGGTGGGAAGAGCGGCCCGCCATGCGCGGGCCCTGGGCCTTATACAGGCTTGAGCAGGTTGGCCAGTGCCACATACTGCGCCAGGCCGACCGCTTCGGGGCGGTCGGTCGGGTCCACGCCAGCCTGGATCAGCTGCGCTTCGGTGAACATGCCGGCCAGGCAGTTGCGGATCACCTTGCGGCGCTGGGAAAAAGCCTTGAGCACCACCGCTTCCAGCGTCAGCGCGTCGCACGGCAGCTGATTGCGGGTGGGGATCATGCGCACGATGGCTGATTCCACCTGCGGCGGTGGATCGAACGCGGTTGGCGGCACGATGAACAGGAGCGACATATCGTAGCGCCACTGCAGCATCACTGACAGGCGGCCGTACACCTTGCTGCCCGGTTCGGCCACCATGCGCTCCACCACTTCTTTCTGCAGCATGAAATGCTGGTCTTCGATCAGGTGCGCGAATTCGGCCAGGTGGAACAGCAGGGGGCTGGAAATGTTATACGGCAGGTTGCCCACGACACGCAGCTTGCGTCCTGCGGGCACCGGGATCTGGCCGAAGTCGAACTTGAGCGCATCGCCTGAATGGATGGTCAGCTTCTCGCGCGGGAACTGCTTTTCCAGGCGCGTGACGAGATCGCGGTCCAGTTCCACCACATGCATGTGATCGAGGCGCTGGACCAGCAGCGCCGTCATGGCGGCCAGTCCGGGGCCGATCTCCACCATCGTCTCGCCGCTGTGCGGGCCGATGGCGTCGATGATGTTATCGAGGACGAACTTGTCGGTCAAAAAATTCTGTCCAAAGCGTTTGCGTGCGACGTGTTTCATATGCTTTCTCTAGCGATTAACGATACTTGCTGGCTGGCGATTTGTTTCCAACCACCAGGGTCAGACCACTTAAACGCGCAAAAATCAATTTCCTCCTGCCAGGGTCAGACCACTTAAACGCGCTAAAATCAATTTCTAACTGTCACGGTCAGACAAGCAGCAAGGCACGCTTGCGTGCATCTCGCCGGAGACAATGCAGTCAGGTTGCGGCCATTCTCTGACTGGTCCAGCGCAGGTATCAGCTTTCAGTGCCACGCCCCAACACAGATCACTCAAAGCGATCAGTTCAAGCCCGTGCCTGCTGCCCGAGCATGAATAATTAGCCGATCTGCAAGGATTCCGTGCAAGCCTTTCGCCTGCCGGAGCGGCTCATGAACAGGAAGAAATTGATTTTCGCGCTTTTAAGTGGTCTGACCCTGGTTTAAGGAAATTGATTCTGCTGCTTTTAAGTGGTCTGACCCTGGTTTAAGGAAATAGATTTTGCTGCTGTTAAGTGGTCTGACCCTGGTGGGAGGAAATTGTTTTAGTGGCCGGTGCGCTGGGTGTGGAGCGCCATGGTACGCGCCGTCCGGATCGCTTCGATCATGCTGCCGTCGTCAGCCAGTCCCAGTCCGCGCGCAGCCAGGTCCAGCGCCGTGCCGTGGTCCACCGAGGTGCGCACCAGCGGCAGGCCCAGGGTGATATTCACGCCACGCCCGAAGGTGGCATGCTTGAGCACCGGTAAGCCCTGGTCGTGGTACATGGCCAGCACGCAGTCCGCGTCTTCCAGGTAGCGCGGCTGAAACAGGGTGTCGGCCGGATAGGGTCCGCGCGCATCGATGCCGCGCGCCCGCGCCGCCGCAATCGCGGGACCAATGGTGTCGATCTCCTCGCGCCCCAGGTAGCCATTTTCGCCTGCGTGGGGATTGAGCCCCGTGACCAGGATGCGCGGTGCGCCAATGCCGAACTTGTCGCGCAGGTCGGCGTGGACGATGTCGATCACGCGCGCCAAGCCTTCCTGCGTGATCGCCGCTGGGACATCCTTGAGCGGCAGGTGCGTGGTGGCCAGTGCCACCCGCAGCGGCGCGCCGGCCGGCAAGGCGCTGGTGGCGCCGGAGAGCATCATCACCACCTGCGCGGTGCCGGTCTTCTCAGCCAGGTATTCGGTGTGGCCGGAAAACGGGACCCCGGCGTCATTGATGGTGCTCTTCTGGAGCGGCGCCGTGACGATGGCGTGAAACCAGCCCGCGCGCGTGCCTTCGATGGCCACATCCAGCGTGGCCAGCACGCTGCGGCCATTGGCACGGTCCAGCACCCCGGGCACCACGTGCGCGGCCAGCGGCACATCCACCACGGCCACGCGGCCGGCGCCAAAATCCGGCAGGCCATTGTTGCGCAGCGCCTGCATCGACAGCGCGGCCAGTTTGATGGCAGGGTCGATCAGGCTGGCAGTCAGCGCCAGAAAGGCCGCGTCTCCCACCAGCACGCAGTTAACTTCATGGCGCATGGCCCAGGCGGCGCGGATCGAGATTTCCGGCCCGATGCCGGCCGGCTCGCCGATGGTTACGGCGATGTTGGGACGATTCGCGGGCCGCGCCACTGCGTCGATCACGCTTTACTCGTCGCGAAACTCGACGTAGGCACGGTCGCGCACCTGGCGCAGCCAGTCCTCGGTGGCCTCGGCCAGCTTGCGGTCGCGGATCACCTGGCGCGCGGCAGCGCGCTTCTTTTCCTTGGACTGGTCTTCGCTCTTGCGCTCGACCACCTGGATCAGGTGGAAGCCATACGGCGTCTCGACGATGCCGCTGACTTCACCGATCTTGAGCGCGTTCATCGCGTTTTCAAACTCGGGCACGGTGTCGCCCGGGTACAGCCATCCCAGGTCGCCGCCCTTGGTGGCGGCGGCATCGGTCGACACCAGGCGCGCCAGATCTTCGAACTTGGCCGCGTTGTTGTCGAGCCGCTCTTTCAGTTCGGTGAGCTTGCGCTTGGCCGCCTCCGCCGTCATGGCCGGGGTCACCTTGAGCAGAATGTGACGCGCGCGCGTCTGCTGCACGATGCTCTTGTCGTCTTCGGCGGCCAAGCTGCGGCGGTCCACCAGCTTGAGGATGTGGAAGCCGGCCGTGCTGCGGATGACCTGTGTGCTCTGGCCAGGCGAGAGCTTGGCCAGCGCCTGGGCAAAGACCGGCGGCAGACGGTCCGGGTCGCGCCAGCCGATGGCGCCACCTTGCAGCGCGTCGCCGGACTCGGAGTAGGTACCGGCCAGCTTGGCGAAATCGCCACCGGTGCGCAGCTGGCGTGACACTTCGTCGGCGCGTGCCTTGCGCGCGGCGATCTGCTCGGGCGAGGCGTTCTCCGGGATGCGCACCAGGATCTGCGAGATGTTCACTTCCGACTTGTCGGCATTGGCGGCCTGCTCGGCGGCCAGGTAGGTGTCGACTTCCGCTTCCGAGATCTGGATCTTGTTATCGACTTCGTTTTCGCGCAGGCGCTGCAGCGTGATCTCGTTGCGGATCTCTTCACGGAAGGCGGCGAACGACATGCCTTCCCTTTCCATGGCGTTGCGCATGTCCTGCACCGACATTTTCTGGTTTTCCGCGATCCGGCCGATGGCGCGGTCAAGCTGGGTGTCATCCACCGGACGAATGCCCATCTCCTTGGCCAGCTGGAACTGGGCGCGCTCGACGATCATCGCTTCGATCACCTGGCGCCGCATGTCGGCGGCGTCCGGCATCTGCGCGTTCTGCGCCTTGAGCCGCTGCTCGATGGCGGCCACGCGCTGGGCCACTTCATTGCGGGTGATGACTTCATCATTGACCACGACGGCAATGGAGTCGATCACATTGCCCGTGTTCGAGGCCGGGGGAATGAAGCCGCTGTCGGGCTTGGCCGGCGCGGCGGCAGGCGTGGCCTGGGCCGAGGCATTGCCGGCAACGGCAGCGCACAGCAGGAGCGCTGCGATGTTCAATGGGTGCATACTGATTTTACGCATAATCTGGGAAGCACTTATTCAGGTGAATAAAAAAATCCAAAGTCCGGCCTAGCGGCCAGCGCCCGGATTGAGGCGCGAATAGCCGGGAATGGTCCGGTAAAACGACTCGAGCGGGTTGCCGGTACCAAGTTTGGACAGGCCATTGAGCTCAAGCTCGAAAAAAATCGGTGTCGATGTATTGCGCGTGGTGACCACGAAGCGCTGCGCGCCCATGCGGAACACCCAGCAGTCAGCCTTGTATTCCAGGCCGATCAGGCTCTCGAGCGTCTTGTGGCGCGACAGCGAATAACTCACCCGCCCCACGCCATACCAGCGCTTGGACAGGGGCCACTGCGACGACAGCTCCAGGTTCTTGATTTCATCGCGCACGAAACGGTACTCGGCGTTGACGACTTTCTTGGCCCCGGGCGTCCACTGCACGCCGTAATTGGCATTGACAACACTGCTGCTGCTCGCATTGTATTGTACTGCGCTGTCCACGCTCCAGTTTTCGGAAATGCGGCCCGACGCAGCCATGAGCACGTCGGAGCGGCTTTCGTCACGGCGCCGTTCATCGAGCTGTACCCGCTGCTCATTGAGGTAGAAGCGCTGGCCCAGCGCCAGTCGCAGGCGCTCGGACCCGTTGGGCTCCAGGAAGCGCGACACCACGGCGGCGGTCAGCTGGTTGGCATCGGCCACGCGGTCGGAACCGATGAAGCGGTTCTCGGCAAAGATCTGGGCAAAATTGAAACCCGGTTCGGCCGTGTCGAACAGGGGGAACTGGCTCTGGTCCTTGTAGGGCGTATAGACGTAGAACAGGCGCGGCTCGAGCGTTTGCGTGACCGGGCGCTGAAACAGGCGCGCCGCACGTTCGAAGGTGACGCCACTGTCGACCGAAAAGGTGGGCAGGGTGCGCGACAGCGAATTGGGACTGCCCGCCGGGGCGCGGTCCAGCTGGTAGGCGCTGGCATGCAGCATGACCTTGGGGGTGACGTAAAAGCCCGGGCGCACGATCGGATAGCTCACCTGCGACACGGTCACGGCGCGGTTGCCGGTGACGAGCGAGCGGTCGGGGTGGGAAAAGCGCGTGACCTCGGCATTGAAGCCCCAGTCGAAGCCCTTGACATCGTAGCGGCCCGCCTGGAACAGCACTTCCGGCAGCTTGTCGTAGGGCCGCGGCACCGTCAGCGACGGATCGGTGGCCGCGCCCGGATCCTGCAGCACCTGGTGATTGAGCACGCGCGCGGCCATGGTCCAGTACCTGCCGCGCAGGTCGGTGCGCACTTCGCGCACCAGCTGGCGCTCGGCGCTGGTGGCCACCGAGCGCGAAAAGTCGCTCGGATAGTCATCGTCGGAGGCGCCGTTGAGGTTCCAGCCATACGACCAGTCCGGAGCGACCGTCTGGGCGTGGGTGGAACGCACCAGCCAGCGGTCGGTGTTGGTCTTCTTGTCATTGGCCAGTACCTCGACATGGGTCTGGCCGCCATAGGTGCCGCCCGCCGTCTCGCCGATGTAGCGGCCGGTGGCGCCAATTTGCAGGCCGCGTTCGAACATGAAGCGCGGGTACAGCGTCAGGTCGCGGTTCGGTGCGATGTTGAAGTAGTAGGGGACCACGATTTCGGCCCGGCCGGCGCTAAAGCCGGGAATCGGCGGCAGCCAGCCGGAGCGGCGCGCGCCCGAGAGCGAGAACGACATGGCCGGCGTGCCCAGGATCGGCACGCCCTTGAAATAGACCACGGTCTTGCCGGCCACGCCCACGTCGCGCCCGGCATCGAGGCGCAGGGTGGAGGACTTGAGGTACCAGTCGGGATTGGTACCCTCGCACGTGCTGTAGGTGCCGTCCGTGACCAGCGCTTCCTCGTCGCTGATGAAGTCGATGCGGCGGGCCCCGCCCTGTGCATTGTTGAGCTCCATCTGGTACTGGGGCCGCAAGACGTAGCCCTTGCCGGAAGATAAATTAAGCTGCAGCTCGTCGCCCTTGTAGCGGTCGTTGAAACGTTGCATGTCAACATTGCCACGGGCCGTCACTTGATTTTCAACAATATTGAAGCAGGCGCTGTCGGCCGTCACGCGCGTGCCGCCCCGCACCAGTTCGATGTTGCGCTCGAGCGTCACCTGGCGGTCCGGGCGCCCGGTGATTTCTTCGGCCTGCACATAGATGGTCGGCGCGCTTTCTTGCAGCGCGCCGGCGGCGGCCGGTGACGGCACCTGCGCCACCTGCGGCACCTGCGCCACCTGCGGCAATTGGGCGAGCGCCGGCACCGCAGAGGCGGTCACGAGGGCGCCGAGGGCGTACGCCCAGCGCTGGGAAGAGGGGGAAGCCGAAAACCAGCTCATGCAGGAACAGGGGGAAACACCATGGCAGGCGATTTTTTGGGTTGAATCCCTTATTATATGGGAATCTTCACCTTTCACCGGTTTCCAGGGCTCGCTTCATGTCATCCATATCATCCACTCCACCGTCCGCCACACCCGACCAGCGCCTGGCCCAGTTAACCGCCTGGCTCGATACGCTCGGGCTGGTCCAGGTCGGCTCGCGCCGTCCCGCTTCGAGCGACGCCAGCTTTCGCCGCTACTTCCGGCTCGACGTCGAGCCGGCCCTGCGCGCCAAGCTGGGCGAGACCCTGATTGCCATGGACGCGCCGCCCGAGCGCGAGAACGTGCCGGCCTTCCTGCACGTGCAAGCCCTGCTGCTTGAAGCAGGCGTGACGGTGCCGGCCATCGTGGCCCAGGATGTGCCGAACGGCTTCTTGCTGCTGTCGGACCTGGGCACCACCACCTACCTGCAGCGCCTGGACGTGGACAATGCGCCCTTCATGTATTCCGACGCGGTCGATGCCCTGATCAAGTTCCAGCTGGCGAGCGAACCGGGCAAGCTGCCGGAGTACGACCGCGCCTTCCTGGTGCGCGAGCTGAACCTGTTTCCGGAATGGTATATCGGCAAGCATCTCGGCATTACCATGAGCGAGGAGCAAAGCAAGCAGCTCGACACCGTCTTCGAAGCCATCATTGGCAACTGCCTGGCGCAGTCGCAGGTATTCATGCACCGCGATTTCCATTCGCGTAACCTGATGTTCCTGGACCAGGGCAATCCCGGCGTGCTGGACTTCCAGGATGCCGTGTTCGGCCCCGTCACCTATGATCTCGCTTCGCTCCTGCGCGACGCCTATATCCAGTGGGACGAGGAAGTGGTGCTGGACTGGGTGGTACGCTACTGGCAGCGCGCCAAGCAGGTGGGCCTGCCCGTCAATCCCGACATCGACACCTTTTACCGCGATTTCGAGTTCATGGCCCTGCAGCGCCACCTCAAGATCCTCGGCATTTTCTGCCGCCTGAACTACCGCGACGGCAAGGCCGGCTACATGGGCGACCTGCCCACGGTGGCCGACTATGTGCGCAAGACCTGCAACCGCTATGCGGTGCTCAAGCCCCTGGTGCGCCTGCTCGACACGTTCGAGGACAAGGCGCCGCAGGTGGGCTACACTTTCTGATTCCAAGGCACCCATGAAAGCTATGATTCTGGCCGCCGGCCGCGGCGAGCGCATGCGGCCACTGACCGACACCTGCCCCAAGCCGCTGCTCAAGGTGCGCGGGCGCCCGCTGATCGTGTGGCACATCCTGAACCTGGTCAAGGCCGGGATCACCGACATTGTGATCAACCACGCGCACCTGGGCCACATGATCGAGGAAGAGCTGGGCGACGGCAGCAAGTACGGCGCCACGATCGCCTACTCGCGCGAGGAAAAGGCACTGGAGACCGCCGGCGGCATTGCCAACGCCCTGCACCTGCTGGGTGAGGCGCCGTTCCTGGTGCTCTCGGGCGACATTTACTGCCCCTACTTCGACTTCGAGCAGGTCAAGGATGTCCTGCCCGACAATGACGCCATCGGCATCCCGCACGCGCCGGACAAGCGCGATGTGTGCTGGCTGTACCTCACCCCCAACCCCTTCCACAACCTCAAGGGCGACTTTGCGCTGAACATGTTCGCGCTGTCCAACGAGGGCGAACCGAAATGGAATTTCTCCAACATCGGCGTGTACCGCCCGGAGATGTTCAAGGGGATCACCCCGGGCGAGAGCGCCAAGCTGGGATTGCTGATGCGCGAATTCTGCGACAAGGGCCAGGTGGGCGGCGAACTGTATGAAGGCCCCTGGGTCAATGTGGGCACGGTGGCGCAGCTGGAAGAACTGAACGCGCCACGCGGTCCCGCGGCAAAGGCGGCGCCATGAGCGCATTTGCCGCGCGCCGCGCGCGGGTATGCGCACAGATGGTGCCGGGCGCGGTGGCGATTCTGCCTACAGCGCCGGAAGCGGCGCGCAACAGCGACACGGACTACCCGTACCGGCACGACAGCTATTTTTATTATCTGACCGGCTTCACGGAGCCCGACAGCGTGCTGGTGCTGGTCGCCGCGCAAGGCGACAAGGCGGCCCAGAGCATCCTGTTCTGCCGCCAGAAAAACCTGGAACGCGAAATCTGGGATGGCTTTCGCCACGGCCCGGACGGCGCCATGGTCACTTTTGGCTTCGATGCCGCCTTTCCCATCGAAGACCTCGACGGCGAGATGGCGCGCCTGCTGGCCAATGCGCCCGCCGTGTATTACGCGCTTGGCCACAGCGCCACGCTCGACATGCAGATGAAAACCTGGCTGCACAATGTGCGGCGCGGCGCGCGCACCGGCATCACTGCCCCGGCCGTGGCACACGATCTGCTGGTGCTGCTCGATGAAATGCGCCTGTTCAAGGATGATGGCGAGCAGGCGCTGATGCTGCGCGCCGCCACCATCTCGGCCGCGGCCCATACGCGCGCCATGCGCGCCTCGCGCCCCGGCATGTTCGAGTATGAAATCGAGGCCGAGCTGCTGCACGAATTTCGCCGCAATGGTGCCCAGTTCCCGGCCTATACGCCGATCGTGGCCGCCGGCGCCAATGCCTGCATCCTGCACTACAACGTCAACAGCGCGCAAAGCCGCGATGGTGACCTGATCCTGATCGACGCCGGCTGCGAGCTGGACAGCTACGCTTCCGACATTACCCGTACCTATCCCGTCAACGGCCGCTTTTCCGGCCCCCAGCGCGCCCTCTATGAGCTGGTGCTGGCCGCGCAGGGCGCGGCACTGGCGCAGGCACGCCCCGGCAATGTCTATACCGCCATGCACGATGCCGCGCTGCGCGTGCTGGCCCAGGGCATGCTCGACACCGGCCTGATTTCGCGCGCCAGGTACGCCAGCGCCGAAGACGTGATCGCCGACCGCGCCCACCAGCAGTTCTACATGCACGGCACCGGCCACTGGCTGGGCCTGGACGTGCACGATGTGGGCGCCTATCGCGACGTGACAGTGGAGGACCGTCCCTCGCGCCCCCTGCAAGCCGGCATGGTGCTGACGGTGGAACCTGGCATTTACGTGCGGCCCGCCGAAGGCGTACCGGAGCAGTTCTGGCATATCGGCATCCGCATCGAAGACGACGTGCTCATTACCGCCGACGGCCACAGCATCCTGAGCGCAGCTGCGCCCAAGACCGTGGCCGACATTGAACAGACCATGAGGCAGGCATGACGGAGATTGCCATCTGCGGCGCCGGCCCGGTGGGCATGGCGCTGGCGGCGCTGCTTGCCAGGCGCGGCATGGACCCGGCCCGCATCGCGCTGATCGATGCCAGGGCGCTGGGCGCGGCCATGACCGACCCGCGCTCGATTGCGCTGTCTTACGGCAGCCGCCTGCTGCTCGAAGACATCGGCGCCTGGCCGGTTCCCGCCACGGCCATCGAGGAGATCCACATTTCGCGCCGCGGCCATTTTGGCCGCAGCCTGATCGACGGGCGCGAACACGACTTGCCGGCGCTGGGATACGTGACGCGTTACGGTGAACTCGTCAAAGCACTGGCCGAGGCCTGCGAGCGCGCCGACGTGGCGGCGATCCGGCCGGCGCGCATCAGCGGCCAGCTGGAGCATGCGCACGGCGTCATGCTGACGCTTGACGATGGCCGCGAAATCGACACCCAGCTGGTGGTGCAGGCCGAAGGCGGCGTGTTTGGCGCCCAGGAAGGCAAGGAGCGCACGCGCGACTATCAGCAAAGCGCCGTGATCGCGCGCGTGAGTGCCAGCGCGCCGATAGCGCACCGCGCCTTTGAGCGCTTCACCGACGAAGGGCCGCTGGCGCTGTTGCCCCAGAACGGCACCGACGGCCACCAATACGCCCTGGTCTGGTGCGTGCGGCCCGACACTGCCCGGACACTGCTGGAACTGGCGGACGGCCCATTCCTGACGCGCCTGTCGGACGCCTTTGGCACGCGGCTGGGACGCTTTACAGCCACCAGCGAACGGGCCACCTACCCGCTTGGACTCAATGCCGGGGCAAGCGGTACGGCGCGCACGGTCTGCGTCGGCAACGCGGCGCAGACGCTGCATCCGGTGGCCGGCCAGGGCCTGAACCTGGGCTTGCGTGACGCCGCCGTGCTGGCGCGGCTGCTGGCGCGCGATGCCACACCGGCGGCGCTGGCGCGCTTTCACGACGAGCGGCGCGCCGACCGCCGCCTGCTGGTGGGCCTGACCGATACCATGGCGCGCGCCTTTGCCAGCGCCGGCCCGGTGCAGGCCTTGCTGGGCTTGTCGCTGGGGATGCTGGATGCCGTGGGACCGGCGCGCAGCCTGCTGGCCGATGTCATGATTTTCGGCCGGCGCTAGGCTGCATCGGCGCGCCCGGCGCCGCCGAAACGGGCGGCACATTTTCATCACTGGTGCCAGAATGAGGCACCAGCAAACCACCTTGTACCGCCAATGATCGATACCCTGCCCATCGCCATCGTTTCGCGCCTCATCGAGGAGTCGCTCGATGCCGTCGTGGTCGTCGACGACGACGGCGCGATCCGCTACCTCAATTGCGCCATGCAGGGCCTGTGCGGCTTCGCCCCCGGTGAAGCCATCGGCCAGCCGCTCGCCGGCCTGCTGCCGGAATCGTTCAGCAATCATCACGGCGCCTCCTTTTCCACCCTGCTCGAAAAAGCCTATGCGGCCGACCTGCTCGGTGGTGCGCGCGAATTCGTGATCCGCCACCGCACTGGCGAAATGATCCCGGTCGAGATGAAGGCGCTCGACCTGGGCGTGGTGGGGACGGTGCGCTATTTCGGCGCCTTTATCGCAGACCTGCGCCAGCGGCGCCAGGCCGAGGCGAAGAACGCGGCCCTCTTGGCCCAGCTGGAACGCCAGGCCATGAGCGACACCCTCACCGGCCTGCCCAACCGCCGCGCCTACGAGGCCGAGGCAGGGCGCATGCTGGCACGTGCACGCCGCAGCGGCGCGCCCATCACGGTGGGCATTGCCGATATCGATCACTTCAAGAAGGTCAATGACGAGCATGGCCACGCCGTCGGTGACGAGGTGCTCAGCGCCGTCTCGGCCGTCATCGCGCAGGCTGCGCGTTCGTCCGATTATGTCGCGCGCGTCGGTGGCGAGGAGTTTGGCCTGCTGTTCCCGGACGCCATGCCCGAAACCGCGCGCGCCGTGGCCGAGCGCATGCGCCGCGCGGTGGCCGATTTCCCGGTCAGCACATCAACCGGCGTGGCCCTGACCATCACCATCAGCATCGGCCTGGCCCAGCTCGAAGGCGGCCTGTCGGAATCGCTGTCGCACGCGGACCATGCCCTGTATGACGCCAAGAACAGCGGGCGCAATCAGGTAAAGCAGGCAGGCCGCAGCGCTACCTGATGCTCTCCAGGTTCTGGTCCAGCTTTGCCGCCATGCGTACCAGCAGGCGCGTGGCTTCGCCATAGAACGCCGGCTTGATCTTGTCGGCCGTGTCGCCGGGACCATGGTAGTCGGCATGGTCTTCCACTCCAAAGTACAGGAAGGCAATACCGGCCGCGTGGAAGGGACCGTGGTCGGAGCTGTGGGTCCAGTCTTCCACCCCGCCGGCGAGCAGGGTCGGCTTGTCATGGCCGAGCTTGACCTTGAGCGCGCTGCCTGCGGCCACCCCGGCCACCATGGGCTTAAGTGACGGCCGGTGGCGGGTACCGACTGCGAATATCTCGTTATTGTCGTTGCGGCCAACCATGTCCAGGTTCAGGTTGAACTTGATCTGTTCGATGGGGAACGGCGGCGCCTTGAGCAGCGCACGCGCGCCGCGCAGTCCGATTTCCTCGGCGTCGAATGCGGCGAAGACGATCGTGTTCTGCGGCGGATTGGCCTTGAAGTAGCTGGCGATGGCCAGCATGGCGCCCACGCCGGAGGCATTGTCGTCCGCGCCCGGGTAGACAACGCCGGAGCGCACGCCCAGATGATCATAGTGCGCCGAGATCACCATGACGCGCTCCGGATGCAGCGTTCCCTTGATATGCCCCACCAGGTTGGTGGCCGAGCGATAGCTGGTGGGGCCCGATTCGCCCTCGTCGGTGAACGAGAACGGCATGGCATAGCTGTCCCCAAAGGCGGCCAGGCCTATCTGCGCAAAGCGCCCGGCAATGTAGGCCTGGGCCAGCTTGCTGCCTTCGCTGCCGGTGCGGCGCCCAGCGTAGGCGGGCGACGCGAGCGTGTGCAAATCGCGCATGAGCGCGGCCTGGTCAATGTCGGGCCCCTGGACCACCGCTGCGGTGGGCAGGGGCGTGCCTATGCGCGAGCGCTCCAGCATGCCGGCGCCGGCAAACAAGGCGCCGGCCAGACCTGCGACTGCAACAAGCAACAGGAGAATTTTTTTCATCATGCAACCCAGCGGAAAGTTGCTGAAGCATAACAGGGTGATGTGTAAAAGTCAGCAGGCATAAGGCGTCGAGACTTCCATTGAAAAAAACGCGCCGGACCTTGCGGAGCGGCGCGCCTCGTGTCGACAGGCGACGTTTACTCGACCGCCTTGACCATCGCTTCAATGACTTTCTTGGCGTCGCCGAAGACCATCATGGTATTGGCCTGGTAGAACAGGTCATTGTCCAGGCCTGCATAGCCCGAGGCCATGGAACGCTTGTTGACGATGATGCTCTTGGCCTTGTACGCCTCCAGGATCGGCATGCCGGCAATCGGCGACTTGGGATCCTTGGCCGCCGGGTTGACCACGTCGTTGGCGCCCAGGACCAGCACCACATCGGTCTGGCCGAATTCGCCGTTGATGTCTTCCATTTCAAATACCTGGTCGTAAGGCACTTCCGCTTCCGCCAGCAGCACGTTCATGTGGCCGGGCATGCGGCCGGCGACCGGGTGGATCGCATACTTCACGCTCACGCCCTTGTGGGTCAGCTTTTCCACCAGTTCCTTGAGCGAGTGCTGGGCACGCGCCACCGCCAGGCCGTAGCCCGGGACGATGATGACCGATTCGGCATTGGCCATGATGAAAGCCGCGTCATCGGCCGAACCGGATTTGACCGGGCGCTGTTCCTGCGCCCCGCCGGTGGCAGCAGCGGCGTCGCCGCCAAATCCACCGAGGATGACGTTGAAGAACGAGCGGTTCATGGCCTTGCACATGATGTAGGACAGGATGGCACCGGAGGAGCCCACCAGCGAACCGGCAATGATCAGCATGGAGTTATTGAGCGAGAAGCCGATGCCGGCGGCGGCCCAGCCCGAGTAGCTGTTGAGCATGGACACCACCACCGGCATGTCGGCGCCGCCAATCGGGATGATGATCAGCACACCGAGGATAAACGAGAGCACGGCCATGATGATGAACGGGGTCCATGCCGGCTCCACGCCCGGCGCGAAGCAGAACACGAGGCCCAGCGCGATGATCGCAATGGCCACGCCCAGGTTGATCATGTGCTGGCCGGGGAAGCTGACCGGTGCACCCTGGAACAGGCGGAACTTGTATTTGCCCGACAGCTTGCCAAAGGCGATCACGGAGCCGGAAAAGGTGACGGCGCCCACGAAGGTGCCGATGAACAGCTCCAGGCGGTTACCGAACGGCAGCGCTTCACCCAGCCTGGCGATGCTGAAGGCGTATGGCTCGGACACGGCGGCAATGGCGATGCACACCGCGGCCAGGCCAATGAGCGAGTGCATGGCCGCGACCAGTTCCGGCATCTTGGTCATTTCGACCTTTTTGGCGGCAAAAGCGCCGATGCCGCCGCCGACGACAACGCCGATCAGCACCAGGGTGTAGCCCAGGCCGCCGTCCGGTGCGGCCATCGACTTGAGCTTCATGATCAGCAGCAGCGTCGTCACGGCCGCAATGGCCATGCCGATCATGCCAAAGGCATTGCCGCGGCGCGCAGTGGCGGGCGACGACAGGCCCTTGAGCGCCTGGATGAAGCAGACCGACGCGATCAGGTAGAACATGGTGACCATGTTCATGGTGACGAAATTCATCATGCGTGATCTCCCTGCTTGGCCTTTGGTTCCTTCTTCTTGAACATCTCCAGCATGCGCTGGGTGACCATGAAGCCGCCAAAGACATTGACCGCCGCCAGCGCCACCGCGACGGTGCCCGTGACCTGGCCGATGATGCCGGTGGTCAGGCCTGCAGCGAGCATGGCGCCCACGATGATGATGGCCGAAATGGCATTGGTTACCGCCATGAGCGGGGTGTGCAGGGCCGGGGTGACGGTCCAGACGACGTGGTAGCCAACGTAAATGGCCAGCACAAAGATAATCAGATTGATGATGGTGTGGCTGACTGCAAGATCCATGATGCCCTCCCTGTTCGATTTTTCAATTCTATTTTTTAGCCGGTAAAGCCTGCACCGGCCGTCACCGCCGGTGCGGGCGGCGGCGCGCATGCCGGCACTGTTATTTGCGCAGCACTTCGCCACCGGCGCAGACCAGTGTCGGCTTGAGGATTTCATCCTCGCGGTCGATCACCAGCTGGTCGTCCTTGTCGATGATCAGCTTCAGGAAGTCCAGTACGTTGCGTGCATACAGGGCCGACGCGTCGGCTGCGACCAGCGTGGCCAGGTCCGGCTCGCCCACGATGTGGACACCGTGCTTGATGACGGTCTTGTTCAATTCGGACAGCGGGCAGTTGCCGCCCTGCGCGACGGCCAGGTCGACAATGACGGAACCTGGCTTCATGGCCTTGACGGTTTCCTCGGAAATGAGGACCGGCGCGGCGCGGCCGGGAATCAGGGCGGTGGTGATGATGATGTCGGCCAGCTTGGCCCGCTCATGAACCAGTTCGGCCTGGCGGCGCATCCAGTCGGCCGGCATGGCGCGCGCATAGCCGCCCGCGCCCTTGGCGATTTCCTTTTCCTCGTCGGTCAGATAAGGCACGTCCAGGAACTTGGCGCCGAGCGACTCCACCTGCTCCTTGACCGGCGGGCGCACGTCGGACGCCTCGATCACCGCGCCCAGGCGCTTGGCCGTGGCAATGGCCTGCAGGCCGGCCACGCCCACGCCCATGATCAGCACGCGCGCCGCCTTCACGGTGCCGGCGGCCGTCATCAGCATGGGCATGAAGCGCTGGTAGGTATTGGCGCCCACCATCACCGCCTTGTAGCCGGCAATGTTGGCCTGGGAGGAAAGCACGTCCATCGACTGGGCACGCGTGATGCGCGGCACCGCTTCGAGTGCAAAGGCCTGCAGGCCGGCGCCGGCCATGGCGGCGATGTTCTCGGCGTCGAATGGATTGAGCATGCCGATCAGGACGGCGTCGCGCTTCATCAGCGCGCGCTCTTCGGCATTCGGTGCGCGTACCTTGAGCACGACGTCGCAGCCGAAGCTGTCCGCCGCAGTACCGATGGTGGCACCGGCGGCGACATAGGCTTCGTCGACCACCGATGCGGCCACGCCTGCGCCGGACTGCACGATGACCTGGTGCTTCGCTGCGAGCTTCTTGACCGTCTCCGGGGTGGCAGCAACACGGGTCTCGCCCGGCCGCGTTTCGGCCGGTATGCCTATTCTCATGAACGCCTCCTAAATTAATAAACTGGCTAGAATCTTACACGGAAACCTTCAAGCGGAAGTGGCACCATTTCGTTCTAGATGCCATCCTCGATTTTCAAACCGGTTGTGTTGCAGACTGGGCGTTTTTTGCTGTTTTCTTGTATCAGATCAATATGCTGTTCCGTGACTTGGGCGTGTATCGGCGCGCCAAGGTAAAATGACGGCTCTTTTTTGAGGACCCCCATGCCGCATACCTGGAGACCCAACGTAACCGTTGCCGCCATCATCGAGCGTGATGGCCGATTCCTGCTGGTGGAGGAAGAAACCAGCGAAGGCATCCGCATCAACCAGCCGGCCGGCCATCTTGATCCGTACGAAACACTGGAGCAGGCGGTGGTGCGCGAGGTGCTGGAAGAGACAGCCCACGACTTCACGCCGCATGCGCTGGTGGGCATGTACATGTCGCGCTACCGCTCCAAGCGGCGCGGCACCGATGTGACGTACCTGCGCTTTACCTTTTGCGGCGTGCCTGGCACCGAACATGACATGCCGCTCGACGAAGGCATCCTGCGCACCCTGTGGATGACGCGCGACGAAATCGCTGCCTGCCCGGAACGCCACCGCAGCCCCATTGTGCTGCAGTGCGTGGACGACTATCTGCAGGGCCGGCGCGCGCCGCTGGAGCTGCTGTTTACCGATCCCTCGGTATTACACGGCGGTCTGGTGATGGACCTTGCTGTTCCCCAGAACGCAAGCGCAACACCTGTCATGAACACGGAAGCACGGTAATGGCCAAAAAGAAGGTCGTGATTGGCATGTCGGGCGGGGTGGACTCGTCGGTCGCGGCATGGATGCTCAAGGAACTAGGCTATGAAGTCATCGGCCTGTTCATGAAAAACTGGGAAGACGACGACGATTCGGAATTCTGCTCGTCGCGCCAGGACTGGATTGACGCGGCCAGCGTGGCCGACGTGGTGGGCGTGGACATTGAAGCGGTCAACTTCGCGGCCGAATACAAGGACCGCGTGTTTGCCGAATTCCTGCGCGAGTACCAGGCCGGCCGCACTCCCAATCCGGACGTGCTGTGCAATGCCGAGATCAAGTTCAAGGCCTTCCTCGACCATGCCATGCACCTGGGCGCGGACCTGATCGCCACCGGCCACTATGCCCGCGTGCGCGAACGGAACGGCGCCTTTGAGCTGCTCAAGGCCATGGACCATACCAAGGACCAGAGCTACTTTCTGCACCGCCTGAACCAGGCGCAGTTGTCCAAGACCCTGTTCCCGCTGGGCGACATCCCCAAGACCGAGGTGCGCAGGATCGCCGAAAGGCTGGCCCTGCCCAATGCCGCCAAAAAGGATTCGACCGGCATCTGCTTCATCGGGGAGCGGCCGTTCCGCGACTTCCTCAACCGCTACCTGTCGTACAAGCCGGGACCGATGAAGACCGACGACGGCACTGTCGTGGGCGAGCACGTGGGCCTGTCGTTCTACACGCTGGGCCAGCGCAAGGGCATCGGCGTGGGCGGCATGAAAAAATACAAAAATGACGATGGCAGCAGCGACGCCTGGTACGTGGCGCGCAAGGATATCGAGAACAATACGCTGTGGATCGTGCAGGGGCATGACCATCCATGGCTGCTGTCGGGCACATTGCGCGCCGACCAGGCCAGCTGGGTGGCCGGGACTGCACCGTCGCCGCGCGCCATGGCTGCCAAGACGCGCTACCGCCAGTCGGACGTGGCCTGCCGCATCGATGCCGAAGGCATGAGCGAGTTCGCCCTCGCCTTTACCGACCCGCAATGGGCCGTCACGCCGGGACAGTCGGCCGTGCTGTATGACGGCGACGTGTGCCTGGGCGGCGGCATCATTGCCGGCTCCGCGCCTGCCGCCTGAGACTGGCTCCCACGCCGGCGCTAGGACTGCGCCTGCTGGCGCTTGACCAGCGCCAGCACGGTGGCGCGGATGGTCTTGAGCACGGCATCGGCCCTGAACGGCTTGACGATGAAACCATTCACACCGCGCGCCAGCGCCGCCTGCAGCGTGGCCGCGTCCAGCGCGCCGGAGAGCATGAACACCAGCGTCTTGGGATACTGGGCGCGGATCTGCTCCACCACGCCGCTGCCGTCTTCCATCTGTTCGAGCGCGATGCAGAAAAGCTGCGGCTGGTATTTTTGCAGCAGGGCGAAACCCTGGCTACTGGTGTGGCTCTGGCCAACCACGTCGTAGCCCCCATCGGTCAGTACCGTATTGAGCAGCCCGCGCGAGAGCGCGCTCGCATCGACGATCACCGCTTTCAGCATGCCTGTTCTCCCTGCGCCTCGACCCTGCCCGGGTAGGCCAGCATATTCCATGTGACGCCGAGGCGCACATCGGTTTTCAGTTCCACCAGCCGGCGCGACAGGTACAAGGTCTCGCGCTCGGCGCGCAAACGTTCGCCGAGCGGCGTTTTCAAAATGCCGGCACCGGCCATGACCGCCTCCAGGCTGCCGTAGGAATTGAGCAGGCGCGCAGCAGTCTTCATGCCCACCTTGGACACACCAGGCACGCCGTCGGTGGCGTCGCCCATCAGCGCCAGCAGGTCCACCAGCAGTTCGGGCGCCACGCCAAATCTGGCACGCACCCAGGCATCATCATGCCACTCGCCCTTGAAGTGATCCCACACCAGCGCCCCCTGGGCCACCAGGCCATGCAGGTCCTTGTCGGTGGTGGCGATGATGGCTTCGCCCCTGCCCTCGGAGAGCCAGCGCAGCACACCGGTGCCGATCACATCATCGGCTTCCACGTCCGGCAGCATGAGCACGTGCAGGCCTTCGGCAGCGAGCCTGTCGTGAAAGCCCGGCAGCGCCTCGCGCAGGAACGATGGCATGGGCGCGCGCTGCTCGCGGTAACGCGGGTACAGCGCATGGCGCCAGGTCGGGCCGCCATGATCGAACGCGGCCAGCACATGGGTGGGCGAATGCGCGGCGAGCAGGTTGCGAAACGACGACAGTGCGTGGCGCAGGGCGGTGGCGGCCTTTTCGGGCGAGTCCTCGTCGGCGCTGGCCTCATACACGCGCCGCACGATGTTCAGGCCATCGATGGCGAGCAGCTTGGCCATCGCGCTTTATTTAATCAGTTCGTACGGCCCGCCACGTTCCAGGCCGCGCTGGTAGGCCGGCCGGGCGTGAATGCGCTTGAGGAAGGCGTCCAGCTTCGGATACTGCGCACCCAGGCCGCCGCGCGCGGCCGCCGCTTCGAGCACAAAGCTCACCTGCACATCGGCCCCGGTGAATTCTTCGCCCGCGAACCAGGTGCGCTTGCCCAGTTCCGACTCCAGGTAGGCCAGGTGCTGGACAATCTGCGGCATGATGTAGCTCGACTTGACCTTGCCTGCAATGCCCTTGGCGATCGGCTTGGCGAAAAACGGCATGGGACTGGTCGCGACCTTGTCAAACACCAGTTTCATCAGGAGCGGCGTCATGGCCGAGCCTTCGGCATAATGCAGGAAGTAGGTGTACAGCAGCTTTTCCGGCGTACCCGCAGCCGGGATGAATCTGCCCTTGCCGTAGCGCTCGATCAGGTACTCGATGATGGCGCCTGATTCGGCCACCGTGTGCTCGCCATCCGTGATCACGGGCGACTTGCCCAGCGGGTGGACGGCGCGCAGCTCCGGCGGCGCCAGCATGGTCTTGGCGTCGCGCTGGTATTTTTTGATCTCGTAATCCAGGCCCAGCTCTTCGAGCAGCCACAGGATGCGCTGCGAGCGGGAGTTGTTCAGATGATGGACTATGATCATGGTGTCGCCTTTGAGATTTTCGCGCTAGCTTAGCATTGTTGCCAGCGATGCGCCACGGAGCCTGTTAATGAGATTGTTCGCACCACGCTATTCTCCCTTGATCATCGCGGCCCTGGTGTGCCCCTGGTCGGCATGGCAGGCGTGGCATGGGGCCGGTCCCGGCTGGTGGGTCACGGCCGCAAGCGGCGCGCTGGCGGTGGTGGGCATTGCCGACCTGCTGCAAAAGAAGCGCGCCCTGCGCCGCAACTATCCGATCCTGTCGCACTTCCGCTATTTTCTTGAATCGATCCGGCCCGAAATCCGCCAGTACTTCCTCGAAGGCGACCAGGAAGCGGCGCCCTTTTCGCGCAACCAGCGCAGCATCGTCTACCAGCGCGCCAAGCAGGATACCGACAAGCGCCCTTTCGGCACCCAGCTCGATGTCTACGCCGACGGCTATGAATGGATCAACCACTCGATCGCACCGGCCGTGATTGCGGACCAGGATTTCCGCATCGAGATCGGCAACCATCCGGACTGCCCGCGCGCGCAGCCGTATCGCGCCAGTGTCTTCAACATTTCAGCCATGAGTTTCGGTTCGCTCTCGGCCAATGCCATCCTGGCACTCAATGGCGGGGCGCGGCTGGGCGGCTTCATGCACGACACGGGCGAAGGGAGCATCAGCCGCTATCACCGCGAGCATGGCGGCGACCTGGTGTGGGAAATCGGCTCTGGCTACTTTGGCTGCCGCACCGCCGAAGGCGGGTTTTCCGAAGAGCGCTTTGCCGCCAATGCGGGCCTGGAGCAGGTAAAGATGATCGAACTGAAGCTCTCGCAGGGCGCCAAGCCGGGCCAGGGCGGAATCCTCCCCGCACCCAAGGTCAGTATCGAAATCGCGGCCGCGCGCGGTGTCGTTCCCGGGATCGACTGCATTTCGCCGCCCATGCATTCCGCCTTTTCGACGCCGATCGAGATGATGCAGTTCATAGAACGGCTGCGCAATCTGGCGGGCGGCAAGCCGACCGGCTTCAAGCTGGCCATCGGCCACCCCTGGGAATTCTTTGGCATCGTCAAGGCCATGCTGGCCACCGGCATCGTGCCCGATTTTATCGTGGTCGATGGCGGCGAAGGCGGCACGGGGGCGGCGCCCGTGGAGTTTTCCGACCATGTCGGCGTGCCGCTGCAGGAGGCGCTGCTGATGGTGCATAACACGCTGGTGGGCGCCGGCCTGCGCGACAGGATCAAGATCGGCGCGGCCGGCAAGATCATTACCGCGTTCGACGTGGCGCGCACCATCGCCCTGGGCGCGGACTGGTGCAATTCGGCGCGCGGCTTCATGTTCGCGCTTGGCTGCATCCAGTCCCAGACCTGCCACACCGACCGTTGTCCGACCGGCGTGGCCACCCAGGATGAACTGCGCCAGCATGCGCTGGTCGTGCCGGACAAGATCGCGCGCGTGGCCAACTATCACCGCAATACCGTCAAGGCGCTGGCGGAGCTGATTGCGGCGGCCGGCCTGACCCATCCATCGCAGCTCAAGCCGCACCACGTGGTGCGGCGCGTGTCGCACAACCAGGTAAAACTGGCGTCGGCGCTGCTGCCCTACCTCCAGCCCGGCGAACTGCTCGATGCGAGCCGGCTTGACCGGTTGCCGCCCGTGTTCGGCATGTACTGGCCAATCGCGCGTGCCGAGTCATTCCACCCGCTGTAGGGGCGTCAGGCGGCGGCAAGCTCCTTTTGCAGGCTGACCCACTGGCGCAGCTGGCGCGCAAAGGCGGCGCGGGCGAACACGCCCTGGCCGTTGACGGTGCCGTGCAGGACGCCGGCGGCGTCGGGCAGGCCGTCAAACAGCAGCTTGGCCACGGTGCCATTGCTGTTGGTCAGGCATATCTTCAGGCGCAGCACCGTAACCGGCACCGCTTCGCCGGCCAGCGTGATGCCGGCTCCTTCGAGCAGCGCGAACAGCGACGCCAGGGCGCAGCCGGCGCCGATGCTGACATTGAAGCCGCGCAGGGACAGGTCATGCTCCTGCAGTCCAATGGGTAGCGCCGGGACGGCCGGCAAGGCAATGACGGTGGCGCCGTCCACACTGTCGCGCAGCTGGCCAATCAGATCCATGCAATGCTCCCCGGTGCACAAAGAACCCCACTTTATATTTCCACGTGGAAAGCACGCTGACGTGGCGCAAACCTGCAGCGTTCGCTGCCGAACAGAGGGCGCCGGCGGCCGGCCGTATCGTGAGCGCATGGGAAAAATCTACATCGGCATCTCCGGCTGGCGCTACGAGCCGTGGCGCGGTGTGTTCTATCCGGACGACTTGCGCCAGGATGACGAACTGGCGTTCGCGTCGCGCCAGCTGCCTTCGATCGAACTCAATGGCTCCTTCTATGCCCTGCAAAAGCCGGCCAGCTACGCCGCGTGGTATGCGGCCACGCCCAGGGGCTTCGTGTTCAGCGTCAAGGGCAACCGTTTCATCACCCACACGCGGCGCCTGCGCGATATCGACGGGCCGGTGGCCAACGTGCTGGCCTCGGGCGTGTTCGGGCTGCGCGACAAGCTCGGCCCCTTCCTGTGGCAATTCCCGCCCAATTTCAAGTTCGATCCCGCGCTCATGGAGCATTTCCTCAGCCTGCTGCCGCACGATACGGAGGAAGGCCTGGCGCTGGCGCGCCGGCACGAGGCGCGCATGGATGGCAAGGTGGCGCTGGAAGTGGACAGGAAGCGCAAGCTGCGGCACGCGGTGGAAATTCGCCATGACAGCTTTATCGATGAAGCCTTCATCGCGCTGCTGCGCAAGTACAAGGTGGCGCTGGTGGTGGCCGACACGGCCGGCAACTGGCCCTACTTTGAAGATGTGTGCGCCGACTTCATGTACCTGCGCCTGCACGGCGACAAGGAACTGTACGCAAGCGGCTACACGGAGCAGGCGCTGGATCGCTGGGCCGCGCGCATCCAGGCCTGGAGCGCCGGATCACAGCCGGACGATGCGCGCCTCATATCGGGCAAGGCCGCGCCCAGGCGCGCCAGCCGCGATGTGTTCTGCTACTTTGACAACGACATCAAGGTCAAGGCGCCGCGCGACGCCCGCCGCCTGCTGGAAAAACTCGGCCTGGCGCAGCCGGCCGCGGGGACCGCTCAGTGACTGCGGATCGGGATCACCCGGCGCGAAGGGCCCTGCGCCGGCGCCGCTTCGGACGGCGTGTCGCAGCCCGACTTGCACGCGCCGCAGCCGCTGGCGCAGCCTTCGTCCGCCTTGCCGAACAGGCGTGCGGGCAGGTATTTGCGCCCGGCATACAGGGCCGATGCGCCGACAATCACAGCCACGATCAGGTTTTCCATCATCTCAACTCCCCGTCAATGCCATGGTGATGTGATAGGTCAGCAGTGAGGCCACGTAGGCCAGTGCAAACATGTAGCCGGCCATGAGCAGCGGATAGCGCATGCTGTTGGTTTCGCGCTTGACCACCGACAGGGTGGACAGGCACTGCGGGGCAAATACGTACCAGGCCAGCAGCGACAGGGCCGTTCCCAGGCTCCACGACTGGGCGATGATGGGCGTGAGCGAGGTCGCCAGCTCGTCGCCCGTCTGCGACAGCGCATACACGGTACCGAGGGCGCCCACGGCCACTTCGCGCGCGGCCATGCCGGGCACCAGGGCAATGCAGATCTGCCAGCCAAAACCAATCGGCTCGAACACCACGGCCAGGGCCCGGCCCAGCATGCCGGCCACGCTGTAATAGATGGGCGGCTGGGTGGCGCCTTCCGGTGCGCCGGGGAAGGTGGACAGGAACCACAGCAGGATCATCAGGGTGAGGATGGTGGTACCGACGCGCATGACGAAGATCTTGGCCCGCTCCCACAGGCCCATGGCCAGGTTTTGCAGGTGCGGCCAGTGATAGCTTGGCAGTTCCAGCATCAGCGGCTGGTTGCGCTTGCTGCCCATGCTGCGCTTCATGAACCAGGCCACCGCCATGGCCGCCGCGATGCCGGCAAAGTACAGCACGAACAGCACCAGGCCCTGCAGGTTGAACACGCCGCCCACCTCGCGCTGGGGAATGAAGGCGGCGATGATCAGCGCATACACCGGCAGGCGCGCCGAGCATGTCATGAGGGGCGCGATCATGATGGTGACGATGCGGTCGCGTGGGTTCTGGATGGTGCGCGCGGCCATGATGCCGGGGATGGCGCAGGCAAAGCTCGAGAGCAGCGGAATGAAGGCGCGGCCGGACAGGCCGACCCCTCCCATCATGCGGTCGAGCAGGAAGGCGGCGCGCGGCAGGTAGCCGCAGTCTTCCAGCACCAGGATGAAGAAGAACAGGATCACGATCTGCGGCAGGAACACCAGCACGCTGCCGACACCACCGAGGATGCCTTCGACCAGCAGGCTGCGCAGCATGCCCTCGTCCATGTTGGCACTGAGCCAGCCACCGATGGCGTCCACGCCGCCGGTGATCATTTCCATCGGCACGGCGGCCCAGCTGAACACGGCCTGGAACACCAGGAACATGATGGCCGCCAGCAGCAGGGGCCCGGCCACGGGATGCAGGATGACGTCGTCGATGCGCTCGGTCAGGTTGCCGGTGTCGTGGGCGTGGCTGGTGGCGGCGTCGAGGATGCGGCGCACTTCGGACTGGGTCTGTTCCACCGATACCGTGTCGATGGCCGACAGTGGCAGGGCCTTGGCGCTGGCGCCGGGCGGCAGGCGGTCGAGCGCGGCCAGCAGGGCCGCTTCGCCGCCGCTTTGCACCGCCACCGTTTCCACGACCGGCATGCCCAGTTCCTGGGACAGGCGCGCGGTATCGATTTCGATGCCGCGCTTTTTGGCCACGTCCACCATGTTCAGGGCCAGCACCATGGGCAGCCCCAGGCGCTTGATCTCCAGGACCAGGCGCAGGTTCAGGCGCAAATTGGTGGCACTGACCACGCACACGATGGTGTCGGGGGCTTGCTCGTCCTGGCGCAGGCCGGCCACCACATCGCGCGTGATCGCTTCGTCGGGCGTGGTGGCCGACAGGCTGTAGGCGCCCGGCAGGTCCAGCACCCGGAACGCGCGGCCGGCGGGCGAGGTGAAGCTGCCTTCCTTGCGTTCGATGGTGACGCCGGCGTAATTGGCGACCTTCTGGCGCGAGCCGGTCAGGCGGTTGAACAGCGCTGTCTTGCCGCAATTGGGATTGCCGAGCAAAGCGATGAGCGGCGTGTGGCCCAGCGTTTCAGTACTCATAAGGATGATGGTGAGGGATCAGGTTATTCGGGCTGGATCGAGATGAGGGCGGCCTCGAAGCGGCGCAAGGCAAAGGTGGACTGGCCCACGCGCACCGCCATGGGGTCGCCGCCGGGCACGCCGCGCTTGAGCATGCGAATGCGCTCGCCCGGCACGAAGCCCAGTTCCATGAGGCGGCGCGCGATGTCCACGCCGGTTTCGGCATCGCCGGACGGGGCCAGGTGGATCACGGTGGCGCTGTGGCCAGCTGGCAGGGTATCAAGCGTGGTCACGGTAGGAGCTAGGGTCATGGCTGGACTCGGTTATCGGACTAAAAACGGGGCTCTGCGGCAAATTCGGAGCCCAGCAAGAGAAGTTTCGTGTTGGATATTAGCATCATAGACGCAAATGCGAATTATTTCTATTCAGGATTTGCTTAAATCGCTTGCAATCATGTTCGGCTTATTGGAAAATACAAATCTAAGTGATAATGATTCTCATTATAGACCGAACGAACCGCTTGAAGCTGGAAGGTGCATCAATGATTGTCTGTGTATGCAACAACATCTCTGACCGTGAAATTCGCCAGGCGGTCGATCTGGGCCTCAGCACCATGGCTGAGCTGAGCCGCGACCTGGGCGTGGGTACCTGCTGCGGCAAGTGCGGCAGCTGTGCGCGCCAGGTTCTCCATGCCCACCTCGACACCCGCATCGAGGTAAAGGAAATCTCGTTCCGTACCGCCCAAACCGCCTGAATACCTGTCCATGAGCGCACTGTTCTATTCTGACATCCCGGATCCGGGCACGGCCGGCAGCGGCCTGGCCCGGCTGCGCGCCAAGTTCGGCCCGCTGGCGGCGGTGCTGGGAGCGCATGCAGTGCTGTTCTACGCCGCCTACAGTGGCATGCTTACCCGCATGGTGGACGCCGCTCTGCCGGACGCGGTGCTGGTCAGCTTTGTCGCGCCGGTTGCCGAAGTCAAGCCGCCGCCGGCCGCGCCCAAGCTGGTGCCGGTGGTCCAGCTGCCGCCCCCCGCGCTGCCGGTGGTACCGGTGCCGGAAGTGCAGTTCGCGCCCCAGCAAAACGTGATCACCACGGTGCAGAGCAGCGCCCCGGCCGAAGTGCGCCCCGTCCCGCCGCCCCCGGCCCCGGTGGTGGCGGCCGCGCCCGCCCCGGCTGCTGTGGCGTCCACGCCACGCACCATCACGTCGGGCGTGGAATACGTCCGCGAACCGCAGCCCGTCTACCCGCAAATGTCGCGCCGCATGGGCGAGCAGGGCCGCGTCATGCTGCGCATCCTGATCAATGAAAAAGGCAGGCCCGAGCAGGCGCTGGTGCACAGCTCGTCCGGTTCGCCGCGCCTGGATGAAGCGGGCCGCCAGGCCGCCCTGCGTGCCCAGTTCAAGCCGCACATGGAAGACGGTCGCGCGGTGGCCGTGTATGTCATCGTCCCCGTCAACTTCCAGCTCGCGAGCTGAGCTCTTGCCCGTCATCAGGCCCTGCACTTGCGGGGCTTTTTTTTCGCCTGCACCAACCCCTTGCCGGCGCCCGGTTGGCCGGACGCACGATTTTGCCGCGCCGGGCGGGGTTTGTTATGATGGCCGCTACCACCACCACTGCAGAAAGAATTCCCATGAAGGGCGACAAGAACATCATCCGCTTGCTGAACGCTCAGCTCACCAACGAACTGTCGGCAATTAACCAGTATTTCTTGCATGCCCGTATGTACCGCCACTGGGGCCTGGAAAAGCTGGCCAAGAAGGAATACGACGAGTCGATTGGCGAAATGAAACACGCCGACAAGCTCATCGACCGCATCCTCACGCTTGACGGGCTGCCCAATCTGCAGGCCCTGCACAAGCTGCTGATCGGCGAATCGACGCCGGAAATGCTCGAGTGCGACCTCAAGCTGGAGCAGGCATCCCAGCTCACCGTCAAGGAAGGCATCGCGGCGGCCGAGCTGGCGGGCGACTATGTATCGCGCGACCTGCTGCTCATGATCCTGGAAGACACCGAAGAACATATCGACTGGCTCGAAACCCAGCTCGACCTGATCGTCAAGATCGGCATCCAGAACTACCTGCAAAGCCAGATGTAACGGCGGCGGGCACCTGGCCCGCCCTCCCCCGCGCCGGCGGCGACTCTGTCGTGGCGGCGCGTCAGCGCCAGCGCGCTTCCCACTTGTCGTAAAAGCCCATGTCGCGCGGCACCGCGCCGGCAATGGTGCACACGGCGCCGGCAAATGCATTGGCCCGCGCCAGTGCCACCTCCAGCGGCCAGCCGCGCGCGCGTCCCAGCAGCCAGATGGCGGCAAAGGCGTCACCCGCGCCCACGGTATCGATGACGAAGGGCGGCACCGGGTTATCGCGGTGCACGATCACCTCGCCATCGGCGCCAAACCAGGCCGACCCGCGGCTGCCCAGCGTGACAATCAAGCCTTCCAGGGCGAACAGCTGCACCAGGGCGGCGCAGGCCGTGCGCACATCGTCGGGCGCCAGCGGGCCGTCCGATGGCCGGATGTCGCAGTACCAGCCAAACAGGTTTTGCAGCTCTTCTTCATTGACCTTGACCACGTCGGCCGCGTGCATCGACTGGAACACGCAGCGTTCATCAATATACCCTTCGCGCAGGTTCAGGTCGAGAAAGCGGGTGGCCGGGGTGGCGTCGAGCAGCGCGTGCAGGGTGTCGCGCGAACGCGCGCTGCGCTGGACCAGGGTGCCGAAATAAAACATGGAAGCGTCCACCGTCTCGAGCGCGGCGATGGCCTGTTCCGGGTTGATGAAGTCATACGCCTGGCCGGGCAGGATGACGAAGCGGTGACCCTTGCCAATGCGTTCGACCACGACCCGGCCGGTTTCCTCCATCTTGTCGATCTGCAGTCCGGCCTCGGACATGGCAAAGCGCTCGAATTCGCCGTGCACCACGGCGCCGTTGCGGTCATTGCCGATGCGGGTGATGAGCAGCTGCGGCGCCATGAAGGCTGCCAGGTGGCGCGCCACGTTAAAGGGTGCGCCACCGACGACTTGTTCGGCGCCGAAATCGTCGACCAGTGCTTCGCCATACACTACCGTTGTCATGGGGTCCTTTGTCAAAGTTGATTATGCGGCGCTGGCGCGCACGATGAGTTCCGTTGGCAGGTGTACCGACGGCGCCTGCGCCCCGTCCACCAGCGCCAGCAGCGATGTCACCAAGAGCTCGCCGGCCGCGCCGATCGGCTGGCGGATGGTGCTCAGCGGTGGATGATAATACGCTGCCAGCACGATGTCGTCATAGCCGACCACGCCGACATCGCGCGGCACCAGCCGGTCCTGCCCGCGCAGAGTATTGATCGCTTCCATGGCCAGCAGGTCGCTGCAGGCGAAGATGGCGTCAAAGCCGACCGCGCGCCGCACCAGTTCCTGCACGGCCTGGGCCCCGCCACCGGGAACGAAAGGCACCGACACGCGCAGCTGCGGGTCCACCGGCAGCGCATGCTGGGCCAGTGCATTGCAGTAGCCGCGGTAGCGCTGCGCCACCTCCGGCAGGTTGATGTCGCCGAAAAAGGCAATCCGGCGCCGTCCGCCCGCGATCAGGTGAGCGGTGGCCAGCATCCCGCCGCTGACATTGTCGCCGCCCACCGTGGTGTAGCGCTGCTGAGGCAGCTGCGCGCCCCAGGCCACGATTGGCACGCCGCGCGCGGCCAGATCGTTGAGCTGCGCATGCTGGCGCCACTGGCCAATCAGGATGATGCCGATCGCGCGGCCGGTATCGAAAGGCTGGGCCGCGCAGTCGGTCTGCTGGGCGTCCACGCGCGTGAGAAGCATGTCGTAGCCGCGCACCGTGAGGGCGTCGGCCACGGCCCCCAGCATGCCGAGGAAGAAGGGATCGTTCAGGTGGCGCCGGGTGTCGGAGTCAAAAGGCAGCACCACGCCCACGGTGCGGCTGTCCTTGCGCCGCAGGTTGCGCGCTTCCAGGTTGATGGTGTAGCGCAGCGACTTGGCCAGGGCGCGAATGCGGGCCCGGGTCTCGTCGCTCACCAGCGGACTGTCCGACAGCGCGCGCGAGACAGTGGCCTTGGAGACGCCGGCCGCGCGCGCAATATCCGCCATCTGGACCCGCTGCCTGGCAGCTGGCGGGTCGGCCGGTGGGGACGTAGGCATGATGACTACTGCGGCAGCGTGTCTTTGAATGAGGCGCGTTCGGACAGCTTGTCGTGCAGGCGGGCGAGATTGGGATAGTCGTCGCGCCAGGTAATGTCGGGAAAGCGGAAGGCGAGCCAGCCGAGCGCGCAGCCGACGGCAACGTCGGCGAGCGTGTAGTGGTTGCCCTTGCAAAAAGGCGAGTCGCGCAGCTCGGCCGACATCACGGCCAGGCCGGCATGGACCTTGCCCATCTGGCGTTCGATCCAGGCCGCGCTTTGCTGCTCCTGCGGGCGCAGCGTCTTTTCCAGCCGCACCAGCACCGCCGCATCGAGCACGCCGTCGGCCAGCGCTTCCCAGCCCTTGAT
Source organism: Massilia sp. PAMC28688 (assembly GCF_019443445.1). NCBI lineage: Bacteria > Pseudomonadati > Pseudomonadota > Betaproteobacteria > Burkholderiales > Oxalobacteraceae > Massilia > Massilia sp. PAMC28688. Next base: position 2,337,091 of record NZ_CP080378.1, on the reverse strand, counting down.
GGCGGCGCGGTCGCGCGCGTTGGCCGGCAGCAGCTTGCACACGGGCGTGAGGGTATCGAGGTATTCAACGATCACGCGCGAATCGTACATGCTGCTGCCATCTTCCATCAGCAGGCAGGGCACTTTGCCGAGGGGATTGGCGAGGTGGATCTGGGTACCGGCATCCCACACATTTTCCAGTTCGTAACCGTAATCGAGCTTTTTTTCAGCAAGCACCACGCGTACCTTGCGCACGTAGGGACTGGCCAGGGAACCGATGAGTTTCATAGGAACTTTTGTTGGACGTTGGCGGACAAGTATAGCATCGGGTTTTACCCGTCTGGCTCGCATGCGCACACATGCGGTGCGGCCACAACAGCGGCCCCGGCCCGGGCTTGACAAGCGCGCCGGTGGTAAAATGCCGGGCATCCGCACCGCGCGCGCACCGATTTTTTTCTCTTCCAAAGCCCTGTCCATGACCACTACCGCTCCTTACTCCACGCTCTCGGCCCTGTCCCCACTCGATGGCCGCTACGCCGCCAAGACCGACAAACTGCGCCCGATCCTGTCCGAAGCCGGCTTCATGCACCACCGCGTCAAAGTGGAAATTTCTTGGCTGCAAGCACTGTCGGAAGCGGGCTTTGCGGAAATCAAGCCTTTTTCGGCCCAGGCCAATGCCGTGCTCGAACGCATGGCGGCCGATTTTTCAGAGCAGGATGCGGCCCGCATCAAGGAAATCGAAGCGGTCACCAACCACGATGTCAAGGCCGTGGAATACTGGCTCAAGGAGCAGGTCAAGGATGTGCCGGAGCTGCTGGCCGCAACCGAGTTCATTCACTTTGCCTGCACCTCGGAAGACATCAACAACACCTCGCACGGCATGATGCTCAAGGCCGCGCGCGACAGCGTCATGCTGCCGGCCTTGCACAAGGTGATTGACAAGCTGACCCAGCTCGCGCGCGACAATGCCGCCGTGCCCATGCTCTCGCGCACCCACGGTCAGACCGCCAGCCCGACCACGCTGGGCAAGGAAATGGCCAATGTGGTGGCCCGCCTGCAGCGCGCCGCCGAGCGCATCGCCGCCGTGCAGGTATTGGGCAAGATGAATGGCGCCGTGGGCAACTACAATGCCCACCTGTCCGCCTACCCCGGCTTTGACTGGGCCAGCTTCTCGAAAAACGTAATCGAGCAGCGCCTGGGCCTGACTTTCAACCCCTATACCATCCAGATCGAGCCGCACGACTACATGGCCGAACTGTTCGATGCCTTTGCCCGCACCAACACCATCCTGCTCGACCTGAACCGCGACATCTGGGCTTACATCTCGCTCGGTTACTTCAAGCAGACCACCAAGGCCGGCGAAATCGGTTCCTCGACCATGCCGCACAAGGTCAATCCGATCGACTTTGAAAATTCGGAAGGCAACCTGGGCCTGGCCAACGCCGTGCTCAAGCACATGGCCGAAAAGCTGCCCGTGTCGCGCATGCAGCGCGACCTGACCGATTCGACCGTCCTGCGCAATATCGGCGTGGGCCTGGGCTACGCCCTGCTGGCCTACGACAGCTGCCTGCGCGGCCTGAACAAGCTGGAAGTCAATGCCGCCCGCCTGGAGCAGGACCTGGAGGCGAACTGGGAAGTACTGGCCGAGCCGGTCCAGACCGTGATGCGCCGCTATGGCATTGAAAATCCTTACGAGCAGCTCAAGGAACTGACGCGCGGCAAGGGCATCTCCAGGGAGGCGCTGCGCGAATTCGTCAGCAAGCTGGACATCCCGCAGGATGCGAAAGACTTGCTGCTGGCCATGACGCCCGCCAATTACACCGGCATTGCCGCGCAGCTGGCGCGCGCCATCTGATCAGGGCCGGGTAAAAAAAATCCGTGCTGCCTGACCGGCATGCACGGATTTTTTTCGCCTGGGCGACGGTGCCAGCCTGGCTCAGCGTTCCCACACGAGCTTGACGCCCAGCGACGGGGCAATCTCGGTACGGGTGGCCAGCGGGCCGTTTTCGCCGTGGCGGCGGCCCAGGTTGCGGGCAATCAGGGACAGCTCGGCGCCCTTGTTCACGCGCCAGCCAAAGCGCGCGTCCAGCACGGCGTAGCCGGGCACATCGGGATTGCTCAGCGCGCCGACCTTGCGCAGCGCCAGGTCCAGCTGCCTGCTGTCGTCGATATTGTAGCTCGAGCGCAGCTGGGCGGTATGGGAAGGATCCTTGCCTGCGGTACCGGGGCCGGCCAGGTCATTGCTGCCGGGCTTGAGCTGGAAATCCTGGTGCAGGGCCATCAGCCCCGCGGTCAGGCGCCAGGCAGGGCTCGCCTGGTAGCTGCCCCACATCTCCAGGCCGCGCGCACGGCCCTGCATGAGGCTGTCGAAGAGAACAAAGGTGCCGCCAGGATCAATTTCCTGGGTGCGCAAGTGGTCGTAATCATTGAAAAAAGCGGTGACGGCATAGGACAGGCCAGGCATTGGCTGGGCCCGGTAGCCCAGTTCCAGCACGTCGGCCCGTTCGGCGCGCACGCGCGGGCCGCCGCGCAGCAGGAATGGCGCCACGCCGGGAATGAAGGCATCGGCATCGAGCCGCGAGGGAGCGCGGAAGGTGCGCGAGGCGCTGGCCCACAGCGTCTGGGTGGGGCTGGGCGCGTACGCCAGGCGCAGCGTGGGCAAGACTTCGGTGCCCGTGTACTCGTTGCGCTCGACGCGCCCGCCCGCCGTCAGGCGCAGGGAATCGCTGATGGTGACCTCATCCTGGATAAACAGGCTGGTCCATTGCTGGGTGGTCCGGGCCGGCAGGAAGGAGACAAATTCGCTGTTTCTGACATCATCCCAGGTATGGCGGTGGCTCGCGCCCCACACCAGGGCGTGGCGGCCGCGCGCGGCCAGCGTGTGCTGGACTTGCAGGTCGGCGATATCGATCTGTTCGCCAAAAGTGGGCGGTACGGTACGGTCGGTACGGTCAAGGTATCCCTGGACGCTGAATGTGCCGCCATTGTCCATGGCATAGCTCCACTGCCCGGTGAGGTTCACGCCCGAGGTGTCGATGGGGCCCAGCACCAGTTGCGCGCCGGTGACCACGGCCCCGGGCTCGGGCTGCTCGGCCTGGCCCTGGTAGGCATTGGCATGCAGGCTGACACGGTGGCTGCCGCGCCGCCAGTCGCCGCGAAAGCCCACTTGCACCTGGTCGCGCTCGTCATTGACGGCGCCGTGGGCCGTCCGCGTGGCGCGCTGATTGAGCACCTTGCCGTACACGCGCCAGTGTCCGCCCAGTCCGGCGCCGCCCTGGCGGAAGGCGGCATCGACGCCACGCCCGGCTGAGATCACGGCCAGCGAGGCGGCCGTGTCGGCGGCATGGCGGGTCGTGATGTTGATGACGCCGTTGACCGCGTTGACGCCCCACAGTGTGCCGCCGGGGCCGCTGATCACTTCGATCCTTTCCACGTCTTCGAGGATCAGGTCCTGGGCATCCCAGAACACGCCTGAAAACAGGGGCGAATACACCGAACGCCCGTCGATGAGCACTTGCAGCTTGTTCGGTGCGCTGTTATTGCTGCCGTTCAGGCCGCGCGCGCTGATGGCATAGGCGCCATTGCTGACCATTGCCACCTGCAGGTTGGGTGCCAGGCGCAGCACTTCAGGCAGGCTGGTGGCGCCGGACCGGCGGATGGCGTCGGCCGTGATGACATAGATGGAATTGGCCGCGCCCGCCAGCGGCTCAGGCTTCTTGGATACGGACGTGACCTGGATATTGGCCAGCTCTTCAATCGACAGGTCGGCAATGTCGAGCACCTGGGGGTCGGCAAGGGCGCGGCCCGGCAGCGCCAGCAGCAGGGGCAACACAGCGGCGGCACGCAGGAAAGCAGCAGTCATCGGAATTCCTGAATCAAATAAAAGGCACTGGAGGGCCAAACAGCGGCCCAACCGGCGAATTTTACCTTAGCTGTCGTATAACGCCTTTTTCGAACAGCAAGCCGTGCGCGCTCATGCTACCCTCGGGCCCAAGCGCAAATCGATCCTTTTTGTGATATTGTCCTAACACGTACTAATTCAGGGGCCGCCATGCCACGCTATACCCGGATTGCCATGCTGTTCCACTGGCTGGTCGCCCTCATGATCATTGGCGCCTTTACCATGGGCCTGGTCATGACGGAGATGCCCGGCATCACGCCGACCAAGCTCAAGTTCTATTCCTGGCACAAATGGGCCGGGGTCACCATCCTCGCCCTGGCCGCGCTGCGCCTGCTGTGGCGCCTCACGCATCCGGCGCCCCCTTATCCATCGACCATGCCGGGCTGGCAGCAGCGTACTGCCAATGCCCTGCACGCCCTGCTGTATGTGCTGATGTTTGCCGTGCCCTTGTCCGGCTATTTCTACACCCTGGCCGCCGGCTTTCCGGTCGTGTACTTTGGCCTGTTCGAGCTGCCGGTCCTCATTGGCCCCGATCAGGAACTCAAGGCGGTGCTCAGGACGGTGCATTACTGGCTCAACATGACCCTGGCTGCCTGTGTTGCCATTCACGTCGCCGCCGCCCTCAAACACCAGTTCATTGACCGCGACGGCGTACTCAAGCGCATGCTGCCCCTAGCCTAATCCCTTTTTCTACCGGAGAACCTATGAGAATTACTAGTGGCACCTTGCTTGGCGCCCTGCTTGCCGTTGCCGTGGCCGCATCCGCGGCGCCGCTCAGGACCGATCCTGCCAACAGCGCCGTCAATGTGGAATTCAAACAGATGGGCGTGACCGCCAGGGCCGCCTTCAAGAAATTCGCGGCCCGCATCGATTACGACCCGGCCAAACCGGAAGCTTCGCGCGCCAGCATGGAGATCGACACGGCCAGCCTGGACGTGGGGGAAGCGGAATTGACGCGTGAAGTGGCCAAGAAGGAATGGTTCAATTCGGCCCAGTATCCCAAGGCCACCTTCGTGTCTTCCTCGATCAAGCCGGCCGGGCCGGGCAAGCTGAACGTGACGGGCAAGCTGTCCATCAAGGGCAAGACCGGTGACGTCAGCTTTCCCCTGACCGTGAAAAACGAGGCGGGCAAGCAGATTTTTGAAGGCGCATTGCCGATCCGGCGCCTGGCGTACAACATCGGTGAAGGCGAATGGAAAGACACGAGCATGGTGGCAGATGAAGTCACCATCCGCTTCCGCATCGCGGCAACGCAGTAAGCGCAATATCCACTTTATTTTTTCAGACAGAGGAAACTTATGAAATTGAATCACCTGCTCCTGGCATTCCTGGCGTCCGGCATGGCGGCCGGCGCGATCGCGGCACCAGAAACCTATACCATCGAGCCGAACCATACCTACCCGAGCTTTGAAGCGGACCACATGGGAATTTCTGTATGGCGCGGCAAGTTTCGCAAGACCAGCGGCAGCATCGTGCTGGACCGGGCTGCCAAGACGGGCAGCGTGGACATCGTGATCGATGCCAGCTCGATCGACTTTGGCCACGATGCCATGAATGCCCACGCGAAAAAGGAAGATATTTTCAACGTGGCCAAGTTCCCGACGGCGACCTACAAGTCCAATTCCATCACCTTTACCGGCGACACCCCCACGGCCATCAATGGCGAGCTGACCCTGCATGGCGTGACCAAGCCGGTGGCGCTGCAGATCAACAAGTTCAAGTGCATCCAGCACCCGATGTTCAAGAAGGAAGTATGTGGCGCCGACGCCTCGGGCACCTTCAACCGTGCCGATTTCGGCATCACCAAGGGCTTGCCGATGTTTTCGCCCGAAGTGAAGCTGGCCATCCAGGTCGAAGCGGTCAAGAACTAAGCCGCAGCCTGATTGGCGCACCCATGAAAAAACCCCGCTTCCCAATCAAGGGAAGCGGGGTTTTTTACGCGCACTCAGGCTGTTGCTGCCCGATTAGCGGCCATCACGATCGAAGTCGCCCGGCATGGCGCGCTCAACCTTGTCCCAGGCTGCGCGCGAAGCGGACTTGGCTTGCTGCCAGGTCAGACGCGATTTGCCCTTGGTACGCTCCCACTCGCTCGACAGGTCGTTTTCTGCCGAGTCGAAGCTCTGGCCGGCGTAGCGGCCGCGGTTGTTGTAACCGAGCTCGTAGGCAGGACCGTAGTCATCGTAGGTGTAGCCCTGGGTGTAGTAAGGCGCGGTCTGGTACGACGAACGCCAGTAGGCCGACTCTTCTTCTGGATTGACCATCGCGCCTGCCGCATGGCCTGCCATGCCGCCGGCCACGGCGCCAATGCCTGCGCCTACTGCCATGCCGACCGGGCCACCCACGGCGCCGGCAGCAGCACCCATGGCCGCGCCGCCGCCTGCGCCCACACCCTTGGCCAGGTGGTGGTCATGCAGCTCGTCGCCAGCTTGTGGATTGACCACTTCGCCCACGCCCTTGCCGGTCAGGCCGCCGGCGATACCGCCGATGGCAGCACCTGCCGCCATGCCGACCGGGCCGGCCACGGCGCCGGCTGCGGCACCCATGGCAGCGCCGCTGCCTGCGCCAACGCCCTTGGCCATGTGGTGTTCGGTCAGGTCGTCACCGGCCTTGGGGTTGACCACTTCGGCAGCGCCCTTGCCTGCCAGGCCGCCGGCGATACCGCCGATGGCGGCACCGGCCACGGTGCCCACCGGACCTGCGGCCGAACCGATGGCAGCACCGGTCACGGCGCCGCCGGCGGCGCCCACGCCGGTACCGATGATGTGCTCACCTGCATTGTCGGTCCAGCTGCGCTCGATGTGCTGCGCATCTTCATCGCTGCGTGGGTGCACGCCCATCAGGATGCCGCCATTCTTGATGCCTTCTTCGTAGTGCTTGACGCGCTCTTCAGGGATACCGGCACCGATCAGGGCGCCGACCAGGCCGCCTGCCAGACCGCCGGCGCCGGCACCGGCCAGGGCGGCGGCGATTGGGCCGGCAACGACCAGGCCAATGCCTGGCAGTACCAGCGTGGTGCCGACGGCGGCCACGCCTGCCAGCACGGCGCCGATGGTGCCGCCGATACCGGCACCGATGCCGGCGCCTTCGGCAGCTTTGCTGCCCAGTTCAGTTTCGGTGTCGTTGAAGTGCTGCTTGCGCGTTTCGTCGGACATCATCAGGGTGACGTCGTCCTTGCCATAGCCACGATCGGCAACCGAGTTATAAGCACGCTCTGCGCTGGTACGGTCGCGGAACAGGCCAGTAACCATGCGGGAATTTTTTTGCGTCGTGGTGTCGTAGTTGCTCATGTCAGTTCCTTTCGAATTATTTATGTGGGGCTTGCGTACAAACCTGGAATTGTTTGCCAGTGACGAAACGATAAGTCGCCGACCCATCTCCTTCTGTACGCTGCCGCACGAAGTGCTGACCATTCCAAGGAGCAAGAAATAAATATAAAAAGAACAATCCTCGTTACGTTCGTTGCCGCACCGACCGGGGTACTGTGCGACCTTAATCTTTAGACACGGCCCAGCAATCAACACGGTGGCCTGGGAGCTGTTTTCTTAACTAATAGGAGGAATTATCATGAACTTCATCATCTGGATTATTGTCGGTGGTATCTTGGGTTGGCTGGCCAGCATGGTCATGAAGACGGACGCAGAGCAGGGCATGATCCTGAACGTGATCGTCGGTATCGTTGGCGCCTTCCTGGGTGGCTGGCTGTTGTCGCCGCTGTTTGGCACCGGCACCATCAATTCCGATGACTTCAGCGTAACGTCGCTGCTCGTATCGTTCCTCGGCGCTGTGATTCTGCTGGCGATCGTGAACCTGCTGCGTCGCGGAAAAGCACGTTAATAAAAAATGTACCATCCCCACTAAAACCAACGCCTGGCGCGTTGGTTTTTTTTCGCCTGGACCATGCCATGAGAATAAAACCAATTTCCGCAGCGCTCATCGCCTGCGCACTGACCCTGCTCGCAGTGTTTTTGACTTTCAACTTCATGCCTGCCGAGAAGAAAATCGAGCGGCAGCTGCAGCGCCTGTACAGCACGGACGATCCCCAGTTCCGGCGTTCCATGGGGGTGCTGCTTGGCCCGCCTATCCTCGAAGGCAACAAGGTCGACGTCCTCCTCAATGGCGACCAGATCTTTCCCGCCATGCTCAAGGCCATCCGCGAAGCGCAGCACACGATCACCCTGGAAACCTATATCTACTGGTCCGAATCGATCGGCAAGGAATTTTCCGCGGCCCTGAGCGAGCGCGCCCGCGCCGGCGTCAAGGTGCATGTCATGCTCGACTTCATCGGCAGCATGAAGATGGATCTGGCCGCCATTGACGCCATGAAGGCCTCGGGCGTCAAGCTGCAGCGCTTCCACAAGCCGGTGTGGTGGAAACTGACCAAACTGAACAACCGGACCCACCGCAAGGTGCTCGTCATTGACGGCAAGATCGGCTTTACGGGCGGGGTCGGCATTGCCGACCAGTGGCGCGGCACGGCCCAGGACAAGCAGCACTGGCGCGACACGCATTTCCGGGTCGAAGGCCCGGTCGTGGGCCAGATGCAGGCCGTGTTCAACGACAACTGGACCAAGTCCACCGGCACCGTACTGGACGGCCCGGCCTATTTTCCCGCGCTCGCGCCCGTGGGCGGCCACGCCGCCCAGATGTTCAGCAGTTCGCCCAGCGGCGGCAGCGAAAGCATGCTGCTCATGTACCTGATGTCGATCACGGCGGCCCGGGACACCATCCACCTGTCGGCGTCCTACTTCGTGCCTGACGAACTGACCATCAAGGCCCTGGTGGCGGCGGCCAGGCGGGGCGTCAAGGTGCGCATCCTCACGCCCGGCGCAATCATTGATTCCAAGATCGTGCGCGCCGCTTCCCATGAAAGCTGGGGCCCGCTGCTGGCCGCCGGCATTGAGATTGCCGAATACCAGCCCACCATGTACCACGTCAAGGCGCTGGTGGTCGACTCGCTGATGGTGTCGGTCGGCTCCACCAATTTCGACAACCGCTCGTTCAGCCTCAATGACGAAGCAAACCTGAATATCATCGATGCCCAGTTCGCCAAGGAACAAGTGGCGATCTTTAACGACGACTGGAAGCATGGCAAGCTCGTCACCTACGCCCAGTGGCAAAACCGTCCCCTGCTGGACAAACTGCTCAGCAAAATGGCATCGCTGGTGGGCGACCAGCTGTAGGCGCGCGGCCCCGGGCGGCATGCATATACATATCAACAGCGTCAATACTGGCAAGGAGAACGTGTCATTCGGAGCAGAATTAGGTTGACTAAAATATGAGCGCTGCGGATACTCTAGGGCGCCCAAAAGGCGCCCTTCTGTTCCGACGACCAAAAAGAGACAATCGAATGAAAAAAACCCTCATCGCGCTAGCTGTCCTCAGCAGCGCCTCCGCCTATGCCGACGAAGGCATGTGGATGCCGCAACAGCTGCCACAAATAGCCAAGCAACTCAAGGCAGCCGGACTCAAACTCGATCCTGCGACCCTGACCAAACTGACCGAATTCCCGATGAATGCCATCGTGAGCCTGGGCGGCTGCTCGGCCTCGTTTGTCTCTCCGCAGGGTCTGGTCGCCACCAACCACCACTGCGTCTACAACAGCGTGGCCGTGAACTCGACCCCTGAGCGCAACCTGCTGGCCGACGGCTTTTTGGCCAAGACCTTTGCCGAAGAATTGCCGGCCGCTCCTGGCAGCCGCGTCTACGTGACCAAGGCCGTGACCAACGTCAGCGACAAGATCATCACCCCCGAGATCGCCAAGCTGTCCGGCAAGGCCCGTGTCGATGCCATGGAAAAAGCCATGAAGACCATGGTGGCCGAGTGCGAGCAGGATGCCGGCCACCGCTGCAACGTGGCCAGCTATTACGGCGGCCTCGAGTTCTACCTGATCAAGCAGCTGGAAATCCGCGACGTGCGCCTGGTGCACGTACCACCTGAAGGCGTGGGCAAGTTCGGCGGCGACACCGACAACTGGATGTGGCCGCGCCACACGGGCGACTACGGTTTCTACCGCGCCTACGTCAGCCCGGACGGCAAGGCTGCCGACTATTCCAAGGACAACGTGCCTTACCAGCCTGCGACCCACCTGAAAATGGCCAAGGAAGGCGTGAAGGAAGGCGACTTCATCATGGCGCTGGGCTACCCCGGCCGCACCAACCGCCACCGCCTGCCGTCGGAAGTGGCATTCACGTTTGACTGGAGCTATCCGGCCTTCGTCAAGCAGTCGGCTGAAACGCTGGCCATCATCGAGCGCGAGACCAAGAACAATCCGGACGCCAAGCTCAAGTACGCAGGCCAGGTTGCCGGCGTCAACAACTACTACAAGAACCGCAAGGGCATGCTGACCAGCTACGAAGGCAGCGACATCCTTGAGCGCAAGACCCGCGAGCACAGCGAACTGAAGGCATGGGTTCACAGCAACGCCGCGCGCAAGGCCCAGTTTGGCGGCGACATTGAACTGGTCGAAGCCTTGATTGCCCAGCGCGATGCGGAAACCAAGCGCGACTTCTACCTTGGCTACGCCACGCCACGCCTGCTCAACACGGCGCGCCAGCTGTATCGCCTGGCCAACGAGAGCGCCAAGCCAAACGCCGAGCGCAAGGCTGGCTACCAGGAACGCGACCTGCCGCGCTTCAAGGCTGGCGTGGCCGGCATTGACCGCACCTACGACCAGCAGGTCGACAAGGCCCTGGTCATGAACAGCCTGGTCAAGTATGCAGCCCAGCCAAAAGCCCAGCGCAATGCCAACTTCGACGCCGCCATGGGCATCGTTGACGGCATGAGCGCCGAGCAGCTCAAGGCCCGCCTGGACGCCATGTACGCCGGCTCCCAGCTGAACGACGCCAAGTTCCGTGCCGAATGGCTGGGCAAGTCGCCAGCCGACTTCAAGGCCAGCAACGACAGCTTCATCAAGGCCGCCGTGGCCATGTACGAGCAGGGCTTGAAAGCGGAAGCGGAAGACGAAGAACTGCAGGGCAAGATCCAGCAAGCCTACGCCAACTACATGAAGGCCAAGATCGCCTACATGACCAGCAAGGGCCGCGCCGTCTACCCTGACGCCAACGGCACCCTGCGCGTCACCTACGGCAACATCAAGGGCCGTCCGTACGGCGCCGACGGCACTGGCTCGTGGACCGCATTTACCACCGTCAAGGGCGTGGTTGCTAAGGCCACCGGCGAAGGCGAGTTCAATGCACCGGCTGCCCAACTAGCTGCGATCAAGGCCAAGGACTTCGGCAAGTATGTCGATCCCAAGCTCAAGACCGTGCCTGTGAACTACCTGGCCACGCTGGACATCACGGGCGGCAATTCGGGTTCGGCAGCGCTGAACGCCAAGGGCGAATTCATCGGCCTGGCATTCGACGGCACGCTCGACTCGATCATTTCCGACTGGGACTACAACCAGGACAACACGCGCGACATCCAGGTCGACGTGCGCTACATGCTGTGGAACATGAAGCATGTGGACAAGGCTGACAATCTGCTGAAAGAAATGAACGTCCAGTAATCCTGCAACGTTTATTAAAAGCCACGCCGCCGCCAGGCCGCGTGGCTTTTTTACGCTCGCTCTGCGCCTGGTGCCGAAGCGACGCATTAGGAAGCATCCCGCCTGCGCGCCACCGGCAAGCCTACCTTTATTCTCCTCGCCTACCCCTATACTGTGTTGGCACTGCGCCGCTCCGCCAAGCTACGGTAATTGCGTACAACTACAAGGAGAACCATCAGACCGACGTCACTGCCGCACTCATGGCAATCACGCCGGGAGCCGGCTTGCGGCACCAGCCCAGTGCCAGCCATCGGATGGCACCGCCGCCACGTATCCGTCGCCAGGCAGACGTTTGGCCGCCTTCCCACCGCAAGCTGGTCCACCACCATCCGGCCCCCAACATTACCTTGCCTAAAAAATGCTTTTTCCCCACGGAAAACAAGTGAAAAATGAAATAATTTCCGCTATATAACATTGACTAGTAAGTTTTGGTCAACATACAATTCTTTGCCGAAGCACCTTGATTTGCCCGAATCTAAACCTGTAAAAGCCCGAGATTACCGTGGCGCGTCACAGCCAGGTGGTGCAGCGAATTACGATGTTCCAGAAAAAGGAACCCTGAACCAGCCCACTCGTTTCCTGGACAGGACCATTAATGTTCAAAAATGTACAAAACGACGTTTTTTAGTAGTCCATTTTTTGAGCTCCTGCAATTTATCCGGAAGCCGCCTCGCAGCGTCACTTGCATGCTGTCCCAGCCCGGCGTCACCCGCGGTCTGCTGACGGATCTTTCGCGCAAGGCAGTGGCACGCCATCACCTGGCGTTTGAGGAGAGTGGCGTATGAAGAGGGGATGGGATGGCGCGATTCTGGCTGGTTTTTTCCTGTGCTTTGCCGACGTGAACGCAATGGATTCAGCCTTGCAAGCGCCGCACGACCCAGGCGCGGCGCAGGAAGTCAATATTGTCGCGTTCAAAAATCCGGAACGGCTTTCCTACCAGGCGTATGCGCGTGGCATGGACGCCGCGGAACGCTTGCGGGCTCTGGCGCCGCAAGCGGAGATTGGCCTTCGCCTGATTTCGCTGAGCGGGAAAGCTCTGTCGCTGGAGCTGGTCGACGATGCGGGCAAGCAGGCCATCGAGCTAGACACGAATGGCCGCTTCACCCTGCACCAGCAGCGCGAACCTGGCAAGGAAGCATATCTTGTGGCATCCGCAAGCGCCGGCAAGGCAAGGTTTGAACCCGTGGTGCAGACACCCGGGCTGGCGCCGTCGGTACGCCGATTGGGTGACCTTCGGCTCGAGTGTGAGATGCAGTGGGCAATGATCAAAGATGAGCTGCCCTTGGTCATGCGGGCCACCTTCAAGCTGGCGGGCGGTATCTGCCACTCGAAAAAAATACCAATGCAATTTACTGCCGGGGCCAAACTGAACTCAGCAGTGTTGGTCGAGGGCGCGCGCACATTGAATCTCACCCTGACGCCCAAGTCATCGGCCTTTTATGCACCTGTGCATGACCGGGGTTGGGGCAATGATGCTCATGTTGTTCTCGAATTCGCGCCGGCCGAACCTTGACACCGCGTGACGAGCGGCGACCTATTCAGTGAGCGGGTCGCGTTCAGATGGCAGGCCCTAGTCGCTCATGCGCCCGCCCACGGCGCAGTCGCCTTTTGCTTTGACCCATGATGCAGTCCTTGGAGCGGCCCAAGCCGCGCCGCAGCAGCCACACGTCGGTGGACCAGAGGGCAGCCGGGTGAGCCCGTGCTCGCCCTGCCCCCTCAGCCCTGATTGAGCTTCGAATGTCGAATGCTGTAGAGGAAATAGGTCGCCAGCGCCAGCACCATCACCACCGCAAACGCCTGGTAGGTTTCGCTCGACAGGCCGTACATGATCCACAGGCATGCGGCAACCGACAGGCCGGGAACCAGGTATGGGCCGAATGGCACCTTGAAGCCGCGGGTCAGCGCTTCGCCCTGGCGCGCACGCAGGACCGGCACGGCGATCGAGACCACGATGAATGCCGTCAGCGTGCCCATGCTGACCATATTCCACAGGAAGGTGGAGTCCACCAGGCCCGCCACCAGGGCCACCACAATGCTGACGATCACCGTATTGATGACCGGGGCCTGGGTGCGTGCATGGACCCGGGAAAACGCCGGCGAAATCAGGCCATCGCGGCTGATTGCGTACAGGATGCGGGTCTGGCCATAAATCGTCACCAGGGTCACGCTGAAGACCGAGATCACCGCGCCGGCCGACAGGACCACGGCTGGCCACGCGCTGCCGGTAACGTTTTGCAGAATGACTGACAGGCCGGCCTTCTGATCGGCAAACATCTCGGCCGGCTGCGCGCCCACCGCAGCCACCGCCACCAGCATGTAAAACAGGGTGACAATGCCGAGCGCCGCCAGGATACCGATCGGTACGTTGCGGGTCGGATTGCGTGCTTCTTCGCCTGCCGTCGCCACCGTGTCGAGGCCAATGAACGAGAAGAAGACCAGGCCTGCGCCCGCCGTCACACCGGCCAGGGCCGCATTGCCTTCGCCGGAGGGGAAAAACGGGGTCAGGTTGTCGGCATTGAAACCGGTCAGCGCAATGACGACAAAAAACAGCAGGATCGCCAGCTTGACCAGCACCATCAGTGCGTTGGCCATGGCCGACTCCTTGGTACCGCGAATCAGGAGGATGCCGCACATGATCACCAGCAGGATCGGAGGCAGGTTGAACTGGCCGGGATGGAACTCTACCCCGTGGTCGGCATCGGCGACGAACATGGCGGTACGCAAATGCTCCGGTATCTGGATGTCAAACGCCATTTGCAGGAAATTGTTCAGGTACTCAGACCAGCCAATGGCGGTGGCGCTGGCTGCCAGGCCGTATTCCAGCAGCAGGCAGGCGGCAATGATGAAAGCGGCAAATTCGCCCAGCGTGGCGTAGGCAAAGGAATACGAGGAACCGGACGCGGGGATGCGGAACGACAGTTCCGCGTAGCACAGGGCAGTCAGGCCGGCGGTGAGCGCGGCAAGCAAGAACGAGAGGATGACGGCGGGACCGGCCTTGGGCACCGCTTCCACCATGGTAAAGAAGATGCCGGTGCCGATGGTGGCGCCGACGCCGATCATGGTCAGCGGGAACAAGCCCATGGTGCGGGCAAGGCCGCCTTCCTGTTGCTTGCTCGCCGTCTTGGTACGAAACAGCTTGTGGCCCAATGTCTGATTCACGGATGTTGTCCCTTATTGTCGTGCTTGGTGAATGGCAGCAGCGATTATAGGGGCTAATGCCATTTACCAATACACATCTTTCAGGACACAAGCCGTGCGCGACGCCGCTTACTTCTCCAAGTTGACTTTCGCTTCACGCCGGCCGGCGAATACCCGGTACAGCCACATGCCGGCAAAGCCGATGCCGATGATGATGAACTTCTTGAACGCCAGCACCAGCGCGAACAGTTTGCCGAACAGGCCCAGCTTGGTAGCCACGCCGCCCGCCACCAGCGCAGCCAGTCCATACTCGGCAGTCTTGTCGGTGGCGGCGTTGTAGTCGGCGTAGCGGTTGCCTGCCGTGAAGTCGGTGGCAGCCGTCACGTGCTTCATTTCCTTGCGGATCACGTCGATCTGCGCCATGTTCGCCACGGCGTTCAGGACCAGCACGCCTTCGCGGCCCAGTACGCGGATGTTGTAGTTCAGGCCGGACGCGGTATCGCCCTCGGTGCGCAGTTCCTTGGCCCAGTACATCTTGTGGCTGGCCTTGTCATAGCTAGGCTTCTCGGCCCAGCCCACCAGCGTCATGGCACCGTAGCCCTGGGCTTTGCGCTCCTTGTTGGCCTCTTCCATGCCCGACTTCATCTCGGTCAGCAACTCGTCGTAATTGATGTCGTCGGCGTCGTCATCCTTGACGTGGCCATCCTTTTCGTACGTCACCACCACGCCCCAGCCGGCAGCGCTTAGCAGGCTGGTGTCGGCAGGCACGATCATGCCCAGCGTCTCGTTGCCCGGCGGGTTGCCCCACCCCTCCACCAGCACGCGCTCGGAATCGGCAGGGTTGAGATAGCGGAAATTGGCAGGCAAATTGAGCGTGGCCAGCGAACCCGGCAGGGTGATCTTGCCGGTCTGGTAGTTGAGCGATGCTTCGAACTGCTCGGGCGTGATTTTCTGGGCTCCCTGTTCCTGCGCCTGGGCAGAGCAGATGCAGGAAAGTGCCAGCACGGTGGCCATCAGGGAGCGGCCAAAACCAAAAGTATTGAACATGATTGACTCAGAATGAAAGGGAAAATCATTCTAACGAGAATCGTTGCACAGAAGTTAATTCCTGCGCGAAATGTTCAATAAAAACATGGCAATGCTTGAGGATGTTGCTTCTTTACCACGCACAACAGGCCGCCCCCCTGTCCTGGCGCTCTTCCAGACAGGGCGCTGCGGCCGCCGAGGCTAGACGCGAACGACCATGAGGCCTGCGCGCAGGCCGACCCGGACGTCCGGATTGGGAAATACCACCAGTTCTTCCGGGTGCTGCACGGTGTAGACCGTGTCGCCGTCGGTGGCGATGGTCTGGCCCTGCTGCATGGCAGTAAAGTTTTGCGTACTACGGTCAAACGCCATTGTGAATGCATCGGACAGCTTCATGATCTGCTGCGCCACCTTGAACACGTGCGGCGCGGCCTTGGCCACGCCCGGCGCGGCGCCGCGCAGCAGGTCCGACAATGCTGTACTCACCTCGGCAAACAGCGACAGGTCATTCTGCCCCAGCGTGCCCACCCGGCCCAGCTCCACCGTACTGCCGGCGGCGCCATGGTGTTCGGCCGAATAGTAGCTGTAGGTACCGGCCGACTGCGGGTTCATGATGATGGCGCCAATGGCGGCCTGTCCAAGCCAGTTGATCAAGGCTTGCTTGCCCTCTTCTGCAATCAGGTCCGGCACGATGGCAAAAGTCGGATACACCGAAGGCCGGATGGCCGTATGCAGGTCCAGGTGCCAGCGCACCGGTCCCGCATCGGCAAAAAAGTCTGCCGTGGCCGCGATCATCTCGTCTGCCCGCGCCGATTCGGCCGCTTGCGCGAGCGATCCGCGCTCCGGACGGAACATGCGGTTCAAGTCAGCATCAATGAACCGCTTGCCTGCTGCGATGGCATCCACATTGCCCACGCAGACCATCAGGTCCACCTTGAGCGCATGGGGCTCCTGCGACAGCGCGTCGAGCACATGGGCCACCACTTCGATCGGCCCCGTCTCGTCGCCATGCACACCGACCGACAACAGGACGCTGGCGCGCGGTGGCATCTCGCTGGCCTTGACCGTCATGATGCCCTTGTCGGGCGTGGTCACGGTAAAGCCGGCGGCGGCGAAACGCCGGGCCAGCGGACCGAAGTCCGCTTCGGCCAGCGCCCGCACCGCTTCTGGTACTGGTGCGGTCATGCTTAGGCCGCCGCTGCCGCGGTGACGTCGGACGCACCGGTGACCGTGGTGCTGGCCTCGGACAGCGCCCATACGTCAAGCATGGCCTGTTCCAGGTCCGCCGCCGGCGCGTAGCCTGACAGTCCCATGGTGTTGGTCACCACTTCCACCGCTTCCAGCGTATCGCCGCCGTTGACCGAACGCGCCAGTACCTGCATCAACAGGCGCTGCTGCGTGCGGCGCAGGGCCTGCATCGCATAGTTGCGCAGCTGTTCCTGCGACTTGTTTTGCGGCGTGAGCTTGAGACCGCGCTCGAGCGTGTCGATCCCGGCCTGGCCGCGCAGCGCCATGCCAACCTGCAGGAACTGGGCCAGCGACATGCCGGCCGGGCGCTGCACGGACACCGCAGCGAACAGGAAAGCAGCTACCGCTTCGATGGCGTCGACCGCCTTCCATGCTTGCGCGAACGATGTCGGCAGCCCCGGGAAGGCGTCGGCGTCGGACGTCGCAGGCATCAGCTGCTTGAGCATTTCCGGCTGGGAGAACAGGCGGGTCAGTTCATCCATGGCGCCAGCGCCGCGCAGCTGGTCAGCCGGCACCGACAGCACCCCTTCGATGATGGCCTTGAACAGCACGCGAGTGCGGGCGTCGACCTTGATCGAGACGGCGCGCGGCACGTTCAATGCATCGGCATCCAAGGCATTGAATACCGGCGCCAGGTTCAGCGCCGACCATGCCTGCCCCCAGGCCTTGATCACGTCCGCTTCTTCCACCAGGTGGGCGACTGCCAGGTCACGGATCATCAGCGGGCCGCAGCGGTTGATCGATTCGTTGGCCAGCACGGTGGCCAGGATGGTGTTGGCCAGCGGGTGGGCCAGTGCCTGGCGGGTCGCCACCAGCTGCGCCGGGAAGTAAGGCTTGAGCACCGACTCGGCCCACGGCAGGTCGGTCAGCGGCAATGCCGACAGGATGCGCTTGAAGCGGTTCTTCACGTTGGCGATGACCACGGCCAGCTCCGGCGCAGTGAGGCCGCCCCCGGCTGCCTTGCGGCGCTGCAGTTCGGCGTCGCTTGGCAGCTGCTCCAGGTCGCGCGACAGCGCGCCTTCCGCTTCCAGCATCGTGATCAGACTGGCGTAGCCATCGACCACCGCCGGATCGGCCTGGGCCTGCACTTCACGCACCAGCAGGTGGGTCTGCAGCGAATTGTCGCGCAGGACCAGGTCTTCGATGTCGCTCGTCATTTCGTTGAGGATGCGGTTGCGGTCCGCTTCCGGCAGCTGGCCGGCATTGACTTCGGTGTCGAGCCAGATCTTGACGTTTACTTCGTGGTCGGAGCAGTCCACACCAGCCGAGTTGTCGATCGCATCGGTGAAAATGCGCCCGCCAGCCAGCGCGAATTCAATCCGGCCATTCTGGGTCGCGCCCAGGTTGCCGCCTTCGGATACGACCTTGCAGCGCAGCTCATTGCCGTTGACGCGGATGTTGTCATTGGCGCGGTCCTTGACCTGGGCGTGCGTTTCAAACGACGCCTTGATATAGGTACCGATACCACCGTTGTAGAACAGGTCTACGGGGGCCAGCAAAATGCGGTGCATCAGTTCTTCCGGCGACAGCGACGTTTCGTTGATGTCGAGGGCTGCGCGCACCTGCGGGGTCAGCTCGATGGAACGGGCGCTGCGCGGGAACACGCCGCCACCGGTCGAGATCAAATCCTTGTTGTAGTCTTCCCACGACGAGCGTGGCAGCGCGAACATGCGCTGGCGCTCGGCGAATGAGATGGCGACATCGGGCGTCGGGTCCAGGAAGATGTGGCGATGATCAAAAGCGGCCAGCACCTTCAGCTGGCGCGACAGCAGCACGCCATTGCCGAATACGTCGCCCGACATGTCGCCCACGCCGACCATGGTGATCGGGGTGTTGTTCCAGTCGTGGTCCATCTCGTAGAAGTGGCGCTTGACCGCTTCGAACGCGCCCTTGGCGGTAATACCCATCTTCTTGTGGTCGTAGCCGTTGGAACCGCCCGACGCAAAGGCGTCGCCCAGCCAGAAGCCGCGCTTGACGGCGATGCTGTTGGCGATGTCCGAGAACGTGGCCGTGCCCTTGTCCGCAGCGACCACCAGGTATGGATCATCCTGGTCGTAGCGCACCGTGTCGGCCGGCGGCACGATCTCGCCGCGTACGCGGTTGTCGGTCACTTCCAGCAGCGACGAAATGAACAGGCGATAGACTGCTTCGCCTTCAGCCGCGATGGTCTCGCGCACGGCGTCCTTCGGCATCTGCTTGCAGACAAACCCGCCCTTGGAACCGGCCGGCACGATGACGGCGTTCTTTACCATCTGCGCCTTTACCAGGCCCAGCACTTCGGTGCGGTAGTCTTCCATGCGGTCCGACCAGCGCAGGCCGCCGCGGGCAACCGGGCCGCCACGCAGGTGGACGCCTTCAAAGCGGCGCGAAAACACGTAGATTTCGCGGTAAGGACGCGGCTCGGGCACCAGCGCCAGGCGGCTGGTGTCGAACTTGAAGATGATCTTGTCGCCCTGCTGCTCGTTCTGGAAGTAGTTGGTGCGCACGGTCGCCAGCATCAGGTCAACCAGTGCGGCCAGGATTTCTTCGGTATCGGCGTGATTTACCGATGCCAGGCCGGCCTTGATGCCGGCGATGCGTTCACTCGCTGCCAGGCGCTCGGCCTCGGGCACGCTCGGATCGAAGCGCTGGGCAAATGCCTGCACCAGTTCTTTGACCATCATTGGCTGGCGGCGCAGGGTATCGGCCATGTAGCGTACCGAGAACTTGCTGCCGGTCTGGCGCCAGTAGCCAATGTAGGCGCGTACCAGCTGCACTTCGCGCATCGACAGGCCGCCTTCGATCACCAGTCCGTTCAGGCGGCCGTCTTCTGCTTCGTCATTGAACAGGGACGTGAACAGTTCCTGCGCTACATTCACCACGTTCGGCTTGGCTAGCTTGGCGGCGCTTTCCGCGTCCACGGCCAGGCTCGTGACGAAGCGCTTCGAGCCGTCGGCCAGCTTGATGGTGTAGGTTTGCTCGCGGTCGATCGCCACGCCGGCGTTGTGCAGTGCCGGCAGGATGCGCGACAGCGACGGCACGGCACCGATCGAGTACAGGCGAATGGTGGCCGCGCCCGTGTCGTCGGTTGCGATGCGTACCGATACCTGGCCTTCGTGACCGTCCGCAATCAAAGCGTTCAGGTCATGGAAGGCGACTTCCGGCGCGGTAGCGGCAACGTAGTTGACCGGCAGCGTGGCGCACAGCTTGCGCAGGCTGCCGCGCACGCCGGTGTCGAACACATTTTCGGTGAGGGCCGCGAACTTGTCATGCCAGCCGTCCAGCACTGCCAGCAGCGGACGCTGGATGTCGGTTTCCAAGTCCAGCGGGTAGCGCGCGGCGTGGGCGATCAGGTACACGCGGGCCAGCGGGCCGTCGGCTACCAGGGTCTGGGAGCGCACATCGGACGCGCCCGAGCTTTCCTTGAGCGCGGTGGCAAGGGCTGCGGCCACGGCGGCGCTGTAACGCTCGCGCGGCAGGTACACCAGCACATCGAGGTGGCGCTTATAGACGTCGCGGCGCGCGAACACCTTGGCGCGCGGCTGCTTGTAGAGCGACACCACGGCGCTGCACACCTGCGCCAGCCATTCAGGATCGGCTTCCAGCGCTTCGGTACGGGGCAGCGACTCCAGAATCTCCAGGAACTTCTCGGCGCGGAAGCCTTCCTGGCGCACACCGGCCAGCGACAGCACCTGGGCCACGCGGCCACGGGCAAACGGCAGGCGCGCCAGCGGGGTGGCAGTGGCAGCGCGCGTGAACAGGCCCACGAAGCAGTGCTCGCCCAGAATGTTCCCCTGCGAGTCGGTATGGCGCACACCGATGAAGTCCAGCGGCTGGTCACGGTGCAGTGTGCCTTCGACGTCGGCCTTGACGATGGAGAGCGTGTCGGCGCGTTTGGACAGCGTCTCGAAGTCGCCCGGAATGTTGGCCAGGCAGGTACCGTACACCGGATGGGAGGTATCCTGCAGCACGCCCAGGCGGCTCGGGATATCGCGTTCCAGTTCGCGCTCGCCCGGCTTGACGACGTAGTAGGCATAGCCAAACAGCTCGAAGCCTTCGTTCTTGGCCCATTCCAGGAATGCGGCCACTTCCTGGCCTTCGGTACCCAGCGTGGCGGCGGCAGCGGCGACGGAAGTCAGGCGGTCGGCCATGGCCACCGCGTCGCGGCGCACCACGGCGGCGTCGCGCGCCACCATCTGCAGGCGGCCTACCAGTTCGCTCAGTTCACCTGCGGCGAGGTCTTCAGCCAAGAGGCACAGTACGATCGATTCCAGCGGCGCGCCTTCTTCGGCCACGGCGGTAACGGTGCCGGCAGCATCGCGGCGAACCGGCAGTACGGCATTCATCACGCCGGCCACTGCGACCTTCTGCTTGCGCATGGCCATGACGATGGAGTCGACCAGGTAGGGCATGTCGTCGTTGAGGATCAGGAGCGCCGTCGCCATGCCGCCGCGGCCATCGCAATAGCGCAGCTGGGCGATCTGGCAGCCTTCGCCGGGACTGGTGGCCAGCTGGGTGAAGCCTTCGCGCAGCACGGGCGCCAGGTTGTCGGGCGAGGTGCCGGACAGGTCTTCGTCATCAAGGCAGCCAAGCCATGCGCCGATCAGGTTGGCCACCTGTCCGCCAGGCTGGCTTGAGTTGATCAGTTCCAGCGTCTGTTTGCGCAAATCGTTAGGCATCTGTGTCATCGTACATCTCCAATACGGGTTGTATTTCTGGCGTTCGCGTTGCGCTTGTGGCGTCCGGCTCGCGCTTTTTAAAAGACAGGGGTGTCCCGTCCAAATTCAGTGGGCGTATTCTAAGTCAGGTCGTATAAACCAGGCAGGGCAAGAATGCGCGTGAGTTCTTCCAGCGCCGCCTGGCATTCGATTGCCAGCTGCGGATCTGCAAGGTCCTTGGGCTCCAGGTGGTCGCGGTAGTATTTACCCACCCATTCCACCAGCGTTGCGTACAGCGCTTCGGTCATGATCACCTTCTGGTGCATAGCCGCGCTTTCAGCTTCCGTCAGCGCCACGCGCAGGCGCAGGCAGGCAGGCCCGCCGCCGTTGCGCATGCTCTGACGCAGGTCGAAGTGAATCAGTTCATCCACCGGACCGCCGCTTGCCACCAGTTGTTCGAGATAGCGCGCGACGGCCTGGTTTTCCTGGCATTCCTGCGGAATCACCAGCGCCATCGTCCCATCCGGCTTGGACAGCAGCTGACTGTTGAACAGGTAGCTGGCCACTGCGTCGGCCACCGACACCAGCCCGGTGTCGACCCGGATCGCGGTCAATTGTGCGCCCACGCCCTCCATGGCCACGCGCAGTTGGTTGAGCACTGCCTTCTCGTCATGGAATGCCTGGTCGTGATAGAACAGCACATTGCCATTGCCGACCGCGATCACGTCATTGTGAAATACGCCCTGGTCGATCACGGCCGGGTTTTGCGACGCAAACACCGTGCGCGCCGCGTCCAGCCCGTGCAGGCGGGCGATAGCCTGCGACGCTTCCAGCGTCTGGCGGGCCGGGTATTTTTTGGGGGCGGGCGCAGAAGGATCGAACTCCACCCGTCCGTACACGAACAGTTCCACGCCCTTGGCGCCGTGCGATGCAGTCAGGCGGGTATGGTTGGCGGCGCCTTCGTCGCCAAACGCCGGGGTCGGCGGCAGCGCGTCGTGGACGGCGAAGAACTGCTCATTGGAGAACAAGGCGCGCAGGGTGCGGGTCGACTGCGCATGCTCGTCGGAGCGGTGCAGCTTGTTGTTCAAGTTTGCGGCCGTGAAGTGGGTGCGCCCGTCGAACGTATCGGCCGACGGACTCACGGTCGCCGCGTTGGCAGTCCACATGGGCGATGCCGAATAGGCGCACGCCAGGATCACCGGCGACTCGCGGTAGGCGCGGGCCAGCACGTCGGCGTCGCTGCCGGTAAAACCGAGGCTGCGCAGCATCCGGAAATTGGGACGCGCCTGCGGCGGCAGCAGCGCCTGGGCAAAGCCGCGCTGGGCCAGCGCGCGCATCTTGGCCAGGCCCTGCAGGGCCGCCTGCCTGGGATTGGATGCGCTCTTGACGTTGGAGAAGGAGGCCACGTTGCCGAACGAGAGTCCGGCATAGTTGTGGCTTGGTCCTACCAGGCCGTCAAAATTAAATTCGCGTGCGGTATGCATGGGGTTCCTTAGAACGAAAGGCCTGGGGACAGCTTGGCCGGCATTTCAAGTTCGCTCGTCTCGATCGACGCGACCGGATAAGCGCAGTAGTCCGCGGCGTAATACGCGCTCGGGCGGTGGTTGCCGGACTTGCCCACGCCGCCAAAGGGCGCGCTGCTGGCAGCGCCCGTGGTGGGACGGTTCCAGTTGACGATGCCGGCGCGCGCCTGCACCGAAAACTGCTTCCACAGCGCTTCGTCGTTGGACAACAGTGCTGCGGCCAGGCCGAACTCGGTGGCGTTGGCCACCTTGATGGCAGTGTCAAAGTCGCCCACGCGCACGATCTGCAGCAGTGGACCGAACCACTCTTCGTCCGGGATGCCCTTGGCGTTGGTCACGTCCACGATGCCGGCGGTGACGAAGCCCGTGTTCGGGTCGAGCTGCTTCATCTGCAGCAGGACCTTGCCGCCCTTGGCCACCATGTCGGCCTGCGCCTGCACCAGGCGCGCGGCCACGGCGGCCGAAACCACCGGGCCCATGAATGGCTGCGGTTCGGCGTTGGACGCGCCCACGCTCAGCGTGGCGGCCACTTCGACCAGGCGCTCGATGAAGGCGTCACCTTCCATCGTGTCGGCCACCACCAGGCGGCGCGCGCAGGTGCAGCGCTGGCCGGCCGAAATAAAGGCGGACATGATCGTGTGGTGAACGGCAGCGTCGATGTCCTTGACATCCCACACCACCAGCGGATTGTTACCGCCCATTTCCAGCGCCAGCATCTTGCCCGGCTGGCCGCCAAACTGCTTGTGCAGCGCCACGCCGGTCTGGCAGCTGCCGGTAAACAGCACGCCGTCCAGTCCATCGTTCTTGCCGAGGGCAATACCGGTGTCGCGGCCGCCGTTGACCAGGTTGATCACGCCAGCGGGCAGGCCTGCCTTTTCCCACAGCTGCACGGTCTTGACCGCGGTGCGCGGCGCGTATTCGCTTGGCTTGAAGACGATGGTATTACCGGCGATGAGAGCCGGCACGATATGCCCGTTCGGCAGGTGACCGGGGAAGTTGTACGGTCCGAATACGCCAAACACGCCGTGCGGGCGATGACGCAGCACGGCATTGCCGTCGGCGACCTTGGCCGCCACTTCGCCGGTGCGCGCGCCGTAGGCCTGCACGGAAATGTCGACCTTGTTGGCCATGGTGGTCACTTCCGTGCGCGCTTCCCACAGCGGCTTGCCTACTTCTTCCGAAATCGTCTGCGCCAGATCTTCCGCGTTTTCCTTCAGCAGGTCGCGAAAGCGCGTGCAGATGGCGATGCGCTCTTCCAGCGGGCGCAATGCCCACGACTCGAACGTGGCGCGGGCGGCGGCGACGGCGTTCTGCACGTCCTCGGCGCTTGACTCGCGGCTGCGCCAGGTCTGGCGGCCGGTGGAAGGATCGATCGTTACCAGCTCCGCGCCGGAGCCGGCAAGCCATTGACCGTTGATGAAGTTGCTGAGGTTAGACATTGACGTTCTTCCTTACGCTAAGTGGCAGCGTGCGAATCGTATCGCCGCTTTGGCAATGCAGGAGATCCAGTTCCGATGGCGTCAGGGCGAGCTTGCCCGCTACCGGATTGGCGTTGGTGACAATCATGCGGAAGTCCGCAAGGTCGGTGTTGGAGACCAGCAGCGGCTCGGACTCGGCACCAGCTGGCGCTGCGTCTGCCGCAGCATCGGCCACGGCCAGCGCGCTCTCGCGCATGGCACGCAGCTCCGACACGCGAGCCTGCAGTACGGGACCGGCGTCGAAAATATCGACGTAGCCTTCGAAGTGCATGCCTTCCTGCTCCAGCAGCTTGCGCGCCGGCGCCGTGGAGCGGTGCACCTTGCCGATCACTTCGCGCGCCGACTGCGGCAGGTAGTCAACATACATCGGCTGGCGCGGCATCAGCTCGGCGATGAAGGACTTCTTGCCCATCGCCGTCAGGTGGTCGACATGATTGAAGTCCATCTTGAAGAAGTGCCGGCCCAGGCCTTCGTAGAAGGGCGTGCTGCCGTCGTCGGCCTGGAAGCCGCGCATCTCGGCGATCAGCTTTTCGGTGAACAGGTGCGGGAACTGGGCGATAAAGACGAAGCGGCTTTTCGACAGCCACTTGCCGTTATTGCCGCTGCGGTAGTCCGGATGCAGGAACAGCGAACACAGTTCGGTGGCGCCGGTCAGGTCGTTGGACAGATACAGGGTATCCATGCGCGTGAACACTTCGAGCTCGCGACTTGAATGGACCAGGGTGCCGATGCGGTAGTTATAGAATGGCTCGTCCAGGCCAACCGCGCCCTTGATGGCGCACACGCCGGCCAGACGTCCGCTGGAGGTGTCCTCCATCACGAACATGTAGTCGCGCTGCTCGGGCGCAATGGTGCCCGCGAACGACTTGACCGCCACCGCGACGCGGTCGCCCAGCATCTTGCGGTCGGGTTTGAGCGTGGTCATGCCGCTGCCGACCTGGCGTGCCAGCTCGATCAGTGCATCCAGATCGGACGCTTGGATTGCGCGTACAACTAGCATAGGTTTCTCTTTCAGATTCTGACGCAGATGACGGAATCGCCCGCTGCCACCATCAGGGCGTCGAGCGCCTCCTGCGGCAGGCTGACGGTATCGGACATTTCCGCCGGCGGGCACGCGACAGTGATGGCGCGGAAGTTCTGCTCGTTGCTGGCAGCGACCGCATAGGTCACGTGCGGGCCGGAAGCCGCGCCCACGGCCAGTTCGGCCCTCCGCGGCATGGAACCGGTAAAGGTGCGCAGGCTGTTCTTGTGGGCCTGCAGGATCGGGCCGCCGTCGAAGATGTCGATGTAGTCGTCAGCCTCGAAGCCCTCCTCGGTCAGCAGGTTGAATGCCAGCTCGCCGTCCGAATGGATCTGGCCCATTGCGGCCTGGGCGTCGCCCGGCAGCAGCGGCACATACACCGGATAGTGCGGCATGAGCTCGACGATCAGGGTGCGATTGCGCGCGCCACCGATGACTTTTTCCGCATCCAGGAAGTCCATCTTGAAGAACTTGCGGCCCAGCGCTTCCCAGAACGGCGACTGGCCGTTCTTGTCGGTGACGCCGGCGAGCGGCACGAAGAAGCGGTCGCCAAAGCGGTGCGGCGCCAGGACCGCAAACAACAGGCGCGCGCGCGACAGCAGGCCGGCTTCGGGGCCGGCGTTGGTCTTGTCCTGCAAGTGGAAACCCGACAGCTGGGAATAGGCAGTCAGCTCGGAGCACAGGGTCAGCGCATGGACGCTGTGGCTGATATTGAGGTCGCGCGAGACCTGCTGGATCACATCGTTACGGAACGAGAAGTAGGTACCGTTGGAACCGGCGGACGCGAAAATGGCTGCGGTACCGACGATACTGCCGGTGGACTGCTGTTCGAGCACGAACAGATAGGATTCTTCGCTGGGGATGTCGACATGGGCTGCGAACGAGGCGATCGAACGCTCGACCGATGCGGCGATCCTGTCGCGCGTCCTTGGCAAGGTATGCACGCCGGGCATGGAGCCAGCGGCCAGCGCGACTAAGGCATCGATATCCGCGAGGACGACCGGACGGACAACAAACATGGGTGCTCCTTCAGGACTGCGTTGGCCGGCCGCGCGGATGCGGCCAGCCTTGATGGCGACGACTGCGACCGGCTTACTTCGCCGGCGCCGTATTGAGCATGCCTTCGGCGGCGGCGCGCATGATGCGGTCTGCTTCAGCGATCTGCTCGTCGGAGACGATCAGTGCCGGCGCCAGGCGCACTACATCGGGACCGGCGATGAGCAGCATCAGGCCGAGCGCTTCGCAGGCCTTGGTAAAGTCTTTCGAGCGGCCCTTGAATTCGGGCGCAACCGGCAGACCAATCAACAGGCCGCTGCCGCGCACTTGGCCGAACAGCTGCGGGAAGTCAGCGGTCAGCTTGCGCAGGTTGGCCATGATTTTTTCAGACGCTTCCTTTACGCGGGCCAGGAAGGCCGGCTGGTTGATCATCTCGATCACGTTCAGGGCCACGGTGGCCGCCAGCGGGTTGCCGCCGTAGGTGGTGCCGTGCGAGCCGACGCCGAAGTGCTGGGCGATCTCGTTGGTGGTCAGCATGGCGCCGATCGGGTAGCCATTGCCCAGCGCCTTGGCGGTGGTGAGGATATCGGGCGTGACGCCCTTGTCCATGTACGCATACAGGGCGCCGGTGCGGCCAACGCCGGACTGCACTTCGTCGAATACCAGCAGGGCGCCGGTCTTGTCGCAGAATTCGCGCAGGGCCTTGAGATATTCGGGATTGCCGGGAATGACGCCGCCTTCGCCCTGGATCGGCTCCACGATGACGGCGCACACGTCATCGGTAATGGCAGCGCGGGCCGCTTCGATGTCGTTGTAGGGGATGTGGCTGATCTCTTGCGGCAGCGGCTCGAAGCCTTCGGTGTACTTCGGCTGGCCGCCAACGGAGACGGTAAACAGCGTGCGGCCGTGGAACGACGACAGACAGGAGATGATGCGCGACTTGTGCGGGCCGAACTTGGTGTGGGCGTACTTGCGCGCCAGTTTCAGGGCGCCTTCATTGGCTTCCGCGCCGGAGTTGCAGAAGAATGCGCGGTCAGCGAAGGTCGCTTCGGTCAGCGCCAGGGCCAGGCGCAGGACTGGCTCGTTGGTGTAACCGTTACCGAGGTGCCACAGGCTGTTGATCTGGCGGGTCAGCGCATCGACCAGGACCGGATTGCAGTGACCGAGGCTGGACACGGCGATGCCGGAAGTGAAGTCGAGGTAGTGCTTGCCGTTCTGGTCCCACAAGTCCAGACCCGAAGCGCGCACCGGCACCATCGCTGCGGGAGCGTAGGTAGGGACGAGGACTTCGTCAAAGGTTTCCCTGGTAACAGGCCGCGTGGTGGTACCGGAATCAAGCTTAGCGTTCATGGCAATCCTCATCCAATGTTAGGGGGCGCACCCGGCTCGGACCGCTGGATGCATCCGGCCATTATAAGAACGGCAGCTTTAAACATCTTTTGAATACGCGACAGGCATTTTCATTTTTCCCACTGTCGGCCGTGGAGGGGAATGCCGGATGAGGAGCGGGGCACCGGTCCGAACCGATGGATAGACCACTTAGCGCGAGCCGGTGCAATCGGTGGTCAGACCACTTAGCTTGAACCGGTCTAATTCGGTGGTCAGACCACTTAGCAATACCGTAGGCAACTATGCCCGCTTGCACCGCCTTTATTTACTCAGACAGAAAAAAGCCGAACTTTGTATCGGTCAGCACGGAAAATTCCGAATCGACCGTTGCAAATCCAGCGTTTAAGTGGTCTGACCCTGGTTGTAGGAAATTGATTTTTGAGCGTTTAAGTGGTCTGACCCTGGTTGTAGGAAATTGATTTGCGAGCGTTTAAGTGGTCTGACCCTGGTGGTGGGAAATTGTTTTTCAGGCGGAGAGTTTGCGCTGGCGTTCTTCGCGCGGGGTGTTGCCGAACAGGGCGCCGAAGGCGGTCGAGAAGTGCGAGCCGCTCGAAAAACCGCACATCAGCCCGACCTGCACGATCGAGTGGTGGGTGTCGCGCAGCAGCTGGCGCGCTCGCTGCAGCCGCAGTTCGAGGTAGTAGCGCGACGGCAGGCTGCCCAGGTATTGCTTGAACAGCCGCTCGAGCTGGCGCCGCGATATGCCGACCAGGTTGGCAATGTCGTCCGTCGAAAGCGGCTCTTCTATGTTCGCTTCCATTAACGTCACCGCTTCCGTCAACTTGGGCTGCAGGGCGCCGAAACGCGCCTGCAGGGCCACCCGCTGCCGCTCTTCCTTGCCGCGCACGCGGTCTATGCACAGCGCTTCCTTGATCTGGGCCTGCACCGCCGCCCCGTATATCATCTCGACCAGCGTGAGCGCGAAGTCGGCGCTGGCACCACCCCCGCAGCAGGTCAGACGGTGCTCGTCCATCTCGAACAGGTGCGGTGTGAAGATGGCGTGGTCGGCCACGCTGTCGGCGTCGGCATACAGGGCCCACGGCAGGGCCGTGCGCACGCCGTTGAGCACGCCCGCATCGGCCAGCCACAGCACGCCCGCGCCCACCCCGCCCCAGAACGGCGCGGCGCGGCAGCGCTCGATCAGCTTGCGCGAATTGGCCGGCTTGAGCGAGGCTTGCGCTTCGTCGGCCACCAGCAGCACCAGGTGCCAGTGGCGCGCGCTGTCGGCGGCGAACTTGTCGGGACTGCGCACGTCCACGTGCAGCTTGTCAGGCCCGACAATCTTGGCAGCCAGCCGCAGCGGCTGGTACAGGCCGGACCAGGTGAGCGTGTCCGGCTCGCCCGCTTGTATGAGCAATATCCGCAGCGGCTGTTCCCGGGCTAGGCGGGCAAGTGGACTTGGTGACATGCGCGGGGCGTCGTTTCCTCTGGCGTTGGCAATGGATCAGTTAGCAACAGATCATTCTGGAGCCAGCGCTGCCGCATGGCGCGGGACGCTGTTCCATTGACTGACTATCATACCGGAGATCAACAAGGCGGCGCCAATCCACCCCCTCGCCGTCATGGTTTCGCCCAGCCAGAAAAAGGCGAAGAAGGCGGCCGCCGCCGGCTCAAAGGCGTACACGACAGCAGCTTCGTTGGCGCTGCTGTGGCTCTGGCCCCAGGTTTGCAGGGAGATAATGGCGGCAGTGGCCACCAGGCCCAGGTAGACGATGCTGGGCCATTCGCCTGCCAGCACGGGCAGCATGCCCTGGGTCGATTCGGTGGCCAGTACCCAGATGCCGGCGCAGACGGCCACGGTGCCGATCTGGGTGGCGGTAATGGCTAGCAGGCTGCCGGCGCGCCGGGTGTACCGTTCCATCATCTTGACGTAGACGCCAAAGCACAGGGCCGCGCCCAGCGCCAGGGTGTCGCCAAAGCGCCAGGGGCCGCTGTCCCAGCACAGCGCTGCCAGGCCGGCCACGGCCAGGGCAAGCGCGAACACGATGCGGCGCTCCGGCAGCTTGCCGGCCGCCACGCCCAGCAGCGGGACGATCAGCACGTTCAGCCCGCAGATGAAGGCGTTGCGGTTGGAACTGGTCAGCGCCAGCCCTTCGACCTGGAAGACGAAGCAGCAAAACAGCAGCAAGCCGAGCAAGAAGCCGGCGCGCAGGTCGCCGCGCGTGGCGCGCAGCAGGAAGGGGGCGAGCACCAGCGCCGCCAGCGCAAAACGGGTGAAGACGATCCAGGCCGGCGAGACGTGGGCGGTCAGCGCCTTCATGGCGGGAAAGGTGGTGCCCCATACAAGGGTAACGAGCAGCAGCGCGAGGATGCCGCGCAGGTGGGGGGTCATGGGTGCTGGGGTGGCCGGGAAGACAAGGCTGCCATGGTACATTCCCTGCGGGCAAAACGCGAACTTCCTGCCCGTCGCTTTCCTGCGCAGCCAGCTATAATCACCGCCATGGGGGAACGTTATCTAAAGAGTGTGCGCTTGCTGGCAGAATGCCTGCAGGGCTTCGAACGTTTTTCGGGCGAATCGGTGCGCCGCTGCGGCTTGACGCATGCACAGTTCGACATCATCGCCACGCTCGGCAATACGCCAGGCATGATGTACAAAGAATTGGGCGACAAGACCCTGATCACCAAGGGAACCCTGACCGGCGTGATCGAACGCCTGGAGGCGAAGGGCCTGGTGGCCCGCACCCGCTCGAGCGACGACAAGCGCTCGTTCTCGGTGTGCCTGACACCCGCAGGGGAGCAGGTATTCCGGGACGTGTTCCCGGTCGTCATCGAGCAGGGCCGCCAGCTGTTTGCCCCCTACTCCGATACCGATTTCGACGAAATGGACGGGGCTCTGCGCAAGCTCAAGCAGCTCTTGACGGACCGTTCCGCCACAACATCACAACCACAGAAGGAAGAATTTTGAAAACCACCCTGCTCGACGGCATCACGCCTGCCAAATTTGACAAGCACATCATCGGCAACCTGCTGCTCAATGTGGCGACCCCGGACGAAGTGCGCAAGGAAAAAATGCTGATCGGTGTACGCAACGAAGCCGGCGAAGTGTATCGTCTGATTGGTGCCACCAAGGTCAACAGTTTTAACAATGCGTCGGAAGAATTGGTCGACCTGGGCCTGGTCGATGAATTGATTGATTCCGAAGAACCACAGGATGGCTTTGACGCCATTTTCAAGCAGCCTTAATCTGCTGCACAAAGCCATCGCACAGGCGTAGAATAAATGCTCACCGGCACTTTTACGCCACGCACGCGCAACTGACAGGGATATGTATGGACCGACTTGACGCTTTCAAATCTATTGCTGAACAGGCAAGCCGTGGCGAGCTGACCTTTCCTACCAATGTCGACGCCACCCTCAAGCTGCAGCGCGCCCTCAATGATCCCGACTGTCACGCCGACGTGGCAGCCCGCCTGGTGCAGGCCGAGCCCCTGCTGGCAGCGCGCACGGTGGCCATTGCCAACTCGGTGGCCTACAACCGCTCGGGCAATGAAATCACCAATGTCCGCAATGCGGTGCAGCGCGTGGGATTCCGGACCCTCAATGCGCTGGCCGCGGCGGTGATTGTCCGCCAGCTCGACAGCAAGATCACCCAGCCCGCCCTGCGCGCCAAGGCCGACCAGTTGTGGCGCCACTCGGCCCACGTGGCAGCCCTGTCGCAAGTCATTGCCAAGCGGGTGGCGAAACTGGACCCGGAAACGGCACTGTTTGCCGGTATCGTGCATGAGGTGGGCGGCTTTTACCTGCTCTCGCGGGCTGAGGAATTCCCTGGCCTGCTCGACGGCGAGCCGGAAGAATGGATTGAACACGGCGAAATGCAGATTGGCCGCTGCGTGCTGCAAAAACTCAACGTGCCCGAGCCGGTCATGAAGGCAATCGAGGGGGTGTGGGCCGGCATGCGCGCCCTGCCGCCGGAAACACTGGGCGACACGCTGTTGCTGGCCAATGATTTGTCGCCGATCGGCTCGCCCCTGCATGAACGCCCTGGCGCGACCAGCATGCAGGCCGCGTCGACCATCGATTTCGTCATCGGTGACGGCACCCTGGCCAGCATTCTGGAAGAATCGAGCGAGGAAGTGAAAAGTCTCACGGCAGCCCTGCTGTAAGCACCCATCAGTTGAACATTCGCGCCCGCAATATGTGGGCAAAAAAATGCCCGCTGTAACACAGCGGGCGAAGTCCAAAACTAGGGATGTCCTGAAAGAGACAGCTCCACTATAAGATCCGGGCAGTGTTTCCTCTGTGCGCTGACTCACACAAGAAAAACATTCACCCCAGAAAGTCACGAAATGTCTCACACAGCGACAATAAACGCTGATTCGGGACTTCTTTTCTCCGATTCCGTGGGCCTTATGCCATCTGCGCATCCATGGTCCACACGGTGTCTGTAGTCGCGCCCGGCCAGGTGGCGGTCCAATACCTGTCCAAAGCGCAGCACTTCCCGTTCCCCCCTGGCCAGCTCGGCCAGGTCGGTATCGCCTGCGCCGACCTGGCTCTTCCAGATATTTTCCCAGGTCATGACGCCAATGGCGGGCGAGAAATGCTGGCAGGCCCAGAACATCCAGCGGTTGACATCGGCACGGGCGCGCGCCTCGTGCGGGTACAGCGTCTGGCCAGGGCTGAGATCGGCCAGGTACTGCATGATGGCGCAGGATTCCCACAGCATGAAGTCGCCGTCCTGCAGCACCGGCACCATGGCGTTGGGGTTAAGTTCGCCCAGGCGGCGGCGCTCGCCCTCGTCAGCGAGGTCGATCTCGACCAGCTCGAGGGGGACATTGAGCAGCTTTGCCGTCATGACGACGCGCCGGGCATTGGAAGAGGCGGGGTGGTGGTACAAACGCATGGCAGGCTCCTTTGATGAGGTTGAAAACATTGTCTTCATCATAAGCGCGGCCTGCGTCAGTTTTTGTCAGGAGAGTTCGCCCAGGTCGAGCTCGCGCCGCCACCGGGCCAGCAAGTCGCAGCGCCTGGCGGGGTAGCTTTCTTCAAGCTCGTCCACGCCGCGCACCCGGTCGATCCGGAAATGCCGGATCGCCCCGCGCAATTCGCACCACGCAGCCAGTACCCGCCGCCCTTCGAAAAACGCCAGCGCGAACGGCCACACGACCCGCTCGGAGTGGCGGCCCTGCTCGTCGCTGTAATGCAGGCGCAGCTTGCGCCCGCGCCGGATGGCCTGGCGTGCAGGCGCCTGAAAGGCGTCAAACGCAGGTTCGCACGGCGGCGGCACGTACAGGCTGGTGTCGGCCAGGGCATCGCGCAGGTCGGCCGGGCTGGCGGTGGCGATCTTGGCCAGGGCACTGGAGGCGGCATGGGCCAGGCCGGGGTCGCCCTGCTGGCGCACCCAGCGCGCGCCCAGCACCAGCGCCTCGAGTTCATCCACGTCAAACATCAAGGGCGGCAGGAACATGCCTGCTCGCAGCACATAGCCGATGCCCGCCTCGCCCGCAATCGGGGCGCCCAGGCCGGCCAGGGTCTGGATATCGCGGTAGATGGTGCGCTCCGACACCTGCATCCGCTCGGCCAGCACGGCGGCGGTGACGGGGCGCCGGTAGCTGCGTAGCGCCTCCATCAGCAGGAACAGGCGGTTGGTTCGGCTCATGCGCATCTCCCAAAAAAAATGCCGCCGCGGCAGGGCCGGGCGGCATCGTTACGACCTCGGCGGCCCTTACACGACCGCGCCGTCCGTTTCATCCTTTTCCTTGACCGGCTTGATCAAGTCTTCGCGTCGGATGCCCAGCCACATGGCCAGCGCCGCTGCCACGAATACCGACGAGTAGATGCCGAAGCAAATACCGATGGTCAGCGCAATGGCGAAGTAGTGCAGCGTGGTGCCGCCAAAGATGAGCATTGACAGTACCATCATCTGGGTACTGCCGTGGGTGATGATGGTACGGGAAATGGTGCTGGTAATGGCGTGGTCAATCACTTCCGTCACGCTGGCCTTGCGCTGCTTGCGGAACGTTTCGCGGATCCGGTCAAAAATGACCACCGATTCATTGACCGAATAGCCCAGCACCGCCAGCACGCCTGCCAGCACCGCCAGCGAGAATTCCCACTGGAAAAACGCAAAGAAGCCAAGAATGATGACCACGTCATGCAGGTTGGCCAGGATGGTGGCCACGGCGTATTTCCACTCAAAGCGGATGGCCAGGTAAATCACCACCAGCACCACCACCATGATCAGCGCATTGATGCCGTTCTGGGCCAGTTCCTCTCCCACCTGGGGGCCGATGAATTCCACCTTGCGCAGGCTGAGCAACTCCACATTGGTGCCAGAATAGCAGCCCGTGGTGGCCTTTTTCACCCCCTGGGCATCGATGGTCTCGATGGGGCGCGTGGTGCCGCCCTCGGCCTTGCACAGCGCGTCGAAGGCCAGCTGCGAACCGGTGGCGCCGGCCACGGTCTTGACGATTGGCAAGCGCAGCATGATGTCCTGGGCCGTGCCGAAGCTGGCCACTTCCGGATGCTCATAGCCCAGCTTCATCAGCTCGCCACGAATCTTTTCCTGGTTGGCCGCCTGCGGGTACTTGAGCTCCATCATGGTGCCGCCGTCGAACTCCACCGACAAGTGCAGGCCCCGGGTGACCAGGAAAAACACAGCCGCGACGAAGGTCAGCGCCGAAATCACGTTGAAGATCAACGCATGGCGCATGAAGGGAATATCTTTCTTGATGCGGAAAAATTCCATCTTGAATCCTGTTAGTAAGTGCTAGTTATTTCTTGACCAGGGGGCCAGGAGTCCAGACGGTACCGATCGACACGCCACTGAGCTTTTTCTTGCGGCCGTACCACATGTTGACCACGCCGCGCGACACAAAGACGGCGGAGAACATCGAGGTCAGGATACCGAGACAGTGAACTACCGCGAAGCCACGCACCGGACCGGAGCCGAAGATCCACAGGGCGATACCGACGAACAGGGTCGTGACGTTCGAGTCCAGGATGGTGGCCCAGGCCTTGTCGAAACCGATCGCAATGGACGCTTGCGGCGTGTTGCCCGCACGAAGCTCTTCGCGGATCCTCTCATTGATCAGCACGTTCGCGTCGATGGCCATACCCAGTGCCAGGGCGATAGCGGCAATACCGGGCAAGGTCAGGGTGACCTGGAACAGCGACAGCAGCGCCAGCAGGAACAGCAGGTTGGCAGCCAGCGCCATCACGCTGAAAAAGCCGAACAGGTGGTAGTAGATGATCATGAAGATGGCAATGGCGGCAAAGCCGTAGACTACCGAATACAAGCCCTTGGCAATGTTTTCGGCGCCCAGCTGGGGGCCGATGACGCGCTCTTCAATGAATTCCATCGGAGCCGACAGGGAACCTGCGCGCAGCAGCAGGGCCAGTTCGGCCGAGTTTTCCATCGAGCCCATGCCGGTGATCTGGAAGCTGCTGCCCAGTTCACTCTGGATGGTCGGTGCCGACGGAATGAAGACCTTGCCTTTTTCCTTGAGCAGGATGGCCATGCGCTTGCCGATGCGGTCGCGCGTGGCCTGGCGCATCAGGCGCCCGCCTTCGCCGCTCAGGTCGACGCTGACGGCCGGCTGGCCATTGCTGTCGGCGCTGGCGGTCGCGCCCGTGATGTAGTCGCCCGTCAGGATCACGTCTTTCGACACCACCACCGGTCCGTCCTTGGCGGCCGTGAACAGTTCCGAATTGAGCGGGATGGTGGCCGTCAGCTCCGTGCCCCGGGTGATGGTTTCGTCCACCATGCGCAGTTCCAGCGTGGCGGTGCGGCCAATGATGTCCTTGGCGCGCGCCACGTCCTGCACGCCGGGCAGCTGGACCACAATGCGGTCGGCGCCCTGCTGCTGGATAATCGGCTCGGACACGCCCAGCTCGTTGATACGCTTGGACAGGGTGGAGATGTTCTGCGACACGCCATCGGCAATCGTCTTGCGCAGCGCTTCCGGCTTGAGCGTGGCGATGAGCTTGAAGTCTTCGCCTTCATTACGGTCGATCAGGTCCAGGTCGCCCATGGTGTCGCCCAGCACCTTGCGCGCCTCGGCCCGGGTGGCGGAATCGCGGAACTTGATCTCGACCGCCGTGCCCACGCGCTCGATGCCGGCGTGGCGGACATTCTTGTCGCGCAGGTTGGCGCGCACGCTGGCCTGGATGCCCTTGATCTTGGTCTCGGCGGTGGCCGTGGCATCGACCTGCAGCAGGAAGTGCACGCCGCCGCGCAAATCCAGGCCCAGGTTCATCGGCAGCGCGCGCACGGCCTGCATCCATTTTGGCGTGTTCTTGACCAGGTTGACCGTGACGATGTAGTCCGGGTCGGCCGGGTTGGCATTGAGCGCCTGCTCCAGCGCCAGCTTGGCCTTGAATTGCTCGTCCGTCGTCTTGAAGCGGGCCCGCACCGCGGTGCTGTTGCCCACGCCTTCCAGGTCGACCGCGGTGGTCGCAATCCCGGCCGCCTTGAGCGCGTCGGCGACCCGCCTGGTCGTTTCGTCAGTGATCTTGAGGGTCGTTTGGCCGGTCGTCACCTGCAGCGCGGGCGACTCGACAAAGTAGTTCGGTGCCGTGTACAGCGCGCCCAGCAGCAGCGCGATGACGATCACAACATATTTCCAGACGGGATAGCGATTCATAGGATTCCAGCGTTCAGATTGAGCAGGCAGGCGGCGGGGCCGCCCGTCAGGCTTACAGCGACTTCAGGGTGCCTTTCGGCAGCATGGTGGTTATGGAAAACTTTTGCACGACGATTTCCGTGTTGGGCGCCACTTCAATGGTCACATAGGTATCGTTGACCTTGGAGACCTTGCCCAGGATGCCACCGGCCGTCACCACTTCGTCGCCCTTGGACAGGGCATCCATCATGGTGCGCTGTTCCTTGGCGCGCTTTTGCTGGGGGCGGATCATGAGGAAATACACGACCACGAACATCAAGATCAGTGGCAGGAAGGTCGACAGATTGCTCATGAGGCCGGCATTGCCGGCGGCAGGTGCCGCTTGCGCGTAGGCGTTGGAAATAAACACGGGAACTCCAGGGTGAATGAATTCGTTAAAAAACAGCGCTGTATTCTAGCATCGCCGGGTTTGG
Organism: Massilia sp. PAMC28688; assembly: GCF_019443445.1. NCBI lineage: Bacteria > Pseudomonadati > Pseudomonadota > Betaproteobacteria > Burkholderiales > Oxalobacteraceae > Massilia > Massilia sp. PAMC28688. The sequence goes on along the minus strand of NZ_CP080378.1, from coordinate 2,300,175 downwards.
GTGAACCATTTTGAAACGCCGATTTGCATGGTAATCCGCGCTACATGGCGCCGGCAGGCGCTTTTGCAAGCAGCTTTGCCGTATTGACATCAAAAAAATCACACCCCGCGCGCCCGCGCCGCATTGAATTCCAAACGGAATGCGTGGAAGCGGTCGGCATCGATGGCGTCGCGCATCTCGCTCATGAGCTTGAGGTAGTAGTGCAGGTTATGGATGGTGTTCAGGCGCGCCCCGAGGATTTCCTTGGACCGGTGCAGATGGTGCAGGTAGGCGCGCGAGAAATTCTTGCAGCAATAGCAGTCGCAGCTTTCGTCCAGGGGCGCCGGGTCATCCTTGTAGCGCGCGTTCTTGATCTTGACGTCGCCAAAGCGGGTAAACAGCCAGCCATTGCGCGCGTTACGGGTCGGCATCACGCAGTCGAACATGTCAATGCCATTGGCCACGCCGGCCACCAGGTCTTCCGGCGTACCAACGCCCATCAGGTAGTGCGGCTTGTTGGCAGGCAGGCGCGGGCCCACGTGTTCGAGCATGCGCATCATGTCTTCCTTCGGCTCGCCCACCGACAGGCCGCCAATGGCAATGCCGGGGAAGTTGATCTCTTCCAGGCCAGCCAGCGACTCGTCGCGCAGGTGCTCGAACATGCCGCCCTGGACGATGCCAAACAGCGCATTCGGGTTTTCACCGTGGGTAAATTCGTTCATCGAGCGCTGGGCCCAGCGCAGCGACATGCGCATTGACTTCGCCGCTTCCTCGCTGGTGGCGGGGCGCCCGTCGATTTCGTAGGGCGTGCATTCGTCAAACTGCATGACGATGTCGGAATTGAGCGAGCGCTGGATCTGCATCGAAATTTCAGGCGACAAGAACAGCTTGCTGCCGTCGATGGGTGACGAAAACTTGACGCCCTCCTCCGTGATCTTGCGCATCGCGCCCAGCGAAAACACCTGGAAGCCGCCGGAATCGGTCAGGATCGGCTTGTCCCAGCCCATGAAGCCATGCAGGCCGCCGAACTTGTCGAGCACCTGGGTGCCGGGGCGCAGCCACAGGTGGAAGGTGTTGCCGAGGATGATCTGCGAGCCGATCTCCTTGAGCTCCACCGGCGACATGGCCTTGACCGAGCCGTAGGTCCCGACCGGCATGAAGATCGGCGTTTCAATGGTGCCGTGATTGAGCTTGAGGCGGCCGCGGCGCGCGTGCGACAAGCCGCTGGTATCGGTTTTCAGGAGGGTGAACTCGAGCATGGTTACTTGTTTTCTGTGGTGAGCAGCATGGCGTCGCCATAGCTGAAAAAGCGGTATTCGGCAGCGATCGCGTGGGCGTAGGCGCGGCGGATCGTGTCATAGCCGGCAAAGGCCGACACCAGCATCAGAAGGGTCGACTTGGGCAGGTGGAAGTTGGTGATCAGGCGCGAGACTGTCTTGAAGGTGTAGCCGGGCGTGATGAACAGGGCCGTGTCGGCGCTGCCGGCCACGATCTGGCCGGACTGGGAGGCTGACTCCAGCGCGCGCAGGCTGGTGGTGCCCACCGCCACCACGTGGCGCCCGGCGGCCTGTACGGCGCGCACGGCCTCCACGGTGTCCGGCGGCACGGTGTACCACTCGGTGTGCATCTTGTGCTCGGACAGGGTTTCCACCCGCACCGGCTGGAACGTGCCGGCGCCCACATGCAGCGTCACGTAGGCGAAGTTGACGCCCTTGGCCTTGAGCCGGTCCAGCAGCGCCTGGTCGAAGTGCAGGCCGGCCGTGGGCGCGGCCACGGCGCCCGGCTCGCGTGAATACACGGTTTGGTAGCGCGTCTCGTCAAATTCGTCGGCATCATGCTCGATGTAGGGCGGCAGCGGCAGGCGGCCATGGGCGTCGATCAGCTCGAACACGTCGCCTTCAAAGGTGAGCGTGAAAAACTCGCCCGCGCGCTCGCCCGCCACCACGTCAAAGGCGTCGGCCAGGCGGATGCGGTTGCCCGGCTTGGGCGACTTGGACGCGCGCACCTGGGCCAGCACGGTGCGGTTGTCGAGCACCCGCTCGACCAGCACTTCCACCTGCCCGCCGGACTCCTTGACGCCGAAAAAACGCGCCTTGAGCACGCGCGTGTCATTCATGACCAGAAGGTCGCCGGGAACCAGGAGGTCGACAATGTCGGCAAAGCGGCGGTCGATGAGCTGCTCGCCATCGACATGCAGCAGGCGCGAGGCGCTGCGGTCGGGCAGGGGCAGCTGCGCAATGCGTTCTGGCGGCAGGTCGAAATCGAAATCGGAAAGCGAATACATGCGGGTATTTCTGCAAAAAGGGGGTTCGGGCCGTACAATAGCGCTAAATCAGCGCAGGGCAACCCTCTATTTTATCGCAGCTTCATGCTGTGCAGCCCTTTCGCCTTCATTTTGTCGCAATATGCCTCCTGCCAAACCCAAAGCCGCGCCAAAAACCAACGAGAGCAAGCTTGCCAGGCTGGGGCTGCGGACCGACATGGATCTGGTGCTGCACCTGCCCATGCGCTACGAGGACGAAACCATCATCGTGCCGATCCGCGAAGCCTGCCTGCGTGGCGGCCACGTCTCGCAGGTGGAGGGCGTGGTGATCAAGAATGACATCGCATTCAAGCCGCGCCGCCAGCTGCTGGTGACGATTGCCGACGACAGTGGCGAGCTGCTGCTGCGCTTCATGAATTTTTACGGCAGCCAGGTCAAGCAGCTCGCTGAAGGCACGCGGGTGCGGGCGCGTGCGGAACTCAAGCACGGCTTCTTCGGTGCCGAGATGGTTCACCCCACCTACAAGGTGGTTAACGAGGGTGCGCCGCTGCCCAGGGAACTGACGCCCGTCTATCCGGCCGGCGAAGGCCTGTCGCAGTCCATGTTGCGGCGCGCGATTGCCGACGCCATGAAGCGCATCGACTGGCAGGACACGCTGCCGCCGGCACTGCTGTCGTCCATGCAGCTGTCGAACTTTGAACCGGCCGTGCGCCTGCTGCACTACCCGCCGCAGGAAATCGACGCCGGCGCCCTGCTCGACCGCTCGCACCCGGCCTGGGTGCGCATGAAGTTCGATGAACTGCTGGCCCAGCAGCTCTCGCTCAAGCGCGCGCAGCGGGCCCGCCGCGTGAAAGGCGCGCCGGTACTCAAGGCCATCGGGGCGCTGTCGGATGCCTTTCTGGCGCAGCTGCCGTTCCGGCTGACCGGCGCCCAGCAGCGCGTGCTGGCCGAGATCCGCGCCGACCTGACGAACGGCTACCCCATGCAGCGCCTGCTGCAGGGCGACGTTGGCAGTGGCAAGACGGTGGTGTCGGCGCTGGCGGCCGCCCAGGCCATCGACAGCGGCTACCAGGCCGCGCTCATGGCGCCCACCGAGATCCTGGCCGACCAGCACTTTCGCAAGATCGCGGCCTGGATGGAGCCGCTGGGGGTGAAGGTGGCGTGGCTGACCGGCAGCCTGAAAAAGAAGGACAAGATCGCCGCCACCGCCATGGTGGAATCGGGCGAGGCGCAACTGGTGATCGGCACTCACGCGCTGATCCAGGACACGGTGCAGTTTGCGAAACTGGGGCTGGTGATCGTGGACGAGCAGCACCGCTTCGGCGTGGGCCAGCGCCTCACGCTGCGCAACAAGGGCAGCAACGGCAAGACGCCGCACCAGCTCATGATGTCGGCCACGCCCATCCCGCGCACCCTGGCCATGACGTATTACGCCGACCTCGAAGTGTCGGTCATCGACGAGCTGCCGCCGGGGCGCAGCCCCATCGTCACACGCGCCATCGACCAGAACCGGCGCGATGAAGTCATCGAGCGGGTGCATGCGGCGGCGCTGGAAGGGCGCCAGGTGTACTGGGTGTGCCCGCTGATCGAGGAATCGGAAGCCCTGCAGCTACAGACTGCCACCGACACCCATGCCATGCTGGCCGACGCCCTGCCCGGGCTGCAGGTGGGCCTGGTGCACGGACGCCTGAAGCCGGCCGACAAGCAGGAAGTGATGCATGCCTTTACCGCCGGCGAAGTGCAGGTGCTGGTCGCCACCACGGTCATTGAAGTGGGGGTCGACGTGCCCAATGCATCGCTGATGGTGATCGAGCATGCCGAGCGCTTCGGCCTGTCGCAGCTGCACCAGCTGCGCGGGCGCGTGGGGCGCGGCTCGGCGGCCAGCGTGTGCCTGCTGCTGTATCAAAGCCCGTTGGGACAGATCGCCAAGCAGCGCCTGATGACCATGCGCGAGACCACGGACGGCTTTGAAATTGCGCGCCGCGACCTGGAAATTCGCGGCCCCGGTGAATTTCTGGGTGCGCGCCAGTCGGGCCAGGCCATGCTGCGCTTTGCCGACCTGGAGACCGACCAGTGGCTGGTGGAACAGGCGCGCGACGTGGCCCATAGCCTGATTCATGACGCGGTGGACGATGTGGTGGAGGCTCACCTGGCGCGCTGGCTGGGCGGGCGCGAAGAATTCCTGAAGGTGTAGCCGCGCGGGCCGCCGGCCCGCCGCTACTGCTTACTTCAGGTGTTTGGCCAGAAACGCTTCGAGCTTTTGATAAAAGGCCGTAGCGTTCTTGGTGGCATAGAAGCCGTGGCCTTCTCCATCGACCGCCATGTATTCGGGTGCACGGCCTGCTTTTTCCAAGGCCAGGCGCATCACCTCGGCGTGCTCGAACGGTGCTATCTTGTCATCCTTGCCGTGGACCAGCAACACCGGTACCGTCAGGTGGGGCGCCAGCATGGCAGGCGAGAAGCGGTTCAGCTCTTCGCGGTCGGTGCCAATGTAGTCAAAATAGATATTGTGCTTGAGCGAGCCCTTGTTGGCATCCGACTCGGAGTAAAAACGGTTCAGGTCATACACGCCCGCGTAGCCGACTGCGCATTTGAACAGTTTCGGCGCGCGAATCGACACCATCATTGCCGCATAACCGCCAAAGCTGGTGCCAAAGGCGCACACGCGCTCACCATCGGCCAGGCCCTGGGCAATGGTCCACTTGACGCCGTCAATCAGGTCATCCTGGATCTTGCTGCCCCACTGGCGATAACCGGCGCGCTGGAACCTGCTACCCCGCCCCCCAGACCCGCGGAAGTTCACCTGCAGCACCGCATATCCGCGGCTGGCCAGGAATTGGGCGTCGCCGTCAAAAAACCAATCGTCGCTCACGCCATGGGGACCGCCGTGCGGCAGCAAGATCAGCGGTGGGCGCTTGCCGTCGGTCCGGTTCGGAATGGTGAGATAGCCGTGCAGTTCAAGACCATCGCGCGCGCTGAACTTGATCGGACGCCGCTCGGCCATCTGGGCCGGGTCAATCTGCTCGCGGCTTACAAATAAGGGAAACGCCTTGCCATTACTGCGATCGTACAGGAAGTACGCACCAGGCTCGCGGTCGCTGCTAGCCGAAAACAGCAGGCGACTACCATCGTCGGTATAGTTAATGAAGCTGATGAAGTGGCCGGCAAACTTTTCCGACAGCGTCTTGTGCAGTTTGGCCTCTTCCGAAGACTCGTTCAGATACGTGACGGCCGGGATGCCAATGCTGCTGGCAGCGGCAAACGGCAAATCGTGATGTGCGCCCCACAGGAAGGTATCAATATTGCCGACCGCGTCTTTCATGATCGGCACCCGCGCACCGCTGGCCAGGTTCTGGCGCACCAGTTCCCGTGGCCCGCCGTTGCGCGTGATGGTGGCGAGGAAATCCTTGTCATCGGCGGCAAACGCGATGGGCCGCAGATCGACATCGGCAGCGTCGCCTTCCACCACCGACCATTTGTCCGCATCGTCAGCCCGCCGATAAAGGATGGGCTCGTTCTTGGTGCGGTTGGATCCAAAAGCGAAGCGCGGCATGCCGTCACGCTGGATGATGAAGGAAATGTGGGGATTGGGAATAGAGGCGAGCAACTTGCGCGAGCCATTGCTGGCGTTGGCGTCGTACAGCATGCTGTGCTCTTTAGTAGTGACGGTGGACAGGTAGAAGCGTCCGTTGAGGGGGCGCGGTACGCCTGCCACGTAGCCCCAACCCTCATTGTCGGTGTAGCGGTTGCCGTGCTTGGAATTTTTTTCCATGTCCCAGCCGTACAAGTATTCCTGCTTTTTGCCGTCAATATCCATTGCCAGCACTTCGCCGCTGGCTTGTGGCGCCTCCAGCGAGCCTACTTCCATGCCTTTTTCAATCACCAGCCGGGTGTTGCTCACCCAAGTGTAACTTACAGGCACTTCACGCACGGGCAACTGATTTGCACTGACCTGCCTCATCTCTGGCAGCGCATAGACCATAATGGTCGGTACCAGGCGCTCACCTTTGGGAATGCGCGCCGTAATAGCCAAGTGCTTGCCATCCGGTGACAACCGCGGCGAATAAAATTCGTCAGGCCGAACGAAACTGTCGAGAGGAATGAGCGGTGCATCGGCGCCATGGACGGTAGGCAGGGCGAGCAAGGCCGCAATAGCAAGAGTTGAACGCAGCAAAATAATTTCCCAGAAAGAATAATTTGCCAGAATACTGGATCACCTCATGTATTGCTAGTTACAACAACAATATTTTCGGTTTGTTGTTTTTTGATCATGGCGGCTGCGACGCCAGCACCGCCGCCAGTTCCTGCCAGTCCACCGGCTTGACGAAATGGTGATCAAAGCCGGCCGACTTGGCCAGTACCTTGTCGTGCGCCTGGCCATAGCCGGTCAGGGCGATGAAGCGGGCCGCGGCCGTGGCGCCCTGGGCCCGCAGTGCGCGCACCAGCTGGTAGCCGTCCATGTCGGGCAGGCCAATGTCGAGGATGAAGACGTCGGGGCGCACCTGCGCTGCGCGCGTGATGGTGCTGTGGGCGTCTTCCATCACCGTCACGTCGTGGCCGTCAAAGCGCAACAGGGCCGCCAGCGATTCGGCCGCGTCGACATTGTCGTCCACGATCATGATGCGCATGGGCACAAATGCCGCCTCGGGCGTGTTGTGGCGCCGCTCGGGATACACGTGGGCCGGTGTGTCGTCCACCATCGGCAGGTACAGCACGAAGGTGCTGCCCCTGCCCGGCCCGTCGCTCAGCGCCTCGACCCGGCCGCCGTGCAGCCCCACCATGCTCTTGACCAGCGCCAGCCCCAATCCCAGGCCGCCTTGGGCGCGGTCCGGCGTGCGCTCGCCTTGCGTGAACAGGTCGAAGATATGGGGCAGGAGCTTCGGTTCGATGCCGCTGCCGTTGTCGCTGACGCACAGCCGCACCTCATTGCCTTCCACATCGAGCCTGACTTCAATCTGCCCGCCCTGGGGCGTGTACTTGGCCGCATTGGTCAGCAGGTTGACGATGACCTGCACCAGGCGGGTCTGGTCGCCATTGACCATGGCCGTGTCGCCATCCAGGCTGAGCGAGAGCGAATGGCGGCGCGCTTCGATGCTGGGCCGGGCCTGCTCCACGGCGCTGGCCACCACGCGCTTGAGGTCAAGGTTCTTGCGGGTGAGCGTGACCAGGCCACGCGTCACGCGCGAGACATCAAGCAGGTCGTCCACCAGTTCGGTCATGTGCTTGACCTGGCGCGAAATGACATCGCTCGAATGCTCGATGCGGCGCGCGTCCACCCCGGGCAGCTTGAGCAGCTGGGCGGCGGCGCTGATGGGCGCAAGCGGGTTGCGCAGCTCGTGCGCCAGCATGGCCAGGAATTCATTCTGCTGACGGTTGCGCGCTTCCGCTTCCTCCTGCAAGACCTGGGAACGCACCGCGGCCTGCACCAGGTGCTCATTGGCGCTGCGCAGCTGGGCGACGAGCGTGGTCAGGGCCGCGACCTCGCCTTCGACGCTTTGTTCATCGCGCACGGCGTCAACGAGCTTGTCGATGGCATCCTTGAGCCGTACTTCATCCTGCGCCGCGTGTTCCAAGGCAATTCCGATCCGGAAAATTATGATTGATTAGTCGAGCGGACCGGCTATCCGGATATGGTCGGCAAAGGTTTCAAAGGTGAGCACCTCGTTGCTGTGCGTGCTGCCGCGCAGCTTGGGTACCGAAATGATCTTGATGAGCTTATTCTTCAGTTCGACGTAGCGCATGGAAATGATGCAATCGACGATATAGGAACTGGGTGAAAACATCTGCCCTTGGGCTTCGGTCAGGTTGCGCACCATGAGGACGGTGACCCCGCGCGCGTGCAGGCTCGATAGCATGCGGAACAGGGATTCCTGGAAATTATGGCGGAACTGGGGGGCAAGCACCAGTTCCAGCGCCGAGAGCGAATCGATCACCAGGCGCGTCGCGCCCGTGCGGTCGACCGCTTCGGCCAGGTCGGTCACCACTTCTTCGATCGACAAATCGAGCCGGTGCGGCCGCACATCGGTCACCTTGCCGCTTTGGATCAAGCCCTGCAGCGGCGTGTTGGAGGCGTCGAGATAGGCGCTCTCATACGAGGCGATGATGCCATGCTCGCCCGCCTCGGCGCCTGCTTTCAGGAACGAGGTGGCCAGGACCGTCTTGCCGGCCCCGGAAGGCCCGGTAACGACGGCGGAAAACCCCACCGGGATGCCGCCACCGAGCATGCCATCGAGTTCCAGGCTGCCGGTGGAGACGCGCCGGTTGCCCACCCGTACCCCCGGCTTGACGTCCGGCAGGATGCCGCCCGACAGCAAACGGGGATACACGTGCAAGCCGGCATCGGTAATGCGGAAGCTATGCAGACCGGGCATGTGCGGGGTGCCGCGCATTTTGACCACGCGCACCTTGCGCACCACGGCATTTTCATCGAGGTGCTGGCACAGGTGGATGACGCCGTCGGCCACGGTAAAGATGGGATTTTCTTCCTGGGTGCTGTCGGCGTACTCACCGATGAGGAAGGTGGTCGCCTGCCAGGTCGACAGCTGCACACCGAGCTGCTGCACAAAATACTGGAGGCTGGCCATGCTTTCCGATGACTCATCAGTTGCCTGCACCACGGATTTGAAGGAATCGACGAAGATCAGTTCCGGCTGGAAGTTCTGCACTTCGGCCAGGATGCGCTGCAGCACGCCGGCAAAGCCTGACTTTTGCAGGTCGTCAGCCAGGTTGACATACTTGATGGCCGGGCCGACCCGGGCCGCGTCGAAAAACGCATATTGCTGCTGAAAGCGCAGCATTTTGAGGGGCGGCTCGCCAAGGATGGTGAAAAACAGGGCCTTGCGCTGTTCGCTGGCCAGGTTGAACATGATCTGATGGGCCAGCGTGGTCTTGCCGCTGCCGGGCGCGCCGGTCAGCACCACAAAGGAGTAGCGTGCGATCCCGCCCGTCAGCAAGGTATCGAGGCCGGGTACGCCCGTAGGCATCAAGTGGAGGTTAACCTTGTTCGACATCGTCATTCCTAGATATTTCCGTGTGGTTGTCCAACCCAGGCCGACCGTAAGATTTGTTCCATCAACGCTTCTCCGATCATTGATTCGACCAAGTCGGTAAAAGTGTTGAGCAAAATATTGGCGCAGCGCTCGGCGCCGCAATGGTCGAGCGCGCACAGATCCTGCTTGAGGGTACGGAACAAGGTATCGATCGCCTGCCCCGGCGCACTGGCCGTCATGCCGGGACATTGTGGAGATGCCACATGCACGGCGCGTGCGTACAGGGTCTGAAAGCCGGTCACCCCGATCAGGGGCGTGAGGTGGAAGGCAATGCGTTCCCACAGCCACAACACCTGCTCCGACAAGGCAACCGCGTCGTCCTGCCTACCCGGCTTTCCCGTAAGGAGGCGGGAGATCATTTGTTTGCGATCTTCGGTAGTCACTGTCATCTTATTCTTTTCAAAGGAATCGGCGCGGAGGCGGGGCGATAAATTCCGTCGGCGAGTGTAGCATCTCGCGGGGAAATTCACTGCACACTTAGCAACATAATTTGACACTTAACCAACTATCAGTCATCGGACCGGTAGTGTAACCCGATCTGCCTGCGGATCTCGTCCATTACCCCCATCAGCGCCAGCGTTTCCCCCTGCGGCATGGCGGGGCTTTCCAGCAGCCCCGCACGCAGGCAGCGGCCCGCTTCAACCGCCTCGTACACATAGCCGTTGCCCAGGTAGGGCGTGGGGATGGTGCGGGCGCCCCTGTCGGTGCTGATAGTGATCGAGGTGGCGCGGTGGAACATGGTATTCATCCGCACGTGCCCCAGCTCGCCCGAGACGGTCAGTTCGGCCGGCGTGCGGGCCACCAGCGAGCAGCTGCACACAGCCATGGCGCCGCTGTCATGGCGCAGCAAGAAAGCCGTTTGCAGGTCGACGCCGGTTGGCCCCAGGTCGGCCTGGGCCACCACCGACTTGATGGGGCCCAGCAGGGCCGATGCGATCGAAAGGGGATAAATGCCCAGGTCCAGCAAGGCGCCGCCGCCCAGCGCGCGATTGTTGAGGCGATGCAGAGGATCGGTGGTGGCGGCAAAACCGAAATCGACATGCAGCTGGCGCACGGCGCCGATTTCGCCGTCGGCAATGGCTTGCCTGACGGCAGCCAGGGCGGGCGTAAAGCGTGTCCACATCGCCTCCATCAGGAACAGCTTCCTGGCGCGGGCCAGCGCCACCACCTGCTCGGCTTCGCGCCTATTCATGGTGAAGGGCTTCTCACACAGCACCGCCTTGCCGTGGCTGAGCACCAGCATGGCGTTTTCTGCGTGCAGGGGATGCGGGGTGGCGATATAGATGATGTCAATATCGCCGGCCGCTGCCAACGCTTCGTAGGACGCGTAGGCCGCGCCACCGAATTCGGCGCAAAAGGCCTGGGCGCTGTCCAGGTTGCGCGAGCCGACGCCAGCCAGCATGGCTTGCGGCGTTTCCTTGAGTGCCGTGGCAAAGGCGCGCGCAATCTTGCCCGTGCCGATGATGCCCCAGCGGATGATCTGTTCCATATGCCCCCCCCTATTGTCGTTTGGGGCGGAACACGGTCGTGTCGGCATAAAAAGCGGCATCCTGCCCTTCCCACCAGCCCGGCACGCCGAGCACCTGGAGCGGCGTGAAGCTTGCCGTACTGAGGCTTTCAGTGGCAAGCTGGGCCGCCACGTACTGATCGAGCCAGGCGCGCTGCGCCCCGGGTGCCAGTGTAAAGTAGTCGGCGCCGGCCTGCAGCACGCGCACGTGTGCGGTAATGCCCTTGCGGGGGGCCACCAGCTTTTCCATGAGGGCGTGACCAAACAGCCAAACCTGGGCGCCGGGGTGGTCACTGTCGAACAGGCGGCGCCGCTCGAACAGGGCGTCGTGCCAGCGGTGGTCGCGCAGCGCCTGCACCAGCTGCGCGCCCTCTTCGCCGTCGCGCACCACCAGCAGGGCGCAGTTTTCGTCAAAGATGGTAGCGCCGTCGCGCGCCGCGCCGCGCGACTTGCCCACGCCTGCCAGCGCAATCTGGGCCGCCTGCAAGGCATTTAACTGCTGCTTGATGCGCGGGAAGGTCAGCCATACGAGGCCGTTGAAAAAATCGTGCAGGTTTTCGCGCGTGGGCACGCAACCAGTGGCGCCGATGTATTCCTCGTAGGCGCGCCCTTGCGGCAGCGCAGCCTGGGGCACGAAGCGGATAGGCAAGCCCCGGTGGTTCACCAGCGCCAGCGCCGCGGCAGCGCGGGTGAGCGCGTCCGCCAGGCTCGGCGCGTCCGGGTCCAGCCGTCCGAACGCGGGCCGGACGCTGTCGTACCAGCGGCGCGACCAGTCAATCGCGGGGAACATCGGCTTTACAGCATCTTCCAGTGGAGCGGCTCCCCCGCGTTCAGCGGCACCAGCGCGGCCTCGCCCAGCGGCACCGTCTGCGGCAGGGTCCAGGTTTCGCGCTGCAGCGTGATGGTGCCGCTGTTGCGGGGCAGTTCGTAGAAGTCCGGACCATAAAAGCTGGCAAACGCTTCGAGCTTGTCGAGCGCGCCGGCGCGGTCAAAGGCTTCGGTATAGAGCTCCATGGCGTGCAGGGCGGTGTAGCAGCCGGCGCAGCCACAAGCCGTTTCCTTGGCGCCGATGGCGTGCGGCGCCGAATCGGTGCCCAGGAAAAAACGCTCGTCGCCGCTGATGGCCGCCGTCATCAATGCCAGGCGGTGCTCTTCGCGCTTGAGGACCGGCAGGCAGTAGTAGTGGGGCCGGATGCCGCCCTTGAAGATCTCGTTGCGGTTGTAGAGCAGGTGGTGGGCGGTGATGGTGGCGGCGATGGGGCCGTCCGCTTCGGCCACGTACTGGGCCGCGTCCTTGGTGGTGATGTGCTCGAACACGATCTTCAGGGCCGGCATGGCGCTGCGCAGGGGACGCAGCACGCGTTCGATGAACACGGCCTCGCGGTCGAACAGGTCAATGTCCTGGTCCGTCACTTCGCCGTGGACCAGGAAGGGCATGCCCAGTTCCTGCATCACTTCGAGCGTCTTGTAGCAGCGCGCCAGGTCGGTGACGCCGGCGTCGGAATTGGTGGTGGCGCCGGCCGGGTACAGCTTGACGGCGTGGACAAAACCGCTGTCGGCGGCGCGCCGGATCTCATCGGGATCGGTGTTGTCGGTCAGGTACAGCGTCATGAGTGGCTCGAACCTCATCCCGGCCGGCAGCGCGGCCAGGATGCGCTCGCGGTAAGCCTGGGCCATGGCGGTGGTGGTCACGGGCGGCTTCAGGTTGGGCATGACGATGGCGCGCGCGAACTGGCGCGCCGTATGCGGCAGCACGCTGGCCAGCGCCGCGCCGTCGCGCAGGTGCAGATGCCAGTCGTCGGGGCGGGTGATGGTGAGGCTATTCGGGGATTCAGGCGTGGACATGGCGGCTTTCAGATAGCGAATGCCACTATTTTACCCGTTCACCCGGCCCGGCCTCCAGCGGGCAGGGCCGATGTTGCTCCAGTTGCCACTGGCAACTGTTTTTCCAGGAATCAGGGCGGAGGACTGTTGCCGTTGGCGTCATCGCAGATATATTCGCACTTTTCTTTGTCATCGATCTTCTTCATGCAGATCTTGTAGCAACGTTTGAAATCGGTCTTCTGTTCAGCGGCGGAAGCGGTGAAGGCAGCCGCGGTGGCAATGGCCAGGAATACAGCGAGGAATTTTTTCATTTGCAAGCTTCTTCTTAAATGTTGGACGGGAAAATCGGGCAATTATCGGGCTGCCGCCTTCAGGAACCGATGGTACTCGGTAGCATTAAATCCCACAATCAGCTTGTCGCGCACGACCAGCACTGGCACCGAAGTTTCGCTCAACTGCTCAAACATGGTACTGGCCGAAGGCGAGGTGTCGATGACCTGGTCGTTGAACGGAATGCCTGCCTGTTTAAGATAGTCGCGCGCTGTCTGGCAGTACTGACAGGTCGTCGTACCGTACAAGGTGACTCGCTGCGGCAGCTTGTCCACGTGCGCAGAAAAGTCGCCACTGCGGGACGGGCCTTGCCACTTGCTATAAAGGCCGGGCAGCTGGCTGCCGACGGCAATCGCCACCGCAATCGTCACTGCCATCAGGACAACGTTGAAGGCAAAATTTTTCATCCGAGTGTTCATGAACTTTCTTTCCAAGGAAGCCGCGAGACTACAGTTTTGTTTCAAGGCTGATCGACAAGGATGAGAATTTGCGGGACCCGGTGTCGGTGCGGATCAGCTGCCGCCCGAGTACGTACTCGTCGATCTGGCGTGCCGTCCGCGGCGCCAGGTTACTGAGATTTAGCGTCAGGCGCTGGTCGCCATTGATGGTCCAGATGGCGCCGGCGTCGAGATCGAAGCGGCGTGACTGGAACACCCGCTGTGTGGGGTTGGACCTGACCCAGACGCCCGGCGTCCAGCTGGCATCGACATTCAATTTCACCGGCATGCCGCTCATCACATGGCTGATGCCCAGTTTCGCGTTCCATGGCGATTGGCTGTCTAGGCGATCGTCCGGTCCCGGCAAGTTCGAGATGCGCGAGCGCGCCACGCCCAGTCCCGTACGCAGCGTGGTGGCCGGATACATGCCGTCAAAAAAATCGCGTAATGCCAGATCCATCTCCAAGCTGATTCCTTCAGCTTGCGCGTCGCCGAGGTTCACCGGGCGCACCACATAGCGTGGAAGGCTCGACCATGGCACATCTTCGACGCCAATCTGGATACCAGTCTTGCGGTCGATCCGGCGTGCGAACACCTCCAAGGTCAGCTGGCTATCTGGACCCAGGCCCCGTTCATATGACAGATTGATGCCGAGCGAACGCTCCGGCAACAGCCATGGATTACCAGCCGTGTCCGCCGTGTCAACGGTGTTGGCGCTACACACTCCCGCAACGCTACACGGCGCAAGCGGATTAATCACTGGGCGCAGGGACAGGTCAGCAGTGCCTGGTGCGCGATAGGTGCGGGCCACGCTCAGGCGCACCTGGCGGTTGTCATCGCCCCCGATCTTGTGCGACAGATGGGCCGAGGGCGACCACAGGCGATAACGCGGGTCGCTGCTGTAGCCACCCTCAGCGATGCGCAGGCCGCTATCTTCGCCGCTGACCCCCAGGTTGAGCGCGGTGGCGTCGCTAAAGCGCCAGTCGTCCTGTGCATACAGGCGGGCCTGCTCCGTTCGGCCGGTCCTGACCGCACCTAAAGCGCCAAAGGCGACGTCGGGCCGGCCATTAATCAAGTAATCGAAATCGTTGCGTTCGTTTCCGCGCTTGTAGCTTGCGCCCAGCTTGATGCTGTGGCCGCCTGCCAGCGAGGCCTTGTAGACAATGCTGAGCAAGCCGCTATCGAAGTCATTTTCTTGCGTGCGCCAACGGGCAACATCAGGCCCGCCATCAATCGCATCAAGCCGACTGATCACAGAGCTGGCGCGCATGTGCGTGCTGTTCAGATTAATCTCGAGCTGGCTTTTTTTGGACGGGCGGAAAAGCCACTTTATGGGCAGTGTCAACATGGTCAGGCTGGAACGGTCGTGCGCTGACACTTCCAGCAAGCCACCTGCTGCCCAGCGCCGCTCTTCGTCGCTGCGACCCCGAACACTAAACCTGCCGATGGCCGGCGCCACGTTGAGCGAATGCGCCTGACTTACCTGCCAATTCACATCGACACTGGCATCGATATTGCGCTGGCGGTTTCGTCCACGCGTCGAGCCGCGGTACTCCAGTTGCTCTGGCGCACCGTCAAGCACTGCAGTCTGGGTCAAGTCGGTCTTGCCGAACACGTGCCTTTCACTGGCGCCCAGCTGTGCACGCCATCGCCACGGCGACCCATGCGCGCTCTCGTTATGGGACAGGGCGATGTTCGCCGCCGGGCGGCCATCGGCGCTGCCGGCGCCGAGTGTCAGGTCCGTCTGTGTTTTACGGCCCGCCTTGCGCGTGATGACATTAATGGTGCCGGCGATGCCGTATGGACCGTACTCGGCAATAGACGACTTGATGATTTCGATTTTCTCGACGTTGACCAGCGCCAGCTGCAGGCTCTGTCCGCCACGTGGCGCCGCGCCATCGACCAGAAATTGGGTATACCCGGGCATTCCTTGCAGGCCGACACGGCCATCGGCGCCAATGGTCACGGCAGGGTCGCGCTTGAGCAGCGCCTCGACCGTGTCCAGCCCGCTTTCCTGGATCCGCTTGCGGCTGATGATTTTTTTACCAGCGACGAAATCGCGTCCAGCCTCGGTATCGGTCTGGCTGCCTGTCACTACAACCTGCGTTGGGGTGGCAAGCTGCTGCGCTGCGGCCGGGTAGCAACATGCAGCAAACAGGCCGAGTAATAGAAGCTGATGGCTCATAAAGGGAAAGTAGTGATCAGCGGCCGGTAAGGCAGCAAGCCTTACCGGCCGCGTTGACGCTGCGGGCGCGTGGCAGCCCGTGGCCAGGACTGCAATTACTTCACGCCACGCATATCTTCGTATGGCGAGATCGCCCCCCGCGCCGCAGCGATACATGCAATATGCAGGATTGGACAAGGATCGTCACAATACTGACAGCCGCTTTTGTTGTCAAATGGAAAAATAGATTTTTTATAAAATTACCTCACGAGCCAGCATTGAAGCAATTTGCTTGGTCGTTGCGAAATTTGCGGCATGTGGGTTCTTCAAAGGGATCGGCACAAACCGACGCCCCCTGTTCACGACCGGGACACCCAGACGCTAAAGCGAGCGGACGCCGCACTGCAGTTCTGAAGCAGAAAAGAGCCAACAGTACCGGTTCGCTATCCGTGCGTCGGTGGCGGTGAGGACCGTTGCAGACCTTGGACCGGAACTGCGCGACTCCCTGACAGCCATGTCCGGAAAGAGTCCAGCGAACCCGGCGTCGCCGCCCCCGGCACTTTAGAGTTGTATCGTTTCCGGAAACCATGGCAGCCATCAGCAGTGCACAGATGTCTTCTATGGCTTATGGTTGAACTGGTCCGCGGCCTCCCAGCTCTGTTCCGGGCGGGCCCGCCTTTTCTACTGCAAGATATGGCCCAGGAACTCACCTGCGCGCGCTGACCTTGGCCGGGCGAAAAACTCAGCACCCGGGGTATCCTCCACAATCCGGCCATGGTCCATGAACACGACCCGCCCCGCCACCTTGCGCGCAAAGCCCATTTCATGGGTAACGACGATCATGGTCATGCCGTCCTGCGCCAGGCTGACCATGACATCGAGCACTTCCGACGTCATTTCCGGGTCGAGCGCGGAGGTCGGTTCGTCAAACAGCATCGCCACCGGGTCCATCGCCAGGGCGCGCGCGATGGCCACGCGCTGCTGCTGGCCGCCCGATAGCTGGCCCGGCATCTTGTCCTGCTGACCCAGCAGGCCGACCCGGTCCAGGTAGCGCAAGCCGCGCTGCGTCGCCTCGTCCAGGCTGCGCCCCAGCACCTTGGTCTGGGCCAGTGTCAGATTCTGGCGTACCGACAGGTGGGGGAACAATTCAAAGTTCTGAAACACCATCCCGATGCGCGCACGCAGTGCCGGCAGGTTGGTGCCGCGCGCGTTGACCTGGGTGCCGTCCACCCACACTTCGCCCCCCTGTACCGGTTCAAGCCCGTTGACTGCCTTGATCAGGGTCGACTTGCCCGAGCCAGATGGCCCGCACACCACCACCACTTCGCCCTTGTCCACCCGCAGGCTGCAATCGGTAAGTACAGCAAAGTCGCCATACGCCTTGCTGACGTTTTTCAGTTCAATCATGTTGTTTTCTGGTCGCTTCGGGCTGCCTGCGGAGCAAGCTTGACAGTCCCACCTGCCGCTAGGATACTGCCAAACTTGCTATAAAACCCGCAATTTTGCCCGGGAAGTTACGGGACGCCCCACAAGAACAGGATGCGCAGCGCATGAATAACCGAAATCGTCTTACTACGTACATCCTGGCCGCCCTGGTCCTGGGCATTGTGGTTGGCTACATCATCAACGCCTACACCGGCGACGCCAGGCGCTTCAGCGAAGCCATGTCGCTCATCAGCTATGGCTTCCTGCGCCTGATCAAGATGATCATCGCTCCCCTGGTCTTTGCCACCCTGGTGGTGGGCATTGCCAGGATGGGCGACGCCAAGGAAGTGGGCCGCATCGGCGTCAAGGCCATGCTGTGGTTCGTGATCGCCTCCATCCTCTCGCTCTCGCTCGGCCTGATCCTGGTTAACCTGTTCGAGCCGGGTGTGGGCATGCCGCTCGAAGTGGGCACGGACACCGGCGTCACGACCACCGGCTTTACCATCAAGGACTTCATCGGCCACCTGATCCCGGCCTCCATCGTGGACGGCATGGCCAAGAACGAAATTCTTCAGATCGTCGTGTTCTCGCTGTTCTTTGGCGTGGGCGCGGCCGCCGTGGGTCCGCGCGCCAACCCGATGATTGAAGTGATCGACGGTGTGGCCCACGTGATGCTCAAGGTGACCGGCTATGTGATGAACTTCGCGCCGATTGCCGTGTTCGCGGCGGTGGCAGGCATCATCGCCAAGAGCGGCTTGAGCGTGATCGGCAAGTACGGCATCTTCATGGCCGAGTTCTACCTGGCCATTGTGCTGCTGTGGGTGGTGCTGATCTTTGCCGGCTTCCTGTTCCTGGGGCCGCGCGTCTTGGCCCTGCTGCGCGAGTTGCGCGAGCCGACCCTGCTGGCGTTTTCGACCTCGTCGTCGGAGGCGGCATTTCCGAAAACGCTGGAAGGCCTGGAGCGCTTTGGCGTGCGCAACCGCATCGCCGCTTTCGTGCTGCCGGTTGGCTACTCGTTCAACCTGGACGGCTCCATGATGTACTGCACCTTCGCCACGGTCTTCATCGCCCAGGCCTACGGCATCGAGATGTCGCTCGGGACCCAGCTGACCATGATGCTGGTGCTGATGGTGACGTCCAAGGGCATCGCCGGTGTGCCGCGCGCATCGCTGGTGGTGATTGCCGCCACGCTGTCGCAGTTCGGCATTCCCGAAGCAGGCTTGCTGCTCCTGCTGGGCATTGACCACTTCCTCGACATGGCCCGCTCGGCCACCAACGTCATCGGCAACGGCATCGCAACCGCGGTGGTGGCGAAATGGGAAAACGAGCTGACCGACCCGGTCAAGGAAGACCTGGCCAAGGTGGACCTGCGATAAGTCGGTACTTCCCGGGTCTCCCAGAAATGGGAGGTCTTTTTGTATGTGATGTTGTGTATGCTCGCGTGCGACCCGATGTTCGCCCCTTCCCTACCGGAGCCGTTCCATGTACAAGCTGACCGCCCTTTCCCTCCTGCTGGCCGCCGCGTATGCGCAGGCTGCACCGCAGACCGTCAACTGCGGCCGCCTGCTCGACGTCAAGGCCGGCAAATGGCGCGACAATGTCAGCATCGTGGTCGACGCTGGCAAGGTCGTCTCGGTCGGCGCCATGACGGGCGCGCCGGACGCGCTGGACCTGTCGCGCCACTCCTGCATGCCCGGCTTTATCGACATGCATGTGCACCTGACGGGCGAAACCCAGAAGCAGGTCGACGCGCTGCGTGAAACGCTCACGCTCAACCCGGCCGACCACGCGCTGCGCGCAGTCAAGCTGGCCGACCGCACCCTCAAGGCCGGGTTCACCACGGTGCGCGACCTGGGCGCGTCCAACGGCTTGTCCATCTCGCTCAAGCGCGCCATCGATAGCGGCGCGGTGCCCGGTCCGCGCATGTTCACGGCCGGTAAATCGATCGCCACCACCGGCGGCCATGCCGACCCCACCAACAGCCTCAATGAGCGCTTCCGGGCGGCGCTGGGCGAGCCGGGTCCGGCGGAGGGGGTCGTCAACAGCGCCGAGGAAGCACGCCAGGCGGTGCGCCACCGCTACAAGGAAGGCGCTGACCTGATCAAGGTCACGGCCACCGGCGGTGTGTTGAGCCAGGCCCGCAACGGACAGAACCCGCAGTACACGGAAGATGAACTGCGGGCCGTCGTGGCAGCGGCAAAGGATTACGGCTTTCGCGTCGCGGCGCACGCCCATGGCAGCGAAGGCATCAAGCGCGCCCTGCGCGCCGGCGTGGACTCGATCGAACACGGCACGCTGATCGATGATGAAGCCATTGCGCTTTTCAAGAAGCACAATGCTTATTACGTGCCCACCATCAGCGCCGGCCGCTACGTGGCCGACATGGCGAAAAAGAACGCGGACTACTACTCGCCGCTGGTGCGGCCCAAGGCCATCGAGATCGGCAACCAGATCCAGGCCACGTTCGGGCGCGCCTACAAGGCGGGCGTGAAAATCGCCTTCGGCACCGATGCGGGCGTGTTCCCTCACGGCGAAAACGCCAGGGAATTTGGCTACATGGTGGAAGCGGGGATGCCGCCGCTGGAAGCGATTCGCGCCGCCACCATCAACGCCGCCGCGCTGCTGGACCAGTCCGCGCGCCTGGGCTCCATCGAGCCGGGATTTGCCGCCGACATTGTCGCCGTTGCGGGAGACCCGCTGGCCAATATCGCCCTGCTGCAGCAAGTGCAGTTTGTGATGAAGGATGGCGTAGTCTATAAAAAACCTTAGCGTTGGCCGATTGGGAGCACCTTGCAAAAAGCTACCTCAAAGGCGGCGCGCGGATGCTCTACAATTAGCAAGTTTGTCGGCGGTGCCGACTTGTCGCACCGCAGCTCTCACATCTGGAGTCAGACTTGATTACCCTCGCCGTCCGCGCCGCTTTCACCGCGCTAGTTTTGTCCGCCGTGTCCCTGAGCGCGTTAGCGCAGGCCGCCAAACCTGACGCTTGCCAGATCGACCGCCAGACGCTGGCACTCAGATTTGGTGGCGAAGGCATGCTGCCATATGTCCCAGGCAGCATCAATGGCATGCCCACGATGGCGGTTATCGACATCGGTTCGCCATACACCACGCTCAACAAGGCAGCACTCGAGAAAATCGGGGTCGCTACCATTGACACCGGCGAGAGGATCCGTGGCGTCGGTGGCAGCGCGCCGGAAGTGATTGCCAATGTTAATGAGATTGCAGTCGGGCCAGCCCGGGGCAAGGGCCAGTTCCAGGTCATGGCAGGGTCCAGAACGGAATACGGCATCAACCTCGGCACCAATTACTTGCTCAGCACCGACCTTGAACTGTCGCTAGCGGAAAAGGCACTGCGATTCGTCCAGCCGACCAATTGCGGGAAAAATTACCTGGCGTACTGGAGCGCCGATGCGGTAACGCTTCCCTTCGTGTTCGGGCCAGAAGAGCGCCCGCTGTTCAAGGTGAAAATAGACGGCCACGAGCTGACGGCGATGCTGTCAACCGCAATTGAGCAATCCGTTATTGACGTCCAGGCCGCGGCCAGTCTGCCGGGCAAAACCGCAGCGATGTTCTCCGCAGAAGGAAGTACTCGGGTGCGCGTCATCGGCCGCTCTACTGTACCGGCATGGTCGAGCCAGTTCAAGCTGATCGAAATTGGCGATGAACAGATCAGTGACAGCAAACTTACCGTCATGCGACTCGATGGCATTCAGGCTGACGTCATCCTTGGCCTGGATTTCTTGCGTTCGCACCGGATCCTGATCTCGATGAGCCAGCGCATGCTCTACTTTACGTACACAGGCGGTCCGCTTTTCAGTACCGCCAATGATGTGGACTGGCTCCGCTCTGAAGCCGAGGCCGGCAATGCCGACGCCATGTATCGCCTCGGCGCCAATGACGATCTCCAGAATCGGACGATGAGTGCCGAGGCGCTGGCATGGTATCGCAAGGCAGCGGCCACAGGGCACCTTAACGCCCGGCAACGGCTTGCGTATCACGATTTCGCCATGGGCAAGTTCGATGCGAGTACGCTGGCGCTGCGAGATGTTTTCCGCCAGCGCCCTCCGTCGGCAGAATCCGCGGCCATGTTGTATCTGGCCGCCACCCGTTCCAGCAGCCGTGCTGCGGCCACAGCCGAACTCAAGATCCTGCGTCAGAATCTGGTCGACAATGATCCCTGGCAGCTCGCGCTACTGGATTTCCATCAAGATAAAATCGGTTGGGAAAAGCTCGTACAGTTTGCGGAGGCAGATGTCAGGCAGTCGACAGCGCGCATGTGCGAGGCGCACTTCCACGGCGGGCAGTATCTGCTGGCTACGGGTCAACAAGACGGTGCCCGCGTGCGGTTCGGAAAAGCGAATGACGTTTGCCAAAAGGGCAGCCTCGCTGGCAGCCTGGCATCTGCTGAACTGGCGCGTGCGGCATCCAGTGGCAAGTAAGCAGCACTGCTGGCGCTATCCTCAGACCGTGGAAGGTTTGAACCGCATTCCAGTAAGCAGACAGGAGCGCCCAGAAATGCCATTAAAACAATAGCCCGCCATTAAATCGCGCATAATATCGGGCCGATATTCTCTCGCCCGTGTCCCATGACGCTTTTCTCTCGATCCGCTATCGCGCCAGACATCCCGGTGGCTACCGAGCTGCTGCTGGAAAACACGTCGGACGCCGTGCTTTGCCTGAGCAGCGACTGGCGCTACGAGTATGTCAACCGGGCGGCGGAAATGCTGTTGCGGCGCAAACGCGACAGCTTGCTTGGCCGCAGTCACTGGGACGAGTATCCCACCCTGCTTGGCACGCCGGCCGAGGAACATCTGCGCACCGCCATGGGCCGCCAGAGCACGGTCACGTTCGAGCAGTTCATTCCCGGGCTCTATGCCTGGCACTCCGTCACTGCCGTTCCAAACGGCGGCAAGCTGGTCCTGTTCTGCCGCGACGTCACCGACCGCGTGCGCGCCCTGCGCGAAGAGGCAGTGCGTGAAGGCGTGCGCAGTGTCCTCGAACATGTACCGGTCGCCATTACGGTCACGCGCGGCCCCGAGCACCGCATCGAAATGCAGAATGAATTCAGCCGCGCCCTGATCCAGGGCCGCAACATGGAAGGCAGCACCGTGAAAAGTGCCCTGCCAGAAGCAGTGGAGCAAGGTTTCATCGCGCTGCTGGACCAGGTGTTCGAATCGCGCAAGGCATTCGTTGGCACCGACATGTCCCTCGTGTACGACGCGGATGGGTCGGGAACGCAGCGGCAGGCGTACTTCGACCTGACCTACCAGCCGATTTTCGAGACCGACGGCCGAGTGTCGGGCATCCTGCACATGGGTGTTGACGTCACCGAGCGCCGCCGCGAAAAGGATCTGCTGGCGCGCTACGCGGCCGAACGCGACGCCACCTTGCGCCAGCTGTCCGAGGGCGTGATCATTACCGATGCCGGCGGCCGCATCACGCTTGTCAACGAACGGGCAGCGCACTTGCATGGCGTGGCGGTGCTCGATGTGCCGGTCGATGCATACAGCGCCACCTACCAGCTGCTTACGCTGGAAGGCCTGCCCTATCCACCATCCGAACTGCCGCTGGCGCGCGCCGTGCTGCATGATGAATTTGTCGAGAATGCACGCTGGCGCATCCGGCGCCCGGATGGCAGCGAGGTCACCGTCGAAGGCAGCGCCCAGCCGGTGTTCGATGAGCGCCAGCGCAAGATTGCCTGCGTGCTAGTGATGCGGCCCCTGCACTGAAAGGTGCGGCCTGATTCCGTGCAGGCCGCGCCGTCAGTTTGCCGCTCACAGCGCTTCGTTTGGCAGCGCAGGCGAGGCCAGTTCCTCGTCCTGCCTGGCCTGCTGGCGCTCCCACATCTGCCGGTACAGGCCATCGGCCGCCAGCAGCGCCTGGTGCGTGCCCCGCTCGACGATGCGGCCATGATCGAGCACCAGGATCTGCTGAGCATCGGCCACAGTGGACAGGCGGTGCGCAATCACCAGCGTGGTGCGGTTCTTCGCAATTTCCTTCAACTGCTGCTGGATGGCTTGCTCCGCCCTGGAGTCGAGCGCGGAAGTGGCCTCGTCGAAAATGAGAATGGCGGGATCCTTGAGCAGCGTGCGGGCAATGGCCACGCGCTGCTTTTCGCCGCCCGACAATTTCAGGCCCCGCTCACCGACCATGGTGGCGTAGCCTTCGGGGAGCGACTCGATGAAGTCGTGGATCGACGCGGCGCGGGCGGCGGCGATGATGTCGTCCTTGCTCGCGCCCGGCTTGCCATAGGCGATGTTGTACTCGATGCTGTCGTTGAACAGCACCGTATCCTGGGGCACGATGCCGATTGCACTGCGCAGTGACTCCTGCGTGATGTGGCGCACGTCCTGGCCATCAATCGTGATGCTGCCGCTGTTGACGTCATAAAAGCGAAACAGCAGCCGTGACAGGGTCGACTTGCCCGAGCCGCTGTGGCCCACCACCGCCGTGGTGGTCCCGGCAGGGATGGTGAAGTCAACGCCAAACAGGATCTGGCGGTTGCTCTCGTAGCTGAAGTCCACCTGCGAAAACACCACTTGCGCGCCGTGCGTGACGAGCGGCTTTGCCGCCTTGTCGTCGGCCACTTCGCGGTTCTGGTCCAGCAGCGAAAACAGGCGCTCCATGTCGGCCAGGCTTTGCTTGATCTCGCGATAGATCACGCCCAGGAAGTTGAGCGGAATGTACAGCTGGATCATGAAGGTGTTCACCAGGACCAGGTCGCCCATGGTCATGGTGCCGGCGATGACGCCTTCGGTCGCGCGCCACAGGATGAGCGTGACGGCGGTGGCGATGATGAGCGACTGGCCGGTGTTGAGGAAGGAAAGCGAGGTCTGGGAGCGCACGGCTGCGTTCTCGAAACTCTTCAGGCCTTCGTCATAGCGCTTCGCTTCGTAGTCTTCGTTGCCGAAGTATTTGACCGTTTCATAATTGATCAGGGAATCGATGGCGCGCGTATTGGCCTTGGAATCGAGGTCGTTCATGGTGCGCCGGAAGTGGGTGCGCCAGTCGGTCACGATGACGGTAAAGGCAATATAGGTCACCAGCGCCACGGCCGTGATGGCGGTGAACCAGATGTCGTAGTTGACAACCAGGTAGCCCAACACCAGCGTGATTTCCACCAGCGTTGGCAGGATGTTAAAGAGCGTGAACGAGATGAGCGAACTGACGCCGCGCGTGCCGCGCTCGATATCGCGCGTCATGCCGCCGGTCTGGCGATTCAGGTGAAACCGCAGCGACAGCGCATGCAGGTGGCGGAACACGCGCAGCGCAATGGTGCGCACCGCGCGCTGCGTCACCCGCGAAAACAGGAATTCGCGCAGTTCGGTAAATACGGTGGTGGAAAGCCGCAGCAGGCCATATGCCACCAGTGCGCCGACCGGCAGCACCAGCAGTGCCTGCGGGCTGCCCGGACTGATGGAGAGCTGGTCGATGAGCTTCTTGAGCACCATCGGCACGCCCACGTTGGCCACCTTGGCCGCGATCAGGCAGGCCATGGCCGCCATCACGCGCCATTTGTACACCCACAGGTAGGGGAACAGGGTCTTGATCACGGCCCAGTCACTGCGCACCACGGCCTTGGGGTCGGTGATGGGCGGTGGCGGACTGCTGGGGTGTCGTCGCATGGCAGAGGTTGGCTATTTATGGTTCAATCTGGGACGATTGTAGCCTTTCATGAGAATTCAAGATGACCACGCCCGAAAACGACGCCGCCCTGATCCAGAGCGCCCTGATCGCCGGACTGCCGGCCAACCGGATGCCCACGCTACGCGTGATGCCCGCGCCGTCGGACGCTAACGTGTACGGCGACGTCTTTGGCGGCTGGATCATGGCCCAGGTGGACGTGGCTGGTTCGCTGCCGGCCACGCGCCGCGCCAATGGCCGCGTGGCCACCATTGCCGTCAACTCCTTCTTGTTCAAAAATCCCGTGTTCGTCGGTGATCTGCTCTCGTTCTATGCCGACATCGTCAAGGTGGGCAAGACCTCCATCACCGTGTATGTCGAAGTGTACGCAGAACGCAATCGCCTGCAGGCCGACACGGTCAAGGTGACCGAGGCGACCCTGACCTATGTGGCCACCGGGGACGACCGCAAGCCGCGCCAGTTGCCGCCACTGGAAAGCTGAACGGGGAGCTTCATGGAGCAGCAACGCCGCGAATTCCTGCTGCAGGGGACGCGCCTGGCCGGCATTGCGGCCGCCCTGGGCAGCGCCACGCCCCTGGCCCTGGGCCAGGCACCGGCAGTACGCGCCTATCCGTTCAGCCTGGGCGTGGCGTCCGGCTCGCCCCTGCCCGACTCGGTCATCCTCTGGACCCGCATCCTGCCCGACCCGCTCAACGCCGCCTCGGTGGCGCCGGTGGCACTGGTGGTGCGCTGGGAAGTGGCGCACGACCAGGCATTTACCCGGATGGTGGCCAAAGGCAGTGCCAGCGCCGTGCCGGAACTTGCGCACAGCGTGCATGTGGACGTGAAGGGACTCGATCCGGCGCGCTGGTATTTTTACCGCTTCATGCTGGGCGACGCCGTCAGTCCAGTGGGCCGCACCCGCACTGCGCCGGCGGCGGCCGCCATGCCCACGTCGCTCAAGCTGGCCGTGGCTTCGTGCCAGCACTGGGAGTTTGGCAGCTACGCGGCGCACCGCCACATCGCCGCGGCCGGCCCCGACCTGGTGGCCTTTTTGGGCGACTACATCTATGAATGGGGGCCGTACCACTTGCGCCATCCCGCACGCGCGCAGCGGGTCGATGAATCGTTCACACTGGCCCAGTACCGCGCGCGCTATGCCCAGTACAAGACCGACCGCGACCTGCAGGCTTCCCACCATGCCGCGCCGTGGATCGTGACCTGGGACGACCATGAAGTGGCCAACGATTATGCGCGTGACCGCGACGAGCGCCTCAGTCCCGATTTCCCGGCGCGCCGGGCGGCGGCGTACCAGGCCTTCTACGAACACATGCCGGTGCGGCTGATGGTGCCGCGGCCCGGGGCCTTTGGCGACATGCGCATTTACCAGCGCTATGACTGGGGGCAGCTGGCGCGCCTGCACGTGCTCGATGACCGCCAGTACCGCGCGGCGCACGCCTGCCCGGCACGCAAGGAGCGCGGCGGCTCCAGTTCCGTCACGCGCGCCTGCAAGGAACTGCGCGACCCTGCCCGGTCAATGCTGGGCGCGGCCCAGGAAGCATGGCTGGCTGACGGCTTCGCCACTTCCAGGGCGCGCTGGAACATCGTGGCCCAGCAAACGCCCATGGCGCAATCGAGCCAGCTGCCGCTGACCACGCCCAACGCCGGGCGCTTCTGGAACGATGGCTGGGATGGCTATCCGGTCTCGCGCGAGCGTCTGTTTGACGCGCTGCGTGAGAGCCGGGCGCAAAACCCGGTCATCCTGTCCGGCGACGTCCACACCTTTTATGCGACCGACCTGAAGCCCGACTTCAATCGCCCGGCATCAAAAGCCAATCCCGTGATCGCCACGGAATTCTGCGGCACGTCAGTGACGTCCGGTTCGCGGCCACAGGCACGCACCCTGCAGTATGTAGACATGAACCCGCACGTGAAGTATGGCCGCAGCGACAAGCGCGGCTTCATGCTCATGGAGATCACGCCTTCCGTGACCAACACCTTTTTCATGGGGCTGGACGACGTGCGCGACCCGGCCACCGGCATGTCGCGCCTGGCCACCTTCAGCGTCGCCAACGGCAAACCGGGCCCGCGCCAGACGGGCTGACGCTGCATGTTGCGTCCCCACCCGCGGCGCTGGGCCGTTGCGCTGTTCGTCCTCCTGTTCAGCGGTGGCTTCGTGCTCCTTGGCGCTTTGGTGGGTATGCTGCCTCTCCATGACCAGGCCGCACAGTGGTATGCGCAGCGCGCCTTTGTGCCGGTGCCGGCGCGCGTGGAGGCCGTGCGTCTCATGGTCACGCCGCACGCCAAGGCAGACCAGCATTTCCAGGTCATGGCCTCGCTCAGCTACCAGTACCAGGGCCGCACGTTCCAGGTGCGCGGTTCCACATCGCAGCGCGGGGATACGTTTCGCGCCTATCACGAGAAGCGCTACAGCGAGCTTGAGCAGGCGCGCCGCCAGGCCAGCAGCGTGCCGCTGTGGATCAATCCGGACAACCCGGAACAGGTGACGCTCGATCGCGGCTTTCGCTGGCTGGTCGCGCTCCTGTCCCTGCCGCTGGCGCTGGGCTTTCCCCTGGTGGGCCTTGGCGCCAGCGCGGCGCTGGTGTGGCTGTCCTGGCCCGCGCCGGCCGGGGCAGCGCCCAGGAAAATCAAACCCGTCCGGCTGGTCTGCTTCTTTGCCCTGGTGTGGAATGCCCTCACGCTGCCGTTCTGCCTTGCCAAGCTGTACGACAGCCTCACCGAGCATGCGTATGGCCTCATCCCCGTGCTGCTGGTCTTCCCGGTGATCGGACTGCTGCTGGCAAACTGGGCGCGGCGCCTGTGGAGACAGCAGCGCCAGCTGCACTCAAGCATGGCATCGTAGGAAAATTACGCCAAACGGGGTTTTATCTTCCACCATATTGTAATAAAGTTACATACGAGTTATATTTATGCCATCCTCGTTGATGGTGAATGTTGCAATGCGTGATTATGATCTGGTGGTATTTGGCGGCGTCGGCATCGACACCATTGTGCGGGTACCGGTGCTGCCGCTCCCGATGGCCGACTCCATCCACGTGCCCGCAGTGCGCGATTTTGTGGCGCACACAGGCAACGGCGTGGCGCTTGGCTCGCATGCACTGGGGCGGGCCACGCATCTGGTCGACTTCGTTGGCGATGATCCGCAGGCCGCGCTGATCCACGCGCGCTACCGCGAACGTGGCCTCGGCTTCACCTACGTCATCCACCCAAGCGGCACGCGCCGCAGTGTCAACCTGGTGGATCCGTCCGGCCGCCGCCTGTCGCTGTATGACGGCCGCCACCCGGACACGCTGCGCATGGAGCGCGCGCTGTACCTGCCGCTGCTCGAGCGTACCCGCCACGCCCATTTTTCCATCATGCCCTGGGCGCGCGAATTGTATGACGATGCCCAGGCCCTGGGCGTGACGGTATCGACTGACCTGCATGACTGGGATGGCAGGAATCCGTACTACGATGATTTCGCCCTGCGCTCGGACGTGGTGTTCATGAGTACGGCGGCAATGGGCAGCCGCTACGAAGACATCATGCGAGCCATCCTTGACAAGGGCCGGGCGCAGGTGGTGGTGGCCACCATGGGCAGCGAAGGCAGCTGCTACATGACGCGCGCCCAGCAGATGCTGGTGTACCAGCCCTGCGCAGGACTGGGGCGCGACATCATCGACAGCAATGGCGCCGGCGACGCATTCTCATCGGCCTTCCTGGCCGGGTACGCGGACCAGCTGCCAGTGGCCCAGTGCATGCGCATGGGGGCGATCGCCGGCGAATATGCGTGCGGCTTCGAGGGCACGGCAGAAGCTTTCCTGACCCGCGCCGCGATGGAAGAGCTGATGCTGGCGGCCGCCACGCCGGCCGCGCGTTCAGTGGTAGTAGAATGAAATGCGCTGTTTGATCCGCATGCCGGGATCGACGCTTTCGGGTTTTTGATAGCGCGCCAGCGAACGATCGCTGATGCCGCGCATGTAACTGAGCAGGGTGTCCTCGACCGTCTCGCGGCTGAAAGCAAGACCCGCCGGTCCGTCTGCCACGCCTGGCTGGGTGGCCTGTTCCAGCGTTACCTGAGTCCAGCTGACGGTGCCGTCAGCGGCATTGAAGACCATGTCCAGGTCGCCGAACACGTTATTGATTGACGCCGGTGCCGGAAACTCCGTTTCGGCCAGGATGGACGCGTACACACCCGTCATGTAGATGCAGGACTGGCGCTGCGACTGCGGCATGGCGGCCAGCGCGCTTTCAAATCCGGCCGCATCCTCGAGAGGATCGGCGGCCGGGATGCAGGCGCGTGGCATGCCACCGGGGCGCTGCGCCATCCACCACAGCGCCATGGCATTGTCCCGGCCGGCGACGGCATAGCCACTGGCCAGGCGCAGCACCGCCGAAGGGTGGCCGGCGCGCTCGGCAAGCTGATAGAAATGGATTCCGCGGTCCCAGTTGGGCTTGACGCACAAGCCCGTTTCAAACATCGCCCCGGCCAGCAGCAGCACATCGCGCTGCCTGGACTTGATCTCTGCGTTGAGCTGCCTGACGGCGCCCGGGCAGTCGCCGCTGTTGATATAGGCAGCAATGCGCCGGGTTGCCTCGGCGTCGGGTGGCTCAAGCTCGTCGCGGTCGGCCCATGCCGCCTGGCTGGCCAGTACCAGGCCCGCGCTCAGCATGCAATGGACGACTGGCCTGATCACTTCACTGATCCGCCGGCCCCGACCCTGCTATCGAGCTCGTAGAAGAACGAAAAGGTGTGCCCGATCGTGATGGCAGGATCGATTCCGTCCGGCTTCTTGTAGCGCGCCAGCGTGCGCTCGCCGGTAGCGCGCATGTAGTTGACCAGGCTGTGCTCCACCGCGGGGCGGTCGTCTTCCTTCAGCCGCGCAGCATCGCGCGTACCGACACCGGTGGCGCGCTCACGCATCTTCTGGTGCCAGCCAATGGTGCCGGTGGCTGGCGTGAACTGCATCTCCACGTCGCCGTACACGTCGCGCAGCAGCGCTTCGCTCGGAAACTCCGTTTCGGCCCGAATGGACGCGTACACGCCTGCCATGTAGACGCATGCCTTGAACAGGGCCGGGGGCATTGCAGCCAGTGCCTTTTCAAATCCTTCGGCATCGGTCCTGGGGTCGGCCTGCGGCACGCAGGCGCGCGGCAGGTTGCCGGGTTCATGGGCCGCCCACCACAGCGCCACCGCGCCATCCCTGCCTTCCACCGCATAGCCGCCGGCCAGGCGCTGCACGGCCGAACGGTTGCCTGCCGCATCGGCCAGCTGGTAGAAATGCGCAGCACGGTCCCAGCTCTGCTTTACACAAAGCCCGGTCTCGTACATGGTGCCTGCCGCCAGCAGCACGTCGCGCTGCCTGGCCTTGACACCTTCATTGAGGGCGTTCACGGCGCCGGCGCAATCCTTGCTGGCCAGGTAGGACGCCAGCCGCTTGGTGGCGTAGCGGTCGGGCTGGTCGAAGTAAGCCGGCGCTGCCAGCGCGCCCTGCGCCGATAACAGCAGTGCCGCTGCCGCTCCGGTCCGGACCAGCTTCATCAGGATGCCTTCTTTTCGTCGCGCAGTTCACGGCGCAGGATCTTGCCCACATTGGTCTTGGGCAGGTCGGTGCGGAACTCGATGTACTTGGGCTTCTTGTACGCGGTCAGCTGATCCTTGCAGTAGTCCATCAGCTGCGCTTCGGTGAGGCCAGGATCCTTCTTGACCACGAACAGCTTCACCGCTTCGCCAGCGTTCTTGTCCGGCACGCCCACGCAGGCGCATTCGAGCACGCCAGGGTGGGCGGCCACCACTTCCTCGACTTCACTCGGATAGACGTTAAAGCCCGACACCAGGATCATGTCCTTCTTGCGGTCTACAATGCGGGTGTAGCCGCGCGCATCCATGATGCCGACGTCGCCCGACTTGAAGAAGCCGTCGGCCGTCATGACCTTGGCCGTTTCATCGTCGCGCTGCCAGTAGCCGGCCATGACCTGCGGGCCGCGGATGGCGATCTCGCCGGCCGTTCCCAGCGGCACCGGCTGGCCGTCGTCGTCGAGGATCTGGATGTCGGTCGATGGATACGGCAGGCCGATCATGCCGGTAAATTCGGTGATGTCGCAGCGGTTGGCGGTGGCCACGGGCGACGTCTCCGACAAGCCGTAGCCTTCGATGATCGGCGTGCCGGTCAGCTTGAGCCACTTGTCGGCCACGCTCTGATGCACCGACATGCCGCCGCCGTTGCATACCTTGTAGCTTGAGAAGTCGAGCTTGGCGAAATCCGGATTGTTCAGCAGGCCGTTATACAGCGTATTCACGGCCGGGAAAATATTGATGCGGTACTTGGCCAGTTCCTTCACAAAACCGGGAATATCGCGCGGGTTCGGGATCAGGAGGTTCATGCCGCCCAGGCGCGTGCCCATCAGCATGCACACGGTCAGCGAGTAGATGTGGTACAGCGGCAGCGCGCACACGAACTGCAGCTGCTCGCCCTTGGGCAGGGTGTTGAGCGTGGGCTGGAGCCAGGCTTCGTTCTGCAGCACGTTGGCAATCACGTTGCGGTGCAGCAGCACCGCGCCCTTGGAGACGCCGGTGGTGCCGCCGGTGTACTGCAGAAAGGCGATATCCTCCGGCCCCACCTGCACCGGCTTGAGCGTCAGGCGCGTGCCTTCGGCCAGCACCTTGTTGAACGGGATCGCATTGGGCAGCGAGAACGCCGGCACCATCTTCTTGACCTTGCGTACCACGAGGTTGACGATGGTGCCTTTCACAAAGCCCAGCAAGTCGCCCATATTGGCCACCACCACATGCTTGACCCGGGTTTTCGGCAGCACCTGCTCCACCGTGGTGGCAAAGTTTTCCAGCACGATGATTGCTTCGGCGCCCGAATCGGTGAGCTGGTGCTGCAGTTCGCGCGGGGTGTACAGCGGATTGACGTTGACAACCACGAAGCCGGCGCGCAGCACGGCGGCCAGGGCCACCGGATACTGCATCACGTTCGGCATCATGATGGCCACGCGCGCGCCCTGCTTCATGCCGCGCGACTGCAGCCATGCCCCCATTTGCTGCGACATCTGGTCGAGCTCGCGGAAAGTGATGGACTTGTCCATGCAGGCAAATGCCTTACGGTCGGCGTACTTCTTGAACGATTCTTCCAGCAGCTGGTTGAGCGACCGGTATTGCGTGTAATCGATCTCGGCAGGAACGCCCGGTTGGTAAGACTTGAGCCAAAACTTGTCCATCATGTGCCTCGCTGGTGATTGCTGTTGCTGTGGTTGCTGGTGGTTGCAGGTGGAAATGCAAAAGCCGCCCGGCGCACGGGCGGCTTTTCGCTTGCCGCTACTTACGCTGCTTTTTTCTCATCGCGAAGGACGCGGTGCAGGATCTTGCCCACGTTGGTCTTCGGCAGCTCGTCGCGGAATTCGATGTACTTCGGTTTCTTGTAGCCGGTGAACTGCTCTTTGCAGTAATCCATCACTTGCTCGCTGGTCAGATTCGGGTCCTTGCGCACCACGAACACTTTGACGGCTTCGCCGGAATGTTCGTCCGGCACGCCGATCACCGCGCACTCCAGCACGCCAGGGTGCATGGCAATCACGTTTTCCAGTTCCGTCGGATAGACGTTAAAGCCGGACACGAGGATCATGTTTTTCTTGCGGTCGACGATCTTGACGTAGCCGTTGGCATCCATCACGCCCACGTCGCCCGACTTGAAGAAGCCGTCGGCCGTCATGACCTTGGCCGTTTCGTCCGGACGATTCCAGTAGCCGGACATCACTTGCGGGCCGCGAATGGCGATTTCGCCTTCCTGTCCCAGCGCCACCGGCTTGCCGTCATCGTCGAGGATGGCGATGTCGGTCGATGGCACCGGCAGGCCGATGGTGCCCGAGAAATCGGTCAGGTCGGCGCGGTTGCAGGTGGCCACGGGCGACGTTTCCGACAGGCCGTAGCCTTCGATGATGCAGGTGCCGGTGCGCTTTTTCCACTTGTCGTTGACTGCCTGCTGCACGGCCATGCCGCCGCCATTGGAAATCTTGAGGGCGGAGAAATCGACCTTGTCGATATCGGGATGGTTCAGCAGCGCGTTGTAGAGCGTATTCACGGCCGGCAGCATGTTGATCTTGTACTTCGACAGCTCCTTGATAAAGCCGGGAATGTCACGCGGGTTGGGGATCAGGATGTTGAGGGCGCCCACGCGGGTGCCCCACATGGCGCAGGCCGTCAGCGCAAAGATATGGTACAGGGGCAGCGCGCACACGATCGTGATCTGGTCCACCACGGGCGCGCGCTGCAGCGCCGGCTGCGACCACGCTTCGCTTTGCAGCACGTTGGCAATGATGTTGCGGTGGGTGAGCGTGGCGCCCTTGGACACGCCGGTGGTGCCGCCCGTGTACTGGAGGAAGGCGACGTCGGTCGAGGCAGCCTGCACCGGGGCGAACTTCATCTTGGTGCCCATCGACAGCACATCCTTGAAGCGCACCGCATTGGGCAGGGCAAAGGCCGGCACCATTTTCTTGACGTTGCGGACCACGAAATTGACGATCATGCCCTTCAGGCCGCCGAGCATTTCGCCCATGCTGGCCACCACAATGTGCTTGACCGGGGTCTTGGTCAGTACCTGCTCGAGCGTGGTGGCGAAATTTTCCAGCACGATGATCGCTTCGCTGCCCGAATCGTTGAGCTGGTGTTCCAGTTCGCGCGGGGTGTACAGGGGATTGACGTTGACCACCGTGTAGCCGGCGCGCAGGATGGCGGCAATGGCGATCGGATACTGCAGCACGTTGGGCATCATCACGGCAACGCGGGCACCTTTCTTGAGGCCGCGGCTTTGCAGCCAGGCAGCCATCTGCTTGGAATAGGTGTCGAGTTCGCCGTAAGTGAGGTACTTGTCCATACAGACATAGGCATTACGGCTGGCAAATTTGGTGAAGGATTCTTCCAGCAACTGCACGAGGGAACCGTACTGATCGGGATTGATCTCTGTCGGCATGTTGGGTGGATACGATTTCAGCCAAATTTTGTCCATCGTTTGCCTCTGTCTCAAAAATTTATGGTTATTGAATCTGGCATTTTTGCCAGTTACGTTCTCTTTGCCGTAAAAAGAACGAGCATGCGTTTTATACACACCTCTTACAGATCGTATCGGGCAGGAGCCGCATATGCAAGTGCTTTTGCTGGATATCGAGCAACTGCTCTATGAGAGCGTCATTGGTGCGACACGGCAACAACAGCTGAGGACTCGGCCAGCTGTTTCAGGCGCTTATGCCGCTCCTTCTTGTCGAGCTTGCCCAGCTTGCGGGCCGCGTCGTAAAAGCGGGGCAAGGTCTTTTCGCGGGCCAGCAAGGCGCGGAAGGCGGGAACGAAGTCGTTATAGGTGGCAATCGAGGCCAGGTGGGCGTTGGACAGGGGTTCGGCAAAAAAGCGGTCATAGCCGGCAAAGCCGCCCCAGCTCGCCTTAAGCAGCTGATAGTCATCCTTGAGCTTCTGGAACAGGCGTGCCTTTTCGGCGCGCTTGTCGGCCTGGCTCAGGCCGGACTTGTAGACTTTGTCCAGGGCCTTGCGGCACTCCAGCAGCAGGGCCACGAACTGCTTTTTGCGCTCAGAAAACTTCAGGTAGTTCTCGCGCATGGCTTCATTGCCAAAGCCCTTGAGCCAGCGCTCCACCCCCGCTTCTTCCACCGTGCTGGCAAACGATTCGTTAAATTGCGAGTCATCCTGCACGTACAGAACCTGATGCGACAGTTCATGGAACAGCAGGCGCGCCAGTTCGGCATCGGGATAATGGATGAAGGTCGATACCAGCGGGTCGCTGAACCAGCCCAGGGTGGAATAGGCCGGCACCCCGCCCACCTGCACGTCGTTGCCTTCGGCGCGCAGGGTGGCGGCGTACTCCTGGGCATCTTCGCGGCTGTAGTAGCCACGGTAGCTCACACACCCGGCCACCGGAAAACACCACTGGAGGGGGCGCAGCGACAGTTCCGGCGTGGCCACCACATTCCACAGGATGTATGGGCGGGCCAGCGCCGCGTAATTCTTGTAGCTGCTGTTGTCGGGCAGTCCCAGTTCCTGCACCGCGAAGGTGCGGATCTGGCGGGCCGTGGCCAGGCGCAGGCGCAGCTTGGCGTCGGTATTCTGGTCGGCCAGCCAGGTTTCAATGGGGCGTGCGTCGGCCAGGAGGGTCAGCTGCCCTTGCGCGGCCTGCTTGTAGTAATTGAGGCTGGAACAACTGGCCAGCATCAGCGCTGCAGCCGCCGCCAGGGCAATGTGGTTGGCTATGCGGCTGGGTGTCATGCTGCGTCCTTTCTAAGCTGCCAATTTTTCAACCTGGACCAGCGTGTCGTAGAACGTGGGCGCGCGCCCCATGTCGGTCAGGGCCTGGCTGGTCACTTCGTTGGCGTTCTTGCCATCGGTAGACAACTTCTTCCACCACACCGACAGGCCCACCACCAGCCCGACCCGGGCCTTGGTGGTGACGCGCGCCCTGGCCACGAAGCTGCCGCGGTCATTGAAGATACGCAGCATGTCGCCGTGGACGATGCCGCGCGGCGCGCAATCGTCCGGGTGGATGTCCAGGTGCGGCTCGCCTTCCGTGCTGCGCAGGCTCTTGACATTGACAAAGGTCGAATTGAGGAAGTTGCGCGCCGGCGGGGAGATCATCGCCAGTGGGTATTTTGCCGCCAGTGCCGGATTGCTGGCAACCGATTCGTACGGCGCAATATGGGCCGGCAGTGGATCGAGGCCGTCGGCCAGCATGGACGCGGAATACAATTCGCACTTGCCCGAGGGCGTGGGAAAGCCGCCATCGGCAAAGGGCGCGCTTGGTACGGCCAGCTTTTGCCAGCCTTTTTGCTTGAGCGACTCCCAGTCGAAATGCACGGCGCGTTCATGCTGCCGGTTGAACGCTTGCGCGGCCAGTTCATCGTCGCTTTCGGCAAAGCACGGATCGGTAAAGCCCATGCGGGCGGCCAGCAGGCGGAAGATTTCCGTGTTGGGCTTGCTCTCGCCCAGGGGCGCAATGGCGGGATTGTTGGCCATCATGTACAGGTGGCCGTAGGCATGGTGCGCGTCCAGGTGCTCGAGCTGGGTGGTGGCCGGGAGCAGGATGTCGGCATAGTCGGCACTGTCGGTCTGGAAGTGTTCCAGCACCACGGTAAACAGGTCGTCACGCTGGAAGCCCTGCATGACCTTTGCCGAGTCCGGCGCAATGGCCAGCGGGTTGGCGTTGTACACGATGACCGCTTCGATCCTGGGGCCGAATTCCGGCGACGTGTCCCTCAGCAGGTCGTCGCCGATGGTGGTCATGTTGATGGTGCGCACCGGCCCCTTGAGCAGGTCGGGGCGCTGCATGACGGCCTTGTTGAGCGGGAACGTGCCGGACGAAGACAGCTGCACGCCGCCGGCCGCATGGCGCCAGGCGCCCACCAGCGCGGGCAGGCAGCTGATATTGCGCACGGCCATGCCGCCGCCGCGCACGCGCTGCACGCCGTAATTGACGCGGATGGCGACCGGCTCGCCGCGGCGCGCCGTGGCGCCATATTCCTGTGCCAGGCCAAGCACTTCGTCCACGCTGATGCCGCAGGTGGTGGCCACCCGCTGCGGCGTCCATTCGGCGGCGCGGACCTTGAGCTGCTCGTAGCCAATGGTGTGGGCGGCAATGTACTCCTCATCGACCAGGCCGTCGCGGATCAGTACGTGCATCATGCCCAGCGCCAGCGCCGTGTCGGTGCCGGGCAGCAGGGCAATATGCTGGTGGCATTTTTCAGCCGTCAGCGAACGGTAGGGATCGATGGCGATCAGCCTGGCGCCGCGCCGCTTTGCTTCCTGGGCCCGCATCCAGAAGTGCAGATTCGACGCGATCGGGTTGCCGCCCCAGATGATGATCAGGCGGGCATCCTGGAATTGTTCGATGTCGGTGCCGATGGTGGCGCCGATGGTGTAGCGGTAGCCGTAAAAGCCGGCATTGGCGCAGATGGTGCGGTCCAGCGCCGAAGCGCCCAGCTGGTTGAAAAAACGCATGGACATGGACTCGCCCTGGACCTGGCCCATGGTGCCGCAATAGCTGTACGGCAAAATGGCCTGGGGCGCGCGGGCGGCAATGGCGCCCAGCCTGTCGGCAATTTCGGCAATGGCGGCATCCCAGCTGATGCGCTCGAACTTGCCCTCCCCCTTCTTGCCCACGCGCCGCATTGGGTACAGCAGGCGGTCGGCGTGGTAGGTGCGCTCGGTAAAGCGCGATACCTTGGTGCACAGCACGCCGGCAGTGGTGGGATGGTCCGGGTCGCCCTTGACCTCGGTCGCCACGCCATCCTCCACCGTGATCAAGAGGGCGCAGGTATCGGGGCAGTCGAGCGGGCAAGTGCCCCGCACTTGGGTAGTGGTCATTGCGGCAATCCGGAAAAATCGTCAGGCGAAGCTGCTACTGTAAACGATTCTTCGAGAGAACATCATGCACTGTCCTTGAAACGGCTCAATACGCAACGCTGCAAAGTCGGTGCGAAGGCGGCCGGGCTGCCGCGAACGTGCTACAAAAGCGCGCCAAATGGGTTAACATTCCGTTACTAAGATGCCGGCATCATTGGAGAACACCATGAAACTCGTCGAACCGATCATTGCTTTCCAGTCGGAGCTGCAGCAGATCCGCCGCGACCTGCACGCCCATCCGGAACTATGCTACGAAGAGCAGCGCACCTCCGATGTGGTGGCTGCCAAGCTGACCGAGTGGGGCATTCCGGTCATCCGCGGCCTGGGGGTGACGGGCGTGGTGGGCATCGTCAAGAATGGCCATTCGAGCCGCGCCATCGGCCTGCGCGCCGATATGGATGCCCTGCCCATGCAAGAGATTAACAGCTTCGACCATGCCTCGCGCCACCCGGGCAAGATGCACGCCTGCGGCCATGACGGCCACACGGCCATGCTGCTGGGCGCGGCCCACCACCTGGCGACCCACCGCAACTTTGACGGCACCGTGTACCTGATTTTCCAGCCGGCCGAAGAAGGCGGCGCCGGTGCGCGCCGCATGATCGATGACGGCCTGTTTACCCAGTGCCCGATGGACGCCGTGTATGGCATGCA
Source organism: Massilia sp. PAMC28688 (assembly GCF_019443445.1). Lineage (NCBI taxonomy): Bacteria > Pseudomonadati > Pseudomonadota > Betaproteobacteria > Burkholderiales > Oxalobacteraceae > Massilia > Massilia sp. PAMC28688. The sequence continues at coordinate 2,262,517 of NZ_CP080378.1, read as the reverse complement.
TAACTGGCCCGGCATCGCCACCGGCAGCTTTGGCGTGGTGGAAGGGCCCATGATGGCGTCAAGTAACGAGTTCCATGTCGTCGTCAAAGGCAAGGGCTGCCATGCCGCCCAGCCGCACCGGGGCATTGATCCCGTGATGGTGGCGGTGCAGATTGCCCAGTCGTGGCAAACCATCGTGTCGCGCGAAAAGAATCCACTGGAAACGGCCGTGCTGTCGATCACCCAGATCCATGCCGGCAGCGCCACCAATGTGATTCCCGACGAAGCCGTGCTGAGCGGCACCGTGCGCACCTTCAGCACCGACGTGCTGGACCTGCTGCAAACGCGCATGCAGGACATTGCCACCCACACTGCGGCGGCGTTCAACGCCACGGTGGACTTCACGTTCAAGCGCAACTACCCGCCCCTCATCAATCATCCAAGGGAGACGGCGTTTGCGGTGGAGGCGATGAAGGCCGTGGTCGGTGCCGAGCGGGTCGATACCAATACCGAACCGACCATGGGGGCGGAAGACTTTGCCTTCATGCTGCAGGCCAAGCCGGGCTGTTACGTTTTCATCGGCAATGGCGAGGGCGATCACCGCGAGGGCGGGCATGGGTTGGGTCCATGCCAGCTGCATAATGCCAGTTACGATTTCAATGACAACCTGCTGCCGATCGGCGCCAGTTTCTGGGTCAGGCTGGCAGAGATGAGCCTGCCCCTGGCTTAGGCACGGCCCTGGCCGCCCAGGACAATGCCGGGATTGATCTGCTCAAGCGCCAGCAAGGCGGCGGACTGGTCGGCGCCGGCGTGGGTGGCGCCAATCGATGCATAAGTCTGCGTCACGAGGGAAGCGACGGGCAGCACGACACCAGCCTCGGCCGCTGCAGCGAGGACGTTGCGCAGATCCTTGAGCTGGCTGCGCACTTGGCCGCCCGGCACAAAGTTTCGCTCCAGCATGCGCTGGCCATGCACTTCCAGGATGCGGCTTTCCGCAAACCCGCCCCGCATCGCCTGGCGCACGGCGGCCGGATCGGCCCCGGCCGCCTGCGCCAGCAGCAGCGCTTCGGCCACGATATTCAGGGTTCCGCCCACGATCAGCTGGTTGCACAATTTGGCGATCTGGCCACTGCCGGTGGGGCCGACCAGCGTGGCACGGCCCATGCAGGCCAGTACCGGTTGCGCGCGCGCAAAGTCGTCGGCGCTGCCGCCGGCCATGATGGCAAGGGTCGCGGCTTCGGCCCCGGCCACGCCACCGGAAACCGGTGCATCCATGAAGGCGCAGCCGTGCGCGGCAAGCGCCTGGTGCAGGTCAAGCGCTTCCTGGTGGGCGGTCGAACTCATGTCGATCCACAGGGCGCCCGGCGCAAGGCCGGCCAGCGCCGCCGCCGCCACCTGCGTCACCACGGCACCGTTGTCGAGCATGCTGATCACCACGGCGGCGCCCTCGACGGCCTGGGCCGGCGTGGAAGCAGGCACGGCGCCTGCCGCGCGCAGGGCGTCGGCCTTGGCCGCGGTACGGTTCCACACCCGGACGGACAAGCCGGCCTGCAGCAGCTGCCGCACCATGGGCGCGCCCATCAGGCCGGTGCCGAGGAAAGCCAACACTGTTGAGTTATCGCGTGCATTCATGTTTTTGCCAAGCCCAGTACAATGGCTAGTCATTATTACATACACAACGAACCACCTCTCTCATGCGCTTTCTGACCATCCCTGCCCTGCTCGCCTCGCTGCTCTCCCTTCCTGCCATTGCCGCTGTCGAGCACGCCGCCCTGGAAGCAGGCAGCGGCACCCGGGTACAGATGGTCCGCGCCAGCGTGCAGGTGCCGTGGGGCCGCCCCATGTGGCAATCCAACGGCACCCACATTGCGGCGCACTGGGATTTTTCCATCGCGCAGTGGCGCGGCACGGCCTACCGCAATGTGCCGGGCGACAATCAGCACATCACCGACATCGGCGTCACGCCCACATTCCGCTTCCAGCGTGACAGCGCCCGGGGCTGGTATGGGGAAGGGGCGATTGGCTACCATTTGCTGTCGGCACTGTATGACAACGATGGCAGCAGGCTGTCGACCGCCTTCCAGTTCGGCGACCATCTGGGGGTGGGCTACGTGTTCAACAATGGCTGGGATGCCTCGCTCAAGGTGCAGCATTTTTCCAATGGCGGCATCAAGCGTCCCAACAGCGGCGCCAATTTCCTGGTGCTGCGGGTGGCGCGTCCGTTCTGATCAGACCGCGTAGTCCAGCAGGGGCCGCTCAAAGCGGAGCAGCCACAGGCTGAAGACGCCCGCGTCCGGCTCGGCCGGCGCCACCCGCACCACATGAGCCCTGGCGCTCCCGGCCACGATGTGGCCGGCACTGTCGGCTTCGAACTGCGTGACATCTTCGTGCAATTCCTGCCCGGCCGCGTCGTACACCCGGGTCTGCATGCCGAAGTCGCTGTCATTGGTCAAGGCCAGGGTCCGCCCATCAACCAGGGCCAGTCCTTCGGCCTTCTCGGCCGTCCAGCCAAGGGCGTTCAAGTCCAGCAGCAACGTCTTTTTCAGTGGAATCACCTGTGCCCAGCTGGCCCCGTTGACGGCCTCACCGGCCAGGCTGCTGTGCTCGAGGTCGGCAGTGTGGGGATTGCAGGCGGCAGCGCCGATGTCGGTGGCGCCGGCCAGGTCCACCATGACCAGGTGATGGAACATGCGGCCATCGGAGCCCTGGGCCTGTTCGATGACCACGAACTTGCCGTCGCCCAGGGGCGCCATATCGCCCAGCTTGGCGTGACCGGTCTTGCCGCCCGCAAATGCGGCCGCTTCGAGCGGGTAAGCCAGCATGCGCACCGTGGCCCCACTGGCGGGATCGAATTCCACCCACCGCAAAAATCGGGCATAGCGCTCGACATCCTTGCTGTCGCCACTCAGCGGGCTTTGCAGGAAAGCATGGATCCGGCCGCTGGCAGGATCGAGCGCCATGCCTTCCATGCCGCGATTGGCGCGGCGCCGGGCCAGGATTGAAGGCAGGCCGTGGCCCGGGCCGTAGCGAGCCTGTACCAATCCGGTGGCAGGATCGATTTGCAGCAGAAAGGGGCCGTATTCGTCCGTGATCCAGAGCATACCGCGCACCCGATCATAGGCCATGGCTTCGCTGTCGATCCCGCCGGCGTGGAACATGGGCCGCCCGGCGTCCTCGAAGCGCAGGCTGTCGTGCAGGGGGATTTCGGCGGAGTTGCCCAACGTCCCGGGCGGCAGCGGCAAGCCTGACACGGGCTGCGTGGCCGACATACGGATGGGCAGGCTGGACACGAGTGCGGCGCCATGCGCATCCACTTGCAGAACGCCAATGGAGGGGGTGAAATTGGGCGCGGGAAACAGCTTGCTGTCCATTAAGGCACCATCCGGGCCCGGCACCTGGGGGCCATCGCCATTGGGGCCGCGATCGGTCAGGCAATAGAATACGAGCGTGCCGTCAGCCAGCTTTTCGCGCAGGGCAATACCGGAACCGAAGGATGGGGCAAAACCGTGCCTGAAGCTGGCGGCGACAGCCGGATCGCTGCCTTCATACGGCACATGCACATGGGGCGGCAACAGGACGGTGTGGCGCGTGACGTCCACGGCCACCCGGCCCATGGCTGCCTGCTGAATAAACGTGGCCGATGTCTGCATGCTGGCGACTATACCTGAGAACGTTTGAGGTGCCGCAAACTCCTGTCACCGCCAGTGCTCCGGACTCAACAGTGCGCGGTAAGCTTTTCCAACAGAAAGTTGGAGACCAAGATGGAGAGGCTGACCATGGCAACGACATTGCTGATCACTTCCGCTCCTACGACGGGCGCCCCGCCCAGCGGCTGGCTGACGGTGGGCGAATCCGCGTTTGCGGCGCTCAAGGCCGGGGGCCACCAGGTCACCATACGGGGCAACCGCGCCGCCCTGGTGCCGGGGTCGGGCGAGGCGATGTACCTGATCGAAGTGCATGTGCGCGATGTGCCGGACATTGCGGCCACCCTGCACCGCCGGCTGCGCCCTGGCGAGCGGTTCATGCTTCATGACAGCGAGGCGGCGGGCCTGGCAGCACTCGAGCAGCCCGGGCTTGGCTTCCAGGGACAGGAGTCAAAGTAATATCGCCCCATTCTGCACGCACACAAAGGTTGTAAGTGGTTGATTTTGTTCAGAATTAGACTGTCGGTCTAATCAGACACATGCATTGTGCGCCCAGTTTGCCGTGATAATCTTTTTTCCAATGACTTGCCGAGGCAGGTCGCATGCATTCCAGACAGGGTACCGCCATGGGGCGGCTTTTGGAATGGCGGCATTGGGCCAGCACGCCTTGTTCCGCCCTTGCAGTGGGCAATCAGCCCGGCTTATAAAAAAAAGGAAAAATAATGGAGAAGCAGAAGCGTGTTGGACACCGGGCACCGGTGGCGGGAATAGTTGCCGTCATGCTGGCGGGCCTGTTCGCTGGCGGCATGGCACAGGCAGCGTCGAAGAAAACCTGGATCACCGTGGGCGACGCAGCCTACGCGCACTTGAAAAAAGTGGCACCCCACGTGATGGCCCGTGAAAGCCAGGTGCTGCGCACCAATGAGCCGAGCGCGATGTCGGCGGCGACCGAGCGCGTCCATCTGGTGCAGGTCGATGAGGACCAGATGATGAAGCTGAGCGAAAAGATCCACCACGAGCTCAAGCGGTGCGGCGGCTTCATGGCGCACGTCAGCGAAGCCGAGGGCAAGCGCTCGCTGGCCAGGATGTCGGCGCCCCAGCCGATGGCTGCGCTGGCACCATCCTATGTGATCGACAACCAGAGCCTCGTGTCGCCCGTGCTGTCGCAAATGCAGGCGAGCAATATCACCACGACGATCAACGACCTGTCCACCTTTGTCAACCGCTTCTATACGACCACGGGGGGCACCGACGCGTCGAACTGGCTGCGCAGCAAGTGGGCGGGCATGGCATCCGGCCGCAGCGATATCAGCGTTACCCAGTTTGCGCATGCTGGCTACAACCAGAAATCCGTGATCCTGACCATCAATGGCACCGACAATGCAGCGGAAGTGATTGTGCTGGGCGGCCACCTTGATTCGACTGCCGGCTCCGGCACTGGCGAGACCACGCGTGCGCCCGGCGCCGATGACGACGCCTCCGGCATTGCGAGCATGACCGAAGCCCTGCGCGCCATGATCGCCAGCGGCTACAAGCCGCGCCGCACCATCAAGATGATGGCCTATGCGGCCGAGGAGGTGGGCTTGCGCGGCTCCCAGGCCATTGCCCAGAACTACAAGGCCAACAACGTCAATGTGGTGGGCGTGATGCAGCTGGACATGACCAACTACAAGGGCTCTGCCGGCGACATTTACATCTATACCGATTACACCAACGCGGCCCAAAATGATTTCGTGGCCCGGCTGATTGCCACCTACCAGCCTGGGCTGACCGTCGGCTACGACCGCTGCGGCTATGGCTGTTCGGACCATGCTTCGTGGACGGCGCAGGGCTACGCCGCGTCCATGCCGTTTGAAACGACGATGCGCCAGTCCAACCCGCGCATTCACACGGCCAGTGACACGTATGCAAACATGGGCAGCCAGGCCGCACACGCGCTCAAGTTCGCCAAGCTGGCGGCCTCGTTCGCGATGGAGCTGGGCAGCGACGGGCCAGGCATTCCCGATGCATCGCGGGTGGAGAACTTCAGTGGCACCCTGGCCACCGGCGCCACGCGTTCGTTCGGTCCGTTCAAGGTCGGTGCCGGCGGCACGCTCAAGGCAGAGACGACTGGCACCGGCGACGTGGATCTGTACGTGCGCAAGACCTATGCTGCGACGACGTCTTCCTACACTTGCAAGTCGGATGGGTCGACGGCCACCGAGGCGTGCACGGTGAGCATGACGGCCAACGGCGATGTCTACGTGCTGCTGAAGGGCTACACTTCGGCGAGCTTTAATCTGAAAGTCACTTACAAGCCGCAGTAAAGCCGGCGCCGGACAGTCCGCCCTGTTGGGGCGGACTGCATTGGCCACCGCATAAGGGATCCAGCCGTACGGTGCCGTACCGACGCGGAGCCTGGATGGCCTCAAGATCATTGGCTTGCAGTACAACGAAACCAAGGATCACCATGTCATTCAATCATGCAGTCGTCTGGCTCGACCAGGCCGAAGCGCACGTCATCCACTTCAACCGCGACGCGGCCGACACGGAAGTCATCAAGACCACCTCCCAACACCAGAAGGCTGGCGTGGTCAGCAATAACCGCGCGGAAGAAGACACTTCGCACATGTGTGAAATTGCCGATACGCTCGTTGATGCGAAGCAGATCCTCATTGTCGGTCCCGGCATGGAGAAGCTGGCCTTCATGCGCCACCTTAACCATCATCATGCGGCCACGGCGGACAAGGTCGTCAGCGTGGAGACGGTGGATCATCCGAATGATGCGCAGCTCCTGTCCTACGCGCGCAAGTATTTTGTGAAGTCGGATCAGACGCACTAAAAACGACAGACGAAAAAAAACCCCGAGGCATTTCTGCTCCGGGGTTTTTCTCTTATAACTAGCCTGACGATAACCTACTTTCACACTGGTTGCAGCACTATCATCGGCGTAAAATCGTTTCACGGTCCTGTTCGGGATGGGAAGGGGTGGTACCGATTTACTATGGTCATCAGGCATAACTTGTACAGGTAACAGCTCCACAACGGGGCAGCTGCACCTTGAATCTGGAAGAAGTAAGTTTTTGTATTCGTAGTAACGAACTACGGGGTAGTGCTCGAGATATCAACAACAAGGCAACACGCGACATTCTTATCTCTGCACCTGCTAAGGTTATAGGGACAAGCCGTACGGGCAATTAGTATCAGTTAGCTTAATGCATTACTGCACTTCCACACCTGACCTATCAACGTCCTGGTCTCGAACGACCCTTTAAAGAGCTCAAGGCTCTGGGAAATCTCATCTTAAGGCAAGTTTCCCGCTTAGATGCTTTCAGCGGTTATCTCTTCCAGACTTAGCTACCCGGCAATGCCACTGGCGTGACAACCGGTACACCAGAGGTCTGTCCACTCCGGTCCTCTCGTACTAGGAGCAGCCCCCTTCAAATTTCCAACGCCCACGGCAGATAGGGACCAAACTGTCTCACGACGTTTTAAACCCAGCTCACGTACCACTTTAAATGGCGAACAGCCATACCCTTGGGACCGGCTACAGCCCCAGGATGTGATGAGCCGACATCGAGGTGCCAAACTCCCCCGTCGATATGAACTCTTGGGAGGAATCAGCCTGTTATCCCCAGAGTACCTTTTATCCGTTGAGCGATGGCCCTTCCATACAGAACCACCGGATCACTATGTCCTACTTTCGTACCTGCTCGACTTGTCAGTCTCGCAGTTAAGCACGCTTATGCCATTGCACTATCAACACGATGTCCGACCGTATCTAGCGTACCTTCGAACTCCTCCGTTACACTTTAGGAGGAGACCGCCCCAGTCAAACTGCCTACCATGCACTGTCCCCGATCCGGATAACGGACCAAGGTTAGAACCTCAAACAAACCAGGGTGGTATTTCAAGGATGGCTCCACGAGAACTGGCGTCCCCGCTTCAAAGCCTCCCACCTATCCTACACAGATTGGTTCAAAGTCCAATGCAAAGCTACAGTAAAGGTTCATGGGGTCTTTCCGTCTAGCCGCGGGTAGATTGCATCATCACAAACATTTCAACTTCGCTGAGTCTCGGGAGGAGACAGTGTGGCCATCGTTACGCCATTCGTGCAGGTCGGAACTTACCCGACAAGGAATTTCGCTACCTTAGGACCGTTATAGTTACGGCCGCCGTTTACTGGGACTTCAATCAAGAGCTTGCACCCCATCATTTAATCTTCCAGCACCGGGCAGGCGTCACACCCTATACGTCCACTTTCGTGTTTGCAGAGTGCTGTGTTTTTATTAAACAGTCGCAGCCACCAGTTTATTGCAACCCTTTCGCCCTACTGAAGTAAATCAGCCAAGCTACCGGGGCGTACCTTTTCCCGAAGTTACGGTACCAATTTGCCGAGTTCCTTCTCCCGAGTTCTCTCAAGCGCCTTAGAATACTCATCTCGCCCACCTGTGTCGGTTTGCGGTACGGTCTCGTATGACTGAAGCTTAGAGGCTTTTCTTGGAACCACTTCCGATTGCTTCGGGTCACAAGGACCCTCGTCTCAACCCCTTGAATTCCGCGCCCGGATTTGCCTAAGCGCCTTCTATGAGCCAAAAACCAACTATTCCAACAGTTGGACAACCTTCCGCGATCCGTCCCCCCATCGCATCATACGACGGTGCAGGAATATTAACCTGCTTCCCATCAGCTACGCATCTCTGCCTCGCCTTAGGGGCCGACTCACCCTGCTCCGATGAACGTTGAACAGGAAACCTTGGGCTTACGGCGTGGGGGCTTTTCACCCCCATTATCGCTACTCATGTCAGCATTCGCACTTCTGATACCTCCAGCATCCTTTACAAGACACCTTCACAGGCTTACAGAACGCTCTCCTACCATATGTCAAAGACATATCCGCAGCTTCGGTGACTGGCTTAGCCCCGTTACATCTTCCGCGCAGGACGACTCGATCAGTGAGCTATTACGCTTTCTTTAAATGATGGCTGCTTCTAAGCCAACATCCTGACTGTTTTAGCCTTCCCACTTCGTTTTCCACTTAGCCAATCTTTGGGACCTTAGCTGGCGGTCTGGGTTGTTTCCCTCTTGACGCCGGACGTTAGCACCCGACGTCTGTCTCCCAAGCTCGCACTCATCGGTATTCGGAGTTTGCAATGGTTTGGTAAGTCGCAATGACCCCCTAGCCATAACAGTGCTCTACCCCCGATGGTGATACTTGAGGCACTACCTAAATAGTTTTCGGAGAGAACCAGCTATTTCCAAGTTTGTTTAGCCTTTCACCCCTACCCACAGCTCATCCCCTAATTTTTCAACATTAGTGGGTTCGGACCTCCAGGGCGTGTTACCGCACCTTCATCCTGGCCATGAGTAGATCACTTGGTTTCGGGTCTACACCCAGCGACTGTCGCCCTATTCGGACTCGATTTCTCTACGGCTTCCCTATATGGTTAACCTTGCCACTGAATGTAAGTCGCTGACCCATTATACAAAAGGTACGCAGTCACGGAACAAGTCCGCTCCTACTGTTTGTATGCACACGGTTTCAGGATCTATTTCACTCCCCTCCCGGGGTTCTTTTCGCCTTTCCCTCACGGTACTGGTTCACTATCGGTCGATTACGAGTATTTAGCCTTGGAGGATGGTCCCCCCATATTCAGACAGGATTTCTCGTGTCCCGCCCTACTTGTCGCATACTTAGTTCCACACATCGCATTTCGTATAAGGGGCTATCACCCTCTATGGCCGGAGTTTCCAATCCGTTCTACTATGCGTCATGCTAAATCATGCAGGCTCATCCCATTTCGCTCGCCACTACTTTGGGAATCTCGGTTGATTTATTTTCCTGCAGCTACTTAGATGTTTCAGTTCGCCGCGTTCGCTTTGCATACCTATGTATTCAGTATGCAATGACCTAAAAGGCCGGGTTTCCCCATTCGGAAATCTGCGGATCAAAGTGTGTTTGCTCACTCCCCGCAGCTTATCGCAAGCTACTACGTCCTTCATCGCCTGTAATCGCCAAGGCATCCACCATGTGCACTTATTCGCTTGTCCCTATAACGTTAGCCTCTCCCGCCGACTAAGCAGAAAAGACGTTACAGAGATAAGAATGTACAGCGTTGTTGCTTTGTTTGTTGATACTGTGATTACTACCCTGCCAAACCGTTTTCACGGATTGACATAAAACTTTACTTCTTCCAGATTGTTAAAGAACAAAACAGCAATGATCTCTAAAAGATCAAACCTAAACCACACAGGCTTACATTTGGACTTTCACGAGATAGTAGAGTGATGGTGGAGGATGACGGGATCGAACCGACGACCCCCTGCTTGCAAAGCAGGTGCTCTCCCAGCTGAGCTAATCCCCCATTTGGTAGGGCTGGTTGGACTCGAACCAACGACCCCCGCGTTATCAACACGGTGCTCTAACCAGCTGAGCTACAGCCCCGACTTGGACACTACTACTGTTTCTTCTAATTTCAACAGTCGATAAGAGTGGACGCTTAATGAACACCCCTCTAATGGGGCCCTCACATTACTGTGCGTGTGCAACTCTAGAAAGGAGGTGATCCAGCCGCACCTTCCGATACGGCTACCTTGTTACGACTTCACCCCAGTCACGAATCCTACCGTGGTAAGCGCCCTCCTTACGGTTAAGCTACCTACTTCTGGTAAAACCCGCTCCCATGGTGTGACGGGCGGTGTGTACAAGACCCGGGAACGTATTCACCGCGACATGCTGATCCGCGATTACTAGCGATTCCAACTTCATGTAGTCGAGTTGCAGACTACAATCCGGACTACGATACACTTTCTGGGATTAGCTCCCCCTCGCGGGTTGGCGGCCCTCTGTATGTACCATTGTATGACGTGTGAAGCCCTACCCATAAGGGCCATGAGGACTTGACGTCATCCCCACCTTCCTCCGGTTTGTCACCGGCAGTCTCATTAGAGTGCTCTTTCGTAGCAACTAATGACAAGGGTTGCGCTCGTTGCGGGACTTAACCCAACATCTCACGACACGAGCTGACGACAGCCATGCAGCACCTGTGTTACGGCTCTCTTTCGAGCACGCCTCGATCTCTCAAGGCTTCCGTACATGTCAAGGGTAGGTAAGGTTTTTCGCGTTGCATCGAATTAATCCACATCATCCACCGCTTGTGCGGGTCCCCGTCAATTCCTTTGAGTTTTAATCTTGCGACCGTACTCCCCAGGCGGTCTACTTCACGCGTTAGCTGCGTTACCAAGTTAATTAAAACCCGACAACTAGTAGACATCGTTTAGGGCGTGGACTACCAGGGTATCTAATCCTGTTTGCTCCCCACGCTTTCGTGCATGAGCGTCAATCTTGACCCAGGGGGCTGCCTTCGCCATCGGTGTTCCTCCACATCTCTACGCATTTCACTGCTACACGTGGAATTCTACCCCCCTCTGCCAGATTCTAGCCTTGCAGTCTCCATCGCAATTCCCAGGTTGAGCCCGGGGATTTCACGACAGACTTACAAAACCGCCTGCGCACGCTTTACGCCCAGTAATTCCGATTAACGCTTGCACCCTACGTATTACCGCGGCTGCTGGCACGTAGTTAGCCGGTGCTTATTCTTCAGGTACCGTCATTAGCAAGGGATATTAGCCCTCACCGTTTCTTCCCTGACAAAAGAGCTTTACAACCCGAAGGCCTTCTTCACTCACGCGGCATTGCTGGATCAGGCTTGCGCCCATTGTCCAAAATTCCCCACTGCTGCCTCCCGTAGGAGTCTGGACCGTGTCTCAGTTCCAGTGTGGCTGGTCGTCCTCTCAGACCAGCTACTGATCGATGCCTTGGTAGGCCTTTACCCCACCAACTAGCTAATCAGATATCGGCCGCTCCAGGAGCATGAGGTCTTGCGATCCCCCACTTTCATCCTTAGATCGTATGCGGTATTAGCGTAACTTTCGCTACGTTATCCCCCACTCCAGGGTACGTTCCGATATATTACTCACCCGTTCGCCACTCGCCGCCAGGTTGCCCCGCGCTGCCGTTCGACTTGCATGTGTAAGGCATGCCGCCAGCGTTCAATCTGAGCCAGGATCAAACTCTTCAGTTCAATCTCTGTTTGTCGGGCATTTCTGCCCGAATTCGTCCCATTGGTCCGAATTCGCTCACTCAAAATACTGACAGGCCACTACTTTCGTAGCGCCTATATTTCTTTCTTGTGAACATTTGATAATTTAAGTATTCAACATCGCTTTCGCTCTGTTGGCACCTTCATCAAACGCCCACACTTATCGACTGTTAATTTTTAAAGAACTTATTCGGTACTGCCTTGCTGCAGGCTACGAAGCGTTGTGTTCGTTGCAGCAGAGAGGTGAGATTATGCAGCGTTTCGCGATTCTCGTCAACTCCCTTTTTTATTACAGCGTCGTTTTCGACACTCCCTGACGGCTTGCTAACTACTTGATTTCGTTAACGTTTCGTTCGGGGAGGCGAACTATAGCAAGCCGCGTCCCGGTCCGCAAGCGCTTTCTCACCTATTCCGCGATGCGCATGACCTTGTACTGGGGGTCCGCCTTCATGTCTTCCGGCCAGAATGGCAGCGCGATAAACTGCTTGCGCGAAAACAGCGGCACCTGGTCGCCATAATGCGGTGACGCAGGGTCCACGGATTGCCCATACACCAGCATGCCCTCGGCCACCGGCCCCTTGTGGTCAAAGGTGACCGTCTGCACGTAACTCGTGCCCCAGATCACGTTCTCGTACCCAGTGGCCCGCAGCGGCGAGCCCATGGTCAGGGAATTGTAGGAACCATCGACATTGCCGATGCCCCCGTGAATTGGCACCCGGACACCGCCGCGCGTGTCACTCTGGTACTGCCCGAGCGGCCCATCCAGGGGGACGCCCAGCATCTCCAGTTTCTGCACGCTCCGCTTGAGCGAAGCCAGCATGTCAGGGACAAGGCCCGCAGCCAGAGCGCGCGGCGTGTGGACAGGATCGCGGGGATCGAACGGCACTGCCCACTTGCCCGGAGCATTGGCAACCTGCAGCCAGAATTCGCGAAACAGGACGGCGCCCCGGCTTTCCAGATTGGCCCGCCGGTCCCAGCCGGCCAATGCGGCGCAGCCGGCCCGCACCTGCGCATCGGACGACGCCAGGCAGTGCGGCAGCAAGTCGGGCAGGACCAGCTCGGCGGCATGGATGCGGTTGGCAAACGCCAGTTCCTGCAAGTCCTGCAGCTGCAAGCGGCCGCGCTGCGCGATCTGTTCCTCCAGCTGCACAAATCCTATGCGGGTGCGCAGCGATTGCGCAGCGTTGACCGGGCCATACAGGGGTGAGTAGCCGTAGGGCGCAGGTCCGGTCAGCAAGGCCCGGGCATTGTTGAGCCAATAGGAATCATTGGAGTTGCCTGCATAATCCGTACGCATGGCAAAGGGTGCGCGCGCTGGTGAGAAGATGCCGGGTGGTGTATCCGGATCGCTGCCCCAGCCACATGCCGATCGTGTTCCGTCAAAGGTCAGCAACGGTTCGAACAGCAAGCAATCCGACAGGAACTTTGCTGTTTCCATGTGCGGCACGACACTGGCGTCCGCATACAGGGTGTTGCCGTGCCGGTCTGCCGCCACCGTGTTCACCCACGGCAGTCCCGCCGTCCGATCGAGCGCGGACTTGAGTTCCGCAACGCTTTGTGCCCGACCAATGCCCAGCCATTGGTCCATGAGGCGCGTATTGTTGCGGTTGGGGTCGCCCAGTACCGTCACTTCACTGGCAGTCCATCCCAGGCCGGCAGCAGGCCATACGACAACTGCCCCGTGGCGACTGAAATAAAAGGTCTTGCTGCGCGCAGTCATGCTCCCGTCCGCCTCACGCACATCCACGGATACTTGGCGGCTGCTCATCTTTTCGGCCACCCCGTCAATGAGGTAGGTGGTGCCGGCCGGGTCGCGCCCGTCCAGCGCAAGCTTGAACGTGGTGAAGTGGACGGCGGCGGTCACGGTATGACTCCAGGCCACGTCCCTGTTAAAGCCAATCACGACCAGGGGAATGCCCCCCAGAATCACGCCCATGGCATCGTAGCTCCCGGGCACGGTAAGGTGCGCCTGGTAGAAGCGGTCGGTACTGGTCCACGGGTAATGAGGATTGCCCAACAACAGGCCGCGCCCCGTGGCACTCAAGTCGCTGCCGATGGCCAGCGCGTTGCTGCCCAGCTGCTCCCGCGTCAGGCGGCGCAGCCGCTCCTGCAGCAGGGCCCCGTTGGCGGGTCCGGCCGGCGCGGACGGGAGTGCCTGCCCGGGGGATCGTCCCCCGTTCACAAATTCCTGGGCGAACACTTCGCCCGTAGCGTGCAGGGCTTTTTCTGCCAGCACCCGGTACATGTCGTCGACCGTGATCGGCTTGACCCAGGCCGCGTTGTTGCACGCCGCCGGGTAGCGCCCCGCGTGGTCTTTCAGATAGCGGTTGTAGCCGATGACGTAGCCTTCCAGCAGTTCCTGCGTGTCCCGGCTGCCTGCCGCATAGCCGGCGCGCAATTGCTCGATGTCGAGATAGCCCTTGAAAAAGAAATCGCTGTCGAGGTTGTTGAGCTTGACGTAATAAATGGCGGCACCATACTCGCCGTTGGCAGGCTCCGTTGCCGATGCGGCGGGGCCGAAATAGCGGGACCGTTCGCCACGCACTGTCAGCAGGGTGTCCGCGAACATGCACAGATTATCCTGGGCGTAGGCATATGCCAGCCCGTATCCCAGGCCCCGGAAATCGTCAGCCCGGATGTGGGCCAGCCCGTAACTGGTGCGCGTGATGTCCGCCTGTACCTGGCTGTGCCGGGGCGCCTCGCCAAAGGCCAGCTCCACCCGGCCGCAGCCGCTGCCCATCAGGCAGATCGCCGCCGCCACTGCCCGCACTGCCCATCTGCCGCTTCTCATCATGGCCACCCCTGTCAGAAAACATCAACGCACGATCGAAAGGCAATACTACGAAGCCGCTGACAAGCTGCATTGATTGGACTCAACGTGTTCGGGCGCAGTTCAACAGTGCGCTATTGATGACCAGGAGGAATACCGGTACTGTTCGTTCATGGAAAAAGCACAAGAGACAAATAATTTTCATGAAGAGATGCGCGACATTATCGAAGAGGCGCGCGTCATTCTTCCCGGTGTGCAGGCGCTGTTTGGTTTCCAGACCATTGCCGTGTTCAGTGAACGCTTTGGCGGCTTGCCCGCGTTCGCAGTGACCTGCCACCTGGTCAGCCTGGCCATGGTCATCCTGGCGGTGGCGCTGGTGATGACGCCCGCCATTTATTACCGCATCGTGGGGCCGGCATACGTGTCGCGCCGGATGATCAAGCGCTCCGCTGCCCTGCTGCGCTCGGCGCTGTGGCCACTGGCCGCCGGCCTGGCGCTGGATATGTTCACCGTGATCTTCGTGGCCACGCGCAAGCTTGACGTGAGCATCGCGGGCGCGCTGGCGACCGTGTTTGTGCTGGTCGGTCTCTGGCTGGCCTTCCCATGGTTCGAGCGCAAACGCTGCCGGGAAAGCAACAGCGGCTACCTCAGCGGCGAGACCTAGCAAATAAGGCTTGGGATTTGGACGGCAGTGGTTTAAGCTTGCCGCGTTGTTGGCGCAATGCCAACGCGATATCGGGAGAGTCTGCCGCATGCGGCAGCGCCGAAGGAGCAACCGCCCCGGAATCTCTCAGGCCCAGGGACCGATATTGCACATGCACTCTGAAGAGCCATCGGATCTCGTCACCCGATGCACCGAAGGAGCAAACCGCACAGGCGTGGCGGTGAATCTCTCAGGTCCAGCACAGAGGGGGTGTCCTGCGCGCATGGTGCGTGCGGATTTCCTTTCAATGACCTTCTGGACCTGATCTACATGAAAACCATTGCAGTTATCGGCGGCGGCATTACCGGCGTCACGACGGCGTACGCGCTCGCCAAACGCGGCTATACCGTCACCGTCATCGAAAAGCACCGCTACACCGGCATGGAAACCTCGTTTGCCAACGGCGGCCAGCTGTCCGCTTCCAATGCGGAAGTATGGAATCACAGCTCCACGCTCCTGAAAGGCATCAAGTGGATGCTCACCCGCGACGCGCCCTTGCTGGTCAATCCGACACCGAGCTGGCACAAATTGTCCTGGTTCGCCGAATTCATCGCCGCCATCCCGCATTACCACGCCAACACGGTGGAAACCGCGCGCCTGGCCATTGCCGCCCGCAAGCACCTGTTTGCCTGGGCGGAGGATGAGAATATTGATTTTGATGCCAAGCGCAAAGGCATCCTGCACATCTACCGCGACAAGGCCAGCTTTGACCACGCCGCCAACGTGACCCGCATGCTGGCACAAGGCGGCCTTGAGCGCCGCGCAGTCACGCCGTCGGAGATGCGCGCCATTGAACCGACCCTGGCGGGGAACTACTACGGCGGCTTTTTCACCGACAGCGACGCCACCGGCGACATCCACAAATTCACGGTGGGCCTGGCCCATGCAGCGCAGCGCCTGGGCGTGCGCTTCATGCACGGACGTGAAGTGGCCGGTGTGGTGACCGACGGCAGTGCCGTCAGCATCTCGGTCGGGCGGGGTAACGATGAAGAGACCACTGTTTTTGACGGCGTGGTGGTCTGCGCCGGCACCGCCAGCCGCAGCCTGGCCGCGTCACTGGGCGACCGGGTCAATATCTATCCCGTCAAAGGCTATTCAATCACGGTCAATCTGCACGATGCTGCCAGCCAGGCCGCGGCGCCCACGGTCAGCCTGCTGGACGATGCGACCAAACTGGTCACCAGCCGGCTGGGCGATGAACGCTTCCGCGTGGCGGGTACCGCTGAATTCAATGGCTTCAATCGCGATATCCGGGCCGACCGCATCCGGCCGCTGGTCGACTGGGTCCATGAATGCTTCCCGGGCATTAACACCCGCAGTGTCGTGCCCTGGGCAGGTTTGCGCCCGATGATGCCGACCATGCTGCCGCGGGTCGGGCGCGGCAAATCTCCCTGCGTGTTTTATAACACCGGGCATGGCCACCTGGGATGGACCTTGTCAGCAGTAACGGCAGACATGATCGGCGATATCGTCAAGCGTTCGCACTGGATGCAGCCACACTAAGGCGAATCAGCTCAAGCACGGCAGCTTCTTGTTCGTTGATGAAGAAGTGGTCGCCGTCAAACCAGTGCACCTCGCACGGCGCGCTTGTTTCACATGCCCACGCCTCGATTTGCACGTTGCTTGTCAAAGGATCGCCGCGGCCGGCCAGCACCGTGAGCGGTACCGGCAGGCGCGGCCCGGCGCGGTACTGATAGGTTTCGGACACGGCAAAATCGGCGCGTATGGCCGGCAGCGCCATGACCAGCAGCTCGCGGTACTTCATGACCGCGGGAGGCGTGCCGTTAAATCCCCGCAATTGCTCGATCAATTCGTCGTCGCCCATGGTGTGCAGGCCGCGTGAACGATTGCGCCGGCCCGGCGCGTTGGCCGCCGAAACCATGAGGCGATCGGGCAGCCGACTATCATGGGCGGCGAAATGGCGCGTGAGTTCAAACGCAATGAGTGCACCCAGGCTGTGGCCGAAGAACATGAAGGGCAGCTGATCCTCGGGACGCAGGATGTCTGACAACACCGCAATCAATTCGGCCAGCGAGGTGAAAGGTTCTTCGCTGCGCCGGGTACCACGGCCTGGCAGCTGCACGGCCCACACTTCAATTTCCGGGCCAAGCGCTGCCTGCCATTGCGCGTACATGCGGGCATTGCCACCGGCATAGGCGAAGCAGATCAGGCGCATGGCGGGCGCCGCTTGAGGGGTACGCAAAATCCAGGGTGTCATCATATTTTCACCGGACGAAAAAAAACCCCGAGGCATTTCTGCTCCGGGGTTTTTCTCTTATAACTAGCCTGACGATAACCTACTTTCACACTGGTTGCAGCACTATCATCGGCGTAAAATCGTTTCACGGTCCTGTTCGGGATGGGAAGGGGTGGTACCGATTTACTATGGTCATCAGGCATAACTTGTACAGGTAACAGCTCCACAACGGGGCAGCTGCACCTTGAATCTGGAAGAAGTAAGTTTTGTATTCGTAGTAATGAACTACGGGGTAGTGCTCGAGATATCAACAACAAGGCAACACGCGCAATTCTTATCTCTGTACCTGCTAAGGTTATAGGGACAAGCCGTACGGGCAATTAGTATCAGTTAGCTTAATGCATTACTGCACTTCCACACCTGACCTATCAACGTCCTGGTCTCGAACGACCCTTTAAAGAGCTCAAGGCTCTGGGAAATCTCATCTTAAGGCAAGTTTCCCGCTTAGATGCTTTCAGCGGTTATCTCTTCCAGACTTAGCTACCCGGCAATGCCACTGGCGTGACAACCGGTACACCAGAGGTCTGTCCACTCCGGTCCTCTCGTACTAGGAGCAGCCCCCTTCAAATTTCCAACGCCCACGGCAGATAGGGACCAAACTGTCTCACGACGTTTTAAACCCAGCTCACGTACCACTTTAAATGGCGAACAGCCATACCCTTGGGACCGGCTACAGCCCCAGGATGTGATGAGCCGACATCGAGGTGCCAAACTCCCCCGTCGATATGAACTCTTGGGAGGAATCAGCCTGTTATCCCCAGAGTACCTTTTATCCGTTGAGCGATGGCCCTTCCATACAGAACCACCGGATCACTATGTCCTACTTTCGTACCTGCTCGACTTGTCAGTCTCGCAGTTAAGCACGCTTATGCCATTGCACTATCAACACGATGTCCGACCGTATCTAGCGTACCTTCGAACTCCTCCGTTACACTTTAGGAGGAGACCGCCCCAGTCAAACTGCCTACCATGCACTGTCCCCGATCCGGATAACGGACCAAGGTTAGAACCTCAAACAAACCAGGGTGGTATTTCAAGGATGGCTCCACGAGAACTGGCGTCCCCGCTTCAAAGCCTCCCACCTATCCTACACAGATTGGTTCAAAGTCCAATGCAAAGCTACAGTAAAGGTTCATGGGGTCTTTCCGTCTAGCCGCGGGTAGATTGCATCATCACAAACATTTCAACTTCGCTGAGTCTCGGGAGGAGACAGTGTGGCCATCGTTACGCCATTCGTGCAGGTCGGAACTTACCCGACAAGGAATTTCGCTACCTTAGGACCGTTATAGTTACGGCCGCCGTTTACTGGGACTTCAATCAAGAGCTTGCACCCCATCATTTAATCTTCCAGCACCGGGCAGGCGTCACACCCTATACGTCCACTTTCGTGTTTGCAGAGTGCTGTGTTTTTATTAAACAGTCGCAGCCACCAGTTTATTGCAACCCTTTCGCCCTACTGAAGTAAATCAGCCAAGCTACCGGGGCGTACCTTTTCCCGAAGTTACGGTACCAATTTGCCGAGTTCCTTCTCCCGAGTTCTCTCAAGCGCCTTAGAATACTCATCTCGCCCACCTGTGTCGGTTTGCGGTACGGTCTCGTATGACTGAAGCTTAGAGGCTTTTCTTGGAACCACTTCCGATTGCTTCGGGTCGCAAGGACCCTCGTCTCAACCCCTTGAATTACGTGCCCGGATTTGCCTAAGCACCTTCTATGAGCCAAAAACCAACTATTCCAACAGTTGGACAACCTTCCGCGATCCGTCCCCCCATCGCATCATACGACGGTGCAGGAATATTAACCTGCTTCCCATCAGCTACGCATCTCTGCCTCGCCTTAGGGGCCGACTCACCCTGCTCCGATGAACGTTGAACAGGAAACCTTGGGCTTACGGCGTGGGGGCTTTTCACCCCCATTATCGCTACTCATGTCAGCATTCGCACTTCTGATACCTCCAGCATCCTTTACAAGACACCTTCACAGGCTTACAGAACGCTCTCCTACCATATAGATCAAGATGCAAGCATCGAGAAATATATCCGCAGCTTCGGTGACTGGCTTAGCCCCGTTACATCTTCCGCGCAGGACGACTCGATCAGTGAGCTATTACGCTTTCTTTAAATGATGGCTGCTTCTAAGCCAACATCCTGACTGTTTTAGCCTTCCCACTTCGTTTTCCACTTAGCCAATCTTTGGGACCTTAGCTGGCGGTCTGGGTTGTTTCCCTCTTGACGCCGGACGTTAGCACCCGACGTCTGTCTCCCAAGCTCGCACTCATCGGTATTCGGAGTTTGCAATGGTTTGGTAAGTCGCAATGACCCCCTAGCCATAACAGTGCTCTACCCCCGATGGTGATACTTGAGGCACTACCTAAATAGTTTTCGGAGAGAACCAGCTATTTCCAAGTTTGTTTAGCCTTTCACCCCTACCCACAGCTCATCCCCTAATTTTTCAACATTAGTGGGTTCGGACCTCCAGGGCGTGTTACCGCACCTTCATCCTGGCCATGAGTAGATCACTTGGTTTCGGGTCTACACCCAGCGACTGTCGCCCTATTCGGACTCGATTTCTCTACGGCTTCCCTATATGGTTAACCTTGCCACTGAATGTAAGTCGCTGACCCATTATACAAAAGGTACGCAGTCACGGAACAAGTCCGCTCCTACTGTTTGTATGCACACGGTTTCAGGATCTATTTCACTCCCCTCCCGGGGTTCTTTTCGCCTTTCCCTCACGGTACTGGTTCACTATCGGTCGATTACGAGTATTTAGCCTTGGAGGATGGTCCCCCCATATTCAGACAGGATTTCTCGTGTCCCGCCCTACTTGTCGCATACTTAGTTCCACACATCGCATTTCGTATAAGGGGCTATCACCCTCTATGGCCGGAGTTTCCAATCCGTTCTACTATGCGTCGTGCTAAATCATGCAGGCTCATCCCATTTCGCTCGCCACTACTTTGGGAATCTCGGTTGATTTATTTTCCTGCAGCTACTTAGATGTTTCAGTTCGCCGCGTTCGCTTTGCATACCTATGTATTCAGTATGCAATGACCTAAAAGGCCGGGTTTCCCCATTCGGAAATCTGCGGATCAAAGTGTGTTTGCTCACTCCCCGCAGCTTATCGCAAGCTACTACGTCCTTCATCGCCTGTAATCGCCAAGGCATCCACCATGTGCACTTATTCGCTTGTCCCTATAACGTTAGCCTCTCCCGCCGACTAAGCAGAAAAGACGTTACAGAGATAAGAATGTACAGCGTTGTTGCTTTGTTTGTTGATACTGTGATTACTACCCTGCCAAACCGTTTTCACGGATTGACATAAAACTTTACTTCTTCCAGATTGTTAAAGAACAAAACACATTTAATCTCTAAAAGATCAAACCGAAGCATGAACATGCTTGAGTTTGCACTTTCCAGAGAATGCGCGTTCTAAATTCAACAGCCGATAAGTGTGGACGTTTGGTGACTGGTTCTATAACCAGGTGCAACTCTAGAAAGGAGGTGATCCAGCCGCACCTTCCGATACGGCTACCTTGTTACGACTTCACCCCAGTCACGAATCCTACCGTGGTAAGCGCCCTCCTTACGGTTAAGCTACCTACTTCTGGTAAAACCCGCTCCCATGGTGTGACGGGCGGTGTGTACAAGACCCGGGAACGTATTCACCGCGACATGCTGATCCGCGATTACTAGCGATTCCAACTTCATGTAGTCGAGTTGCAGACTACAATCCGGACTACGATACACTTTCTGGGATTAGCTCCCCCTCGCGGGTTGGCGGCCCTCTGTATGTACCATTGTATGACGTGTGAAGCCCTACCCATAAGGGCCATGAGGACTTGACGTCATCCCCACCTTCCTCCGGTTTGTCACCGGCAGTCTCATTAGAGTGCTCTTTCGTAGCAACTAATGACAAGGGTTGCGCTCGTTGCGGGACTTAACCCAACATCTCACGACACGAGCTGACGACAGCCATGCAGCACCTGTGTTACGGCTCTCTTTCGAGCACACCTCGATCTCTCGTGGCTTCCGTACATGTCAAGGGTAGGTAAGGTTTTTCGCGTTGCATCGAATTAATCCACATCATCCACCGCTTGTGCGGGTCCCCGTCAATTCCTTTGAGTTTTAATCTTGCGACCGTACTCCCCAGGCGGTCTACTTCACGCGTTAGCTGCGTTACCAAGTTAATTAAAACCCGACAACTAGTAGACATCGTTTAGGGCGTGGACTACCAGGGTATCTAATCCTGTTTGCTCCCCACGCTTTCGTGCATGAGCGTCAATCTTGACCCAGGGGGCTGCCTTCGCCATCGGTGTTCCTCCACATCTCTACGCATTTCACTGCTACACGTGGAATTCTACCCCCCTCTGCCAGATTCTAGCCTTGCAGTCTCCATCGCAATTCCCAGGTTGAGCCCGGGGATTTCACGACAGACTTACAAAACCGCCTGCGCACGCTTTACGCCCAGTAATTCCGATTAACGCTTGCACCCTACGTATTACCGCGGCTGCTGGCACGTAGTTAGCCGGTGCTTATTCTTCAGGTACCGTCATTAGCAAGAGATATTAGCCCTCACCGTTTCTTCCCTGACAAAAGAGCTTTACAACCCGAAGGCCTTCTTCACTCACGCGGCATTGCTGGATCAGGCTTGCGCCCATTGTCCAAAATTCCCCACTGCTGCCTCCCGTAGGAGTCTGGACCGTGTCTCAGTTCCAGTGTGGCTGGTCGTCCTCTCAGACCAGCTACTGATCGATGCCTTGGTAGGCCTTTACCCCACCAACTAGCTAATCAGATATCGGCCGCTCCAGGAGCATGAGGTCTTGCGATCCCCCACTTTCATCCTTAGATCGTATGCGGTATTAGCGTAACTTTCGCTACGTTATCCCCCACTCCAGGGTACGTTCCGATATATTACTCACCCGTTCGCCACTCGCCGCCAGGTTGCCCCGCGCTGCCGTTCGACTTGCATGTGTAAGGCATGCCGCCAGCGTTCAATCTGAGCCAGGATCAAACTCTTCAGTTCAATCTCTGTTTGTCGGGCATTTCTGCCCGAATTCGTCCCATTGGTCCGAATTCGCTCACTCAAAATACTGACAGGCCACTACTTTCGTAGCGCCTATATTTCTTTCTTGTGAACATTTGATAATTTAAGTATTCAACAGCGCTTTCGCTCTGTTGGCACCTTCATCAAACGCCCACACTTATCGACTGTTAATTTTTAAAGAACTCGTATTCGGTACTGCCTTGCTGCAGGCTACGAAGCGTTGTGTTCGTTGCAGCAGAGAGGTGAGATTATGCAGCGTTTCGCGATTCTCGTCAACCTCTTTTTTACTACCCCGCAGTTCATGCGGTTCCGATGAAACTTTCGCAAGCACTTGATTCTGCGTGCTTTTCAACGGGAGGCGAACTATAGCAAGGCGCCATTAACTTGGCAAGAGGCATGAAAAATATATTTCAGGGAGCGATACGCATGAGGGGCACGATGGACGCCCGGCCGGCCAGGTCGAGCCGGCCACGATCGACATCGGCGAAGGCTTGCGCGCACCACCTGCCCTGTTCTGCTGCCGAGCCCTTGATGACCGGGCGCAGCATGGCTTCCGTCTTGCGCAGGGCATCGCTGTTGAGCGCAGCCGCGACCAGCACCTGGTCGCCGTGGGACATGACGCGGTCCTTGTGCGACACCACAGCAGCGTTGCGGCGCTGCCAGTGATATGCCGAGGCTGAAAATTTCTTTTGAGAGGCTGGAAACACACTACCGCAAAACTCGCTGCTGCGCCCCACCAGCTGGGCCACACCGATGATGTTGGACACTGCCCCGATCACATCGGCAGGCAGCACATCGGGCATGGGACGGGCAGTGGAAGCAGCGGCCGCCACGTTGGTATACACGACCTTGCCGTTATTCGTGACGATCTTGCGCACCTCGGCCTGTGAAACAAGGGAAACAGCGGACAGGGCAAGGCAAAGATATTTCTTGTTCATCAAAACGCTTCAGATAAGATAGCAATTCCGCATCTTACCTGACAGAGTTGCAATAAGTGTTGCTCTAGTTTGTGCGCACGCCGGCTGCGGTGGTGACAACGGTGCCCGCGCCCACCAGCGCCTTGCCCGACACCATGACAATTTCTACATCCATGCGCTCAAGCTTGCCATTTGACCCGCCGCGGTCAGCCGTGTGCAGCGTTTGCCCCGCCGATGCGCCGGGCATGCTCCTGCCGGCTACGTGGCGGCGCGTGCCTTCCTCTTCAGTGCTGGCCCGGGTGGGCGCCTGCTGGGCGACAGGGCCGATCACGCTGACCTTGCTGGCACCCGTATCGGCCGGGCGGTCTGAATACACCACCTTGCCGCTGGCCGAGACGGTCTTGTACAGCTGCGCGGAAGCGCCGCTGGAGGCGGCCATGATCACCAGGAAGAGGAAAGCTTGATTTTTCATTTCGGCAACAATGCTTTAAATATCGAAACAACATCATACCTGACAAAAGTGCAAGAAGTGTTGTTTTGAATAGCAAAATTATTACCGAAAGGCCTCCCGGCCCTTTTACGCTAGCGCCGCCGCGGCGAAGGGATCGCGACAGCCATCATGTCAGGCTGGCTGATGGTGGAGCTGTCACCGCGTAATTCCACAATGGCCTCGGCGCACCACTTCTGCCTTTCCGGCACCGTCAGATTGCCCACTTTTGCCACTTCCCCGTTGACCAGGGCCGCCACCTTGGCCTGCATTTCCGCACGCTTGACGGGTGTCACGACCTGCATCAGCAAACGCCGCTGGTGCTCGACCGCGTCCATGTTGCGTGCCTTCCACCCATTCGCGGCCTGGTTGAAGGCCCGCGCGCTGGCTTCCGTGCTATTGCAAAATGGGTAAAAGCGACGAGGGAATTCGGCCTGGGCCATGACGGCCATGATGGCCGCCTCCACCTGGGGCGTGATCTCGGGTGCCGGGCCGCTGGCCACCGCAGGGGCGGGCAGGGGAGCGGGCGCCGCTTCGGCCGGAGCGCCCGGCGTGTTCACGGGGCGCAAGGTATTCGAACGCATAACGCTGAGCTTGGCAGCACTTTCGAGGGCCGGACGGTCGGAAAACGTGACCTTCCCGTCAGGACCGACCGTCTTGTACATCTGCTGCGCCTGGACACCGCTGCATGCAAGGATGCCGGTTACCAGGACAATTGCACGAGTATTAACCATAGAAGACCAAAGAATGCTGTAAACAAGAAACCCAATACTAACAAAGCCAGCGGACCCTTCGAGTAACTAAAAGAAATATCCGTTGCATATCCACAACCGACAGGCGATGCGCCTCGCCTGCGGCGGCACTTCGGTATCACATGGACAATCGCATACCCGGCGCTGCCGGAACCCAGCCGGCGTGCGTTACCGTTAGTTAGCAATTGTACATCGCGCGTTCCCTACCAGGCTTGTCTTTTCGTGAAACGTTCTGGACTGCTACCCCCGCGCGCCGGAGACATCGGTCCCCGGTCAGCCGCCGCAGGTAAAATAGCGCTTTCCCCGCGCCGCCCCTGCCATGACCATCCTGCTCTCCACCCTCAACGCCCGCTACGCCCACGCATCGCTTGGTTTGCGCTACCTGCTGGCCAACATGGGCGAACTCCAGGACCAGACCCGGCTGCAGGAATTCGTGATCGGCGCCAAGACCACTGAGATCGTGGAGCGCCTGCTGGCCCACGCGCCGCGCATCATCGGCTTTGGCGTGTATATATGGAACGTCGAAGAAACCACGCGCGTGGTCGCCATGCTCAAGCGCGTGGCGCCGGACGTCAAAATCGTGCTGGGCGGGCCGGAAGTGTCGTTCGAGCCGGCCGAGCAGCAGATTGTGCAGCTGGCCGACTACCTCGTCACCGGCTGGGGCGACGTCACCTTTCCCCAGCTGTGCGCACAAATCCTGCACGGCCCCCAGCCCTTGATGAAGGTGCATGCAGGCGTCCAGCCTCCGATGGCCGAGATCAAGCTGCCCTACGCGCTGTACACCGACCAGGACATTGCCCACCGCACCCTGTACGTGGAAGCCTCGCGCGGCTGCCCCTTCAAGTGTGAATTCTGCCTGTCGGCACTGGACAAGACGGCCTGGCCGTTTGCGCTCGACACCTTCCTGGCCGAGCTGGAAAGCCTGCACGCCCGCGGCGCCCGCCTGTTCAAGTTTGTCGACCGCACCTTCAATCTCAACATCAAGACCAGCCTGAAGATCATGCAGTTCTTCCTCGACAAGCTGGCCGCCAATCCGGACGACCCCGTCTACGCCCACTTTGAACTGGTGCCCGACCACCTGCCCGATGCACTCAAGGAAGGGATCAGCAAGTTCCCGCCGGGCGCACTGCAATTTGAAATCGGCATCCAGAGCTTCAATCCTGAAGTACAGGCCCTCGTGAGCCGGCGCCAGGACAATGCCAAGGCAGCCGACAATATCCGCTGGCTGATGGCACACTCGCACGCCCACCTGCACGTGGACCTGATTGCCGGCCTGCCGGGCGAGGATATTGCCAGTTTTGCGCGCGGCTTCGACCAGCTGGTTGCGCTCAAGCCCCACGAAATCCAGTTCGGCATCCTCAAGCGCCTGCGCGGCACGCCCATCATCCGCCACACGGAAGCATTCCGCATGGTATTCGATCCCTATCCGCCCTACACCATCCTGGCCACCAGCCTGATCGATTTCGCGGACATGCAGCGCCTGGTGCGCTTTGCCCGCTACTGGGACCTGGTGGCCAATTCGGGCCGCTTTGCCAATACGCTCGGGCCTTTGTTGGGCGAGGCGCCCTTTGCCCGCTTCATGGCCTTTTCCGACTGGCTCTACAGCAAGCTCGATGCCACCCACCGCATTGCCCTCGACAAGCTCGCCGCGCTGGTGACGCAGTGGCTGCAGCTGCAGGGCATGCCTCAGCAGGATGCCGCGGCCCTCGTGGCCAGCGATCATGCCGGCCAGGCCGACGCCCCCAAAATGCGCAAGCAAAGCGCTCCCGCCGCGGCCACCAGCGCCCCGGCGCGCCAGGTCCGACACCTGGCAGCGTGAGCTGGCGTACCGATGCGCACGAATGAGGATAGCGGATGTACCGAATCTCTTTTACACTGGCGCAATGCCGATTGAAAATGCGCCAACATTGACCGTCAACCGCGCCCAAGATGGCGCGGGGCAAGCGGTCGTCATCGCGTCCGGCATCTGGCAAGTCCATGCGCTGGCCCAGTGCGGCGCCATCAAGAACCTCACTGCCACCCTGGCCTCGTTCAAGGGCCAGGCAGTGGCATGGGACCTGAGCCAGCTCACCAGCCTGGACCACATTGGCGCCCAGATGTTCTGGAACAGCTGGGGCAAGCAGCGTCCCGCCTCGCTCAAGCTGGCCGATCGCCAGGAAGAACTGTTCCTGCGCATCGAGGAAGCGGGCAAGCTGCAGGTGGCCAAGCCGCAAAAGAACCGCCTGACCTGGGTCATGAAGCTGGGCTTTGGCGTCATGACCTTTTTCCAGCACCTGGGCGGCTTCATCAGCCTGATCGGCACCGTGGTGCAAGACCTGTGGCGCTTCGTGCTCCATCCGCGCACCGGTCCCTGGCGCGAAGTGTCGGCCAATATCTACCACTCCGGCTTCCAGGCCCTTGGCATCACGGCCCTGGTGGGCTTTCTGATTGGCGTGGTGCTGTCATTCCTGGCGGCCCAGCAGCTGCGCGCCTACGGCGGCGACGCCTTTATTGTCGACCTGGTGGGCCTGGCCGTGATCCGCGAACTGGGCCCCTTGCTGGCCGCTATCCTGGTCGCGGGCCGCTCGGGCTCCTCCATCACTGCCCAGCTGGGCGTGATGCGCGTGACCGAAGAACTCGACGCCATGCTGGTCATGGGCATCTCGCACGGCTACCGCCTGATCATGCCCAAGGTGCTGGCCCTGGCCATTTCCATGCCGCTGCTGGTGGTGTGGACCGATGCCGTGGCCCTGATTGGCGGCATGGCCGCGGCCAAGGTGCAGCTGGGCCTGTCGGCCAGCTACTTCCTGCAAAGCCTGCCCGACGCCGTGCCGCTGGCGAACTACCTGATCGGCCTGCTCAAGGGCACCACCTTCGGCGTCCTGATCGCGCTGGTGTCCTGCCACTTCGGCTTGCGCATCAAGCCCAATACCGAAAGCCTGGGGCGCGGCACCACCACCTCGGTCGTCACC
This sequence comes from Massilia sp. PAMC28688, assembly GCF_019443445.1. Lineage (NCBI taxonomy): Bacteria > Pseudomonadati > Pseudomonadota > Betaproteobacteria > Burkholderiales > Oxalobacteraceae > Massilia > Massilia sp. PAMC28688. The sequence goes on along the minus strand of NZ_CP080378.1, from coordinate 2,234,933 downwards.
GCCATTACCGTGGTGATCCTGGCCGACGCCGTGTATGCCATCATCTTCAGCGACGTGGGGTTCTGATGGGCGACATCAAATTCACGCGCCGCACCCAGGCCCTCAACATGAAACCGGACGAAGAAGTCGGCCCGGTGGTGGTCGAGATCAAGGGCCTGTGGACCAAGTTCGGCAAGACCGTGGTGCACCAGGACCTCAACCTCGAGATTTTCTCGGGCGAGATCATGACCATCGTGGGCGGCTCGGGCACCGGCAAGACCGTGCTGCTGCGTCAGATGCTGGGCCTGGAGCGTCCCGCGCGCGGCTGCGTGAAAGTGTTTGGCGAAGACATCAGCGAGGCCGACGCCGAACAGCTGCAGCGCATGCGCAACCACTGGGGCATGCTGTTCCAGCAGGGCGCCATGTACTCGGCGCTGTCGGTGTTCGACAATATCGCCCTGCCGCTGCGCGAACTGCGCGCCCTGCCGGAAGACGTGATCTACGACGCCGTGCTGCTCAAGATGCACATGGTGGGCCTCGGGATCGAGCACGCCAACAAGATGCCGTCCGACCTGTCGGGCGGCATGATCAAGCGCGCCTCGCTGGCACGCGCCCTGGCCCTGGAGCCGCAGCTGCTGTTCCTGGACGAGCCGACCGCCGGTCTCGACCCGGACCTGTCGGACGCCTTTGTGGCGCTGATCCAGTCGCTGCACCGCGAGCTGGGCCTGACGGTGGTCATGGTCACGCACGACCTCGATACCCTTTTTGCCCTGACCACGCGCGTGGCGGTGCTGGCCGAAAAACACGTGATCGCGGTCGGCCCGACGCGCGATGTACTGGAAGTGGACCATCCCTTCATCAAGCAGTTCTTCCTGGGTGCGCGCGGCCAGCGCGCGCTGGAAGTGCTCGATGAAACGGAAGCGGCGAACGACACGGAGAAAGAATAATGGAAAACAGATCGCATGCTTTAATGACGGGCTTTTTCACCATTGCCCTGCTGGTGGCCACCGTCCTGGCGGGCCTCTGGTTCAACCGCGACAATACCGAGCGCGTGCCCTACGAAATCGCCACCGTGCAGTCGATCCCGGGCTTGAATCCCCAGGCCACGGTGCGCTACCGCGGCCTGGAAGTGGGCAAGGTCGACGAGATCATCTTTGACCAGTCGCGCGCCGGCCAGATCCTGATTCGCCTGTCGGTGGACAAGGCGGCCCCGGTCACGCGCACCACCTTCGCCACCCTTGGCTACCAGGGCGTGACGGGCATTGCCTTCATTCAGCTCGATGATGAAAAGGTCGGCTCGGCCCTGCTGCCCAGCAGCGCGCAGCAGGTGGCCCGCATCCCGCTGCGCCCGGGCTTTCTGGACCAGCTGGAAAAGCGCGGCATGGTGATCCTGGAAAAAGCCGAGCGCATTGCCACCAGCGTCGAAAACCTGGTCAGCCCGGCCAACCAGAAGGTGATCCTGGGCGCCTTTGACCGCGTGGGAAAAGCGGCCGACGCGCTGGAAGCGGTGCCGCGCGCGCTGGAGCCAACCCTGGCCCGCCTGCCGGCCCTGGCCAACCAGGCCGACCAGACATTGGTCTCGATCCGCGACCTGTCCAACAGCGCCAACCAGGCTGCCCGCAATTACGACCAGCTGGCCACCACGCTGCAGGCGCCGGACGGGCCGATCGCGCGCCTGAACACGACGGTCGACCGCGTGGGCGGCTCGCTCGAAGCGGTCACCAGCGAACTGGAACTGCAAACCCTGCCGCACCTGACCAGCATGGCCGACGAGGCCAAGACCTCGCTGCGCGCCGTGCGCCGCACCGCCGACGCCCTGAGCAACCGCCCGCAAAGCATCCTGTTCGGCGCCCCGGACGGCGCGCCCGGCCCGGGTGAACCGGGCTTTGTGCCACCGACCAAATGAGGACCAGCATGCATTCATCCCTGACGCCATTCCTGCCCCGCGCCGCCGCCCTGGGCGCCCTCCTGGCCGCAGTGCTGCTGGCCGGCTGCGCCACCGAAAAGGCGCCGCGCAATGCCAGCTACGACTTCGGCCCCGCCACCACGGCCGCCGCACCGGCACCGGCATCGATCGATGCCGTGGTGGTGACCGACGTCACCGGCTCGGCCGCCTTTGACAGCGAGCGCATGTACTACCGGCTCAATTACGCCGATCCCCTGCAGTCGCGCGTGTACAGCAACAGCCGCTGGGCAGCCACGCCCCTGCAGCTGGTCACCCAGCGCCTCAAGACACGCTTCGGCCAGAGCGGCGCCAAGGTGCTCACGCCGACCGACGCCTCGGCCGGGATCAAGATCCTGCGCCTGGAAATGGATGACTTCAACCACAGCTTCGACAGCGTGGCGCAAAGCTATGGCCAGGTGACCCTGCGTGCATCGCTGTTCCAGCAGCACAAGCTGGTCGACCAGAAAATCTTCAGCCGCAAGATCAGCGCCACCACGGCCGATGCGGCCGGCGGCGCACGCGCCCTGACCGCCGCCACCGACGCCATCGCGGCCGACATGGTGGCCTGGCTGGCCAGCCTGCCCACCGCGCAGGTGGTGCCGAAGCAATGAGCGGCAACGAGGTCGTCAGCACCGAACCACGGCGCGAGCCGCGCGGATCGCCCGTGTCGCGGGCCGCGCTGCTGGCCTACCTGCTGCTGATCGTCTACGCCAGCTGGTTCCCGTTTTCGGGCTGGCGTGGTGCCGGCCTGTCGCCGTTCACCTTCCTGACGCTGAACATGCCGCAGTACTGGACCGGGTTCGACGTGGTGGTCAACATCATTGGCTACATCCCGCTCGGCATGCTGCTGGTACTGGCCATCTACCCCTGGCTGCGCGGCATCTGGGCCATCATCGGCGCCGCCGTGCTGGGGGTGCTGGTGTCGGGCATCATGGAAGCGGTGCAGACGTACCTGCCCAGCCGCGTGCCATCCAATCTCGACTTCATGACCAATTCGGCCGGCGCCCTGGTGGGCGCCTTTATCGGCCTGGCCGGGGCCCGTTCCTACCTCAATGAAAGCCGCCTGTACCAGACCCGCAAGCGCTGGTTCGCACCCCACGCCAGCCAGGGCCTGGTGCTGCTGGCCCTGTGGCCGCTGGCCCAGATCTATCCGGTGGGCTACCTGTTCGGGCATGGCCAGCTGCTGCCCATCCTGTCCGGCTGGCTCTCGCGCGGACTCGACACCGACATCGACCTGGTGGCCATGCTGCGCCCCGGCAAGGCCATGACGTCGGAACAATTCCTGCTGTCGGAAACCGTGATCACGGCCTGCGGCATGACCGGCGCCGTGCTGACCATGCTGTGCCTGCTCAACCGGGGTGCGCCGCGCACGCGCCTGGTGCTGGCCATGCTGGCCATTGGCCTGCTGTTCAAGACCCTGGCCAGCTCCCTGCAGTTCACCCCGGCCAACGCCTTTGCCTGGATTACGCCCGGCGCCCAGGGCGGCTTTTTGATTGGCGTGATCATGCTCTCGGGCCTGGCATTTGCGCCCCAGGTCGCGCAGCGGCGGCTGGCCATCGCCACCTTGCTGCTCAGTTTGCTGGTGGTGAACACCATCCCGGTCAACCCTTACTTTTCCGCCACCTTGCAAGGCTGGGTCCAGGGCAAGTTCCTGAACTTTAACGGCGCCGCCCAATTCCTGTCCCTGGTCTGGCCGCTTCTTGCCGTGTGGTTTTTGATGTTGCCGTCGCACAAACTGAACCGTGTGGCCGACCGCCGCCGCTAGCGCCGCAGGGGCCTGGCGCGCGCAAGCGCATCGCCCCTGATCGCCCCGCCTACGCTATCATGGCAATTTCTTCCCTCGCGAAAAGAACAGACCATGAGCGACAAGCCATTCTTCCAGCAGCACGTGTTCTTCTGCATGAACCAGCGTGAAGACGGACGGCCATGCTGCGGCGCCCAGGGTGCGCAGGTGGCCCAGCAGCACGCCAAGAAGCGCATCAAGCAGCTGGGACTGAACGGGCCCGGCAAGATCCGGGTCAACCAGGCAGGCTGCCTGGACCGCTGCGAAGAAGGCCCGGTGCTGGTGGTCTATCCCGAAGGAACCTGGTACACCTACGTCGACACCACCGACATTGACGACATCATCGACTCCCACCTGGTGGGCGGTAAGGTGGTGGAACGCCTGAAGATCTGAGCACTGGGATCAATGAACAAACAATCGGAAAAATTTACCCTGGCCGGCCACGCCGGCAACATGGAATGCCTGCTCGACGCGCCGCCGGATGCGCCGCGCGGCATTGCGCTGGTGGCCCACCCGCATCCCCTGTATGGCGGCACCATGGACAACAAGGTTGCCGCCACCCTGGCCCGCACCTTCGTGGCCCTGGGCTACGTGGCGGCGCGCTTTAACTTTCGCGGCGTGGGCGCCTCCGAAGGCGTGCATGACGAAGGCGCCGGCGAAACCGAAGACATGCTCATCATGCTCGAGCATATGCAGGGGCGCTATCCGGGCCTGCCGATTGCCCTGACCGGCTTTTCCTTCGGCACCTTTGTCCAGGCCCAGTTGCAGCAGCGCCTGATGGCGCAAGGGCGCCCGGCCGAACGCCTGGTACTGGTTGGCACCGCTGCCGGCAAGTGGCCCATGCCCGAGGTCCCGGCCGACACCATCCTGATCCATGGCGAACAGGATGACACCATCACCCTGGCCCAGGTGCTCGACTGGGCCAGGCCGCAAGACATTCCCGTCATCGTCATTCCGGGCGCTGACCACTTTTTCCACCGCAAGCTGGGACACATCAAAACCCTGGTGATGCAACTGTGGCGCAGGGACAGCGATCCCGTGCGCTAGGGCTATAATTGGCCGCATTCTTTAGCGGCATCTTTTTTTGAGTACACATCCATGAAAAAACTATTCGCAGCCTTTGCTGCCGGCGTGCTGGCCATCTCGGCCGCCGTTGCGCAGACTCTGCCGCCTCCGACCATTGCCGCGCGCGCGTGGCTGCTGCTCGACGCCACCAGCGGCCAGGTCATCGCTTCGCAAGATCCCGTGGCCCGCATCGAGCCGGCTTCGCTGACCAAGATCATGACCGCCTACCTGACCTTTGCCGCCCTGCGCGACAAGAAGCTGGAACTCAATCAAAAGGTCAATGTCTCGGTGCGCGCATGGAAGGTCGATGCCAGTAGCTCCAAGATGTTCATTGACCCGGCCGTACCGGTCTCGATCAACGACTTGCTGCATGGTCTGATGGTGCAGTCGGGTAACGATGCTGCCGTGGCCCTGGCCGAAGCGGTGGCCGGCGACGAAAGCGCGTTTGTGTTCTTGATGAACAAGGAAGCCCAGCGCATGGGCCTGAAGAACACCCGTTTCGGCAATCCCCACGGCCTGCCGCACCCGGACAACTACTCCACCGCACAAGACCTGTCGATCCTGGCCGCGCGCGTGATCCGGGACTTCCCCGAGTATTACAAGATCGACTCGGTCAAGAGCTTCACCTACAACAAGATCACCCAGCCCAACCGCAACCGCCTGCTGTGGCTTGACCCGACCGTGGACGGCATGAAGACCGGCCACACCGAAGGCTCCGGCTACGGCATGATTGCCTCGGCCCGCCGTCCGAGCGGCAACCTGCAGCGGCGCCTGATCTCGGTGGTGCTCGGCACCACGTCCGACCAGGCCCGCACCCAGGAAAGCCAGAAGCTGCTCAACTGGGGCTTCCAGAATTTCGACACCGTCAAGCTGTACTCCAAGGGCCAGGTGATCGCCACGCCGGAAGTGTGGAAAGGTTCGTCCAGCAACGTCAAGATCGGCTTTACCAATGATGTGGTGGTGACCGTGCCCAAAGGCGTGGCCGGCAAGATGAAGCCTGTGCTGGAGCGCAAGGACCCGCTGGTGGCGCCGCTGCCGCTCAACAGCCGCGTCGGCACCCTCAAGATGATGGTGGACGGCAAGCCAATGATGCAGCTGCCGGTGGTCGCGCTGGAAGAAGTGAGCCAGGCCACGGTCTTCGGCCGGGCCTGGGATTCGATGCGCCTGTGGTTCAAATAAGGAGTGCGATGAACCCTGCCTTGTCTGGAGCCATCCGCTGCCCGCGCGTGACAAGCCGCAGCGGCGGCCCGGCGCTGTCGCGCATTGTCGCCGGCATGTGGCGCATGAGCGAGTGGAACATGGCCCCCGAGCAGCGCGTGGCCTTCATCGAGCGCTGCATCGAGCTGGGCGTAACCAGCTTTGACCATGCCGACATTTATGGCGGCTACGGCGTGGAGTCCCTGTTCGGCGACGCGCTGCGCCTGCAGCCTTCGCTGCGCGACCGAATTGAAATCATTTCCAAGTGCGGCATCAAGCTGGTGTCGCCGCAGCGCCCGCAGCACGGCATCCAGCACTACGATACCAGCGCCGCCCACATCACCGCCTCGGTGGAACAGTCGCTGCGCAGCCTGGGCACCGAGCACCTGGACCTGCTGCTGATCCACCGGCCCGACCCGCTGATGGATTTTGACGAGATGGCGCGCACCTTCGAACGCCTGCGCCAGGCCGGCAAGGTAGGCCACTTTGGCGTGTCCAACTTCAGCCGCCACCAGTTTGAATCACTCAACAAGCGCATTGCCCTGGCCACCAACCAGGTCGAGTTTTCGCCGCTGCACCTGGACCCCATGTTCGACCAGACCTTCGACGGCCTGCAGGATGTGGGCGTGGCGCCGATGATCTGGTCACCGCTGGCCGGTGGCCGCCTGTTCTCGGCCGGCGAAGGCCAGGCCGACCATCTGCGCCTGGTCATCAAGACCATTGCCGATGACCTGGGCCAGCCTTTTGCCAGCGTGGTGTTCGCGTGGATCATGCAGCTGCCGTGCCGCCCGATTCCGCTGACCGGCACCGGCCGCATTGAAGCGATCGCGGTGGCCGTCGCCGGCACCGGCTTCACGCTGTCGAAGGAGCAGTGGTTCACCATCCTGCGCGCCGCGCGCGGCCACGAAGTCGCGTAAAGGGCGGACCATGGCCGACAGCGCCCTTACCATCGTCGAGGGCAGCGCCCTCACCCTGGCGCAAAAGAAGGATTTGCTGCACCGGCTGGCGCGCGTGGAAGGCCAGCTGCGCGGCGTGCAGCGACTCATTGCCATGGCCGATGTACCGGGCGACTGCAACGCGGTGGCCCAGCAAATGGCGGCGGCGCGCAAGGCGCTCGACCGCTCCTTTGTCCAGCTGCTCACCGCCAGCATCGTGACCCAGAGCGCCAATGCCGAAGACCTGCACAGTGCCCAGGCACGCGCCAGCAGCCTGGCCGCCATGCTCGACAAGTTCGCGTAGGCCCGGCCGGACTGGCGTTAGTCTTCGAACACTTCCGGTGGCGGCACGCCGCGCCAGCCCATCTGCCAGCCAATGTTGATCAGCAGCGTGGCGCTGATATAAATGAGGAAGAACAGCACGAAGAAGCGCCACTGCAGCACGGCCAGCAGCACCAGGGCAATGGCCACCAGCGCCAGCAGCAGCGGACTTTTCTTTTGCTTGGAGCTGGGGAAGCGCACGGTGGACACCATGAGCGTGCCCACGGCCACCAGCAGTGCCACCAGCCCAGCGGCCTGGGCCATGCCCTGCAGGGGCTGGGGCCAGGCCACCACCACCGACGCCACGCAGGCCGCACCGGCCGTAATCGGCATGCCGACAAAGTAGCGCGGGTCGGTGCGGCCCACGCTGACATTGAAGCGCGCCAGGCGCAAGGCGCCGCAGGCGACAAAGATGAAGCACGCCAGGCCGCCCATGCGCAGCAGGGTGGGATGGTCGGCCCCGAGCAGCGTGAAGCCATAGCAGTACAGCAAGAGGCCCGGGGCGCAGCCAAAATTCATGACGTCGGCAATGGAATCGAGCTGCATGCCGAATTCGGACTGGGTGGACGTCAGGCGCGCCACGTAGCCATCGAGCGCGTCGAACACGCCGGCCAGCACCAGCAGGAAGGCCGCCATGCGGTAATCGGCAGCGGCGCCGATGTGCGCGTTTTCAACCGACAGCACAATGCTGCTGAAGCCACAGGCAATCGATAGCAGGGTGACAAAACTTGGCAGGGCAAACTTGGCACGCGCAAGGCGTTGCTGGCGGGTCGGTTTCAATGGGTTCGCAGTCGTTGTGATAAGGATGGCAAGGCTGTGCCTATTTTACAGGGCAAGTGCGCCACACCGCATCAAAACCTGCCGCAAACAAATCTCACCCGATCCCGATTTCCTCTAGAATCTATCCGTACAGAATCCTCGCAGGAGCAGTTCATGAAAACAATTAAAGGGTGGCAAAAGAGTAGCATTGGCTTGCTGATCACGCTCGCGCTGACCGCCTGTGGCGGTGGCAGCAGCAGCGATGGTGTCAACAATCCGCCTCCGGGCACGCAGCCGCCACCTATCATCCAGCCACCGCCGGTCACGCCGCCGCCTGCCACACCGGTGCCGCTTGAACCAGGCGCGCCGCCGGTGACGGGCAATGTGGCCACCGATGGCTTGAACTGGCTCAATTTCCGGCGCCAGCAGGCCGGCTTGTCGGTGCTGCCAAGGAATGCTTTGATTGACAGCGCTGCCGAGGGACACTCGAACTACCAGCGCTTGAACGAAGTGACCCACGTGCAGGAAGTGGGCAAGCCTGGCTTTACCGGCGTGTCGCTGTTCGACCGCCTGCAGCGCGCCGGCTACGCCAATCCGACCAATTATTTTTACGGCGAAGTCATTTCCGCCAGCACCTCGACGTCCGGCGTCTACCTGGCCGAAGAGTTGATCACGGCCATTTACCACCGCTTTGCCATTTTCGAGCCCCGCTTCAAGGAAATCGGCGCCGGCGCGCTGGCCGACAGCCGTGGCTACAACGTGCTGACCATTAACTTTGGCGCCAACAATGGCTATGGGCCTGGCTTGGGTGCCGGCAATGTCGTGACCTGGCCGATCGATGGCCACACCAACGTCCTGCGCGACTTCAACAGCGACAATGAAGCACCCGATCCCGTACCCAACCAGAACCGGGTGGGCTACCCGATCAGCGTGCATGCCGACGCCGATGCGCGCCTGACCGTGGCGAGCTTTACCATGCGTCCCCGCGGCGGGGCCGACATTGCCACCAGGCTGCTCAGTGCCGACGCCGACAGTGTCAATACCAAGACGCGCTCGGCCGTGTCGATCGTGCCGCTGGCAGTGCTCTCGCCGTCGACCACCTACGACGTGGCGTTCGTGGGCACGCTCAATGGCTTGCCGCTCACCAAGAGCTGGTCCTTCACGACGCGGCAGTAAGTGCCCGCTCTCATGGAACCCGGCAACGGCGCGCAGACGGAACTGCGGGCCGACCTCGTCACGCGCGACACCATCGATGTCAACGACGGCATCGAGCGCGTGATGGGCAACCGCGACCTGTACGCACGCATGCTGCGGCGTTTCCGCAACGATTATCAGGACGGCGCCTTGCCGGTCCGCACCGCACTGGCCGCAGGCGACACCCTGCTGGCGCACCGCCTGGTGCATACCCTGAAAGGGGCAGCCGGCATGATCGGCGCCCACCGCCTGCACGAGCGCGCCGGCGAGCTGGAACAGGCATTGCGGCTTGATACCGGCGAGTTCCGCGCGATGCTCGCCTCATTGATCACGGAAATGGAAAAAGTGCTGCAGCTGCTGGGCGTCCTGCTCGACGGCAGCCCGCCGCCCGGCATGCCGGTGCAGTTGCCCACCCGCGCCCTGCTCGGTGACACGGCCCTGCTGGAGCGCTTGACGCAATTGCTGACCAATCACGATGGCGGCGCCATCGATGTGCTGGAAGAATCACGGGCCAGCCTGCACGTGATCCTGGGCGAGGCAACCCTGCAGCGGGTGTCGGATGCGGTCAGGGAATTTGACTATGCGCGCGCCTTGCGGGCGCTTGGCGAGACGGCCTGCGGCCAGGGCATTTAACCGGGCGGATTGATCGCCTCGGCATCGAACTCGGCCTCTTCCTCGAAAGCGTCAGCGCATTCCTTGCCGCAAAAGCGGCGTACGCTGTCAAGCGGCTTTTCGCAATACCAGCACGAGCCCTTGGCCGGCAGGCTCTGGCGGGGCCGGGCATGCACGGCGCCACCGGCCGGCGGCAGCTCTGCCACTTTGTCTTCCTGCACATTCTCTACGATGGTACCCAAAATTCACCCCCAAGCAATGGCTGTAGGTCTAAAGTCACAAGGCAAGATTACGATAGTGGAATAAGAGGAATATGACAAAGCGCAAGGCCGGCATTATTCCCGCTGCCGGGTGCGAGAACACAACGCCGCCTGGGGTTATTGCTCGTCGGTAATCACTATACTCCCGCCGGAAATGGGAGGCCAATAGATTCCGTGGCGAGAAACAGAAGCAGGGATAGGCTATCGGGCGGGCGCGACCGAGACCATGATGCCGCGCGGCGTGGTACTGATGCCAGTGGGCACAAACTGCACGCCACCGTAGCGCAAGTCTTGCGGCTGGAACTGGTACAGCGGCACATCGACCATGACCTTGCTCATCAAGAGATTGGCCACGCGTTGCAGGTCGCGCTGGGCGCTGCCCTCCATGCCGGTGATGGAAAAGCCTTCGACCACCGGCTCGGCCAGCATGACGGCGCTGCGCGCCTGGTCAATGTACAGGCGGCCGGACAGGGCCAGGTTGCCGCGCAAAACCTGGCGCATGAACGGCGGCGTCATCGACGCATCGAGCGCGATCCCCACCCGCCCGCTGTGGTGCTGCACCGACAGGCGCGGACGCGCCAGCTCCACCTGGAACAGGTCAAAGGCGCGATTGTGCATGGGGAAGCGCCGGTCCAGCGTGTTTTGCAGCTTGGACAGCGGCAGTTCAATGTCGCGGGGGCCGGAGACACTGGCGCAGGCGGTGAGCAGCCCTGCCGCCAGCGCCAGCAGGACCAGGTGCTTGAGCAGTTTTTTCATGGGAAAAGCGTAGCACAGATCATTCACACGACCGCGCACGGGCCAGCAGCAGGGTGCGTTCGCGCTCGTTGTGGGTGAGCGCCGCGGCGCGCTGGAATTCGGCACGCGCCTCGCCGTGGCGGCCCAGCTTTGCCAGCAGGTCGCCACGCACGCTGGGCAGCAGGTGATAGTGCTGCAGGGCCGGTTCAGCCGCCAGCCGGTCAGCCAGTTCCAGCCCCGCTGCCGGGCCGTAAGCCATGGACAGCACCACGGCGCGATTGAGTTCCACGATGGGCGACGGCGCCAGCTGCGCCAGTGCATCGTACAGGGCAGCGATGCGGGTCCAGTCGGTATCCTCCGGGCGCAGCGCGCGGGCGTGGCAGGCGGCAATGGCGGCCTGCAGGCCGTACGGGCCGAGCCCCTGCTGAAGCTGCCCTGCCCGTTCCAGCGCTGCCAGGCCGCGCCGGATCAGCAGCTGGTCCCAGCGCGCGCGGTCCTGGTCCAGCAGCAGCACCGGCTCGCCCCCGGGGCCGACCCGGGCACGGGCGCGTGAAGACTGGATTTCCATCAGCGCCACCAGACCATGCACTTCGGCTTCGCGCGGCGCCAGTTCGGCCAGGATGCGGCCCAGGCGCAGCGCTTCCTCGCACAGCCTGGGGCGCAGCCAGTCGCCACCCGTGCTGGCGGCATAGCCTTCGTTAAAGATCAGGTAGATCACCTGCAGCACCGACGCCAGGCGCGGCGCCAGCTGCGCCGCCTGTGGCACCTCGAACGGCACCTTCGCTTCGGCCAGCGTGCGCTTGGCGCGCACGATACGCTGGGCGATGGTGGACTCCGGCACCAGGAAGGCGCGTGCGATTTCGCCGGTGGCCAGGCCGCCCAGCAGGCGCAAGGTGAGCGCCACGCGCGCCTCGGTGGAGAGCACCGGATGGCAGGCTACAAACATCAGGCGCAGCAGGTCGTCGCCAATGTCGTCGTCCATTGCGCGCTCGATGTCTGCAGCAAGGTCGGGCGCCACGTCCTGCAGCTGGGTTTCGATGGCGTAGGTGAGTTCACCCTCCCTGGCCTGCTGCAGCGCCGCGTGGCGCAGGTGGTCGAGCGCGCGGTGCCTGGCCACGGTCATGAGCCAGGCCGCCGGGTTGTCGGGGATGCCGTCCTGCGGCCAGCGTTCGAGCGCGATGACCATGGCATCCTGCGCCATCTCCTCGGCCAGGCCCACGTTGCGCAGCATGCGGGCCAGCGCGCCGATGATGCGCGCCGACTCCATGCGCCAGACCGCGTCCACCACGCGGGCGGCGTGGGACTGCTCCATGCTCAAGCCGTGAAGTGGGCGCGCATGCCTGCTTCAAGCTGCTCGGCGCGCATGCGCGCTTCGGCCGATTGCAGGTCGGCGCCGAAGGCGGCGTGCGGGTTATTGAGGACAGGGCGGATCTCCACTTCCACATCCGGCCCGGTGGGATAGGGATTGCGGATGGCCCAGGCGATGGCGTCTTCCATGGATGCCGCGCGGATCAGCCAGAAGCCAGCAATGAGTTCCTTGATCTCCGTGAAGGGACCATCGATGACGGAAAACGCCTGCCTGGCCACCTTGACGCGGGCGCCGCGCGCTGTGCCGCGAAGGCCGTCGGCGGCCACCAGCGTGCCGGCTTCGGCTTCGGCAGCATTGTGGGCGTCGAGCGCAGTAATCTTGTCGCGCGCAACCGGGACTTCGTGCTCCAGGTCGGGACTGGAGCGCAGCAGCACTGCGTAGCGCTGCTGCGTGTCGCCGCTGCCGGCAGCGTCGCGGATGGCGTGGCAATTGTCCGGGCAGCCGCTCTGGCGGATTTCGAGCACGGCCGGCTCCTCGCCTGCGGGCCAGCGCCGCAGCCATTCGACGGCGTCTGGCACGCTAGGCGCGTCGATGATGGAAAAGCCGGCTACGGTGTCGTCAAACGGACCGTGGGTGAGCGTGGCTTTGCCATCCTTGATCGACACGCGCACCGCTTCGGCACTGGGGGCGAAAACCACGTCGAGCAGGCCGGCACCGGCGTCGCCGCCCGCTTCGGTCAGCCGGTCGGCGCGGCGCAGAATCATGTGGGACATAAACGCTCCTTCAAGCTGGGAAAGCGGCGGCTGCCCGGCATGGGCGCCGCCGGATGGTTTCAGCGGGCAGCGGCAATCTGCTCGCGCATGCGCTCTTCCTGCGCGCGCAGCTCGGGCGTCATGGCGTCGCCAAAGTCGTCCGCTTCAAAGACCTGGCGAATTTCCAGTTCCGATTCGCCCGGCATCGGGTTGGGACAGCGCTTCATCCACTCGATGGCCTCCTCTTTCGACTTGACCTGAATCAGCCAGAAGCCAGCGATGAGGCTGCGCGTTTCCGGAAACGGCCCGTCCACCACCGTGCGCGTATCGCCCGAAAACTTGATGCGCGCACCGCGCGAACTGGGGTGCAGCCCTTCGCCGGCCAGCAGCACGCCGGCCTTGACCAGTTCTTCGTTGAACCTGCCCATCTCGGCCATGAGCTCCTCGCTGGGCATCTCGCCGGCTTCGGACTGGGGACTGGCCTTGACGATCACCATGAATTTCATTGCACGACTCCTTCTTGTTTGGCAGCTTCGGAACAGCCCATTTTAGCCGCTGCCTGCATTTCTTCAGGTGAGACCTCGCGGATGTGGGTCGCGATGGACCAGCTGTGCCCGAACGGGTCCACGATATTGCAGAAGCGGTCGCCCCAGAACATGTCGGCCGGGGGCATCTTGGAAACAGCGCCTTCCTTGACGGCGCGGGCGTAAGTGTCGTCCACATTTTCCACGTACAGATGGATGGTGACGGGGCTGCTGGGCAGGGACTTGGGGCCGATGGCGCCCCACTCCGGGTTTTCGTCGGACAGCATGAGGGCGGAGTCGCCAATGCGCACCATGCCATGCATCAACTTGCCGTCGGGCCCCGCCAGCCGGCCGCAGTCGACGGCGTCAAAGGCGCGCTTGTACCACTCCATGGCGTCGCTGGCGCCGGCGCAAATCAAGTAGGGCGTGAGTGAATGCATGTCTTCGGGAATTGGTTTCACTTGTGCGTTCATGATTAGTTCTCCTGTTCGTTAAGTTGGCCTGCTACACCTACGACGTTGGGGACAAGGGCAAATCGACACGCGGGTAAAACTATTTTTCTGCTTCCGACCTGCTGCGCGGAAAGCGCGGCAAGCCATCGGCAAGCTGCATCCACGGCACCTGGCTGGCAGTAAAGATATGGGAAGTGGGCGCAGCCGCTGCCGGCTGGGCGAGGCTGCAGGTACTGACGTCAATCTCGTCAGGCAATGCATCGTCGGCAAAGGTGATCTGAGTGCCGCACGCCGGGCAAAAGGCACGTGTGCCGTGGGCACTGGAGCGGTACAGCGTGGGCGAGCCGCTCAGGTGGAAAGCATCGACCGGCACGGTGAACCATGCCACGCAGGGCGCGCCGGTGGTTCCCCGGCACATCTCGCAATGGCAGATGGTACGGTGCACAGGCTGGGCCCGTACCTCGTACCGGATTGCACCGCAATGGCAGCCACCCGTCAACATGGCGTCTCCTCGTCGTATTAACTAATTAGACACTGCGAGGGGAAGTTTATTCCAGGTGGCGGGTGGTTTAAAGCAGATTTTTTGATCGGATCAGTCGGGCGCGACCTGGCTCTGCTCTGCCGCTGCGCGCGCTCGCTTGGTATAGTCGCTGTAGGCTGGCAGAGCGATGGCGGCCAGGATGCCAACAATCACGATGATCGGAAGAATGAGACCTACCCAGTACATCCAGCGCTCATTATCGCGCGGAGGCGCGCCGTATTCATTGGCACTGGCATCGCCACGTTTGAATACCGTCAGGTAAAGGAAGTAGAAATTGATCAGTGGGATCAGCGACAGCAACAGCATCCAGCCGGACGCGCCGGTGTCGTGCAGCCGGCGACGGGCAAAGTAAATGTAGGCGCCCAGGGTGATCACCACATTAATGATCAATAAGATTCCGGCAGCTATGGAATCCGCTCCCAACATCGCGGTCATGATTCCAACGGCAAAAGACGTCAGGATGTAAACAGCGCTCAGATACGCGAGATACCTGATGCGACCAATGCGGCCACTCGCAAAGATCTGGGTGTCATCGACATCGCCGCTGGGAAGCGAAAAGTCTGCATTAGGTGCGGCGTACACATTACTCACAAAGGTCTCCAGGCATGTTGAACAAAATGACATGTTACCGTTTGAACTCGAAGTAACTCAACATTTATTTACCATTGGTCAATTATTGTTGTTTGTGTACATCGCAGCCTATTTTCCGATACAGAAACGACTGAAGATCACACCCAACAAATCGTCGGACGAAAACTCGCCGGAAATGCTCGACAGCTGCGCCTGCGCCAGCCGCAACTCTTCGGCAAACAGATCCAGCGACTGGTCGTTCTGCGCCGCGTGTTCGGCCGCAACATGCAGGTGCCGCCGCGCCGCGCGCAGGGCAATCAGGTGCCGTTCGCGCGCCAGGAACAGCGATTCGCCAGTCTGCTGCCAGCCTGCAATGCGCAGCAGTTCCGCGCGCAGCAGGTCGATGCCCGTGTGCTCGTGGGCAGACAAATACACATTGGTCGCATCGCTTTGCGGATCCACCGACGGCCGGTGGCCCGACAGATCGATCTTGTTCCAGATGCGGATGACCGGGATGCCTTCTGGAAAAGCCGCCACAATGCTGTCATCCGCACGCGACGGGCCGTGGCCTGCGTCGAGCAAATGCATGATCACGTCGGCCTTGCCTACTTCTGCCCAGGTACGTTCGATGCCGATGCGCTCCACCACATCGACCGCCTCGTTAATGACGCGGATGCCCGCCGTATCGATGATGTTGAGCGGAATGCCCTCGATCTGAATGGTCTCGCTGACCTTGTCGCGCGTGGTGCCGGCAATGGGCGTCACGATGGCCACGTCGGCCCCTGCCAGCGCGTTGAGGAGCGACGACTTGCCGACATTGGGCTGCCCTACCAGCACCACGTTCAAGCCCTCGCGCAGCAGCGCGCCCTGCGCCGCCTTCTGGAACACCGCTTCCAGCGAATCGATGATGACGGCCAGCTGGCCACGCGCGTCGGACTTCTCAAGGAAATCAATTTCCTCTTCCGGAAAGTCGAGCGTCGCTTCCACCAGCATGCGCAGGCCGATGGTTTGCTCCACCAGCTTGTTGACGGTGCGCGAAAACTCGCCGGACAGCGATTGCGTGGCCGAACGGGCCGCTGCCTCGGTCGAGGCATCGATCAGGTCGGCCACGGCCTCCGCCTGGGCCAGGTCCAGCTTGTCGTTCAGATAGGCGCGGCGCGTGAATTCGCCGGGCTCGGCCAGGCGCAGGCCGGCATCGGCTCCCGCCTCCAGCACGCGCGCCAGCAGCAACTGCAGCACCACGGGGCCGCCGTGGCCCTGCAGTTCCAGCACATCTTCGCCCGTGTACGAATGCGGGCCCTTGAAGTAAATCGCAATGCCCTGGTCGATGATGGTGCCGTCGCCGTTCTTGAAAGGCAGGTAGGTCGCATGGCGCGGAGCCAGTCTGGCGCCCGGGAACAGCGTATCGATCAGCGGCGCCAGCGCCTTGCCGGAGGCGCGCACCACGCCAATGCCGCCGCGGCCGGGCGCGGTGGCGATGGCCGCGATAGGTGAGGTATCAAGTTTCATGGACGAATTGTAGTTTATAAAAACAGAAAAGCCCGCTGACGGCGCGGGCTTTTCATGGGGTCAGAAGGGCTTACTTCTTGGTGGTCGCAGCCGCTTCCTCATATTTCTTGGTGATCACCCATTGCTGGCCGATCGACAGGATGTTGTTCACTACCCAGTACAGCACCAGGCCGGCCGGGAAGAAGATGAACGCCACCGAGAACAGCAGCGGCATGAACAGCATCATCTTGGCCTGGATCGGATCGGCCGGTGCCGGGTTCAGCTTGGTGGTGATGTACATCGAAATGGCGTACAGAATCGGCAAGATGAAATACGGGTCCGGCGCGGTCAGGTCGGTAATCCAGCCCAGCCACGGCGCGCCGCGCATTTCGGCCGATGCCTGCAGCACCCAGTACAGGGCGATGAAGACCGGCATCTGCACCAGGATCGGCAGGCAGCCGCCCAGCGGGTTGATCTTTTCCGTCTTGTACAGCTCCATCGTCGCCTGGTTCATCTTGAGCGGATCGTTCTTGTACTTCTCGCGGATGGCCTGCATTTTTGGCGTGACCACCTTGATGCGCGCCATGCTCTTGTAGCCGGCAGCCGACAGCGGGAAGAACAGCAGCTTGATCAGGATGGTGAAGATGATGATGGTCCAGCCCCAGTTGCCCACCACATTGTGGATCTGGTCCATGACCCAGAACATCGGCGCGGCCAGCACGTGCAGCACGCCATAGTCCTTCACCCGTTCCAGGCCCGGCGCGATGGTTTCAAGCTTGTTTTCGATCTGCGGGCCCGAATACAGGCGAGTGTCGTTGGACACCGTTGCGCCCGGCGCAATGGTACCGAGCGGCATGACGGTGCCGATGGCGTACAGGTTTGGCACTTCCATTTTCTTGGTAAAGATCGTGCGCGGCATGTTTTGCGGCGGCAGGAACGCCGATACAAAATAGTGCTGCGAAATGGCCACCCAGCCATCATTGGCAGCGGTGGTGTGCTCGGCCTTGCCGTGCTTTTCAATGTCCGCAAACTGCAGCTTTTCGTAGTGGTTCTGGCTGGTGTACATGGTCGGGCCGGTGTAGCTGGCCGTGAAGTAGGACTCGCCCTCCGGCTCGTTACCATGGTGCAGCAGCTGCAGGTACAGCGATGGCGCCACCGGCACCGTGCTCATGTTCGTCACATCGTGGCGCATGCCGATCAGGTAATCGCCGCGCTTGAAGGTGAAGGTCTTGGTCAGCTTGACGCCACCCTGCATGGCTTCGAGCACCAGGGAAATTTCGTTGGCATTGTCGAGCGAACGCGGGCCAGGACGGGCCACGAACGGCGTGTTATGCGTCGGCATCGGCTCGCCGACCGTGTTGCGGATCAGACCGGTCTGGGCGACATAGGTGCCCTTGTTGTTCACGTCAAACAAGACCTGGTTCTTGGTCGGATCAACCTTGTCGCGGTACTTGAACAGTTCCAGGTGCTTGATCACGCCGCCGGCAGTATCGATCTGGACCTTGAACACATCGGTGGTGATGGTGACCACTTCGGTCTGCACGGCCGGTGCGGGCACGGCAGCGCCAGGCACCACGGCGGCCCCGGTGGCAGTGCCGGCTTGTGCCAGCGGCACGCCGGCATTGGCGCCGGGGGTTGTGCCAGGCACGGTGCCAGGGGCAGGCGCAACCTGGGCCGGCGGCGGCTGCATGGAGAACATGGACTGATTCCCGTTGGCGACCATCCAGTTATTCCAGAGGATGACCAGCGAGACGGAAAACACGATCCACAGGATAGTACGTTTATTGATATCCATTGAGGTTTGCTTAAGAGTGGTGGCAACCGCGAGCGGCTGTAGATGAATCGGGATCGGAATGCTTGTTGCGCGCAGGCGGCACGGGATCGTGGCCGCCATCGGTCCACGGGTGGCAGCGGCACACGCGGCGCGCTGCCAGCCAGCTGCCGCGGCCGGCGCCATGGGCGCGCAGCGCTTCGATGGCGTACTGCGAGCAGCTCGGGTAAAAGCGGCAATTCTGGCCCAGCATGGGCGAGATCGCGAGCTGGTAGCCGCGCAGGATCCACACCAGGAGGCGGCTCATGGCGCCGCTTTCGGCACGCGCAGTGCCGGAATGGAAAACAGTTTGTCGATCTCGGCGCGCAGGATGGCCTTGAGCGCGGCATTGGTGGCCGGGCCCTGCTTGCTGTTGACCGGGCGCGCCAGGCGCACGATGCAGTCCACGGCGGGCAGCTGCGCCATGCGGAACAGTTCGCGCGTGACGCGCTTGATCGTATTGCGCGTGACGGCGCGCGGCGCAAAGCGCTTGGCTACCACGACGCCCAGCCGCGCATGCGGCAATTCATTGGAGCGTGTGTAGAGCACGAAGTGCGCCGTTTTTTGGGCAGGCCGCAAACGAAAAACGGATGAAAATTCATCCGTTTTAACGATACGCCGAACGCGCGCGAAGTCGTGTGAACCTTCGCCAGTCATAGCCAACGCAGTTTGGCAGTCAGTGCCGGACTTATACAGCCAGGCGCTTGCGACCCTTGGCGCGGCGTGCGTTGAGCACATCGCGACCGCCACGGGTAGCCATACGTGCGCGGAAGCCGTGCGTGCGCTTGCGACGAACGACGGAAGGTTGGTAAGTACGTTTCATGGTGGTCTCGCTTAAAGCAAATAAAAATGCAAAATCGGGTCTGACATCCCGTCAGTCTTTTTTACCCGCTAAGCCAAACCAACTAGCCAGATAATGGCTCGTTTGCACGGAGTACGGGCGGGGAACCCTGAATTAGACACGATTTCAGTGTTCGCTGTCAAGGTTGGCGGCGGTTTTCGCGATCCTGCCGTTGTATGCGGGTTCCCGCGCCGCAGGCCGCGCGGGAAGATGCCACCACACAAAATAACAAGCCGCCAACATTGCCAGCCCGGCCGTCGCGGGCACGCAAATTAGCGGCGTGCCTGTGGATAACTTTGTCTGCAGCGGGTAGAATAGCGTGTTACGTGTGGCGCATCGCTATCATCGGACCGCCCCTCCACACCTTATTCAGGCAAGACGATTCATGGAAAATTTTTGGCAGACCTGTTCCGCGCAGTTGGAACTGGAACTGACACCGCAACAATTCAGTGCGTGGATCAAACCGCTCGTCGCCCTCGATTACGAGGACGGCAAGCTGCGCATTGCGGCGCCTAATCGCTTCAAGCTGGACTGGGTCAAGACGCAGTTTGCCACCCGCATTACCGAACTGGCGTGCCAGTTCTGGGAGCAGCCGACGGAAGTGCAGTTCGTGCTCGACCCCAAGAACAACCTGCCGAAAAAGCCCGTGGCACCCCACCCCGCGCCCAACGATGGCCCCACGCCCGGCACCATCGACCGCAGCGGGAATGCCAATGTGCAGGACGGCCAGCCCGGCACCCCGGAAATGTTCAACGTGGGCAGCCCGCCGCGGCGCGAGCAAAGCCGCGTTAACACCGAGCTGACCTTTGACAGTTTTGTGACCGGTAAGGCCAACCAGCTGGCACGTGCAGCCGCCATCCAGGTGGCCAACAACCCGGGCGTGTCCTATAACCCGCTGTTTTTCTATGGCGGCGTGGGCCTGGGCAAGACCCACCTGATCCACGCCATTGGCAACCAGGTCATGGCCGACCAGCCGGGCGCGCGCATCCGCTACATCCACGCAGAACAGTATGTGCGTGACGTTGTGACCGCGTACCAGCGCAAAGGTTTCGACGATTTCAAGCATTACTACCATTCGCTCGACATGCTGCTGATCGACGATATTCAATTCTTTGGCGGCAAGAGCCGCACGCAGGAAGAATTCTTCTACGCGTTTGAAGCGCTGATCGCCGCCAAGAAACAGATCATCATCACCAGCGATACCTATCCCAAAGAAATCACGGGCATGGACGACCGCCTGATCTCGCGCTTCGATTCCGGCCTGACGGTGGCGATTGAGCCGCCCGAGCTGGAAATGCGCGTGGCCATCTTGCTCAAGAAAGCCCAGTCCGAAGGCGTGACCTTCTCGGACGACGTGGCCTTCTTCGTGGCCAAGCACCTGCGCTCGAACGTGCGCGAACTCGAAGGCGCGCTGCGCAAGATCCTGGCCTACTCGCGTTTCCACGGCAAGGACATCACCATCGACGTGGTCAAGGAAGCCCTGAAGGACTTGCTGTCGGTGCAGAACCGCCAGATCTCGGTGGAAAACATTCAAAAGACGGTGGCCGACTTCTTCAGCATCAAGGTGGCCGACATGTATTCCAAGCGCCGCCCCGCCAATATTGCCCGGCCGCGCCAAATTGCCATGTACCTGGCGAAAGAACTGACGCAAAAGAGCCTGCCGGAAATCGGCGAACTGTTCGGCGGGCGCGACCACACCACCGTGCTGCACGCAGTCCGCAAGATTGCCCTCGACCGCACCAAGAATCCCGAGTGCAACCACGAGCTGCACGTATTGGAACAAACATTGAAGGGCTAGGTTTTAGTTTCTGGCAAAATATAGTGTTAGCAGCAATATTGTACGGAGGAAGCGAAAGCGCTTCCTTCACAAAATAGAACTTTGACAACTTACCGAGGATTACTATGCAATTGGTCAAAACCACCCGAGATACCCTTCTCCGGCCACTGCAGATCGTGAGCGGTATTGTCGAGCGTCGGCACACGATGCCGATTCTGGCCAATATCCTCATCCGCAAGGACGGCGAAAGCGTCTCATTCCTGTCCACCGATACCGAAGTGCAGATCACCACGCACGCCAGCATTGGTTCCGGCGCCGACGTGACCGGCACCACCGTGGCCGCCCGCAAGCTGCTCGACATTCTGCGCGCGCTGCCGGAATCGGGCGATGTGACCATGACCCTGGCCAACAAGCGCCTGACGGTACAGACCGGCAAGTCGCGCTTTGCCTTGCAGACGCTGGCGGCGGAAGAGTTTCCGACCGTGGCCGTGGCCGACACTTTCAACGCCACCGTCACGCTGCCGCAAAAGACGCTCAAGCACCTGTTCAACATGGTGCATTTCTCGATGGCGCAGCAAGACATCCGCTACTACCTCAACGGCCTGCTGCTGGTGCTCGATGGCCGCA
Organism: Massilia sp. PAMC28688; assembly: GCF_019443445.1. NCBI lineage: Bacteria > Pseudomonadati > Pseudomonadota > Betaproteobacteria > Burkholderiales > Oxalobacteraceae > Massilia > Massilia sp. PAMC28688. The sequence continues at coordinate 2,213,457 of NZ_CP080378.1, read as the reverse complement.
ACGTGATTGCCGTGGCCACCGACGGCCACCGCCTCGCCTTCTGCCAGGTGGAAACCGAACAGGAATTCACGCGCCAGGAAGTCATTATCCCGCGCAAGACCATCATTGAACTGCAGCGCCTGCTTGAAGAAAGCGACGAAACCGTCCAGCTCGACATTGCCGCCTCGCAGGTCAAGCTGACCTTTGCCGACATCGAACTCGTGTCCAAGCTGGTGGAAGGCAAGTTCCCCGACTACACGCGCGTGATTCCAAAGGGCTACAAGAACGACTTCACGATTGGCCGCGATGAGCTGCTGCGCTCGTTGCAGCGCGCCGCCATCATGACCAGCGACAAGTTCAAGGGCGTACGCTGCATCATCACCCCCGGCAGCATGAAGATCAGCTCGACCAATGCCGACCAGGAAGAGGCAGTGGAAGAACTGGAAATCGACTACGGCGGCGACAGCGTGGACATTGGCTTTAACGTCACCTACCTGCTCGACGTGCTCAACAACCTGAAGTGCGACCAGGTGAATATCGCCCTGGGCGACTCCAACTCGTCGGCCCTGATTTCCATTCCCGACAATGCCGACTTCAAGTACGTCGTCATGCCGATGCGGATTTAACTCGTTCTAATGCCGCGCCTTCCGGCGCGGTGGCAGCACCCCGATACATCGTTATTTGAGAAAGCAGTCCATGTCCGAGAACACACCACCAGTCCCCGCCAAGAAAGAGCAAGAATACGGCGCCGCCCAGATCCAGATCCTCGAAGGTCTGGAAGCGGTGCGCAAGCGCCCCGGCATGTACATTGGCGACACCTCGGACGGCACTGGTTTGCACCACCTCGTGTTCGAAGTGCTGGACAATTCGATCGACGAATCGCTGGCCGGCCACTGCACCGAGATCCACGTGACCATCCACTCGGATAACTCGATCTCGATCACCGACAATGGCCGCGGCGTACCGACCGGCATGAAGATGGACGACAAGCACGAGCCAAAGCGCAGCGCTGCCGAAATCGTGATGACCGAGCTGCACGCCGGCGGCAAGTTCGACCAGAACTCGTACAAGGTGTCGGGCGGCCTGCACGGCGTGGGCGTATCGTGCGTGAACGGCCTGTCCAAGCTGCTCAAGCTGACCATTCGCCGCGACGGCAAAGTGCACTACATGGAATTCGTGCGTGGCGTGCCGCAGAACCGCGAAATCGAAATGATCGACGGCGTGGCCTGCTCGCCCATCAAGGTCATTGGCGAAACCGACAAGCGCGGCACCGATGTCCACTTCTGGGCCGACGAAGAGATTTTCACGCACGTCGAATTCCACTACGAGATCCTGGCCAAGCGTATCCGTGAACTGTCGTTCCTCAATAACGGCGTGAACATCAAACTGACCGACCAGCGCACCGGCAAGGAAGAAGTATTCGCGTTCGAAGGCGGCACCCGCGGCTTTGTGGAATACATCAACAAAGCCAAGAACGTGCTTCACCCGACCGTGTTCCAGGCCACCGGCGAGCGCATGTCGGACCAGAACACCAACATCACCGTGGACGTCTCCATGCAGTGGAACGACGCCTACAACGAGCAGGTGCTGTGCTTCACCAATAACATCCCGCAGCGCGACGGCGGTACCCACCTGACGGGCCTGCGCGCCGCGATGACGCGCGTGATCAACAAGTACCTCGACGAACACGATTTTGCCAAGAAGGCCAAAGTGGAAGTGTCGGGCGACGACATGCGCGAAGGCCTGACCTGCGTGCTGTCGGTGAAGGTGCCGGAGCCGAAATTCAGCTCGCAGACCAAGGACAAGCTGGTGTCGTCGGAAGTGCGCGGGCCGGTCGAAGAAATCGTGACCAAGACGCTGACCGACTACCTGATGGAAAAGCCGAACGACGCCAAGATCATCTGCGGCAAGATCGTGGAAGCGGCGCGCGCGCGCGAAGCGGCCCGCAAGGCGCGCGACCTGACCCGCCGCAAGGGCGTGATGGACGGCCTGGGCCTGTCGGCCAAGCTGGCGGACTGCCAGGAAAAGGACCCCGCGCTGTCAGAACTGTACATCGTCGAGGGTGACTCCGCAGGCGGCTCGGCCAAGCAGGGCCGCGACCGTAAATTCCAGGCCATTTTGCCGCTGCGCGGCAAGGTGCTGAACGTGGAAAAGGCGCGCTTTGAAAAGATGCTGTCGTCGGAGCAGATCACCACGCTCATCGCCACGCTGGGCACCTCGATTGGTCCGGACGAATTCAACGTCGACAAGCTGCGCTACCACCGCATCATCATCATGACCGATGCGGACGTTGACGGCGCCCACATCCGCACCCTGCTTCTGACGCTGTTTTATCGCCAGATGCCGCAGCTGGTGGAGCGTGGCCACATCTACATTGCGCAGCCGCCGCTGTACAAGGTCAAGTCGGGCCGCGACGAGCGTTATCTGAAGGATGACGTGGAAGAAGCAAGCTACATGATGAACGTGGCGCTTAACACCGCCGTGCTCACGCCAAGCGAAGGCGCGGAGCCGATCAGCGGCGAAGCGCTGACAGAGCTGGTACGCAAGTTCAACCTGGCCAACGCCATCATAATGCGCCTGACGCGCGTGATCGACCGCGCCGCGCTGACCGCCATCATGACGGGTGTGCAGCTGAACCTGGACACCATCGAGCACGCCGAAGAATCGGCCAAGGCGATGGAGCAGACCATTGGCGATCGCGCGGTGAAGGTGAGCGTGTTTTCGGATGAATTGAGCGAGAAGCACGCGCTGCGCATCGAGCGTATGCACCACGGTAACGTGAAGGTCAGCTCAATCGATGCGGACTTCGTGCAGGGCGCGGACTACGCCACACTGGCCAGTGCGGCGGAGACGTTCAAGGGCCTGATCGGTGAAGGCGCGTTCATTCGCCGCGGTGAGGGCGACCGGGTGAAGGAATCGGCGGTGGACGACTTCCACCACGCGATGCAGTGGCTGCGCGATGAGGCGGAGCGCACGGTGTCGAAGCAGCGCTACAAGGGTCTGGGCGAGATGAATCCAGAGCAGCTGTGGGAGACCACGATGGATCCGACTGTGCGCCGTTTGCTGAAGGTGCAGATTGAAGATGCGATTGCAGCGGATCAGATTTTCACCACGCTGATGGGTGATGATGTGGAGCCGCGCAGGCACTTTATTGAGTCGAATGCGCTGCATGCGGGGAATATTGACGCGTAAAGTCAGTCAACCTGCCGAGACTACAAACGCCAACCTAAGGGTTGGCGTTTTCGTTTCTGGTTAGTCCAAGAAATCCAATATGGGTAAACAAGAGATATTGAACAACTGATACACTCAAATTTTCGTAACGAATGGTAAGGAACACCCGTTTATTCCCAGTTGCGAAAACAAGGGCTTTCAATGCGTCAGTATTGGTGGGCCAATCACAAACAAACCTCGAAACATAAAATTGGCGGTGGCTACCTTGACACTCACCGACCTTTGGTCTCCCAAACAAAGCATAAAACGGTTGCTTCGATCAGTTTTTTGATTTCATGCGAGAGGCAGTTCCCGGCGACTACGTTCTTTCTATTCGACCGGACCTTCTCAGGTTTGGGCTTTGGCCGGTTTCAACCATCAAAATTATATATATGTCGAATTTGTCTCAATATAGGACTGGCTCGCGCAGGACTACAAATAGTCAAAGGCGTCTTAAGAAAAGCGTGTTCCGTCAGTGACAGCACATGAAATTCTGGTCAGAAGCTAATCTCGACTTCGGTCCACCGACCGCTACCGTTATCTTGAGGAATATGAGCCTTGATGTTAGCAACGCCCATCACGAGCAGCTCCTCGTATGGTAGCGTCCAAAGATGGAATACGTAACTGTCGCCGTATTGAAGAGCTACATCCCACTCACCTCTTGTGAGAATCATGCGGGGTGGACGCCGCTTGCTCGACTTCACTTCTATGAGCTGATTCTTAAGCCCAAATGCGGTTTGTTCAAACGATTGCACGTCGTAGCCAGCGGAATTATCGTCAAGGGCAGTCCAGCGCGGCTCGTCAGTAATGCCCAGGGAGGCGAGTCGCTTTCGCTCGTAATTAATGGTTAAGCCTTCCGCGTAACGTCCTTGCGCTCCCAATCGCTCATCTTCAAGTGCCCGAATCAAGTTAGCGAAACGGTCCCACCACTGGACGATTTCAGGACTGGGCATTTCGTCGAACAATCCAGCTGAGCGGAACGTCTGCAGTTCGTCCTGAGTGAGCGCGGTAGCGAGACGCTGTCTTCCGTATGGAAAAAACCTAGACCACCACGGCTGGTGCTTCTCGATCAAAAAACCAAGCCCGCGACGCAAGCTGGTTGCTGGATCGACAAAATCAATGTCTTCCGGAAACTGACTGTGAAGTCGAAGTGCAACTTCGAAGTTAACTGCGGCAAAGTCGGAGTCTGACCGCCTAAGCGAACGAGCTGCTTCTTCAGCATTGACGCAAGAATGGTCACGCAAGTAACGTCTGAGACCATGAAGCGCAACGAACGCACTCATCCGGAATTCAGACAGTATTGCCTGCTGCGAATTCACTCGCTCTCCTCATCCGAAAAAGTAGCGCGCCCTTCCAGAACCTCAATCAAGTCTCGAACGTCCTCTGGACTGATATCCCAGGCGATCGGGTCCTCCGAATTTTCCTCATCGTAAGCAATCTCGTGAAGATCCGGATCATCGAGCAGGATTTGCATTGCCCGTATTTTGTGACGGAGACGGTGGCTTACCGAATGATCAATGCACCCAAGGCCCATGGGTGCAAGGGTTCTGTAGATATAAATGTTCGTTTCTTCGTCTTGCTTGAGACCGAGTCGATGAATGCGATCGATCGACTGAAGATAGTGCGTCGTGACGTAGCTGCGGTCGAGGTAGATTGCGTCGTGGCAAACCTTGTGCAGACTAATTCCTTCACCGGCAGCGGCAGGATTTGCAATCATTACCATGCACGAAGGATCGACGTGAAACTTTCGAATTCTTCCTTCGCGTGTAGTCGGGTCCGTCGGTTCACCCGTCGGAATAGCACCATATAAACTGACTGGATTGAGATCGGCTAGCAGTAGCTCCATCTGGTGGATTGTGTCAGTGAATATCGTCCAAATGACGGACTTTCGTCCGTCCTTCGCAAGCGCGCGTGCCTTTTCAGCGACTGCGCGCATCTTTAAGGAAGCCCCCTCGGAAATGACCTGGTCAAGGACGCCAGAGTCAAGATTGGCTGCGTCATCAGCCATCGATCGCAGCGCCAAGACTGGGTTAGACGAAAGTTGGAGCAATCTCATGACGGACTTCCGCGCCGCGGGCGCGTCAAACCTGCCGTCCAAGCCGAGCGAGCTCACCTGGCGCAAGAACTCGCTCTTCACGATGCCATAGAGCGCCATCTGTCCGTCAGCCATTGGCACTGATAGAAAGTGGCGGATCGGTTTTGGTAGCCCGAGATCCTGCTTAGTGGTCCGAACGTAAAGTTCTCCAAGAACTTGACGAGGCGAGTCACCCCGGCCGATCTGTAAGCCGAGGCCAGCGCCGGGCCATAAGAAATCAAGTTGAGATTGAATGTCCGACGGCTGTTGAGGCATCGGCGTTCCTGTCAAAATGTCGCGTCTGATTGGCAACGGAGCGATATTTAATAACAAAGAACCTCGTTGCGAGCCAAACCCCGCCTTCATCCTATGCGCCTCGTCCAACACGAGATGGACCTTCTTTTGCGCGGCAAAATTCGTCAGAATCTCAGCGTTTTGGATCATCAGGTCGTAGCTGAGGACGAATCGCGTACTGCCAGAGTTAAGGGCCTTCTGTAGCGGTTCGCCGGACGCTGTAATTATGGTAAACGGCTCCGCATTTCCATAGGGAGCATCAGGACTAATGCACTCGGCGACCACTTCACGCCAAGCTGGGAATGATGCCTTCGGCCCGATGATGAGAAGAATATGGTCTGGTTTTCGCGTCAAGACGTGGAGCGCTAAGGTCACGGTCGTCTTACCGGCACCGGGAACAGAGAAATTAGCTCCATTTTCGAGTGAAAGCAGTCGCTGCAAGTCGCGCAACTGAAACGGCCTTAGCTTACGAGTAAAACCTACTTGTTCAAGACGCTCTTCGATGTCCTCCACAGTGGTCGAGAGCTTCAATGAGCCCTTGGACTGCTGAACCTGTCGGTACTGCGTCACGAAGGCCGTAATACGATCACGTGCGTTGTCATCGCCGGGAATAAAGCGGAAATTTAATGACTTTTGCTGGTTTGCGAATTGCCCAATGAGCGTCAGGACCCCGGCCCAGGTGAGCTCAACGGTCCCCGGCCCGGATTGATAGTCGAGGCCCAGATTCAGCACTGCTTGCTGTAACCGTTCCCAGACCGACGTATTTGGCACGCCTTCGAGCGTCAGCCGTCCCGCGAAGCTGGCGGGTAGATATGTGATACTAATCACTACAGGTTTTTCGGTCACGATTAGCCGCCGTCGGAAATCGTTTGCCCGCTACCGTCCTTCACTAGCTGAAGCTTCACCTTCAGTGCTGTCGCACGATGAATGATTTCGTCGAGCTGCTTATCGATTCCCATATGCGTGGCGGGATCGGCCGTCGCTAGATCGATTTCTGTCAGCCTAGTGTTGGCATCCTGAACCGCTCTAAGAGCAGCTTTGCCCGCTTTGGACTGTTGACCGGAGTCGATGACAGTCTGACATACAGCCTTCAGCTCGTCGAAAACCTCATCCCGGCGCTGAGGATTGTCGAAGAGAGTAATAAGCGCGGCGTAGTCATCCTGCATCTCTCCTCCAAGATCAATTTCAAGCTCCTCAGTCTCGACGTCAGGATATTCGCCGCCTCCAACCTCGTCATCGACATCAAGCCGCTCGGCAAGCTGAGCGAGCACCTGCTCCGCCTTCTCACCAAGCACCTTATTGAAGTTGTAGATACGTCCTCCCAGGCTATCCCTGTTGTCGAACAACAGCCAAGCCATTCGCAAGTTTGCTTCGAGAAGCGGCCCATCCTTACCCTTTAGCCGAGGCACCAGATCTGCGAAGAATTGCTCGCCACCTTTTTCGACGAGACGATAATCGCAGGGCGCGCCGCACCAATCTTTGAGATAAATTTCTGCATAGGTAAGCGCCATCAGGGCCTTGCGGATGTCCCCAACGGTCTTTCGCCGCATATCGGCGATATCAGTTTCCTTCTTTGATTTTTGTTGGAGCTGCCGGCGGATTTTCAACGTTTCGTTGATCCAGCTGTAAGGCAATTTTGTTTCTGGCCGTTCCTGAAGTCTTGTTTCGATATCATCGATCTGCTCCTCTGTTAACGCAGGGAGCACCATACATTCAACCTCAGCAAAGCTGGGGAAGTCGGCCTTGCGTTCGGAGTAGAGCTCACGCATCGCCGTTAAGCGCCGGTTGCCGTTCACAACCACGCCCGATGGCGTGATCATGATCGGCTCGGTTTGCTTTGTGCGTTCAAGCTCTTCTATGATTGGCTTGACAGAGCCGGCTGTGGCGTTAGCGAACCCACGCAAAATATTGTGCTGAGCCTGCTGAGCTTCTTCATTGTCCTGGCCTGCTGCAAAGAAAGACGGCGGTGTCTTTTTCTCTGTGATATAAGCAAGCTGCTCAGTCTGTGTGCGAGCGTTCGCCATGCGGTAGACCGGCACGTCAAGCGGCAGCCTGACAACGGGGAGCATGGTTCTCTGGCCCTCATATACATCGAAAGTATGCTGCTCTCCGCATACTGGCTTAGCGGCTAGGGCCGCGATTAAATCTTTGCGCTCATGCGCGGGCTTCACATAGACTTTGTATGACACTGTCCCATCCCTCATTCGAAACCAACGATCAGAAGCGGGAAGGTGATGATCCGGTCGAACAGCTGAACCTCACCCCATACCCTTTCGACGCTTGCGACGTTAGATGCAATTAAATTCCCGGCGGCTTTGGTCGGGACCGCTAAGGCGGCCGCCTCAATCTTCCCCTGCTGATAAAGATACTGCAGTTTCATCAAGTCGTAGATCGCCCTGCTGATATTCCCCGTCTGAATCTGGAAAGCTAGGTCGCGGAATCGGCCAGTTACTGTCAAGTCGTAGTGTGGATCGATCCTGACGTTGTGGGACCATCCCCCTGCTGAAAGTTCGTCCGCGATATGAGAGCGGATACGACCGGTACAGCCACTGCCGATTGTAATGCCTGGCGCTTCAAATAGGTCGGTCAGCCAATCACTCAGCTCGCGCTTTTCCCACTCGGCTTGACCGTTGTGGAGAGAGTATGCCCCAGCAAATTTCATTCTTCGTCCTTAAACGGTGGTTCATAAATCGGCTTGTTCATAGGCCTGACGCGTAACTGGCCGTTTCGAAGGTCTTCGATGCGTTGTTGAGCGATGTCGACATAATCGCTTACAACATCGCAGCCGTAAGCGTTCCGTCCATTCTTTAGCGCCGCTATTGCGGAGGTACCTACGCCTAAATACGGATCAAGTACGGACTCGCCTTTGTTCGTCAGAGCGAGCACCAATCGTTCCACTAAACCGACCGGAAATTGGCATGGATGATCAGTTTTCTCCACGTGGTTGGACTTGACGTTCGGAATATCCCATACGTCTGAAGGGTTCTTCCCCAGCGGGTTGCCAGACATCTCGCCTTTCTTCGGCCCTTTAAAATGCTTTTTGTCGGGGTATTTAGACGGGACTCTTATCGGGTCAAGATTGAAGGTGTAGTCATCGGACTTTGTGAACCAAAGAATGGTTTCGTGGCGGCCAGAGAGGCGCTTCTGGCAATGGAGTCCATGTCCGAAAGTCCAAACGATCCTATTGCGCAGCTTCAACCCATGATTTTTGAAAATTGGGTAAAGCAGGATATCAAGAGGAAAAATCTCGCCGTTATCGATTCCGTTGCCGACTTGCCAACAGATCGAGCCTTTAGGATGCAGCAAACGAACGGCTTCTGCAATCGCCGCCGCCTGCTGCTCGATGTAAATTTCATTCGAGGTCCGCCGCTCATATTCCTTGCCAATATTGTATGGCGGCGAGGTGACAATCAGTTGCATACTCTCAGACTTGAGCTTGCGCATGAACGTAAGATTGTCTTCGCACTCGATCACAGCTTGCGGCTCGCCGGTTCGAGGGAAGGGGATAACTTGCGAGGTCGCGACTGGTGTTGCAGCAGGCATAGCTTGTTGTCTTTTTAGGTGCGTTTGTAGAGCAACATTATACTGATCCTAACCGGACGTAGGACATCAGAGGTACAAAATGCATGAGCCATCGCTAGCACTCACTCATCATCCCTACGTCGCGCAAGCTCATCGGATGTGGAGACACCGCGATGTTCGTTCCCCTAGTCTGGAATCAACAGGGTCAGTGCCGACATCTCGACATGGAATCAACAGGGTCAGTGCCGACATCTCGACATGGAATCAACAGGGTCAGTGCCGACATCTCGACACGGCCGCGGCGGTGGCCACCCGGCCGCAGGGCCATGTGGGACAGAACGAACGGCCTGTAGGATTGGCGTGCGGCCTGAAGCATCCATGCATCAGCGGCGATAACGCCACTTGACGACTTCAAACCAAAGCATGCTGAGCAATGCCGCGCCAACCGCCATGAACAGCATCGGTGTTGGCGGAAGTATGAACGCAAACAGCCGTGCTGCTCCGGGAACCACAAACACGGCCGTCAGCAACGCCACCGTAAACAACCCCATCCCGCCGAAATAACGATTTACGCCTTGTGTACCGCGCCACGAGGCTGTATTCCAAGTGCGGTTTACGTAAATCAGTGCAATGTTGGACAACACCAGGACGATGAACGCCATGGCACGTGCGATGTCGTCCGAGCCGGTTTCGCTTCGGCACCATACATAGACGCCTAACAGCACACCGAACAGACCGGCGCCTTGCCACAAGCCGCGAACCAAAACAGCACCATCGAAAAGATGCGCTTCCGGAGCGCGGGGCCTGGCCTTCATCGCGTTCGGCTCCAGCTCCTCCGCCTCGAACACCATGGAGCAGCTCGGGTCGATAATTAGCTGCAGAAAAAGAATGTGGGCTGGCATCAGCACCATCGGCCAGCCAAAAAGGACAGGGACGATGGACAGACCAACAATTGGAACATGGGCCGCGACGACGAAAACAATGGCCTTGCGCAGGTTGGCAAATATGCGCCGGCCATAGCGCACTGCGGTCACAAGCGACGAGAAGTCGTCATTGAGCAGGACCAAGCTGGCCGCTTCGCGCGCCACGTCGGTGCCGCGCGCGCCCATGGCCACGCCGATATGCGCTGCTTTCAGAGCCGGCGCATCATTGACGCCGTCGCCCGTCATCGCCACCACTTCACCCTGCGCGCGAAATGCCTGCACAAGCCGCAGCTTGTGCTCGGGTTGCACCCGACAGAAAATGTCGGTGCCCGGTAGCTGCATCGCAAGGGCTTCATCACTCATAGCGGCCAGTTCCGCGCCGGTCATGATGTTCCCGTTCACCGTTAGCCCTGCTTGCCGCGCAATGGACGTTGCGGTAGCTGGATGGTCGCCAGTAATCATCACAACGCGGATACCAGCTGCGTGGCATTCGGCAATGGCGGCAGGCACATCGGCACGCACGGGGTCTTCCAACGCCACCAGTCCAAGGAACTGGAAATCGAAATCATGCTGATTCCCTGGTAGGCTCGTGGCGGAAAAAACTGCCTTTGCCACGCCCAGGACGCGCAACCCGCTCGCCGCCATGCGGGCTCCCTGCCGGGTGATGTCCGCGCCTTGCTCTGCGTCTATATGGCACAGGTCGATGATGGCTTCCGGCGCCCCCTTGGCTGCAATCATCCGCTCGCTCATGTCGGGTGATTGCCACACCCGGGACATTGCCAGCATGGTCCGTGACAAAGGGTAGTCATTCACCAACGTCCAATCTTGATGCAGGTGTTCGGTTCCGGCGAGCAGCTTTTTTCCACCCTCGGCGATGGCGGTCTCCATCGGGTCGAATGCGCGCCGGTGACTCGCCAGGACCGCATATTCGAGCAAGCTGTGGAAGGCTTCCGGGAAGGAAGCGTCGTCATTCTTCGCGTCCGCTACGTCGTAATTCAAATCTGCGCAACAGAGCTTCCTGAGGACCATGCGATTGGTGGTCAACGTTCCTGTCTTGTCCACACACAGAACCGTTGTGGCCCCCAGGAGTTCAACCGCTGCAATATTCCTCGCCAACACGTTGTTGCGGGACAGACGCCAGGCGCCGAGGCCCAGGAAAAGCGTCAAGATAACGGAGAGCTCCTCTGGAATAATTGCCATGGCAAGGGTCAACCCAGCGAGCGCGGCATGCAGCCAATCCCCTCGCACCAGGCCGTAGCCGAGCGCCAGCAGGGTAGCCAACGCCAATCCAAACAGGGCGACTCTTTTTACAATGCGGCGCGTTTCGCTTTCGATTGGCGTAGGTTCGCTACCGAGCGCGGCGAGCGACATGCCAATCTTCCCGAGAGCACTGCGCGCCCCAGTCGCCACAACCTCACCACGAGCCGTTCCCTGTGTCACCAAGGTGCCGGAGAACACGTATGAAGCATCTTCAATGCCTGGCGTCACGGCCAAGATTTCTTGTCCCGGAGCCGAACGTTTCAACGCCGGTGCAGATTCTCCAGTTAGCATCGATTCGTCCACCATCAAATTCGACGATTCGACCAAGCGAATGTCGGCTGGCACACGGTCGCCTTCCGCCAACAGGACAATGTCGCCACGAACCAGTTCGCGACCTGCAATCCTGTGCGGCTCACCGCTTCGCACGACCAAGGCGCGCGGACTGGACAGGTCGCGCAGCGCGTCGAGCGACCTTTCCGTGCGACGTCCCTGAAAGAACGTGATGCTCATCACGACAAGTACGAAGCCAAGCAGCATCAGGGCCTCGTGCACGTCGCCCAGGATCATATATATCCCGCCACAGGAAACCAGTAACAGGAACATCGGTTCCGTGGCCACATCGCGCAGCAGATGCAGCACGCCGCGATCCTTTGATGCAGGAAGCTCGTTTGGGCCCTCCTGCTCAAACCGTCGACGCGCTTCCTCATCGTTAAGACCGAATGCCTGGGCAGTCGCTGCTTCCATGAGTTAAGGCCCCTCTGACTTGAATGCCGGCTTCGCCATATGTGCTCTCATGGATTGAGATTGGGGACGAATCCGCCTTCAATGCTTCTCTTCTACATGTCGCTTAAGCGAGATTTCGGCTCGGAGGCTGGATTGCCTGTAAAGTCAATCCGCTTGATCAGCTCCTGTATCTGCTTTACCTCCGGTGGCTGCTTACCCTTTACTTTGTCCACTCTGGCATTTCCGCACAAACGATTGACCGTCCCATTCAAGCAAAATAGGATGTCCTGCGCTGGCTTGTCGCCGTCAGCGTGCGCGTAGTCTATTACCCCTAAGTGCCCATTTCCAGACCGGTACTTTATAGACGTAACTTTCATTTCGGAGCTTGGGTTCTCGAATCCAGACTGGTCGAGTAACGGAATGCAGGAGAACGTTACCTTCGTGGGCTCCTGCTTGTTATGTTTTACCGGCTTCAGGACACAGCTTGCATCTCCGCATTGCTCTCCGACCAAGTGGATCCTGACGTGGCATGCTAGCTGCGCTTCACGCACGTTAGGCACTGCCATGACTGCCACAGTTCGACCATGCGCGCTGGGACAAGCTTCAGCCACTGCGCTAATAAAAAGAAAGGTCAAAAAGGTGATTCGCTGCATTCAGGCTCTCCTATGTATGTAACCTTCGGGAAATTCGACCGTACTGCCTGTTACCGCCGAGGGGAACATGGTTTCCGACAATGTTGCCAGCCAATAGGCATAAGTGACACAACGCGTGTCGAAACCGTTCGATGCGGCCGAGTACTGATGATTGACAATGAAGTTGCCCGGATTTGCAAGTTGCAAAAAGCGCGACCGTGCCATGGCGCGCACCATAAACCTGTGCCGCCGCTTTCAGACAAAAGCCCGAGCCACTGTGTTTCCTGTATCCCATTGCCAACGAATCCCCGGAACCCGGGCAGTGACCAGCGGAGCGACCGATCGAGCATCGCAGACTAGGGCGTCCTCACGCGCTCTCGTCCCCCTTTCGCTAGTCAACCCGATGCCTGCTCTGAAATCAATTAACCGGGCCGAGGGTATGGTATAGATACCTGACCAGATGCGCCTGCAGTTAGCGAGCTTGGCGCTCAACAAATTTCCCCGATTCGGACAACCGTGCACGCTTCGTCCCGTCGGCACTAGCGCATACATACTCTGCGTTGAAGGTGCAGCCCGTGTCGAGCTGGTCAACAATTTCGCCATCCTTGACGCTGATGAAGGCCCCTGAGAACCGGTCACGTTCCTCGTCCTTGATGGGTTCAAGGTCATCGACACGGATAACGTAGACCCCTTTATGCGGAGGCAACACGACAAACGTTGGGGTGCGCTTGAATTTGAATGGCATTCCATACCCGACCGCGTATTCGCCGCCGGTCTTGCTGAAGTCATGGTTACCGATTAACTTTTGCAGCGCGCTCTTCGTACCAGGCGCGGCAACATACGGGAAGTATGCGGGTGCGCATTTCTCAGCCGCTTTCAAGGCGCCGGCTTTCACCTGCAGCCTGCGGGCGCAATCATTGTAATACGCTTCATAACTAAAAGGGATACGCGATAGCTTGAGTGCCACAAGCTCGGCAGTTACGGCCCCCCCGGCCACGCCCGACGTAACGGCCGTCATTTCACCAGCCACGGCGGGCTTGCCCGATGAGGAAGGCGTCTTCAGGTAACGGTAGAAGAAATTCCCGCCTACAGGAACGAGCAGTTGATTGCCCTCGATAAAAAACTCGCTGACCGGATGTGCACATTCAGGCGCACTTCCAACGACCTGATATATCTGGGATTTGTTGGCCAGCGTGAAGTTGAATTTCTGCTTCAGAAATTTCTCGAGCTGGGCCGAAGTTACCCCTTGCTTCATTAGTGGCTGAAATACCTCATCGAAGGCGAACTCATTGTTCCTGATGCGCACCCGGCAGTTTCCATTTAGCACCGCGCCTGGCGCTTGAAAGATGATCGTCTTGACGTCGGGTTCTCCCGCTTTGAAATCGATCTTGAACGTAGCTGACGTATCAAATTTCCACGTTCCTTCCGGTTCGGCAGCTATTGTCCACAATGGCGCGACACATGCGGCTAGTACCATTAAATTTTTAAAAGAAATCATATTCAATCCTAGTGTCTTGCATCATAAACTGCGGTTAGGAATAACTTCATCTCGGACTTACGGCGCTTAACAAGTCCCTTGTCGCCGCCATCCGTGATGTCTTCAAACTCCTTGCAACAACCGGTATAGTTTTCTGTATTCAGATGGCCAAGAAGTTTCTTGAACTTTACTAAACTACCACAGTTGAAGGCCAGGCTGATCAGAGCGTCAAACTCGTGCTGGAAGACGGGCTTTTGAATCGAAACGATCGCCTGGGCCCGGATTCGCTCTACGTCTTGCTTGAACAGGGCCATCATCTGCTGCTCGCTAATGCCGTTTTTCATCTTCATATATTTTGGGCTTTTCTTCTCAGCCAGAGCTTCGCACGTCTGGTGCCCATCAATCAAATGCCCTACGCCAATCGTGCAATATTTCTTACTGTCGGGATAAGGCGTTTTTTTGCCGCCTTCCCACTCGGCGATGAACAAGAGCCCGTGCTCGGATACCTGAAGCGACTTGGCCGGCTTTCGCTGGCCAATTTCGGCGGTGATCACCCGGTACTTCCCATCGGGTTCATTCGCCTTTGGCTTCGCTGCTGACGCCGTCGGCGCGGGTGCCTTGGGAGCGGGTGCGGTAAGTGCCGGAGCCTTCGCTTCGCTGCTTTTCGACACGCCAACCTCACCGACCGGCGCCGTAGCGGGCTTGGTGGGCGGCATCAGCCCGCCACAATTGATCAAGCCGAGATGACCAGCATCACGCGCAATTTCCACAATGGTCTTGCCTTTCGCAAGATCTGGGTGTTTTGCAAAGTGGTGCGATTTTTTGTAGCGCGCGTTAAATTCACGCACATCCATGTGAACCCAAGAATCGGCGCCGTCGCCGGTGTCTTCCAGTGAAATCTTGTTTGGATCCGGCCAGCGCAGCTGCGCGCCCATTCGATCAATGAAGATTCTTTTGCGCATTGTCTCTAACGCGCCATCCCGCACCACGCCGGTACCGGCCCCCTTATTGAATACCATATCGACAGCATTGCCCATATGATTAGTTGAGGGACGGTTCTTCTGCATATTCCGCTTCCAGCAACGATAGCCAGACGTGATCGCGGAAAAAGCGTACTTGTAAGTGGCGTCTGTTTTATGGGTATAAAACAGCGCCGCTTTCATGGCGTAAAACAGGCCTCGGTGAAAGCCGGGGTATTCGACACCTTGTTTGATGGCACCGTTCAGCTTGGG
The DNA here is from genome assembly GCF_019443445.1 of Massilia sp. PAMC28688. Lineage (NCBI taxonomy): Bacteria > Pseudomonadati > Pseudomonadota > Betaproteobacteria > Burkholderiales > Oxalobacteraceae > Massilia > Massilia sp. PAMC28688. The sequence goes on along the minus strand of NZ_CP080378.1, from coordinate 2,198,131 downwards.
TATTGCAAACCCTTGCGAACTCATGCGCCCCTGTCCGAACCCGCCGCAGGTACCGCATGGGCACTTCAGCGGGTCCCATGGAAACGTGTATTTGTCACGCAACACATCCAGGCTGGCCAGCACTGCGCCGCAAACGCGGCCAGTTTCGGCGACGCCCATAAAATCACGTTGAAACTGCCGCACCGCCTTTTCTGTCGCACTCGTGAAGGTGTCCCACTCTTCCGGCGCCTCAATGGTGCCACCGAACCCTAGCAGGCGGATGTTGACCTCTTCAACCAGAGGGCCCTTGTCGCCCACTTTTAAACAATGCTGCTGCTCGCATACAGGCTTGAGAACGGTTTTTGGCGTTCCATTCTCACCGCGGTCCGCGCTTTTTTCGGTGGGCAGTTCCTTAACAATCGGAATCTGCTTGGGCAATTGAGGTTCCAATGCCTGCACTGGATCGGACGCAGCCTCAGGAGTCAGGGAAGTCTTGCCTTTAATGTCTTCAGGAGTAAGGTCGACTGGCGCGGGTGCAGACGCGGGCGATCCACGTTCGCTCAATTCCGGCGTCGGATAGTCGCTCTGCTGCCGGGCCACTGCGCTGGGTGGCGTAGACACTGGCCCCGCCGGCGCTGGGGGCAGTGCGGTCTGCGCTGGAGCGGGTGGTATTTTGGTCGGCGCAGGCGTCGGGGACGACGCCGACGCTGGCTTTGTCACGGGGCCTCGTTCGCCCTGCGGCGGCAGTTTCAGCACCTGACCGATCTGCAATATGCTGCTGAGCTGGATGCCGTTGATTCTTGCAATGGCGATAGGGGTTGTCTGATAGCGGTCAGCAAGGGCCGAGAGCGTATCGCCTTTATTGACGATATGGGTCTTGCGCTGGTATTGACCAGGAGAACCCTTATGATTCTGAACGACCGTCGTGGCCTTGATTTTGGCGCTCACCAGTTTTACCCGGTAATCTTCAGCCCATGGGACTAATGTTTTTATGTGTTTCATCTCCTCGGTGGCGAATCGTTCGACCTGCAGGGACAGTTCGGTCCCCACATTCGATACAAACGCCGCGATATTACCTTTCGCGTCGGTGATTCCTTTAGCGACAATCCGCTTACCGTCGAGAATTTCGTATTTCAATCCTGCGATGCTCGCGCCGAGTGGATCGAGCAGCTTTACACGTACCGAACTTGTTTGTCCGGCGGCTGGGGGAGTTTTATCAGTCATCTCAATTTCTGTTGGCATTCATCCGGAACGCAATCGCTTTCACAACCTCAATCATCATCGTCAAAATCACATATCAAATTCCACTCGCCGACCCCGGGCTGGCCAATCAACAGTTCTACCTCGTCGCCTTCTTTGCCGAAAATTTGGTCCGTGCGGCCGTGCTTATCCAGCCCACCACTGACCACCCTCTCGTTAGGCAGCCGGGCTTTGTAAAAGACCTCATTAAAAGGCTGATTGATAAATAAATCATGAGCATCGAACCGGTTGCTGAACGGCGTGGGCAGATTAGCCGCTGGCAACAGTGGCATCCTGTATTGAGTTTTCTCGGGTCCGCTAAACACCTTTTTTCCGGCATGAATAACGATTCTGCCCGGACACTGTACGGCAATATTCCCACCTTCGATCGTGATGTTCGCCCCGCCCGCTGTCGACATGCTGATGCTCTTGGCCGCCGCCCAGTCAATATGGCCGTTAGCACTCATGACGTTGATCTCATCACGGGACTGCACAGTCAGCGCGTCGCTTTGCGCCTGAACATCAATGTTGTCCTTAGCTGCAATCAACTGCAGCCCAATATTGTCCTGCCCCGGGTTCATGGCCCCGCCCAGCGCGCCGATGGCCTGTCCGGTATGCACGCGCATCTGGCCGCCTGTGTTGTACTGCATGTCCTTGCCGCTCATGAGGGCGATCGTTTCGCCGTTAGCTAACTGCACGCTCTGCCCGGCGCTCATGCCCAGACTCGCCTGCGCTGCAATGGCGATAATGGGATCAGTGGCGTGCGGCAGCTTGCCCTCTGTCGGCGACGTTTCCTTGGCCTGCGCGTCTGCCTGGGCATTCGACAGCGAATCGCTGCCTACCATGCCCGACACGGCCGTCATCAGTGCCTTGACCGGCGCGCTCTTTTTATCAATCACGCTTTCACTCGCGCCAATCGCCCCCGTGTGCGCGGCCAGCGCGACCGTCTTGTGCGTCTCTGCGGCTTTGCTGAATGTTTCGGCAATCGTCGTCGCCTGCTTGAGCATGGCAATGGCCGGCGCGTTGTCACCAGCCGGATCGCGCTGCGCCGCGCTGTGGCTGGTCTTGTAGCTGCTGATCAAAAGGCCGCCGCCCGCGCGCACGGCGCCGTAGGCATCGGTACGCAGCTCGGCACCCAGCCCGCGGAAACTGCCGCGGTAGTTGTCGGCCGTGTGAATCAGATGCCCTAGATTGAGCTCGCTGCCCGCATGGCTGCTCTTGAGCTGGATGCGTCCCTGCGCATCGGTATCGTCGAACAGCAGTTGGTTGTAGCCCGAACCGCCAAACTCCTTGCTGCGCACGCCCCACTGGGCTGCGCCGTTGCGGTGTCCCTGGGTGTCGCTTGAGGCGCCATGCCACAGCGGACTATTGCCGCCGGAGATATTGCCCTGCGCGGAAGGCGCGCTGTCATTGGCCGGCGCGAAGCACGTCGTGTCATTCCCGCCCCCAGCCTGGCCGCCCGGCGTAGGGGCTACACCGCCCTCGCCCTGGCCGTTGTACAGAGCGCCAACAATCACGGGCCGGTCGATGTCATTCTCCAGGAACTGCACCAGCACTTCCTGACCGATGCGCGGCAGGAACTGGCTGCCCATCCCGCCCCCGGCCGAACGCTGCGCCACGCGCACCCAGCAGGTGGCGTCCGCGCTGTCCTGCCAGTGGAAGCGGATGCGTACTCGGCCCAGGCGGTCGCAGTACAGTTCGTCTGCGCCGCTGGGCTGGTCGTTGCCGCTTGCACCCACGACAATTGCGCTTTGCGAGCCGCGCGCTGTTGGGCGGGGGTGAGCGCGTCCATCGCTGCCAGCCAGGAGCGGGCGCCAGGGCACGGCGGCCAAGATGGCTTCAAAGCAGTTGGCGTAACCGGCGCTGCGCGCCTGCGCAATCACCAGGGCGAAGTCTTCCGGCGCCTCAGGTTTGACCATTTCAGCCAGCAGCTCGGGAATGGGACCGAACAGCTCGGCCAGGCCTTGCGCGGCGGGCGCGGGCAAATTGTTCACGCCCACGCTGATCACGCGTACCACCGTAAAAGCGGGCGCCTCGCCCAGATGCTGCAGTGGAGCGCCAGTGATTGTCAGGCGGGTGCCGGCGCGCAGCGTGCGCACCGTAGAGCGTCCGCGCCACAGCTGACGCCGCGATTCAATCCCTTCCATGTGCAGGTCGGCATAGCGCTTGGCCTGGTCGGCGTCGGCATAGGCGTACTGACCCGGCACGTCAAATGATTCCAGTACTGGCAGCGTGCTGCCATTCTGCATGCGTGCCGGGGCACTGGCGGCGATAACTTTTTTGGATTTGTAGTCGTAGCTCAGTACCGTAGTCAGGGTGGAGCCGATGCCAAACTGCGCCTGTAGCGCTTGCACGGTATCCTGCTGCTCGCCGGCGCGCGCGTTATGGAAGCGGATACCACCATCGGCCTTGCTGCTCGGGTCTTCCGGCACGGCGCTCAGCTGCGTGCTGTCAGCAAACAGCACTGCCATAGGACCCTCTTCGCTCTGCTCGTAACGCCATGCCAGTCCTTCTTCTGCCAGCAGACGCTGAACAAAGTCCAGGTCGGTTTCGCGGTACTGGCAGCAATAGCTACGTGGCACGGCTTGTTCGATGAATGGTCCGGCTTCATCGCTCCAGCGCCATTTGGCGACCGGGCTATAGGCGTTGAATACATCGTCGATGATCTGGGCAACTGTCTTGTCTTGCCAAACGCGGCTGTTGCGAACTCGACTGAGCCGCCAGATCCAGTGCGAGAGGCGAATGCGATAGCGCGTCAAGCTGCCGTTACTGCCCAGCATCGCAGCGCCGGTGATGTCACCGGCAAATACGCTGCGCGTGCCGTCGGCAAGACTGATATGCAACTCGGCGCTTCGGCCCAACAGTGCATCCAGACCGACGAGAGGATCGGTGGATAGCGCGATGATGTCGCGCGCTCCGGTATGTTGTAGCGCATCGGTGGCAAAAAACGCTTCCACCAATAATGGCTTCGTGATGCCCTGAACGTCGTCCGTGAATGACAAGGCATACAGCCGCGTTGTGCTGTGCAGGTCTGCTATCGCGGTAACAATTTGTTCTGTGAGCGTGGAGCGCATCTGGCCCTTGGTTGATTGCGGGCCTGAATGTGCCACAATACCTGTTGAATAAGATTACATATTATACAACGTTTCACTATTTTGCCATAGCGACCCTGCTGGTTAGTGCTTATCCACTGAGTATTGCTGCCCTGCAGCCTGACCTTGGTTTGATAGATCGGCTAGGCAACGGGGTGCAACAGTTAACACGGAAATCGTCAACATGCGGAAACGATTTACTTCATTGACTGTTGCCTGCCTCTTGGCATCGAGCGCTGCTTGTGCGGAAACGAGATCAGTCCCGTTGTCGTTTTCCCCAAAGAGAGGGATCGACGCCAAAGTCACTGTTCGTGGGACGCGGGTCGATTACGAAGTTACAAAGGGGAGGGAGACAAGCGCGGAAAGGCTTATTGTTGATACCGAGAAAAGGCTCCGAATTGATGCCGCTGACTACAACTTTGATGGCTATACCGATTTTGCCGTGTCGCACATAGACGATGGGCAAGGGACGTATTTTATCTCGTACATTTTTGTGTACGACCCGCAAAAAAATCGGTTTGCCGCCCTCACGCCAAAGTGCGGCGATAGTTTCATCAATGTGAGGTTAGACAAGAAGCGACGCACGCTCACAAACACATACTACGCGCACAACGAGGTGAGTTCATGCAAGGAGAGATACTGATCAGGCGGACCACATGGCGCCAAGGTCGAAACGATTCTGCGCCGGTCCATTACACTGCATAGGTCCTCTACACATGACGCGGGGTGCGGTGAGGTCGACGACAAATCGCTTCATTGACCAGACGAGGCGCGCTGGTGATCGTCATGCCGCATGCAGAGGGCAAGCCAAGTTCGTCGTCGAGAACCTATAGCCATATGGAGGGCCAAGTGAGTCACCCTTATCTGAAGATATTCGTGGAGCCAAGCCGTTCAGCTTTGGTATTCCAGCACGTCAAGGATCCGTTCAATGATCCGATGGAAGTGGATATGAATCTGTCAAACCTCGATGCGGCTGGGTTCGACCAGGCCTCGCGCGATATTGGTGGGGTGGTCTTGGGCCTCATGTCTCTCTGGTATAAAGACGAATTGTCCAGGCACGCCGGTTTGAAAACGCCATATGATTCCAGTTCTGACGTCGACCTCATCATGTCCCTTGTTAGCAAGTCCGTGGTCGGCCGCACAAGCATATTCATCCCGGCGATTGACAGACTGGTAGCCGAATTAGCACGACAAGACCCAGACTTCGCGCGTAACAACTTCATGGAAGCATGGCCAGCAACCCGCGCCAAAATCGAAGCGTACCCTGACTGAATCGCTCCCACGATCCGATTTTTGGGTGACTTCTGATGGCGGCGTATTGCCAAAAGAACTGATCAGCACAAATGCCAACATCATTCGCTTGAAAAGCCGCGAGGGTGAGAAAAAAAATACTCGTCACCGGCCTCTGCAGACGAAGCCGTACTTGGTCATGGTGCATGCCCGCTTAACGCACTGCGCTGCGTGGTAACCATGTTCTCGGCAGGCCTTCAGTGTTGCCGCAGATAGACCGCCTCGCTTTGCTGGACTTTCTGGCTCCTTAGCCGACGCGCTTGCTAGTTGTGAGTTAGTTACGCGCTCATCCCGCGAACCTGCCGAACTGGCTGCGGTGCTCGATTGTCCACGCGAGGTTTCGCGAGAGCGGGAAGAATGTTTTTCTGCTACGGGCCGATTGGTTGTGGCGGCCTGACGATTGGCGGCCCCAGTTTCCACTTTGCCTGATGACTCGGCCGCAGGCGCTGGAGAAAACGCAGATTCCAGCAGCACCAGCGGTGGTGTAGCTGCCGTACTGGCGACCGGGCGCGCGGATGATGCCGGCTTGGATGGCGCAACCGATACGTCGCCATTGGGCTTGAGCGTAAATTCCTTGGCAGCCAGCACACGCCGCTGTGCGGCTTTATCGACTTGCGGCTCTTCTTTCGCCGCGATTGCGGCGAGGGCTACATCCCCGCCACCCCGCTGATCGTAAATCCACCGTCCACCCTGGATAAACAGGACTGCCGACAGCGCCAGCGCGCCCCAAACGAGATAGCGCTGCTGCGATGCTTTCATCGCGGCAGGCGCAGGTGTGAACGGGTCCACTGGTGACGATCCCGGCGCGGGTGGCGTGAAATCAAATAATGGGTCAGGGCGGTCGTTAGGGTTTTGCGTCCAAAATGTGTCCAGGGCTGGCTCCGGTGTTGCAGGCACGTGAAGCGATTCGGGCGCAGTGATGGCAGGTGGCGGCGCAAGCGCCGTGGTCACTGGCTCTTGGTGAGGGCTAGGTGGGACATACTGCGCTTCCAGGGCGGCGATTTCCTCAAAGACGCTATCGAGGTCTTGGTGCAGCGCTTGTTGGTCTGGCTGATTGGCCGCGTCGACCACCACAGCGTCAACTACCGCCTTCTGTCGCCAGACTCCGAAGGCCGCGCGTGGCGAAGTAGCCTGGGAGGCCTGCGGTGCCAGTGCATCTTCCGCCACAGGCGGAGGGGATGCCCCCTCCTTCTTGGCCGGCACTAGCGACAATGTAGCGCTCTGGCCGATGTCTTCAAGCAATTGCGTCTTCATATGTGCTACCTACTTCAAAGTTCCCGACCCTAGAGCTTAGCGCCTTTTGTAAAATGGGTCAGCGCAGTTTGTAAGGAGATGTGAGCATGACGGCGCATCAAGTATGCTTCAAAGAAACGATTGATGCACCCGCCAAATAGGGAGCGGCCTCTGCAGACAAAGATGACCGACCGGTGGCATTAGGGGCAGGGTTTGGTGCAGGGCGTGGAGGCGTCACATCGTGCTTGTGGCAAGCGCAGCGTGTTCCTTTGCGATATTACTGTTGACCGCACGCTCGAGGGGCTCGGCCAAGACATTTATAAACTGCAGAACCTCGTGTCTAGACTAGTACACTGTAAGGAGCCTGCGGCCACGACCACGAAGAGGCTGATGAAAACCGGTGCATCACCGCCTGTGACGACCATGGTTGCAGCCATCCGAAAATTGAAAGGGCATGAGGTAAGAATGGCGCCAATCCAATAACGGGACATGCAGGATGTATCACTTGGCTCCTATCTCCTTACGCCTCGACGCTGACATGACGAAATACAACAAAGACTACGGCTTCCTCACAAAAAATAATGATGTGGAAGGCTACCCGACCTTGAAGCCGGATACGAATACGGCGGACCGGCGTTACCAGCACAAGCCGTTGGCGAGGGGCTCTGCGCCACTTATTTTTAGCAATGGTCACGCAGAACACTTTGCAAAAAACGGCATTCAGGAAAAAGAGGCCAGCGTGCTATTCGATGGCGCCACCTTCATTGTCGGAGACCACATCCGCATGGCGCTGTTACCGCTCGAGCTTCCCACTATTAACATTCATCCGGCCGTGTACGTTGACGCCACTGGCCAGTGGCACGAGGATTACTGGTATGTCGCGTTCGATGACCATATTTCATGCGTGGACCGCGCCAAGTCACACTTTATGCCAGCCGACGAAAATGACGACGACCTGACCATGGTGAAGTATTCATTGGATGAGAAGGTCCTGGACGCGATTCCGTTGCAGGAGCGCTTGTTGTTCCGCATCGGCGGCACAGATACGGGAATGGTGGTGTGTCATCATTCCCTCTTCAAGCTCTTCAAAGGCGATGGCTTGAAGATCACCATGATCGATGATTATTAACCCAGCAGATGGCGGCGGCCATGCGATCTGAGGATTTACATGAATACTCGCCGACCAACGTGGCCCATTTTTTTGAGATGACAAAGTACAACAGCGACTACGCCTTCATTAGCAAAGACGATGATGCCGAAGGGTTCCCCTTCCTAAAACTGGACAGCATTTCGTCAGCCCGGTTCGAACAGACCGATTCCTTGGCGACGGGTTATTCACCCCTGATTTTCAGGAATGGTCATGAGGCCTTATATGCCAGGCGCGGAATCAAGGAAAAGATGTCTGACGTCCTGTTCGAAGGCGCGACCTTCATCGTCAGAGATGCCATCCGCGAGGCACTGATGCCTCTCGAACTACCTGGCGTACACTTCCAACCCGCGGTTTACATTGACGGCGGCGGTGGCCGGCATGAAGACTACTGGTACGTCACAATTCTGCGACACATCAATTGCGTGGACCACGCTAAGTCGACCCTAACACCGCCGCGCAAGCTCGACGGAAAATTCACGGTCCTCACCTGCTCTCTTGACGCCACAGTCCTTGACGCAATTGCTCTGCATGAGCGACGCCTGTTCCGGATGGGCGGGACCGCTGATGGACTTGTGGTCTGTCACTGCTCGCTCTTCGAGCATTTCAGGCATGACGGCGTGTTACTCGATATGATCGAGGATTATTGAATTTGTCCGGCGATTTGGGGCCAGGTGGTAGCGAGCCAATGCTCTGTTTGACGCTGCGAACACCAAAAATTGAACCGCATGCATGGCCATTCTTTTTTCGAACGCACAACTTCAGTAATGCGCGATCATTGTCCGTCAGCACGCCACCGTTCCCCGTATCGGCTACGACCAGGACACTAATATGAATTTTGACGACGAATACTATTTCATCCGCAAGAACGAAACTAACAAGTGCCTGCCATCGCTTGAGCCTGACACAAACACGGCAGAACGAAGATATTGGTATCGACCCCAGCCGATGACATCGCCCCCGCTGGTATTCAGCAACGGCTGGCGCACGGAGTTCAAAGAACAGGGGATCAAGGAAGAACTCGCCGATATTTTATTCGAGGGTTCGAACTTCATCGTGCGTGATCCCATCCGGCACGCAATTCTGAAGTTGGACCTGCCGGACTTGCACATGCATCCTGCCGTGTACATCGATGACAGCGGGACCTGGCACGAGGATTATTGCTATGTTTCATTCAGCAAGCATTTCGATTGTTGGGATCGGAAAGAGTCGACGTACTTTCCGAGACCGATCAATGTTGCGGGCCAACTCATGTACAAAATGATGACGTACTCCCTGAATGAGGATGTGCTACGGCGAACTCCTTTGCAGAAGCGTTTGATGTTCCAGATGGGCCAGACGACTACGGCGATGATTGCGTGCCACCACTCGATTGCCGAAATTTTCCGGCAGGATGGCCTAAGCGGAGCACGTCTTCAGGCAATAAAGGATTACTGACCTTCGTGGGTACCTTCGCCCCCTGTTCCACGTATCCCCGCCTCATGCCAGACCAACGTAAGCTCGATCCGGTACTGAGGCAAGTGGTCATACTTGTATATCGCTAAACGATCGAGGACTATTGAGGCCAGCGCAGCTCACTTCCTTTATAGATGCAAGTCTCCTTGATTCCGAACATGACAAAATACAACGCCGACTACGCATTCATTCTCAAGAACATTGATGTAGACGGCTTCCCGATCCTGAAGGCAGACACGAGTACTGCGAAGCGGTTCTATCAATCAGATCCACTGGCAGCGGGGTCGGCACCGCTTATTTTCAGCAATGGTTTCCAAGCCCTGTTCGCCAAACGTGGCATCAAGGAAAAACGCGCTGATGTCCTGTTCGACGGCGCGACGTTCATAGTACGAAACCATATTCGGACGGCACTGCTCGCGCTTGAGCTGCCAACGATTAATCTCCATCCCGCCGTGTACACCGATGGCGAGGGTCGACGACATGCAGACTACTGGTACGTCGCATTTCCCGGATTTATCGATTGCGTTGATCGGGCCAAATCACGCTATATGCCCCCACTTTATCCAGACGATACGCTGGCAATGGGCGCCTATTCTCTTGACGACGCGGTACTGGACAAAATTCCGCTGCAACAGCGACTGCTGTTTCGTATGGGGGGCACCGACGATGGCTTGGTAGTTTGCCACTGCTCGCTGTTCAATCACTTCAGGGACGACGGCGTGCTGATCACAATGATCGCCGATTACTGAAAGCGATCCGGCAAGGGCAGTTCATGCCTGGCATTCGTTCCTGGTGGGCGCATCGTCGAACAGCGCCAGTCCGCTTTTCGCTGGGCTAGCGCACGACAGACTCGTAACCGCTCGTGCAAATAGAGGTGCCAAGCCCGTGATCTGCGTTTGCAGCACCATGCTTATTTATGCCGATCACTTTGCCAAGTTGGCTCTGCTTTTCAGTTGATTTTTTGTGCGCGAGTGTCACGCTCACCCGGCCACACGGTCTCCCGCGCTGTCACCTGCAATGGCGTAAATGTCGTTTGCGTCAATCTGACACGCTTGCTCAATCTGTTCCGGCCACTGCGGAACTTTGCAGGTCCTCATTGCAAACATCCGGCCCAAAATATACCAGCCGCACAAAGGCGTCACCAGCATTGTAAACAGGGCAGAGCCGCCAGAAAAATTGGCGAAGATGCGCTGGGCGCCACCTTTAACGGTTTCTTTGCGGCCGTCGACCGGCATGCAGAAGTCAACCAGGTGCGATACTTCGTGCGGGCCTTCTTCCATGTATCGACGCACGAACTCCCAGTGGCCACGCACGTAATCGTTGTCTGAAGGCGCGGCGCCCGGCTCCAGGTCCGACTTGAGAATGACGCCGCTGTAACTCAATGCAAACGTGTCAAGCACGGTGCGGCGGTCGGCCGCCAGTACATGTCCCCGCACCTCCCACTGCGCCGCGCTGTAGCCAAGGGTGAAATAAACCTCGTCCCAGGGAACCGTACCGATCGTGCCATCGGGCCGGAAGTAATAGACTGTCCGGTTGCGCCGGTTGAAGCGCAGCGGATAGTGAGTCAGGGCGAACGATTCCTTTCTGAGCAGCTTGAGCATGCCCCACCAGATCAGCCCGAGCAAGGCGCCCAAGCCGCCACCAAAAGCGAACAGCGTGGCGCGGCTTTGGTCAGTTTCAAGCACTCCGGCTGCCGACAGGAGCGAGTGGCCCGTCATGAAGCCGATCGGGACAGAAAACAGCAAGAGGACTGTCAATGCGAGGGCAGAAATGAGTCCTTTCCATGCGAACCATTTATCTACGGACTCCAGGTAAGTAGAGTTCATCTTGATGACACACAGCTGATACCTGGGCTGCACTTCCAGCCTCCGCGACTGTTCAAGGTGATACTGCCGCTCCTGGTCGGTCAACTCCCGCTGCACCGGAAAGTAATGGATCAGTCCCGTAAAGTCCATCAGTCGCCCTTGATGGCGGCGTGAAATGCGGCCTGCTCGTCGCGTTCGTTCTTGTAGCGGTCCCCGGGTAGCACGCCCCAGTAACTGCGTTCCAGCCAATCCTGCATCTTGTTATCCTTAAAGTATTCAATGAGCAGGCCAAAACCGATCACCGCCACAATTGGCGACCACGCTTGTCGCAGAATTCGCAGGGGTGTGGTTGCCGGGGTCTGGTGATGGAGTCCAATCCTCGCGCGCATCCTGGAGAAAATAATACTCGTCGTTGAAATCAGCCATTTGAAGTAAAGAATCAGCGCTTTCTTCAGCTTAATTGAGCGTGGTCGGCTTGCGGGCGACGCCTTCCGCCACCCGCGCCCCTTGGAGTGTCTATTGTTTTCATGGTCGCGGTCCAAGCGAAGGCTTTTTTAACGCCGCCAACGGCCGCCGGGCCTGGCCCGGCAAAGCCTGACCCATGTCAGACAATCCATCATCAACTTAATTGCCTCACACCAATCCCGCTATGCTCGCCCCGAGCTGTCGCTTTTCCGTGCGCCGCAATCCGCCCAGCGCCCGAAATCTTTATACAAATTACATCATACCCGGAAATGTTTGTTAAAATTAAACGTTGTCCGTCCGTTTAGTTGGCGTGGCACTATGGAGCGAAGAATGAGCACGACTGCGTCATCAATATTGCAAGCCCTGCTGCCTCAGTTTTCCCAAGGAACCCGACTGCTGCGCCTGACCACCCCGCTGGGCGCTGATACCCTGCTGGCCGAGTGCGTACGCGGCGAGGAAGGCCTGGACCAGGGTTTCGAGTTTGTGGTCAGTGCGCTATCCACCGACGCCAGCCTCAAGCTCAAGTCGCTGATCGGCCAGCCCGCCTTGCTGCAATTGATGACAGCCCACAGCCGCGACGACTTGCGGCCCTTCCACGGCCATATCACGGCCATTGAACACAGCGGCGCCAATGGCGGTTTCGCCCGTTATCAGCTGACCATCAGCCCGTGGACCGCTTTCGCCAGGCTGGGGCGCGACAGCCGCGTGTTCCAGGACATGACGGTCTTCGACATCATCGACGCGGTCTTCGGCGAATACCAGGGCAAGGGCCGCCTGGTGCCGGAATGGCGTTTCGAGCTTGCCGACCGCGAGGTCTATCCCAAGCGCAGCCTGACGACCCAGTATCAGGAAAGTAATTTCGCCTTCATCGAGCGCCTCATGGCCGAAGAAGGTCTGTTCTATTTCTTTGAGCATAGCGGCGACCCGAACAGCCCTTCCCTCGGCAGCCACACCATGGTCATTGCCGACCACAATGGCGTGTTCCAGCCCAACATGCAGCGCGATATTCGCTTCACGCAGTCAGGCGCCGTCATGAAAGAAGATGGCCTGGACAGATGGCGGACCGCCGTGCAGCAGCAGACCAATGCGCTGGAAATGAGCAGCTGGGATTACCGTGCGGTTCATCACCGCCCCGTGGGTGCTGCGGCAGGCACGGGCGACGTGTCGCTCCTGAGCCGCGACACGCATGGCCCCTACTTCTATGAAACACGCGAGCAAGGCTTGCGCATGGCGGACCACCGCATGCAGGGCCTGACAGCACGGCGCGAGACGCACGTTGCGGCAGGCACCGTACGCACGCTCTCGCCGGGCACTACCTTTACCCTGCACGGGCAGGCCCAGTACGACCTGGCCGACAATGACGACGGGCGCACCTTCCTCGTCGTGCGCACCGTTCACCTCATGCACAACAACCTGAGCGCCGAACTCAAGGCTGATGTCGCCAAGCACCTGCCGACCTCTGCCTTGGCGCAGTTAATCGAGGAAGAAGACGCCACCAGTCTGCATGCCGTAGGCACCGGCATGGGCGAACGCCCGCTTTACCGCAACCGCATCGACGCGATCCGCAGCAGCATCCCTTATCGCAATTGCGTGTTCGACCTCGATGGCCGCGAGAAGTTCGCCCGTCCCACCGTGAGCGGCCAGCAGACCGCCATCGTGGTGGGACCGGCGGGCAGCGTCATCCATACTGACCGCGACCACCGCGTGAAAGTGCAGTTCCACTGGCAGCGCGGGGCCCAGAGCCACAGCCGCCTCGATCATCCCGCTGGTGCCAACCACACGGGGGCGCCCGCCGACGATACGGCCGGCACCTGGGTGCGGGTGGCCACGCCGCTCGCTCCCGTGGCGGGCAGCAACTGGGGCAGCCATGCGCTGCCGCGCGTGGGCCAGGAGGTGCTGGTCGATTTCCTGGAAGGCGACATTGACCGTCCGGTCGTCATTGGTGCGGTCTACAACGGCCGCGGCGAAACTGATGCCCAGCATAATGCCGTCGGCCAGGGCGCGGGCGCCAGTACCGGCAATGCGCCGCCGTGGTTTCCCGGCGAGAGCGGTGCGCATGCGCATCCGGCCGTCCTGTCGGGCATCAAGACCCAGGCCATGGCCAGCAGCCAGGGCGGCACCGGGGCCTATAACCAGCTGGTCATGGATGATTCGCCCGGGCAGTCGCGCCTGGTCCTGCAGCGGCACGCCGCCGCCCATAAGGGGACCGATGAACTGAACCTGGGCAGCCTGCGCCACCAGACCGACAATCAGCAGCTGCAGCCCGCCGGTTTTGGCGCGGAGCTCAAATCCGAAGCTGCCGTGGCCATGCGTGCGGGGCAAGGCATGCTGCTGTCCAGCGATGCACGCAACAATGCCAGCGGCAGCCAGCTTGACGTGCGCGAAGCCATCTCCCAAATCCAGCGCAGCAAGGAATTGCAGGAAAGCATGGCCACGACGGCCCAGAAGCACAATGCCAAGCTCAAGGACGAGCCGGCGCCGGACCAGCTGCCTGCCATTGTGCACATGGCCGACACACTGGCCGTGATGGAGGCCACCGAAAAGGGCCGCGGCAGCGGCGAGAACGGCGGCAGTGGCGAGGTGCCTGCCTTCAGCCAGCCGCACATGCAGCTGTCGGCGCCCGCCGGCATTGCCGCGGCCACGCCCGCCAGCACGATCATCAGTGCCGGCAAGTCGTCCACCATCACGGCCCAGGATGTCAACATGGTGGCCCAGGCCAACCTGGGTCACGCGGTCTTGAAGGGCATTAGCCTGTTCACGTATGGCAAGGCAAGCGATGCGGCCAGGCCCAACCAGGAAACCGGCATCCGCCTGCATGCTGCCAGCGGCAAGGTCAGCAGCCAGAGTCAATCCGGCAGCACCAGCCTGACTGCCGACAAGGCCATCACGGTTGCCAGCGTGACCAAATCGGTCACCATCGGCGCGCCCAACAAGCATGTGATGCTGACTGCGCAAGGCGCCTTTATCAAGCTGGAAGGCGGCAACATCATGATCCACGGCCCTGGCAAGATGGAATTCAAGGCGAGCAAAAAGGAGCTGACCGGGCCGAAAAGTGCCAGCAGTTCGGTGCAGCTGCCTGCCCCGGGTGACCCGAAGGTGTGCGAGCTGCGGGCAGCCGGTGCTGCTGCCGCCGGCGATAGCGTGGTGCCACTGAGCTGACATGAGCGATTCATTGCAGTTTGACCACCACTTGTTGGCGCGGCACAGGTATGCCCTGATTGAACCGTCCATGGCGGAGTATCTGCCGGACGGGATAGTGGCCGAGCCCATCGTGCCGGAACCCATGGCTGCCAGTGCCCATCTGATGCCGCGGCTGCTGGACTTGCGCGCGCTCGCGCCTGCGCAGAACGATGCCTTGCTCACGTCACTGTTTCAGGCGCAGCAAAACGGTGAAGCGCCGATTGTTTCCATGCTGGTGCAGACCGAGGCCGATGCCAGGGCCTTCATTACCCACTGGAACGGCTTGCAATACGCCACAGCAGCTGGCGGCGGTAAAGTCTGGCTGCGCGTGCACGACCCGCGCGTCATGCATCAGCTGCTGCGTATCCTGACGGCTGGACAGCGCAGGAAATTGTTTGGTCCCATCGAGCAGCTTGCTTACTTTGTCGGCGCCACCTGGGTGCAAGCGCCGGAAGCGCCGGCAGCGGGCACTGCCGCAGTGGGCACGGCATGGAACTGGGCGCGGGTGGAACGGATCGGCCTGGTCAACCGGGCGCTGCAGGCCGCCGGCGTGCAGGACCCGCAGGCGTTGTGGGTGCAAGGCGAGCGCGCCGAACGGCTGATCGACCATGCCACGCTCAGGCATCAGTTGACGGCACCGGGCGATCTGGTGGAGTTCGCCATGCGCGGCCTGCTTCATGGCGATGCATTTGACCGCCACCCCCAGGTTGCCGCGGCAATCCCGCCGTCCAGCGATCCCGACGATGATTCCACCCTGGCCGACCGCCTGGCACTTCTCGACGACCATGTATGGGACGAACTGTCCCCGCACCAACTCAATGATACGAAAGCACCATGACGACACCGACTGCCCCGGCCAAAAAATGCGAGTTCTGTGACAAGCGCGGCTTGCCGCTCTTGCTCGTCCGGGATGCCGTTGCTCCGCACGGCGGTGGCGCACCCGTCACTGCCGACCCGGACATGGAGCTCGGTGCCGGCGCTGCCCACTACACCAAGCGCATTCTGCGTTCCGGTTATGTGTACCTGTACGACGAAGCGCGCAAGCGCTGGGAAAACTACTTTGTCACGCCCGACGGCTATTTTTTCAAGCTGATGCAGACCCCCGGCGTGGTGCCGGTCGTGCCTGCCAAGCCCTTCAATTGCCCTGACGAAGGGCACCGCGAGCTGGCCAGCTGCATCACCATTGCCGATCCGCGCAATGCCACCAAGGTATGGATCGGCTTTAGCGATGTGCGCTGGACGCCGGCCGTGCAGAAATTGCACGATGATCCCGCCATGCGCAGCCGCCACATGCTGGCCATTGATGTGAAGGCGGCGCTCGGTGGCGGCAAGGTGGCCGGCACGCGCCCCATTTCGCAGCTGAGCGCGATTGTGGCGGAATATGCCATGGATGCGAAAAAAGGCGCGGCGCTTTTTCAGTGGACGCCGTTCAAGTTCGACGCCCGCCACGGCCAGGCCGACAAGCTCAAGCGCGCTTGCGACCAGATGCGGCCCGGCAAAGGACTGATTGCAACCCTGCCGGACCCGGCTGGCCTGGCGCAGGAACTGGCATTGCTCATGAAGCGCAACGCGGACCTGTTCACCAGCAAACCGGCATTCCAGCGCAATGTGATGGCCAGCGCGGCCATCGATCAGATCGAGCGGGCCGTGCGGGTGGAAGGCGAGCTCGATGAAATCTCGGGGGCCGAAAAAATGGCCAACGAGCAGCTCGTAAACAATCCCATCGGTAACTGGCTGTTTGAATCCCAGCGCCAGCAAACGGAACAGTTGAGGAACGTGACGCCTGCCGAGGCCAAGCGTGCGGCGAACGGCGCTTGGCAAAAGTACGCGAAGAAATTCAAGGATGCAGACCGCAAGGCATGGATGCAGGCGTTCAACACCCAGCTGAGCGCCTTTGACAAGCAATATATCGCTCCGTTGGCGCGCAGCCATGCTGCCGTCATGCAGAGCGATGCGATGCACAACTATTTTGTCTGCAACTACGACCCGCAACATGTCGAGTCGGGTACGGTGTACACGACAGTCGTCACGCGCTGCATTGCCTCCACCCAGGACAAGGCGGCGTGCTCGAAACTGTATGACAAATGGCTCGAGGGCGATGCGTCCGACACACGCAACTTCCTCATGCGAGCCTTGCTGCTCAATCAGAAAACAACAGTCGACGCGATCAAGAAAGCAGTCGAGGTCGCAATCGACTGGCGGCAAATCCCCTGGGACAATCTGTTCGCCACCTATACCAACGCCGTTGGCCAGGTACAGGGGGGAGCGGTCGCCGACTCGCTGGCCGGGCTGATGGTGCAGACGGCAGGTCCGTTCGCGCGCGCGCTGGGCAAGCTGGCCGACGGCACGCCGCGCTACCGTGCATTCCTCATGAGTATTGGCCTGGTATCCGGACACCCCGTCGTGCGCTGCGAAGTCACTGGCGGCAGGAAAAAGTTCCGGGCCAAGCTGATTCAGGAGATCAAGAAGGCCAGCGGTCAGCCAATTTCCGAGAACAAGTTAAAGGCGGCGGTTGCCGCGGAGCTGAAGCGCCAAAACATCCACGGGGCGCGGATCGATGGCACCACGAAGAAGCACTGGCTGGTCCTGGCTGACCGGGAAATGATCAAGGCCATGCCAGCCGGGCTGACGCCAAACCAGCGTGCCGACTGGCTGGCAAGAAGTATCCGGACAGTGGAGGCGGTGGACCAGATCAACCTGACCCGCTGGCGCACTGTGATCAATACGAACTTTCGCCTGGGCGTCATCACGGGAATGCTGCAAGCGGTCAGCCTGTGGAAACTGGTGGAAGACGAGGAAAAGGCGCTGGCCCATGACAGCGACGATGCGCGCTATCGCATGTATGCGGGCGTGACGGCGCTTGGTGCCACCATGGCCGAAGTGTTCGGCAACGCGCTCGCCGCGCGCGCGGCCCAGGGCCTGCGTTTCGGTCAGGGCATTGCCGCAAGCGGGGGCGCCATGCTGGCACGCTTCGCAGGGCGCGCCGGCATCGCCACCGGCCTGGTGGTGGCCGGCCTGGACGGCATGCAGGCATATTCGGAGTACAAGTCCGGCGCCGACGGCTTGATCGTGGCCACCTACGCGGCCTCGGCAGTTGTGGGCGCTGCCCTGACCATTTCCATTGCCGTGGCGGCCGGTGCCGCGGCCGGCAGTGCCCTCGCTGCCCTGGCCATTCCAGTCATCGGCGTGCTGGTCGCGCTTCTGATCGGCCTCGGCATTTTCCTGGAGTACATCAAGGATAACAAGGTCCAGGACTGGCTGGAGCGCTGTCCCTGGGGCATTCTGGAAGGCGAACGCTACAAGGACATGAAGACCGAACAGGCGCAGCTCGAGCTTGCCGTCAAAGGGGACGACTGATGGACTTTGCAGGCATATTTGGGGGCTTTCCCGCCAATCGCGCACTGCCGGAATCGGACAAATCCCATCGCCTGCTGCAAAAAAACCGGCTCGACGTATCGCCGCACTATCAGCTGAGCGTCATCGAGATGAATTCGACCTACCTGGAATCGGTAGACAAGTGGTACGGCTTCAGGGGCTTTATCACGATGGTCGCGCTGGTGCCTATCATCATGTTCATCGCGTTCTCCGTGGGCATGGTGAATGTCACGCTCAATCGCACCTCGGGTGGAGAGGACGATGCCTTCGTCCTCATTTTTGTTGCCTGCCTGGGCTTGCCGTTTGTGGCGGCGGCCATCTGGTTGATGCGCAGGGATTCATTCGTCTATACGCACTATCCCATCCGTTTCAACCGCGTCACCCGCACCGTCCACGTATTCCGGCGCGACGGTTCGGTGCTGACGGTGCCATGGAACAAAGTTTTCTTCACGCTTGCGCTCGCAGCACCGGCCAGTCAGGCCTGGAACATCATGGGCCACGTGATGAACAAGGACGGCAACACCGTGCAGGAGACCTTCTTTCTCAGCGTGTCAGATTCAGGCACGCCCGATGGCTTACATCTGCTGCGCTCGCACTGGGAATTTGTGCGCCGCTACATGGAAGAGGGGCCGCAATCGGTGACGGGCCAGGTGCAATTTTGCCTGCCCATCGCGCGCCAGCGGGAAAGCTTCATGTTTGGCGTCCACCGGCTCATGGCCAACAGCTCCACCACGGCGCTGTACCTGTGGCCGATCATGCTGATGTCGATGGCGTTTGACTTGCTGGTCGTGCCGTTTCGCTTTATCGCAATGCGGACAAGCAAGATCCCCCAGTGGCCCAAGGAAGTGACTGCCGGATCGGCCGTGGAGGCTGGCGACCCGTATGCCATCGAGGGCGACCGCAAGGGCACCCGGCGCGCCGTGTTTCCCGAAGCGGCCGCGGCGGCGGGTGTGCGATTCGTTGCGCCACCGGCGCCCCCCAAGAGCAGCTAATCTCGCTCAAAATCCATGCGCCAGTTCATTTCCCATGTCTGGCCACCATCGCCGGACATGGCCTGTTCCCACCGCGCACTGCGCGCCGTGATGGCGGACCAGGTGTAGCGCACGCGGATGGCACGCCCTTCAAGCACATCATCGCCTTCAAATACGCCGCTACCCTGGTCAAATTTCCCCACCACGGGCGGCTGCAAGTGGCCGTCCGCGCTCAGCCCACCGGTCTGGTTGTCCAGCCAGTAAATGCTCCACAACCTGGTCTGGGGATTGTATAGACGCAGCGACAGGCCGACAAAGCCCGGCCGCCAGCTTTCGGCATTGAAATCGTCGATGTTGCCAATCCTGCCTGGCAGCGCCTGATTGTGCTGGGTGGCCACGAAAGATTCCCATTCAGTACAGCCTTGCAAGCGCTTGCGCAGGCGCCGGTTCTGCACGCGCCAGCTGCCGAGCAAAAAATCAAAGTCACCCGCGCCATTTTCCATTACCCCCATCTGCTATCCCTCCTGACTGATTATGCTTATGATACGCACGGCAGTAGCCCGGGCCAATGTGAAAGGCATCGCGTTTTCTGCCATTGGCTTTGGCTTTCAAGGATTAACGGAGGGTTTGCTTTGAAGTTTGATCTGGATGCCTACGACCGCAAGATCCTCGCTCTCCTGCAGGACCATGCACGCATGAGCTACACGGAAATCGGGCGCCGGATTCATCTTACGTCCCCGGCCGTGGGCGAACGTGTCAAGCGGCTAGAGGAAGCGGGCGTGATTGAAGGCTACGGTGCCCGCGTCAACTTGCGCGCCCTCGGCTACAACTTCGAGGCCTTCATCAACGTCGTTGTCGATTCGCACGAGGCGCTCGATGCATGGGCGCTTGGGCGGCCCGAAGTGCTGGCACTGCACGCCACCACCGGCACCTTTTGCGCCCTGCTGCGCGTGGCAGCCAGGAGCCCGGAACACTTGCAGGAGGTGATCGCCTCGCTCGGGAAACTCGGCAAGACCACCACCTCGATTGTGTTATCCACCAGCCATGCGCACCGGGCCAGGGTGCCGGCGCAGGATGGCTGATCTGGCGGCGCCGCTAGCGTGAACGGCTGTCGGCCCTGGCATCGTGCTGCGGCGTGTCAGCGCCGGTTTCCGGCCGCGTGTTGTCGGAGACCACCGTCAGGCGCCGCCCCAGGCCCACGTGGTGCAGCGTTTGCGTTGGGTAGGCAAAGTCGATGTCTTCGCTGGCAAAATACTCGATCAGTTCGAGGTTGATCGCCTGCTGCACGTCCATATACACCTGGTAATCCGGACTTTCCACGTAGTACACCACCTCGAAGTCGAGCGATGATGCCCCCATGCCCTTCAGGTGGGCGCGGTCGAAACGGGCCTTCGGCAGGCGGGTGATGATTTCGCCAATGACGCCGGGCAGCGTGCGCAGATGGTGCACGTCGGTCTCGTAGGTCACGCCCACGGCAAAGGCAATGCGCCGGGTCTGCATGCGCTTGTAGTTGTGGATGCGGGCCTTGAGCAAGTCACTGTTGGAAAAAATGATTTGCTCGCCGCCCAGGCCCCGCAGCCGCGTGGTTTTCAGGCCCACGTATTCCACCGTGCCCGACACCCCGTCCACGGTAATGAAGTCGCCCACCACAAACGGCTTGTCGAGCACGATCGAGAGCGACGAAAACAAATCGCCCAGGATGTTTTGCAGCGCCAGCGCCACGGCAATACCGCCAATGCCAAGACTGGCCACCAGTGTCGTGATGTTGACGCCGAAATTGTCGAGGATCATCAGGACGATGATCAGCCAGATGGCGGCCCTGACCACGAAACCCAGCGCTGCGGTCGAGGTCGTGATGGCGGCGTTTTGTTCCATGTTGCGCTCGCGATAGCGATGCAGCCATTCGCGCACGCTCTTGTCGCCCCACAGGGCAATCTGGGCAAACAGCGCCACCATGGCGCAGCCCTGGACCAGCCCGTGCGCCTTGGCGGGCAGCACCAGCATTTGCGAGCCCGCATACAGAGCAATAACGAGCAGAAACAGCGAGTGGGTGGAGTCCACCACAGCAACGGCGATGTCGTCCAGATTGGTCGCGGTGCGGGTCGACAGGGAGTTCAGCCCGCGCACGACGATTTTCTTGATTAACAGGCCAAGCAGGTAGGCAGCCAGCGCCACCCCGAGCGCCATGGCCCAGGCCCGAAAGTCGTTACCCAAAATAATGTAATCCATGAAAAAACCTTTTGTAATTAGCGGTACGGCGTTGCCAGTTGGCCAAGGGGACGAGCGCAAGCAGGCCGTCCCATCGGCACGCGCATGACGCTAACCGACCTACATTAGTGTCGACTTAGCATCTGCCTTTCGCGACAGCATAATCGAGGCGGGGCCATCCCTGGCGCACGCGCGTGGCAGGGGTGTGCGCGCTGGCACACGGCGGGCCGCTTTAACTGCCCTGCGCCAACTCAGCTGCCAGGCAGGCGCGCGCCTGCGCAATGCGTTCGCGCACGGTATCGCGGTCGAACGCGGCAGGCACCGTGCGTTCGTTGGCTTCGGCAAGATAGTCAAGCTGCTCGACCAGGGGCCGATAGCGCTGGGCGGGCAGCTTGAGCGTGCCGATCAGTTCGATGGTCCCAGCAATGCGCAGCAACACGGCAACGTTGCCGTCCGCGCTGCGCCTGATCTGGTCGAACGCCTCGCCCACCAGCATGGGGTAATCAGGCTGCACGGTGACGAGACGCACGGCCTGGCCGTCGCACTGGTAGCGCGAAGGAAAACCACGCGGCCCCATGGCGGCCAGGATGGTGCCCAGGTTGTCCAGGGCCATGACGGCGGTGGTGGTATCGTTCACGCCCGGTGACAGCGCCCTGAGCGCTACGTCGACAATCTGGCGGATGCCGAAGGCAGGGTCCTGGGCCACCGTGCGCTCGTCGCTCAGGCTGACCGTGCGGCAAAGTGCCCGCTCGTCATCCGGGCCCAGCCGGGGCCCGCCGGACAGTCTCATCACTGCCGTATCCCGGATCACGAACTGGCCCACGCCGCGCAGCAGGTCGATGCGCACGCCGTGCTTGCCTGCCAGCGCCAGCAGTGCTGCTTCGTCTATGCTCTGGATGTAGCCGCTGCGGCGGGCGCACACCAGCTGGCCGCCGGCCGCGGCCGGTTCCTGTTCTCTCGGCTCCTCGTCTGCACAGGGCGCGGGGTACATGGTTTCGATGGTCTCGACGGTTTCGCGGGCAATATTGGCGAGCACCGAGGCGGCCTGGATAGAGATGGCGATGTGGTGGATGAAGAAAATCAGCAAGGCCACCGCGCCAGCTGCCGCCAACATGGCCAGCGCCACGGCGCCCACCGGCACCACCAGTTCGTCGCCATCGCCCCGGATGCCGCGCAGCACGATCAGGCAATACACATACAAGCCGGCAAACACGCCAATCGAGATCTGGGTCACCCGGCTGCGCATGAAGGTGCGCAGAACACGCGAACTGTACTGGCTCGATGCCAGCGTCAGGGCCACCAGCGTCATCGAGAACACGATGCCGACCACCGACATCATGGAGCTGGCAATGGTGGAGAGCATGTCGCGCGCGCCATTGCTGCCCACATCGAACAGATCGGGAAAGACATGGCGCCAGGCCCGGGCCACGTCAGGCTGCAGGTGGGTCAGCACCACGGCGGCGGCGATAAACACCGTCACGATCACGTATGGCAGGAACCAGAAGCTGGCCCGCAGCGCTGTCCAGACCAAACTCAGGCGATACATGGCGCCATCCGTGACGGGAAAAATGTTGCACTTACCCTGCAATGGTCCATATGGCGGCTCCGAACTAACTGGCGGCAGCGGCGCTGCGCTCAAATATTAATTCGGCAAGTATAGGCCGCGCCGGCAAGAACCACGCGCACAGCCAGTACTGGGTCATTTGCTCCGGTAATCGTTCGGATCGAAGGGGAACGAGTGAATGTTTTTAATAGCTTTCATCCGGGGCAATGTAGGGATTCGATTCCCTGAACGCTGCCGTGTTGACCGGCGCGCCGAGATTTTCCGGCACCTGATACTGGCCGTTCACGAGGCGCGACTTCCACAGGTCCGAATTGCCGGCCCCGCGGTCTTTCATGAAGTAGATGGTTCCGTTGGCAGCGATGGAAGCAGACGATTCGGACGCGTCGCTGTTGATCACATTGCCAAGGTGTACCGCCCCCCCAGCCCTGTGCCGTGCGTGCCACCGACCAGATATCGAAACCCTTGCGCTGCGGCTTGCCGGGCACGGGCCGCGTGGACTGGTAGATGATCTGGCGGCCGTCAGGACTGAACACGGTGTCGATCTCCTTCCATGCATCGCCGGAGAACGATACCACCTGCGGCGCCTGCCACCTGCCCTGGACCTTGAACGCTTCCATGATCACGAGCGTGTCCCGCTTGCCATTGGACTTTACCCACAGCGCGTGGCTGCCGTCCCGCGACAGGGTGAAGCCGAACACGCCGCCGTCGGAAATGAGGCCATACCTTCGCCTGCCTGGATAGTCAGCGCCGGTCAGTTACAGGACGTGCACCACAACGCGGTTGCGGCCCTGCTCCTTGGCCTGGTAGAGCGCCAGGTCGGCCGCCTTGAGCAGTTCGGCGCTGGAGCGGCCGGCCGATGGGGTCACGAGCGCCACGCCCACGCTGATGCTGACCTTGCCGATGTCGCTGTCGGCATGGGGAAAATTGAGCCCGACCACTGCCTGGCACAATATTTCGGCCATGCGCGGCAGCTCGGTGGCGGACGGGTGGTACCACACCACAGCAAATTCTTCGCCGCCATACCGCGCCGTGATATCCATTGGCCGGCGTGCGTGATGGGCAATGATGTCGGCCACCGCCCGCAAGGCGGCGTCGCCCTGGGCATGCCCATAACGGTCATTGTATTTCTTGAAGTGGTCCACATCGATCATGGCAATTGCCACGGCCTGCTGGTCGCGCACGGCCTGGCGCCAGATGCGGTCAAGCTGGATGTTCAGGGTGCGCCGGTTGGACAGGCCAGTGAGGCCATCGAGCTCGGCCAGTTCGTTCAGCAGCTTATTGACCAGAAACATGGTACGCACGCTCTGTTCCAGAAAGTAGCCGCCGTAGGCGCCGATCGAGTTGGCTGCGATCATGAAAATAATCTGGTACATGGCCAGTTGCGGGTCCGGCTGGTACAGGGTCACCACGGCAATAAATACGGCCAGCGTGATCATGTTGGCGGCAATAGCCTGACGCCACTGCAGGCAGGACAGCAGATAAACAAACAGGGTAACGAGCAGCATGCCCTCGTAAGGAATTTGCGTGCCCAAGGCATAGGCCACGCCCACCACCGCCGTGGTACCGACGCCAGCCGTGATGGAGGCGATGAATACCGTGCGGCCCACATAGCGCCGCCAGGCCCGCCGGTAGCTCACCACCAACAGCACCAGGAAAATGGGAATGATCCCGAACATGCGGATCTTCGTGGTCCAGTACGACACGGCAGGCGGCAAGGTGGTGATATCGATCACCACAAAGGCGGCATACAGGGCCAGGATCAGATAGGCGGCCAGCCGCACCCGCAACAAGTGACCTTCCGTATAAAAGGCCTGGAACTCGCGTTCCAGCGGCCCGTCAAACTTCAGCCAGCGGTATCCCTGCTCGAAGGCGGCACGGTAGGTTGACTGGCTGGCATTGCGTAACAGCTCCGCATCGATTTTGAGCATTGGTTTGAATGACGATGTTGCTTGTGGTCAGTTGATCATACACCCCATACTCCACAAAACCGTTGCATCCCCGCATCGGTGCAGGCTGCTAGCACGTGTCGGCAGTCCGCGTCGGGCAACATTGCGAACTGAAGCAAGCCGGCGCAAAAAAGCCCGCTCATCACTGAACGGGCCTTCACTGGAGATGCACGGACACTGGCCAAGCTCCTGCACTGCGCTGGCCGCTTACTTCATCTTGTGCTTTTCAGTGGCCGTATGCAGGTGCTGCTCCACCGTCGGCATCATCTTGGCGGCCAGTGCCTTCACGTCCGGATCCTTGGCGCGCTGCTCGTCTTTCTTGAGCATGGCGTGCACTTTCTTGTGATCCTGCACACCGGCCTGCATCATGTACATGTGGTCGAATTTTTCGCCTTTCAGCTTGGACAGCTTGTCCGCCATGGCCTTGTGCTTGGCATCGGGCTCGCTGGGCAGCGTCACGCCCTTGTTCTGGGCCAGCGTCGTCACGTCGGCCAGCGCCTTGGTGTGGTCGTCGATCATTTGCTGCGCGTAGGCTTTCACTTCCGCGCTTGCGGCATTGGCCAGCGCCAGTTTGCCGGCCTCGATTTCGGCGATATTGGCGCGCGCCATGCCCATCACAATTTGCTGGTCGGTCTTGTTCAGCACGCTCTTGGCGGGCGTGTTCATCGTCTGCGCCGTTGCTGCGAGCGGCAGGGCGAAGGTGGCGGCAAGGGCTGCGCTCAGCAGCGCCTTCGAGATCGTAGTTTTCAGCATGTTTTGGCTCCCTGATTGAAAGATTCTGTAATTGGAATTGTTTCTTCCAAGCGGGAGTCTACTGGCGAGATTTAAAACGACGCGCTCCCTAGCCTTTTAGCAATCTTTAGTATTTCACAAGCGCGGCACAAGCATAGTGCCCGGAAATCACTGATGCTTTTTCTCAATCGCGCGTTTGATCCAGACGCAGGCCAAGAAACGTGTAATCGGAGACACTGGGGTCATGGCGGAGTAGCAAAATGGCAATGCACCAGCCTGCAAAACTGGGTAAGTTGGTTCGATTCCAACATCCGCCTCCATCTTCCCCTCAGCAGAGGAACACTGTTGATGAATCAGAAAACCCTCTCTTCGCTGGCTCCCCTCCTGGCGTTCGTGGCAAGTCCGGCCCCCTGGGCGGCCCAGCCGCCCGACACGGCCACCTACAACTACTACGTGGCACCGCACGGCTCGGACTCCAATCCCGGCACTGCGCAGTCGCCATTCCAGACCATCTTGCGCGCCTCCAGGGTGGCCCTGCCGGGCACCACGGTGCATGTGGCGCCGGGCACTTACGTGGGTGGCTTCAAGACCACCATGAGCGGCACCGAACACCAGCGTATTTCCTATGTCTCGACCCGGCGCTGGGGCGCGCGGCTGGTGCCGCCTTCGTATTCCGAAACCAAGGCCGGCTGGGACAACCGGGGCAGCTATGTCGACATCGTCGGCTTTGAAATTGATGGGCGCGAAGCGCGCAACGGCATCAAGTGGACCCACGGTATCTACAACGGCGGTTCATTCTCGGTCATCCGTAACAACCTGGTGCATCACATCGCGCTCGATTCGCCCTGCACCGGCGCCGGTGGCGCGGGCATCGGCGTGGACAGCTATTACCGCGGTATCAAGAGCGATGTGATCGGCAACACGGTGCATCACATCGGCAAGCCAGGCTGCCGCTTCGTGCAGGGGATATACATTTCGACCTCCGGCAGCGCGCGCTTCAACCTCGTTCATCACATTGGCGGGGCCGGCATCCAGATGTGGCATGACGCTAATAATGTAGTGGTCAGCAATAACACGGTGGCGGCATCGACCACGGGGATCCTCGTTGGCGGCGGCGACTTCTATCACACCAAGGGTCCCAACGATTTCACGACGGTCTACAACAATATCGTGTACGACAACAAGTACGGGATTTCGGAACAGGGTTCCACCGGCTTGAACAATACTTACCGCAATAACCTGGTATATCTCAGCAGCGTGGCGGACTGGCAGTTGCGCAACGGCTTGACCCACACAGGCACCATTGCGCGCGCGCCGCAGTTTCTCAAGTACGACAAGACGGGCCAGCTGGACTTTCGCCTGCGCGGTGATTCGCCAGCCATCGGCAAGGGCGTGGACGAGCAGGCAATGGCGCTGGAAGCTGCCGCCAGGCAGCGCAACACCAGGCCCGACATCGGGGCCTATCCCTTCAAGTAAGCGAGCGCCACATGGAACAGGCCGGGAACAGCATCCCGGCCTGTTGCTTTCGGGGTCATGCCCGCCGAACTTACTGCCTGAACTTACTGCCGGAAGTTACTGAGTGGAATAGTCACCGGCGCACTGCCGCAGCCAGGCACGGCGATGACGCGGTTGGCGCCCGTTTCCCACTGCAGTGGCCGCACACCTTTCTTGATGTACTTGTACTCGTAGGTGGTGCCCGCGCTCAGGCTGCGCGAAATGGTCCAGCGTGGCCAGGCGGCGGCCGACAGCATGGGCGCCGTGCTCGTGTTCCAGTTGCCAAGCTCGGTCCTGTTGCCCGTCAGGTACACATCCTGGCCAACGACCGTGGTGTTGTCGCTCACCTGGAAATTGACCTGTACCGTACAGCTGCCCCCTGGCGTGAGCACTTCCAGCACAGGTGTGCTTGCGGCCGAGATATTGTTGGCGTTATCCAGTGCCGCCACCGTGTATTTGTAGACGGTGTTGGGCAGCACGCTGTTGTCGACCAGCGTGGTGCCGGTCGTGAACACGGCGGTACCGTTGTCGCGCACCACGTTATAGCCCTTCATGCCGCTGCCGCCGGCATTGTCGCTTGACGGGTTCCAGCGCAGGCTGACGGAATTGCTGCTGACGGCCACCGTGGCCAGGCCGGTCGGCACGGAGGGCGCGGTGACATCGCTGGTGCCGCCCAGTTTTTGGCCGGCGTGGATGGCCACAGCCGGGATGCCGGCCGCATTCATCGCCGGAATCGTGAGCGCCGCGGTGCCGTCGCTGTTGACCGTCACGGTGTCGCCGCTGCAGGCAGTCCTGTCGGCATTGAGCAAGCCATTGATGACATTGCAATAGCGGCCGGGGGCCATGCCGGTGCGGAAGGTGTGCGACCAGGCGTTGAAATCGTCGCGGTTGATCGCCAGGAAGCCCCGGTCGCCGCGGTGGAAGGCGATGCGGTCATTGCCGTTGGTGGTCCAGTCGTCGATCTGCCACTTGCCCTGGGTCTGGTTGCGGAATTCCACCATGTTGCTGATTTCGCGCCAGCGGTGCTGCTGGTCCCAGTGGGTGAAATTGGGCACGCCGTTGGTGTAGATGTTCCCGCTCGGGACCAGCGTGGTGTCATTGTTCTGGTCACCGGTCAGCTTGAAGCCCGATTGCAGCTGGGTCTGGCCGTAGGGATAGGCCAGCATGAAGATATTGGCCAGGTTGAACAGCTTGCCGCTGTTGCGCGAGGTGAGCGAATCGTTGTGGCGCTCCAGGTCGTGATTGCTGACGAACACGGTTGCATTGCGGCTGGCAAACAGGCCGCGCGGATTGGGGCTGTTGTCATTGATCGGCAGCAGCGAAGCGAGCTGCGAAATCGAGCCATTGCGGCGGGTGAAGGTATCGCGCATGATTTGCGGGTACTTGAATTCATTCATGGTGCCGAGGGTGAAATAAATGCTGCGCTGGTCTTCACCCACGGGACCGAAGCCGCCGAAAATTTCGCCCGTGACCCAGGGCCTGGTCAGGCCGAAGGCCGCTCCGGTGGCGCTGTTCACGGGCCCGGCCAGGTCAAGGATGGCCTTCAGGTCATTGGCGTGCATGTGCTTGGCGGTATCGACCCGGAACCCGGCCACGCCCAGGCTCATCAGGTCTTTCAAGTGATTGGCCGCGGTCTGCCGTACCTTGGGCGTTTCCGTGCGCAGGTCGGGCAGGTCGCCGCTCAGCCAGCATTCCTGCACGTTCTGGGCACTGCTGTCGTCCACCGTGCAGCGCGGATGGAAATCGGAACTGTAGTAGCCGGGGCCGGGATAATTGTTGGCGCTGTTGTAGTAGGAGCCCGCTTCGCCGGTGCCGGTGCCGTTGGCCATGTGGCCCAGCACCACGTCGGCATAGATGGCAATGCCGTTATTGCGGCAGGTGGCCACCATGTTGGCCAGTTGCTGGCGGGTGCCGAGGCGGCCGTCGAGCTTGTAGCTGACGGGCTGATACCGTTCCCACCAGTTGTTGGTATTGCCCTTCGCTTCCGATGGCACGGAAATCTGGATGGCACTGAAACCGGCCGGCTTGAGTGCCCGCACGCATTCCTGCTCGATATCCGTGTATTTCCATTCAAACAGGTTGACATACACCTGGCCGGGCGCGGCGCTCGCGCCGATCGGGTTGGCAAAGCAGGCGGCCACGCTGGCGGCCAGGAGCAACTTCTTGTTCGTCATTTTCAACTCTATCTCCGTGATGTGTTTTATAGGTAGCCGTGCGAGACCCGCGATCGGCAGGGGCGTGACAGTACAACGCGACCAGAAATGGTCGATGCAATATCACCAGGGCGCACGCTGCCTTCGACTGCACAGCGGCTCGGTCGCGGATCAGACGGCGAATAACGTTGACGGCACCAGCGGCCGTGGTGATACGGGTGATGCGTGGTGATGCGTGGTAAAGCTGATTGATGCCTGGTTGGGTGCAGCAGGTCCTGTCACAGGGCGGCCAATGTGCGCTGTGCCAGATCAATGGCAGCGCGGCGTAGACGCGATGTCAGCCAGGTAAGAACGTCTCCTTGCGGATGCCTCTTTGCGAGGTCATGGTAGAACCGTATTAAAACTACAGTTTTTACGAGTACGAATTTTTGTCCGCCTCGCTTAAGGTTAAATTTACGCCGAGTGTAAAATAATGTCAACAGCTGATCGCCAAGAAGACGTAGTTTCGCTACATCATCCGTGGACAAGCCGGTCCGCGGCAGGCACCGCCCGCATTGGCGCGGCGTAAGTGCTGTAACGTACATCCGCGCCATGCCTTCGCCAGTAGAATCCGTGCATGACAACTATTCACTGGTTTATTCTGATCGGCTCGCTCATGCTGGCCCGCGGCCTGGCAGCGACCACCATTTCGCGCTCTCCCTTCACCTCGGCCATTGTGTACCTCGGCGTCGGCTTGCTGCTCGGTCCAGTCGTACTCAATCTTTTCAGCTTCGATCCCATCAAGGAATCCCACCTGCTGGAAACGCTCACGGAGATCGCGGTTCTCATTTCACTGTTTTCGGCCGGCGTCAAGATGCCCGTACCGATCGATCTCAAGCGCTGGGCGCCGGCCCTGCGGCTCGCGTTCCTGTCCATGAGCATCAACGTTGGCCTGGTCGCCGCGTTTGCCTACTATGTCCTGAACCTGCCGCTGGGCGCGGGCGTGCTGCTCGGTGCCGTGCTGGCGCCTACCGACCCGGTGCTGGCGACCGACGTGCAGGTGCGCCACCCGGATGACCGCGACAAGCTGCGCTTTACCCTCACGTGCGAGGCGGGCATGAACGACGGGACCGCCTTTCCGTTCGTGATGCTGGGGCTGGGCCTGCTCGGCGCGCACGAACTGGGCGAGTTTGGCTGGCGCTGGCTGGCCATCGATGTGATCTGGGCCATCGTCGGCGCGGTTGCTCTTGGCGCACTGGGGGGTGCGGCACTTGGCAAGATCAGCTGGATGTTGCGCGGCAAGGATCCCAAGCATGAAGTGCTCGATGACTTCGTGGGTCTGGGCATGATTGCGGTGGTCTATGGCGTGTGCATTCTGAGCAAAACCTACGGTTTCCTCGCCATCTTTGCGGCCGGTGTTGCCTTGCGCCAGACCGAGCTGGTCTTGTCGGGAGCCCACAAGGACCGCCAGGGCTTGCTGGTGGCAGAGGAAGGGAGCAAGGATCCGTCGGAAGAGGTGGTGACGGTCAGCGCCGAGTCGCTCGTGTTCAAGGAGCACCTGGAGCGCCTGTCCGAGCTGACGCTGGTATTGCTGCTGGGCGGCATGGTGTCGATCCAGAACTGGAACTGGCAGACGGTGAGCATGGGACTATTTCTGTTTTTCGTTGCCCGTCCGGTCAGTGTGGCGCTGGGCCTGTGGCGTTCCGACGCCTCGCTGCGCATCCGCGCCATCACCGGCTGGTTTGGCGTGCGCGGCATCGGCTCCATCTACTACCTCATGTACGCCATCAACCACGGGCTGCCCAGGCACCTGGCTTCGGACCTGATCCAACTGACCATTGTCGTGGTCATGATGTCGATTGTGTTGCACGGCACCACGGTCACGCCGCTCCTGGATAAATTCTGGCCAACCAAGAAGAGCAAGATAAAGGCATGATGCAGGGCAATATTGAGATGGTGGACGGGCCTACACTCGGAAGCTTCAGGTCCTTGTCCAGGTGTCGCCATGTCCAGCATGTTCCAGCGCACGCTCCTTGCCCTCGTCATTGCGCTCCAGGGGGCCACGGCGGCCCCCGCCCAGGCGCCGCCGCGCCAGGAGTCCGGTAGCTTTTTTACGTGGGAAAATGATTCGCGCTACCGGACTGACCGCTTCTATACCAGCGGGGTGCAACTCTCGACCAGATACTTGACGGACCAGCGCGGGGACCTTGGCCGCAGTCTGACGCACGCAGCCTGCCGCTGGCTGGACTGCGATGCCACCACAGCCATGACGAGCCAGCGCAATGTGGGGCAGCTGATCTTTACCCCACGCGACATCACGCGCGTGGAGGCCCAGCCACACGACCGTCCGTGGGCCGGCTACCTGTACTATGAGAAGGTCTATGCCTTCCTGTCTGGCGACCAGAAGCGCCTGACCACGGTCGCGGCGCAGGCCGGCGTGACCGGGCCGCTTTCGCTGGCCGAGCATGCGCAGAAGGCTTTCCATCGCGTGCTCGAGCGCCCCCGGCCCATGGGCTGGCATCACCAGATTGGCGGCTCGCTCGGCGTCAATGTCAGCGCCGAGCAGCGCTCTGCGCGCGATGCCTTGTCATTCGACCTCCCCGCCCGCGTCAGGTTCAATACCGCCACCTACTGGCGCCTTGGCGCCGGCACGGTAAACACGTATGCCGGCGCCGGTATCGCCATCGTGGTGGGCAAGAACCTGCCGCCGGTCTCACCGGCCCCGCCCGGCATTGGCGATGGCGCCGCAGCACTGCGCATTCCGGCACGCACCGCCACCTGCCTGTTCCGCTGGCTGCAATGCACCGCCTTTGCCAGCGCGGAAGCCCGGCTGGTGGCGTACAGCGTCTTTCTCGACGGGCGAGTGTTCCGCGATGATCCCAACGTCGACAAGCGCGCCTTTGTGTATGAGGTGGTGGTTGGCAACCGCTTTGACCTGCCGTCCACACGCACGGCCAGCCACGGGCCATGGTTCGTGCAGATGAAAGGAGCCCACAAGTCGGCGGAATTCCACTCGCCTCTCGGCGTGCCCAGCCACCGCGTCTACTCGCTGACCTTCGGTACCGACTTCTGATTTATACTGCCCGGACAACCACCCCGGGAATGCTCATGCGTAAGTACCTGTTGTTGCTCGCTCCACTGCTGCTGGCCGGCTGCGTCAAGCAGTCGGCCAGCTACTCCCTGAGCGAGGAACGCGACCACGCCCTGTCGGTGCGCGCGGAGCAGGAGTATCTGTGGGACAAGAACATCACCCTGTCGCTGGTCGCCGCCAACCTGCCCGAGTGCCAGCGCGCGGTCCCGCTGGAAAAAGTGCACCAGGATGATGTGGCCGTCGAACTGTTCCGCAGCGGCGAGACCGTGTTCAATATCCGCTCAGGCGAGGAACTGGTCCAGCTCGATATGCAAAGCTGCACCCGGCTGGCCGATCCGGCCCCCACCGAGCTGGGCGAGGCCGTGGGGGTGTTCCGTCTGGGCGACGGCAACAAGATGCAGTTTGAAGCGGCGGAAACCGCCGCCCCGGCCACGCCCCCCGCCACCCGGAGCGCACCGGACGCCGAATAGCCGGCAGTACTAGCGCGGCGCCATCAAGGCGCGCAATTTTTCCAGCTGCGCTTCCTTGCCCAGTTCCTGCAGCGCCCGCTCAAGCAGGGAGCTGCGCCCGCCCTGTGCCGTGGTCCATTGCGTGAAGTATTCATGCACGGTGCGCCAGGGCGGAAAATCTTGCGGCAGGCTGCGCCAGGCAGCGCCGCTGGAGATGAAATACATGACGGCGCAAAAAACATCGTACAGGTCGTGCTTGCGCGGCCGGGTGCGACGCCGTGCCGCCTCGAGCATGGGCCTGACCCGCTCAAATTCCTCGCGCGTAACGTCGCTCGCAAAGTCCGCTCGTGCCATGATCTGCCCCAAAACCTGTTTGAGGGCGCGCTCCGGAACAGGTTCCCGAGATCTTGAAAATCAATCGCAGGCCCGGGCCGCGCCAGCCGCGAGCAATAACAAAAGCACCATGGTGTTGTTGGCGGTAGACGCTGCAAGGCGGCAATTTGTCATCGCCCTGCAACATGACCGGTGCTTTCCGAAAGATGGTGCAAGGTCGATGCTACACTCGGGCACATCCCCCTGCAAGCGATTGCCATGTCCAGAAATATGAAGTTGGCAGCAATGACGGCAGCTGCCTGCCTGCTGCTGTTGCTGGTGGCGGCGCTGGCGGCGGCATTGATCATCCGCATGCGCGTCGACCCCAATGATTACAAGGCCGACATCATCAAGCTGGTGCAGGAGCGGCACCAGCGCACCTTGTCCATCCCCGGCACCATTGCCTTGACCTTCTATCCCCGCGTCGGCGCCGACCTGGGCCGCGTGACGCTGTCGGAACACGCCAGCGCCGAGCAGTTTGCCGCCATTGACCAGGCGCGTGTCTCGGTGGCGCTGTGGCCTCTGCTGCTGCGCCAGCAGGTGGTGATCGACCGGATTGACGTTCGCGGCATCCGCGCGCGCGTGGTGCGCCACGCCGATGGCAGCATGAATACGGGCGACCTCACGGCAGCCCGCCCGGCGGCCACGGCCGGCACCGGGGCCGACGGCGGGCGCGCCCGGCTGGAAGTGGCCATCAGCAGCATTCGCGTGGGGGGCGCCCATGTGCGCTTTGAAGACCGCAAGCGTGCACGGGTGCTCGACATCAGCCACCTCAATATCGACTCCGGCCCCATTGCGCGCGGTACGCCCAGCCGCGTGGCACTGTCGGCCCATGTCGCCATCAACCGCCCGGCGCTGACCACCGCACTCACCCTCACGGCGCGCTTCATGCCATCGCTGCAGCAGCGCCAGGTGGCCTTTAGCGAGGTCGATGCACACTTGGACCTGTCGTTCAAGGATACGCGCGTCAAGCTGGCCGGCAAGCTTGACGTGGACCTGGACAGGGATGAATTTGCGGCGCAGCTGAAGGGGAGTTTCGACGACAGCGTGTTCGACCTGGACAGCGCCCTGCGGGACGGGCGCTACAAGCTGACCATGCATGTCGACCAGTTGGACCTGGGGCGCTATCAAAACCGCCTGGTGCCGGACGCGCTGCCCGACGACCCGGCCATCCTCGAAGCAGGCGACGCCTTTGACCTGTCGCCGCTGGCGATGCTGCGCGCCGACGGCGGCCTGCACATAGCGCAACTGAAGGTCGGCTCCCTGCACGCCAGGAATGTGCGGGCGGCCCTGCGCTCCGGCGGCGGCAAGTTCGTGCTGCAGCCGATCGGCGCCAGCTTGTACGGGGGCGCAGGGACCGGCGCGGTGACGTTCGACTTTGCGCGCAGCGCCAGCACGCCGCACATGACCTTCGTGGCCAGCTTGACAGGCATCGATGTCGCGCCCCTGCTGCACGACATGCTCGGCAAGACGCCGATCGCCGGCCGCGGCGACGTGGCAATCGATGTCAACACGCAGGGCGCCAGCACGGCGCAGATGCGCCAGGCCATGGCCGGCACCGCGGCCGTCAGGCTGAGCGAAGGCGCCCTGCACGGCATCGACATCGGGCGCATGATCGCGCGCGCCAAGGGTGCCGCGGGCGCTGCCGCCAGCGCCGACAAGACGGGCTTCGCGCGCCTGGACGCCAGCTTCACCATAGCCGACGGCGTGGCGCACAATGCCGACCTGGCGCTGCAGGCCCCCTTGTTCCAGGTGGCCGGCGCCGGCGACATTGACCTTGGCCGCGAAGAGCTTGAGTACACCCTGGCTTGCACCCTGGGCGCCACCGGCCTCACGCTGCCGCTGCACATCAGCGGGCCATGGGACGCGCTGACATGGCGCCTCGACACCGGCGCGGTATCGGGCGAAACCATGCGCCGGAAGGCCAGCGACAAGCTTGAGCAGGCCATTCGAGGCATACTCAAACGCTGATCGAACGCAGATCAAACGCAGATCAAGCCTTGATCAAGCGCTGACCCGGCGCCGGCCAACGTTTGCGCAAAGCGGTCGCGCCGCATGCTCCCTTGCGGTAGCGTAGTACTGATCACTGCCTGCGGGAGAGCGCCATGTTGGGGAGCACAGTTCTGGAAGTTGCGGTCGGACTGACATTTTGCTACGCCACCGTCGCCCTCATCGTCAGCACCCTGCAGGAGATTATCGCCACCATGCTGCGCCTGCGCGCCGGCTGCCTGCTCGAAGGGATCAAGAGCATGCTCGGTGACCCGCAATTCACGTCGCTGGCACGCGCCGTGTACGGCCACGTGCTGGTCAACCCGCATGAAGCCAACGCCAGGTCCAGGCCCTCGTATATCGAACCGGCCAACTTCGCAGTGGCACTCATCGACGCCATCCGCACCATGCCGGCCGATTTTGCGCAGCTCGGGCGCGACATCGATGCCTTGCCCAATACCCGTGTCAAGCGCGCCTTGCAGGGCTTGTACCTCCGGGCTCAGGGCGACATGGCGCTGTTCGAGCGCTCGGTGGCGCTGTGGTTTGATACGGCCATGGTGCGCGTGTCGGCCGCGTACAAGCGCCGCGCCATGGCGATCAGCCTGGTGCTGTCGCTGCTGCTGGCGATACTTTTCAATATCGACAGCATCCACCTGTTCCGCTCACTGTGGCAGCACCCGGCCCTGGCCGCCCACATTTCCGGTGCCCCGGGCACGCTGGACGCGCAGGCCATTGAAGCGCTGCGGCGCCTGCCCATCGGCTGGCAGAATTTTCCGCCTGCGCTCAACGAAGGCTTTGTGCTCAATGTCGCCGGCTGGTTGCTGACGGCGTCCACCGCCCTGTTCGGCGCGCCTTTCTGGTTCGAGCTGACCAAGAAGACCGTGCAGCTGCGTGGCGCCAGGCCGTGAAGCGGTCAGGCGCGCGCCGGCGGGCGGTGGGCGTCGACCAGGATGCTCGATATCGACACATGCGGCACTTTTTCCGGCCATTCGTCGTCCGGGCCAAACCAGCGCGCTTCTGACAGCTCATTGGCGTCAATGCGGATCTCGCCATCGAGGTATTCGGCGGTAAAGGCGATCATCAGCGAGTGCGGAAACGGCCATGACTGACTGCCGAAATACTGCAGCTTGTGAACCCGCAGTCCCACTTCCTCGAACACTTCGCGGTGGACCGCATCCTCGATCGATTCTCCCGCTTCAAGAAATCCTGCCAAGGGTGTAAATCGTTTACTCGGCGAGGCCGTGTGCATCGCCATG
This sequence comes from Massilia sp. PAMC28688, assembly GCF_019443445.1. Taxonomy (NCBI): domain Bacteria; kingdom Pseudomonadati; phylum Pseudomonadota; class Betaproteobacteria; order Burkholderiales; family Oxalobacteraceae; genus Massilia; species Massilia sp. PAMC28688. The sequence continues at coordinate 2,161,667 of NZ_CP080378.1, read as the reverse complement.
AGCACCTTGTCGCCCTTGCGGATCAGGACCATCATGGCCGGCGAAATGCGCGGGTAGGCCATCATGTGGCAGGCCTCGCAGCGCAAGCAGCGCTCCCCTGCCAGCAGCTGCATGGGCTTGCCGCAGGCGCCGCAAAAGCGGTGCGTACGTGCCCATTCCGCGATCTGCGCCGCACGCCCGGCCACCGCCAGGAGCGCCTCGTCCAATACGTACAGCACGCTGCGCAGGCTGCGCCACACGAAGCCTTGCGGCGCCGGCGTGTCGCGCTCGCACCAGCTGCTGCGGCAATAGTGGCCGTCGAAAAGGCCCACCGGGTGGGTCTGGGACGGTGCAATGTCCATCGCCTCGACCATCTCCAGCGCGGGCAAGCCCAGGTCGCTTTCGCGCAGCAGCAGCTGCCCGGCCTGGAACACAAAACACCAGGGATGGGCGTCGTCCACCGCATGCATGAGAGGAGTAAATGAAGCAGGCGTGTGGAGCATGCTGCTGACCTTTCCAATATTGAACCCTGGAATGATAGCGCGATTCTCAACAGGAGATCGTGAACTATCCGCGCCAACACCACTCCAACTGCGGTGTGAAACAGGAGGCCATCATGGTCAAGGGATTGCCATTTCCCTGCATCGCTTCCCCGCAGGATGCCCGTGCCAAACGGCGGGGCAGCCGGCCGGCATGGCCATCCAGGCGGAAAGGCTCATGCAGCAGCGGGAGCGCGGCGGCATGACGGGCAGCTCCTTCATCCACCGCCAGGTTCCTGCCACGGTGGTCATTTTCCGTGCGCTCCAGCTCGGAGACATGCTGTGCGCGGTCCCTGCCTTCAGGGCCATGCGCCGCGAGTTGCCATCTGCCCATATTGCGCTGGTTGGCCTGCCGTGGGCGGGCCAGTTTGTGCAGCGTTTCCACGCATATATTGACGAATTTATTGCCTTTCCCGGACATGCCGACTTTCCGGAGCAGGCCGTGCAGGAGGATCGGCTGGCCGGCTTCTACGCTGCCATGCGCTCGCGGCGGTTCGACCTGGCTATCCAGCTGCACGGTGCCGGCCCTCAAAGCACTCTGGTCACGCGCGCGTTCGGCGCGCGCCGCATGGTGGCGCATGGGGACGAGACATGCGTGCCCGGCGAACACTTCCTGCCATATCCCGGCCATGGCACCGAGGTGCAGCGCCTGCTCAAGCTGCTGGCGTCGGCCGGGGTTGCACCCGACGGCGACCAGCTGGAGTTTCCCGTCACCACCGACGACGAAGGCGAGCTCGCTGCAACCTCGTTTCCGGATGCGCTTGGCGATCGCCCGTACATCTGCATTCATCCCGGTGCGCGCCGGCGCGACAAATGCTGGCATCCTGCACGGTTTGCGGCAGTTGCAGACACACTGGCGCAGGAATTCAAGGTACCGATCGTGCTGACAGGGTCGGCACAGGAGGCGGACCTGGCCGGGCAGGTGATCCGGCACATGACGACACCTGCCATCAACACCACGTCGGCCATGTCCATCGGCGCCATGGCCGCCATTTTTCGCCGTGCCGGCATGCTCATTGCGAACGACACGGGGGTGTCCCATCTCGCCGCAGCACTGCGGCTGCCGAGTGTCATCATTTTCTCAAAGGCAGATATCGGCCGCTGGTCGCCCGGTGACAAGCGGCTGCATCGTTGCCTGTGGGATCCCGACGGGGAGCGGCTGGCGGAGGTCGTGCAGCATGCACGCGAACTGTGGCGCAGGAACGCGTAAGCTGCGGCTCGGCAAGGCCTTCCCTGCCGACAGGTCGGGCCGCCGCGCCTGATGCGACGCGGCCCGCTTAGTCGAGGACGCGCCGGAACATGTCAATGGCGGGCGCCACCACTTCGCCCAACGTAATATCGTCGACGAAACTGGCGTCATGTGCGCAACGTTTTGCCAGATTGTTTGCGCCGCATACCGGGCAGGACAAGCGACAGGCCAATATGGCACGATGGTGATCCTGCTGCAGGGGGGCCGATTCGAGCAGATTCGTCAGCCAATAAATGCCCACGCATGGCCGCCCCAGTGCCAGCGCCAGGTGCAGTGGTCCGGTGTCGTTGGACACCACCAGCGCTGAGCGAGCGAGCGTTCCCACCAGGGCCGCAAGCGTGGCCTTGCCAGCAATGTTGATGACGCCGTGACGCATGCGCCCCGCAACCGCGTGGGCAAGAGGCCTTTCCCGCTCCGAGCCATTGATGACGACGCGCGCTCCCGCCGCTGCTAGCGCGTCGGCCACGGCAGCGAAACGCTGGGGATGCCAGCGCCGGCGCGGGTCGCTGGCACCGGGCTGGATGAGCACCAGCCGTCGTCCGTCCTCATCGGGTATCAAGTCACGCGACAGTTGCAGGTCGGCTGCGGTGGCTTCGAGCTCACGCTTCATGGGCCAGTAGCTGGCCCCCGCCAGCGCGGCGACTTCCAGCAATTGCAGCCGGCGATTGACAGGGCCTGCGTAAGCGATGGTGCGGTCCAGCGGCGCCGCGTCCGCCGTGCGCATTCCCGCAGTCAAGCGCGCACCGAGCTGCCGGACCAGGGGGTTGGCATAGCGCCCGCCGCCATACATCTGCAGTGCCAGGTCAAAGCGCTGTGCGCGCATCTGGTCGATGAACAGGGTCTGCTCCCGGCCATCGCATGAACCGATTGCCGGCGCCGTGATGCCGGCAATCGGGGGGACCACCACGACATGGTCAACCAGGCCGGTACGCCCGGCAAGAAAGGAGGCGTGCCACGGCAGACCGAGGTAGGTAATCTCCGCACGCGGGTAGCGATGCCGGAGAGCATGCAAGGCCGGCAAACAAAACACGAAGTCGCCCACCGCGTTCGGGCGCAGCACGGCGATGCGGCGCACATCACGCACAAGGTAGCCAGTCATGGCCACAGTAGCTGCGGCGCATCGACCGAGCGCACCGGCAAGGTGGTGGGCAGTTCCATGTGATACGCCCCGGATGGAATCAGGCCGCACCCGCCAAACCGCGCCATGACGCGCAGCTGCGCCAGGACATCCTCGCCCGCATGATCCGCCGGCAAATCTGGCCAGAAATCAAAGCCGCCGCAGTCGCGCAGCTTGCCCGTATCGAACAGCACGCAGCCGCCGACCCACGCCACCCGGTAGCAGCGGGCGTCGCGCACGGTCAGTTCAAGCCTGCGCTGCACGTGGTACAGATTGGCTGCGCTATGGAGATGATGGCGTTCCCACGCCTGGGTGCCCGGCCGTATGGTTTCCGGCAGCACTTCCCCGTCCCAGAAAGTAATGGCTTCGTGCGCCGGACGCCGCTCGCCAAGATAGCTGAGACCGTGCAGCGCGCTGCCGACGAACCCGCACCGGCGGCGCCGGATGGTGTCGAGCATGCGCGCAAGCAGACTGGGCTCGACGATGACATCGTCATCGAGAAACAGGCAAAAGGGCGCGGTCACTTGCGCCAGTAAAAACGCGCGCTGCTCCGCCATGCCCCGCCGGGGCAGGTGGCGCAGGGCCACCACATCGATATCCTGCACGCGCAGGAAGCGTGTGACAGCCTGCACCTCTGGTGCGGCCACGATGCCTGGCCCATCGGATTGATCGGAAATGATGATACGAAAATGCCGCAGCGTCTGCGCCGCCAGCGCGCACAGCGTTACCGCCAGCGCACTCGCGCGGTTACAGGTAGGAATGAGCACATCGAGCACGTCGCTCATTGCCTGCGCCCTGGACGGTAAAGGTAGGGGTTGAGATCAGGATCGTTGTACATCTTGAACTGACGGTACATCTTGAAGTACGCCTCGCCGCGTGCTGCTTCGGTAAGCAACTGGTCGAGGCACAGGGCAAGGTCATGGCGCTGCGTGCCGAGCCGTTCGAGCTTGATGCGGCAAGTCGCTGCATGGCGGTCACCGGCATCGGTGCGGTGCGCCTGGATGGCCATGTGGAAAATCTTTAGTGCCAGTATGGACAGCCGGTCAATCATGGCGCCCGCTGTCTCGCTGCTCAGGCGCGCGCCGGCCTGCGGTGACACGTGCGGCAGGGTAGCCAATATTGCCTCGTCCATCGCCTCGACGGCGTCATTGCGGCGCTGGTTGTGCCGGTCAATGAGCCGTTTGCTCAGCGCAATGGCAGCCGGCCCCACGTCCGTGCGCCTGGCCTTGTCTTCTTCTCGCCATAGCAGGGTGTTGTAGCGATGATTGGCATGGACCCAATACCACGCGCCGGGGGTCAAGGGATCGCTGGTGCCGTCCGGCCATTCTGCATCGCGCAAGGCTTCTTCGTGAAACGCAATAATGTTGAGGGCATCGAACTGCGTCAGCATATCGCTCTCCAGGATGGGCGGCCGCGCGATCCGCCGGCCAGGTAAGCATTGGAGCGCGGCTTGCTTGTCCAGGTTCGCCTGCCACGCTTGCGCGAACGCAAGCGGGGTACGGGATGTCGTACATGCGTGCGTCATCGTACTGAACGCAGCGCCCCGCGCTGACATTCTTGGCGTCACCGAAATCATCTTCACAGGAGGCAATCATGGCTGACAATCTGCAAAATGCCGGTCCCCAGGACCGGGCGCGCATCAACGTCAACGAAGAGTGGGAGGTACGTTACTGGACGGAAACCCTCGGCGTCAACAAGGAGCGACTGCAGGAAATCGTCAAGGAAGTCGGGCCCAGCGTGACGGCGGTCCGCCAGCGCCTGCAGAAGTAGCACGGTGGAGCTTCGGCTCCATTTTTTTGACAACTTCAATGTAAAAATAGCTAAAGTTTTCTGCGCGAGCGTCGTAAATGGGGATGAGCCATTTTCCCATGAGTGAACAGCATGCTTCCGCTAAGAGTGATTAGCTATGTCGAACGTCCGCCGCCGGCGCAGCCGAGCGTGGCGCCGGTCCAGCGTCGCCCCGACCCGGGCATGCCGGCCAAGTTGCCGGCTGCCGGCCTCGCCGGTCCGCCCAGGTACGAGCGCCGGATGCAGGGGGACCGCCGCGTCAATGAACGGCGCGAAAAGGAACAGTCTGCCTTTCTCGACACGCGCACGCCCCAGGGCCGGCGCCGCAGTTCTGGCCGCCGTGCCGAAGACCAGTTTCAGCCCGAGTTCCGGATCGCCATTTCCATCAAGGTGTAGCCAGCTCGATCGCGTTTTCAGGCGCCGCCAATCGGCGAATCAGATCGGCAGCCATGGCACTGGCCTAGGCATGCTGCAAGACGTTGAGCAGCTTGCCATTGGGATCGCGGACATAAAAGCGCCGCACGCCCCATGGCTCGTTGACCGGACCGTATTCGACAGCGATGCCTGATGCCTTGACCCGTTCAAGCACCAATTTCAGGTCGTCCACTTCGATCGAGAGGTCCGGAACAGGCGTGCCCGATCCGCCTTCACTTGCAAAGCTGACCTGCACCTGCATGCTGGCGGCGGCAGTAAAGGTCCGGATCCAGCCATGGTCCATGGCCAGGTCCAATCCGAAGATTTCGCGATAGAAGGCATCGACACCAGCAGGATTACTGGTCGCGAAATTGGCAACAATCCGTTTGACGGCCATCAGGCCTCCGCATGAGATTGAATGTGTGGGAGTGGGCTACTGCACGGGGTATCCGGTGAGAGTGTCGCCGGACCGGCAAGAAAATTATAGGGAAAATTCGCCGCGCGCGGGCAAGTCATCGTAGTGACCGAGTGACTGATCACGTGGGTAACAGTCCCGGAATTCCATCTGGTCCTGCGCTGGGAGGCCAGGCCAACATCGAGTGTCCTGCTGGGCCCTGTACCCCCTCGAAATTGCCCGTCCAATTTTTTTGCCTGAGTGCGTGCTGCAGTAAGCGTAGCGGCGAGAACACTCGCTCTTCTGCGTTCTCAAGGTGGCGTCCAGGCTTGATCATTTCGGTCAAAAGCCTGTCGAAGTCTCATTCGATGATTTTTCTTAGTGCATCAAGTGTATTTGTACTGGCCATCAGCCGTCTATCCAGCCCCAAAAAATAAGTACCGGTAAAGCAACCGCGTTGCTGTCTATGATGAAAATTCAAGAAATTAAATTTTCACGTTCCGTGAACTTTTCATAAAGCTGAATGTTATTGCGATAATCAGTTGCGCGTGAGTCCTTGCGGTTCCCGATGGGACGGCCGAGCGCTGCCTGAATTTACCAACCAAGTACCCGTTAACCACGGCTCGACTTAGAACGCCTAACAATACCTCGTACTAGCAAGCTTGGGGGGCTTACGCGTTGGGATGCTTTCCACTTGGCAAGGTGCTATTATCCCTCGACAGGCCGCTTTCGGCCTTAGATTCAACCTGTCATTCGCAAACGGCCAAGGATTTTTCTAGCTTGCAAGCTACTATCCTGCTCCGACAGGGTCAGGCCTGTGGCCTGCGTCGCGCAGCCAACAGGCCGATTCCCATCGCGAGCAACAGGACCGATGACGGTTCAGGCACATCGCTCGCGATCTGCATAGATACGGTCTCGGCTATTCCATAATATTCAAGCTGGGTAGGTCCCCAGGGGCCATACATCATCACATATGAATCGGGATACTTGCGGTCATCGGCCGGGACCTCATACGACCAGTTCTGGTAAAGACCGAGGCCAAGTCCATATGCGTGCTTATGGCTGTACACGCTTGAAGTGGCCCACACATAGTTCCAGTCGGCGGTGTGCCCGCCGGCGCCGAACACCACACCATCAAAACGTTGGGTATCGCCCAGCGTCAGAAAATTAATCAAGGACACTTGGCCCGACAAATTCTTGTCCAGCACATACGAAACCGAAACGTCGCCAATCGTGATAGTGGAAACCGGCATGCCAGAATGCATGGGCCCTGTGACATGCGTGTGATCGGAAGGGGGCATAATTTGGCTTGCGATGAGCGACGGGTCAAACGTCAGGCTCTGCGAATAATGTAAGCCGGCCAGGTCACGTCCCGCCACGCCGTGGCTAAAGTTACCGGCGAAATCTTTGCCAGATTGAATGGTTCCGCTGGTTGTGTAAGTCATCAAGGTAGCATTGGCGGCGCTGGCGAAACAAGCCATTGCCATCAAAATTACGCCGTGCTTCAGCAACCCGAGTTTCGAAAATAAGTGAGGCATCGACGCAATCTTTCTTGATAAAGTGAATTGACTATTGTACAAGAACATGAAATTTTTTCAAATCCTTTTTTCCGTAGCAATAATTTTTCGGGACCTACATTGCAAAGGCAAACATCAGACCTGCCCACACTGACAGGAAAACGAATGGCATATTGCGACCAAACCGAAACCGCTCACCATCAAATTCGCCTTTATAGGCGAGGGCATCCACCGGGCAGCGGGCGGTCGGCTGGTCGCCCGTAAAGTTTTTTTGCTGGAACGGTGCCGCCAGCATCTCCACTGTCGTCTCAATCGAAGACGTCCGCTGCGCATTGGACAGGCCGCTTGCGCTGATCCGACTCGATGGCCAGAGAACTAGCGCGCTGCGTGCCCCGCCAGTCACTCCCGCATGATGGGCGATCATATCGCTATTTACGCCCCGGCTCGTGCGCCAGCCGAAGCCCACCTCGTACTCACGCTCGCGGACCACGGAGCCATCGGCTAATCGCGCGAGTTCCAGCATCGCCTTAAACGTCTTGGGCGAGACGACTTTGCCATTCATGACGCGACTTCCAAACAGCGCAATTGCTTCACGCGGCGCCGCCAGACCTCCGCCTCCCCAGGTATAGCTCATGTCGTGCGTTGTCAACCGCACCGCACGGCCGTCAGCAAACTCGTACGCTTCCGATGCTTTTGTGTCGCCGTGATCGGACGCGTCCGCACTGATGGCTAGGCCGGGCGTAACCTCATCGCCGATGTAATCGAGGAAGCTTTTTCCAGCATCCGCTTCGATCACGGCGCGAAGCAACGTATAGCCCCAGGAAGAGTAATGGTATGCAGCGTTCGGGGCTGTCAGCAACGGGCGATCGGCCAACATATCCACTGCCGCGCGGACCTAGTCGTAGTGCTTCGCACCCCGTCCCGTGTCGACATCCTGATAATGCGGCAGGCCCGAGGTATGAGCCGCAAGCTGTCGCGGTGTGAGCGGTGCCCACGGGGCCTTCAGCCACGATAGCCTGGATTGGACTGGGGCGTATCCAGCCTGCCCTCTTGGCCAAGTTTCGCGGCGGCGGTTGCCGTGACGGGCTTGGACACGCTCGCTAAGCGAAACATGGTATGGTGGTCGACCGGCTCGCCAGCTTCGAGATTGCGCATTCCCGCGCTCCCGCCAGACCGGCACCCCATCGACCACGACGGCAGGCCTCATTCCGGGGACGCCGTTGCCTGTGACCAACGAGGCAAGCATGCGGTCAGTCACGCGGTTTGGGCTGCTGCGCGCATAGGTGGCGAACGCGTTGACGCTTGTCGAGACGCCACCAGCCATTGCGAGTACGGCCGAGGCGAAATAGATGGCGTGGAGTGGAGCATGCAGCTGCTTGATGAGGTTCGAAGCGCTTGGGGATGGGTTGCAGTCCCGATGGATCTGAAGGTAATGTTGCTACACGCAATCGAAGACATTGTCGCCGAAGAATGTTGGGGAGCAGTCGGCGGCGAGTTGGGGCATGCGGTCACCTCACCGGAGAGTATATGAGTGATTTTAGCGTTGGCATCGCTGCTGCGATTGGAGCGCTGGGCATAGGAGCGTGGTGCATGGTCAAAAGACGCCTAGAACTTTTTCACTTGAAAAAGCAAGGTATCGATACTGTTGCCACGGTTGTCGAATCGAGAGCCACTGATGGTCACCTGTGGGAAGTAGTGGCCGAATTCACGCACGGGGGAACTCACAGCGTGATCACAGTTCGAGACTACGTGTTTGTTGCGCCATTCGAATCTGGACCTCCGGTTGGCTCGCAAATACATGTTGTATATTCTTGGATCACTCCAGGACTAGCTCGTATTGCTGAGTCAGCTATGTAACCCGCGCCGCTCGCTAGGTGCAGCAATCCCCAAAAATTTACTGCAAAGGTGTTTCGTACAGGTCTGGCTTTGTCGAGGTGCTTCCTAATATTCACCCAGGACACGTCAACATTGAAGTATGGAACCTTCATCCGGACCACGATAGACGGACTACAGACATCTCCGACGATAGCATTTCGAACGCGGACGTCACTGGTCACACTGAAGTAGAACTGGACGTTACGCAGGCCAAAGAGCTAGTGCGGCTGCTTAAAGCAGCGATAGAAGCAGTTGAAAGCAATACTTAGAAATGAGAACTGGAATTTCGAATGTCCGGAATGGGGCGATAGCTGCCTGTCGAGACCGCCTCGTGCTCTTGCATCCTCGCAACTGATATCATGCCGAACGGCAGAGATCGGCCCAGGCTGTATAAAAGCGCGAAAGCGCCGAGGTAGCCGGAGCATTCGACCCTCTAGAACCCGCGCCACGGCCCTTCGCGAACGTCCCAAATCGGCCAAGAACCATCGGTCGGAAAGAGCCGGGCAAAATCATTCAGGGGGAGGCTTGTGTACCCACTACGTATCGGAAACCACTCGGAGTTCGTCGGGATAGACATTCGCTATCGTCACCCAACTGATGACTGGGTGATCTGTGATGTTGAGGTCAGAGTACGGGGCTTCAGCGCTTCAATATCTGCTCATTTCGAAGACGCCGATTTCCGACGTTTCGCGGTTGAGCTTGAAACGCTCTATGACCAGCTCAGCGGTACAGCTCGACTCTGGCCTAGGGATGAGCAACTCATGCTCACGCTAGAGGGAAACGGGCGAGGAGGTATCGAAGTCAACGGGAGTGCTTGGTACGTAGCCTGCTACGGAAACAAGCTAGAGTTTGAATTTGAAATTGATCAGACCTACTTGCCCGCGCTGTTACAACAGCTTTCAGAGGTTGGCAGAGTCCCACCCGATGCACAGGGGTAATTATTTGATCGAGCAACGTCATAATGCGGACGTCCGCTTCGGGGCGCGAGCGGACATCCACCAAGCGCTTCTTTCGCCTGCCTGCTCACTCATCTGTTGGAGGTATGTCGAGAGGTTTTGTTAGGCGCTCTTAACCACACAAGCAAGTGTGGGTAAAGAAAAAGCCTGTTCTCTTCTCGGAGAACAGGCCTTAATCAACAAAAAGTAAGGTAAGTCTTAGAACGGAATGTCGTCATCCATATCCGAGAAGTTCGGCGCCGGCTTTGGTGCCGGGCGTGCGGCCGGTGCCGGTGGCGCCTGGCGTTGCGGTGCCTGGCGCTGCGGGGCTTCATAGCCGCCGCCGTCATCCATGCTGTCGCCGCCGCCCATGCCCTGGCGTCCGCCCAGCATCTGCATGTTTTCAGCCACGATGTCGGTCGCGTATTTTTCCACACCATCCTTGTCGGTGTACTTGCGCGTCTGCAGGCGGCCTTCCACATACACCGAGGAACCTTTTTTCAGGTACTGGCCGACGATCTCGGCCAGGCGGCCAAAGAAGGAAATGCGGTGCCACTCGGTGGTCTCGCGCTGCTCGCCCGTGTTCTTGTCTTTTGATTTGTACGAGGTTGCCACGGCGATGTTGGCGATTGCGTCTCCGCTCGGCATGTAGCGGATCTCGGGATCGCGACCCAGATTACCGACGATGATGACTTTGTTGACTGATGCCATGAAATACTCCTGTAGGACCGTGGCTAACACCACAGCACGATAATTTTTGCCAGACGTGGATTATATGTCACCCACCCCCGGTTGCAGGAGGTTATTGTGCGTCCGTCATCCGTTTGCGCCTGGCATGAATACTGGTATTATATACAGTATTCATGCCGCCAATTTCCCTGATTTATCTCAATACGCGATCCGCCCGCCTGCGAACACAGCAGCCGTGGCGGCCGCAGGCATCGCTTTCGATTCACGGCTATAGTACTAGCTGACCCGTTTAAGGCCCTATACATGGAACAGATCCGCATCCGCGGCGCACGTACGCACAACCTGAAGAACATCAATCTCGACCTGCCCCGCAACAAGCTGATCGTGATCACCGGCCTGTCCGGCTCCGGCAAGTCTTCGCTTGCGTTCGACACGCTGTATGCCGAGGGCCAGCGCCGCTATGTCGAGTCGCTCTCGGCCTACGCGCGCCAATTCCTGCAACTGATGGAAAAGCCCGATGTGGACCTGATCGAAGGCCTGTCGCCTGCCATCTCCATCGAGCAGAAAGCCACCTCGCACAATCCGCGTTCCACCGTCGGCACGGTCACCGAGATTCACGACTATCTGCGCCTGCTGTACGCGCGCGTGGGCACGCCCTACTGCCCGAACCACCCGGACCATGCGCTCGCTGCGCAGACAGTGTCGCAAATGGTGGACGCGGTGCTCGACATGGCCGAAGACACCAAGCTCATGATCCTGGCACCCGTGGTGGCCAACCGCAAGGGCGAGCATTCCGACCTGTTCGAATCGATGCAGGCCCAGGGCTTCGTTCGTTTTCGTATCCAGAGCGGCACCCACGCGGCCAAGATCTACGAGATCGACGACCTGCCCAAGCTGAAAAAGACCGAGAAGCACACCATTGACGTCGTCATCGACCGCGTGAAGGTCAATGCCGAGATCAAGCAGCGCCTGGCCGAAAGCTTCGAGACTGCCCTGCGCCTGGCCGACGGCCGCGCAGTGGTACTTGAAATGGAAGGCGGCGAGGAGCACGTCTACTCCAACAAGTTCGCCTGTACCACCTGCGGCTACTCGCTGCAGGAGCTCGAACCGCGCCTGTTCTCCTTCAATAACCCGATGGGCGCCTGCCAAGAATGCGATGGCCTGGGCCACATCGAGTTTTTCGACCCGCGCCGCATCGTCGCCTTCCCCAACCTGTCGCTCGCGTCAGGCGCCGTCAAGGGGTGGGACCGCCGCAACCAGTTCTACTTCCAGATGCTGTCCAATCTGGCCGCGTACTACGAATTCGACATCGACACGCCGTTTGAAAAGCTGCCCGAGTCGGCGCAGCAGGCGGTGCTGCACGGCTCCGGCAAGACCACCATCCCGTTCACCTATGTGAACGAGCGCGGTCGCACGGTGGTTCGCGAGCATACGTTCGAAGGCGTGGTCACCAACCTGTCGCGCCGCTACCGCGAAACCGATTCGATGGCGGTCAAGGAAGAACTGGCAAAGTTCATCAACGAAAAACAGTGCCCGGCCTGTGACGGCGCGCGCCTGCGCATCGAGGCGCGCAACGTCAAGGTCGGCACCGGCAAGCAGCAGCGCGCCATTTATGAAGTGGCCAGGAAGCCCCTGCGCCAGTGCCTGGAGTTCTTTGAAAAGCTCACCCTCAAGGGCGCCAAGAAGGACATTGCCGACCGCGTGATCAAGGAAATCGTCTCGCGCCTGCAGTTTCTCAATAACGTGGGCCTCGATTACCTGTCGCTCGACCGCAGCGCCGACACGCTCTCCGGCGGCGAAGCGCAGCGCATTCGCCTGGCCTCGCAGATCGGCTCGGGCCTGACCGGCGTGATGTACGTGCTCGACGAACCATCCATCGGCCTGCACCAGCGCGACAACGACCGCCTGATCGACACGCTCAAGCACCTGCGCGACATCGGTAACAGCGTGCTGGTGGTGGAACATGATGAAGACGCGATCCGCACCGCCGACTATATTGTCGACATGGGCATTGGCGCGGGCGTGCATGGCGGCGAAATCATCGCCGAAGGCACGCTCAAGGACATCATGAAGAACAAGAAGTCCCTGACCGCCAAGTACCTGAGCGGCGCGCTCAAGATCGCAGTGCCCAAGAAGCGCCATGTGGCCGATCCCAATCGCCAGCTTGTCATCACGGGCGCCACCGGCAACAACCTGAAAAAGGTGTCCCTCAAGCTGCCGGTGGGCCTGCTCACCTGCGTGACCGGCGTATCGGGTTCGGGCAAGTCGTCGCTGGTAAACGACACGCTGTATCCCGCCCTGTCGCGCCACCTGTACGGCTCGCAGACGGAGCCTGCGCCGCACGATTCGATCAGCGGCCTGGAACACTTCGACAAGGTGATCTCGGTCGACCAGGCGCCCATCGGGCGCACGCCGCGCTCGAACCCGGCCACCTACACCGGTGTGTTCACGCCGATCCGCGACCTGTTCTCGGGCGTGCCGTCGGCCAAGGAGCGCGGCTACAGCGCCGGGCGCTTCTCGTTCAACGTCAAGGGCGGCCGCTGCGAAGCGTGCCAGGGCGATGGCGTGACCAAGGTGGAGATGCACTTTTTGCCGGACGTGTACGTGCCGTGCGATGTCTGCCACGGCAAGCGCTATAACCGCGAAACGCTGGAAGTGAACTACAAGGGCAAGAACATCACCGAAGTGCTGGACATGACGGTGGAGGATGCGCACGAATTCTTCAAGGCGGTGCCGGTCATCGCGCGCAAGCTGCAAACGCTGCTCCACGTGGGCCTTGGCTACATCAAGCTGGGGCAGAGCGCCACCACGCTGTCCGGTGGCGAGGCGCAGCGTGTCAAGCTGTCGCTGGAGCTGTCCAAGCGCGATACCGGCCGCACGCTGTACATCCTGGACGAGCCGACCACGGGCCTGCATTTCCATGACATTGACCTGCTGCTCAAGGTGATCCACCGCCTGCGCGACCAGGGCAATACACTGGTGATCATCGAGCACAACCTGGACGTGATCAAGACCGCGGACTGGATCGTGGACCTGGGACCGGAAGGCGGCGCGGGCGGTGGCCAGATCATCGCCGCCGGCACGCCGGAAGACGTGGCGAAAAATCCGGACAGCGTCACCGGCAAATACCTGGGACCCTTGCTCAAGGCCTGAGCATGCGCGTGCTCATCATGGGCAATTCGGGTTCGGGCAAGTCGTGGCACGCGCGCGCGCTGGCGGCGCAGCATGGCATAGCCCATCTCGACCTCGACACCATCGTGTTCGTGCCTGGACTGGTGGCGGTGGAACGGCCGCAGTCAGATGTGCTGGCCGACCTGCGCGCTTTCACCGAAAGGCACGCGGCCTGGGTGGTGGAAGGCTGCTACGGCGACCTGGTGGAGGCCGCCCTGCCTTCATGCACGGAGCTGGTATTCATGAATCCGGGGCGTGCGGCCTGCCTGGCCAACAATGGCCGGCGGCCCTGGGAGCCACACAAGTACGCATCGAAAGAACAGCAGGACAGCATGCTGCCGTTTTTGCTGGACTGGGTGGCCGACTATTATGTGCGCACCGACCGCTGCTCGTACGCCTGGCATCGGCGCGTATTCGACACGTGGACGGGCGCCAGGCGCGAAGTGACGGCCTAATCAGCCGCCGGCAGTCCCCAGCGGCAGCACCCGCTTGTCGGTCATGATCCAGTTTCCTTTGTCGTCCACCTTGACCGTGAAGCGCACGGGAATGGACGGGTCGCGCCGGTCCTGGGGACCGAAGACATTGCCCTGCAGGGTCATACTGTCGGGGGTGTAGCTCACCACGCGCTTGACGAAGCGCACCGGGCTTTCAAACGTCACCACGGGCGAGGACAGGCGCGGGTCAACGATGTACTTGCCGCTGCTGATGGTGGCCACGGCAAGGTGCGTGGCCTCGATGCCGGCGCCGCCGAAGCATCCCAGGTCGCCCGACCACAGCACCACATACTTGGGCAGCATGCGCTCGTCGTCTTCCACCGGGATCAGTGCCAGCGCGTCGTCAGTCCTCACCTTGACGCCGGGGCAGGAGATGGCGTTGGCGTAGCGGCGCACGGCGTCCACGATGCCGCGCTTGATCTCTTCGGGTGACTTTTCTTTTTCAGCTGCACGGGCGTCGGTAACAACAAGCGCACATGCCAAAGCTGCACAAAATAATTGCATCTGCATGATATTCGGTTCTGCTGCAAATGCGTATCTTGCCATGAACCGGGCGCGCAAGTTGCGTGCTTTGTCACCACGCAGCCGGGTGGGCGAAAAAAAAGGCGCATCCGAAGACGCGCCTTGATCGAAAAGAGCTCGCCGCTTATGACGCCAGGCGCTTTTCGAGTGCTGCTTTCGTGTCCACCAGTTCTTGTGGCAGGTGGTACGCAAGCTTCTCAAACAGCTCCGAGTGGAGCTTGAGTTCTTCTTGCCAGGCGTCCTTGTCGATCGAGGTGATCGTGTCGAACTGCTCCTGGGTGAAATCGAGGCCGTCCCAGTTCAGGTCGGCATAGTTCGGGGTGGTGCCAAACACGTTTTCGGTGCCGCCGGCGGTGCCGTCGATGCGCTCGAGCATCCACTTGAGCACGCGCATATTGTCGCCAAAGCCAGGCCAGACAAACTTGCCGTCGGCATCGGTGCGGAACCAGTTGACGCAGTAAATCTTCGGCAGCGCGGCCGGGTTCTTTTCGCCGATCTTCTTGCCCAGGTTGAGCCAGTGGGCAAAGTAATCGCTCATGTTGTAGCCAATGAAGGGCAGCATGGCGAACGGGTCGCGGCGCACAATGCCCATCTGGCCGGCAGCGGCGGCGGTGGTTTCCGAACCCATGGTGGCAGCCATGTACACGCCTTCGGTCCAGTTGCGCGCTTCGGTTACCAGCGGCACCGTGGTCGAACGGCGGCCACCGAAAATGAAGGCCGAAATCGGCACGCCCGCAGGATCGTCCCAGGCCGGATCGATCACCGGGTTCTGGGTCGCAGCCACGGTAAAGCGCGCGTTGGGGTGCGAAGCCTTGGTGCCGGACGCCGGGGTCCAGTCCTTGCCCTGCCAGTCGATCAGGTGCGCAGGCGCTTCCTTGGTCAGGCCTTCCCACCACACGTCGCCGTCGTCGGTCAGCGCCACGTTGGTGAAGATGGTGTTCTTGTCCATCGACGCCATGCAGTTGCTGTTGGTCTTGGTGTTGGTGCCGGGGGCAACGCCGAAGTAGCCCGCTTCCGGATTGATCGCGTACAGGCGGCCATCGGCACCGGGCTTGATCCAGGCGATGTCGTCGCCGATGGTGGTCACTTTCCAGCCATTGAAGCTGCCGGGCGGGATCAGCATGGCGAAATTGGTCTTGCCGCAAGCGGACGGGAATGCCGCCGCCACGTAGTGCTTCTTGCCTTCGGGCGACTCCACGCCGAGAATGAGCATGTGTTCGGCCAGCCAGCCGGTGCCGCCGTTCTGCGCTTCCTGGAAGCCCATATTGGAGGCGATGCGCAGCGCAAAGCACTTCTTGCCCAGCAGCGCGTTGCCGCCGTAGCCGGAACCGTAGGACCAGATTTCGCGCGTCTCAGGATAGTGGACGATGTACTTGGTGGGGTTGCATGGCCATGGCACGTCCTTCTGGCCGGCGGCCAGGGGAGCGCCCACGGTGTGCACGGCCGGCACGAAGTCGCCATCGGTCCCCAGCACGTCGTAGACGGCCTTGCCCATGCGCGTCATGATGCGCATGTTGACGGCAACGTAAGGCGAATCGGACAGCTCGACGCCGATGTGGGCGATAGGCGAACCCAGCGGGCCCATGGAGAACGGGACCACGTACATGGTGCGTCCGCGCATGCAGCCGTCGAACAGGCCATTGAGGGTGGTGCGCATTTCTGCCGGCGCCATCCAGTTGTTGGTGGGGCCTGCCTGCTCTTTGGTGGCCGAACAGATATAGGTGCGGTCTTCCACGCGCGCCACATCGGTCGGATCGGAACAGGCCAGGTAGGAACCGGGGCGTTTTGCTTCGTTGAGTTTTTTCATGGTGCCAGCAGCCACCATTTCTGCACACAGGCGGTCGTACTCTTCCTGTGAGCCATCGCACCAGTAAATGCGCTCAGGCTTGGTCAGGCCCGCGATTTCACGGACCCAATTGATGAGCTTTTGATGCTTGATGTAAGCTGGGACGTCCAGGACTGCAACGCCACCCATAACGGGCTGATTCATAATACCTCCAATGCCAATAAGAATTCTTTCTAGTCCCGGCACGGCAGGATCGTCGTCAGCTTGTGGCTTGCGCTCAGGAACCCGATCGCAAGGATGGTCCGGCGGTACGGCGGTCTTGTCGACAGCCCCTTTCATGAGGGGCCAGGTGGAACGGTCGTGCTGGTTTTGACGGCATCGGGGCCGGACAAAACCTTGATTTCGCGCCGATTGTACACCTGCCAACACGTGATTTGAACCGAAATGTAGTAATAATAGTCGACCAATGTAGTAGGCTATTCCGAAAACCCGTGATCCTGTTATTTACCTACGCCTTGCGCGCTAACTTCTGTTAATTTCCATGAAAATTGCCGTAATTGATGACTTCCAGGATGCCGTCCGCCAGCTCGACTGTTTTCAGCTTTTGCACGGACATGAGGTCAAGGTGTTCACCAATTCCGCGCGCGGTGCCGGCCAGCTGGCGATTCGGCTGGCACCGTTTGACGCCCTCGTGCTCATCCGCGAACGCACCGCCTTGAGTCGCCAGGTACTGGCCAGGCTGCCCAACCTCAGGCTCATTTCCCAGACCGGCAAGGTCAGCGGGCACATTGATGTTAGCGCCGCAACGGAACGCGGTATTGCGATAGCGGAAGGAATTGGCTCGCCGGTTGCGCCGGCCGAATTGACGTGGGCCCTGATCATGGCGGCCAGCAGGCGCCTGGTACCGTATGCCAACAACTTTCGCGATGGTCTGTGGCAGACCGCCTCCATCAACCCGGTACTCAATGGCGTGGGGCGGTCCCTGCGTGGCCGCACCCTGGCCATCTGGGGCTACGGGAACATTGGCCGGCTGGTGGCAGGCTATGGCCGCGCGTTCGGCATGCGCGTGCTGGTGTGGGGATCGGCAGCGGGCCGGGCGGCGGCCGAGAGCGACGGGTACGAGGCGGCCGCCTCGCGCGAGGCGCTGTTCGGGGAGGCGGACGTGCTCAGCCTGCACCTGCGGCTGGGCGACGCCACCCGTGCCATCGTCACGGCGCAGGACCTGGCGCGCATGAAGCACGACGCCTTGCTGGTCAACACCAGCCGCGCCGAGCTGCTGCAGGAGGGGGCGCTGGAGGCGGCCCTGCGCGCCGGCCGCCCCGGCATGGCGGCCATTGATGTGTATGAAAGTGAACCGGCCGCGCCCGATCATCCGCTGCTGAAAATACCGACCGTGCTGGCCACGCCCCACCTGGGCTATGTGGAACAGGACAGCTACGAAACGTATTTTCGCGCCGCCTTTGAAAACATCGTCAACTATGCGGCAGGCAAGCCGACCGGCATCCTCAACCCCGAGGCACTGGGCAAGCGGCCCTAGTCGGAGGTTTCCGGCAGCCGGGGAATGCCGGTCAGGTTAACCGTCGGCGCCGGCATCACGTGGGCCCGGGTCCACAAGCCGGCCCAGCCGGGCGGCCAGCCGATGGCGGGGCCGCTGTACGGCGCCAGGCCGGCACGCACGGCAATGACGGGAACCGGAGGGGCCTCGTGCCCGCTGCCGGCCCTGCCTTCCATGTCGAGGCTGTACATGTAGCCGGGCAGCAAAGCGTCGCATACCTGGGCGAACCAGGCGGTATGGTCTTCATCCCGGCCCAGTGCCTGCGCCAGCCCCTGCGGATCGAAGCGCGCCAGTGCGTGGATCAGCTCGTCGGTGGTGGCGCCGGGCGAATCGCCCCAGCCCATCACGGGATTATTGTTGTATTCGGCGCCCGAGCCGTACCAGCCCTCGCGCCAGGGCCGCTGCATCCAGTCACGCTGCCCTGTAAACAGGTGCCAGCGCCAGTGCAGGCCGGATGGCTTGGGCCAGGAATACAGATACAGCTTCTGGTAGCCGGCCTGGTGCAGGCTGCGCACCATCTGCATCAGGCGGGCGTGGGGCATGCGTTCGGGCGGCGTGCGGCGAAACCGGATTGCTTCACCGTCGGCATGTTGCACGTCGTCGCTGGACAGGTTCAGGTCAAGCGTGCGCGCTTCGCTGCCGAAGCGGGCCGAGATCCATCCGGTCAGTAAATTGACGTGCGTAATGACGCCATAGCCGCGATGGCGATGGAAGATGACGGTTCCTGGGGCTAAGGCTTTCATGACGGATGTGGGCAAAAAAAACCAGTGTACTGATGCGCAAGCCAGCGATTCTAGCGCAGCCGCAAACGGAGGTGCACACCTTGTGATTTCGACAGCGCAGAGGCCAGAAGGTATCATGAAGCTCTTTTCCATCGGAACTTTCGACCATGAGCTTGCGCATCATCGCCACCGGCGGCACCTTTGACAAACACTATAACGAATTGAACGGCACGCTCGGCTTTGCCGACAGCCACCTGCCCCAAGTGCTGGCGCGCACCCGCATGACCATTCCTGTGGAGCTGGAAATCCTGCCGCTGCTCGATTCGCTGGACATGCAGGACGTGGACCGCGAGCGGGTACTTACTTCGTGCCGGGGCGCGCCGGAATCAGCCATTGTGATTGTGCACGGTACCGACACCATGAAGGATACGGCCGCCGTGCTTGGCAGCGCCAGCCTCGGCAAGACCATCGTCCTGACCGGCGCCATGATCCCCTATGAAATCGCCAATTCGGATGCGCTGTTCAACCTGGGCTTTGCCAGCGCCGCCGCCCAGACCTTGCCGGCCGGCGTGTATGTGGCCATGAATGGCCAGGTGTTCACCTGGGATAACGTGACCAAGAACCGCAGTGCGGGCGTGTTCCAGCCGCTCTGAACACAAGCAAAAAGCCGGCCATTCTCGCGAAGTGACCGGCTTTGGCAAAATCGAGGGGTCCACAGCCCCGATAATACGTACCTAGCGGACGAGGACGTAGTACTTCAGCCCTGCACCGTTTTGGTTGGCACTCATGGTCTGCACCAGGGCGACATGCCGTCCCGCCGCACTGTGATGGATCTGGATGCCGTAGCTTTGCTGGCCGTTGATGGCCGGCAGCGCCAGGTTGGTATCGGCAACGAACAGTCCGCCCACGTAGCGATGGATGGACGAGGAGTATGTCCGGCCGTTGGCATTGTAGTAGTCGAACGTGTACGGCATGATCAAGGTTTCGTCATTGCTAGACGAGTGGCTCAGGGACTGGACCAGGCCGGTGAACGTGAGCTTGCCGGCACTCTTCAAGGTATCGGCGCGGTACATGGTTCCGCTGGACGTGAACAGGATGTCTTCATTGTCCGTCATGTACAGCTGGCCCGTGGTTTCATAAAGGTAGCCGGAATTGGTGGCCGCGCCAACCTTGCCGGTGGCGCCGTCAATTTCCAGCGATGTGATGTAACCCGAATTCTGGCTCAGGAAAACGCGGTTGCGCTTGGCCGCATACAGGCCGCGGTAGTTCTCGGTCAGGTACAAGGAGTTCGACGATTGCAGCGCTGCAGTCATGTCGGTCCCGGTACGGGCGTCAAGAATGGCCATGCCATACGAGCCGGAGGTATAGACTGAACGGCCAAGCAAATGGGCAATGCCGCTGTTGTTGACGAAGCCTTCACTGTAAGCGGCATCGGTTGACGTGGAACGGATCAGGGTGCCGGTGCTGACGTCGATCAGACTGACGATGTTTTGCTGCACCACCAGCGCCAGCGTGCCGTCCGGACTCAGATTGAGCGACACACCGGCGCTTGGCAACACCGCGGTCTTGACCAGGCCGGAAAACGGATTGACGATCTTGACTGCATTTGGATTGGTGCTCAGGACCACCAGTTGATCGAGGCCCTTGCTGTAACGCGCTTCGAGCGGCATGAAATTCAGTTCCACATTGGCCACCATGCTGGCCAGGGCGCGAATGGTCAGGTAGCCGACGTTGGTATTGACGCCATCGCTGACCGTGACCGACGCGGTATACTCGCCAGCCACGTCGGGCGTGAACGCCAGATTGGCGGCGGCCGGCGCTGCAATGGTGGCGGTGGAGCCGGCCGGGGCGGAATCAATTGCCCAGCTGTAGGTCAGGGCGCCACTATCCTGGTCAAAGCTCAAGGCGGCCGACGCCGATGCTGCATTGCCCAGCAAGACCGTGGCAAAATTTTTGTCGATCACGGCCACCGGCGGGTAGCTGCCGGCATTGAACGTCATGCTCTTTTCGGAATACGCACCTTGACTGTCGGTCACCCGCAGGAGGACGACATACGCCCCGGCGACGTCAGCGGAGAGCTGGACCTCGGTGCCGGTGGTGGCCGACAGCTCGGCCTTGCTGGCGCTCGGCTTGCCGGTGAGCGTCCAGGTATGGGTCAGGGTATCGCCGTCGGCATCGGTGCTGTTACTGCTGCGCAGCGTTACCGGGCTGTTCAGCGCGAGGCGTACCGCGGGGCCATGCTGCATGGCCACCGGGGCGACATTGCTGTACAGGTAGCTAAGCGGGCTATGGTTCTTGACGGTAATGGTGGACAGCTGCGAGCTGATGGCGCCGGCAGCGTCGGTCGCCGTCAGTCGCAGGACATACTGGCCCAGTACGTCAGGCTTGATCTGGGCGATTGCCGTACCTGTGGTCGACAGGATCGACTGGCTCGTTTCAGGCTTGCTCACCAGGGTCCAGGCGTGGCTGACCGTACCGCCGTTGTGGCCCCAGCTGCTGCTTTCAAGGGAGACCAGATAGCCCGACGGCACGGTCAGCTTGTAGCCTTCACTGGCCACAGCAGGAATTGCCGATGCCACCATGACGGTCGTCGGCGCATTGTTATCGGCATTGAATGTGTAAACGGTTTCGCTATAGGCGCCTTTGGGATCGACACCATGGGCGCGCACCTTGTACAGACCGGCAGCGTCGGCCACGAAGCGGCTGATGGCGCCATCGATGGCAAGACTGGCGGCGCTGCCGGCCGGCTTTTCCAGCATGGTCCAGGTGGTGGTGACAGCGTCGCCATCAGCATCGCGGCTGCCTTTGGCGTCCAGCACCACGGCCGAGCCAACATGCAGGGACTGCGTCGGTGCGGTGGTGGTTTGTCCGGCATAGGTCGCCGTGACGACCACGTTGCTGACCGGTGCCACATTGTCATGCACCAGGATCGTGACCTTTTTCTCCGAAAACGCGCCTTTGCTGTCCGTCACGCGCAGTGCCAGCACGTACGTGCCGGCAATGTCGGCGCGGATGACCTGCTTGACGTTGGTATCTTGCGCCAGGGCCAGGACGCTGCCTGCCGGCTTGCTGACAATCGACCACTTGTAAGTCAGGGTGTCGCCGTTGGCATCGGTGCTGCTGCTGCCGCTGAGGATCAATTCGTTGGTCAGGCCAGTGGTCGCGTCGGCGCCATCCACGCCGGCACTGACCACCCCCGACAACAGCATGGTCGTGACCGGCGCAGCATTGTTAACTACCGGTGGGGAACTGTCGCCACCGCCACCGCCACCGCAGCCAGTCAGGACGGCCAGTGCAAGGGCTGCCGCACAAGCCAAGCGACTGCGCTGGCTGAAATTCTTAGCAAACATGATCTTTTTATTCATGGAAATAGAGGTGGTCGGATAGTACATTAATAATCGTTCAACATGCACTGAAATTGATACCAAAAAGCAAAAAAATCCGGTGCTGAAACAGGGCCGGATTATCTGCTAAGGAAGGCAGGCAGTTTTCCGGGTGGCGCGCCTGCATCGACTACGTCGGCTTTCGCCTGACATTTGTCCCGTTCAAACCTGGTTTCGTAACGACGCTGCCCAAACCCTGCCGGCAAGGGTGTATGTGGCTAGTAACGGGCAGGTCTTCACATGGGATAACGTCACCAAGAACCGCAGTGCCGGAGTGTCTCAGCCACTGTAGAGGCGACACAAAAAAACCGGCGCCCTTGACGGTCACCGGTTTTCGATATCGAGTGGGCGCCCGCAGGCGCAAGACTTAACGATAGCGGCGGTGCGCCATCAGACCCATGCCCAAAAGTACCAGCAGGAGCGGCATTGGCTCCGGTACTTCACTTTCGGAAAACGGCGTCAGGACAAACATGCGATCACGATAGCTACCGCCGCCGTTGGAAAGAATATCCAAGTACCCGTAGATGCGCCCGCTTGCATCCACGCCCAGCATCTCGGTCATCGTGAATTCACCCAGATCAGCCGGATTGGTGATCAAGGAGTGCAGATCATAGCTCTTCCCCCCCAACCAGATCGCTGCGCGCGACTCGAAGCCGCCATCAAATTTGTAGTGATAGCCATACACAATTCCGTCGTTGCCAATATCGGTGGCCGCGCTCAGCCAACCGTCTGGCGAACCGAGGTTGTGCAAGGTGGCGCCATCCCACAGCATGGCCTGGGAGATTTGGTCGCCCGCCAAGAAAGACTGCCCGACGGCCCAGCCACGGTCATTGATCGCGGAAAGACTGCTCGTCGATCCGCCAAGGGTGCCCACCTGTTGAAACACGCCATCCGTCCACACGGCGCCAATTGAGCGTGTCCCATCCCGATCATCAAATTGAACCGATCCTGCCAACTGCGATTTGCTGTTTATGTCACTTACCGATACACCGTCCCCCCCGCCATTGCCGAGGTCATGCACGCCGTTAGCATCCCAAATGACTGCATGTTGATGTCTGCCGACCGCTGCTGTCCCTGCAATGACGCCGGCGTCGTTGATTGCAACTGCAATTTCGCGCTCGCCAGCCAATGGCGGGAGCAGGAACGGAACGCCTTCACGCCACACAATGGCTTTGCGTTCAGTTCGGTTAAACTGGCTTTGCACACCAACTGCGACCCCCGACGAATTGACGTCTAACACATGCGTACGAAGTCCCTCCGGGGCCATTAGTGGATCAATCGTGCCATCCGCGTGCCGAAGATAGGAAGCGATATAAAGGTTTGGCGTGACGTAATTGACAGCGACATGACCTGCCGAACTGAGGGCGGATGCCCCACCCGAGAGTGGCACTTGAAATTGGCTCATGGTGTACTTGCCTGCATGGGCAGGCAGCGCCAGCAGACCTACGAACAGCGCGAGCGAAAGGCGCAAAGAAAACGACATGGAGGACTTTCAGTGTGGATATTCTCGTGGACCAGGGTCGCCCGCCGATTCCGAGGATTTCTATTGAGAATTAAGCAAGTCCGCAATGATACATTTTTTCTTCGAGAAATGTACAGAATAATAATTTCTTAAAGTGAAAAAAACCGGCGCTGCGCGAACAGAGCCGGTTTTTTGGCAGTTGCAATATTAGTGGTCAGCTTGTGGCTTCCCCGCCCAGCGCCTCCACCACGTCGGCCATCATCTTGGCCAGCTCGCCCGTCATCAGCATCATGTCGTTATCAAAGCGCTCCTCGTCATTGCGGGTGCTCGACTCGTTTTCCTTGATCATGTCGAGCGGCTTGATGCCCTTGATGGCCAACGATTCGGTCAGCACGAAGGAAATCTTGTCATTCCACGTCATCGCCAGGCGCGTGCACTGCTTGCCGGCCGCGATATGACGGCGAATGTCGTCCGCTTCCAGCGCGTGCTTCACATAGCGCACGGCAGCCTTGCTCTCGCCCGTGGCGCGCAGTTCCGTGTCCTGGTCCACCGTGAAGCCGACCGGCGCCTCGTCCGTTTCCAGCCAGGCCGTCATGACCGCCACCGGCGAGCGCTGCACGCGCAGGCTCTCCAGCGGCATGCGGTCCACCGCCTTGAGCAGCAGCTTGATGACGTCATCAGCCTTGGCGGGGCTGGCCGCATCGACCACCAGCCAGCCGTTGACCGGGTCGATCCAGGTCCAGATGTTGCTGCGAATACTGAAGGCGCGCGGCAGCAGTTCGTCAGCCACCCGCTCCTTCAATTCCTTCATGGCCTTCTTACCTGGCGCGAAACCCTGGGCTTCCTCCAGCTCGGCCGCCTTGGCCTTGGCCACCTGGTTGATGACCGAACTTGGCAGCAGCTTCTTTTCGGTGCCCAGCAAAATCAGCATCTGCTTGTTGACCACGTGAACCAGCTGGCCATTATTGCGTGGCGAATCCCAGCCCTGGCGCAGCAGCTCGTTGCTGGTCGCCGGCACAAAACTCTGTGGCGCCAGCGCCGCTTCCAGTTGCTCAGGGGTG
This sequence comes from Massilia sp. PAMC28688, assembly GCF_019443445.1. Taxonomy (NCBI): domain Bacteria; kingdom Pseudomonadati; phylum Pseudomonadota; class Betaproteobacteria; order Burkholderiales; family Oxalobacteraceae; genus Massilia; species Massilia sp. PAMC28688. Next base: position 2,137,014 of record NZ_CP080378.1, on the reverse strand, counting down.
AATGCCCAGGGGGCGGGCAGGCGATAAATCTGAAGATTCTTGAACCACATGTGCGTTTGCCTTGTTTCAGTCAGTCATTCTTGGGGAACGGTATTTTACACGCTGGCGCTGCCGGCAAGGCCGGGCTGTTGCGGGAATGCGTGGACTTTGTGACCCCGGCACACCCGCCTAAGGCCATGATTTTCAAGCAATATTGACCCGCGCTAGAGAGGAAACAGCTCCGCCTGCGGGCTGGCCGGCGTCCTGGCCTCGGCCTGTGACGACAGGGTGGACATGCGCACGCCGAGCAGGCGGATGCGCTTTTCAAACGGCACCCGCTTGAGGCATTCGCGCGCCGCCTTGAGGATGGTGCCGGGGTCGGCCGTGGTGCTGGGCAGGGTGATGTCGCGCGTGACGGTGGTGAAGTCGGCAAACTTGAGCTTGATGCCCACGGTCTTGCCGGCCAGTTCATGCTTGCGCAAGTCGTCCGCCACCTTCCCGCACAGCGCTTCGATCTTGGCCGACAGCACGGGCCGGTCGGCCACCACCTGCATGTCGCGCTCAAACGTCACTTCGCGGCTCACCGACTTGGTTTCCGCGCGTTCGCGCACGGGCCGTTCATCCTGGCCCTGCGCCACCCGCACCAGCCATGCCGTGTAGACGTTGCCAAAATGCTCCAGCAGCAGGCCCGTGTCGGCGCGCGCCAGGTCACCGATGGTGACGATGCCGATGCTGTTGAGCTTTTCGCGCGATTTCGGCCCCACGCCATTGATCTTGTGCACCGGCAGCGCCCACACCCGCGTTTCTATGTCGTGCGGATCGAGAATGGTCAGGCCGTTGGGCTTTTCCAGGTCGGAGCAGATTTTCGCCAGCAGCTTGTTGGGCGCCAGGCCGATGGAACACGACAGGCCGGTCGCCGCCGTCACCGCTTCCTTGATGGCGCGGGCGGTCGCTTCGGCATCGTCGAACTCGGTCAGGTCGATATAGATCTCGTCGATGCCCACATTCTCGATCACCGGTGCAATGCTGGCCACGGCCTGCTTGAAGCGCGCGGAAAAATGGCGGTAGGCTTCAAAATCGGTGGGCAGCAGGATGCAGTCGGGTCCCAGTTTGGCCGCCTTCATCAGCCCCATGGCGGAAAAGATGCCGAGCGCCCGCGCTTCGTACGTGGAGGTGGTGGCCACGCCCCGTCCCACATAGCCGGACAGGCGCGAAAAGCGGCGCGTACCATCGGGCTGCACCACCGGGTGGTGATCGCGCCCCCCGCCCACCACCACGGGCTGGCCGCGCAGTTCCGGATACTTGAGCAGCTCGACCGACGCGAAAAACGCGTCCATGTCCAGGTGAGCGATGCGGCGCGGCTTGGTCGGAATGGCTGGGGTGTTCACAGGGGAGCAATATACTGTAATTGCATACAGTATTCACTACTCAGGGAAATGTTGCAAGGGGTGGCTGCTCAGGCGGGCGCGGGCTTGAGGTGGCTGCGCAGCAGCTGCAGCACGCTGTCGGCAAAGTCATCCACATGAACGCGCGCGGCGCGGTACTTCCAGCGCTTGACATACCAGTCCTGGAACAGGGCCACGATATGGGCCGCCACCAGCGTGGTGTCACCCTGCAGCTTCGGTTCCAGCCCGTCCAGGATGCCGGTGATATAGGCCTGGATCGACAATTCCGAAGTCTTGGCCATACCCCGCTGCTCGAAGTTGAGCACGCGCGAATCCATGTACACGAAATAAAACCAGGGCTGGAGGATTTCGGACAGGTAGATGGTGCCGCGGATGAGCGATTCGAGCCGCTGCAGGGGTGGCTCCACATGGGCGAACATGCGCGGCAGTTCGTAGGTGGTGTGGCGCACCACGTCTTCGATCATTTCCGCCAGCTGGTCCTTGCTTTCGATGTAGCCATACAGCCCGCCCATGGACAGGCCGGTTTCCCGGCATAAATCGCGCAAGCTCATGGCACGGAAACCCACCTCGTTGGCGAGCCTGAAAGTCGCGCCAAAGATCTTTTCCATGTTTTCCAGGGCCGGCTTGCGGCGCTTGACGCCGATGCGCTCGCCGTGGCGCTCGACCAGGTATTCCCAGATGGTGTCGCCATTGAGCGGCGTCATGCGCTGGAACTGTTCAAAGTCAAAATGCCGGGTCCCAGCTGTGTTCATGATGCCCGCCGTGAGGGTGAATTGGTTTCGAGAATGATTATATCTCTTTAAAACCACACAAAAATTCACGCAGGCAAAGAACAGCCCATCTTATTGCACCGCGTCATGCTTTCCTTGCAAGGTAGTGCTAAATTCAAAAAACCGAGCGCTCGCTCTAATTTAACACCATCCCCAAGCTTGCAAGAGCGGACAGTCCTGGTGAGCTCGGTAACACGAAGGAATGCGCAGCTTGAACTGCGCAACTTCAGTTCCAGTAGTCGACTTCACACACAATAAATCAATGGAGATAATATGAAGAATCGCTTTTGGAAGTGCCTGTCCGTTTTTGTCATCGCCTCAATGCTCGCTCCTGCTTCCTGGGCGCTGGGCTATACCCAGACCCGCTATCCCATCGTACTCGTGCATGGCCTGTTCGGCTTCGATAATATCGGGCCGGTCGAATATTTCTACGGCGTGCCGGCTGCCCTGCGCAGCGGCGGCGCGCGCGTGTACACCACCAGCATATCGGCTGCCAACAGCACCGAAGTGCGGGGCGAACAATTGCTCACCCAGGTGCGCCAGATCATCGCCGCCACCGGCGCCGGCAAGGTCAACCTGATCGGCCACAGCCATGGCGGGCCCACCAGCCGCTACGTCGCCTCGGTGCGGCCGGACCTGGTGGCCTCGGTCAGCACGGTGGCCGGTGTCAACAAGGGCTCCAAAGTGGCCGACATCGTGCTGGGCCTGGTGCCGAATGTCTCAAACACCCTGGCCAACGCGGTGGGCTCCTTCATCAGCTTCATGTCGGGCGGCTCGGGCTTGCCGCAAAACGGCCGCGCGGCGCTGCAGTCGCTGTCGACCGCCGGCACGGCCGCCTTCAATGCGCGCCACCCGGCTGGCGTGCCCACCACCGCCTGCGGCGAAGGCGCGTACGTCGTGCGAGGCGTGCATTATTTTTCCTGGAGCGGCGGCAAGACCTGGACCAATGCGCTGGACGCACTCGATCCGATTTTCCTGCTGACCGGCGCCGCCTTTGGTGAAAAGAACGACGGTCTCGTTTCCAGCTGCAAGAGCCGGCTCGGGCGCGTGATCCGCGACGACTATGGCATGAACCACGCCGATGAAGTCAACCAGCTGATCGGCATCGTCAACCTGTTCGAGACCAGCCCGGTCTCGGTATTCCGCCAGCAGGCCAACCGCCTGCAGGGCCTGGGCCTGTAAGGGAGCGCACATGACCGCCCCCTCCACTTTCATGAAGCTGGGGGCGGGTACGCTCGCCGCCGGCTTTCTGTTTATATCGTTTACCCGCAATGAACCGACGGTGCCCACCGCGGCGCCACCGGCCACCGATGCCTTTGCCTTCGTACGCTCGATGGAAGGCACGGTGCCCGACGGCGACATCAAGCAGGCCAGTGATGGCGCGCTGGTGGTGGACGCCGAGCTGGGCCACCTGTTCGACTACTACCTGGCCGGCCTCGGTGAAAAGGACCTGGGCGCCATCCGCGCCGAGATCGAGCGTGAACTGGACCGGCGCCTGAAACCTGGCGCTGCGGCAGAGGCCAAGCTGCTGCTGGGCCGCTACCTCGACTACAAGCGCGCCCTGGTCGGACTGGAGCTGCAACTGCCGCCCGAGACCGACCTGCTCAAGGCGGCGCGCGCGCGCCTGGCCGCGACCCAGGGCATCCGTGCCCGCTTCTTTTCGCCCAGCGAAAGCGCCGGCCTGTTCGGCTTTTCGGACGCCTATGACCGCGACGCGCTGGCCCGGCTGGAAATCAGCCAGGATGCAAAGCTGAGCATGGCGCAAAGAAGTGAACAGCTGGCGCTGCTGGACAGGAAGCTGTCGCCAGCCATGCGCGAAGCGCGCGAGGCGCCGGTGCGCGTGATCCGGACCGAGGAAAAGGTGGCAGCCATGCGCGCGCAGGGCGCGACCGATGACGATGTCTATCGCCTGCGCGCGGCCGCGTTCTCGCCGGAAGGCGCAGCGCGCCTGGCGCAGCTCGACCAGGAGGAAGCGGCGTGGAAGGCGCGCATCGCTACCTACCTTGCGCAGCGCGCGGCGCTGCCGCCGGGCTCGGAAAGCCAGCTCCAGCAGCTGCGCAACCAGTACTTCACGCAAGACGAGCAGCGCCGCCTTGGCGCCTATGAAGACCCGCGCTAAGGCGGCGCAGGCGCGGCGATAAAAAAAGGGACGGGTGGCGAACCACCCGTCCCTTCATTGTTTGCTGCCTGCCGGATCATCCCGGCCGCGCAATTACCAGCTCAGTTTGAGCGTGTACTTGCCGTTGGTGGCACCGGTGCCGCCGCTGTAGAACTTGACGCGCACATAGCGGTTGAAGGTCGAGCTGCCGGTGTTGGTGACACTGACCGAATCAACCTGGCCGGCCGGGTTTTCGCTCAGGCCGATCTGGCTGCCGTTGCTGTTGTAGACGAACAGATCATAGTCAGCCGTCGACGAACCCATGGTCAGCGTTGCGGTCAGCGTCTTGCCGGCCGGGAGCTGCATCACGAAGTAGTCTGTGTCGGTGGTGCTGCCCATGTTACCGTTCATGACGGTGCCGCTGACGGTAACCGAGTTGGCGCTGCCGGTGGTGTTGTTCGACTCGACTTCGTTGCTGCCCGTTGGTGGCGGCGGAGGTGGCGGGGTGGTGCCGCCGCCAATGGCGCGCGAGGCATCCACAATGCCGGTGCCGCAACCGCTGCAGGTGGCAGGGAAGGCGCGCGCGGTGGACTTGAGCGTGCTCTCGATCTGGTCAGGCGTCAGTCCCGGCGTCTTCGACAGCATCAGTGCGGCCACGCCGGCCACGTGAGGTGCCGCCATCGAGGTGCCCTGGTAGTACGCATAGCTGTCGGCACCGGGAACGGTAGCACCGCTGTTCAAGGTCGACAGGATGCCGCCGCCGGAGGTACGCACGTCGCCCCCTGGTGCTGCCACGTCAACCACGGTACCGTAGTTGGAGTAGTAGGCACGGCCGCCCGAACGGTTGGTTGCCGCTACCGTGACCACGCCGGCGCAGTTGGCTGGATTGGAGCCGCTGGCGTTGGTGTTCTCGTTACCGGCTGCCACGATCACCACCGAGCCGCGCGAACGGGCACTATTGATGGCGTTCTGGGTGGTGGTGTCGCAGGCACCGCCGCCGCCGAGCGACATGTTGATCACACGGGCAGGATTGGCATTGGCAGGCACGCCGCTGACGGTGCCGCCCGACGACCAGATGATGGCGTCGGCAATGTCGGAGGTGTAGCCACCGCACTTGCCCAGCACGCGCACTGGAACGATCTTCGCATTGAAGGCCACGCCGGCCACGCCGGTACCGTTGTTGGTCTTGGCGGCGATCGAGCCTGCCACGTGAGTGCCGTGCCAGCTTGAATTCGATGCCGGCGAGCCGCTGCCGCACTGGCCATACACGGTGGAGTCGCCCGGATCGCTGGCGTCGCTGTCGCGGCCATTGCCGTCGGCTGCGATGGCGCTGTCGGCGATGAAGTCATAGCCCTGCACGAACTGGCCGGACATGTCGGCGTGTGGGCGGTAGCCGGTGTCGATCACGGCCACGTTGACGCCGGTGCCGGTCACGACATCCCATGCCAGGTTGGCGCGCAGGCCGCCGGCGTTTTCAAAATACTGCCACTGTTCGGCATAACGCGTATCGTTAGGCGTGAACTTGGCGACCATGATGCGGTCTGGCTCTGCATATTCGATGCTTGGATCGCTGGCCTTGAGCGAGCGCGCCAGGTTGGCGACCTGCTCGACCGACATGCGCTTGCCGAGGTGAACGACACTGGCGCCGTTGGCAATGCTGTGCATCGGACGCATGGCGACGCCGAACTGGCGGCCAGCCCGGTCGAGCGTGGCCATGCGGGTCTGGCTCATGCCCTGCAGTTTGTTGAAGCCTTTGCCGGCTGGCATGGCGTCTTTATATTTAACAATCATGCGATCGGTCTGGCCGATCACGGTTTCCGTTTGCCCAAGAGGTGCTTGTACCGGTTTTCCCGCCGCCACTGCTGCCATGGGACCGGCGATCACTGCTGCCACAGCGACGTTCAACAGCGTAGGGTAGATCGAATGCATTTGCTTCATGTCGTTCCTCTATTTCCGATTTTAGTTTTATGGTGGCAAGGCCCCGGCGTGTCACCAGCGTCCTGCCCGATGTAATCCGGCGCCATCGAGGGTGCCGAACCGTGCTTTTGTAAGCACGAGTAAAAAGATAGAGGAAAAAATTGAAGCAGCGGGGAAATTTCCAATTGGATTCGGTTGTTTAACCACAACTTTGCGTGACATTTCGTGATTATCGGAGGAAATTCGGCAATTCGGCCCAACAGGAAAATATTTTTGCTATTGCTTGTACATTCTAGACTTACATCTTCTGTTGCTGCGTTTAAATACCTCTTGGAAAAACACCCGTACCGTTGCGTAGTTAGGCCATTGGCGTTGATATGTATGCATCAAAATTTCATATTGTTTTAGTACGTCAACGCCTAAAATGGCGGATCATTCTCGATGGAGCCCCCATGCGTTCAACCCCGATTCTGCTGACCTTGGCTGTTGCCTTGGTCGGCCCGGCCGCCCTTGCGGCATCCGCGCCGCTCAATCCCCCCGTCGCCGCCAAGGTGGCATGGCAGGAGACCCGCCACGGTGAAGTAGTGACCGACGACTACCGCTGGCTGCACAAGAAAGACGATCCGGCCGTGATCGCCCACTTGCATGCCGAAAATGCCCACACGGATGCGGTCACAGCGCCGATCAAGCCCCTTGCCGACAGACTGTATGCCGAAATCAAGGGCCGGATGCAGGAAGTGGACCTGTCGGTACCTACCCGGCGTGGCGGCTGGTTCTACTACACGCGCTTTGAAGCTGGCAAACAGTATCCGGTGAACGCGCGCCGGCGCGCCAAGGGCCAGGACTACGATGCCGGGGCGCCTGAGGAAATCCTGCTGGACCAGAACAAACTGGCGGAAGGCTTGAAATTCTTTTCGATTGGCGCCTTCTCGGTAAGCCCCGACGGTAGCAAGCTGGCCTACATCACCGACACCACAGGCTTTCGTCAGTACAAACTCCAGGTAAAGGACCTCGGGACCGGCAAGGTGCTGGATGACACTGTGGAACGCGTCACCTCGCTGGCGTGGGCTGGCGATAACAGCACCCTGTTCATCGTGCAGGAAGACGCCACCACCAAGCGATCCGACCGCCTGCTGCGCCTGGCGCTCGGCGGAGCCCCTGTCGAACTGTTCAACGAAAAAGTGGAGCAGTTTTCCTTGCGTGTTGCTGACACACGCGATCGCAAGTTCGTGGTGCTGACCAGCGGCGCCACAGACACCACCGAAGTACGCATACTGTCCACGGCCACGCCCCTGGCGCCCTTCAAGCCGGTCCTGGGTCGTGAAAGCGGTCATCGCTATTTTGTCGACCACCGTGACGGAGAACTGTTCATTCGCACCAACAAGAACGCCAAGAATTTCCGGGTCGTCAGGGCGCCTTTGGCCAATCCGGTGCAGAAAAACTGGAAGGACGTGATCAAGCACGACGAGTCGGTGCTGGTCAATGACATCGCCCTGTTCGATCGCTACCTGGTAGCGACCGAGAAAAGCAACGCCCTATCGCGCATGCGCGTCTACGACTTTGGCAAGCGGTCGTGGAAGACCGTCAAGTTCGACGATCCGGTCTATACCTTGCGCGCCGGTGGCACGCCGGAGTTTTCATCCCGCCGCTTCCGCGTTTCATATCAGTCGCCGGTGACACCGTCCACGGTACTTGACATCGACATGGGCAGCGGCGAGCGCACTGTGCTCAAACGCGAGGAGATTGTAGGTGGCTATGACGGATCGCGCTACGAAACCCGACGGCTGTGGGCTACCGCGCGCGACGGCGTTAAGGTGCCGCTGTGGGCTGTCTACAAGAAAGGGGTCAAGTTCGATGGCAGTGCGCCGCTGCTGCTTTACTCGTATGGATCGTACGGCATCCCGACCGAGGCATCGTTTGCGGTCAGCCGCATCAGCCTCCTTGAGCGCGGCGTGATCTATGCGCAGGCCCATATCCGGGGCGGCAATGACCTTGGTGAGCGGTGGCACGACGACGGCATGCTGATGAAAAAGAAGAACACCTTCAACGATTTCATTGACAGTGCCGACTATCTGGTCCAGCAGAAGTGGACCAGCCCTGATCGCCTGATCATCCAGGGTGGCAGCGCCGGCGGCCTGCTGATGGGCGCTGTCGTCAACATGCGTCCAGACCTGTTTCGCGCCGTGCATGCCGCCGTTCCCTTCATGGACGTAATGAACACCATGATGGATGCGTCGCTGCCCCTGACGACCGGCGAATACCTCGAGTGGGGCAACCCGAACGAGAAAGCTGCCTACGACTACATGCGCAGCTATTCGCCCTACGACAATATCGAGCGCAAGGCTTATCCCGCCATGCTTGTCACCACGGGCCTGAACGACAGCCAGGTAATGTATTGGGAGCCGGCCAAATATGTCGCCAAGCTGCGCGCGCACAAGACCGACAGCAATCCGCTGCTGCTCAAGACGAACATGGGCGCTGGCCACGGGGGCGCATCGGGACGTTATGACGCGATCCGCGAAGGCGCTTTCAACATGGCGTGGATGCTGTCCCAGTGGGGCATCAAGGAGTAAGGCCGCCCCCGGCCACCGCTTTTCGCGCAATTTCAGATTTTTTTCTTGAAAAGCCTTGCGCGGCCCGGAGAATATGAGATATGATTCGGGCCTCTTAAGACGTGGTGACAAACGTCTGATGATGTCTCAAATGAAGTGTGCGGGCGCTTAGCTCAGTTGGTAGAGCGGAGCCCTTACAAGGCTTAGGTCGGGAGTTCGAGCCTCTCAGCGCCCACCAAATCAGAGACGCATCATGAGCTGCTTTACCGATCAGAGTAATACGGAGCGGTAGTTCAGTTGGTTAGAATACCGGCCTGTCACGTCGGGGGTCGCGGGTTCGAGTCCCGTCCGCTCCGCCAACTATTAGTAGCAAGGAGTGTTTCCCCTGCGGGAAACACGGTTTGGGACTCGAAGGGAATCCCTTGCAAGGGATTCCGCGGCCTGCAGCATGTAGGCGAGTCCCGTCCGCTCCGCCAGCTACAAGAAAAAGGGCCCGATTCGTCGGGCCCTTTTTCCATTCCAGCTTGCTCCAGCCGGACTTTCTGGATCTGGCGATGAATTCAGGCCGGCTGGCGCTGCGCCCGCAGCAGCGCGTCAAATTCCTCGCCCGGCATGGGGCGCGCAAACAAATAGCCCTGGCCATAGTCGCACCCTGCCTGGCGCAGCAATTCGCACTGTTCCTGCGTTTCCACCCCTTCTGCAATCACGCGCAGTCCCAGTTTGTGGGCCATGACGATGATTGCCTCGGACAGGGCCATGTCGCTTGAATCAGGCGCCAGGTTGCGCGTGAACGAGCGGTCGATCTTGAGATAGTCAATATCGAATTTTTTCAGATACGACAGCGAAGAGTAGCCAGTGCCGAAGTCGTCCAGCGCCACCTGGATGCCACCGTCGCGCAGCGCCAGCAGCTTGTCGGTCACGCCAGTGGAAGCGTCCAGCAGCAGGCCCTCCGTAATTTCCACCACCACCGCCCGGCCATCGAGTCCGATCTCGGCCAGGTGCGCAAACCAGTCTTCGTAGCCCTTGCCCTCGCGCGCGAATTCGAGCGGTGACTGGTTGACGCTGACCTGGAAGCGCGGGTCGATCTCGTCGCGCCAGCGGCGCGTCCAGCGCGCCGATTCCTTGAACACCCATTCGCCGATATCGATGATAAGGCCGCTCGATTCGGCCAGCGGAATGAACTCGAGCGGACTGACCAGTCCGCGCTGTGGATGCTGCCAGCGGATCAGCGCTTCGGCCTTGTGGATCCGGCCGCTTTCGAGATGCACGATCGGCTGGAAGTAGACGCGGAACTGGTCGCCCTTGATGGCCGTGCGCAGGTCGTTGGTCAGGCGCATTCGATTGAGCGCCTCCGTTTGCAGCGCAGGGGTGAAGTAGCTGAAACGATTGCGTCCCGCCCCCTTGGCGGCGTACATGGCCTGGTCTGCGTGCTTGAGCAGGTCGCCCACATCGTGCGCGTCGTCCGGATACAGCGTGATGCCGATCGAAGCCGACACGAAGGCCTGCTCGTCGCCAAGGTCGTAGGGTGCCTGCAGCACGCCAAGGATCTTCTGCGCGATGGCATCGACCGAACTCACTTCGGTCAGATTGGAGAGAATGACGGTGAATTCATCGCCGCCCAGGCGTGCCACGGTGTCGGACTCGCGCACGCAGGAACGCAGGCGGCGCGCCGCATCGATCAGCAGCACGTCGCCGCGCTGGTGGCCCAGCGTGTCATTGACTTCCTTGAAGTGATCCAGGTCGATGAACAGGATGGCGATGCGCTGCCCGTCGCGGCGGCTCTTGACGATGTCGTGCTCCAGGCGGTCAAGGAACATGCGGCGGTTCGGCAGCTGGGTCAGCGTGTCGAAATTGGCCTGCTGCCAGATCACGGCTTCCGACTTCTTCTTGTCAGTGACGTCTTCAATCATGCACAGGTGGTGGGCGCCGGCGCCGGACTCCGAATCGATGCGCGCCACCGACATGTCCACCCACACCACCGAGCCGTCCGGCCGCACCAGGCGCCGCGACGACTTGCGGCCCGGGCTCTCCCCCATCACCATCTGCGCCATGCGCGCCAGCTCGCCCGCGCCGCCCGTCAGGTCGCTGTCCTTGATGTCGGCCAGCGAACGGCCCGTGATCTCGGCGTAGCGCGGATTGATGTCGGTGAAACGGCCACTGGCCGCGTCGATCAGGGCCAGGCCCATGGGCGCTTCTTCAAACATGGTGCGAAAGCGCAGCTCCCCCTTGCGAATGGCTGTCTGGGCGCGCTGGCGTTCGCGCGCCAGCAGGGTAAGGTGCACGCCGGCGCCGCCCAGCAGCGCCACGGCCACGCCCACCAGCAGGCGATTGAGCCATACCTTGCGCTCGGCATGGGGCGAGGCATCGTACAGGAAGCCGTCAAAGGAAAGGTCGCGCGGGAGCATGCCCAGATCGGCATAGACGCTGGCGATGTGGCGCCAGCGGTTCGGATTCATGTAGCCGATTTCGACCAACACCGGCTGCACCAGCGCTTCCATCTGGCGCGCCTCGAACAGCAGGTGCTGGCGATCGTGCCTGCGCGTGTAGCGCGCCAGAATGAGGTCGGCAATTTCCTCCTGGTGGGCCATGGCATAGGCCCAGCCCTTCATACTGGCGGCGCGGAAGGCCTTGACCCGCTGCGGATGGTTGGCGATCTCGCGTTCACTGGTAAACAGGTTGTCGCCGTAAAAATCGATGCCTGCCGCGCGTGGGCTGTAGGTGTCGTACTGGAAGCCTTCGCGCTCCAGGTAATCGGGTTCGTTGGTTACGTAGGCAGACATGGCATCGACCTTGCCCTCGATGAAGTCACTCACCTTGTAAGTGTGCTCCACCCGCACCAGGCTGTTGACCGCAATGCCCTCCTTTTTCAGGTAGGCCATCAGTTCGTCGGCCTGGGTCAGTTCATCGGTGAGCGAGCCAATCATGACGCGCTTGCCAACGATATCCTGGATGCTCGACTGCGCGCCGCTCTTGCGCACCAGCAGAGTGTAAGGGGAATGCTGGAGGATCACACCCAATACCACTACCGGCTTGCCGGCTGCGCGCGCCAGCAGCAGGCTGCTGCTGCCCACGCCATAGTCGGCGCTGCCGTCGATCACGCGCCGCTCCGGTTCATTGCCGCTGCGGCCTTCGGCGATCTGCACATCGAGTCCGGCGTCGCGGTAATACCCTTTTTCCAGCGCCGCGTAGTAGCCGGCAAACTGGAACTGGTGCGTATGCTTGAGCTGCAAGCGGACTTTGTCCAACGCGTGCGCAGGCAGGCACGAGCACATCAGCAGCGCCAGCACAGCAGCATGCGGCGCAAGGAACCAGCGCCGGCAAATGTCCATAGCCATCATTGAATGCTTAAGAAAGAAAAAGCGGTGCGCTACGGCAACGTATTTGTTCGATTGTACGTTCGTTCGTCAGCAAACAGTCAGAAATACCGTGCAGCTGTGCAAGGCTACAACGGCTTGCCAAAAGCGAAATTGGACAGAAATGCAAAGGGGAAGGCAGCTTGCGCCGGCCTTCCCCTCGACGTTCCGGCCGCGGACGGCGGCCAGAAATTACTTGCGGCCCGGGCGGGCTTTGGCTGCCCCTGCGCGCGCGGATGATGCCGCTTGCGGCCCTGGGGCCGACGCCTTGGGGCGCGTCTTGATGGTGGCCAGGATCGATGGTCGCACCTTCGATTCCGGCGCGATGAATGGCGTGGGCGCGGCGGCGCGCTCGGTCTTGCGCCGGGGCACAGCAGCGAACTTGTCGAGCGTGCCCGGTCCTGCCGTCTGGCGCTTGCGCTCGCCTGCAGCCAGGCCGCCATCTTCCGACGCCTGCCAGGCCGGCACCAGGTGCCGGTCGCCATTACCGATCAGGTCGCCACGGCCCATCTTGACCAGGGTCTCGCGCAGGATCGGCCAGTTGGCCGGGTCCTGGTAGCGCAGGAAGGCCTTGTGCGAACGGCGCACCTTGCCGCTGCGCGCTGTTTCCACGATTTCCGAATCGGCCGTAACTTTCTTGAGTGGATTCTTGCGCGAGTGGTACATGGTCGTTGCCATGGCCATGGGCGTGGGCATGAAGGTTTGCACCTGGTCCAGCTTGAAGTTGTTCTTCTTGAGCCACAGGGCCAGGTTGAGCATGTCCTCGTCAGTCGTGCCCGGGTGGGCCGCAATGAAGTAAGGGATCAGGTATTGCTTCTTGCCCGCTTCCAGAGAGAAACGGTCGAACATTTCCTTGAACTCGTCATAGGCGCCGATGCCCGGCTTCATCATCTTGGACAGCGTGCCTTCTTCGGTATGCTCGGGCGCGATCTTGAGCAGGCCACCCACGTGGTGGGTCACCAGTTCCTTGACGTATTCCGGCGAACGTACGGCCAGGTCGTAGCGCAGGCCCGAGCTGATCAGCACCTTCTTGACGCCCGGGATCGCGCGCGCCTTGCGGTACAGCGAAATCAGCTTGCTGTGGTCGGTACCCAAATTGACGCAGATGGTCGGGTAGACGCACGACAGGCGGCGGCATGATTCCTCGATCTTCTTGTCCTTGCAGGCCAGGCGGTACATATTGGCCGTGGGACCGCCCATGTCGGAAATGGTGCCGGTAAAGCCCTTGGTCTTGTCGCGGATATGCTCGATCTCACGCAGGATTGATGGCTCCGATCGGCTCTGGATGATGCGCCCTTCATGCTCCGTGATGGAACAAAAGGTGCAGCCGCCAAAGCAGCCACGCATGATGTTGACCGAGAAGCGGATCATTTCCCACGCGGGAATGCGCGCCTTGCCATAGCTTGGATGCGGGGCGCGCGCGTAATTCATGTCGTACACGCCATCCATCTCGTCCATGGCCAAAGGCAAAGGCGGCGGGTTGAGCCAAACGTCGCGCTCGCCGTGCGCCTGCACCATGGCGCGGGCATTGCCGGGATTTGACTCCAGGTGGAACACGCGCGAAGCGTGGGCGTACATGACCGGGTCGTCCTTGACCACGTCGAACGACGGCAGGCGCACCACGGTCTTGTCGTGCTTTTCCTTGGCCAGGGCCTGGCGCTCTTCGCGCGACATGATGCGGATCGGCTTGACGACTTCAGGCGCCTGCGCGGCATTATCGGTCGCGCAGGCCGTCTTGTCTTCCTGCGCCATGGCGTAGGGATCGGGGTGAGCGTCCACCTTGCCCGGGGTATCGACGCGGGTGGAGTTGGCCACCGACCAGTCCTCGCCCGGCAGCCAGCCCGGCGCCACCATGAAGGCGGTGCCGCGCAGGTTGCGGATATCGCGAATGTTTTCGCCGGCGTCGAGGCGGTGGGTCAGGTCGACCAGCGCGCGTTCGGCATTACCAAACAGCAGCATGTCGGCCTTGGAATCAGGCAGCACCGAGCGGCGCACCTTGTCGGACCAGTAATCGTAATGGGCAATGCGGCGCAGCGACGCTTCGATGCTGCCGATGATGACCGGCACGTCCGGGAACGCTTCGCGCGCGCGCTGGGCGTACACGGTCACGGTGCGGTCCGGCCGCTTGTTGGGTTCGCCATTAGGCGTGTAGGCGTCGTCGGACCGGATCTTGCGGTCAGCCGTGTAGCGGTTGACCATGGAATCCATGTTCCCGGCCGTCACGCCAAAATACAGGCGCGGCTTGCCCAGCGCGCGGAAGGGCTCGGCCGACATCCAGTCCGGCTGGCTGATGATACCAACCCGGAATCCCTGCGCTTCCAGCAGGCGGCCGACCAGGGCCATGCCAAAGCTTGGATGGTCGATGTAGGCGTCGCCCGTCACCAGGATGACGTCGCACTGATCCCAGCCCAAGGCATCCATTTCGGCGCGGGACATGGGCAGGAAAGGCGCGGCAGGCGCGCGGCTGGACCGTTTGGGGACGGTCGCGAAGAGATTTGTTGGGGAGTTCATTGGGCGGTATTGTACCGGAAAAGCCTGCCTGCCAACCGCCGGGGGCCGGTTTTGCCGTTGCAACGCCACCAAAAAACGTCTTAACTATCAATAACTTGTGACGTTTGTGCCAATAAAACAGGCAGCGCGTCAAGCCATCCACACCGGCGCACTGGTGCGCAGGCCTCTGCCCGCTCCCGGCGCAGCCGCCAGCCGTTATTTGCTTGGCAACAGCAAGTAACGCCTCAGATCCCGATGTTGGCCAGCATGCGCGACAGTTCCCGCAGCGCCGGTTCCAGGCGCGGATGCTCTACTGCGAAGCGGGCTGCAATTTCCTGGGTGCGCTCCGACAGGTCCTGCGGCGCCAGCGTGGTGCCGGACGCATCGGCCAGCAGCACGTCGTCGGGCTGGCGGCTGATGGGCCGTTCCAGCAGTTGCTGGATGTCGCCATCGAGCTGGCGCAGCAATTCCTGCAGCTCGGCATCGACCGTCCCCGTCTGGGACAGGTTGGCGTGCAATTCTTTCAGATGGGACTTCAGGTTCGCCGTGGTGTCATTCAACATGTCGTCCTCGTTTATGGTGTGAACTTTGTTGCCAGGTACAGCTCTTCGACCTTGGTGCGCGCCCACGGAGTCTTGCGCAAGAACTTCAGGCTCGATTTGATGCTGGGATCGCTGATGAAACAATTGATGTCGATGCGCTGCGCCAGGCCTTCCCAGCCGTAATGCTCGACCAGCCGGGTCAGTAAAGATTCTAAGGTAATACCGTGCAGGGCCTGAACACTCATTGTCAATGCAACTCTACGCCAAATGGAAAAAAGCGCACACCGGAAAGCGGCATGCGGATGGCGTAGCTTAGCACGCTGGGGCGGGGCTTATTGCGAGATATGCATGTCGTAGCGGGCACCGCCCGAGAACAGGCAAGAGCCGGAGCCAATGGCACTGCTGCTCATCATGTATTCGCAGCGCACGAAACCGCCGCGGCTGCCGCTGGCGTTGGCGATACCCTTCTTCGCATGGGCCGCGCGCGTGGCTTCCCCCTGGAACGATTCGCCGCCAACGGCAAATGAGAACTGGCCGCGTCCGTCTTCGGGATTACTGATCATGCCCGACGCCGGGCCCAGTTGAGATGCCGCCGTGTTGGCCGGGTACAGGCGCGCGGTGAATGGTGCCCGGACTGCGGCCACGGGAACGAAGGCGGTGCCCTGGGCAGAATAACCGCCGCCAACAGGGTGCTGGTTCAGCGGCATCACATAGCATCCTGACATGACGGCACCCACGGCACCGGCAGCAAGCACGCGCATCAATTTGGACATGTCTGACTCCTTGAGGTTGGACAACTGGAAAACGCAGTCCAAGTATAGGGAGGCAAAACTTTTTGACCAGCTGCTTGGCAAAAGCATCATGCTGCGCTACCCGACAGCGCGCAAGACGCTACGCAGCCCTCAGGGCAGGAGCTCAATGCCGAACTGGCGCACGAGCAGGGCAAACAGGACGAAGCAGCACACGGTCAAGGCGATGCACGCTGCCATGGTCAGCCAGAACCCCAGGCGCGGCAGCAAAAGCGGAAACGCCAGGAACATCGGCAAGGTCGGCACCACATACCAGAAGGTGTACCAGGCGTGGTTGGCAATCTTCTCGGCCGGCTGCTTGTCGAGGTAGAGCCAGACCAGCGCCAGGAAAGTCACCAGCGGCAATGCCGCCACCAGCCCGCCCAGGCGGTCACTGCGCTTGGCCACTTCGGAAATGGCAACGACCATGCCGGCAGTGATGAGATATTTCGTGATGAGCCAAGCCATGTGCAACTTTCAAGGCGAGAAAGGCCGCAGTTTATCAGGGTCACGGTCGACTATCCCCTGACAGCTGCGCGTGCTTACGACGCCGGGTCTCACATTTAGTACTCAATCGCCTCTCGCCGTGGATCAGGTTGCGCGAGACCACCGACCATCAACCGCTCTTTTTCCGCGTCCCATACAAATGGCTGGCCGCTGTAGGGATTGCGTAGCGCGGATGCCTGCATGCTGGCGGGCATATCAGCGCGGGCAACATTGGTCGCACGCAAGTGCGCCGCGAGCAGGGCGGCGCGCCGCATCGCTTCCAGATCGGCCACGCGCAAGCCGTAGTTAACGAAGCTGGCTGTTTCTACAGCCACCTCGATGAGCATCTTGCCCAGCGGATTATACAAGTATGTAGCAAAGCCCTGATCCCGGGTGGCGGGCACAAGCATGCGAGCGCGCTCACTTGCCGCTTGCATCTGCGGAAAGTCGACGGCCAGCGTGTCCGCAATGGCAACTGTGTGCCCGGCATAGCGGTTCAGGGAATCCTGCATCTGGAAGGCGCCCACCTTGAACGGGAGCACGCGCCACCATGGGCCAGCTTGCGCTTTTTGCGCGATCTCTGCATAGCCGCCCTTCACAAGCGTATATTCGCCCGCCATGGCCAGTGTCATGGATCGTTCTTCCGGTGAAAAGGCCACGCCCCAGCTGCGCGGAATGGCACGCGATCGCTGGCTGGCTGGCAGCGCGTGCATGATCATGCTGGCTGCCTGAAAGTGTTGCTGGATGCCCGCCGTCCCCATCATTTTCGTCAGCAGGTTAGCGGCCGATAGCTGCATCATGCGCCAGAACACCAGGTCACGTTCCAGCAGCGTTTTAACTTGTTCCGCATTGCCCTCACGCGCTTGCAGCCATGCGTGTAGCAAATGAAGCCGCTGTCCCTCAAACCCAGGGCTGAACCGAGGCAAGGGTATCTGTTCTCCCGCCAGCGGCACCTCGCGCCAGGCAGTGGTGCCTAGCATGGTGCCATAACGTGCGTGCAGCCATTGCTGGGAAGCGAGCCATGCTGTGGTCTTGCTCATGTCCATGGCCAAGGCATCCTGACACACGCGGTTGAGCTGGCGGCAGGCCTGGTGCAGCGCGTGGTAGGACGCTGCCGGCTCCATCGACACAGCTTGGAGGCCGTCGGGAAATGACGAATCCTCACGCGCGTCTTTGGCGGTCCACTGCGCCAGCCACGCTGCCCTGCCCGCCCCGACGGCAACGACATCCCGATCCGGCGGCACGTCCAGTGCCAGCATATGGATATAGCCATTGTCGGCCGGCGCAGCGCTGCCAAGTGCATGCATAGCCGCTTCAAGCCGATGGACCACGAGCGAGGGTGGCCTGTCGTTCCGGTTCACGGCAGCGTATAAACCAATGCCAACCAGCGCCAGCAGGCCGGTCACCGCGCAGGCGCGCTTGAACAACAATCTGGGTTTCATCGGAATGGCTCAGCGAAAAGTTATAGAGCGTAACAGATGGCGGAAAGCAACACTAGCGGGTAGCTCAACTGTTGCACATCGGCATCAACACGGCCATACTCAGGTTTTAACTTTTTCTCGCGCCCCCCCGGCTGCCCATCAAATCATGTCCGAGCACACTTTTCCGCCGCGCGTTGCACCACGCGATATGGCCGACACCCTCATCGCCATCGTGATTGGCATTGGCCAGTCTGCCATCCTGTTCGGCCTGCCTGCCCTGCTGGCATGGTATGCATCCGGCAGCACCACCATCGCCTGGATCTTTGCCGGCGCCCTGTACCTGGGGTTCGTCCTGTTTTGCGTCACCGACATCACCGTGGCCGGCGACGGCCTGCGCCTCAAGCGCATGCTGGGCGATCCGAAACTTATCGCGTGGAAGGATGTGACGGAAGTGACAGAAGCCTCGCGCGAAGAACTGATCATCCACGGCTGGCTGTGGCCACTGGTGCTGCCGCGCGAGATGACGCCGACGGCCACTTCCATCGCCCACTTCCGCATCCAGTTCGGCAAGCGCTGGATTTACTATCCGCCCAAGGATGCAATGGGCTTTCAGGAAGCGGTGCGCGCTCACCTGCAGCAGCGCACCTGAAATGCAAACCGCCCGGCAAAGCGGGCGGCTGGGTACTGAGGGTGAGGCTTAGTCGGCGATCAGGCCGCGGCGCTCGAGCAATGGTTCGATCTTGGCGTCACGTCCCCGGAAATTGCGGAACATCTGCATCGCTTCAATCGAGCCACCGCGCGAGAGCAAGGTCTTGCGGAAGTGGTCGCCGTTCTTGCGCTGCAAGCCGCCGTTTTCCTTGAACCATTCCACGGTATCGGCATCGAGCTTTTCGCTCCACAGGTAGGAGTAATAGCCAGCCGCGTAGCCACCCGAGAATGCGTGCGAGAAGTAGGTCGTGCGGTAGCGCGGCGGAACCGGTGCGAAATCCACGCCGGCTTCCTTGAGCGCGGCCGCTTCAAAGCCCAGCACATCGGTCGGGATCTTTGCCGCCGGCAGCTGGTGCCACTTCTGGTCCAGCAGCGACGCCGCAATGTACTCCGTGGTGGCGAAACCCTGGTTGAACTTTTTCGATGCCGCTACCTTGTCCAGCAATTCCTTGGGCATCGGTTCGCCCGTCTTGTAATGTTTGGCGTAGTTGGCCAGCACCGCGGGCTCGTACATCCACATTTCATTGACCTGCGACAGGTATTCCACGAAGTCACGCGGCACATTGGTGCCGGAGAAACGCGGGTACTTCACGTTCGACAGCAAGCCGTGCAGCGCATGGCCAAACTCGTGGAAGGTGGTCTTGACTTCGTCGGCCGTCAGCAGGGTCGGCTCGCCCTTGGGCGGCTTGGGAATGTTGAGATGGTTGGCAACGACCGGCTTGTTGCCCAGCAGACCGGACTGCGGCACATAGGCATTCATCCACGCGCCGCCCTGCTTGTTGCTGCGGGCGTACATGTCGGCGATAAAGATCGACAGCAGCTTGCCGTCGGCATCGTAGACGTCGAACACGCGCACGTCGTCGTTGTAGACCGGCAGATCCTTGCGTTCCTTGAAGGTCAGGCCGTAGAGTTTCTCGGCCGCGAAGAACACGCCCTTGACCAGCACATTGTCGAGTTCAAAGTAAGGCTTGAGCTGGTTTTCGTCAAAGCTGTACTGGTCAGCGCGCACCTTCTCGGTATAGAAATCCCAGTCGTGGGCGGCGACCTTGAAGCCGCCCTTTTCCGCATCGATGATCTTCTGGATTGCAGCTGCTTCCTTGCGTGCATTGGCCACGGCCGGCTTGGCCAGGTCGGACAGCAGCTTGTTGACGTTGGCCGGGGTCTGCGCGGTCTGGTCGGCCAGCGAGTAGGAAGCATAGTCAGGGTAGCCCAGCAGCGCCGCCTTTTCCGCCCGCAGCTTGGCCAGCTTGAGGACCACGGCGCGGTTGTCATACTTACCGCCCTGGCTGCTGCGCTTCATGGATGCGTCCAGCAGGCGCTCGCGCACGGCGCGGTTGGTCAGCACCGACAGCGCCGGCTGGCCCGTGGTGTTCATCAGGGGAATGACGAACTTGCCCTTGAGGCCGCGCCTGGCCGCTTCGGCAGCGGCGCCGTCAATGGCCGCGTCGCTCATGCCGGCCAGTTCCGAGCGCACATTGACCACCAGCGCCTTGGCATTCTTTTCCTTCAGCACGTTCTGGCTGAACGTGGTCTGGAGCGTGGCGATCTGGCCGTTGTAGGCCTTCAGGCGCTTCTTGTCTTCCGGGCTCAGGTTGGCGCCGGCCAGCACGAAGTCCTTGTAGTAGCGCTCGAGCAGGAAGGCGGATTCGGCATCGAGGCCCAGGGTGGCGCGCTGGTCGTACAGCGCTTTCACGCGCTGGAACAGCTTGTCGTTGAGGAAGATGGCATCGTCGTGGGCCGCCAGCCTGGGGGCCATTTCACGGTCGATGGCATCGAGCTTGTCGTTGGTGTTGGCGCCTTGCAGGGCCGAGAAAATGGTCGACACGCGCGACAGCAGCTGGCCCGATTTTTCCATGGCCACGATGGTGTTGTCGAAGGTGGGCGCGTCCTTGCTGCCGGCAATGGCAGCCACTTCGGCCAGCTGTTCGCGCATGCCCGCGGCAAAGGCCGGCTGGTAGTGGCTGTCCTTGATCTTGTCGAACATGGGATACTGGAACGGCAGCGTGCTGGCCGCTGCCAGTGGATTGCTCGCCGGCAGAGGAGCAGCGGCGGCAGTGGGGGCGGCGGCAGGTGCGGCCAGGGCGGCGGTCTGCACCAGCGCAAGGCTGGCGGCAACGATCAGCATTTGAGGACGATTCATGGCATCTTTCACGGGCGTGGTACAAGCTGCCAGGCACAAGCCGGCAGCACTTAGCGCCAGATCATAGCAAGGATGCCCGCCCCCCGTCACCCGTAAACGTGTATGCATGTGTTACATCGCTGCACAAACCGGGACCTGCCGCCATCGGAGCGGCCGCCCGTATTGACGGGCGTTGTGTCAACTGTGCATGCCCGAGGGCGTTCCTTCCAGGCCGAAATGCTGCCACGCGCGGCGCAGCTGGGTATCGGAGCTGAACCCGGCCGTGGCCGCTGCCTGCGTCACATTGTTCCCCGAGCGCAGCGCTGTCTGCGCCACTGCCAGCCGGATGCGGCGCAGGTATTCCAGCGGCGCGATGCCGGCGTATTCCAGGAACAGGCGTGTCAGATGGCGCGGCGATGTGTGCGCCATGGCCGCCATGGCCGGTACGGTCCAGGCTTGCTGCGGCGCCTGGGTGACGGCGTCCTGCACCCGGTGCAGGGCAGGATGAATATGGTTGCGGTAAGCGAGAAAGGGCGAGAGCTCCGGGTCGTTGGGACCGCGCCGCAGTGGCACCACCATGTTCTGGGCCACCTCGGCTGCGAGGGCGGGGCCGCATGCCAGCCCGATCCGGTGCAGCATGAGGTCCAGGCCGGTCGTGACGCCGGCGCTGCTCCACACCGGGCCATCCTGCACAAACACGCGGTTGCGTACCACCATGCAGCCCTGGCCGGTTTGCTGCAGCTCGTCGAGGTGATGGTGGTGGGTTGTGGCGCGGCGGCCGTGGAGCAGCCCGGCGTGGGCCGCAATGACCGATCCGGCGCAGATCGTCATCAGCTCGGTGCCGCCCTCGGCCAGGTCGAGACGGCGCAGCCAGGCCAGCAGCTCGCGGGTGGCGTTATCATCGGCCAGCGTTTCCTGCCCCGGGCGCCCCACCAGCACGATCCAGTGCTGCCCCTCGGGCAACTGCTGCGGCAAGGGTTCCAGCCCGCTGACGGCAATGCCCACCGACGTGGCGCAGCTTGCCTGCGGGCCGCAAAAGCGCATGGCGAACGGCGCGGCCTGTCCTTGCAGGCGGCGAATCTGGCTGGCGATGCGCAGCGCTTCGGCGGGACCGGCCCAGTCCATGATCAGGCTGTCCGGCAGGAGCATGAACCAGACCGTGATCATGACCCAGACCCCGCGCGCGCCAGTGCCTGCTGCACCGTGCACACGGTGGCAAAGCGTTCATGCAGCACGGTGACGGTACGGGCGGTGATGTCGGCGGCGGACAGGGGCGTGCCGTCCGGCTGCAGCATGTCAAAGGTGAGCGTGGCGTCGGCCACGTAGTCGACTTCCCAGCCCAGGTCGGAAGCATGGCGGGCCGTGGTTTCGCAGCACTGCTCGGTGCGGATACCGCTGATGATGACGCGGCGCACACCTTCTCTGATGAGCCAGACATCAAGGCCGGTGCCCACCAGGGCGCTGTGGCGGCTCTTGTGTGCCTCAAAGGCGGGCGTAAACGCCGCCAGAGCATCGAGCGGGCGCACATGGCCGGAGGCGAGCGCAAACGGATTGGCAGGCGCATCCGGCTCCACGTGCAGCACGCGCGCGACCGGCACGCCGCGCTGTACGCAGCCCTCGATCAGGGCATTCTGGTGCACCAGGTAGGCGTCCATGGCGCCGGCATGGTAGTAGGGGCGGTGGCGGAACGATTCCTGAGCATCGATCACAATCAGACAGCTTTGCATGGCGGTTTCCTTGGCAGTGGGGAGAACAGCCACCATAGTATCGGGGCAAAGCGGCATGGTCCGCTCAGCGCCAGCCATGTTTCGATCATTTCAGGACATCAGTAGTGGGGCGGGCGCTCATTCAGGAGCAGGCCTGGCGTGGCCTGGGCATTGTTGCGAATGTGTTCGCCCAGCTTGTTGACCAGCGCTTCGAGCTGGTCGATGCGCAGGCTTTGCTGATACACCATCTGGTTGAGCGCTTCCACCAGGTCTTCCTGGTAGGCGAGCTTGATTTCAATGTCGACGAAACGGTCTTCCTGGTTCACTGCGCAGCTCCTGGCTGAATTAAGATTTGGGCGTGGACAGCAGGGCCTTGAGGCTGGCCAGGCGGTCTTTCGGGGACAGGGTTTCGGCCTCGGTCGGCACGGCGGTGCCCACATCGAGCTCCATCTCCTTGATGAAACGCGACACATCGCAATGGACTTGTTCGCCCGCGCGCTTGCGCTTCTTGCACCAGGTCAGGTGCAAGGTGCGCTGGGCACGGGTGATGCCCACATACATCAGGCGCCGCTCTTCCTGGATGCGGGCGGCGATCACCTCCACCGGCGCGTCCGGGTCGCCCTTGTGCGGCAGGATGCCTTCTTCCACGCCCACCAGGAACACATGCGGATATTCCAGGCCCTTGGAGGCGTGCAGGGTCGACATGCGCACCGCGTCCGGCTCCTCGTCCTGGCCTTCCAGCATGCTCATCAGGGCCACCATCTGGGTCAGCTCCAGCAGATTCTTTTCCTCGCCCTGCTTGTCCTTGCCGCCGTTGCCGCGCTCCTTGAGCCAGTTGATGAACTCCATCACGTTCTGCCACTTGCTCTGTGCGGCGCGCTCTTCGAACACGTCGTACAGGTAGCTCTCGTACGCGATCTCCTTCATCATGTCGTCCAGTACGGCGGCCGCATTCTCGCCGCTGCCGGAGGGACCGGGGCGGCTGGCGCGCGCTTCGAGCTGATTGATGAAATTGCAGAAGTCGCGCAGGGGCAGCAGTTGGCGGTCTGGCAGCAGCGCTTCGATGCCGCCCTTGAAGGTCGCTTCAAACAGCGAACAGTTCCACTGCTTGGAAAAGGCACCCAGCACTTCCAGTGTGGCCATGCCGACCCCGCGCTTGGGCGTGGTGACGGCGCGAATGAAGGCCGGGTCATCGCCATCGTTGGCGATCAGGCGCAGGTAGCTGATGATGTCCTTGATTTCAGCCTTGTCGAAAAAGCTCTGGCCGCCCGAAATGGTGTACGGAATGCGTTCCTTGCGCAGCGACTGTTCGATCACGCGCGCCTGGTGGTTGCCGCGATACAGGATGGCGTAATCGGACCACTTGTTCTTGCGCTGGAAATGGTCGGCCGAAATCATGATGGCAATCTGCTCGGCTTCCTGTTCGTCGGTCTGCATGCCCAGTACCTTGATTGGCTCGCCCAGGCCGTGCTCCGACCACAGCGACTTTTCAAACAGCTTGGGGTTGTTGCCGATGACCGCATTGGCGGCCTGCAGGATGCGCGTGGTGGAGCGGTAGTTCTGCTCCAGCTTGATCACGCGCAGGTCTGGAAAATCCTCCCCCAGCGTCTTCAGGTTTTCCACCGAGGCGCCGCGCCAGGCGTAGATGGCCTGGTCGTCGTCGCCCACAGCCGTGAACATGGGCTTTTTGCCAATCCCCGTCACCAGCAGCTTGACCAGCTCGTACTGGCAAGTATTGGTGTCCTGGTACTCGTCCATGAGCAGGTAGCGCAGGCGGCGCTGCCACTTGTCGCGGATCGGATCGTTGTTGCGAAACAGTTCCACCGGCAGGCGGATCAAATCGTCGAAGTCCACCGCCTGGTAGGCCTGCAGCGTGGCCACGTAGCTGCGGTACACGCGGGCGGCCAGGGCCTCGTCTTCATCCTTGGCCTGCTTGATCGCGTGTTCCGGGTCCACCAGGCCATTCTTCCACAGCGAGATGGCGGTCTGGATGGCGCGGATGATCTGCTTGTCGGTGGTGATCGCCAGGTCCTGCACCAGGCCGTAGCAGTCATCGCTGTCCATGATGGAGAAGCGGTCCTTCAGGCCCACGCCGGCCGCTTCCTGGCGCAGGATCTTCACGCCCAGCGAGTGGAAGGTGGAAACCGTGAGCTGCTTGGCCTGGCGCGGCTGCTTGAGCAGCTTGGCGATCCGCTCCTGCATTTCGAGCGCCGCCTTGTTGGTGAAGGTGAGGGCGGCGATGGTGCGCGGATCGTAGCCGCGGTCCTCGATCAGGTGCGCGATCTTTTGCGTGATCACCCGCGTCTTGCCCGAGCCGGCACCGGCCAGCACCAGGCACGGGCCGTCCAGGTACAGCACAGCTTCGCTCTGCGGGGCATTGAGGCCAAACTTGGGAGTGGAGGACATCGGCGGGTGACTTTCGAAAACAGCCCGCCATTGTAGCGCACCGCCGGGCCGCGCTATCGTAGAATACAGAACATGAAAACACTCCTGCTGACAATGCTGGGCGTACTCGCCCTGCCAGCCCGGGCCGAGCCGCTGGTGGTCGCGGCCGCGTCCGACCTGACCTACAGCATTGGCGAACTGGCCGACGCCTTCCGCAAGCAGGCGCCGGGAGTGGAGCTCAAGACCTCGCTTGGCTCATCTGGCAATTTTTTCGCGCAAATCAAGAACGGCGCCCCGTTTCACGTCTTTTTGTCGGCCGACATGATGTATCCGCAGCGGCTGGCGGCCGAAGGCGCCGCCGACGGTGCCACGCTCACCACCTATGCCATCGGGCGCCTGGCCCTGTGGACGCTGGACCCGCGCTTTGACCTCAGGCAGGGCATGGCCGTGTTCAGGGATGCGCGCCTGGCGCGGGTGGCAATCGCCAATCCCCAGGTGGCGCCGTATGGCATGGCCGCGCGGGCCGCGCTGCAGCATCACGGCGTGTGGGATGCCGTGTCCGGCAAGCTGGTGCTGGGCGAAAATATCGCCCAGACCGCGCAGTTTGTCCAGACCGGCAATGCCCAGGTGGGCGTGGTGTCCTACGCCACCGTGCTGGCACCGCGCCTGAAGGGCGTGGGCAGCTACTACCTGGTGCCACAGGCAGGACTGGCGCCGATCGAACAGGGCGCCATCCTCACCGCGCGCGGCAAGGGCCATCCGGCCGCGGCGCGCTTCATGCAGTTCCTGCACTCGCCTACGGCGCGCGCCATCTTGCAGCGCCACGGCTTTGGCCTGCCACCCGCCAAACATGCTTGACTGGTCGTTCCCTCCCGGCCTGTGGGAAGCGATTGGCCTGACCCTGAAGCTGGCGGCCGTCTCGTCGCTGGCGCTGCTGGCCATCGGCATCCCGCTCGCGCACTGGCTCACCAGCAGCCGCATGCGCGGCGTGATCGTGGCCGAGACGCTGGTCAGCCTGCCCATCGTGCTGCCGCCCACCGTGATCGGCTTCTACCTGCTGGTCCTGATGTCGCCCGGCCAGCCGGTGGGCGCGGCCTGGGTCCACGTGTTTGGCCAGCCGCTGCCGTTTTCCTTCACCGGCCTGGTGATCGGCTCCATCATCTACAGCCTGCCATTTGCAGTGCAGCCAATCCAGGCGGCGTTTCGCGCCGTGCGGCCCGAGATGGTGCAGACCGCGCTGGCGCTGGGCCTGACGCGGCGCCAGGTGTTCTGGTCCATCATCCTGCCGCTGTCGAAAAATGGCGTGCTGGCCGGCGCCTCGCTCAGCTTTGCCCACACCATGGGCGAATTCGGCGTGGTACTCATGTTGGGCGGGAATATCGAAGGCCAGACGCGCGTGGCCTCGATTGCCCTGTATGACGAGGCGCAGCAGCTTCACTACGACACGGCGCACGCCTACGCCCTGGTGCTGCTGGCGATTTCCTTCCTCATCCTCATCACCATCGCCGTGCTGCAGCGGCGCCAGCACCGCATGCTGCTGGGCGCCTGACCGCCAGCGAGTACGGCCACCATCGCAGTTGCCAGCGCGCATTACCTGGCCGTTTTGTCACTGCTTGCGTTACCATGACTGGATCGGCGCCTGTGCCAGCCATTGACGACACCATCATGAAATTTGAACACCTCATCGAGATCAACGACCCGCTCAATCCCCTGATCGACACCATCACGCGCGACCAGCTGTGGCGTGGGCTGGTGCTGCGGGCCGACTCGCCCAAGCTGTTCGTGCCGCACCTGGACGAATGCACCATCGACGAGCGCGAAAGCGGCAGCTTCCGGCGCCGCCTGCGCTACGGCGAGCTCGAAATCGTCGACCGCGTGTTCCTCACGCCGCTCGAACAGGTGCGCTACGAAGTGGCGGCGCAGGGCGAGATCAGCGCCTCGAGCCTGACCATGACGATTGAAGCGCCGTCCGAGCACACGCTGTACGTGCGCTTCCTGTACGACGACGGCCACGATGCCGCGACCGATGCCGCCAATGCCATGTACGATGAATTCCGCAAGTCCGCGTACCAGGAAGCGGACATTGACACCATCCGTGTGGTGCGCGAACTGGCCGCGCAGGGGCGCCTGGACGCCAGTTACCTTAACTAGAATCGATTCATTGATCGGGTATGGCCAGCATCAACGATCAATCCCGTTGCGCGCTCTGAACGCGCACACGATGGCGGGCTTGGTACACCTGCATCCTGGCCAGGGCCGGTCATACGCCCGGTAGCACCTCGGGGGCGTCCACCACGGCCGGCGCCCCCTTTTCCAGTTCTGCCGCCAGGTCGCGCAGCGCCGTGCGCACACCCTCCTCGATGACGGGGTGGTAGAACGGCATGTCCAGCATCTGCGCTACCGTCATGCGGGCCTGGCAGGCCCACGACAGCAAGTGCGCCAGATGCTCCGCGCGCGGCCCGATCATCTCGGCGCCCAGGAAGCGGCCAGTCGCGTACTCGCCATATACCCGCAGCATGCCGTGATTTTGCAGCATCACGCGGCTGCGGCCCTGGTTCGTAAACGACACCTTCCCAATGGCGAACTTGTGCTGACCTGTGACACACAGCTCGCGGTAGCTCTCGCCGAGGGTGGCGATTTGGGGCTCGGTGAAAGCGATGGCCAGCGGCGTGCGGCGCAGTCCGGGCAGCACGTTCGGGAAGCGGCCCGCGTTATCGCCTGCGATCCTGCCATGGTCGGCCGCCTCCGGCAGCACGGGACGCTCGTTGTTGGCATCGCCGGCGATGAAAATATGGCTGGTCCCGCACTGCATGGTGAGGGGATCGAACAGCGGGATGCCCTTCTCATCGAGTTCGAGACCGGTATGCTCGATGCCGATCTGGTGCACATTGGGCGTGCGGCCGACGGCGACCAGCACGAACTGAAAGCGCTCGCTGCGGGTGTTGCCCGACGCATCGCGTGACTCGAGCAGCACCTCCTCGCCATCCTGGCGCGCGCCCACGACGGCGTGCTGGAAGCGCAGGTCAAGTTCCGCGCCCAGCGTCTGCGCGGCCACGTGCAGCACCTCCGGATCGCTGATCTGTGCCACGCTGCCGCCGCGCGCAAAAAAGCTCACGCGCACGCCCAGGCGGCTCAGCGCCTGGCCCAGCTCCAGGCCAATCACACCGGTGCCGATGACGGCGACCGAGGCTGGCAGGTCGGTCCACTCGAACACCGCATCGCTCACGATCACACCCTTGCCCACATTGGCAAGCTGCGGCGGCATGGTGGCGGTGGAGCCGGTGGCGATGACGACACTGGCCGCCTCGACCGACGTATGCTCCCCCACCACGAGCGCGTGCGGGCCGGTGAAGCGCGCATGGCCCCGCAGCTTGTCCTCGGCCGGAATACTATCGACGCCTTCGAGGACAAAGCCCACGAAGCGGTCCCGCTCGCGGCGCACGCGGGCCATGACCTGCTGGCCATCGATCCTGGTCGGGCCGGGATGGACGCCAAAGCCGGGCGCCAGCGCCGTCATGTGGGCCGCTTCGCTGGCGGCGATGAGCAGCTTGCTCGGCATGCATCCCACGCGGGCGCAAGTGGTGCCATAAGGGCCGCTCTCAATCACGACCACGCGCTTGCCCTGGGCGCGCGCTGCGCGATAAGCGGCCAGGCCGGCGGTACCGGTGCCAATGACGGCAACATCGACGGAAACAGTCTTCATAGCAGGCATCCAGCATAAACGTTTGATGCCCCGATTCTATACGGCCCGCACAATACGCGCTGACACCGGCCTCCTCCGTTCTCCCCCCTCCCCCGGGGTCAGACCACTTAAACGGGGCAAAATCAATTGTTTCCCCGAAATTCGCACCTTCTTGGCATCCTCCGAGCAGCCATGGTTCCGCACGCGCGACGATCACCGCGCGCCTTTCTTGCGCAGAATCGAATGCAGGCAGGGCGACGACCGCGAAAAATCCCGCGATCAATATCGCTGCAGAAAAATTGCAAAAAGCCGTTTTAAGTGGTCTGACCCCGAGCTGAGGGATTGCCGGATCGCTGCTTTTCGATTACTGACGGACGCATTTCGGTCGAGGTCTGACCACTTAAACGCAGTCAAATCAATTGTTTCGGTGAATTTCAAATCGCATCGGTAACCGTTGCGCGGCATTGGTTCCCTTTACACCGGTCGATTGCCGCCGTGCGTTTGCGCGCGGGCAGAAGACGTGCGTGGCAAGCTCGCACAACTGCAGGCACGCAATAGCACGAGGGTAAAGTTGCAAAAAGCCGTTTTAAGTGGTCTGACCCTGGTGTTGGGAAAGAAAATCGGGCTAGATGTCGAGGGGGTCGACTTCCAGGCTCCATTTGACGCGCGCTTTCATGTCGCGCAGCTGGGCCAGCCAGGCTTTGAGGAAGGCCTGCAGAGCCGGGCGCGAAGCGCTTTCCACCAGCAACTGCGCACGCTCGACGTTGTGCACGCGCGTCATGGTCATCGGGATCGGGTCGTTGATGGTGATGCCGTCATGGACCAGGCAGTCACGCGCCGCTTGCAGGAACGCCATTGCCAGCGCCAGCTCGCGCGCTTCGGCACGCAGCAATGCCTGGTACATATAGGGCGGCAGCGCCGCCTGCCGCCGCTCTTCCAGCAGGCTGCCGGCGAAACGGTCATAGTCATGCCGCACCACCGCCGAATACAGGGGGTGCGCGGCGTAGCGGGTCTGGATCAGCACTTCGCTCACGCTCGCCCCTTCGCCCCGCGCCGCCCGCCCCGCCCGCCCTGCCACCTGCATCAGCTGCGCAAACAGCCGTTCGCTGGCACGGTAATCCTGCGAAAACAGCGCCGTGTCGGGATTGAGGATGCCCACCAGTGTGAGCTTCTTGAAGTCGTGGCCCTTGGCCACCATCTGGGTGCCGATCAGGATGTCGACCTCACCCCGGTGAACGCTGTCGAACGCGGCCTGGGCGCTGCCTTTGAGGCGCGTCGAGTCGGCGTCGATGCGCAGGATGCGGGCCGCGGGGAACATCTGCTGCAGGCCTTCTTCCACCCGCTGCGTGCCCCGTCCAAGCGGCTGCAGGTCGACATTGCCGCAGGTGGGACAGTGACGCGGGATGCGCAGCTCCAGGCTGCAGTGATGGCAGCGCAGCCGGTGCTCCGGCTTGTGCAGCACCATGAAGGAGGTGCAGCGCGTGCAGTTGCTGATCCAGCCGCACGATTCGCAGCAGATCACGGGGGCATAGCCGCGTCGGTTCAGGAACAGCAAGGATTGCTCCCCGCGCTCCAGACGCTGGCGCAGCGCCGCAAGCAGGTGCGATGTCAGCCCGTCCTTCGGCTTGTCGCGCTCCATGTCGAGCAGTTTCACGCGCGGCAGTACCGCGTCCTTCACGGCCCGCTCCCGTAGTTCAAGCTTGCGGTAGCGCCCAGAACCGGCATGATGCCAGGTCTCCAGCGAGGGAGTGGCCGATCCGAGCACGATGGGGATGCCGAGCTGGCGCGCGCGCCACACGGCCAGGTCGCGCGCCGAGTAGCGCAATCCTTCCTGCTGCTTGTACGAGGGGTCGTGCTCTTCGTCGATGACGATCAGTTTGAGCTGCGGCAGCGACGCCAGGATCGATAGCCGCGTGCCCAGGATGATCCTGGCCTTGCCCTGGTGGGCGGCGAGCCAGTGCAGCATGCGTTCGCCCTCCGACAGGCTGCTGTGCAGCGTCGCCAGCATCACGCCGGGAAAGCGGGCGCGGATGTTCCCTTCCAGCTGAGGGGTGAGATTGATTTCCGGGACCAGGATCAGAATCTGGCCTTCGCTTTCACGCGCCAGCACCTGGGCGCACGCCTGCAGGTACACCTCGGTCTTGCCGCTGCCGGTGACGCCATACAGGAGCAGCGGCGTAAAGCCCACAGCGCCGCCGATGGCGTCTGCCGCCTGCTGCTGGGCGTCGTTCAGCACCGGCATGTCGACCGGCGCGCTGTCGTGTACCAGGCCGTGTTTGGCCAGCTTCTTGAGCGCGCGGTCCAGGTTGACCGTGCCCGCCACGCGCAGGTTCCTCGGCAATCCCGGCAGCGCAACTTCTCCCAGTGGACGCTGGTAGTAGTCCGCTGCAAAAGCGGCCAGCGCCAGCCACTGGGTCGACAGGGGAGCAAGCTGGCTGCGTACCGCCAGGGCATCCTTGAGCTTTTCGGGGGCGACTTCGGTCGTGTCGCCAACCCCGGTAATGAGCCCGACTACTTCCCGATGCGCAAACGGCACCAGCACCAGCTGCCCCACGCACGGCCGGGGGCCATCGTCGCCACGCCAGCGATAATCAAAGCTGCTGTTGAGCGGAGTGTCGAGCGCAACGGTGAGTATGCAAGTTGCCATGGGCATGCGCCGGCTTCAAGTGGATGGAAAACAATGATGGACCGGCTGTGGACAACTTTGTGGACAACGACAAATATGCCCGCCATTAATTTTGCGATTGCTCAATACGCCGTCAGAAATACCAGAAATCACAAAAATAATACCGTTTAAAATCAAGTACTTGAACCACCCTTGCCCGAGGCCGGTATTCCAGGGTGGTTTCTCTTCAATTGTGTATAACCAGCTGGCCCCGCACCATTGCCGCGTTTATCTGTTGCCATCGCGATGGCGTGGTCCGAGGCCGACGGGCAAATGCAAATCATGGCAAAAAATCATGCACCGCAGCACAAACTTAAAGTAAAACCTGCGCTTGTGCGCTAAGTGCCCGTATACGAAGCACTTTATGGTTTTATCCCCACAGCCTGTTGATAACTTTGTGGACAAGACCGGGGAACTTGCAGCCGTACGCCAGGAAAACAGCGGGGATGGCCCGCTGTCCACCCAAATAACTCATCAATTAACACTGATTAATCAAGTACTTGCCGGGACGGAGCCGGTTGTCGCGCTCACACTGCCGCGTTTTTTATCTGGACGAAAAATTGTGAATAACTGCGATGCGTGTGCTGCGGCGCAGCGTGCGGTGGTAACCCATTCAGCAGCTCGACCGCCGTCCGTCCAACGCTTCAGGTAGCGCAACTACATCATGCGCGCTGGCGCCGGCTGAAGTCATGCACCGCTTCCACCATGGCGGTTACCGACTCGGGCGGCGTGAACTGCGAAATGCCATGGCCCAGGTTGAACACGTGGCCGGAGCCGGGCGTGGGCCTGCCGTAGGCGATCAGCGTGCGCTCGACCTCGGCGCGAATCTGCTCCGGGCTGGCGAACAGGATGGCAGGGTCGAGATTGCCCTGCAGCGCCACCTTGTGGCCGACCAGCGCGCGCGCGCGGCCCAGGTCCACGGTCCAGTCCAGGCCCACGGCATCGGCGCCGATGTCGGCGATCTGGTCCAGCCACAGGCCGCCGCCCTTGGTAAAAGCCACCACGGGAATGCGCACGCCATCCTTTTCGCGCTTGAGCTGCCCCACCACCTGCTGCATGTACTGCAGCGAGAAGCTCTGGAAGGCGCCGTCGGCCAGCGCCCCGCCCCAGGAGTCAAAAATCATCACGGCCTGTGCGCCGGCGTCGATCTGGGCATTGAGGTACTCGGCCACCGCGGCCGCATTGACCGACAGGATGCGGTGCATCAGGTCAGGGCGGCTGTACAGCATTTTTTTGATGGTGTGGAATTCCTTGGAGCCCTGGCCTTCCACCATGTAGCACGCCAGCGTCCACGGGCTGCCGGAAAAGCCGATCAGCGGCACCCGGCCATTGATTTCGGTACGAATCTGGGTCACGGCCTTGAATACGTAGTCGAGCGACGCCATGTCCGGTGAGCGCAGCGCCATGACGTCGGCTTCGGTGCGCAGCGGGCGCTCGAACTTGGGGCCTTCGCCATCAGCAAAATACAGGCCCAGTCCCATGGCGTCCGGCACCGTCAGGATGTCCGAGAACAGGATCGAGGCGTCCAGCGGAAAGCGGTCCAGCGGCTGCAGCGTCACTTCGGTGGCGTAGTCGGGGTTTTTCGCCAGGCCCAGGAACGAGCCGGCCCGTTCGCGCGTGGCGCGGTATTCGGGCAGGTAGCGGCCCGCTTGCCGCATCAGCCACACAGGCGTGTACTCGGTCGGCTGGCGCAGCAGCGCTCGCAGGAAGGTGTCGTTCTGGAGGGGGGCGAATTGTGGCATGGCAGACAATCGAAAGCTAAAATGAAGGCGCTATTATCGCATCCCCGGCCACACGGCCGCGCTCGTCGCGTTGCACCGGGCGTTCCATTTCTCTATGATGCTTGACCAACCTAATGAAAAGCAGCCATCCGATGCCAGCCTCCCCCAGCAAGAACGCCGCGCCATGCGGTACGTGGCCTTCCCCGATCAGCGCCGCCGCCGTCGCCGCCGGTTCCATACCGCTGTCGATGCCGCTCCTGGACGGCACCGATGTGTACTGGCTGGCCGGCCTGCCCGCAGAAGCCGGACGCACCACCGTGATGCGCCGGCGCGGCGGCAAGGTCAAGGCCATGACGCCGGCACCGTTCAATGCCCGCTCCCGGGTGCATGAATACGGCGGCGGTGCATTCCTGGCAGCCCATGGCGCCCTGTATTTTTCGCACTTTGCCGACAACCGCGTGTACGTGGTCAAATGGGACGGGGAACCGGAGCCGGTCACGCCAGCAGGACCGTACCGCTACGCCGACTTCGCCCTGGACCTGGGCCAGGGCCGCCTGATCGCGGTGCGCGAAGACCACACCAACGGCAGCGCGCAGCCTGTCAATACCATCTGCAGTGTGGGCCTTGACGGCACGGTAACGGTGCTCGCTTCCGGCCACGATTTCTACAGCGCCCCGCGCGTTTCGCCCGACGGCAGCGCACTCGCGTTCATGAGCTGGGACCATCCGCGCATGCCGTGGCAGGGCACGCAGCTGTGGGTGGCCGACCTGCAGGGCGATGGCACCCTCGGCACGCCGCGCCTGGTGGCGGGCGGCCCTGATGAAGCCATCTGCCAGCCCGAGTGGTCGCCTGCGGGCGAACTGCATTTTGTCTCCGACCGCAGCGGATGGTGGAATCTGTATGCGCAGCGCGCCGGTAGCATCCACGCCCTGTGTCCGCGCGAGGCCGAATTCGCCACGCCGCACTGGTCTTTCGCCAATTCCATGTATGGCTTTGCCGCCGGCGGCGAGATTATATGCACCTATATTGACAATGGCACCAGCCGCCTGGCGCGCCTGGCGGGCGGTGAACTGCACGATATCGCCAATCCCTACCAGGAGATCCGCGAACTGCGCGTGCAGGGCAGCTGCGCCGTGCTGCTGGGCGGCGCGCCCACCATCGCGCTCGAGGTGGCGTGCATTGACCTGGCTACCGGCGGGCGCGAAGTGCTGGCGCGCTCGATTGAACAGCTCCCGGCGCAGGGCTACCTGTCGGTGCCCGATACGGTGAGCTTTCCCACCAGCGGCGGGCGCACCGCGCATGCCTTTTTCTACCCGCCCACCAATGCCGATGTCTCGGCAGACGGCAGCCAGCCACCCCTGATGGTCATCGGCCACGGCGGCCCCACCGGCATGGCCAGCAGCACCCTCAAGCTGGCCACCCAGTTCTGGACCAGCCGTGGCTTCGCGGTGCTGGACGTGAACTATGGCGGCAGCAGCGGCTTTGGCCGCGCCTACCGCGACGCCCTGCGCGGCCAGTGGGGCGTGATCGATGTAGACGATTGCGTGGCCGGTGCGCGCTACGTGGCCGAACGCGGCTTGGTGGACCCAGACAAGATGGTCATCCGCGGCGGCAGCGCCGGCGGCCTCACGGTACTGTGCGCGCTTGCCTTCCATGACGTGTTCAAGGCCGGTGCCAGCTACTACGGCGTGTCCGACCTGCAGGGGCTGGACGACGACTCGCACAAGTTCGAGTCGCACTACAACGAATACCTGATCGCGCCCAAGCCGCAGGCGGCGGCCCTGTACCGGGAACGCTCGCCCATCCACCACACCGGCCGGCTCAAACGGCCCATGATTTTTTTCCAGGGCCTCGATGACAAGGTGGTGCCCCCGCAGCAGTCGGAAATAATGGTGGAGGCATTGAAGAACAACGGCGTGCCGGTGGCCTACATGCCGCTTGAGGGCGAGGGACACGGTTTTCGCAAGTCCGACAGCATCGTGCGCACGCTGGAAGCTGAGCTGTACTTTTACCTGCGCATCTTCGGCATGGCGCCTGCCGGCGATGCGCCACCGGTGACGATCGAGAACCTGCCTGCATGACCACACCAGCACTGCAGGCGGCATTCGATGCACTGAGCGGCAACCAGAAGCTGATTCTGGCCCTCATGGCGATGGCAGGCGAGCCAATGGGCCGCGTACGCATTGCCGAACACCTCAAGCAGGCGCAGGTAAGCGACGCCGACGACGACCAGATGGCGCACGACCTGGCCAAGATGCAGGCGGCCGGCATGGCCTCGCAGGTGACCACCCGCGGCTGGGTGGCCAGCGCCGATCTGGCCTGGCCAGCCATGAAGGCGGCGCTCGACGCCGGCCACTTCGCTCCCCTGTGGTCGGCCTATGTCGACTTGACGCCGCTGCGCCGCAACTGGGAGGGCAATGCCATTCTGCGCAGCTACCGCCAGGGTGTGGCGCTGCTGCGCATGGCGCTGGTGGGCGGCGCGCCGCCATCGGAAGTGATGGCGCTGCTGGCGTCCTGCATGAGCTGCCACGAGGCCAGCTACCTGCATCCGATCATCGATATCTGTGCCCGCCCGTTCGAGCCCGAGATGCTGGCCCGCATCCACCCGTCGATGCGCGACCAGGTGCTCACGGTCCTGATCGACCATTCGCAGCGCGAGCCACTGCTGGCGCCACTGGTGCGGCCCTTCGCCGAGCGCCACCTGGCCAACGCCTCGTCTTCCATGGCGCTGCGGGTGGCCATGACGGAGCACTTCATTCTGTGCGCACGCCTGGCCGACGCAGTGCAGGCAATCAAGGGCCTGGACGAATCACAGGCGCTGTACTTCAGCAGCGCGATCCTGATGCTGCGCGACGACGTGGCTGCCGCGCTGACCGGCTTCGAGGCGGCCCTCAAGGCGTTACGGCGCGAGTCGGGCAAGCGCAAGGCTTACTTTTCCGGCATCGGCGGCTACCTGTACGTGCTCGGCATGCTGCGCAGCGGCGACCCCAGGCAGCTCAAGAATGCCGACGCCTACCTCGATATCGCCACGCGCGCGGTGCAGAACCACGACACCGCCGCCTACCAGCAACTGAGCATGCTGCGCCAGGTCCGCGCCGGCACGGTCGATCCGGAAGTGTTCCCCACCCGCAGTTGGGAAACCGCGATGCAGCCCTTCATGCTGCGTGCGCTGATGCACTTCTGGCTCTCGCAGCCGCAGCTGCAGGACAAGCGCGCGGCGCTGGAAGACATGCTGGCAATTTCCGAGCAGGCGGGCTTTGACCTGATCAGCGCCCAGCTGGCATCGGTGCTGGGTCATCTGGGCGGCGTCAGCCACGAGCGGCGCGCCACCGAGCTGCGCCAGGTCCA
Source organism: Massilia sp. PAMC28688 (assembly GCF_019443445.1). Classification (NCBI taxonomy): domain Bacteria; kingdom Pseudomonadati; phylum Pseudomonadota; class Betaproteobacteria; order Burkholderiales; family Oxalobacteraceae; genus Massilia; species Massilia sp. PAMC28688. Next base: position 2,100,878 of record NZ_CP080378.1, on the reverse strand, counting down.
CCATGTCTCGGACATGGCGCTCTGGTTCGCGCGCGAGGAAGCGTGGGAGCGCCAGCTCAATGCCCTCATCAACCTGCAGCCGCCGGTCAATGCAGAAGTGGTCAAGGAAGCGCGCCTGGTGTGGCTGGTCAAATACGACGCCCACTGGGGCATCCAGAGCCTGGAGCCGCGCGAGCAAAAGCGCGATGCGCAGGGTGGCTGGAGCCGCGGCCGCCCGGTGGCGTTGAAGCGCCTGTACGAGGACGGCGACAAGATGGATTTCCTGACCGCGCAAGACCTTGTCGTCACGCGCCTGATCCAGGAGCTGCGCTACTACAGCGGTGGCTACCGCTACGAACTCGATGATGAAGCAGCCATCGTGGCCCTCATTGGCCACCCCCTGCTGTTCTGGATGGAGTCTCCCGGCACGCGGGTCGAAGTGCTGCCGGGGGAGCCGGAGCTGCTGGTCAAGGCCGACCCGGTCAACGTGACCATCACCATGCGCCCGCCCGTCACCGGGGCCGACGACGATGTGCTGATCACGCGCGAAACGCCAACCCGGCTGCGCGTGGTGCGCGTGACGGACGAACACCGCCGCATCGGCTCCATCATCGGTGAAAAGGGGCTGGTGGTGCCGCTGGCGGCCGAAAAGCAGGTGCTCAAGGCGATCAGCGCCATTTCGTCCATCGTCACCGTGCAGTCGGACATTGGCGGCGGCGCCGCCGACATCGCGCAGGTGCCGGCCGACAGCCGCATGCACGTGCACCTGCTGCCCTACCAGCAGGGACTGCGCATGCAGATCCAGGTGCGGCCGCTGCCGGGGTCCGGTGCCTATTACACGCCCGGCTCCGGTGCCGAGAGCGTGATTGCCGACGTCAACGGCGTGCGCACCGAAGCGCGGCGCGACCTCAATGCCGAGCGCGAAGCCGAGCGCCAGCTGGTGGCCGCCTGCCAGGCACTGGAGGAAGCCGAACTCGATCACGGCGAATGGCTGATCGGCCAGCCCGTGATCTGCCTGGAGCTGCTGACCGAACTGCAGGCCATGGACCCGGCGCGCGTCATCATCGCCTGGCCCGAGGGCGAACCATTCCGGGTGACCCAGCAGGCCGACTCCAAGTCCATGCGCCTGTCCATCAAGCGCGACAAGGACTGGTTCGCGGCCAGTGGCGAGATCCAGGTGGACGAGAACCGCGTGCTCGACCTGCGCACCCTGCTCGATTCGCTCAAATCCAACCGCAGCCGCTTCGTGGCGCTGGGCGACAACCAGTTCATGGCCCTGTCGTCGGAACTGCACCGGCGCCTCATGGACCTGTCCAGCTTTGGCACCGAGCATGGCGGGGCCGTGCGCGTGCATGCGCTGGCCAGCTTTGCGCTGGAAGAACTGGCGCGCAGTGTGGACGCGGTCGACACCGACAAGGCCTGGCGCGAACACCTCAAGCGCATCGCATCGAGCGCGGCGTTTACGCCGGTGCTGCCCACCACCCTGCAGGCCGACCTGCGCGACTACCAGGTGGAAGGCTTCGAATGGCTGGCGCGCCTGGCGCACCTGGGCGTGGGTGCCTGCCTGGCCGACGACATGGGCCTTGGCAAGACACTGCAGGCGCTGGCCCTGATCGTCTCGCGCGCGCCGCAGGGTCCCACCCTGGTGATCGCGCCCACCTCGGTGTGCACCAACTGGATGGCCGAGGCGAGCCGCTTTGCCCCGACCCTGAACCTCAAGCTGTTCGGCAGCGGCGACCGGCTCGCCATGCTGGCCGATGCCGGTCCGTTCGACCTGGTGGTGGCCAGTTACGGCCTGCTGCAGCTCGAAGCGCCGCTCTTTGCCAAGGTACGCTGGACCAATATCGTGCTCGACGAAGCCCAGGCCATCAAGAACAACGCCACCAAGCGCTCGCAGGCCGTGATGGCGCTGCAGGGAGACTTCCGCATGGTGGCCACCGGCACGCCGCTGGAAAACCACCTGGGCGAATTGTGGAACCTGTTCAGGTTTATCAATCCCGGCCTGCTCGGTTCGGCGGACCAGTTCAACGTGCGCTTCGCAGGTCCCATCGAGCGTTCGCAGGACAAGGCGCTGGAGGCAGAAGCGCGCAGCCGGCTGCGGCGCCTGATCCAGCCTTTCATCCTGCGCCGCACCAAGGCCCAGGTGCTGGCCGAACTGCCACCGCGCACCGAGATCGTGCTGCCGGTTGAACTGACCGAGGACGAAACGGCGCTCTACGAATCACTGCGCCGCGACGCCATTGAAAAACTCACCACCACCGAAGCGCCGGAAGGCCAGAAGTCGATCCAGATCCTGGCCGAAATGATGCGTTTGCGCCGTGCCTGCTGCAACCCCAACCTGGTGGCACCCGAGCTGGCCCTCCAGAGCAGCAAGCTGCTGGCATTTTCGCGCCTGGTGGACGACCTGCTGGCCAACCGCCACAAGGTGCTGGTGTTCAGCCAGTTCGTGGACCACCTGACGCTGATCCGGCGCCACCTCGAAACGCGCGGCGTGAGCTACCAGTACCTGGACGGCGCCACCAGTATGCAGGAGCGCCAGAAGCGGGTGGAAGCGTTCCAGGGCGGTGAAGGCGATGTGTTCCTCATCAGCCTCAAGGCCGGCGGCGTGGGCATCAACCTCACCGCCGCCGATTATGTGATCCACATGGACCCGTGGTGGAACCCGGCGGTGGAAGACCAGGCCAGCGACCGCGCCCATCGCATGGGCCAGCAAAGGCCGGTTACAATCTACCGCCTGGTGGCACGGCATACCATCGAGGAAGGCATCGTGGAGCTGCACAAGCACAAGCGCGACCTGGCCGACAGCCTGCTCGAAGGCAGCGACGTGTCGGCCCGCCTGTCGCCGGACGACATGCTGCGCATGCTGCGCGAAGGCGCGTAGAACCCATAGCAAAGGCGAAACAGATGGACGAACAGATGACATCGGGCACTGGCGCGCATGCCCACGTGGTGGGTGTGAAGTCATGGACCGCGTACCTCAAGGTGCTGGCGCTGGCGGTGCTGGTCTTTTGCGTGGCCCTGCCGCTCGCCTTTGAGCATGGCGACGCCGGCCATATCACCGCGGCCGTGGTGATGGTGCTGGGCGCGCTGCTGGTGGCCTACAAGTTCCTGGCCCTGCGCGCGGTGCTGCTGTACTACGACGATGTTGGGGTGTGGGTCAGTTCCGGCGTGCTGCCCTGGCAGCGCGGCGTCTTTGGCGTGAAGTGGCGCGACATGGACGAGGCGACGTTCGAGCAGGGCTTCTGGAGCTGGCTCACGCGTTCCTACAATGTGCGCATTGGCCACCGCTTCACCAAGGGCAGTGAAATCCGGCTGACCCGGATCAGCAACGGCAAGAACGCCATGGCACTGCTCAATACGCGGCACCACGACATGATCCGCGACGGCGCGCTGGAATGACAGGTCGGCCGGGCCTGCCCGTGACGTCCATTGCGAATATCACTACAATGAACGAATCGACAACCCTGCCTTGAACGGCGTGAAAGGAAGATCCATGATCACATCCAAGTTGAAGCAAACCGCACTGGCAGCGATGCTGGCGCTGGCCGCCACCGCGGCCCACGCCGCCGCGCCGATGGCCAAGACCCAGGCCCCGGGCTTCCAGCGCATGATGCTCGGCGCCTTTGAGGTCACCACGCTGAGCGACGGCACGGTGGACCTGCCGGTGGACCAGCTGCTGTCGCTGAAGCCGCAGCAAACCGTCAAGCTGCTCGACAAGGCGCACCTGGCCGTGCCGCTGGAAACCTCCGTCAACGCTTACCTGATCAACACCGGCAGCAAGCTGGTACTGGTCGATACGGGCGCCGGCGCCCTGTTCGGCCCCACGGTGGGCCGTCTCCTGGCCAGCCTGAAAGCGGCCGGCTACGAAGCAGGCCAGGTCGACGAGGTACTGATCACCCACTTCCACGGCGACCATGTGGGCGGCCTGCTCGATGGCGCCAAGGCAGCCTTCCCGAATGCCACCATCCGCGCCGACAAGCGCGAATCGGACTTCTGGCTCAGCCAGGCCAATATGGACAAGGCGCCGCCCGAAATGAATAACTTCTTCAAGGGTGCCATGATGGCCACCAAGCCGTATGTCGACAATGGCCAGTTCAAGCCCTTCGATGGCGACACCGAGATCGTGCCCGGTATCCGCGCCACCTCGGCCTATGGCCACACGCCCGGCCACACCACCTACCTGGTCGAAAGCGCCGGCAAGCAGCTGCTGCTGGTGGGCGACCTGATTCACGTGGGCGCCATCCAGTTCAACGAGCCTGGCGTGACCATCAAGTTCGACAGCGATCCGAAGACAGCCGCCGCGGCGCGCGCCACGGCCTTCCAGCGCGCGGCCAAAGCGGGCATGCTCATCGGGGCGACGCACCTGTCGTTTCCCGGCATCGGCTATCTTTACAGCGACGGCAAGTCCTACCGCTACGCACCGGTCAACTACACGCGCGCCAGGGATTAAGCGGCGCCGGCAAGCCCCGTCCGGGGGCGGCAGCGCAGTGTGAAGCGCGCCCTTTTGCACGCGAAAAGGCCGCATGACGCCCGATTAGTGCTACTCTGGCGCGCTGTTCACGCTGCGGCTGTCACATGGCCGCAGGGGCGAGTCGCCCCATTTTTTTCGAGGCTATCCATCCCATGATCAAATCCAAAATCGCCCTGGCCGTCCTGCTGACGACTTTCGCGCTGGCGCCAGTTGACGCTGCCAAGTCCAAGAAGCCCGCCAAGGGAAAAACCGGCACCTCCGCCAAGGCCAAGGGCAAGCAAGGCAAAGCCAAGGCCCCGGTGGCCAGACAGCGCAAGGCTGGCGCCGTGCGCCAGGAAGCGCGTGCCGAGGCACCGGCAAGCCGGGCATCGAACGACGCGCCGGGCGACCGCCGCTTCAATACCGTCAGCATGCAGTTCCTGGGCGCGCTGTGGCGCATGGACCCGGAAGGCGCCATCTACGCCGGTAAATACGACAGCGCCGCCAGCCTTACCATCCCCAGCCCGGAACGGCGCGCCCAGCAGCTCGCGTTCATCGACGACTGGCTGGAACGATTCGGCAAGCTCGATCCGGCGCGCCTGTCGCCCAAACAGCGCACCGATCACGCCCTGATCGTCAACAAGCTCAATGCCGACAAGTGGTACCTGACCACCTTCCGCGAATTTGAATGGAATCCGGCGCTGCACAATGTCGCCGGGCCACTCGACCTGATTCTCGGCTCCAGCTACGCGGCCAAGCCGCAGCGCCTGCGCACCCTGCTGCGGCGCCTGGCCCAGGTGCCGGCCTTTTACGCGGCGGCCCAGGCCGGGCTGGTCAATCCGACCCGCGAGCATACCCAGCTGGCGCTGGAGCAGGCACCGGGCACCCTGGTGGTGCTGGCGGACCTGGGCAAGGCAGCCCAGGAATCGATCCTCACGCCGGCCGAAAAGAACCAGTTCGCCCAGCGTATCGCCGCGGCCGGCAGCGCCGTTCTCGCCTACACCGACTTCTTGCGGGAACTCGACCAGAAGCAGCAGGCCAGCAACAGCGCACGCTCGTTCCGCATCGGCAAAGCGCTGTATGAACAAAAATTCGCCCACGACATCCAGGCCAGCGTGAGCGCCGAACAGATGTACCGCAAGGCGCTCACCGCGCGCGACGAGCTGCTGGCGCGCATGGACCAGCTGTCCGACGAGTTGTGGCCGAAGTATATGGCAGGCACACCGAAGCCGGCCGACCGCTTCCGGAAGATCGGCATGGTGATCGACACGCTGTCGGCCAACCACGTGGCGGCCAAGGACTTCTTCCCCGAGATCCGGCGCCAGATTCCGGTGCTGTCGGACTGGGTGGTGCAGAACAACCTGCTCACGCTGGACCCGCAAAAGCCGCTCGTGGTACGCGAGACGCCCATGTACCAGCGCGGCCTGGCCGGTGCCAGCATCGATGCGCCGGGACCGTACCGTCCCAAGGACCGTACCTTCTACAACGTCACCCCGCTCGATGGCCTCACGCCCGAGCAGGCCGAGAGCACGCTGCGCGAATACAACCACTGGATCCTGCAGATCCTGAATATTCACGAAGCCATTCCCGGCCACTACGCGCAGCTGGTCTATGCCAACAAGTCGCCATCGCTGATCAAGGCACTGTTTGGCAACGGCGCCATGATCGAAGGCTGGGCCGTGTACGGCGAGCGCATGATGCTCGAATCGGGCTACGGCGGCAATACGCCCGAAATGTGGCTCATGTACTCCAAGTGGAACCTGCGCGTGGTGACCAACACCATCCTTGACTACAATGTCCACGTGCTGGGCATGACGGAAGCGCAAGCCATGGACCTGCTGATGCGCCAGGCCTTCCAGACCCGCAGCCAGGCCAGCGAGAAGTGGCACCGGGTGAAGGTGTCGTCGGTGCAGCTGACCAGCTACTTCAGCGGCTACAGCGAAATCATGGAACTGCGCGAAGAGCGCAAGCAGGCCCTGGGCCCGCGCTTCGTGCTCAAGGACTTCCACGAGCAGTTCCTGAGCTATGGCAGCGCACCTGTCAAGACCATCCGGGAATTGATGCAGTGATGCAGTCGGCGCTGCGCATCGTGCTGCTGCTGGGCGCGGCGTATGCGCTGGCCTGCCTGGTGCTGTTCCTGCTCCAGCGCTCGCTGCTCTACTACCCGCAGCCGCGCCGCCTTGGCACCGATGCCACCGTCATGAAGCTGGCCGTGGCCGATGCCGAGCTGCTGGTCAGCACCCGCCCCGCCACGGGGCCGGAGGCCGTCATCTACTTTGGCGGCAATGGCGAGGACGTGTCGGGCAGCGTGCCGGACCTGGCCGCGGCCTTCCCGGCGCACGCCTTATATGCCCTGCATTACCGCGGCTATGGCGGCAGCAGCGGCAAGCCGAGCCAGGATGCCCTGTTTGCCGATGCGCTGGCCCTGTTCGACAAGGTGCACGCCAGCCATCCCCATGTCACCGTGGTTGGCCGCAGCCTGGGCAGCGGTGTGGCGGTGCACCTGGCCAGCGTGCGCCCGGCCGAGCGCCTGGTGCTGGTCACGCCCTACGACAGCATTGCCGGCATTGCCGCCGCCCGGTTTCCCTACTTCCCGGTGCGCTTCCTGCTGCGCGACCGCTATGAATCATTCCGCTACGCGCCGCAGATCAAGGTGCCCACCACCATCATCACGGCCGAGCGCGACGAAGTCATTCCGCGCGCCAGCACCAGCCTGCTGCGCACGCGCTTTGCGCCGGGTATCGCGCACGAAGTCGTCATTGCGGCGCGCGGACACAACACCTTGCAGGAAGATCCCCTTTACACCCAGGCGCTGTCGGGCAGGCGCTGAATGTGCAACTGCGCACACTGCTTGTGTGCGCACGCACCGCCACGGCCTCCCGTTCACGGTAGCAAACTGCGTAGAATCATTTTCTCTGCGGTAGCCAACCTGAGGAGGGAAGTCATGCGGTCAATCTCAACCATTGCGGCGTGCTGTCTCCTGCCGGCGGCCGCCCTGGCCCAGGTCCAGCCCGGGCCAGGCAGCTGGAGCGCCAACCAGACCTGGGCCGCGGACACGGTCAACGGCGGCAACCTCACCGGTTTCGTCTACTGGCCATCGGTGCCGCCCGCGCTGGGCGGCAAACGGGCGCTGGTGCTGGTGCTGCACGGCTGCGCCCAGACGGCCGCGAGTGACGTGATCGACTCGGCCACTGATGGCGGCTTCAACTGGAAGCGCGCGGCCGACCAGTATGGCGCCGTGATCCTGGCGCCCAATGCCACCGGCAATGTCTATGGCAGCCACTGCTGGGACTATGCCAGCACCAGCCACAAGCGCACCAGCGGCCACGACGGCGTGCTGCTCGACCTGGTGCACCGTTTTGTCAGCCATCCCCAGTACGGGATCGATCCGAAACAGGTGTACGTGACGGGATTGTCTTCCGGCGGCGGCCAGGCCATGGCCCTGGGCTGCCTGGCGCCGGATATTTTTGCCGGTCTCGGCATCAATGCTGGCCCCCCACCGGGCACCACCACCGGGCAAATTGGCTTCGTGCCATCGGGCTACAGCGCGGCGACGGCGGCGAACCAGTGCCGCAACCTGGCGGGAGCGAACGCCCCGTTCTTTGCCACCCAGATAAGCAGCGTGGTATGGGGCACCAGCGACTACACGGTCGCCCAGGCGTACGGCCCCATGGATGCGGCGGCCATGCGCCTGGTCTATGGCGGCACGTTCACCAAGGGCGCGCCGGTGGCGGTCACCCCTGGCGGCAGCAATATTTTTCACACCGATGCCGGCGGCAAGGTGCGCACGGCCGAGATGTCGGTCACGGGCCAGGGCCACGCCTGGCCGGCCGGGGCCGGGGGCCAGGCCACCCATTTCGTCGACGCCAGCAAGGTCAACTATCCCGCCTTTGTGATGGATTTCTGGTTTCGCCACAATGCGCGCGTCAGCACGGTGGCCGCTCCCGTCATGACGGCCTGCAGCGCGACCGTGTCGGGCACGACGGCGACCGTGAGCGGCGCGGCGATGGATCAGGCAGGGCCGGTGAGCAGTTACCGCGTGCAGCTTTCCGGGGCAACGCCGGTCGATGATGGCGCTGCCGGCAGCGGTGCCAGTTTCAGCAAGGGTTACGCCCTGGCCCATGGCTATTACACGGGCAGCGTCAGCGCCACCAATGCGGCCACCGGGCAGGTGTCGGCGGCCTGCCAGCTGCCGCAATTTCTGGTGGGAACCGCCCCGGCCCTGCCGCCGCCGGCCGGCCTGACAGTGACGGCGCGCGGCGCCACTTCCATCTCCCTGGCCTGGACGGCGGTGCAGGGTGCCGGCGGCTATCATGTGTACCGCGACGGTAGCCGGATAACGGCGGCGCCGGTCAGCACCACCAGCCATACGGCGGGGGGCCTGGCCGACAGCACGGCTTACCGGTTCCAGGTCTCGGCCGTGGGAGCGGCCGGGGAAGGCGGCCTCTCGGCGGCCGTGAGCGCCAGCACGACAAGCGGATTCATCTGTACGGCCACCAGCGCCAGCAATTATGCACATGTCCAGGCTGGACGGGCTTATGCCAGCGGCGGCTATGCCTATGCCCGGGGTTCGGGCCAGAACATGGGCCTGAACAATACTTTCTATATCCGGACACTGGCCCAGACCAGTCCCGCGTATTACCTCATCGGGCATTGTCCGGCGCCGTGATGCATTGGAGCAGCAAAACGCGTGTAGGGCGCCGACAGGGACATGCGCACTTGTCCTACTCAAGGCGAAGCGTAAGACTCCTATCATGGATGTATACATCAACGGGGGAGGAATACCATGTTTTCTTTGAACCAGTTAAGCCCATCCATTACGGACATGATCCGTTTTGATCACTCGCATGTGCTGGTCACGTTCCACCAGTACACCAGCACGACCAAGGATACGGTCAAGAAAGCGCTGGCCGACACGATCTGCGATGCGCTGGAAATCCATGCCACCTTGGAAGAAGAGATCTTTTATCCCGTCCTGCGCCGCCTCAACCCAACGGAGTCGGTCATCATGAAGAGCGAGCCGGAGCATGATGAAATGCGCCGCATGATCAGCGAGCTGCGCGCCACGCCCGCCCATGACAGCAAGCACGACACCCTGTTGCACGACCTGATGCGCGACGTCATGCATCACGTTGCCGATGAGGAAACCGTGCTGCTGCCGGAAGCGGAACGCATGCTGGGCAAGGAACGCCTCAACGAACTGGGCGCGGCCATGACCAAGCGCCGCCTGGAGTTGCTCAAACCCAAGGCTGGGCAGATTGCAAAGAATACGGCAGTCGGATTTTCCGGCAGCACCACGGCCATCGTGGTGGGCCTGGCCGGCGCCCTGATGGCTGCGCGTTTCGTGTCCAGGAAAATGCCTGACATGGGCACCACGCACCACTAAGCGGCAATCCTTGAGCCAAGCGATCGCAGCGGCATGGCGCCGCTGCGATCGCTTGCGCGTCAAGTCTTCAGTTCCGGCTCTTCCGGCGCCTGGGTGGCGCGCACGAACAGCGGCGCGAGCAGGATGCCCACTTCAAACAACAGGCACATTGGAATGGCCAAGGCCAGCATGCTGACCGCGTCCGGCGGCGTCACGATGGCGGCAATGGCAAACGCGCCCACGATGGCGTAGGGCCGGATTTCCTTGAGCTTGGCCACGCTGACTATGCCCATGCGCACCAGGATCACGACCACCACCGGCACTTCAAAGGTGGCGCCAAAAGCCAGGCACATGGACATGACGAAATCGAGATAGTTTTCAATATCCGGCGTCACGGCAATGGAGGTGGGTGCGAATTCGCCAATGAACTTGAATACCCGGCCAAACACGAGGAAATAGCAAAACGCCACGCCGGCCATGAACAATGCCGACGATGACAGGACCAGCGGCAGCACCAGCCGCTTTTCGTGCGCATACAGGCCCGGCGCGATGAATGCCCACATCTGGTAAAACACCCAGGGCAGCGCCAGGATGATGGCCAGCACCAGGGTGACCTTCATGGGCACCAGAAATGGTGAAATGACGCCCGTGGCAATCATCTTGGAGCCGGGCGGCAGAGATTCAATCATCGGCCTGGCAATGAAGTCGTAGATGTCGGCAGGCCCGGGCCACAGGAACAGGCCCGCGCACACCAGCGCCACGCCAATGAGCGCCTTCACCAGGCGGTCGCGCAGTTCAACTAAGTGAGAGATGAAGGTCTCTTCGGCCGGTGCTTGCTCTGTCATGAAAAGAAGGAAGGTGATTTGGCCATGCGCGGGCGGTACTTGCGCACGCGCGCCGCACCGGAGAGGATGTGCGACTTGCCGTGGTTGCGCTGCTTGTACCAGCCGGGAACGGCTGAATTGCGGACCAGCTTCTTGCGCCGGAAGTCACGCGCCTTGCGTTCCAGGTCACTCATGGTGGCCGTGGGCGCGGTGGACGAGGGCAGGTCGCGCCAGGCCGCTTCCACGTCATCGAGGCTTTCCTGCAGGGCCGACTGGACATCGGCCTGCATGGAGTGGGCCGACTCCTGGAATTCCTTCTTGAGGTTGCGCAGCTCGTCGAGTTCAATTTCGCGGCTGACCTCGGACTTGACTTCGTGCAGATAGCGCTGGGCGCGGCCATACAGCGTGCCGGCCATGCGCGCGACCTTTGGCAGCTTTTCAGGGCCGATCACGACCAGCGCCACCACGCCAAGAATGGCGATTTTCGTCAATCCCAGATCGATCATGGGGCCTCAGGCAAGCTGCAGGCCTTGGCCGCCCGTGCCGCTGTCACAGCTTGCTCTTTTCTTTCGATTCCACGTCAATCACGGTCTTGTCGGCCACCTGCTGCGGCGGCACCGGCTTGGCCTCGTCATCATGGCCCTTGACGCCATCCTTGAAGCCCTTGACGGCCTTGCCAATATCGCCACCCATATTGCCCAGTTTCTTGGTGCCGAAGATCAGCACCACGACAACCAGCAAAATAACCCAGTGAATCCAGCTTGTGCTACCCATTTCAATCTCCTTGGAGGGCGAATTGCCCCGTATCGTCAAGCTTACGCCGCTATTTTACGCGAATCAGCCGGTAACGTGCATCGGTGTCAATGTTGCCCACGCCAGGGGTGGGGCCCGCCAATCAGGTGCATGTGCAGATGGTACACCTCCTGCCCGCCGTCCGGCCCACTGTTGATCAGGGTCTTGAAGCCACCGCCGGGCTTGCCATCGACCCCATGGTGCACTGCGCAGCCATGTTCGGCCGCCAGCTTCGGGGCCAGTGCCAGCATCTTGCCCAGTACGGCAGTGTGGGCCTCGGTGGTGTCCGAAAGGGTGGCGACGTGCTGCTTGGGAATGATCAGCAGGTGGACGGGCGCCGCCGGGTGGATATCCTTGAAGGCCAGCAAGTCGTCATCTTCATGGACGATGCTGGACGGGATCTGTTTGGCCGCGATCTTGCAGAACAGGCAGTTTTCCACAGCGTTTTCTCCGGTAGATAATGATTCAGTCTGCGCGGGCGGCTTTTTCGGCAATGCCGGACACGCCTTCGCGCCGCGCCAGTTCGTCGAGCACCTGCTGGGGCGTGAGGCCAAACTGGGCCAGCAGCACCATTGAATGGAACCACAGGTCGGCGCACTCATAGAGCACCTTGCCGGCGTCGCCCGCCGCCCGTGCATCCTTGGCCGCCATGACCAGTTCGGTCGCTTCCTCGCCGATCTTTTTCAGGATCGCGTCATCGCCCTTGGAAAACAGGCGCGAGACGTAGGATGTGGCGGGGTCGCCGCCATGTTCCAGCTTGCGCGACTCGATCACGTCAGCCACGCGGGCCAGGGTTGTGCTCATGATTTGTTCTTTGGTTTGGTATAAATGGTTTCCGGATCCTGCAGCACCGGATCGGCGCTGTGCCAGTCACCGGTCTTGGCGTCACCCTCAAACTTCTGGAAAAAGCACGAATGGCGGCCCGTGTGGCAGGCGATACCGCCGCTCTGCTCGATCTTGAGCAGCACCACGTCTTCATCGCAGTCGAGGCGCATTTCGAGCACCTTTTGCGTGTGGCCCGATTCTTCGCCCTTGTGCCACAGCTTCTTGCGCGAGCGGCTCCAGTACACCGCTTCGCCCAGCTCCACCGTGCGCGCCAGCGCGTCGCGGTTCATCCAGGCGAACATCAGCACGTCGCCGCTGGACGCTTCCTGGGCAATCACGGGCACCAGGCCCTGCTCGTCCCATTTGACTTTCTTGAGCCACTTCAGGTTGGCCGCCACGCTGGCCACCGTGCCCGGGGTGTTGGTGCTGCTCATGCGCGCTCCTGGTCCAGTCGCATCGGGATGCCCTGCGCGGCCATGAAGCGCTTGGCTTCCTGCACCGTGTGCTGCCCGTAGTGGAAGATGGAAGCTGCCAGCACCGCATCGGCGCGGCCGATCTTGATGCCGTCGGCCAGGTCCTGCAGCCCGCCCACACCGCCCGAGGCAATCACGGGAATGCCGATCGCGTTCGACACGCCGGCAGTCAGGCCAAGATCGAAGCCGGACTTGGTACCGTCGCGGTCCATGCTGGTGAGCAGGATTTCGCCGGCACCCAGGCGTTCCATGTTTTGCGCCCATTCGATGGCGTCCAGCCCCGTGGCCTTGCGCCCGCCATGGGTGAATACTTCCCACTTGCCGGGCGCCACCTGCTTGGCATCGATCGCCACCACAATGCACTGCGAACCGTGCTTTTGCGAAGCCTCGAACACGAGCTGCGGATTGGTGACGGCGGAAGTGTTCATGCTGACCTTGTCGGCACCGGCATTGAGCAGGCGGCGCACGTCTTCCACCTTGCGCACGCCTCCGCCCACTGTCAGCGGAATGAACACTGTCGAGGCCACGGCCTCGATGATGTGCAGGATCAGGTCGCGGTCGTCGCTGGACGCGGTGATGTCGAGGAAGGTGATTTCATCGGCGCCCTGCTCATCGTAGCGGCGTGCGATTTCCACCGGGTCGCCGGCGTCGCGCAGCTCCGTGAAATTGACGCCCTTGACCACGCGGCCATCGGTCACGTCGAGGCAGGGAATGATTCGTTTTGCGAGCATAGTAGTGGCGGCCGGTCAGGCCAGGTCGCCCTCGGTGAGCTGGTCGGCGCGCGCCTGCGCTTCGGCCAGGTTGATGGTGCCTTCGTAGATCGAGCGGCCGCAGATGACGCCCTCGATGCCTTCGTCCTGCACCGCGCACAACGCTTCGACGTCGCCGATGTTGTGCAGGCCGCCGGAGGCGATGATGGGAATGCGCACCGCTTGCGCCAGCTTGACGGTGGCGTCGATGTTAATCCCGCCCATCATGCCGTCGCGGCCGATGTCGGTGTAGATGATCGATTCCACGCCATAGGCTTCGAACTTCTTGGCCAGGTCGATCACTTCGTGGCCGGACATCTTGCTCCAGCCATCGGTGGCCACCTTGCCATCCTTGGCATCGAGGCCGACGATGATGCTGCCGGGGAAAGCGCCGCAGGCGTCGTGCAGGAAGCCCGGGTTCTTCACCGCGGCCGTGCCCACGATGATGTAGGTGATGCCGTCGTCGAGATAGCGCTCGATGGTATCGAGGTCGCGGATGCCGCCGCCCAGCTGCACGGGGATTTCGTCGATGTCGTTATCGACCGCGAATTCCTGCACCACCTGCAGGATGGACTTGACGGCGGACTCGTTGACCGGCTTGCCCGCAAAGGCGCCGTTCAGGTCCACCAGGTGCAGACGGCGCGCACCCTGCTTGAGCCAGTGCAGCGCCATCTCGGCTGGGTCTTCGGAAAAAACGGTGGCAAGTTCCATATCGCCCTGCTTGAGGCGAACACAGTGACCGTCTTTGAGGTCGATGGCAGGAATGAGCAGCATGATCGATGTCTTAGGTTAGGTTGAAATCAGGGATTCCATTGAACGAAGTTCTTGTACAGCTGCAGTCCCGCCGCGGCGCTTTTCTCCGGGTGGAACTGGGTGGCAAAGATATTGCCCCGCGCGACAGCGCAGCAGAATGGCTGGCCGTAGTCGGTCTCGCCCACCACCAGGTCCTGCTCGGCGGGCTGCACATAGTAGCTGTGCACGAAATAGAAGTATGCATCGTCAGCGATGCCGTCCCACAGCCGGTGGGCGCGCGCCTGCTTGACGCGGTTCCAGCCCATTTGCGGTACCTTGAAGCGCGAGCCGTCGGCCTGCACCCGGCCGGCCAGGTCAAAGCGCACTACCTTGCCGGGCAACAGGCCCAAGCCGGGCGTATTGCCCTCTTCGCTCACATCAAACAGCATCTGCTCGCCCACGCACACGCCCATCATGGGCTTGCTGCGGGCGGCGCGCAGCAGCGCTTCCTCGACGCCCGACTCGCGCAGGCTGGCCATGCAGTCGCGCATGGCGCCCTGGCCGGGCAGCACGATGCGGTCGGCGCTGTCGATGTCGGGCGCTTCGCCGGAAATGAGGACATCGGCTTCGGGCGCCACGGCGCGCAGGGCTTGCGCCACCGAGCGCAGGTTGCCCATGCCGTAATCGACCACCACAATTTTTTTCATAGTCAGTGCCAGCGTGATTTACAGGCTGCCCTTGGTCGATGGGATGGTGCCGGCCGAGCGGGCGTCGAGTTCTGCGGCCATGCGCAGGGCGCGGCCGAAGGCCTTGAATACCGTCTCGCACTGGTGGTGGGCGTTCTCGCCGCGCAGGTTATCGATGTGCAGCGACACCAGCGCGTGGTTGACGAAGCCCTGGAAGAATTCGTGCGCCAGGTCGACATCAAAGGCGCCGATCATGGAGCGCTTCCAGGGCACGTGCATTTCCAGGCCGGGACGGCCCGAAAAATCGATCACCACGCGCGACAGCGCTTCGTCCAGCGGCACGTAGGCGTGGCCGTAGCGGCGGATGCCCTTCTTGTCGCCGATGGCCTTGGCCACCGCCATGCCCAGCGTGATGCCGGTGTCTTCCACCGTATGGTGGGCGTCGATGTGCAGGTCGCCCACGCAGTCGATATCGAGGTCGATCAGGCCGTGACGCGCGATCTGGTCGAGCATGTGGTCCAGGAAGGGAACGCCGGTATTGAGCTTTTGCTGGCCCGTGCCGTCGAGGTTGATCGAAACACGGATTTGCGTTTCGTTGGTGTTGCGCGTTATTTCTGCAGTGCGGTTCATGGACGTTGCTCGGTTAGTGCGAAATCAGCGATGCCTTGAAGGCATCCAGGAAGGCGGAATTTTCTTCGGGCGTACTCACGGTCACACGGATGCAGTTGGCAAGCATCTCGTGCATTTTACTCACATTTCGGACCAGGACACCCGATTTGACCAGTTTCGCGCAGGCAGCGGCGGCATCGGGCACGCGGATCAGCAAAAAGTTGGCCGACGACGGGTAGACGGTGATGCCGGGCAGGGCGGAGAGGGCCTCGAACAGCGACGTGCGGGCGGCAATGATCCGGCTGGCCTGCTCGTTGAGGATGTCGATGTGCTCGAGCGCGAATTCGGCCGTGATCTGGGACAGCACATTGACGTTGTAGGGCGGGCGCACCTTTTCAAACTGCTCCAGCAGTTCCGGCGCGGCGGCCATGTAGCCCAGGCGGATGCCGGCCAGGCCCATCTTGGACACGGTGCGCATGACGATCATGTTCTTCAATTCAGGCAGGCGCTGCATGAAGCTGGCGCGGGCAAACGGGCTGTAGGCCTCGTCGACGACGGCAATGCCGGTCTCACCGAGGGCCTGGATAATCTCCACCATGTCGCCGGCATCGAACAGGTTGCCGGTCGGGTTGTTGGGGTAGGCCAGGAACACCACCGACGGCTTGTGCGTGGCAATGGCGGCCAGCATGGCCTCCTTGTCCAGCGACAGGTCGGCGCGCAAGGGCACACCCACGAAGGCCATCCCGGCCAGCATGGCAGTGCGGGCGAACATGACAAAGGCCGGCACCGGCGCCATCATGACCGGACGCGGACCGGCGCCGGGGCCGGAGAGGGCCATGGCGATCATGGAAATGAGCTCGTCCGAGCCATTGCCGAGGATGACGTCGTAGCCTTGCGGCACACCCATGCGTGCGCACAGCTGGTGCTTGAGGCTTGCGTAGGTGGGCACGGGATAGCGGTTCAGGACCGCGTCGGCCAGGCGCCGCCCCAGTTCCTCGCGCAGCGGCGGCGGCAGGGGATACGGGTTTTCCATGGCATCGAGCTTGATCAAGCCGCTCGATTCGGACACGTGGTACGGCGCGTCGGCGCGTATCTCGGGCCGAATGGTATTGGCGATCAGATTCTCGATAAATGACATGGTGGCGTGTTACTCCTCGTTGGTGATAGTTTCTGACCGGTTGGTCTTGCGTTTGATAGGCTTTTTTTCCGATGGCTCGGGCGACAGGCGGTCGCGGATGATCTCGCAGTACACCGGGTTCAGTTCAAAGCCGACAAAATTGCGCCCGCAGCGCTGCGCTGCCAGTGCGGTGGTGCCGCTGCCGAGGAACAGGTCGAGCACCACGCCGCCCGGCGGGCAGGAAGCCTTGACCATGCGCTCGATGATTTCCAGCGGCTTCTGGGTAGGATGGTCGGCGCGCTCGGGATGCTCCTTGTGCAGACGCGACACGCTCCACAGGTCCTTGGGGTTGTAGCCCACTTCCAGCCACTTGGCACCCACAAAAATGGAGCGCGAGCGCGCCTTCTTGGTTTCGGCATCGTAGGGAATGCGCACGGCGTCCAGGTCGAAGTAGTAATCCTTGCGCTTGACGAAAAAACCGATGGTGTCGTGGACCGAGGTGAAGCTGCGCACGCTGCCGCCCATGGACGGCACGCGGCGGTCCCAGATAATCTCGTTCATCATGGTCATGCGCTTTTTGAGCATGACGAAGATCTCGGGCGAAAAGCGCCAGGTAAGGAAGATGTACAGGCTGCCGTTCGGTTTGAGCTTGGGCAGCGCGGCATCGATCCATTGTTCGGTCCAGGCCAGGTAGTCTGCCACGCTTTGCTGGTCCGAGCCGTTGCCGTAATCCTTGCCCAGGTTATACGGGGGATCGGTCAGGATGAGATCAATGGATCCATCCGGGATGCGCGCCAGCCCGGACAGCGCATCCTCACAGAAGACCTGGTTGACCCATTGCTCCATTTATTGGGCGTCCCGGATGCGCAGTTCCGCGCTGCGCGCGTGCGCCTGCAAGCCTTCGCCGTAAGCCAGTTCGGCCGCGACCTTGCCCAGCGTTTGCGCGCCCGCTTCGCTCACGTGGATGATGGAGGAGCGCTTCTGGAAGTCGTACACGCCCAGCGGCGACGAAAAGCGCGCCGTGCGCGACGTCGGCAGCACGTGGTTGGGGCCGCAGCAATAGTCGCCCAGCGACTCGGACGAAAAGCGGCCCAGGAACATGGCACCGGCATGGCGGATCTGCTCGGCCCACTGCTGGGGATTCTCGGCCGAGATTTCCAGGTGTTCGGCGGCGATGTCGTTGGCAATGGCGCAGGCTTCGGCCATGTCGCGCACCTTGATCAGGGCCCCGCGGTCGGTGAGCGAGGTGGAGATGGTGTCGCGGCGCGGCATGTCGGGCAGCAGCTTGTGGATGCTGGCCATGACGCGGGCAATGTAGCCGGCGTCCGGGCACAGCATGA
The DNA here is from genome assembly GCF_019443445.1 of Massilia sp. PAMC28688. NCBI lineage: Bacteria > Pseudomonadati > Pseudomonadota > Betaproteobacteria > Burkholderiales > Oxalobacteraceae > Massilia > Massilia sp. PAMC28688. The sequence goes on along the minus strand of NZ_CP080378.1, from coordinate 2,082,937 downwards.
TGGCCTGCGCCAGTTCGTCGTGCTCGGCCTGGGAAAACAGGTCCATGGCCACCCAGTCCGGGTCGGTGCTGCCGTCGCACAGCACCAGGATTTCGGAAGGGCCGGCAATCATGTCAATGCCCACGGTGCCGAACACGCGGCGCTTGGCCGCAGCCACGTAGGCGTTGCCGGGGCCGACGATCTTGTCCACTGGCGCGATGGTGTCGGTGCCGTAGGCCAGCGCGCCCACGGCCTGGGCGCCACCGATGGTGATCACGCGCGTCACGCCCGCAATGGCGGCGGCGGCCAGCACCATCTGGTTCTTCACGCCGTCAGGCGTGGGCACCACCATGATGATTTCCCCGACCCCTGCCACCTTGGCCGGAATCGCGTTCATCAGCACTGACGACGGGTAAGCCGCCTTGCCGCCGGGGACATAAATGCCCACCCGGTCGAGCGGCGTGATCTTCTGCCCCAGTACCGTGCCATCGGGCTCGGTATAGGTGAAGCCACCGAGCTCCTGCTTCTGGCGCTGGTGGAATACCCGAATCCGTTCGGCTGCCGTCTGCAGGGCCGCGCGCTGCGCCTCGGGCAGGCTGGCCAGGGCTGCCTGCAGTTCTTCCCCGGTCACGTCAAAGGCCGCCATGCTGGCCGCGCCGCCCGGAATGCGGTCGAGGCGGTTGGTGTATTCCAGCACCGCCGCATCGCCGCGCGTTTTCACGTCCTGCAGGATGGCCGCTACCGCGTGCTCGATCGCGTCATCGGTGGATGCCTCGAATGCCAGCAGGCTGTCCAACTGTTGTTTGAAGTCCGGGGCGGAAGAATCGAAGGTGCGAATCTGTAACGGCATGATGGTCAGTCTTTGTTCAATTGTGACGCTCGTTCGAACGCCTCGAGAATCGGTTGCAGGCGCTCGCGCTTGAGCTTCAGGGCGGCCTGGTTGACGACCAGGCGCGAAGAGATCTTCATGATTTCTTCCACTTCCACCAGATTGTTGGCGCGCAGGGTGCTGCCGGTGGAAACCACGTCCACGATCGCGTCCGACAGGCCCACCAGGGGCGCCAGCTCCATCGAGCCGTACAGCTTGATCAGGTCCACGTGCACGCCCTTGGCGGCAAAGTGTTCGCGCGCGGTGTTGACGAACTTGGTGGCCACGCGCAGGCGCGCGCCATGGCGCACTGCCTTGTCGTAGTCAAAGCCGGCATTGACCGCCACTGACATGCGGCACTTGGCGATATTGAGGTCGATCGGCTGGTACAGGCCTTCGCCGCCATGCTCGAGCAGCACATCCTTGCCGGCCACGCCGAAGTCGGCCGCGCCATGCTGCACGTAGGTGGGCACGTCGGAGGCGCGCACGATGATCACGCGCACATTCGGATCATTGGTCGCCAGGATCAGCTTGCGCGATGTCTCCGGGTTTTCCAGCACCGTGATGCCGGCCGCTTCCAGCAGCGGCATGGTGTCCTCGAAAATGCGGCCTTTCGACAGCGCCAGAATCAGCTGCGAACTCGGGGCAATGGTCTTGAAGGGATTGACGGAGTCGCTCATCAACCTTCCTTGATCCGCTCGATGCTGGCGCCCACCTTCGACAGCTTCACTTCCATGCGGTCGTAGCCGCGGTCGAGGTGATAGATGCGGTCGATGATGGTGGTGCCTTCGGCAGCCATGGCGGCAATCACCAGCGAAGCGGAGGCGCGCAGGTCGGTGGCCATCACGGGCGCACCCACCAGGCGGTCGACGCCGGTGATGAAAGCGGTATTGCCTTCGGTGTGGATCTTCGCGCCCAGGCGCACCATTTCCTGCACGTGCATGAAGCGGTTTTCAAAAATCGTTTCGGTCACGCGGCTGGTGCCCCATGCGACCGTGTTCACGGCCATGAACTGGGCCTGCATGTCGGTCGGGAAGCCCGGGTATTCGGTGGTGCGGAATGAGACCGGCTGCGGGCGGTTGTCCATGCGCGCGCGAATCCAGTCAGGACCGCTGGAGAGCTTCAGTCCCACGTCGCGCAGCTTGTCCATCGCCACATCAAAGATATCGGTGCGGGTATTGGTGAGCAGCAGCTGGCCGCCGGTAGCGGCCACGGCGCACAGGAAGGTGGCCGCCTCGATGCGGTCGGAAATCACGGCATGTCTGGCGCCATGCAGCTCGGGCACGCCCTGGATCACCAGGCGGTCGGTGCCGATGCCTTCGATCTTCGCGCCCATGGCCACCAGCAGGTTGGCCAGGTCCGTCACTTCCGGCTCGCGCGCGGCGTTTTCCAGCACCGTTTCGCCTTCGGCCAGGGTGGCGGCCATCAGCAGGTTTTCGGTCCCGGTGACGGTGATCATGTCGGTGTGGATGCGCGCGCCTTTGAGCTTGGGGCACTTGGCGTAGATGTAGCCGCCTTCGATGCGGATCTCGGCGCCCAGCGCTTCCAGGCCCTTGATGTGCTGGTCCACGGGACGCGAGCCGATGGCGCAGCCGCCCGGCAGCGAGACCTTGGCTTCGCCAAAGCGGGCCAGCAGGGGGCCGAGCACCAGGATCGAGGCACGCATGGTCTTGACCAGTTCATACGGCGCTTCCAGGGTGTCGATGGCGCTGCCGTTGAGGGTGACGTTCTCGTCATCCTGCTTCACCTTCAAGCCTGTCTTTTCCAGCAGCTTGAGCATGGTCCTGACGTCGTGCAGGCGCGGCACATTGGTCAGTTCCAGGTCGCCGGCCGTCAGAAGGCCCGCGCACAGGATCGGGAGCGCGGCGTTCTTCGCACCCGAGATTTTGATTTCGCCATCCAGGCGCTTGCCACCGACGATCTTGAGCTGGTCCATGTCTTATCCTTGATATTCTTCAGGGGTGAGGGTCTTCATCGACAGTGCGTGAATTTCTTCGCGCATGCGGTCTCCAAGTGCAGCATAAACCAGCTGGTGGCGCTGGATCATCCGCTTGCCGGCAAACGCGGGCGAGACGATCAGCGCGTTGAAATGGCGGCCGTCGCCTTCCACCTCGAGGTGGGTGCATGCGAGACCGGCCGAGATATAGCCATGAATGAGTTCAGGAGTAGTAGACACGATAGGTCCTATGGGTCAGTAGCGTTAGTGGCGCAGGTTGTAACCGCGCTTGAGCAGGTTGACGGCGATCGCCGCGAGTACCGCGAAGAACACCGACACGATCGCCAGGCTGGTCCAGGGCGAGACATCGGACTGGCCGAAGAAGCCGTGGCGGAAGCCATCGATCATGTAGAAGAAGGGATTGGCGTGCGAGACGGCCTGCCAGAAGGCGGGCAGCGAATGAATCGAATAGAACACGCCGGAGAGGAACGTGGCGGGCATGATCAAAAAGTTCTGGAAGGCGGCCAGCTGGTCGAATTTTTCGGCCCAGATGCCGGCGATCACGCCCATGGTGCCCAGGATGGCCGCGCCCAGCAGGGCAAAGACGGCAATCCACAGGGGCGCGGCGAAACTGAGGTCCGCGAACCAGGCAGTGATGATGAACACGCCCGCGCCCACCACCACGCCACGCACCACGGAGGCCAGCACATAGGCGGAGATGATTTCCCAGTGCGACAGGGGCGGCAGCAGGATGAACACCAGGTTGCCGGTGATTTTCGACTGGATCAGCGAGGAGGACGAATTGGCAAAGGCGTTTTGCAGCACGCTCATCATCACCAGGCCGGGAATGAGGAAGGCGGTGTACGACACGCCCGGATACACTTCCACCCGTCCTTCGAGCACGTGGCCGAAGATCAGCAGGTACAGCATGGCGGTCAGGATGGGAGCGGCCACGGTCTGGGTCGCGACCTTCCAGAAGCGCAGCGTTTCCTTGTACAGGAGCGTTTGAAAGCCGACGGATATGACATTCATACGGTGCCCTTGTCCATGATCTGCAGGAAGATGTCTTCCAGGTCTGCCTGCTGCAGCTGCATGTCGTCGATCACGGCGCCCGACTGGCGCAGGCGCGCCAGGATCGGTTCAACTTCCGTCACTTCGTTCACGCGCAGGGTGTACTTGTTGCCGTTGCCGTGTTCATCGTGCGAGACCAGGTGGCGCAGCTCTGGCGGGAGGTCGCCGCTGGCCAGGTGCACCACCAGCTGCGAGCCGGAAATGCGGCGGATCAGCGCCTTCATGGTGTCTTCGGCCACCACCTGGCCGCCCTTGAGCATGGCCACGCGCTGGCACATGGCCTGCGCTTCTTCCAGGTAGTGAGTGGTCAATACCACCGTGTGGCCTTCGCGGTTCAGGCGCGAAATGAATTTCCACAGGGTCTGGCGCAATTCCACGTCCACCCCGGCGGTGGGCTCGTCGAGCACGATCACGGGCGGCTTGTGCACCAGGGCCTGGGCCACCAGCACGCGCCGCTTCATGCCGCCGGACAGGGCGCGCATATTGGCGTCGGCCTTGCCGGTCAGGTCCAGGTTGCCCATGACTTCGTCAATCCACTTGTCATTGTTCTTCAGGCCAAAATAGCCGGACTGCAGGCGCAGCGTTTCGCGCACCGTGAAGAAGGGATCGAATACCAGTTCCTGCGGCACCACGCCCAGTTTGCTGCGGGCGGCGCGAAAGTCGGTGGTGACGTCATGGCCGTGAATGGCGACGCTGCCCGCATCGGGCCGGATCAGCCCGGCAATGGTCGAGATCAGCGTGGTCTTGCCGGCGCCATTGGGGCCGAGCAGGCCAAAGAATTCGCCCTCTTCAATGGTCAGGGAAACGCCACCGAGCGCCTTGAGCGACTTGTAGCTTTTCTCGACATTTTTAATCTGGATTGCAGCCATGCTTTTTCTTGGTGAACAAACGTCTAGACAGCATGCATGCACATTGCTGAGTGAGCCGTCAATTATAGGTGAAATCAGGGTCTTCAGAGTTGAGCCGGCAACACAAGCTCGTATAGACAGGTGGCGAACCGGAACCGGTTTACCACCCCAAATGCAGGATCAATGGTGATGCGGGTCGGCCGGATGGGCCGGTGCGGGCGATGCCAGGAAGTCATCGACGCCGTACAGCACGGCCAGGCTTTGCAGACCGGCCGGGACATTCACGTAGGACAGGGTGGTGCCGGCCTTGCGCGCGGCACGCTTCCAGGCCAGCAAAACGGCCACCGCGGACGAGTCGGCCACCTTGACGGCGCCCAGGTCGAACACGGTGGTGCCGGCCTTGATGGCCGCGATTCCCTGGCCCAGCACCGCTTTCGCGCTCTGGACGTTCAGGGTCTCGATATTGTGCAGCTGATTGCTCATGAACTTATTTTGCCGCTTTCATTGGCTTGTTGGCAAGCTTTTTATTGCGCTCGGCCAGTGCCTTGATCAAGCCATCGATGCCGGACTTGCCGATTTCAGTCGCAAAGGTGCCCTTGTAGGTTTCCACCAGCCACGCGCCCAGCACGTTGATGTCGAAAATCTTCCAGCCGCTTGGCGACTTGGCCAGGCGATAGTTGAGGGTGACCGGCTCGCCGCGGGACATATTGACCTGCGAACGGACTTCCACTTCGTTGTCTGCCGGGTCGGCGCGCAGCGGCTTGAATTCCACGGTTTCGTTCTTGATCTGCGACAGCGCGCCCGAGTAGGTGAAGATCAGAAGCGTACGGAACTCGTTGGCCAGCTGCTTTTGCTGTTCCGGCGTGGCATCGCGCCAGTGACGGCCGGCGGCCAGGGCCGTCATGCGCTGGAAGTCCACGTGCGGCAGGATCTTGCTTTCCACCAGATCCATCACGCGCTTCTGGTTGCCGGCCTGGATTTCCTTGTCGCTCTTGGCGGTATTGATGACATCGGCGCTGATGCGCTTGACCAGCGCGTCAGGGGCTTCGGTGGCGGCCACGGCCGTGGTGGCAAAAGCGACGGTCGCCACTGCGATCAGGTGTTTAATCAATTTCATAAGCTCTCTCTCAATAGTTGCAATTTAGGAAGTCTGCAACCCGCGTCCAGCGATTGCGCGGGTCCAGTTCCTCTGTTAACTACTTGGCGGGTGTTTCGGATGACACAGGTTGCTTGGATTCCACCGGCGCCTCCTCGTCTTCATAGGCTTCAAGGATGCCGCGTGCATTCGGCACTTCGTCTTCACGCGCTTCCTTGGCGGCCTTGCGCGAGTCTTCGCCATCGAAGACGCGGCCCTTGCGTTGCTGCAAGTAGCCATCGCGGATGAATTCATAACGGTCCAGCGCAGCCTCTTCCATGAGGTTGGTGGCGTCCAGCAGCACCGCGCGCTGGTCCACCACGCGCAGCACCACGCCGGCGGCCTGGGCCTCGCCCGAAATGCCATAGCCCCAGGGGTCGGCGGCAATATCGATCGGCAGGGCGGCCGTATCGCGCAGGGTCGATGGCCCCAGGAGCGGCAACATCACGTAAGGACCGCTCGGCATGCCCCAGTAGCCCAGGGTCTGGCCAAAGTCTTCATTGTGCTTTTGCAAGCCGGCGTCCGACGCCCAGTCAATCACGCCCGCCAGGCCAAAGGTGGAATTGATGATGACGCGGGTGAAATCGGAGAGGCCGCGCTCGCCCTTGCCCTGCATCAGGTTATTGGCACCGCTCCAGACGTCGGCCAGGTTGCCGAAAAAATTGTTGACACCAATTTGCAGGAAACCCGGCGTCACGGTCTTGTAGGCGGTGGCGGCAGGCTTGAGCGCGTTGCGATCGACGGCATCGTTAAACGTGAACATCGACCGGTTGAATTTTTCGTAGGGGTCTTTCTCGGCCATGGAAGCGCAGCCTGTCATGGACAGGGCCAGCGTCACCATTGCCAGGGCGCGCCACGGCGCCCGCAGTGTCACAGCGTTCATTATTCGCTCTCTTCCTTTCCTTCGGCCGCTTTGCTGTAGATAAACCTGTTGATCAGGTCTTCCAGCACGGCTGCCGACTGGGTCCGCGTGATGCGGTCGCCATTGACGAGGTTATTGATATCGCCACCGGCTTCAATACCGATGTACTGCTCGCCCAGCAGGCCGGCAGTGAGGATTTTCAGGGAGCTATCTTTTGGAAATTTATAGCCCGCTTCAAGCTGCAAGGTTACCAGCGCCTGATAGGTCTTGTCATCAAACTTGATCTCGCCCACGCGCCCGACCACCACGCCGGCGCTCTTGACGGGCGCCTGCGGCTTGAGGCCGCCGATGTTTTCAAACTTGCCCACCACATTATAGGTGTTGGCAAACGAGAGGGCGCTCATGTTTCCGGCTTTCAACGCCAGGAACAGCAGGGCGGCCAGGCTCAAGAGAACAAACAGACCCACCCAGACGTCGACAGATTTACGATGCATTTTATTTCCTAACACTTGTTATTCGGCGCTGAGGCGGCGCCGGATTCAAAATTCGATAAGCGGCAGTTACGTGTTGAACATGATGGCCGTCATGACGAAGTCCAGGCCCCACACCATCAGCGAGGCAATGACCACGGTGCGCGTGGTGGCGCGCGACACATCTTCCGGCGTGGGCTGGGCATGGTAGCCCTGGAACAGCGCCGTGAAGGTGACTGCGATGCCGAACACGAAGCTCTTGATCACGCCATTCAGGATGTCTTTTTGCACGTCCACATTGGCTTGCATCTGCGACCAGAACGCGCCTTCGTCCACACCGATCAACTTGACGCCGACCAGATAGCCGCCGATCACGCCCACCGCCGAAAAGATGGTGGCCAGGCCCGGCATGGCAATGATGCCGGCCAAAAAGCGCGGTGCCAGCACCCGCTGGATGGGGTTGATCGCCATCATTTCCATGGCCGACAGTTGCTCGCCTGCCTTCATGAGGCCGATCTGGGCTGTCAGCGAGGTGCCCGCGCGGCCGGCAAACAGCAGGGCGGTGACGACCGGCCCCAGTTCGCGCACCAGCGCCAGGGCAACGACCTGGCCCAACTTTTGTTCCGCACCGTAAGGCGTCAGGGTGATATAGCCCTGCAAGCCCAGTACCATGCCGACGAACAAGCCGGAGACAATGATGATCACCAGCGAATAATTGCCGATGAAATGGGTCTGCTCGGAAATGAGTCCCGGGCGCCGCAGGGCGCCCACGCACATGCCCAGCAGATTGAAGAAAAAGCGGGTGGCAAAGCCGACGCTGGCGATGGCTTCGCGCACGGTGCGGCCGATGGCTTCGACAAAATTGAGGATCATGGCTGCGCTCCCAGGCCCAGGTCGTCGGCCAGCGAGCGGCCCGGGTAATGGAAGGGCACGGGACCGTCGGGCGCGGCATTGACGAACTGCTTCACGTACGGGTCTTCGGACACGCGCAGGTCGGCCGGGGTGCCTTGTGCCACAATTTTTCCTGCAGACATAAAATAAACATAATCGGCAATCGCGAAGCACTCATGGACATCGTGCGACACCAGCAGCGAGGTCGAGCCCAGGGCATCGTTGAGCTTGCGGATGAGGTTGGCGGTCACGCCCATTGAAATCGGGTCGAGGCCGGCAAACGGCTCGTCGTACATGATCAGTTCGGGATCGAGCGCCACGGCGCGGGCCACGGCCACGCGGCGCGCCATGCCGCCCGAAATTTCGGACGGCTTGAGCTGGGCAGCATTGCGCAGGCCCACGGCATGCAGCTTCATGAGTACCAGGTCGCGGATCAGTTCTTCCGGCAGGTCGGTGTGCTCGCGCAGCGGGAAGGCCACGTTTTCAAACACCGTCAGGTCGGTAAACAGGGCGCCAAACTGAAACAGCATGCCCATCTTGCGGCGCAGGCGGTACAAATTGTCGATGTCCAGCTCGTGGACGACTTCGCCTGCGACCTTGACCGACCCTTGCTGGGGACGGATCTGGCCACCGATCAGGCGCAGGACCGTGGTCTTGCCGCAGCCGGAACCACCCATGACGGCAATGACCTTCCCGCGCGGGAATTCCATGTTGAGGTTCGACAGAATCGACCGATCACCATAGGCAAAATGTAAATCGCGGATTTCTACAAGATTAGGCACGGCACTGCTCATTTTAGACAATGCAGCATTGTAGTGCAGAAAGGGCAATCCCTGCTGGGGAGGCCCCGATTTTGCTGCATTGCACAAGCTCAGAATACAACACTACTGACCCGTGCGTCAGATAATTTTCACGCTAAGCCGTTGATATTACAGGCGAAAAATGCACCCAGTCCAAGGGGATCAGAGTTGCCAACGTAAAACTTTGTTACATTCACGCCGTGGCCGCCGGCGGCGCGCAGGGCAGGCGCACGGTAAACACGACTTCCGGCTCGGCGTGATGATAAGTCATGCTTCCCTGGTGGCCGAGCACGATCTGCTGGGCGATGTACAGGCCCAGTCCCACGCCACCCCGGTTCTTCGACTTGTTCAGCGAGGTATGCTTGAAGGGATCGAACAGGCGCGCGGCCAGGGCCGGCGCAATGGCCGGGCCGTGGTTGCGCACGGTGAGCAGGGCGTCGTCGCCGGCACGGGCCAGTCCCACCGTGATCGGCGCCGCCGGGTCGCCATGCTGGCGCGCATTGGACAACAGGTTGGACAGCACCTGCACCAGGCGGTCACTGTCGACCACCGCCATCACCGGCTCGGCAATGTCGGTGCGGAACATGCTGGCCGGATGGGCAGCCGCTGTCTCTTCCACCAGCTCGCGCACCAGCTGGTCGAGCGCCGTGGGCCGGCGCTCCAGGCCCAGTCCAATGCCGCCATTGATGCGGCTCATGTCCAGCACATGGCCGATCAGGCGCTCCATGCGGTTGCTCGACGACTGGATGCGGCGCCCGATCAGCTCCGACTGGCTGCCGCGCTCCAGCAGGGCGCCGGCCATGTTGATGGCCTGCAGCGGGTCGCGCAGATCGTGGCCCAGCATGGCCATCAGTTCCATGCGCGCACGCTCAATTTCCGCATTGCGGGCCGCCAGGAAACGGCTGACCTTGGACAGCAGCTGGCCGGCAATGGTGAGCGCGGTGGCGTCCCACGGCTCAGCCCGGCCGCGCACGGTTTCGCGCCACTCGGCAAACGAGCCGCGCGGCGTCAGGCGCGGGCCGTTGGGGCCGGTCGCCACGACCTTGTCGGGCGGGCCCGCCCAGCGCACCGCTTCGATCTGCTCGCGCCGCAGCGCCAGCAGCATGCCCCGGCTGGCCGGGTCGAACGAGAGCACCAGCATGCCCACGCATTTGCCGACCTGGGCGCGCAGGGCCGGCGGCCAGTCGTCGAGGCAGTTGCGCTGCGACAGCGCCTGGGCATGGTCGGGCACGGACGCCACAATCTGCGATGCCAGCTCGCTTCCCACTTCGCCGTGGCAGCGCAGGTCGCCGTGCTGCGTCATGATCAGCGCGTCCGCTTCCAGCACGGCGGCCAGGGCCGGTGCATGCTGTTCCAGGGCGCGCATCAGGTCGTCCTCCTGGCTCAGGGTTTCCAGCAGCTGCGAACCGAGCTCGGCGCCCCGTTCGATGGCGCCGGCCTCGGCGCGCGATTCGAGCGTCTGCACCGTGCTGGCAAGCACCTGGGCAAACACGTCGGCCGCCATGCGGATCGAGTACGGCACCTGGTGGGGGCGCATGTGATGGCAGGCCAGCATGCCCCACAGGCGCCCGTTGCAGACGATGGAAATGCTCATCGAGGCCGCCACCCCCGTATTGTGCAGGTACTCGATATGGATCGGCGACACGCTGCGCAGCACGGCGTGGCTCATGTCGAGCGCGGCGTCCGATTCGCGCCCGAACACGGGGACCGGCGTGTAGCCGACGTCGGCAATGAGGCGCAGGGTATTGATCAGGTACAGGCGGCGCGCCTGGGCCGGAATGTCGCTGGCCGGATAGCGGCGCCCCAGAAACGGTTCGAGCGCCTCGCTGCGCGCTTCGGCCACCACGTCGCCGCTGTCATCGTGGCGGAAGCGGTAAGCCATCACACGGTCAAAGCCGGTAAGGCTGCGCACCTGGGTCACGGCAATATTGAGCAGCGCCTCCACCGATTGCTGGCGTTTCAGGCGCTCAATGGCGCTGTGGGCCTTGAGCGCAAACGAGGCCACCACGTCGGAAGCCTGCACCCGGTGCTCGAACTCGGCCACAATCCTGCCCTCGTGGGCGTGGATGATGCAGTCGTATTCCTGGCCCCCGATCGTCACCTCCACCGCCATTGGCATGGCCGCGCCGCCGTGCAGGTCGGCCTGTATGTCGCTCAGCAATTCCAGGGCGGGATCAGGCAGGCGGAGTGCCGCGGCCGCCATGCCCAGGGCAGGCACGCAGCCAAGCAGGGCGCCGCAGTTCGCGCTCCAGGCCGCCAGGGTCAGGGCCGGATCAAAGGCGAGCAGGATGCCGTGGGGCTGGATCGAGCCGGGGATATGAATCGGCTCGTCGGCGCAGTTGGCCAGGGTCAGGTCTTCGCGCGTCCAGTCCGTCATTCACATCCTTTCAGGTGAGCAAGACATCCTGACAGGCGGCGTGGATGCGATTGCAAACCGTGAATTTTAGCAAAAGCAAACCCACACACCGGCGGCGCGCGCAATAATTGTGAACGGCAAGCTACACTATGACCAATTGTCGCCACCCTGGCGTAACCAGGGAGCAAAAAAAATGGCCTCAGCGTGGCAGGACCGATGAGCCCATCAGGAATTCATCCACCGCCCGCGCCGCCTGCCGGCCTTCGCGGATGGCCCACACCACCAGCGACTGGCCGCGCCGCATGTCGCCAGCCACGAACACCTTCGGCACACTGGTCTGGTAGCAGCCTTCGCCATCGGTGGCAGCGCGCGCATTGCCGCGCCCATCTTTCTCCACGCCAAAAGCATCGAGCACTTGCTGCACCGGCGACACAAAACCCATGGCCAGCAGCACCAGATCGGCCTTCATCTCGAATTCCGAATTGGGCACTTCGGCCATCTTGCCATCCTTCCACTCGACCCGGCAGGCAATCAGCTTGTCCACCTTGCCGCCCTTGCCTTCCAGGCGCTTGGTGGCCACCGCCCAGTCGCGCTCGCAGCCTTCTTCGTGCGAGGAAGAGGTGCGCAGCTTGGTGGGCCAGTACGGCCATACGAGGGGCTTGTTTTCCTGTTCCGGCGGCATGGGCAGGAGTTCGAACTGCGTCACGGATGCTGCGCCGTGGCGGTTGGAGGTGCCCACGCAGTCCGAACCCGTATCGCCGCCGCCAATCACGACCACGTGCTTGCCGCTTGCCTTGATCTGGTCCTTCACCTTGTCGCCCGCATTGACCTTGTTTTGCAGGGGCAGGAAATCCATGGCGAAATGCACGCCCTTGAGCTCGCGTCCCGGGACCGGCAAGTCACGGGGCTGCTCGGCGCCGCCGGCCAGGATGACGGCGTCAAAGTCCTTTTCCAGGTCTTCCGGGAAGATGGTTTCCTTCGCCCAATTGTTCACCGAAGCGGGGAAATCCTTGCCCACCAGCACGCTGGTGCGGAACACGACGCCTTCCGCTTCCATCTGCTGGACGCGGCGGTCGATGTGCGACTTTTCCATCTTGAAGTCGGGAATGCCGTAGCGCAGCAGGCCGCCAATGCGGTCGCTCTTTTCAAATACCGTCACCGCGTGGCCGGCGCGCGCCAGCTGCTGGGCTGCGGCCAGGCCTGCGGGGCCGGAACCGATCACGGCCACTTTCTTGCCGGTCAGCCTGGCAGGAGGCTGCGGCACCACCCAGCCGTGTTCCCAGCCGGTATCGATGATCTTGTGCTCGATCGACTTGATGCCGACCGGATCATTGTTGATGCCGAGCGTACAGGCCGACTCGCACGGCGCCGGGCAGATGCGGCCCGTAAATTCCGGGAAATTGTTGGTCGAGTGTAGGTTTTCCAGGGCGGCGCGGTAATTGCCGTGGTACACCAGGTCGTTCCAGTCCGGGATGATGTTGTTGACCGGGCAGCCGCTGTTGCAGAAGGGGATGCCGCAATCCATGCAGCGTGCGGCCTGGACTTTTGCTTCCGGGTCGGACAGGTGCAGGACGAATTCCTTGTAGTTCTTGAGGCGCGCGGCCGGTTCGAGATAGCTCTCTTCCTGACGCTTGAATTCCATGAAGCCGGTGATTTTACCCACGATGTTTTTTCCTTTTATCTCAATTGGGCATTACGCCGCGATCTTCTCGGCAGCTTCTTCCATGCTGCTGTTGTGCATTTCTTCCAGCGCGCGCTTGTAGTCGGTCGGGAACACCTTCACAAACTTGCCGCGGCTCTCGGCCCAGTTGTCGAGCAGGTTGCGGGCGCGGGTACTGCCCGTATGCTTGAAATGACGCTCGATCAGGCGCTTGAGAATCACTTCGTCGCACTCGCGCTCGCTGTCGCGGCTCTGGCTGTGCCAGGCGGACTGGTCGCTCTGCTCCTTGCTGCTGATGACACGTTCGAGATTGACCATCGTGGTATTGCACTTGCGTTCAAAGTCATCCTGCGGGTCATACACATAGGCCACGCCGCCGGACATGCCCGCCGCAAAGTTACGGCCCGTGGCGCCCAGCAGGACGACGGTGCCGCCGGTCATGTATTCGCAGCCATGGTCGCCGCAGCCCTCGACCACTGCCGTGGCGCCGGAGTTACGCACGGCAAAGCGTTCGCCCGCCACACCGTTGAAGAAGGCTTCACCGGCAATCGCGCCGTACAGCACCGTGTTGCCGACGATGATGTTGTCCACCGCCCAGCCACGGAACTCGGTGTTGGGACGCACGATGATGCGTCCGCCCGACAAGCCCTTGCCCACGTAATCGTTGCCTTCACCCACGAGATCGAGCGTGATGCCGGCTGCCAGGAAGGCCGCTGCCGACTGGCCCGCCGTGCCTTGCAGCTGGATGTGGATTGTGTCGTCCGGCAAACCCTTGTGGCCGTAGCGCTTGGCCACTTCGCCCGACAGCATGGTGCCCACGGTGCGGTGGACGTTGCGGACCGGCGAGATAAAGGAAACCCGCTCGCCCTTTTCCAGCGCGGCCTTGGCTTGCGCGATCAGCTTGTGGTCCAGCGCCTTTTCCAGGCCATGCTCCTGGAACTCATTGTGGTAAATGGCCAGGCCGCGGTCGGTCTTGGGCTGGTAGAAAATATTGCTGAAGTCCAGGCCACGGGCCTTCCAGTGCGTGATGGCGTGCGACTTGTCGAGCAGGTCGGAGCGGCCGATCAGTTCGTCGAAAGTGCGAATGCCAAGCTGGGCCATGAGCTGGCGGGCTTCTTCAGCAACAAAGAAGAAATAATTGACCACGTGCTCAGGCTTGCCAGAAAACTTGGCGCGCAGCACAGGGTCCTGGGTGGCCACGCCGACCGGGCAGGTATTCAAGTGGCACTTGCGCATCATGATGCAGCCTTCCACCACCAGCGGCGCGGTGGCAAAGCCGATTTCGTCGGCGCCCAGCATGGCGGCGATGACCACGTCGCGCCCGGTTTTCATCTGGCCATCAGCCTGCACGCGGATGCGGCTGCGCAAGCCGTTCAGGACCAGGGTCTGCTGGGTTTCGGCCAGGCCCAGTTCCCACGGCGTGCCCGCATGCTTGACCGAGGACAGGGGGGAGGCGCCCGTGCCGCCATCGTGGCCGGCCACGACGACGTGGTCAGCCTTGGCCTTGGTGACACCGGCCGCCACGGTGCCAATGCCCACTTCCGACACCAGCTTCACGGAAATCGAGGCGCGCGGATTGGCGTTCTTGAGGTCGTGGATCAGCTGGGCCAGATCTTCAATCGAATAAATGTCGTGGTGCGGGGGCGGGGAAATCAAGCCCACGCCCGGCACCGAAAAGCGCAGGCTGGCAATATATTCCGACACCTTGTGGCCGGGCAACTGGCCGCCTTCGCCCGGCTTGGCGCCCTGGGCCATCTTGATCTGGATCTGATCGGCCGAGTTCAGGTATTCCGCCGTCACGCCAAACCGGCCCGACGCCACCTGCTTGATGCGCGAACGCAGCGAGTCGCCTTCCTGCAGCGGGATGTCGACCACCACATTCTTGGCACCAATGACAGAGGCCATCGTTTCGCCCTGCTTGATGGGAATGCCCTTCAATTCCTGGGTGTAGCGGAAAGGATCTTCGCCGCCTTCGCCCGTGTTGGACTTGCCGCCGATGCGGTTCATGGCAATGGCCAGCGTGGCGTGCGCTTCGGTGCTGATGGAGCCGAGCGACATGGCACCGGTGGCAAAGCGCTTGACGATTTCCTTGGCCGGCTCGACTTCATCGAGGGCAATGGCCTTGCTGGGGTCGAGCTTGAACTCGAACAGGCCGCGCAGCGTCAGGTGGCGCCGGCTCTGGTCGTTGATGATCTGCGCGTATTCCTTGTAGCTGTTGAAGTTGTTGCTGCGCGTGGAATGCTGCAGCTTGGCGATCGCGTCCGGCGTCCACATGTGTTCTTCGCCCCGCACGCGGAAGGCGTATTCGCCGCCGGCGTCCAGCGTTTCGGCCAGCAGGGGATCGTCGCCAAAAGCCAGGTTGTGCAGGCGCAGCGCTTCCTCGGCCACTTCAAACAGGCCGATGCCTTCCACATTGGTGGCCGTGCCCTTAAAATACTTTTCCACGAGCGACTTGTTCAAGCCAATGACTTCAAAGATCTGGGCGCCGCAGTAAGACATATAGGTGGAAATGCCCATCTTGGACATGACCTTCATCAAGCCCTTGCCGATGGCCTTGGTGTAGTTGTACACCGCCGTCTCCGGCGACAGATCGCCAGGCATGCCGGCCGTCAGTTCGGCCAGGGTTTCCATGGCCAGGTAAGGGTGGACCGCTTCGGCGCCATAGCCGGCCAGCAGGGCGAAGTGGTGGGTTTCGCGGGCCGAGCCCGTTTCCACCACCAGGCCGGTGGAAGCGCGCAGGCCGCGGCCGACCAGGTGCTGGTGGATGGTGGAAGTGGCAAGCAGGGCGGGAATGGCTACCTGCTCGGCCGAGACGTTGCGGTCCGACACGATCAGGATATTGTGGCCGGAACGCACGGCATCGACCGCTTCCGCGCACAGCGAGGCCAGCGACGCTTCAATGCCTTCCTTGCCCCAGGAAACCGGGTAGCAGATGTTCAGTTCGTACGACTTGAACTTCGAGCCCGTGTGCTGGCTGATGTTGCGCAGGCGCGCCATGTCGTCAAAGCCGAGCACCGGCTGCGACACTTCCAGGCGCATGGGCGGGTTGACGTTGTTGGTGTCGAGCAGGTTCGGCTTGGGGCCAATGAAGGACACCAGCGACATCACCATGGCTTCGCGGATCGGGTCGATCGGCGGATTGGTGACCTGGGCAAACAGTTGCTTGAAATAGTTGTACAGGGGCTTGAGCTTGTTGGACATGACGGCCAGCGGCGAATCATTGCCCATGGAGCCGGTGGCTTCCTCGGCCAGCAGGGCCATGGGCGCCATCAGGAATTTCAAGTCTTCCTGGGTGTAGCCGAAGGCTTGCTGCCGGTCCAGGACCGATGCCGGGGCCTTTTCACCGCGGGCCAGGCCGGCCAGGGTGGGCATGTCCTTGGCGCGGTTGTGCGCCAGCTGGCTTTCGGCCAGCTTGATTTCGTTGAGCTTGATGCGCACCGAGTTGATCCACGCCTTGTACGGCTTGGCATTGGAATAAGTGTCCTTGAGTTCCTTGTCGTCGATGATGCGGCCCGCTTCCAGGTCGATCAGGAACATCTTGCCCGGCTGCAGGCGCCACTTCTGGATGATTTTCGATTCGGGAATCGGCAGCACGCCCGATTCCGATGCCATGACGACCAGGTCGTCATCAGTCACGATGTAGCGCGCAGGACGCAGGCCATTGCGGTCCAGGGTGCCGCCGATATGGCGGCCGTCCGTGAAGGCCATGGCAGCCGGGCCGTCCCATGGCTCCATCATGGCAGCGTGGTATTCGTAAAAGGCGCGGCGGTTGTCGTCCATCATGGTGTGGTTTTCCCACGCCTCGGGGATCATCATCATCATGGCCTGGGCGATCGGGTAGCCGGACATGATCAGCAGTTCGAGCGCATTGTCGAAGCAGGCGGTGTCGGACTGGCCTTCGTAAATGAGGGGGAACAGCTTCCTGAGGTCGTCACCCAGCACGGCTGACTTCATCACCCCTTCGCGGGCCCGCATCCAGTTGAAGTTACCCTTGACGGTATTGATTTCGCCATTGTGGGCGATCAGGCGGTACGGGTGGGCCAGCGGCCACTCGGGGAAGGTATTGGTGGAGAAGCGCTGGTGCACCAGCGCCAGCGCCGAGATGCAGCGCGGGTCCTGCAAGTCCTTGTAATACACGCCTACCTGGTCGGCCAGCAGCAAACCCTTGTACACGATGGTGCGGGCGGACATGGATGGCACAAAAAATTCCTTGCCGTGCAAGAGCTTGAGCGCCTGGATCGCGTGGCCGGACGACTTGCGGATCACATACAGCTTACGCTCGAGCGCGTCCGTGACCATGATGTCGGGGCCGCGGCCGATGAAGATCTGGCGGATCACCGGCTCCTTGTCGCGCACGGTGGGCGACATGGGCATGGCTTCATCGACCGGCACATTGCGCCAGCCCAGCACGACCTGGCCTTCAATGCGCACGGCGCGCTCGATTTCCTGCTCGCAGGCGATGCGCGAAGCGTGCTCTTTCGGCAGGAACACCATGCCGACACCGTATTCACCCGGGGGCGGCAATTCCACGCCCTGCTTGGCCATTTCGTCACGGAAGTATTGATCCGGAATCTGGATCAGGATGCCGGCGCCGTCGCCCATCAGCTTGTCGGCGCCCACGGCGCCCCGGTGGTCCAGGTTTTTCAGGATCAACAGACCCTGTTCAATGATGGCATGGCTTTTATTGCCTTTGATATGGGCGATGAAACCAACGCCGCAGGCATCGTGTTCATTGGACGGATCGTACAAACCTTGGGCAATCATGGTATCTCCACAGCATTTGATGGGCTAGAAGCCAAGATTAGTGCAATGCAGCAGAATCAGCAACAGGAATAAATAGGGTCGGAGTCGGATTAATTTTCCCGGCTTGGTCGCAAAAATTAAATAGGGACAGACTAGATCCTATTTCGCGCACTCTGCGACATGTGCAATATCAATTGACAAATACTGTATGGATATACAGTATACACATGACCGCTGAGGTCGCTTGTCAATTAATCTGCTGGGAAAACATCATGTACACACCAATTCGCGCCTTGGCCGCCCCTGTCAATACGACCATCCAGCTGCAAACGCTGCTCACCCTGATTTCCCTGCCATCGACGGAAAAAGTCGACCTCTTTGCCGGCCGGGGGACTGAAGGCGCGGCAACGGTGATCGTGGTGGCAAGGGGCAGATTTGCCGGAATCGGCCCGGCCGAGGTGGTGTATGACGCCCTGACCCTGTCGGTGGGCGAACAGGCGCGCTACGCCGAAATGCGGGAGCTGCTGGACCTGGCCGTGGCCAGCAAAAAATGCTATGTCAGCAGCAAGCCGGCGTCGGCCAGCGCACACCTGCCACCGGAACAAGCCATCGCCCTGCTGCGTGGCCAGGGTGCCAGCGAACTGTTGACGCACCACAGCCGTCCGGCGTTCTTTGCCCTGCTGTCAGATGTGCGCGAAGCCGACATTACCGACTTCAGCCGTCCAGGCTAAGCGCCGTCCGGCCGTGGCGCCACCTTGAATGGCCGCCCACGCTTAGCCGGCAGCACCTGCCGCTTGGCTCGCTGCTGGACCTCACTATTGAACTTGTCCGACCCCAGCGGCCAGCCCTTGAGGACGGCAGCGTCGATGACTTCCATTTCCTTTTGACTGAGCATGGGACGGCTCAGTTCGCGGTAGGCCGCTTCGCGCTGAAATGGGGTATTGCCCAGTGCCCAGTACAAGGCGTGGTCGGTAATGACGGGATTCTGGGTGACGCCAACATGGTGTGCATAACTGGACCAGGAATACTCGGCGGCATCATCGACCAGCTTTGAGCGCACCGGGTTGGACTCAATGTAGCGGCTGCACGCCATGAAATATTTCTCTGAATCGATCAAGGAAGTCTTGAAGCGGCCGGCGAAAATCGTGCCGCTGCGACCGTACTTGGTGTTGTAAAAAGGCACATAGTAGCGGCCAAGGCGCTGCATCATCTGCGCCAGCCCTTCGGCAGCGGCCGGCGTCGCCAGCAGATGCAGGTGGTCGGGCATGAGCACATAGGCATGGATCGCCACCTTGAATTCCCTGGCGCTTTCCTTCAGCCAGCCGAGGAAACGCAGGCGGTCTTCATCGTCGATGAATATCGCCAGACCGTTATTACCGGTTTGCAGGATATGGTGGGGGTGACCGGGCAGGACAAAGCGTGGCAGGCGGGCCATAAGTCGTGGACATCAGGTAAAGCACCAATTTTACTAAACATGATCGACTCTGTCCCCAATTTCATGCCGCTGACGAACCAGGCAGTGTTATTGACGTGACTGGCACGCTTTGGCGGAAGGACGATTGCAGTGCAATCCGCGAAACTCTCCAGTTCGTTTTCATGATGCTGGCTCCTGGCGCTCACCTGTCCTCGATGGACAGTGCGGCTTACGTCAGAGCCCTTTACGACCAATAAGTTCAGCCTGCGGCCGGCTTCACGACCGATGGAAGCACAGCACCCTCCATCTTGCGCTTGCAATGACTTGCTACCGCAGCCGCCGCGTAAAGCGGCTTTACAGGGATCGTGCTGATTGACCTTGCGTCCACACGAATCACGCGCGATGAAGATATTGGTTGCTTCCGGTGTTCATCGTCGATGATCTTTTGACCGATCTCGGGGGTGACCTGCGGAAGGGACGAGCCAACAAATTTTGATTCCGTGTATGTCCATGTCAAAACATCGCCGGCAAGTTTCCATGTCCCGCGGTAGGTCGCATCAAACGTAAAGGCCTCACGGCCTTTAGGCTCAACGCGCGAGGTACCCGTGTGCATGAACGTCATGTCGGGCTTGCGCTCGAGGACATAGGAAGCCGTGACGGTGACGTCAGGCCCTTTCATCACGGTAGGTCCGCACTCCCAGGTTCCGACAATGAGCTGCTTCGTTACAGTCCCGGCAGAGGCCTGGCTGGCGGAGATGCTAAGCAGCAATGACGCCACGACGACCGGAAATCGACACGCCATGAATTGGTTGTGGCTCATGCCAGCGTGAACCCGGCCGACAGGCTATACCCCTCGCCATAAGCGCTGCGCAGCGGCAGATCCTGGCCCAGGCCGCTGCGCGCCTTCTTGCGCAGGCGGTACACCAGCATGTCCACCCGGCGGCTGGCGTCGGGATCTTCGCCCCCCATGCCGGCCACGATCACCTGGCGCGGCACCGGCCGCGTATTAATGGTCAGCAAATGCAGGAAATTGCATTCCTTTTCCGTCAGGTCGATCACCGCGCCCATCAATTCAAGCTGGCGCGCACTGATCTTGAGCGTCCATTTGGAGGGCTGCGGGGCCGTGGAGGGCTCCTGCGGGCGCACGCGCCGGTCCAGCGCCTCGATGTGGGCGGCCAGTTCCGGGAACTTGATCGGCTTGGTCAGGTAATGGTCGGCGCCCAGGCGCAGGCCCAGGATGCGGTTGTCAAACGCCACGCGTCCGGTCAGCACCAGCAGGCCAATCTCGGGATACAGCTGGCGCATGCGGGGAATGACGTTAAAACCGTCCTCGTCCGGCAGGCCCAGGTCGAGCACCACCACGGCGGCCGGGGTCTTGGTGAGCGCCGCCCACATTTCACCGGCCGTTCTGGCAATCGATACCTCGTGATCGAGTTCCCGCAGGAACTCGGCCATGTCACCGGCGTAATCGCCGTTGTCTTCTACAATCAGGATTTGAGTCATGGGTGGCTATTTTTTCTTTAATTCGTGGAGCCCGAAGTGATTTTTCGAGAACAATCGTGCCTACCCTTGCACTTTATTCACGAGAATTATCACTGTTGATCACTTTCGGCGCAACACATTTCCCCGTTCCGCTGCCGGTCGGCAACCAAATACGGAATTCAGCACCCCTGGGCGCAACATTTTGAACGGATACGGTGCCGCCATACACATCGATGACGGAGCGGGCCATGTACAGTCCCAGTCCGGAGCCGAAACCGGCCGCATTGCTGCCCCGGTAGCGCTTGTCGAAAATGCGCGCGAGGTCGGCCGGGGGCACGCCATTGCCGCGGTCGCGCACGGTCAGGGTAATGCCGCCGTCGGCCTGGCGTGCCCCGAGACTGATGGGGCTGTCCCCCGGTGAATACTGGAGCGCATTGTCGACCAGCACTTTGACGGCGACCCGCAAGCCATTGGGCTGGCAGCGTATGCGCGGCGGCAATGTGCCGATTTCCAGGTCCACGGCGCGCCCGCTGGCGCGTACCTGATCGGCCGCTTCTTCGAGCAGCAGGGCGGGCGACACGGAATCGGCAGGCCTCGCGGCGCCGACCTCCGCCATGCGCTCCGGCGACAGGTATTCATCCATCATGGCGATCAAACGGTCGACCGCCACCTGGATCTTGCGGTAGCGCTGGCGGGTGGCGTCATCGGCATCCGCGCCTGTAACTTCCAGTCGCTGTATGGCGCCATCAATGGTCGAAAGCGGGGTGCGAAATTCGTGGTTCAGCATGCTGGTAAAGCGGCGCTGATGGTCCATCCTGGCGTGCACTTCACTCATGTCACGCACGGTGCCGACCAGGGTGTCGGGTGCGCCGCTGGCATCGGTCATGATAGTGGAGGTCACTTCGACAGGAATGGTCCGGCCCCCGGCCGTACGCAGCTCATGGCAGCGCACCAGGCGCTTGCGCGACAGGTCGCCGCCGGAAAAGCGGCGCAGACGCTCCTGCAGGCCGGCGCACAGGGGCGCCAGCGGCCCGGCGGCATCCGGGTCCAGCAATTGCGACTCGATGTCGTGCACATCAAAGCCCGCCATGGGAATGGCCGACTGGCTCAGGTACAAGACCTTGCCCGTGTAACAGTCGAGCACCCAGGCAATGTCACCATGCATCTCCGCAATCGCGCGAAACTGCTCCGCGAGATCACTGCCGGCGCGTCCCGGGCGTGGCTGGCTGTTGACGCGGGTACTACGACTCATTGGCTTACCTTTCATACCATCGGCAAAAATATTGCCAACTAGTATACTGCCAATGGTGATTAAATGTTTAACTTTTTAGCATCTAAGTTGCTTATTCATCAAGAGGGGCAAAGATGGACTGCAAATCTTCTTGCGTCAGCGCCATCTTGTGGGCTTCGCCTTCGGCCAGGATGGACTGCGCCAGGTCCGACTTTTTCTGCTGCAGCAGCTGGATTTTTTCTTCCAGGGTGCCCTTGGCAATGAGTTTGTAGACAAACACCGGCTTGTCCTGGCCAATGCGCCAGGCGCGGTCGGTGGCCTGGTTTTCGGCCGCCGGGTTCCACCAGGGATCGTAGTGGATCACGGTATCGGCCGCGGTCAGGTTCAGGCCCACCCCGCCCGCTTTCAGGCTGATCAGGAAGATCGGCACCGCGCCCTGCTGGAACGCTGCCACCTGGGCCGCGCGGTCCTTGGTGTCGCCCGTCAGCAGGGCATAGTTGATGCCGCGGGCATCGAGTTCTTCCTGGATCAGCGCCAGCATGCTGGTAAATTGCGAAAACACGAGGATCTTGCGCCCCTCTTCCAGCAGGTCGTCCACCATCTGCATCAGGTCGATCAGCTTGGCCGAGCCGCTGTCCTTTTTCTTGGGCAAAGCCTTGACCAGGCGCGGATCGCAACACACCTGGCGCAGCTTGAGGAGCGCCTCCAGGATCACGATCTGGCTGCGTGCCACCCCTTTCTTGTCGATCTCATCCCGAACCTTCTTGTCCATGGCCAGGCGCACGGTCTCGTACAGGTCGCGCTGGCCACCGGAGAGCTCCACCTTGCGCACCATTTCCGTCTTGGGTGGCAATTCCTTGGCTACATTGTCCTTGGTCCGGCGCAGCAGGAAAGGCTTGATGCGGCGGTTGAGCAAGGCGCGCCGCAGCGGATCGTCCTGGCGCTCGATGGGGTGGCGGAACTGGCTGTTGAAGGTCTTTTCATCGCCCAGCAAGCCCGGCAGCAGGAAATGGAATTGCGACCACAATTCGCCCAGGTGGTTTTCCAGCGGCGTGCCGGTCAGGCACAGGCGGTGCCGTGCCTTGAGCAAGCCCGCACTCTGGGCTGCCTTGGAGCGGTTGTTCTTGATGTAATGCGATTCATCCAGAATGACCAGGTGGTAATCATGTTCACGCAGCTTTTCTTCGTCGCGCGGCAGCAGGGCATAGGTGGTGAGCACGAGGTCGGCTTCATCGATCTTGTCGAACTGTTCCAGCCGCTCCTTGCCCTGCAACAGCAGCACGCGCAAGCCCGGGGCAAAGCGCGCCGCTTCATCCTGCCAGTTGGTCATCAGGCTGGTGGGGGCAATCACCAGCGCCGGGCTGGTCAGCCGGCCCGCTTCCTTTTCCACCAGGATGTGGGCCAGGGTCTGCACCGTCTTGCCCAGGCCCATGTCGTCGGCCAGGATGCCGGCCAGGTCATACTCGCGCAGGAACTGCATCCAGGCCAGGCCATCGGCCTGGTAGTCGCGCAGTGTCGCTTGCAGGCCGGCCGGGGCCGGCACTTTCTGCACCGAGCCGAACAGGGACAGCTTGCGCCCTGTTTCGCGCAGCTGCTCGCCACCGGTCCAGCGCAAGTCGGTGCCGCGCGCCAGGTCTTCCAGGCGCGCCGCATCCAGGGTCGACAGGCGCACCCTGGCCTTGATCTTGTCGCTGAAATACAGCTCGCCCAGGGTGCCGAGGATGGGTTTCAGGCGCCCCCAGGGCAGGGCCACGCGCACCCCGTCCGGAAGCGTGGCCAGCATCTGGTCAATGTCGGCATGGGCGGCCAGTACCTCGGGATTGAAGTCGAGCGGGGCGCTGCGGATCAGCTGCACCAGCACCGGCAGCAGCGGCACGCGCTTGTGCGCGACCACGATGCCCAGCTCCAGCTCGAACCAGGCATTGCCCGCCTCTTCCGGTTCGTCGATGTCGGCATACCAGTCTTCCACTTCGACCACGTCGTAGCGGTATTTGTTCGATTTCTGAACATGCCAGCCGTGCGTGCCCAGGCCGTCCAGGTCGCCGGCAGCAAAGCGCAGCCAGTGGGCCTGGCTTTCCAGCTGCAGGGCACCGGCCAGGCCGTTGAGGGGGGCCGTGGCCGGCTTGCGAAATCCCAGCTCGGTGAGCTCCTCGAGCGCGGCCCCCTCGGCCGCCGCATCGCGGGCAATAATTTCCGTCACGTCGCCCACCTGGCGCACCACGCGCTGGGCCGGGTCGAAGGACACCCGCTCGCCATCGTAATCAAAGGACAGCACGGCGTAGTCATGCCAGCGCTGACCGGTGCCGTCCGGCAAATTCACACTGTCGAGCAGCAGATAGGGGCGCGGCTTGACGTCGTCGCGCATGCGCTGGGTGAGCGGCTGGGGCAGCGGCATAAGCTGCTGCAAGCCGTGCGCCAGCAACAGCTGCGACACCCGCTTCTTGTCATTGCCGGTCAGGGCCGGGGCCTGGGCCACCAGGGCTTGCAGGTCGGCCAGTGAAATGTCGACGCCGCCGCGGTTGAGCGCCAGGGCGCCACAGGACAGGTTATCGATGTACCACGGCGGGTCGGTGGGCAGCATGTAGTCGATCTGGTCGGCACCGGGATGGGTGGCACCCTCGGCCGCCTCCACCGCCCAGCCCAGGCGCGCGCTGCGGCCCTCGTCGCGCCACACCAGGTTGGCCTGGCGCACCGGGCCCTGCTGCAGGGGATAGACCAGGCCGTTGGACATGTCGGGCCAGGAATTGGCCCACAGGAGCTTGTCCTGTTGCAGCAGCATTTCCAGCAAGATGGCGCCGACCTTGCCCTTTGGTTCGGTGGCACTGCTGCCTTGCGACGTGGAACCGCTGCGCATGGCAATGAAAAAGCGCACCAGGTCTTCGTCATCGCCTTCCAGATACGCGGGCGGGGCTGACAACAGGGAGAACACTTCGCTCACCGGGCTGGCCGCCGCCACTTCGCCATTGGGCTTGAGGCGCGCCTTGCACAGGCAAATGGCCACGTGGCGCCCGCCGCTGGTGGGCGCCATCACGTACACAAATTTGTACTGAGCAACTTTTGGATCCTTCAGTTCCATCTCCAGCTTGGGCTGGGGATGGGCGGCGGCCTCGACCCGTTGTAGCCAGCTGGCAATGGGTGCAGGCAGCGCGGGCGCATGGGGAGCATGCGGCGCCGCAGGCGTTGCAGGGGTCACTTCACGGGCGCCGTCGCGCGTTAAATCCATCGTGTGCATTAGTTTTGTCGGGGCAGTATCGAAAACGATAACACTCGATATTATCCGACAAAGGCCATTTTGTGTTCTGTTCTTGTACGCACGTAGAGCCCGCCATAAGCCTTGATTTGTATCAATACGGAAATAGCCGGAAAGGTCTTGCACACAGGCCTGGCACTGTCAAGACTGGCACAATCGCAGCGATTGCGTATCATTCCGCACTTGATTGACAAGGATGTCCCCCATGCTGCCCACTATTGAACAACGTCTTGCCCTGGAACTGGCTGCCAAGCCGGTGCAGGTTGCCGCCGCCATCGCCCTGCTCGACGAAGGTGCGACCGTCCCCTTCATTGCCCGTTACCGCAAGGAAGCCACCGGCGGCCTGGACGACATCCAGCTGCGCCTGCTGGAAGAGCGCCTGCGCTACCTGCGCGAACTGGAAGACCGGCGCGCCGCCATCGTTGCCTCGATCACGGAACAAAACAAGATGACGCCGGAGTTGCTTGACACCATCACTCACGCCGAAGACAAGACCCGGCTGGAAGACCTGTACCTGCCGTACAAGCAAAAGCGCCGCACCAAGGCCCAGATCGCCATCGAAGCGGGCCTGGCACCGCTGGCCGACGGCCTGCTGGCCGACCCCACCAAACACCCGGAGGAGGAAGCTGCCAACTACCTGCGCGAGGCCTTCACCAGCCCGGATGGCAACAATCCCGGTGTGGCCGACACCAAGGCGGCGCTGGACGGCGCGCGCCAGATTCTGATGGAGCGCTTCGCCGAAGACGCCACGCTGCTGCAGGCGCTGCGCGAATACGTGCAGGAGCACGGCGTGGTCGCATCGAAAGTGGTGGAAGGCAAGCAGGAAGAAGGGGAAAAGTTTGCCGACTACTTCGATTATTCGGAAAGCCTGTCCACCGTGCCCTCGCACCGCGCGCTGGCGCTCATGCGCGGGCGGCGCGAAGGCATCCTGGACGTGACGCTGCGGCTCGATACGGAAGAAGAAAAGCCCAAGTGGGATGCGCCCCACAACCCGTGCGAGAGCCGCATCGCGGCGCGCTTCGGCATCAAGAGCGCGGGCCGCCCGGCCGACAAGTGGCTCACCGACACGGCGCGCTGGACCTGGCGCGTGAAAAGCTTCATGCACCTCGAGACAGAACTCATGGGCGCGCTGCGCGAGCGCGCCGAACTCGATGCCATCAATGTATTTGCGCTCAACCTCAAGGCGCTGCTGTTGGCCGCGCCC
Organism: Massilia sp. PAMC28688; assembly: GCF_019443445.1. Lineage (NCBI taxonomy): Bacteria > Pseudomonadati > Pseudomonadota > Betaproteobacteria > Burkholderiales > Oxalobacteraceae > Massilia > Massilia sp. PAMC28688. Next base: position 2,056,737 of record NZ_CP080378.1, on the reverse strand, counting down.
GCCGGCCAGCGCGCCACCATGGGCCTGGACCCGGGCCTGCGCACCGGCGTCAAGGTGGCCGTGGTGGACGCTACCGGCAAGGTGGTCGACACGGCCGTGATCTACCCGCACCAGCCAAAGAACGACTGGGACGGCTCGCTTCACGTGCTGGGCGCGCTGGCGGCCAGGCACAATGTCTCGCTGATCTCGATCGGCAATGGCACCGCCTCGCGCGAAACGGACAAGCTGGCGCAGGACCTGATCCGGCAGCGTCCGGAGCTGAAGATGACCAAGATCGTGGTGTCGGAAGCCGGCGCCTCGGTCTATTCGGCCTCCGAATTCGCCTCGCGCGAGCTACCCGACATGGACGTGTCGCTGCGCGGCGCGGTATCGATCGCGCGCCGCCTGCAAGATCCTTTGGCCGAACTGGTGAAGATCGATCCGAAGTCGATCGGGGTGGGCCAGTACCAGCACGACGTGTCGCAAACCCAGCTGGCGCGCTCGCTCGACGCGGTGGTCGAAGACTGCGTCAATGCCGTGGGCGTGGACGTGAACACGGCATCGGCCCCGCTGCTGGCGCGCGTTTCCGGGCTGTCGTCGGCGGTGGCGCAGAGCATCGTCAGCTACCGCGACCAGAAGGGCGCCTTTGCCTCGCGCGCCGCCCTCAAGGCCGTGCCGCGCCTGGGCGAGAAGACATTCGAGCAGGCCGCCGGCTTCCTGCGCGTGATGGGCGGCGACAATCCGCTGGACGCGTCGGCGGTGCACCCGGAATCGTACCCGCTCGTCCAAAAGATCCTGGCCGATATCAAAAAGGAGATGAAGGCGGTCATCGGCGACACGGCCCTGCTCAAGACGCTCAACCCGGCGCGCTACGCCGATGACAAGTTTGGCGTGCCCACCATTACCGACATCCTCAAGGAGCTGGAAAAGCCGGGCCGCGACCCGCGGCCGGAGTTCACCACCGCCACCTTCAAGGAAGGGGTGGAAGAGATCCGCGACCTGCGTCCGGACATGATCCTGGAGGGCGTGGTGACCAACGTGGCCGCCTTTGGCGCATTCGTCGATATCGGCGTGCACCAGGATGGCCTGGTGCACATCTCGGCGCTGTCGAACACCTTCGTCAAGGACCCGCACACGGTGGTCAAGGCCGGCCAGGTGGTGCGGGTGAAGGTGCTGGAAGTCGATGAAAAGAGAAAGCGCATCGCGCTCACCATGCGCCTGACGGACAGCGCGCCGCAGCCAGGATCGAAGCCCGAGCAGCGTGGCGACCGCAATGACCGGCGCAGCCTCGCGCAGCACCAGAACAAGCCGGCGGCACCGGTGGGCGGCTCGATGGCGGCCGCCTTTGCCAAGCTGCGTGGCTGATGAAGGTGGGCGCCTGCGACCCGGATCACCCGGACGCGCAGCTGCTGCTGGCCGAACTGTCGGCGGCGCTGGAAGCCATCACCGGCAGCAGCGGCGCGGCCTCCTTTGCGCCGGACGATGTGCGTGGGCCGGGCGCGGCCTTCGCCCTGGCCCGGGATGATGACGGCCGGGCGCTCGGTTGCGGCGCGCTGCGGCAGCTGACAGGGGACATCGGCGAAATCAAGCGCATGTACGCGCGCCCCGGTTCAGGCGGCGCGGGCGCGGCCCTGCTGGCCTACCTGGAACACACCGCGCACGCCCTGGGCTACTCGCGCCTGTGGCTCGAGACACGCTGCGTCAATACCCGTGCCATGGCATTCTACGCGCGCCATGGCTATACCCGGATTGCCAACTATGGCCAGTATCGGGGCCGTCCCGAGGCGGCCTGCTTTGAAAAGCGCATTCCCGGCGCGCGCTAGGCAAGCCCCTGCCGGCACCCGGCACATACCGGCGGCGGCGTTTTCTTATAAAATGGCGCCATCTATTCCCATTCAATACAAAGGCAAGCCATGAGCGACGTACAAAGCTGGATCAAAGAAACCGTATCCTCGACACCCGTGGTCCTGTTCATGAAGGGCACGGCCCAGTTTCCGCAGTGCGGCTTTTCCGGCCGTGCCATCCAGATCCTGAAGGAATGCGGCGTGCAAAATATCGCCACCGTCAACGTGCTGGAAGACCCGGAAGTGCGCCAGGGGATCAAGGATTACTCCAACTGGCCCACCATCCCGCAGCTGTACATCAAGGGTGAATTCATTGGCGGTTCCGACATCATGAATGAAATGCACGCCTCCGGCGAGCTCAAAGCCCTGATCGATGGCTGACAGGCCGCGGCGGCTGATTGTCGCCATCACCGGCGCCACGGGCGCCGTGTATGGCGTGCGGCTGCTGCAGCACTTGTCGGCGACGCCCGGCATCGAGACCCACCTGGTGGTTTCCGATGCCGCGGCCCTGACTCTGCACCAGGAAGTGGGCCTGGCCCGGCGCGACGTCGAGGCAATCGCCCATGTGGTGCACAAGAACCGCGACATCGGCGCCGCCATCGCCAGCGGCTCCTTCCAGTCCGACGGCATGGTCATTGCCCCCTGCTCCATGAAGACACTGGCCTCGGTAGCCCTTGGCATGTCCGACAATCTCATCGCGCGCGCCGCCGACGTGGTGCTCAAGGAACGCCGCCGCCTGGTGCTGATGGTGCGCGAAACGCCGTTCAATCTGGCGCACCTGCGCAATATGACGGCGGTCACGGAAATGGGGGGTGTGGTGTTTCCTCCGCTGCCCAGCTTTTATCACAATCCGGCCAGCATCGAAGAGATGGTGGACCACACGGTGAGCCGCGTGATCGACCTGTTCGGGGTGGAGCACACGCTGGCACCGCGCTGGGCCGGCATGAAGGGCGTCCCACCGGAGCCGGTGTAAGGGCCCAGTCCGGCCCGCAGTGACGGGCCCACAGCGCTTGCGGCCGCGCTGCTGCGGCCGTTGTTGCGGATTATCGCTTGTCGAACTGCCAGCTATCGGCCTTCTTCAACTCTTTTGCTTCTTCTACCATCCGACGGTGCTGGATACGTTTGCGCATGACTTCAGCGTGCTGGGCAGCCGTCATGGGCGGAACGGTCATCAGGTCCTTGAGTTGCGCGGTGTTGCTGTAGTTGCTTTTCATAAGGCGTTGGCGTCCTCGGCTGTGCTATATATCAAAATGACAAGACTGCACTTGCTTCAGCGATTATGATCCACTATTCGGATTTTGTGCTGCACATTCGTCAAATTGCCGTGCGGAATCATCCGTAACGAATGCACAGGCAGTCAACGATCAAGGTGTCATGAGGCGCGGCGCGGTGGAAGGTACTCGATGGTGCGAATCGGACTCGCACGACAATACGGTGAAGCGTATTAATTTGTTGAGGCGGGAAACGCGGGGTTGGGGCGTTCAGACTGCATCAGGCAAACAAAATACTACTTTTGGTAGTTAATCCGTACCAGCATGCGAATGAATTCGCGCGCAATTTGACGATGGTGCTCATCCAACCGCTGCAAATCAGCGATTAATTTCACATCGGCCGATTCAAAGCGGGATAAGGCGCTGTTTGAATCGCCGCTCGGCGCCGCGCTTTCATCGCCGCCAAAGCGCAGCCATTCGGCAGGAACGCCCAGCCATTGGGCAATCATGCGCAGCTTCTCTTGTGTGGGAATGGCTTCGCCCACCAGCCATTTACGGGCTGCATGCACGGTAATTGGCCGTCCGTCGAAGCGAATGTTAAATTCCCGGGCCAAACGGGTGGGACTGTCAGGTGAGTAATGGGCGTTCTTCAGTGCCTGCTGCAAGCGTTCACTGAAGCTTTCCCGTTCGTTAGATGAATTCATGGGTGGCACTATTTCACGCAACGTCATGAAAGTCAGTCTCTTCCATGTTGAGACCAATCGTGACAAAATGCATATTGCATGTAACAATTGGACCGGCAAGGCGATCTACATTGCACAGCGGTTTTTTTCAATATGACATGCCGGAATCAGGACGGTGCACGATAAAACCTTCCCGCATTGATAACCCTGACTTTGAGTATCAAACGGGGGTCAAGTTCCCGCGTTCGTAAGAAACTTCAGGAAATGGTGTGGAAGCGGAAGATGCCATCGTCATCACGGGTGCGTTGCAGCAAGCCGTCGGCCCACAGCTTGTGCAGGTGGGCCAGCGCTTCGCCCAGGGCAAAGCTGAGCTGATGGGTGTCCAGCGGACGCCGGAACATGATGGGCACGATATCGACCGCGCTCCTGGGCTGCTGGCATGCCTGCAGCACTTCCGCCAGACGTGCGCTGTGGTGGTCGCGCAGCTGGGCAATGCGGGTGTGCAGGCCCCGGAACGGCTTGCCGTGCGATGGCAGCACCAGGGTGTCCGCGGGCAAGTCCTTGAACTTGGCCAGCGAGTCCAGGTATAGCTGCAGGGGATTGCCTTCCGGCTCCACGGCAAATACGGATACATTGGTGGAGATGCGCGGCAACACCATGTCGCCCGAAATCAGCATGCCCAGTTCTTCACTGTAGAAAGAGGCGTGTTCCGGCGAGTGGCCCCAGCCGGTGATCACCCGCCAGCGATGCGCACCAACAGGGATGACATCGCCATCACGCAGGCGGGTATACGACAGCGGTACCGCCGGCACCAGGGAAGGATAATAATTGCGCCGTTCGCCCATTTTCTCGCGCAGGGCCGGATCGACCAGCCCGTGGCGCTCGAAATGGGGAATGGCAGCCACGCCGTCCACCCCTGGCAGCGCGGCCGACATCATGCGCGCGAAACCGTATTCGCCCGTGGTGGCCCAGAATGGCGCATCGAACTTGCTGCACAGCCATTCAGACAGGCCCACGTGATCGGGATGGCAGTGGGTGGCCAGCACCCGCAGCAAGCCCTGGCCCTGCAGCTGACCAAACACTTGTCCCCACGCGGCCCGGGTGGCATCATTGGCCACGCCGCAATCGATTGCACTCCATCCCGCCACACCTGCCTGCTGGTCTTGCAGCAGCCACAGATTGATGTGGTCGAGTGCAAATGGCAACGGCATGCGCAACCAGCACAGGCCCGGTGCCAGCGCGTGGATCGTCCCCGGCAAAGGAACGGTGTCGCCGAAAGGATAGACAAGCTGGGATTCAAGATGGTTCAAAGCAATTCTCCGGTCGGACGGCAGGGCGCGCTACAATGTGCTTGACGTTGACGTAAACGGAAGCCAACCGCGCCATTCTAAGCGAAAGCGGCCCGGCTCTTTGCAACCGCCTCTGCACGGCCCCTGAACAACACATGCTGCCCATGCGTACTTATACCATCGCTGAACTGGCGCGCGAATTCGATATTACCGCCCGCGCCATCCGTTTTTACGAAGACCAGGGCTTGCTCAGCCCCACGCGCGAAGGCGTGGGCGGGCGCAACCGGGTGTATACGGCGCGCGACCGCACCCGCCTCAAGCTCACCCTGCGCGGCAAGCGGCTCGGGCTCACCCTGTCGGAAATCAAGAGTATCGTGGACATGTACGAGTCGCCCAAGGACACCGTGGCCCAGATGCACCGCTTTCTCGGGGTCCTGGCGACCCAGCGCGCCACGCTCGAGCAGCAGCGCGAGGACATTGCCATGGCGCTGGCTGAAATCGCGGCGCACGAAGAGGAATGCCGCCGCATGCTGGCCGACAGCGCGGCCCGGGGCGACACCGTCTCCGGCGAGCAAGCAGGCTGAATCCGGCGCGCCTTGACGTTTACGTTAACGTCAAACACCGGTATGATGAACGCTTCCCCTTCTTGATTTCCGCGAGGACCACATGCTGCAACTCCCAGGCCTGACCTTTGACCACGGCGAAGACATCGCCGCCCTGCGCGAGACCGTGCAGCAGTTCGCTGCGGCCGAAATCGCCCCGCGCGCGGCGGAAATCGACCGCAGCGACCAGTTCCCGATGGACCTGTGGCGCAAGATGGGCGATCTCGGCGTGCTCGGCATCACGGTCGACGAAGAATATGGCGGCGCCCAGATGGGCTACCTGGCCCATATTATTGCCATGGAAGAGATTTCGCGTGCCTCCGCATCGGTTGGCCTGTCCTACGGCGCTCACTCGAATCTGTGCGTCAACCAGATCAAGCGCAATGGCAGCGAAGAGCAAAAGCGCAAATACCTGCCCAAGCTCATTTCCGGCGAACACGTGGGCGCGCTGGCCATGTCCGAGCCGAACGCCGGTTCCGACGTGGTCAGCATGAAGCTGCGCGCCGATTTCAAGGGTGACCGCTGGGTCTTGAACGGCACCAAGATGTGGATCACCAACGGTCCGGACGCCGATGTGCTGGTGGTGTACGCCAAGAATGACCTGGAAGCGGGCCCGCGCGGCATGACCGCCTTCCTCATCGAAAAAGGCTTCAAGGGCTTTTCGATCGCGCAAAAGCTCGACAAGCTGGGCATGCGCGGCTCGCACACGGGTGAACTGGTGTTTGAAGATTGCGAAGTGCCGGCCGAAAACGTGCTCGGCGGCCTGGGCAAGGGCGTCAATGTCCTCATGTCGGGCCTGGACTTCGAGCGCACCGTGCTCTCCGGCGGCCCGCTCGGCATCATGGCGGCCTGCATGGACGCCGTGGTTCCCTACGTGCACGACCGCAAGCAGTTCGGCCAGCCGATCGGCGAATTCCAGCTCATGCAGGGCAAGCTGGCCGATATGTACTCGACCATGATGGCGTGCAAGGCGTATGTGTACGCCGTGGGCCAGGCTTGCGACCGCGCCACCTCGCCGGAAGCGATCCGCAACCTGCGCAAGGATGCGGCCGGCGCCATCTTGTATTCGGCCGAGAAAGCCACCTGGATGGCCGGCGAAGCCATCCAGACCCTGGGCGGCAATGGCTACATCAATGAATACCCGGTCGGCCGCCTGTGGCGCGATGCCAAGCTGTATGAAATCGGCGCCGGCACCAGTGAAATCCGGCGCATGCTGATCGGCCGTGAACTGTTTGCCGAAACCAAGTAAAGGGCTCTTGGTGGAGGTGGCTGCAAGGCCGTTTTCCACCGTCCTGAACGCCGGCTCATCCCATCTTATAGAATAGCTTTTCCAGCCTCCTCTATTGCAGAAGCCGATGAGTAAAAGCCGATGACTCAAGTCGCGTTCCCCAAACTGCTGTCTTCCCAGATTGCGTTCGATATCGCGCGCACGATCCTGGACGGCTTTGACAAGCACTACCGCCTGTTCCGCCAGACCAGCCAGACCGCCAAGCGCCACTTTGAAACGGGCGCCTGGGCCGTGGCCCAGCAGGCGGCGCGCGAGCGGATCGGCTTTTACGACCAGCGCGTGCAGGAATGCGTGCAAATCCTGGAAGACGAATACGATAACAGCGAGCTGAGCGATGAAGTATGGCGCGAACTGAAGCTGCACTACATCGGCATGCTGTCCGACCACAAGCAGCCGGAACTGGCCGAAACCTTCTTCAATTCCGTGTGCTGCAACATCCTGCACCGCAATTACTTCCACAACGAATATATCTTCGTGCGGCCGGTCGCGTCCACCGAATACATCGAAACCGAAGAACTGCTGCCCACGTACCGCGTGTATTACCCGGCCCAGGATGGCCTGCGCTTTGCGCTCAAGCGCATCGTCACCAATTTCCAGCTGAACTGCCCGTTTGCCAACCTGGACCGCGATATCGCCCAGGTTGAAGCGCGCCTGAAGGAAAGCTTTGGCCAGCAGCAGCTGGAGCCGAACCACCAGATCCAGGTGCTCTCGAGCCTGTTTTTCCGCAACAAGGGCGCCTACATCGTCGGCAAGGGCATCAATGGCAACCGTGAATTCCCGTTTGTCGTGCCCATCCTGCACAACCGCCACGGCCAGCTCGTGCTCGATACCGTGCTGTTCGACCACGAACAGATCACGATCCTGTTTTCGTTCACCCGCGCCTATTTTCTGGTGGACATGGAAGTGCCCTCGGCCTACGTGCAATTTCTGCGTACCCTGCTGCCGCGCAAGCCGCGCAGCGAGATCTACACCATCCTCGGCCTGCAAAAGCAGGGCAAGACGCTGTTTTACCGCGACTACCTGCAGCATCTCAAGCATACGTCCGACCTGTTCGATATTGCCCCCGGTATCCGCGGCCTCGTGATGCTGGTGTTTGCCCTGCCCTCGTTTCCCTACGTGTTCAAGGTGATCAAGGATTTCTATCCGGCACCCAAGGAAACCACGCGCGCCCAGATCAAGGAAAAGTACCTGCTGGTAAAGAACCACGACCGCGTGGGCCGCATGGCCGACACGCTCGAGTACTCCATGGTCGCCTTTCCGGTGGCGCGCTTTTCCGAAGCGCTCATTGCCGAGCTCATGCATCACGCGCCCTCGCTGGTGGAATTCGAGGAAGACCGCATCATCATCCGCCACCTGTACATTGAACGGCGCATGGTGCCGCTCAATATGTTCCTGGCCAATGCCGAGCAGGCCGGCAACGACGCGCTGATCGAGCATGGCATCCTGGAATACGGCAACGCCATCAAGGAACTGGTGGCCGCCAATATCTTCCCGGGCGACATGCTGTACAAGAACTTCGGCGTCACCCGCCATGGCCGGGTGGTGTTCTACGATTACGACGAGATCGAATACATCACCGACTGCAACTTCCGCAACATCCCCGAGCCACGCAACGAGGAAGAAGAAATGTCGGCCGAGCCGTGGTACACCATCGGCAAGCACGACGTGTTCCCGGAGCAGTTCGGGCGCTTCTTGCTCGGCAACGCGAAGATCCGCAAGTATTTTCTGCAGCACCACGCCGACCTGCTCACGCGCGACTTCTGGCAGTCGCGCAAGGAGCGCATCCTGGCCGGCCATATCGAAGATGTCTTTCCCTATCCGCAGCAGGTGCGTTTCAGCCACCAGACATCCCCAACCACCCCGGCGGCCAGTGCGCCGCCGAACCTGCCACCTTATCTGGAGAACATGAACAATGAATGATCCTGTCGTTATCGTCGGCGCAGCGCGCACCCCCATGGGCGGCTTCCAGGGCGACTTCAGCACCAAGTCCGCCAACGACCTGGGCGGCGTGGCCATTGCCGCCGCCGTCGAGCGGGCCGGCCTCGACCCCAAGCTGGTCGAACACGTCTACATGGGCAACTGCCTGATGGCCGGCCAGGGCCAGGCCCCGGCACGCCAGGCTGCCATCAAGGGCGGCCTGCCACTGTCGGCCGGTGCCGTGACGCTGTCAAAGATGTGCGGCGCCGCCATGCAGGCCACCATCTTCGCGCATGACACCATCGCCGCCGGCAGCGCCGACGTGGTGGTGGCAGGCGGCATGGAATCGATGACCAATGCACCCTATCTGCTGCCCAAGGCGCGCGGCGGCCAGCGCATCGGCCACGGCATGATGTTCGACCACATGATGTACGACGGCCTGGAAGACGCCTACTCGCGCAATGAAAAGACGGGTGAAGGCCGCTCGATGGGCACCTTCGGCGAAGAGTGCGCCGCCAAGTACGCATTCACGCGTGAAGCGCAGGACAACTTTGCCATCAACTCGGTCAAGCGCGCGCAGGCCGCCGCCGCCGATGGCTCGTTTGACTGGGAAATCGCCCCGGTGACCGTCAGCGGCCGCGCAGGCGACACCGTCATCAGCCGCGACGAAGGCCCACTCAAGGCCAAGCTGGACAAGATCCCGACCCTGCGCGCCGCCTTCAAGAAAGATGGCACCATCACCGCGGCCTCGTCCTCGTCCATCAACGACGGCGCCGCCGCGCTGGTGCTGATGCGCGAATCCAAGGCGAAGGAACTGGGCCTGGCACCACTGGCGAAGATTGTCGGCCACGCTACCTTTGCCCAGGAGCCGAACCTGTTCACCACCGCCCCGGTGGACGCCATGAAAAAGCTGTTCGCCAAAACCGGCTGGACGCCGTCGGACGTGGACCTGTTCGAGATTAACGAAGCCTTTGCCGTGGTGCCGATGGCTGCCATGCACGACCTGGGCATCGCGCACGAGAAGGTCAATATCCATGGCGGCGCCTGCGCCCTGGGCCACCCGATTGGCGCCTCCGGTGCGCGCATCATCGTCACCCTGCTGGGCGCGCTGAAAAAGACCGGCGGCAAGCGCGGCGTGGCCTCGCTGTGCATTGGCGGCGGCGAAGCCACCGCCATGGCCATCGAGATGATGTGATGCGCACTGCGCTCATCATCGGCGCCTCGCGCGGCATTGGCCTGGAACTGGCGCGCCAGTACCTGCATGACGGCTGGCGCGTGCTGGCCACGGCCCGCCGCAGCGAGGATTGCGACAGCCTCACCGCCATGGGCGCCCAAGCGTTCCAGGTCGATGTGACGGAACTTGACGCGATCGAAGCGCTCGGCACCAGCCTGGCGCAGGAGTCGCTCGATGTGGCCTTCCTCAACGCCGGCATGTTCGGCCCGCGCCATGACGGGCCACCCACGCAGGAAGAATTTGACGCAGTGATGCACACCAACGTGCTGGCGGCCATGCGCATCCTGCCCATGCTCGCGCCGCTGGCCGACAAGGTGGGCGTGCTCTCTTCGGCCATGGGTTCGATCGGCGAACGCAGCGCCGCCAACGCCACGCTGTACCGCGCCAGCAAGGCCGCGCTCAATTCGGTGCTGGTTGACACGGCGCTGTCCTCGCAGGCCACCTGCGTGGCACTGCATCCGGGCTGGGTCAAGACCGACATGGGCGGCGCAGGCGCGCAGCTGGACGTGGAGGTGGCCGTGGCCGGCCTGCGCGCCACCATGGAGCGCATCACGCCCGACTACGACAGCAGTTTCCTCAATTACGACGGCACGCCAATTCCCTGGTAAGCCACTGACAAGCCGACCTATGATACTGACCGAAGAACACCAGATGATCCGCGACGCCGTGCGCGCCTTTGCCCAGGAGCGCCTGGCGCCCCAGGCCGCGCGCTGGGACAAGGAACACCACTTCCCCGCCGCGGAGCTCAAGGAGCTGGCCGCGCTGGGCGCGTTTGGCGTGGCGGTGCCCGAAGAACTGGGCGGCGCCGGCATGGACTACGTGTCGCTGGCGCTGGTGCTCGAAGAAATCGCTGCCGGCGACGGCGGCACCTCCACCGTCATCTCGGTCAACAACTGCCCGGTGTGCAGCATCGCCATGATGTATGCCAGCGACGCCCAGAAGGAGCAATGGCTGCGCCCCCTGGCCCAGGGCGAGATGCTGGGCGCCTTTGCCCTGACCGAGCCGCATACCGGCAGCGACGCCTCGGCCCTGCGCACCACCGCCACCCGTGACGGCGACCATTACGTCATCAATGGCACCAAGCAGTTCATCACCAGCGGCAAATACGCCGACGTGGCCATTGTGTTGGCCGTCACGGACAAGGCGGCCGGCAAGAAGGGCATCAGCGCCTTCTGGGTGCCCACGTCCACGCCCGGCTACATCGTGGCAGGGCTGGAGCAGAAGATGGGCCAGCACTCGTCGGACACGGCGCAGATCCTGTTCGAGAATTGCCGCATCCCGGCCGACAATCTGATCGGTGCCGAGGGTCAGGGCTACAAGATCGCCCTGTCAGGCTTAGAGGGTGGCCGGATCGGCATCGCCTCGCAGGCGGTGGGCATGGCGCGCGCCGCATTCGAGGCCGCCCTTGCTTATGCCAAGGACCGCGAAAGCTTCGGCAAGCCCATCTACGAACACCAGGCGGTACAGTTCCGGCTGGCCGACATGGCCACGCAAATCGAAGCGGCGCGCCAGCTGATCCTGCATGCGGCATCGATGAAGGATGCCGGCCTGCCATGCCTGAAAGAGGCCGCCATGGCCAAGCTGTTTGCCTCAGAGATGGCCGAGCGCGTGTGCTCGGACGCGATCCAGGTGCACGGCGGCTATGGCTACGTGAGCGACTTCCCGGTCGAGCGCATCTACCGCGACGTGCGCGTGTGCCAGATTTACGAAGGCACCAGCGACATCCAGAAAATCCTCATCGCGCGGGCGCTGTAGGACTACCGATGCCGTTCACGATTCGCCCGGCCCTGAAAGCCGATCTGCCGGTGCTGTTTACCTACCTGAACGACCACCTGCTCGACAACGGCCAGGACGGCACGGCACTGTTCATGCCGATCCCGCGCAGCCAGGCCGGCTTCCCGCCCGAGAAGCAGGCCAGCATCCGCAATGGCATGCTGGTGGCAGTCGGCCAGCCGGGCTGGCGCCGCCCCTGGGTGGCGTACGCAAGCGATGGCAGCATCGCCGGCCATATCGACCTGCGTGCGCGGCCTGAAAAAGTGGCGGCCCACCGCTGCCTGCTGGGCATGGGCGTGCAACGCAGCCACCGGCGCCAGGGCCTGGGCGAACAGCTCATTGACGTGGCGGTGCGCTGGGCACAGGAACAGGGCTTCGCGTGGGTTGACCTGGACGTGATGTCGATTAACGAAGCGGCCATCGGCCTCTATAAAAAATGCGGCTTTCACCAGATCGGTGAAATCGACGACATGTTCCGCATCGATGGCGACTCGCTCGCCTACACCATCATGACGCGCCGGATCGGTTAGCGCCAGTCAAGGCCCCTTTCTTCCGCATCCGTAAAAAAAAAGCCCCGGCGCGAGCCGGGGCTGTCACATCAGGGCGCGCTTTCCCTTGCCCTGGACTTGCGGGATTTATTGCACTTGCAGGCTCACCTTGTCGACCACGAAGGAAGTCTGCAGGGACGAGTCTTCCGTGAGGGCGAAATGCAGCGTCACGGTCTTGCCCTTGTACGCCAGCAGCGAGAACGAACGGGTCTGGTAGCCGGCAGCCTTGTTCAGGTTGCTGTACGTGGCCAGGGTGCCCAGCGTCGAACCGGTCGAGCTCTTCACCGTCACCACCAGGCGGTCGTAGGCCGTGCTGGAGGTGGTTTCAGCGGTGTCGATATGCATGGCGAAGGTCAGGTCGGCGCTGGTGGCAGTCGACGGAATCGTGACCGACTGGCCCAGGTTTTCCGTGGTAGACCTGCCATTGCCGCCAAACCAGGCATAACGCGAACCCTCGAACGCGGTCTGGCCCGAGAACGTGCCGATCAGGCCGGTGGTGCCGGTCCATGGCGAGGTGCCCGATTCAAAGCCGCCGTTGACGATCTTTTCGCTGGCACCGGTACCCACCGTCAGCGTCGCAGCCGAGCTGGTGACCGTGGCGCCTGACGTATCGCCTACCCGTACCGAGAACTGGGCGCCATTGTCGCCGGCGGCCGCCGTCAGGGTATAGCTGGACGAAGTGGCGCCGCTGATGGCGCTGCCGTTGCGCAGCCACTGGTAGGTATAGCCACCGGCGCCGCCGGCAGCGGTGACGGAGAAGGTGGCGCTGGCGCCCACTGCCACCGTGCGGCTCTGCGGCTGCGACGTGATGCTGAGCGCGTCCGGATCGGTGCTCTCGGGCACGTCGGCACCCACGTTGATCGCCGCGTAGGCGCGCTTGACGGCCGTCACTTCCGGGCTGCTGGCGCCATACAGTTCGGTGGCCGACTGAATCACCAGGTTGCGCGCATTGGCGTAATTAGTCGAGGCGGTGAACTTGGTGGTCAGGGCCTTGAACCAGATGCGGAACGCCTTGTCGCTGCCGATGCCGGTCATGTTGCGCGGGGTCTGGGTCAGGTACTGGCTGTAGTAAGGCGAGGACGAGGTGGCGTTGGAACCTTGCGACAGGAAGTAGAACATGCGGTTGTTGGGGCCGCTCGACAGGTGGACGTCAATGTTGGAGATGCCGCTGTACCAGGCGTCCGGGCTGCGGTTGTCCAGGCTTGGCTTGTAGAGGTAGCGCAGCGGATTGCCGCTCTTGGCAATTTCCTTGCCGGTCATCCAGTCATTGCCGCTGTTGGGGATGGTGGCGCCGGTGCCGCCGGCGCGGGCGTAGGCTTCCACCATCTCGCCCATGATGTCCGAATGCGATTCGTTCAGGCCGCCCGACTCGCCACTGTAGATCAGCCCGGACGTGGCGTCGGTCACGCCGTGGCCCATTTCGTGGCCGATCACGTCAATCGAACCGAGGTTGGTAAAGGCGCTGCCGCCGTCGCCGATGAACATGCACTTGCAGCCGGAGCTGTAGTACGCATTGTCGTAATTGTTATTGACGTGCACGGCGATGTGGGTGGCCGTATTGCGGCCGTCGAGCGACTGCCAGCCCAGCACGTTCTTGAGCGTGTCGTAGGTGTTCATCAAGCCCCACATGGCATTCACGGCCGCGGTCTGGCCGTTGGCATTGGTGGTGCTGCCGCCCGCGATGTACTGCAAGCCATCGCCCCACACGTTGTCGGCGTCGGTATAGACCGCGCCCGCGCTGGTGGTGTGGTTGGCGTTGGTGATGGCCATGTTGCCAAAGGCGCCGCCGGTGCCGCGCAGCGGGTCCTTCATCTGGAAGCCGCCCGACACGGCCGTCGTCGACAGGGGAACGGTGCCGTTGTACTGGCTCTTGCCGCTGCCGATGACGGTCTGCAGGGCATTCCACTGCTTGAGGATCTTGCCGGTCTTGGCGCTGACAATGGTGTCGTGATAAATGGCCTTGCCAGCGCTGTCCATGCGGGTCTGGACCAGGTAAGCGAGCTCGTAGCCGGTGACGGTTTCCACCACGTCCACTGCGTTGAGTTCGGCTTCGGCCTTGTCCTCGGCGCCCGGTGCGCGCTTGTCCTCGATGATCGGGTAGATGATCAATTCGGCGCTGGGCGGGGTGGCGTGGGTGGCATTCGGTGCCACCTTGCGCAAGACCGTATTGATGGCAGCGTCGGCCGTAATGGCGGGCGTGACGTCAAAGTCGGCAGTGCCGGCCAGGGTGTTGGCAGAACCCCTGCCCAGGTTGGCACGGCGGTCGGACGACGACTCGGAAATGATCTCGCCGGCCATGTCGGTCACCACGACCGAATCGGACTTGAACACGCGCACGCCCTTGAAGGTGTGGGCCGCGCGCGTGATCTTGGTGCCTGCCACCCCGGGATGCTGGGTGCTCACGGCAAAGCCATGATTCTGGTCCAGGCCCTTGGCGCTGCGCGTGGCCGCCAGCTTGGCCACGATCGAGGCGACTTCCTGCGCCGATGCCATGGCGCTCGGTGGCGCCATCAGCGGGCCGGTAGCAAGCGCCTGGCCGGCCATGAAAAGGGGGAGCACAGCGATCGATGCGGCAAGCAAAGTCTTTTGAAAGTTCATTATTTCTCCAATTGATAATCGTTGTTGTTGGTATGGGTGCCACATGACCGTGGCTGGCCCCGCAGACGAATCGCTGGCGATAGCACGCGGGGATTTGACACTATTCTCCCAGGCCAATGCCTGTCAATAAAATTTGGATTTGAGTCGAGACAGGCAGTTTTGTTCAGTTCTGGACATTTTTTTTGGTAACTTCACGGGTCAAAATGCAATTTTCCGTAGAATGTTTTGTTGACAGAGCTCAACTTCCCTTATTTCCCGCGTGTGCGGCAGACGGACGCGCGTGCAGAAATGAAACAATTCGTTAGATTTGCCCCATCAATTCGATTGCGTTTTTCTCAAGAAGAGGATTACACTAAAGTCAAGTTACCGCGTTATCGACGCAGGTGGCTATCGATAAAAAAGCGCCAGCGGCCATCTCCGTCAAGCGCACTAAAGTTAAACGGGAAAAACATGACGTCATCTTCGCTCCTGGCCTTCGGCCGCGCTTCCGGTCCACCCTCGCCCTCGGTACGCCCCCCTCACATTTGAACTGGCCCGCTGCCCGGTTCGCCGGCGCACGCATCTCCAGCCCAAGTAAGCCCGCGCGTTCATTCGACGGTGACGTCGGCGCCCGCCGCCGCCTGCCATTAGCACGAACCACCCGCGCCTTTTCAAAGAGGACGTGAAAGACATGCTTTCGATCGCCACCAAAGTCGAGCAAATTGTCTCCGAGTCGGCATTTCTGACCGAGGGGATGTCGCTCGGACTGATCAACCTGTCGGAGCTTGCGCGCCAGCTGAGGCCGCAGCTTGAATCGGATTTATGGAAGCCCGTGGGCCAGGCCGCCGTCGTCATGGCGCTGCGCCGCCTGTCCGAGCGTTTGCCCCAGCAGGGCGAAGCCAAGCCCATCATGCTGGCGCCGCGCATGGGCGAACTGACCACGCGCACCGAACTGACCCTGGTCACCTACCGCCTGTCGGACAACAGCAATGAATGCCAGCGCAAGCTGCTGGCGCTGGCCGAGCGCCATCCCGACCGGTTCGTGTCGGTCACGCGCGGGGTGCATGAAATGCTGGTGGTATGCAGCCGGCCGCTGCTGCATGTGGTGGAGTCGGCCTTTGCCAACGAGCGCCACCTGGTGCGGGTCGACAACCTGACCGCCCTGACCCTGCGCCTCAATCCCGAAACGCTCAAGACCCCCGGGGTATATCACTCGGTACTGAAAAAGCTGGCGTGGAACAAGATCAGCGTGGTGACCATGATGTGCACCTTCACCGAGCTGACCGTGCTGCTGGAGCAGCCGCAGACGGGACCGGCCTACGCCATCCTGTCGCAGGCAGTGTCGCACTAGGGTCGCAGGCGTCTTGCTGCGCGGCTGGCCGGTGCCTGCCGGTCCGCAAGGGGCCGCCGGCCGTGTTGCAGCGCTGCCGGCCCTGCTCAGGCTTGCGGCTCGTGGACGTCGTCCTCGCTCACCGGTTCGGCGGCGATCTTTTCCTCGGCCAGCTGCTTGTCATCGGCATCGGCCTGCAAGCCATGCTGAACTGCCCCGCGGGCCTGGTCATAAGTCAGTTCAATGAAGACGGGAAAATGATCGGAACCGAATTTGGGCAAGCGATGCAAGGATGTCAGCGTGAAATGCTTGCTGTGGAAAAAATGGTCTAGCGGCCAGCGCAAGAACCAATGATCGGCGTGAAACGTATTGAACATGCCGCGGCCAATGCGGGGATCGAGCAGGCCGCTGATCTTGCGGAACAGGCGCGTGGTGGTCGACCATGCGACATCGTTCAAGTCGCCTGCCACGATGACGGGCGTGTCCAGGCCCTTGACACTCTTGGCCACGATCAACAGTTCCGCGTCGCGCTCGGTGGATTCAGCGTGCTCGGTGGGACTGGGCGGGGCGGGGTGGAGGAAATGCATGCGCACCTTGCGGCCGGACGGCAACTCGACCATCGCGTGCATGGAGGGAATATCCCGTTCCACGAGAAATTGAATGGCGCCATCGTGCAAGGGTAGCCGCGAGTACACATGCATGCCGTAGAGGTTATCGAGCGGGCACTTCATCGCATGCGGATAGTCGTCCTCGAGAATATCGAGCTGCCGCTGCCACCATGCATCGGTTTCCAGCGTCACGAACACATCGGGCTTGTACTCATGGATCAGGTCAATCAAGCCCTGGGCATTGTGATTGGTGGTGAGGACATTGGCGGTGAGGATACGGATCGACTCGGCGGTATCGGTATTGACGGCCGCCTTGACCTCGCTCGGATAGATGCGGGTGTACGGAAAAATCCACCATCCCTGATACAGCAGGCAAGTCACGGTGATGACGACCATGATCTTGGCGCCGATCTCGCGCATGTCGAGCAGGACGAATTGCGCCACCAGCAGGGCCAGGGCCAGGACCGCCAGCTGCAGGCGCGGGAAGTCGAGGTCCCGGATGATCCACTCGGTGCGTCGTGACAATGGCACCAGCGTTGAAACGAGGATAAAGGCGACACAGGTGGCAAGGATGGCAAAGGACATGGCAGGACCGTTCGAATCAGCTGTTCAAATACCTCATACGCGGAGGGAAGTCACGCCAGTATGGACGTTTTTGCGGAACCGCTCTGTTAGCTTCCGTGCGCAAGACAAAAATTCCTCCAAAAAATTTCCCCCCACCAGGGTCAGACCACTTAAACATGCAAAAATCAATTTCCTAACACCAGGGTCAGACCACTTAAACGCGGTAAGAGCAACAGTTTCCGGCGCAAATCGATTGGCCTTAAGGCAGTGCATGACGTCAACAAAAAAGTGGCAACAAGGTCTGATGCCGTAGCGTCCAGTTACGTATCGACACCTCGCCAATCAGAAACAATTGTTTTCGCCTCATTTTTGCCGTCCGCTCATGTCGACGTGGCAATGAATTCGCCCTCGATGGTAGCAAAACAATTGATTTTTGCCCGTTTAAGTGGTCTGACCCCGCCTGTAGGAAATTGATTTTGGTGCGTTTAAGTGGTCTGACCCCGCCTGTGGGAAATTGTTTGCGGGCGTAGCAGTGCGTCAGCTGACCGCCGCTTCGAGCAGGGTGACGGTTTGGCGCAACGTGTCGAGACGGGCGTTGATGCCAATGGGAAGTGTGAATTGATGCCGGATGTGGCCGAACGAGTAGCCAGACACCGCCGCCGTCGACAACCGCTTCAGGTGCATATCCAGCGTTTCGTGCAGCGTCAGCGAATGCTCGCCTTCATCGGGCACACAGTTGTCGCAAATGCCGATCATGACGCCCGCCGCCTGCTCCAGCCCAACCGCCAGGTCGAGCTGCGTCAGCCAGCGTTCAATCCGGTACGGCGCTTCGTTGACTTCTTCGAGAAACAGCAAGCGTTTGCGAAAATCGGCCGCATAGGGGGTGCCCGCCAGCGCCGCTACCATGCTCAAGTTGCCGCCGATTAGCCGTCCGCTGGCTTGCCCATGCACCGCCGTGCGGATGCCGAAGTGCGGCTCGGCCAGCGCACGCTCGGCGTTCTCAGGCGCCATCCGGATGGTGTACTCGGCCTGCGGATCCATGAGCACATTGAGCATGTGCCCATTCGAGTACACCGACATCCCCGACCCCGCCACCGGCCCATGGAAAGTCACCAAGCCCGCGTGCCGGTAGATCGCCAGGTGCAGGGCGGTGATGTCGGAGTAGCCGATCAGGATCTTGGGATT
Source organism: Massilia sp. PAMC28688 (assembly GCF_019443445.1). Taxonomy (NCBI): domain Bacteria; kingdom Pseudomonadati; phylum Pseudomonadota; class Betaproteobacteria; order Burkholderiales; family Oxalobacteraceae; genus Massilia; species Massilia sp. PAMC28688. Next base: position 2,038,105 of record NZ_CP080378.1, on the reverse strand, counting down.
GGCCCGCAGCAGCCGGTAGTCGATCGACGAGAGCAGCGAGATGCAGCCCGACCCGCCCCGGATGCACCACAGGGCCTTGACCTCGGAATCTGCAAACATGCCGTGCAAATCAGCCAGCCGCTGCCCCACCGATCCCGCGTAATTGCCGTACACCTCGCGCAGGTGCTCGCCCAGCCGCACCCGAAATCCCAGCTGCTCGATCTTGGTCACCGCGCGCGCAATGGCTTCGTCGTCGGTGTATCCACCCGGCGCAATCAGGCCGATGGTGTCGCCAAAGCGCAGGCGCGGTGGCTTGATCAGGCGATGCTTCATGACGCTGGCGCGCGTCGGCGTATGCGCAGCCGCCGGCAACACGGCCGACAGGGCGGCCAGGGCGGCGAAGCTGCGCCGGCTGATTTTCTCGCTGCTGGACATAACGAACCCGGATACACGCTGCTACCGCAGCCGGCACCTGCCGGCCACGGCCCGACTATAGCATTCAGAAGAACTTATAGTTCGCCATGAGCGTGAGCGAGCGCCCGCGCGGGTCGGCCACGCGCGGTTCCCACGAGCTGCCGGCACCGGTATTGCTGTCGTAGGTAACCGCGAACGGCGGGTCCTTGTCGAACAGGTTCTTGATGCCCGCGGTCAGACTGAGGTTGCGGATGCCGGTGTAGGTGGCGCTGACGTTAAAGATCGAATACGCGTCGACCTTGGGATCGAACTGCGGCGGCGTCACGCGTCCGCTGGCCACTCCCGGCAGCACCTGGTCGCGGTAGCCGTGCCGGTACACGTTCTGCAGCATGCCGCTCCAGTTGCCCTGGCGGTAGCTGGCGTAGGCAGTGTGCTTCCACTTGAGGCCAAGGTCGCCCACGAACAGGAAGCGTCCCACCTCGCTCTCGCCAAACGGGGCGCTTGGCAGCGGACGGCTCACTTTCTTGAGCAGGTAGGAGCCGTCGATGCCGGCGCCCCATGCACCACCGCGCCACTTGCCGTTGGTGCGCAAGCCTGCTTCGATGCCGCGCGTGATGCTGTCGCCGGTATTGACCCAGCGCTGGTCGATGGCACGCAGGGTACCGCCTTCATCGCGCAAAAGCTGGGCGTCGAACAGGTCGGGCCGCGCCAGCATGATGGTCAGCGGTACCGCGCGCACGGTGTCGAAGCGACGGATCTCCCACAGGTCAAGGTTGGCCGAGACGCGCGCGCCTGGCTCGAAGACGATGCCCACCGAGCCTTGTTTGGCGGTCTCCGGACCCAGTTTGGTGTTGCCGCCATTGAGGATCACGGGGGTGATCGCGGCGCACCCCGGGGTGGCAGTATCAACCTGCCCGCCAGGACAGGTGGCCGGATCGGCCAGGTCCTTGCCCACATAGTTCGATTCGGTAGTGCCGTTGAACAGCTGGTAGAACGACGGCGCGCGGAAGCCTTCATTATAGGATGCGCGCAGCAGCAGCTGTTCGCGCGGCTGGTAGCGCAGCGATACCTTGGGATTGACCGTGGGGCCGAAGTCGGAATAGTCGTCGCGCCGCACCGCCACCGTCAGCTCGAACGCCTTGGTCACCGGCATCAGCACTTCGGCGTACACGGCGCGGATGTAGCGGCTTACCTGCGGCAGCGCATTGACGTCGTCGAACGGGGCGTTGAGGATGGCCGGGCGCGCGGCAGCGTCGCGCGCGTCGCCATTGAAGCGGTACGCTTCCTTGCGCAGGTCGGTGCCCACGGCTGCCATGATGGCGCCCCCGCCCATGCTGCCCACCTGGCGCGACAGGGCTGCGTCAAAGGCGGTCAGCGTACTGCGCCCGCCGTACAGCACCACGCCGGCCGCCGATGTGCTGCGGATGAGTTCCATCGCGTCAGATGACTGCTGCTGCCCCGGCTGCAGAAAAGGGTTGATGATGCCGGTCCCCAGCGCCGCTGCCAGCGCGGCCGTGTAGTTGTAGCCCTGGCCAAGCGTGGAGTCGGACTGGCTAAAGGCGCGCGACAGCCCGATCTTGTAGTCGCCTCCGAATACCTGGCCGTCCGCGCCCAGCTGCACGCGTCCGGCCTCGCTTTCGGTGACGATCTCGCGGTTGCCGCATTCCATGCAGCGCCAGCGATAGGCAATCGGCAGCCCGCGGTTCGCTTCAATCGACGGGAACACGGCCACCAGGGCGTTGAACACTTCGTCGTAGGCCGCCCCCGTCGCCGGGTAGAAGGAACTGGCCGGGAAGTTCGCTGCGCTCGGTGATATCTGGTTGGGCGAGAAGCGCTTGGCCACTTCGGTCCTGGAACCCACGGCTTCGGCAAACAGTTCATGCTCGCCCACCCTGAAGGTGGCGCGCGAGACAAAGTTGCTGTTCTTGACCGGCTGCTGCAGCACGGCCGCGCGCCCGGTATCCCAGGCGCAGCCCAGGCCCGAACTGGGCTGGTCCCACAGCTTTTCGTCGTACGGCCCCATGCCGTCAATGGCGTTGCAGCCGGCGCCGCCCGGCAGGTCGAGCAGGCTCACACCCGTGTAGGCGATGCCGGTAGCCGGCAGCACCGGGCCGGTCGAACTGCGGCGGCTGAAAATGGTGTCGGCCAGCGGCGTGGCGAACACGTTGGCAAAGGGCGCACCCCGCGTGTCCGGCGACAGGCCGCGCTCGGACTGGAAGGTGTTGACGAAGCCGCGCTGGTTGCCGTAAAGCGCCTTGTTCTCGCTGGTGGAGGCGGCCAGCAGCACGTTGAAGCCACGCCGGTCCAGGTCACCAAAGCCGCCGGTCACCTGGTAGCGCTGGATATTGCCGCCGCCCGCTTCGGTCAGGTCGGTAAACGCCTGCGCTTCCAGGCCCTTGTAGTTCCTGCGCAGGATGAAGTTGATCACGCCGCCAATGGCGTCGGTGCCGTAGATGGCGGAGGCGCCGTCCTTGAGCACTTCCACCCGTTCCACGGCCGCAAACGGGATGGAATTGAGGTCGACCGCCGCGCCCTTCATGCCGTGGGTGGCGATGCGGCGGCCATTGAGCAGCACCAGCGTGCTGTCGCTGCCCTGGCCGCGCAGGTTGGCCGAGCTGGCACCGTTGTTGCCGCGCTGGGCACCGCTGGTGACATCGGCATTGCTGGCCAGATTGTCCGAGCCATTGCCGTTGACGTTCAGGGTTGCGATGAGCTGTTCGGCATTGACGATGCCCTGCTCCTCGATCTGGCGCCGGGTGATGATCTCGACCGGCAGCGCGCCCTCTTTGGCGATGCGCTTGATGCTGCTGCCGGTGATTTCCACGCGCGCCATGGGCGGGGCCGCCGTTTGCGCCATGACCACAACAGGATGGGCCGCGGCCAGGCCGGCCAGGGTGAGCAGGTAAGCCAGTTTGGTGAGCTTCACATCGTCTCCTTGTTATTGCGTTGGCATGGGTACCAGCGTCGAAACTCGTTCTTACCGCAACTGCTGCAGCGCACGGTTGCGCTGGGTCACATCGATATCGAGATAGCGCCAGGTGGTCAGTGCAACGGGATGGCGCATGTAGTTTTTCAACCACGGATGACGAATGTCTGCCGAGATCGGGTGGGTCAGGGGCACCCAGGGGTTGTAGGCGTGAATGAGCTGGTTCATTTCCAAGTACAGTTTCTGGCGCGCCGGGGAATCAGGCAGGGCGCGCGCCTGTTCATACCGCTCGTTGTAGGCGGGCAGGTTGAAGCGGGCATAGTTGGCGCGGCCGCTGTTGGGGCCGTAGAGCAGCTGGTAGAAATTGTCGCCGTCCGGAAAATCAGCGATCCAGTTGCTCTCGAACATTTGGACCTTGCCCAGCCGCGATGCCTTGATGATTTCCGTTTTCTTGTCGGTCCGGAACACCACCCGCAGGCCAATGGCATTCAGGTTCTTGCGCCACAGTTCGTCGCGCAGGCGCCCCGACACGGTCGCTTCGCTGTGCATGGTGAGCGTCAGCGGCTGCCCGTCGGGGGTGCGGCGAAAGCGCTCGCCGGCGCGCAGGCGGTAGCCATAGCGCTCCAGCAGGGCACGGGCCATGGCCTGGTTGTACGAAACGGGGCTGCGGTAGGCTGGATCATGGCCCAGTACATTGGGCGGCAAGGGCGACTCGGCGCGCAGGGCAAAGCCTTGCTTGAGGAGCGCGATATCTTCGTCGCTGTTGTAGCTGAGCGCAATGGCCCGCCGCAAGGCAATCTTGTCCCTGGTGTAGCCGCCCAGCAGCGGGTCTTCCATGTTCATCCACATGTAATAGGTCTGCAGCACCGGGAAGCGCGTGAGCACCATGCCGCGCGCGGCCAGTTCGGGCTTGAGGCGGCCGCCTGCAATGACCATGTCCGTCATCGATTCGGGCACCTGCTCCAGGTAGTCGTAATCACCGTTGAGAAAGCCCAGCACGCGCCCCTGGAATTCTTCCGCGACCTTCACCTCCACCCGGTCGACGATGGGCAAGTTGTCGCGCGCGCTCTGGCGGTTGGCCACCAGCACGATGCGGTCGCTGCGCTTCCATGAGCCCACGCGGAACGGCCCGGTGCCCACGGGATGATTGCCGCTCTGGCCGGGATGGGCTTCAATCACCTCGCGCGCCACGGCCGCCGAGGCTGGCGTGGCAAGGTATAAGGGGAAATTGTTGTCGGGCGACGACAGGCGGATGCGCAGGGTGTAGCGGTCCGGCGCCTGCAGCCCTGCAATGGCAGTGGCCTGGCTGAAGCCGGTCTTGAGCGCCCCGTCGCCGGCAATCTTGCCATCGAACAGGGACAGCCAGGGTGACTTCACGGCCGGATCGTACAGCCGCTTGATGCTGTAAACATAGTCCGCCGCGGTCAGTTCGCGCGGCTTGCCGCCAAAGGCCGGGTGGTCGGTAAACAAGATGCCGGGCCGGATGCGCAGGGTGTAGGTCAGGCCGCCATCGCTCACCTGCGGCATGGCGGCGGTATTGCCGCGCAGTGCGACCGGCCGCGCCTGGTAGTCATAGCGCAGCAGGGGATCGAAGATGTTTTCAATCAGGCTCAGCGTGGCGATGTCGGACGCCATGGCCGGATCGATGCCCGTTTCGCTGGTGCTGATGTAGGTATGCAGCACCTTCTCGGCGGCCGTGGCCGGCAAGGCCCAGCAGGCAAGCGTGAGGCAGGCAGCGGCAAAGCGGATGGACATCGGCATGGTGCTCCTGTGTTATCTGATAATTATCATAACCGCCCTTTTCGGGATCTGCCGCCCGCCACGCGCGCAAGAGTTTGTCGAATTACTGGCAAGCTGCGCCTATACTCTTGCTGATTCTTGAATTTCCTCACCGAACATATCGACATGGCACTTAATTACATCTGGTCCAGCTTCTTTCTCGTTGGGTTTGTGGCAGCGCTCTACCAGTGGCTGTATTTCGGCGACACGCTGATTTTCGCGAAGATCATCGAAGGTACCTTTACCTCGGCCAAGTCAGCCGTGATGGACATTGCGCTGCCGCTGGCCGGCATCATGACGTTGTGGCTGGGCATCATGAATGTGGGCGAAAAGGCTGGCGCGGTGGGCTGGGTGGCCCGCCTGATCGCGCCCTTCTTTTCGCGCATCTTTCCCGGCGTTCCCAAGGAGCACCCGGCCAACGGCCACATGGTGATGAATTTTTCCGCCAATATGCTGGGTCTGGACAACGCGGCCACGCCCTTCGGCCTCAAGGCGATGGAAAGCCTGCAGGAGATCAATCCCAACAAGGATGAGGCCAGCGACGCCCAGATCATGTTCCTGGTGATCCAGACTTCCGGCCTGACCGTCATTCCCCTTTCCATCATGGCCCAGCGCGCCATTCTCGGCGCGGCCGACCCGTCCGACATCTTCATTCCCTGCCTGCTGGCCACCTTTGCCTCGACCTTGGTCGGCGTCGTTGCGGTGTCGCTGCGCCAGGGCATCAACCTGCTCGACCGCGTGGTCCTCTCCTGGCTGGGCGGCACCACGCTGGCCTGCGCCGGCCTGGTCTACTATTTTGCCTACTACCTGAACAAGACCGAGATCGAAGTGGTATCGAAGATTTCGGCCAACCTGATCCTGTTTTCCATCATCGTTACCTTCATCCTGGGCGCGCTGCGGCGGCGCGTGAATGTGTATGAAGCCTTTATTGAAGGGGCCAAGGGTGGCATCCAGACCTCGCTGACCGTCATTCCCTACCTGGTGGGCATGCTGGTGGCCATTGGCGTGGTGCGCAATTCGGGCGTCCTGGGCATGATCGTGAGCGGCATGAACTGGGTTTGCCTGCAGCTTGGCGTGGACAACAGCTGGACCGGCGCCCTGCCCACCGCCCTCATGAAGCCACTGTCGGGCAGCGGTTCCAAGGCCATGATGATCGACACCATGAAGGCCTACGGCGTGGACTCCTTTGTCGGCCGCCTGGTCTCCATCATGCAGGGCGCGGCCGACACCACGTTCTACATCATCGCCCTGTATTTCGGCTCGGTCGGCATCCGCAAGACGCGCTACGCGGTCGGCTACGGCCTGCTGGCCGACGTGGCAGGCATGATCGCCGCCGTGTTCGTGGCTTACCTGTTCTTCGGTTAAGGAGGCCGCCATGCGACGCTTGCTGCTTGCTGCGCTGTTCGTTCTCCCTGCCGCCCACGCTCAGCTGCCGCCCGAAGTGGCGCAGCAGCTCGCCGCTGCCAGCATCCCGCAGGACGCCATGGGCGCGCTCGTGCTGCGCGGCGATACGGCGCTGGTGTCGCACTTTGCCGAGCGGCCCATGCAGCCGGCATCGGCCATCAAGCTGGTGACCACGCTGGTGGCGCTGGAGCAGCTCGGGCCGGCCTTCCGCGGCCGCACCGAGATCCGCACTGCCGCTCCGCTGGTGCAGGACACCCTGCTGGGCGACCTGATCTTGCGCGGCGGGGCCGACGCCGACCTGGATGGCGAAGCCCTGCGCGATATGCTGCAGGCGCTGCGCAACCAGGGCGTGCGCAAGGTACAGGGACGGCTGGTGCTTGACCGCACGCTGTTCAACCCCACGCGCCCCGACCCCGGTCTGCCGCCGTTCGACGAGGCGCCGGACGCCTACTACAACGTGATCCCGGACGCCCTGCTGATCAACAAGAACATGCTGCTGCTGGACATGCGCTCCACCGACCGCACGATGGCGGTGACGATGCAGCCGCAGCTTGAGCGGGTGACGATTGAATCGGCCATGACGCTGATCACGGCCGACTGCGCACGCTGGGAAGATGGCTGGCAGCAGCCGAAGGCGGTGCGCCAGGCCGATGGCAGCATCAAGGTGGTCTTGCGCGGCACCTTCCCGCGCAACTGCGCCCGCAACAACAGCATCAATGTCGTGGACCGCCACGATTATGTGGACCGGCTGGTGCGCCACACCTGGCAGCAGCTGGGCGGCGAACTGACAGGACCGACGGTGGAAGCGATCACCCCACCGGGCACGCGGCTGCTGGCCGACCATGTCTCGCGCGCGCTGCCGGAAGTGGTCCGCGACATCAACAAGCCGTCCGACAACGCGTTGGCACGCACGGTGTTTCTGAGCCTGGGCAGCCTGGAAGCCGATCCGGTGGCGGGCAGCCGCCCCTTGCCGCTGCTCGGCATCGACACGGCCACCCGCGCAGACGTGGCAATCCGCAGCTGGATGCGGCGCCAGGGCATCAACGATACCGGCATGGTGCTGGACAACGGCTCCGGCCTGTCGCGCCTTGAAAAAATCAGCCCGCTGCAACTGGCCTCCACGCTGCAGGCTGGATTACGCAGCAAATGGTCGCCGGAATTCATGGCCAGCCTGCCGATTGCAGGCGTGGACGGCACCTTGCGGCGGCGCCTGCGCGACAGCGCCGCCTTCGAGCGCGCCCGCCTCAAAACGGGCGGCCTGCGCAACGTGATGGCGCTGGCGGGCTATGTCACCGACGCCACTGGCCGGCAATGCGTGGTGGTCGTGTTCGTCAACAGCGAGCAGGCCGGCAGCAGCCGCCCCGCGATCGATGCCCTGATCGACTGGGTGGCCCGCTCCGGACAGTAAGCCGGGTCCGCGCCTGCTCAGGCCTGGGCTGCCGGTTCCAGTGTCTCTTGCGGCGGCAGCAATTGGGCCAGGCGCCGCTCGATTTCCTTGATGCCCAGGCCTGCCTCGCGCACGTTGTCCCAGATGCTGTGATCGAGCCGCATCTTGTGGTTGAGTGAGCTGATGAGCGGCAGCAGCGTGTGCTCGTAGCTTTGCGCCAGGCGCAGTACCGCGTCCTGCAGCTGCTGCTGTTCCGGAACCGTGACATGGATGGCCGCCGGCGCCATCTGCCGCCCCAGCCGTTCGATGTGCAGGCCGATTTCCGACAGCGTGTTGGCCACCCGGGTGGCGCCATCGGCATCGCTGCCGCCCTGCTTGCGCAGCCGCACGAAGTCATCCACCAGCGCGGCCCAGCGCAGCTGCTCCTGCTCGCCGGCCGTGCCCAGCATGTGCGCCAGCTTGAGCAGGTTTTCTTCGGCCCCCGTGGTCAGGGTCTGCGCCTCGCCCTGGTAATGGTCGCGCAGCAGAGCGTCAATTTCCCCATCCTGCATGAGGGCGGAGATCCTGGGCGTCAGCTTGCTCATGTTGCGGTAGCTGCCCTGCAGCTTGAAGGGCGGCTCCATGCGGTAAGCGTCGTCCTGCGCAGCCGAGGCGATGTAGGCCAGGTTGATCGCCAGCAGGGCGTCGCGCACCTTGAACATGCGCTGCAGCACGGCGCACGCTTCGTCCAGTTCCTGGGCCGTGTAGCTGTACTTGAGTTCTCCCGGCGCCACCGGTTCGCCCTGGGCCATGCGCATGATCTTGTAGACATCCTGCGGATCGCGCGAGGCCAGCGGCTGCAGCACCGGATGGGCCACCAGGGCATTTTCAATGTAGGACATGGCAAAGGTGTCTTCGCGCCCGCTCAGCACGTCGCCCAGGTTATGGATGTCGGCGCGGTTGGCCAGCATGTCCGGTATCTTGAAGACGTCGCCCGACTCGGTGTACGGATTGCCCGCCATGACGATGGCAAAGCGCTTGCCGCGCATGTCGTAGCTGCGGCTTTCGCCGCGCCACACGCCTTCGATGCGGCGGGTGCCGTCGGCCAGGGCGATGAATTTTTGCAGGAACTCCGGATGCGTGTGCTGGATGTCGTCCAGGTAGAGCATCACGTTGTTGCCCATCGCCAGCCCGAGGTTGAGCTTTTCCAGCTCCAGCCGCGCCGCGCCATTGCCGGCCGCGGCCGGATCGAGCGAGGTGATGCCGTGGCCCAGCACCGGGCAATTGATGCGCACGAAGATCATGCCCAGCCGGTCGGCCAGGTATTCCATCAGCGTTGTCTTGCCGTAGCCCGGTGGCGAAATGAGCAGCAGCATGCCCATGGAGTCGGTGCGGCGCTGTTCGCCCGCCGCCCCGATCTGCTTGGCCAGGTTGTCGCCCACCAGCGGCAGGTAGACTTCGTCAATCAGGCGGTTGCGCACAAAGCTCGACAGGGGGCGGGCCTGGAACTGTTCCAGCTGCAGCCGCGCCTTTTCGGTCTGCACCAGTTCCTGTCGCAGCAGCTGCAGGCGGCGCCAGGCCGGCACCACCACGCTCTCGTGGTGGCCCAGGCGGCTGAGGAAATCATTGAGCTGCAAGGCGAGCGTCTGCTGCACCAGGCGCGGATGCTCACCCAGCAGAGCCTCAACGCTGGCTGACAGCGCCGCCGACTGCAGGCGCCGCGGCAGCTTGCACAGCAGGCTGGCGGCCGCTTCCGGCAGCAGCGCCAGGCCGCGCGCCTGCTGCCGGCACAGGCCATGCAGCCATTCCGTGGCCAGTTGCCAGCGCTCGCGCCAGCTCAGTGTCGCTTCTTCCCACGGCAAGGCCAGGCTGTGCCGCTCCAGGTGCTGCAGCAGCGACTTTGCCAGCTCTGCCGCCTCGCCGCTGATGACCCACTCGTGCGGCGCCACACTGCGCGCGCGCCCCGGGTGCGCGCCCAGTTCGGCCAGCAGATAGGCGGCGCTGTCGGCCAGCAGCAAGGGCAGGGTGAGGGCGTCATCAAACCAGGCATCCAGTTCCAGGCGCTCCTCGGCCACGAAGACGGCCAACGCCTGCTCCAGCTGCGCGCCCAGCTGACCGGCCAGGCGGCTGCTGCCGAATTGCTGGCGCATCAGCTCGGCCTGGGATGCCTGGTGCGCCAGCGTGGCGGCGCCGGCCTGCAGCGCCGTGGTGTGGGTGACGTGGGTCCAGTACAGCAGGGCCACGGCGCGGGCCAGGGGACCGAAGCGCAGCAGGGCGCCCTGTTCGAGCAGCGGCACCAGCCGGCGCAGCACGGCCGCCGCGTCATGGTCATGCACGCCTTTCTGGTAACCCTCCTGGAAGCGGGGGGCGGCAAAGCGCCGCACCTGCTCGTCCAGGGCGTGCCCGTCGGGTGCGGCGGCATCCTGGACCAGGCGTTCCCAGTCCCAGCCGTCGCGCCCGGCGCGCGCAGCCTGGATCACCTGGTAGGCCAGGTATTCGGCGCGGTACACCTGGCCACTCTCGGCCAGGCTGTCCTGGTTCCAGTATGGTGCCAGGGCGTCCAGGCGCGCATCGGTCAGCGGCGCGATGTAATCGGTGCCGGTCAGGTGGAATGCGGGCGCACCCTGGTGCGACACAATGGTCAGGTCCAGCACCTGCTGGTTGACGGTAAACGCGTGGCGGCCAAGGCGGATGGTGTTGCCGGTGACCAGTTCGCTGCGGTCGCGCAGGGCGCGCTGGCCCTGTTCGCGCAGGGCCTTGAGCTGGCCGGCCAGGTCGTCGGCCCCTACTTCGCTGCCCAGCTCGCGCAGCTGGGCGATACTCGCCTTGAGCTTGGCAAGCAGGGCGTCTGACGCGAAGTAGGCTTCCAGCTGGGCCGGATCGGTCAGCTGCGCCAGCCGCTTGGGCACGGCAGCGAGCGTGCGGCGCGCCGCTTCGGTAATGGTCTGGACCCGGCGCCCGCGTGCATCAAGCAGCGTCTGCTTGCGCCCTTCCATGGCTTCGTACACGGCTTCGCGCTTGCGCGCGATCTCGGCCAGGTAGTCTTCCTGCTCGGCGAACTTGCCTTCCAGCTCTTCGAGCTGGGCCAGCAGGCGGGTGAGCAGTTCGTCGCAGCGCTCCGGCGTGTCGGCCTGTTCCAGCGCGCTCTCGACCGACTGGCCAAACAGCTGGAACTGGGCGGCAAATTCGGCGGCCGATTCACCCTGCGACAATTGCTTGCGATGGTGGCGCGCCTGCGCGCGCAGTTTGTTCAGGTCGGCATAAATGCCCGAGATCGATGCCAGGATGCGCGTGCGCAGGGTCGCGTCGCCCACGCCGAGGGTGCCCAGCAGGCCGGTCAGGCCGTCAAGGCTGGCGGCGCTGCGGTCGAGCGCGGCATGCAGGGGTTCCAGCGCCGCCGTGGTGTGGATGGTGGCCAGCTCCGTGCGCTGGCGCGCCAGTTCCTCTTCCAGTTTGACAAAGGCGTGCTCCTGCCCCAGGAACTGAACCGTGCGCTCGGCAATGCGCGCTTCCTGTTCGGCCAGCGCCGCGTCGAGCGCGGCCAGCTGCGCCACGTCCATGTAGCGCTGTTCCTGCAGGCCGGCCAGGCGCCCGCGCTGCAGCCGCACCTGTTCCAGCGTCTCGATGAATTCGGTGGGCGACTGCCACAGGCGGCTGGCAATGTCGGTCAGCAGCTCGGCTTGCGTGCGGGCGGCCTGCTCCACGGTGCGCGCCGCTTCGGCGCGCATGGCGGCCACCTTGTCGAACTCGTCCAGCGTGGCACTGGCCACCGCCGCCAGCGCGTGCAGGTCGGCCAGGGCATCGTGGGCCGCCGGGGCGCCCAGCCAGTGGAAGGCATCGGCCGCGCGCCGGCACTGGCGCATGAGCGATTCAAACACGAAGCGCCCTGGCAGGGCATCGTCCCTCGCGTCGGCCAGGTCACGCACGGTGCGCCCGATGGCATACAGCTCCGACAGGCCGCGCACCAGCTCGCGGTTGCCGATCTTGCCCAGGAAGCTCTGGCGCGGCGCCTGGCGCTCGGCGTGCTCCTCGCTGACAAAGGCGGTCTGCCACAGCTGCATGGGGTGGTGGCGCGACGGCTCTTCGCTCTCGCCGATGAACAGCAGCATGCTGCCGTCCGGGTAGCGGGCGTAACCGTGGGCCACCAGGGGCGGTGCAAGCGTCTTGCTGATCAGGTTGTAGGTCAGCAGCACATACACACCCTGCTCCACGCCATAGAACACGTACAGCACGTCCTCGCCATTGGGCGAAAGCTGGCGCCGCTTGAACTGCAGGCCGGCCGGCAAGTCTGCAAAGAGCTTGCTTTCGCCGCTTTGCAGCACGTAACCCTCGGGGAAGACAATGCCATGGTCTTCCGGCAGCTGCACGCAGGAGGCGCCGATGGCGTCCACCCGCTGCACCTGCTGGGTGCGGCGGCAGTAGACCAGGTAACGGTACTGCGGTTCGCGGTAGGGCTTGATGCGCAGCAGGATCAGTTCGCCCACGGCCGCATAGGCAATCTCGGCGTCGTTGAGCGACTGGTTGGCATCGTCCACCGCTTCGCTGTACACGCCAAGCCCGGTTTCGGTATTGTTTTCAATCTTGACCGTCAGGTCGCCGCCCACGGTTTCCACGAACAGGGTGTCGAGCACGTTGACATGGGGGTGGCGTCCCAGCACATGCTGCTCGCGCGTGGTGGCAGTCCAGGCAAAATCATGGGAGGGAGGCAGCGCAATGTCGCGCTCGCCCCGGTTGTCAATATAGGTCGCCGCGCCGTCGTCGGCCAGCTGCCAGCGGAACACCCGCACATCGCTGATGCGTTCGCCAATCTTGAAGGCGGCCAGCACCTTGCCCTGGTGGACCCGCAGCTGCACCAGCTGGGCGTTCTTGTAGTAACTGTACAGCTCACGGAAATCGGCCACGAAGCGCGGCTCGTCCAGCAGCGTGCCGGCCAGCGGCAATGCTTCCAGTTCCACTTCCTCGCCTTGGCGCAGCCGGTACAGGGCAAACACGTCGGCCACGCGCGTTTCGTGGCGCAGCCCGATGAAGACGTTGTAACCGAACAGCAGCACGTCGCCCAGCAGCACCAGGTCGCGCGCCACGCAATTGTTTTCGGTGCGGGCGCGGGTGCGGGCGCGCAGGGCCATGTCCTGGCGGCCAAATTCGGCCAGCCTGGCATCGTTGAGCTGGGCCGCCTTGGACAGCACCGTGCCACCATGCTCGCCCAGGCGCTTGCGCAGCAGGTCAAAGGTGTTCGAACTGCTCAGGTCGGAGGCGCCGGCCGCCATCGAGGCTTCACTCATGGATCAGTCTGCCTTGGTCTGGAGGAATGCGAGCATTTCGGCGCGGTTGGGCTGCTGTTCCAGCCAGGTGCGCATGTCCGTCAGGCGCGCAAACGCCTCGTCGCCAAAGCGCAGTCGCATGGCGGCATTGGTGCGTTCGCGCGATGCTTCCAGGCGCAGGCCCGCCTGCCATTTTTCCGATACCACGGCGTCGAGCTGGTCATGCAGGCCCAGCGCCACCAGGCGTTCCCATTCACCGCGGTCGAACCAGACCGCCTGGGCCGCGGCACTGTAGTCGAGCAGCAGGGGATGGGCATTACTCACGCGGATGCGCGTCATCAGCCGTCCCGTGACCGGGCACACGCGCACGCTGCTGTTGGACGGCGTGATGTCGCCCTCCAGTTCCAGCGCCAGCTGCGGCATCTGGCGGCGCCACAGGCGGTAGCGTTCCAGCTCCACCCACACGCCCTGGCACTCGGCACAGCGTTCGGCCGGCAGGCCGCCTTCGATCTTGGCAGGCGCAAAGTGGCGCGCACCGCAGGCTGGACAAATCATGCTGTTCTCCTCAGTTAAGTGGTTCAGTTGGCGCGCGGTGCCTGCAGGGCCGGCTGGAAGCTGGCCACCAGGGTTTGCAGCGCCTGCTGCTGTTGCGGCGTCCCTTCAGTACTGATGCGTGCCAGCAGGGCAGACACCGTCAGGTTCTGCAGTTCGCCCGACGAGCTGCCCAGCGCGCCCACCAGGCCGCGCAGGTCGCCTACCATGTCGCGCTCGCCGCTCAGGTGGTCCTTGAGGCCCACCTGCAGGGTGCGGCTCTTCTCGACAGTGGCATCGATGCCCTTGCCGATCGACAGGGCCTTGACGAAGCGGTCGAAGTAATCGCCTTCGCCGCCCACGATGTCGATATTGGCGTTCTGCAGTGCCTTGCCCAGCACGTCGGCCTGGTCCTTGGCAATCAGGGTCTGGGCATCAATGCCCTTGTTGATCTGCTGATTGGTGATTTCCAGCTGCATGCGGAATTCCTCGTGGGCGCGGGTATCCGCGCTCATGGCCGACATGGCATCGAACTTGAGCGCCAGGCCTTTGGATTCGGCGGCAAAGCGCGCTTCGATCACCTGGGCTTCGGCAGCGCCATGGGTGGCGGTGGCGGCGGCGTCGGCCGTCTTGACGGCGGCGTTGGCCAGGCCCATCTGCTCAGTGCCGGCGGCCTGCGCTTCCATCTTCAGGCGTGTCGCTTCCGCTTCGGCGGCGCCCTGCTTGACCACGGCGTCGGCCGAGGCAATCATGACCCGGGCATTGGCCAGGCCAGGCGCTGCCAGCTCGGCTTCCTTGCCTTCGGCCTCGCGCTTTTGCGCTTCGGCGCCGCGCTCGGCCACCTTGAGGGCGGCGTCGGCCAGCGTCAGGTCCTGGGCCGCGCGGTGCTTGGCCGAGCGCTCCTGGGCTTCGGCTGCCTTGACGGTCAACACCAGTTTTTCCTCGGCGCTCGCTTCGGCCGCGATCACCACCGATTTTTTCAGGCGGTCTGCTTCGGCAATGGCGCGTACATCCTTGATCGCTTCTTCCTGCTCGGCCACGGTGCGCTCGACAACAATGCGCTCGCGCACCACGTCGGCGATGGCCTTCTTCTGCACTTCCAGTTGCTTTTCCTTTTCAATCGACTGCAGCGCCACTTCGCGCTCGCGGTCCACCACTTCGAGCTGGCGCGCGCGCGTGACGCGCTCTTCCTCGATCGCCACGGCGCGCTTGCGGTTGTTTTCCGCCACTTCCTTTTCGCGCGTCGTGTTTTCCTGCTGTACCATCACCAGCTGCTCGGCCTGCAGGCGCGCCAGTTCCGACTTGGCGAATTCTTCCGATTCGATCTTGCGCGTCTCGGCCTGTTCGCGGGCGCGCACCGAGCTTACTTCCCGGCCCTGGCGCGATTCGGCGTCAGCCTGCTGGCGCTCCAGTTCCAGGATCGCTTCGCGCGTTTCCACGTCCTTTTTCTTGATGCGCATTTCTTCATCGCGCTTCAGTTCATTGGTGCGGATGTTTTCAATCGCCGTCAGTTCAGTGATCTTCTTGATGCCCTGGGCGTCGAGGATGTTGTGGCCATCGAGCTTGTCGAGCGACGTCTGTTCGATGTAATCGATGGCGGCGTCTTCCAGCACGTAGCCCGACAGGTCGTCGCCGATCTGGCGGATGATGTCGTCGCGGAAGCGGTCGCGCGCCTGGTACAGCTCCACGAAGTCCATCGACTTGCCCACCGTCTTGAGCGCTTCGGCGAATTTGGCGGAGAACAGGTTTTCCAGCGTTTCCTGGTTGGATGCGCGCACGCAGCCGACGGCCTGCGCCACCTTGAGCACGTCTTCCGCCGTCTTGTTCACGCGCAGGAAGAACGTGACCTTGATGTCGGCGCGGATGTTGTCCTGGCAGATCAGGCCATCCTTGCCCAGGCGGTCGATTTCGATGGTCTTGAGCGAGATTTCCATCATCTCCTTTTTATGGATGATGGGGTAGACCATGCCGCCGGTGAAGGTGACTTCCGGTTCGGCGCGCAGGGTGTTGATGATCATGACGTGGCCTTGTTCGACCTTGTGATAAAACTTGGCAAACAGCGCGAAACAGCCCAGCACGATGACGGTGACGATACCGATCGAGAGCAGCATAATGTCCATGGTTTCTTTCAGGTTCTAGTGTGGTTATTGTGAATAATCGGCTTACTGGTCGCCAGGTGCCTGCTGTACTTCGAACTGCCCGCTTGCCTCATCGTAGGCGACGATGATGGCGCGCGAATGCCTGGACAGCGTGTTTGGCTCACGCGCCCAGATGCGGATATTGATGCTGCTGCCTTGTCCCTGCACTTCGGCGCGGCCAAAGCGGGCATCGACCGTCTGCGTCACGACCCGGCAATCGCGTCCCACCAGGCTGGCGTTGCCCGCTGCCGCATGGCGCACGAACAGGCCGCGCATGGGACGCAGCAGCCGCGCCGCAATCGGCAGCGACAGGGCGGCCGCCAGCAGCAGGACCGCGGTGCCGGCCAGGTAGCGCGGCCAGTCCCACGGCAGCCACGCCAGCAGGTACTGGTGCATCAGGGCCGTGCCAAGCCAGGTGAAGAACACCAGCACGCTGGCCGCCACCGACAGCGGTACCCCGCCCAGGCCCAGGGCCACCAGGTATCCGGCCAGGGTGTGAATGCCGGCGCCATCGGCGTGGCCCGCATCGATGTCGATGGCCTCGCCCATGTCGGCCAGGCCCACCAGCGACAGCAGCCAGTAAATGAGCAGCACGGCCAGCAGGACGGTGGGAATCGCGGTAGGAAAACTGCCAAGGAGCTGCCAGAGAGTCATGCGGAAAATGCCTTATTGGTTGGTCTAGGCGACATCACATCTGGCCAATGCCGGGCGCCTTCTGTTCCCGGGCAAAGGCGATCAGGGTCTCGTGCAAGGCATCCTTGATCTTGCGCTTGTCCTCCGGTGCGAGGCCGAAGCGCTGGCCCAGCAGCGCGTAGTCGGCGTCGCTGAGGGTGACGGTCAGGCGCGGGCGCACCGGCCTGGTGGTGCAGGGCAGGCCCAGGATGGTGCGGATCTGGTCGGACGGCGAGAGCTGGTTCTTGAAGGCGGCGTAGCGCACCGCATCGATCACCTGCTTTTCGACGTCAAAGGCCACCTGCACCGAGCGCAGGGCAGCGTCGGACCCACTCCAGCGCGCGGAACTGCGTACCATGCCGTCCCCCTATTCCGGCTTGGCGCCGCCGGATTGCTGCGCCTTTGCGTGCAGGCGCGCCATCACTTCCGAGGTGCGGCTGGCGGTCGCGCCGATGCCGGCCGCTTCCAGCTTGCGCTCCAGCGCCTTGTGCCCCATTTCGCCTTCCAGCACGTCGGCCGCTTCCATGCGGTCGGCCGTGTCCTGGTGGCGCTGCTTGATGCGTTCGAGCGATTCCTTGGCGCTCATTAGCTTCGAGCCGCTGCTGCCCATGCTGTTCGAGATGGTGGCCGTGGCGCGGTACACGCTTTCGGTGGTCTTGGCCATTGCCAGCTCGCGCTCGTGCTCGCGCAGCGTGGTTTCGGCATTGCGGATCAAGCCTTTCAGGCGCACGATGTGGCCGGCAAAGGTATCGCGCGCGGCGGTCTGCTCGGCCAGGGCCACTTCGATGTCGGCCACCTTGGCGGCCACTTCCTCGGCCAGGGCGTCCTGCTTCTTGTGCAGCGCTTCCAGCGCCAGCGCTTCGAAGCGGCGCACTTCGCCTGCCAGGCGCTCGATTTCGCGCGTTGCCTGCATTTCCTTGGCCATGACGGCGGTCAGGTCCTGGCGCGCCGTGGCCACGTGGGCCTTTGCTTCCACGATTTCCTGCTCGTAGATGCGGTTGGCATTGTTGTCAACGATGCTTTGCCCGATCTCGCGCACGTCGCCGCGCAGCATTGTCAGGATCTTGGAAAAGACAGCCATGATGCTCTCCTTATTTGAGAAATTCGGTAAAGACGTCCAGGGCTTCGAACGCATTGTCGGCAACCATTGCCACGTCGGTGGCGATGCTGGCGGCGCTGGCGTCATGCGCCAGGGAGCCGAACAGCACGTAATGCCCGCCCAGGCGCCCGAAATTGGACAGCGGGATGGCCATGTTCAGGTCCATCATCGCTTCGAGCATGTCGGCGCGGCGCTCGGGGCGGATTTCCTCTTCGGTCCACAGGTAGCAGATGCACAGGACCTGGCTGGGCGAGCCGGTGACGAACACCGGCAACTCTTCCAGCCCTTCGATGCAAAAGCGCATCACGGGCACGCCCTGGTCGTCGCCAGGCGGCAGCAGCGTGCTGCTCACCCCCACCGAACCAATGCGCAATGCCAGCGCCTGTTCAATGTCCATCATCTGTTTCTTCGCCACTTCCATGACACATCCTTGCACGAGTCGGCACTTCAATGATCCCGCAGGCGGGGCGCGTACGACATAATATGTCAAAGTATAACGCGCAGACATAAAATGTCAAAGCATATTATGACAACTAATGAAATTTGGAAAGTTTTTTGTGAGGAAAGATTGATCTGGATGCCAGCGGCGCGGGCGGCCCGGGGAAAGTGCCTAGAGAATGCGCTGGTAAGTCGCCCGCACCAGGTCGCGGTTGCCACAATCGTAGTGCCACCACTCGCTGGCAATGCCGGCAAAGCCGCCCTGGGCCATGGCCTCGCGCAGCAGCTGGCGGTTGGCGATCTGCCGCGCGGTCAGTTCGCCGCGCGCCAGGAAATGGCTTTCGAGGACCGGTTGCGAACGCTCGCTGAGGTCATCGAAGCCCGTGCCCATGTCCAGCTCATTGCCGTCGGCGTCAAGCAGCGTGATGTCGAGTGCCATGCCGAAGGAATGAATGGAGCCGCGGGCCGGCTCGGCCAGGTACATCTGCAAGCCCGTGCCGTCGAGCGTGTCCCACAGCTGTTCCTGGACGCGCTGCGGGCGCAGCGCGTCCAGCACCAGGGCGGTGCAGCCGGGGCGCGCGGCGGCGAGCCAGGCCACAACCTGTTCCAGGCCTGCGGCCGCTTCCCGATGCAGCCAGGCGCAGTCAAATGGTGAGTACAGATCGCGCCCCGCAAAATTATGCGGGGTCGCGTAGCGCAGGTCGACCGCAATGCCGGCGATGGTGGAAAGGTGCCGGAACTCGCCACTGCTGCCAATGGCCTCGATCTGCATCAGGCAGCTGGTGGTACCGGCGTGCCGGGTGAGGGCTGCGGCGCGGTGCCGGCGGGCGGCGCAGCCGGATCGGGTACGACACCCTGCTGCTGCGGCGCTAACGCGTCGCCCGCCGGTGGCGTCGCCGGCCGGGCAGGTACGAGCGCCGGAGGCGCGGCCTGTGGCACCGGTGTGCTCGCCGGAGGCGCCGTTTGCGGTACCACGGCGGGTGCTGGGACTGCAGGTGCAGGCTGCGGCACGGTAGCCGGCGCTGGTGGGATGGGGGCCGGCGCCGTGCCGGGCGCTGGCGGCACGGCCGGCGTTACCTGGACCGGTGGCGCGGCAGGCGTCGCGGGAGCCGATGGCGGAAGCTGCGTGCCTGGCAAGACCGACGCCGGGGTGGCCGGCGGCACCGCCGGCGTTGTTGGCGTGGCTGGTGTCACAGGCGTAGCCGGAATGGCAGGTGGCGTGGTGGCCGCAGGCGGAATAATGACCTGGAAGGTCCTGGTGACCGGCGGCGCCGGGGGCGGCTCCTTGAAGTCCGGCGTGATGGCCCACAGGATGGCGGCCGTATGGGCGTCCGGCGTGCCATCGAAGCTGCTCGGGCGGTATTTCATCTGGAACGCCGCAATCGTGGCGCGGGTAAGCCTGTCCAGTTCCCCGGTAACCGGCAGCACATAGCCAAAGTGCGCCAGCCGCTGCTGGAACCACACCACGTCAGGTGCCTGCGGCGCATAGACCGCCAGCGCCGAGGCCACGCGGGCCGCATCCGGCCACACGATCAGGCCGTGCTGGGCCAGCTGGTACCACGGGAACATCGGCCCCGGGTCCTGCTTGCGCGTGGGCGCAATGTCGACGTGGCCGAGGATATTCTCGGGCGGGATCTGGTGGCGCGCCACGATATCCTTGAGCAGCACGATCAGGCGGTCGATCTGGGCCTGTGGATAGGGATGCCAGATACGCCCGTTGGGGCCTTCCGTAAAACCGGGATGGACAATCTCGATACCGATCGAGCTGCCATTAAGGAGCGTGAAGTTCTTCCAGTGCGAGACACCGGCGTGATTGGACTGGCGCGTCTCGTCAACCAGGCCATAAATGCGCGGCGGGACTTCATCGGTCAGCAGGTAGTGGCTGCTGACCGTCTGCTGGGTGAGGATCTTGATCGACGTCGGCAAGTTGGACACCGTGTAATGCAGGATCACGAACTTGACCCGGCTGCTCTGCCCGAGCGCTGAATACGTGGTGCGGTCGATGTCGATGCCCTGCGCGACCGGGACAGCCGGCTTGACCGCAGTAGGCTTAGGCACACGCTTGGGGGGCGGCGGTGGCGGCGATGCGCAGCCGGCCAGGATGGCGGTGAGCAGGACAGGAATCAGTATCTTCATGGCGTAGGTCGAATCGTGGTGGCGTTGGCGGCAATGCGGGCAGCTGCATGGTGTGCAGGCGCGGCTGTATGCGTCAAGCTTAGCGCATCGGGCAGCGCTTTGCGCATTGCCACTTGAATCGAAGCGTGGATAAAGGCAGCGCGCCCGGCCAGTACCAGCGGCCGTGGGCCAAATCGCTGGCACAGCGCCAGCGCCAGCCGCGCCAGTTCGCCCCCGGCCCGGGCCAGGATGGCCGCCGCGACCGGGTCGTTGTCGGCGCTGGCGGCGACGGCCAGCGCCAGCTTGCCGATGGCACCGCGCTCCTGTCCATACATGAACTGGCGCGACAGGGCCCAGTCGTCACCGCCGATCTGCGCAAACACGGCATGCGCCATGGGCGAGGTGCGCCAGCGTCCCGGTTCCTCGTCCTCGCCGCGCCAGATGTGGCGCAGCGCTTCGCGCGCGATCCAGTAGCCGCCACCGCCATCGTCGAGCAGCACGCCGCGCCCGCCGGCACGGTGGAACTGGCCATCGGTATCGATAAAGGCGCCAATCGAGCCGGTGCCGGAATAGACCAGGTATCCCTCGCCTGGCGCAAAGCTGGCCAGGTAGGCAATTTCGATGTCGCTCGACAGGTCAATTGCTGCTGGCGGGAGCGAAAACAGGGCCGCCAGCTGCGCATGCAGCAGGGCGCCGTCGCCCATGCCGGTAACACCGGCGCGGATGGCAGCAACGCGGGAATGCACATGCACATCGGCCGCCAGCTGCGTCAGCGTGGCCTGCACCGCGTGGCGGCCAGCCTCGCTCGCAAGCTGCAGGCCTGACAAGCCGCCAACTTCGCCTTCGGCCACTATGGCGCCATCGCTGCCGGCGAGCGCCCAGCGGGTGCGCGTGCCGCCCGCATCGATACCCAGGCCGGCGCCGTGCGTCATTACGCGGCCCTGGCGGCGGGCCTGGACTCCATGATGCTCACTCGCGCGCTCTCGTTGCCAATACGGTCGATGGCACTGACCACAAAGGCGTCGGCGTCCTCGGGCGCGGTCCATTCGCTGTCCTTGGCAGGAGCGACCGCAAAGCGCCAGCTGGCGCCATGACGCGACCAGATCGCGTAATGCGTGACGGGTTTGGCGCTGGCCAGCTTGAGCCTGAGTGCCGTGCCGGTACGCTTGATGCTGACCGTGGGTGCATCCGGCGCGCCGCTGCCAAGCCATGGCGACGCCGGCACCAGGGCCGCGGTAGCGTAATGGCCAGCCTTGAGCTGGTCGCTGATCCCCTGGCGGTTCTGCATCAGCGCGATCATGCTGAAGTGGACATGACCGCTGGCCGCCGCACGGGTACGGGTGACCCCGATCTGCTGCACGATTTCATCCGGTGTGTACGCGCGGGTGGCAGCACCAATGCGGCTGGTGAACAGGCCGGGCCAGATATGGCGCCCGTGCGGATTCTGGGTGTGCCAGTAATCAAGCAGCACGCCATACGCCTGCGGCGCCTGGGCAATGGGCCAGTACAGCTGCGGCGAAAAGTAGTCGACCCAGCCGTTCTGCAGCCACAGCTCGGCGTCCGCATACAGGCGGTCGTACTGGCTAAAGCCGATGATGCCGGGGGGCCGGCGGTCGGGACGGCCGATGCCAAAGGGGCTGATGCCGAAGCGTACCCAGCTCTTTTCGGCGCGGATGCCCTTGTACAGCGACTCGATCAGCTGGTTCACATTCTGGCGCCGCCAGTCGGCCCGCGTGAGCGTGCCGCCGCCGCTGATGTAGCGCTGCCACGCCGGCTGGTCGGGAAAGTCGACGTCGCCCTTGCCGCCGCCAGCGCCATCAAGCGCGCCTTCGGGGCCCGCCTCAATCGGATACGGATAAAAATAGTCGTCAATGTGCACGCCATCGATGTCGTAACGCTTGACCACATCGAGAATGACGGCCAGCGTCTGGCGCGACGCGGCTTCCTCGGCCGGGTCCATCCACTGGTAGCGGCCATAGGTCTTGACTGCCTGCGGCAGGGTTTTGGACACGTGGTTATGGGCGTTGGGCGACTTGGCCGTGGCGTGGCGCGCGCGGTAAGGATTGAACCAGGCGTGCAGCTCCAGCCCGCGCGCATGCGCCTGGGTGACCCAGAACTTGAGGGGGTCGTACCAGGGCTGCGGTGGCTTGCCCTGGGTGCCGCTGACGTATTCGCTCCACGGTTCGATGTCGGAAGCGTAGATGGCGTCGGCGCCGGGGCGCACCTGCAGCACGATGGCGTTGAGGTTCATGGCCCTGGCGCGGTCCAGGATAGCAATGGCCTCGGCCTGCTGCTCACCGGCGGGCAGATTGGGCTTGCTCGGCCAGTCGATATTGGCCACGGTGGACACCCACGCAGCGCGAAATTCACGCGGCGCTGCCGGAGCGTTGAGCTGCAGGGCGCCAGCCTGGGGCGGGACCGGTCCGGTGCCGGGCACCGGCTTGGGCGCCGGCTTGGGCACCGGCTTCGCAGGCTTGACGGGCGCAGGGGGAGTTGTCGTGCAACTGGCCATGAGGCCACCCAGCGTCAGCGCTCCCGTGATCCCGGCCAGCGCAAACGCGCGTTTCTTTAAATTAGGCTGCAAAACCAATCCTTCTTATCGAGTCTGCCATTTTTTTTTGCAGGCAGAGCATAAAGCAAAAGCGTCATTCAGGTGTTTTCTTGCCGAACTCCGGATCAATCCTGACCAGGGCGGCCATGAGGAATGCAGGCAGCGTCATCAGGCACACATAAATAAAGAAATTCTGGTAACCGAGGAATTCCTGCACCCGGCCGCTGTACATGCCGGGCACCATCATGCCCAGCGCCATGAGGCCGGTGCAGATGGAGTAATGGGCGGTTTTATGCTCGCCCTGCGACACCATGATCATAAACATCATCAGTGCGGTAAAGCCGAAGCCATAGCCCATCTGCTCAATGGCCAGGCATGCGGTGATGAGGACGAAACTATCCGGCAGGGTACTGGACATATAAACGAAGATCAGGTCCGGCGTGTGGACCGCAAACACCATTGGCCACAGGGCGCGCTTCAAGCCGACGCGGGAGATGAAGTAGCCGCCCAGCAGGCCGCCGATGGTCAGGGCGATGATGCCGATGGTGCCGTAAGCGAGGCCGACCTGTTCCGTGGTCAGCCCCAGTCCACCCTTGGCGGCAGGATCCATCATGAAGGGGATGGCCATCTTGAGCAGCTGGGATTCGCCCAGGCGGTACGTGAGGATGAAGCCGAGAATGAGCCAGATTTCAGGTTTTTTGAAAAACGAGACAAAGGTGGCGACGAATTCCTTGGCCGTATTGTCAGTGACGACAACGGCCTTGTCGTCGGCCGGGCGCGGCAGCCTGTAAGCGTGGTAGGCGAACAAGGCGATAAAAATGCCCGCCAACACAAAGAACACGACCGACCAGGCAAAGCCGGCGTCGCCCGTGCGCTTGGTTAGTTCCCCGCCCAGCCAGGCCAGGACGCCACCGCCGGCAATGGTCGCAATCCGGTAGAACGTGCTGCGCACCCCCACAAAGGCAGCCTGCTGGTGTTCCTTGAGCCCCAGCATGTAGAAGCCATCGGCAGCAATATCGTGCGTCGCGGAAGCAAAGGCCATGACCCACAAGACCGCGATACTGATGATAAAAAAATTCGGCAATTGCATGGCAAAACCCGTCACCACCAGGGAGATACCAATGATCAGTTGCAAGACGACAGTCCAGGTGCGCTTGGTACTGAACAGTTCCACCAGCGGGGACCACAGGGGCTTGATAACCCATGGCAAGTACAGCATGCTGGTATAAAAGGCCATCTCATCATTGCCGATGCCGCGCGCCTTGTAGATGATGGTCGACAGGGTCATGACCACCACGTATGGCAATGCCTGCAGGAAGTACAGCGACGGAATCCAGCTCCACGGGCTTTGTGTCTGTTCTTTTTGCATAACTCTTTCGCGATCGAACAGAACTGGGAGCCTACATGGACAACGCCTGGCGGACACTGCCGTGCGCCGCCTCGAGCAGCCCCCGGGCCTGGTCGATACTGGTTTTTTTGGTCAGGGCCACGATGGCGACCTTGACATGGAAGTTGCACTTTTCCAGCACCGCGCGCGCCGCAACTTCATCGGCGCCGGTGGCGAACATCGTCAGGCGAACTGCGCGCGCCACCAGCTTGGCGTTGGTTGGCTTCAAGTCTACCATCAGGTTGCCGTAAACTTTGTTCAAACGCACCATCAAGGCACTGGAAAAAGTGTTCAGCGCCATTTTTTGGGATGAACCAGCCTTCAGCCGGGTGCTGCCGGAAATAACTTCGGCGCCGGTATCGAGTGTGATGCCGATCTCGGCCTCCGTCACCACCGGTGCGCCGGGGTTGTTGGCAAAGCCAATGGTGAGGCAGCCAGCCGCCTTGGCCGCACGCAGGGCGCCCAGCACGTAGGGCGTGCCACCGGACGCGGCCAGCAGCAAGACCACATCGTTTGCAGCAGGATGGACTTCGCGCAAGTCGGCCGCACCCATGGGAGAGTCGTCTTCCGCGCCCTCCACGGCCACGAACATGGCTTCGCTGCCACCGGCGAGCAAGGCAATGGCGCGGTCATGCGGCCAGGAAAAAGTCGGGTAGAGTTCCACGCTGTCGAGCACGCCCAGGCGGCCGGAGGTGCCCGCGCCCACGTAAATCAGGCGCCCGCCGGCCTCGATGCGCGGCAGGGCGGCGTCGACTGCCTGGGCGATGGCAGCGGCGGCAGTCTTCACGGCATCGACCGCATGGAACTGGTCGTCCACCAGAGCGGCCACCAGCTTGTCGGTCGAATACAGGTCCAGGTCGGCATGCCGCGAATCGGGAGTTTCAGTCTTCAGCATGCGCGCCCTTGCTTGGTTTCGATATCCCGAGTGTAATACCAATCGCTGATGCGTTCAGGGCAAGCGTGCGGCGTTGCTGCGCGCGCCGGGAACAGGGCATACTCAGCCATCCATATGGAAAACGGATTCTCATGCAGCAAGTTCTCGTGATCGGCGGCGGTGTGATCGGCCTGACATCGGCGTGGTGGCTGCTGGAAGCGGGTTATCGGGTGACCCTGCTGGAAAAGTCGCCCATGATGGCTGCCGGGGCCAGCCACAGCAATGGTGGGCAGCTCAGTTACAAGTACGTGTCGCCGTTTGCCGATGCCGGTGTACCGCTCAAGGCGCTGCAGTGGTTGATGCAAAAGGATGGGCCGCTGCGCTTCCGGCTGGAGGCTGACCCGCGCCAGTGGCGCTGGCTGTGGCAGTTTCTCATGCATTGCCGGGCGGATGTGAACCGCAAGACCACCGAGCGCTTGCTGCTGCTGGGGGAACTGAGCCGCCAGGAGATGGCGCGCATCGAACCGATTGTTCCAAAGGAAGATTTTGCGTGGCGGGAGGCGGGCAAGCTGATCGTGTACAGGTCAGCCGGCGCGTTCAGCAAGGCAGCGGCACGGGCGGGAACGGGTGAGGTGCTGACCGCAGCGCAGTGTGTCGAGCGGGAGCCGGCCCTGGCAGCGGCACAGGGCATTCTGGCAGGCGGCATTTTCAACGCCGGCGAAGCGGTGGCTGACTGCCATGCCTTTTGCCAGGTGCTTGCCGCGCGCGTGAAAGCCCATCCGCGCTGCGATGGCGTAGTGCAGGCGCAGGCACAATCGCTGACGGTTGAGGGTGGCGTGATCACATCGGTAATGTCGGATGCGGGTGTGCTGGGTGCCGACAGGTTCGTGCTGGCAGCGGGCATTCAGAGCCGTGAACTTGCCGCCACGGCCGGGGTCTATCTGCCCTTGTACCCGATCAAAGGCTACAGTCTCACGGCGCCCATCGTTCCCGGTGGCCTGGAAGTGAGCGTGACCGATTTCGAGCGCAAGGTGCTGTACGCGCGCATTGGCGACCGGCTGCGTGTGGCAGCGATGGCTGACATTGTGGGGGCGGACACGGGCCTCGACCAGCAGCGCATTGACGGCTTGATCCGGCAGGTAAAAGCCATGATGCCCGCTGCTGCCGACTACGGCAACATCACTGCCTGGGCTGGCTTGCGGCCGGCGACGCCGGACAGTGCGCCGATGATTGGTGCGACGAAGATCCAGAACTTGTTTCTCAATGTCGGCCACGGCGCGCTTGGCTTCACCTTTGCATGTGGCTCGGCCAGGGTCCTGAGCGGTTTGATGCGGGGCGTGTCCACCGAAACGCTGCTGTAGAACGCCTAATGACCACGTATTGGCGGGTCTTGCCGGGCAAAATCGTTGAGGCTGCTTTCCGCTTGGCAAGCTGCCACCATTGCTCGACAGTCCGCCCTCGGCCAAGAGCAGCCTGTCCACTTTGCTCATCACTTATGGATCCTATGTATCGTCAAGAAGTCGAGATCTTTTCTGATCAGTCAAATGCGGTGGTAATGCGACATCCCGGACGAAATTTTCCTGGATGCCTAATCCAGGGTGATTCTCTATATGCCCTGTTGCAATCCCTTGCGATTGTGCAGTCTGAAACCGAGCGTTTGAGCGAGGAGGCCGCGGGAGAACTTGAGGACGTTGTCGCGCGGCTGCCTGACCTAATGGCGAATTATCGGACGACTTTAATCACCCTTTTGTGACTGACTAGCCCACTTGCGCCACGCGCCCACCTGAAGGTCCGGTTTGGGGGTGTGGATTCAATCGGTGGTCGCGGCAGGGCCCTGACAGGATGCCCCGAACGAAATTGCGTGAGATCAAATGCGCCCCAATGTCTGAACGGATCCATATATGACAACCGATTTTCATGCCGAAGTCGAAAAGGTGCGGACGTGGCTCACCACGAACCGCTGGGTTGACCAATACGACTACTGGTGGAGTGAGGGTGGCGTTGTCAGTGCTTTGCAACATTTCTTAGCGCGTGTTCAGCCGCGAGACTGGTCTGAAGACGACGTCACGGACCTGCTCTACCTTCTGGAACAGTCCAGCACGAACTACATCGCAGAACTGGTCACCCAGAGCGAATTGATGACGTTGGCGATAGCCAAGCACTCCCTTGCGAGAGGTGGCATTGCGGGCGACGACATTGCCGAACAGCTCGGACATTGCATCGAGCGTCGCGATGAGGCTGAAGCTTTGTTAATCGAATTTATGCGGGACGAGCATGAGCGTACGCGACGGCTCGCGTTGCTTTCCCTGGCCGCAATTCAATCGGCAGCAGTTCCCGCGCTTGCGGTGGCCGCTTGGGATACCGGCGAGGAGTACCCGCGAATGGGAGCGCTATCCGCACTGAAGACCATCGGTTCGAAGCTATTCCCTATCTATCTTTCGCTAGCCCAAGAGGATGGACGAGAGCATTTGGTCTCGCTGGCTCGCAAGTACGCCGATGAGCTGGCGATCGAGATTCCGTTTCCGACGACGCGAAACTATTCGGCGCCGAATCCGGAGACTTGAACGTCGGCTTTGCGGCGACAGCTGCCGAGATCGGACCGTGCCGTAGCCCCGAGGACATCGGCGGTGGTCGGCCAAGAACACCTCGATAACCTTGAAGTCTCCCGTCGCAGCGAGCACTTCTCTAGCGAAACAGTTGCCGCACGCGATGAGTATAAATATCGGAATTTTGGCGAAGATGAAGGAAGATTCAGGAAGATTTGACAATTAGCGCTGAATTCTCATTAGGGGAACATACTGTCGGTTGTGTGGCGTTCCCGAGAGCCGCAGCGTGGAAGTCAGCGGCGCATCACTATTACGGGGCGGCATATTCTTTCAAACATCTTTAAGGGGAACGATATGAAAAAACTACTCACCGCAATGGCTTGTGTTGCTTTATTGGGCGCATGTTCGAAAGAAGAGCCTGCGCCGGTCGCTACGGCCCCTGCCGTTATAGTGCCTGTCGAGCCTCCTGCCGTGGTATCGACCGTGCCGCCGACTACCGGGAATGGCGAGGTGGTATCGGCACCTGTCACGGGCGCCGTAGGCGCATCGGTTGCCGGCGCGACCGAGGGTAGCGGAGATGGCATGTACGTGGTGGAAAAGGGCGACACCCTGTGGGATATCGCGGAGAAAAACGGGATCAGCCACGGCAATCTCGCCAAATGGAATAACGTGAACCATCCAAGGGAACTGCAGGTTGGCAGGCAGCTGAGGCTGACCGCCCCATGAGCGTGACCGCTTCCTGAAAGTGTCTCTGTTGGGTCGACGCCCGACATATAAAAAAGCCCTGGTTTCATTCGCTTACCAGGGCTTCTAAAACCCATTGAAGTTTAGCTACGTCAACATTCCCCCCTGTTCGAGAAGATGTAGTTTTTCTCGATCGTACCGTGAGAACACGTGGCATGGTAGACCTCTTGTATAGTTCGGAAGCACGCGCATCGCGAACGTCAGTGCCGCCGGCCTGGCGGCAGTGCGCAAGCAAATGGCACTAGGCAAAACGCCGGTTCTCCATTGGCCTGGACAAGGCCGCTCGTTGTCGCTGGTTCCCGGACCGGGCGGGAAACTGGTGTTTTTTGGCCGAGGCAAGCCAGTATTACGAGTAGCGGCTGACAAGTAGCGGCAGGAGCGATCCACTCCTGCCGGCGAGATCGCCTTCACGTGCTGGAATGCTCAAGCTCATCTCATTCCATCGCCGGTCCCCCGTTCTGCAAATATGTCGGATAATTACAAGGTTATCCAATGACCTTCCGCCATGCCCACACCGAGCACCTGCCCCTGCGGCGGCCCCTCCCTTGCCACTTGCTGCGGCCCTTACCTGTCCGCTGACGCCGTGCCCCAAACGCCCGAAGCACTCATGCGCTCGCGCTATACCGCCTACAAGCAGCAAAACGAAGCTTACCTGCGCGCCACCTGGCATCCCAGCACCGTGCCCGATGGCCCCATCATTGACCCAAATGAGCGATTACAGTGGCTGGGACTTGAGGTAAAATCTGCTTTACGTTTACGTCAACGTAAAGCAGAATTGCCAGAATCACAAGACGCCGATACCGTAGAATTCGTGGCGCGCTACAAGATCAATGGCCGGGCCCATCGCCTGCACGAGGTCAGCCGTTTCGTGCGCGAGCAAGCCGGCGGCGTGGCGCGCTGGTTTTACCTGGACGGCAGTTTCCCGGACAAATAAGGATCGCAATGCCTCTTATCGACAGCAAACTCAATCCGCGCAGCGACGACTTCAAGGCCAACGCGGCGGCCATGCAAAGCATTGTGGACGACCTGCGCGCCAAGGTTTCGGCCATGGCCGCCGGGGGCGGTGCCGCCGCCAGCGCCAAGCATGTCGCCCGCGGCAAGCTGCTGCCGCGCGACCGCGTGCAGATGCTGCTCGATCCCGGCACGCCCTTCCTCGAATTCTCGCAGCTGGCCGCCTACGAGATGTATGACGGCGCCGCCCCGGCTGCCGGCATCATTACCGGCATTGGCCGCGTGTCCGGCCAGGAGTGCGTGATCGTCTGTAACGACGCCACCGTCAAGGGCGGCACCTACTATCCCATGACGGTCAAGAAGCACCTGCGCGCCCAGGAAATCGCCGAGCAGAACGCGCTGCCGTGCATTTACCTGGTCGATTCGGGCGGCGCCAACCTGCCCAATCAGGACGACGTGTTCCCGGACCGCGACCATTTCGGCCGCATCTTCTATAACCAGGCCAACCTGTCGGCCAAGGGCATCCCGCAAATTGCCGTGGTCATGGGTTCCTGCACCGCCGGCGGCGCCTACGTGCCGGCCATGAGCGACGAATCCATCATCGTCAAGGAACAGGGGACCATTTTCCTGGGCGGCCCGCCGCTGGTGAAAGCGGCTACCGGCGAAGTGGTCACGGCCGAAGACCTCGGCGGCGGCGATGTTCACACGCGCCTGTCCGGCGTGGTCGACCACCTCGCGCAAAACGATTTGCACGCCCTGTCGCTGGCCCGCACGATCGTATCGAACCTGAACCGCACCAAGCCCCAGCAAATGGCGCTGCGCGAATCGGTGGAGCCAAAGTACGCGCCGGAAGAACTGTATGGCGTCATCCCGGTGGATACGCGCAAGCCCTTCGATGTGCGCGAAGTGATCGCGCGCATTGTCGACGGCAGCGAGTTTGATGAATTCAAGGCCCGCTACGGCACTACCCTCATTTGCGGCTTTGCCCATATCTACGGCGTCAAGGTCGGCATCATCGCCAACAACGGCATCCTGTTTTCGGAGTCCGCGCTCAAGGGCACGCACTTCATTGAGCTGTGCTGCCAGCGCAAGATCCCGCTCGTGTTCCTGCAAAATATTACCGGCTTCATGGTGGGCCGCAAGTACGAAAACGAAGGCATCGCCCGCAATGGCGCCAAGATGGTGACGGCGGTGGCTACCGCAGCGGTGCCAAAGTTCACCGTCATCATTGGCGGCAGCTTCGGCGCCGGCAATTACGGCATGTGCGGGCGCGCGTTTTCGCCGCGCTTTTTGTGGATGTGGCCAAACGCGCGCATCTCGGTCATGGGCGGCGACCAGGCAGCGTCCGTGCTGGCCACGGTCAAGCGCGACGGCATCGAAGGAAAGGGCGGACAATGGTCGCCGGAAGAAGAAGCGGCCTTCAAGCAGCCCATCAAGGAGCAGTACGAGCACCAGGGTCACCCGTACTACGCCACCGCGCGTCTGTGGGATGATGGCGTGATCGACCCGGCCGACACCCGCATGGTGCTGGGCCTGGGACTGTCGGCTGCATTGAATGCCGAAATCGAAGACACCAGATTCGGTGTCTTCCGCATGTAAGGATCTGCCATGGAATTCCAAACCCTCACCGTCGCCATCGAAGGCTATGTGGCCACCGTCACCCTGAACCGTCCGGATGTGCGCAACGCGTTCAACGAGTTTTCGATCGCCGAACTGTCGCTCGTGTTCACCGACCTTGGCCGCATGGACAGCGTGCGCGCCATTGTGCTGGCGGCAAACGGCCCGGCCTTTTGCGCCGGCGCGGACCTGAACTGGATGAAGAAAATGGCAGGCTACTCGTACAGCGACAATGTCGACGACGCCGAGAAACTGGCCGACATGCTGCGCGTGATCTACCTGTGCCCCAAGCCCGTTGTGGCCAAGGTGCAGGGCGACTGCTACGCCGGCGGCATGGGCCTGGTCGCAGCATGCGATATCGCGGTCGCTGCCAGCGGCGCCAATTTCTGCCTGTCCGAAGTCAAGCTTGGCCTGATTCCCGCCACCATTTCGCCGTATGTCATCAAGGCGATGGGCGAGAATGCGGCGCGCCGCTACTTCCTGACTGCCGAAAAATTCACGGCGCAGGAAGCGCACCGCATCGGCTTTGTGCATGACATCATCGGCGCCGATACCCTTGACGCGCATGTGGAATCGATCGTCAAGTCGCTCGTCACCAGCAGCCCCAACGCCGTGCGCGAAGCCAAAGTACTGGTGCGCGAAGTGACCGGCAAATCGGTCGACAGCGCGCTGGTGGTGGACACGGCAGAGCGTATCGCCAACATCCGCTCGTCGGACGAGGGCCGCGAGGGCGTCGCGTCTTTCCTGGAAAAGCGCAAGCCTTCCTGGCTGGCATGAGATTGAAGGACGACATGCCACAAGACTGGGTCAAGCGCAGCCTGCGCAGCGTATGGCATCCTTGCACGCAGATGCAGCACCACGAAACGGTGCCGCTGATCCCGGTCAGCCACGGCCGCGGCGCGTGGCTGTACGACCACGAAGGCAAACGCTATCTGGACGCGATCAGCTCGTGGTGGGTGAACCTGTTTGGTCACGCCAATCCCCGCATCAACGCCGCGCTCAAGGACCAGCTCGACCGGCTGGAGCACGCGATGCTGGCCGGCTTTACGCATGAACCAGTGATTCGCCTGTCCGAGCAGCTGTCCGAGCTCACCGGCCGCGTGCTTGGCCACGCCTTTTACGCCTCGGACGGCGCGTCGGCGGTCGAAATCGCTCTCAAGATGAGCTTTCACGCATGGCGCAATGCCGGCCACACCGACAAGCAGGAATTCGTGTGCCTCAAGGGCAGCTACCACGGCGAGACCATCGGTGCGCTGGCGGTGACGGACGTGGCGCTGTTCAAGGACGCCTACGGCCCGCTGCTGCGCGCGTCGCGCGTGGTGGAGTCGCCCGACGCGCGTAACGCGCGCGAAGGCGAAACGGCGCAGGACGTGGCACGGCGCGCGGCAAAGGACGTGGAAGAGCTGTTCAATGAACGGGCCGGCAAGATCGCCGCCATCATCATCGAGCCGCTGGTGCAGTGTGCCACCGGCATGGCCATGCACGATCCGCTCTACCTGGCGCTGGTGCGCGAATTGTGCGACCGCCACTCGGTGCACCTGATCCTCGACGAAATCGCGGTCGGCTGCGGGCGCACCGGCACCTTTTTCGCATGCGAGCAGGCTGGCATCTGGCCTGATTTTTTGTGCCTGTCGAAGGGCATCAGCGGCGGCTACCTGCCGCTGTCGCTGGTACTGACGCGCGATGAGGTGTACGAGGCGTTCTACAGCACCGACATTCGCCGCGGCTTTTTGCATTCGCATTCCTATACCGGCAATCCGCTCGCGTGCCGCGCCGCGCTGGCCACGCTGCAGATCTTCAAGGAAGACAACGTGCTGGCCACCAACCGCGAGCGCTACGCGCGCCTGACCCGGGCATTGCAGCCGCTGGCCGACCATGAACGCACGCGGCACTTCCGCCAGGCCGGCATGATCTGGGCGTTCGATGCGGTGGAGCCGGACGCTGCACGAGCCGCGACTTTTTCCCGCCGTTTCTTTGGCGCGGCGCTGGACAACGAACTGCTGCTGCGCCCCATTGGCCGCACGGTGTACCTGATGCCGCCGTATATCCTCTCCGACGAGGAGATGGATGGCCTGGCCGAGCACACCCGCAAGGTATTTGAAAGCGTGATCGCAGCATGAACATGATCGACGCCGTCAACCACAAGCTGGCACTGCTCGACGAGCAGAGCCTCACGCGCCTGCGCCGGGTGGTGGAATCGCCATGCGCCCCGCGCGTGGTGGTGGGCGGGCGCAGCATGCTGGCGTTTTGCAGCAATGACTACCTTGGCCTGGCATCCCACCCGCGCGTGGTGGCGGCCCTGCGCGAGGGCGCCGAGATGTACGGTGCCGGCAGCGGTGCTTCCCACCTGATCAGCGGCCACTCGCTGGCCCACCAGCTGCTGGAAGACCGGCTGGCCGAATTCGTGGGCGAACACCTGGAGTCGCCGCGCGCGCTCTCCTTTTGCACCGGCTACATGGCCAACCTGGCGATGCTCACGGCCCTGGGCGCCGATGGCGACGCCGAGATTTTTTCCGAGTCGCTCAATCATGCCTCGCTCATCGACGGCGCGCGCCTGGCCCGTGCCCAGGTAAAGGTCTACCCGCATGCCGACGTGCAGGCACTGGGAGCGCTGCTCGCATCGAGTAACGCCACCAGCAAGATCGTGGTGACCGACAGCGTATTTAGCATGGATGGCAACCTGGCGCCGCTGCCCGAAATCCTGGCACTGTGCGAGCGCTACAACGCGTGGCTGGTGATCGACGACGCGCACGGCTTTGGCACCATCGGCGCCAGTGGCCGCGGCGCGCTTGAGCACTTCAACCTGCGCTCGCAGAACGTGGTCTACATGGGCACCCTCGGCAAGGCGGCAGGCGTGGGCGGCGCCTTTGTGGCGGCCCACAGCAGTATGATTGAACTGCTGATCCAGCGCGCGCGTCCCTACATCTACACCACCGCCGCCCCGCCGGCGCTGGCGCACGCGCTCCTGACCAGCATTGATATCATTGGCAGCGACGAAGGTGCATCGCGCCGCGCCCACCTGCAGGCGCTGATCGCGCAGCTTGACCGTGACCTGCATCTGAAACGGTGGGAGCGCATGGTCTCACGCACCGCCATCCAGCCGATTATCATTGGCAGTAACGAAGAAGCGCTGCGCATCGGTGCAGGCCTGTACGGCAAGGGCCTGTGGGTGCCGGCGATTCGCCCGCCCACGGTGGCGGCGGGCACGGCCCGGCTGCGCCTGACGCTGTCGGCGGCCCATACCCTGGAAGATGTCGCGCAGCTTACGGCCGCGCTTAACGAACTGGAGGACCTGCGATGAGCCTCAACGAACCTGAAGATCCCGTGGTGGCACCGGCGCCGGTGCTGCCCGACGTCGAACGCGAAGCGGAGCTGAAAGTGGAGCCCCAGCCGGTGCTGGCGGCCGAGGGCGTGCCGTCGCGCTTTTGTTGCTTTGTGACCGGCACCGACACTGAAATCGGCAAGACGCTGGTGTCGTGCGCCATCTTGCACAAGCTGGTGGCCGGGGGCCTGCGCGCCTGCGGCATGAAGCCGGTGGCGGCCGGCGCAGAAGAGCGCGACGGCCAGCTGCACAACGAAGACGCCGACCTGCTGATCGAAGCGGGCAATGTCCACCTGCCTGCCAACATCACCACGCCCTACATGCTGCGCGCCGCGTGTGCGCCGCACATTGCAGCTGCATTGGAACGCGTGTCGATCGAGACCGTGCCCATCATCGCCGCCTATGCCGAGATCGCAGCTGCCGCCGACGCCGTGGTGGTGGAAGGCGTGGGCGGCTTTCGGGTCCCGTTTTCGGACGACTTTGACAGCGCCCAGATGGCCGAACAGCTTAACCTGCCGGTGATCCTGGTGGTGGGCCTGCGCCTTGGCTGCATCAACCACGCACTGCTAACCATCGAAGCGCTGGTAAGGCGCGACCTGGTGCTGGCCGGATGGGTGGTCAATGAAATCGACCCCGACATGCTGTACGCGGACGAGAACGTGGCAGCGCTGGCCGCGCGCATTCCCGCCCCGCTGCTGGGCCGCATCCCCTACATGAACAACCCAACGGCCGAAGAAGCCGCCAAATTTATTGATCTCGCGGGCTTGCCCGGCTTTCCCGTGAAGCGAGACTGAACGCATGCAAACCGAAGGAACCACTATGTCCCAAACCAACGCCGTCACCTTCCACCCGCCAGCGGCCGCCATCACCCTGCCTGACGCTGCCACCTGGCCGCTGGCCGACGTGCTGGCGCTGTTCGAGCTGCCGTTCAATGACCTGATGTTCCGCGCCCAGACTGTGCACCGCGCGAACTTCCCGGCCGGCGACGTGGAACTGGCGACGCTGCTGTCGATCAAGACCGGCGGCTGCGAAGAAGACTGCGGCTACTGCCCGCAGGCGGCGCGCTACGACACCGGCGTGGAAGCGAAGAAGATCCTCGGCATCGACACGGTGCTGGACGCGGCGCGCCAGGCCAAGGCCAACGGCGCCACGCGCTTTTGCATGGGCGCGGCCTGGCGCAGCCCCAAGGACCGCGACATGGACAAGGTCGAAGAGATGGTGCGCGAAGTCAAAGCGCTGGGCATGGAAACCTGCGCCACGCTCGGCATGCTGGAAGAAGGCCAGGCCGACCGCCTGAAAAACGCGGGCCTGGACTACTACAATCACAACCTGGATACGGCGCCAGAGTTCTACAGCAACGTGATCTCCACCCGCGAATACCAGGACCGCCTCGATACCCTCGGCCGCGTGCGCAATGCGGGTCTGAAGGTTTGCTGCGGCGGTATTGTGGGCATGGGCGAATCGCGCCTGCAGCGCGCCGGCCTGATCGCGCAGCTGGCCAACCTGAACCCGTACCCGGAATCGGTACCGGTCAATCATCTGGTGCAGGTCGAGGGCACGCCGCTGCACGGCATGGATCCGCTGGATCCGCTGGAATTCGTGCGCACCATCGCCGTGGCCCGCATCACCATGCCGCAGGCGCGCGTGCGCCTGTCGGCAGGCCGCCGCCAGATGGGCGAAGCGGTGCAGGCCATGTGCTTCCTGGCCGGCGCCAATTCGATTTTCTATGGCGACAAGCTGCTCACGACCGACAATCCGGAAGCCGAAGATGACCGCACCCTGCTAGGCAAGCTCGGGCTTGTCACCCGTGCGGCCACGCTGGACTCGGCCCCCAAAGCCAAGTGCGGCGGCTGATTTTCACCTTCCCATAAAACAGATAACGGACCCGATTTATGTTCACCAAAATCCTCATTGCCAACCGCGGCGAAATCGCCTGCCGTGTGGCCGCTACCGCGCGCCGCATGGGCATCAAGACTGTTGCCGTGTACTCGGAGGCAGACGCGAACGCGAAACACGTTGCGGTGTGCGATGAGGCTGTACTGATCGGACCTGCAGCAGCCAAGGAAAGCTATCTGTGCGGCGACAAGATCATCGCCGTGGCGCTGGCAACCGGCGCCCAGGCGGTCCATCCGGGCTACGGCTTTTTGTCCGAGAATGCCGATTTTGCCGACGCCTGCGTGGACGCGGGACTGGTCTTCATTGGCCCGCCGGCGTCCGCCATGCGCGCCATGGGTTCCAAGTCTGCCGCCAAGTCGCTGATGGAAAAGGCCAACGTGCCGCTGGTTCCAGGCTACCACGGCGACAATCAGGATCCAGACTTCCTGCACGATCAGGGTGACCGCATCGGCTACCCGGTACTGCTCAAGGCATCGGCCGGCGGCGGCGGCAAGGGCATGCGCGTGATCGAGCGCTCGGAAGACTTCAAGGCCGCCCTGGCGTCGTGCAAGCGCGAAGCCATCAGCTCCTTTGGCGACGACAAGGTGCTGGCCGAGAAGTACCTGCAGCGCCCGCGCCACATCGAGATCCAGGTGTTTGCCGATACGCGCGGCAACTGCGTCTACCTGCACGAGCGCGATTGCTCGGTGCAGCGGCGCCACCAGAAAGTGCTGGAAGAAGCGCCAGCGCCGGGCATGACGGCCGAGCGCCGCGCCGCCATGGGCGAAGCGGCAGTGGCCGCGGCGCGTGCGGTCGGTTACGTGGGCGCGGGAACGGTGGAATTTATCGCCAACCAGGACGGCTCGTTTTACTTCATGGAGATGAACACGCGCCTGCAGGTGGAGCATCCGGTGACTGAAATGATCACCGGGACCGATCTGGTGGAGTGGCAGCTGCGCGTGGCGGCCGGCCAGCCGCTGCCCAAGGCGCAGTCGGAACTGGCCATCCATGGCCACGCGATCGAGGCGCGCGTGTACGCGGAAAATCCGGAAAAGGGCTTCCTGCCGTCGATCGGCACGCTGCGCCACATGGGCACTCCGGCCGGCGTGAGTTTTGAGCTGGGCGGCACGCCTGGCGGCGCTCCCGCCGCCGTGCGGATCGACTCCGGCGTGCGCGAAGGCGACGCCATCTCGCCATTCTACGACCCCATGATTGCCAAGCTGATTGTATGGGGCGCGGACCGCAACCAGGCACTGGCACGCATGTCGCAGGCCCTGTCGGAATTCCAGCTGGTGGGCCTGGCCAGCAACATCGCTTTCCTCAAGCGCCTGGTGGAAGGCGCCGCCTTTTCTTCCGCCGACCTCGACACCGGTCTCATTGAACGCAACAGCGACACCCTGTTCCCGCCTGCCAAGGCGGCCCCGGTGGGCGCGCTGGCGCTGGC
Organism: Massilia sp. PAMC28688; assembly: GCF_019443445.1. NCBI lineage: Bacteria > Pseudomonadati > Pseudomonadota > Betaproteobacteria > Burkholderiales > Oxalobacteraceae > Massilia > Massilia sp. PAMC28688. Next base: position 2,000,672 of record NZ_CP080378.1, on the reverse strand, counting down.
CGCGGTATCGCTGATTGAAGCGGAGAAGGGCGTTTCCGCCGGCCAGTCGGCCAACCCGGCCGACCCGTGGGGCAATGCCCTCGGCTGGCGCCTGAACAGCGCATACCAGCGCCAGCTCTCGTTTACCGATGAATACACGTCGCTGCGTGAAGAGAAGAGCTACACGGTCGGCATGACTTATCACGCACATGGCTGGGACCTGTCGGTGGGCGGCATCGATGTGCCGTTGTCGGTGACGTCGCGCGACGGTTCGGAACTGTCGATCAAGCTGGGCGCCACGTCCATGCACGGCACCGTGCGCCGCGATGAAGATGTGTTCCATGTATTCACCGGTGGCCGCCATTTTGCGCTGACCTACAACGACCCGATGGCCCACGCGGGCGAAGCGGAGGCCGCCGGCGGGCGCCTCACCGCCCCCATGCCGGGCAAGGTGGTGGCGGTCCTGGCCAGCAAGGGCCAGGAAGTGAAGAAGGGCGAACCGCTGGTCATCATGGAAGCGATGAAGATGGAGCACACCATTGCCGCTCCAACGGACGGCCTGGTGGAAGAAGTCCTGTACCAGGTAGGCGACCAGGTCACCGACGGCGCGCCGCTGCTCGCCTTCAAGGCAGCCTGACAGCCATGCGCATCCTCCTGCATCGCGGCGACGGCGTGACGCAGCCCTGGATCGCGGGTTTCGCAAAGGCGCTGCCGCAGGCGCAGGTGGTGGTGTGGCGCGAAGGCGCCGACACTGCGCCCTGTGATTATGCCGTCTTGTTCGCGCCACCCGCGGCCATGGTGCCCGAGCTGCAATCGGTCAAGGCGATTTTCCTGACCGGCGCCGGGGCCGACGCCATTCTGAAGGTGGCCGATCAGCTACCGCCGGTGCCCATCGTGCGCCTGGGTGACGCCGGTATGGCCAGCCAGATGGCGGAATACGCCGTCTACGCGGTGCTGCGCTACTTTCGCCGCTTCGACGAATACGAAGCGCAGGCCCGCGCGCGCGTCTGGAAGCAGCTGCCGCAATATGAGCGCGAGGACTTTACCGTCGGTGTACTGGGAACCGGCGTGCTGGGCAAGCGCGTGCTCGATGCACTGGCGCCGTTTGGCTTCCCGCTGCGCGGCTGGAGCCGCACGCCCAAGCACATCGATGGCGTGCAGTGCTTTGCGGGGGCTGACCAGCTGGCAGACTTCCTGCGGGGGACGCGCGTGCTGGTTTGCATGCTGCCACTGACCCCGGATACGGCCAGCCTGCTGAACCTGGAACGCCTGTCGCTGCTGGCGCCCGGCGCCTACGTGGTCAACGTGGCGCGCGGCGGCCATGTGGTTGACGAGGACCTGCTGGCGCAGGTCCAGTCAGGACATATCGCCGGCGCCATGCTCGATGTATTCGGCACCGAGCCGCTGCCGGCCTCGCATCCATTCTGGCACGACGCCCGCATTGCCATCACCCCGCACGCCGCGGCACTGACCCTGCCAGGCCCCAGCGCGGTGCAGATTGCCCACAAAATCCAGGCACTCGAACGCGGCGACACGATTGACGATGTAGTCGACGTGCAGCGCGGCTACTGAGAGCAGCATTGATCAAGCAGCACAGACATTCTTACCGGAGCAGCCCATGACCCCATCCCCGTCCCTGCCGCAAAAAGTCAAAATCGTTGAAGTCGGTCCGCGCGACGGCCTGCAGAACGAAAAGGAATCCGTGTCGGCCGCGGTCAAGATCGAGCTGGTGGACCGCCTGTCGCAGGCTGGTTTTGCGAACGTGGAAGCAGCTTCCTTCGTGTCCCCCAAGTGGGTGCCGCAGATGGCCACCAGTGCTGAAGTCATGGCCGGCATCACGCGCCGCGCGGGTACGGTCTACTCGGCCCTCACGCCCAACATGCAGGGCTTTGAAGCGGCGCTGGCGGCGCGCGCCGACGAAGTGGTGATTTTTGGCTCGGCATCGGAAGCGTTCTCGCAAAAGAACATCAACTGTTCCATTGCGGAGTCGATTGCCCGCTTTGAAGGCGTGGCCAGGGCGGCCAAGGCAAACGGCTTGCGCCTGCGCGGCAGCATCAGCTGCGCCTTCGGCTGCCCGTACCAGGGCGAGGTACCGCTCGATGCAGTGGCCGACGTGGTGGGCCGCATGCGCGACCTGGGCTGCGACGAAATCGACATTGCCGACACCATCGGCGTGGCCACGGCGCGCAAGACGCAGGCGGTGATGCTGCGCGCGGCCGAAGCGTTTCACCTGGACCGCATTTCCGGCCACTTCCACGACACCTACGGCCAGGCCCTTGCGAACATCTACGCCAGCCTGGAAGTGGGCGTGTCGATTTTCCACTCTTCGCTGGCCGGCCTGGGGGGCTGCCCGTATGCCAGGGGCGCGACGGGCAACGTGGCAACCGAAGATGTGCTGTACCTGATGCAGGGCCTGGGCATCGAGACCGGCGTGGACCTGGACCTGGTGGTGGACGCGGGCCAGTTCATCTCGCAGCACCTGGGCCGCAAGGGCGCCAGCCGCGCCGGCAATGCACTGGCCGCCAGGCGCCAGGCCACGCCAGCCTGAATCTGTCATGCGACCGGGCGGCGCATGGCCAGCATCATGCCCCCCAGCGCTGCCAGGATCAGACCATACATCGCCGGTTCACTGACCGGCAGCTGCGGCTCCAGCGGTTCGAGCGCCGGGGGCAAGGTGTGCTTGAGCACGCTGAAGTCGTCGAACGACATGTGCTGGTGCAGGCTGTTAAAGGCATGCACCTGCAGCAGCGTCGCATTGGCACTGGCAGCCAGGCCGGAAAACGCGTATTGCTGCATGGGGCCGTTGGGCGTGCCGCGGCTGGTCACCAGGGCGCCGTCCCAGAATACCGAAAATCTGCTCTCGCCAGTAAAGCTGCGCACCCAGAACGTGAGGTCGTACAGTTCGCCCGCCGTGGTTGACAACAGCTGGCCCACGTACGCGCCCTCATTGAGCCGGTTCAGGCAAGCGTCGTAATTGCAATATGTCAGGCGCGCAGCACCCGGGTCGGTATGGGCCCACAAGGGAGCAGGGCCGAGTGCGAAATGCAGCGATTTCCAGTACTTTGAGCCTTGTTCAAAACCGGGATCTTGCACGATATTGCCGGCAGTGGCGGCAGCGGTGCTCCAGGCCAGCACGGAACAGGCCAGCAGACGGGCGATGGGGTACATGTTTTTCTCACTGTGACGGCGACAGGAGCCATCCTATTTCCAAACGGAAATGCGAACATTTGCCCAGATCAAACGCGGGCGTTGAGAGCAACAAGAGACAGGGGAAATTCAGGGGAAGAAGGGATATGACAGGCTGACGATGCGTCGTTTGTCAGCCTACATAAGAAATACTGGTCGGAGTACAAGGATTCGAACCTTGGACCCCCTGGTCCCAAACCAGGTGCGCTACCGGACTGCGCCACACTCCGAGGACCAGAATCATAACGGCTGGCGCCACCCCGGTCAAGGCTTGCCACGATTATTTCTCCAGCCTGCCGGCCTTGCCACACCAGGCAGGGCGCGGGACTTGTCCAGCGGGGCGACAAGGCATGGCAAAACCGCCCATCATGTTGTTTTCATAGCACATTGAAATCGGCACCAGGAGGGCCATGCACATGTTTTACGATAGCGGAGACAACATCATGCGCGTCATTATCGTGGGCTTTTTTGCCTACGTCGGACTGGTCATCCTGCTGCGCATGAGCGGCAACCGCACGCTGTCAAAAATGAATTCGTTCGACCTGATCGTGACCGTGGCGTTCGGTTCCACCCTGGCCACCATTCTGCTCAACAAGGACGTCAGCCTGGCCGTCGGCATGGCCGCCCTGGCCCTGCTGGTTGTCTTGCAGCTGATCATTACCTGGTGCTCGGTCCGCTCGTCCGTGATCAGCGATATGGTCAAGACCGCCCCCACCGTCCTGCTCATCGACGGCAAACTCTGCCATGAGGACATGAAGCGCACGCGCGTGACCGCCGAGGAGGTGCTGGCCGCGGTGCGCAAGCATGGTTATGGATCACTGGAGCCGATCGATGCGGTTATTCTCGAAAGCGACGGCAGCCTGTCGGTTGTCCCCGTCACGCAGGCCGGCGACCGCGCTGCCTATGCCAAGCTGGCCCGGCTGCCGCACGACGCTGCCTGACTTACGCGTCTACAGCGGGTTCGCCCCAGTAATCGGCGTGGCGGCGCCGCAGCAGTTCCAGGTCCGGTCCAAAGTCGGTAGCAGCCTCGGCACGTGCCAGCGCCAGGGTCGCGTGGCGCCTTGCGACGGCGCGCATGGCGGGATCGCCGCTGCGCCCCAGTTCGCCCAGTACGCGCTGCAGCCGCATGGCCACTTCCACGATGGCTGCGCCATCGCGGGCAATGGCAGGAAAGACATCGTCGAACATTTCACTGACCGACAGCATCGGCACATCCACCCGGTCGAACTCGGGCCTCTTGGCTTCGGCCGGCTCGGCCCAGGTGGCAAACAGGCGGTGCACGGAACCGAGGATGCCGATCGCGGTGCCGGCGTCGTTCATGGCAGGCGAGAGGGCGCGGCAGGCAATTTCGGCCTGGACCACCAGCCCGAAGCGGGGATCATCATCGAACTGCCGAACCGGTCCGATCACGAAGGCCTTGCGCAGCAGTGCCGGCTCCACCGGGCCGCTCTGGCCGGAATCGGGCAGGACAAAGCCGAGGGGACGGGAAGCGACGATCATGGCGCCGGGCAGGGCGGCCACGATGATCCGGACCTTGCTCTCTTCGGCAATGCACTGCAGCGCTACCATGTCGATGCGCTGCAAATAGCCATGGTCGTCGGCGTGAAAGGCCAGGCCTGCCGCCGGACCGCTGGTGGCCATGCCGCCCAGGCAAGGCACGGCCTTGCGCCGCTTGATGGCCTTGGCCGTGGCCTGTTCAACCTTGGCCATGACGGCCCCCAGCCGGCCCAGCCGGGCAATGCTGTCCACCCAGCGCACGAACACCACGATGACGCATGCCAGCGTCAGCAGCGTCAGGCTGAACAGGGTGAAGCGCCCAGCCTTGCCAAAGTAATCGTTCATTGTCGCGCCCAAGCCCACAATGGCGAAAATGAAGGCGCCAACGAAGATGGACAGGGCGTTTTGCGACACGTCGTCCGATACCACCAGCGGAAAGGCCCGGGCGGTGGCAGATTGCCCGGTGGATGCATAAGCGGACACCATCGATGCCACGGCAAAGGTGGCCACGCCCAGCATGCTGGCCGCAATGATCTTGAGCAGGTCGACAATCGATCCCTGGGCGATCTCCGGCACTTTCCAGTCAATGGAAATATTGTCGGCCACGTGGGCCAGCATCACGCTGGCCACCGACAGGATGCAGGCAATCAGGGGTTTGACCCACAAGCGCTCGCGCAGGCGCCTGAGCAGGAATTGGATTTTTGTTGAAATCATCGTGGCGCGGGTCAACCGGGCCACGCTGCCCGGTGGCGGCGTGGCAAGGATCGGACAGTTGTCAATGGCACCAGCGTAGAGCAGTCGTGCGTCGCGGTCGGTTCGCTAAAGAACATTGACGCCGAGAAAACGCGCTGATCGTGGAAGAGGATCAGCCAGCATCGCCCTTGATCTGCAGCGCCCGCTCGTACAGCGCATTTTTCTTGCGCCCGGTGATCTGCGCCGCCAGGCTGGCCGCCTGCTTGACCGAACACTCGGCCAGCAGGATGGCGAGGATGCGCTCGGCTTCGGCGTCACCGGCGTCGCCGGTGGCCGGTGCGCCCTCCACCAGCACCACGAATTCCCCTTTTTCGCGATGCGCGTCGGCCTGCACCCAGGCCATGGCCTGGCCCAGCGGGCAGCGGTGGATTTCCTCGAACAGCTTGGTCAGCTCGCGCGCAAACACCACCTGGCGCGCGGGCGGAAAGACGGCGGCCAGCGCCGCCACGCAATCGACAATGCGGTGCGGCGCTTCATACAAGACCAGCGTGGCGCTCGTGCCCAGCAGCGCCAGCAAGGCCGCTTCGCGCTGCTTGGCTTTGGCCGGGAGAAAGCCGACGAAATGGAACTGGTCGTTGACCAGCCCGCTGGCAGAGATGGCGGCGATGGCGGCCGACGCGCCCGGCAGGGGCACCACGCGCAGGCCGGCCGCGCGCACCGCGTCGACAATACGCGCGCCCGGGTCCGATACGCCCGGCGTGCCGGCGTCCGACACCAGCGCAATGCGCTCGCCGGCCTGCAGGCGATGGATGATCTTGTCGGCCACTTCGCGCTCGTTGTGCTGATGGGCCGCGATCATGGGGCGCGACAGGCCAAAGCGCGACAGCAGGTGGCCGGTATTGCGGGTGTCCTCGCAGGCCACGGCATCGACCATGCCCAGCACGTGCAGTGCGCGCACACTGATATCGGCCACGTTGCCGATCGGAGTGGCCACGATATACAGGGTTGCGGTAGGATAGGACTGCTGTGCTGCCTCGCTCAACACGGGGAGTTGCGCGATCGTACTGGACTGTTGTTCTGTCATGGGGAATGGTGATGCTGTTAAAAATTCTGAACGGCGCGCTGCTAGGCGCAATCATGGTGCTCACGAGTGGCTGCAGCACGCCCTGCGACGCGCCGGGCCGATTGTGCGCGCCAATCGAGGCAAACACAAGTGCGCCGGCTGCGCGCACCAGTCCCATGCCGCTCACCACGCCCGTGGCGCCGGCCGTGCCCCAGGCATCGGTGCAGACCATGCCGGTCGAGATGCCCACCAGCGCCGCGCCCCCGGCCGACAGTGCCGCCGTGCCGATCCGGATCGCCCTGATCCTGCCCTTGCGTTCGGAAGCCCTGGGCGCGCCGGCCGACGCCGTGCGCGCCGGTTTCATGGCCGCGTATGAACGCGACAGGGCCGGTTTCATCGTCAACCTGATTGAAACGTCCGACAGTTCCGACGAAGCACTGGACGCCTACATGGCCGCGCGGCGCGATAACGACATCATTGTCGGCCCCCTGGCGCGCCCGGCCGTCACGGCGGTGGCAGTCAGCGGCACGGTCACCAAGCCCACCATTGCGCTGAACCACCCGGACGGGCGCAGCGAGGATAATCCCATCCCGCCTTCCATGCTCATCATTGGCCTGTCGATCGAGGACGAGGCCCGCCAGGTGGCCAACTGGGCCGCGGCGGAACAGCCGGGCGCGAGCGCCCTGATCATTTCCGGCACCAATGCCTGGCAGCGCCGCATTGCCAGCGCCTTTGCCCAGCAGTGGAAGCAGCTGGGCAATACGGCGCAGCTGGTGGAAGTGCCCGGCAACAATGGCTACGTGGGCGACGATGCAGTCAACCAGCTCAAGCAGAGGATCGATACCGACGCGCCGGGCCTGCTGTTCGCGGCTCTCGATGCCGACCAGCTGCGCCAGGTGCGCACCAATATCGGCAATGCGGTGCCGCTTTACGGCACCTCGTCCATCAACCCGGGGCGCGAATCGGGCGACGCGATGCTGGAACTGGAAGGCATGCGCCTGCTCGACCTTCCATGGCACGTCAGTGCCGACAATACTGCCGTGATGCAGTATCCACGGCCTGTCACCCGCCATTCGCTGGACATGGGGCGCCTGTACGCGCTCGGCATCGATGCCTACCGCGTGGCGCGTGAAGTGGCGCTGCGGCCCAATACCAACTTCCAGCTCGACGGCGTCACCGGGCAGCTGACGGTCAGCTTCGGTCCGGGCGGGGCCCGCTTCGAGCGCGTGGAGCCGGCCGTGATCTACCAGGCCGGCAGCTACAAGCCGGCCGCCACCAGGCGCTGACATGTGGCCGCTGCGGCTCAGTCCTAAGCAGCGGCAGGGGCAGGCTGGCGAGCAGCGCGCCCTGGCTTATCTGCGCGGGCGCGGCCTGGAGCATGTGGAAAGCAATTTTAGCTGTGCCTGCGGCGAAATCGACCTGGTCATGCGCGATGGCAAGCAGCTCGTGTTCGTCGAAGTGCGCCAGCGGGCCGCCAGCTCCTACGGCGGGGCGATGGCCAGTATCAGCCCGGCCAAGATCAGACGCGTGGTGCGGGCTGCGCACACCTACCTGCAGCGCTTTCCCAGGGTGCCGCCGTGCAGGATTGACGTGGTCGCCATCGATGGCGAGCAGCTGGAGTGGCTGGTCGATGCAGTGCAGGCCGATGCCTGAATCTGCAGCACGGATAACGCAAAGAACCGCACATGCGGAAAGTTGTAAATTTTTCGATCTTGCCGTTTTTATTCCGAATTCACTTGACCTTGCCTACCCAATGACAGATTCTGGCATGCGCCTCGCTGCCTGAATTCACACTTCGATCAAGGGAAAAACTCATGAAGACTGCTCCGCACCCGCGCCTCGCCATTGGTTTGCTCACCCTGGCCGTCAGTGCCGCCGCCGGCGCGGCGCACTCACCCGGTGCGCCATTTTCCCTGAGCCGCAATGCCCAGGGCGTGGCGCTGATCAAGGCCCCAACGCTGGCGGGCGCGGCAGCAGGCCTGGGCTACGCTTACGCGCAAGACAATTTCTGCCTGCTGCAGGACTACCTGATGACCGTCAACGGTGAGCGCTCGCGCTACCTGGGCCCGGACGGGATGGTGCTTACCCAGACCGAGCGCGCCAGCACGACCAACCTGGCCAGCGACATTTTTTACCGCTTTTACGTCGATGGCCAGCGCGCCAGCGCCCTCTACGCCAACGCCGACGAGGGCACGCGCCAGCTCGTGAGCGGCTATGTCAGCGGCGTCAACCGCTACCTCAGCCAGACGCCGTCCGCCGCCATTGACCCGGCCTGCCGTGGCAAGGCTTGGGTGCGTCCGATCACGGCTGCCGACATGCACAAGATTTTTGTGGACAAGGCCATCCTGGCCAGCGGCGCCAACTTCATCGAGGCCATCGCCGGCGCCGCGCCGCCTGCCGCCACCCAGCAGGCCAGCAGCGCGGTCGACCTCGACACGCTGCTGCAGGCCACCCGGCCGCAGCTGCCGCTGGCATCCAATGCCTGGGCCTTTGGCCGCGATACGGTGGCCGGGGGCGGCAGCCTGTTGCTGGGCAATCCCCACTTCCCCTGGACCGGCAGCAACCGCTTCTACCAGGCCCAGATGACGGTGCCTGGCATGCTGGACGTGACCGGCGCCGCGCTCGGCGGGGTGCCGATCATCCAGATCGGCTACAACCGCACGCTCAGCTGGACGCACACGGTCTCCACCGGCCGCCGCTTTACTTTCTTTGAACTGGCGCTCAAGCCCGGCAATCCACTGGTGTACGTGGTTGACGGCATGGAAAAGCCGATGGAAGCGGTCGATATCAATGTGCCGGTGCTGGTCAACGGCGCCCTGTCCAACGTGTCGCGGCGCCTGTACCGTACCCAGTTTGGCCCCGTCATCACGATTCCGCGCGCCGGTCTGGGCTGGACCCAGACACGCGCCTATGCCTTTGCCGACATTAACGCCAGCAATAATCGGGTCGTGAAAACATGGCTGGATCTGGTGCGTGCAAAGAACGTGCGCCAGGCCCGGGCCGCCATGGAGCGCAACATGGGCATTCCCTGGGTGAACACGGTGGCGGCGGACGCCACCGGCGAAGTGCTGTACGCCGACCTGACCGCCATGCCCAATGTGGACCATGCCGATATCGTGCGCTGCGCCCCAAGCCCGCAGGCCGCGGCCCTGCTGCGCGCTGCCGACCTGCTGGTGCTGCGCGGCACCACCAGCGACTGCGCCTGGAAGAACGACAGCAGTTCCCCGGCTCCCGGGCTGGTGCCGCCATCGCGCCTGCCGGTGGCCATCCGTACCGACTTTGTGGCCAATTCCAACGACAGCTACTGGCTGACCAATCCTGCCATCACCTGGGATAACATCAGCCCCATGGCCGGCCCCGTGGCCGTGCCGCAGCGGCTGCGCACGCGGGCCGGCCTCACGCTCATCGCACGCCGCCTGAACGGCACGGACGGGCTGCCCGGCAGGCAGTTCACGCCGCGCCACCTGGAACGGCTGTTCTTCAATAGTGATAATTACGCCGCTGCGATGGTCCTCGACGACTTGCTGACCCTGGCGGGCAACCATCCTGCCGTGACCCTGCCCGACGGCACCACCGTACAGCTCGCAAGTGCCTGGCATACGCTTGCCGCCTGGGACCGCCGCAGTGCCGTCCACTCGCGCGGTGCCCATCTGTTCCGGGAATTCTGGCGCACGGCGCGCGCCATTCCCAACCTGCACCGCACCGCCTTTGATCCGCAGGACCCCGTCAATACGCCGGCGGGCCTGATGACCGGTGACGCTGCCGTGCGCACGGCGCTGCTGCAGGCGCTGGGCGGCGCGGTCAGGATGTTCGACGCGGCCGGGATCGCCCCGGGCGCGCCGCTCGGCACGGTGCAATACCTGACCGTGCGCGGCAAAAAGATTGCCGTGCCCGGCGGCGAGGAATTTGAAGGCGTGCTCAACAAAGTGGAGTCGCGTCCCTTTGCCGATGGCCAGTACCAGCCCTTCTTTGGTACCAGCTACCTGCAGATCGTGGCGCTGAAAAACAAGAAGCTGAACGCGCGCGGCATCCTGACCTATTCACAAAGCACCGATCCCCGTTCGCCGTATTATTTCGACCAGCTGCCGGCGTTTTCGCGGGGCCAGCTGTACGATTTGCCAGAGCCGGACCGGACCAGCAGGCGCCCCGATATGTAAGCAAATTTCAGGCCGCTTGCAAGGGGGCGCGGGCATTGGACTATAATCGGCGTATGAATAATCAACGCATCCTCGCCCACTTCCAGGAAAGCGCCGAACTGAAGCTCCAGTGCGCCGCTTCCCTGGCTCAGCCGATTGCCCAGGCCATTGAACTGATGTTCAGCGCCCTGTCCAACGGCAACAAGATTCTCGCTTGCGGCAATGGCGGCTCGGCCGCCGATTGCCAGCACTTCGCTGCCGAACTGGTTGGCCGTTTCGAGCGCGAGCGCTTTCCCCTGCCCGCCATGGCGCTCACGACCGATACCTCGATCATGACGGCTGTGGGCAACGATTACAGCTACAAGGAGATTTTCTCCAAGCAGGTCCAGGCCTTTGGCCAGGCCGGCGACGTGCTGCTGGCCATTTCCACGTCAGGCAATTCGGCCAACGTGGTGGCCGCCGTCGAAGCCGCACTCGAGCGTGAAATGCGCATCGTGCTGCTGACCGGCAAAGACGGCGGCGCGCTGGCCAAGCTGCTGACCGACGCTGATGTCAATATTTGCGTGCCTAACGGCCGCACCGCCCGGATCCAGGAAGTACACCTGGTCACCATTCATGCAATATGCGACGGCATCGACGTTGCCCTGTTCGGAGGAGATGCCAATGAATAAGCCATTCCCATCACTGATGCGCCCGCTGGCGAAAGCCATCCTGTGTACCGCCCTGCTGGGCAGCCTGCAAGGCTGCGTCGGCCTGGTGGTCGGTGGCGCTGTCGCCAGCGCCGCTGCCGTCGCCGACCGCCGCACCCTGGGTGCGCAGGCCGACGACAAGGCCATTGCCCTCAAGGCCGACTCGCGCATCAAGGACATGGGTCTGAAGGACGTGCATGTCAACGTCAATTCGTTCAACCGCAAGGTACTGCTGACCGGCGAAATCACCGATCAGGCCACCAAGTCCGCGGTGGAAAAGGAAGTGCGTGCCATTGACGGCGTGATGTCGGTGACCAACGAGCTGGAAGTGGCAGGCCCGGCCAGCTACACGTCGCGCACCAACGACACGCTCATCACCACCAAGGTCAAGGCCAGCCTGGTGGACATGAAAACCATCTCCGCCACCTCGTTCAAGGTCATTACCGAGCGCGGCGTGGTGTACCTGATGGGCCGCGTGACGGAGCGCGAAGGCCAGGTGGCCGGCGACGTGGCGCGCAGCGTATCGGGAGTGGCCAAGGTGGTCAAGGTGCTGGAGTACATCACCGAAGACGAAATGCGGGCGCTCTCGCCCATCAAGCCAGCTGTTCAACTGTAAGACTTCCATCATGGCCCAGGAAAACGCGGCGCGTGCGCGCTGGATGAAACCGCTGATCATTGGGATGGTCGTGGCGGCGCTCGCCATTGGCGGCTACGTCACCATGCGCGAAACGCCACTGGCCGCGGCGCCGGCGGTCACCTTTGTCACCATCAAGGGCGAGAAAATTCCCTCGCAAAGCTTGCGCGGCAAGGTCGTGATGGTCAATTTCTGGGCCACGTCCTGCGTGTCCTGCGTGCGCGAAATGCCGCAGATGGTCGAAACCTACAACAAATTCAACAGCCAGGGCCTCGAATTTGTCGCCGTGGCCATGAATTACGACCGTCCCGACCATGTGATTAACTTTGCCGAAAAGCACAAGCTGCCCTTCACGGTGGCCCTCGACAGTGGCGGCGACATTGCCAAGGCCTTCAATGACGTGACCATGACGCCCACCACCTTCGTGATCGACCGCGATGGCAACATCATCAAGCGTTACGTGGGCGAGCCGGATTTTGCGGCAGTGCACTTGCTACTGCAAGGCGCCCTGGCCCAAAAAGCTGCCGGCTAAGCACCTGCCCGCACCGACAGGTCAACCCCGCGCTGGCGCGTGCGGTTGACGATCGTCGTATCGGGCTTCACTGCCGTGTAAAGTCGTGAAGGCCCGTCTGTCGCGGCTGCCCTGTCCGTTCACCAGGGCCCACGGCAACAGCCGCCCACGCCTTCCAGCGCGCTGACGCCTCCCTTGGTGTGCCCAAGTCCTGTCCGCCTGCCCGCGCCCCTGCCGGCGCCAGCACGATCACGCCCATCGTTAGCCGCTTCAGCATTGCCGCAAACCAATTTACTCAACTGTGTACGCAGCTCGCCGCATATTGGATTCAACTATTTTCACTTATTTTGAAAATTTTAATGTTGTATTTGGGTATGCATCTGGGATAACCTCAGCCTGCGCGGCCGCGCCCAGCGCGGTTTCCCCGACCCATTTCCGAGGCTCGCAGTGTCCATCGACGTCAAACCGCTCGACCCGCAACAACTCAAAACCTGGCTCACTGCGGCCGGAAAGCGTGATGCAGCAGCCTTCCGGGCTTTGTATGATGCAACTTCACCGAAACTGTTTGGCTTTGCTTTGCGTATATTGCATAAGCACGAGCTTGCCGAAGAAGTCTTGCAGGAGAGCTTTGTGGCTATCTGGAACAATGCCGCCAACTATCAGGGCCATCTCGCCTCGCCGATGACCTGGATGGCGACCATTGTCCGGAACAAGGCCTTCGACCACTTGCGGCGCAGCGACGTCTCGGTTGAAATCGACGCGGAACAGTTTGACAGTGAAATCATGAATGCTCTACAGGATCCGCAAGCGACGCCCATCGAAGCGCTGCAGTTGAGTGGTGACGCCAAGGCCCTGGCCTGGTGCATGTCCACGCTCGAAGGCATGCACCGGCAAGTGGTGGCGATGGCGTTTTACCACGACCTGTCGCACAGCGAGGTTGCAGAGCAGATGAAGCTGCCGGTTGGCACCGTGAAAACGTGGATCAGGCGCAGCCTTGAAAAGTTGCGTACCTGCCTCGCGAAACGGGAGCAAGCATGAACATTCGCAACAACATCGTCCTGCGCCAGAAGCTCTCTGCCGAGTATGTCCTCGGTACACTCAAGGGTGGCGCGCGGCGCCGTTTTGAAGGCTGGATGCACCAGGATGCCGACTTGCGCAACACGGTGGCGCAGTGGCAGCAGCGGCTCGCGCCCATGGCCGAGTTTGCCGGTTCCGTCACGCCGCCCAAGTCGGTCTGGACCGGCATCGAAAGGCGCCTGAACCTGCGTCCGCAAAAAGCGGCGGGCTGGAAGTTCTGGCTTAATGAAAACCTGGCCTTCTGGCGCAGCCTGGGCATGGTGTCCACCGGCCTGGCCGCCATGCTCATGGTCGTGGTGCTGAGCGGGCGCAGCGTCGATACGCCGACCGTTTCCTACGTGGCCACCCTGACCGACGAGAAGGCGCAAAATGCGATGGTCGTCACGGCCGACGCGCGCAACCGCGCCCTGGATGTGCGCGTGCTCACCAGCGCTGCCGTGGCGGCCGACAAGAGCCTGCACCTGTGGGCGGTGCCCAAGTCCGGCAAGCCGCGCTCGCTGGGCGTGCTGGCCGATAACCGGGGACGCTTCAAGTTGCCGGAAAACGCCATCAGCAGCGATGTGATGCTGCTTGCCGTGACGCTGGAGCCGAAGGGCGGATCACCAGACCCGAACGGCCCGACCGGCCCCATCTTGTACAAGGGTAACTGGGTGCAGCTGTAAACCAAACCGGGCGAGGTGCTTCATGCCGATATCGGTGAACGATCCCGGCTGCTGGGGTCAGCCAGCAGAATCGGCATGCGGGTTGAGGATGGCTTATTTTGGATAAAGGATCATCTGCGTGCAGCGGAACAGGGCAATGGTCTTGCCATTTGCCTCGTTGGTGACGACCACATCCCATACATGGGTGGTCTTGCCAAGGTGGACCGCCGTGGCAACGCAGGCAATGGCACCGTCGCGAGCCGTACCAAGGTGATTGGACTTCAATTCAATGGTCGTGAAGCTGCTGGCTCCTTCGGGCAGATTGGCCACGCAGGCGTAGCCGGCAGCCGTGTCGGCCAGGGTGATGACCGTGCCGGCGTGCAAATAGCCGTTAGGCGCCAACAAATGCGGCTTGATCTCCAGGCGGGCGGCCACCTCACCGTTACCCACGCGGGTGATTTCCACGCCCAGGTAACCGGGCAGGCTGTGCGCGCCAAACTGGTTCATGGCTTCCGGAGTAAATTTTGCTTGCGTATTCATGCGGCTACCGCTCCAATCAGTCTGTCTTACATACGCGCCATCCGCGCAGTTTGCCTGATTGTACTGAGAAATGCGCAAGGCGGCGGCCACGCCGCTGCTGGCCTTTGCGGCGCCTTCACACGCACTGCACACAAGCGTGGCAATATTGCGTTCATGACTATTTCATACCGGCTCGTTTTTCCTTTCCTCCTGTTGCTCGCGCAAGGGGTGCAGGCGGCCCCTGCGGCGCGAGCCGCGCAACTGGTCCAGGCGGCCAAGAAGCAGATTGGCGTCACGCTGCGCTACGATCCCCGCTACGAAAAGCTGGCCTACCCCGGCGGCGACGTGCCGATCGAACGGGGCGTCTGTACTGACGTGGTGGTGCGCGCCTACCGGCATCTGGGCGTGGATTTGCAAAAGCTGGTGCACGAAGACATGTCGCGGGCATGGAAGGCCTATCCCAAGGCCTGGCAGCTCAAGCGGCCAGACCGCAACATCGATCACCGGCGCGTGCTCAACCTGGCTACGTGGTTCGGGCGCCATGGTGAAACGCTGGCGGTGTCCCGCGACGGGCGCGATTACCGTCCCGGCGACATCGTGACCTGGATGATCCCGCCCAATTTGCCGCACATTGGCGTCGTGAGCGGGGAAAAAGGCTGGAACGGCGCGCCACTCATCGTGCACAACGTGGGCTCCGGCACGGTCGAGGACGACGTGCTGTTTGCCTGGCCCATCACGGGACACTACCGCTATCTGCCCACGGCCGGCAGATAATGACCTTGTGCAAGCTGGCAACAGCGCAATATAGCGGGTCTATTCACTCAAAAAACAAGGTTCGCGATGCTATTTTTCCATCACCCCAAGCCACCTTGCCGCAAAGCGGTGGCGGTCCAGATGGTGCAGCAAAAGGCCGCGGCTGTACATGATCTGGGGACGCTTGTCGTGGAAACGCGCAAGCTTGCAGCGGAAGTGCTGCCGGAGGCGCGGGTCAAGCCTGCGGCCTGACCCGGAGAAGGATTTTAGCCGTTGATGACCACGCCGGCGTCATGCGCCTGCTGGTCCGCATGGTAGGAACTGCGCACCATGGCGCCCACGGCCGCGTGCACAAAGCCCATCTTGTAGGCTTCTTCCTCGAACTGCTTGAACACGTCCGGATGCACGTAACGGCGCACCGGCAGATGGTCGCCGGACGGCGCCAGGTACTGGCCAATGGTCAGCATCTCGACATTGTGTTCACGCATGTCGCGCATGACCTGCAGGATTTCCTCGTCGGTCTCGCCCAGGCCGACCATGATCCCGGACTTGGTCACGGCATTCGGATACATGGCCTTGAAGTCACGCAGCAGTTCCAGCGAATGCTTGTAGTCCGATCCCGGACGCGCCTCCTTGTACAGGCGCGGCACGGTTTCCAGGTTGTGATTGAGCACGTCCGGTAAGCCATCGGCAAAGATCGCCAAGGCCCGGGCCAGGCGGCCGCGGAAGTCCGGCACCAGCACTTCGATGCGGGTATTGGGCGACAGCGCGCGGGTCTGCTTGATGCATTCCACAAAGTGGCCGGCACCGCCATCGCGCAGGTCGTCGCGGTCCACCGAGGTGATGACCACATATGACAGGCGCAGGTCGGCAATGGTCTTGGACAGGTTGCGCGGCTCGTTTTCATCGAGCGGGTCCGGGCGGCCGTGGCCAACATCACAGAACGGGCAGCGGCGCGTGCACTTGTCACCCATGATCATGAAGGTGGCCGTGCCCTTGCCGAAGCACTCGCCAATGTTCGGGCAGCTCGCTTCCTCGCACACCGTCACCAGGTTGTTGGCGCGCAGGATGTCCTTGATTTCATAAAAACGGGTGGACGCCGACGCCGCCTTCACGCGGATCCAGTCCGGCTTTTTCAGGCGCTCGACCTGGGCCAGTGGCACGATCTTGATTGGAATACGCGACGTCTTGCTGGCGCCTTTTTGCTTGTCGGTCGCGTTATAAACTGGAGCGGTGCTGCTGTCGATGTCGGTAGTCATGTGGCTGCCTGCCCTGGGGGCTGTGTTGAATCAGTTGTGTCAGTGTGCATACCCGCTGTTGCCAGCTGGGCAATCAGTTCCTGTGCCAGCGCGCGCTGGACGTCGGCCAGCGCTACCTCGACGCCCACGGTGCGCAAGTCCACCGTTTCAAGTCCGGAGTATCCACAGGGATTGATCCAGGAGAACGGTGCCAGGTCCATCGCCACGTTGAGCGATACCCCATGGTACGTGCAGCCATTGCCGCGCACTTTCAAGCCGAGCGCGGCGATCTTGGCTCCCTGGTGGGGGCCGCAAGCCATGTAGATGCCGGGCGCGCCCGCGATGCGCTCGCCTGCGAGATTATACGCCGCCAGCACATTGATGATGGCTTGCTCGATTTTTGCCACGAACTGGCGCGCATAGAGCTTGCCGCCGGGCTTGTTGCGGCGCAGGTCCATCAGGAGGTAAATGACCACCTGCCCGGGGCCGTGGTACGTTACTTCCCCGCCGCGGTCGGTCTGGATGACGGGCACTGCATGGGGCGGGATGCCGTTGCCGGCCAGGAGGTGGCCGCGGTCGGCGCCCAGGCCCAGGGTGAACACGGGCGGGTGCTCGACGATCCACAGTTCGTCCGGCGTATCCGGGCTGCGCGCATCGGTAAAGGCGCGCATGGCGGCAAAAGTCGGCTCGTAGTCGGCGCGGCCAAGGTCGCGCACCACGGCGCGGCTGGGGGCAAGCATCTGCACTGATAGTTACATGACAATCTTGACCATGGGATGGGCCGACAGCGCCCGGTACAGGTCGTCAAGCTGGGCCCGGCTGGTGGCGCGCACCGTGACCGTCAGGCCGGTGTAGTTGCCCTGGGCCGACGGGCGCACTTCCATGCGTCCGATGTGAAACGTCGGGTCGTATTCCAGTACCACATCGACGATGGTGGCCGCAAAGTCCTCATGCGTGGCGCCCATCACCTTGATCGGGAAGTCGCTCGGGTACTCAATGAGGGATTCATTCGCTTGCATACACAGTCCAGTTCTGAAGTGAAAACATCCGGCCCTCCGCAACGGAGTGCCGGCAGATCACCATTGTAGGCAAAAAAGAAGGCCAGCGCTTGGCTGGCCTGAAACTATTGCGATGCGGGCGGCGGGTGTCAGCGCATGTCTTCCTTGGCGCGGCGCCGGAGTTCATCCGGGCTGCGCTGGAAGCCGCCAACGGGCGCGGTCTGCTGCGGGGCTGGGGCGGCGCGCTGGCGTTCCTCCCGTTGCTGCTGCTCCTGGCGCTCGGCGGCCCGTTGCACCATTCCACGGATACCACGGGCGTGCTCCTGCTGATCACGCTGCTGCATGGCCTGTTCCTGCTGCTGGCGTTGCTGCATGGCTTGCTGCTGCGCCGCCTGCTGCATGGCTTGCTGCTGCGCCGCCTGGTGCATGGCTTGCTGCTGCGCCGCTTGCTGCATGGCTTGCTGCTGCGCCGCCTGCTGCATGGCTTGCTGCTGCGCCGCCTGCTGCTGTATGGCTTGCTGCTGGCGCTGCTGCGCAGCCGCCTGCATGGCAGCCTGGCGCACCATACTGTCACGCTGCTGCTCGTGATGCATCTGCTGCTGGCGTTGCTGCGCCTGCTGCATCTGGAACGATTCGGCCCCGCGCGGGCGGCGATCGCGCTCAAGGTCAGGGTCGCGCTCGCCACGGCGGCCTCGCTCGCCACGCTGCTGTTCCGCGATCACCGCCGGTGCCGGCTGGGCGCTGACGACCCCTGCCGCGACCGGGGCCGCGGCCGGCGCCGGCTCGTCGCCACGCCGCTCGACCCCGTACCGGCCGCCGCGCGGCTGGGCCCCGACGCCAAACTGCGGGGCCTGCCCCGGCAGGCCGGTAAAGGCACTGGTACGCGGCTGCACTTCCTGCCGGCGCTCACGCGGCCGGTAATCCCGGGGCGCCGGCGGCATGCCAGCCTTGGCGACCAGGTCGGTGATCAGGGAGCCGGTCGGCGCGCTTGGCCTTGGCGCAGTCGGCACCACCACCGTGCCGCGCTGTGCAAAATTCGATTGCGGCACCACCGTCAGGCCTGCCTTGCGGATGGTGTTGGTGATAATGCTGGTACGCTCGTCGCGCTTGCGTACGTGGCGGTTGACGTGGCGCAGGTGTTCGCCGCGCATGCGGTAGCCGGGGCGGTATTCGTCATAGGGCGTGAGCGGATACCAGCCCTGGGCCGGCAGGCGGGCACTGCCAAAGGTGACGACCGAGTAGCCACCGCCAACCCAGCCCACCAGTGCGGGCGACCACACCACGCGCGAAATATTGCGGCCCGGCGCCCAGCACCAGCGCCGGTCCACCATCACCCAGCGGCCATAGTGCGAGGGCGCGTAACCCCAGGGCGCATTGTCGACCCAGGTCCAGCCCCACGGCTGCAGATAGGTCCAGCGGCCGTCGCGGTAGGGTGCCCAGTTGGACGGCACATGGCGGGGCGACCACAGTGGACCGTATTCATGGCTGTCGCGCCAGGAACCGTGCTGGTCCAGGTCTTCGTATCCGGTCATTTCGCTGGTGACATAGCGCACCGACTCCGAACGGTCGGCGCGCTGGTCGCGCAGCATGCTCCACTCGTCGAAACTGTCGCGCATCGCCTGGCTGGTACGCAGCTCGTCGCGGCCGAACTCGGCCCGGCGGCCGGCGCACACCGTTATGCGCTCGCCGCCGCCATCGACCAGGGCTTGCCCGGTAAAGACACTGACCACGGTCTGGTCGCGGCGCCGACCCGTATCGACGCGCAGCTGCCCCACTTCATCCAGGCGCACCAGGCCGTCCGGCGTGGTCAGCTCGAAGCCGCGCGCCAGGTCGGGATTGCGTACGCGGATGTTGACGCTGCCGTAGTGCAGGTGCAGGCGCAGCGTTTCATCGTCCAGTTCCGTTACATCCAGCGAAGAATCGGCATCGAGCCGGATGGCGGTGGAGCCGATCCGGATTTCCGTGCGGCCATCGCGCCCGGTGGTGATCTGGTTGCGCGAGGTAACGGGCCAGTTCACCATGCCGGCATTGACTTCCTCGCCCACGTCGCCGGCGATGTCAACCTGCCCCTGGATCATGGCAATCCGGCCCACCCGGCCCGGACTGTCATCCTGAGCGTATGAATACGTGGAAAATGCAGCAAACGCGACCAGCGTGGCGGTGCGAAGGAAACGAGTACTCATCAATAGCTCCAGAGGACGGGACGAAGGGTGCCTGACGATTAAACGCGTCAAGACGCCAACGGAAAACGCCGGTTACACAAAGTTGCACTTTTGCCAGAAAATACGGGCCATCGCCCAGTGTATCGCGCCCGGCACGGGCGCCCGGTCTTTTGTCAGGAAGCGGTGCCGCGCTTGAAGAAAAACAGGGCACCGCCCATGAACATGAGCACGCCGCCGAAAAAGCGGTTTTGCAGCCGTAGCGCGTGCTCGTCGCGGAAAAAGCGCTGCATGGACGAAGCCAGGTAGGCATAGCCATGCATCACGACGGTATCAATGACCACCATGGTCGCGCCCAGGATCAGCAGCTGGGGCAGCAGGGGCGCGGCCTTGTTGATGAACGACGGCAGGACGGCCACCATGAAAATGATTCCCTTGGGATTGGTGGCGTTGGTGAGAAAGCCCGTCACGATGCGGCGCTGCGCGTTTGGCGGCGCCAGCGGGGCGTGGACGTCGGCCGCGCTCGGCCGCACCGGTGCGCGCCACTGCATCACGCCCAGGTAGATCAGGTACAGCGCGCCCACGGCCTTGACGATGTTAAAGGCCAGTTCGGACGCGACCAGCAGGGAACCGACGCCGGCGCCGGCAATGGCGAACACCAGCAGCAGGCCCAGTTGCAGGCCCAACACCGTCGCGCTGGCTTTGCGCAGGCCGTAGGCCAGGCCGTGCGACATGGACAGGATGGCGCCGGAACCGGGCGAGAGGGCAATGGCAATACCGGAAGCGACAAACAACAGCCAGGTCGAATAGAGCATGGGGCGTTACAGCAGGAGGAAATGGGGAAATCGGGGTAGCGGAAAAGGGCACGGAGGGCGCCTGCCGCAGGAAAAGATACGCAGCCCCGAAGCGAAGAAACCGGCGAACACCGGTGCCCACGCTTCGGGCCGCGCGGACGTGCTTACTTCTTCTTTGGATTGACAGCTGCCTTCAGCGTCGCGCCAGCGGAAAACTTTGGCGACTTCGATGCGGCGATCTTGATCGCTGCGCCGGTCGATGGATTACGGCCCTTGCGTGCAGCGCGCTTGGCCACCGAGAACGTACCGAAACCAGTGATGCCGACCGTGTCACCCTTCTTCAGGCGCTCGGTGATGATGTCGATAATGGTGTTTACTGCGCTGTTGGCTGCCGCGCCGGACATTTCCGTGCGCTTAGCAAATTCCGCAATCAGTTCGCCTTTTTTCATACAATCCTCCCGGGTTAAAAGAGCGGGAAGATTAGCATAATTATTGCCACTCGTAACAAATTCCGAGGGCAGGGCACAAAAGTAAGCCATGCTGTGACTGCATCGCGACGGATTTCACCGCCGGCACAGCACTGGTTTTACCAGCGCCCAGGCATTCACTCGGCCAGAGCTGCTTCCAGGCGCGGCGCGCCCAGGCGGGTGCGCAGGGCGGCGTTGATCAGCGTCTGGTAGCCCTTGCCGCTTTGCTCGGACAGCGAGCGGAAGGTCTCGAGCACTTCATCGTCCAGGTAGATGGTGATGCGTGTCTTGCGCTTGACGGGACGCACGGTGCGCACGGGAGTGGTGGTCATTGGGGTCGATTCGATATTCATGGTTAGTCCCTGTGAAACAGTTCCGGTTCATCATCGTGGTGGCTGCAAGGCCCATGGCGCTGCATTGTCTTAACTATACGTATGCATCGGCGGCACGGTGGCGGAAAGCGACGAGATGCAGAAATGGGGGCCTGAAATGCAGAAAACCGGGCTGAAACGGAATGCCGCGTACACGGCCGAGTCGGGTAAGATGTTCTTTTTTTGACCATATTGGAGCGGGAAGAATGGCAAGCAGTTTGCTGGCATTGATCGACGATATCGCCACGATCCTGGATGACGTCGCCGTCATGAGCAAGGTAGCAGCGAAGAAAACCGCCGGCGTCCTCGGTGACGACCTGGCCTTAAATGCGCAGCAAGTATCGGGCGTGAGCCCCGACCGTGAACTGCCGGTGGTGTGGGCGGTGGCCAAGGGTTCCATGGTGAACAAGGCAATCCTGGTGCCGGCGGCCCTCGCTATCAGCGTATTCGCACCCTGGGCCATCACGCCCTTGCTGATGATTGGCGGCGCCTTCCTGTGCTATGAAGGCTTCGAAAAGCTCGCCCACAAGTACTTGCACAGCAAGGAAGAAGAAGCCCAGCATCACAAGGAAGTGGTCGAGGCGCTGTCCGACCCGTCGGTGGACCTGGTGGCGCTGGAAAAGGACAAGATCAAGGGCGCCGTGCGTACCGACTTCATCCTGTCGGCGGAAATCATCGTCATTTCGCTGGGCACCGTGGCCGCTGCCACCTTCGCCAAGCAGGTGTCGGTGCTGGTTGCCATTGCCATACTCATGACGGTGGGTGTGTATGGCCTGGTGGCCGGTATCGTCAAGCTTGACGACCTGGGCCTGCACCTGAGCAAGCGGGCCAATGGCGCTGCGCAAGGCATGGGCAAGCTGCTCCTGCTGGCCGCGCCAAAGCTGATGAAGCTGCTCGCCATTGTCGGTACTGCCGCCATGTTCATGGTCGGCGGCGGCATCCTGGTGCATGGCATTCCCCAGCTGCATCACTTTGTCGAGGGCGCGACGGCTGCAGCGGCCAGCGTGCCGGGCATTGGCGGCATCCTCAAGGCCATTACGCCGACGCTGATTGATGCCGTTGCCGGCCTGATCGCAGGTGGACTGGTGCTACTGGTGGTGACGGGCGTGACGCGGCTGTTCAAGGGCAAGGCTGCGGTGCACGGGTAGTTTGGTGACGAGGTGAGGTGGGAACATATGGAATGTTCCCACCTCAACTTCGCGAGCCTGGCGTCACCGCCGTCCCGCCTGAGCCGTCCTAGTCAGAGCGTCTTCGGTTCCGGGCGTGCGCATCACCTCACTGCACTCAATTTTTTTAACGGTGCGAAATTTTGTCGTGACGCTTGCCAGGTGTTCCAATTCGAGAATCTGCTATTCGGTAGTCGAACGGCCGAGTTCGGCAAATAGCCGACAATGAAATGGTAGCTGGAGGTGGTGCCCGTCAGTCTCGGAACGTTACAGTCATAGAGTGCTACTTTCGATCTTGCAAGAGGACCCGCGGAGGGCGCCACTCTGCCCGCCATCCTTCAACGGATACTCTATTAGCTCTCCAGTCCGCCCGGCATGTTTGATGCGCTTTAGCTTGGCCCGACTGTACGAGGTGCGGCACCCGGCGCAGCAAACATCCCTGATCGCCATCGTTCCCTTAATCGAGTTTGGGTGAACAATACCGCTGAAAGTGAGGGTGCGCAAGGCTTCGCGCGGAGCGCCTTGTCCTGGGCCGTGTTCCAGCCCCGTCGAATATACCGCGCAAAACTTGAGCCGACGCGTAACGGGATCGTAGGCAACGCTCTTGACCGCGGCCGAGACCGGTTCTGTACTTCCATTAGCCACGCCAATGTGCACCAGCGTCCGTTCCCCCTTGCTGTACAGGCTAATATTGTAGCCCGCAAGAAAATGCGGGTCGTCTTTACCTTCGGTTACCATATTTGTGTAGAAACCGATAAGCCGTGTTTGGGCTGGTTCTGCAGCAAACGCGGAAGAAGTAAGTAAGACTGCCAGCAGCGAAACAAAAAAGTTCATCCACAGACCGTCCTTTTTTTTCAGCAACCATTGAATAATTAGCATGCGCTGGCCAGGGAAGCGAGCTATCGCAACTCGGCGTTGGCGCACAGCGATGCTGTTCTGGCACAGCATGAGGCAACCTTTGCTCTGGTAACAATTAGAGGCGCGTTCCGCACAGCAAGTAGAGCCCTCGCCGGCAACGTGACAACGCCGCGCTTGCCTGCCCTTGGCTCGCATCGCTAACCGGATTGAGTGCCCTTAGGGGCGCTCCGGCGAACAGACTAGTGGTTTCACGACGCAATCGTAAACACTATACTCAACAGCATGAGCATCGCACCGATCATTGGCAACCTGAAAATCCATAGTTCGATGATTCGCAAGGTGGAGGGAGTTCCATCGATACGGTTAAACGCCCGCGTTGCGAACACAGTTGCAACCAGAACAAGCAGGATTTCAGCTGCAATAAGCACAATGGCTTCGCCCAGACCGGCACCAACACAACCTGCGTTGCGGCAGGCGCTCGCGGAACTGCCGCCGGACGAGACTATTAATAGCGCAACCGCGAGGAACATACACAGCCACGAGACTATACGATTAAATTCCATTGGACGTCCTGTTACGCTAGCATACGAAGCCGTTTGAGGGGCCTCCCTCCGACTTCCTCAAAAAACGAATCATCGTACCGCCGGGTGAGTTTTTTAACAATGTTTTTCGCGGCGCTTCATCCTGGAAGGGCATCCGGACCGTTCACCGAGGTATGCGTTTTGTCAGTTGATTCCAGCTTCAAGTCGATTTTCTTGAGTGCAGCCACTGGCGATTTTTGATCGCGGCTATGTCATTCAAGTGGGCGTTTCGTTCTTGCTTCGCCGCTGGCTTTTGCCTATCGGTAGTTGCTTCTGGCGCATAACGAGTAAGGCCGCTACACTCAACCCTAATAAAGCGAGACTGCCCGGCTCTGGGACGTTATTCGTGGGAAGGAATGAAGGAGTAATCCGAGTTACGCCATCGTAATATCCGCCACTTTGATCCAAATAGGCTGCAAGATCTGCGTTAACTGTTCCTTTGCTAGCCGTGCCAACGTGCGAACCAGCGAAACTGCTAAAAACACACTCACTATAGCAGCCGTAAATAGTGCTATGGTAATTCGCTGTGTAGGAAAAATTCCCTTGTTTGCCGCGCGAAAACGAAACAGCGAAAGTAGTAAATTGGTCTCCTCCAAAGTCACTGAAAATTGAAAAATTCGTGGGGCCGTTCCTTCGGAAGTAAGTACTAGCGTCTGTAAGGCGAGTAGAACCTTCGCCACCGATGGGCTGAAGAACCATTGTGAAAGGTGTGTCCCGCGGATAGTCCTCGATTGGCAAATTGACATAGAAGTAGGAGATTGACTGGTCATCATCTCTCTGAATAAAATAACCGGATAATGGGCCGCCAAATCCGTATTGGGTATAGCCGGCAATAGCGTTGCTAGAAAATACCGCAAACGCGGCAAGAGCGATAATTTTTTTCATGATGAATTAGGTTTAGGGGGTGACGGGGACTGCTACATTGCTGGCAAGCAAATAACGAGCCACATCTACTTATTGGCTTGAAAACACTGAGTTGCGTCGAAAATTGCCAGATTTGTGCCTCGAACTGTAAAATATCCCGACACTATTGAATGACGAGATAGCGAAACTATTACGATTAGCGAGATAACGGTTCGCGGTTTCAAAGACCGCCCGTGCTTCAGTAAGGGGACGAAACAGCACATAACATCCAAGTTTCATTCGTAGAGAATGTTTTTGCGAGTACGCGTGACGTCCGCCCGTACTGGGCTGTGATTCCTGCCCTCTCAAGTGCTCTGCGTGGAATTTCACAGCCATCCACGGGCTCGTCGATCGTTCGTGCATGCGCATCATGCTCCTTTTGCTTTGGCTAGATCCACGAGGGGAGTAAGCAACATCAGCATTTCTTGCGAATTGACTTGACACCTCCTGCTCGCCTGCACGCGGTGATCTACTGGAAGACGCATCCACCCAGAGCTCGCTGCTCCACGCCGCCTTACCTCTTCCTGACAAATACCCCTCGACTGTTGTTATCCCGCAGACAGCTTTGTGTCCACAATTGACATTGCGCTGGCGACGTCCCAGTATTGCTTTAACGTTTTAGCAATCTTTCATCGGGAGTTCCATGCACGACGCCTTCACGCCCAAACAAACCCTCATTGCCGTGGCTGTCATCGCCCTCTTCAGCAACGCGCCGGCCCAGGCGCAGGTCCAGCCCGCATCCGTGGCGGAAGCGGCCACGGTGGTAGTCACCGGCACCCGGGTTGCCAACCGCACCGCGCTCGATACCGCCTCGCCGGTCGACATCATTTCTGCCGATTCCATCAAGAACGCCGGCACCACTGAACTGTCGCAGGCGCTGTCGATCGCCCTGCCTTCGCTCAATTTCCCCCGCCCGGGCCTGGCCGATGGCACCGACACCATCCGCCCCGCCACCCTGCGCGGCATGGGTCCGGACCAGACGCTGGTGCTGGTCAATTCCAAGCGCCGCCATACGTCGTCCCTGGTCAACACCAACGGCACCATCGGGCGTGGCTCGGCCTCGGTGGACCTGAACACGATCCCGACCGCCATCATCAAGACCATCGAAGTGCTGCGCGACGGCGCCGCCGCCCAGTACGGTTCCGATGCCATCTCGGGCGTGGTCAATCTGCGCCTGCGCACCAACCGCGAAGGCGGGGAAGCGACCATCAGCTACGGCGGCCGCGTGACCGAATACGACTTCATCGTTGGCACCCCGCCGGCCGGCGCCCCTTATGGTGTACAGAATTCGCGCAAGCGCACCGACGGCCAGATCGGCACGGCCAGCATCTGGAAAGGCTTGCCATGGGGTGAGACCGGCCACATCACGCTGGCAGCAGAAATCAAGGACCAGCGTCACACCGAACGCAGCGGCTACGATGTGCGGCGCCAGTACCCGGTGCCGCCCGGCGGCGGTTTCGATCCGCGCGAAACCACCATCAACCGCTTCAATGCCTGGTATGGCGAACCGGAACTCAAACAGGCCACGCTGTTCGTCAACGCCGGCAATACCCTGGCCAACGGCGCCAAGATCTATGGCTGGTCGAGCTACCAGCGGCGCGATGCAAAGTCCGCCGGCCAGTTCCGCGGCCCGGCCGACGCGCGCAACATTCCCTCGATCTACCCGGACGGCTTTTTGCCCATCATCGCGCCGGTGGTGGACGACTTCAGCGCCACCGGCGGGGTGAACTGGACGCTGGAGCAGTGGGACATGGACATGTCGCTCGGCTTTGGCAACAACAAGATGATGTACACCATCGAAAATTCGCTCAACCGCTCGCTCGGGCCCACCAGCAAGACCGAATTCGATGCCGGCGGCTATTCGTACAATCAGCTGGTATTGAACCTGACCGGCGTGCGCACCTATGCCGTGGCCGGCCTGGCCTCGCCCCTGAACGTGGCGGTGGGCATGGAAGGCCGGCGCGAAGGCTACAAGCTGTATGCGGGCGAGCCGGACTCCTACCGCCAGGGAAACTTCCCGCTGCCTAACGGCGGCATCGCCGCGCCGGGCGCCCAGGTGTTTCCGGGCTTTCAGCAAAAGGATGCCATCGATGCCGCCCGCACGGCCGTGGGCGCGTTCGTGGACGTGGAAGCGAACATCACCGACAAGCTGCTGGCCTCGGCCGCGATCCGCGCCGAGCATTATTCCGACTACGGCAACAGCCTGGCCGGCAAGCTGGCCAGCCGCTACGACTTCAACAAGTCGTTCGCCCTGCGCGGATCGCTGCAAAACGGCTTTCGCGCGCCTTCGCCCCAGCAGCAATATTTCACCACCACCTCCACCAATTTCCTGAACGGCGTGCCGTTTGAAATCACCACGTTCCGCCCGACCGATCCTGTGGCCGCATTCCTGGGCGCCAAGCCGCTGGAGGCGGAAAAGTCCGTCAACCTGTCCCTGGGCGCGGTCATGCGCTTTGGCAGCGTGAACCTGACGGTCGATGCCTACCGGATTGATGTGGAAGACCGCATTGTGCTGTCCGAAAACCTCAACCAGCCGGCGGTGCAAGCCTTTCTGCGGGCCAATGGCTACGCCGGCGGCGGCGGGCGCTTCTTTATCAACGGTGTCGATACCACCAACGAAGGCGTGGATGTGGTGCTGGCATGGCCCATGAATGCTGGGGCGGCAGGCAAGTTTGATTTCACGCTGGCAGGCAACTTCAGCAAGACGGAAGTGACCAAGGTGCCGGAGCTGGCAGTGCTGCAGCAATTTGAGCCCGCGCCGCCCCTGTTTGCGCGCGTCAACCGCCTGACGATCGAGCGCGGCCAGCCGCGCAACAAGATCAATGCCAGCGTCAACTGGAAGCTGGGCGACGCCGGCATCACGCTGCGCGCCACCCGCTATGGCGAAGTGCTCTCCCCGGGCACGGGATCGGCGCCGGACGTGCTCATTTCGCCCAAGACGATTGTGGACATTGAGTCGCGTTACGCGCTCAGCCGCCGCATCAACCTGGCGTTCGGCGTGGAAAACATCAGCGACGAGTATCCGGAATCGGTACCGGTATCGATCAATGGCACCGGCAATACGCCCTTCCCCAACTACGCGCCGTATGGCCGTGGCGGGCGCTTCGTGTACGCAAGGGCCAGCTACACGTTCTGATCTGCGTAGCGCCGGCCCGCCAGGCCATGCGGGCAATCATGGTGTCACCTTGACGCATGCGCGGCCAGGGTGACAGCCGCCATCGCTTCTTTACTTGTCCTGCTTGCGGTGCATGAGCATGGTGGCGGCAAACAGGCCGACGGCAAAAGCGCCGTACACCAGCGCCACCGACTCCTTGGACAGGCGCTCGTCAAAGCCCGGCTGCAGGCGCTGCGGCGTGAGCTTGTAGTCGGTCAGGCAGGCCACCGCGGTCGCCGCTGCAGACGTGGCGAGGGTCGCCGCCACGCCCTTGTTGTCGAGCTTGCGTCCCAGCAGACGCTCGAACAGCACGCCCCAGAAAGTGGCGCTGGCATGGTGGATCAGGTAGCCGGTGACGGTATAGCGCAGCGACGGGCCGTTGTGGTTAAAGGCCTTGTCGCCCCAGATCCAGTGACTGACCGCATTAGTGGGCGCAAACATGCTGTTGGTCTCGCGTTTGCCAAGCGCGGCCAGCGCCAGGGTGGAGATCACACTGGCCGAGCTGCCCGAGAGCACGCCACGCTTCATCGCTGTTGTCCAATTTTCCATATAATTCTCCTCGTCTCGATTGTTGAACTTGCGGTCGATGCACGTCTCTATCCCGTTGTATGACCAGCCAGACCAGGAGCACACATGCGGATCTTGCTGACAGGAGCAAGCGGATTCATAGGAAAACACTTGCTGGCGGCATTGCTGGCAGAAGGCCACCACCTGGTGTGCGCGGTGCGCCGTCCGCCGCCGTCCCACCACGCCCGCCTCACGTACATCGCTGCCGATTTTGTTCAGGATACCGATAAATCCGTATGGCTGGCGCACCTGCGCAATGTCGACGCCGTCATCAATGCCGTGGGCATATTCCGGGAGCAAGGCAAGCAGACATTTGCCAGGCTGCATACCGAGACGCCCTGCGCCCTGTTTGCCGCCTGCGCCGAGTCCGACAGCGTGCGCCTGGTGCTGCACCTGTCGGCTCTGGGCGCAGACAAGGATGCCGACACGCCCTATCACCTGTCCAAAAAAGCGGCCGACGACTTCCTGGCGCGCCTGCCGCTGCGCTCGTTTATCGTCCAGCCCTCGCTCGTGTACGGCAATGACGGCGCCAGTGCGACTGCCTTCAAGACCCTGGCCAGCATGCCGTTCAGCATGCGTTTCGGACGCGCGCCCCAGCTGGTGCAGCCCATCCACGTGGACGACCTGGTGGCGGCCATGGCGGCCCTGATCCGCCAGCCCTTGCCGGTCGCCGGCGACAACGGCACGGCGCGCCGCGTGCCCCTGGTAGGACCGGTGGCGCTGCCGTTCACGCAATACCTGCGTACCCTGCGCGCTGGCATGGGCATGGGGCGCCTGCCCGTGCTGCCGCTGCCCGGTTTCGTGGCCGGCCTGCTGGCCCGCTTGAAGCTGGGCTGGCTCGATCCCGATGCGCTGCGCATGCTCAACCGCGGCAACCATGCCGATGCCGACATCACCGCGCGCCTGCTGGGACGGCCTGCGCGCAGTCCCGACACCTTCGTCGACAATCCCGCAGCCGAACGTGCGCAGGCCAAACTGGGCTGGCTGCTGCCGCTGCTGCGCTGGTCAATTGCCTTCGTGTGGATTGCCACGGCCATTGTCTCGGCCGGCGTGTATCCGGTGCAGGACAGCTATCAATTGCTGGAACGCTCGGGCGTGCCACCCGCCTATGCGCCGCTCATGCTGTACGGCGCCGTGGGCGTCGACCTGCTGCTGGGTATTGGCACGCTGCTGCTCAGGCGCCGCCGCTGGCTGTGGCTGCTGCAACTGGGCCTGATCGGCTTTTACACGGTATTCATTGCCTGGAAGCTGCCGGAGTTCGTGCTGCATCCCTACGGGCCGTTGACCAAGAACCTGCCCATGCTGGCGGCCATCTGGCTGCTTTATGAACTTGAGGAAAAATAGATGGAATACCTGATCGTTAAGTGGCTGCATATCCTGTCGTCCACATTCTTGTTTGGCACGGGAATCGGCTCGGCCTTCTACATGCTGTTTACCAGCCTGTCGCGCGATGTGCGCGCCATTGCCGTGGTCAGCCGCCATGTGGTGCTGGCGGACTGGATTTTCACGGCCACCACCGTGGTGATTCAGCCGCTGACCGGCTTTTACCTGATTCACCTGGCGGGTTTTCCGTGGGAAAGCCGCTGGATCATGTGGTCCATCGTCCTGTATTTCGTGGCCGGGGCCTGCTGGCTGCCGGTGGTCTGGATCCAGATCAAGATGCGCGACATGGCCCAGGTGGCAGCGCGCGACGGCACCGACTTGCCCGAGCAATACTGGCGCTACCTGCGTACCTGGACGCTGCTCGGCATTCCAGCCTTTTTTGCGCTCGTGATCGTGTTCTGGCTGATGGTCAGCAAACCGGTGTAGGGACTGGCGATGAACATGGTGCCTTACCGCCGGCTCAGCGGGGAGTCGGGCGTGGTGGAATATGAATCGGCGCCGGCGTCGATCCGGGTACGCTTTGTTGACGGTACGGTCTACACCTATTCGCACGCGCGGGCGGGACGCCATCACGTGCAGGAGATGAAGCGCCTGGCGCGCGAAGGCAAGGGCTTGTCCGGCTACATCAGCAAGCATGTGCGGGACCAGTACGATTCCAAGGAACCGTCCTGATACCCACTGCTGCGCCAGGTGATTTCCGCCGGTCGGTTCGGCAGCGAACCGTCGCCTGCGAAGCGGTGCAGTATTGTGCAGCTACCGGCACGTTGTGGACCCGCCATGGACGCCAGCAAAAAAGACCGAAAAGTGTATGCCAGGATGCGCATGGCCCAAGCCATCGAGCGCGCCATCGACGCGCCGAGCGCGGCTGGAAAGGCCAGGGCCGCGCGCTGGGCCGGCGCCTGGGGCCTGGTGGGCGGCATCCTCACCCCGGGCGTGCGCCTGCGCCGCAGCGTACTGGCCGACCGCCAGCCCCGCTGAAAGTGAGGCGGGGAGCCGCTTTCACCCTTATTCATTGCTATAATCGCCACCCTGACGGCCGCCTGGCCGGGATCACATCTTAGCGGGGCGGAAGTGGAGCAGACGTATCGTATCGTGGCCGTCGGCCTCAAGGACGGCTTCAGCCGCGCGCACTCGGCAGATTTGCTGGCGGCGCTGTTCAAGCGGCCTGCGCACGAATTGTCCGCCCTCACCAGCGGCAAGCGCATCACCGTCAAAAAATCCCTCGCACTGCCGGCCGCCATCAAGTACAAGGCGGCGCTGGAGCGCTGCGGCTTGCTGGCGGAAGTGGCGCCCCACAGTACTGCTCGCAGCAGGGACGCTGCCGCCCCGGCCGGCGCACCGCTGCCGGCGCGCGAGCTGGCCCGGCTTGAAACCTGCGCCCGCCACATCCTGGCCACGCTCAGGGACGAGCACGGCGGCGAGCCGCGCTACGACGCGCGCAGCGTCAGCCGTATTGCCGCCGACATCGACGCCGGCCGCCACGGCTACACTGCCGAGCAAGCCCGGAAGATTGCCAGGTTTTACGGCGCCTTTCTGGGCAAGGTGCTCATTGATCTGTTTCCGCGCGCCTTGCCTACCTGGGTGGCCACGGAGGACGGCCCTGCCATCGCCTTCCGGCGCACGGCCGGCGGCGGGACAGTGACCGTGTCTCCGGCGACGCGGGTGGCGCAGCATATTGCGCAGGGCAGCGCGCTGTCGATAGCCGGGTTCCTCGACGAGCAGCGCGAGTTGCTGGAAGGCGCGCCCGCCACGGCCGATGCCTCGCCCGAATACAGCATCCTGCAACTGGTCGGCAACGACACCCTGGGTTCGCTCGATATCGCCATGCCGCTGGCAATGTGCTGCAACTGCGGCACCCGCGAAGACGTGGCCGTGCTCGACGTGGAGCTGTCCACCCGGCTCAAGGGCGATTCGGCCCTGTGGGTGGAACTGCCTTTCTGCGGACCGTGTACCGCCACCGCCGACCGCGTGCGTCCGGGCATAGTCAAGACCGGCCTGCTGACCGCGGGCACCTTCCTACTGACGGGCCTGCCGCTGATCCTGGCCACCAGTCACATCCGCATTCTGGGACTGCCCACCACTGTACTCGTGGTGCCGGTCTTCGCTGTCGCCGTGGGGGCTGTGCTGTACCTGCTGGACAGGGCGACGGCACCGCAGACCAGCCGCTACCAGCCCGTCACACTGGAGTCGTTTGATCACACGGCAGCGGGCGAGCGCCACGTGGGCTTTTGCTTTTCCAATACCGCGTATGCCCACGCTTTTTCCTTGGCCAACGCCGAGGAAATTTCTTCCGGGCGCATTGCCACCGGCTATTGAACACGGCGTCTTGAGGTAGTATCGCCACACATCACTGCCTGGAAGCTGTTCATGAAATTGCTGACCCCTGTTGTCCTGACGCTGGCGCTGCTGGTGCCTGCGCTCTCTGGCGCTGCCGAGCGGGCCGCGACGCCCTACCTGACCCAGGCCGACGCGGCGGCGCGCTCGGCCCGCATTGCCAATGTCGACTACGTGCTCAGCTTTGTGCTGACAGGGCAGGAACGCTTCAGCGGCAGCACCACGCTCAGCTTTGACCTGAAGGATGCCAGGCAGGCGCTCACGGTAGACCTGAGCAAGGCCAACATCACGGCACTGCAAGTGAACGGCAAGCGCGTGGTGCCGCGCTACAACGGCCACTTCATCACGCTTGCCCCGGCCCAGCTGAAAAAAGGCCGCAACGTGGTGATGGTGGACTACGACCTGGCCCACAGCAATAATGGCGAAGGCATGCACCGCATGGTCGACCCTGCGGACGGGCGCGTCTATACCTACTCGCAGTTCGGCCCGGCTGCGGCGCAGCAAGCGTTTGCCTCGTTCGACCAGCCGGACTTGAAGGCGACCTTCACGCTGGCCGTTACGGCCCCGGCCGACTGGCAGGTCATTTCCACCGCGCCCCATCGCACCGTGACGGCGACGGACAAGGGCATGCGCTGGCAATTCGCCACAACGCGCAAGCTCAGCACGTACACCGTGTCCCTGCACGCGGGACCGTACAAGATGTGGGAAGACAAGAGCGGCAAATATCCGATGCGCCTGTTCGCGCGCCAGTCTGTGGCGGCCAAGGTGTCTCCCGAAATCTGGTTCGGCTACACGCGCCAGGGTCTTGCGTACTTTGACAAGTACTACGGCGTACCTTACCCGTTTGAAAAGTACGACCAGCTGCTGGTGCCGGACTTCCTGTTTGGCGCGATGGAAAACACGGCGGCCGTCACCTTTGCCGAAAAGAGTTACCTGAGCGACGGCAAGATGAGCGGCGAGCAGCGCCACGCCCTCGCCGGCGTGATTTTGCACGAGCTGGCGCACCAGTGGTTCGGCGATCTGGTCACGATGCGCTGGTGGAACGGAGTCTGGCTCAATGAAGGCTTCGCCTCTTTCATGGGGACGCTGGCCACGGCGGAAACCACGGAATTCAAAAACGCCTGGCAGCGCTTTTACGCGCTCAACAAGACGCGCGCATATGCCGAAGACCAGCAGGTGGGCGCACACCCGGTGGACGTGCCGGTGGCCTCCAGCGCCAACGCTTACGACAATCTGGATGCCATTACCTACCACAAGGGCGCGTCCGCCCTGATGCAGTTGCGCCGCCTGCTTGGCGACGATGTATTCCGCAAGGGCGTCAATAATTACGTGGCCAAATATGCGTGGAAGAACGCCACGCTCGATGACTTCATTGCCACCCTGAGCGCTGCCGCCGGACGCGACCTGAAGCCCTGGGCCCGGCAATGGCTGCGCCAGCCGGGCGTCAACACCATCAGCGCCGACTATAGCTGCGCCAAGGGCAAGGTCACGCAATTCCAGCTGCGTCAGGCGCCAGGCAGCATGAACGACGTGCTGCGCGAGCAGCGCGTGCAGGTGGCCCTGCTGCAGCGCGAGGGCGAGCGCCTGGTGGTGGCACGCAGCGTGCCGGTGACCTACCGTGGGGCGGCGACCGCGGTGCCGGCGCTGAAGGGCGCGGCCTGCCCGGACCTAGTCTACCCGAACTATGAAGACTGGGGCTTTGCCAGGGTCAAGCTCGACGAGCGCTCGTTTGCCACCGTCGGCAGCCAGATGCAGCGCATCGACGATCCCTTCCTGCGCACCATGTTGTGGGACAGCCTGTGGGACAGCACGCGCGACGCCGCGCTGCCGCTCAATAAGTTTGTCGATGCGGTCCAAACCAATATGCCACAGGAGCAGGATGAATCGGTGCTTGCCGATGTGCTGCGCAAGGCCGGCCGCGCCGGCGACTACCTGGCGCGCATGAACAAAGACAGCGATTTGCAGACACTGGAACGGTTCGCGTGGCAGTCGGTCGTCGCGCGCGCGGGCGAACGCCACCTGCAAAGCCACTGGCTCGACCTGTACCTGAACGTTGCCGCCAGCAAGGAAGGGCAAGCGCGGCTGGAAGCCTTTCTGGCGGGGCGCGACCAAGTCCCGGGGCTGGAACTGAACCAGGGACTACGCTGGAAGATCGTGCGGCGCCTGAACATGCTCGATGCACCCGGCAGCGCCAAGCTCATCGATGCCGAACTGGCGCGCGACAAGAGCGACAGTGGCGAAGCGGCGGCGCTGGCGGCGCGGGTCGGGCGGCCCGATGCGCGGATCAAGGCCTCGTGGGTAAAGCTGATCAGCGACACCGACACCACGCTCTCGTTTGCGCGCGTGCGCACGGCAATGACGCACCTGTATCCCGCGGCCCAGGGCGCGCTCAACGAGCAGACGGCGGCCCTGCGCCTGGAGCAATTGCCGGCGCTGGAAAAAAGCGGCAATCCGCTGTACCTGCGCCACTACCTGGGCAGCATGCTGCCGGCCACGTGCAGCGAAGCGAGCGTGGCGCGGCTGGGCAAGGCGATCGCTGGGGCGCAAGCGCTGTCCGAGAATACGCGCAAGGCCCTGCGCCTGGCGCAGCAGGAGGATGCGCGCTGCGTGGCATTGCGCCAAGCCATGCCCGCAGGCCACTGATTCGCGCACCGCGCGTGATGAAGGCGATCGATCAGGTCGCATCCAAGCTGTTCAACCATCGGCATTCATGGAAAGCAAAACGACATGTTTGGATTATTTAAGACGAACCCGTTTCATCATCCAGTGCTGGGAACACTCCACCGTTCGCACGGGATGTGGCGAGGCACAATGCAACTGGCGGGGGCGCCCCGGCCCGTGACGCTGGCCCTGCCTGGCAGCCGTCAGGCGCCGGACCCTGTTGCGGTAGACGCGGCATGCGCCGTGCCGGGCCATCTGCCGTCGTGGCTGCCTCATATCGAACGAGCGCTATTCGACCATTACGCGCCCTGCCTGGATGCGTTCCGGCGCGGCGACATCGATGAAAGCGAAGGCGACTTTCCGCTTATCTCCTCTCCGCCAGAGGTCTGGCAGCATGTAAAGATTGTCTTTGTCACGATCGCGCCGATTGATGATGTTACGGTGACTGAACTCGGCTATGAAACAGCCTGGGACATCGAGCACACGCTGGGCGCACGCTTTGACGGAGCAGCATTCGTGGAACTCAACGGCAGCGTGGGCGAGCCGTGACCGCATTGGAAAGGACGACCATGGATATAAGCAAGAATCCACTACACGGCCGGTGTCACTGCGGTGCGGTACAGTTCGTGGTCCGTCTCACGGACGGGCTCAACACCGCGCGCCGCTGCAACTGCTCCCTGTGCCGCATGCGCGGTGCGGTAGCCGTGACGGCGGCGCTTGAAAACTTGCACATCACCGCCGGCGCAGAATGGCTCACGCTCTATCAGTTCAACACCATGCAAGCCAGGCACTACTTCTGTTCAAAGTGCGGCATCTATACCCATCATCAGCGTCGCTCCCATCCCGATCAATATGGCATCAACGCGGCCTGCCTGGAAGGCGTCAGTCCTTTTGATTTCATCGAGATTCCGGTGGAAGAAGGGCGCCTCCATCCCAATGACCGCCAGGATGGATGCGCAGCCGAAGTCGCCGGCTATCTTCGCTTTGTGCCCGGCAGTCGGCAAAGCGCGCGGGACAGCAACCTCAACGGATGCTCCTGATTTCAAAACCACGTTCCAGGAATTCGCTGACTTCGTTCTGTCTGCTTGCGCTACTGCGACGCGCGGGATCAGACATTCTTCACATGGGGAAACGATACGAATACCTCTTGCGTTCCTGCCTTCCTCCAGGGCGCGGCATGGGCCTGGAGCCGTAACTCACCTATAAGATCGCCATCGGTCCAACCGGATTGCTTGAAGCAAAATACTGATAATGGATGATTTCGAATACGTTTTGACGATTATTGACCCTTGGATCAACAAATACTACGAGCACGGCGCTGCTGCCCTGCTTCCCGACGAATTGGTCGGAGTAGGTGTCTGGTTGCTGGAAGCAGAAGTTAACAACGGCGGATTCGGCCAATACTATTTTAATTCTGCCGGTGAATTAGCTATCCAGACGGTGCCGGCGCTAAGGGCGATAGGTGCCGAGCGTACAGCCCGTCTGTTGGAGGAAGCAAATTCCGAGTTCCCCAAGGCTATGCCGCCGGTGGATAGGACCATGCGACAAGAGAAGCTCGACGAGATCAGCGAGTGCACTAGATTCTACGTGCTAGAGAAGGAATTCTACGAGGCACCGGAAGACCTTACGGCTCTGCTAGCGGTCTATTTGAGACGTTTGCGAACGAATGGCAGCTAAATGCGAGAGTAGCCTGTCGTAAAGTCAGTGATATTTTCGGCTTAAAACTCTGTATCCGCTGGGGGGCCGATTTAGGCTTGCTGAAGGCCACACGGACCCTGGTTTGTAGGTATGCGCGCCCCCGTTTGCTGTCAGCCGTGATCGGATCGAACCATTGATTCGTCCAGGTCGAGAATGCCGGTCTACGCTTCATGGGTTATCCTTTGTAGCCTCGAGATGGACACCCACTCACGTTAATTGCATGCAAAGCCGCCTCATTAAACCGAAACTTTTATTGCTTGCGCTGGCTAGTCTTTGGATATGCTGGTGCGTGTATGCAATCGCTTCATTCAAAGACCGCGATCTGCCAGCCCGATCGGATTGTGCAATCGTTCTTGGCGCTGCCGTCTACGGGTCAACGCCTTCACCGGTATTTGAAGAACGCATCCGTCATGCGCTCGACCTTTATCGGCGCGGCCTTGTCCGCAAACTCATCTTTACTGGAGGAGCGGGTCCGGGAACCCAGTATGCCGAAAGTACCGTTGCCTCCAAATACGCCGCGCGGGCCGGCGTGCCCTTGTCGGACATTTACACGGAAACCCGGTCACGCACGACGCATCAAAATCTTGGGGAGGCGCTCGGCATCATGCGCCTGAACGGCTTCCGCAGTGCCATTGTCGTCAGTGACCCGCTGCATCTCCGAAGAGCCAAGAGAATGGCTGACGATCTTGGTATAGAGGCAGTCACGTCCGCAACTCCCACCACGCGGTATCGAAGCTTTTCGACGCAAGCGCCGTTTCTTCTTCGTGAGCTCTACTTCTATCATCACTATCTTGTGACGGGGCACTAGTGGTTGCAGCCTGGATGAGCAACTACGCCAATAATTATCTGTTCCTCATTCAGGGGAGGGGCGCGTCAGACAGTCGCATGCTTGGTGTTAAGCGACCGCTTGGGGGCGGAAGCTGCATGTCGTGCCGGCTTGTCATCGTTCCAGTGCGGCAACTTGCTATGCCTACAAAACCGGCCAGGTTCGGCAAGGTGGCTGGTCGTCGAGGGGAGACGCGACGCAAAGAGCGGGTGAATTTCCTTCAGGACGGCACGTGTCGAATCACCCTGTCTTGATTCTTTCCTCAGAACGCCCCGCTCCCCGGCCGGAAAAAGCTCCTGTCGGGTAGAAGTCGGGCAAATTTCGTCACCGACAGAACTGTTCTTCCCGAATACTCAAAGTCCATTAGCATCGGAGCGCATAAATGATACTCAAGCAGTTGCGTCTTAGTCGTAATTTTTCCCAAGAGCAATTAGCTCAGATGTCCGGCTTGAATGTTCGGACTATCCAGCGAATCGAAAGCGGCCACAAGGCCAGTGTCGAGTCTATGAAATGTCTCGCTGCCGTGCTCGAAGTGGAGGTGTCAACCTTGGAACAGGAGAAATTCATGATCGACAAACATTCTCATAACTGGAGAAATCTGCCGCTTTGGCTAAGGTGCTGCTTCTCCTTGAACGTCCTCGCTATGCAGCCGACCCGAAGGGCCTTTCGCAGAATCGAAATCGCCTCGCACGTGAGCGGCTTCCTATTTTGCCTGTTCGGTTTCATGAGCGAGGCCGCGCTGGCCGGGGGCCTGATGATGCTGTCGTGCGCCTACCTATTTCACCTGCTGACATGGCAGGGCGACAAGCTTGGCATTTGGTACGACGTGTCCGAAACCGCGGTTCCTTGATCAGGCGTGCCCGCATTCTAATATCGGGATCTCGTAGACTTTTCCATGGCGCCACCCAATGCGCAGGGCAAGAACGTGCGGCACGATGGCAAAGTCGTTAGCTATTCACCAATATCAAAGCCTCACTCCGATCTTAAATCCACGGTCGCCTTTGCTGCGGAAGCTGTCAGTCTGTGGCGCTCCGGCTTTTTGCGGTTAAGCAATCTGATATTGCTAAAGCCAACGGCCGAGACCTGCCGGAGCGGACGTTAACTACGGTCGTGGAGCATGTGGACGGGGAAGAAGTTTGTTTGCGTTTGTCTGCTCCTGCCTTGAACGCAGCGGCCAGGCAAACCGACTGTACCAGTGTGGGCGCCGATCTAAACGAGCTGGCTAGTGCTAACCAACAAGTCCGACAAGAGTGGAACTTGCTTGAGTAGGACGCCAAAACGACTGCTGCCCAAGGAGTAGCTTTGCAACAGAGATTGCGCACTGTCGACAGTGGAAACCGGGTGAAAGGACATTGCCCAGCATGTCTGCGCGGGTGCGATCATCAGCACGATCGCGAATTTGGGCCGTTAATCCTGGTCTTGCGCGGCGGATGAAGCGCTGCCTGCTGCATTGAGAAAAAATCGAAGGGGTTAAGATTAACGGTTTTCGGTTTTATCGACACCGCGCTCGCTTGCATCGGGTACGAAGGGCTCGCTGCAAGCGTAGGGGATCAATTCCTCCTCCACAAATGGCCAGATATGCATGGCGATGTGGTCGCAAATTTCTTCGACAACGGGAGTTGCCATGGCGACCGCATCTGCAAGCGTCATCGCGTTTTCGGCCGCCTCGAGACGCTGGTAGTCCTCCGGGCCCTGGGTGTTGGGATCAAACGTGAATAGCGGCGATCTCAACGGGAAATAAGGATAGTTGTACTTGTCGTCAAAATTCTTAAACGTTTGCTTGCTCCGGTTTTCTTTGACACCCCAGTCTGCCCGCCAAAGCACATCCATTCCCAAATCCGCCTTTTCAAGGATCATGCCCCGTCGGAGAGCCTTGCGAATATCATATTCAGGCGGTGAAACGCGCAAGGTCCCGCGGCTTGGCACGAAGTCAAAGTTACCGCTGCGCGACCAAGTAAAGTCAATCGCGAAGCTGCTCCAGTAAGACTTGGGATTGGGATGAATACTGAATACCAGTTCCAGGTCGTCACACGGTTTCCAGGTCAGGAACAGCTCTCCGGGCATTTTCCCCCGCATCTTGAACGATT
Organism: Massilia sp. PAMC28688; assembly: GCF_019443445.1. Taxonomy (NCBI): domain Bacteria; kingdom Pseudomonadati; phylum Pseudomonadota; class Betaproteobacteria; order Burkholderiales; family Oxalobacteraceae; genus Massilia; species Massilia sp. PAMC28688. The sequence goes on along the minus strand of NZ_CP080378.1, from coordinate 1,961,049 downwards.
TGTTCAGTGCGAATCCTGGCCAGCGTCGGCCAATTGCTGTTTCGAACGCTTTGCCCATGCCGGCACGAAGAATTTTATGCATATTAGTCCGTGATACATTCGTCAAGCAGCACGACCGCGATAGGTGCTGAACGCCCATCAGCAGTCAGCCCGTCCCGCAAATCCCGGCGCCAATCGGCCGCCGGGATTTTCCTCTTAGCTTGCGGGGGCGGCTCTTTCCTAAGGCTGGCCCAACTGGCTCACCTTGCTCATGGAATCGGCCATGCGCACCAGCTTGACGAATTCGGCGCGGTAGCCTTCCGCATCGCTTCCCCTGGCGCCATTGGCCAGTTCCGCAATCGCTCCGTAGCTGAAGTTGCCCACTTCCTTTTCCGACCGCAACCGCTGGCCAAACGCGGCCACGGCAACGGCGAAGCGCTGATCATCAGGCACCGCTGCCAGCGATGTGTAGGCTGAGCCGGACTGGACCACGTGCTGGATCAGCTTGCTGTCCGGCTGGCCGGGAAGCTTGTAGCGCACTTTCACCAGGCACAGTTCGCCCGAGGTGCCGACCCGCGACCGATTCGCAGGCGCCTGGTAGCGCAGCGGATCAACCAGCCTGGCCGCGCTGCTGGCCGGCGTGATTTCGTACAGCGCCGTGACGGTATGACCGGCGCCCATGTCGCCCGCGTCGACCTTGTCGTCATTGAAGTCCTGCTTTTCCAGCATCCGGGTTTCGTAGCCGATCAGGCGGTAAGCCGCCACCTGCGCGGGATTGAATTCCACCTGCACCTTCACATCATTGGCGATCGGGAACATGGTCGAGCCCAGCTCTTCGCTGAGTGCCTTGCGTGCTTCCATCAGGGTGTCGATGTAGGCTGCGTTGCCGTTGCCACTCTGCGCCAGGCGCTGCATCATGGCGTCGTTCAGGTTGCCGTCGCCCACGCCCAGAATCGACAGATAGACGCCCGATTTCCGCTTGGCCGCCACGTATTTCTCCAGCTCCTTCGGGTCGCTGATGCCAACGTTGAAGTCGCCATCAGTCGCCAGGATCACACGGTTGACGGCCGCCTTGTCGAAGTTGCGCTGGGCCAGCGCATAGGCGCGCTGCAGCCCTTCGGCCCCGGCCGTGGAGCCGCCCGCATGCAGCGCATTGATGACGCCGACGATCTTGTCTTTCTGCGAGCCAGGTGTCGGTTCCAGCAGCACCTGTGCGCCGCCGGCGTACGCCACAATCGACACGTGGTCGTCCGCGCGCAGCCTGGCGGCAAACATGGCGAAGCTTTTCTTGAGCAGGGTCAGGCGGTCGTCGCCGCTCATGGAGCCGGACACATCGATCAGCAGCACGACATTGGCACGAGGCCGGGTAGCCGCTTCAATATCGAATCCGCGCACGCCAATGTGGACCAGCTGCGTGTCGCTCTTCCACGGATTGGGCATGACGGCCGTGGTCACCTCAAACGGCTGCGCGCGGTTGGTGGGAGTGACGTATTTGTACGGGAAGTAATTGACCATTTCCTCCACCCGCACGGCACTGGACGGCGGCATGGTACCGGCGCTGAGCAGGCGCCGAACGTAGGCGTAAGAGGCGGTGTCGACATCGACGCTGAAGGTGGACATGGGCTGCTCGGCCACCAGCTTCAAGCCGTTCACATCGCCCTCGGGAAACTTGTTGGCCTGGGCCGGCACCAGCGCGTACGAATGGGCCATATAGCCCCCATGCGCCCGCGCGTAAGCATTACCGGCCACCGTGACGGCCCTACCCTTGTTCCGTTGATGCCTGGCAGCGGTGGCTTGCGGCACAGGCGCTGGCGGTGGCGCGAGCGCTTCCGCCACCGGAGGAGCGACAGGCGTGACTTGCATGTCTTGCGTGTCTTGCGTGGCCTGGGGCGCCACGGTAGTAGGCGCCTGCGCCACCTCGCCTGGCGATTGATGCGAACAGCCGGCCAGCAAGGCCATGCCGGCGGCCAGCGCCAGCGAATTGCGCATGAACATGGTGACTGGGGATGAGCCAACAGGCTCCGGGTGACGATGCATGACATTCTCCTGGTAAGTGCGGGTGGGTAGCAATGCTGCTATGCACTTACTGAAACGGAGAGGCGACGGAGAAGGGGTTAAATCCGCACGATTTTTTTTAGGGAAGGCGGGTGCGCCGTCTTCCCAGCGTTCCAGCCTAGAACTTCGCCGCCAGACTCAGGCCAATGCTGCGCGGGGCCACGCGGTATCCCTGCACGATGGATGCGATTTGCGGGCGCTGGATCACGGTATCGTTATCCAGGGCATTCTTCACGAACAGGCTCAACTTGTAATGGTCAAACGCGATACCAGCGCTCAGGTCCGCCGTGTGGTACGAAGGCCGCTCGTAGTCGGTCTGCTCGGGATTGAGCGAACCCTTGCTTGGGCCTACCCACTGCACGCCACCCATCACGAAGGCACTCTTGTCGCCAAACACGGCGAAGTTGTAGATCGCATTGACGGCCGCGTTGTACTTGGGTACGCCCTGGATCTGGGCGCCGCTGACCGCGCCGACGATGCCGTTTTCCAGGCCCTTGTCGTTGGACAGCTCGGCCTGGACATAGCCGCCCGTTGCCGACAGTGTCAGGCCAGCCACGGGTTTGCCCTTGATCTCGAATTCAAAGCCCTTGCTCACCGCGTCACCCGCATTGGCGTTGTAGGTGTAGGCACAGGTCGGCAAGTACACGCCCTGCTGGATGTTTTTCCACTTCACATAGAAGGCGCTGGCGTTCACGCTCAAGCGGTTGTTGAGGAAACGCGACTTGCTGCCCAGCTCGTAGCTCCACAGGCTGTCCGGGCTGTAGGTTTCGGGGCCGGCGTCAATGCCATTGGCTTCCAGGTCAGGCCCGCACGTGGTGGGCGGCACAAACACATTCGAGCCGCCCAGGCGGAAGCCCTTGGCCACGGTGGCATAGACGGTGTGGGCGGGCGCTGCTTCCCAGGTGATCGCATACTTCGGGGTGAACGCTTTCGACGACAGGCTGACACTGCTGGTGTTGCCGGCGCCGGCCAGGTACAGGCCGTTGGCCTGGTCCAGCGTGGACTTGCCCCTCAGGTAGCGCGCGCCGACGGTGGCATGCAGGGTCGGCGTGAAGTGATAGTTGGCCTCGCCGAAGACCGATGCCTGCTTTTCATTGTAATGAAAGGCGCCAGAGAACGAATTGTCGTTCGGAAAAGCGCCCGGCCGCGCATCCGGCAGGATGTTCGGGTCTTCGCTGGAAAAGCCAAAGCGGGCGAAGGTGGCGTTGACGCCGAAGATCGGATCGTTTTCGTTGATGTTGGTGTGCTGGTTCGAGAAATACATGCCGCCGATCCAGGTCCAAGGCGACACGCTGGCGTCGTAGGGCTTGGAGGTCAGGCGGAATTCCTGCGAGAGTTGGCGCACCTTGTTGTTCAGGTAGACGGCCGAGGGCAGGCCGGCAATGGCGTCAATCAGTTCCGGCGGGGCGGTGCCGCCATCCTCGGTCGAGGTCAGGAAGGTTGACAGCGAATAGCTGTTGTAGGCCGAACCATTCTGGGTACGGTCAAACTTGCGGCGGAAAAAGCTGGTGCTGGAGAGCAGGTCGGCTTTGCCCAGGTCCCAGTTGACCGTCACGTTCGGCGTCAGCAGGGTGTCGATGGACGGCTCGCGCACCTGCTTTTGCGCCTGGTAGGCCGGCAGCTCCAGGTTGAAGGCCGAAATGTCGCGCGCGTCCACGCGCTGGTAGTACAGCGATGGCAGCACCGTCAGCGCCGCGCTCGGCTTCCACTTGAGCGCCATGCGCAGCTCCTGGTCGTCCACTTCGTTGATATTGGTGGCAATTACCTTGCCGCCAGTATCAACCTGGTCGATGAAGCCGCCCGTGCGCTGGGCCTGCACGCCAATGCGCAGCGCCAGTTCATTGGGAATCAGGGGAATGTTGCCCACCACGTTGGACGAATAGCTTTCGCTGCCGCCCTTGATCTTTGCGCCTTCGACATAGGTGCTGATTTCCTGCTCTTTCAGGTCCGGCTCGTTGGGGACGAACTTGATGGTGCCGCCCATCGAGCTGGCGCCGTACAGCGTGGCCTGCGGGCCGCGCAGCACTTCCACGCGGTCAATGTCAAAGAACTTGGGCTCCACCGTGCCCATCGTGTACACATTGCCCACCGTGAGCGACACTTCGCCCAGGTAAATGCCGACAGTGGCGGCGCCAGCCGCCGAGCTGATGCCGCGCACTTCGATATTGGAGGTGCCGGGACCGGCGCCACCGTTGCCGCTGGCGGCCGTAAACGAGATATTGGGAATCGCGCGCGTGAGGTCGGTAAAGTCATTGACGTGCTGGGCCTGGAGCGACTCGCCGCTGATGGCCGAAATGCTCATGGCGACCTTGTTGGGGTCTTCCTGGCGCTTTTGCGCCGTCACGCGCACCACTTCGATCTGCTCCGACATTGCCGCCGCGCCGGCCTTGCTGGCATCTGCGGCGCGCGTGTCCTGTGCCCACGCTGCCGTGGAGAGAACCGCTGTTGCTGCAGCAAGGGAATAGCCAAGCGCTACTGTAGGGCGAAGTTTCATGCCGGATCTTTCATGTGTCGGTGGAGGAAATAGCTGGGCGCGCGGGGCCGGGCGTGGTCAAGCACGCGGGTCTGCGACGGGGTGACTATTTTACCAGTTTGCTTTTTTTGCAAGCAAGGAACTTATGGCCGGCAAGAACGATTGTTGCGGAAAAACGATGAACGGCCACCATTACGCGCGTCTTCATGCCTGGATCCGGCGAACCGGCGCAATGCTTCAGCAGCTGCCAGCGCATGCCTGGGCGTCGGCCGGCAGGCTGTAGACCGGGGCGAAGCCGCCGCCCGGAGTGCGGAAATTGGTGGTCTGCCCCTGGTACAGGCGCGCGGCCAGCCACTGCGACTGGCCATCGTAGGCATATACACGCAGGTCGAACTTGAGCGTTTGCGGCTTGTCGCGGCTGCCGGCCACGCGCGCGCCCGGCTGCATGAGTTCCTGCGCCACGTAGCCGCCGGCGATGATATCGCTCCACACGCGCGTGGTGACCTTGTCTCCCCGGTAGGCGGCGCGCCCGCCAAAGCCGGCCGCCGGTTTGAAGAACAGGCTCTTGCGCTCTTTCCACAGGCGCTCGGCGTCATCGGCCGTCACCAGGGTGGTGCGCAGTACCGAATCGGCCAGCACCGCCCTGATGTCTGCGGGCACACCGAGCCGCGCCAGTACGTCCGGATCGCTCAGCAAGACCAGGTTGCGCTTGTCGGCGTACAGCGCGTGCGCCTGCGGGTGTGGCGTGATGACGGCCAGGTCTTCCAGGTAGGCCTGGCGCAGGTGGGCGTGGGCCGGTTCGGCCAGCGTAAAGTCGGTGAGCCGGTTGTAGACCAGGTCAATGGCCAGTTCGCCATGCCACAGCACGCCGTCACGCAGGTGCAGCGCGGCGGGATCGGCCACCACGGCGCCGATGCCATGGCGCTCGAACAGGCGCTGGAACAGGATGAATTCGGGATACATGTACTGCTCTGCCGGTGCAAGGTCGACGATGGCAATGGTACGCAAGGGGCGCGTGTGGCCGGCCAGCGCCCACTCGTGCCGGAACATGTCGACGATGCGCTGCTCGAAGGCAGGACCGGCACCGGCACCGCTGGCGAGCTGCTGCGCGTTGACGGAGCAGGCGCGGTGGGCCCGCGCCACAAGGGCATTGAGCAGGGCGCCGCCGGCATTGGTATTGATTTCAATGAGGCCGATCTGGTCGCCATTGAGGTGGAAGTCGTAGCCGAAAAATGCACTGCGGGCGCCGCCCTGGCGATGGCGGGCAATGGGCGCGGACTGGCCCAGTACCAGCTCGCGGTAGGCCGGCATGGCAACCACGCTCTCGATGGCGCTGACGATGCTTTCCATGCGCGCGCGGTGCGCCGCCGAAATAAATACGGGCATGGACGAGAACAGCGAGGGACAGCGCTCTTCCAGCAGCGCCAGCAAGGATGGCGAGTGCAGTTCGCTGGCCAGGGCCAGGCGCAGCTCGTCCTGGTCAAGGCTGACGCAAAAGCATTGGCTGTTCATGCGCTGTTCGGCCGTGACGTCGGGCGCCGCTGGTGCCGCGCATGGTGGATCAATGATATCGCTCACGCTTGTCCTCAATCGTGTGCTTCACCGCTGCCATAGGAAGGCAAAGATGAAGCTGTTCATCCCCAGGTTGAAAGCCGCGTGGGCCAGGATGGCCGGGTAGATGCTGTCGTGGCGCGTGCGCAGCCAGGCCAGCATCCAGGACAGGGCAAACATGAGGACAAACCACAGGGTACCGGAAAACGCGCGAAAGCCCAGCCCGGCAGCTGTCAGTACAATGCCGTGATGAACCAGATGGGCGCCGGCAAACCAGGCTGCCTCGATCATGGTGCTGCTGCGCTGGCTGAATCGGGTTTCCAGCATGCGCTGCAGATAGCCGCGGAAGAAGATTTCCTCCCCAATGGGACTGAAGATCAGCGCGGGGATGGTAAACATCAGGAAAACGGCGACCAGCGGCATGCCCGCCGTCGGCTGCACCCTGAAGGAATTGGCCACACTGACGAACCAGTGGTCCGGCGTGGGACCAAACAGTGCCATTCCGAGCAGGAAAGCAGCAGCGGAAGCGAGCAGGCCCAGTGCAATGGCCAGCGGATACTCGCGCGGCCGGCGGGAACGCTTCAGGCCCACCTGCTGCCTGCCATCCTTGTTCAGCAGCAGCCATGGCAGCAGGGCCATGGGAATGCAATGGATCAGGAACAGGCCCCGGTACGCGGGCGGGCCGAGCATGGCAAAGGCCCGCACCAAGGTCAGCACCAGTCCCAGCCCGATCGCCACGCCCAGCAAGGCGCCCGCAGGGAGCGCCAGGCCGGGCCGAAACAAAGGCGCCGTGGCAGGCGCCGCGCATAAGCGCGGTTCGATCAGAGACATGCGTTCCTTTTACGGGCTTGGGATGGCCCATTATAGCGGCGGCCGGTCGGCGGTTTTGCGCGCGGCCGGCCGCTAGGCCCCATCAGGGCGCCCGCTCAGCTCACGGCAACACGCGGCGCTGGGCCGAAAACGTCACGCTGCCGCCGGCCCGCGGCACAGAAATGATATGCGCCGGTGTCACGATCGCCAGGGTGCAGACCGAGCCCTCACCTGGTTCGGTATCAACCCGCTCCACGTTGATGTCGCCTGCGATGCGGTACACATCCTTGATCTCGGTGGCATAGCAGCCATTGGGCAGCACGCCGCGAAACACGCCCACCACTTCGTTGCGGGTGAAGTCAATGACCGGTGCCGGTGCGCTGCTGCCGGTATGGCGCGCCCACAGTGCGGCCCAGCTTTGCGCATCCCGGATCACCACGCTCATCGGTTCCTCGATACGCGAGTAGGGCGTGCGGTCGATGGTGGTAAATTCCAGCCGCTGCGGCGCCACCTGGCGGAACACGGCCCGCGCCTCGACGCGCGGCACGGCAACGACCTGCATCGGATTGGTGATGGCGGCAATGCAAATGGTGCTGGGAGTAATGTCGCGGTCCTCGTACTCGACCACGATGCGCTGATCGACCAGGTTAATCCGGCGGATGCCGAACTCATGACAGCCGCGCAAGTCTCCGGCAAACACGGCCACCAGCATGGAGCGGCTGAAGTCGACCTTGGGAAGCGCCGGCGCCGGGGTGCGGCCTGCCGTATGCCGCGCCCACAGCCTGGCCCACGCTTCGGCATCGCGGACGATGACATTGAGCGGCTCGCGGATGCCGGAAAACGACTCCTGGACCACCGTCCTGAACACCAGATTGGCCGATTCCTGCACAGGCATCTTGATTTCCACCACCGAGTGGCTCACGCCCAGCCCCAGGTCGGCGCGGTCCCGGTTGTTGAGGATGACCTGGAACAGCCCGCGTACCGAGGGCACACTGCAGTTGGTATAGGCGCCGTTGGGAGAGTTGCCGTGGACGCAGAGCAGCGCGCCAGTGCTGCGTCCGTAGAGGCGCTGCACCTGGTCCGGGCAGGACGCTCCGCGGTCCCAGTAGACATAGCGCTGGTCAATCACGAACAGCCGGTTGTCGCCGGCGGCGCAAGGCGCCTGCTGTACCAGCGCCACGAATTGCGCATGGTCTACCTCGGGAACGGGAACCGTGGGCGTGGTGATGATGCCGACGCAGCCAGCCAGGCCGGCCAGCAGGGGAAGGATACAAAGTTGTTTGAAGGTTTTCATAGCGTTTCCTATCAAATAAGCATGGCGCCGGGAAGGCGCCCCGCGTATAGGATCAGCTCGCCAGAATGGCGCCCCACGACCTGGAACAAATACAGGGGGATTGGTGCCGCCATGGACGATCAAACGCAAGGGGAAAGCACAAAGAACGATACTGAAAGCAATGAAGCGAGATTGGGCAAGCGCAAGCTTGCGCGCTGGCTACGCTATTTCTTGCGTGCCAGCTCGACCGTGACCATCTGCGCCAATTCTTTCAAACCACGCAGCTGGTCGGGCGAGAGGGTCCGCGGCCGGGAGTCGAGCACGCACAGGGTGCCGAGGCGGTTGCCATCAGCGTCAGTCACGGGAACACCGGCATAGAAGCGGATGTAGGGTTGGCCCAGCACCAGGGGATTGGCGGCAAAGCGCGGTTCGAGCAGGGCATCCTCCACCACCATGCCCTGCTCGCTCAGGATCGCATGGCTGCAAAAAGCGGCATCGCGCGGCGTTTCAGCCAGCGCCACGCCTACCCGCGACTTGAACCATTGCCGCTCAGCGCTAAGCAGCGACACCAGGGCCATGGGGCACTGCGTAATCTGCGAGGCCAGCCAGGTAATGCGGTCCAGTGCCGGGTCGGTCGCGCTGCCGATCAGACAGCTGGCCGACAGGGCCTGCAAACGCTGTGCTTCATCGGGCAGGACCGGATAAGTCACTGCATCGGGAAGAATGAATTCGGGTGCCAGCGGCGTGGCGGTCGCGCGCCCGGACGGTGCGGCCACCCCTTTGCGCTGTACCCGCTCGATTTCGCTCAGACGGCAGCGGCGGTGCCCGCCAGGCGTCTTCCATGAGGCGATCGCCCCACTCTCCATCCACAACTGCGCGGTACTGACGCTCACGCCAAGATAGTGCGCGGCCTGGCGTGTCGTGAGCACAGGGTCGTCGATGGCGGCAAGCGGCGGTAGCGAATCAGAGGTCATATCCTGAATTTTACAGCAATACCGCGCCCTGGCCCCTTAAATGACAAATTTGCGAAATTTTAGACAAACGCACAAATCTGCTAAATATGACGAAATTGATTGACTTCATGGTTTCCATGCGGCAACATAAGCGCTTACTGAGGACAACCATGAACCTGTTTCACTTTTACCAAGCCAAAATCGGCCGCAAGGTCGCCCTGTGGATGCTGCTTGCCGTCGGTGGCCTGTTCGCCGGCTTTGTGGCCGTCACGACCATCTCACAACAGCAACAGGCGCAGACCGATGCCGTCGCCAACGTCCGGGAAAAAGGGCGTTTGCTCACCGCGACGGTAGAGGTGCTCGACCGCAGTCTGCGTGGCCAGGTCGCATCCTATGCCAGGATTTTCGCTGACCGCCTGGGCGGCCAGTTCACGGTCGACCACGCGAGCAAGATGGACGTGGCCGGCACCCCGGTCTCCACCCTCGCGCTCGATGGCAAGGTTGTCAATCTCGACTTCGCCATCCCGGACACGTTTACCGCCCTGACCGGCGCCTATGCCACCATCTTCGTGCGCCAGGGGGACGACTTCGTGCGCGTGACCACCTCGCACAAGAAAGAAGATGGCGCCCGCGCCGTCGGCACCACGCTGGACCATGCACACCCAGCCTATCGCCTGCTCATGAACGGCCAAAGCTATGCCGGTTCGGCCAGCCTGTTCGGGGGCCAGTACATGACCCACTATGAGGCCATCGTTGTCGGCAAGGAGGTCATCGGCGTGCTGTACGTGGGCATTGATTTCACCGATTCGGTACGCTTGCTGGGCACCGGCATCAAGTCGCTGCAGCTGGGACAGACGGGCAGCTTCTATGTGCTCAGCGCCCGTCCGGGCAAGGACCTGGGCAAGGCCGTCATCCACCGCCAGCTCGAAGGCAGCAACCTGCTCGCCGCGCAAGACGCCGCCGGCGCGCCCTACGTACAAACCATGCTGAGCCAGGCTAACGGCGTGCTCCACTATGCCGAGGCAGCAGCGCCAGGCGCCACAGTCCGCCGGCGCGTTGCCGCCTTCAGCACCATCAAGGACTGGCAGATGCTGGTGGTGGGCGATGCCTATCTGGACGAGATCACCGCCGGGGCCGTGCGCCAGCGCAACCATGCGGCCATCATGGGCCTGCTGATGGTCCTGATCGTCACCGTCATGCTGCATTTTATTATCCGCAAACTGGTGGTGCGGCCGTTTGGCCAGGCCCTGCAAGCAGTGGAAACCGTCGCCACGGGCAATCTGACGGCGCGGGTGGAAGCCACATCGGTCGATGAAAGCGGCCGCCTGCTGGTCTCACTGCGCATGATGACTGAGCGCCTCGCCAACGTGGTCACCGAGGTGCGGGGCGGCACCGACGCCATCACGTCCATCTCGGCCGAAGTGGCCGCCGGCAATATGGAACTGTCGGCCCGTACCGAACAGCAGGCCGCGGCACTTGAGCAAACCGCTTCATCCATGGAAGAAATGACGGCCAGCGTGCGCAACAATGCCGACAATGCCCGCCACGCCCAGGCCCTGTCGCGGACCGCGTCCGACACCGCCCGTGCCGGCGGCGAGGCGGTGGAACAGGTGGTGGCCAAGATGGATGCCATCACGGCCTCGTCCAACAAGATCGCCGATATCACCAGCGTGGTGGACGCCATCGCCTTCCAGACCAATATCCTGGCACTCAATGCGGCGGTCGAGGCGGCGCGGGCCGGAGAGCACGGCCGCGGCTTCGCGGTCGTGGCGACCGAAGTGCGCACGCTGGCCCAGCGCTCGGGCGCTGCCGCCCGTGAAATCAAGCAGCTGATCAACGATTCGCTCGAGCAGGTCGCGGCCGGCGCCCGGCTCGCCGCCAGCGCCGGGGCCACCATGCGCGAGGTGGTGGGCGCCATCGTCAAGGCCAACGACACTATTGACGAGATGTCCACCGCCACCCAGGAGCAGGCCAGCGGCATCGACCAGATCAACCGCGCCATCGCCCAGCTTGACCAGGTTACCCAGCAAAATGCGGCGCTCGTCGAAGAAGCAGCCGCAGCGGCCCAGACCATGCAGGGCGAAGCCGGCCACCTGGCGCAAGTGGTGGAATTTTTCGTCGTGGAGCGGGCAGCAGCAGCCCTGGCGCCACGGCCATCCGTGCCGGCCACCGGGGCCGGCACCAGGCAAGCGCCGAGGAGACCGCGGGCAACAAGCGATCTCGTCCGGATTCACTAGTCACTCAACTTCATTTTCAGATCATGCGTAATAACTCACCTGTCACCCACAAGGAATATGTGCTCGGCGATACGGAGACGGTCGTGTCCAAGACCGACCTCAAGGGCAATATCACTTACGTGAATGCCGACTTCGTCAAGATCAGCGGCTTTTCCGAAGCAGAGCTGCTGGGGTCGCCCCAGAATATCGTGCGCCACCCCGACATGCCGGCCGCCGCCTTTGCCGACTTCTGGGAAACGATCAAGGCGGGCAAGGCATGGACCGGCCTGGTCAAGAACCGCTGCAAGAATGGCGACCATTACTGGGTCGAAGCCAATGCCGCGCCCATCATCGAAGGTGGAAAGATGGTTGGCTTCACGTCGGTGCGCGTCAAGCCGAGCCGGCAGCAGGTCGCCGCCGCGGAGCAGGCCTACAAGAAAATCAATGACGGCGAGCGCGCCATCCGGATCCGCGAAGGTGCCGTGGTTCCAGCCCGGGCAGGGCTCGGCGCATGGGCGGTCGAGACCAGGCTGTCGGTGCAGGTCGCCATTGCCACCTTGCTCATGCTGGCCGCCTTCGGCCTGGCCGTGTTCGCCGCCCTGCAAGGCGCCACCGTGCCGGCCTTGCTGCTGGCCGCCGGCGGCACGGCGGCGTGCCTCGCCTACGGCGCGCTGCTGATGCACTCGGTCGTCAAGCCGTTGCGGCAGGTAAAGCAAGACCTCGACCAGATGAGCGCGGGCGATCTGTCGGGCCGCATCCGCGCCACTGGCAGCGTGGAAATGGTGGCCATGCTGCAAGGTATCCGCGTCCTGCAAACCAATGTGAAACTGCTGGTGGGCCAGATCAAGGAAGCGGCCGAGGTGGTCACCCGGGGTGCGGGGGGAATTGCCGAGGGCACCAGCGATTTGCTGCTGCGCTCGGACGAACAGACCAGTGCGCTCCAGCAGACCTCCTCTTCCATGGAGGAACTGACCGGAACCGTGGGCCAGAATGCCGAGCACGCGGAAGAAGCCAACCGCCTGGCCAGCCAGGCCGCTCAGACCGCAATCGAGGGCGGCAACGCCGTCAAGCAGGTGGTCGATACCATGCAATCGATCCGAACCAGTTCCGGCAAGGTCGTCGACATCATCGGTGTCATCGACAGCATCGCTTTCCAGACCAATATCCTGGCGCTGAACGCGGCCGTGGAAGCGGCGCGTGCAGGTGACCAGGGGCGCGGCTTTGCCGTGGTGGCGACGGAAGTACGCAGCCTGGCGCACCGCAGCGCTGCCGCCGCCAAGGAAATCAAGACCCTGATTGGCAACTCGGTGGAGCAGGTTGAAAGCGGCGGCGCCCTGGTGGAGTCGGCCGGGTCGACCATGCGCGATATCGTGTCCGCAGTGCAACAGGTAGCTGGCTTCATGCAGGAAATCACCCACGCAAGCCGCGAACAGAAGATCGGCATCGAGCAGGTCAACGGCGCCATCACCCGCATGGACAGCGCCACCCAGCAAAACACGGCCATTGTGGAAGATGCCGCCAATGCTGCAAGCAGCATGAACGGCCAAGCCATCAAGTTGACCGAATTGATCAACAGTTTCAAGCTGGTCAGCCATTCGCGTGGCGGGCGCGGCATGGCGGCAGCGCCTCCGGCGGCGGCCCAGCCTGGCCGGACGCCTGCATTGAACGGCCCCCGGGCCTAAGCTGACCAGGACAACACGGCCATGGCAACGCCCCATCAGCGTGCAGCAGTACCTGCGGCGGCCGGCAAGACCGTCGGCCAGCTGACGCCGGCACAGCTGCACGCACGGCTGGTGCGGCCCGATCCCGCTGCCCGCCTGCTGGCCGAAGTGCTGTGCGCCGTGTACTGGGGTGGCGACAGCGGTGTCAACCTGCAACAAGTCGAAACCCTCGGCGACGATGACTGGACCCTGCTCACCAATATCTTGCGCTACCGGCGCAGTCCCCTGTGGAGCGAAGAACAATTCCACCTGATTGCCTGCTGGTGCCGCGAGCACTTTGCGCTGCAGCGCTGGGTGAACGAGGATTAGCACTGCCGGCGCGGACATTTTTCCACGCCCCACCCATGCTAGACTTGCTTCACTATGAACAGCGCGACTTCACCCACAGGGCAAAAGCAAAACGGCAAGCAGCACTGGATCGTCGCTACCAACTATAAGTTGCGCGTCTTTTCGCTGGCCCTGTCGTTTATCGCCATTGCCATGGAATGGTGGGGAAGAGCGGGCCCGGGCGCATGGGCCGGCCTGGTACTGGTATTTTTGATCTATCCGCACCTGGCCTTTGTCCAGGCCAGGATGTCGGCCGATGGCCAGAAGGCCGAGTTCCACAACCTGGTGGCCGATTCCATCCTGCTGGGCGTGGTGGTGGCGGCCCTGCATTTTCCCTTGTGGCTCACCTTTTCCCTGTGGCTCGGCGCGTCGATGAACAGCGCCATTTGCCGCGGCGTGCCGGGCCTGTGGCGGGCCACGGCAGGCCTGCTGGCCGGGGCCGCGGGCGGCGTGGCCGTGTTCGGCTTCGCCTTCCAGCCCGAAGCAGGCTGGCCCAGCACATTGCTCGTCATCGCCGGCACCGCGGCCTATTTGCTTATCATTTCCCTGGCCGTGTTCTGGCACAACCAGCAGCTGCGGGCCGTGCGCCGCAAGCTGCGCCTGGGCGAGCAAGCCTTGAACGACACCAATGCCAGGCTGGAACAGCAACTGGCCGAAGTCACGCGCCTGCAGGCCCAGCTCAACGAGCAAGCCGTCCGCGATCCCCTGACCGGCCTGTTCAACCGGCGCTATCTGGAAACCATCGTGCCGCACGAACTGGCCCGCTGCGCCCGTGACGGCTCGTCGATGGCCCTGATCATGATCGATATCGACCACTTCAAGGCCGTCAACGACCGCTATGGCCACCAGGGCGGCGATGAAGTGCTCAAGGCACTGGCCGGCCTGCTGATTGACAGCGTGCGCGCGTCCGATGTTGCCTGCCGCTTCGGTGGCGAGGAATTCCTGCTGCTGCTGCCCAATATGGCCGCCACGGGCGCCGCTGAGCGGGCCGAGGAATGGCGCACGGCATTTGCTGCGATGGCGGTCCCGTCCAACGGCGAGCATATCCGCGCTACCCTGTCGATGGGGGTGGCCATCCATCCGCACGACGGGGCCGACCTGCACGCGCTGGTGCGCGCCGCCGACCTGGCGCTGTACCGGGCCAAGGCCGAAGGCCGCAACCGGGTGGTCTTCGCGCACACAACCCCGGCCCTGACGCGCGCCTGAGGCCAGCGCGTCAGGACAGCAGCAGGCCTGCGCCTTCGGCTTCCTCTGCCTCGCAGCCAGCGCGCTCCGTGCCGTGATCAGTGCGGGGCAGACGCCCAGGGCGCGAGCCGTTCTTTCCGCTGCAGAGCGCCTGCGCCCAGTGCCTGCTGGCCACCCATTCAATGGCTTGAGCGGGCGCGGCGCCGCCCGTGGCGGTAAAATGACTGTTTTAGCGCGTCTTCAACCGGAACCAGGTCATGCGACTGACTGCCTACACCGACTATTCCCTGCGGACCCTGATCTTCCTGGCCATGCATCGCGAGCAGCACGTGACGATCCAGGACATCGCCGACGCCCATGGCATTGCCAAGAACCACCTGACCAAGGTGGTGCACCAGCTCGGCACGCTGGGCTACATTGCCACCACGCGCGGACGCAACGGCGGCCTGCGCCTGGGCATGGAACCGGAAGACATCAACATTGGCGACGTGGTGCGCCACACCGAAACCGACTTCCACATGGCGTCGTGCTTCGACGACAGCTCGGCCGGCTGTATGTATTCCGCTAACTGCGGGCTGAAGGGCGTGCTGGGCAGCGCCACGGCCGCCTTCCTGGCGGTGCTGGACGCGATCACGCTGGAACAGGTGGTCATCAAGGAAGAGCGCAAGCAGCGCGGCAAGGCGGCCCCGGGCAAGGATCCGGGCGTCCAGGACATCGCCATGCATTTCAAGGCGCCGCGCAAGGCTGCCTGAGGCCGGAAATTGCCTGGATCGTAACGGACCATGGTCACGCGCCAACAATGAGCGACATGCATATCAAGTAAACCTGGCGCCGGGCCGGCGGCGGCACGCCATGCGGCATCCATTGCGGCATACTCTTACTTTGTTTGGCATCGTTTGCATCCCATATTCTCGCGCGCTGCCTGTGTTTACGCTTGTCCGGAGTGTCACCATGTTCCTCAATACCGTCCGCTGGCTGATCGCCACTGTCCTGCTGGGTGCGCAGGCCGGCGCCGCCGCCCAGGACTCGCCCGAGCGCGCCCGCACCGACCAGGTGGCGGTGCGCCTGATCAGCGAAATGGCCACCGTGGCGCCGGGACAGACCGTCCACCTCGGTCTGGAACAGAAGATCATTCCGAACTGGCATACCTACTGGAAGAACCCGGGCGATTCCGGCACCAGCACCAGCGTCGAATGGACAGTGCCCGCTGGCGTCACGGCCGGTGAACTGATCTGGCCGGCGCCGAGCCGCTTTGACCTGGGGCCCATCACCAATTACGGTTACGCCGACCATGTCGTGCTGCTGGCGACGTTGACAGTACCGGCGTCGCAACCCATCGGCAGCACCATCCCGGTCCAGGCCAAGGCAAGCTGGCTCGTATGCGAAGAAAGCTGCATTCCGCAGGAAGCCACGCTCAAGATCGCGCTCCCGGTGGCCGCCGCCGCCGTGGCCAGCAGCGAACAGAAACCAATCATCGACGCGGCCCGTGCGAAGATTCCCGTGCCGGTCAGCTGGCCCGCCACCTACCAGCGTGTGGACGGCAAGCTGCAGGCGCAGCTGGCCATGCCCGCACAGGTGGGGCCTTTCAGCACAGCGCAGCTGGTGCAGCAGCATACGCTGCGCTTTTATCCCGCTGACTGGGGCACGGCCGCGCACAATGCGGCCCAGACCTTCAAGCTCGATGGCCAGAGCCTGACCATCGCCTTGACGCCCGGCGAAACGCCGCCGGCGGCTGGCAGTGCGGTGCGCGGGGTGCTGGTGGCCGAAGAGAAGAACGGAACTCCGGGCCATGCGGCCATTGTGTATTCGGCCGAACTGGGCGCGAACGCGCCTGCCATGCCCGCCATGCCCGCAACTCAGGCCACCCTGGGCGCGCCCGCTACCGGCGACGAGAACATCACCTTGTGGCACGCGCTGCTGCTGGCCTTTGCCGGCGGCGTGGTGCTCAACCTCATGCCTTGCGTGTTTCCGGTGCTGTCCATCAAGGCGCTCGGCCTGCTCAAGCATTCCGATCTGAGCAGTGCCCAGAAACGCGCCCAGGGCGTGGCCTACACCATCGGCGTGCTGGCCAGCTTCACCGTGCTGGCACTGGCGCTGATCATCATCAAGAACCTTGGCACCCAGGTAGGCTGGGGCTTCCAGTTCCAGTCGCCGTATTTCGTGCTCGGCGTGGCATACCTGATCTTTGTCGTGGGCCTGAGCCTGTCGGGCGTGTTTGCACTGGGCGGCCCGGCCAACCTCGGCGCCGGGCTCGCAGAGCGTGGCGGCTACAGCGGCAGTTTCTTCACGGGCGTGCTTGCCACCATCGTTGCCACGCCATGCACGGCGCCCTTCATGGGTGCGGCGCTCGGCTTTGCCCTGGCCCAGCCATCGCTGGTACTGTGGCTGGTTTTCATGGCACTGGGCCTGGGCCTTGCCCTGCCGTACATGCTGGTCAGCGCCTGGCCCGCGCTGCACCGTGTCCTGCCCCGGCCGGGCGTCTGGATGGAGCGGCTCAAGCAGGCGCTGGCCTTTCCCATGTATGGCGCCGCGGTGTGGCTGGTGTGGGTGCTGGCGCAGCAGGCGGGCGTTAATGCGGTGCCGCTGGCGCTGGGCGGCATGATCATGCTGGCACTGATCGCGTGGCTGTACGACAGCACGCGCACCACCAGCGGCGCCACCCGCATGGTGGCCAATGGCGTGCTGCTGGCGGCGGCCCTGGCAACGGTGGGCGTGAGCTTTCAGGCGGTCCAGGCCCTGTCGGCCGCGCCTGCCCAGCTGGCCCGGGGCGGCGCCACACAGGACTGGGAAGCGTATTCGCCGCCGCGCCTGGCGCAGCTGCGCGAACAGGGCAAGCCCGTTTTCATCAATCTGACTGCGGCATGGTGCATCACCTGCCTGGTCAATGAAAAGGTGGCGCTGAACCAGCCCGCCTTCAAGGAACTGCTGCTGCAGGAAGGCATTACGTATCTGAAGGGCGACTGGACCAACCAGGACCCGCAGATCAGCGCCCTGCTCAAGCAGTATGGCCGCAGCGGCGTGCCGCTGTACCTGTTTTACCCATCCGGTGCGGGATCGGAGGCGCTTGTGCTGCCGCAGATTCTGACGCAGGATATTGTCAGCACGGCGCTGCGGTCCAGATAGCGCCAGCATCTTCACTTCATCTCAACCTCAAGGAGAACGGTATGTCGGCAACAATGAAGCACCTGGTAAGGGCAGCAGTCACGGTGGGTTTCATGGCCGCCGCAGCGGGCGCCATGGCAAACGCGGAATTGAACAAACCGGCGCCGGCATTTGCCGCGGTGGGGGCGGACGGCAAGCCGGTCAGGCTCGATGCCTACAAGGGCAAGACCGTGGTGCTGGAGTGGACCAATCACGAGTGCCCGTACGTGAAGAAGCACTACGAGAGCGGCAACATCCCCAACCTGCAAAAGGATGCTGCCGGCAAGGGCGTGGTCTGGCTGCAGGTAGTGTCGTCGGCACCGGGCAAGCAGGGCAATGTCGATGGCGCCACCGCGCAAAAGCTCAATGCCTCGCGCAAAGCAGCACCGGCCGCGACCGTGCTGGACGCGGACGGCAAGATCGGCAAGATGTATGGCGCGCAGACCACGCCGCACATGTTCATCATCAACCCGGCCGGCCAGCTGGTGTACAAGGGCGGCATCGACAGCATTGCCACCGCCAGCAAGGATGACCTGGCCAAGGCGGAAAACTATGTGACTGCCGCCTTGAATGCCATCAGCGCCGGCAAGCCGGTGCAAAAGGCCAACACCAAGCCGTACGGCTGCTCGATCAAGTACGGTTAAGTTGCGTGTGCCGGCCCGGGCAGGGACGCGCCGCGGCAGTGCGCGTCCCGCCGGGCTTAGTTATGGATGTATTTGGTGAACACGTCGCTGAAGTCACGCTTGGTGTGGGTGTCGAACATGGCCGTGTTCAGGGCCTTCAGCAGTTCGGAATACTGCGTGACCAGTCCGCCTTCGCCGGGGGCCAGGTTGAGCTTGTGCACCGAAGCCACCGCGTCCAGCGCGCGCAGGGCATTGTTGCGGCAGACGGCGTCGCGCTGCTGCTGCTTGCCGATGGTGATCAGGGCCTTGTAGATATCCTTGAGCTGTTCGATAAAGGCTTTCTTGACGTCGATCGAGAACACCGTGTTTTCCAGGTTGAACTTGAGCTCGATATCCATGTCCATGGTACCGGCCGTCTCGATCTTGACGTTGGTGATCTGGTTGGCAGCATAGTCGTAGCGCTTGATGGAACGCTTGGACGACACCGCCGAGTCGCCGTCCACATGGATCAGCGCGAGGTTGGTGAAGCAGTACTCATCCTTTTTGCTCTTGATGAGGAAAAAAATCTGTTCGCCATCTTCGCCAAACAGGTAATCGTCGGCATCGACCTTACTGTAATCGGCCGGCCCGACAATGACGCCCATATCGCTGATGCCCAGTGCTTCTGCTGCCAGTTTCTTGAACATAGTGGTCCTCGCGTGATGAAAGTGGCTACATTAGCACTCTTTTCGCGCCGCAACTACCCGGGCGGCCGCCGCACCGTGGTCACCAGCGTGGGATAGTGTCCAGGACGTTCTCCCGTCTGACCATGCGATCCTGGCGGACCCGGGGAGGGCGGCGAGCAAGGCAGCCGTCTGCGCCGGCGTCAATTGCAGGGTCCCCTTGTCGTGCTTGAGCACCACTTGGCCCAGCGGCCTGCCATTGATCATCATCGCCAGGGAAAGCCTGCGCAGGGCGTCGGTATCGAACTCGTCGCCTTCCTGACTGCGCAGCTGCAGTTCTGCCAGCACGGCAGTGCGTGGCCCCGCGTGGCGCGTCAGCAGGATGGAAACCGGCGGCAGGGGCTTGCCGTCATTGCCACTGTCGTCGCGCTGGTAGCCCGCGGCGCGGCAGGTGCGCGTGTTGTCGCAGGCAAGCTCCCAGTCCAGGTGGGAAAACGCCATGCCCGCCGGCTGCGCTGCGCCAGCGGGGGCGATCAACAGCGTGGCCAGCGCTGCAAGGCCGAGTCTGCAGGGGTTCACGCGGATCCTTTTTCGGGCGATGAGATCATACTGCGATCATAAAGCCTGCTGGTCGTTTCGGATAGATACCCGGCTAGACTTGCGCCAGCCCGCCGTCGACGCACAGTTCCGCACCATTGACGTAACTGGCGGCGTGGGAAGCCAGAAACAGGACAGCCGCCGCGATTTCCTCGGCCTGGGCCATGCGGCCCGATGGCGTGGTGGCGGCCAGCATCTCTTGCAGGGATACCACTGCCTGCGCGTTCATACCGAGGCCATGCTCGAGGATCGGCGTGTGCGTGACGCCGGGACTGATGGCATTGACACGGATGGCGCGCGGCTTCAAGTCCACCGACCACGAGCGCGCAAACGAGCGCACCGCCGCCTTGGAGGCGTTGTACAGCGACAGGTTGGGCATACCCTTGAGGCCGGCAACGGAAGCATTGAGCACAATGCTGGCGCCATCGGCAAGCACTGGCAGCATGGCCTGCACGGTAAAGAAGACGCCCATCACGTTGGTCTCGAAAATGCTCGCGTATTCGGCAACAGTGGTTGCGCCCATGTGGTTGTTCACGGCCACGCCCGCGTTGGCAAACAGCACATCCAGCCGGTCGCCCCTGGCCGCGATTGCTTCCCGGATGCGCTCCAGGTCTGCCAGGTTTGTCACGTCGCCGGGAAGGGCCACTGCACCCGCGCCCAGTGCATGGGCCGCCGAGTGCAGGCGGTCGGCATTGCGGCCAACCAGGTACACGCGGCGCGCGCCATGGGCCAGCAGGGCCTGCGCGGTAGCCAGGCCGATGCCCGAGGAAGCACCCGTTACAAGGGCGCAGCGCTGATCAAATGCATTCATGGGTCTATCCTTTCGGGGAATTGGTGAGCAGGGATTGCTTGTTGTAGTATGAATAAGCGAGCCGCTTGCAACAATCGGCCATTCGCTCACCACTCTGCTGAAAGAAATTCATCAATGAACCATGATCTTGAAGGGTTGAATGTGTTCCTGCACGTGGCGCAACTGCGCAGCTTTCGCAAAGCGGGGCAGCAGCTGGGCGTGTCCGCGTCGGCAGTCAGCCACGCCATGGGCAAGCTGGAAGACCAGCTTGGGCTCAGGCTGCTCAATCGGACCACGCGCAGCGTCAGCCCAACGCCGGCCGGCGCGCGCCTGCTGGCGGCACTGGCCCCGGCCCTGGCGGGCATCGACATGGCGCTGGACAGCTTGAACGAGGAGCGCACCCAACTGCGCGGCCGGGTCAGGATCAACGTGCCACGGCCAGCAGCCTGGCTCGTGATCGCTCCGCGACTGGCCGAGTGGGCGCACCTGCATCCGCAGCTGGAGCTGGAAGTGGTCAGCAGCGACGCGGTGGTCGATATCGTTGCCGAAGGGTTTGATGCGGGGATCCGCTTTGGCGAGTTGCTGCAGCAGGACATGGTGGCCGTACCGGTGGGCGAGCCGGTGCGCTTCGCCGTCTGCGCCGCGCCTGGCTATGTGGCAGCACATGGCACGCCTGCCACACCACAGGACCTGCTCGCGCACCAGTGCATTGGTTTGCGCTTTCCCAGCGGGGCGCGCTACCGCTGGGAATTCCGCCATGGCAACGAGCCTGTCACCGTGGCCACCGGCGGCACGCTGCTGCTCGACGACATGGCCTGCATCGTGCAGGCGGCCATCGATGGCGCCGGCATCTGCTACACCTACGAGCACCTTGCGGCGCCCCATGTGGCAGCGGGCCGCCTGCAGTTTTTGCTGCAGGACTGCATGCCTCCGGCCGAGCGCTTCTACCTGTATTTTCCAGGTGGGCGCAATATGCCGGCCGGCTTGCGCGCACTGGTCGATTTTCTCAAGGATGGATAACGCTGCTGTGGCTGCCGTCGGGCACCGCGGCCTGTACAGAAAAGCCGGGTGCCCTTCCCGGCCTTACTTCCGCCAGATGGCAGAGCGCACGGCGTCGCAATACCACCACTTGTACTGGTAGAAGCCCTGCGCCGCCAGCGTATTGGTCAGGTTTGCCATTTCTGTCGCGTTCATGCCCGCCCTTGCGTACCAGGCGCCCTTGGACGGCACCCACTGCGTATTGTAGATGGCGCCGCCCGCCGTGCAGGCCAGGCTTTCCGGCATCTGGCCTGAATCCTTCATGTGATTGAACCAGCCCTGGAAGCGCGCAGCGGGGATATCGTTGACGGTCCAGTAGCCAGTCGACCGGGGCGCCCAGATCAGAATCGGACCGGTAGGAAGCGCACTCCCGTTTAACAGCGTCCATGGTCCGTTCAAGGAGGCGGTGCCGTCGGTAAATGGAGTCGTTTGACCGTGTTCAAACTTCATTTGATATGGTGCATTGTCCTTGAACATGTGCACGTGCAGGTGCGGCATGCTCGAGTTGCCGCTGTTGCCGGCCAGTCCCAGGAACTGTCCCTTGGTAATCTTGGCGCCATTTACCACAGCGGCTTCCGGAGGCAGGGTGCTCCCGCTGGGCTTGTCGAAACGTGTCTTGTTGTGCGGGCACAGTGCGGAAGGCATGGTGCCCGGCACGAGGTGCGAGTGCTTGACGAACACGCCATCGGCGGTCTTGATGACCATGTGGTTGCCGCCCACGCCGATCAGGTGGCTGACCACGTCAGGATCCTTGGTGCCTGCGCGCGCATTGTCGGGCGCGTTGCGCCAGCAATTGACGACGGTGCCGGACACCATCGCATACACCTTGCGCCCGTAGATCAGGTGGTTGGCATTGACCGTCTTGTCGGCGCCGTCCGCGACCAGGTGGCTCCACTTGTCGTTGCCGACGGGGCGCATGGCAATGATGTCCTTGCCCAGGCCCTGGTTGGCACCGGTGGCATGGTCGCTGGTCTTGTAGCGGTGGGTCAGGCCCAGGTCGTCGCTTTTGAGCGGGAATACGTCGGCCGTGGCGGCGCCGGAAAACAATGCTGTGCTCGCGCACAGGAATGACACGGCGATGCTGGAAGTTGTCGATTTCATGCAATTGCTCCATAGATGTCGTGAAAAACTCCAGGCAGACAGTCGCTTTCAGGACAGGACAGACCGTAGCGAGGAGAAGTGCACCCATGATGGAACGTTAAACAGAAATCAACTATCCGGATTCTGCGCAGACTGGCCAGAACGTGCAGAAAAAGCACTATTGCCCCCGCATCAGCGCCGGCGCAGGCTCTGGCTGGGACTTTCGCCGAAGCGCTCCTTGTATTCCACGCTGAAGCGGCCAAGGTGGGCGAAGCCCCAGCGCATGGCAATGGTGGCGATGTGACAGTTCGGTTCGCTGAGCAGGGCCTGGCGCGCCCCGTCCAGGCGCAGCGTGCGCAGATACTGCATGGGACTGACGCCGCAATACTCCTTGAATCCCGCATACAGGCTGCGCAGGCTCACACCGGCCACCAATGCCATCTGGTCGGCACTGACGGGTTCACCCGCATTGGCGCGCAGGAATTCCTGGACACGCTTGACATGGCGCGGCAGCACTGCCGTGCAGCGGACCGTGTCCGGCTGGCGCATGTCGTGCGGCTGCGCGGCCAGCAGCGTGGCCACCACCATTTGTTCGAGGTGCGCCACCAGCAGGCGATACTGGCAGGGATCGAAGGGGTGGCTGGCGCAATCGTTCAGGTATTGCACCAGGCAGCGCCAGGGCGGACACTCGCGCCAGCGAAAGCCCAGCTGAAAGCGGATTGTTTCAGGTTCAAGCCGTCCACTCAGGGCACCGGCCGCACGATCGACCAGCAGGCGGTCGATGCGCACCATCAACTGGTCGCAGTCCCCGCTCCAGTGCATCACGGTCGAGTCGCAGGGGCTGAGTACGGACGCAACATCAGGATTTGAGCCGACGCGCTGCGTGCCGCTGGTAATGAGGGCGTGGCCATCAAGGGGCATTTGGACGAGGTAAAAGTCGCCCAGCGGACCGGGTTCGATTTCCACATCGGCGCCATACTTGAGGCGGTTGAGCGAAACGCCGCCGAACGCCATGTGATGCATTCGTGCGTTGACCTGTTGTCCGCTGCCGCGCACTTGCAGATCGTGCGGCTTCATCACTGTTCCCACCAGGCTGCGCGTCTGCGCCAGATCACGCGAGGCGAACAGTTGCCGCTCAGACATCGTGATCAATGCCTCGGACAGGCCCGGCATGGCGAACGCGGTGGACATGATTTTCTGTGCCGCAATGGCGAACGTTATTTAACAAATAATTCTACGCTCATCTGTCTTTACAGGTCAGGTAAATACATTCAGCGTTGCGAATTGGTGTCGCTGCGTTTGCGGCGGCTGGCCACCAGCTGTCGCTCCCATCGCCCCGACGCGTCATATCAAGTAAACTGATGGTTGCAGAAGCGGTCGTTACACGACCAGCAAACGCTGTATAGGAGAAACATGAAGAGCAATCTGCAGTATATTTTCGATAAGATCACACGCGGCACTGCTAGCGCCGAGGAGTGGAAAAATCTGGACCGGGAAGCATTGATGGCGCTGGCAATGAGCGTGGGCGCTGCCGACCGCGGCGTGGCCCTGGCTGCAGACAAGGCAAGCCTGGTTGCGGATGCCGTTATGGCAGCCCGCACGAGCAGCAGTGCCGACGTACGGCGGCTACGCGCAGGCCTGGACCATGAGGAACCGTAAGTTAAATTATCGAACCCGGATCCTGGTCGGAGCTCCCAGGCCTGCCCCCTCAACGCCCGCATCGATTTTCCACGTGTCCGTTGCCCGTTGAAGTAGCGCAACCTCGGCATCGGCAAAATGTTCATCTGCGTACACCAGCTGCCACATCGCCTTCCATACGCTCAGGCGAAGCTCCGGCCGGACAATTTCGGCCAGGCATTGATCGATCATGGCAGTCTCTAACTTGACCAGACCGTCAGGGGTGGTCGGAAGATCGCCGGACATTTCCCGAAGGACCTGATCGAACATGTCTTCTTCTATCCCGGCATGGCCAAGTATGCTCAACTTGTAAGTGGCGGCGATTTCGGAGGGCGATCCTCCGCCGTCGATAATGACGGTCAAGGCAAGCAATCGGGAAACGGCCTGCGGGCTATCGGGCGGGTAGGAGCGCATGGTTCATCCTCGTTGGACATGTTTGAAAGTGCCAGCATTGCACGAATCGCGTCCCGAATGTGGCGGAACACGGCAAATCGTCCGCGTCGGCTGCCATTTTTGCAGTGCCCTATCTTGATTGGCCTGAACGTTCACGCCAGGATCAAGGCCGGGCGTAGTCGGGACGGGAGCGCAAACACCTTCAAAGTAGCAGGGCAGGGCCCCTGCAGCTGGCGAAAAATCATATTCGCAACATTATTGTCTTCTTCCCCAGCCGAGCGCATAGAATGACGCCTCCCCCTCGCTGAATATCGTCGTGAAAACCACTGTTCTTACCCTGTCCATCCTCGCTTCAACGCACGCCTTCTCGGCGCCGGGCACTATCGGCGCTGCCGACTGTCTCATTGTGAACCCTCATCCGGTGCCCAAGGAACGGGTGCAGTGGAGCGGCGGGTGCAAAGATGGTTTCGCCCATGGAGAAGGCGGCCTTGAATGGTTCGTCAACAATGAATTGCGTTCCTATTACAAGGGAACGCTGGTTCGCGGCCGCAAGCACGGGCACGGCTACCGCAAGGTAGGGGAAGGTGAAGAGTACGAAGGCGAATTCGTCGACGACAAGCGCGAAGGCAAGGGCGCCATGCTGCGCCGGGGCGGCGATAGCTATCAAGGCCAGTGGCAAGCCGGCGAGCCACACGGCACCGGCACTGCCGTGTTCGGTCTGGGCGGCCGCTATGAAGGACAGTGGCGCAATGGCATGCCCCACGGCCAAGGGAAGGCCACTTACGCTGGTGGCCAGGTGATAGAAGGCGTCTTTGTCAACGGTGTGCCGCAGGGCAGCCAGGAACGGGGAATGCCGGAACGGGAGAGCAAACACGTCCTGAAAGAGGACTATGCAAAATGGAACACCTGGTTCAAGGCTGATGCTGCTACGGGGAATATTCCTTTCGATAAGTCCTATCATCAGATGACCAGGGATCAGCAACTGCTGGTCAATGACAGCTACAAAATGCTGTATGAAGGTGATGAACCACCGTACCCTGCGCGCGGTCTGAAGGAAATTTTCGTTTCATTTCACAAGCTGGCTTATATGTCACAAAATACAGGTTTGCTGCACATGGACGTGCTCGTGGACAGCCAAGGCAATGCAGAGTCGGTGACGGTCTACGCAATGCCGCATCCCGACATGAAAATGCTTGCTGCCCAGATCGTGATGGAAGAAAAATACAAGCCTGCCATGTGTTCAGGAAAACCGTGCGCCATGGCCTTTCCGTACAAAGTCAACTTCGAGCTGGAGTGGTAGCCATTGATTGGCGCAGGCAGCTTGCGATCCGGACATTATTGGGTGTAACAGACAAACTGGCGGGAACGATCTAGACTTTTTATATCGTTAGTTCTGCGCATGGAGTTGTGATTGAATGCGCAGCTTCAAGCTGCACGACTGCATCTGGTAATTTGCCGAGCCGCTCAGCCCGAAAACGCAGACCAGGACCCCAACCGATGCTTGCGCGCCATGTGACGATAGTAAGTGGCCATGATCAAGCCGAATGCAGTGCCAGTGATGAGCGCGACCCAGAGTGCTTCGTTGGCCGGCATTTCCCGGATACCGCGATTGCCAAGGAGCCAAGCCCCAATCCCGAAGACCGGCCCGAAAAAACCGCCACTGATCAGAACAAGCGGTACGAAGCCGAGGAAGGGAGGAGGCGGCGCCTTCACCCCCATCGACCACAGCATCTGCCAGGCAGGCGGAAACGCCGTGGACTCAGCGACGCCGTTCGCCGCCATGTATTGCTTGTAGCTTTCGATCTTTCTGGAATTTGCCATGCGCATCCAACCTTGAAGTAGGCGGCTCGCCGCCCGAAGCTTAATAATGAACTGCGGCTTTCCGGACGCCGCTACCCTTCCTTGAAGTCGCAGCAGATGCCGCCCAACTCTCTAGTCAGCTCCCCTTCAAGAGCTGCCAGATTGTTATCGACCAGATGCCGTTCGCTCTATGCGCCCCCTGCTTCTGGCGAAAGGCCGCTTAAGGCCGTGGATTCAACCGGCCGTTTGCGAACGCCCAGTCTACCTGATGAGTTGCCGCGACCAAAAAAATCTTTGTCGACATTTTTCCGGCGCCGCTTTGCCCAAGTGCTGCAGGACAAGCGAGCCGGATGTGGCCAACTTGCCTGAGCCAAAATACATGTCGTTCTTTTGCAATTCAGATGGTATTGTTTCAATCACTTTCCCTGGAGATTGCATGAATCGACTTGTTCCGATGTGTACCGTATTCGCCTTGTTGTCCGCGTGTGCTGCCCGGCCTCCGCTGACCGACTTTACCGCCAGTTCGGGCTCGGCCCGGGTCGCCGAGCAGCTGGCAGTCCGTTTCGAAAAAGCCCATCTGAGCTTGCGCGTGGAACCGGATACCAAGCGCATCAGCGGCGACGCCGTACTGACATTCGCCGCCACGGCCCCCCTGGCGCGCGTGGCACTGGAACTTGATCGAAACCTGGCGGTGTCCTTTGCCAGCATCGACGGTGTGGCGCTGGCGCCTGGTGCCATCAGCAATGCCGAAGGTCGCCTGTTCCTCAACCTGCCGTCACCCCTGGCTGTTGGCGCGCGCACCACCGTGCGGGTCCGTTACGCCGGGGTGCCCCACGTAGCTAAACGCGCGCCATGGGAGGGCGGGTTTGTATGGAACACCACGCCCGATGGCAAACCATGGATCGCGACGGCGGTTCAAGGTGAAGGATGCGATCTGTTCTGGCCCTGCATTGATCACCCCCAGGGCAAGCCCGAATCGGTGGAGCTGCATATCAGCGTACCGGCGCCACTGGTGGCAGCTAGCAACGGCATTGCCATGGGCATGGATGAACGCGACGGCTGGCGCACCTACCACTGGCGCGCGAGGCAGTCGAGCACCTACGGCATTTCGCTCAATATTGGCCCTTATTTGCAAATGTCCGGCAGCTACAAGAGCCGCTTTGGCAATACGATTCCCCTGGCGTTTTGGTATTTGCCGCACAACGCAGCTGCCGCTGCCGAGCTGTTTGCCGAATTTACGCCGATGCTCGACTTTTTCGAATCGCGGATTGGTCCTTATCCATTTGGCGACGAAAAAATGGGCGTTGTCGAAACACCGCACCTGGGCATGGAGCACCAGACCATCAACGCCTACGGCAACGGGTACACCAAGGCGGCAAGTGGCTACGACTGGCTGCTGCATCACGAGCTGGCCCATGAGTGGTTTGGCAATCAGATGACCAATGCTAATTGGGACGATATGTGGCTGCATGAAGGATTCGGCAGCTATATGCAACCCCTGTACCTGCAGCAGCTGCGTGGCGAGCAGGTCTTTCAGGCGACGCTGTTCGACCAACGCAAGACCATTAGCAACAAGAACCCCATGGTCACTGGCAAGGACAAGAACGTAGAGGACGTGTACCAAGAAAAGCGTGGCGGTGCAGGCCTCGACATTTACACCAAAGGTTCGCTCATCCTGCACACGCTGCGCGGGTTGATCGGAGACGATGCTTTTTTCCGCTCCGTGCGCCGCCTGGTGTACGGCACCGAGAATCCGCTACCCGGAACATTCCAGCCGCGTTACGCCAGCACCAAGGAATACATGGCAATCGTTCGTGAAGTGAGCGGTCGCGACCTGGATTGGTTCTTTAACGCATATCTCTACCAGGCTGCACTTCCCGAGCTGGTGGCGCAGCGGGATGGCGAGCGCCTTATGCTGTCCTGGAAACTCAAGCAGGGGGGTGTTTTTCCCATGCCAGTCGAAGTGCGCGTTGGCGATCGCATAGAAACGGTCGCGATGAGCGGTGGCGTGGGGGAGCTGGTGGTCCCAGTCGGGACTTCGTATCAGCTTGACCCACAATCCCGGGTGCTGCGTCATGAACCGCAGATCGAAGCATGGCGCCAGCAGGTCGAAGAGCGCAAGAAATTGGCGGCGCCTAAATAGTTGGTTAACGCCGGCTGCGTGCTAGCAAAGGTATTACCGCGATCATGCTTGCTAAATCCCTAGGGAAGAGAACCCGCTTTCCGCTTTCTTGAGCAATGATGACAGCGAAAGAGCCGTTTGTGGCCCAAAAAGCTGCCGGTAGGCTACGTCGGCCCACTCTCCATGAGCTTGCTTGAGAGCTTTGCCACCCGCCTAACCATCTTCCACGCACTGCCGAATTGCCGCGTCATTGTCGCGTTCAACGCCGGAAATCTTCCTGTCGTTGCAGAGCGCATGCAGCGGTTCGCCATGGGCGTCGTGTGTGCCGACAATGACTGGGAGACGCTGGCGCGCCGCGGCTTCAGTCCGGGCCTGGACGAGGCCGGCAAGGCCGCCGCAATCCTTGGGGGTGGGCATGGCCTACCCAACATGCGCCTGCACGGACTGGAACGATTACGCGCAGGCCCCGTTGGCCGGGCAAAATCCCCCACCCCTGGCCGGGTCAAAATCCCCCACCTCCTGACCGTTTAGCGCCGCCTTAAAGCCGGCACCTGGTCGCCGGAGGGCATTCCCGTTGGCAGGACGTAACCTTACCCCTTCGACCATCGAAGGGGGCATGGAGGGTGAACGTCTTGAAACCAAACAAACGAACCACAGTGGCCACGCTGTTGGCCACCGGCACTAGTCAGCGCGAGATAGCGCGGCTCACCGGGGTAGACCGTAAAACAATCCGCCGCCTGGCATTGGACCGCACGGGACCAGAGCCAAATTCCCCCACCCTGGCCACCGGCGCAGCCGCACCGAATTCCTCCACCCCGGCCACCGGCTCTGGCGTTGAAATTCCCCCACCCCGGCCACCGGCAATCGACAGCGGACCGCAATCGCTGTGCGAACCACACCGCGTCTTCATCGAGGCCCAGCTACGCCTGCGCCGCAACTACACGTCGATCTACCAGGACTTGGTCGACCAGTTCGGTTTTACGGGCCGCTACAACAGCGTCAAGCGCTTCGCCGGCCGGCTGGTGCAGCGCGAGCCGGAGCAGTTCGACCGGCTTGAGTTCGGGCCCGGCGAGGAGGCCCAGGTCGACTACGGTGAGGGCGCGCTGACGCGCATCCCCGGCAGTGACCGTTACCGCCGGCCGCGCCTGTTCGTCATGACCTTGCGCTACTCGCGGCGCAGCTTCCGCCGCGTGGTCTGGAACTCGTCGAAGGAGACCTGGGCTCAGCTGCACGAGCAGGCCTTTCGGTACTTCGGTGGGACCACCGCTTACGTCGTACTCGACAACCTCAAGGAAGGCGTCATCAAGCCCGATCTGTACGAACCGGAACTGAACCCCGTCTACAGGGACGTGCTGGCCTACTACGGCGTCGTCGCCGACCCTGCCAGGGTGCGCGATCCCAACCGCAAGGGGACGGTCGAGAACGCGATCCAGCATACCCAGAGCACCGCGCTCAAGGGCCGGCGCTTCGAGACCATCGACGAGCAGAACACGTTCCTGGAACAGTGGGAAACCAAGTGGGCCGCGCCGCGCATCCATGGCAGTGCCAGGCGACAGGTCGAGGCCATGTTCCAGGAGGAGCGCGCCCACCTCGGTGCGCTGCCGCTGCAGGGCTTCGGCTACTACACCGAGTGCGAGCGCACCGTCGCCGACGACACCTGCATCCGCATCGACCATGGCAGCTACGCGGCACGCCCGGCGAAGATCGGCAGCCGGGTGCTGGTGCGCCTGTTCGAGCGCCACGTCGAGATCCGCGACCGCCTCACGCTGGGCCTGCTGCGCACGCACCCGCGCGCTCAGCGCCCTGGCAGCGTGCTGCTGCCCGACGACGAGCGGCCCTTCAACCCCTCGCGCGAGACGCGCCGCATCCTGGCGCAGGCCGGCGACATCGGCGACGCCACGTTGGCGCTGTGCCAGCAATGGTTCGAGCATGAAGGCAGGGTGGGCCAGCGCAAGCTGCGCGGCGTGGTGGGCTTGGCCAAGCGCTTCCCGCGCCGCCTGATCGATCAGGCGTGCGCTCAGGCCCTGCAGGAGAACGTACGCAACTACAAGTCGATCAAGAACCTCACCGAACGCCTGCTGGCGAAGGCGCTGGCCGAGATTGACGCGCCACTGCAGGCCGAGCTGGATCTGGAACAGCACCATCCACTGATCGGCGAAGGTGAGGACTACGCCGACCTGTTTGCGCGCGCGGCCACCGCCAGCGCCGCCATTGATACGACCAAGGAGACACCATGAGCATGAGCATGAACGAAATCGAACGCGCCCTGCGCGAGCTGCGCCTGTCCGGCATCCGCGCCACGCTTGACACCCGCATCCTGCAGGCACAGGCTACCCAGGAGCCCTTCCTCGACACCTTCGCGCTGATCTTGCAGGACGAACTTGACCGGCGCCGCTCGCACCTGATGGAGCGGCGTTACAAGCAGAGCGGGCTCGATGAGCGCATGTCGCTGGCTGACTTCGACTGGCGCTTCAACCCCAAGGTGCCAAGGGCTGCGTGCTTCGATCTGCACACCCTCAAGTTCGTCGCCGAGGGGCAGAACGCGCTAATCATCGGCCGACCGGGCACGGGCAAGAGCCACATCGCCAAGGCCGTGGCCTACCAGGGAACGCTGCAAGGGCACAACGTGCGCTACCTGGAGGCCGATGGCGCGTTCGCGGCCTATGCGCTCGGGAGCGAGGACGAGCAGCGGCAGCAGTTACGCACCCTGGTAGACGCCGACCTGCTGGTGCTGGACGATCTGTTCCTCGCGCGCCGCATCAGCGACAAGGCCGGCGAGCTGCTACAGACGCTGGTGCACCAGCGCTACAAGCTCAAGCGCAGCATCGTGGTCACCTCCAACCGGGTCGTGCAGGACTGGGGCAAGTACCTCGGCGACAACACCATGGCCACCACCATCCTTGACCGGCTCATGCATCGGGCGCACATCCTTGAGTTCGAGGGGAAAAGCTACCGGCTGAAGGAGGCAGCGTCACGGCTGACGCGCTTGACGTCTGCCGACGTTAAGCAGGACTGACAAAGCTGCCGGCAGGAACATGGACTACAATCCGGACTGTCCTGCCTGGGGGAGTTTGACCTGGCCAAAGGTGGGGGAATTTAACCTGGCCAACGGGGCGCGCAGGAGCAGCTGGAGACAGCCGTCACCGGCCAGTCGTTCAGGAAATAACCGCCCCGGCGCCGGCAGTTGAGCTTCACAAATGAAACGCGAATGTTTAAAGCCCTATATCGGCCGCGCTCACCTGAATTTTTAGGCCAGCGAAACGTCAGTTTTTTTTGATAAGCGCTGGGGCATAGCAAGGTCGCGCCGTCACGCTCTGCGGCGATCGTGCTTGCGACCAAGCCATCCGCCAACGATGGCCGCAATAAGGGAAATGGCAATCCAGCAGCCGAAAAAAGTATCTGCGGCGCCTGCTGTCCGATCCCAATAGCTATCGCCGTGCTCAACGAAGGTGCCTGCCCATAACCATAGCCCTCCGAAGAAAGCGAAGGTCGTGACGATCAGCGCGAAAAATGCGTAGAGGATGCTTTTCATTACGCTATAGGAAAAAAGCGGATTTTTCTGGACTTGCCGAAATCGGACCAGATATTCCATGGAATAACAATTCTAAACCTCGTACGAAGACCTGAAGAAAGGTCGGTCATCCGGCTGCCATTCCACAAGTCGATATGGTCGCCTCCGGAACCCGCTGAAGCTGAGTAATAATCTTCGAAGCAGATAATACCCGTTCTGCCCACAACCTGATCACGCCAATTTTCGCCGGTTATGTCCTCGGCTCGCCTGCAACCAAGGAACGGTTGCTTCTCCAACCAGTTCGCCAACTCGGCCGCGGCCAGAATATGATCTGCATCGGGGTGAATCCAGCACTTGCGTTTAGTCGGGTACGATTTGAACGTGACCCCAACCTTTTTGAGAGCATAGCTCACTCGGATGGCGCACTGGTTTGCGAATAGAATGCCGCGGTTCTCATTTTTTGCGTCACAAGGATTGCCTGTTTTGTAGGCTGACCACAAGGCGCTGAACGTGATGACGGACGCGTCTAATTTGCACAGTGAGTCTTTCGTCGTGTTCGTCCTTACCTTGGCCTGCTGCTTAACCTGTGGCACGGTCATCCCTCCATGCGGGCGAGTGCTTCATCGCCCCAGAAGACTTCATATTCCTCCTCGCCATCCGTTGGGATGCGAGGCAACTTGCCGCTTACGTCCGTAAGGCCGGAGAGATGCATTCCTGATGCGGTCACGATCAGATATGGGATGCCTTCTGCTACCAAGCGGGGAAGGGCCGGCTGCTCGTCATAAGCATCACCTCCCTCTTCAGTAGCTGTTTTAGCAGCTTCCGGCCGCGCAGCCTTGGTCTCGCTGCGCTGCGCGGGTGCACCGACCGACGGGCGGGCTGCTGGTATCGCAGACGCTGTCGTTGATTCGGTGACGCCGGTGGTCCATTCCACTGTATCGGTGAACTGGGTCGCGATGAGCGCGGCTCCGCAGGCGGTCTTCATCCCTGCCAGAGCCACTCCCCTTCCATAGAACGTCGTCGTGAGCACTCCCTCGATGATCGGAAAGGTCCCCTTGCACTGCGGGCAGCTGACTTTGTGCCCCATGTATGCAATCGGCTTTCCATGACAGATATCCGTCATTGACCCTTCAAGGACCTCGCCCCCATGGGAAGTGGGGTCGCCCTGTCGGATGATCTCTGGCATAACCCAACCCCATTATTAACAAATATTTAATTTTATATTGACCGTTCTTACTAGTATTTGACTTTCATCAGGACGATAAAAAAAAATTTCTAACTGCTTGATTTCCGCTAGGCAATGTATGCGACATTGGGCCTCGTACGGACGGGTTGAGGCAATTATCTCGATCTTAGGTGCGCCAAAATTTCAGCCCAACGCCTCTCGCTCGAGTGCGGCAGCCCTATTTGGAGAACTCCGGCGGAAGCGCTTCCTCGGGAGAAAGCAGTCCTGTTGTGGGAAACCGAGCTGAGGGAGACATCGAGGCGGTCAGGCTCCATTTTTCAGCCGGCTTGACGTCGGGTTTGGGGCGGGAGGGGCCTGTCGAGACGGTCGGGTGCCCTTGCATGTTTGCGGAACAGGTGCGCCACCTGGATAGAGCGTGCCAAGGTACTACCTAGTCCGCTTGAATCGGGAGCTGTCGGTCAGGACACTGGCGGCTTTTCCACTTCGGCAATCTGCTAATCTGTGCCGAACGGCCGAGATTCGGCCAGGCTGTGGAAGAACGTCCGAATTGGGTCTTCTCAGACGTCTCTATATCATTCCCAAGCCCGAGGAAACCGCGTACAGCCTTGGAAGGTCGTAATCGCAAAGCTCCAGCCGCCGCCTTCGTTTCTATACAGCCTAGGCCCGAAGCAGACGTTCAATGATTAATTGAACGCAGTTTCCAATCTAGATCGCTAGCGGCTATTGGTCGCTTCGGATCTGCCCGATTCTAGCCCTGCCTGCGGTAACGACAAGTTGCTTCGTTACACGAAGTGATACTGATACTGGAGGGTCGGCTAAGAGATCAAGTCGGACCTCATGGCCAGTTGCTAGTTTTTGTGGCTTGCCCAACTTTAAAATGCACGCTCGTTTGATCCAGATACGAAATGCAACAGTGCTCATTCCGAGATCCCGACTACCTACCATAACTAGACCACATTGGCGCCACTGACCATAATAAATGGGCCGCTCTACATCGATCATTCTATAAACGGCAAGAACCTCGCCAAAATCCACCTGTGTGGGCGTCGTAGCGCTCCACAGTTCCCTAACGGTGAATTTGGTAACGGGCTCAATTCGTACGTTCGTTGCCAAGGTAAGCGAATCGGCCTGCCCAATTAATGGCGCAAGAACGCAAAGCACCATCAATCTGGATGCGATCGTCATTTGAGACCTCTACTTAGATCTGCGATTGGCCGCTTGCCGATACGCGCCGGTCGGCTGCGGCGTCCCACGCTACCTGAGCTCGCGCGACCTGGCCAGAAGTCGAGTTGCCCTTGGGCCCCGTTCCGCCGACTGACTTTTATTCTGGCCCGACCGACATTGTTCTTTCTCGGCAAAACAGCGTGCCAGAGCCGTTACTCGACCGTCACCGACTTGGCCAGATTTCGCGGCTTGTCCACGTCGGTACCCTTGGCCAGCGCGGTGTGATACGCCAGCAACTGCAGCGCGGCCACGTGCAGGATCGGTGACAGCAAGCCGTAGTGTTCCGGCAGGCGGATCACGTGCAGGCCATCGCCCGACGTGATGCGCGAGTCGACGTCGGCAAACACGTACAGCTGGCCGCCGCGGGCGCGCACTTCCTGCATGTTCGATTTCAGCTTTTCCAGCAGCGCATCGTTCGGAGCGATCGTGACCACCGGCATTTCATCGGTCACCAGCGCCAGCGGGCCGTGCTTGAGTTCACCTGCTGGATAGGCTTCAGCGTGGATGTAAGAAATTTCCTTGAGCTTGAGCGCGCCTTCCAGGGCGATCGGGTAGTGAATTCCGCGGCCGAGGAACAAGGCATTGTCCTTGCGTGCGAAATCGTCGGCCCAGGCAATGATCTGCGGCTCCAGCGCCAGCACGGCGGCAATGGCGACCGGCAGGTGGCGCATTTCCTTGAGATAGGTCGTTTCCTGCTCTTCATTGAGGTGGCCATTCACCTTGGCCAACGTGAGCGTGAGCAAGAACAGGGCGGCGAGCTGGGTGGTGAACGCCTTGGTCGAGGCCACGCCCACTTCCACACCGGCACGGGTGATGTAGGCCAGCGAGCACTCGCGCACCATGGCGCTGGTCGAGACGTTGCAGATGGTCAGGGTGTGTTCCATGCCCATGGCGCGCGCATGCTTGAGCGCAGCAAGGGTGTCAGCCGTCTCGCCACTTTGGGTGATGGTGACAACCAGGGTGGTCGGGCAGGGTACGCTGTCGCGGTAGCGGTATTCGCTGGCAATTTCCACAGCGACTGGCACCTTGGCCACGGACTCGATCCAGTACTTGGCCGTCAGGCCGGCGTAGTAGCTGGTGCCGCAGGCCAGGATCAGTACCCGGTCGATTTTCTTGAATACTTCGGCAGCGTTGTCGCCGAACAGGTCAGGGGTAATGCCGGTCACGCCTTCGAGCGTGTCGCCGATCACGCGTGGCTGCTCGAAAATTTCTTTCTGCATGTAGTGGCGGTATGGACCCAGCTCGGCCGCGCCGGTGTGGGCGTGGACGGTCTTGATTTCGCGCTCGACCGGACGGCCATCAGCGTCAACCACCCAGATCTTGGCCAGCTGCAGGTCGACCACGTCGCCTTCTTCCAGGTAAATAATCTGGTCGGTCGTGCCGGCCAGCGCCATGGCGTCGGAGGCAACGAAGTTTTCACCCTTGCCCAAGCCCACGATCAGTGGCGAACCCTGGCGCGCAGCTACCACGCGGTGCGGCTCTTCGCGGCTGAATACGGCAATGGCGTAGGCGCCGTGCAGGCGCTTGACGGCCAGCTTGACGGTTTCGAACAGGTCGCCGGTGTACATGTGGTCCACCAGGTGGGCGATCACTTCGGTGTCGGTCTGGCTCTGGAACACATAGCCAAGGCCGGTCAGTTCGGCGCGCAGTTCGTCGTGGTTTTCGATGATGCCGTTGTGGACGAGGGCGATGCGGGCGTTCTCTTCGGTTGGCGAGAAGTGCGGGTGCGCATTGTGCGACGCCGGCGCGCCGTGGGTGGCCCAACGGGTGTGGGCAATACCGGTGAATCCCTGCAAGCCTTCGCCCTGAATCTGGCTTTCCAGCTCGGCCACGCGCGAGGTGCTGCGCGAACGCTGCAGCTTGCCGTCGACGTGCAGCGCCACGCCGCACGAGTCATAGCCGCGGTACTCCAGGCGCTTCAAGCCTTCAATCAGGATGGGGGTGATATTGCGCTGCGCTACTGCTCCGACGATACCGCACATGTTGAACCTCGTTCATGAATAAATGGAATGCATGGATAGTATCCAATATGCAATGAAATATGCTGTCGAACGGAGCCTATTTTTGGTATATTATTTCATCATGATTTAATCATGAAATAATATTTCATTTACACCGATATAATTTTGCTAAAGGTGCGTTTATGCAGGATAGTGGCCAGCCCGTGCTTGACGATCTTGATCGTCGCATCCTCAATGCCATGCAAATTGACGCGTCGCATACCAATGCAGAGTTGGCGGAACTGGTCCATATTTCCCCGCCCACCTGCCTGCGCCGGGTCAAGCAGCTTACCGAGCAGCAAGTCATCCAGCGCCAGGTGGCGATTGTCGATCCGGACAAGGTGGGCGCGCGCCTGACGGCCATCGTCGAGATCACGCTCGACGTGCAGGCAGCCGAGCGGATGAGCGAATTCGAGCAGCATGTGGCGGGCGAGGCGGCCGTGCTGCAGTGCTACCGGGTGGCGCCGGGCCCGGACTTTGTTCTGGTGGTGCAAGTGGCAGACATGCCGGCCTACCATGCACTGGCCCATCGCCTGTTCGCCACCCACAAGAACGTGCGCAACGTCAAAGCATACTTTTCCACCTTCCGTAGCAAATTCGAAACACGTATTGCCGTCTGATCCAGCCGTCCTGAGCAATCGCAACGAGCTCCAAGGCAAAACAGTGTCTACTGGCAACTGTTTAAACGCACGGGGGCGGTGGCCATGGAGACCAAGGAGTTAGCGCACGGCAGTAAGCAAGCCCTGCAAATCAGGCCGTCGGCAGAGCTGGTGAGTCTGTCGGGGGTGCGCAAGGTGTACGGCGGCAATACGTACGCCTTGCACGACATTGAACTCGACATCACCCGGGGCGAAATCATTGCCATCTGCGGTCCGGGCGGCAGCGGCAAGACTTCCTTGCTGCATATTGTGGGCATGCTGGAAGCGGCCACCGAGGGCAGCGTGGTGCTGGCCGGGCTGCTGGTGTCCAAGCTGTCGGAACAGGCGCGCGCCGACTTGCGCAACGACATGCTGGGCTTCGTGTTCCAATCCTTTAGCCTGATTCCCGTGCTCACCGCGCGCGAAAACGTGTTGCTGCCCATGCTGCTGCGCGCCCAGCTGGGCGAATCCGAGCTGGCTGCCGCCCAGGCCCGGGCCGACACCTTGCTGGCGGCCGTGGGCCTCGCGCCCCAGGCCGCCTACTACCCGCCGCGCCTCGATCCCGGCCAGTGCCAGCGCGTGGCGATTGCGCGCGCCCTCATCAATCAGCCGCGCCTGGTCATTGCCGACGAACCCACGTCGCGCCAGGACAGTTGCTGCACCCGCATGATCATGGACCTGTTTGCGGAGCAGCAAGCCGCCTGCGGCACCACCTTCCTGATCTCCACGCGCGACCAGCGCCAGCTCAGCCGCGTTACGCGCACCCTGCAGCTGGCCGACGGGCGCCTGCAAAGCACGCCAGGTTCGCGCCGGCCCTTGCAGGTCCAGCCATGAGTCCTCACCGGCTCGCGCTGCGTGCACTCATGCTGGGCAATTCGCGCAGCATGCTGGCGGTGATCCTGATCGCGGCCAGCCTGTGCGTGCTCGACTTGTTTGCCGGCCATATTGCCAGCGCCCGCGCGCGCATGGAATTCCAGAGCATCATGGGGGAACGGCTGGGCCACCTGGCAATCCTGCGCGCGCCGGAGCCGGATGCGCCGGCCAGGAGCGCCATGTTCCGGCCCGAGGAAGCGCTGCGGGTGATCCGCGTGGTCGAAGCGAGCCGCGGCGTGGCGCTGGTGGTGCCGCAAATGAGCGTGTCCGGCATTGCTTCCACCGGCAGCCGCTCCGCGCTGTTTTTTGGCGAAGGCATCGTCTCGACGCCGGACCATCGGGGCCCCGTCCAGGGTCTGCCGGGCAAGCTCAATCCGTCGATCCGCAATGGCATTGCCGTGAGCAGCAAGCAAGCCAAATCGCTGGGTCTGAGCAATGGCAGCACTGTCACCCTGACCGGTGCCACGCTGGACGCGCGCGCCATTCCCGTGGACGCGGAAGTGGTCGATGTCTATACCTCGGCCGGGAGGGCCGAAAACAGCCGCCATCCGCTGTTGATGCCGTTTGCCATGGCGCAATCGCTGCTGGACACGGAACTGACGGAACGTATCGTGGTCTATCTATCGGATACGGCGGAAACGGAAACGCGGCGCGCCTCGCTGGCAGCGGCGCTGCAGGCGGCCGGGCTGCCGGTATTGGTCAAAACCTGGCAAGAGCAGTCGCCCGCCTATGCCAGCGAGCGCAGCGCATCGGACATGGCCTTTGACAGCGTGGCCGGCATGGTCTTTGGCGTCATTGCCGCCATCATTGCCGCCACCCTGTCCATCAACGTCATGGAGCGGCGGCGCGAAACAGCCACCCTGCGCGCGCTCGGCATGCGCAGCAGCAGTGTGTTTCTGATGTTTGTCATGGAAAGCTTTTTGATGGCCATGTCGGCCGTGGTGGTAAGCCTGATCACCAGCAGCCTGGTCGCCTGGATCGTCAACCGGGCGGCACTGTCCTATGCCTCGCCCCTTGCCACAGGCAAGGCACCCATGCTGGTGGAGCTGGACTTCAACCGCATGGGCATGGCGGTGGTGACGGTGCTGGCAGTGTCGCTGCTGGCATCACTAATACCGGCTTTTAAAGCGGCGCGGGGCACCGTTGCCCCCGCACTGTGATTGTGGGCCGGGCCGCCCGGGTCCATTGGCGGACGCAGGGGACGCCTGCGCACTGCCCACGCTGAATCACACCGAATCACGCCGAACCATGCCCAATCACGCCTTCTTGACCTTGACTGGACGCTTCCAGTTTTCAATGGTCATCTGCTTGCTGCGCGAAATGGTCAACTGGCCCGCCGGCGCATCCTTGGTGAGGGTGGTGCCCGCGCCCAGGGTTGCGCCCTTGCCAACGGTCACCGGTGCCACCAGCTGGCTGTCGCTGCCAATGAAGGCATCATCTTCAATCACCGTGCGGAACTTGTTGGCCCCATCGTAATTGCAGGTGATGGTGCCGGCGCCGATATTGACGCGCGACCCCACCGTGGCGTCGCCCACATAGGCCAGGTGATTGGCCTTGCTGTGGGCAGCGATCTGGCTGTTCTTGATTTCGACAAAGTTGCCGATATGGACGTCTTCCGCCAGTTCCGTGCCGGGACGCAGGCGGGCATAGGGGCCGATCACCGACTTGGGGCCGACCACGGCTTCCTCGATGTGGCAAAAGGGCTTGATGCTGGCACCGGCCGCGACGCGCGCGTTGACCAGCACGCTATGCGCGCCCACTGACACGCCATCGGCCAGTTCCACCTTGCCTTCAAACACGCAGCCGACGTCGATGGTGACATCGCGCCCGCAAATCAGTTCACCGCGCACATCGATACGGGCCGGGTCCAGCAGGTGCACGCCTTTTTCCAGCAGTGCCTGGGCAATATTGAGCTGATGACGGCGCTCCAGCTCGGCCAGCTGCACCTTGCTGTTGACCCCGGCCACTTCCCATTCGCCAGAAGGCTGGCTCGATACCACCTTGACACCATCGGCCACGGCCTGGGCCACAATGTCGGTCAGGTAATACTCGCCCTGGGCATTGTTGTTCGACAGCGCCGCCAACCATTTCTTGAGGTGACGGGTGGGCACCACCATGATGCCGCTATTGATTTCGCGAATGGCGCGCTCGTCTGGCGTTGCATCCTTTTCCTCGACGATGCGGCGGATGTCGCCGCCTTCGCGCACGATGCGGCCCAGACCAAAGGGATTGGCCTGTTCCACCGTCAGGATGCCGAGCTTGTCGCTGCCGGCGGCCTCGGCCAGGCGCTTGAGGGAGTCTGCCGTGGTCAGCGGTACGTCGCCATACAGGATCAGGGTGGGGGCATTTTCATCCAGCTGCGGCACGGCCTGCATCACTGCATGGCCCGTGCCCAGCTGCGGCTCTTGCAGGGCGGTATCGATCTTCGCGTGCGCGCCCGTGTTTTGCCGTTCCACAGCCTCTGGCACCGCTGCGCCGCCGTGGCCGTAAATAACGCATAATTTGCTCGGCGCAAGAGTACGTGCAGTATCAATTACATGCAGCAACAGCGGCTTGCCGGCGAGAGGATGCAAGACTTTGGGAAGCGCGGATTGCATGCGCTTTCCCATGCCGGCGGCGAGGATGACAACGTTCATAGGCAGACGATCAGAGAGTTGAAAAGATGAAAAAGTTTAACACGCAAGACCATTTCCTCCAGCGCTTTCGCGTGCTGTGCCTGCTGCTGGTGATGGCTGCCGTAGCCGCCTGCAGCAGCGTGCGCTTTGCCTATAACCAGGGCGATACCCTGCTGTACTGGTGGGTGGACGCCTATGTCGACCTCGATTCCGAGCAGGGCGGCATGGTCAAGCAAGATATCGACCAGCTCATCAACTGGCACCGCAAGACCCAGCTGCGCGACTATGGCCAGTTGCTGGCCCAGGCCCAGGCCAAACTCGGCAATGGCAACGTCAGCCATGCCGACCTGCGCGGCTTGTACAAAGACGTGCTCGCGCGTACCGAAGTGCTGGCCTTCAAGGCCTTGCCGGAACTGACCGACCTTGCCCTGTCCGTCAAGCCTGACCAGATCGCCAACATCGAAGAGAAGTTCCGCAAGAATAATGAGACGTATCGCAAGAAATTCATTGCCATCGACACTGACAAGAAGCAAAAGCAGCGCTATAAAAAGTCGATGGAGCAACTTAACCTGTGGTTTGGCGACTTCAGCAGGGAGCAGGAAGCGATCCTGCGCAAGGCCTCCGACGCCCGTCCGCTGAACAACCAGTTCTGGCTGGAGGAGCGCATCATTCGACAAAAGAAAATCATTGCCGTGCTGCGCGAAATCCAGCAGAAGAAGCTGGGACGGGAAGCGACCAGTGCCCTGTTGAATAATTTGCTCAAGGATATCTTCGGCCGCTTCGACTCGCCTGAGCGCAAGCCCTTCTTCGACACCTATATTGACGCCTCCATCAATCTGATGCTCACCGCCATCAAGATTGCAACGCCGGCGCAGAAAGCCCATGCCCAGCAGCGCATGCAAGGCTGGATGGAAGACTTCAAGGTGCTGGCCGCCGACAGGAAGTAGCCGCGGCCCGGGGCGGCTGTTGTCAGCCCCTGGCGTGCTATAGTGCGGGCCACATTTTCCGGAGCGATCCATGCAAAAGAAGCCCGCCAAAATCCCCGTGCACCGCCCCCCGCCGCCCCAGCAAGTGCGCATCATCGGCGGCGCCTGGAAGCGCAGCCTGCTGCCGGTCCTCGATGCCATGGGCTTGCGGCCGACGCCGGACCGGGTGCGCGAAACCGTCTTCAACTGGATTAACCACCTGTGGGATGGCCAGTGGCAGGGCGCGGCCTGCCTGGACTTGTTTGCCGGCAGCGGCGCCCTGGGCTTTGAGGCCGCCAGCCGCGGCGCTGCCGCCGTCACCATGATCGACGCCCACACCCCCATCGTGCGCCAGCTCGAAGCGGTCAAGGGCAAGCTCAAGGCCGACAATGTCACGATCCTGCGGGCCGACGCCCTGGCGGCCGCCGCCAACATGGCCCAGCGCGGCCAGCGTTTCCGCCTGATCTTCCTGGACCCGCCGTATCAGCAGGATTTCCTGTCCAAGACCTTGCCCTTGTGCAGCGCGCTACTCGAGCCGGACGGCCTGGTGTACGCCGAATCCGGTACCCCGCTGCCCTTTGCCGATACTCCCGAGAGCGAACAGCCCGGCTGGCTGGCGGCATGGGAGCCGATTCGCGAGGGCAAGGCGGGAGTCGTGCATTTCTACCTGCTGCGCCCGCGCGCCCATCAAGGCTGAGCCTGTCCACACCCTGTTCTGGCACCGGCCCCATGACCCCCGCTCAGGGTGGTGCCGGAATTTCAGGCATAATGCGCGTTCTAATATTGGTGTTTCTCTAGGGAGCCGTAATGGTTGTAGCAGTGTATCCAGGAACCTTCGATCCGCTCACCCGTGGGCATGAGGATCTGGTGCGCCGTGCATCGGGCCTGTTTGACCGCTTGATCGTCGGCGTGGCGGACAGCAAGAACAAGCGCCCCTTCTTTTCCCTGGATGACCGGCTCGAAATCGCCAATGAAGTACTGGGCCATTATCCCAATGTGCAGGTAGAAAGCTTTTCAGGCTTGCTCAAGGATTTCGTGCGCCAGCACGATGCGCGCGTGATCGTGCGCGGCCTGCGCGCCGTGTCCGACTTTGAATACGAGTTTCAAATGGCCGGCATGAACCGCTACCTGCTGCCGGACGTGGAAACCCTGTTCCTGACCCCGTCCGACCAGTATCAGTTTATTTCCGGCACCATCGTGCGCGAAATTGCCATGCTGGGCGGCGACGTGTCCAAGTTCGTATTTCCCTCCGTGGACCGTTGGCTGCAAAAGAAAATCGCGTCCATGGCGGCCTCGGCCGAAGCTGCGGGATGACACCATGGCCCTGCTGATCACCGACGAATGCATCAATTGCGACGTGTGCGAGCCCCAGTGCCCGAACGACGCCATCTACATGGGTGCAGAAATCTACGAGATCGAACCGAGCAAGTGTACCGAGTGCGTGGGCCACTTCGAGGAACCCCAGTGCGCCATGCTGTGCCCGGTTTCCTGCATCCCGCTCAACCCGGCCTGGGTGGAAAGCCGCGACGAACTGCTGCTCAAGTATGAACGCCTCACCGCGGCCAAGGCACCGGCCGAACCGGTAGTGATTACCAAATAGTGTCAAAACGGCCCTGCTGACGGGCTGGCGGCGAAACTTGTCAGCCGCGCATGCGACATCACTTTCCCTTCTTGTCGCTTTGCTCCGATTTGTGACGCGGCGCCACATTTTGGCGCGAAATATCCCCTTCCGTGCATCATTTTTGTACCCGTACGGCAATTTTTTGATATATATAGGGTATGTCACGTGCAAATCCTTTGGCACGCCCACCTAATACTGTCGACTCAACGGGATTCCCCATGATTAAGAACATGCGCATCGGCCAGCGCCTGGCCCTCGGCTTCGGACTCGTCATCCTGATGCTGCTGCTCCTCGCCGGCCTGTCCTACCTGCGTATTGCCAGCCTGAATAAAGAAGTTGGCAACATGGTGGACAACCGCTATCCGAAAACGGTGGTGGCCAATGCGATCAAGGCCGATGTCAATGAGGCCACGCGCAGCATGCTTAACGTGCTCATCATGACCGACCCGAGCCAGATCGCCAAGGAACTGCAGAACGTGGAAGCACGCAATGCCAGCGCCACCAAGGCCCTTGCCGAACTGGCCCGTACCACCACCAATCCCAAGGCCCGCGAAATCCTCAAGCAGATTGACGTGGTGCGCACCCGCTTCCTGCCAGGCCAGGCTTCCTTCGTTCAGCTCATCAACGAAGACAGCAAGGACGATGCCATGATCAAGTTCATGTTTTCACTGCGCCCGCAGCAAACCAAGTATTTCGAGCATCTCGACAGCTTTATCGCCTACCAGCATGCAGAAATGGTCAAGGCTGGTAAGGATGCCGAAGCAATTTCGCAGCGCACGCGCCAGGTGATCCTGGTCCTGGCGGGCGCTGCGGCAGTGCTGTCGCTGCTGGTGGCGTTTTTGGCCACGCGCAGCATCACACGCCCCCTGAACGAAGCGGTCAATGTGGCAAGGCGCGTGGCCGATGGCGACCTGACCAGCGAGATTGTCGTGACCAGCAGCGATGAAACGGGCCAGATGATGGAAGCGCTCAAGTTCATGAACGATAGCCTGATCCGCATCGT
The DNA here is from genome assembly GCF_019443445.1 of Massilia sp. PAMC28688. Classification (NCBI taxonomy): domain Bacteria; kingdom Pseudomonadati; phylum Pseudomonadota; class Betaproteobacteria; order Burkholderiales; family Oxalobacteraceae; genus Massilia; species Massilia sp. PAMC28688. The sequence continues at coordinate 1,916,947 of NZ_CP080378.1, read as the reverse complement.
GGCCGAAGTGCGCCAGGGCACGGTATCGATTGCCGAGGCGTCCACCGAGATTGCCACCGGCAACCTGGACCTGTCCTCGCGCACCGAACAGCAAGCCCATTCACTGGGTGAAACCTCGCGCTCCATGCACGAGCTGACCAATACCGTGCAGCAAAATGCCGACAATGCCCGCCAGGCCAATCAGCTGGCGGCCCAGGCGTCGGAAGTGGCCGTGCGGGGCGGCAGCGTGGTGTCGAACGTCATCGACACCATGGGCTCGATCACAGATTCGTCGAAAAAGATTGTCGACATCATTGGCGTCATCGATGGCATTGCCTTCCAGACCAATATCCTGGCGCTGAACGCCGCGGTGGAAGCAGCCCGCGCCGGCGAACAGGGGCGCGGCTTCGCGGTCGTGGCCGCGGAAGTGCGCAGCCTGGCCCAGCGCTCGGCGGCGGCGGCCAAGGAAATCAAGACCCTCATTGGCGACTCGGTCGGCAAAGTGCGGGAAGGCAGCACCCTGGTGCAACAGGCCGGCGTGACGATGGAAGAAGTGGTGGCCAGTGTGCGCCGGGTCACTGATATTATTGGCGAGATTACCTCGGCCAGCCAGGAACAGAGTTCCGGCATTGCCCAGGTGAATTCGACCATTCTGGATATGGACGAGACCACCCAGCAAAACGCTGCCCTGGTGGAAGAGGCGGCCGCTGCCGCAGCATCCATGCAAGACCAGGCTGCCAACCTGGCACGGCTGGTCAGTGTCTTCAAGCTCGATGCGGAAGATGCCCACACGTCGATGGCCATGTCCGTGTCCACCGAAGCGCCATCTGCTGCGTTAAAGCAAGAAGTGGCGCGAGCGCCGGCACAGCGGATCAGCGCGCGCCAGGCAAATGGCAGCGATTGGGAAGCGATTTAATTACCATTAAATTATCAATAAACAGAAAACCGATAACGGAGGCACCATGTTTGGATTGAAAAAGATTGTTCAGGGAACTTTGGCCGGCGTCATCCTGGCGGGCGCACTGGCGCAGGGCGCCATGGCGGCGCAAGTGGCGGGCATGACCTATCCCGATACCGTCAAACTGGCGGGCAAGGAACTGCAGCTGAACGGCCTGGGCGTGCGTTCCAAGTTCTTTATCAAGCTCTATACGGCCGGCCTGTACCTGCCATCGAAGAAGACCACGGTCGAAGAAGTCATCAAGACGGACGGGCCGCGCCGCATGCAGCTGCAAATCTTGCGCGACATATCGGGCGACGACTTCGGCAGCGCCTTCATGGCCGGCATCAATGCCAATGTCAGCAAGGAAGAAAAGACGCGGATTGTTGCCCAGATCAGCCAGTTCGGCCAGATCTTTGCCATGATGCCGGGCCTGAAGAAGGGCGACGTGCTCGACCTGGACTGGGTGCCGGGCACGGGCACCATTGCCGGTTACAACGGCAAGCCGATTGGCGAAGTCATGCCCGGGATTCAGTTTCACAACGCTGTGCTGAAGATCTGGCTGGGCGACAAGCCGGCCGACGCCACACTCAAGCCGCTGCTGCTGGGCGGAAAATAAACCCGCGCAAGCGGACGCTGTATCAGGAGGGCCATGTGGCCTTCCTTATTGTTGTGGTACTTATCTCACGGAGACACCATGTTTGCTATGAAAAATTTACTTAAAGGCGTATTCGCAGGCGCGATCCTGGCGTGCGCGTTCACCCAGAGTGCCATGGCAGCGGAGGTTGCTGGTGTCACGTTGAAAGAGTCCGTCAAGGTCGCCGGCAAGGAGCTCGTGCTCAATGGCTATGGCATTCGCAACAAGTTCATCGTCAAGGTGTACGTGACCTCGCTCTACCTGCCAAGCAAGACCACCACGACCGATGCCGTATTCAAGACGGACGGTCCGCGCCGCATCCACCTGGTGATGCTGCGTGACATCTCGGCTGACGACTTCGGCAGCGCATTCATGGCAGGTATCAACAACAATACCGACAAGAATGACAAGATGAAAATTGTTGGCCAGATCAGCAAATTCGGCGAAATGTTCGCCTCGATTCCTGGCCTGAAAAAAGGTGACGTGCTGGACCTCGATTACATCCCCGGCACCGGCACCGTGTGCACCCTCAACGGCAAGCAGATTGGCGAAACCGTGACCGATGTGGTGTTTTACAATGCCATCATGAAGATCTGGCTGGGCGAGAAGCCTGCGGACAGTTCGCTCAAGCCACGCCTGCTCAATGGCGGCAAGGCACCGGCGGCATCGAACGCCTGATTGCGCAAACGTCATCGAGCGGCGCCTGGGATTCCAGGCGCCGTTTTTTTATCTCTGCCATTCATTGCGCCACCGCCGCCGCGAACCGTTACTGTATGATTAACGGTCTGCCTCTTCTTTGGATCTCATGAGCTTCCTGACACTCGACTTGAACCTGCTGCGCGTCTTTGACGCCGTGATGACCGAGCAAAACCTGACCCGCGCCGCCGGCCACCTGGCCATGACCCAGCCTGCCGTGTCGAATGCCATCAAGCGCCTGCGCGAAAGCCTGGGCGACGAACTGTTGATCCGCACCGCCTACGGGGTCAAGCCCACCCCGCGCGCCGAAGCGCTGTGGCCGGCGGTGCGCTCGGCCCTGGCCGGGCTGGAAGCGGCCGTTACGCCGGAAACCTTCGATGTCTCCAAGGCCCACGCCACCTTCCGCATGGCCATGGCCGACGCCACCGCCGCGTTCTGGCTGCCATCGCTGATGCGCTCGATTGAAAGTGAAGCGCCTGGGGTGAACGTGCGCATGGTGCCGCTGACCACGCGCGAGCCCCGTCCCATGCTGCTGCGCGGCGACATTGACCTGGCGGTCGGCTTCTTTCCGGGCGTGGCGGCCCAGCTTTCGAGCGACACCAGCTCGCCCATCCGCCACGAACGCCTGTATTCGGGCCATTACGTGTGCGTGATGCGCAAGGGCCACCCGCTGGCCAAGGTCGAGCTCAACATGGACAACTACTGCCAGGCCAACCACCTGCTGGTGAGCTTTTCGGGCCGCGCCCATGGCCTGGTGGACGAAGCGCTGGCGCAGGTGGGGCGCGAGCGGCGGATCATCCTCACCGTCAACCAGTTCTTCACGGCGGGGCGGGTGGTGGCCAATTCCGACCTGATCACCGTGCTGCCCAAGCACCTGGTAGCCTCCACCGGCAACACCGACGCCCTGGCGTGGCGCGAGCTGCCCTTCACGCTGCCGCCGGTCCACCTGGACATGCTGTGGCACGAACGGGACGCCCGCAGCCCCACCCACAAATGGCTGCGCAAGCACCTCGAAGGCATGAACATGCCCGTACCCCGCTCCTCGACCAAAGGCAGCGACTAAACCTTCCCGTTTCCTCTTTCCCCAAGGCAGGGTCAGACCACCACTTGTATAGACAAAAAGTGGTCTGACCCTGGTGTTAGGCAATAGCCGCAGGACATTTTGGAGGGAAAAATGAAGGGGAGTGCGCTGCCGTCAAGCGCCGCAGCGGTACAATTTTGCGCGTTCCGGCGTCGCTGCTCAAACCCCGGCACGGAACCTTTTGGATTTGTTTCCCGAAACCAGGGTCAGACCACTTTTTGTATAGACAAGTATTGTCCAGCTTGGCGACGGTGCCGGCGGCTTACTTGATTGGCAGCTTGGTCGTGTTCTTGACCTCTTCCATGACGGCGTAGGTGTGCGTTTCGCGCACGCCTTTTTGCAGCAGGGTCTTGCCCAGGAATTCGCGGTAGGCCGCCATGTCCTTGACCCGTGCCTTGACCAGGTAATCAAAGCCTCCTGCCACCATGTGGCATTCCAGCACTTCCGGAATCAGCTGGACGCTGTTTTTGAATGCGTCGAACACTTCAGGAGTGGTACGATCAAGCACCACCTCGATGAAGACCAGCAGCGACACGTCGAGCAGCTGGGGATTGAGCTGCGCCGTGTAGCCCATGATGTAGCCCGACTCATGCAGCTTACGCACCCGCTCCAGACAGGCCGCCGGCGACAGGTTCACCCGCGCGGCAAGTTCGACGTTGCTGATGCGGCCGTCGCTCTGCAGCTCGGCGAGAATCTTCTTGCTGATCTTGTCCAACATGGCGGATTACCCCCTGAATAAATTTAATTTGGTGAAATTGTCTCACCAAAAACATTCTATGGCTAGTCTTCTGTATAACCAGAATTAATCCAGAAGAAATCGCTCTACAATCGAATCATCTTTGCGTGCGTCAAATGCCGCCGTATACCTGTATCCGAAACAATCACCACAAAGACTTTTCATGCCTATCGCCGCACCTTCGGCCGCGTCCACCGCCCCGTTTTCCACCTTCCAGTCGCAAATTATTGAGCATCCCAGGCCTTTGCGCGCCGCCATTACCGCCGCGTACCGCCGCAGTGAGCCGGAGATGGTCGGCTGGCTGCTCGCGCAATCGGCGCGCCCGCACGCCGGTGCGCATGCGCTGGCGCACCGGCTGGTGTCGGCCGTGCGCAGCAAGCGCACCCGGGCCTCCGGCGTCGACGCGCTGATGCACGAGTTTTCGCTGTCGTCGGAGGAAGGGGTGGCGCTCATGTGCCTGGCCGAAGCACTGCTGCGCATCCCCGACAGTGCCACTGCCGACCGCCTCATCGCCGACAAGATCAGCAAGGGCGACTGGCGCAAGCACCTGGGCGAGTCGCCCTCGCTGTTCGTCAATGCCGCCACCTGGGGTCTGCTCATCACCGGCAAGCTGGTTGGCACCAGCAGCGAGGCGGGGCTCACTTCTGCCTTGTCCAAGTTGATCGGCAAGGGTGGCGAGCCCTTGATCCGCAAAGGCGTGGACCTGGCCATGCGCATGCTGGGCAACCAGTTCGTCACCGGCCAGACCATCGACGAGGCGCTCAAGAACAGCCGCGACAACGAGGCGCGTGGCTATCGCTATTCCTATGACATGCTGGGCGAAGCCGCGCTGACCGAAGCCGACGCCAAGAACTATTACGCCGCCTACGAGACGGCGATTCACGCCATCGGCAAGGCTTCCAATGGCCGCGGCATCAAGGACGGCCCCGGCATCTCGGTCAAGCTCTCGGCCCTGCACCCGCGCTATAGCCGCGCGCAGCAGGCTCGCGTGATGGAAGAGCTGCTGCCGCGCCTGAAGCAGCTGGTGCTCTTGGCCAAGCGCTACAACATTGGCCTGAACATCGACGCCGAAGAAGCCGACCGCCTCGAGATTTCGCTCGACCTGATGGAAGCGATGGCCTTCGACCCCGAGCTGGCCGGCTTTGACGGCATCGGCTTTGTGGTGCAGGCTTACCAAAAGCGCTGCCCGTTCGTGATCGATTACCTGGTCGACCTGGCCCGCCGCAGCAACCGCAAGTTCATGGTGCGACTGGTGAAGGGCGCTTACTGGGACGCCGAGATCAAGCGCGCCCAGGTCGACGGCATGCCCGGCTACCCGGTCTACACGCGCAAGGTCTACACCGACGTGTCCTACCTGGCCTGCGCCAAAAAACTGCTGGCCACGACCGACGTGATCTATCCGCAGTTCGCCACCCACAACGCGCACAGCCTGGCCGTCATCTACACCTGGGCCCAGGAAGCGAAGGTGGAGGACTACGAATTCCAGTGCCTGCATGGCATGGGCGAGACGCTGTACGACCAGGTGGTAGGCAAGGAAAACCTGGGCAAGGCATGCCGCATCTATGCGCCGGTCGGGTCGCACGAAACGCTGCTGGCCTACCTGGTGCGGCGGCTGCTGGAGAACGGTGCCAATTCGTCGTTCGTGAACCAGATCGTGGACGAGAAGGTCGCCATTGACAGCCTGATTGCCGATCCATTCGAAGCCTCGCGCGCCCACGGCGGCGCGCCGCACCCCGGCATCCCGCTGCCGGCGCAGCTGTTTGGCACCGAGCGTGAAAATTCGGCAGGCCTGGACCTGACCAATGAGGATGTCTTGCGCGCGCTGGGCAAGACCCTCACCATCGTGCGCAATTACCACTGCCAGCCCCTGATCGACGGCGCGCTGGCGGGCGAGAACAAGCACGCCATCCGCAACCCGGCCAATCATGAAGACATCGTTGGCCATGTGACCGAGGCGTCCAGCGCCGACGTGGACACCGCGCTGGCCAGCGCTGCCGCCTACGCCATGGACTGGCAGACCACCACGCCGTCCGAGCGCGCGCGCATCATCGCCAACACTGCCGACCTGTTCGAGCAGCACTACGACGAGTTGATGTCGCTGGCCGTGCGCGAGGCGGGCAAGTCGCTGCCCAATGCGATTGCGGAGATCCGCGAGGCGGTCGACTTCCTGCGCTATTACGCGGCGCAGGTAGCCAATGCCCAGAACGTGCTGGCCCTGGGTCCCGTCACCTGCATCAGCCCCTGGAACTTCCCGCTGGCGATCTTCACCGGCCAGGTGGCAGCCGCCCTGGCGGCAGGTAACGTGGTGCTGGCCAAGCCGGCCGAGCAGACCCCGATCATCGCGCACCGCGCGGTGCAGCTGTTTCACGAAGCGGGCGTGCCGCGCGGCGCGCTGCAGTTCCTGCCGGGCCGCGGCGAGGTGGTGGGCGCACGCCTGACTGCCGATGCGCGCGTGCGCGGCGTGATCTTCACCGGTTCCACGGAAGTGGCGCAGCTGATCAACCGCACCCTGGCCAGGCGCGCCGTGGATGAGGACAACGAGATTCCCCTGATTGCCGAAACCGGCGGCCAGAATGCGCTCATCGTCGATTCCTCGGCCCTGCCGGAACAGGTGGTGACGGACGTGATGACGTCGGCCTTTGACAGCGCCGGCCAGCGCTGCTCGGCGCTGCGCGTGCTGTTCCTGCAGGACGATATCGCCGACAAGACCATTCGCATGCTCAAGGGCGCCATGCAGGAGCTCAGGGTCGGCAATCCCGACCACCTGAACACCGACATCGGCCCCGTGATCGACCGCGAAGCGCAGCAAAACCTGCTCGATCATATTGCGCGCGTCAAGCCGACGGCTAAGAGTCACTTTGATCTGGAACTGCCGTCATCGGTCACGGCGATGGGCACCTTTGTGCCGCCAACGGTGCTGGAAATCGGTTCGCTGTCGGAGCTGACCAAGGAAGTATTCGGCCCGGTGCTGCACATCATTCGCTACCGCCGCGCCGACCTGGCGCGCATTGTGGACGCGATCAACGCCACCGGTTTCGGCCTGACGCTGGGTGTGCATTCGCGCATTGACGAAACCATCGACTTCATCGCTTCGCGCGCCCACGTTGGCAATATCTACGTGAACCGCAATATCGTGGGCGCGGTGGTGGGCGTGCAGCCCTTTGGCGGCGAGGGCAAGTCCGGCACCGGTCCCAAGGCGGGCGGCCCGCTGTACCTCAAACGCCTGCAAAAAGGCGCCCCGGCACTGCTGCAGCACGAGCGCAAGGCCAGTGCCGGACTCGATCCGCTGCTGGACTGGGCACGCACCCACGGCCACCAGCGCGTGGTCACCCTGGCCGAGCAGTACATGCGCACCACGCTGCTCGGTACTTCGCTGCCGCTGCCAGGGCCGACGGGGGAGCGCAATTCGCTGTCGTTCGCGCCACGCGGCGCGGTGCTGTGCGCGGCGTCGACCATTGGCGTGCTGCTCAACCAGCTCGCTGCGGTGCTGGCCACCGGTAACCGTGCGGTGGTGCTGGCCGGATCGAAGGACGTGATTCCGCAAGGCTTGCCGGCCCAGGTCAAGTCGCTGATTGAATTTGCCGACACCCTGTCAGCCGTGAAAACAGAATTTCAGATCGCGCTGGTGGAAGCACAGCTGTCCGACGACCTGCGCTCACAGCTGGCGGCGGGCTCCGGCGCCATCGTGGGCATTATCGACACCACCGAAGAAGGTGCGATTCCCCTGTGGCGCCTGGTCGCCGAACGCGCCTTGTGCGTGAACACGACAGCGGCCGGCGGAAATGCTAGTCTGATGACGTTGGGACTGTAGGAGCCCGGTCAGAAAAGAAGTAACTTATAAAAACCCTTGGAGGAAGACATGATCGTAGGCGTACCAAAAGAGATCAAGAATCACGAATACCGGGTAGGACTGACTCCACCAAGTGTGCGCGAGCTCACTTCGCGCGGGCACCAGGTGCTGGTGCAGAAGAACGCCGGCGGCGAAATTGGCCTGTCCGACGAGCAGTACAGGGCAGCCGGCGCGGAGATGGTGGAAACGGCCAAGGAGATCTTTGCGCGCGCCGAGATGATCGTCAAGGTCAAGGAACCGCAGCCGGGTGAATGCGCCATGCTGTCGGCTGGCCAGATTCTCTACACCTACCTGCACCTGGCACCGGACCCGGAGCAGACGGCGGCCCTGGTCAAGTCGGGCGCGGTCTGCATTGCGTACGAAACCATCACCGGCGCCGGCGGCGGCCTGCCGCTGCTCGCGCCCATGAGCGAAGTGGCAGGGCGCATGGCCATCCAGGCCGGCGCGGCGCACCTCGAAAAATCCAAGGGTGGCATGGGTTTGCTGCTGGGCGGCGTGCCGGGCGTGGCCGCCGGCCACATCGTGATCATCGGTGCCGGCGTGGTCGGTACCAATGCCATGCAAATGGCAGTGGGTACCGGTGCGCGCGTGACGGTGCTCGACCGCAGCATCGACCGCCTGCGCCAGCTTGATCTGGTGTACGGCAACCGCATCTCGACCCAGTACTCGAATGCGCAGTCGATCGAGGAATCGGTGCTGTCGGCCGACCTGGTCGTGGGCGGGGTGCTGGTGCCGGGTGCCGCAGCGCCTAAGCTGGTCACCAAGGACATGATCGCGCGCATGAAGAAGGGCGCCGTGGTGGTGGACGTGGCGATCGACCAGGGTGGATGCTTCGAGACCTCGCACGCCACCACGCACGCAGAACCCACCTATGTGGTTGACGGCGTGGTTCACTACTGCGTGGCCAACATGCCTGGCGCCGTGGCGCGTACGTCCACTTTCGCGCTCAATAACGCCACCATCGGGCACGCCGTGGCGCTGGCCAACAAGGGCTGGAAAAGGGCACTGGCGGACGACGCGCACCTGCGCAACGGCCTTAATGTCTGCCTGGGCAAGGTGACATACGAAGCGGTTGCGCGCGACCTGGGTTACGACTACACCAGCGCCGAAGCCATGCTGGCGTAAGCCGCAACGCTCTGAATGACTCGACAGCCGCTTTCGCGATCTTCGCGGCAGCGGCTTTTTTGTCGCCTTGCCCAGAACCAGATGCGTGCCTCCGGCAATGGAGCAGATGACCGGATCGGCCCCAACGGCACGCGCGTGGCAGCTGTCGCGTGAACAGTCATACAATCAGGTTTTCTCTCGTTCCCGGATTCCATGGCCCACATTCATCCAACCGGCTGGCAGGAAATGGCCGTCACCGGCAGCGCCGCGCGCGAAATCGAGACGCTCGGCTACCTGGACCAGCGCCTTGCCCACGATCCCTATCGCATCTATCACGGGGTCCACTGGACCAATGTGGAAAATGGGTTTTCCGCCTATGGCGAGATTGATTTCATCATCGTCGCGCCCAATGGCCGCGTGCTGCTCATTGAGCAGAAAGCGGGCTTTCTGAGCGAGACGCCAGAAGGACTGGTGAAGAACTTCGAGGGCAAGCCGCGCCGCGTCGCCAATCACATCATGCGCTCGATCCGGGGACTGAAGGAACGCTTTGGCGGCGAGCTGTCGATTGACTACCTGCTGTACTGCCCGGATTACATCGTGCGCGATCCGCACCTGGCAGGGCTCGACCCGCGCCACATCATTGATGCGGGCAGCAAGGAACGGCTGGCGCACATGATCCGCGAAATCCTGCCGATCCACGATCCCAAGCCCGACGAACAGTTCGACAAGGTGACGCGCTTCCTGGGCAATATGCTCAGCATCCGGCCCGATCCCAGCTCCATGATCGGCAACGCTGCCCAAATGGTCACGCGACTGTCGGGGGGCCTTGCCACATGGGCGCGGCGGCTCGAGTTTTCTCCCTTTCGCCTGCGCGTGATCGGCACTGCCGGCAGCGGCAAGACCCAGCTCGCGCTGGCCGAATATGCCGCCGCCATCGACGCGCACCAGTCCCCCCTGTACGTGTGCTACAACCGCCCGCTGGCCGACCACATCAGCACCCTGGTACCGGCAGGCGGCCGGGTCGCCACCTTCCACATGCTCAGCGACGCCTTCCTGCGCGACCAGGGCCATACGCCCGATTACGCTTCCCCAACCGTCTGGACCGACATCGAAACCATGATGAGCACAGCAGCGCTGCCGCCTGCGTGGAAATACGATGTGCTCATCGTGGACGAGGGACAGGATTTTTCGCCTGCCTGGCGCGATATCCTGCTGCGCATGCTCAAGGAAGAAGGGCGTGCCATCTGGCTGGAAGACCCCAATCAGAACTTGTACGGACGCCCGGAAGTGCCCTTGCCCGGCTGGGTCAAGCTCCATTCTGATACCAACTTTCGCAGCCCACGCCAGATCGTCGACATGCTCGCCTCGATTGGCGCGGTCTCGCCGCCGGTGGAAGCAGGCAGCCCGTTCAAGGGCGCCGATATTGAAGAACTGCTGTACCCGGAGGGCGACACCGAAGCCATGCTGGCGCAGACCCGCAAGGCCATCACCATGTGCCTGGGTGCGGGCTTTGCGCGCCACGATATCGCCATCGCCTCCTTCCGCGGTCGCGAAAAGTCAGCTATCCTCCACCTGGACAAGCTGAGCGAAGCGCACACGCTCAGGTCCTTTACCGGCGACTACGACTTGTTCGGCACCCCCATCTACCGCGAGGGCGGGCTGCTGGCCGAGTCGGTGTACCGCTTCAAGGGCCAGTCGGCCCCGGCCGTGATTTTCACGGAAATTGATTTTGAGCAGATCAATGAACTGGTCCTGCGCAAGCTGTTTGTGGGAATGACGCGCGCGCGGCTCAAGCTGGTACTGGTGCTCAGTGAACGGGCAGAGCAGCAGTTGCTGGACCGGATGTAGCGCCGGCCCCACATTCGTTATCACAAGAATAAGCCCTTGTTTGGACTTCGTGTAAAGTAGCAACTCTTGCCGATGGTCATTACGTCAATGACAATGGCTCACCCTCTACACGAAGCACATGAACAAGTTCAATGCCATCGCCGCCATGCTCGCCTGCCTTTGGGCGGGGCATGCGCAGGCGGCAAGGTCCACCCAATTCGACATTACGCTGCAGCCGGCAGGCGAAAGCGCGCGCAGCTTCAAGGTCCATCTGCCACCCAAGGGCTCGGTGCGCCACGTGATCCGCGATGACCTGACCCTGGAAGTCCATGCGCCGGCGGAGGAACACGGCCAGGGCCGCTCGGAACTGCGGCTCTTGTCGCAGCAAAAGGATGGCAGCTTCAAGGTGCTGCACATCGCCGGCATTGCCACTTTCCCGAACGAAGTCGTGCAAGCCGGTTACGGCATCTGCGCCGGCAAAGTTACCTATCGCTCGGAAATTGCGCCTGGCGCCGCCGTGTGCCAGTAAGGGCTGTCAGCCAAGTCCCCGGCAAACACGCATGACGATGTGAAAGGCGTAGCGTGAGGCAATCGCCTTTACAAAGCGCATGAAGTCGGTCGCCGCTGCTTCATTGGCGTTATCGGAAATGGTGCGGATCACTGCAAATGGCACGCCCAGCTCGAAGCACACCTGCGCCACGGCCGCGCCTTCCATTTCCACCGCCAGCAGGCCGGGCAGGGAAGCGTTGATGGCATTGACCTCGCTCGCGCTCGACAGGAATCGGTCGCCACTGCCGATCAGGCCGCGGTGAATCCGCGGCATGGACAGGCCGAACTCGCGCCGTTCATCGGCACTGATGGCGACTTCGAAGTCGGTGTCCAGGAACCCATGGGCCGCGCTGGCCGTCAGATTGGCCAGGCGCTGGTCCGATGCAAAGTGCGACAGCCCCGTGAGGGGAACTTCAAAGGCGGGAAACAGGGGGCTGCAATCCATGTCGTACTGGACCAGCGAATCGGCAATCACGATGTCGCCCACCCGCACCCCGGCATCGCCTGCGCCGGCCACGCCCGTAAACAACAGGTGCGTGACACCGAATTTTTCAATCAGCACACTTGCCGTGGTGGCCGCGGCCACCTTCCCGATACGCGACAGGACGCACACAGCGTCGACGCCGGCAAGCCGGCCGCTGGTGTATGTCCGCATGCCATGGATGAGCGTGGCGGGGTCTTGCATGGCCTCCACCAGCCCATGCTGTTCCTCATCGAGGGCGCTGATGATACCGAGCCGCATAGTTCCCTGCACTTGTGATCAATTACTCGTAGCGTAAGGCATCAATGGGATTCAGGTTGGCAGCCTTGGCCGCCGGCATGATCCCAAAGAGAATGCCCACCGCGCTGGAAAACCCCAGCGCCATCATGATCGCCCACCACGGCACGAACGCGTCGGGGAAATTGGGGATCATCTTGGCTGCCCCCATGCCGAGCAGATACCCCAGGCCCAGGCCGACGAGGCCGCCCAGCAGGGACAGCATGGTCGCTTCGATCAGGAATTGCAGCAAGATGTGGTGGCGCTGCGCCCCCAGCGCCTTGCAGATACCGATTTCGCGGGTGCGCTCGGTCACCGACACCAGCATGATGTTCATGATGCCGATCCCGCCCACCAAGAGGGAAATGCTCACGATGCCGCCGAGGACCAGCGTCATCATGGCGATGATCTTTTCAAAAGTCTCGCCCAGCTGCGCTGCAGTCTGGACCTTGAAATCACTTTTCTGGCCAGGCTTTAATTTGTGGGCCGTACGCAGCAGGCCGGTCAGGCGTCCCTGCACCGCTTCAAGCTGGTCGATATCATTGACGGTGAAACTGATAAAAATGTCGAGCTTGTTGCGGTTGCCGGCAATGGCGCTGCCGACCATGAAGGGAATGAGCACGTAGTCATCCTTGCTGAAGCCAAAGGTTTCACCCTGCGCTTCATTCATGCCGATGACCTTGAACCACTCGCCGCCAATTTCAATGAACTTGCCCACCGGGTTTTCCGGCAGCTGCAGCTTGTCGCGCAGCTTGGGGCCAATCACGCACACCTTGCGGCGCGACTGGTCGTCACTGTTGCGGATGAAGCGTCCGTACTGGGGAAAAGACTGGCTCGCTTCCTGATAGGCGGCCGTCACAGCCGTCACCTGGGTAAAAGTGGACTTGCCCGCATGGCGCACGGTGGTGCCGAAGTCGCCAAACGGACCAAAGGCAGGCGAGACGTTGCTGATATCGTCAAGGTGGGTGACGATCAGGTCGTAGTCGTTCAGGGTCAGCACATTGCGCTTGCCCTGCATTTCCTCTTCAAACGGCGTGGTGGCGCGCACGGTCAGGCTGTTGGCGCCCAGGCCCTTGAATTCGTTGCTGATCGAGGCCGACAAGCCCTGGATGATCGATACCACGGCAATCACGGAAGCGACGCCGATGATGATGCCAAGCGAGGTCAGAAAGCTGCGGAAACTGTGTGCGCGAATACTTTGCAGGGCGGAGCGGAAGCTTTCGATGATGCTAAACATGCGCTGGCTCCCGCGAACGGAACTGGCCCCGTTCAGGATTGATGATGTCGCTGAGGACCTTGCCATCGGCCAGCCTGACCGCGCGCCGGCAATGGGCCGCAATGTCGGGTTCGTGCGTGACCACGATCAGGGTCTGGCCTTCGGCGTACAAGGTGTCGAACAGGGCCATGATATCGGCGGCCGTGGTGGAGTCAAGGTTACCCGTCGGTTCGTCCGCCAGCAGGATGGATGGCTCGCTGCACAGGGCGCGCGCAATGGCCACGCGCTGTCGCTGTCCGCCGGACAATTGATTTGGCAAGTGGTCCATGCGGTTCTGCAAGCCCACCCTGGCCATGGCTTCCTTGGCACGGCGGGCCCGCTCGGCCGGACGCACGCCCCGGTAGATCAGCGGCTGCATCACGTTTTGCAGGGCGGTGGCACGCGTGAGCAGATTGAAACTCTGAAAGATGAAGCCGATCTCTTCATTGCGGGTGGTGGCAAGCTCGGTTTCACTCATGCCGGCCACGTCGCGGCCATTCAGGAAATAGCGGCCCGTCGTGGGCGTGTCCAGGCAGCCAAGAATATTCATCATGGTCGATTTGCCGGAACCGGAGGAGCCGATGAAGGCCACGTATTCGTTACGGGCAATCTGCAAATCGATGCCATTGAGGGCGGCAATCGTTTCCCCGCCCATCTGGTAATGCTTGGCAATGCCTTCCAGACGGATCAGCGCGTCGGTGCCGCTCATGTCTTGACAGTGGCTGGCGCGGGCGTGGCATTGGTCACAGGATCGCCAGGCTTGAGATGGCGCAAAATCTTGTAAGGGCCGGTGATCACGGCTTCGCCCGCCTTGACGCCGCTGAGAATTTCCTGCTGGCTGTCATCCGACACGCCAATGGTGACGACGCGCTTTTCCGCCTTGCCACCGTTGTTGACGAACACGTAGTACTCGGTCTTGACTTCGATTTTTTCGCCGGTGCTCTTTTTCTTGGTTGCCAGTTCCGTGTTCTCATCGTTATTGGACAGCACCGCCTGCAATGGGAGGGACAGCGATTTGCCCGAGCTGGCAGTAAAGATCTCGGCGCGGCAAGTCATACCCGGGCGCAGTGTGAGCTGGCGGGTATCGGACAGCTTGACCTTGACGTTGTACGTACGTGCCAGTGAGGTGCCGCCCTGGGGCGAACCGGGGTTTTGCTTGGCAGACAGGGGAATGATGAGCACCTCACCCTTGAGCGGCGTATCGGGATAAGCGGCCGTGTGGATGGCCACGTCCTGGCCCACGACAATCTTGCCGATATCGGCTTCGTCGACATTTACCTCGGTCATCATGGTCGAGGTGTTGGCAATTGTCATGAGGCTGGAGCCGGCGATCGATACCTGGCTGGCCACCGCCGTTTCACCTACCTTGATATCGAGCGCGGTGATGGTGCCGCTGATCGGTGAGCGGATGGTGGTCTTGGCCAGGCGCTCGCGCGACTGGTTGAGGATGGCCTGGACCTGTTCAAGCCGCGAGCGGCTGTTGCGCAGTTCGATCTTGGCAGCCTCGACGGCAAAACGGGCATCGTCGATGGCCGCTTCCGAAATCATCTTTACGCGATGCAGCTCGGTCTTGCGTTTGAGCTGGTTTTCCTGGTTGGCGAGGTTGAGCTGCTGCTGCTCGATGGCAATACGTTGCTGCTTGACGGCAGCTTCCTGCTGGGCCACCTCGGCCCGGTAGCTCTGGTCATCCAGGTGCAGCAGCAAGTCACCCTTGGCAACTTGCTGGCCTTCCTTGACATGCACGGCGCTGACCTTGCCGATGACTTCCGGCGACAGCAACACTTGCTCCTGGTACAGCAAGTGGCCAGAGGCAAGCACTGAGGACTTGATATCGCGGTAAGCGATCTTGTCGATTTCAACAGCCTTGGCAGGTTCACTGCGGGTCAGCTTCATGACGACCGGAACGCAGATGAGCGCGGCAAGCGCAATGCCTGCGACATACTGTTTTTTCATGAATTGGTCGCCATGACAAAGGCCGCCCAGCCGCCGAAGATGACGAGGTAGGGCAGGCCTACCACCAGCACGGCAGTGGAGCGCTTCACTTTGGCCCACACTTCAAAGCCGATCATCATCAGGAACATGCTCCAGAAGGTGGTCACGCTGAGCGCATCCATGAGGCCTGCCATCGGATGGGCCATGTCGTAGTGGAACACCAGTTGATTCAGCGACAGCGGGTTCAGGGCCGACATTTCAAGCTGGCCCGACGGATTGAGCATGATCTGCATGGCACCGAGCGGCAACATCAGCAAGCCTGGCACCGACGCCCAGGTCGACAATGCGAATGCCTTGCCAAACGACATGCCCTGGCTCATGGATTTGGAAACAATCATGAGATAGACGCCGGAAATGGCAAACATCAAGGGGAACATCACCACGACGGAGGCAACGGTAGAAAAGTGCAGGACCGATTTGGTCATGGTCTTGGCAAACGCTTCGCGCTCTTCCACGGTCTTCAGGGCCCCTGCGAACTGGTCCATCAGCCAGGGAAAATCCACCACGGCAAAGTACCAGGACATCACGGCGACGGAAGAAATGATCAGCAGTAGCAGGGGAACCCAGGCGCGAGGACGCGGTTCCAGCCGCTGAAAGGTCGCGCTTGGTTCGTAAAACATGCTGATCAGGGCGCTCAGCGGCGACACGGCGACAGCTGCGTTATTGCTTGCGATTTCCATATTTTCTCTCCAGGGCAACCGAAAGGACGGTTACAACGGCAACAAGAATAGCATAAGGATTGGCAACATTTCTCGGAAAAAAGGCATGCATATCAAAGATTTACCGATACCGGCATGTCGCGGTTTGCTTGCTGTTTACTGTTTTATATAAAGGTATGTATACAAAAATAGTAGTGATAGTAAACGGGAAGAGAACTGTGGATAAGTCAGGTTTTTTCCACAAGATCAATCACTTGGATGCTTTTGAATTCGCTGCACAAGTGCTGTATCAGTTTGGGACGGTTGTTGGACAAGATTTGCAGTGTCAGCAAGTGCCCTTGTTTTACACATCCGTTCCTGTGGATATCCAATGACTTATCAACAGAACAAAAAACAACACCAGGCTTTTTCGTCTTGCTGCACATGGTTTTGCGATCTTGTTTCTCAGAAATATTTAGGTTGCTGCCTGCGCATTGTGGTTTGGCCGGGGTTGTTTGTTTACTTAAAAAGGTAATATATATCTTTAATAGTAGTTGTTAACAGGGGCACTTTTCTGTGGACAAGTCCGGTTAACCCAGCGTAAACAAGCACTTGCACGCGGTATAAGCGTGCTGCCAACTCTGTATCCGGCTGGGGTCAAATCTGGACAAAAAAGTACCTGTGAATAAAACCCGCTTTATCCACATTCGGCACCTGTGGATATCCAAGCACTTATCCACAAGGGAGTGTGTGATGGATCTGTTCAAGCACTTGAAGTTCCCGATCATTCAAGGACCCATGGCAGGCGGCGCCACCACGCCGTCACTTGTAGCAGGCGTGTCCAACGCTGGCGGGCTGGGTTCACTGGCCTGTTCACTGCTGTCGCCGTCTCTCATGCGCGACCAGACGGCCGAGGTCAGGGCGATGACGGACCAGCCTTTCATGTTGAACCTGTTTATCCAGGAGACCCCCGCGCCCAGTCCGGCAGAGGTCGCGGCAGCCATTGCGCTGCTAAGGCCGGTGTGGGAAAGCCTGGGCTGGGACGGCTTGCCCGTGCCGGAGTCATGGTGCATAGACTTCCATGCCCAGTTCGATGCGCTCCTCAGCCTGCGGCCGGCAGCTGCCAGTTTTACCTTTGGGATTCTCACGCCGGTTCAGGTGGAGCGCTTGCACGATGCCGGCATATTCGTCATCGGTACCTGCACCACGGTAGACGAAGCCAAGGCTTGGGAAACTGCCGGCGCGGATGCCGTTGTCGCGTCCGGCATTGAATCGGGTGGACATCGCGGAACCTTTATCGGTTCCCAGGAAGACGCCACCCTGTCGGCCAGGGTGCTGTGGCCACAGGTGGCGCGGGCCGTGGATATTCCCACCATCGCTGCAGGGGGCATCATGACCGGGGTGGACATTCGCGAGGCGCTGGAACTGGGCGCGCGGGCCGTGCAGATGGGAAGCGCCTTCCTCCTATGTGACGAGTCGGGCATTCATCCCGTGTACCGCGACGCTCTGATCCGCGCCGACGATACGCCTACCCGCCTGACGCGTTCATTTTCCGGCCGCTACGCGCGTGGTCTGGAAAACCGCTTCATGCACTTGATGGATGGTGTGGAAAAGCAAGTTCCCGCGTATCCTGTTCAAAATGCATTGACCGCGCCGATCCGGCGCGCGGCTGCCGAGCAGGGCGATGCGGGGCTGATGTCCCTGTGGGCAGGCGCCGAAATCCGCCGGGCGCGGCCGCTGCCGGTTGCAAAACTGATGCAGACCCTGGTGGCTGAGATGCGCACCGAATAAGGAGCAATGATTGGAATCTGCGGGCCAGTATGACTACATCATCATCGGGGCCGGCACCGCCGGCTGTGTATTGGCCAACCGGCTCTCCCGCGATCCCGCCCTTGAAGTCTTGCTGATTGAAGCGGGCGGGCGCGACGACTACATGTGGATTCACATCCCGGTCGGCTACCTGCGCTGCATCGGCAACCCGCGCACCGACTGGCTGTACCAGACGCAAGCCGATCCCGGCCTGGCTGGACGCGCCCTGATCTACCCGCGCGGCAAGGTGCTGGGCGGCAGTTCTTCCATCAACGGCATGATCTACATGCGTGGCCAGTCCCAGGATTACGCACGCTGGGCCGAGGTCACGGGCGACCCGCGCTGGGGCTGGGACCATGTGCTGCCGGCGTTCATGAAAAGTGAAGATTACTACGGCGGCAGTGGCCCGGTCCATGGCAGCGGTGGCGAATGGCGCGTCGAGAAGCAGCGATTGTCGTGGCAGATTCTCGATGCTTTTCGCGATGCCGCTGAACAGACCGGCATTCCCAGGACGGATGATTTCAACGGTGGCGACAATGCCGGCTGCGGCTATTTCGATGTGAACCAGAAGCGCGGCATTCGCTGGAATACGGCCAAGGCCTTTCTGCGCCCTGCTGCCAGGCGGCCCAATCTGACCATCATGACCGGCTGCCATGTGGAAAAGCTGCTCATTGACGATACCGGGGCTGGCAAGCGCTGCCGGGGAGTGGCATTTACCGGTGGCGGAACGGCGTGGGTAGCGCATGCCGAGCGCGAAACGCTGCTCACTGCCGGGGCGATTGGTTCGCCGCAGATCCTGCAGTTGTCCGGCATTGGCCCGGCGGCCTTGCTGGCCGGTAGCGGGGTGGCGGTCCACGTCGATTCGCCAGGGGTGGGCGACAACCTGCAGGACCATTTGCAGCTGCGGATGATTTTCAAGGTCAGCAATGCGCGCACGCTCAATACCACGGCGGCCAGCTGGTTTGGCAAGATGAAGATTGGCCTGGAATATGCGATGTTCCAGAGTGGCCCCATGTCCATGGCGCCCTCGCAGCTGGGCGCCTTCGCAAGATCGACGCCGGCCCAGGTGACGCCTGACCTGCAATACCACGTGCAGCCGCTGTCGCTGGAAAAGTTTGGCGACCCATTGCACGCGTTTCCGGCCTTTACCGCCAGCGTATGCAACCTGCGGCCGACTTCGCGCGGGCATGTGCGCATCGCTAGCAGCGACTCGTACGCAGCACCCAGGATCACGCCCAATTACCTGAGCACGGAGCAAGACCGCACTACCGCCGCAGCCGCCTTGAGACTCACCCGGCAAATCGTGGCGGCGCCGGCCCTGGCCCGCTATGCCCCCGAGGAATTCAGGCCCGGCCCGGCTTATCAGAGCGAGCAGCAGCTGGCAGAGGCGGCGGGGCTGATCGGCACCACGATTTTCCACCCCGTAGGCACCTGCAGGATGGGCAAGCCGGACGACCCGCTGGCCGTGGTGGACAGTGAGTTGCGCGTCAAGGGTGTGCAGGGGCTGCGCGTGGTCGACGCCTCCGTGATGCCATTCATCACATCGGGGAACACCAATTCGCCGACGTTAATGATTGCGGAAAGAGCTGCGCAGTTGATTATGGCATCGAGCGCGCATGCACTGAGCGTTGAAACGCTGCGGGCTTAACGAGTGGGAGACAGGAACTGTGCGGGAAAAATGACGTTCGTGTGAGTCTGCTTAGGATAGTTCGCCAGCCAGGAGGCTGATACCCAGGCCATGAGCCGTATCGAGAAGTGAAGCTGCAACATACTGCATACGAGATATTTTTTTCATGTTATTACCTTTCCCCTTTCCTGCGGCCGAAGACGCATTGTTCATGTTGGTGAAGTACCAGATTTTGCACGTGCCAAGCGCAATCAACACAATCAGAGACAAGGCCGGGACCAGTAAGTTGGAGGCAATCGAAACCTCCCTCACTATCCATATCCTAAGCAGACTCCAAGGTAATGTAACAGGAAATTACTAATATGTCAATCTTTAGCCGTTCGATCGGATCACCCAGACTACATTGACTTAACGTATACGTAACGGTAATTCTACGTATTGTGTGCTCAATTTTCCTGTGTAATATTGTCAAAACAAGTTTTCAAAGTTGAACGTGCACGCAGCGGCTTTAGAGAAACGGAGACCCGATGGCAGAAGTCATTCTGGAAACGCGGCACCTGACGAAGGAATTCAAGGGTTTCACGGCAGTCAGCGACGTCAATCTGCAGGTGCAGCGGGGCCAGATCCACGCACTGATCGGTCCCAACGGCGCCGGCAAGACGACCTGCTTCAACCTGCTCACCAAATTCCTGGTGCCCACCTCGGGCCAGATCCTGTTCAATGGCAAGGACATTACGGCCGCCAAACCGGCACAGATCGCGCGCATGGGCATCATTCGTTCATTCCAGATATCGGCCGTGTTCCCCCACCTCACCGTCCTGCAGAACGTGCGCATCGGCCTGCAGCGCGAACTTGGCACCACCTTCCATTTCTGGCGAAGCGAAAAGTCGCTCGGCCAGCTCAATGACCGCGCCATGGCGCTGTTGGCCGAAGTGGATCTGGCGTCCTTTGCCGACACCATCACCGTCGACATGCCGTATGGCCGCAAGCGGGCGCTGGAGATTGCCACCACGCTGGCCATGAACCCGGAACTGATGCTGCTGGACGAACCCACCCAGGGCATGGGACACGAAGACGTGCACCGCGTCATGGAGCTGATCCGCAAGGTGTCGGCCGGGCGCACCATCCTCATGGTGGAACACAATATGAACGTGGTGGCCGGCCTGTGCGACCGCATTTCCGTCCTGCAGCGCGGCGCCGTGCTGGCCGAAGGCACTTACGCCGAAGTGTCACGCAATGAGCAGGTCATGCAAGCCTACATGGGTAGTGCCGATGCACTCGAAGGAGCCCATTGATGGCCGTACCAGCGCTGGAAATCAAGAACCTGCAAGCCTGGTATGGCGAATCGCATGTGCTGCATGACGTCAACCTCACCGTCAACGCGGGCGAAGTGGTCACGCTGCTGGGGCGCAATGGCGCGGGCCGCACCACGACGCTGCGCGCCATCATGGGCCTGACGGGCAGCCGCAAGGGGTCCATCAGGATCAACGGGGTGGAAGCCATTGGCCTGCCCACCCACCGCATTGCGCACCTGGGCATTGGCTACTGCCCGGAAGAGCGCGGCATTTTCGCCTCTCTGTCGACCGAAGAAAACCTGATGCTGCCGCCGCAGCTGGCAGGGAGCGGGCAGGGCATGTCGGTCGAGGAAATCTACGACATGTTTCCCAATCTGCTCGAGCGCCGCCATAGCCAGGGTACGCGCCTGTCCGGCGGCGAGCAGCAGATGCTGGCAGTGGCGCGCATTTTGCGCACCGGGGCGCGCCTGCTGCTGCTTGACGAAATATCGGAAGGCCTGGCGCCGGTCATCGTGCAGGGACTGGCCCGCATGATCCGCACGCTCAGGTCCAAGGGCTACACCATCGTGATGGTGGAACAGAATTTCCGCTTCGCCGCGCCCCTGGCGGACCGGTTTTACGTGATGGAGCACGGCCAGATTGTGGCAACCGTCGCTTCGTCCGAACTTGACGCCAGGATGCCGGTACTGACCGAGCTGCTGGGCGTCTGAACATTTGCATGCAGTACCAATCCCGAAAACGATTACTCACGGAGACACAGCATGAAACGACCCGCACTTGCCCTTGCAGCGACCGCCTGCGCCATCGGATTTGCCTTGCCGGCCAGCGCCCAGGTATCGGGCAATACGATCAAGATCGGCTTCCTGACCGACATGTCCGGTGTGTATGCCGACGTGGATGGCCCTGGCGGCGCGGAAGCGATCAAGATGGCCATTGCTGACGCCGGCGGCACCATCAACGGCATGAAAGTGGAATTTGTCTCCGCCGACCACCAGAACAAGGCCGACATTGCCGCCAGCAAGGCGCGCGAATGGTTTGACCAGCAGGGCGTGGACATGCTCATCGGCGGCACCAATTCCGGCGCCAGCCTGGCCATGGCCAAGGTGGCGGCTGAAAAGAAAAAGCCCTTCATTGCCATCGGTGCCGGCTCGGCCCGCCTGACCAATGAGGAATGCACGCCCTACACCGTGCATTACGCCTACGACACGGTGGCGCTGGCGCGCGGCACCGGCGGCGCCATTGCCAGGCAGGGCGGCAAGAACTGGTTCTTCCTCACGGCCGACTATGCCTTTGGCCACTCGCTGGAAAAAGATACCAGTGACGTCATCAAGGCCGCCGGCGGCAAGGTGGTGGGCAGCGTGCGTCATCCGCTGTCGGCGTCGGACTTCTCATCCTTCCTGCTGCAGGCGCAGGCGTCCAAGGCGCAGATCCTGGGCCTGGCCAATGCCGGCGGCGACACCATCAACGCGGTCAAGGCGGCGCGCGAATTCGGCATTGCCAAGTCGATGAAGCTGGCCGGTTTGCTGGTCTTTATCAACGATGTCCACACCCTGGGCCTGAACGCCACCCAGGGCATGTACCTGACCGATGGCTGGTACTGGGACCTGAACCCGGAAACGCGGGCTTGGTCCAAGCGCTACTTTGCCAAGATGAAGAAGCAGCCATCGATGCTGCAGGCGGCCGACTATTCCGCCGCGGCCAACTACCTGGCCGCCGTCAAGACGCTCAAGACGGACGATGGCGACAAGGTCATGGCCCACCTGAAAAAGACCAGGGTCAACGACATGTTCGCCAAGAATGGCGAGATCCGGCCCGACGGGCGCATGGTGCATGACATGTACCTGATGGAAGTGAAAAAGCCGTCGGAATCGAAGTATCCATGGGATTACTACAAGGTGGTGCAAACCATTCCCGGTGCCCAGGCGTACACCACCAAGGCCGAGTCGCAGTGCGCGATCTGGAAGTAAGCTGATGCGGCACGGCAGGGCGCTGTACCCTGCCGGCCGCGTGCCGTCCCACTGCGCCGGGCAGCCGGCGCCTCTTTTACTGACATGCCATGGAAATTTTCGGCGTTCCTCATCAGTTGATGATGAGCCAGCTGCTGGTCGGTCTCGTCAACGGTTCGTTCTACGCCATGCTGTCGCTGGGCCTGGCGGTGATCTTCGGCTTGCTCAATGTGATCAACTTCGCCCACGGCGCCCTGTACATGATGGGTGCCTTTCTCGCGTGGATGGGCCTGTCTTACTTCGAACTCAATTACTGGGTAATGCTGGCCGTGGCGCCGCTGCTGGTTGGCATATTCGGCATCGTGATTGAAAAGACGATGCTGCGCTGGCTCTACAAGCTCGACCATCTCTACGGGTTGCTGTTTACATTTGGCGTCACACTGGTGCTCGAAGGCGTGTTTCGGTCTTTCTATGGCGTCTCGGGGCAGGCGTATGACGCACCGGAGCTGCTGCAGGGGGCGACCGACCTGGGATTCATGATGCTGCCCAACTACCGCGCCTTTGTGGTGGTGGCCTCGCTGACCATTTGCCTGGTGACGTGGTTCGTGATTGAAAAGACCAAGCTGGGGTCATATTTGCGCGCCGCCACCGAGAATCCCAAGCTGGTGGAGGCGTTCGGTATCAACGTGCCGCTCATGGTCACGCTGACCTACGGCTTCGGCGTCGCTTTGGCGGGCTTTGCAGGGGTGCTGGCGGCGCCCGTCACCAATATCACACCCCTGATGGGGTCCAACCTGATTATCGTCGTGTTCGCCGTTGTAGTGATCGGAGGCATGGGCTCCATCATGGGGTCCATCGTCACCGGACTGGGCCTGGGCGTCATCGAAGGATTGACCCGCGTGTTCTATCCGGCCGGCTCGGAAGTGGTGGTGTTCGTGGTGATGGTGATCGTACTGCTGCTGCGGCCGGCAGGCTTGTTTGGGAAGGAGAAATGATGGCCACCACTTCCGCAAAGCTGGTCAGCGGCCGCAATATCGGCTACCTGGTGGCGCTGGGGCTCGCCCTGGCCGCGCCGTTCTATGGCTATCCCGTCTTCCTGATGAAGCTGTTGTGCTTCAGCCTGTTTGCCTGTGCATTCAATCTGCTCATCGGTTTTACCGGGCTGCTCTCCTTTGGCCATGCGGCGTTTTTTGGTACGGCCGGCTACGTGGCCGGCTACCTCTTGCGCGACCTGGGCTGGCCTACCGAGCTGGGCATCCTGGCGGGAGTAGGGGCGGCGGCGCTGACCGGCCTGGTAATGGGGGCGCTTGCCATCCGGCGGCAGGGCATCTATTTTTCCATGATCACGCTGGCCCTGGCGCAGATGGTGTCGTTCGGCGCCTTGCGTGCGCCCATCACGGGCGGGGAGGACGGCATGCAGGGCGTGCCGCGTGGTCAGTTATTCGGGGCGCTCGATCTGGCGAGCGACTTGACGCTGTACTACGTGGTGCTCGCCATCTTCGTGGCCGGCTTTGCGCTCATTTACCGCACCGTGCATTCGCCGTTTGGGCAAGTGCTCAAGGCCATCAAGGAAAACGAACCGCGCGCCATTTCACTCGGTTTTGACGTCGACCGCTACAAGCTGATGGCCTTCGTCTTGTCGGCGGCCCTGGCCGGCCTGGCAGGCGCCACCAAGACAGTCGTGCTGGGCTTTGAGACGCTGACCGACGTCCACTGGACCATGTCCGGCCTGGTGATCCTGATGACCCTGGTGGGCGGCATGGGAACCCTGGCCGGCCCCGTCATCGGCGCCATGATCATCATCACGCTGGAGAACAAGCTGGGCGACGTAGGCACCTTCCTGGCCTCCAGCACCGGCGTGGAATGGTTTGCGACCCTGGGCGAATCGGTAGGCATGGTCACCGGCCTGATCTTCATCGCCTGCGTGTTGCTGTTCCGGCGCGGCATTGTTGGGGAACTGGGCGCCGCCGTCAGGTCCCTGGCGCGCAAGAAGGCGTTGCCTTAAAAAGCAGCAGCATAAATAGCCCGCGCGTCGGCCCTGGTCAGTTCGCGCGGGTTATTTCCGAGCAGACGGGTTTGCAGCATGGCGTCGTCTGCCAGCCTGTCCAGATCTGTCGCTGTTATCCCCACCTGCCGCAGCGTGGTTTCGATCCCCGTCCAATCGGCAATTTGTTGCATTGCAGCAATCAGAGCCTGTGCGCGTGCCGCTTCGGAACCCGTTGCCTCCGGTGCGACGATGCTTGCCAGTTCGGCATAGAGTCCCGCCGCTTCGGGGAGGTTGAAAGTCAGCACATGCGGCAAAACAAGCGAATTGGACAGGCCGTGGGGCACGTGGAAAATGCCGCCGATGGGATAGGCCAGCGCGTGTACGGCAGCTACCGGGGCGTTGGAAAACGCCTGTCCTGCCAGGTAGGCGCCGAGCAGCATGGCCTGGCGTGCGGCGATATCACTGCCATTATCGCAGGCGGTGCGCATGTTGGCCGTGAGCAGGGCCAGTGCCTGCATGGCGAGCATGTCCGAGACAGGATTCTTTTTATGCTTGCTGGTGAATGCTTCAATGGCGTGGACCATCGCATCAATGCCGGTGGCCGCCGTCACAGCCCGTGGCAAGCCGGTGGTCAGCGCCGCGTCGAGCAGGACCAGATCCGCATACAGCTGTGGCGCGACCACGCCGCTCTTGGTGGTGGCACCGGTCGTGACGATGGCGATGTTGGTGACCTCCGAACCGGTACCGGCAGTGGTGGGGATTTGGATCAAGGGCAGGCGCGCGCCCTGCACGTTGCCAATGCCATAGATTTCGGCCACCGGCTGGATGGAAGGCACCAGCACGGCAATCAGTTTGGCGACATCCATGGAGCTGCCACCGCCCAGTCCTATGACGAGGTCCACGGCCCGCTCGCGCGCAAATGCTACGGCGGCAAGTACCACGTGTTCCGGCGGATCGGCGACAACGTCCGAATAAATCTCAACCTCCATCCCTGCGGCGCGCAGACTGGCGATGGGTGCCTCGGTCAGTCCCGTACGCAGGAAACCCGCGTCCGTCACCACCAGCGCCCTGCGCACCAGGGGAAACCTGGCGGCGGCGTGTTCGCCAAGCGAATCCGCGCACCCCGGGGCGCAGACAAGGTGGGGAACGGTGCTGAAGGCAAAGCTCGGTGAAGGGGACATGGTCTGCTCGTGGAGTTCGTGAAGTGACAAGCTTACCTCAGCCCTCGCTGCGGTGCAGATTTCTTCCGTACAATGTGGGATTCTTCCTGACCCCCTTGTCCCATGATCGACATTGCCCTGATTGGTACTGCTGCTTTTCTTGCTGGACTGGTGGATGCAGTGGTGGGGGGCGGTGGGCTGATCCAGATCCCCGTACTGTTCTCGGTGTTCCCGCGTGAGGTTCCTGCCACGCTGCTGGGCACCAGCAAATTCGCCGGCATCTTTGGAACTGCCACGGCCGCCGTGAATTATGCCCGCCGCGTGCGGGTTGCCTGGAGCGCTGCAGCGCCCGCTGCGGCGGCAGCATTTGCGCTGTCGTTCGCGGGCGCTTATACCGTCACCAAGGTGCCGGCGGATTTTGTTCGCTTGCTGCTGCCATTTATCCTGCTCGCGGTTGCAATCTACATATTCCGGAAAAAGGACTTGGGCAGCATCCATGCGCCGGTCCATAGCGGTTGGGCCGAGCGCTACTTTGCGCTGGCGATGGGGGCGGGCATTGGCTTCTATGACGGCTTTTTTGGGCCGGGAACGGGCAGCTTTCTTATTTTCCTGTTTGTCCGGTTCTTTGGGTTCGATTTCCTCAGCGCCTCTGCCGCAGCCAAAGTCGTCAATGTTGCCTGCAATTTGTCGGCGCTGATGTGGTTTGGTTACAGCGGTCATCTTCTTTGGCAGCTTGGTTTGCTCATGGCTGCATGCCAGATTGCCGGCTCGCTGGTCGGCACCAGGCTGGCGATCCGGCATGGCAGTGCGTTTGTCCGCAAACTTTTTCTCGTTGTCGTGAGCTGTCTGATCGCCAAGACCGCGTACGATGCCATTGCGAAGTGGTCGCTTTGATGTGTTTCACGTGGAACAATTTGGCGCTCGCCGGGTGCGTATGCGCGACGTTCCACGTGAAACAATTTGCGCGCTAGAGCTGGATATCTAGCGTGAAAAGGTTTTGGCGGCGCAAAAGACTCTATAATCTGGCCTCGACTCCTGCTTCACGACCCTTACCATGTTATTTCCAACTGAATTCGATGTCATTGTCGTCGGCGGCGGCCATGCCGGCACGGAAGCCGCGTTGGCCTCCGCCCGCATGGGCCAAAAGACTTTGTTGCTTACCCATAATATTGAAACTTTGGGTCAGATGTCTTGCAACCCATCCATTGGTGGTATCGGCAAGGGCCATCTGGTCAAGGAAGTCGACGCGATGGGCGGCGCCATGGCGATTGCCACCGACGAGTCAGGCATTCAGTTCCGTATTCTGAATTCCTCCAAGGGCCCCGCCGTACGCGCCACGCGCGCCCAGGCGGACCGCATCCTGTACAAGCAGGCCATCCGTTCGCGCCTGGAAAACCAGCCGAACCTGTGGCTGTTCCAGCAGGCGGTGGATGACCTGATGGTGGAGGGCGACCGCGTGGTGGGCGCCGTGACGCAGATCGGGCTGCAATTTCGCGCACGCGCTGTGGTCCTGACAGCCGGCACTTTCCTGGACGGTAAGATTCACGTGGGCCTGCAGAACTATTCGGCCGGCCGCGCCGGCGATCCACCGGCAATCTCCCTGTCTGCGCGCCTGAAGGAACTGAAGCTGCCGCAAGGGCGCCTCAAGACGGGCACGCCACCGCGCATCGACGGGCGCAGCATCAATTTCGCCTTGATGGCCGAGCAGCCCGGCGATCTGGATCCCGTGCCCGTGTTTTCTGTCATGGGCAACACTGCCATGCATCCCCGGCAGGTGCCGTGCTGGGTAACGCATACCAACGCCCAGACCCACGACATCATCCGCGCGGGGCTGGACCGCAGCCCGATGTACACGGGCGTGATTGAGGGCGTGGGACCGCGCTATTGCCCGTCCATCGAAGACAAGATCCACCGCTTTTCTGGCAAGGAATCGCACCAGATTTTCCTGGAACCGGAGGGCCTGACCACCAACGAGTTCTATCCCAACGGGATCTCGACCAGCCTGCCGTTCGACGTGCAGATCGCCCTGGTGCGGTCCATGAAAGGCATGGAGGACGCCTTTATCCTGCGCCCGGGCTACGCGATCGAATACGATTATTTCGACCCGCGCGGGCTAAAAATGTCGCTGGAAACCAAGGCGGTGCAGGGCCTGTTCTTCGCGGGCCAGATCAACGGCACCACCGGCTACGAAGAAGCCGCTGCCCAGGGCATGCTGGCCGGTATCAATGCCGCCCTGCTGACCCAGGGCCGCGATGCCTGGGTGCCGGCCCGCTCGGAGGCTTACCTGGGCGTGCTGGTCGATGACCTGACCACGCAGGGGGTGGCCGAGCCATACCGCATGTTCACCAGCCGTGCCGAGTTCCGCCTGAGCCTGCGCGAAGATAATGCCGACATGCGCCTGACCGAAATTGGCCGCAAGCTGGGCGTGGTGGGTGACGCGCAGTGGGAAGCATTCGAGCGCAAGCGCGAGGCAATTGCTATCGAGCTCGAACGCCTGCGCACCACCTGGGTCAACCCGCGCATTCTGGCGGCAGCGGAATCGGAGCGCGTCATTGGGCAAGCCATCGAGCGCGAATACTCGCTGGCCGACCTGCTGCGGCGCCCGGGCGTTGAATACGAAAAGCTGATGAGCATGACAGGCAGCGAAGGCCAGACTTTGGCCGGCCCCGGCGTGCAGGATGCGGCAGTGCGCGAGCAGATCGAAATCCAGCTCAAGTACGCAGGTTATATCGACCGCCAGGCCAAGGAAGTGGAGCGCCACGACCACTATGAAAACCTGAAGCTGCCGGAAGGCTTCAATTACCTGGACATTGCCGCGCTGTCGATCGAAGTGCGCCAGAAGTTGGACAAGCAGCGACCCGAGACCCTGGGCCAGGCATCAAGAATTTCTGGCGTGACACCGGCCGCAATCTCGCTTTTGCTGGTACATTTGAAGAAACGCGGGGCGAAGGGTTTTGCCACCCTCAACGAGGAGCTGGCCCAATGAAGTATTTTGACCGGCCAGCCCTGTCGGCAGTGCTTGCGGACGGCGTCAAGGAACTGGGTTTGGATATCAGCGAGCAGCAGCATGCGCAGCTGCTCGACTACCTGGCCCTGCTGTTCAAGTGGAATGCGGTCTACAACCTGACCTCGGTGCGCGATCCCATGCAGATGATGACGCACCACATTCTGGACTCGCTGGCGGCGGTACCGGCTTTTGCCAGCGCCGCCAATGTGCTCGATGTAGGGGCAGGGGGTGGACTGCCCGGCATGGTCTTGGCCATCGCACGGCCACAGATGAAAGTGTCGATGATCGACACGGTCCACAAGAAGACTGCCTTTCTCACGCAGGTGAAGGCAGAGCTGGGGCTGGCCAATGTGACGGTGTACACCATGCGCGTGGAGCAGCTGCAGGTGAGTGACAAGTTTGACGTCATCACTTCGCGCGCATTTGCCGACCTCTCGGATTTTGTGAACTGGTCGGGGCATCTCCTGGCCGAGGGCGGTGAATTCATCGCCCTCAAGGGTACAGCACCGCCGGAGGAGCAGGAACGGCTGCCAAAGGACTGGCGAGTGCGGCTTCTTCAGCCCCTCCAGGTACCCAGGCTGCAGGCGGAACGCCATCTGGTGTTCATCCAGAAATCCCGACAAACCATATAAACCGTATAAACAGTTTATACCATATATACTATATAAATCGACTATTCGATATTGATAGTATAAACGGTATAAACCGCGTTCATGCGCCATCATTAGCACAACTGTTGCGTCAACGATAAGAAGATACATGGCCAAGATATTTTGCGTTGCGAATCAAAAAGGCGGAGTCGGCAAGACCACCACCAGTGTCAACCTGTCGGCCGGCCTGGCCAGGCTGGACCAGCGTGTGCTGCTGGTGGACCTGGACCCCCAGGGTAACGCGACCATGGGCGCGGGCATCGACAAGGCGTCGCTCAAGAGTTCGATCTACCAGGTGCTGCTGGGCGAGGCCGATGTGAGCGCCGCGCGCCAGCGTTCGGAAGCAGGGCGCTTCGACGTGCTGCCATCGAATCGCGAACTGGCCGGCGCCGAAGTGGAAATGGTGCAGCTCGATAACCGCGAGCGCCGCCTCAAGGATGCGCTCGACAAGGTCAGCGGCGAGTACGACTTCATCCTGATTGACTGCCCGCCCGCGCTGTCCATGCTCACCCTCAATGGCCTGTGCGCGGCGCACGGCGTGATCATCCCGATGCAGTGCGAGTACTACGCGCTTGAAGGCCTGTCGGACCTGGTCAACACCATCAAGAAGGTGCATGCCAACCTTAATCACGACCTCAAGATCATTGGCCTCCTGCGCGTGATGTTCGACCCGCGCATGACGCTGTCGCAGCAGGTGTCGGCGCAGCTGGAAGAGCACTTTGGCGACAAGGTCTTCAAGACCATCATCCCGCGCAATGTGCGCCTGGCCGAAGCGCCGTCCTACGGCATTCCCGGCGTGACCTTCGACCCGGCCTCCAAGGGCGCGCAGGCTTACATCGCCTTTGGCGCCGAGATGGTTCAACGAATCAAAACAATGTAATCGGAACGACTTCAATCATGGCAACCAAAAAACTCAAGGGCCTTGGCCGCGGACTCGAAGCACTGCTGGGCGGCGATGGCGAGGCCCCCCAGGCCGATCCGGGCACGCCGTCGTCGCTGCCGGTATTCCAGCTCCAGGCCGGCAAGTACCAGCCGCGCACGCGCATGGATGAGGGAGCCCTGGCCGAGCTGGCCGCCTCCATCAAGAGCCAGGGCATCATGCAGCCGGTGCTGGTACGTCCGGTGGGCCGCGACGAGCTGACCGGCGCGGCCAAGTACGAAATCATCGCCGGCGAGCGCCGCTTCCGGGCCGCCCAGCTGGCCGGCCTGGAGCAGATTCCCGTGCTGGTGCGCGAAGTGGACGACCAGTCCGCCGCCGCCATGGCGCTGATCGAAAACATGCAGCGCGAAGACTTGAATCCGCTGGAAGAAGCGCAGGGCATCCAGCGCCTGATCAGCGACTTCAACTTCACCCACGAGCAGGCCGCCACAGCAGTGGGGCGCTCGCGCAGCGCGGTGTCCAACCTGCTGCGCCTCATCAACCTCGCCGCCCCCGTGCAGACCATGCTCATGGCCGGCGACATCGACATGGGCCACGCCCGCGCCCTCCTGGCCGTGGACGCGGCCAGCCAGATCACGCTGGCTAACCAGGTGGTGGCCAGGCGATTGTCGGTACGCGAGACGGAAAAGCTGGTCACCCGCGCCATGGAAGAGCAGGACGAGACGCCTTCGCGCCAGAAGGAAAAACCCGGCGACATCGTGCGCCTGGAGGAAGAACTGTCCGACAAGCTGGCCACCCCGGTGCTGTTCAAAATGGGTGCCAAGGGCCGCGGTCAGATGATTATTGATTTCGCCGACCTCGATGTGCTGGACGGGGTACTGGCGCGGCTGCGCGCATGACTGGGGCGGAAATCGCGGTAAAAAACGCTATCTTCACGCCCGCGGAGATAGCGTCGAGCGCCACGGGCATCGGAATACAGTAAAACTACTACCCGCCCACTTTTAGTGCAGAACCTCCAAAAAAGCGTGGTATTTGGATACTAATAAGCGATTCTGCGGTGCAGCAGTGTTTGACGCACATCGGTATATCGCCTTATAATCCCGCTGATTCACAAGTTCAAACCCCGGAAACACGGCACTTAAACGGCAAAGCGCGAAGAAGAAAATATGTTGCGCCTAGTCTCCCTGCAATTGATCGCAACAGTCGTTGCTGGCGTCATCGCCGCGCTACTGGGGGGCCTGCCTGCGATGTTTTCCGCACTGCTTGGCGCCCTTTGCTGCCTGGTACCGAATGCGCTAATGGCATATCGTCTGTACCTGGGCACCAAGCGGCCGGGCGGCGCGAATGCTGTGTCGTTTCTCATCTGGGAATTCGTAAAGATTGCAATGACGGTGGCGCTGCTGTTCGCCGCCGTGAAGCTGTACCGCGATTTGAACTGGCTCGCCTTTTTAGGCGGCTGCATCGTGGTGCTGAAAAGTTACATATTCTTATTAATTAGGCACTGACATGACGAGTCCAACCGTAGAAGGCGCAGCAGCACACGCACCGACCGCATCAGAGTACATCAAGCACCACCTGGGTCACCTCTCGAACAAGCATCAGGACGCTGTCGTCGATTTTTCCATTATTAACTTCGACACCCTGTTCTGGTCCATCAGCATGGGCGTGCTGGGCTGCCTGATCATGTGGTCGGCAGCGCGCCGCGCCACATCGGGCGTCCCGGGCCGTTTCCAGGCTGCAGTGGAAATGCTGTTCGAGATGGTCGATAACCAGGCCAAGGCCATCGTACACGGTGACCGCAGCTTCATCGCCCCTCTGGCGCTGACCGTGTTTGTCTGGGTCGCCTTGATGAATTCGCTGGACTTCTTGCCCGTTGATTTGTTCTCCGAAGCTTTCAAATGGATGGGCGTTGACAATATTTTGCCGTATCACCGCGTGGTTCCTACTGCTGACCTCAATGGTTCGCTTGGCATCGCCCTGGGCGTATTCGCACTGATGATCTACTACGGTATCAAGATCAAAGGGCTTGGCGGCTGGATCCACGAATTGTTCGCCGCGCCGTTTGGCATTTATATGGCGCCGTTCAACCTCTTGTTGAACATTATCGAGTACGCAGCAAAAACCGTTTCGCTTGGCATGCGACTGTTCGGCAACATGTTTGCCGGCGAGCTGCTGTTCCTGTTGATCGCTTTGTTGGGTGCGATGGCAACTACGTTCGGCTTCGTCGGCCACGTGATTGCCGGTTCGATCTGGGCTATTTTCCACATCCTGATCGTGTTCCTGCAGGCGTTCATTTTCATGATGCTGACGCTGGTGTACATCGGCCAGGCGCATGAAGGCCACTGATCGGCGCCAATCGGCCAGGTTCAAGCTGTAGTAGTAGGGAAGCTTTGTAATTTTTTGTTTTCGATTTTTTAATTTACTTTTTGAAGGAACTCTCATGACTGACCTTTCTTTTGTTGCACTGGCTTGCGGTTTGATCATTGGTCTGGGTGCTATCGGCGCCTGCATCGGTATCGCTATCATGGGCGGCAAATACCTCGAAGCTTCGGCACGTCAGCCTGAGCTGATGAACGTGCTGCAGACCAAGATGTTCCTGCTGGCTGGTCTGATCGATGCTGCGTTCCTGATCGGTGTTGGTATCGCTATGCTGTTCGCATTCACCAACCCATTCGTACCACCAGTCATCGCTGGCTAAGTTCGGCACTTCGTTGCTTGTGAATTGCCGAACCTTCCGGGTTCGGCATCCGTTTTTGTGAGAAGGAAAATACCGTGAACTTAAACGCAACCCTGTTTGCACAGTTCGTGGTCTTCTTCATCCTGGCTGGTTTCACGATGAAATTCGTGTGGCCTCCACTGATGAAAGCGCTCGATGAGCGCGCCGAGAGGATCGCGAATGGCCTGGCCGCTGCCGATCGTGGCAAGACCGAGCTGGAAGTAGCAATGAAGCGTGTCGATGCTGAAATGGCAACGGCCCGTGACGAAGTACAAAAGCGTATCGTGGACGCCGACAAGCGCGCTGCATCGATCATCGAAGAAGCAAAGAAGACTGCTGAATCGGAAGCGGCCCGCATCCGTGCCCAGGCTCACGCCGACGCCGAGCAGGCCATGGCCAGTGCCCGCGAAGAACTGCGTGCCCAGGTAGCCGCGCTGGCTGTCAAAGGCGCCGAGCAGATCCTCAAGCGCGAAGTGAACGCATCGGCCCACGCCGACATGCTGTCGCAACTTGCGGTCGAGCTGTAATCATGGCCGAATTCGCAACTGTCGCCCGCCCTTACGCCGAAGCGCTGTTCCGTGTTGCCAAGCAAGGCAACATGGACGCCTGGGCCGACGTGGTTTCCCAGCTGTCCCAGCTGGGTGCCCACCCTGATGTGCTGGCATACGCCGCCAACCCGAACGTGGTTGGCAACGATGTTGCCCAGACGCTGATGTCCATGCTCAAAGCGGACGTGACCCCGGAAGTGAAGAACCTGGTTGCCATGCTGGTCCAGAATGGCCGCGTTGCCCTGCTGCCGGAAATCGGCGCGCAGTTCGAGATGCTCAAGAACGCTGACGCTGGTGCAGCCGATGCCGACATCACGAGCGCGTTCGAGATCTCGTCGCAGCAGGTTGCCGACCTCGTGGCTACGCTGGAAAAGAAATTCGGCCGCAAGCTCAACCCATCGGTCACGGTCGATCCGGCCCTGATTGGCGGTGTGCGCGTGGTGGTCGGCGACGAAGTGCTCGACACCTCGGTCCGCGCCCGCCTGCAGCAGATGCAGGCCGCCCTGGCGTCGTAACAGACGTTATAGACCCGTCGTAGACACGCATGGCTCGCCGGCGCCTGACGCCCTTGCTCACGCATCAAGAAACTATTAGGAGTTAGCATGCAACTTAATTCATCTGAAATCAGCGAACTGATCAAAAGCCGGATCCAAGGCCTCGAAGGTTCGGCTGACATTCGCAATCAGGGCACGGTAGTCTCCGTAGCCGACGGTATCTGCCGTATCCATGGCCTGTCGGACGTGATGCAGGGCGAGATGCTGGAATTCCCAGGCAATACTTTCGGCCTGGCCATGAACCTCGAGCGCGACTCCGTCGGCGCCGTGATTCTGGGTGCTTACGAGCACATTTCGGAAGGCGACGTGGTCAAGTGCACCGGCCGCATCCTGGAAGTGCCGGTCGGTCCTGAACTGCGCGGCCGCGTGGTCAACGCCCTCGGCCAGCCTATCGATGGCAAGGGCCCGGTCAACACCACCATGTCGACCCCGATCGAAAAGATCGCGCCAGGCGTGATTGCCCGCCAGTCCGTGTCGCAGCCAATGCAGACGGGCCTGAAGTCGATCGACTCGATGGTACCTATCGGCCGTGGCCAGCGCGAGCTGATCATTGGCGACCGCCAGACCGGTAAGTCGGCTGTCGCGATCGATGCCATCATCAACCAGAAGGGCCAGAACATGACGTGTATCTACGTCGCGATCGGCCAGAAGGCATCGACCATCAAGAACATCGTGCGCTCGCTCGAAACGCACGGCGCCATGGAATACACCATCGTGGTTGCCGCCTCGGCTTCCGAATCGGCCGCCATGCAGTACATCTCGGCCTATTCCGGTTGCGCCATGGGCGAATACTTCCGTGACCGCGGCGAAGACGCACTGATCGTCTACGACGATCTGTCCAAGCAGGCAGTTGCCTACCGCCAGATTTCGCTGCTGCTGCGCCGCCCACCAGGCCGCGAAGCGTACCCAGGCGACGTGTTCTACCTCCACAGCCGCCTGCTCGAGCGCGCAGCCCGTGTGAACGAAGACTACGTGTCGGCCTTCACCAACGGCGCCGTGACCGGCAAGACCGGTTCGCTGACCGCCCTGCCGATCATTGAAACCCAGGCTGGCGACGTGTCCGCTTTCGTGCCAACCAACGTGATTTCGATTACCGACGGTCAGATCTTCCTGGACACCTCGCTGTTCAACTCGGGTATCCGTCCTGCGATTAACGCCGGTATTTCGGTGTCGCGCGTCGGTGGCGCCGCCCAGACCAAGGTCATCAAAAACCTGTCCGGCGGTATCCGTACCGACCTGGCCCAGTACCGTGAACTGGCCGCTTTTGCGCAGTTCGCATCGGACCTGGACGAGTCGACCCGCAAGCAGCTCGACCGCGGTGCCCGCGTGACTGAACTGCTCAAGCAGGCCCAGTACTCGCCACTGTCGATCTCGCTGATGGCCGTGTCGCTGTTCGCAGTGAACAAGGGTTACTTCGACGATATCGAAGTCAAGAAGGTCCTGGCGTTCGAAGCCGGCCTGCATGGCCACATGAAGAGCAAGCACGCTGCCCTGCTGTCCAAGATTGAAGACACCAAGCAGCTGGACAAGGAAGGCGAAGCCGCCATGTCCGCAGCCATTGCTGACTTCAAGAAATCCGGCGCATATTAATTGTGATAGGGCACCTTTACCGGTGCCCGACAGCGCATAAGGAGTAAGGACTCATGGCATCAAGCAAAGAGATTCGTGGCAAGATCAAGAGCGTAGAAAATACGAAGAAGATCACCAAGGCGATGGAAATGGTCGCCGCATCGAAAATGCGCAAGGCGCAGGAACGCATGCGGACTGCCCGTCCCTACAGTGAAAAGATTCGTAACATCACCTCCAATCTGGCCACCGCGAATCCGGAATACACGCACCCGTTCATGGCCCAGGCCAAGACGGTGCAGGCGAAGTCCGTTGGCTTCATCGTCGTCACGACCGACAAGGGTCTGTGCGGCGGCATGAATACCAATGTGCTGCGCATGGTGACGCAAAAGTCGCGCCAGCTGGAAACAGACGGCAACAAAATTGAAGCGGTTGCCATTGGCAACAAGGGTTTGGGGTTTTTGAATCGGGTGGGTGTCCGCGTTGTGTCGCACGCAGTCCAGATTGGCGACACCCCGCACCTGGACAAGTTGATCGGACCGGTCAAGGTCATGCTCGACGCGTACCTGGAAGGCAAGCTCGACGCGGTTTACATCAGCTACACCAAGTTCGTCAATACGATGAAGCAAGAGCCGGTCGTGGAGCAGCTGCTGCCACTGTCGGCTGACCGCCTGACGGCCGACAAGGGTAATCACGCATGGGATTACATCTACGAGCCGGAAGCGCAAACCGTCATCGATGAACTGCTGGTGCGTTACGTGGAGGCGCTGGTGTACCAGGCGGTTGCCGAAAACATCGCGTCCGAGCAGTCGGCACGGATGGTGGCCATGAAGTCGGCCAGCGACAACGCCGGTAACGTCATTGGCGAACTGAAGCTGGTCTACAACAAGACGCGCCAGGCTGCGATTACCAAAGAACTCTCCGAGATCGTCGCCGGTGCGGCAGCGGTCTAACCCATTTAGATAAATATAGAAGGAACGAACATGGCTGATGGCAAAATCGTTCAGTGTATCGGCGCTGTGGTGGACGTTGAATTTCCACGCAATGCAATGCCGAAGGTATTTGACGCACTGAAAATGGCAGGCTCCGAACTGACCCTGGAAGTACAGCAGCAGCTGGGCGACGGCATTGTCCGTACCATTGCGCTGGGCTCGTCGGACGGTCTGCGTCGCGGCATGATGATCCAGAACACCGGCGCGCCGATCATGGTGCCAGTAGGTAAGGCAACCCTGGGCCGCATCATGGACGTGCTGGGCAACCCCATCGATGAATGCGGTCCTGTCTCGCACGAGCAGACGGCATCGATCCACCGCGTGGCGCCTGCGTACGACGAACTGTCGCCGTCGCAAGACCTGCTGGAAACCGGCATCAAGGTGATTGACCTGGTCTGCCCGTTCGCCAAGGGTGGTAAGGTTGGTCTGTTCGGCGGTGCAGGTGTGGGCAAGACCGTGAACATGATGGAACTGATTAACAACATCGCCAAGGCGCACTCGGGTCTGTCCGTGTTTGCCGGCGTGGGTGAGCGTACCCGTGAAGGTAACGACTTCTACCACGAGATGGCCGATGCCAAGGTGGTTGACCTGGAAAACCCGGAAAACTCCAAAGTGGCGATGGTCTACGGCCAGATGAACGAGCCGCCAGGTAACCGTCTGCGCGTGGCGCTGACCGGCCTGACGATCGCTGAATCGTTCCGTGACGAAGGCAAGGACGTTCTGTTCTTCGTGGACAACATCTACCGCTTCACCCTGGCCGGTACCGAAGTATCGGCGCTGCTGGGCCGTATGCCATCGGCAGTGGGTTACCAGCCAACGCTGGCCGAAGAAATGGGCCGCCTGCAAGAGCGTATTACGTCCACCAAGACCGGTTCGATCACCTCGATCCAGGCCGTGTACGTCCCTGCGGATGACTTGACCGACCCGTCGCCAGCGACCACCTTCGGTCACCTCGACTCCACCGTCGTGCTGTCGCGTGACATCGCCTCGCTCGGTATCTACCCAGCGGTTGACCCACTCGATTCGACCTCGCGCCAGCTGGACCCGCTCGTGGTTGGCCAGGAACACTACGACACTGCGCGCGCCGTTCAGGGCACGCTGCAGCGCTACAAGGAACTGCGTGACATCATCGCGATTCTGGGCATGGACGAACTGGCACCGGAAGACAAGCTGCTGGTGGCCCGCGCCCGTAAGATGCAGCGTTTCCTGTCGCAGCCATTCCACGTCGCTGAAGTGTTTACCGGTTCGCCAGGCAAGTACGTTTCGCTGAAAGACACGATCAAGGGCTTCAAGATGATCGCGTCGGGCGAACTGGACCACCTGCCTGAGCAAGCGTTCTACATGGTTGGCACGATCGACGAAGCAATCGAAAAAGCCAAGAAGCTCAACTAAGAGCCGATAGGACACTTATGGCAAACACATTTCACGTTGACGTAGTATCGGCCGAATCGAGCATCTTTTCGGGCGAAGCTGAATTCGTCGCGTTGCCGGGTGAAGCGGGTGAGCTGGGTATCTACCCCATGCACACCCCCTTGATCACGCGCATCAAGCCGGGTGCGGTACGCATCAAGGTGGTTGGCCAGAGCGAAGAAGAATTTGTCTTCGTTGCCGGCGGCATCCTTGAAGTACAGCCGAACGGCGTGACGGTCCTGGCCGACACCGCAATCCGCGGTGGCGATCTGGACGAAGCGAAAGCATTGGCTGCCAAGAAACTGGCCGAAGAGACGATGGTCAACAAGGAGTCGAAGATCGACTACGCGCGCGCCCAGGCCGAAATGGCCGTGGCAATCGCCCAGTTGCAAGCCATCGCCCGTCTGCGCAAGAAGTAAGATTTGCTTGTGCAGGGACAGAAAAGGCAGCCGAGGCTGCCTTTTCTTTTGCCTTCTATGATCGTGAACAAGAGGAGGGGAGCGATGGCGCCCGAAACCAAACTGGCGTTGCGCAAGCTGTACAAAAAGGTTGCCGCGGTGTGCCTGCTGCTGGCGTGTGCGACTTTTGCCTGGTTCTATTTCATCGATAACCCCGATTTGCAGCTGGTGTTTGGCGCGTCCATGTTGCTGGGCGCCGGTGGCTGCGGTTACCGCTACGCCAGTATTGCCCCGCTATGGGCAGCGACACCCTGGCTTAAGGGCCTGCTCTGCTTTCTCAGCGCCCTGGCCGGCGTAATGACCTTTGCCACGATGGTGGCCATCGGGGGCGTGACCTACATTGCAGTGACCGGCACTGGTGGATCTGGCAGCTCGTCCAGCGGCCGTTTCAGTTCAAGCTCCTTCGATTAACACGGGTGTTCTGTCCGGACGCTGACCACGGCCAGTTGCCGCTAACCCTGCCAGCGCCTTCCGTCGTTGCTACGTCAACGCAAGCTCGCGCTTTCTTCGGCCAGGTCGACAGTGCGCGAGATCACGCCCAGCCCCGGGGCCAGCTTCAGCCGGTCGAGCTCATTTTCCACGAGCACGCGGTCGGCCCGGGTGGGCCCGTCCTTGAAAAGGATGTCAATCTTGCTCGTTCCATGGGTGGCATCGCCCCGGACCCCGCTCACGCCCGGCAGTGCCTGCAGTGCCCGCATTACGGGTGCCAGCAAAAGATCGCTGATCTTGTCGGACGACTGCTCGGCAAGCTGATACTTCACCGAGACCACAGTCAGTTTTGCGGGGCTTGCCTGCGCCTGGGAGGCGAGGGGCAGCAGGGCGCACGCTGCAATCAGATATTTTATGAGTGTCATGCGTTTCATCATATTGCATTATTCATACTTATGCCTGTTCGGCCATCGGTCCCGCCGTTCTTCGCATTCCTGGCCGGCGAGGCAATCGCCACGCCGGCCAGGACAGCGCCTAGTCGTAGGTCGCGCTCAGGCTCACACCAGAAAAGCCTGGCTCGCCCTTGAGCATGATGTAGTACCAGCGGCCGGAGGCGGGCGCCGGGATGCTCACGCTTTCGCCATTGCCCGCATTGCGTGATGCGGCTGTGTACGAGGCCGTGCTCGGATAGCGGTCGAGCCCCACATACAGGTCCACATTGCCGGTTCCGCCGCTGGTGAACAAACGCAGGTTTTTGGCCCCTGGAGGCAGCATGATGTAGGCATAGCTCTGGCTGGACGAGGCGAAGTTGTTGATCGAACAGTTGCGGCCCAGCTGACTGGTGGACGTGCATGCCGGCAGCGTCACCACCGGCAGCGGCGGCGTGCCTGCCGTGGTGGCGCTTTGTACCCACGCAGCGAATTCATTGTCATATCGGGTGCCGATATAGTTCATGTAGTTCTGGTAGCCGTCGTAGTCGCCCACGCGAAAGCGCGCCAGCACCGAGTCGACATCGCGGCGATGGCGCTCGTTCATGAACCGGGTGGCCATGTAACCCCACCGGTAGGCACGATCGGTGTAATCGGCCATCGAGTACGTATTGCCGAAAATCTGGCTCAGCTTGTAAGTGCCCCTGCGCGCCACGTCGATGGACGCCTGGTTGTCGTTCTTGAGCGAGAGGTATTCGCCGATCCCTTCGATCCACCACACCGTTGGCTTGGCCACCGAAGCGCCAAAGTCACCTGCCAGGTTGAAGCGGCCATCGAGGTAGTGCACGTATTCGTGCTCCAGATTCCACACCTTGAACACGGGCCGCAGCCACGACGCTTCATGGGCAATGAAGCGCGCCTGGTTGCCGGCTGCCGATGGGTCGCCCTCCAGGTACATGCCGCCATTGTTGGTGTCGATATCGTAGATGACAGATGCGTATTTGGCGTAATTGGCGAAGTCGTCGAACACCACCAGTTCCAGCGTGGTGTTGCGGTCATTGGCCACCGGCACGCGGTTGGTCTGCAGCATCTCGTGGAAGTAGCTGTCGCCTTTGGCCAGCGTGGCGCACGATTCCTGGAGCTGCGCCAGCGTCATGTCCTGCGCGCGAATGCGCAGGCTGGGGCTGCAGGTGTGGCTCACTTTGAGGACCACGTTGGCCAGCCTGGAAGCGTAGTCGCAGGTACCGTAAGAGGCGCAGTTGGCATTGTCGTAGTACTTCACGGCCGACGCTGCCGCCAGCCACAGGCCGCTGTCGGCACCGGTCATGCTGCTGCTGGCCAGTGTGGCCTCGATCATGGGGCGAACCGCGGGCTTGAGCTGGGCGTGCTGCATGAAGCGGTAGGCTTCATTGGCGGCGTCGGTGAGCTGGTAGGACACGGTGGAGGCGAGCAGGGCGGCCTTATTGCGCGTAACGAAATTGTGCAGCGCCGCTGGATAGCTGGCATCGGACGCCAGCACGGCCTTGCCGTCGGGACGTGAATGCGCGTAGAAAATGACGGTGAGCGCCGAAGTGAAGCCACCTGCCGCGCTACTGTCCTTCAGAGCGTCAGCCGCGGAAGGCCTGGTGGCCGTATTGGTAAAACGCGTGACGAGGCGCTTCATGCTCGGCAGATAGTAAGCCTCATCGTGCATATTGGTGATCAGCCGGATTGTCTCACCGGCTGTAGTGCTTGCCACCGGATTGGGCCGGTACAGGGCGCTGCCCTCCACCAGGCGCCAGATCGGGGCGCGCAGCGCTGTCGTGTGTGCGGCCGGCAGCGCCGGGATGACGCTGCCGCTAGCCAGGTAATAGCCGGCGCGCAGGTAAAGCGCGAGATTGGCCACCGCACCGGTGCTGGCATTGTAGCTGCCGGCCTCGGCACTGAAGCGCGCCACCACGGCGTTCATGTTGGCATTGGAATAAACGCGGGCGGCCTGCGAGGCCGTCAGCCCAAACAGCGGATAGGTGCATTCGTAATCAGGCAGGCGCGCGACATAGTCGGCCAGTGCCGCCCCGCTGTAGGAGGCCAGCGTGTCCATGTTCTTGCACGCGGGCGTGGCTGCCATGGCCTGCATGCGC
Organism: Massilia sp. PAMC28688; assembly: GCF_019443445.1. Classification (NCBI taxonomy): domain Bacteria; kingdom Pseudomonadati; phylum Pseudomonadota; class Betaproteobacteria; order Burkholderiales; family Oxalobacteraceae; genus Massilia; species Massilia sp. PAMC28688. The sequence goes on along the minus strand of NZ_CP080378.1, from coordinate 1,875,327 downwards.
TGGCCGTCGCGCGGCAGCAGGTCGTAGCGGGGCTTGTTGGTGGGCGGCAGCTGATAGCGCGACTGTTCCACCGTCGGGGGGAGGATCTGGCGCTGGTGGGGCGGCTGCGCCTGTTGCAATCGTTTGAGCTGCAGGCCGTCATGGCCAGCAGGTGCGGCGATGGCAGATGCGCTCAGGCAGGCTAACAGGCCGCTCAGCACGGAGTAGGTGCGTGCGTGAATCATTGTCTTGCTCCTTGTTGTTGCGTATTGGGGCGCGGATGCGCGTGCTGAAGGCCTTCAGGCGAGCCACTATAGCGCGGACGAAACCCCGTCAGGGCAGGGCTGAGGGCCGATCACGGCGGTTCGTCCTGTTTCTGCAAGTGGGGCAAAGAATCAGCACAAAGGCTGTGGCAAGAATGCCGAAAACACCACAGTGGCATCCGGTGCAGGCGAGGCGTGAGAAGGAAAACTTGCCGAAGGAACGTGCCGCGAGTGCGGGCGGTTCAGCAAGCGGCGCTTCAGCTCCGGCCCCTTCGATGGAGGTCGTCTGCCGGGATATCATGTGCGCGTTACCCTCTTCGATTCAGGAGCATATATGCGCATTGCCTCTTGCAGCTGTGGTCAGCTGACGGCGCAGGTGGACGGCGAGCCGGTTCGCGTGTCGATTTGCCACTGCCTCAATTGTCAGCGCCGCACAGGCGGCCCGTTCGCACAGCAGGCACGGTTTGCCCGCAAAGATGTCGCGACGTCCGGCACCGCGACCACGTTTGCCATTGCCGGCGACTCGGGATCAAGCGCGACGTTTCACTTCTGTCCCCGTTGCGGCGCCACGGTCTTCTATCAGGCCGAGGGTCTGGAAGAATTCATCATGATACCGGTAGGCGCCTTCGCCGACCCCACGTTTCCGGCGCCGGCCGTCTCAGTCTATGAAGAGCGCAAGCATGGCTGGGTGCAGCCACCGCCGGACGCAGAGCACTATGCTTGACGCCTACGCCGCCCGAATCCGGGCCGTGGCGCAATTTCTCAACAGTAAAAGGATAGTGATAGGCGTCGCGGGCCGTCGCCCCGGGAAGACATGGGCCGTCAAGCCCTGGGGCGGCGGCTGTGCAGGACCCATGCCGCCACGCATGCAATGAGCAGAACCGTCACCAGAGAGCCTTCCACGCCGAATGCACCGCCTGTCAGCAGAGCGTCGCCCATGAACTGGCCGCGCAGCAAGCCTGCATCACTGGCGTGGCCCGACACGACCGACGAAAACACCTGGCCCACACAGTAGTTCCATGCGATGTGCGTGCCGATGCAGACCCACAAACGGCGGGTGTTGAGGTACAGGGCAGCCTGCAGCACGCCGTAGGCAACCAGGGCGGCCACGGCAAGCATCGACACGCCCTCATTGGGCAGGTGGCCCAGGGCAAAGATTGCCGACGAGATCACGATTGCCCACCTGGTGCCCAGTGCACGGTGCGCCACGCCAAAGATGACGCCGCGGAACATCAGCTCTTCCGCCAGCCCCACCAGCAGCAGTTCGGCCAGCGGCAGCAGCAGCGCGCCTGACAGTGGGTTCATGCCGTCAAACCGGTAGGCGCCAAGCATCCAGAGCAGGGCGAAGGTCACGCTGACCAGCGCCGAGCCCATCAGCAGACCCGCGCCCAGTTCCCGCCCCATGCCCCGCGTGGCAAGTTCCACAGGCTCCCGCTTTTCGATGCGGCGCACGTAGAAGCGGTAGCCAAACCAGACCAGCACCGCCGCCAGCAGCTGTGGCCATACCACGCGATACGGCTTTTCCACGAGCACGGACACGGTGATCATGGTCAGGGGAACGGCAGCAAAGGTGAGCACGATGCCCAGGACGGCCTGGATGAAAGGATGCGCCATGAGGCGCGTGCGCAGGCCGGGTTTGACGGCGGCGGGGTTAAGTACAGCGGTCATGTGGCACCTGTAGTGAGATGTGGGCTTGTTGCCAGCGGCAAGGGAATCATCCCAAGCGCCTCAGACACATGCTATCACAATACATAAGTGCTTATGTATATTTTGTTGATCGAGGGTAGACTGCATCTTTTTCCTCCTGATATGCCGCCTCATGTTCCGACGTCTTGTTGTGCTGATCCTGTTTTGCGCCCTGGCTTATGCCGCCTACCCGTGGCTGAGCCTGGCCCTGTACGGATTTCGCCTGGCGTCCATGCCGCTTCCGTCATCGTTGAACATGCCTGTCGAGGGAGTTGAGGTGCGCCAATTGCGCGATACCTGGCAAGCGTTCCGGACGTCCAGCCGCCGCCATGAAGGCATCGACATCTTTGCGGCACGGGGCACGCCGGTCCGCGCCTCCGTGGAGGGCATCATCCTGCGCATCGAGGAAACCAATCTGGGCGGCAAGGTGGTGTGGGTCATGGGGCCGGGCAACCAGCGCCATTACTACGCCCACCTCGACCGCATTGCCGACATCAAGCCCGGGCAGCGCGTGCAGGCCGGGTCGCTGCTGGGCTATGTGGGCAATACGGGCAATGCCGCCAGCACGCCGCCGCACCTGCACTATGGCGTCTATGGAGCCGGAGGGGCCATCAATCCATTCCCCTTGCTGGCCGGGGCCCAGGCCAGAGCAGGCAGCGCGGACAAGCGTAGCCCGCGCGCCAATCCGTGACCATGTTTTACATTTACACAACGGCTGTGGCGTCTTTTATCATTTTTATCTTGTGTTCATTGCAAAGAAATTAGACACTAGCAACCCGTTCCTCTTGTAAATGCCACCGCCATGTTGTCGCGTCTGTTAAAGAAAAGCACCGCCTCTGAAGTCGTACCGGCCTTCACCAAGAAGCCATTTTTCAGAAGCGAACAGAAAGCGTTCTACGGCCGCCTGCGCCGTGCGCTCCCCAAATGCTATGTGTTCCCGGATGTGGAATTGCGCGCCCTGATGACGCCGATCAGCACCGACACCAAGCAGCGCCGCTCGGAAAAAGAATACCTGGTGGGCCGCAAGGTCGATTACGCGGTATTCGATGCGCGCCTGTCGCTCATCTGCGTGATCGAACTGAAGACCGGTGGCGTGGTCGACCAGAGTCCTGGCTCGAATGCCCAGCTGCTCAAGGGGGCAGGAATCAAGCATTTTTGCTGGGACAAGCAAAAGCTCCCGACCAGCGAACAGATGATGCGCCTGTTTGGCTCGGTGGTGCTGCCCGGCCCGGTCAAGAAAAACGATGCCGACCCGGCAACCATGATGGCAGCGCCCAATTCCGACTTCGCGGGACCGCACAGCGAAATCCTGTTCGCGCGCCCGACCTCGCTCACCCCGGAAGCGCTCGATGCGCTGGCGCCGCACGGCCACACCAAGGCGGCCTACCCGCACGTCTGGGAACGCATCCGCATGTTCTGCAAAGAACCCAACCATCTGGAAGACTACCTGACCTCGCTATCGATGCAGACCCGCGCCAGCAAGCGGGCCGGCTTTCCCAAGGAAGTGCTGCATGAAATCAACGAGATCGAACAGGCCAACGCGGCTTTCCTGACCAAGCTGCCGGAAAAGCCGAGCTGGAACGACGTTTTCGCCGACCGCTAGGGTAGCGCTTGCGTCAGGCGCGGCGGCGCCGCACCGACCAGGCAGTCAACCCCAGGCCCAGCAGCACCAGCGCGACGCTGCCCGGTTCCGGCACATCGTGAATGCCGATCGTGCTGTTATAGCGCAGCGAGCCAATCAGTGCGGGACCGGTCTGGTCCAGCGTATCGTACTGGCGAAAGTCCACGGCAAAACGGGCCAGATCGCCATTGTCGGCATAGGCAATTTCGCGCACATTAAACCAGCCTGACCAGTCCCAGACTTCGCCCATGGGGCTGGAAATGAGCATGCCGGCGTGCTTCGGGGCAAAGCGCCAGTCTCCCATGACATTGTCGTACCGGCCCACCCGCAAAGGATTGCCAGGTGCCTCCCCACTGGCCGGATCGAAGGCCGGCGCCACGAATTGCAGCAGCCAGCGCTGGTCGCCACGCTCGAAGAACAGGTTGACGCCATCGTTAGCGCGCGACACGTGGTCGCTGCCATACATGATGCCATCGACACCGTGCATCCAGGTGGTGGGACCGTCGAGTTCATAGCCCACATGATTGCCCCATTCCGCTTCCAGATAGACCGAGCCGGTCTGGGCCGATACCTGCGCCTGGCTCAGCGGGGTGCAGAGGAGAGAGGCGGCCACAAGAAGTGGCCGCAGGGAGCGGAGTGCAAACATGGGGGAAATCCTTTCGGTGGAAGATCGGCAGTAGATGCGACAGCAATATTAATGATTACCTAACGACGCGGAATGATACAGGTCAACCAGGGGGAGGTGGCAGTTTCAAACCCGCGCCGGTCGCACTGGTGAATCTGTTAATCTTTTAGTCCCTTCTGCCTGCTCGCCCATTATGAAAACAGTTCAAGAAATTCTCAAGGAAAGTTCGATCATTGCAGTGGTCGGCCTCTCTGCCAAGCCCGAGCGGGCCAGTCACGGCGTTGCGGCATATTTACAACAGCATGGCTACCGTATCCTTCCCGTCAACCCTAGCTATGCGGGCCAACAGATCCTCGGCGAGCCTGTGTTTGCAACCCTGCAAGAAGCTGCTGCTTCGCTCACGCCTGGGACCGCCATTGATATCGTGGACTGCTTCCGCAGTGCCGACGCCATGGCGCCGATTGCCCGCGACGCAGTGGAGGCAGGCGCGCGCTGCCTGTGGATGCAGCTCGGCATTGTCAACCAGGAGGCTGCCGACCTGGCCGCGGCCGCAGGCCTTGACGTGGTGATGGACAAGTGCCTGAAGATCGAACACAGGGCCCTGGGCTGATGCCGGCGCCGCTGCGCGAACGCCTGCGGGCCGGCCCACAGCTGCGCCTGCGCGACGACGATGCCGCACGCACGCCCCTGCGCGCCAGGGATGGGCGCGACAAGCGTTCGCGCCATGACATCAAGCAGGCCGAGCGCGACGCTACGGCCGGGCTGACCGAGCAGATCGCCCGGCTGCAGGAAATGCTGTTTGCCCAGCGCCGGCGCAAGGTACTGATCGTGTTGCAGGGGATGGACACGTCCGGCAAGGATGGGCTGGTGCGTTCGCTGTACAGCCGGCTCAATCCCATGGGCGTGCGGGCGGTGCAGTTCAAGGCGCCCAACGACGTGGAGGCGGCGCACGACTTCCTGTGGCGCGTGCATCAGCAGGTGCCGGTGGCCGGCGAGATCGCGGTCTTCAACCGCAGCCATTATGAAGATGTGCTGGTGCCGCGCGTGCAGCATCAGATTGATGAGCCGGAGTGCCGGCGCCGCCTGGCTCACATCCGCGATTTCGAGCGCATGCTGGCTGAAACGGGCACCGTGATCGTCAAGCTGTTCCTGCATATTTCCAGCGATGAGCAGCGCAAGCGGCTGCAGGCCCGCCTTGCGGACCCGGAAAAGCAGTGGAAGTTCGACGAAAACGACATTGTGCAGCGCAAGCGCTGGGACGAGTATCGCCAGGCTTACGAAGAGGCCATCGTTGCCACCGACGCCGAGCATGCGCCCTGGTACATCATCCCGGCCGATGCCAAGACCCACCGCAACCTGCTGGTGTCCACGCTGCTGCTGGAGATTCTCGGCGCGCTCGAGCTGGCGTACCCGGCGCCGGACCAGGAGCTGGCCCGGCTCACCATTTCCTAGGCAGACGCTGCGCTTTGCGCGCCAATCTGCAGGCCCGGCACGGGCGTACTGGTATCGTCATCGAGCATGCAGATGAGCGAAGCGAACAGCGCCATGTCGCTGGCCGAGGCGCTGCAGTGCAGGGCCACGTCGCGCGCAATATCGCGCAGGCGCCACTGGATTTCGCGGCTCGCAACATCTTTTTCAAACAGCATGCTGCGGTCCGGATCGGGCAGGCCGTGGCTGTGGCGGGCATAAAAGTCCAGGCCGGTGCTGACAAAGGCCCGTTCAATGGTTGCCACCCGGTCCATGGTGCGGTCCAGCAATTGCGTTGCGCGCGCAGACTTGGGCGCCTTGCTGCGCTGTAGAACGCGGCCGGCCTCCAGGATGCAGGCTATGCGGCGCCCCAGGGTGTCAACGCCCTCGCCGGCCGGGCCCGGAGCAGCCGGCGCGCTGCCCTGTTCCTGGCTGCGCAGCGCGCCGGACACGGCGGACAAGAGATCGTGGGCGTATTCGCCGGGCACGATTTTCAGAGCCAGTTCAGCCCGTTCCAGCGGCAAGTCTTTCTGCAAGACGCCGGAAATCATTTCCGCCACGGCCACGGCCTGGCCAGCCGCACTGAGCTCCCTGCCGTGCAGCTGGCGCGGATAGCCGGTGCCGTCGGCGCGCTCGTGATGCTCTGCCACAGCCCGCCCCACTGCCGCCGGGTAGGATTCCAGGTCGCCGATCAGCACCTGGCCAATCAGGGGATGGACGACCAGGTGCGACCACTCGTGCGGCAGCAAGCGCTTGCCCGGCTTGAGGTAGGCCGGGTCAATATACAGCTCGCCAATGTCGTGCAGGAGCCCGGCCAGGGCGGCAATCATCTGGCCGTCCGGCGCCAGGTTCAGTTGCTTGGCCATGCAGACCGACAGCAGGCTGACGGTAATGCTGTGGTCGAGGGCATGGGGGCCGCCGCGCTCGACCAGGGTCAGCATCATGCGCATGGCCTGACCCAGGCGCATTGCGCCAAGCAAGGCCAGCGGCGTGGGGCCGCCGCCGCGCACGGCGCCGATGATGCGCCGCAGCGGCGCACTGGTATCGAGAATGCGGGTGGCGTGGGCAACAATGGTGGCCGGATCAGCCGCGCCTTCCGCCACCAGCACCGATTCCAGCGGCTGGCGCAAGCGGTGCTGGCCAAGCGTGTCCTGCTGCGCGCGGGTCAGGCGGGCACCCTTGGCCACCAGCTTCATGCCGCGCAGGTCCAGAATGTCTTCGCTGGCGGCCACATCCATGACCTCGGCCAGCCCCATGACCTTGCTCAAGTAATGCTGGTTGACCGTCGTGCTGGGACTCGCTGCCGGCATGGTGGACCTTCGCAATGGAATAGTAAAGACCACGAATATTGCCGTACGGAATTTTTTTAAGCAAGCTGTTTTGTGTATCGGATGCGGCCTTTTGACAACCCCGGGCGGACAGCCTTTGCGGTCCCGGGCGCTGCCTGGAAAATTGGCATAGAATGAATTCTCTATTTTTAGCGTCCGGGAAAATGATGACCAACGTAACAGCACTTGTTTGCGCCTTGGGCGTGTCGGCCATGTTTGCCACCGTGCCGGCCCGGGCCCAGGCTCCTGCCGTCCCGACCGGCGCTGCGCCGGCCACTTGCCCGGCCTTGCTCAACCAGACCTTCAAGCGGCTGCAGGATGATGCGCCGCAAAACCTGTGCCAGTACCAGGGCAAGGTTGTACTTGTGGTCAATACCGCCAGTTACTGCGGCTTTACGTCCCAGTACGAAGGGCTGGAAAAGCTGTACGCCAAATATGGCGGCAAGGGCCTGGTGGTGCTGGGCTTTCCGTCGAATGATTTCGGCAAACAGGAGCCGGGCAATGCCAAGGAAATCGCTGATTTCTGCTACAACACCTATGGCGTGAAATTTCCCATGTTCGCCAAGTCCGCCGTCACCGGCAGCAGCGCCAATCCCCTGCACAGCCAGCTCACGCGCATCACGGGCAAGGAGCCCAAGTGGAACTTCACCAAGTACCTGATCGGCCGCAATGGCAAGGTCATCGAGCATTTCCCCAGCAAGGTCACGCCTGAAGACAAGCAGCTGGTTGCCAGGATCGAACAGGCACTCGGGTCCTGAGCCCGATGGCCGTCAAGCCCTCCCTCGGCGCCGACCTGCTGGGCGCCTCGCGCCTGGCGCTGGAAGCCGTCCACGGGGTGACCGAGCTGGTGGAAGCGGTGCACATGAATGTGCTGGACAAGGCGCTGGGCGCGGCCGTGCTGCGACCGGCCGTGCGCCCGGTGGCGGGCGTGACAGCGCTGGTCTACCGCAGCGTCAAATCGGTCACGCGCGTCGTCGGTGGCGGTGTCGATGGCATGGCGCGGCGCCTGGTGCCGCTGTTGGGCGGCGATGCCGGCTGGCCGGGGCGGGCGGCGGTGGTGGCGGCGCTCAATGGCGTGCTGGGAGATCGCCTGGCGGCCTCCGCCAATCCACTGGCCATTTCCATGCACCTGCGGCCGGTGGGCGACGTGTCTGACCGTATCGTGGTGCTGGCCCATGGCCTGTGCATGAATGGCAGCCAGTGGCTGCGCGATGGCGTGGACCACGGCGCCACCCTGGCGGCCGAGCGCGGCTATTGTCCTGTCTACCTGGAATACAACAGCGGCCTGCATATTTCCCGCAACGGCGCAGCACTGGCGCGCCAACTGCAGGAACTGGTCGATGCCTGGCCCATGCCGGTGCGGGAAGTCGTCATCGTCGCCCACAGCATGGGCGGCCTGGTGGCGCGCAGCGCCTGTCATCACGCCGAGCTTGCCGGCCATGGCTGGCGCGGCCTGCTCAGCAAACTGGTATTCCTGGGCACGCCCCACCATGGGGCGCCGCTGGAACGGGGCGGCAACTGGATAGGCATGCTGACTGAAGGCTCGCCTTACAGTGCGCCGTTTGCCCGGCTGGCGCGCCTGCGCAGCGAAGGCATCACCGACCTGCGCCACGGCAGTGTGCTGGCCCAGGACTTTGCCGGCGGCGACCGGTTTGCAGGCGCACCGCATCACACATCCTTGCCGGCGCCGCGTGGCGTGCAATGCCATGCCATCGGCGCCACCCTCGGCAGCTGTCCCGGAGACCTCAAGGACCTGCTGCTGGCCGGCGACGGCCTGGTGCCCTTGCGCAGCGCGCTGGGCGAGGACCCGGATTTCGGTTTTGACAAGGCGGTAGTGTGCGATACGGGCCATATGCAGCTGCTGTCCTCACCCCAGGTGCGTTCGCATCTGCTGGCCTGGCTCTAGTCAGGCCACAAGGCGCGCCTTGAGCGGGCCGCGCAGGGCATTACACACCATCAGCTCCTCTGCCTGCGCCAGCATGGAGGCGGTGATCACGCGTTCACTCGCCTGCCACGCGGGATCGGCCAGGACGTGCGCGCGCATCACGCCAGGCAGCACGCCGCAGGAAAGGGGCGGGGTGTACCAGCGGCCCGCAAGCCTGACAAAGACATTGCTGCGCCCACCCTCGGTCAGCTCGCCGCGTTCATTGAAAAACAATGCGTCAAAGGCGCCTTGTGCTTCGGCCGCGCGCCAGGCCTCATCGTAGCGCGTACGGATGCTGGTCTTGTGGCGCAAGAACAGATCGTCCGCGCTCGTTGCGCCCTGTGCCACGACGAGTCCCACCGGCTGCACCAGCGCCAGCAGCGGGGAAATGGCGACGCTGACGGCGCCGTCCTGGCGCAGGCCAAGGCGCAGGCGGTGCGTGCCCTCTGCCAGCTGGGACGCCGCTGCCTCGATGGCAGCGGCGGCAGCATCCTGGTTCCAGGCGAAGCCGAAGTAGCGTGCCGACGACGCCAGCCGCGCCAGGTGCTGCGCCAGCATGGGGCAGCGCTGCCCGTTCAGCTGCATGGTCTCGAACAGCTCGAAATCGTTTGGCAGGCCGGTGAGGAAGCGCGCCTTGAGCTGGCACTCGGCATACTCCTCGCCGGCGTCGCTGTCGAACACGATGCCGGCGCCCACGCCCATTTCGCCCTGCCGCACGCCGTCCTGCTGCGGGCCCAGGGCCAGTGTGCGGATCGGCACGGACAGGCAAAAGTCGCCCATCGCGTGGCCGGCCGGCGGATCGAACCAGCCAATGGCACCGGTGTAGACGCCGCGCGCGGCCGGTTCGAGTTCGCGGATGATTTCCATGGTACGGCGCTTGGGGGCACCCGTGATGGAGCCGCACGGGTACAGCGCCGCGAAGATCTCGGCCAGCCCGGCGCCGGGGCGCAGTCGGGCGCGTACCGTGGACGTCATTTGCAGCACGCTGCTGTAGCGTTGCACGTCGAACAGGTTTGGCACCGTCACGCTGCCGGTGGTGGCGACGCGTCCCAGGTCATTGCGCAACAGGTCCACGATCATCAGGTTTTCTGCCCGGTTCTTGGCGTCGGCTGCCAGTGCCGCGGCGCGGCGCGCGTTGTCGGCATCGTCATCGCTGGCCGGCGCCGTGCCCTTCATCGGCCGCGTCACCAGCTCTCCCTGCGCGTGGCGCACGAACAGTTCCGGCGAAAGGGACAGGATGGCGCCGCCGCTGGGCAGCCCGATCAGGGCGCCGTAAGGCACCGGCTGGCGGGCACGCAGCCTGGCATAGAGCGCGTACGGCGAGCCAAAGGCGTCAAAGTGCAGGCGATAGGTGTAGTTGACCTGGTAGGTGTGGCCAGCCTCGATGTAGTTGTGGATGGCGCCAAGCGCCTGTGCAAACTGCGCCTGGTCGACGTTGGCACGTACATTGGCGATGCCGGCCGGGCCGCAAAGCGCGCCGGCTTGTTTCGCCAGCCATGCCTCTACCGCGTCGGGCGCGAGCTGGGTGCAGCGCTCGAACAGCAGCACCTGCGCCAGTGGACCGGGCAGGGGATGGGCGTCAATGCCCATCAGGTGGCTGCCCAGTTCATAGCTCAGCACGGGGACGGCAAACAGGCCGCGCTGCAAGGCGTCCTGCATGGCGGCGAGCAGTGGCGGCCAGCCGGCAGCATCAAGGCATGCCAGGGTGCCGGCGTGGCCGCTGTACAGGCGCGAACGGGCGTGGCGCGGATCAGCCGCGCTGGCGTCGTCCAGCAGCGCGAAGCAGTCGTGCAGCGGGGCGTTCACGCGGCCAGCATCAGCGACAGGTGCAGGGCGCTGCCTTCGGCCGGGCCGGTGCGAAAGCCGCTGCGGGCAAAGCGGTGCCAGCGCCCGGTGACATAGCTCACCAGGAGCGTGGCGCGCGCCGCCACATCGGCTTCCTGGCCGTGGCCCTGGGTGACGGCCAGGCGCAGCGACTGCCTGCACGCCAGCTCCACCTTGTCATAAAACTGGTTCATGCGCAGCTGCAGGCGCTCGTCCTCGTTGATCAGGGCGTCGCCCGTGAGCACCCGCGTCATGCCCGGATTGTTGGCGGCAAAACTGAGCAGCATCTGCACCGTGGCGGTGACCTGGTCCAGGCCACGCTCTTCGCGTTCGGCGATCTGGTTAATCAGGCCGAACACGCTGGACTCGATAAAATCGATCAGGCCCTCGAACATCTGGGCCTTGCTGGCGAAATGGCGGTACAGGGCAGCCTCGGACACCTCAAGCCGCCTGGCCAGTGCCGCCGTGGTGATCTTCTCGCCCTTGGGCTGCTCCAGCATGGCGGCCAGGGCCTGGAGAATTTGCAGTTTGCGCTGACCCGGCTTGGTGCTTGCCATGTTATCTCGCTGGTAGGGTGGGGGAAGTGCGCAGCCGGTGCAGGCGGGCCGGCAGCTGGCGTAGCGATTTTACTTTGACATCCACGAACGCGGGGCGTTTTCGCATGCGCGGCAGGGCGGCGCTGCCACTGGCTTCGAGCATGCGCAGGTACTGGGTGACCCACACCGTGCGCATGCCCACGCGCTTGGCGCTGCGCAGGTTGTCCAGCGTGTCTTCCACCAGGATGCAGCGCGAGGCCGCCACCCCATGCTTGCGCAGCAGCCGGCGCAGCATGAGGCTGGACGGCTTGGGGCGCAGCTGGCCGTGGACCTGCATGTTTTCAATGGCGATGTGGTGGCTGAAGTGGCGGCGCAGGCCCAGGTGCCGCATCACGTCGCTCGAATAACGGGTAGGCGCATTGGTCAGCAGGATCTTGCGGCCCGGCAGACGCGCGAGCAGGCGCGAGATTCCCCGTTCAAAGCGCATCATGCTGGCCAGGTCGTCCAGGTGGTGGGTGTCGCGCAGGAACTCGGTGGCGTTGACCTGGTGGTGCTTGACCAGGCCGAGCAGGGTGGCGCCGTAGCGTTTCCAGTAACCGATGCGCGCCGCATCGACCTGTTCGCGCGTCGCATGGGTGACCCCGTCACCGAGCAGGCGCGCGATAAATACATTCATGTTCGCGCTAATCGTGGGAAAAATTGCATGGGAAGCATCGTGCAAAGTATTGTCCAGATCAAAGAGCCAGAGCGGGGAGGACGCGGTACTATTCGGCACAGGAGTGGCTTTACGCGAAAAATTCATCAAGGAAATTGAATGCGACGTCAGATTATCACGGTGTTCCTGAGCGTGCTTTGCCTGCTGGCCGGACCGGCCTGGGGCGCGGACCGCGGCGCGCTGTTCAAGGTCGCCGCCAACGGCCACACCATGTATCTGTTTGGCACCATGCACGTCGGCCAGCCGGGATTCTACCCGCTCGAGCCGCGCATTGCCGATGCCGTCAGCAAGGCCTCGGTGCTGGCGCTGGAAATCGATCCGGCGCAAGACCCCGCCATCATTGCCCAGGCCATGCAAGCCCATGGGATGAAGCAACCGGGCGAGAGTGGGGCTCCGATCGCCCCGGCCCTGCGCCGCCGCATCGACAAGGCCATCAGCAATGCCGGCCTCGACCCTGAAGCCGTCGCCCGGCTCAAGCCCTGGCTGGTGGCCACCGTGCTGGCCATGGCCGAGTACGCCAGCCTTGGCTACCGCGCCGACCTGTCCGTCGATGGCCACCTGGCGCAGCTGGCGCGGGCAGCCAAGGTGCCGATCGTGGCGCTGGAGACACCAGCCTCGCAGATGAGCCTGTTCAGCCGCCTGTCCGAAGCTGAACAGCTGCGCCTGCTCGAAGACAGCGTGGCCCTGATCGAATCGGGCAAGCAAAGCGAGGAAGTGCGCATGATCGTCGAGGCTTGGCGCACGGCCGACCAGGAGGGTTTTGACAAGATTGCCGAACGTACGGCCAAGGACACCAGCGTGGCGGGCCGCTTCATGAAAAAAGTGTTGCTCGATGAACGCAATGTGGCGATGGCCGACAAGCTGGCGGGAATCCTGGCGCGCACCGACAATGCAGTGGCTGCCGTCGGTGTATTGCATCTGGTCGGCAATGGCAGTGTGCCGGCGCTGCTGCGCGCGCGCGGCCTGCAGGTCGAGCGGGTGTATTGAGGCACATGCGGGGGATTGGTGCCCTTTACGTGGATTGAACACGTGGCCTCTCCCTTACCAAGGGAGTGCTCTACCACTGAGCTAAAAGGGCGGCAGATGCGGCAGCGAGCGCTGCCACAAAAACTTAGTGCGAGCGGATCATAGTTCCAAACGCCTGTTCGGTCAAGACTTCGAGCAGTAAAGAGTGTTCGATGCGCCCATCGATAATGTGGACCGTGTTCACGCCCGACTTGGCAGCATCGAGCGCGGACGAGATCTTTGGCAGCATGCCGCCGGAGATGGTACCGTCGGCAAACATTTCATCGATTTCACGGGCCGACAGGTCGGTCACGAGGTTGCCCTTCTTGTCCTGTACACCGGCGATGTTGGTCATCATGATCAGCTTTTCCGCTTTCAGGATTTCCGCGATCTTGCCGGCGACAACGTCGGCGTTGATGTTGTAGGCCTGGCCATCCTGGCCGAAGCCGATCGGCGAAATGATCGGGATGAACGCATCGTCCTGCAGGGCCTTGACCACGGCGGGGTTGATGGCATCGATTTCGCCGACAAAGCCGATGTCCAGGAACTCGCCAGGATTTTCCTTGTCCGGCATGGCCATCTTGCGCGCGCGGATCAGGCCGCCGTCCTTGCCGGTCAGGCCCACGGCCTGGCCACCGTAGTGGTTAATCAGCATCACGATATCCTGCTGCACTTCGCCGCCCAGCACCCACTCCACCACTTCCATGGTTTCTTCGTCGGTAATGCGCATGCCCTGCACGAAACTGCCTTGCTTGCCAATCTTTTTGAGCGCATTGTCGATTTGCGGGCCGCCGCCGTGCACCACCACCGGGTTCATGCCCACCAGCTTGAGCAGGATGACGTCGCGCGCAAAGCCATGCTTGAGGCGCTCGTCGGTCATGGCGTTGCCGCCGTATTTGATGACAATGGTTTTGCCATGGAAATTACGAATGTACGGCAACGCTTCGGCCAGGATCTGCGCCTTGATCTGCGGGGAGACCGAGGCGAGGTCGTCGGACGAGTCGATTTTCAAATTGGGCAAAGGAGCGGTCATGGCAGGTCCGATTAAAATTTTGCGAGATTTTACAGGCAACAGGGCGAACCCTGTGGCCATTATAGGGCCAACTTGTTGTATTTTAATTCCCGTTCCGTTAGGCTGAGCCGTAATTGTCCACTGCCCCTATGAAAGAGCCTTCCGCATGAGTACCTGCAGCCGCTGCGGCGCCAGTTTCGGATGCGCCATGGCCGACGGGCTCGACGCCCCATGCTGGTGCGTGGCGCTGCCGCCCGTGGTGGCCGTGCCGGGCGTGGACGCCAGCTGCTGGTGCCCCGCCTGCCTGGCGCGGCATATCGCATCCCAGCAAAGTTCCCCCGTCCTGCCCGCGAGCGATTGACGAAAATCGTGGTCCAAGCCGGACAGTCCCTGACAATGCATCAGGGGAGGGCGCCATGGGCCACTCGTACGACACCGATATCCGGGATCACCGCCTGCTAACTTATAATCGGAGGACTTCAATGAGCAGAAAGCATGCATGCCCCTTACCGCGGAACACCTTGGTTTTGCAGCAGCCGTGTGCACCACGGGTGCCTTCATTCCACAGGTCCTGATGGTCTGGCGCCAGCGTGGCGCGCCCGGCCTATCGGTGGGCATGTACGCCATCTTCATGTTTGGCGTCGGCTTGTGGCTTGCCTACGGGATCGCCATAAACTCGGTGCCCGTCGTCGTGGCCAACAGCATCACGCTGATGCTTGCCGCCGGGGTGCTCGGCATGAAGCTGTACTTCGAAAAGTCGCGCACAACTCGCTAGCCGGATGGCGCGCCGCGCCACCCGGTGCTGCGCTAGCGCTTGGTCTGGAAGAAGCGCATCATTTCGCGGCTGGCGTCAGGCCCTTTGCCATCCGTATAGCTGCCGTGCACACTGCCGCCCGACCAGGCGTGGCCCGCGCCATGGATCAGCCATTGTTCTGCCTGGGGCGTGCCGTCGGCGCGCTGGTGAACCGTGCGGGTGTAGGCATGCCCATCGGGTACCCGGCCTGGCTCGACCACGATATCGCGCGACGCCGTGTGCGCTCCTTGCTTGATGACTTCGTCCCCGCAGGCAGGATGGACGGTCGTGTCCTTATCGCCATGAAACACAATGATGGGAACCGGCTTGCCGCTTGGCCTGGCCGATCCAAAATTGCCCTTCATGGCTGCCAGTGCCGACGGCAGGTCATGGGCGGCGGCAAACGGCAAGCCCGAATGCACACCCACGGCCGCGTACAGGTCCGGATACAGCGTTCCCATGATGGTAGCCATGGCGCCGCCGGCGGACAGGCCGGCCACAAACACCTGGTCGCGCCGGACGGCGTGATCGTGCATGATGGTTTCCGTGATGCCCGCGATGATGGACGGTTCGCCCTGTCCGCGCTGCTGGTCGACCGCGCTGAACCAGTTCCAGCAGCGCGACGCATTGGCCTGCTGTGACTGGGCCGGATACACGACCAGGCAGCCCATTTCCTCGGCCAGCAGGTTCATCTGGGTACCGTTGGCAAAGTCGTCGGGATCCTGGGTGCAGCCGTGCAACATCACCACCAGCGGCGCGGCCTCCCCCGCGTACGTGCTCGGAATGTACAGCTTGTAGCTGCGCGTGCCCGCCGCATTGGTATAGCTGCCGTCAACAAATTTCCCTGGCAATGGCGGCGCCGTGCTCATGCCGCCCTGCATCGCACCGGGCATCTTGAAACCCTGCATGTTGCCGACACCGTGGCGCTCCATATTGGCCAGCATGTCCGGCATGAGCGACTTGAGCTGCTCCTGCACATCCTGCATGGGCGTACGCGGCGGCGGTGGCGCCGACGCTGCCCGCGCATGGGCATGCTGCTCCGCCTCCGGCCGGGTCTGGCTGTTGGCGGCAGTGCCCGGCGGCGGGTTGATGTCGCGCATGGGCGGCGCCGGCTGCGGTGACTGGGCTGGCTGGCGCGGTGACAGTACCTTGAGCGCATCCTGGATGGCAGCCGTGGCCGCCTCCGGGCCCTTGCCTGACAAGGTTGTGGTGGCCGCGCGCATGCGCTCCATCAGTTTGCTATTGAATTTCATGGTGTTCCTTCATTAGGCGCTTCACTGGATGCGACTTGCCAGGGCGGTCTTGAGTGCGCTACTCGCATGCAACACTCCAAGCACATGAATCGAATCAATGGTTTCCAAGGCCAGCTCGACCGGGACATCGGCGGCGATGCTCGCCATGCCCAGCACCTGGATCTGCAGGCGTTCGCCGGCCTTGAGCGCTGCCTCCAGGTCCGCGCGTGAGTAATGGTGCAGTCCCAGGACCAGGCTCTTGCGAGCCACAGTCTGGCGCACCACGTCCGCATGGGTATTGAGCTGGTTCCTGATCGCCGTGCGGATCAAGTCCGTACGGTTCGAATAAAAGCCTTCATTGACCAGGAGATCGATTTGCCCAAGGTCGATATGGCCCAGGTTGATCGTGATTTTTTCCGATTCAGCAAGTTTTGGTTTCAAGTCGCGGGCGTTCATCTGTGTCTCGTAATCATCTATGTGGCATCCATACACCATCTATATGGATGGTAGTCTACAGAAATGCAGCCCCTGGTCAAGCGTGATTCGCTTGAATGCGATAATGTCTGATTCAAGACACAGGAGTGAGGAAATGCGATACATCACAGCCCTGGACCATGTGCAGGTGGCCATGCCGGTGGGCGGCGAAGCCATTGCGCGCCAGTTCTATGGCGGCGTACTGGGCCTGGCCGAGATACCCAAGCCGGCGGTGCTCGCCGTGCGCGGCGGCGTCTGGTTCCAGTGCGGGGCGGCGCAGCTGCACCTGGGAGCGGACCCGCAATTTCAGGCTGCCCGCAAAGCCCATCCCGCATTTACGACCAGTGACTTTGCCGGCCTTCTGGGCAGCCTGGCGCAGGCAGGGGTTGCCGTGACGGAGGAAGAGAGCGTCAATGGACGCCGGCGCGCCACCGTGGCCGACCCTTTTGGCAACCGCGTGGAGCTGATCGCCGCATGATGCCGGAACAGCAAACTCCCGTGCCCTCGCCCTGCATCAGCCTGTGCGAAATGGCGCCCGATACGGGCCTGTGCCGCGGCTGCCTGCGCACGATCGATGAAATCATTGGCTGGAGCAGTGCCAGCGACAGCGCCAAGCGCGCCGTGTGGGCCGAGATCCGGCGCCGAGAACAGCAACTGGACTTCAAATGAGTGTCTACGCACCCCGGAACAGTGTGACAGGGCCTGCCTATTCGCGCGGCTTCAAGGTCTTTGCCACCATCGTCACACTGGCGCTGGCGGTATATGGTGTCAGCGTCGCCATGCGCTTCTCGCTGCCGGCGTTTGGCTTCGGCGTCAAGGCACTGCTGGCCTGCGCCGGCGCTATGCTCGCCATCTCCTACTACTGGTTCCTGCGCGCCGAGACCACCATCGACAGCAAGGGGATTCGCCAGAGCTGGGTCTACACGCGGCAGGTGGAATGGCAGGAGGTGCGGGGTGCGCGCATGATCGGCATCCCATTTCTTACGTGGCTGTTCCCGCCACGTCTCGTGGTGCGGACCGGGAATGCCTTCATGACCTTCAATGGCGGCACGCAGGACATCCTTGTCGAATTTGCCCGCGTCACCCTGGCGTTCCGGATGAAGAAATGAGTGGCGGGCGGCTGCCACCGACCATGCGTGTATTTGAGCGCGGGTGGCTGTCGTCCAACAACGTCCTCTTTACCGGCCCCGGGCCGGCGGTTTTGATCGACAGCGGCTACGTCACCCACAGCGCGCAGACGCTGGCGCTGGTCGAGCACGCGCTTGGCGGGGCGGCGCTGGCAGGCATCGTCAACACCCACCTGCATTCCGACCATTGCGGCGGCAACGCGGCCCTGCAAGCGCGCCATGGCTGCAGCATCGCCATCCCTGCCGCCGAAGCGGACAAAGTGCGTCAATGGGACGAAGACGCGCTCAGTTACAAGGCCACCGGGCAGCAGTGCCCGCGCTTCGTGTTCGACAGTGTTGTGTGGCCCGGTAACCGGCTGGCGCTGGGCGGGTTGGCGTGGCAGGCCCTGGGCGCGCCCGGGCACGACCCGCATTCGCTCATTTTTTACTGCGAACGCGAAGGCTTGCTGATCTCGGCCGACGCCTTGTGGGAGCACGGCTTCGGCGTCATCTTTCCCGAGCTCGATGGCGAATCGGGCTTCGAAGAAGCAGCGGCCACGCTCGACCTGATCGCCCAGCTGGATGTAAGACTCGTGATCCCCGGTCATGGCGCGCCGTTCGAAGATGTGGGCAGTGCGCTGGCGCGGGCGCGGTCGCGGCTGGACTACCTGCAGGCGGGGCCTGCACGCAATGCCGAAAACGCCGTCAAGGTCATTCTCAAGTTCCTTCTGCTCGAACGCCAGCGGATCGCACTGGCGGCGCTACCTGCGCTGCTATCGGCAATTCCGGTGATGGAAGGCGCGCGCCGGCGCTACCTGCGCCAGGCGCCGGAAGAACTGGCGCAATGGGCAGTGGCGGCGCTGCTGCGGGCCGGGGCCGCGCGGGTCGAGGGCGGCATGTTGGTCAATCACGAAGGCTAGTGCTCTGGGTTATCCATTCCTTGATTTGGTGCGGCGGGTACCGCCCCAATACCGCTTCACAAATGCTCGCCACGCCCCGGCCTTGCTGTGCTTTAGTCATTGCCCTGGGGTGATTTCGCCGCATTGGTAATTCAACGGATTTCCAACTCAGGACACTCGCTGCATTTTTCCAGCACGATCGTACTTTTTTCGCTCTATAATGGCCCGCAACCGACTTTTTTTTGCGAGATCCCCATGACCATGCCCGCTGTGCTGCAGAACCTGTCCCTGCCCGTGATTGCCTCACCCATGTTCATCGCCAGCGGTCCTGCGCTGGTGGCGGCGCAGTGCAAGGCGGGCATCGTCGGCTCATTTCCCGCGTTGAACGCGCGGCCTGCCGAACTGCTCGACACCTGGCTGACCGACCTGAAAAAAGAGCTGGCCGACTACCAGAGCGCCAATCCCCAGGTGCGGGTAGGGCCGATTGCCGTCAACCAGATCGTGCATCAGTCGAATGACCGGCTTGAGCACGACGTGGCCATGTGCGTCAAGCACCAGGTCCCGATCATCATCTCCTCGCTGCGCGCGCCGCCGCGCGAGATGCTCGACGCCATCCACGGCTACGGAGGCATCGTGCTGCACGACGTGGTCTCGATCCGGCATGCGCAGAAGGCGCTGGAAGCGGGGGTGGACGGACTGATACTGGTGGCGGCGGGTGCGGGCGGTCATGCGGGGGCGCTGTCGCCGTTTGCGCTGGTGGGCGAAGTGCGCAAATTCTTCAAGGGGCCGATAGCGCTGTCGGGATCGATCGCCACTGGCGACGCCATATTGGCTGCGCAGGCCATGGGTGCCGACTTCGCCTACATTGGTTCGCGCTGGCTGGCGACGCAGGAATCGAACGTCACGGAAGGCTACCGTGAAGCGATCGTCGAATCGACGGCGGCGGACATTGTGTACACCAACCTGTTCACGGGCGTGCACGGCAACTACTTGAAGAAATCGATCGTCAATGCCGGCCTGGATCCGGAAGCGCTGCCGGAGTCGGACAAATCGAAGATGAGTTTCGGCTCCGGCACGGCCAAGGCCTGGCGCGACATCTGGGGAGCGGGGCAGGGCGTGGGCTTGATGGACGACGTACCAACGGTGGCCGAGATGGTGCAGCGGCTGGCCGACGAATACCAGGCCGCCCGCGCCCGCCTCGCCCTCTAAAAAATTTCCTAACACCAGGGTCAGACCACTTAAACGCACGAAAATCAATTTCCTATCACCAGGGTCAGACCACTTGGCCTTGCTGGTCGATAAGTTGCTGCTGCGATGTAGCTTCATTGAAAAAAAGGCGCATCCCGCGATACCGACGACAGAAAAAGTAGACTAGGCCAAGCTGCTCCATTTATTTTTTTGCTATAACTAAATTGCTATCAGCTGCGTTTAGTGGTCAGACCACGCTGCGGGGGCGACGGCGCTGCCGGCGCGGGCGAACTGCCGCTCGGCAGAGCAAAGCCCACCGCATGTATATGTGGATCAAACGGACTTCCGAACTGGGCTGGTGCGCGCTCGGGGGCCACATGGATCCCGTCAGATCTTCGTCTATTTCATCGACTGATTTTGCGCATGGAAATTGATTTGATGAGCTTTAAGTGGTCTGACCCTGGCGGGAGGAAATTGATTTATGGGCGTTTAAGTGGTCTGACCCTGGGGTGGGGAAATTGTTTTAGAAGTCGTGGTGGGACGGGTAGTTGCTGAAGAAGTCGTTGGGCCAGCGGAAGTTGGTGTAGGCCAGCGTGACCGAGACGTCCAGCGCTTCCACGTGGTGCCACCAGCCCACCGGCAGGAATAGAATCTCGCCCGGTTCGAGCACACAGTCGTGGATCGGCACCCCCGCCATCGCAGGAAATCGCTGCAGGTCCGGTGCGCGCGCGTCGACTTCCGTGAAGCAGTGGCGGTGGTTGTACACGCTCGCCAGCTCACTCGGCGCAATCAGCCGCACCCGCTTGCGCCCCACAATCTGCGCCATGAAGTTGTTGGTCAGGTCGTGATGCAGCGGTGTGATCGTCCCCGCCGGCCCAAACCAGAAAAAGCCACGCCGCTCAGGATCGTCGGCCAGGTATGCCGGCAGCGTGCCCACGTCTTCCCACAGTTCCTTCAGCGATTCGCGGTTCTGGTTGTCGTTGTTGGCGGTCATGTAGAAGTCATTGCTGCTGCCGCTCGTTCGGATCATCTCCACGTATTCACCAAACGCGATCTGCCGTTTATGCGCAATACTGTTTAGCTCATATTGGGGATCGGCGTCACGGCCGAACTGCACTTCGACCATGCGCTCGCCAAAGCGCTCGCCAAAATAGTCGAGGTTCCACTTGGATAGCGCCGGAAAATGGTCAAGCATGCCGGTGATGATCACGGGTCGGTTGGTCAGGTAGTGCTGGCGGAAGAAGTCCTCGCCCGATAACTTGTCCTTGCGCGGCACCTCAGGTGTGGCCGAGCCGCCCATCCGATCGAGCGTGGCCTGAATGCCCAGTACCCAGTCGCGCTTGGCGACACGGTTGGCAAGCCTCGTCACACCGCGCAGATATGGACTGCGCAGTGCCGCTTCCACTTCGCCGCGGGCGGCCAGCGGCGGGACGCCGTTTTGCGCCAGCACGCCGGCAATGGCGTCCGGGTGCACGCCCAGCAGCAGGTTCTCGGCGATCCAGCTGCGCCAGTTGTCGTTGACCGCAGTGACGGTCTTGAATGTGGTTTTCTGTTTCAAGCACTGCTCCCTGAAAAAGCGAAAAAGCGCCGGCCACGCTGACCGGCGCTCCATACCGCTATCTTACCTTCCCCGCCATACTGCGCTGGTCAGTTCACCATTGGCGTCGCCGTCCAGCTCCCACGAGAAGGCGCCACGCAGTCCCTGGTCCCGCACATACTGCATCTTGGTGGCGATGACGGTGGGGTCGTCGTAGCTCCACCATTCACCACTGCCGGTGAACAGGAACAGCTGCTTGGTCACGGGATGGTACCAGCGTTGCCCGGTCTTGAGCTTCAACAGCTTGTAGTCCTCAATCCCGGTTTCGTAGGCGCCAGGCGCGCCACCATTGGCGGAGCTGTACAAGCCATTCCCATTCGGTCCCGCAGCCACGCCTTTCCATCCGCGTCCGTAGAACGGCACGCCGAGCAGGATCTTATTGCGCGGCATACCTGCGTTGACCAGGATGGAGATGGCGTCGTGGGTGTTGTACTTGGCCACGTTGCCGGTCGATGGGTCGGCCGGGTCGTGATACAGCGCCGAGTGGAAGTTGGTGGTGTTCTCCCAGGCGCCGTGGAAGTCGTATGTCATCACGTTGACCCAGTCCATATATTTGCTGTACAGGGCCGGCTCGGTCTGGGCGATCTTGTCGGGACCTGCGCCAATGGCAGCGGTCAGTGCATAGCGCTTGCCGTCGATGGCACCCTGCGCGTCAAGCTGCGCGCGGAATTCCGCCATCAGCAGCGTGAAGTTGCGCTTGTCGTTGACCGTGTCGACCGTGTTGTACGACTGGCCGCCACCGCCCGGGTATTCCCAGTCGATGTCGATCCCGTCGAATACGCCCTTGGCCGCACCCGGTCCACCGCGCCCATCTTGGACCGGCAGATCGCCTGCGATGAACTGCTTGACGCACGAGCGGGCCAGCTGCTTGCGCAGCGCGTCGGTCTTGGCAGCGGCCGAGAAGAACTTGGACCAGCTCCAGCCACCGAGCGAAATGAAGACGCGCAGGTTCGGGTGCTGCGCCTTGAGCAGCTTGAGTTGGGAGAAGTTACCCGATAGCTTGGCGTCCCAGGGAATCGGCTTGCCGTCAACGGTGCGTGCGGGCTGGCGCTGATAATCGGCATAGGCGTCACCTCCGGTGCCGGCGTCGGCAGGAGGCGGAACGCTGTTGCCCGTTTCGGCCTTGGTAACCATGTCGCATTCGTAGCCGCCGTTCTTGGCGTAGACGTTGCCAAAGGCGTAGTTGATGAAGGTGAGCTGGTCCGCCACGCTGGTCATCACGCCGTTGACCGGCGTCTTGGTGGTGTGGATGTCGGCCACCTCGTAACCGCGCCCGTACACGCCCCACTGGGCAAAGTAGGATCCGATTTCGCGCCCGCCAATGGGGGTTGGCGTCGGCGTTGGCGTCGGCGTCGGTGTCGGCGTAGGCGTCGGCGTAGGCGTAGGCGTAGGCGTAGGCGTCACCGTGGTCAGCTCCCACGGTCCTGCGGCATTCGTGCCCGGAACCTCGTTCTGGGTCCACCACTTCGCCTTGTATACCTTGTTCTGATACGTGACGCAGTTCCCCGCGGTGTAGACCTGCGATGCCACCCATGCCGGACAGCTCGGGGTTGGAGTCGGTGTCGGGGTGGGCGTCGGCGTTGGCGTCGGCGTCACCGCGCTCAGCTCCCACGGGCCATACTGCTCGGTGCCAGGCACGTTCCCCTGGGTCCACCACTTGGCCTTGTAGCTCTTGCCTTGATAGGTCACGCATGCCCCGGCCGAATAGGCCTGCGCCGAATTCCACTCCGCGCACGCAATGGCATTGGTGGTGGTGGCGAGCATTCTGGGCTGGGCTTGCGCGGATTGCGCGTTGTCGCCGGTGCCGCCGCAACCGGCAACAGCGCCGGCCAGCAGGGCTAACAGCAAACCGTTCTTGCTTGAATAGTTCATCTTATCTCCTGATTAATTATGCGCTTTACGCAAGAGGAGAATGTGACGGCCTAAATTGGTAGTCAAGTGGTTTTATGCATACTTCGATAAGTACGGGCCACCTGAGTCGATCGCTACCCAGCCATGACGCCGCTGTGGGGCGTAGCAAGCTCTACAGCGAAAAGCCCGGACCATACCAATCTAATTCTGGTCAGCAACTGGTATCATCGCAAAAATTAACACGGTGCGGCTTATGCGCGGGTACTGAGGTCTTCCGGGCGGATCGCCCACAGTCCGGGGAGGTTGCGCCAGTACCCGTACACGTCCATGCCAAAGCCGACCACGAACTTGTCTGGAATGGTCAGGCCCACGATATCTGCCTTAACCGGCTTGTCGCGCTTGATGTCCTTGTCGGCGAAGACCGCGATGATCACTTCCGCTGCGCCCATGTCGAGCAGCCGCTGTTTGACG
Organism: Massilia sp. PAMC28688; assembly: GCF_019443445.1. NCBI lineage: Bacteria > Pseudomonadati > Pseudomonadota > Betaproteobacteria > Burkholderiales > Oxalobacteraceae > Massilia > Massilia sp. PAMC28688. The sequence continues at coordinate 1,851,731 of NZ_CP080378.1, read as the reverse complement.
TGGGCCAGTGTCTCGCCTTCGTCCAGAATATCGTCCAGGACGATGATGGTGCGGCCCTGCACGTTCGAGCGCGGGATGACCTTCCATACGACCTTGCCACCCTGGTCTTCGTCGCCATAGCGGCTGACATGGATGTAGTCGAATTCGAGCGGGAAGCGAAGCTGCGGCAGCACCTGGCCTACGAACACCACCGCGCCGCCCATCACGCCGAGGACCAGCGGGAAGGTCTCGTCATCCGGTTGCGCAAAGCGCGCATTGAGAGTGTCGGCCACCTGGGTGACGGCAGATGTGACGGCGTCGGCGTTGAAAATCTCGGTGGCGTTTTGCAGCAGGGTGCGGGCGCGGTCTACATGGAATGCTTGCATGGTCGTGGACTTTGAAAGGGATACGCCACAATTATCCTGCAAATCGCAGCGCACAATGACCGTGCACAGTTGGATTTACGCGACACGCCACTAGCTGTAATCGCGTATGTCCTCGATCAGCAGCCCGTCATCCGGCAGCGCGCCGCGCGCCACAAATTCCACTACGCCGCGCAGCCGCGTCACTTCCCGGATCGAGCTGACGATCGCCGCCTTCTTCTCCTCCGATGGTTCGGCCTCCACTTCGCAGCGCAGCGTCATGACGTCGTTGGCCATCTGCCCCGACACCACCAGGCGCGCGCGCGCGATCTCCGGATGGCGGCGCGCGATGTTGCTTACCTGCGAGGGATGCACGAACATGGCGCGCACCTTGGTGGTCTGGTCGGCCCGGCCCATCCAGCCGCGAATCCGCAGGTTGGTGCGCCCGCAGCGCGACGGCGGTGCGTCCACCAGCATGGCGGACATGTCGCCGGTGGCAAAGCGCACCAGTGGATAGTCCTGGTTGAACAGGGTGACGACGATTTCGCCGATGTCGCCCGGCGTCACGGGATCGCCGCTGCCGGGCCGCACGATTTCGACGATCACGTCTTCGTCCAGCGTCATGCCGGGATTGAGCACGCCGCCGGTGGACGTTTCATACGCCACGCTGCCGATATCGGCCGAGGCATAGGTCTGAAGTACATTGGGCACGCCGTTCTCATGGAACCAGCTGCGCAGCGTCTCGGGCAGCGCCTCCGCGCCCATGAGCGCATTGCGGATGCTGCTCACGTCCGCATTCATCTCCTGTGCCTTCTGGATGATGAGGCGCAGGAAGGAGGGCGTGCCGACGTAGGTGTCTGGCCGCAGGTCGGCGATGGCCTGTACCTGCATCTCCGTCTGCCCGATCCCGGCCGGGATCACCGCGCACCCTATCCTGGCGGCGCCGCCTTCGACCATGAAGGCGGCCGGTGTGAAGTGGTAGGAAAAGCAGTTCTGCAGCAGGCCACCGGGCCGCACGCCCGCCGCGTACATGGGACGCGCGAAGCGCCACCAGTCGCTGCCGCGGCCCTCGGGATCGAAGATCGGCCCGGGCGAGACGAATACGCGCGCGAGCTGTCCGACAGGTGTGGGAACCAGGCCGCCGAAGGGCATGCTGGCCCCCTGCAGCGCCTTGAGGTGAGCCTTGCGCGTGATCGGCAGGTCGGCCAGCGCAGCGCGGCTGGTGATCCGGCTGGGATCGACATTTTTCAGAATGGCGGCCCAGCCGGGCGCACTGCGGGCCCGTTCAAGCAGCTGCGGCAGGCGTCCCATCAGGTCGCGTTCGCGCTCGCGCGGGTCGCGCCGTTCCAGCGCGTCCAGTGTATCGGCGCTCATTGGCCGCCTCCATGCGCATCCATGATTTCGCGCTGCAGTTTTTTGGTCAGTTTGGCAAAAACCAGCTCGTACGAGCGGCGCAGCAGCTGCGCCGCTTCGGCGTCGCCCAGCGCGGCAGGGTCCTGGATGCTGATCCATTTTGCGCGCGCCATGTAGGGCGCGGGGATGATGCCGGGGCGGTCCGTGAACTCGAGGAAGCGCTCGTCCTCAACCTTGAAGCTCATGCTGGTGGCAGGGATGGCGCTCCCGGTCACCGCGAACATTTTCAGGCCCACCGAAAACACCAGGTCGGCGCCCCATTTGACGTCTTCCGTGCAGCCGGGGAAAGTGCGGCACAGGGCCTTGGCAGCTTCAAAATCCATGCTTGTCTTTCATGCCAGCCAGCGTTTGCGGCGGCGGTAGAATTTATTGTCCCGGAAGCTGGTGCGCCCCGCGCCTGAAACGCCCAGGTAGAATTCCTTGACGTCTTCATTGCTGGCCAGGTCACTGGCTGCGCCTTCCATCACCACACGTCCATTTTCGAGGATGTAGCCAAAGTCGGCGTAGCGCAGCGCCACGGCGGTATTCTGCTCGGCCAGCAGGAACGATACTTCCTCCTTCTGGTTCAGGTCCTTGACGATGCCGAATATCTCTTCGACGATCTGGGGCGCGATACCCATCGATGGTTCATCGAGCAGGATCATGGATGGCTTGGCCATCAGGGCGCGGCCGATGGCGCACATCTGCTGCTCGCCGCCGGAGGTGTAGCCGGCCAGGCTTGAGCGCCGGGTCTTCAGGCGCGGGAAATAGTGGTACACGCCTTCCAGCGCCTCGCGAATCTCGGCCCGCGAGATCTTGCGCGTGTAGGCCCCGGTCAGCAGGTTTTCTTCGATGGTAAGGTGGCCAAAACAGTGCCGCCCTTCCATCACCTGCGACAGGCCGCGCCGTACCAGCTCACTGGGCGTCATCTGGTCCACGCGCTCGCCCTTGAACAGCACCTCGCCCTTGGTCACGTCGCCACGCTCGCCACGCAGCAGCGTGGAGATGGTCTTGAGCGTGGTCGACTTGCCAGCACCGTTGGCGCCCAACAGGGCCACGATCTGCCCCTTGGGTACCTGCAGCGATACACCCTTGAGCACCAGGATCACGTGATCGTAAATCACCTCGACGTTGTTGACCGAGAGGTAGGGCGCGGCTGCGCCTGCTGCCGACCCGCTTGTCGTCACTTCATGCATGACGGCGTGATCTTCTTTTCGGCCGCATAGGCGGCGGACGACGCTTCCAGCAGGCGGCGCGTGAGCGCCTTGTCGCCCACCACCCAGTTAGGGGTGATGGCAACCCACTTCTTGCCATCCCACTGCTGCACCTTGACCGCGCCCGAACCCTCATGGTCCTCGCAGCTGGTTTTCACGGTCGGGAACATGTTCAGCACGCCCAGCGCTTTCTGGCGCGCCGCATCCACGTTCAGGTTCTCCAGGCCCCAGCGCACCTGTTCACCCGTCATGACCTTGCCCTTGCCGAATTTTTCCTGCGCCGTGCGGATGGCTTCCACCCACAGCACGCCCATGGTCAGGCCGCGCATGTGGTACACCGATCCGATCCTGCCCTGGTCGGCCAGGTTGCCCTTGCCGGCGGCGTAGACCTTCTTGCGGATCTCGTCGATCAGCGGGTAGTTGCCGGGCGTGTTGAAGGTCATGGAGGTGTAGCCCTTGGCCGCTTCACCCGACGGAATGGTGTCCTCTTCCGAACCGGCCCACCACACGCCCAGCATCTTCTCGCGCGGGAAGCCGTTGCGCTGGGCGGTCTTGATGGCCACCGAATTCATCACGCCCCAGCCCCACAGGATCACATGGTCGGGCCGCGCCTGGCGAATCTGCAGCCACTGCGACTGCTGCTCGCTGCCCGGGGGCGCCACCGCGATCTTGATCAGCTCAAAGCCGTACTGTTTGGCCTGCGCTTCCAGCACCGGCAGCGGCTCCTTGCCAAATGCCGAGTCGTGGTACAGATGGACGATCTTCTTCCCTTTGAGCTTGGCGTAGCCGCCGTTCTTGTCTGCCAGGTACTTGACCATGGCTGCGGCCTGGTTCCAGTAGGTGGTCACGAGCGGGAAAATGTACGGGAATACCTTGCCGTTGGCGGCGTCCGAGCGGCCGTAGCCCAGGGTCGTCATGGGGATCTTGTCGGTGGCCACGCGGTCCAGGATGCCGTAGGCGATGCCGGTGGACAGAGGTTCGACCAGGGTCGCGCCGCCATTCTTGGTCTTCAAGCGCTCATAGCATTCGATGCCGCGCGAGGGGTTGTATTCGGTCTCGCATTCTTCCCACTTGATCTTCACGCCATTGACGCCGCCGTTGGCGTTGACGAGGTTGAAGTAGTCGATGGCGCCGCCGTAAAAGCCCGAGCCGCCCGCCGCATAAGGCCCCACGCGATAGGACGGCAGCGCCACGAACTGGTCGGCCGCCACTGCCTGTCCAAAGGCGCACGTCAAAGCTGCGCACAGCATGATTTTCTTGATCTTGTTCATGTGCTTGGTCTCCAAAATGATAGATGCGTGTGGTTGAATATGTGTTCAATGCGGGAACGGCCAGAGCCGCAGCTTCTCTTTACCAATCTGCCACAGGCGCGCCAGCCCGTGCGGTTCGACGATCAGGAAAAAGATGATCAAGGCGCCAAATACCATCAGCTCCAGGTTCGATGCCACCGATGTGGGCAGCGACAGCCCGTGCGCGACGATGTTGAGGAACACCGGCAGCAGCACGATGAAGGCTGCGCCCAGGAAGGAGCCCAGTATGGAGCCGACGCCGCCAATGATGATCATGAATAGAATGCGAAATGACAGGTCCAGGTTGTACGCTTCCGGCTCCACCGTGCCCAGGTAGGCGTAGGCATACAGGGCGCCGGCCACGCCGCAGTAAAACGAGCTGACGGCAAAGGCCAGCAGCTTGGTGCGCATGGGCCGAAAGCCAATGACTTCGGCGGCCATGTCCATGTCGCGGATTGCCATCCAGGAGCGCCCCACGTTGGAGCGCACCATGTTCTTGGCAAGGAGCGCCATCAGCGACACGATCGCCAGCACCAGGAGATACTTGGTGGCCGGCGTGTCGAACACGTAGCCAAGGATGACGATTTTCTGGGCCGTGATCACGCCGGAGGTGCTGTAATTGGTCAGGTACGGAATCTTGGTCAGGCACCACACCACAAAAAACTGGGTTGCCAGCGTGGCGGCAGCCAGGTAAAAGCCGCGGATGCGCAGCGACGGCAGGCCAAAGGCGATGCCCACCAGCGCGGCCGACAGCCCGCCGAGCACAAAGGCGAGCAGCATGGGCATGCCCGGCACGCGCGCGACGAAGTTGAACGAGGCGAACGCACCCACGGCCATGAAGGCGGCCGTGCCGAGGGAAAGCTGGCCGGCGTACCCGGTCAGGATATTGAGGCCCAGCGCCGCCAGCGAGAAAATCAGGAACGGGATCAGGATGGCCGACAGCATGTACGGCGAGGCAAACAGCGGCACCACCAGCAGCGCCAGCGCCAGCACGGCGAGCATGGCGTAGCGGTCCTGGCGGATCGGGAAAATCTGGTTGTCGGACTCGTAGGTCGTCTTGAATTGACCGGCTTCGCGGTAAAACATGGGTCAGATTCTCCGGATGATTTTTTCGCCGAACAGCCCTTCGGGCCGCACCAGCAAGAACAGCAGCGCCAGCACATAAGGGAACCAGCCTTCGATGCCGCCACCGACCATGGGACCGATATAGACTTCCGCCAGTTTTTCGGACGCGCCGATGATCAGCCCCCCGACGATGGCACCCGGTATCGAGGTAAAGCCGCCGAGAATGAGCACCGGCAGCGCCTTGAGGGCGATGAAGGTGAGGGCGAACTGCACCCCGTTGCGCGCGCCCCACAGCAGGCCCGCCACCAGCGCCACCATGCCCGCCACCGACCACACCACGGCCCAGATCTGCTGCAGCGGAATGCCCACCGCCTGCGCGGCCTGGTGGTCGTCCGCCACGGCGCGCAGCGCACGTCCGATCCTGGTCCGGGAGAACAGCAGCGCCAGCGCGGTGACCAGCAGGGCGCAAATGCCGGCCGCCGTCACGTCGAACTGGGAAACGATGATGTTGTAGTTGTCCATCAGGTAGGGAATCGGCACGTCTTCAATCGGCAGGTCCAGCTTGTGCACCTGCGAGCCCCACATCAGCTGGGCCAGGCCTTCAATGAAGAACGCCAGTCCGATGGTGGCCATGAAGAGGGTGATTTCCGGCTGGTTGACGAGGGGTCGCAGCACCACCCGTTCGATGGCCAGGCCCAGCACCACCATCACGGCCATGGTGACGGGAATGGCCAGCCACAGCGACATGCCGAACTTGTCGATCATCCCCACGCAGGTGAGGGCGGCGAAGAACACCATGGCCCCTTGCGCGAAATTGAAGACGCCCGAGGCCTTGTAGATGAGGACAAAGCCGATGGCCACCAGCGCGTACATCACGCCCGACAACAGCCCGCCGATCAGCACTTCGAGAAAAAAACTCATTGTTTGTTTTCCATGTCAGCGGCGCCATGCGCCACGCCCAGGTAGGCGTTGATCACGTCCTGGTTGGCCCGCACTTCGTCGGGCGTGCCGTCACCGATCTTCTTGCCGTAATCGAGGACCACCACGCGGTCCGATATATCCATCACCACCCCCATGTCATGCTCGATCAGGACGATGGTGGTCCCGAACTGGTCGTTCACATCCAGGATGAAGCGGCACATGTCCTGCTTTTCCTCGACATTCATGCCGGCCATGGGTTCGTCGAGCAGCAAGATGTCCGGTTCTGCCGCCAGCGCCCGTCCCAGCTCCACCCGCTTTTGCAGCCCGTAGGGCAGGCGCCCCACGGGCGTCTTGCGGATGGCCTGGATCTCGAGGAAGTCGATCACCTGTTCGGCCTTTTCACGGTGCGCCATTTCCTCGCGCCGCGCCGGTCCCCTGTGCAGCGCCTGCATCAGGAAGTTCGACTTCATCTTCAGGTTCCGGCCGGTCATGATGTTGTCAAGGACCGTCATGCCCTTGAACAGGGCGATATTCTGGAAGGTGCGCGCAATGCCCGCCTTGGCCGCGGCGTGGCAGTTCATGTTGCGCCGGTGTTCGCCGCGCAGGATGATTTCACCATGCTGGGGGCGATACACGCCGTTGATCACGTTGAGCATGGAGCTCTTGCCCGCGCCATTGGGACCAATGATGGCGCGGATCTCGTGCTGGCGCACGTCAAACGAGATGTTGGTGAGCGCCTTGACGCCGCCAAACGAGAGCGAGATGTCCTGCAGCTGCAGGATCACCGGCCCCGCCTTGCGCAGCGCGCCATTGCCAGGCACTGGCTGGTTCAGATCATGCATGTTCACGCTGCCCTCGCGATGATGGGATAGGTGACAGCGTCGCAGATGCGCAGGTCGGCGCTGACCATGCCGCTGCGGCCATCCTCGAACTTGACCTGGGTGCTGATGAACTGGCTCGGCTTGCCGCTGTACAGGGCATCGATCAGCACCGCATATTTTTCGGCGATGAACTTGCGCCGCACCTTGCGCGTGCGCGTCAGTTCATCGTCGTCCGGATCGAGTTCCTTGTGCAGCACCAGGAAGCGGTGAATCTGGGTCTCGCCCATCAGCGCCTCGGCCGCCAGGTCGGCGTTGACCTTTTCCACGCATTCCTTGATCAGCTCATAGGTGGTGGCGTGGGCGGCCAGGTCGGTGTAGCCGGCATAGGCGATATTGCGCCGCTCGGCCCAGTTGCCGACGGCTTCCATGTCGATATTGATGAATGCGCACACCTGTTCGCGGCCGTCGCCAAAGGCCACGGCTTCTTTAATGAACGGGAAAAATTTGAGCTTGTTCTCGATGTAGTTGGGCGCGAAGATGGTCCCGGAGCGCATCTTGCCCACATCTGCGGCGCGGTCGATGATCTTGAGGTGGCCGTCGGCATCGAACACGCCCGCGTCGCCGGTGTGAAAGTAGCCGTCGGCGTCAATGACTTCGGCGGTCGCTTCCGGGCGCCTGAAGTAGCCGTCCATGGTGGCCGCCGACTTTACCAGTACTTCGCCATTGTCGCCCAGCCTGACCTCCACGCCCGGCGCCGGCAGACCCACGCTGTCAAACTTGATGTTCCCGTCCGGCTGCAGGCACACGTAGGCGCAGGTTTCGGTGGAGCCGTACAACTGCTTGAGATTGACGCCAATGGAGCGGTAAAAGCGAAACAGGTCCGGGCCGATCGCGGCGCCGGCCGTGTAGGCCACCCGCACCCGCGACAGACCCAGTACATTTTTCAGCGGTCCGTACACCAGGACCCTGCCCACAGCGTACAGGGCGCGGTCACCCGCTGCCACCGGCTTGCCATCCAAAATGGCGGCGCCGCAGCGCCTGGCCACGTCCATGAAAAAGTGGAACATGCGGCGCTTGATGGCGCCCGCGTCTTCCATGCGGATCATGACGGTGGTGAGCATGTTCTCGAACACGCGCGGCGGCGCAAAATAATACGTGGGTCCTATTTCACGCAGGTCTGTTAGTACCGTGTCGCCCGACTCGGGACAGTTGACCGTGAAGCCTGCCACCAGTGCCTGCGCCATGGAGAACAGGCAGTCGCCCACCCAGGCCATGGGCAGGTAGGACAGGATGTCTTCGCGCTCGGTCAGCTTGTCAAAGCCCACGCCGCCGGTACCGGCCGCGATCAGGGATGCATGCGACTGGCATACGCCCTTCGGTTTGCCGGTGGTGCCGGAGGTGTACAGGATGATGGCCGTGTCGCTGCCCTGGCCGGCCTTGACGGCGGCATCAAAGGCGCCGGGATTGGCGCTGTCCCAGGCGCGCCCCAGTTCCTGCAGCCTGGCCAGCGGCAGCAGAGCATCGTCCTTGTAATGACGCATCCCGCGTTCGTCTTCATAAATGATATGGCGCAGCTGCGGGCACTGGGCCTGCAGTTCCAGCATTTTGTCGACCTGTTCCTGGTCTTCCACGACCGCAAAGGCGATGTCGGCGTCGGTCAGTACGTACGCCATGTCGCCCGCCGGGGCGTCCTGGTATAAAGGCACCGGCACGCCGCCGATGCACTGGGCCGCGAGCATGGCCCAGTACAGGCGCGGGCGGTTATCGCCGATAATGGCCAGGTTCATGCCGCGCTTGAAGCCGAGCGAGGCCAGGCCGCAAGCGAGCGCGCGCACTTGGGCATTGACCTCGCTCCAGTTCCAGGTCTGCCAGATGCCGAGGTATTTCTCGCGGAAGGCGGGGCGCTGGCCGCGTACCTGGCCGTGCGCGATCAGGCGCCGCGGAAAAGTATGCAGTTCCAGGCCGTCGCTTGTGTTCACCGTTCGTCCCCTCGTTTTTTTTGTGTGATGATATTAGCGTGCGTTTGATGTGCAGGTTGTCTTTTGCACGACAATTGCGCCACTTTCGATGCTGCGTTGCACAAACCACGGCCCCCATGAAAAAAGACCATGACCTTACCGACCCAGACTTTGATTGACCACCTGCGTTCCACGATCTGGGCGCGCGCCCTCACGGCAGCGGAGATGGCGCGGGTGGAAGCCGACTGTTTCGAGCAGTTCGTGCCCAAGGGCGGTTTCGTATGCCGCAAGGGTGAAGCGCTGGAAAACTGGGTGGGGATTATCGATGGCCTGGTCAAGATCAACAATTTTTCCCCCGACGGCAAGAACGTCACCTTTGCCGGCGTGCCGCCCGGTGGCTGGTTCGGCGAGGGCTCGCTGCTCAAGGACCAGTTTCGCAAATACGATGTGATGGCCCTGCGCGACACCCGCGTGGCCCGCATGCCGCGTGCGACCTTCGAGTGGCTGCTCGAAGGGTCGCTGCCCTTCAACCGCTTTTTGCTCATGCAGCTCAACGAGCGCCTCGGACAGTTCATCGGGCTGGTCGAAAACGACCGCACGCTCGATATCGACACCCGGGTGGCGCGCTGCCTGGCCGCCATGTTCAATTCGCACCTGTACCCGGGCCTGGAAAAGGTGGTGCAGATCTCGCAGGAAGAAATCGGCTACCTGTCGGGCGCCTCGCGCCAGCGCGCCAACCAGGCCTTGCAGCTGCTGGAGCGGGAAGGGCTGCTGCGGCTCGATTACGGCGGCATCCGGGTGCTGGACCTGGAAGGGCTGCGCCACTTCCAGGCGTGAGGGTTTTTTCCCCTTTGGAGTTATGATGGATGTTGAGCGAGCCAGACTGACCAACCCGAGTTTTTGCCCATGCCTACATCTGCCACCCCGAGCACGCGCGCAGCCCGCCTGCAGCAGCTGCGCGACGCCATGCGCCGTGAAGGAATCGACGCCCTGATCGTGCCTTCGAGCGACCCGCATTTGTCCGAATATCTGCCGGCGCACTGGAAGGGCCGCGAATGGCTGTCCGGCTTCACCGGCTCGGTCGGCACCTTCATTGCCACCGCCGATTTTGCCGGCGTCTGGACCGATAATCGCTACTGGACCCAGGCCGAGACAGAATTGGAGGGCAGCGGCATCGCGCTCATGAAAATCCCGTCCGGGAACAGCCTGCAGCATATCGACTGGCTGGCCGAGACGCTGCAGCCGCGCCAGACGGTGGCGGTGGACGCGCGCGTGCTGGGCCTTGCCACCGCGCGCGCGCTGCAGGCGGCGCTTGAAGCGCGGGGCATTGGCCTGCGCACCGACATCGACCTGCTCGACGCGTTCTGGCACGAGCGTCCGGGCCTCCCGCCCGACGCCGTGATCGAGCACGCGCCGCCGTATGCCACCATCAACCGTACCGGCAAGCTGGCGGCAGTTCGCGCCGCCATGGCTGCCTTGGGCGCGACCCATCACTTCATCTCCACGCTCGACGATGTTGCGTGGCTGTTCAACCTGCGCGGTGCCGATGTGACCTACAACCCGGTGTTCCTGGCCCACGCGCTCATAGGTCCCCAGGGCGCCACCGTGTTTGTGGGTGAATCCAAGATCGGCCCGGAGCTGCGCCAGCGCCTCATGGCCGACGGCGTGGAAGTGGCCACCTACGGCGACGCCGCGCCCACCCTTTCCAGCCTGGGCGCGGGCACGGTATTGCTGATCGACCCGCGCCGCGTCACGGCCGGCATGCGCGAAGCGGTCGGCCCCGGTGCCACGGTCATTGAATCGATCAATCCGTCCACCCTGGCCAAGTCGCGCAAGGATGAGGTGGAAGCGGCCCATGTGCGCGCCACCATGGAGCAAGATGGCGCAGCCCTGTGCGAATTTTTTGCCTGGCTCGAGGCGCAGCTGGGCGACCCGGCGCGCGCGCCTCTCACGGAACTGGCGATCGATGAGCGGATCACGGCGGCGCGTGCGCGCCGGCCGGGCTTTGTCAGCCCGAGCTTTGGCACCATTGCCGGCTTCAATGCCAACGGCGCCATCATCCACTACCGCGCCACGGCGCCGTCGCACGCCGTCATCGAGGGCGACGGCCTGCTGCTGATTGACTCGGGCGGGCAGTACCTGGGCGGCACCACCGATATCACGCGCGTGGTCCCGGTGGGCACCATCACGGCGGCGCACCGGCGCGACTTCACGCTGGTGCTCAAGGGCCTCATTGCCCTGTCGGCGGCCCAGTTTCCGCGCGGGGTGCGCTCGCCCCTGCTCGATGCGATTGCGCGCGCGCCGATCTGGTCGGCCGGCATCGACTATGGCCACGGCACCGGGCACGGGGTTGGCTTTTTCCTCAATGTCCACGAAGGCCCGCAATCGATCTCGCCGTCCACCATGCCCGAGCCCCATACGGCCATGGAGGCCGGCATGATCACTTCCATCGAGCCTGGCATTTACCGGCCGGGACGCTGGGGTATCCGGATCGAGAACCTGGTACTGAACCGGCATGCCGGGACCACGGAGTTTGGCGACTTCCTGCGCTTTGAAACGCTCACGCTGTGTCCCATCGACACGCGCTGCCTGGACCGCGCACTGCTGCGCGCCGACGAACTGGCATGGATCAACGATTATCACGGCGTGGTGCGCGCCCGCCTGGCGCCACACGTCGCCGGCGATGCCGCGCGCTGGCTCGAAGAACGAACGAGGGAATTCTGATGTCAACTGCACGCTCCACCCGCGCCAGCAGCGCGGTCGACCGCCTCAAGGAACGCACCGGCAACCCCGGCTACTCCATGGCGCGCACCGGCGACGGCCTGTTTTTCCTGTCCGAGGAACCTGGCGGTCCGCCGTTGTGCGAGCCGCTCGAGCTCGACGCATTCGTCGCCTTTGTCAAAAAGCTCGGCCCGCAGGAAGTGCGGCGTGTGAGCAAGTATGACGTCGCTTTTGAAAAGCAGCTGGTCAAGAAAAAACCGCAACAATAAGGTCAGCAGGATGCGCGCCAGTGCGCTGGCGCCACGAAAGGGAAAAGCATGCTTACGTCCGAACTGATTGCCTCCTACTGGTCGGCGCCGGAAATCGGCACCAATCTCGTCATCCTGCTGCACCTGGCGGGGGCACTCCTGCTTGGCCTGCTGGTCGGCTACGAGCGTTCTTACCACGGGCGCGCGGCAGGCATGCGTACCTATGGCCTGGTATGCATGGCGTCGTGCGCGCTGACCATCGTGAGCGGCTATCCGGGTTTCTGGTTCGGCGGCAGCAGCGACTCGCTCATGATGTCGGTCGACCCCACCCGCGTGATCCAGGGCATTGTGACTGGCATCGGCTTTCTGGGCGCGGGCGTCATCATGCGCGAAGGCTTCAACATCAGCGGCCTGACAACTGCCGCCTCGATCTGGACGTCCTCGGTGATCGGGGTGCTGGTGGGTGTGGGCTTCTACCTGGCGGCCATGGGACTGGCGTTTTTCGCGGCCATGATCATGATCTATCTGTCCAAGATCGAAGCATGGCTGCCGTCACGCCATGCAGTGGCCATCATGATGCGCTTCAAGCCCGATTTCGCGCCCCGCATGGACAAGCTGCGCAGCATCGCCCTGCAGCGCGGCTACACCATTGCCGGCGGCTCGCTTACCATCGGCAGCGTCAACGGCATGCAGGAATGGCGCTTCGTGGCGCTGGCCCTGTCCAAGAAAAGCGGCGCGCCGCTGCCCGAGCTGGCCTCCGAACTGGCCGCGTTCGCCGGCATCGACAGCTTCCAGGTGTCGCACGCGCGCAACTAGACCACCACCAACCTAAAGGACGCGCCATGACAGCGCAGCAGATTCTCGATTTCTGGTTTTTACCGCCGTCCGACCCGGGCCACGGCCAGCCGCGCCAGGAATGGTTCAAGAAGGATGACGCCTTTGACGCCGCCATCGAAGAGCGATTCGCAGGCCTGATCCAGCAGGCCGTGGCCGGCGGCCTGCGCGAGTGGGATACCGAGGGCCCGCAAGGCACGCTGGCGCGCATCCTCGTGCTCGACCAGTTCACCCGCAATGCGGCGCGCGGCCAGCCGGCCGCATTTGCGGGCGATGCGCTGGCGCTGGCGGCCGCGCGCCAGCTGGTCGATTCCGGCCAACACCTGCAATTGAGTCCCATGCAGCGCTGGTTTGCCTACATGCCGTTCGAGCACGCGGAGGATGCCCACATGCAGGAGCAGTCGGTGACGCTGTTTACGGCCCTGGCGGCCGAGCACCCCGGCTTCGAACAGGCGCTCGACTACGCGCATCGCCACCGCGGCGTGATCGCGCGCTTTGGCCGCTTCCCCCACCGAAATCCCATCCTGGGACGGGCCAGCAGCGCCGAGGAACTGGCATACCTGGCACTGCCCGGCGCCGGTTTCTGATGGCGCCCACCCTCAATATCATCGGCGCCGGCAAGGTGGGGCGTGTGCTTGGGCGCCTGTTTGCCGGCAGCGGCACCTTGGCGGTGCAGGATGTGCTAACCCGCTCCCCGGCCAGCGCCGTGGACGCGGTCCGGTTCATGGGGGCCGGACTGGCAGTGTCGGCGCTGGCGCACATGCGCCCGGCGCAGTGCTGGATGCTGGCCGTGGCCGATGACCAGATCGCGCCTGTCTGCGACCGGCTGGCGGCGCTGCCCCACATTGCCGGCAGCGTGGTGTTCCACTGCAGCGGCGCCAAAGCGTCCGCCGAGCTGGCCGCGGCGGCTGGCGCCGGCGCACTGACGGCCAGCGTGCATCCGGTACGCAGTTTTGCCGACCCGGCGCATGTGGCAGCGCACTTTGCCCCCACCTTCTGCGGCATCGAGGGCGATGCCGCCGCGCTCGCGCTGCTGGCAGGACCCCTGGCCGCCATTGGCGCACGTACGGTGCAGATCGACGCCGCCGCCAAGACGGTATACCACGCGGCCTCGGTGTTTGCGTCCAATTACCTGGTCACGGTGCTGGACGCCGCGCTGCGCGCCTGGCAGGCAGCCGGGGTGCCGCCGGACGTGGCACGCGCACTGGCCGCGCCGCTGGCCGCCGAAACGCTGGACAATGTACTGCGCCTGGGGCCGGAACAGGCATTGACGGGACCCATTGCGCGCGGCGACATGGCCACGGTGGCGCGCCAGCAGCAGGCGCTCGATGCCTGGGATGGCGCCAGCGGGGACTTGTACCGTGCCCTGGCCGGCGCCACCGTGGCGCTGGCGGCGCGCCGCTAGTCAGAACAGCTGCGGCGCCGGGGGGTGAATGTAGGACGCGTTGGTGTAATTGCGCCCGCCGTGCTTGGCGCCGTACAGCGCGTCGTCGGTGCGCTTGAAAAAGGCGTTTTCGCTTTCATCGTCGCGATGCTGGGCCACCCCCAGGCTGATCGTGATGACCGGCGCGCCGGGCAGGCCGAAATCATGTTCGGCCACCCGGCGGCGCAGGTTCTCGGCCATCGTGATGGCCTTGCTCAGCTTGCAGTCGCCCAGCAGCACCAGGTATTCCTCGCCGCCCCAGCGTGTCACCAGGTCGCTCTCGCGCACCACTTCCAGGGCAATGGCCGCCACCTGGCGGATCACCGAGTCGCCGGCCAGGTGGCCGAAGCGGTCGTTGACACTCTTGAAGTGGTCGATGTCGAACAGGATGGCTGACAGCGGCTGGCCATTGCGCTTGCTCACCAGGGTGCTCTGGCGGAACAGGACCGTCAAGGCCTGCCGGTTCAGCAGGCCGGTCAGGGCATCGGTGGTGGCCATCTTTTCCAGGCGCCGCTGGAAGCGGTTGACCGTCAACAGCGTGACCACCAGCACCAGCAGCGTCACGGCCAGGCTGATCAGGAAGTTGATGGTCAACAGCCGGGTCAGCGGCACGCCGTTGCCGCTCACGCTCTGTTCCACCACCAGGTACCAGTTCAGTTCCGGCACATAACGCGAGTTGACCAGCACGTCCGACTGGCCGTCGCGGTACGCCAGGCTGGTCGGCGTGGTGCTGCGGTTCAGGATGGCCGGCGCAATGGCCTTCATGCCGGAGCGCCGCTCGAGCGAACTTTCCTCCTCGTTCAGCATGACCCCCGAAAGCATGACCTTGCCACTGTCGTTGACGAAGTAGATCTTGCGCTCGTAGCGCGCCTGGTAGCGCGCCAGCACCTGGTTCATGGTGTCGAGCGTGATGGCCACGCCCGCCACGCCCAGGAACAGGCCGGTACGGTCGGTGACGCGGTGGTTGAGGAACAGGGTGGGCTGGCCCGAATACTGGGCATCGATTTCAATATTGGTTTCGTAAGCCTTGCCGGCCATGGCGCGCATGCGGAAAAACCATTCGTCCTGCTGGCGTCCCTCCTCGATGGGGTTCGGCCTGCCATAGGTGTGATACAGCATGCGGCGCTGTTCGGAACCGATGAAGCTGGCCACGGTCCCGTATTTGAGCTTGATATTGTCCAGATAGCTCTGGATCAGTGCCGGCTCGCTGCGGACATCGGCCAGCCAGTCGCGCACCACCGGGTCTTGGGCCATCATGGAAGAAATGAAGACGGGATAAAGTATATCTTTTTGCAAGCCTGCGTGGATCAGGTCGCCGGTCAGGGGCAGGGCTTGCTGCGAGATGCTGTGCTCGATGGCATCGCGCGAGGCGACGAAGGCCGCCCCGGTGGTCGTGATGAAGCCGCCGATCAGAATCAGCGTGATCCAGCCCAGCAGGCGGTAGTTCGCTGCAAACAGGCGCATCGCGGCATGTCTCGTAAAGTTTCAGAACAGCACATGAGTATCGGGCAGCGAACGGACACCTGCAATCAGAAGTTGCATTATGTGTTGCATTAATGCCCAAAGGCAAGCAATTAAATTTTGTACAAGGCAATCCCGTGTGGCGCCGGCGGTACAGGAGGGCACTGGCAGGCGCCTGTGTGGCCCGGGGACAAGCAGGCGCTATCCTGCCCGCATAAAAAGATGCACAGATGCATCGACAAACAGAAAAAATCCCAATAAGCTTGACCGATGACGGGATAGGCGGCGTTGTCGATGGGGCAGTGTTGACGCCGGGATCACGGGAACCAGGAGATGGACATGTTATTTTTGAAAACGACGTCGGTAAGCAAAGCGCCCGGCATATACGAGGTGGATGTTGCCGCCAAGCCGCCGGGCAAGACCTTTGGCATCTTCATGGCCACCGATCCCGACAATCCGCCAACGCAAGTGCTGGCCGCCCTCGAGCAGCTGGGGTTCCAGAACACGAAGCGCCAGCCCTACACGCACAAGGACAAGGGCAAGGTGCTGGACCTGCATTTCCAGAAGAACGGTACCGACCTTTTCAATGGCTGGAAGGCGGAAGAAGGGGCAGCCAACCTGGCCGCCATTGACGACATTTTCAGCAAGGTTGGCATCAAGGTGACCCCGCGCGTGATGTCACTGGCCGAAGCCTACGCCTGATTGCGCACCTCAATGTGGTACAGGGCCCACGGACAGAGCGCAAAGCGCGCCGCCAGCGGCCTGGCCGCCAGGGCCGGCAAGCGGTCTGCATCGACTACTGCCCATAGCGGCCCCAGGCCTCCAAGCGCCATTGGCTGACCATCCATGTGGGTGGCCACGATGAAGCGCTCTGAGCGCGCCTGCGCCAGCGTGATGGTGGCCGCGTAACCGTCGACCGCGCGCAGCACCAGTTGCGTCGTGTCGGTCAGCCTGGCACCGGCGGTGGCCAGCACCTCGGCCAGCAAGGGACCGCGCAGGGAATGGACCCGGGCGTCGTATTCCAGCGTCGGCTTGATTGTCAGCGCGCGCATGGCCAGCAGTGCGGCAAAATCAAAGGCATGCGCATTGGAAAACGTGAGCTGATGCTTGCTCATCATCACATCGCGTGCCGGATCAAAGGCAGGTCGGTTCGGCTTGACGTCACCGGTGACGGTCAGCAAGGCCGGGCCGCTGGCACGCTGGACGGCGGCGGCGCCAAGAATGGGAGCGGCGCCGGCTGCCAGCGCCGTGCCGAGAAAGAGGCGTTTATTCATGCGACAATGAAAAACCGTGGATGACCCCCCATCATAGCGGTTTTTCGTTACTACATTGTCATGGACCTGTTCGCATCCGCCACCGCATGGCAGCCGATTCCCCTGCCTGATGGGGACCTTGCCTTGCTGTCCCAGCTGCCATTGCCGATCGATAACGCCACCGTGCTGGCCCGGCTGGTGGAGGAAACCGCGTGGCGCGCCGATACCATCACCCTGTGGGGCAAACAATTCCTGCAGCCGCGCCTGACCTGCTGGCAGGGCGAAGCCGATTACCGCTATTCCGGGCTGACCATGAAAGCGCAAGCCTGGTCGCCCCTGGTTGCCACCCTGCGCGACGCGGTGGAAACGGCCAGCGGCTACCGCTTTAACAGCGTACTCCTGAACTACTACCGCAACGAGCGCGACAGCATGGGCATGCACAGCGATGACGAAGTGGAACTCGGTCCCGCGCCCACGATTGCTTCGCTCAGTTTTGGTGCCAGCCGCAATTTCATACTCAGGCACAAGCAGTCCAGGCAAACCGTCAAGCTGGCATTGCCTTCAGGAAGCCTGCTGATCATGCGCGGGCCGACCCAGTCGCACTGGCTCCACGGCATCAATAAATCCACGCGCGTCCTCGGCCCCCGGGTTAACCTCACTTTTCGTTATATCCGCTAACTGCTGGTAATTTCAGGCAATGTTATGCATATATTTCTGACTGATGAGTCAGTAAATAGGGGTTTTGCTTACATTCGCTTACGTATCTTACGGCTTTGGCGCACTGTTGCCGATTTGAGAATGCTATCTTGGCTACTCGCGAATCATTGGGACTCGCGAACCAGACTGTTTCACTCAAAGGAGTTCGCCATGAAAAAAATTATTTTCGCCGCCGTTGCCGCTACCGTTGCCATGTCTGCTGCCCAGGCACAGATGATCTCGAAGCCTTATGTGGGCGTGGGGGTCACCACCACCAAGCACGACCTGAACGTGAGCGGCGCGACCACCACCGAAGGTGGCGACCGCAATGCCGCGGGCAAGATTTTTATTGGCGCCGACATCACCCCGACCTTCGGCGTGGAAGCAGGCCATTCGCAAAGCTCGGATGACCATCGCGTGACGGTGGGCACCCTGTCCGGCAATGCAGAAACCCGTAGCCGCCGCAGCTACCTGGCGGCCAAGGCCACCATGCCGGTAACCGAACAGTTCTCCGTGTACGGCAAGCTGGGCGCGGTCCACACCAAGGACCGCATCAACACGGTCTATCCGGGCCTGAACTACAGCGAGAGCGATAACGGCGTGTATGCCGGTATTGGCGGCCAGTACAACATGAATGAAAAGGTTGCGCTGGTTCTGGAATACGAGCGCAACGGCAAGAAGCGCGACTTCGGCGCCAAGACTGACGCTGTCACCGTGGGCGCGCGCTACAGCTTCTGATCGCGCCGCTTATAAGTAAAAAAGCCCTGCCAAGTGATCGGCAGGGCTTTTTTTTCGACCCAACTACTTACACGGTCAGTGGCTTGTAACGGATCCGCTTGGGCTTGGCGCCTTCTTCGCCCAGGCGCTTCTTCTTGTCCGCTTCGTATTCCTGGTAATTGCCGTCAAAGAAAGTGACCTGCGAATTGCCCTCGAACGCCAGGATATGGGTCGCGATGCGGTCCAGGAACCAGCGATCGTGGGAAATGACCATCACGCTGCCGGCAAATTCCAGCAGCGCGTCTTCCAGTGCCCGCAAGGTTTCCACGTCCAGGTCGTTGGACGGTTCGTCCAGCAGCAGGACGTTGCCGCCTTGCAGCAGTGTCTTGGCCAGGTGCAGGCGGCCACGCTCACCGCCGGAGAGGTTGCCCACGATTTTTTGCTGGTCCGATCCCTTGAAGTTGAAGCGGCCCAGGTAGGCGCGCGACGGCATCTCGAAACGTCCCACCGACAGGGTATCGGCGCCGCCCGACACATCGTCGAACACGGTTTTGCTGTTGGCCAGCTCGTCGCGACTCTGGTCCACCAGGGATACCCTGGCGGTCTGGCCGATGGCCACTTCACCGCTGTCCGGCTGTTCCTTGCCGGTGATCATCTTGAACAGGGTCGACTTGCCGGCGCCGTTGGGGCCGATGATGCCGACAATGGCGCCCGGCGGCACGGTAAACGACAGGTTGTCGATCAGGAGGCGGTCGCCAAAGGCTTTCGAGACGTTTTTAAATTCAATCACGTCATTGCCCAGGCGCTCGGCCACGGGAATGAAGATTTCATTGGTCTCGTTGCGCTTCTGGTATTCGTGCTCGGACAGTTCGTTGAAGCGGGCCAGGCGCGCCTTGGACTTGGCCTGGCGTCCCTTTGGATTCTGGCGCACCCACTCCAGTTCCTTGGCAATGGTCTTCTGGCGCGACGATTCGGTCGCTTCTTCCTGCTTGAGGCGGTTGCTCTTTTGCTCCAGCCACGAGCTGTAGTTGCCTTTCCAGGGAATGCCGTGGCCGCGGTCCAGTTCCAGGATCCATTCGGCGGCATTGTCGAGGAAGTAGCGATCGTGGGTGATGCCGACCACGGTGCCGGGAAAGCGCAGCAGGAATTGCTCGAGCCAGTCCACCGATTCCGCATCGAGGTGGTTGGTCGGCTCGTCAAGGAGCAGCATGTCGGGCTTGGACAGCAGCAGGCGGCACAGCGCCACGCGCCGCTTTTCACCGCCCGACAGGATGCCGATCTTGGCGTCCCAGGGTGGCAGGCGCAGGGCGTCGGCCGCCATTTCCAGCTGCAGGTTCAGGTTGCCGCCGTCGGAGGTGGAGATGATCGCTTCCAGGCGTGCCTGCTCGGTGGCGAGGGCGTCGAAGTCGGCGTCTTCCTCGGCGTAGGCGGCGTACACGGCTTCCAGCTTGGCCTGGGCCTCGAACACTTCGCCCAGGCCCGATTCGACCACCTGGCGCACCGTCTGCTCGGGATCGAGCTGTGGTTCCTGCGGCAGGTAACCAATGTTCAGGCCAGGCATGGGCACGGCTTCGCCCTGGATGTCGGTGTCGATACCGGCCATGATTTTGAGCAGCGTCGACTTGCCCGAGCCGTTCAGGCCCAGCACGCCAATCTTGGCTCCCGGGAAGAATGACAGGGAAATGTCCTTCAGGATCTGGCGTTTTGGCGGGACGATTTTGCCCACGCGGTTCATGGTATAGACGTAATTGGCCATTAAGGACTCTCGGGGAATAAACAGAAGGTCAACAGGATACAATAAACAAGACCGCTCTTGCTGGAGTTTGGCCATCATTTCGG
Organism: Massilia sp. PAMC28688; assembly: GCF_019443445.1. Lineage (NCBI taxonomy): Bacteria > Pseudomonadati > Pseudomonadota > Betaproteobacteria > Burkholderiales > Oxalobacteraceae > Massilia > Massilia sp. PAMC28688. The sequence goes on along the minus strand of NZ_CP080378.1, from coordinate 1,831,538 downwards.
GGCCCCGGGGACCCCGGCGCAGGAAATGCTGGTGTAGACAAAGCGGCAACAGTTAGAATACAGGCATTCCCATCCAGCCGGAGCTTGCCGATGCAACTGCGCCATGTGTTTTCCCTGCTGCTCCTGGCCGCTGCGCCCGCGCTGGCGCAGGAACTGGCCTCGCCCTCCGGTGGCTGGAACCGCAGGGGCCAGGTCGATCAGAGTGCCCAGGCTGGCGTCGCCTATCCCTATTCGCCGATTGACCGCGGGGCCCAGGTGAACCGCAGCATGATCAAGGGGAAAATTGCCGCGTCCCGGGACAAGCGGGTACGCCACCAGTTGATTGTGAACGGCAATCCCATGCCGCTGCTGACCGACTCGTCCGGCTACTATGCGCGGCCTTACCGTTTTGGCGCGGGCAGCAACAGTGTGGAGCTGCGCACGCCGCAGGGCAAATCCATGCGACGGATCCAGTTTTACGAAGCCGACCGCAGCAGCGCCCAGCCCGTGATCCGCGTGATCTGCTCCTGGGATGACCCCGACTCGGAAATCGACATGCACATCATCACGCCCGATGGCCAGCATGCATGGTGGGCCGGGCCGGTACTCAAGACCGGCGGCGGCCTGGACACCGACAGCGTGGATGGCCCGGGCCCGGAAATGTTCACCCTGGCCTCACCCATGCGCGGCAACTATCACGTGTACATCAATTACTGGGGCAAGCTCGGTGACAACGGCTACCACTTCGATGAAACGGGCCGGCGCAAGCAGATCATCACCGCCCGCATCACGCTGGTGTTCAATGAAAACACGCCGCGCGAAAAACGCGAATCCATGGTGCTGCCGCTGCGTAGCATCGGCGACCTGAAACTGGTGAAATCCTTCCTGTATTAGGCAGCCTTCACATTTCTTTCACGCGCCCCGGCGCATGCTGCTGTCTCTCATCAAGGAGACATCACATGAAACGAACCATCCTGCGCGGCGCCGCCTGGCTTGCCGCCGTCCTGGCATTGCTGATCGGCGCCACCTACCTGTACTACCTGAGCCTGGGCATTGACAAGATTGCCCGGCCCAACGTCCATGCCACCCCGGCCGACATCGCTTACCTCAGGCAGGCCGTGCCCGACCAGCGGGGACGCATCCTGGCCGTGGTCAGCAGCGCTGCGCGCATGCCCGACGGGAAAAAGAAAGCGGGCTACGAGCTGACCGAACTGTCGCGCGCCTACTATGTCTTCAAGGTCAATGGCTACGACGTCGATATTGCCTCCCCGGCCGGCGGCCGGCCCCCGGAAGTGCTCGACGACATGACCGATCTCGATTACGCCTTTCTCAACGATCCGGCCGCGCAGGCCAGGGTGAAGCAATCGCTGCGCCTGGCAGATGTGGACGCGGCGCGCTACGACGCCATCTATTTCGTGGGCGGCAAGGGCGCCATGTTCGACTTCCCCGGCAACCCGGACGTGGCGCGCCTGGTCAAGGCAATCGGCAAGCGCGGCGTGGTGGGCGCCATCTGCCACGGCCCCGCCGCCCTGCTCAAGCTGACGGGCGAGGATGGCAAGCCTTTCGTGGCGGGCAAGCGGGTCACCATGGTCACCAATGAAGAGGAATTGTTCCTGCGTGACGATGCGCGCCAGGTATTTCCCTTCCTGCTCGAAGACCAGGCGCTCGCCGAAGGTGCCCGCTTGTCGCGCGGCCTGCTGTTTCTTGACCATGCCGTCACCGATGGCCGCCTGGTGACGGGCCAGAACCCCTGGGCTAGCTGGTCCACCGCCGAGGGCATGATCCGCGCGCTCGGCCACCAGCCCGTGGCGCGCCGGGCAACCGATGAGGAGCGCAGCGTCAAATTGCTGGCCACGTATTATCGCGACGGCTTCGAGCCGGCCCGCCGTCAGCAGGCCGAAGGGCAGGGCTTTGATAAGATGCTGCTGCTGATGCACGCGCTGGTCGCCGGCATGCAGTGGCGCCTGGACGACGCGTTCCAGATCCAGCGGCTGGCCAACCCTTAGGACGTCGAATGCATATTCTGGTGGTGGAAGACAATGCCCTGCTGGCCCACAACCTGGCCGATGGCGTCGAGCAGCACGGCCACAGCGCCGATTTCGCCACCAGCGGCACCCACGGCCTGGCGCTGGCGCTGGCCGGCGACTACGACGTGGTCGTGCTCGACCTCGGGCTGCCGGGCATGGACGGGCTGGCAGTGTGCCGCCAGCTGCGCCAGCGCGCCGGCAAGCGTCTTCCCGTGCTGATGCTGACCGCGCGCGACACCCTGGCCGACAAGCTGTGCGGCTTCGACAGCGGCGCCGACGATTATCTGGTCAAACCGTTTGCGCTGGAAGAATTGCTGGCGCGCTGCGCGGTACTGGCGCGCCGCCACACCCTGCACCAAGCGCCCTGCATCACGATCGGCAGCCTCACCGTCGACCGCGCCAGCCGCAGCGCGGCGCGGGCCGGCGTGCGGCTCGAACTGGCCCCGGCCGGCTTCCAGATCCTGCTGGCGCTGGCCGAGGCGCACCCGCGCGCCCTCACGCGCTCGGAGCTCACGCGCGTGCTGTGGGCCGACGCGCCGCCCGATTCGGACGCCCTGCGCACCCACCTGTACCAGCTGCGCCAGCGGCTCGACAAGCCCTTCGCCCGGCCCATGCTGCTCACGCTGCACGGCGTGGGCTTCCGGCTCGATGGGCAGGCATGAAGTTCCACGGCAGCCTGCGACGGCAAATGGCGCTGGCGTGCGTTCTGGTGGCCCTGGTGGCGGCGCTGTGCTTTTCCGCCCTGGGCCTGATGTTCGTCTACGTCATCGAGGACAGCTTCATCGACAACATGCTGGAGCAGGAAATGGCCCACCTGCAGCAAACGGGCGCGCCACCCATCCTCCCCTTCGTGACCGTGTACCGCGACACCGCCGCCTATCCCGATGATCTGGCGCCGGGCGCGCTGGTGGGCGAATTTGCCGGCGACGAGGGCCGCCACTACCATGTACGCACGCTGACACTGGCGGACGGCAGCACGCGCCACCTGGTGGCGGAAGTGAGCCGCCAGCTGGTGGTGCGCCCGCGCGTGGGCTACATCCTGCGCTTTCTTGGGGTGGCGACCCTGATCCTGCTGCTGGTGACGGGGGCGCTTGGCTACTGGCTGGCCCGGCGGGCCAGCGCCCCGCTGCTGGCCTTGACCCGTGTGGTATCGGGCGCCTTGCCGGGCCAGCTGCCGCGCGGCTTTGCGCACCAGTTCCCCGACAATGAAATCGGCACCCTGGCGCGCACGCTCGATGACGCCATGGCGCGCCTGGATGGCTTCATCACACGCGAACAGCACTTCACGCGCGACGCCAGCCACGAACTGCGCACCCCGCTCACCGTCATCGACGGCGCGGCGGAGCTGTTGGCGGCCCAGCCCCTGCCGTCCCAGGCGCAGGCCCAGCTGCAGCGCATCCGCCAGGCCTGCAGCCACATGACGCAATGCGTGGACACGCTGCTGGCGCTGGCGCGCGAAGAACTTGGCCACACCCCGGTGCTGGCGCTGCCGCTGCTGCCGCTGCTGGAACGGGTCATTCTCGACCATGCCCACCTGCTGGGCGAGCGCCCGGTGGACGTGGTGGTGCAGGTGCCGCCATCGGCGGTCATGAACAGCCGCGGCGCCTCGCTCGCCATGCTGCTGGCTAACCTGGTCAGCAATGCCTTTATCCATACCCTGCATGGCACGGTGCGGATCAGCTTTGCGCACCATACACTGGTGGTGGAAGACAGCGGAGCGGGCCTGGCGCCCGAGCTGGACCAGCGCCTGTTTCAGCCGGGCGTCAAAGGTGAGCACAGCATCGGTGCCGGCCTTGGCCTGTCGATCGCCAGCCGCCTGGCCCTGTTAAGCGGCATGACGCTGGCCCTCGGCCCCGGCGCTGCGGGCGGCACCCGGGCCAGCCTGCGCCAAACGCAGCACTAGGCGCGCCGGTACCAGCCTTCGCCGGCGTACAGGGCCAGCGCGCTCCAGATCATGACAAAGCCGATCAGGCGCTCGACGGTAAAGACTTCCTGGAACAGGAAGATGCCAAGGCTCAGCTGGATGGTGGGCCCGATATACTGCAGCAGTCCCAGGACCGACAGGGGAATCTTGCGCGCGCCCGAGGCAAACAGCAGCAGGGGAATGGCGGTGATCGGGCCGGCTGCCACCAGCAGCCACTGGGTGCCGGCGGAGGCAGTGAGGAAGGCGTTATCGCCCTGCAGCGTGAGCCAGGCCAGATACGCCATGGCGAACGGGAACAGGATCAGGGTCTCGAAGGACAGCCCTTCCAGCGCGCCGAGGGCGGCCGTCTTGCGCATGAGGCCATAGGCGCCGAAGGACGCCGCCAGCAGCAGTGCAATCCACGGCATGTGCCCGGCCTGCCACGTCAGCCACATGACGCCAAGCGCGGCCAGGCCGATGGCGCTCCACTGCACGGGGCGCAGGCGTTCCTTGAGCACCAGGTAGCCCAGCATCACATTGACAAGCGGATTGATGAAGTAACCAAGGCTGGCTTCGATCACATGGCCATTGTTGACGGCCCAGATGTACAGCAGCCAGTTGCCGCTCAGGAGCAGGGCGCTGACGAAAAAACTGCCCATGACCTTGGGCTGGCGGCGCAGCTGCATCAGCCACTTCCACTGGCCGCGGACCGTAAGAATGATGGCCAGGAACAGGAGCGACCACAGGACCCGGTGGACCAGGATCTGCATGGGGGGTATTTCGCTGATGGCGCGGAAATAGAGAGGAAACAAACCCCAGCACAGAAACGCCAGGGCAGCGGACAGAATGCCGGTGCGCATGAAGGCCAATCGATAATTTCTTAAACAAACATTATCGCGTGTTTGTCCAGGCTGCGCTGGCGGGGGCCCAAATTGCGGGGAAACTGAGCGCCCTGCAGGGGGCGGTGGTAAAGTGCCGGTCTCGCAACGTGGCAACTGTCTCGAAAGCAGCACGATGAATCAAATCACCCTTGCTTTTTGCATATCTTCGGAATATTGTGCATTGCACCAAAACAAAAATATGGTGCAACCTTGACCCCGCAACACAAGAAGAGCAGCGTTGCCGCGCTCACCCTGTCGGCCGTCGGCATTGTTTACGGCGACATCGGTACCAGCCCGCTGTACACCCTCAAGGCCATCTTTGACCAGGAACATGGCCTGGACCTCAATACCTTCAACCTGCTGGGCGTCATCTCCCTGATTTTCTGGGCACTGACGCTGATCGTGTCGCTCAAGTACGTCACCCTGGTGCTGCGGGCCGACAACCGGGGCGAGGGCGGCATCATGGCCCTGATGGCCCTGGCGCTCAATTCCGTCACCCGCCATTCGCGCTGGTATCTGCCCCTGATGGTGCTGGGCGTCTTTGGCGCCACCATGTTTTACGGCGACAGTGTCATCACGCCCGCCATTTCCGTGCTGGGCGCGATCGAGGGCCTGGAAGTGGCCGCTCCCGGCATGGGCAATTACGTGGTGCCGATTACCATCGTGGTGCTGGTGGGGCTGTACTGCCTGCAGCGGCGCGGCACGGCCGGCATCGGGCGCTGGTTCGGTCCCGTCATGCTGGTGTGGTTCCTGGCCCTGGCCGGGATGGGCGCCTATCACATCATGGAAGCGCCCCAGATCATGGCCGCCCTGAATCCCATGCACGCGGTGCGCTTCATGCTGGCCAACGGCTTCACCGCCTTTGTCGCCCTGGGCGCCGTGGTGCTGGCCATTACCGGCGCCGAGGCGCTGTATGCCGACATGGGCCACTTCGGCAAAAAGCCCATCCGCAGCGCCTGGTTCATGGTGGCCTTCCCCGCGCTGGCGCTGAACTACCTGGGCCAGGGCGCGCTGCTGATTGCCCACCCCGAAACCGTCGACAATCCCTTCTTCAACCAGGTCAATGGCTGGCACATCTATCCGCTGGTGATCCTTTCCACCATGGCGGCGGTGATCGCGTCGCAGGCCACCATTTCCGGCACCTTTTCCATGACCAAGCAAGCCATTGCCCTGGGCCTGCTGCCGCGCATGCGCGTGCTGCATACCTCGGCCAGCGAGATCGGCCAGATCTATATCCCCGCCGTCAACTGGCTGCAGCTGGTGGTGGTGCTCATTGCCGTGCTGATGTTCCAGTCCTCGCACGAGCTGGCCGGCGCCTACGGCATTGCGGTGACCGCCACCATGCTGTGCACCACGGTGCTGACCTTCTTCGTGACGCGCTACCGCTGGAACCTGCCGCTGGTGCTGTGCTTTGGCGCCACCGGCTTCTTCCTGATCATGGACGTGGCACTGTTTGCCTCCACCTCGCTCAAGCTGTTCCATGGCGGCTGGTTCCCGCTGGCGCTGGGCGCCATCCTGTTTACCGGCATGATGACCTGGAAGCGGGGCCGCCAGCTGGTGTTTGAAAACCTGCAAAAGCATGCCATCCCGCTGGAAGACTTTTTGCAGTCGCTGTTTGTGGCCCCGCCCACGCGCGTGTACGGCACTGCCATTTTCCTGCGCGGCGAAAGCGATGGCGTGCCGCACGCGCTGCTGCACAATCTGTCGCACAACAAGGTCCTGCATGAGCGCGTGGTCTTCCTGACCGTGCACATGGTGGAGGAACCATGGGTGGACCAGCATGAACAGGCGCGCGTGGTCGATCTGGGACACAACTGTTTCCAGGTGAATGTCTATTACGGTTTCAAGGACGAGCCGGACATTCCGCAGGTGATGGCCTTGTGCGCCGACCAGGGCCTTGCCTTTGAAATGATGGAAACCTCGTTCTTCATTGCGCGCCAGACCGTCATTTCCACGCCGGGCGCGGGCATGCAGCCATGGCGCGAGCACCTGTTCGTGGCCATGTCGCGCAATGCCCGCGGCGCGGCCGACTACTATCAGATTCCGCCCAACCGCGTGATCGAGCTGGGCACCCAGGTGGCCATCTGATGCAGCCCATGCTGGCAGTTTCCATACAGATGATTACAACTTGCAACTAGGCGCATGGCCGGGACAGCGGCTACACTGCGGAACTGTTTTTAATCCGAAAGATGCCATGAAATTCAAGCTTTCCCTGATTGCCGCCATGGTCGCCCTTGCCAGCCTCGGCGGCTGTGGTGGCGGCGGCGGCGCCGATACGCCATCGAACGGCGCGCCCGTTGCCAGCCCGGCCACCTTGAGTATCAAGGACAACACGGTCGGCACCGGCGCCGAGGCCACCCCGGGCAAGTCGCTCACCCTGCATTACACGGGCTACCTGTACAGCGCCACCGCAGCCGACAACAAGGGTACGCAATTCCAGACCACGGTCGGCGGCACGCCGTTTTCCATGGTCCTTGGCGTGACCAATGTGGTGAGCGGCTTTTCGCAGGGCGTGACCGGCATGCGCGTGGGCGGCAAGCGCACCGTCCTGATTCCGGCCAGCCTCGCCTATGGCAGCAGCGGCCAGGGCCCGATACCGCCGAATGCGGGAATCGTGTTTGATCTGGAACTGCTTGAAGTACGGTAATGCGTCGCTGACCTGGTTCGCTGCCTGAGTTCGCGCCCGGGTCGCCTGATCTTGCGCATAAGGCGCGCCCGGTTTTGGTCCATCCTGATTGCTCCACCAGCGATAAGGATGCAACCATGCCTGCCCTGCACCAATCCCTTTGCGCACTGATCGCGGCCGCCGCGCTGGGCCTGCTGCCCATGCCGGCCCAGGCCGGCCCCCGCTACACCATCACCGCTTTGCCTCCCGGCACGTCCGTCAGCGCCATCAATGAACAAGGCCAGATCGCCGGGTCGGTCGGCACACCCGACGGCCCGCGCGCCTACCTGTGGTCGGCCGGCGCCCTGTTCGACATTCCCGTTCTCAATCAGACCGACGCCAGCCTTGCCACCTCCGTCAATGGCAGCGGCGCGGTCAGCGGGTATGCGGTGCTTGCCAGCGGCGAGCGGCGCGCGTTTACCTACGCCAGTGGCGCGCTGACTGAGCTGGACATTTTCGGCGCCGGCGATCACTACGCCCAGGCCATCGGCAGCAGTGGCGACGTGGTCGGCGCCTACGTCCGCGAGGGCAATCTGCGCGCCTATGTCTACCGCAATGGCGTGGCGACCGACCTGGGCACCCTGGGCGACTCGTTCGCCACGGCCACCGGCATCAACAGCGCAGGCCACGTGGTCGGCTTTTCGGGACTGGACGATGGCCAGCCCCTGCTGGCGCACGCCTTCCTGTATGCCGACGGCGTGATGACGGACCTGGGCACCATGGCCGGGGCCAGCCTGAGCGAAGCGACTGCCATCAATGACCGGGGTCAGATCACGGGGCACGGCTGGGTGCAGGGCAGCCATCACGCCTTCCTGTACCAGCAGGGCGTGATGCGCGACCTGGGCACGCTCGGTGGCCGCTACAGCTTCGCCTACGACATCAACAGCGCCGGCCAGATCGTGGGCTGGTCGAATGCCCCGGGCGATGAAGCCGCCTTTGCCTTCCTGTACGACGGCAGCAGCATGCTCGACCTCAATACGCTCATTGATCCGGCTTCCGGCTGGATCTTGCATGAAGCGCGCGGCATCAACGACCGCCAGCAGATCGCCGCCTTTGGCTGCCGGGGCGAGGTGTGCGGCGCCGTGCTGCTGGAGCCGGCCGCCATCGCCGTGGCCGAACCGGCCACCCTGATGCTCATGCTGTGCGCCCTGGCCCTGCTTGGCCTTGGCGGCATCGGGCGCGCTAGCGCAGCATATCGATGTGCATGATCCCGTCTTCGTCGTAGGGGGCCGACAACGTGACAAAGCCAAACTCGTTATAGAAGCGCTCCAGCCGCTGCTGGGCGCCGATGCGGATGCGGTGGCCCGGGTGCTGGCGCTCGGCGTGGGCGATGCCGCGCGCGACCAGTTCGCGCCCCATCCCGCTGCCGCGCGCGGCGCCGGTGGTGAGGATGCGCCCGAGCGACATCTCGGTGTACTTCGCGCCCGGCGCCAGGCAGCGCAGGTAGGCCACCAGCTGGCGCCGCCCGTCTGCCACGCGCCAGCCGAGCAGGTGGTGCGCTTCCTGGTCCAGGCCATCGAGATCAGGGTACAGGCAGGTTTGTTCGAGGATGAACACATCCTGGCGCTGCTGCATGACCGCATACAGGTCTGCCGGCGAGAGGTCGGCAAAGGCGCGCCACTGCCACGCGATCGAAATTTGTTCTGTCATGTTCAAGCTTTCAGGAGTCCAGCGCGGTTTCAAAGCCTTCCAGCACATTGACCACATTGATGCCGATTTCCTTGACCGCCTGGCCGCCTTCGAGCACGAATGTGGTGGGCAGGCCGAGGAAGCCGAGGCGTTCGCCAATGCGCAGGTAGTCGCCGCTGGCCAGCGCAAGGCTGGACTGGCTATCGCCTGCAAAGGTGTCCACGCCCAGTGCCACCACCAGCGCGTCGGGCGCAAACATCTGCAGCTTGATGCAGGCCGATTCCAGCGCCGCCAGGTACTGCGCAGCGCCCGCGCCGGCGGGCAGGCAGATGTTCATGTTGCAGCCGGCGCCTGCGCCTTCGCCGGTTTCGTCGGCATGCCCGAGATAGTAGGGATAATTGCTGCGCGGGTCGCCGTGCAGGGAGATGGTCAGGACATCGGCGCGCTGGTAGAAAATGCCCTGGGTGCCGTTGCCATGGTGGTAGTCGATGTCCAGGATGGCCACCCTCGCCGCGCCATCGTCGAGCATGTGCTGGGCCGCCAGGGCCGCGTTGTTGAGGTAGCAGTGGCCGCCGTAGAAATCGGCGCCCGCGTGGTGGCCGGGCGGGCGGGTGAGGGCAAAGGTGCTGCGCTGGCCCAGGCGCAGCGCGTGGGCGGCATTGATGGCGCAGTCGGCGCCGGTCTTGGCCGCGATCCAGGTGCCGGGCGTGAGCGGCGTGAAGCCATCCATCGAAAACAAGCCCATGCGCGCCTTGAATGCATCCGGCTCGATATCGGCGCGCATGCCGCGGATTGGCCACACCGTGGGGTAGGCATCGCGACCGCTGTTGCCATCGGCCAGCGCCGTCCACGCGCTCCAGGCGCTGCGCAGGAAGTGCAGGTAGCGCGGGGTGTGGACGCGTTCGAGCGAGGCCAGTGCCACGCCCTGCGGCGTGACCACCCGGCCCAGGCCGCGGCGCTCGAATTCGGCCAGCACCAGGTCGGCCCGTTCGGCGCGCTCGCTGCTGCGTCCGGGCACGCCGTTGTCGAGTTCAAAGCGGCCTTCATGCTGCGCATGGTGTTCGTTGTAAAAGGTCAGCACGGCCGGCCTGTCAGTCGCAGCACAGGGTGCTGCTGTTGTAGGCCGCGACAAAGTCGTCAAAGCTGCCGGTGTCGGTGTTTTCAATGACGCGCTGCTCTTCCAGCGATGCCGCGGCCATCTCTTCAAACATCGCTTCCTCGGCCGGCATGAGCGGGCTGTCAAGGAAGTAGGCTGCGTGCAGCGCGCTTTGGCGCATGCCGAACGCCGCTGCCGAGCCGAGTTCGCGGATGTCGTCCAGCACCCGCGCCGAGGGCGTGAGCTGCGGGTTGTCGATCTTGGCGCGCTGGGCGGCCATGGACGAGGCGTGGACATCGCTTTCGTTGTGCTGTTCGTCGAGCAGTGCGGCCACCGGCGCGATGCGTTCGAGCAGCTGGTGCGCCCAGTCTTTCAGCAGCACCTGCCCGCCATCGCGCGTGAGCGTGAGCCCGGGACGGCGGCCTTCCTTGACCGTGCGTGCGAAGTTGGCGGCGTGGACCGCGCTTTCCGCCTCATTGATCGACGGGCTGTCATCGAGCGCGCAAAACAGCAGGAAGGCATCCATGAAACGGCCGGTTTCGGCGCTGATGCCAACCGGCTCGTATGGGTCCACATCCAGGCAGCGCACTTCGATGTACTGCACCCCGCGCTTGCATAGTGCCTGCACCGGCCGCTCGCCGGTGCGGATCACGCGCTTGGGGCGGATGGTGGAATAGTATTCGTTCTCGATCTGCAGCACGTTGGTGGAAAGCTGGATCCATTCGCCATCGCGCCTGGTACCCAGTTCCTCGTAAGGCTTGTATGGGCGGTTGACCGCATCCATCAGCGTGCACACGTAGCTTTCGAGCGAATTTTCGTGCGGCGTGAGGCCCGACTGCGCATCGTTCTGGTAACCGAGGTCGCTCATGCGCAGGCTGGTGGCATACGGCAGGTACAGGGTGTCGTCGGACAGGGTCTCGAGGCTGTGCGCACGCCCGCGCAGGAAGCCCTTCGACAGCGCAGGCGAGGCGCCGAACAGGTACATCAGCAGCCAGCTGTAGCGGCGGAAGTTGCGGATGGTGGCGATATAGCTTTCGGACTGGAAGTCGCGGATGCCGCGGCGGCGCTCTTCGGCAATACCCTGGTCGACCTGGAACAGCTGCCACATTTTTTCAGGCAGCGAGTAGTTGTAATGGATGCCTGCGATGCACTGCATGGCTTTGCCGTAGCGCAGGGCCAGGCCACGCCGGTACACATGCTTGAGCATGCCGATGTTGGAAGTGCCGTACCAGGCGATGTCGATCTCGTCTTCCGGCGGCAGCTCGCACGGCATCGATTCGCTCCACAGCATCTCATCGCCCATGTGGGCATATGCGAAGCGGTGGATGGCATCGAGCTTGTTGAGCGTGATGCCGATATCGTGTTCGGCCGGCGTGATGAATTCGAGCAGGGCCTCGGCATAGTCGGTCGTGATCTGCGGATGGGTGAGCGCCGAGCCGAGTGCGATCGGATGGGGCGTGCGCGCGAGGCGGCCCTGACGGTCCACGCGCAGCGTCTCACGCTCGATGCCGCGCAAGCCCTGGCCCAGCAGGGAGCGATGCTCATCGTCGTCCAGCAGGGCCAGGCGGCGGGTCAGTTGGTTCGACACGGTATTCCTTTCTTGTACTGCCAATATGTATCACGGCAAGGGGTAATTGCTGCGAGATTAACCGAAAAACGGGAAGCGCGTCGACCACGCCGGGTTTTCTAGTTGCGGGCCGGGGCCGATGCTTTTGCGGGCGCCGCCGCCAGCCACTGGTCAACCTGCTGTTCAAGAAGATACAGGGGCAGGGGGCCATTATCGAGCAGCACGCTGTGGAAGCGCCGCACGTCGAAATTCGCACCGAGGGCGGCCTGCGATTTCTCGCGCAGCTGGCGGAACTTGAGCTGGCCGATCTTGTAGCCCAGGGCCTGGGCCGGCCACGCGATATAACGGTCCACTTCCAGCTCATTGTCGGCGCGGCTGTTGGCCGTGTTGGCATTCATGTAGTCGATGGCCTGCTGCCGGGTCCAGCCCTGCGAATGGATGCCGGTATCGACCACCAGCCGCACGGCCCGGAACAGCTCCGCGTTCAGATGGCCAAAGGCGGAAAACGCATCCCTGAACAGACCCAGTTCGGGCCCCAGCGTTTCAGCGTACATGGCCCAGCCTTCGCCGAATGCGCCGTGCCAGGCGTGGCGCCGGAAAGCCGGCAGGCCCGCCAGCTCGCGTGCGCGCGCGGCCTGCAGATGATGGCCCGGCACGCCTTCGTGCAGGGCCAGCGTTTCCATTTCCCAGCGCGGCCGGATCTGCAGGCGCGTGGTATTGACGACAAAGGCGGCCGGACGGTCGGCGGTGCCGGCCTCATACCAGGCGCCGGCCATGTAGGCCGCGCCGGCGTCGCTGGCCGGCTTGACCAGCAGTTCCTGGGCCGGGACGGACTCGAACAAACGCGGCAGGGCAGCCGTGGTGCGCGCCAGCAGGCTGCGGTAGCGCCGCAGCATGGCGGCCGGATCGTCGTAGAACAGGCGCTTGTCGCTGGTGGCAAAGGCGGCAAACTGGGCGAACGAACCCTTGAAGCCCGTGCGCGCAATGGCCGCCGGCATGCGGGCATGGATGCGCGCCACTTCCTTCTGGCCCAGCGCATGCACTTGGGCCGGCGACAGCGTGGAACCGGTGTGCTGCGCCACCAGCAGCGCGTAATACTGGGCCCCGCCGGGCAGGGCGCTGGCCGCGATGCTCTCTCGCGCCAGCGGCAGGTACTGGGTGCGCACGAAATCCTCGAGCTCCTGCAGGGCCGGCACCACCTTGTTGCGCAGCGTGGCCGGGCCGACTTCTGCGATCGCGTCGCGCATGGTCTTGTCGATGGTGGCCGGGATCTGGCGGAAGGGCTGCCCGAGTGGGCCGGTGACGGCGTTTTCGCGCAGCTGGCGCAGCATGGCCGGCACCCGGCGCATGGCGGCCCGGGGCGCTACCCAGCCGCTGCGCATCCCCTCACGCAGCTGCTCGGTGATGCCGGCCAGGTGCAGTGGCAGCCGGTCAAGGCGGCTGATGTAATTGAGGTAGTCCATCTCGGTGGCGAAAGGCATCTGCGCCACCGTCTGCGCAAAGCTGATATGGACGCCGTGCTGGCCGGTGAGGGGCTGCGGCGGATAGGGGTAGAGCGCCGCCATCTGCAGCAGCTGTTCCTTTTCAAAGATGAACAGGTCAAGCGACAGCGCAGTGGCCGCCGAGAGCGTGCTGCGGTCCAGCTGGCGTGCCTGCTCCAGCATGAGGGCGTGCTGGCTGGTGGCTGCGCGCAGGCCGGCCAGGCTGGTATCGGACAGCAGATGGTTGTAGCGGTAGTCGCCCACCGTGGTGGCGTATTCCGGCTGGTTGCGCATGCGCCACTGCCAGTCCGTGTCGAACAGGGCGCTGGCCTGCTGATCCGCCTCGCTCGCGGCCAGGGCCATCAGCGGCAGGCAAAGCAGGACAGGAATGGCAAACAGAGGGCGCATGGGTTGGCTCCGGGCTGGATGGCCATTTTAGCAAAAGCCCTGGCGCGGGCCGCACGCTCAGCTCAGGGAGCGCGAGCGCCGGTGGTGCGCTCGATCCCGGCCAGGTCGCGCCAGCTCTGTACCTCGCTGTAGCCCAGTTGCTCCAGCATGGTGCGCACCTGCGCGGCCTGGTCATATCCATGCTCCATCAGCAGCCACCCGCCTGGGGCAAGGTGGCGCGGCGCGCCGGCGGCGATGGTGCGCAGGGCCGACAGGCCATCGGCGTGATCGGTGAGCGCCCCCGTTGGTTCAAAGCGCAAGTCGCCCTGGGCCAGGTGGCTGTCGCCGCTGGCGATGTAGGGTGGATTGGAGGCGATGACCTCGAACGGCTCGCCATCGAGAGCGGCAAACCAGTCACTGAGCACAAAGCGCACCTGGACCTGGTTGGCCAGCGCATTGGCGCGTGCCACCGCCAGCGCCGGTTCGCTCACGTCCAGCGCCGTGACCCGGGCATCCGGCCTGCTGTGCGCGATCGCCACCGCTATCGCACCGCTGCCGGTTCCCATGTCAAGCACCCGGGCGCCCGTTGGCAGGCGCTCGAGCGCCAGTTCCACCAGCAGCTCGGTGTCCGGGCGGGGAATGAGCACATCGCTGGTGACGTGGAAATCGAGGCCGAAGAATTCGCGCCTGCCCACAATGTAGGCAATCGGTTCGCCTGCGCTGCGGCGCTGCACGAGGGAAGACAGCGCCTGCGCCTCGGCCTGCGTCAGGATGCGCTCCGACTGGGTGATCAGGCCCACCCGCGTGACCTTGAGCGCATGGCAGACCAGGATCCGGTTTTCAAGCGCGTCGAAGGGCAGCGCCGCCAGCAGCGAGCCGAGGGTGGCGCCGGCAGCGATCATGAACGGCGGCGCGCATGCGCCACAATCAGCGCCAGGATAATGATGGCAAACCATACCGCCGACCAGTAGGGAATCGGCAGTCCCATGACAGGGTCGCCCGCGCCCGAGCAAAAGCCATCGGCTTCGAACACCTGCGGCAGCACCTGCGCCGTTGGCAGCTTGTTGAGGAACGTGGTCTTGGGATCGATACCGCACGAAAAGCCAGGATTGGCAATGACCTCGAGATGCTTATAGACCGTGAAGGCGCCACCGATCGCGCTGGCCAGGGCCAGGTCGATCCACACTGTGCGGCGCTTTACCAGCGCCGCCACCAGCGCAAACAGGCCGGCAAACAGGAAGGCATAGCGCTGAATGACGCAATAAGGGCAAGGCAGCATCAGCTTGACGTGCTGGTAGTACAGCGCCACCCCGATGACGAAGAAGCAGGAAAAGGCAATGGCAAACAACAGCGTGCGGTTCTTGAGCATGGCGGGTCCGTGGTGGCTGGGCTGAACGTATGATACCGGTATCGTAGTAGAACTCGGGCCCCGGATCAAAGGCTTAATGCAGGCTTAATCTCCAAGCTGGGCCAGCAGTTCGGCCTGGTGTTCGGCGGCCAGCGCGCAGGTCAGCTCCGTCAGATCGCCATCCATGATGAAATCGAGCTTGTAGAGCGTCAGGTTGATGCGGTGATCCGTCATGCGGCCCTGCGGGAAGTTATAGGTGCGAATGCGTTCGCTGCGGTCGCCCGAGCCGATCAGGCTCTTGCGGGTGGCTGCCTCCTTTGACTGCTGTTCGCGCAGCTGCACGTCCTTGATGCGCGCGGCCAGCACCTTCAGGGCCGAGGCCTTGTTCTTATGCTGGCTGCGGTCGTCCTGGCACTCCACCACGATCCCGGTGGGCAGGTGAGTGATGCGAACCGCCGAATCGGTCTTGTTGATGTGCTGGCCGCCCGCGCCTGACGCGCGGTAGGTATCGATGCGCAGATCGGCAGGGTTGATATTGACATCTTCCACCTCGTCCGCCTCCGGCATCACCGCCACCGTGCAGGCCGAGGTGTGGATGCGGCCCTGGGTTTCCGTGGCCGGCACGCGCTGCACGCGGTGACCGCCGGACTCGAACTTGAGTTTTGAATACACGCCATTGCCGACCAGGCGCACGATCACCTCGCGGTAGCCGCCCAGGTCCGAGGCAGATTCCGACACCATCTCCACCTGCCAGCGATTGCGCTCGGCGAAGCGGGTGTACATGCGTAACAGGTCGCCCGCGAACAGGGCCGACTCATCGCCACCGGTGCCGGCGCGAATCTCCAGAAAGATATTGCGCTCGTCGTTGGCGTCCTTCGGCAGCAGCATTTTTTGCAAGTCCAGTTCCAGCGCTGCCACGCGTGCCTTGCCGGCCTCGATCTCTTCCTGCGCGAATTCCTTCATGTCCGGGTCCGACAGCATGGCCTGGGCTTCCTCGATATCGGCCTGGGCCCGTTCGAACTCCTTGTACAGGGCCACCAGCGGCCCGATCTCGGCATGCTCGCGCGTCATCTTGCGGTAGCTGTCCATGTTCGAGGTTGCGCCCTCGGTCATGAGCAGTTCATCGAGTTCGACGAGGCGGTTGGACAGTTGGTCCAGCTTGGCCAGCATGGATGGTTTCATAGGGAGGTCCGGAGAGAAGATGGAGCGAAACAGGAAAGCCGCGCGCGGCGGCCGGCAAGGCAGGGGGCGCTAACGGCGGCCGCGGAACAACTGGGGCAGCAGCGTTGCCAGGCGTGCGCGCTCGTCACCCTGGGCCCGGTGCAGCGCCTGCTGGGGACCATGCAAGAACTTGGCCGTCAAGCCCTTGGAGAGCGCCTCGAGCACGGCATCGACATCATCGCCGCGGGCCAGCATGCGCTTGGCGCGCTCCAGTTCCAGCAGGCGCATTGCCTCGCTGTTTTCCTGCAGATCCTGGATGACCGGCACCATGGCGCGGTCATCGATCCAGTGCAGGAAGGACTGCACGCGCGTCTCGATGATTGCTTCGGCCTGGGCCACGGCGGCCTGGCGGCTTTCCATGCCCGTCTGGACCACCTGGCCCAGGTCATCGACCGTGTACAGGTAGACGTCGTCGAGGCGACCGACCTCGGTTTCGATATCGCGCGGTACCGCCAGGTCGACCATGAACATTGGCTTGTGGCGGCGCGCCTTGATCGCGCGCTCGACCAGGCCAAGGCCGATCAGGGGCAGGGTCGAGGCGGTGCAGGAGATCACGATGTCGTAGTGCGAGAGCTGCTCCGGCAGCGACGCCAGGCCGATGGCCTTGCCATTGAAGCGGTGCGCCAGTGCCTGGCCGCGCTCCAAGGTGCGGTTGGCGATGGTGATGCTGTTGGGGTTTTGGGCCGCGAAGTGGGTGGCGCACAGCTCGATCATTTCGCCGGCGCCGATGAACAGGATGTTCTGCTTGGCGACGCTGTCGAAAATGCGGTGCGACAGGCGCACGGCGGCGGCGGCCAGCGACACGCTGTGGGCGCCGATTTCGGTGGTGGTGCGCACCTCCTTGGCCACGGAAAAGCTGCGCTGGAACAGCTGGTGCAGGTAGGTCCCGAGGCCGCCGGCTTCATCGGCCACGCGCACCGCATCCTTCATCTGGCCGAGGATCTGGGTTTCGCCCATGACCATGGAATCGAGGCCGGAAGCGACGCGGAAGGCATGGCGCACGGCCTGTCCCTGCGGCAGCATGTACAGGTGCGGACGCAGCTCGGCGAAGTTCAGCTTGTGGTAATCGGCCAGGAAATGGGCCGACGCATCGAGGGGATTGTCGACATGGCTGGCCGCATACATCTCGGTGCGGTTACAGGTCGACAGAATTGCCGCCTCATCGCTGCCGCGGGGATCGATGCCTGCAAACCAACCGCGTGCAGCGCGCACGGCCTGACCGAGCTGCTCAGGACCAAACGCCAGCTGCTCGCGAAGCGAGACCGGAGCGGTGGTGTGATTGAGGCCGACGGCGAGCAGTTGCATGGCGAACAAGGGTGCGGATGGGTAGCGTCATTATACCGCGATGTGAGAAGCCCTACGCCAAACAGGGCCATTCCCAACAACAACGTCTCTCCCCCACCCCGGGGTCAGACCACTTAAACGCGCTTTTTGCAACACTGTCCATCCACAACAATTGCTCTCGAACACCTCGGTAGCCCGGGAGCTCGCCTGAATCCAGTGCTGTCATGCAATAAAGCGTGCCTGCCCACACCGCTAAAATTAATTGATAGCATGTCCACGGCCTTTCCTCAGACCAGGGTCAGACCACTTAAACAGGCGTTTTGCAACAATGTAAATTGGCAAGAATAAAAGTCGCAGCCGACTGCCTGGCCCGGGAGCTCGCTTGAAATCCCACGCTTGAGCGACCGTTTTTCATGGCGCCAGGACATTGATTTTGGCGCGTTTAAGTGGTCTGACCCTGGTGGTAGGAAATTGTTTTGGGGGAGCTGGATGGGCCAGCCGGGTCAGCTGCCGAGTTTTTCCAGGCGGTAGCCGTAGCTGTAGACGGGCACCAGGCGGAAGCCGTTTTCGGGACGCAGCTGCAGCTTGTTGCGCACCCGCGAGACGTGGGTGTCCATGGTGCGCGAGGGAACGTCGGTCTCGCGGATCCATACCGCTTCGTGAATGTAGGCGCGCGATAGTGGCCGCCCAATGTTGCGAAAGAATAGGAGCGCCAGGTAGAACTCCTTGTGGGTGACGTCGATCACCACGCCATCCATCAGTAGCCGCCCGGGCCGCGTCTCAAAGATGTAGGGCCCGAACTGCAGCTGCTCGGCGCCGTTCTGACTCGGATAGGCGCGCCGCAAGAGTGCCTGCACCCGCGCCACCAACTCGCCACGCCGCAGCGGCTTGATCATGTAGTCGTCCGCCCCGGCCGTGATGCCGGCCACGATGTCGTCCTCGGCCGTGCTGGTGGTGATGAACATGACCGGCGTGGCGGCGGCAATCTTTTCCTTGGTCCGCCGCATCAGCTCGGCTCCGGTCATGTCGGCCACTTGCCAGTCCATGATCAGCATGTCGAAGCTTTCCTTGCGCAGGTGCGCAAGCAGCTCCTTGCCATTTTCGAAGGTCAGACAGTTGTGCCCGGCGGCTGACAGCACTTGGCAAATCAAATCTGCCTGGCTTCGGTCATTGTCTAGGACGGCGATTCTCATGGGGGCCGATGGGTAAAGTAAACGCTGCGCGTAAGAACAGTCTTACGGTTACAACTAATAAGTTACTCAGAATATAACAGACTTTTACTATCCGATACCCAAATGCACGATTTTTATTTACGGTCAGCAACACTTTACCAGCCGTACACGCCTGCGGCCGCATTACACGTTACACTTTAAACACTATGTTTTCAATCAGCTTGTGTTCCCGGCTGTAGAAATTGTCATCAAAAACAAGAAGGAGTATGTATGAGCGCAGAATGGAATCTCGTACCGGACAACCCCAAGCAGATCGAGGCGACCCGCGAGCGCTGCCGCCAGCTGGTGCGCCGCCGCGCGGCCTTTTCCGCGGGCGTGTCGGCGGTGCCGCTGCCCGGTCTGGATGTCTTGTCCGATGTTGGCTTGTTCAAGAAGCTGGTGGATGATGTGAATGCCGCTTTCGGCCTGACCCCGGCCCAGATCGATCAGCTCCAGCCCAATCACAAGCTGATTGTCTACAAGGTCGCTGTCGGTGTGGGTGGGGTCATGGTGGGCAAGCTGGTCACGCGCGAACTGCTGCTGCAGCTGTTCAAGCGCGTGGGCATCCGCTGGACCACGAAATCGGTGTCGCGCTTTGTGCCCATTGCCGGCCAGATGGCGGCGGCGGCCATCGGTTTTGCGATGTTCAAGAAACTGGGATATGAACACGTGGAAGCGTGCGCCCGCGTGGCGAGCGAGTTGACGACCATCCGCGCGTCGTAGCAGCGCCGCTGCCAGCCGATGGGAGACCAGGTCTCCATCGGCGGCCAGCATTTACGCGTCCGGGAGGACGACGTTCACTTCCAGTACTTCCAGGTTGCCCTGGCGGTCCAGCGACAGCTTGATGTCGTCGGCGTTGACCTTGGTGTACTTGGAAATCACTTCAATCAGTTCACGGTGCAGGGCCGGCAGAAAATCCGGTCCCGCGCGGTGGCCGCGCTCGCGGGCGATGATGATCTGCAGCCGTTCCTTGGCCGCCGATGCGCTTTTCCCTTTCGAGGGGAACAGGAATGAGAGCAGGGCCATATCACTTCGCTCCAAAAATTCGCTGCAGCAGGCCTGGCTTTTCGTAGGTGGTAAAGCGCAGCGGCAGTTCCTGGCCCAGGAAGCGCGAAATCACGTCTTCATACGCTTCCGCCACGTCGCTGCCCTTCATGTGAATAGCCGGGTTGCCCGAGTTCGATGCATGCAGCACCGTCTCCGATTCCGGAATGATGCCGATCAGGGGAATGCGCAGGATTTCCTGCACGTCCTGGTAGGACAGCATTTCGCCATTCTCGACCCGCTTGGGCGAGTAGCGGGTGATCAGGAGGTGTTCCTTCACCGGCTCGGCGCCGGTCTGCGCGCGGCGCGACTTGGCCTGGATGATGCCGAGGATGCGGTCCGAATCGCGCACCGACGACACTTCCGGATTGGTGACAATGACCGCTTCGTCGGCAAACGTGAGCGCCATCAGCGCGCCATGCTCGATACCGGCCGGTGAATCGCAGATGATGTACTCGAAGCCCATGTTGATCAGGTCATTGAGCACGCGCTCGACGCCTTCTTCCGACAGGGCGTCCTTGTCGCGCGTCTGCGAGGCGGGCAGGATGAACAGGTTTTCGCAGTGCTTGTCCTTGATCAGCGCCTGGTTCAGCGATGCTTCACCGTTGATGACGTTGATGAGGTCATACACCACGCGCCGCTCGCAGCCCATGATCAGGTCGAGGTTACGCAGGCCGACGTCGAAGTCGAGAACGGCCGTCTTATGGCCGCGCAGGGCCAGCCCAGTGGAGAAGCTGGCGCTGGAAGTGGTTTTACCGACGCCGCCTTTACCGGACGTCACAACAATAATTCGTGCCACTAGTAGGTCCTTTATGAAGATCTGTTTTTAAGCGCGGGAACCCGGACTGAGCGATAGTATATCGATCCGGTCGCCGGCCAGCCGAATTTGCGCGGGCTGCCGTGCCATATTCGGCGGGAAGCCTTCGTCGAACACGCGGTACACGCCTGCAATCGAGACCAGCTCCGGCTGCATCGCCAGGGCGAAGATGCGCGCCTCGGCGTTGCCCGACGCGCCAGCGAGCGCGCGGCCGTTGAGGGCCGCGTACACGTGGATGCTGCCGTCGGCGATGACTTCGGCGCCGTTGTTGACGGTAGCGGTAATAATCAGGTCGCAGCCGCGCGCATACACGCGCTGGCCGGCGCGCACCGGCTGATCGATGATCATGGTGCCCGGGGTGACGACGGCGGTGGCCGCGGTAGCCGCCGCCGGTGGGGCTGACGGGGCTGAGGGGGCCGGCGCGGGCGCTGCCACGGCAGCCGGTGCGGCCGTGGCAGCGGGCGCCGCGTCCGGGCTCCCGCGCGGCTTGATGCCCGACACGCCATCGTCCAGCGACAGGCCGCTGGCGCGGATCGCCTCGGCCATGGCAGCGCTGGCGCCGCGCACGGCGACGGCGTTGAGCCGGTATTTTTTCAGGATCTCGACCAGCTTGACCCAGTCAATGATAGGGGTACTGTCAGCGATCGTGGTGACATCGATGACGGCGAATTCGTCTTCGAAAAAATCCGCAGCGCCGCCGGTCATTTGCTTGAGCGCCGCGTCGATCGCGAGCGGGTCCGCCGAGTACAGGATCGTGGAGATCGCAACGACGGTGGAGATCTTGATTTCGATGGGTAGCAGGGACGGGCTTTTGAGCATATGGGAGTCGTGAGGTACCGCCTAAGGTCAGGGCGAAAATCGGGTCTAACGTCGCCCAAGTGGCGTAGAACTCGTGCATTCTACTGTGAAAATAAAGGAATGGGGAGGATTGGAAGTAATGTTCCGCGAGGCAATGGAATGTGCCTTTGCCGGGGTGGCAGCGGCATGCGGCGATTGGTCTGGCCGCATGGCGCACCCGTCATGGCCGGGCGCGCCGCCAGAGATGGGGCAGTGCGCTCAGGCTGATACTGGATCGGCGGCCACGCGCAGGGCGCGGGTGGACCACATGAGGTAGTCGTCGCGCCGCGCGCGCCGAAGCGGCAAGGCTGCATGCAGCGCCGGCTCGCCAATGCCGATGGTGGGCGCGGCATCACGCGCCAGTTGTGCTACTTCCTCGCGCAGCGCGAGCGCAATCTGCAGCGCGGTCAGTGAACGGGGCTGGTCGTCGCGCACGAACGATTGCTGCAAGATCGTCACGGGCCCAGGCAACAGGCCGGTGGGCAGCTCGCCGGCGAGGCTGCGCGCGCGTGACACGTCCCCGAAAATCACAGGCGGCTTGACGCAGGACCATCCGGATGTCTGCACCCAGCCATTGCTGCTGCAGGTAACGCCGTCAAGCCGCGCGCTGAAGCCATGTGCCGCTGCACCAGGCGCCCCGTCATACGCTTGGCCTGCCACCGCGCCACCGTGCATGCCATGCCGGCCAGGGCCGGCTGCTTCGCCCTTGTCCAGCGACGCAGGCGGGAGGCCGTCCGGGGCGCTGGCCAGCGCGCTCACGGCATGGGCGACGGCGTCGCTGTGTACCCGGGTGCTGCGCGCGCGGCTGGCGATTGCTGCGCGGCCGGCGGCCAGCGCATCCTCCGCGTCGCCGCCATTGAGCGCCGTCTTGAGAGTATTGAGTTCAGCGAGTTTTTCGGTGGCACAGGCCATCCAGGTGCGTACTTCCGGGTCGAGCGTGGCATCGCCCTCCAGGCTCATTGGGACGTGCAGCAGGGAGCACGAGGGCGCCAGCCACAGGCAGCCGTTGCGGCGCGCCAGCAGCGGCTGCAGCACCGAGATGGCGCCGTCAAGGTCAGTGCGCCAGATATTGCGGCCGTCGACAATGCCTACCGATAGCACCTTCGGCACCGGCAGCCAGTCGCATACGCTCACCAGTTCCTGGCGCGCGCTCACGCCATCGACGTGCAGGCCCGCCACCGGCAGGCGGCATGCAAGGCTCAGGTTTTCTTCCAGCGGCGAGAAGTACGTGGCCAGCATCAGCTGCGCGCCCGACTGGCCCAGCTGCCAGTAGCAAGGCTCAAAGGCGTTGCGCCACGCCGGCGCCAGGTCCAGGCCGAGGATTGGTTCATCAAGCTGCACCCATTCGGCGCCGGCGGCCTTGAGCTGCGCAAGCAGGGCGCAGTAAGCCGGCAGCAGCTGCTCAAGCAGGGACAGGCGGTCGAACCCGGCGTCTTCCCGGCCCAGCCACAGGAAGGTGAGGGGGCCGATCAGCGCGGCCTTGACGGCATGGCCCAGCGCGCGCGCCTGCGCCACCTGTTCCAGCAGGCGCCCGGCGTGCAGCGTGAAGCCGGTGGCGGCAGAAAATTCCGGCACCAGGTGGTGGTAGCCCGTGTCAAACCATTGGGCGGTGGCCAGCGGCGCGTCGCCCCGCGCCAGCGCCAGGCTACGCGCCAGTGGTGGCTCGCCGGCCTCGCGGCCAAAGCGCGGGGGCGCGCAGCCGAACAGCGCAATATGCTCGGCAACGTGGTCCCCCAGGGTGAGGTCGCCAACGGTAACGACGTCGAGCCCGGCACTGGCCTGCATGGCCCAGTGGCGGGCGCGCAGCTGGCGCCCGGTCTGCTCGACCTCATCGGCGCTGCAGTCACCGCGTGCAAAGGCGTCCAGGGCGCGAATCAGCTCGCAATTGGCGCCTAGGCGCGGGAAGCCGGGGGTATGAATGCGAACGGAAGCCATGAATGTCATTGTTGTGAAATATTCGATAGCTAAAGTTTGGGGCAAGTCCGCTTATAATAAAAACGAAACTTTTTGTGGTTTAAGATGAAAATTATTCATACTGAGGGCCGCTGATGCTCGAGCTTCGTCATCTGCGTACCCTGAGCGCGCTGCAATCGGCGGGCAGCCTGGTGCGGGCGGCGCAATTACTGAACCTCACGCAGTCTGCGCTGTCCCACCAGATCCGGCTCATGGAAGAGCGTTACGGCGGCCCCCTGTTCGAGCGCAAGTCGGTCCCCATTGCCTTTACCGCCACCGGCACCCGCCTGCTGGACCTGGCGGGCGCCGTGTTGCCCGCCGTAGAGCAGGCCGAGCGTGATGTGGCCCGCCTGTCGCAGGGCGATACGGGCCAGCTGCGGGTGGCGCTCGAATGCCATACCTGCTTTGACTGGCTGATGCCGGTCATGGACGAGTTTCGCCAGCGCTGGCCGGAAGTGGAAATCGACCTGGTCTCCGGTTTCCACAGCGACCCGGTGGAATTGCTGCGCGCGGGGCAGGCCGACCTGGTCATCGGTTCGGCATGCGGGCCCGGCTTTACCGTGTTTCCCCTGTTCCGTTTCGAGATTCTGGTCGTGCTGGCGCAAAAGCATCGCCTGGCTTCCCAGCGTCGCCTGGAAGCGGCTGATTTTGCGGGCGAAACCCTGATCACGTATCCCGTGCCGCAGGAACGCATCGATCTCATCCGCGAAGTATTGCTGCCGGCAGGCGTCAGGTTCGAACGCCGCACGGCCGAGCTGACGGTAGCGATCCTGCAGCTCGTGGCCAGCCGGCGCGGGGTCGCGGCGCTGCCCAACTGGGCCATCAAGAACTATGTCGATTACGACTATGTGCTGGCCAAGCCGGTGGGTGCGGGCGGCCTGTGGAGCGATGCCTTTGTATCGGTGCCGCCGGCGCTGGCCTCGAAAGCCTTCGTCGCTGACTTCGTGACCGTGATCAGGGAGCAATGCGCGCGCACGCTGGATGGCATCAAATTACTCACTTGAATCAATGCAAGCCGTTCGCGCAACTGTCATACTTGTTTTCAGTGAATAAGCTGATAAGATTGATTTTGCTCAAACCCGGACAGGGACCCTTGCCTTACCATGGCGGACTTTATCGCCCCGCGGGCGTTCCAGTGTGGCTGTTCCTGTTTGCTTGTGGCCGCGATCGGGCACGGGTGCAAGCGGCAAACCGGCTTGGGTCACCCTTTGCCGCGCACCGGCTATTGCTGGCGAACACCTATTTCTGTAACGGCAGCCGCATGCCGGTGATACACCGAAGTCGGCTGCACACTTGAAACCACCCTGGCCCTGCGCCAGTACATCGGAGAACTACATGGAAGACGTCGTAATCGTGGCCGCTGGCCGTACCGCAGTCGGTAAATTTGGCGGCACGCTGGCAAAAATCCCCGCCGCCGAACTCGGTGCCCAGGTCATCAAGGCCCTGGTCGCCAAGATTGGCCTCGATCCTGCCAGCATTAACGAAGTCATCATGGGCCAGGTGCTCACGGCCGGTGTTGGCCAGGGTCCCGCACGCCAGGCTGTCATCAAGGCTGGCCTGCCCGATATGGTGCCGGCCTTTACTGTCGGCAAAGTCTGCGGCAGCGGCCTGAAGGCCACTCACCTGGCGGCCCAGGCCATCAAGTGCGGCGATGCCGACATCATCATTGCCGGTGGTCAGGAAAACATGAGCGCTTCGCCGCACGTGCTCAACGGCTCGCGCGACGGCTTCCGCATGGGCGACGCCAAGCTGACCGACACCATGATTGTCGATGGTCTGTGGGATGTCTACAACCAGTATCACATGGGTGTCACGGCGGAAAACGTCGCCAAGAAGTTCGATATTTCGCGCGCCGCCCAGGATGAATTTGCACTGCAATCCCAACTCAAGGCCGAGGCTGCCCAGAAAGAAGGCAAGTTCAAGGATGAAATCATTCCCATTGAAATCCCGGGCAAGAAGGGCGTGACCATTTTCGATACCGACGAGTATCCAAAGCATGGCAGCACGCTCGAGGCGCTGTCGTCACTGCGTCCTGCCTTCAACAAGGAAGGCACCGTCACCGCCGGCAATGCATCGGGCCTCAACGATGGTGCGGCAGCCGTCATCATGATGTCCGCCTCCAAGGCCAAAGAGCTGGGCCTGACCCCGCTGGCCCGTATCAAGGCGTACTCGTCGGCCGGTCTTGACCCCACCATCATGGGCATGGGGCCGGTCTCGGCCACCCAGCTGTGCCTGAAAAAGGCGGGCTGGACCCACGAAGAAGTGGACCTGATGGAAATTAACGAAGCATTCGCCGCCCAGGCGCTGGCAGTGAACAAGGAAATGGGCTGGGATATCAGCAAGATCAACGTCAACGGTGGCGCCATTGCCCTGGGGCACCCGATTGGTGCATCGGGCGCACGCGTGCTGGTCACGCTGCTGCACGAAATGGTGCGTCGTGACGCCAAGAAAGGGCTTGCCAGCCTGTGCATCGGCGGCGGCATGGGAGTTGCATTAGCAGTCGAGCGGGATTGATTGATTGAACCCGTGATGTGTTTGTAGTCGTCAGATAAAAACAGGAGAAGACAAATGGCTAGAGTTGCATTGGTGACCGGCGGTATGGGCGGTTTGGGCGAAGCGGTGTGCATCAAGCTGGCCGCGCTCGGTTACAGGGTTGTCACCACGTATTCGCCTGGTAACAAGAAGGTGGAAGACTGGCTGGCAACCACCAGGGAAATGGGATTTGATTTCAAGGCCTATGCATGCGACGTTGCCGATTACGATTCCGCGCAGGCTTGCGTGGCCAAAATCCAGCAGGAAGTCGGTCCTATCGATGTGCTGGTCAATAACGCCGGTATCACGCGCGACATGACCTTCAAGAAGATGGACAAGCCGAACTGGGACGCCGTCATGGCCACCAACCTGGATTCGGTGTTCAACATGACCAAGCCGGTGTGCGACGGCATGGTGGAGCGTGGCTGGGGCCGCATCATCAATATCTCTTCGGTCAACGGGCAGAAGGGTGCTTTCGGCCAGACCAACTATTCGGCCGCCAAGGCCGGCATGCATGGTTTCACCAAGGCGCTGGCGCTGGAAGTGGCCCGCAAGGGCGTGACCGTCAACACCATCTCGCCAGGCTATATCGGCACTAAGATGGTCATGGAAATTCCCAAGGATGTGTTGGACAGCAAGATCATTCCGCAAATTCCCATGGCGCGCCTCGGCAAGCCGGAAGAAGTGGCAGGCCTGGTGGCCTACCTGTCGTCGGATGAAGCCGCGTTCGTCACGGGCGCCAACATCGCCATTAACGGTGGCCAGCACATGTCGTAAGTCGCCATTGCGGCAACAGAGAGCACTGCTTCGGCGGTGCTTTTTTTTATGTGGAGTCGCCCATGGTGATTCAAGCGAAACCTTACCTGCGGGAGATCACGCTGGACCAGGATGCCCAGCTTGATTTTTCGCGCTATCCCTTCAGCATTCCCGCCTTGCGCAACATGAACGTCGTCGCCCCGCATGCCGATGTGACGTTTTTTGTTGGAGAGAACGGTGCCGGCAAGTCAACCCTGCTCGAAGCCATTGCGGTCGCCATGGGCTTGCCGGCGGAAGGGGGCACGAGCAATGTATCGCGCCAGCAGCAGGAAGTCTCGGCCCTGGGCGACCATTTGAAACTGGTCAAAAGTTTCCGGCGCCCCCGCATGGCCTACTTCCTGCGCGCGGAAAGCCTGTTCAATGTCTTCACCTATCTGGACAGTCTCGGCCCCGGTTCCCGGCCTTCGCTGCACTTGCGCTCGCACGGCGAAGCCTTCATGGACGTGATGCTCGATTTCAAGCCGGGCGGCTTTTACCTGCTGGACGAACCGGAAGCGGCGCTGTCGCCCACGCGGCAACTGGCAGCCCTGTCGGCCATCCACCAGCTGGTGCAGCAGGACTGCCAGTTCATCATCGCAACGCATTCTCCGATTCTCTTGTCGTATCCGCGCGCCAAAATATTGCAGTTCGATGGAGAGGGGATTAGCGAGGTGGCTTACGAGGATACCGAGCATGTCGCCGTCACGCGCGACTTCCTCAATCACTATCAGCGCCGCCTTGAACGGCTGCTGGCGGATGACTGACGTGCCGTGCAACAAATTTCGCTCTTCTGTTACTCTTCATCTGTGTGCTGCTGCACGTCCGGTCTGAACGTCTGACCAAGGTCGTCCTGGCGCTGGAGATCACCCGCCAGCGCAACGTGCTCGCACCGAGCTGCTGGATATCGCCACCAGTACCGCCCTGTAATTAAATGAAGCTATGAAAGGATTTGCCATGTCGCTGCTGCCACGAGATGGCCTGGCCCTGAGCGCGCTCGAAGACCAACTACTCGTTCCCGGTACCAAGGGTGTGCCGCTGACCGAGCCATTGCGCCAGGGTGCCATCGCCGCCCAGGGCTGGAACGTGCTGCATGCCGACACCAGCTTTCCGGTCGCTGTCCTCAAGCTGACGGCGCTGCGGCATAACCTGGACTGGATGCGCGACTTTTGCGCACGCCACGGCGCCGCGCTGGCGCCGCACGGCAAGACCACCATGTGCCCGCAGCTGTTTGGCGCGCAGCTGGCCAATGGCGCATGGGGCATGACGCTGGCCACGGTGCCGCAAGTGCAGGTGGCGCACCGCTTTGGCGTGCGCCGCGTGCTCTTGGCCAATCAGCTGGTCGCCCGTGCGGACATCAACAGCATCATGGAACTGCTGCGCGGCGATCCCGACTTCGCCTTTTTCGCACTGGCCGATTCGCTGGAAGGCGTGGCGCGCCTGTCCGCCGCGGCCAGCATCCTCCCGCGGCCGCTGTCGCTGCTGGTGGAGCTGGGCATCAGCGGCAAGCGCGCCGGGTGCCGCAGCCCGCAGCAGGCAATGGAGGTGGCACGCGCCATCGCGGCCGCCCCGGGGCTGCAGCTGGCCGGCATTGAAGGCTACGAAGGCCTGCTGGTCTCCGACGACCGCGCGCACGACGTGCAGGCCGTGAATGCCTTTGTGGCGCAGCTGGCCGCATTGGTGGCCCAGTGCGATGCCGAAGGCTTGTTCGGCGCTGCCGACATCCTGGCCACCGCCGGCGGCTCGGCCTACTTCGACCTGGTGGCACGCGGCCTTGAAAACCTGCCGGCCCTGAGCCGCCCGCTCGTGCCGATTTTGCGCAGCGGCTGCTACCTGACCTGCGACCATGGCATGTACCTGGGCCTGACCGGCGAACTCAATGCACGCGAGGCCGCTGGCATCGGTGGCCTGGTGCCGGCGCTGGAGGTGTGGTCCATGGTGCAATCGCGCCCCGAACCCGGCCTGGCGATCCTCACCATGGGCAAGCGCGACGCTTCCTACGACGTCGCGCTGCCGGCCGCGCTGTGGTCGCACCGTCCCGGTCCCGGCACGCCCCGGCCCTTGCCGCCGGGCTGCCGCATCGTGAAGATGAACGACCAGCATGCCTACCTGCAGCTGCCGGAGGGCGACGTGCTATGCCAGGAACTGGCGGTGGGCGATTTGATTGGATGCGGCATTTCGCACCCCTGCACCACCTTCGACAAATGGCCTGTACTGCTTGGCGTGGATGACGACTACCGCGTGCAGCAGGCCTTCAACACCTTTTTCTAGGACGCGGCGCTGTCGAGAATGGGCGGCGCGGCGGAGTCCACCGGCGCCTCGTCCGGCCGGGGCATTTGATTCGCAATTTCGTAGAGCATGATGCGCTCGAGCGGCGCGCCCTCGTCAACCAGGCCCAGCAGCGCCTTGACCACAATCTGGCGCGTGTGCAGGCCATCGGCGCATTCGGCGGCCAGGCGCCGGCCCAGCCGGGCACACACGTCCATGACTTCATCGATCTTGACATACTGGGCGGAGGGCGGCCCGGCCAGATCCACCGGGGTGCATAAAGATACTTCCAGTTTCGCAGTCATGGCAGTCTCCCAAGAGTGAATTGAACGATAGCACTGTCCATTTTCCAATGGCGCCATGGAGACAAAGCGTTGACGCAACACGACGCCGGCATCGCGCCAGCATCTCGTGCCTTCAGGCATCCTGGCCGGCCCCACGCGTGACCCTCCCGTGCGCTACAATTTACGCTCTGACGCCCACCGAGAGCCTCCATGCCTGCCATCCCGACCGCGCTGTTTCCTGCGATAGCTCCTGCCCAGCACGGGATGCTGGAAGTGGACGCGCTGCACACGATCTACTGGGAAGAAGTGGGCAACCCCAACGGCATTCCCGTGGTGTTCCTGCACGGCGGACCGGGGGCCGGGCTGTCGCCACAGCACCGGCGCTTTTTCGATCCCGAGCATTACCGCGTCATCCTGTTCGACCAGCGCGGCGCCGGCAAGTCGACCCCGCTCGGAGAATGGCGCAACAACACCACCCAGTTGCTCATCAGCGACATGGAAACCCTGCGCCTCAAATTTGGTATCGATCAGTGGCTGGTGTTTGGCGGCTCATGGGGTTCCACGCTGGCGCTGGCATATGGCCAGGCCCATCCCGAGCGCTGCCTCGGCTTTGTCCTGCGCGGGATTTTCATGTGCGCGGCCGAAGAAGTGGAATGGTTCCTCAACGGCGTCCAGTGGTTCTATCCCGAGCTCTACGAGGAATTTGTCGCGCCCATCCCGCTGGACGAACGCGGCGATCTGCTCACGGCCTACGCCACCCGCATGCTGTCGGACGACCCGGACGTCTACTGGCCGGCAGCGCGGGCCTGGAGCCGGTTCGAGGGCCGGCGCGTATTCCTGCTGCCGCAGCCGGAGGAAGCCGCTTCCGACACGCTGGACCTGGGCGTGGGCCGCCTGGAGTCGCATTACATGGCCAATGGCGCCTTTCTGCGCGAAGGCCAGCTGCTCGCGGACCTCGGCCGCATTGCCCACCTGCCGTCGGTGATCGTGCAGGGCCGCTACGACGTCATTTGTCCGCCGCTCACGGCCCACCGGCTGCACCGCGCCTGGCCCGGTTCGGTCATGCGCATGATTCCGGATGCAGGCCATGGCGCCATGGAGAGCGGGATCGCGCAGGCGCTGGTGGACGCCACCGAGCAGTTCCGGCGCATCGGGCGATTCGAATAGCGGGCCGTTCAAGCGGTCCGGCTGCTACACTAGCGCCAAGACCTTATTACAGTGACAGCGCTTCATGAATATCCAGATCAGCGATATCGGCCATGTGATCCAGCTGGCGATTGCGCCCGTGTTCCTGCTGACGGGCGTGTGTACCATGCTGATGGTGCTGACCAACCGCCTGGCGCGCATCATCGACCGCACCCGCACGCTCGAAGACCGGCTCGATGTGGCTTATCACGAAGCCTACATGGACGAACTCGACGTGCTGTACCGGCGCTGGCACCTGATCAACTTCGCCATCGCGCTGTCGACTGCCTGCGGCCTGGTCATCTGCCTGGTCATTGCCATGCTCTTTTTAGGCGACACCACCAACCTGCCGCTGGACCGCTATATCGCGGCGCTGTTCGTGGTCGGCATGATCACGCTGATCGGCAGCTTCGTGTACCTGCTGCGCGAAATTTTCGTCGCTTCCAAGACCCCGCGCGGGCGGCGCCACAAGCGCCCCGCGCCTACCTGACTGAATCGTTATGCAAGACTACAAACGCCCCCCGACCCTGCACCGCTACGGCCCGCGCGCCGAACTGGAACTGGCCTTGAAGAGTGGCCAGTTCCGGCTGCAGCCGGTCAATGGCTGCCTGACCCTGTCGTTCTCCAAGGCCTGGGACAAGGAGCTGTTCGAAGTGCACGCTCCGGCCGACAGCTGCCTGGTCATCCACAATACCGAGGAATTCGGCGAACGCCTGCACCGCGCGGTGCAGCGCACCTTGCCCAGCTGGGCGGGCATTGACGGGGCGGTGGAGTACGGCGTGCGCGCCGCGCTGGGCGCGGCCTTTACCAAGAGTGCTGCCGAAGCCGACGAGCAGGAATGGCAGTTCGCGTGGCGCGCCATGTCGCCGCAAATGAGTCTCAATCCGGTGACGGTCCGCATTGGCAGCATTGAAAGCTTTGCCGAGCTGCGTGACCGCGACAGCTACACCGCGTAAGGCTTGCTCACGTCTTGCTCACGTCTTGTCCAGGTGGTCGAGTACCGCCTGCATCATGCGCGTGATGTCGCGCCGGATCATGTTTGACCCGAGTACGCCGGGCACGTAGAACTTCGGGACCATCCTGCCGGTGTAGTCCAGGCGCGTGCCGCCGTCGGGAAGTGGAGTGATCTCCCAGCGGCAGTCATACATTTTCATGTCGCCCGTGACGAGCGAAATGTCGATGGCGCTCATCGGCGTTTCGTGTGCCTGCACCACCAGGTGGATGTTCCGGCTCAGGAACATGAAGCGTGCCACGCCGGCCTGCTCCAGGATGGCGCGGTTGCCGTTGCGGGACAACAGGCGCGTCTTTTCCAGGTCCGGCACAAATTCGGGCATGCGTTCGTAATCGGTGAGGACCTTCCACACCGCAGCCTGCGATGCCTTGACGGTGCCGCTGGCGACCACTTCGAAAATCTGTTCGCCGTCGACTTCGACACGCCTGGCCGCAACGTCAAGCGGCGCCGCCAGAACCGGGGCGGCGCACGCGAACATCAGGCAGCAGAGGAGGGCGCGCGGGTGCATGGGACCAGCCTACGGTAAAGCCCCGTCCATGACAAGCGCGCCCCGCATCAGTCGTGCGCGCCCCGGACATCTGTATTGACGTGGCCGTACTGACATCATTTCCAAAAATTAGAACCCGGTGTCTACAGAAGTAGGTTTTAATGCAGGATCGTCGTATACACCTATAACTACAATGACCACTCAATACCCACATCTGCTCGCGCCACTGGACCTTGGTTTCACGACGCTGAAGAACCGCGTCATCATGGGTTCGATGCATACCGGCCTGGAAGACCGCTTCTACAACTACGGCAAACTGGCCGAGTTCTATCGCGAGCGGGCCAGGGGCGGCGTCGGCCTGATCGTCACCGGCGGCATTTCGCCCAACCGGCGCGGCTGGCTGCTGCCGGCCGGCGGCACCATGAACTTTTTGGGCGACGTCTTCAATCACCGCCGCGTCACCCGTGCCGTGCACGAAGAGGGAGGCAAGATCCTGATGCAGATCCTGCATGCGGGCCGCTACGGCTACCAGCCGTTCGTGGTGTCCGCGTCCGGCGTCAAGTCGCCCATTTCCAGGTTCAAGCCCAAACCACTGACTGAAAGCGGCATCGAGTCCACCATCCGCGACTACGCGCGCTGCGCCAGGCTGGCCAAGCTGGCGGGCTACGACGGCATCGAGGTGATGGGCAGCGAAGGCTACCTGCTCAACCAGTTCCTGTGCGCGCGCACCAACCAGCGCCAGGATCGCTGGGGCGGCAGCATTGAAAACCGCATGCGCCTGCCGGTGGAAATCATCAAGCGCATCCGCAAGGCGGTGGGCAAGGACTTCATCATCATGTACCGCCACTCGCTGCTCGATCTGGTCGAAGGCGGCAACACCTGGGAAGAAGTGGTCACCGTGGCGCACGCGCTGGAGCAGGCCGGTGTCTCCATCCTCAACACCGGTATCGGCTGGCACGAGGCGCGCGTGCCCACCATCGTCACCTCGGTGCCGCGTGCAGCCTTTGCCAGCGTGGCGGGACGCTTGCGGCGCGAAGTGAAGATCCCGGTGGTGGCATCGAACCGCATCAACATGCCGTTTGAAGCCAATGACATCATTGCCCGCGGCGACGCCGACATGGTGTCGATGGCGCGCCCCTTCCTGGCCGATTCGCAGTTCGTGATCAAGGCGGCCAGTGGCCGCACTGACGAAATCAACACCTGCATCGGCTGCAACCAGGCCTGCCTGGACCATACCTTTTCCAACAAGCGCGCCAGCTGCCTGGTCAACCCGCGCGCCTGCCATGAGACTGAGCTGGTGTACCGGAAGACAGCCAGGGCGCGCAAGGTGGCAGTGGTGGGCGCCGGTCCCGCGGGCCTGTCCGCCGCCACCGTGGCGGCCGAATGCGGACACGACGTGACGCTCTTCGATTCGAGCGACAGCGTGGGTGGTCAATTCAAGATCGCGGCCCAGATCCCCGGCAAGGAAGAATTCCACGAAACGATCCGCTACTTCCGCCGCAAGATTGATCTCACGGGCGTGAAGCTGGAACTGAACCGCCGCGTGACGCGCGATGAACTGGTCGCTGCAGGCTTTGACGACGTGATCGTCGCCACCGGCATCAAGGTGCGCATGCCGCCGATTCCCGGCATTGATCACCCCAAGGTGCTGTCGTATATCGACGTGCTGCAGAAAAAGGCGCCGGTAGGCAAGCGCGTGGCCATCATTGGCGCGGGGGGCATTGGCTTTGACGTGGGCGAGTATCTGCTGCACGATACAAAGCATCCGCTGCCGATGCCGGTGCAGGAATGGTGCGAAGAGTGGGGCGTGGACCTGAATGCCACCACCAGCGGCGGCCTGGTCAAGCCCGAGGCACCGGAGCCGGTGCGCCAGATCTTCCTCATGCAGCGCAAGACCAGCAAACTTGGCGCGGGCCTGGGCAAGACCTCCGGCTGGGTGCACCGCGCCACCCTCACGCGCCATGGCGTGGTGATGATGGCAGGCGTGACGTACGACCGCATCGACGACCAGGGCCTGCACGTTACCATCGGCGGCGAGGCGCGCCTGATCCCGGTTGACAATGTGGTGATCTGCGCCGGCCAGGACAGCCTGACCGAATTGATGCCGCCGGAAGGCAGCAGCGGCGGCCCGCGCTTTCACAAGATCGGCGGCGCGGCGCTGGCAGCTGAACTGGACGCCAAGCGCGCCATCAAGGAAGGTGCCGAGCTGGCAGTGAGCTTGTAGACTTGCCTGCTAAATCAAAGGGAGGGAACATGTCCGACACGCCCGACTCGCCCGATAGCCTCAGTCCTGTCCCCGTGCCACCACTGGCGGTTCTCCTGCTTGCGCTCCAGGAGCGCAAGCAGCGGCCCTTGACCAAGGTCGAGGTGATCATCGCGCGCGACCATTGCCATTGCGTGATGATGACGCAGGCCCAGAAGCTGGCGCTGGAGGCCGAGCGTGGCTATGCCGACGTGGATCCGAACCAGGTGTGGGAATCGTGGCAGGCGTTCTTGAGCCGGCGCGGCAGCCAAGGAGGCGTGACAAATAAAAAAGGGGCGGACCAATCATCCGCCCCTTCTTGCATGCTGCAGGCCGCGCTTACTTCTTGCGCACCACCACGCAGCCGATCGAGTAGCCGGCCCCGAACGAGCAGATCACGCCGTGCGAGCCGGCTGGCATGTCGTCCTGGTACTTGTGGAAAGCGATGATGGAACCGGCCGACGAGGTATTGGCGTAGGTATCGAGGATGACGGGTGCTTCGGTCGGCTCGGCATCGCGGCCGAGCAGCATGCGCGTGATCAGCAGGTTCATGTTCAGGTTAGCCTGGTGCAGCCAGTAGCGCTTGACCTGCTCCACTTCCAGCCCGGCCTTTGTCACGGTATCCTTGATCATCTCGGCAGCCATCGGGCACACTTCCTTGAACACCTTGCGGCCCTGCTGGCGGAACAGCTTGTCCGGCTTGCCCACGCCCGATTCGTCAAACCGGTTCATGAAGCCGAAGTTGTTGCGGATATTGTTGGAAAACTTGGTCTTGAGCTTGGATTCGAGGATCTCGAACTGGTGCTCGCCGCGTGCCGTGTCGGCCGCTTCCACCACGATGGCGGTGCAGGCATCTCCAAAAATGAAGTGGCTGTCGCGGTCACGGAAGTTCAGGTGGCCGCTGGTGATCTCGGGATTGAGCACAAGTACCGCGCGCGCCTGGCCGCTTTGCACCGCCGCCATCGCGGTCTGGATGCCGAAAGTGGCCGAGGAACAGGCCACGTTCATGTCAAAGCCAAAGCCGTCGATGCCCAGCGCTTCCTGCACCTCCACCGCCATGGCCGGATAGGCGCGCTGCATGTTGGAGCAGGCCACCAGCACCATGTCAATGTCGGAGGCTGATTTTTGCGCGCGGTCGAGCGCCTGGCGCGCGGCTTCCACGCACATTTCGGCCTGCAGCGACAGCTCTTCGTCGCTGCGCTCGGCAATACGCGCCGTCATGTGGCCGGGATCGATGATGCCGCTCTTTTCCATCACGTAGCGCGATTTGATGCCCGATGCCTTTTCGATAAACGCTGCGCTCGAGCCTTCGATGGCGGCCACTTCGCCGCTGGCGATGGCCTCGGCGTTGTCGGCGTTGAACTGTTCCGCATAGGCGTTGAAGGCAACGACCAGCTCTTCGTTGGAGATGGAGTGGGGCGGCGTGAAGAGGCCAGTGCCACTGATGACGACTTGTTTCATATCATACTTTCAATAGGGTGAAGCCGGAGGGCCGGCGCGTGCCGGTGATTCTACACTTGGCCGCAATGGCGCAAGCAAAAAAAGCCCGCCCGGCTGTCGGAAAACAGGGGGCCGGGCAGTGCCGGGAACGTCGCTACGGTTTGGCCGGCAGCGCGCCCTGGGCCAGCGTGGCTTTCTTGCTGCCCTTGGACAGCTGCATTGGCAAGCCCTTCAGGTGGTTGAGTGCCTGCTGCAGCTGGAAGTCTTCGCTACTGCCATATTCCAGCGGCTTGCGGTTGCGCTCGGCGGCCATGACGCGCAGCTGCTCTTCCAGCTCGTCGTTGGTGGCCGCTGCCGCCGCCTGTTCGCCCTCGTTGGACAGGTGCTTTTCCAGGTCCGATTCGCGCATGCGCAAGCCATTGAGGCCGTCGCCGTCGGCGTTTTCGTCGACCAGGAAGTCGGGCATGATGCCGCGCGCCTGGATGGAGCGTCCCTTGGGCGTGTAGTAGCGCGCGGTGGTCAGCTTGACGGCGGTGTCGGCCGTGAGCTGGCGGATGGTCTGCACCGAGCCCTTGCCGAAGGTCTGGCTGCCGATGATGGCGGCGCGCTTGTAGTCCTGCAGCGCGCCGGCCACGATTTCGGACGCGGACGCGGAACCGGTGTTGACCAGTACCGCCAGGGGCACGGTCTTGAGGGCGGCAGGCAGGCCGGCGAGCGAATCGCGGTTCGCTTCGAGCGCGTAATCTTCCGGCTCGCCGTAAAAGCGCTGGCGCGAATCGGGCAGCTGGCCGTTGGTGGACACGATTTCCGCCTTGGGCGGCAGGAAGGCGGCAGACACGCCAATGGCGCCTTGCAGCAGCCCGCCGGGGTCGTTGCGCAGGTCCAGCACGATGCCCTTGAGCTTGGGGTCTTGCTGGTACAGCGCCTTGATGCGCGCGGCCATGTCGTCCAGGGTCGGCTCCTGGAACTGGGAAATGCGCAGCCAGGCGTAGCCCGGTTCCACGATCTTGGCCTTGACGCTCTTCTGGATGATTTCCTGGCGCGTGATGGTAAACGCCAGCGGCGCCGGCGCTTCCTTGCGCACCACCGTCAGCGTGACCTTGGTATTGGGTTCGCCGCGCATGCGCTTGATGGCGTCGTCAATTGCCAGTCCCTGCACCGGCACGCTGTCGATGCGCGTGATCAGGTCGCCCGCCTTGATGCCGGCCCGGTAGGCGGGCGAATCCTCGATCGGGGAAACGATGCGGATGTAGCCTTCCTCGCTGGCGCCGATTTCGATGCCCAGGCCCACGAACTTGCCTTCGGTGCCTTCGCGCAGCTCGCGAAACGCTTTCTGGTCGAGGTAGGCCGAATGCGGGTCGAGCGCGGCCACCATGCCGGTCATGGCGTTGGTGAGCAGCTGCTTGTCTTCCACCGATTCCACATAGTCGGACTTGATGAGGCCATAGACATCGGCCAGCTGGCGCAGCTCTTCGATGGGCATGTCGGCCGCCACCGGCCGCTGCGCAAGCGCGGAAAATTGCATCGATATTGCCATGCCGGCGATGAGGCCCACGCTGACAAGGCCGGAATTTTTGAGGGTAGGACCCATGGTGAGCTCGTTCGTTGCTAAAAGGTATATGGGTGTTGCGCTCGGGGTAGCGCAAATCGAGTATAAACCCGTTCTGGCGGCACCGTCCCGGGCGCACGCGTTTGGCCCGGAGAATCAGGATCGCTGCGTGCCAAAAACAACGTTCAGGCGCCGCTGCAGGCCGGGTTTGCGCTGTTCCGTGACATTGCCGATAACAAGCGTGGCGCCGGCCACGCATATGGTCAGGAGGGCAATATCAAGGGCACTGGCCGGATCGTGGGCAAACAGGCGCGGCCACACGCCCAGTACCAGGCCATGCACCAGGTAAAGCGTGAACGAGTATCCGGCCAGCGTGCGGATTACGCCGGCCACGGCGGGCGGGAACGAGAACTGCGCCTGGCGCGCGCACAAGAAATGCAGGCACACGAGCAGGCAGACGGCGTAGTCGGCCAGGTAGCGGTCTGCCGAGCCCAGCGAAAATCCGGGGAAGGGCCACAGTTCGCGCCCCAGCGCGCGCAGGGCAATGTCGAGCGCAAACCATTTCCAGGCCACCAGCAGGGCCACGGTGGCAACGCAGCCGGCCCGTGCCACGGGCGGCGCCACGGGCAGGCATTGCTGGTGGCGATACACCCACACCCCTGCCAGCCACACCGGCAAGAGCAGCCACAGCTTGGGGCCGATCAGCAGCAGGACGGCGGCCGCGAGCACGGTGCGCAGGGCGCCCCGCAGGTAGAACACGATGCCGAAGAGCACGTAGTACCAGACTTCATAGCTGAGCGACCAGTACTGCGCCAGGAAGGGCGGCACTTCGGCCAGCTGCCACAGTTCGCCCATGAACAGCAGGTGCAGGGGAATGTAGATGTACAGTTTGGCGAGCTGGTAGGCGCCGGCAACGGCGGTGCCGGCCTGGGCCGGCAGCAGCGCGGCGAGCAAAAACGAGAGCACGAGCATCGGGATCACGGTGACATACATACGTGCGCAGCGCGCTGCAATGTATTCTTTTAGCGACGCTTTCTTGACGGCGGTGGTGTGGGCAATGACCAGGCCGGACAGCACGAAGAAGACGATGACGGCTTCGCGCCCGAAGTCGTAGAGATGATTTCCCGAGGGAATAAAAAACCGCTGCTGTCCATAGTGGGCGAGCACCACCAGCACTGCCGCGCAGAAACGCAATAGGTCCAGATAAAGGGAAAAATGCCTGTCCATCCTGCCTCGCCTGCCACCCTGTGCAGCGATGATACCGCAGCTTGTGTGCAGTGCAGCACATGTATCGAAAAGTAAAAATGTGGTCGGAGAAAGTATTTATCGCAGTGCAGAAGCTACAATGATTTCATCTTTTCCGCCCTTGCCGTACTCTCCGCGATTTTCATGACCACTCTCTCCCCGCTTGCCTGCCTGTTGTTGTCCGCCCTCGTTTCCAGTAGCGCCCACGCCCGGCAAGCACCGCCTGCCGCCACCGGGGCCGATGCGCAGCCGGCGCCGGCCGTGCCCAAGGCAGGCGAGAAACTGCAGCAGGTCACTGTCAGCGGCGAGCGCCCCAACGAGATCCAGACGCGCCGGCACGCCACCGCGGCCAAGATGATTTTCGGGCGCGAAGAACTGGACCGCAACGGCGACAGCAATGTCGGTGAAATCCTCAAGCGTCTGCCCGGCGTGACCATGGGCGGCCCCCCGGGCCGCGGTGGACGCAGCGGCGGGGCCCGCATGCGCGGCCTTGGCAACGGCTACACGCAGATGCTGGTCAACGGCGAGCGTCCGCCTGCGGGCTTTTCGATCGAGTCGCTCGCGCCCGACCAGGTGGAGCGCATTGAAATCATGCGCGGGCCGGTGGCCGAACACAGCACCCAGGCCATTGCCGGCACCATCAACATCGTGCTGCGGGAAGGTTACCAGCAAAAGGATATCCAGCTCAAACTGGCCGACAGCATCGAAGACGGCTTGCACAGCCCGAACGTATCGCTGTCCATGCCCGGCAAGCGCGGCAAGCTGACATGGCTGCTGACCGGGTCGGCCTCGCTCAACCGCGGCCGCGATATGAGCGAGGCCTTGTACACCGATTACGACGGCCAGGGCGTGCTGCTGCGCGAGCAGACCATCGCCGGTCGCGACAGCCGCACCACCCGTTCGCTGCACCTCATGCCGCGCATGACTTACCGCTTCGACAATGGCGACACGCTCAACTTCCAGCCGATGCTGGTGTCGAACCGCAGCCAGGGCGACAGCAACAGCGTGCTGACCCAGCGCCTGCCCGTGCCCACCACCACGCCGGGGCTGTTCAGTACACCGGAGTATGCGGTGTCGCTTGGCCAGTCCACAACCAACGGCACCTTCATGCGCGCCTTCGGCAACTGGCTGCACCGCATGCCGGAAGGGGCGCGGCTCGACGTCAAGTTCGGCTTTGGCGGTGGCCGCAGCCGCTCGGAAACCCAGCGCACGGAATACAGCGCCACCGGCGCGCAGACCGCGCTGCTGCTCGACAGCGACCGCGCGCGGCAGAACGGCATCAGCTACGGCGGCAAATATACCAAGTCGCTGGCCAAGGGCCACCTGCTGGCCGCCGGCTGGGACCTGGAAGCGACCCGCCGCACGCAGAGCACGGTGGCGCTGGTCAACGGCGCGGCGCAGTTTGGCGCCTCCGGCGACAGCTTCGAGGCCGACAGCCGGCGCGCCGCCATGTTCATCCAGGACGAATGGGACATCACGCCCAAGTGGGGCGTGTACCTGGGCCTGCGCTGGGAAGGCATTCGCACCAATGCCGACAATGCGAATCGCCACACCGAAAGCAGCACCAGCGTGTGGAGTCCGGTACTGCACTCGGTGTGGCGCCTGCCGGGCAGCGAAAAGGACCAGATTCGCGCCAGCTACACGCAGAGCTACCGCGCGCCGCCGCTCAATGACCTGATTGCGGCGCCCGTGTTCTCGCGCCAGAACAGCGCCACGCGGCCGGACCGCATCGGCAACCCGGACCTCAAGCCCGAGCTGGCGCAGGGCCTCGATCTGGCCTATGAACATTACATCGGCAAGAACGGCATTGTCAGCGCCAGCGGTTTTGTGCGCCAGATCGATAACCTGATGCGGCGCGAACTGAGCACCTACACCGATGCCGGCGGCGTACAGCGCTTCCTGTCGTCGCCATCGAACATCGGCAGCGCGCGCACCAGCGGGATTGAACTGGAAGCGAAACTGCAGCTGGCTGACCTGATGCGCGGCGCGCCCAATGTCCCCAATATGGACCTGCGCGCCAACTACAGCCGCTTCTGGTCCAGCGTGGACGGCATTCCGGGACCGGACAACCGGCTGGAACAACAGGCGCCATACACGGCCAACCTGGGCGCCGACTACCGCTTCAAGAAGATGCCGCTCACGCTTGGCGGCAGCATGAACTGGACCCCGGCTACGGTGGTGCAGACCAGCCTGACCGAGCGCACCAGCGCCGGCCTGAAACGCCAGCTCGACGCCTACGGCCTGTGGAAGTTCAGGAGCGGCACCCAGGTGCGCGTTGGCGCGGCCAACATCCACGCCGACGATTACCTGAATGGCCGGCTGGTGGAGGGCGACAACCGCATCGTGCTGGCCGACACCCGTTCGCGCACCTTTACCGTCTGGACTGCGCGCCTGGAGATGAAATTGTAGAAGTCTTGTGAAAAAATGCTGTACATTCCGACCCTGATCGACCGGCCACCCGCCATAACCCTGCACCCAAAAGGACGCATTGTGAAACGATATCTCCTCTCTACCCTGACCCTGAGTTTGATGGCGGCGTTTGCCCACGCGGCCGACACGCCGGCGCCGGCTGCCGGCGCCCCCGTTTCCGGCATCGATGTCCAGTACATCGATCCCGAAGTGCGCGTGCAGGACGACTTTTTCACGCACCTGAACGGCAAGTGGCTCAAGACGACGGAGATCCCGGCCGACAAGTCGAGCTGGGGATCGTTTGCCAAGCTGCGCGACGACACCACGCCGCAGATCCGCGCCATCATCGAGCAGGCGCAGAAGGACAAGACCCAGAAGGCCGGTACCGAGGCGCGCAAGATCGGTGACATGTACACCAGCTTCATGGATGAAGAGCGCCGCGAAAAACTGGGCTACTCGCCATTGAAGGGCGAGCTGGCCAGGATCCGCGGCCTGAAGGACAAGAAGGAGGTGCCGGCCCTGATCTCGCATCTGTCGCGCATCCGCGTGACCACGCCTTACGGCCTGTACGTGAGCCAGGACGCGCGCGACTCCAAGCGCTATGCCGTGTCGGTCAGCCAGAGCGGCCTGGGTCTGCCGGACCGCGATTACTACCTGAAAAAGGATGATGCCAAGCTGGCCAACGCCCTGGCCAAGTACGAGCTGCACGTGGCGGAGATGCTGGCCAAGACCGGCCACAAGGATCCGGCCAAGGCTGCCAAGGCGGTGGTCGCCCTGGAGACCGAACTGGCGCAGGCCCACTGGACCGCCGTCGAGCGGCGCGACCCCGTCAAGCGCTACAACAAGGTACCGGTGGCCAAGCTCGGTGAACTGACGCCCGGCTACGACTGGACGCGCGCCCTCAAGGACATGGGCATCGGTAACAAGGTCGATTATGTGATCGTGGGCCAGCCAAGCTATCTCACGGGCTTTAACGACGCCTTGAAAAACACCGATCTCGATACCTGGAAGTCGTATTTTGAATGGCAGCTGGTACGCAGCTACGCGCCGTACCTGTCCAAGGACTTCGTGGACGCGAACTTCGACTTTTACGGCACCACCCTGACCGGTGTGACCGAGAACCAGCCGCTGTGGAAGCGCGGCGTGGGCGTGGTGGAAGGCGCCATGGGCGAGGCGGTGGGCAAACAGTACGTGCAAAAGCACTTCCCGGCCGAGCGCAAGGCGCGCATGGAAGTGCTGGTCAAGAACCTCTTGGAAGCGTACCGCCAGAGCATCGACACGCTTGACTGGATGGGACCGGAGACCAAGAAGCAGGCGCAGGCCAAGCTGGCCACCTTCCGCCCCAAGATCGGCTACCCAAGCAAGTGGCGCGATTACTCGGCGCTGAAAGTGGCACCGGATGACCTGGTCGGCAACATGATGCGCGCCAGTCAGTTTGGCGTGCAGCGCGGCATCAACAAGCTGGGCAAGCCGATTGACCGGGAAGAGTGGGGCATGACGCCGCAGACGGTGAACGCCTACTACAGCCCGACCATGAACGAGATCGTGTTCCCGGCCTCCATCCTGCAGCCGCCGTTCTTTGACATGAACGCGGACGACGCGGTGAACTATGGCGCCATCGGCGGCGTGATTGGCCACGAGATCAGCCACGGCTTTGACGATTCCGGCAGCCAGTACGACGGCGACGGCAACCTGCGCGACTGGTGGACGGCGGAAGACCGTGCCAAGTTCAAGTCCAAGGCCGACATGCTGGTCAAGCAGTACAACAGCTACTCGCCGCTGCCCGGTTATAACGTCAATGGCGCGCTGACGCTGGGTGAAAACATCGGCGACAACTCTGGCGTGGCGATTGCGCACAAGGCTTACCGCCTGTCGCTGAACGGCAAACCGGCACCGGTGATCGATGGCCTGACCGGCGACCAGCGCTTCTTCATGGGTTTTGGCCAGGTATGGCGCCTGAAGATGCGTGAGGACCAGCAGATCGTGCAGGTCAAGACCGATCCGCACTCGCCCGGCAAATTCCGCGCCAACGGCACCATGAAGAACCAGCCGGCGTTCTACGAGGCGTTCGGCGTCAAGCCGGGCGACAAGATGTACCTCGATCCAAAAGACCGCGTCATCATCTGGTAAGCAGCATCCGTAAGCCAGCATGAGACAATGGAAGCGTCCCCGTTCTCGGGGACGTTTTTCATTGAGACGAGACATACATATAACCATAAAAGTATTTGTGCCAAATACAGGAGGAACACCCCATGAAACGCTATCTGCTCTCCACCCTGACACTGAGCCTGATGGCCGCCTTTGCCGTGGCCCAGCCGGCCGCGCCGGCGGCGCCCAAACCCGGCGTCGCCACCACGGCGCCAGCGACGCCACTATCGGGCATCGACATCCAGCACATCGACCCGTCGGTGCGCCCGCAAGATGATTTCTTTGATCACCTGGCCGGCAAATGGCTCAAGACCACCGAGATCCCGGCCGACAAATCGAGCTGGGGTTCGTTTGCCAAGCTGTATGACGACGTGCAGCCACAGATCCGCGCCATCATCGAGGGCGCGCAGCAGGACAAGAAGGCGGACGCGGAAGCGCGCAAGATCGGTGACCTGTACGCCAGCTACATGGACGAAGCGCGGCGCGAGCAGCTGGGCTACAAGCCGCTGGCACGCGAGCTGACCAGAATCCGCACCATGCGCGACAAGAAGGCGATCCCCGGCCTGATCTCGCACCTGTCGGGCATGGGCGTGGGCGTGCCGTATGCGCTGTACATCAGCCAGGACGGGCGCGACTCGACCCGCTACGCCGCCAATATCTACCAGAGTGGCCTGGGCATGCCCGACCGCGACTATTACCTGAACAAGGACGACGCCAAGCTGTCGGCCGTGCGCGCAGCATACGAAAAGCACGTGGCGCAGATGCTTGGCATGGTCGGCCACAAGGACCCGGTCAAGGCGGCAGCGAAGATCCTGGCGCTGGAGACGGAGCTGGCCAAGGCCCAGTGGTCCAAGGTCGAGAACCGCGATCCGGTCAAGATGTACAACAAGGTGCCGGTCGCGAAGCTGGGCGAACTGACCCCAGGCTATGACTGGACGTCGGCGCTGGCTGCCAGCGGCATCGGCAACAAGGTCGATTACATCATCGTCAACCAGCCCGGCTACCTGACGGGGTTCAACAGCGCGCTGAAAAGCACCGACCTCGATACCTGGAAGGCGTATTTCGAGTACCAGCTGGTGCGCGAATTCGCCGGCTACCTGTCCAAGCCATTCGTGGACGCCAAGTTCGCCTTCTACGGCACGACCCTGAGCGGCGTGACCGAGAACCAGCCGCTGTGGAAGCGCGGTGTGAATGTGGTGGAAGGCGCGATGGGCGAGGCAGTGGGCAAGCAGTACGTGCAAAAGCACTTCCCGGCCGAGCGCAAGGCGCGCATGGAAGTGCTGGTCAAGAATCTGCTGGAAGCCTATCGCCAGAGCATTGACACGCTCGACTGGATGAGCCCCGAGACCAAGAAGCAGGCGCAGGCCAAGCTGGCCAAGTTCACGCCCAAGATTGGCTACCCGAACAAGTGGATCGATTACGGCCCGCTGGCCATTTCGCGCGGCGACCTGGTTGGCAACATGATGCGCGCTGCCCAGTTCACCACCAAGCGCGAAGTGGCCAAGCTGGGCAAGCCAATCGACCGCGAAGAGTGGGGCATGACGCCGCAGACGGTCAACGCCTACTACAATCCGGCGATGAACGAAATCGTGTTCCCGGCCTCGATCCTGCAGCCGCCGTTCTTTGACATGCAGGCTGACGACGCGGTGAACTATGGCGCCATCGGCGGCGTGATCGGCCACGAGATCAGCCATGGTTTCGATGACCAGGGCAGCCAGTACGATGGCGACGGCAACCTGCGCGACTGGTGGACGGCAGAGGACCGGGCCAAGTTCAAGGCCAAGGCCGACTTGCTGGTCAAGCAGTACGATGCCTATTCGCCCCTGCCAGGGTATAACGTCAATGGCGCGCTGACGCTGGGCGAAAACATTGGCGACAATTCAGGCGTGGCGATCGCGCACAAGGCTTACCGCCTGTCCTTGGGCGGCAAGCCGGCACCGGTGATCGATGGCTTGACGGGCGACCAGCGTTTCTTCATGGGGTTTGGCCAGGTGTGGCGCATCAAGATGCGCGAAGCTGCCCAGGTGGTACAGATCAAAACCGATCCGCACTCG
Source organism: Massilia sp. PAMC28688 (assembly GCF_019443445.1). NCBI lineage: Bacteria > Pseudomonadati > Pseudomonadota > Betaproteobacteria > Burkholderiales > Oxalobacteraceae > Massilia > Massilia sp. PAMC28688. The sequence continues at coordinate 1,786,561 of NZ_CP080378.1, read as the reverse complement.
CCGGGCAAATTCCGCGCCAACGGCACCATGCTGAACCAGCCTGCCTTCCATGAAGCCTTCGGCACCAAACCGGGCGACAAGATGTATCTGGCGCCTCAGGACCGCGTAATCATCTGGTAAGTATTTACAATGGACGGTTGCAAGCAAAATTGTAACTAATTGATTAATGGCCACGAAAGTGGCCATTTTCATATGTAATGTCCAAAAGAATCACGGGTCGACTCCGGTACAATACCTGCACATCAAAATTGCAAGGATGAATCAATGGAAACGATTCTGTGGGCAGGCAACCTGCTCGGCGTCGTGTACTTGTGCTTCTGGGCACTACGCGAAGATGGCGCTTTGCCAAGTAAAAAGAAGAAGAAGGTAAAGTCGCCCGATGCGTGATGTGTACTTTCTGGCGTTGCTGCCATTGATCCTGTATGCCATGGCCCGCCGGCCTTTTATTGCCGTGGGCATGTGGTTCTGGACCGCGATGTTTTTTCCCAACGCCTGGCTGTACGGCATGGGCGTCGGTATCCGCTACAACCTCATTTTTACCGCCATCGCCATCCTTGGCTACCTGGCGATGAAGGACAAGCCGCGCGTGCAGTTTGGCGCGCTGGGCGGGGTCATCTTTCTGTTCTTTTTCTGGACCACGGTATCGACCGTGATGACGGAAGGCTTGCCGGAAATCGCCTGGGAATACTGGGTGCGCTTTTTCAAGGTCATGCTGCTGTTCGTCTTCATTGTGCTGGTCCTCCAGAAAAAGCTGCATGTGGAATTCTTTGTCTGGTGTGCGGTGGCCTCGATCGGCTTTTACGGGGGGCTCGAAGCGCTCAAATTTGTCGCCAGTGGCGGCGGGCACATGATTGCAGGGTTCCACGGCCACGCCCTGGGCGACCGTAACGAGCTGGCACTGGCATTCGTCATGATCCTCCCACTGTGCGGCTATCTGGTGGGTGAATATGGCCAGCGCTCCAACCTGATCCGGCTGGGCCTGCTGGGCCTGATGGGTTTGCTGGTCGCGGCCATCATTGGTACCCAGTCACGGGGCGGCTTCCTGGCCTTGATGGGCCTTGCCGGCTATATGTTCATCAAGAGCGAACGCAAGATTTTGCTGGCGATCCTCACCGTCATCCTGGTGGCCGCCCTGTCGAACATCGTCAGTGACGACTGGGCCTCGCGCATGGATACCATCAGTGAAGCTGGCGATGATGCCTCTTTCATGGGCCGCGTGACGGCATGGAAGCTCAGCTTCATCATGGCGATGCGCCACCCGATCTTCGGCGGCGGCTTCAAGGCCCTTGAATATTTCCCGGTATGGGCCAGCCTGTCCCAGGACTTCTTCATGTATCCCTTCTTTTATACAGGTGATGCGCTGCCTAATCCGACCACGGCCCGGGCCGCGCACAGCGTGTATTTCCAGGTGATGGGCGACCATGGCTTTGTCGGACTCGGAATTTATCTGAGCTTCCTGGCCCTGGCATTCATGGGTGCCAGGAAGATCACGCTGGAGGCGCGCCGTTTTGCGGAAACGGCGTGGATCGCCCATCTGGCGTCGATGCTGCAGCTGTCGATTTTCGCATTCTGCCTCGGCGGCGCGGGACTTAGTTTTGCTTACTTCGAGATGCTGTACGCAATGTTCGGCTTGATCGTTGTCCTCAGGCTGCGCATTCTGCCGGCGGCCTCCAAGGATCTGACGCCGCTTCCGCCCAAGCAGGGCTGGCTGGGCAGAAAAAAAGGGAAGCTTGCGCTTCCCCTTGCCGGGCCACGGTCCGCTTAGCGCGGCACGATGGCGAACTGCGGGCCCAGGCCATAATTGGGCTTGACGCTGCGGTTCATGAACGTGCTCCAGGCTGCTGCACCATGGGTTCCCATAGCGTCGGCCGCGTAGGCCAGGGCCGGCTGCATGTTGGACGGGTAGCCCGTGTGCACACCCGAATAGCCCGTCATTTCGCCAACACGCAGCTTGAGCGACGCTGCCATTTCCGTACCAGCGCAAGGCAGGGCTGCGAATGCTGCCGTGTGGCTTGCCTTCCATGCCTGAGCGACGGTCGGGTAGAACGGGGCGGTCGACGTGCTGCGTACCTTCAGCGAGTAGATCGACCCGGTTACCCAGCAGGCACCGGCTTCCGTCATGCGGTTGATGGCAAACTTCGATTTCCACTGCAACAGCGGCTTGGCCTGGCTAAATCCCAGTTCCACCAGACGGCCGATGGAGGCAGTAAAGAAGTCATCTTGCCATGGAGCGATACCGGTGCCGCTGTCATAGGCGATGGCGTAGCCGTGGGTCAGCACGCCCAGCGTGGTGGCGCCTGGGTTGTTGGTGTAGTTGGCGTCGTACCAGTCCAGGTTGGTCTTCACGAAGGAAGCGAAATGGGACTTGAGCACATCGCTGTCCGGGGTGATGTAGGCCGCTTCGGCCAGGCTGCGCAGGCTCCAGGCCTGGCCGCGGACCTGGTCAGACTTGACCAGACCTTTGCTATGTTCACGATAAGCCGGGTTGCCGGAAAAGACGTTGTACATGGCCCAGAACTGCAATTCCTCGAGATAGTAGTAGTCCCCAGTGACGAGGTAGGGCACATACGCCATGCTGGCCTGGTGCGAGGTGTCATGGCTGTACGGCGTACTGCACGAGGTCGAGGTGGCGCAGGCCGGGAATGCCTCATACTTCTTGGTGGCCGGGTTGAGCGTGTCGGTGCGCGGTGCCAGCACGGTCATGTAAGGGTAGTTCAGAATGCTGACAGGGCGGTCGGTTACCTGGTCACGGTAGTGCGTGGACCAGCTACCACCGAGGTCGCCCGTGCCCAATGCCACATCCTTGAGGCGCTTGTCCATGGTCAGCAGGTAGGTTGCAGTCCAGGCCGGCATCTGGCCCAGTTCGTCGCGCCCGCCCGTGGCCGGCATGTAGGGATTCAAGAGGCCAACACCCATCGGCTCGACCTTGGTCCCGGTCCATGCGTTCTTCCATGAAGCAAGCTTGGTCTCGGTGAAGGCAATGCTGCGGTCATAGTTGGGAACCGCTTTGGTCGCCAGCAGATAAGCCACATTGTGCTTGACGTGGACCTGCGGCTCGCCGCCCCACCAGAACACCTTGCGCCAGCGGGCGTGGTGATAATGGGCCATGCCCAGCTTGGTATAGACGGTCTGGCCGCCCACTTCCACCTGTGCATCGTAAGTAATGTTTTGCGGCGCCGCCTCGAAGGCCCAGTTGTTCTCGATCGTGACGTCCACGCGGGCGCGCTGCGACGCCGTGGCCGCGCGGATGGCAAAGCGCGCGGTCAGGTGGGGGTGGGCCACGCCAGCGGCCGTCTTCAGGGGCGCCGATACCAGCCACTCGTTGTTGACCGCGCCCGAGAGCCAGGTCTTGTAGCTGCCGCTGCGCAGCAGGCTGTCGGCGGAAGCCGTATAGCTCACCCCAGCCAGGTCCAGCTTGACACTGCTGGTAAAACCGGCGTTGAGCAGGTATTCGGGCGACACGGCGCCGGCAGCAGCAGTGGCGGCCGAGGCAATCAGCTTCATGGTGGTGCTGCCGGTGGCGAGCTGGGACAGCTGCGCGGAAATGATCGCGTGGCGGACCGAACCGTCCGGGTGACGTGCCTTGACATCGACCTGCAGGGGGACGGCGCTGCCATCGAGCAGCTGACCGGTGATGGTTTGCACATTGCTCACGTGGCCTTCGGCAAATACATGGCCGAAGGTGACAGGGACATTGGTCTGGGCAGTGGTGCCAAGATTCTGGAACACGATATCGGTCACGTCGGAACCGGTTGGCACCGAAGGCGCGACCGTGGTCGGGGCGATGGTCTTCGGTGGCGCTGCCTTTTCCTTTTCCTTGTTCATGCTGGAAGTGGTATTGGCGGCGGTCATCGGGGTGTCGGCATCAGCGACGACCGGCTTCTCGGCATCCGGCATGGTGACCGTCGTGAATGCCACCACGGTCGAAGGAGCGGGCGCAGGCGCAGCCGTGTCTGCAGCGGGGGCGGGGGTGGCGACCGGGGCCGGGGCGGCCACCGGACCAGCCGTGGCGCTGTCACTACCGCCTCCACCGCCGCCACAGGCGGACAGGATTGCCCCGCTGAGCAACACCATCAAGAGGGCGGAAGGAGAGGTATGAGTACGCATTTAAGTATCCTGGGAAAAAGTTGGCATGCACTAATGCAGTACGTCAACTTTACGCCCATCAACTAAATGCCACAAGGAAACTCTAGTTCCGTACGGCAAATTTCAACGCAAAAACCACATAGTATTGGCGCATTAGCAGTGAAATTGACGGAAAATCACGCTAAAACGGTGGCTTCTTCTGCGATATTGCCTAGCTTACCAGTACTTTTTCTACTCCTCAATCTTTCCTGCAGACCAACTCAAACTGTATTTACTGATATAAAATCCGCAATTAAGTTGTTATCGCGGAATGATCGCAAAGGCGGGACCGTTGCCGTAGTTGGGCTTGACCGAGCGCGCCATGAAGCGTTGCCAGGCTTCGGCCCCGGCGCTACCGCCCACGTCGGCAGCGTATGCCAGAGCTGGCTGCATATTGGCCGGATAGCCTGCCGGCGATTTGGAGTAGCCAGTCATCTCGCCGACCGACAAGCCGAGTACCGACGCCATCAGGCGGCTGCCGCAGGGGGCCGAGAGCAAATTGGGCGGGGTGCTGGCCTTCCACGCCTTGCCCAGCGTGTTGTAGACCTCGCCCTCGGCCTTGTCCCGCACTTTCATGGAATACATGGCAGCGGTGACCCAGCACGCCTCGGGCGCTGTCATGCGGCCGATGGGGAATTTTGCCTTCCACTTGAGCAGAGGCAGCGCGTCACGGTAGCCCAGTTCCGCCACATGGCCGACAGCCGAGGTGAAAAAATCATCCATCCACGGCGCCAGTCCCGTGTTGTTGGCGTAGACGATCGCGTAACCGTGGCTCAGCACACCAAGCTTGTTGGCCTGCGCATTGTTGGTGTAGTGATCGTTGTACCACTTCAGATTGGCCTTGACGATGCTGTCCAGTGGTTTTTTCAGCGGGTCATTATCCGGGGTGATATAAGCTGCGTTGGCAATGCTGCGCAGGCCCCAGGCCTGGCCGCGCACCTGATCCGGCTTGACCAGGCCGCTGATGCCCTGGCGATAGCCCGGGTTGCTGAAAAACGCATCGAACATGCCCCAGAATTGCAGCTCTTCCAAATAATAATGGTCGCCGGTGACGATGTACGGCAGGTACGCAAAGCTCGGCTGGTGCGACATGTCGTGGGCATTCGGATTGGTGCACGCGCCCGCTGCCGCGCAGGCAGGGAAATTCTCGTAGTTTTTCGTGACGGGATTGAGCGTATCGTTTTTCTGGCCCGCGACGGTCATGTAGGGGTAGTCGTGCAGGCTGACCGGACGGCCGGTCGCCTTGTCGCGGTAGTGGATGGACCAGCTGCCAGCCAGATCGGCGGTCCCCAGCGTCGCGTCCTTGGCGCGCTCGTCCATTGTCAGCAGATAGGTGGCGGCCCAGCCGGGGAGCAAACCAATATCATCGCGTCCGCCCGTCGCCGGCATGTAGGGGGAGGCATTGCCAACGGCCATGGGCTCGCTGCGCGCGGTGAAGTGGGACTTGATCTCGTCCAGGCGGGCATGGCTCACCCGCACCGAGCGGTCGTAATTGGGCAGGGCACGGGTGGCCAGCAGATAGGGGACGTTATGCACCACGTGCAGGGATGGCTCGTCGCCCCACCACAGCACCTTGCGCCAGCGTGCGTGGTGGTAATGGGTCAGGTCCGCCTTTTTATAGACGGTGCGGCCACCAACGAGGATCTGGGCGTCGTATTTGAAATTGCGCGGAGCCGGTTCAAAAGCCCAGTTGTTTTCAATGCTGACATCCACCCGTGCCTGCTTGACACCGCTGTAGGTGCGAATGGCGAAGCGGGCGGCCAGATGCGGGTGGGGCGTGCCGTCGGACTTGACCAGGGGCGAACTCACCAGCCATTCGGCGGTGACGGGACCGTTCAGCCAGGGCGTGACCTTGCCACTGCGCAGCAAACTGTCGGCCGAGGCGCTGTAGCGCACGCCGGCCAGGTCGATCTGCACCCCGGCGCTGAAGCCGGCCGCCAGCAAGGCAGCTGCCGTGGGAGCGCTGCCGGCGCCCGGCGCCGTTCCCTTGGCAAGGATGATGCGCTGGGTCTGGGCCGCGGCCAGCTTGGGCAGCATGGCCGACATGACGGCATGGCGCACCGAGCCATCCGCGTGGCGCGCCTTGACGTCGACCTGCAGCGGTACGGTGCGGCCATCGGGTAGCTTGCCCAGCAGTTGCTGGGAAGCGCCCAGGTCACCCTGGGCAAACACCTGGCCAAAGGTCAGCGGCACGGCTAGCTGATCGGCCGAAGCCCTTGAAGTGACATGAATATCGATCAACGCGCCGCTGGCGGTATCGATCGGCAATGCCGGCGGCAAGGGGGCCAGGCCGGCTGGTGGGGCGACCACCACAGGCGGACGCGGCAGAACCACTTTCGGCGGCGTGAGCACCTTTGGCGGCGCCACCAGCGCCGGCAAGGCGCTCTTGGGAGGAACGATGGTCGGTGTCAGGCTGGCGATCACGGTACCGGGCAGGGCCGGCGCCACAGGGTCGATCAGGGCCGGTGCCGCTGCCGGCATCCGCACCGTCGACCCCTGCGTATCGAGCAGCGAACCTGGAACGGGAAGGGGGGCCGGGGGCAGGGAGACAGGGGCCGGCGCCGACGCCGGCGGCGCGGGCGCTGCCGTTACCTGGGCCGGCGCCTCGTGCGCCACGGTCAGCTGCACCGGTGCCTGAGGTGGCAGGACGGTCTCTTCCTGGGGTGCAGCGGGGCCCGCGGGCATGGGAACGGCAGGCGTGTCGACCGGCGCGGCCGGCGCCGCGACGGCGCCGACCGTGGGACCCGGCGCGGCAGCAGGCCGGTTGGAATCAATCACAATGGCAGCGGCTACCGGTTGTCCGTCCTGGGCGGCATCACCGCCACTACAGGCGGACAATGCGGTCATACTTAACAGGGAGGCGAGGACGGTACGGGTGGGGAGCGTTCGCATAATTTTCCAAGGCAACAGCGAGGTGGCAACAGTGCGCACCAATGCATGAATAAAAATGCCGTCAGAAAATTCAAAGTGCGGAATCAGGGTTGTACTGCCAAACCAACCAGGAAAAATCTTTCCAGAATGCCGACGACGCTGTTTGTATTGACCGGCGTAGTTGCACAAGATCAATACAGGAAGGGCATTATAGGTCTTCTGGACGCATTTAAAAAGAAAAAATTTGGACCTTAAAGCAATCTTGCCACCTAGAAAGATGGCAAGATGTCACCTTAGCGCCGTGGAATGATGGCAAATTGCGGGCTGTTGCCATAGTCCGGCTTGACTGTTCGTCGCTCCAGCATGGCCCACGCGTTCACGCCATTGGCGCCGCCTACGTCTGCCGCATAAGCCAGCGCCGGCTGCATGTTGGACGGGTAGCCGGCCGGCGAGTTCGAGTAGCCCGTCATTTCCCCTACCTTGAGCTTGAGCGCGGCAGCCATCTCCGGGCCGCCGCACGGCAGGTCGGCAAAACTTGCGCTATGGCTGGCTTTCCATGCTTGTTCCATGCTGGCGTACAGGGGGGCAGACGCCGTATCGCGAATTTTGAGTGTGTAGATGGCGCCTGTAATCCAGCATGCGCCCTGCCCATTCATGCGCATGATGGGAAACTGGACTTTCCAGTCCAGCAAGGGACGGGCGTCGGGAAATCCCAGTTCCGCGAGGTGACCTACGGCCGAGGTGAAAAAATCGTCCATCCAGGGAGCAACACCGGTGCCGTTGCCATAAGCGATGGCATAGCCGTGCGAGAGAACGCCAAGCTTGTTGGCCGCGGCATTGTGCGTGTATTGGCTGTTGTACCAGGCCATATTGCTCTCGACGATAAAGCGCAGCTGGGCACGCAGGGGATCATCGTCGGGACTGATGTATGCCGCCTGGCCAATGGTCCTCAAGGCCCAGGCCTGGCCGCGCACCTGGTCGGGCTTGACCAGTCCGCGACCGAATTCACGGTAGTGCGGGTTGCCCACGAAGCTGTTCCACACTGCCCAGAACTGCAGCTCTTCCAGATAATAATAGTCACCCGTGACGAGATAGGGCAGGTAGGCAAAGCCGGGCTGATGGGACGCGTCCACCGTGTACGGGACGGCGCAGGCGCTGCTCGTGGCGCAAGGCGGGAAGGCTTCATACTTGCGGGTGGCGGGATTGAAGGTGTCGCCGCGGGTGCCGGCCAGGGTCATGTAGGGAAAATCGTGCAGGCTGACCGGTTTGTCCGTGAGGCGGTCGCGGTAGTGGGCCGACCAGCTGCCCGCCAGGTCCGCCGTGCCGAGCATGACATCCTTGGCGCGCTTGTCCATCGACAGCAGATAGCTAGCGGCCCAGCCAGGCAACAGGCCGATATCGGGCCGCCCGCCGGTGGCGGGCATGTAGGTGACCGCCATGCCGGTCCCCATCGGCTCGGTACGGGCACCGGTGAACTGGGACTTGAGCGACGCCAGCGCCGTTTCGCTCACGACCACGCTGGTGTCGTAGTTGGGCAGCGCCCGGGTGGCGATCAGATAACCGCTATGGTGACGAATGTGAATCTGGGGAGCGCTGCCCCACCACAGCACCTTGCGCCAACGCGCGTGGTGAAAGTGGGTCAGGGCAGCCTTGCTGTAGGCAAGCCGGTCGCCCACCATGATCTGGGCGTCGTAGGTAAAGTTTTGCGGCGCTGCTTCATAGGCCCAGTTGTTTTCCAGTGTTACATCCACCCGGGCCCGGCTTTCGCCCGGCGCGGCGCGCACGGCAAAGCGCGCTGTCAGGTGGGGATGGGCCACACCGCTGGCGCTCACCAGGGGCGCCGACACCAGCCACTCGCTGGCCATCGGGCCGCTCAGCCAGGTCTTGTAGTGGCCGCTGCGCAGCAGCGCATCGGCCGATGCCGTGTAGGGCTGGCCGCCCAGCATGATGCTCACCCCGGCGCTGAAGCCGCGCGCCAGCAAGTCGTCCGGCGTGGTGGGGACTGCCGGGGCGGCCGCGCCATCCTTGATCAAGTCCACGCTTACCCGCTGCCCCGGCAACAACTGCGGCGCGCGCGTGGAGATCACAGCATGGCGTACCGAGCCGTCGTCATGGCGCGCCTTGACGTCAAGCTGCAGGGCGATGACGGTGCCATTGTCGAGGACGCCCTTGAGCGTTTCCCCGCTGCCCAGGTCACCCTGGGCAAACACCTGGCCAAAGGTCAGCGGCATGCCGGTCTGGTCGGTAACGCCGGTATTTTCCAGGATGACGCGGGTGATGGCGCCAACCACTGTACTGTCCAGCATGGCTGCCTGACGGGGCGCGCGCGCCGGGGTAGCATCCACGTTGAGCGGGTTGGGCGCAGTCGACGGGGCGGTGGTTTCATTGACGCCGCATGCCGCCAGGCTGGCCAGGCAAACAGCGGCGACGAAGCGGCGAAGGTGGGGCGATGGCAGGTTCGGCATGGGGTTCCCTTTTGCGCTAAGGGTTGAACGGAGGGGCGTTCAAAAAGCTTACTGCTGCGAAACTGATGCCATGTGGAAATATGTCAATGGGCAACATGATCCGGCGCAAACGCATGCGCCAGTGGCATGAACGAAAAAAAACCGCCCGAAGGCGGTTTTTTGTGAGCTGGAGGAATTTACTTGGAAGCGTTGGACATGTAATCCACGGCAGCCTTGACCTCGTCATCGGAAGCAGAAGAGCCGCCCTTGGCCGGCATCACGCCAGCCTTGCCGATGTAGCCCTTGATGGCATGGTCGTACAGCACGGTGTTGCCTTGCTTGATACGGACTGCCCAGGCGGCCTTGTCGCCGACCTTTGGCGCGCCAGCAACGCCGGCGCCATGGCAAGCCAGGCACGCAGTATTATAGACTTTCTGGCCATCGATGACCGCCAACTTGACCGGCGCGGCAGCAGCTGGGGCCGCAGCGGCAGGGGCGGTGGCGGCAGCAGGGGCAGCAGGGGCAGCAGCAGGGGCTGCAGCAGCCTCGGGAGCAGCAGCAGCTTCAGCCGGGGCAGCCACGACCATGGCAGGCACCGATGGCTCGCTGAACTTGGCGCCGCTCTGGTTAGCCATGTACACCACCGCGCGGGCCACTTCCACTTCGTCCAGGTCCGGGTTGCCGCCTTTGGCCGGCATGGCGCGGATGCCTTCTACCGCATGCTTGACCAGGGTATCGTAGCCTTGTGCGATACGAGCGGCCCAGCCGCCTGCATCACCGATCTTGGGTGCACCGGCGGCGCCCGACGTGTGGCAAGCGGCGCAGTTGGCGGCGTAGACGGCGTCACCGGCGAGCAGCACTTTTGGTGCGTTCGCATCCTTGAGCACGTAGTCCTGTTCGGCGACCGGGCGCAGGCGCTCGTCAATGGCTGTCGCTGACTGGCTGTCGGTACCGGCGCCGGTCAGGCGGGTAGTGGTGACGAATTCAACCAGCAGGATGATGCCGATGACAACCACCAGGAAGAAGCCGGCCACGGCAGCGGCGAGCTGCTTCGGGGTACGGATCGCGGATTCGTGTTCGTTGTGTGCGTCGCTCATGATGTCCTTAGTACTATTTTCAAAATCCTGCCTGACGCCAGCAGTCGCATGTTGATATGCAAATACCCGCCAAACCCGCGATTATAGACCCAAACCCCCTCTTTTGGAACGCAATTCATGGGCAAGGCCACACTTTTGGATTGGGCCGTGGCGGAATGCGCGCATGGGTAAAGTTGTAAGGAATAAAAGGGGCCTTGGACAAAGGCCATGGACGGCGCTGCCGAAAGGCGGTATCCTTCGCATCTCTTCAGATATCCCCTACGCGGCTGTAGCTCAGTGGATAGAGTATTGGCCTCCGAAGCCAAGGGTCGTGGGTTCGATCCCCGCCAGCCGCACCAATTTTCCTTAGAAATCCTAGAGTTGTTGAGAGTTTGCAGACTGTGTTCATGCAAACCGACAACGCGGTTCCGTAGATATGTAGTCTGCCATAACGTGGATTTTATGCAGCCTATCTTTCCCGATGTAGGTGATTGGTCCAGTGCTCGAGGCATTGGATCGGTGACCGGTAGCCTAGTGTCGAATGCTTCCGCTGACGATTGTGAAAGACTTCGATGTATCGAGGCTGTAGCCTTCATTTCCTCATGCCTGCCCTAGCGTAGACCATGGTAGCGCTCGTTTTTGTTCCCGCCCATGCGGGGGCTGCCATAAGCCCCCTTGATTGGCCCGTCCGGGCGGCTAACTCGCCTCGCGACGCAATCAGTTCCGGGCGCACGCCGCGTCTCGTGCGGCAACATCAGAGATGCTTCGGCTAGGCCCGCCTCTGGGACATTTGTTAAGTAGCTCTATATCGGATTTAAGCCAAATTGGAATTTTTTATTTCCGATTTGGCAACGCGCAGCTTTTTCAACAATGTACGAAACGGTCATGGCCGAGCGGCGACATCTTGCCCTCTTAGCGGAGTTAGTTATCGGTGAGTGCCGCCACCCCTCGCAGGCTTCTCGCAGGCTTCTCGCAAAGTTAAGAAACATCGTTTACACCATTCTTCCTAGATCGAATAATTTCCACATGGTTTGATTTGTGTCGTAGAATCAAGGTTGTGACGAAGTTTTAGATGATGGTTGATGTACATTGGCCGCAGTGACTTTCCAAATATGTTTTAGATGGTGAGTGCCCTTCCATGTGTTAGACCGCCAAATTCGAAACGTTCGGTCTTGGAAGGTGATCTCCCGGCATGGCCAATCCATGGATTCCCATTTATATCTACATCGGCACCAAGTATGTACAATAGTTCTGTTAGTGTTGTGATAGCGACAACTTGCGAGGCGAGGCGCCGTCAATCTCTCATGAATGCGGTTGACAGCGTATTGGCTCAGGAGGGTGTCAGCGTTAAAGTGATTGCAGTCGTCAACGGGGATCGGGTGGACGAAGACTGTCTGTCTGAACTTCAAAACAGGCCAGGTGTGCAAGTTGTTCGAGAAGTGCTTGGCAGTTACCCTTATGCGCTACAAATTGGACGCATCAATGTGGACACACCGTTCTTCGCGTTTTTGGACGATGACGATGAATATTTACCGTCCGCTATCAAAAACAGGCTTGCTCCACTACTTTCAGATCCATCACTTACCTTCGTGGCATCGAACGGCTGGCGTCGATTAGGTGGTATGGATCAAGCCGTTGTGAAAAACACTGGCTTGGCACAGCGCAGCCCTTTGGTGGCGCTAGCTCGGGAAAACTGGCTGGCGTCGTGTGGCGGAATGTTTCGCACGTCCGCTGTGGGATCAGAATATTTTGATGGCCGAACCGCTCATCTGGAGTGGACGTTCATCGCGTATAAGCTTGCATTAAGCCATCGATCGGAATTTGTCGATATCCCGACGTTCGTAATCAATGATTCCGCCGGGTCGTTATCCAAGTCGGACGGCTATGCGGAGGCTGAGGGCGAAGTGCTGCCCAAGATTCTGGCACTAAACCTTCCGAAAGCTGTTCGGCGCGATGTCCAAGAAAAGCTTGGTCGCTGCCTTCACAATATTGCCGCCAGAAAGAGCGCTAACGGTGACTGGTGGCATGCATGGCGACTTCACGTAGCCAGCATTTTGTGCCGCGGGGGATGGCGCTACTTGTTATATTCAAGGAAGCTTGTTCTCCCAATGCGGCGGCGCGTCTGAGTCAGTAGGGTGGAGCCAGAAGTTTCGTTGCAGTGTCACGTCAAAATTGGCGGTAAAGGGCAAGAGCATCCTGACGTTCAGCACTAGCCGCACGCAGCGTGCTTCTAATGATGCAGAACAGTTAAGACAAGATTTTGTCAAATGCCACACTTGGTCGCGCGAAATATGCACACGCGAAATTCGACAGATGGGTAACTACCCGTTTTTGCGTCGAAGTCAGCTATTGTGCTGTGACGTTCATCGTTGTGGGTGCGCCGCTCGTTATCGTCAAAACATTGTTTTGAGGTGGCTGACTAGTGCTCGATGTAGTCAGCCCGGCAGTCAGTCAGACGTATGCTGAGGCGGCGAGCGCCACGAATAGACCAGTGAACGGACCGCGCTCTTAGGATCGGACAACAGGTGTCCCACAATGTTCCTCCTGGCGCGACCTGGTACCATAGTTCCATAGCGGAGATAGCTGTTAAAGCCAAGCAGGGAGGACTGATAGCGCAGCAAGGCGATCCGTGAATCGACAAATTCTTCGACCAGCCGGCGCTGCGCCGGATCGACCGCTATCCCGAGGTCACCGTTGAGGATAGCCGCGTAACCAGCCAGCTTGGCTATCGAGGTATCGGCTGCTGCGCCTGGCTTGGTGAGGTTGTCGGGATGACGGTGCACAAGTGAAACATCTTCGCGCACAAAAATAAAGTCCCCGCGTTGAGCCAGCCGCAACCAAAACAGCCAGTCTGAACCCATCTTATAGCCGACGGGCATGCCGCCAACAGCCAATGCATCCTCGCGGATAAAGCAAGCTGAGCAGGTGGCGATCAAACTAGCCTGTAAAAAAGTGCTCTTCGGATCGTGCAACTTGAAGCGGCCCTGTTCAGGCTCGCCAATCGGCTCCGCGATCGTCGTAATGTCGACTTTGGCCCCAAACATGGCATGCGGAATATGCTTGACCGGACTTACTTTGCACGCGTCGCCGAATGCCACCACCGCACCTGGCGACTCTTCTAGGGCACTTACCAACAGGGCCAAAGTCCCGGGCAGATGCTCGTCATCGGAGTCGAGGAAGGAGACATAACGCGTCGTAGCCAGCTCCATGGCGCGGTTGCGCGCGGCAGCAACGCCGCCATTCTTGGCAAGGCGTTCGATCCGCACTGGAAAACCCGTGCGATCGCGCCACGCTTCTACTTGGCTTACCGTGTCGTCCGTGGAGGCATCATCAACTACCAGAATTTCCCGTGGCAAGGCACTTTGGCTGCGTACGCTGTCGAGCGCACGCGTAATCAGTCGGGAACGGTTGTACGACGGCATGATAACCGTGACATCAAGAAATGTTGGATTGCTAGAACTCATTGTACTTTCCTTTAAAATGAAAGGGCGAGAGCGCACGAATGCCGGACACATTATGTTTTTATTATCACACAAGCCGTCGCTCGCACGATTGCAATAGATAGTCGAAACTGTTGCGAAAGGCTCAGCATGTGATGTCGTTCAACTCACACTGATCGGTGCAGCCGATGATCGACGCAATTTTTTTGGCAATTGGGATCAGGCAGCCAACGCTGACACCGCTGTGCATTTAACGAGGCCTGACAGCGAGCAATGAAGAGAAAATATCGTTCAGCTCGCGAGATGGTGTCTTTACAACGCCGTCACGCAGATGTCATGCGGTGTGGGTAGAATAGGGGTCCCACAGGGCGAGCACGGTTGGCTGACGGGCAAACATTTTATTTTCGGAAATGATAAAATGGCATTCTTCCGCTGTCTTGTAATGTCAGCAGATGGCGCGGCACAGATGTTCAAGATTCGCCCCGGAGACATGGTGGCGTAAAATTTTGTCATCCCGTGGCCAAGGTCAGGCGTTGTAATGTTTGCGCTTGCGTAAGCAGGGCGCCTCAGGGCTTGCTCCACACCGCCAATTGCCAGGAGTGTTGCGCGCTGGCGTCGCAACGCCGGCTTCAGTTATTCGCATCAACCCAAATTGTCCTTCTCACTGAGAAAAGATGTGGTCGCGATGAATGCTGGCCGTAATAGTAGTAGCTCGACAACATTGCGCTGACGATGTTGTTTCTATAAAACAAAATTAGTTGCCGCCAATTGAACGGCCGGCATGGTGTGATATATTCTCGTTGCATTAATTGCAAAGATTAATTCTGAAACGGAACTTGATAATGAATTCAAATGATGTCGTTGCTGTAGTCGGACTGGGCTATGTTGGGATGCCGTTGGCAGTGGAGTTCGGCAAAAAACGGCCAACGATCGGATTCGATCTGTCAGAGCCAAAGATCCAGAGCTATCGCCAGTTCATTGACCCGACCGGCGAACTGTCGACCGAGCAGCTGCGCGCTGCCACCCAGCTGACGGTCGGTACCGACCCGTCCGCGCTGGCCGATGCCAAGTACATTGTCGTGGCCGTGCCTACCCCGGTCGACATTGCCCACAATCCCGACTTCACGCCTTTGGCCGGTGCCAGCAAGACTGTTGGCATGCACATGAAGAAGGGCGCCATCGTCATTTTCGAGTCCACCGTGTACCCGGGCGCGACCGAAGAAGTGTGCATCCCTATCCTGGAAAAGCATTCCGGCCTGAAGTGGAAGGAAGATTTCCATGTGGGCTTTTCGCCAGAGCGTATCAATCCGGGCGACAAGGAACATACCCTCACCACGATCCTGAAAGTGGTTTCCGGCGACGACGCCGAGACGCTGGAACTGATTGCCGCCCTGTATGAGTCGATCATCACTGCCGGCGTGCACCGCGCTTCCAGCATCAAGGTGGCGGAAGCGGCCAAGGTGATTGAAAACACCCAGCGCGACCTGAACATCGCCCTGATGAACGAACTGGCCATTATTTTCGACAAGATCGGCATCGACACCCTGGAAGTGCTCAAGGCTGCCGGCACCAAGTGGAACTTCCTGCCATTCCGCCCGGGCCTGGTGGGCGGCCACTGCATCGGCGTCGATCCTTACTACCTGACCCACAAGGCCGAGATGGTCGGCTACCACCCGCAAGTGATCCTGGCTGGCCGCCGCATCAACGACGGCATGGCCAAGTTTGTTGCCGAGAAAACCGTCAAGTCCATCATTGGCGCCGGTTTCCACGTCAAGGGTGCCAAGGTGAACGTGATTGGCTTGACCTTCAAGGAAAACTGCCCGGATCTGCGCAACTCCAAGGTGGCCGACATTGTCTACGAATTGCAGTCCTATGGCGTGGATGTGCGCGTGTTCGATCCGGTTGCCGATGCCGCTGAAGCCCAGCACGAATACGGCATCAAGCTCGACAAGTGGGAAGACCTGCCCCAGGCCGATGCCATTGTTGCCGCCGTGCCGCACAAGGAAGTCATGGCCATTTCCATGGCCGACCTGCAGTCCAAGCTGAACCCCAACGGCTGCTTCATCGACGTCAAGGCCCAGTTCGACCAGCACGCCCTGAAGGATGCCGGTTACTGCGTGTGGCGCCTGTAAGCATTTGACGTCTCTTCATTTTTACCGTTTGATCAGGAAAGCACCAGCCAGTGAATAAGTTTGCCGAACAACAGCTGCATCTGCGCGACAACAGCTACCACTGGCTCGTGACCGGCGCCGCGGGCTTTATCGGGTCCAATCTGGTCGAGACGCTGCTGCGGCTCAACCAGAAGGTCACCGGTCTCGACAATTTTGCAACGGGCCACCGCTACAACCTCGACGAAGTGCGCGAGCAGGTCGGCGAGGACGCCTGGTCGCGCTTTACGTTCCAGGAGGGCGACATCCGCCAGCTGGCCGATTGCGCGCGCGCCTGCGAAGGCGTGGACTTTGTGCTGCACCAGGCCGCGCTCGGTTCTGTGTCGCGCTCCATCGCCGATCCGATCACCAGTAACGATGTCAACGTCACCGGCTTCTTGAACATGCTCACGGCCGCGCGCGATGCCAAGGTGCGCCGTTTTGTGTACGCCGCTTCCAGTTCCACCTATGGCGATCATCCGGCCCTGCCCAAGATCGAGTCGCAGATCGGCAAGCCGCTCTCGCCTTACGCCGTGACCAAATACGTCAACGAATTGTTTGCCGACGTCTTTGCGCGCTGCTACCAGACCGAGTCGATCGGCTTGCGCTACTTTAATGTGTTCGGTCCGCGCCAGGACCCGCACGGGGCCTATGCCGCCGTGATTCCGCAATGGATTGCCGCCCTGATTGAAAACCGGCCGCTGTTCATCAATGGCGATGGCGAGACCAGCCGCGATTTCTGTTTTATCGACAATGTCGTACAGGCCAATATCTTGTCGGCCATGGCGCCGTCGGAAGCGGCCAACCAGGTCTACAACGTGGCGCTCAACGAGCGTACCAGCCTGAACCAGCTGCACCAGATGATGTGTGCCCTGCTGCGCCAGCGCTATCCCCATGTCGAGGGGCACCAGCCGCAGTTTAAGGATTTCCGCGCCGGCGACGTACGCCATTCCCAGGCCGATATTTCCAAGGCAGCGACCCTGCTCGGGTTTGCGCCCACCCATCGCATTGGCGAAGGCTTGCAGCAGGCGATGGAATGGTATATCGACCACCTTGACCGTACGCGCTAAGGCCGTCAGGCCGGGAAGCGCGGGAGGCCCGCGCCTCCTGCCGCCTCCAGGCAGGAAAAAAAAGAATACCGGAGGAAAAAGTGTTAAAGATCTCTAATCACTACGTTTCGAAAATAGTGTTTTTCCTATTGTTCGTCGAAGTGCTGGTGCTGGTCGGTTCGGCCTACGCAGGCGCCGCCGTGCGCGTCATGCACCTGCCGGACGGCGCCGCGCCGCCCGTGTTCGAACACTTTTTCATGTCCGCCCTTGCCTTTGCCTGCGCCATCATCTTTTCCATGAGCGCCATGGGCATGTACCAGCTCAATTTCACCGAAGGCTTGCGCGACCCCTTCTTCCTCAAGCTCATGCCCTCGTTTGCCATGGGCTTCGTGATCCTGACCCTGATTTTCTACGTCGCGCCCGAGCTGCAAATTGGCCGCGGCATCCTGGCGGCCGTGTTTGTGATTGCCGCCATGGGTATCTTTGTGGCCCGCATCATCTTCTTCAAGACGTCGGAGCTGCGGTTCCTCGAGTCGCGCATCATCTTCCTGGGCAGCGGGCCCCTGGCCAAGGAATGCAGCGACCTGGCCATCCATAACACCAGCTACCACAAGTACGATATCGCCGGCTTTGTCAGCGCCGTGGCCGAAGAAGAAGTGTGCATCCCGCCGTCGAAGCTGCTGAAACTGCGCGAAGGCGAGTCGCTTGCCTCGCTGGCCGTGGCCCATAACGTGGAAGAGATCGTGGTCTCAGTGCAAAACCGCCGCGGCGGCGGTTTTCCCATCAAGGAACTGCTCGACTGCAAGCTGCAAGGCATCAAGGTCACCGACGCCGCCAATTTTTTCGAGCGGGAATCCTGCCAGATCCGGGTCGATTCCCTGCAGCCAAGCTGGCTGGTCTTTGGCGGCGGCTTCGACCAGAGCTTCATCCGCTCCTTCATGAAGCGCGGCTTTGACCTGGTGTGCAGCGGCATCATCCTCACCGCCACCTTCCCCATCATGGTCATCACCGGCATCCTGATCTACCTGGAAGACCGCTCGCCTATTTTTTATCAGCAAGAACGCGTGGGCCTGGATGGCCATTCCTTCAATGTGCTCAAGTTCCGCAGCATGCGCAACGATGCAGAAAAAGGTGGCAAGCCGCAGTGGGCCGCCCAGAATGACCCGCGCGTGACGCGCATCGGCAACTTCATCCGCAAGACCCGGATCGACGAACTGCCCCAGATCCTCAACGTGTTCAAGGGCGAGATGAGTTTTGTCGGCCCCCGGCCCGAGCGTCCTTACTTCGTCGAGCAACTGATTGAAGTGCTGCCCTACTACAATGTCCGCCACAGCATCAAGCCGGGCATCACCGGCTGGGCGCAGGTACGCTATGGTTACGGCGCTTCCACGGATGATTCATTGCAAAAGTTGCAATATGACCTGTACTATGTGAAGAACAATAGCTTGTTCCTCGATATCCTGATCCTGATCGACACGCTCAAAGTCGTCCTGTTCCGCAGCGGCCGATAAGCGGCGGGTATTGCGGGCAATCCTCTGCACATGATGGCTGCCAAGATGGATGGATTACTTTGACCAGTATTGCAACGTACAGCTATGGCATCGCTGCCTTCGCCTTCCTGATCCTGAGCTTCATGCTCATGACGCGCTGGCGCAGCCGCACCCACGCCAGCGCCATCACCCTGGCCTCGCTCGCCACCATGCTGTGGGGCGCGGTGCTGGCCTGGCAATCGACCCAGCTGGTCGGCTGGTCGGCCTGGAGTGATGCCCTCGAGGTCGTGCGCAGCGCCGCCTGGTGCGCCTTCCTGCTTATCTTGCTGGGCAATTACCGCAATCCCGACAGCACACTGCCCTTCAAGCTCAATGTCTGGGTGCTGGCCGTGGCCACCTTCTTCCTCGTGTTTTTCTTTGGCACCGTGGCCGGCTACTGGCATCTGGAAATGGTCCACACGATTGGCCTCATGCCCAGCGTCACGGCCCGCGTTGCCATCGCCGTGCTCGGGATTGTGCTGGTCGAGCAGCTCTACCGCAACAAGAGCATGCAGGAGCGCTGGGCCGTCAAGTTTGCCTGCCTGGGCATCGGCGCCATGTTCGCCTACGACTTCTACCTGTACAGCAACGCCATGCTGTTCCAGGCCGTCGATCCGGACATCTGGGCCGCGCGCGGACTGATCAATGCGCTGACGGTCCCCTTGATTGCCTTTTCGATTGGCCGCAGCGCGTCCTGGTCGGCCGGGGGCCTGGCCCTGTCGCGCCGCGTCATGTTCCATACCGCCGCGCTGTTCGGCTCGGCCATCTACCTGCTGGCCATGGGCTCGGCCGGCTACTACCTGCGCTTTGTCGGGGGCAGCTGGGGGACGGTCATGCAGATGGCTTTTCTGTTCGGCGCCCTGATCCTGCTGGTGGTGATCCTGTTTTCGGGCACCTTCCGCTCCTGGCTCAAGGTATTCATCAGCAAGCATTTTTACCGCTACAACTACGACTATCGCGAAGAATGGCTGCGTTTTACCCGCACCCTGTCCGAAGCGGGGCCGGGGCTGGGCGTGCGCACCATCCAGGCCGTGGCGGAACTGGTGGAGAGTCCCGGCGGCGTCTTGTTCGTCAAGCGCGAGAGCGGCAGATACGTGCCGGACGCCTACTGGCATGTGCCGGCGGTCGACGTGGCGGAAGCGGCCGACTCACCCTTCAGTCAGTTCCTGGAAAGCAAGCAATGGGTGGTGGACCTGATCGAGTGCCAGGAACAGCCCCAGCTCTACGATGACGTTCCCATGCCGGCCTGGCTCAAGCAATTTCCCCGTGCCCGGCTGATCGTGCCCCTGATCATGCAGAACAAGCTGTTCGGCTTCATGCTGCTGACCCAGCCGCGCAGCCGCGTCGTGTTCAACTGGGAAGTGATTGACCTGCTCAAGATTGCCGGCAACCAGGCCGCCAGCTACCTGGCCCAGCAGGAAGCAGCCACGGCGTTGATGGTGGCGCGCCAGTTCGAGTCCTTCAACCGCATGTCCACCTTTGTCGTGCACGACCTCAAGAACCTGGTGTCGCAATTGTCGCTGATGATCCTGAACGCTGAAAAGCACCGCGACAATCCCGAATTCCAGCGCGACATGCTCGACACGGTCGACTACTCGGTGCAGAAAATGCGCCTGCTGCTGCAAAAGCTTTCGCGCAGCGAGTCGCCCGAGCACATGGCGCCGCTGGCCATCGACAAGGTGCTGACCCAGGCGGTGGCACTCAAGGCCGCGTTCGAGCCGCATCCGGTGCTTGATATTGCCGAGTCGGGCCTGAAAGTACTGGCCGACCGCGAGCGGCTCGAGCGCGTGCTGGGCCACCTGATCCAGAATGCGATTGAAGCCACGCCGCGCGACGGCACGGTCTCGGTTGCCCTGCGCCGCGGTGACGGCGAAGTTGTCATTACCGTGGCCGACACCGGCGCCGGCATGAGCGAGCAATTCATCCGGGAGCGCCTGTTCAAACCCTTTGAATCGACCAAATCGGCCGGCATGGGCATCGGCGTGTTTGAAAGCCGCGAATACATCGGCGAGCTTGGCGGCCGGCTCGATGTCATCAGCGCGCCCGGTGCCGGCACCACCATTCATGTTATGTTGCCCTTGTACCGCCCCGAGGCGCACAATAGCGACACTGCCGTCCGTCGGCCTGAGGAATTTTCGTGACACAGAACAAACCAAAACTGCTCATTATCGAGGACGATCCCGGTCTGCAAAAGCAGCTCAAATGGAGCTTTGACGCCTACGAAGTCGTGGTGGCCGGCGACCGCGAAGCGGCACTGGCGCAAATTCGCCGCCATGAGCCGGCCGTCGTCACCATGGACCTGGGCCTGCCGCCCGACCCGGACGGCGCCACCGAGGGCCTGGCCACGCTGCAGCAGATCCTGGCGCTGGCGCCGGCCACGCGCGTGATTGTCCTGACCGGAAACCAGGACCACGCCAACGCGGTCAAGGCAATCGCCCTGGGCGCCTACGACTTTCACCAGAAGCCGTGCGACAGCGAAGTGCTCAACCTGGTGGTCAAGCGCGCCTTTTTCCTGCACGCGCTGCAGCAGGAAAACCAGCGCATGCTGCAGATGCAGGCCGATTCGCCGATGGCTGGTCTCATCACGCGCGACGCCGGCATGCTCAAGGTGTGTCGCAACCTCGAAAAAGTCGCGCCCACCACGGCCTCGGTCATGGTGCTGGGCGAGAGCGGCACCGGTAAGGAAGTCCTCGCCCGTGCCCTGCACCAGCTTAGCCCGCGCGCCAACAACCGCTTCATGGCCATCAACTGCGCGGCGATTCCCGAGAATCTGCTCGAGAGCGAACTGTTTGGCTATGAAAAGGGCGCCTACACCGGGGCGGCCAAGCAGACCAAGGGCAAGGTCGAACTGGCCAACGGCGGCACCTTCTTCCTCGACGAAGTGGGCGACCTGCCCATGGCGCTGCAGGCCAAGCTGCTGCGCTTTTTGCAGGAGCGCGTGATCGAACGCGTGGGTGGGCACGAAGAGATTCCGGTGGACGTGCGGATTGTCTGCGCAACCCACCAGAACCTGAAGGAGCTGACCACCGCCGGCCGCTTCCGCGAAGACTTGTACTACCGCCTGTCCGAGATCGTGGTTACCATTCCGCCGCTGCGGGCGCGCCTGGGCGACGCCGCGCTGCTGGCGCATCACTTCAAGAACAAGTTCAGCGCCCAGGAATCGCGTTCGGGCCTGCACTTTTCCAGCGAAGCGATGACGGCCATCGAAACCTACGGCTGGCCGGGCAATGTGCGCGAGATGGAAAACTGCATCAAGCGTGCGGTCATCATGACCGACGGTCCGTCGATCAGTGCCGACGACCTGGGCCTGGCTGCGGCGGCGCCCGAAGACGAGCCGCTCAACCTGCGCCAGGTGCGCGACGAAGCCGAATACAAGGCCATCGTCAAGGCCCTGGCCCGGGTCGATGGCAACATCGTCAAGGCGTCCGAGCTGCTTGGCATCAGCCGGCCGACCATGTATGACCTCATGAGCCGTCACAACATCAAGTCCGGCGCCTGACATGGTACGCGGGGCACGCCCGGCGCGCTGGCGGGTGGTCGCGCTCGTCGTCGCCGTGCTGTCATTGCTGGCAGCCGGCGCGGTGGTCCTGCTGCTGCAGGAGCGCGGCATCACCCCCCGTGCGCTGGCACCGTATCTGGCCAAGCGCAGCTCCGGGCACAACGACATCATCGTCGGCACCGGACAGTGGAGTGCGGCCCTGCTCGAGCGGCTCGACCGCGGACCTGCCGGACCGCGCCAGCTTGACCTGCCGGTGCTCGGTGCCCAGAGCAGTCCCGCGCCGGCCAGCGGCACCGTGCGCATTGTCACCAGTGGCGGCGAGCTGCGGCGCGCCATGGCCCACGCGGCGCCGGGCGACATCATCACCATCGCGCCGGGCAGCTACCGCATTGGCGGTCCGCCCATCGTCGCCAACCGCGCGGGTACGGCAGCCGCCAACATCGTGGTGCGGGCGGAAAAGGCCGGTTCGGTGGAGCTGGAACTGGCGATCGGCGAAGGCTTCGTGGTGCTGGCACCGCACTGGCGCTTTGAAAACCTGACCATCCGCGGCGTGTGCAAGCCACAGCTGTACTGCGAACATGCATTCCATGTGGTGGGGGCGGCATCGCACTTCACTGCCATCAACAACGCCATCATCGACTATAACGCGCACTTCAAGGTCAATGGCAACAAGCGCCAGTATCCCGACTACGGGCGCATCGAGAACAATACCCTGCGCAACGACAGCATCCGTCACACTGTCAAATCGGTGACGCCGGTCGACATCGTGGCCGCCAGCCACTGGCTTATCCGGCGCAACGTGATTACCGACTTTATCAAGGGCCAGGGCGACCGGATCAGCTATGCCGCCTTTACCAAGGGGGGCGGCAGCGCCAATGTATTCGAGCAGAACCTGGTGGTGTGCGAAGCGCGCCTGCGCGGCGCGCCAGGGCAGCGGGTGGGCATCTCGCTCGGCGGCGGCGCCACCGGGCAGGCATACTGCCGCGACGGCAAATGCATCACAGAACAGGACCGCAGCATCGTGCGCGCCAATATCATCGCCAGCTGTTCGGACGACGGCATTTACCTCAATAACGCGGCCGCCAGCCGGGTCATTCACAATACCCTCGTCGATACCGGCGGCATCCACGTGCGCTTTGCCGGCAGCAGCGCCGACATCGAAGGCAATCTGGTGGACGGCCAGATCCGCGCCCGCAATGGTGCCGTGGTGCGCCTGCACGACAACCTGGTCACGCCGATCGCGCAGCAGTACCTGGGCATTCACCCACAGCGCCGCCTGTACATGGATGCCGACGCGCTCGACCTGCGCTGGAATGGACAGGCGCCGCGGCGCCAGGATGCGGGCCAGCTCCCGCCGGACCTGTGCGGCGTGACCCGTCCCGCCCATCCCGCCTACGGCGCGGTGGAAGACATCAGCGCATGCATGGCGGCTGACTGATCAGCCATTCACCATGAGCGCAGCCATTCGGCAGTCCACAGCGCCACCTGGTCTTTCCATTCGCGGCGCGAGCAGGTGTGGTCTGCCCGTGGCAGCATCTTGCGCGTAATGCGGGGCGCCGCCATCAGCGCGGACCACTTGGGCGAGGCCCGGGGCAAGCCATCGAACTCCTGCGCCGTGAGGTCAGCGCCGCTGAGCATCACCAATACCCGGCCCGTGAAGCGGCCCAGCCGGTCATGCATGCGGTCCGGCAGCGCGCCGGCGGCCGGCGCCTGGCGCGCACTGCCGAGCAGACCGGTAAAGGATCTGACGGCCGCCCTGGCGTTGAAGCGGCCACTGAACAGTTTCTTCCACAGGGATTTGTCAAACAGGCGCGCGCGGTAGTAGTGCTTGAGGGTGGCCTGGGCCGCGCCGCTGTCGGTGCGGACCCAGGGATTGAGCAGCGCCAGGCCGGTCACGCGCTCGTCGCCCGCCGCGTACAGGCTGACTGCGGAAGCGGCGTCGCACAGGCCCCACAGCACCACTTCGCGCAGCTGCGGCACCTGGACCATGAAAGTGTCGATGGCGGCGCGCAGGTCGTCGTCCACTGCTTCAAAATTGCGCAGCGTCCCTTCGCTGTCGCCCATGCCGCGATAGTCAAAGCGCATGGCCGCAATGCCCTGTGCAGCCAGGCTGCGTGCCAGCAGTGTGAACTGGCGATGGCTGCCGGCGCGGTACTGCGGGCCACCGACGACGATCAGCACGCCCCGCTGATGCGGCTCGGCCGGCACGCTGGCCACGCCATACAGCCACTGGCCGCCGCAGGCAAATGAAAACGCGCGCTGCTCACTCATGGCGCTGCTCCATGAGCGAACATGTCAGGGCGACCAGTTCCGGGTGATCCTCGATTTCCTGCGTACTCCAGAATGCCGGGCCTGCCGCGCCATGGAGCGACACTTGCTGTCCCCACGTCGCGGCAATGCGGGAAGCTGCCGGCGGAAGGGGGCGATCGGGCGCGGCCACCACCTCGATCCAGATAACAGGGCAGGGCGGCAGCGCCGTGCCGTCAGCCGCATCAATGGCCGCGGCCAGTTGCGGCGCCAGTTCGTAGCCTGCCACTTCCAGCACTTCACCGGAAGCCAGCGCGGCGCGCAGTTCCCGGGTGCCCGTGGCTGGCACGCTGTCGTCGAGCATGGCGCCGGCCACGCGCAGGCGCAGGAACTGGGTCAGGAAAGCGGCGCCCTGCATCACCGGTTGCCACAGCAGCAGCTGCGCGGGCTTCACGGCCGCAGAGCGGGCATACTCCAGCGCCAGCAGGGCGCCCAGGCGCAAGCCCCAGAGACCCGGCTGCACGCCGGCGCGCTGGTGCAGCCAGCGGCAGGCGTGTTCCACATCACGCTTCCATTGGTCCCAGCGCGCATCGGCAAATTCGCCATCGCTGTCGCCGCAGCCGTGCAGGTCAATTTGCAGCACCGCGATACCCTGGGCCGACAGCGCGCGCGCCTGCATTGCCGCCATGCGGCGCGACTTGTTCATTTCGTCGGCAAAGGGATGCAGGTAAACCAGCGCGCCGCGCACCGTGGCCCGGGGAGCGTGGTAGAGGCAAAAGCGCGTGCCCGCATCGGTGGGCAGGAAGAACGGTTCGGCGCTGGGGTGGCGCGGCGTCATGTTCAGGCCAGTTTGGCGGCGACGAAATCGGCCAGGCTGCCGGCGGTTTCAAAAGTGCTGGCGCTGATCTCGTCGTCCTCCACCACGATGCCGAAGTGTGACTCCAGCGCGGCGATCAGGTTCACCACCGCCATCGAATCGAGTTCGGGAATGGTGCCGAGCAGGCCCGATTCGGGCGTGATGGCCTCGCCCTCCGGGCCCAGGGCCAGCACATCGATCAAAATCTGTTTTACGTCGTTGAAGTACATAGTGGGTCCTAATCCGGGCGGCGCGCCTGCTGGCGCGCGTGCAGGCTGGCGATGATCGGCCAGCGGTAGAAATTGATATGGTAAAGAGTGCGCACCTCGTCCGTCCAGCGCGTGTGCCACTCCATCACCTTGCCATAGAACTCAAGACGCTCGAATGCGCGCGCCTCGAACAGGGCGCGGCATGCTTCCTCGCGCATGAGGAGCGTGGGCGAAAGGCTCTTGGGAATGGTTTCATCGTAGGTGGTCTTGAGGACGATGATCTGTTGTGCGTCTTCCACACACAAGTCCATCGCGGCCAGCTGCTCGCCAAACCAGTAGCGGTAAATACTGCCGGCGCCGCGTGCGCAGAAGCGCTCCAGCATGGCGCGGTAGTAGCGGCCCTGGTCGTTGTCGGCCGCCACCGCGGTGCCGCCGCCGGCCTTCCAGCCGGCGCTTTCCAGGCGCCCGTAGTCGGCCACCGCCTGCGCCACATCGGCCGGGTCGCGGCAGATCTGCATGCGAAGGGGCACGCCATCCTTGGCCAGCTTGGCACGCTGCTTTTTAAGGTTGCTGCGCAGGTTCTTGCCGCGCGCCTGCCAGTAGTCGTCGAAGCTGCCCGCGAGGGTGATCCTGGCCGTGTCAATATAATCCATCGTGCGCAGGCGCGGCCCATCCGGCGGGCGTGGGAGCAGGTCCGGATCGCACTGGGTAAGGCCAAATACCAGGGGCATGCCGGGCAGGGCGCGCATCAGGCAGGCGAGCAGGGTATTTACATCGAGGCCGCGCTCCTGCAGCCACAGTCCGACCGGTGCCTGCGAGGGCTGGAAGGTGCTCCAGCGTCCGCGACCGGTGCGTACCACCAGTGCCATGGCTACGGTGCGGCCATGCATGTCGCAGCGAGCCAGCAGCTCGTCGCCGCGCGCAAATTCCGTGAGCAAGGGCTGGACGAAGTCCAGCGCCAGCAACGGGGTAGCATCGCTGCGCGCATGCAGCTCATTCCACACGGTCGACATGTCCTCGAGCGCGCAAGCAGGAAGCAAGGTCCACTTCATGCGGTCAGCGCTTCCCGGATGGCGCCGCTCATCCAGGCCAGTTCCTCGGGCAAGAGCGCCTGATGGCAGGGAAAGGCGATGATATGGCGCGACAGGTGGACGCTGTTGGCGCATACGCCCGCATCTACGCCTGGCCACAGCGCCTCGGCAAAGCGGGTCATGGGCACGCCGGCATTGTGCAGGCGCCGGAACAGCTTCTCCGGCTGCTCCACCACGAGCGGGAACAGCCAGGGGCAGGCTCCGGGGGGAAGGGCGGCAAACAGCGGGCGGCAGAGGGGCAGGCTGGCGCAAGCCAGCTCCAGGAACCGGTAGTTGGCGCGGCGCTGGGCCACGATGCGCGCATGCGAGGCGCGCCTGACGACAAAGCGCGAGAAACGCGAAGACTGCTTGTCGAGCCAGCGCGGATCGAAGTCGTAACTGCTGTCGGACGACGATGGCGTCAATGCCGGTGCGCCTGCCGGCGCGCGGCGCTTGATCATGTTCCAGAGCGCTGATTTGAGGCGCAGGGGCAGCCACAGAAGGGCCTTGACGAGCGGCAGGCGGCCGTAGGCGAAGCTTCTTTCCAGCGCATTGAGCGCGGCTTTGGCTTCAAAACCGCGTCCGGCCGAAGATAAGCGGCCCGTTGTCAGGGCGTGGCGGGCCGATACCAGTGCGCCGCCTTCGTAGATCGGGAAAAACTTCATGCTGCTGGCAATCGCATAGTCGCCCCACGATCCCACTGGCCTTCCACCATGCTCGCCGAAAAAGCAGTGGGCACAGTCCTCCAGCATCAGCAAGCCGTGCAAATCGCAAAACGCGCGGATGCGCGCCAGGTCCTGGGGAATGCCAAAGTAGCTGGTCACCATGATGGCGCGGGTGGCCGCCGTCAATTTGGAGGCAACATCGTCCAGGTCGAGCGCAGCATCAGCTCCCACCTTGTAAAACACCGGGTGCGCGCCCAGCGACAGGACCGGCGGGATCATTGACATGCTGTGATAGGCCGGCACCAGCACTTCGTCGCCGGCGCCCACGCCCATTTCGCGCAGGGCCAGGGCAATGGCAATGCGCCCGCTTGTTACCAGCCGCACGGCGCCGGCGTCGAGCACGCAGGCAGGGCGGGGCAGGCGCGGGGCCGCAAAGGTGGACAGCGACAGCAGCGGCGCCAGCGGGACCCGGGGCTGGGAAGGCGGCTGGCCTGGCGGGTGGAGTTCATTCGGCGAAAGCATCAGGCAGTATAAGCGGTGCGGGGCTGATCGGTCGAGAGCAAGAACTGTTAAGATGGCGCCTTGTCTGGCACTCCGTACACCCACGATTCCCATGGTCGACCTGGTACACGAATTTATTCACCGCGCCGCTGCCCGCACGCCCGCCGCCCAGGCCCTCGTGTACGGCACCCGGCGCCTGAGCTACGCGCAGCTTTCAGCGTGCGTGGACGCCGCGGCCCAGGCCTTCCTGGCCGCCGGCGTTGGCCGGGCGCAGCGCGTGGCCGTGTATCTTGAAAAGCGGATCGAAAATGTCAGCGCCTGCTTCGGCGCCACCGCCGCCGGTGCCGTGTTCGTGCCGGTCAACCCGCTGCTCAAGGCGGCCCAGGTTGGCTACATCCTGCAGGATTGCCAGGTCAGCACGCTGGTCACGTCCATCGAACGGCTGCGTGGACTTGGCGAGGTGCTGGCCCAGTGTCCCCACCTGAAAACCGTTTTCGTCGTCGGCGAAACGGTGCAACTCCCCGAGCTGTCAGGCGTCAGCGTCCTTGCATGGGATGAAAGTGCGCCGCTGACCGCCCATGTTGCGCCGCGCGTGATCGATAGCGACATGGCCGCCATCCTGTACACCTCCGGCAGTACCGGCAAGCCGAAGGGCGTGGTGCTCTCGCACCGCAATATCGTCGCCGGCGCCCTGAGCGTGGCTTCATACCTGGAGCTGACGGCCTCGGATCGCCTGCTGGCCGTGCTGCCGCTCAGTTTTGACTACGGCCTCAGCCAGCTCACTACCGCCTTCCACGTGGGCGCCTGCGTGGTGCTGATCAATCACCTGTTCGCGCGCGATATCGTCAAGGCCGTGGCGGCCGAAGCCATCACCGGCCTGGCCGCCGTGCCTCCTCTGTGGATCCAGCTGGCCCAGCTGCCATGGCCGGCCGACTGCACCCTGCGCTACCTGACCAATTCGGGCGGCGCCATGCCCCGCACCACCGTCGACACGCTGCGCAAGCTGCTGCCATCGGCGCGCCTGTACCTGATGTACGGCCTGACCGAAGCATTCCGCTCCACCTACCTGCCGCCGGAAGAACTGGAGCGCCGTCCCGATTCCATGGGCCGGGCCATACCCAATGCCGAAATCCTCGTGGTGCGTCCGGACGGCACGCTGTGCGACGCCAACGAGCCGGGCGAGCTGGTACACCGCGGCGCCCTGGTGGCCATGGGCTACTGGAACGATCCGGCCAAGACCGCCGAGCGCTTTCGCCCGGCGCCCGGGCGCGACGGCGCGCTGCCGCTGGCTGAAATCGCCGTCTGGTCGGGCGACACCGTGCGCCGCGACGAAGACGGATTCCTGTACTTTGTCGGGCGCAGCGACGACATGATCAAGGTCTCGGGCTACCGGGTCAGCCCGACGGAGGTCGAAGAAGCGCTGCACGGCACCGGCATGGTGGCCGAAGTTGCCGCCTTCGGCGTGCCGCATCCGCAGCTGGGCAGCGCCATTGTGGTGGTGGCCATGGCCGCCGGCGTCGATGTCGATGTCGCGGCCCTGCTCAAGGAATGCCAGCGCCGGCTGCCCGCCTACATGGTGCCGGCGCATATCGCGCTTCGCAGCGACGCGCTGCCGCGCAATCCGAACGGAAAAATCGATCGCACGCTGCTGCGCCAAACCTATTTATCGCTGTTTGAAAGTTTTCCGACATGAGTGGCCTCAAGCCGGTGCATGCGCCGCAAACCCGCTTTCCCGTCATCGACGACTGCCTGCACATTGGCGGCATGCCCGTCACGCGCCTGGCGCAACGGGTGGGCAGTACGCCGTTCTACGCCTATGACCGCGCGGCCCTGAGTGCGCGGGTGCAGGAGCTGCGCGCTCACCTGCCGGCGGCGCTGGCGCTGCACTTTTCCATGAAGGCCAACCCCATGCCCGCGCTGGTGCAGCACATGGCAGGGCTGGTCGATGGGCTGGACGTGGCCTCCGGCGGCGAAATGAAAGTCGCGCTCGACACCGGCATGGACCCGGCGCGCATCAGCTTTGCGGGACCTGGCAAATCGGACCGTGAACTGGCGCAGGCGGTGGCTGCCGGCATCTGCGTGAACGTGGAATCGGAGCGCGAGATTGGCGTGCTGGCGCAGCTGTCGCAGTCCATGGGGCTGGCGGCCAGCGTGGTCCTGCGCGTCAATCCGGATTTTGAATTGCGCTCGTCCGGCATGAAGATGGGCGGCGGCGCCAAGCAATTCGGTATCGACGCCGAGGACGTGCCCGCGATGCTGGCGCTGGCGGAGCGCGAGAGCCTGGACGTGCTGGGTTTTCATATCTACAGCGGCTCGCAAAGCCTGAAGGCCGAGGCCATTATTGAAGCGCAGGCGCGCACGTTCGAGCTGTCGCTGCGGCTGGCGGCGGGCGCGCCTCGGACGGTGCGCCAGTTGAACATCGGCGGCGGCTTCGGTATTCCCTACTTCCCGGGCGAGCGCGCCCTCGCGCTGGCGCCGATCGGCGAGCACCTGGCGCAGTTGGTGGAGCAGGCGCGCACGGAACTGCCGCAGGCGCAGCTGGCGATCGAACTCGGACGCTACCTGGTGGGCGAAGCGGGCGTGTACGTGGCGCGGGTAATCGACCGCAAGGTTTCGCGCGGCCAGGTGTTCCTGGTGACGGACGGCGGCCTGCACCATCACCTGGCCGCATCCGGCAATTTTGGCCAGGTGATCCGCAAGAACTACCCTGTCGCCGTGGGTAACCGCATGGCCGCGCAGCCGGATTCGCCCGCCTATGTGGTCGGGCCCCTGTGCACGCCGCTCGATCTGCTGGCCGACAAGATGGACCTCGGACATGCGCAGGTGGGCGATCTGATCGTGGTATTCCAGTCGGGCGCCTATGGCCTCACGGCCAGTCCCGCTGCCTTCCTCAGCCACCCGGCGGCGGCCGAAGTGCTGGTGTAGGGGCGGCGCAAGATTCGTCAGGTATCCAGCCGGCATTGCGAACGGCAAAATCCTCGCATAAGCTTATGAAAATACGGGCGTTGACCTGCTACACAGGAACGTCTTAACATGCTCGACAGACCCTGACCGGGCCGGGCACAGCCATTAGGAAATGATGAGTAACTTTAACGAAGAAACAGTACTGAGCGTACACCACTGGACTGATCGTCTCTTTTCGTTCACCACCACGCGGTCCCAGGCGCTGCGGTTCAGCAATGGTCACTTCACCATGATTGGCCTGATGGTGGACGGCAAGCCACTGCTGCGTGCCTACAGCATTGCCAGTGCCAATTACGAAGACCACCTGGAGTTCCTGAGCATCAAGGTGGAAGAAGGACCGCTGACATCGCGCCTGCAGCACATCAAGGTGGGCGACACGATCATCGTGGGGCGCAAGCCGACCGGCACCTTGCTGTCGGACTACCTGCTGCCGGGCCGCCGCCTGTACATGCTGTCCACCGGCACGGGCCTGGCGCCCTTCATGAGCATTGTGCGCGATCCGGAAGTCTACGAAAAGTTCGATCAGCTGGTACTGGTGCATGGCGTGCGTCAGGTGGACGAGCTGGCCTATCATGACTTACTGGTGGAGCATCTGCCGAGCCATGAATTCCTGGGCGACCTGGTCAGCAGCAAGCTGCGCTACTACCCGACGGTGACGCGCGAGGCGTACAAGAACATGGGCCGCGTGACCGAGCTGATCCAGACCGGCAAGCTGTTTGAGGACCTGGGCGTGCCGCCGTTTGATCCCGCGGTGGACCGCGTGATGATCTGCGGCAGCGCCGAAATGCTGCGCGATCTCAAGACTATTCTGGAAGAGCGCGGCTTCAAGGAAGGCAACACCACCTCCCCGGGCGACTTCGTGATCGAGCGCGCGTTCGCCGAGAAATAGCACACCACAGCCCCTACCCAAAGGGCCCGCCGCGTGCGGGCTCTTTGCATTTCCCGCGTCCAGGGTCAGACCGCTTAAACGCAAATCAATTTCCCACCACCAGGGTCAGACCACTTAAACGCATCAAAATCAATTTCCTGCCGCCAGGGTCAGACCACTTAAAACAGCCAATATCAATGTTTCGACGACAAGGGTTTGAGCCAACATTGGGTAAGATTCGTTAGCGAACATGCACGAAAAACGCTTGTCAGCAAAGTTTTTGCTAGCGCTTTCCTTATGCAAATGAAGTCAGAAAAAACCGTGCAGCGAGGCATCCCGATTTAACTGATTCGAGGCACTTCTCGTGACGGAAAACCGTGCTGAATTGGTCCCAAGGCATGATTTTTTGCTTTTCCCTAATCGCGAGAAATTGATTTTGGCAGCTTCAAGTGGTCTGACCCCGCCATAGGGAAATTGATTTTGGGGCGTTTAAGTGGTCTGACCCCGCCCTGGGGAAATTGATTGGGCGGTGGTTTGTGACGAGCAATGGCGGCCGGGGCGCGTCAGCGCTTCGGCATTAACGAGACGCGGATGCCCGCCTTGCGCAAGACCAGTTCCACCTTTTGCACGACGAACTCTTCCGGCCCTTCCGGTGCCCCCGCCAGCCGCCACAGCAAGTAGACCGCCCCGCCATACACCAGCGCCCCCACCGCCACGCACAGCAACAGCGCCAGCACGTATTGATGCGTTACTTTGTCCAGCGCGAAACTGCTCTTGAGTAGCATGATCGCACCGCCCATCAGCAGCGCGGCGACCAGCGGTCGCATGATCTTTCGCAAGAAGTCAGTCCCCGACAATTGCAGCGAGCGCGCGATCAGGGTCTGGTTTACGGGAATCATGAGCACAATCGCGGCCAGCGACGCAAAAGCCGCCCCCATCACGCCCCAGTAACGCACCGCCGGTACCAGCATGATCACGAGCAGCATAGCCTGCATGGTATTGATCAGCGTCACGCGGCGCATATTGCCCTGCGCCAGATAGATATAGCCGATATTGGTCTGTACCGCCTGTATCACGCCATATACCGACATCACCTGGATCACGGGAATCGCGTCCAGCCACTTCCAGCCCAGCACTGACGGGACCATCAGGTCAGCCACGGCAATGATGCCGATACCGGCAGGGATGGCAAACAGTGCAATCGATGAAATCACTTTCAGAAAGCTCGCACGCAGCGCGGCCGGATCGGCGGCTGACTTGGCGTAGCCGGGGAAGGCGGCGCGATTGATGGGTGCCACCAGTTCGGTCGTCGGCATGGTCGAAATTTCAGCGGCAATAGTGTACACACCGAGCACCTGCGGTCCGGAGACGCGGCCGATAATGAATTGCGCCCCCGAGTTGCTCACGAACGAGACGATATTGGCCAGCATCAGCCACTTGGAGCTATGAAAGAGCTCGAGCTTGGCCTTCATGCAAAAGCGCGGCCGGTAGTCGCTGATGATGTATGAGGTGATCACGGAAATACTGTGCCCCACGAGCTGGCCAATCACCAGCGCCCAGTAATTTTGCAGGTAGACCGCCAGCGGAATGGTGACGAAAAACGTCGACAGTCGCTTGCTGATCAAATACTTGAATTCCTGGTCAAAGCGCATCTCGCGCCGGAAGATCACCGGGCCGATATTGGCACAGCCCTGGATGAAAAACGTGAACGCCAGGATGTACAGCACCAGCTCCAGGCGCGGCTCGCGGTAGAACGCCGCTGCCGGTCCGGCGCCCAGCGCCAGGATGATGGCGCAGATCGCGGAGAACAGGACGGTAAACGTCCACGCGGTGTCGAAGTCGTCCCGATTGGCGTTCTGCTTCTGGATCAGGCTGACGTCAAAGCCGAATGCCACCAGCACGTTCATGGCCGCGATCAGGACCATGGCCATGGCGACCAGGCCGAAGTCGGCCGGCACCAGCATGCGCGCCAGCACAATGGTCGAGAGCAGGCCCACTACCTTATCCAGCATTTTAAAGGCGAGCATCCACGCGGCCCCGCGCGCGATTTTTGAGTCGATACTGGCCACGTTACGAGTTACCTTTGATTGCCTGGTCGAAGATGACGGCCAGCTGACTGGCGCGGTGGGTGCGGGAGGAGGAGGCGATCAGCGCATCGGTGGCGACATAGGCGCTGCGCGCGCGGATCTGCCCGAGCAGGCGCTCCAGCACCGGCGTGATCGCTTGCGTGCTGTCCATCTGCGCAATGCTGTCAAAGCCGGCGGCGCGTAGCACGCGCGCCGTCTCGCCGCGCGTATCCACCAGCCCTAGGATCGGCTTGCGGGCGCGGAAGTATTCGTAAATCTTGGCCGGGATCTGGGTGTTGAAGGGCGTACCCTGGAACACGATGAGGCCATCGGCGGCCAGCATTTCCTTGAGCGCGTCGCGGTACGGTACCGGCGGCTCCACTTTGACCATGTCGCACAGGCCCTGCTTCTGGACCATTCCTGCCACCGCTTCCATTTCGCCGGGAGCGCGCAGGATGACACGCAAGGTCGCGTTGCTCACTTTACCATCCGCTTTCAGCGCCGCGATGGCAGCCAGGAACGGCGTGGGGTCGCGCCCCGTGTCATACAGTACGCCGCTGTGGACAAGGGTGATGCATTCACCGGGAACGGTCGCCACCGGCACTTCGCCGCCAAAGCCGTCTTCGTCGTAGCCATTTTCGATGACGTGGAATTTTGACGGAGGCAGCTGCGGAAAGCGCTCGCGGTAGGACACCATCGCGCTGTGCGTGGTGAACACGGCAGCGGCGCAGCGCGTGATCGTCTGGCGCTCAATCCAGGCGTAGACGGCGCGCTGCGGCTTCGACACCGGGTACGAGGGCTGCAGCATGGGGTCGCGGAAATCGGCCACCCAGGGCAGGCCGGTCGTGCGATGCAGGGCCAGGCCAATTAAGTGCGAGGTCGCGATCGGGAAGGTGGACCAGAGCACACGCGGTTTGTACTGGCGGATCAGCGACAGGCCGGTGGCCACACCGGCAAACCACCACGAGATCCAGCGGTCCGGCAGCGCCAGCGCTTCCGGATAGCGGCCCTTGATGCCGATGTGGCGCTTGGTGTCGAGCGCAAAGGCACGCCGCACTACCAGCGAGGCCGGCACGCTGGCCAGCTGCGAGGGATTTTGCTGGCTGTAGGCGCGCGGACTGGCCGACAGCACCATCGGCTCCCAGCCGTTGGAGCCCAGATGGCGCGAGAATGACAGCGTGCGCTGGATGCCGCTGCTGGCAGCCTGCGGCGGGAAATGGAAGGCGGTCAGTAATACGCGGTTGGTCATTGGTGCTGGTCCATGTGGCAGTGTCTCCGCCTGCCCGGCTTGTTGCGCGTCAGCGCGCCGGGTCGTCGTATGGATGTGGGTATCGAGGGTGCTGGCAGCGGTTTCTTCGCCGCCCAGCCAGCGCAGAAGGCGCACGGCGAACAGGAAGGGGCTGCGGTCCCATGGCCGGCTGCGCGGCAGCTGGAAA
The DNA here is from genome assembly GCF_019443445.1 of Massilia sp. PAMC28688. Lineage (NCBI taxonomy): Bacteria > Pseudomonadati > Pseudomonadota > Betaproteobacteria > Burkholderiales > Oxalobacteraceae > Massilia > Massilia sp. PAMC28688. Next base: position 1,751,499 of record NZ_CP080378.1, on the reverse strand, counting down.
CGGTCCTGGGTACTGGTGACGGCCCCCACGCTGGTGGTAAATGCCGCCTGAAAGCCGGCCTCGCGCGCCATGCGCGTGTGGCGCTCGTCGTAGTCCTTGCCCACCTTGCCGTTGGGGTAGGCGAACAGGCGCACCGGCTTGCCGATGATCGCTTCCAGCTCGGTCTTGCCGTTTTCAATTTCGCGGCGCGCCGCGTCGTCGTGCAGGCTGGTGAGGATCGGGTGCGAGACGGTATGGGCCCCAATTTCGATGCCGGCGCGGTCCAGGTTCACCACCATCTCGGGCGTGAGCATCAGCCCATGGTCGAGGTCCTGCCCGACCATCAGTTCCAGGCGCCGGATCAGGTCCAGGCGCGATTGGGGTGGCAGGTACTTGGTCGCTTCGGTCAGCTGGTCCACGGTCTGCTGGCGCTTCTCCAGGCTGGCCAGCGAATACACGCCCAGGCCCATGTCGGTCAGGTCCAGCTGCCCGGCCGGCAGGCTTTGCACGGTTTCGATAATGCGGTCGTTCCACATGTTGCCGCCGCCGACGTAGCCGCTGGTGACGAACACCGTGGCCGGCAGCTTGAACTGCCTGAGGATCGGCAGCGCCAGGTCATGCACCGAACGGTAGCCATCGTCAAAGGTGATGGCGACCGCGCGCGGCGGCATGCGGCCGGTGCCAAGCATGTCGATGGCGTCGCGCAGCGGCAGCACGTTAAAGCAGCTTGCCAGCACTTCCATCTGCCAGCGGAAGGTGGCTACATCCGGCTCGGATGCGAGCAGGGGATCCTTCGCTTCCAGGATGCGGTGGTAATTGACCACGCACAGGCGCCCGTTGCCGGCGCCGCTCGGGGCCAGCAGGTCGCCCACGGTGCGGATCAGTTTTGCCTGTAGTGGGTTAAGCATAGGCGGCGGCGCCCCCGGTGGAGAGAATGGCACGGAACAGGGATAGCTGGCCAGCGGTGGTGTCGTCCCAGCTGAAACGCTCGGCGTAGCGCCGTGTCGCGGCGCGCTCCGGGTAGCTGGCGCGCAGGGCGCGCACGGCGTCGGCCACGCCTTTGGCACTGCGTTCGGCCATCAACAGGCCCGCTTCCGGCGCAGCCACCACTTCCGGCGTGCCCCATACCCGGCTGGCGATCACGGGAGTGCCGCATGCCATGGCTTCGAGCAGCACATTGGCCCAGCCTTCGCGCTCGGAGGGCAGCACCAGCGCATCGGCGGCGCCGTAATAGTCGCGCAGCTGCGCCTGTGGCACGGCGCCCAGCATCGTCACGCGCTCACTCACGCCTTTGTCGCGCGCCAGCTGTTCGAGCATGCCGCGATTGGGGCCATTGCCGGCCATGAGCAGTTGCACATCGGGCAGCTCGGCCAGCGCCGCCACCGCAAGTTCCTGCGCCTTGACGGGCACCAGATGGCCAACCGTGAGCAGTGTGAATTTGTCCAGCCCCAGGCGGGCGCGCACAGCTGCGCGGTCGACCGGCTGGAACAGTTTCAGGTCCACCCCATTGCGCAACGACGTCACGCGCGCCGGGTCGACCCCGAGCGCCACCACTTCATCGCGCAGTGCGTTGCACACGGTGATGACGCCGGCGGCGCGGCGCGCGGCCCACTGGATCATTTTGCGCGGCAGGCGGTAGTTGGGAATGAGCGTGATGTCCGAGCCGCGCGCGGTGATCACGACCGGCTTGTTGAAGTACTTGCCCAGCATGGCCGCAGCCACGCCGTCGGGATAAAAGTAGTGGGCGTCGATCAGGTCGAAGTCGAAGCCCTGGTCGATCATGCGCGCCAGTACCGGCCGCGCGGCGGCAGCCAGCAGTGCGGGAGCCAGCGTCATGCCAACCTTGGGAATGACTGGATAGCGAGGGTGCAGCACCTCCACGCCGCAGCGTACCTCGCGGCGCGGCACCTTGGCATACTGGGCATAGTTGCCGAAGCGCGGATGATGCAGGGGGAACCAGGGCACCGGCGCCACCACGCGCGATTCAACCTGGCCGCTGGCGACCAGGTGGCGCAGGCGCGTCTCCACGAAGATGCCGTGTCCCGGCTTCTCCGCATTCGGAAACAGGGTGCTGAAGGTCAGGATTTTCATGCCAGCGTTTGTCCCGTCAGCCCGCCGTAGATCTTCTTGTAGCGCGCCACGCTGATGGGCCAGTTGCGCTCGGTCTCGACATAGCGGCGGCCATTGGCGCGCAGCTCCGGCCATTGCGACTGGGCGGCCAGCAGGTCGCCCACGTTCTGGGCCAGCGACTGCGGATCGTTAGCCTTGAACAGCACGCCGGTCTTGCCATGCTCGATCAGTTCCAGGTGGCCGCCCACGTCGGACGCTGCCAGCACGCGGCCCTGGGCCATCGCTTCGAGCGGCTTCAAGGGCGTCACCAGGTCGGTCAGGCGCATCGACAGGCGCGGGTAGACCAGCACGTCGAGCAGGTCGTAGTACATGGCCACCTGCTCATGCGGCACGCGGCCGGTGAAGACGACCTTGTCTTCGATCTTGAGCTCCTTTGCCAGCTGGCGCAGCTGGGCGTCCTGCGGACCGCCCCCCACCAGCAGCACGCGCAGGTCGCTCTGGCGCGCAATCAGGGCCGGCACCGCGCGCAGCAGCACGTCCAGCCCTTCATAGGCATAGAACGAGCCGATGAAGCCGATCAGGCGCATGTCCTGCAGGCCCAGCTTGCGCTTCAAGTCCTGGTCGGCCACGCCGCCGACGGCGAACTTGTCGATGTCGACCGCGTTCGGGATGACGGTCACCTTGTCGGCCGCAATCCCGCGCGCCACGATGTCCTTGCGCAGGCCTTCGCAAATGGTGGTGACGGCACTGGCGTTCTTGAGGGCGTACGTTTCCAGCGCGCGCGTGAGGCGGTAGCGCAGGCCCTGTTCGGTGGCGGTGCCGTGGTCGACGGCTGCGTCTTCCCAGAAGGCGCGCACTTCGTACACCACGGGAATGCCGAACTTTTTACCGGCGCGCAGCGCGGCGACCGCGTTCAGGCTGGGCGAGTGGGCGTGGATGACGTCCGGCTTGATCTGCGGGATGATCTCCGACAGGCGGCGCGTGAGGCCGTCGATCACTTCCATCTGGTTCAGCACCGGCAGCTTGGACAGGGCGCTGGTGCTTTTGGGCGTGCGGTAGAAGTGCAGGCCGTCCACATCTTCTTCCGGCGCCGGGCTGTCGCCTTGCTTGGAACCGGTCAGGTGAAAGGTCTCCCAGCCCAGCGCCTGCTGCTCGCGCAGGATGGAGCGGGTGCGGAAGGTGTAGCCGCTGTGGAGCGGAATGGAGTGGTCCAGTACGTGCAGGATGCGCATGATCAGATGCTCTCCGGTGCGGCGCCGTTCTTGCGCAGGAAGGCTTCGAACATGAGGACGGACCACAGCGAGACGGTGTGGTCCTTGGTGCCGGACTGGTGCTGGTCGATCATTTGCTTCAGATAGTTTTCGTTAAAGATGCCGGTGTCGAGCAGCGCCGGATTGAGCACTGCGCGGCGCATGGATTCGCGCAGCGGGCCGCGCAGCCAGTCGCCGAGCGGGATCGAGAAGCCCATCTTTTTCCGGTACAGGATATCGTCCGACAGGAAGGGCTTGAGCGCCTTCTTGAAAATGTGCTTGCCTTCGCCGTTGCGCAGCTTGGACGACGACGGCAGTCCGGAGACCCATTCCACGAACTTGTGGTCCAGCAGCGGCACCCGCACTTCGAGTGCGTGGGCCATGCTGGCGCGGTCCACCTTGGTGAGGATGTCGCCCGGCAGGTAGGTCTTCATGTCGATGTACTGGATGACCGACAGCGGGTCATCGGTCGGCGCATTCTTCGCGTGGCCGCGCATGACTTCAATGGCGCGGTAGCCATTCAGGCGGCTGCGGAATTTGTCCGAGAACAGTTCGTCGCGCACGCGGTCAGCCTGGATCGACACGCCGTGGAAGTAGCCTTCCACCAAGTCGCGCGCCATCGCTTCGAACGTGGTCTTGGCGCGGAACATGCGCGGCGCCCAGTCGGCCTTGGGATAGGCCTTGCCCAGAAAGCCGAACAGGGGTTTGCGCACGGTCAGCGGCAGCATGGAGCGTACCTTCTGCTCGGCCATGGCGAAACGGTGGCGCCGGTAGCCGGCAAAGTTCTCGTCGCCGCCGTCGCCCGACAGGGCGACCGTGACGCGCTTGCGTGCCAGTTCGCACACGCGGTAGGTGGGAATGGCGGAGCTGTCGGCATACGGCTCGTCATACAGGCCGGCCAGGGTGTCGATCAGGCCGTAGTCGTCCGTGTCCACGGTCTCGCGCTGGTGGTTGGTCTTGTACTGCTCGGCCACCTGCTGGGCGTAGATGGATTCGTCAAACTTGGGGTCGTCAAAAGCGATGGAACAGGTGTTGACCGGTTCCGACGACAGGCCGGCCATCATGGCCACCACGGCGCTCGAGTCGACCCCGCCGGACAGAAAGGCGCCCAGCGGCACGTCAGCGATCAGGTGGCTGGAGACGGCTTCGCGCAGACGCACCACGAGCTCTTCTTCCATTTCCTTTTCGGCCATTGGCGCGTGCGGCGTGAACGGGACATCCCAGTACTTCTTGGGTTCGGGCGCGCTCTGGCCAACCTTGAGGGTCAGCGTGAAGCCGGGCGAAAGCTTGAAGGCGTGCTTGAAGATGGTGCGCGGCTCCGGCACGTAGCCATAGGCGAAGTAGTCCTCGACCGCGCACGGGTCGATTTCGCGCGGCAGGTTCGGAAAGCACAGCAAGGCCTTGAGTTCGGAGCCGAATACCAGCATGCCGTCGGGCAGGAAGGCGTAATGCATCGGCTTGATGCCGAGGCGGTCGCGTGCCATGAACAGCACCTGCTGGTTGCGGTCCCAGATGGTAAACGCGAACATGCCGCGCAGGCGCGGCACGCACGCTTCGCCCCACTGTTCCCAGGCATGCACGATCACTTCCGTGTCGCAGTGGGTGCGGAAGGTGTGGCCCAGGCCCGTCAGCTCTGCCATCAGTTCCTGGAAGTTGTAGATCTCGCCGTTGAACACGACCACCACGCTGTGGTCTTCGTTGAACAGCGGCTGCTGGCCCGACGACAGGTCGATGATCGACAGGCGCCGATGGCCGAAGCCCACGCCCGGTTCGATATGCAGGCCGCCTTCCACCGGGCCGCGGTGGAACTGGGTCTCGTTCATCCGGTGAAGCATGGCGCGGTCGATTTCGCGTCCGCCGCGCATGTCAAAAATTCCGACTATTCCGCACATGGTGTTATGTTTTCTTTCAATTTCAATTTTGACTTGCGCAAGCTGTCGTACAGCCCCACATAGGCCTGGATCATCGCTGCAATGCTGTTCGTACTTTCCACCCGCTCGCGCCCGGCCTTGCCGTGGCGCGCAGCGAGCGCGGGGTCGCGCGCGTACGCGGCCAGCGCCTGGGCCATGGCCTGGGCATCACGCACCGGTACCAGGGTGCCGGATACGCCGTCCTGCACCAGCGCCGGAATGCCGCCCACTGCGGTCGACACCACCGGCAGCTGGCAGGCCATCGCTTCGAGCAGCGTCACCGGCGTGCCCTCGGTCAGCGACGACAGGGCAAACACGGAAAAGCCGCGCATCAGGTCCGCAATATCCGAGCGCGCCCCCAACAGCGCGATGTGCTCGCCCATGCCGGCCGCCGCCACCTGCGCTTCGAGCTGGGCGCGCAGCGGTCCGTCACCCACGATGACCAGCTTCATGGGATGGCCCGGCAGCAGCGCACGCAGGGCGATAAAGGCGTCAATCAGGCCAGCCTGGTGCTTCACATCCTGGACCCGGCCCACGGTGCCGATCACGAATTGGGCTGGTGGCGCCGCCGGCGTGAAGTGCTCGGTGTCCACCCCGTTGTTAATCAGGAGGATCTTGGCCTGCGGTATGCGCACGACGTCGCGCAGCCAGGCTTGCAGGTCGAGCGACACCGGGATGTAGCGGTCCACGAACGGCACCATCAGGCGCCGCAGCATGTTGTGTTTGGGGTTCAGGCCCTGCGGGTCGCTGACATCGCGGCCGTGCTCAGCGTGAATGCGCACCGGGACGCCCGCCAGCGCCGCCGTAAAGCTGTATTCGATGGAAGACAGATTATACGTGTGAAGCACGTCCGGGCGCAGTTTGCGCAGCAGCTTGAACAGCCTGGCGTGCGCGCCGAGGCCAAGGCCCGGGGCCTTGGCCAGGTCAAACAGCTGCACGCCGGGACGCGTGATCTTGTCCGCAAACGCGGTGTAGCCGGACAGGCAGACCACGGCGTGCCGGTAGTGCGCAGGCATGCGGTTGATGCAGTCGACCAGCAGCGTCTCCAGCCCTCCGAAGTCGAGCCGGTAAATCAGATGGACCACCAGGCTGCCCTGGCTGTCCACGCGGGGCGGCGCGGACACCATCAGTTGCTCCTGGTGCGTTCCAGCGATGCTTCCAGCGCTTTGAGGTTGGACTCGAGGAAGGCGCGCATGGCATTGCGCGCTTCGTCCTGGCTTTCGCCATACGGCGCGGCCAGCATGACGGCGGCGCCATCGTCGCCGCCAAACAGCAGCTTGGCCTTGGCCTGGCGCAGTTTGCCCACGTAGTTGTTGACCACCGGCTGGCCATCGATCCAGCTCCAGTGCCACACCAGGAAGGTACCGGACGGGCCCTGCATGCGTGCTTCGCGCAGCGCCACCGAGCGCCCGCCAATCTGCTCGGTGCGCAGCGCGCCGCCCTGCTCGTGGTAGGCGTTGTCTTCGCCAGCCAGACGGTTGACCGAGCTGATGACGGCCTTGTCGCGGTGCTGGTTGCGGTAGTAGAGGATATTGAGCGCAACCGGCGTCTGGCCCGGCTGGGCAAAGGCGCCGCTGTACCGGGCATCGGGCTTCATGAAGTCCGGGGTCCAGGTGGTAAAGGCGGGGGCCGGGGCCCAGCTGACCGGCACCGTGGCCAGCTGCACCGGCTTGGGATTGTGGGTGGCCATGTCGTTGTACTTGACGAAGGCCGGCCACAGGGCGCAGGCGGCGAACACGGCCAGCGTCATGTTGCGCACTTGCGACAGGGGGGGCACGATGCCTACGGGTCCGGCTGCCAGCGACTCCGATTCCACGTCGGTATCCTCGCGCCAGTAGCTGCCAACCCAGAACATGGCGAACATGACGATGCCGAAAAATACCCAGCCATAGATCAGGTGGTCGACGCCGGTGGCCAGTGCCATGTCGCTGGTGTGGCCGATCATGACAATCATGTAGGCGCGCAGCCAGTTGGCCACGATCGGGACAATGATCGACATGGCGATGAACACCAGGCGTTTGGTGAGCGAGCGATAGGTCAGGTAGGCATACAGGCAGCCGATGGTGACCGATGAAATCAGGTAGCGCACGCCGCTGCAGGCTTCCACCACCGACCAGCTGCCGGTGGGCAGCTCAAAGCGGGTGCCGTTGCGCAGGACCGGAATGCCGGTGGCCTGTACGGCCCAGACGGTGAAGTCGGCCGTGTATTCGATCAGCGGCTGGATGAAGATTTCACCGAACGGCACGGCAAACAGCAAAAACAGCAGCGGAAAAGCCAGCGACCAGGCCAGGCGCCGGCCCAGCACCGCCAGTGCGATCACGGGGAACATGGCGGCAAAGGCATACTGCATCACCACCTGCACGTCGCCCATGCGCGCCAGCATCCAGCCCGCGCCCACCAGCAGCAGCAGGCCGAGCGCCGGCCACCACGGGGTGGGCGGCAGGGCCGAGAAGTTGGCGCGGCGGCGCCAGATCAGCCACAGGCTGATGGGCAAAATGATGTAGCCGTGGGCGAAGGTCTCGGAACTGTTCCAGATATCGACAAACGAGGTCGCGGTCGGGAAGTAGAACAGAAAAGGCGCCAGGAACGCGAGCGCCACCAGCACCAGGGTGGTGGTGGACGGCGCCGCATGCGGCCTGGCCATTGCCGGTGCATTTACCGGAGGGTCGTTCAGGAGCATTCAAGCCTCTCTTCAATGCGCGCCAGCTTGCTCGGCCAGCTATAGTGGGTCTGGACGGTGGCGCGCGCGGCCGCACCCAGGCGCGCATTGTCCTGCGGCTGGGCGAGCATGGACGACAGGGTCGTGATGAACTGCTCGGCGCCGTCTGCCAGCACCAGGTCGGTACCTGGCTTGGCCTCGATGCCTTCCAGCGCCTGCGGCGACACGACCACCGGGCGTCCCATGGCCATCGCTTCGAGCACCTTGTTCTGGATGCCGCGCGCAATGCGCAGCGGCGCCACGGCGATTTCACCATGGTGGATGTAGGGCCGCACGTCGGGCACCGTGCCGGTGACGACGACGCCGGTCTGCTGGCCCAGGGCCAGCACGGCCGGTGCCGGGCGCGCGCCGACGATGAAAAAGCGCAGCTTCGGCTGCGCCGCCAGCAGCCTGGGAAATACCTCGGTGGCGAACCACTGCACGGCGTCGATGTTGGGCCAGTAGTCCATGGCGCCGGTAAACACCAGGGCGCGCTCGCCCGCCTGGTAGGGACTTGGATAATCGCGCTCGGGCGAGAAGAAGTCGGTATCGACGCCGTTGTTGAAGTAGCCGATGCGCGCATCGCTTTCCGGGGCCAGCTTGCGGAACAGGTCCGCTTCCGGCGCCGACACGAACAGCGATGCATTGCAGGTTTTTGCCACGTGGCGCTCGTAGGCCAGCAGGGCATTGGCTTCGTGCCGGTACAGCCAGCTCATGGGCCACGGCTTTTTCTCGGCATACTGGCGCCACTTGTCGGAGTCGACGTCGCAAAAGTCCACCACGCGCCGCGCTTGTGGATATTTTTCCGCATACTGCGCCATGGGCGAGGAAAACACCATCACGCGGCCAATCGCGTTGGCCTGCATCGTCTGGTCAACCCAGTGCTGCATGGCGCTGTTGCGGTAGTAGTCGAACGAGAGCGAGCGCCCGGCCACCAGGCCGCCCAGGCTGCGCACGCGGCCGGCCAGCGGCGCCAGCTTGCCAAAGTGGCTGCTGGTGCACATGGCTTGCACGGTCGGCACATGCTGCCAGTCGTCCGGGTCGTCCACGAAGGTCGCCAGATGGACGCGGTAGTGCTGCGCCAGGTGCTTGAGCAGATGGTAGGAGCGGATCTTGTCGCCCTTGTTGGGCGGGTAGGGGATCCGGTGGATCAGCAATAACAGGTCTTCCACGATCAGCCCAGGCTTCTGACGATATAGGGACCGAGGAAGTTGGCCAGCCCGATCGGCATCTTTTTCCACATCTTGATGAACAGCTGGTACTTCGGATTGAGCGGATTATTGTCCGGCAGCGAAGGGGCAGCATACAGCTTGTATTCGTATTCGAGCGGGGTGGGCGAAAAGCCCCAGTTCTTCTTGAAGTCAAAGGCACCGGTACCGAGCTTGCTGCGGCCGAAGTCGAAGATCTTCACGCCGCGCGCCGCTGCGGCCTGCATCAGGTTCCAGTACATGTAGTCATTGCCCGCCACTTCGCGCGCGGCCGGCATGCCGCCGCCATAGTAGGGCAGCACTTCGTCGCGGAAGTAAAAGCTCATGACGGCGGCGATCAGGTTGGTGCGCTCGCCTTCCTTCTGGACGATGACGCGGATTTCGCAGGCTTCGCCAAACACTTCCTTGATGACCTTGAAATAGGACTTGGGGAAGACCGGCGTGCCAAGCCGGTGCACCGAGGTGCTGTAGCAGGTGAAGAAGCGGTCCACGCCCTGGTCGATTTCCGCCGTCAGGCCCAGCTTGATGCCCTTGCGGACCATGGCGCGCTGCTTGCGCGGGATGGCATTGAGGTTGGCTTCATCGTCGGCGCTGATCTCCTTGCGGAAGGTGACGTACAGGTCCTTGCGCATCCACTTGGGGTCATCCAGGTGGGCCGGCACCAGGTTGCGGTATTCGAGATGGCCCACATTGAGTTCACGCGCCAGCTTGTCGGCGGCGGCGTCGAGCAGCGGACGGGCGGCGTCGTCGGTGGCCACCACGCCACCGAGCACACAGAAGGGCAGGGAGCCGAGCCAGTGCCCGAACAGGCGGCTTTTCATCTGCGCCAGCGGCAAGATGCCGATGATGCGGCCATCCTGCTCGACATAGTAGAACCAGGTCTTGTGGCCGTACACGCGTTCGATGATGGTCTGCCAGCCGGCCTTGTGGAAGAAGGTCGCGTCAGGGCAGGCATCGACAAACGCATCCCAGCGCGCGTAGTCCTGCTTTTGCAGCAGCTGCAGCGTCATGGCGGCAGCAGGTTTGGTCAGGGCGTCGGTCATGGCGTTCATGCGGCGCTCCGCGCCGGGGTAGGATTATTCAGGAAGATGTTGTCCATCCGGTCCCACGCGAAGTCGCGCGTGAGGGCCTTGAGGCGCTGCTCGGTGCGGCCCAGGTTGACGTAGTGGCGAAAGCGCGACTTCAGGTCCACGCCTTCGGGACGCGGCTGGCCCGGGTCGATTTCCCATGGGTGGAAGTAAAAGATCGCCGCTTCCTGGTCGTCCTGGTTCACCTTGCGCATCAGGTAGCGCGACAGCTGGTAGGGGAACAGGCGGAAGTAGCCGCCGCCGCCGGCGGGCAGGTTGCGCTGGCCCATCTTGACGGTGGTGATGGGCACTTCCAGCAAGCCATCGCTGCCCCTGGGATAAAAGGCAAAGCGCGGCGCGTCCGGCATGCCGTAATGGTCATGCGCGATCGGGTAGATGGAGGAGCTGTACTGGTAGCCGGCGTCGAGCAGGGCGTCGAGCGCCCACAGGTTCTGGGTGCCGATCGAAAAGCTGGGGGCGCGGTAGCCGCGCACCTGCTGGCCGCCGATATCCTCCAGCAGCTTCTTGGCGCTGGTGATGTCCTTGGTAAATTCCGCCAGGTCCTGGTCGGAAGCGCGCAAGTGGCTGTAGCCATGGCTGGCCAGTTCATGGCCGCCCTCGACAATGCGGCGCACCATGGCCGGGTAGCGCTCGGCAATCCAGCCCAGCGTGAAAAAAGTGGCCTTGACGTTGCCGTCTGCCATCAGATTGAGGATGCGGTCGATATTGGCTTCCACCCGGCATTCGCGGGTGGGCCAGCTGGCGCGGTCGATATGGGGGGCAAAGGCCGACACCTGGAAGTAATCTTCCACGTCGCAGGTCATGGCGTTGCGGATCGGCGAACCGGGGGCGCGGGTTCGGGGTGGAGCGAGCATCATGGCGGTAATTGATCAGTCGTTATTGTGATTGAGGGGCGTATTGGCCCCGGCCGGCGTGGCCACGAGTTTCTTTAAAATGTTCAGGACCGACACCACCGACTTTTCCAGGCGCATCAGGCGCTCGTCGGTCATGGGGCTGGTGGCGTACACGGCGCCGTTGCCGGCCTCGTGCGGCTGGGCAGGGGCGGCCAGGGCCTGGCCGGCCGCGGTCATCGGCGCGCTGGCGGCTGGCGCCTCGTTGACATAGGGCGTGGCGGCATTGGCTTCGTTGACCAGGTCGGCGGGCGTGGTCGGCAGTTCAAATTCCTGGGCAATATCCTTGATGACTTCTTCGACATCGGCCGTGTCGAATGCATGCATTTCTTCCAGAAAGCCCATCAGCAGCAGGCGGTCGCACAGGGTATTGACCTTGCGCGGGATGCCGCCGGTATGATCAAAAATGGTGGCATAGGCCCCCGCCGAAAACACGGGATCGCCTTTCCAGCCGACCGTGCTCAGACGGTGCTCGATGTAATGCCGGGTTTCTTCGGCATCCATCGGGCCCAGGTGGTAGCTGGCAATGACGCGCTGGCGCAGCTGCTGCATGCCGGGGCTGTGCAAGGTGGTGCGAAATTCCGGCTGGCCCACGAGGAAGGTTTGCAGCAGGCACTTGTCGTCGGTCTGGAAGTTCGACAGCATGCGCAGCTCTTCGACCGTGCCGGGCTTGAGGTTCTGGGCTTCGTCCACCACCAGCAGGGCGCGCTTGCCTTGCTGGTCGGCGCTGCGCAGGAACTGTTCCAGGCGCGTGAGCAGGTCCGCCTTGCTGACGTTTTCGTAAGGCAGGCCAAAGGCCGACACCACCATGCGCAAGGTGTCGTCCGAATCGAGATGGGTATTGACGATGTGGGCAGCGACAATCTGTTCGGACGGCAGGTTGTTGAACAGGTTGCGCACCAGCGTGGTCTTGCCGGCGCCTACTTCCCCGGTGATGACGATGAAGCCTTCGCCCTGCGACAAGCCGTACTCGAGGTAAGCCATGGCCCGCTTGTGGCCCTTGCTGCCATAGAAGAAATGCGGGTCGGGACGCAGCCGGAACGGTTTGGCCGACAGGCCATAGAATGATTCATACATCGCGGGTCGACTCCTTAAAGCTGTATGGTCAGATAAGCCGTGATGGCATTTTCTGTGTACGGAATTTTTTCCGTAAAGCTGGCGTTGCCCCGCACATGGCGCAGTTCGATGGTGGCGTGCGCCTTGCGGTCGAGCCGGTGACGCGCGCCAAAGCGCAGCGAGCCGGTGCTGGTCTTGAGCGCGGTCGTCAGCGATTCATTGTGCGTGACCTCGCCCCGCACATTCAGGCTGGTGAGCGGGGTCAGCCGGTAATTGAATGCGGTCGACACGCCGGCCTGGTCCACGTTGTCGAGCTGGTTGCTGGTGGAGGTGCCCTGGAGCACGCTGTCCACAACCGAGGTCGACAGCGCTTCGCGCCGGGAACGGAAGGCGGTCAAGACCACATTGGTGCGGGCGCCGCGCACGGCCACGCTGGCGCGCAGCTGCTTTTGCAGGCTGAAACGGTTACTGAAGAAATTGATCTTGTCCGGCAGCGACAGGGGCAGGCCCGTGGCGCGCATGTATTCCTCGATTGCATTGGCCCGCTCCAGCGGGTCGGGGAAGGTCGGCAGCAGCAGGTTATTGAGCAGGAAGGCCGTGTCCACCGTGCTTGGCAGCAAGAAGTTGCCACGGGTACTGGTGACGGAATCGTCGTAGGTGACACTCCACACGGTACGGCGGCTGCGGTGGAAGGCCTTGACCACGCGGCTGGGGCCGTAATAACGCTGGCCGTTGTTGACCGTCAGGCTGGTGCGGCGGCTCGGGGTCCAGGTGAAACCGGCATTCCAGCCATTGCCACTGTTGGCGCCGCCCAGCGACTCGTAATCGTAGCTGTCGTAATTGCGGCCGGCGGTAATGGCAAGGGTATCGAACAGCTGGTAATTGAGGTTGAAGTTGCCGGTCTTGACATGGGTGTCATTGCGCAGCTTGTCCCGGATCACCTGGTTGCTGGCATTGAGGTCAAAGCCCAGGTCTTGCCAGCCGCGCCCGTTGCGTACCGATACCGAGGCCGTATCGCCAACGGTGTCGCCCAGCCCGGTGCGGGCGGCGCTGACGCCATCCTTGGTATAGCGCAGTTCCGACACGGCAAAATTGCCAAAGCGGTTGAGCATGGACGGGCTGATGCGCCAGGTCTTGACGTCGGCCGTGTTGGCACTGCTGTAGCCGTTCGGGGTCTGGCCGAAGGGCGAGATGCCGACCTGGGTAATGGCGGCGTAGCCATCGACGAAGATCATGTCGTTGACCAGCTCGGCGCGCCCGTTCGCATTCAGGGAATGGGCATTGCGGCGGGCGCCGGCGCGCCTGTCGCGCAGTTCCGAAAACATGCGCAGGTTGTAATTGGCGTAGCCCTTGATGCGCGGGGTATTGAAGTTGGCGCGAAAGCCCGGGGAAATTTCCGTGATCAGCTGGCCGTGGGCACGCGCGCCCGGCGCCAGCGCGACATTGTCGGTCAGGATGGTGCGCAGATCGAGCGTGGGTATGAAGCGCCAGCGCGCCGTGGACGGCTGGTCGGCTTCAGGCGCCGGCTTTGGCTGCTCGATGAGCTGGGCCCGGGCGCTGGCGCACAGCAGGGCAGCGAAGGCCAGCGGTGCCAGGCGCAAGCCCTGGCGGCCCGCGACCCGCTGCATCGGCTTAGCTGTAGTGATAATCATAAGTCTCTTCAACGCCCGGGAACTCGCGGGTTTTGTTGTAGATCAAGTTGACATTGCTGCAGCCTTCGAGCTGGCGCAGCGATTCCTGGACCGCGTGCTGGGTCGTCGTTTCCGCTTCCACCACCACCACGATCTGGCCCATGTGGCTGGCCAGCACGTGCGCTTCGCTGGTGAGCAGCAGGGGTGGCGAATCGAAAATGACGATCCGGTCCGGATAGCGGTTGGCGATCTCATTGACGAAGTCGCTCATGGTTTTACTGGCCAGCAGTTCCGTGGCGCGGGCATTGCTGGTGCCAGCCGACAGGATGCTCAGGGTGTCGACGTTGGTGCGCAGCATGACTTCGCTCATGTCGAGCTTTTCATCGAGCAGCAAGTCCATCAGGCCGCGCTGGGCAGGCAGGCCCAGCACGCGCAGGACCGATGGCCGGGCCACGTCGGCATCGACCAGCAGGACCGTGTGGTCCAGCTCCATGGCAATACTCATGGCCAGGTTGATCGCGCAGTAAGTCTTGCCTTCGCCCGGCAGCGAGCTGGTGATCATGATCAGGTTGCCAGGGCGCTCGCCCGGGGCGCGCTCGGCCAGTGCTTTCTTGATCAAGGGCCGCTTGATGATACGGAAGTCTTCGACCAGGGCCGTGCGGCCGACGGCGGCGGTGACCATGCCCGAATCGCGCATGTGATTCAGGTCCAGCTCCACGTGGCGGCGCGCCGCGCGGGCGGCCGGCTCTGGCGGCTGCTGTGGCTGCTGGGGCGGCAAGGGAGCGGCAGCCGCTTGCGCAAATGCCGGGGTGGCCGATGGCGTCAGCGGCAGCGGCGCAGGGGCAGCCGGCCCGGCCGGCTCCGGCGCCAGTGGCCGCGGCGCCGCGGCCGGCGAGGCGGCCGGCGAAAAGGCCGTGACGTTCTCCGGGGTCACGTTGTCGGCGCCCGCAGCATTGGCTGCCGCGTCGCGCTTCTTGTCCATCCGTTGTGCTGCTTTTTCGATAATGCTCACAATTTTCTCCGCGATCGCCGCTTAAAGTGCCGGTTTGATCAAAATGGCCGCCATGACCACGGCGTAGGCGCCGAACAACATGAATACCGAGGCTGCCAGGGCGTACATGCGCTTCTTTTGCAGCGACTTTTGTTCGTCGGTCCAGTTCATGCTGATCGAACCGAGGATCGGCACGCCGGTCACTTCGCGCAGCGACGACTGGCTGAGGAAGGTCGGACGGAACTGGCTCATCAGGAGCGCCACGCCCAGGCCCGCCGCCAGCGCCAGCACGAACACGAGCGAGGCATTGCGGGGCCGGTTGGGGCCGACCGGGGTGGTGGGGGCGGTGGGCGGGTCGATCACGCGGAAGGTCAGCATGTCGGTGGCCGACGACAGGTCGCCCGACAGCTTGGCCGATTCGCGCCGCTCCACCAGCTTCTGGTAATTTTCCTTGTTGACGGCGTAGTCGCGGTTGAGCTGTGACAGCTGGGCTTCGACTTCCGGCGCGGCCGTGCTCTGGGCCTGCAGGCGCGCCACCCGGTTCTGGTACTCCCCCACCCGGGCGCGCAGCGAGGCCACGCGCGCTTCGGCTTCGGACAGCGAAATCTTCAGCTGCTGCAGCATGGGGCTGTAGCTGGCGCCGGGATCGGCGCTTGGCTTGAAGTTCTTCGCTTCATCCTTTTTCTGCTGCTGCAGCTGGGCCAGCAGGCGGCGCGCGGAAATGACGTCCGGGTGCGCTTCGGTGTACTGCAAGCGGGCCGCGTCCAGGCTCTTGTTGACCTGGGCAATGCGCTCGTCCAGTTCTGGATTGGCGGCAACGATGCCTGGCTTGCCGGGCGTGGCGCCGCCGCCGATCTGGCGCGCGATGGCGTTGCGGGCTTGTTCAGCCTCGGCCAATTCCAGGCGCGCCTGCGACAGGCGGTCAGTCATCTCGATCACACTGGCGCTGTAGTCAGTATTGCCGCGGGGCAGATTGCCCATGTGCTTGATCTTGAACTCCTTCAGTTCATTTTCGGCCGCGTTCAGCTTTTCTTCATAGGTGCGGATCTGGTCTTCGATAAAGGCAACCGCCTTATTGGCATCCTGCTTCTTGCCGCCGAAGCTGCCTTCGACGAAGATGGTCAGCAGCGACTGCACAACATCCTTGCCCAGCTTGGGATCGCGACTGTTGTACGAGATGGTATAGATGTCGTCGCGCTCGGTGCCGCTGATCTTGATGTTTTCAATCAGCTCGTCGACCAGCTTTTCATGTTCCTTGGGAGTCTTGGCCTTGATGTCCAGGTCCACCATGCGGATCACGCGCTCCACATTGGGACGGCTGATCAGGGTGCGGCGCATGAACATGACTTGCTGTTCGAGGTTGGGCAGGGTGGTCATGCCCGACAGCAGCGGCTTGAGCACGCTCTGGGTATCGACATACACCCGGGCCGACGCCTGGTAGTCGTTCGGCATCGCATACACCACGACCCAGCCGATCACGGCCACGGTCCAGGAAATAATGATTGCGTACCAACGGTACTTTCCAATCGCCTTGAGGAAAGTTAGGATTACGGCGGTCAGTTCTGCCATCTTGTCGTTCTCATCATCTTAGGTGCAGCTCGGAGCAGGGGCTCCGGATCGTTTTGGATTGTCCGGCTATCATCGCTTGCAGGGGGAGCAATTGCAATTGCGTTCTGGAAAAAGCTGACAGACGGGGCCAGAAGTAGCCTGCGCTACAACACTTGGTTTGCCACAGCGGGGCGGACCTGCGTGATTGCCTTGGCAGAACCGAACTCGTTGTTTAAATGGCAGCACAAGTGTCGCATCATACAACACAATAATGCTTTTCATTAATTCAATTGAATCGTGCTCAGCCCCGGTTTTGCGCGTACTTACGGGAACCAAGCATTGTAATTGGTGCGCCCGGTGATACGCTATATATAATGCAAAAGTTACAAACTATCGTCCCCGGAGAGTACAGATGTGCCTGAGTCAGCTGCCGGGTGTGCTAGCCCGTCCATTATTATTCCTGCTATTCATGACTGGCGCATGTCCTGGCGCCACCGCCGGCGACCTGCCTGCCACCATTGCCGTGGTCAAGAAATCGGTGGTCGGTATCGGTACGTTCCAGAAAACGCGCAGTCCGGCAGTCCGCTTCTCCGGCACCGGCTTTGTCACGGGCGATGGCTTGTCCGTCATTACCAATGCCCATGTCTTGCCGGCCACGCTAGACCAGCAAGCCATGGAAGCGCTGGGTGTTGTGGTGGGGCAGGGGAGCGAATTCAGCTTCCGCCGCGCCACCATTGCCGCGGTGGACCGCCAGCACGACCTGGCCTTGCTGCGCATCGAGGGCGCGCCCCTGCCCGCCCTGCAGCTGGGCGACGGCGCCATGGCCGAGGGACGCGAGCTAGCCTTTACCGGTTTTCCGCTGGGGATGGTGCTGGGCCTGCACCCGGTCACCCATCGCGCGCTCCTGTCGGCCATCACGCCCATCGTCATGCCTTCGCTACACTCCGGCAAGCTGGGGGCGGCGGCCATTGCTCAGCTGCAGCGTGGGCGTTTTCCCGTCTACCAGCTCGATGCCACGGCCTACCCGGGCAACAGCGGCAGTCCCGTGTACGACCCGCACACCGGTGTGGTCCATGGCATCATTAATATGGTGTTTGTCAAAGGTCTCAAGGAGACAGCCATCACGGCGCCCAGCGGGATCACCTATGCCATTCCCGCCGTGCACGCGCGCGCCTTGCTGCAGGAGGCGAATAAGTAGCGTGCGCAGCGGCATCTTTTGAAGAGTTTGGTTTACAATAGGACACAATGTAGTATTTAAAAGACAATTGTATGGCAGTAACTAAACTGTCGCAATCGACAACCAAGACAGGGCCATGGCGCCACTGTCGTTTCGAGGAACTGACGTGATCAAGAACAATGTGAGCTATATCCATCGCCTGGCTGTGCTGGCCCTTACCGTGTGCGCGGTCACCCTGTCGGGCTGCGCCGCCTGGCGCGCGCCGTCGGCAAGCAAGATCGACAATACGGCCGCGCCGCACCATGATTACCTGATTGGCCCCGGCGACAGTGTCAACATCATTGTGTGGCGCAATCCGGAAGTATCGATGTCGGTGCCGGTGCGTCCCGACGGCAAGATCACCACCCCGCTGGTGGAAGACTTGCAAGCCTCCGGCAAGACCTCCACCCAGCTCGCACGCGACATTGAAAAGGCGCTGGCCAAGTTCATCCAGCAACCGGTCGTGACGGTGATCGTGACCGGCTTTACCGGCACCTATGATGAACAGATCCGCGTGATCGGCCAGGCTGCCCGTCCGCAGGCACTGGCCTACCGCCGCGACATGTCGCTGATGGATGTCCTGATTGCCGTCGGCGGCACGACCGAATTTGCTTCCGGCAACCGCGCGGTCCTGATCCGCAAGGTCGATGGCAAGAATCAGCGCCTGAACGTGCGCCTGGATGACTTGCTCAAGGATGGCGATATTTCGGCCAATGTGACCATGCGCCCCGGGGACGTACTGGTCATTCCGGAAAGCTTCTTCTAACACCGGTCGTTGCCTGTCGGCCCACTTTACAGTGGGCTGCGCGCCGTGGCTGGTCAATATTGTCGGAAAATACCTGAACCTGTCGATAAGTGATTGATTTCGCTCACAACAGGGGTAGACGGTGTATGCTTGGAACACTTATTGCTACGTAGTTTTTATTAGTTGTTCTGCTCGATGGCAGCAACATCGCCCTCAAACGGGCCGCAAGGCCCGGCATTTCTAGGAAAATTTTCATGGTCAACGAACACGAGCCAGACGGAAACGACGCCACCCCGGTTGCGACGGCTACCCTGTCGCCCCAAGGGGCTGCGCGCCGCCGCCTGGCCGGGCTCGGAGTCGGTGGCGTGGTCATGACAGTGGCCTCGAACAATGCCCTGGCCGACATGGTGTGCAAATCGCCCTCGAATGCCTTATCGGGCGATCTCAACAGCCATTCGCCGAAAACCACCTGCGACGGCCGTTCGCCGGACTGGTGGCTGAAAAACCAGAGTGCCTGGCCAAGCGAGGTCAAGCCCAACGATGTATTCTGGAAACACTTCCGCAGCGCGCGCCAGCCCCTGGCCAACCTGTCGGTCGAGCATGTGCTCAAGCGCCACGGCAGCGACAAGGATGGCGTGGCCATGCACATCATGGCCACCTACCTCAACGTGCTGTCCGGCCGCATTTCCTTCCTGACCCAGCAAAGCGTGCTCGACATGTTTGCCCGCTACGACCGCCACAGGAGCTACCGGGTGGCCGACGGCGCGCGCGAATGGAGTGGGGCGGAACTGGCCGACTACCTGGCAGGTACCCAGGCCTATTAAGCGCTGACGGCTGTCTTGCATGTGGCGTACCATGCCTGGCCAGGCTTTCCGCCTGCGCCAGTTCAATCATCCTGACGGCATCCAGTTCGTGCTGTACAACGACCTGAGCGGCGCTACCCATCTGCTGGGCGAGGCGGCCGTCCACCTGCTCCAGGTGCTGCGCTGTGGCCCGGCGGACGATTCCAGCCTGTCGGCCGCGCTGGCCACTGCCCTGGGCTGCGCGCATGATGCCGCCCTGGTGGACGACACCGCGGCCCTGCTGTCCCAGCTGGCAGGCCTGTTTCTCATCGAGCGCGCCGCGTGAACCCGCACGCCGCCGGCGGCCCCGCCATCAAGGTCGCGAGCCTGGCGCCGCGCGCCCTGCGCCGCCTGCTGGCAGGACCGGGCATCCATTTGCGCACCGGCGCCTTTGTCACCCACCTGCGCTCGACCATCGGCCATATGGCCGACGGCATTGGCCTGCTGTACGCCGATTATGACCTGCTCGATGCCCCCGCCTTTGCCGACTTCTACGTCGACATGGCGCAGGTGGGCGGCCTGCGCCGCCTGGCCAGACGCCAGGTGGTGTTCCGGCACGACGGGCGCGTGCCATTCAAGCCCCTGCCGCTGGACCAGGCCTTCCCCATGTTCGAGTGGTCGATGAACTGGTGCGTGTCAAGCCGCGCCCACGACTGCCTGATCATCCACGCTGCCGTGATCGAACGCGGCGGCCTGGCGGCCATCCTGCCGGCGCCCCCCGGCTCGGGCAAGAGCACGCTGTGCGCGGCGCTGGTGGCGCGCGGCTGGCGCCTGTTGTCGGACGAGCTGACCATGGTGCGCCTGTCCGATGGCCTGATCGCCCCGCTGCCGCGTCCGATCAGCTTGAAAAACGCCTCGATCGACGTGCTGCGCGCCTTTGCGCCGGAGAGCATCATCAGCCGCAGCGTGCATGACACCACCAAGGGCACGGTGGCCCATGTGAAGCCGCCTGCCGACAGCGTGGCACGGGCCGGCGAAGCGGTGCGCGCCGCCTGGATTGTCTTTCCCCGCTACCAGGCCGGCGCCGCCGCCACACTGGCGCCGATGGCGCCCGGGCCGGCCTTCATGCAGGTGGCCGAGAACTGCTTCAATTACAGCCTGCTGGGACGGGCCGGGTTCGACGCCCTGGGACGCCTCGTGGCTTCTGCCGACAGCTACCAGTTCCACTACAGCGAACTCGATGATGCGATTGCCACCTTCGCGGCCCTGCCGCCCCCGTCCAGGTGAGCCCGCCCTTGCCACTGCTGGTGACGCTGCTGCGCGAGCCGGCGCGCATGGCGGCGCTGTCGCTGGCCGAATGGGACCTGGCCCTGCGCCAGGCGCTGGCGGCCAACCTGACCGCCACCCTGTACTGCCTGGCCGAGGAAGCCGGGGTGCTGGCCCAGGTGCCGCCGCAGGCGCGGCGCCACCTTGAGTGGACCATCCCGCTGGCGCGGCGCCACGCCGACGGGGTGCGCTGGGAGGTCCAGCGCATCGGGGCGGCACTGGCGCGCAGCGGCACGCCGCTGATCCTGCTCAAAGGGGCGGCCTATGCCATGGCGGGCCTGGCGGCCGGACGCGGGCGCCTGTTTTCCGATATCGACATCCTGGTGCCGCGCGAGGCGATCGGGGAAGTGGAGTCGGACCTGATGCTGGGCGGCTGGATGTCGGGCCATCACGACGCCTATGACCAGCGCTACTACCGCGTCTGGATGCATGAAATCCCGCCCATGCAGCACGCCCAGCGCGGCAGCGTGATCGATGTCCACCACACCATCTTGCCGCTGACGGCGCGCGTGCGTCCCGACCCGGACAAGCTGCGCGCGGCCGCCCGCGCGGTACGCGGCGGCTGCGCCATGGTGCTGGCCGATGAAGACATGGTGCTGCACAGCGCCACCCACCTGTTCTACGACGGCGAATTCGACAAGGGCCTGCGTGACCTGTTTGACCTGCACCGCCTGCTGGGCGAACTGGGCGGAGAGCGCCTGTGGCAGGCACTGCCGGCCAGGGCGCGCGAGCTGCAGCTGGAACGGCCCCTGTTCTATGCCCTGCGCTACTGCAGCGGCCTGCTGGGCACGCCGGTACCGGAGCACGTGCTGGCAGCCCTGGCGCCTGCCGGGCCGCAAGGGCGCATGCTGGCGCTGATGGATGCCCTGTTCGGCCGCGCGCTGCTGCCCATGCACGCCAGTTGCGACACCCGCTTCACGGCGCTGGCGCGCTTTGGCCTGTACGTGCGCGGCAACTGGTTGCGCATGCCGCCGTTCCTGCTGGCGCGCCACCTGTTCCACAAGGCCTTCATCTCGCCGCGCGAGCCGCTGCGCTAGCCGTGCAGGCGCTTGTTGCTCACCTGCACGGATGCCGATTGAATCCGTCCGTTGACAACTTCGTAGATGGCCACGATGTCGACACTGCCGGGGCCTTCCGGAAAGGTGCGGGTAACGACTTCCTGGTCGATGACGATATTGCCCATGACAGCACGCTGCACCAGCCGCGCATGCAGGTTAGGCTCCTGCAGCCGGCCCTGCATGCGCTCACGGATCTGGGCGCTGCCGCTTGCCACCAGCGTGCCGGGTAATTCGTACTGGCGGGCGTCGTCTGCATAGATGCCCACCAGGGCGTCGATATCGCGGGCGTTGTAGGCATCGAGCTGGCGCTGGACCACGGCGGCGGGATGATCGCGTTCTGTCATGTGCTGGTTCCTGGGCAGGGAAAATTGCCATTGTAGCGCCGTGGAGGGTGCGCCGTCAGGGCCCGTCCCGGGGATCGGTGTCGTCCCTGGCGCGTCCCAGACGCGCCGCTTCCAGCAGCAGGCGCAGCCTGACCCACCATGCCACCGGCTCGCCGTGGAACCAGGCTGCCAGGAAGCGGTTCTCCCGGCGCAATCGCGCTTCCAGCGCATCGAGCTCCAGCATGTGCAGGACCACGGGACCGACATCCTCGGCCGGCCCGCTGATCGGCCGAAAGGGCAGGCCCATGCGATCGAGCGCGCGCGCCAGCGGCCGCTCCATGGCGGCGTACCAGTAGCGCAGCCCATGTTCGCGGCTGTGGCGGTACAGCTCGCGGTACAGGCCCAGCAGCAGCAGCGGGCTGCCGCTGCGCCGCCCACCGACGGCCGGCCGGATGGCGCGCGTGTGGCCGTGCGCGGCGAAGCCGTGCGGCACGCCTTCCACAGAGTCGCCGCGGCGGCGCCGGTAGTGCTGGTGCACCACCAGGCGTGACAGTTCGCCGGCCTGCTCGCGCGGCGGCAGTGTCACATCGGGAAAGGGGGCACAGTACTGGCTGAAGGGATAGTCCTGGCCGGGGCCCGGCTGCACCAGGCGCACCGAGGCGGCCAGTTGCCCGTGACTGTCGTAGGCGCCGACATGCACGGCGCAGCTGTCGGCCTCGTCCGTCTCCAGGGCGCCCCCTTCCTGCGGCAGGAGGGCCCGCTCGACACAGTACACATCATGGCGCAGGCGGCAGGTGTCGCCCAGGATGACCGACTCGCGGTTGCCGCGCAGGACGCGGCAATAATCGAAGTAGGGGACCAGGATGTCCCGCTTCCCGCGCAGCCGGTCAAGCAGCGTCACGCTACATTGGCTTGAGGTAGGCGCGCGCTTGCGCGGCCTGGGCGAACGGACCGCCATTGGCCAGGGCCTTTTCCATTTCGGCGCGGGCGCGCTTCTTGTCACCGGCCTTGTCCAGGGCCATGGCCAGGTGGTAGCGCACATCGTTGGACTGCGGCTGGGCGGCGACGGCTTTTTCCAGGATCGGCAGGCCGCGCTTCACGTCACCCTTTTCCACCAGGATCCAGCCCAGCGTATCCATCACGGCGGGATTGTCGGCGGCCAGCTTGTAGGCCTGTTCGGCCGTGGGCAGGGCGCGCGCATCCTGGTCCTGCTGATAGGCCCAGGCCAGGTTGTTAAGGGCCGGCACGGCGTTTGGATTGCGCTTGACCACGCCTTCCAGGATGGCGATGGCATTCTTGTACTGCTTGGCTGCCAGCTGCATCTCGGCGGCAAACATGGTGGCCACGGCATCGTTCGGATGGGCCTTCAGGAACTGGTTCAGCTCCGCTTCTGCTTCCTTGGTCTTGCCCGTCATACGCAGCAGCTGGTTAGTCTTGAGCAAGTACTTGGCATTCTTTTCCAGGGCATAGGCTTGCTGGAAGGCGCGCAAGGCCGGTTCCGGCTTCTTTTGCGACATCAGGAGGTCCGCTTCCACGGCAAAGCCGATGGCCGCCGACGGATGCTCCTTCTGGACATTTTTCGCCAGGCGAATCGCCTCCTCGGTATTGCCGCGGCGAACCGCGAGGTCGACCAGGGCCAGCTTGGCCTGCACGTTTTGCGGCTCGAGGGCAATGGCGCGCTTGACGTCTTCCTCGGCCGCGGCATCGTTCTTGAGCGCCAGATGGGCAGAGGCCAGGCGCAGCTGGGCCTTGGCCGACTTCGGCACCAGGTTGACCAGCTTGCTGTACGACTCGAGGGCGCCGTTGAAATCATTGTTGGCCATCTGGGCCTGGCCCAGTGCGCCCAGCAGGTCGGGATTGGTCGGGTTGGCAGCGTTGAGCTTGCGCACCAGGGTCAGGGCCTTGGTCTTGTCGTTGGTGCGCAGGTAGAACTCGGCCAGGCGCATGCCCGGTTCGACCATGTCCGGGTTGTCATTGCTGGCTTTTTCAAGCCAGTAGCGGGTGCCGGCCGCGTCGCCGCGCGCGGCCGACAGCTGGGCCAGCGCCGTCATGGCGCCCACGTGTTTCTTGTCTACCTGGAGGAAGGCTTCCAGGCGCTTTTTCGCCTCGTCCGGCTTGTTTTCCGTCATGTCCATGCCGGCCAGGTTGACCACGGCAGGGTAATAATCCTTTTGCAGGGCCACGGCGCGGTTGAAGGCGGCGCGCGCGGCGGCCGCTTCATTGCGGGCCATGTGGACGCCTCCCTTGAGGTTTTGCACCATGGCGTTGTCCGGCTGCTGCTTTTCCAGGGCCTGGACGGCGGAGAGGGCCTTGTCATACTGCTTCAGGGCCAGCGCCGCGCGGGTCAGGGCCACCCCTGCCTGCTGCGACTTGGGGTCGAGCGTGGTCGCCATTTCCAGCTCGGCCACGGCCTGGTCCTGGTCGCCCTGGCCCATCTTGCTCATGCCCAGCGAGGTGCGCAGGGCAGCCGTCTTGGGCGAGAGCGTGGCCGCCTGCTGGAAGTATTCCGTGGCCTTGCCGAATTCGCGCGTCTGCATGTGCGATTCGCCGGCCAGCGCCAGCAGCTGGGCGTCTTCGGTCTGGCCCTTGAGCGCCGGCGCGAGGGTCGCGGCGGCGTCGGCCGGGTGGGCGGCGCGCAGCTGGGTCGAGGCCAGCAGCTTGCGCGCGTACAGGCTGTCCGGATTTTTCTCCAGGTATTTCTTCAGGTTCTGCTCGGCCTGCTCCAGCTGGCCCATGTTGAGCTGGATGGCGCCGGCCAGCAGGATGCTCGGCATGTGCTCGGGGGCGGCGCGCAAGACCTTCTGGGTGCCCTCCAGCGCCACATCGTTCTTGCCCTGGGTATAGTCGAGCAGGGCCTGGGTATACACCACGATCATGCTGCCCGGGGTGATCTTGTTGGCGGCAGCCAGGTCGGCCTTGGCCTTGTCGAACTGGCCCATGCCGATTTCCAGGTAGGCCTTTTCTATGTGGGCGCTGCGGTGATTGGGCTTGAGGGTGAGCACCTGGTCGTAAGCGACCAGCGCGGCGTCACTCTTGCCCTGGCGCGCCGACAGCATGGCCTTGAGCATCCACACTTCCGGATTCTTGGGGTCCTTGGCGGCCGCTTCTTCCGCGTAGCGGTTGCCGGTTTCGACATCGTTCTGGGAAAAGGCCAGACTGGCCAGGCCCAGCAGGGCGGCGCTGTCGTCCGGCTTGGCCGCCAGGGCGGCATCGAAGGCAGCCTTGGCCTGGTCCGGCTGGCCCGAGGCCAGCAGGGCGTGGCCGCGGTGCACCAGCAGCGGCGCGCCACCGGTGGCCACATGGGGCTCGGTATCGGCCAGCAGCTTTTTGAATTCACCCTGGGCCAGCAGGCTGGCGGCCAGGCCAGGCATGACCTGGGCCGGCGGGGTGCCCAGGCTGAGCGCCTTGCGATATTCCTTTTCCGCCGATACCGGGTCGCCCAGCTCGGCATGCAGGGTGGCCAGCTGCAGGCGGATGGCGGCATCTTCCGGACTGGCGGCAACGGCATTCTTAAGCTGGATCAGGGCCGCCTTGTAATCCCCTTTTTGCTGGTACGACTTCGCTTCCGCGACCAGGGTGGCGGCATCCTGGGTGCGGTTGCAGCCACCGAGTCCGGCGCCAAGAAGGAGGGCGCTGGCGACCAGGGCGGCGGTAAGGCGGAGCTTGGGGGTAGTGCGCGGCATGTCAGATCCTTGTCGATGGCATTCTAAATAGGGGAGCACCTGTCCGGCAGGCGCTGAGCCAGCATAGTGACATGGGAGAACAGATCATGGCAACAGGATAGTGTGTCACGGCCCCTGGCGCAGGCGGCCCAGCAATTCCTCGACCCCGGCGCTGACCGGCAGCCCGTGCTGGCGCAGCAGCTGCAGGTGCAGCACCAGGTTTTCCAGCACCAGCTTGGCCGACACCGCCAGCAGCGTCATGAGCCGGTCTTCGGTGCTGAAGTTTTCCATGGCGGCGGCCATGTCGCACAGATGGGCCGCCACCAGGGAGCGCAGTTCCTGCTCGCCGAAGGGGAGGTCGGCAAAATCGATGGGGTCTTCCGTTTCCACTTCCTGCATCAGCGCTGCTAACTGTTCCGGCGAAATGGACATGCTGTTCTCCGCAGTGGCAATGATGCAATTGTAGGCGATGGCGGCGCCACGGGGCGTCCGATCGGCGCATGATCGCGTCTGAAAAGGCTGAGCCCGTTAGTTTTGACAGGGCGACAAGGGAAGCAGACAAAGCTGGCGCGGCTTTGTTTCAGGCCAAGGTTTTTTCACGACAGTTGCCCGTGTTTCCCTTGCTAAACATACCTTTAGGAAATAAGCTATACAGATCATTCGTCGTGAATGATCAAGGCGTGCTGCAGTGTCCCAGCCGCTTGACCGCCTGATGGCAGCCCTGGCGGCAGCCTATTCCGGACCGTATTCGGGACACAAAGGAGGCCTCTTGTGGAATCGCTTAGCAATCAAGTTGATAACGAAACTACCCCGAGCACTGTTGAGCGGGTAAAAACTGCGCACGGGATTGATGAACAAGATACTATAACGTCCACACAATTAGAGGACGTTATTGTGAACCAAGACTTTTACGGCATCCGCCTCACCGATACCGCAGAGGGCCGCAACTCTGCAAGTATGCTGGTCAGCAAGATGTACGCTTGGCGCGGCTACGCTGGAACGCACCAGTTAACGGACGACCCCAATCGCATCACCCTGTCGGCAAGCCATCAGGGCGAAACGGTTGGCACACTCACACTGGGGATCGATTCGCCAGTGGGCCTGCTTGCCGACGACATTTTCAAGGACGAACTCGACGAATTCCGCGCGAGCGGCGCCCGGCTGTGTGAATTTACCAAGCTTGCGTTCGATCCTGCCGCCAGTTCCAAGACTTCCATGGCCAACCTGTTTCACCTGGCCGTGATCTATGCACGCGACATTCACCACCGCACCGACATCGTGATCGAAGTGAATCCGCGCCACCGCCGCTTCTACGAACAGATGCTGGGCTTCCAGCGCCTGGGGACCATGAAAACCAATCCGCGCGTGAACGCGCCGGCCCATCTGCTCAAGGTCAGCCTGGACTATGTGAGCGAACAGGTTGCCAAGCACGGCGGCACCTGGGACCAGGAAGGCTCGGAGCGCTCGTTTTATGCCTATTTCTTTTCCCCGCGCGAAGAGCAGGGTATCGTGCAGCGTCTGCTGCGCGTCGACGAGCGCCAGGCTGCCTGAGAGCCCTATCCGCAGCCCGGCCGGGCCTGACCGGGCCGGGCCTGATTGTGCATCGTTCGTGTTACTATTTTCCGTATGGGACAACACACGCAACCTTCAAGCGCGCCTGGTGCACCGGCCGCAGCAGCGACCGGCGCCTTTTCGTACGACCAGGCTTTCTCGCGCAATATCGGGTGGGTGACGCCAGCCGAGCAGGCCATCCTGCGCGGCAAGCGCGTGGCCATTGCCGGCGGCGGCGGGGTGGGCGGCGGGCATCTCCTGACCCTGGTGCGCCTGGGCGTGGCCCACTTCCATATTGCCGATTTTGACGATTTCGATATCGTCAACTTCAACCGCCAGGTCGGCGCCAACGTCACCACCCTGGGCCAGCCCAAGGTCGAGGTGCTGGCCCAGATGGCGCGCGACATCAATCCCGAAGTCGAGATCAAACTGTTCCCGGAAGGTATCGACGAGCACAGCCTGCCGGCCTTTCTCGATGGTGTCGACCTGTACGTTGATGGCCTCGATTTTTTTGCTTTTAAAATTCGCCAGCAAACCTTCGCCCTGTGCGCCAGGCTCGGCATTCCCGCCACCACCGTGGCGCCGCTCGGCATGGGCGCGGCCCTGCTCAACTTCATGCCGGGCAAGATGACGTTTGAAGAGTATTTCCAGTGGGGCCAGTGTTCGGACCTGGAAAAGGCCATCCGCTTCGTGGTCGGACTGGCGCCGGCCGGCCTGCACCGCCCTTACCTGGTGGTGCCGGAAGCGGTCAATTTTGCCCAGCAGCGCGGCCCCTCGACCTTCATGTCCTGCCAGCTGTGCTCGGCCATTGCCGGTACCGAGGCGCTCAAGATATTGCTGGGCCGGGGAGACGTGCTGGCCGCGCCCCACGGCATGCAATTTGATGCCTATCGCAACAAGATGGTCCATACCTGGCGCCCCGGTGGCAACAGCCACCCCCTGCACAAGCTGGCCATCATGATCGGCAAGCGCCAGATGGCCAAGGCGGGGGTGGGGCAATGAGCGGCCCCTCGGTCATGCACCAGATCCTGGACCTGGCACGCTGGGCGCCCAGTGGCGACAATACCCAGTGCTGGCGCTTTGAAATCATTGCCCCAGACCACGTTGCCGTGCATGGCTACGATACGCGCGAGCATTGCGTGTACGACCTTGATGGCCATCCGAGCCAGATTTCCTATGGTGCCCTGCTGGAAACGCTGGCCCTGGCTGCCAGCGGCCACGGCATGCGCGCCGATATCGTGCGCCGCAGCGGCACGCCGGAAGAAAAACCCGTGTTCGACGTGCGCCTGGAACGCGACCCGGCCATCACTCCCAGCCCCCTGATTCCGGCCATCACCCGGCGCAGCGTGCAGCGCCGGCCCCTGCGCACCCGGCCCCTGACCGCCACCGAAAAGGCGGCGCTGGAAGAGGCCGTGGGCGAGCATTACAGCGTCACCTGGCTGGAAGGCACGCGCGTCAAGCTGCGCACCGCCCGCCTGATGTTCAATAACGCCCGGCTGCGCCTGTCGATGCCGGAAGCAT
The DNA here is from genome assembly GCF_019443445.1 of Massilia sp. PAMC28688. Taxonomy (NCBI): domain Bacteria; kingdom Pseudomonadati; phylum Pseudomonadota; class Betaproteobacteria; order Burkholderiales; family Oxalobacteraceae; genus Massilia; species Massilia sp. PAMC28688. The sequence goes on along the minus strand of NZ_CP080378.1, from coordinate 1,722,996 downwards.
ATGAAACGCATCGCAAGATCATCCACTGGGGCGTGACCCACAGTCCCGACCGGGTGCCGGACCAGGCACTGGGCGTCGATGCCATGACGCTCAAGATGATGAAGTGGGCCATGGTCCGCTGGGGCCGCCTGTCCACCATGAACCGCGTCATGGGCACCTGGGCGCCCCGCCTGCAGATGGATTTTGTCCCTGGCGTGGCCTGCGCCGCGCACTTCGTGCTCAAGGCCAAGCGCCAGCCGCAGTCGATTGACGACTATGTGCAGGCCGGGCGCGCGGTCCAGCGGTTCTGGCTCACCCTTACCCACCTGGGCTTGCACATGCAGCCGGAAATGACGCCGCTGATCTTTTCCAAGTACGTGCGCGAGAATGTCAAGTTTACCGACACCATGCCTTTGCACGGCATGGCCGCAAAGCTGGAGCGGGAAACGGCGCGCCTGATTTTCAATGATGCCGGTTTCCCGGTGTACATGGGAAGGCTGGGCGCGGGCAAGGCGCCCACCTCGCGTTCGGAACGCAAGCCGCTGGAAGAATTGCTCAAGTAGCGATACATTGGCACAAACCCCGGCACATCCGGGCACACCCCTGCAGATCCCGACAGGCCGCATGCGGCCTGTTTTTACGTCGCTTGCCGGCCTTGCCGCCGGCTCGGGCAAAATACGGGGAAAACATGGGCAAAAAAAAGAGCGGACCGCAGTCCGCTCAGTGTCATGCCGAGAAATGCTTAGGCTTGCTTGCGCTTGCGAGCAGCAACGCCTGCACCCAGTACGGCGATGCCCAGCAGGGCCAGCGAACCTGGCTCTGGTACTTCAGCCAGTTTGAACTGACCGTTGTTGCTGACGAAGAAGTGGCTGCCAGGAACGTTCGAGTACGTACCACCGGCGCAGCCTGGGCCGCCAAAGCCGGCGAACTGGCAAGCGATCTCGCCAACCATGTTGTTGGTTGGGGCGCCAACGGTGTTAGCGTTGGTGAACGCGAACGACAGGATGTCTTCGCCCGACAGGTCGGCACCGTTGCCGCGGAAGAAGTAACCAGCATCCAGGCCGCCGGCAACTGCCTTGGCGAATACGCTGATCTGGCCGTTGTTGGTTGGCAGGCCGGAACCGTCTACCAGACCGCCGCCGCCAGGCAGGACTTCGAACTCAGCAATCATGTTGCCCAGGTCAGCACCGTACATGCCGTCGGTGGTGGCGTACTGGTTGTTCGTTGGGTTCTGGTACATGCGGATGGTGCCGCCGGTGAACTGGAACGCGCCGGAGAAGTTACCGGTGCCGGTTGCCACGAACGTTGCCGTGATGTTGCCACCAGCGTAGTTGATTGGGAACAGCTGACCGTTGCTGTCTGCCTGCACCAGGTTGAAGGCTGCGTGCTCCGTGAAGGAGAAGGTGCCGCCGCCGGTGTTGGTCAGCTCGATGAAGGCATTGCCGTTCACGTCCAGGTATTCGTTGATGACCTGGCCGGAAGCGAAGCCGCCGCCGTTAGGATTGAAGACCCAGTCGTTCAGTACGACGTTTGCGTTTGCATTGCCGGCCATTGCCAGTGCTACTGCTGCCGCTGCGGTGATTTTTTTCAGAAGTTTCATATGTTCCTCGAATTTGATTTGTTTGGGGCTACTGCCTGCATGGGGATATTAGCAAAGAGCGTGCCAAATATCACGATTCCTTAGTAAACAGGGACTTAGCGCTGTCCCGGATCTGAACCGGGATTATGCTGTAAAGTTATCCGACAAAGAGTTTTCCAGCAGGAAAGCAATATGTTTATATTAATTAATTTATCCGAGGGTTTAATTGGCAATCAGAATGTTTATTAGAGTCATTAATTAATCGAATGAATCTATTTATTCCTTTTGGCAAATAAAATTATCGGATCGCGCGACGGGCGGCGGGAGTAAAATCTGGCTTCACTTGTGGAGGCAGCATGGCCCGATTGATCTTTACGCAGCAGCTGGCCCGCTTCCTGCCGGTGCCGGAAGTGGCTGTCGATGCGCCCACGCTGCACGCTGCCCTCGAGCGCGCATTCAGTGCCAATCCACAGCTGCGTTCCTACATCGTCGATGAGCAGGGCCACCTGCGCGAGAATGTGGTGGTGTTCATCGATGGCCGCCGGGCGGCCGACCGTGTCGGACTGCAGGATGCACTTTTACCCGCGTCGACTGTCTATATATTGCAGGCCCTATCCGGAGGATGACCATGTACGACACTGCCTACCTGTCAACCCGCAAGGGCCTGTTCGAGCTGCGCCAGGAGGCCGGGCGCTGGCAGGTCGCGCACCGCCATTTCCTGGGCGAGCCGGTATCGATGGCCCTGGCGGACCGGCGCGACGGCACCCTGTATGCCGCCCTTAACCTGGGCCATTTTGGCGTCAAGCTGCACCGCCGCGACCCCGGCAGCGACAGCTGGACCGAAGTTGCCGCCCCTGCCTATCCGCCCAAGCCGGCCGACAGCACCGATCCCGTCGAATGGAAAAACAGGCTGATCTGGGCGCTGGAAGCGGGCGGCCACGATGAGCCGGGGGTGCTGTGGGCCGGCACCCTGCCGGGCGGCCTGTTCAAGTCCAGCGACCGCGGCAGCAGCTGGGAACTGGTGCGCGCGCTGTGGGACGTGCCGCAGCGCAGCGAGTGGTTCGGCGGCGGCTACGATGTGCCGGGCATCCACAGCATCAGTGTCGACCCCCGCAACAGCGGCCACCTGCTGGTGGCCGTATCCTGCGGCGGCGTGTGGCGCAGCCAAGACGGCGGGGCCAGCTGGACGGTATCGTCGACCGGCATGCGCGCCGACTACATGCCGCCCGAGCTCAACGAAAATGAAGCCGTGCAGGATCCGCACCGCGTGGTGCCGTGCGCCGCCAATCCCGACGTGTTCTGGTGCCAGCACCATAACGGCATGTGGCGCTCGGCCGATGGCGGGCGGCACTGGGCTGAAATCGTCACGGCGCCCGTCTCGCGCTTCGGCTTTGCCGTGGCGGCTCATCCTTCGGACCCGGAGACGGCGTGGTTTGCGCCGGCCGAGGCGGACCAGCGCCGCATCCCCGTCGACAGCGCCATGGCCGTGACCCGCACCTCGGACGGCGGCAAGACCTTCACGGCCCTGCGCGCCGGTCTGCCGCAAGAGCATTGTTATGACCTCGTGTACCGCCATGGCCTGGCCGTGGCGGACGATGGCCGTACCCTGCTGATGGGGTCCACCACGGGCGGGCTGTGGGCGAGCGCCAATGGTGGCGACAGCTGGGAGACCGTGTCCACCACCTTGCCGCCCATTTACGCCATCTGCTTCGCCCACCAGGGCGCCGCCCGGCGCTGCGCGCCATCAAGCGGTCCATGAGAAGGACGTTGCTATAATCGCAGGCTGTGTACAAGGACCAGCCTGTGGATGTATGAATCTTAAGAGTCTTGCCGACCATTTGGGCGTATCGAAAACCACCGTCAGCCGCGCCTTGAACGGTTATCCGGAAGTGAACGAAGTCACGCGCGCGCGGGTGCTGGCAGCAGCGCGCGCCTCCGGTTACGAAGCCAACCCCATGGCGCGCAGCCTGGCCGTGGGCCGCACCAATGTCTTTGGCATCATCTATCCGCTTTCGCCCGTGGATCTGGGCGACCCCATGTTCCTGGCAGTGGTGGGCGGCATGTCGGCAGCGCTCGAAGCGAGCAAGCGCAATCTCATCATCGCCCCCGTATCGGCCCGTAACGAGTTGCCTTCCTACGAGCACATGGTGCGCGGCAAGCGCGTCGATGGCCTGGTGGTCAGCCGCACCCTGGTCCACGACCAGCGCATTGCCTACCTGGTCAGCAAGGGCTTCCCCTTTGTTGCCCACGGGCGCACCGAACTGGACCAGCCCTATGCCTGGTTTGATTTCGATAACGAGGCCGGCATCGTCATGGCGTGCCAGCACCTGCTGCAGCACGGCCACCGCCGCATCGGCATGATCAGTGCCCCGCTGAGCCTGAATTTTGCCTGCCAGCGGCGTACCGGCTTCCTGCGCTGCATGGGTGAGGCTGGTCTGGCCACCGATCCGGCCCACCTGGTCGACAACAGCCATGACCGCCGCGCCGGCTACCAGGCCATGCAACAACTCCTGGCATGCCGTCCCCCGCCGTCGGCCGTCATTGTCGATAATCACCTTTCCGGGGTCGGCGCCGTGCGCGCCCTGCTCGACGCCGGCGTGGAGATCGGGCGCGAGGTGTCCGTCATCGTCTGGGGCAGCATAGAAGATTCCCTGGTGGGCGCCAGGGTCACCACCATCGACCAGCCGGGCGCCGACAAGGCGGGCGCAAAGATGATCGAGATGCTCTCTGCCGTGGTCAACGGCGCCGCGCCCATGCAGGAGCTGTGGCAGCCCAGGCTGGTGGCCGGCGCCACGGTGGGGCGCCCGCTCCAGGCGTAAAAAAACCCGGCGCCGGCAAGATGCCGGGGCCGGGGCGCGCCTGCGCGCGGCAGCTTACATATTGCGGCGGTACTGGCCACCGACCTCGAACAGGGCCGTGGTGATCTGGCCCAGCGAGCACACCCGCACCGCATCCATCAGCTTTTCAAACACATTCGCATTGTCGATGGCAGCCTGCTGCAACGCGGCCAGGGCCTGCGGCGCCTCGGCCGCGTGGCGGCTGTGGAAGTCGGCCAGGCGGGTCAGCTGCGACTGCTTTTCATCGTCCGTGGAGCGCGCCAGTTCGATCTTTTGCGGCGTATCGCTCGCATGCGGATTGCGGAAGGTGTTGACGCCGATGATCGGCAGCGTGCCGTCATGCTTCTGGTGCTCGTACAGCATCGACTCTTCCTGGATCTTGCCGCGCTGGTAGCCGGTTTCCATGGCTCCGAGCACGCCACCGCGTTCGGCAATGCGCTCGAATTCCTGCAGCACCGCTTCTTCCACCAGGTCGGTCAGTTCTTCGATGATGAACGAGCCCTGGTTCGGGTTCTCGTTCTTGGCCAGGCCCCACTCGCGGTTGATGATCAGCTGGATCGCCAGCGCGCGGCGCACCGATTCATCGGTCGGCGTGGTGATCGCCTCGTCGTAGGCGTTGGTGTGCAGGCTGTTGCAGTTGTCGTAAATGGCAATCAAGGCCTGCAGCGTGGTGCGGATATCGTTAAAGTCGATTTCCTGCGCGTGCAGCGAGCGGCCCGAGGTCTGGATGTGGTACTTGAGCTTCTGGCTGCGGTCATTGGCCCCGTATTTGTCGCGCATGGCCACGGCCCACAGGCGGCGCGCCACCCGGCCCAGCACCGTGTACTCCGGATCCATGCCGTTACTGAAGAAGAACGACAGGTTGGGCGCAAAGTCGTCAATGTGCATGCCGCGCGCCAGGTAGGCTTCCACGAAGGTGAAGCCGTTCGAGAGCGTAAAGGCGAGCTGCGAAATCGGGTTGGCGCCCGCTTCGGCAATGTGGTATCCCGAGATCGATACCGAGTAGAAGTTGCGCACCATGTGGTGCACAAAATACTCCTGGATATCGCCCATGACCTTGAGCGAGAACTCGGTCGAGAAGATGCAGGTGTTCTGGCCCTGGTCTTCCTTCAGGATGTCCGCCTGCACCGTGCCGCGCACGTTCTGCAGCACCCAGGCGCGGATCTTGGCCGTTTCGTCGGCGGTTGGCTGGCGCTGGTTCTCTTGCGCGAACTTGTCGATCTGCTGGTCGATGGCCGTATTCATGAACATGGCCAGGATGGTCGGCGCGGGGCCATTGATGGTCATCGATACCGAGGTGCTCGGGCTGCACAGGTTGAAGCCGTCGTACAGCACCTTCATGTCGTCCAGGGTGGCGATCGACACGCCCGAGTTGCCCACCTTGCCGTAGATGTCCGGACGCAGGGCCGGGTCGGCGCCGTACAGGGTGACGGAGTCAAACGCCGTCGACAGGCGCTTGGCGTCCATCCCTTCGGACACCAGCTTGAAGCGGCGGTTGGTGCGGAACGAGTCGCCTTCGCCGGCGAACATGCGGGTCGGGTCTTCGCCTTCGCGCTTGAAGGCAAATACGCCGGCGGTGAAGGGGAATGAACCCGGCACGTTTTCCAGCATCAGGAAGCGCAGCACTTCGCCGTGGTCTTCATAGCGCGGCAGCGCCACCTTGCGGATCCTGGTGCCCGACAGGGTGTGCTGGATCAGGCGCGTGCGGATTTCCTTGTCGCGGATCTTGACCACGTAATCGTCGCCGGCATACGCGGCCTGCATGTCCGGCCACATGGCCAGCAGCTTCCTGGCATTGGCGTCCATGGCCTGATCGCGCTCGGTGATCAGGTCATCGAAGTCGGCATGTTTGGAAGCGGCGGCCAGCATGCGCTTCGCTTCCTGCAGCTGCTGACGCTCGCGTGCCAGCTTGACCTGCCTGGCGGTGTTCTTGTGATAGCCGCGCACCGTGTCCGCGATCTCGGCCAGGTAGCGCGCACGCGCCGGCGGCACGATCACGTGCTTGCCGCTCGAGTGGCGAATGTCCGTCTGCGCCAGTTTGCCCGGCTGCGGCTTGAGGCCGAATTCGGCCAGTTTGGGCAGCAGGCCGTGGTACAGGGCCGTCACGCCATCGTCATTGAAGCGCGATGCCTGGGTGCCGTACACCGGCATCTCTTCCGGCCGGCGGCTCCACATTTCGCGGTTGCGCTGGTACTGCTTGGCGACGTCGCGCAGCGCATCCTGCGAACCCTTGCGGTCAAACTTGTTAATCGCGATGAAGTCGGCAAAATCGAGCATGTCGATCTTTTCCAGCTGGGAGGCAGCGCCAAATTCCGGCGTCATCACGTACATCGACACGTCCACGTGCGGCACGATGGCGGCGTCGCCCTGGCCAATGCCCGAGGTCTCGACGATCACCAGGTCAAAGCCCGCCACCTTGCAGGCCGCGATCACGTCCGGCAGGGCTTGCGAAATCTCAGACCCGGCTTCGCGCGTGGCCAGGGAGCGCATGAACACGCGCGCGCCATTGCTCCACGGGTTGATCGCGTTCATGCGGATGCGGTCACCCAGCAGGGCGCCGCCCGACTTGCGGCGCGACGGGTCGATCGAGATGATGGCGATATGGAGCGCGTCGCCCTGGTCCAGGCGGATGCGGCGAATCAGTTCATCGGTCAGCGACGACTTGCCGGCGCCGCCGGTGCCGGTGATGCCGAGCGTGGGCACGGCCAGGCCGTCGGCCGCCTCGTGGATGGCGCGGCGCAGTTCCGGCGCCGCCTTGTCATTTTCCAGCGCCGTGATCAGCTGGGCCAGCGGGCGGTGGCGCGATGCCACGTCGCCCTGCTGCAATGGCGCCAGCGACGTGGGCGAGTAGGCCGACAGGTCAATGTCGCAGGCCTGGATCATGGATTGGATCATGCCCACCAGGCCCATGCGCTGGCCATCTTCCGGGCTGAAGATGCGCGTCACGCCATAGGCATGCAGGTCCGCGATTTCATCCGGCACGATCACCCCGCCGCCGCCGCCAAACACCTTGATGTGGGCGCCGCCGCGCTGCTTGAGCAGGTCGATCATGTACTTGAAGTATTCAACGTGCCCACCCTGGTAGCTGGAGATGGCGATGCCCTGCACGTCTTCGGCCAGGGCCGCGGTCACCACTTCGTCGACCGAGCGGTTGTGGCCCAGGTGGACCACTTCCACGCCGTTGGACTGCAGGATGCGGCGCATGATGTTGATCGAGGCGTCATGGCCGTCGAACAGGGAAGCGGCGGTCACGAAGCGGACCTTATTGGCCAGCTTGGGCTGCTCGGGCACGTTGAGTTTGGCGGCGGGGGTGATGTCGTTCATGGTCATCCTTGCTGATATTCTTTTGTACGGTATATGACGTTTACGTTAACGTCAAGCGAGGACTCGGCTGCGCTGTCATCGACAACGCCAGCCAAGCCCCAGATTCCCTTACGCTGCGTGCTGCTGCGTGGCCTTGCCCAGCAAACGCGACTTCTCCTTGCGGAACACTGCCACATTGCCTTCCTTGATGTGGCCAAAGCCGCGGATCTGTTCCGGCAGGTTGGCCAGTTCCACTGCCGTCGCGTGGTTCTCGGCATTCAGGCCGGCCAGCAAGCCTTCGATCATCTGGCGGTATTCCACGATCAGGGCACGCTCCATCTTACGCTCTTGCGTGTAGCCGAAAATGTCGAGCGCGCCGCCGCGCAGGCCCTTGAATTTGGCGAGCAGCTTAAAGGCGCTCCACATCCAGGAACCGAATTCCGCCTTGACCAGATGGCCCTTGGCATCCTTCTTGGAAAACAGGGGCGGGGCCAGGTTGAACTTGACCGAAAAATTGCCCTCGAACTGGGACTTGAGCTGCTCCACAAAGCGTCCGTCCGTGTACAGGCGCGCCACTTCATACTCGTCCTTGTAAACCATGAGCTTGAAGTAGTACTTGGCCACAGCAAGGGACAGCTTGGTGCCCAGGCCCGCAGCCGCTTCCGCCTGGCGCACGCGCGACACCAGTTCTTCGTAACGCGCGGCGTACGCGCTGTCCTGGTAAGCGGTCAAGAACTCCACCCGCTTCTTGATCACGTTTTCCAGGCTTTGCGGCATCTGCACCACGATGGCCTGGGTAGGGGTGGCCACCTTTTCCACGCGCTTGAAGTCCACCGCCGCGCGGCGGCCCCACAAGAAGCTCTTCTTGTTCGACTCGATCCCCACGCCATTCAATTCGATGGCGCGCAGCAGCGACGCTTCGTTCAGGGGAATGCGGCCACGCTGCCAGGCGTAACCGAGCATGAACAGGTTGGCAGCGATCGAGTCGCCCATCAGCGCCGTAGCGAGCTTGGTGGCGTCGATGAAGTCGGCCGCGTCAATCGCCGGCGCGCCCACCGACTCCTGGATCAGGGCGCGCACTTCGGCGGCCGGATACTGCCAGTCGGCGTTCTGGGCAAAGGTGCCGGGCGGCTGCTCGTGCAGGTTGATCACGGCCAGGGTACGGCCGGGACGCATCTTGGAGATGGCGTCGGCGGCGCCGGCGGTGAGCATGTCGCAGCCCAGCACCAGGTCTGCTTCGCCGGTGGCGATGCGCTGGGCGCGCAGGTGGGCCGGGGTGCGCGCGATTTTAACGTGCGAGGTGACCGAGCCGTTTTTTTTGCGACATGCCCGTCATGTCCAGCACCGAGGCGCCCTTGCCTTCGAGGTGGGCGGCCATGCCCATCAGGGCGCCCACGGTGATCACGCCGGTGCCGCCGATGCCGTTGATCAGGATGTTGTAAGGCTGCTCGATGCCAGGCAGCGTCGGCTCGGGCAGCGGACCAAAGCCATCGTCCGCGTTATTCCTGGTCACCCCGGTCCTGGTCTTTTTGAGCGCGCCGCCTTCCACCGTCACAAAGCTCGGGCAAAAGCCTTTCACGCACGAGTAGTCCTTGTTGCAGGATGACTGGTCGATGGTGCGCTTGCGGCCAAACTCGGTTTCCTTGGGCAGGATCGAGACGCAGTTGGACTGGATGCCGCAGTCGCCGCAGCCTTCGCACACGGCGTCGTTGATCACCATGCGCTTGTTGGGGTCGGGGAACTCGCCCTTCTTGCGGCGGCGCCGCTTTTCGGCCGCGCAGGTCTGGTCGTAGATCAGCACCGTCACGCCGGGGATTTCGCGCAGCTCGCGCTGCACCGCGTCCATGTCCTTGCGGTCGTGCAGGGTCACGAGGTCCGGCAGGTTGCTGCGATCGTCGTAGCGCGACAGGTCTTCCGTCACCAGCGCCACGCGCTTGATGCCTTCGGCGGCCATTTGCTGCGCGATCATGGGCACCGAGGTCTGGCCGTCCACCGGCTGGCCGCCGGTCATGGCCACCGCGTCGTTGTAGAGGATCTTGTAGGTCATGTTGACCTTGGCCGCCACGGTGGCGCGGATGGCCAGGTAGCCCGAGTGGAAGTAGGTGCCGTCGCCGAGGTTCTGGAATACGTGCGGGACCTTGGAAAAGGCTTGCTGGCCAATCCAGGGCGCGCCTTCGCCGCCCATGTGGGTGGTGAGCTTGTTCATCTCCGGGTAGATCGCGGTGGCCATCACGTGGCAGCCGATACCGGCCAGCGCGAAACTGCCGTCCGGAACCTTGGTGGAGGTGTTGTGCGGGCAGCCGGAGCAGTAAAAGGCGGGGCGAAATGGCGTGTTGATGGCCTTTTTCAGGACGGCGTCTTTCGCATCCAGAAAGGTCAAGCGCGCCTTGATCAGGTCGCAGGTGTTTTCATCCTTGATCAGGCGGCCCACGCGCGAGGCAATCACGCGCGCCACCTGCGAGACCGAAAAGTCGGCCTTGGAGGTGAGCAGCCACTCGCCGCGCGGCGCCACCCATTCGCCTTTTTCATCGAACTTGCCGATCACGCGCGGCCGCACGTCGTCGCGCCAGTTGTAGAGCTGTTCCTTGAGCTGGTATTCGACGATCTGGCGCTTTTCTTCCACCACCAGGATCTCGTCCAGGCCCTGGGCAAACTCGCGCACGCTGTCCGGCTCCAGCGGCCATGGCATGGCCACCTTGAACAGGCGCAGGCCCACTTGCGCAGCCATCGTTTCATCAATCCCCAGTTCTTCCAGCGCTTCGAGCACGTCCAGGTAAGACTTGCCGGAGGCGATGATGCCCAGCTTGGCATCCGGGCTGTCGATGGTGGTATGGTTGAGCTTGTTTTCGCGGGCGTAGGCCAGCGCCGCGTAGATCTTGTAGTCCTGCATCAGCGCTTCCTGCTTGCGCGCCTGCATGCCCAGAGGATCGCTCGACAGGCGCGTGTTCAGGCCGCCCTCCGGCATGACGAAGTCTTGCGGAATCTTCACTTGGACGCGGTGCGGGTTGGCATCGACCGACGCGCTCGACTCGACCGTGTCGGCCAGCGCCTTGAACGCCACCGTGCAGCCGGAAAAACGGGACATGGCCCAGCCGTGCACGCCCAGGTCCAGGTATTCCTGCACATTGCAGGGGTATAGCAGCGGCACCATGCAGGCCGAGAAAATGTGGTCGGACTGGTGCGGCAGGGTCGAGGAATAGGCGCCATGGTCGTCGCCGGCCACCAACAGCACGCCGCCATGCTTGGCCGTACCGGCGTGGTTCATGTGCTTGAAAACGTCGCCGCAGCGGTCCACGCCCGGGCCCTTGCCATACCACATGGCAAACACGCCATCGTACTTGGCAGGGCCGATCAGGTCGACCGTCTGCGAACCCCACACCGCCGTGGCCGCCAGGTCTTCATTCACGCCGGGGACAAACTGCACATGGTGCGCTTCCAGGTGTTTCTTGGCTTTCCACAGCGTTTCATCGAGGCCGCCAAGGGGCGAGCCGCGGTAGCCGGAAATGAAGCCTGCCGTGTTCAGGCCGGCGGCAAGGTCGCGCTCGCGCTGCATCATGGGCAGGCGCACCAGGGCCTGGATGCCGGACAGGAAGATGTTGCCGGAGGTAGCGGTGTACTTGTCGTCGAGGGTGACCGTGCTGAGGCGGTCGGCCACGTCCTGCTGGGCAGGCGCGCTTGCCGTGGTGTCTGGCATGTGAGGCTCCAAAGGGTATTCGGGTGGTGTCCCCGCCACGGAAGCGCCGGGTAGGCGCAGGCGGTGGGGGAGGGCGTCGCGGGTACGACTAACCTTGGGAGTGTAGAACCTTCGCGGCCACAGGGGAAATAGGGTTTGCCGATGGGGGTATAAGAAAAAACGATGGCCCGGCCTGGCTGCCCATTATTTGATCAGGCGCGCGCCCAGCCAGGCCTGGTCCGCGCACAGTTCGCGCGTGACCTGTTCCACCAGGCGGCTGACGGCGGCGGCGGCATTGGTCAGTGGAATGTTGCGTGAGGCGCACAAGGTGACCAGGCGCGACAGCGCCGGGCGTTCAATGGGAAATGCGCGCAGGGTGCCGCTGGCCACATCGGCCAGCAATGGCGCCACCGGCAGGATGGTGGCGCCCATGTCGGCCAGCAGGGCCGAGCGCAGGATGGCGATGGAATTGATTTCGGTAACCTTGGGCAGCACCAGGCCGGCCCCGCGGGCCACGTTTTCAATGCGGGGGCGCACGCCTTGCTGCTGGGCCGGCAGGATCAGGGGCATGGCCAGGGCTTCTTCGAGCGTGAGGCGCTCTGCCGGCGGCACGAAGGCAGAGCCGGCGCGGCAGATGAACATCAAGTCTTCTTCCACCAGCGGCGTATTGGCAAAGCCGGCCAGCTGGCCATCGTCGAACAGCACGGCCAGGTTGATGCGCCCGGCGCGCAGCTGCTCGGCCAGGTTGCCGGACAATTCTTCCGTCAGCTGCAGGGTAATTTCCGGATAGCTGGCGCGCGAGGCCATCAGGAGGGGCAGGGCGAGCGCGCCGGAAATGCTGTGCGGCAAGCCCAGCGTGACGCTGCCGGACGGGCGCGTGGTCGACTGGGTGACCGCCGAGCGGGCGTCGCTTACCTGCTTGAGGATGGCTTGCGCGTGCTGGTAAAACACCTTGCCCGCATCGGTGGAGAGCACGCCCTGGGCCGAGCGGTGCAGCAGCTGGGCCCCGAGTTCTTCTTCCAGCTGGCGCAGTTGCTGGGTGAGGGCGGGCTGGGCCACGTGCAGGACCAGCGCCGCTTTCGAGAGCGAACCGTGGTCGACGATGGCGACAAAATAGCGGAGCTGGCGCAGTTCCATCCGGGCGGGACGGATCAGAAGAATTCGGCAGTGTCGTTGGAGGCCGCCGCTGCCAGCAGGCCGCCCGACACCAGCTGGTCGTAGTGGCAGGCCTGGTTGCGGCCATGGCTCTTGGCGTAATACAGGGCCTGGTCGGCGCGGCCGAGGATATTGACGGGCGACTCATACGGGCTGATGGCCACGTAACCGACGCTGACGGTGACGGTGCCGACCTGGGGAAAGACGTGCGCCTCGACATTGGTGCGGAAGCGGTCGATGATCTTTTGCGCGTTTTCCAGCGTGCTTGAACGCAGCAGCACGACAAATTCCTCGCCCCCGAAGCGAAACACCCGGTCTTGCGAGCGGAAGGAGGATGTCATGAGATTGGCGATCAGAATCAGGACTTCATCACCGTACAGGTGGCCAAACTTGTCGTTGACGGCCTTGAAATGGTCAACATCGACCACCGCCAGCCATTGTTTTTGCTCTTCCGTTGCCTGGCGCCGCTCGGGCTGGCCCGGCAGGGGCGCATCCTGGTCGCTGGCCGAGGCGTGCAGCATCTTGGCCAGCTGGTCATCGAAGGTTTTGCGATTGAGCAAACCCGTGAGTGAATCGCGCTCGCTGTAGTCGAGCAGGTTCTGGAAATTGCGGTAGACACTGACGATGCCGCCGATGACGTGTACGGTGTCCGGGCTGTAGGCCGTGGGGCGCACAATTTCCAGGCAGGTGAGGGCCTTGTCGCCAATCCAGATGGGCAGCCACAGGGTATGCCTGCCGTCGGCGGACACGGATTCGGCGCTTGAGTCATGCTCGCGCAGGCAGGCTTCCAGGGCGGGAAACTGGGCAATGGGCTCGCCCAGGTAGCTGGGATCGGGGTGGTCTTCCATGCGCGCCGCTTCGCCATCGGCAATGATGGCGCGGGCGCGTACGTACTGCGTTCCCTTGGCCGGCACGATGGTGAGCACGCGCGTCTGCAAGGCGCCTGCCAGTTCCTGGACTGCCGAGATCACGGAGATGTCGAGCATCGTGTGATCGCGGTGGCCAGTCATATCCACCATGTGTTTCAGAAGGGAATCCATGTCACTCTTAATCTCGTCTGCCCATAGCCTGCGGCTGAATCCATCGGGGCGCCGTGCAGGATAAAGCTTTTTTGCAAACCAGGCAATTATCTTGCCCCAGTGGGCACCTGCTTTCCGATTCTACCGTTGACCACGATACCACGGGACACGGTAGGAAAACTATTTCCCTTAGCGCCAGATCAAGGCCGGCGCGCTCCCACAGGCAAAGTTGCGCACTGTCAATATCCGTGGTGCGCAATATATTTATAGTGAATTCAATGGCGCGGCACTCCGGAAAACAAGCAGGAGCTTTCAGGAGGCAGGAGCCGCAGGCGGGGTTCCGGATCGCGTCAGGGTTTGTCTCTCTTTCACATTTAAGGAGTTTGTCATGAGCAATTTTATCTCGGCAGTTCGTACCTTCATTGCTGACGAAGACGGCGTGACCGCGCTGGAGTACGGCATGATCGCCGCCCTCATCGCTGCCGTGATCGTCACCACTGTCGGCGTGCTGGGCGACGAGGTGAACGCCGCGTTCACCAAAATCTCCGACGCACTGCAGTAATCCGGCAAGCCGCCCGGCCGGGACTCCGCCCGGGCGGCTCTTTACTGGCCCACTTCAGGATGACCGTCATGCCCACTGCGCCGCTTCCCGACCTGATCCTGATTGTCCTGCTGCTGGCCGCCAGCGCGTTTGACCTGCATCACCGCAAAATACCGAACCGTTTGCTCGCTCTCGGCCTGCTCGCTGCCCTCACCGTGCATTTGTGCTCCGGCAATCCATCCCATGTGCTGACCGTGTACCTGGCCGGCTTTGGGGTCGGCTTGCTGATGTTCCTCCCCCTTTACCTGCTGGGCGGCATGGCCGCCGGCGACGTCAAGCTGATGGCCACCGTGGGCGCCTTCCTCGGGCCTTCCCTTGCATTTCAGTCCAGCCTGGCGACTTATTGCGCCGGCGGCTTGCTGGCGCTCGCCATCGTGCTGTGCCGCCGCCGCGGCCGCGCCGCCCTGGCCAATGTGGGCGCGATCCTCCATCCCATGCTGCTGCGTCTGCACGGCGCGCGCCTGCCCAGGGAGCATGCCCCGGCCGCCAGTGTCGGCGGCATGCCGTACGCGGTGGCCATCACGCTGGGCACCTGCGCCGTGCTGTGGCTGCGCCACAGCTGAGCTTGCGGCTTTGCATTGCTTGCTCCCGGTCAAAAGCTTGGCGGGAACCAAACCCTACAATCAATTATGACTTTCAGAAATAGTGCGAGGTAGTTCATGACTGACGTTGAATCATCGGCCACTACGGACGACGCCACCCGGCTGCCGCCCCAGCCCAAGAGCGTGCGCGAGACGGGCTTGGAGCAGGCGCTGCTGGTCGAGCTGGTCGCCAAGGCCATGTTCACGACCGGGCGCATCCATCTGCCCGTGCTCACCGGCAAGCTTCGCCTGTCGATCAATGTCTTGCGCGAAGTACTCGGCTTCATGCTGGCCGAGCAGCTGGTGGAAGTCGCTTCCCGCGGCGACTCCGACCTGGATGTGAATTACCAGCTGACGGGCAACGGCAAGCTGCGCGCGGCCGAGTTCCTGGCCCGCTGCCGCTACACGGGCCCCGCCCCCGTCACCCTGCAGGCTTACCGCGACATGGTGCAGCGCCAGGCCGCGCGCCACGCGGCCCAGCCGCGCGTGTCCAGTGCCGGCCTGGCCGCCGCCTTTGGCGAAGACATTCTCGAGCCTGCCGTGCGCGACATGATCGGGGCTGCCTTGCAGTCGAGCCGCTCGCTGCTGCTGCACGGGCCCTCGGGCAGCGGCAAGAGCACCCTGGCACGCAAGCTGGGCCAGCTCCTGCCCGGCGCCATTGGCGTGCCGCATGCCATCCTGGTCGACCACGACATCGTCCTGGTCTACGACCCGCTGCTGCACCTGCCCCCCCAGCTGCCCCAGCGCCAGGGCGAAGACCGGCGCAGCGTGGACGCGCGCTGGGCCCTGTGCCAGCGGCCCCAGATCCGGGTCGGGGCCGAACTGTCGGCCGCCATGCTCGACCTGCGCTATGACGACACGGGCGGGGTGTACTACGCGCCGCCGCACCTGATGGCCAACAATGGCATGCTGCTGATCGACGACCTGGGGCGCCAGCGCCTGGCCACGGCCGACCTCATGAACCGCTTCAGTGCGCCGCTCGACGGCGGCGCCGACCAGCTGACCCTGGAAGGCGGCCACAAGGTGGGCGTGCCCTTCGACGTGACCCTGGTGCTGGCCACCAACCTGCCGCCCCACAGCCTGCTCGACGAATCGCTAATGCGCCGCATCGGTTACAAGATCCCGGTCGGCGCCCTGTCGGAAAGCAATTACCGCTCCCTGTTCAAGCGCCAGTGCCGCCTGACCCGCGTCGCGTTTGACGAGTGTGCCTTCGATTACCTGATCACCTGCCTGCACCCGTCCCATGGACGCGCGCTGCTGGCCAGCTATCCCCGTGAACTGCTGAGCAGGATTGCCGATTTCGCGAGTTTCGCAGGCGCCCAGGCGCGCCTGTCGGTGCCCGCGCTCGACCAGGCCTGGAGCAGCATGTTTGCAGGATGTATCAGTGGCGCTGCGGCGCCATCCCAGCCGTCCTTTACTCCCCTCGCCGTGTGCGGTGACCCCTTGCTTGAGAGAATCTCATGAAAAACAAGCGTGCAATTGTAATGTTGGCCGTCGCGGTCCTGTTCGGGATCGCCGCAGTGGCGCTGGCATGGAAGTGGCTGCAAGGCCAGGCCAGTGCAAACTCCAATCGGGTGGTGGTGGCCACCACCGATGTCCACCGGGGCCAGCGCCTGGCACCGGAAATGCTCCGGCTGGTCGAGCGTCCCTCGAAGGATGTGCCCAAGGATGCCTTTACCGATCCGGCCCTGCTCAATGAACGCGTGCTCAAGGCCAATATCGTCAAGGGCGAAATCCTGGCCGAGACCAAGCTGGCCCCGGCCGGCACCATGGGCGGCCTGTCGGCCTTGATCAGTGAAGGCAAGCGCGCCATCACGGTGCGCGTCAATGACGTGATCGGCGTGGCCGGCTTTGCCCTGCCCGGCAACTACGTCGACATCATTGTCCACACCGAGCGCGATCCGGTCGAAGGCGAGCGGGCCCAGCGCGGCGCCCTGCACGTATCGAAGATCGTGCTCGAACGCATCCTGGTGCTGGCCGTGGCCCAGGAGGTGAACCGCGATGAAACCAAGCCCAAGGTGGTCAATGCCGTGACCCTGGAAGTGACGCCGGAGCAGGCCGAGAACCTGGACCTGGCGCGCGGCGTGGGCACCCTGTCGCTGGCGCTGCGCAACCAGATCGACCGCACCCTGCCGGCCACCGCCGGCGCCACCAAGAGCACGCTGCTCGACGACCTGGACGCCATTGCCGCCAGGGCCAAGCCGGTCGCGGCCCCGGCCCCCGTCAAGCGGGTCGCTGCCCGGCCCCGGCCTGCTGCGCCCAGGCTGGCAGTCAATACGGCCAGCCGGCGCGACTGCGTCAGCGTGCTCAATGGCCTGCAAACGTCGCAAGAGTGCTTCTGATTTTCCACCACATTTTTCGGGATGAGTGCTATGAACCTTCACAACAAGCACGCCAGCGGCCTGGTGCTGGCCCTCGCATGCGGCGCAGCAACAGCCGCACCGGCACCGGCGGTCAAGCCGCAGCTCGAGCGCGCCGACAGCGGACCGCGCTGCACGGGCGAGGCGGCCCGTCCGGGCAGCATGACGCTGATGATGGGCAAGTCGCACCTGATGCGCCTGCCCGAGCCGGTACGCCACCGCAGCATCGGCAATTCCTCCGTGGCCCAGGCCATGCTGGTGGCGCCCGACACCCTGTACCTGCTGGGCGTGGATGTGGGCACCACCAACATGATCATCCAGGGCAAGAGCGGCAGCTGCAGCATCGTGGAAATCCAGGTCATGATGGATCCGGCCGCGATCCAGGCGGCCATGGCGACCGCGCTGCCGGACGAAAAAGACATCAAGGTCACCAGCGCCAATGAAACCATCGTGCTGACCGGCACCGTGGCCGACGCCTTTGCCGTGCAGCGGGCCGGCGAAATAGCGCTGGCCTTTGTGCGCGAAACCTCGCGTTCGCTGGCGCGCAAGGATGACGACTCCGGCACCGCCGCCCGTGGCGGCGCCACCACCGACAAGAGCGCCCCGCCCGAACTGCGCGTGATCAACATGCTGGCCGTGAGCGCGCCCCAGCAGGTGATGCTGGAAGTGAAGATTGCCGAAGTATCGAAAACGCTGCTCGAGCGCCTCGAAGGCGGCGTGACCTGGCGCTTCAATTCCGGCAGCTGGGCCACCACCTTGCTGGCCAATTTCCTCACCGGCACCACCGGCGGCATGGTCAGCAATGTCAAGGATAACGGCAACCGGGTCCGGGCCGATGCCCAGAAGACCGATGGCCTGGTGCGCATCCTGGCCGAGCCGAACGTGATGGCCGTCAGCGGCCAGGAAGGCAGCTTCCTGGCGGGCGGGCGCATCTTTATTCCCGTGGCCCAGGACAACAACAAGGTCACGCTGGAAGAAAAGGAATTCGGTGTCGGCCTGCGCTTCACCCCCACCGTGCTGGCCGGTGGACGCATCAACCTGCGGGTGGCCCCGGAAGTATCGGAAGTGTCGCGCGAAGGCATCGGCATTTCGGCCGCCGGCTTTGCCGCCGGCGCCGTGCTGCCCCTGATCACCACGCGCCGCGCCAGCACCACGGTCCAGCTGTATGACGGCCAGAGCTTTGCCATCGGCGGCTTGATCAAGAACAACCTGGTGACCAGCCTCAAGGGCCTGCCGGGGCTCGGTGAAATGCCGGTGCTCGGCGCCCTGTTCCGCAGTGCCGATTACCAGCACGACCGCAGCGAGCTGGTGTTCGTGGTCACGGTTCACCTGGTCAAGCCGCTGCCGCCGAACTACGCGCTGCCAACCGACAAGGTCAATGCGCCGACCCGCGCCGAATTCCTCCTGGGCGGCAAGCATGAAGGCAGTGGCGCCCCCATGGCCCCGGCCGCCAGCCGGAACCCGGCGGCCGCGCCCACCCAGGAAACGCCGGGCGGCTTTGAAGTCAAATGAACAGGAGAATTGCCATGATGAGATCTGTAACCCTGGGCGCTGCCGCGCTCACGCTGGCCCTGGCTGTATCGGGCTGCGCCGCCACCAGTCCTGCCTTCGAGGGCAGTTTCGGCCAGACCGTGCGCACCTCGCTCGCTTCCCAGGTGATCAATCCGGCGGCCGCGGCCAGCACCAATCCCGTGGCCGGCATCGATGCCCAGGCGGCCATGGGGGCCCAGCGCCAGTATGAAAAGTCGTTCGCCCAGCCGCAAATGCACCAGCCGGCCATGCTCTCGGGTAGCGGAAGATGAGCACCGCGCGCCGCTTCCAGCCGGCGCGCCGCCAGGACGGCGCGCTGGGCATCCTGTACGCCATGATCCTGCCGCTGATGCTGGGCATGATCGGACTGGCCATCGACCTGTCGATGGTGTACGCCCGCGGCCGCGAGCTGCAGGCCGTGGCTGACGGTGCGGCACTGGCGGCGGCGCGCGCCCTCGATGGCACCCCGGCCGGCCTGGAACGGGCCCGCAACAGCGCCGAGGAGCAGGCCTCGAAGGCCGAGTACCGCTTCCTCAATCCGCGCCGCATCAACTGGAGCGGCGGCGCGCTCAGTTTTGCCGCCAGTGCCGCCGGCCCCTGGATCCCGGCCGGCGCCGTCAGCGCCATGGAGGCGCCCACGATGCTGTTCGCCCGCGTCGACACCGCGTCGCTCGATGCGCGCTACGGCGAAGTGGCGGTGGCCTTCCTCAGGGTGGTGGGAGTGAGCGCCAGCCAGCACATGGCGCGCGTGGCCGTGGCCGGGCGCAAGGAAACCATCCTCAGTCCGCTGGCCGTGTGCGCCCTCAATGCGCAGGAAATCTCGGCCCGCGGCGGGGTGTCGATCCTGGGCGCCTACGAGGCGGTGGAATACGGCTTTCGGCGCGGGGTGACCTACAACCTGCTGCGCCTCAATCCCAACGGCAGCACCCCGCGCCACTTCCTGGTCAACCCGCTCGACTTCGCGCCCGCGCCGCCGCTGCCCGCGCATCACACCGACGCCGCGGTGCGCCCCTTCGTCTGCAGCGGCAACATGCCGGCCCCCGCCATCGGCCACGGCTCCACCCTGTATGTGCGCCAGGGCTTTCCGCTGTCGATGGTGGCCGAACTCAATTCGCGCTTTGACCTGTACACGGACGGCTCCACCTGCACCCCCTACATCGCCCCGCCCGACGCCAATGTGCGCGACTTTCGCGGCGGCTATACCGGCTTCTGGATGACCGGCATCGCCGTGCCGGTGCGCGCCAGCGCCGCCGAACTCGATGACGGCAACCGCCTGGTGACGGTGGCCGACGCCGAAGGCCCGGCGGCCGGTACCACCGCCGCCAGCTACGGCACCCTGTGGTCCTTCGGGCGCCCGCGCCGCTATGTCAATGGCGCTCTCGGCACCGAATTCCAGCGCGTCCACTGGAAGCATCTGTATCCGGTCGCCTCCGGCAACCCGCCTGCCTCGTCCTACAGCGACGATGACTCGCCCTACGACAGGTACCGGCTGCCGCACTTTGAAAAGCCGGCGGCCCGGGTCGGCTCGCCCCAGCGCCGCGTATTGAACGTGCCGCTGCTCGAGTGCCCGGTCAACGGTTCCAGCGCCAGGGTGCTGGGCATCGGCCGCTTCCTCATGACCACTCCCGCCACCCAGGCTCCGGCAGGCATCCATGCCGAGTTCGGGGGGTTGACCAATTACGCTGCCATGACTGCGTCGGCAGTCCTGATCCAATGAAAACCCTTTCCCAGCGCGGCACGGTTGCCGTGGAACTTGCCGTCATCCTCTCGGCCACCATCGTGCTGCTGCCGGCCGTGGCCCTGTTTGCGATGGTGTTCTTCCAGTACAGCGTCATGAAGGACGCCACCCGCGACGCCGCCCTGTACCTGGCGTCGATGCCGCCGGCCGCGCTGATCGACCCCGTCGAGCGCAACCGCGCCATCGGCGTGGCCCAGCGCATGGTGGAGGAAACGGCGCTGGCAGCGGGCATGACCGGCCTGACCCGGGTGCAGCCCACCTCGGTCACCTGCGACGGCAGTCCGTGCGACGACGTGCTGCCGCGATCGGTCGAAGTGCTGTCGTCATTCACGATCGAAGACCTGAGCTTTAGCTACTACACCGGCAGCTGGACCGACGATGGCCAGCACAAGTGGCGCGTGATGAGCCGTTCCGCCATGCCCCTGTCGCGCAAATAACCAGGAGCTGCCATGCAACGATCCCGCTCCCCGGCCACCAGCGCATCCCAGCGCGGCGTGGCCGCCGTTGAATTCTCGTTTTGCGCCATCGTGTTCTTTGCCTTTGTATGCGGGGTGATCGAACTGGCGCGCGCCCTGTACATGTGGAGCTCGATGGTGGAAGTGACGCGCCGTGCCGGCCGCGGCGCCGCCTATTCGGACTTCAGCAACGCGGCCCAGATGGACGAGGTGCGCCGGCGCGCCATGCTGGAACACATCAGCGGCGGCCTGCCCCTGCGCGGCAACGTCAGCTCCGCCAACCTGAAGGTGGACTACCTGAACGCCAGCCTGGTCGCCATTGCCCCGCCATCGTGCCCGGCCCAGAACTACATGAACTGCAATGCCGATCCCGAAGGCGCCACCTGCATCCGCTTTGTGCGCGTGCGCCTGTGCGCCGAAGGCACGGCCTGCGAACGGGTGGAGTACTTGCCGATCATCGGCGCCGGCTTTTTCCCCGGCATGCGCCTGCAATTTCCCACTTTCGCCACCGTCACCCCGGCCGGTTCGCTCGGCTTCCAGCCCGGGGCCGGCGGCAACTGCATGTGACCTTCTTCATTCAAGGACAGCCAATGAAAGCTTTACTGATCACCCGCGACAGTGCGCTGCACGCCGAAATTGCGTCGCAGGGCGCCGCGCGCGTGCCACCGCTGACACTGGTGGCTACCCGCACCGGCATGCGTGATGCGCTCGACCGCCTGGTGCCCGACGCGCCGGCCCTGGTCATCGTGGACGCCCACGATTTTGAGCCAAGCGACGCCGACATGCTGGAGCGCCTTGCCAAGCATTATCCGGAAGCGAACTTCATGCTGCTCACGCGCGAGCACCAGCAGGATCTCTTGATCCGCGCCATGCGCGCCGGCGTGCGCGAAGTGCTGCAGCTGCCACTGAACCACCGCGCCTTTCACGAAGCGATCGACCGCATTGCCGCCAGCGCGGGCGTGACCAGCATGCGCGAAGGGAAGGTGCTGGCCTTCATTTCGTGCAAGGGCGGCAGCGGCGCCACCTTCATTTCCACCAATTTTGGCTATGGACTGGCCACGCTGGCGGAAAAGAAGGTGCTGCTGATCGACCTGCATGGCCAGTTCGGCGACGCCACCCTGTACGTGTCGGACCAGCGCCCGGCAATGACGCTGTCGGACGTGTGCAGTCAGATCGCGCGCATTGACGGTCCATTCCTTGAATCGTGCCTGGTGCACGTGACGGGCGGCTTCGGGATCCTGGCCGCGGCCGACGACCCGGGCCACAAGGTCGAACTCAAGGCCGAACACATGGACGCCATCCTGCGCGTGGCGCGCAAGCACTACGACTACATCCTGCTCGACGTGGGGCGCCAGATCGACGCCATTTCGCTGCGCGCGCTCGACAGCGCCGACGCCATTTATCCGGTGCTCCAGCTTGGCCTGCCGGACATCCGCGACGGGCGCCGCCTGCTCGACATCTTCCGCTCGCTCGGCTACCCGCTCGACAATACGCGCCTGATCGTAAACCGCTATGAAAAGGGCGGCAAGCTGCGCCTGCAGGACCTGCGAAGCGCGCTCGGTGCCGACATTTTGCACACCATGCCCAATGATTACCTGGCGGTGACGGACTCGGTCAACCAGGGCGTGCCGGTATTGCGGCTGTCGCGCAATGCGCCGGTCTCGCGCAGCCTGGCCGAACTGGTGGAGTCGATCACCGCCCACCGCCTTCCCGAAAACAAAGGACTGTTCGACCGCCTGTTCGGGCGCGGCGACGGCGACCAATAGACACTGGAGAATCCGCATGACCTTACGTGAACGTTTGAGCGCCGCCGACGATGCCCGCGCCGCGGTGCCGGCCACCGAAGTGGCCAATCACGCCTACCAGGAGCTGAAAAAGAACATGCACCAGATGATCCTTGACCGGATCGACCTGGAACGCCTGAAGCGCCTGACCACGGAACAGTTCAAGCACGAGCTGGCGCTGCTGATCGCGCGCATCATCGAAGAAGAACGCATTGTGCTGAACCAGCACGAGCGCCACAACCTGGTGCTCGACATCCAGCACGAAATGCTCGGTTTCGGCCCGCTCGAACCGCTCCTGAACGACCCCACCGTGTCTGACATCCTGGTCAACACCTATGCGCGCGTCTATGTCGAGCGGCGCGGCAAGCTGGATCTGACCGACATCACGTTCCACGACAATGCGCACCTGATGAAGATCATTGAAAAGATCGTCTCGCGCGTCGGGCGCCGGGTCGATGAATCGAGTCCCATGGTCGACGCCCGGCTGCCGGACGGCTCGCGCGTCAATGCCATCATCCCGCCGCTGGCGGTCGACGGGCCGATCCTGTCGATCCGGCGCTTTTCCGCCACCCCGCTGACGGTCGAGAACCTGCTGGCCTACAAGAGCATGACCCCGCCCATGGTGCAGGTGCTGCAGGCGCTGGGTCACTCCAAGATCAATATCCTGATCTCCGGCGGCACCGGCAGCGGCAAGACCACGCTGCTCAACCTGCTGTCCGGCTTTATTCCCGCGAATGAACGCATCATCACCATCGAAGACGCGGCCGAGCTGCAGATGCGCCAGCCGCACGTGGTACGGCTCGAAACGCGCCCGGCCAACATCGAAGGCAAGGGCGAAGTGTCGCAGCGCGCGCTGGTGCGCAATGCGCTGCGAATGCGGCCGGACCGCATCATCCTCGGCGAGGTGCGCGGGGCCGAGGCACTGGACATGCTGCAGGCCATGAACACCGGCCACGAAGGCTCGCTCGCCACCATCCACTCCAACACCCCGCGCGACGCCCTGGCGCGGCTCGAGAACATGGTCGGCATGGCCGGCGTGACGCTGACGCCACGCGCCACGCGCCAGCAGATTTCATCGGCGGTGACGGTGGTGCTGCAGGTAACGCGCCTGACCGACGGCGCGCGCAAGCTGGTCAGCCTGCAGGAAATCACGGGCATGGAAGGGGAGGTGATCGCCATGCAGGAGATCTTCCGTTTCGACCAGACCGGCGTGGGCCCGGACGGCAAGGTGCTTGGCCACTTCTGCGCCACCGGCGTGCGCCCGCGCTTTGCCGACCGCCTGCGCCTGTTCGGCATGCCGGTGCCCGATTCGGCGTTCGATCCGTCCCGCATCTACGAGTAACCAGGAGACCATGATGGACGCAGTGTTCTACGGTTTTTCAGTGCTGCTGTTTGCGGCGGTCATCCTGCTGGTCGAGGGTGCCTACCTGTGGTGGTCGGGCACCCACGGCGGAGGCGCGCAGCGCATTTCGCGGCGCCTGCGCCTGATGTCCGGCGGGCTCGATGCCGGCCGCGAAAAGGTCTCCATCCTCAAGCAGCGGCGCTACGCCAGCGGCGACTGGCTGGACGCCTTTCTGCACCGGCGCTGGCTGTGCAATGCAATCGACCGCCTGCTGGTGCAGTCCGGCCTGCGCTGGTCGGTCACGCAGTTCATCGGCGCTTCGCTGGGCGGCCTGCTGCTGGCACTGATGCTGATGCAGACCCGGCCCGTGCCCCCGGCGGCCAGGGTGGCGGTGGCGTTGATGTTCATGTGCGTGCCGCTGGTGCTGGTACGCCGGGCCCGCACCGCGCGCCTGATCAAGATCGAGGAACAGCTGCCCGAGGCGGCCGACTTCCTGGCCCGTGCCATGCGCGCCGGCCACTCGTTTTCCAACGTGCTGCAGATGGTGGGCACCGAGCTGCCGGAGCCGCTGTCGGGCGAATTTCGCGCCGCCCACGAGGAGATCAACTATGGCGTGCCGATGAACGAAGCGCTGTACAACCTGGCCGACCGCATTCCCCTGACCGACCTGCGCTACCTGGTCATTGCGGTAGTCATCCAGCGCGAATCGGGTGGCAACCTGGCTGAAATCCTGGGCAACATCAGTCACATCATCCGCGAGCGCCTGAAACTGATCGGCAAGGTGCGGGTGCTGTCGGCCGAAGGGCGCATGTCAGCCTGGATCCTGGGCCTGATGCCGTTTTGCGTAATGGCCTTCATGGCGGCCTTCAATCCGCGCTACGTGAGCGTGCTGTGGACCGATCCGGCCGGCCAGACCATGCTGTGGTACGGCGCCGGCATGATTCTCATTGGCGTCCTGTGGATCCGCCGCTTGATCCACATCCGCGTATAAGGGAACTGCCATGAATGCTGCCAATATCGTTTTTCTGCTGATCGTTTTCGGCGTCGTGTGCGGCCTGGCCATGTTTGCCATCGGCCTGTTCTCGCCCGGGTATGTGCGCGGCCGCCTGGCCAGCTTCCGTGCCAAGACCGAGCCGAGCGCCCTCGAAGGCGACGGCTGGGTGGAAAAGGTGGTCAAGGTGGCGCAACCCTTTTCCAAGCTGTCGCTGCCGGAAGAGGGCTGGGAGCGCTCGGCCCTGCGGACCCGCTTCATGAATGCCGGCTGGCGCGGCCCGCACGCGGCCACGCTGTACTTCGCCGCCAAGACCGTGCTGGCGCTGCTCATGCCATGCGCGGCGGCGCTGGTCGCCTCGCACTACTGGCCCGCCATGCCGGGACAGCGGTTCATGCTCATGCTGCTGGTGAGCGCGGCGTTCGGCTACTACATTCCCAATATCGTGCTGGAGAAGACGGCGCGGCGCCGCCAGCGCGCCATTTTCGAGAACATCCCCGATGCGCTCGACCTGCTGACGGTGTGCGTGGAAGCGGGCCTGTCGCTTGAACGCGCCCTGGTCAAGGTGGCCGGCGAAATCCATGTCAAGAGCATGGTGCTGGCTCAGGAATTGCAGCTGGTGCTCATGGAAATGCGGGCCGGCTTCACCAAGGAACGGGCGCTGCGCAATTTCGCCCTGCGCAGCGGCGTGGAAGACGTGGACACGCTGGTGGCCATGCTGATCCAGTCCGAGCGCTTCGGTACCAGCATGGGTACCTCGCTGCGGGTCCACTCCGACAACCTGCGCTCCAAGCGGCGCCTGATGGCCGAAGAGGCGGCGGCCAAGATCGCGCTCAAACTGCTGTTCCCGCTGATCTTCTTTATCTTCCCGACCTTGCTGATCGTGCTGGTCGGCCCGGCCGGGATCCAGATCGCGCGCAATATCGGCCGCATGACCGGCGCCCAATGACCAACCGAGGATCGACCATGACACCCTCCTTCCAGCGTTTGTCCCTCCTGTGCGCCAGCGGCATGCTGCTGGCCTGCACCAGCATCGGAACGCCCCTTTTGACGGCCTCCGGCGCCGAAGAGGCCTACCAGGCCGGGCGTGCCGACCACCTGGCCAGGCGCCCCGAAGAGGCGCGCCGCCATTACGAGGCGGCGCTGATGGCCGCGCCCGGCCACCTCGATGCGCGCAATGCGCTCGCGGCCTGGCATGCCGAGCATGGCGACATCAAGCAGGCCATCGCACTGTGGGAAGGCCTGGCCGGCGCGGTGGCAGGTCCGGCCAGCGGCTATGTGCTGAGCAATCTCGGCTATGCGCGCTTCCTCGACGGCGACCTCGTCAACGCCAGGAGCGCACTGGAACAGGCTTGCCTGATGGACCCGCTGAACCACCGTGCCTGGCACCACCTGGGCAATGTGCTGGGAAAACTGGGCCAGCGCGACCGGGCCGAAGCCATGTACCGGCAGGCGGCAGCGCTGCTCGGCCATGATTTCAAGTCCGACTATGCGCTGGTATCGAAAGCCGGGATACCGGCCATCGACGCGGCGGTGCAGCTGGCCAGCGCAGAAAGCCAGGACAGCGAGGATGGCTTTGGCCGCACCGAGATCACGCGCGATGATGGTGGCGTGTTCATCCTGCGCCGGCTGGAAGGCAAGGGCAGGGCAGTGGTGGCTGCCGGCCAGCCGCGCCCCATGCTCGAGATTGCCAATGGCAACGGCGTGCGCGGCATGGCGCGCAGCTTGACGCGCCTGATGTGGGAAGAGCAGGTGGTGCGGGTCAGCAATTACAAGGCCTTCGATGTCAAGCACACCCGGGTCGAATACCGGCCCAGCTTCAAGCCGGCGGCCGAACGGCTGGCGCATCGGGTGGGCGCATCGCAGCTGGTTCCTGTGGCGAGCGCCGGGCCGGCCGACATGCGGCTCGTGATCGGACGCGACCTGATGTTGCCGCTAGAGAGCCGGGTGTTGCTGGCCAGCGCCAGCAAGCGGGGTCCCGGCGGTTAGCAGGCTGGCACCTTTGTGCCATGTCAAATGCGGGCATCCCACGCGCCGGAGAATAAGGCACATTCACAGCCACGGGAGCACCGACATGACTATTGCAACGCGCCTCACTACCCTCTTTTCCAGCCTGCTCCTTGTTTCGCTGGTGGCCTGCGCCCCGGCGGAGCAGCGCGCCAGCGCAGGCCAGGTGATCGACGACACGCTCATCACCGGCAAGGTCAAGGCCGCGCTGGTGGCCGACCCGGAATTGAAGGCCACCGAAATCAATGTCGACACCTACAAGGGAACGGTCCAGCTCAGCGGCTTTGTCAGTGCGCCTGAGCACATTCCCAAGGCCGCGCAGCTGGTGCGCCGCATCGACGGGGTCAAGGACGTCAAGAACGATATTGCCGTCAAGCGCTAAAGCGCCGCCCGAAGGCAACAAAGCCGCCTTGCAGGGCGGCTTTGCCGGTGACGGCGTTCGGAAAGGTTTTCCGCGGTGCCTATTCCCAGTTGACGCTGCCCATGCCGCGGGCGTCGGCCGTTCGCCGTGCCGGGTTGCCGTGAATGGTGGCCGACCCCATGCCGCTCAGCTTGACGTTGGCCGCCGACTTGGCATACACGGTGGCGCCCCCGAGGCCGGACATGTCCAGTTCCACCGTGTCGGCCTGCAGCTTTTGCGCATCCAGGCTGCCCACGCCGCCAAGGTCGGCGCGCAGCAGGCGGCTGGTGCCGCTCACTTCGATATGTCCCGCACCGCGCAGCTTCAGGTCAACCTGGTCGGAGTTGCCCGAGTTGAGCTTCATGCTGCCCACGCCGCCGAGATTTGCCACGACGTTGCGGTAATTGCTGTTCACGGTGACGGCGCCCGCCCCTTCCAGCGACAGCTTGAAAGCGTCGCCCGTGAAGCCCTGGATGTCGCTCGCGCCCACCCCATGCGAGTTCAGCTCGGAAAAGTTCGGCACCGTCAGTTCAGCGCGGATGTCCCTGCTCTGGCTTTTGCCAAAGCGCCAGCTGCGGCCTTCCGTATTGATGTTGAGCGTGTCGCCCGTGCGTGTGACCTTGACCTTGGCGACATCGTCGCGTTCGCCAATGATGGTGAGGGCGGCGACTGGTCCCTGTTTCACATGCAGGTTGACGACGCCCCCCAGGTTGACCTTCATGATGCGCGCGTCAATGGTACGCGGCTGGGCGATCTGCTCGGCCAACGCGGCGGACGCTGCGCTCGACAGCGCGGCTGCCATGATGGTCATCCTGAAAAATGTGTTCATCGTCGTTCCCCTGTGGTTGTGGTTGGATTAGTCGGCCAGCTGCGCTTTTTCGGCGGCGGAAAGGCGTTTGCCGGTCACGGTAATGACCATCACGTCGCTCACGGCGCCAACCTTGACGACTTCCGGCGCGGCGGCCTTGCGGGTGTCGTCGGAAGCGGTGGCAAAGCCCGTCATTGACACCACGGCGAGGGCGGCGACGAAGATGAGTTCCATGTTTTTAGCGATGTTCATGATGTGATCCTTGTGTGATGTGCGTTGGCTTGAGTGAACTATAGACAAGGGCCACCGCGTCAACTACCGGATTGCGACGGAATGCGTTTTTGGCATGCTGGGATGCGAAAAGCGGCGAAGAACGCCGGCGTTCGGGTGTGAACGCGGCCCTCGCGCCGCCCCGAGGCCGCACGCCCGCAAGGAGGCACGACGCGCGCAGAGAAGGGGATCTTGCCTAACGGCGCCGTCTTGCGCTGGCGCGTGCTGCCAGCCAGTCGGCGCCGCCGCAGGCGAGGGCGGCACTGATGACCTCCGGCGCCAGGCTGTAGACGGTTGCCCAGGTGGCGCGGCCATCGGCGGCATTGCCGGGAAAGCTGGTCGTTTCAATAGGCCAGTGGTACTTGCGCTTGAGGGCGCGCACGATGGCTGCCAGCGAGGTGCGCCCTTGCAGCGGTTCGGCGCCGGTCTGGTCGGCGTTTGACAGCAGCACGGCCAGGACGGCGCCGCGGGCGGTCAGGGGACCGGGGAAGGTAGGAAGTTTGTTGGCCATGGCGGCATTATGGCGCGTGCCGCCACACGCGGCACTGCCACATGAAAAAGCCACCCGAAGGTGGCCTTGACGTTTTACTTCTTGCGTACCACGACGGTACCTGCCAGGTAGTCGTGCACGGTCCGGCGCTGTTTATTGATCAGGACGACCACCAACGAAGCCAGCAACAGTGCCTGGGTGGCATAGCCGGCTGCCATCGCCCAGGAAGGCGTCGTGGCGGTGAGTGCCAGCGAGCGCTCCATATAGCCGCCCGCCATGGCTTCCGGCGACAGGGCGCCGACGGCAACGGTGGAACCGATGGCGGAAACGATGGCCAGGATCCACCACAGGCTGTAGCGCATGAAAGCCGCCTTGGCTGTCACGGGCGAACCGTCGAGCATGGAAATGCGTTGCCCAAGCACCAGCTTGCCAGGCGTGGCGCCAAATTTGGCAACCAGGAACACATAGTAGAACAGCGACACGAGCGGAAAGATCCACATGGACAGCGTGTAGAACTGCACGCTGTCGCCGAACAGGAAATGCATCGCCAGGATGGGCGAAATGAAGAGACAGTCCAGCAGACCGGCGCCGACCCGGCCCCAGAACGTAGAATATTTGAGGCCGGTGTTGGCAGCTTCAGCCGGAGTCAGCCCTTGCATGGGCGCGAGCGGCGGGGCGTACGGATCTAACGACATATGGATTCCCTAGGTGGAGTTATTGTGTTTTGTTCACCTATTATAGGGTTTCAATCGCGCAATGTTGACAAATATTTTCAGGCTGGAACGGCTTTGCTGGCCTTTTGTAGCGCCGCAGACACGCGGGGGTGTACATTGGTCTTGATGCGCGTAGATGTTCATATGACGGTCGTTTTTGAAGGCGCCGTGCATCTTTTGTGAAAGCAGCTCAGAGCATGCAGACTCAGTTGGGATCGACCGTAACGCTATTCTAGCCAACTATTGTAGCGCTTACCGAGTTAAACATAGTCTTTAACACGTTTAAACATACTTATAGCTTGCTTTCTAGATGTTCTATCTCACATTGATACACTAAGTCGTTGAAAGATAACGAGGTTTGGCTTATTGTTGTAGATAGTACCGCTAACGCTTTATTGAAATTAAACTATGGCCTCATTTAAGCACTTCGATCTCGACTTGTTAA
This sequence comes from Massilia sp. PAMC28688, assembly GCF_019443445.1. Classification (NCBI taxonomy): domain Bacteria; kingdom Pseudomonadati; phylum Pseudomonadota; class Betaproteobacteria; order Burkholderiales; family Oxalobacteraceae; genus Massilia; species Massilia sp. PAMC28688. The sequence goes on along the minus strand of NZ_CP080378.1, from coordinate 1,692,936 downwards.
ACCCAGCTTTTGACTCACCGCTGGTCGACGTGCTCAATGAGTTAGAGTACTTGCGACGTCTTCAGTTGAGCGGTACGACTCCATCGCCTATTTTTTTGCAACTGAAACACATTTTCCATATGTTGGAAAGCCTTGGCTCGGCGCGGATAGAAGGTAATCATACAACGCTCGCAGACTACATTGATACGTCGGTAGAGGGGGGCACCACCTCCAGCGAACAGATTCGCGAAATTACAAATATTGAAGTGGCAATGAGTTACTTGGAGGAGACAGTACGCCCTGGCGCAGCGCTGTCTGAACATTTCATACGGGAATTGCATTCCATTGCGGTGGAAGGATGCGGTGGTCAAGTAAATTCGGACACAACAATAGGTTCTTGCACTGCCATTTTCCGTTCGTAGACGGTGGGCGGCAGATTGCCCAATGCTGAATTCAATCGTTCGCAGTTGTAGAAGCTGACGATGTAGTCGGCAACGTCATTTCTGGCCTCGGTGTGGTTAGCGTACTGGCGCTGCCAAACCCGCTCCATCTTGAGGTTCAGGAAGAAGCGCTCAGCAACGGCATTGTCCCAACAGTTGCCTTTCCTGCTCATGCTGCAAACGAAGCCATGCTCGGCGAGCAGATCTTGGTAGAGCTCACTGGCATATTGGCTACCCCGATCCGAGTGCACGATCAATCCTGGGGCGGGCCGCCGCTGTTGGATTGCCATGTTCAGGGCGTCACAGACCAGCTTGGCGGGCATGCTCGGCGCCATCGCCCATCCAACGACACGACGCGCGTACAGGTCCATTACGATGGCCAGGTATAGCCACCCGGCGCCGGTGCGGATGTACGTGATGTCCGACACGTATGCCATGTTAGGCGCGCTCGGATTAAACTGCCTGTTGAGCACGTTAGCGGCCACGGGCAAGCCGTGCTTGCTATCCGTCGTGTGGATGAACTTGCGCTTCCAGACAGCCTTCAACGAGGCCTTGCTCATCAAACTGCGAACCTTGTAGCGCCCGATCTCGATGCCTTGATTTTTCATCGCCGTAACCAGGCGCCGGCTGCCGTAGCTCTGATGACTAGCCATGAATGCCGCCTTTAGGTGAACGCTGGCCTTGCATAAAACCGGTTTAGCAGCCCGACGCTGTGCTTCGTAATAACCGGAACGGCTGACGGACAGGACGCGGCAGCACTGCGTGACGGTGAAGGCCTCCTTTTGCAGCTGCTGAATAAGCTGGTAGCTCATTTCAGTTCGCGATCAAAGAAGGCCGACGCCTTTTTTAATATCTCAACATCTCCTTTCAGCTGGCGGTTTTCCTGCTCCAGTTGTCGGATACGCTGCTGCTCCGGTGTCAATGGCTTGCCAATGCCTGGCTGGCCATTCTGCTCTGCTCCGTACTGCTCTAACCAGCGACGAATCGCCGTCGGACCGATGTCCATTGTCTGGCTGACGTGCTGCACGCTCAGGCCCTGTTCTTTGATCATGCGAACAACTTCCAGTTTTAGGCTGGGGTCGAACGTCTTGCGCTTTCTAGCCATGTAATACTCCTCGTTAGATGGATTTTCCACCTATTGAGGTGTCCGGGCAAATTAGACCACAGCAGGATTGCAGCGCGAGGGAGATCGGACGCCAGGTGCGTACCGCACCGCTCCAGTTTCAATTGCGCAATCTAGTCACTGCCCGCCGGAGGCTGTGCAAGTGCCTCAATACATGGAAGAGCTTGTCGCGTTCGTGAATCGCGCCGACCCGCCGAAATATGATCTCATTAAAATTGCTCTTGCGCATCATCGTTTTGGGTGGGTGCATCCATTCAGCAATGGGAATGGGCGCGTAGTAAGGCTTCTGACGTACGCTTTGCTTATCAAGTATGGGTTTAACGTCGCTGATAATGGCCGGGTGCTTAATCCTACCGCAGTATTTTGCAATGATCGTGAACTTTACTACAAGATGCTTTCCTGCGCAGATGTGGGAACAAACCCAAACCTTGAAGCTTGGTGCGTGTATGTGCTGAAGGGGGTTTTGAGTGAGTTGCAGAAAGTTGACAAGCTTACTAACTATGAATATCTGACAGGAAAAATCCTGTTGCCGGCCCTTACATACTCGAAACAAAGAGGTCTCATCTCGACTCAGGAAGTGGCCGTGCTCTCAGAAGCAATCAGAGTAAAGGTCGCTAAGTCAAGCGACCTAGCCGCAGCGATGGTCGGTATGACCACTACCCAAGTTACCTATCAGGTAAAAAAGCTCGTAGAACGTAAAATGCTGGAGCCGATCAGTAAGGGAGCCCGTCAGTACACCATTTGCTTTACAAGCAATTATTTGTTACGAGGCGTTATTCACTCGCTAACGCAGCAAGGTTTCATCTCTGCTCCTCTTGCGGGCAACACGCAGATTTGAGAACGTAGCTTCATCCCGGTTATACAGAGCTTACATGACTGCCATAAAGCTGCGACCAGCAAAAAGGGCTACAGCGATGCGCTGTAGCCCCTGATCTTGCTGCTAAATTCTGGTGCCGACTGCCGGTTTCGAACTGGCCACCTGATGATTACAAATCAACTGCTCTACCAAATGAGCTAAGTCGGCGAAACTTTTACTGCCCCGGATTATACGCTATTTGATGCGCGTGAGCGTCGGGCGCCCGCCTTTTTTCGGCGGGTCGTTGTTGTCGTCCGGCCCCTGCGCGGCCGCTTCCGGCGGCGAATTGGGCACCGACGACAGCGAGGGCGCCGCGCTGCTGGCCGGGGCGTCCGACGGTGCCGGCGCCGGCATCTCTGTGGCCGTCGCGCTTACCTCGAAGGCCATGCCCTGGCCATTTTCGTTGGCGTAAATGGCCAGCACATTGTGCACCGGTACGTAAATCTCGCGCGACACGCCGCCGAAGCGGGCGTGGAAGTGAATCGCGTCATTGTCCATCTTGAGGCCGGACGTGGCGCCGAAACTGATGTTGAGCACGATTTCGCCCTTCTTGACGTATTCCATCGGAACCGTCGTGGCGGCATCGACCTTGACCGCCAGGTAAGGCGTATAGCCGCTATCGGTACACCATTCGTAAATGGCACGCAGCATGTAGGGCTTGGTTGAGATCTCGGACATGTTCTTTTCGTGTGGGGTGCGCGTCGTACGCCAGTCTACTGCCATTTGGACGCGGCGGCAGGAAGCGGCAAGAAACGTATGCGGCCGGCGCCGCAAAGGCGCCGGCTGCCCGGGGTCAGCGGCGCATGACCTTTTCGGACGGCGTCAGCGCTTCGATATAGGCAGGGCGCGAGAAAATACGCTCGGCATACTTCATCAGCGGGGCCGCTGTCTTGGACAATTCAATGCCGTAGTGATCCAGGCGCCACAACAGCGGGGCCACGGCCACGTCCAGCATCGAGAATTCATCGCCCAGCATGTACTTGTTCTTCAGGAACAGCGGCGCGAGCGTGGTCAGGCGGTCGCGGATTTCGGCGCGGGCCTTGTCGTGGCTCTTGTCGTTGGCCTTGGCGCGCTCGCTCTCGAGCACGTGGACGTGGACAAACAGTTCTTTCTCGAAGTTGAACAGCATCAGGCGGGCGCGGGCACGCATGAGCGGGTCGGCCGGCATCAGCTGCGGGTGCGGGAAGCGCTCGTCGATGTATTCATTGATGATGTTCGATTCGTACAAAATCAATTCGCGCTCGACCAGGATCGGTACCTGGCCGTACGGGTTCATCGTGGAAATATCTTCTGGCTTGTTGAACAGGTCCACATCGCGCACTTCAAAGTCCATGCCTTTTTCAAACAGGACCAGGCGGCAGCGTTGGGAAAATGGGCACGTGGTGCCGGAGTAGAGAACCATCATTTTTTATAGTTCCTTAGAAACAAAGGGGGTGAAACGACTAGCGGCTCACCCCGGAATGATCACCCGCCGCAGCGGGTAATGAATAAACAGCAAGATCTGTATGGCTTACTTTACTTCTTTCCAGTAAGACTTGCTCAGGAGCCAGGCAAACAGAACGAAGATCGACATCAGGAACAACACCCACACGCCCATTTTCTTGCGTGTTTCGGCGGCCGGTTCTGCCATCCACTGCATGAAGTTGACCAGGTCCGCGGTGGCGGCGTCAAACTCCAGCGGGGTCATGCTGCCCTTGGTCACCTGCTCGAAGCCGGCGAACTTCTGGATCTTCTTGCTGGCGTCATGCGGGTCGACTTCTTCCACCATCTTGATGGTGCGGATGCCCTGCTGCTGCCACATGACATGGGGCATGGCGACGTTGGGCACCACCAGGTTGTTCCAGCCGGTGGGGCGGGTTTCATCCTGGTAAAAAGTGCGCAGGTAAGTGTACAGATAGTCGCCGCCGGTGCCGGCCGACGATGATTTGGCACGGGCAATGACCGACAGGTCCGGCGGCACCACGCCGAACCATTCCTTGGCGTCGGCCGGGCGCATGGCGGTCGTCATCATTTCACCGACCTTGTCTGCCGAGAACAGCAGATTGGTCTTGATCTGGTCTTCCGTCAGGCCCAGGTCCATGAGGCGGTTGTAGCGCATCGACGAAGCAGCGTGGCAGTTCAGGCAGTAGTTGACGAACAGCTTGGCGCCATTTTGCAGGGAAGCCATGGTTTGCTGCTGGGGCACCTTGTCGAGCGGATGACCGCCCGAGGCCGCAAATACCAGCCCTGGCACCAGGGCCAGGATGGCGATCAGTTTCTTAGATAAATTCATGTAATGTCCTTTAGCGTGTGATGTCGTCAATTAGTGCGGTTCAAACGTCACACGTTTTGGCACTGGCTTGAAGGTGCCGGCAGCGCTCCACCACGGCATCAGCAGGAAAAAGCTGAAGTACAGCAAGGTGCAGACCTGCGAGATCAGCGTAAAGATGTCCGTCGGAAGCTGGGTACCGAGGTAGCCCAGGATCAGGAACGAAGCAAAGAACACGCCGTACACATACTTGTGCCAGTCAGGACGATAGCGGATCGAACGCACCGGCGAGTGATCCAGCCATGGCAGGGCGGCAATGATCATCACCGACGAACCGAACAGCACGACACCCCAGAACTTGGCGTCCAGCACCGCTGGCAGCATGCCGATGATCAGCACCAGGGCGACCACGGCAATGGCGACCTTGGTCATGAACGACAGGCGCGACTTGAGCCAGATAAAGGCGACATACAGGGCGGTGGCACCCATCAGCACATACATGAAGTTGGCCGTGGTGGCACGCAGCACCGAGTAGAACGGCGTGAAGTACCAGGTCGGGGCAATGTGCGCCGGGGTCTTGAGTGAATCGGCCGGGATGAAGTTGTTGTACTCCAGGAAGTAGCCGCCCATTTCCGGGGCAAAGAACACGACCGCCGAGAAAATCAGCAGGAAGACCGACACGCCAAACAGGTCGTGCACCGTGTAGTAAGGATGCGAAGGAATGGCGTCCACCGGGTGGCCGTCCGGGCCCAGATTTTCCTTCACTTCGATACCGTCAGGATTGTTCGAGCCCACTTCGTGCAGGGCGATCAGGTGGGCAGCTACCAGACCCAGCAGAACCAGCGGCAGGGCGATCACGTGGAAGGCGAAGAAGCGGTTCAGGGTGGCGTCCGACACCACATAGTCACCACGGATGAGCAGCGACAGGTCCGGGCCGATCAGGGGAATGGCGCTGAACAGGTTGACAATCACCTGGGCGCCCCAGTACGACATCTGGCCCCATGGCAGCAGGTAGCCAAAGAAGGCTTCGGCCATCAGGGCCAGGAAGATGGCAAAACCGAACAGCCAGATCAGTTCGCGTGGCTTGCGGTAAGAGCCGTACATGAGGCCGCGCGTCATGTGCAGGTAGACCACGATGAAGAAGGCCGAGGCGCCGGTCGAGTGCATATAGCGTACCAGCCAGCCCCACGGCACTTCGCGCATGATGTATTCGACCGAGGCAAACGCCAGGTTGGCGTCCGGCTTGTAGTGCATGGTCAGGAAAATGCCGGTGACGATTTGCAATACCAGGATCAGCATTGCCAGCGAGCCGAAGATGTACCAGAAGTTGAAGTTTTTCGGAGCGTAGTACTTGCCCCACTGGTCGTTCCACAGCTTGCTCAGGGGGAAGCGGTCATCGACCCAGGCCAGGCCTTTTTCGGCCACCGGCGCGTTGGCCGGCAGCTTGGTTTCTTTGAATGCGGCCATGATTTACGCCTCGCCTTTCTCGTCTTTACCGACGATCAGGTTGTCGCCGACAAACATGTGGCGCGGCACTTGCAGGTTGTCCGGGGCAGGCACGTTCTTGAACACGCGGCCGGCCAGGTCGAAGGTCGAGCCATGGCATGGGCAGATGAAGCCGCCTGCCCAGTCATCCGGCAGGTTCGGCTGGGGACCGGCAGTGAACTTGCTGGTTGGCGAGCAGCCCAGGTGCGAGCAGATGCCCACGGCCACCAGGTATTCCGGCTTGATGGAGCGGTACTCGTTACGGGCGTAATCCGGCGTCAGTTCGCCGGGATTGCGCTCCGAATTGGGGTCGGCCACGTCGTCCGTCGTGCTCTTGAGCGATGCCAGCATTTCTGGCGAGCGCTTCAGGATCCACACGGGCTTGCCGCGCCACTCCACCGTCTTCATCTCGCCCGGCGCCATGCCGGCGACACTTACTTCCACTGGCGCGCCGGCGGCTTTCGCCTTTTCCGACGGCTGGAAGGTGCTTACCAGTACTCCCGCCGTGCCCAAACCCACCGCGCCGCCCGCCACGCACGTGGCGCCGAGCAAAACGCGTCGGCCTGAATCGACCTGCTTATCGTTACTCATACCAACCCCAATCAGTCAAAATGCGAAATCTTAAAAAGCCACTTAGAGCTTCTAGCAACCTTAAATTATAAGGGAAGCGGCATGCGAAATGAAGAAAAAATGTTGCCATGCGCACCCGAAGCAAGCCTTTTTGCGCATATTCGGGTCCGGGGTGGCGATTGCAGGCGCCGGCATGCGGCCCGGCCGCGCTATCGGCCACCGCCGCGCCCAGGGCGCAATTGGGTTTTGCGCCACTTCGCGGTATGATCAGGACATTATCTTTTCAAACGATGGAGAACAGCATGACAATGATGGGTGAATTCCGGCAGTTTGCCATGCGGGGCAATGTGGTGGACCTTGCCGTGGGCGTGATTATTGGTGGTGCATTTGGCAAGATTGTCGATGCCCTCGTCAATGACATCATCATGCCGCCGCTCGGGCGCCTGTTCGGGGGACTCGATTTTGCCAATTACTATGTGCCGCTCAACGGCCAGGCCACGGGCCTGGCCCTGGTGGAGGCGAAGAAACTCGGCGCTGTGATTGCCTACGGCCATTTTTTTACGGTGCTGCTGAACTTTATCATTCTTGCCTTCGTCATATTTCAAATGATCCGGCTCATGAACCGCCTGCGGCGCGCTGATCCGGCGCCGGTTCCGGTGGCCGCCATTCCGGAAGATATTGTCCTGTTGCGTGAAATACGCGATTCTTTAAAGAAATAGGAGATTGCATGCGGCGCTACTGGTTATTGTTCGCCCAGGCGGTCACAGTGGCCCTGGCGCTGTTCATGGTCGTCACAGCCGTGCGCCCGGACTGGGTGCGCGCCTTGCGCGTGCCTGCCCAGGGCGCCACCGTGGCCGATTCGGTGCAGGTGCGCCAGGCCCCGCTGCTCGCGCCCACGGCCGGCAGCTACCGCGATGCAGCCGGGCGCGCCATTCCTTCCGTGGTCAACATCCTCACCAGCAAATCGATGGGCAAGAACCATCCCTTGCTGCGCGACCCTTTCTTTCGCCGGTTTTTTGGCGACCGCATTCCCCAGCAAGACCAGTCCAGCCTGGGTTCGGGCGTCATCGTCAGTCCTGACGGCTATATCCTGACCAACAATCACGTGGTGGAAGCGGCTGACGAAATCGAAGTGGTGCTGGCCGATGGCCGCAAGGCCCCGGCCGTGCTGGTGGGCACCGACCCCGAAACCGACCTGGCCGTCATCCGCATCAAGCTGGCGAACTTGCCCGCCATTGTGCTCGGGCGCGCGGAACAGGCCCGCGTGGGCGACGTGGTGTTGGCCATCGGCAATCCGTTCGGGGTCGGGCAAACAGTCACCATGGGCATTATTTCCGCCCTGGGCCGCACCAACTTGCGCATCAACCAGTTTGAAAACTTTATCCAGACCGATGCCGCCATCAACTTTGGCAATTCCGGTGGCGCACTGATCGATACCAATGGCAACCTGCTCGGTATCAATACCGCCATCTACTCGCAAACGGGCGGCTCGGTTGGCATCGGTTTTGCCATCCCCGTCAGCACGGCCAAGACCGTGATGGAAGCGATCATCAGGCAGGGGCGCGTGGTGCGCGGCTGGATCGGCATCGAAAGCCAGGACATCACGCCGGAACTGGCGCAAAGTTTTGGCTTGCCTGTCGAGGAGGGCGCCCTCATCGCCGGCGTGGTCGAGGGCGGCCCAGCCCATCGGGCCGGTTTGCTGCCGGGCGACATTCTGCTCACCGTGGCGGGCAAGCGCATCACCAACACCGCCGACATGCTCAATGCCGTGGCCGAACTGCCGCCAGGAAAGCAGGCCCGCATGACGCTCATGCGCCGCAACCGTGCGCACGCCGTCAATATTGAGGTGGGGGTGCGGCCGCCACCACCCCGGGTTCGGTAGACACCGGGTATTTGTTGCTGCGAGGATACAAGCAAAACATATCTCGAGCTCCATTGCCGCAAGCGGCACAATCCCTGTTAAAGTTTCTCCAAAGTACTGTTTATTATCTTTGGAATATTAACGGGGGGCGTATGGCGCTATCGTTCAAAACAATGTCTCTCGCACTCATGCTGGCTGCGATTACGGCCGCTTCGCTCATGCCGGCCAGTGCAGTGGCGCAGTCGCACAAGAATTATGACGGCTCGCCCGTGCGCGTCAAGCCAGCCTTCCCGGTACTAAACCTCGGTTCCGCCAGCCACGGCCAGGAGGCGCTCAGCCGCCTGGGCGGCCGCCTGCCGCAAGTGGCCGCTTACTATGGCAAGACGCCTGCCGAATTTGCCCGTCAAATGCGCGAAGACAAGTCCACCCGTCTGGACAAGCATGGGCGCCTGTTTCACATGGAAGAGCCGGCCGGCCCGCCGCCGCCCGGCTACTTTGACGAGGCGCTGGTCAAGGCCAGCGGCGATACCGCCCAGGTCAATGCCGTCTATGGTTTCGACCAGACCTTCAGCCTCCATTCACGCCCCTTTTCCAAGCGCAAGATCTATCTCGACTTTAATGGCCACACCGTGACCGGCACGGCCTGGAACAGTGCCTACGGTACCGACCCCATCATTGCCGTGCCCTACGATACCGACGGCGTGCCCGGCACCTTCAGCGCCGCCGAGCTCACGGCCATCCAGAATATCTGGCGCCGGGTGTCGGAAGACTTCGCCGCCTTCGACGTCGACGTCACCACGCAGGAACCGGCGGCAGACTTGATGACCCGTTCGAGCGGCGCCGATGACACCTTCGGCACCCGCGCCCTGATCACCCGCAATTTCACGGCCGCCCTGGGCGGCGATTGCGGCTGCGGCGGCTTTGCCTATGTGGGCGTGTTCGACAATGTGGGCAATTATCACAAGCCGGCCTTTGTGTTTTATGACATGCTGGGCGGCGAGAAAAACATCGCCGAAGCCACCTCGCATGAAGTCGGCCACAACCTGGGCCTGGGGCACGATGGCGCCGCCGGCACCGGCTACTATGGCGGACACGGCTCGCTCGATACTGGCTGGGCGCCGATCATGGGCGTGGGATACTACCGCTGGCTGGTACAGTTCAGCAAGGGCGAGTATGCCGGCGCCAACAACCAGGAAGATGACTACGCCGTCATGGCCAGCAATGGCGTGCTGGTCGCGCCCGACGATTTCGGCAATACCAAGGCCAGCGCCGCCGTGCTGGCCCCGACGCTGGAAAACGGCATCAATGTCCACGATGCCCAGGGCGTCATCAATTCGCCGACCGACATCGATTCATTCAAGCTGCATGCCGGCGCCGGCACGATCAATATCGATGCCCGGCCATTTAACAAGTCGCCCAATGCCGATCTGCTGGTCCTGGTGCGCGACGCGGCCCATGCCATCGTGGCCAGCGCCAATCCCGCCGATTTCCTCAATGGGGTCATCAGCCTGAACCGTCCGGCCGGCACCTACTGGGTCAGCGTGCAGGGAACCGGCAAGGGCGACCCGGCCACGACCGGCTACAGCAGTTATGGCAGCCTCGGCCGCTATTCGCTCAGGGTGACCGCGCCCGTGCCCACGGCCAGCGGCATTCCCCAGGCCATCGTGAGCGCCAGCGCCACCAGCGCCACGGCGTCGGCCACCATCACGTTCTCGGGCACGGCCTCCAACGGCGCCATCACGGTCTATGAATGGAATTTTGCCGACGGCTCGCCGGTGGTCTACGGTGCCAGCGCCAGCCATGCCTATACCGCGCCCGGCACCTACAATGCTTCGCTGCGCGTGACCACCAGTGCCGGCTACAGCGACATCCGCGCCCTGCAGATCATCATTCGCTGACGCCATCGGCCCGGCATGCAGCCCGCCATCGCGCGGGCTTTTTCTTGGCTGCACGGTTATCATGGGACTTTCGACTGGCCCGTAGGCTGCCATGAACGTCTTCCTGCTCAACGATACCGCCACCATTCCCCACGTCGGCTGCCAGGCCGTGTCCGACGCCCATGCGCGCCTGCTCGGTGACGCCGGCCACATTGTCAGCGACCGCGCCTTCCTTGGCGAGCTGCGCAGCTTTGCCGGGAGCGACGAGGACGCTGCCATCGCCGCCGTGCTGGCCGATCCCGCCCTGCGGCGCCGCATCGAAGCCTGCGATGCCATGGTCATCAATGGCGAAGGCACCCTGCACCATGGCTTTGGCAGCGAATACTTTGCCTGCCTGGGCGCGGCCCAGCAGCTGGGCAAGAAGACCTTGATCGTCAATGCCGTGTTCGAAGCGCACACGGGCTGGCTCGACATCCTGGGCCGGCTGGATGACTTTTGCATTCGCGATGCCGAATCGCTGCGCCATGCGGAAAGCCTGGGCCTGCCCGCGCGCCTGGTGCCGGACTCCTTCATGGCGGCCGTCTTTTCGGCCGACGCCGCGGTAGACCTGTCCGGCCAGATCGTGGTGACCGACTGGCATCCTTTCCGCGACGCCGACGTGGGCGCCACCCTGCGCCAGATCCTCGACAATGTGGAAGGCAGCTTTTACTATCCGCTGCAGCACGGCATGCATACCCACCTCTGGCGCGGCGCGGTCGCGGACTGGTCGGCAGCCAGCATCATCATCACGGCCCGCCATCATGGCATCTACCTGGCCGCGCGCGCGGGCAAGCCCTTCGTTGCGCTGCCATCGAATACGCGCAAGATCGAAGGCTTGATCGCAGCCTCGGGCGCCCGCATCCCGGTGGCGACCAGCGGCGACCAGGTGCAGGCGGCCTTTGAATACGCGATGGACAACCTGGACCAGTACCAGAAGCTGTTTGACTGGCTCGCCCAACAGACTCCCCTGACCACCTTCCGCGCCCTGGGAAACGGCGAGGCCGAGGGCGGCGCCGCGGCCGAGCTGGCGCGCCTGGCGCAGCAGGTCAGGGGCCGCCACACCGGCCTGGCCCCGCAGTTCTGGGGCTTGCGCAACGGCGCGGCCAGCACCTTGTCCTCCAGCTGAGCGCCCCCACTTTCCTCGGTGGCCGCGCTGTGCGCGGCATTTTCACTACCTTAACGACATGAACCCATGCATCTGCGCGACCTGACGCAATACCTGACCGAGCTGGCCGACAACAACAACCGTCCCTGGTTCATCATGAACAAGCCGCGCTACGATATCCTGCGCGAAGAATTTTTAGCCGTGGTGACGCAACTGATTGCGCAGCTGGGCACATTTGACCGTGAAGTGGTGGCCTGCAATCCGAAAAAGGCCATGTTCCGCATCAACCGCGATATCCGCTTTGCCGCCGACAAGCGGCCCTACAAGACGCGCTTTTCGGCCGGCATCACGCCCAGGGATTTGCGCCGACCCAGCGCCGGCGGTGGGCCCACCTATTATTTCCACATCGATGGCGATGGCACGCTCGGCATCGGGGCCGGCGAATACCTGCCGCCGCCGCCACGCCTGAAGGCGATCCGCGCCGCGCTCGTCAACGATGCGCCAGGATTTGCCAAAGTGATCAAGAATAAGGCCATGCGGAGCACCTTTGGCGACAGCATGCTGCACGAAGACAAACTGCAGCGCCCGCCCAAAGGTTACGACCCCGGCCATCCGCACATCGAGTACATCAAGCTCAAGAGTTTTTTCGTGTGGACCGAAGTCAAGCTCAAGCTGAACGAACCCGACCAGCTCGTACCTGATTTGGCGCGCGCGTTCAAGGATGCCTACACGCTGGTCGCCTGGCTGCGCGGCGTGGAGGTTGCCCCCACACAAGACTGACAGGAGATGCTATGGCCTTGCCCCACGCCGCCTCAGGCGAACTGATTCGCTTGCAGCGCACCGAAGACGATATTGCCCATTTCACTTCCATCGCGCTGGCCAAGACCGAGCACATGGAACTGATCCGCCTGGTGCTGCCCAAGGAGCGGGACATGCCGCTGCACAAGGTCGATGGGGAAATCACCTTGCTCTGCCTGCACGGCGAACTGGTGTGCGACGCCCATGGCACTTCCACCATCCTGCGCCCGGGCGAGATGGTGTACCTGCTGGGCGGCGTGCCGCATGCCATCCGCGCCAACGAAGACGCGGTGGGCCTGCTGACCATCCTGCTCAATCCAAAAGGGGAAGAACACGCGCAAGTGCTGCAGCGCTGATCGGGCGCTGGGCCGGGCCGCAAGCGGCGCCGTCAGGCCACCGGGTCTGCCTCAAGCCACTGCTTCACGCGACTTCGTCGCGCGGATCGCGTGCCAGCAGCTGGGCCAGCATGTCCTGCGGGGTGTCCCCGTCAAACAAGACGCCGGCAATGGCATTGGTGATCGGCATGTCCACATCCATGCTCGCTGCCAGTGCGCGCACGGCCCTGGCGCAGGGCACGCCTTCGGCCACGTGGCCCAGTTCGGCCACAATGGTATCGAGCGCCTTGCCCTTGGCCAGCTCCAGGCCGACCTTGCGGTTGCGCGACAGGTCGCCGGTGCAGGTCAGGATCAGGTCGCCCATGCCGGTCAGGCCCATGAAGGTGCCGGGATTGGCACCCAGGGCCGTGCCCAGGCGCGTGATTTCCGCCAGCCCGCGCGTGATCAGGGCGGCGCGCGCATTCAAGCCCAGGCCCAGGCCATCGGCCACGCCGGTGGCAATGGCCAGCACGTTCTTGACGGCGCCACCGACTTCCACGCCCACCATGTCGTCGCAGGCATAGACGCGCATAGTGCCGCCATGAACGCTGGCCACCACGGATTCGCGCAGGGCCAGCGAGGAGGACGCAACCGTCAGGGCGCACGGCAGGCTGCGCGCCACTTCCTGGGCAAACGATGGGCCCGAGAGGGCCGCAGCCGGCACCGCCTCGCCCAGCACGTCCTGCACCACCTGGTGCGGCAGCATGCCGCTGCCGCCCTCAAAGCCCTTGCACAGCCACACGATGTTGGGAATGGCATGGGGTTTGAGCTGCTGCAGCAGGGGCCGCAGGCCGGCTACGGGGCAGGCGGCAATGAGCAGCGGCGCCGGGTCATCCAGGTGCGCCAGCGCAGATTCCAGGTTGCCGGTGACCTGCAGCTGCGGCGGCAATGCAAAGCCGGGCAGGTAGTGGGTGTTTTCGCGGGCCGTGTCCATGGCTGCCATGGCGAGCGGGTCGCGGCCCCAGATCAGGACATTGTGGCGGGCCGACAGGGCCAGCGCCACGGCGGTGCCCCAGGCGCCGGCGCCGAGGACAGTAATGTGATTGCCAGGTGGTGTATGCATGGGGTCCAATGGGGGCAAAATCAGATGCCCCAGATATCGCTGGATTTGACAAAGCCAATGATGCCGTCGCGGTGACGCACCTTGATCCAGACGTTGGAAGTCGGGTCGGCCAGTTCCAGCAGCACGCCCTTGTCGGCCGTCATGAGCGCAATGCCGCTCTCGTCCGGCGTGGGCCTGACCTTGGCGCCATTGACGCGCACGATCACATTGCGCTTGGGCGTGAGCATCTTCGCTTCCGTCCACGCCATGTCGCCGCTCATGTCGCGCACCTTGACCCAGTCGCCGTAGCTGAGCACGACTTCGACCGGCATGCCGCGCGGCGCGATATACAGTTTGCCGCCGCGCACGGAAGGGGCGTCATACAAAATGGCGGGCGTATTGCCGACCGATTTGAAATCGAATGCCTGTGCCGATACCGAAGCGAGCAACAGCGCCGCGCCGGCAATGAAACGTGGGATTGTCATGATGGCCTTCGCCGAGGATGGCAGGGTGGGGAGCACATCCCACCCTGGTGCTGCGACTGCTGGTGAAGCTTAGACGGCTGCAGTAGGAGCCGGTGCCGAGCCTGCTGCTTCGGCCAGTGCCTGGCGGCGCTGCTGGTAGAACACTTCGAAATTGATTTCAGCCAGGTGCACGGGCGGGAAGCCGGCACGGGTGATCACGTCGGCGATATTGGCGCGCAGGTAAGGGTACACGATGTTCGGGCAGCCGATGCCCAGCAGCGGGTCCATCTGGTCGGCAGGAATATTGCGTGCCTCGAAAATGCCGGCCTGCTTGCCTTCCACCAGGAATGCGACCTTGTCCTTGACCTTGGCGGTCACGGTGATGGTGACGGTCGACTCGTAGATGCCGTCGGCAATGGCTTCGGCGCCCACGTCAAGCGACACTTCGATCGCTGGCGCTTCCTGCTCGAGGAAGATGGCCGGGGAATTCGGTTGCTCCAGCGACATGTCTTTCAGATAGACGCGTTGGATTTGGAATACTGGTTGCTGGTTTTCGTCAGACATGGAACGCTTTCGTTATGAAATAAAAAGAACGGCAATGGCCGTTCAGAGTGTGCCTGGGGCGACGGTAATTGTATCAAAACCAATACGGCTTACACATAGTTTTGCGCGAGCGTGACAGCGAGGCTGGCATCGGGCCGGCCCGCCGTCCTCGCCCCATGTGGGGTTCAAGCCCCGTTTAACAAGGGGTCCAGGCGCCCGGCCTGGTCGAGCGCGTACAGGTCGTCGAAGCCACCCACGTGGGTATCGCCCACATAGATTTGCGGCACCGTGCGGCGGCCCGTCTTCTGCATCATGATGGTTTTCTGTTCCGGGTCGAGGTCGACGCGGATCTTGTCAATCTTGACGCCCTTGGCATCGAGCAGGCGCTCGGCCCGCACGCAGTAGGGGCAGACGGCGGTGGTGTACATCACAACTTGGGCTGGCATGGTCATTCCTTTCTTATTTGGCGAGGGGCAGGCTGGCTGCCTGCCACGCGACAAGGCCGCCATCGAGGGCGACCACATCATCAAATCCGGCGGCCTGGAGCTGCCTTACAGCCTTGTCCGCGCGCGCGCCAGTCTGGCACACGACGACGATACTCTTGCCCTTGGATTTTTCCAGTTCGCCG
The DNA here is from genome assembly GCF_019443445.1 of Massilia sp. PAMC28688. Classification (NCBI taxonomy): domain Bacteria; kingdom Pseudomonadati; phylum Pseudomonadota; class Betaproteobacteria; order Burkholderiales; family Oxalobacteraceae; genus Massilia; species Massilia sp. PAMC28688. Next base: position 1,677,504 of record NZ_CP080378.1, on the reverse strand, counting down.
ATACGTGAGGAGAAGTCTGCCAGCGGAATGTTTTTCGCGTCGCGCAAATGCCCTTTGGCAAATTCTTCTGCCGTACGGATATCCACCACCACGTTCTTGCCGCGGTTCATGCGGATCACCACATCCTGGGGCGACACGCGCGCACCACGGGGCGACAGGGCGGGCAGCAGCAGGCCCACACCGGAGGCCACCACGATGATGACGAGGAAAATATTGTCGATAATAAAGTTCACGGGGTTCCAATAATGAGTGGTAAGTCAATGGTTTAGGACAATGCAATGCGCGCATTATAAAATAGAAGCCGATTGCGAATAAAATCCCACCCATCCTACCCACTCCTGGAACTACACACATGTACAAAATTGTCTTCATGCGCCATGGCGAATCGACCTGGAATCTCGAAAACCGCTTCACCGGCTGGACCGATGTGGACCTGACGGAAAAGGGCGTCAAGGAAGCGAAGCAGGCCGGCCAGGTGCTCAAGGAAGCCGGGTTTACCTTTGACCTGGCCTACACCTCGGTCCTCAAGCGCGCCATCCGCACGCTGTGGCTGGCGCTGGACGACATGGACATGATGTGGCTGCCGATCAAGAATGACTGGCGCCTCAACGAGCGCCACTACGGCGCCCTGCAAGGCCTGGACAAGGGCGAAACGGCCGCCAAGTATGGCGACGCGCAAGTACTGGTATGGCGCCGCAGCTACGACACCCCGCCGCCGGCCCTGGAAGCGTCCGACGAGCGCACCTCGTTTGCCGATCCGCGCTACGCCGGCGTGCCGAAAGACAGCATTCCCCTGACCGAATGCCTGAAAGACACCGTCGCGCGCGTGATGCCCGTGTGGGATGATGAGATCGCGCCGGCCATCCGCGCCGGCAAGAAAATCCTGATCTCGGCCCACGGCAACAGCCTGCGCGCCCTGATCAAGATGCTCGACGGCATCAGCGATGAAGATATCGTCAGCCTCAACATCCCCAATGGCCAGCCGCTGGTGTACGAGCTCGACGCCGATCTGAAACCGATCCGCCACTATTACCTGGGCGACCAGGAAGCCATTGCCGCCGCCGTGGCTGCCGTGGCCAATCAAGGGAAGGCCAAATAAGTTTTGTATCGCCAATTGAAGCACTTGAAGAAACTGGGCGGCTGGGCCATGCTGTGCGTGGCCCTGGCCGCTGCCATCGGCCCGGCCGGCGCGGCCCAGAAAAAGGTCACGGAACGCAGCAAGCAAAAGGCTGCTGCCGAAGCCACGCGCGCTGAGATTGCGCAAAAGCTGGCGCGCATGAAAAGCGAGCTGGCCAAGATCGAAGACCAGAAGGAGGACGCGGCCGATACCCTGGCCGAGTCCGAAGAGGCCATTTCCAACGCCAACCGCCAGCTCAAGGAACTGGCGCAGGAGCAGGTGGAAACAGGCCAGCGCCTGGAAACCCTGGCCGAGGAACAGGCCCGCCTGGCCGCCGTGGTGGAGGCGCAAAGAAAGCAGCTGGCCGACCTCATGCGCGAACAATATATCGCCGGCAACGAGGACCGCATCAAGCTCTTGCTCTCGGGCGACAACCCCAACCGCATCAACCGCGACATGCAGCTGATGGCCTACGTGTCGCGCGCCAAGGCCCAGCTGCTCACATCGCTGCGCAACAACCTGGCGCAGGTGCAGACCAACCAGCAAAAAGAACAGAACGCCAAGGCCGAGCTCGATGAAATCGCGCAGGAAGAGCGCGACCAGAAAGCGCTGCTGGAGCGGGAAAAGGCCAAGCGGGCTGCCGTGCTGGGCACGCTGTCCAAGAAAGCGGTGACCCAGCGCCGCCAGATTGGTTCGCTGGAAAAAGACCAGCAGCGCATGACGAGCCTGGTGGACCGCCTGTCACGCCTCATCAAACAGCAGGCCGAGGCGGCCGCCGCCGAAAAGCGGCGCCAGGAAGCCGTGGCCGCCGCCCGCGCCCGGGCCCAGGCGGAAGCGGCCGCGCTGGCCCGCGCGCGCGCCCAGGCCGAGCAGGAAAGGCTGGCGCGCGAAGCTGCCAACCCCGGCGCCAAGCCGGCCAACCCGGTCGAGGCCGAGCCGCCCAAGGTGGTGCAGCGGCCCGTGGAGCCGGCCGAACCGCCCGCGCGTCCGGCCGACATTGCCCTGGCGCCTGCCGCGCCGGACGGCGCCTTTGCCAGCCTCAAGGGCAAGCTGCGCTCGCCCGTGGCCGGCCAGCTGGCCGCCAGCTTTGGCAGCAAGCGTGACGGCGGGCCAAGCTGGAAGGGCGTGTTCATCAAGGCGCCCGAAGGCAGCGAAGTGAGGTCGATTGCCGCCGGGCGCGTCGTGTTTGCGTCCTGGATGCGCGGCTTCGGCAACCTCATCATTGTCGACCATGGCAGCGAGTACCTGTCCATCTACGGCAGCAACCAGTCGCTGCTCAAGCGCGTGGGCGACGCCGTCAAGGGCGGCGACCCGATTGCCAGCGCCGGAAACACCGGCGGTGGCGAAGAATCGGGGCTATACTTTGAGCTAAGGCACAGGGGCGCGGCCTTCAATCCAGCGTCCTGGATCAGCTTCTAAGGGTACGCACGCATGAAAGTCAAACATCTCGGCCTGGTCGGCATTGGCATGGTGGCCGGCTTTGCCGCCTCGGTGCAGTTTTCCGCGTTCGCGCAAAAGGGCGGCGCCGCGCCGCTGCCGCTGGACGAACTGCGCCAGCTGGCCGATGTGTATGGCCTCATCAAGTCCGACTACGTGGAAAAGGTCGAGGACAAGAAGCTGCTCACCCAGGCCATTTCCGGCATGGTCGGTTCGCTCGACCCGCACTCGGTCTATCTCGATAAAAAAGCCTACGCCGAAATGCGCGACAGCATGCAGGGCCGCTTCGTTGGCCTGGGTATCGAGGTGGCCATGGAAGACGGCTACGTCAAGATTGTCAGCCCCATCGAGGATTCGCCCGCCTTTCGCGCCGGGATCAAGAGCGGCGACCTGATCACCCGCATCGACAGCACGCCCGTCAAGGGATTGACGCTGGACGAAGCCATCAAGAAAATGCGCGGCGAGCCCAAATCGAAGGTGGTCCTCACCATCGCGCGCAGGGGCGAGGACAAGCCCTGGATCGTGCCGCTCACGCGCGAACAGATCAAGGTCGTCAGCGTCAAGGGCAAGATTATCGAACCTGGCTACGGCTGGCTGCGCATCAGCCAGTTCCAGGAAAAGACGCTCGATGACATGGCAAAGAAGGTCAACGCCTTGTACGCGCAAAATCCTCAGATGAAAGGCCTGGTGCTGGACCTGCGCAACGATCCGGGCGGCCTGCTGCCGGGCGCCGTGGGCGTATCGGCCGCATTCCTGCCGCCCAACCAGGAAATCGTGTCCACCACCGGCCAGCTGCGCGACTCCAACCAGAAGTTCTACGGCCGGCGCGAATTCTACGCCAGCCCCGGCGAGGGCGACCCGCTGGCCAGGCTGCCGGCGGCGCTCAAGAAGGTGCCCATGGTGGTGCTGGTCAATGGCGGCTCGGCCTCGGCGTCCGAAATCGTGGCCGGCGCGCTGCAGGATTACAAGCGCGCCATCATCATGGGCACGCAAACCTTTGGCAAGGGATCGGTGCAGACGCTGCGCCAGCTCTCGCCCGACACCGCCGTCAAGCTCACCACCGCCCGCTACTTCACCCCCAAGGGCCGCTCCATCCAGGCCAAGGGCATCGTGCCGGACCTGATGGTTGATGAAACGGCCGAAGGCGACGGCATGAACAGCGTGCGCGTGCGCGAAGCGGACCTGGAAAAGCACCTCTCGGACGGCAGCGGCAAGCCGGAAGACGCCGCCCTCAAGCTGCGCCGCGAGCAGCTCGCAGAAGACCAGCGCGCGCTGGCCATGGCCAAGTCGCGCAAGCCGCTGGAGTTTGGCAGCGCCGACGACTTCCAGCTGGCCCAGGCCATCAATCACCTCAAGGGCAAGCCGGTGCTGCTGTCCAAGGCGGAACCGCGCGAAGCGAAGGCGGAAGCCGAACCGCTGGCCAAGCCGGATGTGAGCACGCCGCCGGAACTCAAAAACGGCACCACCAAATAAAGTGGCCGCTTCGTGAACGACGCGCAGCTGCTGCGCTACTCGCGCCATATCCTGCTCGACGAGATCGGCATCGAAGGGCAGGAGCGCCTGCTTGCCGCCAGTGCGCTCATCATCGGCGCCGGCGGGCTGGGGTCCCCGGCCGCCATGTACCTGGCGTCGGCCGGCGTGGGGCGCATTGTGCTGGTCGACGATGACGAGGTTGACCTCACCAATCTGCAGCGCCAGATCATGCATACCAGCGCGCGCGTGGGCCAGCCCAAGGTGGAGTCGGGGCGCGAGGCACTCCTGCAAATCAATCCGGACATCGAGGTGCTTGCACTGCGCGAGCGGGTGGCGGGCGAGCGCCTGGCGCAGCTGGTGGCCGAAGCCACGGTGGTGCTGGACTGCTGCGACAATTTCGCCACGCGCCACGCTGTCAACCGCGCCTGCGTGGCGGCCGGCGTGCCGCTGGTGTCGGGCGCCGCGATCCGCTTCGATGGCCAGATCAGCGTGTTCGATCCGCGCCTGCCCGGTGCGCCCTGCTACAACTGCCTGTTCCCGGACGACCAGTCATTCCAGGATGCCGCCTGCAGCACCATGGGCGTGTTCGCGCCCCTGGTCGGCGTGATCGGCGCCATGCAGGCGGCCGAGGCGCTCAAGATCATCATGGCCGTTGGCACCCCGCTGGCCGGCCGCCTGCTGCTGCTCGACGGACGCGCCATGGAGTGGACCAGCATTGGCGTGGCGCGCAATGACAGCTGCGCGGTGTGCGCTGCCAGTGGCATTTGATGGCGCGGCGATTCAGTCGTCCGCTAAGATAGCCGCACTGCCATTTGGCGAACCTGTCCCGGAGTTTTGAATGAAGAACAATGCCGCACTGGCGCTGCTGCTGGCGCTCTCCTTTGGCGCAAACGCAGCGCCCACCACGCTGCGCTACGACATCCACCTGGCCAACGGCACCCGCGCCGGGGAGCAGGTGGTGGAGACGGGCGACGATGGCGTGACCACCGTGCGCTACATCTTCAAGGACAACGGGCGCGGGCCGGAACTGACCGAGCGCCTGCGCATGGCGCCCGACGGCAGTGTGCTGCACTACTCGGTCAAGGGCAACTCCACATTCGGCGCGGTGGTGGACGATACGTTCGAGCGCAAGGATGGCGTTGCCACCTGGCGTTCGACCACGGAGCAAGGATCGATGCCGGTGTCCGGCGCGGCCATGTACCTGCCGCTCAATTCCTCGTCCGCCCTCGATTCATACGCCATTACCGCACTGGCCAACAGGCCGGGCACGAAGATGCCACTGCTGCCCTCCGGTGCCTTGAGCATGCGTGTGCTGGACCAGGTGGAAGTGTCCAATGGTGAGCACAAGCAGACCGTCCAGCTGCTGGCGGCGACCGGCGTTGGCCTGTCACCCACCTTTTACTGGGCCACCACTGGCGCCTCGCCGCGGCTGTTTGCACGCATCGTTCCCGGCTACCGCGCCATGACGGAAGCAGGGTGGAAGGATGTCGCCCCGGTTTTGACCGAGCGCCAGAAAAAGGCGGAAGCGGCCATGCTGGCCGACCTGGCCAGCCGCCTGCAGCATCCCATGCCCGGGCTGACCGTAGTACGCAACGCGCGCGTATTTAACAGCGACAAGGCGACGCTTGGGGCGCCGTCCGACGTGTATGTTCTGCGCGGCCGCATCACGGCAGTGGTGCCGGCCGGCTCGCACGGCGCGGGCGCCGATGCCGAGATCGACGCCGGCGGGCGCGTCATGCTGCCAGGGCTATTCGACATGCACGGCCACGTGGGCCGCTGGGATGGCGGCCTGCACCTGGCGGCGGGCGTGACCACCGTGCGCGACATGGGCAACGACAACGCCTCGCTGCAGGAAATGCTCGATGAAGCGGCCAGTGGACGCTTGCTGTCGCCGCGCGTGGTGCCGGCCGGTTTCCTGGAAGGGAAAAGCAAGTACTCGGCCAATAACGGCTTTGTGGTCAGTGACCTGGACGCGGCCAAAAAGGCCATCGACTGGTATGCGGGCCACGGCTACCCGCAGCTCAAGATCTACAATTCCTTCCCCAAGGAGATCCTGAAGCAGACGGTCGCCTACGCCCACCAGCGCGGGCTGCATGTGTCCGGCCACGTGCCGGTTGGCTTGCGCGCGCACGAGGCGCTGGACGCGGGCTTTGATGAACTCAATCACATCAACCAGGTCATGCTCAACTTTTTGGCCACGCCGCAGACCGAAACGCGCAGCCTGGATCGCTTCATCCTGCCCTCCGAAAAAACGGGCACGTTGGACTTCACCTCGCCGGTGGTGAAAAATTTCATTTCGAGGCTTAAGATGAAAGGAACTGTCATCGATCCCACCCTGGCTACCTTTGCCTTCCTCAAGCAAAAAGATGGCGAGCTGAATACGCCTTTTGCCGCCGTGGCCGACCATATGCCGCCCGATATCAAGCGCGGCCTGTTCCTGGGCACCATGAAGATCGCCGACGACGCCGCGCTCAAGCGCTATGAAAAGTCGTACGCGAAGATGGTTGATTTCGTCGGTCTGCTGTACAAGGCTGGCGTGCCGATCGTGGCGGGGACCGATGAAATGGCGGGATTCACGCTGCAGGGCGAGCTTGAACTGCTGGTGCAGGCAGGTCTGACGCCCGCGCAGGCAATCCAGGTCGCCACCAAAAATGGCGCCAAGTACACCCGCACCAGCGGCGAGCGTGGCGCCGTGGTGCCGGGCCAGCTGGCCGACCTGCTGCTGATCGATGGCGAGCCGACCAAAAACATCGCGGACATCCGCAAGGTAGCTGCAGTCATCACGCGCGGGCAGCTGCTCTACCCGCACGAGATCCACACGGAGCTCGGCATCGTGCCGTTTGTGGAGAATGCGCCGCAATTGAGGGCACTGGCGCCGTCGCCCGCCTCGTCTGGATCAGCGGGCGGCCATCACCACTAGGCTCACGCTTCGGTCAGGTGCGCGAGATCGGCGCTGCTCATGGTGGGGCAAAATTCGACGATCTCGTAGTCGGCAATCTGCTCGCGATGGAAGGGGTCGCGGCTGATGACGGCTTCGATCTCGGGCAAGCTGGCAGCACGGGCGAGAATGACACCGCCCGTTCTCGGTTCCCTGCGGCCGGATAGCTTGAAAACGCCGGCGGCGTACTGTTCTGCCAAAAACTCACGGTGTTCGGCGACGAAGCGGTCGACTTCGGACAAGGGCTTTTTATAGTTAAGCAGGATGAGGAACATGGTGGCATGAAGAGTTGATAACAATGCAAATCATGCCGGAACTGCCGATCAAATAGAAGCCGATCGGCCTTGTCAGGCAGACTTTGGCAAGGATAGGTGTTAGCATTCCGCCACATATAATATTTTGAGCACATTCCGGATGGTGCCGTCGCATGCTGGTCCACTCGACAACCTTCGCGCGCAGAATCCGCATGGCCTTACAATTGGCTTACAATGGATTTTTCATAGGCTGGCCCGCTCCACCTATATACTTCGTCAACCCTCTTTTTCGACCGACTGAGAAACTATGCAAAAAGTCTTCAATCGCCGCACCGGCCGCGCCCAGCGCGGTTTCACCCTTGTCGAAATCATGGTGGTGGTGGTGATCATTGGTGTTCTGGGCGCGCTGGTCGTGCCCAAGCTGCTCGGCCGCACGGTCGAAGCGCGCATTACCGCGGCCAAGAGCGACATCAGCTCCACCATGACCGCACTGAACCTGTACAAGCTTGATAACCAGCGCTTCCCCAGCACCGAACAAGGCCTGAAAGCCCTGGTCGAAAAGCCCACCTCCGGCCCCGAAGCGCGCGGCTGGAAGAGCGGCGGCTACATGGACAAGCTGCGCAACGACCCATGGGGCAACCCGTACCAGTACATGCATCCTGGCGTAAAGGGTGAAGTCGACGTGTTCTCGCTGGGCGCCGACGGCCAGCCGGGCGGCACCGGCGATGATGCCGACATCGGCAACTGGGACATCTGAGGAGTCTCGTTTGACTGGAAGCCTGCAGGGCCGCAAGGCGAACGGCCGCGCCATGCGCGGCTTCACGCTGGTTGAGGTGATGGTCGTCCTGGTCATCATCGGGATCACGCTCGGCATGGTTTCCTTCAACGCGCTGCCAAGCCCGCGCCAGCGGCTGCAAAATGAGGCCAGCCGCATCGCACTGCTCCTGCAGCTGGCGCGTGATGAAGCGATTGTCCGCAACAAGCTGGTCGCCTTTGAGGCCGACTCCGAACGCTATCGTTTCTTGGTGCGCAACGAGTCGGGCTGGGAGCCGGTCACCAAGGAAGAGCTGCTGCGCGAGCGCGAGTTCAAGGGCGGGCCCATGAAACTGATGATCGATCCACCTTCGGCCGGCAGCGGCACGCCCATGCGCATCACGTTCGGCCGCGAGCCGGTAGACAAGCCCTTCGTGCTGACGCTGGCCATTGGCGACGACAGCGTTGCCGTGCGCGCCGACGGCATCGGCCACTTTGTCGTTGAATGAGCGAGATGATGCCTACTCCACGCCGGTCCCGCGGTTTTACCCTGCTCGAAGTGCTGGTGGCGCTGGTCATCGTCGGCACCGCGCTGGGCGCATCCATGCGCGCGGTGGGCAGCCTGTCGGCCAACAGCGCCGGCCTGCGCGCGGCCATGATGGCCACCTGGGCGGCCGAAAACCGGCTGGTGCAGATCCGGCTTGAAAACCAGTTTCCTCCCGTGGGCAAGCGTACGTTCGAGTGCCCGCAGGGCGAACTGAAACTGGTGTGCCAGGAAGAAGTGCTGGCCACCCCCAACCCTGCTTTCCGCCGGGTGGAAGTCAGCGTGTATGACGACGGCGCCATGGACCGCCGCATCATCAAGCTCGCGCAGCTGGTGCTGCAGTGATGCTGGCGTACGCGCATTGGCGCAGCCACGGCTTCACGCTGGTGGAGCTGCTCGTTGCCATCAGCATCCTGGCCATTGTGGCGGTGCTGGGCTGGCGCGGCCTCGATGGCGTGGTGCGGGCGCGCATCACACTCACCAGCCAGATTGAAGCCACGCGCGGCATGCAGCTGGCCTTTGCCCAGATGCAGAGCGACGCCGAACACCTCACCGACACCGCCACCATCCAGAGCCGCCCCAATCTGCTGGCCGCCAACGACAGCCTGATCATGGTGCGCAATGTCTATCACGAGAATGAACCGGCCCGGGTGCAGGTGATTGCCTACCGCGTGGCCGACGGCGTGCTGCAGCGGCGCGAATCGGTAGCCACGCGCGACCTGATGCAGCTCGACGCTATGTGGAAGGCCGCCACCAGCGGCACCGACACCACGCCCCCGGTGGCACTGCAGTCCGGCGTGCTGGGCATGACGGTGCAGACCTGGCAAAACAACGCCTGGGGCGCGCCGGCCATGGTCATGGCCGTCGATCCCAATTCGCCGCAGGCCTCCCAGGTCATCACCACGCCGGAGGGCTTGCAGATCGCCCTGCAGATCAAGGACGTGCCGGCCGCGCTGATCAAATCCTTCCTGCTCACGCCACGATGAACACTTTGCCTGTCCGCCAGCGCGGCGTGGCCGTCATTACGGCACTCCTGTTGACCACCCTGGCCGTGACGATCGTGGCCAGCCTGTTCTGGACCCAGCAGGTCCAGGTGCGGTCAATGGAAAACCAGCGCCTGCACCTGCAGACCAAGTGGATGCTGCGCGGCGGTATCGACTGGTCCAAGTTCGCGCTGGTGCGCTTCAACAAGGCCAGCAAGACCTCGCTGCACGACGTATGGAACACGCCGCTGGCCGAAACGCGGCTCGATCAATTTGTTGACCGCGAGCGCGTGGAAGGAGAAACTTTCGATGCGACGCTGTCGGGACGGATTGTGGACGCCACCTCGCGTTACAATCTAACAAATTTGGCGCTGGGGCCGCAGGTCGATCCTCTGCACCTGGAGATTTACAAGCGTTTGCTGGTCAACCTGCAGATCGATCCGGCGCTGGCCAAGAAGACGGCCGATGCGGTGGCACTGGGTTCGCCCCTGCCCCCCAAACCGCTGGGCGGGGGCGAAGCCATGCCGCCGATTCCGGGCGAAGGCCAGCCGCCGCAGCAACAGCAGCAACAGCAACAGCAGCAACCGGTGTCGCAGGGGCAGATTCGCACCACGGCGCCGATGGCGCTCACGCAGCTCGAGGACCTGTTGATCATCCCTGGCTATACGCCGGAAATCATCAACAAGCTGCGCGAGTACGTGATCGTGCTGCCGTCGATGGTCAATGGCCAGCCCGTGGGGCAGACCCGCGTCAACGTGAACACGGCCAGCGCGGAGGTGATCTCGGCCCTGATCCCGGGCTTTTCGCTGGCGCAGGGGCAGGCGCTGGTGGCGCAGCGCAAGCGCGCCGACTGGAATTTTGAGGCTGATTTTTTGAGCCAGCTGCATGGCGTCCCGCGCGAGCGGCATCCGGCGCAGCATGTGTATTCGATCACCAGCGAGTGGTTCCTGGTGCAGGCGCGGGTGCGGCTTGACCGCGCGGCGCTGGACTCCGAGGCCCTGGTGCAGCGTCCGGCGATGGCTGCGCCGGGCATGGCCCAGAAGGCCTACACGGTGTGGGTAAGGCAAAACTAGAACGAAAGCGAGACTGTTTGACTACTTTATTTATCCGCCTGCCAGCCCGCGCCGACAGCGAAGGCGCCCTGGCGCGCTTTGCCCTCGTGGCCGACGGTGGTTCGCTGGTACAGCAGGGTGAGGGCGCCTTGCGCGGCATGGGCGACGCCATTGCCGCCAGCCGCCACGTGGTACTGATCCTGGCCGCTGCCGACGTATCGCTGCTGGATGTGAAAGCGCCGCCGCTGTCACCGGCGCGCCTCAAGGCCGCGCTGCCCAACCTGGTCGAAGAGCAGATTCTGGGTGACCCGGAAGACTGCGTGCTGGTGGCCGCCCCGGCCCTGGTGGACGACGGCACCCGCACCGTCGCCGTGGCCCGCCGCGAGTGGCTCGAACAACTGGTCAAGTCGCTGCTGGCGCAGGGTGCGCGCACAGTGTCGGCCGTGCCGGCGCAACTGTGCCTGCCCATCGTGCCCGGCAATGTCTCGTGCGTCATCGACAGCGACGGCATCACCCTGCGTCATGGCGTATACCACGGCATGGGGCTGGCGCTGGAAGGCTCACCCGCGGTCGCCCTGCAGACGGCGCGCGCGCTGGCGGGCGAGGCGCCATTGCACCTGTACGTGGATGCCGAGCGGCTCGGCGAATACCAGGCGCTGGTGGCCGAAGCGGGTCCCGGCATATCGCTGGAAGCGGAAAATTGGGCGCACTGGATTGCCGGCGCCAGGAGCTCCACGCTGGACCTGGTCCCCGGACTTGGTTCGGCCGGCGCCCCCGCCCGCGACTGGAAAAAATGGCGCTGGCCGCTGCGCCTGGCGCTGCTGGCCGTGATCGTCAACCTGGTGGGCCTGAACGTGCAGCACATGCGCCTCAAGCGCGAGGCCGACGCCATCAACGCCAATATCAAGAAGACCTTCACGGCCGTGTATCCCACGGCCGTGGTCAGCGCTTTTCCGGTTGAGCAGATGCGCCAGAATATCGACCGTGCCAAGTCCGGCATGGGCCAGATCACGTCAAGCGAATTCCAGTACCTGGCGGCCGCCTTTGGCGAGGCCGCGCGCGCGCTGCCGCGGCCTGTGGAACTGGCCTCGCTGGGCTTTCGCGACCGCGCCCTGACCGTCAAGGTCAAGCCCGAGACGCTGGACCCTGCTGCAGCGGGCCTGTTGAAAACCTCGCTTGCCACCCGCAAGCTGACCCTGGACGACACCGGCGGCGGCGTCTGGATCGTGCGCAGCGCAGGAGAGAGCAAATGAATCCCGTCACTGCAATTGCCAATGTGCGTGAACGCGCTGCCCTGTACTGGCTGGCCCGCACCGAAAAAGAACGTACTTATCTGACCGTGGGCGGGGCCACGGTGGCCGGCGCCCTGGTCTACATGCTGTTGATCGACCCGGCCGTCACGGGCATCGCCACGCTGAACAAGAAGCTGCCCGAGATGCGCGAGCAGGCCGCGCGCGTGGAAGCGCTGGCGCGCGAGGCCGGTGACCTGGCGCGCCAGGCGCCGCCCCAGGTCACGCCCATGACCAAGGAAGCACTCAGTGCCAGTCTGGCGGCGCGCTCGCTGTCGCCCACCTCGCTGGCCATGACGGGCGACTATGCCAAGCTGCAGTTCACCAACGTGCCGTTTGCCGGTTTGTACAGCTGGCTCGACGCCCAGCGGCGCGACCACCGGATCGAAGTGCAGGACCTGGCCGTGACGGCAGGTACGCCCCTCGGCCAGGTGGATGCCACGCTGACGCTGCGCCAGGCCACAGCCGAAGCGGCCCGATGAAGCGCGCTGTGCTATGGTTGTCGGCTGTCGCCGCGACTGTCGCCCTGACCGTGCTGATATTTTTGCCCGCCACCTGGCTGGGCGAGATTGTCGAACAGCGTACCCAGGGACGTTTGACGCTGGGCGACGCGCAGGGTACGCTGTGGCGCGGTTCGGCCTATATCGGCGGTGCGGCAGCGAGCAACGGCGCGGTCACCCCGCTGCTGCCGGGACGCTTCAGCTGGCGCCTGTCGCCCCTGGCGCTGCTTGGCCAGGTCGACCTGCAGCTGGAAAATCCGGATGCGCTGTCGCAGCCGGTGACGGTCAGCGGCACCTGGTCCGAGTGGCAGGTCAGCCCGGCCACGGTCAATGTGCCGGCCGAGCGGCTGGCGGGACTGGGCGCGCCACTGAACACGCTGGCGCCCAGTGGCGCCATGCAGCTGTCATGGAGCACCCTTGGCCTGGCGCGCGCCGGCAATGCGCTTGACGTCAAGGGACGCACGATGCTGGCGATGAATGATATGGGCTCGCGCATGGCGCCGGTCAAGCCCCTGGGCAGTTATGAACTGGCCATGGACTGGAACGGACAGCAGGCGCAGTTGAATTTGAGGACAGTGCGCGGTGCGCTGCTGTTATCGGGAACCGGGTCGCTCGACAAAGGGCGCTTCCAGTTTGCCGGACAGGCAGAAGCTGCGGACGGATATGAAGAAACGCTGGGCAATCTCTTAAGTCTCCTGGGCCAGCGCCGAATGGTGGGCGGCAAGAACATTATCGCGTTAGAGTTTAAATGATGAAAAAACAGTCTGTAAGCACACTCCACACCCCTTCGCTGCGCCGTGCCGCTGCCGCCGTCATGCTGTGCTGCGCCGTTGCCGGCGCACCGGTCCAGGTAGCCGCCGCGCCGGAAGACCAGGCCGCGCTCAACTTCGTCGGCGCCGACATTGAATCGGTCATCAAGGCAGTCGGCCATTACACGGGCATGACCTTCATCATCGACCCGCGCGTCAAGGGCACGCTCACGCTGGTGTCCGAAAAGCCGCTCAGCAAGGCCGACACCTTTTCGCTGCTCACGTCCGCCCTGCGTCTGCAGGGTTACGCAGTGGTGACCTCCGACGGCTTTGCCAAGGTGGTGCCGGAAGCCGAAGCGAAGCTGCAGGCCTCGCCCACCCAGGTCGGCATCAATGCGCGCGGCGCCACCGGCGACCAGGTGGCCACCCAGATCTACCAGCTCAATTACGAGTCGGCGGCCAACCTCACCGCCGTGCTGCGGCCCCTGATTTCGCCCAACAATTCGATCATGGCCAACCCGGGCAACAATACCCTGGTCATCACCGATTACGCCGACAACCTGCGGCGCCTGTCCAAGATCATCGCGGCGCTCGATTCGCCGGTCAATGCCGACGTCGACATCGTGCCGGTCCGCTACGGCATCGCCTCCGACATGGCGGCGCTGATCGAAAAGCTGCTGCAGCCGGCGCCGGGCGGCGACTCGGGCCGCGTCACCGTGGTGGCTGATCCGCGCACCAATTCGCTGGTGGTGCGCGCGCCTTCGCGCGCCCGCGCCAACCTGGCCAAGTCGCTGATCGCCAAGCTTGACCAGCCAACCTCGGTGGCCGGCAACGTGCACGTGGTGTATCTGAAAAACGCGGACGCCACCAAGCTGGCAGCCACGCTGCGCGCGGTGGTTTCGTCCGATCCATCAGCGCTTCAGCCGAATCAGCAGGGAACGGCGGGCGGCAGCGTGCAGGTGGGCCAGCAGGGCAGCAATACCCAGGGTGGCGGCCAGGGTCTGGGCCCGGGACCTTCCAGCATGAGCCAACAGGCGCCCCTGCAGCAGGGAGGCGGCACCTCGACCGGCGCCGGCTTCATCCAGGCTGACGCTTCCACCAACACCCTCATCATCACCGCGCCGGACGCGATCTACCGCAACCTGCGCGGCGTGATCGACCAGCTCGACGTGCGCCGTGCCCAGGTCTACATCGAGTCGCTGATCGTGGAAGTGAACGCCGAAAACGCGGCGCAATTCGGCGTGCAGTGGGCCGGCCTGTCGGGCACCAACAGCAGCAAGTACCGTGTGGGCGCGCTGACTAATTTCGCCGGCGCCGGCACCAGCAACCTGGCAGCCCTGGCTGCAGCTGCCACCCCGGTTCCCGCGCCCGGTCTGACCATCGGCCTGTTCAAGATGATCAATGGTGAGCTGGGACTGGGCGCTGTGGCGTCGGCACTGGAGACGGGCGGTAACGCCAACATCCTGTCGACACCGAACATGCTCACGCTCGACAACGAACTGTCGACCATCAAGGTGGGCCAGAACGTGCCGATCATCAGCGGCCAGTTCACCACCCCGACCGGCGGCGCCAACGCCAATCCGTTCCAGACCATTGACCGCCGCGACGTGGGCCTGACGCTCAAGGTGCGCCCGCAAATTTCCGAAGGCGGCACCATCAAGATGGCGATCTACCACGAGACTTCGAACGTGGACGAGAGCACCCGCTCGTCGCCATCGGGCGTGACGACCAACATCCGCGTCATTGAAAACAACGTCATTGCCGATGATGGCCAGGTGATCGTGATCGGCGGCCTGATTCGCGACGATACCGGCAGCGGCGAAGAAAAAGTGCGCGGCCTGGGCGACCTGCCGCTGGTGGGCAACTTGTTCAAGTACCGCAGTCGGACCCGCAAGAAGACCAACCTGATGGTGTTCCTGCGCCCGGTCATCGTGCGCAGCAAGGAAGACAGCAACAGCATCGCTGCCGACCGCTACGACTACATGCGCTCGGCCGGCACGCGCGCCGCCACGCCGCAGGACTCGGTGGTCATGCCGGACTACGGCACGCCGGTGCTGCCGCAGCTGGTCGACGGCCAGCCGGCCAAGGGCGGCGCGATGGCAGCGGTGCCACCGAAGACGGCACCGGTTCCGGCCCCCGGCACCCTGGTGCGCCCGGGTTCGGCCAAGCCGGTCACGCCTTCCGCTGCGCAGCCTCTTTTCGTACCGGTGCAGCCAATGGCGCCGGTGAACAAGTAACGGCAAATCATGAGTAACCTTTTACCCTACGCTTTTGCGCGCGACTTCGGCGTGCTGGCGCGTCCCAGCGACGAAGCCGAGCAGACCGTCGAGGTGTGGATCTCGGGCGCCACGGCGCCGGCGGCGATTGCGGAAGTGTCGCGCCGCTTTGGGCGCATCGCCCTGCGCCGCATGGAGCGGGCCGACCTGGAAGCGGCCATTGCCAGCGCCTATGCCGGTGCAGGCGGCGACGCCTCGCAGGTGGCCGATGAATTCGACGCCGACCTTGACCTGACCAAGCTGCTGCAGGACGTCCCGGCCATCGAGGACTTGCTGGAGTCGTCCGACGACGCGCCTGTCATCCGCATGATCAACGCGCTGCTCACCCAGGCACTGCGCGAAGGCGCCTCCGACATTCACATCGAACCGTTCGAGCAGACGTCTACCGTCCGCTTTCGGATCGACGGCGCGCTGCGCGACATCGTACGGCCGCGCAAGGCGATCCACGCATCGTTGATCTCGCGGATCAAGATCATGGCGCAGCTCGACATTGCCGAAAAACGCCTGCCGCAGGACGGCCGCATCACCCTGCGGGTGGGCGGCAAGGGCGTGGACGTGCGCGTCTCGACCCTGCCTACCGGCCACGGCGAACGCGCCGTATTGCGTCTGCTGGACAAGGAAGCGGGCAAGCTCGATCTGTCGCACCTTGGCATGAGTGAAGGCTTGCTGCCGCAGTTCGATGCGCTTATCAACCAGCCGCACGGTATTGTGCTCGTCACCGGGCCAACCGGCTCGGGCAAGACCACCACGCTGTACGCGGCGCTGTCGCGCCTGAACGCCTCGACCACCAACATCCTGACCGTGGAAGACCCGATCGAGTACGACCTGATTGGCGTCGGGCAGACCCAGGTCAACGCCCGGATCGACATGAGCTTTGCCAAGGCCCTGCGCGCGATCTTGCGCCAGGACCCGGACGTGATCATGATCGGCGAGATCCGCGACCTGGAAACGGCGCAGATCGCGGTGCAGGCCTCGCTCACCGGCCACCTGGTACTGGCCACCCTGCACACCAATGATGCCGCCGCTGCGGTCACGCGTTTGCTGGACATGGGCATCGAGCCATTCCTGCTGTCGTCATCACTGCTGGGCGTGATGGCGCAGCGTCTGGTGCGCAAGCTGTGCGTGCACTGCAAGGTCAACGAAGGCGCCACGTGGAAAGCAGTGGGCTGCGACAAGTGCGGCCACACCGGCTACCACGGCCGCGTGGGCGTCTACGAGCTGCTCCAGACCACCGACGAAATCCGCGCCCAGATCCATAACCAGGCCTCGGAAGCGGATATTCGCGTGGCGGCCCAGCGCACCGGCATGAAAACCATGCGTGAAGATGGCGAGCGCTGGCTGCGTGAAGGCGTGACCACGCCGGCCGAACTGCTGCGCGTGACGAAAGACTAAGGACAATGCCAGCATTTCGCTACGAAGCCGTCGATGCGGGCGGTGCCACCCACAAGGGCGTGGTCAATGCCGATAGCGCCCGTTCGGCGCGCGCCGACCTGCGCGTGCAGGGGCTCACGCCGCTGGCGGTGGAAGCCATCGAGCTGCAGGTCGATGCGCAGGGCGTGGCGAAAAGCCGCGGCTTTCGCGAGCGTCTGTCGCAGGTGGAACTGGCGCTCTTCACGCGCCAGCTGGCCAGCCTGCTGGAAGCGGGACTGCCGCTGGAGCAGGCCTTTACCGCCTTGCTGGAGCAGGCCGAACGCCCGTATGTGCGCGACCTGATCGCCTCGATCCGCTCCGAAGTGATGGGCGGCGCGTCGTTCTCTGACGCGCTGTCGCGCCACCCGCGCGACTTTGCCGAAATTTTCCGCGCCCTGGTGGCCTCGGGCGAACAGATTGGCCACCTGGCGCGCGTGCTCTCGCGCCTGGCCGACTACATCGAACGGCGCAACGCGCTGGTGCAGAAGGTGCGTCTGGCGTTTACCTATCCGGCCATCGTCACCGTGGTCGCGTTTGCGATTGTGATCTTCCTGCTGACCTATGTGGTGCCGCAGATCGTGTCGGTGTTTGCCAACACCAAGCAGAAGCTGCCGTTCCTGACGGTGATGATGCTGGGCGTGTCCAACTTTGTGCGCAGTTACGGCATCGTGGTCGGTATCGCCCTGATCGCAGCGTTTGTGGCCTGGCGCCGCACGCTGCAAAATCCTGCCGTGAAGCGGCGCTGGCATGCCTGGCTGCTGACCGCGCCCATCTACGGCAAGTTCGAGCGCAGCCTGAACACGGCCCGCTTTGCCAGCACGCTGGCCATTACCACCGGTTCCGGCGTGCCCATCCTGCGCGCGCTCGATACCAGCCGCGATACGCTGTCCAACGTGGCCATGAAAGAGCTGGTGGAGCAGGCCAGCGCCAGTGTGCGCGAAGGCGTGAGCCTGGCGCGGGCGCTGTCGGCGCAGCGCCATTTCCCGCCCATGCTGATTCACATGATCCGCGCCGGCGAGATCACCGGCGAATTGCCGGCCATGCTGGAACGGGCCGCCAACTCGCAGCAGCAGGACCTTGAGCGCCGCACCCTGACCATTGCCGGCCTGCTCGAGCCCTTCCTGATCCTGTCCATGGGTGTGGTGGTACTGCTGATCGTGCTCGCGGTGCTCATGCCTATTATCGAAATTAATCAGCTGGTGCGGTAACCCGAGGAATTTGATGAAGCGTTTGCCCTTAATTTTCAGCCTGCTTGGATTGATCGCCCTGTCGGCGTCGGTCGCCTTCTGGTTTTTGAAACTGTACAAGCCCGAAACCCGTCCCATGGCCGCAATCGTGGAAGAGGGCGTGCCCGAACCGCAGGCCGATGCGGGCGCCACGCTGTTCGGCGGCCAGGTCGTCACGGTCGCGGTGAGTAACTACCAGCTCACCGGCGTGGTGTCGGCCGGGGCGGAGGGTGTGGCCATCCTGATGGCTGACGGCCAGGCTGCCAAGGCGGTCCAGGTGGGCAAGGAGATCGCCACCGGCGTGGTGCTGAAGGAAGTCCACCCCAAGCACGTGGTGCTGTCGGAAGGCGGCATCATCAAGCGGATCGAACTGGCCACCGACGACAAGGCAGCGGCCATGGGCGGGCTGGCCGCGCCGGTGGAGATGGACCCCGGGCAGCAGCAATTGCAGCAGCAGATGCAGATACAGCAACAGCAGATGCAGCAACAGCAGATGCAGCAGCAGATGCAGATGCAGCAAATGCAGCAGCAGCAAATGCAGCAAGGTACGGTGGCTCCGCAGGAACTGCCGGGGGCTGACGTGCCGGTGCCGCCAAACCAGCCGATGGAAGTGCCGGTCGCGCTGCCCCCTGGCGTACCGGCCCCGCCGCCGCCGGTGCAGATGCCGGCGCCCACGCGCAGCAGCAACGGCATGAACAACAACCAGATGCCGACCCAATAACTTGAAGCTCGCCCGCGCCATTGCGCTTGCCGGTGGATGCGCCATGGCGCTGGGGACGGCGTTCGCCCGGCCGCAGGCCGAGGGCGTACCAACGATCGCCCCGGCCGAGCGCCCGCGCGTGGCACTGGTACTGTCCGGGGGCGGTGCGCGCGGCTTTGCCCACATCGGCGTGCTGCGCGCGCTGCGCGACATGCGGGTGCCGGTGGACATGGTGGTAGGCACCAGCATGGGCAGCGTGGTCGGCGGCGCCTATGCGGCCGGCGTGTCGGTCCCGGACCTGGAACGCATGGCGCGCAATACCGACTGGGACCGCGTGGTCGCGTACCGGCCGGCGCGCGAAGACCTGCATTTCAGGCGCCGCGAAGAAGATGTCCTGCTCCCCTCGCGCATTGAATTCAGCCTGCATGGTGAAGGGGTTTCCCTGCCGCCTGCCGCTGCCGGCAATGCCGCGCTGGAGCGCACGCTCGGGCGCCTGATCCCGTCCGGCACGCGCGACCGTCCTGTGAGCCAGCTGGCACTGCCATTTCGTTCGGTCGCCTCAGACCTGCTTAGCGGCGACCTGGTGGACCTGGTCGACACGCCGCTGTTCCTCACCATGCGCGCCTCGCTGGCGGTGCCGGGCGTGTTCGCGCCGGTGCGGGTGAATGGGCGCCTGGTGGTGGACGGTGGCCTGGTACGCAACCTGCCGGTCGACCTTGCCCACAAGATGGGGGCCGATGTGGTCATTGCCGTCAATGTGGGCACTACCCTGGCAGCCGAGAAGGAGCTGCGCAGCGCGCTGGGCGTGGCCCAGCAGATGGTCAACATCCTCACTGAACAGAACGTGCAGCGCTCTCTCAAGGAACTGCGGACGCAGGACATCCTGATTTCACCGGCGCTTGACGGCGTAGGCTTCCTCGAGTTTCGCGACGCCGGCCTGGCCATCAAGGCCGGAGAAACGGCCGCCCATGCCATGGCGGCGCGCCTGGCCCCGCTGGCGCTGGAGCCGGCCGCGTACGCGCTGTTTGAAAACACCCGCCTGGCGCCGCCCCCGCTGTCGGACCAGCCGCTCAAGCTGGCGCGGGTCGACGTCGTGAGCACCGGCCGCGTGCATGCCAAAGTGCTTGAAACACAGTCAGGCCTGGTCGCTGGCCAGCAGCTCACGCGGGAAGAAGTGCGCGTCGCCGGCGAGCGCCTGTACGGGCGCGGCGATGTGGAGCGGGTCGAGACCGAGATCGATGACGATGGCGGCCAGCGGCGCGTGAAAATCACGGTGCAGGAAGCACCGTGGGCCACCAGCCGCCTGCGCGTGGGGCTGGAACTGGCCAGTGATTTCGATGACAGCAATTCGTTCGCGCTCAAACTGATGCACGTGAAGTCGTCGGTCAACAGCTGGGGTGGTGAGATTCGCACCGTGGCGCGGGTGGGCGACGCGCGCGAGTTCGGGCTGCAGTTCTACCAGCCGCTGGGCGCCGGCTCGCCATGGTACCTGGCGCCATCGCTGCAATATGGTTCGGCTGCGCGCGACCTGTTCTCGCAGGGCCGGCGCGTGAGCCGCGCCGTGTTTGCCGATACCACCGGCACCCTGGTGCTGGGACGGGAGCTGTGGTCGTGGGGCGACCTGCAGCTGGGCGTGACGCGCCAGCGTGCGGGCAAGCGCGCCGTCATACCCGACCAGACCGATGATACAGAGCGTGGCTATGGCACCACCCAGTTCGTCCGCTACCGGCTTGACACGCTCGACTCGCTGGGGTTTCCAAGCCGGGGCAACCTGGTGGAGGCGCGCATCGAAGGCTCGCCCGGCAACCGCGGCGTGGGCGCCCAGGCCACCACCTCGCTGATCGGCATGCACGCCTTCAGTGCCGGTAACTGGGCCGGCCATGTGTACGGCGAGTATGCGCACGCCAGGTATGGATTTTCACCGCTGTCGCTGGGCGGCTTCCTGCGCCTGTCGGGCACCGTGCCCGATTCGATCCAGGGCCGCAGCGTGGCCTTTGCGCGCGTGGTGTCGGCGCGCCGCATCGGCGCCCTGCCGCTGGCGCTGGGCGGCACCGTGCGCGCCGGCTTTTCGGTGGAGGTGGGCGGCGGCTTCGACCTGGAGCAGGCGGCGCCCGGGCGGCGCGTGAAGCAGGCCGTCAGCGGCTTCCTGTCAGTCGATACGCGCTTCGGTCCGGCCTACGTGGGCGCCGGCGCGACCAAGGACGGCAAGGGCACCATGTATCTGTTCCTGGGACCGACCTGGTAGGTTTGGCTGGCTTCAACCGCTGCCCGTGTCATCTGGCCGGCGCCATGCGCGCCCGGTCAGAAGCGCTATGCGAGGCCGCGCGCGAGATGGCGCCGCCGGGGCAGGCACAGCGCGGTGGACGAAGCGGCGCCTTATTTTCGGCGCAAGGCGGTAAAGGCCGCAAATTCCCATGAGCGAAAGCCGAGCAGCAGCGTCATGCCTTCGCGCTCGGCGGACGCCAGCTTGCGGTCGCCTTGATGCAGGCGCGCCAGTTCGCCGGCCAGCTGCTGGATTTTTTGCTGGAGCTCCTGGGCGCTGGCCGATGACAGCCGGGCCGGCAGGCACATCAGCATTTCACCATTGCCATCGAAGCGCCCGCCGAAATAATCGCCCACCACATGCTCGCGCACATACTGCTGCACCGGCCCGTCTGCGATCCAGCGGAAGGCGTTGGAGACGCGCATCGTATAGCGGTTGCCAGGCTTGAGTTCGATGAGGCCGAGGCGATCGAGCTCGACGAGCAGGCCGATGCATTCCGGCTCGCTCATGCTGTAGGTCTCGATGATCTGGTCCAGGGTCCAGTGGCCAAGGCAGCAGATGGCGACCAGCAGCAGGCGCGGATTGGCCATGAGCGACTTTTCCTGTGCCAGCGTGAGTGTGTCGGCATGGGGCGTGGCGTCGGCCGCCAGCCGCAGCACATCCTCCATGGGGATACCGGCGGCCTTGCAGATCTGCGCCAGGCGGGTGAGAGTCATATCCTTCTGGCCAAACATCCGCTTGACGCTGGATTCGCTCATGTCGATGCGTTCGGCCAACTGCCGGTAAGTGATATTGGCGGCGCGCAGCTGCGCTCTCAGCACTGCAAGAACCTGCTCGGGTGAACTCATTGAAAGCCTTGTGGGAGGGGATGTACTGCGGGACAGTACCGAATGTACCGAATAACGCGCCTTCGCACAAGCAGGTAGCACTTGTCGATATAAACAGAGAGACTACACCTCGATGGCCAGAAAGCGGGAGCCCGACAGGGTTTCCGCTGGCGGCCCACCCCTTCAGTTTGCTCTTCCATTTCCTCTCGCAACCCCTACGCCTCCCATTTTATTTCCCCAAACCAGGGTCAGACCACTTAAACGCGCTCAAAGCAATTTCCTATTGCCAGGGTCAGACCACTTAAAACGGCAAAAAGCAACTTGTCGGAGCGCGAGGCCGCAACTGCCTGCAACTTGCCGAATCGTCCTGGAAGTGCCCTTATTTTTTTGCTAGCTGATCGCCTGTTCTCCGCCCCGAAACTGACGGGAAGATGCCGCAGCGATAGCCAAGCGATATCGATAACGCGATCAATGGACCGCGAGCAAAGCAAAACGCAATTCCGGGCCGCGGTGCACGTGTTTTTGCGCGAGTCGCCGCAAGAATAATTGCTTTTGCCGCTTTTAAGTGGTCTGACCCTGGCAAGAGGAAATTGATTTTGGTGCGTTTAAGTGGTCTGACCCTGGTGGTAGGAAATTGTTGGCTGGGGGGCTGATGGACAAATGGAATGATGTGGCGGGGCAGAATTGCCCCGCGCGATAGCTGCTGCGCGGCGGAACTTACTCTTCTTCCGGCTCCAGCTTGGCCTTCTTGAGTGCGCGCTTGGCCGCGGCCCGCTCCTGCGCCGGCCCCTTGGCGTGCGGCCCGGCGGCGCGCAGCTTGGCCGCCACCGCCACCGGATTGCGCGGCGGCTTGGAGGCGACCTTGAGCATCATCTTCTGGCGCGTGGCCAGTGCCTTGTTCGCCATGGCCTTCCCTTACAGTACGTAGCGCGACAAGTCTTCGTTGTCGGCCAATTTGTCGAGCCGCTCGTTGACGTAGGCCGCGTCAATCGTCACCACCCGCCCGCTCGTTTCGCTGGCGGTAAAGGAGACTTCTTCCAGCAGCTTTTCCATGACCGTGTACAGGCGCCGGGCACCAATGTTTTCGGTGCGCTCGTTGACCGAAAACGCGATCTCGGCCAGGCGCGTGATGCCGTCAGCCGCAAAGTCGACCTTGACGTCTTCCGTTGCCAGCAGCGCTTCATACTGCTTGGTCAGGCAGGCGTCGGTGCTGGTGAGGATGCACTCGAAGTCGGCAATGGACAGCGATTCGAGCTCGACCCGGATCGGAAAACGCCCCTGCAGTTCGGGAATGAGGTCGCTCGGCTTGGCCAGGTGGAAGGCGCCCGAGGCAATGAACAGGATGTGGTCGGTCTTGATCATGCCGTACTTGGTGTTGACGGTCGTGCCTTCCACCAGCGGCAACAGGTCGCGCTGCACGCCCGCGCGAGAGACGTCCGCCCCGCCCACTTCCGAACGCGAGGCGATCTTGTCTATCTCGTCGAGAAACACGATGCCGTTCTGCTCGACATTCTGGATCGCTTTCTGCTTCATCTCGTCTTCATTGATGAGCTTGGCCGCCTCTTCGTCAATGAGCAGTTTCATCGCTTCGCGGATCTTGATCTTGCGCGGCTTCTTGCGCGCCGCGCCCATGCCGGAAAACATGCTCTTGATCTGCTCGGTCATTTCTTCCATGCCCGGCGGCGCCATGATTTCCATTTGCGGTCCCGCCTCGGCCACGTCAAGCTCGATCTCGCGCTCGTCCAGCGCCCCTTCGCGCAGGCGCTTCCTGAAGGTCTGGCGCGTGCTGTCGCCTTCCTTGCCTTCCTTGCCATCCTTGGCGTCGGCGGCCGCGGCCGGCTGGAAGCCAAAGTCGCGCGGCGGCGGCACCAGGATGTCGATCACGCGGTCTTCCGCGGCGTCTTCGGCCCGCTGGCGCACCTTTTTCATTTCCGCCAGCCGGGTCTGCTTGACGCCGATGTCGATCAGGTCGCGGATGATGGTGTCGACGTCGCGCCCCACATAGCCCACTTCCGTGAACTTGGTCGCTTCGATCTTGATGAAGGGAGCGTCGGCCAGACGCGCCAGGCGGCGCGCAATCTCGGTCTTGCCCACGCCCGTGGGGCCGATCATGAGGATGTTCTTGGGCGTGATTTCATGGCGCAGGGGCTCGGCCACCTGCTGGCGCCGCCAGCGGTTGCGCAGGGCAATGGCGACGGCGCGCTTGGCCTTGGCCTGGCCCACCACGTGCTTGTCCAGTTCCGAAACGATTTCAAGAGGGGTCATGTTCATAAGGTTCAGTCCAGCGTTTCGACAATGTGGGACAAATTGGTATAGATGCAGAGCTGGCCGGCGATGGTCAGCGCTTTGGTGACGATCTCGGCGGGCGACAGCTCGGTATTTTCGTGCAAAGCCTTGGCGGCGGACTGGGCGTAGGTGCCGCCCGAACCGATGGCGCCAATGCCGTCCTCGGGCTCGAGCACGTCGCCATTACCGGTAATGACGAGGGTCGATTCATGGTCGGCCACCAGCAGCATGGCTTCCAGGCGCCGCAGCACGCGGTCGGTGCGCCAGTCCTTGGCCAGCTCGACCGAGGCGCGCAGCAGGTTGCCCTGGTGCTTTTCCAGCTTGCCTTCGAAACGGTCGAGCAGGGTAAAGGCGTCGGCGGTGCCGCCGGCAAAGCCGCACAGGACCTTGCCCTGGTACAGCTTGCGCACCTTGCGGGCCGTGCCTTTCATGATGATGTTGCCAAGCGTTACCTGGCCATCGCCGCCCAGGGCAACTTGCTTGCCCCGGCGTACGCACAGGATGGTGGTGCCGTGAAATTGTTCCATATCTGCCTCTTAGTTAACTCTCCGGGGAAAATGGGGGTGTTAACGCCAATTGCAAGATAGTGCATATCGCCGGCAGCGATCTGCCGCCGATAAAACTCGGTGTCTAATACTTGTGCGGGAACATCCTGGCCACTTCCGAATAGCTCAGGAGTTTGAACAGCGCCGCCACCAGATGGTTCATGTCGCGGAACTCGATTTTTTTCTCGGCCGCGATCGGGCGCAGGCGGTTGAGCATGGCGCTGGCGGCGCCGTAGTCGACCCGCGCCAGGCGCGAGCAGTCGATGAGCAGGGTGGGCGCCTGGGCGGCGTAGGCGTCGATGGCGTCGAACAGGGCGTTGGCGCCGCTGTTGACCACCGAGGGCAGCATGAAGCATTCGGTGCGGGTGGGCGCGGTGATGGTGTTGGTGGTGGCCACGTGCTGCGGGGTTTCAAACGAGGGCGGCGACACTTCGAAGGTGACGCAGTAATCCATGGCCGTTTCTTCGAAATCCTTTTCGCGGTTGAGCAGCTGCAGCAGCGCCAGCAGCAGCATCCAGGGCGCTTCGCTGGCGTCGCGGTCGCCAATGGCAATGGTCGAGCGCACCAGTTCGGCCAGTTCCGCCGCGCCCGCCACGATCAGCTCGCGCTCGCGCTTGCGCAGCGTATTGAGCGTGTTCAGCATGAGCTGGCAGCCTTCCGGCGTCACGTCGGTGATGCGGCCGAACTCGAGGCGCAGCACCTGGTTGTCGTCGGCCAGTCCCAGCAGGCGCTCGAGGCGCGGTGCCACTTGCGCGTCGAGCACGCCGGCAAACACTTCGGTGGGGGTGACGCCGGCAAAGGCGGCGTCTTCGGCGCCGGCGGCGGGCGGCGGGGCCCAGGTGGGGGGCGACGTTTCAAACTGGCTCGCGTAATCGATGGCGACGTTGTCAAAATCGTCCTGGCGGCCCATGACCTGGTACAGGTCGAACAGCATCCACCACACCGTGCGGTCGGTGCGGCCCACATCGCGCAGGCTTTCAATGAGCATCTGCTCGGCCACGGCCATCTGGTCGTTGGCGAACATGATGGCGATTTCTTCGATGATGGGCGCGGTCTGGGCATGCACCGGGCTGTCGAGGCCGCCATCGTCGGCCAGCAGCTCCGTGGTGGCCAGTTCCAGCATGGGCAGGGTGTCGCCATCGTCGTCGGGACGGGACGGGGCGCCCGGGCGGCGGCGCGGGCCGCTGCCCCAGGCCGGTTCCGGCGTATTGAAAATGTCATCGGCCATGGCAGACTCGATGGCGTCGATCTTGGCGGCGGTGGCGCGGGCAATTTCACGCTGGCGGGCGCGCTCGGCGTCGCCGTCAAGGATCAGGCGTGACGGTTCGCCGCGCAGGCGCGATTCAGGTGCCGTCTCGGCACCTTCCGGCTGCTGCTTTTTTCCCTTGAAAATGGAGAAAATTCCCACGTCGTTCCCTGTTTCTTCTGTAGCGCCCGCCTGACCGGCAGGGCAGGTCCGCCCAGCCCTTACCTTAGCACGGCGGCGCGGCGGCTGTGCAGCGTCACGCGATGTTCATCGCCCATAGCGATAGTGTAGCCGAAGGGCAAGCTTTGCGTTCGCACGAATGGCGCCTTGCCAAAACAAAAAAGCATGCGCCCGAAGGCTGCATGCTTTGTCGATGGCAGGCACCAGGCGAATCAATCGCCGTACAGTTTCTGTTTCAGTTCGCGGCGCTGCTGGGCTTCCAGCGACAGCGTCGCGGTCGGGCGCGCGATCAGGCGTGGAATGCCGATCGGCTCGCCCGTTTCCTCGCACCAGCCATAGTCGCCGGCATCGATGGCGGCAATCGATTGCTGCACTTTCTTGAGCAGCTTGCGCTCGCGGTCGCGCGTGCGCAGTTCGAGCGCGTGTTCTTCTTCGATCGTGGCGCGGTCAGCCGGGTCCGGCACCAGCACGGTTTCGCGCAGGTGTTCGGTGGTCTCGCCTGCATTCTTGAGCAGGTCTTTTTCCAGCTGCTGCAGGCGGGCCTTGAAGAACGCGAGCTGGTCGGCGTTCATGTAGTCCTTGTCGTTCATGCTCCGGATTTCGTCTTCCGAGAGGATGCGGCCTTCTGTATTGGCGGCTGGGGTCGATTTAGTTGTTTTGGTCATGACTTCACTTACCTTCGATACGACAGAGGTTTTCATTTTATCAGCTAACTCGGCTGTGACACCTCCTGCTGCGGTGCGCGCGCCTGTTTCGCCAACCTGAACGGGAGCTTGCGCGACCGTCTTTTTCGTACACACTGCAACTGCTTCTGGTACTGCCGGCGTCGCGGCGCGCTGCGCCGTGCGTTTCGGTGCCGCTGCCGCCTTGCCCGGCGTCTTGCCCGCCGCCTTGACTGTCGCCGGCTTGACTGCCGCCGCCTTGACTGTCGCCCTCGCAGGCGCCGTCTTGACTGCCGCGGCCGGCGCCCCCGCCTTCACGGCCGGCTGCGCCGTCTTGCGGGCCGCTGCAGCCTTGGCCGCACCTTTTACCGCCCCCTTTGCCGGCTTGCGCTCCTCCGGCTTGGGCGCTGCTGCACCGGTGGCGGGCCGGGCTGCCACTTTCGCCCTGGCTGCAGGCGTCTTCGCTGGCGGCGATAATACACCGGCGATCTTCTTGGCCAGTGCACTGGCAACTTTCTTGATCACGCCAGTACCGGCGGTCCCGGCCTTGCGTGGCGTTTTCGCTACCGTGTCCTTCATCTTGCCATCCCGATGGTTTCCCCGCGCCGTGCCGCACGCAGTGGCAATTGCGTCAATCAAGGTGACGCACTGCCGCGCTGGCGCAGGCGTCTATGTGATCGTAAAACCGGGATAGTTTATACCAAACATTGTTCCAAACCACGGATAAAGACATCTTTCGGTAAATTTTTGCCAATAAACACCATCTTGCTCGCGCGCGGCTCATGTTCGGCCCATTTTGCGCCCAGGTCACTGCCCATAATCTGGTGCACCCCCTGGAACACCACCTTGCGGTCAGCCCCTTCCATCAGCAGCACGCCTTTGTAGCGCAGCATGCGGGGGCCGAACACCTGGACCAGGCTGCCGAGAAACTGGTCCAGCCGTTCTGGGTCGAACGCCCGCTCGCTCTTGAAGACAAAGGCGGCAATGTCGTCACTGTGGTGGCTGTGATGGTGGTCGTGCGCATTGTCGTGCTCACCGGAATGCGCATCCTGACTGTGGTCGCAGGCTTCGGTGTGTACATGTTCGTGGCCGTGATCGTGCGCGTGATCGTGCGCTTCATCCTGGGTCAGGAAAGCGGGATCGAGTTCGAGCTTGTCATTGAGGTTGAAACCGCGGATGTCGAGCACATCGGCCACCGGTGCGTGCCCGAAGTCGACATGGCTGATCGGCGCGCGTGGATTCATGCGCGCCAGGCGCGCTTCCAGCGCCTTGACCGATGCCGCATCGACGAGGTCGGTCTTGGACAGGAGGAGCTTGTCGGCAAAGCCAACCTGGCGCTGGGCTTCTTCGTGCTGGTCGAGCTGGTCCATGGCATGGCGGGCGTCGACCACGGTGATGACGGCGTCGAGCATGTAGTGGGCGCCGACTTCCTCGTCCACAAAAAAGGTTTGCGCCACGGGGCCGGGATTGGCCAGGCCGGTCGTTTCGATGATGATGCGGTCAAAATCAAGCTCGCCCGCCTCGCGCTTTTGCGCCAGGCTGGTCAGCGCCACGATGAGGTCGCCACGAACCGTGCAGCAGATGCAGCCATTGTTCATTTCCACAATTTGCTCGCCGCTGTCCTGCACCAGGATGTCGTTGTCGATGTTTTCCTGGCCGAACTCGTTTTCGATGACGGCAATCTTGAACCCGTGCTGCTCGCGCAGGATGCGGTTGAGCAGGGTGGTCTTGCCGGCCCCGAGGAAGCCGGTGAGGATGGTGCTGGGAATGAGAGCCATGGCTGTGCGCAGGTGAAATCAACGAGCGATTATGCCGCAAAACGATATTTGCATCCAAATGGCTGGCAATAGCTTGATTCGGATCAGGAAGCGCAGTGATTTGCCGGCGTGCGTGCAAGCGCGCCTACTTGCCCCCGTCCCTGGCCTTGGCCCGGGGATGGGCCTTGTCATACACCTCGGCCAGGTGCTGGAAGTCGAGCGCCGTGTAGACCTGGGTCGAGGTGATGCTCGCGTGACCCAGCATTTCCTGCACCGCGCGCAGGTCGCCCGACGATTGCAGCACATGCGAGGCAAACGAGTGGCGCAGCACGTGCGGATGCACATTGACGCTGGTGCCGACCCTGAGCGCATGGGCCTTCAGGCGCAGCTGCACCACGCGCGCCGACATGCGCGCCCCGCGTGCGGAGACGAACAAGGCGGCGCTGCCATCGGCGGGGGGCGGGCGCACGGCCAGCCAGGCCTGGAGCGCCTCCAGCGCGTGCCTTCCCACCGGCACCTTGCGCATCTTGCCGCCCTTGCCGGTGACCACCACTTCGCCTGCTGCCAGGTCGAGCCAGCCCAGCGAGGCGGCGCGCCCGTCCTGGCCCCGGGCATACGCCACATCCACGCCCACCAGTTCGGACACCCGCAGCCCGCTCGAGTACAGCAGTTCGAACATGGCGCGGTTGCACAGCGCGGCCGGTTCCGGATGGGCGGGCCCGTGGGCGCCGCCCGACACCAGGTGCACGGCATCGTCCACCGACAGGGCCTTGGGCAGCGGTTTGGCAGCGCGCGGTGCGCGTACGGCATCGACCGGATTGGCCGCCAGGCCGGCATCGCGTGCCAGCCAGTTGAAAAAGCCGCGCCAGCTCGACAGTTTGCGCGCAATGGTGCGCGGACTGTGCCCCTGGGCATGCAGGCGCGCGGCCAGGCGCCGGATGTCATTGTGCTGTACTTCCTGCCAGGCCGTGTCCGGCAGCAGGGCGGCCAGTTCGGCCAGGTCGCGCCGGTAGGCGCCAATGGTATGGACAGAGAGCTGGCGCTGGGTGGCCAGCTGCGACAGGTAGCGTCCGGCCAGGTCCAGCCGTCCGGCGCCGTCCATTTACCTGGCGCGCAGGGCGGCCAGCGCCGCGCTGGCCGTTTCGCCGATGTGGATCAGGAAGTCGGTGGCCATGTGCGCCGTGAAGCGCTCCGGATCGGGCGAACCCATGATCAGCAGGCCGAAAGCCTGGCCTGCACGCTCGCCGCCATTGCTGCGTAGCGCAATGATGACGGTGGACGCGACCGCGGAGGCGTCGTCCAGCCAGCGCACGGCCTCGAAGTCATGGTTGCTGCCGCAATAGGGCGCCAGCAGGCTGTTGGCGAACAGGCGCGCATCTTCCGACACGCCCTGGGCATACCATTGCGCTTCGTGGCCGCTTTCCAGTTGCCACAGGCGCAGCGTGGCCTGGGGCACGCCGAAGTGGGTGCGCAGGCCATCGGTCACCGCCGCTGCCATGTCGCCGCCGTCGCGCGCGGCCAGCAGGCCCTGGGTCCAGGCATGGAACTTGTTGGCAATGGCGGCATTGTACTGCGCCAGGTGGATCAGTTCGGACATGCGCAGTTCGAGCGCCTTGTACTTGTCGCGCATGACTTCCATCTGGCGCTCCTGGAGCGACACGGCCTTGCCGGTCAGCGGGCTGGACAGGCGCACCTGGCCCAGCAGCCCGGCGTGTTCTTCGAAAAAGTGCGGATTGTCGGCCAGGAAGGCGGCGACGGCAGAGGAATCCAGTGTTGCGGTCATTGAGGTCGGTCAGTTCGGCTGTGAAGTACCGGCATTCTAACCGAGCGTGGCACGGGGGCATAAAAAAAAGACGCCCGCAGGCGTCTTTTTGTTGGTATGGCAATGATCAGAAGCGGTGACGGATACCGAGCTGCAGCGAGTGGCTGCTTTCGCCCGCGACCTTGGTGAAGCCGCCCGGAGCGCCGGCCACGCCAGGGGTGTACTGGCCATCGTTCTGGTTCTTGATGTGCGCGAACACGGTGTACACGTCGGTACGCTTGGACAGGTTGTGGTCGTAACCGATGGCCATCAGGGTGGCATCGCTGTCGGAGGCGGTACGGTCGTTCTGGCGTGCAACGGAAGCCATGATGCGGCCGGCGCCGATGCGGTAGTGCAAGCCAACCTGGGCGCTGTTCGAATCGATCTGCGTGTTGCGCGTGATGTTGGTCACGAAGATGTTACGCAGGGCGCCGCGGGTGACCGGGTCGAGCATGGCGAAAGCCGGTGCCACCGAGGTGTCGTAGGTGGCGATGTAGTCCGGCAGCAGGGCCGAGTTGTAGTTTTCCTGGTCGTGGTAGCCGGCGAAGAACTTGAAGTCGCCCATGGTGTAGGAACCACCAATGGTCGAGGTGGTCAGGCTGCGGCGGTCGGCCAGGTCGTGGCCACGGTTGTGCGCCACGCCCACGTCAAAGCCGTTGGCCTTGTAGGTCACGGCGGCGCCGTAGAACTTGTTGTAGCGGCCCAGGTAGCCGGAATTCTTGAAGCCGTACATCAGCGAGCCGCCGATACCCTGTGGCGTGGCGATGCGGTACTGGATCGACTTTTGCGAACGAATGTCAGCGCCGATGGCGGTGAAGCCGGCGGTGCCGCCGGTGATGCCGCCCCAGGCGCCGCCGGTGCCGTTTTCAAACGTGTCGGCAGCAGCAAACACTTCGTAGCCAGGGGTGTACATGCGGCCCATCAGGATGGCGCCCACAGGAGTGACCAGGCCGACCATGGCGGTGCGGTCGAACAGGGCTTTTTCACGGTTCACGGCAGCGTCGCCGAAGCCGCGCAGGCCGGCAGCCAGGCCGGCGCGCGCTGCCGCCGGCAGGCCGCCCATGCCCTTGAGCAGGTAGAAACCGTCATTGTTGTGCAGCAGGGCCGGGGTCTGGGTACCGGTGTCGAGTTCAACGCGTGCTTCCAGCTGGAAAATCGCCTTGTAGCCGCCGCCGATGTCTTCCGTGCCTTTGAAACCGATGCGCGAGCCATCCGCGCCGCCGCTTGCCAGCTTGGTCTTTTCATTTTTGGTCTTGACCACAGCCATGTCGGCGATGCCGTAGATCTGCACGCTCGATTGGGCCAGCACAGGGGCGGCGAAAGAGGTAGCGATCACACCAGCGAGTAATTTAGTCTTCATTGCGTCTCCAGGATATTAAATTTGTGTAAAAACGAACGTGCGTACTAATTCGTTTTGACCAATATGCCATCGTTCAAGTTGCTTGTACAGAAAGCCGATGAGCGGATGTTGTTGCGGTTGCAGAAATGACACAAAGCCTTGCCGCCGATGTCATTTCACTATCCCGGCCCATCAGCAAGGAGGGCGAAGCGGGTTGCCCCTGGCTTCGCCCTCGCGTCGTGCTGATGCCGGAGCTGCGCTCCGCGTGATCAGAACGAGTGGAACACGCCCAGCGCGTAGTGATTGATGCTGGTCTGGGTGCTCGGCGCGATGGCCGGTGCGCCCTTCTTGTTCGAGAAGTCCGCGTACAGGTAGGTACGCTTCGACAGCGCGTACTCGTAGCCGAGCGAGAACTGCTTGACCTTTTCCATGCCGTCGACATGCTTCATGCCCACGCCGGCCAGGATCTTGCCATTGCCGATCTGGTGATTGGCGCCAATGACCCAGGCCTTGGTGTCATAGTTGAACGGACGGGTGTGCTCCTGGTCCTGGCGGGTGATCGAAAACATCAGCTTGGTTTCAGGCATGACGTACACGGAACCTGCGAAGGAAGCAACCTTCGATTCCACGGCATTGCGCTCGGCAGCCAGCATCAGGGCGCCTGGGCCGTTGCGGTAGGTAACCGAGATCGAGTAAGGGTTGGTCTGCGACGTGGTGTTGGCAGGGTATTGCGGCGCTGCTGCCGTACCACGGCCAATGAAGGCGGCGTTGCCGTTGGCTTCCTTGGTGGCGATGGTGGTGTTGAGCTGCAGGCCCATCCACTCTGGCGAGTTGTAGAACACGGCGTTCGAGAAACGGTTGGCCGAGTTACCGGTCGGGCTCAGCGGGTCCGAGGTGTAGCCGGCCACTGCCAGGTCAGCCTGGAAGCCCTGTGGCGATGGAATGCCGTGCCATGGCTCGAACGCAATGCTCGACTCCTGGAACGCGGTCAGGCCGCGGCCAACGCGCACGGTACCGAAGTCGCCCGACAGGCCCACCCGGCTCTGGCCCTGGAACAGGGGGCGCTGATAGCCGTTGCTGCCGGTTTCATTGGCGCCGGTGTCCGGCTCGTAACGCATTTCCAGCTGGAAGATCGCCTTCAGGCCATTGCCCAGGTCTTCCACACCCTTGAAGCCGAGGGTGTTGTTGGCGCGCTTGCCGATATTGAGCGACTGGTCGGTACGCTTGACCAGGCCCAGGTCCAGGTTGCCGTAGATCTGCACGGACGACTGCGCGTGTGCTGCACCGGCGAATGCGCCCAGGAGTGCCACGGCCAACAATGATTTTTTCATGTACCAAATCCTTAATAAGTAAATCGTTCGAATCGCGGGCCGGGGCGCTGGCCGCCGGTCGCAATAGGTATAACTGTCTGTGCTTGGCGCATCGGAATCGCCGAGTTGACCAATTATGCAGGTGTCCATTGGTGGAAAGCCAATAATTCAGCGTGCGCTGTTGTATTTTTGAAACTCGGAACGGGCTTTATTTCATTTCTCACAAGCAAAATTATCTGTCTGCATGCATGTGCCGTTTGTTCAAGATCAAGGAAGGCGTGTTTCGCCGCCGTTCGCGCCGGCGCAGGGCGTAGACTTTCCTTCATTGTTCCACCGGAATCAATACGGCCGCACGGCGACCATGGTCCGGACCTCACTGCATAGGACACACGATGGCAAATCGCGAAGAATTGGGCATTATCCGGGGCGCGCGCGGCGGCCAGCGCGATGCCCAGCTGGCGCTGGGGCGGCTCTATTTATATGGCAGTGCCGGCCTGCCCAAGAGCCTGCCCACGGCCCTGCACTGGCTCGACCGCGCTGCAGAGCAGGGTTCGCACCAGGCATGCGAGCTGATCGGCGCGCACATTCCGCTGGAACTGGCCGTGCAAAGCGCCCGTCCGGTGGCCCAGTGGTATGAGCGTGCCTACGACGCCGGGGTGCTGCGGGCCGGGGTGGTGCTGGCCCAGCTCACTTTCGAGCACCAGGGCGGGACCGATCCGGCGCGCCGGGCCAAGGCGTTGCGCGCGCTGGAACAGGCGGCCCGCTGCGGCATGGCCGACGCCAGCCGGCTGTACGCCCGCTACCAGCAAGGCGGCGCCCCGCGCCCGCCTGCCGCCGGTGCTGCGAACGCTGCTGGTGCCGGTGTCTTTGCCAGTGCTGCTGCGCCGTGCCCCGCCCCGGTTCCGTGCGCGCCTGCCGCTCCAGCCCCGGCCGCGGCCGAACGCTGGCCGCGGGCGGCCGCATCCACTGGCGAGCCGCCGGCGCGGGCCACCGCCGTACCGGCGGCGGAGCGCGCCTGGCATGCCGACAGTCCCGACGCCTTCCTGGCCCAGGCCCTGCCGCGCGCCCGTGCGCTCGCTGCCGCCTGCGCCGGCCAGCCCTTGGGCGCCATTCATCCGGGCCAGGACGGGGTCGCCACCTTGTCGCGCTGCGCCCGCCTGCTGGACGCCGGCGGGCCGGGCCTGCGCCAGCGCCACGGCGTGAGCGAGGCCGAGCTGCACCATTTCTGGGAACTGGCCGCCGCCGAACACGATGCCCATGCCCAGCTGGCCATGGGGCTGTGGCAGGCGCGCATGCACGTCGATGGCCAGCGCATTGCCGCCGGAGCCGGCGCGGCCAATTTCAAGAAAGCCATCCGCTGGCTGGCGCTGGCGGGCGAGCAGGGCTTGCCGCAAGCCTGGTATGCGTTGTCGCGTATCTATATCAAGCCGGAGTTTTCGCAGCGCAATGTGGCAGATGCCCAGGCCTATCTGGAGCGCGCCGCCGGCATGGGCTACCGCGAAGCCCAGCTCGAATGCGGCCACAACGCCTGGCGCGCCCGCCGCGAGCAGGAGGGCAACGATGTCAAGGCCGTGTACTGGCTGCAAAAGGCGGCGGCCCAGGGCTGTCCCCAGGCCGCCGCTGCGCTCGGCAAGATTGCGCCGCGCACCGCTTCCGTGTTTGCCGGCGTGGCCGCGCGCGCTCCGGCCACCCTGGCCACGGCCTATCCGCTGCTGTCGGCGCGCCTGCGCCTGGCCGCCCTGTTTGGTCTGAGCCGCGCTGAAGCCTTGCTGCTCGATATCAAAAGCGCCGACCACGGCCATTGCCTGGTGGTGGACATCCGCGCCAGCTACGGGCGCTGCAAGCGGCGCCTGATTGCCATCGCCTCGGCGCAGGAAAGGCGCGCGCTGGACGACATCGTGCAACAGTTCGGACCAGTGGACCCAGGCCCGGGCGGACCTGAAGGCAACTACCGCCAGCGCCTGTACCGGCTCAAGACAGTGTTGCCGGAAGCCCAGCAATGCGAGGAAACGGAAGGGGAATCGTTCGAGATGGCAGCCTGATCGCAACTGCGCGGCCGGGCCGCCCGCCTAGAGGCTGATGCTGCCTTCAAATACCGTCACCGCCGGCCCGCTCAGGTATACCGGCGCCGTGCCGCCCGCCCATGCCACCGACAGTTCGCCGCCCCGGGCCGAGACGCGCACGGGCGAATCAAGCAGGCCGCGCCGGATGCCTGCCACCACGGCGGCGCAGGCGCCCGTGCCGCAGGCCAGCGTCTCGCCGGCGCCCCGTTCAAACACGCGCAGGCGGATATGTCCGCGGTCCATGACCTGCATGAAGCCGGCATTGACCTTGGCGGGAAAGCGCTCGTGGCGCTCGATCAGCGCGCCCAGCTCTTCCACCGGGGCGGTGTCGACATCGTCCACCGTCTGCACGGCATGCGGATTGCCCATCGATACCAGCGACACGTACACGGTGCTGGTGAGCGCCCCGGCCGTGAGTGCCAGTGGATACAGCGTATCGTCGCCCTCGCTTGAGCAAGCCAGGCCGGCGGCATTGAAAGGCAGCGCGTCCGCAGTCCAGCGCGGCGGCCCCATGTCCACCGTGATGCTGCCGTCCGGCTCCAGGCGCGGCGTGATGATGCCCTTCATGGTCTCGACCCGGATCGCGGCCTTGCTGGTCAAGCCCTTCTGGGTGACGAACTTGACAAAGGCGCGGGCGCCATTGCCGCACTGTTCCACTTCGCTGCCATCCTGGTTGAAGATGCGGTAACGGAAATCGCAGTCGGGCGCGTGCGCGCGTTCCACCACCAGGATCTGGTCGGCGCCAATGCCGAAACGGCGGTCGGCCAGCGCGCGCCACTGGTCGGCGCTCAGGTCGACGTTCTGGTTGATGGCATCGATGACGATGAAATCGTTGCCGGCGCCATGCATTTTGGTAAATTGAAGGTTCATGCGGGCAGTATAGCGGAGCTGGCGCGGGCAGGCAGGCGCCCGGCGTCGGTCCGTCAGGGGCGAATATAGGGCGACGCTTCGCCGGCCGGGCGCGTCTTGAACCGCTTGTGGGTCCAGAAATACTCTGCCGGCGCCTCGCGCACCCGCTCTTCGATGAAGGCATTCATGCGGCGCGCCGCCGCCACCATGTCTTCACCCGGATAGTCTTCCCAGGGCGGAAAAAATTGCACGCGCCAGCCCGCGTAGTCAGGCAGAAAGGTGGCCACCACCGGCACCACGGCCGCGCCGGTGGCGGCGGCAATGCGCCCGGGCGCCGTCAGCGTGGCGGCGGGCACGCCAAAAAAAGGCACGAACTCGGCATCCTTGGCGCCGAAATCCATGTCCGGCAGCATGAAGTAGGGCAGGTGCTCGCGCATCGCGCGGATGATGGGCTTGACCCCTTCTTTGCGCGAAAACAGTTGCACCGGCCGAAAGCGCGAGCGGCCCTGGCGCAGCACTTCGTCAAAGGCCTTGTTTTTCTGCGCCACGTAAATGGAGCACAGGCTGGACTCGAGCATGACGGCCACGCCGGCCACGTCCAGGCACACGAAATGGGGGCACAGCAAGATGGTGGGGCGCTGCTGCAGCTGCGCCAGCGGCACCCCCGGTTCCACGCGGATCAGGCGCCGCAGGCGCGCCTCGCTCGCCCACCACAGGATGGCGCGCTCCCACACGCTGCGCGAATACGACTGGAAGTGGCGCCTTGCCAGCGCCACCCGTTCCTGCTCGCTCAATTCGGGCATGCACAGGCGCAGGTTGGTCAGGGCAATGTGGCGCCGTTTCTTGAGCAGCATGAACAGCAGGCTGCCGATGGCAGCGCCAAAGCGCCCCAGGATCGGCAGCGGCAGCCAGTGCATCAGCCACATCAGGCCAAGCAGCAGCCTCATGCAGCCATCCCGGCATCGGGCCCGGCCACGCCATCGGGCTGCTTGTAGCGGTTATAGCTCCAGAAATACTGGGCCGGGCAGCGTGCGATCAGCTGCTCCATGGCGCGGTTGATGGTGGCGGCCTGCTCGGCCGCGCTGCCGCTCAGTTCGCCATCGAAGGGAACATAGCGCACCACAAAACCCTGGCCGCGCGCGCGCCGCTCCGCATACACGAGGATGATGGCGGCCTGGCCCAGCTGGGCCAGCTTGGCCGGCAGCGTCATGGTATAGGCCGGCTTGCCGAAGTAGGGCGCCCACACGCCTTCCCCCTCTTGCGGCACCTGGTCCGGCAGCACGCCCACCGGCTCGCCCCGGCGCAGGCATTTGGCCAGGATGCGCACGCCGGACAGGTTGGCCGGGGCCAGGTGCAGGTTGTGGCGCGCGCGCGCCCCTTCGATCAGGGGTTTCAAGGCTGCCTTCTTGGGCGGACGGTACATGACGGTGAGCGCCGTGCGCAGGGCAATTTGCTGGGCCGTGATCTCAAAGCAGCCCAGGTGCGGGGTCAGGAACACGATGCCGCGCCCGCTGTCGAGTACCGACTGCACATAGTCCCAGTTCTCTTCCGTGGCGTGGCGCGCCACCCGCGCCGGATCGGCGCACCACACAAAGGGCAGCTCCACGATGGCCTTGCCGGACTCGGCCACAGCACTGCGCAAGTGCTGCCCGAAGCCGGCCTGCACCAGGTTGCCGCGCAGGCGGCGCCGGTAGGACGGCGAGGCCAGGTAAACGAGCCAGCCCAGGGCCGCGCCGATCGCATGCAGGATGGAAAGGGGGAGCCGGGACAGCAGGCGGAAAAGGTGAACTAGCATGGATTGACGAAGCTTAAATATTGTCAGTTGCCTGACCAAAATTTCTCAAGGAGCGTAAAATACCACGTATGCAGGATCCGCCGAGTTAATAGACAACTTGCGAAGCGGAATATAAATGTCGCTAAAGCGTCGCAGGCAACCCGGTTACTGCGACTTCAATCTGACCAGTAACAGGAGTTTTGCATGTCTAACGATTACCTCTTCACATCCGAGTCTGTTTCCGAAGGCCATCCCGACAAGGTGGCGGACCAGATTTCCGACGCCATTCTCGACGCCATCCTGGAGCAGGATCCCCGCGCCCGCGTGGCCGCCGAGACACTGTGCAACACGGGCCTGGTGGTACTGGCCGGTGAAATCACCACCCACGCCAACGTCGACTATATCCAGGTGGCGCGCGAAACCATCAAGCGCATCGGCTACGACAATACCGAGTTCGGCATTGATTACCGCGGCTGCGCCGTGATGGTGTGCTATGACAAGCAGTCGCCCGATATTGCCCAGGGCGTGGACGAAGGCGCCGGCCTGGACCTTGACCAGGGTGCGGGCGACCAGGGCCTCATGTTCGGCTATGCCTGCGACGAGACGGCCGAACTGATGCCCGCCGCCATCCACTATGCCCACCGCCTGGTGGAGCGCCAGTCCCAGCTGCGCAAGGATGGCCGCCTGCCGTGGCTGCGTCCGGACGCCAAATCCCAGGTCACCTTGCGTTACCTCAATGGCCGTCCGGTGGGCGTCGATACCGTGGTACTGTCCACCCAGCACGCGCCGGAGGTGTCGCACAGCCAGATCGAAGAAGCGGTCATTGAAGAAATCATCAAGAAGGTGCTGCCGGCCGAATGGCTGGGCAGCACGCGCTACCTGGTCAATCCGACCGGGCGCTTCGTCATTGGCGGCCCGCAGGGCGACTGCGGCCTGACCGGGCGCAAGATCATTGTCGACACCTACGGCGGCGCGGCGCCCCACGGCGGCGGCGCCTTTTCCGGCAAGGACCCATCCAAGGTCGACCGTTCAGCCGCCTATGCCGCCCGCTACGTGGCCAAGAATATCGTGGCCGCCGGCCTGGCGCGCCAGTGCCAGGTGCAGGTCAGCTATGCCATTGGCGTGGCCAAGCCGATCAACATCACGGTGTACACCGAAGGCACGGGCGTGATCCCCGACGAAAAGATTGCCAAGCTGGTCATGGAACACTTTGACCTGCGTCCGAAAGGCATTGTCCAGATGCTGGACCTGCTGCGCCCGATTTACCGCAAGAGCGCCGCCTATGGCCACTTCGGCCGCGAAGAGCCGGAGTTCACCTGGGAGCGCACCGACAAGGTAGCCCTGCTGCGCGCCGAAGCCGGCTTGTCGTAAGCGCCCATGGCGCCGCGGCCAGGCAGGCGCGGCGCCATCGCTGGCAGTGCCGGCGGGAAGCTGGTACACTAGCCGGTCCGAGGAGCGTTGCGACGAAAACACGATTTTCGCCAGGCTCGGAACATCATCTGCAACTGCGCTCACGTTACTTTTTTCTAACTGAAAGGAGGGCGTGATGAACGCCGTACTCAAATCTTCGCAAGACTTCCACATTGCCGACATCTCCCTGGCCGCCTGGGGTGACAAGGAAATCAAGATCGCAGAAACCGAAATGCCGGGCCTGATGGCCATTCGCGAGGAATTTGCCGCGTCCCAGCCGCTCAAGGGCGCCCGCATCACCGGTTCCCTGCACATGACGATCCAGACCGCCGTGCTGATCCAGACCCTGGAAGCGCTCGGCGCCCAGGTGCGCTGGGCCTCGTGCAATATCTATTCGACCCAGGACCACGCCGCCGCCGCCATTGCTGCCGCCGGCACCCCCGTGTTTGCCGTCAAGGGCGAAACCCTGGATGAATACTGGGAATATACCCACCGCATTTTCGAGTGGCCCAGCGTCAATGGCCAGCCCGTGTACTCCAACATGATCCTCGACGATGGGGGCGACGCCACGCTGCTGCTGCACCTGGGTACGCGCGCCGAAACCGATCCATCGGTGCTGGCCAATCCCGGTTCGGAAGAAGAAATCTGCCTGTTCAATTCCATCAAGGCCCGCCTGGCCCAGGATGCCACCTGGTATTCCAAGCGCTTGCCGGCCATCATGGGCGTGACCGAGGAAACCACCACCGGCGTGCACCGCCTGTACCAGATGCACAAGGAAGGCAAGCTCGCTTTCCCGGCGATTAACGTCAACGATTCCGTCACCAAGTCCAAGTTCGACAACCTGTACGGCTGCCGCGAATCGCTGGTGGACGGCATCAAGCGCGCCACCGACGTCATGATCGCCGGCAAAGTTGCCGTGATTGCCGGTTATGGCGACGTGGGCAAGGGCTCGGCCCAGGCCATGCGCGCCCTGTCGGCCCAGGTGTGGGTCACCGAGATCGATCCGATCTGCGCCCTGCAGGCTGCCATGGAAGGCTACCGCGTGGTGACCATGGATTATGCTGCCGAGCACGGCGACATTTTCGTCACCGCCACCGGCAACTACCACATCCTGACCGAGCAGCACATGCTGGCCATGAAAGACCAGGCCATCGTCTGCAACATCGGCCACTTCGACAATGAAATCGATGTTGCCGCGCTCAAGAAGTACAAGTGGGAAAACATCAAGCCCCAGGTCGACCATGTCATCTTCCCGGACGGCAAGCGCATCATCCTGTTGGCCGAAGGCCGCCTGGTCAACCTGGGTTGCGGCACGGGCCACCCGTCCTACGTGATGAGCTCCTCGTTTGCCAACCAGACCATTGCCCAGATCGAGCTGTTCGCCAACAACGACAAGTACCCGGTCGGCGTCTATGTGCTGCCCAAGCACCTGGACGAAAAGGTGGCGCGCCTGCAGCTCAAGAAGCTCAATGCGCAGCTGACCGAGCTGACCGAAGAACAGGCCGCCTACATCTCGGTCAAGAAGGAAGGCCCGTACAAGCCTGACCACTACCGTTATTAATTGACTGCACGCCCCGGCCCGCCCGGGGCGTCTTTTTCCAGAGACGCCACCATGAAACTCCTGATTACCTGGCTGATCAACGCAGCCGCCCTGTTTGCCCTGCCTTACCTGATGAGTTCGGTAAAGGTGACCAATATTACCTCCGCCCTGATTGCGGCCCTCGTGCTGGGCCTGGTCAACACCCTGATTCGTCCCATCCTCGTGCTGCTGACCCTGCCGGTCACCTTCCTGACGCTGGGCTTGTTCATCCTGGTCATCAATGCCTTGCTGTTCTGGGCCGTGGCCTCCTTTGTCGACGGGGTCCAGGTCAATGGCTTCGTGTCCGCCTTCTTCGCTTCCATCTTGTACAGCATCATTTCGTGGGCGCTGGCGGCTTTGATCCTGAAATAACATGAATACGCAAAATTTCAGTATCGAGTTCTATCCGCCCAAGTCGGCCGAAGGCGCCGACAAGCTGCGCATTGCGCGCGGCAAGCTGGCCCAGCTCGATCCCAAGTATTTTTCCGTCACCTTTGGCGCCGGCGGCAGCACCCAGCAGGGCACCCTCGACACGGTGCTGGAAATCCTGGGCGAGGGGCATGACGCCGCCCCCCACCTGTCCTGCGTGGGCGGCTCGCGCCAGTCCATCCGCGACATCTTGCAGCAATTTCAGTCGCACGGCATCCGCCGCCTCGTGGCCCTGCGCGGCGACTTGCCAAGCGGCTATGGTGGCGGTGGCGAACTGCGCTACGCAAGCGAGCTGGTGGAATTCATCCGCGCCGAAACGGGCGACTGGTTCCACATCGAAGTGGCGGCCTATCCGGAAGTCCATCCCCAGGCCCGTTCGCCCCAGGATGACTTGCAAAACTTCGCGCGCAAGGTGCAGGCTGGCGCCGATGCCGCCATCACCCAGTATTTCTACAATGCCGACGCTTACTTTGCCTTCATGGACCAGGTGAGCAAACTGGGCATCGACGTACCCGTCGTGCCCGGCATCATGCCGATCATCAACTACACCCAGTTGATGCGCTTTTCCGACATGTGCGGCGCCGAAATTCCGCGCTGGGTACGCCTGAAGCTGGCCAGCTACGGCGACGACAGCGCCTCGATCAAGGCCTTTGGCCTCGATGTGGTGACCCAGCTGTGCGAACGCCTGCTCGCCGGCGGCGCCCCGGGCCTGCACTTTTACAGCATGAACCAGGCCGCCGCCACCACGGCCATCTGGCAGCGTCTGGCCAAAGCCTAGTCGGTAATGACCAGGTCCAGCGCGACATCATGGGGCGCGCTGGCAAAGTCGGCCAGCAGGCACGCATACGCCACGCCCGCCGCCAGCGGCCGTGGCCTGGGTTCCAGCGTACGGTCGTAGTAGCCGCCGCCGTAACCGAGCCGGAAGTGCCCGCCATTAAAACCTAGGCAGGGCACCAGCAGCGCAGGCGGGCGCGCGAGCATGCGCAGGGCGGCGGGAATGGTGACCCCCATCTGGTCCTTCGTCATGGCTTCGCCCGGCTGCCAGCTGGCAAAGCCCAGCGCGGCATCGCGCGCCACCACCACCGGCAGCGCCAGCTGCACGCCTTGCGCGGCCAGTGCCGTGTAGGTGGGCAGCAGGG
The DNA here is from genome assembly GCF_019443445.1 of Massilia sp. PAMC28688. Taxonomy (NCBI): domain Bacteria; kingdom Pseudomonadati; phylum Pseudomonadota; class Betaproteobacteria; order Burkholderiales; family Oxalobacteraceae; genus Massilia; species Massilia sp. PAMC28688. Next base: position 1,635,344 of record NZ_CP080378.1, on the reverse strand, counting down.
CAGGCTCGCCCCGCAGCGGCCAGTACACGCCCAGCTGCCGTATCTGCTGAGCCTGCACCCATGCCAGCACGCGCGCACCGATGATGGCATCACGCCGGGCCTTGTCATCGGCATCGATCAGCGCCCGCCGCGCCAGTAGTTGCTTTCGCAAAACAGCCTTGTCAGGCCCGTCATTCATTGTCGTCTTCTGTGCGGTGGGAGCTGGAAACGGCGAATCCGTGCATGGTATTCTTGGGTCAATGGTCATGGTCACATGGCAGCATGAAAGAGAGTTGGGAATCGATGTCTTTGCCGAAATTACTGACCGGCGCCGTACTCGCCGGATCCTGCATCCTGCCGGCGCTGGCCCAGCTGGCGCCGGCCGACAGTGCCGCCGCCGACGAAGCCTTTGCCGAGCTGCGCGACGCGGCCCGCCGCGGCGACAGCGTCAAGGCTGAAACGCTGGCCGCCCGCCTGCAGCAATATGCGCTGCCTTCCTATGTTGACTATTATCGTCTGAAAGCGCGCATGCCGGCAGTGACGCCCGACGAAGTGCGCGCCTTCCTGGCCCGCCACCAGGGCACGGCCATTGCCGACCGCATGCGCAATGACTGGCTGCTGGAACTGGGCCGGGTGCGCGACTGGGTCAATTTTGACCAGCAATACCCGCTGTTCGTGCTTGACGACGACTTGCAGGTCAAGTGCTACGCCCTCATGTCGCGCCTGGCCAGACAGGAAACCGTGGCCGAGGAAGCGCGATTATTGCTGACCAATCCACCCGGCTACGGCGACGCCTGCAATGGCCTCATGGCCGCGCTGGCCCAGGCCGGCCAGTTCAGCGCCGACGACTTGCTGGTCCAGCTGCGCCTGGCGGGGGAGACGGCCAGTACCGGCCCGGCCCGCCGCGCAGCCGAGCTGCTGGGCGTGACCGACACCCGCGCCGCCCAGGCCGTGGACTTCCCGGCCCTGGCCATGGCACGCGGGATTGGCACTACCCGCGCCGAACACGAGGTCTACCTGGTGGCGATCAGCCGCATGGCCCGTTCCAGCCTGCCGCTGGCACTGGTGGCGTTTGAAAAAAACCTGCCCTTGCTCTCGCCCCAGGAACAGGCGATCGGCTGGGCCGTGCTGGCCCATGCGGCGTCCATCAAACTGGAACCGGAGGCCTATCTGTACTGGCAGCGCAGCGCCGGCGCGCCCCTCAGCCACGAACAGATGCAGTGGAAAACGCGCATTGCGCTGCGCAAGCTCGACTGGAAAACCGTGCGCGACACCATCGAGGCCATGCCCGCGTCGCTGCGCAGGCAGCCGGTGTGGGTGTACTGGCTGGCGCGCGCGCTGCAGACCGATCCGGCCACCGCGCCCGAGGTGGTCCCGGCCATGTACCGCAGCATTGCCGACCAGACCCATTTTTACGGCCAGCTGGCGCTGGAAGAGCTGGGCCAGCTGATTACCATCCCGCCGCCCGGCCCGGCCGTGACGGCAGCCGAACAGGCGGCCATTGCGGCCAACCCGGCCCTGCAGCGCGCGCTGAAGTTTTTCAGCCTGCGCATGCGGCTGGAAGGCTTGCGCGAGTGGAACTGGGAAACGCGCAAGTTCAGCGAACGCGAGCTGCTGGCCGCGGCCGAGCTGGCGCGCCGCCACGATATCCTCGACCGCATGGTCTACACATCCGAGCGCACCCGTACCCAGTTTGACTACACCCAGCGCTTCCCGTCACCCCACAACGAAATCCTGACCCCGACCACCGAGGAACTGGGCCTGGACAAGGCCTGGGTGTATGGCCTGATCCGCCAGGAATCGCGCTTCATCATGGATGCGCGCTCCAGTGCCGGGGCCGGCGGCCTGATGCAGGTCATGCCCGGCACCGCGCGCGACGTGGCACGCCGCATCGGGCTTGACTTCGTCAAGGAAAAGCTGACCGACCTGCGCACCAACCTGCTGCTGGGCTCCAATTACCTCAACATGGTGCTGCAAAGCGCCGGTGGCTCCCAGCCGCTGGCCAGCGCCGCCTACAATGCCGGTCCCGGCCGCATGCGCACCTGGCGCCGCAAGCTCGAGCAGCCCATGGAAGGGGCCATTTTCGCCGAGTCCATTCCCTTCCTGGAAACGCGCGTGTACGTCAAGAACGTGATGGCCAACGCCACCAATTATGCGGCCCTGTTCGAGAACAAGCCGCAATCGCTCAAGGCGCGACTGGGCACTATTTCATCGAGCACTGCGCCGCCCAGCGATCTGCCTTAAAATCCCCGTACAGCAGACCAGATCAACCAGACGCCCCGGGGAGCAGCATGCAGCACACGACCATGCAATTGAGCGCCATGCCCGCCACGGTGGTGGTCTTTGGCGGCAGCGGTTTCATTGGCAGCCACCTGGTGGCGCGCCTGTCGGCAGCGGGGATGCGCGTGATCGTCCCCACCCGGCGCTATGAGCGCACCAAGCACCTCATCTTCCTGCCGCGGGTGGAAGTGGTGCAGGCCGACATTGCCGACAACAGCGTGCTGCGCGGCTTGCTGCAGCGTGCCGACGCCGCCATCAATCTGGTGGGTGTGCTCCACTCCCGCCGCGCGATGCCGTATGGCGAACAGTTCCGCCGTGCCCATGTGGAGCTGCCGCGGCGCATCGTTGCAGCCTGCGCCGATGCGGGCGTCAAGCGCTACCTGCACATGAGCGCCCTGGGCGCCGCCGCCGACGGGCCATCCATGTACCAGCGCTCCAAGGCCGATGGTGAAATCGCCGCCCGCTCGGCGCCCACCGTCGCCGCCACCATTTTCCGGCCCTCGGTCGTGTTCGGGCCGGGCGACGCCTTTCTCAACACCTTTGCGCGCCTGCAGAAATACCTGCCTTTCATCCCCCTGGCCGGGGCGGACACTGACTTCCAGCCCATTTACGTGGGCGATGTGGCGCAAGCCTTTGTCAATGCCCTGGGCGAGCTCAAGACGCGCCACCAGGTCTACCATCTGGGCGGGCCCCAGATTTATTCGCTGGCCGAGCTGGTGCGCCTGGCCGGACGCTACAGCGGCCACCCGCGGCCCGTGTTTGCCTTGCCCGACGCCCTGGCGCGGCTCCAGGCCGGGTTTTTCGAGCTGCTGCCGGGCGACCCCGTCATCAGCCGCGACAATCTCGATTCCATGAAGGTGGACAACGTGGTCGACCCGGCCATCCAGGCCACTACCGCCCAGGCACTGGGAATCAAGCTCACGCCGCTGGAGGCGGTGGCCCCGCATTACCTGACGCCGGCGGCCCGCATGGACGACTTCCGGGCCCGTGCCGGGCGCTGAGGTTTCGGCCGCCGGAACAACACTTGCCATTTCGGTATTGCTTCAGCTGTATTACACTGGTGGCACCTGAGAAAAAAGGCGCCCACGCGCGGGTGCCTGCCGCATGCGCCATGCATGCGCCCCGTATCCACTCCACGCCACTTCGCCGCCACCATGCAAACGACCCAACTCGATCCCATCCTGTCGCAAACGCTCACCGACGCCAAGAATGCCGGACTGACCCTTGTCATCGGCAACAAGAACTATTCATCCTGGTCCATGCGGCCGTGGGTGGCCATGGTCGGCTTCGGCATCCCCTTCAATGAAGTCAGGGTGCTGCTTGACCAGCCCGATACCGCCAACCGCATCGCCGAGTATTCCGGCGCCGGGCGTGTGCCGGTGCTGCTGGCGGGCGAGATGACGATCTGGGACAGCCTGGCGATCTGCGAGTATCTTGCCGAACAGTTCCCGGAAAAGCATATGTGGCCGCAGGACGTGGCAGCGCGCGCCATGGCGCGCTCGGTCACCTGCGAAATGCACAGCGGCTTTTCCGGCCTGCGCAGCGCCATGTCGATGAGCATTCGCAGCCACCTGCCGGGCCGCGGCCGCACCCCCGAAGCGCAGGGCGACATCGGCCGCATCAGCGAGATCTGGGAAGAATGCCTGTCGCGCTTTGGCCACCATCAGTACCTGTTTGGCGACTTCTCCATTGCCGACGCGTTCTTCGCGCCGGTGGTGATGCGCTTTCGCACCTACGGCGTGGCCCTGGCGCCGGCGCTGCAGGCTTACTGCGACCGCATGCAGGCCCACCCGGCCGTGGCGCGCTGGGTCAGCGAAGCGCTGGCCGAAACGGAAAGTGCCGCCTTTCACGATGACGAAATCGGCGGCAAGCCATGAAGCGCAGCGTCGAGGAGTGCATAGGCTGATGCAGACCTATATCGTGGGCGGCGCCGTGCGCGACAGCCTGCTCGGAATCCCGGTGCAGGACCACGACTGGGTGGTCGTGGGCGCGACGCCCGAGGACATGCTGGCCAAGGGGTTTCGCCCGGTGGGCAAGGATTTTCCCGTGTTCCTGCATCCCGGGACGCACGAGGAATATGCCCTGGCGCGCACCGAGCGCAAGACCGCGCCCGGCTATCGCGGCTTCGTGTTCCACACCTCGCCCGACGTCACGCTGGAAGAGGACCTGGTGCGGCGCGACCTGACCATCAACGCCATCGCGCGCGCGCCCGACGGCGCCCTGGTCGACCCCTTCGGCGGCCAGGCCGACATACAGGCCAGGGTGTTTCGACACGTGTCCGACGCCTTTCTGGAAGACCCGGTGCGCATCCTGCGCCTGGCCCGTTTTGCCGCGCGCTTCCCGGACTTTACGGTGGCGCCGGAGACCGCCGCGCTGATGCGAAGCATGGTCGAGCAGGGCGAAGTCGACGCCCTGGTGGCCGAGCGCGTGTGGCAGGAAGTGGCGCGCGGGCTGATGGAGCAGCAGCCTTCGCGCATGTTCGAGGTGCTGCGCTCCTGCGGGGCGCTGGCGCGCATCATGCCGGAGCTGGACCGCCTGTGGGGCGTGCCGCAGCCGCCGGCCCACCATCCGGAAATCGACACCGGCCTGCACATCATGCTTGTCATCGACTACGCCGCGCAGCAGGGCTACGACCTGTGCGTGCGCTTTGCCGCCCTGACGCACGACCTGGGCAAGGGTGTGACGCCAGCCGCCCAGTGGCCGCGCCATCACGGCCACGAGCAACTGGGGCTGGACCTGATCAGGGCCGTGTGCGAGCGCTTGAAAGTGCCGACCGAATGCCGCGACCTGGCCCTCGTCACCGCGCGCGAGCACGGCAACGTCAGCCGCGCGCTGGAGCTGCGCGCCAATACCCTGGTCAAGCTGTTCGAGCGCTGCGACGGCTTTCGCAAGCCGCAGCGCTTTGCCCAGATGCTGCAGGCTGCCGAATGCGACTTTCGCGGCCGCGCGGGGGACGGGATCGATTTTCGCGAGCGCCCGTTTCCGCAGGCGCCCTACCTGCTCGCCGCGCTCGATGCCGCGCGCGCCGTCAATGCCGGCGACGTGGCGGCGCGCTGCGGCGACGACAAGGCGCGCATTCCGCTGGCCGTGCACGCGGCGCGCGTGTCGGCGGTCAAGCAGCTGGTGCGCCACAGCGACGACGGCGACGAGGCGGCCGATGCCGAGGGCGGGTGACAACCTGCCGGCGCCGGGCACGGGCCGCGCGCCGCTCCTTTGTAACTGTGCGTCATTTGTGTCTGCGCACGGGCGCAATCCTGCTATTCTTGAAGCTCGATCGTTTGCCTGAAAGGCTATTGATGCGGTCCCCCTGGCACCTTGCCGCCACCTTCTATGCGATCTGCATTTCGCTGTGCACAAGTGGCGTCAGTCTTGCCCAGCCGCTGCTGGCAGAACCCATCCGTCCGCTGCGCGCCGCAGCCGGGCTCGATCCGGCGCGGGTGGCGCTCGGCCGTGCCCTGTTCCACGACCTGCGCCTGTCGCGCGACAATACGCAAACCTGCGCCAGCTGCCACAAGAGCGAGCACGGTGGGGCCGACGGCCTGGCGCGCTCGCTTGGCCCCGGGGGCATCCTGACCCGCTTCAACACGCCCACGGTGTATAACAGTGTCCTCAATTACCGCCAGGGCTGGCTCGGCGCCAGCGGCGGCATGGACGCCGTGCTGGAGCACGTGTTTGGGCCCGCCGGCGAGAGCAAGGTGTCGCCCTGGGTTCTGGTGGCCTCGCGCCTGACCGGCGACGAGGCGATCGCGGCCCAGTTCAGCCGCGCCTATGGCGAGGAGATAAGTCCCGAGCGCGTGCAGGATGCCTTGTCCCACTACCTGCGCTCCCTGCTCACGCCCTCGCGCTTCGACCGCTACCTCGCTGGCGAGCATGGCGCGCTCAGCCCCGAAGAGCGGGCCGGGTATGCCCGCTTCAAGAGCTTTGGCTGCGTCAGCTGCCACCAGGGCGTCAACGCGGGCGGCAATATGTTCCAGCGTTTCGGCGCCATGCGCCGGCCGGTTCCCGGTGCGCCCATCACGGCCGACCCGGGCCGCTATTCCGTCACCGGGCGCGAAGCCGACCGCCACATGCTGCGCGTGCCCGGCCTGCGCAATGTGGCCCAGACGGCGCCGTACTTCCACAACGGCTCGGTGTCGACGCTGAAAGAAGCGGTCGATGCCATGTTCAAATACCAGCTGGGGCGCGAAGCCTCGGCCCAGGACCGCGACCTGATCGTGCGCTTCCTCCATTCCCTGAGCGGCGAATCAAAGCCGGCATCGGGAGCGACGCCGTGAGCTTGCCGCGGCGCGTAGCTGCAATTGCCTTGCTCACACTCCTCGTTGTAACTCTTGGTTATCTTTTTAACCGTACCCAGGCGATTGACATCGATGCCCAGAACCGGGTCATGCTCAATTTGCGTGAACTGGAAAAGCTCGATGCCGGCTGGAACGTCAACATCCTGCGTTCGCACGTGGGACTCAATCCCGACTACGATCCCCTGGTGGCGCCCCTGCCGCGCATGCACCAGCTGACAACCGAGGTGGCATCGGCGCTGGCCATGACGCGCGGGCCGGAGGCGCTTGCCACCTACGGCCAGCTGGTCAGCGCGCTGCGCCAGAAGGAAGAGCTGGTGGAACAGTTCAAGAGCCAGAATGCGGTGCTGCGCAATTCGCTCATGTATATCCCGCCCGCCATTGCCGGTCTCAAGACGGAACTGACGGGCATCGAGGCGGCCCTGGTCCCGGCGCGCACGGTGCTGGCGCTCGATGCCGCGCTCAACACGCTGCTGACCGACCTGCTACGTTACAACATGGTGCCGGACCCGGCCCTGGGAACGGCCATCGAACGCCAGATCGTGCTGGTGGAATCGCTGCGCAGCGGCTTTTCGCCGACCATGGGGGCGGCCATCGAGGCCATGGCCGCCCACGCGCGCGCCATTGTGCGTTATCGCGAGCTGGAAAACCGGCTCGAGCGCCAGATTGCCGACACCGGCACCGGCGAACTGCTGGGGCGGCTGGCCACCCAGTTCGACCGCGCATTCGGCCAGGTCCAGATCGAGCGCCAGCGCTGGCGCGGCTACCTGTTCGCCTATTCGGGCATGCTGCTGTTCCTGGTGGTCCTGTTCGCGCGGCGCCTGCGGCGCAGCTACCTGATCATCAACCAGGTCAACCGCGACCTCAAGCGCGCCAACGAAACGCTGGAGCTGCGCGTGGCCGAGCGCACCGCCGCGCTGGAAGCGAAAAGCGAGCAGCTGGAAAAGCTGGCCATGTATGACATGCTCACCGGCCTCATCAACTATGGCCAGTTCACCCAGCTGCTGGACCGGGCCATGCTGCGCGCGGCGCGCCGCAACACCAATGTGGTGGTCATGTTCATCGACCTTGACGGCTTCAAGGCCGTCAATGACACCTGGGGCCACGCCGCCGGCAACGTGGTATTGCAGGAAGTGGCGCGCCGTGTGCAGGACAAGCTGCGCAAGGAAGACGTGCTGGCGCGCCTCGGTGGCGACGAGTTCGTGATCCTGCTTGAAGAAGTGCGCGACCGCGAAGGCGCCAGGCGCGTGGCCGAGCTGGCGCTGGAAGCAATCTGCGGCATCCGCGAGGCCCAGGGCCATCCCATCACCATCTCGGCCAGCATCGGCATTTCCAGCGCCAACGGCCAGGAAGGGCGTGCGCGCGGCGCCCAGGCCCTGCTGGCTGACGCCGACCAGGCCATGTACCAGGCCAAGCAGGACGGCAAGAACGGCATCGCCATCAGCGGCCATGCGCGCTGGTCCCAGCGCCTGGCCGACCCGGTGCTGGACCGGATTCTCTAGTCGCACGCTAGAGTCTGGCCTCGAAAACTCCTTTTCCGTTGCGCTACAATGGCTTTATGGTGCAATGCACAATGGCAGGAGAATTCCATGTTTACGATGTCGCTTCCGATCCAGCTGGGCCGCTGGCTGCGCAAGCCCGAAACGGGCAGGCCGCACGGTCCCCGGCCGCGCCGTGCCGTCTTGGTCAAGCAGCTGGGCGAGCGCGACCGGCGCCGCATGCGCCGGCATTTCCTTGATCTGGACGATAGCGACCGCTTACTTCGGTTCGGCACTGTATTGTCGGACGAGCGCCTGGAGCAGTATGTCGCCGGCATCGATTTCACGCGCGACACCATCTATGGCGTCTACAACCGGATGTTCCGTCTGGTGGCGGTGGGCCACCTGGCCTTCGCGCCGAAAGCGGCCATGCCTGTTGGCGGTGCCACCACCAAGGCCCGCATTGCCGAGTTTGGCGTATCGGTATCGCGTTCGGCGCGCGGGCGCGGCATTGGTTCACGGCTATTCGAGCGGGCCGCCATCCATTGCCGCAACAACGATGTCGATACGCTGTATATGCACTGCCTGTCGTCGAACCAGACCATGATGCACATTGCCAAAAAGGCCGGCATGCAGATTGAGCGCGAGCGTGGCGAAGCGGACGCCTACCTGCGCCTGCCGGCGGCGAGTCCCGCCACCTTGCTGCAGGAAGCGCTGGAAGAGCAGGTGGCCACGCTCGACTACAACTTCAAGGCCAACAAGCGCTTCGCAGCCAAGTTTTTCAGCGCCGACCGCTGAGACCCTACTGCCGACCAATCCCTCATAACTTTCCCCAAACCAGGGTCAGACCACTTAAACGGGTCAAAATCAATTTCCTATAGCCAGGGTCAGACCACTTAAACGGGCGAAAATCAATTTCCTGCGGCGAGTTGCACTGGCCCGGCACGAGGCGTGGCCGGGTCCGATCGTGCTTCGAAGCCAAAATTCGATGAAAAGCGGGCGAATCGCGCACGGTTAAACCCGGCGTGGGCTGAAGCTTTCTGCCGCATCCCGTCGCCGCCCTTTCAAAGTGGTTCGCCAGCAATTTTTGTAGGACTTTTGCAACCACAAGACAATTGATTTCAGCCCGTTTAAGTGGTCTGACCCTGGTTTGAGGAAATTGATTTTGATGCGTTTAAGTGGTCTGACCCTGGTTTGAGGAAATTGATTTTGATGCGTTTAAGTGGTCTGACCCTGGCTATAGGAAAATGATTCGGGAAGGGCAGCGCCCGCTACACCAGCGGCAGCGCCGTGGTGTCCTTGATCCGCTGCAGCGCAAAGCTGGACTTCACATCGGCCACGGCCGGGTGCGACAGCAGTGTCTGCATCATGAAGCGCGAGAAGTGATCCATATCTTCCACGTGCACCCGCAGCAGGTAATCCATTTCTCCCGTCATGGCGTAGCAGGCCACCACCTCCGGCCAGTGCGCTACCGATGAGGCGAAATCGGCATGCGGCGAACTGGTGGCACGGCGCGCGCCGGCCGCATTGCTCGACGCTTCGCTGTGCTTTTCCAGCCGCACGTTGACATAGGCCAGCAATCCCAGGCCAATCTGGGCCGGGTCCAGCAGCGCCACGTATTGCCGGATCACCCCCGCTTCCTCCAGCCGTTTGATGCGCCGCAGGCACGGCGATGGTGATAGGCTGACCCTGTCCGCCACATCCTGATTCGAGAGCCTGCCGTCCTGTTGCAATATGGACAAAATCTTGCGATCTGTTTTATCCAGCTCAATTTTTGACATTTTTCCTCCAAAGCGCGCAATTTCACGCAATTATATTGCGCAAATGCCTGAAACGTGGGCATTGATTGGAATTTAATGCCGGGGCCAGACGACTATACTGTGCGCTAATAAATGAGGAGACAGTCATGCAATTTACGCCTTGGGACAATCCGATGGGGACCGACGGATTCGAATTTGTCGAGTACGCCGCGCCGGACCCGAAAGCGCTTGGCGCATTGTTCGAACAGCTGGGCTTTGTCGCCATCGCGCGCCATCGCCACAAGGACGTGACCCTGTATCGCCAGGGCGACATCAACTTCATCATCAACGCCGAACCGGATTCGTTTGCCCAGCGTTTTGCGCGCACCCATGGCCCGTCCGTCTGCGCCATCGCCATCCGCGTCAAGGATGCCGCTTTTGCCTACAAGCGTGCGCTCGACATGGGCGCCTGGGGATTTGACAACCGCACCGGCCCGATGGAGTTGAATATCCCCGCCATCAAGGGCGTGGGCGATTCGCTCGTGTACCTGGTCGACCGCTGGCGCGGCAAGGATGCCGACGCCCAGAGCGGCGCCATTGGCGACATCAGCATCTACGATGTCGACTTTGTCGCCATTCCCGGCGCCCAGGTCAACCCGGTCGGCAATGGCCTGACCTATATCGATCACCTGACCAACAACGTCCACCGCGGCCGCATGAAGGAACTGGCAGCGTTCTACGAGAACCTGTTCAACTTCCGCGAGGTGCGTTATTTCGACATCGAGGGCAAGCTGACGGGCTTGAAGTCCAAGGCCATGACTTCGCCATGCGGCAAGATCCGCATCCCCATCAACGAGTCGTCCGACGACAAGTCCCAGATCGCCGAATACCTCGACCAGTACCATGGCGAGGGCATCCAGCACATCGCGCTGGGCACCGACGACATCTACAGCACCATTGCAAAGCTGCGCGACAGCGGCATCATCTTCCAGGACACCATCGAGACCTACTACGAACTGGTCAACCGCCGCCTGCCCGGCCATGGCGAGAACCTGGAAGAACTGCGCCGCCTGCGCATCCTCATCGATGGCCACAGCAGCGAAGACAAGCGCGAACTGCTGCTGCAGATTTTCACCCAGACCGTGATCGGTCCGATCTTCTTTGAAATCATCCAGCGCAAGGGCGACCAGGGCTTTGGCGAAGGTAACTTCCGCGCCCTGTTCGAATCGATCGAGCTGGACCAGATCAAGCGCGGCGTCCTGGCCGACCCCGCTGCAGCCACCGCCAAGACCGCCGCCTGATACGGCAGCACGGAGACACATATGAATGCACCACTAGACCCGTCCAAACTGGGCGCCCAGCCCGAGCACGAAATTTCGCTTGACGATAAATGGACGCTCGAGCGCGGCCGCGCCTTCATGACCGGCACCCAGGCCCTGATCCGCCTGCCGATGATGCAGCGCGAGCGCGACCTCAAGGCTGGCCTGAACACGGCCGGCTACATCACCGGCTACCGCGGTTCGCCCGTGACTTCGGTCGACATGACCGCCATGAAGGCCAAGAAGCACCTGGACGCGCACCACGTCAAGTTCCATCCCGGGATGAACGAAGACCTGGCCGCCACCGCCGTGTGGGGCACGCAGCAGACCAATCTGTTCAAGGATGCCAAGTACGACGGCGTGTTCTCGATGTGGTATGGCAAAGGCCCTGGCGTGGACCGCTGCGGCGACGTCTTCAAGCACGCCAACAATGCCGGCAGCGCCAGGCATGGCGGCGTGCTGGTGCTGGCCGGCGACGACCACGCGGCCAAGTCCTCGTCCACTGCGCACCAGAGTGACCACATCCTCAACGCCTGCGGCATCCCGGTGCTGTACCCGGCGTCGGTGCAGGAGTATATCGACTACGGCCTGCACGCCTGGGCCATGAGCCGCTACACCGGCCTGTGGGTGTCCATGAAGTGCGTGACCGACATCATCGAGTCGGGCGCCGTGGTCGACTTCGACCCGGACCGCGTCAAGATCGAAATGCCGACCGACTTCGAGCTGCCGGAAGGCGGCCTGAATATCCGCTGGCCCGACACCGTGCTCGACATGGAAGTGCGGATGAACAGCTATAAGTGGTACGCGGCCCTGGCCTATGTGCGCGCCAATAAGCTCAACAAGATCATCTGGGACAGCCCCCGTCCCAAGATCGGCATCATCACGGCCGGCAAGTCGTACCTGGACACGCGCCAGGCGCTGGCGGATCTCGGCATCGACGAGCAGGCCGCGGCCGATATCGGCATCCGCCTGTACAAGATCGGCATGACCTGGCCGCTCGAAGCGGACGGGGTGCATGAATTTGCCAAGGGCCTGGACGAAATCCTGGTGGTGGAAGAAAAGCGCCAGATCCTCGAATACGCGCTCAAGGAAGAACTGTACAACCTGCCGGACGGCGAGCGTCCACGCGTGGTCGGCAAGTTCGACGACACGGGCGAGTGGTCCAACAAGGGCAAGTCCGGCCACGGCGACTGGCTGCTGCCGGCCACGTACGAACTCAATCCGGCCCTGATCGCACGCGCCATCGCCAGCCGTATTTCGCACTACTGCGCCGGCCATCCGGTGGAGCAGCGCGTGAAGGAGCGCATCGCCTTCCTGGAAGCCAAGGAGCTGGTGCTCAAGTCCGCCGGCCTGAAGCCAAATCCGGAAACCGACCGCACGCCATATTTCTGCTCCGGCTGCCCGCACAATTCCTCGACCAAGGTGCCGGAAGGCTCGCGCGCCCTGGCCGGTATCGGCTGCCATTACATGGTGCTGTGGATGGACCGTGAAACGTCCACCTTCACCCACATGGGCGCAGAAGGCGTGACCTGGGTTGGCCAGGCACCCTTCACCAACGAGAAGCACGTCTTCACCAACCTCGGTGACGGCACCTACTTCCACTCCGGTATCCTGGCGATCCGCGCGGCGGTGTCGGCCAAGGTCAACATCACCTACAAGATCCTGTTCAATGACGCCGTGGCCATGACCGGCGGCCAGGAATTCGATGGCCCGCTCGACCCGGGCATGATCAGCCGCCAGATCGCGGCCGAAGGCGTCACGCCGATCATCGTCGTCACCGACGAGCCGGAAAAGTACCCGGACGATTACAACTGGGCGCCGGGCGTCACCGTCCGCCACCGCAGCGAATTGATGGACGTGCAGCGCGAACTGCGCGACATGCCGGGCGTGTCGGCCATGATCTATGACCAGACCTGTGCTTCCGAAAAGCGCCGCCGCCGCAAGCGCAACGAGTATCCGGATCCAGCCAAGCGCGCCGTCATCAACGAGGCAGTGTGCGAAGGCTGCGGCGACTGCTCGGTGCAGTCGAACTGCCTGTCGGTGGAGCCGCTGGAAACGGAGCTGGGTCGCAAGCGCCAGATCAACCAGTCCTCCTGCAACAAGGACTTTTCGTGCGTCACCGGTTTCTGCCCATCGTTCGTGACGGTGGAAGGCGGCGCGCTCAAAAAGCCCAAGAAGGCTGCCAAGGGCGAAGCTGCCCCGCCAGTGCTGCCTGTGCCGGTCCTGAAAAGCACCGCGGCGCCCTACGGCATCCTGATCACCGGTATCGGTGGTACCGGCGTGGTCACCGTGGGCCAGATCCTGGCCATGGCGGCGCACGTGGAAGGCAAGGGCGCCATCGTGCTTGACATGAGTGGCCTGGCCCAGAAGGGCGGACCGGTCATGTCGCACGTGCGCCTGGCCGACAACCAGGCCGACCTGCACTCGACCCGCGTGGGCACCGGCAGTGCCGACCTCGTGATCGGCTGCGACCTGATCGTCACCGCCAGCAAGGATGCCTTGTCGCGCATGGGCGAAAACCGCACCTACGCGGCGATCAACTCCACCGGTTCCTCAACCGCAGCCTTCGTCAAGAACCCGAACTGGCAGTTCCCGGGCGCGAGCTCGCAGGCAGAAATCGTCAAGGCCTGCGGCGAGCAGAATGTGGATTTTGTCGACGCCGGCCAGATCGCCACCGCGCTCATGGGCGACTCGATTGCCACCAACATGTTCATGCTGGGCTACTCATGGCAAAAGGGCCAGGTGCCCTTGAGCGAAGCATCGATCATGCGCGCCATTGAACTGAACAACGTGTCGGTTGCCTTCAACAAGGCCGCCTTCAACTGGGGCCGTACCGCGGCCCACGACCTGCCGTCGCTGGTGAAGATGACGACGCCGGCCAAGGTCATCGAGTTCAAGCGCACCCAGACCCTGGACGACATCGTCAAGCGCCGCATCGAGCTGCTGACGGCGCATACCAACGCCGCCTACGCCGCCCAGTACAAGGCCTTTGTGGACCAGGTACGCGAGCAGGAGGCCAGGGTCGGTGGCGGCACGCGCCTGACCGAAGCGGTAGCGCGCTACTACTACAAGCTGATGGCATACAAGGACGAGTATGAAGTGGCCCGCCTGTACACCACCGGTGCGTTTGCCGAAAAGGTGGCCAACATGTTCGAAGGCGACTACAAGATGAAGTTCCATCTGGCGCCGCCGATCATGGCCAAGACCGACTCCAAGGGTCACCTGATCAAGCAGGAATTCGGTCCGTGGATGATGAAGGCCTTTGGCGTGCTTGCCAAGATGAAGGGCTTGCGCAATACGCCATTTGACATGTTTGGCTACACCGCCGAGCGCAAGATGGAGCGTGCCCTGATCAAGGACTACCACGCCACCGTCAGCGGCCTGCTGCCGAAGCTGACCGCCGACAATCTGTCCCAGGCCGTGGCCATTGCCAGCATTCCGGAAGATATCCGTGGTTATGGTCATGTCAAGGAGCGTCACCTGAAGGCGGCCAAGGCCAAGGAAGCCGAACTGCTGGCCAACTTCGGCGCGGCCGGCGGCGCACACCGCGCAGCATAAAAATAGCGATACCGGCGCCCGGGCAGCAATGCCCGGGGCGCTACAATAAAAAGCCTGCCCGGGTTCACCGCGCAGGCTTTTTTCACTTTGGGAGAATGGCATGGGCAAGGTAGCGAAGGGCACATTCGAGATCGTGATGAAACCGGCGCCGGCGGGCGAAGGCGCAGGGCGCGTGGCCGTGGGCCGCATGCTGATCGACAAGGAGTATGGCGGCGACATGGTGGGCGTGGGCCAGGGCGAAATGCTCTCGGCCGGCAATCCGGCTGCGGGTTCAGCGGCCTACGTTGCTATCGAACACGTGACGGCAATCCTCGACGGGCGCAGCGGCAGCTTCGCGCTGCAGCATTCCGGCGTCATGCATGATGGCGCCAGCCAGCTGGCCATCTCCGTGGTGCCGGGGTCGGGCACGGGCGAACTGGCTGGCCTGGAGGGCAGCTGCAAGATCATGATCGCGGGCGGGGAGCACGCCTACGAGTTCGCGTACTCCCTGTAAAATCCGCCCCTTTAGCGCGAGCCGAGCGGGCCCGGCAGGGGCGACGTGTCGAAGTCCATGGTGTCGGGATCGGGATCGGACGCCAGCGGCGCACCGAACATCTTCAGCCACACAAAGCCAATCAGGCCGGCCGTCAGCGAGGCAATCAAAATGGCCATTTTCGATCCGTTGATCACGCCAGCCTGCCCGATGAAGGCGAGATTGGTGATAAAGATCGACATGGTAAAGCCGATGCCGGCCAGCAAACCGGCGCCCAGGATATGGCGCCAGGCCAAATCGAGCGGCAGGCGGCACACGCCCAGCATGACGGCGGCAAAGCTGAACAGGAACACGCCCAGCGGCTTGCCTATCACGAGGCCCAGCAGGATGCCAAGGCTGTTGGCGGAAAGCAGCTCCTGGGCCCAGCCGGTGCCGATCAGGATGCCGGTATTCGCCAGTGCAAACACCGGCAGGATCAGGAAGGCGACCGGCTTGTGCAGTACATGCTCCAGCCGGTGCGACGGCGACGTGGCATCGTCTTCCGTGGCGGAATAGGGAATGGCGAACGCGAGCAGCACGCCGGCAATCGTGGCATGGACCCCGGATTTGAGCATGAGAAACCACATCAGCGCGCCGCCAATCAGGTAGGGCAGCAGCGCCATCACCCGCAGCACCCGGTTCATCAGCAGCAGGCCGACAAAGACGCCGAGCGCGGATATGAGATACAGGAAGGAAAATTGCGCGGTGTAAAAGACAGCGATGACAATGATCGCGCCCAGGTCATCCATGACTGCCAGCGCCGTGAGGAAAACCTTGAGCGAGGCCGGCACCTTGCTGCCAAGCAGGGCCAGCACACCAAGCGCGAAGGCAATGTCGGTGGCCATCGGGATGCCCACGCCGGCCTGGGTCAGGGTGCCGCCATTGAGCAGGAAGTGGATCAGCGCGGGGACCCCGATACCGCCCACCGCCGCCATGATCGGCAGCATGGCGTTGCGCAGGTCGGACAGCTCGCCGTTGTACAGCTCGCGCTCCAGTTCCAGGCCAATGAGCAGGAAAAAAATCGCCATCAGGGCATCATTGACCCAGTGCTCGATGGTGAGGCCCCCCACATAGGTTTGCCAGAAACCGAGGTAGGCAGGACCGAAGGATGAATTGGCGATGGCCAGCGAAACGAGCGTGCATGCAATCAGGACGATGCCGCCCGCCTTGCCGGACTGGGTAAATTGCTTGAACGTTTTCGAGAGGCGTTTTTCGATGCGCAATTTTTTTCCTTTAGCGGTCAGGCTGAAACTGCATCGCCATGCAGGCTGGCAGCGGCAGGCGCCGCGCGCCTTTTCAAGATGGCAAGATGTATGCGTACTATGCCGTAAGCGGCTCGTCATTGGCGCGCGCCAGCTCGCCAATGACCAGGCATGGCCGGTTCTTAGAACAGGATGGCCTTGATCACCAGCAGCAGGCCGCCAATCGACGCCAGCCACACCAGCGAGCGCACCAGCGGCACGCCAAAGGCGTACAGGGGCACGTAGAGTACCCGTGCGGCCAGGTAAATCTGGGCGCCCAGCAGCGTTGTGCCCCCGGTGCGGTCCAGGGCATGCGCGGCCAGCACGGCAGCGGCAAACAGCGGCAGCGTTTCCAGCAGGTTGTTCTGGGCCCGCTGCAAGCGACCCGTGATGGGGCGCATGGGTGGCGCCTCGCCGTCGCGCGGCCCCATGTTGTACGCCAGCCCCGTTTCAGCGTCACGCATGGCCGCCGCCAGCAGGATCTGCACCAGCGCCAGCACCAGGGTCCAGCCCAGGATGGTCAATTCGTGTTCCATATGTGGCCTCGTCGTTGACGCGCTCAAACGAGCGCTACCGGTAAGCATAAACGCGTACGGGCGGCCTTGTCACTCAAACACGACTATAATTTCCGCACCCCGGGTATCCGCCGGGCACTTTTCCTTCCTGCCGGAGCCTTACCGATGATCCGTAGTGTGTTGACGCTTGCCCTGCTGGGCGCACTTTCCCCTTCCCACGCCGCCCCCGACCTGAGCACCATTGCCGAGCGGTCGCAATTTACGCACACTGGCCGCTATGATGAAGTGATCAAGCTGTGTGCGCAGTTCCAGCGGGCCTATCCCAAGGCCGCCAAGTGCATCGACTTCGGCACCACGCCGGAAGGGCGTCCCATGAAGGCACTCGTCGTCACCCGCACCGGCGCCATGACGGCGCAGGCGGCCGCAAAGCGCTCCCTGCCGGTCACGCTGATCCAGGGCGGCATCCACGCCGGTGAAATCGACGGCAAGGATGCCGGCTTTTTGGCCCTGCGCGAAGTGCTGGAAAACAAGGCCGCCCCCGGCGCGCTCGACAAGCAAGTGGTGCTCTTCATCCCCGTCTTCAATATCGATGGCCACGAGCGCTTCAAGAAGTGGAACCGCCCCAACCAGCGCGGACCGGTGGAAACGGGCTGGCGCGCGACCGCCCAGAACTTCAACCTCAACCGCGACTATGCCAAGGCCGACAGCCCCGAGATGCAGGCCATGCTGGCGCTGGTCAATGCCTGGGACCCGCTGACCTACATCGATCTGCATGTAACCAACGGCGCCAAGTTCGAACATGATGTCTCGATCCAGGTCGAACCCGTGCATTCGGCCGACCAGGCCCTGCGCGCCAGCGGCCGCGAGCTGCGCGACAATGTGCTGGCCGACCTCACGCGCCAGGGATCGATGCCGCATGCCTTTTACATGTCCTTTGCCGACACCGACAATCCTGCCTCGGGCTTTATCGACAATGTGTCCGATCCGCGCTTTTCGACCGGCTACATCCCCTTGCGCAACCGCCTGGCCATGCTGGTGGAGACCCACGCCTGGAAGGATTATCCAACGCGCGTGCGCATCACGCGCAATACCGTGGTGTCGGTGCTGTCCCAGGTGGCCGAGCATGGCGCCAAGTGGCAGCAGGCGGTGGCCCAGGCCGACGCACGCGCGGCCAAACTGGGCGCGGCCACCGTGCCGCTGTCGTACAAGGCGACCGACAAGGCACGCATGATCGACTTTCGCGGCTATGCCTACTCCCGCACCCCGTCGGACGTGTCGGGCCAGCTCATGACGCGCTATGACGAAACACGCCCGCAGATCTGGACCGTGCCGCTGCGCGACGAGATGGTGCCGGACCTGCAGGTGAAACTGCCGGCGGCAGGCTACGTGGTGCCGGCCGCGTACGCCGCCATGGTCGGCACCAAGCTGCGCCAGCACGGCATCACCTTCCGTGTGCTGGAACAGGGACGCGACAAAGCCGATGTGGAAACCTTCCGCGCCCAGAAGGTCACGCTCAGCCCCACCTCGCTCGAATCGCACCAGCGCGTCTCTGTCCAGGGCGAGTGGAGCGCCGAGCCGCGCCCCATCCCCAAGGGTTCGCTGTTCGTGCCGATCGGCCAGCCCAAGGCGCGCCTGGTGGCGGCGCTGCTCGAACCCAAGGCACCCGATTCGATGCTGGCCTGGGGCCGGTTCAACACCGCCTTTGAACGCAAGGAATACCTGGAAGACTATGTGGCTGAAGACGAGGCGCGCGACATGATGGCGCGCGACCCCGCGCTGGCCGAGCGCTTCCGGCAGCGCCTGGCCACCGACCCCGCTTTTGCCAAGGATGGTGCGGCCCGCCTGGAGTTTTTTGCGCGCCTGCATTCGTCGTGGGATGAGCGCCTGAATCTCTATCCCGTCATGCGCACCGACGTGGCGCTGTAACGGCTGCGCCTACAAGGATGGCCGTGAAAATCCGCGTGCACCTGGCGCTCATGGTCGGCACCCTGCTGGTGCCGGTGGTGCTGTCGTCCGCGCTGGCCCTGGACGCGCTGCTTGACGGCGAGCGCGAGGCGGCCTTGCGCAGCATGCGGGAAGCGGCGCGCGCCACGAGCCTGGCCACCGACCGCGAGTGGAGCTTCGCCGCCGGCCTGGGACACGCACTGTCCACCTCAACGGTGCTGGAACAGGGCGACCTCGCAGGCTTTTACGAGCGTGCCCGCGAGGCCAATGGCGACAGCGGCCTGCAAACGGCGCTCATCTCCAGCGACGGCAGGCAGCTGTTCAACACGGCCGTCCCCTACGGCACCGCGATTGCGCCGCCAAAGGAAGCCACGCGCCAGCGGGTGGCGCAGGCGCTGGCCGACAGCCGGCACCATATTTCAAGGCTCATCGTGGGCCGCGCCACTGGCAAATACGTCGCGACGCTCGAGAAGGCAGCGACCTTGAACGACGGGCGCCGGGTCGTCATTTCGCAGTGGTACCCGGCCGCGCATTTCCAGCGCGCGTTCCCGGCCGACAATGTGCCGTCCAGCTGGCTGATCGGCATCTTCGACCAGGATGGCGTGACGGTGCTGCGCAACCGGGGGCCGGCCGAGTTCGTGGGCAAGCTCCCCAAGGAAGACTTGCTGCGGGCAATCCGCGACGGCCGCACGGATGTGCTGCGCAACCACAGCCGGGAGGGCACGTCGCTCTACACAGTGCTGCAGCGCTCGCCCATGTCCGGATGGACGGTGGCGGTCGGGGTGCCGGTCAGCGAAGTGGAGGCAGCGGCGCGCAATGCCGTCATGCTCAGCGCCATTGGCGTGCTGGCGGCGCTGATGCTGGCCATTGGCGCGGCCTACCTGTTCGGCAAACGCCTGGTGCGCGCGCTCGACCATGCTTCGCACGCGGCGCTTGACCTGGGCCGCGGCATGGTGCCCGTCATTGCCGTGTCGCCGATCGATGAAGTGGGCAAGCTGGAGTCGGCCCTGCATGATGCCGGCCTGGCCCTGCGCCGCAGCAGCGACGAGCGCGAAGTCCTGCTGGCTGACGCGCGTGACGCGCGCGCCGTGGCCGAATCGCAAAATCGGGCCAAGGACGACTTCCTGGCCATGCTGGGCCATGAGCTGCGCAACCCCTTAAGCGCCATCACCTCCGGCATTTCGCTGCTTGAATACGCCGGCGCCACGCCCGAGACCAGCCAGCGCGCGCGCCAGGCCATCCGGCGCCAGTGCGGCCTGCTGGTCAATATCGTCGACGAACTGCTCGATGCCAGCCGCGTCATGACCGGCAAGGTTTCGCTGACCAAACAGGCACTCGACCTGGGCGCGGTCACCCGCGCCTGCCTCGACAGCATGGACATGCGCGGCCTTGGCAAGGGCCTGGCCATCACGGCCGAGATTGGCGCCGCGCCGGTCGAGGCCGACCCCATGCGGCTGGAGCAGATCATCAACAACCTGCTCGACAATGCCTTCAAGTACACCCCGGCAGGTGGCGCAGTGCGGGTGACGGTGGCCGCGCAGGACGGCAAGGCCGTGCTGGAAGTGGCCGACAGCGGCATCGGCATCAGTGCCGCGCTGCTGCCCAAGGTGTTCGATGTGTTCATGCAGGGCGCGGCCTCGATTGACCGCGCCAAGGGCGGGCTGGGTATTGGCCTGGCCGTGGTACGGGCCATGGTGGAGCAGCATGGCGGCAGCGTGCGGGCCGACAGTTTAGGGGAAGGGCGCGGCAGCGTCTTTACCGTGGTCCTGCCCCTGGCCAGCGGCGCGGCGCCGGCGGTGGAGGCGCGTGCGGAGCCAGCCGCCATGGCGCCGGGCCTGCGCGTGCTGGTAGTGGACGACAATGATGACGCGCGCGAGATGCTGACCCAGGTCCTGACCATCAGCGGCTACACGGTTTTGCAGGCGATTAACGGGCGCCAAGCCTTGCTGGTGGCCGAGCGGGAACTGCCGGCCGTGGCCGTGATCGATATCGGCCTGCCCGACCTGTCGGGTTACGAAGTGGCGGTGCGCCTGCGCGCGCTGGCCGCCACGGCCCGAATTGGCCTCATCGCCCTGACCGGCTATGGCCAGGACGGCGACCGCAGCCGCGCACTGGAAAGTGGCTTTGATATCCATCTGACCAAGCCTGCCAAGCTCGACGCTTTGGTCGATGCCATTGCCAAAGCCAGCAAGACTGTCGGCAATTGACCACATAGCAACATTACGCACCGCTTTGTGGCATAATGCGGACCCCGGACAATATCCGCTATCGTCCGCTCCCATAATTTACCTATTTTAAGGCTACTATCATGTTGAAAAAAATCGCTGCCGCAGCCGCTCTGGCTATCGTTGCGTCGACCGCTGCCGCGGCTGACGCTCCTGCTTTCTACATCGGCGCAGACGTTGGCCAGACCCGCGTTGACGGTGTTGATGACTACGGCATCAAGGACAACGATACCAGCGTTGGCATCTTCGCCGGCTACCAGCTGAACCAGACGTTCGCTATTGAAGCGAACTACCGTCGCCTGTTCGATGTTAAGGTTTTCGGCGCAAGCGTCAACGCTGACCAGATCGGCCTGTCGGCAATCGCCGGCCTGCCGCTGACCAATGAGTTCAGTCTGTATGGCCGCCTGGGCTATAACCGCATCAACGCTGAAGTGTCGGGCAATGGCATCACCGCAAAAGGCGACGATTCGGGCGTTCTGTATGGCGTGGGTCTGAGCTATGCAATCACCCCAACCATGTCGGCACGCCTGGAAGTGCAGCGTCCAGACAGCGACATGACCAACGTCAGCGCTGGCGTGTCGTTCAAGTTCTAATATTTGCCGCACAAGAAAAAACCCGCCTCGGCGGGTTTTTTTTCGAGCGCAGTTTCGTCAAAGATCGGTCAGGGAGCGTGCACGCCCGCACCCTCAAGCCGGGCAGCAGCCCGATGGCTTCGACGATTTGCGCGGGCCACTGCACCGGGAAGGCGGTGGCATAGCTGAGCCAGTTGAAGCTAGCGCATACCAACGAAAACGGCAGATATATTTAGCTGAACAGTGCAGTATCACAGTAGCCGCCGTATTGGTCCGCCACCATGTCAGGTAGTTGGGGCCAAAGGGCCAATTGCACCCATGCTCTGCCGAAAGGGCCGACCGCCCCCAGACTCTGCCAAGGGATGAAGGCACGGGTTTTACATTTATGGCTTCAGTTGGCGGAACGTGAGGTTCATTCACTTCCATGGAGCGCCGAATGTCTTCCGAAAAAGATCCATTGGTGAACTCGCCAAGTAGCAGGGATTTGCGACTTGGAAATCCTGTAGCAGAGTTGACTCGCGCTGCCTCGCCACCGCCACGAAATGCAGCGCATGGGATGGTGCATACCGTCACGCCGGCCAGAAATGCCAGTATCACAAAGTCAAACTTGTCCAGCTCACTGTGCGCGACGATATTCGCCACCATCCTCGGCACCCGATGATAGGCAGAAACGCTCCGGCCAAGCCGGACAGGAAAACCAGGCCGCGCACTTGCGCAGGGATCGTTCTGTATTCGATTGCATCGCGATAGGTTCGTTTGACGAGGCCAAAAGCTGTGGCTCCTGGACTGGCAGGCTCGCCGCGTTTGAAAGATTTAATCAAGCGTCCGCTCCGAGGCTCGGGCTCGGGTTGCCTGTCCTTCGCCGAAGCCGGCGGCTTTCTACTTGATGGCCGCTTGCTCGTCAATTTGCCGGACCAATGCTTTCAACGACTTCGGCCGGCCATTGCACCGGGACGGAAGTGGCGTAGCTCAGCCAGTTGAGAATGGCCCAGACCATCGTGAAGGGCAGCACCAGCCAGATGAACAGGTGCATAAAGCCGGTCACCACCGGACTGGTGCGCCACCAGCGCAGGTAATTGGGACCGAATGGCCCGACGGCGCCGATGCTTTGCCACAGGGAAGAGGGCACCGCTTCCACGTGGACGCTCTCGGACGGCGGCACATGGGGGCCATCTTCTTCCATGAAACGGCGAATGTGTTCCCAAAATAACGCCACCGTCAACTCGCCCAGCAGCAATGGGTTGGCCACCTGAAAATCCTCGACCAGCGTTGCCCCGCCCTGCCGCCTTGCCGCGACAAAGTGCAGCGCATGGGATGCCGATATAGTGGCGCCGGTGGGCGTGATGATGACGCGGTATTCTCCCGTCACGTCATCCCAGTCGTGCTCTGCGGTGCGCAGAGGCCATGGTTTGAACAGGCCCTTGAGTCCCGGTTCAACAGCGCGATACAGGCGGTAGATCTTGCGGCTCTTGCGGTCAAAGATGACGGGTTCGTCGGTTGGCCGGAAAAACTCAAGCCGGGCCGCGTAGACGAGCAAGAGGGCCCCGCATGTCGTCAGCACCGTCAGAAATGCAATCATTGCGAAGTCAAATTTGCCGAACTGTCCGCGTTCGGCAATGTCGGCGAACGTCATCAGCGCACCGCCAATGGGCAGCGCGCCGCCTGCGAGGCCGAGCAGGAAAGTGAGTCCGCGTACCTGGGCCGGCACGGTCCGGTACTCGATGGCCTGCTGGTAAGTCCGCTTGATCAGACCGAACGCCAGGGCGTAATCGCTGGCACGCTGTCCGCGTAGAAAGCTGATGACAAGGCGGCCACTGCCCAGCCCTTTGACAAGGGGCTCTCTGAGGACGCGGTTGGACGCTTTGGCCCGAGAAGAGCGGGAAGGGCGATTCATGCCTGACCTGACTGTTGAGGATAATAGAACAGGGGCAGGTGTCTTCTACGCGCGTTCGATATATCAGTGTTATCCACTTGGCTCCGTGCAAACGGCCGTGCAGGTGATCGATTCATTCATTCGCAGGCCCGATCGCTTCGATGACGCTAGCTGGCCAATGGACTGAAGTAGCTGTGGCATAACTGAGCCAGTTCAATACCGCCCAGACTAGCGAGAATGGCAGCACCAACCAGATAAAAAGGTGCATGAAAACCGTAGCGGTTGTATTGGTTCGCCACCATTTGAAATAGTTTGGCCCGAATGGCCCGACCGCACCCAGGCTCTGCCACAGGGATGAAGGCACAGGTTCCACATTTACCGCTTCGGTTGAAGGAACATGGGGCCCACTCTCTTCCATGAAGCGCCGGATGTGTTCCCAAAAAGGCCCAATGG
Source organism: Massilia sp. PAMC28688 (assembly GCF_019443445.1). Classification (NCBI taxonomy): domain Bacteria; kingdom Pseudomonadati; phylum Pseudomonadota; class Betaproteobacteria; order Burkholderiales; family Oxalobacteraceae; genus Massilia; species Massilia sp. PAMC28688. Next base: position 1,611,365 of record NZ_CP080378.1, on the reverse strand, counting down.
TGAACTCGCCAAGTAGCAGGGGATTTGCGACTTGGAAATCCTGCAGCAAAGTTGACTCGCCCTGCCGCTCCACCGCCACGAAATGCAGCGCATGGGATGCTGAGACCGTCGAGCCCGTGGGCGTGATTGTCACACGGTATTCGCCCGTTATTGTATCCCAGCGATGTTCAGCAGTTTGCAATGGCCAACGCTGAAACAGTCCTTTGACGCCGGGCTGGACCGCCCGAAAAACGCGGTAAATCTTTCTGTTCTTCCGGTCGAAGATTACCGGCTCGTCAATAGGGCGAAAAAACTCCAGACGAGCAGTGTACACAAGTACCAGGCCGGTGAACAACGCAATCGCGGCAAGAATGGCCATGAAAGCGTAATCGAATTTGCTCGGATTATCATGCTCGACGAGCTCTGCATACATCGTTGGAACGCCGAAAATCGGTACCAGCGCGCCTGCTAAACCAAAAAGGAAAATTAAGCCGCGCACCTGGGCCGGAACCGTTTTGTACTCGATCGCGTCTTGATATGTATTTTTGATAAGTCCAAAAGCCCGTGTTTGCTCGCTCGCTGGCTGGTTCCGTTTGAAACGGCTGATCAGGCGGCCACTACCAATCCCTTCTATTGGGGGGACAAAATTACCCTTGCCGTTAACTGGCGCTACTGGGTCAGACAACTTCATGGCATTTCCTTTGATTCAAGTGTTGCGCTGATCTGATTGGCTTCCTGGGCGCTCAACCCAACTGCTTGGGAAAATGCTTCAAACTCGGCTTTCCAGTCTCCATGACTGAAGCTGTCCTCGCGGCGGTCCCCGCCAGTGATAATGAAATTACGGTCCTTGCCGAAGTATGAGCGGCTGATCCAGCGCTGCAGCTGGGTCGGAGTGAGCAGGATAGCGCCAATTTGCAACGAGACTCCAGCGATAAGAAAGAAAAACGCCAGGCCCGACACGGTGACGGTCACGCCAAGTACCACCCCGAGTCCTGTGGCCCCGAGCCGCTTTGCGGCAGTGGTGACAATGACTGGTACTACTGCGCGTGCCGCGCTCGTCGCGGCAATTTGACCCGCCATGACCAGGCCCGTAGTAACCGAGGTCAATGTAAAAGCAGCTGCCGATGCTGAGTAAAAAAAAGTGACGGTTGCATCCTTGTCGTCCTTCGCTTTTTTAGCGGAGTCCTTGTTTGCAAAATAACTGATTGCCCCGCCAGCGATACCCGCCAGGTTGGCAAGGGACTTGAAAGCAACCAAGGTCAATGATTTGGCAACAGCGTCGCCGCCTGCAGTAGCAGCGGCACCCGTAACCATCATCGCTCTGGACGCTGTGCTGACCTCTGAACCAATCGCCAACAGCTGAAAAAGCCCACCGGAAAGGCCAAATGCACTGTCCAGCAGGCCAGTGCGCGCTGCCAATTTTTTTTCCGCCACCGTTTCTCTCTTGTAGGCTTCCCAACCGTGCATCACGCCCAGGGTCTGAACGGCGATGACACCGATTGCAAGACGGCCGTCCAGCGAGGTGAACATGGCGTTAATGCCTTTGCCCCACGGGTTGGCCATGGCCTTGCGTAGTTTTGTGAGGGACTCAGTGGTTAAGGTCTGGTTGCGCTGGGCGATGCGCACGTAGTCGTCCGCGTTCAGGATGCGAGCGGCGCCGGCACTGCCCAAGGCGTGTGCCGTCGCCCCGGCCATCTTGACCTCGCCGACGTCCGCCTTCTGCGCCAGCTTGAGCGGATCGTTGCCTTCTGCGGCCAGTGCTTCAGTGTCGGTCAGCAGGGTCAGCGGCACCCGTTCACCGGCGGCCAGCTTCGCGTTGAGTTCGGCTTCGCCAACGCCCAGATTCTGGTTGTTGACGGGCGAGCGCGTATTGCGGATGTCAATTGCCTGCTGGGCCGTGATACTCATCCTGATCAGCACTGCCACCTTGGGCGCGCGTGCGTTGGCGGAGTCGTTCAGCCTGGCATCAGCCAGATATTCCATGCTCTGGCGCACTCCCCACAAGTACTGCATTTTCCGAATCTGGGCCTGTCCAATGGGATGCTTGAGTGCGGCACTTACCAGGCCCGCGGACATGGCGGTCATCATCCCCAGGCCATAAAAAGCCATGCCGTGGCCCATCCAGCTATATTTCTTGACGGCGCCCACTTCCTTGAGGATGTCGAAGGTCTTGTCGCGCATGCCGCCCAGGTTGCCGGCGCCATCCTGCTTGTTCGGGTCTTCTTTGACTTCCTTGTTGGGGTCGCCCGTGAGCACTTCGAAAGCGCGCAGAAAGCGGTCCTGGTTGGCTGCCAGCGCTCGCAAGGCAACCGAACTCTCGTTCAAGAAGCTGCCTTCGAGCAGCTTCACATAGCTGCCCAGCACTTTGCCGGTCGTGATGGGGCCCGGAACATGAATATGATTGCTTTCGCGGGTATAAGTGAGGCCGGGCGAATGGCACTGAAGCGGGCTGTTCGGATCATTTTCGCAAAAGTGCAGGGCGAAATAGGCTTTGGTCTTAGCATCCTCGACGGCGGCCCACCAGTCCTCTTCCATCTTTTCAAGCTGGTCGTAATGCTTGACCTTCATGTCCTCTTCAAATGTCTTGAGCCACTTCTCGCGTGCCACTTCATCATAATAAGGCGCCATCTTTTCCCAGGTCTGGCGTGATTTTTCCTCAGCCCAGGCTAGCTGGCGCGCCTTCTGGTCAGGGTAGATGAGGCGGCCGTACACATTGCGCGCCAGGTGGGCCTTCATGTGGGCATATTGGGACGAACCGTTGTGCCGCGCCAGCATCTGGGCGCGCTCGGCATCGTTGAGGACGTAGAACTTGGTCCCTATTGGGTACTTGCCGCGCATGACGTCGCGCTTGTTCTTGATCGGGCTGATCTTGCCGAGACTTTCGCCATAGGCCGCGTCCACCATATTCCTTTTCATGCCGTCCACGATGCTCATGCTGTTGTGGGCATGCACGTTGTACGGCAGGGCCGCTTCCGCGCGCATGAGCATGGCGCGGCGCAGGCGAATCGTGTTGAGCTCAGCAGCCACGCCGACCGGGTCGGCCAGAATCACTGCCTGCGGTTTGATGGACGCGACCTTGTGGCATGCAGCGGCCTTGACCATGACGCTGGCCATCTGCTCCACTTCGCCTGCGATGGAGGTGAAGGTGAAGTCGTTTTCCCTGTCCGCACCAATCTTGAGCGTGTTGATGGTCGATTCCAGCAGATAGGCTCTCAAAGCCGCCGCGGTCGGTTCGAAAGTACAGGCCGAGCCGCCGCCGATGGCCACGAACTGCATGGGCAGGCCAGCTGGTGTCGCGGCGCCGGCGGCCATCGCCGGCAAGGTTTTCTTGATGCTGGCGCGCAGTTTGGCATCCCACAAGTTGGCGCTGAAGGCGATCCACACGCCGTCAATCAGATGCGCCTGGGGAATGGGCAACAGCTTCATGCCCATCCGGCTATGGCCGTCCTCAAAACACTTCACGCGCGCCTCTGGCTGCTTGAACAGCGCGTTCTGCTCGGTGACAAGATCGGCATCTTCCGTGATGCGGTAGCGCGTCCACTCGGGCACGCCTGCTGGTGGCTTGGGAATATACACATGCACATAGCCAGCGCGCAGCAGGCGCAGGGCAAAGCGCGACTGGGTAGGCTGCTTAGCCGGCACGATGCTGGCAATCTTCTCGGTCGGGATGCCGACGGTGGCCGCGCCGCCTGGTACCAGTGGCTTGTACTTGGCCACCGGCGAGGGCCGCAACAGCAGCAGCGCCAGCGTGGCCTTGTTGCACTTGTTGCAGCCTTGTTGTTTCTTCTCTTGCATACTATTCCTGAATTAACCGATGGAAGGGGCGCGCGCGCCTTCCGCATTGGCGGCCATCAATTGTTCGATATCTGCCACCAGATAGACAAGACGGTCCGACTCTTCCTGCTCGCTCGCGGCCCGCCTCATCAGTTGCCGGATATTGTCGTGGTCCCACAGACCCGGGTGCAGCATGGACAGTGCCGCCCATGTGGTCAGGTCATGCTGCTCGCGAAAGCGGTGCGGCAACTGGGCAGCCAGTGCGCGGGCGCCGATCAGCGCGTGGGCGGCGCGGCGGAACAGGGCCGCCTCATCTTCTGCTACCGGCAGCGCGCGCCGCTGCATCTCCCCCAGCCACTGGCGTAGCGTGCGGTGCAGTGTGGCGCCCAGCGCCATTTGCTCCCACTCGGCCGCCGACAGGCGCAGTGGTGCAGCGGCCTCGCCCGCGCTGCACAGGCTGGCCAGGGTGCCGAGCGAATCGAGGTAAGTCCAGCTGTGCAGCCGGCCGAACTGCGCACGCACGGCGTCGTCGCCGGCAGCGCTGCGCAGCAGGGCCAGCACGCGCCGGTCCACCAGGCGCAGATAGGTAGCGCTGGTGCGCGCTTCGGTATTGACCCGCAGCAGCGACGACAGCTGCGTGGCCAGCTGATCCATGTGCATGCTGGTTTGCAGCCAGCCGCCGATGCGCAGGGCGGCCCCGCCTTCGCCGGCCAAACCGGCGTCCAGGCCGTCGCTGCGCTCCTCGTGCGCGATTTCCAGCGACAACTCCAGCGTCGGGTCATCCAGCCCGTTCATATTAACCAGGTAAGGATACTGGTACGGGTCCAGGCTGACCGAGGGATGCAGGGGGATGGTGGCCACCTCGCGCTGCCAGGCTGCCTGGCGCAATGCATCCACATCGCCGCTGTCCGCGGTGTTCAAGCCGGGCAGGGGCTCACCCAGCATGGGGTCGACCAGCAGGTAGATCGAGAGCGGCTGGTCCAGGGCCTGGCCCAACTGGCCCAGCGTGGCGGAGCGCATGGTGGCATCCATCAGCGCAGTCGTCTAAATTGCACTGGCGCCGCCGCTGCCGGCTGCGTCGAGCTTGGCCGGGCATTGCGCTAGCTTACCGGGCGGCGGCAATGTCAGCTTCTGGCTCGCGCTTTTGGGCCCCGTCAGCTCCTTCTTGCTGGCCTTGAACTCCATCTTGCCCGGTCCGTGGATCATGATGTTGCCGCCTTCGAGCTTGATGAAGGCGCCCTGGGCGGTCAGCATGACATGCTTGCCGGCACCCACGGTCACGCTCTTTGTCACGCTTGCGACCGTGATGGCCTTGTCGGCCGTCAGGCTGGCCGCGCCCGACTGGCTCTGCGTGCTGACCTTGCCACTAGCCGCATGCAGGCGGATGCCGGTCTCCTGGTTGGGCTTGTCCGCGCTGCTGGCTTTGCCATAAGTGAACAGGCTGATGCCGCTCCCGGTCAGAAAATGGCTGTTGGCTTGCGAAACGCAATTGATGTCTTGTCCGGCCACGATGGCGCTGGTATTGCCTGCGCTGATTACCACGGCAGCGGGCGTGGAGGCGGCAATGCCGGCCGCGCTGGATAACTGCAGCTGTGGCTTGCTGTAGGCAATGGCCTCGCCCGCACCGCCCGCATCGCCCTTGCCGCCGCCGCTGCCGATGGCGGCAACAACGGCGCCGCTGGCGGCCATTGCCTCGATTGCAGGCAGCTTGTCGGGTGCGGCTTCATCGGCCTGCTCTGCATCCTTGAGCTTCGCGTTATGCTTTTGCGCGGTGCTCGCCATGTCGGAGAGCAAAGTGGTACTGGCCTGGATTTGCGACAGTGCTTCGCGCGAATCAAGCTGGGCCGCGCTGTCGCCGCTACGCCCGTGGCTTGACAGCAGCAAGCCGCTGCCGGCGCGCACGGCGGCGCTGTGTTCGCTCTTGAGCTCGGCGCCGAAGCCGGCCGGGGCCAGGTGTTCATTGTCGCACTGGTGGCGCAGCTGGCCCAGATTAAGCTCGTCGGTGCCGCGATGGGCCGCCGCGTGGCGCTGCAGCACTACACGCGCCTTGCCGGCCGTGTCGTCAAACACCAGCTGGCTGTAGGCGCCGCTGCCGCCCTGGCTCGCCGCCATGGCCTGGGACTTGAAGCCGGACAGGGACGCCGGATGTGCATGCGCGCCGCCGCTGCCGGGGAACCACACCGGGGCATTGCCGGTGCTGGCACCTGCGCCGCCAGCCACCTGGTTGCCAGCGGCGTCATCCTGGCCTTGGCCGTTGTACAGGCAGCCAATCACGACCGGGCGGTCGATATCGCCTTCCAGGTAATCGACCAGCACTTCCTGGCCCACGCGCGGCAGGGCGCTGCTGCCCCAGTTGGCACCGGCCACCGGCGCCATGGGCGTGGCCACCCGCACCCAGGTGCCGGCGCTGTCGTCGCCCGGCGCACCGGTGTGGCCATCCGGGGCACCGTGGACCAGGCGGCTGTGGCTTTGCACCCCGCGCTGCCAGTGGAACTGCACCTTGATGCGATGGTCGCGGTCGGTATGCACGGAATTACCGAGTGCGCCCACCACGATGGCCGTTTGCTGGCCTCGCACGGTCGGGCGCGGAAAGCGCAGCGCGCCATGGTCATCAAGCACGCTGCCGCGATACGGCACGCCAGCATGGATGGCGTCGATGCGCACCCGGTACAAGGGACGCTCGCCTTGCTCGGTCCCCACCGCATGCAGGCTGTGGCTGGCATCGCGGCCAATGGCTTGTTCCAGGCTGCTCACGGGCAGGCGCTCGCTCACTTCGCTTCTGAGCTCCGCACTGAGGTTGTTGTGCATCAGGTGCACCACGCGCGTGACCACGAAGGTGCGGGCGTCGTCATCGGGCGCGGCGTCATGCACGGCATGGCCGTGCAGGGCGAAAGTGGTGCCCGGGGCGAGCGTACGCACGGTGCCGGCCCCCACATGGACTTTGCGCCTGGCGCCCAGCGACTGCACCAGGTTGTCGACCAGCCGCTGGCCCTGGTCTGCTGTCTCGAAGGCGTACGGCCCCAGTGCTTCGCGCACAGCCGGCAGGCCGGCCTGGCCGGCGGTTGCCGCAGCGCTGCGGGCGCTGTTGCGGCGGTAGTCCCAGCTCAGCACTTCGACACTGTCGGCCTGCTGGCGCAGCTCGGTGCGCCACCTGTCCAGGCCATCGCGCTTCATGACGGCGCTGGACTGGGTGAAGTCAATGCTCGACTGGACATTGGGCTGGAAGCTGCCGTTGTGGTCTGCAATGACCATCGTGTGCTGACCGAGCGCCGGCGATCCGGGGGCGCCGGCATGCTCGAAATAATGAAACAGGCCTTCCTCGCTCATCAGGCGCGAGGCAAAGGCCATGTCGCTTTCCTGATATTGCGTAGTCAGGCTGCGCACCGGATAGATGTCGCGCCGGGCAATGTCGAAGCGCCACTGCGGCGCCAGCTTGCCCTTGCCCTGCCAGGAGGCGAACACGGTGTCGAGGATGTCGAACACCGTCATATCCTGGAAGATGCGGCTGTCGCGCCCGTGCTCGAGAAACCGGGTCCACGGTTCGATGGTGAGCAGGTAACGGGCCAGGCCGCCGTTAGCCCCGCTCATTTCCGCAGCCGTGATGTAGCCGTGGAAGGGACGCAGCGCGTCGCGGCTGTGAGCGGTCAGCAGCTGCAGCAGGGCCGGCTGGCCGATCAGGGATTTGAGGGCGATCCCGGCATCCGGCGACAGCGCACTGACGGTCAAGCGGAAGCCCTGGTCGATGCCCTCTTCGCCGCGCACGCATTCCGGCACTAGCATGGCCAGCGGGGTAGCAAGCTGCAGCAGGCGAGTGTCCTGGGTCAGCGCGCCGAGTAGGCTGTGCAAACGCATGAGGGCGTTGTTCGGCATGGCAGGAAGGCTCCGCAGCGATAAGAATTAATGTGTGTGCAACATTGTATCTTATTACACTTTGGAGCCTTCTTTTTTTGCCTGTCGATGTCGGTCTTTGCAGACACTTTGTCAGCAAGACCGGCTGTTACTCGCGTTGCAGGCTGATGACGCCCGCCGCAGGCGTGCCGCATGGCTCTTCGTCAAAGGCAATATCGCCCAGCGGATTGGCCACGCCGTCGGTCTTGATATCTTTAAAACCGAACAAGTTGCCATCCATCAGGTGCGACGGCACCACCGTCGACAGCGACGAAAAGATGCTTTCCACCCGGCCCGGGTATTTTTTCTCCCACTCGCGCATCAAGCCCTTGATCTGCTTGCGCTGCAGGTTTTCCTGCGAGCCGCACAGGTCGCACGGAATGATGGGAAATTGCTTGACCTCGGCGTAGCGGGTCGAGTCCGCTTCCTTCACGTACGCCATGGGCCGGATCACCATGTGCTTGCCGTCATCGGACACCAGCTTGGCCGGCATGCCCTTGAGTTTGCCGCCAAAGAACATATTGAGGAAAAAGGTTTCCAGGATATCGTCGCGGTGGTGGCCCAGGGCGATCTTGTTGCAGCCCAACTCATCGGCCACGCGGTACAGGATGCCGCGCCGCAGGCGCGAGCACAGCGAGCAGGTGGTCTTGCCCTCGGGGATCAGGCGCTTGACGATGCTGTAGGTATCCTGGTTTTCGATATGGAACGGTACCCCGAGCTTGCTCAGGTAGGCCGGCAGGATGTCGGCCGGGAAATTGGGCTGCTTCTGGTCCAGATTGACGGCGATCAGCTCGAATTGGATGGGTGCGCGCTCGCGCAGCGTCATCAGGATGTCGAGCAGGGCGTAGCTGTCCTTGCCGCCGGACAGGCACACCATTACCTTGTCGCCATCCTCAATCATGTTGAAGTCGCCAATGGCCTGACCCACCTGGCGGCACAGGCGCTTGTGCAGCTTGTTGTTTTCATAGGCGACCTTGTCGGAGGTCGCTTCCAGCGTTTCAGCCGTGATTGCCTGGTTCATACGTTTTCCTTGATCTGAAATACTTCCACGCCCACGCCTTCGCAGTCGGGATACACATCCGGCTTCATGGTCGATACCCGCACCGCCCGCACCTGCGGATGGGCCAGCATGGCGCGCACCACGTCGTCGCACAGGGTTTCCTGCAGGTGGACATGGCCTTGGGCCATGCGGTTGGCGATCGTCACGCGCATGAAGTCGTAGTCCACCACTTCGGCCAGGTGGTCATCCTTGGGCGTGGACAGGGCCAGCGGGATGTACAGGTCGACGTTGATCAGCACGCGCTGCTCGCCTTTCTTTTCAAAATCGTGCACGCCGATGTTGATCATCACTTCGTAGTTGCGAAGAAACAGGCGGCGGCAGTCGGAGAGCGTGGGATGGGTCAGGGCGGACAGCATAGTGGACTTTCGTGTGGGTGTGCGGATGCAAAGGGCGTTGCTTGGTTTATTGGGTGAGGAACATGACGTCGCGCTGCAGCGGCACCAGGTGCTGGCCACCGTCGACCAGCAAGGTGGTGCCGGTGACGGCGCGCGCTGCGGCCAGGTAGCACACGGCGTCCACGATATCCTGTGGGCGGCTGGAGTGGCCCAGCGGCGTGGCCTGATGCGCCTTGGCGAAACCATCCTCGGTCTGCTCGCCCGACACCAGCGTGATGCCGGGCGCCACGCCCACCACCCGCACGCGCGGGGCCAGCGCCTGCGCCAGCATGGTGGTGGCCGTGTGCAGGGCCGCCTTGGACAGGGTGTAGGACAGGTAGTCGGGATTGAGGTTGTACAGCTTCTGGTCGAGCAGGTTGATCACCACCGCCTGGCTGCCGGCTGGCGTGGCCGCGTGCAGGGCCTGGGCCAGCAGGATGGGCGCGCTGACATTGGCCTGCATGTGGGCCGCCAGCAGGGTCGGGGAAAAATCGGTCGCGCTGTCGTAGTCGAACTGCGACGCATTGTTGACCACGCAGGTGACGGGGCCGAGCGCGGCGGCGGCGCGCCCAAGCAGCGCGCGCACGGCCGCTTCGTCGGCCAGGTCGCACTGCAAGAGGGCGGCGCGCCGGCCCAGCGCTTCAATGGCGGCCGCAGTGGCCCGCGCGTCGTCTTCCGAGGCGCGCCAGTGCAGCGCCACGTCCCAGCCGGCAGCGGCCAGGCCCAGCGCGATGGCGCGCCCGAGGCGGCGCCCGGCGCCCGTCACCAGTGCCACCCCGGGGGCGCTGGTGCTCGAATCGGTGCCTGACGGCGTGCTGTGTGGCTGCATACTGGTTCAGTTGTCCTGTTGTGGCTACAATGCCGGAATGTCCCTACCTGCCCCCGACAGCGACGCGCTGGCCGCGTCCCATGCCCTGCAACGACACATCGCCGCCGAGATTGAGCAAGAAGGCGGCGCGATTGCCTTTTCGCGCTTCATGGAGCTGGCCCTGTACGCCCCGGGGCTCGGTTACTACAGCGGTGGCGCGGCCAAGCTGGGAGCGGACGGCGATTTTACGACCGCGCCCGAGATGTCGTCCCTGTTCGGCGCCGCGCTGGCGCAGGTTGCAGCCGCTATTATCGCCCAAAGTGCGCCCCGGATCCTCGAATTTGGCGCCGGCACGGGCAAACTGGCACGCGATGTCTTGACGGCGCTGGCCGAGGCCGGGGTGGTGCTGGAGCAGTACGCCATCCTCGAACTGTCCGGCTCCCTGCGCGCGCGCCAGCAGGAAGCGCTGCGCGATTTTCCGTGCGTGGTCTGGCTCGACGCCATGCCGGAGGCGTTTTCCGGCGTGGTACTGGCCAACGAAGTGCTCGATGCCATGCCGGTGGAACTGGTGCGCAAGGATGACGGCCAGTGGCGCCGCCTGATGGTGACCATTGACGATGGCGCCTTTGCCCTGGTGCCGCACGCGCCCGATGCGGACCTGGCGCAGCGCATCGGGTCCCAGCTGAGCGACGCCGACGCCTTGCCCGAGGGCTACCTGACCGAAGTGCATGCGGTCGGCGCCGGTTTCATGGCCACGCTCGGGCGCATGCTGGCGGCCGGGCAGGGCGCCGCCATCCTGGTGGACTACGGCTTTCCCGCCCACGAGTACTATCACCCGCAGCGCAGCACCGGCACCTTGATGTGCCACTACCGCCACCATGCCCACACCGAGCCGTTTTACCTGCCCGGGCTGCAGGACATCACGGCCCATGTCGACTTCACCGCCATGGCGCTGGCAGCCCAGGATGCGGGAGCCGAGGTCCTGGCCTATATGAACCAGGCTGCCTTCCTGCTGGCGGCCGGCATTGGCGAACTGCTGCTGCGCCTGGATCCGGCCGACCCCATGCGCTACCTGCCGCAGGCCAATGCCCTGCAAAAGCTGGTGTCGCCGGCGGAAATGGGCGAACTGTTCAAGGTGCTGGTGGTGGGCCAGGGCGTGACACTGCCGCAGCCGCTCATGCAGGCCGACCGGACGCATCGGCTATGAACGCACGCATCAGCGACTTTGCCATCGGCGCGGTGGTGATCGCCATGGCCGTGGGCGCCCTCGCCTGGTTCCTCACGCGCGATGACAGCTGCCTGGACAAGGCGCGCGCCTTGGTCCAGAGCGCGCCGGCCGTCACGGCCAGGACGGGCAAGGTGGTGTCGGCCGGCACCAGTTCCTGGCTGAGCGGCCAGACGGCCAGGCCCGGGGAACGCTCCTTCTACTTCCTGGTCAAGGGCGAGCGCGGCACCGCGCGCGCCGTGGTCAGCGCCGACCGCGCCCAATGCATTTGCCGCCTCGAATCAGTCCACTAAGCCACGTTGGATCGGACGACAGGCCCCGACAGGCTGCCAGGCGTGTGGCGGGTCGCTGCACCCGCGCTGCACCCGCGCTGCAATGGCATGGGCCGCAGCCTGCTGATGCGCTATGATGAATGTTCAGCGGCAACTACGCATCACCATTTCGCTTTGACCCATGGCACGGATCCACACCCACTACGACAACCTGAAAGTGTCGCGCGGCGCGCCGCAGGAGGTCGTGCGGGCAGCCTACAAGGCGCTCAGCCAGAAATACCATCCCGACAAGAACCCGGGCGACGCCAAGGCCGCCCGCATCATGGCCATTCTCAACAGCGCCTATGCCAGCCTGTCCGACCCGGTGCGCAGGCGCGAACACGATGAGTGGATCGCGGCCGAGGAATGGGAAATTGCCTGGCTGGAAAGCACCCAGGCCGACGACGGGCGCGAAGCCGCAGAGCCGGAGTGGGAACCGGAAGCCGTGCCGCAGCCTGCGCCGTACCGGGCCTTGCGCGATCCGCACTGGTGGCTGGGCATGACGGCGGCGCTTGCCGCCGGCGTGGTGGCGGGCTTGCTGTTGATGAGCCATACCCGGGCCGTGCCGGCGGCCGTGGCCAGCGCCCTGGGCGGGGCGGCGGCCGCGCCACAGGCCGCGTCGCCGCGGCGCACTGATCCCCTGCCCGATGGCTGGGCCGTGGACCAGCCGCCGGGCGAAGAGGCGGTCCCGCCCCAGGTGAAGGTGGTGGCACTGTCGCAGGTGGTGATCCCGGCGCGCGCGCCAGATTGCGATCAGGCGCTGCGCGGCCTGGCTGCACCCGGCGGCCTCGACTGGCCGGAAGCGTCCGGCTACCTGGACGGCTTCCCGCTGGACAATGTGGGCTCGGGGGTACAGGTGGTGATTGACAACGCGGCCAACCCGTCGCCGGTGCTGGTCAAGGTGATCGACAGCGCACGCGGGGCGGCGGTGCGCCACCTGTTCCTGCAGCCGGGCGCGAGCATGACGGTCGACAATCTGGCAGCCGGGCGCTACGAGGTGCGCTACCAGAACCTGCAGGTGGGCGGCAGCGCCGAGGCCTGCATTGCGCGGCCCCGTCCGGCGCTTGGCGGAAACGGGCCGGCAGCCTGAATCAGGCCTGGCTGCCGATCCTGTCGATCAGCCCCATTTCGCTGGACGACATGAGCTTGTCGATATCGAGCAAGATCAGCATGCGCTCGTCCACCGTGCCCAGTCCCATCATGTAATTGGCGTCAAAGGCGGCGCCCATTTCCGGTGCCGGCCTGACCTGTTCGGGCGTGAGGGTGGTCACGTCGGACACGCTGTCGACCACCATGCCGATGATGCGCCCGCCAATATTGAGGATGATGACCACGGTGAACTGGTCGTACACGGGGGTGCCCAGGTTGAACTTGATGCGCATGTCAATCACGGGAATGATAATGCCGCGCAGATTGATCACGCCCTTGATGAATTCCGGCGCATTGGCAATGCGCGTGACCGCTTCGTAACCGCGGATTTCCTGCACCTTCAGGATGTCGATCCCGTACTCTTCGGAGCCGAGCGTAAAGGCGAGAAACTCGCGGCCGGCGCCATCCTTGCTGGCGGTGGCGTTGGAAAGAGCTTGGCTCATCGGTCGATCCTTATTCAAAAAACATGAACGCACGGCGGCAGCTGCCACCGCGCTTCAAGCGTAGCAGACTCTTGTCCCATTGACGAGCAACACCAGTGCGGGCGGGGACCGGAATCTGTTGCCATCTTTCAAAATTTACATGGGCGAGGCTGGACTTGGTGGTGACTTTGTTTATAATCAAATTGTGAAATATGCGGCGCGGATGTGACGCGCCGCCAGGTCGGCAGGATGAGATGCCCTGGTTTTATTTGCGCACGAATGCCCCCACAGAGGAGCCTGTATGACCGACCAGACCGCCGAAGCCGATGACAACTGGCTGCTCGACGAGGATGACGAGGCCGCCAAAGTGCCGGCCGCGATCGACCAGCGCCTGTGGCGCGTGCTCATCGTCGACGATGATGTGGACGTGCACGCCGTGACCCGGCTGGCGCTGCGCAATGTGACATTCAAGGGCCGTGAGCTCGAACTGTTTTCCGCCTACAGTGGCCAGGAAGGCTTCCAGATCCTGCGCGACACGCCCGACATTGCCCTGGTGTTGCTCGACGTGGTGATGGAAACGGACGACGCCGGCCTGCTGCTGGCGCGCCGCATCCGCGAAGAGCTGGGCAACCAGATCGTGCGCGTGGTCCTGCGCACCGGCCAGCCGGGCCAGGCGCCGGAGCAGCGCGTGATCATTGAATACGACATCAATGACTACAAGGCCAAGACCGAACTGACCACCCAGAAGCTGTTTACCACGGTCATTTCGGCCCTGCGCGCCTACGAGAGCCTGATGATGCTCGAGCGCAGCCGCATTGGCCTGGGCAAGATCCTGGCCGGCGCCACCAATTTGTACCAGATCCATTCGCTGCGCGAATTTGCGTCCGGCGTGCTCAACCAGGTGAGCGCCATCCTCGACGTGGGCGCCGACGGCGTGCTGTGCGTGATGGCGGCCGACAGCGGCACGCCCACCGTGGTGGCGGCCACCGGCGGCTATGCCCCGCTGGCCGACGATGAAGTCATGCCCGCCAGCCACCCGCTGCTGCCCGCCATTGCCAAGGCCTTTGCCGAAAAGCAGAGCCAGTTCGAGCATCCGGCCAATGTCCTGTTCATCCACACCATGGAAGCGCGCGAGCTGTGCATCTCGGTCACGCCGCCGTGGCCCCTGGCAGCGATCCAGCGCGACCTGCTGGAAGTGTTCTGCGAGCGCATTGCCGCCGCCTTTGACAACCTGTACATGTTTGGCCAGCTGCGCCGGGCCCAGGAGGCGACCGTGGTGGCCCTGGCCGACCTGGCCGAGTTCCGCGACCACGGCACCGGCGGCCATGTGCGGCGGGTGCAGAACCTGACCTCGCAGATCGCCCAGCGCATGAAGGAGCGCGGCTCGGACGACCCGGAACTGACGCCCCAGCTGCTGGAAATGATTGGCCTGGCCAGCATCCTGCACGATGTGGGCAAGGTGTCCACGCCCGACCAGATACTGCTCAAGCCGGCGGCGCATACCCCCGAAGAGCGGCGCGTGATGCAGACCCATGCCCAGATTGGGCGCGCCATCCTCGAGCGCGCCGCGCGCATGGTCGATGGCGTAAGCTACCTGACCTACGGCGCCCAGATCGCGGGCGGCCACCACGAGCATTTCGACGGCGCCGGCTATCCTAATGGCCTCAAGGGCCGGGCCATTCCCCTGTGCGCCCGCATCGTGGCGGTAGTCGATGTGTTTGATGCCCTGCTGCACCGGCGTCCCTACAAGGAGCCCTGGCCCTACCTGGACGTGGTGAACTATATCCGCGAAAGGCGCGGGACCCAGTTCGACCCGGAAGTGCTCGATGCGCTGCTGGACGTGATCGAACGCCACCCGCCCGATCCAGCCGATAACGAATAGGCAAGGCGCGCCGCGCCTGTGTCGCATTCCAGCATCGAAAGCGCGCACGGCAGTGCCGCTTTCACCTGCCGCAAGCGTTTTTGTTCCCCTGACGTAATATACTGGGCTGACACGGGCGTGCTGCCGCAGGCGCCGCCGCAGCGATTGGATATATGCAATGAATGAACTTGACGGACTGTCGGCACTGATCATCGAACCCCATCAGGGGATGCGCACCAGCATTCACAACATGCTCAACCTGTGCGGCTTGACGAAGATCGACCATGCGGGCGGCTCGAATGCTGCCGTCAAGCTGGTGACGGCCAAATCGTTCGACCTGATCCTGTGCGAATACGACCTCGATGGCGGTCAGGATGGCCAGCAGCTGCTTGAAGACATGCGTCACCACAAGCTCATTGCCTTGTCGACCATGTTTTTCATGGTCACGGCCGAAGGCAACTACGGCAAGGTGGTCAGCGCGGCCGAGCTCACCCCCACCGACTACATCCTCAAGCCGTTTACGGCCGACCGCCTGCTCGAACGGATCGCGCGCGCGCTCGACAAGCGCAATGCCTTCATGCCTGTCTACCAGCTCATGGATATCGGCAACCAGCGCGACGCCATTGCCGCCTGCATCAGCGGGATGCAGGCCAATCCGCGCTATGCGGTCGACTTCATGCGCCTGCGCGCCGAGCTGCACATGTTCCTGGGCGAGCCGGCCGAGGCCGAGCCGATCTACCAGCAACTGTTCGAGGCGCGCCAGATCGGCTGGGCACGCCTTGGCGTGGCCAAGACCCTGTTCATGCGCGAGCGCTACGAAGAGGCCAGGGATATCCTCGAGTCGCTGGTAGAAAACAGCAAGAAGTTTGTCGACGCCTATGACTGGCTGGCCAAGACCTACGCCGCCATCGGTTCGCTCGAGCGCACCCAGGCTGTGCTGGCCGAAGCGGTCTCGGTGTCGCCGCACGCGGTGCGGCGCCTGCGCCGGCTGGGCGAAGTGGCACTGGAAACGGGCGACACCGACACCGCCGAAAAAGTGCTCAAGCAGGTGGTCAGCAAGGCCAAGTATTCGGAATTTCGCGATCCGGAAGACCACATGAAGCTGGTGCAGACGCTGGTCAAGAAGGGCGACCCGGTGCAGGCGGCGGCCGTCATTCGCGACCTCGACAAATCGATGGGCGGGCAGCGCAACACCAGTGTGTGCAGCGCCATTGCCTCGGCCATGGTGCATGAATACACGGGCAATGAAACGCGCCTGGCCGAGTCGCTCGGCGCGGCCCTGGCGGCCTGCAAGGAAAGCCAGGGTTTGTCCAGCGATGCCAAGCTGGAGCTGGCACGCAACTGCCTGCACAACAATATGGAAGAGGGCGCGGCCGACGTCATGCGCGACGTCATGCGCAATGCCTCCAACAATGCCGCCATGGCCAAGGCGATCGCAGTGTTCGAAAAGGCCGGCAAGGGCGAGCTGGCCAACGAGATTGCACAGGAAAGCCGGCAGGCGGTGGTGGAGCTGGTGGCCGCCGGCGCCGTCAAGGCCCGCGAAGGCGACTACCGGGGCGCGGTGGCGCTCATGATCGAGGCGGTCAACAAGCTGCCCGACAATCCGCAGGTGGTGTTCAATGCCGCGCTGGCAGTGCTCAAGTGCCTGGAAAACGTGGGCTGGGAAGAGCGCCTGGGGCAGTACGCGCGCAACCTGATCGATACCGTGCGCCGGCTTGACCCGGTCAATCCCAAGCTGCCTGCACTGGCCAGCCTGCATCAGCAAATCCTGAAGAAATACGACAAGGGTATGCGCGCCAAGAAGGCGTAGCCCGCATCCGATGGTTGCCCCTTCCACCAGCCAGGAAACGCGCAAGGTCCGCGCCGGCCTGCTCAGCAAGGTGTGCGGCGATGACGCCATGTTCGCGCTCGGCGCCTCGATCGCCCAAGTGGTGCAGATGGCCAGTTCCGACGACCAGGGCACGCATGACCTGGCGTACTATGTGCTGGGCGACGCCGCGCTGACCCAGCGCATCCTGCGCCTGTCCAATACCGCCAACTACCGCACGGCAAGCGGCAACAACGTCACCACCATTTCGCGCGCCATCTCACTGCTGGGCTTTGACAACGTCAAGACCACGGCGCTGGCCATGCTGCTGGTGGACGCGCTGGGCAACAGCGAACACGAGCAGAGCGTGCGGGTGGAACTGGAGGCGGCCCTGTGCGCCAGCCTGGTAGGGCGGGAAATGGCGCGCCACAGCTTTTACCAGGGTGCCGAGGAAGCATCGATCGGGTCGCTGTTCAAGAACCTGGGGCCGCTGCTGGTGGCCTCGCACGAACACGCGCGCTACCGCGAAATCAATGCCCTGGTCGCCAGCGGCCAGCACAGTGCGGCGCAGGCCTCGCAGATGATCCTCGGTTGCACCTACGACACCCTGTCGGAGGCGGTGATGAGCGAATGGAAGCTGCCGGAAGTGATCGTGCGTTCGCTCTCGCCCCTGCCGGCAGGCACGCTCAAGGTGCCGGCCAACCGCGGTGAATGGATGCGCCAGGTGGCCTCGTTTGCGGTCGAGGCCGCGCGCCTGCTGGCGCGCGCGGGCGACCCGCTGCGCAGCAGCGAGTTTCGCGCCATGCAGCAGCGCTATGGACTTTCGCTCAACCTCGATGCGGGGCAGATGGGCGAACTGCTGGAAACGGTCAAGAATGAAATGGCGGGCCTGCTGCAGAGCATGAACATGCAGCCGCAGACGCGCTTCGACCCGGCGCCCGAACACGAGGGCCTGCCCAATGTGCTGCTGCTGGCCACCATGGGGGGCGATGACGGGGAGGGTGGCTGTCACCCGAGCGGCAAGCCGCTCAATGCGCGCGAACTGTTGCTGGCCGGGGTGCAGGATGTCACCCAGATGCGCGCCTCGGGCAAGAGCCGCGTCAATGAACTGATCTTCGCGGTGCTCGAAACGCTTTACACCAGCATGGGGTTTCGCTTTGCCACCGTGTGCCTAAAGGATGCGCGCAGCGGGCAGTACCGGGCGCGACTGGCATTTGGCGAAAATCACCAGCCGCTGATGCAAGGCTTTGCCTTTCCCGCCACCTCGGCGCGCGACCTGTTTCACCTGGCCATGGAAAATGATGCGGACCTGATGATCTCGGACGCTTCCACCCAGAAGATCCGCGACCTGGTACCGGCCTGGCACAAGGCCTTGCTGCCGGACGCGCGCAGCTTCATCGTGCTGCCCCTGGTGGTGGGAAAAGTGCAGCTGGGATTGTTCTATGCCGACCGCAAGAGCGCCGCGCCGGAGGGCGTGCCGCCCGACGAGACTTCGCTGATCAAGGCGCTCAAGGGACAGGTCCTGGCCGCGCTGGCGCCCTGAGCCGGCAGCGCCGGCCGGCGGAAAAAAACGGACCGACGCCTTGCGTGAGTCCGCTTTTGTTACCGCAGGGCGGGCGGTGAGTTACTTCTTTGCGCTCTTGCGGCGCGCCGTCAGGCCGGCCAGGGCCAGGCCGAACAGGGCGATCGATGCCGGCTCGGGCACTTCTTCAATGGCGCCGCGGTTGGCCAGTTCGTTCAGCAGCAGGGTCTGGGTGCTGGCAGTGATGGCAGTGTCGGCCCAGTCATAGGCGTTCACGTAGACATAGCCGGCGCCGACCTTGCCGCCGGCGATGGCAGTCAGGTCGCCAGGACGGGTGGCGAACTGGGTAGCGGTGCCGAGCGAACCAATGTTGTAGAAAAACTCCGTACCGGGGCCGCCCGCGTAGGAGGTACCCAGGCCGGTGGACAGGCCGGCGCCGGTACCTGCAGCGGTAAAGGTGATTGGCGTATCGGTGCCAACATAGCCCACCTGCGATGCGGTGCCGCCCAGCAGGCCCATGCCGAAGGTCGCGCCACTCCATTCGGTAATCAGCATGCCGCCGTTCTGGACAAAGTTGGCCAGCGAAGCGTTGCCATCGGTGCGCAGCAGCATGACGGCATCGACCCCACCGAGACTGCCAGCATCGAGGCCGCCCAGGTTATAGGCGGTGTGCCCGTTCGCGGTCAGGAAGGAAATAATGGCATCGTTGTTGTTGCTGCCGTACAGGCCGATCACATCGGCAGCGGCCGAACCGGCCGCGGTCAGGCCGGCAAACGCCAGCGACGCGGCGATGATGCTTTTCTTGATATTGAACATTTTCAGGATCCTGGTGTAGTTGTTTTAGGGGTTGCAGCGCTGGCAATTCAGCAATAACTGTGCCGGTGTGAAAACTTTATATTTTTCAACAGGTTGCAGTTTCTGACATATTCAGCGGGCGCCGGATGTAAATATTGCCGACACCGGGTCGGCCGAAGCGGTGCCGCTTCCCGCGCAGTGAACAGGTCCTGGGGCGCCGGCGCCCTGCCGCGCCTTCGCGCCGGCCCATGAAACACTAGCCAGGTAGCACGCCCTCGCGAGCCGATAAGGGGAATGCAAAAAGATTGGCTTTTCCGCCGTTTGGCCCTTGCACTTCCATTCTCCCTTCCGCTACAATCACGCCCCGAAGCAAGACGTCAACGCTTCTGCTCAAAACACCGGGCAAATAAAGTTGACAGTTATTTGTGCTTGCTTCATACTCTGCGGTTCCTCGCGGAGGGGTGGCCGAGTGGTTAAAGGCGACAGACTGTAAATCTGTTCTCTATGAGTACGCTGGTTCGAATCCAGCCCCCTCCACCAAGTTGTTGCGGGAAAGTTGCAGCAGGTGAAAAAAGAAGTGTCCTCGCGGGTGTAGCTCAATGGTAGAGCAGAAGCCTTCCAAGCTTACGACGAGGGTTCGATTCCCTTCACCCGCTCCAGGTTTTTCGCAGACATATCGCATCAAATTAGCCCTTTTAGCTCAGTGGTAGAGCACTCCCTTGGTAAGGGAGAGGCCACGTGTTCAATCCACGTAAAGGGCACCAGAATTTAGTATCAGCTGGTCGGCAGTAATCTCAACATAGTCAGGCTGGAGCGTCACGTGACGTGCCTGGGAATTATCAAAAATCGTTAGGAGTCTAAAATGGCAAAAGGTAAATTCGAACGGACCAAGCCGCACGTCAACGTCGGTACCATCGGACACGTTGATCACGGCAAGACCACCCTGACTGCAGCTATCGCTACCGTTCTGTCGAAGAAATTCGGCGGCGAAGCAAAAGCTTACGACCAGATCGATGCAGCACCAGAAGAAAAAGCACGCGGCATTACCATCAACACCGCTCACGTCGAGTACGAGACCGCCAATCGTCACTACGCGCACGTTGACTGCCCAGGCCACGCCGACTACATCAAGAACATGATTACCGGTGCTGCCCAGATGGACGGCGCGATCCTGGTATGCTCGGCTGCTGACGGCCCAATGCCACAGACCCGCGAGCACATCCTGCTGGCACGCCAGGTTGGCGTTCCTTACATCATCGTGTTCCTGAACAAGTGCGACCTGGTCGACGATGCAGAACTGCTGGAACTGGTTGAAATGGAAGTGCGCGAGCTCCTCTCGAAGTACGAGTTCCCAGGCGACGACCTGCCAATCATCAAGGGTTCGGCTCGTATGGCCCTGGACGGCGACGCCGGCGAAATGGGCGAGCAGGCCATCATGGCCCTGGCCGAAGCACTGGACAGCTACATCCCAACGCCAGAGCGCGCTGTTGACGGCGCCTTCCTGATGCCAGTGGAAGACGTGTTCTCGATCTCCGGCCGCGGTACCGTGGTGACCGGTCGTGTTGAGCGCGGCATCATCAAGGTTGGCGAAGAGATTGAAATCGTCGGCATCAAGGACACCGTCAAGACCACCTGCACCGGCGTGGAAATGTTCCGCAAGCTGCTGGACCAGGGTCAGGCTGGCGACAACGTTGGTCTGCTGCTGCGCGGCACCAAGCGTGAAGACGTGGAGCGTGGCCAGGTTCTGGCCAAGCCAGGTTCGATCAAGCCGCACAACCACTTCACCGGCGAGATCTATGTGCTGTCGAAGGACGAGGGCGGTCGTCACACCCCATTCTTCAACAACTATCGCCCACAGTTCTACTTCCGTACCACGGACGTGACCGGTTCGATCGAGCTGCCAGCGGACAAGGAAATGGTCATGCCAGGCGATAACGTGTCGATCACCGTCAAGCTGATCAACCCGATCGCGATGGAAGAAGGTCTGCGCTTCGCCATCCGCGAAGGTGGCCGCACCGTTGGTGCAGGTGTTGTTGCCAAGATCCTCGGCGAAGCATCGAAGTAATTGCAGTACCGGGGGAGCGCTGCAAGGCGCTCCCCTCTGAAATCACTACTTGCCCGGGCGCGTGCCTGGTGCTAGAATAGTCGATTCCACTGAAGTTTTACGTAGGGACGTAGCTCAATTGGCAGAGCGTCGGTCTCCAAAACCGAAGGTTGGGGGTTCGATGCCCTCCGTCCCTGCCACCGTTCTGGTGCAGGGCACCGAAAGTAAAAACGTATGTCTAATCAATCCGTGCAAACTGTCAGCACGTCGAACGACAAGATCAAGATCGCGCTGGCCATCGTTGCCGCGATTGCAGGCGTCGTCGGGTTTTTCTACCTGAAGGGCTTGAACAAACCAGCTTACATGTGCGCAGGTGCACTGGTGGCTGGTTTGGCTATTGCCGTGCTGATTTTGTGGACGTCCTCGTCGGGCCGCGATTTCCTCAATTTCGCCAAGGAAGCCGTACGCGAGACCAAAAAGGTCGTCTGGCCCACCGGCAAGGAAGCGCGCCAGATCACCATGATCGTGTTCGCCTTCGTTGCCGTCATGGCGCTGTTCTTGTGGCTCACGGACCAGGCGATTCAGTTTGTCCTGTACAACCTGATTCTGGATTGGAAATAGAATGAGTGACAACGTTGAAGAAGGTGCGGCCGGCAATCCCGCGCAAGGTCTGGTTGATGCAGCTGCCGCACCGGCAGTGAGCGTCCCGGTCAGCAACAAACGCTGGTACGTCGTGCACGCTTATTCCGGCATGGAAAAGAGCGTCATGCGCGCCCTGACCGAGCGCATCGAACGCGCTGGCATGCAAGACCAGTTTGGCCAGATCCTGGTCCCGGTCGAAGAAGTGGTTGAGTCGAAAAACGGCCAGCGTTCGGTGACCGAGCGTCGTTTCTTCCCGGGCTATGTCCTGGTTGAAATGGAAATGACGGACGAGACCTGGCACCTGGTCAAGAACACGAGCAAGGTCACCGGCTTTATCGGTGGCAAGAGCAACAAGCCGACCCCGATTCCTGCGCGCGAGATCGACAAGATCATGCAGCAGATGCAGGAAGGTGTCGAGAAGCCCCGCCCGAAAGTGCTGTACGAAGTGGGCGAGCAAGTGCGTATCAAGGATGGCCCGTTCACCGATTTCTCCGGCAATGTCGAAGAAGTCAATTACGAGAAAGCCAAGGTCCGCGTCTCGGTCACCATTTTCGGCCGCGCCACCCCGGTGGAGCTGGAATTCGGGCAGGTCGAAAAGGTGTAAGGTTTTCAGCGCCGATCCGGAGCGCCGCACGCAGTCTCAGCGATATCCGGTAAGAGGAGCCCTGCCATGTTTCACCCGGCGGGGCGCTACTACTCATACTGACAGGAGCCATCATGGCAAAGAAAATCATTGGTTTTATCAAGCTGCAAGTGCCAGCTGGTAAAGCAAACCCATCCCCACCGATCGGCCCAGCACTGGGTCAGCGCGGCCTGAACATCATGGAATTCTGCAAGGCGTTCAACGCCCAGACCCAGGGCCAGGAGCCAGGCATGCCGATTCCGGTCGTGATCACGGCTTTCGCGGACAAGTCCTTCACCTTCGTGATGAAGACCCCTCCAGCGACCTACCTGATCAAGAAGTTCGCCGGCATCACCAAGGGTTCGCCAACCCCGCACACGAGCAAGGTCGGCAAGCTGACCCGCGCCCAGGCGGAAGAAATCGCAAAAATCAAACAGCCGGATCTGACCGCTGCCGACATGGATGCTGCAGTGCGCATCATCGCCGGTTCCGCTCGTTCGATTGGCATCACGGTAGAGGGGATGTAATGGCTAAGCTTTCCAAACGCGTCAAGGCAATCAAGGCCAAGGTTGACCGCAACAAGGCCTACGGCTTTGACAATGCAGTGGCTCTGGTAAAAGAATTCGCAACCGCCAAGTTCAACGAGTCGATCGACGTCTCGGTGCAGCTGGGCGTGGATCCGAAGAAGTCGGACCAGGTTGTGCGCGGTTCCGTCGTGCTGCCTTCGGGCACCGGCAAGGAAGTGCGCGTTGCCGTTTTCGCCACCGGTGAAAAGGCTGAGCAGGCCAAAGCCGCCGGCGCCGACATCGTCGGCATGGAAGACCTGGCAGAGCGTATCAAGGGCGGCGACATGCCTTTCGATATCGTTATCGCTTCGCCAGACACCATGCGTATCGTCGGTACCCTCGGCCAGGTACTGGGCCCACGTGGCCTGATGCCTAACCCGAAGGTCGGCACCGTGACGCCTGACGTGGCTACCGCCGTCAAGAATGCCAAGGCTGGTCAGGTGCAGTACCGTACCGACAAGGCAGGTATCATCCACGCGACCATCGGCCGCAAGTCGTTTGACGACGCCGCCCTCAAGGCCAACCTGCTGGCGCTGATCGAAGCGCTCAACAAGGCCAAGCCGGCAACGTCGAAGGGCGTGTACCTGCGCAAAGTAGCGATCTCGTCGACCATGGGCGCAGGCGTCCGTGTTGACCAGGCTTCGCTGGCAGCCCAGTAATACAGAATCAAGTCCACGGCTGAACAAGCCGTGGCGAATCTTTGGGATGTCCGGCTGCAAGGCCGGGCAGACAATCAAAGACCGTTGGGCCAAAGGCAGCAGGCAGGCCGGAGGTTAATACGCCACCCAACGCAGATGGTGAACCCGAGCATGTTTTGTTAGTCCCGCTGCGTGAATTCATCCGCTCAGTTGTACTTCTAAACGTCGGACGCCGTTGTTCGAACCGATGCAAGGCATTTGCCGCGCATCATTTTAGGAGGTTGACCGTGGGTCTCAATCTGAATGACAAAAAGGCCGTCGTCGCCGAAGTTTCCGCAAAAGTAGCAACTGCGCAAACGATCGTCGTGGCCGAATATCGTGGCATCCAGGTTGGTCACTTGACGCAACTTCGTGCCAAAGCGCGTACCCAGGGTGTGTACCTGCGTGTTCTGAAGAACACGCTGGCGCGCAAGTCTGTTGAAGGTACGCAGTTTGCCGCCCTCGCCGATTCCATGACCGGCCCGCTGATCTACTCGATCTCGGACGATGCTGTTGCTGCTGCTAAAGTCATCAATGACTTTGCAAAAACCAACAACATGCTGGTCATCAAGGCAGGTAACTACGCAGGCAAGCAGCTTGATAAAGAAGCTGTTTCCGCGTTGGCAAGCATTCCTTCCCGCGAAGTCCTCATCGCCCAGATCATGGGTCTGATGCTGACGCCGGTATCGAGCTTTGCACGTGGTCTGGCTGCTCTGGCAGCCAAAAAAGGCGAAGGCGCCGCTCCTGCAGAAGCACCAGCAGAAGAAGCCCCAGCAGCGGCTTAAGCCACTGCCGCTTTTTTAGTCAATACCAACCTTATACACATATTGCAGGGCCGGTCCAGCAAGCTGGCCAGTCCTCAAGTAAATAACTGGAGTTTCAAATGGCAATTAGCAAAGACGACATCCTGGCAGCAGTTGGCGAAATGTCCGTAATGGACCTCAACGACCTGGTCAAGGCATTCGAAGAAAAGTTCGGCGTATCGGCTGCTGCAGTAGCAGTTGCTGGCGGCGGCGCTGGTGCAGGTCCTGCAGCAGCTGCTGAAGAGCAGACCGAATTCAACCTGGTTCTGGCCGACTTCGGCGCGAACAAGGTTGGCGTCATCAAGGCAGTTCGCGAAATCACCGGTCTGGGCCTGAAAGAAGCCAAGGATCTGGTCGATGGCGCACCGAAGACCGTCAAAGAAGCAATTTCGAAAGCAGACGCAGAAGCCGGCAAGAAGAAGCTGGAAGAAGCTGGCGCGAAAGCCGAAATCAAGTAATTCAGTAGTTGGCGCAACGTTTCGCGCCGGAGTCAAAGCTTGCGGTCCCCTCCCGAAAGGGCGGGGATGCGGCTTTGGCTCTTTTGTCGTCCCTGTCGTATAAGTACCGAATTAAAGCCGTCCTTAAGTTGCAGGCGGCAGTATTTGCAGTTCTTCTTATCACCTTGACGTGGAAGTTCGAGACTTGAGGCCTTGCGTGTGGTGGCTCGCACTGGCAATTCCTGAATTCTCATCCTTTCTGTCACTCACGGAGTGTCCATGCACTACTCATTTACTGAGAAGAAACGCATTCGCAAATCATTCGCGAAGCGCGCCAACGTTCACAACGTTCCCTTCCTTCTGGCTACCCAGCTTGAATCTTACGAGAACTTCCTGCAGGCCGATACCAGCGTATCGAACCGCAAGAATGATGGCCTGCAGTCGGCTTTCACCTCGATTTTCCCTATCGTGTCGCACAATGGCTTTGCGCGCCTCGAGTTCCTGTCGTATGTCCTGGGTGACCCGGCTTTCGATGTCAAGGAATGCCAACAGCGTGGACTGACGTTCGCGTCGCCTCTCCGTGCCAAGGTGCGTCTGGTGATCCTGGACAAGGAATCGCCTACCAAGCCTGTTGTCAAGGAAATGAAGGAGCAGGAAGTCTACATGGGCGAATTGCCGCTCATGACGACCACCGGTTCGTTCGTGATCAATGGTACCGAGCGCGTCATCGTGTCGCAGCTCCACCGTTCCCCTGGCGTGTTCTTCGAGCATGACCGCGGCAAGACCCACTCCTCGGGCAAGCTGTTGTTCTCGGCAAGGATCATTCCTTATCGCGGCTCCTGGCTTGACTTCGAGTTCGACCCGAAAGACATCCTGTTCTTCCGCGTCGACCGTCGCCGCAAGATGCCGGTCACGATCCTGCTCAAAGCCATTGGCATGTCGCACGAGCAAATCCTGGCCAACTTCTTTGTATTTGACAATTTCAACCTGCGCTCCGAAGGCGCGGAAATGGAATTCGTCGCCGAGCGCCTGCGTGGCGAAGTGGCACGTTTCGACATCGTCGACAAGTCGGGCAAGACGCTGGTCCTGAAGGACAAGCGAATCAACGCCAAGCACGTGCGCGATATCGATGCGGCCGGCATCAAGCACATTTCCGTGCCTGAAGACTACCTGCTCGGCCGCGTGCTGGCCAAGAACATTGTTGACGCAGAAACGGGCGAAATCATCGCTTCGGCCAACGACGAGCTGACCGAAGACGTGCTCGGCAAGCTGCGCGACGCCGACGTGACGGAAATCCAGACCCTGTACACCAACGACCTGGACCAGGGCGGCTATATTTCGCAGACCCTGCGCATTGACGACACCGCCGACCAGATGGCTGCCAAGGTGGCCATCTACCGCATGATGCGTCCAGGCGAGCCGCCAACGGAAGACTCGGTCGAAGCGCTGTTCAACGGCCTGTTCTACAGCCCTGAGCGCTATGACCTGTCGGCCGTGGGCCGCATGAAGTTCAACCGCCGCATCGGCCGCGATGAACTGACTGGCATGATGACGCTGTCGAACGAAGACGTTCTGGCCGTGATCAAGATTCTGGTGGAACTGCGCAATGGCCGCGGCGAAGTCGACGATATCGATCACCTCGGTAACCGCCGCGTACGCTGCGTGGGCGAACTGGCTGAAAACCAGTTCCGCGCCGGCCTCGTGCGCGTGGAGCGCGCCGTCAAGGAACGCCTCGGCCAGGCCGAAGCGGACAACCTGATGCCGCACGACCTGATCAACTCCAAGCCGATCTCGGCCGCCATCCGCGAGTTCTTCGGTTCGTCCCAGCTGTCGCAGTTCATGGACCAGACCAACCCGCTGTCGGAAATCACGCACAAGCGCCGCGTGTCCGCCCTCGGCCCTGGCGGTCTGACCCGCGAACGTGCCGGCTTCGAGGTGCGCGACGTGCACCCGACCCACTACGGCCGCGTGTGCCCGATTGAAACGCCAGAGGGACCAAACATTGGTCTGATCAACTCGCTGGCGCTGTTTGCCCGCCTGAACGAGTACGGCTTCCTCGAGACGCCTTACCGCAAGGTGGAAAACAGTGTCGTCACCGACAAGATCGATTACCTGTCGGCCATCGAAGAAGGCCGCTACATCATCGCCCAGGCGAACGCGACCATCGATACCGAGAACAAGCTCTCCGACGAGCTGGTCTCGGCCCGTGAAGCCGGCGAAACGATCCTGGTCTCGCCAGAGCGCATCCAGTACATGGACGTGGCCCCGGGCCAGATCGTCTCGGTGGCGGCATCCCTGATTCCGTTCCTCGAGCACGATGACGCGAACCGCGCATTGATGGGTGCCAACATGCAGCGCCAAGCCGTCCCTTGCCTGCGCCCTGAAAAAGCATTTGTCGGTACCGGTATCGAGCGTACTGTTGCTGTCGACTCCGGTACCACCGTGCAAGCCCTGCGTGGCGGCGTGGTGGACTACATCGATGCAGGCCGTGTGGTGATTCGCGTCAACGACGACGAAGCGCAGGCGGGCGAAGTCGGCGTGGATATCTACAACCTGATCAAGTACACCCGTTCCAACCAGAACACCAACATCAACCAGCGTCCGATCGTCAAGGTTGGCGACCGCGTCTCCAAGCGTGACGTGATTGCCGACGGCGCATCGACCGATCTGGGCGAACTGGCCCTGGGTCAGAACATGCTGGTGGCGTTCATGCCATGGAACGGTCTGAACTTCGAAGATTCGATCCTGATCTCGGAAAACGTGGTCAAGGATGACCGCTACACCTCGATTCACATCGAAGAGCTGTCCGTCGTGGCCCGTGACACCAAGCTGGGTGCCGAAGAAATTACCCGCGACATCTCGAACCTGGCGGAAAACCAGCTGGCTCGTCTGGATGAGTCCGGTATCGTCTACATCGGTGCTGAAGTGCAAGCCGGCGACACCCTGGTCGGTAAAGTCACGCCAAAAGGCGAGACCCAGCTGACGCCGGAAGAAAAGCTGCTGCGCGCCATTTTCGGCGAGAAGGCATCGGACGTGAAAGACACCTCGCTGCGCGTGCCTTCGGGCATGGTCGGCACCGTGATCGACGTCCAGGTCTTCACCCGCGAAGGCATCGTTCGCGACAAGCGCGCCCAGCAGATCATCGATGATGAACTCAAGCGTTTCCGCCTGGACCTGAACGACCAGATGCGGATTGTGGAAGGCGATGCCTTCCAGCGTCTGGAAAAAATGCTGATTGGCAAAGTTGTCAATGGCGGACCGAAGAAGCTGGCCAAGGGCGTGGCGATCACCAAGGAATACCTGGACGATCTCGACAAGTACCACTGGTTCGACATCCGCCCGGCCGACGATGATGCTGCCACCGCCCTCGAAGCGATCAAGGAATCGATCGCCGAGAAGCGTCACCAGTTCGACCTGGCCTTTGAAGAAAAGCGCAAGAAGTTGACCCAGGGCGACGAACTGCAGCCAGGCGTGCAGAAGATGGTCAAGGTCTACCTGGCCGTCAAGCGCCGCCTGCAGTCGGGTGACAAGATGGCAGGCCGTCACGGTAACAAGGGTGTGGTTTCCCGTATCGTGCCAGTCGAAGACATGCCATACATGGCCGACGGTACGCCAGCGGACATCGTGCTGAACCCACTGGGCGTTCCTTCGCGAATGAACGTGGGTCAGATTCTCGAGACCCACTTGGGCTGGGCTGCCAAGGGCCTGGGCCTGCGCATCGGCGAAATGCTGGTGGCGCAAGCCAAAGTTGCCGATCTGCGCAAGTTCCTCGGCCAGATCTACAACGAGACCGGCAAGTCGGAAGACCTGGACAGCTTCAGCGATGACGAAATCATGACGCTGGCCGAGAACCTCAAGAAGGGTGTGCCGTTTGCCACGCCAGTCTTTGACGGCGCGCATGAATCCGAGATCAAGCGTATGCTTGACCTGGCCTACCCGGAGCCGATCGCGACCAAGCTGGGCATGACCGAGTCCAAGAACCAGGTCACGATGTACGACGGCCGCACCGGCGAAGCCTTCGAGCGCAAGGTAACTGTTGGCTACATGCACGTACTGAAACTGCACCACCTGGTAGACGACAAGATGCACGCGCGTTCGACCGGTCCTTACTCGCTGGTAACGCAGCAGCCACTGGGCGGTAAAGCCCAGTTCGGCGGCCAGCGCTTCGGTGAGATGGAGGTGTGGGCACTGGAAGCGTACGGCGCATCGTATGTGCTGCAAGAGATGTTGACTGTCAAGTCGGACGACGTGAACGGCCGTACCAAGGTGTACGAGAACCTGGTCAAGGGTGACCACGTGATCGACGCCGGTATGCCTGAGTCGTTCAACGTGCTGGTGAAAGAGATTCGTTCCCTGGGTATCGATATCGACCTGGAACGAAACTAACTAACAAGTTGCGGGACGGACCAGGTTTCCTGGTCGGTCCTCAACTGATCAGACCAGCACTAGGGTGATGACCACGCAAGTGGTCACCCCGGTTTTAAGCAATTTAATCACCTGGAGTGATACATGAAAGCTCTGCTCGATCTATTCAAGCAAGTTCAGCAAAACGAGACGTTTGACGCGATCAAGATCGGTCTGGCGTCGCCTGAAAAAATCCGTTCGTGGTCCTACGGCGAAGTCAAGAAGCCGGAAACCATCAACTACCGTACCTTCAAGCCGGAGCGCGATGGCCTGTTCTGCGCCAAGATCTTTGGCCCGATCAAGGACTACGAATGCCTGTGCGGCAAGTACAAGCGCCTCAAGCACCGCGGTGTCATCTGCGAAAAGTGCGGCGTGGAAGTCACGCTGGCCAAGGTGCGCCGCGAGCGCATGGGCCACATCGAACTGGCTTCGCCTACCGCGCACATCTGGTTCCTGAAGTCGCTGCCGTCGCGCCTGGGAATGGTCCTGGACATGACGCTGCGCGACATCGAGCGCGTGCTGTACTTTGAAGCATATGTCGTGACCGATCCTGGCATGACCCCGCTCAAGAAGTGCCAGATCATGTCGGAAGACGATTACGCCGCCAAGTACGAAGAGTACGGCGACGACTTCACCGCATTCATGGGCGCCGAAGGCATCCGTGAACTGCTGCGCTCGATCGACATCCACCGCGATGCCGAAGCCCTGCGCGTGGAGCTGAAGGAATCGAAGTCCGAAGCGAAGATCAAGAAATACGCCAAGCGCCTCAAGGTGCTCGAGGCATTCCAGCGTTCGGGCATCAAGCCGGACTGGATGATCATGGAAGTGCTGCCCGTGCTGCCGCCGGAACTGCGTCCGCTGGTGCCGCTGGACGGCGGCCGCTTTGCGACCTCCGACCTGAACGACCTGTATCGCCGCGTCATCAACCGTAATAACCGCCTGAAGCGCCTGATGGAACTGCGCGCGCCGGAAATCATTACGCGTAACGAAAAGCGCATGCTGCAGGAAGCAGTGGACTCGCTGCTGGACAACGGCCGTCGCGGCAAAGCGATGACCGGCGCCAACAAGCGTCCGCTCAAGTCGCTGGCTGAAATGATCAAGGGTAAGGGCGGCCGTTTCCGTCAGAACCTGCTGGGCAAGCGCGTCGACTACTCGGGCCGTTCGGTCATCGTGGTCGGTCCACAGCTCAAGCTGCACCAGTGCGGCCTGCCGAAACTGATGGCGCTGGAACTGTTCAAGCCATTCATTTTCAACAAGCTCGAACTGATGGGCCTGGCAACCACGATCAAGGCCGCCAAGAAGCTGGTCGAGATCCAGGAACCGGTCGTGTGGGACATCCTGGAAGACGTGATCCGCGAACATCCGGTCATGCTCAACCGTGCGCCTACGCTGCACCGCCTCGGTATCCAGGCGTTCGAGCCGGTCCTGATTGAAGGCAAGGCCATCCAGCTGCACCCGCTCGTCTGCGCCGCGTTCAACGCCGACTTCGACGGTGACCAGATGGCTGTCCACGTCCCGCTGTCGATCGAAGCACAGATGGAAGCGCGCACG
Organism: Massilia sp. PAMC28688; assembly: GCF_019443445.1. Lineage (NCBI taxonomy): Bacteria > Pseudomonadati > Pseudomonadota > Betaproteobacteria > Burkholderiales > Oxalobacteraceae > Massilia > Massilia sp. PAMC28688. Next base: position 1,580,644 of record NZ_CP080378.1, on the reverse strand, counting down.
CTGATGCTGGCGTCGAACAACATCCTGTTCCCGTCCAACGGCGAACCTTCGATCGTGCCGTCCCAGGATATCGTGCTCGGTCTGTACTACGCCACGCGCGAAGCGATCAATGCCAAGAACGAAGGCATGCTGTTCCCTGACGTGTCGGAAGTCATCCGTGCCTACGACAACAAGGAAGTCGAACTGACCACCCGCATCACGGTCCGTATCGTCGAGCATCCAAAGAACACCGAAACCGGCGAGTTCGAGCGCACCGTCACGCGCTACGAAACCACGGTTGGCCGTGCAATCCTGTCCGAGATCCTGCCGAAAGGCCTGCCGTTCAGCGTGCTGAACCGCGCTCTGAAGAAGAAAGAGATCTCCAAGCTGATCAACACGTCGTTCCGCAAGTGCGGCCTGCGTGCCACGGTCGTGTTTGCCGACAAGCTGATGCAGTCGGGCTTCCGTCTCGCAACGCGCGCCGGTATCTCGATTGCCGTGGACGACATGCTGGTACCACCGCAAAAGGTCACCCTGATTGCGGCGGCCGAGCAGGAAGTCAAGCAGATCGAACAGCAGTATTCGTCCGGTCTAGTCACTGCCGGCGAGCGTTACAACAAGGTCGTCGACATCTGGGGCAAGACCTCAGACGAAGTCGGCAAGGCCATGATGGACCAGCTCAAAGTAGAAGACGTCATCAAGCGCGACGGCACCAAGTCGACGCAGGAATCGTTCAACGCGATTTACATGATGGCCGACTCGGGCGCCCGCGGTTCGGCAGCCCAGATTCGCCAGTTGGCTGGTATGCGAGGACTGATGGCCAAGCCGGACGGTTCGATTATCGAAACGCCGATTACCGCGAACTTCCGCGAAGGCCTGAACGTATTGCAGTACTTCATCTCGACCCACGGCGCTCGTAAAGGTCTGGCCGACACCGCGCTGAAAACGGCGAACTCCGGTTACCTGACCCGTCGCCTGGTCGACGTGACCCAGGATCTGGTGGTGATTGAAGACGACTGCGGCACCACCAACGGCGCGCTGATGAAGGCGATGGTCGAAGGCGGTGAAGTGATCGAGCCGCTGCGCGACCGTATCCTTGGCCGTGTGAACGTGCACGACGTGGTCAATCCTGAAAACCAGGAAACCCTGTACGAAGCCGGCACGCTGCTGGACGAAGACATGGTTGAAGAAATCGAACGCCTGTCGATCGACGAAGTCAAAGTACGTACCCCGCTGACCTGCGACACGCGCTTTGGCCTGTGCGCCAAGTGCTACGGCCGCGACCTGGGCCGCGGCCTGTTGGTCAACGCCGGTGAAGCAGTCGGTGTGGTCGCTGCCCAGTCGATTGGTGAGCCTGGTACCCAGCTGACCATGCGTACCTTCCACATTGGTGGTGCGGCATCGCGTGCGGCAGTGGCCTCGTCGGTGGAAGCGAAATCGAATGGTACCGTGCGTTTCAGCGCCACCATGCGTTACGTCACCAACGGCAAGGGCGCCCAGATCGTCATTTCCCGTTCCGGCGAAGTGCTGATCACGGACGACCATGGCCGTGAGCGCGAGCGTCACAAGGTGCCGTACGGCGCGACCCTGATCGTCATGGATGGCATGCAGATCAAGGCAGGCGCACCGCTGGCAACCTGGGATCCGCTGACCCGTCCGATCATTACCGAATATGCCGGTACGATCCGCTTCGAGAACGTGGAAGAAGGCGTCACCGTTGCCCGTCAGGTCGACGAAGTGACCGGTCTGTCGACGCTGGTGGCAATTGACGCCAAGCGCCGCGGTTCGCTGACCAAGACGCTGCGTCCGCAGGTCAAGCTGCTCAACGAAGCTGGCGAAGAAGTCAAGATCAGCGGCACCGAGCACGCCGTGACGATCGGCTTCCAGGTTGGCGCGCTGATCATGGTCAAGGATGGCCAGGTGGTGAGCAAAGGTGAAGTGCTGGCACGTATCCCGACTGAATCGCAGAAGACGCGAGACATTACCGGTGGTCTGCCACGCGTAGCCGAACTGTTCGAAGCGCGTTCGCCGAAGGATGCCGGTATGCTGGCCGAAGTGACCGGTACGGTTGCATTCGGTAAGGAAACCAAGGGCAAGCAGCGTCTGGAAATCACGGACATGGACGGCAACAAGCACGAGTTCCTGATTACCAAGGACAAGCAAGTGCTGGTACACGACGGCCAGGTAGTGAACAAGGGCGAGATGATCGTGGACGGCCCGGCCGATCCGCAAGACATCCTGCGCCTCTTGGGTATCGAAGCGCTGGCGCGTTACATCGTTGACGAAGTGCAGGACGTGTACCGTCTGCAGGGCGTGAAGATTAACGACAAGCACATCGAAGTGATCGTGCGCCAGATGCTGCGCCGTGTGCAGATCGTGGAAGCAGGCGATGCGAACTACATCGTCGGCGAACAGGTCGAGCGTTCGGAGCTGCTGGACGAAAACGACCGCGTGATCGCCGCCGGCAAGATCCCGGCCACGTACGAAAACGTACTGCTGGGTATTACCAAGGCATCGCTGTCGACCGATTCGTTCATCTCGGCTGCATCGTTCCAGGAGACCACGCGTGTTCTGACCGAAGCTGCGATCATGGGCAAGCGCGACTCGCTGCGCGGCCTGAAGGAAAACGTCATTGTCGGCCGCCTGATTCCAGGTGGTACGGGTCTGGCATTCCACCGCGCCAAGAAGGAAAAGGAACTGTGGGAAGTCGAAGAGCGCAAGGCGCTGCTGGACGCGGAGAAGGCTTCCATGTCGGCAGAACTGCAGGCGATGGAAGACAACACTGCACCGCATAGCGACGAAGCGTAATCAGCTTTCAGCGCAAATGAAAACGGCACCGAGGAGAGATCCCGGTGCCGTTTTTTTGTGGTGCGCCCAGCATGGGCGCACTCCTGTGGGTGAAAGTCCCGCCGCGAGCTGACCACAGCGAGCGAAGTGAAGCGCAACTGCGGAAGAGTAATCGACCGTGGGGAGGAAGCGTGAATCGTAAATCATGAGCCGATGGACAAGAATCGCATAGAAGGCGCTGCCGAGCAGGGCGAGCGGGCCACAAACCGCGAAGCTCTTGTGGTCAAGGCGAGGCGGCGTAGATGCGGCGGCTGTGTGGTGAAGGAGTGCGGCCCTTACCTGGGGACGCCCTGCCTCACGTCTGAAAGGACGGCGGCATTGCCGTAGCAGGGTCTCAGCAGAGGTCATAGTAGTTGGTGGTAGCGCCGGGAAGGCTCGACCCCGCTAACGAAGGACCGAACGAGTAGGAGTGTTATCCGACATGTCGATGCGACAGGCAATGCGTCAGATGTCCGCGAAGGCGGGGCGGGAGGCCGTACGTCAGGGTGAAGCTCTGGCCGCAACTTCCAGCGACGAAGCTTGTTGCCCGCGACATGTGTCAGGAGACGCAGGATCAATGCTGCTGCGCGCAGCGTTGAGAAGAGAAAACCTGCTGCAGGCGTTCAAACGTGTGCGCGCCAACAAGGGCGCGGCCGGGGTGGATGGTCGGGATATCGACGAAACCTCTCGCTATCTGGCCGTGGCTTGGCCGGAGATACGTGAACAATTGCTGGCAGGGACGTACCGGCCTAGCCCGGTACGCAGGGTGACGATCCCCAAACCCGACGGTGGCGAGCGTGAGCTTGGCATCCCGACGGTGACGGATCGGCTGATCCAGCAGGCACTGCTCCAAGTGCTACAACCGATTCTTGATCCCACATTTAGCGAGCACAGCTACGGCTTCCGTCCGGGCCGGCGTGCGCAGGATGCGGTACTTGCCGCCAAAGCATATGTCCAATCGGGACGCAGGACCGTGGTGGATGTGGACCTGTCGAAGTTCTTTGACCGGGTCAACCATGACATCCTGATCGACCGCCTAAGGAAACGCATCGACGACACCGGAGTGATCCGTCTGGTTCGTGCCTATCTGAACAGCGGCATCATGGACCATGGCGTGGTGCAGGCGCGGCATGAGGGCACGCCACAAGGCGGCCCCCTGTCTCCACTGCTTGCCAACGTTCTGCTCGATGAAGTGGATAAAGAACTGGAACGACGCGGTCACTGCTTCGCACGCTACGCCGATGATGCGAACGTCTATGTTTGCAGTAAACGTGCTGGCGAGCGGGTGATGGCGCTGCTGCGCCGCCTCTATGACAAGTTGCACCTCGTGGTCAACGAAAGCAAGAGCGCGGTCGGCAGTGCTTTCGGTCGCAAGTTCCTCGGTTACAGCCTGTGGGTGGCACGTGGGAAAGTGGTCAAACTGAAGGTCGCTGAAAAGCCGCTGGCAACGTTCAAGCAGCGCATCCGTGAATTGACTGGACGCTCAGCGGGCCGCAGTATGGGCCAGATCGTCGAGAAGCTGCGTACCTACATGCTTGGCTGGAAGGGATACTTCAAGTTGGCGGAGACGCCCAAGATCTGGCGAGAACTCGATGAATGGCTGCGTCACAGGCTGCGAGCGATCCAGCTCAAGCACTGGAAACGCGGCAAGACCATGTATCGGGAGCTGATCCAGCTTGGAGCCGCGTCCCAAGTGGCGCGGACGGTGGCGGCAAATAGCCGTTGCTGGTGGCGCAATGCGGACCGGTTGTTGAAGACGGTCCTTACGATTGCCTACTTCGACCGGCTTGGCGTACCCCGCCTGTCCTGACCTCAACTATTCGAACCGCCCGGTGCGGACCCGCATGCCGGGTGGTGTGGCAGGGGAGCAGCCCTTCAGGGCTGCCCCCTATGCCGATCAGTAATTGAAAGTGAGACGGATGCACCGGGACTCACGTTTCCGAGGCAGTTGTACTGAGTTTAACTTCGCCATAGCATTCCACATCGCGAATAACCACGCGGTCCGCTAACGAGTGCAAAGTGACTTCGCGATGCGCAAGAAAACCTTCGTGGAGCACGATGGACCGTGGAACCGAAATGAAGTCGATAAAATTTTCAGCTGTTAGCTCGCCTACAAGGCGCGAGTCGATCGACTTATCGACAATGGCGCCGTCTTGATCGCGCGTCGTCAGGTGCATGCGGGAGAAAAACGCGTGGAAGGTGTTTTCATCCACAATGATGATGCCATTTTTGGTGATGGCACGTCCGAGTTTGGCAGACGTTACTATAATCCGTCGAATTTCTTTAGGATGCCAGTCCGGTGGCAGCTTGAGGCTCCCTCGTACATATTGTAAATGTTCAGCGAAGTAGTCACAGGTGCGAGTGTGCTGCTCCACCGCATCATGGGTCAAGTAATGTTCCAATTTTGCGTAGCTCCAGAATTCACTGGGCACCAATCGCCCTTTGCACTCGCAAAGAAAAAGCACTGAGTCCAGCACGAAAGCGACATCGCACTCATAGGATCGGTGCTTAACCTTGCGGGCAATAAGCTTGGCACCTGACAGATCCTTCTTAATGATTTTCTCGAATCCATCGCCGATGAACGCTAGCTCATGATTAATATCATGTTTTTGAATAGACTTAAGTAGCGATTCGATCGAGAACGCAGGTTCGATAAGGAACGCTACAGAAGGCATCAGGATGAGCTCGCCGCCAATTGAAACAAAGGGCGCGTCCAGCAAGTCCTTTGAGGTCTTTTTGAAAGTGAGGTGGCTCAGGATACTTCGAGCAGTTTTGGGATCGAGTCCCCCGCGGCGCACGAATTCATCTACAAAATAAGCGGCTGCGCCGCGGAGAAGCATGTCTTCTGGCGCGCTTATCTCTTTCCGCGAGGCGATCGTTTCCGCGGCCAATTCCAGGACAATCGAGTAGGCTCTAAGCCATTCAGCCAGGGACGCACCGTGGACCCCCCGTTGGCCGGGCAAAATCCCCCACCCCTGGCCGGGTCAAAATCCCCCACCTCCTGACCGTTTAGCGCCGCCTTAAAGCCGGCACCTGGTCGCCGGAGGGCATTCCCGTTGGCAGGACGTAACCTTACCCCTTCGACCATCGAAGGGGGCATGGAGGGTGAACGTCTTGAAACCAAACAAACGAACCACAGTGGCCACGCTGTTGGCCACCGGCACTAGTCAGCGCGAGATAGCGCGGCTCACCGGGGTAGACCGTAAAACAATCCGCCGCCTGGCATTGGACCGCACGGGACCAGAGCCAAATTCCCCCACCCTGGCCACCGGCGCAGCCGCACCGAATTCCTCCACCCCGGCCACCGGCTCTGGCGTTGAAATTCCCCCACCCCGGCCACCGGCAATCGACAGCGGACCGCAATCGCTGTGCGAACCACACCGCGTCTTCATCGAGGCCCAGCTACGCCTGCGCCGCAACTACACGTCGATCTACCAGGACTTGGTCGACCAGTTCGGTTTTACGGGCCGCTACAACAGCGTCAAGCGCTTCGCCGGCCGGCTGGTGCAGCGCGAGCCGGAGCAGTTCGACCGGCTTGAGTTCGGGCCCGGCGAGGAGGCCCAGGTCGACTACGGTGAGGGCGCGCTGACGCGCATCCCCGGCAGTGACCGTTACCGCCGGCCGCGCCTGTTCGTCATGACCTTGCGCTACTCGCGGCGCAGCTTCCGCCGCGTGGTCTGGAACTCGTCGAAGGAGACCTGGGCTCAGCTGCACGAGCAGGCCTTTCGGTACTTCGGTGGGACCACCGCTTACGTCGTACTCGACAACCTCAAGGAAGGCGTCATCAAGCCCGATCTGTACGAACCGGAACTGAACCCCGTCTACAGGGACGTGCTGGCCTACTACGGCGTCGTCGCCGACCCTGCCAGGGTGCGCGATCCCAACCGCAAGGGGACGGTCGAGAACGCGATCCAGCATACCCAGAGCACCGCGCTCAAGGGCCGGCGCTTCGAGACCATCGACGAGCAGAACACGTTCCTGGAACAGTGGGAAACCAAGTGGGCCGCGCCGCGCATCCATGGCAGTGCCAGGCGACAGGTCGAGGCCATGTTCCAGGAGGAGCGCGCCCACCTCGGTGCGCTGCCGCTGCAGGGCTTCGGCTACTACACCGAGTGCGAGCGCACCGTCGCCGACGACACCTGCATCCGCATCGACCATGGCAGCTACGCGGCACGCCCGGCGAAGATCGGCAGCCGGGTGCTGGTGCGCCTGTTCGAGCGCCACGTCGAGATCCGCGACCGCCTCACGCTGGGCCTGCTGCGCACGCACCCGCGCGCTCAGCGCCCTGGCAGCGTGCTGCTGCCCGACGACGAGCGGCCCTTCAACCCCTCGCGCGAGACGCGCCGCATCCTGGCGCAGGCCGGCGACATCGGCGACGCCACGTTGGCGCTGTGCCAGCAATGGTTCGAGCATGAAGGCAGGGTGGGCCAGCGCAAGCTGCGCGGCGTGGTGGGCTTGGCCAAGCGCTTCCCGCGCCGCCTGATCGATCAGGCGTGCGCTCAGGCCCTGCAGGAGAACGTACGCAACTACAAGTCGATCAAGAACCTCACCGAACGCCTGCTGGCGAAGGCGCTGGCCGAGATTGACGCGCCACTGCAGGCCGAGCTGGATCTGGAACAGCACCATCCACTGATCGGCGAAGGTGAGGACTACGCCGACCTGTTTGCGCGCGCGGCCACCGCCAGCGCCGCCATTGATACGACCAAGGAGACACCATGAGCATGAGCATGAACGAAATCGAACGCGCCCTGCGCGAGCTGCGCCTGTCCGGCATCCGCGCCACGCTTGACACCCGCATCCTGCAGGCACAGGCTACCCAGGAGCCCTTCCTCGACACCTTCGCGCTGATCTTGCAGGACGAACTTGACCGGCGCCGCTCGCACCTGATGGAGCGGCGTTACAAGCAGAGCGGGCTCGATGAGCGCATGTCGCTGGCTGACTTCGACTGGCGCTTCAACCCCAAGGTGCCAAGGGCTGCGTGCTTCGATCTGCACACCCTCAAGTTCGTCGCCGAGGGGCAGAACGCGCTAATCATCGGCCGACCGGGCACGGGCAAGAGCCACATCGCCAAGGCCGTGGCCTACCAGGGAACGCTGCAAGGGCACAACGTGCGCTACCTGGAGGCCGATGGCGCGTTCGCGGCCTATGCGCTCGGGAGCGAGGACGAGCAGCGGCAGCAGTTACGCACCCTGGTAGACGCCGACCTGCTGGTGCTGGACGATCTGTTCCTCGCGCGCCGCATCAGCGACAAGGCCGGCGAGCTGCTACAGACGCTGGTGCACCAGCGCTACAAGCTCAAGCGCAGCATCGTGGTCACCTCCAACCGGGTCGTGCAGGACTGGGGCAAGTACCTCGGCGACAACACCATGGCCACCACCATCCTTGACCGGCTCATGCATCGGGCGCACATCCTTGAGTTCGAGGGGAAAAGCTACCGGCTGAAGGAGGCAGCGTCACGGCTGACGCGCTTGACGTCTGCCGACGTTAAGCAGGACTGACAAAGCTGCCGGCAGGAACATGGACTACAATCCGGACTGTCCTGCCTGGGGGAGTTTGACCTGGCCAAAGGTGGGGGAATTTAACCTGGCCAACGGGGGACCCTCTGCGTGAGGTCGGTAGAATAAAACTGAAGTGTGGTCAAATATGCCGAGATCAGTTCGCGCTTTGAACGAATACCTTCTATCGGGAGCACACGAGTCCCATCAGTTATTAGCTTTTCGTTTAACCGATCGGTGGCTCGAATAACTCGAAACGCCCTTAGGCGCGATAGCGAAATGCGGAAAGCGGCCACCAGTTCGCTGTCCGAGCTGTCGAACTCCTGGCCGTTTTCGCTTACCCTGGTGCATCCGTGCGTCCAGAATGTCCGCATCTCGTGAAAGATCTGCCAATCTGATGCAAGCGCCATATGGCCAGCTGCTACGCCTACCTTCTCCGCGCTAGCTTCAGGGGCATTTTCCGGCAGCCCCTGTCCAATCATCGACTTCATGACGACGCCTATGTATACCAGAAAGTAGTCCAGTGCAGATATTGCGTCGAATTCACTTTCGTACAGCTTGCCGTCAGGATTGCGGTCCTCGATTCTTATCGATAGTGGCTTCCATACTGGCAGATCGAAACGCTGTCTTTGCGCGGCTTCCAGCGCATAAAGCACATGCACCAGCTCATCTGAACGCGAGGAAAAGCGCGCTGATATCGTTCCTATTTCCTTCAAGAGTTTGTTTTCGATGGTTTGGATTGCCTGCGCCTCTCTGGCAAGGCGGTTGAAGGGCGAATAGCTGTGGGCCGCCAAGGCGTTTGCGACAGCCTCGTCGGCGTAAAACCGGTTCACTCTGATTTCATCGATGAGCTGAAGGTTTTTGGATTCAGGAGTATCCACATCAAGTAGATGCCGCAAAATATCGGTCTGGTCTACCTTCTGGTTTGCGGTCCGAAGCTTAGGGAAGTGCTGAACTAATCAGGTTTTGAGGTCGATTTTCGTGTTGGCGCCTGTTCGGCGAGATTCTTCTGTCTTGACCCATCTTCGGGACCGGCAAGGGCTGCAAATCGAGATTTCAGCAGCGATTGCCCCCTATTTTTCATGCAGTGGACGCAACTTGGGTATGCGCGCTGCCCAGGTACCTGCGGGCCAGCACCAGATTCGCCAGTGCGAACAACGTGAGCAGCTGCGCATTGTTCTTGGCAAGTCCACGGTAGCGAGTCTTGCGATGTTTGAACAGGCACTTCACGACATGGAAGCAATGCTCAACCTTGGCGCGCACACTGGCCTTCGTGTGCTCCAGCGTTTCTTTCGCGCGACCCAGCTTGTTTTTCTTGAGCGCCTTGCGCAGGCCCGGCCGCATTGCTGTGTGCCAGCTGATTGCTTTGTCAGCATTCTCAGGGCGCTTCGCTACGCCCTGATAGCCGGCGTCGCCCAGGACAACCTTTTCGCCGCCATGCAGCAGCGCATGCGCCTGCGTCACGTCGGACACGTTGCCGGCTGTGCCGACGACCGTGTGAACCAAGCCAGTAGCCATGTCCACGCCAACGTGTGCCTTCATGCCGAAGTGCCAGTCGTTGCCCTTTTTCGACTGGTGCATTTCCGGATCACGCTCGCCATCCTTGTTCTTCGTCGAAGGCGGTGCCGCGATCAGCGTGGCATCGACGATGGTCCCTTCACGCATCGACAAACCCTTGCTGGCGAGGTGCGCCTTGATTTCATCGAACACACGGGCGGTCAGTGCGTTGTCTTCGAGCAGTCTGCGAAACTTGAGTAGCGTTGTCGCGTCTGGCGCCGATTCGTGAGTGAGGTCGACGCCAACAAAGTTACGTACCGAGCTGATGTCGTAAATCGCGTCCTCGATGCCCTCGTCGGACAGCCCCAGACATTGCTGCGCAATGTACATGCGCAGCATGCGTTCCAGGCCAATTGGCGGACGTCCACGCCCGTCTCCCTTTGGGTAGTACGGCAGCAATCCCGCCACCAGAGCCGGCCACGGCGTCGCCGCGTCGATCTCCGCCAGAAAGCGCTCACGCCGCGTCGACTTCTTTTTGCCGGCAAATTCGACATCCGAAAAGGTCGTTTGTTTCATGATTTCAGGCTGAAAGTGGGATGCGTTATTGTGCCAGTTCAGAACGGCGCGCGGAGTCAACTCGTCGATTAAATCAGTGCTTCCCTTAGCTGTTGTCTTCTTGCTCATCTATTGATGATGCCGGAAATTGAATGCTTTGCAAACGCTAATCAGAATAATTGTCATTCTTGGTGATATAGAATCGCGAGCTTGGCAAAGCCGTATCCTTTCCACACACGTGATTACACCCGCTCGCCTTGGTGCAAGGCGCCGGTGTCGACATCTCGACATGAGCACAGCAGCTACTCAGTCAGCAGAGCGCTCGTTCCACGATTACCGCCGCTTGCGTTAACACGATACAACAATGGGAGTAGTATTGGCGGACTACGCGGTCTATAGCCTCGCGCTCTGCGGGCGCAAGCGCACGGGGGCGGTGCTGACATCTCAACACGAACTCAAGGGAGCACCAACGGGGTCGGTGCCGACATTGCGACACGAGCACCAACGGGGTCGGTGCCGACATTGCGACACGAGTTCAACAGGTGCAACGGGGGAAATCGACGGGGTCAGTGCCGCCAAGGGAAATCGACGGGGTCAGGGGAAATCGACGGGGTCAGTGCCGCCAAGCGGACACGGGGAAATCGACGGGGTCAGTGCCGCCAAGCGGACACGGACTGAGCATTAAAAGTGGGGAAATCGACGGGGTCAGTGCCGCCAAGCGGACACGGACTGAGCATTAAAAGTGAATCTGCGTGAAAATTGGCGGGGGACAATAAACCCGTCATCAGCACGCGTAATGCAAGCTCGATCCGGAGCGATGGTGGGTGAGCGAGACGCAACGAGGCGGCCGCGTTCAGCACAGGCTCCCGCCGATGCTTCGGCCAGACTTCAGGTCAAAACCGAATCGGCAGCTGTATTCGCCGTCTGCAACGCAGACAGACAAGACATCCCGACACGGGCGAGGCAATGCGAAGTTGACGGGGGGAAGATCCGGCGTCCCTACAATCTGAGAAGTAACCGGTCGGTTAGCACTGACGGACCATCTCCGGTCACTGTGCCGCTTTTTCGTACCTGCTTTGAATCGATGCAATTGACCCCGCGCCCTTGGCCCGCTCAAGTGCCATTCGCAGCGTCTGAACAGTTGTCTGGTTAGCATGCCAGCGCGAAACCAGCAATTGCACTGGCACGCGTTTGATCAGGTAAGGCTCGCCAAAATCGGCTGGCGTTTTGCCCATCCTCGGGAGCAGGTGCGCCAGCCCGATCGGCAGGCTGATAATAAAATCGACCCGTCCGGCGTCGAGCATTTTGGGACAGGAGTCATGATTCGACACTTCCTTCAGCAAGAAGCGCTTGTCCGCATACAGTTCCGGCACCAGGGAGCTGCCCCTCGTGAGACAAATCTTTTTCCCTCTTAGTTCTTCAAGCGTGCGCACGCGCGTACCACGGCGGCCAACGGCAACGACATCAAATTCCATGACGTCGCCAACGGCGACCGAGTCGGCGAGCATGGCGTTGTTTGGCACCGCCAGGACCGCTGTAAGCCGGCCTTCTTTCAAATACTGCCGCAGGCGTGGAAACGGTAGCAACTGCACATCGAAACTTGTGTCTGCGTGGGCTGCGATCGCTTCGAGCACTTCGACATACAAGCCCGATTTGTCACCCGAGGCCTCAACGGAGGCTAAAGGGAATCCGCCCCGCACGCCGACCAACATGGGCGACGCTGCTGTCGCCATGCTGCAGCAGAGCAGGAGCGCCCCCGTACAGGTAGCATGTACTCCAGAAAGCCACCCGGAACTCCATCGAAAGCCAGACCAGCGCACTGCAATGTACTCCTCGAAAAGCCCGGGGGCATGCTCTCCATTTGCCCCGTTTTGTTCAGGACATATCGGCTTCGAGATTACCGCGCACTATTTGCCGTGTCAAATTCATTTTTCGCTAAGTCACATTCCAGTTCCAGCATGGTACAGATAACCATTTCCGGATTAGCATTGATGCGCAGGGGAATCAATGTACAGCCAAATCCTCGGCTGATGATCAAGGTGCCATTGCCGGGCACGGCAAACTCGCCATAGCAATATTGCCGCGACAACGGTCCCCGTCGGCTGCACTAGGCGCCCCATCGCGGCGGACAGGGGGGCGGCGGCGGGTAGGGGGGCAGTGCCGCCAAACGGAGACGGACTGAGCATTAATGGCGAGTCGGCGCGAAAATCGGCCGGGCAACATCCGTCGTCAGCTCGCCTAATGCAAGCTCGATTCCGGATAAATGGTGGATGGGCGGGACGAAACGAGGCCGCTGCGCTCAGCACAGGCTTCCGCCGATGCTTCGGCCGGACTTCAGGTCGAAGCCAAAGCGGCAGCTGTATAGGCCCTCTGCAAAACGCAGACAGACGAGATTTTCGTTGTCCTTTTTCCGCACGCGAGTCCCACTGCCCTGGGTACATGAATCTTTTGCGTCCGGCCCCATGGCATTGAACATTTCAATTGCAGCTTGCCCCTTGATCGAGAAGGCAATCTTCGCGTCTTTTTTGCTAGCCGCCACCGGATCACCTAGCTCACCGCCATAAATCTGGAAAACGCCGGCAACTGCGCGATAACCTGCATCCGCTTGTCCGACCGAAGCTAGCGTTGCAGCAGCGAGGGCCGCGAATATGGCGGCAATTTTCCTGAATACTTTGGACATTTCGAGCTTTCAGTTGATGGCTACTAAGCGTATCAAGCGGATATCGACTTCCAACCCACTGCGATGAGTACTGTGGGGCTCGAATTCTCGGCCGTTGGCAAGGGATATATTACCTACGCCGAACTTGCGGGAATCCACAGCGCACCATCGGAAAGCGACCTGTTGAATTAGTGAAATCATGCGCGGATGCGCGAACTAACCTTTCCCCTCAGACGGGGTACCATACGATAGTAACCGCCTCCTTCGTAGCCTTGCGGCAGGATGAAAAAATATCGGTCGTCGATGGATTGTGCGTTGGACATGGCGTCTCCATAAATGTGTTGCACTATTTTGCATGCTGCGATCGCATGTTTGTTGCGCAGCGACAAGTAGAGGCCGGGATCATCGGGACCGCAGGGGCGTCAGTTTTCGGCGATCACGTAGGAGTGAGGTGAAAGCTATGTCGAAAGTCTTTAATCCAGCCAGCATAGGGATGCCGACCATCGAGGAGGATCAGGTCATTCTCGCAGGCGCCAAAGGCCGATCCAGAGGCGCAACCCATGACGCCTCAACAGCTCGCTAATCTGGTACCTCTTGCAGCCGCGAAGGGCCGGCCGCGCTCAGAGTCCACCAAAATATTGACCTCGGTTCGATACAGCCCCGAGGTCATTGCCTTCTTCAAGAGCACAGGGGAGGGCTGGCAGACCAGGATGGATGAGGTGTTGAAAGCCTACGTCCGCGAGCATTCCGAATAGCCCGCACGCAGTGCATCCAACGGTCAGGCCCCGACATTGTCGCAGCCTGCATCTCCCCGCAGCTTCAGCGAATAAAGGGACCTACCCGCTTCAGCAACTACACCAGCGTGCAGATCACCAGTTCCGGATCGGCATTGATACGCAATGGAATCAAGGTGCATCCAAACCCGCGGCTGACGAACATCGTGCCGTTGCCTGGCACGGCAAACTCGCCATAGCAATATTGCCGCGATAACGGTCCGGTTGGCTGCACGACCGGCGCGCCATCGCGACGAGCGACCTGCCCGCCGTGCGTATGACCAGCGAAGGCAAGGTCAAAGCTTGCTTCGCCAAGGTGCAGCAATCCGTCGGGGGAATGCGTCAGAAACAGTTTGACCGGGCCGGATTGAGCAAACGTCGGGCCCGCGTCCGCGTCACCTGTCCATGGGTCGTCAATGCCGCAAATGCTGATCATGTCGAAAGGCGCGGGCAAGGCGATGTTGCGGTTGACCAGGACTTCCACACCCATGCCCCGCAGAGCGCTCTCTATTGATTCCCGGCCGCCCCGAATGTCGTGATTGCCGATCACGGCATAAGTTCCGAGCACTGGCGCGTATCCGGTCAACAGATCGCGCAACAACTCGACATGTCGGGCATTAAAGGCCACATAATCACCGCCAAGCAGCAGCACATCCGGACGCAGCGCTTGCAACTGATCGCGCAGTTGCGCAAACAGCCCACCATGGGTTGATGGTCCCGCGTGCAGGTCCGAAACGAACCCGATGCGAAGCGGCGCTGGCAAGGTTTTTTCCTCGCTCAGGGTCACACCGTATTCAACAACGCCGAGCTCGCCGTGCCAGCCCAGGCGATAGCTCCACGCGGCCACTTTGCCCTTCATGAGCATGGTGCTGACGACGCGGTCGATGATCCTGTGGGCAAGGTGCCGGCGCGGCTTTGGTCGAAGTGGCATGGAGGAATTTGACATGAAGGCCGCACTTTACCATCTTCGTTTGTCGCCGGGGCGGCTGCAAAGCTTGCGCATCTGCCAGCGGCCGGCGCCAGCTGCTTATCTCCTTAGACTATTTAATGTGATAACAAGAAGCGGATAGAGGCCTGCTCCCACGCCCCCTATGCTGACAGTTCCATCAGCCCAGGGAGCAGACAATGAAGCAGCTATCAGGAAAAGTGGCGATCGTCACAGGTGCAAGTTCAGGAATTGGCTTTGAAACGGCAAAGCTGTTTGCCAGGGAAGGCGCCAAGGTGGTTGTCACCGCGCGCCGTGACAGGGAATTGGACTATCTGGTGGCCGAGATTGAGCGAACCGGGGGCGAGGCAATTGCCCTGGCGGGTGACATCCGGGAAGAGTCGCTGGCCAGCGCGCTGGTGGACCTGGCCATGAGCCGCTTCGGCGGACTCGATGTCGCATTCAACAACGCCGGATCTACTGGAAAGAGCACATCGGTCGCCGACATGGATGCAAGGGACTGGGCCGACGCCATTGACACCAATTTGACCAGTGCATTCTATGGCGCCAAATATCAAATTCCTGCCATGGTGAAAAGGGGCGGCGGTTCCATCATTTTCACGTCGACTTTCGTCGGCAATACCGCGGCCTTTCCAGGGATGGGCGCCTACGCGGCCGCCAAGGCCGGATTGATCGGCCTCATGCAAGTCATCGCTGTGGAGTACGGGGCAAACGCCATTCGCGCCAACGCTTTGCTACCTGGCGGAACCGACACGCCGCTTGGCCGCGCCTTCAGCAATACCCCGGAAACCCTGGCATTCGTTGAAGGGCTGCACGCCCTCAAACGTCTGGCACAACCTGAGGAAATTGCACGATCAGCGCTATACCTGGCGTCCGACGCATCGAGCTTCACGACGGGCACGTGCCTGCTGGCCGACGGAGGCATCTCTGTGAATCGCACGTGATGCAACGCGCTACACAGTCTCGGCCCGCGTCGCACTCACCTCCAGATACTCCGCATTGACGTGCGTGCCGCCATCGGTGGCGCGATTGTTCTCGCGCCACAGTCCCGCCAGCTCATCCCGCAGCGCGGCAAAGGCAGCTTCGTCCAGTGCGGCCTTGGCGCGCACCGTCGGGCCGTAGAATTCAAAGAAGAAATCCGTCACTTCCTCGGGAGGGAAAGGGTAGTGCATCGGATAGGTCCGCTTAACGGTCTCCACGTGTAAGGTGCCGCTGCTGAGTCGGTCACGCACGGTGGCCTCGTCGCCCCACTTGATCGGCGAAACCATCAACGGTGGCGCCGGCACATGCTTGCCGATAATCTTGAACATCTGCCCGACGTGGCCCTCGGGCGTCCAGTTCGCCATGTGAATGCGTCCACCAGGGCGGCATACGCGGATCAGCTCGCGCGCCACCAGTTCCGGACGCGGTGCAAACATGGCGCCGATCAGGCTGACCACTACATCGAACGACGCGTCCGGAAACGGTAGCATTTCGGCGTCGCCCTCTTCAAATCGCGCACGCACATTGTCGGTGGCGGCGCGCCGCCGTGCATGCTCGATGAGATTGCTGGCAATGTCCACACCCGTGACATCCACACCGGCCTGTGCTGCCGGGATGGCGATCTGGCCGGCGCCGCAGCCCACGTCGAGCATGCGGGTTCCCGGCAAGAGTTTGAGGCGGTCGAGAAACTCCAGCGCGCCAGGCAGCAGATACTGGGCAAAGTGGGCATAGTCGCCCGACATCCATGTGGCTTTCAGTCGGGCTTTCAGTGCATCCATTTCTGGTGATAACTGGCTCATGGTAACTCCATCTGCAGGATTAAGATGTCCAGCGTGCGCTTGACGCTTCGGCGCGTCCAGTCCAGAATCAGAAGCGTTTCGCACCGAGGGAGACAGTCGTGGATCTCAGCTGCATTGAGCCTTGCCCCCTGGCGCGCGCCGCGCAGCTGCTGTGCGAGCGCTGGACTTTGTTGCTGGTGCGAGAGCTGCTGTGCGGCGGCAAGCGCTTCAACGCGCTGCACCGGGGGGTGCCGGCCATGTCCACCAGCCTGCTGGCCCAGCGGCTGAGGCACCTGGAGTCTGCGGGCATCGTCCGTCGCAGTGTCAGCGGCAAGGTGTGGGAATACGCGCTGACGGAGGCGGGCGATGCACTCGGCTCGGTTATTTTTGAGCTGGAACGATGGGCGGCGTGCTGGGATGCTTCCGGCGATCAAGCGCCTGGACGCCAACAGGGGCTGTTGCCACGACAATGGCCAGTTCACCGGGCAGGGAACTTGTTGTAGCTGCGCGAACCAAGCCAGGAGGGCGCGCCGCGCGCGAAACATTGGTCGGGGCGAGCAAACGTGCCTCAGCCTAATGGCCGAGTCGTGCTGCCGGCAAGTGGCGAGACAAGATGCGATGTGTGTTTATGTAAACAGCCGTGCGCAACAGCCGCCAAGTACTTTTCTTCCTGCCCCTTTCCGGTCATAGTGACGATCTTCCCTTTGCCGAAACTTCCAATCCGAATCCATACAGTGCTCCCCAGTCCGATCTCTCCAGCAAGACTGATGCCTTTGCCGGTGTTCCGCTCTGGAATCCCAACGCTGCTGCTTGCTGGAGCCTGTTGTTCACGCCTGTATTCGGCGCCATTCTCCACATGAAAAACTGGGAGGCGCTAGGCAGGCCGGAGAAGGCCAGGGAATCGAAGAACTGGGCAATCATGGCAGGGGTGGTGCTGCTGGTGGTGACTGCGTTTTCCGCCATGGCAGCCCCGGGCAGTCTGGGCGACCGCATGGGCAATATCGTCGGCATTGCCTTGTTGGCCGCCTGGTACATGAGCAGTGGCCGCCAGCAAGTTCAACTGGTCAAGGAATCGGGAGATTACATCAAACGCGGTTGGGGCAAGCCCTTGCTGTTTGCGGTCCTCGCTACGGTAGCGTTGATCCTGTTTGTGGGCGTCGTCGCTTTTTCGATGGAATCTGGCAGCACATATTGAGCGCAAGGTCAGGCTGTCAGCTGGCATCGGGGCCGGAACGCGCCACGCGGGCGCGTTCAATGTCTGCGCACGGAGTTTGAGGGCGTCGGGCGAAGACCTGACGTTGCCACGCGTCTCCTAGAACCTGGCCTTGATGGTATTCGTTCGGAAGGTGCCCAAGCCTTCCACCTCAACGAGCGCATAAATTTCATCGGTGCCCCAGTCCTCATTGAGCTGGCTACTCGTTGCAATTGCCGACAAGGTAAATGTGCCTTGCTGGCTCACACGCTCGAGACCGGTGCCACCCATTCCGAGGATGTGGTCGTCAAACCATGGGTCGTCGCCGCGCAGCCGCGCTCCCACGTTCTTATTCGCGGACTGGTAAAAGCCCACGCCGTCGACAACGACCAGGTACTCTCCGGGATGATTCTCGTAAGGACTGATATACAGCGTCACGGTTGGCATGATGTTCTCCTTCAGTTTCGGCAGCACGGCCGACAAACCCCTCAGCAAAATTGCTGGTACAGCGCCAGTATCTGGATGTCTGAAGCGCGGGTCTGAACTTAGTACAAGGCCGCTATGCGTGGAGCATAAGCGGGGTCAAGTAACAAGGTAATTGCGCCGTCAGGATTGCGCCGGGTACACCTGGACTCCTGCAGGTCTTGCAGGGCGAGCTAGTGTGGTCTCATCGAGCTCTGTTTGAGTATGGCAACTTCAGGAGGTGTTATGGTGATTGCGTCAGGTGGCGTTGGGCGTGTCCTCGGTCAGTCGGAGCGCGCTGGCTTCCTTGGCCGCGGAATCATGAACATCTGCGTGGTGCTGGCTATGTCTGTCGCAAGCCTTGCCAGTGCAAGCGTATTTCTCCCGGTATCGAATGGTGGGGCAGGGTTTCAAAGGCAGCTTGTCCGCACCATCGAAACCGCGGACCGGGTAGTCGTTCGTGAGCACTCCGACCCGATGGATTTTTACACCGGCGACGGGACAATCCCAACAGTGCCCGAGAAAACGTATACGTCGCGCCAGCTTAATTCGCTGCAACAGAACCGTCTGGTGTCCTTCATGCGCGCAATGAACCCGGCGGCCAGGGAGGCGTGGGCAGCGTGCATGCCCGAATTCCATCACACCATTGAGATGTACAAGGCACGCAAGCGGATCGGGACCATGAAAGTGTGCTTTGGTTGCGGCCACATCGATTTCGACAAGAGTTCATCGGAGCCGCCAGCCGCGATCTTCATGACGCTTGGCATGTTTGTCAGTGAGCTTGGTATGGCGACCAAGCGCGACTGGCATCAACTGGCGCACGCCAAGCAGCCTGCTGGGACCGCTAAGCGCTGACTGCACCGGCCTGGAGCGCGACGCGCCGCGCGCTTGCAGGCGGGGCAGCTTGGCCATGAAGGCGGTGAACATCGCCTTGACCAGTGGTGATTGCCGGCGCATTATTTATGATGAAGAAGACTACATCATAATCCTCAAGACGCTGGCGCAGGCCGTCCAGTCACCTGCCGCGATGACGCGCGAAAAATTCCGCAAGCGATACGATGCTATCGATGTCGACGATTACGGCTTTGACCTGACGGACGAGGACTTCGAGTACACCAGAGAGTGGCTGCAGCACGTCACGCGCCTCTACCAAACCGCCGCTGCGGAGGGACGGCACGTCCTGTGCACGGCAGATCAATGATGCAGCGGGCGCGGCACGCTACTAGGCGCCGCCGCCTTCCCGTGACGACCTTAAGCGGTTGTTGCCGCTGAGCGCGCGTTCAATAGGGTCTACCTCAGCCGTAAACGGCAGTACACTATGCGGTTTGATGGCGGTTCGGCAATTCATGCGGGCATGCTATTCCAGATTGTGTGCAGGCCCATGGCATCGAACTTGACGACTGTTCCCGTTACTGAACGCCCACCCTCGAGACTGCTCATTGCGTTGAGCCTCTCGCTCCTGGCGCACGCCCTGGTAATGAGCATTCAGTTCGCTGGCGATCAGTTCGGCCTTCCTGGCCTTAACCTGCCATGGAAGCAAAGACGTCTGGCGGCAGATGATCTGCAGATCATTCTGGCCCCGGCACCGGCGGTCAAATTAGCTGTGCCCGGCGCGACGCGCAATGTGGTGGAACAAAAAGCCGACAGCTCATCGGCCCTGTCCGGGGCCTCGCCACGTTCGGTGCAGGCACGTTTGAGCGAGAAAATGGCCAGCACCGCCGATATCAAGCCGCTGACGATGCCGCCAGCCTCTTCCGGCACAAACAGGCCGGGCGCAGTTCTTATACCGCCTTTGGCATCGGTGACACCGGCCGCAGTTCGTGCATCTGCGCCCGCTGCTGCCAAACCTCGAAAGACGCGCGCCTCTGCGGGCAAAAAGGTGCGGCGTGACAAGCGTACGGACAAAAACATAAAGCGCGCCCGCCCAAAACCGGCTTTGGTCGCGCAAAGCCAAAGTGTCGTGGCCAGTGCACCCGTTCCCGCACCAGCGCGGATCGTGCAGGATGCCAACGCCCGTGCACTTGAAAAGATCATGCTTGATCAGGAGCGCGAGAGCGCCTTGCGCTTGCAGCAAGGGCAAATGCTGGCTGCTGCACAGGAAGCCGCTCGCGCCGAGCAGCAACGAGAAGCCGCCGCGCGTGAGGAACAGGCCGCCCGCGTTGCGTCAGCGCGCCTTGAGGCCGAGCGTGAGCAACTGCGTCAGCAGGAAAATCTCCGTCAGGAAGTAATGCGGCAGGAGCAGGCGCTCCAGGAAGAGGCGGCGCAGCGGGACGCCCTGCGTGAACAAACGGCGCGAGCAGAAGCGGCGCGCCAGCTTGCCATGCAACAGGAGCAGGCACGCCAGGCCGAGGCGGAGGCCGTCCGTGCCTCGCAGCGTCGAGCGGATGCGGCCCGCCAGGCCGCATTGGAGCAAGAAAGGGCACGTCAGGAAGCCGAACGCGCCGAAACCATCAAGCAGGAAAGCGCCCGTCAGGCTGCGGTCCAACAAGAAGCCCAGCGGCAGGAAGCTGAGAGGCAAGAGTTCTTGCGTCAGCAAGCCACACGGCAAGAACATGCACGTCAGGACGCGCTGAGGCAGGAAGCGGATCGTCAGCTGGCTCTGACCCAAGAGGCGGTGCGGCAAGATGCCTTGAAACAGGCCGCTGCAAAGCAAGCCGCCTTACGTCATGAAGCCGAGAGGCAGGAAGCCCTAAGGCAAGCGGCGGCGCAAGAAGCAGCTCGTCAGGAAGCGCTGAAGCAGGAAGCGGTCCGGCAAGACGCCCTGCGGCAAGAGAATGCGCGCCAGGAGGCGCAAAAAGCCGCGCAGCAGGAAACAGCGCGACAGGAAGCAGCGCGACAGGAAGCAGCCCGGCAGGAAGTGGCTCGGCAGGAGGCAGCTCGGCAGGAGGCAGCTCGGCAGGAGGCGGCTCGGCAGGAGGCGGCTCGGCAGGAGGCGGCTCGGCAGGAGGCAGTGCGACAGGAATCAGCCCGGCAGGAAGCGGCTCGGCAGGAGGCAGCGCGGCAGGAAGTGACTCGGCAGGAAGCAGCGCGACAGGAAGCAGCGCGACAGGAAGCAGCCCAGCAGGACGCCGCACGTCAGGACGCCATCAAGCAAGAAGGCGCGCGACAAGAAGCTCCCAAGCAAGATACTGCCAGTCAGGAACGTGCCAGGCAGGAAGCCGAGCGGGAAGAGCGGCTGCGTGCGATCGGCAAGCAACTCGACAAGGAAGCTGCACAGCGCGATGCGCTGCCTACCACCAGCAGTCTGCGGCGCGGCTGGCTGTTCGGGCGCAGTGACCCCAATACCGATATCGCGTTGTATGCGGAAGCCATGAGCCGCAAGATTGAAATGAACATGACGTTCGACATGGTGCGGGATCTGGTCAAGCAGCGCCATACGCAACCGGTGGTCACGGTGGCTGTGCGCGCGGACGGTTCGGTTGAAAAGGTCACCTTTGTCACATCGAGCGGTGTGCCAGCCATTGATGATGCGATCCGCAAGGTGATCGCAAGCCAGGCGCCGTA
This sequence comes from Massilia sp. PAMC28688, assembly GCF_019443445.1. NCBI lineage: Bacteria > Pseudomonadati > Pseudomonadota > Betaproteobacteria > Burkholderiales > Oxalobacteraceae > Massilia > Massilia sp. PAMC28688. The sequence continues at coordinate 1,558,996 of NZ_CP080378.1, read as the reverse complement.
CGCAGCGTTCGCGCCATCGCTGGCGCGGCAGTACGATGTCATTGAAATTCGCCGCACCTGGGTATTTGACAGCGCGATTCGCCTGCAATAATCGGCGTCGCGGACCAGACGTGACATTGATAAATAGTTAAAAGTCCGGTAGAGTCGGGCGCGCCGGATGTCATGAATTGGCTTTAATGCGCCGGCTTGCCCATTCCACTGCCGATCGTAATCCATGACCATTAATCCTTATTCCGCACCCAATGCCGCCCTTGGCGAGAAGGCAGACGAGGCAAAAAAGCCCATCTCGTTTCTGATCATGCAGATCTTCCTGATTCCCTCGGCCTTGCTACTACTGGTGTTCGGGTTGATGTTGCCGCTATACACTCCCGATGGGTCTTCGGCTCCTGGCGGCATGGGGAAGTACATTGCTGCTGCGATTTTCCTGCTGTTGTTTGCGTGGGCGGCGGCGATCCTGATAACCGCGTACCGCCGCAAGCCGGTCGTGCGCTGGCTCGGCGGCGCGGCCATTGGCGTGTTCATCCTCGGTGCGCTGTCCGAGTTGATCGCAGGCAATGGCTTTGAGCGCGGCACTGAGGCGTACCGCTTCGGCCAGCTGATTGGCCGCATGCTTGTCATCGGCCTGGAATGCTACTGGCTCTACGCCTTTGCGTTCTCGGCCAAGGCGCGCCGCTATCTTGGACTCCAGTAACCACAAGGTCTGACATGTTCCTCTTTACGCGCATGGGCTGGCTCGTTCCCGCAATCTGGCTGGCCGCAGTGGCTGCTGCAAGCCAGGTGCCAGCAGAACTGCTGGTCCCTTATGAAATCGGGCTGAGTCGGGTGGCATTCATTTTCCTGACGGCCGCCGCAATGTCGACGCCCCTTGTCTATATCGCTGGCGCTGTCCTCAACAGACAAAAATCACCGCGAACCATCAAGCGCTTCGGCAAGGACAAAGTGGTTCATTGGGGGAGCCATACCTTCAATATGCTCGCGGTGGAATACTGGGCCGCGATGATCCCCGCTTTCACAATCGTGATGTACGCTATCCTCTCACTGGTGTAACTGCCAGGTCCAGGATCCTTGGCGGAACTTCTGCAGCCGCGTCTGAAGATTTTTCCGCTGCCGGCGCCACCAGCGCAGCGTCAGGAGCACCCCTCGCTGTAAGACACCGCCGGCTCGATTCCCGCCCGCACGCTGGTAATTCGCTCGCCGTCATCTTCAAACAGCAGCGCGGCCCTGCCTTGTCCCTGGACCTTGATGTTATGCCCGGCCGGAACGTAATTGTGACCGGTGACCACGGCGCCCGGGTATTTCGATCTCAGCGCGGCGGGGTCGTCGCCCACCTTGAAGCCCGTGGTGTTGGGAACGTCGCCGCGCAGGTCGGCACGGGTGACGATGCCCTTTTCGACCATGAACAGCACCTCAGGCAGGGACGCGAATTTGACGTATGAACATTCCTCGGTCTGCGCGCCGCCGGCTTTTTCCTTCAGCGCCTTTTCAACCTCGCTCAGCTTGCTGCCGAATTTGACCGGGCCGATCGATTCGGCCCCCAGCGTCAGCGGGCCCTGGACAGAGTCTGGTGCAGGCGCAGCATCCACAGCTTGCTCGGCAGTCATCGGCTCAGCAGGGCTCTGCACGACGGTGCGCTCGGAACAGGCGGCCAGCAAGGCCGTACACAGGATGGCGGTGTGCTTGAGCATAATTCTCCTATCGCAATAGACTCGCGGAAATGCAAATGCTAGCAAACCTGGCGTAATCCCGGCGTCGATTACCTTCATGCAATGGAAGGGGAAGGATGCCAAATCAGGTATCTTGTCCAAGCGCCATCATTTCCTCACATGCGTTACCATCCTTCCTTTGCCACTCACGAAGAGGTATGCCAGATGAAACAATTGATCCTGATGTCCGCCGCCCTGTTGTGCAGCAGCGCAGCGCTGGCCACGTCCAAGGCGGCTGTTGAGCCTGTCACGATGAATGTCGTGTCCGAAAGCGGCGTTGGCGCTGCCATTGGCACCGTCACCGTCGAAGAGACACCGTACGGCGTCGTCTTCACCCCAGCGCTCACCGGCCTGGCCCCTGGCGTTCACGGCTTCCACGTGCACGAAAAAGGCAGCTGCGCGCCCGAGAAAAAGGATGGCAAGATGGTTCCCGCGCTGGCCGCAGGCGGCCACTATGATCCCGAGAAAACCGGCAAGCACGGCCTGCCATGGGGCAGCGGCCACAAGGGTGACCTGCCCGCGCTGGTGGTGGACACCAAGGGCGCGGCCACCATGCCGGTGCTGGCGCCGCGCCTGAAGCTGGCCGACATCAAGGGCAAGGCACTGATGATCCACGCCGGCGGCGACAATCATTCCGACCATCCTGCCCCACTGGGTGGTGGCGGGGCACGCATGGCCTGCGCCGTCATCAAGTAATCAATGTAGCAAAAAAATCAAGGCGGAGTATGATAACGCTTTGATTGATCAACGCCACCGGAGAGTGCACATGAGTTTTTCCAATTTCCTTTCAAACTTGAAGACCAAGGCAGGCGAACTCAAGACCGAAGCCCTCAAGTTCAAGAACAAGGATTTCCTCAACGCCGCCATGTCGGGCGCCGCGCTGATTTCCATGGCTGACGGCAGCGTCAGCTCCGAAGAAAAGCAAAAGATGATCAAATTCATCGAAAGCAACGATGCCCTGTCAGTCTTCACGACGAGCGACGTCATCAAGTCGTTCCAGGATGCCGTCACCCAGCTCGAATTCGACAAGGACATCGGCGAAGCCAAGGCCTACCAGGCATTGGGCAAGATGAAGAACAACAAGGACGCGTCGCGCTTGCTGGTGCGCATGATCATTGCAGTTGCGGCATCTGACGGCAACTTCGATGAAAACGAAAAGGTCGTGGCGCGCAAGATCGCCCGTGAACTGGGCGTGGAGCCGTCGGAGTTCGAACTGTAATCGCGTCGCCCCTGGACCAACAAAAAAGGCCGCCCGGCTGATAAAACCGGGCGGCCTTTTTTTTCTGTCGCTGCTTACTTGGCGGCGCGCGCCTTGCCAAATGCGTCGCCCGGTTTCCAGGTCGGCATGGCGGGAGCATTGCCCACCATGCGGCCCAGGTTGAGCGTGAACTGGGCCTGCTGCACCATGCCCGCCAGATCCCAGCTTGGATCATACTCGTCGCCCACCTGGTGGTACTTGGCCTTGTAGGTGGCAGCCTTGGCTTTGGCCGCTTCCTGGTCGCCCTTGTAATCCTTGCCGCCCTTGATCGAGAACGCCGGCACGCCAGCCTTGGCAAAGGCGAAGTGGTCGCTGCGGAAGAAGATGCCCGCCAGGTCAGGCTCGACTGGGCTGACGCTCATGCCCATTGCCTTGGCAGTGGCCGCCGCCATGGCGCCAAGGGTGCTGCGCTCGCTGCCCTGGGTGTTAATGTCGCGTGTCGGGCCCACAAAGTTGAGGCTGTCCAGATTGAGGTTGGCCGCGGTCTTGTTCAGGGGCCACAGCGGGCTGCCGGCATACGCCGAGCTGCCCAGCAAGCCCTGTTCTTCGGCTGCCACGAACAGGAACATCTGGGTGCGCTTGGTCGGCGCCTTGACTGCAGCTTCCGCCATGGCCAGCAGGCCGGCCAGGCCCGAGGCGTTGTCCACGGCGCCGTTAAAGATGTTGTCCGGCCCGTCGCCCTGCTTGCCCAGGTGGTCCCAGTGGCCCGTGTAGATGACCGCTTCGTCCTTGAGCTTGGGATCGGTGCCCGGCACGATGCCCGCCACGTTGAACTGCTCCAGTGTCCGCACCGTCGCCTTCATTTCGCCCTTGACCTTGGCGCCCAGCGCGACCGGCTTGAAGTCCTTGGTTTCGGCCGCGGCGCGCAGCGCGTCCAGATCATGGCCGGCGGCCTTGAACAGATTGCGCGCGGTGGCATCGGTCATCCAGCCCTGCATGCCGGCGCCCAGCTTTCCTTCGGCCAGCTGAAACTGTTCGCTGGTCCAGCTGTTCTGCACCACGCTCCAGCCATACGAGGCCGATGGGTCGGTATGGATCAGCAGGACGCCGGCCGCGCCCTGGCGCGCGGCTTCTTCAAACTTGTAGGTCCAGCGGCCGTAGTAGGTGAGACCCTTGCCGGCAAAGCGGTTTGGCTCGGCGGCGGTCGGCATCGGGTCATTGACCATCATGACCACGACCTTGCCCTTGACGTCAGTGTCCTTGTAATCGTTCCAGCCTTCTTCCGGTGCGTTGATGCCGTAGCCGACGAAGACCAGGTCCGCATTCATGGTGCGCGCCGCCTTGGCGTCGCCCGGACCCCAGACCCAGTCCCTGCCATAGGCGAGATTGAGCGGCTTGCCGCCTGCTTCCAGTGCCACGGTGCTCGACTCCGGTGTCGCTTTCACGCCGGCGATCTTGACCGACTGGCGGAAGCTGTCGCCATTGGCAGGCTTGAGACCGGCCGCGATGGCCTGGGATTCGAGGTAGGCAACAGTTAGGTCGCCGCCGCGCTGGCCGGTGCCGCGGCCTTCCAGCAAGTCGTTCGACAGGAAGGCCAGGTGGCCCCGTATCGGGGCTTCCTTAACGGTGGCTACCGTGTTCTTGGCCGCTGGCGCTGCGTGAGCGGGAAAAGCCAGGGCGAGGCTGGTAGCCAGCGCCGTGGTCGCGAGTGAGGAAAGCATCTTTTGCATGGGTTCCTGGTGCGGTAAAGGGTGGATAAATACGTGGCTGGCGCAGATAGCGGCAGCAGGCGTGCCGGTTATTGTATGCCATTCCACCACCAGCCTTCAAAGCCCTCGCGAACGGGTACGGTCGTAACGCGGCCAGGCAGGATCGCCTGGCCGCAATGCTGTCGATTATTTGCTGAAAGCGCTGACCGCCGCACGTCCGACCGCAGGATCGTCCGTAAAGAATCCATCGATGCCGGCATTGAGGTACGCCGTGATCTCCGCGACCGAATCGCCGCGCTGGGCCGGGGAGGCTACATCGGGCTTGCGCATGCTCACCGGCAGGAAAGGATTTTCCGGACGCAGGGTCCAGGTATGCACCTTCAGCCCGGCCGCCTTGGCGTCGGCCACAAAGCTGGTGTGCGTTCCCAGCTCGTTCGCTGCCGTGCGCGGGATGATGACTTCCTTGTAGGGCGCCACCACGTCAGCGTAGGTGGCGATTTCCTTCAGGCCCGCGGGCGTGACCAGGTCCGCATAGGTACGCTTGCTCCCGGCCGCGACAAAGTCGTACGGCGCGTTGCGCGGCGCGCCGTTGGGGGCCGGGCCGTTGCGTGGATTGTCGATCAGCTGCACGATGCGCATGTCCGTCATGGCCCGAATCTCCTTGAGATTGGCCACCTCGAACGACTGGATGAACACCGGCGCATCCTTGCCCTTGTAGCCGCTGGCGGTGAGCTGGTCGACCAGGCGCTTTTCCATCGGCAGTCCGATGGACTTGAAATAAGTCGGATGCTTGGTCTCGGGATAAATGCCGATGGTCTTGTTGCGCGCCGCGCTCTCCTTCTTGACCAGGTCAATCACCTCCTGCAGCGTGGGCACCTCGAACTGGCCGTCATACGCAACGTTGGCCGGGCGGTTGGCCGGGATGCGTTCGGTTGCACGCAAGGTCTTGAGCTCTGCCAAGGTGAAGTCTTCCGTGAACCAGCCGGTGACCGGGATCCCGTCAATCATCTTGGTGGTCTTGCGGGCGGCGAACTGCGCTGCGGTGGCCACGTTGGTGGTGCCAGTGATGTCGTTCTCGTGGCGCGCCACCAGCACGCCATCCTTGGTCACCACCAGGTCCGGCTCCACAATGTCGGCGCCGTCCACGATGGCTTGCTGGTACGCCGCCAGGGTGTGTTCGGGCCGCAGGGCGGAGGCGCCGCGGTGGGCTGCCACCGCCTGGGCTGGTGGCCAGGCGGCAGCGGGGCGCGGGATCTCGGGCAGGTCGCCGCCGCATGCAGCAAGCAGGGCGGCGGTCAGTGCGGTGGCAATCATGGTCCTGGTTACCCGGGTGGTGTCGTGTACGGCCATTTTCACATAATCTCCAGATCAGAATTGAAAGGTTGTAAAACCTGCATCTGGAAAGCGTAACCATCGTTCGTTACGGGCCGATGACGAAACGGGGGCTGACGCGCGCGAAATTTAAGGCACTTGTCTGCGGTCCGTGCTGGCCACCAGCACGGTCGCACAGCCGAGCATGGCGGCGAGTGCGAGCATGAAGGCCGCGCCGTGTGTGGCCGAATGCAGGGGCGACACCAGCAGCCGGGGCCCGATCAGCAGCGCGGCAGGCAGGAACCCAACGACAGCCACCGCCAGGCGACTTGGCGCCGCGTGCCGAAGGCAGTAGCCGGTGCCAAATGCCGCCAGGGCGGCGGGCAGTGGCCAGGCCAGCAGGTAGCTGTCCCCGGGACTCGCGGTGCTAAGAACCAGCAGCATCGCCAGCAGCACCAGCATGGCGCCCAGTACGGTGGCCGGTGCGCCGAGCCTTGCGATCACAGCGCGCTGCACTGGCATGACGAGCAAGGTCACGGCCATGATGCAAGAGATGCGCGCCGGAGCGCCCGGCAGATGCCACAGCGCCGCTCCTGTCGCCGCAAGCGCGCCGGCCATGACGGCAAAACATAGGACGCCCGCCAGCAGTGTGCGCGGTGCCATGCCCGTATGGCGGTAAGCCAGGCAGCAGGCGAGTATCAGCATCAGTGCCACCACGCGGGTCACCGGCCACACCAGTTCGCGGCCATAGGAGAGCTGGCCAATATATGGCAGCGCAAGGCGCACGGGCTCGGTGCCCGGCATGGCACCTGCCGTGAGACCAGCCAGCGCCCAGCCGAGGGCGGCGCCGCACCCAAGCAGGAGGATGATGGCGCCAGCGCGCGTGTGGATGCGCTGCGACGTAGTGAGGGTCATTGGTTTTCATTGACCCCGCGCGGCGATGGCCGTGCGGGGCTGCTGAAATCTGTCAGTCGAGCGTCCAGACGTAGGCGATCTGCCCCCAGGCCGACTCCGCCACGCCGTTGGTGGTGGCGGGAGTGAAGGTGCACAGGCTGAGCGCGGCGACGGCAGCGCGGTCGAGCTCAGGATGGCCGCTGGAACGCTGTATGCGCGAGGCGCCAACCTTGCCGTTGGGGCCTATGAGCAGCGCCAGGGTGACTGTGCCGGTGTTACCTTCGCGCAGCGCGCGCGCAGGGTAGCTGGGCAGTGCACAGGCATCGGCGTTGGCCAGCGCTGCATTGTAGACACGCGCCGGGTCGGGCGTGGCCCGGGCCGAGGTGCCCCCGCTCGTGCCGCCAGGCGTGCCCGTACCAGCCTGCGCAGGCAACACCGGCTCGGCGGCCTTTTCCGCGGGCGTCACGGTGATGGTCGGGCCCGCTGCCTCGGCCACCTCGAAAATCGGGGTCGGCACCGTGACGACGGGCGGCGGGGCTGCTTTCTCAACCGGTGGCGGATCGAGCGGTGTCGGTGCCGCAACGGGCGCCACGGGTGGCACGTAAGCGAATGGCTTCGCTTGCGGCATGGCGCCAACGAGCACTTTCGAGTTCATGACGCCGGCGACCAGCCCAACATGCAGGGCGGCGACGATGGCAATTTTGCTGAATTTGCTACCACTGCTGGTGAGACGGGCTGGGGCATGCATGAGAGTCTCCTCGTTATGTGACTGCTGAAAGTCTTATTGTTGGAGTTAATATATGCCATGTCCTAGCAAAAGAAAAGCTGTTAACTAGCATTTTCTTTGCGTGTTGTTTTTGCCAACGTAAAAACGCCCCGCCCGGTGCAATCCGAGCGGGGCGTGTGCGAGCGAAAAATTCAGTCGAGTGTCCAGACGTAGGCAATTTGTCCCCATGCGGCCTGGGGCACACCGGCTTGCATGGCCGGCTTGAACTGGCACAGGGACAGGGCCGACTGCGCCGCCCGGTCCAGGTCACGCGAGCCGCTGGAGCGCTGCACCCTGGAATCGGTCACGCGGCCGTCAGGGCCGATCAGCAATGCCAGCTCGACAGTGCCAGTGACGCCTTCGCGCGCGGCCCGCGCTGGATAGTCGGGTTTATCGCAGGCATCGGCGTTGGCCAGCGCGGCCGAAAACATTTCGCCGCGATTGTTCGATGCCTGTGCCGGCGGCGCGTCCGGCGTGACCGGACCGGGTTCCGTGACTTCGGGCGAAGGCTCGGACGTGGTCTGGATGGGCGCTTCAACTATTTGTTCCATTGGGACATCCACCTCCACGGGCGGGGTGAACACCTTGGGGGCCGGGGCGGTACGCGGCTTGGGCTTTGGCGGCTCAGGCGGCGGTGGCGGCGGTTTTGGGGCCTCCGGCGTGAAGAGGACAATTTCTTCCATTGCCTTTGGCATCGTGAATACCTTGGAATCCATGTTGTGGATCAGTGCCGCGCCCAGGGCCACGTGCAGCGCAGATACAATCGCAACCTTGGTGAACTTGCTGCCGGTTCCATCCCCTGTGTGTGAAAAGTGCATGGTGTTCTCCTTATTCTTGTGCCGGTGAGGGATCGGGCCGGCGTGCGCGGGCCTCCTTCTACCTAATAGAAGTAAAATATGCGCCATCATGGCAAATTGAAGGAAGTGAGGCGGTAGCTGTGGATGCCAAACAGCCTCCGTATCCGGCATGCGGCCGGCCGTGCCCGGGGAGCCAGATTGCTCGCGTCGCGCTTCGATGTGTGAAATAATCTCATTGTCGCTTCGCCTATTCCGTTAGCTCCCACACATTGATGCCATTCAATGGTAAGAAGATGTAAGCGCGGGTTGCCGTACCCACTGGAGATGTAAAAGTGCAGACTGAGCAAAAATCAATTCGCGTCATGCTGGCCGACGACCACCCAATCGTCATGACCGGCTTTGCCATGTCGCTCGCCGGTGTGGGAATGGACGTGGTGGGCCAGGCCAAGACGCCCGATGAAGCCACTGCCATGTACGCGCAACTGCAGCCTGATGTCATGGTCATCGACATACGGTTTGGTACAGAGCTCACCGGCCTCGATGCGGCCCAGGATATCCTCAAGAAATTCCCTCAAGCAAAGATCGTCTTTCTCAGCCAGTTCGACCAGGACAGCCTGATCAAGGAAACCTACCGCCTTGGGGCGCGCGCCTTTGTCACCAAGGATTGCGACCCGGCCGACCTGGCCACGGCCGTGCGCCACGCTGCGGAAGGCAAGCTGTATTTCCTGCCGCAGATCGCCGAGCGCCTGGCCAATCTGTCGGTCCGGGGCGACGCTTCGCCGCAGTCGCAGCTGGACCAGCGCGGCCTGGAAATCTTCAAGCTCATGGCAGAAGGCCTGACCAACGCCGAGATTGCGGAAAAGCTCAACCTGTCCACCAAGACCATCAGCAATATCAGCCAGTCGGTCAAGGAAAAACTGGGCGTGCACCGGCAGGCCTACATCACCAAGCTGGCGGTCAAGCACGGCCTGATCGAGCCCTAGTGATCCCCATGCGCAGTCGGATGCGGCGGCTTCTTCTGGCTGCGGGGTTGTGGAGCTGCGCGGCAGCAGGCACCGCCATCGCCCAGGTGCAGGGCGCGGGCTCCGCCGTCGATATCAAGGGCGGCTTCCGATTCCAGATCGTCACCGGCGACGACTCCAGCGTCACGCGCCGCATTTCCGACGACCTCTCCAAGCGCCTGCTGCCGATCTTCGGCGGCTTTCGTACCGAACTGGCGCAGAAGCGGCGCATGGTCTACGTGACCATCGGCCCGGTCGCGCTGCGCAATGTCCTGGCCCGCAAATGCGACTGCGTCGTCATCGCGGCCTACACTTCCAGCCAGGTATGGCGCCTCGTGACTGGCGGCCTGTCGCCCACCCGCTTGATGAGCATGACCGCCATTTACGCCGAGCCGGCGCCGGCCGACCAGCTGCGCCTGATCTCGCTGCTTTACAAGCGCCCGGTGCGGGTGGCGGCCATCGTCAGCCACGACACCAGCTTCCTCAAGCCAGTGCTGGCCGGCTCCGAGGTGGAAATCGAAGACTACGTGGAGGGTGACGATATTAACTTCGCGCTCAACCGCGTGGGTCAGGCGCAGGTGCTGCTGGCCATGCCGGACCGGAACGTGTACTCGGCCGAAAACTTTCGCAACGTGCTGCTCTCGACCTATCGCCACAACCAGTCGGTGATCGGGTTCTCGGCCGACATGGTACGCGCCGGGGCGCTGGCCACGACCTACTCGAACATCGAGCATATCAACGCGCACGTGGCTGATCTGGCGCTGGAATTCGTGCAAACGGGCGAGCTGGCGCCGCCCCAGTTTCCGCGCTACTTCCGCACCGTGATCAACGAGGGCGTGGCCCGTTCGCTGCAGGTGGCAGTGAGCGACGAGGCGCGCAAATTCGGGCGCGAGCCGCCCGTCCCCGCACCTGCGAGGCGACCATGAAAAAACTGCGCTTCTGGCAAAGCTGGAGCATCGGCACCCGCATGGCCTTCATTACCATGCTGCCGGTGGTATTCCTGTTCACCTCCTTTGTGGGCTACTCGTGGTATTCGCACCGCGCCCAGGTGGCCGAGGAGCTGGCCGAGCGTGGCCGCATTCTGGCCAAGGCACTGGCCGAGACCAGCGAGTACAACGTCATCTCCGGCAATCTGGCTGACCTGCGCCTGACCATCAATGGCCTGGTCCAGTCGGACAAGAGCATCTACCGCATCGATGTGGTGGACGTGAACCAGAAAGTGGCTATCACGGTGGCCTCGCAGGCAGCGGTGGATGCCGAAAACCGTTATTACGAAGCGCCCATCATGAAACAGGTCACGTGGATCAACCTGTTTTCGGACAATGGCGTGCCGCACGTGTCGGGTTCCAGCGACACCAAGCCGCCCACCTTTCCGACCGAGCTGGTTGGCTATGTGCGCGTGACCATGTCGCCATCGAACATGCTCGACAAGCAGGCGCGCCGCTTCCAGATCGAGCTGGCGATGGCCGCGCTGGCGCTGGCTGTCAGCGGCGCGCTGGCGTACTTCCTGGCGCGCAGCCTGACCATTCCCCTCAATTCCTCGATCGGCGCGCTGCGCGAAATCCGCGGTGGGAACTACCGCGTGGCGCTGGCCGTGACCACCGGCGGCGAGGTGGGCGAGCTGCAGGAATCGATCACCGAAATGTCGGTGGCACTGGGCCAGTCACGCCAGGACCTGGAAAACAAGGTTGCCGAGCGCACCAAGGACCTGGTGGAGTCGCGCAACGAAGCGCTGCGCGCCGACGCGGACAAGCGCAAGCTGATTCAAAAGGTCAATTCGATCGTGGAAGATGAGCGCAAGAGCATCGCCATCGAAATTCACGATGAACTCAATGCCTCGCTGATCGCCGCGCGCCTGGAGTCGCAAAGCATCCTGCACCTGGCGTCGAAGCTGGAAGCCAATCCCACCATCGAAGAGATCAAGGCCAAGTCGGCCGCCATCACCAAGCTCACGCTCGACCTGTACGCCAGCGGGCGGCGCCTGGTGCGGCGCCTGCGTCCGGAAGTGCTGGACATGCTCGGGCTGCACGGCGCGGTGGAAGAGATGATCCGCCACTACGATACCGCGCATCCTGAATGCCGCTTCGAGTTTCATTCCGAGGGTGACTTCACGGGCCTGGGCAACGAGCTGGCCATTTCCGCCTACCGCATCATCCAGGAAGCGCTGTCGAACATCCTCAAGCACGCCGGGGCCACCCATGCCCAGGTAACGCTCACGCTGTCGGACGCCGAACACATGCTGCACATCGAAATTGACGATGACGGCGCCGGTTTTTCCACCGGCAGCACCTCGTCGGGCATCGGCATCATCGGCATGCGCGAGCGCGTGTACGCCCTGGGGGGCAAAATCGAATTCAGCTCGGAGCCCGACCGGGGCACCGTCATTTCCATCTCGCTCCCTACCCGGGAAGAGATCATCGCCTGATCTTAACGAACCATTGCATCCACAAGACCACATGTCCAACGAACTGCGTACGCCCTACGAGCAGGGCAACAAGAACCAGACCACCACCTGGGAAGACTGCATCGCCTGGTACGAAAACCTCGCGCGCCTGTACCCGCAGGTGCTTAACTTCAGCGTCATCGGCACCTCCGACTGCGGCTTGCCGATCCACGCCGGGGTGGTAACGGCCGACGGCGTGTTCGCCCGCGAAACGCTCAAGGCTGCGGGCCGCCCGGTCTTTTTCAACAATAACGGTATCCATCCAGGCGAGCCGGAAGGCGTGGACGCCTGCATGGCGCTGGTGCGCGACTTCTGCACCCAGCCCGAGCGGCTGGCGGCATTGGGCAAGACGGTGTTCCTGTTTGTACCGATGTATAACGTGGACGGCAGCATCAACCGCGCCAACACCTCGCGCGTGAACCAGGACGGGCCGGAGCAATTCGGCTTTCGCGGCAACGCGCGGCACCTGGACCTCAATCGCGACTTCATCAAGTGCGACACGCTCAACGCCCAGACCTTCAACAAGTTCTTCACGGCCTGGGACCCGGACGTGATGGTCGACACCCACACCTCCAACGGTGCCGACTACCCGTACACCATGACCCTCATCCACACCCAGACCGACAAGCTTGGCGGCGCACTGGGCGCGTATTTGCAGGACACCATGCTGCCGCACATGTTTGCCGAAATGGCGCGGCGTGGCTGGCCAACCTGCCCCTACGTCAACCCGGTCAAGGACTGCCCGGACCACGGCATTGCGGAGTTCCTGGAGACCGCGCGCTTTTCGACCGGCTTCGCTGCGCTCCATCACACCATCGGCTTCATGCCCGAAACGCACATGCTCAAGCCGTTCGAGGCGCGCTATGACTCCATGCGCGCGCTGGTCGACACGGCGCTGGACTTCACCGTCGCCAACGGTGCAGACATCATGCGGCTGCGCCGTGCAGCGCGCGATGAAGGCAAGACGCGACGCGAGTGGCCGGTGCACTGGGCAATGGATGAAAGCCGGCCGTCGAGCTTCCGCTTCCAGGGATATGAAGCCAGGTACAGCCCGAGTAAACTGGGCAACTACACGCGCTTGTCGTATGACCGCAGCGCGCCGTGGGAGCGCGAGATCGCCTACTACAACCACTTCCCGGCCGATATCACGGTGGCCACCCCGCGCGCCTACGTGGTGCCGCGTGCCTGGCGCGAAGCGGTCGAGCGCCTGCAGTGGAACGGAGTGCAAATGGAGCAGCTGGGTGAAGACCGGGTGCAGGAAGTGCGGGTCTACCGCATCAAGTCCGTCACATCGCGCGCGGGGGCCTACGAAGGCCACATGTTCCACGATGAGGTGGCGCTGGTGGCGGAAACCGTGCAGCTGACGCTCAAGGCCGGCGACTGGTGGGTGCCGCTCGACCAGGACCAGGCCCGCTACGCGATTGAAACGCTGGAGCCCCAGGGCCACGACAGCTTTTTCCGCTGGGGCTTTTTCAACAGCGTGCTGGAAAAGAAGGAAGCCTATTCCGACTACGTGTTCGAGGACCACGCGCTGGAACTGCTCGAATCGGAGCCGCAACTGCGAGCCAGCTTCGAGGCCTGGAAGGCTGCCAATCCCGACAAGCTGTCGGACCAGGTGGCGGTGCTCGACTTCATCTTCGCGAACTGCCAGCGCTACGTGGAACCGGAATGGCGCCGCTATCCGGTGCTGTCGGTGATGTAGTTTGGCGTGGCGGCGCTATCGGAACATTCCTAGCGCCGCCATGCGTCTGGCCCTCCCTCAAGTCAGGGCCGCACGTCTCCTTCGTGCGCAGTCTGATTGATTCTGTCGCAATGCGCGCGTGGGCGCGGCTAAACTGCTGCGCCCGAATCCAGTGCCGATTGACATGTTCAACTTCACATGGATGCGTTTCCCGATCGACGTCATGCTGCAACGCGACAGAAGCCCAGACTTCGGCATTCGCAACATTGCTATAATGTTACTTTTATCTTCGTCCGTTCAGCCATGAAATCTGCGTTTTTGCTCACCTGTGCCTTGCTATTCTCGAGCGACGCCAGCGTTGCCTCCGCCCTTGCTCCGCCAATCACTGTGAAGATCCCGCGCGGCACAATCAAGACCATCACTTGCCCCGCCGACGTTAAGATGTGCGCGGAGCATGAGTATGTGGAACGCACAGTCACGGTTCCGGCGTTTGAACTCGGTGCCACCGAGGTCACGTTCGCACAGTATGATGCCTGCGTTGCCGATGGTGGTTGCGTCAGCCCGCCATCGAGCTGGGCGTTCGAGAATCGCGAGCCGAAGCCTCCCTGCTCACCGGAAGGTCCGTGCAATTACCCTTTCGATGAAGGCTGGGGGCGTGGCGAGCTTCCCGTGGTCAATGTAAGCTGGAAGGACGCGGCAGCTTATATTGACTGGCTCAACCGCAAGACCGGTGCCAGCTACCGCCTGCCCAGCGCCGTGGAATGGGAGTACGCGGCTCGCGCTGGCGCCCGTACCGCTTTTCCCTGGGGCGACAAGCTCGGCAAAAACAAGGCCAATTGCGATGGCTGCGGCAGCAAGTGGGACAACCGCCAGACCGCCCCCGTCGGCTCGTTCAAGCCGAACCGCTTTGGCCTGTTTGACATGGTCGGCAACGTGAATGAATGGGTCAGCGACTGCATTCCCTCACGAAGCAAGGGCAGCCAGACATGCATGAAGTATCTGTATTTCGGCGGCGCCTGGCTTACCAACGCGCAGGCGATGACGGGGATCGGTTACAACTCGGTGGGCGATTACGCGCGTGAAAATCACCTGGGTTTCCGGATTGCTCGGTAGCCTTTGAACCTTATCCTGTTGACGCCGACCGAAAATTGACCCACCTATAGGCTTCGCGCCGACCGAAAACTGACCCAGGTGTGAGGGGCCGGTGGTCGCGGGATTTTCCGGCGCATGCAGGTATCGCATCTGAAGCTCTCTGCAAGCCGTGCCTCCTGGCTGGTTGCCCATCCCAGCCAGGGGCACGAGATGCTGTTCGATGCCCGCACCCGTGCGTTCGCTGCAGTGGGCGGTGTGCCGCGCCGGGGCATCTACGACAACATGAAGACGCCAGTGGACAAGGTTACCAAGGGCAAAGGGGAACGGTCATTTTGGATATAGATGGGAAGTCGTCCGGTTTTGGCCGAAATCCGGGGCGAGCGATGATATCAGCCTGCAAATGGAGATTCTCGGCGCGCATGGCGGGAACCGACGCAAGGAGATGCGGCGACGAGAAATGAACGGTGCCGTCAACTCAGGGGAGAAAAGAACGTGAAGGCCGTGGCCACGACGCCTGAGCTGGACTCAAAGCAGGCGGACAGTATTGCTGATATACCAATACCAATGAGCAGTGCCCATATCCACAACGGTGCCTCGGTGCCCGAAAAATATAGACCGGCTGCGAGTCCTAACGCGGCAAATCCAATGATTACCAAAAAGACGCGGGCTATTGCGACAGCGACCGGTCCTGGCGATGAGTCCATTCATTCCCCTTATTTCGCTCAGAAATTCGCCACAGCCAGATTATTTCGTTGTCGGATGTGCCCGTATTCGATTGCATCCTACCCAGCTCGACAGGCGACGTTCACAAAGCGATCAGTCTACCGGAATTGTTGGTGATAGGGAAAGCCCGATCAGCCTAGCCAAAGCGAACGGAGTGTCTGCAACCGCCCCCAAAGCCGACCTTCATGCCGAGGCAGCGACTTGGTGAACTTGATCTAGGAACGCCGAAAGCCGCCTACGCGCAGCCGTGCTGGACGGTAGTGCGATACGAGCGCGAATTAAAAGACGTATTTAACCAGCAAGCCCGCCAGCATACATACAAAGGCCGCGAGCAGTAGCACCAGGCGAAGGAGTGAAGAACCGACTGGGGCGGGTGGGTTTATAAGAATGCTTCCAATAGGCTTTCGGAGGTCAATCGGATTAAACCAGCTGCTTGCACCCAACAAAAGTAAACCTGTTCCGGTGAGCGTAGTGCCTATCTGATGATTGGAGACCCCTTCGACTATCGCCGGTACCCCAACGATGGCAAAAATGGTTGCAAAGAATATTCTAGTTTTCAAGTGATGATAGCGAAGGGTCATTTTAGATATAGATGGGAAATGGCGGCGATACTGCGGATGGGGAAACACCGTGGGCGACCTACCGGCGACTTCCGGTAGGTGCGGTTTTAGCTGGACTCGGCCGTTAGAAGAAGCATAGCATCTTGCATACTCGAATAGTCACGAACTGCCACGACCGGTTGAATCCACAACCATCATAAGAACGCAAAAGCGACTTCACCGCAGAGCTGCCGGGGCGGTAGAAGCAGACCAATCATCGGGAACTGTCCGGCCGTGCGCCGAACTTCGCTTTAACCGGTGGACTGGTAGCTATTTGCCCCGAGTTCTTGAGCAATTAGCTGAGTTAGCCAGGCCACGTCGTTTCTAGCGAACCATTTGCCAACGCGAACCATAGCAACACCGGCTGCGAACATACCAACACCAGCTAACGGGAACCATAAATCGGCCGGCGAGTTTTGAAGGATGGCGACCGTGGCCAGAAGGGTCCAAAATAGAATAAAGCCGAACCAGATTGACATGAAAATGCGAGTGAATGCCGAAAACTTAAATGCTCCTTCTAAAACGGCGCCGGCTTCGCCAGCGGTAAATGTGCCATAGAAAAACGGCTTCCAGGCGTTTCCAACAAACGGAATTACTCGTTCAACCCGAACCTTCGATTGCGAGACCGTGCCTACGGCACACTGACCCGCAAACGAACTCAGAACCGAAGGCTTCACGACTTTCGACAGGCGTAGGATCGCTTCGGCAATGGAATATTGGCTTACGAACCGAACCGGGACTGAGCCGTAGAGGAACTGGAAAAACCAACGGACCATAACAAATGATTTTCAAGAAGACCTTCAAAGAAATACGCTAACCGGCGATTCTTCTGCTGCGCGTCTGGCATTGGCACGAGGCCAAGATGGCACGAAGAGATGGGCAGCTTGACTCCCGACCGACGGCTATTGGCCGATAATTGCCGATTGTACTCGACGGTGAACTGCGCCTACCCATCAGACCGCTTTCGCCCCAGGCTGTGTAAAAACGTGATCCCATGTAAACGGATTTTCCACGGTACACGTTGAGCCAGTATCTCATCAATACTGGTGCTGTATGAAACGTTTTATTGAAGGCGAGGACCGTGGACAAGGCACGCTACTCCCCGAGCTTTTGGACGACTACGTAACCGAGGACAACCCTGTCCGCGTAGTCGATATCTTCGTTGAAGAACTTGACCTGGCCGCGCTGGGCTTTGCACGAGTTCTCCCAGCAAAGACAGGGCGGCCTGCCTATCACCCCGCTGTGCTCCTGAAGCTCTACATCTATGGCTACCTCAACCGCATCCAGTCGAGCCGCCGGCTCGAGCGCGAAGCGCAGCGCAACGTGGAACTGATGTGGCTGACCGGCCGCCTAGCTCCCGACTTCAAAACTATCGCGAACTTCCGGAAAGACAATGGCAAGGCCATCCGCAGTGTTTGCCGGCAGTTTATCGTGCTGTGCCAGCGACTCGATCTGTTTCAAGATGCGGTAGTGGCTATCGACGGCAGCAAGTTCAAGGGCGTCAACACCAGTGACCGCAATTTCACGCACGGGAAACTCAAGCGTAGGATGGAAGAGATCGAAGCAAACATTGGCCGCTACTTAGCAGAACTGGACACCGCCGATCGGCAGGCACCGGCGACGGCACAAGCACGATCGGTGCGTTTAAACGAGAAAATCGCGGCGATGAAGGGACAGATGGCCGAGCTTAAGAAAGTCGAAGCACAGCTGCAAGCCTCTGGCGAAACGCAAATCTCGCTGACCGATCCCGATGCACGGTCAATGATCACGCGCGGTGACGGCATCGTTGGGTACAACGTGCAAACTGCCGTCGACGCCAAGCATCATCTCATCGTTGAACACGAAGTTACGAACATCGGCAACGACCGCGATCAACTCTCTGTCATGGCTAAGAAAGCTCGCGCTGCGATTGGTACCGCCAAGTTGACGGCAATCGCCGACCGCGGCTACTTCAAAGGCGAAGAAATCCTGGCATGCCGCGAGGCCGGTATTGAACCGTTGGTCCCTGCGACCAAGACCTCCAACGCCAAGGCGGAGGGCCGCTTCGACAAGGCTGATTTCATCTACGATCAGCAGAAGAATGAATACCGGTGCCCGGCGGGTCAATCGCTGATCTGGCGCTTTGCCTGCGTCGAAAAGGGTATGACGCTCAACCGTTACTGGAGCTCGAATTGCAAGGGCTGCCCGCTCAAGGACAAGTGCACGCCGAGCCAGGCGCGACGCGTGACGCGCTGGGAACACCAGGGCGTGCTCGATGACATGCAGGTTCGTCTTGAGCAGCAGCCCGAGACCATGCGCATTCGTCGCTGCACAGTCGAGCACCCGTTCGGAACCATTAAGTCATGGATGGGGGCAACGCACTTCCTGACCAAGGGGTTAGAGCGCGTGAGGACCGAGATGAGCCTGCATGTGCTCGCCTATAACTTCAAACGATTGCTCGCGTTATTGGGCATGACCAGGATCATCGAAGCAATAAGGGCGCAAGCCCTATTTATGACTCTGCTACGCGTCGTATGGGCCTTTGCGATGCTGATGATCCCGCTAGGTCCGGGAAAAACTCCGCTGGCCTTAAGGGCCTGCGGCGGCCTCCAGGTGAACCCTTAAAGGTAAAATGTGGGTACTGGAGTTAGTGCGTCTGTTTTTACACGGCCTGGCCCCGTTGCAGACACGCATTGCTTGGTCCAACGTGTTAATTCAGACGCGCCAAAGGCGTCGGCTGGAATGCATTTCGGACGAAGCGGACTCATTGCTCGTCCTCCGGTCGAAGTGGCGAAAAAGTCCATTCAATTGCCGCCAACAAGTCTTTGGCAAGATGATCGAACTCTTTCCGATAGTGATGCTCGTGTGGCACTGGGATCTCTGCGGCGCCATTGGTGAAACCCAGCAAATGTAGCGCGGACGCGAAGCGATCGAGCGGCCCGTATGCAAAAAGTTGGTCATGACGATCCCAGACCACAGTGCCTTTATCGCTGGTTGAGTGCGCCCAAAGATCAAAGCGGGCATCTGCTGAAAGAAATGGGCCGAACCGCGCTAAGAATGCTTTGACCTCAGAAAGAGTAAGCGCAGGACTTTGATACCGTCCGGGCTGCCCTTCTCCGCGCGACGTATGCAAGATGTAGGGTAGGTAGTACGGCGGCTTCAGGCATTCAACCACGGTCTCAAATACCACCGGGTCTCCATTTGGGACGCACGCGACAATGCGGCCGTCAATCTCAAAAACGGGTGGGTACGAATGAGCCTGCCATTCGTTATTAACTAGGTGTCCGAGCCGGTACATAATCAAGTTTTCCACGTTGCTGGCGTCGTTCGAGGGTCGGGTTTTGGCCGAACTCGGCCGTTCGTGTAAGCATAGCAGGTTGCTGAAATGAAAAGGTCGCGGATGGGCGCGACAGGCGGCTGTCGCCCCTAAGCCGACCTTCTACGCATGGCCTCGAACTCGCGAACATAGTGCTCCGTAGGAAGAGCGGTTCCTGCTTCCTTGATGTCCCCAGTCAACCTGCTCACCATGAGTGGAGCATTTCCTCCTAGCGCATAGACGTAGTTACCCGTAGCGAGGAAATCCGCCGTGTTATAGAAAAAAGCAAAAGTGGCGGGTGTCTAACTGGCTACAGGCGTGATCCTATTGGAACGTGCTCAGCAAGGAGCGCGTCAATCAACGGTCGTGTGTACTTGATCTCTGGATCAGTACTTGGCGAATCGCTCTCTCGGTGGTATTCCCCAGCATCAAACGCTAAGTAGACGGCATTGGTTACAGGCGGAATAGTTCGGTCGTAATCTGCCCAAAACTCTCTGGAAACACAGACGGCCCAGAGGGCATTCATCACCGCGTCCGCTTCCTCAAAATCTATTTCATTGGCAGAGTATCGCGACGCCACGACATAGGAGAGCTCATCAAGCAGATCAGGGGCGGTTAGCCCAGACTGAATTGCGGCCTCCTGCAACAGCGCGTAAGAGACGCATCCATTCTGTGCAGCTTCGTAAAGCCTTGGATCAGCTGAAGAGTTCATCATGTTCTATGTAAATCGTCTGTAGTCGTTCCGATGGTCCGCTGCTGGCCGACTCAAGACTGTTAATCCTCATCGGTCTCAAGCAACAAAAAGCGCTGAACTTCTTCATCACTTGGCTGCCAATCGATACCCCGAATCTCATATAGCTTGACCAGACCAAGCAGAGTCAGTGGGTCATCAGCGGAAAAAATACAGGTTTCGTTTTCCGCCCGATACTGTTGCTCGCCTGATGCTTCGCGTGTCACGGTATAGCCGAGTTTTCGCAATACGCTCAAAGCTGGGGAAAGCGTGTTTCCAGCTGCTACAAGTCGCATTCGATTCGTCATATTCGTCGTTTTCATTACCTTTTGTGGACAGGCCTACCCGCTGGACCGGCCGGCGGTGGCCGTTCTCAGTTCGCCTACAACGACAACCCGGGCCGGGCCGGGTCTGTTAGCGGGAAGGCGTTGTTTGAACTGAGAATCCTTATCAATTCCCCCGTAGATGTCGCCTTCGCAAAATCACGCTCTTGGTCGGTTATTCCGACGGCATGCAAAAAATCGAACCTCCCCGAAGGCAGCGTATCTGAAGAAGGATAGTGATCTGCCTTTGCGATCGCCCAAAAGGTCAGCTTTGAACTTGCACTGCCGTCGACTGTGCCCCCTGCCGGAACGCGGTGACCGTAATCGAGCGGAGTGTAATCGCCAAGGCGACCGTGTGCCAACAGCACTTGGTAGGCCAGCAAACGTTGTAACGCGCGGATCGGCCAATCAGCCTGAGCGGGGGCTTCCATCACGAACTCGACACCTAGCCACGAATAGTCATCAATATTGTACTCGCCGGGCTCGGTCTCCCACGGCGTCGATCCGCCGGAAGAGACGTACAGCCAGGATGGCCTGCTGGCGGTCGGTGCAAATTCAAATACACCCAGGTGCAGCCAGCGGGGATCGACTTCGTTTTGCCCGAAGGTCTTCGAGAACAGTTCAACATCCAGAGGGAAGATGCCCCTGCTTGCCACACCGAAGTGCTGCGGATACAACGTCTCTTCCCGGAATGCCCACACTTTTTCCAGTGAACTCATGGGGAATCTTTCGCAATGTTGATTGGACGTGCAAATGTCGGCTCATGGCCGATCTCGACCGTTCGCCAAATGATATCAGTTGCGTAAGGGACCGGGCGGTCTCGACAGGCAGCTTTCGCCCCAAAGCCGACCTTCGAGGCTGCGTCCGCAGTCACTCTGGCAGAGCGAGAATCTTGTCGAGACCTTATGACGGATTGGGCTACAGATTTACTCTATGAAAGGACAGGGTTCTTTCCTAATCATTTCAAAATGGTGAATACGACAAAGAACACTGTACTGCACTGCACCTTTCGAACATCCTTCCGCCTTGCATGCGACATCATGGCGCTCCGCACCAAGATCGTCGAAGAACTCTCTATCCAGTCTTAGTTTCGTTTCCTCCCAAGGTGGTGGTTCAGAGGCGCCAGGCTCTGGTAACCAAGCATCGAAGCGCCAGTAATAAACAAATGATTCCAATAGAAGTTCATCAGATGGTGCATCCTGGAATTGACGGGCAGTACTTGCTGTGTCTTCAATGGTGGAAGTGTCGAGGCCTTCCTGAGGGAAGCCAAGCGCGCTAGCAATAGAAGCACTGTCTTCGCCGTCACTCGTGACGAGTACGCAAACAGTGTCGAGTCCGGGGTTCTCTGAGCTCGGCAAAAAAAGCCAGCCACCTTCGAGCGTGCCAGCGGCGGCTGCCCGAAGCGCTAAGCGCATGGTTAAAGAGCGAGAAGTGGTCATTTGTGTGTGTCCTTGAAGCCGATGTCCGTGTCTAGCTTCTGACCGGCTGGTCTTGGCCGATCTCGGCCGTTCGCCACATGATATCAGTTGCCGAGGCGCAAAAAGCATCAGGCAGTCTCGACAGGTGGCTACCGCCCCAAAGCAGACCTACAGATTACAGCCAGCGGTACGCTGCGAGCAGGAGAGCGAGGAAATCAGCAACTTGCTTGCTATCCACGCGAACAGCGGGGTTGTGGAAGCCCTCGTTGTCTCCTCGCATGTTCCAGCCATTCTTAATACTTCTCCACGCGTGGAACGAACTCATCCCGAAGAAGATTCCGCCGTACCGCATAAACCTTCTCCCACGTCCCATTAGCAGGCAAGATTCTGGCACCTGTCAATTTGAGGTCCTCTATCGCAAGCTTCAACCGCTCCGACACCATAATTGTTGCGTTCGAAAAACGAAAAAAGTCTGTGTCAGCAGGAAAAGTACCATTCAGATAGATTTCCTCGAAGTCCACGAGCCGATGGGTCTTCATAAATTCCTTTTTCTCAGCCGCATCCGCAAATGTATGAGTAGTTTTCTTTAATACCGGCCCACCGACGGAAAATGTCGACCGGGTGAAATCTATCATGTCGTCAGGAATATTTTCGATGAACGACAGATAGTATTCGTGCGCAGTCTTGCTGTCTTCGACCCGGGCGGGCCAATATCGGGTGCCGTAGGCATTAAATTGATTTAACAAGTCCTTTACCCGACCCGACACAAGGAAAGGACACAACATCAGAACCGGGCCGTACTGCAAGAAATCGGTTAGCTTAGCTTTTGGAATCAAGCGAACGCACTGCAGGTCGAACTCCATCGTCGGGATCTGTCCTCGATGCCCCCAGAACTCATTTGACCCTAGAAAGCGCATGACTTTAGTATATTCGTCCTTGCAGTGGAATCCATCCTCTTGGATGTGAGCTTGGCAAATCCCGTTATTGACCCCCAAAACCCTCGGGTCCGACACTCGTCGCATAACAAAATAGTTCATGATTAATATCCAAAACTCTTTTTCTAATCTTTGAGGTTGCCCTGACCCTGCTGTTGGACGTGCCGCGGGCACGTTGATATGGTCGGCTCAAGGTAAATGACTGCTTCCGGCCCAAGCCGTGTGAAACTAGTGCCCGATCTCGGTCGTCCGCCCAAGCATAGCAGGTTGCCGAGCTGAAAAGTCGCTGACTGTCCGTATCGGCAGCTACCGCCCCTTTGCGGACCTTGGCGACCTCTGAACGGTCGAGTTCAACATTTAGTTGGCCCGACTCTTTGATTCGCCTGCCTCAACCGTCAATTATCTGCCAAGCCTAATCGCGAGAACGATCAACAGAAAGATAGCAAGGGGCAGCATGACGCAGAGCGCCGCTTCTATTCGAGCGAGACCACGAAGCATGTTCTTCCGCCATAGGTATCCAGCGTACCCCACGAGAGTCGGTGTGCCTACGAAAACGGCGAACAGCATACCGAGTGACGCCGCACCTGACCAGTTTCCCAACAAAGTATGAATAGTGGCAGCGATCAAGTCCCCATAGGAAGCGGCGAGAATTGGCCACATGAATAGGCGTGTGTTCAGCATTGGCTCAAACTTTGCAAGATACATGATAACCGGACCACATATTGCTTCTTAAAATTCACGGTCGCCTTCAATGATGAGCAGCCGCTTTCGGCCGCAACCAGTTTGCCACCTGAACGCCTGTTATCGCCCCAAACCGGTCACTTGGACAAGTGAATGCTCTCGCCAGCCTGTTGGGGCATACGCAAAGTAGTGACTTCACGGCAAGCTAAATACGTATATAGAGATGAAAGTGATAACAATCGCGCTGTAGCTTACCTCTTGCATACAGCCCTACGAGGGTTTCATCGTTTGATACGCCATCCGGAACAAAAAAGTGCTCTCCCGGAAAGCGCAACTCAGCGATTCGGCTCTGAATTTCCTGTCGCATATGCTTAAACTCGTTGGCTCCGACAAACACGGCAACAGCTGAGTGGAATTTGACCATATACCCTCCTTCCTTCAAAGAAACCGTCCGGAAATCGGTGATAAATCTAGCCTCATCCACAGCAGTGCGGGCGCTAGCTTCGTTGTCATTTGCAGGCTTTATGAAGAGCAAAGTCCCGTTGCCTAACACGCTTACGCCGTCGACGACTCCGTAAGAACCCCGTTGGCCGGGCAAAATCCCCCACCCCTGGCCGGGTCAAAATCCCCCACCTCCTGACCGTTTAGCGCCGCCTTAAAGCCGGCACCTGGTCGCCGGAGGGCATTCCCGTTGGCAGGACGTAACCTTACCCCTTCGACCATCGAAGGGGGCATGGAGGGTGAACGTCTTGAAACCAAACAAACGAACCACAGTGGCCACGCTGTTGGCCACCGGCACTAGTCAGCGCGAGATAGCGCGGCTCACCGGGGTAGACCGTAAAACAATCCGCCGCCTGGCATTGGACCGCACGGGACCAGAGCCAAATTCCCCCACCCTGGCCACCGGCGCAGCCGCACCGAATTCCTCCACCCCGGCCACCGGCTCTGGCGTTGAAATTCCCCCACCCCGGCCACCGGCAATCGACAGCGGACCGCAATCGCTGTGCGAACCACACCGCGTCTTCATCGAGGCCCAGCTACGCCTGCGCCGCAACTACACGTCGATCTACCAGGACTTGGTCGACCAGTTCGGTTTTACGGGCCGCTACAACAGCGTCAAGCGCTTCGCCGGCCGGCTGGTGCAGCGCGAGCCGGAGCAGTTCGACCGGCTTGAGTTCGGGCCCGGCGAGGAGGCCCAGGTCGACTACGGTGAGGGCGCGCTGACGCGCATCCCCGGCAGTGACCGTTACCGCCGGCCGCGCCTGTTCGTCATGACCTTGCGCTACTCGCGGCGCAGCTTCCGCCGCGTGGTCTGGAACTCGTCGAAGGAGACCTGGGCTCAGCTGCACGAGCAGGCCTTTCGGTACTTCGGTGGGACCACCGCTTACGTCGTACTCGACAACCTCAAGGAAGGCGTCATCAAGCCCGATCTGTACGAACCGGAACTGAACCCCGTCTACAGGGACGTGCTGGCCTACTACGGCGTCGTCGCCGACCCTGCCAGGGTGCGCGATCCCAACCGCAAGGGGACGGTCGAGAACGCGATCCAGCATACCCAGAGCACCGCGCTCAAGGGCCGGCGCTTCGAGACCATCGACGAGCAGAACACGTTCCTGGAACAGTGGGAAACCAAGTGGGCCGCGCCGCGCATCCATGGCAGTGCCAGGCGCCAGGTCGAGGCCATGTTCCAGGAGGAGCGCGCCCACCTCGGTGCGCTGCCGCTGCAGGGCTTCGGCTACTACACCGAGTGCGAGCGCACCGTCGCCGACGACACCTGCATCCGCATCGACCATAGCAGCTACGCGGCACGCCCGGCGAAGATCGGCAGCCGGGTGCTGGTGCGCCTGTTCGAGCGCCACGTCGAGATCCGCGACCGCCTCACGCTGGGCCTGCTGCGCACGCACCCGCGCGCTCAGCGCCCTGGCAGCGTGCTGCTGCCCGACGACGAGCGGCCCTTCAACCCCTCGCGCGAGACGCGCCGCATCCTGGCGCAGGCCGGCGACATCGGCGACGCCACGTTGGCGCTGTGCCAGCAATGGTTCGAGCATGAAGGCAGGGTGGGCCAGCGCAAGCTGCGCGGCGTGGTGGGCTTGGCCAAGCGCTTCCCGCGCCGCCTGATCGATCAGGCGTGCGCTCAGGCCCTGCAGGAGAACGTACGCAACTACAAGTCGATCAAGAACCTCACCGAACGCCTGCTGGCGAAGGCGCTGGCCGAGATTGACGCGCCACTGCAGGCCGAGCTGGATCTGGAACAGCACCATCCACTGATCGGCGAAGGTGAGGACTACGCCGACCTGTTTGCGCGCGCGGCCACCGCCAGCGCCGCCATTGATACGACCCAGGAGACACCATGAGCATGAGCATGAACGAAATCGAACGCGCCCTGCGCGAGCTGCGCCTGTCCGGCATCCGCGCCACGCTTGACACCCGCATCCTGCAGGCACAGGCTACCCAGGAGCCCTTCCTCGACACCTTCGCGCTGATCTTGCAGGACGAACTTGACCGGCGCCGCTCGCACCTGATGGAGCGGCGTTACAAGCAGAGCGGGCTCGATGAGCGCATGTCGCTGGCTGACTTCGACTGGCGCTTCAACCCCAAGGTGCCAAGGGCTGCGTGCTTCGATCTGCACACCCTCAAGTTCGTCGCCGAGGGGCAGAACGCGCTAATCATCGGCCGACCGGGCACGGGCAAGAGCCACATCGCCAAGGCCGTGGCCTACCAGGGAACGCTGCAAGGGCACAACGTGCGCTACCTGGAGGCCGATGGCGCGTTCGCGGCCTATGCGCTCGGGAGCGAGGACGAGCAGCGGCAGCAGTTACGCACCCTGGTAGACGCCGACCTGCTGGTGCTGGACGATCTGTTCCTCGCGCGCCGCATCAGCGACAAGGCCGGCGAGCTGCTACAGACGCTGGTGCACCAGCGCTACAAGCTCAAGCGCAGCATCGTGGTCACCTCCAACCGGGTCGTGCAGGACTGGGGCAAGTACCTCGGCGACAACACCATGGCCACCACCATCCTTGACCGGCTCATGCATCGGGCGCACATCCTTGAGTTCGAGGGGAAAAGCTACCGGCTGAAGGAGGCAGCGTCACGGCTGACGCGCTTGACGTCTGCCGACGTTAAGCAGGACTGACAAAGCTGCCGGCAGGAACATGGACTACAATCCGGACTGTCCTGCCTGGGGGAGTTTGACCTGGCCAAAGGTGGGGGAATTTAACCTGGCCAACGGGGGTAAGAACGCATGCGTTCTTCGATTTCTGCAAGGGGGGTAGCGTTTTCTGGTTCCCACGCAAGGCGAATTTCCATACTCGATTGATGTCGCTGAAATGTAAGCGGCCAGCCCAGCCACCTTCTACCAGCGTTTAAGTCTGTGTAGAGTTTGCGAACGGTAGCAGCGAGTCGATTTTGCTGTTGGGGCAGGTGGGAAGCTTTGCGAGGGTGTCGGCGAGCCAGCGAGCCGGGTCCAGGCCGTTAAGCTTGGCGGTAGCGAACAGGCTCTGGATGGCAGCGGCGCGGCGGCCCGCGCGCTCGGAGCCGGCAAACAGCCAGTTCTTCTTGCCGATGGCGATGGGGCGTATCGCATTCTCGACCGGATTATTGTCAATCGGAAGGCTGCCCGAGCTGGCATAGCACTGCAGCGCCGCCCAGCGCTTGAGAGCATGCTCGATGGCCTTGGCCGTGCCACTGCCAGCAGCGACGCTGCGCTGGGTCGCCACCAGCCAGCCATGCAAGTCGGCCAGCACTGGCATGGCGAGCTGCTCACGCAACGCTGCGCGCTGTTGCGCCGTCATCCCCGCCGCTTGCTGCTCGATGGCGTACAGCTGCCCAATGCGCCGTAGTGCTTCCTCGGCCACCGGGCTGCCGCTAGCAGCGTGGACGTCGAAGAACTTGCGCCTGATGTGGGCCAGGCAAGCGAGCTCGGTGGGGCCTGCCGTAAACAGCGCCTTGTAGCCGACATAGTCGTCCACCATTAGATGGCCGCGCCATTGCTGCAGGAAGGCGCGAGCGTGCGCCCCAGCGCGACTGGTCTGGTAATCGAACACGACGATGCCCGACCCGTCATCGAGTACGTTGGAGCGGTAGGCCCACAGATAGGCGTGTTTGGTCTTGCCGCTGCCAGGATCGAGCTGGCGCACCGGGGTTTCGTCGGCATGCAGGCAACTTCGTTGCCTGAGCAGTTCGGCCAAGCGGTCAGCCAGCGGCTGCAAGGCCACACCGATGCGCCCGATCCATTCGCCGAGCGTAGAGCGGGCCAGTGGCACGCCGTCACGCGCGGCAATCTGTTCGATGCGGTAGAGGGGCAAGTGGTCAAGGTACTTGCACACCGCGATCCAGGCCAGCAGCCCGACAGCGGCCATGCCGCCGTCGATGACGGCTGGCGGGATAGGCGCCGCCGTCACCGTCTCGCAAGGACGGCACGCATACTGCGGGCGGATGTGGCGATGCACGAAGAAGCGCGCCGGTTCCACGTCCAGCTGTTCGCTTACGTCTTCGCCGATCTTGACCAGGTCGGCGCCGCATTGACCGCACAGGCACGACTCGGGCTCATGACGGTGCTCGATGCGTTCCAGATGCGCTGGCAGCGGTTGGCGCCCGGCGCGCTTGCGC
This sequence comes from Massilia sp. PAMC28688, assembly GCF_019443445.1. NCBI lineage: Bacteria > Pseudomonadati > Pseudomonadota > Betaproteobacteria > Burkholderiales > Oxalobacteraceae > Massilia > Massilia sp. PAMC28688. The sequence goes on along the minus strand of NZ_CP080378.1, from coordinate 1,531,089 downwards.
TGCCGATTTACGGGGGCCTGCGCTTGAAGTTCCTCGTCGATGGCTGCCAGGTCCGTATCGACCGTTTCTTCAAACAGCAGCCGCTGCGCGCCGACGAGTGCTTCGCTGGCCTTGCCGAAGCGAACCCGCTTGTAGTACGCCAGCTCGTGCGTCAGCGCGGTGATCTTGAAGTCCTTCTCAGCGAGCACAGCGTCGCGCTGTGCCAGCTTGGCCTGCTGCTGCTCGAACAATGCCTGCACCTTCGCCAAGGCGGCAGGAGCGATATCCAGATCGGCGAGTTCGTTGAGCAGGTCCATGGCTCAGTAGTTTACAGAGCACGGACGATGTTTACAAGCGAAACAGTTTACGTCCTCACAGTCGCCACTGCGCTGGTGCCGGTGCCGACAGGCGTTGCCAGTCCACGCCAGCGACCAGCCATTGCCATTGTTCGGCGCTGATCTGCCAGCAGGCGTCGTCAACTTGGGGCCAGACAAACTGGCCCCGGTGCAGGCGGCGCAGGCACATCCACACGCCCGTGCCATCCCAGCAGACCATCTTCAGGCGCGTACGGCGACGGTTGGCAAACACGTATGCCGTGCCATCGCATGGCGGCCGCCCCAGCGCCTGCTGCACATGCAAGGACAGCCCGTCGATGCCGATGCGCATGTCCACCGCTGCCGTCGCCAGCCAGATTGCATTGGCCGACAGCTGCATCAAAGCGCCCGCATCACTTCGGCCAGCCAGCTGGCCGGTATCGCGCCGGGCAGCGTCAAGGTCCAGCCGCGCTCACTACGTAGCGTGATCGTCGGCATCGCCGCCGGCACGCCCACCACCCGCACCGGTAGCAGCGCCGACGTTTGCACACCCGTCAATCGCCGCACCCAGTAGCCGACCTGGCGCGCTGGGAAACCATGTTGGATTGCGTAGGCGCGCTGGGACAAGCCGCTTGCCTGCCATTGAGCTACCCGCTCCTGCCATACCTGCTCGCGTTCCACGTTGTTCACACTGTCCTCCTAAAGTACGAGGGATGCAGTGTGGCCAGTGTGATTAGGAATTCATAGGTGGGCCGGCTGGCCGCTTACGCTGAAATTGCAGAAAAAGGTTCACTAAACTTGTCGGGCACAGACCCGCTGGGAAGGTCCGCTTCTGGCCCAGGCCGTGTAAAAACAGACGCACTAACTCCAGTACCCACATTTTACCTTTAAGGGTTCATCTGGAGGCCGCCGCAGGCCCTTAAGGCCAGCGGAGTTTTTCCCGGACCTAGCGGGATCATCAGCATCGCAAAGGCCCATACGACGCGTAGCAGAGTCATAAATAGGGCTTGCGCCCTTATTGCTTCGATGATCCTGGTCATGCCCAATACCGCGAGCAATCGTTTGAAGTTATAGGCGAGCACATGCAGGCTCATCTCGGTCCTCACGCGCTCTAACCCCTTGGTCAGGAAGTGCGTTGCCCCCATCCATGACTTAATGGTTCCGAACGGGTGCTCGACTGTGCAGCGACGAATGCGCATGGTCTCGGGCTGCTGCTCAAGACGAACCTGCATGTCATCGAGCACGCCCTGGTGTTCCCAGCGCGTCACGCGTCGCGCCTGGCTCGGCGTGCACTTGTCCTTGAGCGGGCAGCCCTTGCAATTCGAGCTCCAGTAACGGTTGAGCGTCATACCCTTTTCGACGCAGGCAAAGCGCCAGATCAGCGATTGACCCGCCGGGCACCGGTATTCATTCTTCTGCTGATCGTAGATGAAATCAGCCTTGTCGAAGCGGCCCTCCGCCTTGGCGTTGGAGGTCTTGGTCGCAGGGACCAACGGTTCAATACCGGCCTCGCGGCATGCCAGGATTTCTTCGCCTTTGAAGTAGCCGCGGTCGGCGATTGCCGTCAACTTGGCGGTACCAATCGCAGCGCGAGCTTTCTTAGCCATGACAGAGAGTTGATCGCGGTCGTTGCCGATGTTCGTAACTTCGTGTTCAACGATGAGATGATGCTTGGCGTCGACGGCAGTTTGCACGTTGTACCCAACGATGCCGTCACCGCGCGTGATCATTGACCGTGCATCGGGATCGGTCAGCGAGATTTGCGTTTCGCCAGAGGCTTGCAGCTGTGCTTCGACTTTCTTAAGCTCGGCCATCTGTCCCTTCATCGCCGCGATTTTCTCGTTTAAACGCACCGATCGTGCTTGTGCCGTCGCCGGTGCCTGCCGATCGGCGGTGTCCAGTTCTGCTAAGTAGCGGCCAATGTTTGCTTCGATCTCTTCCATCCTACGCTTGAGTTTCCCGTGCGTGAAATTGCGGTCACTGGTGTTGACGCCCTTGAACTTGCTGCCGTCGATAGCCACTACCGCATCTTGAAACAGATCGAGTCGCTGGCACAGCACGATAAACTGCCGGCAAACACTGCGGATGGCCTTGCCATTGTCTTTCCGGAAGTTCGCGATAGTTTTGAAGTCGGGAGCTAGGCGGCCGGTCAGCCACATCAGTTCCACGTTGCGCTGCGCTTCGCGCTCGAGCCGGCGGCTCGACTGGATGCGGTTGAGGTAGCCATAGATGTAGAGCTTCAGGAGCACAGCGGGGTGATAGGCAGGCCGCCCTGTCTTTGCTGGGAGAACTCGTGCAAAGCCCAGCGCGGCCAGGTCAAGTTCTTCAACGAAGATATCGACTACGCGGACAGGGTTGTCCTCGGTTACGTAGTCGTCCAAAAGCTCGGGGAGTAGCGTGCCTTGTCCACGGTCCTCGCCTTCAATAAAACGTTTCATACAGCACCAGTATTGATGAGATACTGGCTCAACGTTTACCGTGGAAAATCCGTTTACATGGGATCACGTTTTTACACAGCCTGGGCCGAAATCAGACGGATACAATAATCGCGTCGAGCGCGGCTTTTAGTCGTTCGTCGTCATCAACAAGGTGACGGTACTTTTCAAACGAAAGGGTACCGTCATTAACCTGCTTTTCCAAAAATATAGCTAGCCTCCATGCATCGGGATCATTCTTATCGAAGTCAAAGTCAATGCCGCCGACATCTGAAGTCCGGTAGACGTTGACTCCGATTCCATGGGTATAAAAGAACCAGGTCGTTCCGGGAATCTGATGAGTGCCCCGAAACTCGCGACGCAGGATATCCTGTGGATCATCCAAGTCAAATGATCTCTTTAGTAGCTCCTTGGCCCAAGCCATTTCCGCATGCCACAAAGGGATTATGCCTCGGAGCAGCCGTACATCCTCGTTGAGGTTGGGCAAGCTATTGGTTTGAACCATTCCGCTCCCTTATCGATTGGATAAAGCTCATGCTGACTTTGAGTAATTTGCTCAGGGGGTGCCGCGCCACGACCGTCCGATTCTGCCCGTTCTCGGCCGTTCGTCACATGATATCAGTTGCCCATACGTAAAGTTCGCAGCCGGCCTCGACAGGCAGCTATCGCCCCATACCGGACCTTCACCGCTGCAGCAACCGAAGCCCTTTACACCTCACTATGCCCCTTCGCTACCTCGGCGGGCTCGTCGCAAAGCTTTCCTTCCAATGCTTGTGACAAGCTATTCCTGACTGTTTCGCCGACATCAACCCGAGCGCAACAGCCTTGCTACCGGCTGCTCGCGGCCGTGTTCGAACATCCAAACTTTAGCGGCTGCAGCCGTCCGATGTCCGGCATCATCCGGGCGCCTCGCCGCCCAGGGGGACAAATCTAAGTTGTGCATCGACGTGTCCAGCAAGTACACGCTGAACGGCCTCATTCCACTGTTCTTCTGCTGCAGGGTCTGCGGTATGCCCATCGACGAGCAATGACATTCCTCCTAACAGGCCGCCAATCTCACCTGACCCGGTCAGCTTATATTCTTCCACTAGAAAAACATACATGGCGAGGTACGCTTGGTGGCTGGTGAACATCGTCATAAGCACTCCGATCTTTACGTCTTAGGTGTACGCATAGTCTGGTGATGTCTGCTGTTGGCCGAATGTACGTGGCGCGTGAACTACGCGTTGGTCGTGACCACTCGAAACCGAATTGAAGCGCGCTGGAAGCGACTGGTTAAACGCAGATCTCACTGAGGGATCCAGATGCCCGTTCCATGATGATGCGAGGCTCAGGCATCGTGGGCTACAACGTGCAAACCGCGGTCGACGCCAAACACCATCTGATCGTCGAGCACGAGGTCACCAATACCGGCAGCGACCGTGACCAGCTGTCGGGAATGGCCACCAAGGCCCGAACCGCGATGAGAGTAAATTCGCTGACTGCGATCGCTTCGCGGCTACTCCAAGGCATTCTCGGTGGCGAAAGAATCATCGCTGGCCATGTTCTATCAGCGCACCGAGAGCTTGCCCTGTAGCTCTGCAACCGCTTCCTTATACTCGCTGGCACCCTTCATCCGCTTCAAGTAACGAATGGGGCGCTTGCTTGCCAGGGTGAAGCTCACATTGCTAAAGGAGCCGCGTGCACCACAGTGAACGCTGCAGCTAGTGCTCAAGTTTTCATCCCAATAGTCCGTGAGCTTAACGGTGCCGCCTACGCGCTTGATTTTAAGCGCGCAGACCGGTAGCCCCGGATAGATATCGGCAGTTTGCTGGTAGAAAAGCTCGCTGCCACGCTGTTCAGCGATACCCCACAGTGCGCACTTATGCCCGTTATAGAAGTTCAAGCGCGTGCGAAAATAGGCACGTCTGTCATCGTAGCGGACAATCTCGAGGACATCTTCGACCTGAACAATCTCGTCCTCTGTTCCAGGTCCCATTACTATCCCACTTTGCCCGCGGGTTTTGTATACCCCTTCCAAGGAGCTAATCAGGTTTTGAGCAGGAGCGGCCAGCGGCAGCAGAAGTCCAGTCAGCAGGCAGGCAAGGCGCGGCATGTGGCAGCGGTTTTCAAAAATTGTCATGAGGATCCAGAGTCATCGTCAAGTAATGCGAATGCGCCAAAGATCGTCTTCAAATGCGGGAGCAAGCTGGATGTCACGCCATCCCGAAAAATCGCTATGAGCCAGATGCCTCCCAGCTAGTACTACCGCGATTTCGATATTTGCTAACAAGAGCGGAACGCGTCAGTTAATCCGCATGCGTCTGCTTCTGGCTCCGACGCCGACGCCCGTCTACTTAGGCCTGGCCATTGTAGCGATTCCACGCATCCGGTAGGAAATAAACTGAGTACGGGTCGTTTGATCTTCGTTGGCCGTTCTTGCGTAGCCAACGAACAATTTTCTGATACCAAATGTTGAATGCATCCTGATCGTATTGCGGGCCGTCGGGGGCAGCGAAATTCTTTGCCCAATAGATTCGGCCGTACGAGAGATCGTTGTCGAAGTTGTGGCGCGAATATTCGAGCACGGGAGCGACGCTGCTATTGGCGATATACGTCCAACCTCGACGACTGACGATAGGGGCATGGTCGGAGACAAATCGGAGTTCGGGTACCCAGTGAAAACTTGTGTTCGCAATCAGATAACACCATTCATTCGCGCCCCTTTGAGGGAATTGATCGATCTTTAGCAAATCATCTGAGGGCGCTGTTGTGCGGTAAATCTCAATCGAAGCGGATGCACGTAAAAAATCCAGGAAAAGGGATTCGTCCTTCTCAGTGAGTGCGATAGCTGTCTGTTTTCCCATAGATCAACCAAGCATACGACCAAATGTCGACTCCTGGGCCGAATGTCGCCGGTCGGCTGCGTCGCCCCACTTTACATGAGCTTGTTCAAGGCCAGCAGTCCAGTGGCTATTCAGTAGCCAGTTCGTCCGACCGACGTTATTCTTTGTGGTCACTTGCCGAGGCGTCAGGCGGGTCAATGGACGGACTCGACAGCTTCAGCGACCACTGCAAACCGACCCGCCGGTGATGACAAGTGCGACTAATCAACTCACCGCACCGCCATCACCCCTGCGCGCTGCCTCAATCGCCGCAATGTCGATCTTGGTCATGTTCATCATGGCGTTGAACGCGCGCTTGGCCGCCGCGGTGTCCGGGTCACTGATGGCCGCGGTGAGCGCGCGCGGCGCGATCTGCCACGACACGCCCCAGCGGTCGGTGCACCAGCAGCACTGGCCTTCCTGCCCACCATTGCTGACAATGGCGTCCCACAGGCGGTCCGTTTCTTCCTGGTCGTCGGTGGCAATTTGAAACGAAAACGCAAAGCCATGCTCGACGCCCGGGCCGCCATTGAGCCCCAGGCAGGGAATGCCAGCGACGGTAAATTGCACCGTCAGCACATCGCCTTCCTTGCCGGATGGATAGTCGCCCGGCGCGCGGTGGACCGCGTCAACCGAGCTGTCAGGGAAGGTCTTTGCATAAAAATTGGCGGCGTCGAGCGCGTCCCCGTTGTACCACAGGCATACCGTGTTCTTGCTTACCATTATGTTTCTCCTTGAGTGGTCAAACATCAGCGGGAAGGATCGTCAAGTCTACCGGACGCGATGAAAAACGGGGAGCCGAACTCCCCGTCATTGTTACTGCTCCCTGTTCTTTTCAATCCAGCGGTCGACCTTGGCCTCGAGCAGAGAAAGGGGCAAGGTCCCATCCTGCAGCACCACTTCGTGGAACTTGGGCAGGCTGAATTTTGGTCCCAGCGCATCGGTGGCGCGCTTGCGCAGTTCCGCAATCTTCAGCGAACCAATCTTGTAGCTCAGGGCCTGGCCCGGCCACACCATATAGCGCTCGATCTCGCTGCGTGCCAGCGGTTCGGTGTAGCCCAGCGTATCCTTGTAATACTGGATGGCCTTCTCGCGGCTCCAGCCCTTGGCGTGCATGCCGGTGTCGACCACCAGGCGCGCCGCGCGCAGCATTTCATCGTTCAGGTGACCAAAATAGTCTTCCGGCTTCTCGAACAGGCCCATCTCCTTGCCCAGCGTTTCGGCGTACAGCGCCCAGCCTTCCGTGTAGGCGTTATTGCCGCCGAATTTGCGGAAGTTGGGCAGGCCCATTTCCTGCAGCAGCGCGATGTGGAAGTGGTGGCCGGGGTGCCCTTCGTGCAGGAACAGCGTGACCATGCCGGTGCTGCCGTACTTCGTGGGATCGTTTACGACCGTCCAGAACACGCCGGGACGTGAACCGTCCGATGCCGGTGCGGTGTAGTGGTCCGATGCCGTGGCGCGCGTGAGCTCCGGCTCCAGGCGCACATCCAGCGGTGCTTTCGGCATGAGCGTGAACATGGCGGGCAGCTTGGCGCGCAGCTGTGCATCGAGCTTGCCGTAGACGTCGAGGATTTCCTGTTCGGTCTTGAAGGGGCGGTACTTGTCCTGCTGCGCTACCCATCCCGGCAGGCCCGATGCGGGGCCCGTGTAGCCCATCTTTGGGCCGACCACGCCATATTCGTCCTGGATGCGCGCCACTTCGCGCAGGCCGATGGCGTGGATCTCTTCAGGCGTGAGCGTGGTCGTGGTGGCTGCACGCACGTTGGCCTTGTACCAGTCGGGTCCACCCGGCAGCTCGCTCCAGCCGGTGCTGGTGCGCGCCGCCGGCAGGTATTCCTTTTCCAAAAAGGTCGCCAGGCGCTTGAGGGCCGGCGACAGCCTGTTGTCCACCGTGGTGCGGTAGGCGCGGGTGAGTTCCGCCTTCTCTTTGGCCGAAAAAGTGGCGGGCATCTTCGTGACCGGGGTGTAGAAGATGTTGTCCTCCACCTTCGGCGTCACCAGTTTCTGGAACTGGGGCAGGGCGGAGGTGAGCGCTGCCTTTTGCAGCACGATCCCCTGGCGCATGCCTTCGCGCATATTGGCGATAGCCTGGTCGATCCAGGCCGGCAGCTGGTTGAGGCGATTGAGGTATGCCTTGTATTCCTTGACCGTGGTCAGGCGCTGGGCGCCATCACCGCTGGCGTAATTGGCCAGGGTCATGGGGATGCTGTCCATCTGGTTCAAAGGCAGCAGATGCTCGGGAATATTTTCGAACGTGAGCGCGGTCTCAAGCTCGTATTTCAGCACGTCGTAATTGGTCTGCGCCCGGGTATCGAGGTCCATGCGGTCAATGTCCTGCAGGCGCTTGAGGAAGGCGTGGTACCTGGCGTATTGGCGCGCGCGCACCTTGGGCGCGATGGCCATGCCAATCTGGTCGTCAAACCGGTTGTCGCCATTGTCGGTCGCGCCAACGGGGTCGTGGCGCGCCTTCGATTCGTAATACTCGTCGGCGATCGCATCGAGCTTCTTGCGGGCCAGCTCGGATACCACGCCGGACACCTTGGCGTCCGGTGGCTGCGCGGGCGCGGCGCCAGCGGGAATGAAGCTTAGCGCGAGTGTGGCGCACAGCGCGGTCAGGGTGAGGCTTTTTTTCATGGTTGGTCCGTACGATGGAATGATGACGGGAAGCGCATCAGGATACGTCAAGTTGGCACAAGGCTAAAGGTCGATAGTTTTGTCATATCGATACCACGCGCTCCGATTTAAACAATCACTCCCGCCGTGCAACAGCGAAGGGTATGATCATTGAACTGTCTGAACGACAGGTTCCCCGAGACGGCAAAGCTGCAAACTATGCCCTCCGGACAAGGCATGCCGGGTTCTGTAGCGCACCGCGCTGGAACCATGCGCCGCTGCCATTAAAGCCGCCACCTCCGGGTCGCGGCTTTTTTATTTGGCTGCCTGTTTTATCAGTAACTCGCCAGCGGCACCGGTGCACCGTTTCTGAACGTGTAAATGGTGACGGCTGATTTTTTCATGTTACCTGCAGCATCGTATGCGTAGTTGCCGACCACGCCTTTGTAGCTGGTGTTGTGCATGGTGCTGCCCACCACCGATGGGTCGACCGAATTGGCCGCCTTCATGGCCTGCGCGATGAACATGGTCTGGTCATAGAACGAGGCCGCATAGACGTCCGGCGCCACCTTGAATCGCTCCTTGTAGCGCTTCTGGAATGCCGGGCCTGCGGCTACTTTGTCGAGCATCGCCCCACCTTGGGCGCACAGGACGTTTTCGCCAACGGCGTCGCCCCCGAGCTTGGCCATCTCCGGGCTGCACAAGGTGTCGCCGCCGAGCAGCTTGACGTCCTTCATGCCCAGCGCGCGCATCTGGCGCACCATGGGCGCGGCCTGTGGCGCGTAGCCGCCAAAGAAAATGGCGTCGACCTTCTTCGCCTTGAGCTTGGTGAGGATGGAGGCGAAGTCGCTGGCCTTGTCGGTCGTGAACTCGTGGCCCGCCACCTTGATGCCGGAGGCGCGCGCCTGGCGCGTGAATTCCATCGCCACTCCCTGGCCAAAGGCGGTGCGGTCGTCAATCACGCCCACGGTCTTGAGCTTGAGCTGCCTGGCGGCATAGGCAGCAACCGAGGAGCCGACCTGATTGTCGCTGGCGACAATCCGAAACACATTGTTATAGCCGCTCTTGGTGATCTTGGGATTGGTGCCCACCGTGGACATGATGATGCCGGCGTCGTTGTAGACGCGCGAAGCGGGAATTGCCACGCCCGAGTTGTAGGGGCCAAGCACAAAGCCCACTCCCGCATCGGCGAACTTCTGCGCCACGGTCACGCCGGCCTTGGGGTCGCCCTGGTCGTCTTCGGACAGCAGCTCGAACGTGACGGGCTTGCCGGCGATGTGCATCTTGCGGGCGTTGAGTTCTTCCACTGCCAGGCGCACGCCGTTTTCATTGTCCTTGCCGGCAAAGGCGTTGGCGCCGGACAGCGGCCCGGATACGCCGATTTTGACGACCTGGGCCTGCGCCGCCGCAGTGGCGCAAGCGACCAGCAGCGTGGCGGCGGTCAGGGTGTGTACAGTGGTGGTGGACGGCATGGGGTGATTCTCCGGTGGGCGCGATGGCGATCGCACGATTGTACTGGTGAAGGGCGGCGCAGCATAGCGTGTGGTGGCGTGCGGCAGCCGCCGTGACGAGTCAGGCCGGCAGGCCGCGCGACACGAGGTCCAGGGGCAGGGCGGTGGTGAATTTGATCTGCTCCATTGAAAACGCGGACGACACGCCCGACAGCTGCGCAGTCTTGATGAGTTTTTTGTAAAAGCGGTCGTATCCGTCGATATCGGTGGTGGCCACCTTGAGCAGATAATCAATCTCGCCGCTCATGCGGTGGAACTCCATCACTTCCGGCAGGGCGATGACGGCGGCCGCGAAGCGCTTGAGCCACTGCTCGTCGTGTGCGGAAGTTTTGATGCTGACGAATACCGTCACCGGCAGCCCCACCTTTTTTCGGTTGACGATGGCCACGCGCGTTTCGATGTAACCCTCGTCTTCGAGCCGCTTGAGGCGCTTCCAGCACGGGCTGCTGGACAGGCCAACTTTCTCGGCCAGCTGCGCAATGGAGAGGGTGCTGTCGTGCTGAAGAGCATCCAGCATTGCCAGATCGATCCTGTCGAGATCGTTCATTCTATATTTTCCAGTTTTTTAGCATAAGCATGCTTAATTATAGGTAAATACGGAATATTTTGGAAAGTATTTTCGCGGATGGCCAGCTACCATGATCGCTCCCGCAGCTTTTTGCCGTCCCCATGAATCCGGAAATCTACCTCGATGCCAACGCCACCTCGCCTGTCATGGAAGCGGCCATCGCCGCCGCCTCGGGCGCGCTGCGCGAAGGCTTCGGCAATCCCAGCAGCACGCATGGCACCGGCCTGCGCGCCCGTGCCCTGCTTGACGACGTGCGCGCCCGCGCGCGCCGCGTGCTCGGTGCCGACAGTGGCCGCATCAGTTTTACCAGTGGCGCCACCGAAGGTATTCAGACCGCGATCCTGTCCGCCTTGTGCGCGGTGCGCGATGCGCGCGAACGTGGCGAACCGACTGGCCAGCTGCTGGTCTACGGCGCCACCGAGCACAAGGCGGTGCCGGAAAGCCTGGCGCACTGGAACCGCCTGCTCGGCACCGGGCTGGAGCTGGTAAAACTGCCGGTGGATGAACACGGCCAGCACCGGCTGGACGTGCTGCGTGAACTGGCCCCGCGCGCGGCCATGGTCTGCACCATGGCCGCGAACAACGAAACCGGCGCCATTTCCGACCTGGACGGCATCGCCGCCGTGCTGCGCGAGACAATCAGTCCCGCTTACTGGATGGTGGACAGCGTGCAGGCGCTGGGCAAGCTGCCTCTCACCCTGTCCGCCAGTGCCATCGACTACGCGCCGTTTTCCGGCCACAAGCTGTATGCGCCCAAGGGCATCGGCATGCTGTACGTGCGTGACGGGGCGCCCTACACACCGCTGATGTGCGGCGGTGGCCAGGAAGCGGGCCTGCGCGCCGGGACCGAAAACATGGCCGGCGTGGCCGCCCTGGGCGCAGTGCTGGCCGCGCTGGAAGAGGGCAGTACCTTTCGCTCCCATGACGTGCTGGTGGCCTACCGCGCGCGGCTCGCTGATGCCCTGCGGGCAGCGATGCCGGATATCGTTTTCAACTGCGCCTTTGACAAGTCTCTGCCCACCACGCTCAACTTCTCCGTACCGGGATTGAGCAGCAAGGAGCTCCTCAATCTGTTCGATGCCGCCGGCGTGCGCGTGAGCGCGGGATCGGCATGCTCGTCGGCGCTGGCAGTGCCAAGCTATGTGCTGGAAGCGATGCAGCTGCCAGGCTGGCGCACGGCTGCGGCGGTGCGCATGTCCTTCGGGCCCATGGCCGACGATGCGTTCATCGATGCCGCATGCGGGCGCATTGTCCTCTGTGGCCAGGCCCTGCGCCACATCTGCGCCGACACCGGCCTGGTGCAGATGACGCACGACGGCCACGTGACATGGCTGGTGCTGGACAAGACGCAGCGCTCCTGCATCGTGATCGATCCTGTGCCAGCCCTGGCCGAGCGCATCGATGCCTTCGTGCGCAGCCACGCCTGCGACACGCTCGCCATCCTCAGCACCGCCGGCAGCGCCGGCTGGCCCCCACACTGCACGACGGTGATGACCGCGCACGGCGCGCTGGACGCCATCGGTCTTGGCGCCAGGGTGCTGGTACGCCTGCCCGATGCCGCTGGAGTGAGCTACCTGCTCGGCACCTGCGACCCGGCGGGCCTGCTGGCGTCGGCCGCAGTGACCCACGCCTTTACCGGGGCCGCCATGTCGCCGCTGCTGCCGGCCGTGGTGGGCCCGCAAACCATTTTGTGTTCTTCGCGCGACACTGGCAGGCTGCCTTGCACCACGCTGGCCGCGCGCGAGACTATGCGTGCCGCCTGCGCCGCGCAGCGTGAACTGGACCGCGCCGCGCTGGCGCGCCTGCTGGCGGACCATCCACAGGCACGGCTGGTGGATGTGCGCGAACCGTTTGAACACGCCGCTGGCGACACTGGTTTCCAGGGCGTGCAGAATGTCCCCTTGTCGCGCCTTGCGGAGCGGCTTGGGTCCTGGCTCACCGAGCCTGCCATACCGCTGGTGTTCTTTTGCCGCAGCGGCGCGCGCAGCGCAAAAGCGGTGGAGTGCATGCAGCGGCTGGGATTTGCCAGTGCCTGGCATCTGGCAGGCGGCATCGCGCTCAGCGGCGGCGCCGGTACGGACACGTAGCAACAGCTCTCCCTGTTTCAATTTTGAACTGTACTTCTACATTTCCATGAATGTAGAATAGTGAAAATCGTGGAGGAAGGCATGGATACATCCCAGGCACTGGCGGCATTGACCGGGCTGGCACAGGAATCGCGGCTGGCGGTGTTCCGCCTGCTGGTCAAGCTCGGGCCCGCCGGCATGGCGGCCACCCGCATTGCCGAAGAGCTGGGGATTCCCTCGTCGTCGCTGTCCTTTCATCTCAAGGAACTGAGCCACGCGGGATTGATCAGCGCACGCCAGGAAAGCCGCTTCATCATCTATTCAGCCAACTTCGAGGCCATGAACAGTCTGCTCGCCTTCCTGACTGAAAACTGCTGCGGCGGCAATCCTTGTGCGCCCTCCGCTGCCAAGCAGTGCAGCGCCGGGGCAACCGCCGATCACACGCTTTGACGGAGCCGCAATGACCTTCGCACGCAGACTTGTTTCGGAAGCCCTCGGTACGGCCCTGCTGCTGGCCGTGGTGGTCGGCTCGGGCATCATGGCCGAACGCTTAGCTGGCGGCAACGTAGCGCTGGCCCTGCTCGCCAACGCAGTGGCAACCGGGGCGGGCCTGGTGGCACTGATCCTCATGTTCGGCACCATCTCCGGCGCCCACTTCAACCCCGCCGTGACGCTCTCGGAGGCGTGGCAGCGCAACATGCCGGCGCGCGAAGTGCTGCCTTATATTGTGGCGCAGATTACCGGTGCCTTTGCCGGCGTGGCGGCCGCCCATGGGATGTTCGAGCTGCCGCTGCTGTTCGCCTCCACGCACGTGCGCACCGGCGGCGCCCAGTGGTGGAGCGAATTCGTGGCCACCTTCGGCCTCATTGCCGTCATCATCGGGTGTTCGCGCAGCCGCCCGGCGGTCACGCCATTCGCGGTGGCTGCCTACATTACTGCCGCGTACTGGTTCACGTCCTCGACCTCGTTTGCCAATCCGGCCGTCACGCTGGCCCGCGCCGCCACCGATACCTTTGCCGGTATCCGTCCGGCCGATGCGCCGGGTTTCATCGCCGCCCAGCTGCTCGGCGCTACCGCCGCCACGCTGGTCTTCTGCTGGCTGTATCCCCCGGCGCCGGCCGGCGCAACCGTTGCCGGCACCATCGCGCCTTCCGACTTTGAACCGGCCCCATGATTTTTCTGACGGCACAGTCGCGCGCGCGAAAAACCCGGGCAGTCTTGCATTTGCGCATTAACTTTCGCTAACTAAGCGTCTTTTTCGCCAAATTGGCGGTCATTCCATTTCCCCCTGTGTTCGTTAGCGCACAGTGGGAATGTTGTCGTCGTTTTACTATGGAAACAGCCGTCCGACCCGGCCGCAACGCGCTGTGTCTGCAGCGTGTTGGCTACTCACGCCCACGCGAGGTCCCCTGTTGAACGAAGAAAAAACCACCCTGGCCGATACCCTCCCTTCCTGGCGCGATGCCACCGATGAGGACAATCAGGCGGCCGACGATTTCCCGCTACGCTCGGAACTTTTCAGTGCCGCCCAGATGGCCGCGCACGGAAAGTCCCTGGCCAGCCGCCATGTGCTCAGCACCAAGGGCGGACCAGACAAGCTGCTTGCCCGGCTGTCCGAAAACGCCACCGTCATTTCCGATACCTGCCACGAGCTGACTGCTGCCCTCAAGGCCGGCCGTCAGATTACCCCGGCCTCCGACTGGCTGCTTGATAACTTCTACCTGATCGAAGAGCAGATCCGCACCGCGCGCCGCCACCTGCCCAAGGATTACAGCAAGGAGCTGCCGCGGCTGGCCAATGAGGATGCGGCCGGCATGCCGCGCGTGTACCAGCTGGCGCTCGAGATCATTTCGCATGGCGACGGCCGCGTCGATCCAGAGAGCCTGACGCGCTTCGTGGAAGCCTACCAGGGCGGGGCCACGCTCAAGCTGGGCGAGCTATGGGCGATCCCGATCATGCTGCGCCTCGCGCTGATCGAGAACCTGCGCCGCGTGGCCGCGCGCGTGTATGACAACCGCATGGAGCGCGACCGCGCCAACACCTGGGCCGATGACATGGCCGAGACGGCCGAGACAAATCCGAGTAACCTGATCCTGCTGGTGGCCGACATGGCCCGCTCGGGCCAGCCCATGAACAGCGGCTTCGTGGCCGAACTGGCCCGCCGCCTGCAGGGCCAGAGTCCGGCCCTGACACTGGCACTGCAATGGGTGACCACGCGCCTGGCCGAAGCCGGCCTGACGATCGAGCAGCAGATCCAGGCCGAAATTGGTCAGCAGGCCGCTGACCAGGTTTCAATCAGCAACAGCATCGGCAGCCTGCGCTTTTTGGGCACCATGGACTGGCAGGAGTTCGTCGAGTCCATGAGCGTGGTCGATCAAACCCTGCGCCAGGACCCGCACGGAACGTATGGCAGGATGGATTTCGCCACCCGCGACAACTACCGCCACGTGGTCGAAAAGCTGGCCAAGCGCTGCCAGTTTTCGGAAGTACAGGTGGCCGAACATGCGCTGGCGCTGGCACTCGAAAACCGCGACCTGACGGCCGGCGGCCTGGATGAACGTACCCGCCACGTGGGCTACTACCTGGTGGGCAAGGGCCTGCCGCTGCTGGAGCGGCGCCTGTGCGCCAAATTCGGCATTGGCGAAGCCATTCGCCGCAACGCGCACAATTCACCGGTGTCGAGCTACCTCGGCGCCATCATCATCTTTACCGCCCTGTTCACCGCGAGCGTGGTGCGCCACGCCTGGCTGGCCGATGTGGAAGGCGCGCTGCTCGTCATCATCGGCATCCTGTCGGCGATTGGATCGAGCCAGCTCGCGCTGGCGCTGGTAAACCTGATGACGACCCAGCTCACGCACCCCAACCCGCTGGCGCGCATGGACTTTGAACACGGCATTCCGTCCGACGCCGACAGTATCGTGGTGGTGCCAACACTGCTCTACAGCCGCGACAACGTCGCCTCCCTGGTCGAAGGGCTGGAAGTGCGCTACCTCGCCAACCGCGATCCCAACCTGCGCTTTTGCCTGTTGACCGATTTTGCGGACGCCCCCAGCGAGCATATGCCCGAAGACGACGAACTGGTGGAACTGGCCAGCGCCGCGATCACGGAACTCAATGCCAAGTACGGCACCCTGGCCAAACACGAAACACTGTCGGACACGGGCGTGCCGCAGACTGCGGTGCAGCGCTTCGAGCCCTTTTTGCTGCTGCACCGTCCGCGCAAGTGGAACGCAACCGAGAACGCCTGGATTGGCGAAGAGCGCAAACGCGGCAAGATTGCCGACCTCAATGCCTTCCTGCGCGGCGGCGCGCGCGACAAGTTCTCGGTGGTGGTCGGTGACACCTATCACCTGCAGAGCGTGCGCTACGTGATTACCCTCGATACCGATACCATGCTGCCGCGCGACGCGGCGAAGAAATTCATCGCCACCATGGTCCACCCGCTGAACCGGCCGCAGATCGACATGCGTGACCGCCGCGTGGTGGAAGGCTACGGCATCCTGCAGCCCCGCGTGACGGCCGCGCTGCCGGGCGAAGACGCCTCGCGCTACGAAATGATGTGCGGCGGCGAACCAGGCATCGATCCCTACACCCGTACCGTGTCCGACGTGTACCAGGACGTCTTTTATGAAGGTTCATTCGTCGGCAAGGGCATTTATGATCTCGACACCTTCGAGGCAGTGCTTGGCAACCGCTTCCCGGACAACCAGATCCTGAGCCACGACCTGATCGAAGGCTGCTACCTGCGCGCCGGACTGCTGAGCGACGCCCAGCTGTATGAAGAATATCCCTCGCGTTACGCCGACGATGTCAGCCGCCGCCACCGCTGGACGCGCGGCGACTGGCAGCTCGCCGGCTGGCTGTTCCCGTCCGTGACCAATGCCGCCGGCAAGCGCGAACGCAACCCGCTCAGCGTCCTGTCGCGCTGGAAGCTGCTCGACAACCTGCGCCGCAGCGTGGTGCCAGTCATCCTGACCACCTTGCTGCTCCTGTGCTGGGCGCTCATGCCCGCACCCCTTTTCTGGACCGTGGCGGTGGCATCCGTGATCTTCCTGCCAACCCTGATCAGCGCGGTCTGGGACCTGACGGAAAAGCCGCACGATGTGCTATGGCGCCAGCATGTCGCGACCTCCATGAAGGGGACGCGCCTGATGTTCGGCCACTCCTTCCTGTCCTTTGCCTTCCTGCCGTATGAAGCATATTTCAGCGCCGATGCCATTTGCCGCGCGCTGTACCGCATGCTGGTATCGCGCCGCAAGCTGCTGGAGTGGAAAGCGTCGAGCATGCACCGCTCGGCCAATGACCTGGCCAGTAACGTGCGCACCATGTGGATTGGCCCCGCGCTGGCCATCGTCACCGCCATCCTGCTGCAGCTTTACCGGCCCGAAGCCATGCCGGTAGCCGTGCCGGTACTGCTGCTGTGGTTCCTCTCGCCCGCCATTGCGTGGTGGATCAGCCTTCCGGTGGCGCGCGACGCGGCGCAGCTTGAGTCCCCGCAGACCGTGTTCCTGGAGTCGCTGGCGCGCAAGACCTGGAGCTTCTTTGAAACCTTCTCGGTCGCCGAAGACAACTGGCTCGCGCCCGACAACATGCAGGAGCATCCGAAGAGCGTGGTGGCCCACCGCACCTCGCCCACCAATATCGGCATGGGCCTGCTGGCCAACCTGACCGCGTGGGACTTCGGTTTCATCACCGCAGGCCAGGTACTGCAGCGCTGCGAAGACACATTGCGCACCATGGGCCGCATGGAACGCCACCTGGGCCACTTCTACAACTGGTACGACACCCAGACCCTGGCACCGCTGCACCCGCGCTACATTTCCGCGGTTGACAGCGGCAACCTGGCCGGCCACCTGCTCACCCTGGCCCCCGGCCTGCAGGACCTGGCCGAGCGGCCAATCGTCAGTCCCCAGACCATGCACGGCATCGCCATCACGCTGCGCGTGGTGCAGGAACATGCTGCCGAAGCGCCGGGTGGCGTCAAGAGCGCCATCGATGCAATGTCCGCCGAACTGGCGCCCGACCGCCTCAAGCACGTCGATACGCTGCCCGGCGCGGTGGATGCGCTGCGCCGCCTGTCAAGTGCTGCCGATGCCATTATCGCGTCCATGCTGCCGGCCGGTGAACCGAACCTGCAGTGGTGGGCCGACAAGCTGGCCGACCAGTGCCGCGTGGCCTATGCGGAGCTGATGGAACTGGCGCCGTGGATGCAGTCGGCCCAGGAATACGTATTCGATTCGAGTCTCACCCGCATCCCGACCCTGCGCGAGCTGTCCGGGTTTGTCCTGGCGGGCAGCCCGGTAACCGACCTGGCACCGGCCGAACGCGATCGCCAGCAGGTGCTGGCAGCGCTGGTGGAGCGCGGCAGCGAGCGCGCCACGCGCCGCATCGAACAGATCGAGCGCCTCGCGGCGGAAGCGCGCGATTTCGCCAATATGGATTTCCGTTTCCTGTACAACAAGACGACCGACCTGCTTGCGATTGGCTACAACGTCTCGGACCGCCGCATGGATGCCGCCTGCTACGACCTGCTGGCGTCCGAAGTGCGGCTGTGCAGCTTCGTGGGCATTGCCCAGGGCCAGTTCCCTCAGGAGCACTGGTTTGCCCTCGGCCGCCAGCTGTGCATCGTCGGCGGAGAGCAGCTGCTGCTGTCATGGAGTGGCTCGATGTTCGAGTACCTCATGCCGCTGCTGGTCATGCCGACCTATAAAAACACGCTGCTCGACCAGACCTACCACTCGGTCGTCAACGCGCAGATCGACTATGCGCGCCAGCGCGACATCCCGTGGGGCATTTCGGAGTCCGGCTACAACACCGTGGACGCGTCCATGAATTACCAGTACCGCGCCTTTGGCGTGCCGGGTACCGGCATGAAGCGGGGCCTGGCCGACGACGTGGTCATCGCGCCATATGCCACCATGATGAGCCTCATGGTCAAGCCGGAAGAAGCCGTGGCCAACCTGCAGCGCATGGCCGAACTGGGTTTCATGGGCAAGCACGGCTTCTACGAAGCGATCGACTACACGCCATCGCGCCTGCCGCGCGGCCAGAACTTCGCCATCGTCAAGTCCTTCATGGCGCACCACCAGGGCATGGGCTTGCTCGCCATTTCCTACCTGCTGCATGACCGCCCGATGCAGCGCCGCTTCGAGGCCGATCCACTGTTCCAGGCCACCATGCTGGTGCTGCAGGAGCGCGTGCCGCGTGCAGGCGCCTTCTATTCCAACACTGCGGAACTGGCGGCCATCCGCGCCCCGGCGCAGGAAGCAGCTGCCGCGCCGATGCGTGTGATTACCCAGACCACCACGGCGCAGCCGGATGTGCAGCTGCTCTCCAATGGCCGCTACCATGTAATGGTCACCGGCGCCGGTGGTTCGTACAGCCGCTGGAAGGACCTGGCGGTGACGCGCTGGCGCGAAGATACCACCTCCGACGACTACGGCAGCTTCTGCTATGTGCGCGATGTGGAGAGCGGCCATTTCTGGTCCACTGCCTATCATCCGACCCTGGTGGAGCCGAAGAGCTATGAAGTCATCTTCTCGGAAGGTCGCGCGGAATTTCGCCGCCACGACCGCGGCATCGACCTGCATACCGAAATCGTGGTCTCGCCGGAAGACGACATTGAAATGCGCCGCACGCGCATTACCAACAAGTCGTCGGTCAGGCGGATTATCGAGTTCACCAGTTATTCAGAGGTGGTGATGGCGCCACCGGCCGCCGATTCGGCGCACCCGGCGTTCCAGAAGCTGTTTGTGCAGACCGAAATCCTGCGCAACGAAAATGCCATCCTGTGCACCCGCCGCCCGCGCCACAAGGGCGAACAGATGCCATGGCTGCTCAACCTCATGACCATTCACGACGGCGCGCTGCAGGATGTGTCGTTTGAAACGAGCCGGCCGGATTTCCTTGGCCGCGGCAACAGCACCGTGGCACCACGCGCCATGCTGGAGCCACAGGCGCTGGGCGGCATGGAGGGCTCGGTGCTCGATCCGGTGGCGGCTATCCGCTACAAGGTCACGCTGGAGCCGGATGAAACCGTCACGCTTGACGTGGTGCTGGGCATGACCGAAACGCGCGAAGCCGCGCTGCACCTGATCGACAAGTATCAGGATCGCCACCTGGCCGACCGCGTGTTTGAACTGGCATGGACCCATAGCCAGGTGGTACTGCGCCAGCTCAATGCAAGCGAGTCGGACGCGCAGCTGTACAGCCGCCTGGCCAGCATGGTCATTTATCCGAACGCCGCGCTGCGCGCCGACGCCGCCATCCTGACGCGCAACAACCGCGGCCAGTCCGGCTTGTGGGCGTACGCCATTTCTGGCGACCTGCCGATTGTGCTCATGCAGATCAAGGATCCGGCCAACATCGACCTGGCGCGCCAGATGGTGCAGGCACACGCCTACTGGCGCCTCAAGGGCCTGGTGGTGGACCTGGTGATCTGGTACGAAGACCAGTCGGGCTACCGCCAGGCGCTGCACGACCAGATCATGGGCTTGATCGCCTCGGGCATCGATGCCCAGGCCATCGACCGGCCAGGCGGCATTTTCGTGCGCCTGCTCGACCAGATCTCGCCGGAAGACCGCATCCTGATGCAGTCGGTGGCACGCGCCATCGTGTCCGACAGCCAGGGCACCCTGGCCGATCAGGTCAAGCGCGCCACACCGGCCCTCACCCGGCTGCCGCTTTTGTCCGTGGACAGCCGCAGCGAGCCGTACCAGCTGCGCACCGACGTGCCGATGCCGAACTACGAGGTGATTCTCGATAATGGCATGGGGGGCTTCAGCCAGGATGGGCGCGAATACATCATCCGCACCAGTGGCGCCAAGCGCACGCCCGCGCCGTGGGTCAATGTGCTGGCCAATCCCAATTTTGGCAGCGTGGTGTCGGAGAGCGGACAGGCTTATACCTGGGCCGAAAACGCGCACGAATTCCGCCTCACGCCGTGGGACAACGATCCCGTGTCGGACCGCAGCGGTGAAACGTTCTACATCCGCGATGAAGCCACCGGCAAATTCTGGTCGCCCACCGCGCTGCCAGTGCGTACGGATGGCGAATACATCACCCGTCACGGTTTTGGCTACAGTATCTTCGAGCATGCGGAAGAGGGCATCCACAGCGAGCTGATTACCTTCGTGGCGCTGGACGCATCGATCAAGTATTCGGTCATCAAGCTGCGCAATGACAGCACCGTTCCGCGCCGCCTGTCGGCAACCGGATATGTGGAATGGGTGCTGGGCGACCTGCGCAACAAGTCGTCCATGCACGTGACGTCTGAACTTGACCCGGTCAGCGGCGCTGTCTTTGCCCGCAATGCCTACAACACCGAGTTCACGGGGCGCGTGGGCTTCTTCCACGTGGACGCGCCTGCACGCACCGTGACGGCAGACCGCACCGAGTTCATTGGCCGCAACCGCACGCTCGCCAATCCTGCCGCCATGACCCGTTCACGCCTGTCTGGCAAGATGGGCGCGGCGCTCGACCCGTGCGCGGCCATCCAGGTCATGCTGGAACTGCAGCCCGGCGAAGAGCGCCAGCTGGTGTTCATGCTTGGCGTGGGCGGGCGCCGCAATGCCGATGCCAGCGGCGTGATCCAGCAGTACAACGGCAGCCCCGCCGCGGCCGACGCTTTCGACAAGGTGCGCAAGCACTGGGATCACACCCTCGGCGCGATCCGCGTGCAGACGCCGGACCCCGCGATGGACGTCATCGCCAACGGCTGGCTCATGTACCAGACCATCGCCTGCCGCCTGTGGGCGCGCAGCGGCTACTACCAGTCCGGCGGCGCGTTCGGCTTCCGCGACCAGTTGCAGGACGCGATGGCCATGATCCACACCGAACCACACCTGCTGCGCGACCACCTGCTGCTGTGCGCCGCCCACCAGTTTGTGGAAGGCGATGTGCAGCACTGGTGGCATCCGCCGTCGGACCGGGGCGTGCGCACCCACTGCTCGGACGACTTCCTGTGGCTGCCGCTGGCAACGCACCGCTACGTCATCGGCACCGGCGACAGCGGCGTGCTGAAAGAGGTGGCACCCTTCCTGGAAGGGCGCATGCTGACCCAGGAAGAAGAGTCCTACTACGACATGCCGCACCGTTCCAGCCAGAGCGGCGACCTGTACGAGCACTGCGTGCGCGCCATCAAGCGCGGCCTGCGCTTTGGCGTGCATGGCCTGCCCTTGATCGGCACCTGCGACTGGAACGATGGCATGGACCGCGTGGGCAACGAAGGCAAGGGCGAAAGCGTATGGCTGGCCTTCTTCACCTATGAAGTCCTGCAGCGCTTCTCCGAAGTGGCGACCGTGCACGGGGACCCGGCCTTTGCCACCTTCTGCCTGGAGGAAGCGGCCAAACTGGCCAGGAATGTCGAGGAAAACGCGTGGGATGGCCAGTGGTACCGGCGCGCCTACTTTGATGACGGCACGCCGCTTGGGTCCGACACCAACGATGAATGCCAGATCGACTCCATCTCGCAAAGCTGGGGTGTGATCTCGGGCGCGGCCGACAAGACCCGTACCGCGTCGGCCATGAAGGCGGTGGACGAGCGCCTGGTGCGGCGCGACTTTGGCCTGATACAGCTGCTCGATCCGCCGTTTGACGACGGCGTGCTCAATCCCGGCTACATCCGTGGCTATGTGCCGGGCGTGCGCGAGAACGGCGGGCAGTACACCCACGCCGCCATCTGGACCGCCATGGCCTTTGCCAAGATGGGCGACACCGAGCGCGCATGGGAGCTGCTGCGCATGATCAATCCGGTCAATCACGGGTCCACCCCTGAAGCGACCGCGCTGTACAAGGTGGAGCCGTATGTGGTGGCAGCGGACGTGTACGCAGTCTCGCCGCACATCGGGCGCGGCGGCTGGACCTGGTACACCGGCTCGTCGGGCTGGATGTATCGCCTGATCGTCGAGTCCCTGCTGGGCGTGAGCCTGGCCGGTGACCGCCTCACCATCACGCCGCACTTGCCAGCAGACTGGCCGGGCTTCGCGCTCGACTACCGCTACCGCGGATCGACGTACGCGATTGTGGTGAGCCGCGGCGCGGCGGCCGGCATGATGGTCGACGGTAGCCCTCACGAAGGCAATGTCATCACCATGGTCGATGACGGCATGACCCACCGCGTGGAGTTGCAAGTGGCGTCGTAATCCCGGTCCGGGCGCCTGCCCGGGCTGTTAATTTATTGTTGGAATTGGTGAGAATGTCTTGTTATGGACATTTTCATCATTTCCACAACAACGTTAAATAATTCTTTGCTGCACGTTTCGGATCGCAACGATCTGGCGCGTCACGCCTCTCCTGGCTTGCGCCCCTGCTGGTGCGATTTCCTTCTGGAAATCACCCTTCCATTTTAGTTAATTTATATCAATTTAGTCTCAATAAGAAAGGCAAATCGAATTTGTACGTCATATTGTCGTCATGCAAAGTAAGGAGAATAAATTGTCGATATATGCACATCAACCCGGGGAAAACCATGCAACAAAACAACATCAAAAAGCTCCTGCCACACGTAGCAGTTTTCCTGGCGTTGACTGCCAGCGCGGCCGGCTTTGCGTCGGAACTCGACCACCGCGAATTTGAAGCGAGCCTGCATGTGCCCTACAAGGCCGACAAGGCGGAAGCGAAGACGAATGCCCGCACATTTACCCTCGATTTTGAATATCCCTACGTCCAAAAACCACAGGACGTGAGCTGGAAGCTGGAAATCATCAGCCCGGCCGGAGAAGTGGTCAAGCAGTGGTCCGGCGTGCAGCGGCTGGTGAAAAAGGCGGTGGAAGTGAAGGTGCGCTGGGCCGGCCGTACGGACAGCGTCAGCGTTCCCGACGGCGTGTACCAGGTGCGCATGCAGGCGGTGGCCAATGAAGCGCCGGCGCAGGGCGCGGCCGACGGTTCGCTGATCGGCGTCGAGCAAACCCTGGCCGCCGCGCCGGAAGCGGTGATTGAACAATCGTGGGACCTGCAGATTGGTGCGGTGGCCAAGCCTGCCATGCCGGCCTTTCATGCCCTGCCCACCACGAAGCCAGCGGCGCGGCCCGGCGATGGCATGCCCGTGGCGATGTCGGCGCCGGCCCCCGCTTCGCTGCCCTACACCGTCTATTTCGCGAACCTGCACAGCCAGACCAATCACAGCGATGGCGGCGGCGCCGTCAACAACTGTTCCGGCTCGCAGGTGCCATTGGCCGCACCCTACGGACCGGCCGACGCATTTGCCTATGCCAAGGGCCGCGGACTTGACATCCTGATGACGTCGGAACACAACCACATGTACGACGGCTCCTCCGGCAGCAACACCTCGGCCAGTCCCACCACTGCCAAATCGTTGTACCAGGCCGGCCTGAATGCAGCCGCTAGCTTCAACGCAGCCAATCCCAACTTCCTGGGCGTGTATGGCATGGAGTGGGGTGTGATCAACAACGGCGGCCACCTCAACATCCTCAATTCGCCGGAACTGCTGAACTGGGAATACAACAGCAGCGGCCAGCTGCTCGGTGATACCTTCACCGACAAGACCGACTATGCGGGCCTGTACTCGCTGATGCGCCAGCGCGGTTATATCGGCCAGTTCAACCATCCCGCCAGCAGCGGCCAGTTCCTCGTCAACGGTGTGCCGCTTGGGTACACCGCCGACGGCGACCAGGCCATGGTCCTGTGCGAGGTGCTCAACACATCCGCGTTTTCCACCAACACCACCGAAACCGAGACTGGTCGCAGCACCTACGAAAGCGGCTGCAAGAAGGCCCTGGAAGCCGGTTTCCATATCGCCTTCAGCACCAACCAGGATAACCACTGCGCCAACTGGGGCGCGTCGTACACCAACCGCACCGGCGTTTTGATCCCCAACGGTACCCCGCTGACACAGGCCAGCTTTGTCGACGCGCTCAAGGCGCGCCGCGTGTTCGCGACCATGGACAAGAACTCGCAGCTGGTGCTGACCGCGAACGGCCGCATCATGGGCGAGCGCTTCACCAACAGCGGTCCGCTCAACCTGGTGGCCAACTTTGCCAACACTGCCGGCCAGAGCGCTGCGACCGTGTCGATCGTCGAAGGTGTACCCGGCCGCAACGGCACGCCGACCCAGCTCTCCGCCACGGCCAATACCACCATCACCCCGGCCGTGGGCGAGCACTATTACTACGCCAAGGTAACCCAGGGCGACGGCAAGATCCTGTGGTCGGCCCCGGTGTGGGTCACGCAAACCGGTTCCACCGGCGGCGACACCACCAAGCCGACCGTCTCGGCCAGCCAGAGTGGCACCAGCGGCACCATCACGCTGTCGGCCACCGCGAGCGACAACGTGGGCGTGTCGAAAGTGGAGTTCTACGTCGATAATGTACTCAAGGGGACCGACACCAGTGCGCCTTACTCACTGGCGCTTGACTCGACCACGCTCACCAATGGCAGCCATTCGCTGACGGCCAAGGCCTTTGATGCGGCCAACAACAGCACGCTGTCGGCGCCAGTGAGCTTCTCGGTCAATAACACCACCTCGGTGACCAAGCAGCTGGTGCTTAACCCCGGCTTCGAGTCCGGCGGCACCTCCTGGACCGCGACCAGCGGCGTGATCACCAACGACAGCGGCCAGGCCGCCCGCAGTGGCACCTGGAAGGCATGGCTGAACGGTTACGGCACGGCGCGCACCGATTCGCTGTACCAGCAGGTGACGATTCCATCGACCGTGACCTCCGCCACGCTCCGGTTCTGGCTCAAGGTGTCGTCCAGCGAAACGACGACCACCAACCCCTACGACACGCTCAAGGTCCAGGTGCGCAATGCCAGCGGCACCGTCCTGGCCACGCTGGCAACGTATTCCAACCTGAACAAGGGCACCTCGTTCCTGGAAAAGAGCTTCAGCCTCACGGCCTACAAGGGCCAGACGGTGAGCCTGTACTTTTTGGGCGTGGAAGGATCGACCGTGCCGACTTCCTTCATCATCGATGACGTGACGCTGACGACCCAGTAAATACAGTTTGCTTTTCTCTTCGGGCCCGCTTTTTCGAAGGCGGGCTTTTTTTCGTGTGCTGTATGGACAATGCCGTGGCGCTTTCGTTCGATTGGTGAAAGTGATATTCTGCCTGCGCCCAACAGGAGACGACATGTACACCATCAGCACCTTGCGCGCCGCCGCGTGCCTCTTCATCGCCCAGTGCAGTGCCTTTGCATTCGCCCAGGATCCCCTTAGCTACGCTCGCTATGACCAGGTGAAAACCACCGACCTGCACATGGACCTGAAGGCCGATTTCGGCACCAGGACGCTGTCCGGATTTGCCGAGCTGTCGCTCGACTGGATCGACAAGAAGGCGAATACCCTGGACCTGGACACGCGCGACCTGGCGATCAGCAAGATCGAAGCGCTTGGCGCCAACGGCAGCTGGACCCCTGTGACCTACAAGCTCGATGCACGCGATGCTGAAAAAGGGCAGGCGCTGCACATCGCCGCTCCCGGACAGCCGCGCAAGGTGCGCATTCACTACCGCACGGCGCCCACGGCCAGTGCCCTGCAGTGGCTCAACCCGGTGCAGACCATGTCGGGCAAGAAGCCTTTCATGTTCAGCCAGTCGCAAACCATCGATGCCCGCTCATGGGTGCCGGTGCAGGACACGCCTGCCGTGCGCTTTACCTACAGCGCCCGCATCGATGCGCCACAAGGCCTGCGCGTGGTCATGAGCGCCGATAACGATCCCAAGGCAACAGGCAAGGGTGGCTGGCGCTTCAAGATGCCGCAGGCGATTCCTTCTTACCTGCTGGCGATCGGCATCGGCGAGATCGACGTGCGCACGCTTGGCCCGCGCACTGGTGTGTACGCGGAGCCCAAGCGCATCA
The DNA here is from genome assembly GCF_019443445.1 of Massilia sp. PAMC28688. Classification (NCBI taxonomy): domain Bacteria; kingdom Pseudomonadati; phylum Pseudomonadota; class Betaproteobacteria; order Burkholderiales; family Oxalobacteraceae; genus Massilia; species Massilia sp. PAMC28688. The sequence goes on along the minus strand of NZ_CP080378.1, from coordinate 1,504,924 downwards.
AGGCTGCCGCATACGAATTTGCCGATACCGAAAAGATGATCAAGGCCGCCGAGTCGCTGTACGGCCCGTATCGCTGGGGACGTTACGACATGCTCGTGCTGCCGCCATCATTCCCGATTGGCGGCATGGAGAACCCGCGCCTGACATTCCTGACGCCGACCATGATCGCCGGCGACCGCAGCCTGGTGGACCTGGTGGCGCACGAACTGGCGCACAGCTGGTCCGGCAACCTGGTGACCAACGCCTCGTGGAAGCACTTCTGGCTTAACGAAGGTTTCACTACCTACGTCACCACGCGCATCCTGGAATCGATGTATGGCGAGGAAGTCGCGACCATGAACCTGCAGCTGGAGCAGGAAGAAGCGCTGGCGTCGCTGGCCACCATTGCACCTGCCAAGCAGGCGCTGGTCACGCGCGACCCGGATACCTCGGCTGATACCTATACCGACGACGGGCTGGTCTACCCCAAGGGCGCCTGGTTCCTGCGCACGCTGGAGCAGCGCGCCGGCCGCGCCAAGTTTGATCCCTTCCTGCGCAGCTGGTTCGATTCGCACGCTTTCCAGAGCGTGACGACCGAGCAGTTTGTGGACTACCTGCGCAAGCACCTGCTGGCCAAAAATCCCGGCGTGATGACGGAGAAGGAACTGGACGAGTGGCTGTATGGACCGGGCATACCGGCCAGCGCGCCGCGCGCCGTGTCGCAGCGCCTGGCGGCACTCGACACTGCCCGCGCCGCATGGCTCAAGGGCGAACTGGCTACCGCCAAACTGGATACGAAGAAGTGGAACGCCACCGAGTGGATGAAGTTCCTCAACGATATCGATGGCAAGGCCACTGCCGCGCAGCTCAAGGAACTGGACCAGGCGTTTGGCCTTGCCAGGACCGGCAACAACGAAGTGGCTTTCCGCTTTTACCGCGCCTCGATCAACGCCGGCAACCGCGACATTCGCGCGCCGCTCAACGACTTCCTCATGAGCGTGGGGCGCCAGAAGTTTGTGGTGCCCTTGTACACGGCGCTGCGCAAGCAGCCGCAGGACAAGGCATGGGCCGACGCAGTCTATAAAAAGGCGCGCGAGCGTTATCACCCGGCCACGCAAAAGAGCGTCGACAAGCAAATGGCCAGCAACTAAGGAACCGTACCGTGCATTCAATGACCCGCATCGCAGCAGCACTCGTCTTCGCCTTCAGCGCCGCCGGCGCACTGGCCCAACCCGCCGCCGCACCGGTGAGCGCTACCGCGCCAGCGAGCGCCTACGACCTGGAAGCGGATGTCCAGCGCGCCATGAAGGTGTTCGACGTTCCGGGAGTCGCCATCGCCATTGTCAAGGATGGCAAGGTAGTGGCAACCCGCGGCTTTGGCGTGCGCGAGCTGGGTAAACCCACGCCGGTGGACGGCAAGACGATCTTCGAGATCGCCTCGAACTCCAAGGCGTTCACCGCCGCGGCGCTGGCGATGCTGGTGGATGAGGGCAAGCTGAAATGGGATGACCCGGTCACCAAGCACCTGCCGGACTTCCAGATGTACGATCCGTACGTCACGCACGAAATGACGGTGCGCGACCTGCTGGTGCACCGCAGCGGCCTGGGGCTGGGCGCCGGTGACCTGCTGTGGTGGCCGACCACACAGTTTTCGACGGACGACATCATCCATCGCCTGCGCTACATCAAGCCGGCGACGAGCTTTCGCAACAGCTACGCGTACGACAACCTGCTGTATATCGTGGCAGGCAAGATCATCGCGCAAAAGTCGGGCAAGAGCTGGGGCGAGACCATTCGCGAACGTATCCTCAAACCCGTGGGCATGAACGACACGACCGTGAGCCTGGCGGAGAACGCGGCGCGGGCCAACGTGTCCAGTCCGCACAGCAAAGTCGATGGCACGACCCGCGTCGTCACGCCCATGCCGGTGGATAACGCTGTCGGCGCCGTTGGCCTGAACACCAATGCCGAAGACATCGCCAAGTGGATGATGGTGCTGATGAATGAGGGTGTAATTGGCAAGGATGCGGCAGGCAAGGAGCAGCGCCTGTTCAGCGCCAAGCAAAGCCGCGAAATGTGGACTGCCCAGACCCCGATGAAGATCGGCGAGCCGTCCAAGGCGCTGGCCTCGACCAAGCCGAACTTCTTCGCGTATGGCCTGGGCTTCCAGCTGCGCGACTACAAGGGACGCAAGCTGGCCATGCATGGCGGGGCGCTGTTTGGCTTTTATTCGCGCGTGTTGATGGTCCCGGAAGAGAATCTCGGCATCGCGATTTTGACCAATGCCGAAAACGGCGGCGTCATGACGTCGCTGTCGTATCGCATCATGGATCACTACCTGAAGGTGCCGGCGACGGACTGGATCAAGCTGTTCAACGACGCCGAGAAGGAAGCCGCAGCCAAGGACCTGGCGCAGCAGCAGAAGGTCAAGGGTACGCGCCCGGCGCGCTCGTCGCCATCGCTGCCGCTGGCGTCATATGAAGGCACCTACGTGGACCCGTGGTATGGCGATGTGACGATCAAGAAGGTCGGCAACAAGCAGGTGATGAGCTTCTCGAAGACGCCTAGCCTGACAGGTGAGCTGGAACACTTCCAGCACGACACGTTCATCGTGCGCTGGAATGAGCGCTCCTTCCGCGCTGATGCTTACGTAACGTTCCAGCTGAATCCTGATGGCAGTATCGACCGGGTGAAGATGGCGCCGGTGTCGGACGAGACGGACTTTAGTTTTGACTTTGCGGATTTGGCGCTGACGCCTGTCAAGCAAGCGAAGTAGGGAGCATTTTTGCCAGGGTCGCTGTAAGAAGCGGCATACAAGGCGTACTTTGATTGCATCGATCCGCCCTCTCTAATAAATAATATCTTTTGCTCAACTTCCATGTTACGATCCGCGCCGGTTCAGCAAAATTTTGAGCAATGGTCGATGAAGCGGGTATGCTTTGACATGACCTCGGAATAGCTAGCGAAAGTGATTTGAGAAAAATGAATACGCTTCACAAAGTAAAAAAGTCAGCTGCGGTGCTTGGCCTGGTAAGCCTGCTCGTTTCGCCAACGTGTCTAGCAAACTATAGTTGCACAGGTCCGGTAAACTATTTGGGCATCGACCAGGGTGGGACTATCATGGTAGCCGTCGGAGGCACGCCGACCCACGGAATCTGCAATGTCGCTGACCAGGGCAGCTTTAACATGAAAGTTGCGAGTTGCAAAATTGTGTACGCATCGTTACTTGCAGCTCGAATTTCGGGCAAGACGGTCACTACTTTTTACAACCCAAATGGTATGACTTGCACCACGCTTCCAAGCTGGGGAGCCGTACCGAGTGTCTATTTCGTTCAAGGACCGGACTGATAGCATTGGATTTTATAGCGGCTTCGAATGGGGATTAAGTAAGTTACGGAAGCGGCGCTTCGTGATTTATTCTTAAGCGATGGAAGCTAAAAAAGGTCGGCCCGGCCTCGTTGTCGTATATTGAAAACACTATGAAGCAGCCGCGCCTGCAAGCGCACTATCAAAGTGTATGCGCCGACATCTCGACACAAGCTGCTTGCAGACGTGTCGACAAAACCCCTACCGAAAAAAACAGATCCATATTCCAACAGTCGCGCCCTTAATTCTGTTCCTTAAATGATGGGCCATACGTTCCTCTTGGGTTGTATGAAACGGGCTGGATCAAATGTCCTGATCGCGGACTCATCGCAACCGCACATGTACCCACGGTCAACTTTCGCAGTCTGCGGCGACGCTACCAAACTCTTGTCCTGCTTAGGGGTTCATCACTTTCCGGAATCGCGGCGACTAGTGCGAAGCAACAGGGGCGTAGCCGACATCCCGGTACAAGCTGATCGCTAGTGTCTCGTTTGAAAGGAAGCGAAGGGCTGCGCCGGAACTGTTGCCGCTGCAGTGACGCTTCACGCTACTTCTTGCGATTCCAAATATCCATCATATCCTTCGTCCCCTGAAGTCGAATGCCGTTATCGGACAACACCTCTTCCGTCGCTGCCAGCATGTCCTCGCGCTTGAGCACCATGTTCTCGCCACCGCGCTGGTCGAAGTGGATGACGATGGTGTCATCGGTCGCATCGCGCAGCAGCGTCACCAGGTGTGCCAGGCTGCGCACCGGGACCTTGTTGATCGAATAGATCACCGAACCAAAACGGTTGCTGTAGCCCGTCACCAGCTTGTGCGGGAAAAACGGAGAACTCACCACCACCAGTTCTTCGCGCTCGGGCGTCGGCTCGTCGCTGCGGCGCGTCACCAGCGGGCTGGCTACCCAGCCATATGAATTGAGCGCGTTAGGATTCCCCGCCATGAAGTTGAGGAACTCCGCAGTGGCGCGCGAGAACACGATCGGGCCATAGATGAAGTACGAGGGATACCCGCCGTTCAGGTCCGGAATCAGGAGTTTGCGGCCCGTCACCACCGGCACGTTAAGCTCCATCCGTTTGCCGTCCCGGTAAATCGTCAGGGGCACTTTGCCGTTTTTGGCCAGCTGCTGCACCCGGTATTGAAAGCGTACGCGCAGGTTGCTCCCCAGCTGCACCATGGACTGGTTGTCGACCGATGAATTGCCGATCTTCGAAATCACATCCCACTCCTTGAGCGGAAAGGCCGGGTCGTCCACACCGGTGCTTTGCACCACGGCGCCGGTCACGGATTTATCGAGCTTGAGGAACGCGCGCAAAGTAGGATTTTCCAGGGTCTGCGTGTCGGCCAGAAGCGCAGGCTTGCCGTCGTAACGACCGTCGGCTACGTCGCGCAGGAACAGCTCGACTTCCTCATTGGGGATGATGTAACCGATGCTCTGCGCGTTTGATGCCGCGCCAAAGGCCAGTCCCACCATCTTGTCGCCGGCGATTGCGGGCCCGCCGCTGTTGCCGGAATTGATCGCCGCGTCAATCTGGATACGCAGGCCCGCCGTGTCAAAGCTGTAGTTCACAAATTCGATACGGGACACGATGCCCTTGGTGATCGAGAGCGACGTGCCGCCGGTCGGGTAGCCATACGCGAATACCTGGTCGCGGACATTGGGCAGCACGCTGGCGCGGGGCAGCGGCGCATGGGTGTCGAAAAACGATTCGTCGTCCAGCTTCAGCACCGCCAGGTCCATGTCGCGGGCCACCGCGACCACCGTGGCCGATACCTTGTCGCCTGCTTCGTTGGCCTGGATCTGTACTTGGCTCGCGTATCCAACCACGTGCGCGTTGGTCAGGATGCGGCGGCCTTCGATGACCACGCCGGAACCGGTCACTTCCGCCGGCGCTGCCTTGCCCCACGGCCGGAACGGGTCCGGCCGGCGCAGGGTGGCGAACACCTTGACGACGGAGTTCTCGAGACTCGGTGGAATCTCCTGGGCGGGCACCGGCACCGATGATTCGACCCGAGGCGTTTCCTGGGCAACGGCCAGGTGGCTGGTAGCGGCAAGTACAAGCGCGGCGATGATGCGCGAAGCGGTCATGTTGATGTCTGGCGTAAGAATGTGAAGCTTGAAAAAAACCGGCCCTCTGAGGGCCGGCAGACTTGATTACTTCTTGACGAACTTGAGCGTCATGCGATCGCTCTCGCCAATGGCCATGTACTTTTCACGGTCCACGTCCTTATTGGCCAGTACCGGTGGCAGCGACCAGACCCCCTTGTTGTGATCCGCCGTGTCCTTTGGATTGGCGTTCACTTCGGACTTGGCTTCCAGCTTGAAGCCGGCCGCTTCGATCATCTTGATCACTTCTGCTTCGTGCAGGTAACCGCTTCCGTCCTTGGCAGGCTTGGATGCTGGCATGCGGTGGTCAACCACGCCAAACACACCGCCTGGCTTCAGCACGGTATGCACCTGCTTGAGGATCTCCTGGACCTTCTCCGGAGGGTTGGTCCAGTTGTGCAGGTTGCGGAAGGTGACCACCATGTCTGCGCTGCCCGCTGGCGCGATATTAAAGGCGCGCGGTGGCTCGAACACGCCACGCTGCACCTTGGCGAACATGGCCGGGTTGCTTTCCAGTTTCTTGGTCAGGTTGCCGGCGTAGCGGCGTGCGCCTTCGCTCGGCGAAGTCGGCTCTTCGCCGGCTGCAATCAGCCTGCCCTTGTCGCGCAGGTAGGGCGCGAGGATCTCCGTGTACCAGCCGCCGCCCGGGCTCAGCTCCACCACGGTCATGGTCGGCTTGATGCCGAAGAAGGTCAGCGTCTCGTAGGGATGGCGGGCGCCGTCGCGTGCCACGTTGGCCGGGGTGCGGTCTTTGCTCGCGATAGCGGCCTTGAGCGCGTCGTCAGCGTGTGCCGTGCCTGCAATCCCGGTGGCCAGCATTGCGGCCAGAATCAATCGTTTCATGTATTTATGCCTCCGTTGATGAGTAGGGTGCTGCGAACAGGTAGCGCTTTTCGCTGCCCCAGCGATGATCGGCCAAGGCGGCGCGCCGGTCAAGCGCAATTCGTTCAGGCGCGGGTCACTGGCTGGCCTGGATTACTCTACTGTTCCGCCATCCACGCCTTGAGGCCCGTCACCCAGTTCTTGGCCGGCAGGTTCATGGTCTTCTTGATGGCATTGGCGCGCTCATACAGCACGCTGAAGTCGATCTGCGGCGCCTTTTTGAAAGCGATGACGACGATGTTCGCATCGTGCACTTCAGGCAGCCATACCACCGCATCGAACACCAGTTCCATGTTGAGCAGGTTCTTGTCGTAGTTGCTGAAGTCGCCAAACACGTTGGCGGTCATGATGCCGTCATCCGTCAGGCAGTCGAAGCACGCCTGGTAAAACTCCTGCGAGTCCAGCACCGGGCCGCGTGCCTCTTCGTCGTACAGGTCCACCTGCAGCACGTCCACCGTGCCGTGGTTGGCCTTGTCGAGCACAAAATCCATGGCGTCCATCTCGCGCACGTTCAGGCGCGCGTCGTTGGGCGGCAGCCCGAACATGGCGTGGCAGATCCCGATCACGTTGGGATTGAGTTCGGCCACCGACACGCGCGCGGTCGGAAAACGCTGGTAGCTGAATTTGGTCAGGGCGGCGCTGCCCAGGCCAAGCTGCACAATGTGGCGCGGCTGGTCCAGGAACAGCATCCACATCATCATCATCTGGACGTATTCCAGTTCGATGTGGTCGGGCTTTGCCAGGCGCATGGCGCCCTGTACCCAGGAGGTACCCAGGTGCAGCGAGCGAACCCCGCGAAACTCGGTGATGGTGGCGGGCGGGTGGCCCGGGGCGTCAAAATGGCTGGCAGGCGAAAGGTCGGGCATGCCCCATTTTACATGGGCATCGGCAGGATCAGCGTCACGGTCAGGCCGCCGCCGTCGCGGTTGGCCAACGTGATGCGACCGCCATGGGCCTCCGCAATCTCGCGCGCCAGGGCCAGGCCCAACCCCGTGCCACTGCGTTTGGTGGAATAGAACGGTACGAGCGCGTTGGTCAGTACCGCATCATTCATGCCGTGCCCACGGTCCGCCACTTCAATGCGCAGCATGCCCATGGCGCTCTTGATGTGCAGTTCCACCTGCTCCGGCGAGGAGCCCGATTCGTGGGCGTTCTTGAGCAGGTTCAGAAGCGCCTGCTCGATCTGTGCCTGGTCAAACCATGCCCGCTCGGTCGGCAGCGAACCAGCCAGCTTGAATTTCACCTCCGAAGCCAGGCGCGCAACGAACACCTTCCAATCGCACGCTTCGATGCGCGGCGTGGGGAGTTTGGCAAAGCGCGCATAGCCAAGGATGAAGGTTTCCAGGTGCCGGGTGCGTTCTTCGATGGTCTGCAATATCTGCGGCAGGCGCTCGGTCTGGCCGCGCCGTACCAGCTCTGCCCCCGAGTGCGCAAGGGAGGTAAGGGGCGCCAGCGAATTATTCAATTCGTGGCTGATGACGCGGATGACCTTCTTCCAGGTCTGTACTTCCTGGCGCCGCAATTCCTGCGTCAGCTGGCGCAGCAGCAGCAGTTCGTGGCGCCGTCCATTCAGGGTAAAGGTGCGGCGAGCCAGGTGGTACACCTCTTCTTCGTCGCCTTCACCAGCGGTGAACAGCCCATCGCCGCCGCGCGCCAGCGCGTCGACCAGGGCCGGCGCTGCGGTCTCCATGATTTCGCTCAGGTGATGCCCCTCCAGCTTGCGCCCCTGGTTGAGCAGTTGGCGCGCCGAGAGGTTGGCGTACATGATGGCGCCGGCACTCGATGCGTCACCTACCAGCAGCATGGCCACCGGCGTGTTCTGGACCATGGTGTCGAGCAGCAGTTCGCGCTGCACCAGCGCCAGGCGCTGTTCGCGCAGCACTTCACCAAGGGCGTTGTGAGCCCGCACCAGGTCGGCCATTTCGTCATTCTGGTCCCAGTGCAGGCCGAAGGAAAAGTCGCCATCCTTGTAACTGGTCACCGTGCCTTCCAGCGCGCGGAACATGGAAAGAATGGGCTGGATCTGCGCGCGGATGGTGATGACCGCCATCGGAATCACGCATGCCATGCACAGCGCTCCCACCAGCAGCGGCTGGTCTGGCAAAAAATGATCAAGGACCAGCGCAATGACCACGCCCAGGATCATGAGCGTGGCCACCAGCGCCGACCAGCGCGTGACGAGCGAAAGGCGCAGGCCGCGTGGCTTGTCCATCAGGGCCTGGCGATTCCGAGGCGCTCCATGCGCCGGTACAGCGCCTGGCGCGACAGGCCAAGGTCCGCCGCAGCCTGCGCCACTACACCGCTGGCGCGCGCCAGCGCCTGGGTAATCGCATCACGGTCAGGCTCTGCTTCGCTCGGGACCACGGGCGAAATGGGCAGGCCAAGGTCGCTTGCCTTGATGGTGTCGCCCGCGGCAAGCAGGCAGGCGCGCGCCATCACGTTCTTCAGTTCCCGCACGTTACCCGGCCATCCATGCGCCAGCAGCGAAGCCTGGGCGCCGGCGTCGAGCTTTTTGCCATTGGCCAGAAAGCTCGACGCCAGCGGCAGAATGTCGGCCGGACGCGCGGCCAGCGGCGGCAGGCGCAGTTCGATCACGTTCAGGCGATAGAACAGGTCCTCGCGGAAGGTGCCGGCCCGGATCATGGCGGGCAAATCTGCGTTGGTGGCGCTGATCACCCGCACCTTCACCTGGCGCTCGCGATTGGAGCCCAGCCGCTCGAAGCGCCCGGTTTCCAATACGCGCAGCAGCTTCATTTGCCCGGCCAGCGGCAGGTTGCCGATTTCGTCGAGGAAGAGCGTGCCGCCGTCCGCCGCCTCGAATTTGCCTTCGCGCGCCTTGGAGGCGCCGGTGTAAGCCCCGGCATCGGCGCCAAACAGTTCCGCCTCGATCAGTTCCGACGGCAGGGCGCCGCAATTGAGCACCACAAAGGGGCCGTCGCGCACTGCAGAATTGGCCTGGATGATTTCGGCGATGCGTTCCTTGCCGGTGCCATTTGGGCCGCTGATCAGCACCGGCACGTCGGCCCGCGCGACCTGGCACGCCAGGTGCAGGATGCGCTCGGTGGCGGCATCCTGCCATACCATGCCGCGCAGGTCGAAGCCCTGCTCCAGGTCGCGCCGCTGGCGCCTTGCGCGCTGGGCGTGCTGGCGCAGCGCGCGGTTGGCCTGGCCCAGTTCGATCAGGTTGGTGACGGTGGCAATAAGCCGGTTGTCGTTCCACGGTTTGGACAGATAATCGGCGGCGCCGGACTTGATCAGGTCCACCGCGGCGTCCAGGTGGGTCCAGGCAGTCAGCAGGATGACCGGCAGGTCTGGATGGCGCTGCCGGATCTCGCGAAACAGCGCCACGCCTTCTTCGCCGGAAGTGGTGTCCGCCGTGAAGTTCATGTCCTGGATGACCAGGTCAAAGTCTTCACGCGCGAGCAGGTCCAGGCCTTCCTCAGGCGATGCCGCGTGCAGCGCGTGGATGTCGTGCAGTGAAAACAGCACTTCCAGTGCGATGGCAACGGCGGCGTTATCGTCAATTATCAGTACGGTAGGCATGGCGCTAGCATATCACCGGTGGTGCCGGCTCAGGCACTGCGCGTGGCCATCGCCGGCGAGATGCTGGCTGCGCGCCAGGCCGGGCCATACACCGCCAGCACGCCAAGTGCAAAGAACAGGAGACTGCCGCCCAGCAGGTAAGGCAGTGGCAGCTTCGCCATTTCGAGCTGGCTGACCAGGAGCTGATTGAGGCCGATTGCGCCGAGCAGGCCGGCGCTCACACCGCCGGCCGTGATCATGACGTTCTCGGTCAGGAAGTAGCGCATGATATCCACACGCCGCGCACCGAGTGCGCGCCGCACGCCAATCTGCTTGCGGCGCTGCTGCACCCACAGGCTCGCCATGCCCACAATGCCGCTGGCGGTAATCAAGAGCAGCAGTACGCTCACCGTGATCAGCATCCACGACAGGGCAGTGTCGGCGCGATAGCGGTCGCTGCGCACTTCGTCCATGCTCTTCATGCGGATCAGGACCGGGAAACCCGAGTGCTTGCGCAGCGCTTCTTCGGCTTCTTTCATGACCCGGTCGCGCTGGCCCGGTTCGGCGCGGATCGTAAATAGCGAGAACGAGGCTTCGAACGTCGTGCGTACCGGCGAAATCACGTTCTGGTCAGCCGAGGGCCCCAGTTCGGCGCGCTGGGTTTGCAGGTGCTCGACCACGCCCACGACCTGTGCAGACGTCGCCTTGTCGCCGCGGCCAAAGTACAGGGTCTTGCCGACATAGCTACTCGCGTCCGGCCATACCTTGGCGGCCAGTGCGCGCGTCACCAGCACGTGCTTGGGGCTTTCGTCTTCTACCGTGCTGTCGATTTCCGTGCGCTCGGCGGGTACAAAGTCGCGCCCTTCCACCAGCTTCAGGCCCCAGGTCTGTACCAGCGGGTCGGGCGAGACGTAGTAGCCTGAATCAGCCGTCAGGGCGCTGTCTTCACGGCCGGCAGCCACCGTGGTAGTGCTGCCGTTGCGCGACAGCGGAATCATGTTGACGCGGGCCACCGAGACCACGCCGGGTACGGCGCGCAGGATGGCGGTCTGCTGCTTTTGCGTGGCCAGCTGCACGCTGTGGTTGGCCTCGTGGATGTTGCGCGTCTGGAGCTGGAACAGCGACGACTCGTCCACCAGGCCGCTGGGACGGGCGGCGACGGCCTGGCGTACGTTGACGATATGAAGCGCGTTGGACAGGATGGCAAGGCTGATGGCGATCTGGATGGCCACCAGCATCGGGCCGGTCTTGTTCCGCACGAGCGTGGAGATGATTGGACGGATTTCCATGAAAGCTCCCGGTTACTGCGATTTAAGTTGGATGGCCGGCGTGATCTGGCAGGCGCGCCAGGTCGGCAGCAGGCCGGCGATCATGGCTGCAACCACCGACAGCACAAAGGTAAAGATCAGCATGACCCAGTCCATCTGGGCGATGACCGCCATCTGCTTGGACTGCATGGCGATCAGGCTGAGGGCACCAAACGCCAGGGCCAGGCCGAGGACACCGCCCGCCAGGCCGACGACCGCTGTCTCGATCAGGAACTGGCGGAAGATCTCGCGCCGTGACGCGCCCAGGGCGCGGCGGATGCCCACCTCGGAGGCGCGCACCGAAAACTTCGCCAGCAGCAGGCCAACTGCGTTGACCAGGCAAAGCAGCAGGAAGGCAAAGGCCAGCCAGGCCGACAGCTTGCTGTCGTTGCCTACTACCTTGTTATATTCCAGCCACTCCATGACGTTGTAGACGTGGGTGGGGGCATTGCGCTTCATGCGTCCGAGCTTGAGCTGTTCGGCGCTGTAGGCCTTGATGTAGTCTTCGATCTCGGCACGGCCGCTGCTTGATTTGGCCTCGAACCAGAACTGGATCCAGGTGCAATCGGAATCGATAAATGCCTGGAAGCCGGCATCCACATCGCCGCTGCAGTTGGTGCTGCCCTGGTTGCGGTTCTTGCCGTTGATCGCGGTCTGGAACGGAATCCAGTAATCGTCTTCCAGGCCAAAGGCCCCAGGCCCGCCAATCAGGCGGTAGTAGCGCGGAACAGGCAGCCAGTTGTCAAGCACGCCGACGACCTGAAATTCGCCATCCATCATGCGCAGGCGCTGGCCGACCGGATTGGCGTCGCCGAACATTTTCTCGGACAGGCTGCGCGACAGGACAACCACCTTGGTGCCGCTGGTGTCGTCTGCTTCGCTCCATGGCTGGCCGTGAAGGAAAGGCGCGTCGAACATGGAAAATGCGTCGCGCGTGGCAGCCAGGCCCTGTGCCGCGACGGGACTCAGGTCCTTGCGCGGCGCTTCCACCGCGGCTCCCACGCCGTAAATGGCGGTGCGGCGCTCGCCCAGGCCCGAGTTGAGAAGGTTGCGCGCGTCGGTGTATGTCATTTGCGGGTCGTCGGGCCGCTGCCCGGGCGAATAGTCGTCGGGGCGGCCAACGTCCATTACTGGCACGAACAGGCGGTCGCTCTTGTGCGGAATGGGGTCGCCCGACATTACGTGCAGGATGGTCAGGGTGGAAATGCTGGCTGCCACGCCAACGGCCAGCGTCAGGACCATCAGCGCCGTCAGCGCGGGATTGCGCCGCAGGCTGCGCAGGCCAAGCTTGAAGTAATAGCTGAACATGCGCCCTCCTTAGCAGGCGTGGGCCGCGCCGGCGGCTTTCTGGTCCACCAGCGTGGGCGACTTGCGCACCAGGTCCGACACCTGGCCGTCGATGATGTGGACATTGCGCTGCGAGCGCACGGCCAGCTCCGGATCGTGGGTCACCATCAGGATGGTGGTGCCCTGGGCATTGATCTCTTCGAGCAGTTCCATAACGCCGCGCGCCATCTGGGTGTCGAGATTACCGGTGGGCTCGTCGGCCAGCAGCAGCTTGGGCGAGCCGGCAAGGGCGCGCGCAATGGCCACCCGCTGCTGCTGGCCGCCCGACAGCTCTGCCGGGTAGTGCTTCATGCGCGAGGCCAGTCCCACCTTGGCCAGTGCGTCCTCGATGCGTTCCTTGCGTTCGGCAGCGTTAAAGCCGCGGTAGCGCAGCGGTACGTCCACGTTATCAAACAGCGACAGGTCGGGAATCAGGTTGAACCCCTGGAAAATGAAGCCCAGCTTTTCGTTGCGCAGGCGCGAGCGGGCATTGTCGTCCATGCCCTTGACGTTGACACCGTCGAGCACATACTCGCCATCGGTGAATTCCTCGAGCAGGCCCGCAATGTTAAGGAAGCTGGTCTTGCCCGAGCCTGAAGGGCCGGTGACGGTCACAAATTCGCCCTTGTTGACCTGGATTTCAAAGCCGCGCAGGGCGTGCGTTTCGATCATGTGGGTGCGATAGACCTTGCTCAGATTTTTCATGCGCAGCATGGGATCTCCTGTTGGTGTTGTTGAGTGCTTACTTGTTGATGGAAACGCGGGCGGCGTTTGCGAATGTATCGGTGCCGGAGACCACTACCTGGTCGCCGGGCTTGAGGCCCGCAAGGATTTCGACCGCCGAGATGCTGGTGGCGCCAAGCGTGATGGGGGTGCGCACGGCCACGCCATCCTGCATCAGGTAGGCGAAGCGTCCGCCTTCGCTCTCCACAAACGGGCCACGCGGCAGCAGCAGGACGTTGGGTTTTTCTTCGATCAGCAGGCGGGCGCTCACGCGCTGGCTCTGGCGCAGTCCTTTGGGTTGGGGGCCGTCAAAGCGCACGCGCGCCAGTACCTGGTTCTTGACCACTTCCGGCGACAGGGCAGACAGCGTGCCGGTGGCGGTGGTGCCGCCCAGCTGAATTTCCGCCTTCATGCCAAGGCCCATGTCTGCCACGTAGCTCTCCGGGACTTCCAGCTCCACCTCCAGGCGCGACAGGTCGACCAGCGTCATGAGCGCCACGTTGGCCGCCACCACGCTGCGGTTTTGCACGGACAGCGTGCCGATGAAGCCGTCCACGGGGGCGCGCACCGTCAATTCGTCCACGCGGCGCTGGGCGTTGGCCATGGACAGGCGCTGGCGATCCAGTTCATTGACCTTGGTCTTGAGCGACAGGCCCACGTCGTCGTTTTCCAGCACCGCGGCCTTGGAGGCATGGCGGGCGCGAATCTCGGCCGAGCTCAAAGCATCCTTCGCTTTCTGGAAGTCGATCTTGGCGATCACGCCTTCGTTGGCGACAGCCTGGTAGCGTTCCAGCGTGCGCTGGGCGGACAGGCGGTCGATTTCAGCGGTGTCGGCCTCGCGCTGCGCCAGCAGCTTCTGTTTGCGGGCCAGGATCTGCTGGCGCGCCACCTCGGCCTCCAGCTGCTGGTAACTCGATTGTTCGCGTTTGAGCGCGTCCGACAGATCGGGCGATTCCAGCACCGCCAGGACCTGGCCGCGCTTGACGGTGTCGCCGGCTGCCACTTTCAGGGTCACGGTGGAGGGGGCAGTGGAGTACAGGGTGGGACTCACTGCCGCGACCACGCGGCCATTAACGGCAGCGTCGCGCACCAGGGTGCCACGCGTGACTTCAGCGATCCGGATGCGCGAAGCGTTGATGGAATGCTCGCTTGAGCGCCAGCTGGAAACCAGGAAGACACTACCGAGCGCCACGGCCACGGCGGCTGCAGCAAATATCGCGCGCCGCTTGTTCTTGTGCGCGGCCGGCACGGCAATGACGGCGTCTTGGGATGAGGTATCGCGGATCATGGGCATCAATGTTGAAAGCAATGCACCTCCTTATGCAGGAAGCGTGCCAGATGCTAAGTCGTTGATATTGCAGATAAAGTAATGCCGCGTTCGCTGTCCGGCGTGTCCGTACAGGCAGGCGCGGACGGCGGACGGACGCAGCGGCGACAGAGGTGGGCCGGTCATCTGGCGCGCACGGCTCTTTTGCGCCCCAGCTCTTTTGTTTTGTCAAATTGGCCACATATGGCCATCTCACGCCCATAAGATGAAGGTTGTATGTCCGCTTTTGTATCGAGGCTTGCGCAATTGGGCAGGCAGGCAGGGATCGGAATGAAGCGGTGGTTCCGCGTGACCGAGCCGGAACCGCTGGACTATCCATTCAGCGAGACGGATATCGCCGAGCTGCATCGGCTGCGGGACACAGGACAGGCGGCCATCGATGACGCAACGTGGAAAGACCTGCTGCTATCGCAGTATTGCGCGCAGCTGTCGCATGAGGTAAGCATCTTCGGCCAGCAGGCTTTGTACCAGCGGCTTCGGACAGGCATGGCGGAGGGCAGCGTGACGCGGGTGAAGGAGTTCATCGCCAACCCCCAGCTGCTGGAGCAAACGCGCAGCACCTGCAAATCGCTGCGCCATGCGGATACTGAAATCGCAGCCTTGCTGTTTGAGGAGCCCTCGCCGGTGGCGCCAGCCTGGGCAGGGAAGGTGTGGTTCTTGCCGATACTGCTGGCAGCAGCAGTGGCGGCGTCGCTCTGGTACCAGGCCGCTCTTATCGTTGTGGTGGTGCTGCTGTATTTTTTGATGGCCAACCAGATGCGCTACCACCGCGCGGTGGAAGCCTGGGCGCGCTCCAACGTATCGCTGCAGATGCTGCTGCGGGTCGTTTCGCTGCGCGGCGGCGAGGATGCGGCCAGGGCTGGCGTGATCAATCGCGGCATCACGCGCTCGCCCTATGCCGCCCTGACGCCGGGGCTGTCCGCGTACCAGGACTGGTTCGCGCTCAAGAATGTGAGCCATTTTTTCAGGTGTCACCAGCTGATTGCGCTGCACAAGGGCTTCCTCCAGCGCTGTTTCCTGGAGATCGCGAGCCTGGAGGCCGACGTGGCACTGGCGCGGCATCTGCTGCACACGCGGCTGTGGTGCTGGTCAGGCCTGGCCGCGCGCGACGCAATGGTGCTGGAAGGCGCGGTCCATCCACTGCTCGGGGAGGCGCAGCCGATGACGGTGCAGTTGGCCGAGCGCGGCGCTTTCATCTCCGGCCAAAACGGCATCGGAAAAAGCACACTGCTGCGCACCATTGGCATCAACCTGGTCGGCGCGCGTGCTTTCGGCTTCTGTTACGCGAGCCGGGCGTGCGCATCGATGCTGCCGGTGTATTCGAGCATGCAGAGCGAAGATTCAATCCTGGGCGGCGAAAGCCTGTACATGGCCGAACTGCGGCGCGCCAGGGAACTGCTGGCCGCCGCCGACGGCCCGCATCCGGGCGTTTATCTCATTGACGAGATATTCAGGGGCACCAACCACCTGGAGTCGGTCTCTGCGGCGGCGGCGGTCCTCAACGTGCTCGCTGCGAAGGGGCTGGTGGTGGTCTCGTCTCACAATCTGATGTTGGCATCCTTGCTCGGTCACCGGCTCGCGCCCATGTGCGTGGCAAAGGATGTCCATGGCCAGCTGTCGCTGTCACCGGGCGTTCTGGCACATACCAATGGCATTGCCCTGCTGGCAGAACGCGGCTTTGGTGCGGAAGTGGAGGCTGGCGCGGCGCGCGTGTTCGACTGGCTTGATGGCTATCTCGCCCATCCACCGCACGCCGCGCTGGTGCTCGCCCCCGTTTCCGAAGCGCGCCGGGCCTGATCGGGCGGGCTATTTCTCACGTTTGAGCGGCTTGCCCTTGTCGATGATCTCGCGGCAGTCGCCCCGGCGCGTGGCGTTGTCGTAATTGGACCAGCCGTAGCTGTCCACATAGCGCGTGTGTTCTCGAAAATGCTCGTTTGCGAAGCTGCGCTCAGGCCGCTCGCCCGGATAGCGTATGTCGCCCAGGTCCAGCAGCGTATGAAACGCGTTTTCGGTCGACAGGCGAGCCTTGCGGTGCTTGCGCAGGAGCGCTGCCTTGTCGGGCCGGTCGGCCAGGTAGGCATCGGACAGCCAGACAAAGGCCGGCACATGGAAGTCATATTGCGTATTGTGGCCGTGGAACACCAGCTTGCAGCTGTTGTCGTACAGGGCTTGCCCGTGGTCGGCCATATACATCATGGCGCTGCGCTGGCCCGATTGCTTCAGTCGCCCAATCACAGTGGCCAGAAACCAGTCGGTGTACAGGATCGTGTTGTCGTAACTGTTGTTCAGTTTTAGCTTGATCTTGATGTCGGTCACAACTGGCTTGTCTACGCCGAACAAGGAAGGTTGCCAGCGGTCGAACTGTTCGGGATGGCGCTGGCTGTAATTCCAGTGGCTGCCCAGCGTGTGCAGCACGATCAGTTTTTTCACGGCCTCGTCGGCAATGGCATGGTTCAGCGGGCCGAGCAGCACATCGTCGAAGTTGGAGTGGTTGGTAAAGCCGCCCAGATTCAAAAACTGGACTACGTCGGCTTCTTTGGCAAACACGGACACGGGGGTATCAAACTCACCAAATGACACTTGATTGGACAGCCAGAAGGTCTTGAATCCCGCTTCCTTGTAAGCGGTCAGGAAGGACTTTTCCGAAAAACCATTTTTCAGGCTTTGCGTGGCCGGCTTACGCGAAATCATCACGGGGACGGACAGGCGCGTGGCCGAGACGGAGGTGATCACGTCCGGAAGATTAATGAGGTTGGCCTCTTTGTTCAGCAGCGGGTTGGTGTCGCGCGCGTAGCCGTTCAGGCTCCAGCGGTCGGCACGCGACGATTCGCCAATGACCATGAGCACGATTTCCGGCCGGGAGTCGGCTGGCTGCTGGCGCGCGCCGAACGAAAACTTGCTGTTGCGCTCGCCAAGCTCGGCCAGGTACTGGCGTTCCTTGTAAAAGGCGCGGCCACGGGCTGCAAGCCCGAATGGCCACGAGTTGGCTAAGGCATCGTATTCCACCGGCAGCTTGGCCATGTGGGGTAGGGCCGGCAATTTCATGCCGGTAAGGTTTGCGCCGGGTACCGGCCTGTCCTGAGGGGGAATGGAAGGCTTTACTGCGGGGCGGGCCGACTTCGCTTGTGCGGCCTGGGACGCGCCATCCGCCCCCTTCGCAGACGCGGCCTCGGAGACTGCATGGGCGCCCTCCACGCGTGCCGATGGCGTGTTGCGGGTGCTCGCACTGCTGTTGGCAGGAATGGTATGCGCCGCCGATTGTGCCACCGCCGGAGCTGTGGGCTTGCCGGCGATGCCGAATTCGTACCCATACGCCAGCACGCCAGCGCCGACGCCCAGCACCGCCAGCGCCGCCCAGCGCGACGCGTCGTCCCAGTCCAGGTCGCGCGTGAGGATGGCCGCGCGCCACGAGCTCACCAGCCATGCCAGGGATGTCAGCATCACCGCCAGCATCAGCCAGACGGTGCTGCCCAGAAACTCCATCGCTTCGCTGGGGCTGGTCTCGGCAATAATGCCCAGGTGGTGGGTCGAAATGCCCTGGCCGTAATACGTATACAGATAGATCTCGGTGGGCAGTGCCAGGAACGCCGGGATCAGCAGCCAGTGAAAGTAGGCCGGGCGCTTGAACACAGCCCACACCGCCACCCACGCCACGCACGCCACGCCCAGCACTTGTCCCGGCCGTTCCAGAGGCTTGCCCAGCAGCAGCGGCACAAATGGCACGGCCGACAGCGCCAGGTAGGTCAGCAGCAGATACAGATTGGCGGGGCGGCGCAGCAGTGCAAGCATGGAAGCAGGGCGGACAGATCGTGAGGAGGCCGTATTATCAGCCGGTTTGCCGCGCCCCGATACTTTTTTCATTGCGCCGGGCCAGCATTGGCGGGTAGACTTCCTGTATCCCCTGCCTGTGTCCGGATGGCCACGCATTACCCGTCCCCCGGCCGCCTTCGCCCCGCAAAGTTCCCCGCTGGCCGGTAAACAAGTTGACCAGCCCTGCCATCCCCCTTATACTCGCGAGTTCTCGAATTTATTCTGCACATCGTGTGCGCACCCCAGCCGCTCCCTGCGAGTGGCTTTCGGCGCCTCCGCAGCAGGTTTGTTCCGGACTCAGTTTTAGTCCCCGGGCGTTTGCCCGGGTTATTCACGTTGTAATTTTGTTGGATTAATAACGATGCCAACCATCAATCAACTGATTCGCAACCCACGTGTCGCCCTGACCGTGAAGAGCAAATCGCCGGCGCTGGAAAACAGCCCGCAAAAACGTGGTGTTTGCACCCGTGTGTACACGACGACTCCAAAGAAGCCAAACTCGGCTCTGCGTAAGGTCGCCAAAGTTCGCCTGACCAACGGTTTCGAAGTCATTTCGTACATCGGCGGTGAAGGCCACAACCTGCAAGAACACAGTGTCGTGCTGCTGCGCGGCGGCCGTGTGAAGGACTTGCCGGGTGTGCGTTACCACATGGTTCGCGGTGCACTGGATACCCAGGGCGTTAAAGACCGTAAGCAAGCTCGTTCCAAGTACGGTACGAAGCGCGC
Source organism: Massilia sp. PAMC28688 (assembly GCF_019443445.1). Taxonomy (NCBI): domain Bacteria; kingdom Pseudomonadati; phylum Pseudomonadota; class Betaproteobacteria; order Burkholderiales; family Oxalobacteraceae; genus Massilia; species Massilia sp. PAMC28688. Next base: position 1,485,849 of record NZ_CP080378.1, on the reverse strand, counting down.
AAAAGCTGGTAAGAAGTAATTTACTTTTTACCCATTAGATAGTTGAACCGGCCGTACCTGGTCGAGTAAGTGGATGGTTATGATGGCCACCCGCGAGTGCTGCCTCAGCGCGCTCAACTGAAGACTGAAAGGAATTGAAATGCCACGTCGTCGTGAAGTCCCCAAACGCGAGATCCTGCCTGATCCAAAATTCGGCAACCAGGATGTCGCAAAATTCGTCAACGTTCTGATGTTGTCGGGTAAGAAGTCGGTTGCTGAAAACATCATCTACGGTGCGTTCGAGCACATCAAGCAAAAGTCCGGCAAGGACCCGCTTGAAGTATTCGCTACTGCGATCAACAACGCCAAGCCAATGGTCGAGGTGAAATCCCGCCGCGTTGGTGGTGCCAACTACCAGGTGCCAGTGGAAGTTCGTCCAGTACGTCGTATGGCGCTGTCCATGCGTTGGTTGCGCGAAGCCGCAAACAAGCGCAGCGAAAAATCCATGCCGCAACGTCTGGGTGGTGAATTGATGGAAGCCGCTGAAATGCGTGGCGGTGCAATGAAGAAGCGTGACGAAGTTCACCGCATGGCTGAAGCGAACAAGGCGTTCTCGCACTTCCGCTTCTAATCAAGTGGCCATTCCCGGGTTGCAACAGACCCGGGCGCGGTTCGCATCTGTTGTTCGAGGCCGGGGGCATTTTGAATTCAAAATGCCGCTCGGTTTTGTCCATTAAAAGATTTAGGAATAATTATGGCACGCAAGACCCCCATTGAGCGCTACCGCAATATCGGTATCTCCGCTCACATCGACGCTGGCAAGACCACCACGACCGAGCGCGTCCTGTTCTACACGGGCGTGAACCACAAGATCGGCGAAGTGCATGATGGCGCGGCCACCATGGACTGGATGGAGCAGGAGCAGGAACGCGGTATCACGATTACCTCGGCTGCAACGACTTGCTTCTGGAAGGGTATGGCTAACAACTTCCCTGAGCACCACATCAACATCATCGACACCCCGGGCCACGTTGACTTCACCATTGAAGTTGAGCGCTCGATGCGCGTGCTCGACGGTGCCTGCATGGTTTACTGCGCTGTGGGCGGTGTTCAGCCTCAGTCGGAAACCGTTTGGCGCCAGGCTAACAAGTACAAGGTGCCACGTCTGGCCTTCGTCAACAAGATGGACCGCACCGGTGCGAACTTCTTCAAGGTCTACGAGCAGATGCGCGCTCGCCTGAAGGCCAACCCGATCCCGCTGCAGATTCCTATCGGCGCTGAAGACAACTTCAAGGGTGTGGTCGACCTGGTCAAGATGAAAGCCATCTACTGGGACGACGCGTCGCAGGGCATGAAGTTCGACTACCGCGAGATTCCTGCGGAGCTGGTCGAGCAGGCCAACGAGTGGCGCCTGAAGATGGTCGAAACCGCTGCTGAAGCGACCGACGAACTGATGAACAAGTACCTGGAAGAAGGCGATCTGTCGGAAGAAGAGATCAAGGCCGCCCTGCGCCAGCGTACCATCGCGTCGGAAATCGTTCCCATGATGTGCGGCACCGCGTTCAAGAACAAGGGCGTACAGGCCATGCTCGACGGCGTGATCGAATACCTGCCATCGCCAGTGGATATTCCACCAGTGGGCGGCACGGACGAAGATGACCAGCCAACGACCCGCAAGGCTGCCGACGACGAGAAATTCGCCGCGCTGGCATTCAAGATCATGACCGACCCGTTCGTGGGCCAGCTGATCTTCTTCCGCGTCTACTCGGGCACCATCAATTCGGGCGACACCGTCTACAATCCGATCAAGAACAAGAAGGAACGTCTTGGCCGTATTCTGCAGATGCACGCCAACCAGCGCGAAGAAATCAAGGAAGTACGCGCCGGCGACATCGCCGCAGCCGTGGGCCTGAAAGATGCAACCACGGGCGAAACCCTGTGCGATCCATCGGCCATCATCACGCTGGAAAAGATGGTATTCCCTGAGCCGGTCATTCAGCAGGCTGTTGAGCCGAAGACCAAGGCTGACCAGGAAAAGATGGGCCTGGCCCTGAACCGCCTGGCACAGGAAGATCCTTCGTTCCGCGTCAAGACCGACGAAGAGTCGGGCCAGACCATCATCGGTGGTATGGGCGAGCTGCACCTGGAAATTATCGTTGACCGCATGAAGCGCGAATTCGGCGTCGAAGCGACCGTCGGCAAGCCACAAGTGGCTTACCGCGAGACGATCCGCAAGGTGTGCGAAGAGTCTGAAGGCAAGTTCGTCAAGCAGTCCGGTGGTCGTGGTCAGTACGGTCACGTGGTGCTGAAGATCGAGCCGCAAGAGCCAGGCAAGGGCTTCGAGTTCGTTGACGCCATCAAGGGCGGCACCGTTCCACGCGAATACATCCCTGCAGTTGAAAAGGGTGTGCGCGGCACGCTCAACACCGGTGTTCTGGCCGGCTACCCAGTGGTGGACGTCAAGGTCACGCTGTTCTTCGGTTCGTACCACGATGTGGACTCGAACGAAAACGCGTTCCAGATGGCCGCGTCGATGGCATTCAAGGACGGCTGCCGCAAAGCATCGCCAGTCATCCTCGAGCCGATGATGGCTGTGGAAGTGGAAACGCCGGAAGACTACGCCGGTACCGTGATGGGCGACCTGTCGTCCCGCCGTGGTATGGTGCAGGGCATGGACGAAATCCCGGGCGGCGGTGGCAAGATCATCAAAGCCGAAGTGCCTCTGTCGGAAATGTTCGGTTACTCGACCTCGCTGCGTTCCGCAACGCAAGGCCGTGCAACCTACACGATGGAATTCAAGCACTATTCGGAAGCGCCTAAGCACGTTACCGATGCAATCGTGACGGCCAAGAGCAAGTAATTCGTTAGTCAGAAAAATCTAGTCAGTTGAGGACAGAGCACAAGCGTGAACACCGTGCTCTGTCCCGCAAATAATAAACTTTAAGGAACTTGAAAAATGGCAAAAGGTAAATTCGAACGGACCAAGCCGCACGTCAACGTCGGCACCATCGGCCACGTCGACCACGGCAAGACCACCCTGACTGCAGCTATCGCTACCGTTCTGTCGAAGAAATTCGGCGGCGAAGCAAAAGCTTACGACCAGATCGATGCAGCACCAGAAGAAAAAGCACGCGGCATCACCATCAACACCGCCCACGTCGAGTACGAGACCGCCAACCGTCACTACGCGCACGTTGACTGCCCAGGCCACGCCGACTACATCAAGAACATGATTACCGGTGCTGCCCAGATGGACGGCGCGATCCTGGTATGCTCGGCTGCTGACGGCCCAATGCCACAGACCCGCGAGCACATCCTGCTGGCACGCCAGGTTGGCGTTCCTTACATCATCGTGTTCCTGAACAAGTGCGACCTGGTCGACGATGCAGAACTGCTGGAACTGGTTGAAATGGAAGTGCGCGAGCTCCTCTCGAAGTACGAGTTCCCAGGCGACGACCTGCCAATCATCAAGGGTTCGGCACGTATGGCCCTGGACGGCGACGCCGGCGAAATGGGCGAGCAGGCCATCATGGCCCTGGCCGAAGCACTGGACAGCTACATCCCGACGCCAGAGCGCGCTGTGGACGGCGCCTTCCTGATGCCAGTGGAAGACGTGTTCTCGATCTCCGGCCGCGGTACCGTGGTGACCGGTCGTGTTGAGCGCGGCATCATCAAGGTTGGCGAAGAGATTGAAATCGTCGGCATCAAGGACACCGTCAAGACCACCTGCACCGGCGTGGAAATGTTCCGCAAGCTGCTGGACCAGGGTCAGGCTGGCGACAACGTTGGTCTGCTGCTGCGCGGCACCAAGCGTGAAGACGTGGAGCGTGGCCAGGTTCTGGCCAAGCCAGGTTCGATCAAGCCGCACAACCACTTCACCGGCGAGATCTATGTGCTGTCGAAGGACGAGGGCGGTCGTCACACCCCATTCTTCAACAACTATCGCCCACAGTTCTACTTCCGTACCACGGACGTGACCGGTTCGATCGAACTGCCAGCGGACAAGGAAATGGTCATGCCAGGCGATAACGTGTCGATCACCGTCAAGCTGATCAACCCGATCGCGATGGAAGAAGGTCTGCGCTTCGCTATCCGCGAAGGTGGCCGTACCGTTGGTGCAGGCGTTGTTGCAAAGATCCTGGGCGAAGCGTCGAAGTAATTCGATAGTAAGTTCGGCGTGACAGGAGCGGGCCACGGCCCGCTTCTGTTTGTTTTACGGTAGCACTCACATATTGCCGGTGCCTCGCAGCCCGGTTCGCTCTTTAAGGAAATACCATGTCCGCACCAAACCAGAAAATCCGCATTCGCCTCAAGGCTTTCGATTACAAGCTGATCGACCAGTCCGCCCTGGAAATCGTCGAGACCGCCAAGCGTACCGGCGCCGTCGTCAAGGGTCCGGTTCCACTGCCAACCCGCATCCAGCGTTTTGACGTGCTGCGTTCCCCGCACGTGAACAAGACTTCGCGCGACCAGTTCGAGATCCGTACCCACCAGCGCCTGATGGACATTGTCGACCCAACCGACAAGACCGTTGACGCACTGATGAAGCTGGACCTGCCAGCTGGCGTGGACGTCGAGATCAAGCTGCAGTAATCACCACCGTTTCCTGCCTCGCGCTCGCGGGGCATTCAGGGCCGGAGAGGTTCGCGCACAACGCGAATGTCTCCGGCCCTGATTTTTTGTGGCGCCTATGCAGGCGGTACTAGACATTCGTGTCTAGACAAGATATTCTACTTCTACACCAACCATTAGAGGAGATCATCATGCTGCAACTACCCCACCGTTTTATGCTGGCCCCGGCTGTGCTGCTGGCCCTGGCAGGCTGCGCGGCGCCTGCGCTGGCTGCCGACGCCGACCGCCCGGCCGTCGCTGATTTCAATAGCTGCGCCAAGCCCATGTACCCCAAGGACGCGCTGGCCAACAAGCGCGAGGGCACCGTGACTGTTGCCTTCCTGGTGGGCACCGACGGCAAGACCGAGGATGCCAAGGTCAAGACCTCAAGCGGCCATGCCGACCTTGACGAGGCAGCGCGCGTAGCCATTGCCAAATGCCGGTTCAGCCCGGCCATTAAAGGTGGCGAGGCGGTCAGGTCATGGCAGCCTGTCCAGTATGTGTGGACCCTGAAGTAAGTCGACCGGTTTGCGCAATGCACATGCCGCACCCCGCCATACGGGCTGCGGCATTGTTACTTCAGGCGAAATGATTCGCTTGCGCTACTTGTAGACAAGCAGCTTGTAGGCCCCGGAACCGCTGTAGGAATACACGGTGATCCGGTAGTAGCCGGCCGACGCCGCGTAGGAAATCACTTCGCTCGATGTGTGCGACTCACTTGCAGCCGCCTTCGCCCAGGCGCTGCCATTCCAGCGTTCGAGCAGCAAATCGAAGTCGGCCGTCGACGGTCCGATCAGGGTGGCCTTGATGGTGCCGCCCGCGTATTCGAACCAGGGAGCAGGGTGGATGACGCGGGCCCCGGCTGCCAGCGAACCGGTGTAACTCACACCGGCCCCGGCTGCGCCAACATCAAAGGAAATCGTCCTGGCCGGCGTGCTGATGTTATGGAGCGCCAGTCCCGAGCCATAGCCATTCGACCATTTGGAGTTGGTGCCGCGCGCCGTCAGGGCATTGGGCAGCGTGTCGCTGAAACTCTTGGTGGCGGCGCCGTCGAACAGATCCGTTGCGTCGCCGCGGTTCACGTTGTACTCCGGATCACGCCGCCCATCGGCGTGTTCCATCTGCACATAGGGCTTCCACTCGCTGCTGTTGTCACCGCTCGGGTCGGTGTGGAAAATGGCCAGGCCCTGGTCCGGCTGATACAGGTTCTGGTCGCTCTTGTGCAGGGCTTCCACATAAAACGCTTCACTTGGGTTACCCGGATTGCTCCAGCGATACAGGGAGTGGCTGCCCGAGGTATGACTCAAGCGCCCGGTGGGCGGCGTGCGGTTGATGGCGGGATTGAGTTCGGTCACACTGGCCCAGCCGGACAGATAACGAAAGAATCCGTTGGGCGGCACTGGCCGGAACTGGCTCTGGTAACCCACGCCACCGGTGCCCATCAGGCAAAAGTCGGCCACCGATCCTTCTGAGCTGCCGTCGTAATCGTACAAGTCTGGCCAGTCCATGAGCAGATGGCCCGTTTCGTGGGCAAAGGTGCCGATAGCCAGCTGCGGCCCCATGTCGGAAATCTGGTAGGTGTTGGTGCAGATACCGTTCGAGCAGAACTGGGGCCACAAAGTTCCCATATGCGGCCACAAGCCCTTGGCCCACGGACTGTTGGCTTGGCCGGCGTAAAAAAAGTTGAGGCCCTTGATGCGGTTGTAGCTGTCCCTGCTGAGCGTGGCGAAGTCGAAGTTCTGCGCTTTCAGCCAGTTCAGGGCCTCGGTGATCAGCTCTTGCGAGCGCACGCCCGAATCCAAACTGGCATCGGCGTAATAGGACTTGGGACGCCGCGCCCGGTAGTAGCGGGTGACCGTATTCTGGTAGTCGAGCTTGCCGCCCGAAACGCTCTGGAAGTAGCCGCGTACGGACTGGGCATTGCCGAAGCCGGTGTAGGGCACATCATTGAGGAAGGACGACACTTGTGCCTGGCTGATCGTCGCCGGCGCGTCGGAGAAGTCGATGATGACGGTAAGGCCACGCATGGCGCCAGTGGCGACCGCCATGGGCGACATGCCCGTTGATGCGGCCTGCGTGGAAGCCTTGCGCAGCTTGTCATTGGCCGCCTCTGGCGCATGCCCGTGCAGCTTTTGATAACGCTGGCGTGCCTTCAATGCCTTTGCCGCAGTGCTCAGGCCCGGCTGCTTGTCCATCTTGCCGTTCATGCTGCGCAGCTGCGCATTGCTCGCCAGGACGCCCGTGGAAACGAGGGCAGTGCCCGCCGCATTCACGTGCGCGTAGCAAAACCCCTTCTTCGCCGGGTCGTAAATGATCAAGGCACCGTCGGCGGTCCGTTCTTCCGCATAGTAGTCATTGCCGTCCACAAGCACGCGCAACACTTCGCCGCTCGGCTGTTGGAAGTTGTAAGCGTGATTGTTGTACGGAATGCCCGCCTGGACACCCAGGCTGGCCACGGCCAGCAACAGCGCAGCGGCCAGGCGCATCGTTTTACCTGTCATTCTCAACCTCTATAAATTTAACAAACCAGCAAGGTTGCACGAGCTTGCAGCCGCTGTCTTGTGCCGGCGTCGTCGTCATTACCGCGAAATCGGCATAGCCGGCGCGTGGCGGATTGATGCGCCGAAAACAAATATCGGTGGGGATGAAATTTCAGGCTTGAAACAGGATATACTGTGCGCCCTGCCCGAAATGGCAGACAGGCTCCCTACTTATTGCCGGTGCACCCCGCCCGGTTCGCTCTTTGAAGGAATTACCATGTCCGCAGCAAACCAGAAGATCCGTATTCGCCTCAAGGCTTTCGATTACAAGCTGATCGATCAGTCCGCCCTGGAAATCGTCGAGACCGCCAAGCGTACCGGCGCCGTCGTCAAGGGTCCGGTTCCACTGCCAACCCGCATCCAGCGTTTTGACGTGCTGCGTTCCCCGCACGTGAACAAGACCTCGCGCGACCAGTTCGAGATCCGTACCCACCAGCGCCTGATGGACATTGTTGACCCAACCGACAAGACTGTTGACGCACTGATGAAGCTGGACCTGCCAGCTGGCGTGGACGTCGAAATCAAGCTGCAATAAGTCTTCTCACCATCCGCGCGGCACTGCGCGGAGGTAACGGGGCCGGACTACGTCGCACATGCTGCGCACGGGTCCGGCCCCGTTTGTTTCAAGGGTGGCGTGCCTGCCGTCCACGCCCACAGGCGCTTACAATGGCAAGCGTGACCCTCTCTCCTGACTCCTATATTGTCCTCGCCAATGCCGTGCTTGTTGCGCATGTGGGGGTGGTGTTGTTCATTATTGGCGCACTGATCCTGACGCTGATGGGCGGCTGGCTGGGATGGGCATGGGTGCGCAACTTCTGGTTCCGCGCCATGCACCTGGCCGCCATTGCCTACGTCGCCATGGAGGCATGGCTCGGTATCGTCTGCCCCCTGACCACGCTTGAACTCTGGCTGCGCCTGCGCGGTGGGCAGCTGACCTATGAAGGTGACTTCATTGCCTTCTGGCTGCGCGAGCTGCTGTTCTTTGAAGCACCGTCCTGGGTGTTTATTGCAGCCTATTCCTTATTCGCGCTGCTTGTGCTGGTCAGCTGGGTGCTGGTCCCGCCGCGCCGGGGCCGCTCCTGACAGCGGCCCACCGTCACACTCCCAAGATATCCATTTTCTGAATGGTGGTGATCATAAAATGATGTTTTACTTATTCCTTGGCTTGCACTACATTGGGTACAGCTTCACCCAATCATCGTTGTGCCAACAGGGAGATTTTTATGGGCCGCGCTACCGTCTGTGAACTATGCAAGAAGCCTTCACCAGCGACATTTCTGAGTAGCGGAGCATTCTATGCGGGACTACTGGGGGCACTCGTCGGCACGATTGCCGTGGGACCGCACTTTGTGTCCTGGTCTCTTGGCGAAATCGCCGCAACCGTTGCCGCATGCGCCCTCGTCTTCGCGGTCACCGCGTCCGTGTTCCTTTGGATCTTCTGTGAGCATGGCGAGGGCTGCGATGCCGACATGGATCTATGTGACGCAAGCGACACAGGTTACGACTGGGGTGATTTCGACGATTGAGCGGAAACGGCCCGCGCGGGTGACCCGGCGCAGACGATCCGAACAAACGGGAATCATCGCACCGCCAGCCGAATCGCTGGCGCATAGCGCAGAGCCGTAGCGATGAACTGGTCATTGCGCTTTCCTTTCTGACCAACTCGCCCGCGGCGACGGCGGCGGTAGCCGCTGCTGCATCGCCTTTGACACTGTGGCGTATTTCAACACGAATGGAAAAACGCTGGAGCGGCGAACATGTTTGCCGTATATTTGTGTAAAAATCCTTTCACTGAACCGGTGTGTGAATAAATATTTGCATCAAAGGAGGTGGGCAACAAGGCCATTGCGCAACAGCAGAAAAGAAGAATCCGGACCGCGACCGTAGTCCGGCAATAGCGGAGACAACAACAATGAAGACAAAAAATCTGGTCAGGAAACTGTCGCTACTAAGTGCACTAGCACTGGGCAATACGGCGTTGGCAGCCTGCCTTGCAACCGAAACAGAACCCAACAATACCGACACGCAGGCCAATTCTGGCCTGTGCTCGGGAACGGCCGTATCCGGCACGATCAGTTCCAGCAGCGACTACGACTGGTTCCGGTTTGAAGTCCCCGCTACAGGGACAATCTCAATCAGCATGTCGCACGCGGCCGGGATCGATCTAGACTGGTATCTGTACAAGGCAACGGGCAGCTACGTGGCCTATCGTTCCACTTCCAGCAATCCCGAAACAGGCAGCTACAACGCCACTTCCACCGGCACCTACTATTTGCGCGTCAAGCGCTACGCCGGCACAGGGTCGTACAGCCTCAATGTCACGCTCCCGGGCGGCGGCGGTGGTACGCCAACGGCGTGCACGCTGCCAAGCAAGGTCAATCTCGGCAAGACAGGCAACGCGACGCCCAAGGCCAGCACCACCATCGGCGGCACGGTCATGATGGGTGGCGGCCCGGACGTGGATGAAGCCATTAAATGGATGATCGCGCGCGCAGGCGGTGGCGACTTCGTGGTGCTGCGTTCCACTGGTACCAATGCCTACAACGAGTACATCTACGGACTTGGGGGCGTCAACTCGGTCCAGACCCTCCTGATCACCAACACCACCCAGGCCAACGACGCCTGCGTGGTGCAAACCATCAAGAATGCTGGCGCGGTCTTCATGGCCGGCGGCAACCAGGCCGACTACATCAATTACTTCAAAGGGCAGGGCGTCGGCAACGCCCTCAATTACCTGATCGGCACCAAGCGCGCGCCCGTGGGCGGCACCAGCGCCGGCATGGCTATTTTGGGGCAGTACTACCATCCGGGCGGCGCGCCTGATACCACGGCAGTGCTCCAGAATCCCACCGCGGTCACGATTGGCAACAGCTTTCTCGCCAATCCGCTCCTGGCCAACCTGGTGACCGATACCCACTTCACCGAGCGCAACCGGCAGCCGCGGCTCGCGACCTTCATGGCAAGCAGCATCTATAACTACGGTGCTGGGTGGGCCGCGATGAGCGGCGTGGGTGCGGATGAAAACACGGCCGTGGCGATTGATGCGGCAGGCGCAGCGCGGGTGTACGGCACCGGCAATGCACTTTTTGTGCGCGGCACCAACAGTCCTGAAGTGCTGCAGCCTTCAACGCCCCTGACCTGGTATCGCGCAGGCGACGCGCTGCGGGTGTACAAGGTGCCAGGCACCGCCACGGGCGCCAACAGCTTCAATCTCGTCAACTGGACCGGCAGCGGCGGCACCACCGGCTACTGGAGTTCCAACAACGGCGCATGGGCGACCAAATGAGCGCGGCTCATCACAAGGAGAAGATCATGCAACGAGTTTTCACACTGGCGGTGCTGTCGGCGGCCGTCCTTCTGGCGCCGGCGGCCAGCGCATCGGTCAAGCAGGATTATGTATTCCGCGCCACGCCGGGAGTTCATGAAGTGAAGTACTTCCACGGCTGCTACGACAGCGAAGACATCGTCAAACGCCGGCGCATCAATGTCGTCATGACTGGCGTGGCCTCGACCGATGTCGATGTCGAGGCCAGGGCGGTGGAGGCAGGCCAGCCTTCGACAGAGATGATCACCCTGCGCGTCAAGGGAGCCGATGCCAGCATCAAGCTGCAGTTTCGCAGCAATGATGGCCCCCATTGTCAGCAGGGTGTACACAGCATCACCTTCACCGACAAGGTGGTGCATGCGCCGGCGCAGCTGGGAATCAAGCGTTAGCGGGACAGCATAAGCAAAGGGCCGGTCAGTCTCCGCTTGATCGAGACGGCCGGCGCTGTCCCGCACCCGCGTCTGGTCCGTACAGCCACGCCGACAGCGCATCGGTCAGCCGTGCTGCCTTGGCCACGTTTTCCTTGTTCGACACCATCAGCGCCACAACCAGTGCTTCGATGATCGCCATGGCCGCGGTTGCGCTGCTTGGCAGGACCGGATGCTCGCTCTGGGCGTAGACTGCATGCGTGGCCAGGCCGGCCAGCGCCGAAGCCGGCGAATCGGTGATCGATACGATGCACGCATTGCGCTCGCGCGCAAACCCTGTCAGGCGGATCACGTCCAGCGAATAGCGGGGAAACGAGATCACCACCAGCACATCGCGCTCCGTGATATGGGCCAGGTGGCCGGCCGCGATCTCGGTCCCGCCCTGGCCGGCCACGTCGATGACATGCTGGCAGAAGGGCTGCAGGTGCAGTGCCAGCATTGCCGCCAGCTGGGATGACAGGCCAAATCCCATCACGTACACGGTGCGTGCCTTGGACAGGGCGCTGACAATGGCGTCGAGCTGCGCCGCGTCCAGCGACTGCTTGCAGGCGTTGAGGTTTGCTGCGGCGTACTCCAGGCTTTCGAGCGCGGGATGGGTGCCGCCGGCCGGACGTCCGATATTGTTGCGCAGCTTTTCCACCGGCTGCAGCACTGACTGCAGCGTGAGTGCCACCTCGTTGCGCATGGCCGAATAATTCTTGAAACCGATGTCACGCGCGAAGCGGCTGATACTGGCGGTGGAGACCTTGCAGTGTTCCGCCAGTTCTTCGATGCCCCATGCCGTGACCCTGATCTGGTTGCGCAGCAGGTAGTCGGCAATGGCACGATTGGCAGCCGAGCCTTCTGCCAGCACCTTGAGCAGCGTCCCTCCCAGCGGCGACTCGGCAAACGCCGTCACGGGCGACTGGAAGTCGGCGGCGGGAACATCATTTCTCTTTGCATTCATACCTGGATCGGTCTCCAACCGTGCGGTCAACAGTGAACGTACCCCGGCCACGGTATGAAAGCCCGTGCACCGATGGCGGACATCATACATGCAGCGGCTTCTGTCTGGACCTCAGGCGTCAGGTTCGCCAAGGGGCAGGCGCCGAATGCCAAATTTTTATGCAACGTGCCTGGCTGCACATATAATTGCCTGCCAACGCCAATTCACGAGGAGACAACGCCATGCGCCGCTTATCAATTGCCACCGGACTAACAGTCGCGCTGCTGACTTCCTCGTGTGGTGGTGGCGGCGGGCCGACCGAGCAGGACATCAACAATTCGCTCAACGCCACGCTGCAATCGGTGGCGGGCGACTGGACCGGCATTGTCAACGGTCCCAATGCGATTCGGCTGGAATTCCGGCTGCAGGAAGGCAGCAATGGGCAGGTCAGCGGCACCGGCACCATGAAGGAAGAAAGTGCACCGGCCGCCGTTCCCATCACCGTGACGGGCACCTTCCAGCGGCCCGCGCTCACGCTGGTGTTTGACGGCATGGTCTACGAGACGCGCCAGGTAAAAGGCTCGGCGCAGGGCAATTACACCACCGTGGGCGGCATTGGCACGACGCTGACCATGACCGCGCCTGGCTATTCGCGGGACGTGCAAATTCTGTTGCAGGAAAAGTGAAACCCGCCAGCCTGCGTGGCCGCGGGATTCATTGACGCATGCGCAGGCAGCCGTGATACTGGCGCTTTACATTGATAGGTCAAGCGATGCCCGGCACCATCCTCATTGTCGAAGACGAACTGGCGATTGCCGACAGCATTGCCTACGCCTTGCGCACGGACGGTTTCACGCCCGTCCATGTGGCGCTTGGTCAGCAGGCGCTGGAACTGTTGCGCAGTGATGCGGCGCCCGCGCTGATCGTGCTTGACGTGGGCCTGCCGGACATGAACGGCTTCGAGGTATGCCGTTCGCTGCGCCAGTTCTCCAATGTGCCGGTGATTTTCCTGACGGCGCGCAGCGACGAAATCGATCGCATCGTCGGTCTTGAAATTGGCGCCGACGATTACGTGACCAAGCCTTTCTCGCCGCGGGAACTGGTGGCGCGCATCCGCGTGGTGCTGCGGCGCCTGGCCCCGGCGCCCGTGCCCGCCCCGGCGCCGGCACGCTTCGAACTGCGGGCGCTGGAGGCGCGCATCATCTACTGTGGCCACACGCTCGACCTGACGCGCTACGAATACCTGCTGCTCAAGACACTATTGGAGCATCCCGGCCACGTGCTTTCGCGCGCCCAGCTGATGGACCGCGTATGGGCTGATGCGCCGGACACGCTGGACCGCACAGTGGATGCGCACGTGAAGTCCCTGCGCGCCAAATTGCGCCTGATCGATCCCGCCACCGATCCGATCCACACGCACCGTGGTATGGGATACAGCCTGCTGCGCGCATGAAAATCGGCCTGCGCATCCTGCTCGGCTACTTCCTCATCGTGGGACTGGCCGCGTGGTTCCTGCTGACCGTGTTTGTGCAGCAGGTCAAGCCGGGCGTCCGCGCCACGCAGGAAGATGCGCTGGTGGACACCGCTCATCTGCTCGCGGTCATTCTCGCCGACGACGTCAAGGCCGGTACGCTGAGTGAATCGGTTGTCATCAGCCGCATCAACGCGCTGCGCAAGCGCACGGTGGATGTGCGCATTGCTGGCTTTTCCAGGCCCGACGTGGCGCTGCGCTTCTACATCACCGATACGCGCGGCATCGTCATCTACGATTCGGCAGGCCAGGACGTGGGGCGTGACTATTCGCGCTGGAACGATGTGTACCTCACCTTGCGCGGCAAGTATGGCGCGCGCAGTACCCGCGCCGGCTACGACGAAAACAGCACTGTCATGCATGTGGCGGCGCCGGTCAAGGATGGTGACCGCATCATCGGTGTGCTCACCGTGGCCAAGCCCAATCTGGCGGTGCAGCCGTTCGTGGAGCGCAGCCAGAAAGTGATCCGTGAGCGGGGCGCGCTGTTGCTGATCATGTCGCTCCTGATCGGTGCGGCATTTGCGTGGTGGCTGTCGCATTCGCTCAACAAACTGATGCTGTATATCTCCGCCGTCGAAGAAGGCAAGAAGGTGGCGCTGCCGGACCTGGGTAACAATGAGTTTGGCCGGCTGGGGCGGGCGCTGGCCGCCATGCGTGCAAAGCTCGAAGGCAAGGAGTACGTGGAAGAACTGATGCACACCATGGCCCACGAACTGAAAAGCCCCATTGCCGCGATCCAGGGTTCGGCCGAGTTGATGCGCGAAGAGATGCCGGCGCACGAACGCGCGCACTTCCTGTCCAACATCCTCAACCAGAACGCGCGCCAGAAGCAGCTGATCGACAAGCTGCTGGCGCTGATTCGCGTGGAAAAGCAGCAGCACCTGGACGCGCCGGGGCAGGTGAGTCTGCGCGAGCTGGCAGCGCAAGTGCAGGACGATTGCGCCGCGCGCCTTGCCGCGCGTGACCTCACCTTGTCCTTGACGGCGGACGACCTGACGGTGCCCGGCGACGCGCTGCTGCTGCGCCAGGCGCTGGGCAACCTGCTCGATAACGCCATCGATTTTTCACCCCAGAGCGGCAAGATCGCGCTGACAGTGTCCCGGCTCGATCACAGCGCCGTGATCACGGTGCGTGACGAGGGCGAAGGGATTCCCCCGTTTGCGCAGGAGCGGCTGTTCGAGCGCTTCTATTCCCTGCCGCGGCCGGACGGCGCCCGCAGTACCGGGCTCGGCCTGCCATTTGTGCGAGAAGCCGTGGCCCTGCACCGTGGCAGTGTAAGTGTGGCAAATGGCGAACACGGCGGCGCCGTGGCCACTGTGGTGCTGCCGCTTGCTTAGTGCCTCACTCCCGGATGCCGCAGCCAATTTGCGTTGACGCAATTTGAGATGCTGGGTTAGACTCCGCGGTTACGTTCCGCGCATTGCAACTGCGCAACGGCATTAACAAGCAGGCAAACATGATGTGCAGGAATGCGTCTACCGTGCCGCTTAGCACTTTCCCTCTCTCCGCAATGAAGGACCAAGCAATGCGGCCTCAACAATGTAGGGCACACCCGGCATGCCAGGCTTGATGCAAGGGCGCGGCAAGGCGCTGTTACTGTCCATTGCCATCCTGATCACGGCCGGTGCCGCGGCTGTGGAAGCATGGCGCTGGTCCCACCCGACCATGCACAGGGCCACGCCTGCCGTCAGCGTGGGCGGCCAGGCGGTAGACGTGGAGCTCAAGGAGCTTTCGCGCTCGCTCATTCCCATGCCCCCGGATACGCCATCGGCCCACGCCAGCACGCTGGCGACCCTGCCGGGGGAACACATGCTCGCGTTCTGGTGGGCGGGCAGCCGGGAAAGTGGGCCCAACGTCAAGGTATATGCCTCGCGCTGGTCCGGCAGCAGCTGGAGCGCCGCCTGGGAAGTGGCCAGCCGCGATTCGCTGGCCCGGGAACTGGGCTTTGGCGTGCGCCGCATCGGCAACCCGGTCGCATGGACGGATCATCGCGGCACCATCCACCTGTACGTGGTGGCCACCGGCCTTGGCGGCTGGGCGGCGTCGCGCATCGTGCATCTGAGTTCCACCAGCGAAGGCGCCAGGTTTGCCGTGCGGCGCGTGCTGCCCCTGTCACCGATGTTCAACACCAGCGCGCTGGTACGCACGTCGCCGGTGGGCCTGACCGACGGCGGCTGGTGGCTGCCGGCGTATTTCGAGATGGGGATCAAGTACCCCATGATGATCTCCTTTGACCCCGAGGGCGAGCCCAAATGGTTTGCACGGATCGGCGAGAGTGACTCCACGCTGCAGCCGACGATTGCCGCCATCTCGGCGTCGGAAGTGCGGGCCTGGATGCGCGACGCGAGCGACGACAAGCGCGTGCAGCAAGCGCTGAGCCGCGATGGCGGCGAAAACTGGGAAGACTTGCCCGCGCTTGATCTCCCCAATGACAATACTTCGCTGGCCACGGTGCGCCTTGCCAGCGGCAAGTTCCTGATGCTGCATAATCATGTGGTGGCCGGTGGCAGCTCGCGCAGCATCCTGCGCCTGTCCAGTTCCAGCGATGCCCATACATGGGAGCATGTGGTCGATATCGCGAAAGGCAGTGCAGGCGACGAATTTTCATATCCGACGCTGCAGCAGGTAGGGGACGAGCTGCATGTCACCTATACCCATCAGCGCCAGGCCATTGCGCATCACCGTTTTCGTATTCATTCGAGCGCTTCACCATGAACCTTCCAGAACTCGCGCTGCAGATCGGCTACGGGCGTATCGGCTGGGCCGTTGTCGCGTCAGCCATCGTTATTTACTGGTGGCCCCGCGCGCGGCCGCTGACGTACTGGCATGCGGGCCTGGTCATGCTGGCCGCAGCATGCGCCGCGCTACTGCCCGGCGAGGCATCGTATGCCTACTGGGTGGGGCTGGCGTGCCAGTATCCCAGCGGCCTGCTGGTGGGCTGCTGCCTGGCCAGCATCTGGTGGCGCGTACGTGGTGAGCCGGGGCGGTACCGGCTTCCACCTGTCCTGGCCATCGTGCTGGCGCCTGTGGGGCTGCTGTTGTACCTTGACGCCATCGGCGTGTTCGCGCAGGGCAGTTATTTCTGGGGCTTTGGCCCCGCGCTCGCGCCTGGCGCCGCGCTGCTGGGAATGCTGGCCTGTGCGGGCGCCATCGCCATGCGCGGCGCGCGGGTGACCACGCTGGCATTGTTCATGGCGCTCGCCTTGTTCACACTACTGCGCCTGCCATCGGGTAACCTGTGGGATTCGCTGCTCGATCCGCTGCTGTGGATCTGGTCGTGCGCGGCGCTGGTGTCGCTGCTGCGTGCGCGGCTTGCGCGCGGCGCGGTCCCGCTGCCGGCCGGCTAAAGCTACTACTGACATATCAACCAAGGAGTCCATTGCGTGTCGCTTAAATCTTCTTACACCCATCCGGTGCTGGCCACGGCCATTGGCGTGAACCTGCTGATACTTATTGCGGCGGTAGCCTTTTCGGGTAATCCCGCAGCCATGGCGCAATTGCTGACGGAGGACGGCGTCATCGAATGGCTGCAGTTCCTGTGCTTTACCGTGATATCGGCCATGCTGTTTTATGTGGGCGCGCGGCGCTGGGGGCGGGGTGACACGTCCGCGTTCGAGCTGCTGGTGCTGTTTGGGCTTGGTGGACTGGTGGCGCTGGCGGCGCTGGAGGAAATCAGCTGGTTCCAGCGTATCCTCAACGTGGCTTCGCCCGAGTATTTTGCGAAGAATAACCGCCAGGCGGAGACCAATATCCACAACCTGGCCCTGGGCAGTGCAAGCCTACACAAGACGGTATTACTCAAGCTGATTTTTCTGACCGGGATCACCCACAATCTGATCCTGCCGCTGGTGGCGCGCTGGAAGCCTGGTGTGAAGCACTGGGTGGAGTCCATGGGGCTGTACCTGCCGCCGCTGAAAGCGTCGATTGCCTATCTGGTGCTGGTGGCGCTGTCCCACCTGGTGGTGGAACACGAGCGCAAGGGCGAGCTGGGAGAAACCTTCGGCGCGGTGCATTACCTGGCTACCGTGTTCGGCGCTTACTTCATCGGCATGGAATATGGGAAGAAGCCGCTGTTTGGAGACCATGAGACGCGCCGAGGCGTGTCGGCATTGTTTGCGATGCTGGTGGCGTTCCTGCTGCTGGTGAGTTGGCTGCTTAGTGCTGGCGCGGGGGCAATGGCAGCCGCTGCGCGCTGATGACGGCCTCATAAGCGCTGCGGCTTGTGTGTAATGCTGGCGTCGAGCACGACAACTGCGTAGCACGATCATGTCGCCGTTTCTTCACCTCGGGCGCAGAGGTGAATACGGACTGCACAAGCCAGCTTGAATCGCCACGAGTTTGCTAGACACTTGCGAGCCGTTGGAAATACTGCTTTTCATATTCGACAGGCGACAAGTCATTGCTGAAGCTGTGTCGGCGCTTTGGATTGTAAAACATCTCGATGTAATCAAACACATCCTGCTTCGCGTCGTCCCGAGTGCCATAGATTTTTCGTCGAATCCGCTCGCGTTTCAGTAGCTGGAAGAAGCTTTCAGCGACCGCGTTATCGTGGCAATTCCCACGCCGGCTCATGCTTTGAGTGAGGTTATGCTCGTCGAGGAAGTCTCGCCAGTCGTAGCTGCTGAACTGACTTCCCTGATCGGAATGCACCATTACCGTATTCTTCGGCTGCCGTCGCCAGACGGCCATCAGAAGCGCGTTCATAGCCAGCTCCCGGTCAATGCGCGAACTCATCGACCAGCCAATCACCTGTCGCGAGAACAGATCGAGGACGACGGCCAGATAGAGCCAGCCTTCATATGTGCGGATGTACGTGATGTCCGTCACCCAGACGCGATTCGGTTCCTCAACGTTGAACTGGCGCTGCAGGTGATTGGGCGCCACGAGAGATGGTGCACCGCCGCGTTTATATTTGCGCTTGGCGTAGCCGGTTTGTGAACGAATCCCGGCCGATTGCATCAGCCGGTGGACGCGGTTGATGCCGCATTGCTCCCCAATTTCACGCAGATCGTCGCTGACTATCAAAATGGATGACATGGTAGACTTGCAGAGACGTCTAGGCGACGAGATATAAAGTATTCAGCAGCAAGGCTATAGCAAGCTTAATGATTTTTACCAGAGCATGGGATATTGATCATGAACTATTTCGTGATGCGCCGGGTTTCCGATCCTGACGTTATTGGGTTCAAGAACGGTGTCACTCAGGCAGAAATTGATCGGTCAGGTTTTCAGGACAAAGACGAGTATGAAAAAATCACCAGGCTGCTCGGCTCTGAAGAGTTTTGGAGTTGCCGCAAGCAAATTCCAGGGATGGAATTTGACCTGCAGTGCGTCCGATTGTTACCGAAGGCCAAGCTGACAGATTTTCTGCATTTTGGCCCCGCACTGATGTTCTGTCCGTTCCTAGTGTCGGAACGGGCACTCGAAGTGTTGGTGAAGTTTGTACATTACGGGGTCCGACTGTGGCCTGCTCAAGTAATAGACCGTAAGAGTTCTTACTCGTACCGGCTGCCTTTCATAGAGAGCATACCGGACGAGATGATTGACTTCGCCAAATCCACCTTTAGCTTGGGTGGCCTGATAGGGCCGAAAACAGTCTATACATTCAGCGACGCAGAAGAAAAGAAACAATTTGTGAATAGTCATCGGCTCCTCCAGTATGAGGAAATCTACTTGAACAATTCGTTTCCGGATATTGTTGATTTTTTCACGCTTTCCAACGCGGCCATGATTGTGTCGGAGCGCTTGAAGTTGGCTATCGAGAAAGCCAACTTGACAGGCGTTCAATTTCTCGCTGAGGAGGGTCCCTGGGTGAAGGTGCGCCTCAGCTGAGTGACCCCATGTTTCAGCCTGAGTGTACCGAAAATGGCAGTCGTTCAGTTGTTAGAGTATGGCAAGGGCTTCGTGACCACCTGCGCCACCAACGGTTAGGCGCATCGCCTACGGTCGCCTGAGATTGCTGAAGGATCGTAAGCGGCCAGCCCACACACCTTCCATCGGTAAGCGGCCAGCCGACCCACCTTCCATCGGTCGTCAGCTCTGTGTAGAGTTTGCGAACGGTAGCAGCAAATTGATTCTGCTGTTTGGGCAGGTTGGGAGTTCATCGGAAAGAACAGGCCGATAGGGAGTAAGCGCCCAGCCCACCCACCCACCTATGATTTTCTGATCGACAGCGCCACACTGTTCTCCTTAATAGTTTTCGAGGGAAGAGGATGGCAAACGACGAACGAGAACAGTTGTGGCGTGATCGCATCGCCCAGTTGCAGGCCAGCGGCATGACGCAGCGGGCGTATGCAGTTGAGCATGGCTACTCTGAACACCAGGTCGGCTATTGGGTGCGCCGTATCACCAAGCCAGCGGCGCCGATTGCCGTCGCCACGGATCTCCATGATCTTTCGGCCATGCCCATCGTACTCCTAACAAAATGGCTAAGCAGCATTGTTCCCGATGAATCCGACAAGTACGTACTAGGAGGTTCGACTATAGCATCTGCGGTACGCCGGTGATTTGCCCCGGGGTGGCCAGGTATGTGGAAGTAACCTCGCCAACTAACGCCGCCGGCGCCCCTAATGGGGCTTGGTCCAAGCGCTACATGGATGAGCTTGCACGAGAAGTTGCCACTGAGACGGCAGGTTTTGACGGGGTTTCGGTCGTCAAAAAACGGAAACCCGGTATGACAGCAGAGGTCGCATCTATCAGGTGGCCCGGCCATATTTGCCCAACGAAACGCCGGTATGGGATACGTACGATTATGACGCGCACCGTCGCGTCTTGAGCGTCACGGCGCCGGACAACAGCGTCGTCAGGTACAGCTACGCTGGCAGCCTGACTACACTGCGCACCGCCGACAATGAAGTGCGCAGCACGTCGCTAGATGACTTGGGCCGCGCCTCGACAATCACCGACGCCAAGAATGGGCCTCTGACGTTCCAGTACGATGCCTTTGGCAACATGTACAAGATCACCGACGCAGCCGGCAATACGAATACTGCCGCCTATGATATCCGCGGTAACAAGTCGCAGGTGATCGATCCTGACCTGGGCAGCAAGAGCTTCATTTAAACGATCAGGGCGTGCGCGGGAATACCCTGGACCGCGACATATTTTTTCAGAACTACTACGCATGGATCATGCTGAATGAAGAGCGGGTCGCGCAGGAAACACGTTCTGGCCCGCAGCTGGTCACCAACCCCATGTTTAAGGGTTGCATCGGGCCGTGCTTGCCAAAAGACTACAAGGCGCCCATTAAATGGGGTAAGGTCATCAAAGGGGCGGTGGGGATGGCGGGCAATGGCGGTTGTGTAGCGGCTGGCTGGGTTCTTCTGGGTGCACCAGAGCCAACCTTTTTGACAAAGGTCGCTGGGACCTATCTGATCGCTGACGGGATGTATGGCTTTACCGGCAGTTCGCTCGAATTTTCCGAGGGGATGGGCTGGAGCACCGTCACGTTCCCGGAAAACTGGAGCTCGATCCCACGTGTAACTGCGTCGCTCATTGCGCCCAATAATCCGAGCGCACAGCGTTACGCCGATGCAACTGGACTCTTCCTGGGTCTGGCCGCTGGCCGCGTGCCGACCGAAACATTATGGTTCTCTGCCCGATCGATGGCGGCCGACAGCGCTTGGTCTCCCGCGGCCCAGTATGGGATGAAAGGGTACAACATGCTTCAAGTGTATGATGGAGTCGATGCCGCTCATGGCAAAAAGGATAAGTGACGTGAAGGTACTGCTGTTCATCATTCCATTGTTTTGCTGGGGTTTTATGTACAGCACCGCGATGAGTTTTATCGAGGCTGACAATTACCTTGGCATCGTAGTCGCGCAGATTGGCTTGCTTGGGGTCGTCCAAGCCGTCCACAAGGATTTCTTCAAAGGGAACCGTGTGCCCTCGCGTGGCGCCAAGGTATCTTTCGCTTTGACTGCCGCCGCCGCGCTGGCATTCTTCGCCTGGACGGTTTGGCATTTCCTCAGCCCAATGGGCAACCTGCGCTGAAAGGCTGACGCGACAGTATCAGGCGCGGTATGTCGGGCGCCACCCTCACAGAGCTGACGGGCCTTGGACCATGTTGGACGTGCTAGTCAGCGCGTCGTTTGGCGGGTCTTCTGCGATTGGGTAAATGAAAACCATCGTTTTGAAGATCGTGAAGAAACCTTCCTTCAGGCCAGAGGTACTTTTTTCGCCCGTGTCGCGTCGGTTACTGTGACGCCTGACCAACACCGGGACCTCATGCCGAGCAGTTCGTCTGGTGTGGTCATGCTACTCCCGTCGCCGTACGAGCAGGTTGATCATAGCAATCTTGCACGCAAGGATTGTCTTCATTGGGTCCAAGCGCGTCCTTCTAAACCCGGCATCTGCTGGCCACGGCTGCTCAGTCCGGCAAAAACAATCAGGTTTGTCTGTCAGTCTGTATGGGGCGCATGGTGGACCCGGACCTGGGCGACTGGAACTATGAGAACGACGTGCTCGGCGCGCGCGTGCAAGACAAGGATGCGAAACTGCAGGTAACCAAGTTCGCCTATGACAAGCTCGGGCGCTTGACCAACCGCGATGAAGTCGATTTGAAGAGCACCTGGGTCTACGACAACTGCAACAACGGCATCGGCCGGTTGTGTTCCAGTTCCACCGACAATGGATTTAGCAGCACGAATGTGCACGATGCTCTTGGTCGCCTTTCCACCAACACCAGGAATATCGATGGCAGCCATGCTTCAGGCTTCACATATGACACCCACGGCCGGCTTGATACGCTGACCTATCCTGGCGGCTTCGCAGTCAAGTATGGTTACACAGGGTTGGGCTACCTGAATACTGTCAGCGATAAGGCAAGTGCCAAGGTGTACTGGAGCGCGGTCGAATTGGGCGCGGCCGGTGAACTGCTGCGCCAAAAATACGGCAACAACATCGAAACCCAACAGGTGTTTGACCCTAACACGGGCGAGTTGAAAAACGTCTTCGCCGGCGCGGGCAACAGCGTTCAAAACCTCACCTTCACTTACGACGACGTTGGCAATATGCTGAGCCGTGCGGATGCCACCCAGCTGCTCAGCGAAACTTTCCACTACGTCGTAAGCGGCCAGCCCGCCCACCTATGATTTCTCAATTCAATTAGCGACACTGCATTCCTCGAACTTTGGAGGACAGTGTGAACAACGTCGAACGCGAGCAGGTATGGAAGGAGCGGGTAGCGCAATGGCAGGCAAGCGGCCTGTCGCAACGCGCGTACGCAATTGAACAAGGTTTGCCGGTACGCCAGGTTGGGTATTGGGTTCGGCGCTTGACGAGCGCGCAGGTGCCAGCGCTATTGCCGGTACGGGTGGCCAGCGTGGCTGCGGCGGTGCCGACGATCAGCCTGCGCAATGAGCGCGGCTGGACCTTGTTGCTGCCTGGCGATGTGCCCGCCAGCTGGCTGGCCGAAGTGATGCGGGCCCTCTGATGCAGCTGTCGGCCGATGCGATCTGGCTAGCGACGGCGGCGGTGGACATGCGCACCGGCATCGACGGGCTGTCCTTGCATGTGCAGCAGGCGCTGGGGCGGCCGCCTTGCGATGGCACGGCGTATGTGTTCGCCAACCGGCGCCGCACCCGCCTGAAGATGGTCTGTTGGGATGGCACTGGCGTCTGGATGTGCCTGCGGCGCCTGCACCGTGGTCAGTTTGTCTGGCCCCAGGTCGACGACGCCTGCTGGCAAATGAGCGCCGAGCAATGGCAATGGCTGGTCGCCGGGGTGGATTGGCAGCGCCTGTCGGCACAGGCCCCGGCGCAGTGGCAACTGTGAGGACCTAGACTGTTTCGCTTGTAAACATCGTCCATGCTCTGTAAACTACTGAGCCATGAACCTGCCTGCCGAACTTGCCGATCTGGATATCGCCCCTGCCGCAATGGCGAGAGTGCAGGCGCTGTTGGCGCAGCGCGATGCAGTGCTGGCCGAGAAGAACTTCAAGATCACCGCGCTGACGCACGAACTGGCGTACTACAAGCGGGTTCGCTTCGGCAAGGCCAGCGAAGCATTGGTCGGGGAGCAGCGCCTGCTGTTCGAGGAAACGGTCGATACGGATCTGGCAGCCATCAACGAGGAACTGGAAGTGCAGGCACCGGTGAAACGGCAGCGCAAGCGCGCTGGTCGCCAGCCCTTGCCAGCGCACCTGGAGCGCATCGAACACCACCATGAGCCTGAGTCGTGCCAGTGCGGCCAGTGTGGCGCCGACCTGGTCAAGATCGGCGAAGACGTCAGCGAACAGCTGGACGTGGAACCTGCGCGCTTCTTCGTGCATCGCCACATCCGCCCGCAGTATGCGTGCCGGCCATGCGAGACGGTGACGGCGGCGCCGATCCCGCCAGCGGTCATTGACGGCGGCATGGCCGCTGTTGGGTTGCTGGCCTGGATCGCGGTGTGCAAGTACCTTGATCATTTGCCGCTGTACCGCATCGAGCAGATCGCGGCGCGCGACGGTGTGCCGCTGGCACGCTCCACGCTGGGCGAGTGGATCGGACGCATCGGCGTGGCCTTGCAGCCGCTGGCTGACCGGCTGGCCGAACTGCTCAGGGAACGAAGTTGCCTGCATGCCGACGAAACACCGGTGCGCCAGCTCGATCCCGGCAGCGGCAAGACCAAACACGCCTATCTGTGGGCCTACCGCTCCAATGCGCTCGACGATGGACCTTCAATGGTCGTGTTCGATTACCAGGCCAGCCGGGCTGGCGCCCATGCCCGCGCCTTCCTGCAGGACTGGCGCGGGCATCTGATGGTGGACGACTACGTCGGCTATAAAGCGCTGTTTACGGCAGGCCCCACCGAACTCGCTTGCCTGGCTCACATTCGACGAAAATTCTTCGACATGCACGCCGCCAGCGGCAGCCCGGTTGCCGAGGAGGCGCTGCGGCGCATTGGGCTGCTGTACGCTATCGAGCAACAAGCGGCGGGCATGACGCCGCAACAGCGGGCCGCATTGCGTGAGCAGCACGCCCTCCCGGCCCTGGCCGACCTGCACGCGTGGCTGCTGGCGTCCCAGCGCAGCGTTGCTGTCGGCAGCGGCACGGCCAAGGCCATCGAGCACGCCCTCAAGCGCTGGCCAGCGCTGCAGCGCTATGCCAGCTCGGGCAGCCTGCCGATCGACAATAACCCGGTCGAGAACGCGATACGTCCCATCGCCATCGGCAAGAAGAACTGGCTGTTTGCTGGCTCCGAGCGAGCGGGCCGCCGCGCCGCCGCCATCCAAAGCCTGTTCGCTACCGCCAAACTCAATGGTCTCGATCCTGCACGCTGGCTAGCCGACACTCTCGAAAAACTTCCCACCTGCCCCAACAGCAAGATCGATTCGCTGCTACCGTTCGCAAACTCTACACAGCGCTAGGCGCCAATGGAAGGTGGGCGCGTTGGCCGCTTACACTACGTCGCTTTGCGGCGCCTGAAGACTGCAATGGTCAACGCGCCCGGCGCGGAATCACGCACTTTGTCGTACGACTATGACAGCATCGGCAATATCAAGCTGCGCTCCGACGTCGGCAGCTATAATGCCGGTGCCGTGAACGCTCGCCCGCATGGCATTGACAATATTGCGTTGGCCGGCGGCGGCACTTCCTATTTCCGTTATGACGCAAACGGGAACATGAACTACCAGCGGCAGTTCAACGTGAACAATCAACTGGAACCGGCAAAATCACGCTGCACCAGCTACACGAGCTTCAACATGCCGCGCAAGACCGCATCGTCGACGGCGGCCATCATGTTCAACTATGGTCCCGACCACGAGCGCACGAGGATGACGGCGCTCGGCACGACGACGGTTTTCGTTCATCCCGATAACTCGGGCGGGCTGATGTATGAGCGTGACACGAAGCCAGACCTGTCGGTAGAACACCGCTATTTCGTCACCGTCGGCGGGCAGGCGATCGCCTTGATCACGAAAAATCAGGCCGGTGCCTCAACCGTCAGCTATATGCACCACGATAATCTTGGTTCGGTGACGGCCATGAGCAACGAGGGCGGCACTGTCACTGAGCGATTCGCCTACGAACCGTTTGGCAAGCGGCGCTATCCAGCGGGCGGCCTGGATCCTGCTGGCGCCATCAAGGGCGGGCTAACCGACCGTGGATACACTTCGCATCAGCACCTGGACTCCCTTGGTTTGATCCATATGAACGGCCGGGTCTACGATCCAATGCTGGGACGCTTCCTCAGTGCGGACCCTACCGTACCCGATGCGGGCGATATGCAGTCGCTCAACCGGTATGCATACACCCGCAACAATCCGCTGACGTCGGTGGACATGGACGGGTATGACGACACTGGCAAAAAAGGTATCGATTGGTTCGGAACGACGGTCGGCGCCTCGACAACTGCAACAACTTCGACAACCAACACATCGACCTATAACTTTGTGAACACCGCTATCTATCTCCCGGGCGGCGGCGGGTTAGATTTCTGGAACTTTTTCACGGCAGGCTCATATGGAAGCGCCCCTGCGCCGGCAGTTCCGAAGGGAGTGAAGTACACCGCAGCGCCTATAGGCAATGGCAATAGCTCGGCAAACACGGAATCGGTGCCTAATCAATTAATGCATAAATGCGACCCTACAATTCAATGGGTTCAAATGTATGGCCAAAATCCGGACAAGGCTGGCAGTAATGGTTGGCGCAGTGCAACGTTCATGACGCTTGACTGGGTTTTTGGTACTGGATCTGCAAACCGGCATTATGACGAAAGTAGTGCGTCGTCGGCGAACATGAAGTATGCGCGCCGCGTTGTCACGGGTCGCGATGCGTTCTACAAGAAAACTGCCGCGGCTTTGGCAGCGAAAAAACCGCTTGCGCCGCTAACAAATTGGAAGGGATCATTCGGTCTTACGGATTTGCTTTACCATGCCGGAACTAATCCGACGCAACAGTTTATCGGCAGTTATCGTCTCGATATAATTCCAGTCGCAGGCGATCAAATTCAATTCCAAATTCAGAGCAATTCGAGTTTCAAGTCGTTTCTATATGGAATTGGGCCAGAGTGGGAAAGGGAGACATTTCCAATGTTCGGAAATATGCGACAAACTTACACTTGGAAGGAGCCTGTGACGCGATGAAAAAGCTTCTTGCTGGCGCATTGATGGTCCTACTGTTTGGATGCACAGGTAAAATAGATCCAGTTGGGACGTACCTTCTAAAAACCAACGCAACGACCTACACCCTCGAATTGAACCGCGGAGGCACCTACTCAATCACAATAGTTAGCTCAAACATGCCGGCTAACGTAATTCGAGGGCGGTGGGAAGATGAGGATGGGCGGGGCCGGTCAATTTACTTAAACGGGATTATTTGGGACGCTACGGATCCAAAAGCGGGCAATGGATTTATGAAGATCGACATCGAAGGTAGTTCTCCAAAAATTTGCCTTGACGGTGAGGGGCTGACTTGCTTCGTTCGAGTGAAGTAAAGGCCCGCTCGGGCAGAGGCACTGGAGAGCGTCCCGCATTCGCAGGGCACGGGGTCCGGCGATCGGGCATGGGGACACGGGGTCAGGTCCGGCAAAGCGACAATTTGGAACGTAAGCGTCCGGCCCACCCCCTATGATTTCTTGACCTGTAGCGCCACACTGTTCTCCTTGGTTATTTCAGGAGGGGGCGTTGGACAACAAGGCAAACAAGGAACGTGAGTTGTTGTGGCAAGAGCGCGTCGCGCAGTTAAAGGCCAGTGGCATGTCGCAGCGAGCGTATGCGATGGAGCACGATCTCTCCGAGCACCAGGTGAGCTATTGGGTGCGCCGCATTACCATCCCGCAGGCCGGGCCCGCGCTGTTGCCAGTTCAGGTAGCGCCATCGCTAGTCCCAGTGAATCGACGGGGTCAGGAATCGACGGGGTCAGGAATCGACGGGGTCAGGAATCGACGGGGTCTACTATCGGAATTGTAGGTGACGGCCCCGGTCTCATGGTCTATTCTGTAATGGGACGGGGGTGTGGCTCCTGGGGTCCGTGGCATCGCTATCGACCACTCGCATCTGAATTGCCGCCTCCGTCCCCTGCGTCATCCGTGACGCCCTCCGGGATGGTGCCGTAAGTGTGGCTCTTTAGGTAGACGAGACGTTCGGATGAATTCCGATTTGCTTGTTTTCCTAAGGAGCATGCTTTCATGGAAACCGAACTCCAAGTGGCAATCGACGTTGGCAGCCGCGTGCACCGCGTTGCGGTGGGTGACGCTGACGGCGACATCTTAGATCAATTCGATGTTCATCACACGGCCCGCGGGATGGACACCTTCTTCGACCGCATTGAGGTGCTGTCGCATGGCCCGGTCGCAGTCGCGATGGAAGGTTACAATGGATGGGCGCGCCCCTTGGACCAGCGCATCCTGGCCCGTGGTTGGCAGCTCTTCAACGTCAATAACCTCAAGCTTGCCCGTTACAAAGAAATCTTTCCGGCGCCAGCAAAGTCAGACAACATTGATAGTCTGCGGATACTGGAGCTGTTCCGCGCGCGGCAATCGCTTCATGTGGCGCGCGATGTGCTGCAGTTGGTTGTCGCCGCGCCGCCGGAAAACGACAAGCTCAAGCAATTTACTCGCCGCCGGCGCCAACTCGTCAACGACAAGATAAGGATCATCGCGCGTATGAGCGGCACCCTGCAGGCGCTTTGTCCTGGGCTGTTGGCGCTCACCGGGGCAGTCGACAATGTGTGGTTCCTCAGCCTGCTTACGGCCCGCACAGACATGCGTAAATTGCCCGGTTTGCGCCTTACCACCTTGCGTGGCTTGCCAGGCGTCGGTAAGAAATATGCCGCGCTCATAAAGACATGGCAACAAGAAGCGCGGCTGGCCGACGATGTGCAGTGGGTCGGCCCGATGCTGTACTCGGACGCGATGCGCTTGCTTGCTCTGAGACGTGAAATTAAGGAGTTGGAACGGCAGATCGCTGCGATCTCCGTTGAGTCGGAACTGGCGCGGCGCATCGAAAGCATCCCGGGCTTTGGCTTGGTATGTGGTGCCGAGCTGGCGGGTGAAATCGGCGCGCTCGGCCGCTTCGAAAGTGAGGCTGGGCTGGCGGTCTATATAGGGATGGCGCCCTTGACAAACAGCTCCGGTACTTACCAGGGCAGCAAGCGGCCGCGACAAGTAAACCGTCACGCCAAGTTTGCAATGATGACCGCAGCGGCGCGGCATGTGAAGCTCGTCCCAGAGTCGTTGCGCTATTACACCAGGAAGCGCGCAGAGGGGAAAGGACACAACCAAGCAGTCCGCTGCGTAGGCCGGCAGCTCGTGCGGATTATTTGGTCGATGGTCAATAGAGGGCGCGACTACCAGGCCGCCTACCTTAACTCGGTGACGCCAGAAATCGATTCTTGCCAAACCTAAAACTTAAAAGCCACCACTGGCGCGTCGCGTTCGCATGCTGCGCCTTGCCCGCCACTGGGCGGGTCGCCGGGTTCATCCCCGGCGAGCGCATGCGAACGGCCCGGGACTGATGCTACATGCATTGGGGGGAATTCACGCCAAAATCTTGCCACGAAGCTGGCGGCGCCCGAAATCCCTCTATCAATACGTGACAATTTCGATTGCAAATTCTGGCGGGATGTTCAGTGCCGACATCTCGACACGGGCTCAGCATTAAAACCATCACGAAATCAAACGCGCTAGTGGCAACACTCGTTTCACAACAAGAAAGCTGAGTCATCGGCCCTATTTTTAGATCACTAACCTTATGAAAATCGTCAAGAAATTATTGCAGGTACTTGCCGTCGCCTCTCTGCTTGCAACCAGTACCGCAGCTGTCGCCGGTGTAGATATCTCAGGCCCGATCCAACGCTTGCACCTCGCGGAGGATGGCTCATTGTGGTTCGCCATGGATACCACCGCCGCACAAACATACTGCAAGCCGGACTGGCATTCACTGACGATGTATGTGCCAGCGAATCACCCGCAATATCAGTACTACTATGGGATGCTGATGACAGCCGTGGCTAAAGGCCGGAATGTCTTTCTTGGAAACATCGTAAGCGTGACGCCAGCACCGTCTGGACGCAAGTAGGCATGCCCGCCAAAGTAGTTCCCACTACTTTTATGATGGGAACTACTTTGGATACTGAAATGAAGCCGGGAAACCGGAAAGGGCGGCCGAACTATCCGGTCGAGTTCAAGCGGCGCCTTGCCGCTGCGGCGTGCGAAGCCGGGGTGTCGGTTTCGAAGCTTTCGATGGCCAACGGCGTCAACGCCAACATGGTGTTCAAGTGGCGCCGCGAGTATCGCGCAGGTCTCTTTGACAATATACCGGACGCAAGCACAACGTTGCTGCCGGTCGTTATTGCGGATACTCCGTTGATGGTGGCGCCGGCGGTGATCGCCCAAGCGGCGTCGCCTGCCGCCAACCTGAGCACGGTCGAGATCATCTTCGCCGACGCGGTCGTGCGTGTTCACGAGGGCGTCGACGCTGCGCTGCTCAGAACGATCTTCCAGAGTCTGCGACCATGATCGGGCTGCCGGCGGGCACACGTATCTGGATCGCTGCAGGCTTCACGGATATGCGCTGCGGCTTTAACGGCCTGGCGGCCAAGGTGGAGAGTGCGTTGCTGGACGACCCATTCAGCGGCCACGTGTTCGCGTTCCGTGGTCGGCGCGGCAACGTCATCAAGTTGCTGTGGTCCAGTGGCGATGGCCTGTGCATGTTCGCCAAGCGCCTCGAGCATGGCCGCTTCGTCTGGCCGCAAGCAACCGACGGCAAGGTCCATCTGACGCCGGCCCAACTGTCGATGCTCCTCGAAGGCATCAACTGGAAACAGCCCGAACGCACCGCGCCCCTCATGTCGGTGTTGTAAACGTTTAAACATGCGCGTAAACTGCGCGCATGCCTTCCAGCCCTACCTCACTTCCCGACGATATCGAAGCCTTAAAAGCGCTGCTGCTGCAGCGCGACGGCGAAGTGCAACAACTGCGCGATACCGTCACGACGCTGGAGCAGGCCCTCAATGTCCGCTCTCTCGAAATCGAGCAGCTCAAACTCCAGTTGGCAAAGCTCAAGCGAATGCAGTTTGGCCGCAAGTCCGAGAAGCTCGACCGCAAGATCGAACTGCTGGAAACGCGGCTGGAGGATCTCATTGCCGAGGATGGCGCCGGCGAGCAGAAAGCGACATTGCCCGCTGCGCACGCGCGCAAGGTTGCGCGCCAGCCGCTGCCGGTGCATCTACCGCGCGAAGACAATATCATTGAGCCGCCGGACCAGGCCTGCTCCGAATGCGGTGGCAAACTCAAGCCCTTGGGCGAGGATGTATCCGAGCAGCTTGAGCTCATCAATTCGGCCTTCAAGGTAATTCGGCATATACGCCGCAAGAAGGCATGCGCCTGCTGCGATCACATCGTGCAGGCGCCAGCGCCTAGCCGCCCCATCGAACGCGGCATCGCAGGACCAGGCTTGCTGGCGCACATACTCGTCGCCAAGTTCGCCGACCATCTGCCACTGTACCGCCAGTCCGCCATCTACGCACGTGACGGCGTCGAGCTTGATCGTTCCACGATGGCGCGCTGGGTAGGTGCGTGCGGGGCCCTGATGCGCCCCCTGGTCGACGCACTGCAGCGCTACGTGCTCCAGCCCGGCAAGATCCATTCGGATGACACGCCGATGCCTGTGCTTGCGCCGGGGAACGGCCAAACCAAGACAGCACGCCTGTGGGTCTACGTGCGCGACGACAGGCGCTCCGGCTCGACTGCGGCGCCGGCCGCATGGTTCGCCTATACGCCGAATCGCCAAGGCCAGCATCCACAGTCGCACCTGGCCAACTTCACTGGGGTTCTACAGGCCGACGCGTTTCCAGGCTACGATAAAATCTTCGCCGATGGCCGCGTGCGCGAAGCAGCGTGCATGGCGCATGCGCGACGCAAGATCCATGATCTGCATGCGCGCAAGGCGACCGTGACAACGACAGAAGCGTTGCGGCGGATCGGCGAACTGTACGCAATCGAAGAACAGATCCGCGGCCAGCTGCCTGATCATCGACAGCGAATACGGCAAGCACAAGCGCGGCCTTTGCTCGACGACTTTGAAGTATGGTTGCGGGCACGGCTGCTCACACTATCGACCCAGTCCGACACTACGAAAGCCATAAACTACTTGCTCAATCAGTGGCAGGCGCTGGTGTACTACTGCGAAGATGGCTTGGCCGAGATCGACAACAACATCGCCGAGAACGCGTTGAGAACCTGCTGCCTTGGCCGCAAGAACTTCTTGTTCATGGGCGCAGACAGCGGCGGCGAGCGCGCTGCAACGATGTACTCGCTGATCGTCAGCGCCAAGCTCAACGGCATCGATCCGCAGGCTTATCTACGCCATGTGCTGGCCCACATCGCCGACTATCCGGTCAATCGGGTTGAAGATTTGTTGCCGTGGAATCTGGCTGATAAACTGAGCACTGTCAGCGCGTAGTTGTAACGTCACATCCGGTGATGGTAATTGCGCGCATTGAACGAAACTCTCATGGCCAAGAAAAATATCGTCATCACTTTGCGCATCAGCATCGCAGACATCACGCCGCCAATCTGGCGCCGTATCGTCGTCGACGGCGACCTCAGCTTGCGTGCGCTTCATCACATCATCCAGGCCGCGTTTGGCTGGACCGACGCCCATCTTCATGAGTTTCGTGTTGAGGGCCGCACCTACAGCATGCTTGACAACGAGCATGTTCTTGAGGGCAGCTACGACAGCGACGAGGAAATGTTCGATGACCGAAAAGGAAAGCTGAATCGATTGCTGTACACCGGCCAGCGCTTCACCTACCAATACGATTTCGGGGACAGCTGGCAGCATGAAATTCACGTCGAAAAAATTGAGCAACGTCCAGAGCCAATGGGCAGTGCCTATATCATCGATGGCAAGCGCGCATGCCCGCCTGAAGACGTCGGCGGCATCGGCGGCTACGACGACTTCCTCACGACACTGCGGGACGAACCGAAGAGCCAGGAAGCAAAGGACTATTTGAGATGGGTGGGCGGCAGCTTCGACGCAGAGGCCTTCGATCAGCGAATGGCGAACGCGACGCTGCTGCGCATGGCTTGGAATGGCTGGGGCCGGAAGTAAGCGGGCGTCAAGACGGTACTGATGCCACGCTTACGAAACATCAGTCACTTTAACGGTACAACAGCATGTGACATCACCAAAACGGGATATGGATTAGTGTTGATGGGCGCGTAGTAGGGGCATCAAGTAGAGGTAGCGCTTCCCCTCCTGGCCGCGCTTGTCGCATGAAGCGGCGGGTTCAATCAGAAATCGACGGGAAAAAATTCCTGGTGGCACTCTCATCGCGCGCAAATAGCGGATACGGGTCCGAAAAGCTGAAGTGGTTGCAGATGGGAGATCCGACCAACGGGACCGCAACGGAGTCAGTGCCGACATCCCGACACGGGTTCAACGGGATCAGTGCCGCGTCGTTTCTGCCCCACTTTGCTCTGCCAGCGACCTGGCACAACGGCTATCGCTCCATGCCCCGGTCTTTACCTTTATTACGTTCCTTTGACATCCCAAGCTTCTCAAGGTAATAGTCCGACACCGTCGTTAGCAGTTGCGTCAGCTCTTTGTCGCGCTGCCTATCACCTGCGGAAATCGTAACGACATATAAGGGCTTGTTGTCGGATGCCTTATCCAGGAACGCAAGGATGGCCTTTACGTTCTTGAACGTGCCTGCATTTGCCTTGGCGCTGGAGGCCACAATATATTCGGGCAAACGGGTCCCTAAGAGCGCCAGGTCAGCCGTATAGCTTGTCCGGCCAAGTTTCGCTACCGGCACAGCTGGCACGAAAGTCAGCGATCCGGCGTACTGCATGTAGAGCGCGAATGAACCCTGCGCTTCAGACGACATCTTGGCCAGCGCGTCAACCTGGTATCCACCGGTATTGGCCTGCTCGTAATGGAGTTTGAATGCTGAAGTCTTCTCTCGTTTGGCCTGAATCCAAAAAAGTCGGGCCAGTCCATCGGGGACCAAAGAACTTCCCGCCACGATCAAAAGTATATCCGCCCCAACCTGTGCTTCCTTGAGGGCCGGCTCGCATTGCTCAAAGATCGCGTTATAGGCGATCTGGAGCCCTGTTTCAGCGCTCACCTGTGGAAGGCCGCGTGCTTGCGCTGCCAGTTCATTCAGAAAGTCTCCCGATATGCCATCTTCGCGTTTCGCGGCTTGTGTCGCCGTGATTGCTGCCGCCGAAGCATGCGCGAGGCACCAGTACAAGGCCCACTGGGCCGAAGTAGAAAAGTTCGCAGGATCGATCAAATCGTAGAGCGTCTCCGCTTGTCTCAGGATGGTCGCAGCGTCCTTCGTGGTGTGGCGCCGGATAGCATCAGGCGTATCGGGCGGTAGCTCAGTTAGCGATGCTTTGCACCAGAGTTGCTGTGCATTCGCTAGACTCACATGGCGATTCAAGCTTGTAACTTCGCGGCCAATGCTTGCAAGGTCGCTGCCCAAGCGCGCCACGCGCTTCTGCAAATCGCTGTTTGCAATTTTTAAGCTACCAATCTGTTCATTGGACTGCGCAAGCGCACGTTTGGTTGCGTCGAGCTCGTTCAGTGGCGCGAGATTCAACCATGACAGGATACTTTCGGAAATTGACACAGAGCCCCAGTGGAATTTTGAACGTTTGATATTAACGTGATAAGACGCAATCGCTTCTGTCCAAGACTTGCGTTAGATCAAACAAATGGCGGTTAGTAGACATCCAGCCGGCATTCCCTCATCCGGATTCAATGTTTTACTGGCGCTTCACACCGACCGCACACTGTTCGCACACAGCATTCCTACACTTGCGACATCACTCTTCAAGGAAATGTCGCCATGCAAAGAACACTGCTATTCAAGACCATCATCGTGCTGGCACTCGCTGTGCTCATCTGTATCCCGCTCAGCATGATCGAAGAAACCATCGAAGAGCGCGGCAAGTTCCGGCACGAGGCGGTCGCCAGCATCGCTGCCACCTCTGTGCGCGAGCAGACCATCATGGGGCCGGTCCTCGTCATTCCCTACACTGACGAGTATCAGGAACAGCTGGTCAAGGAGGAAGGCGGCACAAAGAAGACGGAAACGGTTACCCACACGGCACGCCGCACCCATCTGGTGTTTCCGGAGCAGCTCAAGATTACCAGCCAGGTCAAGACCGACCGCCGCTACCGCGGCATTCACCAGGTGCTGGTCTACGGCGGCACCCACGACATCAGCGGTGACTTCGCCATCCCCGCCGTCAATGCTTTGCCCCGCGCGAAGCCGGATTCCAGAATTACCATCGGGCGGCCCAGCGTTGCAATGGGCATCAGCGATGTGCGCGGCATCCGCAATATTCCAACCATCAAATGGGGTGATGGCAGCGCCGAATTTGAACAGGGCACGGGGCTGCTGTCCACGCCCGCCGGCCTGCACGCCAAGCTTGCCCCCATGACGATGGAGTCGCCCGCCGCTGTCCAGTTCAGCATGATGCTGGGACTCGATGGCATCGAACGCCAACACTTTGTCCCGATCGGCAAGAGCAACAAGGTCACCGTCAAGTCGGACTGGCCCCACCCGCAGTTCGGTGGCGACTTCCTGCCATCGCCCAGCGAACGGCGCATTGACGATACGGGCTTCGAAGCGACCTGGAATATCTCGTCGCTCTCCACCATGTCACAGAAAAAGCTGCGCGACATGGAGCTGTCGCGCACTGCCGGCGGCGAGCAGCCGCACATGCAGGTCGAAGCCTTCACGGTAGCATTCATTGAGCCGGTCAACATCTACACGCTGGCCGGGCGCGCGGTGAAGTACGGCTTCCTGTTCGTGGCGCTCACCTTCGCCGCCTTCTTCATGTTTGAAATGCTCAAGCGCCTGCCGATCCACCCCGTGCAGTACCTGCTGGTGGGCCTCGCCCTGGCGCTGTTCTTCCTGCTGCTCGTCAGCCTGTCGGAGCACATCGCGTTTGCATTGGCGTACCTGGCCGCCAGCGTGGCCTGCATACTGCTGCTCGGCTTCTACCTCTCATTTGTGCTGCGCGACTGGACCCGCGGCATGGCTTTCGGTGGCGCGCTCACCCTGCTTTACGGTGCCTTGTATGGCTTGCTGATCTCGGAGAATAATGCGCTGGTGATGGGCAGTCTGCTGTTGTTCGCCATGCTGGCCGCAGTCATGATCGCCACCCGCAAAGTGGACTGGTACCAGATCACGCGCGCGGCGCCGCCGGAGGTGACGACACCATAAGGACGGCCCGGTTTGGAGCGCGAGGACCAGCGCCGCCGGATCCTCGCGCTGGTCCATCATCTGGGGGAAGGCGCTTCTGCTGGCCCTCTCGATGGCGCGCACGTCGCTGAAAGGCCGTCGCCTTCCAAGTAGCCAGCGCCGCCCGCGCATACCACTCGCGCCCAGGTTATGAAGTGGTCCTAGCCCAATCACTACGCAAATGCCACTTGCCAGCGCCCCGCCGCTTCGGAACAGCCGGTGCTTTCGTGCACTGGTATCGCATCATGGCGCAACGATTTAAACCAGTTGACGCTCGATTTTTTCACTTGCATCCTAAAAAAGCTAGCTAGCCGTCAGGCACTACCCGTGCTCCTGCTTGTCACCTTTATCGAAGGATATCAACGTGAAAAAAATCAGTATGCTCTTTGGCGCTCTGTCACTGCTGGCCAGTTCCGGTATCTGGGCCCATGGTTATATTTCCCAGCCTGCGTCGCGCAACCTGCTATGCAAGCAGGGCGCCAACAGCGCCTGCGGCGCCATACAGTGGGAGCCGCAAAGCCTGGAGGCTTCTTCCGGATTTCCATCCGGAGGGCCGGCCGATGGCGCCATCGCCAGCGCTGCGCTGCCGCAGTTTGGCGAACTCAATGAGCAGACCAGCAGCCGCTGGAACAAGCGCCCAATGCAGGCCGGCCTCAATACCTTTTCCTGGCAGTTCACGGCCAATCACGCCTCGCGCAACTGGCGCTACTACATCACCAAGCCTGATTGGAATCCCAACCAGAAGCTGACGCGCGCCGCGTTCGACCTCACGCCATTTTGCACGGTGGGCGGTAATAACGCGCAGCCGCCGATGGTGGTGAACCATTCCTGCGTTGTGCCCAAGCGCAGCGGCTACCAGATCATCCTGGGTGTATGGGAAGTGGCAGACACGCCCAACAGCTTTTACAACCTGGTCGATGTGATGTTCAACGACAGCACGACTGCGCCTGAGTGGACGCAGCGCGGCGTCATCTATCCGTCCGTCGACTTGGCAGCCGGCGACAGCGTGGCGACGCGGGTGTTTGACGCGAATGGCGAAAAGCGGGAGCTGCAGACGACGCTGCACATCGGCAGTGCCACGGAAGGTTTGCGCAACAACTGGGCCTTCAAGCTCGCCACCCGCGTGAACGCGGAGCAGCCACTGTTGCGCGCCGGCCAGCTGGGGCAGGACGGGAGCATCATGCCGGTCTACGGGCAGAACACGATCTACAGTAAATCGGGCAGCGGCCTCACGCGCGTGGAGGTGCAGATCACGAAGGATGTCGTGCCCCCAGCCGACATCACGGTCACTGGCCTGCAAAGCGCCTACATCATCAAAGGTGGCGCGCTGACGATCGATTTCAGCGTCAGCGCCAATACAGCAATGGATGTAAGTGCCTACGTGTATGACCAGGCCGGGGTCTCCAAAGGATTCGATTCAACGCCGCTCGCCAGTAGCAGCGCCGGCTTGTCGATTGCTTTGAACGAGCCTGCAGCGGGAGCCCATCAGCTGGTGCTCAAGGGCGTGCCCGCCAATGGCGGTACGCCGGTGCAGAAGACCTTCAATCTGACGATGACGGCGGAAGGCACGGCTGCGCACGATCACGTGTTCCCGGCCTCGCTTGGCATCTACAAGGCGGGCACCCGGGTACTGCAGCCGAAGGACGGCAAGGTCTATACCTGCAAGCCTTACCCATACAGCGGCTGGTGCACGATCTGGTCGGCCAGCTCGACGCAATACGAGCCGGGCGTGGGCGCACACTGGGGTGACGCCTGGACTGCTCCGTAACCGGGAACCTCAGCTTTTCGAGCCGGTGGTCCAGCGCAGCCCAAAGCCAAAGCGCTGGTCCATCATCTGGTGGGCGCTGATGCTGCCCTGCTGGCTGAAGTACTCTTCCAGCTTGGTCACCTGCATGCTGCCGCCGCGGTTCTCGATCATGGCGATGGCGCACATCATCTGATTGCCACCCTGGTCCAGCTTGACCTCGATCGGCGTCTGGCCCGGCATGTCGATCGTGACCACGCCGTCGGTACTGGTCCAGTTTGGGACGCCCTTGTAAATGAAGGCAAAAATCAGTGCGCGCTTGATGTTGTTGAACTGGTCGCCGTTGATCAGGATGTTTTCGCCGTTGGCGTTCTGGCCGGTGCGGTCGTCGCCTTCGAGCTTGATGAACGGGTAGCGGTCGTACTCGCCCCAGCAGTTGCCCAGCGCCTGTACCAGGCCGCGCGTACCGTCGCTCATCTCGTACATGCACGCCAGGTCCAGGTCCACCGTGCTGCTGCCGCCTGTCAGCTTGGCGAAAAAGCCTGTCTTGGCCGGCGCGCTGCCGCTGCGGTTCCAGTTCAGGTTCACGTGCACGCGGCCATAGCCGCCGCGTCCTGCCGCCTTGTCCAGCGATACCTTGTCGCCGCGCTTTTCCAGCGTGACCTTGGACAGCGATACCTTGCCCTGTGCTGGCGCTGCCGGTGCCGGCGTTGGCGCCGCCGCCTCGGTCCCGCCAAAGTGCTTGAGCAGTGCCGACAAGCCACCGTTGAAGCCCTGCCCATTGGCGCCAAAACGCCACACGCCATCCTTGCGGTACACCTCGCCCACGATCACCGCTTTCTCATCCTGGAAGTCGCCGCCGCTGATCGGAAACTGCACAACGTCGCCTATGCTCATGGTGCTCGCGCCCAGCGAGCGCATGGTGCCGTTGCCGTCAACCGCGGCCACGAACACCATCTTGGCGATGGAGGCAGGTAGGGCGTCGAGATTGACGTTGAACCTGGCCTTGCCGCCATCCATCGCCAGCGTGATGGCGTTGCCTGGCGCGGCCAGCTGGTTATAGAAGACCATGAACCGCTCGTCGGACAGCTTGTCGTCGCCGTCCAGGCCAAAGCACGACACGTCGATCGTCAGGCCGGGGCCATTCATGTCCAGCACAATCGGAAATTGCGACGGGCAGCCCAGGTCGGCGAGTTTGCCCTTTTGTCCACGCGAGAATATGTTCACAATGCCGTCCTTTTTCAGTGAGGGGAATACAGCGCCGTTTCAGGGCGCCGCGGTGTCGTTGGAATGCGCGCCGAAGACCTTGGACTGTTCCAGCATGCGCTGCGCCCAGGCGCGGTGGGTGGCCACCTCGCACATGGATTCGTGCATCTTGAAGACGGCCGGGCTGTCCTCGTCCAAAATCGCGCGTGCCGCTTCCAGGTCGCGCGCCTTGACGCGGTAGTGCTGCTCGATCGGGGCGATCTGGCTGGGATGGATCGCGGTCTTGCCGACCATGCCGTAGGCCATGTCTTCCGCCACTTCCTGGTCCAGCAGTTCGGGCAGGTCCAGGTGCTCGAACACGGGCGCGGTCAGCACAAAGCCGTATGGGCGGAAGGTGGTCACCAGGCGCGCAATCACGGGCCCCAGCGGCGTGCGGTAAATGGTCATGGTGCGCGGCCGGCGCAGTCCAAGGAGGGCCAGCAGATCATTGCCGCCGATGCGCAGGGCCAGGATGCGGCTGCGTACACCCGGCGCTTCCAGCACTTCACGGAACAGGCGCATCTCTTCATCATTGAAGACGTCGGCCGTCTCCAGCGTGGGCATGAGCATATGCTCGGTGCCGCGTACCTGCTTGAAGTAGGCGTCAAAGTTGTGGCGCGTGCACTTGGGGATGACGAAGCCTGTCAGCTTTTCCACGCCTGGCATGGCGAGGACGCGCGCCAGTACTTCGGGATTGCGCACCCGTACAAAACGCTCGCTGTGCGAATTGGCCTTCATGTTGGCCAACACCACCGACAGGTTGAACAGTGCCCAGCTCAGGTCACTGTCCGCCACCGCGTCTTCGGTGCAGAAAATCAGCGAGCGGGTGTGCCCCAGGCGGTCGCCGTCGGCCACTTCCATCAGGTGTTTGTGGTTGGCGGGGATGTAGAGCGAGGCGCCCATCGACTTAGCCATCAAGTGCACTCCTAATCAACGATACAGCATGGTATGGCAACGCAGGGTCGACCAGCACGGGAATATTCTTTTCCTGGGCCAGCAGCACCAGGTGCGCGACGTCGACCGAGTCGCGCTCGCGCACAATCAACAGGCGCGGACTGCGGCGCAGCAGCACGCGGGTGGCTTCGCCAATGCCCGGCTTGACCATGTTGACGTCGGTGATGCCGTGCGTGGCCAATGCGGCCTGCATATAGGCGCGCGAAACAGAAGCGGCCAGCGCCTTGTCCATGGGCGCCGGTTCACCCTGCAGTGGCGCCATAGCCATGGCCAGGTCCACCAGTTCATCGGCAAAGCGCTGCGACTGGTCCTGCGCCTCGAACTGCTCGTAATACACGCAGCCGTGGAAGTCGTTCGGGCCAATCGCATCATTGAGGATCGAGCGGCTGACCAGGCCCGATACCGTGGCATTGAGGATGCTGGACGGGATCAGGTAGTCATCGCACGATGCCGCGCAGGCGGCGGTGCCGGCCAGATCGGACAGCACATACAGGCCGCCATCGATGCAGGTGCCACGCCTTGCATTGAACTCTTCAATGGCCGCTTCCAGCTCGCGCGAGATCACACCCTTGCCGGTCCAGCCGTCCACGAAGACGATGGATTCGGGGGCGTGGCCCTGCGCCAGGATATGTTCCAGCGCCACCTGGTCAATGCCGCGGTCGCGAATGATCGATACCGAGTAGTGCGCCACCTCGCGCTGCATCACACGCGCCAGCAGGTGCTTGAGCACCACGCCAACCGGCGTGCCGGCCCGCGCCAGCGACACCAGCGTGATGGCGCCGCTGCGGCGCGCTGTAATCAGCCCGGCCAGCGCCAGGCAGTCACGGGCCATGCGTGCCAGGTTGGCGTCGCAAGCCTGGCGGAACACGTCCAGGTAGCGCGCCGACGGCAGCGACTCCGGCGACAGCATTTCGCTGTAATGGCGCTTGCCGCTCTGGATCAGCTTTTCCTTCTGCTCGACATCGACAAAGTCCTGCATCACCAGGGGCTTGAGCAAAAAGCTCACATCGCCGCTGCGGTAGCTGCCGGAGAAATTCATAGCGCCTCCAGCGTCAGGCCAGCGAGCTGGGTGCGCGGCGGGACAATGGCATAGTCGCAGGCCGCCATGAAGCGCGCATCGGACTTGCTGTCGCCCATGCCAAAGGTGATGATGTCGCCATGCTGCTCGCGCAGCTTTTGCGTCACGTAAGCCACGGCATTTGCCTTGTTGAGGGCATTCGGCAAAATGGCCAGGTTGTTGCCATTGCGGTGAATGAAGTAGTCGCGGTTGCCGTCGGCGATCCACGGCGCCACCACTTCGCGCTCGATCGGCTCCAGGTTGGCGCCTATCTTGTGGGGGTCCTTGATCACCAAATAGAACGGCGTATCGAAGTCTTCCACCAGGCGCGTGCGCCCGCCGTAACCGGTGCGCTCTGCCCAGTCGTCGATGACGCGCGTCAGTTCCTGCATGCCCGGCAGGGCGGCCTGCATCTTGGCCTGCATGTGGGCCAGCCAGAACTGGTCCACGCTGCGGTCAGGATGCAGCACGATGCCGCCGTAGTCGATCACGCACCAGCTCATGAACGGCACATCGACCCGGTTCAAGGCGTCGAGGTTGCGCGCCGTGGTCGGGATGATGGTCATGCCATCCTGCGCGAACGTGATGAACGCGCGCTGCGCGGGCGTGGTGTACGAGATCGGGCTGCCGTCCTTCAGGAAGGCGGTCGCCTGCAGGCCCTCCGCGGACCGGCATTTTTCAAGTGACTGGAACAGGGTGTCGTCCAGGTCAGCGAACAGGAATTTCTGAAACTTCTTCAACGTGTGTCTCGGTAATAAAGTGGAGTAGGCGTGCATCGAACACGTCGGCCAGGTCGCTCAAGGCCTGGTTCGGGGCAGTTTCGTGGCAGATGAACACGTGGTCATACTGGTCCGGGCTGACGTTATACAGGAAGTTTGTGACGCCCTCCCCATAATTGTCCTGGAAGGCGAGGGCTTCGGACACGGCGCCCCATTTCAGGATGGGCGAGCGGGTGGTGGACTGCACCTTCACGTCCAGGCCGCGCTGTTCGAGCTGGGCGCCGAGCAGGAAGGAGGCATGCATGAATTCTCCGGTGCCCAGCACCAGTACCTTGTCGCCGGCCGGGACCTGCTCGGCCAGGCGCGCTGCCAGTCCTTCCGGGATGGCCATGGCGCGCTCCATGCCAAAGCGGCCAAAGGCGCTGCTGGCGCCGCGGTCGGCGGTGGCGTCAAAACGCTGGGCGGGCGGTCCTTCGGTCGGCGCTTCGCCGGCGATGAACTGGTATTCGCCATTGAGGGGTGCGGACATGGTCACCGGCACGCCAAAACGTTGGGACAGGGCGGCGGTGGCCTCCTTGCCCATGAAGTTGGCGATGGCGGCCAAATGGACCCGCTCCACGCCCGGGTTGAGGCTGCGCACGGCATGTGACAGGTTCAGGAAGGTGTTGCCGGTCGAGGCTTCGTCATCGACCATGACCAGGGTCTTCGCGCGCAGCAGCAGTTCCTTTTTGTGCGCGTCCGGTGGCATGTGCAGGAACTGGCGCGGCGCGTGGCTGTGGGCTTCTTCAAATTCGATGGTGTCGACGCCGCCCACGTGATAGCGGGTGGTGTGGATGAACAGCGCTTCGCGCCCGGGATTGGCCAGCAGCCAGGCTTCAAACACGCCTTGGCCCAGGCCCACGGCGGTTTCGGCCATGGCGATGAAGACGACCGGGCCGGCCACTTCCGGCACCGAGGCCGCGATGCGGGTATGAATCTCGCGCATGAGCGACGGTTTTACCGGCCAGTGCTTGCCCAGCACCTTGGACAAGAACAGGAAACCGCGCTTGGCGTTGGCGCGCGCGGCAAAGCCGAGCAGTTCGTCGCTCGGGTACTGCGAATCGGTGATGGTCAGTTCCAGCCTGCCGGTTGGCAGTTCGATGATGGCGGGGTTGTTCATGCAAGTTCCACGGGTGTAGTTAATTCGGCCACGCGAATGCCGTCGCGCACGGGTGCGACCTGCACCTTGTCAAAGCCATCGGCAAAGCCACGCAGGGCAATGTAGGGCAGGTTGGGGCCGGCCACGCAGGCCATGCCGATACCGCCCGACATGCGTGG
The DNA here is from genome assembly GCF_019443445.1 of Massilia sp. PAMC28688. Classification (NCBI taxonomy): domain Bacteria; kingdom Pseudomonadati; phylum Pseudomonadota; class Betaproteobacteria; order Burkholderiales; family Oxalobacteraceae; genus Massilia; species Massilia sp. PAMC28688. Next base: position 1,443,287 of record NZ_CP080378.1, on the reverse strand, counting down.
ATTAATTTCGAGCAGGCGCAGTTCCTCGCCGCCTTCGCGATACTGCACATTGAAGCAGCCGTTCAGGCCAAAGTCGGCGCACAGCTTGGCGGTGGCGTCCAGGATGTCCTGGCGCATGTCGATCAACTGGCCGCGCCCCGCCTTTTTCGGCTTCTTGCGCGGCACGGCAGCTACCAGGCGGCCCTTGTCGCCCACGCAGTCGACGCTGAACTCGTGCCCGTCCAGGTACTCCATCAGCAGCATGGTGCGGAAGGTGCCCATCTCGGCCAGGCCGCGGCGCATGTCGGCCAGGCCAATGTGGTACTCGGCGCCGGCCAGCAGCAGGGCGGCGCTGCTGCGCTCTTCGTCCAGCACCGCAAAGCCCAGGCCAAACACCGATTGCGAAGGCTTTACGCACAGTTTGGCGTGGCGCTGGCGCAGGTCGGCGTAGGCGGCGTCAAACGCTTCCACCGTCTCGAAGATGCGCGTTTCGGCCACCGGCGCCATTGTCAGGTCCACGTCGCTGTAAAAACGGGCCTTGTCGTGAATGAGTTCGAGCGCCTCCACCGACCCGGCAGACAGCACGCGCGTGCCCAGCGCTTCAAAGCGCGCGTGCATCCCGGCCAGCACCGTTGATTCGCGACCCGGGATGAAGATATCCACGCGCTGCTCGCGGCAGAACTGGAGGCACCACTCGATGTATTCTTCGCGCTCCATGCCGGTGGGTTCGACATGGAACTCGTGGGCGGCGCGAGCGGCCGCTACGTGCGGGTTGGCATTGCTGTAGATGATGTGGAAGCGGCCTTCGCTATCCGCTTCGCGGATAAGGTTGATGGCCGCGTACACGGACGAAAACGTCCTGTTAAACCAGACACGCATGAATGACTTTCAAAAAACCGTTAATAAATAGAGCTTCGATAAAAAATAGGGTCAGGACAGCACGCCGTGCTGCTTGGCCAGCTTGAGCCAGCCGGGGTATTCGGTCATGAGCAGGTCGTACAGTTCGCTGTCGCTGTGTTCGTCGGGCGAGGCCACGGAAAAGAAGTCGGCATTGTCAATCAGGCGGCCATCAAGCCCGTCGAGCTTTTCCAGGAAGGGGAAATCGGAGTCGGCGAACGCAAACAGTTTTTTCGATTTTGACTTGCGCCCTTTGCCAATGCCCATGAACTGCCAGAAGATCGGCTCGCGGCTGCTCCAGCGCAGCTGCTTTTCCGTCAGCGGCTGGTCGGAGGTGCTGCCGTCGGTCACGAACATGACGTACACCGGCGTCTTGCCGCCCACCGGCGCCTTGCGCTCGGCGGCGTTCCCGTCCGGGAAGTAGTAGCGACGCACGGCTTCCATGGCGCGGCCGTAGCGGGTGTCGCCTTCCAGCGGGTGCTTGGCGATCACCTTCTTGATATAGGTGGGCGCGTTGGCCAGCGACATGGGCTCGGGCTGGTGGACATTGGCGCCGAACAGGAACACGTCAATCTCGCCGTCGTCGTCGAACTTGCAGCCCAGCGCCAGGATGCGGTCGGCAAACTGCTGCACCAGTCCCTTGCTGTACAGGCTGGTCATGGAGCCGGAAATATCGAGCACCAGCGCGACCTTGGCGCGGTGCGTGTCGAGCCCGGCCTTGGCCAGCGACACGCCGGCTGCCTTGACCAGGTTGACGAGCTGCGGGGCTTCCTTTTCGATGCGTTTGTCGAGCGAAATGCGGGCAGGCTGGGCGGGCGCCGGCGCCGCTGCAGGCGCCGCGACATCGCCGCCAAAGTGCGCCACCAGCGCATCGAGGCCGCCATTGAAGCCCTGGCCCACGATGGTAAAGCGCCACTGACCGTCCTTGCGGTACAGATTGCCCAGCATGGCTGCGCGCTCCTGGGCAAAGTCGCTGCCGGAAAAGTCGAAGCTGGCCTTGTCGCCCAGGCGCAGCGCGCTGGCGCCCAGCTGGGCCAGGGAGCCGGAACCGTCAACGCTGGCCGTGACCACCACCTGGTCTATGGTCGCAGGCAGGCGCGCGGTGTCGATGGTAAAGACCGCGCCGCTGCCCTGCGCGCTCATGGTGACGCCGCCGCAGGGCGTGGATGGCTGGTTGAAGAAGGTCATGTACGCTTCGCTCACCAGCTTGCCGTCGACACCGACGCCAAAGCACGAAAAATCGAGCGGCACGCCGGACGCTGCCAGCGTAATGACGAGTTTGCCATTGTCGGACAGGCTGGCCAGCGGCAGGCGCTGTCCTCTTGATAACTGTTCCATCATGCTCCAGTGTCGTTAGCAGTTAGCGGAAAAGGTTGAATTCGGTACCAGACAAAAAACAGCACGGGCCGCGCCTGGCGCTCGCCCGTGCTGATACGACAGTACAACTATTACTTAAGCGTTGACGCCGAACGAGCGCGCCAGCGGTCCCAGGCCGCCCTTGAAGCCCTGGCCTATGGCACGGAACTTCCACTCGCTGCCGGCACGGTACATTTCGCCGAAGATCATGGCTGTTTCGGTCGAACCGTCTTCCGACAGGTCGTAACGGGCAATTTCTTTCTCGCCGTTGGCATCCATGCAGCGGATGAAAGCCTTGCTGACCATGCCAAAGTTCTGCTTGCGCGACTCGGCTTCATGGATGGTGACGCAAAACGAGAGCTTGTCGATCTCGGCCGGCACTTTAGTCAGGTCGACCAGCACCTTTTCGTCGTCGCCTTCGCCTTCGCCCGAGGTATTGTCGCCCTGGTGCACCACCGAGCCGTCGGTCGACTTGAGGTTGTTATAGAACACGAAATCGCTGTCGCCGCGCACCTTGCCGTCGGTCTTGAGCAGGAATACGCTGCCGTCGAGGTCGAAGGCGGCGCCATCGGTGGCGCGCGGATCCCAGCCCAGGCCGATCATGACCTTGGACAGGCCCGGTGATTCCTTGCTCAGGTTGACGTTGCCGCCTTTTTGCAAACTGATAGCCATACTAATCTCCTTGAGTAATCTTAAGTTTCGGAAAAGCCTGCTTTGCCAGGCTTGCTACAACAACCCTAGATGGGTGCATTATGTAATCAATCAAGCAATCTATTTTCCCTGCGCCGCAACAACACCCTGGCGTGCGTTGCTGGACAGAAATTCCGCTTCCACGTAGACTGAATTCTTCCCCGCCGCACTGCCTCCGCCATGACCCTCGACCTCGAAACCCGCCGCCCCGTACGCCTGATCTCGCGCGCCGATTTCGCGGCCTATCCGGTATGGGAATGGGCCATCAATGAAGAGGAGTCGCTGGGGCAGGGTGAATCGATCCTGCGCCCGACCTCGCTCGACAGTGTCCCGCTCGGCATGCCCGGCCACTTCGTGGTGGGCGCGACGGCAACCTTGTCCGATGGCAGCGTGCTGCCCGCCTGCGTCGAGGTGCACGTGCGCACCAACACAGCACAGCTGGCACCCATGTTCATCCTGATGCCGGACCGCCATCTCGACTTTGCCGGGCAGGCCACCATCACCGTCCTCACTCATTATACGAAAGTCAACGGAACCCGGCCCGTTTCATGGGAACTTGCCGTGCCGCTGGCGGGCAAGACCGTGCCGCCGCGTGGCAAGGTGCGTGAATCGCTGCGCCTGCGCGCCATCCGGCTGGTACGGCGCCTGGGCATGCCGGTCAGGCTGCCCGGGTCACCGTCCAGTCATGTACTGTAGACGTTCTGACCATTATTTTCACCGGTAAAAAGTCGCGCCGGCTACCGTGATCCGGGGGCGGCTGCCGGGACGGTCATGGCGCCGCCGCCGCGTGCGCAACCATGCGTACAACACATCGACATACCCCCAACTAATATGTTGCGTCAAGCCCTTTAGCGCGCTATACTAGCCGGCTTCGGTATGGATTCGTCCTTTTTGAGTCCGTCCATTACTTGTAGTTTTTGGTAGTTAAACATCAGCCCCGCCCAATCGCAGGTGGGAATGGAGAAAAAATGAGCCTAGGCCTTCTCGGTCGCAAGGTTGGAATGATGCGCATCTTCACGGATGACGGGGATTCGATCCCAGTAACCGTGCTCGACGTATCGAACAACCGTGTTGCGCAAGTCAAAACTCCTGAAACAGACGGTTACTCCGCTGTTCAGGTCGCATTCGGTCAGCGTCGCGCATCCCGCGTGACTTCGGCAGTTGCGGGTCACCACGCCAAAGCCGGCGTTGAAGCTGGCACCATGCTGCGCGAATTCCGCGTAGATGCTGGCAAAGCAGCCGAAATGAAAGCTGGCGATGTTGTTGCCGCTTCGCTGTTCGAAGTCGGTCAAAAGATCGACGTTCAGGGCGTCACGATCGGTAAGGGCTACGCTGGTACCATCAAGCGTCACCACTTCTCGTCGGGCCGTGCTACCCACGGTAACTCGCGTTCGCACAATGTGCCGGGCTCGATCGGTATGGCGCAGGATCCAGGTCGTGTTTTCCCTGGTAAGCGCATGACCGGTCATCTGGGTGATGTTACCCGTACCGTACAGAATCTTGAAATCGCCCGTATCGATGCCGAGCGCCAGCTGTTGCTGGTCAAGGGTGCCGTACCAGGCGCGAAAAATGGCCAAGTCGTTGTTTCGCCAGCCATCAAAACCAAAGCACAGAAAGGAGCTTGATTATGGAACTTAAGCTTCTTAATGAGCAAGGTCAAGCAGGCGCCAATGTCGCTGCAGCCGATACCGTTTTCGGCCGCGACTACAACGAAGCCCTGATCCACCAGATCGTCGTCGCCTACGCTGCCAACGCACGCTCGGGCAACCGCAAGCAGAAGGATCGTGAAGAAGTTCATCACACGACCAAGAAGCCATGGCGTCAAAAAGGTACGGGCCGTGCTCGTGCCGGTATGTCGTCCTCGCCACTGTGGCGCGGCGGCGGACGCATCTTCCCGAACTCGCCTGACGAGAACTTCACCCACAAAGTGAACAAGAAGATGTATCGCGCAGGTATCTGCTCGATCCTGTCCCAGCTGGCTCGTGAAGAGCGCCTGGTGGTCGTGGAAAACCTGACCATCGATGCCCCAAAGACCAAGCTGCTGTCGCAAAAGCTGCAGGGCATGGGCCTGGAATCGGTCATGATCATCACCGACACCACGGACGAGAACCTGATGCTGGCCTCGCGCAACCTGCCGCACGTGCTGGTGGTCGAGCCGCGTCACGCTGATCCGATGTCGCTGGTGTTCTACAAAAAAATCGTGGTCACCAAGGCAGCACTGACCATGATCGAGGAGATGTTCGCATGAGCGGCGTAATCAAATTCAGCGAAGAGCGCCTGATGAAGGTGCTCCAGGCGCCGGTCATTTCCGAGAAGGCCACCATGGTCGCGGAAAAGAACGAGCAGATCGTGTTCCGCGTATTGCCGGATGCGACCAAGCCTGAAATCAAGGCAGCCGTTGAACTGTTGTTCAAGGTTGAAGTCCTGTCGGTGCAGACAGTTAATCGCCAAGGTAAGCAAAAGCGTTCGGGCCGTTTCAATGGCCGTCGCAACCATACCAAGCGTGCTTTCGTGTGCCTGAAGCCCGGCCAGGAAATCAATTTTGTCGAGGAGGCTAAATAATGGCACTCGTAAAGATGAAGCCAACCTCGCCAGGCCGTCGCGGCATGGTAAAGGTTGTGAATCCAGACCTGTACAAGGGTCGTCCGTTCGCAGCCTTGGTTGAAAAGAAATCGAAGACTGCTGGCCGTAACAACAACGGTCACATCACCACCCGCCACATCGGCGGTGGTCATAAGCAGCACTATCGCCTGATCGACTTCAAGCGTCAGAAGGATGGCATTCCGGCAAAGGTCGAGCGTATCGAATACGATCCAAACCGCACCGCGAACATCGCCCTGCTGTGCTACGCCGACGGCGAGCGCCATTACATCATCGCTACCAAGGGCATGGCCGTTGGCGACAGCGTGATGAACGGTTCGGAAGCACCGATCAAGTCGGGCAACTGCCTGCCTATCCGTAATATCCCGGTCGGTACCGTGATGCACTGTGTCGAAATGCTGCCAGGTAAGGGTGCCCAGATGGCCCGTACCGCCGGCGCCGGCGTCGTGCTGATGGCCCGCGAAGGCACCTACGCCCAGGTTCGCCTGCGTTCGGGTGAAGTACGCCGCGTGCACATCGAGTGCCGCGCTACCGTTGGCGAAGTCGGCAATGCCGAGCACAGCCTGCGCAAGATTGGTAAAGCCGGTGCGATGCGCTGGCGCGGTGTTCGTCCTACCGTTCGCGGTGTGGTCATGAACCCGGTCGATCACCCGCACGGTGGTGGTGAAGGTAAAACCGCAGCTGGTCGTCATCCAGTGTCGCCTTGGGGCCAACAGACGAAGGGTAAGAAGACGCGCCGTAACAAGCGTACGACTTCGATGATCGTCTCGCGCCGCGGCAAGAAATAAGGATAAGACATGACACGTTCATTGAAAAAAGGGCCGTTCACGGACGCCCACCTGGTGAAAAAAGTCGAAACCGCGCAAGCGAACAAAGACAAGAAGCCAGTCAAAACCTGGTCGCGCCGCTCGACCATCACGCCAGACTTCATCGGCCTGACGATCGCGGTTCACAATGGCAAGCTGCACGTGCCAGTGTATGTTTCCGAGAACATGGTTGGTCACAAGCTCGGCGAGTTTGCACTGACCCGTACGTTCAAGGGCCATGCCGCTGACAAGAAGGCGAAGAAATAATGGAAACCAAAGCTATCCTCAAAGGTGTGCGCCTGTCCGACCAAAAAGGTCGCCTGGTGGCAGATCTGATCCGCGGCAAGAAAGTCGGCGCAGCACTCGACATCTTGCAGTTCAGCCCCAAGAAGGGTGCGACCATCATCAAGAAGGTCCTCGAGTCCGCTATCGCGAACGCCGAGCACAATGATGGCGCCGACATCGACGAGCTGAAAGTCGTTCAGATCTACGTTGAAAAGGGTCCGATCCTCAAGCGCTTCACTGCACGCGCCAAGGGCCGGGGTGATCGTATCTCGAAACAATCCTGTCACATCTACGTGACTGTCGGCAACTAAGGGGTCACGATGGGACAGAAGATTCATCCAACAGGCTTTCGCCTGTCAGTAACCCGTAACTGGGCGTCGCGTTGGTACGCGGGCAATGGTAACTTTGCCCAAATGCTCAACGAAGACCTCGCAGCACGTGCTTATCTGAAAAAGAAACTGAAGAACGCTTCGGTTGGCCGCATCGTCATCGAGCGTCCTGCCAAGAATGCGCGCTTCACGATTTACAGCTCGCGTCCAGGCGTGGTCATTGGTAAGAAGGGCGAAGACATCGAAGTACTGAAGTCGGCCCTGACCAAGATCATGGGTGTACCTGTACACGTCAATATCGAAGAAATCCGCAAGCCGGAAATCGATTCGCAGCTGATCGCCGATTCGATTTCGCAGCAGCTGGAAAAGCGGATCATGTTCCGCCGCGCCATGAAGCGTGCGATGCAAAACGCCATGCGTCTGGGTGCCCTGGGCATCAAGATCATGTCGTCGGGCCGTCTGAACGGCATCGAAATCGCACGTAAAGAGTGGTACCGCGAAGGCCGCGTGCCTCTGCATACCCTGCGCGCCGATATCGACTACGGTACCAGCGAAGCGGCAACGACCTACGGCATCATCGGTGTCAAGGTATGGGTCTACAAAGGCGACCGCGCTCCCAACGGCGACGCACCAGTGATCGATACCCCGGCCGACGAGAAGAAGAGCCGCGGCCCGCGCCGTGACGATGGCAAACCAGCTGGCCGTCCGCGTCCAGCCGGCGCCCCTGGCCGTCCGGGTTCCAACGCAACTGGCGCCCCAGTGGTCAAGGCTCGTCCTGCAGTCGCAGTGAAGAAGCCTGAAGCCGCTGCTGCAGCACCAGCTGAGAAAGCAGGAGAATAAGCATGCTGCAACCATCACGCAGGAAGTATCGTAAAGAGCAGAAAGGCCGTAACACCGGCATTTCGCACACCCGCGGAACCGCGGTATCGTTCGGTGAATTCGGTCTGAAGGCAGTTGCCCGCGGCCGTATCACGGCGCGCCAGATCGAAGCGGCACGTCGTGCCATGACCCGTCACATCAAGCGTGGCGGCCGTATCTGGATCCGTATTTTCCCGGACAAGCCAATTTCGAACAAGCCAGCTGAAGTTCGTATGGGTAACGGTAAAGGTAATCCAGAGTACTACGTCGCTGAAATCCAGCCTGGCAAAGTACTGTACGAAATGGACGGCGTCGCAGAAGAATTGGCGCGCGAAGCGTTCCGCCTGGCTGCCGCCAAACTGCCACTGGCCACGACGTTTGTCGTACGCCAGGTAGGCACTTAATAAGGAGTTGTAAATGAAAGCATCAGAACTCCGCGGCAAGGACCAGCCAGCTCTCGAAAAAGAGTTGTCCGAGTTGTTGAAGGCCCAGTTCGGCCTGCGCATGCAAATCGCTACGCAGCAGCTGAGCAACACCTCCCAGCTCAAGAAGGTACGCCGCGACATCGCGCGTGTGAAGACGGTAATGAACTCGAAGGAAGCCAAATGACCGAAACTACTAAACTCAAGCGTACGCTGGTTGGTAAAGTTGTCTCGGACAAGATGGACAAGACGGTTACCGTCCTGATCGAGCGCCACGTCAAGCACCCGCTGTACGGCAAGATCATCATGCGTTCGAACAAGTATCACGCGCATGACGAAAACAATGAAGTCAAGATGGGTGACACCGTTGAGATCCAGGAAGGCCGTCCGATTTCCAAGACCAAGGCCTGGACCGTAACGCGCGTGGTGCAAGCCGCGCCCGTTATCTAAGCGCTCAGGCGCTTAGATTCCTGGAGCGGGACAGACCACGGTTTTCACGCTTGTGGTCTGTCCTCGACCTGACCAGGAATTAGAAGCAAGCAGTACCCAGTAGTGCCGGATGGGGAAGCAGCAAAACAACGCTGCGTCCAGCTTCCGGATAAATAGTTATTGCGGGCCCGCCAGTATTGTGTGATACTAGCGGGCTTCGTTCATGTAACGCCGCATATTAGTCACCCAGGTGGCAGCGGCCGGAAAAAACGAAAGTTTTAGGAAAGTCCATCACCCAATCAGCAATTCCAGCAGGAGTTGTTGGCGGGACCAAGACTGACCGCAGGCCCACGCTGTGGGGATTCTTCGGCTTAAGTTGGGAAAGAGAACACTATGATTCAAACTGAAAGCCGGCTCGAAGTGGCCGACAATACGGGTGCCAAGGAAGTTATGTGCATCAAGGTATTGGGCGGTTCCAAGCGCCGTTATGCTGGCATTGGCGACGTGATCAAGGTAACCGTCAAGGTTGCTGCGCCACGCGGCCGTGTCAAAAAAGGTGAAATTTATAACGCTGTGGTTGTGCGTACCGCTAAAGGTGTGCGCCGCCAAGACGGCTCCCTGGTGAAGTTCGACGGCAATGCCGCCGTCCTGCTCAACGCCAAGCTCGAGCCGATCGGTACCCGTATTTTTGGACCAGTCACGCGCGAACTGCGTACTGAGAAGTTCATGAAGATCGTGTCCCTGGCACCTGAAGTTCTGTAAGGAGTCGTAATGGATAAGATTCGTAAAAACGACGAAGTCATCGTTCTGACCGGTAAAGACAAGGGCAAGCGCGGTACTGTGCAGCAGCGCGTAGGCGCCGAGCACGTCGTGGTTGAAGGCGTCAACGTCGCTAAAAAAGCGACCAAGCCTAACCCAATGACCGGCGTAACTGGTGGTATCGTCGATAAGACTATGCCGATTCACGTGTCCAACGTTGCATTGTTCAATGCAGCGACTGGCAAGGCAGACCGCGTGGGCTTCAAAGACGTAGACGGCAAGAAAGTCCGCGTTTTCAAGTCCTCCGGCGAAGTAGTGAAGGTTTAATCATGGCCCGTCTCCAACAGTTTTACAAAGACAAAGTCGTTGCTGACCTGGTCGCCAAATTTGGCTACAAGTCGGCAATGGAAGTGCCACGCCTGACCAAGATCACCCTGAACATGGGCCTTGGCGAAGCGATCGCTGATAAAAAGATCATCGAGCACGCAACTGGCGACCTGACCAAGATCGCCGGCCAGAAGCCAGTGACCACCAAGGCACGCAAGGCAATTGCAGGCTTCAAGATTCGCGAAGGCTACCCAATCGGTGCCATGGTCACCCTGCGTGGCGCGCGCATGTATGAATTCCTGGATCGCTTCATCACCGTGGCCCTGCCACGCGTGCGTGACTTCCGTGGTGTCAATGGCCGCTCGTTTGACGGTCGTGGCAACTACAACATCGGCGTCAAGGAACAGATCATTTTCCCTGAAATCGAGTACGACAAGATTGACGCGTTGCGTGGCTTGAACATCAGCATCACGACGACCGCCAAGACCGACGACGAAGCGAAAGCTCTGCTCGCCGCCTTTAAATTTCCGTTCAGGAACTGAGATCATGGCAAAACTAGCACTGATTAATCGCGAACAGAAGCGTGCAGACCTGGTGGCAAAATTTGCCCCTAAGCGTGCAGCTCTGAAAGCCATCATCGACGACCAGTCCAAGTCGGAAGAAGAGCGTTACGAAGCACGTCTGAAGTTGCAGGCCCTGCCGCGCAACTCGGCCCCGACCCGTCAGCGTAACCGCTGCGCCGTCACCGGCCGTCCACGTGGCACGTTCCGTAAATTCGGTCTGGCCCGTATCAAGCTCCGTGAATTCGCCATGCGTGGTGAGATCCCGGGTATGACCAAAGCAAGCTGGTAATAGGAGAATATGCAATGAGTATGAGCGATCCTATCGCCGATATGCTGACCCGCATTCGCAATGCACAAGGCGTACAAAAAACGACCGTGGCCATGCCATCGTCGAAAGTCAAAGTAGCGATTGCCAACGTCCTCAAGGACGAGGGTTACATTGAAGATTTCGCCGTTACCGAAGATGGTGGCAAGGCGGAACTGAAGATCGGTTTGAAGTATTACGTAGGCCGTCCGGTCATCGAGCGTCTTGAGCGCGTAAGCCGTCCTGGCCTGCGTATCTACAAGGGCAAAGATGAGATTCCTACCGTCATGAATGGCCTGGGTGTGGCGATCGTGTCGACTCCGCAAGGCGTCATGACCGACCGCAAAGCACGCGCCACCGGTGTCGGCGGCGAAGTTATTTGCTACGTGGCTTAAGGAGTAGACGATGTCCCGAGTAGCTAAAATGCCGATCGCTGTCCCAGCTGGCGCCGAAGTGGCGATCACTGCAGCAGCGATCACCGTCAAGGGCCCGCTGGGCACCCTGACCCAGAGCCTGAACGGCCTGGTCAAGATTGAAAACAACAATGGCACCCTGTCGTTCGACGTGATCGACGACAGCCGTGAGTCGAACGCCATGTCGGGCACCATGCGTGCCCTGGTTAACAACATGGTGACCGGCGTGACCAAAGGCTTCGAGAAGAAGCTGTCGCTGGTCGGCGTGGGCTACAAGGCCCAGGCTGCAGGTGACAAGCTGAACCTGTCGCTGGGTTTCTCGCACCCTGTTGCGCACCAGATGCCAGCGGGCGTAACCGCCACCACCCCGACGCCGACCGAGATCATCATCAAGGGTATCGATCGTCAACAGGTTGGCCAGGTTGCTGCTGAAGTGCGTGCTTACCGCTCCCCTGAGCCTTACAAGGGCAAGGGCGTCCGCTATGTGGACGAAGTGGTGAAGCTTAAAGAAACCAAGAAGAAATAATAGGGCTGACCATGGACAAGAAAGAATCACGTCTGCGTCGTGGACGCCAGACCCGCATCAAGATTGCGGAGCTGAAAGTAAATCGCCTGTCGGTACATCGTACCAACCTGCACATTTACGCCAACCTGATCAGCCCGGACGCCAAGGTGCTCGTATCGGCCTCGACCGCCGAAGCCGAAGTGCGTGCCGAACTGGCAGGCAAGTCCGGCGCCGGTGGCAATGCTGCCGCTGCTGCACTGGTAGGCAAGCGCGTCGCCGAGAAGGCACTGAAAGCAGGGATTACCGAAGTCGCGTTTGACCGCTCCGGTTTCCGTTACCACGGCCGTGTGAAGGCGTTGGCAGAAGCCGCGCGTGAAGCCGGTCTGAAGTTCTAAGGAAAGATCGTCATGGCAAAAATGCAAGCGAAAATGCAAAGCGACAAGCCGGATGATGGCATGCGCGAAAAAATGATCGCGATCAACCGCGTGACCAAAGTGGTCAAGGGTGGTCGTATCATGGGTTTTGCAGCACTGACCGTTGTGGGTGATGGCGATGGCCGCATCGGCATGGGCAAGGGCAAGTCGAAGGAAGTACCAGTTGGTGTGCAGAAGGCAATGGAAGAAGCCCGCCGCAACCTGATCAAGGTACCGCTCAAGAACGGCACCCTGCATCACATGGTTTCGGGCCGCCACGGCGCCTCGAAAGTGATGATGATGCCTGCCAAGCCAGGTACCGGCGTCATCGCTGGTGGCGCAATGCGCGCAATCTTCGAAGTAATGGGCGTGACCGACGTGGTGGCGAAATCCACCGGTTCGAGCAACCCTTACAACCTGGTGCGTGCAACGCTCGACGGCCTGTCGAAAATGAGTACCGCTTCCGATATCGCTGCCAAGCGCGGCAAGTCGGTTGAAGAGATTCTGGGCTAAGAGGAACCATCATGGCAAACACCATCAAAGTACAATTGGTCAAAGGTCTGATCGGCACCCGTCAAGATCACCGTGCCACTGTTCGCGGCCTGGGCCTGCGTCGTGTCAACTCGGTTTCCGAGTTGCAGGACACCCCATCCGTGCGCGGCATGATCAATAAAGTGTCGTACCTCGTTAAAGTTGTCGCTTAAGCCTTCGGGCTTAAGTCACGGAGAAATTCATGGAATTGAACACAATTCAACCAGCTGAAGGCGCCAAGCATTACAAGCGTCGCGTAGGCCGCGGTATCGGCTCCGGCCTGGGCAAGACCTCCGGTCGTGGCCACAAGGGTCAGAAGTCGCGTTCGGGCGGTTTCCACAAGGTCGGCTTCGAAGGCGGTCAAATGCCTCTGCAGCGCCGTCTGCCAAAGCGTGGTTTCAAGTCGCTCAACGCCACTTTCAAGGCCGAAGTGCGTCTGTCGGACCTGAACAACCTGCCTGTCGGCGATGTCGACATCCTGGTTCTGAAGCAAGCAGGCATCCTGCCAGTGCTGGCCCGCGATGTGCGCGTCATCCTGTCCGGCGAAGTCACCAAAGCGGTGAACCTCAAGGGCTTGAAGGCAACTGCCGGCGCGAAAGCGGCCATCGAAGCTGCTGGCGGCTCGGTAGCTTAAGTTGCAGGCGAATCGCTTGATCGGAGCAAACATTGGCGACTAATTCACAACTTGGTAAAAGTGCAGCTGCCGGTTTTCCCTGGGCGCGTCTCTGGTTTTTGCTGGGCGCGCTAGTCGTCTATCGTCTCGGTGCGCACGTGCCTGTTCCAGGCATTGACCCGACACAGCTGGCAGCACTGTTCAAGCAAAACCAGGGCGGCGTCCTGGGCATGTTCAACATGTTCTCGGGCGGCGCGCTGGAGCGCTTTGCAGTCTTTGCGCTGGGTATTACGCCTTACATTTCGGCCTCGATCATCATGCAGCTGGTGTCGATCGTTTCGCCGCAGATGGAAGCGCTGAAAAAAGAAGGCGAGTCGGGACGGCGCAAGATCACCCAGTACACCCGGTATTTCACGGTCGTGCTGGCACTGTTCCAGGCGTTTGCCATTGCCGTGGCGCTGGAGTCGCAGCCAAACCTGGTCATTGAGCCGGGCGTCGTGTTCCGCTTTGTCACGGTGGTGACCTTGCTGACCGGTACCATGTTCCTGATGTGGCTGGGCGAGCAGATCACCGAGCGCGGTCTGGGCAACGGTATCTCGATCATCATCTTTGCCGGTATCGTGGCGGGTCTGCCTTCGGGTCTGGCGGCGCTGCTGAACCTGGTATCGACCGATGCCATGAGCGAGATCACCCTGCTGTTCATCATTGCGCTGGTCATTTTCGTGACCTTTGGCGTGGTGTTTGTGGAGCGCGGCCAGCGGAAAATTTTGGTCAACTATGCGAAGAAGCAAGTCGGCAACAAGGTCTATGGCGGTCAAACCAGCCATCTGCCCCTGAAGCTGAACATGGCCGGCGTGATCCCGCCGATCTTCGCCTCGTCGATCATCATGTTCCCGTCGACCATCATCGACTGGGCCACCAAGGGTGCCGATTCGACCAGCCCGTTCATTGGCTTCATGAAGGATCTGGCTGGTTCCATGGCGCCGGGCGAGCCGATTCACGCCATCATCATGGCAGCGGCGATCGTGTTTTTCTGCTTCTTCTATACCGCGCTGGTTTTCAACAGCAAGGAAACGGCAGATAACCTGAAGAAGAGTGGGGCGTTCGTGCCCGGGATTCGTCCTGGTGACCAGACGGCGCGCTACATCGACAAGATCCTGATGCGCCTGACCCTGGCCGGTGCCGTGTATATCACTGCCGTGTGCCTCCTGCCGGAATTCATGCAGGGCTATTGGAAAGTGCCTTTCTATTTTGGCGGTACTTCCCTGTTGATCATTGTGGTTGTCACCATGGATTTCATGGCTCAAGTACAAAACTACGTCATGTCGCAGCAATATGAATCGCTGCTGCGCAAGGCAAATTTCAAGGGTGGTATCCCGTCGCGTTAAGCGGCTGGAGACTGCACTGCGGAGTACACAGACCGAATGGCAAAAGACGACGTTATCCAAATGCAGGGCGAGATTCTTGAGAATCTGCCTAATGCAACGTTTCGAGTAAAGCTGGAAAACGGGCACGTAGTGCTCGGGCACATTTCCGGGAAGATGCGGATGAACTATATCCGCATCCTGCCAGGCGATAAGGTGACGGTGGAACTCACGCCATACGACCTGTCCCGGGCCCGCATTGTGTTCCGGACCAAGTAAAAAATCAGTCAAGGACCTTGCACTAGCGTATGATGCCGGGTTCGGTCCTGAAAGTTCTAGTCAGTTGAGGGCTGGGGGAGGGTGTTGCAGCCGCCCTCCAGCCCCGCAAGTTGAAGATAAACTAAATAGAGGCAAATTATGAAAGTTCTCGCATCAGTCAAGCGGATCTGCCGCAACTGCAAGATCATCAAGCGCAAAGGCGTTGTCCGCGTAATCTGCGTGGAACCGCGTCATAAGCAGCGTCAAGGTTAATTAACGTTATTTATTGAGGATAACGAATGGCACGTATCGCAGGGGTTAACATCCCAAATCATCAGCACACCGTCATTGGCCTGACCGCCATCTACGGTGTTGGCCGTCCACGCGCACAGAAGATCTGCGCCGAGACGGGTGTTGCAACCAACAAGAAGGTCAAAGATCTGGACGACAGCGAACTGGAAAAACTGCGTGATGCAGTTGGCACGTTCGTCGTTGAAGGCGATCTTCGCCGTGAGCTGTCCATGAACATCAAGCGTTTGATGGACCTGGGCTGCTACCGCGGCATGCGTCATCGCAAGGGTCTGCCTTGCCGTGGCCAGCGTACTCGCACCAATGCCCGTACCCGCAAAGGTCCGCGCAAAGCCGCACAATCGCTTAAGAAATAATAGGAAACGACTATGGCCAAGCAACAAAGCAGCGCCGCAGCAGCACGCGTTCGCAAAAAAGTTAAAAAGAACGTCGCCGAAGGCATCGCTCACGTACACGCTTCTTTCAACAACACCATCATCACGATCACCGATCGCCAGGGCAACGCTCTGTCGTGGGCGACCTCGGGTGGTGCTGGCTTCAAGGGTTCGCGTAAATCGACCCCGTTCGCAGCGCAGGTTGCGGCCGAAGCAGCAGGTAAAGTTGCAGTCGAGTGCGGCGTGAAGAACCTGGAAGTACGCATCAAGGGCCCAGGTCCTGGTCGTGAATCCGCCGTTCGCGCACTGAACAACCTCGGCATCAAGATCACCGAGATCCAGGACGTGACGCCAGTACCGCACAACGGCTGCCGTCCTCCGAAGCGTCGTCGCATCTAAAGTCTGCCACGGGCCTCTTTGTGGCCTGTAGCGATTAAGAAGTGTTGTACGTTTGATGGTCAGGTCTGGTACTTGGCTGTCGTTAGCAAAATTGTGATTGCCGGAGCAGGACCCGAGAGGGTATACTGCCCGGCTGTTCTTGCATGCCGCGTTTTCGCAGCATGTACTTCTTGTAAGCCACGTTCGGTTCACTGAAACCGGACTAGCGCCCGCGCTTTGTAGCGCCGGGGCGTCATTTTTTTAAAGGAAGCATTGTGGCACGTTATATCGGACCTAAAGCAAAACTGTCCCGTCGCGAAGGCACGGACCTGTTCCTCAAGAGCGCACGCCGCTCCCTCGACTCCAAGTGCAAACTGGACGTCAAGCCAGGCCAGCACGGCGTCAAGTCGGGTGCCCGCACCTCGGACTACGGCAACCAGCTGCGCGAGAAACAGAAAGTCAAGCGCATGTACGGCATCCTCGAGCGCCAGTTCCGCCGCTATTTCGCTGAAGCGAATCGCCGCAAGGGCAATACCGGCGAAGCACTGCTGCGCCTGCTCGAAGCACGCCTGGACAATGTCTGCTACCGCATGGGCTTTGGCTCGACCCGCGCCGAAGCGCGCCAGCTGGTCAGCCACAAGGCATTCACCGTGAACGGCAACGTCGTCAACATCGCCTCCTACGCTGTGCGTACCGGCGACGTGATCGCTGTCCGTGAAAAGGCCAAGAAGCAGGTTCGTATCGCTGAAGCCCTGTCGCTGGCTGAACAGATCGGCATGCCGAGCTGGGTGTCGGTTGACTCCAAGAAGATGGAAGGCACTTTCCGTTCGTTCCCAGAGCGTAACGAAATCGCTAACGACGTCAACGAATCGCTGATCGTCGAACTGTATTCGCGTTAATCGCAGGTACCGTAGTCGTCTTTCCCGCCCGCTCCTGATGGAGTGGGCGTTTTCACTAATGCCATCAGCCTTATCGGCGTAACGAGCCGAGGGTATTGAAAAGGACATTTCATGCAAAACAGTTTGTTGAAGCCACGTATTATCGATGTTGAAGCCCTCGGTGCCGGTCACGCCAAAGTCGTGATGGAGCCGTTTGAGCGTGGCTACGGCCACACCCTCGGTAACGCGTTGCGCCGCGTACTGCTGTCGTCGATGGTCGGCTACGCGCCCACCGAAGTGACGATCGCCGGCGTGGTACACGAGTACTCGTCGCTCGACGGCGTGCAGGAAGACGTAGTTGACCTGCTGCTGAACCTCAAGGGCGTGGTATTCAAGGTGCACAACCGTGATTCCGTCACCCTGACCCTGAAAAAGGAAGGTGAAGGCGCGATCCTGGCATCGGACATCGACCTGCCGCATGACGTTGAACTGATCAACCCGGACCACGTGATTGCTCACCTGACCGCCGGTGGCAAGCTGGACATGCAGATCAAGGTCGAGAAGGGCCGTGGCTATGTTCCTGGTAACGTGCGCCGCCTGTCGGAAGACACCAACAAGACCATCGGTCGCATCATCCTGGACGCTTCGTTCTCGCCAGTGCGTCGCGTGTCGTACTTCGTCGAGTCCGCTCGCGTGGAACAGCGTACCGACCTCGACAAGCTGATCATCAACATTGAAACCAACGGCGTGATCACGCCGGAAGAAGCGATCCGCCAGTCGGCCCGCGTTCTGGTGGACCAGTTGAATGTATTTGCTGCCCTGGAAGGCACGGAAGCGGCTGCCGAAGCGCCATCGCGCGCTCCGCTGGTCGATCCGATCCTGCTGCGTCCAGTCGACGACCTGGAACTGACCGTGCGTTCGGCCAACTGCCTCAAGGCAGAGAACATCTACTACATTGGCGACCTGATCCAGCGTTCGGAAAACGAACTGCTCAAGACGCCAAACCTGGGCCGCAAGTCGCTCAATGAAATCAAGGAAGTCTTGGCTTCGCGTGGCTTGACCTTGGGCATGAAGCTGGAAAACTGGCCACCTGCAGGGCTGGAAAAGTAAAATCAATCACGCGAAAGTACACCCCTACTTTCGCGTGGTGCCAGCCAAAAAAGCCTGGCAAAGCCAGAACGAGTTTACACACGAAAGTACACACCTACTTTCGTGTGGTGCCAGCCAAAAAAGCCTGGCAAAGCCAGATCTTTTTTGGGTAGCAAAAGCGTAGCAAAAGCGTAGCAAAAGCGGGATGCGTCCCGTGTATTTTTTAATTTACCCCTATTCAACCGGCCCGCGTCGCTCTTCATACAGCGACGATCGAAGAGCTGGATTTAAACAACTCGAAAGGATTTACCATGCGTCACCGTCACGGCCTTCGCAAGCTGAACCGTACTTCTTCCCACCGCCTGGCCATGCTGCGCAACATGACTGTTTCCCTGCTGCGTCATGAAGCCATCAAGACCACCGTGCCAAAAGCTAAGGAACTGCGCCGCGTTATCGAGCCGATCCTGACCCTGGGCAAGACCGACACCCTGGCAAACAAGCGCCTGGCTTTCTCGCGTCTGCGTGACCGCGAAATGGTCCTGAAGCTGTTCGCTGAACTGGGCCCGCGCTACGCCAACCGTAACGGTGGCTACCTGCGTATCCTGAAAATGGGTTTCCGTGTTGGCGACAATGCACCGATGGCCTACGTTGAACTGCTGGACCGTCCAGAAGTCACTTCGGCCGACGAAGCTCCAACCGCTGAGTAATTTTCAGCCAGGCTGAATAGCCCGCTTATACTGAAAAGCCCGATGTTCGCATCGGGCTTTTTGTTGTTTGCTTCGTGAATGCATGGAAGAGCTGGGCGCTCTCAAAGATCAAGTTGCAGGGGCGGATTTCATACGGTTCTAAGGAAGCGTATGAACTCAGGTATAAGTTGAGCCAGGAAGATGGAGCCCACGACCCACATGAGTATCGAGGCTTTGGTCTCGGCGATTAAGGTCTTGCACTCGGCGATATCCAGCTTGGTAGCCCCGGTCATTTTTATGATGTGAACGTCTGCCTGGATGGCCGCAACATTCTCTTCAACCCGTGCGAGCCGGGCTTCCATGCCACCGTTACCCGGTGGGTTGCCTGCGCCGCCTATCTGAGAAACTTGCGACATCGCGGCTCCTTGGCTGTGTTGGCATCACTGTCAGACCAGCTTCTGCACGCCGAGTTCCTGTCATGAGCGAAAAGGGTTTGCTTGCGGCCGCCACCATCTGCAAGTCGCCATGGTCCAGGTGGTGGAGAACCCGAAGCCATCTTCTTAAGTCCAGCCTCAGACGCAAAGTGTTCCCGGGGTGTACTATTCGGCTTCGTCGACGAAAGGTTTTCATGTTCAGCAAGACCCTCCGGGCCGCCTGTGCGCTGCTCCTGCTCGCTTTCTCTTTCCTGTTTGCCGCGCCCCCCGCCGCGGCGGAAGATTATTTGGAGCCGGACGTCGCCTTCAAGTTCTCGGCCCGGATGATGGACCCGCAGACGGTGGCGATCTCCTATGACATCGCGGACGGTTACTATATGTACCGGGAACGCTTCAAGTTCCGGGCCGAGGGCGCCATCCTGGGCGAGCCGAAGATCCCCGCCGGCAAGGTCAAATACGACGAAACATTCCAGAAAGACGTGGAAACCCACCGCGGCCGCGTCACCATCACCATTCCCGTGCAGGCCAGCGGCATGTTCACGCTGGTGGCAACTTCCCAGGGCTGCGCCGACGCGGGCCTGTGCTACGCGCCCCAGGATGCCAGCGCGCGCCTGGTGGGGGCGGCCGGCACCGGCGCCATGTCCACGCCCGGCAGTGCGGTACTGGCCTCGGACAGTGCCGTGCCAACCTCCGACCTGTCCGGCATTGCCGCCATTCTCGGCGGCGGCAAGCTGCTCGTGATCGTGCCCGCCTTCATCTTGCTGGGTCTGGGCCTGTCGTTTACGCCTTGCGTGCTGCCGATGGTGCCGATCCTGGCGTCGATCATCGTCGGCGAGGGTGCCCAGGCCAAACGCGGGCGCGGCTTCGTGCTGGCAGTGTCCTACTCGCTGGGCATGGCCGTGGTCTATACGGCGCTTGGCATCGCCGCCGGCCTGATCGGGGAGGGCTTGTCGGCCACCCTGCAAAACCCCTGGGTGCTGGGCGTGGTGGCACTGCTGATCGTGGCCATGGCCTTGTCCATGTTCAATGTGTATCAACTGCAGCTGCCCGCATCCCTGCAAAGCCGCCTGGTCGAGTTTTCCACCCGCCAGCGCGCCGGCAAGCTGCTTGGCGTATTCATCATGGGGGCGGTGTCGGCGCTGATCGTCGGGCCCTGCGTTGCCGCGCCCCTGGCCGGCGCCCTGGTCTATATCAGCCAGACCCGCGATGTCGTGCTCGGTGGCTCGGCCCTGTTCGCCATGGCGGTCGGCATGAGCATTCCATTGCTGCTGGTGGGCCTGTCGGCCGGCGCCCTGCTGCCGCGTGCCGGTGCCTGGATGGATTCGGTAAAACGTTTCTTTGGCGTGTTGATGCTGGCCATGGCCGTGTGGCTGGTCTCGCCCGTCATCCCCAAGGCGCTGACCATGGCCGCGTGGGGCTTGCTGGGCGTCGGCTATGCCGTGTACCTGGTCATGCGTTCGCGCCACGCCGTCTCGCTGGCGGTCGCCGCCCTGTTCGTGACGCTGGGCGGCCTGCAGCTGGCCGGCCTGGTTACGGGCGGGCGCGATCCGCTCTCGCCGCTGGCCCATTTTGGCGAGCAGGAGCATGGCCTGCCATTTACGCGCATCAAGACCGTGGCCCAACTGGACGCTGCGCTGGCCGACACCGGCGGCAAGACGGTCATGCTCGATTTTTATGCCGACTGGTGTGTGTCCTGCATCGAGATGGAAAAACTGACCTTTGTCGATCCGGGCGTCAAGGCGCTGCTGGCCAACACCACCTTGCTGCAGGTCGATGTCACGGCCAATGATGCCGACGACAAGGCCATGCTCAAGCGCTTCAAGCTGTTCGGGCCGCCGGGCATCATCCTGTTCGATGCCAACGGCAAGGAAATTGCCGACAGCCGCGTCATCGGCTTTCAAAACGCGGAAAAGTTCCGCGCCTCGCTGCAGAAATTGCGCTGACTGGTCAGGGTAGGGCGCGCTCGCCCTGCTCGATGCCCAGCAGCTGGTCCAGGCGGCCTGACAGCGACAGCGCCATTTCCCGCCCCTTGGCCTTGAGCACGGCTTCGAGGTAGGTATCGCGCAATTCGCGGTAGTCGTCCATGCCCACGCACTTGTCCACCTTGAGCTGCAGCATCATGCCGCGCAGCCCCAGCGTGCTCTTGATGGTCTGGGTATAGAACTCATTGATGGCCGTGATGCGCTCGCCTTCAGCCATTGAATCGGCCGCCACCCCTTCCAGTGTGTGGGGCACGGTTTCGGGCCCGTCCAGCTGCTGGTGGTGGGCACGGGCGCTCATTTCCCGCCTGGCCAGCTGGCGCGCACGGGCCGTCATACCCGGGCGGTGCGCCACGGCCGCTTCCGGCGCTTCCTCCGGCACCCCATCATCGATCAAAACAATGTACTCGTCGCGGAGCAATTCCTGTACGTGCTCGACCGTCAGCCCCAGGGGGCCGAAGCTTTTCATCAGCTCTTCAATGGGGCGATGGCCATCCATCATGACCAGCAGCGAGCGCAGCTTGGAGGGGAGGTGATATTTGCGGGTGGCGATTTCTTCGCGCCCCTTATCAGACTTGTCGTAAATGTGCTTGTCCATATTCGATCCTGAAAATACAAATATTGCCGCTCAGACAGAGCTTTGAGGATACCCTCTGACAATTGCATGGTCCAGTGTTATCGACATTGGCGTTGCTTTTTATTACGAGTTGTATACACCAATACAATCCGGCGCCTTGGGGGCGCCGGATCGCGGGACAAGCGTGACTTAGGACGCCATGCCGTGCTTCATGTGGTGGCGATGGCCGCCGCGGCGCATGCTGTTTTCGTCAAACACCTTCTTCTGCTCGGGCGAGAGGGTGGCATAAAAGCTTGCCGTTGCGGCCAGGCGCGCTTCCATCTTTTCCACTTTCATCCGGGCCCGGGCCAGGCGCTTTTCCATGCGCTCGGGGGCCGACATGGCTTGCCAGGCACCTTTCTGTCCCCGCTCGGGGCGCGCTTGCGGCTTGATGGCAGCGCTGTAGCTGGCCCAGGCGCCTTCCTGTGCCGGGGTCAGCTTGAGTGCATCATGCAGCTTTTGCGCGCGCTGGGCCTGGCGCTCCGCCCAGTTGCCGTGCTTGTGACCATGTTTGTGGCCATGCTGGTGCCCGTGGCCCTTGCCTTCTGCCTGCGCGGCCGCCACTGCGCTCTTGTCCTGCGCCTGGACGGCGAACGTGCTTCCCGCCAGGCCAAGAACGGTCAGGCCAATGACGATGCTTTTGCGAATGGTGTTCATATGTGTTCCTTGTCTGTGCCGTGGAAGAATGCGCCGATGTATTCAACGCAGAACCCATGTTGCGCCTAAGGTGTAAGCAAGGCATTTCCCGTGCCACACAGTTTGTATCAGTTTGTTTCGACCCCTCGCGTATATACATACCGATACAAATACGCTATTCAGGGCGGTGTGACTTCGACATAATTGCGAACATGGATAATCCCTCTACCATTCTCATCGTCGATGACGACCGCGACATCCGCTCGCTGCTGGCCGATTACCTGGAGTCGAACGGTTACCGCGCCTTAGCTGCCGCCGACGGCACCGGCATGTGGAAAGTGCTGGACGAAGCGCGCCCGGAACTGATCGTGCTTGACCTCAATCTGCCGGGCGACGATGGCTTGACCCTGTGCCGCAAGCTGCG
This sequence comes from Massilia sp. PAMC28688, assembly GCF_019443445.1. Classification (NCBI taxonomy): domain Bacteria; kingdom Pseudomonadati; phylum Pseudomonadota; class Betaproteobacteria; order Burkholderiales; family Oxalobacteraceae; genus Massilia; species Massilia sp. PAMC28688. The sequence goes on along the minus strand of NZ_CP080378.1, from coordinate 1,420,782 downwards.
CGCCACGTCGTCGCTGCCGGTCATCATGCTCACCGCGCGCAACGAGCCCCTGGACCGTATCCTGGGGCTGGAAATGGGCGCCGACGATTACCTGCCCAAGCCGTTCGAGCCGCGCGAACTGCTGGCGCGCATTCGCAGCGTGCTGCGCCGCAGCCACGCCATGCCGTCGAACACGCCATCCGACAATGCCCAGCAAATGCGTTTTGCGGGCTGGACACTGGACCTGACGGCGCGCCACCTGCTCAATCCGGAAGGCATTGTCATCATGCTGTCCGGCGCGGAATTTCGCCTGCTGCGTGTATTCCTGGAGCACCCCAACCGCGTGCTCAACCGCGACCAGCTGCTCAATCTGACCCAGGGGCGCGACGCCGATCCCTTCGACCGGTCGGTCGACATCCAGATCAGCCGCCTGCGCCAGAAGCTGGGCGAAGATGCGCGTTTGCCGCAGATCATCAAGACCGTGCGCAACGGCGGCTACGTCCTGGCCGGCCAGGTGACGGTGGAGCCGCCCGCGTGAAGGCTTTTTTCAGTTCCATGACGGGGCGGGTTTTTCTCACGCTCCTGCTCGGCACCGTCATTTCCGCCATCCTCACCCAGCTGCTGGTGGAAGACCAGCATTACCAGATTTTCCGCGATTACCGCGACAACCAGGCGCTCGAGCGCTCCGAACAGCTGATCTACTCGGCCGAGATCGTGCCGGCCTCGGCCCGCGCGGCCTACCTGCTCTCGGCCAACCGTCCCGGTATCCGGCTCGAGGAAGCGCCGGACCAGGCTGCGATTGCGGCGACGCCGTCCGACTTTACACGCAAGCTCGCCGCCCGCATCGGCCGTGAATACAAGCTGCAGACGCTGGCGATCCGGCCAGCGGCCTGTTCCGTCCCGCGCATCCAGCACAGCATGTTCGGCCCCAGCCTGCGCGTGTGGCCGGGCGTGTGCGAAAGCATCAACGTGCGCATGCGCGACGGCGAACTGCTGCGCCTGCAGATCCTGCCACCGGCCGGCTCGGTGCTGGCCGAACTGTCCGACTATCGCATGATCCTGGCCATGTTCCTCATCTGTATCACGGTACTGGCCTATGTGGTGGCGCGCATGACGACCCGTCCGCTCAAGCAGCTGGCCCAGGCGGCCAAGGACCTGGGCAACGACATCAACCACCCACCGCTGCGGCTGGCCGGCGCCAGCGAGATCCGCCAGGCCAGCGCCGCCTTCAACGCCATGCAGGCGCGGATTCGCCAGCATATTTTCCAGCGCACCCAGATGCTGGCCGCCATCACGCACGATCTGCAGACCCCGCTCACGCGCATGCGCCTGCGGCTGGAAAAGGTCAGCGACGATGAATTGCAGCAGCGCCTGATCGGCGACCTGTCGGCCATGCAGCAGATGGTGCGCGAAGGGCTGGACCTGGCGCGCAGCATGGACAGTACCGAAACTATGCAGGCGCTCGACCTGGACTCGCTGCTGGGCAGCGTGTGCTGCGACGCCACCGACGCCGGCCAGCAGGTGGAAGTGCGCGGCAGCGCCAAACGCGCGCTGATGGGGCGCCCGCTGGCCTTGCGCCGCTGCCTGGTCAACCTGATCGACAATGCCGTCAAGTATGGGCAGCAAGCCGTCATTTCGGTCGAGAGCAGCGGCGGCGCCACCCGCATCCGGATCCGCGACAACGGTCCCGGCATCGATCCGTCCGAACTGGGGCGCGTATTCGAGCCGTTCTACCGCATCGAGACCTCGCGCTCGCGCGAGTCCGGCGGCACTGGACTGGGCTTGACCATCGCCCGTAATATCGCTGAACAGCATGGCGGCACCCTGTCGCTGGCCAACCATCCCGCGGGCGGGCTGGAAGTCACGCTCGTGCTGCCCGAGTACTACGCGGGCAAGTAGGCGCTGCGCGCCGGCGGCCCGGGGAATTACCACAACAACGCATCACTGAAAGGCCGCCGTCAGCGGCCGCACGACACCATGAAAAACAAGAAAATCGTCATCCTCATCGTCCTGGCGCTGGCCGCCGCCGCTGCATTCTGGTACTGGCCGGGCGCAAAAACGGCGGCCCCGCAGGCGGCAAAAGGCGGCAGGGAAGGTCAGCCGCCGACCGTGGTCAACGTGGTGTCGCCGGCGCGGCGCGACGTGCCGGTGGTGCTGTCAGCCAGTGGTACCGTGGCGCCGGTGCAAAGCGTGGCGCTGCATCCGCAAACCACCAGCACCATCCGCAAGGTCCACATCAAGGAAGGCCAGTATGTGAAAGCGGGGCAGCTCATGTTTTCGCTGGACGACCGCAGCCAGGAAGCCAATGTGGACAAGGCCCGGGCCCAGATTGCGCGCGAGCGGGCGGCCCTGGCCGACCTGGAGCGCCAGTACCAGCGCAGCGAAGAACTGTTCGAGCAAAAATTCATTGCCAGGAGTGCGCTCGACACCCTGCGCAGCCAGGTCGAGGCAGCCCGTGCGGCCCTGGGGGCCGGCAGCGCCGCCCTGGCGGCCGAGCGCGTGGCCGCCAGCTACGGCACCATCCGCGCGCCCATGGCCGGGCGGGTGGGCGCCATCGATGTCCATCCCGGCAGCCTGGTGCAGCCTGCCACGCTGCTGACCACCGTCACCCAGCTCGACCCGGTCAATGTGGCGTTTACGCTGCCCGAGTCGGCACTGGCCGACCTGCTGGCGGCGCAGCGCCAGGGCCAGGTACCGGTGCAGGCCAGCGTGGGCGAGACCGCCCAGCCGGTGCTGGGCAAGCTCAGTTTCATCGACAATACCGTCGACCCGCAGGCCGGCACCATCCGCGTCAAGGCGCTGTTCGACAATGGCGAGGAACGCCTGTGGCCGGGGCAGTACGCCACCGTGCGCGTCACGCTGCGCACGCTCAGGGATGCGGTCGTGATTCCGCAGTCGGCCATCATCACCAATACCCGCGGTACCTCGGTGTACGTGGTGGCCGACGGCGCCGCGCTGTCCAAGCCTGTCAGCCGCGTACACGTGGCCGGCACCGATGCCGTGGTCACTGGCCTGAACGGCAATGAGCAGGTGATCACCGAGGGCAAGCAAAACCTGCGGCCGGGCGGCAAGGTACGCCTGGCCCAGGCACCCGCACCGTCCAGGGAAACGCCATGAACCTGTCAGAACTGTGCATCCGGCGCCCGGTGATGGTGATCCTGCTGTCGATCAGCCTGGTGCTGGTCGGCGTGCTGTCCTACCTGCAGATTCCGGTGGCGGCCCTGCCGAGCTACAACACGCCGGTCATCAACGTCCAGGCCAACCTGTCAGGCGCGAGCCCCGAGACCATGGCGTCGTCGGTCGCGCTGCCGCTGGAAAAGCAGTTTTCCACCATCGCCGGCATCAACGTCATCACGTCCACCAGCACCCAGGGATCGACCTCGCTGACGCTGGAGTTCAACGAGAGCATTGACGTCAACGAGGCTGCCATCGACGTCCAGGCGGCACTGCTCGGGGCCCAGCGCGCGCTGCCGCAGGAAATGACGGAACTGCCGTCCTACCGCAAGGTCAACCCGGCCGACGCGCCGGTGCTGTTCATGGCCATGACCTCGCCGTCGATGGATCTGTCGGAACTGAACGACTACGCGGAAAACCTGATCGCGCCCAGCCTGTCCACGCTGCCCGGGGTGGCCCAGGTGACGGTCAATGGCCAGAAGCGCTTTGCGGTGCGGGTGCGCGCCAGCGCCGAGCGCATGAAGGCGCGCGACCTGACCATGGACGAACTGGCGCAGGCGCTACGATCGGCCAATTCGAATGCGCCGCTGGGAGTCATCGATGGTCCCAGCCAGACCCTGACCATCGAAGGCAATCCCCAGCTCATGAACGCGGCCGAGTTCCAGGAACTGATCGTCGCCACCCGCAACGGCGAACCGGTGCGGCTGCGCGACGTGGCGCAGGTAGAAGACAGCTACCAGTCGGTCAAGGCGGCCGGCAGCTACAATGGCGAGCGCTCGATTGTGCTGCTGGTGCAGCGCCAGCCCAATGCCAATACGGTGCAGGTGGTGGACGCGGTGCGCGAACTGCTGCCCCGGTTCCAGGCCCAGGTGCCGGCCTCGATCAAGATCAACCTGGTCAACGACCGCTCGGTCTCGATCCGCGAATCGATCCACGACGTCAACCTGACGCTGGCCTTTACCGTGGTGCTGGTGGTGCTGGTCATTTTTCTGTTCCTGCACCGCGCCGCCGCCACCTTCATCCCGGCCGTGACCATGCCCATCTCGCTGCTGGGCGCACTGTCGCTGCTGTACTGGTTTGGCTACAGCCTGGACAACGTGTCGCTGCTGGGCATTACCCTGGCCGTGGGCCTGGTGGTCGATGATGCCATCGTGGTGCTGGAAAATATCGTGCGCCATATCGAAATGGGCAAGAAGCCCGTCGATGCGGCCCTGGTGGGTTCGCGCGAAATGGGCTTTACCATCGTCTCCATCTCCATTTCGCTGGTGGCCGTCTTCATCCCCATCTTCTTCATGCCCGGGGTGATCGGCCTGCTGTTCCACGAATTTGCCGTGGTGGTGGGGCTGGCGGTGCTGGTGTCGGCCCTGGTCTCGCTGACCCTGGTGCCGATGCTGGCCAGCCGCCTGCTGCCGCCGCACGCCGCGCATGGCGAAGGCGAAAAATCCTTTATCGGCCGCCATTTCGAGGCCGGTTTCACGCGCGTGCGCCATGGCTACACCCGCACCCTCGACTGGGCCCTGGCGCACCGCTTCTTCGTGCTGATGGTGGCCCTTGGCACCTTCGTGCTCACGGTGCTGCTCTACACCACCATCCCCAAGGGCTTCTTCCCCGAGGAAGACCTGGGCCAGATGCGCATGAGTATCGAGGCGGCCGAAGATACCTCGACCCAGGCCATGACGGCGCTGCAGCAGCGCGTGGTCGACACCATCCGCGCCGACCGCGACGTGCAGGATGTGACGTCGTTTACCGGTGGCGGCAACACGGGCCGCGGCTTCATTGCGCTCAAGCCGCGCGCCGAGCGCGACAAGATGCCGGTGGTGGTGGAGCGGCTGCGCCGCGCCACGCGCCAGATTGCCGGCGTGTCGGTCTACCTGTCGCCGGTCCAGAACCTGCAGCTGGGCGGGCGTCCCAGCAAGAGCCGCTACCAGTACACGCTGCAAAGCGTCAGTTCGGACGCGCTGGGCGACTGGGCCAACCGCTACCTGGAACGCATGCGCGCCGACCCGGCCTTCCGCGACGTCACCTCCGACTCCCAGGAGCGCGGCCTGCAGGCCACGCTGCGCATTGACCGCGACAAGGCCAACGCCATGGGCGTGCAGCTGGCCGACGTGCGCAGCGCCCTGTATGCAACCTATGGCGAACGCCAGGTCTCGACCATCTACGCTCCGGCGGCAGCCTACAATGTGATTCTCGAAGCCGATGCTGCCGACCGCCAGTCGGAAGAGGCGCTGGGCCGGGTCTCGGTGCGCAGCAAGCCCGGCCAGCTGGTGCAGCTGTCCTCATTTGCCACTGTCGAGCGTACGGTGGGGCCGACCTCGGTCAATCACCAGGGCCAGCTGCAGGCCATTACATTGTCCTTCAACCTGCCGGCCGACGTGCCGCTCGGCGTGGCCACGGCCAAGATCGATCAGATGGGCGTGGACATGAAACTGCCGCCGTCGATCATTACCAAGTATGGCGGCGACGCGGCAGTCTTCCAGGATTCGCAGTCGGCCCAGATCATCCTGATCATCGCCGCCCTCGGTGTCATTTACGTGCTGCTCGGCGTGCTGTACGAAAGCTTCATCCATCCGATCACTATCCTGGCCGGACTGCCCTCGGCGGCGGTGGGGGCCCTTCTCACGCTGCGCCTGTTCGGCATGGACCTGACCATGATTGCCATCATCGGCATCCTGATGCTGATCGGTATCGTCAAGAAAAATGCCATCATGATGATTGACTTTGCCCTGCATGCCCAGCGCACCGAGGGCATGACCCCATTCGACGCCATCCGCGAAGCCTGCATCCTGCGTTTCCGGCCGATCATGATGACCACCCTGGCCGCACTCATGGGGGCGCTGCCGATTGCCCTGGGCCTGGGGGCCGGCGCCGAACTGCGCCAGCCGCTGGGCTTGGCCGTGGTGGGCGGCCTGATTTTCTCCCAGGTCATCACCCTGTACATTACCCCCGTGATTTACTTGTATCTGGACAAGTACAGCGGCAGCGGCCCGCTCAGCGATGCCGACCTCCAGCGTGGCACGCAAGCGGTGCACTTGTCCCAGGCTGCCTGAAAACCGCATGCGGCGCGCAGGCGTGCCCGTGCCTTGTGCGTCGGCCGGTGCCCTTGCTGGCGCCTCGCCGGGGCGGTATCTTGTAAATTGCTCAAGCGACCATGGCCACGCGAGCGACGCTGATGCGCGATGCCGGCAAACCGGATAGACTGCGGGCCTTGTACCAGAACTTGAGGAACGCAGCCATTTTGCGAGAACAGTTACTGCCCATGCAGGCGCAGCCAGACGACGTCCGGGCGCCCGGCGGGATGGAGCCGGTCCTGACGACCAGTTTCGACCACAAGCGCGTCAACAGTACCGGCATTGCGGTGACGGTGCTGCTGCACGTGCTCGTGGTGCTGCTGGCGTACTGGCAACCGGCGGACAAGCCCAAGCGCGAGCCGCCGCCCTCGGTGACCGACCTGACCTACGTGCTGCCGCCCAAGGCCATTCCCCCGCCGCCGCCCGTGCCCCAGCCGCCCAAGGTCAAGCCCAGGCCGGCCCCGCCGCGCCCGGAGCGGGTGGAAATGGTGCGCCTGCCCGACACCATCACGGTGCCGGAAGAGCAAGTGGTCGAGCAAAAGCCGGTGGAGCAGCCCAAGCCGCCGGAAATCGAGAAAGTCGACCCGGCGATCGACATGAGCGAGATGATTGCGGCGCGGCGCCGGGCGCGGGCGCGCGAAAACGGGGTGGAGGAGCAGGAAACCGCGGCCCAGCGGGGCGACCGCCTGGCACGCCAGAACATTGCCGCGGCCAACAAGGCCGGGCGCGGCGACGACCAGAACGGCACCGGCGGCCTGTTTACCTGGAAAGTGCATTCGCCTTTCAGCGCCCAGCTCAAGTTCAATGGCTTCAACAAGAATTTCAACCGCACCTGGCTGCAGGACCTGGAAATTGAACTGGGGAACGAGCCCGATATCGAAACGGCCATCATCAAAAAGATGGTGCAGCTGATCCGCAAGGAAAAGAAGGGCGACTTCATCTTCCGCTCCGAGCGCCAGCAGCGCGACGTGACGCTGAGCGCGCGGGTGGAAGACAATGAAGTGCTGGAAACCTTCCTGTTCAAGGAAGCATTCCCCGGCCACCGCCGCAGCCGCTGAGCCGGCCGCGCCCCGCTGCTAGCCCTGGGCGCCGGCCTTGAGCAGGCGCGCGATGTCGAGCGCGAAGTAGCTGAGCACGCCGTCGGCGCCGGCCCGCTTGAACGACAGCATCGCTTCCATCATGACCTTGTCGTGGTCCAGCCAGCCATTCTGGGCGGCCGCCTTGAGCATGGCATATTCGCCGCTGACCTGGTAGGCAAAGGTGGGCACCTTGAATTCATCCTTGACGCGGCGCACCACGTCCAGATAGGGCATGCCGGGCTTGACCATGACCATGTCGGCGCCTTCGGCAATGTCGAGCGCCACTTCGCGCAGGGCTTCGTCGCTGTTGCCCGGATCCATCTGATAATTGTTTTTGTTGCTCTTGCCTAGGTTGCCGGAGGAACCGACCGCGTCGCGGAAGGGGCCGTAAAAACTGGAGGCGTACTTGGCCGAATAGGCCATGATGCGGGTATGGATGAAGCGCTCCTGCTCGAGAGCGGCGCGGATGGCGCCGATGCGCCCGTCCATCATGTCCGAGGGCGCCACGATATCGACCCCGGCTTCTGCCTGGCACAGGGCCTGGCGCACCAGCATGTCGATCGTTTCATCATTGAGCACGTAGCCCTGCTCGTCAATCAAGCCATCCTGGCCATGGCTGGTGAAGGGATCGAGCGCGATGTCGGTGATGATGCCGAGCTCGGGGAAGCGCTGCTTCAGTTCGCGCACGGCGCGCGGCACCAGGCCCTCTGGATTGAGCGCTTCCATGCCGTCGGGCGTCTTGAGGCTGGCGTCGATGACGGGGAACAAGGCCATGGCTGGAATGCCGAGCTTGACGCATTCTTCCGCGACCGGCAGCAGCAGGTCCACCGACAGGCGTTCCACGCCCGGCATGGAGCCGACCTGCTGGCGCTGGCCGGCGCCATCGAGGATGAAGACGGGATAGATCAGGTCGGAGGCGGTGACGGTGTTTTCACGCATCATGGCGCGCGAAAAGGCGTCGCGGCGCATGCGGCGCATGCGGGTGGCGAGGAACAGGTTCTGATGGCTGGACATGGCGGTGGAGTCAAGAATGGTTGAGCAAATGGCCGATCAGTCGTCGCTGTCGACCGGGTCGACCAGCACGGCGTCGGGATCGGCCGGGATCGGCGTCAGGCCCAGCAGGTCGATGATCTTGTCGTTCGCTTCCTCGATGCCGATCCGCTTCAAGGCCGAGAACAGCTGAACCGTGAAAGGAAAGCCTGCGCCATCTTCGTCGACGTAGCTGTCGAGCATCATGCGCGCCTGGCGCAGGGCATTGGTCGATTCGTTGCGGTTGAGCTTGTCGGCCTTGGTCAGGATGCAGTGGATCGGCTTGCCGGTGGGGGCGAACCATTCGAGCATCTGCACGTCGAGTTCCGTGAAGGGACGGCGCGAATCCATGATCAGGACCAGGGCGGCGAGCTGCTCGCGGCGCTGGACATAGTCGCCCAGCAGCTTTTGCCAGTGCAGCTTGGCCGAGCCGGACACTTCCGCGTAGCCATAGCCGGGCAGGTCGACCAGCAGCGCTTCGATTTCCTCGACAATGGTGGGGTCCTTGCGGTGCTGGCCCACATGGGCGCCGCCGATGGAAAAATAATTGATGTGCTGGGTGCGGCCCGGGGTCTTGGAGGCGAAGGCCAGGCCTTTTTGATTGGTCAGGATGTTGATGGCCGTCGATTTGCCCGCATTCGAGCGCCCTGCGAAGGCGATTTCGGGCGCCTGCGTGGCGGGCAAGTCGCGCAGTTGGTTGACGGTCGTAAAGAAGCGGGCTTGCCAGAGTTTGGACATGGAATGGGGAGAAAATGCAAGATTTCGGGAATGGGGGCGCGATATCGCCACCAAGCTATTGTACAATAAGGGGTTACGAATTGTTGCGCCGCAAAAGCCATCGCGCGCATGCAAGGTCGTCAGCCGTATATTGTTGGACCCAAGCAGGACCCAAGCAGGACCCACGCGGGCCCGTGTTGGACGTGTTTTCCTCCCAATAGAACCAATTTTTGACTTGTCTCAGGGTGTTTGAATGAATCGTGCGTTTTCTTCTTTAGTGAAATCCTTGCTGGTAGCCACCCTGGCCATCTCCGGCGCCGCCTCCGCCGCCGCACCTGCTGCCGCTCCTGCCAAGGCCGACCCGGCCAAGGGCGCCACGCTGTATGACAGCGGCGACGCCGCGCGCGGCCTGCCTGCCTGCGTCTCCTGCCACGGCGCAGCCGGCAATTCGACCATTGCCGTCAATCCCAAGCTGTCGGCCCAGATGAGTGCCTACACCTACAAGCAGCTGGTCGACTTCACCACCCCGGCGCGCCAGAACCCGATCATGACCCCGTACAGCAAGATGCTCACGGACGACGACAAGAAAAACGTCGCGGTCTACCTGGCCCTGCAGGTGCCCAAGCAGGGCGCTGCCAAGAACAAGGATACACTGGAACTGGGGCGTCGTATTTACCGCGGCGGCATCGCCGCCAATGGCGTGGCGGCCTGCGCCAGCTGCCATGGCGCCAACGGCAACGGCATGCCGGCCCTGTTCCCGCGCCTGGCCGGTCAGCACCAGGACTACACCTTCGGCCAGCTGCAGGCGTTCAAAGGCGGCGCCCGCAAGAACAGTGCGCAGATGACCACCATCGCGCGCCGGATGTCTGACGAAGAAATGAAGGCCGTGGCCGACTACATCGCCGGCCTCAAGTAATTTACTGCAGATACGCTGGCGCGGCGCCCCGGCGCTGCGTACACGCGGTATCGATGAGGGCAGCGGCGCAAGCAGGCTGCCCTTTTTATTGGTATCCTCGCCGGTTGCGTGGACAGGCCACGGAGCCGCCGAGAGGGAATCACGAGTATGAGCACCACCGGAATTGAATTGAGAAGCGACCCGTCCAGCGGGCGCCGCAGCGCGTTTGCCGAAGCCGTGGAACTGGTGTCGTCGATGCGCTTTGCCATCACGATGCTGGTCATGATCATGATTGCATCCATCATCGGCACGGTATTGACGCAAAACCAGCCCATGCCGAACTATGTCAACCAGTTTGGTCCCTTCTGGTTCGAGATTTTCGGCAGCCTGGGCCTGTATGCCATTTATTCGACCTGGTGGTTCATCCTGATCCTGGCGCTGCTGCTGCTCTCGACCACGTTCTGCATCCTGCGCAATACCCCCAGAATGCTGCGCGACATGCGCAGCTGGCGCGAAAACGTGCGTGAAGTGTCGCTGCGTAATTTCCACCACCAGAGCGAGTGGGTAGCGCCGCTGGCGCCGCGCGCCCTGGCCGAGCAGACCGCCGCGCGCCTGCACGATGCCGGCTATGGCGCCAAGATCGTCGACAAGGGCAATGGCATCCTGGTGGCGGCCAAGAAGGGCGCGGCCAACAAGTTTGGCTACATTTTTGCCCACAGCGCCATCATCATCATCCTGGTGGGCGGCATGCTCGATTCCGACCTGCCCATCCAGTTCCAGGAACGCTTCCTGGGCAAGACGGCGTTCCAGGGCGGCGGCCTGATTTCGGCCATTCCGGCCCAGCACCGCCTGTCGGTCAACAATCCGACCTACCGCGCCAACACCATGATCCCGGAAGGGCAGTCGAGCGACATCGCCATCATCAGCCGCGGCGACGGCTCGCTGCTGCAGCCGCTGCCGTTTACCATCGAACTGAAGCGATTCGTGATCGATTTCTACAGCACCGGCATGCCCAAACTGTTTGCCAGCGATGTCGTGATCCGCGACCACGAAACCGGCAAGCGCTTCGCCTCCACCATCCGCGTCAACGAGCCGCTGATCTACAAGGGCGTGGCCATCTACCAGTCCAGCTTTGAAGATGGCGGCACCAAGCTCACCCTGACCGGTTTTCCCATGAGCGGCACCAGCGCCGCGCCGTTTGCCATGCAGGGCGAAATCAATACCAGCACCCCTTTGACCCAGGCCGGTGGCGGCTACGACGTGGAGTGGAGCGACTTCCGCGCCTTTAACGTGGAAAACGTGGTCGGGGCCGAGGATGTACGGGGCGTCAAGCAGCGCCAGAGCCTGTCGGAACAATTTGCCGTCACGCTCGACAAGCATTCCGGTTCGGCCGCCAACGTGGCCGCCAACGCCAACCTCAAGAACGTGGGCCCGAGCGTGCAGTACAAGCTGCGCGACAAGACCGGCCAGGCGCGCGAATACCAGAACTACATGCAGCCGGTGACGATTGACGGCGCCGAAGTCTTCCTGGCCGGGGTGCGCAGCAATCCCAATGATGCGTTCAGCTACCTGCGCATCCCGTCCGACGACGCCCATACCGTCAAGGAATGGATGCGCCTGCGCGCCGCCCTGTCCGATCCCGCCCTGCGGGCCCTGGCGGCCGAGCGCTTTGCCCGGCGCGCCATGCCGGCCACGACCGCCAGCCCGGCCGAGGGCCTGGCGCGCCAGCTGCAAGACTCGGTGGCCAGGGCGCTCGACATGTTTGCCGGGGTGGGCAGCGCCGAAGGCGGCTACGTGGCCGTGTCGCGTTTCCTGGACCGGATTCCCGCCGCCGAGCAAAAAAAGCAGGCCGACATCTTCATGAAGCTGCTCAACGGCGCGCTGTGGGAGCTGTGGCAGGCAGCCCGCGAGAAAGATGGTCTGCCGGCCCTGGAGTTTGATCAGACCCATGCCCGCTTCCTGGCCCTGGCCACCAACGCCCTGTCCGACAGTTTCTTTTACGGCGCGCCGGTCTACCTGCAGCTTGACGACTTTGTGCAAGTGAAGGCCTCGGTGCTGCAGGTGACGCGCTCGCCCGGCAAGTTCATCGTCTATCTCGGATCGCTGTTGCTGGTGCTGGGCGTATTTGCCATGTTTTACATCCGCGAGCGGCGCCTGTGGGTATGGGTGCGCAGCGCCGACGATGGCCAGGGTGCGCATGCCCTCATGGCCATGAGCACCCAGCGCAAGACACTTGATTTTGAGCACGAATTTAACGACCTGAAGGCAAAGCTGCCCCAATCGGCGTAAGCTAGGCAGGCCGGCATCTGGAGAACACCATGGAATTGTCACCATCACCAACCACATCCCCCACCTACCAGCGGGCCCCGGGCTATCTGCAAAGGCTGGGGCTGGCCGACTGGCTGTTTGCGCTGCTGCTGTGCGTGGGCGCCGGCGTGGCCCTGGCCCGCTACAGCAGCTTCATGGACATTTACGAAAAGGTCATCCTGCTGGCCTCGGTGCCCACCTTTGTCGCGCTGGGCTGGCATTTCAAGGCCGTGCGCTGGCTCATGCCCCTGGTGGCGCTGCTGTCGCTGTGGGCCGTGTCGCTGTATGACGGCAACCTGGACGCGGCCCAGACCAAATTCTTCCTCAAGTACATGCTGTCGAGCCAGTCTGCCATCCTCTGGATGAGCACCCTGTTTGCCTTTTCCACCGTGTTTTACTTGGTCGGCCTGCTGAGCCGCTCCAATTTCGGCAATTCCGTGGGGTCCAAGCTGTGCTGGGCGGCCGTGGTGCTGGGCTGGACCGGCATGATGGTGCGCTGGTTCGAGTCTTACCTGATCGGGCCGGATGTGGGCCACATTCCCGTATCGAACCTGTATGAAGTGTTCATCCTGTTTGCCATGATCACGGCCATGTTCTACCTGTATTACGAAGAGCGCTATGCGACGCGCCAGCTGGGCGCCTTTGTCATGCTGGTCATTGCCGCCGCCGTGGCCTTCCTGCTCTGGTACACGGTCTCGCGCGATGCGGCCGGCATTCAGCCGCTGGTGCCGGCCCTGCAAAGCTGGTGGATGAAGATCCACGTGCCGGCCAACTTCATCGGCTACGGCACCTTTGCGCTGGCGGCCATGGTGGCCACGGCCTACCTGCTCAAGACCAGCGGCTACCTGGCCGACCGCCTGCCGGCGCTGGAAGTGCTGGACGACGTGATGTACAAGGCCATCTCGGTCGGCTTTGCCTTCTTTACCGTGGCCACCATCCTGGGCGCGCTGTGGGCGGCCGACGCCTGGGGCACCTACTGGCAGTGGGATCCGAAGGAAACCTGGGCCCTGATCGTCTGGCTCAACTACGCGGCCTGGCTGCACATGCGCCTCATTTCGGGCCTGCGCGGGCGCGTGGCCGCGTGGTGGGCGGTGGGCGGCCTGTTGGTGACCACCTTTGCTTTCCTGGGGGTGAACATGTTCCTGTCGGGCTTGCATTCCTACGGCAAGCTGTGATGCGGGCGGCCGTGTAAACACGTCCGCGCGGCCTGGCAGCCGAAAAATGTCAGATGGTGTATGTTTGAGGAAGTCCGGCACTTCCCGGACTGCCATCTGATTTTTTTTGTGCCGGAGACGCCATGCTGATCAAACGTAGCCCCAACGGTATCGACCTGCCGTATTCGTCCGAGATCACCCCGCAGGCGGTGTACGAATCGCGCCGTCAGTTCATCGCCAAGCTAGGCGCCGGTGCCGTGGCCGGCAGTGCGCTGTGGGAAATGGCCAACCGCGAAGCGTTTGCCCAGACGCCCGCATTCAAGCTGCCGGCCAGGCGCAATCCGGCCTATGTGGTGCCCGATACGGCCACGCCGTTCAAGGATGCCGCCGGGTACAACAACTATTACGAGTTTGGTCTCGACAAGGACGACCCGGCCAAGAATGCGCACACCCTCAGGACACGGCCGTGGACAGTGAGCATCGAGGGCGAAGTCAAGAAACCGCTGACGATCGACATTGACCAGCTGCTCAAGCTCGCGCCGCTGGAAGAGCGGATCTACCGGCTGCGCTGCGTGGAGGGCTGGTCGATGGTCATTCCGTGGGTGGGCTATTCACTGTCGGCCCTGATCAAGAAAGTGGAACCCACGTCGAACGCCAAATTCGTGCAGTTCGTAACCCTGGCCGATCCGCGCCAGATGCCGGGCCTGGGCAGCCGCGTGCTCGACTGGCCGTACGTGGAAGGCTTGCGCATCGATGAGGCCATGCATCCGCTCACGCTGCTGGGCCTGGGCATGTATGGCCAGACCCTACCCAACCAGAACGGCGCGCCGGTGCGGCTGGTGGTGCCCTGGAAGTACGGCTTCAAGTCGGCCAAGTCTATCGTCAAGATCCGCTTCGTCAAGGAGCAGCCCCGGACTGCGTGGAACGATTCGGCGCCGTCCGAGTATGGTTTTTATTCCAACGTCAATCCGAATGTCGATCATCCGCGCTGGTCGCAGGGCAGCGAGCGGCGCATTGGTGAAGACGGCTTTTTCACCAAGAAGCGCAAGACGCTCATGTTCAATGGCTATCCCCAAGTGGCGTCGCTGTACACCGGCATGGACTTAAAGAAGTTCTTCTGATGGCGGCGAGCTGGCGCACCTTCAACCCCACGCCGGGGCAGCTGACCGGCATCAAGTCGGTCCTGTTCGTGCTGGCGCTGCTGCCCCTGGCGCGCCTGGTGTACCTGACGGTGACGCAGCAGTTCGTCGAACCGCTGGAAGCGATCACGCGCGGCACCGGCGACTGGGTCCTGTACCTGCTGTGCATCACGCTGGCGATCACGCCGCTGCGCCGCCTCACCGGCTGGAACTGGGTCATCAAGCTGCGCCGGATGGCGGGCCTGTTTGCCTTCTTGTACGCGTTCCTGCACTTCCTCGCGTTCCTGTGGTTTGACCATTTCTTTGACTTCGGCGAAATGTGGGCCGATGTCGTCAAGCGGCCCTTCATCACGGTCGGCTTCATCGCCTTTGTGCTGCTGATTCCGCTGGCCGTGACCAGCACCAACGGCATGATCAAGCGCCTGGGCGGCAAACGCTGGCAGTGGCTGCACCGCCTCATTTACGTGGTCGCGCCGCTGGGAATCCTGCATTTCTGGTGGATGAAAGCCGGCAAAAACGACTTTGCCGAGCCGATGCTGTTTGGCGCGATCGTTGCGCTGCTGCTGGGGATGCGGATTTACTGGAGCAGGGTCAAGGCGCGCAAGGCTGCCTGACCCCTGGCGCCGGTTATTTGATGAGCGACTCCAGCGCGAACAGGTCGGCCGGGTTTTCGCGCTCGCGTACCAGATGCAGCTCGCTGCCATCGACTATCACTTCGGCCGCGCGTCCGCGCGTGTTGTAGTTGGAGGACATGGTCAGGCCATAGGCGCCGGCCTGCA
Source organism: Massilia sp. PAMC28688 (assembly GCF_019443445.1). Lineage (NCBI taxonomy): Bacteria > Pseudomonadati > Pseudomonadota > Betaproteobacteria > Burkholderiales > Oxalobacteraceae > Massilia > Massilia sp. PAMC28688. The sequence goes on along the minus strand of NZ_CP080378.1, from coordinate 1,405,459 downwards.
TGATGGCCAACAGGTCGCCCTGCTTGACGGTCAGCGCGCGTTCGCGTGCCAGCCAGTCGCCTGATTCGCATACCGGTCCCACCACGTCGTACAGCATGGCGGGGCCATCGTGGGGCGCGACTTCGCGCACGTCCATCCACGCTTCGTACAGGGCAGGGCGCATCAGGTCATTCATGGCCGCGTCGACGATGCAAAAGTTCTTTTCCGCGCCCGGCTTGGTGTATTCCACGCGCGTGAGCAGCACGCCCGTGTCGCCCACGATGGCGCGGCCCGGCTCGAAAATCACCTTGATCGGCGCGCCTGCGTATTTCTCCGCGCGCCACTGGTCCACCCGGGCAAACACGCGGCCCAGGTAGTCGGCCACCGGTACCGGCTCGGTCTCGCCATCTTCGCCGTAGCGAATGCCGATGCCGCCGCCCATGTCCAGGTGATGCAGGACGATGTTTTCGGCGGCCAGCGCGTCCACCAGTTCGATCAGCTTGTCGAGCGCTTCGAGCAGGGGCGCGTCGTCGAGCAGCTGGGAGCCGATGTGGCAGTCGATGCCGACCGGCTCCAGGTGGGGCAGGTCGTCGGCGTTGCGGTAAGCTTCCAGGGCGTCGTCAAAGGCCACGCCGAACTTGTTGGCTTTCAGACCAGTGGCAATGTAAGGGTGGGTCTTGGCATCGACATTGGGGTTCACGCGCAGCGATACGCGCGCCGTCAAGCCCATGCTGCCGGCCACTTCGTTGAGGCGGTGCAGCTCGGGGATCGATTCGACGTTAAAGCACAGGATGTCGTGCGTGAGTGCCAGGCGCATTTCTGCCTTGCTCTTGCCCACGCCCGAGAAAATCACCTTGCGCGGATCGCCGCCAGCGGCCAGCACCCGCAGCAGTTCGCCGCCGGACACGATGTCGAACCCTGCGCCGCGCTGGGCCAGCAGGTCGAGGATGGCCAGGTTGCTGTTTGCTTTCATGGCATAGCACACGAGCGCGTCGCGCCCTTCGCACGCATCGGCAAAGGAAGCGAAGTTCTCCAGCAGGGCGGTTTTGGAATAGACGTAGGTGGGGGTGCCGAATTGGGCGGCAATGGCGGGCAGGGCGACGCTGTCGGCGTGCAGCACGCCGTCGAGGTGAAAGAAGTGCGACATAAATTAAGGGTTTTCGGGGGCGGTGGTCGGCGTGGAAGGCGGAGGAAGTTCGGGCGGCACGCCGGGTTTCTGCACTGGTTTGGCGGGAGGTTTTGGCATGTAGAGCGGGCCAGGTTGGCCGCAAGCTGCCAGCAGCAGTCCGGATAAGACCACAGCGGCAATGCCAGTATTGCGCGCAAAAGGAGACTTCACGATTAGAATCACGGTTGGATGATGATTCTGGAGTGTAGCATGACCGAAAAAGAATTTTTGGACCTGGCCGAAACGACCTTGAACACGATTGAGGAAGCCATGGACCGCCTTAATGATGAAGATGTGATCGACGTGGAATGCAAACGCAGCGGCAATGTGCTGGAGATCGAATTCATTGATAGCGGCAGCAAGATCATCATCAACAGCCAGGCGCCAATGCAGGAGATGTGGGTGGCAGCGCGGGCCGGCGGGTACCACTATCGGCACGACGGCAGCGTGTGGCTTAACACGCGCGACGGCAGTGAACTGTTCGCCGCGCTGTCGAGCCTTGCCAGCGCTCAAGGTGGCGCTGAAGTGACGGTCAGCGACGCAGGGTAACTCCAGGCGCGAGGTCTTCGGGCAGGGCGAGGGTGTCTGCCACGAGGTGCCTGGCATGCGATATCTGCCAAGAGGCACTTGCCAAAATGTATGTCAAAAAGTGTCTGTCAAAAAGGTGGCTGCAGAGGTGGCTGAAAGCGGTAGCTGCAGCCAAAGGTTGCTGCAAAAGGTTGCTGCCAAAGGTTGCTGCCAAAGGTTGCTGCCAAAAAGCAGCGGCCAAGAAGTCCCTTCCAAGAGGTTCCTGCTTCCAGTTAGTTATCCGCGCGCGAGGAACCCCAGACGGATCGCGTGAAGAGACTGTTCAACCGGTGCCTGCCCAAAAGTGCCGGATATGAATTCCATAATACCGTGCTTCGCTTTCGCCGGGGCTGCGGCCGCCAGCCGGCTTGCGTCAGGCACCATGGCCTGAGCTTGTAAACGCATGCGCCGAATCGCAAGCAAAGCAAGGAACTGCACGGCAGAGCGAAAATCGTTCTGCGCCGGCAGTGACCGCGAAGGCGCCACCTTGATTGTTCTGGCTTGCGAAGGGTCTCCGTGACCGGAGTTGCGCTTCAGCAGTTTCTGCCCTGTCGTTGCTTCCCGCTTTTTTCCGTTCTTTCTACTAATCAATGCACCACCGAGGGTGTGGCTTAAGGATTCGCCGCTCCTTGGTCTCGTTTTTGCTCGTTTCTTGTTCGTGTCGTCAATTTTCATTAGCCACTTTCTCCGAGGTCAAATTTTCACATGCCACGCCAGCGATGTTGCCTGGCGCCGACGTCGGCACCGTGAGCCTGCATCCGCTTCCGCTTCTGGCACTCCTGAGTCGATCCGAGCGGGGGAACCGGTTGGCGAACTTCCTGTCAAACCAGTGAGGTAACAACGCGGCGCCCCCATGACATGAGGAGACGAGCATGTTCGAGACCAAGCAGTTGAATCTCACATCGAAGACCCGCGCTGCCGTCATGCGCTTGCAACGGGCGCGCGGCGACCATCGCAAACCGGAGTGGGTGGTTGAAGATGCCTTCCAGGCGTGGATCGAAAAGATTGCGCGCGAGGATACCGATGTCGCGCAGGCGGAGACGCGCGGCTATCAGTGGAAGAGCTTGTTTTTGCCGGAGGGGACACGTGTACGTTTCCAGTACAAACGCGAGACATACTACGCCGACGTGCGCGGAGACGCACTTGTCTATAACGGCCGTGCCTATTCGCCACGCCAGTTACTGCTGCATGTGACGGGCACGGTTCGCAACGCGTGGCGCGAGCTATGGCTGCGCAGTCCGGGCGATTTCCGTTGGCACCTTGCCGACACGCGCCGCCTCATTCTGCGGCGCGTACCCACCGGGCGCCACCCGCGAGGGGTGGATGTGGCAAGCCATAATGATATGAACCACTATAGATTGCAGGCGCAGCGGGAACGCGCTCCTGTGGCAAGGAACGATGAGCCCATTCCTTGCGACGGTCCGGTCGCCCAGGCAGTGGGGGCGGCGGAGTCGGCGGCTGTTGCAGCAGACGAAGGGGGCGGCACGGTGGGCAAGGGGGAGCCGCTTGCTTCCGAAATTGTCGAAGATTGCGCTAATGGCAAACAGGTCGCTAAGGCTCCTGGCGTCGAGAACCTGGACGAAGAATGTAACGCGGGGCTAAGCTCTGGACTCAACTCTCGACTTGACCCTCGACTTGATTCTCGACCTGATTTTCGACCGGATTTTCGACCGGATGCTCAGCCCGACGCGCGGCCTGACCTAGGCGCTGACTTACGAGGCGACTCACTACACAGCTTACGACCGCGCGATCCACGGGACGATCAAGCCGACGCAGCACTTTGCGAGAATCGTCACGGCCTGATCGAGGAAGAACTTGACCCAGCCAAATACTTCCTCATGGTGTTCAATCAAGCTGATTCCCCAAGCGCTGCTCCCACCTCGGCCGCAGGAAGTTCCCCTGGCACGCCCGCTCTCGCGGGGCGCAACAATCATCTTGGCCATGGCAGGAACAGCAGCTCCACAGAGCCGGTTCCCCGTCCCGAGGAGCGGATTCGCCCCGCCAGCTCTCCCGCCCTCGACACCGCCGCTAGCCCTTGCTCCGATCCAGATGATTCAGGATCGTGCGTTGCTCCGTTCCCTCCCGGGCTCCCCATAGGGAACCCGCCTTACCGTTACCCCGGTGCGGTCCATGGCGCCTCGCTGCGCGCCATCCTCTACCGCGATGATGTAGTACGGGATGATCAGCCTGATCTGTCGTGCGGCAGCGGCGGTGGCGGACGCGCGCGCGCGGGCCGTTCAGGTCCAAGGGACCGGCGCTGGACCGGCCATCTGACGCAGCATTCAGCTGGACTCGAAAGCCCTCATCGCAATCGGTGATCTGACCGAATAACACCAGAGCTCAACGGGTCCCGACGCATCAAACACTGGCTGGTGCCCAAACCTCGAAGCGCGGAGCCAGGGAGGGCACCCGCACCATGGCACGCTTTCCAGCGCGGCGGTCGCTGACGCGGCTTATTGGCCAGGCCCATCGTGCTGGGCCATCGTGTTGGATCGATCGTGCCCGGCTCATTCCGCACGCCTCTTATCCCAAAGCTGCCGGCACCATGCTTGTCGAATGGCACCCAATGACGTGACCCCCGATCGAAGCTGACATCATCGCCACCGCCGCAAGATCGCCCTGGTGTCCGCGGCAATGAAAAAGGGGCTTGCGCCCCTCTTATTAAAACAAGTCGTTTTTCACCGCGTCATTGACCTTTTCCTCGGCCGGCGCGCGGGTCCCGCCCACGTCCAGGCTCTGCACGCCAGTACCGGGCGGATTCTCGGCATAGTAATACTCGCCTCCAACCTGAATCATATTGTCAGGCACGGGGCGCTCTTCGACCGGCACGTCCTTGAGCGCCTTTTGCATATAGCCAATCCAGATCGGCAGGGCCAGGCCACCGCCTGTTTCCTTGTTGCCCAGGTTCTTTGGCTGGTCATAGCCAATCCACGCCACGCCCACCAGCTTGCTGGTGTAACCGGCAAACCAGGCATCGATGGAATCATTGGTGGTGCCGGTCTTGCCAGCAATATCGGTCCGCTTCAGCGACAATGCCTTGGTGGCAGTGCCATAGCGCACCACGTCCTTGAGCATGCTGTCGACCAGATAGGCGTTGCGGGCATCAATCACCCGGTTGCTCTCTACCCCGGCCTCATCCGGATTGGCCTGCGACAGGATCTTGCCGCTGGCGTCGGTCACCTTGGTGATCAGGTAAGGGCTGACGCGGTAGCCGCCGTTGGCAAACACGGCGTAGGCACCGGCCAGCTGCAGCGGCGTGGTCGCACCGGCGCCCAGTGCCAATGTCAGGTAGGGCGGGTTCTTGGCCGGCTCAAAGCCGAAGCGGGTCGTGTATTCCTGGCCATACTTGGCGCCGATCTTGTGCAGGATGCGAATCGAGACCATGTTCTTGGACTTGGTCAGGCCGCGCCGCATGCTCATCGGCCCCTCGTACTTGGCGTCATAGTTCTTTGGTTCCCATGCCTGACCACCGGTCTGGCCGGCGTCAAACGAAATGGGCGCGTCGTTGATCAGCGTCGACGGCGACAGGCCGCGCTCGAGCGAAGCAGAATAGATAAAGGGCTTGAACGCCGAGCCTGGCTGGCGCCATGCCTGCGTCACGTGGTTGAACTTGTTGCGGTTGAAGTCAAAGCCGCCCACCAGAGCGCGGATCGCGCCGTCGCTGGGGTCGACCGCCACGAAGGCCGATTCGATCTCCGGCATCTGCGTCACGCTCCAGGCAGTACCCCCATCCTGGCTGACGCGGATGACCGCGCCGCGCTTGACGCGCCGGTTCGGCGGTGCCTTGGCCGACAGCCAGTTCTGGGCAAAGCTCAGGCCCGAGCCGGTGATCTTGATCTCTTCGCCCGATGCCGTCACGGCGGTAATGGCCGTGGGGGACGCGCTCAGGACCACGGCAGCCACGATGTCGTCGCTGTCGGGGTGTTCTGCCAGCTGGTTTTCAATCGCTTCGTCGGCTTCTTCCTTGGACTTGGGAATGTCGATGTACGCTTCCGGGCCGCGGTAGGGGTGGCGCCGTTCGTAGTCCATCACCCCGCGCCGCAAGGCCAGGTAGGCCGCGTCCTGGTCTGCCTTGGTGATGGTGGTAAAGACATTGAGGCCGCGCGTATAGGTCTCTTCCTTGAACTGTTCGTACACGAGCTGGCGCGCCATCTCGGCCACGTACTCAGCGTGCACGCCAAACTCGCTGCTGTCGGTCTTGATGCGCAGCTCTTCATCCTTGGCCGCGGCGTACTGGGCCGGCGTGATGTAGCCCAGCGTATGCATGCGCTGGAGGATGTACTGCTGGCGCGTGCGCGCGCGCTTGGGATTGACCACCGGGTTGTAGGCTGACGGCGCCTTGGGCAGGCCGGCCAGCATGGCCGCTTCCGCCACCGTGATGTCGGTAATGCTCTTGCCGAAATAGATCTGGGCCGCCGAGGCAAAGCCGTAGGCCCGCTGGCCCAGGTAGATCTGGTTCATATAGACTTCGAGGATTTGGTCCTTGGTCAGGTTTTGCTCGATTTTCCAGGACAGCAAAATTTCATAAGCCTTGCGCTTGTATGACTGCTCGGACGACAGAAAGAAGTTGCGCGCGACCTGCTGGGTGATGGTGGAAGCGCCCTGGCGTGCCCCGCTATTGCTCGCATTGTGGAGAAAGGCGCGTACGGCGCCCTTGTAGTCGACCCCGCCGTGTTCGTAGAAGCGGTCGTCTTCGATGGCCAGGATGGCTTTCTTCATCACGTCCGGGATGTCCTTCAGGCGCACCAGGTTGCGCCGCTCTTCGCCAAACTCCCCGATCAGGGCGCCATCGGCAGAGAAAATGCGCAGCGGCATCTTGGGCCGGTAATCCGTCAGGGTGTCCAGCGCAGGGAGATTGGGGTAAGCCATGGCCAGCGCGAACACAATGATCAGCAGGCCCACCAGCATGGTGCCCGTCACCGCGCCAATAAACAACAGCGCGATGCGTTTGAAGGAGGCGGGGCGGCGCGGCCCCGGCTTGGAAGGGGTCGATGCGTCCGAAGGGGTAGTGGCCATGCTCTTTGGAATCTTTCAGGTAGAGGTGCTGCGCATTATAAAGCCTAGTCCCCCGCAACGGCGCACTGCCCTGGGATTGCCTTAAGCAATCGACATTAATCTGTGGACAACTGTCATGCATTGGCGGCCATAAAGTAGATTTACCTGTGGACAACTATGATGTTTTCACGTTCACAGAGTGTGGCTTTCCCGCCCATTCGGATGAAGTTCCACTGTAGAAATACCTTTACATGTCCAGACGATAGTTGCTACGATTTAATGTAGTGTCTTATGAGTGCAGTCTAAATGGCGGTTTTATAACAAATTACCACCAGAGGGCGTTTTCATTAATCGTTCTGCAACGAAACGTTTGTACGTGACGGTGGCAGCGTTTCTTGTAATTAGTTGGCAGGTGAGGGAGTACGCTCGATGGTAAATCTTGGTTCCTTGTTCGGTCAGGCCAGCCCACCCCTGGTGGGGCTCGATATCAGCACGTCGGGTGTGCGCCTGGTGGAGTTGGTGGTGATCGGCAAGAGTGAATTGCGTCTGGAACGCTATGCCTCCGAGCCGCTGGCGCGCGGCGCCGTGGTAGACGGCAACATCGAAAATATGGAACTGGTGTCCGAAGCGGTACGCCGGGTGTGGAAAAAGAGCGGCACCCGCGTCAAGCTGGTGGCCCTGGGCATGCCGCCGGCGTCCGTCATCACCAAGAAAATCATCCTGCCGGCCGGTCTGACGGAAGACCAGCTCGAAGTGCAGGTGGAATCGGAAGCGAGTCAATACATTCCCTTTGCCCTTGACGAGGTGAGCCTGGATTTCGATGTCATCGGGCCGGCTGCCAACTCGGCCGACGACATTGAAGTGATGCTGGCCGCCTCGCGCCGCGAAAAGGTGGAAGACCGGGTGGCCATTGCCGAAGCGGCCGGCCTGACGGCCGTCGTGATGGATATCGAATCCTACGCTGCCCGCGCCGCCCTCGACCGCATCACGGCGCAGATGCCCAATGCCGGCGACGGCCAGATCGTGGCCCTGTTCCAGATCGGTGCCCAGGTCACCCACATTTCCGTCATGCTCAACGGCGAAACCATCTACGAGCGCGAGCAGCCATTCGGGGGCAACCAGCTGACCCAGGATATCGTGCGCGCCTACGGCCTCTCGTTCGAAGATGCGGACGCCAAGAAAAAATCGGGCGATCTGCCCGATAGTTACCAGTCGGAATTGCTGATGCCGTTTCTCGAGAGCGCGGCGCTCGAAATCACGCGCGCCATCCAGTTCTTTTATACATCCACGCCCTACACCCGCATCGACCAGCTGTTCCTGGCCGGCGGCTGCGCCATGATCCCCGGCCTGCTCGACATGGTTGCCGGTCGCACCAAGATTTCCAGCGCCGTCGTTTCGCCCTTCAAGGGCATGTCGCTCGGGCCGTCGGTGCGTGAACAGCAGCTGCGCACCGAGGCGCCTGCTTATATTGTGGCCTGCGGGCTGGCCCTGCGGAGGTTTGGCTAATGATCAGGATTAACTTACTTCCCCACCGGGAAGCCAAGCGCAAGCTCAAGAAGACAGCCTTTATCGCCATGATGGTGGCCGCCGCCCTCGTCGGCGGGGTGGTGGTGATGATTGTGGGCGGCTACAACGCCAGCCGCATTTCGATCCAGAACGAGCGTAATGCCGTGCTCACGGCTGCCAATGCCGAACTGGACAAGAAGATTGCCAAGATTGCCGACCTGGAGCAGGAAATCGAAGCGCTCAAGGCCCGCCAGCAAGCCGTGGAAGACTTGCAGGGCGACCGCAACCAGCCTGTGTATCTGCTGGAAGAGCTGGTCCGCCAGACGCCCCAGGGCGTGCACATGACCTCCTTCAAGCAGGAAGCCCAGCGCGTGACCCTGACCGGCTATGCCCAGTCGCAGGAACGGGTGGCCGAATTGCTGCGCAACCTGTCAAGCGGCTCGGCCTGGCTGGAAGCGCCCCAGCTGATCGAAGTGCGTTCGGTCAATCTGCCCGGCTCCAAGACGGGCAAGAAGGTGGGCGAATTCACGATGGCGGTCGGCATCAAGCGCCCGCGCGACAAGGATGCCAAGGAGGATGCCGGTGGCGCCGCGGGTGCCAAGGGCAAGAGAAAAGCGGGCGCCAGGGACAAGGCCGAGCAGGCGAACTAGGCGAGAACGGACAAGACATGAATATTGACCTCGATATTGACATCAAAGCGCTCGGCCAGTCGCTGAGCGGGCAATTCCAGAACCTGTCGGGGCGACCGCCCGGGCAGTGGCCCCTGGCCCCGCGCCTGCTGTGCGGCCTGGGCGTGGTGGTGGCGGTCGTGACGGCCGGCTACTTCCTGTACTGGAGCGACCAGATAGACGAATATGACAGAGCAGCCCAGTCCGAAGTCAAGCTCAAGGACGATTACCGCGACAAGATCAAGCAGGCCATCAACCTGCCGGCCCTGGAAGAGCAGCGCGTCCAGGTCAACACCTATGTCGAGCGGCTACAAAAGCAGCTCCCCAGCAAGGCTGAAATGGCGGCCCTCCTATCGGACATCAACCAGGCCGGCGTGGGACGCGGCTTGACGTTCGAACTGTTCAAGCCCGGCAGCGTGCTGGTCAAGGATTATTATGCCGAGTTGCCGATCCAGATCCAGGTGGTGGGCAAATACCATGATGTCGGCGCCTTTGCCAGCGATATGGCCAACCTGCCGCGCATCGTCACGCTCAACAACATGAGCTTGTCGACCGGCAAGGATGGCGTGCTGACGCTGGACGCCGTGGCCAAGACCTTCCGCTACCTGGAAGATGACGAGGTCCAGGAACAGCGCAAGCTGGCCTCCGCCGCCAAGAAAGCGAACAAGAAAAAATGATGAACCTACGATATGGCTTGCCGCTGGCCTTGAGCGCGGCGCTGCTGTCGGGCTGCAGCGACAGCGATGTGGCCGAGGTGAAGGAATGGATGAAGACCACCGAGGCCAGTACCGAAGTGTCGGTCGAGCCGATCAGCGAGCCCACGACCTTCATTCCCTTCGCTTACGGCGTGCGCGATGAAATCGATCCTTTCGATCCGAACAAGTTGCTGGCCGAGCTGGCCCGCCAGGCGGCGGCCACGGATAACCCGCTCAAGCCCGACACCACGCGGCGCAAGGAATTTCTCGAAACGTTCCCGCTGGACGGCATGACCATGGTGGGAACCATGAACAAGGGCGGCACGGCCTGGGGCCTGATCCGGATTGACCGCTCGGTGTACCAGGTAAAGGCAGGACAAAGGCTGGGCCAGAATTTTGGCCTGGTCACGGGGGTGGCGGATACTGCCATCAGTGTCAAGGAAACAGTTCAGGACGCTGGCGGCGAGTGGGTCGAGCGCATCACGAAGCTGGAATTGCAGGAAAGTAAGGAGACCACGAAATGAGCGCATTGAAAACATACACCACCGCCCTGATGGGGAAGGTACTTCGCGCCGGCGCCATGCTGGCGCTGGCCCTGGGAAGCCAGGCCGCCCTGGCGCAGGACAACACGATCGAGTCGATCACGGCCAGCCAGCAGGGCAATAACGTGGTGGTCAACATCGCCATGGCCAACCCGCCGACCAAGCTGCCGGTGGGCTTTTCGATTGCCAATCCGAGCCGCATCGCCCTGGACTTCGCCTCCACCAGCAATGGCACCGGCAAGACGTCGCAGGAATTGAATCTGGCCGATGTGCGCGCCCTGAACGTGGTCCAGGCCGGGGAACGGACGCGCCTGGTGTTGAGCCTCAAGCGCCCGCTCAACTACGCCATGGCCATTGATGGCAAGTCGGTGGTGGTGACGGTTGACGGCTCCGGCGGCCTGGCCCAGGCCGTCAATGCATCCGGGGTGCCGGTGGCCGCCGCGGCGCCTGCCGCCCCGGGCCGCCAGATGCTCAAGAATCTCGACTTCCGCAAGGGCCCCAACGGCGAAGGCCGGGTCGTGGTCGACCTGCCCAACAACCAGGTGGCGGTGGACATGCGCCAGGTGGGCAATGCGATCGTGGTGGACTTCATGAAGACGGCCTTGCCGGAAACGCTGCGCCGCCGCCTCGACACGACCGACTTCGGCACCCCGGTGGCCCAGATCACCACCGTGCCCCAGGGCGACAATGTGCGCATGACGATTGAAGCGCGCGGCCTGTGGGAACAGAGCATGTACCAGAGCGAGTCGCAGCTGATCATCGATGTCAAGCCGATCAAGGAAGACCCGAATGCCCTGGTGCAGGGCACCCAGGGCTACCGCGGCGAGAAAGTATCGTTCAACTTCCAGAACGTGGAAGTGCGCGCCGCCCTGCAAGCCATCGGCGATATTTCTGGCCTGAACATCATCACCAGCGATTCGGTCTCCGGCAACCTGACCATGAACCTGAAGGAAGTGCCATGGGACCAGGCGCTGGCCGTGGTGCTGCAGGCCAAGGGCCTGGACATGCGCAAGAATGGCACCGTGCTGTGGATTGCACCGAAGGAAGAACTGCTGACCAAGGAAAAGCTGGAACTGGAACAAAAGGCGCAGATCGCCGACCTGGAACCGCTGCGCTCGGAAATCTTCCAGCTGAACTATCAGAAAGTCGAGTCCTTCCGGACCGTGTTTGGCCTGGAAGGCGGCGGTGGCGCCAGCCAGAACCGCGTGCTGTCCAAGCGTGGCAGCGCCATCATCGATCCGCGCACCAACCAGATGTTCATTACCGACATTCCGTCGCGCCTCGATGACATCCGCCGCCTGGTGGCCAAGACCGACATTCCATCGCGCCAGGTCTTGATCGAAGCGCGCCTGGTGGAAGCGAACGATGGCTTTTCGCGCAATCTCGGCGCCAAGCTTGGCTTTGCCGACCTGCGCGGCATCCGCGGCGGCGACGCGGGATACCAGGTGCGTGGCAACAACCGCCTCGCCATTGGCGGCAATCTGCTTGGCATTGGCCAGGTGACCCGGCAGGCCGATGGCGCCGACGAGGACGGCTATTCCAATACCACCATGATCGATCTGCCGGCCAACCCGATCGGCGGCAACAGCCCCGGCACGCTGGCAGCGAGCCTGTTCTCGGCCGCGGCCAACCGCTTCCTGAACCTGGAACTGTCGGCACTGGAAGCGGACGGCAAGGGCAAGATCATTTCCAGCCCGCGCGTGGTGACGGAAGACAAGAATGTCGCCATCATCGAGCAGGGCGTGGAACTGCCGTACCAGGAAGCATCGAGCAGCGGCGCGACCTCGATCAGCTTCAAGAAGGCCAACCTGCGCCTGGAAGTGACGCCCCAGATCACGCCTGACGGCAACGTCATGCTGGACGTGAACGTGACCAAGGATTCCAAGGGTGAAGAGACGCGCGCCGGTTTTGCCATCAATAACCAGCGCGTGAAAACCAAGGTCATGGTTGAAAACGGCGGCACGGTCGTGTTGGGCGGCATTTACCAGCAGACCGAGACCAGCAATGTGGCGAAGGTGCCGTTCCTGGGCGACCTGCCGGTGCTGGGCAATCTGTTCAAGACCTCGTCGCGCAATAACAGCAAGCAGGAGTTGCTGGTATTTATTACGCCCAAGATCATCGCCGAGCGCATCTCGACGCGTTAATACAAAATTCAAAAACAATTTCAGGAAAACTCATCATGTCGTCCAACACTTTTCGCCGCGCCGCGGCGCACCCCGCGCGTCTGGCGCTGGTCACTTCGCTGACGCTGGCGCTGGCCGCTTGCGGCGGCGGCGGGGGCAGCCCTGGGGCTACCGGAAACACCGTCAATCCCGGCACGCCGGGCACGCCGGGCACGCCGACCACGCCCACCACCCCGGTGCCGGCGCCCAGCGGCACCTTGACGCTGACCAATGCCGACGGGAGCGCCATGACGTCGATTGCCGGCACCAGCACCGGTACCGTGCGCGCCACTTTCAAGGACGCGGCGGGCGCACCTGCAGCGAACGTCATTGTCAAGTTCAGTGCATCGGATAGCCTGGTGACCTTCACCCCAGAATCGGGCTCGGCACTGACCAATGCCGATGGCGTGGCCGTCATTTCCATCAAGCCTGCTACCAGCGCTTCTGCCGGTGCAGTGTCCATTACCGCTACCACCACCGTTGGCACCCAAGCCGTGACGGCCAGCACCAACCTGGCCGTAGGCCCGGGCAGCGTGGTGTTTGAGCCGACCACGACCTTGTCGGTCCTGGACGAGTCGGGCCAGCCGGTCGGTACGCTGTCGGGCACCCAGAGCGCCACCGTACGCAGCCTGATCAAGGATAGCAACGGAAACATCGCACCGAACGTCATTGTTCAGTACACCCTCAGCAGCCCACTGCTGAAATTTACGCCGCAATCGGGATCGGCACTGACCAATGCCGAAGGCGTGGCCCAGATCGTGATCGTGCCAGCCAGCATTGCGTCGGCTGGCGCTGTGGCCGTGACCGCTACTGCCGTGGTTGCCGGCAAGACCACGGCGTCGACCACCAACCTGTCGGTCTCGGCTGCGCCGCTGACCGTCTCGAGTATTGCATTCTCGCCTGCGCCGACCGGTTCCCTGCCGGCTGAAAGTACGGCCTCGCTCAATGTTGGCCTCACCGCCGGTGGCCGGCCTGCCGCCGCCGCGGACGGTCTGGTCCTCAGCTCGCTGTGCGTCAACGATGGCGCGGCCTCACTGACCCTCGGCACACTGACTAATGGTGTCCAGACTGCCACCTACGTCAACAAGGGTTGCGGCCGGGGCACGGACGTCATTACCGCCACGGTCGGCGGCTCCAGCATGAGCACCAGCGTGGGCGTGGATGCCGCCTCCATCGGTACCATTCAGTTTGCCGGCTCCAGCCCGGCCAACCAGTCGATCGTGCTGAAGGGTTCCGGCGGCCAGGGCCGCCAGGAATCGGCCCTGTTGACCTTCCGCGTGCTCGACGAGCGCAATGCCGGTCTGGCCGGCGTGAACGTCACGTTCGCGCCTTCCACCTCGACCGGTGGCCTGACCGTGCAGCCGACCAGCGGCGTCACCGATGCCACCGGCGCGGTCACCACCACCGTGTCGTCGGGCACCATCCCGACGCCGGTGCGGGTGCTGGCCCAAGCCACCCGCAACGGCAAGATCATTACCGGCTTGTCGGACGCCGTGATCATTTCGACTGGCCTGCCGATCCAGAAATCGATGTCGCTCAGCGTCGATAGCTACAATATCAAGGGTGCCGACGAAGACGGCGTGATCGCCAACGTCACGGTACGCATGGCAGACCAGTACGGCAATCCTATTTCTGACGGCACCGCCGTGAATTTCGTGACCGAGGGTGGTGCGATTGGCACCTCGGCCCAGGGCGGCTGCACGACCTCCAATGGCGGTTGCAGCGTCACCCTGAAGAGCCAGAACTTCCGTCCGCTCAATGGCCGGGTCACCGTGCTGGCCTATGTCCAGGGCATCGAGGACTTCATCGACAGCAATGGCGATGGCCAGTACAGCTGCACCAATTTCGTCTCCCCTGATGGGACGGTGCCTGTGGTGTATCGTCCCCTGGTTGACATTTGTAACGGTGGTGGCGAACCATTCAGTGATATGGGTGATCCATTCCTCGACGTCGGTTTCAAGGGCGCGACCACCGGCTTCCAGTATCAAAACCGTTTCAATACCTTTGACGGCTCTTACGATGCTGCTGAGGGCGACCTGCCATTCCCTTACAACCGCAGCACCTACAGCGGCACGGGCAACGGCAAGTGGGGTTTGAACTATATCCGCGCAACGACGGAAATTACTTTCAGCGACGACGAGCCGACCTTGACGCGTCTGAACTGCGATGGCGCAAGCTGCCGCGACTGGACTGTGGCCGATGGTAACGTCAATGAAATCAGCGGCCTCACCGGTGGTGCGCCAGGCTCGTGCCCGGCCCCGAAATTGCTCAGCTTCCGTCTGACTGACGTCAACAACAATCCTTTGCCCCATAAGACAAAGGTGGAGACCGGTGAACTGAACAAAGTCAGCACGAGTACCCCATCGCCTAACGTGGTGCCATCGACTGCTGCCGTGGGGGGCACTATCCATCACGTGCTGATCAAGCCGGCGACCGATTGCAGCAAGGGTTCGTTCGCCGTGGTCCTGACGACAACGGCGGCCGGCGGCGGCGACGTCAAGTACACCTACAATTTCACGGCGCCGTGATGTAGGCCAGCCAGGGCGGGTGGAGATGCAGTTCCACCAGCCGCCTTATTGCGTTTTTGTAGCTGCGCGGGATCGGGAAACTTGGTGTTCCCGGTCCCGCGCCACTTACAGCTTGCGATCCTGATGCAAGGGGCCTTGCATCTTCACCCCGACAATCTTGCCACGCATGTCTGCCTGGATAATCGTTCCAGGATGAGTCCGTTTGCTCGTGTGCCAGCCATGTGGGATATACTGTTTCGCCGGACGCGCCATGCCACGTGATTGGCAGCGGCCGCCATGAGTTTGCGGACGAAGTCCCCATATTGGCGAACCAGTGACAGGAATCGATGGAGAACGTTTTTTTGGTAGGGCTGATGGGGGCGGGCAAGACAACAATCGGTCGCCTCCTGGCCAGAAAATTAGGAAAACGCTTCATCGATTCCGACCATGAAATCGAGGCCCGTACCGGCGCCTCGATTCCCTGGATCTTCGAAATTGAAGGCGAAGAAAGCTTTCGCCGGCGCGAAGCGGAAGTCATCCGCGACCTCACCGCCCAGCAGGGCATTGTCCTGGCCACCGGCGGCGGCGCCATCCTCAACTCCCAGAATCGACAATACTTGCAATCGCGTGGCCGCGTGATCTACCTGCGTGCCAATGTGCACAGCATCTTGCTGCGCACCGCCCACGACAAGAACCGCCCCCTGCTGCAAACTGCCGATCCGCGCAAGAAACTCGAAGAACTGACCGCCCAGCGCGAGCCCTTGTACCGCGAGATCGCGGACCTGGTCATCGATACCGGCCGTCCTAACGTACAATCGATGGTGCAGACCATCCTGGCCCAGCTCGCGGCCCTGGAGCAATCCCGCGCCCGGCCTGCGCGCACCAGACCCCCCACAGCCAACCGCACCGCAATGACCGAGCCTTCTCCTCTTTACCTGAACGTTGACCTGGGCGAGCGCAGCTACCCGATCGCCATTGGCCGCGGCATCCTTGCCGACGGCGCCCAGCTGCTCCAGCATGTGGGCGGCAGCCGCGCGGCCATCGTCACCAACACCACCGTCGCGCCCCTGTACCTGGAACGCGTGGCCGCGCCCTTGCGCGAGGCCGGGCGCGCAGTCGTGGAGGTGGTGCTGCCGGATGGCGAAGAACACAAGAACTGGTCCAGCCTGATGCAGATTTTCGATGCACTGCTGGCCAACAAGTGCGACCGCAAGACCACCCTGGTGGCGCTGGGCGGCGGGGTGGTGGGCGACCTGACCGGCTTTGCCGCCGCCAGCTACATGCGCGGCGTGCCGTTTGTGCAGATTCCCACCACGCTGCTGTCGCAGGTCGACTCCTCCGTGGGCGGCAAGACGGGCCTGAACCACCCGCTGGGCAAGAACATGATTGGCGCCTTCTACCAGCCGCGCGCGGTGCTGGCCGACACCGATACCCTGGCCACGCTGCCGGCGCGCGAACTGTCGGCCGGCCTGGCCGAAGTGATCAAGCATGGCGCCATCATCGACGCCGCGTTTTTTGAATGGATCGAACAGAACATCGCGCGCCTGATGGCACGCGACCCGGCCGCCCTGGCGCACGCCATTGCGCGCTCATGCGAAATCAAGGCCGATGTGGTGCGCCAGGACGAGCGTGAAGGCGGCCTGCGCGCCATCCTCAACTTCGGCCACACCTTCGGCCACGCGATCGAAGCGGGCATGGGCTATGGCGCCTGGCTGCACGGCGAGGCGGTAGGCTGCGGCATGGTGATGGCGGCCGACCTGTCGCAGCGCGCCGGCCTGATCGACGCGGCCAGCGTGGCGCGCGTCAAGGCACTGGTGGCCGCCGCCGGCCTGCCGACCGCCGCGCCTGACCTGGGCACGGCGCGCTGGCTGGAGCTGATGGAAGTGGACAAGAAAAATGAAGGCGGGGCGATCAAGTTCATCCTGCTCAAGCCCCTTGGCAGTCCCAGCATCCAGAGCGTGCCGCAGGAACTGCTGCTGGCCACCCTGGACGCATGCGTGGACCGCGCGCTGACGCCATGACCCCGGACGCGCACCTGGCGCCCTACGCGGCCCAATCGCACACGGCGCGCGGGCGGCGCCACCCGGAGGTGGCGCACGCCTCGCGCAGCGAGTTTCAGCGTGACCGCGACCGCATCATCCACTGCTCGGCGTTCCGGCGCCTTGAATACAAGACTCAGGTGTTCCTCAATCACGAGGGCGACATGTTCCGCACGCGCCTGACCCACAGCCTGGAAGTGGCGCAGGTAGGGCGTTCCATGGCGCGCAATCTGCGCCTCAATGAAGACCTGGTGGAAGCCCTGGCGCTGGCGCATGACCTCGGGCACACGCCTTTCGGCCACGTGGGCCAGGATGTGCTGAACGATTGCATGCGCGAGCACGGCGGCTTCGAGCACAACCTGCAAAGCCTGCGCGTGGTCGATACGCTGGAAGAGCATTACGGCGCCTTTGATGGCCTGAACCTGATGTTCGACACGCGCGAAGGCATCCTCAAGCACTGTTCGCTGGCGCATGCGCGCGAGCTCGGTCCCGTGGCGCAGCGCTTCATCGACCGTACCCAGCCCACGCTGGAAGCGCAGCTAACCAATCTGGCCGACGAAATCGCCTACAACAGCCATGATATCGATGATGGCCTGCGTTCGGGCCTGATCACCATCGCCCAGCTGGAAGAAGTCGCATTTTTCGGCCGCCTGTGGCATGACGTGCAAGCCACTTACCCGGGCCTGTCGGGCCGGCGCGCCATTTACGAAACGCTGCGCCGCCTCATCACCATGCTGGCCGACGACCTGATCGCCACCTCCAGCGCGTTGCTGGCCGACGCCGCGCCGGCCGATGTGGAAGCGGTGCGTGCCAGTGCTCCCCTGATCCGCTTTTCCGACCCGATGCGCAAGGATGCCACGGAACTGAAGCGCTTCTTGCGCGCCAACCTGTATCGGCATTACAAGGTCAACCGCATGCGCGTCAAGGCCAGCCGCATCGTGCGCGAGCTGTACCAGGCATTCATGGATGAACCGGTGCTGCTGCCGCCGGACTACCAGGACCGGACAGGCGACGTCTCCAAGCAGGCGCGCAAGATTGCCGACTATATCGCCGGCATGACCGACCGCTTCGCCATTCGCGAACACCGGCGCATTTTCTCGCTCGAAGACCTCTAGCCGGAACGGCGCGTCAGCTAAAAAGGGTGGGCCGGGCCAGTTCGGCCAGCAGCTTCTTGACCGGGGCCGGCAGCGGCGCCTGTTCGATGGCGCTCATTTTCCACCACAGGTGGCCCGGCACCGGCTCGCCGCGCGCGGTCAGCGCCACGCGGTAGGGCGCGATGTGCAGCTTGTAATGGGTGAACACGTGGACCAGCGGGAGCAGGGCGGACATCTCGTCCACGTCGCCGAAACGGCCGGCCGCCGTCACCAGCGCATGTTCATCGATGGCGCCGCGCGCGCCATGGCCGCCCACTTCCGGCAGCGACATGAGGCCGCCCCAAATGCCGCTGTCGGCGCGCTGTTCGAGCAGCACTTCGTCGCCGTGCACCAGCAGCAGCATGGCGGCCTGCCTTTCTGGAATCGTCTTTTTCGGTTTGCGCACCGGCAGCTCCTCGGTACGGCCGGTGGCGTAGGCCACGCAGCGCTCCTGCAGCGGGCAGCGCGCGCAATCCGGGCGGCTGCGCGTGCACAGCGTGGCGCCCAGGTCCATCAGCCCCTGGGTATAGGACTCGATGTCCTGCTCCGGCAGCAGGGCCACGGCGCGCCGCCAGAGCGCGTCTTCCACCCGCTTTTCGCCAGGATACTGGTCCACGCCAAAGACGCGCGCAAACACGCGCTTGACGTTGCCGTCCAAAATCGCCGCCCGGGTGCCGCTCGAAAACGCCGAGATCGCGGCCGCTGTCGAACGGCCAATGCCCGGCAGGTCGGCCAGCAGCGCCGGGTCGCTCGGGAACACGCCGCCGTATTCCGCCACCACGCGCCTGGCGCAGGCATGCAGATTGCGCGCGCGGGTGTAGTAGCCAAGCCCGCTCCACTGGGCCATCACGTCTTCCGATGGTGCCGCGGCCAGGTCATGCAAAGTAGGGAAGCGCTCCAGGAAGCGCGCATAGTAGCCCAGCACGGCGGCGACCTGGGTCTGCTGCAGCATGATCTCGGAGAGCCAGATGCGGTAGGCGTCGCGCGTGTTTTGCCATGGCAGCGCGTGGCGGCCATGGCTTTTCTGCCAGGTGATGACGGCACTGGAAAACGAAGGGTCGGCCAGGGTGTCGAATTCGATCAGCTGCTTCACGTGTTCCGCGTTTTCTCCTGATCGGCGTCAGGCCACTTCGTGCAGTGCCACCGCGCGCACGTTCATGGCGGCGGTCACGGCGTCGGCCAGTTCGGTCAGGCGGCGCCGCGTCTGTTCCACCTCGGCCTGGCTGGTTTCAAAGGCGCTGATCTTGGTCTCGAGCGAGTCGCTCGCTTCGTGGATGCGCTGGATCGAAGCCAGGCGGTGCTTGAGCTGGTCCTTGTGCTGGCGGATCTGCGCTTCCAGCGGCGCCATGATCACCTTGAGCCACGCTTCCACGTCAGCGTTGGCGGCGCGATAGGTGCGGCGCACGCGCGAGGCGATCGAATCGAAAAAGCGCTCCACGATCGAGCTGCGGCTTGTCACCAGCAGCGTGGTGGTGCCGAACTGCTTCTGGTAGACCTCTTCGATCTTGTCGATCTCGCGCCGGTACTTGTCGATCGAAAAAGCCATCGGCACGGCCAGGGTGAGGCCATGCTCGGCCGCGAAGCGCTTGTACATGGTTTCCATCATGGCGCTGATTTCGCCGATCTTGACCGACGAGGCGTCCAGGTTGGCCCGGGCCTGCTCGAAGAACTCCTTGACCGGCCCGCGCATGCCGGTGGCAAAGCGGGTCGCTTCCATGGCTTCGCGCACCTTGATGATCTCCTGCTGCATCAGGTCCATGCCGAGCGTGGTATACAGTTCCGTCGAGAGCTTGGCAAACACGGAGCGCGTGCCCTGCAGCTTGAACAGGCTGCCGTCGAATTCCTTCTTTTCCACTTCCACCCGCTTCATCATGTGCGAGATGACGCTCTTGTTCTTGCCGCGCAGGCTTTTCAGTTCCTGCAGCTGCTCGACGATGTCGCGCACGCGCGCGGCCAGCATGCCCTGCTGGGTGGCCACCAGGGCGCCCAGGTCGTCGGCCAGCTGCTTGCGGATGATCTCCTGCTTGGCCGGGATCATTTCGTTAAACAGGGCGCCTTCGAGCGCGGCCAGGCGGCTCTTTTCCAGCAGCGCGAAGTCCTGGTTGATCTTGCCCACCAGCGCCTTCTGGGCCGACACCGGGAATACCTGGCGCGGCTCCAGCGCCAGCATGTGCGCCACGCTCGTTTGCTGGCGCACGATCTCGGCATTGTTGTGCGCTTCGCTTTTCAGCTCGTCCCACATGGCGTCAATCTTGTTGAGCACCACGATGCGCCCGGCGCCAGGGCCGATGTGGGTGCGCCACACTTCAATGTCGCTCTTGGTCACACCCGTTTCGGCGGCCAGGATGAACAGCACCGCGTGCGCGCTCGGGATCAGGTTGAGCGTCAGTTCCGGCTCGGTACCGATGGCGTTCAGGCCCGGCGTGTCGAGGATGACCAGGCCCTGCTTGAGCAGCGGGTGCGGATAATTGATGATGGCATGGCGCCACAGCGAAATTTCAATCATGCCCTGGTCGTCGAGCGTGGCGGCGACATCGGGATCGGTCTCGTCGTACAGGCCGTAGGTCTTCGCTTCGGCAATGGTGACCATCTTGGTGGCACTGACCTGCTTGAACGTTTCACTCATTTCATCGCCCGCGTCCAGCGCCAGCGGCAGCACGGTCCAGGCCTTGGGATCATCGCGGAAGTCGCTGGTGGACTGGTGGGAGGCGCGCGTTTCGATCGGCAGCAGGCGCAGCGAGGGCGGCAGCGACGCGTCGTACATCAGTTCGGTCGGGCACATGGTGGTACGCCCGGCCGCGGACGGCAGGATGCGCTGGCCGTAGTCGGCAAAGAACAGGGCGTTGATCAGTTCCGACTTGCCACGCGAGAATTCAGCGACGAAGGCGACCGACAGCTTGTCGTCGGCCAGGCGTGCCAGTGCGCGCGCGATGCGCTGGTCGGTGGCGGCATCGGTCAGTTCGGCCGACGCTACCCAGCGCTGGTAGTTTTCCAGCGCCCCTACGACGGCCTGGCGCCAGGACGTGTACTGTTTGAAATCCTCAACCATGATGCTCAAAATTCACCTCACGCGCCGGGGAGCTTTGCTCACCCGGCATGGTTGTCATTTTTGACAAATGACACAATAAAAAGTAGACCGCTGTCCCTGCTTGATCTGACGTATTTCCGAGCCACATAGACGGCAAGGTACTCCAGCACGATCATAGACGAAATATGTCTGTTGGAAATAGCCCGATTGGCCGTTGACGGCAATAAAGTCACGTAAAGTGCTGCCTCCTTGCACAATCGCTTCGGCAAGAATGTCACGAATGGCAATAGCCAGCTTGTCATAGCGTGCGCGCCCGATGCGAGCGGCCGAAGTCTTCGGATTGATGCCGGCACGGAACAGGCTTTCGCACGCGTAAATATTGCCCACACCGACGACGATATCGCCAGCCAGCAAGACTTGCTTGATGGGGGCGGCGCGGCGCCGCGTCGCACGGTACAGCAGGGCGCCGTCAAAGCCTTCTTCGAGCGGCTCGACGCCCAGGCCGCGCAGCAATTCGTGGCGCGCCAGTTCGCCATCGTTGACACCATGCCAGAGCACAGCGCCGAAGCGGCGCGGATCGTTCAGGCGCAGGACTTGCTTGCCCTCCGGGCCATGGACCACGAGATCGAAATGATCATGCTTTTTCACTGCGGTTTCGGGCGGCAGTACCCGCAGGTGGCCCGACATGCCCAGGTGGATGATCAGGGTGCCGTGCTCAAAGTTGAGCAGCAGGTATTTGCCGCGGCGCGAAGTGGACACGACGCGGTGACCGGCCAGAATGCTCGACAATTCTGTTGGGAAAGGCCAGCGCAGGCCGGCGCGGCGCAGCAGCACGCGCTCGACCACGCGGCCTTCGAGATGGGGCGCGACGCCGCGCCGGGTAACTTCGACTTCTGGCAGTTCAGGCATGGAACAGGCGATTTGGTGTAAATTGGAGAACAGGCGCGGAATTGGCTGCGCTGTCATTATGGAAATGCCTTGAAAAACGCTTTCGCCATTGTAACCTTGAGCGGGCTGCTGACGGCGTGCGCTGTGCCTCCCCAGCAGCAATTGCCCCCGGTCAGCAACACCGCTGAACCGCTGCCGGCGCAGGAGGCTTCCGACCCAGGGCCCCTGGCCATTACCGAGGCGGCGCAAGACGCGGCCCAGGAAGCGAGCCTGCCGCGGGTGGAGCTGACCAGCGCGTTGCTGTACCAATTGCTGAAGGCCGAATTCGACATCCGCAAGGGCAACACGCAGGCAGGCTACAAGGGGTTGCTGGCGCTTGCTAAAAAGACGCGCGATCCGCGCCTGGCGCGCCGCGCCGCGGAACTGGCCGTGCACGCGCGCCAGCAAGGGGAAGCGCTGGCGGCGGTCAAGCTGTGGCGCGAGCTGGCGCCGGGGGCGGAAGATGCGGGCCAGTACATGCTGGCGCTGGCGGTGATGGGCGGCGACCTGGCCCAGGCCGAGCCGCTGCTGGCGCGGCGCCTGCAACAGGCTGCACCGCAGGCACGGGGCATGGCAATGTACCAGGCGCAGCAGCTGCTCATGCGCGCGCCGGACAGGAAGGGCGCCACGGCCCTGCTCGACAGGCTGCTGCAGCCCTATGCCGCGACCTTCGAGGCGCGTGTGCTGCTCGCGCAAAACGCCCACGCGCGCGGCGACAATGCCATGGCAGCCGAGCATGCCCGCACGGCGCTGCGGCTGAAACCGGATTCCGAAGTGGCCGTGCTGACGCTGGCACAGGTCAGCAAGGATCCCCAGGCGATCAATGCCGTGTTGACGGATTTTTTGGCGGCCAATCCCGGCTCGCGCGAAGTGCGGCTGGCCCATGCGCGTGTGCTGCTGGCCAACAAGCACTATGACGCGGCGCGCCAGCAATTCATGACGCTGCTGGCAGCGCAGCCGGACCACCCGGGCACCCTGTATGGCCTGGGACTGGTGGCAGTGGAAATGGGTGACCGTGTGGCGGCCGACCGCCATCTGGCGCATTACGTCGCCGTGATGGAACAGGGGGAGCAGGGCGGGGGTGAGGAGCGCGAGCTGGGCCGGGTGCTGTTGTTGCTCAGCCAGCTGGCCAGCGACCGTGGCGACCACCAGGCGGCGCTGCGGTGGGTAGAAAAGATCAGCGAGCGCGATGCTGAGCTGTACTTTGCTGCGCAGCTGGTGCGGGCCACGCTGGTGGCCAGGCAGGGCGACCTTGGCCGGGCGCGCAAGCTGATTGCGGCCTTGACGCCGGAGGCGCCGTCATCGCGGGCCCAGATGGTGCTGGTGGAAAGCCAGATCCTGCGCGGCGCCGGCCAGCTCGAGGCTGCCTACAAGCTGCTGGCCGAGGGCGCCCGGCGCTATCCGGCCAGCAATGAGCTGCTGTACGACTTTGCCCTGGTGGCCGAAAAGACGGGCCGTTGGGACGTGATGGAAAAGACCTTGCGCGCCATTATCAAGCAGGCGCCCAACAACCACGACGCCTACAATGCGCTGGGCTATTCCCTGGCCGAACGCAATGTGCGCCTGCATGAGGCGCTGGAACTGATTGCCAAGGCGCTGCAGATTGCGCCAGACAACCCTTTCATCATGGACAGCATGGGCTGGGTACATTACCGGCTCGGCAATATGGCCGAAGCGGAATCCTACCTGCGCCGCGCCTATGCCATGCGGCCCGACGCCGATGTTGCTGCCCACCTCGGCGAGGTGCTGTGGCACAAGGGTGACAAGGCAGAAGCCCGGAAGGTGCTGCGCGAGGCGCGCGCCAAGGACCCCACCAACGATGCGCTGCGCAGTACCCTGTCACGCTTGCAGCTGAGCTTGTAAGTCGATGCGACCCGGATGCGCGATAATGCGCATCCCGGGGCCTTGCCCGTTTTACCGAGATCGCACATGAAGAATACCAAGCTGCTCTGCAACGTGGTGCTGGCCAGCGCCTGCGCCTTCCTGTCGGCGTGCGCCACCACCCCTGCCACGCCGCCGTCGGAAGCGACCGTGGCTGCCTACCGCGACGTGATTGAGCTGGCCGGGCGCCTGTCCGTCAACTACGACAAGGATGGCAGGCAGGAAACGCTGTCGGGAAAATTCACCTGGAACCAGCGCGCGGGCGATGTGGATGTGGAATTGATTTCGCCGCTCGGCCAGACCATTGCCACCATTGCCGTCACCCCCCTGTCGGCAACGCTGACCCAGTCGGGCAAGGCGCCGCGCACAGCGCGCGATATCGACAGCCTGACGGCCCAGACCCTGGGCTGGTCGCTGCCGGTGTCGGGCTTGCGCGACTGGCTGCAGGGCTATGCAGTGGCCGCCGACGGCCAGCGCTACGCCGCCTCGCCAGCCAACAATACCGTCACCACGCGCGATGGCTGGCGCCTGACCTTTGTCAACTGGCAAGAGGGAATGGCCGGCCAGCCCGTGCCCAGGCGCATTGATGCCCAGCGCGTGGCCACGGCCGGCGTGAGCGAACTGGCGCTGCGCATCGTGATCGATCAGCCAGGCTGAAGACGATGGTGCGTTCCCTGCATGGCTGCCCGGCGCCGGCCAAACTCAATCTCTTCCTGCACGTGACGGGCCGCCGCGCCGACGGTTACCACTTGCTGCAGACGGTGTTCCAGCTGATCGACCATGGCGACGTGCTCGATTTTGACCTGCGCGATGACGAGCGCCTGTGCCGCACGACCGATGTCCCCGGGGTGCCGGAAGAGCAGGACCTCATCATCCGTGCCCTGCGCCTGCTGCAAACGGCCCACCTGGCCCGCCACGGTGCGCTGCCCCCGGGCATGGATGTGGCCATCGACAAGCGCCTGCCCATGGGCGGCGGCCTGGGCGGCGGTTCGTCCGATGCCGCCACGGCGCTGATGGTGGCCAATGCCCTGTGGGGCAGCGGCCTGGCGCGCGAGGAACTGATGGCCCTGGCTTTGCCGCTGGGAGCGGACATTCCGTTTTTTATCTTTGGCGAAAATGCCTTTGCCGAAGGGGTGGGCGAGGATCTGCAAGCGGTGGATACGCCGGCGTGCTGGTTTGTCGTGATCGAACCAGGCGTCGCGGTGCCGACCCCCGCAATTTTTTGTGCCGAGGATTTGACAAGGAACACGAAACCCGTCAGAATAACGGACTTTTCCAGACACCTCAGCGGTCGAACAGACATGAGCGGGTTTGGCAGAAACGATTTGCAGGCTGTAGCGACAAAGCTGTTTGCGCCGGTGGCACAGGCGATTGAATGGTTGGGTCAATATGGCGACGCCAGGATGACTGGCTCCGGAGCGTGTGTGTTTTGCGCGTTTTCCAGTGAACGCGAAGCCGATGCAGTACTGGCAGCAATGCCTGGCATCTGGACCGCCTGGAAAGCACAAGCGCTGGCGCGGCACCCCTTACAAGTCGTGTTGCAAGTTGGTGGCGTTATAGAATAGAATTTGGCCTGGCGTTGGATTTGACGATAAAATGTCAAGTGTGACGACAAGCAGTCAGTTGCGTAGGGGAATCGCCAAGCTGGTTAAGGCACTGGATTTTGATTCCAGCATACCAAGGTTCGAATCCTTGTTCCCCTGCCATTCGTTTTGCCTGGTCTGTCGATGCGAAGTCAGCGTCCAGCAGGCGGACTCGATGGCCTCGCTCTCGCGAGTCATCTTTGAACGACAAGCGGCAGCCTTCACCAGCAGTCGTCATTCCAGAAAATCAACGCTTACCTCTTGGGACTCCCATGGCTTACGAAAACCTGATGGTTTTTACCGGCAACGCTAACCCCGCGCTGGCAGAAGGAGTCGCAAAAAATCTCGGCATCCCACTTGGCAAGGCAGTCGTGTCCAAGTTCTCGGATGGCGAAGTCATGGTGGAAATCAACGAGAACGTGCGCGGCAAGGATGTCTTCGTCCTGCAGTCGACCTGCGCGCCGACCAATGACAGCCTGATGGAAATCATCCTGATGGTTGACGCGCTCAAGCGCGCGTCCGCCGGCCGCATCACGGCCGCCATCCCTTACTTTGGCTACGCCCGCCAGGACCGCCGTCCCCGTTCGGCCCGCGTGGCCATTTCGGCCAAGGTGGTGGCCAACATGCTGGAAAAGGCCGGCGTCGAGCGCGTCCTGATCATGGACCTGCATGCCGACCAGATCCAGGGCTTTTTCGATATTCCGGTAGATAACATCTACGCTTCCCCGATCCTGCTGGGCGACCTGCAAAAGCGCAATTACGACGACCTGCTGGTGGTGTCGCCGGACGTGGGCGGCGTGGTACGCGCCCGAGCCCTGGCCAAGCGCCTCGGCTGCGACCTGGCCATCATCGACAAGCGCCGCCCAAAGGCGAACGTGTCGGAAGTGATGAACATCATCGGTGAAGTGGAAGGGCGCAACTGCGTCATCATGGATGACATGGTTGACACCGCCGGCACCCTGACCAAGGCAGCCGAAGTGCTCAAGGAGCGCGGCGCCAAGAAAGTGGTGGCGTATTGCACCCACCCGGTGCTGTCCGGCCCGGCCATCGAGCGCATCAGCGCGTCGCCGCTCGATGAACTGGTCGTGACCGACACGATTCCCCTGTCGGCCGCCGGCCAGGCCTGCGGCAAGATCCGCCAGCTGACCTGTGCCCCGCTGCTGGCTGAAACGTTCAAGCGCATCAGCAAGGGCGACTCGGTCATGTCGCTGTTCATTGACTGAGGCGATGCAGGCAGTACGGTCATACAGAATTTGGTAGCGTAGTTGCTACACCGCGCACGGTGAACATGCAGGCTCGGCAGTCCTTCAAGGGCGCCGGGCCTTGCGCTTTTTCCGTGCGTGCAGTTTTCTTGGGTGCGATGTTCGCACTCAACCACGAGTTCCCCTGGTCGCGGGGGAACTCACCCCGCAGGGCAATCAAGCCCTGCAATTTTTGGAGCAACACATGAAAGTTATCGCATTCAATCGCACTTTGCAGGGGTCCGGAGCGAGCCGCCGCCTGCGTAATTCGGGCCAGGCGCCTGGCATCATCTACGGTGGCAGCGAAGCCCCGGCACTGATCGCCCTGGACGGCAACGCCCTGTACCACGCGCTGAAAAAAGAAGCCTTCCACGGTTCCGTGCTCGAGATGGAAATCGACGGCGCCAGCCAGCAAGTTTTGCTGCGCGACTTCCAGATGCACGCGTTCAAGCAACTGGTCCTGCACGCTGACTTCCAGCGCGTTGACGCCAACAGCAAGGTGCACAAGAAGATCGCCCTGCACTTCGTGAACGCCGACGTGTCGCCAGCCGTCAAGCTGCACGGCGCGACCATCTCGCACGTGATGGAGTCGCTGGACGTGTCCTGCCTGGCCAACGACCTGCCAGAGTTCATCACCGTTGACCTGTCGACCATCGACGTTGGCCACTCGATCCACCTGAACGACCTGAAGCTGCCAAACGGCGTGACCCCGCTCAAGGCCAGCAAGAACATCACCATCGCTACCGCTTCGGTACCGGCTGGCGTGGTGTCGGCTGAAGCCACTGCTGAAGCACCAGCAGCTGCGCCTGCCAAAAAAGGCAAGAAGTAATAGTCGCCGCCGTCCCTGCGGGACGGTGCGCACGAGGACCCGCGCGGCATGTTGCCCCGCGGGTTTTTTAACGTCTGTTATCCTTGCACACTCTTTTTTCGATGACCACTTCCATGCCAATCCGCCTCATCGTCGGCCTGGGCAATCCCGGCCCCGAATATGAACTGACCCGCCACAATGCCGGCTTCTGGCTGGTGGACAACCTCGCCAACAGCCTGCCTGGTTGCCGCCTGCAGCGCGAATCGCGTTTCAATGCCCTGGTCGCCAAGAGCGTGATCAAGGGCCAGGAAGTGTGGCTGCTGGAACCGCAAACCTATATGAACCGCTCCGGCCAGTCGGTGGGCGCGCTGGCGCGCTTTTTCAAGATCAATCCGGACGAAGTGCTGGTGGTGCATGACGAGCTGGACCTGGCGCCCGGCGTGGTCAAGATGAAGAAGGGTGGCTCCTCAGGCGGCCACAATGGCCTCAAGGACATTACTGCCGCGCTCGGCACCCAGGATTACTGGCGCTTGCGCATCGGCATTGGCCACCCGCGCACCATGGGCTTGCAGCAGCCGGTGGCGGACTTCGTGCTGCACCGCCCGCGCAAGGAAGAGCAGGTGCTGATCGAAGAATCGATCGAGAAAAGCCTGCGCGTGCTGGCGCTGGCCATTGAAGGCAAGTTTGATATCGCGACCATGCAGCTGCATACTGCCTGACGTCTTTTAATGGAAGCAGTGGCGTGTGGCGCAACAAGGTGTGGCGCCCGACCAGCTGGTCCCCGGCTTCGGCTCTCCTCTGGATGATGGCAAGGAGCTGCGCATATTCGTTAATGACCACGGATGGGTCAGCGGCGTAACAACCCGGGGTAATCGCGACAAAGCGGCGTCGGCGCAAGGGCACCGTGCCGCCCGTATAATTGAACGATGAACGCTTTATCCTTCCATGCTGGTCCGCGGGCGCTGGCGCATATCCGAGCTCATGGCCTGCGCGCCGCCGATGTGGCGGTGGTCCCGGCCGCTGCCGGTGGCCCGAAAGGGCTGATCTTCCAGTCGCTGGACCAATGGCTGTTCGGCACGTGGCTACCGGCCTCGCCGCGCGAACGCTCGCTGATCGGCTCCTCCATCGGGGCCTGGCGCATGGCCGCCGCCTGCCACGCCGATCCGGTCGCTGCTTTTGCCCGGCTGGGCGAGCTCTATACCAATCAACGCTACAGCGCCAAGCCTGACCGCCAGGAAATTGACAGGGTGTGCCAGCGCCTGCTTGCCGACTTTATCGGTGGCTACGAGCGCGAAGTGGTCAATCACCCGGATTACCGCCTGCATTTGCTGACCGTGCGAGGTTTGCGCGCGCTGGCCGCGCCGCCCCATGCGCGCGCAGAACTGACCGGGTTTGCCGTGGCATCGCTGCTCAATCTTGCCTCGCGCGAGCGCCTTGCACACCTGCTTGAGCGTGTAGTCGTCAGCGACCTACGCGGGGCGCCGCACTGGATGCAATCGGGCTTCGACAAGTTCACTACCCACTTTGCACCCCTCACCGAAAACAACCTGGGCACGGCCTTGCTCGCGTCAGGCACGCTGCCCTTGATCATGGCGCCGGTGCGCTCGCTGGCCGATGCCCCGCAGGGCAGTTACTGGGATGGTGGCATCATCGACTATCACCTGGCCTTGCCGTATTCCCGCCTGGACGAGCAGGAAATTGTGCTGTATCCGCATTTCACGCCGCACATTGTGCCGGGCTGGCTCGATAAGTCGATGCCCTGGCGTTGGGCCGGACGCGGCCCCAATCGCGGGTGGATGGACAATGTGCTGATCGTAGCGCCAACGCCTGAATTTTTGCGCACCCTCCCGCGCGGCAAGCTGCCTGACCGGAAGGACTTCAAGTTCCATGGCACTGACCACGATGCACGCATCAGCAACTGGCGGCATGCCATTGGCGAAGGCGGGCGCCTGCGCGACGAGCTGGCAGCATTTGTGCAGGCCCCGGACATGAGCCGGCTTCAGTCCCTGTAGGCGATATTCCAGCGTTGGGATTGATGATGTTTATCATATTGTAAGCTGTATAATATTGCATCATTCCGCGCCTGCCCATTCGGGCCGATGGCCGGTATCGTAGGAGAAGAGCATGGCAGGCGAAATAATTCGGATGGGCGACAAGACCAGCCACGGCGGCACCGTACTGGAAGGGTCGCAAACCGATATCTGCATGGGCAAGCCCATCGCATACATCGGTCACAAGACCCAGTGCCCGCAGTGCAAGGGTACATACCCCATTGTGGAAGGCGTGATGACAACGACCCTTTATGGGAAAGGCGTCGCCGTGGCCGGCATGAAAACGGCCTGTGGCGCAGTCCTTGTCGCGAGGCAGTTTACCGACATTGTGGAATAGTTACGCGGCTTAGCCTGGCTAGTGCGCGTCCTTTCGCGGGCGCACGCGACGGCGATATCGCAGTTGCCACCCCAACAAAAAAGCGCCCTGGCCCCCCGCCGAGGTTACAATACGGGGTTTCGGGCCGCTTGCGTCTTGCGTGCCCCTGTTCACCGAATCTGAAAGTTTTCCCATGAGTCTCCAATGCGGCATCGTCGGCCTGCCTAACGTCGGCAAGTCCACCCTTTTCAATGCGCTGACCAAGGCCGGCATTCCGGCCGAGAACTATCCGTTTTGCACCATCGAGCCGAACGTGGGCGTGGTCGAAGTGCCGGATCCGCGCATGGCCGCGCTGGCTGACATTGTCAAGCCGGAACGCATGGTCAACGCCATTGTCGAGTTTGTCGACATCGCCGGCCTGGTGGCGGGCGCGTCCAAGGGCGAGGGCCTGGGCAACCAGTTCCTGTCCCACATCCGCGAAACGGATGCCATCGTCAACGTAGTGCGCTGCTTTGAAGACGACAACGTGATCCACGTCGCTGGCAAGATCAGCCCGCTGGACGATATCGAAGTCATCCAGACCGAACTGGCCCTGGCCGACATGGGCACCGTGGAAAAAGCCATCCACCGCGAAAACAAAAAGGCGCGTTCGGGCGATAAGGATGCCGCCAAGCTGGTCGCGGTGATGGAGCGCATGATGCCCTTCCTCAACGATGCCAAGCCGGTGCGTTCGATGGGCCTGGATGCCGACGAAATGGCGCTCATCAAGCCGCTGTGCCTGATCACGGCCAAGCCGGCCATGTTCGTGGCCAACGTGTCCGATACCGGCTTCACCAACAATCCACTGCTCGACCAGCTGACCGCCTACGCCAAGGAGCAGAACGCGCCCATCGTCGCCATCTGCGCGGCGATCGAAAGCGAGATTGCCGATCTGGACGACGCCGACAAGGGCGCCTTCCTGGCCGACATGGGCATGGAAGAGCCGGGCCTTGACCGCCTGATCCGCGCCGCCTACAAGCTGCTGGGCCTGCAGACCTACTTCACGGCGGGCGTGAAGGAAGTGCGCGCCTGGACCATCCACATCGGCGACACGGCGCCACAGGCGGCCGGCGTGATCCACACCGACTTTGAGCGCGGCTTCATCCGCGCCCAGACCATTGCCTACGACGATTACATTGCGTACAAGGGGGAGTCCGGCGCCAAGGAAGCAGGCAAGATGCGCGCCGAAGGCAAGGAATACGTGGTGAAGGACGGTGACGTGCTCAACTTCCTGTTCAACGTCTGATGGCTTTGCCGCTCTGTCGTTGCGGCCGGGCTGACCAAGAATGAAAAAAATCGCGCTTTTGGCGCGATTTTTTTTTGCCCTTCCTGCACTGACGACATGCATCAGGATCCAACAAGATGCAGACGATCCGGCTGAAGGGCTGCACAGCAAATGTCGCACTGTTCGAGATCCAGAACGATGCGACCGTCACCAGCACCGCCATGCATCCATCTTGCAGGCGGCGATTCTCGTTCTTCAGGCGGGATAGCCGCTCACCGTGCCGACTTCTTCCTGGCCCGCCGGCGCACCAGCGCGCCAATTCCCACCAGCCCCAGCGCACCAATGCCGGCCACCGGCAGCGGCACCGGGCTTGGCGATGCCACTTCCGGTACGTTGCCGCGCAGCTCCTTGGGGAAGGGGCGGGGGCCGACCGGCACGATCTTCCAGTCCTTCTGGTCGGGCGGGGTGCGGGCCATGAATTCATCAAATGAAAATACGGGATTCGATCCCATGACGCGGCTCGACGGCACTTGTGGAATGCGAACCAGCACCAGCGCTTCGATATCGTCGCGCAACTGCTTTTCATAGCTGGTCAGCTCGCGCGGGCTTTTCACGGGCGTTGCGCCCACCAGCTGCATCAGGTCGTTGCCGGCCGCCTCGAACGCCACCGCCGGATACAGGCGCACCTGCTCTTCGGTCAGGTAGTCATAGATCTGGCGCCCCTTGGTCAGGCTCTGCTCCTTGCCCGCCACGTAGCCGTATGCGCCGATGGCCTTCAGGCTGCTGGTGGGACCGCGTTCCGGCACATGCCAGCCCAGGCCCTTGAACACATCCATGCTGATGCCGGCGCAGTTGGCGGCTGCATGGCGGTAGGTGAAATCATGCCGGTAAAAATGGTTGAACACGCGTTGCACACCACCCTGGTAGGCCGCCGCCGTGCGCGGATTGTTCAGCACCGCAACGAGCATGTAGGACGGCCGGTAATACTGCTGGCCGCTGTTCAAGTCCATCAGGTAGTTATCCATCGGCACCGGCGCGGCGACAATGCCCTTTTCGCTGAACGAATCAAGATTGTAGAAATTGTTCACGAGCCAGTCCGACCACTGGCCCTGCTTGCCCATGGTGCCGGTGGCGATGGCAAAGTGGCCGCCATAGGCTTCATCATCGTCGCCCTGGGCACCGTTGAGCATGATGCCGATCACCGGTTTGTCCTGCCACGCGCGCGCCTTGCTCGCGTTGCGCTCCCACAGCAGGCGGGTGGCAAACGGGCTGCTGGCCCCGCCCCCGTGTTCCTGCACGAACGATGCCAGCGTCTCGTTGGCAGCCAGCGGACGGGCTACCATGGACGGCCCGTCAATGGCAAAATCCTTGGGCCACACGGTGCGGGCAACGAAGGCAGATTGCCCATCGACCTCCTTGAGCGTGCCGCGCATGCGTACCTGGCGCGCGGCAAAAAAGGCGCTGGTCTTGTCGTTCCAGTACGACAGGTTGGCGGGGATCTTTGGCACCAGGGCCAGCGGGCTGACACTGCCGTCTGCGGCGCGCACCTGGCGCCCGTCCGGCAGCAAGGTGGCATCGTCGAAAATGTGCGGTGCACCCAGCCAGACCAGGCCCGGGTTCTCGAGCTTGAGGGCGGGCTGGGAGGTCGACCACGCCTTCACGTCCTGCGCAATGCCGGTGTAGCTGCCAAAACCCGAGATAGGCTGGGCCGGCTGGGGAACAGCCAGCACGTCATCCCTGAAATACCATAGCGCCTGGGGCAGAGTGGCGCAGTCTGCGCATTTGCCGTCTCGCAGCCGGAAGTTTTCCGACGGCAGAAGGCCGATACGCTCGCCGTCGAGCGCGCCTTTTACGCCAGCCGGTGGCGCGGCCATGACGTGCGTGAACGATGACACCAGCAGGGCGCTGGCAGCGGCGGCCATACGAAGCTTGAACATGAAACCATCCCATTCTTTATTAAAAATTCAACATTGCGGATATTAAACCGTTTCGGCGACAATTCCCACTTATTCCGCCCGTGAGATCTGAGGCATACTGGCGGCCAACTTCCTCTCAAGAAATAGCACAGCATGGCGATTTTGTCCGAACTGACTTTGTATCCGATCAAATCCTGTGCCGGTATTTCGGTCAAGGAAGCAACGCTGACCACGGCCGGCCTGTCGGTCGATGCCGTGTATGACCGCGAGTGGATGCTGGTCGATGAACAGGGCTGCTACCTGACCCAGCGCGAACATCCGCGCATGGCCCTCATCGCGCCGCGTCTTCGCAGCGAGACGCTGGAAGTGCGCGCGCCCGGCATGCTGCGCCTGGAAATTCCGCTTGGCTTGCCCGATCCGGAACACGAACGCACGCTGGAAGTGTCGATCTGGGACGACAAGGTGCTGGCCTACGATTGCGACGACCTGACGGCGGCCTGGTTTTCCAGCGCCATTGGCGCGCCGTGCCGGCTGGTACGCTTCCATGCCGGCGCCTCGCGCGTGACCAGCACCAAGTGGACCGGCGGTATCGAAGCGCCCACCCTGTTTTCGGACGGATACCCGGTGCTGCTGGCCGGCTCGGCCTCGTTGGCCGAGCTCAACGACAAGATGGTGGCGGCAGGACGTGCGCCACTGCCCATGAACCGTCTCCGTCCCAACGTCGTCATCGACGGCATCGGCGCCTTTGAGGAAGACTTTGCCGACCACTTTGCCCTCGGCGCGGCGCAGCTCAAGCCGGTCAAGCCATGCGGGCGTTGCCCCATTCCTGCCGTCGACCAGGCCACCGGTGTGCCCGGTCCCGATCCGCTCGATATCATGCGCAGCTTTCGAACCCGGCCTGCCATGAATGACGCCATCTGTTTCGGCATGAATTGCATCATTACCGCCGGTGACGGCGAGCGCCTGTACGTGGGCATGCCGGTCACCATGACGCTCGCGTTCTGAGAGCCACGGCTGGGATTGCCTGATTCAGCAGGGCGGCGGCGCCCACCCTCCCGGTGCATAATAATGCGCGACAAACGACACGTTGTTGCCAATTTTCATTTTCATTCGCGCCAGGATGGCGTAATGTGATACACGTACCAGCAAGATGAAACGGGAAGGAACGATATGCACGACGCGGGCGTTGCAGGGCGCGATCTGACGGAAGAAAACGAATCGCTGCGCGCGAGCATGGCGCACATGATGGAGCAGGCCGAACGCAACCACGGCATCATGTGCCGGCATCAGGCGTTCGACCTGGAAATTGTGGGCTCCGACAGTTTCCCCAGTTTGATCAGCACCATTTTCCGCAGCCTGCCCGTGATCTCCGAGCTCGACATTGTCAGCCTGTGCCTGATTGATGAAGGCGAAGATATCCGCACCGTCATGACGCGCCTTGGCGTCGATTTCGACGATTACCCGCACCTGGTGTTCGTGGAAAATGCACCGGCCCTGGGGTTTGTGCCATCGCGCAGCGACCTGCTCACCGGGCCGCCCCGTCCCTTGCTGGGGCCGTACATTCCGGCCAGCCACCAGCCCATGTTCCCGCATGCCCCGGCCGGCCTGCAAAGCATTGCCCTGGTCCCCCTGCTGCGCAACAAGCGCCTCATTGGCAGCCTCAACCTGGGCAGCCTGGACGGCACCCGTTTCACGCCCTCCATGGGGACCGACTTTGTGGAGCACATGGCCTCGATTATCGCCATCTGCCTCGAAAACGTCATCAGCAACGAAATGCTCAAGTACATCGGGCTGACCGATTCGCTGACCGGCGTCTACAACCGCCGCTACATCGACCGCCGCCTGACCGAAGAGGTGGCGCGCGCCCGCCGCCAGCAGTACCGCATTTCGGTGATGTACATCGACATCGACCACTTCAAGCAGGTCAATGACACCATGGGCCACCAGGGCGGCGACGAAGTGCTGCGTGAAGTGGCCACCCGCATCAAGGCTGAGTTGCGCGTTTCCGATGCCCTGGCGCGCTTCGGCGGCGAGGAATTCGTGGTCCTGCTGATCAATGCCGAATTGGCAGACGCCAGCGTGGTGGCTGAGCGCATTCGCACCAGCATCTTCAACCGCCCGTTTGCCCTCTCAAGCGGCAATACGCAGACCGTGTCGGTGTCCATTGGCGTTGCCGCGCTGGACGACTTTGCGCGCGACAACGCGGCCGAAGGCGCGGGCCAGGCCCTGCTGGCCAAGGCCGACAGCGCCCTGTACAAGGCCAAGGAAGCGGGGCGCAACCGCGTCATTGCCGGCGAATAGGGGCCGTCAGGCCGCGCCGAAACCAATCAGCAGCTTGTTGACGCGGCGCGGCTCCTTGAGCTGCAGCCAGTGTCCGATGTCGCCGTCCAGGCGCTCGTAGCGGAACGATCCCGCGACCCAGGCTGCCGAATCCTGCATCTGCGCCTCGGTCAGCGCCGGGTCGCCTTCGCTCCACACGCCCAGCACCGGCACGGTGACCGGCGGGTACTCTGCCCCCAGTGCCAGATGCCTGTTGGCGCGGTAGTAATTGAGGGCGGCCGTGAGCCGTCCTTCGCCGCTGAAGTTGGCGCGCCAGTCGTCCAGCTGCGCCTCGTCCACCGCCTGCGGCTTGAGCGCCATCAGGTCGCCGGCCCGGACCATGGCTTCGGCCACGCCCGGCAGCTGGAACAAGCCGGCGTACCAGGCTTTCAGTTTCTGGGCGATGCCTGCCCCGGCGTAGGCGTTGGGGTGGCCCACGGACAGCGCGGCAAACCGCTCCACCCGCTGCGGCGCCGCCATGCACACGTGCCAGCCCACCACGGCGCCCCAGTCGTGGCCCACCAGGTAGACGCGCTCAAGCTGCATGGCGTCCAGCAGGCCAATGATGTCGGCGCACAGCACCTTGACGTGATAGGCATCGGTTCCCGGCGGCGCATCGCTGGCGCCATAACCGCGCAGGTCCGGCATGATCACGCGGTAGCCCGCATTGACCAGTGCCGCCACCTGCTTGCGCCAGCTGGTGTGGGTATCGGGAAAACCGTGCAGCAGCACGATGGGCGCACCGGCGCCCACGCTCGCGACATTGAGCTTGATGCCGTTGGTGGCGATAAGTTCCTGATGCAGTTTCATGGAAGGGCGGGTCCTGGGTGGCGGAGAAGAGCCGGGACGGCACGGCTCCCGTCACGCCCATCCTAACCAATTTTGCGTGGCCCCGCCGCAATCGTGCTGCGCGCGTGCCTAATGCAGCAGGCGGCTCTCGGCCCGGTCCACCGCGTCGGCCGAGCCGCGCAGCACCACCACGTCGCCCATCTTGAATTCGGTGCGGGGCTTGACCTCCACCCGGTCCTTGCCGCGTCGGATGGTGGTCACTTCCGCGCCCACTTCGTGCAGCTCCAGTTCTTCCACGCGCTTGCCGATGGCGCCGGCATCGTCGCGCAGGATCACCGAATGCAGCCGCACGTAGGTGTGCTCGGGATCGTCCCCCGCGTCGCCGGCGCCGTGGAAGAAGCCGCGCAGCGAGGCATAGCGCTCGTCGCGCGCCAGCTGCACGCGGTGCACCACGCGCCGCAGCGGCACGCCCATCATGACCATGGCGTGCGAGGCCAGCATCAGGCTGCCCTCGAGCGCCTCCGGCACCACTTCGGCGGCGCCAGCTTTCTTCAGCAAATCCAGGTCGGTGTCGTCGTAGCTGCGCACGATGACCGGCAGGGCCGGGGCCAGCTCGTGGACCAGGTGCAGCACGCGCAGCGCCGACGCCGTGTCGGCATAGGTGATCACCAGGGCGCTGGCGCGATACAGGCCCGCCGCCACCAGGCTCTCCTTGCGGCCCGCGTCGCCGTACGACACGCTGGCACCGGCGGCCTGCGCTTCCTGGATCCGCTCCGGGTCCAGGTCCAGCGCCTGGTAGGCGATTTTTTCATCCGACAGCAGGGTGGCCAGGCTCTGCCCGCTGCGGCCGAAGCCGGCAATGATCACGTGCTTTTGCGCGGCCATGGTGCGCGAAGCGATCTGGGTCAGCTGCAGCGACTGCAGCATCCATTCGTTGGACGAGAGCTTCATCACGATCCGGTCCGATTTCTCGAACAGGAAGGGCGCCACCAGCATCGACAGCACCATGGAGGCGAGCACCAGCTGGATGATGAAAGGATCGATCAGGTTCGCGCCCGAGGTCAGCGTCAACAGCACGAAGCCGAATTCACCGGCCTGCGCCAGCGCCAGGCCGGTGCGGATCGAGACCCCGTCGGAGGAACCAAACAACTTGGTCAGCGCCGCGATCAGAGCAAACTTGACCAGCACCGGGCCGCACAGCAGGATCAGCACCAGCCACCAGTGCGCAATCACCAGCTGGACGTTGAGCAGCATGCCCACGGTGATAAAGAAAAGCCCCAGCAGCACATCGCGGAACGGCTTGATGTCTTCTTCCACCTGATGCTTGTACTGGGTTTCCGAAATGAGCATGCCGGCCACAAAAGCGCCCAGCGCCATCGACAGGCCGGCGCGCTCGGTGATCCAGGCCGCGCCCAGGGTGATCAGGAGCAGGTTGAGCATGAACAGCTCCTGCGAGCGGCGCTTGACCACCAGCGTGAACCACTTGCGCATGATTTTCTGCCCGATGAACAGCAGCAGCACCAGCACGCCAATGGCCTTCAGGCCGGCCCAGGCCAGCGTCTCGGCCAGTTCCTCGGGCGGCTTGCCGAGCGACGGGATCATGATCAGGAGCGGCACCACGGCCAGATCCTGGAACAGCAGGATGCCGATGATCTTGCGCCCATGTTCGCTTTCCAGTTCCAGCCGCTCGGTGAGCATCTTGACGGCGATGGCGGTGGAGGACATGGCCAGCGCCCCGCCCAGGGCAAAAGCCGCCTGCCAGCTGACCTGGTAGGCCGGCGGCAGCTGGGTGGAAAGCAGCCAGCCGAATATCATGGTGGAGGCGATTGTCAATACAACCTGCGCCGTCCCCAGGCCGAACACCACGCGCCGCATGGCCATGAGCTGGGCCAGCGAAAACTCCAGGCCAATTGAAAACATGAGGAAGACCACACCGAATTCGGCCAGGGTGTGGGTGGTGTCGTTATTTTCGGCCAGCCCCAGCGCGTGGGGACCAATCAGGATGCCGACGGCCAGGTAGCCCAGCATGGGAGGCAGGTGGAGAGAGCGGAAAGCGACTACGCCCAGCACTGCGCTGCCCAGCAATAAGAGCGTTTGTTCGAGACCTGACACCATGCTTTGCCAATGAAGTAATGTGGGGACCGCGTACGCGGAAATCGTTGTTTGTTACGTCTGGCAAGTTTTTTGCTTTCGCAATTCGTTTATACTGCTTTCCATGAGTGTAACCGATGAAAAAACAATGCTGAAAGCTTTTGACCGTTTTGACCAGCAAGCGCTCGAACGGGCCATGGACATGGCGCGCGAGACGCTCGACATCGAAGTCGACGCCATGCACGCGCTCCAGCGGCGCCTGCTCGGCGACGACAGCGTGGGCAAGGCTGTGGGCCTGCTGCTTGCCTGCGGTGGCCGGGTGGTGGTGTCGGGCATCGGCAAGTCCGGCCACATCGGGCGCAAGATCGCCGCCACCCTGGCGTCCACCGGTACCCCGGCCATGTTTGTCCATCCGGCAGAAGCTGCCCACGGCGACCTGGGCATGGTCACGGCGCAGGATGCCTTTATCGCCATTTCCAATTCCGGCGAAACGGCAGAACTGATGTCGATCCTGCCCATCATCAAGCGCATGGGTGCGCCCCTGATCGCCATGACGGGCAATCCCAAGTCCTCGCTGGCGCTGCTGGCCGACGTCCACCTCGATGTTTCGGTGGCCAAGGAAGCCTGCCCCCTCAACCTCGCACCCACCGCTTCCACCACGGTCACGCTGGCCCTGGGCGACGCCCTGGCCGTGGCTCTGCTGGACGCGCGTGGTTTCAAGGAAGAAGACTTCGCGCGCTCCCACCCCGGTGGTGCCCTGGGCCGGCGCCTGCTGACCCACGTGCGCGACGTGATGCGCAGCGGCGAGGCGGTGCCGCGCGTGCTGGCCGACGTGCCGCTGGCCACGGCCCTGCTTGAAATCACCCAGAAAGGCATGGGCATGACGGCGGTGGTCGATGAAGCCGGCCACCCGATCGGCGTGTTCACCGACGGCGACCTGCGCCGCCTCATCGAACGGGTCCAGGACTTCACCAAGATCGTCATTCGCGACGTCATGCACGCCAATCCGCGCCGCGTGCGGCCGGAGCAGCTGGCCGTGGACGCGGTGCACGTGATGGAAGAAAACCGCATCAACCAGATGCTGGTGGTCGATGATGAAGATCGCCTGGTGGGCGCCCTGCACATCCACGACCTCACGCGCGCAAAGGTGATCTGATGACTGACCCGAACAACATCGCGGCAGAGCGTCCCCGCACCGAACTTGCGCACATGCGCCGCGCTGCGGCCATCAAGGTCATGATCTTTGACGTCGACGGCGTACTGACCGACGGCAGCCTTACCTACGGCCCGGATGGCGAAGCGACCAAGACCTTCAATGTGCTCGATGGCCTGGGCATCCAGCTGCTCCAGAAAAGCGGGGTGGCGACCGCCATCATCAGTGCCCGCAATTCGCCGATCGTGGTGCGGCGCGCGGCCGACCTGGGCATACAGCACGTGCACCAGGGCATCCACGACAAGCGGGTGGCCTTTGCGCGCCTGCTGGAGGCAACCGGCTTGACGGCCGACCAGTGCGGCTATATCGGCGACGACGTGATCGACCTGCCGCTGCTGCTGCAGGTGGGCTTTGCCGTCACCGTACCAACCGGCCACCCGGAGGTGCAGCACCGCGCCCATTACGTCACGCGCGCGGGGGGCGGGCGCGGCGCCGTGCGCGAGGTGTGCGACATGGTGATGCGTGCCCAGGGTACGTACGAGGCGGCGCTGGCGCCGTATTTCGCCTGATGGATAAACACAAGCGCACAGCCCACCGCTGGCCGCTGCTGGCGATGATCACGGCCGGGGTGTTCCTGGCCGCCGGTTCGTTCTGGCTGGTGCAGGTCATGAACCGGCCGGATGTGAGCTTCAACCCCGATGCGGGCGACGAGCCGGATTACATCATCGAAAAATTCAGCTTCGTGCGCATGACTCCTGACGGCAAGCCGCGCTACCTGTTCCATGGCGAGCGCCTCACGCACCGGCCGCACAGCGACGTGTCCATCGTCGAGCGGCCGATCCTGAAGAACCTGACCCCGGGCGCGCCGCCCATGACGGCCAGGGCCAACAGCGCGCGCATCCGGCACCAGGACAACGAGGTGGACCTGCTGGGAAATGTCGATATCAGCCGTCCGGCATCGGCCACCACGCGCGCAATGCAGATGCAGACCGAGGCGCTGACAGTGCTGCCGGACGAAGACCGCATGAAAACGGACCAGCAGGTCAAGATGACAATGGGCAGCGCCACCATTACCGGCATGGGAATGCAGGCCAACGACGCCACGCGCCAGATCACGATGGGCCGCGGCAGGATGGTGTATCCGCCACCGGCGGCGCGCTAGCATCGGGCAAGACCAAACAAACAGACTGACAAGAACATGAAAAAAATTATCGCAATCGCCGTCATGGGGCTGGCCATGCTGTCCGCCTCGGCCGAAAAGGCAGACGCGGGCAAGACCGCCGTGATCGACTACACCGACCTGGTGGTCGATGAAGTCAACCAGACCACCATCCTGACCGGGAACGTCATTGTGACCAAGGGCACGCTGGTGCTGCGCGCCGAACGGGTGGTCATCAAGCGCACGGCCGACGACTACATGCAGATCACCATGACCAGCAACGGTGGCAAGCCTGCGACCTTCCGCCAGAAGCGCGACGGTGGCCCCAATCTGTGGGTGGAAGGGGAGGCGGCGCGCATCGAGTACGACGAGCGCAGCGCCCTGGTCAAGCTGTTTTCCGGCGCCCGCATTCGCCAGCTGGAAGGCACGCGCCTGACTGACGAAATCCAGAGCGAATACATTTCCTACGACAGTCTGCGCGAGGTATTCACGGCCCGCAATGATGCCAGCGGCGCCAGCAAGCCTGGCGGCGGCCGCGGACAATTGATCATCGCCCCGCGCCGGCCGCGCGCCGCAACGGAGACGCCTGCGCAGGCTCCGGCTCCGGCTCCGGCTCCGGCTCCGTCACAGTCGCCGGGGACCTGAGCATGGAACCGAAACGCTGCGGCAGCACGCTGATCGTTCGCGGGCTGCAGAAAAGTTATGGCAAAAAGCTGGTGGTGCGCGACGTCTCGCTGCAGGTGGAGTGCGGCGAGGTCGTGGGCCTGCTGGGCCCCAACGGCGCCGGCAAGACCACCTCGTTCTACATGATCGTGGGCCTGGTGCCGTCGGACGCGGGCAGTATCGATATCAGCGGGGTCGATATTTCGACCATGCCGATTCATCGCCGCGCCACGCTCGGCCTGTCCTATCTGCCGCAGGAGGCTTCGGTGTTCCGGCGCCTGACAGTGGAAGAAAACATCCGCGCCGTGCTCGAACTGCAAAAGGTGGATGGCAAATCGCTCTCCAAGACCGAGATCAACGAGCGCCTCGACAACCTGCTGGCCGACCTGCAGATTGAAAAGCTGCGCGAGAGCCAGGCCATGTCGCTCTCCGGCGGCGAGCGGCGGCGCGTGGAAATCGCGCGCGCGCTGGCGACCAACCCGCGCTTTGTCCTGCTCGACGAGCCGTTTGCCGGCGTCGACCCGATTGCCGTCATCGAGATCCAGCGCATCGTGCGCTTCCTGAAAGAGCGCGGCATCGGCGTCTTGATCACCGACCACAATGTGCGCGAGACGCTTGGCATCTGCGACCGCGCCTACATCATCAACCAGGGTGCGGTGCTGGCGTCGGGACGGCCAGACGACATCATCGCGGACGAATCGGTACGGCGCGTCTACCTTGGTGAACACTTCCGCATGTAAGCGATGAAACAGTCACTTCAACTACGCACCTCGCAGCACCTGGCGCTCACGCCGCAGCTGCAGCAGTCGATCCGGCTGCTGCAGCTGTCCACGCTGGAGCTGCACCAGGAACTGGAGCAGCTGCTGACCGACAATCCGCTGCTCGAACGCCTGGACGATCCGCTTGACCACTCGGTACGCCTGCTGGCCGACGGCGCCATCGGCAGCAATGCCACGCCGGGCGAAGCGGCGCCGGAGCCGGGCGCCCAGGATGCACCGGCGCCGGCCGAAGCGGAGGGTGGCGATGCGCCGGACAGCGAAGCGCCGCAGGGACCGGAAGGCGACGCCGACTGGGGCGAACAGACCCGTGCCAAGGGCTCGGACGATGAAGACTCGCGCCCGCAGCTGGAAGCGTCGTCGACCACGCTGCGCGAGCACCTGATGGAGCAGATGCGGGTAACGGTGAGCGAAGGGCGCGACCGCGCACTGGTGGAGCTGATCATCGATGCGCTCGACGACAATGGCTACCTGACCGAAACGCTGGAAGAGATCCACGAACGCCTGCCGGCCGAACTGGAGATCGACTTCGACGAAATGAAGACCGCGCTGGCGCTGCTGCAAAGCTTTGACCCGGTGGGCGTGGGGGCGCGTTCGGCCTCGGAGTGCCTGTGCCTGCAGATCAAGGCCATGCCGGGCGTACCGCTGGTCACGCGGCGCATGGCCCTGGCCATCGTCGACAAGCACCTGGCCTGGTTCGCGCAGCGCGAATTCAACAAGCTGAAAAAGGCCCTCGACTGCGATGACGAAGACCTGCGCGAGGCGCAGGCCGTGATCCGCCAGTGCAATCCGCATCCGGGCGCCGTGTTCGCGTCGGACGTGTCGGACTTCGTGGTGCCGGACGTGATCGTGCGCAAGGCCAAGGGCGGCTGGTCGGTATCGCTCAACAATGAAGTCATGCCGCGCCTGCGGGTGAACAATATGTATGCCAGCCTGCTCAAGCAGGGCAAGGGCGAAGGACAGATGAGCGCGCAGCTGCAGGAAGCGAAGTGGCTGATCAAAAACATGCGCCAGCGTTTCGACACCATCCTGCGTGTTTCGGAGGCAATTGTTGAGCGCCAGCGCAATTTCTTTTCGCACGGGGCGGTTGCCATGCGCCCACTTGTGCTGCGCGAAATTGCTGATACACTTGGTCTGCACGAGAGCACCATCTCTCGTGTCACCACGCAGAAATACATGCTGACCCCGCACGGCATGTTTGAGTTGAAGTACTTTTTCGGCAGCCACGTCGCCACCGAAGCGGGGGGAGAAGCATCCTCGACGGCGATTCGCGCGCTGATTGTGCAATTGACAGGAGCAGAAGACCCTAAAAATCCATTATCCGACAGTAAGATTGCGGACATGCTGGGGGAACAGGGTATGGTCATTGCGCGCCGGACCG
Source organism: Massilia sp. PAMC28688 (assembly GCF_019443445.1). Lineage (NCBI taxonomy): Bacteria > Pseudomonadati > Pseudomonadota > Betaproteobacteria > Burkholderiales > Oxalobacteraceae > Massilia > Massilia sp. PAMC28688. The sequence continues at coordinate 1,362,152 of NZ_CP080378.1, read as the reverse complement.
TTGCCAAATACCGGGAAGCGCTCAAAATCCCGCCCGTCAGTCTCCGAAAGTGTCTGTAGATTGCAGTATTGCCTGGCAATGCCAGGTGGTAAGCCTTGTTCCTCTGCGCACGCGCATGAACTGAAAGTGACACCATCTTTAGGAGTGTGTATGAATCTCACAATTAGCGGACATCATCTCGAAGTGACACCAGCCATCCGTGAATACGTACAAGCCAAGCTCGAGCGCGTAAAGCGCCATTTCGACCAGGTGATCGATATCGCCGTGATTCTCACCGTCGACAATCTCACTGAAAAAGAAAAGCGCCAGAAGGCCGAAATCAATCTGCGCCTGTCCGGCAAAACTGTCTATGTGGAAAGCCTCTCCCACGACCTGTACGCGGCCATCGACTGCCTGGTCGACAAGCTCGACCGCCAGGTCATGAAGTACAAGGGCAAGGTCCAGGACCACAATCACCAGGCCATCAAGCACATGCCTGAAGAGCAGAGCCCGGAAGCGGTGTAACTGCACCGGGTTCCACAGCCAAAGGCGTCCGCGAGGGCGCCTTTTTGCTGTTCGCGGTCAGCATCCGGCGCCCTGGTCAGGTGCGGGCCCGGGCGGCTTGCCGGAAGCAATTGGTGGCGCTCCAGTGCGGCGGTAAAATAGCGCTCTTTTCTCTTTCCTACTGCCTGCCATGAGCACATACGTCCTGCATCGCGTTGCCGACCGAACCGGCATCATCACCCTCGACCGCCCGAAGGCCCTCAATTCGCTGTCGCTGCAGATGGTGCGCGACCTGACCGCCATCCTGGAGGCGTGGCGTGACGACGCCGGGATCGATGCGGTGGTCATCGGCAGCAGCAGTCCCAAGGCGCTGTGCGCCGGCGGCGACATCCGCTTTTTCCATGAGTGCGGTCATGCCACGCCCATGGGAGGCAGCGCGCTGCTGGAAGACTTTTTCACCGAGGAATACGCACTCAACCACCTGATCCACTTGTATCCCAAGCCTTACGTGGCCTTGATGGATGGCGTGGTCATGGGGGGCGGCATGGGCATTGCGCAGGGCGGCCCGGATTGCCGCATCCGCATCGTGACTGAAAAAACCAAGATGGCCATGCCGGAAGTGAACATCGGCCTGTTTCCCGATGTGGGGGGCAGCTACTTCCTGTCCCGTGCGCCGGGGCAGCTGGGCAACTACCTGGGGCTGACGGGGCTGACCATCGGTGCGGCCGATGCGCTGTACGTGGGACTGGCCGACCTGTTCGTGCCGCACGAGCAGATGGCAGCGCTTGGCGCGCTCATCGACGCCACGCCAGGGGCGCAGCTGCGCGAGGCGATCAGCAATTTTGCGGCGCCGTTTGCTGGACAGTCTGGCAGCAGTGAACTGGCAGCAGCGCGCGCTGACATCGACCGCCATTTCGGCGCCCCGTCGGTCGCCGCCATCATGCTGTCGCTCGAAGGCGACGACAGTGCCTTCGCGCAAAAGGCGCTGGCCGCCATGCGCCAGCGTTCACCGCTGATGATGTGCGTAACGCGCGAACTGCTGGTACGCGGTGCCGGCCTCGATGTGGCGGGCTGCCTGCGCATGGAACGCACCATGGTGCGGCACAACTTTGAACACGGCGAAGTGCTGGAAGGCGTGCGCGCGCTGGTGATTGACAAGGACAATGCGCCGAAGTGGAATCCGCCGACTTTGGAGCAGGTGAGCGAGGACATGGTGGCGCGCTTTTTCATGCCGGTGTGGCCGGACAGCGCGCATCCGCTGCGGCACTTGCAAGGCTGATCTTCAAGGGGGCGGCCCCTGCGGACTGTGGCGGGCGGACTAGCTCTGTTCGCGATGACGCAGTACCACGCGCTCGGTCGGGCTGAAGTAGGCGGCCAGCCTTTCGGCCATGTACACCGAGCGATGCTGCCCGCCGGTACACCCTACCGCCACCGTCAGATAGCTGCGGTTGTCGGTCTTAAATGACGGCAGCCACTTGGCGATAAAGGCGCGGATATCTTCCAGCAATTCGGCGGCGCTGGGCTGCGCGTCGAGGAAGGCAATCACCGGCGCGTCCATGCCGGTCAGCGGCCGCAGCGTGAGGTCGTAGTAGGGATTGGGCAGCGCACGCACGTCAAACACGAAGTCCGCGTCCAGCGGCACGCCCAGCTTGAATGCAAACGACTCGAAGAACAGCGTGATGGGCGCGCGCTCAATGGCCACCAGCTCCTTGATCCAGGCGCGCAGTTTGTTGGCCGACAGTTCGGAGGTGTCGATCACATGTCCCAGCTGCTCGATGGCGGACAGCCGTTCGCGCTCTTCCAGGATGCATTCGATCAGGGTGCGGCGCGAGGCGGGATTTTCGTCGGGCCGCAGCTGGTGCGACAGGGGATGGCTACGCCGCGTTTCGGAAAAGCGCGCTACCAGCGAATGGGTATTGGCGGTCAGGAACATGACCTTGACGTCGTGCCCATCGTCCTTAAGCATGCGGATATTGGCCGGCAGCTCGACCAGCGATTGCGCGCTGCGGGCGTCGACTGCCACCGCCAGCGACTCGGTACCGTCGGCAATGAGCGCGCTTACCAGGCTTGGCAGCAGGGCGGGCGGGAGATTGTCAACGCAGTAGTATCCAGAGTCCTCAAGTACCCTGACAGCTACTGACTTACCTGAACCGGAAATACCTGTAATGAGAACAATGCGCATGCCCTTGATGATACCGCATGCGGCCATTTTCTGTTTGGACGCCGCGCGAGCGCCTGGGGCCCGTGTCTTGCAAGCAGGGTGTTGATTATCGTGACAATTGCGCTTCGCTTGCGCGTGCAACTGTCGGCCGATCGGTCCACTGTGTCGGCACCGAACCGCAGCATGCTAGTCATCGCAGCGGCGAAGCTGTTGTAGCGAGGCTGAAACCGCATGCCAATCTCGTTTGCCGCAAAGTTTCACGATTTTCCCGCTGCTAGTATTTCCCCTCGGCATCGACGGGCGTGGCGTTGGCGCTTGAGCCGGCCTGGGTGCACAAACGACAATGGGGAAATGTCTGTGAATATAACGCATCGATCGATCGCCATTGTGCTGTTGGCTAGCCAGCCTGCTGCCGTGTGGGCCGATGACGCTTCAGGGGCCGCGGTGCCGGTGGTGCAGGTGACGGGCGCGCAAAGTGATGCAGAGGCACGGCGCCAGTTCGTCGCCGGGAAGATCATTATCGGGCGCAAGCGCATCGAGGAAAGTGGCGTCCGCAAGGTCGAGGACATGCTCCGGCGCGAACCGGCCGTGACCGTAAGCAGTGACGGGCGCATCGGTCTTCTCAACATGCCCGGCTATACCCAGATACTGCTCGACGGGCAGGCGCCGGTCGGGCGTTCCCCCACCGAGCTTGACCTGGTCAGTGTCGAAAAGATCGAAATTGTCAAATCCAGCATGGCGGAGTACGGACCCTTTGGCGTTGCAGGGACAATCAACATCATCACCCGCAAGACGACGCGCAAGACAGAGACCGAGATTGCTGCCGGCATTGAAACCACGGGTGGCGAGCCCAAGGTGACGATGGACCTGTCGCGCAACAGCTCAGTGCAGGGATCGCCATTGCGGTACAGTTTTCAGCTTTCCGCAGAAGCGGGCTCCGGGCTGGAGCGCAGCAACATCAGCGAGTCCATTGCCGTTCGCGGTCAGTCCGACCAGCTACGCTGGCATGGTCAAAGCGACGGCAAGTCGCGCCAGGAAATGCTGTCCGGGTCGATGGACGTGATTTGGCAGCGCGCCGATGACGAAACGCTGACGCTGTCGCCTTCGATTGCCACCATGATAGACAAGAATGCCGCGCGCGATATTCGTCTGCCGGCTAGTGGCGTCGAATCCGCCGACACTGCTTGGGACCGGATACGGCTGGACATGTTGCGGGTGCCGGTGCGATGGGAATCCAAGCTGTCAAGTACCAGCAAAGCCGACGTGTCGGTAATGACCGCCTTTATCCGGTCGAACAGTGCAAGCAGCGGAATCGATGCAATTGCAGGCGCGCGAGGATCCGAGTGGCTTAGCCTGGACAAGCGACGCGGTGGCAGTCAAGCGCTCGACATGTCGTACCGAACGCGTCTGGCGAACGGGCACAACGTGAAATTGGGTTCGACAATTCGCCATATGAGACAGGTCATCCGTCATCGGTACGAACTTGATGGGGCCCGCGCATCTGCTTTCGATCTGCTCGGCGCGCGCAGCGCATGGCGCAACCGCAGCTTTCGCGTGTTTGTGCAGGATGAGTGGGAACTGAGCGAGAAGGTCGATGTCAATGCCGGTATGTCGGCCCAGGCCACCGATATCCAGGTAAGCGAGAATCGCTATCAGGTCAGGAATGAATCGCGGATACTCTCGCCCTCCCTGCATTTGTCGCGCAAGATTGGCAAGGACGATGCCAATCACCTACGCTTGAGCATCGCGCGCAGTTTCAAGGAAGTGGAAGAAGACGATTTGTCTGCGCATCCGGAAATTCACCCGCTCGCACCGTGCATTTCGGCTGCCTCCTGTGGCCCCAATTCAGCAGCGACGGCTGACAAGGTGGGAAACGCCATTTTGCGCCCGGAGCGGGCCCTGGGTATGACCGCATCATACGAGCATGCCATTGGCGCCGGCAGCCATGTCAATGTGGAGCTGTACAGCCGCCAGATCGATGACAAGATGGGCAAGGAAATTATCCTGCTGAGTGTCCCCTGGTCGGCGGATCCCCGCCATGTCATCCGGCCGGCCAATCTTGGTGATGCCCGTAGTTTGGGGCTGAGCGTGGAGATGGAGCTGGCGCTGCGCGACATTGCCGCAGAGGCGCCCAAACTGGCCATCCGCGGCAGTGCGGGGATCGCAGAATCGACGGTGTCGAACGTACCGGGTCCGGAAAACAAGCTGGATCGGCAAACACCATGGAATGCAAAGCTGGGCAGCAGCTACAGCATGGAAGGTTTCCCGATTACGTTCGATGCCGATGCATCGTGGGCCCCTTCGGTGTGGATCCGCACAAGCGCCGTGGAGAGAATCTATGTTGCGCGGGTCTTCACTTTCGAGGCCAGTGCCAAATGGCAGATGACGCCGGATCGCCGCTTGATTGTGGGAATGCGTTCTGCTTCGCCACGGACCCGCCACACCATTCATCAATATATTACTAATGATGAGCGCGTCAGCCGCTACGATGACTCTCGTAGATTTTCCACCATACGCGTGCAGTTCGAGAGCAGTCTGTAATCAATACTTCGCCACAAGGAATACCATGACAAGCAAAACCAAGCGCGTGCTATTGGACGCGGTGGCGATGGCGGCCACCATTGCTGCCGCCATCGCGGTCGGATGGCAGGTGCCGTCACTGTATCAAAAATTTCAGGGAATGGACAATGAGCGCCGCGGCGACTTCGCCCAGCACGTCACGCAGCATCGGCACAGGCTCACGCTGTATGGCACCACAACTTGTCCAGCCTGTGCGCATGCCCGGGCGCATTTAGTCAAAGCCGGCATTCCATTTAATGACCAGGTTATTGATCAATCAGATGCTGCAAAGCAAATGTATCAAAAGCTCGGCGAGCGCAGCGTGCCGATATTGGTATCAAAAACCGAATTGCTGATCGGCTATAACGCCGCGGCTTACGACCGGTTGGTAAGTCGCTGAAGCTCTTTAAAACTACGATAGGAATGGTCATGAAAAAATATCTTGTACCTTTTTTAGTCATCTTCAGTGTCGCGACGGTGACGGCACAAGCGGGGAAGCCAGAATTTGATGCTTGTGTTAAGCGATGCATGCCGGAAGTAAAAGATAGGGCCGAATGTAATCGGATTTGCGAGCCGTTCATTAGCAAATAGCGCTGATTGCACGACTATGAACTAATTCTTACGGGAGATTAATGTCGGAAACGCTGATACGATCATTATGAAGGTCCCTTAACTCAAGAATGGAATTCAATATGAACCGTCAGTTTTTTGCAAAAATGGTGATCGTTATTACTTGCGGCTCTGCATCAGCGGCACAGGCAGCGAAAGTGTGGGACCTTCACTGCTTTTTAAAATGTACGACAGCAAAGACCAAGATCAGCGATAAGATTTGCAATTATATTTGTACCACTGATTACAAGTAAATCGTTGCTGGAAACTTGAGGCCGCGGACATCTCATCAGTCCACTGGCCTCCGGGACGATTCGTCGCCCAACTTAGCCTGCCGCTAATCCCCCGACATCGCCTGCCGCTGGCGCTCCATGAATTCCTGCAGCGTATCGATGCCGCGCAACTGCAAAATGGTGTTGCGCACCGCCGCTTCGAGCAGCACCGCGATGTTGCGGCCGGCAGCCACGGGAATGACCACCTTGCGCACCGGCAGGCCCAGCACGTCTTCCGTCGGGAACAGGAACGGCAGCCGTTCCACTTCCTCTTCCAGCGCACTGCGCCGCACCAGATGAACGATCAGTTTGAGCCGCATCTTGCGCCTGACTGCCGTTTCACCAAAGATCGCCTTGATGTCGAGCAGTCCCAGCCCGCGCACTTCCAGCAGGTTCTGCAGCAATGGCGGGCAGCGGCCCTCGATCATGTTGGGCGCAATGCGCGAAAACTCCACCGCATCATCGGCCACCAGGCCATGGCTGCGCGAGATGAGTTCCAGTCCCAGCTCGCTCTTGCCCAGACCCGAGTCGCCCGTGATCAGTACCCCGACCCCCAGCACGTCCATGAAGACGCCATGCATGATGATGCGCTGGGCCAGTTTTTTGGACAGGTACACGCGCAGGAAGTCGATGACCTGCGCCGCCGGCAGGGGCGTGGAAAACAAGGGAATGTTCTGCTCGTCGCAGATGGCCAGGATGTCGGCAGGCGTCTCCAGACCCTGCGCAATGATCAGTGCGGGCGGGCCGCCTGCAATCAATTCGCCAATCACATGGCTGCGCGAACCGCTTTTGAGGCGGTGATAATAAGTGAGCTCCTGATGGCCAAACACCTGGATCCGGCCGGGGTGGATCAGGTTCAGGTGGCCGACCTGGTCGGCGGCGGACGCAACGTCCCCCGAGATCAGGCGTTCGCCGCCCGGAAAGCCGGCGAACCAGCCCAGCTGCAGGCTCTCGCGATTATCGTCGTACAGACGTTGAATGGTCAGCGGGGTTTGCAGCATGGACGGGCTTTTTCAGAGAGTGAAGGCGGCGGTGCCGCCCGGCACGCAAAGTTTAACCCAAGGCCTGCAGGCTTGGTTGCCAATTGGTGATGCGCGCATGGACCGACTTCGGGTCCGGATCATTGGTTAAGGCTGTGCGGAAGGCATCATCCGAAAACATCTCGGCAATTTCCGACAGAATCTCCAGGTGCTGCTGCGTCACATGATCGGGAATCAGCAGGAAAAACAGCAGGTTGACGGGCTGGCCATCGGGCGACTCGAAGGGGATCGGTTCGGCCAGGCGCACGAAGGCACCCAGCGGCGACTTGAGGCTCTTGCTGCCCTTGATGCGGCCGTGCGGGACCGCGACGCCATGGCCGAGCCCGGTTGAGCCAAGACGCTCGCGCGCGAACAAATTATCGGAGACCGTGGAACGGGCAATGCCGCAGTTGTTCTCGAAAATAAGACCCGCCTGTTCAAAGGCGCGCTTCTTGCTGGACACTTCGAGATCGAGCAACACGTTCTCAAGCGACAGGATTTTGCTGAGGTTAGTCATAACACTAAGTCGTATGGTGCGACGCACAAAGGTGCTTGCGAGCCAGAATTATAGGCCTGTTTTTCGTCACTGACATTCAAATTCGTCGCTCGCGCTCTGGCACGCAGATTGTTCTTTTGAAAGATGCATGGCAAATCGGGTAACACGACAAGCGAATCAGGCCTCGCCCGGCACTGTCACTCGCAAAAACCCGGTTATCTCCATGTTCTACAATACAATCGCCAGTAGATTCGCACGCGGACCGGATTTTCCCCGGAAGGAAACCCCCGCAGGCTGAATGTCCGACGGCGTTGTTTTATTGTAAATCACACCCCATCTTCCTGCCTAACATATTCCTGTGCGGCAATCCCGTCAAGCGTGCGTGATGTCGTGCTTGAGTCTCCTCAACTATTGCCTTGCCGTGCGCAGATTAGCCGGTGGCGGGCCGCTGAAGTTGCTGCGCCAGGGATTGATGTCCAGTCCGCCGCGCCGCGTGTAGCGGGCATACACGGCCAGCTTGGTGGGCGCGCATTGGCGCATGATGTCGACGAAAATGCGCTCCACGCATTGCTCGTGAAATTCGTTATGTTCACGAAAGCCGATCAGGTAGCGCAGCAAGCCTTCTTCATTGATCTGCGGTCCCACGTAGGAAATGGATATGCTGGCCCAGTCCGGCTGTCCCGTGACCAGGCAGTTGGACTTGAGCAGATGCGATACCAGCGTTTCTTCCACCGGCGCTTCGTCACTGGCTGCGCTCAGCAGGGACGGGGAGGGCGAGTACTGGTCGATATCGATATCGAGGCGGTCGATCAGGGTGCCCTCGAGTTCACCCATGCGGACCCTGTCGAACGTTTCTGGCAGCGTGAGCACAATGTGCACCGGCGCGCCAAAGCCGGCCGACAAATCTTCGCGCAGCAGGGCCAGCAGGGCGTCCGTGTTGGCCAGGCGCGTCTGGTTGAAGGAATTGAGATACAGCTTGAACGACTTGGACTCGATGATATTGGGCGAGTCGGCCGGCGCGGTAATGGTGGCAATGGCCACCTGCGGCTTGCCGCGCATGTTCAGCCATGACAGTTCATACGCGTTCCAGATATCGACGCCGAAAAACGGCAGGCGGCCCGTCAGCTGCAGCTCATCGCGCTTCTGCTGGCGCGGAATAGGGAACAGCAATTCCGGCGCGTAAGACGTCTGGTACGCGGCGGTTTTGCCCAGTGGCGATTGATCAGCGGTATTGCTCATGCGTGGTGCTTTCTTGACTTATGAATTGCCCAGGAACAGTTTGTACACGGGATTGGCGCTCTCATCCCAGTGGCGATAGCCGAGCGTGGTCAGGAACAGGCGGAAGGCATCCATTTCGGCGGGCGGCACTTGCAGGCCCACCAGGATGCGTCCGACGTCGCCGCCCTGGTTACGATAGTGGAACAGGGAGATATTCCAGTTCGGCGCCATGCTGGCCAAAAAGCGCATCAGGGCGCCGGGCCGCTCGGGGAACTCGAAACGATACAGCAGCTCGTCCTGTGCCAGCGCGCTTTTGCCGCCCACCAGGTGGCGGATGTGAAGCTTGGCCAGTTCATCGTGGGTGAGGTCGAGCGTCTTGAAGTCATTCTCTTCAAAGGTGCGTGCCAGCACGCCGGACTCCCCGCGGCTGGCAATCTGCACGCCGACGAACACGTGCGCCTCGCGCGCATCGCTCACCCGGTAATTAAACTCGGTGACATTGCGCGGGCCAATCAGCTGGCAAAAGCGCTTGAAGCTGCCGCGCTGCTCGGGAATGGTCACCGCGAATACCGCTTCGCGCGCTTCGCCCAGCTCCGCGCGTTCGGCCACGAAACGCAGGCGGTCGAAATTCATGTTGGCCCCGCACGCCACCGCGATCAGCGTCTCGTTGCGCACCGGGTTTTTCGACAGCGCAGAGCGCTCGACGTATGCCTTGGCACCGGCCACGGCCAGCGCGCCCGATGGTTCCAGGATGCTGCGCGTATCCTGGAACACGTCCTTGATGGCAGCGCAGATGGCATCGGTATCGACGATGATGATTTCGTCCACGTACTGGCGCGCCAACCGGAAGGTTTCCTCGCCCACCAGGCGCACCGCGGTGCCGTCGGCGAACAGGCCCACGTCCGGCAGTGTCACGCGCTCGCCAGCCTTGATCGAGCGCGCCATGGCATCCGAATCCAACGACTGCACCCCGATGATCTTGATGTCGGGCCGGATCTGCTTGACGTAGGTGGCCACGCCGCTGATCAGGCCACCGCCGCCAATGGCGACAAAGATGGCGTGGATCGGACCCGAATGCTGGCGCAGGATCTCCATGCCGATGGTGCCCTGGCCGGCGATCACGTCCGGGTCGTCGAAGGGATGGACAAAGGCCAGCTTCTGCTCCTTTTCCAGCGTGAGCGCGTGGTTGTAGGCGTCGGTGTACGAGTCGCCATGCAGGATCACTTCCACCGCCGCGCCGCCGAAGGACTTGACGGCATCGACCTTCACGCTTGGCGTGGTGGTGGGCATGACGATCACGGCGCGGCAGCCAAGGCGCGCGGCCGACATGGCCACGCCCTGCGCGTGGTTGCCGGCGGAGGCGCAAATGACACCGCGCTTCAGCTGCGCCGGCGGCAGGTTGGCCATCTTGTTGTAGGCGCCGCGAATCTTGAAGCTGAAGACATCCTGCATGTCCTCGCGCTTGAAGTAAATGCGGTTCTCAATGCGCTGCGACAGCTGCGGCGCCAATTCCAGCGGCGTTTCGGATGCCACGTCGTACACGCGCGCGGTCAGGATTTTCTTCAGGTAGTCGATAGTCATAGTCTGCTGAACAATGTGATTCTTGGGCCGGCGTAGCCGGATCGCGATGTTGTTGACGCTGGACTGAATTGTCGGCTGATGACCGAGGCGTGCAGTGCGATGCGCCAGCCCGGGTGGCGGGCGGGACGAATCGTGTCGATGCTATACATTTTCCTCATTATAATGGACCGGTCCTGTTGCCACCGAAGCAGCCATGTTCAAATTCCCTTCAACCATGCCGTTTTTTGCCGTGCCCGTGCAGCACGTGCCTTGCCATGATTGAAAGCGCTGTCCTGTGGCTGCTCAAGCTGCTCTCGGCGCCAGCAGTAGGGCTCAGTTCCGTCTTTGTCATTTCATTCGTGTCGGCCACCCTGGTGCCGCTGGGATCGGAGCCGGCCGTGTTTGCGGTCGTGAAGGGCAACAGCGCCATGTTCTGGCCGGCGATTTTGGTGGCAACGCTCGGCAACACTCTTGGCGGGGCGCTCGACTACTTCATTGGCTACCGCGCCAAAAAGGCTTTTGCCAAGGAGCGCGAAAGCCGCTGGTTTGGCTGGCTGGCGCGCTATGGCGCCAAGACCATGCTGCTGTCGTGGCTGCCCGGGATTGGCGACCCTCTGTGCACGCTGGGCGGCTGGCTGCACCTGCCGTTCTGGCCCAGCGTGGGCTACATGGCCATCGGCAAATTCATGCGCTATCTCACCATGACCTCCGCGCTGCTTTATATCCCCGACGGTTTCTGGAAAGACTTGGCGCGTCTGCTGGGTGGCTAAGACGGGCGCAGGTAGCGCTAAGTGCGGCGCGACACTGTCACTCCTGCCCGCCAGTTTCGACCATGCAAGCCATGACGTAATGGACTGACGCAGTGGTCAGACCACTTGGACTGACGCAGTGGTCAGACCACTTGGCGGAAAAGGCTGAGTCGAGAGGTAGGAATGCTTACCGCCGCTGCGGCGCCGGGGCATGAACACCAATTGTGTCGCCCAAAACATTGTTTTCGCCTCGTTTAAGTGGTCTGACCCTGGTATAAGGAAATTAATTTGGGGACGGGCGGGACTGACGCAGTGGTCAGACCACTTGGCGGAAAAGGCTGAGTCGAGAGGTAGGAATGCTTACCGCCGCTGCGGCGCCGGGGCATGAACACCAATTGTGTCGCCCAAAACATTGTTTTCGCCTCGTTTAAGTGGTCTGACCCTGGTATAAGGAAATTAATCCGGTGGATGGGCAGGTGTGTGATGTTGGCAGCCGGATACTGTACAAGCTTTGCCTTTCGATGAAATCAGGCAAATAAGTACGATGTCAAATTGGTAAATGGCAAAATTTGTTCGACCGATTGGATAGTCAGGCAAATAATTGGTGGCGGGATGATTGCTTCTGTCTATGTTGAAATGCCCCGCCGGGCAACGTTGTGCAGCGCAATACGCTAGAATGGACCTCCCACAGGGTCAGTCCACCGAGTCCACACCACATGAACGCCCCCGCACAAATCACCGCCTTGCTGGCGGATACGCCGAACGGCCACGCAGCCACCCGCCTGCGCGAAATCCCGTATAACTACACGTCCTTCTCCGACCGCGAAATCGTGATCCGGCTGCTGGGCGAGTCGTCGTGGGAGCTGCTCGACGAATTGCGCGGCTCGCGCCAGACCGGCCGTTCAGCGCGCATGCTGTACGAGGTGCTGGGCGATATCTGGGTGGTGCGGCGCAATCCGTACCTGCAGGACGATATGCTGGATAACCCTAAGCGCCGCCAGGAACTGATCGACGCGCTCCATCACCGCCTGGCGGAAGTGGACAAGCGCCGCATGACGATTGACGCGGCCGACGGCGTCGCTCCCGATTCGGAAGAAGCAAAACGCCGCAGCGCCAACGTGGAAAAGCTGCTCAAGGCCGCCAGCAAGGCCGTGGAAGACTTTGGCAACGAGTTCCGCACCACCTGGGACCTGCGCAAGCGCACCATGAAGGTCTTGGGCCGCTATACGGAAAAGCACAACATCCGCTTCGATGGCATGAAGCGCGTGTCGCACGTGACCGACGCCACCGACTGGCGCGTCGAGTATCCCTTCGTGGTCCTCACGCCTGACTCCGAAGATGAAATGGCAGGCCTGGTCAAGGGCTGCATCGAGCTTGGCCTGACGATCATCCCGCGCGGCGGCGGCACCGGATACACCGGCGGCGCCATTCCGCTCACGCCCATGTCGGCCGTGATCAATACCGAAAAACTGATCCAGCTGGGCGAAGTGGAAATGGTCACGCTGCCCGGCGTGGACCGCGAATACGCGACCATCTATTCCGGCGCTGGCGTGGTCACCAAGCGCGTGTCCGATGCGGCCGACAAGGCGGGCTTCGTGTTCGCGGTCGATCCCACCTCGGCCGAAGCGTCCTGCATCGGCGGTAACATCGCCATGAATGCCGGTGGCAAGAAGGCGGTCCTGTGGGGCACCGCGCTCGACAACCTGGCATCGTGGAAGATGGTCGACCCCAACGGCGACTGGCTGGAAGTAACCCGCATCGGCCACAACCTGTCGAAGATCCACGACGCGCCGACCGCCACCTTCAAGCTCGAATGGACCCATCCCAACGCACGCGGCGAAGCGAAAGATGCACCGTTCAAGACTGAAATGCTGGTCGTTGAAGGCAAGCGCTTTCGCAAGGAAGGCCTGGGCAAGGACGTCACCGACAAGTTCCTCTCCGGCCTGCCCGGCATCCAGAAGGAAGGTTGCGATGGCCTGATCACCTCGGCCCGCTGGATCTTGCACAAGCTGCCGGCGCATGCGCGCACGGTATGCCTGGAGTTCTTCGGCCAGGCGCGCGACGCCATTCCATCGATCGTGGAAATCAAGGATTACCTCGACGGTCTGCCGGCCAAGGGCGGCCCCGCTTTTGCCACGATCCGCCTGGCCGGCCTGGAGCACCTGGACGAGCGTTATCTGCGCGCCGTCGGTTACGCCACCAAGTCCAAGCGCGGCGTGCTGCCCAAGATGGCGCTGTTCGGCGACATCGTGGGCGATGATGAAAACGCCGTGGCGCAGGCCGCGTCGGAGGTGGTGCGCATTGCGAACACGCGCGTGGGCGAAGGCTTTGTCGCCGTCAGCGCCGAGGCGCGCAAGAAGTTCTGGCTCGATCGCGCCCGCACCGCAGCCATCGCCAAGCACACCAACGCCTTCAAGATCAATGAAGACGTGGTCATCCCGCTCAATCGCATGGGCGAGTACACCGACGGCATCGAGCGCATCAACATCGAGCTGTCGATCAAGAACAAGCTGCAGTTCGCCGACCAGATGATCGACTTCTTTGCCGCCGGCCATCTGCCGGTCGCGAAAAGCGATGACGCGGCGGGCGAGGGCATCGGCGACCAGGAAATGCTGGGCGACCGCGTACCGCAGGCGCAGGAAGTGCTGGCCACCACGCGTGCGCGCTGGACCTTCATCCTGGCCAACCTGGACATGCCCCTGGCCGAGGCCAGGGAACGCCTGTACGCACTGGGCCTGCAGCGCCTCGACGTCGTGTTCGATGCGCGCCTGGCGCAGCAGCCCGATGCCACCCTGTTCGATGTGGTTCAGGACCGTACGGTACGCATCTCGTGGAAGCTGGAAGTGCGCGCCCAGATGCGCCAGATCTTCAACGGCGGGGCGTTCAAGCTGATTCTCGACGAGATATCGGCGCGCCACCAGCGCGTGCTGCGTTCGCGCGTGTTCGTGGCGCTGCACATGCACGCCGGCGACGGCAACGTGCACACCAACCTGCCGGTCAACTCCGACGACTACGCCATGCTGCAGGATGCCCACGAAGCCGTGGGCCGCATCATGAAGCTGGCACGTTCGCTCGATGGCGTCATCTCGGGCGAGCATGGCATCGGCATCACCAAGCTGGAATTTCTGACCGAGGAAGAAATCGGCGACTTCCGCGACTACAAGCTGCGCATCGATCCGGAGGGCCGCTTCAACAAGGGCAAGCTCCTGAACCTGCCCGAATACGAGGCCGACCTGCGCAACGCCTACACGCCATCGTTCGGCCTGATGGGGCACGAGTCGCTGATCATGCAGCAAAGCGACATTGGCGAGATCGCCAACAGCATCAAGGACTGCCTGCGCTGCGGCAAGTGCAAGCCGGTCTGCACCACGCATGTCCCGCGCGCCAATCTGCTGTATTCGCCGCGCGACAAGATCCTTGCCACCTCCGCCCTGATCGAAGCCTTCCTGTACGAAGAGCAGACCCGCCGCGGCGTCTCCATCAAGCACTGGGAAGAGTTCGAGGACGTGGCCGATCACTGCACGGTATGCCACAAGTGCGTCACGCCGTGCCCGGTCAATATCGACTTTGGCGACGTGTCCATGAACATGCGCAACCTGCTGCGCAAGATGAACAAGAAGTCCTTCAAGCCGGCCAACAAGGCGGCCATGTTCTTCCTCAATGCGACCGATCCGACCACCATCAACGCCACGCGCCAGGTGATGGCCGGCTGGGGCTTCAAGGCCCAGCGCTTTGGCAACCGCGTGTTCCGCCAGCTGGCGAAAAAGCAGACCAAGGCGCCGCCGCCAAGCACGGGCAAGCCGCCGGTGCGCGAGCAGGTGATCCACTTCATCAACAAGAAGATGCCCGGTAACCTGCCCAAGAAGACGGCCCGCGCGCTGCTCGATATCGAGGACGACAAGGTCATTCCGATCATCCGCAATCCCAAGCTGACCACGGCCGATACGGAAGCGGTGTTCTACTTCCCGGGCTGCGGCTCCGAGCGATTGTTCTCGCAGGTGGGCCTGGCCACGCAGGCCATGCTGTGGGAAGTGGGCGTGCAGACCGTGCTGCCGCCGGGTTACCTGTGCTGCGGCTATCCGCAGCGCGGCGCCGGCCAGTACGACAAGGCCGACAAGATGATGACGGATAACCGCGTGCTGTTCCATCGCATGGCCAACACGCTCAACTACCTGGACATCAAGACGGTGCTGGTCTCCTGCGGCACTTGCTACGACCAGCTGGCAACCTATGAATTCGAGAAGATTTTCCCGGGCTGCCGCATCATGGACATCCACGAATACCTACTCGAAAAGGGCGTCAAGCTCGAAGGCGTCAACGGCACGCGCTACATGTATCACGAGCCTTGCCACAATCCGATGAAGCTGCAGGATTCGGTCAAGACGGTCAACGCGCTGGTGTCGACGGTGGATAACGTGAAGATCGAAAAGAATGACCGCTGCTGCGGCGAGTCCGGCACCTTTGGCGTGTCGCGCCCCGACATCGCGACCCAGGTGCGCTTTCGCAAGGAAGGCGAAATGGAGAAGGGGGCCGACAAGCTGCGCGCCGACGGCTTTACCGGCGACGTCAAGATCCTGACCAGCTGCCCGTCATGCCTGCAGGGCCTGTCGCGCTACAACGATGATGCCGGCACCACGGCAGACTATATCGTGATCGAGATCGCGCGCCACCTGCTGGGCGAGAACTGGCTGCCGGAATATGTGGCCCGTGCCAACAGCGGCGGCATCGAGCGGGTGCTGGTATGACCTGCGAGCTGTGTCATCTGGCGATCGAACCGGTCTGGC
This sequence comes from Massilia sp. PAMC28688, assembly GCF_019443445.1. Classification (NCBI taxonomy): domain Bacteria; kingdom Pseudomonadati; phylum Pseudomonadota; class Betaproteobacteria; order Burkholderiales; family Oxalobacteraceae; genus Massilia; species Massilia sp. PAMC28688. The sequence goes on along the minus strand of NZ_CP080378.1, from coordinate 1,346,242 downwards.
GCAACGATAAATTCGCGGTCATCCTGGTGGACGACGCGGCCTATCCCGGTTTTTGCCGGGTGATCTGGCACGACCATATCAAGGAAATGAGCGACCTGGCGCAGGACGACCGCCTGCTGCTCAATGACGCCGTGTGGAAGGTGGAAGAGGCGCTGCGCGAAACGATGCAGCCGCTGAAGGTCAATGTGGCAAGCCTGGGCAACGTGGTACCGCACCTGCACTGGCACGTGATCCCGCGCTTTGCCGACGATGCGCACTTTCCTGCGCCGGTGTGGGCCGCAGCAGCCCGCACCACCGGCGACGCCATCCTGGCGCAGCGCCGCGCGCTGCTGCCCCAACTGAGAACGGCCATCGTGCGCCGCTTCGGAGCCTGAATTGAATCCTACTGCCCTGACCGTCCACCAGAAGTCGCGCGTGCTCGATATCGCCTTTGACGATGGCCGCGAATTTTCTCTGCCTTTCGAATATCTGCGCGTGTTTTCGCCATCGGCGCAGGTGCGCGGCCACGGCCAGGGACAGGAAGTGCTCCAGGTCGGCAAGCGCGAGGTGGGGATCACGGGTGTGGAGCCGGTCGGTAACTACGCGATCCAGCCCACTTTCTCCGACGGCCACAACACGGGCCTGTATTCCTGGGATTACCTCTACAAGCTCGGCAGCGAGCAGGCCACGCTGTGGGCCGACTATCTTGCCCGCCTGCAGGCAGCCGGATTTGAAGGCGACAGCGGCCGGGCGCCGGGCGCCGTGCTGGCCGGCGGCGCCACGGCGGCAAAAGGTTGCGGCCACAATCATTGATTGTGCATTGACCTCCCGTGTGGCGGTGCTAATATGGCTACATTGCCAAATTGGCACAATGACCCGAGGAGGTTCCATGCGTGCACTGCTCCGTACCGCTCTGCTTTCGCTCTGCCTGTTCTCACCGGCTTCGCACGCCGCGCCTGACAAAGCCGCCCTGGTTGGCAATTACTCGCTCCAGGGCGCCACGGAGGTCGGGTCCCTGCTGGCGCTGCACAAGGATGGCACGTACCAGTGGATGATGAGTTACGGCAACCAGGACCTGGCCAGCGCCGGGGTATGGGAAGTCAAGGGTCAGAACGTGTTGCTGACGTCGCGCCGGGAACCGGTCAAGTTCCGCCCGTTCACGGAACAAGAGCTGACCTTCAAGAAGCAGCCCAAGCCGGGCGTGTGGGTGGCCGTGGTGGGCGTGCCGCATCAGGGGCCGGTAGCGGATGTGGAGGTGCGCTTTGAAGCGAAGTCCGGCAAATCGGCCACCGCCACATCCTTGCCCAATGGCGACGCCATCGTCGACATGCCCGCCAGCGAGACCTGGGCGCGCGCCGGCCTGCGGCCCAAGGGCACCAGCGGCCAGTATCAGTGGATGGATGTCCCGGCTGCGCGCAGCAAAGCGCGCATCGCCGCTTTCGCTGTCTCCAATCCCCAGGTCTTGCAAAATGGCTTTGCGAGTATGGAGCTGAAGCGGGAAAAAGGCGCCCTGGTACCAACCGGGGACACTGCCATACGCGGCCGCTACGTCAAGGAGCCCTAGCCTGCCGGCGTAGTGGAAAAACCCGGTGCCGCCTGCGCGCCGGGTTAACGATGTCGCTTGTATAATGCATGCAGTTCAAACGACGTCACCACTATGACCAACAGCACTCATTTCGGCTACAAGACCGTCTCGGAGGACGACAAAGTCCACGAGGTGGCCAAGGTTTTCCACTCGGTCGCATCCAAATACGATGTCATGAATGACCTGATGTCGGGCGGTTTGCACCGGCTATGGAAGACGTTCACCATCGCCAACGCCGGCGTGCGGCCAGGCTTCAAGGTGCTCGATATCGCGGGCGGCACGGGCGACCTGGCCAAGGCCTTTGCCAAACAGGCGGGCAAGACGGGCGAAGTGTGGCTTACCGATATCAACGAATCCATGCTGCGCGTGGGCCGCGACCGCCTGCTCAATGCCGGCCTGGTCACGCCGACCATGCTGTGCGATGCCGAAAAGCTGCCATTTCCCGACAATTACTTTGACCGCGTGAGCGTGGCCTTTGGCCTGCGCAACATGACCCACAAGGACCAGGCCCTGTCCGAAATGCACCGCGTGCTCAAGCCGGGCGGCAAGCTGCTGGTGCTGGAGTTTTCCAAGGTGGCCGCGCCCCTGCAGAAACCGTATGACGTGTACTCCTTCTCGGTGCTGCCGTGGCTGGGCCAGAAAATTGCCGGCGACGCCGACAGCTATCGCTACCTGGCCGAATCCATCCGCATGCATCCTGACCAGGAGACCCTGAAGACCATGATGGAAACGGCCGGCCTCGAGCGCGTGCAGTACTTCAATCTGACGGCCGGCGTTGCCGCCCTGCACACCGGCATCAAGCTGTAAGCGTCCCGCTTTCAAAGGAAAAATAATATGAGCAAGAAGTTGAGCAGAAGTTATGGCAGTACCTTGATCACCATGTCCTCGATGCTGGTGATGCTGGATGCGGCGGCGGCCACGGCGGCGCCCGTGTCAAGCACCTTCGGCGGGCCGCTGCTGGGCCTGGGTCTGGGCGGCCTGCTGACCAGCATGGGCCTGAGCCCGGACGCGGCCGGACTTGTCGCCAGCGGACTGATGGTGGTCATCATCGCCGGCGCCAGCCTGTTCGTGTATCGCATGGTCAAGAACAAGGATACCCCGGCCAATCCATCGTTGCCGGCTAACAAGACCCAGCCGCTGCCACCGAAGCAGCCTGCGGCCGCGCCCAAGACGGCCGCGCCCAAGCCGCCAGCCAATGCCGTGCCCAAGGCAGCCCTCAAACCCGCACCCAACCCCGCCACCAGGCCGGCTCCGGCGCCAGCTGCGCCACCGCCACCCAAGTGGGGCGGCCCGACCGACTTCGACATGGAAACCTTCCTGCGCCAGTCCAAGTCGAGCTTTGTGCGCATGCAGGCAGCCTGGGACAAGGCTGATACGACTGACCTGCAAAAGTTCACCACGCCCCAGGTGTTTGCCGAATTGTCGGTACAGGTGCAGGCCAAGGGGCCCAGCCCGGACCAGACCGAAGTGGTGTCCATCAGCGCGGAAATGCTGGGCATCGAAACCATGGGCGACCATTACCTGGCCAGCGTCAAGTTCAATGGCATGATCAAGTCCACCCCCAACGCCATGGCCGAGCCGTTTGCGGAAGTGTGGAACCTGGCCAAGCCGCTGGATGGCAGCTCGGGCTGGCTGCTGGCGGGAATCCAGCAGCTTTCCTAATAATCTTCAGGAAAGTGTTTGTGCTGTCGGAAATGTACCCGGCAAACTGGTAAGATCGAACCGCCCGCATCCCGGGCGGTTTTGTTTTTTTAGCGTAGCCAACCCATGCCATCTTCCATACCGTTCACGCCGCAGTCCGCCGTTCTCGCGCCCGTTGTCGCCGCCATCAATCACTTGCTGGCCCAGGAAGCCTGGGCCCGGGATGCGCTGGCCATGCATGCAGGCAAGGAGGCGGTGATCGATGCCGGCACCCTGAGCGTGCGCCTGCGCGTAGCCGCGGGCGGCATGGTGGAGGCAAGCCAGGCCGACACGGTGGCGAACGTGACGATCCGCTTCAAGCTGGCTGACTTGCCATTGATGGCGCAACAACGCGAGCGTGCGTTTTCCTACGTTAAGATCGAAGGCGACGCCGAGTTTGCCAATACCATCTCGCAGCTGAGCAAGGGCTTGCGCTGGGAAGCCGAGCACGACCTGGAGCGTTTCATCGGCCCCATGGCCGCCAGCCGGCTGGTGGGCGGCGCGCGCGGAGTGGTCGATGCAGCGCGTGCCACCCAGCGCAAATTGGCCGAGAACGTGGCCGAATATTTTATTGACGAGCAACCGCTGCTGGTACGGCCGGCCATGGTGGAGGAATTTGGCGGCGAAGTGAGCCGCCTGCGCGACGACGTGGAGCGCACCGCCAAGCGCATCGCCCGGCTCGACAAGCTGCTCGCTCCCAAGGCGGCGCCCGGCACTGCCCCCGGCGCGGCCACTGACACGACTACCGGCAAGGCCGGACAACAACATCTGGACCTTTGATGATATTGAAATTCAAGCGCCTGCTCAAAATCTTGCGCGTGGCCACCAAATACGGCCTCGACGAGATCGCCATTTCCGGCCTCAAGGTTCCCCGTACCGCCAAGCTGATCGACACCGTCATTTTCTGGCGCGACATTTCCGCCCCGCGCGGCGAGCGCCTGCGCATGGCGCTCGAAGAGCTGGGTCCGATTTTCGTCAAGTTCGGCCAGGTCCTGTCGACAAGACGCGATCTGATTCCGCCCGATATGGCCGACGAGCTGGCCCGGCTGCAGGACCGCGTGCCGCCATTCCCGTCCGAGCTGGCTATTGCCCAGATCACCAAGTCTCTGCGCGCCCATCCGGACGACTTGTTTGCCACCTTTGAGCGCACCCCGGTGGCGTCCGCTTCCATCGCCCAGGTGCACTTTGCAACCTTGAAAAATGGCACGGAAGTGGCGGTCAAGGTACTGCGTCCCGGCATGAAAAAGCTGATCGACGAAGACGTGGCGCTGATGCACATTGCTGCTGACTGGATCGGCCGCATCTGGTCCGACAGCAAGCGGCTCAAGCCGCGCGAGGTGGTGGCCGAGTTCGATAAATACCTGCACGACGAGCTGGACCTGATGCGCGAAGCGGCCAATGCAAGCCAGCTGCGGCGCAACTTTGCCGGGTCCAACCTGCTGATGGTGCCGGAAATGTACTGGGACTATTGCTCCAGCAGCGTGATCGTGATGGAGCGCATGCATGGCATTCCCGTGTCGCAAATCGAGCGCCTGGCGGCAGCCGGCGTCGACCTGAAAAAGCTTTCCAGCGATGGGGTGGAAATTTTTTTCACCCAAGTCTTTCGTGATGGCTTCTTCCATGCGGACATGCATCCCGGGAATATCCTGGTGTCCACGGCGCCGGCAACGATGGGCCGCTACATCGCCCTCGACTTTGGCATCATGGGAACGCTGAACGACTTTGACAAGGATTACCTGTCACAAAACTTCCTCGCCTTTTTCCGCCGCGATTACAAGCGCGTAGCCGAGGCGCACATTGAATCGGGCTGGGCCCCGCGCGAGACACGGGTTGACGAACTGGAGTCCGCCGTGCGCGCCACGTGCGAACCGATCTTTGACCGCCCGCTCAAGGATATTTCCTTCGGCCAGATCCTGCTGCGCCTGTTCCAGACCTCGCGCCGCTTCAATGTTGAAATCCAGCCCCAGCTGGTGCTGCTGCAAAAGACGCTGCTCAATATCGAAGGCCTGGGCCGCCAGCTTGATCCCGATCTTGACCTGTGGAAGACGGCCAAGCCCTACCTGGAACGGTGGATGGGCGAGCAGGTGGGCATCCAGGGCATGATCGAGCGCCTCAAGGACGAGGCGCCGCGCTATACCCACATCATTCCGCAGCTGCCGCGCCTGATTCACCGGGCACTCGGCCAGGCTGCCGAGCCGACGTCGGTCAACGATGAACTTTTGCGCCTGCTCGTCATCGAACAGCAAAGGACCAACCGGATGCTGACGTTCTTCGTGTACTTCATTGCCACTGCCGGTATTTCCGTGCTTGGCCTGCAGGTGTACCTGCGCTGGTATCTCGGCTGATCCGTGCCGGCGTTTTCCAGCCGCGATCCGCTGTCGCCAGGATTCTGGGATGAGCGCTTTGAGCAGGGATTCACGCCCTGGGACCGGGGCGGGGTCCCGCAGCAGCTGCGCGCGTTTGCCGACAGCCAGCAGCGGCCACTGCGCACGCTCATTCCCGGTTGCGGATCGGCCTACGAGCTGGCTTACCTGGCGCAGGCCGGGTGGGATGCGGTAGCCATCGATTTCTCGCTGGCGGCCGTTGCCGCGGCCCGCCGCGCCGTCGGGCCCTGGCACAGTCGCGTGGTCGAGGCAGACTTCTTTCACTGGACGTCCGCCCAGCCGCTGGAGCTGATCTATGAACGCGCCTTCCTGTGCGCGCTGCCGCGCGCCATGTGGGACCGGGTCGCCGCGCGCTGGGCCGAGTTGCTCGCGCCGGGTGCTCTGCTGGCGGGTTATTTTTTCCTTGATGACGCGCCCAAGGGCCCGCCGTTTGGCATCACACAGGAACGGTTGCGCACACTGATGGCGCCACATTTCGATTGCGTGGAAGACGTTGCGGTGTCCGACTCGGTTGCCGTTTTCGCGGGCAAGGAGCGCTGGCAGGTCTGGCGCCGCAATGGTCGCCCCGTCGCTGGCTGATGTTCAGACGGGGGTTTCTTACGCCGGGTTCAGTGCGGGCAGGGAGCAGAGCAAAGTGAGGCCCTCTACCGTAGCCTGCGCCAAGAGAATGCGATCGAAGGTGAAAGTTGTGTCCTGGCCTGATGTATGTTTACTGTCAACATCCTGCGCCCCTGTAGCCGTGCAGTTAGTCGAGTCTAGTCTTGTTAGCCTAAGGTGACGAGCTGGGGAAACGTGGCAGATGATGACGAACGCGCATAAAAAAAGCCCGCCGAAGCGGGCTTGATCAGCCGTGCCCGAATTACTGGGCCGGTGCTGGTGCCGGTGCGACAGGCGCGGCCGGTGCCGGTGCCGCGGCTGGCTCGCCCTTGATGTCAATTTTGGCTTCAGCCTTCATCTTGTCAAACACGGCCTTCAGGTTCTGGCGCTGCAGGCCCTGCTTGACCTGGTCGCTGACCTGTTCCATTGGCGGCGGGGTGATCGGGCGCGAATCGTCCAGCACGATCACGTGGTAGCCAAACTGCGACTTGACCGGCTCCGTGGTGAACTTGCCTTTTTCCAGCTTGGCCACAGCGGCGCCAAATTCCGGCACCATGCCGGCCGGGTTAAACCAGCCCAGGTCGCCGCCATTGGTCTTCGAGCCGGGATCCATCGACTTGGACTTGGCCAGGCTGTCAAATGACTTCAAGTCTTTCTGCAGCTTGGCGATGATGTCCTTGGCTTCCGCTTCGGTGGCCACCAGGATGTGGCGCGCCTTGTACTCGCTGCCGCCGGCCTTGGCGTTGATCTTGTCGTATTCCGCCTTGACCATCTCGTCGGTCACGGCATTGTTCTTGATGTAGTCCTGCACGTAGGCCTGGGCCAGCAGCGACTGCTTGAGCATCTCCATCTGGCGCGCTGTTTCCGGCTGCTTGTCCAGGCCCTTCTTGACCGCTTCATTGGCCACCAGCGTCTGCATGGCCAGATTGTCGATGATGGCCTTGCGCAATTCCGGCGAATCCGGCTGGCCCTGGGCCATGCGCTCCTTGACCATGATATCGACCGTATCCTTGTAGATCGGCGTGCCGTTCACGGTCGCTGCCACTTCGTTGGAGGTGGCGGTGGCGGTGGTCTTGGCGGTACCGGCCGTGGTCACCGTGGTGGCTTCTTTTTTGGTGCAGGCAGCCAGAGCCAGCACAGAGGCGGCGCCAACCATCAAAACGCGAGACTTCATCAACATCGTTAGTTTCCTTTTTTTAAGTTAGCCCGGCTCATGCCGACGCAGCAGGGCGCATCTTACCAGCTTGACAGCGGAATGCATCAGCCGTAGCGCTGACTTTATGCTGGAGGGCTTAAAAAAGGCTTATAATTCAGGGTTTTGACGATTTTTGCGGAGTATTCAATGCCGATTTACGCCTACCGCTGCGATGAATGCGGTTTTGCCAAGGATGTGCTGCAGAAAATTTCAGACCCCGTTCTGACAGTCTGCCCCAGTTGCGCCAAGCCTGCTTTCAAGAAACAAGTAACTGCCGCGGGCTTCCAGCTCAAGGGCACGGGCTGGTACGCCACTGACTTCCGTGGCGGGGCTGCGCCGTCGACCGTGGTGCCTCCGGCGCCGGCCGAACCGGGGACGGCGGCCGCCGCGCCGGCAGCGGCCAAGGATGGCGCCGCGAGCGCCCCGGCAGCGGCTGCGCCTGCCACTGGTTCCGATTGAAGCCGGGGCCGCTGGACACGTCATCGAAAGTCGACATGCGTAAATATTTCATCACCGGTTTGCTGATCCTGGTCCCGTTCGCCATTACGGTATGGGTCCTCAATGCGATCATCACCGCCATGGACCAGTCGCTGTATTTGCTGCCCCAGCAATGGCAGAACCCCACCATTGGGGGCTACCACATCAAGGGCGTGGGCACGGTGCTGACCATTGCCATCGTGTTCCTGACCGGCCTGCTGGCAAACAACCTGATCGGCAACTACCTGGTGCGCCTGTGGGAGCGCCTGCTGCACCGCATTCCGGTGGTGAACTCGCTCTACGGCAGCGTCAAGCAGGTCTCGGACACGCTGTTTTCGTCGTCCGGCAATGCCTTTCGCAAGGCCGTGCTGCTGCCGTATCCGCATGCCGACAGCTACACCATCGGTTTCCTCACCGGGGTGCCGGGCGGGGACGTCAAGAACCACCTGACGGGCGACTTCGTGAGTGTCTACGTGCCCACCACGCCCAACCCTACGTCCGGATTTTTCCTGATGATGGAGCGCAGCCGCGTGATCGAACTCGACATGTCGGTCGACGCCGCCCTCAAATATATTGTCTCGATGGGCGTTGTCGCTCCCGAGCATCTGCCAACCAAATAATTAACCTAGACTGAAAATAATATGTCCTCCATGCGTACCAACTACTGCGGCCTCGTCACCGAAGAACTGCTGGGCCAAACCGTCAGCCTGTGCGGCTGGGTGCATCGCCGCCGCGACCACGGCAAGCTGATTTTCATCGACCTGCGCGACCGCGAAGGTCTGGTGCAGGTGGTCTGCGATACCGACCAGGCAGACATGTTCAAGGTGGCCGAAGCGGTGCGTAACGAGTACTGCCTGCGCATCACCGGCGTGGTCACGGCCCGCACCGAGTCGACCATCAACAACAACCTCAAGTCGGGCAAGATCGAAGTCGTTGCCACCGAACTGGAAGTGCTCAACGCCTCGGTGCCGGTGCCGTTCCAGCTGGACGACGACAACCTGTCCGAAACCACGCGCCTGACCCACCGCGTGCTCGACCTGCGCCGTCCGCAAATGCAGAACAACCTGCGCCTGCGCTACAAGGTCACCATGGAAGTACGCAAATACCTCGACCAGCTGGGCTTTATCGACATCGAAACGCCCATGCTCACCAAGTCCACGCCCGAAGGCGCGCGCGACTACCTGGTGCCGTCGCGCGTGAACGCCGGTAACTTCTTCGCGCTGCCGCAGTCGCCACAGTTGTTCAAGCAGCTGCTGATGGTGGCCAACTTCGACCGCTACTACCAGATCACCAAGTGCTTCCGCGACGAAGACCTGCGCGCCGACCGCCAGCCGGAATTTACCCAGATCGACTGCGAAACCTCGTTCCTGACCGAGCAGGAAATCCGCGACCTGTTCGAGGACATGATCCGTATCGTCTTCAAGAACACCCTCGATATCGACCTGCCCAACCCGTTCCCGGTCATGGACTTTGCCACCGCCATGGGCCTGTACGGTTCGGACAAGCCGGACATGCGCGTCAAGCTGCAGTTCACCGACCTGACCGAAGAAATGAAGTCGGTCGAGTTCAAGGTCTTCAACGCCGCCGCCAACATGGCGGGAGGGCGCGTGGTTGGCATGCGGGTACCGCAGGGCGGCAACATGCCCCGTTCGGAAATCGATGCCTACACCCAGTTCGTGGCCATCTACGGCGCCAAGGGCCTCGCTTACATCAAGGTCAACGAGAAGGCCAAGGGCGCGGAAGGCCTGCAGTCGCCGATCGTCAAGTTCCTGCCTGCGGAGGTGCTGGCAAAGATCGTGGAACTGACCGGCGCCGAAGACGGCGACCTGATTTTCTTTGGGGCCGACAAGGCCAAGGTCGTCAACGACGCCCTGGGCGCGCTGCGCGTGAAAATTGGCCACTCCGACTTCGGCAAAAAGGCCGGCCTGTTCGACGACGTCTGGAGCCCGCTGTGGGTGGTCGACTTCCCCATGTTCGACTACGATGAAGAGTCGGACCGCTGGACCGCGACCCACCATCCGTTCACGGCACCGAAGGACGGCCACGAAGACATGCTGGAGACCAATCCGGGTGCCTGCCTGGCCAAGGCCTACGACATGGTTCTCAATGGCTGGGAACTGGGCGGCGGGTCGATCCGTATTCACCGCGAAGAAGTGCAGAGCAAGGTATTCCGCGCTCTCAAGATCGATGCTGAAGAAGCGCAGCTCAAGTTCGGCTTCCTGCTCGACGCCCTGCAGTACGGCGCGCCGCCGCACGGTGGTCTGGCCTTTGGCCTGGACCGCATCGTGACCATGATGACCGGTTCGGACTCGATCCGCGACGTCATTGCGTTCCCCAAGACCCAGCGCGCCCAGTGCCTGCTGACCAACGCACCGTCGGAAGTGGACGAGAAGCAGCTGCGCGAATTGCATATTCGCCTGCGCAACGCCGAGCCAAAGGTCGTTTCCTGAAAACGGCCATGCCCGGGGGCGGTGCTGTCCTGCGCCGGCCCCGGGAGCCTTCATGTACAAGATTCCTCAATCGGTCCTGGTCGTGATCCACTCGCCCGAGCTGGAGGTGCTGCTCATCGAGCGCGCCGACAGGCCCGGGTTCTGGCAGTCGGTCACCGGGTCCATCGATACACCTGACGAACCCCTGATCGAAACCGCCGCGCGCGAGCTGCGCGAGGAAACCGGCATCATCGCCGACGGCAGCACCATTGTGCTGAGCGACTGGCACCTGTCGAATGTCTATGAGATCTATCCGGTCTGGCGCCACCGCTATGGTCCGGGCGTGATGTACAACACCGAGAACGTGTTCGGCGTGTGTGTGCCGCGTGATACTCCCATTATCCTCAGCCCGCGCGAGCATGTGCAGTATGCGTGGCTGCCATATGTGGAGGCGGCGGACCGCTGCTTTTCGGCCTCCAACGCGGAAGCGATCTTGCAGCTGCCGCAACGGGCCGGCACCATCGGGCCGCCGTAAATCCGCTGGCCGCGGCCGGGTCCATGCGCTATCCTAGTAGTTGATGAAACGGCCACTGCTTCTGCTTGCTCTCCTTGTCCTGCTGTGCATGCGTGTGCAGGCGCGCCCGCGCCTGCACATTGTGACCGAAAGTTCGCCGCCGTCGGCCATGATGGGCGAGCATGGGATTACCGGTTTTGCCACCGACAAGATCCGCATGATGCTCGAGCGCGCCGGGGTGGACTATGACATCGACATGGTGCCGTGGAAGCGCGCCTACCTGACGGCCCAGACCCGGGGCGATACCTGCGTCTACTCCACTACCCGGGTGCCGGAACGCGAGGCCCTGTTCAAGTGGGTGGGCCCCACCCACGAAAACGACTGGACCCTGTTTGGCCGGGCCGATCGCAACTATTACATCACGACCATCGAGGATGCGCGCCGCTACCGCATTGGCGCCTACAACAGCGATGTGCGCAGCGAAGCATTGATCGCCCAGGGCTTCATTGTCGACACGGTGCAGGACAAACTGTCCAACCCGCGCAAGCTGCTGGTGAACCGCATCGACCTGTGGGCTTCCAGCATGCGCGTGGGAAGCAGCATCGTGGCTGAGAACGGCTGGACCGGGAAAATCGTTCCCGTGCTGACCTTCCGGCGCACCGACCTCTACCTGGCCTGCAACCGGTCCGTGCCCGATGTGCTGATCATCCGGATGAATGCAGCGCTGCGCGCCATGAACAGCGAGGGGATCTCGGCCGCCATCGAGCGCAGGTACAACTACAGCAACGCGCCGGCGCGCCGCTAGCGCCGGCTGGTGCGAGCCCGGCGCCTTCCTGACAGGCCATGAAAAACGCCTGCAAGGCGTCAACCTTGCAGGCGTGTTCGGCGCGCTGACTGCAATCAGGCGCTTTTGCGGCGCGCGTATGCCAGAGCAACCAGCCCCAGGCCGAACAGGGCCAGCGGCGCCGGCTCGGGCACATCGGCAGCATTGATCGACACCGTCGATGGCGTAGCCTGGAAATAGGTCTGGCCCCGGTTGCCGATGAGGTTGAAGTACGCGTAGCCGTAATCGGTAGTTGCAGCGGTGTACGACATGTTCTGTGCAAAGTCCAGGGTCGTCAGGAAGTTGTTCGCGTACGAATAGACAGAGGAATAGGCGGTCAGGGTCTCGGCGCCGGTGGTCGTGCCACTGACATACTGGTAAGCCTGGTTGAAATTGGCACTGTCATTGAGGTAGGAGTGGCCCCAGGTGTACTCGGTGAGGTCGAACGAGTAGCTTTTGGTGACGCCGCCAATGGTCACTTTCTGGGTCACGGCAGCGTTCACGCTTCCGTACTGGCTGTTGACCACGCTGTCCTGATAGCCATAACCATTTGAGTAGGACGAGGGATCGATCATGGTCGTCAGCGAGTAGGATTGGCCGGTCAGATCGGCGCTGCCGAAAACGCCAGAGTAATCATAGCCATAGCTGATGGTTCCCGTGGTCGTGAATTCCCACGGAGCGGCGACGGCGGTGCTGCTCAGCAGTAAGCTCGATACGGTAGCGGTCACGGCGGCAAATTTGGCAAGAGTAGGGAACATTGATCAATCCATTGGTTTAAAGTAAGTGATAATGTCTTTAAGCAATACTTGTGCCAGCAATGCCCGGAAGCACTAAAATTGATATGAATCAAGCACTTGCTGAAATTCTTCAGAGAAATGATTTTTGCCTGATGTAAAGAATTTCGACAGTTGCTCTTCTGCTGGGCAGTTGCGGAGGATGCCTGGCTGACGGAGGGTGGAAATCACGACAGCATCGGCAAACGCAAGCCCCTGACCGTGATTTTTGCGGTATCCGGCTGTAAGATTTTCCGACAAAGTCCCCCGTTTTATGCCGTGCAGCGAAGGGATTCTCCGCCCGCGCTCAGCGCACGATAGATTTACTTGTCAAACGGCTAGCGACGTGGGGTTAGAATGTTCCCATGAAGATTCGAGTTGCAACCTATAACATCCACAAAGGTGTCTCCACCATCCGGAGCACGCCCCGTGTCGTGGCCCTCAAGAAGGCCATCGCCCAGTTCGAGGCCGATATTGTGTTTCTGCAGGAAGTGCAGGGACGCCACGACCGCTTCCACGGCAAATACGGTACCACCAGCCATGGCGAGCACCATCACTGGCCGGAACGGTCGCAACACGAGTTTTTCTGCGGCGACTCGCGTCACGAGCATTCCGCTTATGGCATGAATGCGGTCTACGACCATGGTCACCACGGCAATGCCCTGCTGAGCAGCTTTCCCATCGACAAAAGCCACAACCACGACGTTTCTGACCATGCATACGAGCAGCGCGGTATCCTGCATTGCGTGGTCAATAACGGCGGCGTGGCGATCCACTGCTTTGTCGTCCATCTTGGCCTGTTCGAGGCAGGTCGGGGGCGCCAGAACCAGGCACTGATTGACTGCGTCAATGCGTCCGCGCCCAATGGCGAGCCGGTCATCATCGCCGGCGACTTCAATGACTGGCGCAATACCCTGAGCGACCGCCTGCGCACGGCCCTGGGGGTGGTGGAAGTATTTGACGAGCTGGGAACCCGTTCCAAGATCGGCGACCTGGTACGCGGCCTGGCACGGCGCGAAAAGCCGCTGGCACCGGCGCGCACCTTTCCCGCAGCGCTGCCATGGTTCAGGCTGGATCGCATTTATGTGCGCGGCTTCAAGGTGGAGACGGCGCAGGTGCTGCACGGTACCTTATGGGCCAAGCTGTCCGATCACGCCCCCATCGTCGCATCGCTCAAGTTAGCCTGAGGCGTGCGACCTACCTGAAGCTGTATGCGCACGGTCAACTTTCTATCCAATAACGAGGTCACGCTGCTCGAAACCGGACTCGAACTGTTCCCCGCGATGCTGGAGGCGATCGCGCAGGCGCAGTACGAGATCTACTTCGAGACTTACATCTTTGCCGACGACGACACCGGCCGCATGGTGGAGCAAGCCCTGATCGCCGCGGCGCAGCGCGGCGTGCGGGTGCGCGTGGTGACCGACTGGTGGGGCACGGGCGAAGGCCAGTGCACGCGCCTGGGCCTGGCCTTTGCCGAAGCAGGCGTGCGCTATCGCGTCTTCAACCGCTGGTTCCGGCGCGGCGTCGCCCGCACCCATCGCAAGATCACCGTGGTCGACCGCGAGGTGGCTTTTGTCGGTGGCATCAATATCAATGACGACTGGTTCTGCGACTACGATATCAGCCGCCGCCTGCCCGCCCCGCGCTGGGACTTTGCGGTGCAGGTCAAGGGGCCGCTGCTCTCGCCCATCGTGCAGGAAGTGCAGGCTCAGTGGGCGCGCGTGGGCCGCCTGGGACTGATCAAGCGTATCGGCCTGTTTCGCGAGATGCGCATGCGCGAGCAGCCCAGCGCGGGCGACAAGCCGATGCTGGCCGGTTTCGTCGTGCGCGACAGCCTGCGCAACCGCCGCACCATCCAGCGTGCCTACCTGCAGGCGATCGGCCGCGCCAAAAAGAGCGTCCTGCTGGTCAACCCTTACTTCGCGCCCGGCCACAAGTTCAGGCGCGCCCTGGCCACGGCCGCCCAGCGTGGCGTGGAAGTCAAGCTCCTGATCGGCGTCGGCGAGATCGTGCTGCAGGATATGGTGGCCCGCTCCTTTTATCCCAAACTGCTTGCCAGCGGCGTGCGCGTGTATGAGTACCGCAAGACCCAGCTGCATGCCAAGGTGGCGGTGGTGGACGATGACTGGTCAACCGTCGGTTCCAGCAACTGCGACGGCTTGTCGCTGTTTCTCAACCAGGAGGCCAACGTGGTGGTCAAGGATGCCGCCTTTGCGGCCAGCATGCGCGAGCACATTCTGCATGGCATCGGCGACGGCGTGGAGATTTGCCTGAACGACTTCGAGAACGTGGGCTGGATCAGGCGAACCGGGTACGGCACCGCGTATTTTTTCTATAGAATGGCCATGCGCGTATTCGCCATCGGCTACGCCTGACTTAACTCATTCGCACATGGACAACGTTCGCATCGACAAATGGCTCTGGGCCGCCCGTTTTTTCAAGACCCGCTCGCTGGCAACCGATGCCGTCGATACGGGCCGGGTGCGGGTGGACGGTGAGCGCATCAAGCCGGCACGGACCGTCAAGATCGGCGAAAAGCTACTGGTCGATAACGGCGCCGAGGTCTGGGAAGTGATTGTGCTGGGCATATCGGATGTGCGCGGCCCGGCCCCGGTCGCCCGCCTGCTGTACGAAGAAACATCGGCCAGCGTGACCAAGCGCGAGAATGACCAGGAGGCGCGCAAGCTGTACCGCGAACCGGGCACCACCATCAAGGGGCGCCCCACCAAGCGTGACCGGCGTGCCATCAGCAAGGCGAGCGAATAAAACACTGCGATTCGCGGAAATGCTAGTGCAGAAGACAAGTTTTTGCCCTGGTTTTGCCGTACAAATGCTCGGTAATTTGGTGCATCGCACCAATAGAACTTCACTTCTAAGTTCCCGTTTGACATTTACCCGGTAGTGGATAATAGTACGAGCGTTCATATTTCATTTGCGCTGCGACTTTCAACCACGTGGGTAATACTATCAACACTTCAGCCAAATTCATGCGCAAGGGCGAGCTCACCAGGGCAGCCATCCTTGACGTTGCACTGGACCTCGCCAGCCGCGAGGGTCTGGAAGGCCTGACCATTGGCCTGCTCGCCGACAAAATGAACATGAGTAAATCTGGCGTGTTCGCGCATTTCGGTTCGCGCGAAGACTTGCAGATGGAAGTGCTCAAGCTGTACCACCACCGCTTCGAGCAGGAAGTATTTTTCCCCAGTGTGAAAGAGGCACGCGGGATTGCACGTCTGACGTCGATGTATGCGCGCTGGATCAAGCGCGTGAGTGTCGAAATTGCCTCCGGCTGCATTTATATCAGCGGCGCAGTGGAGTACGACGATCGCCCGGGTCCGATTCGCGAGGAACTGGTATCGATGGTGCGTGCCTGGCAGGGCGCTTTGCTGCGCTGTGTCGAGCAGTCCATCGAAATCGGCGACCTCAAGGCCGGTACCGATCCGCACCAGATGGTCTACGAGATGTATGGCCTGATCCTGGCACTGCACCACGATGCGCGCTTCCTGCGCATGCCGGGCAGCGTCGACCGGGCCCGCACGGGATTCGAACGCCTCATCGAAAATTATCAGAATCAAAGCAAGCCATCACAGGAATAAACACCTGCCCGGTACGGCGCTGTTGCCGTCCGGGTTTCAATCATACGTTCGTCAGGAGATAAATCATGGGTCAATACGTCGCACCACTTCGGGATATGCACTTTCTGCTGCACGAATTCCTCAACGTTACCGACGAATTGAAGCAGATGCCGAAGTTCGAGGACGTCGATGCCGACATCATCAACCAGGTACTGGAAGAAGGCGCCAAGTTCACGCAGAACGTCCTGTTCCCGCTGAACCATTCGGGCGATCGTGAAGGCTGCCACTATGATGCCGCGACCAAGTCGGTCACCACGCCAAAAGGTTTCAAGGAAGCGTACAAGCAGTACGTCGAAGGCGGCTGGGCAGCGCTGGCGTGCGACCCTGAATACGGCGGCCAGGGCCTGCCGATCGTGGTGAACAACTCGTTCTACGAGATGCTCAACTCCTCCAACCAGGCCTGGTCGATGTACCCTGGCCTGTCGCACGGCGCCTACGAGTGCCTGCTGGAGCACGGCACCGACGAACAGAAAAAGACTTACCTGCCAAAGCTGGTATCGGGCGACTGGACCGGCACCATGTGCCTGACCGAATCGCACTGCGGCACCGACCTGGGCATGCTGCGCTCGAAAGCGCTGCCACAGGAAGACGGCTCGTGGCTGATCACCGGCTCCAAGATCTTCATCTCGGCCGGCGAGCACGATATGTCCGAGAACATCATCCACCTGGTGCTGGCCCGCGTGCCGGACGCACCGGAAGGCTCGAAAGGCATTTCGCTGTTCCTGGTGCCGAAGTTCCTGCCAAACGCAGACGGCACCATCGGCGAGCGCAATAACATCACCTGCGGCGCCATCGAAGAAAAGATGGGCATCCACGGCAACTCGACCTGCCAGATGAACCTGGACGGCGCCCGTGGCTGGATCATCGGCCAGCCGAACAAGGGCTTGAACGCCATGTTCGTATTCATGAACGCCGCCCGCCTGGGAGTGGGCATGCAGTCGCTGGGCCTGACCGAAGTGGCTTACCAGAACGCGCTGGTGTACGCCAAGGACCGCATCCAGATGCGCAGCCTGTCGGGTGTCAAGGCGCCTGAAAAGCAGGCCGACCCGATCATCGTGCACGCCGACGTGCGCCGCATGCTGTTGACCGGCAAAGCCTACGCCGAAGGCGCACGCGCTTTCTCGTCGTACGTGGCACTGCAGATCGACCGCGAACTGAATCACCCTGACGAAGAAGTGCGCAAGGAAGCGGCCGATGAAGTTGCGCTGCTCACGCCAGTGATCAAGGCCTTCATCACCGACAACGCCTGGATCGCCACCTCGGAAGCGATGCAGGTCTACGGCGGCCACGGCTACATCTCGGAGTGGGGCATGGAGCAGTACGTGCGTGATGCGCGTATCAACCTGATCTACGAAGGCACCAACACCATCCAGTCGCTTGACCTGCTGGGCCGCAAGGTCCTGATGGACAACGGCGCCAAGCTGCGCAAGTTCGGCGAGAAGATCAAGACCTTCGTCGAAGAAAACGGCACCGATGAAGCGCTGTCCGAGTTCATCACGCCGCTGGGCGACCTGGGCGACAAGGTCACCAAGCTGACCATGGAAATCGGCATGAAGGCGTTCCAGAATCCGGACGAGGTGGGCGCCGCAGCCGTGCCTTACCTGCGCGTGGTCGGTCACCTGATCTACAGCTACTTCTTTGCGCAGATGGCGAAGATCGCGCTGGCCAAGGAAGATTCGGGCGACAACTTCTACAAAGCTAAACTGGCCACGGCACGCTTCTATTTTGCGCGCCTGCAGCCTGAAACCGCCACCCTGATCCGCCAGGCGCGTTCGGGCTCGGCCAACCTGATGGCTCTCGACGCCGATCTGTTCTAAGACACGAGGATAAGAATATGACCAATTTCATCGTTAAAAAAGTGGCCGTGCTGGGCGCCGGCGTGATGGGTGCGCAAATCGCTGCCCACTGCGCCAATGCGCGCGTGCCGGTGGTGCTGTTCGACCTGCCGGCCAAGGACGGCAACAAGAATGGCATCGTGCTGCGCGCCATCGAGAACCTGAAAAAGCTCTCGCCTGCGCCGCTGGGCAACAAGGATGACGCGGCACTGATCCAGGTCGCCAACTACGAAGACAACCTGGAACTGCTGGCCGGCTGCGATCTGATCATCGAAGCAATCGCCGAACGCATGGACTGGAAGCACGACCTGTACAAGAAGGTCGCGCCGCACATCGCGCCAAACGCCATTTTCGCCACCAACACCTCGGGCCTGTCGATCACCAAGCTGTCCGAAGGCTTTGACGACGAGCTGAAGTCGCGCTTCTGCGGCGTTCACTTCTTCAATCCACCGCGCTACATGCACCTGGTCGAAATCATCCCGACCGCTGCCACGCGCCCCGAAATCGCCGACCAGCTCGAAGGCTTCCTGACCACGACGCTGGGCAAGGGCGTGGTACGCGCCAAGGACACGCCAAACTTCATCGCCAACCGCGTCGGCATCTTCGGCATGCTGGCCATCATCCACGAAGCTGAAAAATTCGGCCTGTCGGTGGATGTGGTCGACGACCTGACTGGCGCCAAGCTTGGCCGCGCCAAGTCCGGCACCTTCCGCACCGCTGACGTGGTGGGCCTGGACACGATGGGCCATGTCATCAAGACCATGCAGGACAACCTGGCCGATGATCCGTTCTTCGCCGTCTACAAGACGCCGGAAGTGCTGGCCAAGCTGGTCGCAGCCGGTGCCCTGGGCCAGAAGGCCGGCGCAGGCTTCTACAAGAAGGTTGGCAAGGAGATCCAGCGCCTGGACTTCGCATCCGGCGAATACGTCGCCGGTGGCGGCAAGGCTGCCGACATCGTTGGCCGCATCCTGAAAGAGAAAGACCCGGTCAAGAAATTCAAGGCTCTGCGCGAGTCGACCAATCCGCAGGCGCAGTTCCTGTGGGCGATCTTCCGCGACGCTTTCCACTACATCGCCGTGCACCTGGGTTCGATCGCCGACAATGCGCGCGACATCGACTTTGCCATGCGCTGGGGCTTCGGCTGGCAGGTCGGCCCGTTCGAGACGTGGCAGAGTGCCGGCTGGACGCAGATCGCCAACTGGGTCAAGGAAGACATCGACGCCGGCAACGCACTGTGCTCGGCCCCGCTGCCGGCATGGGTGTTTGAAGGTCCTGTGGCCGAGAAAGGTGTTCACACTGCCGAAGGCTCGTTCTCCGCGTCGGCCAACGCCTATGTGCCCCGTTCGACCCTGCCGGTGTACGAGCGTCAGCCGTTCCGTGCACCAGTGCTCGGTGCCGGCGCCATTGACGGCAAGACCGCCGGTACCACCTTCCACGAAGACGACTCCGTGCGCATCTGGCACATGGACGACGAAGTGCTGGTCATCTCGCTCAAGACCAAGATGCATGTCATCGGCGAAGGCGTGATCAACGGCCTGAAGATGGCACAAGCCGAAGCGGAAAAGAACTTCAAGGGCCTGGTCATCTGGAATACCGACGCCGCTGACGGTGGCGCTTTCTCGGCCGGCGCTGACCTGCAGTCGGCACTGCCTCTGTTCATGCAGGGCGGCGCCAAGGCCATGGAGCCTGGCATCGCCCTGTTGCAGGACACCTTCATGGCCATGAAGTACTCGAACGTGCCGGTAGTGGCCGCAGTGGCTGGCCTGGCACTGGGCGGTGGTTGCGAAATGGCGCTGCACGCATCGAAGCGCGTGGCATCGATCGAGTCGTACATCGGCCTGGTGGAAGTGGGCGTGGGCCTGATTCCAGCGGGCGGCGGCTTGAAGGAAGCGGCAGTACGCGCGTCCAACGAAGCCAAGGGCACCGACATCCTGCAATTCCTCAAGACCGGTTTCACCAATGCGGCTACCGCCAACGTGTCGAAGTCGGCACTGGAAGCAAAAGCGATGGGCTACCTTAAGGAAGACGACATTATCGTCTTCAACCCGTACGAGCTGCTGCACGTGGCCAAGGTAACGGCGCGTTCGATGTTCGACGCCGGCTACCGTCCGCCACTGCAAAAGCCGGTGACCGTGACGGGCCGCTACGGCTACGGCACCATCAAGGCACAGCTGGTGAACATGCGTGACGGCGGCTTCATCTCCGCGCACGACTTCAAGCTGGGCGAGATGATCGCCGAGATCGTATCGGGCGGTAATGTGGACCAGGGCAGCGTGGTGTCCGAGCAGTGGTTCCTCGACATGGAACGCAAGGCTTTCCTGGAGCTCCTGAACCATCCGAAATCGCAGGAACGGATCATGGGCATGATGCAGACCGGTAAACCGGTTCGCAATTAAGTATCCGCGATGTCGATTGCATCCCGAAGCATCGGCCGCTTAGCATTCAAGTTATTACTGCGCGTGAGGCCAAGCATGGTGTATGACCGTATCAAGCAGCAAATGATGGAAACCCTGCCATTCACGCAGTTGCTGGGGATTCGTATCGACGACATCGGCAACGGCACCAGCCGTGTGTCGATGCCGGCCGACCCAAAGCTGAACAACCACCTCGGCACGCCGCACGCCGGGGCCTTGTTCACGCTGGCCGAAACGGCTTCGGGCGCGGCCATGGCAGGCGGCTTTGCTGACCTGATCATGGGATTGCGCCCGGTGGCCAAGGAGTCACGCATCCAGTACCAGAAAGTGGCCAAGGGTGCGACGCGCGCCGAAGGCCGGGTACCTGGCGATATCGCGGCCCTGAAGGCCACGCTGAAAGCTGAAGGCAAGATCGCGTTTCCTGTCGAAGTCGATGTCTACGACGAGCAGGGAACGCTGGCGGCCCAGGTGCAGGTCGACTGGTATCTGTCTGAAAAGCGGTAAGCACATCGGCATCCGGTCATCCCATTTCGAACCACAGAATATTTGAGAGAACAACATGAGCAAACAACTTACCGACGCCTACATCGTCTCCGCAACCCGCACCCCGATCGGCAAGGCGCCGCGCGGCATGTTCCGCACCACCCGTCCGGACGACCTGCTGGTGCGTGCCATCCAGTCGGCCATGTCGCAGGCGTCAGGCCTTGACCCGGCCTTGATCACGGACGCCGTCATCGGCTGCTCGTTCCCGGAAGCGGAGCAGGGCTTCAACATTGCCCGCATGGCGGTGCTGCTGGCCGGCCTGCCGAAGACCGTGGGCGGCGTGACAGTGAACCGTTACTGCGCGTCCGGCATCACCGCCATTTCGATGGCGGCTGACCGCATCCGCGTGGGCGAAGCCGACGTGATGCTGGCCGGCGGCGTGGAATCGATGTCGATGGTGCCGATGATGGGCCACCACCCATCGATGAACCTGGAGATGTTCACCGACGAAAACGTCGGCATGGCCTATGGCATGGGCCTGACCGCGGAGAACGTGGCCAAGCAGTGGAAGATCACCCGCGAGCAGCAGGATGCGTTCTCGGTGGAGTCGCACCGCCGCGCCATCGCCGCCCAGCAGGCCGGCTTCTTCAAGGATGAGACCACCCCGGTTGAAATCATCACCCGCACGCCCAACCTGTCCACCGGCCAGATCGACATCAGCCGCCGCACCGTCGACACCGACGAAGGCGCACGTGCCGATTCGACCCTGGAGTCGCTGGGCAAGCTCAAGCCGGTGTTTGCCGCCAAGGGCACCGTGACCGCTGCCAACAGCTCGCAAATGTCGGACGGCGCGGGCGCGCTGCTGATCGTGTCGGAGAAGATCCTGCGCGAGCATAACCTGACCCCGCTGGCCAAGTTCTCGTCGTTTGCCGTGCGCGGCGTACCGCCGGAAATCATGGGCATCGGTCCCAAGGTGGCCATTCCTGCGGCCTGCGCCGCAGCCGGCATCACCCAGGACCAGCTGGACTGGATCGAACTGAACGAAGCGTTTGCTGCACAGGCGCTGGCAGTGATGGGCGACCTGAACCTCGATCCGGCCAAGGTCAACCCGATGGGCGGCGCGATTGCACTGGGCCACCCGCTGGGCGCGACCGGCGCCATCCGCGCGGCCACCGTGATCCACGCACTGCGCCGCAATAACCTCAAGTACGGCATGGTGACCATGTGCGTTGGTACCGGCATGGGCGCGGCAGGCATTTTCGAGCGCGTCTGATTCCTGCCCGTACCGAAGAAACGCCGCTGGTGAAGCGGCGTTTTTTATTCCGGCGCGTCTTCCCCTCAGCGTCAAGGTGCGCGCCGTGATGGGCTATACTAACGGTTGTTTCCATTTGTTAACAAACGCAGCCGCCTTGGCGCCGCTGCTTATGCCGGCCTTCATTGCAACCTTCCCGCCAATCAATCCGCCATTTCCATGAATCTCTCGAACCCCTATGATCCTCCGGTGGCTGCGCCGGTAGCCCCGGTCGCGCTCGCCCCGGCAGACCCCGCACTTGAAGGCATTCGCGGCTGGCTGATCCTGGTGGCCTTGGGCGTGGTCATTTCGCCCTTCAGGATGGCTTGGGATATGTACAAGAACTATGGGGCGATTTTTGGCGAGGGTACCTGGCAGGCTCTGACCACGCCGGGTTCGGACGTGTTTCACCCGTTCTGGGGCCCGTTTCTGGTGAGCGAAATCGTGATCAATGTTGCTCTGGTGTTGGCCTGGACTTACATGATCCACCTGCTATTTTCCAAGAAAAAGGCATTCCCCAAGTGGTTCATCTGGGCCCACGTGGCCGCGCCGGTGGTCGTGGTCGTGGACTCGCTGGGCTTGCAAGTGGTGCGGCCGGACTTGCCGGTCATGGACCCGGAAACAAGAAAGGAAATGTTTCGCGCCATGTTCGCCTTATGTGTGTGGGTTCCCTACATGATGATGTCCCGGCGCGTGAAAGCCACTTTTCGCTTCTAGTCCCCCGCGCTGCCATGCAGTCTGTGCTCGTCGTCGTTTGATGCCGCCGGCCTGCACTGGCACAGAGGGGTTCGGTTAAAATATTGGCATCAGGGCGCCGGTATCCCCCGGCGCTCCTTATCTTTTCAGGAGCAGTGCATGGAAATTGTGACGACCGTTGCGGACGGCGTGTTGACGATCGAATTCAACCGCCCGGAGCGCAAGAACGCGATCACCGCAGTGATGTACCAGACCATGGCAGACGCCCTTGTGGCGGCTGAAAGCGACAGCAGCGTGCGCGCCATCCTCATCACCGGCAAACCGGAAATTTTCACCGCCGGTAACGATCTGGAAGACTTCATGAAGAATTCACGGCCGGTTGAAGGTGTGCCGGCAGAAGCGCGTCCTGTTTTCCAGTTCATGCGCGCGCTGTCGGGCAGTACCAAGCCGGTCGTCGCTGCCGTTTCCGGCGCCGCCGTGGGCATCGGCACCACGCTGCTGATGCACTGCGACCTGGTCTACGCGGCTGACAATGCCAAGTTTTCCATGCCGTTCGCGCAGCTGGGCCTGTGCCCGGAATTTGCCTCGTCGCTGCTGCTGCCGCAGCTGGCCGGCTATCCGCGCGCCGCGGAAAAGCTGCTGCTTGGCGAAGCATTCCTGGCCCAGGAAGCATATGAAATGGGACTGGTGTCGAAAGTGCTGCCGCTGGCCGAGCTGATGCCCTACGCGCAGAAGCAGGCGGCCAAGCTGGTGGCGCTGCCGGCTGCGTCCATCCGCACCACCAAGGCCTTGATGAAGCGCACCAGAACTGCAGCGGTAGACGAGGCCATGGCCGCCGAGAACAAGCTGTTTGGTGCCATGCTGCTGGCACCGGAAGCCAAGGAAGCCTTCACCGCCTTTTTTGAAAAGCGCAAGCCGGATTTTTCGCAGTTTTCCTGATAAGTATGCCCTGTCACGCCTGCCGGTTGCAGGCTTGTGCAGGGCACTTCGCGTATCTACCCCCCCGAAATCGAGTGACCGCACATCCAGCATGGGTGGCGTAAAGACGCCCTCAGTGGTCTATTTTGGTATTTAACAAATCGTCTTTTGGTATTTAAAATTACGAACCGGTGTTATATTGGTACTTGAGTAGTGCCTTTTCAACATTATTTCGGCCAAGTGTGTCCGGCCTCGGCGCTACGCCCCAGGTTTCCAACTACTTTTTCCGGAGTAATGATGAATCGAACTGTCATGAATGGCCTTATCGTCAGCTTGCTGGGAGGCGCGCTTTCAGCATGCGGAGGCAGCAATAGTCCTGCCACCGCTTCCGGCCAACAGCCCAAACTGCTCGCCGCCACGATTGCGTGCCACGCCGCGTGGAACAGCGCGACTGCCTATAGCGGCGGTCATACCGTAAGCTATAACGGTGTGAATTACACGGCCGCCTACTGGACGCAGGGGGACAATCCATCTACCAGTCACGGCGCTGCGGGAAGCGGCAAACCATGGACTGTCTCCAGTGCCTGCGGCGCAACGCCAACCCCGACGCCCACGCCCACACCCACCCCGACGCCCACGCCCACACCCACACCGACACCGACACCGACACCAACACCGACACCAACACCGACGCCAGCGCCCGCATGCGCGCTTTGGACGGAAGGTCAATCCTATGCCGCCGGCCAGGTGGTGAGCTATCTTGGTGTGTCGTACAAGGCACTGGTCACGCATACCGCCCACGTTGGCGCCAATTGGAATCCGAAGGACTCGCCTACTTTGTGGAGCGTCGGCGGTACTTGTACCACCCCAACGCCTACACCGACGCCGACACCGACACCAACACCAACCCCAACCCCGACACCAACGCCGACACCGACACCGACACCCGGCCTGGCCAGGCACGCGCTGATCGGCTACTGGCACAATTTCACCAACCCGAGCGGCCCCACCTATCCGATTAGCCAGGTGAGTGACGACTGGGATGTGATCGTCGTTTCCTTCGCAGACAATGCCGGTGGCGGCAACGTCAGCCTGACCGTGGACCCCGGTGCAGGCACTGAAGCGCAGTTCATCGCCGACATCAAGGCCAAGCGCGCGGCCGGCAAGAAGGTCATTCTCTCGCTGGGCGGCCAGAACGGTTCTGTATCGGTTGGCTCGGCGGCCGAAGCGGCCAACTTCACCAATTCGCTGTACGCCATCATCCAGAAGTTTGGCTTTGACGGCATCGACATTGACCTGGAAAACGGCGTATCGCAGGGCGCGGCCATCCAGACCTATCTGCCGATCGCTGTCAAGAATCTGAAGGCGAAAGTAGGACCGAATTTCTACCTCTCGATGGCGCCGGAATGGGTCTACGTGGAGGGCGGCTACACGAGCTATGGATCGATCTGGGGCGCCTACATCCCGCTGATCAATGCGCTGCGCAATGAGCTCACTGTGCTCCACCCGCAGTACTACAACAACGGCGACGTCTACACGCCGTATGCCGCTGCGCCGCTAAAGGCCGGCTCCGCAGATCAGCTGGTGGGCACGGCAAAAATGCTGATTGAAGGCTTTACTTACGGTGGCAACACCTTCGCTGGTTTGCGGCCTGATCAGGTAGGGTTTGGCGTGCCGTCCGGCCGCAGTTCGGCAGGTTCGGGCTTTACCACCACGGCGGACGTCAACAATGCGCTCAAGTGCCTGACCCAGCTGTTGAACTGCGGGACCATCAAGCCGCTCAAGGCCTATCCGGACTTCCGCGGCGTGATGACCTGGTCGATCAACTGGGACAAGCATGACGGCTACAACTTCTCGGTGCCGGTCAAGGCCTCACTGAAGTCGCTGCCCTGATCGGAAAATCGCAGCAACCCGGGCCGTCCCGGGTTGTTGCACGCGAATTTACCGAGTCGCTACCATCACGAGCGAGCGCTCGCAATATCTTCTCCAATCGTGCGCAAAATAAATATTGTCGGGCGGCTGTCATTACAGTGCCACAATCTGTGACTACAATGGAAAGGTTGTATATACGATATTAAACAACCTTTACTCAGGAGAGTTCCATGCTCAAGTCCGTTGCCGGCGCCTTGCTGTCTGCGTTTGCTGCCCTGTCTGCCCATGCTGCATGTCCCGATTACGTCAGCGCGTATAACCCGCCCACCTTGTCGGGCCCCGCCAAGAAGAACTTTGCCAAGTTTGGCAATACCTTGTTATCGAGCTGGTACAAACCCTGGCATATGGCGCACGACGTGATCGTCAAGGCCGGTTCCGGCGCCACCATGGAAGCGAAGTTCGATTATGACGCGGTCCTGCACAAGGACCTGGAGGGCGAGCGTGTGCATGCCTATTTGTACGGCACCGGCATGGCAGGGTGGGAGTATGTGGGCAGCTATGTCACCAACAGCGACGGCAAGATCGCCGTGCCGCTCGGCGCGCGGCGCGTTGGCGACTATGTGGTGCGCTTCGTGGTCGAGGGCGACCTCAGTACCACGTCCGGCTACGTGAGCGTGGTCGATCCCGGTCGCGATGCGGTGCTGTTTGATATCGACGGCACCCTTACCATCAACGACTTTGAAGCGGCCGCGGACTACCTTGGCATCAAGACAGCAACGCCGTATTACTATGCGTCCGAGGTCGTGAACACCTACCGGCAAAAGGGCTATCAGATCATTTACCTGACCGCGCGGCCGTACTGGGTGACCAAGGATGGACGCGAGTGGCTCAATATCCAGCGCATCGGCCCCTGGCACTACCATTCCAACCCGTACAGTGGCGGCCCCATTCCACCGAACACGCAACAGTTCAAGACCGATTATGTGCGCTACCTGCGCAACGTCGTGGGCCTGAACATCATCCGCGCATATGGCAACGCCACCACCGACATCGGTGCTTACGCCGATGCCGGCATTCCAAAGGCGAACACCTACATCATCGGACCGAATGCCGGCGCTTCCGGCACCCAGCCCATTCGCGGCGAATACGGCGCCCATCATGCATTCGTGGTGACGCCGACGCCCGTGGCGGCGTGTAAACGCGGATAAGGATCGCAGCGGCGGGCGCTAGTCGTGCCGGTAGACCGGCAGCGGCTCGCCGCAATCCTTGCAATAGTGCGCGTCTGCTTCATGCCCTTCGCTAAGGCACGCTTCGCAGGTGCGGGTGGTCGGCTTTTGCGACAGGCGCTGGGACGTCATCTCGGCAGTGACAATCCCGGTCGGCACCGCCAGCACGCCCCAGCCGAGCAGCATCATGAATGAGGCGATGAAGCGTCCCAGCGTCGTATACGGGGTGATGTCGCCGTAGCCCACTGTCGTCATGGTGACCGCGGCCCAGTACATGGCGATGGGGATGCTGGTGAAGCCGTTTTCCGGCCCTTCCACCACATACATGATGGTGCCAAAGATCAGTACCGCCATCAGCACCACGGAGAGAAAGATCAGGATCTTGCGTCCGCTCGCGCGCAGGGCCTGCCCGAGCCGCACGTATTCGGCCACATACAGGGTGAGCTTGAGAATGCGGAAAATGCGCAGCAGCCGCAGGATGCGAATGTCGAGGAAGGCGCTCGCTTCCGGGACGAACAGCGAAAAATAGGTCGGCAAGATCGACAGCAGGTCAATGATGCCGAAAAAGCTGAGCGCATAGCGGGCCGGGCGCCGCACACAGCACAGGCGTGCGATGTACTCGGCGGTAAACAGAATCGTGAAGCCCCACTCGATCAGGGTGAGCTGGGCACCAATGCTGCGCTCGATGCGCGGCACGCTGCCGATGACCACCACGAAAATGCTCAGCAGAATGGCCACCACCACGAACACGTCAAACTGCCTGCCGGCGCGGGTGTCGGCCTCGAAAATGATGGTGTAGATCCGGCGCCGCCAGCCACTGAGGGGCTTGCCGAAGTCGCCGGGTGTCTGGGGCGCGAGCGGGGCCTCGCCCTTGATTGTATTGGTCATGGCGAAAGCATATCATGCGTGCCCGCCGCTTCGTACCGGCGCGCCCCCAGCCCGCAAGGCGCCGCGCTGCATCATTTGCTGTTGCGATCCAGCAATTGTGAAACTGGACAGGGGTGTGTATATTGGCTGTCTACGGAGGATGCAATGGTTCAAGAGCGGAAAAACCGGCTGATGGCGTACCGGGTTGAAATGGGACTGAAAGTCCAACGGGAAGTCTCGACGCGTGCCGCTGCAGCCTACCTTGCCAATTATGGTGTGCCCATGCACGTGTCAATGCGCGTTCTCAGCACACCCAACAAGCGCACTGGCAGCCTCGAAGGGCAGGAGCCATTGTGGTTCGATATCGTCCGCGCGTCCGGCATGACCTACGGCGGCTAAACCCGGTCCAGTACTCTTTTTCGGAATGCGTTGACACTCAAAATCCTGGAGTGTTATATTTCGCACATGGCATTGGGAACGTTTCCAATAAGGCGGGACTGATGCATGCCGCCTATCAGGAGACTCCATGGCCCCAGCTCGCCGGCGTTCGCTGCGCAGAATAATTCCGTTCGCCGCCCTGTTGCCGATGGCGCTCACTGTCATTGTCGGCTACCTGGGCACGGTACTGTGGTCGCTGCGTACCTCATTGACCAATGCGCGCAGCTTCCCGTCCGATACCTTTGTCGGGCTGGCCCAGTACACGCGCCTGTTCGAGAACGAACGCTGGCTGCTGTCGCTGTCGAACCTGGCCCTGTATGGCGTATTGTTCATCGGCGCCTGCCTGGTGATCGGTTTTCTGCTGGCCGTGTTCATTGACCAGAATGTCAGCGGCGAAGGCGTGCTGCGCACCGTGTTCCTTTATCCCTACGCGATGTCCTTCGTGGCCACGGGCCTGGTGTGGCAATGGATTCTCACGCCTGGCAACGGCATCGAGCAGGCTGCCGTGCAGCTGGGTTTCGCCGACTTTACCTTTGACTGGATCGTGGACCAGGACATGGTCATGTACACCATCGTCATCGCCACCGTGTGGCAGGCTGCCGGGCTGGTGATGGCGATGATGCTGGCCGGGCTGCGCGGCATTGACGGCGATATCTGGAAGGCGGCCCGTCTTGACGGCATCCCGGCCTGGCGTGTCTACCTCTCCATTGTGCTGCCCATGCTGTGGCCGACGGTAGCCACGGTGCTGCTGCTGCTCTCCACCGCCGTGGTCAAGCTGTTCGACGCGGTGGTGGCCATGACCCAGGGCGGGCCGGGCACCGCCAGCGAAGTGCCGGCCAAATTCATCATGGACCATCTGTTCGGGCGCGCCAACATTGCGCTGGCCTCGGCCGGCGCCATTGTCATGCTGCTGCCCGTGCTGGCGCTGGTGGCGCCCTACATCTACGCACGCAGCCTTGGCCAGGCGCAGCGCAAGGGGCGGCCATGAGGCACAGGCGCCACCTGACCCCGGCGCGCATCGGCATCTATGCCTTTCTGCTTACCGCAGCGCTGTTTTTCCTGCTGCCGCTATACGTGATGCTGGCCACTTCGGTCAAGCCGATGGAAGAGATCCGCGCCGGGAATATCTTTGCGCTTCCGCTCGATGTAACGTTGGAACCGTGGCGGCAGGCGTGGAGCGGCGCCTGCACCGGCATGAGCTGTGAAGGCATTCGTGGCGGGTTCTGGAATTCGGTCGCCATTGCGGTGCCCAGCACCGTGCTGCCGATCCTGCTCGGCGCCATCAATGGCTATGCGCTCTCATTCTGGCGCCCGCGCGGCGCGGGCCTGCTGTTTGGCATCTTGATGGTCGGTGCCTTCATTCCGCTGCAAGTCATGATTTATCCGCTGGTGCGGGCGCTGGCAGCGGTGGGGCTGTTCGGGTCCCTGTACGGCATCGTGGCGGTCCACATGATCTTTGCGATGCCGGTCATGACGCTCCTGTTCCGCAATTACTACGCGGGCGTGCCGCATGAACTGTTCCAGGCTGCGCGCATCGATGGCGGGGGATTCTTTCGGATCTTTGCCCACGTGATGCTGCCCATGTCGCTGCCCATCATCGTCGTTGCAGCCATCATGCAGGTCACCGGTGTGTGGAACGATTATTTACTGGGCCTGGTCTTTGCGAGCAGCGACAATGCGCCCATGACGGTGCAGCTCAATAACGTCATCAATACCACCACCGGCACGCGCCAGTACAACGTCAACATGGCGGCCACCATCCTCACATCGCTGGTGCCGCTGGCGATCTATTTCATTTCCGGGCGCTGGTTCGTGCGCGGTATCGCCGCCGGCGCGGTCAAAGGTTAATTCATGTCGAATGTGTGTTTGCGGGACCTGTGCATCAACCTCGGTGGCAACGAGATCATCAAGGACCTCAACCTGACAGTGGAGGAGGGCGAATTCCTCGTCCTGCTCGGTCCCTCCGGCTGCGGCAAGTCGACCCTGCTGCACAGCATTGCAGGACTGATCGATGTCACCTCCGGCAGCGTCGCCATCAAGGGCGACGACATGACATATGCCGATCCGAGTGAACGCGGCATCGGTATGGTGTTCCAGTCCTACGCCCTGTATCCCACCATGACGGTGGAGAGGAACATGTCGTTTGGCCTGCGTATCGCCGGCCTGCCGAAAGCGGAGATCGCGCGGCGCGTGCAGCGGGCCGCCGAGATGCTGCATCTGGAGCCGCTGCTGAACCGCAAGCCTGCCCAGCTCTCGGGCGGTCAGCGCCAGCGCGTGGCCATTGGCCGGGCGCTGGTGCGCGAGGCCGGCGTGTTCCTGTTCGACGAGCCGCTCTCGAACCTGGACGCCAAGCTGCGCGCCGAACTGCGGCGGGAGCTCAAGCTGCTGCACCAGACGCTGGGCTCGACCATGATCTACGTGACGCACGACCAGGTGGAGGCCATGACGCTGGCTACCCGCATCGTCGTCATGCGCGCCGGGAAGGTGCAGCAGGCCGGGACCCCGGCCGATGTCTACGAACGGCCTGCGAACCTGTTCGTGGCCGGCTTCCTGGGGGCCCCGGCCATGAACTTCATCGAAGGCCGTCTCGATGGCGGCCGCTTCCTGTCGCCGGTACTGGCCCTGGACATGCCGGCCGCCGTCACGCCGCCGGCGGCGCAGGTGATACTGGGCGTGCGGCCCGAGCATATCCAGATCAGCGTGCAGGGGCCTTTCGCCGGCACCGTGGCGCTGACGGAGCCGATGGGCAATCACCAGGTGGTGTGGATCGCCGTGGGTGAGCGCAAGCTCTCGGCCATTGTCAACGACACGCGCACGTTCGCCATCGGGGAGCCGGTGCAGTTTGCGGTCGATGCGGCGCGCGCATCAGTGTTCGATAAAGCCAGCCAATTGCGGCTGGCTGCTGCTTAAAGGGGACTGCTGCATGGCTACCATCAAGGACGTCGCCCGGCTGGCGGGCGTGGGACTGGGCACCGCTTCGCGTGTGGTCAGCGGCAAGGGCTCGGTGTCGCCGGCAACCATGGAGAAGGTGCGCCAGGCGATCGAGGAACTCGATTTCCGGCCGTCGCATGCGGCGCGCTCGCTGCTGTCAGGGTCTACCCAGATGATCGGGGTGTACATCCCGGTCCTGAAGGGCACCTTCTATACGCCCATCCTGCAGCTGATCGATACCGAGCTGCGCGCCGCCGGCCTGCACATGGTGGTGGCGTTCGGGGTCGGCCTGGGCAATCCGCGCGAGCAGGCCATTGAAGGCATCGAGTTCCTGATGGAGCGCGGCTGCGACGGCCTCATTGCCATGACCAACCACCTGCTCGACGACGACATCGCTGCCCTGGGGCCCAAGCAATCGCGCCTGGTCGTGCTCAATCATGTTTTTGCCAGCATTCCGGCGCAGTGCTTCACGGCCGACCACACCCAGGGCGGGGTGCTGGCCGCGCGCGCCCTGCTGGAACTGGGGCACCGGAAAATCGCCGTCATCGCCGGTCCCAGCACACTGCCCGACAATGTGGCGCGGATTGACG
This sequence comes from Massilia sp. PAMC28688, assembly GCF_019443445.1. NCBI lineage: Bacteria > Pseudomonadati > Pseudomonadota > Betaproteobacteria > Burkholderiales > Oxalobacteraceae > Massilia > Massilia sp. PAMC28688. The sequence continues at coordinate 1,314,610 of NZ_CP080378.1, read as the reverse complement.
GGTTCATGGCCGAAATGGCGCGCAGCGGCATCGATACCGCGTCGATGTGGGTCGCGGAAAGCGACTTTTCGCCTGAAGGCGGCTGGAACTGCGCGCGCGAGCTGGCCGATGCGCGCCACGACTTCACGGCGCTGTTTTGCGCCAACGACGAAATGGCAGTGGGCGTGCTGTCGTATTTTCACGAGATCGGCATATCGGTGCCACGGGACGTGTCGGTGCTGGGCTACGACGATACGCCCAGCGCCGAGCACTCGGCGCCGCGCCTGACCTCGGTGCATGTCCCGTGGCGCGCAGTCACACGCTCGGGGCTGAACGCATTGCTCAATCGCTGCTACGGCCTGGAACGCGAGGTCGGCACCGCATTCCCCATCAGCGTCACCCACCGGGCATCGCTGGCACCATTTTCTGGTTGACAAAGAAAGCCCGACGCCGCAATATGAAGCCCGATTGGAATCGCTTCCAATGTAGTGCCTGTTCACCCAACCGACCTCGCAAAAGACCATGATCAAACATTCCTGTCTCATTGCAGCCACCGTGCTGCTGCACGCCGCCGCGGCAGCCGCTCCCGCGCAGCTGGCCGATTTTCCCCGCATCCGCAGCAGCGTGGCGCCCGATGCGAAGCTGGAGGCGCAGGTGGCAAAAATCGTGCGCAGCATGACGCTGGCCCAGAAGGTCGGCCAGATCACGCAGCCGGAAATCAAGACCATCACGCCGGACCAGGTGCGCGAGTTCTATATCGGCTCGGTCCTCAATGGCGGCGGCAGCTGGCCAAACGGGAACAAGTATGCGACGCCGGCTGACTGGGTGGCGCTGGCTGATAAATTCCACGCCGCGTCCATGGCCACCGACATGGTCCACAAGATCCCGGTCATCTGGGGCATCGATGCCATGCACGGCAACAGCAATGTGTATGGCGCCACGCTGTTCCCCCACAATATCGGACTGGGTGCGGCGCGCAACAAGGACCTGATCGGGAAGATGGCGCAATCGGTCGGCGAGTCGGTGCGGGCCACCGGCATCGCCTGGGTATTCGCGCCCACGCTGGCAGTGGTGCGCGACGACCGCTGGGGACGCACCTACGAGAGCTTTTCCGAAGACCCGGCGCTGGTGAAGGAATACGGCGGCGTGTATGTGCGCGGCCTGCAGGGGCGCTTCAACAAGCCCGGCAACGTGGTGGCAACGGCCAAGCATTTCATTGGCGACGGCGGCACCGACCAGGGCAAGGACCAGGGCATCGCCACATCCAGCAAGGCCGAGATGATCAACATTCACGGCGCCGGTTACTACAGTGCGCTGGACGCCGGCGCGCAGACGGTCATGGCCTCGTTCAGCAGCTGGAACGACGTCGCCGGTGGTGTCGATTACGGCAAGATGCACGGCAGTAAAGCCCTGCTGACCGATCTGCTGAAAACGAAGATGGGTTTTGACGGCTTCGTGGTCTCGGACTGGAACGGCATCGCCCAGGTTCCCGGCTGCACCAATGACAGCTGCGCCCAGGCCATCAACGCCGGCATCGACATGGTGATGGTGCCGGACGACTGGAAGGCCTTCATCGCCAATACCATCAAGCAGGTGGAAGCGGGCCAGATTCCCATGGCGCGTCTGGATGACGCCGTGAGCCGCATCGTGCGGGTGAAATTGCGCGCGGGCCTGTTCGGCAAGGCACCAGGCAGCAACCGCTACGCGGGCAAGGCGCAGGCGCTGCAGGCGCGGGCGCTGGCGCGCCAGGCCGTGCGCGAGTCGCTGGTGCTGCTCAAGAACGATACCAACGCGCTGCCGCTCGCGCGTGGCAAGAAGATCCTGGTGGTGGGCAAGAGCGCCGACAACCTGTCCAACCAGAGCGGCGGCTGGAGCCTGACCTGGCAGGGCACGGACAACAAGAACAGCGACTTCCCGAACGCGGACTCGATCCTGACCGGCATTCGCGAGGCGGCCGGCGACGGCAACGTCACCTACAGCCGTGATGGGCGCGACGTCGACGTGGCAAATTTTGACGCGGTGGTGGCTGTCATTGGCGAGACCCCGTATGCAGAGGGCGATGGCGACATCGGCCCATGGGGCAGCCTGCGCCACAGTGCGCGCCATCCGGAAGACCTGGCGGTACTGGAAGCGGTGGCCGGCAAGGGCAAGCCGGTGATCACGGTGCTGGTGGCCGGGCGCCCCCTATACACCAATGACCTCATGAATTTGTCGGACAGTTTCGTGGCGGCCTGGCTGCCGGGGACCGAAGGCAAGGGCGTGGCTGACGTGCTGTTCGCCGGCCGCCACAAATTCAAGGGCAAGCTCTCCTTTTCATGGCCCAGGTCCGTGTGCCAGGCCACCGTCAACGTGGGCGACAAGGATTACGCTCCGCTGTTCCCGTACGGGTATGGCCTGGGCTACGGCAGCACCATCAAGGTGGGCCAGCTCGATGCAGCGTACCCGGAAGGTGGCTGCGGCGTGACCAATGTCTACCCGGTGTTCGGCCAGGCCGACCGCGCCACCTGGCCCCTGTACGTTTCCAGCGGCGGCCAGCGCGTGGCACTGGGCGCCGATGTCAATGCGGTGACCACGCTGCCTGGCGTGACAGTGGAAACCGCCCAGGTCAACACCCAGCAGGATGGCAAGCTGGTAACGTGGACCGGTCCGGCGCAGCTGGAAGCGCGCGCCGCCAGGGCCATGGCGCTGCCCGCATTTGCCACCACCGATGGCGCGCTGCAGTTCGATACCATCATCGCCAGTGCGCCTGCCGGCGCCGTCACTGTCCTCATGGGCGGGGTGCCGGTGGACGTGACGGGCGCGTTCAAGGCGCTGCCGCTCAAGCAAAAGCAGACCGTGCGTGTGCCCCTGTCCTGCTTTACCGCCAGAGGGCTTGACACCAGCAAGATCGACACCGCCTTTGCGGTGGCCAGCGACGCGCCCTTTGCTGCATCGTTTGCCAACATTCAGGTAGTCGGTGGCGCGGCCAGGGAGAAGGATGCGCTCAGCTGCGGGGCGGCGAAATGATCACCGAGACCGCGCGCTTTGTGGACGGGCCGCGCCTGCTGGCCGATGTGGGCGGCACCAATGCCCGCTTCGCCATCGAAACCGCTCCGCGCCAGTTCGAGGCGGTGGCTGTCCTGCCTTGCAGCGGCTATTCATCACTCGGCGCGGCCGCCGCATGCTACCTGGGTGCGGTTGGCGAACACGCCGCCGGGATCAGGCACGCGGCCATCGCCATCGCCAACCCGGTCGATGGCGACAGCGTAAAGATGACCAATCACTCGTGGAGCTTTTCCACCGCTGCCCTGCGCGAGGAACTGGACTTGTCCACGCTGCTGGTGGTGAATGATTTTACGGCGCTGGCCATGGCGCTGCCGCACCTGCGTCCATCGCAGCGCACGCGCATCGGCGGCGGGGTGGAGCTGCCGGGCCGCACCATTGGCCTGATCGGCCCTGGGACCGGCCTGGGGGTATCCGGCATTGTCCCGGTGGACGGGCGCTGGGCGCCATTGGCGAGCGAAGGCGGTCACGCCAGCTTCGCGCCCGGGGATGACACCGAGATCGCCATCATGCAGGCACTGTGGCGTCAGTATGGCCACGCGTCGGCCGAGCGGCTGCTGTCGGGCCCCGGTCTTGAGCTGATCTACCGCGTCCTGTCGGGGCAGGAAAAGAGCGCGGCGCTCATCACCGAACAGGCGCTGGCGGGCATGGATGCCGCTTGCGTGCGCACGGTCGATTGCTTTTGTGCTGTACTGGGATCGGTGGCCGGCAGCGTGGCGCTGACCCTGGGCGCCACTGGCGGCATGTACATTGGCGGCGGCATCGTGCCGCGCCTGGGGCACCTGTTTGCCCAGTCGCCGTTCAGGGCGCGCTTTGAAGCCAAGGGCCGGCTGCAGCCATACCTTGAACGGATACCCACGTTTTTGATCACAGAACAATACCCGGCCTTCCTCGGCGTGTCGGCAATATTGTCCGAACAGCCGGTCCACCGGCACTGATAACCAAAGGAGACCAAACCATGGAACACGTATCACAGCCGGCGGCGCTGCGCAGCACGCAGGCCGGGCAGGGCAGCAATACCGGGCCGCTCATCATCGTCACCATCCTGTTTTTCATGTGGGGCCTTCTGACCTCGCTCAACGACGTGCTCATTCCGCACCTGAAGTCGGTGTACACCCTCACCTACGTACAGGCGATGCTGGTGCAGTTCTGCTTTTTTGGCGCCTACTTCGTGGTGTCCCTGCCGGCCGGCATCCTGATCAAGAAGATCGGCTATCAGAACGGCGCCGTGACGGGCCTGGTAATTGCCGCCGCCGGCTGCGCCATGTTCTATCCCGCTGCCACGTCCAGTTATGCCGTGTTCCTGCTGGCGCTGTTCGTCATGGCCTCCGGCATCACCATCCTGCAGGTGGCGGCCAATCCCTATGTGACCGAACTGGGTGATCCGCAGACCGCTTCCAGTCGCCTCACCCTGACCCAGGCGTTCAATTCCCTCGGCACCACCGTGGCGCCGACGCTGGGCGGCATGCTGATTCTGGGCGGCGTGGTACTGGGCGCGCAAGAGCTGGCGCAGCTGCCTGCGGCCGAGCAGGCCGCCTACCGTGCCAGGGAAGCGTCCATGGTGCAGGGGCCTTACCTGGCACTGGCTGGCGCCTTGCTGGCGCTGGCGGTGACGTTTGCCATGGCGCGCCTGCCAAAGATCACGCATGCCGAGCCGGTAGGAAGCCTGGCGGCCAGGGATGGCGCAGGGTCTGCCCTGTCCCATCCGCACCTGGTGCTGGGCGCGGTCGGTATCTTCCTGTATGTGGGCGGCGAAGTCAGTATCGGCAGCTTCCTGATCAATTTCATGGCCGAACCGTCGATTGCCGGGCTGTCGCACGCGGACGCTGCCAAGTACGTCAGCTTTTACTGGGGTGGCGCCATGGTGGGACGCTTCATCGGCTTTGCCGTGATGCGCTACGTCAGCCCTGGCAAGGCGCTGGCCTTTAATGCTGCCTGTTCCATTGCCCTGATTTTGCTGGCGACTTTTTCCAGCGGAAAAGTGGCGATGTGGGCGATCCTGGCGGTGGGTCTGTGCAACTCGATCATGTTCCCCACCATCTTCAGCATGGCACTGAACAAGCTCGGCGCCCTGACGGGGCAGGGGTCCGGCATCCTGTGCATGGCGATCGTCGGTGGTGCGCTGGTGCCGTTTGCGCAGGGCTTTTTGGCCGACAGCATCGGGCTGCAACTGTCATTTTTGGTGCCTGCAGCTTGCTATATCTTTATCCTGTACTACGGGCTGCGCTTTGCCGGCATGTACGACAAGGCGTAAGAGCGCATGACGCTGTCGAAGCAATGGTTCTCAAACAGGGAATCATTGCTTTTTTTATGGGCGAACGCGGTGCGGTGTTGAACTCGCGGCGGGGCGGCGTGTCAAAAAGCGCACCATCCCAATCCACGAAGGAGAACGACATGCTGAAGAGCCATTTCAAGAAGGGAGCGCTGGCCGTGGCTGTCCTGGTCGCGCTCGGTGCAGTGTTCAGTGCCGGTGCCCAGGGGGCGGGCCGCCAGAGCGGCAGCGCAGGCCAGGCAGGCGCGGCGGGGCAAAGCGGCGCCCCGGGGCAGGCGGCCGGCGCGCAACCGGCCAGCACACCGTCGGCCGGCAAGCTCAATGCAGCCGATCAGCGCATGCTCAAGACCATGGCCATCAATCATATGGCGGAGATCGAAGCCGGCCGCATGGCGCAGGCCAAAACCGGCAGCGACGAGGTGAAAACCTTCGCCCAGCGCATGATCGACGACCATACCAAAGCGCTCGAGGATGTCCGGCAGCTGGCGCAGGCCAAGGGTGCCTCGCTCCCCACGGAACTGGACAGGACAAGCAAGCGCAAGGCGGCCAGGCTTGCCGCGCTGTCGGGCGACGCGTTCGACCGTGCTTACATGGCCGAGGCGGGCGTGGCCGATCACAAGCGCAGCCATGCCCTGCTGCGCCAGGCGCAATCGCGCGCGCAAGATCCTGATCTGCAAGCCCTGGCGGCGCGCATGCTGCCGGTGGTGGACCAGCACCTGGACTCGGCGCAGGAGCTGCACAAGCACACCTCCATGGGGAGCAGCCGCACCCAGGGCAAGACGGGCTCGTCTGAGAAGCAAGAGTAAGGGGGGCACATCAGGGCCGCTGTCCCTGCCGCTGTCATCGGCCGGGGCAGGCAGCCGCGCGCACAGCAGATCGTGGCCCCGGGGTACGGCCGGCTGACTGACAGGGGAGCAGCAGGCACAGCGGCATGAGCGCGCTACAATGCCCGTTCATGACTGCCATTGTCGCCATCACGTTTCCCTTTTTCGCCCTGGTCCTGGCCGGCTATATCGCCGTACGCCGGGGCTGGCTGCCGCAGCTCGCCATTCCGGGCTTGAATACCTTTGTCCTGTTCTTTGGCTTGCCATGCCTGCTGTACCGTTTCAGCGCGGGCACGCCGGTGTCGCAGCTGTTCGCGCCGGCGTTGTTCAGCCTGTACCTTGCCTGTGCCCTGGTCACGGTGGGGCTGGCTGTTGCCGTCGCGCGCCTGCGCGGCATGGATTGGAACAACGCCGCTTTCGGTGCGCTGGTCGCCGCCTTTCCCAATACCGGCTTCATGGGCGTGCCCCTGCTGGCGGCCCTGCTGGGCAGCCGCGCCTCCGCCCCCCTGATCGCCGCGCTGATGGTGGACCTGGTCCTCACCAGTTCGCTGTGCATCGCCTTGTCCCGGCGCGGGCACGGCCGGCACGGGCAAGGCAGCCTTGCCGCCGCTGGCCAGGCCTTGGGGGCAGTGGTGCGTAACCCACTGCCCTGGGGTATTTTCCTGGGCGCCGCAGCATCCGGCCTGGGCCTGACCCTGATCGCGCCCATGATGACAACGGTAAACATGCTGGCTGATGCCGCCTCGCCGGTTGCGCTGTTCACCATTGGCGCCGTGCTGGCGCGGGCCCAGGCCCAGGCCGGCCTTGCCGGCAGCGGCTGGAGCGCCGCCGCGCCCGGAACCGTGATCAAGCTGGTGGTCCACCCGGCGCTCATATACACCCTCGGCTACCTGGCCATGGGCGCCGGACTGCCGCTCGATGACGCCGCCTGGAGCGCCCTGGTCCTGGTGGCGGCCTTGCCTAGCGCCAACAATGTAGCCATGCTGGCCGAGCGCTACGGTGCCGATACCGGCCACGTGGCGCGCATTACGCTGGCCACGACTGTCTTGTCGTTCCTGAGCTTTTCCGCTGCCGTGGCTTTATTGCGCTAGCGCTCGCCCAGACGCCGATGTTTGTGAAATAATAACGCCCGCTCACCGGCGCTTTGCCGGGATGATGGGAGAAATGCGTGCTGGACATGTTTGTAAGCGATGCGGAACTGGCGCTGCTGGAGGCAAAGCTGCCCGCGCTGGACGATCCCGCACGGCTGCACCATGTCGTCAAGCTTGCATGGCACCTGCGCCAGCGCGACGCCATGCTGGCCCGGTCCCTCGCGCGCGAAGCGACCGACCTGCTCAGCGCCTGTCCGGATGCCGAACGTGGCCTGGCCGAGGCAAGGCTCATGCTCGTCGAAGGCGAACAGCGCTGGCTGATGGGCGAGCTCGATGAAGCGCGTGGCCTGGCCGAACAGGCTCTCATGGAATGCGAGCAGCAGGGCGACGCCATCGGCAGTGCCGATGCGCGCTGGCTGCGGGCGTGGATCGATGTGGACCGGGGCGATGCCATCGAGGGCGCAGCCGATCTGGCCATTGCTGCCGCAGCAGCAGGTGACGCCGGCGACGCCGTGCGCGCCGGCGTGCTGCAGGCTGCTGCAGCTCTGTTTGCCGTATTTTCGGACGATCAGGCGCATCCGGGGCAGGGCCGTGGCGCTGCCGCCGTCGGCGACAGCGCCACGGCGCCGCTGGCAGTGGCGGGCTGGCTGCATGACCTGGAAGGCAGCCGTGCCTTCCAGGCATGCGACTTTGAACATGCCATCGGCCCCATGATGCAAGCGTTTGACGCGGCGCGCATAACTGGCCAGATGCGGCGCGCAATCAACCTTGCCACCAACATCGGCATTGCCTACGGCAGCCTGCACGCGCACGACAGCGCCCTGGAATGGATGCAGCGCGGCCTGGTGCTGGCCCGGCCCACGGGCTGGCCCATGAGCGTGGGCCAGTGCCTGATGCAGACCGCGCAGGTGCTGCTGCAGCTGGGGCGGCGCAATGAGGCCTTGTCGATGCTCGACGAAGCGCTGGCCACGCTGGCCCACCTGCAGGGCGCGCGTGCCTATGCCGTGGCGCTGGAATGCCGCGGCGACCTGGCCCTGGACGGTGGCGATTACACGCGCGCGCTTGACTGTTTCATTCGCCTGGAAGAACGCGGCGAACAGCTGCGCCAGTTCGATTTCCACAGTGGCGCGCTGCGCGGCCAGGCCCATGCCCTGTCCAGTCTGGACCGTCCCCAGGAAGCGCAGGCCAGGGCGCAGTCAGCACTGGCGCTGGCCCGCGAGCGCGGCGACGGCTACAACCAGATTGCAGCCCTGACCGTGCTGGCGCTGATCCACACCCGCCACGCCGTGCCCGATCCGGTGCCCATGTTCGGCCCCAACGCAGCGCTGCACTTCCTGCGCCAGGCCATGACGGTGGCCGCCACCATCGAGGGCTATACCGTGCCGGCCGACCTGCTTGATGCCGTGGCCAGCGAGTATGCAAGCGTGGGCGAGCACGCCCGCGCGTACGAGGTGGCCCTGCGCGCCGGCGCTGCGCGCGACGCGGCCCATGCCCAGGAGGCAGAGCGCCGCGACGCTGCCATGCAGGTCAAGTACCGCGCCGACGCGGCCCGCACCGAGGCCTCGTATCAGCGCCGCATTGCTGCGGCAGAAGCGATGCGCGCCGCCGTCATCAAGCAAAGCAGCGCCACGCTCGAACACCTGGTTGCCATTGGCCAGGAAATTACGACCCACCTGGAAGCGCCGGCTGTATTGCGTGCGCTCGACCGCCACGTGCACGGGCTGCTGGACGCCACCCTGTTTGCAATCTACCTGATCGATGCTGACGGCAATGGCCTGAGCTGCGCCTTTGGCACCGACGCCGGCCGCTCGATGGACGCGGTGCGCCTGTCGCTCACTGACCAAGACAGCGACAGCGCGCGCTGCGTGCGCGAGCGGCGCGAAATCATGACCGGCCCCGGCATGCCCGAAGTTAGCGGGCAGTCGGCCACCAGCAGCCGCCTGTTCGTGCCGCTCCTGATTGGCGAACGTGTCATTGGCGCCATGACCGTGCAGTCGCTGGCCGCCGACGCCTATGGTGAGCGTGAGCGGCTGATCTTCCGTTCGCTGTGCGCCTACGGCGCCATTGCCCTGGATAATGCGGCGGCCTATCGCCAGGTGGCCGCGACCCTGGCCAAGCTTGGCAGCACCCAGGCGCAGCTGGTCGAGAAGAATGCCGAACTTGAGCGTGCCTACGCCGCGCTGGAGGACGTGAGCATGACCGACCAGCTGACTGGCCTGCGCAACCGCCGCTTCTTCCTGCAGAACGTGGACAGTGAAGTGGGCATGAGCCTGCGCCGCTATGACGATCCCTTGCGCAGCATGGAGCATGAGCTGGGCGGGCCGGGCAAGGACCTGGTGTTCTTCATGGTCGATATTGACCACTTCAAGGAAGTGAACGACCGCTATGGCCACGCCGCGGGCGACGCGGTACTGGTGCAGATGCAGGAGCGCCTGCGCGAAGTGTTCCGTGAAACGGACTACCTGATCCGCTGGGGTGGCGAGGAATTCCTGGTGCTGGCACGGGCCACCCATCGCGATGACGCGAAGTTGGTCGCTGAGCGCATGCGCAAGGCTGTGGCGCAGCGCGGCTTCATGCTGGCCGACGGCACCTATCTGCAAAAGACCTGCTCCATCGGCTTTGCGTGCTTTCCCTTCGTGCCGAACGAGCCGCGCCTGCTCTCATGGTCGGAGGTGGTGGAGCTGGCCGACCAGGCCCTGTACCTGGTCAAGCGCTCCGGCCGCAATGGCTGGGCGGCCATTTACAGCACGCCGGACACCCAGTATGAGGAACTGTTCCCGCGCATGCTCCACCAGCTCGAACAGGCCGTCGCCGATGGTGAAGCCACACTCGTGACCAGCATCGACGATGTGCAGCTGGGGGCCGGTGCCAAGACACGGCGCCTGATGAACGCCGCCTGACGACGGCAGGCGCGCCTAGCCTGCCACGACCACTTCGGCCTTGATGGAGTTGGCGATGTAGCACTTGTCATGCGCTGCATGATGGATCGATGCGAGCTGCCCGGCCGACGGCGCCTGGCCATCAAAGTCAATCCGGGGCGCGAGCGTGATGCGGGTCATCGCCATTTTGCCGTCCGCGTTCTTTTCCATCACTCCCTGCGCATTGTCGGCGTAGCGCTCGACCACGAAGCCGGCCTGCGCGGCCAGTGACAGGAAGAACAGCATGTGGCAGCTCGACACCGCTGCTACCAGCGCTTCTTCCGGATCGAGCGCGGCGGGATCGGACATCGGCTCGGGGACGGACAGCGGCGACGACGATGCCGGCACTGCCAGGCCGCCATCGAACTCCCATCGGTGCGCCCGGCTGTAGCGGTTGTCAAGGAAAGGCTGCTGGTCACGCACCCACACCACTTTGGCCACGAAGGTCGACATGTCGGCTCCTGAAAGAGTTGAACGGTTCGCCATATGATAAACCCGATCCCTTATACTGGATGCCCATGACTCACATGACTCCCATGCATCCCGTGCGCTGCTCCTGGGCCAACCTGGCCAATCCCCGCTACCTCGCCTACCATGACGAGGAATGGGGCGTTCCCTGTCACGACGAAAACCGCCTGTTTGAAATGCTCAACCTCGAAGGCGCGCAGGCTGGCCTGAGCTGGGAAACCATCTTGAACAAGCGCGATAGCTACCGCGCCGCCTTTGACGGCTGGGATGCGCACAAGATTGCAGCCTACGGGCCTGACAAGGTCGCCGAGCTGCTGGCCAATCCCGGCATCGTGCGCAACAAGCTCAAGGTCGCTGCCGCCATTACCAACGCCCAAGCCTACCTGCGCTTGCGCGATGAAGGCAGCTCGCTCGACCAGTACCTGTGGGCCTTTGTTGATGGGACGCCGATTGTCAATCGCTTCGACCGCGAGTCGCGCCCGGCCAAGACAGCGCTGTCGGACCAGATCTCGAAAGACCTGGCCAGGCGCGGCTTCAAGTTTGTCGGCTCCACCATCATTTATGCGTACATGCAGGGCATTGGCATGGTCAACGATCACGACGTCACCTGCTTTCGCCACGGTGCCTGAGCATGTACTGGCAAGGCCGCGCGCATTTCACGATTTTCGACAGCAGCTTTGGCGACGGCCGCCGCTTTGAAGCGCTGTGCGCGGCGTGGCGCGCCGACCCGCAGCGCAGTGCGCGCCTGCACTACATTGCGCTGGATGCCGGCCGGCTTCCCGGCATGCACCGCATCCCCCAGCTTGATGCCCGCATCACGCTCGACCTGGTCGCGCTGCCCTTGAATGGCGCCCTGGCGCAGCTCGATGCACGCCTGAACGCCATCTTCCTGCGCGGCGACGATGCGCCCGATGCGTCATTCGCGCGCACGCTGGCGCGCCTGTGCGAGCCGGGGGCCGCGCTGCAGGCCCACGCGCTCACGCTGGTGCAAACGCACGCACTGTCCGGCGCCGGCTTTGCCTGCATGACGGACCCGGATGGTGGCCTGCGCGGCAGCTTCACCACCCGCAAGCCGCCGTCGCCATGGGCGCGCCAGGCGCAAGCCGAGCGGCGCGCGATTGTCATCGGCGCAGGGCTTGCCGGCTCCGCCGCCTGCGAGCGCCTGACCCACCGCGGCTGGCAAGTAACGCTGGTGGAGCGCCATGCCCATCCCGCCGGCGAGGCGTCCGGCAACCTGGCCGGCATCTACATGCCGCTGCTGTCGCGCGACGACAACATCATGACGCGGCTGACCCGCGCCGCCTTCCTGTACGCCGGGCGCTACTGGGAGGGGCTGGACGGTATTGCGGGGCAGGCCTGCGGCGTGCTGCAGCTGGCGCGCGACAGCGGCCATGCCGACGTCCAGCGCGCCATTGCCGCCGCCCACCACTATCCCCCCGATTATGCGCGCTGGCTGGACAGCGCCGAAGCCGGCGCCATGCTGGGATCGGCGGCACCGGACGGCGCCTGGCTGTTTCCGCGGGCTGGCTGGGCCCAGCCGTCATCGGTGTGCCGCGCCATGCTGGCAAGGTGCGGCGACAGGCTCACGCAGCGGCTTGGCACGGGGCCGGTCACCCTGCAGCGCGGCGGCGCCGAATGGGTGGTGCTGAACAGCGCCGGCGACGCGCTGGCGCAGGCGCCGGTGGTGGTCGTGGCCAGCGGTACCGGCGCCAGGACCATGGCCCAGACGTGCGCGCTGCCCCTGGACAGCGTGCGCGGCCAGGTCACCCACCTGGCGCAAGGCCAGGTGCCGGCGCTGCCGTTCGTGCTGTGCCGCGAAGCCTATCTCACGCCCGGCCCGGACGGCACCCACAGCCTGGGCGCCAGCTACGATGCCCACGGCGACCCCCAGCTGCGCGCCGACAGCCAGCTCCAGAACCTGGAAAAGATCCGTTCGCTGCTGGGCGACCCTGGCATCGGTATCGATGCCCCGCTCGCGGGGCGGGTGGGCTTTCGCTGCGTGGCACCGGACCGTTTGCCGCTGGTGGGCGCCTTGCCGGCCCAGCCTGCGCAAGGGCGCATCGAGCGCCTGCGCGACGTGACGCGCGCCGCCGGGCTGTATGGCCTGCTGGGCTACGCCTCACGCGGCCTCACCTGGGCGCCGCTGGCTGCGGAGTTGCTGGCTTCACAACTTGACAATGAGCCACTGCCACTGGAGGCGGAGCTGGCCGAGGCCCTCGATCCGGCCCGGTTTATCGTCCGTGCGCGGCGCCGGGTGTGACGATCCGCAACACTGTGGGTCGATTTCAAACGGGCGCCCGCCCAACCCTGCGTATAATTGGCGTACGGCAATGTTTTGCTGCCGTTTGACGATCATGGGCGGTAAAGATGGACGAAACGCATACCACAATGGCGCCCGACGGCGCCATGGCGGAGAAGGACATGCCGGAGCACGGTGCCGCGGACGAGGCGACCGGCTCCAATGAGCTGTTCCTGTTCCTGGCATCGACCGCGCACGACATGAAGAATTCCATCAGTGTCCTGAGCGGCACGCTGGAAACCCTGCTGGCCGATACCGAGCCGGCGAGCGAGGAGCAGGCCCGGGTTGCCTATCCGCAGATGGCGCACATGCTGTACCAGACCAAGCGCCTGAACGACAACCTGATCCAGCTGCTGGCGCTGTACAAGCAGGTGGGCAAGCCGGAATACCCGTTTGACATTCAGCCGCTTGAAATGGGCGACCTGATGGAGCAGGTCATCTCGGCCGAGCGGGTCCTGCTCAAGTCCAAGAACATCACCCTGGTGACCGATTTCGATCCGGCCCTGATCTGGCACTTCGATGAAGACCTGATCATCGGCGTGGTTGGCCATGCGATCAACAATGCCATCAACTACACCCGCGATACCATCCGCGTGGCCATCGCCTGCGTCGACGGCTGCCTGGAAATCCGGGTGGAAGACAATGGCCGCGGCTATCCGGCAGCCATGCTGGAGGCGGGCGTGCAGGCCATGAGCGGCAAGCGCACCGGCGTGAACTTCCTGACCAACAGCACTGGACTGGGCCTGTATTTTTCGAGCGAGGTGGCCAAGATGCACAAACACCGTGCGCGCAGCGGAAGCCTGCAGCTGGAAAACGGCGGTGCCTTCGGCGGCGGATGTTTTGTTCTGAGGCTGCCATGAACGAAGCGCTCAAGCTCAATGCCACGCTCTCGGGCGGCAACCAGCTGGTGGACTGGGCCAGCAAGAGCTATCTGATTGTCGACGACTTCATTGGCGTGCGCCAGCTGCTGCGCGAGTCGCTGCGCAGCCTTGGCGCAAAGAGCGTTGATCAGGCATCAAGCGGCGGCGAAGCGATGGCGCTGCTGACGCGGACACGCTACGACGTGGTCCTGTGCGACTACAACCTGGGCGAGGGCAAGAATGGCCAGCAGGTGCTGGAAGAAGCGCGCATCCGCAACCTGCTCATGCCGAGCAGTGTATGGCTGATGGTATCGGCCGAAAAGAGCGTGGAATCGGTGATGGGCGCGGCCGAACACCAGCCCGACGCCTATCTGATCAAGCCGATCACGGAAGGGGTGCTGCTCACGCGCCTGAACCGCGTGTGGCACAAGAAGCAGATATTCAAGAAGATCGACCAGGCCTACGCCGAAAAGGATTTCCTGCGCGCGGCAAAGATGTGCGACGAACAGATCGCCCTGAACAAGGTCCACGAAATCGACCTGCTGCGCATGAAGGCGCACCTGATGCTCAAGAGCGGCGAAACCGCGCGCGCCTGCGAGGCGTACGAGCGCGTGCTCAAGGAGCGCGAATACCAGTGGGCGCGCACGGGCCTGGCGAAGATCCGCATGGCCAATGGCGAATACGAACAGGCGCGCCAGATCTTCCAGGGCGTGATCGCGGAAAACCGCTACTACATGGATGCTTACGACCAGCTGGCCGTGGCCTACAACGCCATGGGCATGCCGGAAGAAGCCTGCTCCATCCTTGACCGCGCAGCCAAGCTGTCGCCCAATTCGGTGGGGCGACAGCGCGCGCTCGGCCAGGTCTGCCTCAAGCTGGGCAACGTGGGGATGGCGGAAAAGGCCTTCCGCAAATGCATCGCCATTGGCGAGTATTCGGTGATGAAAAGCGCCGATCCCTACCTGGGCCTGGCGCGCGTGTGCGGCATGAAGAACGAGCCGAAGGAAGCCATGGCGCTGCTGCTGACGGCCCAGCGTGAATTTGCCCATGATCAGATCGAACTGCGGGCCAAGATCACCGAGGGCATGGTGTACCACGAGAGTGGCGACTACCGGCGTGCGCGCAAGGCAGGCGAAGAGCTGGAGGAAATCCTCAATCGCGATGCCGGGCGTCCCGATGTCCCCACCTGCATGGAGATGGCGACGCTGCTGTTTGCGGTGGGCGTGAAGGAGTCGCCCGTTGATCTGCTGTGCTATGTCATCAAGAACAATCACGACAACACGGTGCTGCTGGACGACGTGCAGAAGGTGTTCGACAAGGCGCGCATGAGCGATGAAGGTTTTGCGCTCATCAAGGCATCGAAGAAGGAAGCGTCGGACCTGATGAACCAGGGCGTGCTGCTGTGGAAAACCGGCAAGCTGACGGAAGCGGTGGACTGGATGCGCGAAGCGCGTGTGGCCTTGCCGAACAATATGCGTATCCTGTTCAACTCGGCGCAGATCCTGATATCGCACCTGCAGCAGCGCGGCTATGACCCGCTGCTGGCCCAGGAAACGACCGACTTGTTGCTCCACGTCGACAAGATCATGCCAGACCAGCAACGCTTCGCCCAGCTGATGGAACAGCTTGCCGCGCTCTGTCCCCGGGTGGACGATGCCAGCGAGCGCGATGCCCGCAGCGCATGAGGCTTGCGTGTTCTGCTTGTCCCGTCGTTTGCTGGTGATAAACTGAACGTACCGCGGGAATCCCCGCTTCACGCAGGAAAGGGCTATAGATGCGCGATATCGCCAGAGAAGTCTACGAAAAGATGAAAGTTGGCAGCAGTGCCTGGATCAAACCGATTGCCGCCAAGGGCGACACGATTCCCTCGTTCCAGGCAGTCCATGAGCAGGTTCAGCAATTGAAGGAAGAGGGCCTGATCAATATCTCCACCATCAAACGCCAGCAAGACGGCCTGATCGATTCAATCCGTATCCAGCGCCTGGCCTAGCCCGTATCGCTGTATCAGCTCTCGCCTTTGCCGGCGCTGGTCTTGGCGGCCCGCTTGGCGGGGGCGCGCCCGGCGGCGGCCTTGACATCTTTGCCAGCCTTGGCAGCCCTTGGTGCCTTGGCCTGGGCCTTGGATGCCTTGTCGTCAGCCTTGACCTCAGCCTTGACCTCAGCCTTGTCCTGTGCCCTCGGTGCGGGCGTCATTGCCGCCTTGACCATGGCCGTACCGAGCTTGGCTGCCTGCCCGGCCGAGGCCGCGGTCAGCTTGGCGGCGGCGTCCTGGGCCATGGTGCTGGCATTGGCCATGGCGTCGGACGACATGGCCGTTGACACCGCCTGCTTGAACTGATCCTGAAGCGTGTTCCACCAAGCAACAGGATTGGCCATGGCAGGCGCATCCTTGCCTGGACTTGGACTTGTACCTGTACCTGCACCTGTCCCTGCACCGGCGCCTGCCGCCGCCTCGGCAGGTGGGGCGGGCGGCGTCACCGGGGCTGCCGGCGCCGGCGGCTTGGCCGGGCTCTCGGCTGCCGGCTGGGAAAAGAAGGCAGAGGCATACGGCGCTGCCGCAAGTACGGATTTTTCATTCGCGCCGGGCTGCTTGACCGCGTTGGCCAGCGTCGCACCCATCGACTTGAGCGTGGCAATGGTGCCGCGCTGCACTTCAAGCGCCTGGATAGTTCCGCGAAGCATGGATACATTCACGTTGAGCCAGGATTCAACCGCTTTCAGGTCGGCAATTTTCTTGTCCAGTTCGTCCACGGACAGCGTTGGCGCGGCCATGCCGGGAATATTCACACCGGGAACGCTCATGCTTCCCCACAGGTTCTTGACGAAGTCCAGCGTGTCGGTCACGGCAGCGACACCGGGAATGTTGGGCATTTGCGGTTTCAGCATGTAGGTCTCCGATGAATGAAGCATCAGCGTAGCAGATATTGAAATCTTGCGGCCACGAGGCCGTAAAAAATGTGATGGGATCGGCCAGTCATGCAGCGCCGCATTGGCTGACATGTCATCGAATTGATGTGTTGGCACGTTACACTGTCAGGATGGCGCGACTTCCTTGCACGGTTCGGTGGCGGCGGGTACTGGCGGTCTGTGCGGCGTCGGTACTGCTGCACTACGCCGCGCTCCAGTGGCTGTCTCCTGGCCTGGCACTGCCGGGACAACCGGCGACTGTGGCTGCGGCTGGCCCGGTGGTGGCCATGCTGAAATTTTCCGTCCCGCCCCCCATCGCCGATGCGGGCGGCGCCAGGCCGGCATCCAAGCGGGCGCAGAAGGCACCGGTGGCCGCGCCTGGCCCGGCCAGGGCCCAACCATCGCCGCCGGCGCCAAGCGATGCGGCAGCGCGGCGCGGCTACAGGGTCAGCCTGCCGCCATCGGCCGACCTGGCATTTGCCGTCACGCGGGTCGAGGCCGGGGGCGCCCGCTGGTCTGGCGAGGGGGAAATGCGCTGGCAATGGCAGGACGACGGCTACCGCCTGCACAGCCTGGTGCAGGTGGCGCGGGAGCAGGGGTCGACTGTGGTGGAACTGAGCAGCGAAGGCACGGTGGGCGAGGGCGGGATGGCACCGCGCCGCATGGCGGAAAAGCGCCCCGGGCGGGCCTGGACGGCGACCCATTTCGACCATGGGCGGGGGCGCATCACGTTTTCCGCCTCGCAGGCGCAGGCGGCGCTGGCGGCAGGGGCGCAGGACAGCGCGAGCCTGGTGATGCAGCTGGCCGGGATCGCACGCGCCGGCAGCGCACAGCTGGAGCAGGGCGTGCGCATACTCGTTGCCACGGCCAGGGAGGCGCGCGAGTTTGATTTTGTCGTCACCGCGCAGGAAGAGATAGAGACCGAGATGGGGCGCATTGCAGCATGGCGCCTGGCGCGGCCGGTGCCGCCCGGATCGTACAATGCACTGCTGGAGTTATGGCTGGCGCCGGACCAGCACTGGTACCCGGTACAGTTGCGCAGTACCGAAGCAAATGGCACGGTCACGACGCAGACGGTGCGCCGGATCGTCATCAAGGAAAACTGAACTATGCAAAGCATCATCTTCACTCGCCTGATCGCTGCCGCCGTCCTCACTGGCAGTGCGGCGCTGGCCGTGGCCGACGAACACGCCTCCATCAAGCGCGCGTTCGAGCTGCCTCCGGCGGCCGACCTTCACTATCGCCTCGACGCGCGCCAGAAGGGCTTTTCCCTGTCCGGCGCGGCGACCGTCAACTGGCGCCATGGCGACGGCAAGTACAGCGTCACCAGCAGCGCGCGTGCCCAGTTGCTGGGCAAGATCCTCGACAGCCGCAGCGAAGGCAGCATCGATGCCTTTGGCCTGGCCCCCGCGCAGTTTCGTGAAAAGCGCTTTCGCAAGGCCGAGACCACGGCCCGCTTCGACCGTGCCGGCAAGACGCTGTCGTTCAACGATCCGGCCGAACGTTACAAGCTCACCGGCGGCGAGCAGGATCGGGCCAGCATCCAGTGGCAGCTGGCGGCAGTGGCGCGCGGGGCGCCGGAAAAATTCATCCCTGGCTCCGAGTGGAAGTTTTTTGTCGCGGGCCGGCGCGATGCCCAGGTCTGGAGCTTCAAGGTCGTCAAGCGCGAGAGCATCAAGACCGGCATGGGCACGCTGCAGGCCGTGCATGTGGTAAAGGCGCCGCCGGCCGACTCGAAAGAGCAGCGCGTCGATCTGTGGCTGGCGCCGGGACTGGAATGGTATCCGGTCAAGCTGCGCTTCTCGGACGAGGATGGCGAAATGGTGGAGCAGACGCTGGAGAAAATCGTCAGGAAGTAGGCCGCGGCAGGCCGTGCGGCCGCCATGTCGGGACATTATTGTTGGCTTTTATGCATGTGCCGGCAGCCTGTTTTCTGCTTTCCACGCGAGCTGAACTGATATACTGACGCCCCCGCGATGAGTTGAGAACGCCCGGATACACAATGATGGAATTAATGGCAGGCGCGGCTTTGGCCGCAGACCCGTTGGCACCCGGGCAGGACGAGCACGATTCGCTGCAAGCGCACTTCAACGCCGGCATTTCGGCCGACGAAATCGAGCAGGTCTTTCATCTCAAGCGCGCGCAGCCCACGCTGCAAGCCTTTACGGCCCTGTTCCATGGCGGCTCGGACGGCGTGCTGATTCGCCTCCTGGTGCTGCGCGAGCTGGCGGGCGACGCATCCACCTCCGCCTTCTCGCGCGCCGACATCAACAGCCGCCTGTCCTACCTGGTCCCGGAAAGCCTGGAAACGGTGCTGCAGCGCCTGCGCAGCCACGGCCTGCTGGCCTGGGATGCGGCGGGCGCCGTGTACCGCGTCACGCCCATGGCGCGCAATGTCCTGTCGGCGCTCGACACGCTGCTGTCGATGGGGCAGGCCGACGATGAAGCGGAAATGGGCTTCTTGCTGTCGCAGGTGGCCGGCGCCCAGGCCGTGGGTGGCGTGACGGTGGAGCAGCTCAAGCACCTGCTGGGGCGCCTGGTGGACCTGACCGAAGAATTTCGCGATGCGATCGCCTCGGGCTCGGAGTTCCGCCTGCGCACTTCCCAGGCCAAGTGGCACATGGCCTGCGACTGGGTGGAGAAGGGCTCGCTGATCCTGCGCGCCATCACCGCCGACGAGCGGGCCGATGCCGCCACCCACAAGGCGGCGCAGGCCATTGGCCGGGCCCAGAGCGCGCTGCTCAACATGCAGGGCATGTTTTCGCGCGCGCTCAACCAGATCGAGCGCCAGCGCGTTCACCTGGGCCAGTCGGGCCTGTCGACCACGGACGTCAAGCGCTGGCTGCTGGCGCACGACGACCTGGCATCGCTGGCCCAGGGTGCAATTGACCGGCCCGTGATGCCCATGTTCGTGACCCCGGCCGAAATGATCGACGTGGCCGAGACCGAACTGCTGCAGGAGCGCTTTGCCGTGCTGGCGCAGGCCGGCCTGCCGGCGGGCCAGGATGCGCCGCTCACCGTCAACGACGCGCCGGCCATCCAGGTGGAACTCGACACGTGGCTGGCGCGCCTGTCCGACTTTGCCAACCTGGGGAACTTCCCGAGCTTCTCGGAAGCTGGCCCCACTTCGGTGCCGATCCAGGATTCGCTGCTGCCGGCCAGCTTCGCCGTGGCCTCCTACCGCGCTTCCATGCTCCCGCTGCTGGGCGACGTGTCGGAGGCGAGCCTGCAGGGCGCCACCGCGCAGCTGGCGCGCCTGCCCATCAGTTTTACGGCCACCGACGCCATGGTGCAGCTGAGCGATCCGCACGTGGCTGCCATGTCGGTGGCCACACTCTCACTCGACAACCACGCAACACCTCCGGAAAGCGGACCGCTTGATGAATGACGACTCCCAAATCCTGATTGCGCGCCTGCTCACGCACCAGACCCTGCGCCGTGACGACAAACTGGTCAAGCGCGTGCTGTCCGATGAACTGTTCAGGGCAGAAGTGGACAAGCGCCTGCTTGAATCCGGCCTCAAGCTGATCGACAACGTGTACGCCGACCATGTCACGCTGGCGTTGCACCGCACGGTGGAACCGAAGATCTTCGGCGCCAGGGACATCTGGCAAAACAATAATTTCGGCCTCACGCGCGACGGCGTGGCCCTGCTGGTGGTGCTGTGGGCGCAGATCATCCTGCCCAAGCGCGAGCGCCAGGAAACGCACCAGCATGCGGACGACGACCAGAACGACCTGTTTGAAAAGGACAAGCCGATGCCGCGCGCCGAGGACACGTCGATCGGCATTTCGTACACGGCCCTGCTGTCCGACTTTGGCGACAAGCTGGGCAAGAAGACGCGCATGGACATGAACCTGGGGGCGCTGTCGCGCATGGGCTTTATCGAACGGCGCGGCGACGTGATCCTGGAAGGCCCGCTGCTCGACCTGCTGATGGATACGGACGTACTCAAGGAGCGCATCATCAACGGCGCCCTGGCCGACGTGTTCAAGCGCGCGCCGGTGGCCGTGGCCGACCCCGCCGTCATGGATGCCGCCGCCGTGGCCGACACCATGCTCGATACCTCCAGCGCCGACCCAACCAACTGAGACTAGATCATGTTCCACATTAAATCGCTTGAACTGGTCCACTGGGATTACTGGCAGCGCATCAAGAATATCCCGCTTGACGCAAAGATCATCACCATCGCCGGCCAGAATGGTTCGGGCAAGACCACGCTGCTGGACGCGCTGCGCACCCTGTTTGGGCTGGACTGCTCGATGGGCCGCACCTACAAGCACTACGCGCGCCATTCGGGTCAGCAGACGGCCTGGATCCGATCCGTGGTCGACAACAAGAACGTGGGCCGCCAGCTGTCCAACCGGCCGTTTCGCAGCTCCGGCTTTTTCAGCGATGACGAAGTGACGCTGTTTTGCCAGATCCAGAAGAACGGCGGCGACTGGAAGCGCCAGTACCTCATGCGCCCCGGGAACGTGCAGGTCGAGGAAGTGATGGACGCGACCGACTGGCTGGGGGTGGAAAACTACCGCAAGCGCCTGGCCAACGCAGGCCTGTCGCCTGCCATGGCCAAGGTGCTGGCGCTGGAGCAGGGCGAAACCGACAAGCTGTGCGAGTACGCGCCGCGCCAGCTGCTGGACCTGGTGTTCCAGGTCTTCGGCGACAAGGAAGTGCTGGACGCCTACGACGAAGCCAAGCGCCACCAGCGCGACACCGAGACGGAACTGAAGCGCTTCGAGACCGAGCTGGAAGCATCGCGCACCAACCTCGAAGGCCTGCGCCTGCGCGTGGCCAATTACCACCAGTGGGAAGACTTGCACAAGGAACGGCGCAACCTGCTGGAAGAAGTCATGCCGAGCCTGGAGTATCACGAGGCGCGCGAAAAGGCGGGTGCCGTCAGCCGCACGCTGCGTGAGCAGCGCAAACCAATGGCGCAGGCCGACTCGCAACTGGTTGAAAAGCGCAATGCGCTGGCCGCCCAGGCCAAGGCGCTGAGCGACGCCCAGCAGCAGGAGACGCTGCTGGAGCAGGAAGCCACTGCCCTGGCCAGCCGCCTGTCGCAGGTCAATACCCGCATCAAGCCGCACGAAAGCCTGCTGGAACAAAGGGAGCGATTGCAAAAGCTGGCCGCCGACGCCGGCGCCGACATTGCCGAAGTATCGCAGCAGCTCGATGACAAGGAAGCCGAGCTGGCGCGCCAGAAGCAGGCTCGCGAGGCGCTGTCGCAGCGCATTGCAGGCGAACAGGCCACCATCTCGGCCCTGCAGGGCAAGAGCGCGATGCCGGAGCCGGAAGCGGTCCGCGGCATGCGCCGTGCCCTGCGCGATGCCGGCATCGCGCACGCCATGCTGAGCGACATCGTGGAAGTGACGGACGCCAAATGGCAGGGCGCGGTGGAAGGTATCCTGGGCGGCTACGCCTCGGTGGTGCTGCTCGAACGCGCCAAGGATGCGCCGGCTGCCTACCGGCTGGCTGAGAAGGAGCGCTATCGCCACTTCATTGTCCCGGAATGCGTGGATGCGCCGCAGTCGAAAGACGGCAGCCTGCTGTCGGTGGTGCGCTTTTCCGCCGCGGCTCCCTCGTGGCTGATCGACCAGCTATCGCGCATCGACCGGGTGGACTCGGTGGAAGAAGGCATGCGCCTGTCCAGGGATGCCGAATGGATCACCCCGGACGCGTATCACCGCGAACGGCGCGGCGGCCGCTCGCTGTTCGTGGAAGCGTCGCGCTACCGCTTCGGCCAGGCCGGCCGTACCCAGCGCCTGGAGGCGCTGCAAAAGTCGCTGCCGGCACTGGAAGCGAAGGAAGATGAACTGACGCTGTCCATCAGCCGCCTGGCGGCCGAAGTGGGCGCGCTCAAGGCGCGCATTGCGGGCGTGGACGCGGCCAAGGAACTGGCAGCGCGCTCGGCGGAATTCGAGGACGCGCAGCGCAACCTGGCGCCGCTCAAGGCCGAGCGCCTGGAAGTGGGCTCGCGCCTGGGCGAGCTGCAGGGCCTGACCAAGGCCGCGACCGTGGCGCGCACCCGCGCCGACACCGTGTGGCAGAACGCGCGCCTGGCGCTGTCAGAAGCTGAAGCGGGCCTGCGCCTGGGTCACAAGCGCCAGATCGAACAGCGCGCCGAACATGCCAAGGTGCTGGTGCAATTGCGCCGCAGCTGGCGCCACCTGCCGCACAGCTGGCGCCGTCCCGCACGCCGGGCAGCGCTGGTGGCCGAGCACCAGAATACGCACCAGGTGGACCTGCGCGTGACATCGCTCCAGCACAGCCTGGCGCGCGACGACTGGGAGCTCGATGCCACCGTCATCGACCAGTACCACCGCTTGAATGAGCAGCTGCAGGGGCGCCAGTCGGAGACCGACGAGCGGCGCTACCAGAATAACCGCGCGATTGAAGCGACTGCCAATGCGCGCGGCGCCTACATCGAGCGCCTGCGCTACACCATCAAGACCTACAGCAAGAACATCAAGGAGCTTGGTGAACTGGCCGGCATTGAAGTCAATGCCGATTCGGTGCGGCTGGAGAACGACGACGTGCAGCTGGCGCAGGCTGGCCTGCACGTGCGCTTCAAGTTCGACGGCAAGGACCAGATAGGCATGAACGATGGCGAAGCCTCCGGTGGCCAGCAGGTCATGAAGTCGCTGGTGCTGCTGATTGGCTTGTTGAAGTCGGAAGATGGCTCCGGCGGCTTCGTGTTCATCGACGAGCCGTTTGCGCACCTGGACATCCGCAACATCCAGCTGGTGGGGGAGTTCCTCAAGAACACCGATGCCCAGTACCTCATGACCACGCCGCTCACGCACAACACCGACGTGTATGACCCTTCGGAACTGACGCTCATCACGAGCAAGAAGAAAAAGGACATGCAGTGGGCGCAGCCGATCTTTGTGCTGCAGCGCCGTGTGGCGCCGGCAGACAAAAGCGCAGCGTAAAAAAAGGGAGGCCGTGGCCTCCCTTTTTTCAATCGGCGTCGAGCGCCATGCGCAGCTTGCGCCGCCAGCGCAGCAGGCCCACGGAATAGGTGCCGAAGTAGCCGGCCACGAGGCCCAGGCAAGGCAGAAAGAAGGGATAGTCCGTCGCGCGCGGAGTCGGCAGGCCGCTGCCCTGGTTGGCGTAGATCTCAAAGCCGATATACAGCAGGCAGGCCACGAACAGCATGGCGATCACCATGCCAAGGCGCAGGTTGGGCGTGAAGAAATACCCGTCCGGCAGGGTTTCAAAGCGCGTCAGCTTGAGCCCCCAGACGCCATAGCCGATGCCCATGGCCACGCCCACGGCCAGCCATCCCAGCATGGCAGGCTCGCCCACGAACTGGGATGCAGGCAGCAGCGCCATGGCGATGAATACTAGCGCGCCCGTGTAATGGCGCTGCATGATCGAGCGCTGGCGGCCCATGCTGCCCTTCAAGCGCGAGTAGATGCGCCATACCAGCACGGGTGTCAATACCAGCAAGGCAATCGTCGAGATATCCATGTTTCCAGTGGCGTGGTGGGGATGCCACATTCTAGCGTAAAGCGCCATACATACGTCTTGCGCCGTGATTGACAGCGCAGGGGAGAGTGCCCAAGATGCATGCATTCAATCCTTCCGAGAACCCTTCATGCGCACACGCCTTTCGCTGCTCCCGCTTGCCCTGTCTCTGTTTGCTGCCTTCCCCCATGCCCAGGCCCAGTACCAGATGCCGCCGCCGGCCTTGCAGGCGATTGTCGATGCGCCGCGCGCGCCGACGCTGTCGGTGTCGCCGCGGCGCGACCTGGCGGTCATGATCGAGCTCCCGGCCCTGCCGAGCATTGCCGAAGTGGCGCAGCCGGAACTGAAGCTGGCCGGAATGCGCATCAACCCGCGCACGTATTCGCCCAGCCGTTTCGTGTTCGGCTCCAACATCAAGATGCTCGATATCGCGACTGCAAAGCAGACCGACGTCAAGGGCCTGCCCGCCGGCCTGCGCCTGGCCGACGCCATCTGGTCGCCCGACCAGCGCCATATCGCGTTTACCCACGTCGCCCTGGCGGACAAGGAAGGCGCTTCGAAAGTGGAGCTGTGGCTGGTGGACGTAGCGGCGCGCAGCGCGAAACGCCTGACCACGCAGCCGATGTCGTACTTAAATGGTGAAGGCTTTCGCTGGATGCCGGATTCCAAATCGCTGCTGGTGCAGATGAAGCCTGCATCGCTGGGCAAGGCGCCGCCGGCCACAGGGGTGCCGACAGGACCAAGCATCCAGGAGACCGGCAAGGGCAGCGGCACGCGCCAGCTGCGCACCTACCAGGACTTGCTGCGCAACGAGTCGGACGCCAAGCTGTTCGAGCATTACGCCACTACCCAGCTGGCGCTGGTGGACCTGGCCGGCAAGGTGCGCAACGTGGGCACGCCGGACATGTTCATGGACATGGATGTCGCTCCCGGCGGCAAACTGGTGCTGACGCGCGCCATGCAGCGGCCCTTCTCCTACATTGTCCCGGCCTGGGATTTCCCGCACCGGTTTGAAGTGCGTGACCTGAGCGGCAAGGTAGTGCACAAGCTGGCGGACAATCCGCTGGTCGAAGGTCTGCCGCCCGGTAACGACGCCGTGCCCACCGGCGTGCGATCCGTGAGCTGGCGCAGCGACGCGCCGGCCACCCTGGTTTGGGCCGAGGCACAGGATGGCGGCGACCCGGCGGCCAAGGCCGACGTGCGCGACACCGTGTTCATGCACGCGGCGCCGTTTGCCGGCAAGCCGGACACGCTGGCCAGGCTCGGTACGCGTTATCAGCGCGCCACGTGGGGAACCGGCGACACGGCCCTGATCACCGAAGGCTGGTACAAGACGCGCGCCACGAAGATGTGGCGCGTAGCGCCGGACAAGCCGGGCAGCGCGCCGGAACAGGTGTTTGCCTATTCGTCGGAAGACCGCTACAACAACCCGGGCCTGCCCGCCACCAGGCCCGATGCTGCCGGCAACCCGCGCCTGGTGCTCGGCCCTGACCAGACCGTGCTGCTGCGCGGCGCCGGCGCGTCGCCGGAAGGCGACCGTCCGTTCCTGGACCGCTATAGCCTGGTCACGAAAAAGAAGGAGCGCCTGTTCCAGAGCAGCGCGCCATACTACGAAAACCTGGTCGCGCTGCTGTCCGATGACGGCACGCGCGTGCTGACCACGCGCGAGTCACCGACCGAACGCCCCAACTACTACGTACGCGACCTGGCGAAAGCGGCTGATGCGCAGCTCATGACGCTCACCAGCTTCCCCCATCCGACCCCGCAGCTCAAGGATGTGAAGAAGGAGCAGATCCGCTACAAGCGCGCCGACGGCGTGGAGCTGACCGCCACGCTGCTGCTGCCACCGAACTACGAGCCACAGCGCGACGGTCCGCTGCCAATGCTGATGTGGGCCTACCCGCAGGAATTCAAGAGCGCCAGCGCGGCCAGCCAGACCACCGGTTCGCCCTACCGCTTCAATGCGATCAGTTTCCAGGGACCGGCGCCGATGCTGGCGATGGGCTACGCAGTGCTGGACAACCTGTCGATGCCGATCGTGGGTGCAGGGGACGCGGAGCCGAACGACACCTACCTGCCGCAGCTCGTCTCCAGTGCCCAGGCGGCGGTCGATGAAGTGGTGCGCCGCGGCGTGGCGGACCGCGACCGCATTGCCGTGGGTGGCCACTCGTACGGCGCCTTCATGACCGGCAACCTGCTGGCGCATTCGCGCCTGTTCAAGGCCGGCGTGGCGCGCAGCGGCGCCTACAACCGCACCCTGACGCCGTTCGGATTCCAGTCCGAAGACCGCCAGTACTGGAAGGCGCCCAATGTGTACCAGACCATGTCGCCCTTTAACAGCGCCGACAAGATCAAGGATGCGCTGCTGCTGATCCACGGCGAACAGGACAATAATTCCGGTACCTTCCCGATGCAGAGCGAGCGCATGTTCCAGGCCGTGAAAGGCCTGGGCGGGACTGCGCGCCTGGTGATGCTGCCCAATGAAAGCCACGGCTACCGGGCGCGCGAATCGATCATGCACATGCTGTACGAAACCAACGCCTGGCTCGACAAGTACGTCAAGAACGCCAGGCCGTAACCCTGCAGTCACCGAGCCGGTTCGCCCTGTACCGGGCGAACCCGGAACGTCACTCATGGTAATGTCGTCACTTCTTAAACAGGAGTGCACAGACCATGAATCCCGTTCCTTACCACCTGCACCGCGCGCCTGATCCGGTGCCAGTCGAAGACAATCCGCAGCCCGAGCCGTTCGACAATCCCCATCCGCACCATCCGCCGGTCCAGCTTCCCAACGATGACGAGCCGGTACCGGACCACAAGCCCTACCTGCACTGATGCGGCGCCTGGGCTGCAGCGACCAGCCTGCGCCGCTAGTCGTAGGCCCAGGTGTACAGAATGTCGAGCGCGGTATTGGTGCCGGTCTGGAACTGCAATGTAATCTTGGGCGTGAGCTTGTAGCGCAGCTTGACCAGGCTCGATGCCGAGGTCGCGCCTTGTTCAAAGCTCAGGTAGGCGCGCGAGGACAGGCGCTTGCCGACCGTGACCACGGTACTTTCCAGGCCATCTGCCGATGACAGTCCAAGTTCATCGACCCCGAGCGAATTGGCCAGGCGCGACTGGAAGCCGCCGCCTTTCCCGCCCAGCAGCGCGCCCGCCGCTGCGGTCAGCACGCTTTTCTCATTGCCCGAAATGCCTTCCATGCCATGGCCCAGCACCAGCCATGACAGTTTTTCGCTGTCCGAGACATTTGGCGTGGAGACCAGCTTGGCCACCGGCGACAGGGCCGTGCCGTGCACTTCCACGCCGGCCTGCACATTGGTCTCGGACAGCGGCTCGCTGTCGGGACGGCGGCGCACGGCCAGGATGTTCAGGGCCGGGTTGTCGACCCGGCCGCTGAAGGTCAGCACGCCGCGTTCGATGGTCAGGTTCTGGCCGTACGCCTTGTAGGTGCCGCTGACCACGCGGATGGTGCCGTTGGCGCGTGGCGCCTCCGCCGTGCCGCGCAGGTGGACCTGGCCCGTCAGCTCGGCGTTGATGCCCATGCCGCGCAGGCGGAAGTAGTCGCCCAGGTCAAGCTGCATGTCCAGTGCCAGGGGCATGGTCTCGATGGCCGGGGTCTGGTCCACCTTGGTGGCCTTGGCCGTGCGGCCGAGGACAATCACGTCGTCTGACAGGGTCGGGCGGTCCTGTGGCGCCAGTTCGATCAGCGCGCGGTCGGCGCGGAACTTGCCTTCCAGCGAAAAGCGCTGCGCGTTTCGCAGCAGCGTGCTCTGGCCGGTGATGACCAGGGTGCGGTCAGGGCGCGACAGGATTTCCAGCTTGTCGGCCACCAGCTTGAGCTGCATGGTCGCTTCGCCACCGGAGAAACGCACATTGCCGTCGGCCGTCGCGGTGCCCTGCACACCGTCGAACGCGAGCCGCTGCAGCAGCAGCTGGTCGCCCGCCAGCTGGGCGCGCAGCTGGCCGTTGCGCAGCTTGACGCCCTGTTCGGCCCAGCGTACCGCCAGGTTGTCGCCATTGATGGTGCCATTCAAGGTCGGATTGCCAATGGTGCCGCCGCCGGTCAGGGCCATTTTCAGGCTGCCGCCAAGCTCCAGTCCCGGCTGGCCCGCAAGAGGCGCCATCCATGCCACCGAGGTCATGTCGGCATTGACCGTCATGCGCATCGGGCTGGCGTTGTTGAGGCGGCCCCGCACCAGGGTGGTGGTGGCGTCAACCGTGGCCTGGCCAGCCTTGGCCCCGTCAAAGCGCAACTGGGTGCGCAGCGCGCCACCGACGACGTCGGCGCGCAGATCGAGCGTGCGCAGGTCAAGCACCACCGGTACTTCGTTGCCGACGATGAGGTCACCCTTTTCGCGGAACACGTGGAACGATCCGCTCAGGGCCGGCGCCGCGCCCTTGGCCACCGGGGCGCGCATGTCGAATGCCCAGTCGGCCCCGATGGTCAGGTCGCCGGTCAGATTCTCGCGCATGGCCGGCGAAAACTGGGCCAGATAATTGAGCGGCACGCCGGAGGCTGAGCCCTTGCTGGTCCAGCGGCCTGCCGATTTTTCGAGCGATGCAAGATTGATCGATCCGGCCGGCAGGGCGATGACGGCATTGCCCACCGAAAGGGAGGCGGGCGACATCAGGCCCATGAGGCCGGACCCCGGCGCGCCGGCAATGCGCACCGGCACCGGTGAGCGCAGGGTAAAGGCATAGCGCCCCTTGTTCTGGAGCGCGGCGATAGTGCCCTTCCAGACATTGCCGTTCAAGCCGCCGCGCACTTCACCACTGGCTTCGCCGGCAGCGTTGCGACCCGAGAAGCTGATGGTGTGGGCGCCGCGGGTGCCGCTGCTTTGCAGGCGCGCCGCGTCGATGCGGCGCTCGCCCATGGCGTAGTCGGTGATGACGATATCAGTTACCAGGGGATCGGCCGCGCCACGGCCGGAGCCCACGTTGGCGCTGGCCTTGATCGAACCGATGCTGTGCTGGCCGAAGAATTTCAGGTTCTGGCCGTCGAGGGTGGCATTGACGGACGGCGCATCCATGCTGCCCGACAGCGTGCCCGCGCCGCGCATGGCGCCGCCGAAGCCGGGCCCCAGGGCAGAAAGCTGCGGCGCGTCGATGCGGAAGGTGAGCGCGTCGCCCGGGGCGCCGAAACTGCCCTTGGCAACGGCGCTGTTCACGCCCAGCCGCAGGTCGATATCGGCATTGGTCACGTGGCGGCTGTTGGCGGTGAGCCTGGCGTGACCGTCCAGGGGCGCGGTGCCCAGCGTGGACGGCTGCAGCGCCACATTGAGGTTGCCGCGCCAGTCCTTGGCCAGCGTACCGGCGCCGCTGAAGGTGGCGTTGATACTGCCGGGCAGGAAGGCGCCAAAGGCGGCCGGGTTGAAGCGGTTGGCAGCGCCCGTGGCCTTCACCTCCACGCTGCGGCTGCCATCCTTGGCCGGCGCGGTCAGCCAGGCGTCGCCGCTGGCGCGCAGGGTGCCGGCGCTGGCCGCTTTGGCCAGGGGCGCCCAGCCCAGGCCACTGGCATCGACTTCAAACGAGGTGCGCGGCATGGCCATGGTGCCGGTGACGGCCCCCTTGGCCACCAGGGTGCCGTACATATTGTCGCGCAGGGCGCCGAGCTGGCGGCCTTCCACGCGCCACAGCAGCTTCTCGCCGGGCAGGCCAAAGGCGCCGCGGATGTCGGCGCTGTTGTTCCCCAGCGCCAGGGTGGCCTGCACATTGTCGATATGCTGGGCATTGGCGTTGAACTTGCCCTTGCCGGACAAGGCCTGGCCGAACAGGCGGCTCGGGCGCAGCGCGAAGTCGGCGGCCAGGCGCCATTCCGGCGCCAGGAAGCCATTGGCGTTGACCACCGCGTTGATGTCGGCGGCGGGATAGTCGCCAAAGTTGGCCGGGTTGAAATTGTCTGCGCTGGCCGTGACCTTGAATTCGCGCTGGTCCGCCAGGCTGGCGTTGCCGGCGAGGGACACAGTGCTGCTGCCGGCAGTGACGGTGGCGTTGGCAATTTTGAGGATGTTGTCGGCCAGGGTCGCTTCTGCCACCAGGCGCATGCCGTCTTCCACCAGTTTGGCGCTGAAGGTCTGGGTTTCGTTGACACTGGTCAGACTGAGGTCGCCGGCGATGGCAGTGGCCTTCATGCGGCTGTGCAGCTGCTTGAGGTTGAGGCGGTCGGTATGCAGCGCGAACCTGGCGGTGGGCGGCGATTTGTCGTCCGGCGTCGGGACGATGTTGCCGCCGCCCGTGAATTTGCCCGCCTCGCCAAAGTCGATCACGGCGCCGTCGATCTTGAGCGCCGACAGGTCGCCCGACAAGTCGCCGCGCATGGCGCGCAGTGGCAGGAGATCCTTGTCGATGGTGCCCACCGGCCCCTGGTTGACGATATTCACGCTGCCCTTGACGTTGCGCTTGTCATCGACGCGCGCGGCGATGTTGACGGTCAGGTCGGCGGTAGGCAGGTTGGGGTTGAAAAATCCCGGGTCCAGGTTCTGGCCATTGATGGCCATGGCGCGCAGTGGAATGTCGCTGTAGGGCGACAGTGTCAGGCGCGCGTCGCCGGTGGCGCGGCCGGAGCGGCCCGACGCCACCACCTGGGTCGTTTCCAGGTCGCCCGTCACCTGCATGTTAACCTGGGCTGCATCCTGTCCCTTGGGCACGAGCTGGGTCAGGCTGGCCTTGGCATCGAGCTTGAACGGGCGCTGCGCCCCGATGGAACCTTCGGCCTTGGCGTAGCCCCACGGCGTGATGGCACTGCCGTTTTCCAGCGTCCATTTCTGCTTGCCGCCGGAGAGATTGAAGCGCACGTCCGCGATCACGGTGGACGCGCCCTGGTTGGTCGTGGTGACCTTGTTGATGCGCGCGTCGTTCAAATCGAGCTTGAATGGCGCTTCGAGCGACACCGGCATGGTCGCCTTTTCGCTCTCCTTGAGCGTGTCCAGGCGCAGGCTCATGACATGCAGCTTGTTCACTGCAATGCCCTTGCTGAAGTACTGCAAGGGCGACCAGTCGATATCGAGGTTTTCTGCCGTGATCAGCTGCGTGGGGCTCTTGAAGACCACCTTGTCCATGTGCATGGCGCCGTACAGCGACCCGCTCACGCCGGTGACGGTCACCGAGCCGCCGCTGGCATCGGCCACGCGCTGCACCAGCATCTGCAAGGTCGACTCGCGTCCCAGGTACCAGTAGCCGGCGGCGGCCAGGGCGCCGGTGATGGCAAGGCCAATGGCGAGCCGGCGCGGCCAGCGGCGCTGGTGCGGCGCGCCTTCCGGCGCCTGGTCGGGGGTATCAGCAGTGGTGGCGTCGTTCATCAGAATGTAAATCCAAGCGAGAAGTGCAGTCGTGCCTTTTTGACCGCCTGGCCATAGGCGATGTCGACATTGATGGGACCCACGGGGCTGCGCCAGCGCGCGCCCACACCAAAACCCGATTCCGGCTTGAGGTCCTTGATGCGGTCAGCCGCGTTGCCGGCATCGTAGAACACGGCGATGCCCCAGGGCGGCTTGAACCAGTACTGGTACTCGACACTGCCGGTGAGCAGATAGCGCCCGCCGACAATGGCGTCGCCTTCGCGCACGCCCAGTTCCTGGTAGCCGTAGCCGCGCACCGACTGGTCGCCGCCGGCCCGAAACAGGAAGGTGGCGGGCACGCCCACCTTGGAGCGCGAACCGAGTGCGCCGGCTTCGGCGCGCAGCACCAGCGTGCCGGAAGCGCCGATGGGCCGGTAGTTGATGTAGCGCGTGCTCAGGCGGATGAAGCGTTCGTCGGTGAGCAGCGGCAGGACAGCGGCGGCCAGCTGCGCATTGAGGGCGTATCCCTTGGTCGGCAGCAGCAGGTCGTCGAGCTCGCGCTTGGTGAAGTTGTAGGTAAAGGGCAGCGACTGGCTGCGCACCGCTTCTGCGTCGCCCACCTTGCGCTGCTCGTACAGGTACTCGAGCGAGATGCTGCGTTCGTGCAGGGGATCGCCCCAGGCCCGGCGCGCGGCTACGGTGGACACGGCCCGCACTTCGCCTTCAATGTCGTTGCGCTCGAAAGCGGCGCCGAAACTGTCGTTGTAG
Source organism: Massilia sp. PAMC28688 (assembly GCF_019443445.1). NCBI lineage: Bacteria > Pseudomonadati > Pseudomonadota > Betaproteobacteria > Burkholderiales > Oxalobacteraceae > Massilia > Massilia sp. PAMC28688. Next base: position 1,282,435 of record NZ_CP080378.1, on the reverse strand, counting down.
CCCTTGGGCTTGGTGGGGAAGAAGAAGTCGGCGCGTGCACTCTGGCGCTTGGTCTCGGCCAGGATATTGCTCTTCATGCGCAGGCCATAGATGGACAGGTCGTCGTAGGCCACCTGGGCACGGGCACCGGTGTTGGAGGAGACACCGACACCGACCGACAGGTTCTTCTGCTTGTTTTCCGTCACCCGCACCAACAGCGGCATGGTCACCAGCGGCTCGGGCGGCGGCGTGGGCGTGGCCTTTTGCTCCTCGGTCATCGATTCGATGTCTTCGTTGAGGGCGCGCGTATTGTCGGTGCTGACCTGGACGCTGGAAAAGTAGCCCGTATCCTGCAGCCTGGCCTGGAAAGCCTGCATGGCCGCTTCATCGTACACATCGCCCGGCTCGATCGGATTGAGATTGTTGATGATGGAGGGCGAGTAGCGCTGGAGCCCTTCGATGCGCAACTGGCCAATGCGCACTTCCGGGCCGCTGTCGAGCACTACCCGCAGCAGCGCGCGGTTGACTTCGGGATCAACGATGGCCGTGGACTCGGTGATCTGCGCGCGCGGGTAGCGCCTGGCAATGGCCCTGCGCACCAGGTTGCGCTTGGCGGCCTCCCAGTCGGCCTGGCGGAAGCGTTCGCCCACGGGCAGGTCCCAGCTCTCGCGCAGCTCGGACTTGTCGTAAGATCCGGCATCTTCGCCGCTGACCGGAAAACCGTCGAGCACGATCTCGACATCGCCCACGGTCACCGGGACGCCCGGGTCGACAATAATGCGCGCCACCGGTGTGGCCCCGCTGGTATCGAGGCCGGCTGAAATCTTCGGGTTGTAATAGCCTTCGGTGGCAATGAGGGTGCGGGCCTGCTCGGGCGCGGCCTTGACCAGGCGCTGGAGCTGGTCGATATCGAGGCGCGCGTTGCCGCGCCAGCGCACCAGGTCCAGGTTTTCGTCGAGCAGTTCGCGCATGGCGCGTGGCGCCTCGATGTCGACCGTGTACTTGACCCCCTGGGCCAGCGCGGCGGCCCCGACCAGCAAGCTGAACACGGCCGTGGCAATGTGTGCCAGAATTCGTGCTCGCCGCGGCCCCGGGACGATGGTAAGGTCTAGTCTTGCGGGCAACATGTGACTCCATTCGGGAAGGTGCTTGGGTTATCTTACCGGAATGCCCAAAATGATGACGGACGCCTAACATTAATTGAATTCCATGCCACTTCACTCTGCCGATAGCGCCCTGGTCCTGTTCAGCGGAGGCCAGGACTCCACCACCTGCCTCGCGTGGGCGCTCGAACGATATGGCCGCGTGGAAACGGTCGGCTTCGACTATGGCCAGCGCCATGCAATCGAACTGACGGTGCGCCCGGCCGTGCTGGACGGCATGCGCGCCCTGAGGCCGGCCTGGCGCGCGCGCCTCGGTGACGATCACCTGCTTGACCTGTCGCTGATCGGCAAAATTTCCGATACGGCGCTCACCAGCGATGTCGCCATTGCCATGCAGGACAATGGTTTGCCGAATACCTTTGTCCCCGGTCGCAATCTGCTGTTCATGACGGTGGCGGCCACGCTCGCGTACCGGCGCGGGCTCAATGTGCTGGTGGGCGGCATGTGCGAAACGGATTTTTCCGGCTATCCGGACTGCCGCGACGACACCATGAAGGCGCTGCAGGTGGCGCTCAACCTGGGCATGGCCACGCGCCTGAAGCTTGAAACGCCGCTCATGTGGATCGACAAGAAGCAAACCTGGGAACTGGCCGAGGCGGCCGGAGGCCAGGCGCTGGTGGACCTGATCCGGCGCGACACCCACACCTGCTACCTGGGCCAGCGCGGAGAGCTGCATGACTGGGGCTATGGCTGCGGCAGCTGCCCGGCGTGCGAACTGCGCGCGCGTGGCTACCGGCAGTACGCCGCCGCGCGAATGGCGCTGTCAAGCTAGCTGCGCGTGCTGTTGTTTTCGGATCAGGCGGCAGCGCTTGCGCCGGTGCGTGGGCATCAATGACCTTCCGCTGGCGCGTCCGCGCGCCTATACTGGGCGCACCGTAACTGGCCTTTGGGCCCCGCTTTTTTCCGGACCTTCCCATGCGCCTCGCCCTCCTGACCGACCTGCACGCCAACCGCGAGGCCACCAGCGCCTGCCTGGCACACGCCGAACAGCAAAAGGCCGACATGTACGCGTTTACGGGCGACTTTGTCGGCTACGGGCCGGATCCGGCCTGGGTGGTTGATACGGTGGCGGAATATGTGTCGCGCGGGGCCATTGCGGTGCAGGGCAATCACGACCTGGCGGCCACGCGCGAAGCAAAATCGAGCATGCATGCCGAGGCGCGCGAAGTGATCGCATGGACGCGCGGCCAGCTCTCGCCGGCCCAGGTGCGCTTCCTGGCCGAACTGCCCCTGGTGCGCGAGAAGGATGCGCTGCTGTTTGTCCATGCCAGTGCCCACAATCCGGCCAAGTGGGAATATGTGACCGGGGTGGAGGAGGCCGAGCGCAGCCTGGCCGCCACGGAAAGCCGGGTGGTGTTTTCAGGCCATGTGCATGCGCCGGCCCTGTACCGGCGCGCCAGCGATGGCCGCATGGGCGCGGCGCGGCCGGAGCCGGGAAAGCCGATCAGTCTGAATCGGCTGCACCAGTACCTGGTGATCCCGGGGTCGGTGGGGCAGCCGCGCGACGCCAATAACGCCGCCTGCTATGCGCTGTATGACGATGTCACGCGCGAAGTGAGTTTCTTCCGGGTGCCCTACGATTTTGGGGCGGCGGCGCGCAAGGTGATTGCGGCCGGCTTGCCGATCGTGTTCGCGATGCGGCTGGTCGAGGGAATCTGATCCGGCCCGGCGCTCCTTGCAGGGCGCCGGGCCGCTGGCCTTACAATGGCGCTGCTTCAGCGGTGCTGTGGCGCTGACGGCGGTCGCGCATCATCAGGTACCAGATGAGGGCCACCGGAATGAGCACCGGCAGCATGACCGGCACCAGTGCCAGGGCGCCGAGCAGGGCCGCCAGTACCAGGGCGCCGCACACCACCACGCCCACGCCGGCAAACACCACCGCCAGGACCACGGCCACCACGGCCACCACCACGATGCCGATGATGAGGCCACCGCCAGCGAGGGCCGCTGCCATCAGCGCGCCCAGCGGGCCGTCAAAATCGGCGTCGTCCAGGTTGACCGACATGTGGAAGGGATCGACGGCCGCATCCCACAGCAGCATGGCAAGAATGAACAGGATAATGAAAGGAAGGAGCTTTCTCATGGCAGGCCTCGCTGTAAGTAAGGGTTGGTAAGGGTTGGTAAGGCTTGTTGTCGGGTATGGAAGTACTGTAGCGGCGGGCGAAACGCGATGCGCGCCGATTGCGACAGGCTGCATGTTTGATGGGGTGAAATGGCTGCCGGGGCGATGAAATGGCAAGGCCGCCGGCGGTGGGCGGCATGCATATTTTTTGCCTTGAAATACGATTTATATTGCCTATACTGAATCCCTGCTTACCGGAGGGGGATTTCAACATGCAATTTGTTTATTATCCAGTCGACCACCTGGCATATTCGGCTTTCGGCGATATTGCGCGCCATTTGCGCAAGCTTTTGGGAGGGGGCGGGCCCAAGGGGCCGCCATCGGCGCCACCGGCGATTCCCCCGATCATCATTCACAAATACAGCTATGACGCGCCGGCACCGGCCATCGACCCGCGCACCGATCCCGTGGGCCCGCCCCTGCTGCCGCCCGGGGCGCCGGCCTGGCGGCTCACGCCTGCCAGTGTTCAATAAACCCAGGCCCGCCATGCGGGCTTTTTCTTGCCGCCAGCACTGGCGGGATGCTTGAAATTTTCTTTCTACGCAGTGCCTTCAATGAAATATTTGTTCATTACGGGGCGGCGTTGCCGGCAGCGCCTGGCATGACCCGGGTGGGCAAATTGGTCTATCATGTAGCCCCACCCAGCTCTTACCATTGCCATGACCGACCTTGCATCCGAGAACCCCGACAACCACCCCGACAGCGAAGAGGAGGGCGCCCTGGTGCAGGAAGCGCGCCTGTGGCAGGGCAATGGCTGGACCGCCAAGGTCATCAAGAACGAAGAAGATGAAGGCTGGGCCGTGGCCATGATCCGCGACGGCGAACCTGAGCCGGCCCTCGTTGGTCCGTGGACCATGGGCCGCGACAAGAAAAATCCCAAGCCGCTGGACGTCAATGCCTTCCACACCCTGGTCAAGACGGCGTCGGAAGTGATCCGGCGCCACGAGCAGCAACTGCAAGCCATTCTCCACAAGAAGCTGTGGGTCATGGTGGACGATGTGGAATACAAGGTGACGATGGAAATCGTGCCCGATGAAGAGCATCCGTTTGCCAAGCTGGCCGCCTTCAATCCCGATGGCGACCTGGTGGGCAGCGTGCGCACCAGCGCCGGCTTCAAGCTCACCGGCACCAGCGCCGCCAAATGGATTGAAAGCGGCTTTCGCGATCCCGCCTGACGGCAGCTGGTGAAGCCTAGGTATAGCGTTTCTGGCACTTTTCGCAGAAAAAGCTGCGGCGATTCGACTTGCCCAGGTGGGCCTTGGTGTATGGAATGTCGCAGCGCGGACAGGTGCGCTTGGCGTGGGCCAGCCAGTGCTTCTTGAGCACGAACTGTTTCTTCCACTCCAGGAAGTCAAAGCTGTAGACCCGCGCCTGTTCCACCAGCTGGCGCAGCTTGGCCGCCGGCAGTGCGCCCATGGTGGACAGGGGATGGAGGCGGATCCGGAACAGCACTTCATTCTTGATGATATTGCCCACGCCCGAGAAAATCGACTGGTCGAGCAGGGCATCGCAGGCCAGCATATCGGGCCGGGCGCGCAGTTTTTTACGCGCCAGTGCCGGGTCCCAGGTGGGCGACATCACATCGGCCGTGAAATCGTAGGCGGCAAAGGCTTCGCGGTCGAGTTCCTTGATGGAGCTGGCGTAAATGTTCAGTTCGCTACCATCGGTGAACTGCAGGGACAGGCGGGGCGGGGTCTCCTTGCGTTCGTTGATGCGGTAACTGCCAAAGAGCAGGAAATGGACCTTGAGCACCGTCTTGTTCAACTCGATCAGGAAGTGCTTGCCCCAGGTGTGCAGGGCCGTGACGCGCTGGCCTGCCAGGCTGTCAAGATCGACGGTTTTGGTGTTGCCTTCGGCCATGGCAATCTTCTTGCCCTTGAAGCTGGCCGCTTCTTCCTTGAATATGTACAGTGATGGTCCTTCTGGCACGGTGCGCCTCCTTTACTGCTATTGTCTGGGCAATAGGGTCGGCGCTGTGTGCGGGGGCTAACAATTGGATACAAACTGGGTGGCAGACTTCCTTTAAACGGGGCAAAAAAAGCCTATATTGGAAGCAGGATCTCATTCATCGTTAAAGGAACTGAAATGAAACATGTCATCCGTCAGATTGCCTGCGTAGCCGCCGCACTGGCCGTGGCCGCGCCTGCCGCCGCCGGGGTCAACGTCACCTACCAGGCGCCGGAGCAGTTTGCCGACCTGGGACATTACGAGTGGCAGCGCCAGGAAGTGCTCAGAGAGCTGAGCGACCACTTCAAGAAGCTGGCGGCGCAGCTGCCGCCGGGCCAGACCCTTAATGTGGAAGTGCTCGACATCGATCTGGCGGGACGCCAGCGTCCGGTGCGTTGGAGTATTTACGATATTCGCGTCATCAATGGCGGCGCCGACTGGCCCCACATGAAGCTGCGCTACAGCATCACCCAGGATGGACAAGTGCTCAAGAGCGGCGAAGAAGTGGTGCAGAACATGATGTACACCAATCGCCTGAACCGGTATTTTACGGGTGACACGCTGCGCTACGAAAAGCAGATGCTTGACGACTGGTTCAAGGAAAAGCTGGCAGTGCGCTAAGTCTGTCACAGTCGCCAACAAAAGCCCGGCATTGCCGGGCTTTTGTTGGTGGAATCACTTATTTCGCGCCTTTCTTGATGTCCAGTGACTTGCGCACCTCGGCCATTGTATCCCTGACCGTGTAGTCGGACGGAACGGTGAACAGGGAAGCGGCCGGCTCGTCGCGCTTGACGCCGGAGAGGCGGTAAGTCCGGTCGCCACTGCGCGGATCGCTGTGGCGCGTCATCAGCGTCACCTGCAGTTCGGGCGCATACCAGCTTTCGGTACTGACCACGATCGGATGGCGGTTGCCAATTTCGCCGGCGGGAATTTCATAGCTGCGCAGCTTGCCCTGGGCCTGGATGCCTTCCATGTCCTTCGTCCCCAGGTCCTTGACGCTGGCCTTGGCCGACCACTTGCCGTCCCCCAGGGCGCCGGCCAGGGCCGGCCCGAGGCGTTCCATGCCTGGCATGGGCAGGCGGCCCGCCATGTCCTTGTCCACCAGCACGCGGATTTCTTCGCGCTGGCGGCCCAGTTCACGCAGGCCCGCGCGCGCTTCCCGTTCCGCATCGCGCTCAATGCGCTTGATGATGACGTGCTTGCGCACGTCGTCGCGCGCAGCTTCGGCGTGGACGCGGGCCTTGTCGGCAGCGATGCGCGCGATCTCGCGGTGCGGACCAATTTTCATGGCTGTCTTCGCGTCCGGCTGCAGCACCCAGGTGATGCCTTCGGCAGGATCGACAATGGTGATGTTGCGCAGCGCACCCGTGTGGTCACGCGTTTCCTGGCGCATGCGGCCGGCGCTGTCGCGGTAGCTCATGGTGCTGGTCCTGGTGACGATCTGGTTGCCGTCGGACAGGTTGCGCTGGAATTCATTGACCGCTTCCGCGCTGTACGGGGCATTCTTGACGGCTTTGCCGTGATGCATCAGCCCGGGGCCGAAGTGGGCCATCATGGGGTGGCCGGGTCCGTGCACCAGCACGCGCTCGCGCACTGCATGCCGGGCCGGGCCGGGCACGTCGCCCTCGGCGTCCATGACGCCCGCTTCCAGGGCGGCCGTGCCGCCCTGCCATGCCAGGGCAGGAGAAAAGGCGCCGGCCAGCAGGGCGGCGAGCAGGAGATGTCTGGTATTCATGGTGTCCTCGTCAGTGATAGATAAAAAAAACAGCCATTCAAGGCAGGGCCACCAGCCGCAGGGCCAGTGGGGAGCCGTCGGCGCCGACCAGTACTTCGGCGCGCACCGAGTCGCCCGCGTTTTCCGGCGTGACCGGCAGGCCGATCGCGGCCAGCGCCGTGCGCGGTACGTCCGTTTCCAGCATGCGCGCGTGGGGTTCCTGCTCGATGCGCTCGGCCGAGGCCAGGGCGATAAAGGCGGCCCCGTCATCGACCGTGACGGCCGGGGCGGCGGGCAGGGCCGGGGGCGGCACCTGGGTCGACAGGCCCAGCGCCAGCACGGCCACCAGTGCGGTGCTGCCCACGCCGCCGGCCATGCCCCACTGGCGCGGCGACAAGGCGTGGTACCAGCGGCGCGGCGGGAACTGGCGGGCAAAGGCATCCAGCAATTCCTTTTCCACGCCGCGCGGCGCGTTCAGGCCGGCCATGGCGCCGCGCAGGGCGGCGAAGGGCGGGTCGAGCAGCGGGTCGGTGTGTTCATCCATTTTCATGTGCGGCCTCGGATGGCAGTCAGGCTGCCGTTAGCGGGTTGACGGTGGCATCGCGGCGCAGCTGCGCCAGGCGCTTTGCCATCAGGGCGCGTCCGCGCGACAGGCGCGAGCGCACCGTGCCCAGGTCGACCTGGCAGATCTCGGCAATCTCCAGGTAGGACAGGTCATGCAGTTCGTACAGGATCAGGGGGTCGCGGTAGTGCGGCGGCAGCAGCGCCAGCGCGCCTCTCACCTGCTCGGCCACCTCATCGCTGAGCAGCCGGGACAGCGGTTCCTGCGCTTCGCAGGCAATCTCATCTGCGTCGTCATCCTCGCTGTCCACTTCTTCCAGACACTGTTCACGCAAGCGCGGCGTCTCGTGCTTGAGGATCAGCTTGCGCGTGACGCCAAACAGGAAATTGGGCAGGGCGCCGCGCAGTGGATCGAACTTCAGGCTGTCGGTCAGCAGGCCCATGAACACTTCCTGGACCACGTCCGCTGCCGTGTCGGGCGAACCGGTGCGCAGTACGGCAAACCGGTACAGCGGCCCCTGGTGACGCCGGTAAAGGGCCTGGAAGGCGGCTGCCTGTCCGGCGCGCATCTGGCGCAGGAGGTCGGTGTCGGGGTCGGTGGTGGTGGTCATGGCGGGTCTCTACTGATATTGCCAGTTCGAGCGCCAATAGTTCCAGCTATTTCAAGATTGTTTTGTGCCGCCCACAAAAAAGCCCACGCATGTGGCGTGGGCTGCGGCCTGGCGGCCTTGCCGCGCGCGGTGACTGCGCGCTTACTGCTTGCTGTTGTGGGCGTCGATCAGTTCGCGCAGCTGCTGACCGTTGGAATGGGTGTAATCCTTGTTGATTTCATAGCTGACCAGGGGCTTGAGCTGGGCATCGAGCTCGTTGCGCAGCGAGCCGAGAAAGCCCGGTGCGGCCACCAGGGCCAGCTTGTCAAAGCGCCCTTCCTGCTTGCCCTTGAGCAGGTAGCCGCACACTTCCTTGGCAAACACTTCAGTCTCGTGCTCGTCCGGGGTGGTCGGCGGCTCGTACTGGCTGCTGGGCAGATGGCCACCCGTCTTGTGGATGCTCTTGCCCCCTGCAAAGGTCCCGATGCGGTCGGTGTATTCGTCCGAGGTGCGGGTGCGGGCCGAGGGACTGACCATGTCCTCGATTTCTTGCAGAGGCTTGTTGCGGTCAGACTCGAGAAAGATGCGGGCGCGGCCGCGATCGGCCGACACAATCCAGGTTGAATTCATGTTCTCTCCTTCAATTGACTTACATTGGCGCGGGGTGTGGGAACCGCGCGTGCGCTTGGCTGTGATAAAAGTCTAGCCCAAACAGCAATTTCGAGTAGTACGGGAGAAACAGCGGGTGCGGGCTCAGTCGATCCAATTGGCGCGCGGAAACTTGGCGCGGAACTCGTCCGGCATGGCCACGACCTGGCTGGTCTTGTAGTTGTAAAACACAAAACCGGATTTGGCCATGGCCACCAGGGTCTTGTCGCGCGGGCGCGTGATGCGGAAGGTGATGTCGCCGCCGTACTTGTTAAAGTCCATCACGCCCACTTCAAACAGCAATTGATCCCGGGCATGTGCTTCCGCCCGGTAGGTGGTGGCCAGGTCGGTGACGATGATGCCGGTGCCGTCGCGTTCCGTTTCGCGCACGCCAAACTCGTACAGAAAGCGGGCGCGGGCTTCCGAAATCATGGAAATCATGGAATCGTTGCCCAGGTGATTGGCACCGTTAATGTCCGTCACGCGCACGGTGAGCGGGGTCGTGTAGTAATACTGTTCTTCGGGAAAGTCGAGCTGCAGGCGGGCCATGGCGTACTCGGAAAGTGGCAATAGGGCTATTCTAGCCGGTCGCCACTGGTGCGGGCGCGGCGGCCTGGCCGCGCAGCGCCAGCAGGTAGAGCACCAGGGAGACGAGGGAAAACGCGAGCAGCATGCCGAACAGGGGCGCGGGACCGGCCTGGGCCCCCATCATGGCAGCGACGGCCAGGGGCCCGGCGGCCTTGGTCAGGAGGGATGGCGTGGCAAGGGCGCCGGCAATGGCGCCATAATTGCGCGTCCCAAACAGCAGCTGGGGCACGGTCCCGCGCACGATGGTCAGGATGCCGGTGGCCAGGCCGTATACCGCGCAGAACAGGGCCATGGCCAGCTGATGGCGGCCCAGGAACATGACCAGCAGCATGGCTGCCGGCAAGGTGGCAAAGCACAGCTTGCCCAGGGTGTCGGCGCCCACGCGGTGCCCGAAGGTCATTTCCAGCAGGCGCCCGGCCACCAGCATGGGGCCGATCAGGGACGACATGATGACCACGCTGGTGACGGAATGGCCAAAGCCCTGCAGGATGCCGATCAGGTGGACCGAGAGGGCCGAGAAAATGAACTGGTTGGCCGCCAGCGCCAGCGCCAGCATCCAGAACATGGGATGGTGGAGGGCCTGGCGCAGGGTGAAGTCGGCCCGGGTGCGGCTGGCGGCCGGCGCCACGCGCGGCGCCTGGTGCCGGTCGAGCATGAGGTGCAGGGGAAGGCACAGCAGCAGCTGGACCAGGCCATAGATGAAATAGGTATCGCGCCAGCCCAGCGCCGTGTCGAGCTTGAGCGTGAGGGGCCAGAACACGGTACTGGCAAATCCGCCAAACAGGGTCAGGCTGGCAATGGCGCGCCGGGCATCGAGGCCGAAGCGGTAGTTGAGGGCGGCAAAGGCGGCGTCGTACAGCACCGCGGCCATGCCCAGTCCCAGCACGGTCCAGGCGAGAAAGTACAGAAACACCCCGCTGGCATGGGCCAGCAGGAAAAAACCTGCAGCCGTGACCACGGAACCGCCGGCCAGTACCGGGCGCCCGCCATGGCGGTCGATCAGCCTGCCGACCACGGGCGCGGCCAGGCCGCAGGCCAGCAGGGCCCAGGAATAGGCGCCAAACACAATTTCCGGGCGCATGCCGGTATCCCGGGCAATGCTCTGGGACAGGATGGCAAAGGCGTAGTACAGGCTGCCCCAGGAGACAAGCTGGGTCACGCCGAGCATGGCAATGGTCTGGGGCGAACGGGGAGGATGATCCATGAAGGCGGCGCGCAAACGGTGGGCCGGCAAGCCCGGGTCTGCCATTGTAGCGGCTGGCGCTGGCGCTTGCCGCGGCCGGGCCGGTGTCAGGCCGCCGCACTGTGTCCCTGCCTGAGTAACTGCTCGAAGGCAGGCCCCGGCAGTGGCTCGCTGAACAGAAAACCCTGGCCGTAATCGCAGTCTGCCGCGCGCAGGATCTCGGCCTGGGCCTCATTTTCCACCCCTTCTGCAATCACCTTGAGGCCAAGCTTGTGGGCCATGACGATGATGGCTTCGCACAAGGCAACATTGGCTGCATCGTTGTCGAGGTTGTAGACAAAGGATTGGTCAATCTTGAGAAAGTCGAGATTGAATTTGCGCAAGTAGGACAGGGAGGAATAACCGGTGCCGAAGTCATCGAGCGAAATCTTGATGCCGGCCTTATGAAACAGGCGCAGCTGCTTCATGACCGTGGGGCTGGAAGCGAGCAGCAAGCCTTCCGTGATTTCCAGGCCTACCTCGGGCACGCTGTCCCTGCCGATGGTTGCCATGGTACCGTCGCTGAGCCAACTGCCCCAGATGTCATCGCCGTGATAAAACTGGGCCGGCGACACATTGACGTTGATGGTCAGCTCGCCCTCAATGGTGCGGCAGTGGCGGGCAAAGGCCAGCGCCTCCTGGAACACCCAGTTGCCAATGCCGATGATCTGGCCATTGTGCTCGGCAATGGGAATGAAGTCGACGGGACTGACCTGGCCCAGCTGGGGATGCGACCAGCGCAGCAAGGCTTCGGCCTTGCGCACGCACCGGCTGGCCATATCGACGATGGGTTGATAGTGGAGTGCAAGCTGGCGGTCGTCGATGGCGCGGCGCAGCTCGTTACTCATGGTCATGCGCGCCTGCGCCGCTTCCTGCATGCAGGGCGTAAAGTAGCTGAGCCGGTTGCGGCCCTGGTCCTTGGACTGGTACATGGCCTGGTCGGCATTGCGCAGCAGTTCGACGGCATTGTCGCCGTCGCGCGGATACAGCGTGATGCCAATGCTGGCCGAAATATAGGCCATGTCGCTGCCAAGGCGAAATGGCCGTGCCAGGTCGGTGCGGATTTTGTGCGCGATATCGGTGACGGTGTCGACCTCGTGCAGCTCGCTCAGGGTGACGGTGAATTCGTCGCCGCCCAGGCGTGCCACGGTATCGGTCTCGCGCACATAGGTTTGCAGGCGCTGGCCTACCTGCTTGAGCAGTGTGTCGCCTACCTGGTGGCCCAGGGTGTCGTTGATTTCCTTGAAGTGGTCGAGATCAATGAACAGCAGGGCCAGCGGCAGACCGCTGCGCCGCGATACCTTGATGTCGCGCTCGAGCCGGTCGTGGAAGACGTTGCGGTTGGCCAGGCCCGTGAGGCGGTCGACATTGACCTCACGCATGGCCTGCTCGATCTGCTGGCGGCTGTGGACCTCGGTGGACAGGGAATAGGCTTGCTGTTGCAAGGTGGCGACGGTGCGGTGCAGGTGGTCGATATTGACGGCCGGGTCGAAGCTTTCGGCCGGCAGGACATGGCTGTGCAGATTGCACACTTCGCTGAACATGGCAGCGTCGTTGGCGCTCGGAAAAGCATTGAGGGGGTAGGCGCACAGCAGTGAAAACGGGTAGTGCCGCTGCAGTTTGTTGAAGTAGCGTTCCACCTTGATGGCGGCGTCGTGCTTGCCCGTGGAATAGAGCGAGCGGTGGGCCGGCGCGCACAGGATGGCCACCATTTCACCGAACACGAAAATCTGGTCGTGCTCATGCTCGGCGGCATCGCGGATGATGCCGCCGATGGCATCCTGGAAGCGCTCTTCCACCGGCTCGCCTCGTTCCATGAACAGGGGCAGCATGCAGTCTGCGGCCAGCGGCAGGTAGCGCCCGCTCTTGGCCGATCCGTGTTCATCGAGCAGGCCCCGCCCCTGCAAGGTTTGCTCGAGGCTGCGCAGGTGTTCGGACGTGGCGATGGCAATGCCCTTGTGCCCGGCCGCGATGGCGCCGCCGATGAAGTCGGCCAGCCCCTTGATGAGGAAAACGTCATCCTCATAAAACTGGACAAGATGGTTGTGCATGAACGCCCGCCCCGGATATCGCGATTCGGTGTTTAGAGTGGCGAACAGCGCAAAAAGTTTAGTGCAATCGTGTTTATTTGCCTGATTTTGCCGGGGCCGGCGCACCCTGGCGCGTCTTGCTCACCACGCCGCTGGGATCGAACAGCACGACATACTCGGAAAACAGCCCGTTCCCCTGGGGGGCCTGGTACAGCCACACCTGGTAGCCGCTGTCGAAGGCAATGCTGCGGGTAGGGCCAAGGGCGGCCAGCACGCTGGCGCGGGTGGCCTGGCCGGGGACGGTGGCAGCGGCCAGGCGCGCTTGCTCGACCTGGGTGCCGGGCGGGGGCGGGGTGCCGGCACAAGCGCCCAGCGACAGTGCCAGGGCCAGATGCGGGACGCGCCTCATGGCTGCACCGCCGCATCGGTCATGTACTCGAAGGCGACGACCGTGTCGTCGGGCCAGCTGCGGTCCCAGATCGGGGCATAGTAGCTGCGGTCAAGCAGCACCTGGCAGTCGCAAAACGGCAGCATCTCGCGTGTCTGCTGGCCCCCCGCATACAGCATGTCGAAGGGCAGCACCTGGGTGCGGCTGCCGTGGCGCAGGATCACGCTGAACAGGGGACGGTCGGCAAAGAACAAATAATTGCCATCGGGCTGGCCACAGACCTGGTCCGGATCGGTCAGCATGTTCGACAGCCAGCCGAACATGGGGGAACTGTTCGATACCAGGCCCGACTCCATGCCGACCAGGCATTCCAGGCGCAGGTCGCCGAGGCGGCGGGTGCCGGGGGCCAGGCCGGGCGACTGCACCCAGGCGCGCCAGGTCATGCTGTCGCTGCGGCGGCTGGCAATGACGGCCGCATCTTCATTGAAGGCCTGGCTGTTGCGCGGCAGGACAAAGCTGAAATCGGGAGCAATCGTGAGCGGCAGCGATACATTGTCGCCCAGCACCCGCAGGGTCACGCCTTCAAGCTGCGAATTGGGCAGGCGCGGCAGCAGCCGGAAGCGCAGTGTTGCCTGGGGCGCCAGGGCGCGGTCGCGCGCGAAGCGGTCCATGCCGCGGATCATTTTGCGGTAAGACTTGTCGACCGGGTCGCGCACGAACGGCACGCGCACGGTCTGCATGGGCTGGGCTGCGGGCGCTACTTGCGCCGCCGCGCCCGGTGCCCAGGAGGCAGAGACGAGGGCGGCCAGGGCAAGGATGTGGCGCAGGCGCGGTGCCCCCATCATGCCCTTTGCCCGGTGACCAGTGGCCCGCATTACCAGTGGCGGGTGCGGCCCGTGTCGAGGTGGACGAATTGCGACGAGGGATAGTAGCCCACACCGCCCGACTTTTCCGCCAGGGCCGCCTTGTGCAGGGCAGCCAGGTCGCGCCCGGGGATGCGGATATCGATGGCCTTGCCGTCAAGGTGCATGCTGTGGCGGGCCACGCCCCCGCTGGCCTTGGCCAGCTTGGCATTGGTCTCCGGCGAGCGATAGCCGGAAATGACATGCAGGACGTCCGAACCGCCGAACTTGGCACTGACCTTGTCGAGCAGGAGCAAGAGCTTGGGGTCCATGTCCTTGATGGTATTGCTGCGGTGGTCACGCAACAGCTTGTTGATATCGGCCATGGCGTCAGGAATGAACTGGCCTTCGGCCCAGAATACCCGCTTGATACTTTCGCCCGTGTGCGTGTTGTACAGTCGCAACACGCGTTCATGCGGCGCAGCAACAGCAGCGCGGGCGAGGGCAGGCACACCCATGGCAGAAGCAAGCACAACGGAGGTCTTCAGGAAGGAGCGGCGTTGGTTCATGATAATGTCCTTACGCGTAATTCTCGAACCCCCATGATACCGAAAGCGCGCCCCCCGCGCATAAAATTGTGTGTAAGCAATTTTTACGCGGGGTCTGGAACGGGCGGCGCTAGCTGGCCACCGCCCCCGGTTTGGCGGTCACGCAGCGGCCGGCGCTGCAGGTGGCGCCCGGGTCCATCAGCATCATGCAGTTCGATATCATGCCCGAACGCTGGTCCTGTTCCTTGCGCTGGGCCGCATCTTCGGCAGCCAGGCGTGCCACCTTGGCACTGTCGCTGCGTTTGGTGGAATACGCCAGATACCCTTCCGGGCCGCCACAGGCCTTGCTGCCGACGGGGACGGTCTTGCATTGCTGCGCCGTATCGCACGCGGCATCGCCGATTTCGGCCATGAGCCGGGAACGGGCCGTGCCGGCCGGCGCGGCCGCCACCACGGGAGCGGGGGCCGGCGCGGCCGCGGCCGGTGCAGCCGTCGCCGGCGCCTCGCCATTGCCGGACACGCCGCTGCAAGCCACACTGGCCGACGCCAGCACCATGGCGCCACACAGGCGCGCAATCAGGGGGAGAGAAATTTTCATGCCCCCATGATCCCAAAGCCTTGCCGCCTTGGCAAGGGGCGCGCGATTGACCCGGGCCGCCGCGGCCAGTGCCGCGCTCCCGGACTGTTGACACAGTATAATTTACGCCGCAGTCAGCTGCAGACCCCCGCACTTTCACCATAGGCCCGAACATGGCAACCGACAAGACCACGACCCTGACACCGGTAACGATCCCCGTGTCGCAGCGCATCCGCGAGCGCCTGGTGGCGAGCAAGACCCGTTTCCATGCGAACGACAACATTGCCGCCTACATCGAGCCGGGCGAACTCGAGGCCCTGCTGGACGAAGTGAGCAGCAAGCTGCAGGGGGTGCTGGAAAGCCTCGTGATCGATACCGAGCATGACCACAACACCCAGGACACGGGCCGGCGCGTGGCCAAGATGTTCGTCAACGAAGTCTTTGGCGGGCGCTATGTTCCGATGCCGCCGGTGACGGAATTTCCCAATGCAGCCCATCTGAATGAACTGATGATCGTTGGCCCCATCACCGTGCGCAGCGCCTGTTCACACCATCTGTGTCCGGTGATCGGCAAGGTCTGGATCGGGGTCATGCCGAATGAGCATTCGGCCCTGATCGGCCTGTCCAAGTATGCCCGCATCGCCCAGTGGATCATGAGCCGGCCCCAGATCCAGGAAGAAGCGGTGGTGCAGCTGGCCGACCTGCTGCAGGAAAAAATGCAGCCGGACGGGCTGGCAGTGGTGATGGAAGCCGATCACTTCTGCATGCAGTGGCGCGGCGTGAAGGACATGGACGCTAAAATGATCAACAGCGTCATGCACGGCTCCTTCCTCAAGGACCCGTCCCTGCGCCGCGAATTTTTGTCGCTGATCAAGCGCTGAGCAAGCGCTGTTCAGCCAGACCGCCAACCGCCAGTCACCGGAGAGTCACCATGCTAGTCAGACTTCTGTACGCCAGCCGTGCGATCGGCAGAATCGAATGTGCCCAGATCCACGACATCATGCAGGAAGCGCACGCACACAACCCGCAGAACGGCATTACGGGCATCCTGTGCCACAGCGACAAGGTGTTCATGCAGGTGCTCGAAGGCGGGCGCGAAGCGATCAACGCCCTGTACGCCAAAATCCTGCGCGATGCGCGCCACAGCGACGTGGTGCTGCTGCACTATGAAGAAGTGAGCGAGCGGCGCTACGCCGGCTGGACCATGGGCCAGGCCAACCTGGGCAAGATCAACGCCTCCACGCTGCTGCGCTTTTCCGACCTGCCCGTGGTCGACCCGCACGCCATGTCAGGCAAGAATTCGCTGGCCCTGATTGACGAACTGATGGCGACCGCCACCATCGTCGGCCGACCCTAGTGTCCGAGGCCGGGCCATGCTGGCGGGCCTGCCGCGCCGTCAGCGTGGGCCCGGCGCCGCGTCGCCGCCGGGAAGCGCCTGTGCCCCACTGCCGCCCCGGGCAGCCCCAATAAGATCCAGCAGGTCGCGCCCCAATACGCGCAGGCGCGCCGTATCCACCTGGCGCTGCTTGTACGCCTCGTGGCTGGCCGGGCCGGACTGGCTGCGGTCATGGCTGGCGCGGTCCATCAGCTGGATCTCGTACTCGAAGAAAAAATCCACGTCGCCATCGTGCGCATGCTCGATATCGGCGCCGCGCAAATGGATCATCTTGCGCAGCGTGACCTGCAGGCTGGAAAAGCCGGCCCCGCTGTGAGGATTGTCGCTGCGACTCTGGGGCTGGGCCAGGGCCAGCAATTCCTCGTCCATCTTGTGCAGCAGCGCGGCCGGATAGCCATCGCTGAAGTCGAGCATGCTGCGGTATTTGACAAACACCTGCTTGGCCGCCTCCAGGTCGAGCAGCGTATTGCGGGTGCGCTGGGGGTCGACGTTGGTCACCGACAGCAGGTGCGCCCGCTGCAGCGCATGCAGCGCCAGCAGGCACTCGAAGCGCGTGTTGAACGTCAGGCGCACGCCCAGGTGGTCGTAGATGTCAGAGGCCAGATAGGCCGCCTTTTGCAGCAGCTTGAGCAAAATGCTGTTCCTGCCCTTGTGGCTCTTGCGGTCGTAATGCAGCAGGGGCAGGCGCAATTGACCGTCGGTCAGGTAGTACTGCACGCCGTCATGGTGGATCACCTCATCGAGGCTGGCAAAGATCTGCGCGCGGATGGTGGCAAAGTGGCGCAGCTTGAGGTCACTGTCGATATAAAAGATCCCGTGCATGACCTTGAGCACCGCGCACGACCACAGGCGCAGCAGGTCGGTCTGCTCGCCGCGCTGGGAAGCATAGACCAGCAGCAGCAGCGGGTCGTCGGCAAAGCGCACTTCCTCGGGCATGAGGGCGGCATGGGCGGGGTCGACGAAGTGGCCGAGGATGAAGTCCACCGCTTCGCGATGGGCGCGCACGATGCGCAGCAAGGTGGCGTGCTGGTCGAGGTCAAAGCCGTACTCGCGCGCGAACTGGCGCGCGTCGTGCAGGCTGCGCAGCGCCAGGGAGCTCAAGTCAATGGCCGACTGGCCGCTCGTGATGGCGGCCAGATAGCCCCAGTTCAGTGAAAACTTCTGGCGGCTCTTGGGCGGCGCGGCAGGTTCGGTCATGGACCGGGGCGCGGGGGCAAACGGCGAATGCTGGCGCGCTGCTTATTTCGCGCTCAGGCAAGTCTTCATGAAGGCTTTGCGCTCGTCGCCCTTCTTGCCGGCGGCGTCCGCGTTACAGGTCTTCATCTTCTCCTGCTGCGCGGTCGCTTTCGTGACCGGGGCCGCGCTCAGACACTGCTTCATGAAGGCCTTGCGCTCCTCCCCCTTTTTGCCGGCCGCCTCGGCGTTACAGCTGACCATCTTGTTCTGCTGCGCCGACCTGGCAGGGGTGGGTGCATCCGGGGCGGCCAGGGCAGAGCAGGACAGGGACAAGGAGAGCGACAGGGACAGGGCAGCAACGGTGAACGGTTTCTTCATCAGGATCCTCGGCAATGGGTCAGCAAGCGCTGCAGCGGCGCAGCGCAGTTGCGACTATACGACAGCCAAACAGTCTCCGTAGAAACTTTTTTTCGTGCGCCGCAGCAAGTGCAGCATGGGCGCAACGGCTAGCGCAGCACCTCCAGCTTGGTCTTCTTGCCGCCGCGGTAGGTGTACAGCGTCATGGCCGCGTTGCGCAGGTCGCCCCTGGCGTCAAAGGCGATGTTGCCGGTCACGCCCTGATAGCGGATTTTGGCCAGGGCCGGCAGGTAGCGCGCCGGGTCCGCCGACTTGGCGTTCTGCATGGCCGTGGCCAGTACCATCACGGCATCGTAGGCGTACGGGGCGTAGGTCTGCAGCTCCAGTTGGTAGGTCTTGCGATAGCGTTCAGTGAAGTCGGCCATGCCTTTTTCCTGGGGGCCGGTGACGCCGCCGGCGACGGCGCAGGTGACGCGGTTCTCGCCCAGGCCCTCGGCCGCCAGTTGCGGCAGCTTTTCCGAGCACACCCCATCGCCGCTCACGAACGGCACCCGGATTGCCAGTGCCTGCATCTGCTTGAGCATGGGGCCGGCCACCGCATCCATGCCGCCATAGAAAATCAGGTCTGGCTGTTTCGACTTGACCTGGGTGAGGATGGCATTGAAGTCGGTGGCCTTGTCGTGGGTGAACTGGCGGCTGACAATGGCCGCGCCGCCGATGCGCCGCACCGACTTGACGAATTCGTCGGCCAGGCCCTGGCCGAAGGCGGTGCGGTCATCGATCACCGCGATGCGGCGCGCCTTGAGGCGCCGGACCGCGTAGCTGCCAAGGGTGGCGCCGACCTTGCTGTCGTTGGCGACCACCCGGAAGGCCGTGTTGAAGCCCTGGCGCGTGTAGTAAGGCGTGGTGGCGGCGGGCGAGATCTGGGCGATGCCGGCGCTGTGATAGAGCTTGGAAGCGGGGACCGTGGTGCCGGAATTGAGGTGGCCGACCACGCCGGCCACTTTCGCGTCGATCAGCTTCTGGGCCGCCATGGTGCCCTGTTTGGGATCGGCGGCGTCGTCCTCGGCCAGCAGTTCGAAGCGCACCTTCTTGCCATTGATGGTGAAGCCGCGCGCATTGAGGTCGGCGACGGCCATGCGGGCGCCGTTTTCAGTGTCCTTGCCCTGGTGCGCGCTCTGGCCGCTGAGCGGGGAGACGCTGCCGATCCTGATCACCTGATCGGCCGCGAGGGCATGAAAAGGCAGGGCGGCGACGAGTGTGAGCAGGCAGGCTGAGGGGCGCATGAACATCCGGGGAAAAGTGGCGGCAATGCCGAATCCAGGGATTCTATCCCGGCAACAAGATTGCCCGCGCCCCGCTTGTTTCCAACCGCCAGGGTCAGACCACTTAAACGATCGAAAATCAATGTCCTGCAAGCAGAGTCAGACCCCGCACGGGGATCCACGGGCGTCGCGCGTCCAAAAGTATCCCCGCAGAAAAGCGGTCAAGAGCGATTGATGTCCTGTACAACTGACGGTGCGCAATTTAATGCATCGGCGGCAGCATTTTTCCGCCATTTGTTGCCATACGGCGCGGAAAAAAGTTGCTTTTGCGGCGTTTAAGTGGTCTGACCCCGCCTGTAGGAAATTGATTTTGCCTCGTTTAAGTGGTCTGACCCTGGTTGGGGGAAATTGTTTCGGGGTAGGTGCGGAGCATCGCTTCAAAGGCGTCGACGGGGATGGGTTTGCTGAACAGGTAGCCCTGGTAGGCGTTGCAGCCGTGGCGCTGGAGGAAGGCCAGCTGCGCTTTGGTTTCGACACCTTCGGCAATGACGTGCAGGTGGAAGTTGCGCGCCAGGTCGATGATGGTCTTGACCATCACCGCGTCCGTCGGGTCGGTGCTGATGTCGCGCACGAAGCTCTGGTCGATCTTGATCTGATCCAGCGGCAGCTGCTTGAGATACGACAGCGACGAGTAACCGGTGCCGAAGTCGTCCATCGACAGGCCCACGCCCAGCGCGCGCAGGGCGCGCATCTTGACCACCACTTCGGCCACGTCCCCCAACACCACGCTTTCCGTCAGTTCCAGCTTGAGACAGGAAACGTCGAACCGGTGACGCGCCAGCGCCGCCGCCAGCCGCGCCACGAAGTCGCCCTGGTGGAACTGGCGCGCGCTGACGTTGACGGCCAGCGTCAGGTGCCGCAGCCGTGCGTCGCGGTGCCATGCGCCAAGCTGGGCGCAGGCGCTGTCGATCACCCAGTTGCCAATGTCGATGATGAGCGAGCTTTCTTCGGCAATGGGGATGAACTGCATGGGCGACACTGCCCCACGCGCCGGATGGGTCCAGCGCAGCAGCGCTTCGGCGCCCAGCGCCCGCCCGCCGGCGTCGACCTGCAGCTGGTAATGAAGGCTGAACTGGCCGCGCGCGACCGCGTGCCGCAGGTCGGCATCGAGCGCGGCGTGGGTTTCGACCGCCAGCTGCATGGCGGCGCTGAAAAACCGCATGGTGTTGCGCCCGGCATCCTTGGCCTTGTACATGGCCATGTCGGCCTGGCGCAGCAGCACTTCGGCGCTGTCTCCGCTGCCGGCAAACAGGCTGGCGCCAATGCTCGGCGAGCTGTGGTGCATGGTGTTGTGAAGCTGGAAGGGATCGGTCAGCGCAAGGCGGATTTTTTCGGCTATGTGCGCCGTCTTCTGCGACGCTGCCCCCTGGTCCTGGTCCAGGTCAGGCAGCAGCACCACGAATTCATCGCCGCCCAGGCGCGCGACAGTGTCGGTGTCACGCACGCAGCCACGCACCCGGGTCGCCACTTCAATGAGCATCTGGTCGCCCATGCCATGCCCGAGGACGTCATTGATGGTCTTGAATTTGTCCAGGTCGATGAACAGCACCGCGCCGTAGCGGTGGGTGCGCGCCGCGCCAGCGATGGCCGCCTGCAGCCGGTTCATCAGCAGGCGGCGGTTGGGCAGGTCGGTCAAGGCATCGAAGAAGGCGAGGTGATGAATTTTTTCTTCGGCCAGCTTGCGCGGCGATATGTCGTCGAAGTTGACGACCACTTGTTTGAGCCGGCCGCCGGCGTCAAACTCGGGAAATGCATGCACCATCAGCCAGCGCACCCTGGCTGCTGCGTCGCGCACACCCAGCACGAGCGCTTCGAGCGGCTCGTGATTTTTCAGCACGCGCGTGACCGGATAGGCCGGCGGCAGCATCGGTTCGCCCTGTTCGTCGACAAAGGCAAAGGCGGCGTCGTGGGCCAGCTTGCCCTGCATGGTGTCCGGCGTCAGGCCCAGCAGTTGCGCGGCGCGCGGATTGCTGTAGGTGATGGCGGTGTCGGGGGCGTGCACGACAATGCCGGTGTGGAGGTTTTCCAGCAGCTCGCGGTGACGCCGCTCGCTTTCGCGCAGCATGAGCTGCTGCTCCTGGAAGCGTTCCTGTTCCCGCCGCCGGTGGTCGATATTGAAGGTCACGCCGATCAGCCGGTGACCGCGCTCGCCGCCCGCCGCGTCCATCAGCCGGCCATGGTTGGCGTACCAGACCCAGCGGCCGTCACGCGCGCGAATCCGGAATTCGCACTGGTAGTTGGCGCTCTTGCCAGCCAGATGATCGGCCAGCGCAGTCTTGATGCGGTCGATATCGTCGGGATGGATGATGCGAAAGATGTTGTCGATGAAGGCGCCGATTTCGCTGTCGCTGTAGCCGAGTTCGCCGTAAATCTTGACGGCCTGGCGCGTGACTTCGCCGGTGACGAGATCATTTTCCCATAGGTCCAGCCCGGCCGCTTCCATTACCAGCGCCAGCCGCTGTTCATCAATGCCTTCGTATCGCTCCTGGCCCATCCACCCCGCTCCTTTTCCCATTGCCGCCTGTTGTAGTGTAAAGCAAGCGCGCTACGGTCAGGCATGCGCTTGCGTGGCGGATCCGTGACGCGGCGCGGGCGCAACATGTTGTTACAATGGAATGCTTAACAGGATTTCAATCAGGACGTGGATGCGACAGACAGAAGGCGGGGCAGGGGTGGCGGCTGCCGGCACCATCATGGACGTGCAGCACATCGTGATCCTGATGCAGGAAAATCGCTCGTTTGATCATTATTTCGGTACCCTGCGCGGGGTGCGCGGTTTTGGCGACCGCTTCACCATCCCCGTGGCGGACACGACAGGCACAGCGGGCAGTGTCTGGCTGCAGCGCAACGACAGCGGGGATGCGGTCGCCGACCGGGTGGCACCTTTTCACCTGGACACCACGCAAGCGTTCTCGGCCATGCGGGTGCTCGGCACTCCCCACACCTGGCCCAATGCGCAGCGGGCGTGGGACCATGGCCGGCTCGCTGCCTGGCCCACTTTCAAGCAGCGCCATGCGATGGGCCATTACACGGCCGTCGACCTGCCCTACCAGTGTGCGCTGGCCGACCTGTTTACCGTGTGCGATGCCTATCACTGTTCGCTCCAGGCCGGCACCAATCCGAACCGCGTCATGGCCTGGACCGGCACCAACGATCCGTTCCAGCTGGGGCACGGTCCGGTGATCGGCAACAGCTATGACCACCTGGGTTTCGATCCTGCGGGCGGCTACAGCTGGACCACCTATCCGCAACGGCTGCAGGCAGCCGGCGTGAGCTGGCAGATTTACCAGGACCTGAGCGACAATTACACCGACAATCCGCTGGTGGGTTTCCGGGCCTTTCGGCAGGCGGCTGCCGCCAGCGCACCTGATGCGGTGCAGCGCGCCCTGCGCGAGCGGGCGCTCACCACGCGCACCCTGGACCGGCTCAGGCAGGATGTGCAGGATGGCACGCTGCCCCAGGTGTCGTACATCATCGCCACGGCCGAGGGATCGGAACATCCGGTCCCGTCCAGCCCGGCGCAAGGCGCGGCCTATACGGCCACTGTCATCGATGCCCTTGCCAGCAACCCGGCAGTGTGGAGCAAGACCGTGTTGTTCCTCATGTTTGATGAAAACGATGGCTTTTTTGACCACGTACCGCCGCCTGCAGTGCCTTCGTGCCTGCATTGGGATAACGACCCGGCCAAGGCGCGCTTTGCCGGCGCGTCCACGGTGAGCACGGCGGGCGAATACCATCACCTGCGCAGCACCGAAGCGACCGAGGCCGACGACCTGATGCACAGGCCTTACGGACTCGGCCCGCGCGTGCCGATGCTGGTCATCTCGCCCTGGAGCCGCGGCGGCTGGGTCAATTCACAAGTGTTTGACCACACCTCGCTGATCAGGTTCATGGAAGTGCGCTTCGGGGTGATGGAGCCGAATATTTCGCCCTGGCGGCGGGCCGTGTGCGGCGACCTGACCAGTGCCTTCGATTTTGCCAACCCCGACCCCCGTCCGTTCGTGCACCTGTTGCCCGCTACCGCCGAGCGGGCGCAGCGCGCACGGCAGATAGGCCAGGCCAGCCTGCCGCCCATGCCCGCTGTGCCACAGTTGCCGCGCCAGGCAGCGGGGACGAGGCCGTCGCGCGCGCTGCCGTATGCGCTGGCGGTGCACGAGCTCCCGCCCGGCGACGGGAACACCATCAGTCTGCTGCTGGCCAATGCGGGCCGGGCCGGGGCGGTATGCCATGTCTATGACCGCTTGCGCCTGGCGCAGGTGCCGCGCCGTTACACGGTGGGGGCGGGCCACAGGCTGCCGGCCAGCTGGGATGCGCCGGACGGGGCGTATGACCTGTGGATCCTGGGCCCAAATGGCTTTCACCGCCATGTGGCCGGTACGCTGGCAGCGCCGCCGTTCCAGGTAAGCGTGGAACTCGATGGCGGCAGCGGCACGCTGGACTTGATCATGCACAATCCCGGGGGGACGGCGCGCGCATGCGTCGTCCATGCCAATGCCTACGCCGATGCGCTGGCCGCGGCCACGCCATGGCAGATCACGCTGGCGCCGGGGCAGCAGGCACGCCGCAGCTGGCCGCTGCAAGGCAGCGGTGGCTGGTACGACTTCAGTGTGCGCCTGCCAGAACTGCCAGGCTACGTGCGCCGCTTTGCCGGCCGGCTTGAAACGGGGCGCGACAGCATCAGCGATCCCGCCATGAACAGCCCTTCCTGGCCGAAGACGGGGCTATAGAGCAGGGCGGGCGCCGGCGCGGTAAAGCCGCGCGGATTTGCTATGCTGGCGGTTTTCCACTGGCGCGAGCCACTTACGGAGTAGTTATCATGGTCTCCCTGCAGGAGCAATTGCTCAAAGCCGGCCTGGTCGACAAGAACAAGGTCAAGCAAGCCAATCACGACAAGATCAAGCAAAAGAAGGTGGAGCGTCGCACCGGCACCCTCAGTGTGGACGAAACGCGCCAGGCGGCGCTGGAGCTGCAGCGCCAGAACGCCGAACGCGCGCGCGAATTCAATGCCCAGCGCGATGCGGCGGCACGCCAGAAGGCGATCGAGGCGCAGATTGCCCAGCTGGTAAAGAATAATCGCCAGGACAAGGGCAAGGGCGACGTTGCCTATAATTTCACGCACGCGAGCAAAATCGAGCGCATCTACGTATCGCCCGCGGTGCAGGGCCACCTGGTGGCGGGGCGCCTCGTCATTGTGTGCCAGGGCGGCAGCACCGAGCTGGTGCCGCGCGTAATCGCCGACAAGATTGCCGAGCGCGATCCTTCGCTGGTGGTGCGCGTCAACAAGAAAAGCACGGTGGTGGAGGAAGACGATCCCTACGCCGCTTTCCAGATTCCTGACGACCTGATGTGGTAAGCCACGCGCTACCAGGGCAGGCAGCTGCCGTCGTAGGCGCGAAACGAACCGGAGTCCTGTGGCTGCAGCGTGTCGAGCACCTGCAGCATGTCGCGCGCGGCGTCGTGCGCCGGGCGCGCACGGCCGGCACTGCGAAACGGTTGCGACAGGGGTGAGGCCACGGTGCCGGGATGCAGCGCCACCAGGATGCTGGCCGGCTTGCTGCGGGCCACCTCGATGGCAGCCGTTTTGACCAGCATATTGAGCGCGGCCTTGGAGGCGCGGTAGCTATACCAGCCGCCCAGCCGGTTGTCGCCGATACTGCCCACCCGGGCCGAGAGCATGGCCATGATGGCGCGCCCGTCGGCCAGCAGTGGCGTGAAGTGGCGCAGCAGCAGGGCCGGACCGAAGGTGTTGGCTTCAAACGTGGCGCGCAGCTGGGCGTAATGCATGTCGTCCAGGCGCTTTTCGGGCATGAAGTCGGCGCGGTGCAACAGCCCGGCGGCATTGATGATCAGGTGCAGAGGAGGGCCGGCCGCGAGCTGGCGCGCCGCGCCGGCAATGCCGTCTTCGTCGGCAAAATCGAGGGCAGGATGGGACTGGCGGTGCAGCCCCTGCACCGACGCGCAGCGCGGATCTTGCGCCAGATGCTGGATAAAGGCCTGGCCAAGCGCACCGGAGGCGCCGGTCACGAGGGCGTGGAACTGGTCGGGCAGGCTGTCAAGCATGCTGGGTGCTCGGCAGGCAGGCGGGGCTGGCGCGGCGGCAGCGCTCGGAACAGTATTTGACCTGGTCCCAGTCGCGCTGCCATTTCCTGCGCCAGCTGAAGGGCAGGCCGCATACGGTGCAGTTCTTGCACGGCAAGTCGGCCTTTTTGCGCATCTTCATGCGTGATTACTTGGGCATGACCACCGCATCGATGACGTGGATGACACCGTTGTCGGCGGCAATGTCGGTCTTGATGACATTGGCCTTGTCCAGCATCACCTTGCCGTTTTTCGCCTTGACCGTCAGCGAGCTGCCTTCCACCGATTTGACGGCGCCGGGCTTGACGTCAGCCGCCATGACCTTGCCGGGCACCACGTGATAGGTCAGCACCTTGGTCAGCGCTGCCTTGTCCTTGAGCAGGGCGTCAAGCTTGGCTTTCGGGATCTTGGCAAACGCTTCATCGGTCGGGGCGAATACGGTAAATGGTCCCGGACCCTTGAGGGTATCGACCAGGCCGGCCGCTTCCACGGCGGCGACCAGGGTAGTAAAGGAACCGGCCGACTTGGCCGTGTCGACGATATCGGCGGCCTGGGCCGCGCCAAAGCTCATTGTCAGTGCTGCTGCTGCCAGAAATTTTTTCATGGTGTTCTCCTTGAAAGGTAGCTGATGTACCGTTATTGAACCGTCGGAGCAGTGAATTTATCGGTTAAAAAGCAGCGTGTCCACGGGTGTTCGCGGTATTATGTGCTTTTAGTGGTTCAATAGCGGTTCAATTATGATGAAAATTTCCGAGGTTAAAGATGTTGCCGGACCCAGTTATCGGAGCGGTGTCGCTGCCCGCCTGGCCGGCCTGAGCGTGGAAACCCTGCGCGTGTGGGAGCGCCGCTACGGCGTGTGTGATACCGAGCGCTCCGAGCATGGCCAGCGCCTGTACTCGGCGCCCCAGGTGCGGCGCCTGGGCATGCTCAAGCAGCTGGTCGACAATGGGCACCCGATCGGCATGCTGGCCGGCCTGTCATCCGAGCAGCTGGAAGCGATGGCCCTGGGCGCTGGCGCCGCGCAAACAATGCAGAGCGGGCCGATCCGGCTGGCAGTGGTCGGCGAGGGGCTGGCCCGGCGGATCGCGGCCGCGGGGCGCGATGGACTTGACCTGTATGTGCAGCGCAGTTGTCCCGGCCTTGAACAGGTGCCCCGGCAGTTGGCGGGCGTCTTGTCCGACGTGCTGCTCATTGAAATGTCAGAACCCGACGACCAGGCCTTGCCGCTGCTGGTGGCCGCGCGCGACAGCGTGGGCGTGCAGGCGGTGGTGGTGCTGTACCGCTTCTGTTCCAGCGCCACCATCCGCTCCATGCGCGCCCAGGGGTTCCTGGTAGCGCGCGTGCCGGCTGAACCGGGCGAATTGGTGCTGCTGTGCCGGGCAGCGCTGGCCGGCAACAAGCTGGCCTTGCCGGAACGGCCCGTGCAGCAGGTGGCGCCTCCGCGCTATGACGAGGCCGAGCTGGCCACCTTGACGACGGCGCGCAATGGCGTGGAATGCGAGTGTCCGCGCCATCTGGCCGAAATCCTGATGATGGTAGGCAGTTTCGAGCGCTACAGCGCCCAGTGCGCCGCACGCAATGACGACGATGCCAGCCTGCACCGCGAGCTGGGCCATGCAGCGGGGCTGGCCAGGACCATGCTGGAAGGAGCCATGGCGCGCCTGGTGCAGGCGGAAAACCTGCCTGTGAGAGCGGCGGCTGATGAGCGGGATTAATGTCGAACGACCCTGAACGAAGTCGGGCGGAATAGCTGGTTGCTGGAGAGCCACTCGAACGAGATGCACTGGCTCTGCGACTTC
Organism: Massilia sp. PAMC28688; assembly: GCF_019443445.1. NCBI lineage: Bacteria > Pseudomonadati > Pseudomonadota > Betaproteobacteria > Burkholderiales > Oxalobacteraceae > Massilia > Massilia sp. PAMC28688. The sequence continues at coordinate 1,255,385 of NZ_CP080378.1, read as the reverse complement.
GTTACGCTGGAAAGCGAAAATCACTAACAATGAGCTGCAAATGCTCGCTCAGTTCGTGAGAGAACTCTTCACTGTTTAGCGATCCAGCAACTGAAGCAACATGGCAGAAATTGCTTAGTGCGGGTGACTTTTCCCTCTGGCTTTTTTTGTAAAGGGGAGGCTGGTGCGTCAGAGAACGCTGAACCAAATTTATCTGATATTAGGATATATTGACATATCGCTTATTCAGATAATATTGATATATCCGAATAGCAGATTTTCCTATGTCCTTCGCACCTAGCTGCCATACCCTCGCCACCGCGTCCCATCTTGGGCAGCTCCTTAAGACCACGCGCAAACGGCACAAAATCACACAAGCTACTCTGGCAGGCTATGTCGGGGTCAGCCGGAATCGCCTTTCGCATCTGGAGAACCATCCCGAGGAACTCAGCGTCAAGCAGCTGCTCAGCTGGTGCTCGGCTCTGCAGTAGCGGAGAAGATTCTGGGTGGTGTGCTGGCCGCGGCGCGTGCACTGGAAGCAATGCCGCCAAGTTGAGAAGCCTAACAAGGCTTGTTCGGGTCATCAGAGCAACAAGGCGAACGCGGAGCCGTTTAAACGCCTGCCATCCGCACCCGGAGGTCGTCGTTCAATGAGGTAGCACCCGCCGAAGTGAGCGCCACGCCCAGCAGGATTGAGGCGATCTGCTGGTTTCGACGGCTGGCTTACAGTGGCAATGGACCGACAATGACTCCCAAACAAGGACATCACCCGATATGCATAGTGTATTAAAGCTTCTGGCGCTCTATGTAGCGTTGTCGGTATTTCTGGTCCTGCTTTGGCTCGGGCTGGGCGGTGGCGAATTGCCGGCCACCGCGACGCAATGGTTATGGCTGCTGGTGCTGGCAGTGCCGCTGCATCTGGTTGGTGAACTTATTGCATACGGCTTGTGGTATAACCGAGCCGCTCGTTTTGTCGAACAGAAGACTGCGGGGAAGCGAATTTCCGTTTTTCGGATGCTTTACGCATTTTTCATGATCGTATTTTTTTGTGGCGTGATAGTCGGAGCAGCCCATTTCTGGGAGTTGCTAAAGGGCCACATTGTTACCTGAGCCGCTGCGGCAGTGCATTATTGTTCTGGCGCTGGGCGGGGCGACACCTTGGCTGGCTGCTCGCACTGATCTGTTTATGGCCGCGTTGGGACAAATGATGACTGCCGCGGGAACGGCCTCATAGTTTGTGCACCTGTTGCCTGAGCAAGCCGGCGCCTGGCCTCAGCGCGGCGTGCCCAGCACTTGGGTCCAATACACGCGGCCGCTCTGCGGTTCTACCGCGTAGCCCATCCCCACCTGGGTAAAGCGCGCCTGCATGATGTTGGCGCAGTGCCCGGGACTGGCGAGCCAGCCCGTCATGACTTCCTCGACGCTGCGCTGACCGTAGGCAATGTTTTCCCCAATGTCCCGCCAGGCATAGCCGACCGCGGCAGCGCGCCTGCCCACATCGCTGCCATTTTTCCCCCTGTGCGAAAAATAATTCTGCGCTGCCATGTCGCGGCTGTGCGCCATGGCAGCGTCGGCCAGCTGCGGACTCAGGGCCACCGGCGGTGCCGGCGCAAACCTGGTACTGCCGCACGTGCGGGCACTGGCGCGTGCGCGGTTGACCGCTTCCACCGTGGCCGCGCCCGTCTCGGACAGTGGCGGCAGGACCACTGGTGGCGGGCGCGGCGGCGCCGGTTGGGCAAGCACGACCTGCCAGGCGTTGCCGGTGCGTGATACCCCGACCGCGCTGAAACGCTCCGAGCGGATGGCCGGGCAATAGGCGCGCACCAGAGCCTCCATGACCGCTCCGGCGTCCTGCGGACCGGTGACGAACATGGCTTCGACATGCTCGGCGGCGTAACCCTGGCGCTCCAGTGCATGCGTGAGCAAAGTGCCGCTGCCGATGTGCACGGCGGCCAGGGCAGGGTGGGGAGACAGGGTGCCCACAGCAGGCATGGGCTGGCTGCCACAGCTGGCGGGACTGGCGCGGAACTGGTTCAGCAACGACACCAGCTCGGTGGCCGGCGCCGGGCGTGCCGCCGCAGCCGCGCAGGCGCCGGCCAGCGCCAGGATTGCCCGGCTACCGGCCCGGCGGAAACAGTTCTTGCCCAAGCTTGCTCCTTTGTTCATGACTATAACCGGCGTGCGAACCGGCTTGCGTCAAGCATACCCCGTCCCGGCACTGGCGCACACGTCAATGCGGTGTTCCGCGCCCAAGCAAGTATCATGGCAGCCGGGCGGGGCCGCACGGGGCGATGCCGCAGCCCGCAGAGAGAGATTGGATCAGATATGCTTATTGCAACCCATGGTGGCAAGTTCCACGCCGACGACGCGTGGGCGGTCGCGGTACTCAAGGTGCTGTTCCCGGACAGCGATATTGTCCGCACGCGCGACAGTGCCATTATCGAGGGCGCCGATTTTGCCATCGATGTGGGTGGCATCTGGGACCCGGCCAGCGGGCGCTTCGACCATCACCAGAAAGGCTTCAGCGCAGCCCGCGCCAGCGGGGTGCCGTATGCCAGCGCCGGCCTGGTCTGGCGCGAATACGGCGCGCGCTGCGTGAGCGTGCTGGCCGAGCTCCACAGCGGGCACCAGCTGTCGCCGGACAGCGCGCGCGAACTGGCCCAGGCCATCGACGCCGACGTGGTGCAATACCTGGACTTGTCCGATGTGGGGGCGGCCAAGAGCGCGCCGGGCGGCTATGGCCTGTCGGCGGTGGTCTCCGGTTTCAATCCCAACTGGCTTGATGAACAGCGGCTCGGCTATGGCGACGCGGCCGACAGCTTCCGGCTCGACCAGTTCAAGCGCGCCATGGCCGTGCTCACCGATGTCATGGTCAATGCCGTGCGCTATCGCGTGGGTGCCATGCTGGCGCTGGAGCAGGTGCGCGCGGCCGAAGCAATCGAAGACGGACGCTTGCTGCTGCTGCCCAATAGTGCGCTGCCGTGGTCGCAGGTGGTGCGCAAGGAAATGCCGAAAGTCCTGTTCGTGCTCAGCCACAGCCTGGCCGAGCAGCGCTACATGCTGCACACCGTGCCGGTCAGTGCCGACAGTTTTACCGCCCGCGCGGACTTGCCGCAATCCTGGGCCGGCTTGCGCGATGAACAGCTGGCGGCAGTGACCGGGGTGCCCGACGCGGTGTTTTGCCACAATGGCCGCTTCATTGCCGCCGCCAAATCCTACGAGGGTGCGCGCGTGATGGCCGCCCTGGCGCTGCGCGAAGTGGAAATGGCGAGCGGCGAGGCGGCATAGCGCCTGCGTGCGTGCACAGGCCGGGCCGGCGCTGCACGCAAGGCCGGTGCGCGGCTGAACGCGCAAAAAAAATGCCGCCCGAAGGCGGCATGGCATGCGTGTGCAGGAAAATCAGAACTGATTCATCGTGTTGTGCTTGCCCGATGCCTTCAGTGCCGCTTCGCCGCTGAAGTATTCCTTGTGGTCGTCGCCAATGTCCGAACCGGACATGTTCTGGTGCTTGACGCAAGCGATACCCTGGCGGATTTCCTTGCGCTGAACGCCGGCCACATAGCCCAGCATGCCCTGGTCGCCAAAGTATTCCTTGGCCAGGTTGTCGGTCGACAGGGCGGCCGTGTGGTAGGTCGGCAGCGTGATCAGGTGATGGAAGATGCCGGCTTCGCGGGCAGCGTCGGCCTGGAAGGTGCGGATCTTTTCATCGGCAGCCTTTGCCAGTTCGCTGTCGTCATACTCAACGCTCATCAGCTTGGCGCGGTCGTAGGCAGAGACATCCTTGCCTGCTTCCTTCATGGCGTCATACGCCTGCTGGCGGAAGTTCAGGGTCCAGTTGAACGACGGGCTGTTGTTGTACACCAGCTTGGCGTTTGGAATGACCTTGCGGATTTCGCTGACCATGCCGCCGATCTGGGCGATATGCGGTTTCTCGGTTTCAATCCACAGCAGGTCGGCACCGTTTTGCAGCGAGGTGATGCAGTCGAGGACGCAGCGTGCTTCGCCGGTGCCGGCGCGGAACTGGAACAGGTTGCTCGGCAGGCGCTTGGGGCGCAGCAGCTTGCCGTCGCGCTTGATGACGACGTCGCCATTGTTCATCGATTCGGTCGAGACTTCTTCCACGTCCAGGAAGGAATTGTACTGGTCGCCCAGGTCGCCCGGCTCACGGGTGACGGCGATCTGCTTGGTCAGGCCGGCGCCGAGCGAATCGGTACGGGCCACGATGAGGCCATTGTCCACGCCCAGTTCCAAAAAGGCGTAGCGCACGGCGCGAATCTTGGCCAGGAAGTCTTCGTGCGGTACCGTGACCTTGCCGTCCTGGTGGCCGCACTGCTTTTCGTCCGATACCTGGTTTTCAATCTGGATGCAGCAGGCACCGGCTTCGATCATCTGCTTGGCCATCAGGTAGGTCGCTTCGGCGTTGCCGAAACCGGCGTCGATGTCGGCAATGATGGGCACCACGTGCGTGATGTGGTTGTCGATCTGGTCCTGAATGGCTTGCTTGGCTGCGCCTTCTGCACTGTCGAGCTGACGGAACAGGCCGCCCAGTTCACGGGCGTCAGCCTGGCGCAGGAAGGTGTACAGTTCACGGATCAGGTCGGCCACGGCAGTCTTTTCGTGCATCGACTGGTCGGGCAGGGGGCCAAACTCCGAGCGCAAGGCGGCAATCATCCAGCCCGACAGGTACAGGTAGCGGCGATCAGTGCTGTTGAAGTGCTTTTTGATCGAAATCATTTTTTGCTGGCCAATGAAACCGTGCCAGCAACCCAGCGACTGGGTGTACTTGGAGGAGTCGGCATCGTAGGCGGCCATGTCGTCACGCATGATCTTGGCTGTGTAGCGTGCGATGTCCAGGCCGGTCTTGAAGCGGTTCTGGGCGCGCATGCGAGCGGCGGACTCAGGATTGATCGCGTTCCATGCGCTGCCTTCTTTGTCCTTGAGTGCAGCGATGGCTTGGATATCGTCTTGGTACTGTGACATGTGGATTCCCCAGGTAATGAAAGTAAGATCGAAAAAAGTGTCTGGTGTCGCTGGGCTGTTCGCGCCGCGCTCCGGGCGCCGAAGCAAAACAAAACTGCCTGGAGAAATGATAGTCCTTTTCTGCTGACTAATCGAGTCTTATATAAGACATATAACCAAAATTAAGCAGTTTAGAATCAATCACCTAGAATTGCGATTTCGCGATACGAAATATTGTTTCACTTTCTGGCGTAGGCAATCGTCGCGCGCAGTGGGCGCTTTTCACATTGCGGAACGATTTTTCAAATTCAGGAAAAGCGTGGCGAACATGGCGCCGTTGGCGCGCCCGCTGCATTCCGGCAGGGCGGCATGGCGATGATGAAGGGGTTCTCGTGCGAGGGGTTGATCAGGGGCAACGAAATGACCCGCGGGGATGCCGGATGGCGGCATGCCTGAGCCTGGGGCCGCGCGGTAGAGTGCGGCGTGATGGAAAGCGCTCTTGCGTCCCTCCAGCAAAAACGCCACCCGAAGGTGGCGTCTGTGGGGCTCAGTGGCCTTATTTCATCGCGCCGGTGACAACTGGCGAGGTGCCTGCTGGCTGAGGCTGCAAAGCGTTGTCAACCGTTTCGTTCATCATGACCTGAAACAGGACGGGATAGTCATATGCTGCGCCGGAAGCGACGTCCACGCCCGCGCCAATCACGCCGCCAAACAGGATATTGCCGGCGACCATGCCTTTGGTGGTTGACTTGAATGAGGCAAGGCCAGTGGGGACGCCCGCTTTTTCGCACTTGATGTTCATGTCGCCGTATGCGCGGCGCACACTGACGGTGCCCGGTGTCGTTACAAAATACACACCCTTGTCATTGGTGAGGGTGCAGGTGGCTCCGTCAACGCGGGCGCCGTGGGCCAGCGTTTCGACAGACACGACCTGGGTGGTGCCGCTGACGATCGACGCGCAGCCACTCAGGGTTGTCACGGCAGCGCACAGGGCAGTGAGGCTGATCGCGCGAACGTAGTTAGTCATTTTCATTGAACATTCCTGGTTGGGTTACCGGATTCCCCGGTTAATTGTTGTTGGTACCAAGAATCAGTATATGAATCGAATCAACTATTAGTAAATCCATTTCTTTTTTTTGCCATGAATTTGTTGTTAAACGGATAATTCGGGGGCAACTACCGTGCAGGCCATGCTCGCGTTTTGTGATCAAATTGAAAGCGCCACCCTGCAGCTTGCAACGCCAGGGCGCGCCCCTCACTTTCTGAAAGGACCAGCATGAGCGACACATTCGAGGTTGGCGATAAGGTGCAATGGCACTCGTCGCAAGGAATCGTCCACGGAACAGTCAAGAAAAAGCTGACCTCGCCGGTCGACATCAAAGGCCATCACGTGGCCGCCTCGCCTGACAATCCCGAGTACCTGGTCGTGAGCGACAAGACGGGAGCGGAGGCGGCCCACAAGCCCGGCGCCCTCAAAAAAGCGTGAGGCCAAATCAGCAGTGTGATCGGTGTGGCTGTGCCTGACTTATAGTCAGCATCTGGCAAGCGATGTCCTTGCCGCGCCTGAAGCACATCGGCGGGCGTGTACTTTTCACGGAGGCCAGCAATGCAGTTGATTATCTCGGCAGGCGTCATCCTTGTCGTTGTCGCCTGGGGTATTGTCGCTCCGGCCTCGCTGGCGTCCACATTCGAGCGCCTGCTGGCACAAATCACCACCAATTTCGGCTGGCTGTACCTGTGGACCGTGCTTGGGCTGGTCATTGTCGCGGCCATGCTCGCCTTTAGCCGGTACGGCAATCTCAAGCTGGGAACGGAAGAGGAGGAGCCCGAGTTTTCGCTGCTCAGCTGGTTCGCCATGCTGTTTGCCGCCGGCATGGGGATTGGCCTCGTGTTCTGGGGCGTGGCCGAACCCATTTCGCATTACGGCACCCCGCCGCCGGGCATCGCCCCCCGTACGTCGGAAGCTGCCAATGCGGCAATGCGCTACAGTTTTTTCCATTGGGGCTTGCATCCCTGGGCCGTCTACAGCGTGGTGGCGCTGGCCATTGCGTTCTTCTCCTTCAGGCGAGGAAAACCGGCACTGGTCAGCGCGGCCACGGAATCACTGCCCTGGACCTGGGCACCGAAATTGTCGGTCGCCATCAATGTGCTGGCCATTATTGCAACGGCATTCGGTGTCGCCGCTTCGCTGGGGATCGGCGCCCTCCAGATCAATAGCGGTCTGAACGCCGTGTTCGGCGTGCCGATCGGGGTCCCGTCCCAGCTGGCCATCATCGGGGTGACCACCGCCTTGTTCATTGGTTCCGCCGTCAGCGGGGTCACACGGGGCATCAAGATCCTCTCCAATATCAACCTGGGCCTGGCCTTCCTGCTGATGGCCGCGATCTTCATTGTCGGCCCCACCATCAAGATCATCGACACGTTTTCCACCACGCTGGGCGCTTATGTCAGCGAATTTGTGCGCATGAGCCTGCGCACGACGCCCTTCCGGGAAAGCGCCTGGGTAGGCGACTGGACCGTCTTCTATTGGGCATGGTGGATTACCTGGTCTCCCTTTGTCGGCCTGTTCATCGCGCGCGTGTCGCGCGGACGCACCATTCGCGAATTTATCCTCGGCACCGTGTTCGCACCGACCCTGGCCAGCATGATCTGGTTTTCCGTGTTCGGAGGAACGGCCTTGCACCTGGAAATCTGGCAAGCCGTGCCGCTTGCCGAGGCCGTCAAACTGGATGTTTCCACGGCCTTGTTTACCATGTTCGACGCGCTGCCTTTTGGCGCCGTCATGTCGGTGGTGGCAACCATGCTGGTGCTGGTGTTTTTCATCACCTCGGGTGACTCGGCCACGCTGGTGCTGGGCATGATGAGTACGGGCGGCCAGCAAAATCCCCGCGCCCGCATCAAGGTGATCTGGGGTTTGCTGGTGTCCGGGATCGCGGTCAGCCTGTTGCTTGCCGGCGGCATCAAGGCGGTGCAGACCGCGACCATTGTGTTTGGCCTGCCATTTGCGCTGGTCATCATCCTGATGGTCACGGCACTGTGGCGCGCCGTGCGGCAAGATTGGCTGGAAGAACAGGAGCGTGAACGCGCACTGCGCCGGCGCTTGCGCGAACTGGCCGAAAACCCCGTGGCCGCACCCAAGCCGGCCGCACCGCCATGACAATCGCGCTCATCCTGGCAGCGGCCAAGAGTTTTTTGTTTGTCCTGGCCACCATGCTGCCGATCCTTAATCCGGCCGCCACGGCGCCCATTTTTCTGAGCATGACCGATGGGGCGTCGCTTGCCACCCGCATCGTGCTGGCGCGCCGCATTGCGCGCAATATGTTCTGGCTGATGGCCGGCTCGATGCTGGTGGGCTCCTATGTCCTCGATTTTTTTGGCATTTCGCTGCCCATTGTGCGCGTCGGCGGGGGCCTGCTTCTCGCCTCCGTTGCATGGCGCCTGCTCGGGGCGAACCCGGCCACACCGGACAGCCGCGCAGCCCTGGCAGAGGCATTCACACCAGACCATGCCCACCGGCAGTCCTTCTATCCCCTTACGTTTCCAATCAGTTGCGGCCCGGCCTCCATCTCCGTTGCCATTACGGTCGGCGTCGCCCTGCATGACGTCCAGCTTGTGTTTTCCCTGGCCCGGATGGGAGGGGCCTTGCTGGCGCTGGCCCTCATCGGTGTCCTGTTGTACCTCGCGTTTCGTTATGGTCAGCATTTCCTGCGCCTCATTGGCGACGCCGGTACCGCGGTGTTCCTGCGCCTGACCGCCTTCATTCTGCTGTGCCTTGGCGTGCAGATTGTCTGGGATGGCTTGCGTGAACTAGTGCTTGAAATGGTGCCGCTTGCAACCGGGTCGGGCGCGATGCAGGCCAGCCTTCTGTTTCACCATGCAGCTCTGGCGCGTGTCTAGACGGCGCGCCACCTCGGCCAACGGCCCGATCCGCCCTGGCGCCTGGGTGCAATGTGCCGCGCTTGCCGGCCCAGGCCCCGCCTCAGTCGCCGGTGGCCGAGTGAGCAGCGGCGGTGTGCGATGAGCCAACTGCTTGCCGGTCTGGGGCGGCTGTTGCGGCGCAACCTGCTGCTGTTTGCCCTCATTGTGCTGATCCTCGCTTCCGGCTCCTGGGTGAGCAACCAGTGGCGCCAGGGCCAGGTGCTGATCAATCAGCTGCCCGCGCTGCGTGCGGCGCAGCAGGATGTGGACGTCTTGCACGCCAGTCTGGACAGCGTCCTCACGCAGCAGGGAAGGCAGCTCGCCAGTGCCACGGTTGAGCGCCTCGATAGTCACATCGCCACGCTCGATCGGGAGCTGCAGCAGATCGAGCGCCGGCAGCAGCCCGTGTCGGTGGCGACGACAGTGTTCGGTGTCGGTGCACCGCTGACTGAACAGCTGCGGCGCCAGGCGCTCCTGGGAGTTGAACTGGAAATGCGCCGCCAGTTCAGGGCGCACCTGCTCGAACTGCGCATGCATGCCCAGCTGATGGGCAACCGCCAGGCTGCCCAGGCCAGGCTGGAGCAGCTGCGCCAGGCGCATGTGCAGGTATATGGACAACTGCGCAGCAGCACGCTGGAACTGGAGCAGCTGCGCGCGGCGGCCGGCTGGTTCGCCGTCGTGCCGGGCACACCCTCGTACCGCCAGGCAGCGCGCTTGCAAGCGCGCATCGGCTCGCTGCGCGCTGCCAATGCCAGGGCCTACCAGGCTTATCGTACCCAGCGTGCCCGGCTTGAACGGCTGGCGCTGCCGGCGGCGCTGTCGCCATTTCGGGTCACGCCGGCTCAGTCCGCCGAGGCCGTGGCGCTGCTGCACCGGCAAATCCAGCAGGCCGAGGCGCTGGCAGCGCACAATCTGGTCTGGCGCGCCTATCAGGCTACGCGGCCGGTGCTGCCGACGGCGCTGGCCATCCTGGTGGCATGGTGGTTGCTGCCGGCGGCGCTGCGTACGCTGTTCTATTTTGTACTGGCGCCCCTGGCGGCGCGCCGCCCTCCCGTGATCATTGCCGCGCACAGCGCGGCGCCCGCATACCGCCCGTTTGGCTCCGCCGTGTCGCTGGCGCTGGTGCTGGCGCCGGACGAGGACCTGGTTTGCCGCCCGGACTACTGCCAGAGCCAGCCACTTGAGGTGAAGGTGACAACCCGTGTGCTGTTTGACTGGCGACATGCGCTCACCAGCATGGCCGCCCAGTTGTGGATGCTCAAACTGCTGCGCAGCAGCCAGCGCTCGCAGCTGGTCCTGTCGTCCACGCGCGATCCCCTGGACGAACTGGCAATTGTCGATATTGGCGCCGGCGCCGCCTTCGTACTGCATCCCCGGGCACTGGTCGGCATGGTCCACGCAAGGGGGCAGCGTCCTGTGATCCGCAGCCATTGGCGGCTCGGCACGCTCCATGCCTGGCTCACACTGCAGCTGCGCTACCTAGTCTTCGAGGGCCCGGTACGGCTGGTTGTCAGGGGCTGCCGCGGCGTACGCATGGAATCTGCCGCCCCCACGCGTGTGATCAGCCAGGACGCAACGCTGGGTTTTAGTGCCAACGCCCGCTACGGCACGGTGCGCGCCGAGCCATTTCTTGCCTACCTGCGGGGCGCGCAGCCGCTTTTGCATGATTGTTTTGCGGGCCAAGCGGCTTGTTTTCTGTACGAGGAAGTGCCTCGCCGCCGGCGCAGCGAGGCCCAGCAATCCAATCCCCTGAGCATGCTGGTGGAAACAGGCATGCGCGCCTTCGGCATTTGAGCGGGAGCAACCTCCTTATGCGCCGTTTGAATGCCCGACAGTTTCCAGGCATTGCGATTTTGCCTTTAATCAGCTTTGCGCCAGCACTGCTTATGGGTAACATAGTGGCGGACGTGGCAACAGGCCGCCGTCGCTGTAAAGACGCCGCGCTGTGTTGCTGGGATAAATTGAACTGTCGACAGGATGGTCCTGTCATGTAAAGGCCATAATGAACAAACAAGTCACTGCCCAGAAACCGGGCGTCTTTAATCGGGTCCTCAATCTGATCGAGGTCGCCGGCAACAAGCTGCCCGATCCGGCCATCCTGTTTGCACTGCTGCTGGCGCTGGTGTGGGCCATTTCCTGGGCCATGTCGGGCATGGTATTTAGCGAAGTGGACCCGCGCACCGGCCAGGCAATCCAGATCAAGAACTTGCTGGCACCCACGGCGCTGACGGACTTCACCGCGAAGATGGTCAATACCTTCGTCACCTTCCCGCCGCTTGGGGTGGTGCTGGTGGCGATGCTGGGCCTGGGCGTGGCCGAATACACCGGCTTCATCAACGCTGGCCTGCGCAAGATCCTGGCGGTTACGCCCAAACTCCTGCTGACCCCGGTCCTGATCGCTGTCGGCATCCTTAGCCATGTGGCCGTCGATGCCGGTTATGTACTGGTCATCCCGCTGGGTGCCGTCATTTTCTACGCGGCAGGGCGCCATCCGCTGGCCGGCATTTCGGCGGCCTTTGCCGGCGTCTCGGGGGGATTTTCCGCCACTTTATTCGTGCCTTCCAGCCTTGATCCCCTCCTGTCCGGCCTGACCCAGGTTGCCGCGCGCCTTTCGTCGGACCCTGCTGCCGCGGCGATCGTGATCAATCCCCTCAATAATTACTATTTCACGACCGCGTCCACGCTGCTGGTCGTGCTGGTCGGCTGGTTCCTGACCGACAAGATCATTGAACCGCGCCTGAGCAAGTCGCCCGTCGATGGCGACCCGGCCGGCCTGCCCAAGATGGACCCGTTGCAGGGCCAGGAAATCAATGGCTTGCGCTGGGCCGGCATTGCCATGGTTGCCAGCCTGGCGCTGCTGTTATTGTCGGCCCTGCCGGAAAGCTCGGCCTGGCGCTCGCCCACCACCCAGGAATTGACGCATTCCTCGGCACCCCTGATGCAGTCGATCGTGCCCCTCATTTTCATTTTCTTCCTGATTCCCGGCGTGGTGTACGGTGTCGTGGCCGGCACCGTGAAAAACCACCGTGATGTGGTCAAGGGCATGAGCACCGCCATGAGCGGCATGGGCTATTACATCGTGATGGCTTTCTTTTGCGCCCAGTTCATTTACGCCTTCGGCCAGTCCAACCTGGGCGCGCTGGTGGCGATCAAGGGCGCCATGTGGCTCAAGGAAATGGCATTCCCGATGGGCGTGACGCTGGCAGGCATCGTGCTGCTGACCGGTACGGTCAACCTGTTCATTGGCTCGGCTTCTGCCAAGTGGGCCCTGATCGGCGCCGTCATGGTGCCGATGCTGATGGAACTGGGCGTGTCGCCCGACCTGACGCAGGCCGCTTACCGGGTGGGCGATTCCTCCACCAACATCATCACGCCGCTGCTGCCATACTTCCCGTTGATTATCGTCTTTTGCCGCAAGTATGTGCAATCGACCGGCATTGGCACCCTGATCGCCCTGATGCTGCCTTATTCGCTGGCGCTGCTGGTGTGCTGGACCCTGTTCCTGCTCGGTTTCTGGGCACTCGACATTCCCCTCGGTATCGGCTCCACCTTTACCTATCCGGCAGTTCGCTGATCCGGTCGCTGCCCGCCGCGGGCGGACACGCAAAAACGCCAGCCTTTGGGTTGGCGTTTTTGCTGGGCCATGCTGGCGTGCAGACCGATGCACAGGGCGCCGCTGTTGCGGGCGCGCGCGCGCCAGTGCTGTTAAGATTCGCGATCACCATCAGTTGCCATTTGCAGGAGTACGAAAATCCTACCCTTCCTAGTCCAGACAGCGTTACGTACGCCAAAGCTCGCCATTGCGCTTGTCTTGCTGGTGCTGGTCATGCTGGCTTCCACCCTGACCTATACCGGTTTCCTGGTCGTTGGCGTGCTGGCGCACTATCTCGACATTGGCCGCGTCATGGCAGGTCTGCTGCTCGGTGTCCTGTTTGCCCGGGTGCCGTGGTTTAGCAAAGGCAAGCTGCGTACCTATGGTTTGTTGCCGGCTCCCTTGCGGCGCCCGGCCATGGTGCTCTTGCTCGTGCTGAGCCTGGCGCACTTTTTGTGGCTGGGCGACTACCTGCCTGCCGTGGTGATTGCGTTCGCAGCGTTTTTTCTGGTCGCATTCCCCTGGATCAGGCGCGCAATCTGGGGACGGATCGTCTCGTCCCTGTTCAAATCCGCCCCCGGCCCCGGGCGTCAGAAAGACAGGGACGACATGGTGATTGACGGCGAGTTCAGGGAAAAGAAGGACTGAGGGGAACGCCGAACGGCGCCTCGCAGGCAAGCGTCCTGTTGGGCGCGATCTGCGGCGCTGCTGCGAAATAGGCCATAATGGCGGGCCGCGGCCACAAGCCGCGCTTGCCCCTTGGGGATAGGGCGCTTTCGGTCTGGAGTCAGTCGAAAGCGTATGACCACGCGCCCCGAACAGAAGAATATGACATGAGCGACAGAGAAAATACAGCGGTAGCCGAATTGGTGTTTGCACTCGGCAAAGCAACCCGACGTGCAATGGATAACGCCAGCGATACCGCCAGCCCCGCCGGATTGACCAGGATGGCCAACAACTTGCTGGAGGCCGGGCACGACAAGGTGGCCGGCGACATGCTGCTGGTGTTCGTGGCCGGCTTTGAGGAAGGCGAACCGCCAGAGCGGCGCACTGATCCGGAAAGTCGGTAACGGGCACAGGACGACGCCGGTTCAATCCCCCGGGGTGGGGGGCGTGTCGTTCGTCGGCGCAGCTTTGGCGATGTGCGCGCTGATATGCGCCAGTCCGGCGGCAAATTTGCCTAGCAGTTTACAGTTGCGTGCCGCGAACCCGGCGACAATTTCGGGAATCAGGAAGTCTTTGACGTTCTTGTTGAGGAAACACTTGACCTCTTTTTCGATGATGACATTGTGGAGAACCGCGGCATACACGATAGCGTCTTGTGGACTTAGGTCGAGGTCATTCTGGGCTTTTATTGCATTGCGCATCACATCGCGGTCGGTTGGCAAAATCGTGGCCATATCGACCAAACGCGACAATACTGCATTGAGCCGTTCTGTTTCCTGAACTACTGACTCGTTGAGTACTCCAAGCAGTGCATCGGCATTTTCTCTTTCTCGATATGGCGTGGAGCGCGCAAGTTGATTCATTTCCTTCGCTACAGCCAGGGCAAGCACACGCCGTTCACGGTGCCGTCGTACCAAGGTTTCATAGGGCTCGCCAAGTGAAAACGCTGGTATCGCTATTTTGATGACACCGCGCTCCGCCAGCTGCAATATGCGCTCACACGGCTCACTGTCATCCTGCAATAACGCCAGTTCGAGCACGAAATTTGACTCGACATACACGATCATGCAGCCGCCTCAGTCTCCACCGTTCCCCTGCGAATCGCATCAAACAGCCCCGAGTCAACAGCCCAAGACTGCAATGTGCCCTGATCGGTTGACACACTCGTATTGGTCATGTCGTTCAACCATATCCGTACTGCCATTTCCAGCCCCAGGTCAGTCATGCCGCGTATGGATTGCTCAGGCAGATATCTCCGGAGTGCAGAGCTTGTTTCTGCCTGGAAGTCTGGCAAATAGGACGCTTTTTTTTGCTTGCTGGACCATAGATAGAGTTTGTCTGGCAGAACCAGCAAAAAAAATGGTGAGGGTGGCACTGCTTTGTGTTCGAGCAAATTTCGGTGCAACTCGGCAGCCCACCGCGGATCGGAATTTGGCATGCGTTTGCACTCCACGACCAGCTGGAGTTGACGATCAGGGGAATAGACCACAATATCAGGCTGGGATGGCATGACAATCCTCGGGAGGCATGAGTTGTAGCTGCAATCGTAGCATCTTCCCTCGCGGCTGGCGTGGGGCGTCAGACTTGCCAGTGTAAATAGCCGAAGCGAAGCAAAGGCGCAGTGCGACGCGCGTGGCTGGCCAGCTTGCGTCCTTAATCAGTCGACGTGCAAAGTGCGGGTGTTTCAATGATGCCGGGTATGCCTGGCGCATGAATCTTTTTGCCATGTTGCATTCATCACTTAAACCGGACATAGTTGCGATATGTCCATCGCCACCCTGAGCCCCACTCCTGCCGACCCTGCACGCGACGGTCCCGACAGCATCAGCGGCTGCGTGGTCTCGATCGACCTCGAAGTCGGTCGCGACAGTGGCAAGATCTACCGGCTCGCTGCAGTGTGCAGCGCGGCGCAAGAATCCGTCGCCTTTCCCCCGGGAACGCTACCCGATGCATTGCGCGCCCTCGACAATCTCGCCGACAAGGCCAGATATGTGCTGGGACACAACCTGATCGCCTTCGATCTGCCCCAGCTGCGCGCCGTCCAGCCCAATCTCAGGCTGCTGGGCAAGGATGCCATCGACACCCTGCGCATCAATCCCCTGGCGTTCCCGCGCAATCCCTACCACCACCTGGTCAAGCATTACCAGGATGGCAGCTTGCTCGGCAATCGGCGCAACGATCCCTTGCTCGATGCCGAACTCGCGCAGCAATTGTTTGCCGACCAGCTCGCCAACCTGACAGCGATGGCCGCCACCACGCCCGACCTCGTGCTGGCATGGCATTGGCTGACGACCGAACAGCGCGGCGTGGGCGGACTCGACCATTTTTTTGCCGAAGTGCGGGGCGCCGTGCGCCCGGATGACGCGGCCGCACAGGCGGCGCTGCTGCGCCTGCTGGACGACCGGGCCTGCGCCCGGGCCAGCGTGGAGCTTGTCGGGCAGGCGCGCCAGTTGGCCTGGCCACTGGCCTATGCGCTGGCCTGGATTTCCGTGGCCGGCACCGATTCGGTCATGCCGCCATGGGTACGGCATCAGTTTCCCCAGGCCGGGCAACTGGTGCGTCAGCTGCGTGACCAGCCTTGTGCCAGTGCGGCATGCCGCTGGTGCGCGCGCGAGCACGATGCCTTGCTGCAGCTGAAGCGGTGGTGCGGCGAGGATTACGATTTTCGCCCGGAACCGGCAGACAAGGTCAGCGGGCTGCCCTTGCAGCGCGTGATTGTGGAGGCTGCCATGCGCGGCGCGCACGCGCTGGCCATTCTGCCGACCGGTACCGGCAAGTCGCTGTGCTACCAGGTGCCGGCCCTGGCGCGCTTCATGCGTACCGGGGCCTTGTCGATTGTGATCTCGCCGCTGGTGGCCTTGATGGAAGACCAGGTCAAGGGATTGCGTGATCGCGGCATTGACAGCTGCGCGGCCATCAATGGCTTGCTGTCCATGCCCGAGCGCGCCGATGTGCTTGACCGGGTGCGCCTGGGCGACGTCAGCATCTTGCTGATCGCGCCGGAACAGTTGCGCAACAAGAGTGTGCGCAAAGTGCTGGCGCAGCGCGAGATCGGTGCCTGGATTTTCGATGAAGCGCATTGCCTGTCGAAATGGGGGCAGGATTTTCGCCCGGATTACCGCTACGTCGCGCGCTTCATTCGCGAGAGCGCCGAGGCCAGTCCCGCCAGGCAAGTGCCGCTGATACAGTGCCTGACCGCCACCGCCAAGCCCGAAGTGGTGGCCGATATCGTGGCGCACTTTCGCGAGCGGCTCGGCATTGAACTGGCCGTGTTCGACGGCGGCTCGAAACGCGAGAACCTTGACTTCGACGTCATTGAAACGACGCAGACGGAAAAGTTTTCCGTGGTGGCCCGCCTGATCGAAGGGGAGCTGCCTGCCGATGCGGCCGGCGGTGCCATCGTTTACTGCGCCACCCGCAAGCAGGTGGAAGAGGTGGCCACCTTCCTGCGCGACAAGGGCCTGGCCGCGGCTCCGTATCACGCGAAATTGCCGCCCGAACGCAAGAAGGAGACCCAGAAGGCATTCATCAGTGGCCAGCTGCGCGTGATCGCGGCCACCAACGCCTTTGGCATGGGCATCGACAAGCCGGACGTGCGCCTGGTGGTGCATGCCGACATTCCCGGTTCGCTGGAAAACTATCTGCAAGAGGCCGGCCGGGCCGGGCGCGACCGCCAGCACGCGCGCAGCGTCTTGCTGTACACCGCCGATGATGTCGAGCGCCAGCATGGCATGTCGGCCGCGTCGCGCCTGTCGCGGCGTGACATCCAAAGCGTGCTGCGCGCCCTGCGCCAGCTGCAGCGCAAGAAGACGCGCGACCAGCCGCTGGTGGCCACGCCCGGGGAAATCCTGCAGGAAGACGAGGATGGCAAGTTCAAGCGCGACGGCAACACCGATGACACGCGGGTGCGCACCGCCATCGCCTGGCTCGAGGAAGCTGGCCTGGTGCGGCGTGAGGAAAACGCGGTGCAGATCTTTCCATCGTCGCTGCGCGTGCGCAGCGTGGCCGAGGCGGAGCGGCTGCTGGCCGAGCTCGATGGCGGCTATCGGCGCCAGTGCCTGCGCCTGGTGGAATTTTTGCTCGCTGCCGAGGCTGACGATGGCCTGTCCACCGACGAGCTGATGGCAGCCGGCGGATTCGATCCCGACCTCTTGCGCGAAACCCTGTTCCTGTTCGACCGCCTGGGCATTGCCAGCAACGACATGGCGATGACCGCCTATGTCCACGTGGCGGTCGAGAACGCGTCGAAAAAGCGCTTGCGCATTGCCAGCGAGCTGGAAGCGGCCGTGATTGCGCTGCTGCGCGAAGAGGCGCCCGACCTGGGCGCGGGCGAGGCTTCGCAGCTGCACCTGCGCCTGCTCACCCAGAAAATCAAGGACCAGGGCATTCCGGTATTGCCGCAGCGGCTGCGCCAGATCATTGCCGGGCTGGCCGGCGACGGGCGCGATGGCGACGACGGCAAGGGCAGCCTGACACTCAAGCGTGGTGGCGACCCGGAAGTGCTGTCCGTGACCCTGAACCGCTCCTGGCAAGCGCTGGCACGCCTTGCGGAGCGGCGGCGCAGCGCAGCCGCGGTACTGCTCGACCATTGGCTGTCCACCCTGCCGCCAGGGGCGCGCGGTGTGGATCAGCTGGCCGAGACCACGGTCGGCAAGCTCACTGCCAGCGTGGCCGGCGACGCCCTGATTGCGGCCGATACCAAGGACATGCGCAAGCTGGTCGAACGGGCCTTGCTGTGGCTGCACGAGCAGGAAGTACTGCGCTTGAACAAGGGACTGACCATCTTCCGTCCGGCCATGACGCTGCACCTGGAAAGCAACTGGAAACTGCAATTTGAAAAGAGCAATTACCAGGCGCTTGCCCTGCATTACGAAGAGCTGACCCGGCAAGTGCACATCATGGCCGAATATGCGGTGCGCGGGGTGGGCAAGATGGCCGACGCCGTGCAGCTGGCGCTCGATTATTTCAGCCTCTCGCGCGATGAGTTTTGCCAGCGCTGGCTGCCGGGACGCGAGGCCGAGCTGACCCGCCAGAGCACACCGCAGTCGTGGGACGCCATCGTCGAGACACTGTCGCGCCCCCACCAGCGCAATATCGTGGCCGACGAGCGCGAAGGGGCCAATGTGCTGGTACTGGCGGCGCCGGGCTCGGGCAAGACCCGGGTACTGGTGCATCGCATTGCCTACCTGATCCGCATGCGCCGCGAAAATCCGCACGCGGTCCTGGCGCTGGCGTACAACCGCCATGCCGCGCTCGAGATCCGCAAGCGCCTCACGGAACTCATTGGTGACGATGCGCGCGGGGTCACCGTGCTCACCTGCCATGCACTGGCCATGCGCCTGGTGGGGGCCAGCTTTGCCCAGCGCGGCGGCGAGGAAGCCGATTTTGAGGCCGTGCTGGCCGAGGCCACTGCCTTGCTGGAGGGGCGCGGCCTGCTGCCGGAAGACGCCGACGTCCAGCGTGACCGGCTGCTGGCCGGCTTTCGCTGGATTTTCGTTGACGAATACCAGGATATCGGTCCCGGCCAATATGCACTCATTGCTGCGCTGGCAGGGCGCAAGCGCAGCGACGAGGACGAGCGCCTGAATCTGTTTGCGGTCGGTGACGACGACCAGAACATCTATGCCTTCGCCGGCGCGTCGATCGAGTTTATCCAGCGCTATACGGACGATTACAAGGCGCGGGCCGAACTGCTGCTGGAAAACTATCGCAGTACGCATCATATCGTCGCCGCCGCCAACCTGGTGATCGAGCGTGCCACCGGGCGCATGAAGACGGAGGCGGTGCGCGTCAACGCCGCCCGCGCCAATGCCCAGCCGGGCGGGGCGTGGCAGGCCATCGACCCGGTCACCAAGGGGCGGGTCCAGGTCTTGCCGGCCGGGCGCGATGCACAGGAGCAGGCGCTGGCCATCTTCACCGAGCTGCAGCGCATGCTCGCGCTCGGCCTCGATCCGGCGCGCACCGCGCTGATCGCGCGCCAGTGGAAGTATCTCGATCCCGTGCGCGCCGTGCTGGAGGCGGCAGGCATCCCGGTGAGCATGGCCGACGACGACACGCCGTCCCTGTGGCGCCTGCGCGAAACGCAGGCCCTGCTGGCCCATCTTGACGAGCGCCGCGCCGCCGGCGCCGGCCGCCTGCTCAGCGCCGACGATCTGCGTGCCTGGCTGGCGCAGCAGGATGGCACAGGATGGTGGCCCATGCTGGGCGAGGCGATCGACGCCTTTGCCGCCGATACGCACGGCGCTGCCGTGCCGCTACCTTTGTTCCAGGAGTGGCTGGCCGAATGGGGGCGTGCCACCCGGCGCCAGCAGAGCGGCATTCTGCTGATGACGGCGCACCGTGCCAAGGGGCTGGAATTTGATCATGTTGTCGTTCTCGATGGCCAGTGGCGCAGCGGGCAGGACGAGGCTGATGCAGTGCGGCGGCTGTACTACGTGGCCATGACACGGGCGCGCCAGACCCTGACCCTGGCCCGCATGGAGGCTGGCAATCCCATGCTCGATGCACTGGGTGAGCATGCCTGCCTGGTACGCCGTGCGGCGCTGCCATGGCTGCCCGCGCCGGGGCCCCTGGCGCGCCGTTTCTGTCTGCCCGGTCCAAAGGATCTCGTCCTCAGTTTCGCCGGCCGGAAGGATGGCGATGCGGTGCACCGCGCCATTGCGCGCCTGCGCGTAGGCGACCAGCTGCGTTATGTCGAGGATGAACGTGGCATCCGGTTTGATGACACGGCGGGCGTGACCGTCGGCAGGCTTTCCAGGCACTTCAAGGCCCCGGCCGGCATGCGCTGCCTGCAAGCGCGGGTGCGCGCCGTGCTGGTATGGCGCAAATGCGATAACGCGCCCGAGTATCAGCCACACTGCCGCAGGGACCGGTGGGAAGTGGTCATGCCGGAGCTCGTTTTCGGGCCCTGAGCTGGGCGCTGTGCCGCATGGGCGAGCTTTCCGGGGCCGGCATCCGGGACAACGCGCCAGGCCCAGGCAAGGCGGGTGCGACTGCGCATACAGCAGACGAGGGCCGGCATCTGCGTGATAATGACGCTCTTTCCCCAGGGCCGCGCATGGATTTTCGCAATCTGACCGAACACGACATTGTCTGCCATACCGACAGCGCCACGCTGGCGCGCGGGCGCGAGTATTTTCAGCGCGGGCAAGTGCTGAGCTGCCGGCTGACGGGAAACGAACTGGAAGGCGTGGTCAGCGGCAGTGGCCGCAATGTCTACGAGCAAACGATCTGCCTGAACGATGACGACCGGTGGCCGATCGACGGCAGTTGCAGCTGCCCCATGGAATACAACTGCAAGCATGTCACCGCCGTCCTGTTGGCTTACCTGGACCGGCGGCCGGCCAATACCGGCTTCCCGGCGCCGCTGTCCTACGCCAGCCAGCTCTGGCTGCAGAATCTGGTGAGAACAATCAGCGTGGCGCATGCGCCGGCGGCGCCGCGCAAAGTGCCCATGCGCCTGGTGTGCGTGTTCGTTCCCAGCAAGCGGCGTGGCGGCCTCGACCTGGTGCTGTGCCGTTCGCGGCCCCTCCCCGGCGGCGGCTTTGCCAGCGCAACGGCGATTGGCTACACTTACGGCGTGATGAACGATCCTGGCGTGCGCGGCGCCGCGGATCGCGCGCTGGTGCGCACGTTCCTGGCGCTGCGCGCCGATGGCGACCACTACAGCATGGTGGCCAAGCCACGGGAATCGATGGGGGCCCAGCTGCTCGATCAACTGCTCGATCAGGGCATCTTGCTGCAAGCGGCGGCGCGCAAGGACCTCAAGGGCAAGATGCAGCAGCTGGTGCGCGGCCCGCGGTGCGCTGCCACGCTGGCCTGGCATATGGACGATGGCGTCCAGCGCCTGCGCTGGGAAGCCGAAGGTGCCCCGCTGGGCGCGGTCCTGCCAACCGAACCGCCCATGTACGTGTACCAGGACCAGATGGGCGAACTGGCCCTGCCGGAGGCGCTGCGCGGCATGCAGGTTGAGCAATTGCTGGACATGGTCGAGCAGGCCCCGCTGCTGGCCGAAGGCCAGAGTGCGCGTCTGGCCGCTGAAATGCAGGCCCTGCAGCTGGACCGTCTGTTCCCGCTGCCGCCGGTTGCCAGCCTGGAAATGCGCCGCGACATTCGGCCCACCCCCCACCTTTTCCTGGGCAGTACGCCTGCCGGGCATGGTGGCGGGGCGGCCGGCTGGCACGATTTCGCTGTGCTCTCCTTTGACTATGATGGCACGCCGGCCGAGTTCGATGGCGCCCCCACCTTGCTGCGCCTGACGCCACAGGGCAGCGAGCAGATCGAGCGCGATGCAAAGGCCGAGGCCATGGCCCATGCCACCCTGGAACAGCTGGGCTTTCGGCGCAGCCCGGAGGGGGTGGCAATGCGCGGCGCCCTGGCGCTGGCCGATGCGCACGCCTGGATGGCGTTCGGACGCGAGGGCGTGCCGGCCTTGCGCGCGCAAGGCTGGATAGTGGCACTGTCCTCCAGCTTTCGCTTCGACATGGCCGAGATCGAGGACTGGTATGCCGAGGTTGGCAGCGAGGGCAAAGGCCAGGCCTGGTTCGAGCTGGAACTCGGTATTGTCGTGGAAGGCGAGCGCGTGCCGCTGCTGCCGATCCTGCTGCAGCTGATCCGCAGTGCGCCGCACGCCTTTGATCCGCAGGCACTGGCGGCGCGTGCCGAGACCGAGCTCCTGGTGGTGCGCCTGCCCGCCGGCAAGACGGTCGGCCTGCCCTGGAGCCGCGTGCGGCCCATCTTCAGCACCCTGGGCGAGCTGTATTTTCTGGAGCGGGTGGGCAATGCGATCCGCTTGCCCAGCGTGGATGCGGCGCGGCTGGCCCAGCTCGAAGCGAGCGCCCGGCTGCGCTGGATGGGCGGCGAGCACTTGCGCGCGCTGGGCCAGCGCCTGGCCGGATTCACCGGCGTGCAGGCGGTGGCGCCGCCGGCCGGCCTGCAGGCAAGGCTGCGCGGCTATCAGCTCGAAGGCCTGGCGTGGATGCAATTTCTGCGCGAGTACGGGCTGGCGGGCATCCTTGCGGACGACATGGGCCTGGGCAAGACGATTCAAACGCTGGCCCACATCCTGACAGAAAAGGAAGCGGGGCGCCTTGACCGGCCGGCCCTGGTGGTGGCCCCCACCAGCCTGATGGGGAACTGGCAGGAAGAGGCGGCCCGTTTCGCGCCAGACTTGCGCGTGCTGCTGCTGCACGGCCCGGAGCGCGCCGCGCGCTTTGGCGACATGGCCGGCCACGACCTGGTGCTGACCACCTATGCCCTGCTGCCGCGCGACGAGGAGGCGCTGCGGCTGCAGCCCTTCCACCTGTTGATCCTGGACGAGTCGCAATACATCAAGAACCATCGTTCCAGGGCCGCCGAAACCGCGACCCTGCTCCAGGCCCGCCATCGCCTGTGCTTGACCGGCACCCCGCTGCAAAACCATCTTGGCGAGCTGTGGTCGCAATTCCAGTTTCTGCTGCCCGGACTGCTGGGCGACGAGAAGCAATTTAACAGCCAGTTCCGCAAGCCCATCGAGCGCGACGGCGACAGCGAGCGCAATGCCTTCCTGACGCGCCGCATCAAGCCCTTCCTGCTGCGCCGCACCAAGGATCTGGTGGCCAAGGAGCTGCCGGCCAAGACAGAAATGCTCAGGGAAGTGACGCTGGCCGGCGCCCAGCGCGACCTGTACGAAACGGTGCGGCTGGCGATGGACAAGAAGGTGCGCGCGGCCATTGCCAGCAAGGGCGTGGCGCGCAGTCAAATCGTGATCCTGGAAGCCTTGCTCAAGCTGCGCCAGGTGTGCTGCGATCCGCGCCTGGTGCCTGCCCGTGGGCGCGCGCGCATGGCAGCACCGTCGGCCAAGCTGACTGAACTGACCGGGATGCTGGAAGAATTGCTGGACGAAGGACGCAAGGTTCTGGTGTTTTCCCAGTTCACCAGCATGCTGGCGCTGATCGAGGACGAGTTGCGTGAACGCGGTATCGCGTATGCCTTGCTCACGGGCGAGACGGTGGACCGCAGCGCGCAGGTCAAGGCATTCCAGAGCGGGAAGGTGGCGGTTTTCCTGATCAGCCTGAAAGCAGGCGGCGTCGGCCTGAACCTGACGGCGGCCGACACTGTGATCCATTACGATCCGTGGTGGAATCCCGCGGTGGAAAGCCAGGCCACTGACCGTGCCTGGCGCATCGGCCAGGACAAGCCGGTATTTGTGTACAAGCTCATTGCCAAGGACACCCTGGAAGAAAAAATCCACGAAATGCAGCGCAGGAAGGCAGTGCTGGCCAGCGCCATCCTGAGCGGAGAAGAGGCGCACAGCCTGCAGCTGACCGAAGATGATTTGCGGGCGATCCTGGCACCGCTGCAAAGGGGGGCGCCTGGCGTCGCTTAATTGAGCGCCTTGAACAGATTAAAGACGCTGACGATGCTAATCAGGGTACCAACGAGAACCAGAAGGGTGCGTGTCTTGAGCCGTTTGGTGACCAGCGCCGCGAATGGCGCTGCGCCCAGGCCGCCAATAATGAGACCAAGCACCAGGACCCACACACCCGTTCCCACCATCAGCGTAAAAGCCGTTGCACCGGCCAGCGCCAGGTAGAACTCGGCGAAATTGACCGAGCCGATCGTGGTGCGTGGATCGCAGCCTGAGCCGACCAGCGAGGTGGTGACCACGGGGCCCCAGCCGCCGCCGCCAGCCGAATCGACAAAACCGCCGAACAGGGCCAGCTTGGCAACGTGGCGGGGTTCTTCCTTGCGCGGCTTGATCGCGCGCCATGCCTTGCTCAGGATGTACAAGCCCATGATGAGCAGGTAAGCCGAAATGACCGGCTTTAAGGCCTTGCCGTCGACCTGGGTGACCAGCACAGCGCCCAGGACGGCGCCGATCATGCCCGGCACCAGCAGGCGCAGGAATAGTTTCTTGTCAACGTTGCCCATCTTGGCATGTGCCACGCCGGATACGCCGGTCGTGAAAATTTCCGCAATGTGGACGCTGGCGCTGGCCATGGCCGGGGTAGCGCCGGCGCTGAGCAGAAACGTGGTGGACGTGATGCCATACGCCATGCCCAGCGCGCCGTCGATGGCCTGGGCCAGGAAGCCCACTGCCACGGCCGCCCAGAACATTCGGTCTGACAGGGTTTGCTCCACCAGGGAAAGGATGGTGCTGGAATCGTTCGACTGCAGGAAGCGGGTCATCATGAACAAGACCAGCGTCAGCATGACCAGCGACGTAAAACCCGTCGCGAAGCGCAGCGCTGGCGCAAGTGGCATTGCCGGCAGTGGCGCCGCGACATGGTGGGTTGACTCTGCCGACGGGTCAGCCAGTTTCCGATACAGCTTCATCATTTCCTTGTTGGTGCGGGGGTGTGCAACAAGGATACTGGCCTCGTGTTAGATTCGATACGACATTGTTCTGGTTTCCTTATGACTTTTTGGTATATGGAGGCCGACTCAGCGGTGCTGCGGGCGTCTCTCCGCGCTACGCAGCCACGCTGCAATAAACGCCAGGCCGCCGATCAAGTAGACGGCACCGACCGGAATCCACATCAGCAGGCCGGCAAGCTGCTGGTCCTGCAGGGCTTGTTCGATGCTGCCCTGTGTCGCGATGTAGGGGGAATACAGGGGATGCGGGGCAAAGGTGATCAGGGCGCCGAGCAGGCCGGTATGCATCAGCGTGGACAGCAGTGACAGCGATGCCGATGCGTTGCCTTCGTGTTCGCCATGGCGCATCAGTACCGTCCAATACCAATAGCCTGCAATCAGGAAGCTGAGATGTTCCAGGGTGTGAATCCATTCGACGCGCAGCGCCAGCTCGAACAGCACTGGCGAATGCCAGATCCAGATCGTGGCGCCATGGAGAGTGAACACAAGGGAAGGCATCAGTAACAACCGGAGCCATTTGCGGGGAAGCGAAAGGGCAGCCGCTGCGGCAGGCGATACGGCGGCGAGCGCCGCATTGATGGGAATGCTGATTCTCGCCAACGCCAGCAGCGGGCCGGCAACGGCGATCAGCAGCATATGCTGTGCCATGTGGGCGGCAAAGCTGGACTCTGAAAAGGCGTCGAGCGGCCAGATCAGCGAAAAGAACAGTGTCAGGCCTCCCGTTGCCGCGCTCGCCAGCGCCAGGGGCTGCACGGAAACGCCGGCGTGCTGCCTGCGGCGCAGCCACAGCAGCCCGCCGAGATAGAGCAAGCCAAGCAGGGACATCGGCGTGATGATCCAGGGGTCCAGCGTCCACCAGCTGTCGTGCTCACCCCCGTGGGCGAAAGCCTGGGCCGGCAGCAGGGCGAGCGCGCCGCACCGGAAAAGAAAGGTCGGCTTCAGGACGCGCATGGTGGCAGTATGAATGTTGGGAATGCCACCCACAGCATGGCCATCAGTGAGATCGCGCACAGCAGCAAGGTATTGACGGCAAAGAAGCGGCTGATTTCCGCATCCGGCCCCGATTGATGGCGCCACCGGCGCCACCGCAAGACGGTGATGAGCAAGATGAGCGCACCGGCAATGAGGGTGGCAAGGGCCACGCCAAATTGCGCGGCATGCAGCCCCAGGATGCGTTGTTCGCGCAATGGCGAGGCACATGCAAGGGCAACGATGGCATAGCAAACGACAAAATGCCCGAACCAGATCAGCGGCGCGCTTACCAGCGTGAGCAGTCGCGACAAGGTGGGGGAACCCATCAGCTCCCCCCTGCCAGCAAGGGAAACACATGGATGGTGGCGAAGCCGAGCAGCCATTGCAGCATTGTGTATTGCCAGAAAAGCGATACCACCTTGCCTTCGCCCGGCCGGGTGGGATGCAGGTAACCGTGCCGCACGCGCAGCAGGGCAAACAGTGCCATGACGATGGCGATGCCGACATGCACGATCTGGAAGCCACTGATGGTGTGAAGCAAAGCGCCATACGCGTGTTCTTTCGCCCCCACTACGCCATCGAGGAGTGCCAATACCTGCAAGACGATGAACAGCACGCCAAACACGGCGGCGCCCGCATAAAGCGTTTGGGTCCTGCCGCTTCGGCCCGCGCGGGTGCACGCTTGCGCCAGGCTGGCCGCCAGGGTGCCC
The DNA here is from genome assembly GCF_019443445.1 of Massilia sp. PAMC28688. Classification (NCBI taxonomy): domain Bacteria; kingdom Pseudomonadati; phylum Pseudomonadota; class Betaproteobacteria; order Burkholderiales; family Oxalobacteraceae; genus Massilia; species Massilia sp. PAMC28688. Next base: position 1,229,234 of record NZ_CP080378.1, on the reverse strand, counting down.
AGGGCCAGGGCTGCCAAAGCCGCACCCGGCAGGCCCAGGCTGAGTTCGCGGTATCCCGCCGGCGGCCACTGCGGCGACACGGTCCACAGGAAGAAATAGGCAAATAGCAGTGAAATGAACAGTGTGCCGTCGGCCAGCAGGGCGATCAGCGTACCCCACCACCCAGGCGTGAGGGCAAGCTTGTAATGCACCGGAAGGCGGCCGGCGGCGCCGCCGTCGATGTCGTCGACCTCCTCGCGGGATCCGCTTTGCCAGGCCCACACCAGCAGGGCGCCCAGCGATGCCGCCGCGCCAAACGCGGCCAGCCAGTAAAGCTTGGCCAGGAAGCCAATGAAGAACAAGGAAGTGAGAACAGCGGCAATGAGCGGGAGTACCGTATTGCCAGGCAGGATGACGACTGCCTGCGGCGTGGCGTGCGTGATACTGGTCATCAGAATTTCACGGCGGCTCACATCGGCTTGGCCCAACAGATGGTGGCCATCTTCGATCTCGCGCGGCAGCGCGGGATTGTCCCACAGCGGCTCGCGGCTGTTGACGTGCGGCTGCGACGCGAAGTTGTAGGGCGGCACCGGTGTCGGCACCGCCCATTCGAGGGTGCCGGCATTCCAGACATTGGGTTTGACACGCTTACCGAACAAACAATGCACGATTACATCGACCATCAGGATGGCCACGCCGATCGCGGTGACGAAACCACCGACGGTGGAGATGAAATTGAGCAGGCCCCAACCGAGTTCGGGCAAATACGTGTACACGCGGCGCGGCATGCCGAGCAGGCCCGTCAGGTGCATGGGCAGGAAGGTGACGTTAAAGCCGATGAAGATGGTCCAGAACGCCACCCGGCTCAATTGCTGAGATGTTTCGCGGCCGGACAGCAGGGGCAGCCAGTAATAGAAGGCGGCAAACATCGGGAAAATCATCCCGCCAAACAAAACGTAGTGCATGTGAGCGACGACGAAATGGGTATCGTGTACCTGCCAGTCAAACGGCACCAGTGCCAGCATGACGCCGGTCAATCCGCCCAGCACAAAGATGAACAGGAACCCAAGAATGTACAGCATGGGCGTACTCATGACGGGCCGGCCGCTCCACAGGGTGGCAATCCAGGCAAAGACCTGGATGGCGGTGGGAACGGCAACGGCCATGCTGGCCGCCGAAAAAAAGGCCAGCGACAACAGGGGGATGCCGACCGTGAACATGTGGTGCACCCACAAGCCGAAACTGATGAAGCCGGTGGCAATCACGGCCATGACCACCCAGTTGTAGCCCACCATGGGGCGCCGGGCGAAGGTGGGAAGGATGGTCGTTACCAGGCCGGCCGCCGGCAGGAAGATGATGTAGACCTCGGGGTGGCCAAATATCCAGAACAGGTGCTGCCACAACAAGGGGTCCCCGCCCAGCGCCGTGTCATAAAAGGGCAGGCCGAATGCGCGTTCTATTTCCAGCAGGATGGATGCCAGGATCAGGGGCGGGAAACCGAACACGATCATGAATGCCATCACGAGGATGTACCACGCGTAGAGCGGCATGCGATTGATCGTCATGCCCGAGGTGCGGGTTTTCAAGATGGCCACGATCAGTTCCACGCCGGCTGCCACGGCCGAAATCTCGGCAAAGGTCACGCCCAGCAACCAGAAATCGACCTTGGCGCCCGCCGAAAACTGTGCACTGCTGAGCGGCAGATACATGAACCAGCCGCCGTCAGGCACGGCGTCGAACAGAAAGCTTGAATACAGCAGCAGGCCGCCCAGGAGATAGCACCAATAGCCAAACGCCGACAGGCGCGGGTAGATCAGGTCACGTGTGCCCAGCATCTTGGGCAGCAGGTAGACCGCGATACCCTCCATGATGGGTACCGCGAAAAAGAACATCATGGTGGTGCCATGCATGGTGAACGCTCGCGCATACGCCTGGTGGTCGAGCAGGTCGTTGCCAGGGAAGGTGAGCTGGCTGCGCATCCACATCGACAAGATGCCGCCGATCAGGAAGAAGATGAAGCCGGTGATGATGAAGCGCAGCCCCACTGTCGTGTGATTGACCACCGTGAACCTGCCAAGCCCTGACGGGTTGGCCCAGATTGCCTGCAGGCGTGTCAGATGGGAAGCCGGACCCGGTGCAACAGGTGAAATTGGCGTGGTCATCAGCGCAAGCCCTCCAGGTAGGAGGCCAGGGCCTCGAGTTCCTCATCGCTCAGTTGGGGGAAAGAGGGCATATGATTGCCAGGTTTCACGCCCTGGCTGTCGGCGATGAAGCGTTTGAGGTTGTCGCGATTATTCTTCAGCGTGCCGCCGGCCAGATGCGTGCGGCTCGCAATATGGGTCAAGTCCGGGCCATGCCGCGGATCACCGGGGATGTCGCTGATCCCGCGTACTGCATGGCATTGCAGGCAGCGATTGCTGCGCAGGATGTCCAGGCCGCGCCGGCCGATCTCGCTGGCAGGCGCCACGGCCGGTGCGCGCTGCTGCGCCATCCAGGCATCGAACTGTGCCTGCGGCTGGGCAATGACAAAGAAGGCCATGCGCGCATGCTGCGCACCGCAGAACTCGGCGCACTGGCCCCGAAATACGCCGGCGCGGTCGGCCTCGATCACCAGGCTGTTGACGCGGCCCGGGATCACATCCATCTTGCCGGCCAGGTTGGGCACCCAGAAGCTATGGATCACGTCCTTGGCATGGAGCCTCAGGCGCACCTTGCGGCCAGCCGGAATGCGGATTTCGTTTGCCGTGGTGAAGCTTGCCGCCGGCACGTCGCGCTGGTATTGCGCTTGCCACCACCACTGGCTGGCAGTCACATCGATTGTCAAATCCGGCTCAGGATCGGCGCGCAGTGAGCCCATGGTGTACACGCCATAGACCAGCAGCGCAGTCAACGCGACAGACGGGAAAGGTAAGCGTGGCATCAGTACCGTCTTGACGCCCGCTTACTTCCGGCCCCAGCCATTCCAAGCCATGCGCAGCAGCGTCGCGTTCGCCATTCGCTGATCGAAGGCCTCTGCGTCGAAGCTGCCGCCCACCCATCTCAAATAGTCCTTTGCTTCCTGGCTCTTCGGTTCGTCCCGCAGTGTCGTGAGGAAGTCGTCGTAGCCGCCGATGCCGCCGACGTCTTCAGGCGGGCATGCGCGCTTGCCATCGATGATATAGGCACTGCCCATTGGCTCTGGACGTTGCTCAATTTTTTCGACGTGAATTTCATGCTGCCAGCTGTCCCCGAAATCGTATTGGTAGGTGAAGCGCTGGCCGGTGTACAGCAATCGATTCAGCTTTCCTTTTCGGTCATCGAACATTTCCTCGTCGCTGTCGTAGCTGCCCTCAAGAACATGCTCGTTGTCAAGCATGCTGTAGGTGCGGCCCTCAACACGAAACTCATGAAGATGGGCGTCGGTCCAGCCAAACGCGGCCTGGATGATGTGATGAAGCGCACGCAAGCTGAGGTCGCCGTCGACGACGATACGGCGCCAGATTGGCGGCGTGATGTCTGCGATGCTGATGCGCAAAGTGATGACGATATTTTTCTTGGCCATGAGAGTTTCGTTCAATGCGCGCAATTACCATCACCGGATGTGACGTTACAACTACGCGCTGACAGTGCTCAGTTTATCAGCCAGATTCCACGGCAACAAATCTTCAACCCGATTGACCGGATAGTCGGCGATGTGGGCCAGCACATGGCGTAGATAAGCCTGCGGATCGATGCCGTTGAGCTTGGCGCTGACGATCAGCGAGTACATCGTTGCAGCGCGCTCGCCGCCGCTGTCTGCGCCCATGAACAAGAAGTTCTTGCGGCCAAGGCAGCAGGTTCTCAACGCGTTCTCGGCGATGTTGTTGTCGATCTCGGCCAAGCCATCTTCGCAGTAGTACACCAGCGCCTGCCACTGATTGAGCAAGTAGTTTATGGCTTTCGTAGTGTCGGACTGGGTCGATAGTGTGAGCAGCCGTGCCCGCAACCATACTTCAAAGTCGTCGAGCAAAGGCCGCGCTTGTGCTTGCCGTATTCGCTGTCGATGATCAGGCAGCTGGCCGCGGATCTGTTCTTCGATTGCGTACAGTTCGCCGATCCGCCGCAACGCTTCTGTCGTTGTCACGGTCGCCTTGCGCGCATGCAGATCATGGATCTTGCGTCGCGCATGCGCCATGCACGCTGCTTCGCGCACGCGGCCATCGGCGAAGATTTTATCGTAGCCTGGAAACGCGTCGGCCTGTAGAACCCCAGTGAAGTTGGCCAGGTGCGACTGTGGATGCTGGCCTTGGCGATTCGGCGTATAGGCGAACCATGCGGCCGGCGCCGCAGTCGAGCCGGAGCGCCTGTCGTCGCGCACGTAGACCCACAGGCGTGCTGTCTTGGTTTGGCCGTTCCCCGGCGCAAGCACAGGCATCGGCGTGTCATCCGAATGGATCTTGCCGGGCTGGAGCACGTAGCGCTGCAGTGCGTCGACCAGGGGGCGCATCAGGGCCCCGCACGCACCTACCCAGCGCGCCATCGTGGAACGATCAAGCTCGACGCCGTCACGTGCGTAGATGGCGGACTGGCGGTACAGTGGCAGATGGTCGGCGAACTTGGCGACGAGTATGTGCGCCAGCAAGCCTGGTCCTGCGATGCCGCGTTCGATGGGGCGGCTAGGCGCTGGCGCCTGCACGATGTGATCGCAGCAGGCGCATGCCTTCTTGCGGCGTATATGCCGAATTACCTTGAAGGCCGAATTGATGAGCTCAAGCTGCTCGGATACATCCTCGCCCAAGGGCTTGAGTTTGCCACCGCATTCGGAGCAGGCCTGGTCCGGCGGCTCAATGATATTGTCTTCGCGCGGTAGATGCACCGGCAGCGGCTGGCGCGCAACCTTGCGCGCGTGCGCAGCGGGCAATGTCGCTTTCTGCTCGCCGGCGCCATCCTCGGCAATGAGATCCTCCAGCCGCGTTTCCAGCAGTTCGATCTTGCGGTCGAGCTTCTCGGACTTGCGGCCAAACTGCATTCGCTTGAGCTTTGCCAACTGGAGTTTGAGCTGCTCGATTTCGAGAGAGCGGACATTGAGGGCCTGCTCCAGCGTCGTGACGGTATCGCGCAGTTGTTGCACTTCGCCGTCGCGCTGCAGCAGCAGCGCTTTTAAGGCTTCGATATCGTCGGGAAGTGAGGTAGGGCTGGAAGGCATGCGCGCAGTTTACGCGCATGTTTAAACGTTTACAACACCGACATGAGGGGCGCGGTGCGTTCGGGCTGTTTCCAGTTGATGCCTTCGAGGAGCATCGACAGTTGGGCCGGCGTCAGATGGACCTTGCCGTCGGTTGCTTGCGGCCAGACGAAGCGGCCATGCTCGAGGCGCTTGGCGAACATGCACAGGCCATCGCCACTGGACCACAGCAACTTGATGACGTTGCCGCGCCGACCACGGAACGCGAACACGTGGCCGCTGAATGGGTCGTCCAGCAACGCACTCTCCACCTTGGCCGCCAGGCCGTTAAAGCCGCAGCGCATATCCGTGAAGCCTGCAGCGATCCAGATACGTGTGCCCGCCGGCAGCCCGATCATGGTCGCAGACTCTGGAAGATCGTTCTGAGCAGCGCAGCGTCGACGCCCTCGTGAACACGCACGACCGCGTCGGCGAAGATGATCTCGACCGTGCTCAGGTTGGCGGCAGGCGACGCCGCTTGGGCGATCACCGCCGGCGCCACCATCAACGGAGTATCCGCAATAACGACCGGCAGCAACGTTGTGCTTGCGTCCGGTATATTGTCAAAGAGACCTGCGCGATACTCGCGGCGCCACTTGAACACCATGTTGGCGTTGACGCCGTTGGCCATCGAAAGCTTCGAAACCGACACCCCGGCTTCGCACGCCGCAGCGGCAAGGCGCCGCTTGAACTCGACCGGATAGTTCGGCCGCCCTTTCCGGTTTCCCGGCTTCATTTCAGTATCCAAAGTAGTTCCCATCATAAAAGTAGTGGGAACTACTTTGGCGGGCATGCCTACTTGCGTCCAGACGGTGCTGGCGTCACGCTTACCGGGAAAGCGACCCCGCCTGCAATAATCAGATGATGTGCCGAGACAGCCATACGCTTGTCCGGGTCGCGATACAGTGCATACAGGGCCAGCGCCATCACCACCAGCAAGATCAGGGCGGCGCCGATGAACATGACCCAGCTGATATGCGCGATTTCTGCTGCCGCCCGTCCTTGCGGCGACAGGGTAGACTGCATGCCTTCGCACCCGGTCAGCAGCACCGGGGCTGCTGTCATACACATCTTCTTTGTGCTAAATAACGACATATCATCAAACATGGCACCGTTTCTATGCTAAAAGTGGGAAGGCTACTGCGCCGTCCAAGCTGCTTGGGCCTGTCCGACCTCTCTACGGTGCTGCTCAGGGATTAACGCTTATGTCACTCATGCTTAGCTTGCATATTGCCTTTCTGGTGCTGTGGTCCGGCACACTGCTGTATTTCCCCTATCTGCTGGCTCAGCAGGCGTCTGCGCATGACGATGAAGACCACCAGCGTCTGCTCAAGATGCAACACACCCTGTACGCATACGTGATGACACCTGCGGGCCTGCTGACGATCATCTTCGGCAGCTGGATGCTGTTCGAGCGCGGGTTTACCGGCGGCTGGCTGCCGGTCAAGCTGGCCCTGGTGCTGGCCATGGTGTTCTTCCACGTCTACTGCGGCACTCTCATGGAGCAACTCAAGGGGAAAGAACCCACCCAGTCGATCTGGTTCTATCGCATGCTGTTGGTGCCGCCGATGCTGCTGATTCCCGCTGTAGTTGCCCTGGTGGTTCAAAAGCCATTTTGAATGCACTTAAATTTCTTCAGGGTCGCTGCCGATGTGATGATGGAACACGAGCTTGCCGCCAAACCAGCCAACCACGCTTAGCGACAGGGCACTGACACCGGACAGGAACAAACCCCAGGGCAGCACTGCTGCTTCGTGATCATTGACCCGGCTCCACCAGTTTGCAGCGATCAGCGAGATCAGCATGACTGCGGCAATGAAGTGGTTCCAGCTCGCCACGTGGCGCCGGATCTTGTGCACCATCATGAAATCGATCGTACCGGCCAGGCCCGCCAGGCCACCCATGATGAACGAGGCACCTATCATCCAGACCGACACGCGCGACCAGAACACATCGCCCGACCACCAGTACGCCAGGTCACTGGCCAGCCCGCCCAGTGTAAAAGCCACCGGGAACGAGATCAGCATCGCGTGAATCGGATGGCCTGCGATGGAAAACGCACTGTGCGTGCTGTCGGGCGCTGGTTTGAGCAGCGGGCTTTTGATTGTCATGGAATGACGCAGTGGGGTGATATGCAAATTAGAGCAGGGTGGGTACTAGTTGTCAATCGTGAAATCGTCCCGAATCCGCCGCGTTCAATTGAATCTGACCGCCTGCTGTGTAACACTCCTAAGTGTGTAATAAATTGCATGCTTAACTGATCGCGGGCCCAGCCTGTATTAGGAGAACAATTTGACTACCAGCCACATTCGTCCACCTGGACGGGGGCTTCACCCAGTGCATGCGCTATTGCTCGGTGGGGCATTCCCACTCTTTCTGGGAGGCTTGCTGAGCGACCTCGCTTACTCATCAAGCTATCACATACAGTGGAGCAATTTTGCTTCGTGGCTGATCGTCGGTGGCCTGGTCTTTAGCGGCCTGGCGCTGCTGTGGGCCGCCATTGAGCTGGTTCGCGCCGATCGCCGTGGCACCACGTTTTTTGTTTTCACACTGCTGCTGCTTGCCACATGGCTGGTTGGCTTCTTCAATTCACTCACGCATGCAAAGGATGCCTGGGCAGCCATGCCGATGGGCCTTGTGCTTTCCGTGATCGCGGTCCTGTTGGCTTGTGCAGCAACCTGGGTCGGCTTCGCCAAGTTTGGCGTGGGAGGTGCACGATGAAACAGCACACCATCCATGGCGGCGCCGGCGCCTGCCTTGTGCCAACGCTTATTTTTGCAGTATTGCTCAATGCCTGTGGCGAGCGCGCCGAGAATGTGGATCAGTACGGCGCCGAGCCGACCCTGCCCGCACCGGAACGGGGGTTGCTGCCTTCCATGAAAATTGCCGAGCCAACCCCGTGGGGGAATCAACTGCCGACGGTGCCAGAGGGCTACACCATCTCGGCCATCGCCACCAACCTGAAAATTCCACGTCAGACCCTGGTGCTTCCCAATGGCGATATTCTCGTTGCCGAAGGCAAGGGCGGCAATGCCAAACCGCTCAAGCCAAAGGATCTGATCGCCGGGTATATCAAGTCCAAGGGCACCACGTCCGTTGAGAGTGGCAACCGCTTGACTCTGTTGCGGGACGGGAATGGCGACGGTGTGTACGAAACCCGCACAGTGTACGCCGACAAACTCAACGCGCCCTACGGGCTGGCGCTGGTGGGCAACAAGCTCTACGTGGCTAACCAGGATGCACTGGTACGCTTTGACTACCAGGAGGGCGCCACCACGGCAAGCGCACCGCCGGTCAAGGTTACCGATCTGCCGTCAGAGATCAACCATCACTGGACCAAGGCGCTGGCGGCAAGTGCGGACGGGCGCTTCCTTTACGTCGGCATTGGCTCCAACAGCAATATCACCGAGCGCGGCATGACGGCCGAAATTGATCGCGCGATGATTTGGGAAATCAATGCCGAAACAGGCGCGCGCCGCAACTACGCTACCGGCTTGCGCAATCCTACGGCACTCACGATCCAGCCGGGAACGGGTCAATTGTGGGCAGTGGTGAACGAACGCGACGAAATCGGGCCGAACCTGGTGCCTGACTATCTCACGACGGTCAAGGAAGGTGCGTTCTATGGCTGGCCCTACAGCTATTGGGGGCAGAATGTCGATGATCGGGTGCGGCCGCAGGATCCACAAAAAGTCGCGGCAGCAATCAAGCCTGACTATGCGCTCGGCTCGCACGTTGCTGCGCTGGGGCTTGACTTCTCGGATCCGGCAATGGGTGCACGGTACGCAGACGGCGTGTTCATTGGCGAACACGGCAGCTGGAATCGGGACAATCCTGTCGGCTACAAGGTGGTATTTGTCCCCTTTCGCGGTGGACGTCCTGGCGGTCCGCCAGTGGATTTTGTCACGGGCTTTCGCGATGCCGATGGCAAGACCCGCGGTCGCCCCGTTGGCGTGACAGTCGATCCACGCGGCGCCTTGATTGTGGCTGACGATCTCGCCAATGTCATTTGGCGCGTGACCCCCGTCTTGTAGAAAAAGCGGCTGCTACTGCGCGCGATGCCACGCGCATAGCCCCATGGTTGCCGGCCACGCCTGGGTGATACGCTGGCAACCGTCCAGTATTTGTATTTAGGCCCTGGCCTATGCCAAACACAAAAGCCACCCGAGGGTGGCTTTTGTCTTGTTCCTGGTGGCCCGCGTTTTGCTCCTTGAGAATCATCATGGCCGCAATCTGTGACATCCGCACAATGGACCTGCTAGCGACCGGCCGGTTGGCGAGCGTCGGTGCGCCTGGGAGGGATCGGGCCGAACCTCGATTCGCTGTGCCACTCTCAAATCGCAACTCAGTGTTGCCAGCAATGCTAACCAATTTGACATCTGCTCAGTTCAGTCGTACATTGATGATGAGCGGCGACATGGCGTGCATTGGATCTCTACATTTGTCGGGGATACAGGATGGGCAGCAATGAAGTTCTCCAAACAGTAGGGCAGGTCGCCGGCATCGGTGGACTCGCGCTGGGCGTATTTGTTCTCATCTTTCGCGACATCGTCAGGCGCAATATCTTCCCCAAGCTCGGTCCGACGCACGCCTACCGGGTCATCACACTCATTGTCTCGTTGACGTTCCTGATCTCCGCCACCGGCATCGGCGCCTATGTTTATCTGCAGTCGCCAGGCAAGCCGGATGACGTTCAGTTTCCCCCACAAAGCCCGGAACCGGTCATCATGGCGCATCTTGCGCTGATCGATGGGCATCGGTATGCCGAGGCGTATTCCGCGCTGTCGAACGATGCCAAACAGCGTATCTCTGCCGACGTCTTCAACAAGGTCTTCGAAGCCCAACGGGCTCCTCAAGGGCGACTACTGAAGCGCGTGTTCTACGGGACGGCGGCAAGCAGGCAGTTGCCAGACCAGACCCGAGGCGCATTCAATACCACGACTTATCTGACCGATTTCGAGCATGGAGGCCGCTATGTGGAAGCCGTCACAGTGCGGGCCGAGCGCAATGAATGGCGGGTCCTGTTTCACAATCTGATGCCGTGCCGACCACCGGCGTGCAGTTGACCCTCCATCCGACTTGATTCCAGCAGTTATTCGCATACGCTTTTAGCTCATATTGTTGTCGCTCTCGCCTACGGCGCGTGGGTGCGCCGTGGTTCATTGCAGTTCACCGGGGAATGATCATGGGACGTAAGAAAATACCTCTGCTCATTGGTTTGATGTTGTTTCAAAATGTCGCTGCGGCCCAGACGTTTCCTCCGGGATCGTTCCGGGTTGCCGGTACGCCGGCAGGATGCGGTGCGGTGTGGACAGTTGTCACTGCCAATGTCGGGGACGTGGCGCGGGCAACCCCAGCGAGCTACAACCAGCCAGCGACGATCTGGATCGATCACTCCTTTTACCAACTTCCGGTGCCCGTTCAGTATTTCATTTACGGCCACGAATGTGCCCATCATGTACTTGGCTCGGACGAGAATGCCGCCGACTGCTGGTCGGCCAAGGTCGGTCGATCCCAGGGCTGGTTCACCGACGTATCGATGCAGTTCCTCACCCATTCGTTTGCCTGGAATCCGGGGGACTGGACCCACGCGCCGGGGTGGGTGCGACTGCAGAACATATACAACTGCTACACCAGCCCCTGAAACTTTGTCGCTGGCAAGACACTGCGCTAGTTCGTTCCGGGTTTCCATGGCGCCCTGTTTGACGCGCGTTGAATTCAGGCGGCATGATTGCATGACGAATCGACGGATCCCTGATGCGGCTGTTGGCGATGTATGCGTTTGATGTCCGCCACCGGCAGCACTTGACTGATGCCAAGGTTGTCATGCGCTGCGCCGAGGTCCCTTCACGGCCAGCCTCCCTTTGCCCGTCCTGCTGCTCGCCGGCGCTGTCGCGGCGGGTATGCTTGACATGGGGCGCTCCCAGGCATGCGTCGAGCGCATCCATCGCAACGAACTGCTCGGGCTGTCGGCGGTGAAGGCGGCCGCGCCAGGGCGCGAACGGGTGTTTGCCAAATTGGGGCGACGTGGTTGGGCGCGCCCTGGCCAGCGAGGGTTCGTAACGATGACGCAGCGGCAGGATAACAAGGGGCGCTACCGGACCCGGCGCTTCGTCCAGGGACTTGCGTTATTTGGCGCGGATCGCCTTCGGCCAGTTCGGCGAAGGGGAGTATCGTGTGTTCTATAACGATCTCACCGCCGCCTTGCGATGGCGTGAAGTGCAATTAACCTGGCCGAGCATAGGACAGGTCGCGTAATTTCAGGCTGGCGTCATTCCAGGCGTAGCATGAATTCCGCAAAGGCATCCGCTGCAAGTGGGCGGCTGATTAGATAACCCTGAATGACATCGCATCCGCCGTCCTTCAGTTCTGCGGCCTGCGGCTCGCTCTCTACGCCTTCCGCGACCGTGGTCATGCCCAGCGAGCGGGCGAGAGCGACAATGCCCCGGATGACCGCCGGTGCCTTATCTGAATCGACCAGCGCCTGGACAAACGACTTGTCGATCTTCAGCGTGTCGATAGGCAATCGGACCAGGTAGCCTAGACTGGAGTATCCACAGCCGAAGTCGTCCAGCGATGTGGAGATGCCAGCTTGCTTCAGCGCGGCAAGAACTGACGCTGCCTTGTCGATATCGTTAAGCAGGGAGTCCTCCGTGACTTCAATGCCGAGCATTGCAGGGGAGACTCCATGCGCCCTCGCGATACGCAGAATTTTATCGACAAGTCCCACACCCAGAAGTTGTCGGGCCGACAAATTGAGGCTGATCTTCGGTATGGGCACCCCGCGGCGGCGCCATGCGCCGATGTGCTGGCAGACTGAATTGAGCAGCCAGTCGACGAGGGTTTCTTCGTAGGGTGACTGAAGTAACACATCCAGGAATGCGTACGGCGTGAGCCAGCCTCGTTCGGGATGACGCCAGCGAAGTAGTGCCTCGGCACCGACCGCGGAAGCGTCCGCGAGTGCTATCTGGGGCTGGAAATGCAATTCGAACTGGTTCGCGGCAAACGCCTCAGCAAGATCCATGCGCAAGGCGAGGCGGTCACGCATGCCCCGGTCCAGCGCTTCGTCATACGTGCGCACCTGACCCCGACCAGCTGACTTCGCTGCGTACATGGCCGTGTCGGCCTGACTGAGCAGCAACTCGGCTGATTCCGCTGTTTCTCTCAGCAGCGCGATGCCAATGCTGGCGGACAGGGAGACGTATCTTCCGCATTTATCGAATGGCGTGGCGAACCCCCTGAGCACGGCGTGCGCGAACCCTTCTGCTGCGCTTTCGGTCGTATTGCGTAACAAGAGAACAAACTCATCACCCCCTACGCGCGCGGCGAAAATAGTGGGTTCGAGTATTGCGAGCAGCCTTTTCACAAATTCGCGCAGCAGCCGATCGCCGACCGCATGGCCGCAGGCGTCATTGACTTCCTTGAAATGGTCGAGGTCGACAAATAGTACCGCCAGGGACGCGCCATCCGTAAAGCCAGAGGAATTAGCCTCGGCCACCGCGTGTGACAGCACTTCCATGCACTTGCGTCTGTTGGCCAATCCGGTCAGGTAGTCGTGACTGGCTTCAAATTCCAGCTGCGCTTCGTGCTCGCGTTCGCGTGAAACGTCGCGAAAGAGCACCGTGATACCGTCGTCGTGAGCAAATGAGCGCACTTCAAACCAGGTGCTGAGCGGAGCGTAATAGCCAGTATGCTGGCCTGGGCATCCGGTTGCCGCCGTTTGCCGATAAACGCGAGAGTAGTCGGAGTCTGCCAATCCCGGGAAACACTGCCATATTTCGCGTCCCAGCAGGTTTTCCCGCTTCTGCTGCAAGTACCGTTCAGCTGTATGGTTGAGATAGGTGAAGCGCCACGATCTGTCCATGGACATGAAGCCGTCGCTCAAGCTGTCGAGCATGTCGCCAAGGTGAGCCGGAATCGGCTGTCCGGCGCCAGCATCCGTCGGGCGGGGAGGTCGAGAATCAGTCTGATGCTTCATCTTTTACCTTTCCCTTCACATCGGCCCGCAGGCACCGATTGCGTGCAAACGGTGGGTTCCCCCCATTCTAGTCGCATTCCCCCGCAGCGATGAACATTGGCGCACCCGAGCGCCGATGCTGTTTACGCCCGCCGCCATATTCGACCATTGTCACAGGCGCACCATCCGGGCCGAGCAAGCGGGTGCGCTCGTTGCCGGTTACAGTGGATAAGCTGCTAGTGTCGGTGCAACTGGCGACGCACGATGACACGGTCCGCGCGCAGCGGCCCGGGAAGGTCCACAAGCCAAATGCTTTCTTATGAGGTAACACCCACTGGCGATGGTTGCGTCAGCATTACTTGTCAGGCGAAATGCACACCACAAAATATTTCGAATCCCATCGCCATGCCACCTGGCTCGAGTTGTTCTTCGACCTGATTTCTGTGGTAGCGACCCGGTGGCGAAGCGAGCGAATTGCTTACTGCCCGGTAGGGCAATCGTGCTGCCGTTCGGTCCAGAATGTTTGCACTGGCAGCGGAATGGGAATATCCTCAAATGAATTAGCGCGGGGTGAGATCATGGGAAACATGTTGACACCGAACCGGACGGCCAAGCCCGGCGATTCCAAAGGCTTTCGGCGAATGTTTTCGGCGGATCGGCTGACACTCGGCGTGTTCTTCCCGATCGAGGCTTTCCCGGGCGACCAGCCGACGATGCTCGGCCAGGAACGCCTGGCCCGCCGCGCCGAAGAGCTTGGATACGCCGCGCTCTGGTGCCGCGACGTTCCGCTGCGCGACCCCAGCTTCGGCGACGTGGGCCAGGTCTACGATCCGTGGGTCTATCTCGGCTGGATCGCGGCGCAGACCAGCGAGATCGCGCTGGCCACTGGCGCCCTGGTCCTGACCCTGCGCCACCCCTTGCATACGGCTAAGGGCGTGGCATCGGTCGACCGGCTGTCCGGCAACCGCCTGGTCCTCGGCATTGCCTCCGGCGACCGGCCAGTCGAGTTCCCGGCCTTCGGCGTCGACTTTGAACAGCGTTCCGTGCTGTTCCGTGACAACCTGCGCGTCGTGCGCACCGTCCTCGCCGAGGAGTTCCCGACAATCGAGTCGTCCCACGCCACGCTGGCCGGGACTGCGGATCTCGTGCCCAAGCCGATCACCCCCGTGCCGATGCTCGTTACCGGTCACAGCGGCCAGCCGCTGGAATGGATCGCGAAAAATGCGGATGGGTGGATTACCTACCCGCGCGGACTCCAGCGCCAGGCCGAGGTCGTGGCGCACTGGCGCGCCGCGGTGGAGGCTGCGGCACCCGGCGTCTTCAAGCCCTTCGTGCAATCGTTCTATGTCGATCTGAGCGGCGATCCTGACGCGGCGCCCACGCCGATCCACCTGGGCTTTCGCGGCGGCCGCCATTTCGTCCTGCGCTTTCTCGAGGCGCTACGCTCGATCGGGGTCAATCACGTCATCCTTAACTTCAAGTACAGCGCGCGCAGTGCCGGCGACGTGCTCGAAGAGATCGGCAAGGAAATACTGCCGCAGCTGGCGGCATCCGCGCCCTGAGATTAAAACGAGGGCGGGGCGGCTTTGCAACAATGCCCGGGCATGGCTAGAAAGTTCCGCTGATTCGCCGTTTCGTGCGGCGCGCCGGCTACACACAACCTTTTTCATGGCAACTTCGTCCGGTCCTTCGACAACCAAACAATATGCAGAATACAAAATATTTCGATCCCAATCGGCATGCGACCTGGCTCGAGTTGTTTTTCGACCTGGTTTTTGTGGTAACGATCGGTGACGTAACGCATGCCTTGAGCCACACGCACGAGGGTCACCTTGACCCACTCCAGTTCTGGAAATTCGTGCTGATTTTCATACCTTTGTGGTGGATCTGGGCCAGCCACACGATGTATGCCAATCGCTTCGACGAGGATGACCGGAAGCATCGGCTGGCAACCCTGTTCATCATGTTCCTGCTGATTATCATCTCGGGCTTGATTGGCGAACGATTCGTGCCCAGCTTCGAGGTCATCGTCGTCTGCTACGCCGCTGCGAAATACATCATCGCCATGATGTATTTCGTGTCGAAACAGCGGCACAAGGAAAGCGTGAAACTCACGACGACAGCTGGCTGGGTGATCCTCGCTGGCGCCACCATCAGCCTTGCTGCGATCCTGTTCCCGGCGCCGCAGCGCTATGGCGTGTTTTACCTTGGAATAACGTTCGGCCTGGTAGCGTTCATCTTCTTTTTGCCGCGCCCGCTCAAGGTCATCCCGGCGCATACCGAACACCTGATCGAGCGTATGGGACTGCTGACGATCATCATGCTGGGAGAGTCGATTATCAGCCTGTCCGTCGGACTGGCCGACATCAACTGGACTGTGGAGAGGCTGCTGACCGCCGCCACCGGCTTCGTGATGATATCGAGCATCTGGTGGGTCTACTTCGACAGTTTTCACCTGCTGTCGGAACAGAAGCTCACGACCGGCCATTCGATCGTGTACTCGCACTTGTTCGTCTTCATCGGCCTGTCGATCCTGGCCAGCCTGATCCGGCACGCGATCCTGGACGACATCGTGCTGTCCGATTTCCGGGTACTGTCGGTGATCGGCGCGGTCTGCTTTTTCATTGGCAAACAGTACGCCTATTTCATGGAGCGCCCTGAGCTGCGAACTCACCTGGTCGTCAACACCCTGGTCGTCTTCGTGTTGACCGGGTTTGCCCTGCTATTGCCCAGAACCGATTACATGCTGCTTGGTCTGACCGCTACCATGATTTGTTATGCTTTCCTCAGCTTCAGGTATCAGAACGTCCCTCCTGAGCGTCACGACCATCTGCGCAACAGGGCGATCGCAGGCGACCAGCCATGAGCGACACAATGAGGTGCACATGGAGAACGCAGCGGCCGTTTCGATTCATCCTCGGCCAAGGCTGCTGCCGCTCTTGCTCGGCCATCGCCTGCGTCGCGGCCCCTGACACGGGGAGCATGCTGTTAGCATTTGAAATTGCGTTACAGCGCTCATTTGCAGGAGTACACAAATCCTGGGTTTTTTAGTCACAGCTGCAGTACGTATGCCGAAGCTAACGATCGCTGTCGCGTTAGCAGTGCTGCCAGCGATGACGACTGCGTCGCCGCGTCGAGCGCACCCTTGCTGAGTAGTGGTGACTGCGGGCCGGCCGGCAATAGACCGGATACGAGGGCTACGAATCCAAAAACAAAAACGCCAACCAGTGATGGTTGGCGTTGCGTGAACGATGTTCTTGGTGGCCCGGGGCGGAATCGAACCACCGACACAAGGATTTTCAATCCTCTGCTCTACCGACTGAGCTACCAGGCCAAGAGGCATGATTATAGACAGACCGAAACGACTTTGCAAGGTCGAGTAATCAAAAAGGCTAAAAAATGGCAGAACTCAGTATGAAACGGCGTTGTTTCTTGCCGCTATAATGCCTTGCATGACCAGATCAACTTCTTCCACGACACTGACCGAAAGCGATATCTGCATCGTCGGCAATGGCGCCATTGCCAAAACGGCAGCCCTCGGGTTTTCCCGCGCCGGCCACAGCGTCACGCTGCTTGTCCCGCCGGCGGCGCCCGCACCTGCACCCGATGCGGTTGACACGTGGGATGCACGGGTCTATGCGCTGAACCACACGGCCCACACGCTGCTGGCCTCGCTCAAGGTATGGGATGCGCTGGACCAGTCGCGCATTGCCCCGGTCGATACCATGGTCGTCAATGGCGACGGCGCCCAGCCCGGGGACCTGGCCTTCGATGCCTTTGGTGCCCACGTCGCTGCGCTGGCATGGATCGTGGAAGACCGCAACCTGAACCAGGCGCTGGACGCCGCGCTCAAATTTGCTCAGAACGTGCACGTGGTCAGTGGCCGCGCCGTCAAGCTCGACAACAGCGAGAGCGGCGCCACCGTGCATCTGGACACCGGTCCCGCCATCCGTAGCAAGCTGCTGGTGGGCGCTGACGGCGGCCAGTCCTGGGTGCGCGGCCAGTGCGATATCGGCATTGACTACCGCTCCTACCACCAGCGCGCCATCGTCACCAATTTTTCGTGCGAAAAGCCGCATCACGGCGCTGCCTTCCAGTGGTTTACCGGCGAAGAGGGCATCATCGCGCTGCTGCCCCTGCCAGGCCAGCGCGTGTCGCTGGTGTGGTCGGCCCCCGACGACCTGGCCGCTACCATCATGAACGAATCGCTGGGCGAATTGGCTGTGCGCCTGGCCGTCTACTGCGAAGACCAGCTCGGCCCGCTGCGCCCGCTGCAGCCGGAGTCGGTCAAGGCCATTCCCCTGTCCCTGATTCGTCCGCACGCCATCGTGGCGCCTGCCGTCGCCCTCATCGGCGACGCCGCCCACGTTGTGCATCCGCTGGCCGGGCACGGCATGAACCTCGGCTTTGCCGACGTGGCCGACCTGCTTGCTGCCGTGGCCGGCCGCGAAGCGCAGCGCAGCATCGGCGACGAGCGCGTGCTGGCCCGCTACGCGCGGTCGCGCCAGGAAGACATCTTCCTCATGCAGCTGGCCACCGATGGCCTGGCGCGCTTGTTCTCGGTCAACCTGGAGCCGGTGCGCATGGCCCGTAATTTAGGATTAAACTTGCTGGATAAATTTCCCATGCTCAAGCGTCGGCTGATGTCGCACGCGATGGGCAAATAATGTTTGCATTCACCGGAGAAGTCATGTTGAAACGAAAATTGATGTTGCTGGCGCTGACCGGTGCCGTTGCTTCCTGCAATGCTGCGGCCCCGTCGGTGGAAGACAACATCAAGAAATTGCTGGCGCCGCGCATTGGCGGCGGTGTCAAGATCGAATCGGTCAAGGCCACGCCATATGCCGGCCTGTATGAAGTGCGCGCCGGCGGCGACATTATTTATACCGACAAGAAGGGCGAGTTCATTTTCGTCGGCCAGGTCTACAACGCGCGCACCTCGGAAAACCTGACCAAGGCGCGCCTGGACGAGATCAACAAGATCAATTTCGCCGACCTGCCCACCCAGCACGCCCTCAAGATGGTTAAGGGCAATGGCAAGCGCGTGATCGCGATTTTCGAAGACCCGAATTGCGGCTACTGCAAGCAGTTCCGCAAGACCACGCTCAAGGAAATCGACAACGTCACCGTCTACACCTACATGCTCAACATCCTGTCGGAAGATTCCACCGTCAAGTCGCGCAATATCTGGTGTTCGCCCGACCGCAACAAGGCCTGGGATGAGTGGATGCTTAACAATAAGCTGCCGGCGGCTGCTCCCGCCGACTGCAAGACCCCGCTCGACCAGATCTCGGAACTGGGCCGCAAGTACCGCATCAACGGCACGCCTGCCATCTTCTTCACTGACGGCACCCGCATTGCCGGCGCCATCGACACCGCTGGCCTGGAAGCGAAATTCAAGACAGTCAAATAAGCACGCGCCAGCGACGCCGTCCCTGGGGTAGGGACGGCCCCTACGAGGAATCATGAGAAAAACACCGAACAAGCAGCCGGCGATCCAGTTCGCCATCAACCCCAGGGATCTCGCAGGCCACCTGTTCGAGGTAACGCTCGTTGTCAGTACTCCGGCCGCGGACGGCCAGGTGCTGGCGCTGCCGGCCTGGATTCCCGGCAGCTACATGATTCGCGAGTTTTCGCGCAATATCGTGCAGATCCGCGCCAGTGCCGATGGCACCGCGGTGGCACTGACCAAGCTTGACAAGCACTCCTGGCGCGCGGCGCCCGTCGCCGGTGCCCTGACGGTGGTGTACGACGTCTATGCATGGGACCTGTCGGTGCGCGCCGCCCACCTGGACCAGACCCACGGCTTCTATAACGCCACCAGCCTGTGCCTGCGGGTGCTGGGGCAGGAAGACGTGCCGCACGTGGTCAACATCATGCAGCCGGCCGATCCCGCCGCCCGCAGCTGGCGCGTGGCCACCTCGCTGCCTGAGCTGGGCGCCAAACGCTACGGCTTTGGCACCTATATCGCGGCCAATTATGATGACCTGATCGACCACCCGGTGGAGATGGGTGACTTTGCCCTTGCCACCTTCAAGGCGCATGGCGTCCCGCACGACATTGTCATCTCGGGGCGCGTGCCCAACCTGGACATGGCGCGCCTGCAGGCCGACCTCAAGGCCATTTGTGAAACGCAGATTGCGTTTTTCGAGCCGCGCACCAGGCGCGCGCCCATGGACCGCTATGTGTTCCTCACGCTGGCCGTGGGCGATGGGTATGGCGGCCTGGAACACCGCGCTTCCACCGCCTTGATCTGCGCCCGCGCCGACCTGCCTACCGTCGCCGCGCAAAAGGGGACGGAACGCAGCGAAGGCTACATCAAGTTCCTGGGCCTGTGCAGCCACGAGTACTTCCATACCTGGAACGTCAAGCGCATCAAGCCGGCGGCGTTCGCGCCCTACGACCTGCAGAATGAAACCTATACGTCCTTGCTATGGTTGTTTGAAGGCTTTACCAGCTATTACGATGACCTGATGCTGGTGCGCAGCGGGATCATCACCGAGGCGGCTTACCTGAAACTGCTCGGCAAAACCATCTGCGGCGTCCTGCGCGGCAGCGGCCGCAACAAGCAGAGCGTGGCCGATTCGAGCTTCGATGCCTGGGGCAAGTACTATCGCCAGGACGAGAACGCGCCCAACGCCATCGTCAGCTACTACGGCAAGGGTTCACTGATTGCCCTCGTGTTCGACCTGACCATTCGCGCCAAGACCGGTGGCCAGAAGTCGCTCGACGACGTCATGCTGGCGCTGTGGAACCGCTTTGGCCGCGATTTCTATCCCGCTGGCGGACGTGGCGTAACCGACGCCGAGGTTGAAGCCCTGTTCGATGAAATCGGCGGCATGCGCTTCAAGCCCCTGTTCGAGCGCTATGTGCGCGGCACGGTGGAGCTGCCTCTGGCAAAGCTGTATGCGCCTTTTGGCGTCAAGCTGGTGGACGAGCGACGCAACGCCAAGCCTTCGCTTGATGTGGGCGTGGGCCGCGATGGCGGCGACTGCAAGCTCACGCAGGTGCACGAAGGCGGCGCTGCCCACCAGGCCGGCCTGTCTGCGGGCGACATCGTGATTGCGGTGGATGGCCTGCGGGTCCCTGCAGCGGGGCTGGACGGCATGCTGGCCCGCTATCGGGTGGGCGACACGGTGCAGGTCCATGCCTTCCGCCGCGACGAACTGCACACCTTCCAGGTCACGCTCATGGGAGACCGTGTTCCTCAGGTGACGCTGACCGTGGCCGACGAGCGCAGTAACAGCGGCCGCCCGAGCGCGCGCAAATAGACGTCAGTTAAACAGGCGCTGGAGTTCCACTCCGGGATCCGGCGCCCGCATGAACGCTTCGCCCACCAGGAATGCATGCACATCGTGGTCGCGCATGCGCTTCACATCATCGGGCGCCAGGATGCCTGACTCCGTCACCACCAGCTTCTCTCCCGGAATGCGCGGCAGCAGGTCAATGGTGGTCTGCAACGATACATCGAAGGTACGCAGGTTGCGGTTGTTGATGCCTACCAGCGGCGTGCGCAGTTTGAGCGCGGCCGTCAGTTCGTCGCCGTCGTGCACTTCGACCAAGACATCCAGTCCCAGTTCCAGCGCACAGGCTTCCAGCTCCGCCATGAGGCCGTGATCGAGCGCCGAGACGATCAGCAAGATCGCGTCGGCACCCATCGCCCGCGCTTCGTAGACCTGGTACATGTCGATCATGAAGTCCTTGCGGATGACCGGGATGTCGCAGGCCTCGCGTGCCTGCTTGAGGTAGTCCGCGTGGCCCTGGAAAAAATGTACATCGGTCAGCACCGACAGGCACGCCGCGCCATGGCGCGCATAGCTCTCTGCGATGTTGGCGGGCTTGAAGTCTTCGCGCAGCACGCCCTTGGAGGGCGACGCCTTTTTTACTTCCGCGATCACGCCGGCATGGCCGAGCGCGATCTGGCGCCGCAGACTTTGTTCGAAGCCGCGAATGGCGCGGCGCCCGGCGCTGTCAGCCTCCACCTCGCGGCGCAGGCTGGCCAGGTCGCGGTACTTTTTGGCCGCCTTGACTTCGTCGGCCTTGACGGCCAGGATCTTGTTGAGAATATCGGACATGCTGTTCCTTACGACGCGCCAAGCTGCTGGGTGACCTGGACGAACTGATCGAGCTTGGCACGGGCGGCGCCGGACTCGATCGCCGCGCGCGCTTTCTTCAAGCCTTCCTCAATCGAGCTGGCCACGCCGGCGGCAAACAGGGCGGTTCCCGCATTCAGGGCCACGATGTCGAACGGCGCGCCTGGCTCGCCACTGAGCGCTTCCATCATCTTGGCTTTCGATTCCACCGAATCGGCCACCTTCAGGTTACGGCTGGCGATCATTTGCAGGCCAAAGTCTTCAGGATGGATTTCGTACTCGCGGATTTCGCCGTTGACCAGTTCACCGACCATGGTGGCGGCGCCAAGGGACACTTCATCCATATTGTCACGGCCCCACACCACCACCGCATGCTGCGCGCCGAGGCGCTGCAGCACGCGCACCTGGATGCCCACCAGGTCCGGGTGGAACACGCCCATGAGAATGTTGGGCGCGCCGGCGGGATTGGTCAGTGGGCCGAGAATATTGAAAATGGTGCGCACGCCCAGTTCGCGGCGCACCGGTGCGGCATGCTTCATCGCGGCGTGGTGATTGGGCGCGAACATGAAGCCAATGCCGGTCTGCGCAATGGACTGGGCGATCTGCTCGGGCTTGAGATTGATGTTGGCGCCCAGCGACTCCAGCACGTCGGCGCTGCCGGACGATGACGACACACTGCGCCCGCCATGCTTGGCCACGCGCGCGCCTGCAGCGGCAGCGACAAACATCGAGGCTGTCGAAATATTGAAGGTGTGCGCGCCGTCGCCGCCGGTGCCGACGATGTCGAGCAGATTGGTGGTGTCGGCCATCGGCACCTTGGTGGAGAATTCGCGCATTACCTGCGCGGCAGCGGCGATTTCGCCGATGGTTTCCTTCTTCACGCGCAGGCCCAGGGTGAGCGCGGCGATCATGGTGGGGGACATTTCGCCCGACATGATCTGGCGGAACAGGTGCAGCATCTCGTCGTGAAAAATCTCGCGGTGTTCGATGCAGCGCAGCAGGGCTTCTTGTGGGGTGATCGGCATGATGGGTCCAGGTTAGCGTTCGAGGAAGTTCTTCAGCAGGGCATGGCCATGCTCGGACAGGATCGATTCGGGATGAAACTGCACACCCTCGATGTCGAATTCCTTGTGCCGCACGCCCATGATCTCTCCGTCATCGGTCCATGCCGTCACTTCCAGGCAGGCCGGGAGCGATGCGCGCTCGATGGCCAGCGAGTGGTAGCGGATGACCGTAAACGGGCTGGGAAGTCCTTTGAAAACGCCAACGCCGGTATGGGCGATCAGCGACGTTTTGCCATGCATGACCTGCTTGGCGCGAATGACCTTGCCGCCGAATGCGGCGCCCATCGCCTGGTGGCCAAGGCATACGCCCAGGATCGGCAGCTTGCCCTTGAACTGCTGCAGGATGTCGATGGAAATGCCCGCTTCGGCCGGCGTCTTGGGGCCGGGCGAAATGCAGATGCGGTCCGGCCGCATGGCGGCGATTTCGTCGAGCGTGATTTCATCGTTGCGCACCGTGCGCACTTCCTCGCCCAGCTCCCCGAAGTACTGCACCAGGTTGTAGGTGAACGAGTCGTAGTTATCGATCATCAGCAGCATGTCACAGCTCCCCATCCAGGCCGTCTTGCACCTGCTCGGCGGCGCGCAGGACGGCACGCGCCTTGTTTTCGGTTTCCTGCCATTCCATTTCCGGGATCGAGTCTGCCACGATGCCGGCCGCGGCCTGCACATACAGCATGCCGTCCTTGATCAGGCCGGTGCGAATGGCAATGGCCACATCCATCTCGCCGCCAAACGACAGGTAGCCGCAGGCGCCGCCGTAGATGCCGCGCTTGGTCGGCTCCAGTTCGTCAATCACTTCCATGGCGCGCACTTTCGGCGCGCCGGTCAGGGTTCCGGCTGGGAAGGTGGCGCGCAGCACGTCCAGGTTGGACATGTTCGCTTTCAACCTGCCTTCCACGTTCGAGACAATGTGCTGCACGTGCGAATACTTCTCCACCACCAGGCGCTCGGTCACCTTGACGCTGCCGATGTCGGAAATGCGTCCCAGGTCATTGCGGGCCAGGTCGATCAGCATCACGTGTTCTGCGATTTCCTTGGGGTCGGCCAGCAGTTCCCTGGCCAGTTCGGCGTCGCGTTCCGGCGTGGCGCCGCGCGGACGGGTGCCGGCGATGGGGCGCAGGGTCACTTTTTTGATGCCGTCGGAACCGGTCTCGTTGCGCACCAGGATTTCGGGCGACGCGCCGACAATCTGCATGTCGCCAAAATTGTAGTAGTACATGTACGGCGATGGGTTCAGCGAACGCAGTGCGCGGTACAGCGTGAGCGGATTGTCGACGTAGGGCTTGCGGATGCGCTGGCCAATTTGCACCTGCATCAGGTCACCGGCCATGACGTATTCGTGTGCCCGCGCCACCGCCTTGAGATAGTCTTCCTTGCTGAAGTCGCGCACGGCCTCGGTGCGCACCGAGCTTGATGTCACCGGCGCGTCCACGCCACGGCGCAGCATCATGCGCAAGTCCTTCAGGCGCTGGCGCGCTTTGGAATAGGCTTCCGGCTGCGCCGTGTCGGCGTACACGATCAGGTACAGCTTGCCCGACAGGTTGTCGATGACGGCCAGTTCTTCCGTCACCATCAGCTGGATGTCAGGCAGGCCCAGGTCGTCCTTCGGCATGGAATCGGCCAGCTTGCGCTCGATGTGGCGCACCGTGTCATAGCCGAAGTAACCGGCCAGGCCGCCGCAAAAACGTGGCAGGCCGGGACGCAGCGCGACCTTGAAGCGCGCCTGGAACGACTCGATGAAGTCAAGCGGATTGCCCTCGTGGGTCTCGATCACGCTGCCATTCTTGACGATTTCGGTGCGGCGCCCGAAGGTGCGCAGCACGGTCGTTGCGGGCAGGCCGATGAAGGAATAGCGGCCAAAGCGTTCGCCGCCCACCACCGATTCGAGCAGGAAGGTATTGCGCCCGGCGTTCTGGGTCTGGGCCAGCTTGAGGTACAGCGTGAGGGGTGTTTCCAGGTCGGCGAATGCTTCGGCGATCAATGGAATACGGTTGAAGCCTTCGTTGGCCAACGATTTGAATTCGAGTTCGGTCATGCTTTTCTCCAGGCTGTCCAGGCGTAGTGGCGGACAGTGGGTTTCAAAAAACCTGCCGGCGCACAGGGGCAGCCGACAGCAATCAATACGGGTTACTTAGCCCAGGATTGCCAGCGTCGCCAAAGCCAGGCCTCAATCGAGCCGGTTTGGGTGACATTGTGTTTTTTGATGAAAAACATGTGGTTTTGGTTCAGTCTGCTTGTTTATTGTGCGAATGAATCAGGGTAGCTGCTTCTAGCAACGTGTCAACTATACCATCGGAATCGGTTTCGTGTATAGCCCGCCCGTGGTTGTAGCCATACGGTACGGTCAATACAAAGCAGCCTGCCGCGCGCGCTGCTTCGGCGTCGTTGGACGAGTCGCCAATGGCCACCACCTGCGATGGCTGCAGGTCGAAATCGCTGCACACCTGCAGCAGCGGCATGGGATCGGGCTTCTTGCGCGGCAGGGAATCGCCGCCGTAGACCACGTCGAAATAGTGATCCAGCCCTTTTTGCTTGAGCAGGGGCAGGGCGAAGGCGATCGGCTTGTTGGTCACGCAGGCCAGGCGCAATCCTTGTTCCTTCATGGCGTCCAAACCTTCGATCACGCCTGAATATACGGCGCTGTGCTGGCCGTTGATGTCGAGATAGTGGCGCTGGTAGGCATCCATTGCGCTGTCGAAATCCCGCTCGACTGTGGCCGCGTCGAGGTCAAGCGCCAGAACACTGCGAATCAGGTGCTCGGAGCCCTTGCCCACCATCAGGGCGACGGCATCGGCGCTGATCGGCGACATCTGGTGCTCCGAACGCATGCGATTGATGGCGATGTGAAAGTCCGGCACGGTGTCGAGCATGGTGCCATCAAGGTCGATGATGGCGGCTCGCAGTGGCCCGTAGTCGGACTTAATAGAGTTGGTAAACATGGGATAGAGTCGAGAAATTTTGGGGGATTCTACCCCTTGCGCAGACATTAGAGTCCGTAAATCCCCTGGCAGCCGCGGCGGTTGACATCATTTATGGACAAGCTGCCCGGCAATCGCGCCGTCTGCACCTCGGTCGCCTTCCAGGATATCTCTTTGTGCCAAGTACTTTCGGTCCTTTGCAGATGCTGTAGGGGCGGTCAATCGCCCCGTTCTGGGACAACGCTGGCCAAAAAAAGCGCCTTCCCATGCTGGATGGCACGCTGCGGCACTGCGTTGGGTGCTCTACGTATCGACCGGGGAACGTCAGCTTTGGGGGCAGGCTGTGTAAAAACGTGATCCCATGTAAACGGATTTTCCACGGTAAACGTTGAGCCAGTATCTCATCAATACTGGTGCTGTATGAAGCGTTTTATTGAAGGCGAGGACCGTGGACAAGGCGCGCTACTCCCCGAGCTTTTGGACGACTACGTAACCGAGGACAACCCTGTCCGCGTAGTCGATATCTTCGTTGAAGAACTTGATCTGGCCGCGCTGGGCTTTGCACGAGTTCTCCCAGCAAAGACAGGGCGGCCTGCCTATCACCCCGCTGTGCTCCTGAAGCTCTACATCTATGGCTACCTCAACCGCATCCAGTCGAGCCGCCGGCTCGAGCGCGAAGCGCAGCGCAACGTGGAACTTATGTGGCTGACCGGCCGCCTAGCTCCCGACTTCAAAACTATCGCGAACTTCCGGAAAGACAATGGCAAGGCCATCCGCAGTGTTTGCCGGCAGTTTATCGTGCTGTGCCAGCGACTCGATCTGTTTCAAGACGCGGTAGTGGCTATCGACGGCAGCAAGTTCAAGGGCGTCAACACCAGTGACCGCAATTTCACGCACGGGAAACTCAAGCGTAGGATGGAAGAGATCGAAGCAAACATTGGCCGCTACTTGGCAGAACTGGACACCGCCGATCGGCAGGCACCGGCGACGGCACAAGCACGATCGGTGCGTTTAAACGAGAAAATCGCGGCGATGAAGGGACAGATGGCCGAGCTTAAGAAAGTCGAAGCACAGCTGCAAGCCTCTGGCGAAACGCAAATCTCGCTGACCGATCCCGATGCACGGTCAATGATCACGCGCGGTGACGGCATCGTTGGGTACAACGTGCAAACTGCCGTCGACGCCAAGCATCATCTCATCGTTGAACACGAAGTTACGAACATCGGCAACGACCGCGATCAACTCTCTGTCATGGCTAAGAAAGCTCGCGCTGCGATTGGTACCGCCAAGTTGACGGCAATCGCCGACCGCGGCTACTTCAAAGGCGAAGAAATCCTGGCATGCCGCGAGGCCGGTATTGAACCGTTGGTCCCTGCGACCAAGACCTCCAACGCCAAGGCGGAGGGCCGCTTCGACAAGGCTGATTTCATCTACGATCAGCAGAAGAATGAATACCGGTGCCCGGCGGGTCAATCGCTGATCTGGCGCTTTGCCTGCGTCGAAAAGGGTATGACGCTCAACCGTTACTGGAGCTCGAATTGCAAGGGCTGCCCGCTCAAGGACAAGTGCACGCCGAGCCAGGCGCGACGCGTGACGCGCTGGGAACACCAGGGCGTGCTCGATGACATGCAGGTTCGTCTTGAGCAGCAGCCCGAGACCATGCGCATTCGTCGCTGCACAGTCGAGCACCCGTTCGGAACCATTAAGTCATGGATGGGGACAACGCACTTCCTGACCAAGGGGTTAGAGCGCGTGAGGACCGAGATGAGCCTGCATGTGCTCGCCTATAACTTCAAACGATTGCTCGCGTTATTGGGCATGACCAGGATCATCGAAGCAATAAGGGCGCAGGCCCTATTTATGACTCTGCTACGCGTCGTATGGGCCTTTGCGATGCTGATGATCCCGCTAGGTCCGGGAAAAACTCCGCTGGCCTTAAGGGCCTGCGGCGGCCTCCAGGTGAACCCTTAAAGGTAAAATGTGGGTACAGGAGTTAGTGCGTCTGTTTTTACACGGCCTGGGGCGAGAGCGGCCTGTCGAGACCGTCTGAGACTCTTCCGTCCGGGCAACTGATATCATGTGCCAAAGGCCGAGATCGGCAAGAACCGGTCATCCAATCATCATGAGACGTTCACATGCGCTGGTACGCAATACGAACCGTGTAGCTCTTTGGTACAAAACGAGACTGGACGAATGTCTTCGAAGAGCGAGTAGTCGGCTTTGAAGCGCAGACATGGCCAGAGGCGCATACGCGTGCCGAGGCTGAAGCCGAGGAATATGCGCGTGAGAATGGTTTCCGAGCCCATGCAGAACAATATGGATATCAGCAGGACGGTGCAGCCTTAGCGGACCGATATGAACTCTGGTCTGAATTATTTGAGGCAAACACAAGCTTGGAGTCTTTTTACGAGGCGCGTTACAAAAGTTTCTTGTACAGTCCGGAGGTAATCCCCCCAGCAAATGATCGCATTTAAAAGTAGAATTTTCTAGCTTAGCATTTGAAAGTTCTGCATGAAGACTTCCCGCTTTACCGACAGCCAGATCATCGCCATCCTGAAACAGGCCGAAGGTGGCTCGCCCATTCCAGAGCTGTGCCGTGAACACGGCATGAGCGCGGCCACGTTCTACAAATGGCGCTCCAAGTTCGGAGGCAAGGACGCCTCGCTGATGGCCCGCATGAAGGAGCTCGAAGAAGAGAACCGTCGGCTCAAGAAAATGTATGCCGAAGAGCGCCTCAAGGCCGAGATCGTGGCCGAGGCCCTCGCAAAAAAGTGGTAGCGCCATCTCGCCGACGGGAGATGGCGCGCAGCTTCGTTGACGCTGGGCGGGTGAGCATCACGACGGCGTGCCTAGCCTTTGGCATCAGCCAGACCTGCTTCCGCTACCAAGCCAAGCTCAATGCCGAGAACGAGGCCATTGCCGATTGGTTGATTCGCCTGACGAACAACCAGCGCAACTGGGGCTTCGGCCTAAGCTTCCTGTACCTGCGCAACGTGAAGGGCTTCAAATGGAACCACAAGCGCGTCTACCGCATCTACCGTGAGTTGGAACTCAATCTGCGCATCAAACCGCGTCAGCGCCTGGTGCGTGAGAAGCCCCTGCCTCTGGCGGTGCCCACGGCGATCAACCAGACCTGGTCGATGGACTTCATGCACGACCAGCTTGCCGATGGGCGCAGCATTCGTCTGTTCAACGTCATCGACGACTTCAACCGCGAAGGCTTGATCATCGACGTCGATTTCTCGCTGCCATCGGAGCGCATCGTACGGTCACTGAATCAACTGATCGAATGGCGTGGCAAGCCCCGCATTATCCGTTGCGACAACGGTCCCGAATACATCAGCGAGACGACCAAGATGTGGGCCGCCAAGCATGACATCGAGATCGCGTTCATCCAGCCTGGACAGCCGCAGCAAAACGCTTACGTCGAGCGCTACAACCGCACTGTACGCTACGACTGGCTGGCACATCATTTGTTCGATTCCCTTGATGAGATTCAGGACTTTGCCACGCGCTGGTTATGGACTTACAATCACGACCGGCCACACATGGCCCTTGGCGGCATCACTCCGATTCAAAAATTGGCCCTCGCCGCATAGCCTCTACTTTTGGCGCCCATCATTAATGGGGGGATTACCATACGACGGGCTACGGACGAGATACAAAGAAGCTACGACCAACGCCAACTTATTGCCGTATCCCATACAGACGAGATACGGCCCGCTCCTGCCTTACCGCTCAGTTCGTGTAAGTTTGTGGGCACTGACCCCGTGCCTCGCTGACCCCGTGCCTCGCGCTGACCCGCCGCCTACTGCGACTAACTCTGCCGCCCCCGGCCGCCGTGCGGCTCCCACTCTCACTGCTGTGAATCCAAATTGCATTGTGGTCCACCGACTTGAGGCAAGCCACATAATCGCTTCTTCTCCAGGGCTGTATTGAGCATGCGCATTGTTATCGGTGCATAGAGTTTTGGCTTACGGTACAGCCGCTCAATTCCAGGAAACACCTTAAGCAGCAAAGATTCGGCCCAAGAATTCCCCTGCGGCCATTCTTGGGGGAAAAAATCATCAAAGTGAAAACCACTAAGATCAACTCCAAATTTTTCCGAAAGAACCTCTAGATAATCTTCTGCTATCTCGCCATAAATATCTAGATCGTGATATAGCCTCGTCTCCAGCGTGCATTTCGAGATGACACGGCTACTTGTACCGCAACATTTTAAGTATTCCATCAGCCGTTCGGGCAACGGATCGTCATTAACAGGGTTAGTTACAGGTGAAAGCATCATATAACTCATATGCAGCGAACGCGCTCGTTACCCATGGAAGAAACCGCGAAACCCGCCGCGCTTGCTTGGTCACTTTATGCTGCGTTTCTTTGGAATACCAGCCGTTATCTGACATAGCATGGTTAATTTGACTCGCGACGGAGGTCGACATACCCGACTTTCCACCGCCAGCTGCCCCGGTTCGCGGTTTGCTGGCATGTGCGCCAAATGTACCATGAATCGCCACGAGTTCTGTAGACACTTCTGAGCCGTAATTCTAGGCTAAAGGAGTGGATATGAGCGGGAAACGATATACGGAAGAATTTAAGATCGCTGCGGTAAAGCAAGTAGCGCAGCGTGGGCACCCCGTCAGCGAAGTTGCAGAGCGGCTGGGGGTGAGCATCCACAGCGTGTACGCCTGGGTGAAACGCTACGGCGTTCCTGAAGAGGAGCGCAAAGCAGTCGACGCGCAGAGTGATGAAATGCGTCGCTTGAAGGCCGAACTCAAGCGTGTCACGGAGGAGCGTGACATATTGAAAAAGGCCGCGGTGTACTTTGCCAAGACGTCCGGGTGAGGTACACCTTAATTGTTGAGTTACAGGACCAATTCCCCGTGCCGCGGCTGTGTAAGGTGCTCGAGGTGCATCCGAGTGGTTTCTATGCTTGGCGCCTAAATCCCGAGAGCAAGCGAGCCAGGGAAGACAAGCGCCTGCTGGTGCCCATCAAAGAGTCCTGGCTTGAGAGCGGCAGCGTGTATGGCTACCGCAAGGTCAGCGACGATCTGCGTGAAATTGGGGAGCAATGCGGCATCAACCGCGTCCACCGGCTGATGCAATCGGCCGGGATTCGTTCACAAACCGGCTACGCCAAGCGCAAATATAAACGCGGCGGTGCGCCATCTCTCGTGGCGCCCAATCACCTGCAGCGCCAGTTCAACGTTGAAGAACCGAATCGCGTCTGGGTGACGGACATCACGTACATCCGCACATATGAAGGCTGGCTCTATCTGGCCGTCGTCCTCGATCTGTTCTCGCGACAGGTGATTGGCTGGTCGATGAGTTCACGCATTGACCGGGAGCTGGCTATGAACGCGCTTCTGATGGCCGTCTGGCGACGGCAGCCGAAGAATACGGTAATGGTGCATTCCGATCAGGGAAGTCAGTTCAGCAGCTACGACTGGCGAGACTTCCTCGACCAGCATAACCTCACTCAAAGCATGAGTCGGCGTGGGAATTGCCACGATAACGCGGTCGCTGAAAGCTTCTTCCAGCTACTGAAACGTGAGCGGATTCGACGAAAAATCTATGGCACTCGGGACGACGCGAAGCAGGATGTGTTTGATTACATCGAGATGTTTTACAATCCAAAGCGCCGACACAGCTTCAGCAATGACTTGTCGCCTGTCGAATATGAAAAGCAGTATTTCCAACGGCTCGCAAGTGTCTAGCAAACTCGTGGCGATTCAATCGATGTCTTCGCGTTCATTAACATAAGGGTGCAAGCCGATGCCAAATTTCGGTTCATAGAACAGGCAAAAAATTGGCTCATCCTGGTCGAACACCATGAAATGGCACAGCTGGCCATCGTCCTGGACTACGATCTTTGTGTTTTCCACGCTGGGGTGATAGGGCTGGTCCTGCAGCATCAGCAGGGGCCCCCCAGGCGTGGCCACCATTGCCACCGTCTCAAGCTCGGCGCCTTCGCCCTCGGCCTCGTATATGCCCCTTGCAATCCTGCCTTTTTCCACGTCCTCAGCGGGGTTGATCTCGCGCTCGCCAGTTGCCAGATTTAATTTCAGGAGCTTGACTGTGCCGTCAAACTGCCGGAGCGCTACGATTTGATTTTGCATGTCATATTCCTAGAGATTTCACGGCCTTGTCGAGACACGCGGCGTCCTTGAGATCGGGCGTAAGCAAAACTGCCAACGAAAAAGCCGCGACGCCTTAAAGGATCTGCGCAGTTGAGGAAAGCTCGATTAAAACAACATGACACCGGCATCCGCTTGAGACGCGTCAACTGCGGTCAGGCTGCCGCAATGGTTGGCAAACTTTGTGTCACATGTAAAAAACTGAATCAGCATTACCATGGCAGGCGCGGCGGCACTATATTGGACTCATCGAACTTTCGACCGGAGATCCAACATGAAACGCCTTCTCAGCCTCGCAATTGCCACTGCCATGGGTGCAGCCGCCTTGCTGCCCCTGTCTGCCACTGCCCAGACCCGCGTCCAGCTGATCGTGAGCGATCATGCACCTGCGCGTTATGTCAGCCATGACCGCTACGTGCGCGAGCGCCACTACGCGCCACGCTACGCTTACGCGCCAAGTGCCCGCTACCATCGCGGCGGCTATGTTGCGCCACGCCGCTGGATTGACCGGAATGGCGATGGCATGGATGACCGCCGTGGCCGCCGCGACCTCGACCGCGACGGCGTCCGGGACCGCTATGACCGCGACCTGGACAACGACGGCATCGAAAACCGCTACGACCGCGACATGGACGGTGACGGCGTGCCAAATCGCCGCGATCGCCGGCCTGACAATCGCTACGCCTACTGAACCAGCGGGCTGGCTTCATGGGGCAAGAGTCCCCCTCTGAAGCCAGGCCCGTGGCTGGGGCAGATCAATCATGCTCCGGAATCGGCCTGCCCACCAGGAAGTGATACGACATGGCGCCGCAAAACGCGATGGCCGCGCCTGTCAGCAGGGCGGGGACAAACGAGAATGACTGGGCGATGTAGCCAGTGAGGATCGGCGCCAGCGCCCCGCCCAGGAAACCACCGAAATTCTGGATCGCCCCGAGCGAGGCAATCCTGCTGCGCGGCGCCACCACCGTGGCAAGCGACCAGGCGCAGGCCGATGAGGCGTTGGCCAGGAAAATGACGATGGAAATGCAGGCCACCGCGGCAACATTGCTTTCGACCAGCGCCGCAGGAATGGTAAAGGCGACCATGCCCAGCATGGAGACCACCACCGCATTGCGGCGCGCGGCCACCGGGTCGGCGGCGTGGCGGGTGACGCGGTCCGACGCCCAGCCGGCAATCAAGGCGCCGGCAAAGCCGCAGAAAAACGGAATCGAGGCGGCGATGCCCGATTGTGCCAGGTCCATGTGGCGCTCGGTGCGCAGGTAACCCGGCAGCCAGGTCAGGTACACCCAGTTCAGGTACACGGAACCAAAAAAGCCGAGCATCATGCCCCAGGTTGCGCGATGGCGGAACAGGGCGCGCCAGGACGCGAAACTGGTTTTCGGCGCAGCGTCAGCGCCGTCATGCGCTTCCAGATAAGCGCGTTCTGCCGCCGTCATCTTGGTGTGGTCGGGGTCGCGGTAGAGCGACACCCAGATCAAGGCAGCGACCAGTCCCATGCCACCCGTGACATAAAACGCCCAGTGCCAGCTGGTAGCGGCGATCAGTGGCGAGAGCAATAATGGGGCCAGCGCCACACCCAGGGGCGATGCCGAATTGTAAATGCCGGTCGGTGTACCCCGTGCGCGGACGGGAAACCAGTTACTCACCACGCGGGCCGCGGCCGGGAACTGCGGCGCTTCGCCAATGCCAAGAATGATGCGCGCGACCACGAACCAGCCGAAGGTGGCGGCCAGTCCTCCTGCTGCCTGCGCCAGCGACCACACCACCAGACCGATGCCAAGCAGCCAGCGCGGCCCGATCTTGTCCACCAGCGCCCCTACCGGCAGCTGGCACAGCGCGTAGCTCCAGGAGAAGGCCGACAGCAGCACGCCCATCTGGCCTAGCGACAGGCCAAGGTCGGCGCGAATGAATTCGTTGGCAACGGCCAGCGTGGCGCGGTCCAGATAATTGATGACGCCGGTGACAACCAACAATACCAGCGCCACTTGCTGGCTGCGGCGGATGTGCGGGGAGGGCGCTGCGAAAGGGGAAAGGGTGGTCATGAAATTGCGGGTGCACGGTGGTCCCGACTTGGTGCCGGGACGGTTTATCGGCCATCAACAGGGAAATGATGGCGAGTATAGTTCAGCGCGTAACCGGCGGAAAGAAAATTGCACTGCGGCCGCCCGGGCGCCATGCTGCCACGCACGGCCCTGTCCAGGCCGCGCTGGCCGGAAGCCCTTTACTCAGGCATGCCCCGCATGTAGGCCAGTTCCCAGATATGGCCGTCAAGGTCTTCGAAGCCGTGGGCATACATGAAGCCATGGTCCTGGGCCTTGCGCGGTGCCTTGCCGCCCGCTGCCACCGCCTTGGCCACCAGTTCATCGACCTCTTCCTTGCTGTCGCAGGACAGGCAGTTGAGCACTTCGGTGCCTTCGTGGGCGTTCACGATGGGCTTGTCCGTGAAGGTCTTGAAGAATTCTTCGACCAGCAGCATGGCGTAGATGCTGTTCTCGGCAATGATCATGCACGCGGCATTCTGGTCGGTGAACTGCGGATTGAAGGTGTAGCCAAGGGCGGCGAAAAACGCCTTTGATTTCTCAAGGTCCTTGACGGGCAGATTGATGAAGACTTGCTTGTGCATGAGGGGCTCCTGGGAGTAATGGGGAAGGGCAGCAGTCATCCTGCTACCAGCGCGACGGACGATGCAAGCGCAATTCGACAACGGGGCAAAAATAATATGTGCGCAGTGGCGCGGCTCTCGTTCAATGTTTGCTCGACGGAAAGTAGACTCGCGCTGCGCTTTCACGTAAGCTTGTGGGTTCGAACGCTAGTTAATTCTTTTCGGCAATCCATGAGCGCATTCCTCGAACAGGTCAAGCCTTCCTCCGGCCCCGCTAGCGGTACGCTGGAATGGGGTGACGTGGCGCTGGCAGCCCAGGCCGAGGGATCGATGAAGCCGGCCTGGACGGCGTTTCTGAAGCGCAAGTTCTATGTGCCCATTCTGCGCTCGCCGGACGACAATCCCAAGCATTACCTGCTTCATTTCGAGCGCGACATGGATAGCCGTCGCCCGGTCCTGATTATTTCCGAGGTGCGCGAACGGCTGGACCTGGAGCAGGGCGATGGCCTGGTCGCCTTGTCGGGCCTGGAATTGCTGCTGCGCCTGGACGGCCAGAGCGCCATGCGCGTGGTCTTGCGCGACAGCGTGTTTAATATTTCCAAGAAGCGCGGCGCCTGGCTGCGTAGCGGTATCGAAGAGACCAAGGCCCGCGTCGTGATTCGCCAGATGCTCGAGGCAGCCTCGCCCGGCGGTCCGTTTCCGGTACTGCGCGTGCGCGATGCCACGCCGGCGGCGCCCTTGCCGGTGCCAAAGCTGGCCACCCGCCTGCGGCTGTGGTGTGAAGACGTGCGCGATGCCCGTTATTTTGTGCCAGTGGTCCTGTCCGTGACCGGCATTGGCATGCTGTGGGTGCTGGGCGGGGAACCGGCCCCGGCCCCGCCACCTGCAGCGCCCGTGGAAGCGGCAGTGCCGGTGCGGCACAGTGTCGCGCAGGCTGCCGGTCCGGCCGTCACGGCGGCGGTGCTGCATGCCTTCGCGCCGCCCGATCACAGCTTCAGCGTTCACCTGCCGGGGATGGCGGAGGAAGTGGAACTGTCGCCCGACCAGGTGGCGCAGATGGAAGGCCTGGCCGCAAATTACTACCGCTATGACGGTCCCCAGGGACTGTACGAAATGTCGGTGATCCGCTTCGGCGAGCGCATGCCCGCCAACACGGCCGATGAACTTGCCTATCGTGAGCAGCTCGTGGTGGGTGCCGACGGCACATTGGTTGCGGCCAATGCGATAGCGCTGCGGGGTGCCCGCGGCCGCGAAGTGCATGCGCGCCTGCCCGACGGTACCGAGCGGTTTGCCCGCTTCGCTTTCAATGGCGACAAATTGTGCATGGTGATGGTGACGATTCCGGCAGGAACCGCCCGGCCGCCGCACCTCAATACGATTCTTCAATCGTTTCAGCTGGTGCGCTGACACCGCTGCCCGCTCCGGGCCCATGCATCGTGTCGTCGCCAGGTGCCTCGACCAGCTCCACCGTAAAGCCGTGCGGCAGCGCGCCCGCCACCGTCGTCACGTAGCGGCAGCCATCGATGCAGGCCAAGAACGGCAGGCGCTGAGCCAGGCAGTGCAGCACGCCGTGCGGGTCCACCGTCCACGCCACCCGGTAAGTTCCCGGGGCGCCCGCGCGCACCTTGAGCAAGGCCAGTTCAAACTGCGACACGGAGACCAGCAGGGCATCGCCGTGATCGGCCAGCGCCTCCAGGAACGCGAGCGGCTGGTACTCGCGAAAGGGCGAGAGGTTGCAGGTGCGCATGAATGATCGCAAGGTCGTGTCGAGCTCGCCGCGCTGGCGCAACAATTCCACGGTCAGCACGCAGGTGCGTTCCAGCACGTAGACGCGCCACAGAAAGATATTGCCGCGCGCTTCCTGCAAGTCTGCACTGGCGGCCACGTGATGGAAATAGGCGTCGTCGTGCGGGCGGGGCGTGTACGTATCGCGGATCAGGCCGAGCAGAATGCGCTGGTGGTTCGCCAGGTGGTTCATGGTGTGGCTCCTGAAAAGCGCTGGCGCAGCTGGGACAGTTCGTGTCCGATTGCCGCATGGCCAAGCCCGGGGACGGCTTCCGGCATGAATTCGTACACCACAACCTGGGCGCTGGTGGCCACCTCGCGGATGGCGTCCTGCGCCAGCGCGGCGGTGCGGGGCCGCGTGAGGCGGGAATGGACGTCGAGCATGAAGCCATTGTGGACAACGCCACAGGCCACGTGCAGTTCACGCACATGTTCGCCATGCAGCTCGTCCAGGAAGGTGGCGATGTCGAGGCCGTGATTGTGTTCGTCGCACTCGAGGTTATGGATGTCGAGGATCAGTCCGCACCCGGTGCGCGCAGTGATCGCGTTCAGAAAGCCCGCGTCGGAATAGTCGCCTTGGCAGTCGGGCACCACGCGCACGATGTTTTCCATCAAAAATGGAATGCCGTAGTGCCGCTGCAGCTCGCCGATACGCTCGGTCACCAGGTCCAGTGCCTGCTCGGTCTTAGGCATGGCCAGCATGATGCCCAGGTGCTCGCCGTCGACGCGGGTGTAGCCCAGGTGCTCGCTGTGCCACTGTACCGTGACGTGCTCCATCAGTTCGTCCAGCAGGCGCAGGTAGGCCG
This sequence comes from Massilia sp. PAMC28688, assembly GCF_019443445.1. Taxonomy (NCBI): domain Bacteria; kingdom Pseudomonadati; phylum Pseudomonadota; class Betaproteobacteria; order Burkholderiales; family Oxalobacteraceae; genus Massilia; species Massilia sp. PAMC28688. The sequence continues at coordinate 1,192,714 of NZ_CP080378.1, read as the reverse complement.
GCGACCAGCCATCGTGCGAACCAATCGACAGGCTCACGCCATGCACGATGATGCGCACCTCCTTGTCGATGTTCTTCAGTTCGGCCAGGATTTCCGGGCTGAGCACGATGTCGTCGCCCCTGACCTCGGCCATGGTCTCCGGCGTCACTTCAATGTAGTCCACATGGGGCAGCATCAGCTCCAGCAGGTGCGGGTCGCGGCCTTCGTAGCTCACGCCCAGGGCAATGCCCGGGCGTGAACTGGCGCGTGACGTCGGCGAGGCGGCAGTCACGGCGCCCACCGGCTAGTGACGTACGCCGGCGACATGCTCGATCAGCGCGCCCTGGATATTGGGGATCTGCGTCAGCGCCTTGCTGAAGACCGGGTCGCCGCGCAGGAAGCTGATGTCGAAGCCAGTGAGCCCGCAGTTGCAGCCTCCCTTCGGCACCATTTGCTTGACGGCGACGTCAAGCGCCTTGTGCAGGTCTTCCAGCGTTACCCGGCCTTCCTGCACCACAATGCGCACGTGGTTGTTGCCCATTTTTGGGCGTTGGGCGAGCTCTTTGTGAGCGCTGTCGTTTTGAACTGTATCCATGACATTCCCTTTCTTGCGACCCCGGCGGTGCGGGGTCTTCCCGGTCAACTGAGGAGGACAGGTTTTTCTCGAACCGGAAAGAAAAATCGTCCCTACTGCGGCGTCCTTCACACGGCGCTGGCTGTGCAGGCAGTGGCGGGATGTGTGTTGGGCGTGGAATCAGTATGCAATGTAAATACCGTCAGACTGTCACGCATTGTCACATTCGCGAAATAGCAACTCGACAGTAAGAGGAAGGGGAAATGGCAGCGGCGGCGGTGCGTGCCGCCGCTGTAGGGCCCGCCAAACACGGGCCGGCAGGGATTACTTGCCGCTCTGCGCCAGCTGGGCGCGCATGGCGTCGATGACGGCCTTGTAGTCGGGCTTGCCGAAAATGGCGGAGCCTGCCACGAAGGTGTCGGCACCGGCCGCCGCCGCCGCGGCAATGTTCTCGATCTTGATGCCGCCGTCGACTTCCAGCATGATGTCGCGGCCGGATTCGTCAATCATGCGGCGGGCCATCGCGATTTTCTTCAAGGCTTCGGGGATGAAGGACTGGCCGCCAAAGCCGGGATTGACCGACATGATAAGAATCATGTCGATCTTGTCCATCACGTGGTCGAGGTAGTGCATGGGGGTGCCGGGATTGAAGACGAGGCCGGCCTTGCAGCCATGGTCGCGGATCAGCTGCAGCGAGCGGTCGATGTGTTCCGACGCTTCCGGGTGGAAGGTGATGATGTTGGCGCCCGCCTTGGCAAAGTCGGGAATGATGCGGTCGACCGGCTTGACCATGAGGTGGACGTCGATCGGCACCTGTACGTGCGGCCGGATGGCTTCGCACACCAGCGGGCCGATGGTCAGGTTCGGCACGTAGTGGTTGTCCATGACGTCAAAGTGGATGATGTCGGCGCCGGCGGCAACGACGTTGCGCACTTCTTCTCCCAGGCGGGCAAAGTCGGCGGACAGGATGCTGGGAGCAATACGGAATGTGGTCATGGCAGAGTCGTGCAGTGAATGAAGATGCGCTATTTTACGCCCTGGCACCGGCCACCATTGGGGTGTACCTGTTTTTGCGCTGCAAGGTATCATGCGATGACAGATAGTTAGCGCAGGCTTTTACAGAGGAACAAGATGGCAGCTTATGATTTCGATGTCGCCGTTCGGACCCAGTACCTGGCCGAACAGTCCGACCCCGGCAAGTCCAATTATGTATTTTCCTATACGATTACCATCAAGAATACCGGCACTGTCCCGGCGCAGCTGATTTCCCGGCACTGGGTGATTACGGACGCCAACAATCACGTGCAAGAGGTCAGGGGCCTGGGCGTGGTGGGTCACCAGCCATTGCTCAGGCCAGGTGAACAGTTCGAGTACACGAGCGGTACGCAAATGCCCACGCCGCAAGGTTCCATGACCGGCGAATATTTTTGCGTGGCGGAAGATGGACACCGTTTCGAGGCAAAGATTCCCGAATTCGTGCTCTCGCTGCCACGCACCCTGCATTGACTGCTTGTATCAGCCGTTGCCCGACGGTGGCGGCAGTTCGGGCGGCTCGGCCTTATCGGCCGGCGGCAGGGCTTTGGAGTGGTGGTCTTTCGGTTTGTCCGCGTACATGGTCCACCACACGATAAACACGAGCAGGAAAAACGCAACGCCTGCTTCCAACATCAATATCCACATATCAATCCTTATGGTCTCTACACGCCGCAGTTTACCCGTTTCAGTCGGAGTCGTCGCGCTGGCCCTGGCGGCGTGTACCACGCCCGAGCCGCGTCCCGTGCCAGCGCCGCCTGCGCGCCCGCCCGTCACGATGCCGCCACCGGTCATTGCCACGCCGCTGCCGCCCGGGGAGGTACCGGCGACCCCGGTGCCGCCAACGCCAGCCGCGCCGGTACTGACGCCATCGACCTTCGCGGCCCTGCCGGGCTGGCAGGATGATGATGTGCGCCAGGCCTGGCCGGCCTTTCTTGCCTCGTGCAGCGTGCTGGCCAGGAAGGATGATTGGAAGAATGCTTGTGCGGCGGCGCGCTCGGTAGGCGCTGCCGACGGCGCAGGTATCCGGCGTTATTTCGAATCATGGTTTGTGCCCAACCAGGTGCGCGCGGCCGATGGTGCCGACACCGGCCTGGTCACCGGCTACTACGAGGCGGCCCTGCGCGGTGCGCGCAAGCGCGGCGGCGCCTATCAGACGGCACTGTACGGCGTACCTGACGATCTGCTGACCGTCGACCTTGCCAGTGTCTATCCGGACCTGAAAGGCAAGCGACTGCGCGGGCGCCTGGTTGGCAAGAAAATCGTGCCGTACAGCACGCGCGCAGAAATGGGCGAGGCGGCGATTCGCGGCAAGGAATTGCTGTATGTGGATGACCCGGTCGAAGCGTTCTTCCTGGAAGTGCAGGGTTCGGGCCGGGTCCAGCTGGCCGACACGGGTGAAACTGTCCGGGTGTCGTATGCCGATCAGAACGGCCATCCCTACAAGGGGATCGGGCGCTGGCTGGTCGAACAGGGTGAATTGACAGCGGAACAGGCTACGGCCCAGGGCATCAAAGCGTGGATCGCAGAAAACCCTTCGCGGCGCCAGGAATTGTTCAATGCTAACCCGAGCTTTGTGTTCTTCCGCGAAGAACGCTTGCCCGACCCAAGCGTGGGCCCGAAAGGGGCGCTGGGCGTGCCGCTCACGCCAGGACGCTCGATTGCCATTGATCCGCTCTTGCTGCCGCTCGGAGCGCCAGTGTACCTGGCCACTACCGAAGCGGCGAGCGAGGTGCCGCTGCGCCGGCTGGTGATGGGGCAGGACACCGGGGGTGCAATTCGCGGTGCGGTGCGGGCCGACTTTTTCTTTGGCTTTGGCAACGAAGCGATGGACAACGCCGGCCGCATGAAGCAGCCGGGCCGGCTGTGGGTGCTGGTGCCGAGGCAGTCACCCCAGTAGCGTATTCGCTTACGCGGCAGCCGAGTGGCGCCTTCGCCCGTGAGGGCGCCGATGCGGCAAGGCCGTTTGCCATGGAACACGTTGAGGTGCTTGTCTTGCGTAATGTGCTGCAGGTCGCGCGGCAATTGCGCCCTCAGCTGCTCGGCGATCGAGCCATTGTCATACGGCCTCGGTGCCGGGAGGGCTGATGGCGCTGCCGGTCTGTAAATGGGTCCGCGCTTCACGGATGCGCTCACCAAACGATTTCGCGCGCAGGGCGTCGATGGCGTCGGCCAGCACTTCGCCCAGCGGAAAGGGCAGGTCCGCATCGAGCGATTCGGCAGCAAGGGCGGTTGCGCGCCAGCACGTCTGCAGTGCTGGCACCAGCTCGCGCCCTTGCTGTGTCAAGCGAATCAGCTTTTGTCGCGCATCATGGGGACTCGGTTCGACGGCGACCAGGCCATCCTTGATCATGAGCGCCACCGTCTGGGTTGCAGCCGGCTGGGTAATGCCGGCCGTTTCGGCAATCCCGCCCACCGTCGCAGGCTCGCCACCGATGAGTGCGCGCATGACGGGCGTGTAGCGCGGCCGGTAGTGCAGCCCGGCTTCTTCGTAGGCCGCACCAACGGCGCCATCGAGCAATTCGATCAGGTGGCGCAGCTGGGTTCCGAGGGTGGCTTTCATTGCTTGATTTTATAAGGGCTTATGTAAGGCGACCAGAATTATTTTGGATTGTTGTGATTTCCATGTCCCGGCGTTCGCCGGTTAACGGGCGAGCCTGCCTGCGCCGCAGCTGCTGCTGGCCATGCCGGTACTGACGATCAGCGGCAGCGAAGGTCATATGGTAGAGGTGGGTCACCTTACATCGTTCCGTTTCCCATCCCATCGGGTTGGGTCGGTGTGGGGGAGGCAAGCTTCCATCAGTGGCAAAGTGACGCGCAGCGGCTACAATTGCCGATTCAGTATCTCTACTAAAGGAACGCCATGGATTATTCAGACCTGCTGATCGAAACGCACGGCCGCGTTGCAGTAATTCGCCTCAATCGCCCCAAGGCGCTCAATGCCTTGAACGACAACATGATGAACGAGCTCGGCGATGCGCTCTACAAGTTCGATGCGGACAACAATATCGGCTGCATCGTGCTGACCGGCAGCGAAAAAGCGTTTGCCGCTGGTGCCGATATCGCCGCGATGGCCGAGTACGACTACACCGATACCTATGGCGGCAACTATATTGGCCGCAACTGGGAGCACATCCTCAATGTGCGCAAGCCCGTCATTGGTGCGGCAGCCGGCTACGTGCTGGGCGGCGGCTGTGAGCTGGCCATGATGTGCGACTTCCTGATCGCTGCCGATAGCGCCAAATTTGGCCAGCCGGAAATCAAGGTTGGCGTGACACCGGGCGCAGGCGGCACCCAGCGCCTGCCGCGCGCCATTTCCAAGTCCAAGGCCATGGACATGTTGCTCACCGCGCGCATGATTGATGCGGCAGAAGCCGAGCGCACGGGGCTGGTGTCGCGCGTGGTGCCGGCCGACAAGCTGATGGAGGAGGCAATTGCCGTGGCCACCACCATCGCGGCGATGCCGCTGTCGGTTGCCATGCAAATCAAGGATTGCGTGAACCGGGCCTACGAGACCACGCTGACCGAGGGCGTACGCTACGAGCGCCGTTATTTCCACGCAGGCTTTGGCACGCCGGCCCAGAAGGAGGGGATGTCCGCATTCCTGGAGAAACGAGCGCCTAAGTTCGACGGGCTGTAAGGCCTGCCAACCTGATGAAAGGGCCGGCGTCACAGCCGGCCCTTTTGCATGTATTACAGTTTTTCCAGCGCCGGACCGCGCAGCCCCACCAGCAGCGCGCGGCCGTCGCCCAGCACTCTGAATTCGCCGTATTTCGCTTTTTCGTAACGGCCTCCATCGCCTTCGCGGAAATACCAGGCGTCGGTCGCAATCCGGGTGCGGGGGCCGTCGGTCTTGATGAGGATCCGCATTTCATCACTGGCCAGCGGCGTGCCGTCGTCGCGCCGGGTAATGGTCAGCACGCCGCGCGCATCGACCTTGCCTACCACCAGCGTATCGCGCATCCGTCCCGCCCCTGGCGGGGCGCTCACATTGTCCGGTACGAGAAAGTTCAAGGTCATATAGTCGCCCTGCATCAGGGAGCGCGGATCGACCGGCGCCAGCTCGATGAACACTGGCTTGCCCTTGGCGATGAGGTCTTCCTTTTGCCAGATGGATGCATTGACCACGACCAGCACTGCCACTGCAGTCAGCGCGATGCCGGCCGAAGCGCGCAGCCGGTCACGGGCGCCGGCCTTCATCGTGTCCGTTTTTAGCTTGCCCCGTAGTGCAAACCATGCGCTGCCTCCCAGCATGATCCCGGTGCCAAGCATGATCATCGCCTTGCTTGCCAGGGGCATGCTGAGCTGATAGTAGAAGGCGCCAATGATCCACGCCGCTGCCAGGCCTGCGGCGCCGGCCACCGCCCAGCGCCCGCCGGTGACGCATATGGCCAGGATCAGGACGGTGGCGCCGAGCGAAGGCATGAAGAAGCTCAGTCCGACCGCGGCCAGCACCCCGGCGGCAGCCCATGGCTGCTTGAGCGTGGGCCAGGTGCGCGCGAGGTGAAGCGCGGCAGCCGCTGCGGCAAGCGCGGAGATGCCATTCCAGAGGACATCGCGCCCTGCGCGCGTGCCGAATCCGAATCCACCATCGTCTCCGGGCAGAATGGAACTGGCGAGGAAGGTGCTGCCCGAGAAGATTGCCAGGCCAGCGAGGATGGCAGTGACCCAGCCCGTGGCGGCGGCGTCGAGTGCGTAGGCGATGTCGAGACTGTTTTCGTCCGTCGCCAGGCGGGGCGTGATCAGCTGGCTGCAAATCCACAGCAGCAGCGCGACATGTAGGGCGAGGATGAACGAGAAGGTCTCATTGCGTCCATGGCCGGTGGTCATGGCCGCCAGCAGCATGCCGCATGCGGTGGCGCCCAGCAAAGTGCGCAGCCAGCGCTGCGGGACCATTGCCGCGACGGCGATTGCCAGCAGCGCCATGATGGAGAACAACACGCCATTGGAAACATCGTTGTCGAGGCCAAACGCCAGGGCGCCGCCGCCGGCAAGCAAGACCGGAATGGCGAGCTGTTCAAGGAACAGCGGCATATCTTTGCGGCGCAGTACAAAGACCGCCAGCGCCATGGCGGCCAGCCCGACGATGTACGGCCCGGAACCGCGCCGGAGGTAGTCATCGAACAGGAAGATGACTGCGGCCAGCAAAGGCAGCGCTGCCAGCCAGCCGCCTAGTGCGGTCAGTACGATGACCGGCCACGGCCGCTGCTGTTGCGTAGATGCGGCCGCGTCGGGCGGCAGAAGGCCCTGCGAAATGCCGGCCTGGATGAGGTGGTCGACGCTCATGGTGTGGCTCCCTCCTCTTCGTGGTCGCGCGACAGCTTCAGGATGGCCTTGACGGTCAGCGACAGGAGCACCGCAGCGGCGGCGCCGATCACGAGAAAGCCGAGCACGGGATCAGGCGAGCGCGTGTCGAGAACGGCATGCGCAATGGCCCCCACCAGCAGCCCATTGAGCGCCAGACCCAGCACGCTCAAGGCAAAGATGTCGACCGTGCCGGGGTGCGCGAAAACAAGCGCTGCCCCACCCAGCAAGGTCAGACCGAGCCAATATTGCGCTGCAATGTCCGATTGAAAGAGGGCGGCTGCGGCAGGGAGCGCAATCAGGAATGCTGTCAGGGTGATTGCGACGCGCAAGGACCATATGCCGGCACCGGTCCAGTGCCGCAGCCAGGGGCCGAGAGCAAAGCACAGCAGCAAGGAACCCGACCAGGCAGCGAAATGGACACCCAGATCCGACCCGCTAAGATTAAAGGCCCACCCAACATTGGCATTGACCCACAGCCCGATGGCAGTGAGCGCAATGAGCGCCCATGGTGCCCAGGTGGTATCGTGCCTGGTACTGATGCACAGCGGCAAACTCAGCACGGCCCATAGTGCAAACAGCTGCCAGGGATCGGCGCCAGTCTGATAGGTCTGGCCAAAGTAAGCGAACAGTGCGCCAATGCCAAGCATGGCAATCAGGCCCAGCGGGCGCCGCGCCTGCGGGCGCCAGATTGCACCTATGCACATTGTCACCACCAGCGCCTGCAGCAGGGCGAACTTGCCAAACCGGCTGAGCGACTCCCAATTTGCAGCGATCCAGAAAATGACACCCATGCCACCGAGCGCCGCGCCGAGGATGGCCGCTCCGGCCAGCACTCTGGGCTTTAACTCCGCAGGTTCCCGGGGCGAGGAGGCGATTGCTTGAAGGCGCGATTTTGCATCCGGAGAGAGTTTGTAGCGAGCAGCGAGCTCCGCCGCCGCGAGTCGAGCATTCATTTCGGCATCTTTCATAAAATGCAATGGGCAGAGTCTACCCACATTCCGCAAGAAAAACACTTGCCAAGCACAAAGCCGCTTTGCTATAGTTCGCCTCCCCGAACGAAACGTTAACGAAATCAAGTAGTTAGCAAGCTGTCAGGGAGTGTCGAAAACGACGCTGTAGTAAAAAAGGGAGTTGACGAGAATCGCAAAACGCTGCATAATCTCACCTCTCTGCTGCAACGAACACAACGCTTCGTAGCCTGCGGCAAGGCAGTACCGAATTGAGTTCTTTAAAAATTAACAGTCGATAAGTGTGGGCGTTTGATGAAGGTGCCAACAGAGCGCAAGCGATGTTGAATACTTAAATTATCAAATGTTCACAAGAAAGAAATATAGGCGCTACGAAAGTAGTGGCCTGTCAGTATTTTGAGTGAGCGAATTCGGACCAATGGGACGATTTCGGGCAGAAATGCCCGACAAACAGAGATTGAACTGAAGAGTTTGATCCTGGCTCAGATTGAACGCTGGCGGCATGCCTTACACATGCAAGTCGAACGGCAGCGCGGGGCAACCTGGCGGCGAGTGGCGAACGGGTGAGTAATATATCGGAACGTACCCTGGAGTGGGGGATAACGTAGCGAAAGTTACGCTAATACCGCATACGATCTAAGGATGAAAGTGGGGGATCGCAAGACCTCATGCTCCTGGAGCGGCCGATATCTGATTAGCTAGTTGGTGGGGTAAAGGCCTACCAAGGCATCGATCAGTAGCTGGTCTGAGAGGACGACCAGCCACACTGGAACTGAGACACGGTCCAGACTCCTACGGGAGGCAGCAGTGGGGAATTTTGGACAATGGGCGCAAGCCTGATCCAGCAATGCCGCGTGAGTGAAGAAGGCCTTCGGGTTGTAAAGCTCTTTTGTCAGGGAAGAAACGGTGAGGGCTAATATCCCTTGCTAATGACGGTACCTGAAGAATAAGCACCGGCTAACTACGTGCCAGCAGCCGCGGTAATACGTAGGGTGCAAGCGTTAATCGGAATTACTGGGCGTAAAGCGTGCGCAGGCGGTTTTGTAAGTCTGTCGTGAAATCCCCGGGCTCAACCTGGGAATTGCGATGGAGACTGCAAGGCTAGAATCTGGCAGAGGGGGGTAGAATTCCACGTGTAGCAGTGAAATGCGTAGAGATGTGGAGGAACACCGATGGCGAAGGCAGCCCCCTGGGTCAAGATTGACGCTCATGCACGAAAGCGTGGGGAGCAAACAGGATTAGATACCCTGGTAGTCCACGCCCTAAACGATGTCTACTAGTTGTCGGGTTTTAATTAACTTGGTAACGCAGCTAACGCGTGAAGTAGACCGCCTGGGGAGTACGGTCGCAAGATTAAAACTCAAAGGAATTGACGGGGACCCGCACAAGCGGTGGATGATGTGGATTAATTCGATGCAACGCGAAAAACCTTACCTACCCTTGACATGTACGGAAGCCACGAGAGATCGAGGCGTGCTCGAAAGAGAGCCGTAACACAGGTGCTGCATGGCTGTCGTCAGCTCGTGTCGTGAGATGTTGGGTTAAGTCCCGCAACGAGCGCAACCCTTGTCATTAGTTGCTACGAAAGAGCACTCTAATGAGACTGCCGGTGACAAACCGGAGGAAGGTGGGGATGACGTCAAGTCCTCATGGCCCTTATGGGTAGGGCTTCACACGTCATACAATGGTACATACAGAGGGCCGCCAACCCGCGAGGGGGAGCTAATCCCAGAAAGTGTATCGTAGTCCGGATTGTAGTCTGCAACTCGACTACATGAAGTTGGAATCGCTAGTAATCGCGGATCAGCATGTCGCGGTGAATACGTTCCCGGGTCTTGTACACACCGCCCGTCACACCATGGGAGCGGGTTTTACCAGAAGTAGGTAGCTTAACCGTAAGGAGGGCGCTTACCACGGTAGGATTCGTGACTGGGGTGAAGTCGTAACAAGGTAGCCGTATCGGAAGGTGCGGCTGGATCACCTCCTTTCTAGAGTTGCACACGCACAGTAATGTGTGGTCCCATTAGAGGGATGTTCATTAAGCGTCCACTCTTATCGACTGTTGAACAAGAAGAACAGCATTTGGGGCTGTAGCTCAGCTGGTTAGAGCACCGTGTTGATAACGCGGGGGTCGTTGGTTCGAGTCCAACCAGCCCTACCAGTTTCAAGTACCACCCACGGGGGGATTAGCTCAGCTGGGAGAGCACCTGCTTTGCAAGCAGGGGGTCGTCGGTTCGATCCCGTCATCCTCCACCAAATACCTGGTACCGCTAAGAAATCAAAGCTAAGCACTGATGCTTACCTTTGATCTTTTAGAGATCATTGCTGTTTTGTTCTTTAACAATCTGGAAGAAGTAAAGTTTTATGTCAATCCGTGAATAACGGTTTGGCAGGGTAGTAATCACAGTATCAACAAACAAAGCAACAACGCTGTACATTCTTATCTCTGTAACGTCTTTTCTGCTTAGTCGGCGGGAGAGGCTAACGTTATAGGGACAAGCGAATAAGTGCACATGGTGGATGCCTTGGCGATTACAGGCGATGAAGGACGTAGTAGCTTGCGATAAGCTGCGGGGAGTGAGCAAACACACTTTGATCCGCAGATTTCCGAATGGGGAAACCCGGCCTTTTAGGTCATTGCATACTGAATACATAGGTATGCAAAGCGAACGCGGCGAACTGAAACATCTAAGTAGCTGCAGGAAAATAAATCAACCGAGATTCCCAAAGTAGTGGCGAGCGAAATGGGATGAGCCTGCATGATTTAGCACGACGCATAGTAGAACGGATTGGAAACTCCGGCCATAGAGGGTGATAGCCCCTTATACGAAATGCGATGTGTGGAACTAAGTATGCGACAAGTAGGGCGGGACACGAGAAATCCTGTCTGAATATGGGGGGACCATCCTCCAAGGCTAAATACTCGTAATCGACCGATAGTGAACCAGTACCGTGAGGGAAAGGCGAAAAGAACCCCGGGAGGGGAGTGAAATAGATCCTGAAACCGTGTGCATACAAACAGTAGGAGCGGACTTGTTCCGTGACTGCGTACCTTTTGTATAATGGGTCAGCGACTTACATTCAGTGGCAAGGTTAACCATATAGGGAAGCCGTAGAGAAATCGAGTCCGAATAGGGCGACAGTCGCTGGGTGTAGACCCGAAACCAAGTGATCTACTCATGGCCAGGATGAAGGTGCGGTAACACGCCCTGGAGGTCCGAACCCACTAATGTTGAAAAATTAGGGGATGAGCTGTGGGTAGGGGTGAAAGGCTAAACAAACTTGGAAATAGCTGGTTCTCTCCGAAAACTATTTAGGTAGTGCCTCAAGTATCACCATCGGGGGTAGAGCACTGTTATGGCTAGGGGGTCATTGCGACTTACCAAACCATTGCAAACTCCGAATACCGATGAGTGCGAGCTTGGGAGACAGACGTCGGGTGCTAACGTCCGGCGTCAAGAGGGAAACAACCCAGACCGCCAGCTAAGGTCCCAAAGATTGGCTAAGTGGAAAACGAAGTGGGAAGGCTAAAACAGTCAGGATGTTGGCTTAGAAGCAGCCATCATTTAAAGAAAGCGTAATAGCTCACTGATCGAGTCGTCCTGCGCGGAAGATGTAACGGGGCTAAGCCAGTCACCGAAGCTGCGGATATCCGTAAGGATATGGTAGGAGAGCGTTCTGTAAGCCTGTGAAGGTGTCTTGTAAAGGATGCTGGAGGTATCAGAAGTGCGAATGCTGACATGAGTAGCGATAATGGGGGTGAAAAGCCCCCACGCCGTAAGCCCAAGGTTTCCTGTTCAACGTTCATCGGAGCAGGGTGAGTCGGCCCCTAAGGCGAGGCAGAGATGCGTAGCTGATGGGAAGCAGGTTAATATTCCTGCACCGTCGTATGATGCGATGGGGGGACGGATCGCGGAAGGTTGTCCAACTGTTGGAATAGTTGGTTTTTGGCTCATAGAAGGCGCTTAGGCAAATCCGGGCGCGGAATTCAAGGGGTTGAGACGAGGGTCCTTGTGACCCGAAGCAATCGGAAGTGGTTCCAAGAAAAGCCTCTAAGCTTCAGTCATACGAGACCGTACCGCAAACCGACACAGGTGGGCGAGATGAGTATTCTAAGGCGCTTGAGAGAACTCGGGAGAAGGAACTCGGCAAATTGGTACCGTAACTTCGGGAAAAGGTACGCCCCGGTAGCTTGGCTGATTTACTTCAGTAGGGCGAAAGGGTTGCAATAAACTGGTGGCTGCGACTGTTTAATAAAAACACAGCACTCTGCAAACACGAAAGTGGACGTATAGGGTGTGACGCCTGCCCGGTGCTGGAAGATTAAATGATGGGGTGCAAGCTCTTGATTGAAGTCCCAGTAAACGGCGGCCGTAACTATAACGGTCCTAAGGTAGCGAAATTCCTTGTCGGGTAAGTTCCGACCTGCACGAATGGCGTAACGATGGCCACACTGTCTCCTCCCGAGACTCAGCGAAGTTGAAATGTTTGTGATGATGCAATCTACCCGCGGCTAGACGGAAAGACCCCATGAACCTTTACTGTAGCTTTGCATTGGACTTTGAACCAATCTGTGTAGGATAGGTGGGAGGCTTTGAAGCGGGGACGCCAGTTCTCGTGGAGCCATCCTTGAAATACCACCCTGGTTTGTTTGAGGTTCTAACCTTGGTCCGTTATCCGGATCGGGGACAGTGCATGGTAGGCAGTTTGACTGGGGCGGTCTCCTCCTAAAGTGTAACGGAGGAGTTCGAAGGTACGCTAGATACGGTCGGACATCGTGTTGATAGTGCAATGGCATAAGCGTGCTTAACTGCGAGACTGACAAGTCGAGCAGGTACGAAAGTAGGACATAGTGATCCGGTGGTTCTGTATGGAAGGGCCATCGCTCAACGGATAAAAGGTACTCTGGGGATAACAGGCTGATTCCTCCCAAGAGTTCATATCGACGGGGGAGTTTGGCACCTCGATGTCGGCTCATCACATCCTGGGGCTGTAGCCGGTCCCAAGGGTATGGCTGTTCGCCATTTAAAGTGGTACGTGAGCTGGGTTTAAAACGTCGTGAGACAGTTTGGTCCCTATCTGCCGTGGGCGTTGGAAATTTGAAGGGGGCTGCTCCTAGTACGAGAGGACCGGAGTGGACAGACCTCTGGTGTACCGGTTGTCACGCCAGTGGCATTGCCGGGTAGCTAAGTCTGGAAGAGATAACCGCTGAAAGCATCTAAGCGGGAAACTTGCCTTAAGATGAGATTTCCCAGAGCCTTGAGCTCTTTAAAGGGTCGTTCGAGACCAGGACGTTGATAGGTCAGGTGTGGAAGTGCAGTAATGCATTAAGCTAACTGATACTAATTGCCCGTACGGCTTGTCCCTATAACCTTAGCAGGTGCAGAGATAAGAATGTCGCGTGTTGCCTTGTTGTTGATATCTCGAGCACTACCCCGTAGTTCATCACTACGAATACAAAACTTACTTCTTCCAGATTCAAGGTGCAGCTGCCCCGTTGTGGAGCTGTTACCTGTACAAGTTATGCCTGATGACCATAGTAAATCGGTACCACCCCTTCCCATCCCGAACAGGACCGTGAAACGATTTTACGCCGATGATAGTGCTGCAACCAGTGTGAAAGTAGGTTATCGTCAGGCTAGTTATAAGAGAAAAACCCCGGAGCAGAAATGCTTCGGGGTTTTTTTTCGTCTGCGTGCTTGGCACCTACAATGGCGTGGCAATGGGCGGTGCCCCCGGCAATTCCTTGATTTGTCCTTTGCTGATGCTTTCACCGTCTTCCGGCCGCAGCCGCCAGAACGTGAGCGAGGATAGCATGGTCAGTACCGACAAGGTCCAGAACGCGCGGTGCAATGCCGAGGTCACCATTGCCTGATCAGTCTGGGGCACGCTGCCGAGATACCATGCTGCCACCAGCGACCCTGCTGCCAGGCCAAAACTCATCGACAATTGCTGGAATGAGCTCGACATGGTACTGGCCATGCTGGAGTCGGCATCGCTGATGTCCGCGTAGGCAAGCGAGTTCATGCTGGAATACTGCATGGAATTGAAAAAGCCTTGCATCATCGAGATCAGCACAATCACAGCAAATGGCGTGTCGCGATCGACCAATCCATACAGGCCGATCGTGACGCCAATGCACACGGTGTTCACGATCAAAATGCGCCGGTAGCCAAACAGCCTGAGCAAGTGCTGCGATGCGAACTTCATGCCCATGGCGGCCAGGGCGGCGGGCATCATCAGCAAGCCCGATTGCCATGCCGGAAGGCCGATTCCCACCTGGTACAGCAGTGGCAGCAGGAAAGGCAGGCCGCCAATGCCCATGCGGGTGACAAAACCGCCGCCGACGGAAATCCTGAACGTCCGCACGCGAAACAGTGCCAGCCGCAGCAGCGGGAATGCGGCACGCCGGGCATGCAGTACATAGGCCAGCAAGAGACCGATAGCCATCGCAAACAAGAGGCCAATCACCGGGGTGGATAGTGTGTGCTCGCCGAAGACTTCCAGCAGCCACGACAGCATGGCCGTGCCTGAGCTGAACAGCAGCAGTCCCGGCACGTCGAGTGGCCGGTGCTTTTCCGCCTTGTAGTCCGGCATGTGCCGGTAGACCATGTACAGCGCGATCAGTCCCACCGGTACGTTGACGAAAAAGATCATGCGCCATGAAGTCCAGTGCACGATCAAGCCACCCAGCGTTGGTCCGATCAAGGGGCCGATCAAGGCGGGGATGATTACAAAGTTCATCGCGCCGAGCAGCTCGCCTTTGGAAAAGGTGCGGATGATCGTGAGCCTTCCCACGGGCATCATCATGGCGCCGCCGAGTCCCTGGAGCATCCGCGCCGCAATCAGCATTGGCGTATTCACAGCCATTCCACACAGCACCGATGCAATCGTGAACACGACAATCGCCGCCGCGAAGACCCGTTTGGTGCCGAAGCGGTCGGCCATCCAGCCGCTGATCGGTATGCCAACCGCCAGGCTCAGGATGTAGCTGCTGACAATGGACTTCAGGCTCAGGGGAGTCACGCCGAGGCTGGCAGCGATGCTGGGTATGGCCGTATTGACGATGGTGGTGTCGAGCTGCTCCATGAAGAGCGCGGCAGCGACCACCCAGGGCAAATAGGTCTTGACGGCGGAACTGGACAAAGGAGCTCACTTGAAGGCGGCCCGCCCTCGGGCACGGTCCCTCATTATGGTGAAGCCCCCTGTTTTCTCTGTACCGCAGACCACATAGCACGCAGACCGCGGCACGCGAAACCGGGTCAATCCCCTGTCGGCCCGACGCGCCACGCACAAAAGCCCTGCAGACGGCCGGGCGTGATCTCGCGGTTGCCTGATGCGCTCGCCTGATTGCTTCCTAGGCAGCTGTACTGCCATTTTCATTTCACATAATTGTGCTGGAAGGTGGAGCCCGGCGGCAAGGTCAACTGCGCAAGCCCAGGTAGGCAGGGATAGATCCACTCTTTTCGCTTTTTGATACCAAACGGTGTGCGCAGCACCACTACCATCGTTGTCAGGGTGTGGTGAGCTGATGCCACTCGAGCCCGAAGCGTGCCAGATACTTCTTGAGCCGGTCGGCGTCGTTTGGCTTGCTCCTCGCCTCGCGCGACACATTGAATAGTTTGCGGCCGGCGTCCGAGAGAGAGCGCGACTGACGGCAGACTTCAATGACCGTGGAGAGCTGGGCAGCGTCGAACAGGTCAAGCCTGCCCACGGCTTCTGCGCCAAGGATGGCTTCCAGGTCGACGGCTGGTTGCACCAGCGGCTGTTGATAGTGGCGCCAGAGGCGGCGCAGGCGCTCGGTTTCGCCGTCCACGATGGCATCGGTAATGCCGCCCGCTTCCGCCAGTGTCGCCATGCGCGTAACGGAAGCTGACAAATCGCGGAAATTGCCGGCCCATCGCGCCTGGGCCGATGTTGCGAAACGCATGTAGCGCTCGCGCGCCTCGCGATTAAAGCGAACCATTTGCCCGTGTTCCTCGGTGAAGCGGGCAAGCAGCCAGGCCAGGTTCGGTTCGATGTCTTCCGGCCGCTCAGCCAGTCCGGGCAGCGCATAGGTCCATAAATTGATACGGGCGAAGAGGTCTTCGCGAAAGCGTCCTGCCACCACGTCCTGCGCCAGATCGCGATTGGTGCCGGCGATGAGCTGGAAATCGCTTTGCGCTTCGTTGTCGCTGCCAACCGGGAGAAACCGCTTGTCCTCGATGGCCTTGAGCAGCATGGCCTGCTCATCCTCGCCCAGTTCTCCAATCTCGTCGAGGAACAGCAATCCCTTGTGTGCGGATCTGAGCAGGCCTGGTCGGTCGGTGGCAGCGCCCGTAAAGGCGCCTTTCACGTGGCCGAACAGAGTCGAGGCGGCGCCGTCGCCATGCAGCGTGGCGCAATTGAGTTCCACGAAGCGCCCGTCAAGCTGGTGGCGCGCTTTCTTCAGTTCATAGATGCGGCGGGCGAGGAAGGATTTGCCGGCGCCGGTGGGGCCCATCAGCAGCATGGGCGAGCGTGACTTGATGGCGACACGCTCGATCTCGTCGATCATGGTGTTAAAGCTCGCATTGCGCGTCTCGATACCGGACTTCAAGAAGTCGACACCTTCGGCTTGTTCGCGCGAGAAGCGCTGTGCGATCTGGTCGTAACGTGACAGGTCAAGGTCGATCAGGGCGTAGGTACCGGGATCGCGGTTGCCCTGCCGCTTTGCGGGGGAGGTCTGGACCAGACGGCCGGGGAGAAAGCGCGCCTCGGTCAGGAGGAACAGGCAAATCTGGACCACGTGGGTGCCCGTGGTGATGTGGATCCAGTAGTCTTCTTCATCCGGGTCGAAGCTGTACGACCTGGCGAAATCAAACAAGGCGCCATACACATCCTCCAGGTCCCATGGATCCTTGATGGGTATCGCATGCGGGCGCACGGTGGTCTCTGGCGAGACCGCGCCAATATCCTCGACAAGCTGGGCCAGCAGCGCTTCCTGAGGCCCGTTGTAGAGCAGCTCAAAGCGGTTGATGACCACGTCCTGGTGCTGGGTGAGTGCCACGCTGGGCCGCCATTTTTCCCAACGGGCCGGCCCCTTGCCACTGTCGAGTTGTGTGCCAAGGAAACCAATGACGACGTGCCGCTTCTTTTTCATGGATAACAATTTATATGACAGGATAAAACAGCATTGTATTCGCTGGGGTGCAGAGCCGACTCAATTTTTTTGATAACGATTGAAATCAAGCACTTAGCCGCCCGTCCGCTACCTGGCACGGCGCTTGCAATGGTACGGATACCAAAACGATAAATGAGGAACAAAAAAAATGAAAAACGATAATTACGATGTCATGAACGTTGCAGATGGCCGCCACGTCAAAATGTGGACCCAGGGCGTGCCGGTTGAAGAGTCGGCCAAGGCGCAACTCGCTAACACGGCCAAAATGCCATTTATCTACAAGCACATCGCCGTGATGCCCGACGTGCACCTGGGTAAGGGATCAACCATCGGCAGCGTGGTGCCGACGCTGGGGGCCGTGATTCCGGCTGCCGTTGGCGTGGACATCGGTTGCGGGATGATGGCTGCCAAGACGACGCTGCGCGCTGAAGATCTGCCGGACAGTCTGGGCAAGCTGCGCAGCGCCATCGAACGCGCCATTCCGCACGGGATGTCGCCGAAAACCCGTGGCTTTCGTGGGCGCGATGAGGGTTCGTGGCAAAACCCGCCATCGGCGGTGGATGCGGCCTGGGCGCAGCTCAAGGATGAATTTGACGCCATCTGCCTCAAGACGCCCAAGCTGAAGAACACCAATAACTATCGTCACCTGGGGACCCTCGGGGGCGGTAACCACTTCGTGGAAGTGTGCCTGGACGAGCAGGGCGCTGTATGGTTCATGCTGCACTCCGGTTCGCGCGGCGTGGGGAACGCCATCGGCACCTATTTTATCGAGCTGGCCAAGCAGGATATGCGCCGCCATTTCATCAACCTGCCCGACCAGGACTTGGCATACCTGTCGGAAGGGACGCAGCACTACAACGATTACGTGGAAGCGGTCAGCTGGGCGCAGCGCTTTGCGCGTACCAACCGTGAAGTGATGATGCAGAACCTGATCGCGGCGGTGCGCACCGTGATCACCAAGCCCTTCGACACGCACGTGGAAGCTGTGAACTGCCACCACAATTATGTGCAGAAGGAGCACCACTTCGGCAATGATGTCCTGGTGACGCGCAAAGGCGCGGTATCGGCGCGGCCGGGTGAGCTGGGGATTATTCCGGGGTCCATGGGTGCGAAAAGCTTTATCGTGCGCGGCAAGGGTAATCCGGACAGCTTCAATAGCTGCAGCCATGGCGCCGGGCGTACCATGAGCCGCACCGAGGCCAAGCGCCGCTTTACGCTGGCAGACCAGGTCAAGGCGACCGAGGGCGTGGAGTGCCGCAAGGATGCAAACGTGATTGACGAAATTCCGATGGCGTACAAGGATATCGACGCGGTCATGCATGCCCAGCGCGACCTGGTGGAAGTAGTGCATACCCTCAAGCAGGTGGTGTGTGTAAAAGGGTAGGCGCGACCGCACTACAACAATAAAGAAGAAAAACATGATGATTGAACTTGATGGCGCTACCGGCGAAGGTGGCGGCCAGATTTTAAGAACGTCGCTGACCCTGGCCATGATTACGGGTCAGCCTTTTCGCATGACGAATATCCGTGCCAACCGCCCCAAGCCGGGCCTGATGCGCCAGCATCTGGTTGCGGTGCAGGGGGCTGCCCAGGTGAGCAATGCGGTGGTAAGTGGTGCAGAACTGGGCTCGACGGCGCTGACGTTTTCTCCGCGCGGTATCAAGGCGGGCGAATACCAGTTTGCCATCGGCACGGCCGGCAGCTGCACGCTGGTGCTGCAGACCGTGGTACTGGCGCTGTTGTATGCGGACGGGCCGTCCACGGTCCGGATCAGCGGCGGGACGCATAACGGCATGGCGCCGCCGGCGCACTTCCTCACGCGCGCCTATGTGCCGTTGTTGAACAAAATGGGCGCGTCGGTGGATATTGAGCTGGTGCGCGCCGGTTTCTATCCTGCCGGTGGCGGCATCATGCAGGCCCGCATAAGGCCGTGCGCGGCATTGCGACAGTTATCGCTCCTGGAGCCCGGCGCGCGGGTCGCAGGTTTTGCCGAGGCTATTTTTGCAGGCATTCCCATGGATGTCGCAGCGCGGGAATTGCAGGTAATCGGCAAAGGCATGGGGTGGAACGAGTCGCAGCTACTGATACGCGGCCTGCCTGGTGAGCAGGGGCCGGGTAATGCGCTCATGATCACGCTTGAATCGGAGAACGTGACGGAAGTATTCACCGCGCTCGGTGAAAAGATGGTGCGTGCCGAAACTGTCGCAAAAAATGTCATGGATGAAGCGCGGCGCTATATCGCGTCCGGCGCCGCCGTTGGTGAGCATCTCGCAGACCAGCTCATGCTGCCCATGGCCCTGGCAGGAGGCGGAGAGTTCAGTGCAGACACCGTGTCACAGCATGCCATTACTAACGCAGAGGTCATCGCCCGATTTCTACCCGTGGCGATCACCTTTGATGTGGATCGGCAGGCCGGCCGCAGTGATCGCCATCTGGTCAAAGTGTGTCCCCGATAAATATTTTGGGAAACCCTTGCGGACGGTGCGAGGGCTTTGCTATAGTTCGCCTCCCCAATGAAAACGTTAACGAAATCAAGTAGTTAACAGCCAGTTGGGGAGTGTCGAAAACGACGCTGTAGTAAAAAAGGGAGTTGACGAGAATCGCGAAACGCTGCATAATCTCACCTCTCTGCTGCAACGAACACAACGCTTCGTAGCCTGCAGCAAGGCAGTACCGAATACGAGTTCTTTAAAAATTAACAGTCGATAAGTGTGGGCGTTTGATGAAGGTGCCAACAGAGCGAAAGCGCTGTTGAATACTTAAATTATCAAATGTTCACAAGAAAGAAATATAGGCGCTACGAAAGTAGTGGCCTGTCAGTATTTTGAGTGAGCGAATTCGGACCAAAGGGACGAATTCGGGCAGAAATGCCCGACAAACAGAGATTGAACTGAAGAGTTTGATCCTGGCTCAGATTGAACGCTGGCGGCATGCCTTACACATGCAAGTCGAACGGCAGCGCGGGGCAACCTGGCGGCGAGTGGCGAACGGGTGAGTAATATATCGGAACGTACCCTGGAGTGGGGGATAACGTAGCGAAAGTTACGCTAATACCGCATACGATCTAAGGATGAAAGTGGGGGATCGCAAGACCTCATGCTCCTGGAGCGGCCGATATCTGATTAGCTAGTTGGTGGGGTAAAGGCCTACCAAGGCATCGATCAGTAGCTGGTCTGAGAGGACGACCAGCCACACTGGAACTGAGACACGGTCCAGACTCCTACGGGAGGCAGCAGTGGGGAATTTTGGACAATGGGCGCAAGCCTGATCCAGCAATGCCGCGTGAGTGAAGAAGGCCTTCGGGTTGTAAAGCTCTTTTGTCAGGGAAGAAACGGTGAGGGCTAATATCTCTTGCTAATGACGGTACCTGAAGAATAAGCACCGGCTAACTACGTGCCAGCAGCCGCGGTAATACGTAGGGTGCAAGCGTTAATCGGAATTACTGGGCGTAAAGCGTGCGCAGGCGGTTTTGTAAGTCTGTCGTGAAATCCCCGGGCTCAACCTGGGAATTGCGATGGAGACTGCAAGGCTAGAATCTGGCAGAGGGGGGTAGAATTCCACGTGTAGCAGTGAAATGCGTAGAGATGTGGAGGAACACCGATGGCGAAGGCAGCCCCCTGGGTCAAGATTGACGCTCATGCACGAAAGCGTGGGGAGCAAACAGGATTAGATACCCTGGTAGTCCACGCCCTAAACGATGTCTACTAGTTGTCGGGTTTTAATTAACTTGGTAACGCAGCTAACGCGTGAAGTAGACCGCCTGGGGAGTACGGTCGCAAGATTAAAACTCAAAGGAATTGACGGGGACCCGCACAAGCGGTGGATGATGTGGATTAATTCGATGCAACGCGAAAAACCTTACCTACCCTTGACATGTACGGAAGCCTTGAGAGATCGAGGTGTGCTCGAAAGAGAGCCGTAACACAGGTGCTGCATGGCTGTCGTCAGCTCGTGTCGTGAGATGTTGGGTTAAGTCCCGCAACGAGCGCAACCCTTGTCATTAGTTGCTACGAAAGAGCACTCTAATGAGACTGCCGGTGACAAACCGGAGGAAGGTGGGGATGACGTCAAGTCCTCATGGCCCTTATGGGTAGGGCTTCACACGTCATACAATGGTACATACAGAGGGCCGCCAACCCGCGAGGGGGAGCTAATCCCAGAAAGTGTATCGTAGTCCGGATTGTAGTCTGCAACTCGACTACATGAAGTTGGAATCGCTAGTAATCGCGGATCAGCATGTCGCGGTGAATACGTTCCCGGGTCTTGTACACACCGCCCGTCACACCATGGGAGCGGGTTTTACCAGAAGTAGGTAGCTTAACCGTAAGGAGGGCGCTTACCACGGTAGGATTCGTGACTGGGGTGAAGTCGTAACAAGGTAGCCGTATCGGAAGGTGCGGCTGGATCACCTCCTTTCTAGAGTTGCACACGCACAGTAATGTGTGGTCCCATTAGAGGGATATTCATTAAGCGTCCACTCTTATCGACTGTTGAAATTAGAAGAAACAGTAGCAGTGTCCAAGTCGGGGCTGTAGCTCAGCTGGTTAGAGCACCGTGTTGATAACGCGGGGGTCGTTGGTTCGAGTCCAACCAGCCCTACCAACGCGGTCGTTAGATCCTTGGGGGATTAGCTCAGCTGGGAGAGCACCTGCTTTGCAAGCAGGGGGTCGTCGGTTCGATCCCGTCATCCTCCACCATCACTCTACTATCTCCTGAAAGTCCAAATGTAAGCCTGTGTGGTTTAGGTTTGATCTTTTAGAGATCATTGCTGTTTCGTTCTTTAACAATCTGGAAGAAGTAAAGTTTTATGTCAATCCGTGAAAACGGTTTGGCAGGGTAGTAATCACAGTATCAACAAACAAAGCAACAACGCTGTACATTCTTATCTCTGTAACGTCTTTTCTGCTTAGTCGGCGGGAGAGGCTAACGTTATAGGGACAAGCGAATAAGTGCACATGGTGGATGCCTTGGCGATTACAGGCGATGAAGGACGTAGTAGCTTGCGATAAGCTGCGGGGAGTGAGCAAACACACTTTGATCCGCAGATTTCCGAATGGGGAAACCCGGCCTTTTAGGTCATTGCATACTGAATACATAGGTATGCAAAGCGAACGCGGCGAACTGAAACATCTAAGTAGCTGCAGGAAAATAAATCAACCGAGATTCCCAAAGTAGTGGCGAGCGAAATGGGAAGAGCCTGCATGATTTAGCATGACGCATAGTAGAACGGATTGGAAACTCCGGCCATAGAGGGTGATAGCCCCTTATACGAAATGCGATGTGTGGAACTAAGTATGCGACAAGTAGGGCGGGACACGAGAAATCCTGTCTGAATATGGGGGGACCATCCTCCAAGGCTAAATACTCGTAATCGACCGATAGTGAACCAGTACCGTGAGGGAAAGGCGAAAAGAACCCCGGGAGGGGAGTGAAATAGATCCTGAAACCGTGTGCATACAAACAGTAGGAGCGGACTTGTTCCGTGACTGCGTACCTTTTGTATAATGGGTCAGCGACTTACATTCAGTGGCAAGGTTAACCATATAGGGAAGCCGTAGAGAAATCGAGTCCGAATAGGGCGACAGTCGCTGGGTGTAGACCCGAAACCAAGTGATCTACTCATGGCCAGGATGAAGGTGCGGTAACACGCCCTGGAGGTCCGAACCCACTAATGTTGAAAAATTAGGGGATGAGCTGTGGGTAGGGGTGAAAGGCTAAACAAACTTGGAAATAGCTGGTTCTCTCCGAAAACTATTTAGGTAGTGCCTCAAGTATCACCATCGGGGGTAGAGCACTGTTATGGCTAGGGGGTCATTGCGACTTACCAAACCATTGCAAACTCCGAATACCGATGAGTGCGAGCTTGGGAGACAGACGTCGGGTGCTAACGTCCGGCGTCAAGAGGGAAACAACCCAGACCGCCAGCTAAGGTCCCAAAGATTGGCTAAGTGGAAAACGAAGTGGGAAGGCTAAAACAGTCAGGATGTTGGCTTAGAAGCAGCCATCATTTAAAGAAAGCGTAATAGCTCACTGATCGAGTCGTCCTGCGCGGAAGATGTAACGGGGCTAAGCCAGTCACCGAAGCTGCGGATATCCGTAAGGATATGGTAGGAGAGCGTTCTGTAAGCCTGTGAAGGTGTCTTGTAAAGGATGCTGGAGGTATCAGAAGTGCGAATGCTGACATGAGTAGCGATAATGGGGGTGAAAAGCCCCCACGCCGTAAGCCCAAGGTTTCCTGTTCAACGTTCATCGGAGCAGGGTGAGTCGGCCCCTAAGGCGAGGCAGAGATGCGTAGCTGATGGGAAGCAGGTTAATATTCCTGCACCGTCGTATGATGCGATGGGGGGACGGATCGCGGAAGGTTGTCCAACTGTTGGAATAGTTGGTTTTTGGCTCATAGAAGGCGCTTAGGCAAATCCGGGCGCGGAATTCAAGGGGTTGAGACGAGGGTCCTTGTGACCCGAAGCAATCGGAAGTGGTTCCAAGAAAAGCCTCTAAGCTTCAGTCATACGAGACCGTACCGCAAACCGACACAGGTGGGCGAGATGAGTATTCTAAGGCGCTTGAGAGAACTCGGGAGAAGGAACTCGGCAAATTGGTACCGTAACTTCGGGAAAAGGTACGCCCCGGTAGCTTGGCTGATTTACTTCAGTAGGGCGAAAGGGTTGCAATAAACTGGTGGCTGCGACTGTTTAATAAAAACACAGCACTCTGCAAACACGAAAGTGGACGTATAGGGTGTGACGCCTGCCCGGTGCTGGAAGATTAAATGATGGGGTGCAAGCTCTTGATTGAAGTCCCAGTAAACGGCGGCCGTAACTATAACGGTCCTAAGGTAGCGAAATTCCTTGTCGGGTAAGTTCCGACCTGCACGAATGGCGTAACGATGGCCACACTGTCTCCTCCCGAGACTCAGCGAAGTTGAAATGTTTGTGATGATGCAATCTACCCGCGGCTAGACGGAAAGACCCCATGAACCTTTACTGTAGCTTTGCATTGGACTTTGAACCAATCTGTGTAGGATAGGTGGGAGGCTTTGAAGCGGGGACGCCAGTTCTCGTGGAGCCATCCTTGAAATACCACCCTGGTTTGTTTGAGGTTCTAACCTTGGTCCGTTATCCGGATCGGGGACAGTGCATGGTAGGCAGTTTGACTGGGGCGGTCTCCTCCTAAAGTGTAACGGAGGAGTTCGAAGGTACGCTAGATACGGTCGGACATCGTGTTGATAGTGCAATGGCATAAGCGTGCTTAACTGCGAGACTGACAAGTCGAGCAGGTACGAAAGTAGGACATAGTGATCCGGTGGTTCTGTATGGAAGGGCCATCGCTCAACGGATAAAAGGTACTCTGGGGATAACAGGCTGATTCCTCCCAAGAGTTCATATCGACGGGGGAGTTTGGCACCTCGATGTCGGCTCATCACATCCTGGGGCTGTAGCCGGTCCCAAGGGTATGGCTGTTCGCCATTTAAAGTGGTACGTGAGCTGGGTTTAAAACGTCGTGAGACAGTTTGGTCCCTATCTGCCGTGGGCGTTGGAAATTTGAAGGGGGCTGCTCCTAGTACGAGAGGACCGGAGTGGACAGACCTCTGGTGTACCGGTTGTCACGCCAGTGGCATTGCCGGGTAGCTAAGTCTGGAAGAGATAACCGCTGAAAGCATCTAAGCGGGAAACTTGCCTTAAGATGAGATTTCCCAGAGCCTTGAGCTCTTTAAAGGGTCGTTCGAGACCAGGACGTTGATAGGTCAGGTGTGGAAGTGCAGTAATGCATTAAGCTAACTGATACTAATTGCCCGTACGGCTTGTCCCTATAACCTTAGCAGGTGCAGAGATAAGAATTGCGCGTGTTGCCTTGTTGTTGATATCTCGAGCACTACCCCGTAGTTCATTACTACGAATACAAAAACTTACTTCTTCCAGATTCAAGGTGCAGCTGCCCCGTCGTGGAGCTGTTACCTGTACAAGTTATGCCTGATGACCATAGTAAATCGGTACCACCCCTTCCCATCCCGAACAGGACCGTGAAACGATTTTACGCCGATGATAGTGCTGCAACCAGTGTGAAAGTAGGTTATCGTCAGGCTAGTTATAAGAGAAAAACCCCGGAGCAGAGATGCTTCGGGGTTTTTTTTCGCCCCGAGATTTAGCCGCTCTGCTGCCGGCTTTGACTCCTCTTGCTTTCCCCTCGCTGCATGAGGCCGGTTTCATGGCCGCAACGCCTTGCCAGCGCATTTCTGCGTCGCTCCCGGCGGAATCATTCTGTTTCTACATGTTAACACCCGAATGTGTTGTTCTACCTCGGTGTATTTCCATTATTCAACGACTCCGTACGTTAGCGAACCCTTTGTTGCGTTGCAACAGTCCATAGTGGGTTCCGAGCAGTACACATTGATGCGTTGAATAACGCGAAGGAAACAAAATGAACATCTTGAAGAGTACCCGAACACTCATTTGCGCGGGAGGCATGTTGCTGACCTCGTTCCTGACCGCCTGCGGCGGCGGCAGTGACGCCGGCCGCGACCCTATCCTGGGCATTCCGGCCGCCGCGCTCGTGAGTGTTGCGGTGACTCCGGCGACGGCGAGCGTGAACATCGGCGCTAGCCAACAATTCACCGCCACAGCGAACTATGCCGATGGCTCATCGCGTAATGTGACCGCCGTGTCAGCATGGTCGTCCGCCTCGCCTGCGATCGCCACTGTCGGCTCTGCTACCGGCAACGCCACGGGTGTGGCTGCCGGAAGTGCCGCCATCAGCGCAACCTTCGACAGCAAGTCCGGCTCGGGCACGCTGACCGTTGTCGCGCCGCCCCCTGTCACCTTGTCCAGTATTGCTGTCACCCCGCCGACCGCCACGATTACAGTTGGCGCAACACAGCAATACAGCGCTACCGCAACGTATTCCAACGGCGCGACTGCGGTAATCACCGACGCCGTGATCTGGTCGTCGTCCGCGGTGACTGTCGGAACAATTGCGCAATCTGGCATCGCTACCGGCCTGGCGGCCGGTCAGACCACGGTAAGCGCAACCTCGGGCGCAACCACGGGCACGGCGTTGCTGAACGTTACGGCACCAGTCATTGTGACGCCGCCGCCTGGCGAGCCACTGCCGCCGCCAGTCACGCCGCTGCCACCAGTCACGCCGCTGCCACCTCCCGTGACGCCTACCGTGCTTCTTGACCTCGGCCGCGCAACCAATTTCGCCGTCCTGGCCGGCACCTCGCTGACCAACAATTCCGGCGGCACCACCTTGATCGCCGGCGATGTCGGTTCCCCGTCCCAGACCGTTGATCCAGTCCAGACCCCTGGCTTCACGAACTACAAGTCCGGTGCCATCCTGGACGGCGCACTGGCAGACCTGCAGGTTGCCATTACTGATGCCAATAGCCGCACTTGCACCGTCAACTCGGCCTCCGGCGTTGACCTCGGCGGCCAGGTCTTCACGCCCGGCGTGTACTGCTATGCCGGCGCCATCAGCATTACAGGCACATTCACCATGAATGGCCCTGGCTTGTACATCTTCCGTACTGCCTCGACCTTGAACACGACAGCCAACTCGATCGTCGCCCTGACCGGGGGGGCAACTGCGGAGAACGCTTTCTGGGTGCCGGTAGGTCCAAGTACCCTCGGCGCCAACAGCGTCTTCAAGGGTTCGATCCTTGGCCAGTCCGCCGCCATCACCGTGGGCGACAACACCACACTGCTGACCGGCCGGGTGCTCAGCGCCGCAGCCGTCACGCTGCGCAATAACCAGATCGCCAAATAAGCACCCACTCCAGAAAGCAGATCATGAAATTAGCTCAACAATTCGGCGCCCTGAGCGTCATCGGCTGTGCGATGCTCGCCAGCCAGCCTGTGAAAGCAGCAGAACCGTTCGTCAATCCCGACTGGGCCAACCACGCCTGGTACGCCGGCGCCGGCATCGGTGCCACCCGTGCCACCATCGACCAGGCCAGCATCGAAAGTGCCTTGCGCGCCAATGGCTCGGCCATTGTCTCGTTTGCCGGGGATGAAAAAGATAGCCCAGCCTACAAGGTATTCATCGGCAAACAGCTCAACCGTTACCTGGCACTGGAAGCCGGCTATTATGACTTGGGCCGGTTCAGCTATGACGCTGTTACCAGCGATGGCCGCCTGGGCGCGAAAGCCGCGTTCAGTGGGGTAAATCTCGACCTGGTCGGCCAGCTGCCTCTGTCGGAACGCCTGTCCATCATCGGCCGCGTCGGCGCTGCCTACACCCGCGCCCGGACGGACTTCAGCGGCAACCGCCTTAACGCCGTAACTGCTCCGCACGCAAAGCAGAGCAAGGTCGGCCCAAAGCTCGGCCTGGGTATGGAATATAAATTCAGCGAAGCGCTGGCCTTACGTGGCGAGTACGAACGCTACCGGGTGAACGATGCGGTGGGTAATCGCGGCGATGTCGACATGGCCAGCGTGGGCCTGGTCTGGAAGTTTGGCCGTCCGGCCGCCGCGCCGCTGGCCTATACGCCTCCCCCTGTGGAGCCGGTGGCGCCTGTCGTCGTGGTACAAACCCAGCCGCCGGTCGCGCCCCAGCCTGTGTCGGAAAAAGTGTCATTCGCCGCGGAAGCGCTGTTTGACTTCGACAAGTCCATCGTCAAGCCGGCCGGCAAAGCCGCGCTCGATGAGCTGCTTATGAAGCTGCAGGGCATGAACACGGAAGTCATGGTGACCGTGGGCCATACTGATTCCATCGGTTCCGACGCTTACAACCAGAAGCTGTCGCAGCGCCGCGCCGAGGCAGTGAAGGCTTACATTGTGACCAAAGGCATTGATTCGTCGCGTGTCTACACCGAAGGCAAGGGCGAAAGCCAGGCCGTGGCGGATAACACGACAGAAGAAGGCCGGGCCCGCAATCGCCGTGTGACAGTGGAAGTGGTCGGCACCCGCACCAGATAATTCACGCCAGACCTGAAACAAACCGCCGGGGGGCAGTGTGCCCCGCCGGCGGTTTTTTTTCGCCGGTGATCGCCAACCGGCAGCGCCGGTCAGTATGCCCGGCTGATGTTCATCCGCTGCGTGTGCGTCCAGCGATGATCGGACGCGTACACGGCCGAGCTGTACGTGCGCCAGGTCTGTCCCTCGCCCGGCCAGGGATTCATGATCTGGATGTAGTTCACACCGTTATAGGTCTGATAGCCGCGTCCCACCATGATGTGGCCGCCGCCGTTGGTCCAGCCATAGCGAATGACGAACGGGCGGTTGGCATTGATGTCGTAGACCACGCTGGACCACGACGATGCAGTAGCATAGGCAGTATTCGGCACACCCCACGCATACAGGATGTTTTGCACGCTGCCATTGCTGCCGTACATATTGTTCGGCTGATTGGCGTAACTGTTCCAGTAAAAGTTGCTGTTGCCGCAGGCGTAGTTCAGGCCGAACGCCCAGTTCACGATCTGGCATTGGCTGGGATTCTTGCCGTAAAAGTTCAAGATCGCCTTGCTCGAGGCCGACCAGCACCACTGGCTGTGCTCTTGCGTGACGAGCGGAATGCTCAAGGATTTCCACTGCGCGAGCGCCGCCGGCAGCGCCAACAACAAGCCGGCGCCGACAATCATTTTCCTGACATTGATTTTCATAGTCTTTCCTTATCTCTGCGACGCTTACAGCGGCGCTGCCATGGTCTGTTTCACGACTGCGCGCAGTGGTTGCATCAGTTCGGTTTCATCCAGCAGTCTGCTGCTTGGCTGGCCCAGCATGGCCGCCGGCAGCGGGAGCGATGCGCGCGCCGAGTGCAGCGGCGCGAAACGGCCGCGGCCATCCTCACTGTCCACTTCCAGGAAGTCCGAGCGGGCCTGGTATATGCGCAGCAGGCGCAGGTTCGACTTGTCGGCGTTACCGTGCTGCCGGCTTGCCAGGTCCAGGTCTTTGGCCAGTACTGCGGCGCCATAGGCGACGGTTTCGTAGCGGCCCTTTATTTTCTCGACAGTGGCCAGCCCGACCGCGCGATCGCGCACAGTGATCACAAAGCGAAATTGATTGACCGGTTTGGCCATAGCCCGCATCGTGCCGCGGCCGGCCAGCAGGTCGGCAGGGTCAACCGTGTGGACGGCAAAGCCATAGCTGACCTTCGCCTGCTTCAGTTCCTGCACGTCCTTCACTTGCAGCGGAAAGCCGTCTGGCAGGCCGCCTTTCTGATTGAGCTGGAAGGCAGCAAATTGCGTGAAGTCGCGTTGTGCAGCGGCCAGCGCCTCGGCTGCGGCGTGCTTGTCCGCCTGCTTCGCCGCCCCGGTTGGCTGGGCCGCACTGCCGGGCACGGCGCAGCTGAGCGCCGCGCCGCCCAGCAAGACTGCGAGCAGGGTACGGCGCATGGATAAGATTGATGGCATGGATGAAGTCTCCTCAGTTGAAATGGAATAGCCTGCGCTGCCAGCGCCGCTAATTGCTCTCACGTGTCCGCAGGGACCGAAACGAGCCGCTCTTACCAGTGCGATCACGACGCTGCCGACTGTCGTGGATCGATCCGGCAAAAGAACTGAGGAAAATATATGTATTTATCGGGTGAGGCAATTCACACGCGGAAATATGTGCTGATTTAGGCAACATTGCCGCTGAAACTACCCTAACTGTGTCAATCAGGCACGCTCTTCCTGGTAACGTGGCGCATGCGCATCGCCACACAAGGCGTCATACAAGGGTGTGCTTACCGCCGCAATGCGTTCCAGGCTCTGTTCACGCAGCGCGCCGGTGTCGACAACCGTGTCGGACCCAAGACCGGCCCAGCGCAACAGCGCACTGCAGGCGGACGGGGTGTCGAACATGCCATGCAGATAGCTGCCCAGTATCTGGCCGTCATGCGAAAGTGCGCCCTCGGGACGGCCATCGATCAGGAACGCCGGCACGTCCAGCGCGGTGCCATGCGAGACGCCCATGTGGATTTCATAGCCTGCCACCGTCGCCTCGGCAAAGGCGCACATGCCTTTTACTTGCGCCAGCCGCTTTTCGCGCGTCAGCTCGGTCTCCAGGTCCAGCAGGCCCAGTCCCTGCGAGCTACCCGGCGCCCCTTCCGCGCCATGGGGATCGCGCACTGTGTTGCCCAGCATCTGAAAACCACCGCAAATGCCAATGATCTTGCCGCCGTAGCGCAGGTGGCGCGCAATGAAGTCGCCCCAGCCCTGCTCCAGCAGCCAGGCCAGGTCGCCGCGCGTGTTCTTGCTGCCCGGGAGGATCAGCAGATCGCAGGCCGGCTTGGCTTCCCCCTGGCGCACGAAGCTCAGGTCCACGTCCGGATGCACGCGCAGTGCATCAAAGTCGGTATGGTTGCTCATGCGGGGCACCGACGGCACCACCACCTTGAAGGCGCCGCGCGAGGCCTGCACCGGCTGCACCGCGTCCTCCGCATCGAGGAACAGCCCTTGCAGGTAGGGCAGCACGGCGAGCACCGGCTTGCCGGTCTGGCGCTCAAGCCACGCGTTGCCGGGTTCCAGCAGCGCGATGTCACCGCGAAAGCGATTGATGACAAAGCCGATGATACGATCGCGTTCGCTCTGCGACAGGCAGGCCAAGGTGCCCACGATGTGGGCGAACACGCCGCCGCGGTCGATGTCCGCCACCAGGATCACCGGACAATCCACCGCCTCGGCAAAGCCCATGTTGGCGATATCGCGATCGCGCAGATTGATTTCGGCCGGACTGCCTGCGCCTTCCACGATCACGCATTCGTACTGGCTGCGCAAGCGGCCGTACGATTCCAGCACGGCACCCATCGCAATCGTCTTGTACTGGTGATAGTCGCGCGCATTCATCTCTGCGCGTACTTTTCCGTGAATGACAACCTGGGCGCCCGTGTCGCTGGAAGGCTTGAGCAGTACCGGGTTCATGTCAGTATGTGGGGCCACGCCGGCGGCAATCGCCTGCAGCGCCTGGGCGCGGCCAATCTCGCCGCCATCGGCCGTCACTGCGCTGTTCAACGCCATGTTCTGCGGCTTGAACGGGGCCACGCGCACGCCCCGGTTTTTCAGCAGCCGGCAAAGGGCGGCGACCACCGTGCTTTTGCCGGCGTCGGACGTCGTCCCCTGGACCATCAGCGTGTGGAAAGGGAAGGGCATCATTTGCCCTTCCTGCGCTGGCGCGCCAGCTCGAGCCGATCACATAGTTGGGCAGCGCCCGCAATCATGCGTGGCCCCGAGCGATTGAGCAGGTTGCCATCGAGGCGAAACAGGTTGTCGCGTTTGACGGCAGTCAGGCTGGTGAACTCTTTCCAGATCCCGACGCCGCCGCCCACATCGCTGCGTTCATCGGTACTGACAATGACTTCAGGGTCGGCTTCCAGTACCGACTCGATGCTGACAATGGGCGCGGTTACCTTGAGGCTTGCGTAGATATTTTCGCCGCCGCATATGCCGATCGCGTCGCTGACGATGTGGCCGCCGCTGAGCGTGTAAAGCGGCTTGTCCCATACCTGGTAGAACAGCCGCACCGGCGCGCGCCCGCCGAAGCGCGACTGCAGCGCCGCGAGCTGCTGGCGCAAGCCGGCGGCAGCAGCGTTGGCAACCGGCTCGGTTCCCATCAGCTTGCCCATGCGCGCCACGCTGTCGGCGATCGCCTCGAGCTTTTTCGGCTCGCTGTGGAACATCGGAATGCCCAGGGTGCGTATCTGTTCGATCTGCCGCTCGGAACTGCCGTGCAGCCAGATGACGATCAGGTCCGGCTTGAGCGCAATCACCCGCTCCATGTCGATCAGGCGATTGCTGCCTACGCGCGGCAGCCGCCTGGCCGCTTCCGGATAGTCGCTGTAGTCCACGCCGGCCACGATTTTTTCGCCGCCGCCGGCCGCATACAGCAGCTCCGTCACGTGCGGCGACATGGCAATGACGCGCTGCGCCGGCTTTTGCAACGTCACGGGGCGGCCATCGTCATCAATGACGGTGATGGCGGCGCCCGCGTGCAGGGCGGTGGCGGCGGTCATTGCCGCCAGCAGTATCTTTATCATGTCATCCTTCTCCACTCTCTTAATGCCTGTTCCAGCGCACGCCATGCAGCCTCGTCTGCGGGCAAGCCAATACGGATGCCACGCGCGGCGTGTGCGAACAGCCGAACCCAGATCCCGCGTTTGGCCATGTGCTCCCAGCATGCTTCGGCACGCTCTTCCGGCCACCACTGGAACAGGGCCGTGCCCTGCGAGTGCAGTCCTGCTTCTCTTAGCATCGTCCGCAGGCGCCTGCCTTCCACCTCCAGGCGCCTGGCCGTATCGCGCTGCCAGGCGCTGTCATGCAGGGCCGCCGCGGCAACCTGCTGCGCCGGACCGCTGACGGTCCACGGACCGAGTGCATCGGCCAGCTGCACCAGCAAGGCTTCATGCGCAGCCACGAAGCCCACGCGCACCCCGGCCAGACCGAAGAATTTTCCGATAGAACGCAGCACGATCAGTCCGGGCTCGCTGGCCCACGATGACACGCTCATCCCCGGCTGGGTATCAGCAAACGCTTCGTCGACAATCAGCCAGCCGCCGCGCGCTGCCAGCTGCGCCGACCATTCAAGCAGCTCGGTGCGAGGCACCACGGCCCCGGTCGGATTGTTGGGATTGCATACGACCATGACATCGCAGTTGCCCACCTCCGCCGCCAGGGCGGCATAGGGAACCTGGCGCAGCGTGTGGCCATGCATGCCCCAGTGGTGAGCGTGCTCCGCATACGACGGCGCTGCCACGACCACGCGCGAGGACGGGCGCAACGCGGGCAGCGCCTGGATCGCAGACTGTGTTCCGGCCACGGCCAGCATGCAGGGCGCGCCGTAGTATGCACACGCTGCCGCAACCAGCGCCGGGTCGCTTTCCGGCAGGCGGTGCCAGGCCGCGGCGGCAACTGCGGGAGCCGGGTAGCCATGCGGATTTAGCCCTGTCGACAGGTCGATCCAATCGGCCAGCGGACGCCCGAATCGTTCCGCTGCCTGCCGCAGATTGCCTCCATGTTCAAGCATGCCGTGCTCCCACAAGATACATCGTGAGGCCCGCCGCGCATGCAATGGCCAGCCACAGTAGCGCGGCCGATTGGACCAGCTCCCAGGCGCGTGCGATATCGTGTCCGCCCGCGGCCCGGCCCTTTCCCAGCGGCGGGCGCTGCTCAGTTATGCCGTCGTACACGGCGGCCCCGCCGAGCGCCACGCCCAGGCCACCGGCGCCGCTCGCCATCACGGGGCCGCCATTGGGGCTGGGCCACGCGCGGGCCTGCTCGCGCCAGCAGCGCCACGCTGTGCGCCGGTCATTGGCCAGTAAAACGTAGGAGAGAGCCGTCAACCGGGCCGGGATGAAGTTGAGCGCATCGTCCAGGCGCGCCGCGGCGCGGCCGAAATGCAGGTAGCGGCTGGAACGGTAGCCCCACATCGCATCGAGGGTATTGGCAAGGCGGTACAGCACCGCGCCGGGACCACCTGCAATGACAAACCAGAACAGGGTGCCAAAGACGGCATCGTTCCCGTTTTCCAGCAGGGACTCGGTGCTCGCCTTGGCCAGATCGGCTTCTGTCGCCTGGGATGTGTCGCGGCTGACGATACGGCTGGTGAGGCGGCGTGCCAGCGCCACGTCGCCGCGTGCGAGCGCACAGGCGATTGGCAGGTTGTGGTCACGCAGGCTGCGCAGGCCCAGGCAGACGTAGAGCAGCAGGACATGCAGTGCGGCGCCGGCCATATCGCATGCGGCATAGGCCAGCGCGGTGACGGGCAAGACTGCCAGCATCCAGGCCGCAATCCCGCGCCCGATACGGCCCGCTCCCCGGTTGGCGTGGCGCTCGATACAGGCTGCCACCTTGCCAAATCCGACCAGCGGGTGCCAGCGCGGCGTTTCGCCAAACGCATAGTCAAGCGCAACGCCGCACAGCATGAGCAGCGCCAAATCAGGGATCGTCAGACCGGCGAGCATGATGATGCTTTCAATACCAAAGGCAGACCTGCGGCGACAAAGACCACCTCGCCGCACACAGCGGCAAGCGCCTGATTGAGGCGCCCGGCTTCATCCATGAACATGCGCGTGGCCGCACCCATGGGCACAATGCCCATCCCTACCTCGTTCGACACCAGGATGATATCGCCCTTGGCGCTGGCCAGTGCTGACAGCAATGCCGCCCGCTCGGCGACAAACGAATGTGGCAGCTCAATCTCGCCAACCTCGGGAAACGGCTCGCTCCCCGCAAACAGCACATTGGACAGCCACAGGGTCAGGCAATCGATCAGGATGACGCGGGAAGGCGAAGCATGCGTGGCCAGTGCATCGCCCAGATGCACCGGCTCTTCCACCGTGGCCCAGTGAGCGGGCCGCTGCGCCCGGTGGCGTGCGATGCGGCCGGCCATTTCGCCATCGCAGGCACGCGCGGTGGCGACATAGAGCACCTCGCGGCCCGTGTCGGCCGCGCGGTGCTCCGCATACCCGCTCTTGCCCGAACGAGCGCCGCCAAGAACCAGCGTGAGCGTCACGCTGAACTCCCTGTCAGCAGCGCCGCGACAGCCTGGGGGCAGGAAGGGAAATAGGCGTGAAAGTACGATGCCGTGAGCGAACCCTTTCGATACACGGCTTCGCCCTGCGCGCCGGACGGATGCTTTAATGTATGGGAGGCGGGAAGCTCGG
Source organism: Massilia sp. PAMC28688 (assembly GCF_019443445.1). Taxonomy (NCBI): domain Bacteria; kingdom Pseudomonadati; phylum Pseudomonadota; class Betaproteobacteria; order Burkholderiales; family Oxalobacteraceae; genus Massilia; species Massilia sp. PAMC28688. The sequence continues at coordinate 1,158,138 of NZ_CP080378.1, read as the reverse complement.
ACGTCGCCAGCTGCGAATAGTGAAAGGTGTGCCCGCGCAGGACGCCGTGCAAGGTGTCCAGGCCCTGCGATCCCAGGCCCGCGAGGCGCTCCTGCATGGCCACCTGGCCCGGCAGCAGGCCAGCCATTGGCCACTTGTCGCCATGCTGGTCGACCAGTGAATCGGCAAGCACCATCATGCCCCCGCATTCGGCCAGGATCGGCACGCCCCGGGCGTGCGCAGCGGCCATTGACTGCTTCCAGCTTTGCGCCTGCGACAGGACGGCGCCATGCAGCTCGGGATAGCCACCCGGCAGCCATACGGCGTCGGCGCCCGGTGGCACCGGTTCGTCCGCAAGGGGAGAGAAGAACGTCAACCGCGCCCCCATTGCCGACAATGTCGCCAGGTTGGCGGGATACAGGAAGGCGAAGGCCGCATCGCGCGCGATGGCAACCGTGACGCCCTCGAGCATTGGCGCAACAGGCGACGCGATGTGGGACAGCTCAAAGCTGATCGGCGCCAGCCTGTCCCACGCAGCATCGTCAAACGCGAAGCCGTCCGCCAGCGCGTTGATGCTCGCTTCGATGTCGTCCTGCTCCGCCGGCATGACCAGGCCGAGGTGGCGCTCGGGGAGCGACTTGTCCTGGCGGCCCAGGGTGCCAAACAGCGGGATACCGCGCAGCGAGGCGGCCACCATGGCTGCGTGGCCTGGACTGGCAATGCGGTTTGCAATCACCCCGGCCATGTCAACCGGGCCATAGTCGCGCAGGCCTTGCACCAGCGCGCCCGCCGTCTGCGCCATTGCCGATGCATCGATCACGGCCATTACCGGCACCTTGAATTCGCGCGCCAGGTCCGCCGATGAAGGCGTGCCGTCATACAGGCCCATGACGCCTTCGATCAGGATCACGTCTGCCTCGCGGGCGGCCTGGGCCAGGCGGCTGCGGCATTCTGCCAGTCCCACCATCCACAGGTCGAGCGAGTCCACCGGCGCGCCGCTGGCACGCGCGAGCAGCATCGGGTCGATAAAGTCCGGGCCGCACTTGAATACCCGTACCTGCTGCCCGCGCTGCACCAGCTTGCGCGCCAGCGCCGCCGTCACACTGGTCTTGCCCTGGCCCGATGCCACGGCCGACACAAGCAGCACCCGGGCCGATGCGGTGCCTACCATTCCGTACCCGCCTGCGCGGCAATACCGGCCTTGAACGCGTGCTTGACCACGTTCATTTCCGTGACCGTGTCCGCAATTTCGATCAGTTCATCCGGCGCGCCGCGGCCCGTGATGACCACGTGCTGCATGGGCGGGCGTTCGAGCAGGTCCGCAATGACGGCGTCCACATCCAGGTAGCGGTACTTGAGCGCGATGTTCAGTTCATCGAACAGCACCAGTCCGATCCTAGGATCGCGCAGAAATCCTTTTGCCATGGCCCACGCTTCCTGCGCCTTGGCGATATCGCGTTCGCGGTCCTGGGTCTCCCAGGTGTAGCCTTCGCCCATGGCGTGGAAACTGACTTCCTCGGGAAAGCGCCGCAAAAATTTTTCTTCGCCAGTCGACATGGCGCCTTTGATGAACTGCACCACCGCCACCTTCATGCCGTGGCCCATGGCGCGGACCACCATCCCGAAGCCGCTCGAACTTTTGCCTTTGCCGTTGCCGGTGTTGACAATGATGATGCCAATGTCCTTGTCCGCCGCTGCGATCTTGGCGTCGATGATGGCCTTCTTGCGTTCCATGCGGACGCGGTGCCGCTCGTTGATATCGTTCATTCGTCTTCCTCAGTGGCGATAAACAGCCGGCGCGTGCCGTGGCTGATGACTTCAATCGGGTGGCCCAGGTAGCGGCTCAGGATGGGCGCGGACATGACTTCGTCGGCCGGTCCTGCCAGCCATTCGCCGTCGCCCATCAGGAGTAGGGCGTGGGTGGACGCCTGGTGTGCGTGTCCCAGGTCGTGTCCAATCATGATGGCGGTCTTGCCCTGTTCCCGGCACAGGCGTGTGAGCAGGCGCATTACGCTGACCTGGTGCGCCAGGTCGAGGGCATTGGCCGGTTCGTCCAGCAGCAGCAGCGGCGTATCCTGGGCCAGCATGGCCGCGATGGCCACGCGCTGGCGCTCCCCGCCAGAGAGCGTGCGCACATCGCGCTCGGCCAGGTCCAGCACCTCCATTGAATCGAGCGCCGCGCGCGCCGCGAGATAGTCGTCGCTGCCTTCCCAGTAGCGGTTGGCGTGGTAGGGATGGCGGGCCGACAACACCGTTTCGATGGCGCTGTAGGCAAAGGCATCGCTGCGCGACTGTGCCAGGTAGGCACGCTGGCGCGCCAGGTCGGTGAGCGGCCACTTGTCGATCGGCTTGCCCAGGATGGACACGGTGCCGCCGTCCGGATCGCGCAGGCCGGCCAGGGTGCGCATGAGCGTACTCTTTCCCGCACCGTTACGGCCAATGACGCACCAGCATTCGCCCGGTGCCACGTGCCAGTCCAGGTTGTCGACCAGAGTACGGCTGCCGACAGTGAGTCTCAGGTTGCGGGTATCGATCATTTGCGGTGCAGCCTGTGAAGCTGGTACAGGAATACGGGCGCGCCGATCAGCGCCGTGACCACGCCGACCGGGAGCTGCTGCGGCGCCAGCACGGTGCGTGCCAGGGTATCGGCCAGCACCAGGAAGCTGCCGCCTGCCAGCGTGGCGGCGGGGATCAGCACCCGGTGGTCCGGCCCGCAGGCAAAGCGGCAGGCATGCGGCACGATCAGCCCCACAAAGCCAATGCTGCCCGCGCTCGTGACCGCGCTTGCGGTCAGCAGTCCGGAGCAGAAAAACAGCCCCTTGCGCAGGGCGCCGACATTGATGCCGAGCGTGGAAGCGGCTTCCGCGTGCAGCGCCAGGACATTGAGCGAGCGTGCGCTACGCAGCGCAAAGACGATGCCGGCAAAGAGCACAAGCCACGGGACCCAGCGCAGAGGCGCCCCCGCCAGGTCGCCAATCATCCAGAACACCATGCTGCGCAGGCGGCTCTCCGGCGCAATCGACAGCATCAATGTGACCATGGCCATGCAAAGCGACGACAGGATGACGCCGGTGAGCAGCAGCAGCGAAGTGCCGCCTTCGGCCGCGCCGCCGCCGCGCAGGTCGCGCCGCGCCAGCAGGTACAGCATCATCGACACCGCCACCGCGCCCGCAAAGGCCGCCGCGTCGATCACCCACAGCGCCGCCATGAACAGCAGCGAGGCGAGGGCGCCCACCGATGCGCCAGCCGAGATACCCAGTACATAGGGATCGGCGAGGGGATTACGCAGCAATGCCTGCATCATGACGCCGGCCAGCGCCAGGGCCGCGCCGGTCACAAACGCCACCAGCGCGCGCGACAGGCGCAGTTCCAGCAGGGTTGCGGCCAGCGTCCCGTTACTTCCGCGCGCCAGCTCCCCCAGCGCGGCCGGCATGTCGGCCAGCGGCACCGGCACCGATCCGGTCATGCCGGCCACCACCAGGCTGGCCAGCGACAGGATTGCCAGGGAAGAGATCACCACCGCGGCGCGGTGGCGCATACGACGAAAGAACGGGTGCAAGCGCTACTCCTTAACGGGTGCCGTACCGGAGGCCGGCAAAAACCTGTGATCCGGCGGTAGCATAACCCCTGGCCAGTTCATAGCGCTTGCCGGTGACATTGTTGGCGCGGATGAAGGCACTCCAGTCAGGGGCAAAGCGCCAGCTGGCGTGCACGTTGAGTACACCATAGCCGCCCAGCACCGTGCGATTGGCCAGGTCATCGAAGCGTTTGCCCGAAGCGTGCAGGGAGGCGCCCACCGAGAAAGTGGCTCCCGCATATTCGGCCGACAGGTTGCCATGGCGGCGCGCACGGCGCACCAGCTGCTTGCCGGTGGTGTCATCGCGCGGATTCTGGAAATCGACCGTGCCGCGCAGGTCCACCCGGCCCAGCGTCGCGCGCGCACCCATGGAAAGACCCGAGAGCGTCGCTTCGTTGATGTTATAGGCGCAGCCAAAGGGATGGGTGGCCACTTCGATTGGACAGCGCGGGGCATTGACCAGCAGGTCCGTGAGGCGGTTGCGGTAATAGACTGTCGACGCTTCCACTGCGCCGCCGTTGTACGCCAGGCCTGCCTCCGCATTGCGCCCGGTTTCAGGGCGGTTGCTGGCAATCCCATAGCGCGGGAAGTACAACTCATTGAAGGTCGGCGCACGGAAGCTGCTGCCGATGCTCGCGTTGGCGCGCAGGTGAGGCGTGATGCGGTAGCCGTAGCCCAGGCCGCCCGTGCTCTTCGAACCATACTGGGAGCTGTCGTCCAGTCGCGCGCTGGCGGTGGCAATGTGCGCACCTCGCCTGAGCGAGTACGACACCGCGCCCGAATTGGTGGTGCGTCCGCGCGTGAGGCCCGCCGTGGAGCTGGCCACGACGTCCTCTTCCCGGCGTTCCAGCAACACCTGCAGCAGGTCGCGGCCGAGCGCAATGTCATTCTGGGCACTGTACAGGGTCTGGCGCGTATCGACGCTGCTGATACCGGTGGCAGACGGGTTGGCGAAGGTGCGCGCCTTGTCGTCGGCACGTGCCGCCTGCAGTCGCAGCTGCCACACCGGCGTGAACTGGTGGCGCGTGTACAGCGCCACGTTGTTCAATTCCTGCTCGCTGCGGGCGTCAAAGCTGCCGGCGCCTGCATCATATTGGGCGTCCATGCGGCTTGCCATGAACAGCAGGCCTGCTTCATGGCGCTCATCGAACCTGTAGCCCGCCTGCGCGCTGGCGCTGGTTTTCGCGTAGCCGTCATTATCCGGGTTATACGAGAACTGCCCTGGGACGGTGGCCGAGAATCCTTCCTCCTCATCGTGCGCGGCGGTGACGGCAAAATGCATGCGGCCGGTGCCGCCGTGGATGGACGCGTCCATGGCGCGGTGTTTCTCGCTGCCTGCGCTGATGCCGGCCGCCAGGCGTGGCTCGCCCGCGCCACGGCGGGTGAATACCTGGATCACGCCGCCAATCGCATCGGCACCGTACATGGTGGCGAGGGGGCCGTAGATGATTTCGATACGGTCGATATTGGCCAGGGGCAGGGCGCTCCAGTTGGCAATGCCGGTGGTGGACGATCCGATACGCACGCCATCGACCAGCACCACGGTCTGCTTGGAGTCGCCCCCGCGCAAGAATACGGATGCGTTGGTGCCAGGCCCGCCATTGCGCGCCACTTCGATGCCGCGCTGCTGCTGCAGAAGGTCGATCACGTTGGTGGCGCCCGAGCGGGCAATGTCGTCGGCCGAGAGCAGCACATGGTCGCTCAGCACGTCGGCTGCAGCCTGGGGGACGCGCGACGCGGTGATGACAATGGCATCGATGGGCGCGGAGGCCATGTCGGCCTGGGCAAAGGGGGATACGATGGCTAGCGCGAGCGCGGTCATGGACGCGCGGGGTGATACAGGAAAGGTCATGGCAAATCTTCAGTAAGTAAGCAACCGGCCGACTTCCCCGTGGGCCAGATTGAACAGAAATGCGCTCTGAAGACAAGACAACGGCGCGACCGGCACGAAGACACGGCCAGGCTGCGTTGCGAACATCCCCGTGCGCACACTTCCACCTGTCCTGGCCGGTATCCGGGCTGGCAAGTGGTCCGGCCTCGCCTTCCCATGCGAATGCACAGTGGCTGTGTGAGGCGGATCGTCGTCGACTGCACGACACTTGCTTACCGTTGCGGGGGCAGCACACGTTGGCCATGACTGGCGTCGTGTTTCCCGTTTAACTGCGCACGTGGACACGTACGCGGGCACCAAAACGTATCAATTATACACCGGGCAGCACGACGATCTCGCCGTAGGCGATGGCATGGGGCGTGGCCGCTGCATGAAGCGCCATCGCTTGCGGGTCCAGGCCGCGATGGCGGGCGGCCAGCAGGCGGATGCTGCCGGCATGGCAGATGACGGTGCCGCGTTCGATTCGCTGCAGCACCAGCGCGTCATGGAAGTGCGCGATCCGCTGCGCCATCTGCAGCACGCTTTCCCCGCCGCCGGGGCGGTAGTGCACCACATCGGCGGCCCAGGCATCGACTTCGTCGCGGGCGATGTTGTCCCAGGGGCGCATCTCCCAGCTGCCAAAATCAATCTCCGACAGGCGCGCGTCAACGATTGCCTGGCCGCTCAGGGAGTGTGCAAGCATGGCGCAGCGCTGCAGGGGACTGGTGAACAGCGGCGCCACCGGCAGCAGGGGACGAAGCCGTGCCACTGCGGCCGCCGTATCCTCCGGCGCGACGGCGACGTCGGTGCGGCCGTAGCACATGCCCGGTGCGGCCAGCGGTGCCGGGTGGCGGACCAGGTGCAGTTCCAATTCAGTCAGCCAGGCTGGCAGCGATGCACAGGTAAATCGCCACTTCGCTCACCTGCTGCACGGCGCCCAGGCAGTCGCCCGTGTAGCCGCCAATGCGGCGCACGCACTTGATGCCCAGCCATGCGGCTACGACGGCTGCCGCCGCCACGCATGCGGCGAGGGTAGCCCACGCAAGGTAGCCCAGGGTGCCGGCGGCGATCAGGGGCAGCATGGCGCACGCCAGCGCTATGGAAAATTCGGCGCTGCTCATCTCCTGCGCCAGCGGTTTGGCCTTGCCGTCATCGCGCGCATACTGCAGGCGCCAGATCAGGCTTGCCGCGGCCAGGCGCGAGAGCGGGTGGGCCACCAGCAGGGCGGCCACCGCTGCCGCTACAGGCAGGTGCGCCAGCAGCGTGCATTTGAGCGCGATCAGCAGGCCAGCGCCGACGGCGCCGTAGGTGCCGATGCGCGAGTCCTTCATGATCTCCAAGACGCGCTCGCGCGTCAGCCCACCGCCAAAGCCGTCACACATGTCGGCAAAGCCATCCTCGTGAAAGGCACCGGTCAGGTAGATCGAGGCGGCGCTGGACAGCAGCACGGCCACCGGCGCCGGCCACAGCTGCGATGCAGCCAGGTACACGGTAGCTGCCACAGCTCCCACGACCAGCCCCACCAGCGGAAAATAGCGCGACGCGTGGTGCAGCCAGGCCTGCTCGAATCCCACCCAGCGTGGAATCGGTATGCGCGTAAAAAACTGCAGGGCAATGAAGAACAGGCGCAGCTGGTGCATGCTTATTCCGATTTTCCGCTGACCTGGGCCGACTCGAAGGTGGCCATTTCGCGCATGAAGTTGACCGCTGCCCGCAGCAGCGGCACGGCCAGCGCGCAGCCGGTGCCTTCGCCCAGGCGCAGGCCAAGATTGAGCAAGGGCTTCGCTTCCAGTTCGGCCAGCATGCGGCGGTGCCCGTGTTCATCCGAGCAGTGCGAGAACACGCAATAGTCCAGGATCGCCGGCTGCAGCCTGGCTGCCACCAGCAGGGCGCTGGTGACGATAAAACCGTCGATGAGCACAATCTTGCGCTGCGCGGCCGCGCCCAGCATGGCGCCGGCCATCATGGCGATTTCAAAGCCACCAAAGGTGGCCAGGATATCCAGTGCTTCGGTCACGCCTGCGTGACGTGCGGCAGCCGCCTCGATCACGCGCTGCTTGTGCAGCACGCCCTCGCGCGACAAGCCGGTACCGGCACCCACGCAGTCAGCCACCGGCACGCCTGTCAGCTTGTGCATCAGCGCTGCGGCGGCAGTGGTATTACCAATGCCCATTTCGCCAAATCCCAGCACATTGCCGGGTACCGCTTGCGCCAGCTCCGCGCCGCGCGCCAGGGCTGTGGCGCATTCGGAGGCCGTCATGGCGGCACCGTTGGCGAAGTTGGCCGTGCCCTTGCCGACCTTGCGGTCGCCCAGGCCGGCGCGCGGTCCGAAATCATGATTGACGCCGGCGTCCACCACCTGGAGCGCGCAGCCGCTCTGGCGCGCAAAGACGTTGATGGCCGCGCCCCCTGCCAGGAAGTTCTCCACCATTTGCCAGGTCACGCTCTGGGGGAACGCGGAGATGCCTTCTTCGGTCACGCCGTGGTCGGCGGCGAACACGATGATTGCCGGTGAATCAATACGCACGTCGACCGTCTGCTGGATCAGGCCAATCTGGTGCGCCAGCGTTTCCAGGGTCCCCAAGCTGCCGGGCGGCTTGGTCTTGACGTCAATGGCGTGCTGCAGTTTGCCGGACAGGTCCGGGTTGGCGATCGGCGCGATGTCAGGAAATATCATGATCTAGTGTTTTGGTTGCAATGTTTTCGCGCGCTAAGATAGCACAGGGCCTGCCACGATTGGCCGTGTATCGCCACGCAGGGGCAAAGTGCGGCACAATTGGACCTTCAATATTGTCGTTTCATACAAGAACAGGAAAAACATGAACGAACAGGTGGCAAGGGACGTGGTGCTGGTCCGGGCGATTGAAACCATGGACTCCAAATGCGAGGTGCTCAGCGAGGATGACCGCATGTACGCCAGCCGCAGTGCGCGCGAGCTGGCGCAGTGGCAGGCGGCCGAAAACAAGTCGGAGGTCACGTCGGAACACTTCCTGCAGCAGCGCTCCGAACAGATCCTCAAGCGGCTGCGCGAACGCACGCCGGCCCTGTCCACCTTCCTGGCGCGCCGCAGCGGCCTGCATGGTCTGTCGCTGGCGCTGCCGTTCGTGGCCTTGCTGCTGGGTGCCGGGCTTGACCGCATCAGCGATCCGCACCGGGTCGACCTCCTGTCCGCGCCGCTATTGGCCATCATCGGCTGGAATCTGCTGGTGTATGTCATTTTGCTGATCTGGATGTTCGTGCCATCGCGCTCCACGGGCTGGAGCCGCCGGGTGACGTCGCGCGGCGCTTCGCTGCCACGCAAGCTGCCGCATGCGCTGTCATCGGGTCTGGCCGAATTCACCGCGCAATGGACCGCACTCAGTGCCCCGCTTAATCGTGCGCGCATGGCCCGTGCCATGCACCTGGCGGCCGCCTTTTTTGCGCTGGGCGCCATGCTGTCGCTGTACGCGCGTGGCTTCTTGTCGGAGTACCGCGCAGGGTGGGAAAGCACGTTTCTGGACGCCGGCCAGGTACACCAGATCCTGTCGGTCATGTTTGCACCGGCCCTGGCGCTGTTCCCGCTCGAAGGCTTCACGCTCGATGAGATCGAGGCGCTGCGCTTCTCCCAGGCGCAGTCGCCGTCGGGTGGCGCGCGCTGGGTGCACTTGTACGGCGCCACGCTGTTCCTGCTGGTGGTGCTGCCGCGGCTGGTGCTGGCGGCCGTGGCCCACTGGAAGGCGCGCCGCCTCGCTTCGCACTTCCCGCTGGACCTGGAGCAGCCGTATTTCCGCAAGCTGGGCGGCCAGGCTGGCGTCAGCGTGCCGGCCGTGCTGCGCGTGCTGCCCTACAGCTTCACCGTGGACGAGGCGCGCGACCGCGGCCTTTCCGAGGTGGCCACCATGCTGCTTGGCGAGCAGGCGCGCGTGATGCTGCGGCCACCTTCGCCCTATGGCGAGGAAGCGATTGAATCGCTCAAGGAAGTGCGGCTGGACGATCCTGACATTGCCGTTACCGCCGTGCTGTTCAATCTTGCGGCCACGCCGGAAAAGGAAAATCACGGCGCTTTCCTCGATCATCTGGTGCGCACCAGCCGGCGCGGTGTGGCGGCCTTGCTCGATGAATCGTCGCTGGCCGAACGCAGCGAGCCGGAACGGCTGGCCGAGCGCGTGGCCCACTGGCAGCAGTTCTGCCAGTATCACAAGGTACCGGTCACCGTTGTCAATCTTATTCACCCGCAGCAGCGTCCCGTGGACCAGTTGCCCGTATCGAAGGCGCCATGAACGACAATCCCGTCACCATTCAGTTTGCGCTGATCTCGCATACCAATAACGGCAAGACCACGCTGGCCCGCACGCTGGTGGGCATGGATGTGGGCGAGGTGCGCGACGCCGCCCACGTGACGGTGCTGGCCGAGTCGCACACACTGCTGCGCACGGAGCAGGGCGATGTGCTGGAACTGTGGGACACCCCGGGCTTTGGCGACTCGGTGCGGCTGTTGCGGCGCCTGGCCATGGCCGGCAACCCGATCGGCTGGTTCCTGCGCGAGGTCTTTGACCGCTATCGCGACAAGCCGTTCTGGCTCAGCCAGCAAGCCCTGCGCACGGCCAAGGAATCGGCCGATGTGGTGCTGTACCTGGTCAATTCGTCGGAGTCGCCGCGCGATGCCGGCTACCTGCCGGCGGAAATGAAGATCCTGGAGTGGCTCGGTAAGCCGGTCGTGGTCCTGCTCAATCAGCTGGGGCGACCGCGCCCGGCGGCCGAGGAACAAGCGGAGCAGGCGCGCTGGCAGGAGCACCTGGACCAGTATGGCATCGTGCGCAGCGTGCTGGCCATGGATGCGTTTGCCCGCTGCTGGGTGCATGAACGGGTGTTTTACGAAGCGATCGGCAAGCTGCTCGAGCCTGACAGCCAGGCCGGCTACGCACGGCTGCTGGCAGTATGGCAGGCCAATAACCAGCAGCGCTTCGCCGAGTCGATGCAGGCCAGCGCCGAGCTGCTGGCGGCAGCAGCGGGCGACAGGCAGTCGGTGGCAGCTGGCGCTGATCCAACGTTCCTGCAATCGGCCATGAAGGCGGTGGGCCTGTCCGGCGCCTCGCAGCAAAAGGTCAACGAGAAGGCGATGGCGGAGCTGGTGGAGCGTCTTAACGTGCAGATTGGCGAGACCACGCGGCGCATTCTCAAGTTGTACCAGCTCGACCCGGGTGACGCACCCAAGATCAATGCTCGGCTGCGTGACAATTTCAAGGTCAATGCGCCGGTCAACAAGGCACAGGCGGGATTGCTCGGTGCAATCGTGTCCGGTGCGGCCACGGGCCTGTCGGCCGACCTGGCGGCAGGAGGATTGACCTTCGGCGCCGGCGCTCTCCTTGGCGGCATCGTGGGTGCGCTGACGATGGCCGGTGCCGCATGGGGCTTCAATACCCGGACCGAGCGCAATCAGACCACCGTCGCCTTTGCCGACGAGTTCCTGCAGACGCTGCTGGTGGCCACCGTGCTGCGCTACCTGGCGGTGGCGCATTTCGGGCGCGGACGCGGCAACTTCGTGGAAGGGGAGGCCCCGGCTTTCTGGCAGACGGAAGTCGAAGCTGCGGTGGCGCTGCATGGTGCTGGACTGCCTGCCCTGTGGCAGCAGCTGCGCCAGGGGGATGACAAGGCAGTCTTCCAGCTCGAAGATGTGCTTACCCGGGTAACCAGCCTCACGCTGGCGAAGCTGTACCCGGGCGTGCTGCTGTAGATGCTAGAAGGTGTACTGCGCGCTGAAGCCGGCGAGCCAGTTGCGGCCGGGCGCCGCTTCGTAATAGCGCCGGTTACCATCTCCCACGATGAGTGAGCCGACATACTGCTTGCCGGTGAGGTTGTTCAGGCGTACGAACTGCTTCAGGCGCCAGCGGCCCATGTTCTGCCTGGCCTGCACCCGCGCATTCAAGACCGCGTATCCCGGCGCCGGGGTGTCGTCATTGGCGTCGTCAACGTAGATTTTGCTGCTGGCGACAGTCTCGATGGCAGCGCCCAGCGTGTCACTGGTGTTGTTCCATGCCAGTTCGCCGAACAGGTTCGCTTTCGGTACACCGGGCAAGCGATTGTCTTTGACTACGTCGGCAAAGGGCGCGTCGAACACGGCGCGCATGACCGTCATGGCAAGGCGCGCGCTGACACCCTTGGCCAGGTTGCTGTCGAGTGAAAGCTCTGCCCCCTGGCGCAGCGTCTTGCTGGCATTGCGATAGCTGGTGCGGCCGCCGCCGGAGATGTCGACCACCAGTTCGTCGCTCGTCCTGACCTGAAACAGGGCGGCGTTGACGCGGCTGCGCTCTCCCACATACGCTTTGATACCCGCTTCAAGGTGTGCACTCTTCGCCGGCCGCAGGCCGAAATTGAAGCCCGCGCCGGCGCCGGAATAGAATAGTTCGTTCAAGGTGGGCGCTTCAAAGCCGCGCGCCGCGCTGGCGTAGACGTTCAGCGTGGGGGTGAGCTTGTAAAGGATTCCCAGCAGAGGCGTCGTGTGGCGGAAGTTCACTTCGCCGCTGTCGTCGCCGTTGGCCAGGTAATGGTCGGCCACACCGACCGACATGCGGCTGTGACGCAGGCCCGCCGTCAGGACCCAGGAACCGCCTTGCCATTCGGCCTGCAAATAGGGATCGAGACTCCTTACCGTATTAGCCTCGTCGCGCCGCAGGCGGCCGAGGAGGCCCAGTTGGGCGCCGACGAAGTTTTCGTAACCCTGCCGGTCGTCGTGCGAGTATCCATAATCGATGCCGATGGTAGTACTGAGCGTTCCGCCGGCGAGCGGCACCTTGCGCAGCCAGTTCAGGTCCGCGCCATGGAAGTCGCGGTCAAAGTCGATGACGCCGCCGGACTGGGTGGCCGCTGTCTGCACGAAGCGCGGGATCGACAGGTACTGGATTACCTGCCGGTTGCCGCCGTAGATCATGTAGCGCAGTCGATCATCGCCAAAGTGCTGGTCGAACGAAACGCCGGCCTGTTTGTGATTGATGCTCTTGCGCGTGTTGTAACGTTCGGCCAGCGTGCGCTTTGGTGTGGCCGTGTCGTTGGCGTCGGTCTCGCCGGCGCGTCGGTCGCGCTGGTACGTGGCCCATGTGACGCCCAACGGATCCTGGGTGTCGTCCTGCACCAGGGCGCTGGCGGTAACGGTCATGCGGCTGGTTGGCGACGGCTTTACCGTGATCTTTGCGAATGACTGGTCGCGTGTTGCGGCGCTGTGATCGCGGTAGCCGTCGGTCTGAAAGCGCGAGGTGTCGATGACGTAGCCGACACCTTCGGATTCTCCCTGCGCCAGGATGTCCGCCTTGCGCGTGCCATAACTGCCGCCGGACACCGTGGTGTCCACGCTGGGACGGCCCTTGCCGTCGCGTGTGAACAACACGACCGTGCCCCCGGCGTGATTGCCATACATGGCGGAGAACGGGCCGCGCAGCACTTCGATGCGCTCTGCCGCATCCAGATTGAAAGTGGCTGCCTGCCCTTGGCCATCGGGCATGGATGCCGGGATGCCATCTGCGACCAGTCGCACGCCGCGCACGCCAAAGGCGGAGCGGGCACCGAAGCCGCGTGATGAAATCTGCAGGTCCTGGGCGTAGTTCTGACGGTTTTGTGCAACCAGTCCAGGGACTGCCGCCAGGGCTTCTGAGGCATTCACCCGCATCTGGGCAGCGTTGATGCGGGCGGCGTCAACCACGTCGATAGCGGCGGGCAGATCGAAGCTGCTGTGTTCGATGCGGCTGCCAGTGATCACGACCACATCAACAGGCTGCGACTGCGCCGCAATAAAGGGTGTGCCAGCTGATGTGACCATCGCAGCGATAACGTTGCGCCGTAGCGAATGCTTCATTGGATCTCCGGATATAGAAATGTCATGCCTGCCGCAATATAACTGGCCTCGGGAAATCGCGTTGTTTATGGCTAATAAGTAGCGTGCGGGAAATTTATTCCCGTTCACAAAAAGGGCTTGCCAACGCTGATGCGGCTTTGCTATAGTTCGCCTCCCCGAACGAAACGTTAACGAAATCAAGTAGTTAGCAAGCTGTCAGGGAGTGTCGAAAACGACGCTGTAGTAAAAAAGGGAGTTGACGAGAATCGCGAAACGCTGCATAATCTCACCTCTCTGCTGCAACGAACACAACGCTTCGTAGCCTGCAGCAAGGCAGTACCGAATAAGTTCTTTAAAAATTAACAGTCGATAAGTGTGGGCGTTTGATGAAGGTGCCAACAGAGCGCAAGCGATGTTGAATACTTAAATTATCAAATGTTCACAAGAAAGAAATATAGGCGCTACGAAAGTAGTGGCCTGTCAGTATTTTGAGTGAGCGAATTCGGACCAATGGGACGAATTCGGGCAGAAATGCCCGACAAACAGAGATTGAACTGAAGAGTTTGATCCTGGCTCAGATTGAACGCTGGCGGCATGCCTTACACATGCAAGTCGAACGGCAGCGCGGGGCAACCTGGCGGCGAGTGGCGAACGGGTGAGTAATATATCGGAACGTACCCTGGAGTGGGGGATAACGTAGCGAAAGTTACGCTAATACCGCATACGATCTAAGGATGAAAGTGGGGGATCGCAAGACCTCATGCTCCTGGAGCGGCCGATATCTGATTAGCTAGTTGGTGGGGTAAAGGCCTACCAAGGCATCGATCAGTAGCTGGTCTGAGAGGACGACCAGCCACACTGGAACTGAGACACGGTCCAGACTCCTACGGGAGGCAGCAGTGGGGAATTTTGGACAATGGGCGCAAGCCTGATCCAGCAATGCCGCGTGAGTGAAGAAGGCCTTCGGGTTGTAAAGCTCTTTTGTCAGGGAAGAAACGGTGAGGGCTAATATCTCTTGCTAATGACGGTACCTGAAGAATAAGCACCGGCTAACTACGTGCCAGCAGCCGCGGTAATACGTAGGGTGCAAGCGTTAATCGGAATTACTGGGCGTAAAGCGTGCGCAGGCGGTTTTGTAAGTCTGTCGTGAAATCCCCGGGCTCAACCTGGGAATTGCGATGGAGACTGCAAGGCTAGAATCTGGCAGAGGGGGGTAGAATTCCACGTGTAGCAGTGAAATGCGTAGAGATGTGGAGGAACACCGATGGCGAAGGCAGCCCCCTGGGTCAAGATTGACGCTCATGCACGAAAGCGTGGGGAGCAAACAGGATTAGATACCCTGGTAGTCCACGCCCTAAACGATGTCTACTAGTTGTCGGGTTTTAATTAACTTGGTAACGCAGCTAACGCGTGAAGTAGACCGCCTGGGGAGTACGGTCGCAAGATTAAAACTCAAAGGAATTGACGGGGACCCGCACAAGCGGTGGATGATGTGGATTAATTCGATGCAACGCGAAAAACCTTACCTACCCTTGACATGTACGGAAGCCTTGAGAGATCGAGGTGTGCTCGAAAGAGAGCCGTAACACAGGTGCTGCATGGCTGTCGTCAGCTCGTGTCGTGAGATGTTGGGTTAAGTCCCGCAACGAGCGCAACCCTTGTCATTAGTTGCTACGAAAGAGCACTCTAATGAGACTGCCGGTGACAAACCGGAGGAAGGTGGGGATGACGTCAAGTCCTCATGGCCCTTATGGGTAGGGCTTCACACGTCATACAATGGTACATACAGAGGGCCGCCAACCCGCGAGGGGGAGCTAATCCCAGAAAGTGTATCGTAGTCCGGATTGTAGTCTGCAACTCGACTACATGAAGTTGGAATCGCTAGTAATCGCGGATCAGCATGTCGCGGTGAATACGTTCCCGGGTCTTGTACACACCGCCCGTCACACCATGGGAGCGGGTTTTACCAGAAGTAGGTAGCTTAACCGTAAGGAGGGCGCTTACCACGGTAGGATTCGTGACTGGGGTGAAGTCGTAACAAGGTAGCCGTATCGGAAGGTGCGGCTGGATCACCTCCTTTCTAGAGTTGCACCTGGTTATAGAACCAATTCATTAAGCGTCCACTCTTATCGACTGTTGAACAAGAAGAACAGCATTTGGGGCTGTAGCTCAGCTGGTTAGAGCACCGTGTTGATAACGCGGGGGTCGTTGGTTCGAGTCCAACCAGCCCTACCAAGTTATCGCATCGTGGCTCTTGCTTGTAAAAATCAACTGGCTTTGCCAGGGATTTTTACCTCGATCCACAAAAAAGTAGGTTTGTACTTTTTTGTGATGAATTTGGGGGATTAGCTCAGCTGGGAGAGCACCTGCTTTGCAAGCAGGGGGTCGTCGGTTCGATCCCGTCATCCTCCACCATCACTCTACTATCTCCTGAAAGTCCAAATGTAAGCCTGTGTGGTTTAGGTTTGATCTTTTAGAGATCATTGCTGTTTCGTTCTTTAACAATCTGGAAGAAGTAAAGTTTTATGTCAATCCGTGAATAACGGTTTGGCAGGGTAGTAATCACAGTATCAACAAACAAAGCAACAACGCTGTACATTCTTATCTCTGTAACGTCTTTCTGCTTAGTCGGCGGAGAGGCTAACGTTATAGGGACAAGCGAATAAGTGCACATGGTGGATGCCTTGGCGATTACAGGCGATGAAGGACGTAGTAGCTTGCGATAAGCTGCGGGGAGTGAGCAAACACACTTTGATCCGCAGATTTCCGAATGGGGAAACCCGGCCTTATAGGTCATTGCATACTGAATACATAGGTATGCAAAGCGAACGCGGCGAACTGAAACATCTAAGTAGCTGCAGGAAAATAAATCAACCGAGATTCCCAAAGTAGTGGCGAGCGAAATGGGAAGAGCCTGCATGATTTAGCACGACGCATAGTAGAACGGATTGGAAACTCCGGCCATAGAGGGTGATAGCCCCTTATACGAAATGCGATGTGTGGAACTAAGTATGCGACAAGTAGGGCGGGACACGAGAAATCCTGTCTGAATATGGGGGGACCATCCTCCAAGGCTAAATACTCGTAATCGACCGATAGTGAACCAGTACCGTGAGGGAAAGGCGAAAAGAACCCCGGGAGGGGAGTGAAATAGATCCTGAAACCGTGTGCATACAAACAGTAGGAGCGGACTTGTTCCGTGACTGCGTACCTTTTGTATAATGGGTCAGCGACTTACATTCAGTGGCAAGGTTAACCATATAGGGAAGCCGTAGAGAAATCGAGTCCGAATAGGGCGACAGTCGCTGGGTGTAGACCCGAAACCAAGTGATCTACTCATGGCCAGGATGAAGGTGCGGTAACACGCCCTGGAGGTCCGAACCCACTAATGTTGAAAAATTAGGGGATGAGCTGTGGGTAGGGGTGAAAGGCTAAACAAACTTGGAAATAGCTGGTTCTCTCCGAAAACTATTTAGGTAGTGCCTCAAGTATCACCATCGGGGGTAGAGCACTGTTATGGCTAGGGGGTCATTGCGACTTACCAAACCATTGCAAACTCCGAATACCGATGAGTGCGAGCTTGGGAGACAGACGTCGGGTGCTAACGTCCGGCGTCAAGAGGGAAACAACCCAGACCGCCAGCTAAGGTCCCAAAGATTGGCTAAGTGGAAAACGAAGTGGGAAGGCTAAAACAGTCAGGATGTTGGCTTAGAAGCAGCCATCATTTAAAGAAAGCGTAATAGCTCACTGATCGAGTCGTCCTGCGCGGAAGATGTAACGGGGCTAAGCCAGTCACCGAAGCTGCGGATATGTCTTTGACATATGGTAGGAGAGCGTTCTGTAAGCCTGTGAAGGTGTCTTGTAAAGGATGCTGGAGGTATCAGAAGTGCGAATGCTGACATGAGTAGCGATAATGGGGGTGAAAAGCCCCCACGCCGTAAGCCCAAGGTTTCCTGTTCAACGTTCATCGGAGCAGGGTGAGTCGGCCCCTAAGGCGAGGCAGAGATGCGTAGCTGATGGGAAGCAGGTTAATATTCCTGCACCGTCGTATGATGCGATGGGGGGACGGATCGCGGAAGGTTGTCCAACTGTTGGAATAGTTGGTTTTTGGCTCATAGAAGGTGCTTAGGCAAATCCGGGCACGTAATTCAAGGGGTTGAGACGAGAGTCCTTGTGACTCGAAGCAATCGGAAGTGGTTCCAAGAAAAGCCTCTAAGCTTCAGTCATACGAGACCGTACCGCAAACCGACACAGGTGGGCGAGATGAGTATTCTAAGGCGCTTGAGAGAACTCGGGAGAAGGAACTCGGCAAATTGGTACCGTAACTTCGGGAAAAGGTACGCCCCGGTAGCTTGGCTGATTTACTTCAGTAGGGCGAAAGGGTTGCAATAAACTGGTGGCTGCGACTGTTTAATAAAAACACAGCACTCTGCAAACACGAAAGTGGACGTATAGGGTGTGACGCCTGCCCGGTGCTGGAAGATTAAATGATGGGGTGCAAGCTCTTGATTGAAGTCCCAGTAAACGGCGGCCGTAACTATAACGGTCCTAAGGTAGCGAAATTCCTTGTCGGGTAAGTTCCGACCTGCACGAATGGCGTAACGATGGCCACACTGTCTCCTCCCGAGACTCAGCGAAGTTGAAATGTTTGTGATGATGCAATCTACCCGCGGCTAGACGGAAAGACCCCATGAACCTTTACTGTAGCTTTGCATTGGACTTTGAACCAATCTGTGTAGGATAGGTGGGAGGCTTTGAAGCGGGGACGCCAGTTCTCGTGGAGCCATCCTTGAAATACCACCCTGGTTTGTTTGAGGTTCTAACCTTGGTCCGTTATCCGGATCGGGGACAGTGCATGGTAGGCAGTTTGACTGGGGCGGTCTCCTCCTAAAGTGTAACGGAGGAGTTCGAAGGTACGCTAGATACGGTCGGACATCGTGTTGATAGTGCAATGGCATAAGCGTGCTTAACTGCGAGACTGACAAGTCGAGCAGGTACGAAAGTAGGACATAGTGATCCGGTGGTTCTGTATGGAAGGGCCATCGCTCAACGGATAAAAGGTACTCTGGGGATAACAGGCTGATTCCTCCCAAGAGTTCATATCGACGGGGGAGTTTGGCACCTCGATGTCGGCTCATCACATCCTGGGGCTGTAGCCGGTCCCAAGGGTATGGCTGTTCGCCATTTAAAGTGGTACGTGAGCTGGGTTTAAAACGTCGTGAGACAGTTTGGTCCCTATCTGCCGTGGGCGTTGGAAATTTGAAGGGGGCTGCTCCTAGTACGAGAGGACCGGAGTGGACAGACCTCTGGTGTACCGGTTGTCACGCCAGTGGCATTGCCGGGTAGCTAAGTCTGGAAGAGATAACCGCTGAAAGCATCTAAGCGGGAAACTTGCCTTAAGATGAGATTTCCCAGAGCCTTGAGCTCTTTAAAGGGTCGTTCGAGACCAGGACGTTGATAGGTCAGGTGTGGAAGTGCAGTAATGCATTAAGCTAACTGATACTAATTGCCCGTACGGCTTGTCCCTATAACCTTAGCAGGTGCAGAGATAAGAATGTCGCGTGTTGCCTTGTTGTTGATATCTCGAGCACTACCCCGTAGTTCATTACTACGAATACAAAACTTACTTCTTCCAGATTCAAGGTGCAGCTGCCCCGTTGTGGAGCTGTTACCTGTACAAGTTATGCCTGATGACCATAGTAAATCGGTACCACCCCTTCCCATCCCGAACAGGACCGTGAAACGATTTTACGCCGATGATAGTGCTGCAACCAGTGTGAAAGTAGGTTATCGTCAGGCTAGTTATAAGAGAAAAACCCCGGAGCAGAAATGCCTCGGGGTTTTTTTTCGCCCAGAGGTTTAGCCGCTCCGCCGCGCTGCCGGCTTTATTCCACTTACCCTCGCATTGCTGCCGGCGCCCGTCACTGTTCCGCGCAGGAAAAATGCATTTCAACCGTCATTTTCTGCACTCTGTCGCATAGCTGTATTGCTCGCCGTCGGCCACGCTTACGATCTAGTCCTTACAACAAGGGGATGACCATGGATCAACCACAAGCAAGCGCAACGCTCGCGCCCATTGCGAGCAGTGAACGTATTCATGCACTCGATGTCATCCGGGGCTTTGCCCTGATGGGCATCATGTTCATGAATGTTGAATTTTTCAACCGCGCCACCGGTGAAATCGGCAGCGGGATGCGGCCCGGGGAAAGTGGCGCCGACTTCTGGGTCAGCTACTTCGTACAGTATTTCGTCGTTGGCAAATTCTGGACAATCTTCTCGCTGCTGTTCGGCATGGGCTTCGCGGTCATGCTGATTCGCGCCGAACGCGCAGGCCGTCCCTTCCTCGTGCCCTACCTGCGCCGCATTGCCGCGCTGGCGGTCTTTGGCGCACTCCACAGCATCTTCCTGTGGTCGGGCGATATCCTGTTCAGCTACGCCGTCGCCGCGACTGCCTTGCTGATCGTGCTGTACGGTAAGCCCAAGTGGATCGCGCTGGCGATTGCGGCCTGTACTGCTGGCGGCTTCATTCCTGGTTTTGACGCCCTGTATGGCGTGGCCGGCGGCCTGGCGTTTTTCGCGACCGCCGCCTGGTGGCTGCGCGGTGAGCAGCGCGTCAAGCGCTTTGGCAATCAGCCCGCAGTCGGCGTGGTGATGGCGGTGGCGGCCGGCATTGCGCTGGTGGCCGGCGTGGCCATGTGGTTCATTCCCAACTCCCCGCCGCCGGCACGATTCGCCCTTCCTCTGCTGGGCACGGTGCTGTCCGTGGCCGCCTACTTCACCCTGCGCTTGCATGGCGACAAGGCTGCGCGCCCGTGGCGCCTGGGCGTGGGCATTTATTGTTTTTCGTTCCTCATGATGACCGGTGTGGGCGCCGCCCAGTATTACTTCCCGCAAAAGCCGCCTGTCGTGGCGACCAAGGAAGGGGCCAAGAAAGCGGCGGAAGCAGCAGCCGAACGGGAGAAAAATCTCAAGAAGCGCGAACAAAGGATTCAAGGTGAAATTGCCGTGATGTCCAAGGGGAGCTACCTCGACACCGTCGCCTGGCGCGCCAAACGCTTTGCGGGCCACGCACCTGAGGAAGTCGGCTTCGCAACGATCCTGATCGGCATGTTCTTGCTGGGCACGTGGTTCGTCCGGTCCGGCATCATGGAACGTACCCAGGATCACTTGCCTCTGTTTAGAAAACTGGCACTGTACGGCCTGCCTGTGGGCATCGGCCTGGGCTTGCTCGGTTCCGCCATTGCCCTGCATGCCGTGCCAGGCTCGCGCGGGACGGACGGATGGCAACTGGCCGCCGGCCTGCGCATGCTGGGCAATCTGCCGGCGTCACTCGGTTACGTCAGCCTCATTGTCCTGATGCTGCACAGCGCATCGCCGCTGAACAAGGTGCGTCTGCTGGCGCCCTTTGGCCGCATGGCGCTGACCAATTACCTGACACAGTCGCTGGTAGCCTCCACGTTTTTCTTTGGCTACGGCTTTGCCAACTGGGGCATGTCGCGTCCAGGCCAAATGGTGTTTGTCGCTGCAGTCCTGCTGGCGCAGATTGTATTGAGCCATGTCTGGCTCTCGCGCTTCCGTTACGGACCGGTGGAATGGCTGTGGCGTGCGATCACCTACTGGCAGATTCCGCCCATGCGCCTTGGGCCGGGTGGTCCGATGTCCGCCGTGGCCAGCACCGCTTGAGGGGCATGCGCAGCTGCGGCGCGGCGCTGCTGGCCTGCGCCGCGGTTAGCGCTGCAGCCCAGGGCATCCCGGTAACGGGGCTGCAGCAGCCGGCACGCATCCTGGTCGACAAATGGGGCGTACCCCACATTTACGCCGCCAGCCGCAGTGACGCGTTCTTTGTGCAGGGCTTCAATGCCGCGCGTGATCGCCTGTTTCAGATTGACCTGTGGCGCCGCCGGGGGCTGGGCGACCTGTCGTCCGTCCTCGGGCCATCGTACCTGGCGCAGGACCGGGCCGCGCGCCTGTTCCTGTACCGCGGCAGCATGAAGGATGAGTGGGCTGCCTACGGACCTGACGCGCTGGAGACAAGCTCGCGATTCGTCGCCGGTATCAATGCCTACATTGACCATCTCGGGCGCAATCCGCACCTGCTGCCGTTTGAATTTCGCCAGCTCGGCTACCAGCCCGCCAGGTGGCAGGCTGCTGATGTGGTTCGCATCCGCAGCCACGGCCTCACGCGCAACCTGACCCAGGAATTTGCCCGCGCCCGCGTGGTCTGCCAGGCCGGCTTGGCCGCCGATGCGGTACGCGCACAGTTGTCGCCCGCCTGGACCACGCGCGTGCCCGCCGGCCTTGATCCCTGCCTGCCGGCCGACGCGCTGGACGTGTTCATGCGCGCCACCGACACCGTCCGTTTCGGCGCCCAGCGCCTGGCCGCCCGCACAGCTATCGATGACGACACGCGCGAGGGCAGCAACAGCTGGGTGCTGGCGCCCTCGCGCACCGCCACCGGGCGCCCGATGCTGGCCAGCGACCCGCATCGCGGCTACGGCATCCCCTCGCTGCGCTACATCGTCCACCTCAACGCGCCGGGCATGAATATCATCGGCGCCGGCGAGCCGGCGCTGCCTGGGGTGTCCATTGGCCACAACGGCAAGGTGGCTTTCGGCCTGACCATATTCAGCATCGACCAGGAAGACCTGTACGTCTACCAAACCAATCCCGCCAATCCCGGCCAGTACCGCTACCAGGGAAAGTGGGAAAATTTCAGGGCCGTGCGCGAAATGGTGCCGGTACGCGGCCGCCCTGCGCAAGCGGTGGAGCTGCGTTTCACCCGTCATGGGCCGGTCATCCACCAGGACGGCGCTGCACACCGGGCACTGGCCGTGCGCACTGCGTGGACCGAGCCGGGCACGGCGCCTTACTTTGGCAGCATCAGCTACATGGAGGCGAAGAACTTCACACAGTTCCGGCGCGCCATGGAAAACTGGGGTGCCCCGGCAGAAAACCAGGTCTATGCCGATACGGCCGGGAACATCGGCTGGGTGGCCGGCGGCCTGGCACCGGTACGCCCGCAGTGGGATGGCCTGATGCCGGTGCCCGGCGATGGCCGCTATGAGTGGCAGGGCTTTCTCGATGGTGCCAAGCTCCCGCACCTGCTCAACCCCGCGCGCGGGTGGTTCGCTTCCGCCAACGAGATGAACCTGCCGGTCGCGTTTCCCTACCAGGTGCACAAGCTGGGATTCGAGTGGCCGGACAGTGCCCGCGCGCGCCGCATCAGCGAGGTTCTTTCGGCCACGCCCAAGGCGACCATGGAGGACATGGAAAAGCTGCAGAACGATGTGCTGTCGCTGCATGCGCGGCGTCTGCAGGCCCTGCTCAGGCCATTGACGTCGGCGGAGCGCGGCACGCAAGCGGCGCTGCGTCTGCTCGGCGCCTGGAACGGCGAACAACATGCCACATCGGCCGCTGCGGCCCTGTATGAAGTGTGGTGGTCGCGCCACCTGGGCCGGGCATTTCGCGAGGCGGTCCTGACGCCGTCGGCCGCGCGGGCCGTGGCCCATCCCCACGCTGCGGTGCTGCTGGACGCGCTCGAGCAGCCTGCGCTGCGCTTTGGCCGCGGCGCCGCGCGCAAACGAGACCGCGTCCTGCTCACCAGCCTGGGCGAGGCCTGGGCCGAGATGGAGTCGCTGCAGGGGCCGGACCCGAGGACATGGCAGTGGGGCCGGCTGCATTTCAGCTTGTTCACCCATCCCCTGGCGCCGCTGGTCAGCCACGCGGCGCGCGCCCACCTGAATGTGGGGCCCCTGCCACGCGGCGGCGGGCCCTTTACGGTCAATGTCTCGACCTACCACCCTGCAAGCTTCTGGCAGACGCACGGCGCATCGTTCCGCATGGTGCTTGACGTGGGCAACTGGGATAACTCAAGGGCCATCAACACGCCCGGCCAGTCGGGCGATCCGGCAAGTCCGCACTATCGCGACCTTGCCGCCAGCTGGGCCGAAGGCAAATACTTCCCGCTGCTGTATTCGGCCGATGCGGTCAAGCAGGCAGCCACGCAGGTCATTGAACTGACGCCCGCCCGATAGCGAGCCGGCGCCGCACACGAAAAAAAACCGCCGGCAGGGCGGTTTCTTTTGAGCCGGGCAGCGTGTAGCTGCCGGTGCGGCGAACCGGATTACACACCCCACAGGATATCGTGACCGCCCGCCCTGGCCGCTCGCAGCATTTCCAGCAGCGGGTAGGCGCGGGTGGAAAAGGTGACCGCTTCGATCACTTCGTGGTCGGCATCGTCGCCGTTCTCGTTGTGATGGGCGTGCACGTCGCGCTCGACGTCTTCGGCCGCTGCGTGCAGGCGGCTTTCTTCGATTTCACGTTCGAGCACTTCAATGGCCTGGCCGGCTTCGGCCGCCGTGATGACACCGCGATGGTGATCCTTGTGCAGCAGGTCGAGAATACGCTTGGCGTGTTCCGTGTACATCATGACGTCTGCCGCGGCCTTGGATGTGAAGGTAATTAACATGATAGCTTTCTCTTTTTGCGGTTCATGACGAAACGATAACACGATCCGCGCCCGGGGTCATCCCGCGCGCAACCGTGCGCCCCATGGGTGTCAGCTTATGCCGTTTTTTGCGGCAGCGCGCGACTAAGCGCAAAGAACAGCAGCGTTGCCACCTGCAGGGCAATTGCCACTGCCAGCGTCATGCGGAAGGCATCGGCGGGACCCAGGCCGCTACTGCGGAATGCATCGACTGCCACCCCGAATCCCCACTGCGCCGCGAACGCGCCAAGGAACAGCTGCAGGTTGTAGGCGGAATTGGCGCGCCCGGCCAGTGCCGGCGGAAACGCCAGGCCGGCGTAGGATTGGACCAGCATCACGACCGGTACGAACAGGCCAAGGCCAAGCCACAGCAGCCAGCTGGCCGGCGCGCTCGTTGCGACCATGCAAGCCTGCATCACGATCATGCCGGCCATGCCGGCGCCGATGACCTTGTGCATGTTGATGCCGCGCCGCACCAGCCGCGGCGCCATCCAGCCAGCGCCCAGGTAAGCGAGCAGCATGACGAAGTTGAAGACGAACAGGATCTCGCCCGATTCCACCTGGCTCTTGCCCAGGACCGTCATCAGCCATGGCCCCGCCCACAGCGTCTGCAGTGCAGAAAAAATGCCGTGATTGACGAGTCCCAGCAGGCCCAGGCGCCAGAAATATGGACTGCGAAAGATGATGGCATAGCCCTGCTCGTGGGGGGCGGCCGTTGCCTGCTGCTGGCCGCCGCGCTCGACGTCGCGCAGCACGAAGAAGATGACTGCCGATGCCAGCGCCAGCAGGGCGGCGACAACCCAGAACACGCCGCGCCATCCGATCAGCGGCAAGGTCAGCGAGACCGGCACCGTGGCCGCCATGGCCCCGGAGGTGCCTGCCACCAGCATCCAGATGGCCAGCTGGCTTTGCTGCTCCAGTGCAAACCATTGGCGATAGGCTTTGAGCGACGCCATCAGGCAGGCCGACACGCCAATGCCGATCAGGGCACGCCCGATCCATAGCCAGGCAAGGGTGGTGCCGGTGGCAAACAACACGGCGCCCACGGCAGCGCACAGCAGCAGGGCAGCCTCGGTGCGGCGCGCGCCATACTTGTCCAGCCACACGCCCAGCGGCAATTGCATGCAGCCAAAGGCCACAAAGTAAGCGGACGAGAGCAGACCGAGATCGGCATTGGACAAGCCAAGCTCGGCCACCAGCGCGGGGGCGATGACGGCGTTGATCGAGCGCAGCGCATAGGACAAAAAATAGCCCAGCGCGAAGCTCAGGAAGACCCGGATGGCCGGCGCGCCCCGCAGCGGGAAGTGCATGGTGCTTACTGCAGCTGGAACGATGACATGAACATGTCCACGTTTTCCTTGGTGAGTTCACGCGCCTTGCCCATGACGATCACCTGGTAGAAACGCTTGTCGCGCGCCTCGAAGTGGCCCACCAGACGCATCGCCTCGCCCTTGTTCTGGCCCACGGCCTCCAGGTCGATGGCCGCGCCCGGGACGCTGCGCGCGCCTGCGGCCGCGGACAGCTTGCCCGCCTTTTCACTCTTGATGGTGGCGCCGATATTGTTGACCAGCGCCGTTTTCATGGCGGCCAGCGCGGCCTGGGCGCGCGCCGCATCCGGCGCCTCCGCCGTGCCGACGGCGAACATGTTGCCGTTGATGTCAACCGCCGTCATCGTCATGGCCACTACCAGGCCATTCAGGTTCACCTCGCGCGTGTGGGTCGATGGCTTGTCAGGGAACATGACCGTAAAAGGCGCATGCGGACTGCGGTAATCGCGCCAGTTGTATTCGGGGCTGCAAGCGGCCAGCGTGAACATGAGCAGCACGCTGGCAAGGAAAGTGGGGAAATGGAATGGTCGCATGCGCAAATGGTAGCAGGACTGGTGGCGCCGCGCCCGGCAGGTCCTGCGCCAGAAGGAAAAATTCAACCAGTAAATTGGCCGCCAAAGTTAAACGGCCCACAAACGTCGCGGCAGCACTCCCGTATATTGTCCTGGACAATTTGCCAACAACAGGAGAGCACCATGGATTCGATCAACAAGAACCAGCCCGAGCATAATCACCAGGATCTGGCAGGCCCCCAGGCCATCAAAAAAATGAGCGAACTGATCAAGGAAGCGCAGACCTGCTTCTTTTGCACCAATCCATCGGGCAGCGACATCGATGCGCGTCCCATGAACGTGCTGGAAGTCGACGAGCAGGGCAACCTGTGGTTCCTCAGCGCCGTTGACAGCCACAAGAATGAGGAATTGCAGGCCAATCCCAAGGTCCGCCTGTTTTTCCAGGGCTCGCCCCATTCTGAATTCCTGCACCTGGAAGGCATTGCGACCGTGTCCCGGGACAAGGCCCGGATCGAGCAATTGTGGAAGTTCGTGCTCAAGACCTGGTTCACCGAAGGCAAGGATGATCCCCGGATCACGGTGATCAAGGTCGCACCTACCCACGGTTACTACTGGGATAACAAGCACGGCAATGCAGTGGCTGGCATGAAGATGATGATCGGCGCCGCCGTGGGCGTGACGCTCGACGATTCCATCGAGGGCGAGCTCAATCCATAGGCTCAGCGGTCGCGCGGACCGCGCCGGTACTGGATGGCTTCGGATACGTGCTCGTAATCGAGCGTGGCCGCACCGGCCAGGTCGGCAATGGTGCGCGCGACTTTCAACACCCGGTGGTAGGCCCGCGCCGACCAGTGAAAGCGCAGCATGGTCGTGCGCAGCGTCGTCTCGCTTTTACTGTCGAGCCGGCAGTAGCGGTCGATCTCGCGGGTGGACAGGCGCTGGTTGGGTTTGCCCTGGCGCTCCAGCTGGCGCCCATAGGCGCGCGCTACCCGCGCGGCAATGGTGGCGCTGGTTTCGCCATCGGCCTGCGCCGCCAGGCTGCCATGGGCCAGCGGCGCGACATCAATCTGCATGTCAATGCGGTCAATCAGGGGGCCGGAGACCCGGTCCTGGTACCTGGCCACGCTGTCTTGCGAGCAGCTGCATTTGCCCGAAGCATGGCCGAGAAAGCCGCAGGGGCAGGGATTCATGGCAGCAATGAGCTGAAAGCGGGCCGGGAAGTCGGCCTGGCGCGCCGCGCGTGAAATGGTGACGCGGCCCGATTCGAGGGGCTGGCGCAAGACTTCGAGCACGCGCCGGTCAAATTCCGGCAATTCATCGAGAAACAGGACGCCATGGTGCGCCAGGGAGACCTCGCCCGGGCGCGGTACCGCGCCGCCACCGACCAGCGCCACACCGGAACTGGTGTGATGGGGGCTGCGAAACGGCCGCACCTTCCACAGGGCAGGATCGAAGTGGCCATGGAGCGATTGCACGGCGGCCGACTCCAGCGCATCGTCGTCCGACATGGGAGGCAGCAGGCTGCCAAAGCGCGAGGCCAGCATGGTCTTTCCGGCGCCGGGAGGGCCGGTCATGAGCACGCTGTGAAATCCGGCCGCAGCGACCTCGAGCGCGCGCTTGGTGGCCACTTGCCCTTTGACGTCGGAGAAGTCTGCCTGCGGCGGCGGCAGCGTGCCCGGGTGCACCACGTGGCGCGCGAGGCGGTGTTCAAGGGGCGTGCCTGCCAGGTGCGCGCATACTTCGAGCAAGGTGGTGGCGGGATAGATGACGGCATTGCACACCAGCGCAGCCTCGCCCGCATTTTGCATGGGCAGGATGAAAGCGCGCTGGCTGCCTTGCGGATCGCGTTGCATGGCATAGGCCATCGCCAGTGCGCCGCGCACGGGCCGCAGTTCACCCGAGAGCGACAGTTCGCCGGCAAACTCGTAGCGGTCCAGCTCGCGGTCCGGCACCTGGCCCGATGCCGCCAGGATGCCGATGGCAATGGGAAGATCAAAGCGGCCCGATTCCTTGGGCAGGTCTGCGGGTGCCAGGTTGATGGTAATTTTGCGCGACGGGAACAGGAACCCCGCATTTTGCAATGCTGCGCGCACCCTGTCCTTGGATTCGCGCACCTCGGCGTCGGGCAGGCCCACAATGGTGAGCGACGGCAAGCCGTTGGCCAGATGGACCTCCACACTGACGGCCGGCGCTTCCATGCCGGCCAGCGCGCGGCTTCGCAGGACGGCAAGACTCATGGCATTCCTTTGACGAAGGGGATGGTGGCCGTATCTTAGGAGCGGCCGCGATCTGCCGTTTGCGCTGGCACAGAAGTGTGCCATCCCCCTCAGTTCAATCAGGTGTAACGACATTCTGTGGTGTATTCGAGAATGTCGTGCACGGCACACCTGACACCTGCACCCTCGGATGTGCCACACTGGCGCCGGGCGCCGCCCACCGGGTGCGGCGGGTCGATCTGATGGGGAGACACCGCGAACATGCTGCCGAAGTTTGCCTGGGTGGTAGGACCACTGCTCCTGTACGGCGCCGTCTGCGCGCTGCTGGCCCTGCGCGGCCGCGCGCCCTCGCGCATGGCGCTCAATGTCCACATCAGCCTGCTGCTCCTGGCCTATCTGCTCGGCACGGCGGGCCTGGGCATTTTCTGGGTCGCCAACCAGCAGCTTCCCGTGTTCGATTGGCATTATCTTTTTGGTTACGCAACCTTGTTCCTGGTGGGGCTGCACCTGGTGTTCAACCTGCCGCTGGTGCTGCGCTGGCTGGGCCGGCGCGGCGGCAAGGCCCAGGCGCCGGCGGTGGCGGGCGGACCACTTGTGGTCGGCAAGATTGCCGCGCTGGCGCTCATGCTGGGCATCGCCTTCTATGTCGGCAAGCGCCAGGCGGGCGCCGATTTCCCTGTCCTGGCGAGTGCCGGCGCGCAGGATCATCCGATTGCCCGGTATCACACCTTTTCCTCGGAATCACGCACCAGCGTATTCACCCGCGCGCCCGGTGTGGCGTGGGGCGATGCGCCACCGCCGTTCAAGCGCTATGACCAGCAGCCCAGAGTGGCGCTGTCCAAAGGCCAGCCGGGAGCATGGTCACTCGGGCAGATGCTGGCCGCGCCGGCCCCCGCAGCGTCCCTTGCACTGGCCGACCTGGGCCGCATGCTGCACCTGACTTCGGGCGTCACCCAGCGCCGCGGCGGCCACGCGCTGCGCGCCTCGCCGTCCTCGGGCGCCTTGTTTCCGAGCGAATTGTATGTCGTGGCGCGCCGGGTTGATGGACTGGCGGCGGGCTTGTACCACTATGATCCTGAGCGCCATCAGCTCAGCCTGCTGGGCAAGGTGCCGGCCAGCGTGGGCGCGCCCGCCGCCGACGGTGCCGACGCTGTCGTGCTGGTCAGTGCCGTCTTCCGTCGCACCGGCTATAAATACCATAACCGCGCTTTCCGTTATGCGCTGGCCGATGCCGGTCATCTGCTGGAAAACCTGCGCCTGGCAGCCCACGGCAGCGGCCTGCATCCGGACATGGTGCCGGAGTTTGACGATGCGCTGGCCGCCCGGGCGCTGGGCATTGATGGGGTGGAAGAGGGCGTGCTGGCCGTGGTGCCCCTGCGCCGCCCCGGCACCGGGGCCGGGGCAGGGCCGGCCTGCGCCCCATGCGACCCGCCGCAAGCGTTCGCCCCCGTCCGGCCAGCGCAGGGAACGCCGCTTGGCGTCACCGGCATCGTGTACCAGGCCACCTCGCTGCGCCTGCAGCCCGGTGGCGGCAGCGACCTGGCGTTGCCGCCACCGGCGCCGGCCACGGCCGAACTGTTTACCACCATCGTCCAGCGCCGCAGCGAGCGCCGCTATGCGCACGCGGCCCTGACCATGGCGCAGCTGTCGGGCCTGCTCGCCGGCATGCAGCAGCCGCCCATGCTGTTCGATGGCATCGAGATCAGCCTCGTCATCAATCGCGTGCACGGGATCGCGCCTGGCGTGTACCGCTATGTCCCCGGGCACGCCCTGCGCCTGGTCCGCCCCGGCCACGCGGCTGCCGCTGCGCAGTCGGCCGCCCTGTCGCAGGATGTGATTGGCGACGCCGCTGCCGTGCTCATCCTCTCGGCCGCGCGCGACCGGGTGCTGGCAGGCGGCGCGCGCGGCTACCGCCACGCCTTTCTGGAAGCGGGGATGAAAGGGCAGCGCTGGCTGCTGGGGGCAGTCGCGCGCGGCCTGGCCGCCTGCCCGGTGGGTGCGTTTTATGATGACGAGGCCGCGGCGCTCATCGGCGTGCAGGCCAGCGACCACTGGGTGTTGCACTTTGCTGCTGTCGGGGTGCGTGCAAACTGATAGACTTGCCTAATCGTCATTTTTCGCGCAATCATGCTGACCGTTCTGGGCAAGGCCACCTCCATCAACGTGCGCAAGGTCCTGTGGACCTGCCATGAATTATCCTTGCCGTTCGAGCAGCAGTCGTGGGGTGCCGGTTTCCGCCCCACCGACAGCCCTGCCTTCCTGGCCATGAACCCCAATGCCATGGTGCCCGTCATCCGCGACGGCGATTTTGTGCTGTGGGAATCGAACAGCATCTGCCGCTACCTGGCCAGTCAGTATGGCGGTGCCACGCTCTACCCGGCCGCGCCCCGGGCCCGCGCCATGGTGGATCAATGGGTGGACTGGCAAGCCACGGAATTGAACAACGCCTGGCGCTATGCCTTCATGGCCCTGGTTCGTGAGAGCGCGGCGCACCAGGGTCCGGCCGCCATCGGCGCCAGCGTGGCCAGCTGGAACCGGCATATGGCCATGGTTGACGCCCGGCTTGCCCGCACGGGCGCCTTCATGGCCGGTGACACGTTCACGCTGGCCGATATCGTCATTGGCCTGTCCGCCAACCGGTGGCAGATGACCCCGATCGAGCGGCCTGATCTTCCCGCCCTGGCGGCATACCTGCAGCGCCTCAATGAGCGGCCCGGCTTCGCCCTGTATGGCAACAACGGGGTTGCCTGAAATGCGCCGTGCTGGCCGCCTGCTCGCCTCCCTCGTGCTGCTGATCGCGGCGTGTGCGGCAGCCCTGCTTGCAGCCGGCACGGTGGACGATGCCCGGGCCAGCGATGTGGCCATCGTGCTCGGGTCCAAGGTGGACACCAGCGGCCAGCCGTCGGCCCGGCTGGCGGCGCGCCTCGACCAGGGCGCCGCCGTGTATCGGCGCGGTCTGGCCAGGGCCGTCATTGTCAGCGGCGGCACCGGCCAGGAAGGCTTTGACGAAGCCCTCGTCATGCGCAACTACCTGATCAAGGCAGGGCTGCCGCCGGCGGCCATCATCATGGACCCGCACGGCGTGACCACGGAGGCGACAGCGCGCAACAGCGCCGCCATCATGCAGGCACGCGGCTGGACCAGCGCCATTGTCGTGACCCAGCATTTCCACGTACCGCGCACGGTCCTGGCGCTGCGCCGCGCCGGCGTCGCGCAGCTCAGCTCGACTTACCCACGCTTTACCGAAGCGCGCGACCTTTATTCCACGCTGCGCGAACTGGTGGCCTTGCCCGTCTATTGGCTTTTTTCCCACTGATATTACGCTTCCGAAAACGAATTCTGGACGAACGTTTGCGCTTCTGCCACGGCTGTTTCTGCTCGGCCAACACAGTTAAAAACCCGACAGTGGCCCCTGTGCCACAGCTCGCTTTTGAATGGGATTTCTCAACAGAATTTCCGAACATCTCTGATATATTGCCCGCAGGCATTTCGTATTTATTCTATGAATCTGCAGCAAAATCAATCGGAGCACAGTGTGACCTTACTCAAGAAAACCCTCATCTCGGCCGCCTTTCTTTCCGCCTTCGCCGCGACGGCGCTGCTGACCGCCACGGCATTTGCGCAGACCGCTGCGGCCCGTGTCCAGCCGCCGCTGCAAAAGCCTGCTTTCCCGGCCATGCGCCTGATGGAGATGAGTAATGGCGAGCGCGCGATTGGCAATCTCGGTAATCGCCTGCCCGAAGTGGCGGCCTACTATGGCAAGACAGTGGCCGAGTTTGCCCAGCAACTGCGCACCGACCGTTCAGCCTGGATCGACAAGAGCGGGCGCCTCATGTTCATCGAGCATGGCTTGACCGTGTCGGGCAGCGACCTGGCACCGGGCGGCGCCATTTACCCGGCCGACCAGACCTTCAAGCTCCATTCGCGCCCCGGCTCCAAGCGCAAGATCTACCTCGACTTCAATGGCCACACCACCACCGGCAGTGCCTGGAACAGCAGCTATGGCCTGACCACCATCACCAGCCCCGCGTTCGACCTGGACGGCCTGCCCGGCACCTACAGCGCGGCCGAACTGGCAATGATCCAGAACATCTGGCGCCGCGTGGCGGAAGATTACGCCGCCTTTGACGTGGACGTGACCACCGAGGAACCGCCGCTCGACCAGATGACGCGTACCGCGCTCACCGACGACACCTATGGCGCGCGCGCCCTGATCACCAGGAACTTCACCGCCGGCACCACGCGCGGCGATTGCGGCTGCGGCGGCTTTGCCTACGTGGGCGTGTTCGATAATGTCGGGGAAAACTACAAGACTGCCTTTGTGTTCCAGGACAAGCTGGCCAATGGCGAGAAGAACATTGCCGAAGCCGTCACCCACGAGGTAGGCCACAACCTGGGCCTGTCGCACGACGGTACCGGCAGCACCGGCTACTACACCGGGCACGGCACGGGCGTGACCGGCTGGGCGCCGATCATGGGCGTGGGTTACTCGCGTGAACTGGTCCAGTTCAGCAAGGGCGAGTACCTCAATGCCAACAACAAGGAAGACGACTTCCTGGTCATGCAAAACAATGGCGTCGTGTTCGCTGCCGACGACTTCGGTAACACCATTGCCACCGCCACCGTGCTCGCGGCAACGCCGGCCAATGGCGTCAACAGCTACAGCATCCGCGGCCTGGTGGAAACCCCGTCCGACATGGACTTCTTCAAGTTCTCGGCCGGCGCCGGCACCTTGACCGTCAACGCCACGCCGTTTGAACGTTCGCCCAACCTCGACATCCTGATGCAGGTACGCGATGGCAACGGCACCGTCATCGCCCAGGCCAATCCCCTGGACGCGCTCAACGGCACCATTTCCATGCAGCTGCCCGCAGCCGGCAACTACTACCTGAGCATCCAGGGCACCGGCAAGGGTGATCCGCTGGGCACCGGCTACAGCGTCTATGGCAGCATCGGCCGCTACTCGGTATCGATGTCGGCGCCGGTCACGGCCGGCATGCCGGTCGCATCGATCAGCACCAGCGCCACGTCCGGCCCGGCACCGTTGCTGGTGTCATTCTCGGGCGCCGCGTCGAGCGATCCGTCTGGCACCCTGCAGTCGTATGAATGGAACTTTGGCGACGGCAGCGCGCCGGTTGCCGGCGCTACCGCCAGCCACAGCTACGCCGCCGCCGGCAGTTACAGCGCCACGCTCAAGGTCACCAATGCCAGCGGCATGACCGATACCCGCGCCGTGACCATTACCGCCACCTCCGTCCAGCCGCGGGTATATGTCGACGCCATCACCCTGACCACCGTCGCCACCAGGAACGGCAACTATGCCCAGGCCAAGATCACGGTCAAGGACACGGCAGGGCGCGCCATCCAGGGCGCCACCGTCACCGGCAACTGGAGCGGCATTGTCAGCAGCACCAAGAGCGCCGGCACCAATACTGCCGGCATTGCGACCGTCAATTCGCCCCTGAGCAAGGTGTCCGGCACCTACCAGTACGCCGTCACCGGCATTGCTGCCCCCGGATTTGCCTACGATGCCGCACTGAACAAGATGACGAGCAACGCCATCACCCGCTAAGCGGCAGCTGTGCGCAAAAAGCCGTGCCGGCATCATGCCTGGCACGGCTTTTTGCATGACAGGTGCGGTTTCCGCCTCAGGGCGAGGGCGGGGCGCGCTCGGCCGCCCTGGCCATCTGCACCTGCAACTGGTACTTCATGACCAGCAAGCCCGGTGACGGCGCTCGTGTGGCAAGCTGCCAGAGGATGCCCAGGGCGGCGGCACTGATGCCCACCATGGCAAGCAGGCGACCGCCGGCGCTGCGGCCAAAGGTCAGCAGGGAAAACGCCAGGCCCAGGACCAGGCCCGCCACCAGGCCGCCGATATGGGCTGCATTGTCAATCCCGATGCCGGTATTGAGAAAGCCGATGACCAGGTTGATGGCAATGGTCTGGATCAGGGGACCCTTCATGCCGATGGCATGGGCGTCGAGCTGGCCGCGCCCGGGCGACAGGATGCGGCCCAGGAATGCGCCGCTGATGCCCATCAGCGCGCCGGAGGCGCCGGCCGCCACGCTCACTTCCTGGCTGGCGCTGAACCACATGGCACTGGCCAGGCTGCCGAACAGGCCGGACAACAGGTAGATGAGCAGGAAGCGCAGCTTGCCGAAGGCGCGCTCCACGAAAGGGCCGAGCACCAGCAGCATGTACATATTGAGGGCGATATGGATCAGCCCGATGTGCAGGAACATGCTCGACAGCAGGCGCCATGGCGCGTCGGTGAGCGTGAGCGGCGCCACGTTGGCGCCCCAGGCAATCATCTGCAGCACCTGCGGACTCATCCAGTGCACGCCGCTGCCAAGCTGCACCAGGTAGACCAGGATACTGATGGCCGCCAGCAGCATGACGACCGGGGTGATGCGGGACGGCGCGGCCGGCGCGCCGCTGTCTGCTGTCGAGGAAGTAGTCATGGCAGCCAATTGTTATATTTACAATGCTGCAATAATAGCATCTGCGCGGCGGAGCGCCGGCGCGACACCGTGCAGTGCGCTGCTTACACCTTCTGGCTGGCCAGGCTTTCCTCCAGCTGCTGCACGCGCAGTTCCAGCGCCTCGAGCCGGGCGCGGGTCTTGGCCAATACCTGGTTCTGGATATCGAATTCTTCGCGCGTGACCAGGTCCAGCTTGGAAAATCCCTGGGTCATCATTGCCTTGACGTTCTTTTCAATGTCCTTGGCGGGCGAACTCTCGATGGCCTGGTTGATCTTGCCCTGCAAGTCGTTAAAAAAGCTGTTCATGTCCATGTGCTCTCCTGGTGAATCCGTGATGCACCGTCGTGGTGCTGGCAGTGCATCGCATTGGTGCGATTGTCGCGCCGGCATGTGCCGGAGCGTCATTCGCCACGCTGTTCTGCAGTTTATTAAAGGCAAGATGGGTAGGCACCGTGAAAAAATCAAGGGCGCGCCCCCGCATTTTACGCTGGCACGACTCCTGCTACTGTCCCCGTAGACGACCTTGTTTCACCTGATTTTAATCCGCAACCGTGCCACACGTTCAAAACAATAGGGGAACCGCCATGAAAAACCTGACCAACCAGTTCACGCTTGCCGCCTCGCTGGCGCTGGTAGTGGCCGCTTTCGCGCCACTGGCCCACGCTGCCGATGACGCGCCCGAGCACGCCGTGAGCTACAACGCTGCCGTCACCAGCGACTACCGCTACCGCGGCCTGTCGCAAACGCGCCTGCAGCCGGCCTTGCAGGGCGGGGCCGACTATACCCACAGCCCCAGCGGCTTTTACCTCGGCGCCTGGGCGTCCACCATCAAATGGACCAAGGACCTGGGGGGCGATGGCAGCGTGGAAATTGACCTGTACGGCGGCAAGCGCGGCGAGCTCAGCCCGGGCGTAAGCTATGACGTGGGCGGCCTGTACTACGCCTATCCGTCCAACGACCTCAATCCCGATGCCGACACCTTTGAACTCTATGCCCAGCTCGGCTATGGCCCGGCCACCCTCAAGTACTCGCACTCGACCACCAACCTGTTCGGCACCGCCGACAGCAAGGGCAGCGGCTACGTGGACCTGAGCGTGAACCAGGAAATCGCCCCCGGCCTGGTGCTGAACCTGCACGCCGGCCGCCAGATGGTCAAGAACAATGGCGCCTTCAGCTACAACGATTACAAGATCGGCGTCACCAAAGACCTGGGCTTCGCTTCCCTGGCGCTGGCGGTGGTGGGCACCAGCACCGACCTGTATCTGAGCCCGGTCAACGGCAAGAACCTGGGCCGTACCGGCGCCGTTGTCACCCTGTCGAAAACCTTCTGAGAGAACGCCATGAAAATGATTACCGCCATTATCAAGCCCTTCAAGCTGGACGAAGTGCGGGAAGCCCTGTCGGCCATCAATGTGCAGGGCATCACCGTGACCGAAGTGAAGGGCTTCGGACGCCAGAAGGGCCACACCGAGCTGTACCGCGGCGCCGAGTACGTGGTCGATTTCCTGCCCAAGACCAAGATCGAAGCGGCGGTCGACGACGCCATCGTCGAGCAGGTGATCGAAGCGATCGAACTGGCAGGACGCACCGGCAAGATCGGTGACGGCAAGATTTTCGTCTATAACCTCGAACAGGTCGTGCGTATCCGGACCGGCGAGACCGGCAACGAAGCACTTTAAGGAACTGATCATGAAAAACACACTGCTCAAATGGCTCGGTGCGGCCGCCTTGCTGGCCGCCGTTGGCGGCGCCCTGCCGGCGCTGGCCCAGGACGCCTCGCCGGCCGCAGCACCGGCGATCTCGGCACCGGCAGCTGACGCTGCCGGCGTACCGGACGGGGCAGCGGCCGAGGCAGCTGCCGCCGCGCTGCCGGTGGCCGCTGCCGAAGCTCCGGCCGCCGCGCCTGCCCCCGTGCCCCACAAGGGCGACACCACCTGGATGTTCATAGCCACCATCCTCGTCATCATCATGACCATTCCCGGCCTGGCCCTGTTTTACGGCGGCCTGGTGCGCAGCAAGAACATGCTGTCGGTGCTGATGCAGGTATTTACCGTGTTTGCCCTCGTCATCGTGCTGTGGTGCGTGTACGGCTATTCGCTCGCCTTCACCGCCGGCAATGCCTTCATTGGTGGCTTTGACCGCCTCGCACTGGGCGGCATCTGGGATCCCGTGGCCGGCACCTTTGCCTATGCCGCCACCTTCAGCAAGGGCGTCGTCATTCCCGAGTTTGTCTTTGTCGCCTTCCAGGGCACCTTTGCCGCCATCACGTGCGCGCTGATCGTGGGCGCCTTTGCCGAGCGTATCAAGTTCGCTGCCGTGCTCGCTTTTGTGGTGCTGTGGTTCACCTTCAGCTACCTGCCGGTGGCCCACATGGTCTGGTTCTGGACCGGTCCCGACATGATCACCGACGCCGCCACCCTCGCCTCAGAAGGCGCCAAGGCCGGCTACCTGTTCCAGCACGGCGCGCTTGATTTTGCCGGCGGTACCGTGGTCCACATCAACGCTGCCATTGCCGGCCTGGTGGGCGCCATCATGATCGGCAAACGCGTGGGCTATGGCCGTGAATCGATGGCCCCGCATTCGCTGACCATGACCATGATCGGCGCCTCCCTGCTGTGGGCCGGTTGGTTCGGCTTCAATGCCGGCTCGGCGCTGGAAGCGGGCGACATTGCCGCCCTGGCCTTCATCAACACCCTGCTGGCCACTGCCGCCGCCACCCTGTCCTGGATCCTGGGCGAGTGGGTCACCAAGGGCAAGCCATCGATGCTGGGCGCCGCCTCCGGCGCCGTGGCCGGCCTGGTCGCCATCACCCCGGCGGCCGGCTTTGTCGGCCCCATGGGCGGCCTGGTCATCGGTCTGCTCTCCGGCATTGTCTGCCTGTGGGGCGTGAATGGCTTGAAGCGCCTGATCGGTGCCGACGACGCGCTCGACGTGTTTGGCGTGCACGGCGTGGGCGGCATCCTCGGCGCCCTGCTGACCGGCGTGTTCGCCGCACCGTCGCTGGGCGGCCAGGGCATTTTCGACTACGTTGCCAACAAGGCATCGGCCGACTACTCGATTGGCGGCCAGGTCATCACCCAGCTGACCGCCGTCGGCGTCACCGTGCTGTGGTCGGCTGTGGTGGCCTTCGTTGCCTACAAGCTGGTCGACCTGGTCATCGGCCTGCGGGTACCGGAAGAAGAAGAACGGGAAGGCCTCGACATCACCAGCCACGGCGAATCGGCCTACCACGCCTGAATTTGCCGTCCCCGGCCCGCATTGCGCGGGTCAAACAGGCGCCTGCGGGCGCCTTTTTGCATTCTGCGTCCCGAATCGCTTTAAAATGCCGGTTCCGCCCCGATGTAGCTGTTCACGATCATCAAGAAGCCTTAAGGACGTCAATTCATGGTTCCGCACCTCGCCACGGCCCTCACCGGCCCGCTCCTCGACCTCGAGAAAAAGATTCTCGCAGCTACCCCCGCCATCGAGCGCTGGTTCCGGATGGAGTGGCAGGAGCATACGCCGCCGTTCTACTGCTCGGTGGACTTGCGCAATGCCGGCTACAAGCTGGCGCCGGTCGACACCAACCTGTTCCCTGGCGGCTTTAACAACCTGGCCACCGAGATGCTGCCGCTGGCCGTGCAGGCCGCCATGGCCGCCATCGACAAGTATTGCCCGGACGCGCGCAACCTGCTGCTGGTACCCGAAGCGCACACGCGCAACCCGCATTACCTGCAAAACGTGGCGCGCCTGATGCAGATTTTCCGCCAGACCGGCCTGCACGTGCGCCTGGGCTCCATGTCGCCGGAAATCACCCAGCCCACGCCGCTGGCGCTGCCAGACGGCAACATGCTGGTCATCGAGCCGATGGTGAGATCAAGCAATGGGCGCCGCATCGGCCTGGTCGACTTCGACCCCTGCACCATCTTGCTCAATAACGACCTGTCGGCCGGCATTCCATCGCTGCTGGAAAACGTGCATGAACAGTCGCTGCTGCCGCCGGCCCACGCCGGCTGGGCCCTGCGGCGCAAGAGCAACCACCTGGCAGCCTACGACGAAGTGGCGAAAAAGTTCGGCAAGCTGATCGATGTCGACCCGTGGATGGTCAATCCTTTCCACGCCAAGTGCGGCCAGATCAACATGCAGGAAGATAACGGTTCCGAGTGCCTGGCCGACAATGTCACCATGCTGCTGGCCAAGATCCGCAAGAAATACAAGGAATACGGTATCAAGGAAAAGCCCTTCGTCATCGTCAAGCCGGACGCCGGCACCTACGGCATGGGCATCATGACGGTCAAGGATGCCAACGACGTGCGCGACCTGTCGCAGCGCCAGCGCAGCAAGATGTCGGTCATCAAGGATGGCGTGGAAGTGACCGACCTGATCATCCAGGAAGGCGTGCCCACCTTTGAAAACGTCAACGATGCCGTGGCCGAACCGGTGGTCTACATGATCGACCGCTACGTGGTGGGCGGCTTTTACCGCATCCACGCCGAGCGCGGGGTGGACCAGAACCTGAATGCGCCCGGTTCCCAGTACGTGCCGCTGGCCTTTGCCCAGCAGCACGCTGTCCCCGACCTCAAGGCCAAGCCCGGCACCGCCGCGCCGAACCGCTTCTATGTGTACGGGGTGGTGGCGCGCCTCGGACTGCTGGCTGCCTCGCTGGAACTGGAACGCACCGATCCGAATCCGGAAGTGTATTGACCACCACCCGCGGCGCCAGGGGAGGGGGGCGGCCCCCCTCGCCGCGGCCATATCAAGCCAACATTGCTGTTTCCGGATAAAATCAGGGCATTACCCTGACTGGAAACGTCCATGAAAATCGCTTTCCTTGCCGATCCGCTGGCAGGCTTCAAAACGTACAAGGATTCCACCTTCGCCATGATGCGCGAAGCGGCCCGCCGCGGGCACGAAGTCCATGCGTTCGAGCAGGGCGACATGGCGCTGGAAGGGGGCGAGGTATCGGCCCATATCGCCCACCTGACGCTGACCGGTAATCCGGACAAGTGGTACGTGGCCACGCCCAAGGTGGCGCGCCGCCTGTCCG
The DNA here is from genome assembly GCF_019443445.1 of Massilia sp. PAMC28688. Taxonomy (NCBI): domain Bacteria; kingdom Pseudomonadati; phylum Pseudomonadota; class Betaproteobacteria; order Burkholderiales; family Oxalobacteraceae; genus Massilia; species Massilia sp. PAMC28688. The sequence goes on along the minus strand of NZ_CP080378.1, from coordinate 1,118,859 downwards.
ACTTCGACGCCGTCCTGCAGCGCAAGGACCCGCCCTTCGACATGGAGTACGTGTACGCGACCTACCTGCTGGAACTGGCGCAGCGCGCCGGCGCGCGCGTTTTCAACAAGCCCTCGGCCATCCGCGACCACAACGAAAAGCTCGCCATTGCCCAGTTTTCCGAATACACCTCGCCCACCCTGGTCGCGTCCGACCCGGCGCGCCTGCGCGCCTTCCACGCCCAGCATGGCGACGTCATTTTCAAGCCGCTCGACGGCATGGGCGGGGCCGGCATCTTCCGCATCAAGGCCGACGGCATGAACCTCGGTTCCGTCATCGAGACCTTGAGCTGCAATGGCACGCGCACCATCATGGCCCAGCGCTACATTCCCGAAATCGTCAGCGGCGACAAGCGCATCCTCGTCATCAACGGCAAGCCGGTCCCCTTTTCGCTGGCGCGCATCCCGCAAGGCGACGAAATTCGCGGCAACCTGGCCGCCGGTGGCGTCGGCGTGGCCCAGCCGCTGACGGCGCGCGACCGCCACATCGCCGAAGCGATCGGCCCCGTCCTGGCCGCGCGCGGCCTGCTGCTGGTGGGGCTGGACGTGATCGGCGAATGCCTGACCGAAGTGAACGTGACCAGTCCCACGTGCTTCCAGGAGATCACCGACCAAAGTGGCTTCGACGTGGCCGCGATGTTCATCGACGCGCTCGAGCAGCAGGCAGGGAAGGCCTGACATGGTCGGCATCCTCCTCATGACCCACGCCCCGCTGGGACAGGCCTTTATCGCCGCCGTCGCGCACGTGTTCCGCGGCCCCACCGAGCGCTTTGAAGCCATTGACGTGGCGGCCGACCAGGACCTGGCTGAAGTGAACGAATTGGCGCGCACCGCCATTGGCCGCCTGGATGACGGCAGCGGCGTGCTGGTGATCACCGACATCAAAGGCGGCACGCCGTCGAACTGCTGCAATTCGCTGGCCGACGCCGGCCATGTGGAAGTCATTGCCGGCATCAGCCTGCCCATGCTCCTGCGCGCCATCACCTACCGCCGCGACACGCTCGACGTGGTGGTGGAAATGGCGCTGGCGGGGGCCCAGAGCGGCGCGGTGCGGGTCGACAACCGGGTCAGGGTAGGACCGGCGTAACAGAGCATCATCCCCGTTTCACGCGCAGCAGAACTCAGACACCGATTGATAAAGACGCCAACCACATGATTCAACAAGACCTCGAAATCATCAACAAGCTGGGACTGCATGCACGCGCCTCGGCCAAGTTCACCCAGATGGCCGCGCGCTACAAGAGCGACGTCTGGCTCTCGCGTAATGGCCGCCGCATCAATGCCAAGTCGATCATGGGCGTGATGATGCTGGCCGCCGGCAAGGGCGCCAAGGTCACGCTGGAGGCCGATGGCCCGGACGAGCAGGAATGCGTCATCGCCCTTGCAGGACTGATCAACGACAAGTTCGGCGAAGGCGAGTAATGCCGCCGGACCGACCACCCGGCCGCCACCATTTTGGACACCCAGGACAACCGATGGCATCGTTCACGCTTCATGGCATACCCGTCTCCCGCGGCATCTCCATCGGGCGCGCGCACAAGCTCACCCCTGCCGCGCTCGACGTCAAGCACTACCTGGTGGCTGAAGAGCAGCTGGAAAATGAAGTCAGGCGCCTGCAGGACGCCCTGGCCGAAGTGCACCGCGGCCTGCAGGCCCTGTGGACCGACCTGCCCAAGGATGCCCCGACCGAACTGGGCGCCTTTATCGACGTGCACGCGCTGATCCTGTCCGACCCCATGATCTCGGAAGCGCCGCTTGACATCATCCGCACCCGCCATTACAACGCGGAGTGGGCGCTGGTGACCCAGATCGACGAACTGTCGGCGCAATTCGACGAGATCGAAGACGAGTACCTGCGCGAGCGCAAGGCCGACATCCAGCAGGTGGCCGAGCGCGTGCTCAAGGTCCTGATGGGCACGGCCCAGATCTCGCCGGCGCCGGTATCGGATGACGAATTCCAGCCGCAGATGATCGTGGTGGCGCACGACATTTCGCCGGCCGACATGCTGCAGTTCCGCGACCGCTCCTTCATCGGCTTTGTCACCGACGTCGGCGGGCAGAACTCGCACACCGCCATCGTGGCGCGCAGCCTGGATATTCCGGCGGCGGTCGGCATGTCGCAAGCGTCCCAGCTGATCGAGCAGGATGACTGGGTCATCATCGACGGTGACGCCGGCGTGGTGATTGCCAACCCGAGCCCCCTGGTGCTGGAACAGTACCGTGCGCGCCAGGGAGCCATGCTCAAGGCGCGCAAGAAGCTCCTGAAACTCAAGAAAACGCCGGCCGTCACGCGCGACGGCACCAGTATTGTCCTGCACGCGAACATCGAGCTGCCGGACGACTGTCCCGGTGCGCTGGAGTCGGGCGCCGAAGGCATTGGCCTGTTCCGCTCCGAGTTCCTGTTCATGGCGCGCAGCGGCCACACCCACCGCGTGCCGAGCGAGGACGAACAGTACGAGCAGTACAAGAAGGCCGTGGTAGCCATGAAAGGGCGGCCGGTCACCATCCGCACGCTCGACATCGGCGCCGACAAGCCGCTCGACCAGACCGAGCACACGGCCTTGAATCCCGCGCTCGGCCTGCGTGCCATCCGCTACTGCCTGGCCGAGCCGCAGCTGTTCCTGACCCAGCTGCGCGCCATCCTGCGCGCCTCCGCCTTTGGCAAGGTGCGCATGCTCATCCCCATGCTGGCGCATGCGTTCGAGATCGACCAGTCGCTGGCCATGATCGAGCAGGCCAAGGCCCAGCTGCGCGAAGCAGGGCAGAAGTACGACCCCGAGATCAAGGTCGGCGCCATGATTGAAATTCCCGCGGCCGCGCTGGCGCTGCCCATGTTCGTCAAGCGCATGGACTTCCTCTCCATCGGCACCAATGACCTGATCCAGTACACGCTGGCGATCGACCGGGTCGATTACGAAGTGGCGCACCTGTACAACCCGCTGCACCCGGCCATTTTGCAGCTGATCGCCATGACCATCATGGCCGGCAAAAAGGCCGGCATCGACGTTGCCGTATGCGGCGAAATGGCGGGCGACACCAAGCTCACGCGACTGTTGCTGGGCATGGGCTTGCGCGAGTTTTCCATGCACCCGGCGCAGCTGCTGGCCGTCAAGCAGGAAATCCTCAACTGCGACCTTGGCACCATCACCCCGCAGACCCGCCGCATCCTGCGCAGCATGGAGCCGGGCGCGATTGCCGAGGCGGTCGAGCAGCTGCAGGTGATTTGATTCAAACAGTATTTACTTTTTACCGGACCTCATGTCATCCACTGGAATAGTCACGCCGCAGAAACTGCATTTCGCCGAGCCGCTCAAGCTCCAGGGCGGCGCCACGCTTGCCGATTACACCCTGGTGTACGAAACCTACGGCACCTTGAACGCCGCCAAATCGAACGCGGTACTGGTGTGCCACGCGCTCAATGCCTCGCACCACGTGGCTGGCATGTACGAGGGCGATCCCAAGAGCACCGGCTGGTGGGACAACATGGTCGGACCCGGCAAGCCGGTGGACACGGACCGCTTCTTCGTCATTGGCGTGAACAACCTTGGCTCCTGTTTCGGCTCCACTGGCCCCATGCATGACAATCCGGCCACCGGCAAGCCCTATGGCGCCGCCTTCCCGGTGGTGACCGTGGAAGACTGGGTCAATGCCCAGGCGCGGCTGGCCGACCGGCTGGGCATCGCGCAGTTTGCCTGCGTCATGGGCGGCTCGCTGGGCGGCATGCAGGCGCTGGCCTGGAGCATGATGTACCCGGACCGGCTGCGCCACTGCGCCGTGATAGCCTCCACCGCCAAGCTGTCGGCCCAGAACATCGCTTTTAACGACGTGGCGCGCCAGGCCATCCTGTCGGACCCCGACTACCGCGGCGGCGACTTCTATGCCCACGGCGTGGTGCCGAAGAACGGCCTGCGCGTGGCGCGCATGGTCGGCCACATCACCTACCTGTCGAACGACGACATGGCCGAAAAATTCGGCCGCAAGCTGCGCAATGCCGCCGAATCGAACGACTACAAGTTCGACTTCGGCATCGACTTCGAGATCGAGTCCTACCTGCGCTACCAGGGCGACAAGTTTTCGGAATACTTTGACGCCAATACCTACCTGCTGATCACCAAGGCGCTCGACTACTTCGACCCCGCGCGCCATTTTGGCGGCGACCTGACGCGCGCGCTGGCCGGCACCAAAGCCGACTTCTTCCTCGCCTCATTCACCACCGACTGGCGCTTTTCGCCGGAGCGCTCGCGCGAAATCGTGCAGGCACTGGTATGCAACCGGCGCCGCGTGACCTATGCCGAGATTGATGCGCCCCATGGGCATGATGCCTTTTTGCTGGAAGACGCGCGCTACATGAACATGGTCAGGGCTTACTACGAACGGATCTGGGACGGCATCAAATGAATTTCAAGGACCTCTCCACCTTACGGCCCGACCTGGCATTCATCGCCGACTGGGTGCCGGACGGCGCCCATGTGCTCGACGTTGGCTGTGGCGACGGCGCCATGCTGGCCCACCTCCAGAACGGCAAGCGCTGCACCGGCTACGGCATCGAAATCGCCGACGCCCAGCTGCTGGCCAGTGCGCGGCGCGGCATCAACGTGCTGCAGCACGACATGGAGCAGGGCCTGACCCTGTTTACCGACAACTCCTTCGACACCGTGCTGTGCCTGTCGTCGCTGCAAATGATGCAGCATGTCGAAGTGCTGCTGCGCGACATCGTCCGGGTGGGCACGGAAGCCATCGTTTCCTTCCCCAATTTTGCCTACTGGCCGCACCGGCTGGCGCTGGCCAAGGGCCGCATGCCGGTATCGAAGTCGCTGCCGTACCAGTGGTATGACACCCCCAACGTGCGCTGCGCAACAATCTACGATTTTGAGGAACTTGCCGCCGAATGCGGACTCGAAGTGCTGGAGCGCGTGGCGCTCGCCGATGGCAAACCTGTGTCCTTCCTGCCCAATCTGCGTGGTAGCCTGGCAGTATTTCGCCTGCGCAAGAAAAATTCCGCCTCGAAATGACTTCCTGCTTATCGTGTGCGCCAAACAGACATTTCCTGCGATGATGTTGTTATCAAAATCACAGCACGGGCGGTGTCGCCCCGGAAAGCCAATATGAACCAACTAAGAAAAATAGTCGTTGCCGTTTCCCTCGCTGCCTGCGCCGGCATGGTCCCGGTCCAGGCCCAGCAGCAGGCCCCGCGCCAGGACCAGGCCACCGTGCAGGACGGCATCCAGCTGCGTCCCATGCCCCGGTACCGGATGCTCGCATCGGAAGAAAGGATCGAAGCGCAATCGAAGGCGCAGTATGCGCAGATGATGCAGCAGGCCGCGCAAAAGGGTGCCCTGGCGCCAAGCGACCATCCGCAGGTCATCCGCCTGCGGAATATCGCCCGGCGCATCATTCCGCACACCACGCGCTGGAATCCGGCTGCCTCCAAGTGGGACTGGCAGGTCAACCTGATCGGATCGCAGCAGATCAACGCCTTTTGCATGCCCGGTGGGCGCATTGGCTTTTTCAGCGGGATTCTCACCCAGCTCAAACTGACCGATGATGAAGCGGCGGCCATCATGGGCCACGAAATCGCGCACGCCCTGCGCGAGCATGGACGCGAGCAGATGGTCAAATCCACCGCCACCAATGTCGGTGCGCGCCTCGGTGGCGCTGTGCTGGCCGCGGTGCTTGGCATCGATCCCGGCATCACCGACACCGTGGCCCAGTACGGCGCCCAGTTCGCGTCGCTCAAGTTCTCGCGCGACGACGAGCGCGAGGCCGATCTGATTGGTCTCGATATCGCCGCCCGGGCAGGTTACGATCCGCGCGCCGGCATCGTCTTGTGGCAGAAAATGGCGCAGGCAAGCAAGGGTTCGCCGCCGGAGTTCCTCTCGACCCACCCGGGCGGTGCGAACCGCATCCGCCAGATGCAGGAGCATATGGACGTGCTGCTGCCGCTGTACGCGCGCGCCAAGGGCACCACCACGCGTTCGCTGCCGCCGTACCGTAGCGTCTCGATCAGGTAAGGAATGGGTAGACAGGCCGACGCCAACGCCATCAAGCCGCTGCCGCTGCGCGCCGGCGTGGCGCCGAGCTACCTGTGGATCGACGACCCGGCGCCCGGCGCTGCGCTGGTGTTCCTGCTGCGGCGCTTCCCCGATGTACCAGAAGCCGTATGGCGCGAGCGCATGGCCCGTGGCGACGTGGTCGACGGCGCCGGCGAGAGGGTCGCCGAGGCCACGGTGCTCAAGCGCGGCATGCGCCTGTGGTACTACCGCGAGATCGAGGACGAAGCCCCGCTCCCGTTTGAAGAGACCATCCTGCACCAGGACCAGCATCTGCTGGTGGCCGACAAGCCCCATTTTCTACCGACCACGCCAGGCGGACGCTTTCTGCGCGAGTCCCTGCTGGTGCGGTTGAAGAACCGCCTTGGCATTGACGACCTGACGCCGATTCACCGGCTGGACCGGGAGACGGCCGGAGTCGTGATCTTTTCGGTGCGCCCGGACAGCCGGGGCGCCTATCAATCGCTGTTCCAGAAGCGCTGCATCGACAAGGTGTACGAAGCGATTGCGCCGCAACTGCCGCAGCATGCTTTCCCGCTGACCTACCGCAGCCGCCTGGCCGACGACGGGCAGTTTTTCCGGACGGCCGAAGTGGCGGGGGAAGCGAATGCAGAAACGCGGGTGGAAGTGCTCAAGCTGCTGGACGCAGGGCTGGCCCTGTACCGGCTGCACCCACATACGGGGCGCAAGCACCAGCTGCGCGTGCACATGGCAGCGCTGGGCGCGCCGATAGTGGGCGACGCGCTGTATCCGGTGGCACTTGCGTGCGGTGCTGACGACTATGCCAGGCCGCTCAAGCTGCTGGCGCGCACGATCAGCTTTACCGATCCCCTGAGCGGCCAGCCGCGGCGCTTCGACAGCGCGCGCGCATTGTAGGCTACAGCGTGTAATCGATGATCAGCGGCGCGTGGTCGGAAAAGCGCTCATCCTTGTAGACATGGACCGCCTTGGCCTGGGCCGCGATCCCGGGCGTGGCAACGTGGTAATCGATGCGCCATCCCACATTCTTGGCGTAGGCCTGGCCGCGGTTGCTCCACCAGGTGTACTGCTCCGGGCGTTTATCGATGCCGCGATGGACATCGACGTAACCCAACTCATCGAAGATGCGTGACAGCCAGGCGCGTTCCTCCGGCAGGAAGCCCGAATTCTTCTTGTTGCCCTTCCAGTTCTTCAGATCGATTTCCTGGTGCGCGATATTCCAGTCGCCGCAGATCACGACCTCGCGGCCTTCCGCGCGCAGTGCCAGCAAGTGTGGCAGGAACACCTCCATGAAGCGGAACTTCGCCTCCTGGCGTTCTGGCGAGGACGAGCCGGACGGGCAGTAGACCGAGATGATGGTCAGGTCGCCAAAATCGCAGCGCACATAGCGGCCCTCGGCATCGAACTCCTGGCAGCCAAAGCCGGTGCGGACATTGTCCGGCTTGACGCGGCTGTAGATGCCGGTGCCGGAATAGCCCTTCTTTTCGGCGTAGTGGAAATGGCCGTGGTACCCGCCGGGCATCAGGAAGTCATCGGTCATGTCGGGCAGCTGCGCCTTGAGTTCCTGGACGCAGACAAAGTCGGCGGTCTGGCTCGTCATCCAGTTGAAGAAGCCCTTTTTGTGGGCCGAACGGATCCCGTTCAAGTTCGCGGAAATAATTTTTGGCATGGTTCGGAGAAGAGGGGTGGCGTAAAATACAGCCACTTTCAATAGCGGCTACTTAACAAAGAGGAAATCACGTGAACAATTTGCGCCAACAGTTTATCGCGTTTTCGGTGTCCACGGGCGTGCTGCGCTTTGGCGACTTCACCACCAAGGCGGGGCGCCAGTCGCCGTACTTCTTCAACGCGGGGCTGTTCCATGACGGCGCCACGCTGGCGCAGCTGGCGCAGTTCTACGCCCAGACCCTGCTCGACTCCGGCGTCGCATTCGACATGCTGTTCGGGCCGGCCTACAAGGGCATCACGCTGGCCTCGGCCACGGCCGTAGCGCTGGCCGGCAAGGGCCGCAACACCTCGTTCGCCTTCAACCGCAAGGAAGCGAAGGCGCACGGCGAGGGCGGCACCATCGTTGGCGCCACATTGCAGGGCAAGGTCGTGATCATCGACGACGTGATTTCGGCTGGCACCTCGGTGCGTGAATCGGTGGACATGATCCGGGCCGCTGGCGCCGAGCCATGTGCCGTCTTGATCGCGCTCGACCGGATGGAGCGCTCGGGCAAGGATGGCGAACTGTCGGCCAATTCCGCGGTACAGGAAGTGAGCCGCGAATTCGGCATACCCGTCATCTCGATCGGCAATCTCGACGACCTGTTCAGCTACCTCAACAGCGCCGGCGCCGACCCCGAGCTGCTGCAATACAAGGACGCCGTCGCTGCCTACCGCACCCGCTACGGCATCTAAACTTTCCTCCCACCAGGGTCAGACCACTTAAACGCGCCAAAATCAATTTCCTATTGCCAGGGTCAGACCACTTAAACGCGTCAAAAGCAACGTTTACCGGTGTGCTGCGGCAAATTTGAGTGCTTCCCGTGCGCTGAGGACAAAGCTTCCCGGAAAAAAATGCCTTGCCACCATTTGGCGCGTTCCAGATAGGGAACGAGAGGTTTGCCGGCCTATATTGGCATCACCTATGATCGACCTTTCACGCCTATGGCGGTGTCGATTTGGTATCTGAAAAGTTGTCAGAATGGCGCGAAAGTGGTCTGACCCTGGCGTAGGGAAATTGATTTTGCGTCGTTTAAGTGGTCTGACCCTGGTGGTGGGAAACACGAGGGCCAGACCGGGCCTTGTCAGCCGGCCAGTTTTTTCTTGAACAGTTCGGTCAGCTGCGCGGGGTTGGCCTTGCCGCGCGACGCTTTCATGGCTTGGCCGATCAGGGCGTTGATGGCCGCTTCCTTGCCGGCGCGGTATTGTTCCACCGATTTGGCATTCGCTGCCAGCACGTCGTCCACAATCTTTTCCAGCGCGCCGCTGTCCGAAATCTGGCGCAAGCCTTTCTGGTCGATGATGGCGTCGGCAATGTTCTCGTCCGCCGATTTCGCTTCCCACATGGCCGCGAACACTTCTTTGGCGATCTTGTTGGAGATGGTGCCATCCGCGATCCGCTTGAGCAGCAGCGCCAGTTGCGACGCTTCCACTGGCGAGTCGGCAATGTCCACGCCCTCCCGGTTCAGCGTCGAGGCGACGTCGCCCATCAGCCAGTTGGCCGCGGCCTTGGCATTGTCCTTGCCCGCAATCGCCACGACCGCTTCGAAATATGCCGCCATCTGATGTGAGGACGTCATGATCATGCTGTCGTATTCGGGCAGCGCGTAGTCGCTCACGAAGCGCGCACGCATCGCCGCCGGCAGTTCCGGCATGTCGGACCTGACGCGCGCGATCCAGTCTTCGCCGATGGTCAAGGGCGGCAAATCGGGATCCGGGAAGTAGCGGTAATCCTGCGCGTCTTCCTTGCTGCGCATGGCACGCGTCTCTTTCTTGTCCGGGTCGTACAGACGCGTCGCCTGCACCACCTTGCCGCCGTCTTCGATCAGCTCGATCTGGCGCCGCACTTCGACCGCCACCGCTTCTTCAATGAAGCGGAACGAGTTGAGGTTCTTGATTTCGCAGCGCGTGCCAAATTCCTTCTGCCCCACCGGCCGTACCGAGACGTTGATATCGCAGCGGAATGAGCCTTCCTGCATATTGCCGTCGCATACGCCCAGCCACACCACCAGCGAGTGCAGCGCCTTGCAGTAGGCGACCGCTTCGGCCGCACTGCGCATCTCCGGCTCCGACACGATTTCCAGCAGCGGCGTGCCGGCGCGATTGAGGTCGATGCCGCTCATGCCTGCATAGTCTTCGTGCAGCGACTTGCCGGCGTCTTCTTCCAGGTGCGCGCGCGTGAGGTTGACGGTACGCGTCTCGAACTTGCCATCCTTTTCAAAGCCGAATGTGACCTGGCCGCCAACGACGATCGGGTCTTCGAACTGGCTGATCTGATAGCCCTTGGGCAGGTCCGGGTAAAAGTAGTTCTTGCGCGCGAAGACCGACTGGGGAGCGATTTTGGCGCCCACCGCCAGGCCAAAGCGGATCGCGCGCTCGACGGCGCCGCGGTTCATCACCGGCAGCACGCCCGGCAGGGCCAGGTCCACCGGGCTGGCCTGGGTGTTCGGCTCGGCGCCAAAGGCAATCGCGCTGCCGCTGAAGATCTTGGAGTTGGTAGTGAGCTGGACGTGGTTCTCAATACCGATGACGACTTCCCATTGCATAAGCTTCTCTCTTCTTTTCTTAAATGCCGGCAGGAGCGCGGGTATGCCAGTCGGTCACTTGCTGGTACTGGTGGGCGATGCCGAGCAGCTTCGCTTCGGCGAAGTAGTTACCGATGATCTGCAGCCCTACCGGACGGCTGCCGTTCTTGTCGCCCTGGCCAAAGCCGCACGGGATCGACATGCCGGGCAAGCCGGCCAGGCTGGTGGAGAGGGTGAAGATGTCGGCCAGGTAGTTGGCCACCGGGTCGTTCGACTTGGCGCCCAGGTCCCAGGCCACGGTGGGTGCCACCGGTCCCATGATGACGTCGCAGGTGTGCCCCAGCGCGGCCTTGAAGTCGTCGGCGATCAGGCGCCGGATCTTCTGCGCCTGCACATAGTAGGCGTCGTAGTAGCCATGGCACAGCACATAGGTGCCCACCATGATGCGGCGCTGGACTTCCTTGCCGAAGCCTTCGGCGCGGCTTTTCTTGTACATGTCATTGAGGTTGCTGTACTGGGCCGCGCGATGGCCGTAGCGCACGCCGTCAAAGCGCGACAGGTTCGATGACGCTTCGGCCGGCGCGATGATGTAGTACACGGGGATCGACAGCGCCGTCTTGGGCAGCGAGATGTCCACCAGCGTGGCGCCCAGCCGGACGAATTCGTCGAGCGCGGCGCGCACGGCCTGCTCCACGTCGGCGGCCAGGCCTTCGCCAAAATACTCTTTCGGCAGGCCGATGCGCAGGCCCTTCAACGGCGTGTTGAGTTCGCGCGTGAAGTCTTCGCGCACATTGCCTTGCTCCGGCGTCAGGCTGGTGGAGTCGCGTTCGTCAAAGCCCACCATTTCATTGAGCAGCATGGCGCAGTCTTCGGCCGTCTGCGCCATGGGGCCGCCCTGGTCGAGCGAGGAGGCAAAGGCGATCATGCCAAAGCGCGACACGCGCCCGTAGGTCGGCTTGATGCCGGTCACGCCGCAAAACGCGGCTGGCTGGCGAATCGAGCCGCCCGTATCGGTGGCGGTGGCGGCCGGCGCCAGGCGCGCGGCAATGGCCGCCGCCGAGCCGCCCGAGGAGCCGCCCGGCACGGCCAGCTTGTCCCACGGGTTCTTGACGGCGCCGAAGGCCGAGTTTTCGTTGGATGAACCCATGGCGAATTCGTCGCAATTGAGTTTGCCCAGCGAGACCATGCCGGCAGCGGCAAATTTGTCGACCACGGTGGCGTTGAACGGGCTGCTGTAATTGGCCAGCATCTTGCTGCCGGCAGTCGAGCGCCAGTCGCGCGTGACAAAGATATCCTTGTGGGCGATGGGAATACCGGTCAGCAGGCCTGCGCTGCCATTGGCCAGGCTGGCATCGGCCGCCGCGGCCTGGGCCAGCGATAACGACTCGTCAATATGCAAAAAGGCATTGAGGTCGCTGGCTTTGGCGCGGTCCAGGAAGTGGCGTGTCAGTTCGGTGCTGGAAATGGCTTTCGATTGCAGGAGCCCGGACAGCTGTTTTAGCGTTTTTGTATGCATGGCGAATGTCGGTTCCGTGATTACTCAATAACTTTTGGTACCAGGTACAGGCCGTCCTGGGTTTTGGGCGCGCTCGCCTGGTAATCGTCGCGGTGGTTTTGTTCCGTCACGACGTCCTCGCGCAGGCGCAGCGGTACATGGCCGAGCACCGCGGCCAGCGGCTGCGCCAGTGGCGTGACGCCGGTGGTATCGATGGCCTGCATTTGCTCGGCCAGGGCGAATATGCCGTTTAATTCAACCAGGGCCACTTCGGCATGGGCTTCGTCCATGTCGAGCTGGGCCAGATTGGCGATCCGTTTTACGTCTGCAAGGGTCAGGGACATGGGATAGGCGCGGCACGGGCCGCGTTCAAAATGTTATGAGACGAATAGTGAAATTTGAATAACAGTGCGCTAAATCCGATAAAAGCTTACCAATATCAGGCATTTCATTGGGGAAAAGGGAGCGCAATACACCGGTTTTCAAGCATTTAACGCGCAAATTATAAGGTAGAATGGCGGGCTAATGCGTTGTCGGCTGTGAAGCAGGTTTGCCGCAGCATTCACTCAACCGCGGCGGTGCGGAATATTTTACGCGCGGCGGTTAATACTTATGCAGTTTCCATATTAATGATCAGGCGCAGCGCTTGCGCATCAGGACAAACATGTTTGGTTTCTTACGCAGCTATCTTTCGAACGACCTCGCCATTGACCTGGGAACGGCCAATACGCTCATTTATGTGCGCGGCCAGGGTATCGTTCTGGATGAACCATCGGTAGTGGCCATCCGTCAGGAAGGCGGGCCCAACGGCAAGAAGACGATCCAGGCCGTCGGTGCACAGGCCAAGCAAATGCTCGGCAAGGTTCCCGGCAATATCGAGGCGATCCGCCCGATGAAAGATGGCGTGATTGCCGACTTCACCGTCACCGAGCAGATGCTCAAGCAGTTCATCCGCATGGTTCACGATTCAAAATTCTTCCGTCCTTCGCCGCGCATCATCATTTGCGTGCCGTGCGGCTCGACCCAGGTCGAGCGCCGCGCCATCCGCGAATCGGCCCTCGGCGCCGGCGCCTCGCAGGTGTACCTGATCGAAGAGCCCATGGCCGCGGCCATCGGTGCCGGCCTGCCGGTGTCCGACGCCACCGGTTCGATGGTGGTCGACATTGGCGGCGGCACCACCGAAGTAGGCATCATTTCGCTGGGCGGCATGGTGTACAAGGGTTCGGTGCGCGTGGGCGGCGACAAGTTCGACGAAGCCATCGTCAACTACATCCGCCGCAATTACGGCATGCTCATTGGCGAGCAGACGGCCGAAGCCATCAAGAAGGCCATCGGTTCGGCCTTCCCCGGCTCGGAAGTGAAGGAGATGGAAGTCAAGGGCCGCAATCTGTCCGAAGGCATTCCGCGCTCGTTTACGATTTCGTCCAACGAAATCCTCGAAGCGCTGACTGATCCGCTCAATAACATCGTCTCGGCCGTCAAGAACGCGCTGGAGCAGACCCCGCCGGAACTGGGCGCCGACATCGCCGAGAAGGGCATGATGCTCACCGGTGGCGGCGCGCTGCTGCGCGACCTTGATCGCCTGCTGATGGAAGAAACCGGCCTGCCGGTGCTGGTGGCGGAAGATCCGCTCACTTGCGTGGTGCGCGGCTCGGGCATGGCGCTCGAGCGCATGGACAAGCTCGGTTCGATTTTCTCGTACGAGTAAGGCTGCCCAGGTGCAGCAAGGGCGGCCCCGGTCGGGCTGCCCGCAGTGACCCAGGCGCTGTGCGCCGTCATTATTGGAAGTCATGGAATACAGTCCACCGCCGCTTTTCAAACAGGGAGCGCCCGCTCGGGTCAAGGTGACGGTTTTCGCGATCATTTCGATCATTCTGCTGGTGGCCGACACGCGCTTCCAGGCGCTGGCCATGGTGCGCCAGGTGACCGGTACCGTTCTTTATCCCTTCCAGAAGGCCGCCCTCATGCCGCGTGACGCGATGCTGGGGATGGGCACCTATTTCTCGTCGCTGTCGGCGTTGCAAAAGGAGCTCAATGACCTCAAGGCGGCCGAAGTGGCCGCTGCCGCCGCCATGCAGAAGGCCACCATGCAGGCCGCCGAGAATGCGCACCTGCGCAAGCTGATGGGCGCGCGTGAGGTGCTGCCGGTAAAGACGCTCATGAGTGAAATCCTGTACGACGCCCACAATTCGTCGACCCGCAAGATCGTGCTCGACCGCGGTAGCAGCGACAAGGTGGTACTCGGCCTGCCCGTGATCGACAATGCCGGCGTGGTCGGCCAGATCACGCGCGTATTTCCCTTCACATCCGAGGTGACGCTGCTGACCGACCGCGAACAGGCCGTTCCCGTGCAGGTGCTGCGCAATGGCTTGCGCAGCGTAGCCTATGGGCGCGGGTCGTCCGGCATGCTCGACCTGCGTTTCGTCGAGCCCAATGCCGACATCGTGGTCGGTGACGTCATCATCACGTCCGGCCTCGACGGGGTCTATCCCGCCGGCCTGGCCGTGGCCAAGGTGGTCAAGGTGGAGAACAGCGCCGGCCGCACATTCGGCAATGTGGTATGCCAGCCGCTGGCCGGCATCGACCGCAACCGCCAGCTCCTGATCCTGATGGAGCTGCCCAAGCCGGCGCCGCGCCCGCCGGCAGAAACGCTCAAGCCGATCAAGAAAAACAATCTGCCGAAAATGGGCGCCATCGCCGCTGAAGGCGGGGTGCCGGCCCTGCTGCCGGAAACGTCCGCGACACCGGCAACACCGGCGGTGACGCCGCCGGCGCCGCCCGCCGCCAGGCCAGGCCAGGCCCCGGTTCCCGGCCGCGCCACGCCGCCGGCCGCGCCGCGCCAGCAGACCGCGGCACCTGCCGCCACCGTGCCAGGAGGACCTGCCCGATGAACCGCCCTCATTACATTCTGCTGCCGGTCAGCCCGATCTTCATCGGCATTACGCTCGCCCTGGCATTCCTGCTCAATCTTCTGCCATGGGGCGGCCTGATCGGGGTGCCGGACTTTGTGGCGCTGGTGCTGGTCTTCTGGGGCATTCACCAGCCGCGCAAGGTCGGTATCGGCATGGCGTTTTTCATGGGCCTGCTGATGGATGTGCATGAAGCGACCCTGCTGGGCGAGAACGCGCTGGCATACACCCTGCTGTCGTATTTTGCGATCACGATTCACCGCCGCGTATTGTGGTTTCCACTCACGACCCAGGCCCTGCATGTATTCCCGCTGCTGATCATGACGCAGGCCGTGCAGGTGCTGGTCAGTTATATCGTGTCGGGGCGCTTTCCGGGCTGGCTGCATTTTTCCGAGAGCGTGGTCGCCATCCTCCTGTGGCCTGTCGTCACCTGGCTGCTCTTGGCACCCCAGCGCCGCGCGGTGGACCGCGACCATACGCGCCCCATCTGATGGCTGACCCTGCATGACTGAAATCAAGAACAATGACCGGGAGATCCATATCTTCCGGGTGCGGGTGGGGGTGCTGTTCGCGCTCACCTTTCTCTGTTTTGGCTTGCTGGTGGCGCGCGTGGTGTGGCTGCAGGTGGTCAAGCACAGCGACTATGCCGCCTTGTCCGAAGGCAACCGCATTGCGGTGGTGCCGATCGTGCCCAACCGCGGTCTGATCGTGGACCGCAACGGCGTGGTCCTGGCCCGCAATTACTCGGCCTATACGCTCGAGATCACGCCGTCCAAGCTGCGCCATTCACTCGATTCGGTCATCGACGAACTGGCCACCCTGGTCACGGTGGAGCCGCGCGACCGCAAGCGCTTCAAGAACCTGCTGGCCGAATCGAAGAATTTCGAGAGCGTGCCGCTGCGTACCCGCCTCACGGACGACGAAGTGGCGCGCTTTACCGCCCAGCGCTTCCGCTTCCCGGGCGTCGACGTGCAGGCGCGCCTGTTTCGCAATTATCCACTGGGCGAATCGGCGGCCCACGTGATCGGCTACATTGGCCGCATCAATGCCCGCGAAGCAAAGCTGATCGAGGAGTCGGACGATGCCACCAATTATCGCGGCACCGACCATATCGGCAAGGAAGGCCTGGAAAAGAGCTACGAAAAGCAGCTGCACGGCATTACCGGCTACGAAAAGGTGATCAAGACGGCCGGTGGACGGGCGGTAAGCACCATGTCGCGTAAGGAGGCCACGCCCGGCAATAACCTGATCCTGTCGATCGATATCGAGCTGCAGAAGATCGTCGAGGAGGCATTTGGCGAGTACCGCGGCGCGCTGGTGGCGATCGAGCCGGAGACCGGCGACATCCTGGCCTATGTGTCGCGCCCGGGCTTCGACCCCAACCTGTTCGTTGACGGCATTGACACCCAAAGCTGGAACGAACTCAATACCTCGCTTGACCGGCCGCTCATGAACCGTCCGCTGCAGGGTACCTACCCGCCAGGGTCCACCTTCAAGCCATTCATGGCGCTGGCGGCGCTGGAGCTGGGCAAGCGCACACCGTCGCAGGCAATCAACGACATTGGCTACTTCAACCTGGGCGGCAATCGCTGGAACGACGACAAGGTGGGCGGCCACGGCGTGGTCAATATGTACACCTCCATTGTCGTCTCATGCAACACCTACTATTACCAGCTCGGTCACGATCTGGGCATCGATGCCATCCACGACTTCATGGAGCCGTTCGGCTTCGGCCGCCTGACCGGCATCGACCTGGAAAATGAAAAGACCGGGGTGCTGCCGTCGAAGGAATGGAAGCGCAAGCGCTTCGCCCGCAGCAAGGCAGCGCAGGCTTGGCAGGGCGGCGACACCATCAACGTATCGATTGGCCAGGGTTTTAACAGCTATACCATCCTGCAGCTGGCGCACGCGGTCTCCACCCTGGCCAACAATGGCGTGGTGATGAAGCCGCACCTGGTCAAGATCATTGAAGACGGCAGCACGCGCGCGCGCAAGCTCACGGTGGCCCAGCCCAGCGGCCGGATCCCGCTGCGCCAGGAAAATATCGACTTCATCAAGAGCGCCATGGTGGGCGTGGCGGAAGAGGGGACGTCGCGCCAGGTGTTCGCCAATGCGGGCTACACCTCGGGCGGCAAGACCGGCACCTCGCAGGCGGTGAGCCTGAAGCGCGGCGAAAAATACAATGCCAAGACCATTGGTGAACGGCGCCGCGACAATTCGCTGTACGTGGCCTTTGCCCCGGCCGACAAGCCGCGCATCGCGCTGGCCCTGATTGTGGAAAATGCCGGCTTCGGCGCGGCGGTAGCCGCCCCGATCACCCGCAAGGCCCTCGACTACTACCTGCTGGGCAAAAAACCGGCCAGCAAGGATGGCGCGGCGGCTGCGGAAAAAGGTGTGGCCGCAGCGCCGGTCCCGACAACCAACAGTGCCAGCGAGGCGCCGGCCACCCCGGGCGGCCAGACCGCACCGGCCAGGGAGTAAGCCATGCGCATCAACGAACGGCGTTCACTGTGGCGCCGCATGAAACCTTATCTGCTGGTGTTCGACGCGCCGCTGGCGATCATCCTGTTCCTGCTGCTGGCCACCAGCATCGTGACCATGTACTCGGCCGGTATCGAATTTCCGGGGCGGGTGCAGGACCAGATCCGTAACACCATCATCGCCTTCATCATCATGTGGGTGATGGCGCTGATACCGCCGCAAACGCTGCTGCGGCTGGCCGTTCCCATTTACGCGGCCGGCGTGGCGCTGCTGCTGGCGGTTTTCTTCTTTGGCATCATCAAGAAGGGGGCGCGGCGCTGGCTGTACGTGGGCGTCGATATCCAGCCGTCCGAGATCCTCAAGATCGCCATGCCGCTCATGCTGGCCTGGTATTTTCATCAGAAAGCGGGCGCCGTGCGCTGGCATTCATTCGTGGTGGCGGCGGCGCTGCTGGCCGTCCCCGTTGGCCTGATCCAGCTCCAGCCCGACCTGGGAACCTCGCTGCTGGTGCTTTCGTCCGGGCTGTGGGTGATTTTCCTGGCGGGCCTGTCGTGGAAGGCGGTGGCGGCCATGTTCGTGGCCACCGGCGCCAGCCTGCCGATTGCCTGGTCGCTCATGCACGACTACCAGCGCGACCGCGTCATGATGCTGATCGATCCCACCACCGACCCGCTGGGCAAGGGATTTCACATCATCCAGTCGGTGATCGCGATCGGCTCCGGCGGCTTTTCCGGCAAGGGCTACATGCAGGGCTCGCAATCGCACCTCGAATTCGTCCCCGAGCACACGACCGACTTCGTGTTTGCGCTGTATGCGGAAGAATTTGGCCTGGTCGGCATCCTCATCCTGCTCACCATCTATCTGCTGCTGGTGGGGCGCGGCCTGATGATCGCGGCCAATGCGCCCAACCTGTTTTCGCGCCTGCTGGCCGCCGCCCTCACCATGAATTTCTTTACCTACGCTTTTGTGAACATGGGCATGGTCAGCGGCATTCTGCCCGTGGTCGGGGTGCCGCTGCCCTTCATGAGCTATGGCGGCACCGCTTTTGTTACACTCGGGCTCGGCGCGGGTATACTGATGAGCATCTCGCGACATCGAAAACTGATACAAACCTGATCATGGAGGCGCGATGAGCGTATCAAGATTCCACCCAACGTTCATCGTGATTCCCGTCCTGGCCCTGCTGGCAGGGTGTGCCACCAGTCCCAAGCCGGAAGGCGGGCGTGGCCATATGCCGGCGCCCAAGACGCGTGCCGCCACCCATCCCGCGCTTGATCCCGATATGCCGGCCCTGCCGCCGGCCAATTCCGGGCGCGGCGGCTATTACAAGGATGATGGTCCGGGCGACAATCCGCCGTCCGGCTTGCGCGACATTCCCGACGCGGTGGTGCGCGCCGAACCGTATTCGCGCTATGCCAACCGGCCGTATGTCGTGTTTGGCAAGAGCTACACGCCGATGCTGGGCGATCAACCCTTCGTGCAGCGTGGTGTCAGCAGCTGGTATGGCAAGAAATTCCACGGGCAGCGCACCTCGTCGGGCGAAATCTACGATATGTACAAGATGACGGCGGCCCACCCCACGCTGCCGATTCCTTCCTACGCCCGGATCACCAATATCGCTACCGGCAACCAGGTGGTGGTGCGCATCAATGACCGCGGTCCTTTCCATGCCAGCCGCATCGTCGACGTGTCGTTTACGGCGGCCGTCAAGCTTGGGTTGCTGCAGAAGGGCAGTCACGAGGTCCTGCTCGAGCGCCTGCTGCCGGGGCAGGACACGCGCCTGGCGGCGGCCCCGCGCAGCGACCCGGAGCCGCAGCAGCCGCGCCAGGGCGTGCTGCAGGCGGCCGAAGAAGTCGGCTCGCTCATTGTCAGCAACCGCGCCGAGGTCAAGGCCATCAAGCTGCATCCGGAAGCGCGGGTCGCGCCCACGGTCGACGGCGCACCGGCACCGGCGGGCGAATCGTTCTACGTGCAGATGGGCGCCTTCAGCCGCGCCGACAAGGCGGCCGAAGTGCGCACCAGGGTGCTTTCGCGCGGCTGGGTGAGCGCGGCGCTCGATGTGATCAAGGCCGGTTCCCTGCACCGCCTGGTGAGCGGCCCGTTCGCCACCCGCGACGCGGCCCTGGAAGCGGCCCGCTCGCTGCCGGCCACCCTCGGCATCAAGCCGATGGTGATCAAGCGCTGATGGCCGCGCTTCTTATTTGCAGGGGCGGGTGTTGATGTCGTCGAATTTGCCCACCGCCTCTGCCAGGGCGGCGCGCGCGGCAGCATCGAGGTCGCGGAAGCGGTAGGTCTGGCGCGCGGCCTGCGAGGTACGCCCCGCCACGCGCGCGCCTGTCACGCCTTCCTTTTTCAGCTGGGCCAGCTGGGTCTGGGCCGCCGACTCGGCCTTGAATACGCCCAGGGAAATGGCCCATTTGGTGGGGGTGCTCTCGTTGAGGATAAAGTAATTGCTCACGCCCTGGGCCTTCAGTTCCGCCGCCTTCCGCTCGGCCGCGTCCTTGCTCCCCAGGGGCGGAATCATGACCATGTAGCTGGTGATTTCCGACACCGTGATGTCCTGGCGGGTCTGGCGCTCGCCCAGGGCCAGCGGCGCGATCAGCTGGTCGAAGCGGCGCGCCTGCGCGGCATTGAAGTTGCCCACTTCGGTGCAGGCCAGCGGGTCACTGGCTGCCGCCGCCGGCGCGGCCGGCGCCGCCGGTGCCGGGGCGGCCACCAGCGCCGCGCCGGCCGGCATGTGCAGTATCAGCTTGTCGGTATTGAGCTGGTTGCGCACGCGCTGCGGCTCGCGCGCGCTGGCCTTGTAACTGCCCAGCAAGCCCTGGCCATAGGCAAACAGCACGGCGTTCAGGCAGAGCACCAGCCAAAAGAGTAGTTTGAGCACGCGTTATCCTGTGAGGTCGGAAGCGAAATCGGAAGCAGCAGCCGTTTGCAGGCCGATGAGAACCACATTATCGACCATCCGGTGCGCCACTTCCAGCACCGGCGCGATGTAGCAGGCGGCGCCTCCGGAAATGAGACAAAGGTCGGCCCGGTGGCGGGCAAAGGCGCGTTCGATGGCGCCGGCCTGGGCTGACAGGATGCCCGACAGGATGGCGTCGTCGGTATTGTCGGCAAAGCCGGACGGCAGCGGGCCACCGGCCAGCACCTGCGGCAGCTGCGCCGTATTGCGCGCCAGCGATGAGGCCATGAGGCCGAGGCCAGGCAGGATCATCCCGCCCAAAAAGTCGCCCTGCGCGCTGACCGCGTCAATGGTGGTGGCGGTGCCGCAGGTGGCGACTATGATCGCCTTGCCCGGCTCCAGCGTGCGCGCGCCCAGCGCCGCCGCGAACCGGTCGCAGCCCAGCTGACCGGGGTTGCGGTAGCCGTTGCGCATGCCGGCCATTTCGGCGCGCGCTGCGAACCATGCCGTGCGCGCGCCAGGCAGCAGCGGCAGCAGGCGTGCGCGCAGGGCGGCCCCGGCCACGTTCGATACCAGCACCGCGCTCACGGCGTGATCGCGCCAGCGCTCCGGCAGCTGGTCCAGGTCCGCATGTTCGACCCCGCCGCTGGCAATCCATTGGCCAGGTGCGGCGCCCGGCTGCACCAGGGCCCACTTGACGCGCGTATTGCCGGCGTCGACCAGCAGCATCATGGCGCCACCGCGCGCAGCGACACGTCGCCCGCCATCACCGGCACCCGGCCGGCGGCGGTGTCGAGCAGCAGCACGCCGCAGTCATCGACCCCGGCGGCGACACCCTGTTCCAGCGTGACGCCGCGGTCGATGATGGCCACTTCGCTGCCCTGGAATGCATGCAGGCGGTTCCAGCGTGCGCAAAATGCGGCGAACCCGGCCTGCTCGAAGTGGCGCAGGCTGGCCGCCAGGTGATTGAGTAATTGCGCCATCAGCGTGTCGCGGTCCATCCTGGCCAGCCACGGGGCGCCGGCGGCGGGGCGGCCGATGCGCTGTTCCAGCGCGTCGGGCATGATCAGGTTCATGCCGATGCCGATCACGGCCCATACGCCGTCGGGCGCCGCCTGGGTTTCAACCAGGATGCCGGCCAGCTTGGCCCCATCCTTGAGGACATCGTTGGGCCACTTGAGCTGGACCCTGACGCCCAGCTGGTCGAGCGTTTCGGCCAGCGCCACGCCCACGGCCAGCGGCAGGCCGGACAGGGCATGCAGGGGCAGCGGGAACTTCCAGGCCAGCGAAAACGTGAGCGAGTCCTCACCCGAAAGCCAGCTGCGGCCCGCGCGCCCGCGGCCTGCGCTCTGGCGTTCGGCAATGAGCAGGCGGTTGCCGGCAAGCGGCAGCTGCGCCAGCAGGTCGGCGTTGGTGGAGCCGGTCTGCGCCACTACCTGCACGGCGACGCCACTGTCGGCGCTCTTGCCGGCGATGGCCTGCGCGTTCACGGCGCCGCCTTGCGCGCCTTGTGCGGCGCCCTGGCAAACAGCCGGTCATACAGCCAGTTGGGCAGGGCGCGCAGCAGCCTGGCCACCACGCCCATCTGCCAGGGAATGACGCGATAGCTGTCGCCGGCCGCGATGCAGGCGGCGGCGCGGACGGCGAAGCGCTCGACCGGCATCAGGAATGGCATGGGATAGCTGTTTTTCTCGGTCATGGGAGTGGCGATGTAGCCCGGCGCGATGGTGACCACGCGAATGCCGTGCGGCTTCAGTTCCAGCCGCAGCGATTCGCAATAGCACACCACCGCCGCCTTGGAGGCGCTGTAGGCCCCGGCCCCCGGCAGCCCGCGCACGCCGGCCACGCTGGCGATGCCGACCAGGCGGCGTTCTCCCTGCTGCGACTTCATGCTGTTGATGAACGGGGCAAAGGTGGCCACCGTGGCGTTGACATTGGTGGCGATAATGGTGTCGAACACCTGCTGGTCTTCGGGATGCTCGGTAAGGGTGCCGTGCGAAACGCCGGCATTGGCGATGACGATGTCGGCCCCGCCATGACGGGCGATGAAGTCGGCGGCGGCCAGGCGCAGGGCCCCGTGGTCGGTCACGTCGAGCGCATACACGGCGTGGCGCCCGGCGCCGGGCAGGCTGGCCACGAGGCCTGCCAGTAGATCGGCACGCCGCGCCACCAGGCCAAGCACGGCGCCCTGCGCCGCGTATTCACGCGCCAGCGCAGCGCCAATGCCGCTCGAGGCGCCGGTGATGAAAACGCGCTTCATGGCGCCGCCGCCGGCATGCTTATTTTTTTTCCGCTTTGGCCTTGGCCACCAGATGGTCCATGACCTTGAGCGCGGCCTGCTGCTGGCCCACTTCGTTCAGCGCAGGGCGCGAGGTGGAACCGGCCTGGTAGGGCGAGGTGATGTAACGGCCATCCACGGCCACCGTCGGCCAGCTGTTGATCATGTACGCCTTGGCCATGGCCTGCGAGCGGTTCACGCGCGCCTGCATGCCGAACGACTTGTAGGTATCGATGAATTTCGCGCGGTCGATGCCGGCCTTTTCGGCCCAGTCGAACACGGCTTCGTCGGTGTGCATGTGCAGGCGCTCGACGTGTTCGGCGGCGAAGGCCTTGGCATGATATTTCTCGGTCAGGCCCATCGCTTCGAGCGTGTTGTACAGGCGCTGGAGCGGGATGTCCGAACGGTTGAACGCCACGTGCACGCGCTTGAACACGATCTTGTCGGCGTTCTTCTTGACCCATTCGGCCAGCAGCGGCTCGAACGCATTGCAGTGCGGGCAGGAGTAGGTGAAGAATTCCGTCACTTCCACCTTGTTGCCCGGGACGGTTTGCTGCGCTTCCGGCAGCACCTGGTATTCGCCGCCATTGCGCGGGGCATCGGGAGAGGCGGCGGCGCCGGCGGCAACGCCCGCCACTGCCAGGGCAAACAGCACTTTCTGAATCAGACGCATGAGGATTCCTTGATATCGTTTCGGACTACTTCTGGTTTTTGACGATCGCAACATCGATGCCGCTGTCGATCAGCTTTGCCCGGGCCTTGTTCATGGCTTCGAGCTGGGGAAAGGGGCCCACTCGCACGCGATGCAGCACGCCGCTCTCGTTGGGCTTTTCACTGATGGAGGCTTCAAACCCCAGCAGCGCCAGTTTGGCGCGGGTGTTCTCGGCATCTTCCATTTCGCGGAAGGCGCCGGCTTGCAGGTAGTAGGTCACGCCGTCAAGGCCGTCTGCCGCAGGTTTTGGCGGCGCCGGCTTGGCCTCGGCCGGCGTCACATTGGCCGCACTGGCCTCGGTCCCGCTGGCCTCTGCCACCGGCGCGTCGGGCGTTGCCTCGGCAGCCGGCGCGGCCGCGCCCATGGCCGCCACCGCGTCGCCCAGCGGGTCGTCCGACGGTTTCTGCCGGGCCGTGATTTCCTTGTTGGCCTGGCGCGCCGCATCCTTGTTGCCATACATCGGCTTGTTGGGATCGAATGCTTCGCCGACCGTGGCCTCGCTCATCTTGCCGGCCTTGCCCGTCTTGTCGGTAAACGGGGTGGCGCCTTTGGTGATGGCCAGCGCCACGATGACGGCGATGACCAGGCCGATGATAAGGCCAATGACCACGCCGGTCAGGGTATTGCCATGCTGGCGCTGCAGGGTGCGAAAGTCGGATGTCATGGGTCGGTTCACAAAAATGGTGGGTACAAACTTACATCTTCTCGGGCGCGGACACGCCGATCATGGCCAGGCCGTTGCGCAGCACTTCGCGCGTGGCGAGCATGAGCGCCAGGCGCGCGTTCTTGAGCGCCTCGTCTTCGAGCTTGAGAATATTTTCGGCAAAGTAGAAGCTGTGCAGGCTGGCGGCCAGGTCGCGCAGGTAGAACGCCACCTGGTGCGGTCCCAGCTCGGCCTGGGCGCGCGCCAGCATTTCAGGATAGGCGGCCAGGGTGGCGAGCAGCGTCATCTCGGTGGGCGCGGTCAGGGGCGACAGGTCGGCCCCAGCCAGGGTGGCAATGTCGCCCTGCCAGTTTTCCAGCACCCGGCAAATGCGCGCATGCGCGTACTGCACGTAATAGACCGGGTTTTCGTCGGTGGTCTTGAGTGCCACGTCGACATCGAACACGAACTCGGTGTCGGCCTTGCGCGAGATGAGGAAAAAGCGCACGGCGTCGCGGCCTTTGGCGATGTCGCCATTGCCCGACCATTCGATCAGGTCGCGCACCGTGACGTAGGAGCCGGCACGCTTGGAAATCTTGACCTCGGCCCCATCCTTCATGACGGTGACCATCTTGTGCAGCACGTAGTCCGGGTAGCCCTGCGGGATGCCCATGCCGACTGCCTGCAGGCCGCCGCGCACGCGCGCGATGGTGCCGTGGTGGTCGCTGCCCTGGATGTTGATGGCCTGGACAAAGCCGCGCTGCCACTTGACGACATGGTAGGCCACGTCAGGCACAAAATAGGTGAAGCCGCCTTCGGACTTGCGCATCACGCGGTCCTTGTCGTCGCCATAGTCGGTGCTCTTGAGCCACAGCGCGCCATCCTGCTCGTAGGTCTTGCCCGATGCGATCATGGCCTCGACCGTCTTTTCGACCTTGCCATCTTCATACAGCGATGACTCCAGGTAGTAGTTGTCGAACTTGACGCCAAAGGCCTGCAGGTCGATATCCTGCTCGTGGCGCAGGTAGTTGACGGCGAACGGACGGATGGAATCGATGTCGTCGGGGTTGCCGCTGCCGGTGACGGGCGCGGTGTCGCTGGCCGATACGGTCTTTTTGGCCAGGAAGTCGGCGGCGATGTCGGCGATGTAGTCGCCGTTGTAGGCCGACTCGGGCCATTCGGCGTCGCCCGGCTTGAAGCCGCGTGCGCGCGCCTGCACCGACGCTGCCAGGGTGGCGATCTGCACGCCGGCGTCGTTGTAATAGAACTCGCGCGTGACGTCGTAACCCTGGGCGTCAAACAGGCTCGACAGTGCATCGCCCAGCGCCGCCTGGCGCCCGTGGCCCACATGCAGGGGGCCGGTCGGATTGGCCGAGACGAATTCGAGCACCACTTTCTTGCCGGCGCCGGCCTGGGTGCGGCCAAAGGCCTGGCCTTGCCTGAGGATGGTTCCCACCACCGCCTGCTTGGCCGCATTGGCCACGCGCAGGTTGATGAAGCCGGGGCCGGCGATGTCGGCACTGTCGATGATGCCCTTGCCGGCCGGGTTGTCCAGCACTGCCGCCACAATCTTTTGCGCCAGTTCGCGCGGGTTCATCTTGAGCTGCTTGGCCAGCTGCATGGCGATGTTGCAGGCCATGTCGCCATGCGAAGGGTCGCGCGGACGCTCCAGCACGACGTTGGGCGACAGGCCGCTGCCTTCGATGATGGGGGCCAGGGCGTCCTGGAACAGGGCGGCGATTTCTTGTTTCTGTGATGCGAGCATGTGCGGTGTTCTAATTGGTAAAGGAGCGGTGGCCGGGCCACGGGCAGGTTGACGCACAATTATACTGGTTTGCCCGTGGCTGGCGCAGGGCTTTGCCGGCGCCCGCTGTCGGCAGTGTACAAACATTAATACTGCGCTGCGCAGCCGCGGCGCGCACCGTCAAAGTGTTGTTTTATGCGTCGATGGCGGCCCAACCTGGCCTTGTGCCCGGGCGCGCGCGCACTGCTTAAGCTTCGCGCAAGTCTTAACCGGTACAATTGCGCCTTTATAAAGTATTCGTGTATCTCGCCATGACCATCAAGCGCCCGACGCTCACCATCAAACCCGCAGCGGCCCGGCCGGCGGCGCCGCGCATGCGCCAGAGTTACGAAGTCAAGCCGGTGCTGCAGCCGGGCTACCGTCCCAACCTCAAGCCCGATTCGCTGGCGCTGGCGCTGCTTGGCGCGGCCAACGCGGTGGCGCAGGTGCGCGCCGGTACCACGCTGCCGCAGGCGCTCCTGACGGCCTTTGGCGTGACGGCGGCTGGTCCCCAGACCAAGGGCGCGATCCAGGATATCGCCTACCGCACCATGCGCCAGCTTGGCCGCAGCGAAGCCCTGCTTGGTCTCATGACATCCAAGGCGCCGGAACCGGCCATGCTCTCGGCCCTGCTGTGCTGCGCCCTGTCGCTGATGGATACGGCCGACGGCGGCGCGCCGCCCTACGAAGAATTCACCGTGGTGGACCAGGCGGTCACGGTCGCCACCTCGCACCCGGACATGGCGCACGCCAAAAACATGGTCAACGCCGTGCTGCGCCGCTTCCTGCGCGAGCGCGAGGAGCTGGTCAAGACGGTCATGGCGCAGCCGGTGGCCCGCTATAACTACCCGCAGTGGTGGATCGACGCCACCCGCGCGGCCTACCCCAGGCAGTGGGAGCAGATCCTGGTGGCCGGTAATGTGCAGCCGCCGCTGACGCTGCGCGTCAATACGCGCAAGACCAGCGTGCAGGCCTTCATGGCCTCGCTCGCCGATGCCGGCATTGGCGCGGCGCAGATTGGCCCGAGCGCCGTGCGTCTCGACAAACCGATCGGCGTGTCCGCCATTCCCGGCTTTGATGAGGGACTGGCGTCAGTGCAGGATGCGGGGGCCCAGCTGGCCGCGCCGCTGCTCGATATCCGCGACGGCATGCGCGTGCTCGACGCCTGCGCGGCCCCCGGCGGCAAGACCGGCCACATGCTGGAACTGGCCGACGTCGCCATGACGGCCATCGACAGCGATCCCAAGCGCCTGGTGCGGGTCGAGGAAAACCTGCAGCGCCTGGGCTTGTCGGCCACGCTCAAGGCGTTCGAGGCGCAAACGCGGGTGTGGTGGGATGGCGAGCAGTTCGACCGCATCCTGGCCGACGTGCCGTGCACGGCCTCTGGCATCGTGCGGCGCCACCCCGACATCCGCTGGCTGAGGCGCAAGGGCGATGCTCTCCAACTTGCAACACTTTCATCCAAAATCCTCGACAACCTTTGGCAGATGCTGCGGCCCAATGGTAAATTGCTATTCGTGACATGCTCGATCTGGCCCCAGGAATCGGAGGCACAGGCGGCCGCATTCGCAGTTCGCCACAATGCCATCCGCCTCGATGCGCCCGGCCAGCTGCTGCCCGGTGCCGGCCTTGACCAGGATGGATTGTTTTACGCCCTGTTCCAGAAGAGCGCGGCGTAGCCGGTTCCCGACAATGCGATCGACTGTAAAGGCTCTGGCCCTCCTGTGACTCTACGTTTCTTCCGTCTTCTCTGCTGCCAGCTGATGCTGGTGTTTGCCTGCACGGCAAACGCGGCCGATGGCGTCGAGATCACGCGCGCGCGCATCGAGCTGGCCGACGATGGCTACCGCCTCAACGCGGCCTATTCCTTTGAGCTCAACGAAAGCCTGCATGACGCCATCCAGCATGGCGTGAAGCTGTTTTTCACCACTGAGGTGGAACTGACGCGCCCGCGCTGGTACTGGTACGACGACCGCGCCGTATCGCAGCGCCAGACAGTGCGCCTGTCGTACGACGTATTGACGCGCCAGTACGTGGTGCTGGTCCTGGGCCGCATGCAGCAAAGCTTCGCCACGCTGGAAGACGCGATGGTGCTGGTGCGCCGCACCAACTGGCTGATCGCGCCGCGCGGCGCACTCAAGCCCGGTGAGGTCTACAACGTCACACTGCGCATGTTCATGGACCGCGAACGGCTGACCAAGCCAATCCAGACCGCCAGCAGCGGCAAGTGGCAGCTGGAATCCAAAGACAAGAAATTCCAGTACAGGGCCGAGTAAGCTGTGAACCAGGCCTTGCGCTATTCACTCATTGTTGGCGGCGCCATTGTCAGCATCCTGCTGTTCCTGCTGGCCACCGCTTCCTCCAATGCCGGCTTTTTCGACCAGTACTATTCCTGGCTCCTTGGACTGAACGCGTCGGTCGCGGCGGCGCTGCTGGTGTTCGTGGTGGTGGCGCTGGCGCGCCTGTATGCACGCTACAAGAGCGGCAAGTTCGGCTCGCGCCTGATGGCGCGCCTGGTGCTGCTGTTTGCCTGCATCGGCATCCTTCCGGGCCTGGTCATCTTCCTGGTGTCGGTGCAGTTCGTGTCGCATTCGATCGACTCCTGGTTCAATGTCAAGATCGAGGCGGCGCTGGAGTCGGGTGTCAACCTGGGCCTGGCGGCGCTGGACCAGTCGCTGGGCGAACTCGGTTCCAGCGCCGAGATCACGGCCGCCACCCTGGCCGGCCAGGACCGTGCGAGCACCCAGGATATCCTGGCGCGCCTGATCGATGAGCGCGACGGCATCATCTCGGCCATGATCATCGGCGTGGACGGCAAGATCATCCAGAGCGCGGCCCAGGACCGGCGGGCCAGCCTCACCCCGGACCTGCCCACCCCGCCCATGCTGCTGCAGGCGGTGATGCCGGGCGGGTATGCGCGCACCGAAGGCGCCGACCGCGACTTCAAGGATGGCGCCGGCCCGCCCGACGACGCTGCGGCCGACCCGTCGCCGGGCCTGCGCCAGCGCGTGGTGCTGGCCATTCCCGAGCCGCCCGGCGCCCAGCCGCGCTTCATGCAGGTGATCCAGGCGGTGCCGGTAAACCTGGCCACCAATGCCCAGGTGCTCTCGACCGCCTATACCGAGTACCAGGAACGCTTCCTGGCGCGCGTCGGGCTGCGCCGCATGTACATTGAAACGCTGACCTTGACGCTGCTGCTGGCCATTTTTGGCGCGGTGGCCAGTGCCTTCCTGATTGCCGGCAACCTGGCGCAGCCCCTGCTGGTGCTGGCCGAAGGCACGCGCGCAGTGGCCGAGGGCGACCTGTCGCCGCGGCCCATCGTGGCCACGTCCGACGAACTGGGCACGCTCACGCAGTCATTCAATGCCATGACGGGCCAGCTGTTCGAGGCCCGCAGTTCGGTCGAGCGCAATCGCGCGGCCCTGCAAAGCGCCAAGGCGCACCTGGAATCGGTGCTGGAAAATATGTCGGCCGGGGTGATCGTGCTCGATGCCGAGTTCAAGGTAGTGACCTCGAACGAAGCGGTCGAGCGCATCCTGCAGCACAATGTGGCAGGGCATATCGGCCAGCCGCTGGCGCTGATCCCGGGCCTCGATGCCTTTGCCGGCGCCGTGACCAAGGCGTTTTCCACCCAGAGCGCGCAGTCGGCGGCGGGCAGTTCGCGCCAGGTGCGCCACTGGCAGCAGCAGCTGGAAATCCCGCGTCCCCTGGGCAGCGCCGAAGACCATGACATCACCCTGCTGGCGCGCGGCTCGCGCCTGCCGGTGCGCGCCGGCAGCGGCTACATCGTGGTGTTCGACGATATTTCGGATGTGATCTCGGCCCAGCGCTCGATTGCCTGGGGCGAGGTGGCGCGCCGCCTGGCCCACGAAATCAAGAACCCGCTCACGCCGATCCAGCTGTCGGCCGAGCGCATGCAGATGAAGCTGGAAGGGCGCCTGGACGGCCCCGACCGCGACTTGCTGAACAAGGGCACCACCACCATCGTCAACCAGGTCGACGCCATGAAGCGCATGGTGGACGACTTCCGCGACTATGCCAAGGCGCCGCCGGCGGTGCTGCAAAAGCTGGACCTGAACGCGCTGATCGAAGACATCTTGCACATGTACCTGTCCGGTGATGAGAACGACATCATCCACGTGCGCCTGGCGCCCAATCTGCCGCAGGTGATGGGCGACCCGACCCAGCTGCGCCAGGTGATCCACAACCTGCTGCAAAACGCGCAGGACGCCATGAACGACCGTGGCCCCGGCGCGCCGCCGGCCCGCATCGACC
Source organism: Massilia sp. PAMC28688 (assembly GCF_019443445.1). Classification (NCBI taxonomy): domain Bacteria; kingdom Pseudomonadati; phylum Pseudomonadota; class Betaproteobacteria; order Burkholderiales; family Oxalobacteraceae; genus Massilia; species Massilia sp. PAMC28688. The sequence goes on along the minus strand of NZ_CP080378.1, from coordinate 1,089,082 downwards.
TGACCACCGAAGCCATTCATTATTCCAGCGCGGGCGGCAGCGCCGGCACGGCCGTGCGCCTGGCCATTGTCGACAACGGGCCCGGCTTCGCGCCCAAGATCCTGTCGCGCGCCTTTGAGCCTTACGTCACGTCCAAGGTGCGCGGCACCGGCCTGGGACTGCCGATGGTGAAGAAAATTATCGATGAACACGGTGGCCGGATCGAGATCCAGAACCGTACGGACGGAACTGGCGCGTCGGTCCTGATTTTGCTGTTAAAGTTATGCACGGATAGTGTATTGGCTTAAGGTTAGAATCGCGCATAGAATACGGGCTTAACCGCGCGAAAGAGACAGCGCGGGGCAAACCGGCACTTCGTAGGGTGTCCGCTGGCAGGCCCAATCAAAAAGGCATACATAGATGGCAAACATTCTCGTAGTTGATGATGAAATGGGCATCCGCGAGCTACTCTCGGAGATCCTGGGCGATGAGGGGCACGCGATCACGCTGGCGGAAAACGCGCAGCAGGCGCGCGATGCCCGCGCCGCCGGGGCGCCCGACCTGGTGCTGCTCGATATCTGGATGCCCGATACGGACGGTGTCACGCTGCTCAAGGAATGGCAGCGCGATGGCTTGCTGACCATGCCGGTCATCATGATGTCCGGCCACGCCACCATCGACACGGCCGTTGAGGCAACCCGCATCGGCGCGCTCAACTTCCTGGAAAAGCCGATCGCCCTGCAAAAATTGCTCAAGGCCGTGCAGCAGGGCTTGACGCGGGCGCAGGAAGCGGTGCGCGCGCCGGCCGTGGCGCCCCGTCCCATGCTGGCGCCGCAGCCGGAAGAGAGCAGCATGTCGAGCGCGGCCATGTTTGCGGCGCAGTCGCCCCAATCCAGCATCCCGGTGCGCATCGGCGGCATGCCGGCCGGCGAGGGCCATGGTTTCAGTCTCAGTTTCGACCTGCCCCTGCGCGAGGCGCGCGATGCCTTCGAGCGCATGTATTTTGAACATCATCTCGGGCGCGAAGGCGGCAGCATGACGCGCGTGGCCGAAAAAACCGGCCTGGAACGCACCCACCTGTACCGCAAGCTCAAGCAACTCGGCGTCGAGCCTGGCAAGCTGGCCAAAAAAGGACAGTAAGCCGCGCAGTGCCAAGCCCGCCCTTGACCCCGATCAGCGCCACGCTGGTCACCGGCGCTACGCTGGAAGGGCGGGAAACCCTGATTGCGGCCCATCTCCCGGCCGGCGTGCGCAGCGCCGTGATCCTGGAGGGCCTTCCCAGCGGTTCTACCGTGCTTTACCCCACAGATACGCTCGATGTGTACAGAGTGGCACAAGCTTGCTTGTGCTGCACCGGCAATCTCGTTTTGCGTGTAACATTAAATCGGATCCTGCGTTCGCGCCCCGGCAAGTTGTTCATTGGCGTGGCCGACACAGCCCACCTTGATCAGTTGCGATCGTGGCTGCAGCAAGCGCCATACGATCAGCTGTTGATAGTGACCCCGGACCTGGGTGCCCCTTCAACACAGGCACTTGAAAACGGTCCGGTTAGCCCCACCTCCCCAGTACAGTGAAGTGGAAAAAGTCTGATCGAGCGAAGGAGCTAGCATGAACATGATCTACAACAGCGAGCAGTACAGCGTGGTCGAATTCGGCGTCGATCACAACCTCGAAGCCCTGCGCTTTGGAGGCTATGAAATTGTCGATAAATCTGGCCGCTGCGAAGCTTTTATTTGCGGCAAGCTAGCCCAGTCGTTCCGCAGGGATGTCAACAATCTGATTGCCAGCGAACCTACGATGGAAGAAATCGACGAGTTCCTGGGATCGTACGACTCCCTCATGAGCCAGCCGGTATTGCTGCATTAATGGCATGCCAGGCAGTGGCGCAACCACCCAGCCCTGTCACGGATGCAGGGCGCCAGTAGTACAAGAGGATATCCGCGCGGCATCGTTCGCGCGGATCCGTCAGTTCTATAGTTCAAATGATTCAAGTTCGCGTTGGTGGCGGAGTTGGTGCCCAATTCTTGGCACGACAAACTTGTCGCACTTGTAGCGATATCTTGCTGCGTACCCTGCCTCACCAACACTGATCCGGCATGCACTTGTCTCCGGCGACAATCTGGACCCTACGATACCTTCAGGGTACTGCTTTTTGCATGGACGTCAGATCTTGTCGAGCGTGATGGGCAAATCCCGGATCCGCTTTCCGGTCGCATGAAACACCGCGTTCCCGATCGCCGCGGCCACCCCCACAATCCCCACTTCGCCTACTGCCTTGCCGCCCATGGGGCTGGCCTGCAGGTCCGGCACGCCTACCGACATGGTGGTGATGGCCGGGATGTCGGCATTGACCGGCACCAGGTAGTCGGCCAGGTTGGCGTTGGTGATGCGGCCGTCGCGCTTGTCCGGCGCGCCCGCTTCCAGCAGCGCCTGTCCCACCCCCATGACCATGCCGCCGATCCACTGGCTCTCGGCCAGGGTCGGGTTGTACAGGCGGCCGCAGTCAAAGGCGCCCACCATGCGGCTGACGCGGATGGTGCCGAAATCCTCGTCCACCCGCACTTCGACAAAGATCGCACTCCAGCTGTGGGCCGAAACGCCGCCCTCGGTTGGCGCGCGCATTTGCGAAAAGCCGCGGTCGGCCGCGTCGCGCTCCTTCTCGGTGGCGTCAGCGGCGAAGGTGTCGCGCGCGACTTCCACGCGCTCGCGCGCAGTTGCCGTCAGCAGCTGCGCCAGCGTGGTGCCGCGGCCAGGGCGGCGCGCCAGGTGCACACTGCCGCGCGTCCATGCCAGGTCAGCCACCCTGGCGCCGAACAGGGGCGAGCGGGGATCGGTGGCGGCGATGTCGAGCAGTGCCTCGCGCGCCGCCACGGCCGTCTTGTGGACCGCGGCGGTGAGCAGGTTGGCCAGCTGCGAGCCGCCCGCTACCGGCGCCCGCGGCAGGGTGGTGTCGCCAAGCGACACCAGCACATGGTCGAGCGGCACCCCCAGCACGTCCGCCACCGTCTGCGCCAGGATGGTGTAGGTCCCGGTGCCCAGGTCCGCGCCGCGGCTGTGCACTTCCACCAGGCCGCTGGCGTGCAGGACGATCTTCGCTTCGCCCGGCGTGCGCCGTACCGGATAGGAGCCAGTCGCCATGCCCCAGCCTATCAGTTCCCGGCCCTGCTTCATGGAGCGCGGCTGCCGATTGCGCGCCGACCAGCCAAAGGCCCGCGCTCCCGCGTCATAGGCCTGGCGCAGGTTGCGCGAGCTCCAGGCGATGTTGTGGTGCGGGTCGCGCTCGGCATAGTTACGCAAACGCAGCTCGATCGGGTCGAGGTCGAGGGCGTATGCCAGTTCGTCCATTGCCGTCTCCAGCGCAAAGGAACTGGGGGCCTCGCCGGGCGCGCGCATCGGTCCGGGATTGACGGTGTTGACCGGCACCACGCTGTGGCGCGATGCCAGATTGGGCGTGGCATACGTGATGGTGGTGGTGGCATTGCATGCTTCCACATACATGTCGTCAATGGCGGTCTCGTTCCAGCCCTGGTGCACGATCGCGCGCAGCTTGCCATCGCGGTCGGCGCCCAGCGTCAGTGTCTGCCTGGTGGCCGGGCGCCCGCCAAAGCCGGTAAACGTCTGCTGGCGCGTGAGCGACAGTTTGACCGGCCGGCGCAGCACGCGTGCGGCGGCGCAGGCCATGGCCACGTGCGGATGGGGTGACGCCTTGCTGCCGAATGCGCCGCCCACATAGGGCGATACCACGCGCACCCTGGCCGGATCGACGCCCATCCACTGCGCGATCACCTGGCGCGCGCCGCCCACCCATTGGCTGGGCTCCCACACGGTCAGTTCGTCGCCGGTCCAGGCCGCGATGCAGGCATGCAGTTCCATCGGCATGTTGTATTCGCGCGGCGTGGTGTAGGTCCCGCCGGCCCTGACGGGACTGCCCTGCAGCGCCGCTGCCGCGTCGCCCCACGAGACCGTCAGGTGCGGGACCGGTTTGGCCCTGGCCCGCCGGTCGTCCATGTGCAGCACCGCGCTGGCCCTGGCGTAGCTCACCTTGACCAGGCGCGCGGCATGGGTGGCCTGTTCCAGCGTTTCGGCTACCACCAGTGCGATATGCTGGCCATTGAAGCGCACGCGCTTGTCCTGCAGCGGCGTGAAGGCTTCAAAGGCGGCGCCGCCCTTGCCGGCCACCGTAGCCTGGGCAATCGGCAGGCGGTTAAACGGCGAATAGACAGCGATCACGCCCGGCGCGGCGCGGGCGGCGGTGCTGTCGATGCGTTTGATGCGCCCCGATGCAATGGTGGACTGGACCACGACAGCATGCACCATGCGGTCGAGCGAACGTTCAACGGCGTAGCGCGCGACGCCCTTGGCCTTCTGTTCGCCCTCCTGGCGCGGGATGCGTTCGCCCAGCGCCGCGCCGGGACCTGTGGCGAGGCGCGCAGGCGCGGCCTGCGCTGCTGCCGGCGTGGCCACTGCCGCGGCCGCGGCACCTGCTGCCATGCCCTTGATCACGCTGCGGCGGCGCAGCTTCATGTTCAACAGCGCCTTCATGCCAGTCCTCCCGCTTCCATCAGGGCCCGGGCCACCACCCTGGGCGTGAGCGCGAGCTTGTAGCGGTTGTGGGCATGCGCCCTGGCGCCATCGACCGCGCGTTCGGCGGCGGCGCGCACGTTCGCTTCCGTAAACAGCTTGCCAGTTAAGGCTTCCTCCACCGGCATGGCGCGCCATGGCCGGGTGGCCACGCCGCCCAGCGCCACCCGCACCGCGCGCACGGTCTGGTCATTGGCCAGCTCCAGCCCCACGGCCGCGCTGGCCGCTGCGAACTGAAACGAAGCGCGGTCGCGCACCTTGAGATAGTGCGAGCGGCGCAAGGCGGCGCTGACGGGAAGCTCGATGGCGGTGATGATCTCGCCCGGCGCCAGCTCGGTTTCCAGGTCCGGCCGGTTCCTGGGAAGGCGATAGAAGCCGTCGACGTCCGCCACGCGCGCCACCTTGCCGGCGATATGCAGCCTGGCCCCGAAGGCCATCAGCGCCACTGCCAGGTCGCCCGGATAGGCGGCAATGCAGCTGGCGCTGGTGCCGAGGATGGCATGGTCGCGGTTCACGCCAGCCAGGGCCGCGCAGCCCGACCCCGGCTTGCGCTTGTTGCAGGCGCTGTAGGCCTGGGGATCGCGGAAGTAGCTGCAGCGCGTACGCTGCAGAAGGTTGCCGCCCAGCGTGGCCATGTTGCGGATCTGGGGCGACGCGGCCAGCGCCAGCGCCTGCGTCACTGCCGGCGCGGCGGCGCGCAGGCCCGCGTGTTCACTGCACTGGGCCATGGTGGCCAGGGCGCCGATGCGAATCGACGCCACGCCCACCTCGATGCCAGCCATGTCGGGCAGGCGAGCGATGTCGATCACGCGGCGCGGCGCCTCGACCCCGCATTTCATCAGGTCGAGCAGGGTGGTGCCGCCGGCCAGGATGCGGGTGCCGGCCTGGCTGGCCTCCATCAGGGCGTTGGCTTCGTGCGTGGCGCGGGAGTAGTCAAAGTCGATCATGGCGCGTCCTTGGCCGCCTGGCGCACGGCCTTGACGATATTCGGATAGGCGCCGCAGCGGCACAGGTTGCCGCTCATGTAGTCGCGCACTTCGTCATCGCTGCCGGTGTGCCCTTCGGCGATGCAGGCGATCGCCGACATGATCTGGCCGGGCGTGCAGTAGCCGCACTGCAGCGCATCGCAGGCCACGAACGCGGCCTGCACGGGATGGAGCTTGCCATCGTCGCCGCTGACGCCCTCGATGGTGCGCACCTGCCTGCCTTCGGCCTGCACGGCCAGGGTCAGGCAGCTCAAGACCCGCTTGCCATCGATGTGGACGGTGCAGGCGCCGCACTGGCCATGGTCGCAGCCTTTCTTGGTCCCGGTCAGCTCAGCATGCTCGTGCAGGGCTTCAAGCAGAGTCAGGCGCGGTTCGACCCGCATCTCGTGACTTTGTTTGTTGATCTGGAGACGAATACTGTGAAGTGGCATGCTGCTTCCTTTGACAAGCTTATTTTGAAATATTGCGAACTTGCACACTTTAACCGCCTCCGGCGCGCGCACGGCAAAATGCAACGAGGAAATTTTCGTTTTGAGGACGGGGCGCGACACTCGGGCGCAAAACCGGCCGTGGTATGCTGATCGCATGTGCCAACTCCTCGGAATGAATTGCAATGTCCCGACCGACATTGTGTTTAGCTTTACCGGCTTCGCCATGCGCGGCGGCCATACCGATACCCACCACGACGGCTGGGGGATTGCCTTTTTTGAAGGCGCCGGGGTGCGCCATTTTGTCGACCACCAGGCCGCCATTGCCTCCCCGGTAGCCGAACTGATCAAGCAGTATCCGATCAAATCGCGCAACGTCATCGCCCACATCCGCAAGGCCACCCAGGGCCAGGTGGCGCTGGAAAACTGCCATCCCTTCGTGCGCGAGCTGTGGGGGCGCTACTGGGTGTTCGCCCACAATGGCGACCTCAAGCAATTTGCGCCGGCCCTCGATGGGGCGTTTCGCCCGGTAGGCACCACCGACAGCGAGCGTGCGTTCTGCTTCATCCTGCAGGAACTGCGGCGCCGCTTTGGCGACAGCGCGCCGCCGCTGGACGCATTGCGGGCGGCGCTGGGCGAGCTGGCGCACGCCATTGCCGCCCACGGCACCTTCAACATGATGCTCTCGGACGGCGCCGCGCTCTACGTGCATTGCTCCACCAATCTGCATTACGTGGTGCGGCAATACCCCTTTGTCACGGCGCGGCTGTCCGATCAGGATGTCAGCGTGGATTTTTCCCAGGTCACCACGCCCGACGACCGGGTCGCCATCATCGTGACCGAGCCGCTCACCGCCAATGAAACCTGGACCCGCTTCGCGCCGGGCGAACTGAAAGTGTTTGTCGACGGGATGCCAGCCTGAGATGTTTCAGGTACATTAGTGCCATTGACAATACCGACCACGGAAACGCAGATGAGCACCAGGCCAGCCGACCCCTCCCTGACCGCCAATGTGCGCGATTTTTTCCTCGGCCGCCAGCCGATCCTGGACCGCAACCAGGCCCTGTTCGGCTATGAAATGCTGTTTCGCACGGCCGACTCAGGCGACGCCAACATCGATACCGACATCAGTGCCACGGCCGCCGTGATTGCCCACGCGGCCCAGCTGGGCCTGGACAAGGCCATTGGCGAGGCGCTGGCCTTCATCAATGTCGATGCCGAAGTACTCATGAGTGACATCTTTGTCTTCCTGCCGCGCGACAAGGTGGTGCTGGAAATCGTGGAAACCATGACGGTCACGCCGGCCATCCTGGCGCGCATTGGCGAACTGGCGGGCCACGGCTTCCGCTTTGCCCTCGACGACGTGGTCAAGGTGTCCGACCAGGTCAGGCAGCTGCTGCCGCTGATCGACTTCGTCAAGCTCGACCTGCGCCACATGCCGCGCCCGCAGCTGGTGGAGCTGGCCCACACCTTCCGGCAAGCCGGCAAGAAACTGCTGGCCGAGAAGGTGGAGTCGCGCGACGATTACGACGCCTGTGTGGCACTCGGCTTTGATTATTTCCAGGGCTTTTATTTTGCCAAGCCGGCCGTCATTTCCGGGCGCAAGCTGTCGCCCTCGCAGCTGGCCGTGATCGAGATGATGAAACTGATCACCTCCGACGCCGACAACAACGCCATCGAGCGCGCCGTGAAAAAGGATGTGACGCTGGCGCTGAACCTGCTGCGGCTGGTGAACTCGGCCGCCGTGGGGGCGCGCTACCGCATCGATTCGCTCAACCAGGCGGTGACGGTGCTGGGCCGGCGCCAGCTGCAGCGCTGGCTGCAGATCCTGCTGTACGCCGAGCCATCGCGCGCAGGGCAGCGCACCACGCCGCTGCTGATGCTGGCCACCACCCGCGGGCGCATGCTGGAGCTGCTGGCGCAGCGCCTGCAGCCGTCCCAGCGCAATGTGGCCGACGTCGCTTTCACGGTGGGCATCATGTCGCTGATGGATACCCTGTTTGGCATGTCGATGGAAGACATCCTGCAGCAGATTCCCGTCAGCGATGATGTCAGTGCCGCCTTGCTGAACCGTACGGGCTTTTTCGGCGAACTGCTGCACCTGACCGAGTCCATCGAACAGCTGGAAGACAAGGAAACCAATATCGCCCCCGCGCTGCGCGACCTGGCGCTGAGCGCGGACGACCTGGTGGAAGCGGAAATGGCCGCGTTCGAGTGGAGCGACAACGTGGTGCGCTACGCCATTTAAACGCGCCCGCCGGAAAAAAAGCGGACCCGCAGGTCCGCAAGCTGGTCAAGCGTGCAGCCTCAGGTGCCGCCCACCACCTGGCGGTGCAGTTCCGGGTCGCTGCGCAGTTCCCACAGGGCCAGCAAGGCCACCGCCACGCCCACGATCACGCAATTGCTCATCATGGCGCTGCGGTCGGCCAGCGCATCGACCCAGGGCGAGACGGCCACCCACACGCCGACGGCCAGGTTGAGCATGACTGCCCAGGCATAGGTTTTATACAGGTCAAAGGCCGCGAGCAGCATGATGACGGTGCCGGCGATGTTCGCGTTGAGCGCGATTGCCGACCCGGGCACGTAATCGAGCGCCCACGGGGAAAAGAATAGCCACAGGCCCAGCAGCAGGATGACCTGATCCTGCCAGCGCCTTTTGGTGAAGTGCAATGCCATGATGCCTCCTGCAGGTAAGCCGGCGCGGAACAATACGGGCATATACAGCAGGGCAGCGCTGCGCCGGGCGCCGCCTGTACTGGCTTAGGCCAGCAAAGGCGCAAAAAGTTCAGCGGCCGCGGGTGCTCATGACAGGTTGGGCGCCAGCCAGCGTTCCACGTCCTGCTTGTCCACGCCGCGCCGCGCCGCCATGTCCGCCGCCTGGTCGTCGCCGATCTTGCCGACCACGAAGTACTTCGATTCCGGGTGGGCAAAATAGAAGCCGGACACGGCCGCGCCGGGGAACATGGCATACGATTCCGTCAGCGCCATGCCGACCTCGTCGGCCTGCAGGGTCTTGAACATGTCGGCTTTCACCGTATGCTCGGGACAGGCCGGATAGCCGGGGGCGGGACGGATGCCCTGGTAGCGCTCGGCGATCATGTCGTCGTTGCTGAGGTTTTCGTCCGGTGCGTAACCCCACAGGTCGGTTCGCACGCGCTCGTGCAGGTATTCGGCAAACGCTTCGGCCAGGCGGTCGGCCAGCGACTTGAGCATGATGGACGAGTAGTCGTCATGTGCGTCCTCGAAGCGCTTCTCGTATTTTTCTATGCCCAGGCCGGCGGTGACGGCGAACATGCCGATGTAATCCTTCACGCCCGACGTCTTGGGCGCGATGAAATCGGCCAGGCACTGGTTGGGCCGCTGCACGCCATCGACCACCGGCTTGACGCCCTGCTGGCGCAGGCCGTAGTAGGTAAAGGCGACGCTGCTGCGCGTCTCGTCGGTATAGATTTCGATATCGTCGTCGCCCACACTATTGGCAGGCAGCAGGGCGATGACGCCGTTGGCGGTCAGCCAGCGCCCTTCGATGATGCGCTTGAGCAGGGCCTGGCCTTCTTCGAACACGCGGCTGGCAGCGTCCCCCACCACCTCGTCTTTCAGGATGGCAGGGAAGGGACCGGCCAGGTCCCAGGTCTGGAAGAACGGACCCCAGTCGATGTAGCGCGCAATGGTGGCCAGGTCCACGTTCCGAAATTCGCGGCGGCCAATGAACTTGGGCCGCACCGGGTCGAATGCCAGCTTCATCTTGTTGGCGCGCGCGGCGGCCAGCGGCAGAATCGGCAGCGCCTTCTTGCTGGCATGCTGCTCGCGAATGCGCACGTAATCCTGGGCAATGTCGTCGATGTACTGGTCGCGGCTTTCGGGCGTGAGCAGCGACTGCGCCACCGAGACCGAACGCGAGGCGTCGGGCACATACACCACAGGACCGTCATAGTTGTGGGCGATCTTGACGGCCGTGTGGGCGCGGCTGGTGGTGGCACCGCCAATCAGGAGCGGAATCTTCATCATGCGAAAGTGCGGGTCGCGCTGCATTTCACGCGCCACGTGCGCCATCTCTTCCAGCGACGGGGTAATGAGGCCCGACAGGCCGATCATGTCCGCATTTTCCACCTTGGCGCGCGCCAGGATCTCCGAACACGGCACCATCACGCCCATGTTCACCACTTCAAAGTTATTACACTGCAGGACCACCGAGACGATGTTCTTGCCGATGTCATGGACGTCGCCCTTGACGGTGGCGATGACGATCTTGCCCTTCGGTTTGGCCACGATGCCGGTGCGCTTTTCCTCGGCCAGCTTTTCTTCTTCAATGTAGGGAATCAGGTGCGCCACGGCCTGCTTCATGACCCGGGCCGATTTGACCACCTGCGGCAGGAACATCTTGCCCTGTCCGAACAGGTCGCCCACCACGTTCATGCCATCCATGAGCGGGCCTTCGATCACGTGGATGGGGCGCCCGCCATTGCCCAGCAATTGCTGGCGCGCTTCTTCCGTGTCTTCCACGATCCATTGGGTGATGCCGTGCACCAGCGCATGCGACAGGCGCTGCTGCACCGTGCCGCTGCGCCACTCCAGGTTTTGCACATCCTGCCGCCCGCCCGCCTTGAGGGTGCCGGCAATGTCGATCATGCGCTCGGTGGCGTCCGCACGGCGGTTGAGCACCACGTCTTCCACCCGCTCGCGCAGTTCGGCCGGGATGTCGTCATACACGCCCATCATGCCGGCGTTGACGATTCCCATGGTCATGCCGGCCTTGATGGCGTGGTACAGGAACACGGTGTGGATCGCTTCGCGCGCCGGGTCGTTGCCGCGGAAGCTGAATGACACGTTCGATACGCCGCCCGAGATCTTCGCGTGCGGCAGGTTGTCCTTGATCCAGCGCGTGGCATTGATGAAGTCCACTGCGTAGTTGTTGTGCTCTTCGATGCCGGTGGCGATTGCAAAAATGTTGGGGTCGAAGATGATGTCTTCGGGCGGGAAGGCCACCTGCTCGGTCAGCACCTTGTAGGCGCGCGCGCAGATTTCAATCTTGCGCTCGAAGGTGTCGGCCTGGCCCTGCTCGTCGAAGGCCATGACGATGACGGCGGCGCCGTAGCGCCGGCACAGGCGCGCCTGGCGGATGAATTCTTCCTCGCCTTCCTTCATCGAGATGGAGTTGACGATGGCCTTGCCCTGCACGCACTTGAGGCCTGCCTCGATCACCGACCACTTGGACGAGTCGATCATGATGGGCACGCGCGAAATGTCCGGTTCCGACGCGATCAGGTTGAGGAAACGCTCCATGGCCGCCTGCGAGTCGAGCATGGCCTCGTCCATGTTGATGTCGATGACCTGGGCGCCGTTTTCTACCTGCTGGCGCGCCACCGACAGCGCTTCGTCGTACTGCTCATTGAGAATCATGCGCGCGAACGCCTTGGAGCCGGTGACGTTGGTGCGCTCGCCCACGTTGACGAACAGGGAGTTCTCGTCAATCGTGAAGGGCTCCAGGCCCGACAGGCGCTGGGCCACGGGAATGGCCGGCACGGCGCGCGGGGCGGTGGTGGCCAGCATGTCGGCAATGGCCTTGATGTGGTCGGGCGTGGTGCCGCAGCAGCCGCCGGCAATATTAATGAAGCCGCTGTCGGCAAATTCGCGCAGCAGGGCCGAGGTGTCGGCCGGCAGCTCGTCAAAGCCGGTGTCGCTCATGGGGTTGGGCAGGCCGGCATTCGGGTAGATGCAGACGAAGGTATCGGCAATTTGCGACAGCTCCTGGGCATATGGCCGCATCAGGGCCGCGCCCAGGGCGCAGTTGAGGCCAATGGTGAGCGGCTTGGCGTGGCGCACCGAGTTCCAGAAGGCGGGCACGGTCTGGCCCGAGAGGATGCGGCCGGAAGCATCGGTGACGGTCCCGGAAATCATGATCGGCAGGCGCGGCAGGGCGGGATGCTCGTCAAAGTACTGGTCAATGGCGAACAGGGCTGCCTTGCAGTTGAGGGTGTCGAAGATGGTCTCGACCAGCAGCACGTCGGCGCCGCCATCGACCAGGCCGCGCACCTGCTCGTGGTAGCTGGCCACCAGCTGGTCAAAGGTGACATTGCGCGCCGCCGGGTCGTTCACGTCCGGCGAGATCGATGCCGTCTTGGGCGTCGGCCCCAGGGCGCCGCAGACAAAGCGCGGCTTGTCGGGCGTGCTGTACTTGGCGCAGGCCGCGCGCGCCAGGCGCGCCGCTTCCACGTTCATCTCATAGGCCAGGTGGGCCATGTGATAGTCGTCCTGGGCAATGCCGGTGGCGCCGAAGGTATTGGTCTCAATCAGGTCGGCGCCGGCGGCCAGGTAGCGCTCGTGGATTTCCTGAATGATGTGCGGCTGGGTCAGGGTGAGCAGTTCATTGTTGCCCTTGACGAAGAGCTCGCGCGCGCCGCTGGCCGCGGGCGCGGCAAAATCAATGAAGCGGCCGCCGGGACCGCCCCGATAGGCCGTTTCATCGAGCTTGTACTGCTGGATGATGGTGCCCATCGCGCCATCCAGGATCATGATGCGGCGCCGCAGGATGTCGCGCAGCTGACTGTCAATCGGGGATGGGACGGCGGTAGTGATCATGTGGTCTTTCATCTGGGCGGGTCGGCGGCGCGCAGCCGGCAGGGCCGGAAGGCGGCCTGAAATTATACGTCAACAGCAATAAATGCTCTGGAGACCCCTCTTTTGTATATTTATGTAATTTCCAGTCGCTCTGATACATAGCGTTACAAATCACGGCGTGCCTGCAATCTTTACGATACATGAGCGGATCACAATTGTATTTATGCAGCAACACATGATGATGAGGAAGAAACTATGAATGACGAGTTCCAAGCGACCTGGCCCGAGCAGGGTTCCACCAGCAACGATAGCGCTCCCGTGACCGCGCGTCCTGGCAGCAATCAGCAGCTCAAGCAGATCGTGACGATCCGCCTGGATGTGGACATGCTCAACTGGTTCAAGTCGGCCGGTCCAGGGTACCAGACCCGGATCAATCAGATCCTGCGCGACCACATGGATGCGCAGCGCGCCGCCAAGGCGGCTGCGGAATAATTGGGAATTGCCGGGCAGGCTTTTTATTGAAAGCTGAGCCCGGCCAGAGGAAATGATTTGAGGAACTCGGCAGCAGGCAAGCGCTTGCCTCCGGGTTTTTGCAGTTCCGTCAGGCGCAAGGAGCCCCGTCCGCAGGCCAGAACAATCCCGCCCTGGGCGTCAGCGGCCAGGATGGTGCCGGGCCGGTGCGCCGATTTTTCTTCCACGACCTGCGCTCCCCAGATCTTGACCGTCACGCCGTTGACCTGGCCGTGGGCGCCGGGGAAGGGGTTAAAGGCGCGGATCTTGCGCCCGATATCCACCGCCGGTGCGGTAAAGTCGAGCGCCGCTTCTTCCTTGGTGATCTTGGCCGCGTAGGTCACGCCGTCGGCCGGCTGGGCTGTTGCGGCCAGCTTGCCGTCGGCCCGCAGCCGCAAGGCTTGCACGATCATGTCGGCGCCGAGCGCTGCCAGACGGTCGTGCAGGGTGGCGGTGGTGTCCTGTTCGCCAATCTGGACCTGTTCCATCAGCAGCATGGGGCCGGTGTCCAGGCCTTCTTCCATTTCCATGATGGTCACGCCCGTGTCGCGGTCGCCCGCCTCGATGGCGCGGTGGATCGGTGCGGCGCCGCGCCAGCGTGGCAATAATGAACCGTGGATATTGATGCAGGGAGCGATGTCGAGCGTGCTGCGTGGCAAAATCAAGCCGTACGCCGCCACCACCATGACGTCATAGTCAAGCGCCAGCAGGCGGTCGTGGGCGGCCTTGGCCTGGGCGGCACGTTCCGGATCCTTGCTGTCGAGCCGCAGCGACAAGGGTTGCAAGACCTCGATCCCATGGGCCTGGGCGTATTGCTTGACGGCCGATGCCTGCAGCTGCATGCCGCGCCCGGCCGGGCGGTCGGGCTGGGTGAGCACCAGCGGAATGGCGAAACCTGCGCGATGCAGCGCCTGCAGGGCCACCGCGGCAAACTCGGGCGTGCCGGCAAAAACGACGTTCATGCCTCAGTAGCGCCGGCCGGCAGCTTTGAGCGCCGCTTCGCGCTGCATGCCCCGTTCTTCCTTGAGCATCTTGGCCTTGATGCGGTTGCGCTTGAGAGGGGAGAGGTATTCCACGAACACCTTGCCGGCCAGGTGGTCCATTTCATGCTGGATGACCACGGCCATCAGCTCGTCCGCTTCCAGTTCGAACGGCTTGCCGTCGGCGTCCAGTGCGCTCACGCGGATCTGGGCCGGGCGCTCCACGCCATCGTACACGCCCGGCACCGACAGGCAGCCTTCATCGTAGACGCGCTTTTCGGCGCTGGCCCAGGTGATCTGCGGATTGATGAATACGCGCAAGTCATCCTTGGTTTCGGTAATGTCGACCACGATCAGCTGTTCATGCACGTCGACCTGGCTGGCAGCCAGGCCCACGCCGGGCGCCTCGTACATGGTTTCCGCCATGTCGGCCACGAGCGCATGGATGCGCTCGCCAAATTCGGTCACGGGCTTGGCAACCTTATGCAAACGCGCATCCGGATAGCGGAGGATATTAAGTATTGCCATAATTTTAATTAACTCGGTAACAATTCGTTTGTTTATTTCTCATGCACAAGTGCTTAAGATGCCATAAAACAACAAAAACACAACAGGTCAAGAGGGAGGTGGGGCGCGGTTTTTCTTGCTAGTTCAAGGATTTATGTGCAGAATTTGATCCAGTTCGGCAAGCCTTGTCCCCACTTTTGTCGTTAGGGTAGCGTTACTAGCTGTCTCTTGCGCTTTGGCTGGCACAGGTAATAAGTCCAGCTAGCAATAATGTGTAATGCCGCACTTAACGGACATCTCCAATGAAAAATTTTAGCACAGTCAGCGCCCGCCTTGCAGTTGCAGCGCTATTCGCCGGCGTTCTCGCCACTCCCGTGCAAGCCGCCGGCGCCGCCGAGCGCCGCAGCTGCGAATTCAAGCCCAATGCACCGGACCAGCACGTGGTCGTCAAGGGCGATACCTTATGGGATATTTCCGGCAAGTTCCTGGCGCATCCATGGTGCTGGCCCCAGGTGTGGGGCTTGAACAAGGCAGAGATCAAGAATCCGCACTGGATCTATCCGGGCCAGATCGTCTACTTTGACCGCGCCACCGGCCGCCTGTCGCTCAACAAGCCCGGTTCGGGCAGCGGCATGGCCGGGCCCAATGGCACGGTGCGCCTGTCGCCCCAGATCCGCAATGAAGGTCTGGGCAGCGATGCCATTTCCTCGATTCCGTCCGAACTGATCGAGCCTTTCCTGACCCGTCCCTTGATCATCAGCGCCAACGAGCTGGAGAAGGCGCCCCGCATCGTGGCCGGGCAAGAGGGCAAGGTCTTCCTGGGCAAGGATGACAAGGCCTATGTGCGCGGCGACCTGAACGGCGTCAGCTCGTTCCAGGTGTTCCGTCCGGGCACGCCGCTCAAGGATCCCAAGACCGACAAGCTGCTCGCTTACGAGGCGGTGTACCTCGGTTCGGTCAAGCTGCATGCGGAAGCCAAGGCTGGGAGCGACATCCATACCTTCGTGCTGGCGTCATCGGTGCAGGAAATTGGCGTGGGCGACCAGCTGGTGCCCCAGCCGCCGACGGCCTTGCAGAACTATATGCCGCATCCGCCGCTGGAATCGGTCGAGGGCAATGTTGCCGGCGTCTATTCGGGTGTGAAATATGCCGGCCAGAATCAGGTGGTGAGCATTAATCGCGGTGCACTTGACGGACTCGATGTCGGCGCCGTCATGCAGCTGTACACTTTGGGCAGAACCGTGGAAGACCGCACGGCGAAGGCGAATCATTTCGGGCGCCGCCCCACGATCAAGCTGCCGGACGAAGAATCGGGCACCTTGTTCATTTTCCGCGTGTTCCCGAATGTCTCGTATGGATTGATCATGCAGTCGACCCAGCCAGTGGAAGTTGGCGACGTCGTCAAGTCACCGGAGTAAATTCCACCGTGCAAGCCACGGAACCCTCCCCCCGAGCCGGCCCGGCAGACGCCCTGGCCCACTGGCTGCGCCTGGAACTGACCCCGGGCGTGGGAGGGACCTCGGTCAGGGACCTGATCGACCGGTTCGCCACCCCGCATGCCGTGCTGGCCGCCAGTGTCGACGAGCTGGCGGGCGTCATTTCCCGTAATAAAGCGCGCACCCTGCACGCCCCGCCATCGGCCGAGCTGGCCGCTGCCATCGATGCCGCCCTGGCATGGGCGCAGATGCCCGGGCATGCCATCATTCCCATGGACGACGCGCGCTATCCGGCGACCCTCAGGCAGCTCTCCGATCGTCCCCTCCTGCTGTATTGTATTGGCCGCACCGAATTGCTGGCCAACCAGTGCCTGGCCATGGTCGGCAGCCGCAATGCCACCCAGCAGGGATTGATCAATGCGCGCGCCTTTGCCCAGGCCCTGAGCGAGGCGGGCCTGACCATCGTGTCGGGCCTGGCGGCCGGCATCGACGCGGCTGCCCACGAAGGGGGCCTGGCCGGCGCCGGCGCCACCATTGCCGTGATCGGCACCGGCGCCGACCGCATCTACCCGGCGCGCAACCGGGCGCTTGCCCACGCCATTGCTGCCAAGGGCTGCATCGTCAGCGAGTACTCACTTGGCACGCCGCCGGCGAGCGCCAATTTCCCCCGCCGTAACCGCATCATCAGCGGCCTGTCGCGCGGGGTGCTGGTGGTGGAAGCGGCGGCCGGGTCCGGCTCCCTGATCACGGCGCGGGTGGGCAATGAGCAGGGCAGGGATATCTTTGCCATTCCCGGCTCCATCCATTCGCCCCTGGCCAAGGGTTGCCATTACCTGATCAAGGAGGGCGCCAAGCTGGTCGAGTGCGCCTGGGATGTGCTGGTGGAACTGCACCTGGAGCAGGGGGCCGTGGCGGGGCCGCTGTTCGGGCATGGGACACAGGGCCACGATGAATTGCTCGACGCCATGGGGTACGGCCCCGTGGATGGCGATACCCTGGCCGCGCTGCCGGGCATGGGCCCGGCAGCGCTGGCCACCCGCCTGCTGGCCCTGGAAATGTGCGGGAAGATAGAACGGTTGCCTGGCGGATTGTTCCAGCGCATCAATCGATGAGGCGGGGCGTACAGGGCTTGTGTTAAAACGAGCTTAACTGATAGAGTAGAGCCATGTTTGATATCCTGGTCTACCTGTACGAGACGTACTACCGTCCTGACGCCTGTCCGGAGCCGGAAGCGCTCGCCCGTAAACTGTCGGCCGTCGGCTTCGATGAGGAAGAAATTTCCGAAGCCATCGTCTGGCTGAGCGACCTCACGGAAATGGCCGGTGCCGACACCGGCGCCGCCTTTGCTTCCTCCGGTACCCGCTTCTACGTGGAACAGGAATACGACGCGCTCGGCACGCCCGCCGTCGGCTTCATCCAGTTTCTCGAAAGCGCCAAGGTGCTCACGCCCGTGCAGCGCGAAATCGTCATCGAGCGGGCGCTGGCGCTGGAAGAGTCGCCCGTGGGACTGGGCAAGCTCAAGATCATCGTGCTCATGCTGCTCTGGAGCCAGGGCAAGGAACCGGACGCACTCATGTTCGACGACCTGTTCGGCTCCGACGATGAACAGGCCCCGCGCCTGCTGCACTGAGCCGGCCGTGCCCGCCGTGGCACTTTTTCCCCTCTTCCCTGTAGAAACAACGCAAACGGGCGTGCCAGCGCCCCGTTTCGCTGATTGTATACACGTGTGTGCATCGGCCACTTGCGGTTTTCCCGGCAACCCGCTTATCATTGGCCGCGCAAGCGGATTGTTACAATTCGTGAATCAGGATGGCCACGTGCCTAGCCGAAATCAATGGCGCCTGCGCACGAGCATGTATGATGCGCGTGCCGAACCACTACTATAAGTACGACGAGAACCCTATGACCAAAACCCTCATCATCGCCGAGAAGCCCTCCGTCGCGAACGATATCGCCAAGACGCTGGGCGGCTTCACCAAGCACGATGAGTATTTCGAGTCCGACGAATACGTCCTCTCGTCCGCTGTGGGCCACCTGCTGGAAATCGCGGTGCCGGAAGAGCACGACGTCAAGCGCGGCAAGTGGAGCTTTGCCCACCTGCCCATGATTCCGCCGTACTTTGCACTGAACCCGATCGCCAAGACCGAGGCGCGCCTGAAGGTGCTCAACAAGCTCATCAAGCGCAAGGATGTCTCGCAGCTGATCAACGCATGCGACGCGGGCCGCGAAGGTGAACTCATTTTCCGCCTGATCGCGCAAAACGCCAAGGCCAAGCAGCCGGTCAAGCGACTGTGGCTGCAGTCGATGACGCCGGGCGCGATCCGCGAAGGCTTCAAGCAGCTGCGCAGCGATGAAGAGATGCTGCCGCTGGCCGACGCCGCGCGCTGCCGCTCCGAGGCCGACTGGCTCATCGGCATCAACGGCACCCGCGCCATGACCGCGTTCAATTCGAAAGAGGGCGGCTTTTACCTGACCACCGTGGGCCGCGTGCAAACGCCGACCCTGTCGATCGTGGTCGAGCGCGAAGACAAGATCAAGCGCTTCGTCCCGCGCGACTACTGGGAAGTGCGGGCCGAATTCGTGTGCGCCGCCGGCGTGTATGAAGGCCGCTGGCTGGACCAGTCCTTCAAGAAGGATGAGAACGATCCGGAAAAGCGCGCCGAACGCCTGTGGAGCCGCGCCGCGGCCGACACCATCGCCATGGCCTGCAAGGGCCGTCCCGGCAATGTGACGGAAGAATCCAAGCCCACCACCTCGATGGCGCCGGCCCTGTTCGACCTCACCAGTTTGCAGCGCGAGGCCAATGGCCGCTTCGGCTTTTCGGCCAAGAACACGCTCGGCCTGGCGCAGGCGCTGTACGAAAAGCACAAGGTGCTGACCTATCCGCGTACCGACTCGCGCCATCTGCCGGAAGACTACATTGCTACCGTCAAGGAAACCATGCTGTCGCTGGCGGAGAACAACAACTACCACCAGTTCGCCAAGCAGATCACTGACAAGGGCTGGGTCAAGCCGAACAAGCGCATCTTCGACAATGCCAAGATCTCGGACCACTTTGCCATCATCCCGACCACGCTGGCGCCCAAGAACCTGTCGGAACCGGAGCAAAAGCTGTATGACCTGGTGACGCGCCGCTTCATGGCAGTGTTCTTCCCGCCTGCGGAGTTCCAGGTCACCACGCGCTTTACCGAAGTGTCGGGCCACCAGTTCAAGACCGAAGGCAAGGTCATGACCAACCCGGGCTGGCTCGCCATCTACGGCAAGGAAGCGTCGACCGACAGCGACAAGGACGACAACACGGGCGGCAACCTGGTCCCGGTGGCCAAGGGCGAGAAGGTCCATACCGAAAAAGTCACGGCCAATGGCCTGGTCACCAAGCCGCCCGCACGCTACACGGAAGCGACGCTGCTCTCGGCCATGGAAGGCGCCGGCAAGCTCATTGACGACGACGAGCTGCGCGACGCCATGGCCGGCAAGGGCCTGGGCACGCCGGCGACCCGCGCCGCCATCATCGAAGGCTTGCTGGGCGAGCGCTACCTGCTGCGCGAAGGGCGCGAACTGATGCCGACGGCGAAAGCGTCGCAGCTCATGACGCTGCTGCGCGGCCTGGGCGTGAACGAACTGACGGCGCCGGAATTGACCGGCGAGTGGGAATACAAGCTCTCGCAGATGGAAAAGGGCAAGATCTCACGCGAAGAATTCATGCGCGAGATCGAAAAGATGACCCAGATCATCGTCAAGCGCGCCAAGGAATACAACAACGACACCATTCCGGGCGACTATCACACGCTCAAGACGCCATGCCCCAACTGCGGCGGCGTGGTCAAGGAAAACTACCGCCGTTTTGCCTGCACCAAGTGCGAATTCAACATGAGCAAGACGCCGGGCAGCCGCCAGTTCGAGATTGCTGAAGTCGAAGAGCTGCTGGCCAACCGCACCATCGGCCCGATGCAGGGCTTCCGCTCCAAGATGGGCCGTCCGTTCGCGGCCATCCTGCGCATCGTGCGGGACGAAGAGATCAAGAACTGCAAACTCGAATTCGATTTTGGCCAGAATGACGAAGGTGGCGAAGACGGCGAAGGCGTCGACTTTACCGGCCAGACCGCGCTCGGACCATGCCCCAAGTGCAGCGGCGGCGTGTACGAGATGGGCCTGGCCTACGTGTGTGAACACAGCGTGGCCAAGCCCAAGACATGCGACTTCCGCAGCGGCCGCATCATCCTGCAGCAGGAAATCCTGCCCGAGCAGATGACCAAGCTGCTGGTTGAAGGCAAGACCGACCTGCTGCCGGGCTTTGTATCGCAGCGCACGCGCCGTCCGTTCAAGGCCTTCCTGGTCAAGGGCAAGGATGGCAAGATCAGTTTCGAGTTTGAAGAGCGCAAGGCAAAAGCGCCCGCCAAGGGCAAGGCCGCGCCGGTAGCCGCGCCGGTAGCCGAAACGGTGGAAGGCGAAGAAGCGGCGCCTGCCAAGGCGGCAGCGAAGGCGCCGGCCAAAAAGGCGGCGGCGAAAAAAGCACCGGCCAAAAAAGCCGCTGCAAAAAAGGCACCTGCGAAGAAGGCGGCGCCAAAGAAGTAAGCTCACACAACTACGCTCACACGCCACGCCGTAGTAAAAGAGAGCGCGCCTTCCTCGCCGGATGGCGCGTTTTTTTATGCCAGCGTGGCCAGCTCGCGCTGCAGGTTCGCGCGCGCCTGCTCGTCGTACAAGTCGGCGAAGTAAGGATCGGCGTACAACGTGCGCAGGCCCAGGAAGTGGCGCAGGATATTGGCGCGCCCGGCGCGGTAGCTCGCTTCATCCACATGCGCGTATTCCACCCGCACCGAGCGCGCGTAGTTGTCGTAGACATCCTCCGGCTGGCCAAAGATGGCCAGGTCGGCGCTCATCATGGCGCTGGAGAGGCGGTGGGCCGGCGCGGCGGGACGCGCATGCTCGGTGGTGCGGATCAGGGCCGTCACGTCGTCGCGCGCGGCGCCGTCGTCGAGCGCGCTGGCGATCCACAGGCGCGCGCTCTGTTCCTCGTTCGATACGCCGTCGATGCTGCCGCCATAGACGGCATCGTGAAACCAGAACGCCTTCTTCAGTGCCGCGGTGTCGGCGGCGCTGGCACCGGTGTTGGCGGCCCAGGCGCGCAACTCCGACAGGCCGTGAACCAGGTGGTCGAGATTGTGATAGGCCCGGGACGGCCCATCGTAGCCGTCGGCGCCGGTCAGGCGCTCGAACCATTCACCGGCCGTGCTGTGGCCTTGCGGCCAGAGCGAATCCCACTCGTTGCGCAGCCAGTCCAGGATCCAGGCGCGGTAGGCCGGCGCCGGCATGAAGCGCGCCGTGGTCCAGTGCCAGCCCACGGGGCCCTGCAGGCCGCGCACGAAACTCGAGCTGACCGAGCCCAGGTCGCGCGGCGGCATCACGAACAGGGTCTTGGAGCCGTGCAGGACGTCCACGTTGGCCTGCTGCAGCAGGTTTTCGTAGTCGAAGTCGGTGGTGTTGCGGATGCCGCGGATGAGAAAGTTGATGCCGTGGCGCTTGGCCGCGCGCGCCGTGTAGTCGCCGCGCACGATCATCACGCTCACGTTGTCCCAGCCCACGGCCGCCACGCTGCTTTCGATAATTTCCTTGCGCCGGTCCGCCGTGAACTGCGGCCGCTTGGAGGCGTTTTCCGAAATGAAGACCACCACTTCATCGGCCAGCTCACGGGCTTCACCGATCACCCACATGTGGCCATTGGTGATCGGGTCCAGCGTGCCGGAAAAGGCGATTTTTTTCATTGAAAGGCTCCACAATGCGCTCGGGCTCCCATCATACCGCCAGCGGCGTTCCGTGCCGAGTGGCTGCCGCCTGCGGCCGCCCTAGGCGGGGGCATGCAGGGGCAGCGTGAGGCGGAATGCGGCGCCCTGGCCGGGCACACTTTCCACTTCCAGCCGGCCGCCGTGGGATTCCGCCAGCTGGCGCGCGATGTACAGACCGAGGCCCAGGCCTTCGCGCACTTCCTTGGTACTGGCCCGCTCGAACGGGTTGAAGATGCGCTCCTGGTCTTCCGGCGAAATGCCGCTGCCCTGGTCCTTGACCTCGATACTGGCATGGTCCTCGCCGGTGGTGAGCGTGATTCTTACCGGCTTGCGTCCGCCATAGCGCAGCGCGTTGGTCAAGAGGTTGATGATGATCTGCTCCAGGCGGAACTCGTCCCACACGCCTTCCACCGGCGCCGGCGCATGCAGCTCGATGGTGCCGCCGGCAGCTTCCGTGCGCTGGGACAGGTCGCTGACGATGCGCGCCAGCAGGCTGGCCAGCTCGGCCTGGGCAGGACGGATCGACAGCTTGCCGCTGCGGATGCGCGTCACGTCGACCATGTCGTTGATCAGGCGGATCATGGCCTGGATCTGGCGCCCGTCGCGCGCGACCATGGTGCGCAACAGATCTTCGCTGAACGCTTCCATATTGCCTTTTTCAAGCTGCATGCCGCGCAGCTGGGTTTCCAGGAACAGGGTGTTGAGCGGGGTGCGCAATTCGTGCGCCACCATCGACATGAAGTCGTCGCGCATTCTTACCGCGTGCTCAAGCTCGGCCTGGGTGGCGCGCAGTTCGCGCCGGCTTTGTTCCAGTGCCTCCACCTGGCGCTTGACTTCGTGGCGCTGCTGGCACAGGGCCACAAACACATTGACCTTGCTCTTGACGGCCGCGATGTCGAGCGGCTTGTACAGAAAATCGACGGCGCCAGTTTCGTAGCCCTTGAAGGCGTAATTGAGTTCCTTGCCGGCCGCGCTGACGAAGACAATCGGCACGTGGCGCGTGCGGTCGGTGCCGCGCATCAGTTCTGCCAGTTCAAAGCCATCCATCCCCGGCATCATGACGTCGACAATGGCCAGCGCGAAGTCGTGTTCGAGCAGCAGCGACAGGGCCTGCTCGCCGGAACTGGCCTGGTAGATGATGCGGTCATCCTGCTCGATGATCTTCGACAGGGCCAGCAGGTTTTCCGGCAAGTCGTCGACTATCAGCAGTTTGGTGGTGTGCTCTTGGCTGCCAGGCGCGTTCATGGCCATCACATGGTCTCCAGTTTTGCCAGCAGCGCGTTCATCTCGCGCAGCGGCAGGATCATTTCCGGCTGGCGCAGACGAATCGCCGCCGCCGGCATGGTCGAAATTTCGGCATCCTGCGGGTCCTGGGCGATCGTCAGCCCGCCGCTGTCGGTGATGCTGGCCAGGCCCGCCGCCCCGTCCTGGCTGGCGCCGGTCAGCAGGATGGCGCAGATGTCGGCGCCGTAGGCGTCGGCGGCCGACGCCATGAGCACATCGATGGACGGGCGCGAAAAATGCACCGGGTCTTCCTGGCTGAGGGAAAAGCTGCGGTCCCTTTCAATCGACAGATGATAGCCGGGCGGGGCAAAGTAGACGCGGCCAGGCTGCAGCATCTCCTTGTCCTGCGCCTGCAGGACCGGCATGGGCAGGTGCTGCTGGAATACCTCGGCCAGGCGGCTGTCGCGGTCTTCCGGTACATGCAGCACCACCACCACCGGAAAGCGAAAGCCTGGGTGCAGGCCGGGGAGCAGGCGCAGGAGGGCGTCGATACCGCCGGCGGAGGCGCCGATGACGAGTGCCTGGATGTGGCGGCGCTGGCGCGGCTTTTGCCGCGGCTGGGTGTTGGGCTGGCTCATTTCGCCACCTTCCGGTAGATGCGCTCCGGTTTGACCAGCGGTTCAAAGGCACCGGCATAGGCCGAAAAGTCGATGGTTTCCTTGCTGCCCAGCCCCAGGAAGCCGCGGTAGCACAGCGAATCGTGGAACAGGCCCAGGGCCCGCTCCTGCAGGCGGCGGTTGAAATAGATCAGTACATTGCGGCAGCACACCAGGTGGGTCTCGGAAAAGACGCTGTCGGTTGCCAGGCTGTGGTCGGCAAAGCTGACATTGTCGATCAGGCTGCGGTCAAACAGCACGCTGTCGTAGGCTGCCGTGTAGTAGTCCGACAGCGCCGCGCGCCCGCCCGCCATCTGGTAGCTGGCAGTATAGGCGCGCATGCGCTCGAGCGGATAGACGCCCTTGCGCGCCCGCTCCAGCGATTGCGGGTTGATGTCGGTGGCGTAGATGATGGAGCGCTCGAGCAAGCCTTCTTCCTTGAGCATGATGGCGATCGAATAGACTTCCTCACCGGTGCTGCAGCCGGCGATCCAGATCTTGAGCGAGGGGTAGGTGTGCAGGTGCGGCACCACCTGTTCGCGCAGGGCCAGGAAGTAGGCGGGGTCGCGGAACATTTCGCTGGTGGGGATGGTGAGGTATTGCAGCAGCGTCATGAAGGCGTCCGGGTCGTGCAGCACGCGCGCCTGCAGCTCGGAGATGCTCTCGCAATCCATCTGATGCAGGGCGTGATGCACGCGGCGCTTTTGCGAGGCGCCGGAATAGTCCCGGAAGTCATAGCTGTACTTCAGGTAGATCGCCTCCATCAGCAGGCGCAGTTCGATCGTGCCGCTGTCCGGATTATTCATTTACAGGCGCTCCACGCTCGGCAGCCATACCCGCAGCAGCGAATACAGGCGGTCCAGGTCAATCGGCTTGGCCAGGTAGTCCGAGGCGCCCGCGCGCATGCACTGTTCCTGGTCATCCTTCATGGCCTTGGCGGTGATGGCAATCACGGGCAGCTTGGCAAAGCGCGCATCGGCGCGCAGGCGGCGTGTCGCTTCCAGCCCGTCCATGCCCGGCATCATCACGTCCATCAGCACCAGGTCCACGTCCGGCACTTCGTCAAGCTTGGCGAGCGCCTCAAAGCCGTTGCGGCCCACTTCCACCTCGATGCCTTTCTGCTCCAGCGCGCTGGTGAGCGAGAAGATGTTGCGGACATCGTCGTCAACCAGCAGGATGCGGCGCCCGTCGAACACCCGGTCGCGGCTGCGCACGGTCTTGAGCATGCTCTGGCGCTCGGCCGACATTTGCGACTCGACCCGGTGCAGGAACAGGGTCACTTCGTCGAGCAGGCGTTCGGGCGAACGCGCGCCCTTGATGATGATGGAGCGCGAGTACTTGAGCAGTTCGGCTTCCTCGTCACGGGTCAGGGTGCGGCCGGTGTAGACGATCACCGGCGGGAAGGCGCGAATCTGCTCGGCGGCCATGGTGCGCAGCAGTTCGTGGCCCTGCATGTCCGGCAGCTTGAGGTCGATGATCATGCAGTCGAACAGTTCGGCGCGCAGCAGCGCCAGCGCCTCGGCGCCGGTGGCCACGGCGCGGATCTCCACATCCTCGCCGCCGATCAGCTGCACCACGCTCTCGCGCTGGCGCTCGTCGTCTTCGACCAGCAGTACGCGCTTGAGCTTTTGGGTGAACTTGCCTTCCAGGGTCTGGAATACTTCACGCAGGCGTTCGCGCGTGGCCGGCTTGACCACGTAGCCGACGGCGCCAAGCTGCAGGGCGGCATCGGCGCGGTCGTTGGCCGACACGATGTGGACCGGGATGTGGCGCGCCTCCGGGTCATCCTTGAGCTTTTGCAGCACATCGAGGCCGGAACCATCGGGCAGGCCCAGGTCGAGCAGGATGGCGTCCGGCAGCAGTTCGTGCGCGGTGCGCAGGCCGTCAGCGGCGTTGTGCGCGACCAGGCAGTGGTACTGCATTTCGTGGGCCAGGTCGAACAGGATGCGGGCAAACGTCACATCGTCTTCGATCACCAGCACCGTGCGCGCCCCATCGCGTTCGCGCGCGCGGTCGTCGGGGAACTGCGCCGTCACTGCCGGCGCGGCGCTGGAAGGGGCCGCGGCCGGGGCAGCGGGGCGGGACGCCGGCAGGGCGGCGGCTGGCGGCGTGGCCTGTACGCCCAGTGCCGCCGGCAGCACCAGGGTGAAGGTGCTGCCCTTGCCGGGCGTGCTGCTGATCTCGATCCGGCCGCCAAGCAGGGCGGCCAGGTCGCGCGAGATGGACAATCCCAGGCCGGTGCCACCGTAGCGGCGGCTGGTGGTGCCGTCGGCCTGGCGGAACGCTTCAAAGATGATGCTCTGCTGGTCCTGCGCTATGCCGATGCCCGAATCATGCACGGCAAACGCAATCATGCCGTCATCGTGGCCGGAGATGGTCAGCGACACCTGGCCCTGGTCGGTGAACTTGATGGCGTTCGACAGCAGGTTCTTGAGGATTTGCTGCAGGCGCTGGCCATCGGTGTGCAGCGAGGGCGGCGCCGCGGGATCAACTTCGGTGGTAAAGCTCAGGTGCTTCTGCTCGGCCAGCGGCGCAAACGTCATGCGCATGGAGTCGGCCAGGCTGACCAGGGATATGGTTTCCGGCGCCAGTTCCAGGCGGCCCGCTTCCACCTTGGAGATATCCAGAATGTCGTTGATCAGGTTGAGCAGGTCGTTGCCGGCTGCGTAGATCGTATTGGCAAACTGGATCTGTTCCGGCTCCAGGTTGCCCTTGGCATTTTCGCTCAGGAGCTTGGCCAGGATCAGCGAACTGTTGAGCGGGGTGCGCAGTTCGTGCGACATATTGGCCAGGAATTCGGACTTGTACTTGCTGGCACGCTGCAATTCCCGGGCGCGCTCTTCCAGCTCCACCTTGGCCACGCCGAGGGCCTCGTTGCGCTGGTCCAGCGCCCTGGCCTGGTCTTCCAGCTGTTCGTTGCTCTGCTCCAGTTCGGCCTTCTGGTTTTCCAGGATGGTCTGTGACTCTTCCAGCACGCGCGACTGCTCTTCCAGTTCCTCGTTGGCGGTGCGCAGTTCTTCCTGCTGCACCTGCAGTTCTTCGTTGAGCTGCTGGGTTTCAGCCAGTGCATCCTGCAGGCGGCGGCGCGCCATGGCGCCCTCGATGGCGCGGCCCACATTCGGCGCCACCAGTTCGAGGAACTCGAGCGTGCGCGGTGGCGGCAGCTGCAGGTAGCCAAGCTCGATCACGCCGTTGGCCTGGCCTTCGTTTTCCACGGGGACCAGCACCACGTGGCGCGGGGCGGCGCTGCCCAGCCCTGAACTGATCTTCAGATAGTGATCCGG
This sequence comes from Massilia sp. PAMC28688, assembly GCF_019443445.1. Taxonomy (NCBI): domain Bacteria; kingdom Pseudomonadati; phylum Pseudomonadota; class Betaproteobacteria; order Burkholderiales; family Oxalobacteraceae; genus Massilia; species Massilia sp. PAMC28688. Next base: position 1,062,167 of record NZ_CP080378.1, on the reverse strand, counting down.
CAGGTCGGCCAGCATGATCACGCGCGAGGACGACATGGCCTGTCCCACCAGGTCGCGGGCATGGGACACTTCATCTTCGCGCGCGCTGTCCTGGGGCGAGACGCCATAGCCGCCGATGCGGCGCAAGGTGCCATCTTCATCGCGCGCGTAGATGGCGCCGATGGTGGCGCCCGTGTAGCTGGCAATGTGGTCCAGGGTGGCCGCGCCCAGGCGCGCCAGGCCTTGCTGGCCGATGAAGCGTTCAGCCAGGGCGGTCTGGCCGCTGCGCTGCCAGGCCTGGCGTTCGAGGGCGTCGGCATGTTCGCGCTGCTGGTCGATCACATCGTTGAACGACTTCGACAGGCGCAGCAGGTCGCGCCGGCCAAACCAGGCCAGGATGCAGGCCAGCGCCAGGCTGGCAATGAGGTAGATCGCCACGCCAATGCGGGTAAAGCGCTGGGCGGCCGCGCTGCGCTCGATGAGCTGGCGCTGCTCGATGAGCAGGAACTGGGAAAACTGTTCGCGGATTTCATCGAAAATGAGCTTGCCGCGGCGGCTGCGCACAAAACTGACGACATCACCGTCGGCGCGGCGCAAGGCAATGGCGTCATTGGCAAACTGGGTCCACTGGCTTTGCAGCTCCACCACCTGGCGCAGGCGCGATGTCTGCGCCGGATCGTCCTGCGACATTGCAATCAGGTTCTGCATGGCCGGGCCGGACTTGGCCAGCGCGATATTGTAGGGCGTCAGGAAGGATTCATCATGGGTAAGCATGAAGCCGCGCAGGCCGCTTTCCTGGTCGACCGCCAGCTTGGACACCTCGTTGGCCTGGCGAATCACGCGCTCGGACTGTTCCACGCCCGACAGGATCGACAGCAGATAACCGACAACGCCGATGAAAATGAGCACGCTGAAGACGCCGATTGCCAGCGGGAGGGCGACGTTTCTCGTGAGAATGCTCTTGAAACGATGGTGGTCAATGCTGGCGGCGCTGTGCATGCTGCTCTTCCGTTACAAAAGCGCCAATTCTATACGAACAGAAACATTCAAAGCGCCTTGTTGAGATGCCTAGCGCTGGACCCCGATCATATTGTCGCCCGGTTTGCGGTCGATCAGCTTGTGGTCAGGGTCGACCCCGGCCCGGGCCGGCTCGGCGCCCACCACCATGGTCACGCTGACCTCGTTCGCGGTCACCCGCTGGCGCACGCGCGCCAGCGGCTTGCCATCCTTGTCATCGACGCCGAATTCAATATAGTCGCCCAGGGCCACCTCGCGCTCCTCGCCCGTGGGGCCGGCCCGCACCTTGCTGACATGCGCCTTGACGGTCACGCTGTATTTGCCGTCGCCCTGGGGCACGGCGCGTGCCTGCACGGCGCGGTTCTGGTACAGGATGATCGATTCAAACAATTCCGTGACCAGGGCTTGCTGGGCCGGGGTGGCGGCGGCGCGCAGGCCGTCCAGCAGCACCGTCACCGAAGGGTAGGGCGCGGCGTGGAAGGCGTGGCCTGCCAGCAGTCCGTGCAGCACCGTGTTGATCTTGTCTTCGCCCATGGCTTCCTGCAGGCGGTACATGGCCAGGCTGCCCTTGTGGTAGTGCAGGTAGGGCTGGTTTTCACTGTCGGCCAGCGGCACTTCGCGCCGTTTCTCCATGGCGCGCCCGCGCAGGTAGCCGGACAGGTCGTAGCGCAGGAAGCGGCGCATCCGGGCCGGACCCACCTCGTCCTTCATCACCATCAGGGCCGAATAGCCGGCCAGCGTTTCCGACAGCAGCTGGGCGCCGCGGGTGTTGGAGCCGACCAGCTGGTGGCCCCACCACTGGTGCGCCACTTCATGGGCGCTCACGTAGAACGGGTAGTCGATATCGCGCGGGTTGTCTTCTTCGACCTTGGCAATGAAGCCCAGACCCTCGGAATACGGGATGGTGGCCGGATAGGACTGCGCGTACGCCTGGTAGCGGGGGAATTCGACAATGCGCACCATCTTGTGCTGGTATGGGCTGAAGTGGGTGGTGTTGTAGGCCAGCGCGGCCTTGACGCCCTTGATCATGCGCTCCAGGTTGTACTCGTGGCCCGGGTGGTAATAAATGTCGATGATCACGTCCTGCCAGCGGTCGTGGCGCACCTCATACCTGGCCGACTGCACGGCAAAAAAATTCATGATCGGCTTGTCCATGCGGTAGTGGAAATGGCGCCGGCCGCCGGCCAGCCATTCCTTTTCCAGCGTGCCCGGTGCCACGGCAATCTGGTCCGGGCTGGTGCTGATGACGGCATTGAAATTGATCCAGTCGCTGTCGGAGGCAAAAAAGCTGTTGGCCTGCCCGCGCGGATCGTCCGGCGCCAGCATGCCCTGGCGCGCGGCGAGGCCGTGGCGCTTGCGGTCGCGGTCGTCGACCAGCTCCATGCCCTGCTGGTAGCCGATGCGCGGCAGGATATCGTTGTTGAAGAAGGTGCCGTTGCCCAGCACCGGGCTGTCGCGGCCCATGCCGGCCAGGCCGCCAGGTTCGAACGCGAGCTCGAACGACAGCGCCAGGCGGGCGCCGGGCGCCATCGGCGTGGCCAGCTGGTACAAATAAAAGCCGCGCTGCGGGTCGCCCAGCTGCAGGCGTGCGCCCTGGCCCGGCTTGAGCCGCACCGCCGGTCCCGGCGCCACCGACACGGCCAGCACGCTGATGGGCCGGGTCGTCTTGTTTTCCAGCTGATAGGTGCCGATCACGCCCAGCCGGCGCTGTTCCGGCACGATGGCCACCCGCAGGTCGACATCGGTGATGCGCGGCTGGGGCGCAAAGGCGAACTGGCGGTAGCGCCGCTCGTACTGCGCGCGGCGCTGGTCGGCCTGGAACGCGGTCTCGTAGTTGCCATCGACGTGCAGGGTGTAATACAGGGTGGCGCCGGTGGCGCCAAAGATGAGCAGGCCGGCGCCAAGGGCGGTCAGTACCGGCAGCGTCAGGTTGCGCCGGGCCAGCTGCACGCGGCTGCGCCAGTCGGCATTGCTGCCGCGCGGCCAGAACACGCAGGACAGCACCAGCAGCACGAGGGCGGCGCCGCCCCAGTACAGGTTAAAGGCGCGCTCGCGCACCAGGAAGTGGCCGTAGCCGTTCATGGCCGAATAGATGAATTCGGGCGTGGTGCCGTACAGCAGCATCGGGTGGTCCAGGCCCAGGGAATCGACGCTGATGGTGGCAGCGTAATACAGGATCATCACGAAGTAGGCCAGGTACTTGTGGTTCACCAGCACCTGGACGGCAATGGCCAGCACGGCCAGCAGCACATAGGACGGCAGCGCGATCAGAAACAGCGACTGCACGTACAGGGCCACCTCGAAGCGGTAAAAGCCATGGAACAGCTGCACCAGCATGCCGCACACCATGGCCACTGCCAGCACCAGCACCTGCAGGCCGATCAGGGCAAACAGCTTGGACAGCAAGGGCACCCAGCTGGGCAGGGGCAGGGCGTCGAGCATGCCGGCGGTGCGCGCCTCGCGCTCGCGCCACACCAGTTCACCGGCGTAAAAAGTGGTGATGACGACCATGAACAGGGTCAGGGCCGCCTTGATCACCTCCAGCACCAGGTAGGTGACCGGATAGGTGGTGGTGCCGAACATGCTGCCCATGTTCATGGACAGGAAGAAGATGGCAGCCACGGCGGCCAGCAGGATCACGGCAAAATACACGTCCCTGACCGATTCGCGCAGGTTCATCCAGGTCGAGCGCAGCATGAGCATGGCCATGGTGCCGCTGCCAAAGTCGGGTGCTTCGGCGGTGGCAATGGCGCTGTGCGACAGCTGCAGTGGCGCCTCGCCTTCGCTGCGGCGCACGGCGCGGCTGTCCACGGTGCCCACCAGGTGGAAGCGCCAGTAGCCGAGCAGCAGCACCACCAGCGCAAAGCCGCTCCACAGGACGCGGTTGAGCAGGTACAGGCCTTCGAAGGGAATGAGCCTGGTATTGCGCTCCGAAATGGTCCAGTACTCGGTCATGTTGATCACCGCCGCCGTGCCGAACGGGTCGATCAGGGCGGCCAGCGCCTTGTAATCGAGGTCGCGCGCCAGGGACGGCGCCACGATGTAACCGATCAGCATCACCACGCTGGCCACGTACACGGGCAGCATGCGGCGCGTGAGCGCGGCCAGGACAAAGAAGATGGCGCCAAAGATGAACAGGTTGGGCAGCATCAGCGTCAGGTAGGGCTGCAGATAGTGCCAGAACACCGCCGGTCCCAGCCGCTCGGGGGCAATGCCGGGGATGAACGTGCCCAGCCAGGCGCCCAGCAGCACGCTGGAAAACACAATGGCCAGGGTAGCGGCCGCGCCCAGGAAGCGGCCGAACACATAGTCGCGCTTGCGGATCGGGGCGGTGAAGAAGAAGTGGTGCATGTCGTACTCGAAGTCCTGCTGGACCGAGCGGCCCACCATGGCCGCCACCACGATCACGCCCAGGCTGCCGAGGAAGGATACGGTGATCGAGATCGAAAACGGGGCATTGATGGCGACCTGGCCGCCAAACGAGACAAAGGCTTCGCGGAACACGCCGCCGGCCGCTGCCATCCACAGCATGGCCAGCGAAAAGAACATGCCAAAGTACACCCAGGTCGAGAGCAGCCGGAGGCGCTGGCGGGCCTCGAACAGGGCGATATGCAGCATCGACGCCATGCTAGCAGGCACCTGCGGCGCCGTGGCGGCCGGCGATGGTGGCGAAGTAGACGTCTTCCAGGTCGCCGGCGATCGGCTCGAAGCCTTCGCCCGGATCGCGCTCGGCATACACGTGGATCAGGGTGCGGCCGGTGAGCAGGCGGGTGGAGATGACATCGTGTTCGCGCTGGAAGTGGGCCAGCTCCTGCTTGGTCACGAAGCGGGCCCAGATTTTTTCATCGATGTCGTCGATCAGCTTTTGCGGTTCCCCGCACAGCAGCACCTGGCCCTTGTTAATGATGGCCATGTTGGCGCACAAGTCCGACACGTCGGACACAATGTGGGTGGACAGGATCACGGTCTTGTCTTCGCCAATGTCGGACAGCAGGTTGTGAAAGCGCACCCGCTCCTGGGGATCGAGGCCGGCAGTGGGCTCGTCGACAATGATCAGCTGCGGGTCGCCCAGCAGCGCCTGGGCAATGCCGAAACGCTGGCGCATCCCGCCCGAAAAGCCGCCCAGGCGCTGGTTGCGCACCTCGAACAGATTGGTTTGCTGGAGCAGGCCGTCGACCACCTCGCGCCGCCGGCCCCGGTGCGCCAGGCCCTTGAGCACCGCAAAATGGTCGAGCAGCTCGTAGGCGGTCACCTTCGGGTACAGGCCGAAGTCCTGCGGCAGGTAGCCCAGCAGGCGGCGGATCTCATCCTTGTCGTCCAGCACATCGAGTTCGCCAAAGAAGACCGAGCCGGAATCGCATTCCTGCAAGGTGGCCAGGGTGCGCATCAGGGTCGACTTGCCGGCGCCGTTCGGGCCCAGCAAGCCAAACATCCCGGCCGGGATGTTCAGACTGACCTTGTCCAGGGCCACCACGCCATTGGCGTAGGTCTTGGACAAATTGCGGATGCGTAATTCCATTCCTGACTCCTGATCCAGTACGCCCATGCTGTGCATGGGATTTTTATTATTGCATTGTATTAAATGCGCGCCCCGGTGGCCCGCTTCTTGCGATAGGCGGCAATTTGACCGGTGCGAAGTGCGCAAACAGGGTAGCAGGGCGGCGCCCTGTTGCAAGGGTTCTTGATGGAAAGTTAGTTACGAAACAACACTTCCTCCCGGTTGAACCAGCGGCAGCACCAGGCCAGCAGGGCGCCGGCAATGAGGGTGGTCGAGAGCAGGATGGCGGAAAACATGCGGTAATCCATGGTGCCCTTGACCAGTTCCTTCATGGCCAGGGAAACATTGGTCAGCGGCACCATGGACCAGAACCAGTTGAGCTCGACGCCGGGCAGCATGGCCACCACGATCGGCACGATCACCAGCATCATCAGGGGCGAGACCATGCCGGCCGCTTCCTTGTAGCTCTTGGCATAAATGGAAATGGACAGCAGGATGGAGGCGAAAATGGCGGCCGTGGGCATGAGCATGAGTGCCACCATGGCCAGGTCGAGCGCGCCCACGGCCCGAACCAGCAGCGCCAGGCTGCCTTCGAGGCGCTCGCCGAACAGCGACAGCAGCAGTCCCATGCTGGCCACCATCAGCAGGGCCGACATCAGGCCCACCGAAAACAGGACCAGGAACTTGGCCAGCACCAGCTGGGTGCGGGGAATGGGGGCCAGCAGCAGCGTTTCCAGGGTGCCGCGCTCCTTTTCGCCCGCGCCCAGGTCAATGGCCGGGTACATGGCGGCCATCAGGCACACCATCAGCAGGATGTAGGGCAAAAAGCCGCCCACGATGGCGCCCAGGCGCTCGCGCGTGCCGGCGGTGGAGATTTCTTCGAGCCGGATCGGATTGAGGACGTAGCGCAGTTCCGCCTTGCTCATCTTCATGGCCGACAGCGCATCTTCGCGCAGGGCGTGGTTGTGGGCGTCGATGACGGCGGTAACGCGCTTGCGCGTGACGTCCACCGCCACGGCATTGTTGTAGTGCAGGGCCACGCCAGCCTGGAGATGCCGGTTGAGCGTTGCTTCAAAGCCGTCGGGAATCACCAGTGCAAACTTGATGCGGTCGTCGTCGATGGCGCGCTTGATGTCGTCCTGGGCCGCCAGCGGCACTTCGCGAAAGCCCTTTTCGCGGGCAAAGCGCTCCGACAGCTGGGGCGCATTCTGCTTGCCGAAGACGGCGTAGGTCAGTTCCGCATTTTCGGATTTCTTGAACATCGAAGAACTGAGGTAGCCCAGGCCGGCAAAGATGAGCGGCATGGCGACAATCGGCACCAGCACCGTGAAGATGAAGGTCTTGCGGTCGCGCAGCAGTTCGAGCATTTCCTTGAGGTAGACGGTCCACATCTAGACAGGCTCCTCGTTGATGACGCTGACAAAGGCGTCGTACAGGTCCTCGCTGCCGCCCAGGTGGCGCATCTCGGCCAGGCTGCCGTTGAAGGCAGTCTTGCCGTGATTGATCACGCATACGCGGTCGCACAGCTTTTCCACTTCGTGCAGGTGGTGGGTGGAAAAGATCAGTGGCACGCCCAGCGCCTTGTAGCTGGCAATGAAGTCGAGCAGGATTTTGGCCGACATGACGTCCAGGCCCGTGGTCGGCTCGTCCAGGATCACGATCTGCGGCTCGTGGATGACGGTGCGGGCAATGGCACACTTCTGCTTCATGCCGGTGGACAGGTGGTCGGCCCGCTTGTGCGCAAATTCGTGCATCTGCAGCTGCTCGAACAGGGCATTGCAGCGCGCCTTGATGCGCTCGGGCGCCATGCCGTGCAGGCGGCCGAAGTATTCGACATTCTCGCGCGCGGTCAGGCGCCCGTACAGGCCGGTGCTGCCGGACAGGAACCCGATGCGCTTGCGCGCTTCCAGCGGTTCGGCCAGCACGTCCATGCCATTGATGAAGGCCGTGCCCGCATCCGGGCGCAGGGCGGTCGAGAGGATGCGCAAGGTGGTGGTCTTGCCGGCCCCGTTCGGTCCGAGCAGGCCCAGCACTTCTCCGGGCGCGCACTGGAACGACACGTCGCGCACGGCGTGAAACCAGCCATCATGCTCGCGCACGTCGCGCTGTCTGGCCCGCCGCTCCTTGTGGGGAGGCGTCGCAAAGCGCTTTGCCAGGCCAAAAACTTCGATCATCGGGCCATCCTGTCGTTAAAGTATGAGGGTAGCATGCACAAATTCGCGCTAGCAACACGGCTGCCATGCAATTCCAGCGCCAATCCGCCAGGAAATGTGGATAATGTCCGGATGGATAGCGTTATTAAAGAGAACGTTCTGGCCGTTACGCGCTGCGGACGCGGTACCGTCGAGGCAACCGCGTGGTTCCGCACGGCGCTGGGACTGTATTACCTGTCCGGCCTCATGACGCCGGATGAACTTGACTTTAAAAAGGTCGACCGCGATTTTAACCGCTTCATCTACCAGTCGATCGGAAAAGGCCACAGCATCACCAGCGTGCTGCAGTTCATGAGCGGCGACAAGGTGGTGGCGGTGGTGGAATCACCGCGCTTCATCGCTGCCATGAAGGCGCATTGTCCCCAGGTCCCCGTCAACACCATTCCCTTTTTGCTGTCGCTGAACCTGGGCGTGGCCAAGAATATTTCCAAGGTCGATATCGGCGGCGCCCTGCTGGACTGGATCGAGCGCCAGCCCACGCCGGTGCCGTCCGAGCCGGCCGCGGTAACCGACGCGGCAAGCGACGGGGCAACCGAGGCGGCGGACGGCAGCGCCGGGCCAGGCGGCCTATAATCAGGTTTTTACCGCACGCGAGGCCCATCATGCTTGAAAAACGCCATTCCACTCCCCTGGACCAGCTGATCGTCGGCGTCGACAAGGCCCTGCGCGTGATGGCGGGCGTGGCCTCCGCCTCGCGTCCCACCCCGGCCGCGCGCGCCGCCGACGGCCAGCTCGACGCGGCCGAACAGCGCCATGCGGCAGGGCTGATGCGGGTCAACCACGTGGGCGAGGTGTGCGCCCAGGCGCTGTACAACTCGCAGGCGCGCTTTGCCAAAAGCGATGCCATGCGCGCCCAGTTCGAGCAGGCCGGGCGCGAGGAAGAAGACCACCTGGCCTGGACCGCCAAGCGCCTCACTGAACTCGGCTCGCAGCCTTCGCTGCTCAATCCCGTGTGGTATGCCGGCGCCTATGCGCTGGGCACCCTGGCTGCCCAGCTGGGCGACAAGCGCAGCCTGGGCTTTGTGGTGGAAACCGAGCGCCAGGTGGAAGAACACCTGCAGGGCCACCTGGCCATGCTGCCGGAGCAGGATGCCAAGTCGCGCGCCATCGTCGAGCAGATGCGCCAGGATGAAGCGGCCCACGGCCAGGCCGCACGCGACCTGGGCGCGATCGACGCGCCGGCGCCGGTGCGCAAGGTGATGTCGGCCATGGCCAAGGTGATGACCACCACTGCCTACTACGTCTGACCGCTCGCGCGGCGGAATCAGCCTTCGACGATCTCGAAACTGTGGGTGATCTCGGCCGACTTGGCCAGCATGATCGAGGCCGAGCAGTATTTGTCGTGCGACAGGCTCACGGCCCGCTCCACGGTGGTGGTCTTGAGGTTCTTGCCGGTGACGGTGAAATGGAAGTGGATGCGGGTGAAGACCTTGGGATCGGTCTCGGCCCGCTCGGCCTTGAGCGTCACCTCGCAGCCGCGCACATCTTCGCGCCCGCGCTTGAGAATCAGGACCACGTCATAGGCGGTGCAGCCGCCGGTGCCGAGCAATACCATTTCCATGGGACGGGGCGCCAGATTGTGCCCGCCGCCTTCGGGCGCGCCATCCATGCTTACCATGTGGCCGGAACCCGTGCGGGCCCGGAAACTCATGCCCGACGGGCCATTCCAGCTGACTGTCACTTCCATGCGGCTCTCCTGTGTGCAATGGCTTATTGTAAATGAGGCGGCGCATTCAGGTTTGCGGCGCCCCCAATTAGCCGGTGCGCGGTCCTACACCGCCAGCACGTAACGCTCGCTCTTCATGCGCCAGCTGGCAAAGGCAATGATGGCCAGCGCCGGCAGCAGCGAGCATAATGCCGTCATCACATAGGGCAGCGCCCCCAGTTCCTGCCCCTTGGCCAGTTCGCGCATCAGGTTCTGGTTCGACAGCATCGGCACCAGGTACATCCACCACGCAGCTTCGATATCCATCATGGCCACCACCGCGCCCGGCGCCAGCGGCAGCAGGGTGACGATGCTGAGCACACTTTGCGCCTCCTTGTAGCTCTTGGAATTCATGGCCAGGGCGATCTGCAGCGCCGCGCCGAACAGGCACAGGGGAATCGAGGCCACGCACACGCGCAGCAGGTCGTACGAAGTCAGGCGCCACGACATGCCGATTTCCTCCAGCGGCAGCCAGCTCAGGATCAGGTGCGCCAGCAGCATGCCCAGGCACAGGCCAATGAGGCCAAGCGCGGCGGCGGCAATCCATTTGCCGCATACCAGGGTCCAGGGCGTGACCGGCTGGGCCATGAGTACTTCGAGCGAGCGCCGCTCCCGTTCGCCGGCGGTGCTGTCGACCGCGGCCGACATGCAGCATGTGAAAGCGGGCAGGAACAGCATGCCGAGCATGGCGCCAAGCAGCGTGGCCGAGCGCGAGGCATTGCTGCCGGTGTCGTAGCGCTGCACCTTGACCGGCGAGAGCGTGGCCGGCGAGACCCCGTGCGCCAGCAGGCGCGCGCCGGCGATGGCGGAGCTGTAGGCATTGAGCACGTCCTCGATGTCGCGCCGGCGCGGCCCGTCGTCGCTGGCCGAGTCGAACCACAGCTCGATGTCGGCCGGGCGCATTTCCATGTAGTTGGCCGCGTAATTGTCTTTCAGGCGCAGCACGGCCACCGCCTTGCGCTGGCGCAGCAGCCTGGTGATGGCTTCCTCGTCCATGTCTTCCATGTCGACGACGGTGATGTTCTTCTGCCTGAGCTGCGACATCAGGGTCGGTGCCTGGGCGCCGCCAATGACGGCCAGCTCCATGCCTTCGCGCTCCGGCTTGGTGGCCTTTTCGATCGAGTTGTTGAGGATGTAGCCGAGCATGAGGGGAAACATCAGCACGAACACCCCGAGCATGGCCAGCGAACGCTTGTCGCGCAGGTGCTCCCGGAACTCCTTGAGGAAAACGATGGTGAACCTGGACTTCATGCGACGATTCCTTCTTCGGTGCCCACCAGGCTGACAAAGGCGTCTTCCAGGCTGGCGATGCCGGTGCGGCGGCACAGTTCTGCGGGCGAACCCTGGGCCACGGTGTGGCCCTTGGCGATCACGATGACGTCGTCGCACAGGTGGGTGACTTCCTGCATGACGTGGGTGGCCATGATCACGCAGCAGCCTTCGGCGCGCAGCACGCCGAGGGCAGTGCGCAGGGCGCGCGTGCTCATCACGTCCAGGCCGCGCGAGGGTTCGTCCAGCAGCAGGTTGCGCGGGCGGTGCAGCAGGGTGCGCGCCATGGCGACCTTGATGCGCTGGCCCTGCGAAAAGCCCTTGGAGCGGCGTTCCAGGATGTCGCCCAGGCCCAGCAAATGCGACACTTCATCGATGCGCAGATTGGCGGCGGCCACCGTCATGCCATTGAGTTCGCCGAAGTACAGCAGGTATTCGCGCGTGGTCATGCGTTCGTACAGGCCGAACTGGTCGGTGAGAAAGCCGATGTTGCGGCGCACGCTCATGGGGTCTTTTTCCGGGTCCACGCCATCGATCAGGATGCTGCCCGTGTCGCGCTTGAGCAGGCCCACCAGCAGGCGCAGCAGCGTGGTCTTGCCGGCCCCGTTGGGGCCCAGCAGGGCGGTGATCTGGCCGTCGCGCGCGGCAAAGCTTACCCCACCCAGGGCCTGGATCGCACCGAACTGCTTGCGCACGTCGTTGACTTCAATCATGGTGGTTCCTGTCCGTGGTTCAGGGTTGCGGCCCGGCGCTGCCGAGCTGGAAGGTGGGCGCCGGAATCTCGTCCAGGCACTTGGCGGCCACTTTTTGGCTCGGGCGGTCGAGAAATTCGCGCAGCAGGCGCGGGGCGCAGCCCAGGGACAGGATGCCGTGGCCGGCGTTGGCCACCACCAGGTGCTGGGCCGCGCTCATGAACTTGCCCGCTGCCTCGGCGCGGCGCGGCGGCGTGACCGGGTCGAGCGCGCCGGAGAGCATCAGCACCGGCGCCTTGATGATGGTCGCCGGGGCTGGCGCGGCGGGCGCCACATCCATGATGGCGCACGCCTTCAGGACGCTGTCGAGCAGGGGGGCGGCCAGGGTGGCCTGTTCGGCGCTGCGCTGGGCCTGGCCCAGGCGCGGCACATCCTCGGCGCACACCACGGCCAGGTGCATCAGGGTGGACACCGGCCCGTCGACGGAAAAGTCGGAACCGGCATTGCGGCGCGCGATAAAGGGCTGCCAGCGGTTGTTGTAGGCGCTGTTGATGAGAAAGGGCAGGCGCCGGCTGTCGTCCGGGCTGTAAAGGATCTGGTGCAAGGTGCTGTAGAAGCGGTCCGGCGTCATGCGGACCCTGGACGGGCGCGCCGTGCGCGGATCGGGAAATTCGAGGTCGATGCCGGCTTCCACGCGCTTTCTGAGGGCATCGAACTGCTGGCCGATGGCGGGGAAGGCGCCATTGCAGGCCTTGTCGGCCGCGCAGTCGGCAAACACGCGCTTGAGGGCCGCTTCGCCATCCTGCCCGGCGGCCGGGATGATCTGGTCGGGCGCGGCCACGCCATCGAGCACCATGGCGCGCACCTGGCCCGGATACAGGCGCACGTAGTGCTGCGCCAGGCGCGTGCCGTACGAGACGCCCAGCAAATTGATGCTGTCGTAGCCGAGCGCCTTGCGCACCTGCTCCATGTCGCGCGCGGCATTGGCGGTGCTGAAGGCGGCGTAAGGCTGGCGGACGCTGGCAATGCAGCGCTTGACGGCCGCTTCGATCTCGTCCTGGGACATGCTGTCTTCGTTCTTTTCGTGCGGGCAGGCCAGGCGCCCCGACTTGCCGGTGCCGCGCTGGTCAATGATGACCACGTCGCGCGTGGCGCGCACGCGGCGCAGGGTGGAGTTGAGCACCATCAGCACGTCCGAACCGGCCTGGCCGGGCCCGCCAGCGAGCAGGAACACCGGGTCGCCCCGGGCCGACTCGCGAAACGCCGGTGCCACCGTGACGTGCAGCTTGAGCGTGGATCCGGACGGCTTGCTGTAGTCGAGGGGTACGGCCAGCGTCACGCAGCGCAGGGCTTCTTCGGCGCCGGGCAAATGGCAGCTCTTGCCGGGCGCGGCGGCGGCCACGGCGGCCGTCACGGCAGCGGGCGCAAGCAGCGCGACGCGTACGATCGTCCTCAATTTCACTGTGTCTCCCGTCAATGGATGCACGGACATACTAAGGTGCCATTCTTTCTGCCGTCAATGAGAATGGGATATGTATGGTGCAGAAAGGCAAAAAAAAGCACAGGGGGTGCGGCCGCGCCCCCTGTGCTCTGACTACCTGTGATGCCCTGTCAGCGACCGGTGCCGTGGTGGCCACCGGTCAGGTCCGTCAGGCCACCACGTACACCACAGCGGCGCCGCCGACCACGGTGCCCTGGGCGTTTTGCTGCGCGATCTGGATCAGGTACTGCTCGCCGGTTTCGGCGCCGGCGGCGATCGTGGTTTTCAGCGACATGGCGTAGATCTGGTTGGGTGCCTTTTGAATGCGCACCACCACCTGCGACGCTTCGATGCTCACGTAGCGGCGGTTGCCGCGCACGATCACGTCCCCACCGATGACTTCCACCGCACCCGGCTGGGTGACGGCAGCGCAGTCAAAGCGCGACCCGCGCGCCAGCGTCATGATGCCGGAGCTGCAGCCAAGCCGGGTCTGGATCCGGGTAGGCTCCAGGAAGACCAGCGAGGATGCACCGCACTCGTCCTGCTCCATGTCGTCGGGATCGCGCTGGGGCGGTACGAAATCGACCAGCGGGAAAGCCGAGCCGTCATCGTCGAGCGACAGCAGCAGGGGCGTCTTTTGCGGCAGGCGGCTGCGGTCGATCACCAGCGTCATGCTGCGCTCCGCATTGAGGCGGTGGCCGGCAATGAAAGGCAGGGTGGCGGTGGCGCCGGCCAGCACGTCGATCACCGACAGGTTGCGCTGGGCCAGGTTGTTCACGCGCGGGGTGACCGCGGTGGTGCCCGACAGGGCCGTGGTGGAGAAGGCATAGTCATTGTCCGCCACCACGGTCGCCAGCAGGCATGGGTGCCAGTTCTGGCCTGCGACCCAGCCATACAGGGTCTCGGTCTGGGCAGCTTCGATGCGGAAGCGGGCCAGGACCGAGGTGCCGGCCGGGATGCTGGCAAAGGTGGTCTGCAGCGGTGCCGGCGAGACGTGGGCCGCGTCGACCACGGTGAAGTCGTGCGGGTAGACAAACTGCAGGCCGATGAACGGCGTGATGCGGGCCGTGACGGACACATTGCGCGCCTCGCGCGGACCGTTGTTGGTCACGCGGATGTAGACGTAGTTCGGCTGGCCGCGTTCCACGTTCTTCGACTGCAGCGGGTCGCCCGGCACGAACACGCCATCGTCGGTGATGCGCACCACGATGTCGGAGAAGGCCCAGAAATTGCCGCCTGCGAAGGGCTCGGTGCCGGTATCGGCCGGGGCGTCCTTGATGATGACGTCGGCCGCGTCCAGGGCGCGCATCACATTGATGCGGCCATAGCCCATCTCCTGGTTCCAGGTGCCGCTGGGGTAGCCGGTGACCGGGTTGTACGCCACCGTGCCCACTTTCTCGGCCGAGCGTTCGATCAGGGTACGGATCTGGACGTTGGTGAGGGTGGGGTAGATGGCGCGGATCAGGGCGGCCAGGCCGGCCACGTGGGGCGTGGCGGCGGAGGTGCCGTTAAAGGTCAACATGAAGTCGCCCGCGCTGCCGGGGGTGGTGTTGTAGCCGGCCGCGCCCAGGCGGTCGGTGGTGGGAATGTGGACGCCGGGGGCGACGACCGAGATCTGGGCGCCGAAGTTCGAGCCCCAGCCTTCCATGTCGGGCGAGGTCGGGCTCTTGCGGTTGTCCACTTCATCGGAAGCGCCAACGGCAATGACCAGTGGATGGGTGGCCGGGTAGGTGATGGCGCCATTGTGATTATGGGTGGCGGCGACCAGCACGATGTTGGCGGCAAAGGCAGCGTCGATGGCCGGATTGATGATGGCCTGGCTCCAGCCGTTAAAGCCAAAGCTCATGTTGATCACATCGGCCCCGTGCAGGCGGGCATAGTTGATGCCGATGGCCACCTCGACGTCGCTCCAGGTATCAAATGCCAGCGGCAGGATGCGGGTGCCACCGGCCACGCCTGCGATGCCCAGCGCATTGTTGATCAAGGCGCCCACGATGCCGGCGACGGCGGTGCCGTGATTGCCGGTGGGAGCGCCGGGCAGGGACAGGTTGCCCAGATTGACGCCATTGCTGGCGAACCTGAGGTCCGGATGCGACAGGTCCACGCCCTCATCGAGGACGGCCACCACCACCGTGGCGTCGCCGATCGAGATATCCCAGCCCGTGGTGCCGGGGCCGGCGGCGCCGATGCGTACCATGTCCCACTGCTGCGAGAACAGGGCATCGGTCGGTACCGCTGCCGTGGGCTTGATCATCGGCAGCGTCTCGAACTGCACGTCCACGATCTGGCGCGTGGTATCGCGCTGGAGCAGGGCGCGCAGCTGGTAGGCGTTGACCTGTTCGGGGTTCTGGATGACGAAATAACGGAAGCCATTCAGATAGCGCGATTTCTCGGGCACTTCCTGGATGCGGGGAGCCGCGCCGGCAGGGAAGGTGGCGGCGGCGAAGAATGGCGCGAAGTCCACTTGGGGCAGGCCGAGCAGGGACTGGACGCCCTGGAACTCCTGGCCAACCTGGGCCAGCTGGGTGCCGGCAATGACGGGCGGCTGCTGGGTCTGCTGGCCGACCTGCTCGCGCAGGCGCACCACCAGCACATTGGGCAGCGGCACCACCAGGGCGCGGCGGCCCGATTCACCGGCCAGGCGATAGACCGGCGCAATAAAGCTCAGGCCGAAGATCAGGGCGGTGGTCTGGATGGTCTCGAAGCGCTGCTGGGTGATGGCGCGGCGCGACTGGACAAAGGCGCGGGTGGCGGAATGATTGACGACTTCACCGGGCACTGCCTGTTCCAGTTCGGCCGCACCGTCTTCGAGCAGCAGGTCGAGTTCGGACAGCATGCGCAGCAGGTTGTTGCGCTCGATGGGCTGCTTGAAAACGAGCAGCAGGCGGGTGGGATCGAGCAGCATGGGAGCGCCCGAAGCGTGCGTCAATTGTCGAGGAAAATTGTTCATGACCCTTCTCCTTGTAAGTAAGGTGAAGAAGAGTCTATGGCTGGGTTCGCCATAGCGATTTGCGCTGTATCTATGGCAGGTCATGATGCCTGGCGGACAGTTGCGTCCAGGCCTTGACTGGATGAATCTTATTGCGTTATAGTAGCCGGCTTTCCGTTTGCTCAGGAAAGACTATAAGGCAGAGTCCGCAAGCTATCAGGGCGGAACCACCATTTGAGCGATGTACTATTATTAGGAAGTCAACATGAAAACTTTTTCCGCTAAAGGACATGAAGTCCAGCGCGATTGGTTCGTGGTTGACGCGACGGACTTGGTCCTCGGACGTGTTGCCAGCGAAGTGGCACGCCGACTGCGCGGCAAACATAAACCAGAATTCACTCCGCACGTCGACACGGGCGATTTCATCGTCGTGATCAATGCAGGCAAGCTGCGCGTTACCGGCACCAAGGCCACCGAGAAGACCTACTACCGTCACTCGGGCTACCCAGGCGGCATCTACGAAACCAATTTCCTGAAAATGCAGCAGCGTTTTCCGGGTCGCGCGCTGGAAAAAGCGGTCAAGGGCATGCTGCCTAAGGGCCCGCTTGGCTACGCGATGATCAAGAAGCTCAAAGTGTACGCGGAAGGTTCCCATCCGCACGCGGCCCAGCAACCTAAAGCACTCGTTCTCTAAGGAGCTGACATGATCGGTAACTACAATTACGGCACAGGCCGTCGCAAGAGTGCAGTCGCTCGCGTGTTCATCAAGGTTGGCACTGGCCAAATCATCGTTAACGGCAAGCCAGCAGCGGATTATTTTTCGCGCGAGACCGGCCTGATGGTGATTCGCCAGCCGCTGGAACTGACCGGCAACGTTGAGCGTTTTGACATCAAGGTCAACGTTCACGGTGGTGGCGAGTCGGGCCAGGCAGGTGCAGTACGTCATGGCATCACCCGCGCCCTGATCGACTATGACGCAGCACTGAAGGGCGACCTGGCACGTGCCGGTTTCGTCACCCGCGATGCGCGCGAAGTTGAGCGCAAAAAAGTCGGCCTGCGCAAAGCACGCCGCGCCAAGCAGTTCTCGAAGCGTTAATTGTGCTTCCGCCGGCGCACCCAGGTGCGCCCGGACCGAAAAAGCCGCCGGCCCCGCCTGCGGCTTTTTTTACGCCCCTCGATCTCCAACATTTCCTACCACCAGGGTCAGACCACTTAAACGACGAAATTGCAACTTTGTCGGCATTCAATGCTTGCGATACATATTCTTCGGTTTTAGCAGCGCGAAGTAGTGCTGGACTCCGGTTTTTGCGAAGGAACGGGCAATATGCTGGTTGCGGGGCACTGAAAGCGTTGCGTGACGGGACGGTAGTGACGACGGGCTATTACTTTTTAAGCTTTTAAGTGGTCTGACCCCGGGGTGGGGGTGGCGGGCGCGGGGTTTTCGTGGCGCTGTTAAAATTGCATGGTTCGGGCGCGAGCCCACTCATTTCAAGGAATGCATATGATTAAAGTTGGCATCGTCGGCGGTACGGGATATACAGGGGTGGAACTGCTGCGCCTGCTGTCGGTTCATCCGGATGTGACACTGACGGCCATCACGTCGCGCAAGGAAGATGGCTTGCCGGTGGCGGACATGTTTCCTTCGCTGCGCGGGCGCGTGGACCTGGCCTTTTCGGCGCCCGACAAGGTCGACCTGACCAAGTGCGATGTGGTCTTCTTTGCCACCCCGCACGGCGTGGCCATGGCCCAGGCGCCGGAACTGCTGGCCGCCGGCGTCAAGGTGATCGACCTGGCCGCCGACTTCCGCATCAAGAACAGGGAAGTCTTTGAGCAGTGGTACAAGATTCCCCACACCTGCCCGGATCTGCTGGAAGAGGCCGTCTACGGTCTGCCGGAACTGAACCGCGACGCCATCAAGGGCGCGCGCCTGGTCGCCAATCCCGGTTGCTATCCCACCACCATGCAGCTGGGCTTTTATCCCCTGATCAAGGCCAACCTGATCGATACCAGTGCCCTGATCGCTGACGCCAAGTCGGGCGTGTCCGGTGCCGGCCGCAAGGCCGAGATCGGCACCCTGTTTTCGGAGTCGAGCGACAATTTCAAGGCCTATGGCGTGTCCGGCCACCGCCACACGCCGGAAACCGTGGCCCAGCTGCAGCGCTATACGGGCATGCCGGTATCCCTGATCTTTACGCCTCACCTGGTGCCGATGATCCGCGGCATGCATTCGACCATGTATGCGCGCCTGACGACGGCGATCGACAATGATGGCTTGCAAAAGCTGTTCGAGGATACTTACCGCGATGCGCCTTTCGTCGACGTGATGCCGTTCGGCTCGCACCCGGAAACGCGCTCCACCCGCGGCTCGAACATGCTGCGCCTGGCGCTGCATCGCCCCAATGATGGCAATACCGTCATTATCCTGGCGGTACAGGACAACCTGGTCAAGGGCGCATCCGGCCAGGCCGTCCAGTGCATGAACCTGATGTTTGGCCTGGACGAAGGCAAGGGCTTGCAGCAGGTGGCGCTGCTGCCTTGAGCAAACGTCTGACGGGGCCGCTACGGCTCCTTGCGGATGGTGTGGGGCAGATCAATTCCTGCCAGAACTGATAGCTGTAAATTCACTTCAGGCTCTGGTCGATCTGGCAAGACCCCACCGTCCGCGCGCTCCTCCCGGTGCCTGCGGTTTCGCAACCTGTCACTTTGAGGAGTGCCATCATGTTCGGTCGTAGTTCAAAAACGGAAATTGATAGCCTGGTCGGAATTTCCGCCCGGATTGAGGGCAATCTGTGCTTTACAGGCGGGCTGCGCATTGACGGCGAGGTCAATGGCGACGTGCTGGGCGGCGAAAGCACGGAAAACGTGCTGATCGTGTCCGAGCATGCCCGCATCCTGGGCAATGTCCATTGTGCCACCCTGATCGTGGAAGGCTACATCGCCGGCGATGTGTACGCGACGGAACTGCTTGAATTGCAGCCGAAAGGCCGCATCATAGGCAATGTCCACTATAAAAAACTGGAAATGCATAGTGGCGCCACCGTGGCCGGCACGCTCACCCATCAGGAAGCCGGCGAACCGGAGTTTCATATCGCCATCACTCCCCCGTCCATCTTCAAGGTATCGGAGGCGTGAGGACCGCCAACAGTCTATAATGGACCCATTGTCCCCGTAGGAGTATCACATGAACGCCGTTATCGAATCCCTGGATGTAATGCCTGCCCCGATCGTCTTCACCGACAGCGCCGCCCAAAAAGTGGCCCAGCTCATCGAGGAAGAGGGCAATCCCGACCTGAAGTTGCGCGTGTTCGTGCAAGGTGGCGGCTGCTCGGGTTTTCAATACGGCTTCACGTTCGATGAAATCGTCAACGAAGACGACACCACCATGGTCAAGAACGGCGTGCAACTGCTGATCGATTCCATGAGCTACCAGTACCTGGTGGGCGCTGAAATTGACTACAAGGATGACCTCGAGGGTGCCCAGTTCGTGATCAAGAATCCCACCGCTACCTCCACCTGCGGCTGCGGCTCCTCGTTTTCCGTCTAAGCTGCACGGCGCCGCGTTTCACGCGGGATAGAGGGCGCCCAGGACCCTGGGGCCCTTGGCGCCCGTCACCGCGGCCAGGTTGCCCGCTTCGCGCCGCGTGAAGCGGTAGCCCAGCCAGGCAAAGGCCAGCGCTTCCACGTGGTTCGGTGCCACCCCGAGCACTTCCGTCGATTCCACCGGTACTCTTCCTCCCAGCGCCGCGGCAAGTTCGCGCAGCAGGGTGCCGTTGCTCGCCCCGCCGCCGCACACGTAGACGGCCTCCACCCCGGGCGCGGCAATGCCGATGGCGTCGGCAATGGTGTGGGCCGTCAGGGCCGTCAGGGTGGCCTGGATGTTCTCCGGCGCCGCGCGCGATCCCTGCAGACGGGCATCGAGCCAGTCCATGTGGAACAGGTCGCGCCCGGTGCTCTTGGGCGCCGACTGGCTGAAGTAGGGCTCGCGCTTCAAGCGCGCCAGCAGGGCGCCATCGACCCGGCCCGAGGCCGCCCAGGCGCCGTCGGCGTCATAGGGCTGGCCCTGGTGGCGCCCGATCCACCCATCCATCAAGACGTTGCCCGGCCCGGTATCGAAGCCGCCGGTGCGCCCGTCCGGGTACAGCACGCTGATATTGCTGATGCCGCCAATGTTGACCACTACCCGGGTTGCCCCTTCTTTGCCGAACTGGGCCCGGTGGAAGGCGGGCACCAGCGGCGCGCCCTGGCCGCCCGCCGCCACGTCACGGCTGCGAAAGTCGGCAATGACGTCAATGCCGGTCAGCTCTGCCAGCAGGGCCGGGTTGTTGGTCTGGCGCGTCAAGCCCAGTTCGGGCCGATGGCGCGTGGTCTGGCCATGGACGGCAATCGCTGCGATCTTTCCTTGCGCGAACGGTGTCAGCTGGGCCACGCAGCCGGCATAGATGGCTGCCAGTGCATTCCCAGCCTGGGCTTCGCGCTCGATTTCATTGGCGCCGGCCGTCTGCAAGTCCATCAGGCGCGCCCTGAGCGGGGCGGGAAAGGGTGAAAAGGCGGCCTTGACGGTGCGGATGGCGTTGCCGGCAAAGTCGGCCAGCACCCCGTCCACGCCGTCCATGCTGGTGCCCGACATTAAGCCGATAAAGAGGGTGGAAGTGGTCATGCCTTCATCCTAAACCTGATGGGCAAAAAAAAGAAGGCCCGGCGAACACCGGGCCTTCCTGGATCTTGCGTGCGACGCGGGTCAGCGCACAGCCATCGCGGTGCCGGTCGGGCGCAGCAGGGCGAAGCGGTGGGTCATGTCGGCGGCCGTCATCTGGAACCGGGCCATCTCGGCGGCGGACATCGGGGCCTGGTTCAGGACCTTGACCGTCATCGGATCACGGGCAACGTTGCCAACGCGGAACTCGTAGTGCAGGTGGGCGCCGGTGGACCAGCCGGTGGAACCGACATAGCCGATCACATCGCCCTGCTTGACCTGGGCGCCACGGCGCACGCCAGGCGCGAAACGGCTCATGTGGGCGTAGGCGGTGGTGTAGTTGGACCAGTGTTTGAGCACAACAAAATTGCCGTAGCCACCCTGCACGCCGGCAAAATCAACGACGCCGTCGCCGGACGCGCGGATTGGCGTGCCCTGGGCCGCAGCGTAGTCCACGCCCTTGTGCGCCTTCCACACACCCGAAATGGGGTGGATGCGGTTGGAGAAGCCGGACGAAATACGGGAAAATTCCAGCGGCGACTTGAGGAAGCCTTTTTTCAGGGCCTTGCCGTCCATGCTGTAGTAGCCGCTCTGCTTGGTCACAGGATCTTCGTACCAGACCGTCTGGTAGGTGGTGCCGCGGTTGGTGAATTCGCCGGCCAGAATGCGGCCTGCGCGCACCATTTCGCCATCCTGCCAGAACGTTTCGTAGACCACATTGAAGCGGTCGCCCCGTTTCAGGTCGGTACGGAAGTCAATATTGGTCGAAAACATTTCGATCAGCTGGGCCACCACGGTGTCAGGCAGCTTGCCGCCGTCGGTCGTGGCATCGGTGGCGCCGTAGAGCGAAGTGGTGATTTCACGGGCGCGCATTTCCACGCGGCGCTCGAGCTGGGCGACCACGCTGCGGGCGTAGAACTTGTCGCCTTCGCGGGTGATCGACACTTGTTTGGTAGGATTGTCGCGGCCGTCGACCAGCGTGGCGCGCAGCCACTGCAGCTGGCCTTCTTCGTCCACCTGCGCCTGGACCTTCTTGCCGGTCTTGAGCTGCATGACGGTCTTGGCGACCTTGTCGGACTTGATGAATTCGACCGCGGCGGCATCCTGCACGCCTAAGCGTTGCAGCAAAATGGCCAGCGTGTCACCTGGGCGGATGCGCTCTTCCTGGACGAATTGCTGTTCGTCTTGCTGAAGGGCAGCGATCTGCTCGGCCAGGTCTGGCAGTTCGAGATCTTGGGCGATGGACTTTACCGGCAGATCCGATGCATCAGGTGCAATCGGCGCAACGCCGTAAGCGCCGAAAGCGCACACTGTCAGGAAGGTCGCGCCAGCACGCGTAATGCGCGCTTTTCGCGTCGTTCCCAGCAGGCCGGTCCAGCTTTTACCTGTGATTTTATGTATAGGATTCATGCAATCAGTTAAAATTTGCCGCTTGAACATTCACGAAGAGCGCTACTTTTTCTTGTTGTTATTGTGTTTAGTTTTCGCTAGGCAAGATTAATCGGATCGGGAATTATACCAAATTCTTGAAGTCAGCCAACTTTTTCCTCACTCCGTATTGAACCGTTATAAGTTAAACATGACCACCACCACACCTTCCAAGCCTGTCTCCACTCCTGCCTTGCCCCTGTCGGACAAGGTGCTGGAAGCCCTCGCGATCACCAAACGCGGTGTGGACGAGTTGCTGATTGAAAGCGAATTTGCGCAAAAGCTGGCGCGCTCCGAACGCGATGGCCAGCCCCTGCGCATCAAGCTGGGCCTGGACCCGACGGCACCGGACCTGCACCTGGGCCACACGGTGGTGCTCAACAAGATGCGCCAGCTGCAAGACCTGGGGCACCACGTCATTTTCCTTATTGGCGACTTTACTTCCATGATTGGCGACCCGTCGGGCCGCAACGCCACGCGCCCGCCCCTGACGCGGGAACAGGTGGAACAAAATGCCATGACGTACTTTAAGCAGGCCTCGCTCGTGCTGGACCCGGCCCGTACGGAAATTCGCTACAACTCCGAGTGGTGCGATCCCCTCGGCGCACGCGGCATGATTGAGCTGGCTTCGCGCTATACCGTGGCGCGCATGATGGAACGCGACGATTTCACCAAGCGCTACAAGAGTGGGACCCCGATTGCCGTCCATGAGTTCCTCTATCCTCTCATGCAGGGCTACGATTCGGTCGCTTTACAGGCAGACCTTGAGCTGGGTGGAACGGACCAGAAATTTAACTTGCTGGTTGGCCGCGAGCTGCAGAAGGATTACGGCCAGGAGCAGCAATGCATCCTGACCATGCCCTTGCTGGAAGGACTCGACGGCGTGGACAAGATGTCCAAGTCCAAGAACAACTATATAGGTATCACCGAGCCGGCCAACATCATGTTTGCCAAACTGATGAGCATTTCGGACGTCATGATGTGGCGCTACTATGAATTGCTGTCGTTCAGCTCGATTGCGGACATTGCCACACTGAAAGCGGACGTGGCGGGCGGGCGCAATCCGCGCGACGCCAAGGTGGCGCTGGGCAAGGAGATCGTGACGCGCTTTCATTCGGCCCAGGCCGCCGACGATGCGCTGGCGGACTTTGTCAACCGTTCCAAGGGCGGGATTCCCGATGATGTGGCGGAGATCGCGCTGTCCGGCGCCCCGCTGGGCGTGGCCCACCTGTTAAAACAGGCTGGCCTGTGCGCATCGACTTCCGAAGCCATGCGCATGGTGGACCAGGGCGGGGTCCGTATTGACGGCGCCGTGGTGAGCGACAAGGCCATGAAAATGGCTGCCGGCACGTTTGTCCTGCAAGTTGGCAAGCGCAAGTTTGCCCGCGTCACCCTGTCCGCATGATTGCCCTGCTGCAGCGGGTGAGCCACGCCAGCGTGGTGGTGGAAGGCGAGACGATCGGCGCCATCGAGGCCGGCCTGCTGGTGCTGCTGTGCGCGGAAAAGGGCGACAGCGAGAAGCAAGCCGATGCCTTGCTGACCAAGCTGCTGGGCTACCGGGTGTTTGCCGACGCGGCAGGCAAGATGAACCTGAGCATCACGGACACGGCGGGCGGCCTGCTGCTGGTCCCCCAGTTCACGCTGGCGGCCGACACCCGCTCCGGCACCCGGCCCTCGTTTACGCCGGCGGCCGCGCCGGCCGATGGCCAGCGCCTGTTCGACCATGCCGTGCGCCAGGCCAGGGCGCGCCACGCTAAGGTCGAGGTTGGCCGGTTCGGCGCGGACATGAAGGTTTCCCTCACCAATGACGGCCCCGTCACGATCTGGCTGCAAGTCGCGCCCAAGCCGAACCCCGGGTCCTAAAAACGGTCAATACCATCAGTAGCAGGAGCATGACATGAAGCTGTGGAGCGATTCCTTTAATGATGGCGGCATCATCCCGCCAGACTGTGCCTTTGCCGTGATTGATCCGGTCACGCACGTGCGTTTTGCGCCCAACCGCAATCCCCATCTGGCCTGGGACGACGTTCCCGCCGGTACCGAGTCGCTCGTGCTGCTGTGCCGCGACATTGACGCGCCCACCATCGGCACCGATGTCAACAAGGAGGGCCACGTGGTGGCGCTGGAATTGCCGCGGGCCGATTTTTACCACTGGACCCTGGTCGATATTCCCGTGGCCCTGCGCAGCCTGGGCCAGGGCCTGCTGTCGGAACTGGTCACGCCGCACGGCAAGCCGGGGCCGCTGGTACCCTTTACCATCAAGAATGGCACCGAACACCAGCTGCGCCAGGGCGTCAACGACTACACCAGCTGGTTCGCGTCCGATCCCGACATGGCAGGCGAGTATTACGGCTATGACGGACCGTGCCCGCCCTGGAACGACCAGCGCGCCCACGCGTACATCTTTACCCTGTATGCATTGGATATCCCGCGCCTGCCGCTCGAAGGGCGCTTCACCGGTCCCGAGGCGCGCCTGGCCATTCGCGGCCATATCCTGGACGAAGCCCAGATTTTCGGCGTGTATTCGCTCAATCCCGACGTTGTAACCACGCTCACCTAGATGCCCGCTACCAATACTGACACCACCCACATCCTCCTCATTCGCCATGGGGAAACCGCATGGAATGCCGAGCGCCGCCTGCAGGGCCATATCGACATTGCCCTCAATGATGAAGGCGTGCGCCAGGCCGCGGCATTGGCACGGGCCCTGGCAGGCGCGCCCCTGAACGCCATCTATGCCAGCGACCTGAAACGGGCGCACCAGACCGCCGCCGCCGTGGCCAGCCTGCACGGCATGCCGGTGGTCATGGATGCCGGCCTGCGCGAGCGCTGCTATGGCGGCTTTGAAGGCTTGCTGTATGCGGAGATAGCAGAGCGCTTCCCGCGCGAGTTTGCCGCCTGGCAGGCGCGCGACATCGATGGCGTCATGCCGCGCGGCACGCGCGTGGCGGAAACCTTTCGCCGCTTTTACCAGCGCTGCGTCGATACCATCACCGATATCGGCGAGCGGCACCCGGGCCAGACCATTGCACTGGTGGCCCACGGCGGCGTGCTCGAATGCGCTTACCGCGCGGCACTGGGGCTGGCGCTGGACACGCCGCGCGACTTCCCTGTGCTAAACGCGAGCATCAACCGCTTTACCATGGACGCTGGCCGGCTGGCCCTGGCCAGCTGGGGCGAAGTGGACCACCTGCGCGCCGGTGTCCTGGACGAACTGGCCTGACCACCCTTGCCAACAATGCCATCTATAGAGCGTTTGCTTTATAAAAAATAGTGCTTATTATTTGAGCAGCAAATCGGGTAAAATAGCCGGTTCCCCGAATCTCCCGGTCTAGCCTGTGCAAATTGGTCCCTACTTGTTGCGCAATAATGTTTTCGTTGCTCCCATGGCAGGGGTAACGGACCGCCCGTTCCGCCAGCTGTGCAAGCAGCTGGGCGCAGGCTATGCCGTGTCGGAAATGGCCGCTTCCAATCCCCGCCTGTGGGCCACGGAAAAGAGTGCGCGCCGTACCGATCACGCGGGCGAAATGGAACCGAAGGCGGTGCAGATTGCCGGTGCCGATCCGCAAGACCTGGCCGACTGCGCCAGGTTCAATGTCGAGCGCGGGGCCCAGATTATCGACATCAATATGGGCTGCCCCGTCAAGAAGGTGTGCAACAGCTGGTGCGGCTCGGCCCTGTTGCAGCATGAAGACCTGGTGGAAAAGATCCTGCACGCGGTCGTCGCTGCCGTGGACGTGCCCGTCACGCTCAAGTTCCGCACCGGCTGGAACCGCGACAACAAGAATGCCTTGCGCATTGCCCGCATTGCCGAACAGGCCGGCATCCAGATGCTGACCCTGCACGGGCGCACCCGCGCCGACGGCTATACCGGTGACGCCGAATATGACACCATTGCCGCCGTCAAGGCAGCCGTTTCGATGCCCGTGGTGGCCAATGGCGACATCACCACGCCCGAGAAGGCCAGGATGGTGCTGGCCCACACGGGCGCCGACGCCGTCATGATCGGGCGCGCGGCCCAGGGCCGGCCGTGGATTTGCCGCGAGATCGATCATTTCCTGCGCACGGGGGAGCACTTGCCGCCGCCCTACGTGGAAGAAGTGCGCAAGCTGATGCATGAGCACCTGCAGGCCCATTACGCGTTTTATGGCGACTATCTGGGCGTGCGCACGGCGCGCAAGCATATTGGCTGGTATGTACGCGACTTGCTGGGCGGCGAGCCGTTTCGCCAGGAAATGAACCTGCTGGAATCGGCCGACGCCCAATTGCTGGCCGTGGACCGTTTTTTTGAATCACAACAGCAGCACGGGGAGCGGTTACAATACCGGCCCGCCGCGCTGCAAGCAGGTGCGCTGGCAGCGTCATGATTACACCATAAGAACCCGGGACGACGCGGCCGCAGAGCCGCGCTGAGAAACTCCAACACCCAAGCGAAGTAGAGAACATGAGCAAAGAAAGTATCCAGGAAGTCGTCCAGAAAAGTCTTGAGGAATATTTCAATGACCTGGGCGAGCAGCAAGCGTCGAACATCTACGACATGGTGGTGTTGACCGTGGAGCGTCCGATCCTCGAGGTCGTCATGACGCGCGCGGAAGGCAATCAATCCCACGCCGCGCAAATGCTGGGCATCAACCGCAATACCTTGCGCAAGAAACTCCAGGAACACGGACTGCTCTAAGCAGCTTTAGCACACTGAGTGGCCGTGCTGTCCCGCGCGAGCCTTTCGCGCCAGGCGCGCCAGTGCATTCGACGAATTTCCATCACCAGGCCACTCTCATGATCAAACAAGCTCTCATTTCCGTTTCTGATAAAACCGGCGTGCTCGACTTTGCACGCGCACTGTCGGCCCAGGGTGTCGCCATCCTGTCCACGGGCGGCACCGCCAAGCTGCTGGCTGATAATGGCGTGGCGGTAACGGAAGTGGCGGACTACACGGGTTTTCCGGAAATGCTCGATGGCCGCGTCAAGACCCTGCATCCGAAGGTGCACGGCGGTATCCTGGCGCGCCGCGATTTCCCGGAGCACGTGGCCAAGCTGGAAGAGCACAACATTCCGGCCATCGACATGGTGGTGGTGAACCTGTATCCCTTCCAGCAAACCGTGGCCAAGGAAGCATGTTCGCTGGAAGATGCGATCGAGAATATTGATATTGGCGGCCCCACCATGCTGCGTTCGGCAGCCAAGAACCACAAGGATGTGGTGGTCGTGTGCGACCCGGCCGACTACCAGCGCGTGCTGCAGGAAATGCAGGCAGGCACGGTGGGCTACGACACCCGTTTCATGCTGGCCAAGAAAGTGTTTGCCCATACGGCCCAGTACGACGGCGCCATCACCAATTACCTGACCAGCCTGGGCGAAGACAAGGCCCACGCCACCCGCGCCGCCTATCCGCAAACCTTCAACATGACGTTTGAAAAGGTCCAGGACATGCGCTACGGCGAAAACCCGCACCAGAGCGCGGCGTTCTACCGCGACCTGGCCCCGGCCGCAGGGGCGCTGGCCAGCTACACCCAGCTGCAGGGCAAGGAACTGTCGTACAACAATATCGCCGACGCCGATGCCGCCTGGGAATGCGTGAAGTCGCTCGGCGGCCTGGGCCAGCCGGCCGGCTGCGTGATCGTCAAGCATGCCAATCCCTGCGGCGTGGCCATCGGCACCGATGCCCTGGACGCTTATAGCCGCGCCCTGCAGACCGATCCAACCTCGGCTTTTGGCGGCATCATTGCCTTCAATACGGAAGTGGATGTGCAGACGGCTGAAGCCATTGCCAAGCTGTTCGTGGAAGTGCTGATTGCCCCATCGTTTTCGGCAGAGGCGCGGTCCGTGATGGCGGCCAAGCAGAATGTGCGCCTGCTGCAGATCGCCCTCGGGGCCGGCCACAATCCCTTCGATGTCAAGCGCGTTGGCGGGGGCTTGCTGGTGCAGTCGCCGGACGCGAAGCATGTGGGCCTGGGCGAATTGCGCGTGGTGAGCAAGAAGCAGCCAACCCAACAGCAGTTGCAGGACATGATGTTTGCCTGGCGCGTGGCCAAGTTCGTCAAGTCCAACGCGATTGTCTTTTGCGGCAATGGCATGACGCTGGGCGTGGGGGCCGGCCAGATGAGCCGCATCGATTCGGCCCGCATTGCTTCCATCAAGGCCCAGAACGCCGGCCTCACCCTGGCCAACTCGGCGGTGGCGTCGGATGCCTTCTTCCCATTCCGTGACGGCCTCGACGTGGTGGTGGATGCCGGCGCGACCTGCGTGATCCAGCCCGGCGGCTCCATGCGTGACCAGGAAGTGATCGATGCGGCCGATGAGCGCGGCGTGGTCATGCTGTACACCGGCGCCCGTCATTTCCGTCATTAAACGCAGGACATCAGCGCCGGGCATCAGCGCCGGCCAACAAGCTCGGGGAGCGAGTTTCGTGCGACAAAAGTTGCAAGGAACTCGCACCAAACTTGCCGGGCGGTATACCATTCGGTAATGATTATTCTTGGCATTGATCCGGGCTTGCGCACCACGGGGTTCGGACTTATTGAAAAGCGGGGCAACCAGCTGCGTTACATCGCTTCCGGCACCATCAAGACGGCGGCCGAAAGCGAGTTGCCCGGGCGCCTCAAGATTATTCTGCATGGCATCGGTGAAATCGTGCGGACCTACCGTCCCGACTGCGCCGCCATTGAAAAAGTCTTCGTTAACGTCAATCCCCAGTCAACCTTGCTGCTGGGCCAGGCCCGGGGCGCGGCCATCACGGCCCTGGTGGGCTCGGACCTGGCCGTGGCCGAGTACACGGCGCTACAAGTCAAGCAAGCCGTCACCGGCCACGGCAAGGCGGCCAAGGAACAGGTGCAGGACATGGTGGCGCGCCTGCTGGTCTTGCCCGGCTTGCCCGGCGCCGATGCCGCCGATGCACTGGGCGTTGCCATCTGCCACGCCAACAGTGTCGACGCGCTGGCGCTGATCGGGGCCATGGCGCCCGCATTCTCGGGCTTGCGCATGAAGCGCGGCCGTCTTGTTTAACTGTAGAAAGCTCCCATGATCGGACGTATTTCCGGAATTCTGCTTGAAAAGAATCCGCCCCAACTGCTGGTCGACTGCAATGGCGTCGGCTATGAAGTCGATGTGCCGATGAGTACCTATTACAACTTGCCGCACACCGGTGAAAAAGTCACGCTGTTTACCCATCAGGCCATCCGCGAGGATGCGCACCTGCTGTTCGGTTTCGGCAATGCCAACGAGCGGGCAGTGTTTCGCCAGCTGATCAAGATTACGGGAGTCGGCGCCCGCACCGCGCTGTCTATCCTGTCGGGGATGACGGTTGCCGACCTGGCCCAGGCGGTAACGCTGCAGGAAGCCGGGCGCCTGGTCAAAGTGCCCGGCATCGGCAAGAAGACGGCCGAACGCCTGCTGCTGGAACTGAAGGGCAAGCTCGGTGCCGATATCGGCGCTGTCGCGGGAGCCCAGCCGGACGCGCAATCGGATATCCTCAATGCCTTGCTGGCGCTGGGATACTCGGACAAGGAAGCTGTGGCATCCCTGAAGAATATGCCCGCCGGTAGCAGTGTTTCCGACGGTATCAAGTTTGCGCTCAAGGCGCTGTCCAAGGGATAAGGATGAGTATCCAGACCGACAATTTCAGTGAAGCGCGCCTGATCGCGGCCACGCCAGCCTCGCCCAACGAGGAAGCGATCGAGCGCGCCCTGCGGCCCAAGCAGCTGGACGAATATGTAGGTCAGGAGAAAATCCGCGGCCAGCTTGAAATCTTCATTGCCGCCGCCCGCAAGCGCAAGGAGGCGCTGGATCACACCTTGCTGTTCGGTCCGCCCGGCCTGGGCAAGACCACGCTGGCCCACATCATTGCCCGTGAGATGGGGGTGAACCTGCGCCAGACTTCAGGCCCGGTGCTTGAGCGTCCGGGCGACCTGGCCGCCATTCTCACCAACCTGGAAGCGAACGATGTGCTCTTCATTGACGAGATTCATCGCCTCTCGCCCGTGGTGGAGGAAATCCTGTACCCGGCGCTGGAAGACTACCAGATCGACATCATGATTGGCGAGGGACCAGCCGCGCGCTCGGTCAAGCTGGACTTGCAGCCGTTTACGCTGGTGGGCGCCACGACCCGCGCCGGCATGCTCACCAATCCCCTGCGCGACCGCTTCGGCATCGTGGCGCGGCTGGAATTTTATAACGCGACGGAACTGACGCGGATTGTCACGCGCAGCGCCGCCCTGCTGGGCGCGCCCATCGTGGAAGATGGCGCACGCGAAATTGCCTTGCGCGCGCGCGGCACGCCGCGGATTGCCAACCGCCTGTTGCGGCGCGTGCGCGACTATGCAGAAGTCAAGGGCACCGGCGAAATCACCAAGGCCATGGCCGACGCGGCGCTCTTGATGCTCGATGTGGACAAGGTGGGGTTCGACATCATGGACCGCAAGCTGCTGGAAGCGGTGCTGTTCAAGTTCGGCGGCGGGCCGGTCGGCATCGGCAATCTGGCCGCCGCCATTGGCGAGGAGAGCGACACCATCGAAGACGTGCTCGAACCGTTTCTCATCCAGCAGGGCTACCTGCAGCGCACCCCGCGCGGGCGCATTGCCACGCCGCTGGCTTACCAGCACTTTGGCGTGGCCGTGCCGCGCATGAGCGCTACCGGCGACCTGTGGGACACGGGCGGCGGACGCTAAGGTGGCATTTTGCGCATTTTGCGCATGAGTTCATGGGTGAAGCGGCGCCACGTGGTGCCGGCCGGTTGCCTGTTGCGGCGGCGCGAGCGCTTGTCCTTGTTCCAGCCGAGGTCGCATGAACAGCAGTCGAGGTCGATGGCATCGCAGCCGCCGCAGTCGCAGTCGCCACGCTGGTGTCCCAGTGCCATCGGGCGCCTGGGCCTGTTGCGGCGGTAAGCCTTGCCGCATTCCTCGAAACGCCATTGCAGCACGATCAAGCCGTCAAACAGTCCGAAGCGGCGGATCGCGCGGTAGCCAAGGGTGGAACAGCTCGCGCAACCGGTTGTTGCCGCGTAGGCGCAGCGAAAGCCCTTGTAGGGCGACAGCACGGTCTGGTAGAGGCGGATCGCGGCGAGCGCAAGGTAGGTCAGCATGGGGCCAAGTTTGGCATCTGTAAAGATGCCAAGCTTAGCACAATGGAAATTGCCAGTAGTCAGTTGGGCAGCATCTCGGCCGTGTCGCGGCGGCGCATGGGACGATGGGTGCGCGGCAACTCGCCCGGGTAGACAAAGGCCAGGAACAGGAACACGGACACGCACAGCAAGGCACCGCAAGCCATCAGTAGCTGGGAATTTTGGGACAATGCGAGCAGGACGCCGCCGGAGACGAACTGGAAGGCCAGCAGCGCGCCGGTTGCGGTGCGCAAACGCTGGGAACGCACGGTGCGGTGCCCGGCAAGTGCCACAAAGAAGTAGGCAAAACCGAACAGCAGCACGGCAATGGTCCCCAGCAGGACCAGGAAAACGTGGCCGGAAGCGAGCCCGGCGCGGGCGCTGAGCATGAGGAAGGGGGCGCCAAGCAAGACGGCGCTGCCAGCCAGGAACGACAAAATTCTGAGGTAAAACATGTTGAGGTCTAATCCAGACGGAGTTGGTGTAATTAATTTAAAAATAACATGATCATGAAAATCATGGCGCCACGTTGGCGTATGGGATGGACACAGCAATGATGCAGATTTACGTGGATGCGGACGCCTGTCCGGCAGTGATCAAGGAAATTTTGTACCGCGTGGCAGAGCGCCTGCAATTGAACGTCACCCTGGTGGCGAACCAGCTCATGCGGGTGCCGGCGTCGCGCTTTGTGCGCTCGGTGCAAGTGCCGTCCGGTCCTGATGTGGCCGATGCGGAAATCGTGCGCCTGCTCTCGCCCGGCGACCTGGTGGTCACGGGCGATATTCCGCTGGCCTCGGACGTGCTGGAAAAGGGTGGCTATGCCCTCAATCCGCGCGGCGAGTTCTACACCAACGACAACATCGCGCAAATGCTCACCATGCGCAAGTTCATGGATGAGTTGCGCGGCAGCGGCGTGGATACGGGCGGACCGGCGCCGTTCAGCCAGGCCGACCGCCAGAGTTTTGCCAACGCGCTCGACCGCCATCTGGCGCGCTATGCCAAACTTGGCGAGGGCTTGCGCCGACCGCTTGAGTGAGCTCAACAGCTTACCGGACGCATCGACGCTTGGGTTTTTTTTGCTGTCTGATGCTTCATCAGGGAGAGCATATGGGCAGCCGGAAATGAATAGACCTATTTTTGGCCACAGTGGGCTTGAGTGATGGTGCCAAGAACCAAGCCTGGTATCGCCGATTGTGATCGGCAGTGGTCTGAGGCCAGGCATCTCTGTCGGAAATTTTTGTTCAATGGACAACCTGCTAACCCACGTTATAAAGAAGATTCCCGTCACGTCACGGCTGGTTATACTGACATCGAGAGCTGCGCTCGTGGACTGGTCAGCGAACAGTGTGGCGGCAATATGGTTGACTATGGAAAGCGTTAATGATGATGCCCAATAACGACAGGCCTGGCTCCGATGGGGAGCTTGACGCGGTGCTTGATACCGCCTACGCAATGGCATGCAAAGGTGACTACACTAAAGCTCTGGCCTTGTGCGACCGGCTAATGCAAGATGACATGGCAGTCATTGCCGCTCAGCGCCAGCGCGCCGCTATCTTCAGTCACCAAGGAAATATCAAGGCAGCTATCGCCGACCTGGAGCAGGTTGTGCGTGCGTTCCCCTGCGAGCCGGCTGATTTTCATGCATTGGGCATCCTGCAATTGCAGGCGGGCGACGCCGCTGATGCGGTGGAAAATTTCCGGAAAGCGGTAAGGGCAGACGCGGCAGCGGACAGCAGCTATTACACAAATTCTTCCCTGATGTTCAGCGCCGCGGCACAACTCATGCTGGGAAATTTTTCAGCGGCTATAGCTGGCGCAGCACGCCTGCCTGATGGGTACAAAGTCTATATCCCGGGAACGGGGATCCGCACCAAGGAAGACGTCATTAGCAAGGCAACTGGTGCGGCGTCGTCGGGCGAGAAGGCCAGCTTGTGATGTAAAGGCGGAAGGCGGAGCCAGCGTGAGCGGGCAGGCTACTCTTGCCGCACCCAGATCTGGGAGCGCCCGAACATGGGCATGCCAATGTAGCCGCGCACGTTGAGCTTCTTGCCGCCGTCCACCACCGTCAGCTTGCTGCGGTAAACCTTGCCGTCATCGGGATCGATGATTTCGCCACCCGTGTAATCCCTGCCATCCTTGCGCAGGCCCGACATGAAGACCATGCCGATGACGGGCTTGTCACGGTTGGCACCGGTGCACTTGCTGCAGCGCGGATGGGGATCTTCGCCAGGTGCCACGAACAGCTTTTCAATCCTGCCCTGCACCTCGCCATTGGCCTCGACAATCCGGATCAAGGCCTTGGGTTTGCCCGTGATATCGTCAATGTTTTTCCACAAGCCCACCGGAGAGAGCTCCTGGGCGCAGGCGGGCAAGGCCGCAATGACAGCCAGCGCGCTTGCGCACAGAAATTGTTTCATGGTCCGGCCCCTGGAAAGCGTGAGAACGGCTTAAAGTTTAGCAAATTGCTCGCGCAGTTTGGCAATCGTCGCCGAGAAATTGACGAGCCGTTCGTTTTCCTGCGCCACCACGGCCGCCGGGGCCCGGGCCACGAAGCTTTCATTGCCTAGCTTGGCATTGACCTTGGCAATCTCCGCTTCGATGCGCGCGATTTCCTTCGACAGGCGCTCGCGCTCGGCGGCAACGTCAATCTCCACCTTCAGCATCAGCTTGGTGGTGCCCACGATCGATACCGCGGCCGGCGATTCCGGCAACTGGCTGACGATATTGACTTCCGACAGCTTGCCCAGCGACTGGATGTAAGGCGCGAAGGCTTGCAGGCGCTGCTGGTCGGCATCGTCCTGCGCTTCCACGATCAAGGGCACGCGCACCGATGGCGAGAGCTGCATTTCGCCGCGCAGGTTGCGGGTGGCGTCGGTCAGTGCCTTGAGCTGGGCCATCCACGCTTCGGCGCTGGTATCGATCAGCGTCTCGTCGGCAATTGGATACGGCTGGAGCATGATCGAGTCTCCAGCTGTATCAAGTTGCTTTCCAGCCAGCGGGGCCACGGTTTGCCACAGCGCTTCGGTAACGAAGGGGATGATCGGGTGGGCCATGCGCAGGATCACTTCCAGCACCCTCAGCAGGGTGTGGCGGGTGGCTTGCTGCTGGCCCGGCGTGCCTTGCTGCACCTGCACCTTGGCCACTTCCAGGTACCAGTCGCAGTACTCATCCCATACAAACTTGTAAATGGCGGCGGCGATGTTGTCGAAGCGGTAATCTTCGAAACCCTTGGCCACTTCCAGTTCCGCGCGCTGCATGAGCGAAATGATCCAGCGGTCGGCCTGTGACAGCGCGGCCGGATTGGCGCTGCAGTCGTGGCCTTCCGTGTTCATCAACACGAAACGGGTGGCGTTCCACATCTTGTTGGAAAAGTTGCGGTAGCCTTCGCAGCGGCCCAGGTCGAAATTGATGTTGCGGCCCAGCGAAGCGTAGCTGGCCATGGTGAAACGCACGGCGTCGCTGCCATAGGCGGCGATACCGTTGGGGAATTCCTTGCGCGTGGCCTTGGCGATTTTCTCGGCATCTTTCGGATTCATGAGGCCGGTCGTGCGCTTGGCCACCAGCGCTTCCACGTCGATGCCGTCGATCAGGTCGATCGGGTCCAGCGTATTGCCCTTGGACTTGGACATCTTCTGGCCGCTCGAATCGCGCACCAGGCCATGCACGTACACGGTCTTGAACGGCACCTTGCCCGTGAAGTGCGCCGTCATCATGACCATGCGCGCGACCCAGAAGAAGATGATGTCAAAGCCCGTGACCAGCACGGAAGAGGGCAGGAAGGTGCGCATGTCGACCGTGTCCTCGGGCCAGCCCATGGTCGAGAACGGGACGAGGGCGGACGAGAACCAGGTGTCGAGCACGTCGTCATCGCGACGCAGTTCGGCCGTGATGCCGGCTGCGGCCGCCTTGGCCTTGGCTTCCTCGGCCGTGCGCGCCACGAAGACATGGCCCGCGTCGTCATACCAGGCAGGAATTTGATGGCCCCACCACAGCTGGCGGGAAATGCACCAGTCCTGGATGTTGTTGAGCCACTGGTTGTAGGTCGTGTTCCAGTTTTCCGGTACAAACTTGATCTCGCCATTGGCCACTTTTTCCAGGGCCACTTCGGCAATCGACTGGCCCGGGAAGAAGGTGCCTTCCGGCGCCGGCTTGCTCATGGCCACAAACCACTGGTCGGTCAGCATCGGCTCGATCACCACGCCGGTGCGGTCGCCGCGCGGCACCATCAGCTTGTGCGGCTTGACTTCCACCAGCAAACCCTGGGCATCGAGGTCGGCCACGATCTGCTTGCGGGCGGCAAAGCGGTCCATGCCGCGGTAGGCTGCTGGCGCTTCGTCGCTGATTTTCGCGTCCAGCGTGAGCACGCAGATCATCGGCAGCTTGTTGCGCTGGCCCACCTGGTAGTCATTGAAGTCGTGCGCAGGCGTAATCTTGACGCAGCCGGTGCCAAACGCCTTGTCGGCGTATTCGTCGGCGATCAGGGGGATTTCGCGGCCGGTCAGGGGCAGTTGCAGCATCTTGCCGATCATCGCGCTGTAGCGCTCGTCAGTCGGATCCACCGCCACGGCCACGTCGCCCAGCAAGGTTTCAGGACGCGTCGTGGCGACCGTGATGGAACCGCTGCCGTCGGCAAACGGGTACTTGATGTGCCACATCGAGCCATCTTCTTCTTCCGACACCACTTCCAGGTCGGACACGGCGGTGCCGAGCTTGGGATCCCAGTTGACCAGGCGCTTGCCGCGGTAGATCAAGCCCTGCTCGAACAGGCGCACGAATACTTCGGTGACCGACTTCGAGCGTGGCTCGTCCATGGTGAAGTATTCACGCTGCCAGTCGGGCGAGGTACCCATGCGGCGCATCTGGCCGGTAATGATGTTGCCGGATTTTTCTTTCCACTCCCATACCTTCTCGACAAACTTTTCGCGCCCCAGGTCATGGCGGGAAATTTTTTGTGCGTCGAGCTGGCGTTCCACCACGATCTGGGTGGCGATGCCGGCGTGGTCGGTGCCGGGCACCCATGCCGTGTTGTAGCCGCGCATGCGGTAGTAACGTGTCAGGCCATCCATGATGGTCTGATTGAAGGCGTGACCCATGTGCAAGGTGCCGGTCACATTCGGCGGCGGCAGCTGGATGCTGAACGAGGGCTTGTCGGCGTCCAGGGTGGCGGTAAAGTATCCGCGTTTTTCCCACTCCGTGCGCCAAAACTGTTCAATGTCGGCGGGCTCGAAAGACTTGGCTAATTCCATGGTTTGTCGTGTAATTTTTGCGAAAAGAACCATTATAGTAGGACTGCTGCCGGGTAACGCTGCAGCGCAAAAAAAAGGACGCCGCAGCGTCCTTTTTTGATCCCGACAGGGAATGCTTAGTTACCGCAGCCCAGCGACGCGATACGCGAGTGGGCAGCTTTTGCCTGCACCAGGCCGAAGCCGTACTTGGTGTCGCGGCCGGCAGGGCCCAGGTCCAGCGCGCTCTTGGTGAGCGAGGCGCGGATCTGCGCACCGGTACAGGTCGGGAAGTAGCTCCATACCAGGGCGGCAACAGCCGACACGTGCGGGGTCGCCATCGAGGTGCCGTCAAAGTAAGCGTAGCTGGTTGGCTTGACGCCGACCGTGGCGCTCTGGTCCAGCTGGCCCTTCATGGCAGCACCATCGGTATCGGTAGCGGTGACCGATGGGATGCTCGTTGCGACCTCGCCCAGCGTGCCGCCGAACGCGCCGGCCGTGTTGTTGTAGACCACGGCGCCCACGCCGCCGCTGTTCTGGCAGTTGACAACCTTGGTGGCGAAATCGACATTGCCGCGTGCGATCAGGCAGACCTTGCCGCTCATCGAACCGGCAGACGAGGTTTCGCCCGTGCCGAAGTCCGCCAGGGGACCACTGGCCAGCTTGATTGGCGAACCATCCATCGCGCCCGGTGCGTAGGTCGTTGCACCCACGCTCAGGGCTGGCTCGGAACCGGAATTGGTCGGCACCGTCGAGAGCACGCCCACGCCAGGACCGGCAATTTCCACCTGTGCGTTGTACTGCGAGAAGTCAGCCCAGGCCTTGTTCTCGTCCACGGCACCGACCATCATCACGCTGTTGTAACCTGCTGGATACGAAATCACGGTGTTGCCGTCATTGCCGGCAGCTGCAATATTCAGGATGCCCTTGCTCTGCAGGGAATCGAAGGCACGCTGCTCGGTCTTGCTCGAACGGCCACCGCCCAGCGACATGCTGATCACATTGGCGCCGGCAGTGCCGCACTGGTTGGCGGCGCTGGCCAGGGTCGACGAATATGCCCAGCCGTTGGCGCCGAACACTTTGACGATATGCAGCTTCAGTTTGCCGTTGGCGTTGACGCCCACCACGCCCTTGCCGGCGTTGTTGATGGCAGCGATGGTGCCGGCCACGTGGGTACCATGGCTGTTTTCATCGGTGTACCAGTTGCCGGTGCCCGAGTTGTACTGGCCGCTCATATTGGCGGTGGAGCCGGCGAAGTCTTCGTGGGCGCGGTCGATGCCGGAATCGATGATGCACACCTTGCGATTGCCGGCGTTAATGTCGCTCAGCTGATCAGCCTGGACTTGCACGATGCCATAAGGAACCAGCTGGCCGGTGGCATAAGGGGTGCCGGTCGACGGCGAGGTCAGGGCGAATGGACGGCGGATCACGTCTTCTTCCACATATTCCACGTTTGGATTGTGTTGCAAACCCTTGAGGGCAACGGCCGGCACTTCGATGGCCATGGCGTTCATGCCGAAAATTTCGTGCTTGACGTTGCCTTTGGCAGCCTTGACCGCCGCTTTCATATTGGCAGCGGCGCCTGGTTTGAACGCGACAATTACGCGGGTGGTGTCAGCGGCCGATGCAGTGCCGATAACACCTACTGCCACGGTGGCAACCAACATTTTCACCGCTACAGCGATCGAGGACATGCCGTTCTTGCTTTGCATCATGGTGTTTCTCCGAGAAAGATAGTCTATTTATGTGCCGCTCAGCTCTGTAGGCCGGCGTGCAATCAGCTTGACAACCGCGGTCGGTGACCTTGGTCGCATTTTCTTGCCGGTCTGGTAAACCAGCAATGAATCCACTGTAATCCGAACTATTTAGAGGAATCAATCGAGTTCTCTAGCGAACTCAACAAGTGTTGTATTGTCTGCCAAATGTCATCAATTTGTAGCGCGCCCCCTTGCGCCTGTGAGATTTGGTGATATTATGCTGTCGCAGGAAACATCGTTGGTGCTAGATAAATAATGTTTCTTTCAGTGCAAGGTAGAAAAAAAAGGACGCCTCGGCGTCCTTTTTTCCATCAGGGGCTCATCACACGCCGCAGCCATAGGTACGGATGCGGTCATACGCGGCCCGCGCCTGGACCAGGCCATAGCCATACTTGACGTCACGGCCTGCCGTGCCCAGGTCCATTGCCGACTTGATCAGCGAGGTGCGGATCTGCGAACCGGTGCAGGTAGGGAAGTAGCTCCACACCAGGGCGGCCACGCCCGACACGGCCGGTGTTGCCATCGAAGTGCCATCAAGGGCAGCGTAGCTGCTCGTTTTCAGTGCCACCGTCGTGCTCTGGCCCAGCTGATTCTTCATGGCAGCGCCTTCGGTATCGCTGGCGGTGACCGATGGAATGGTGGTCACGGTCGTGCCCAGGGTGGCGCCAAAGCCGCCGGCGACATTGTTGTAGATCACCGCACCCACGCCGCCGCTCTTCTGGCAGTTGCCCACCTTGGTCGCAAAGTCCACGGTGCCGCGCTGGATCAGGCATACCTTGCCCGTCATGGTCGTGGTCACCACGTCGCCCAGGCCAAAATTGGCCAGGGGCGCGGTGGCAGTCTTGACCGGGGAGCCGGTGATGGCGCCTGGGGCATAGGTGCTGGTGCCGACCTTGAGGGCTGGCTCGGTACCGGTATTGGTCGGAATGGTGGACACCACGGCAACGCCGGGACCGGCCAGTTCCATCTGGCTGTTGTACTGGGAGAAGGTGGCCCACTGGCGATTTTCGTCAATGGCACCGACCATCATCACGCTGCTGTAACCGGCAGGGTAGGATACGACGGTATTGCCGTCATTGCCGGCCGCGGCGATGTTCAGGATGCCTTTGCTCTGCAGGTTGGCAAAAGTATTTTGCTCGGTCAGGTTGGACGCACCGCCGCCGAGCGACATGCTGATGACGTTGGCGCCGGCAGCGGCGCACTTGTTGGCAGCCGAGGCCAGCGAGGACGAGTAAGCCCAGCCATCCTTGCCGAATACCTTGACGATGTGCAGCTTGATGCGCTTGTTGGCATTGACGCCGACCACGCCCACGCCATTGTTGACGGCGGCAATGGTGCCGGCCACGTGGGTGCCGTGGCTGTTCTCGTCGGTGTACCAGTTGCCGGTACCGGCATCGTATTCACCGGTCATATTGGTGGTGGAACCGACGAAGTCTTCATGGGCGCGGTCGATGCCGGAATCGATGATGCACACCTTGCGGTTGGCCACGTAGGTATCGGGCAGCAGGTCAGCCTGTACTTGCTTGATGCCGTAAGGGACTTTCTGGCCCAGCAGGTAGGGTGTGCCGGTCGAGGGGGTGGTGCTGGCGAAGGGGCGGCGAATCACGTCTTCTTCCACGTAGGCCACATTGGGGTTGTGCTGCAAACCCTTCAGTGCCGTCAAGGGCACTTCGATGGCCATTGCGTCCATGCCGAATATGTCGTGCTTGATATTGCCCTTGGCAGCATGCACTGCCGACTTCACGCTGGCCGCGCTGCCAGGTTTGAATGCCACGATGACGCGGGTGGTGTCGGCGGCTGCAGCAGCGTTGCCGATGACGCCGAATGCGACTGTTGCGGCAAGTACCTTGACTGCTGCAGCGATCGTGGACATGCCTGGCTGATTTTTCCTCATGTATTTCTCCAAGAATTGTGTCATATGTTGCCGCAGGCTCTGTAGGCCCGCGTGCCGGTGTTTGCGAAGCCTTCTGGGCCTGCAATCGAAGCAGTGTATGAGGGGATTCCTGGATCAATCAATCAACTTATTTATTGCAAAGCAATATGTGTTGTTTAGTTCGTCAATTGTCTCGAAATGTAGTTTTCACGATTGCCGGCGTGAGATTTGGTGATATTATTTCGCTCCCCTGCAGCTGTATTGTTAAAATAATACCATTTAGTTGCCGTACGGCACGGCACGGTGCAGCGCGGGCTAGAGCAAAAAAGGACGCCGCAGCGTCCTTTCTTCGTCAGCGTGGCGGCTAGATGCCACATCCTTTCGCGGCAATCCGGTCGTGGGCCGCCTTGGCCTGCACCAGGCCATGGCCGAATTTGTCATCCCATCCGGCGCTGCCCAGGTCCAGCGCGCTTTTATTGAGCGAGGCGCGAATCTGGCTCGCGCTGCACCTTGGGAAATAGCTCCATACCAGTGCCGCCACCGCCGCCACGTGGGGCGTGGCCATGGAGGTGCCGTCAAAGTAGGCATAGTGGACCGGCGTGACCGTGACCGTGGCGGCCTGGCCCAGCTGGGTTTTCAGGCGCGCGCCCTCGGTATCGGAGGCGGTCACTGATGGAATGACCGTCACTGCCGCGCCCAGCGTGCCGCCAAAACCGCCTGCGACATTGTTATACACCACTGCCCCCACCCCGCCGCTGTTCTGGCAGTTGCCGACCTTGGTCGCAAAGTCGATATTGCCGCGCGCAATCAGGCATACCTTTCCCGCGACAGCCGGGTTCACCTTGTCGCCCAGGCCAAAGTCGGCCAGGGCGCCGCTGGCGCTGCGCTGCGGCGAGCCGCTCATGCTGCCCGGGCTGTAAGTGACGCGCGCCACGGTCAGTGCCGGTTCCGAGCCGGAGCGCATGGGGACGGTGGACAGTACTTCCACCCCCGGCGCCGCCAGTTCCATCTGGTGGTTGAACTGGGAAAATCCGGCCCACTGCCGATGTTCGTCCACCGCCCCCACCATCATCACACTGGGGTAGCCGGCCGGATAGGACACGGCGGAATTGCCATTGTTGCCGGCTGCCGCCACCGACAGCACGCCCTTGAGCGCGAGCGCCTGGAAGGTGCGGATCTCGGTCTGGCTCGGCAGGCCGCCGCCGAGCGACATGCTGATGACGTGGGCACCGGCATCGCCGCACTGCTGCGCCGCCTTGGCCAGCGTGGATGAATAGGCCCAGCCGTCGGCGCTGAACACCTTGACGATGTGCAGCTTGAGGCGGCCGTTGGGCGCCACGCCCACCACGCCCGTGCCCGCGTTGTTGAGCGCCGCAATGGTGCCGGCCACGTGGGTGCCGTGCGCGTTTTCATCGGTATTCCACCAGCCGGTTCCCGTGTCATGGATGCCGTCGGCAGGCACCGTGCGCAAGTCTTCATGGGCGCGGTCGATGCCGGAATCGATGATGCACAGTTTGCGGTTGGCCGCCTGCGTGTCCGGCAGCTGGTCAGCCTGCACCATGGCAATGCCGTATGGCACCCGCTGGCCGTGCAGATAGGGTGTTTTGGAAGGAGAAGTGAGCGCCAGCGGATAGCGCCTGACGTCTTCTTCCACGTAGGCAAAGTGCGCTTGGCGCCTGAGTGCGGCGACGGCAGCGGCCGGCAGTTCAACCGCCACGGCGTGTTGGGCCGGCAGTTCCAGCCGGACTGCACCGCGCGCCGCTTCGATGGCGGCGCGCGCCTGGGCCGTCACGCCCGGCTTGAATGCGACGATGACGCGGGTGGTATCGGCTGCCGCCACGCCGGCGCTGGTGCCGAAGGCGGCCGCCAGCAGGCACAGTTGCGCGGCACGGGACAGGGCCGTGAGGCCGGTGGTGAGGTGCTTCATGGATCAGTCTCCGAATAGGTCGCGAACCCGGACGCAGGTAGTGGCTGCGCCCGGCGCGAGGTTGGGTCGCCGGGTGGACGAGGCCTTATCCTAAGCGCGTTCAAATTCAGCCACTGTTGGGTTTTTTATAGCGGACGTGAATATATATAGTAGATTTTTGCGGAACTTTTTAAGAACGAAACGGTTCCGTGCGCAGCATTGATCAATTTTAAGCATCTAACCATGTTGCCTTGCGCCCAAGGCAGGTATAATCCGTCCGCTGCTACAAGGCAGCACACGCTAGGGGTCCTGCAAATCGCACAGCGAGGCGCGGGTGAGAAACACCCTCTGAACCTGATCTGGATAATGCCAGCGAAGGGAAGCTTGTGAGAATGGTTCGCGTCACCCGCTCGTCCACACTCCTGTCTCCTTTGCTGGCTCCTGCACCCAAAGGAGCCACATGAATGCCCCGTTAAAATTCGATTCCGCCACGGCCACCGTCGACCAGGCCGCGATCGCCCCGTTTCCCAATTCGCGCAAATACTACGTGCAGGGCAGCCGCCCCGACATGCGCGTGCCGATGCGCGAAGTGAGCCAGGCCGATACCCCGGCCTCGTTTGGCGCCGAACCCAATCCCCCCGTGTATCTCTATGACACCTCGGGCCCGTATTCCGACCCGCAGGCCGTGATCGACATCCGCTCTGGCCTGGCGACCCCGCGCCTGCCCTGGATCATCGAGCGCGGCGACACCGAAGAACTGGACGGTCCCAGCTCCGCCTACGGCCGCGAACGCCTGGCCGACAAGGCGCTCGATGCCCTGCGTTTCCAGCTGCACCGCACCCCGCGCCGGGCCGTCAAGGGCGCCAACGTGACCCAGATGCACTATGCGCGGCGCGGCATCATCACCCCGGAAATGGAATTTGTCGCCATCCGCGAAAACCTGCGGCGCCAGGAATACCTGGCCCAGCTGGCCGCGTCCGGTCCCATGGGCCAGCGGACCGCCGCCCTGATCGGGCGCCAGCATCCGGGCCAGTCCTTTGGCGCCAGCATTCCCGATACCATCACGGCCGAATTCGTGCGCGATGAAATTGCGCGCGGCCGCGCCATCATCCCCGCCAACATCAACCATCCGGAAATCGAGCCGATGATCATTGGCCGCAATTTCCTGGTCAAGATCAACGCCAATATCGGCAACTCGGCCGTGACATCCTCGATCGGCGAGGAAGTGGAAAAAATGACCTGGGCCATCCGCTGGGGCGCCGATAATGTGATGGACCTGTCAACCGGCAAGCACATCCATGAAACGCGCGAATGGATCATCCGCAACAGCCCGGTTCCGATCGGCACCGTGCCCATTTACCAGGCGCTGGAAAAGG
Organism: Massilia sp. PAMC28688; assembly: GCF_019443445.1. NCBI lineage: Bacteria > Pseudomonadati > Pseudomonadota > Betaproteobacteria > Burkholderiales > Oxalobacteraceae > Massilia > Massilia sp. PAMC28688. Next base: position 1,019,036 of record NZ_CP080378.1, on the reverse strand, counting down.
TCAATGGCAAGGCGGAAGACCTGACCTGGGAAATCTACCGCGATACCTTGATTGAGCAGGCCGAGCAGGGCGTCGATTACTTCACCATCCACGCCGGCGTGCTGCTGCGCTATGTACCCATGACGGCCAAGCGCCTGACCGGCATTGTCTCGCGCGGCGGCTCGATCATGGCCAAGTGGTGCCTGGCCCATCACAAGGAATCGTTCCTGTACACGCACTTCGAAGAGATCTGCGAGATCATGAAGGCGTATGACGTGTCGTTCTCGCTTGGCGATGGCCTGCGTCCCGGCTCCATCTACGACGCCAACGATGAAGCCCAGCTGTCGGAACTGAAGACCCTGGGCGAACTGACCCAGATCGCCTGGAAGCACGACGTGCAGGTCATGATCGAAGGCCCGGGCCACGTGCCGATGCAGCTCATCAAGGAGAACATGGACCTGCAGCTTGAACAGTGCGGCGAAGCGCCGTTCTACACGCTCGGGCCCCTGACCACGGATATCGCACCTGGCTACGATCACATCACCTCCGGCATTGGCGCGGCGCAGATCGGCTGGTATGGCACCGCCATGCTGTGCTATGTCACGCCCAAGGAGCACCTGGGCCTGCCCAACAAGGACGATGTCAAGGATGGCATCATCACCTACAAGATCGCGGCCCACGCGGCCGACCTGGCCAAGGGCCATCCGGGTGCCCAGATCCGCGACAACGCCCTGTCCAAGGCGCGCTTTGAATTTCGCTGGGAAGACCAGTTCAACCTGGGCCTGGACCCGGACAAGGCGCGCGAATTCCACGACGAGACGCTGCCCAAGGATTCGGCCAAGGTGGCCCATTTCTGCTCCATGTGCGGTCCCCACTTCTGCTCCATGAAGATCACGCAGGAAGTGCGCGAGTATGCATCGGGCCTGGGCATTGCCGAGGCCGATGCACTCAAGCAGGGGATGGAAGTGAAGGCCATCGAATTCGTCAAGCATGGCGCCGAGCTGTATCGGAGGGCCTGATGATCGACATTGAAGTCAATGGCGAAAAGCGCAGCGTGCAAACCTGGACCACGCTGCGCGAACTGGTGGACCAGCTGGACGTGCCCACCCAGGCGGTGGCGCTGGCCGTCAACCGCCAGGTGGTGCCACGCCAGATGTGGCCCCAGCGCGTGCTGCTGGCCCAGGACAAGATCGACATCGTGCGCGCCATCGGCGGCGGCTGACACCTATTGGGAGAACTGACAATGCAAGACGATTTCCTCACCATCGCCGGCAGGCAGTACCGCTCGCGCCTGCTCGTTGGCAGCGGCAAGTACCGCGACCTGGCGCAGACGCGCGAGGCAACCGACGCCGCCGAAGCGCAGATTGTGACCGTGGCCATCCGCCGGGTGAACATTGGCCAGGACAAGGACGCTCCCAGCCTGCTCGACGTGCTGCCGCCGGAGCGCTACACCATCCTGCCCAATACCGCCGGCTGCTACACGGCGAAAGACGCGGTGTACACCCTGCAGATGGCGCGCGAGCTGCTGGGCGGGCGCAAGCTGGTCAAGCTCGAAGTGCTGGGCGACGAAAAGACCCTGTTCCCGCACATGCCCGAAACCCTGGTCGCAGCCGAGCAGCTGGTCAAGGACGGCTTTGACGTCATGGTCTACTGCAGCGACGACCCGATCCAGGCCCGCATCCTGGAGCAGATCGGCTGCGTGGCCATCATGCCGCTGGCGTCCCTGATCGGCTCCGGCATGGGCATTCTCAATCCATGGAACCTGTCGCTCATCATCGAGCAAAGCGAAGTGCCGGTGCTGGTGGACGCCGGCGTGGGCACCGCTTCCGATGCCGCCATTGCCATGGAACTGGGTTGCGACGGGGTCTTGATGAACAGCGCCATTGCCCTGGCGCGCGACCCGGTGCGCATGGCTGGCGCCATGAAGCTGGCGGTGCAGGCCGGGCGCGAAGCTTACCTGGCCGGTCGCATGCCGCGCCGCTTTGCGGCATCGCCTTCCTCGCCCATGGCGGGGCGCTTCACATGACAGGGCAGGGCGCGGCCACGGTGCTGGTGTTCGCGGGGCTCGATCCCTCGGGCGGCGCCGGCATTGCGGCCGATATCACGGCCATTGCGGCGCTGGGGGCGCATGCGCTGCCCATCGTCACCGCCCTGACGGTGCAGGACCACGAGCGCGTGCATGCGGTCGAACCGGTGGATGCGGTCCTGCTCGCGCGCCAGGCGCAGGCACTGATGGCGGTCACCCGCATTGACGCGGTCAAGATCGGCATCCCCGGCAACCGCGCCAATGCCGAGGCCATTGCCGCCATCATCACCATGCTGCGCGCGCGGCAGCCGCAGTTGCCGGTGGTGCTGGACCCGGTGCTGGCCAGTGGCCATGGCGACGCGCTCGCACGCGGCGATGCCCGCGCCGCGCTTGCACCCTTGCTGGCGCTGGCCAGCGTGGCCACGCCCAACCTGGGCGAGGCGGCCGCGCTTGATCTTGCCGCCTGCCGCCACGTGCTGGTCACGGGCGGGCATGGCGAGGGCGCGGACGTGATCAACCGCTGCGGCCACTGGTCCTGGCGCTGGCCGCGCCTGCCGGGCGCGTTTCACGGCAGCGGCTGCACCCTGGCCGCCGCCATTGCCGCCTGCCTGGCACGCGGCGATACGCTCGAAGCGGCGCTCGGCACGGCGCAGGAGTACGTCCACCAGAGCCTCGCGACCGCGTTTTCCATCGGGCCCGGGCAATCCATTCCGCGCCGGTTCCTGTCCACTTTCACGAGGTAGCATATGCAAGGCTTGTATCTGGTAACGCCCAACTGGGACGACACCGCCAACCTGATCGACTACACGCGCGCCGGGCTCGAGGCCGGGGCCGCCATGGTCCAGTACCGCCACAAGGAAGCGGGCGCGCCACTGCGGTGCGAACAGGCCACGGCCCTGCTTGCCCTGTGCCGTCAATACGCGCGGCCCCTGATCATCAACGACCACATTGAGCTGTGCATGACGCTGGGCGCCGACGGGGTCCATGTGGGCGGCACCGACGTCTCGGTGCGCGAGGCGCGTGCAGTGCTTGGGCCTGACAAGATTGTGGGGGCCTCCTGCTATGGCGACTTGGCGCTGGCGGCCGCTGCCGAGCGCGACGGCGCCAGCTACGCCGCCTTTGGCGGCTTCTATCCCTCGCCCGTCAAGCGCTACAGTTTTACCACCTCGCCCGATATTCTCACCCAGGCGCGCGCGGCGCTGTCAATACCGCTGGTGGTCATCGGCGGCATGACGCCGCACAACGCGGCCCCACTGGTGGCGCGCGGGGCCGACATGGTCGCTGCCATCACCAGCGTGTACCAGGCCCACGACCCGGGCGCCGTGGTGCGTGCCTTTGGCGCCCTGTTTGCCGAGCTGGCTGAACGTGCAGGGAATGCATAGTGGCCGTATAATCTTTTCACCATCAGCCACCGCTACCTCGACCCATGCCTATCGCCACTGCCACCGCCGCCAAGCGCCGGATTTTGATTGTCGACGACGACGCACAGCTGTGCGAATTCCTGACCGAAGTCTTGCAGCACGCCGGCTACGATACGGTGGCCGCCGCCTCCGGCGACGAGGCACTGCAGGTAGTGGCGGCGGGCGAGCCGGACCTGGCCCTGCTCGACATCACTATGCCCGGCATGACGGGGCTGGAACTGGCAGCGCGGCTCAAGGCAGAAACGAGCGTGCCGTTCATGTTCCTGTCCGCCGTCGAAGATGCGGAATCGGCCAGGCAGGCCGCCGCCCATGGCGCCGTCGGCTATCTGGTCAAGCCGGTGGATGCGGCGCGCCTGATGCCCGCCTTCGAGGCCGGGCTGGCCCGCGCCGACGATATTCGCCAGCTGCGCCGCACCGAAGCCAATCTGAATGCCGCCCTGGCCGCGGGCCGCGAAACCAGCCTGGCCATCGGGCTGCTGATGGGTAAATTCCAGACCGACCGCAACACCGCGTTCGAAGTCCTGCGCGACCACGCGCGCTCCAGCCGCCGCAAGATCAATGAAGTTGCCGAACAGTTGCTGGCGGCCGAGGAAACCCTCAATGGCTTGCACGCCGGCTTTGCCAGCCGCATAAGTAAAGGCAAGTCGTAATTGTCTTTTGCTATGGATGTCATCGTTAAATAAAATTACACGGGGTCAGGCACACGTGCCCGGCGTAGGGTAAGATCCCTTCACGGAACAATTTTGCCCCACAGTAAGCAAAGCATGCGGTGACTTTCCGTCACCCGTTCCAGCGCCGCCTTTTCCCCGCGGCCGATTGCACATTTCGGCCCAGCTCCGCCGCTTGTTCCCTGATTGATCGCCGCGCCATTGCGACGGCACCGTCAGGTTCCCAATCGATACGGATCACGAAAAGGAGGTCGCATGAAGTCGACCACACACGCGCAGCGCTGCGCCTTCAGTACCGCCACCGGCACGCGTGCCGGCCATGGCCAGCGACCATCGCATTCCCCGGCCAGGCACCAGGTGGGCGCCGTGCGCCAGAGGGCAGGCGGGCCGCATGAGCCGATGTATTTCGAAGCCCCCGCTAACGGGCCTGGCCATGACGCGCACGGTAGCGGCTGTCCGCGCGTGCTGCATATTGATGCCGACGCAGCCGCCGTCAGGCTGCTCGCTGCCCTGGTGGCGCCCGAAGCAACAGTGACCCATGCCGCTACGCTGGAACAGGCACGCCAGCTGCTGGCCACGGACGTGTTTTCCCTGGTGGTGCTCGATCCGGCCTTGCCGGACGGCGATGGACGCAGCCTGCTGCCGCTGCTCAATGGCACCCCCTTGCTGGTGTACGCTGCCGTCGAGCCCCACTGGCGCGATGTCAGCCCGGCCTACCTTGCCAAGCCCTGGACCTCGGCACGCCAGTTGTGGGTCGCCATTGCCGGCCTGCTGGGCGTTTCCTCATCATTGGTTGCGGGAGACTGACATGCCGGCTCTCAAGTCAATCCTGTACGTGGAAGACGACCTGCACGTGCGCACCACCGCCAAGCTGGTGATGGAAGTCCTGGGTAAGTTTGAAGTGCGCGAATGCAGTTCAGGGCGCGAAGCGCTGCACGCGGCGCGCGACTTCCATCCCGACCTGATTTTGCTCGACGTGATGATGCCCGAACTCGATGGCGTGAGCACCCTGGCCATGCTGCGCCGCATGCCGCACCTGGCCGATGTTCCAGCCCTGTTCATCACTGGCCTGACGGCCGAGCAGGATATTGCGCGCTACATCGAAGCAGGTGCCATCGGCGTCATTGCCAAGCCACTGCTGCCGCTGCGTCTGACCGGCCAGCTGCACAGCCTGTGGTCGCGCCACATTACCGGCATCAACTGAGGTGGCGGCCACTGGCGTCAGGCCCGTTCCATGGCGCGCCAGGCCGTGGACAGGATGTCATCCAGGCTGGCAGGTTTGATGAGCGTGCCGGCGCAGCCAAAGCGCTCCAGGTCGACGAATTGCTCCACGGCCGATATGACGACAACGGGAATACTGGTGAGGTGGGGATAGTCGCCGCAGTGCAGCTCTTCAAGGAAAGCCAGGCCGCCCATGACCGGCATGGTCAAGTCCAGCAGGATCAGGTGCGGTCGCGGCGCGCCCATCAGGTAGTCGAGCGCCTCCCGCCCATGGCAAGTGGTCACTACCAGATAGCCCGACAGTTCAAAGATCTCCTGCATCATGGCTCGCAAGTCGGCTTCGTCATCGACGATCAAGATCAAGCGCTTGTGCATTTTATTTCCAATCCCAATAGGTGATAGGTGCGATAACTCGATGAATGGTTTCGCCTGTCACGGAAATTGCGACGAAATAAAACTTTGGCCGGAGCGTCCAAGCCGCCCGGGATTGATACATAGGAAAAGAGCCAGCTGGGTCGGCTCGCAATCATTTAACTCAATTCAATTTTCGCTTCCGGAGAGAAATCCGTCGGTGCGCGAACGCACGCCTGTCCGCAAGCTTCACGCCTGCCCCGCTGTGCCGGCCACAGGGCGATGCTTCGCGGACCCGCGGTCCTTGGTATGATGGCAGTCCCACATTTATCAGGCACATCACCAATGAAAACCAAGGCTGCGATTGCATGGAAGGCGGGCCAACCGCTGACGATTGAAGAGGTGGACCTGGAAGGTCCCAGGGCCGGCGAAGTGCTGGTGGAGATCAAGGCCACCGGCATCTGCCACACCGATTACTACACCCTCTCTGGCGCCGATCCGGAAGGAATTTTCCCGTCGATCCTGGGCCATGAGGGCGCCGGCGTGGTGGTGGACGTGGGGCCTGGCGTGACCAGCCTGCGCAAGGATGACCATGTCATCCCGCTCTACACCCCCGAGTGCCGCCAGTGTAAATTCTGCCTGTCGCAAAAGACCAACCTGTGCCAGTCGATCCGTTCGACCCAGGGCCGCGGCCTGATGCCCGACGCGACCAGCCGCTTCTCGATGGACGGCCAGCCGATTTACCACTACATGGGCACGTCCACCTTTTCGAACTACATCGTGGTGCCGGAAATCGCCCTGGCCAAGGTGCGCTCGGACGCGCCGTTCGACAAGATTTGCTATATCGGCTGCGGCGTCACCACCGGCGTGGGCGCGGTGCTGTTTACGGCCAAGGTGGAGGCGGGCGCCAACGTGGTCGTGTTTGGCCTGGGCGGCATCGGCCTGAACGTGATCCAGGCAGCGCGCATGGTGGGCGCCGACAAGATCATCGGGGTCGACATCAATCCGGCGCGCCAGGAAATGGCACGCAAGTTCGGCATGACCCACTTTATCAATCCGTCCGACGTGGAAAACGTGGTCGACGCCATCATTGGCCTGACCGACGGCGGCGCCGACTACAGCTTTGAGTGCATCGGCAACGTCACCACCATGCGCCAGTCGCTTGAGTGCTGCCACAAGGGCTGGGGCCAGTCGATCATCATCGGCGTGGCCGCGGCAGGTCAGGAGATATCGACCCGCCCGTTCCAGCTGGTGACCGGCCGCGTGTGGAAGGGCTCCGCCTTTGGCGGCGCGCGCGGGCGCACCGACGTGCCGAAAATCGTGGACTGGTACATGGATGGCAAGATCAACATCGACGACCTGATCACCCACCGCCTGCCGCTCGACCGCATCAATGAAGGCTTTGACCTGATGAAGAGCGGCGAGTCCATCCGCTCGGTCGTGATGTACTGATCCGCTTGACCGTCCCGGCGGCGCCGGCCGCCGCCGGTGACGCTTGCCTGTCGTGAAAGATCGGTCAGCGCTGCTGACTGACCACCACCGTCACGCCGCCCGCCGCGCAGGCGTGATGACAGCGCGCGGTGTCTGGTCGCTGGCGCCGCGCGCCGGTACCCCCGGTATAATCACGGGATGCAAAATCTCCTCCATAACCTCAATCCCGAACAACTGGCAGCGGTCACGCTGCCTCCGCAAAGCGCCCTGATCCTGGCCGGCGCCGGCTCCGGCAAGACGCGCGTATTGACAACGCGGATCGCCTGGCTGATCCAGACCGGCCAGGTCTCGCCGGCCGGGATTATGGCGGTGACGTTTACCAACAAGGCCGCCAAGGAAATGTGCACGCGCCTGGCCAGCATGCTGCCGGTGAGCACGCGCGCCATGTGGATCGGCACCTTTCACGGCCTGTGCAACCGCCTGCTGCGCACGCATCACCGCGATGCCGCGCTGCCGCCGACCTTCCAGATCCTCGACTCGCAAGACCAGCTGTCCATGATCAAGCGCCTGCTCAAGGCCAATAATATCGATGATGAAAAATATCCGCCCAAGACGCTGATGTATTTCATCAATAGTGCCAAGGACCAGGGCCAGCGCGCCCATCAGGTGGAAGCGCACGACCCCATCGAGCGCAAGCTGGTGGAACTGTACGAGCTATATGACCAGCAATGCCAGCGCGAGGGCGTCGTCGACTTTGCCGAATTGCTGCTGCGGGCATACGAGCTGCTGTCGCGCAACCAGCCGCTGCGCGCGCATTACCAGGAGCGCTTCAAGCACATTCTGGTCGATGAGTTCCAGGATACCAATGACCTGCAGTACAACCTGCTCAAGCTGCTGGCCGGACAGGGCGAGCAGCACGGCGGCGCCCTGTTTGCCGTGGGCGACGATGACCAGAGCATTTATGCCTTCCGCGGCGCCAACGTGGGCAACATGTCCGCCTTCGAGCGCGAATTCCGGGTCGAGAACCTGATCAAGCTGGAACAGAACTACCGCTCGCACGGCCACATCCTCGACAGTGCCAACTACCTGATCGCCAACAATGCCAAGCGCCTGGGCAAGAACCTGCGCACCGATGCAGGCCATGGCGAGCCGGTGCGCATCTACGAAGCTTCCTCCGACCTGGAAGAGGCGCAGTGGATCATCGAGGAAGCCAAGAGCCTGATTGCCGACGGCGCCGCGCGCGGCGACATCGCCATCCTGTACCGCTCCAATGCCCAGTCGCGCGTGATCGAGCATGCCCTGTTTGCAGCCGGCCTGCCGTACACCGTGTATGGCGGCCAGCGCTACTTCCAGCGCGCCGAGGTCAAGCATGCCATCGCCTACCTGCAGCTGATGGATAACCCGCACAATGATTCGGCATTCCTGCGCGTGGTCAATTTCCCGACGCGGGGCATCGGCATGCGCTCCATCGAATCGCTGCAGATGGCGGCCGAACAGCATGGCATCTCGCTGTACGCGGCCGTGCCTTACGTGATGGGCAAGTCCGGCTCCTCGCTCGGTGCCTTCGTGCGCCTGATCGAAGGGGCGCGCTTCGAGACCCAGCAGCTGGCGCTGCCCGAAATGGTGCGCGTGGTGCTCGAAGCGAGCGGCCTGCTGACCCATTACGCGAGCGAAAAGGAAGGCGCCGACCGCATTGAAAACCTGGAGCAGATGGTCAACGCGGCCACCCAGTTCGTGCAGGAAGAAGGCTTTGGCCAGGCCGCACCCGCGCACATGGGCCCGCGCGCCGATGCCCAGGCCGGCGCCCCCATCGTCAACCAGGACGGCATCGAGATCCTCGACGCCGACGCGCCGCTGCCGGCCGTGATGTCCCCGCTGTCGGCCTTCCTGTCGCACGCCTCGCTGGAAGCGGGCGACGCCCAGGCCCAGGCCGGACAGGATGCGCTGCAGCTCATGACGGTGCACTCGGCCAAGGGCCTGGAATTTGACGCCGTATTCATCACGGGCCTGGAAGAAGGCTTGTTCCCCAACGAAAACAGCTCGCGCGAATTGGATGGCGTCGATGAAGAACGGCGCCTGATGTACGTGGCCATCACGCGCGCCCGGAAGCGCCTGTACATGAGCTTTACCCAGGCGCGCATGCTGCACGGGCAGACCCAGTACCGGCGCAAGTCGCGCTTTCTGGACGAATTGCCGGAACAGTCGCTCAAGTGGATCACGCCGCGGGTGCAGGCGCACTGGTTCGGCAACAAGAAGTCGGCCTGGGACGAAACCCCGTTTTCCGGCGGCGGTTCCGACAACAAGATCGCCCAGCAGATCATCCAGAAGGCCGCTGCCAGTGGCCCCGGCTGGCGCATTGGCGAGTCCGTGGTGCACGGCAAATTTGGCGAGGGCGTGATCGTCAACATCGAAGGCGGCGGCAGCAATGCGCGCGCCCAAATCAACTTTGGCCGCAACGGCATGAAGATGCTGGACTTGTCGGTGGCCAAACTGGAGCGCGTGGGCCGTTAGTACCCTGTACTATCTGGTGGACAATTCCGGGGCGGCAATCTAACGGCAAGGGGGGAGTGCAATGGCAACAGTACCGAAACGCGCAGTGGAGTTTGCTGGCTATGTCCTGATGCACTGTGCCAACCTGGCCGACGGCAATCGCAAGGGCGAACTGGTGTGCCCGTTCGCGATCATCGAGGAAGAGGGCGAGCGCCAGGTGGTGGAGTTCGAGGCCGGCACCCAGGAAGAAGCGGTGGCACGCGGCCAGGCCAGCCTGGACGACTACCGCGACTCGGCCGAGCGCTGGGGCTTTGCGCGTGAAGGCGTCTACCAGTCCGGCGGCAAGGGCCACGATGTGCTGGTGGTGACGGTGTGGATTGACAAGATGGACGTGCCGGCCTCGGTGATCCAGAAGTTTGGCCGCGATGATGGGGCAGCACTGTACATGATCGGCACGCCCGACCTGATCATCCATGTGGGCGACGTCGCGCGCCACGTGCTGGACTGGGACCGTGCCGACCTCATCAAGGGCGTGATGTCGCATCCGCGCGGCGACAAGTGGGGGCAGTGGCAGCCGCAGTGATGATCCGCGCGCCGGGCGATAACGGGCCTGCTGTGCCATCCTGTTTGTGCATGCTGATGATTTTGCCAGATCGCTTATTGCCATGTTGCATTAAGCGTGGGCTGCCGTCATACTGAACAATGGTTCCCACTCACCCGGCTGAAAAATCATGACCTGCCTTCTGCGCTGTAAATTCCTTGTGTTGTTGGCGCTGCTCATGGCGTTGGCGGCTTGCTCCATGTCGGCCGATACTTCCGTGGCGGAAGGCGAAATCCCGGGATTTCATATCATGTTCAACGAAAAGAACTTTGCGTCGATTTATGATGCGTCCGGCGAAGCGCTGAAAGAGTCGGCCAGCAAGAAGGATTTCACCGCCTTCCTCGATGGCGTGCATCGCAAGCTGGGCGTGACGGTATCGAGCAAGCCCCACAGCAAGAGCGTCAATTATCAGCCGGCGGGCACCTTCGTTACTTTGGTGTATTCGACCCAGTATGCCAAGGGCGAAGCTGTTGAACAGTTCGTCTATAAACTCGACGGCGACAACGCTATTCTCTACGGTTATCACGTTCATTCAAACGCGTTCGTCATGCAGTAATGTGCCTGGCAGGCCCGGCGGTTAAGGCGCCTGGTTCAGCACCGGCGGCGCAATCGTGCCCAGCACCTGCAGGCTCCCGTCGGCGACGATTGAGGCGACCACCATCTCCCCTTGTGCCACTATTTCGCCGGCAAGGGCGCGGATATTGACGTCATGCGTCACCAGGATGAGGTTTCCCGGGCCCGTGAAGGCGCGCAGATAGGCGCGCAGCGCAGCGAGCTTGCGCCGGCTGGCGTCATCATCGTCGCGGAACATCGAATCGATCATGGGCGCAGGTTCGGCCCGGCCGAAGGCCAGCTGCGCGGTATCGAGGCAGCGGCACCAGCGGCTTGCCAGCACCCGCTCGACGGGCACGCCATGGCGCCGGAACGTGGCGCCAATCTCGCGCGCGCTTGCGCGCCCTGCATCGGACAGGTTGCGCTGCGTGCTGCAGCGCGCCAGCTGAAAACCCGGCGGATCGCCAATGCCGGGCACCGTGGCGGCATGCCGCATCAGCACCACGAGGCCACCGCCTTTCAGGCGTTGCCACAAGGCGGCAGCGCCGCGATCAGACGCAAGCAAGGGTCGTGTGACCAGCAGTGCGGTGGCAAGAAAAAGGCGGCGGCGCATTCAATCTCCCTGGAAACGGCAAATGCACATGGTACGCGCCCATCGGGCGTCCCTGTCGCCTGACGCAGGCTGAAGAAATGGTCACGCTTCTCGAGCGCCGGGCGGGCGCCATCTCCACGTTACCAGCCTCGCACATCGCGGGCAAGGCGCCGCACAATGCACTACGACCGGCTTACCACACCACCGGCGGCTTGATTCCCGGCGCGGGATCGCCAAAAATCTGGCGGTAGCTGGCAAACATGGCGCATTGCAGCACCAGCGTGAACATGAGCGACGACCATGCAATCACGGCCTGGAACACGAGGGCGCTGCCGCCAAAGAGCAGGCGCAGGAACAGAATCAGGACCATGAACATGCCCATGGCCGAGAGCAGCATGACGAGAATCGGCTTGAACGCGCCCACAACGCCAAACACGCTGTAGAAAATTGCCTTCAACAGCGGCATTTCCTTCCAGTAGGTCAGGGGCGTGGCAAACGACATCAGCAGCATCACGATACTCCACAGCAGTACCAGGAACAGCAGCGTGCCCGGATACTGGGGCGGCGTCACCGGGGTGCCGGCCTGGCTGGCCGCCTTGGCCGCTTCGGCGCTGGCCTGCATTTGCTGCACGGCGCTTTCATCGACCGACAGGCGCATGGCAATAAACATGATCAGCGCCACGCCCACGTACACCATGCCCAGCTTGAGCAGGTGGGTCACGGCCGGCTTGCGGAAGCCCGTGAGCAGGACGTCCGGCATCACGCGCTGGCCTTGGGCAATCAAATTGCATGCCTGCATGATCGCAATGGAAAACACGGGTATCAGCACGATGGTGGCCAGCGTGCCGATCACGGGCACCGCCGACAGCAGTACGCTGCCCAGGAAGTTGGCAAACAGCAGCATGGTGAGAATGCCGGGCTGTTGGCGGAACAGGCCGAAGCCTTGTTTGAGCCACTCCAGGCCGGTGCGCGCGGGAAGGCTGCTCATGGGTAAAGCTCCGGCGCGGGCGTATTGATACGTGCGCGCAAAATTCGTTCAAAGTGGGCGGGATCATGCGGCGTGAGCATTTCTGCCGCGCGCGGCTGATAAAAGTCGTACAGGCGCGAGAGCCAGAAGCGCAGCGCGGCCCCGCGCAGCATGGCGTGCCACGAGGCGTGTTCGGCCGCGGTGAACGGCCGCACCGCGTGGTAGGCGCCGAGCAGGGCGCGCACGCGGGCCGGGTCCAGCCGACCGCTGGCCAGGTCGATGCACCAGTCATTGACCGTCACGGCCACGTCGAACAGCCAGCTGTCGCAGCCGGCGAAATAAAAATCAAAAAAGCCCGACAGCTGTTCGCCGACGAACATCACATTGTTGCGAAACAGGTCGGCGTGGATGGGGCCGCGCGGCAATGCCTGGTAATCGGGGCTGTCCGCGAACGCTTGCTGGAACGCCATTTCTGCCTTCAGTAAGGCCGCATTGCCGGCGTCCAGGTGCGGCAATACGCGCGGCGTGGTGGCCTGCCACCAGTCCAGGCCGCGCAGATTGGGTTGCTGCAGCGGAAAGTCCACCGCGGCCAGGTGCATGCGCGCCAGCATGGCGCCCACTTCCGCGCAATGCACGGGCGCGGGATCCATCTGCGAACTGCCTTCGAGCTTACTGACAATGGCGGCCGGCTTGCCGTGCAGCGCCACCACCAGTTCCCCTGTTACGGTGGCAACCGGCGCCGGCACCTTGACGCCGCGCTCGGCCAGGTGGCGCATCAGCTGCAGGTAGAAGGGTAGCTGCGCAAACTGCAGCACCTCGAACACGGTGAGCACGTACTCGCCGGCATCGGTGTCGATGAAAAAATTGCTGTTTTCGATGCCGGAGGCGATGCCGCGAATGGACCGCGCCTGGCCCAGGGGAAATTGCTCAAGCCAGGGACCGAGTTCGTCCAGACTGACCGCGGTAAATACTGCCATGTGAAAGCGTGTGAGAGGAGAGGGGTCAACCGGCACGCGGGCCGGGCTTGCTGTGCGGACGTCCTGGCTTATTTTTTGGCTTTGGCGGGCGTGGTCGTTTCGGGCGGCGGCGCGTCAACGGTCGCTTCTGCCTCGGCTTTCTTGCGCTTGTTGAGGTCGAACTCCAGTATTGTCCACTGCGGCGCGCGGATGGCGCTGCTCTGGGCGTCGCCCGGCTGCGCGTTGCCCGCCGGAATATTCGGCTTCATGGTGTACTCGCTCTTGCCGCTCTTGACAGTCACTTCGGTCACGCGGCCACCTTCTTTTTTCTCGGTGATGCGGGTCGCTGGCTGCTTGGGCGGCGGGGTCACGGTGATGCGGCCATCCTTGGTATTGGGCGCGTCTTCCAGCACTTCCAGCTTGGGCGGGGTGGGCGATGGCTGTTGCTGCGCCACCGCCACGCCGGCAGGGGCGAGCAGGCAAAGTGATAACAGTTTCCACATAGTCGATGTGCGCAGCATGATGTGCCTTTCCGAACGTTTGGATCATTGTAACAAATGCACGGGGATTGGGCGCGGCCCCGTGCTGCCGGACGGTGAATTCTCCACGCTGCCGCCGTCTTGCGCGCTGCGGGCCAGGCAAGGATTCTGCGATAATGACATCCGCCACGCCGGGCCTGCTTGCCGCGCCCTTCGTATTCACCCAGCTACTGCACAGGCACCATGCAAAATACCCTGCTTCTCGTTGACGGTTCCAGCTACCTTTATCGCGCCTTTCACGCCCTGCCTGACCTGCGCAGCCCGGACGGCCATCCCACCGGTGCCATGCACGGCATGGTCAACATGCTGCGCCGCCTGCGCCAGGATTATCCGGCAGCCTACATCGCCTGCGTGTTCGACGCCAAGGGCAAGACCTTCCGCGACGATATGTACCCGGAATACAAGGCCACGCGCGCGGCCATGCCGGACGACCTGCGGGTGCAGGTCGAGCCGATCCACGAAGCGGTGCGCTACATGGGCTGGCCGATCCTGATGGTGGACGGAGTCGAGGCGGACGACGTGATCGGCACGCTGTCGGTACAGGCGTCAAAGCTCGGCATGAACACGATTGTCTCCACTGGCGACAAGGACCTGGCGCAGCTGGTCAACGACAAGGTCACCCTGATCAACACCATGACCAATGAAAAGCTGGACGAAGCCGGGGTGCTGGCCAAGTTCGGGGTGCCGCCCAACCGCATCGTTGATTACCTCACCCTCATCGGCGACTCGGTCGACAATATCCCGGGCGTGAGCAAGTGCGGTCCCAAGACGGCCCTCAAGTGGCTGGCCGCCCACGACAGCCTGGACAAGGTGATGGAAAACGCGCACAGCATCACCGGCGCGGTGGGCGAAAACCTGCGCCAGGCGCTGGCATGGCTGCCGCGCGGGCGCGAGCTGATCACCGTCAAGTGCGACTGCGACCTGTCGGCCCACATGGTGTCGATTTCCGAGACGCTGGTGGCGCAGCAGGAAAACCGGGAAGCACTGCGCGACTTTTTCCAGCGCTATGGCTTCAAGACGCTGCTGCGCGAGCTGACGACGCATATGGACAGCGCGACCGGCCCAGCGGCCATGTACAACTCCCCCGAAGGCAACCTGTTCTCCAGTGCCGACGACATTCCCATCGTGCGCGGCGAGTACGATACCGTGGTCACGCAAGAGCAGCTCGACGCCTGGCTGGCGCGCATCGACGCGGCAGAACTGACCTCGGTCGATACCGAGACCACTTCGCTCGACCCGATGACGGCGCAGCTGGTCGGCATATCGCTGGCAATCGAAGCAGGCAAGGGCGCCTACATCCCGGTGGCGCACCGCTACGCGGGCGTGCCGGCCCAGCTGCCGCGTGAGCTGGTGCTGGAAAAGATGAAGGCCTGGCTGGAAGACCCGGCCAAGCCCAAGGTGGGCCAGAACCTCAAGTACGACAGCCATATCCTGGCCAACCATGGCGTGACGCTGCGCGGCGTGGTCCACGACACGCTGCTGCAATCGTATGTGTTCGAGTCGCACAAGCCGCACGACATGGACAGCATGGCGATGCGCCACCTGGGCTACCGCACCATCCCGTTTACCGAAGTGTGCGGCAAGGGCGCAGGCCAGATCTGCTTTGACCAGGTCGACCTGGCGCGCGCCACGGAATATGCCGGGGAAGACTCCGACATCACCCTGCGCCTGCACCACGCGATGAAAGGCCATGTGCTGGGCGACGCCAGGCTCGAATACATTTACAACACCATCGAATTGCCCACGTCCGTGGTGCTGCAAAAGATCGAGCGTAACGGCGTGCTGGTGGACGCGGCGCTGCTGGAGGCGCAATCGCACCAGCTCGGCGCGCGCATCATGGAGCTGGAACAGAAAGCGTATGAGCTGGCCGGCGGTCCATTCAACCTGGGCTCGCCCAAGCAGATTGGCGAGATCTTCTTTGGCAAGCTGCAGCTGCCGGTGATCAAGAAGACGCCGTCCGGCGCACCGTCGACCGACGAGGAAGTGTTGCAGAAACTGGCGGAAGACTTCCCGCTGCCCAAGATCCTGCTCGAATACCGCAGCATGTCCAAGCTCAAGTCGACCTATACCGACAAGCTGCCCCGCATGGTCAACCGCGAGACGGGCCGCGTGCATACCAACTACGCGCAGGCGGTGGCGGTCACGGGACGGCTCTCATCCAACGATCCCAACCTGCAGAACATCCCGATCCGCACCGCCGAGGGGCGCCGCATCCGCGAAGCCTTCATTGCGGGGCCAGGCAATGTGATCGTCTCGGCCGACTATTCGCAGATTGAATTGCGCATCATGGCGCACATTTCCGGTGACGAAGCCATGCTGCGCGCGTTCTCGGAAGGCGAAGACATTCACCGTGCCACCGCCGCCGAAATCTTTGGCGTGCCACCGGCGCAAGTCGACAGCGAACAGCGCCGCTACGCCAAGGTGATCAACTTCGGCCTGATCTACGGCATGAGCGCCTTTGGCCTGGCCGCCAACCTGGGCGTGGAACGCGCGGCGGCGCAAAGCTACATCGACAAATACTTCCTGCGCTTTGCCGGCGTGCGCCAGTACATGGAAGACACGCGCCTGCAGGCCAAGGCACGCGGCTACGTGGAAACCGTATTTGGCCGCCGCCTGTGGCTGCCGGAAATCAATTCGCCCAACGGGCCGCGGCGCCAGGGTGCCGAACGCGCTGCGATCAACGCGCCCATGCAGGGCACCGCGGCCGACCTGATCAAGCTGGCCATGATCGCGGTGCAGGACTGGCTGGAACAGACCGGCATGGCAACGCGTATGATCATGCAGGTGCATGACGAACTGGTGCTGGAAGTCCCGGAGAGCGAACTGGGCCTGGTCAAGGAGACGCTGCCGGCGCTCATGGCGGGGGTGGCGTCGCTGAAGGTGCCGCTGTTGGCGGAAGTCGGCATCGGCAAAAACTGGGACGAGGCGCATTAGCAACATAACCACGGTTAAAGTGTAAGCACGTGTTTCAATGTGGGCTGGCGCACCAAATTGTTGCTTATCAGAATGTATAGTACGTTGATAACTGCGCACCAGGCTGCCGGTTCAATTCGAGTCACCACATTCCAAGAGGCATTCAATGACCACCACATTCAAACGTTTTAGCCTGGCGACCACATCGCTGATCGCGGCAGCCACCCTGGTTGCCTGCGGGGGCGGAGGCGGCGATTCCGGCACCGGCGGCACGCCCGGCGCGACCACGGGCAGGGTAGCGGCATTCCTGACGGATGCCCCGGCGTGCGGGTTTGACGCCGTCAACGTGACGGTTTCCAAGGTCCGTGTGCACAAGAGCGCCACGGCTGCCGAGACCGACGGCAGCTGGACCGACATTACCCCGGCCAGCCCGCGCAAGATCAACCTGCTCACACTGACCAATGGCGCGGTGGACCTGCTCGGCGAGACGGAACTTGCCACCGGCACCTACAACCAGGTGCGCCTGGTGCTCGACCCGAATACCGGCAATGGCTTGACCAACAGTGTGGTACCGACCGGCGGCACCGAAAAGCCGCTTGATACCCCAAGCGCCGTGCAAAGCGGGCTCAAGCTGGTGGGCAACTTTGAGGTGGTGGCCGGCGCCAAGACCGACATCGTGATCGACTTTGACGCCTGCAAGTCGGTGCTCACCAAGGGCAACGGCAACTACGCGCTCAAGCCGGTGGTCAAGCTCATTCCCGCGATACTGAACGGCATTTCCGGTTACATCAGCACTGCCCAGCTGGCAGCCAAGCCGATGGTCAGCGCCCAGCAAAATGGTGTGATCGTGAGCGCCACCGTGCCAAGCGCCACCGGCGAATTCCGGCTCGCGCGCCTGCCGGCCGGTACGTACGATGTGGTCATCACGGCCGACAATGCCGCCGCCAGCGTCATTGGCGCCGTGCCGGTTGCCGCGACCACGACCACCGCCGTGAGCACCACGGCTGCGCCGATCACCCTTGCCGCGAGCCCTACCGGGTCCATCTCCGGCACGGTTGTGCTGTCGCCCGTCTCGACCACCACCGGCGCCTATGTGGCGGCCAAGCAGACCCTCGCTTCCGGCCCGACCGTGACCGTCAAGTATGCGGGTGCAGACGTCAATATCGGCGCCTACAGCATCACCGGCCTGCCGCTGACCAATCCAAACTATGCCGTCTACAGCAGCACGCTGCCGCTGACGTTTGCCAGCAATGCAGCAGCGCCGGGCGCGGCGACCTATAACGTCGAGGCCAGCGCTGCCGGCTACACTGCCCAGACGCTGCCAACGCCGGTTGTCATTGCGACGGCCAATGCCATCAACGTCAATTTCACGCTGACGCCTTAAGCAGGGGCACCAGGGCAGGGGCACCAGGGCCTATCACCGGTCCTGGTGCCGGCGCGGGGAATTTTGTACAGAACTGAGCTGTAAGCCGGGCAGGGGCGGTACAATGCCCGGCTTGCGCCAATTGCAAGTTCGTACAAAAGGTTTCACCATCGACCCGATTCTCGTTTCCATCCTGCTTGCCACCACTATCGGAGGCCTGGCCAGCATTACCGCCGCCGCGGTGTTTTCGTTCGCCTTTTTGTCGAAGATGGTCGAGCGCCTGGTCAGCCTGTCGGTGGGCATCATGCTGTCGACCTCGTTCCTGCATGCACTGCCGGAAGCCTTCGAGTCCAGCGCCGATGCGCGCAGCCTGTTTGCCACGCTGCTGGGCGGCCTGCTGACCTTCTTCCTGCTTGAAAAATTTGCCATCCTGCGCCACTCGCACCATCATGAAGGGGACGGGCATCATCATTCGCATGGTCACGACAAGCGCGAGGCCGGCAAGTCCGGCTGGATGATCCTGGTGGGCGACGGTCTGCACAATTTCACGGATGGGATTTTGATCGCCGCAGCGTTCCTGGCTAATCCCGAGCTGGGCATCGTCACCGGCCTGGCCATCATTGCCCATGAAATTCCGCAGGAAATCGGCGACTTCATTGTGCTGCTCAACGCCGGATTCTCGCGCCTGCGCGCCTACGTGTTCAATCTCTTGTGCAGCATGATGGCCATTGCCGGCGGCTTGCTGGGCTATTACACGCTCGACCGGGCCAGCGAATTCATTCCCTATGTGCTGGTCTTCGCCGCCTCAGGTTTCATCTACATTGCCGTGAGCGACCTGATGCCGCAGATGCAGCGCCGCGCCACGCTGCGCGAAACCGTGCCGCAGGTGGTGCTCATTGCGCTGGGCGTGGCAATTGTGGTGGTACTGTCGCACGTGCGTTGAGGAAGAAGCGGGTGCGCGGGCGCTGCGTCGCTCAGGCAAAGGCCGTGATGGCGCTTGAGACCAGCATCAAGGACACCACAGGCAGCCACAGCGTGCGCTCCCTGCGGCTGGGGGTGAAGAAATTGGCGGCCACGCCGACTGCGCAGTACGCAATCACAAGCCAGATCAGCGAACGCGCTTGCAGTGCCCACTGGGGAAGGACAAGGTCCGCCCGGATCAGTACCACCATCGCAAAGGCCGCCAGAAGAATGGCCGACAGTGCCGGCACCACCCGCACGGGCAGCGGCAGGGCTCCCTTGTAGGTGCCGCCCAGCGTCAGCGCGCCATACGGTGCACCCCACACCAAGGCAAGCTGGAACAGGACCACGGCGGCCGCGAGAACGGTGAATAGCAGTGCAGCCAGTGCGGTCATGCTTGCTCCTTGCCTGCTGGCGAGGCCCTCGAAATCCGGACAGGGATTGATCCTGCAGTGTACCACCCCTCGCCGGCGGCGAATAATGCTCAGCTTCCCTGCCAGGGGCGCTCAGCCTTCCACTCCGAAAGGCGGAAAAAAACCCGCGCGGCCGTCAGGCGAGCGCGGGTTGTCCTGTCCGACGACAGACGGTGATTAGCCGTGCTTGCGGCGGCGTGCGAGAGCCAGGCCCAGTACAGCTACACCCAGCAGACCCAGCGAAGCTGGCTCTGGTACGGCGTTGATTGCGCTGTTGAAGTTGATAGAGTAGTTGCCGTTATTGCCGCGGAACGCTGGTGCGTTCGCGAATCCCGTCACTGAACCGCCGTAGTTGAACGAATATTGATTGATCGCCATCAGGTACTTGCCGGCCGCCAGATCCAGGCCAATGTACGATTGCAGGCTGATATGGTCGTCGTTAAAGGCGACCTTGTTGCCGGTGCTGGTGAACAGGAACAGCATTGGATCGAAGTTGCTGCTCGTTTGGGCCGTGAATGCGCCGCCCTTCCAGTTGAATGCGTACATATCGACCGAATCGGCCCCACGCAGGGAACCACGGATCGTGGTCGTGGCATGGGTGACGTCCATCGCGGTCAGGATGCTGTAGCCAGCGTCGCCTTTCTCAATAAATGGGCCAGCGCTTGCTGCGGTGCTGACCAGCGCCAGTGAGGCGACGCATGCGGCGATAATTGTTTTCATGTTTTCCCTAGTTTTAGATTTTGGATATTGGTTTGAATCAGGTAATGCTGCGATAACGATAGCAATTCCTGTGCCAGTCGGGAAAATGTCTTTACTTTCAGTAACTTAAAAATCAGAAAGAAAACTTGCTGTAGTGCCCTGTAAAGTTTTCCGACAGAAATTCCTGATAAATTGTGGATAACTCCTGCGCCGGCTGGTCCGCGGCTCCCGCGGTCGCGGTGCTGTCGCGGGTGCGCTGAGGACTGCCGGTTTTGTCGTTACTTCACGCGCTTCCAGGGACGTAACGGAGATGCCAGCGCTTATTACGGCGTGCCCGCTGCCAGGTCAGCGATGGTGTAGAGCGCCACCCCGTATGACAGCACGACCATGCACCACCCCACCACGCGCCGGTAGTCGCGTCCCTGGCCGGCCGGGCGCGAAAAGACGCGGGCCATCAGCAAGCCGTCTGCCGTATCGGTAATGAGCATGCCGGCTGTGAACGCAAGGCCCGCAACGAGGGCGGCCATGGCGCCGCCATGCGCACTGGCGGCGTAGCCCCAGCTTGCGGCCTGGGCCACGCTCTCGAACACCAGCGCAAAGATAATGCCAACGCTGAAAATGGCCACGGGATGCGCGCTGTGACGCAGCCGGCCGGGCAGGATGCGGTCTTTCCACGCCGGCGGGGCGAAGCTGGCCTGGCGCAGCAACTGGCGCAAATTGACCGTGCCCAGGACAATCAGCAGCAGCACCGGCATCCATTCCAGAAGCCGCTGGACAGGCGAGGGTAGGGCCAGCGCCACGCCAAGGGCGCCGAACAGCACGGCCATGAACGTGATGGCAAGGCCGTGGCCCAGCGCAAACAGGGCGCCCACCCAGCGCGCAGAGGACGAGCGCTCGTGCACGCCCTGCATGGCCATACCATCGATAAAGGCTATGTGGTCGGGGGCGAGGCCGTGCCGTAGTCCAAGTACGAACATGAGCGCCATGCTCGGCGCTGCCGCTTGAATTTCCATCATTGGTTTCCTTGTTTCGCAACTGAGTTGCATCTATCGGTAAATTGCCTGCAACTCGGTTGCATTCATTGGCCTGCCGAACGCGCTTCAGGCACAGGCAGGGCACAGTCCCTTGACCGTCATCTCCACTTCCAGCGCGCGATAGCCCGGCGGCAGTGCCAGCGATTTGGCTGCCGCCGCCATGCCCCCCAAACAGATCATGGTGGCGCAGCGCTCGCATTTGAAATGGGCGTGCTGGCGGTGCGCGGCGGCGCTTTCGTTGGCGCGGAAACGCCAGACCCGGTCTTCGCTCATCATCTTGTGCGCCAGGCCCTGCGCCACCAGCCAGTCCAGGGTCCGATACAAGGTGACCCGGTCAATTTTCTCCGCGCCGCCCAGTGCGCCTTCAATGTCGTGATGGGTCACCGCGGCTTGCTGCGCCAGCAGAAAGCCCAGCACGCGCACGCGCGCCCCCGTGAGCCGGGAGCCGGTTTCCGTGATCAAGACTTCTGCACGGGCAAGGAAAGATGGGGAGTTCATTGCATGGATTGTAGGTCCAATGCGCTTTAAGTGCAACTCGGTTGCATTATTCCGGCGCCGGCGGGGCGTAGGGCTGTCAAATTCTCATGAAGTGAAGCCAATGGGAAGGCTGCTAGAATCGGCTTTTATCAGCGCGCCGACCACCCCATGCTCACCGGATTGAATCACCTGACCTTATCCTGCACCGATCTTGATCGCAGCATGGCGTTTTATGGCGATGTGCTTGGATTCAGGCGCTGCGCAAGGTGGGACCGGGGAGCATATCTGTCGCTTGGCCAGCTTTGGCTATGCCTGGCCACTGGTGGCGCACGCCCCTCCGCCGGCGAGGGCGATTACACGCATTACGCCCTGTCGGTCGAGGCGCACCAGTTTGCAGATTTTGCCGCGCAGCTGCGGGCGGCCGGCGTGATCGAATGGAAGGCCGATACCAGCGAAGGCGACTCCATTTACTTCCTTGATCCCGATGGCCATCGTCTGGAAGTGCATGCCGGGACTTTGCAGTCCCGGCTCGAACAGTGCCGCAGTGCGCCCTACTCAGGCATGCAGTTCTTCGACTGAGCGGCCAATCGGGCGCCTATGAATCTTTCGATACGGGGCGCGCGGGATCGGCGCACCACTCGCTCCATGAACCGGGATAGAGCGCCGCGCCTTCGAGGCCGGCCACTTCCAGTGCCAGCAGGTTGTGGCAGGCGGTCACGCCGGAACCGCACTGCATGATGGCCTTGGCCGGGTCGCTGACCAAGGGAGCAAAATCGCTGCGCAATTGCGCTGCGCTCTTGAAGCGTCCGTCCGCCTGCAGGTTGTCCTTGAAAAAGCGGTTTTTGGCGCCGGGAATATGGCCGCCCACCGGGTCCATGGTTTCATTTTCGCCGCGGAAGCGGTCTGGCGCGCGGGCATCGATCACGGTCCTGTCGCCCGCTTCAAGATTATCGAGGACATCCTGTGCCGACACCGTGCCAACCAGTGGCGCTTTGCCGGAAATGCTGCCCTGCCGAGCGGGCGAAGTCTCGGTCGACATGGCCATTCCCTGGCCTTGCCAGGCGCCGATGCCGCCGTCGAGCACCGCCACCGCTTGATGGCCCACCCAGCGCAGCATCCACCACAGGCGCGCCGCGAACATACCGCCATGGGCGTCATACGCTACGACCTGGCTGTCGTCGTTGACGCCCCAGCTGCGCAGCGTGGCGATAAACGCGTCTCGTTCGGGCAGCGGATGGCGGCCGCGGAAGGCGCCGTCGTCACCCTTCTTGGGTCCTGACAGCTGGTGGTCCATGTCCGCAAACTGTGCACCCGGGATGTGGCCTGCCGTGTAGGCGTCGCGGCCGGCGGCGGGGTTCATGAGGTCGTGGCGGCAGTCCAGGATGACCCAGCGCGGGTCGGTGACATGCGCGGCCAGGTCGGCCGCAGAGATCAATGTAGTGTACATGGGCTCCTCGTTCTTATGCTTCGCTTGCAATCGGATCGGTGCTGGTCACGGCCGCACCGCGCGGGCTACTGCGCGTATTGTAGAACGTGGCGGCGATGCCGGAAATGAGGATCACGCCCATGCCGAGCCACACGTACCAGTTGAAGCGGTCGCTCCACAGGAACATGCCCCACAGGCTGGAGAAAATGATGCCGGTGTACTGCAGGTTGGCTACCACCAGTACGCGGCCCACGCGGTAGGCGCGCGTCATGGCCATTTGGGCCGCGGTGGCCGATACCCCAATGGCCAGCAGCAGCCACAGGCCGTAGCCGGTGTGCGGGGTGAATACGGGTGCACCGGGCGCGCGCGACTCCAGCATGGTGCCAAAAGCCCCCGCAACCACGGTCATGAGCGAAAAGTAGAACACGACGCGGTACTCCGGCTCGCCCAGCTGGCCGAGTTTTCGCACCTGCATATAGGCCAGCGCGGACAGGATGCTCGAGAGCAGGCCAACCAGGCCGCCCAGCCACTGATCTGCGGCCGCCGCCGGCTGCAGCACCAGGATCACGCCCACAAAGCTGAGGGCAATGGCGGCCAGCAGCGGCCATTCGACATGGTCCTTGGCGCGCCACCAGCCGGCGCAGAACAGGAAAAAGGCCATCCAGATCGGGGCCATGTAATTGAGGGTGACGGCAGTGGCCAGTGGCAGCTTGGCGATGGCATAAAACCACAGCCACAGCGACACCACGCCGACAAAGGCGCGCCACAGGTGGGCGCCGGCGAAAGCGGTGCGCAGGCTGCCGCGCTGCAGGCGCACCAGGATCAGCAAGCCTATGGTACCAACCAGGCCACGGTACATCACGATTTCGGACGTGGAGTAGAGCGTGGAGGCCAGCTTGACCCCCGCGCCCATGGCCGAAAACATGAAACTGGCGAACAACATCCACAGAGACGACATCAGGGCCTTGCGCGTGAGGTCAAACGTCAGGTCAGAGATCGAGGTTGCTTCGATACCATTCGTGGAAGTGCTGCATGCCATCCTCCATGGGAGACTGGTACGGGCCCACCTCGCTCACGCCGCGGGCCATCAGGATCCGCCGGCCGGCGTCCATGCGCAGGGCGATCTCGTCGTCCTCGATGCAGGTCTCGAAGTAGGCGGCGCGTTCGGCTTCGATGAACTCGCGCTCGAACAGTACGATTTCTTCGGGATAGTAGAACTCCACCACGTTGCGCGTGCGCTGCGGGCCGTCAGGGTGCAGCGTGGAGACAATCAGCACATGCGGGTACCACTCCACCATGATATTGGGGTAGAGGGTGAACCAGATGGCGCCTTTTTCGGGCGGCATGCCATTGTTGAACTTGAGGACTTGTTCCTGCCACCGCTTGTAAATGGGCGAACCGGCCTTGGCCAGCGCACGGTTCACGCCCACGGTCTGCACGCTGTAGTCGCGCCCAAATTCCCATTTGAGGTCTTCGCAGCTGACAAAACCGCCCAGACCCGCATGGAAGGGCTCGACGTGGTAATCCTCCAGATAGACTTCAATAAAAGTCTTCCAGTTGTAATTACAGGTCTGCACCTCGACATGGTCGAACATGTAGCCGGAAAAGTCGAAATCCTTGGCCACGGAGAGCTGGGACAGCTTTTCCATGACGTTGTAGCCATTCTGCTCGAACAGCATGCCGTGCCAGTTCTGCAGGGAGGTCTTGGCCAGGTTCAGACAGGGCGTTTCCGGAAAGTGCGGTGCGCCGATCAGCTCGCCCTTGAGGTCATAGGTCCAGCGGTGCAGGGGGCAAATTATGTTATTTGCATTGCCACGGCCGTTAAACATCAGTGCCTGGCGATGGCGACAGACATTGGACAGCACTTCGATGCCGTTGCCGTTACGAACCAGCATGCGGCCCTCGTTTTCGGCCGCCAGCGTGGCGAAGTCGCCCTTTTCGGGCACCATGAGTTCGTGTCCGACATAGCGCGGCCCGGCCTTGAACAGCTGGGCCATTTCGCGCTGCAGGAGCGCCTCGTCAAAGTAAACATCTACCGGAAGCTGTGCGCAGGAGCGAGCCAGCTTGGCGTGGGTAGCCATATCGGACATCCCAACCCCCCTTTACAAGAGCATTAACCCAAAGAAGAGAAAGAATCCAAAGACCAGTATTTTGAGTGAGCGCAATACGGTATTTCGGACAGAACCGGCGATTATACCGTGAACGGGCTGTGCAGTCGCGGTCCGGCGCGCGGAAAAGGCCGTAAACTGTGCAGTTCTTGCCCTAAAAGCATCGGTTTCATGAACCCCGCCTGCATGGGATAAAATGGTGGGTAGCCATCCGCCTGGTTTGCTTGTTATTAGCGTATGGGATGGACTGTTCTAAAATATCCGATTAGACTGCGCCGCTGCCCACAAGTTGCGTGCGTTGTTACTAACTAAGTGTCTATGTCAAAGAATCTAACTGAGCAGGCGATGCCGCCGGAATCGTTCGAGCAGGCCATGGCCGAGCTGGCCCAGCTGGTCACCCAGATGGAATCGGGCCAGTTGCCGCTGGAAGCGTCGGTGGCGGCCTATGCGCGCGGCTCCGAACTGGTCAAGTACTGCGCCGCGCAACTGGAAAAAGTCGAGTCTCAGGTCAAGGTGCTCGAAGGCGACATGCTCAAGCCGTTCGCGGCCGAAGGCGAGGGCGTGCAATGACGGCCAGTGCTGCCGGCAGCTTTGCCGGCTGGATGACGGCCGTGCAGGCGCACGTGGAAGAAGCGCTGGGCGCCTTTTTGCCCGCCGCCGGCACCGTGCCCACCAAGCTGCACGAAGCGATGCGCTATACCGTCCTCGGTGGCGGCAAGCGGGTGCGCCCGCTGCTGGTATTTGCCGCCGGCGAGCTGTCCGGCGCCGATCCGCTGGCGCTGGAGCGCGCCGCCGCCGCCGTCGAAATGATCCACGCCTACTCACTGGTGCACGACGACATGCCGTGCATGGATGACGACGCCCTGCGGCGCGGCAAACCCACCGTCCACGTGGCCTACGATGAAGCGACCGCCCTGCTGGTGGGCGACGCCCTGCAGTCGCAGGCGTTCATGGTGCTGGCCGACGGCGCCACCGTGCCGCCACAGCGCCAGGTCGCCATGCTGCGCCTGCTGGCCCACGCATCCGGCTCGGCCGGCATGTGCGGCGGCCAGGCCATCGACCTCGACAGCGTGGGCCTGCCGCTCACGCTCGAACAGCTCGAACAGATGCACCAGCTGAAAACCGGTGCGCTGCTGCGCGCCTCGGTGGTGCTGGGCGCGCTGGCCGGCGGCGACCTCGATGACCACCAGCTGGCCGCGCTCAATGTGTATGCGCGCGCCATTGGCCTGGCATTTCAGGTGGTTGACGACGTGCTCGATGCGACGGCCGATTCGGCCACGCTGGGCAAGACGGCGGGCAAGGACGCGGCGGCCAACAAGCCGACCTACGTGTCGATTCTGGGCCTGGAGCCATCCAGGGTATTGGCAGAAAAACTGCGGGTCGAAGCGCATGCCGCGCTGGTCCCGTTTGGAGAAAAAGCAGAGCGGCTTCGCCAGTTGGCGGACCTGATCGTGCAGCGGAAGGCGTAAATGAACGTACTGGAAACCATCAACGAACCGGCCGAGCTGCGCAAGCTGGCACGCTCCCAACTCACGCCGCTGGCGCACGAACTGCGCAACTTCCTGCTCGATTCGGTCTCCAAGACCGGCGGCCACCTCTCGTCCAACCTGGGCACGGTGGAGCTGACGATCGCGCTGCACTACGTGTTCAATACGCCGTACGACCGCATCGTGTGGGACGTGGGCCACCAGACCTATTCGCACAAGATCCTCACCGGCCGGCGCGACCGCTTCCACACGCTGCGCCAGCAGGATGGCATTTCCGGCTTTCCGCGCCGCGTGGAGAGCGAATACGACACATTCGGCACCGCCCACTCGTCGACCTCCATTTCGGCGGCCCTGGGCATGGCGCAGGCAGCCAAGATCAAGGGCGAGCAGCGCCACGCCATCGCCGTCATCGGCGACGGTTCCATGACGGCGGGTATGGCATTCGAGGCGCTCAACAACGCCGGCGTGCAGGAAGACCTGAACCTGCTGGTGGTCCTGAACGACAACGACATGTCGATCTCGCCGCCGGTGGGCGCACTCAATCGCTACCTGGCGCGCCTGATGTCCGGCCAGTTCTACGCAGCTGCCCGCAATGTCGGCAAGACCGTTTTGCCGGGGCCCGTGCTGGAGCTGGCCAAGCGGCTGGAAGAACACGCCAAGGGCATGGTGGTCCCGGCCACCATGTTCGAGGAATTCGGCTTCAATTACATTGGACCCATCGACGGGCATGATCTGGAGTCGCTCATTCCGACCCTGGAGAACATCAAAAAGCTCAAGGGGCCGCAGTTCCTGCACGTGGTGACCAAGAAGGGCCAGGGCTACAAGCTGGCCGAGGCGCAGCCGATCCTGTACCACGGCACGGGCAAATTCAACCCGAACGAAGGCATCATCCCCGGCGCGGCCGGCAAGACCACTTACACCGAAGTATTCGGCAACTGGCTGTGCGACATGGCCGCCGCCGACAAGCGCCTGGTCGGCATTACGCCGGCCATGCGCGAGGGCTCGGGAATGGTCAAATTTGAAGAAAAGTTCCCGGACCGGTACTTTGACGTCGGCATCGCCGAGCAGCACTCGGTCACCTTTGCCGGTGGCCTGGCAACCGAAGGTCTCAAGCCGGTGGTGGCGATCTACTCCACCTTCCTGCAGCGTGCCTACGACCAGCTGATCCACGACGTGGCGCTGCAAAACCTGGACGTGACGTTTGCGCTCGATCGTGCAGGCCTGGTGGGCGCCGACGGTGCAACCCATGCGGGCAACTACGACATCGCCTTTGTGCGCTGCATTCCCAATATGGCGCTGCTGGCAGCGTCCGACGAGAATGAATGCCGCCAGATGCTCACCACGGCGTTCCACTACGACGGTCCGGCCGCCGTACGCTACCCGCGTGGCGCGGGCATTGGCGCGGTCATCGAAAAGGAACTGACCTCGATCGAATGGGGCAAGGGCATCGTCAAGCAGCGCGGCAAGGGCGTGGCGATCCTGGCTTTCGGTTCCATGGTGGCGCCAAGCGTGGCGGCCGGTACCGAACTCGGTGCCACGGTTGCCAACATGCGCTTCATCAAGCCGCTTGACACGGCGCTGGTCAAGCAGCTGGCCGAGGAACACGATTACCTGGTGACGGTGGAAGAGGGCTGCATCATGGGCGGCGCCGGAGCTGCCGTGGCCGAAGCGCTGGCGGAGCTGGGCATCAGCAAGCCGCTGCTCATGCTGGGACTGCCGGACAAATTCATCGACCACGGCGACCCTGGCGCGCTGCTGGCCGGCGTCGGCCTCGATGCGAAGGGCATCGCCGCATCCATTCGCAAGCGTTTCGACAACGCCGAGCCGCGCCTGGTGGTCAACAACGTGTAGCGATCAGGCTTGGACCGCAGGTAGTCAAGCAAACGCCCCCCTGACCGGGGGCGTTTTGCATTCCGGTTACCGGACGGTGCAGCCGCTTATCCGTTCCAATCAACCATTCATCGACCCAACCGGCACCTTGTCGGAATCGCTTTGTAACGCCCGGAGATCTTTTTTATAGTGACGGCGATTCACATCCACGTACACGCAGCGTCCACATTAGCGGAGAGGTCCATGAAAACCAAGCTTCTGATCCTGGCATTGCTGTCAAGTCTCGCACCGCAGTTGTGGGCGCAAGCCGGGCATGCAAATCTGCAGAAAGAGATTGCAGCAATGGATGCTGCACTGTTCGATGCGGTCAACACGCGCAATCTGGAAAAACTCAAGACAATGTTTGCCACCGACCTCGAGTTTTATCACGATAAAGCCGGGCTGTCGAACTATGAGCAGAACCTGGAAGCGACCCGGAAAAATTTCGCCAGTGGCCGTAAAATTCGGCGCGATCTGGTCGGCGCAATCGAGGTCTATCCCGTTCCCGATTATGGCGCAATCCAAACCGGAAAACATCGCTTTTGCGATCTGAGCCAAGCGGATGCCTGCAGCGTGTACAAGTTTGTACACGTCTGGAAAAAAGGGTCGGACGGCTGGAAACTGGCGCGAGTGATGAGCTTTGACCACTAGGTTTTGACAAGCGCGGTCGCTGCCATAGCCCGCCAGGACGGGCTATGGCAACGCGGTCCCGGGAAGCTCGGGACAGGTACATCGACGGGCTACTTCGTCCCAGCCGGCTTGCCGTCCGTGGTCATGCCGTTGCCCACCGTGCCACCCAGCGCTTCCTGGAGGCCCGGAGCAAACTGCGCGCCGTGCCTGACTTGCGCCGTCGACGCTTTCAGCACATCGCCAATCGGCTCGGCGCGGCCGCCCAGGCACTGGGACAAGAAGTTTTCCGTCACCGCATTGAACGCAATGTTGTTGGCCGGCCGGGCAAAACCATGGCCTTCGTCAGGGAACACAACGTAGGTCACTGGGATGTTCTTGGCCTTCATGGCGTCCACGATCTGGTCGGACTCCTTGATGTTCACGCGCGGGTCATTGGCGCCCTGGCCGATCAGCAGCGGACGCACGATCTTGTCGGCAGCGTACAGCGGCGAGCGCTCCTTGAGCAGCGCACGGCCCTCGGGCGTGTTCAGGTCGCCCATGCGGCGGTAGAACTGGTTGCGGATGCTTTCCCAGTACGGCGGGATCGATTGCAGCAGTGTCTCCAGGCTTGACGGACCGACAATGTCCACCCCGCAGGCGAAGCTGGTGGGCGTGAACGCGAGGCCGGCCAGCGTTGCGTAGCCGCCGTAGGAGGCGCCCATGATGGCCACCTTGTCGGCCGTGGTGTAACCCTGCGCCACCGCCCAGTTCACTGCGTCGAGCAGGTCGTCGTGCATCTTGCGGCCCCATTGCATGTCGCCGGCCGAAATGAATTTTTTGCCGAAGCCGGTTGAGCCGCGGAAGTTCACGGCCAGTACCGCATAGCCGCGATTGGCCAGCCACTGGTGATAACCGTCATAGCCATAAGTGTCGCGCGCCCACGGACCGCCATGCACCAGCAGTACCATCGGCACCGGCTTGACGGCCTTGCCGCTGGACGTGGGATCGGCCTCCTTTGGCAGCGTGAGGTAGGACACCAGCGTCATGCCGTCGCGCGACTTGATCTCGTGCGGATGCATCTGCACCAGCGGCGCGCCTTCAAGTTCCGGGCGGCTGACAAACAGCTTCTTCAGGCGCTTTGCCTTGCGGTCATACAGCCAGGTGGTGGAGGGGGATGTCACGCCATCCACCGTCACGGTCCACTTGTCGTCGGCATCGCTGCGCGAGGATATGTCGATCGAGCCCTTGGCCTGCGCGGTCAGGTACGCAAGATCGGCCTTGATCCTGGGATCAAGCGCGACGTGTTCGCGCTTTAGGTAATTGACGGCGTATGCCAGCGGCTTGCCGGTCTTGCGGTCATACATTGCAGAGAAGATGTCGGCCCTCGGGTCTTCGGCCACGATACTGGTCTTGCCCGATTCGACGTCCTGCGCCACCAGCGCCGCCGTATTGCGTCCGCGCGCATCGGTCCAGTACAGCGTCTTGCCGTCGGCGCTGAAGTCGAGCGGGATCGTGGTCTGCACGTCCTCCAGGCCTACCGACGTCAGTGGTTCTTCCGAGGCTTTCCCATCGTTCATCCGGAAGTAGTCGACGCCGCCGTCCTTGCGCGCCTTGCTGGCCATGCGCAGGCGCAGGTTGTCGTCTGCCAAAAAGCCGCTGAAGCCATCATTCTGGTACACGAGCGTGAGCTTGCCGGTGGCCAGGTCCAGGCTGTGCACGTCGTGCCAGCGCGGGTCGCGGTTGTTCACGCCCACCAGCATGCGGTCCTTGATGGTGCGGCTGATTTTCACGATTGAGACGCGGGTCTTTTCAAACGGCGTGAGCGCCTTCTGCTCGCCGCTCACCACGTTCACGCCGTACAGCAGGAAGTTTTCGTCGCCGCCCTTGTCGTTGATGAACAAGACCATTTTCGAATCCGGCGACCAGAAAGAGCCGCGAATCGGGCGGCCCTTTTCCGCAGTCAGCGGCCGTGCCTTGTCCGGATCATTGACCGGCGCCACCCAGACATTGAGCACGCCATCGCGCGGTGCGATCCAGGTCAGCCATTTTTCATCAGGGCTGATACGGGCTCCCACCTTGGTCGGGTTGCCAAAGAATTTGGCGCGTTCGATCAGGGGCACCTGGGGCTCGGCCGCGGTGGCGGCGATGGCAGGTGGTACCACACTTGCAGCGAACAACAGAGACAGAACAGGTCGAATCATGAAAGCCTCGCAAAAAGTGATTGAACAAAAGGGACAGCTTCAGGCCGCAACCCGGCCCGGGTGTTTACTTCAATCGGTGCATGCGCATGTACTTGTCGCGCAGGGCACTCTGGCGCGTGCTGGTGTCCATGCGGGTGCCGCTGATGAATACCGCTTCCGGATGACTGGACAGCTCGAAAGGATCGCCATCCCACATCACGACGTCGGCCAGCTTGCCGGCTGCCAGGCTGCCCAGGTCCTTGCCCACGCCATACAGGCGGGCCGGATGCAGCGTGATCGCAGCCAGTGCTGCCTGCGGGTCGAGGCCGGAATTGATTGCAATGCCGGCGAGCTGGCGCAAGATGCGCGCGTTGTACGAAGCGGTCTTGTCGGAGCTGAACGCTACCGTTACGCCGGCTTCGTGCAGCAGGCGCGCATTGTCGCGGCGCGCACCCATGCTCTCGAAACTGTTGGGCAGCTGCAGTTGCGGGTCAAGGATGACCGCAACCTTTGCATCGGCCAGCTGGCGTGCCACCAGCCACGCTTCCGAACCGCCCGCGATCACCAGGCGCAGCTTGTTTTGCTTTGCCAGCTTGAGCGCGGCAACGATGTCGGATGCGCGGTCGGCGTGGACCACCAGTGGTGTCTGCCCTGCCAGCACCGGACGCAGGGCGGCAATGTCCGCGCTGCTGAGCAGGCTGTCGAGGTTTGGTTCGCGCGTGACTTTCGCGCGGGCGTTGCGCACTTCCGCGAACGCTTCGCGGATCGCCTGCGCCGCCGTGGCCCGCGTGCCGCTCAGGCTTGCGCCGCCCTCGCCAAACTCCGCGAACATCGCCGCCCTGGGCTTGACCATCCATTCGGCATCGGTGCCAAGCGACACCACCGCGCCCTGGCCCACGATCACGCTGCCGCCGGGACGCGACTGCGGCGACACCATGGCGCGCGTTACGCCATCCACGCGCGCAATCGGAATGCGCAGCGACAGCGGGTTAAAGGCATCGGCCATGTCGATCGAAGCGCTGTAGCGGCCGTGGCCACTGCCGCTGTCGTTGGTCTCCCTGACGCCGTCGATCTCGCTCACGCCAAGGCTGCTCAGTGGCGCAAACATGCCGGGCGTGAGCGTCTTGCCGCGGGCATCGATGATGGTGGCGCCGGCGGGCGGCGCGCCGCTACCCACCGACACAATACGGCTCTCGCGCATTACCAGCGTGCCGTTGGTGATCACGCCTGCCTTGTCAGCGGTGTAGATGGTGGCGTTAATAAAGGCAGTGGTGGACGCCGTGGCAGGCAGGGCAAACACCAGCAGCGCCGTCATCAACAGTTTGCGTGGGGTGATCATGGCTGCTCCCTGCGCTGGCCACTGCCCAGGCTGAAATCGCTGTGGGGCTGCGGCCGGCGGCGGTCGTGGACCAGTGCGCCGTCAATATAGACCAGGTCTGCCTGAGCGTAGATGGAAAATGGATCGCGGCTCCACAGCACTACGTCGGCCTGCTTGCCCGCTTCCAGCGTGCCCACCTTGTCGGCCACGCCCAGTGCGCGCGCCGGGTTCGAGGTCAGCCAGGTCATGGCCCGCTCCGGTGAGATGTCCAGGCCCGCGCGGCGGCCAGCGGCCATGGCCTTGGCCGCTTCCTGGTTCAGGTGCTGGATGCCGGTTTCGTCGTCCGAGTGCATCATGGCGCAGGCGCCCACCGCGTCGACAATGGCCACATTCTCGCGGATGCCGTCATGCGACTCAAGCTTGAAGCCGTACCAGTCGGCCCACAGCGCAGCGCAGGTGCCGGTTGCCTTGAGCAGGGGCGCGATCTTGTACGCTTCCACTGCATGGTGGAAGGCATGGATCTTGAAGTTGAATTCGCGCGCCAGGTCCAGCGCCGTGGCCATCTGGTCGGCGCGGTAGCAGTGCCACTGCACCAGGATTTTGCCATCCATGACGTCCAGCAGGGTGTCGGTGCCGATGTCGCGGTCGGGCGGGGCGCCGTCCCCCTTCTTTTCCCAGGCGCGCAACTTGGCGCGGTAGTTGTTCGCCTTGGTGAACGCCTCGCGGTAGCCGGCTACATTGCCCATCAGGGTCGATGGCATTTTTTTCTGCTCGCCGTAGACCCGCTTGGGGTTTTCGCCGCAGGCCATCTTGAGTACCTGGGGCGCGTTCGGGAATTTCATCTCCTGGTAGGTGGTGGCGGCGACGTTCTTGAGCAGCACCCCGCGCCCGCCAATCAGATTGGCCGATCCCGGCAGGATCAGGAGCGACGTCACCCCGCCCGCGCGCGCGGCCATGAAGCCCGGGTCCTGCGGCCATACCGAATGCTCGACCCATACCTGCGGGGTGGTGGGGCTGGTCATTTCGTTGATGTCCCGGTGGCCCACACATGCGGGGAGCCATTGCCGCCGAGGTGGGAGTGGGGATCGATGATGCCCGGCGAAAGCCAGCGTCCTGCCGCGTCCACGATGGTGGCATTGGCGGGCGCCGCAAGGGCCCGGCCGACGGCCGCGATCTTGCCGTTTTCGATCAGGAGGTCGGCATCGTCCAGGCGCACGCCATTTCCATTAAGAATCGTCGCATGACGAAACAGGACAGGGGCCGCGGCCGCCGGGGTGTAAGTAGAGGAATAGGGCGCCGGCGCCGTTTGCGCAGTGGCCGCGCACAACGCAGCAAGGGCGGCAAGGAACACGAAGACCCGCGGCAGCAAAGGCGCGGTGCGGCAGCTTGACATGAAAGTCCCTGATCAAATGATGAACAGGGATTATGCGACGTTTTCTTACCAAGTGGACAAGCGCTGAACAGATATTTTCCAGGACGTCGCATGCGCCGCCATCGCGACAGCGGTGGCTGCGTCTGCGCTTATCTGCTCGCGCCGCGGTAGCGCTTGAGTTCCGCCATGAGCCATTGGCCGCTGGCGATGGCTGCACCACTGCCGCACTGCATCTGGTACGGTTTGCCGCTGGTGCTGCTGGTGGAGGCACCGCGTTCGATGAACGCCTCGGTGCTCGGGACCAGGTCGCGCTTGGCCATGTAATCGAACTTTTTGGCCAGGTGTTTGCGCGCTGCCGTGGCGTCGTGCCAGCTGCCGTTGCGATTGAATTTGCATTGCGATTTTTCGACCGCGTTCATCAGGTGCGCGACCTCGGCGCGGGTGACGTCGGGCGTGGCTGCATTGGCGAGACTGGCCGCCATGGCAGTGGCCAGGATCAGCGTTTTCATGTGATTACCCCCGTTTGCGTTCGTGCTGCCATAGTACATCGGTGCCACCGGCAAAGCGATTCAATACCCGCGACAACACGAACATGAGGTCCGACAGGCGGTTGACGTATTGACGTGGATGCTCATTGATGGTTTCCGACTTTCCCAGCGCCACAATGCTCCGTTCCGCGCGCCGGCACACAGTGCGGCACAGGTGCGCCACGGAGGCCGCGCGCGAACCGGCCGGCAGGATGAAGTCTTTCAGCGGCGGCAGGGTGGCGTTGTACTTTTCCAGCAGGGTGTCGATGCGCGCCACGTGCTCTTGGGTGATCATGGTGTAGCCCGGGATGCACAGTTCGCCGCCCAGGTCGAACAGGTCGTGCTGGATCGAGATGAGTTCTTCGCGCAGGTCCGCCGGCATGTCTTCGCACAACAGCAGGCCGACAAAAGAGTTCAGCTCGTCGACTTCGCCGAGCGTGTGAATCCGTACGCTGTCCTTGGCCGTGCGGCTGCCGTCGCCAAGCCCGGTGCTGCCGTCGTCGCCCTTGCGGGTGGCGATTTTTGAAAGCCGATTTGCCATCTTGTGTCCCTGTCCAGAAAAGAATAGCGCGAGGATACGACAAAAAATCGGTTTATGCTTACAATCGACCCATGTCCGCCCCTCTCCCCGTCGATCCCCAGCGCCAGCAACAGGTTGCCGCAGCATTGCGCGCGGTGCTGCCTGAGGACTGCGTGCTGGCCGATGCCGAGGATACGCGGCCGTATGAGTGCGACGGCCTGACTGCCTATCGCCAGCTGCCCATGATCGTGACGCTGCCGCGCGACGAGGCCCAGGTGCTGGCCATCCTGGCAGTGTGCCGCGAGCTTGGTGTGCCCATCGTACCGCGCGGTGCCGGCACCGGGCTGTCCGGCGGGGCCATGCCGCTGGCGGACGGCGTGGTCATTTCCACGGCGCGCATGAACCGCATCGTGCGCATGGAGCCCTTTGCGCGGCTGGCGGTGGTGCAGCCGGGCGTGCGCAACCTGGCCATTTCCGACGCCGCGGCGCCGCATGGCCTGTATTACGCGCCAGATCCGTCGTCGCAGATCGCCTGCACCATTGGCGGCAACGTGGCGGAGAATTCGGGTGGCGTGCATTGCCTCAAGTACGGTCTCACGATCCACAACGTGCTGCGGGTGCGGGTTGCCACCATCGAGGGCGACTTGATCGAACTGGGGGGCGAGTCGCTC
The DNA here is from genome assembly GCF_019443445.1 of Massilia sp. PAMC28688. Taxonomy (NCBI): domain Bacteria; kingdom Pseudomonadati; phylum Pseudomonadota; class Betaproteobacteria; order Burkholderiales; family Oxalobacteraceae; genus Massilia; species Massilia sp. PAMC28688. The sequence goes on along the minus strand of NZ_CP080378.1, from coordinate 983,296 downwards.
GACTCGCCTGGCCTGGACCTGCTGGCCGTGTTCATCGGTTCCGAGGGGATGCTGGGCATCGTCACCGAGGTCACGGTAAAGCTGGTGCCCAAGCCGGCCTGCGCGCGCGTGATCATGGCCTCATTCGACAGTGTTGTCACCGGCGGGAATGCGGTGGCGAGCGTGATCGGCGCCGGCATCATCCCGGCCGGGCTGGAAATGATGGACCGCACTTCGTCGCGCATGGTGGAGCCCTTCGTCAAGGCCGGCTACGACCTGGATGCGGCCGCCATCCTGCTGTGCGAGGCGGACGGCACCGGGCACGAGGTGGAGGAGGAAATTGCCCACATGTCGGCGGTGCTCGCTACCGCTGGCGCCACGTCTCTGAACGTATCGCAGAACGAGGCGGAGCGACTGCGCTTCTGGTCGGGGCGCAAGAACGCGTTCCCCGCAGCCGGCCGCATCTCGCCTGATTACTACTGCATGGACGGGACCATCCCGCGCAAGCACCTGGCGCGGGTGCTGCTCGGGATCGAGGCGATGGAAGCAAAATATGGCCTGCGCTGCGCCAATGTGTTCCACGCGGGCGACGGCAACCTGCATCCCCTGATCCTGTTCGATGCCAACCAGCCCGGCGAATTTGACCGGGCCGAGGCGTTTGGCGCCGAGATCCTGGCGCTGTGCGTGGACGTGGGCGGCACCATCACGGGCGAGCACGGCGTGGGCATCGAAAAGATCAACTCCATGTGCCTGCAGTTTTCGCGCGCAGAGCTGGAAGCGTTTTTCGCCGTCAAGCGCGCCTTTGATCCAGCCTTTTTGCTCAATCCCGACAAGGCCATTCCCACCCTGAACCGCTGCGCCGAATTTGGCAAGATGCGCGTCTCGGGTGGCGTGCTCCCTTTTGCCGGCCTGCTGCGCTTTTAATATGGACCAGACTCAGACCTTCCGCGACCAGGTGCTTGCCGCTGCGGAGCGCGCGCAGCCGCTGCGCATTCGCGGCGGCGGCACCAAGGACTGGTATGGACAGCGCACCGAAGGGGAGATTCTTGATACGCGCACCCACACCGGCATCATCGATTACGAACCCACGGAACTGGTGATCACGGCGCGCTGTGGCACGCCGCTGGCCGAGATCGAGGCAGCGCTGGCCGAGCGTGGCCAGATGCTTGCTTTCGAGCCGCCGCATTTCGGTGCCGGTGCCACCTTTGGCGGCGCCATCGCCAGCGGCCTGTGTGGGCCGCGGCGCGCCACCAGCGGGGCCGCACGCGATTTCGTGCTGGGCGCCGTGCTGCTGGACGGCCGTGGCCAGGTGCTGACCTTTGGCGGGCAGGTGATGAAGAACGTGGCAGGCTACGATGTCTCGCGCATGCTGGCCGGGTCGCTCGGGACCCTTGGCCTGATGTTGCAGCTGTCGGTCAAGGTCTTGCCACGGCCGGTGCGCGAAGCGAGCCTACGGTTTGAGATGAGCGAGATCGAAGCGCTCATGCGACTGAACGAGTGGGGCGGCCAGCCGCTGCCCATTTCGGCCAGCTGCTGGCATGGGGGCGCGCTGACAGTGCGGCTGTCGGGCGCCGGCGCTGCAGTCGATGCCGCAGTGCGCTCGCTCGGTGGCGAGATGGTGAGCGAGGCCGACGCCTTCTGGCGCGCCCTGCGCGAACAGGAACTTGCCTGGTTTGCCGGCTGCGACAGCCTGTGGCGCCTGTCGGTGCCATCGGCCTGCGGGGCCATCATTCTGCGCGGCGAGCAGATGGTGGAGTGGGGCGGCGCGCAGCGCTGGCTCAAGGCCGGGTCGGATCCGGTCACGGCGACCAATATCCGGCGCGCGGTGGCGGCGGCCGGCGGCCACGCGACGCTGTTTCGCGGTGGCGACAAGCGCAGTGGCGTGTTCCATCCGCTGGCGCCGGCCGTGGCCCGCATCCATGAACGGCTCAAGGCCTCCTTCGATCCATCCAGGATATTTAACATCGGGCGCATGTATGCAGACTAATCTCGCAGACTTCATCAAGGGCACGCGCGACGGCGACGAGGCCGAGGCGATCCTGCGCGCCTGCGTTCATTGCGGCTTTTGCACAGCCACCTGTCCCACCTACCAGATTCTGGGCGATGAGCTCGATGGTCCGCGGGGCCGCATCTATCTGATCAAGCAGGTGCTGGAAGGCGCGCCGGTGACGCACAAGACCCAGCTGCACCTGGACCGCTGCCTGACGTGCCGCAATTGCGAAACCACGTGTCCGTCCGGTGTCCAATACGGGCGGCTGGCCGACATTGGCCGCAAGGTGGTGGAGGCGCGGGTGGCGCGGCCACTGGGCGAGCGCATCAAGCGCACCATGCTCAAGGAAGCGCTGCCCCGGGCGTGGGTGTTCAAGCCCTTGTACAAGGCGGGGCAACTGGTGCGGCCCCTGCTGTCGCCGGCCCTGCAGGACAAGCTGCGCAAGACGGCGCGCGCCGGTAAGTGGCCGCAGCGCGAGCATGCGCGCAAGATGCTGGTGCTACAAGGCTGCGTGCAGCCGGCCATGGCGCCCAACATCAATGCCGCCACCGCGCGGGTGCTCGATGCCGTTGGCGTGCAGCTGATCACGGCCAAAAAGGCCGGTTGCTGTGGCGCGCTGCGCTTTCACATGAATGACCAGGAAGCGGGCCTGGATGACATGCGCCGCAATATCGATGCCTGGTGGCCGCTGGTGGGGCAGGTGGAGGCGATCGTGATGACCGCTTCAGGCTGCGGCGTCACGGTCAAGGAATACGGCCACCTGCTGGCGCACGATCCGGCCTACGCCGACAAGGCGGCCCGCATTGCGGCGCTAACGCGCGACCTGTCGGAGATCATGCCGCAGTTTGAAGGCGAGCTGGCGTCCATGGCCAAGCCGCGAGCAGCACGCGTGGCTTATCACCCGCCATGCACCTTGCAGCACGGCCAGCAGATAAGGGGAAAGGTGGAAGGGGTACTGCGCGCTGCCGGCATTGACGTACATCTTTGCGCCGACAGCCATCTGTGCTGCGGTTCTGCGGGCACCTATTCGATGCTGCATCCCGCGCTTGCTACGGAACTGCGGGACCGGAAGCTGGAAAACCTGCTAGCTACCAATCCGGAGGTGATTGTGTCGGCCAATGTTGGCTGCGTCAATCACCTTCAATCGGGTACTGATACACCCGTGTCGCACTGGATCGAACTGCTCGACCAGGCACTTGCCTGACTGCCTGCGAAACCATTGCAGGGTTACGATCCAAGGCGGGCCTTCTCTTCAGCGGTCAGGCGCTTGGTCGACACGACGACGGTGGCGATGCTCGCTTCTGCTACCGACGGTGCTGCCACTGCGGCTTGTGCCTTTGGCGCCGGCGTGACGTCAGCCGTGGCGAAGGTGGTGAAACCGGCAAAGGCCAGTGCTGCGATGAAGACGACTTCCATGTTCTTGGCGATGTTCATATCGATCCCTCTTGTGATGTTGAATGTGATTTGGTATATGCACATTATGGATCTCGGTAACATATAACGCCAATTTCATGTTCTGATACTCGGCATTCATAATCTGAATGACTTGCCATTCGCCACGAATACGCCATATTCAAGACGTGAATACATGCCGAGTGCACAAGCGGCTCACTTTATTTCTCGACAAAGACCATTGATTGGTTTGGTTGCGTGCGCATGGATTGCCCCAATGCCGTACTATCGGTGCCAAATACATATCGTCAGCTCCAATAATGAAATACCGGCATCTCCAGCACCTGGCTAAGCAGTTCCGCACGACCACCATCGGCCAATCCGTGTACCAGGGCGAGCGGCGGTTCCGATTGATGGCCGATTCCGTTCCGCAGATCGTGTGGATCACCGATTCGCAGGGGCGCACGGAATTTTTCAATCGGCAGTGGCGCCAGTACACGGGCATCCAATTCAATCCTGCCACGGCAGCGGAGACTGCAGCTGCCGCGGTGCATCCGGATGACGTGGCCATCACCATGGAGCGCTTCAATGCCGCCCGGCGCTCCGGCACCTCGTTCGAGGTCGAACATCGGATCCGTTCCGCTGCCGGGCAATATCGCTGGTTCATCGTGCGCGCAGAACCCTACCGCGACCCTGACACGGGTGCGATCGTCCAGTGGTTCGGCGCGTCGGTCGATATCCATGACCGGCGCCAGGCCGAGGAAGCACTCCATCTGCTGGCCGCCCGCCAGCGCTTCCAGCTGGCGCTGGCCGACCGGATCCGGCCGCTGGCCGATCCCGACAGCGTCATTGCCGCTGCGAGCGAGCTGCTCGGCACCGAGCTGGGTGCCGAGCGCGTGTTCTACTGCGAAGTGGCCGGGCCCGGGTTTGCCATGGTGCAACCGGACTGGACGGCCGGAACATTGCCGTCAATGACGGGGCAGCGCCTGCGGTTGAGCGATTTCGGCGCCTTGATTATTGCCGAGGTAGAGGCAGGGCGCACGCTCGCCATCAATGACGTCACGCTGGACGAAAAAAGCGCAGAGAGCGCCAGTGCCTATCTCGCCAAGGGCGTCAGGTCGTTCGTCGCCATTCCTGTCATTAAGCAAGGGCGGTTGAGGGCGACACTGAATGTGCACCGTTCGCAGGCTCATCAGTGGTCCGGGCTGGAACTGGCCATGGCGCAGGACATGGTGGACCGGACCTGGGCCGCCGTGGAAAGCGTGCGGGCGCAGGCCAAGATGCGCACCGAGCGCGATCGCAGCCGCTCCGTCTTTGACGGCATGACCGAGGGCTTTGCCCTGTTTGCGCGGAACTGGACATTGCTGGAAATGAACGAAGAAGGATTGCGCATTTCAGGGCGCGTGGGCGCGGAGGTTGCCGGCAAGCGTCTATGGGACATCTGGCCGGAAATGCTTGGCACCGAGGACGAGCACCGCTACCGGCGCATCATGCACACGCGTGAACCGGAGACGTGGGAGTCTTGCCGGCCATCGGACACCGGCGCCCCGACCTGGATCGAAATGCGCGCCTATCCGGCAGGCGGCGACGAGCTGGCCATTTTTTTCCGCGATATCACCGAGCGCAAGATTGCCGACCAAAAGCTGAAAGATGCGGACCGCCGCAAAGATGAGTTCCTGGCCATGCTGGCACATGAACTGAGAAATCCGCTGGCGCCAATCGGCGCCGCCGCCCGGCTGCTGCAGATCGGTCAACTGGATGATGCGGGAGTGCGCCGCACGAGCCACATCATCAGCCGCCAGGTGGGACACATGACGCACCTGATCGACGATCTGCTCGATGTATCGCGGGTGACCAGGGGCCTGGTGGAGCTGGAAAAAGGCGCGCTCGACATCAGGGACATCGTGGTCGACGCGGTGGAACAGGTTACGCCGCTGATCCAGGCCAGGCATCATCACCTGACCTTGCAGTTGCCGCCACAGACCACCATGGTCCTGGGCGATAAGAAGCGGCTGGTGCAGGTGCTGACAAATATCCTGAACAATGCCGCCAAATATACGTTGGAAGGCGGCAACATTCTGCTTCGTACGGACGTGCGGGAAACCCACGTGATGATCCAGGTGACCGATAACGGGATCGGGATGGCTTCTGACCTGGCCGCGCATGCCTTTGACTTGTTTGCCCAGGCCGAGCGCAGTTCAGACCGCTCCGGCGGCGGCCTGGGCCTGGGCCTGGCGCTTGTGAAAAACCTGATGGCGTTGCATGGCGGCACGGTGACCTGCAGCAGTGAGGGCATCGGCAAAGGCAGCAGTTTTTCTGTTTGCCTGCCACGCATCGACGTACCGCGTGCGGCAGGGAGCGAATCGCAAGCACCGACCTTGCCGCTCGCCGCGCAGGCATTACGGATCGCGGTGGTGGACGACAATGTCGATGCGGCTGACATGCTGGGCCTGATGCTGAGGGCGCTGGGCCACGATGTCGTCATATCGCATGATGCGCACGGCGCGCTGGGGGAGCAGGCAGGCGCCGTTCCGGATGTGTTCCTGCTCGATATCGGCCTGCCCCAGATGGATGGCAACGAACTGGCACGGCAACTGCGGGCGCAGCCCCGCACGGCGTCAGCAGTACTGATCGCGGTCACTGGCTACGGCCAGGAAACCGACCGCCAGCGCACCCGCGAGGCCGGGTTCGATCATCACCTGGTCAAACCAGTGGACCTGGATGAACTCTCGGCCATCCTCAACGGCGTGAAGGCGGCTGCGCCGGTGGAAGGCTGATCGGTCAATCCATAGCCAATCTACCTTGCCGCTACGTTACCGATGGCTGCTGCCAGTTCGGCAGACTCCCCGCACGCCAGCGCGCACCAGAAACTTGCTCTGCGCCACGAGACATCCCAATTCGCGACAACCCGGACCTCCATGCGAAATTTTTTGTTGTAAAAATCCTAGCATGTGGCAGACTGTGTTCAGGATCTTTCCCGCTGCGGGCGCTTTCCGTCCGTCTCATTATTTAACTCTTCGGAGGTGAAAATGAATCGACAGCTGGTTTTCGTTCACGGCCGCTCACAGCAGGGCAAAGATTCAACAGCGCTGAAGTCGGAGTGGATTGGGGCGTGGGAGCGGGGCCTGGCAAAGTCCGGATTGCGACGACCGATCAGCGATGATCAAATTCGCTTCCCCTACTACGGCGATACACTTGACCAGATGTCGGACGGACTATCTCCGGAAGAGGCAGCCAAAGTCGTCGTCCGGGGCGAACGGCCACTGCCACCTTCCGAGGGTGAATTTCTCCAAGCCTGGCTTGGCGAGGTACAGGCACGGTCCGGGATCGGTGAGGCGGAGGTGGAACAAGCCCTGCGGGCCGGGCAGACGCGCGGGGTCCAGAATTGGGGCTGGGTGCAGGCCATTCTCGGGATCATTGATCGAAAAATTCCCGGTGCAAGTGGCGTGAGCGTCGCCGTCGCCACCCGCGACGTCTATCAATACCTTCATCATGCGACCGTCCGCAAGGTCATGGACGATGGCGTCCGAAGCGCATTTAAGGCTGGCACTGAAACTGTCGTTGTCAGTCACTCCCTGGGCACGGTCGTCGCCTATAACGTGCTGGCCAAGGGGGAACCGGCGCCCGGCGTTCGCGTGCCGGAGTTCATCACCCTCGGGTCGCCCTTGGCCGTGGCGGTCGTCAAAGCGCGCGTCAAGCCGCTTGTCTATCCGCTGTGCGTCGATACCTGGTTTAACGCCATGGACGAGCGTGACGTCGTCGCACTGTTTCCATTGGATTCACGCAATTTCGAAGTTGTTCCCGCGATCGAGAACAAGACCGACGTGGACAATGACACCTCAAACCGCCATGGAATCACCGGCTACCTGAGCGACGCTGTCGTGGCAGAGCGCATCTATCGCGCGTTGATCGCCCACTAGCGTTGCGTCTGGATTGCTAACTCAGCCAGGAAGGGCACGCGCGATGACCCACGTGGATGCGATGACGCTGGACGTGCCGCGGTCAGCTGCGGCTGAACTGGATGCTCCCGGCGGGCTGGGAGGGCAGGCTGTTGCCAGCGCTGCCGGCGAAGACGTTCCCGACGGCGATGGCCAGGCGGGAGCGAATCACGCAAGCGGTATGGACCCGCTCGACGTGATCGTCATGAATGCAGACCTGCGCTTCGTACACTGCGCCTTGCTGGTCGGTCACTATCGGTCGACGATCCTGACCGGAGCGGAAGCCCAACTCGATGGGCTGATGGGTGGCGCCATGAGCCGGTCGATGGGCGCTGGCCTGTACCCGTCGATGATTGGCGCACACCATGTTTTCGGGGACTTGACCGCTTTGGCCGACACCGCTTCGCCGGTCGCGCAGCCGGCGGCCGTCATTGTCGCCGGCCTTGGCGACGAGGGCGAGCTGCGCCAGGCCGACCTCGTCTATACCGTCCGCCTCGCCATACTTGCGTTCGCGCAGCGCCTGTGCGAACGAGGCATTGCCATGCCTGCTGGCTTTTCAATGGCGGCCACCCTGGCAGGTAGTGGCGGGAGCGGCATGTCCCCGGGATGCTCAGCGCAGGCGCTGATCCAGGCAGCGCATGAAGCCAATGCCAAGATTGCCCAGCTGGAAGGCTGGCCCCGCCTTTCCAGGCTGACCCTGCTTGAACTTTTTCTCGAGCGCGCGACGGACGCGTGGCATGCGTTGAGAATGCAGGAACAGGCTGACCGGAAACTGTTGAGGCTGAACGGGAGGATACGGAGTGGCCGCGGTGCATTGCGCCGTTCCCTGGACTCGAGCTACCGCGGAACAAGCTACGACTTCATCAGCGCGTTGCAGTATGCGGAGCCGGGCGGAGCAAATCCCGGCATTACCTATAAGCTCGATACCAGGCGTGCGCGCGCCGAAGTCCATGCGCATCGCGCCCAGGCGACTTTGCTGCGCGAATTTGCGGCAGCGTCGAACAATCCCGAGATTGAGGAAAATATCGGACGAACGCTGTTCAACCTTCTGATCCCTGTTGAAATGGAGCCGTTCTTGAGTGGGTCCAGCGAAATGGTAATGGAGCTCGACGCCAATACTGCCGGCATTCCATGGGAGCTGCTCGACACCCATCCGGAGCGCAGTGCAAGCGACAAGCGGCCTTGGGCGATTCGTTGCAAACTGGTTCGCAAATTACAGCTCAAGGATTTTCGCGCGTCCCAGCGCAATGCGGGTACGGAAGATAATGTCCTCATCATTGGCAATCCAAAATGTGCGTCCGAGCGCTATCGGTCAATCGAGGGGGCAAAGGAAGAGGCCATGGCGGTTGCCGAACGCTTGCTGGAGGCTGGCAGCGGCCTGTCGCGACGCCAGGTGACGTTGTTGGCGAACCAAAATGACGCGCAGTCAATTCTGATCGCGCTGCTCAAGGAGCCCTATCGTATCGTTCATATCGCAGGTCACGGCGAATTTGGCGCGAACGGCGGCGTGGTGTTGTCAAGCGCGAATACATTTCTGGGGGCAAACGAGGTCAGCGCGATGCGCAGCATTCCGGAGCTCGTTTTTGTCAACTGCTGCCACCTGGCCGGGCGCGACACCGCATCGGTGCTTGGGCTCAACGACCGGCCCCAGTTTGCCGCCAATCTGGCCGACGCGCTGATCAGGATCGGCGTGCGCTGCGTGGTGGCGGCTGGCTGGGCAGTCGAAGATCGCGCGGCCAAGGACTTCGCGGTCGCGTTTTATGTTGCCCTCCTTAACGGAGCGCGGTTTATCGAAGCCGTGGGTGCTGCGCGCACTGCGGCGTGGGAGGCCAATCCGCAATCGAATACCTGGGCTGCTTATCAATGCTATGGTGACCCCGACTGGCGCTGGCGACGGGTATGCATGCCAAGTGCCAAGTCGCCGGTCGTGCCGCCGGAGGACGAATTCGGCGCCATTGCGTCGCCGGCGTCCCTGCTGATCGTATTGGAAACCCTTGCCATCGAGCTCGAGTGTGGCGATGCTGGCTCAGGGTGGGCGCTACCCCGACTCGATTATCTGGAAGCGGAGTTTTCCGGCCTGTGGGGCGACATGGGAGCGGTCGCGGACGCATTCGCCGTTGCCTATGCAGCAGCGGGCCAGGGGGACAGGGCGATTAAATGGTATCAACGCTCGCTGCGTGCTCCTGATGGTCTGGCTCCGCTCCGTGCGGTAGACGGCTTGAGAACGCAGTTAAATATGCGCGCCGCGTCGACTCAGGGAGCACAGCCCGGCGACGCGGCGTGGCTGGAACAACTGTCGACCATCGAGCGTTTCAACATGGGTCGTCCTTCGCACCCTTTGAAAGAGGACCATGAAAGATGACGCCAACCCCGGCTTGAAACCCGGGTGCGCACCCGAAAGCGAGTCTGCCAGCATCCCGATTGATCCAGTGCTGATTGAACGATTTGCTCACGGCAATGGCACCGTATTTGTTGGCGCTGGTATTTCTCTGGGAGCGCGTTTGCCCTCTTGGGCCAAGCTCATGGATCCACTGCGCAATGATTTGCGCAATGAAGTGGGCGCGGGTGCCAGCTATCTGGATATCGCTGAGCTATACGAGACCAAACACAGCCGAGGCGTGCTGATTCAGTATTTGAAGGACAAGCTGGGCGATGTCCGGTTTCAGCTGACCCAGACCCACGAACTGATTGTCAGCTTGCCGGTGCAGCGGATCTATACGACCAATTTCGACAATCTATTGGAACAGGCTGCGCGCAAGCGCCAGATTAATCGAAACGTGATCGTCAACGCGTCGCACATCGGCCTGTCCGATACATCGACACTGTCCATCGTCAAGCTGCATGGTGACCTCGAGGATGCAGATTCGCTCGTCATCAGTGCGCGCGATTATTACAGTTACTTCAGCCGCAACCCGGCGGTGGCCGATCTACTCAAAGTTGAGCTACAGACTCACACGGTACTTTTCCTCGGCTACAGCTTCAGCGACCCGAACTTTGGCATGATCCTCGGTAAAGTGGCAGCGCAGTCTGGATCAGTCCGGCCCTTGCTGTACAGCGTACAGTTGCGGCCAAAGCCCCTCGCCGTTCAGGCGTTACGCGCACGCGGTGTCAATGTTATTGCAATCGATGCTGCCCCCGGCAGCAGCGAGGCTGAGGAGGCGATTGAACATTGGCTGCGTTGCTTCAGGAAAGCCTTGATCCGTTACGACAGGCGCAAAACGTCCGGACCACCTGCGATGGATGCAATGCGCTGCCGCTTCCCGGTTCCCCAGTTTCCTCACACGACTTTTCACGCCAATGCGCGCAGGCGCATTGAAGCAGGCCTGCAGTCGGATTTTCGCGTGCTGGTAGTGAAAGGCGAGGCTGGTGTCGGCAAGACCATGTTGGTCACAGAAGCCATTTCGGACTACATGCAGGCTACCGGTGTGATCTCCATCTCGGACGCGTTCGAGCAAGTGATCTGGGTAGCCTGCGACGATCAGCAAGGCGCGGACCATCATGTACTTGAACGCATACTCGACAGCATCGCTATCGCTCTTGATGCGTTTGCCATTACCGATGCACACGACATCCCTCCCCTTGAAACGGGTGAGCGACGTGAGGCCGAACGGGGCCGTGTCGTGCGCAATGCCGAGCACGGTTCGGCGCAGCGCAGGCTGAAGCACAAGCGCATCCGGGTCAACCAGCTGCTGCAGGAACACAAGGTCATCGTCGTGCTGGAAGACCTGAACCCGGATGCCACGGAAGTGAAGGCATGGCTGGAAAATGCCGGGCCCTATGCCAATCCCAAGAGCAGGGTGGTGGTGACTTCGCGCGATGCAGCGGTGACCGGGTTCGTGGTCGAGGTGGAACGGTTAAACCAGAAAGACGCGGTTGAAATGGTGCGCGAATGCGCCAGCGGCATGATGCTGCGCCGCCAGATACCGGATGGGATTGACCACCTCGCGCCGGTGTTGGCCAGCGAAACGCGGGGGAACCCACAGGCGATCCGGATGGCCGTCGGGCTGATTAATGGCACCGGTGACGCCGAGGCGGCCAGCATCGCATCGAACCCTGAGCTACAACCCACCGCCATGAAAGACATTGAACGACTGTTTGCCTTTTACGCGGAGCGTGCATGGGAACACCTCGACGATGATGCGCGCGCAATCCTGAGCGCCATGCTCGCATTCCCTGCAATGGTGGCTGTGCCGTCCAGGCTGTTGCGTAAGGCCGCCGGGCTGGACGATACAGCTTTTCGTCAAGGGGCAACGATGGCCGGTTTGTTCGGCCTGCTGGAACGGGATGTGGCGAACGACACATTCGATATGCAGCGGATACCACGCGACTGCATGAGGAGACGCGTCGCCCGGATTGGCAACCTGGATGCCGCCGAGGGCCGGCTTGCCGATCACTTGCTCGGCTTCCTCGGCGATGAGAACGTCTTGTGCAGGCCGGAAATTACGGATCGTTATTGGAACACCCTGGTGCGCCCCGAAATGGCCAAGGTAGACCCGTACTGGCCAATTATCAACCATGTCATGAGACGCGCTGTTGAAAACGGTAACGTGGCGCAGTTCGTCGTCCTGCTCGCGCACTACATGGACAGCCGCTTTCTCAATGCGGAGCGGCTCGAATTCCTCGGTCACGCACTTGCCGAACTCGAGCATAAAGATCCATTGATGGTGGCCACGCTGCGTATCGATGCGCTTGCCTGGACTTATCTCGAAGAGGGCCTGTACAAGGAAGCACAAGGGGAAATTGCAACGGGACTTCGCCTGCTTGGTTCGGAGCCGGCGCACGATCTGCGCGCGCTGGCCCATGCATGGACAGCCCGCCTCAAATGTGGCGATTCGCATAGCCTGGTAGAGGCAATGGAAAGCCTGAGAGCAGCACGTGAACATGCCCTGAAAGTCGACACCAAGTACTGGATCAGCATGCGCGTTGAGATGATGGCAGGCGATGTCCAGATGATGCAGCATAACGCGCAATGCGCGAGGAAGCATTACCAGGATGCCGAGAGCCTGATGCAGCGTTATGGCGGCGAAGGAAATAGTTATCAGACCGCGCCACGCATGGGCTTTGCCCTGCTGGAACTTGGAGAATATGCCGAAGCTGAGCGTCTATTCCGCATGCTGGCAGAAAATGCCCCGGTCGCCACAGGGCGCCTGTACGGCGAATACGGACTGGCGCTGATTGCGGCGCGCGGGGAGGCCACGCAGGAAGCGGTCCGCCATTTACGGACCATCCACAGGGACATCGCTCGGCGCGGAAGCGGAAACGTCCTGATGGTGCTGGCAAACAGTCTATACCAGCGCATCCTGGCGAACAGTCCAGCCGTCGGGTAGTCGGCTGTCCCCGCTGTTAATGCGTGTCTTTATCGGCGGTTGGGCGCGTAGAAAGTCCTCAAAGCAAGCGAAGAAGGGCGAGTTCGTCACCCACAACGATATTGCAAGCTCTCTTCAATGGAAAAAGGGGCGCGCACGCCCCTTGTGGTTAGTCATGGCAGGCTATTCGGCCAGCAGTTTTTCGATGTCGCCCACCAGTTCCTCAGGCGAAGTCTGCGGCGAATAGCGCTTGTACACGCTGCCATCCTTCTTGATCAGGAATTTGGTGAAGTTCCACTTGATGGCCTGGGTGCCCAGCAAGCCAGGCGCTTCTTTTTTCAGGTGCTGGAACAGGGGATGGGCGCCGGCGCCATTGACATCCACCTTTGAAAACAGGGGGAAGGTGACGCCGAAGTTCTTTTCACAGAACGCGCCGATTTCCGCTTCGCCCTTCGGTTCCTGGCCGCCGAACTGATTGCAGGGAAAGCCCAGCACCACCGCGCCCTTGTCCTTGAACTGCTCGTACACCTTTTCCAAACCCTTGTACTGCGGGGTAAAGCCGCAGTCGCTCGCCGTGTTGACGATCAGGAGCACCTTGCCCTTGTATTTGGACAGGTCCACGGTAGAACCGGCAATATCCTGCGCCGTAAAATCGAATGTACTCATCACACAATCCCCAGGTGTTCAGTGCCTGCCGACAGGTCGCGGTTCTTTGCGTCCTTGCCCTTGAGTTTGATCGCCAGGCGCAGGTCGTTGACCGAGTCGGCGTTGCGCAGTGCGTCTTCGTAGCTGATCAGGTCATTTTCGTACAGGTCGAACAGCGCCTGGTCGAAGGTTTGCATGCCCAGCTCGCGCGACTTCTTCATGATCTCCTTGATTTCATGGACATTGCCCTTGAAGATCAGGTCCGAGATCAGGGGAGAATTTAACATGATCTCGATCGCCACGCAGCGACCCTTGGTTTCCTTCATCGGGATCAGGCGCTGCGAGATCAGTCCCTTCAGGTTCAGCGACAGGTCCATCAGCAGCTGCTGGCGGCGCTCTTCGGGGAAGAAGTTGATGATGCGGTCGAGCGCCTGGTTGGCGCTGTTGGCGTGCAGCGTGGCCAGGCACAGGTGGCCGGTTTCCGCAAACGCGATGGCGTGCTCCATGGTTTCGCGGTCGCGGATCTCGCCGATCTGGATCACGTCCGGCGCCTGGCGCAGCGAGTTTTTCAGCGCCGCTTCAAACGTTTCCGTATCCACGCCCACTTCGCGCTGGGTGATCACGCAGTTGCGGTGCGGGTGAACATATTCCACCGGGTCTTCAATGGTGATGATGTGGCCGTAGCTGTTTTCGTTGCGGTAGCCAACCATGGCCGCCAGCGTGGTCGATTTGCCGGAGCCGGTCGCGCCCACCATGATCACCAGGCCGCGCTTGGTCATCACCACATCCTTGAGCACTTCCGGCAGGCCCAGGTCGTCCAGACGGGGAATGGTGGTGGTGATGGTCCGCAGTACCATGCCGACGCAGCTCATCTGCACGAAGGCCGAAACGCGGAAGCGTCCCAGGTCGCCCGGGCTGATGGCGAAGTTGGCTTCCTTGGACAGCTCAAAGCCGGCCGTCTGCTTGTCGTTCATGATCGAACGGGCCAGGTCGGCGGTGTGCGAGGGCGTCAGCGCCTGGCTCGACACCGGTGTCATCTTGCCGTCGATCTTGATTGCGGGCGGGAAGCCGGCGGTGATGAACAGGTCGGATCCGCCCTTGCTGGTCATCAAGCGCAGCAAGTCGAACATGAATTTTGAAGCCTGGTCGCGTTCCATGAGTGGGGGGTCCTGTTAGCCTGGGAAGTTGTCTGGGATTTTCGCCGCATTGCGTGCTGCAGCCGAAGAAATCACGTTGCGGCGTACCAGGTCGGTGAGGTTCTGGTCGAGCGTCTGCATGCCCACGTTGCTGCCGGTCTGGATGGCCGAATACATCTGGGCGATCTTCGCTTCGCGAATCAGGTTGCGGATTGCCGGGGTGCCGATCATGATCTCGTGCGCCGCCACCCGCCCGCCGCCATCCTTGGTCTTGAGCAGGGTCTGTGAAATGACGGCCTGCAGTGATTCGGACAGCATCGCGCGCACCATCTCCTTTTCATCGGCCGGGAACACGTCGACGATACGGTCGATGGTCTTGGCGGCCGACGAGGTGTGCAGCGTGCCGAACACCAGGTGACCCGTTTCGGCGGCCGACAGGGCCAGGCGGATGGTTTCCAGGTCGCGCAATTCGCCCACCAGGATGCAGTCCGGATCTTCGCGCAGCGCCGAGCGCAGCGCATTGTTGAACGACAGCGTGTGCGGCCCCACTTCGCGCTGGTTGATCAGGCATTTCTTGGAGTCGTGCACGAATTCGATCGGGTCTTCAATGGTCAGGATATGGCCATACTCGTTTTCGTTCAGGTGGTTTACCATGGCCGCCAAGGTGGTCGACTTGCCGGAGCCGGTCGGGCCGGTCACCAGCACCAGGCCGCGCGGACGCATCGCCAGTTCCGCAAAAATCTTGGGCGCGTTCAGGTCTTCCAGACTCAGGATCTTGGAAGGAATGGTACGCAGCACGGCAGCGGCGCCACGCTCCTGGTTAAAGGCATTGACGCGAAAGCGCGCCAGGCCGGGAATGGCGAACGAAAAGTCCACCTCCAGCATTTCTTCGTACGCCTTGCGCTGGCCGTCGTTCATGATGTCATAGATCATGCCGTGCACGTCCTTGTGCTCGAGCGGCGGCAGGTTGATGCGGCGCACGTCGCCGTGCACGCGGATCATCGGCGGCAGGCCGGATGAGAGGTGCAGGTCGGATGCCTTGTTCTTGACGGAGAATGCGAGTAATTCGGAGATGTCCATTTATAATCCCTGTGCCGTGTATGGGCGCATGCCGATGTGTGCGCATTTCGCAATAATCGTCTGCATTAATTGCCCTCTGAAAATGATTATGTCCACAATCGCCCAGAACTTGCAAGCTGTCGATGCGAGTATTCTTGCCGCTGCGAGCGCTGCGGGACGGGCCCGCGAAGCGATTGGCTTGCTCGCCGTTTCCAAAACATTCCCGCCAGAAGCGGTGCTGGAAGCAATTGCCGCCGGCCAGCATGCCTTCGGCGAAAATTACTTGCAAGAAGCGCTAGACAAAATGACTGCGGTTTCGCGCGCCGTGCCGGCCCAGGAAATCGCGTGGCATTTCATCGGCCCCATACAGAGCAACAAGACGCGGCCCATCGCGCAGCATTTTGACTGGGTGCACACGGTCGAGCGCCTGAAAATTGCGCAGCGCTTGTCCGAGCAAAGGCCGGAAGACAAGGCGCCGCTCAACATTTGCCTGCAAGTTAACATCAGTGGTGAAGCTAGCAAGAGCGGTGCGGCACCAGAAGAATTGGAAGCGTTGGCCCAGGCTGTGGCACAGCTACCACGGTTGCGCCTGCGCGGCCTGATGGCGATCCCGGAGCCGGAAACGGAATTTGACCGGCAGCGTGCCGCGTTTCATCGGCTGCGGAATTTGTTCGAAGGACTCAACGCGAAAGGCATGGAGATGGACACGCTGTCGATGGGCATGTCGTCCGACCTGCAGGCCGCAATCGCAGAAGGCGCCACCATTGTGCGCGTGGGCAGCGCCATCTTCGGCTCGCGCCATTACGAATAACTCTCAGGATCATCATGAAAATTGCGTTTATCGGCGGCGGGAACATGGCAGCGGCCTTGATTGCGGGCCTGGCCGGCAAGCTCACCAAGGGTGAGGACATCCATGTAGTTGATCCCAATCCCGAAGCGCTCGATCGCCTGCGCCTGCAGTATGCGGTGACGATTGCGCCGGCCATTGGTGATGCGCTGGCACTGGCCGACGTGATTGTGCTGGCGGTCAAACCGCAGAACATGCGCGAGGTGGCGGCGGCGCTGCTGCCGCGCCTGGGCGCCGCGCAGCCGCTGATCCTGTCGATTGCGGCGGGCATCCGCGGGGCCGACCTGGCGCGCTGGCTGGGCGGCTACAGCGCGATCGTGCGCACCATGCCCAATACGCCGGCGCTGATCGGCAAGGGCATCACGGGCATGGTCGCCATGGCGGGCGTGAGCGCGCCGCAAAAAATGGCGGCCGACGACATCATGAAGGCGGTGGGCACCACGCTGTGGCTGGACGACGAAGCGCAGATTGATCCCGTTACGGCGGTGTCGGGCAGCGGCCCGGCCTATGTGTTTTACTTCATTGAAGCGATGCAGCAGGCCGCGCTGGAACTGGGCCTGTCGGAAGCGCAGGGCAGGGAGCTGGCGCTGGCCACCTTTACCGGCGCGGCGCAGCTGGCGGCGCAGTCGGAAGACCCGGTGCCGCTGCTGCGGGAGAAGGTCACGTCCAAGGGCGGCACCACTTACGCGGCCATCACCAGCATGGAGCAGGCCGGGGTCAAGGACAAGATCGTCGCGGCAGTCAAGGCGGCAGCTGCGCGCGGGCGCGAGCTGGGTGATGAGCTGGGGCATGCCTGATTTATGGCGCGTCGATCCGAGCGCCCGCGTCAGCGCCAGGCACACGCCTCGTTGCCGCTGCAATGCCGCCGGTGGTCCTGACACGCCGACGTAGCAATCCTTCCGACCTGAAAGTAAATCGACGGTGCCGCTGACGGTGCACTGTTCAAACCTTCATATGCCGCAAGGCCTGCGGCAAGACCGCCTCCGATAATCGCCTTGTAGAAGCGAGCTGAAGAGTGATGTCCTGTGACATTCACCAACATTTCTCGCCTTGCGCACTGGCAGCTACAAGCCTGGTGCAATCGGGCATGCCACACGCCGGCATGCCCGCCATCTCATCGGAGGACATCATGCAATCAATCCATCACATCAAGGCCGCCACGGCCCTGACCTTGCTTGCCGCGTCGATCGGCAGCGCTCAAGCCCAGCACGGGCACCTGGAATTTTGCGCGCCAGACTCGAAGGCGACGCCAGTGCTGAGCAAGGGCGACTTTGACGGCGACGGGACCGTTACCCGGAAGGACATTCAGCTGCTTGCTGAGCAGATCGGCAAGCAGCAGTACATCGCCTTTTTTGACCGCAACGCCGACCATGTGCTGGACCAGAAGGATGTGGCAATTGCGACCGCGGAAGCAGGCGCCGCCAGCACGCAGCTGGACCGGGAACTGGCCGCGGCTTATCACGGCACCAAGGCCTATCGCCAATTGAGCAAGGCTACCGCAGACGGGTTCGTGCCCTGGACCGAAGCACTGTATGGCCACGGCGCCCATTACGTGCAGCGGCCGGAAAGGGGGACGCTTGATTACACGTTCAACCCGGCAGCGCCGGAGGGGCTGAACTACGATGCCGACGGCCGCTTGTGGGCTGTGTTCTACTATATTGGACCATCGCCAACCCGCCTGGACGGCACCAAGTATCCTCCCGGTGACCGCTTCAAGCCATTCTCCCAGGCGCCGGAAGGGTTCTGCGGCGACGCCGATGTATGGCACCACCATGCCGGCGGATGCTTCAAGGGTTTGAACTATGAGCAGCCCGTCATGGATCCGGCCCGGCTCTCATTTCGCGAAGGGCTGAGCCCGCAGCAGTGCCTGCCCGGCAGCGCCGTGAAAAATGGCTTGCCCGTGTCGAGCAACGCAAAGTGGACGCCCGAGTTCCACATGTTGCATGCGTGGATTTATGAGTTGAATCCCTGTGGCACGTTTGCAGGGACGCATCCGGACCTGGCGAAAAATGCACTGCACCCATCCGGCATTGCGCCAAACGGGCACATCCATGCATCGAATACCCATCCGAGCTATCCGTTCACGGGAGGGACGCTGTGTGCCTGGCTTGGACAGCTTGGTCAGGTGCCCGAATTCTGCACCGCGCGAAAGTGATGCCGGTCGCATCAGGGCAGGGAAGGGCTGCGCGGACGAGGCGGTCGATGGCCGTGCGATGATTTTGGCAGGCTGACGCGGCGCCGGGATTGTTCAACGAGTGACCACGGGAAGGGAAGGGGCACACCAGCGCAGGCAAGGCCCGCATAGGACCTTGCCTGCGCCGGTGCCGCGAATGACAGGCTCAGACCGCGCAGTTGCGCAGCATGGTCAGGCCACCTGGACCAGCTTGTGGGCCGACATGCCGGTAGCGAGCATGGGCGCGACCTTTCGCTAGCGTGCGGCACGCTGCCAACACGGGGCGTCGAGGTTTGACTGTTATCGCGGCACCACGCTGTCGCCGCGGGCAATCGCGTTCTGTTCCAGTATCTTGTTCCGTTCGGCTGTTTCCACCAGGCCGATTTCGTATTGTTGAGTGCTATTCCAGCCCTTGGCGTCACCTTCACGCCTCTTCCATGCTGCGACCTCTTCTTCAATTTTCTTCATTATGCGATGGTCCTCAAACTTTAGCAGAAAGTTGTACATTAATATTCCGCCGGTTTCGCTGTAATCAACTGCTAAGGTGGCGAGCACGCCATCTCCCATCCATTGATATTCCTGAGTTTGTTTGAAGAGCGCAAGGTATTCCGTATCGCTAAATCTATACGACGGATCAATGGGGCAGGTGGAACTATGAAATTCCCCTGACAATCCCAACATCGTTGATCGTCCAGTCACGGCCGGACAATGTTCCGGGATATGGCGTTTCCATTTTCCTTTGGCGAACTGGATCAGTATCTCATTGAGATGAAGCCTTGCTGCGGAGTGCGAGTTAAGCTTTGAAGCGGCCATTTTTATTCGAGCCAAAAAAACTTCTTCATTTGCCATCCGCTTTCTGTCTGTGACCAGTGCGACCGAGAAAACAGATCTAGCCTGAATCTCCAAACCGGGTCTACTAAAACGCACATACAGATCATCAGGCAAGTCCACAGCGCTGAATTGAATACTACCGTTGACGTCATCCACCCCGTAGCTTGAGATACCGGAAGATCTTGCCGTTTCAACGATGTTTCGTCCAAGATCGACCCTTACAAGTTTCATTGTGTTCATACGTTGAGTGCATCCCAGCAATAAGCTCAATCCGAAAAAAAGAACAGCGGTGCGGCAAGTAACAAGTTTCATTCTTTCATCCATAATCGAATCTTCCGTAGTTCTGTTTCCATGTATGAACGTTCAAATTTCATCAGAAAATCAAAGTGGTCGGCAATCTCCCCGACAAAGCCCATTCGGTCTTCTTCATTGGTCAGGCTTTTCCGCCTGCCAATGACGCCATCGGTAAATCCTGTAGCTGGGTCGAAAATGGTTTGATACTTTTTGTCTTTTATAGAAGGGTCAAATGCATAGACCACTTTGAATTGCGGCGATAGCCAGCCTGATGTAGCACGACTGGACCAATGATTCATGTCCATAGTCTCCTTCAAGCGGACGTCGCTGTAGATTAGCGGCTGTAATACGTTAATTTGCTCATGACGCGCAATTATATTTAACTCGGCCGCCTGCATTTTTATTTTTTCTGTATCGGACTTCATGGCGAACTGATCGGACAGATGCTTGTAAGCCGTGACAATCTCCGGCATCGACTTCTGTTGTCTGACTTTCAGCAAGGCTTTCATTGCCTCATTATCTTTTACGATGGCAGTCAGTTCCTTGTGTTCTGCCTCCATCACATGAAACGCCTCCGGGAACTTGGCCCAGTATTGGCTAGGCGGCATTCTGTACCCTGCGTCATACGATTTTACCTGCGTGCGGCAGTGCCGATTAGCCATCATCGCGGCGGTCGCGTACGCCCCCCGGCCACCGTCATACGAGGGCGCAGGACCGACGTCAAAAAATGTCTGCGCTTTTTTGAAGACGATGTCACCTTTGAGCCGGCCCGACAACCTGGTAATCCAGTTGGGACCGAAAGGCAGTTCTTCCACTGCCTGTTTGGACGCCGATTGATAAGTGGACCAATCCCGCTTGGCCGGTCCCGCCTCGATCCGCTTCTTGTTCAGGGTGCCGTCTTCATTGATCCCGTACTCCAGGAAATACCACAGCCACGGATAAATATCCATGAACAGCCAGAGATTTCCCTTGGCGAGCGCCCCGTAGGTGCGCAGAACATGGTCGTAGGGCGAGTCATCCGTCATCAGCAGGCTGCCGAGATCGGCCATCGACGAATTGCGCAGCACGCTCGCCTTGTCGCTCCATTTCCATTCGCGTTGCAGCACTTCTTCCCGCGAATAGCGGAACGCCTCAACGATATCCTTGACCACGAACGCCGCCAGCGCGCACCAGTGAAAATGCAGCTTTCCCCGGGACTTGGCAGCACTCTTGAAGTATAGATCGGCGTAATGCGCCGCGATGCGCCGTGCCCGATGCTCGGGATCCGTGATCAGGTGGTAGCAGCCATCGGCCTGATCTTTTTTACTTACGGCGATCAGTGCCGCCTGCTGCGCGAATGACCATAAATGCCGATATTCGACCGTGGCTTCGTGCTGTGAGCCGGGCGTGGTATTGGTCATGCACTTGCCCAGTACTTCCAGCGTTACACCCTTGATATTTGTCGTCACTATCAATTTTCCTGATGGGTTTATTTCGCAAACTTGAACGTCGCATAGCGCAGCGCGTATTGAAGTGTTTCCGCCTGCGGCGTGGTAATCCGCTCCAGCTCGCTCAGCGCATCGGTTTTGTTGACGAGCTGCTGTGTGTCGTCCGCCTCGTTGAAAAGACGGAACGGTATGGCGCCAATATGCTGGCCATCGGCATCCTTGAAGACGACTTGCTCATCGTAGTTTTCCAGCAGCGACACGCCCGGTGGGACGACCGTCACGGCGCCGCGTGGCAAGCCAGCAAGTTGTGCAGCTTCCTCCCCGCCGTCATCGAGCGTGTGCTGAGCACCTTTGACGGTAAAGTTACCGGGACACGCGAACGTGATATCGCCACCTTCCAGCGTGATCGATGATGTGCCAGCCTGCACCACGATTTTTTCCTTTGCCTGGATCTCAATGCAGTCATTCACCGACACGATGGTCACTGCCTGATCGGCCAGAATCTCCAGTTGATCCGTATGAGCCTGCAGTGACACCGCGCCATTGCCCGCGATGGCCTGAATGCCGCCGCTGTGGGTGTACAGCCCGGCTGCATGGGCGGCGACGGCCGACACCGTGTGCTGCGCCGTTAGTTGAAAGTCCGATTGCGTGGTCCATTGCAGATGCTCGCCGGCAAACAGCATGGTCGACGCGGGCGTGGCCCAGTTGATTGACGCCGCAGCCGTCATCAAAACGACCGGCGCGCCAAATTTTTCCGCGGGCATGGACTGATCAAGATCGCGCCCGCCCGGCTGCGTCTTGAACGGCTCCTGTCCACCCACTTCTGCGCTGTGCTTGCCCTTTTGCCCGGGGTCGATCTGTGCAATAAACTCGCGGTGTGCCTCGGCCGTAGCACTGCTTGCCAGGGCCTTTTGCTCGCTGGCGGACTGTCGCAGGCGCTCGGCTAGCTCGCCGGCGCCGTCAAGCAGGCCGGCCGCTTCGGCCGCATCCATTTGCGTTGATACGACGCTGCTTCCTTGTTGTGCGCGGGCGGCAGTGGTGAGCAGAACACCATCACCGCCCCGCACTACAGCCCAGGCATCGGAACGCAGTTCGAAGCCGCTGCCACGATAGCTGCCGCGTTGGCTACTGCCTGGTGACTGTGCGACCAGGTAGCCCAGGTTGAGCTGGCTTGCAGCCGTGCTGGTGGCAAGGCGAGTGCGCACCTGGCCGGCTGTGTCATCGAGCTGCCACTGGTTAAACCCGCTGCCGTCATGGTTGTGGCTGTGCATTCCCGATAGCGTCCCGCCATGATTGGCTGCCGAATCGATACCGGCAGAAAAAGGCGGCAGGTCCGACCCGGTGTAAAGCTGGGCCACAATCATGGGACGGTCCACGTCGCCTTCGATGAAGTCGACCAGCACTTCGCTGCCCACGCGCGGCGTAAATTGCGAACCCCAGTTGGGCCCGGCCAGCGCTTCGGCCACCCGTATCCACGTGCCGGATGTGTCGTCGCCCGGCGCGTTGCCGAGCGCACCAGTGTTATGCGCCATGCCGCCCGCATTCGGGTTGGCCCCCCGTTGCCATGCAAACTGGACCTTTACCTGATGATCGCGCATGGTGGTACATGCGGCATCTGGCAAGCCTACCACCAGGGCGGTTTGCGGCCCCAGCGCGGTGGCAGGCGCCGGTGCCGTTATTGACTGCGGAACAATGGCCACGCTATGACGCACGCAGCCAAACTGGTTGCAATACGTGCCGGCGTCGATGGCGTGGTCGGCGCCGCCCTTGATCTGCGCCTGAAAATTGTTGCGCGCCTGATGGCGCACCCACAACACGGTAAAGCGCGATTCATCGCCCGCATAGTGGTCGTGCTGGGTCAGGATGAACCCATGGCCAGCCGCCAGCCTGCGCGCCGAGCCTGCGCCTTCAAAAGACTTGTTTGCCATCTCCAGTGCCTGCAGCATCAGCTCACTGTGCGGCGTCGCTATTGCCGCGTCGCTGGCAAGGCGTTCACCGCTGCCGTCGTAGAGCGCCAGTTCAGGCACGTCGCCGGCATCCAGGCCGGACTGTTGGGTGGCTGAGGGTGCCATCAGCTGGCACGGGTCCCAGCTACTGATGGTGACTGCATTGGCCTGGAGCTGGCGCCGCGGACGGAACTCGTCGATTGCGTCATCGCATTCGGTAGCGCGCACAGCGTGGAACCGGATGGCTTCATCGCCGCGCGTGGGCGGCACCTGGGCATGACGGTCAAAAATGACGACCCGGTGCCGGGCCTGGCCATCGCCGTGCGTTTCCTCATGGGCATCAAGCTGGTCGTGCTCGAAACGCCAGCTCAGCCCTTCGCTGGCCAGCACCCGCACCAGGAACTCGTAATCGCTCTCGCGATATTGCGTTACGATGGCGCGCCGTTCGAGCTCTTGCGTGACGTCGAACTCGAATCGTACTTGCGCATAATCCGCCAGCAATTCGGTGACGATTTCCTGGACGTTCTTGTCCTGGAAAATGTAGCAATCACGCCGAAGCTTCAACAACGACAGGGCAGGCTCGAGGCGAAGGCGATAGCGGGCGACGCCGCCATCAGCGCCAAGCCAGGAACAATGTGTGCACAGTCCGTGCCAAGCGCGACGGCTGCCGTCGGGCTGGAGGAGTCCAATGGTCAGTTCTTCACCGATGAAGATTGAGAGCTCCAGGTCTGTCGATACACTCAAAGCATCGATTTCAAACCGGAATAATCCGCTTATTGCCTCGCGGCCGTCAAATTGATCGACCATAAGTGTTTCGGGCAGTGATCGTTCCTGAACGCTGGTCAAAGTCACCAGCCGTGCATGCTGGCCAAGGCCCTTTAGTGGAAAGGCAACGGGCATGGATTCAGCGAGAATATGCATGAGGTGGCGAAGGTTAGAATCGGGAATGGAGGCAGCGGCATCAATATCTCTGCCAACGTTCAAGCGGGCAAATGAATAAATATTGCCTTTTATGCCACTATACGCTGGCCAAGAGCTGCTCGTAACTACGCGTCTTGATAGGTAATCATGGGCAAGATGGACTGAGGTGTTGCCTGCACGCTTGCGGCGAGACAGGGCTGGCTTCGGCGCGGTCAGGCCCGCGGCAAATTGCGCAGATGGGGCTGACGGCGGAAGTGGGGAAGCAGGGAGTGGCCAGCGCTGAAGGCTGCGCTATCGCCGGCACGCAGTGGTGCCGCTCCCTTTTTCTTGGCAGCGCAATCTTCAGACCGCGCGGTTGCGTAGCATGGTCAGGCCACCCTTCGCCAGCTTGTAGACCGACATGCCGGTTGTGAGCACGCGCGCGAGCTTTTGCGAGCGCGCCGCAAAGGCTGCCAGTGCCAGCCCGGCGATGGCAAGCGGTGCCTTGACACCACCGGAAAAATACTGGCCGATGCCGCCACCGGTGAGCACGCTGGGCGCGCGCATGACTTCGATCTCGCGGCCCATCTGCGTGCGCTGGGCTGCGCACTGGGCGATCAGCGCTTCCTTGCGCTCGGCCCGGGTCAGCTCTTTTTTGCTCGTATCACTCATGGGTCCCCCTCACGTTGCGGATGAAATTGACATCCTTGTGCAGCTCGTCCATGGTGGCACCAAGCAGGCGCGGACGATTGGCAAAGTCGGACTTGAGCTTGAACGCGGCCACGGCGCAGCCGATGCCGAAGGCCAGCGCCAGGCCACCGGCCGCCAGCAGCGGCGCGGTGTCCCAGAATGCCAGCACCACGGTCACGGCGATCATGACCAGGGTCAGTCCGAACAGGATCAGCGCTACCAGCGCGATGACGAAATAGCCGAGCAGCCGCTGCGACTCCTCTTCAATTTCCAGCGCCGCCAGCGACAGGCGCGTTTGCAGCATGGCCAGTACGCCGGCGCCGATCCGCCCGGCCTTTTCCCTGATCGACATCGTTTAGCGGCGCGACGACGAGATCAACAGGCCTGCCAGCAGGCCGATGGTGGCGCCGACCGTGACGGCCTTCCATGGATTCTCATGGACGTATTCGTCGGTGGCCTTGGCAGCGTACTTGGTCTTTTCCACCACCGCTTCTTCGATGCGGATGATTTCGTCCTTGGCCGTGGTCAGGGTGCGCTCGAACTTGGCCTTGGCAGCCTGGAACTCGTCGCCGGTCATCTGGCTGCCTTTGGTCAGCCATGCTTCGGCATCCTGGATCACGGATTTCAGGTCGGTCAGCAGCTGGTCACGGGTGCCTGGCTTGGTTGGGATGGATTCGATCATTTTATTTTCCTCACGATTATTGATTTGAACAGTGCGCTTCGAAACGATTCTGTTGCCCGTGCAAGAAGGACAACATTATCCGAAAGCGTAGTCTACCGCGCAACCGGCAAATAGGGCCGCACCCAACCAATTGTTGTGGCGAAATGCATGAAAACAGCGCATGCGGTCGCGGTCACGGATCAGGGTGTAGTGATACAGGGCAATAACTGCGGCCACGGCGATGCCGGCGACGAACCAGTAGCGCAGGCCCAGTTGCCAGCCGCACACGAGGATAAGGGCCAGGGCTGCGCCATAGCACAGCATGACGGCTGCCACGTCAAACCGGCCAAAGGTAATGGCCGAAGTACGGATGCCGATCTTGAGGTCGTCGTCGCGGTCTACCATGGCGTACTCGGTATCGTAGGCCACGGCCCAGAATACGTTGGCCAGCAGCAGCAGCCAGGCCACCATCGGTACAGTGTTCTGTACTGCGGCAAAGGCCATGGGAATGCCGAAGCCAAAGGCAATGCCGAGGTAAGCCTGGGGAATGGCAAAGAAGCGCTTGAAGTAGGGGTAGCTGCCGGCAATGATGACGGCAGCTACCGACAGCTGCTTGGTCAGGCTGTTCAGGGGCAAGATGAGCAAAAACGAGACCACGGCCAGCACACCGGCGACGGCCAGCGCTTCCCAGCTGCGGATCTTGCCGCTCGTCAGGGGCCGCTCGGCGGTGCGCTTGACATGCTTGTCGAAGTCGCGGTCGGCATAGTCATTGATGGCGCAGCCGGCCGAGCGCATCAGCACCGTGCCCAGGGTGAAGATGGCGAGGATGCCAAGGTCGGGAACACCGCCGGACGCCATCCACAGCGCCATGAGCGTGGGCCACAAGAGGAGCAGGATGCCGATTGGCTTGTCCAGCCGGATCAGCCGGTAATAGAGAGCCAGCCTGTTCATCGATGCATCAGGCTGCTTCCTCCAGCGCAATCATGTCCACGCCCGGCAGGTCACAGGCGGCCACGGCGGCGCAGATGGCGTCGATGGCTGCCTTGCGCGTAAAGCTCTTGCGCCATACCAGCACCACGCGGCGCGAGGGGACCGGTGCGTCGAACGGTACAAAGGCCAGCATGCCATCTTTGGCGTCCATGTCCGGCACCGAGGCGCGCGGCAGCACCGTCAGGCCAATGCCGCTGGCCACCATGTGGCGGATGGTTTCCAGCGACGAGCCTTCAAAGGTGCGCTGCATGCCGTTGCCTGGCGCCGAAAAGCGCGCCATCTCGGGACATACTTCCAGCACCTGGTCGCGAAAGCAGTGGCCATTGCCAAGCAACAGCATGGTTTCCGATTTGAGGTCCTGGGCCGAGACCGACTTGCGCCTTGCCCAGGGATGGCTGCGTGGCACTGCCACCACGAACGGCTCGTCGTACAGTGTCTGCATCGACATGCCGTGCTCCGGCAGTGGCAGCGCCATGATGGCGGCATCGAGCTCGCCCTGGCGCAGCAGTTCCAGCAGGCGCACCGTGAAATTTTCTTGCAGGATCAGCGGCATCTGCGGCACCTGGTCAATCACATGCTTGACCAGCGGCGGCAGCAGGTAGGGGCCGATGGTGTAGATCACGCCCAGGCGCAGCGGCCCGGCCAGCGGATCCTTGTTCTGCTTTGCCAGTTCCTTGATGGCGGCCGTCTGCTCGAGCACGCGTTCGGCCTGGGCAATGATCTGGGCGCCCAGCGGGGTGACGGAAATTTCGGCGCCGCCCCGTTCAAACAGCACAACGCCCAGCTCGTCTTCCAGCTTTTTGATGGCGACAGACAGTGTCGGTTGGGCGACGTAGCACGCTTCCGCTGCATGCCCGAAATGTTTCGCACGCGCTACGGCAACGATATATTTCAGTTCGGTCAATGTCATAGTGGCCAGGAACAGAGTGATTGTGGGAGCAAGCGTGGATGCATGGATACACAGTTGCTAATCAGTCAGCAAAGAAATTATATTCTACCGGAATGCAGTCGATATAATTGTTTGACGACGGTTTTCAAACCGGACCTCTCGCAGAAAGGCACGCATGTCCACGACCTTTGGCCCGGCCGAAGCCCAGGCTTATATCCACAAGCTGCTCACCGTAATGCACCACCAGGGCGGCTCCGACCTGTTCATCTCGGCCGACTTCCCACCCAGTATGAAGCACCAGGGCGCGATGAAGCCCATGAGCCAGCAAAAGCTCACCGGCGACGTCACGCGTGCCCTGGCGCTGTCGCTCATGAACGACAAGCAGACGCGCGAATTCGAGCAGGAGATGGAGTGCAATTTCGCCATCTCGCTGCCCAATGTGTGCCGCTTTCGCGTCAACGTCTTTGTGCAGCAGCAGTGCGTCGGCATGGTGGTGCGTACCATCGCGTCCGAAATTCCCAATTTTGAAAAGCTGGACCTGCCCGACGTGCTGAAAGACGTCATCATGACCAAGCGCGGGCTGGTGCTGGTGGTGGGCGGTACCGGCTCGGGCAAGTCGACCACGCTGGCGGCCATGATCGACTACCGCAATGCCAATTCGGCGGGCCACATCATTACCGTGGAAGACCCGGTGGAGTACGTCCACAAGAACAAGGGCTGCCTGATCACGCACCGCGAAGTGGGCGTGGACACGCATTCATGGCACCACGCGCTCAAGAACACGCTGCGTCAGGCGCCGGACGTGATCCTGATCGGCGAAATCCGCGATACCGAAACCATGGAGCACGCCATTGCGTTTGCCGAGACGGGCCACCTGTGCCTGGGTACCCTGCACGCCAACAATTCCAACCAGACCATGGACCGGATCATCAACTTCTTCCCGGAAGAGCGCCGCAACCAGCTGCTGATGGACCTGTCGTCCAACCTGCGCGCCATTGTCTCGCAGCGCCTGGTGCGCACCGAAGACGGCAAGGGACGCAAGGCAGCCATTGAAATCCTGCTCAATACGGCCACCATCGGCGAGATGATCCTGAAGGGGAATTTCCAGGGCATCAAGGAGATCATGCACAAGTCGCGCGAACTGGGCATGTGCACCTTCGACCAGGCGCTCTACGAGCTCTATAACAAGGGCCACATCGGCTACGATGAAGCGATCCGCAATGCAGATTCCGCCAACGGCTTGCGCCTCCAGATCAAGCTGCGGGGCGAGCGCAAGGAGCCCGGCGTGGAAGCGAAAAATGCGTCGGCCGACCTGTCGATGGCGATCGAAGAGGAGCCGGAAGAGGAAGAGCCGGGCCATTGAGCGCGGCCTCTCTGCTACGATCGCGCCTTGGTGATCATTCAAGGTGAAGTTGCAAGGGAAGGTGGCGATGCGATTGCGTGATGTGCTGATGGCGCTTGGCGCCTGTGACGGTAGTGCCGACGCAGGCGGAACAAGCCGGGTGCCAGCCGGAGGGATGCCACATTGTGGCGCCCCCCAAGGCCGGTTTTCGGTTTCTGGCAGCGCCACTTTCCGCCGCGGCAGCTGGTGATTCGCACGCCGCTCGGCCCGGGCAGCGCGTGAAGCGCGGGCAGCTGCTTGGCAAGATCGGCAATTCGGGCGATGCCTGGCAGCCCCATGTCCACTTCCAGCTGGCTTACGGCTCCACCTGCTGGCGTCCGAAGGCCTGCCCTGCCTGATCGACACATACCGGTTGAAAATCCCGCAAGGGCAATGGGAGACGCGCACCAGAGAGCTGCCGCTGCGCGACATGCCGATTGACTCTGCGCCGCCTGTGCCGCGCCAGTGGCACAACTGAATTCAAAGGAACTGTATGCCTGATTTTGAAAGCAAGATTTGTCCGCGCACCGAACTCAAGGCGCGCGTGGCTGCACTGCCCAAGCCGGTAGTGCTCACCAACGGCGTGTTTGACATCCTGCACCGGGGCCACGTGACCTATCTGGCGCAGGCGCGCGCGCTGGGCGCCTCGCTGGTGGTGGCGGCCAACACGGACGCCTCGGTCAAACGCCTGGGCAAGGGCGATGACCGTCCGCTCAACGCCTGCGCCGACCGCATGGCGGTGCTGGCCGCGCTGGAGTCGGTGAGCCTGGTGGTGGATTTTGATGAGGACACGGCGCTGGAAGTGGTGCTGCAAGCGCAGCCGGAAATTTACGCCAAAGGTGGCGACTACGACATGAACGCGATCCCGGAAGGGCAGGCCGTGCTGGCGTACGGGGGGCAGGCGGTGGCGATCGACTTCGAGCACGACCGCTCCACCACCAAGCTGCTGGGCAAAATTCGCGGCTGACGCCGGACAGGCGGTCGCGGCTTCGCCTTCAAGACATTGCTTTTGCCGCTTTTAAGTGGTCTGACCCTGGTATGAGGAAATTGATTTTGCTGCGTTTAAGTGGTCTGACCCTGGTTTACAGAAATTGATTTTGGTGCGTTTAAGTGGTCTGACCCTGGTTTGCGGACATTGTTTGGCGGCATATGAGGATCAGGCTTGCATCCATGCGGCGTGGGCGTCCACCAGCCCTGCACCCGTGGCGCCATCGATGCCCACGCCGGCGCGAATGCCGATGCCGGCCGGGTCGCTGGCCGGGTTGGCGGCGCCGCGCCGTACGTCCACTGCCGTGCGCGCCAGCAGGGCCTTGATTTCGGCCGGTGCCAGGCGCGGGTTCTTTTGCAGCAGCAGGGCGCACACGGCAGCGATCTGCGGCGCCGAGGCCGAGGTGCCGCTAAAGACCGCCCAGCCGTCGCCCGGTGTGGTGCCGTCATGCTGGGCATTGCCGGTGTCGATCTCGTGGCCCGGCGGGACCGGCAGCATGATGTAGTCGGCGTGCGGCAGCATGCCCACCAGGCCGCACACGTCGGGCACATGGCGCCCTGAATAGATGGTGCTGGTAAAGGCCGAGGCGTAGTTGGATGCTTCGATGTCGCCTTCCTGGTCCACGCAGGCCCCGCCCACGCTGAGCACTTCCGGCATCGAGGCCGGAAACGCGTAGTGGCCATTCCCGGCCGAGAACACCACCACGATGCCGGCGGCAATGGCAGCCTGGATTTCCGCTTCCAGCGGCTTCAAACCATTGGGCAGCTGCGGCAGCTCGCCGCGCCCTTCCGGATCCCGCAAGTCGTAGCACATGCTGACGGTAATGATGTGGGGCCGGTGCTTGAGCGCTTCCTGGAATCCTTCCAGGATGCTGGCGCCGCCGTAGGGATCGGCGTCATCGCCCAGCTTGACGCCAATGAAGGTGACCTTGGGCGCGATGGCGAACACGTTGGCCGACTCGCCCGTGCCGTGGCTGCCCGGATCGGTGCAGCGGTTAGTGGCCGACGGCGCCAGTACCACCGACGAGGCAAAGCCATTGCGGACAAAAAACGGGTGCGAGTGATCAAAGCCGGTGTCGATCATGGCCACGCGGATGCCTTCGCCGTGATGGCGTTCGCGGTGGATGGGCGGCACGTTCAGTTTGGCCGGGACGTCGTTCATGACGTCGAGGTGAAAGTAGTCCACGTCCGGCGGCCGGGCGCTGGCGGTGGACAGGTAGATGTGCGGCCACTGGATGTAGGCGTCGTCAATCAGTTGCGCCACCGCCGGGTCGGGATTCCACGGCGCGCCTTCGGGGGGGTAATACACGCATGGGCTGGAATAGCACATTTTTTCATCGAGCGGAAAGTTGGCCAGGCGGGTGCCGAACACGCGCTCGAACTGGTTGACCGTGCCGCGCACCGATACCGTCATGCGGCCGATGCCGGTGACGCGAAAGCCATGGCGCCGCAGTGCCTCGATGGCCAGCTCCATTTCCCCCGGCTGCGGCTCGAAACTGGTGATGCTCTGGGAGCTCAGACGTGCCGGCAGCTTGGTCAGGCCGATATCGGACGGACCCTTGAAGGTGACGGCTATGCGCAGCACGGCGTCGCCGGGGACCGGGGTGTCCAGGCTGGGCTGGGGCGCAGAAGGCTTAAATGGATGCATGGGGAATCCCCTTGGTGGTGGTCAGGTCGTGCCGCGGTGCGCTGGTAATCAGGCTGATATCTTCCTGCAGCGCGTCAGGAATGGCCAGGTCGGGGGTGCGCGCCGGCGCCACGGCCGCCTGCGGCGCGTTGTGGCCGAACAGCCTGATGAAGTTGCCCTCAGTCATGTGGGCAGTCACCGAAGCCCGCCCGCAGCCATCAATCTGAAAACCCAGCTGTTCCAGGCGCGCGCGCAAGCTGGCGTCGATGGCGGGTTCAGGCGCCGGATGGCGCAGCAAGAGCTGTAGTTTGATCATGGCAAGGCCGGCGAGATGGACGCTTTGATGATATCGCTTTGCAAAGTTTTCTGCTGCCCGAGATCAATTGTGCGCGATGTTTGCGCCAGCCCCCTTATGCCCCGCCCGCGTAACCGTTCTGGCGCCACGCTTCAAACACCACCACCGCCACCGTATTGGACAGGTTGAGGCTGCGGTTGTCGGGCCGCATCGGCAGGCGGATGCGCTGGGCCGGCGCGAACGACTCGCGCAGCGCCGGCGCCAGGCCCCGTGTTTCCGAACCGAACACGAAGTAGTCGCCCAGCCGGAACGCGGCCTGGGCAAACGGGGAGGAGCCGTGGGTGGTCATGGCAAACATGCGGGCCGCGTCAGGCTGCTCGGCATCGAGGAAAGCTTGCCAGCTCTTGTGTACCTTCATGGTCGCGTAATCGTGGTAGTCGAGCCCCGCGCGCTTCATCTTGGTGTCGTCGAGCGGGAAGCCGAGCGGCTCGATCAGGTGCAGCTGGGCGCCGGTATTGGCGCACAGGCGGATGACATTGCCAGTATTGGGCGGGATTTCAGGTTCGACCAGGACAACATGAAACACAGACTTCTCCTTGAAAACATCAATGGGGCGGGGTGCGCGCAAACACCAGGCAGGTCACGCGCGCGGCGCCGAAGCGCTTGAGCGTGGCTGCCAGTTCGGCCAGCGTGGCGCCGCTGGTCATCACATCGTCGACCACGCCAATATGGCGGCCGCGCACCAGGGCCAGTGCCGCCGGCGCCACCGTAAAGGCGTGGCGGATGTTGCGCCGGCGCGCGCTGGGCGCGACGCTGGACTGGGCGGCCGTTTCCACCACCCGCTCGGCGAGCCGGGCGTGAAGGCCGATGCCGAGCAGCCTGGCCAGCGGCCGCGCCATTTCCAGCGCCTGGTTGAAGCCGCGCTCGACCAGCCGGGCGCGGCCCAGGGGCACGGGGCACAGCAGCTCGGGCAGGGCTATCCGGCCGTCCTCCGTCAGCGCCGCGTGCAGCGCCCGGCCAAAGCAGGGTGCCAGCGGCAGCACCCCGCCAAATTTCAGCTGCAGCACCAGTTGGTCCAGCGGCGCCGCATAGTCGGCGGCGGCCACGGTGGCGTCAAAGGGCGGTGGCCGGGCCAGACAGGCGCCGCAGGGCCAGGCCAGGTCGGCCGCGCCAAGCGGATTGGCGCACTGGCGGCAGCGCGGACGCCGCCCGGCCAGGAATTGCGCATGGCAGGGCGCGCACAGGGCCTCGCGGCAGCGCGCCGCGCACAGGGCGCAGGCCGAGGGCAGCAGGGCGTCGGCGGCCAGCTGCAGCGGGTGGCGCCACAGGCCCGGCGGCATCAAGTTCATGGCTCGGCTCCCGGCAAGAAAAGGCACTGCAAGGTACACTGCTGCATTATCGCATTTCGGCGTCAACCATTGGCGTCATTCATCATGGCCACACCGGTTTCCCCTTCCAACATGAGCGCCCCGATCGATCTCGGCCTGGTGCGCAGCCTGTTCGCCGCGCCTGACAAGATCGCCGGCTCCGACTTCTTGCGGCGCGAAATCGCTGCCCGCATGCACGAGCGGCTGGAACTGGTGAAGGTGGCGCCGCGGCGCGTGCTCGACGCCGGTTGCGGCAGCGGGGCCGACCTGGCCCTCCTGCACAAGGATTATCCGGCCGCCCACATTCTCGGTATTGACGCGGCCGCCGCCATGCTGCGCCAGGCCCAGGCGCCGGCCTCGGCCCTGTCATCGCTCAACAAGGTGCTCAGCCGCCTGCTGCCGGCCAAGGCCGGGGTGGATGTGCTGGGAGGGGACTTCGGCAATCTGCCGCTGCCGCCGAACTGCGTCGACCTGGTGTGGTCGAACCTGGCGCTGCACTGGCACCCGCAGCCGGACCGGGTGTTTGCCGAATGGCGCCGCGTGCTCCGGCTCGACGGCCTGCTCATGTTTTCCGTCTTCGGCCCCGATACCTGCCGCGAGCTGCGCACCGCGTTTGCCGAGCTCGACGGTTACCCGCACGTGCTGCCATTTGTCGACATGCATGATTTTGGCGACCAGCTGGTGGAAGCAGGATTTTCCACCCCGGTCATGGACATGGAAGTCATTACCGTCACCTACGGCACGGTGGCGGCCCTGCTGGCCGACGTGCGGGCCCTGGGCGGCAATCCGCTCGACACGCGCCGACGTGGCCTGGTGGGGCGCGCCGGCTATAAAAGATTAGAAGCCGCGCTCGAAAAGCAGCGCCGCCCTGACGGCCAGCTGGGCCTGACGTTTGAAGTCATTTACGGCCATGCCTTCCGCCCGGCGCCGCGGGTGACGCAGTCGGGCGAGGCCATCGTCCGCTTCATGCCAAGAAAGGGCGGTTGAAGGCAGGGTGCGAGCGGGCGCGCGCGGCGGCCTTGCAGGACGGGCCCAACAGGTGGCGATGATGTGTGCAATTGCAAGGCCGACAGGCGCGCGCAGCCGCATTTGTCCTTGATGCAGAGTGCCTTCATTGAGTATAATCAACGACTAATTTTGTCGATTGCGCGCGTGGTGCCTGAAATTTGGGCGGTTCACACCAGCGTTTTGGCAGTCGCCAGCAACAGAGAAGCAGCGTTCACAGTGTTTATTCACCTATGTGCGATGTCAGGGTTCCAGCCGGACCGGGCGCTTAATGGCGCGGGAACGGGATTGGGGCCTTTTGGTGCGATGGTTTCGGAGCGTCAGCGGGTCAACTGCGGTTCGCTGGACGTTTAAAAAATATTCTTATTTTTGGGTGGTTGGGGAAAACATGACATATGCAAAGCGACTTCACGCCTTGATGCTCGGCCTGGCAGTTTCGGCCAGCGTTCCGGCACTGGCGACTCCAGGAGTGCAGGGACGCCCGGTTGAGTACCAGTTGAACCTCCAGGAGCCGGTCACCAAGATCGCTGCCGAAGTGTACGACCTGCATACCTGGATGATGATCGTCTGCCTGGTGATCTTTGTCGCGGTATTTGGCGTGATGTTCTATTCGGTGTTCAAGCATCGCCGTTCGCAGGGCCACAAGCCGGCCACCTTCCACGAGTCGACCGCGGTGGAAATCGCCTGGACCGTGGTGCCATTCCTGATCGTCATCGGCATGGCGCTGCCCGCCACCAAGACCGTGGTGGCCATGAAGGATACCTCCAACGCCGACATCACCATCAAGGCCACCGGCATGCAGTGGCGCTGGGGCTATGACTACCTCAACGGCGAAGGCGCTGGTATTTCCTTCCTGTCCAACCTGGCCGGCCAGCGCGTCGACCAGACCGGCGCGTCGGCCGGTTCGCCCAACCCTGAAGGCGGCACGGGCTTTAACGTGAATTACCTGATGGAAGTCGACAATGAAGTT
Organism: Massilia sp. PAMC28688; assembly: GCF_019443445.1. Classification (NCBI taxonomy): domain Bacteria; kingdom Pseudomonadati; phylum Pseudomonadota; class Betaproteobacteria; order Burkholderiales; family Oxalobacteraceae; genus Massilia; species Massilia sp. PAMC28688. Next base: position 948,571 of record NZ_CP080378.1, on the reverse strand, counting down.
GTCGTTCCAGTCAACAAGAAAATCCGCATGGTCCTGACCGCCAACGACGTGATCCACGCCTGGATGATTCCAGCGTTTGCCGTCAAGCAGGATGCGATTCCCGGTTTCGTGCGCGATGCCTGGTTCAAGTCGGAAAAGACGGGCGTGTTCCGCGGCCAGTGCGCCGAGCTGTGCGGTAAAGAGCATGCCTTCATGCCGATCGTGGTGCGGGTCGTCACCGACGCCGAATACAGCGCCTGGGTCGCCGCCAAGCAAAAGGAAATGGCAGCCCTGGCTGACGATCCAAGCAAGGTCTGGACCATCGACGAATTGAAGACCCGCGGCGAGAAAGTCTACGCCAGCAACTGCGTGGCTTGCCACCAGGCCAATGGCAAGGGTGTGCCGAACGCCTTCCCGGCGCTGGATGGATCGGAGATTGTGACGGGTCCGCGCGCCGGACAGATCGATGTCCTGCTCCACGGCAAGGACGGCGACAAATATCCATCGGCCATGCCGGCATTTGCACAGTTGTCGGACACGGATATTGCTGCGGTGACCACCTACACCCGCAACAGCTGGTCGAACAAGGCAGCGGAAAACATCGTTCAACCAGCCGAAGTTCAGGCTGCACGCAAGTAATCGGGAGTTAAACTATGAGCACAACTACTTTGGACAAAGGCCACGACCACGGCCACGACCACGCGCACGACCATCCGCACGGATATCGCCGCTGGCTGTTTGCAACCAACCACAAGGATATCGGTACCCTGTACCTGTGGTTCTCCCTGATTATGCTGATGTCGGGCGGCGTGCTGGCCCTGATGATCCGCTCGGAACTGTTCCAGCCTGGCCTGCAATACTTCCAGCCTGAGTTCTTCAACCAGCTCACCACCATGCACGGCCTGGTGATGGTGTTCGGCGCCATCATGCCGGCCTTCGTCGGCTTCGCCAACTGGATGATCCCGCTGCAGGTGGGCGCCTCCGACATGGCCTTCGCGCGCATGAACAACTTCTCGTTCTGGCTGCTGCCGCCTGCGGCACTGCTGCTGGCCGGTTCCTTCTTTGTTCCGGGCGGCGCCACCGCGGCCGGCTGGACCCTGTACGCGCCACTGTCGACCCAGATGGGCCCCGGCATGGACATGGGTATTTTTGCGATGCACCTGATGGGCGCCTCGTCGATCATGGGTTCGATCAACATCATCGTCACCATCCTGAACATGCGCGCGCCCGGCATGACCCTGATGAAGATGCCGATGTTCTGCTGGACCTGGCTGATCACCGCCTACCTGCTCATTGCCGTCATGCCAGTGCTGGCCGGCGCCATCACCATGACCCTGACCGACCGTCACTTCGGCACCTCGTTCTTTAACGCTGCCGGCGGCGGCGACCCGGTCATGTACCAGCACATCTTCTGGTTCTTCGGCCACCCCGAGGTGTACATCATGATTTTGCCGGCCTTCGGTATCGTGTCGCAGATCCTGCCGGCATTTGCCCGCAAGCCACTGTTCGGCTATGCATCGATGGTCTATGCCACCGCCTCGATCGCGATCCTGTCGTTCATCGTGTGGGCCCACCACATGTTCACCACCGGCATGCCGGTGACGAGCCAGCTGTTCTTCATGTACGCCACCATGCTGATCGCGGTACCGACCGGCGTGAAGGTGTTCAACTGGATTGCCACCATGTGGCGCGGTTCCATGACCTTTGAAACCCCGATGCTGTTCTCGGTCGGCTTCATTTTCGTGTTCACCATGGGCGGCTTCACCGGCCTGATCCTGGCCGTGACGCCGATCGACATCCAGCTGCAGGATACCTACTACGTGGTGGCGCACTTCCACTATGTCCTGGTGGCAGGTTCCCTGTTTGCCCTGTTTGCCGGCTTTTACTACTGGTCGCCGAAGTGGACGGGCCACATGTATAGCGAGTTCCGCGGCAAGATGCACTTCTGGCTGTCGCTGATCACGTTCAACATCACCTTCTTCCCGATGCACTTCCTGGGCCTGGCCGGTATGCCGCGCCGCTATGCGGACTATCCAGCGCAGTTCACCGACTTCAACACGATCGCCACCATCGGCGCGTTTGGTTTCGGCCTGTCGCAGGCATACTTCCTGTTCGCAGTGGTGCTGCCGACCATCCGTGGCGGTGCAAAAGCTGCCGACAAGCCATGGGATGGCGCGGAAGGCCTGGAGTGGACCGTGCCAAGCCCGGCTCCGTTCCACACCTTTGAAACGCCACCGCTGGTCAAGTAATACCCTCGGTCCGGGCGGCTTCGCGGCCCGGACCGGTTTTTGTGAGTCCGAGCATGTCTGATCGTAAGAAGCCGAACAACCTCAAGACTGGCCTGATCATCGGTGGTCTGGCCTTGTTCTTTTTTGTGCTGGTGTTTGCTAAACGGATCTGGATGTAAGCATGGCAACCGAAGAATCGGGGCGCTTGACGCTCAACCGCAAGATGCTGGGCAAGCTGGTCGTCATCGCCTTCATGATGTTTGGCTTTGGCTATGCCCTGGTACCGGTGTACAAGCAGATGTGTGAAGTGCTCGGCATTAATGTGCTGACCACGCAGGAAGGCAATTTCGTCAAGTACGACAAGAATACGCAGGTGGACAAGACCCGCACCATCACGGTGGAACTGGATGGCAATTCGCAAGGCCCGTGGCGCTTCCGTCCGACCACGCGCAGCATCGAGGTGCACCCGGGCGAACTGGCCACCGTCATGTATGAAGTGGTCAATACGAAAAACCGTGAAGTGCAGGCCCAGGCCATTCCGAGCTATGCCCCGTACTCGGCCACGCCGCACTTCATGAAGGTGGAATGCTTCTGCTTCCAGCAGCAGACCATGAAGGCGAATGAAGCGCGCCAGATGCCGGTGGTGTTTTTCATCAGCCCCGACCTGCCGCGCGATGTGAAAACCATCACGTTGTCGTACACGTTCTTTGAAGTGGCCGGTACCCAGGCCAAGGCCGAGGGTGATACCAAGGTCAATTAAGCCGGTTGGCAGGGAGCGCGATGGACGAGTTGAAGAAAGTGACCGGGCGCAAGTCGTCGTTCGGGGCCAGCATGAAAGCGGTGTTCTGGTCGTTTTTCGGTATCCGCAAGCGCAGTGACTACGAAAACGATTCGGCCAGCCTCAATCCGGTGCATGTGATCATCGCCGGCCTGATCGGGGTGGCGATCTTTATCGGCGTGCTCCTGTTGCTGGTACGGGTGGCGGTAGCGCAGTAGGGATCAGGTAGCATCATGGAATTCGCAGCATTGGCAGTACACACCGCTTATACAGTTTTGATTTAGGAGATGACAATGAGTTCTAACCACGCCGCACCGTATTATTTCGTGCCGGGTCCGTCCAAGTGGCCGATGTTTGCCGGCATTTCGCTGCTCGTCACGATGATCGGCGCCTCGGGCTGGGTCAATGGCGCGTCCTGGGGACCGGCCGTCAATATCGTCGGCATCCTGGCCACCATTGCCGTGCTGTATTTCTGGTTTGGCGATGCGATCGGCGAATCCGAATCGGGCCAGTACAACGCCCGGATCGACCTGTCCTACCGCTGGTCGATGAGCTGGTTCATCTTCTCCGAAGTCATGTTCTTTGCCGCCTTCTTTGGCGCCCTGTTCTACGCCCGTGCCATCACCCTGCCATGGCTGGGCGACCTGGACCACAAGGTGATCTGGCCTGATTTCGTGGCCCAGTGGGGCAACTCGCCGGCCGGCACCATCGATCCGTACCAGACCATGGGTCCGTTCCCGATCCCGACCATCAATACCCTGTTGCTGCTCGCTTCCGGCGTAACGCTGACCATTTCGCACCACGCCCTGCGCGCGGGCCAGCGCGGCAAGACCGCCTTCTGGCTCGCTGCCACGGTGCTGCTGGGCGCCATCTTCATGGGCTTCCAGGTGTACGAGTACATGCACGCTTACAGCGACCTGAACCTGAAGATGACCTCCGGCATCTACGGCTCGACCTTCTTCATGCTGACCGGCTTTCACGGTTTCCACGTCACGCTCGGCGCCATCATGCTGTCGGTGATCCTGTACCGTGTGCTCAAGGGCCACTTCACGGCCGACAACCACTTCGGTTTCGAAGGCGCCGCCTGGTACTGGCACTTCGTCGACGTCGTCTGGCTGGGCCTGTACGTGGTCGTGTACTGGATGTAAGCAGCCTGGCCGCGTGGCCGGCGCGAAGCGGGCAGGGAGCGGCACGACTCCCCCCGCGACAAGAATAAAAAAACCGGGGACAGGCCGCCAGACGTTGGTGGACTGTCCCCGGTTTTTTGATAAGGGCCTGCCCGGCCCGGACTCAGCGAATCCCGGTCGGTTCGATCCAGCCCAGGTAGTGGGCAGCGAGGATCAGCAGGAACAGGGTGATGGACAAGCCCACGCGCAGCGCCAGGGCCTGGACCGTGCGGTTGCTCTTGCCCTTGTCGCGCATGAGGAAGAACAGGGCCGAGCCCAGGCTGCCCAGGATCATGATGAAGGCGATGGCGACGAGGATTTTCATAGGTATGCAGTCCAATTGATCAAGGCTTGATTGTAATGCCGAACATAGAGAAAAGCCGCTTCCGGTTCCGGGTCATTCCCTTCATTGCCACTGCACTGCTGGTGGCGCTGGGGGTGTCGCTGGGCCAATGGCAAGACCGTCGGGCCGCCGAAAAGCTCAGCCGCCAGGCCCTGTTGACCGAGCGCAGCAGCGGCGCGCCCTTCGTGCTGGGGCCGCAGTTGCGCGAGCCCGCGGAGATGGAATACCGCAAGGTGTCGGTGGCAGGACAATTCGTGGCCGACTATCCCCTGTTCCTGAACAACCGCCCGCAAAACGGCAAGGTGGGCTTTTACCTGGTCATGCCCTTTAAGATTGCCGGCAGCGATACGCACGTACTGGTGGCGCGCGGCTGGCTGCCGCGCTACACGGGCGAGTACGACCGCCTGCCCGAGTTCGGCACGCCTTCCGGGACCGTGATCGTCGAAGGCATTGCCCGCGCCAGCATGGGCAAGGTGATGCAGCTGGGCGAGGCGAACGTGCTGCGGCCCCGTGCCATCCTGCAAAACCTGGAACCGGCCCAGTTTGCCGCAGCCACCGGCAAGCCGGTGCAACCGTTTTTTATTGAACAGTCGGGTCCGGCCGACCCCGCCGACAAGCTGGTGCGCGACTGGCCGGCCCCGGCGCTGGGCGCCGACAAGCACAAGGGCTATGCCTTCCAGTGGTATGCGCTGGCCGTCATGGCGCTGCTCTTTTTCATCACTACAGGATTCAGACGTGGAACCAATGCAAACCGAACATAAAGCGAAGCAAAAGGCAGGGCGCTGGAAGCTGCTGGCCGTCGTTGCCGTGTGCGCGGCGCCGATGATCTTTTCCTACCTGACCTATTACGTCATCAAGCCCGAGGGGCGCACCAATTACGGCGCCCTGATCGACCCGAAAGCGCATCCGATCCCGCCCGCCCTGGGCACGGTGGCGCTGGACGGCAAGGCGGCAACCCTGGACCAGTTCAAGGGCAAATGGATCATGCTGCAGCCGGCGCCCGGCCAGTGCGACAAGCCCTGCGTCGACCAGCTGATCGCCATGCGCCAGCTGCGCGTGATGCAAAACAAGGGCATGGAGCGCATCGAGCGCGTGTGGCTGGTGACGGACGAGCAGCCTTTGTCGACCGAACTGATGAAATGGATTGACGGCACCCACATGCTGCGCGTCAAGCCGGAAGCACTCAAGGCCTGGCTGCCCACGGAAGAGGGCACGCAGGTGACTGACCACCTGTACCTGATTGATCCGCTGGGCAACCTGATGATGCGTTTCCCCAAGAATGCCGACCCGAAAAAAGTGTCCAAGGACCTCAGCAAGCTGCTTAAAGCGTCCGCGATCGGCTAGGCCATGGAACTGTCCGCGCTGATCCTGCTGCTCATCAAAGGCTTGCTGGCCACCATCTTGCCGGCGGCGATCGTGTATATGTCGTCCGATCCCAATAAATACCGCAAGCTGGTATGGGTGACGGCCTTCCTCACCTTCGACCTGATCGTGTTTGGCGCCTTTACCCGCCTGACCGATTCCGGCCTGGGCTGCCCGGACTGGCCCGGCTGCTACGGCGCGGCCAATCCCTTTCTCGCCCATGCCGAGATCAGCCGCGCCGAAGCGGCCATGCCGACCGGACCCGTGACGGTGGTCAAGGCCTGGATCGAGATGATCCACCGCTACCTGGCCATGGGCGTGGGTGCACTGTGCCTGGCCATCATGGCCACCTCCTGGTACCAGTGGCGCAAGACGCGCCGCATCGAATACCAGCCGGCGCTGCCCACCGCGCTGCTGGTGGCCGTGTGCGTGCAGGGTGCCTTTGGGGCCTGGACCGTCACGCTCAAGCTGCAGCCCGTCATCGTCACCATCCACCTGCTGCTGGGCATGGGCTTGCTGGCCTTGATGTGCTGGCTGGGCGCGCGCCAGAACCAGGCTGGCGCAACCCCGGCTGCGGCCCCCGCAGGCGCGTCAGCCTTGCGTCCGCTGGCGCTGGCCGCCGCCGTGGTGCTGGTGGTCCAGATTGGCCTGGGCGGGTGGGTGAGCACCAATTACGCCACCCTCGCTTGTGCCGACTTCCCGCTATGCAACGGGAACCTGATTCCCGAGATGGACTTCGAGCATGGCTTTACCCTGTGGCGCGAGCTGGGCAAGACTGCGGCCGGCAGCTACCTGCCGTTTTCGGCGCTGACGGCCATTCACTGGGTCCACCGCAATTTCGCCTACGTGGTGCTGCTCATCATTGGCTGGACCGCCTGGCGCGCCATGGGCCACCCGGCACTGCGCACCACGGGGCGCCGCCTGGCCATCGTGCTCGCTGCCCAGGCCGCCACCGGCATTGCCACCGTCTACCTCGAGTTCCCGCTGGCCATCGCGGTCTTGCATAACGCCGGCGCCGCCCTGCTGGTAGTACTGGTGACCATGTTAAACTACAAGACTAAGCATAGCCTCGGCGCCCCGGCGCACGCATGACCCACACAATGACGACCCAGACCGCAACACAGAAATCGAGCAGCCGCTTTGCCCAGTACTGGACCCTGACCAAACCGCGCGTGACGCAGCTGGCCGTGTTCTGCGCCGTCATCGGCATGTTCCTGGCGACCGACACGCTGCCCGACATGTGGACCGTGCTGGCCGCCACGGTGGGCATCTGGCTGCTGGCCGGCGCCGCCTTTGCCGTCAACTGCATCCTGGAAGGCGAGATCGATGCGCGCATGGCCCGCACCGCGCGCCGCGCCACCGCCAGCGGGGAACTGACGCGCACCCAGACCATCGTGTTCTCGCTGGTGATCGGCGGCATCGGCGCGGCCGTGCTGTACCGGTTGGTCAATCCCCTGACCATGTGGCTGACGCTGGCGACCTTTCTTGGCTACGCCATCATCTATACCCTCATCCTCAAGCCGGCCACGCCGCAAAACATCGTCATCGGCGGCCTGTCGGGCGCCATGCCGCCGGCGCTGGGCTGGGCCGCCATTGCCAATGAAGTGCCGATGCAGGCCTGGCTGCTGGTGCTGATCATCTTTGTGTGGACCCCGCCCCACTTCTGGGCCCTGGCCATGTACCGGCGCGACGACTACGCGCGCTCCGGCCTGCCCATGCTGCCGGTCACGCACGGCATGAACTTCACCGGTTTCCACGTGTGGCTGTATTCGATTGCCCTGGCCGCCACCACGCTGCTGCCGTTTGTGGTCAAGATGAGCGGCCTGATTTACCTGGTGTCCGCCGTCATTCTCAATGCCGTGTTCTTGTGGCACGGCTGGCGCGTCTACAAACACTATTCCGACCTGGTGGCACGCAAGGCCTTCACCTGGTCCATCATTTACCTGTCGCTGCTGTTTGCGGCGCTGCTGGTTGACCATTACATCAAATTCTGAGATGAAGAAATTTCTTTCCCTGTGCCTGCTGGCACTGTGCCTGTCGGCCTGTCAAAAGCCGGCCGCGCCGGTGGCCTTCAACAGTGTCGACATTACCGGCGCCGACTATGCGCGTGGCTTCGAACTGACCGACCATACGGGCAAGCGCCGCACTCTTGCCGACTTCAAGGGCAAGGTCGTGTTCATTTTCTTTGGCTTTACCCAGTGCCCGGACGTGTGTCCCACCACCATGGTGGAGATGGCCAACGTGCTCAAGGAGCTGGGCCCCCAGGCCAAGGATGTGCAAGTGCTGTTCATCACCGTCGACCCCGAGCGCGACACCCAGGAATTGCTGGCCCAGTACGTGCCTGCCTTCCATCCGAGCTTTATCGGCCTGTACGGCACCGCGGCGGAAACCGCCAAGACCGGCAAGGAATTCAAGGTGTTTTACGCCAAGAGCGCCGGCAGTTCGCCGGAGAACTACAACATCGACCACACGGCCGGCAGCTACGTGTTTGACCGGGAAGGGCGCGTGCGCCTGTTCGTGCGGCACGGTAAAGGTGCGGCGCCCATTGCACAAGATATCCGCCAGTTGCTAAAATAAAAACATCGAAACGCGATTGGAGCATCATGGAAGCAAGAAGCGGTAGAAACCTGGCCTCCATTGGCGCCATTGCGTTCCTGGTCATTGGCTGCCTGTATGTGCTGCGGCCTTTCCTGCCCGGCATGCTGTTTGCAGCCGCGGTGGTGATCTCTTCCTGGCCCATGTATCTCTTTTTGCTCGACCGCATGAAGGGACGACGCTCGCTGGCCGCCCTCACCCTCACGCTCACGCTCACGCTGCTGGTCGTGATGCCCATTGCGCTGGTGGCCTACAACTTGGCCGATGACGTGGGACGCATCTACGAGCAGCTGCGTCTGGCAGTGGAGGCGGGCCATGTGGAGCCGCCCATCTGGCTGCAGCAAATCCCCTTTGTCGGCGAATGGGTCTACAGCTACGTGCTCGAGCTCGGGTCCAGCCGCGAGCAGATGATGGACGCTGCCAAGCGCATGCTCGAGCCGGCGCGGCACTACGTGCTCGGCGGCGGCATCGTGCTGGGCGCGGGCGTGGCGCAACTGTCGCTGGCCGCTTTCGTGGCCTTTTTCCTGTATCGGGATGGCATCACCATCCGTCATGCCATCAACGTGGCCATGGAACGCATCATTGGCGAAGGCGCGCCGCGCATTACCAGCACGGTCAGCCTGACGGTGCGGGGCGTCATGTATGGCCTGCTGGGCACGGCGCTGGCGCAGGCGCTGGTGGCAGCACTTGGCTTTGCCATAGCCGGGGTGCCGGGCGTGCTGCTGCTCGGCTTTGCCACCTTCGTCATGTCGCTGGTACCGGTGGGGCCGCCGCTGATCTGGGGCGGGGCGACGCTGTGGCTGTTCAACGCGGGCGAGACGGGCTGGGGCATCTTCATGCTGGTGTGGGGCATATTCCTGATCAGCGGGGTGGATAACGTGGTCAAGCCCATGTTGATCAGCCGTGGCAGCAGCCTGCCATTTTTGCTGGTGCTGCTGGGCGTGCTCGGCGGCGTGCTCGCCTTTGGTTTCGTGGGCCTGTTCATCGGCCCGGTGCTGCTGGCGGTGGGCTATTCGCTGATGCGTGAATGGACCGGGATTGAGCCGGCCGCGGTCGACTCGGTGTGAGCGCCCAATCCAAGTGCTAGACAGTTTCCATACGCCAGGGTCAGACCACTTAAAGCGGTCAAAATCAATTGCCCTACGCCAGGGTCAGACCACTTAAAACGGTCCAAATCAATTTCTTCCCAGAGCATGACTGTCAGCAGCGTAATCAATGTCGTAAGCAGAGTGCCGCGGGTGCTCGCCAACCGACGCTTGCCGGCAGCCCGTTGTCAACCCTGTGCGATGAATATCCGCCAAGCACCCCTCATCCCTGCAGCAGTATCGTGGAATATCGCCCGGTGTGGCTGGCTGGCCCGGCGACCGGTCGTGCCGTGCCCAGTGGTCAGACCCTGGCGTAGGGAAATTGATTTTCGGCCGCTTTAAGTGGTCTGACCCTGGCGTAGGGAAATTGATTTCGACCCTTTTAAGTGGTCTGACCCTGGTGTGGGGAAATTGATTTGGAGGGCGTTTGCGGCGGGAACGGATATTGACGGCGCCCCGCTATCCAGATTCAATCGTGCTCGTCCGGGTCGCCCGCCTTGCGCGCCTGCGGAATCACCTTCACCAGTACAATCCGCGGCCCATTCATCTTCTTGACCACGATATCAAAGTAGGGGAACTCGATTTTCTGCCCCTGCTTGGGAATGTCGCCCAGTTTCACCATGATCAGGCCGCCCACCGATTCCACTTCGTCAAGCCCCAGCGTTTCGTTATCGATGTCCAGCCCGAGAATGCGCTCGAGCGAGAAGATGGGCAGGCTGGCCTTGCCGATCAGGGTCCCGTCCGGCTGGCGCAGCCAGTCATTCTCGTTCAGGCGGAATTCGTCGCGGATCTCGCCCACCATGGCGCCCAGCAGGTTGTCGAGCGTGATGAAGCCCACCGGGCGCTTGCCTTTTTCCCCGATCAGGGCAAAGTGCGGGGCCCCGTCGCGAAAGCGGCGGAACATCGTTTGCGCCGGGGTGCGCGCCGACATGGTTTCCACCGGCCGCAAAAATGGCGTGAGGTCGGTGATCTGGCGCCCGGCCTGCTGCGCAAAGAACAGATCCTTTAAGTGGATGATGCCGAGCACGTCCTCGCCATTGACATCAAAGTAAGGGTAGCGGCTGAAGCGGTTGCGCACCACCGTCTGCAAATTTTCTTCCAGCGACTTGCTCGCGTGCAGGGCGATCACTTCATTGATCGGCCGCATCAGGTCGGACACGGACAGTTGGCTGAAGTCGAGCGACTGGGCCAGGATGTGGCGCTCGTCGCGCGTGAATTTCTCGCCGGGCTGGCTGGTGCGCAGGATCAGCTTGAGTTCTTCGGTCGAGTAGTGGGCGTCATGCCCGCCAGGTCCGGCCAGCCCCGCCATGCGCAGGACGGCATTGGCGCTGCCATTGAGCAGGTAAATGGCCGGGTACATGGCCCAGTAAAACACATACAGGGGCGGCGCCGTCCACAGGCCCACCACTTCCGGACTGCGGATGGCCCACGATTTCGGCGCCAGCTCACCCACCACAATATGCAGGAACGAAATGACGCTGAAGGCGACGATGAACGATACCGTGTGCATCAGCGCGGCATTGTCGATGCCCAGCGCCAGAAACACGGGCTCGATCATGCCGGCAAATGCCGGCTCGCCCACCCAGCCCAGTCCCAGCGACGCCAGCGTAATGCCGAGCTGGCAGGCCGAGAGGTAGGCGTCCAGTTCACCGTGGACCTTGCCCAGGATGCGGCCGCGCAAACCCTGGGTCTTGGCAATGGCACGTACGCGCGTCTTGCGCAGGCTGACAATGCCGAATTCGGCAGCAACGAAAAAACCATTCAGCACGACCAGGAACAGGGCGAGCAGAACTAATAAGGCATTTTGCATAGAGGTGGTGTCGATTGGCTAACGGCGCCGGAAAATGCATTGTACAGATCAAGCGGGCGCGAAGACACCCTCATGCACCGAGGAAAGAATCGCTTCGACGGCCGGATGCTTGATCTTGCGCTCGTTGGAAATGGCATACACCTGCTCGCGCACCTGCGGCACCTGGCCTACTACGGAGGTGCCGAATTGTTCGCGCAAGTCCCATTCCAGGGCGGCCGGCGCGAAGAACAGTCCAGCCCCGCGGCGCCCAAAGGTGTTGAGCAGGGCGTTGTCCTCGAATTCGCCCACCACGTCGGGCCGCACGGCCTGCATGTCAAACCATTCATCGATGCGCCCGCGCAGGGCGTTGTTGCGGGTCGGTAGCAGGAACGGGGCGCGGTCCAGGCTGGCCGGAAAGCCCGCGCTGTAGGTCTGCGCCAGCGCCTGGGCGCCCACCACAATGGTGCCGCTTTCAAACACCATATGGCTGAACACGCGCAGCGTGGTGCCGGAGCGCACGGCGCGGTCGGTCAGCACGACGTCCAGCTTGTGCAGCGCCAGGTCAGCCAGCAGCGCCTCGAACTGGTCTTCGTAGCACACCAGCCGGACCGGCTTGGGCAGCTTCATGGTGCTCTCGAGCAGGCGAAAGGCGGTGAGTTTGGGCAGGGAATCGGAAATACCCACGGCCAGTCGGGTGCGTACGCTGTCCGCTTCACTCAGTGCTTCCTGCATCTGCTCGCCCAGCAGGAAGATCTGGTCCGCGTAGCCGAGCGCGAGGCGCCCCGCTTCCGTGAGCAGCAGGTTGCGGCCCTGCTGCATGAACAGGGCCTTGCCGATCGACTGCTCCAGCTGCAGCAATTGGGTGCTCACTGTCTGCACTGCCAGGCCAAGGCGCCTGGCGGCACGGGTCACACCACCTTCCTTGGCCACTACCCAGAAGAAATAAAGGTGCCGAAAATTGATGCCAGTCTGTTTCATGTGGTAATTCTTCTGTTTTTCCGAAGTAACGCTCTCATTATCTCCTATTTTTAAATTGTGATGATCGGTCTACACTACGGGATAGCTTATTAATAATGGGGGAGTTTTTACGTATGAAGCATTTCAAGTGGTCTATTGTGGTCACCATCGTCTGCCTGGCAGCAGCAGGCTATTGGGGCTACACCCACGGTGGCTGGACCGCCGCCCTGACGGCGCTCGGTATTGCCACCATCCTGTCAGTCATGGAAGTCTCGCTGTCTTTCGATAACGCTGTCGTCAACGCCTCCGTCCTGAAAAACTGGGACGAATTCTGGCAAAAACTGTTCCTCGGTCTGGGTATCATCATCGCCGTGTTCGGTATGCGTCTCGTATTCCCGCTCGTCATTGTGGCCGTCGCCGCGGACCTGGGCATGGCAGAGGTATGGAATCTGGCACTGACCGATCCCAAGGCCTTTTCGGGTCACCTGATTGCGCACCACGCGGAAGTGGCGGCCTTCGGCGGCATGTTCCTGCTGCTGGTGTTCCTCAACTTCCTGCTCGACGAAGAGAAGGAAATGCACTGGCTGGGCAATGTCGAGCGCAAGCTTGGCGCGCTGGGCAAGGTCTCGTCGATCTCGGTCATGGTGGCGATTGCTGCGCTCATTTTCAGCATGACGCTGGTGGCAGAGGCAACCAAGCTGGTGGTGCTGATGGCTGGCCTGTGGGGCATCCTGGTGTACGTGGGCGTGGACATGATCTCCGGCCTGCTCGAAAAGGACTCCGACGGCGCAGGTGGTCCAGATGTAGGTGACATGGTCAAAAAGGGCGGTATCGGCGGCTTCCTGTACCTCGAAGTGCTGGATGCCTCGTTCTCCTTCGACGGCGTGATTGGCGCCTTTGCCATCACCAACGATGTCGTGATCATCATGCTGGGCCTGGCCATTGGCGCCATGTTCGTGCGTTCGATGACGGTCTACCTGGTGCGCCAGGGCACGCTGGACGAGTATGTCTACCTCGAGCATGGCGCCCACTATGCCATCGGTATCCTGGCCGTGATCATGCTTGCCAGCATGAAGTACCACATCCCGGAAATCTTCACCGGCCTGATCGGCGTGGCCTTCATTGTCGCCTCGCTGTGGTCGTCGCTCCAGCACCGCAAGAAAGAAAAGCTCGCTGCTGGGTAAGGAAGCCGCGGCAAAGGGGAAGCCCGCTTTGCCGCGCATGCAGGACCGTAGTTCCCTTGGTTTCATTCACTTCACTAGGAGATATACAAGATGGCAATCAGTCTGCAAAAAGGCGGCAACGTCAACCTGAGCAAAGAAGCACCTGGCCTGACCAAGATCATCGTCGGCCTGGGCTGGGATACCCGCGCCACCGACGGCGCCGCATTTGACCTCGACGGTGCGGTATTTCTCGTCAATGCAGCTGGCAAGGTTCGTTCCGATGCCGACTTCGTTTTCTATAACAACCTGAAGTCGACCGACGGTTCCGTCGTGCACTCGGGCGACAACCTGACCGGTGCCGGCGACGGTGATGACGAGACCGTCACCATCGACCTGGCCGCCGTGCCGGCCGACGTGGACAAGGTGATCGTGGCCGTGACGATTCACGATGCCGAAGCGCGCAAGCAGAACTTCGGCATGGTGTCGAAGGCCTTTATCCGCTGCGTCAACGCCTCCGGCAACACCGAACTGGCCCGTTACGACCTGTCGGAAGACGGCTCGACCGAAGCTGCCATGATCTTTGGCGAAGTCTACCGCGCCGGCGGCGACTGGAAGTTCAAGGCCATCGGCCAGGGCTTCAAGGGCGGTCTTGGCCCACTGGCCAAGAACTATGGCGTGAATGTGTAATCAGACGCTGTAAGCAGGGCCGGCCCCTGTATGGTGCCGGCCGTTTGAATCAAAGGAGTTTCCATGCCAGTTTTTACAGTTACAGGCGATGTTGATCCATTCCTGCACGTGTCCATGACGCGCGGCGAGACAATTTACTGCGAGTCCGGCGCCATGGTCATGATGGAGTCCAATCTTGACCTCAAGGGCAAGATGCAGGGCGGTATCGGCAGCGCCATCATGCGCCGCTTCGCCAATGGCGAATCGTTTTTCCAGCAGCACATCGAAGCGGTGCGCGGCGACGGCGATTGCCTGTTGTCGCCTACCTTGCCAGGTGCCATGCAGGTGATCGAGTGCGGGGCGCGCCAGTACATCCTGTCCGACGGCGCGTTTGTTGCCGCCAGCCAGAAGGTGGACCTCAAGGTGCGCACCCAGAGCCTGGGGAATGCCCTGTTTGCCAACAGTGGCGGCTTTTTTGTCACCGAAACGAGCGGCAACGGGCAGGTGGTGGTATCGGGGTTTGGCTCGATGTCGGAACTGGTGGTGGAGCCAGGCAAGGATATTACGATCGACAATTCGCACGTGGTGTGCTGGGACAGCACGCTGCGCTACGACATTTCGATCACGACCGGCCAGAGCGGAGGCTTTCTCGGCAACCTGATCAACAGCCAGACCAGCGGCGAAGGCATGGTGCTGAAGTTTTCCGGCAGTGGCAGAGTGTATGTGTGTTCGCGCAATCGCGAATCATTCCGCGCGTGGGTGGCATCGGTCGCCCAGGCACGTTAAACAAGGAGAGATGGCATGGCAGTGAATTTATCCAAAGGGCAGAAGATCTCGCTCGAGAAGGAAGCCGGCGGCGCGCTGACCAAGGTAACAATGGGTCTGGGCTGGGACGCCGTGAAATCCAAGGGCCTGTTCGGCTTTGGCAGCAAGTCGGAAACGGTGGACCTGGACGCGTCGTGCGTCATGTTCGATGAAGCCAACAACCCGGTCGACGTCGTATGGTTCCGCCAGCTCAAGAGCAAGGATGGCAGCGTGGTCCACACGGGCGATAACCGCACCGGCGCCGGCGATGGCGACGACGAGCAGATCATTGTCGACCTGTCGCGCGTGCCGCCCACCGTCAAGTCGCTGGTGTTTACCGTCAACAGCTTCACGGGCCAGAGCTTTGCGCAGGTGCAAAATGCGTTTTGCCGCATCCTCAATGCCAGCGACAACAAGGAAATCGCCCGCTACGACCTGTCGGTGCAGGGTTCGCACACGGCGCAAATCATGAGCAAGGTGTATCGCCACAATGGCGAATGGAAGATGCACGCGATCGGCGAAAACGGCAGCGGCCGCACCATCGAAGACCTGGTCAGCCAGATCAAGGCGCATCTGTAATCAGATTGCTCCGTCAGCACAGCGCAGGCACCGGTGACACGGGCCTGCGTTTTTTTATGCCGCGCGCACTAGCGCGGCCGCTGCACCAGGGCGCTGCCGCCGCTGTGGCGCGCCGCTTCACTGACGGCGGTCACGCTGCCGTCGCTATGGAACACAATGGCATTGGCAGCGCCGATTTCTTCCGGCTTGGCCCCCCATTTGTGACCAAACTTGTCGAGGTTTTTCGCGTGCGCGCCGCCCACGTAGCCCGCTTCCGTGTCGGTCACCGCATCGTTGCGCTGTGACAGGCGCGGCGCATGCAGCGCCCGTTCCATGGGCATGCCGAAGTCGATGTGGTTGACGATTGTCTGCAGCACGGTAGTGATGATGGTGGCGCCGCCCGGGCTGCCGATGGTAAACGCAGGCTTGCCATCCTTGAGCACGATCGTGGGCGCCATGCTGCTGCGCGGGCGCTTGGCCGCTTCCGGCACGTTGGGATGGGGACCGGCAAAGTCGAAGTCCGTCATTTCGTTATTGAGCAAAAAGCCGTAACCGGGCACCACGATGCCGCTGCCGCCCCAGTCTTCGATGGTGAAAGTGTAGGCCACCACATTGCCTTCCTTGTCCGACACTGTCAGGTGCGTGGTGTGCGCGCTTTCTGCCTGCAGCCTTGCCGCCTGCGGCCGCAGCGGCACACTGGCGTCGTTCTGGAACGGGTAAGGGTCGCCCGGCGCGACCTTGCCCGCCGCGCGGTTGGTGCTCATCTGGGCGCGGCGCTTGGTCGCGTACTCCTTGCTCAGCAGG
The DNA here is from genome assembly GCF_019443445.1 of Massilia sp. PAMC28688. Lineage (NCBI taxonomy): Bacteria > Pseudomonadati > Pseudomonadota > Betaproteobacteria > Burkholderiales > Oxalobacteraceae > Massilia > Massilia sp. PAMC28688. The sequence goes on along the minus strand of NZ_CP080378.1, from coordinate 932,294 downwards.
CCGGCCACGGGCGCATCGACAAATTCCGGGTCGGCCAGATAGGCGTTGCGGTCGGCAAAGGCCAGGCGGCTCGCTTCCAGGTACAAGTGCTCGGCGTTTGCGCGCGGCAGGGATTGGAGGTCGTAGGCTTCCAGAATGTTGAGCGCTTCGGCAATGGTCACGCCGCCGCTTGACGGCAGCGGCATGCCGATGATGTCATGGCCGCGATAGGTGCTGCGGATGGGGGCGCGGATGCGCGCTTCGTAATTGGCCAGATCGGCCATCGTCATATTGCCGGGCCGGACCTTCACTCCCGCTGCTGCGGGCGGCTGGTTGACTGCCTGCGTGATGGCCCGCGCCATGGGACCGGTGTAAAAGCCTTTGGTGCCGCGCGTGGCAATTTCGCCGTAGGCCCTGGCCATGTCGGGATTGCGGATGACGGTGCCGACCGGCAGTGCCTTGCCATCCTTCAGATAGAGCTTGCGCGTGGTCGCAAAGAGCTGAAATTTTCTTTCATTTTCGCGGCTCAAACGATGAAAAGTTTCATTGACCTTGAAGCCCTGCTTGGCGACCCGGATCGCCGGGGCCAGCACCTGGCTGAACGACATGCGGCCATAGCGCGAGAGGGCTTCGTGCCAGCCGCGCACCGTGCCCGGCACGCCCACGGCAGCGCCGCTGGCAATGGCGCCCGTGTAGTCCATCTCCTTGCCATTTTCCATGAACAGGGACGGCGTGGTGCTGGCAGGTGCCATTTCCCGGTGGTCGATGGTGACCGCCCGCTTGTCCTTGGCCAGGTAGATGACCATGAAGCCACCCCCGCCAATGCCACAGCTGAACGGGTCGGTCACACCCAGCGTGGCAGCTGCGGCAACGGCGGCGTCAATCGCGTTACCGCCCTGGTTCAGGATGGTCATTGCCGACTGCGAGGCTTGTTCGCTGATGGTGGCCACCGCGCCGCCACGGCCGGTGGCCACCGGGGTCTTGGCGGCGGCGGGCAGGACAATCAGCAGTGACAGGACCAGGGCCAGGTAACGCGGCGCGTTATTGCTCATGATGGGTCGGAGTAGCTTAGCGCCGGGTGATTTTGAGCGTCACCGTGTGGACCGGTGGCGGGGTGGACGCGGTGGTGGCACGCGGAGCAGGTTCCACCAGCGGGCCGAGGGCGACCCGCGCCGCGACGGTGGTTGCGTCGTAAGAAGGCTTGTCCTTGTTGAGCGCGAAGGACTCGGTGCCATTGTCGGCCGTCAGCGTGAACTTGTAAGTGATCATGCCGGCAGTGATGCACTGGACATCTGGCGGGCAGCGACTGTCTTCGACACCGTCAAATCGCAGCCGGGCGTTGTCGCCAATCTCGGCGGTACGGGTTGGCTGGAGCTTGATGGTAGCGTTCATGGGAATTTCCTTGGGTGGGGCAGCAGCGCAGCCGGTCGCCAGCATCACTGCGGCAATCGGATACAGGAAGTTGGCTTTCATGTTCGCACTCCTTGGATGAGTCGAAAAAGCAATCATAGACAAAAAGTACAGATTGCGTAGCGCGCCACGGCCCTGGCGTGAGGTCGTCGCCGATTTGTAAGTGAACGTAAGATGCCCACCTCCGGCATATTGCTGGCATATTATTTGATGTGGAATATTCTTGTATGACAGTCGCCGTCTGAATTGATGAACTGCCCACCGGTAGGTGTGACATCGAAGTAGGTCGAACCTGGTTGTTTGATTCAAAGGAGAGAAAAATCACAAACGAACTGGAGAATTGAATGCAAAAGAATGTTTCTTACCTCATCACCTTGCTGTCTTTTGCCGGACTTGCCGGTTGCGCCACCTCTGACAATGCAATGTCACCAGACGGAAAAGTGGCGCAGGATGCGGAAGCGGCACGCCAGGTGCAGCACGCGGATGCCGCCATTGCCATGCGCGATGGTGATCGTGTCAATCGCGAAAAGCGTGCGCGTGATCTGGGCGTTCCGCCGGCAGTGCACAACCGGTAACTCAGCGCCGGTTGTCGCCCATAAAAAATGCCGCGCAGTGCAAACTGCGCGGCATTTTTTTTGAGGCAGAGTTGGCCGCTTACATGTAAGCCGACAGCGCACCCTTCATTTTCTTGAGAGCAGCCGATTCAATCTGGCGAATCCGTTCCGCCGACACGCCAAACTCTTCAGCCAGCGTGTGCAGCGTGGCACCGGAACCATCGTCGTTGGCCAGCCAGCGCGCTTCCACGATGCGGCGCGAACGGGCATCGAGCTTGGACAGGGCGCTTTCCAGGCCTTCGGACTGCAGGCGCGTGACCTGTTCGGCTTCCAGCACCTTGGTCGGCTCCGACAGGTCGGACGACAGGTAGGCGATGGGCGAGAACTTGTCGTCCTCGTCATCGGTTGGCGCCTCCAGCGCGATATCGCGACCGGACAGGCGGGTTTCCATCTCGATCACTTCTTCGCGCTTCACGTCCAACAACTTGGCCAGGGCATCGATCTGGGTGGGCGACATGGCGTCCAGACCCTGCTTGTTGCTGCGCAGGTTGAAGAACAGCTTGCGCTGTGCCTTGGTGGTGGCGACCTTGACCAGGCGCCAGTTCTTGAGGATGTACTCATGCATCTCGGCCTTGATCCAGTGCATGGCGTACGACACCAGGCGTACGCCCTGGTTGGGGTCGAAACGCTTGACTGCCTTCATCAGGCCGATATTGCCTTCCTGGATCAGGTCGGCGTGTGGCAGGCCATAGCCGAGGTAGCCGCGCGCAATCGACACCACCAGGCGCAGGTGTGACAGAACCAGCTCCTGCGCGGCAGCCAGGTCATTGTTTTCCTGCAGGCGCTTGGCGAGGGAAATCTCTTCGTCGTGGCTCAGCATGGGCAGGCGGTTCACCGCCGAAATATAGGCGTCAATATTGCCAAGGTTGCCAGTAAAGCCGAGTCCGAGAGCACGATTACCGGCCGGAACCAGGGCAGATTGTGCGGACAACGTCGTCATGTTTTTCCTCGTAAGAGATGGACTGCAAAGGCGCCATACAGCGGTGGCGCGACGCGTAATGCTGGGCTGCTGGCGGCGGATTTGTTCGATAACCCCGCCATGCAGGCATATATTAGCACTCCCCAAGGATGAGTGCCAATCAATGGATTAAATGGCCCCGATAGCAATAAAATATTACTTCTCGGCAAAACGATCAGGGCAGACCTCACTCTAGAGGAGCGATCATAGTGCGATTTGATCGGTGTCAAACCATTGCTGCTTCACTCGGGAGTTCTCACCTTACGCTTTGACCCACCGTGGAACTGTTCGTTCGCACACGGTGAGTGCAAACGCCGGCGCGTTTAAGCTTCGCTTAACGAAGCCGCGCCAGGTGGCGCTGTACCGACAGCATCGCTCCCAGCAGGCCGAGGAAGGCGCTGATCGCCAGCAGCAAGGCCATGGCCAGCGGATGCAGGGGCACCAGCTGGAATTGCGATGCGTACAGTTTTGCGAACTCGGCAATGGCAGTGTTGAGCGGGCGTAGCGACAGCACCACGGCACCCAGGGCCACGGCCCCGGCGCACAGTCCCAGCAGGGCGCCCGTGTAATAAAAGGGGCGGTGGATGAAATTGTCGGTTGCGCCCAGCAGCTTGCTGACAGCGATTTCCTCGCGCTGGGTCAGCACCTGCAGGCGGATGGTATTGAACACCACCGCGATCACCACCATCCCCAATGTGATGGCCAGCAGCAGCAAGGCTGTCCGCAGCACCCCGAGCAGGGCCGAGAGGCGCTTGACCCATGCCGAGTCCACCTGCACCGTGTCAACCCCGGGCAGGGCGCGCAACCGGGCCGCGACCGCTTCCACGCGGGCCGCATCGGACGCCGCGCCCGAACTGTTGAGCTTCATGACGTAGCTGTCCGGCAAGGGGTTCTCGCCGAGCGTGTCGAGCACGTTCGACAGGCCGCTTTGCGCCTTGAGCGTGGCCAGGGCGTCTTCGCGCGGCACGAAGGTGATCTGGGCACTGTAATCCTTGACAATAGTGGCCAGGGCCGGCTTGATCGCCAGTGCCTGCTCGCGCGTGGTGGCGGTGCTGACGAACACACTGATTTCAGGGTCGACCGAGAGCTGGCGCGACATGGGGCGCACGTTTTCCAGCAAGGTCAGGCCCACGAAGGGCAGGGCCAGGGCAATTGCCACCACCAAAACGTTAAACAGGAAGCTGCCGGGCGCGCGGGACAGGCCCGCCAGCGCCGCGCCCATGGCAAAGCGGTGTTCACGAAACCAGCTCTTCATTGCGTGCTCCCCGTCAGCTGGCCATGGTCGAGCCGGATCACGCGACCGGCGCGGTCCAGCACCTGCTCGTCGTGGGTGGAAATCATGCACGTCACGCCGGCGGCGTTAAAGGCGCGCAGGGCGTCGAGCACCTTGTCGGCGCTCACGCGGTCAAGGTTGGCAGTGGGCTCGTCAGCCAGGATGATCTGGGGGCGGTTGACGATGGCGCGCGCGATCGCCACGCGCTGCTGTTCGCCGCCCGACAGTTCCAGCGGCCGCGCCAGGGCCCGCGTTTCCATGCCCACGCGGGTGAGGGCGGCGCGCGCGCGGCGATCCGCTTCGGCGCGCGAGGCGCCGGTTACGAGGATGGGCAGCATCACGTTGGCCAATACCGAGCGGTCAGTCAGCAGGCGCTGCTGCTGGAAAATCAGGCCCAGGTTGCGCCGCAGGTAGGGCACGCTGGCGCGCGGCAGCTTGCCAATGTCCTGGCCGTTGACCAGCACCTGGCCGGACGTGGGCCGCTCGATGGCGGCAATCATCTTGAGCAGGGTGGATTTGCCGGCACCGGATGCGCCGGCCAGGTAGACCAGTTCGCCCCTGGCAATGGTGAGCGATACTTCGCGCAGTGCAATGGCATCGGGCGAATACTGTTTGGACACATACTGAAATTCAATCATGAGGCCTTATCCGAGCAATGCTTCAACAAATTCGTCGGCCTTAAAAGGCTGCAAGTCATCGAGTTTTTCACCGACGCCAATGAAGTACACGGGAATCGGGCGGGTGCGGGCAATGGCCGCCAGCACGCCGCCCTTGGCTGTGCCGTCGAGCTTGGTGATCACGAGGCCGGTCAGGCTGAGGGCGTCGTCGAAGGCCTTGACCTGGGCCAGCGCGTTCTGGCCCGTGTTGCCGTCAATGACAAGCACCACTTCATGGGGCGCGCCATCCATGCCCTTGCCGATCACCCGCTTGATCTTCTTGAGTTCTTCCATCAGATGCAGCTGGGTGGGCAGGCGGCCGGCGGTGTCGACCATGACGACATCCATCTTGCGCGCCTTGCCCGACTGCACCGCATCAAACGCCACCGCGGCCGGGTCGCCTGATTCCTGGGCAATGACGGTCACGTTGTTGCGCTGGCCCCAGACCATGAGCTGCTCGCGGGCGGCAGCCCGGAAGGTGTCGCCGGCGGCCAGCAGGACCGATTGCTGGTACTTCTGCATGTGCTTGGCCAGCTTGCCGATGGTGGTGGTCTTGCCGGCGCCGTTGACACCCGCAATCATCATCACGAGCGGCTCGTAGCGGCCCAGTTCCAGCGGCTTTTCCAGCGGGCGCAGCATATCTGTCATGAGAACGCGCAGGGCGCCCTTGACGGCGGCGGCGTCCAGCAGGCGCTCATCCTTGACCTTGCGGCGCAGGCCATCGAGCAGGAACTGTGTGGCGTCCATGCCGGCGTCGGACATGAGCAGCGCCGCTTCGAGCTCTTCATACAGGTCTTCATCGATCTTGGCGCCCACGAATAGCAGGCTCAGGTTGCTCGATGTCTTGGACAGGCCGGACTTGAGCCGCTCCATCCACGTCTTTTTCTTTTCCGCTTCCGTGGTCGGGCGCTCGGCCGTTTCGGGAATGATCTCGACTTCCGGTTCCGGTTCCGGTTCCGGTTCCGGTTCGTACACCGGCTCGGGCGGCGGCGGCGGTGCCACCGGGGGCGGGACAAAGGTGGACGTCGTGCCATAGCGGCGCGAGCTGACGGCAGGGGCAGGTGTGGCCGGCGGCGTCGAGATGGTGACGGGCGCCTCTGCGGCCGGTACCGGCGGCACGTCGACAGGCGCCACATCGACCGCTTGCACACCAACTGGCGGAACATAGGCCGGTGGAACGTAGGCCGGTGGAACGTGGGCCGGCGGAACGTAGGCCGGTGATACCGCGGCTGACGATACAGGGGCCGGTGCAGCAGGGGCCGGGGGTAGCGCGGCCGGCGGCAGCGGTGCGGGCACCACCTCAGGCGGTGCCACAGCCGTCGCCTGCTTTACCGGCTCAGGCGGCGGTGGCGGCGCAATCTCGGGAGGCGGCGGTTTTTTCTTGAAAAAACTAAACATTGGTCTGTATGGGAGGGCGCAGCATGCACATGCCCGGCAATCGCGGGCACGATGAAATGGATCGCGCGTATTCTACCAGAGCAGACTGCGGTTTCTTTTTCAATCCTGCCTAACTGGCAAGGGCCGCATGCTGTGCACGCCAGCGGGCGATGGCGCCCGGGATGTCGGATAAATCCAGCACGCACTGCGGTCCCAGCTGCCGCCGGGCCAGTGCCGCGCAGCTGCCACCGGCCCAGACTTCGGTGCCGGGACCGAGCCGGTTCTTCAGTTCCACCACGTTTTCAATGGCCGCGCGCGGCGACATGACGGTGGAGAACGACAGGGCCACGATGTCGGCTTGCTGGGTGCGGGCCGCATGGACGATGTCCGACAGCGGCGTCTGCACACCGAGCGAAACGCAGTGCGCCCCTTCCAGGGCCAGCAGCGCTTCCGCCATGAGCAAGCCCAGGCCGTGGCGTTCCTGCGGCACCGTGGTGAGAAGCACGCGCGGGGTGGCACTGGCATGCCCGATCTGCTGGTTGGCCGCAAAAATGGCATTGCGCATCACGCTTTGCAAGGTTTCCGCGTACAAGTGTTCCTCGAACACGGCCAGCTTGCCGGCGGCCCAGGAATCGCCAACGAGCGTCGTCAGCGGCGCCACCACGTCGGTGACGAAGCGGCGCAGCCCCAGTTGCAGCTGGGCCTGGGCCATGCGCTGGCGCAGTTCGTGCATCTTGTGGCCACGGATCAGTTCCAGGCACAGGCTCAGTTCCGGGTCGCTGGCGTCCGGGGGCGGCGTGGTCGCTCCAGCCTTATTGGCCAGTTCGCTAAGTTCGTCGGTGCCCATATGCATGATCTTGCCCGGGCGGTAGCCCAGGTCCAGCAGGCGCTTGACCACGCGCAGGCGCTGCACCTGCTCCAGCGGATACAGGCGCTCGCCATTGTCGTCGCGCTGGGGCTGGGGAAAATCATAGCGGCGCTCCCACACCCGCAGGGTTTCCTTGGGAATCCCCGTTTCGCGCTCAACGTCGCTGATGCTGCTAAGAACGGTTGGTGCTTGCGTCGTCATGACAGTTTCCGTGGTTTGTTCAGGACACATCTCATTGTAATCCTTGCTCATCGTAATTTATCGACTGTTCGTCCAGGCAGGTGAAGTCCCCTGCGCATCGTATGAATAATGCCACGAAGATCGCAGCGCATTGTTCCGCCTCGCATCATTTCTTGAATCCAATTGTCGACTTGCCACGTATAAATAGCATGAGCAGCGTTTGTCTTGGACAAAGTGTTGACTTTAGCTATTAATTCCGCGACTATGCGTATTGTATCGTATTTGTCCTGGACAAAGACGGAAAATCGGGAGAGCAAGATGAAAGTGGCAGTGATCGGTGCCGGCATTTCCGGCCTGTCATGTGCGTACCGGCTGGTGCAAGGCGGAGCGGACGTGACGCTGTACGAGGCAGGCAGCTATTTTGGCGGCCATAGCAATACGGTGGATGTGACCCTGGACGGCAGTACCTTCGGGGTGGACACGGGATTTCTGGTATTTAACGACCGCACTTATCCGAACCTGATTGCCCTGTTCGCCGAGCTCGGTGTCGAGACGGCGCCCAGCGACATGTCGTTTTCCGTCAAGCTGCCCGTGGGCCAGGAGCGCGGCGCGCGCTTGCTGGAATGGGCCGGCAGCAATCTCGATACCGTGTTTGCCCAGCGCGGCAATCTGCTGCGGCCCCGTTTCCTGCGCATGGTCCGCGACATCCTGCGCTTTAACCAGCAGGCCACCGCCATGGCGGCCAGCGGCACCATGCCGGCGCTCACGCTGGGCCAGTTCCTCGATTCCCATGACTACAGTGAGCAATTCCGTGCCTGGTACCTGCTGCCCATGGCCGCTTGCATCTGGTCATGCCCGTCCGACCAGATGCTCGCCTTTCCGGTGTCGACCTTTATCCGCTTTTGCCACAACCACGGGCTGCTGCAGGTCAGCAACCGGCCCCAGTGGCGCACCGTGCGCGGCGGCTCGCGCCAATATGTCAACAAGCTGCTGGCGGCCATTCCCGGCCAGCGCCTGGCCACCCCGGTCACGGCCGTCACGCGCGGCGCTACCGGTGCCCGCTCGGTGCGGGTGGAAACGGCGCACGGCGCCGAGCAGTTCGACCACGTGGTGCTGGCCTGTCACAGTGACCAGTCACTGGCCTTGCTGGCCGATGCCCGTGCCGACGAGCGCTCCGTGCTGGGCGCGGTGCGATACCAGCCCAACCGTGCAGTCCTGCACACGGATGCCAGCTGCCTGCCACGCAAGCGCAAGGCCTGGTCGGCCTGGAACTACCAAAGCAACGCCGCGCCCACGCCGCGCGTCTGTGTCCATTACCTTCTCAACCAGTTGCAGCCCCTGCCTTGCACCACCCCGGTGATTGTTTCGCTCAACCCGATCGACGCGCCTGATCCCGCCTGCGTGCTGGCCAGCTTTGACTATGCGCACCCGGTGTTTGATGAAGCTGCCGTGGCGGCGCAAACCCGTCTGCTTGACTTCCAGGGAGAGCAGAACACCTGGTTCGCCGGCGCCTGGACCGGCTACGGCTTCCATGAAGATGGCCTCAAGTCCGGCCTCAAGGTCGCCACCGCCATCCGCAGCCTGATGCAGACGCAAGCCGATGTCGCAGCCTGATTCCGCTCCCGTGCTGTGCTTCGGCCAGGTGCGGCACACGCGCCTGCGACCGGTGCGCAATGCCTTCGCCTACGGCACCTACTATCTGCGCATCCCGGTGCGCAGCCTCGGCGCGCGCGGCTTTGCCTGCCCGCTGCTGTCGCGTAACCGCTTCAACCTGCTCTCGTTCATGGACCGTGACCATGGCGATGGCCGCCAGCCGCTCGCCGACTGGATCGATGGCTTGCTCCGGGCAGATGGCGTGAGCGATGCCGACGGCGAAATCTGGCTCCAGACCATGCCGCGCGTGCTCGGATTCGTGTTCAATCCCGTGTCGTTCTGGTTTTGTCACCGCAGCGATGGCGGCCTGCGTGCCATCGTGTGTGATGTGCGCAATACCTTTGGCGAGCGCCACTTCTACCTGCTTGACACGGGCCGCGAGATCGTCAGCGGCGCCGAACTCACCGCCCGCAAGGTGTTTCACGTGTCGCCATTTTGCGAGGTGGCGGGCGGCTACCGCTTCCGCTTCATCCGCGCCATGCGCGGCGGCGCCGAACATACGCTGGCCTGCATCGACTATGACGACCGTGACGGTCCCCTGATCCAGACCAGCGTGTCCGGCCTGGCTGCACCGATCACCAGTGCCAGCGTCCTGCGCGCATTCTTCGCCTATCCGCTCATGACATTGGGCGTGGTCGCGCGCATCCATGTGCAGGCGCTGCGCCTCTGGCTGCGGCGCGTGCCGTTTTTCAGCAAACCCGTTCCACCTCAACAAAAGGTCACCCGATGAGCATCCCCACCACGCCAGGCTTTTCGACGCCCGCCATGACACCCCTGCGCGCGAAGACAGCGGCGCCGGCCTGCGCCCAAATCATCCTCAAGCTGCTCGCCAGCCTGCGCCACGGCACGCTGCACCTGCGTACGCCCGAGGGCGAACTGATGAGCTTTGGCAGCGGCGGCGTCCCGGTCCGGCTGGAGATGCACAGCTGGGATCTGTTCAGCGCGGCCCTGCGCTCCGGCGACATCGGCTTTGCCGAGTCGTATATCGACCACCAGTGGCAAACCGACGACCTGCCGGCCCTGATCGCGCTTTTGATCCGCAACCGCGCCCAGATGGAGCAGGCCGTGTATGGCAGCTGGTGGGGCAGGCTGGCCTACCGCATCAGGCATCTGCTGAACCGCAATTCCAAAGCCGGCAGCCGCAAGAATATCCATGCCCACTACGACATCGGCAACGCCTTTTATCAGCTGTGGCTCGATCCTTCCATGACCTATTCGAGCGCGCTGTTTACGGAAGCTGCCGGCGGCAGCCTGGAACTGGCGCAGGCGGCCAAGTACCGCAGCATCCTCAACCAGCTGCAGGTCAGGCGCGGCGACAGGGTGCTGGAAATTGGCTGCGGCTGGGGCGGTTTTGCTGAAATGGCAGCCGGCGAAGCGGGCGTGCATGTCACCGGCCTGACCCTGTCGACCGAGCAGCTGGCCTATGCCCAGGCGCGGCTGGCCAAGGCGGGCCTGTCGTCCCTGACGGACCTGAAGCTGTGCGACTACCGCGACAGCGATGGCCAGTACGACGCCATCGCCTCGATTGAAATGTTCGAGGCGGTCGGCGAGAGCTACTGGCCCAGCTACTTCGCTTGCCTGGCGCGCAACCTCAAGCCGGGCGGGCGGGCCTGCATCCAGACCATTACCATTGCCGATGAACTGTTCGAGCGCTATCGCAAGAGTACCGATTTCATCCAGCAGTACATCTTCCCGGGCGGGATGCTGCCTTCGCCAGCCGTGTTTGCCGCCATGGCGAAAAAGCACGGTCTCACCGTCAGCAGCAGTTTCGCCTTTGGCATCGACTATGCCGACACGCTTGCCATGTGGCGCGCCGCTTTCCATGCCCGCCTTGAAGCCGTGCGCGCGCAGGGATTCGACGAGCACTTCATCCGCACCTGGGAGTTCTACCTGTGCTACTGCGAGGCCGCCTTCAGGGAGCGCAATACCGACGTCATGCACTTCACCCTGACCCGGGACTGACCATGCGCGTGCTTGCCACCCTGCTGCTGCTGTGTGCATTCACCGGCGCCCATGCGGCCGCGCCCCATATCGATGCCCACCTCACCGCGCCGCGGGTGGCCGGGCAGGGTACCTTCAAGTGGTTTGGCCTGACGATCTACCACGCGCAGTTGTGGGTTGGCGAACAAGGCTACCAGCCGGACGCACCGTTCGTGCTTGAACTGGTCTATGCGCGCAAGCTCGATGGCGGCAAGATCGCCCAGGCCAGCGCCGAACAGATGGAAAAGATCGGTGCCGGCACGCCCGCCCAGCGCACTGCCTGGCTGGCCCGCATGCGGGAGATTTTCCCCAACGTGCAGGAGGGCACGCGCATCAGCGGCGTGCACCTGCCAGGCAGCGGCGCCCGTTTCTATCTGGATGGCAGGCCGCTGGCCAGCGTGCCCGATCCGGCGTTTGCCCGTGCCTTCTTTGCCATCTGGCTGGACCCGAAGACGACCGCCCCCGCGCTGCGCGCTGCGCTGCTCGGGCAGACTGCACCCCGATGACCATCCTGCGCATGCCGATGCTGCTCTCCTACGGCGCGCTCGGCCTGCCGCTGGCGATGGTCGCCTTGCCCATTTACGTGTATCTGCCGCAGTTCTACGCCGAGCGCGCGGGACTGTCGCTGGCGCTGATCGGCGCGGTGCTGCTCACGGCGCGCGTGGCCGCCGCCTTCATCGATCCCCTGCTGGGCGCCTGGATCGCGCGCGGGAAGGGCGCCTATGCGCGCTACATTGCGCTCTCGCTGGCGCCCCTGCTGCTCGGGTTCGCGGCCCTGTTTCATCCGCCGGCCCTGGGCCAGGCAGGGGCGCTGGCCTGGTTCCTGGCTACCCTCATGCTGGTCTACCTGGGCTTTGGGATTGCCACCATTGCCCACCAGAGCTGGGGTGCGGCACTGACGCAGGACGTGCGCGAGCGCTCGCGCGTGACCGGCGTGCGCGAAGCCTGTGGCCTGGCCGGCGTGGTGCTGGTGGCCGCCGTCACCGGGCTGGCCGGCTACAGCGCCATGACGATGCTGTTTGGCGCCGCGCTGGCGGTCGGCGCCGCACTGCTGCTGGCGCGCGCGCCGCGCCCGGCGCTGGCGCTGGACGTCCCGGTTGCCGGCTGGCGCGCCATGGCGGCGCCGTTTGCGCAGGCGCGCTTTCGCAGCCTGTTCGCAGTCCTGGTCATGAATGGCGTCGCTTCCGCCATTCCCGCCACCCTGTTCCTGTTCTTCGTGGCCGACCACCTGGGCCTGGCGTCCATGTCGGGCCTGTTCCTGATCATCTACTTCGGTGCTGCCGCCGTGTCCATTCCCGGCTGGGTGGCACTGGCGGTGCGCCATGGCGAGGCGCGCGCCTGGGCCGGCGGCATGCTGCTCGCGTGCGCCGTCTTCATCTGGGCCTTTGTACTGCCGCCGGGCGCGGCGCTTGCGTTTGGCGCCATCTGCGTGCTGTCCGGCCTGGCCGTGGGGGCCGACCTGGCGCTGCCGCCGGCTCTCCTGGCCGGCGTGATCGCCAAGGCGGGCCACGCCGGTGCACGCGAAGCGGCCTATTTCGGAATCTGGAACTGGGGAGTGCAAATCACCCTGGCGCTGGCGGCGGGCATCGCCCTGCCGCTGCTCGAATGGCTCGGCTTTGTACCGGGCACGGGCGCCGGGACAGGGGCACTGGTGGCGGCTTATGCGCTGCTGCCGTGCACCCTCAAGCTTGCAGCGGCCGCGCTCCTGTGGCGCGCGCCGCTGCGCGATCTCTAAACAATCACCATGGACAGGACCATCATCATGAAACTATACAAACTCGTCGCCATCGGCGCCGCCGTCGCCGTCGTCGCCGCCTGCAGTTCGCCGCAACCGGCGCAGTATGCGAGCGAACTGCCAAAGCTCGACGTGGAGAGCTACTTTAACGGCACGCTCGACGCCCACGGCATGTTTCAGGACCGCTCGGGCGACGTCATCAAGCGCTTTGTCGTCGTCATCAAGTGCAGCTGGCAGGGCGATACAGGCACGCTGGACGAGGACTTCACCTATTCCGACGGCACCAAACAGAAACGCGTCTGGACCCTGAAGAAGACGGGCGAGGGCCGCTTTACCGCCACCGCGCCGGACGTCATCGGTACGGCGGAAGGCATCGTGTCCGGCAACTCGCTGCGCTGGCGCTACGTGCTGGCGCTGCCGGTGGACGGCAAGATCATCAATGTCGACATGGATGACTGGATGTTCCTGATTGATGACAAGGTCATGCTGAACCGCACCGCCATGAGCAAGTTCGGGGTCGGCCTGGGCAACATCACGCTCTCGTTTTCCAAGCGGGCGCAATGAATCCAGGGATCGACGACTGGGCGGGCAAGCGCGTCTGGGTGATCGGCGCGTCCACCGGCATTGGCGAAGCGACCGCGCATCTGCTGGTCGATGGCGGTGCGCTGGTGGCGTTTTCCGCGCGCAGCCTGGACAAGCTGCTTGCCACCACCGCCAGCGCTCCGCGTGCGCTGGCGCTGCCGCTCGACGTCACCGATCCGGCCAGCGTGGCGGCGGTGTGCCAGCGCCTGGTGGCGCAGTGGGGCGGGATTGACCTGGTGCTGGTGGTGGCAGGCGGCTACAACGAAATGCGGGCCGACAGCTTCGACCTGGCCGCCGCCCACGGCCTGATTGACCTGAACCTGCGCGGCGTCTTCAACTGCCTGGCGCCGGTGCTGCCGGTGTTGCTGCGCCAGGGATCAGGCGGGATCGGTATCGTGTCGTCCGTGGCCGGCTACAGCGGCCTGCCCAAGGCGCTGGTATACGGCCCCACCAAGGCGGCCCTCATCAACCTGGCCGAGTCGCTGTATCTCGACCTGCATCCGCGCGGCATTGCCGTCTACCAGATCTGCCCGGGATTTGTGGATACGCCGCTGACAAGGAATAATGATTTCAGGATGCCGTCCCTGATGACGGCCCAGGAGGCGGCAGAGCAGCTGGTGGCCGGCATCGAGCGGGGTCACTTCCATATTCACTTCCCGCGCCGCTTCACCAACGGCCTGCGCCTGGCGCGCCTGCTGCCTTACCGCCTGTACTTCTGGCTGATCCGCAAGGTCACCGGTCTGTGAACCACTCATGAATCATCAACCTGCCCTCCTGCGCCTGGTCGCCTTTTACGAAACCATCGGCCGCGACCAGCTGCGCGCCGCCATCGCCCGCGTGTACGCTGCCGATGCCGCCTTCAAGGACCCGTTCAATGAAGTGCGTGGCATTGACGCCATCGCAACAATCTTCGACCACATGTTCGAGCAGGTCGACCAGCCGCATTTCGTGGTCACCACCAGCGTGCTGCAGGGGGCGCAAGCGTTCCTGTGCTGGGAATTCCGGTTTGTGATGAAGCGCTATTCCAGGGAGCCGCAGTGCATCCGTGGCGCCACGCACATCGTCTTCGACGGCCATGGCATGGTCACGCAGCACCGGGATTATTGGGATGCGGCCGAGGAGCTGTACGAAAAACTGCCAGTCCTCGGCGCCTTGATGCGCTGGCTGAAGCGCTCTGCCAATCGCTGATTACTTCGCTGCCCTGGATGCTTCGGCAGTCTTGCGGATGGTGTCCAGCGTGGCGTTGGGCGTGATCAGGTTGCCGTCGTAGCGCAGTTCGATCACGGCCGGCAGCGACTGGCCGCGGGTATGGGCCAGGGCCCGTTCCAGCGCCGGGCCGAATTCGGCCGTTGTGTTGACTACTTCGCCATGGGCGCCGTACGCCTGGGCCAGGGCCGCGAAATCCGGATTGTGCAAGGTGGTGCCCGACACGCGGCCCGGATAATCCCGTTCCTGGTGCATGCGGATGGTGCCGAACATGCTGTTATTGAAGACGATGATGATCACGCCCGCCTTGTACTGCACCGCAGTGGCCAGTTCCTGGCCATTCATCATGTACTCGCCGTCGCCGGCAAAGGTGATCACGGTGCGCGCCGGGTCCACGATCTTGGCGGCCACTCCGGCCGGCACGCCGTAGCCCATGGCGCCGTTGGTGGGCGCGAGCTGGGTGCGCATGCCGCCGTAGCGGTAGAAGCGGTGTGCCCACGAGGCGTAGTTGCCGGCGCCGTTGGTGATGATGGTGTCCTTCGGTACCGCGGCCTGCAATTGCTGGACCACCTGCCACAGGTCGAGCGGGGCCTGGCCGTCCATGAAAATTGGCGGCTGCTCCTGGTAGGCCGCAAGTTCCGCCTTCGCCTCTGCCACGGTCGCGGCCCACGCCGAGGCGTCCACCGGCTCCATGGCCGCCAGCATGGCGCATGCTTGCGGCGCACCGCTGGCGATCATGAGGTCGGCCTGGTACACGCTGCCCAGTTCTTCCGGGTCGGCGTGGATATGCACCAGTTTTTGCTTCGGTACCGGGGAGGCCAGCAGCGAGTAGCCGCTGGTGGTCATCTCGCCCAGGCGCGGGCCGATGGCGATCAGGAGGTCAGCCTCGCGCACGCGGGCGGCCAGCTTCGGATTGATGCCAATGCCGACGTCGCCCACGTAGTTGGGGTGCGCATTGTCGAGCAGGTCCTGGAAGCGGAAGGCGCAGCCGACAGGCAGCCGGTTCGCTTCGGCAAAGCGCTGCAGGTCGGCGCAGGCCTGGGTGTTCCAGGTGCCGCCGCCCAGCAGCAGCATGGGGCGGCGGGCGCCGGCCAGCAGGGCGCGCACGGTGTCGATCTGCGCCTGCGAGGGGGAGGCCTGCACCGGCGTATAGGCGCGCGTGTCGGCCACGGCGGCCACGTCGATCAGCATGTCTTCCGGCAGCGCCAGCACCACCGGGCCGGGACGGCCGCTGGTGGCCACCTGGAACGCGCGTGCCAGGTATTCAGGAATGCGGTCGGCGCGCTCGATCTGGGTGACCCACTTGGCCATTTGCCCGTACATGCGGCGGTAGTCGATTTCCTGGAATGCTTCGCGGTCCATGAAGTCGGTGCCGACCTGGCCGATGAACAGGATCATCGGGGTCGAGTCCTGGAACGCGGTATGCACGCCAATGGCGGCATTGGTGGCGCCGGGGCCGCGCGTGACAAAGCAGATGCCCGGCTTGCCGGTCATTTTGCCGTAGGCTTCAGCCATGAAGGCCGCGCCGCCTTCCTGGCGGTTGATGATGAAGCGGATGTCCGAGTCGTGCAGGGCGTCGAGGACGTCGAGGTAGCTCTCGCCAGGCACGCCAAAGGCGGTGTCGACACCGTGGATTTTCAGGGCATCGACCAGGATCTGGCCGCCGCTGCGGGAAGGATGCGTCATATGGCTCTGCCTGTATGGTTGACTATGCGTCATTCTAAGCGACGCCTTTCCTTGCAGCTTTTGAAATAACGACACCAAATTTCAATTTCTGCAGGGGGGCATGGTGCTTGCCTTAAAGGTAAGCTCAGGTGCCCTGACCCGTGCCGCGCGCCTGTTCGAACAGTGCCGGCAGCAGCCGGACGTCGACCGGCTTGACCAGGTGGTGGTCGAAACCGGCGGCCAGGCTCTTTTCCTTGTCCAGCTCACTGCCATAACCGGTGACGGCAATGAGCATGACCCCGGACATGTGGGGCAGGTCGCGCAGGCGCGCCGCCAGCGCATGGCCATCCATGTCGGGCAGGCCGATATCGAGAATGCACACGTGGGGCAGATGGACCCGGGCGCGCGTGAGGGCGGGTGCACCCGCATGCTCGACCATCACTTCGTGCCCGGCTGCCTCCAGGTAGCAGGCCAGCGTGTGCGCAGCGTCGATATTGTCGTCCACCAGCAGGATGCGCACCGGCTGGCCCGGGACCGCTTCGCTGGCCGTTTCCCGGGCGCCGGCGGCGCGCGGGCCCTGCACCACCAGGCGCGGCAGCGACACGGTAAACCTGCTGCCGGTGCCGGCCCCGCTACTGAAGCAGGTCACGCTGCCGCCGTGCAGCTCCACCAGGTTCTTCACCAGTGCCAGGCCGATCCCGAGGCCGCCCTGGGAGCGGTCGGAATTGCGCTTGGCCTGGGAAAACAGGTCGAACACGTAAGGCTGCAGATCGGGGGCGATGCCCGAGCCGTTGTCGGTGACCTGCAGCGTGACCGTATCGGCCGTCGATTCGGTGCGCATTTCGATGGTGCCGCCCCGGGGCGTGTACTTGGCCGCGTTGTTGAGGATATTGGCCAGCACCTGCACCAGGCGCTTGGAGTCGCCACGCACCTGTGCCGGCTGGGGGCACAGCACCACCGTCAGTGTGTGGCCGCGCGCTTCCACCATGGGCTGCGCCTGTTCGATCGCTTCGCGCACCAGGTGCCGGACGTCCAGTTCGTCGTCGGCCAGCTCGATGAGGCCGCGCGTGACGCGTGAAACGTCCAGCAGGTCGTCCACCAGGGCCGACATGTGGCTCACCTGGCGCCCGATGACGCCGCTCATCTGGCGCACCCGGGCCTGGTCGGGCGTGGCCATGGCCAGCACGTCGGCCGCCGTGCGGATCGGCGCCAGCGGGTTGCGCAGCTCGTGGGCCAGCATGGCCAGAAATTCATCCTTGTGGCGGTGCTGGTCCTGCAGGGATGCATACAGGCGCGCGTTTTCAAAGCCGCTGGCGGCAATCGCGGCCAGCTGCGTGAGGATGGCTTCATCTTCTTCCGTGAAGTCGCCCTCGCGCCGGTCCGACGCCTGCAGCAGGCCGATGCGCGTGCCGTCGCTGGCCAGCAGGGGCACGGCCAGGACGCCTTGCTGCGGCAGCTGGCCGGGCAGGGCCGGGGCGCCGGCCGCCTCCAGCTGGCGCACCAGCTGCGCCCGGGTCAGGCGCAGGGTGCGCCCGGCGGCGCCCATCAATGCGTCCAGGCCCGGCGCGCCGTCCGCTGGACGGGCTGCTGCGTACTGGTCCGACCGCGAACAGGCCGTGATTGCCTGGGCCGGCTGCTCGCCGCTGCTGATGGATATGGCGGCCTGGTGGACCTCAAGAATGTCACGCACCATCTCGACCAGCTGGCGCGCCATGTCTTCCACGGTGGTGGCGCTGTGCAGCTGGTGCGAGGCAGCTGCCACCTTGCTGAGGATGGCAAAGTGGCGCCGTTCGGTTGCCAGGCGCCTTGCCAGCTCCGTTTCGGCCGACTTGACTTCGTGGATATCGGTGTTCGAGCCCACCCACATCAGGATGGCGCCGTCATCGCCGCGCATCGGCACGACCCGTGTCAGGTGCCAGCGATAGGCGCCGTCCTGGCGGCGGAAGCGCTGCTCCGTTTCCAGCTGCGCGCCGGTCGCCAGCGAGCGCTCCCATGCCCGCTGACTGGGCGCGAGGTCGTCGGGATGCACCAGGCCGGCCCAGTCCCAGCCCATGATGCCGCCGTGGGGCAGGCCGGTAAAGTCCGTCCAGGCCTGGTTGGCATAGTCCACGCTGCCGCTGGCGGTGGCGGTAAATACCTTCAGCTGCATGGTGTCGAACATGCGGCGCATGCGCTGTTCATTGTGATGCAGCGCCTGCTCGGCGCGGCGCTGTTCGGTGATGTCGGTATTGATGCCGACCCATTCGCGCACCTTGCCGTGCGTCCCCTGCAGCGGCACGGCGCGCGCCTCCATGAGGCGGTAGGCGCCATCGGCGCGGCGCACGCGGTATTCGGTCTGGTACAGGGTGGCGGCGGCCTGGCTGGCCGCCCAGGCGGCGGCCGCGCCGGCGCGGTCTTCCGGATGGACGGCGTCCAGCCAGCCATTGCCGCGCCATTGCTCCACCGTCTGCCCCGTGAACTGGCCCCATGAGGGAGAATCGTCGGTCAGCTGTCCATCCTCGTCGCATAGCCACACGATCTGGCTGATCGCCACCACCAGCGAACGAAAGCGCTCTTCGCCCAGGCGCAGGGTGCGTTCGGCTTCGACGCGGTCGCTGATGTCTTCATGCATGAGCATGACCTCCACGATCGCGCCGCCATGGTCGCGAATGGGGTAGGCGCGCGAGGTCACCCAGCGCGGCCGGCCTTCCACCCCCAGTTCGGTGGGGTCATACAGGATGGGCGGGATGTTGACGGTCTCGCCGGCAAAAGCGCGCCGCAGGAAAGGCGCGATTCCCTTGGCCTCGAGCTGGGGATCGGAAAGGATGTTATACCGGCCGCTCAATACCAGCGCCTTGAGCGCGTCGCCGTGCGCGCCCAGCCACAATGCTTCCCATGCCTTGTTGACGCCGACGGTGGTGCCATCCAGGGCCAGCAGCTGCATGCTGATGGGCGACTGCTCGAAGACCTCGCGGAAGCGGATTTCGGACGTGGTGGTGGGGCCTGGGCTGGCGCGCATGGGAGTCGTTTCAAAAAGGGTTCCATATCATATAGGAAATATGGCGCGGGGCCTTTTCAATTGATTGCACAATCACAACAATGTGTCTTCCGTCCAACGGGCCATGGCACGACATTGGGCTGTCTCAATGGCGCCCTGCGCGGGCGCGCTACCGTGACCGTTTTGCCTTTCCAGGACGGACCGATGTCAGACGTGCTGATTATCTTGTTGCTGATCTTGCTGAACGGCCTGTTTGCCATGACCGAGCTGGCGCTGGCGTCGGCCAGGCGGCTGCGGCTTGAAGAGGCGGCGCGCGGCGGCAGTACCGGGGCGGCGGCCGCGCTGGCGCTGGCGGCCAATCCCAGCACCTTCCTGTCCACCGTTCAGGTCGGCATAACCCTGATCAGCATTTTCAATGGGGCCTTTGGCCAGTCGTCGCTGGCCGCGCGCCTGGCGCCATGGCTGGCCACTGTCCCTGTGCTGGGGCCGTATGCGCCGGCGGTGGCCCTGGGCGTGGTGATCGTGGCGATTACCTTCGTTTCCTTGCTGCTGGGCGAACTGGTGCCCAAGCGCATTGCCATGCAGTATCCGGAGACGGCAGCCATGATCGCGGCGCGGCCCCTGCGGCTACTCAGCCGCGTGATGGCACCTTTCGTCACACTGCTGTCGCTCTGCACCGAGGCCATTGTGCGTCTGCTCGGGCTGGACCGCCCGCCCGACAATGCGCCCACCGAGCAGGAAATCAGCGGCATGCTGCGCGAGGGCAGCGATGCGGGTGTGCTCGATCACACCGAGTATGACATTGCACGGCGCGCCCTGCGGCTCGATAGCCAGCGCCTCAGGGCTCTGATGACGCCGCTCATCGATGTGCAAGCGATTCACCTGGGCGATGATGCGGCAGCGAGCCTGCGCAAGCTCGCTGCCAGCCCGCACAGCCGTTTCCCCGTATTCGGCACCGACCGCACGCAGGTGGTGGGGGTGGTCGATGCCGGGGATTTGCTGCAGCAGGCGATCGAGTCCGGAGCATTGCATACCGTCGACATCGGCGCCGCCTCGGCTGCGCCCATGCGCGTGCCGGCGTCGATGAGCGCACGCGCTCTGCTGGAGCAGTTTCAGCAGCATAACGCGGAGCTGGCGCTGGTGATCGATGAGCATGGGCAGGTGCAGGGCATGGTGACCCTGGCCGACCTCATGGGCGCCCTGCTGGGGGGCGTACCGGGCGCCGCAGCGCATGAAAGCGAGGCCGTCGTGCGCGAAGACGGCAGCTGGCTGGTGGACGGTGCCATGCCGCTTGACCGGCTGCGCGAGCTGCTCGGTACCGACGCGGCGTTTCCCGGCGAAGGGACGGGCTTTCACACCCTGGCCGGGCTGGTGCTGCATCAGCTGGGCCGCGTGCCCACGGAGTCGGATGCGTTCGAGTGGAATGGCTATCGGTTTGAAGTGATGGACATGGACCGGCAGCGGGTGGACAGGGTACTGGTAGCGGCGCCCCAGGACGCGGCAAGGACCTGATGGGCGCGGCCCGGCATGGCGCGCCCCGTGCCGCTAGTTCTCCAGCGGCGCCGGCTGGGCCGGCAGCCGCGTGACGAGCACCGATGCAATGCGCCGCTCCTGGACTTCCAGCACCTCGAACTGAAGGCCGTCCACCTCGATCTTGTCGCCCGCTGCCGGCAGCGTGTTGAACCGTTCCAGCATGAAGCCGGCGAGCGAGGTGTATTCATCATTACCCGACACCAGGGCGTCGCTGTGCAGCACCTGCTGCAGATACAGCAGGTCGGCCGTGCCATCAATTTGCCAGCGATCCTCGCCGAGCTGCTGCACGACGGGCTGCTCGTCCTCATCGGGAAATTCGCCGGCGATCGCTTCCAGGATGTCAATTGGCGTCACCAGTCCCTGGATGGTGCCGTATTCATCGGCAATGAGGACCAGCTGCCCGTGCGAGCGCTTCAAGGTTTCCATGACCTTCAATACGCCCACCGAGTCCGGCATGACGATCGGTTCCCGCACGCTGGCCAGCGCGATCTTGCCGTGGACGGCCAGGTCCGCAATCAGGTCCTTGGCACGCGCCACGCCGACAATGTCGTCCAGCTGGCCGCGGCACACCGGGAAAAAGCTGTGCGGCGCTTCCATGATGCGCTGCCTCACCACCTCGGCAGCGGCATTGAGGTCCACCCAGGTCATGTCCGAGCGCGTCGTCATGATCGACCTCACCGAGCGCTGCGACAGGCTGAGCACACCGCTGACCATATTGCGCTCTTCCGTATCGAAAGCAGGTGCTTCGGCGGGCATGGCGATGTTTTCCTGCTCCTGCGCCACCTCGTCGCGCTTGCGGCTGCCCAGCAGGCGCAGCACGGCATCGGCAGTGCGTTCGCGCAGCGGGACGTGGGCGTCGCGCTTGGCAAAGTTCTTGCGGGCCAGCTGGTTGAAGAATTCAATCACGATGGAAAAGCCGATTGCCGCATACAGATACCCTTTGGGAATCTTGAAGCCCAGGCCTTCGGCCACGAGGCTCAGGCCAATCATCAGCAGAAAGCTCAGGCACAGCACCACCACGGTCGGATGGGCGTTGACAAAGCGCGTCAGGGGCTTGGAAGCAAAGATCATGACCGCCATGGAAATGATCACGGCCGCCATCATCACCCCAAGTTCATCGACCATGCCCACGGCCGTGATGACGGCGTCGAGGGAAAAGACGGCATCGAGCACAATGATCTGGGCAATGACGGCGCCCAGGGTGGCATACACGCGCGGGCCCGTGTGCACGTGGATCTTGCCTTCCACCCGTTCATGCAGTTCCATCGTGGCTTTGAACAAGAGGAAAATGCCGCCCAGCAGCAGAATCAGGTCGCGCCCGGAGACCGGCTTGCCCATGACCTCGAACAGCGGTTCGGTCAGGGTCACCATCCACGAAATCATGGTCAGCAGGCCAAGGCGCATGAGCATGGCCAGCGACAGGCCGATCAGGCGCGCCTTGTCACGCTGGTGGGGTGGAACTTTTTCAGCCAGGATGGCGATGAAGATGAGATTGTCGATCCCGAGAACAATTTCGAGAACAACCAGTGTCAGTAAGCCTACCCAGATATTCGGGTCGAAGAACCATTCCATTGTCAGAGCCTGTGAAGTTAATGAAGTATGCGGCCACATGCGGGCCGCATCTGACAGGTTACACGAACATCGCCGCCTGGCGGGCGCACATGGGAAAACCCGGCGCTGAAGGCCGCGCATGCTTGCCAGTTCGACTGCCGGGGCCGGGCGCGGTACAATACGCCCGTGAAGCAGGCCAGACAGCCGCTGGCTGACGGTAATGCGTTGGCGGGAGGAAGGTCCGGACTCCATAGAGCAGGGTGACGGTTAACGGCCGTCCGCCGAAAGCCGCAAGGTATAAGGCGAGGAACAGGGCCACAGAGACGAGCGTATTTAGTTACGGTGAAACGCGGTAACCTCCACCTGGAGCAATCCCAAATAGGCACGCGTTGAGGCGGCTCGCGGAGCGTGCGGGTAGGGAGCTTGAGCGCAGGAGTAATTCTGCGCCTAGAGGAATGGCTGTCATAGCGCAAACCGCAAGGGGCGCGCCGTAACAAAATCCGGCCTATCGGCTTGCTTCACCTTGAATTTGCCTGCCAGCGGGACCCAGATGCCACAATACATCCTTGCCCTCGACCAGGGCACCACCAGTTCGCGCGCCATCCTGTTTGACCGCCATGGCCATCCCTGTGCCAGCGCGCAGCAGGAATTTCCCCAGCACTTTCCCCAGCCCGGCTGGGTCGAGCATGATCCGGCCGACATCTGGGAAAGCCAGCTGGCCGTCGCGCGCCAGGTCCTGCGCGAGCATGGCGTGTCTGGTCCCGAGATTGCCGCCATCGGCATTGCCAACCAGCGTGAAACGACGCTCCTGTGGGACCGCGCCACGGGACAGGCTGTTGCCCCCGCCATCGTGTGGCAGGACCGGCGCACGGCCGGCGCCTGTGACCGCTTGCGCGCGGCCGGCCACGCCCCGCTGATCCAGCAGCGCACCGGGCTGGAACTGGACGCGTATTTTTCCGCCACCAAACTTGCTTGGCTCCTGGACCATGTTCCCGGCGCCCGCGACCGCGCGGACAAGGGAGAGCTGGCCTTCGGCACCGTCGACAGCTGGCTCGCCTTTAAATTGTGCGGCCGCCACGTGACGGATGTGAGCAATGCCGCCCGCACCATGCTGTTCGATATCCACCAGCTGCGCTGGGACGACGCCTTGCTGGAACTGTTCGGCATTCCGCGGGCCGTGCTGCCGCGGCTCGTGTCGAGCGCGGAGCTGATTGGCCATTCTCGCGCCGACCTGTTTGGCCACCCCATCCCCATTGCCGGGATGGCAGGCGACCAGCAGGCTGCCACATTTGGCCAGGCCTGCCACCAGAAGGGAATGGTCAAGAATACGTACGGCACCGGCTGCTTTATGCTGATGCATGCGGGCAGCCAGGCGCCCTCGTCGGCCAACCGCCTGCTCTCAACGGTGGGCTGGCGCGTGGATGGCCACACCGACTACCTGCTGGAGGGTAGCGTGTTCATGGGTGGCGCGACAGTGCAGTGGCTGCGTGACGGGCTGGGCATCATCGAGCGCTCGGCGGACGTCGAAGCGCTGGCGGCCAGTGTGCCGGACAGCGGCGGCGTCTACCTGGTGCCCGCCTTTGCCGGACTGGGCGCACCGCACTGGGACCCGTACGCCCGTGGCGCCCTGGTGGGCATGACGCGCGGCACCAACCGTGGGCACATCGCCCGCGCCGCGGTGGAGGCGATTGCCTACCAGAGCGCGGAATTGCTGCTGGCGATGCAGAAGGATGCAGCCTGCCCGGTGGCGGAAGTGAGGGCCGACGGCGGCGCAGCGTGCAATAACATGCTCATGCAATTCCAGGCCGACCTCCTCGGTGTGCCGGTGGTGCGTCCCAGGGTCACGGAAACGACCGCGCTGGGCGCCGCTTACCTGGCCGGGCTGGCTGTCGGCTTCTGGGAGTCGCAAGCGCAGATCGCGGCGCAATGGCAGGCGGAACGCCAGTTTGAACCGATGTTGTCCGAAGACGAGCGGCAGGCGCGCATGGCCACCTGGCAGCACGCGGTTGCGCGCTCGCGCGGCTGGAGCAGCGATTCCTGAGCTGGCTGCGGGACAGCAACTAGTCTTGACTCATCCCCGCCCATTTTTTGGCCTCGCAAAGTCGCATCCGTGGCGGCTTTTCTCGCGCCTTCCATTCCCCGCAACGAGAATCGGTCCGCCTATCGATTTGTTTCCAAATTTCAGGGTCAGACCACTTAAAAGCGGTTTTTGAAAGCTTTCTTCCGCTCCAGACCATTATTGCGGCATTCAATTCCACGTCCCCGCCAAAAATCTTCAGTCGGCTTACTTCCCGCAACAATCGCGACTCTGGCCATTTCCCGAATTCAAGCACCCTATTCATCGTGCAATAAAACAGCTGTTCAGTTTTTCAAATCAATTGTTTTCATGCGGTTTAAGTGGTCTGACCCCGAAGTGAAAAGTGCTGGTTTGCATTGATGAGGCGGCAGGATTGCGCTGCGATGGCGTGTTGTTGGTGGGTACTCACTTTGGTGTCGCGGTTGCAGGCAGAGTGGGAGTTGACGGGCGGTTTGTTGCGAAGAATCAACTGAGTGCAATTATTTTAATTATTGTTGAACATTCAAAACACATGTGTACAGATGAGGTAGCACATTCACTGTGCATTCTAAGTGCCTGATTTACGGCATATTTTAGTTTGGAAACGCTTGAGCGATGTTCGCTAAGTCCTTGACTTCATTGGCAAAATTCGCATTTTGCCTCGCGGAATTCGCTTGACCATGGGAATTGGTTCATCTAAAGTGGGCGACAGTGTGAAAAAGTGTAGTTTTGTGGGAGAAAATCCCGGGTTTCAGCGCCAAGACACCGCAATCACTCCAACTCTCAAGCTAGGTAAAACGTGTTCCAAGGCGCTTCAGCGATCAATCTCGATGCAAAAGGCAGGATGTCCATCCCGGCCAAGCATCGTGACGCCCTCGCGGTGCAGTGCGAAGGGCGCCTTACGCTGACCAAGCATCCCCACGGTTGCCTGCTGTTCTTCCCCCGCCCGGTGTGGGAGGCGCACCGCCAGGAAATTGCTGCCTGGCCCATGGCGGCCAAGGCATGGCAGCGCATTTTCCTTGGCAATGCCTGCGATGTCGAGATGGATTCGGCCGGCCGCGTCCTCATTTCGCCTGAATTGCGCTCGGCCGTTGGCTTGACGCGTGACGTTATGCTGCTCGGCATGGGTACCCATTTCGAGATCTGGGATGCCGCCAAGCTCAACGAGAACGAGCAGGCGGCCGTTGCCAACGGCATGCCCGATGTTCTTTCCAATTTCTCTTTCTGAGGCGCCCAGATGACCCAAGTCGCGGTGCCTGAGTTTCAGCATCGAACGGTGCTGCTCGATGAGGCGGTCGATGCCCTCGGCATCACTGGCGCGCGCGCCGACGGCATCTATATAGATGGCACCTTCGGGCGCGGCGGCCACAGCCGCCTGATCCTGTCGACACTGGGCGCCACGGGGCGCCTGATCGCGTTCGACAAGGACCTGCAAGCCATCGCCACGGCCGGCGAGATTGCCGACGGGCGCTTCGAGATCGTGCATGACAGCTTTGCCACCATGAGAACTGCCTTGCAGGAACGGGGCGTGGCGCAGGTGGACGGCATCTTGCTGGACCTGGGCATTTCTTCGCCCCAGGTGGACGATGCCGCGCGCGGCTTCAGCTTTCGCAACGATGGCCCGCTGGACATGCGCATGGACACCACGCGCGGCGTCTCCGCGGCCGACTGGCTGGCCACGGTGCCGGAACAACAATTAGAGAAGGTGATCAGGGAATATGGGGAAGAACGGTTTGCTTTTCAGATTGCAAAGGCGATTGTTGCTGGCCGGGCAGTCGAGCCAATTTCAGGCACACGACAGCTTGCCGGTATCGTGGCAAACGCGGTCAAAACCCGGGAGAAGGGCAAGGATCCGGCCACCCGCACCTTTCAGGCTATCCGGATTTTCATCAATCAAGAGCTTGAAGACCTGGAAGCAGGCCTGAGCGAAGCCTATGCCATGCTCGCGCCCGGCGCACGCATGGTGATCATCAGCTTTCATTCGCTGGAAGACCGCATGGTCAAGCAGTTCCTGGCCAGCAAGGCCAAACTGGAACAGCCCGACCGCCGCCTGCCCATCCGGGCCGTGGACCTGCCTCAGCCTCTGATGAAACTGGTGGCCAAGATCAAGCCGTCGGAGGCCGAAATCGCGGCCAATCCGCGCGCCCGTTCCGCCGTGATGCGTGTGGCCGAGCGCCTGGGAGGCAAGCCATGAGCGGCAAGATCAACGTGGTGCTGACGGTCTTGCTGGTGGGCTGCGCACTGTCGCTGGTCAAGAGCCAGTACGAGGCGCGCAACCTGTTCATTGAAAAGGGCAAGCTTGACCAGCAGGCCAGCCAGCTTGAAATCGACTGGGACCAGCTGCGTCTGGACTACTCGACATTATCGAAAAATTCGCGCATCGAACAGATCGCGCGTACGGATTTGAACATGGTGCCGCTCACACCCGAGCGCACCCAGTATCTGACGGAAGGTGAAAAATGAAGCGCGGCGGTAATGGCGTCACAGGATCGCGGGTGGCTGCCTCCAAGGGCGTGTCGTTCTCGAAAAGCCCGGTGCTGGCAGTCAGCCTGCCCACCTGGCGTTCGCGCGTCGTGCTGTTCGTGCTGTTTGCCTCGTTTGCGGCGCTGGCCGCGCGCGCCCTGTGGCTGCAGGGGATTTCCAACGAATTTTTGCAAAAGCAGGGCAAGAACCGCTACGAGCGCACCATCGAGCTGCCGGCCACGCGCGGCAAGATCATGGACCGCAATGGCCAGGTGCTGGCCTCGTCGCTGCCGGTAAAAGCCGTGTGGGCCATTCCCGAGGAAGTGCTCAAGTCGCCGGCCGAAAAGCTCAACAAGCTGGCCGGCCTGCTCGGCATGAGCGAGGCGGACCTGCGCAAGAAGCTCGATTCGCCGCGCACCTTCGTGTACCTGAAGCGCCAGGTGGAAATGGATATCATCGCCGAGATTGAAAAGCTCAAGATCGATGGCCTGGACACGCGCAAGGAATACAAGCGCTTCTATCCGCAGGGCGAAGTGGTGACCCATCTGGTGGGCTTTACCAATGTGGAAGACGCGGGTCAGGATGCGATGGAACTGGCGCAGCAAAAGAACCTGGTGGGTACCACGGGCAGCCGCCAGGTCATTCGCGACCGCCTGGGCAATATCGTGGAAGACGTGGGCATGTACAAGATGCCGCACGATGGCAAGGACATCACGCTGTCGGTCGACAGCAAGATCCAGTACATCGCCTTCACCCAGGTGAAGAATGCCGTGGAAAAGTTCAAGGCCAAGGCGGGAGCGGCCGTGGTGCTGGACGTGAAAACCGGCGAAGTGCTGGCGCTGGCCAACTGGCCCACCTATGACCCGAATGACCGCAAGAAGCTGACCGGCGCCCAGCTGCGCAACCGCGTCATCACCGATACCTTCGAGCCAGGCTCCACGCTCAAGCCGTTCACGGTGGCGCTGGCGCTGGACAGTGGCCGCGTGAAGCCGGGCACCCTGATCGATACCGGCAATGGCCGCTATGTGATCAACGGCGCGCCGATTTCCGACACCAAGCCGCATCACATCATTTCGGTGGCCGAGATCATCAAGACTTCGTCCAACATCGGCACGGCCAAGATGGCACTGAGCATGCCGGCGCAGGAGATGTGGGAAATGTTCACGGAAGTCGGCTTTGGCCAGCAGCCCAAGTTCGGCTTCCCCGGCGCCGTTGCGGGCCGCGTGCGTCCCTACAAATCCTGGCGTCCGATTGAACAGGCCACCATGAGCTACGGTAACGGCATTTCGGTGTCGCTGTTGCAGCTGGCGCGCGGCTACATGATTTTCGCCCGCAATGGCGACATCATCCCGCTGTCATTCCAGAAACTGACCGAGCCGCCCGTCGGGCGCCAGGTGATCAAGCCGCAGACGGCGCGCCAGATGCGCGAAATGCTCGAGAGCGTGGTGGTTGGCGAAGGCGGCACGGCCAAGCAGGCGCACGTGCCGGGCTACCGCGTGGGCGGCAAGACCGGCACTGCCTACAAGGTGGAAAACGGCCGTTATGCCATTCCGCGCAAGTACATCGGTTCCTTCGTCGGCATGGTGCCGATGTCGGACCCGCGCTTCATCATCGCCGTCATGATCGACGAGCCGACCGCGAACGGCCACTTCGGCGGCATCGTCGCGGCGCCCACCTTTGCCGCCGTGGCCTCCAATGCCCTGCGCGCGCTCAATGTGCCGCCGGATTCGACCGTGACCGACATTGTCACCACCGCCAGCAGCGACGACGAGGTGATGTGATGGATGAATTGAACATGCAACAAGTGTGCGACTTCATCGCGGCCAGCGCCCCGGGCGGCAAGCTGGCCTCGGACTCGCGCCGCATCACGCCCGGCGATGTCTTTTTTGCGTATCCGGGCGACGCCGGCGACGGCCGCGCCTACATTGCCAGGGCCATCGAGCAGGGCGCGGCAGCGGTCGTGTATGACGGCGCCGGCTTCACGTGGCAGCCTGCATGGACGGTCCCGCACCTGGCCGTGGCCGGCCTGAAGAAAAACGCCGGCGCGATCGCACACGCCTGCCACGGCATGCCCGACAGCGCCATGTTCACCGTCGGCGTCACCGGCACCAATGGCAAAACCTCATGCGCGGTCTGGCTTGGACAGGCGTTCGCGCGTCTGGGCGAGACGGCCGCCGTCATCGGCACGCTCGGCGTGGGCTTGTTCAAGGGACGTGGCGAGCCAGAATTTGACGCCACCGGCTACACCACGCCGGACGCGGTGCTGCTGGCCCAAACGCTGGCCGAAGTGCGTGAAGCGGGCGCCAGCACGCTGGCCATTGAGGTAAGCTCCATCGGGCTCGATCAGGGGCGTACTTCGGGCATGCATTTCGATGTGGCGCTATTTACCAACCTCACGCGCGACCATCTCGATTATCACGGTGACATGCAACGCTACGAGGCAGCCAAACAAAAGCTGTTCGAGTGGCCAGGATTAAAGACGGCAGTGTTAAATCTCGACGACCCGGCAGGACTGCGCCTGGTCGGGCACCTTCAAACCCGCTTTGGCAATACCCTGCCGCTGATCGGCTATACCCTGCGCGATGAACTGGCGCAGCCGGCCATCGACGGCGTGGCGATCCTGCGCGCTTCGCAATTCAAGAGCCGCCATTCCGGCACCGAGTTCCATCTTGAGTCGCCCCAGGGCGCGGCAACCGTGAAGACGCAGCTGGTGGGCCACTTCAATGTGAGCAATGCGCTCGCAGTCCTGGGCGCGCTGCTGGCCAAGAAAGTGGAGCTGCGCGCCGCCCTCGACGCCATCGAGTCGCTCACGCCCGCCCCGGGCCGCATGCAGCAACTCGGCGGCCAGGATGCACCGATGGTCGTCATCGATTACGCACACACGCCCGACGCGCTGCAAAAGACGCTCGAAGCGTTGCGCCAGGTGGCGCAGGAGCGCGGCGGCGAGCTGTGGTGCGTGTTTGGCTGCGGCGGCGACCGCGATCCGGGCAAGCGCCCGCAGATGGGTGCCATCTCGCAGATTGCCGGCCATGTGCTGGTCACCAGCGACAATCCGCGCAGCGAGGAGCCGGCCGCCATCATCGCCCAGATCGTGGGGGGCATGGATGCGAGCCATCCCACGTCGACCTTCCAGACCAATGAAGACCGGGCCGGCGCCATCCTGTGGGCCGTGCGCCATGCTGCGCGCGCCGACGTGATCCTGCTGGCCGGCAAAGGCCACGAGCCGTACCAGGAAATCAAGGGCCGCAAGATGGCATTTTCCGACGCCGACCACGCTGCGCTGGCACTGGCCGCGCGCGCCACCATGAAAAGGACCAACTGATGCGCGGCTCGCTGGCACAACTGCTTCCTGCCATTGATGGCGCCACCATGACGGCGGACGCCGCCTTCGACAGCGTGTCGACCGACAGCCGCAGCGCCGGCGCCGGTGCGCTGTTCGTGGCGCTGCGTGGCGACAGTTTCGATGCGCACGACTTCCTGCAGCAGGTGGCAGACAAGGGCGCCGCGGCGGTGGTAGCCGAAGAACTGCCGCCAGGGTTCACGCTGCCGGCGCTGGTGGTGCCGGACACGCTGGTGGCGCTCGGCCGCATTGCCAACAGCTGGCGCAGGCAGTTCGATATTCCCGTCATCGGCGTCACCGGCAGCAACGGCAAGACAACGGTCAAGGAAATGATCGCCGCCATTTTGGCCGCTGCCTTTGGCGACGAGGCGCGCCTGGCCACGCGTGGCAACCTGAATAATGAAATTGGTGTGCCGCTCACGCTGTTCCGCCTGTCGGCGCAGCACCAAGCGGCCGTGGTCGAATTGGGCATGAATCATCCCGGCGAAATCGCGCGCCTGACGGCGATCGCCCAGCCTGGCGTTGCCATGGTCAATAACGCGCAGCGCGAGCACCAGGAATTCATGCACACCGTGGAAGCGGTGGCCGAGGAAAACGGCGCGGTGCTGGCTGGCCTGCCGCCGGACGGGGTGGCGGTGTTCCCGGGCGACGATACCTACACGACCCTGTGGCAGGGCCTGGCGGCAGGACGGCGCACCATCACCTTTGGCCTCGATGCCGCCTGCCATGTCAGCTGCACCCACAGCGGCGGCGACTTTGGCAGCGAGCTGATGGTGCTGGTGAGGGAAGAGGGCATGGAAGCGCGCCAGTTCCCGGTGCGCCTGGCCGCAGCCGGATTGCATAACGTGCGCAATGCGCTCGCTGCGATCGCATGCGCCGTCGGCGCCGGTGTGCCGGATGAAGCGATCGAACGCGGCATCAATGCGTTTGAACCCGTGTCCGGGCGCCTGCAAAAGAAGATGGCAGCGGGCGGCGCCTGCATCATTGACGACACCTACAACGCCAATCCCGACTCGGTGCGCGCCGCCATCGACGTGCTGGCCAAGGTGCCCGAGCCGCGCGTTCTGGTACTGGGCGACATGGGTGAAGTGGGCACCCAGGGACGTGAATTCCACGAAGAGATTGCCGCCTACGCGGCCAGCCATGGCATTGCCAATGTGCTGGTGCTGGGCGAGCTGGCGCGCCACATGGCCGGCGCCGGCGCCCGACATTTTGAAACGATTGAGGAACTGCTGGCTGTGCTGGATGAAAAATTGGGTCACGACTCATCGGCCACGGTGCTGGTCAAAGGTTCGCGCTTCATGAAGATGGAACGCGTGGTCCAGCACCTGCTTGGCTCACAAAACAATAACAAGGACGCACACTGACATGCTGCTCTGGCTCGCACAATATCTCCAGCAGGACTTCGGCTTCCTGCGCGTGTTTAACTTCATCACCTTCCGTGCGGTGTTTGCCACCATCACGGCCGTGCTCATTGGCCTGTTTGCCGGTCCCGCGGTCATTCGCAAGCTGACCTCGCTCAAGGTAGGCCAGGCAGTGCGCCAGGACGGTCCGCAGACGCACCTGAAAAAACACGGTACCCCGACCATGGGCGGCGTCCTGGTCCTGATCTCGATTGCCATTTCCACGCTGCTGTGGTGCGACCTGTCCAACCGCCTGATCTGGCCAGTGCTGGTCGTCACGCTCGGCTTTGGCGCCATCGGCTGGGCCGACGACTACCGCAAGGTGGTGTACCAGGATCCCAACGGCATGCGCTCGGGCGAAAAATACTTCTGGATGTCGTTGATCGGCATCGCGGCCTCGCTGTACCTGGCGTTTTCGGTGTCGGCGCCGACGCCGGCCAAGGTGTGGGAGCTGTTCTTTGCGTGGGTGCAGTCCGGCTTTGCCATGGACCTGCCGCCCAAGGCCGATCTGATCGTCCCGTTCTTCAAGACCATCAGCTATCCGCTGGGCGTGTGGGGCTTCATCGCGCTGACCTACTGCGTCATCGTCGGCACCAGCAACGCGGTGAACTTCACCGACGGCCTGGACGGCCTGGCCATCATGCCAACCGTGATGGTCGGCTCGGCCCTTGGCCTGTTTGCCTACCTGACCGGCAGCGCCAAGTTCTCCGAATACCTGTTCATTCCCCACATTGCGGGTGCGGGCGAGCTGCTGATCTTCTGCGGCGCGATGGCCGGCGCGGGCCTGGCCTTCCTCTGGTATAACGCGCACCCGGCCCAGATGTTCATGGGCGACGTGGGCGCGCTGGCGCTGGGCGGCGCGCTCGGCACCATTGCCGTGATCGTGCGCCAGGAGATCGTGCTGTTCATCATGGGCGGCGTGTTCGTGGCCGAAACGCTGTCGGTCATCATCCAGGTAGCCGTATTCAAGATCACCAAGAAGCGCACCGGCGTCGGCCGCCGCGTGTTCCTGATGGCGCCACTGCACCATCACTTTGAACAAAAAGGCTGGAAGGAGACGCAGGTTGTGGTGCGTTTCTGGATCATCACCATGATGCTGGTGCTGGTTGGCCTGTCCACCCTCAAACTGCGCTGATCAATGAACTACGACGGCAAACTCGCATTGGTACTGGGGCTCGGTGAATCCGGGCTCGCAATGGCGCAATGGCTCGCCCGTTGCGGCGCGCGCGTGCGCGTGGCTGACACGCGCGACGAGCCACAGCGGCTGCCGCAGCTGCGCCAGGCTATCCCTGGTGTCGAATTCGTGGGCGGCGCCCTGACCGCCGCTCTGCTCGAAGGTGTTGATTTTGTCGCCGTCAGCCCCGGCCTGATGCCGGCCCGTGAACTGGCCGAGATCACTCCCGCGGCCGCCGGGCGCGCGATCCCGGTGTGGGGCGAAATTGAATTATTCGCCCAGGCCCTCGCCGCCCTTAAGGAAGAGCGGGGCTATGCGCCCAAGGTCATCGCCATCACCGGCACCAATGGCAAGACGACGGTGACCAGCCTGACCGGTCAGCTGTGCCGGCGCGCCGGCCTGTCCACCCGCGTGGCCGGAAACATCAGCCCCGCCGCCCTCGATGTGCTGCGCGAAGTGATCGACAGCGGCGAGCTGCCCGAGGCCTGGATCCTGGAACTGTCAAGCTTTCAGCTGCACACCACCTTCAGCCTGCAGGCCGATGCCGCCACAGTGCTGAACCTGAGCCAGGACCACCTGGACTGGCATGGCGACATGGCCGCCTACGGCGCCGCCAAGGCCCGCATTTTTGGCGCCAATACGGTGCGCGTGCTCAATCGCGACGACCGCGCGGTCATGAGCATGGCCGGCGCCATGAATGAAGTGGTCACCTTCGGCACCGACGCGCCGAATGCGGCAGGCGCCTTCGGCTTGCACAATGAGCGCGGCGTACTGTGGCTGACCTTTGCCGCGCCCGGCGACGAACCGGAAAAGAAGCGCAAGAAGAATGACCCTATCGAGCCGCTGCCGTTTTCGGTCAGCCGCCTGATGCCTGCCGATGCACTGCGCATCCGCGGCCTGCACAATGCATCGAACGCGCTCGCCGCCCTTGCCCTGTGCCGTGCCATTGGCCTGCCGTTCGCGCCACTATTGCATGGCCTGCGCGAATACAAGGGCGAGCCGCATCGCGTCGAACTGGTGGCATCGATCGACGGGGTGGATTACTACGATGACAGCAAAGGCACCAACGTCGGCGCCACGGTTGCTGCCATCAATGGTCTGGGCAAGGCGTTTGGGGGCGAATCGCAACGACTGGTACTGATTGCCGGCGGCGACGGCAAGGGGCAACAGTTCGATCCGCTGGCCGAGCCGTGCGCGCGCTATGTGCGCAGCATCGTGCTGATCGGCCGCGATGCGGACAAGATCCGCGCCGCCATCGCGCCATCCGGCGTCGAGATGGCCGACTGCGCCACGCTGGAAGAAGCCGTGCAGCGCGCGTCAAGCCTGGCACACAGCGGCGACGCCGTGCTGCTCTCGCCCGCGTGCGCCAGCATGGACATGTTCACCAATTATGCCCACCGCGCGCAGGTGTTCTGCGATGCGGTGCGCGAGCTGGCATTGGCCAAGGGACAGGATATCTGATGGCCTTCCAGCTTCCATTCAAGTTCTCCGGTTCGTCCAGCGAGGCTCTGACGAGCCCTCGCGGGCGGCCGTCGAAAATGATGGAATACGATCAGCCCCTGGTCTGGGTCACGGTGCTGCTGATGCTGTTCGGGATGGTGATGGTGTATTCGGCCTCGATTGCGCTGCCCGATTCGCCCAAGTACGCCAACTACAAGAATGCCTACTTCCTGCAGCGTCAGGCCATGTTCATTGGCGTGTCGCTCATTGCCGGCGCAGCGGTCTTTTTCCGCGTGCGTATCGCCGTCTGGCAGAAATGGGCTCCCGTGCTCTTCATCGCCACGCTGGTGCTGCTGTTTGCCGTGTTCATTCCGGGCCTGGGCTTTTCGGTCAACGGCGCCCAGCGCTGGCTGAACCTGCGCGTGTTCAACCTGCAGCCGTCGGAAGTGATGAAGATCGCCGCCGTCCTGTATGCGGCCGACTACACGGTGCGCAAGCAGGAATACATGCACAAGCTGACCAAGGGTTTCCTGCCCATGGCCGCCGCCATCACGCTGGTGGGGCTGGCCCTGCTGCTGGAACCGGACCTGGGCGCGTTTGGCGTGATTGTCTGCATCGCCATGGGCATCCTTTTCCTGGGCGGGATCAACATCGTCTGGTTCGGCGGCATCGCCGGCCTGCTGGTCGGGATCTTCAGCCTGATCATCGCATTCTCGCCATTTCGCCGGGCGCGCATGTTCGCCTACCTCGATCCGTGGGAAGAGGGCAATTCGCTCGATAAGGCGTACCAGCTCACGCATTCGCTGATCGCCTTTGGCCGCGGCGAATTCTTTGGCGTGGGCCTGGGCGCCAGCGTCGAGAAGCTGCATTACCTGCCGGAGGCGCATACCGACTTCCTGATGGCCGTCATTGGCGAAGAACTGGGCCTGGCCGGCGTGCTGGTCGTCATTGCCATGTTCTACTGGCTGGTCAAACGCGCCTTTGACATAGGGCGCCAGGCCATTGCGATTGACCAGGTGTTTGCGGGCCTGGTCGCCAAGGGCATCGGCATCTGGATCGGCGTGCAGACCTTCATCAATATGGGTGTGAACCTGGGACTCTTGCCTACCAAGGGCCTGACCCTGCCTTTGATGAGCTATGGCGGCTCCGGTGTCCTGATCAATTGCGTCGGCCTGGCCATCCTGCTGCGCATCGACTATGAAAACCGGGTCCTGATGCGCGGAGGCCGTCCATGAAGCGTCTCATGATCATGGCAGCCGGCACCGGTGGCCACATTTTCCCGGGCATCGCGATTGCGCAGACCATGCGCGCGCGCGGCTGGGAAGTGACGTGGCTCGGCACCTCGCACGGCATGGAGCAGGACTTCGTGCCAAAGCAGGGCATCGAGATCGATACCATCGAATTTTCCGGCATGCGCGGCAAGGGGCTGGGCCATACCGTCTCCGGTGCGTTCAAGCTGGTGAACAGCTTCCTGACCTGCCTGCGCCACATCGGCCGCCGCCAGCCCTCGGTCGTCCTCGGCATGGGTGGCTATGTCACCGTGCCTGGCGGGATGATGGCGCGCCTGCGCGGCGTGCCGCTGGTGCTGGTCAATGCCGACGCGGCGCTACTGCTGTCGAACAAGACGCTCACGCCCATCGCCCAGAAGGTGCTGTTTGGCTTTCCCGCAGATTTTGGCCGCGCTGCCGGCAAGGCGCTTGTCACCGGCAACCCGGTGCGCCAGGAGATCCTGGGCATGAGCGCGCCGGCCGAACGGTTTGCCAGCCGCACCGGTGTGCTGCGCATCCTGGTGGTGGGTGGCAGCCTTGGGGCCAAGGTCCTTAACGACAGCATCCCCGCCGCACTGGCCATGCTCCCCGACGCCGTGCGTCCGGTGGTGACGCACCAGTCCGGGAAGAAAAATATCGACGCCTTGCGCGCCTCCTACGCGGCGGCAGGTGTGACGGCCACCGTGGTGGACTTCATTGACGACATGGCCGCCGCTTATGCCGGTGCCGACGTGGTGATCTGCCGCGCCGGCGCCATCACGGTGTCGGAACTGACCGCTGCCGGCGTGGCCAGCGTGCTGGTGCCGCTGGTGGCCAGCACCACCAGCCACCAGCGCGACAATGCAAAGTGGATGGCGTCGCAGAACGCGGCCATTCACCTGCCGCAAACCGAGCTGTCCGCCGCCAGCCTGGCAGCGCTGCTGCAGTCGCTGGACCGCGACAAGTGCCGGACCATGGCAGAAGCCGCGCGCGCCGTCGGCAAACGCAACGCCAACCAAGCGATCGCAGAAGTACTCGAACAACTTGCAGCAACCAATAACAAGAATTGACACGACATGAAACATAAAATCAAGAACATCCATTTCGTCGGCATTGGCGGCAGCGGCATGAGCGGTATTGCCGAAGTGCTGCTCACGCTGGGCTACAACGTTTCCGGCTCCGACCTGTCGAGCAATGCCGCCAGCCAGCGGCTGGAAAGCCTTGGCGCCAGGGTCATGCTGGGCCACTCGCAGGACAATGTGGCCAACGCCGACGTGGTCGTGACCTCGACCGCCGTCAAGGAAGACAATCCGGAAGTCATCGCTGCCCGCGCCGCGAAAACGCCGATCGTCCCGCGCGCCATCATGCTCGGTGAACTGATGCGCCTGAAACGCGGCATCGCCATTGCAGGCACCCATGGCAAGACCACCACCACCAGCCTGGTCGCGTCGGTACTGGCGCAGGGCGGGCTCGATCCGACTTTTGTCATTGGCGGGCGCCTGACCAGTGCCGGCGCCAACGCCAAGCTGGGCACGGGTGAATACATCGTGGCCGAAGCCGACGAATCGGACGCCTCGTTCCTGAACCTGAGCCCCATGATCGAAGTCATCACCAACATCGATGCCGATCACATGGAAACCTATGAGCACGACTTTGAAAAGCTCAAGGCCGCCTTTGTCCACTTCACCCACCGCCTGCCTTTCTACGGGCGCGTGATGCTGTGCATCGACGACGAGCATGTGCGCTCGATCATCCCGCAGGTGACCAAGCCGATTACCACTTACGGCTTTTCGGAAGAAGCCGAGGTGCGCGCCGTCAATGCCAGTGCCCACGGCCACGAAATGCACTTCACGGTCATCCAGCAGGGCTATCCCGACACCGATTTCGTGCTCAACCAGCCCGGCCTGCACAATGTGCAGAACGCCTGCTCGGCCATCGCCATCGCGCGCGAAATTGGCATTGACGACGCCCACACCCAGCAGGGCCTGGCCGAATTCAATGGCGTGGGCCGCCGTTTCACGCGCTATGGCGAGGTGGCCATTCCGGCCGGCGGCACCTTCACCCTGGTGGACGACTTTGGCCACCACCCGATTGAAACCGAAGTCACGCTGGCCGCTGCCCGTGCCGCCTACCCGGGGCGCCGCCTGGTGCTGGCATTCCAGCCGCACCGCTACAGCCGCACGCGCGACCTGTTCGAGGACTTCGTCAAGGTGCTCTCCAAGCCGGATGTGCTGGTGCTGTCGGAAGTCTACGCTGCCGGCGAAGCCCCGATTCGGGCCGCCGACGGCCGCTCGCTGGCACACGCGCTGCGCGTGATCGGAAAGATCGAGCCAATTTTCGTTGAAGCCATTGCCGACATGCCGTCCACCCTGATGGACCTGGTGCAGGACGGCGACGTGGTGCTGACCATGGGTGCGGGATCGATCAGCGGCGTTCCCGCAAAACTGACGACTTACACGGAGGCGTGACAGTGACTGCAACTACTACCCTCGATCCGAAAAGCCTGGGCAAGGTGGGCGTGCTGTTTGGCGGCCGTTCCGCCGAGCGCGAAGTCTCGATCATGTCCGGCACCGGCGTGCTGGCGGCCCTCAAGAGCAAGGGCGTGGACGCGCACGCGTTCGATCCGGGCGAGCGCAGCATCGCCGAACTGGCCGCCGAAAAGTTCGACCGGGTCTTCATTGCGCTGCACGGCCGCTTCGGCGAAGACGGCAGCCTGCAGGGCGCGCTCGAACAGCTGAACATTCCGTACACCGGCAGTGGCGTGATGGCCTGCGCCATCGGCATGGACAAGATCTACACCAAGATGATCTGGCTCATGAAGGGCCTGCCGACCCCGCGCTACCTGTCGCTGACCGACAGCAGCGATCTGGCGCAGGTGGTGGCGGAACTTGGCCTGCCGCTCATCGTCAAGCCGCCGCACGAGGGTTCCACCATCGGCATCACCAAGGTGCGCGCCGCGCAAGAACTGCAGGCTGCCTACGATATCGCGGCCGGCTACGACGACGTGGTGCTGGCTGAAGAATTTGTGACCGGCCGCGAATTTACCGTGGCGATCCTGGGCAAGGGTGTCAACGCGCGGGCACTGCCGGCCGTTGAGATCGTCGCCCCTGGTGGGAATTACGACTACCAGAACAAGTACTTCAACGACGACACCCAGTACTTCTGCCCGGCCGTGCTTGACCCGGCCATCAGCGCGGAAATGGCGCGCCTGGCGGTGGAAGCGTTCAATGCCCTCGATTGCGAAGGGTGGGGACGGGTGGACTTCCTGCTGCGCGCGAGCGACAACAAGCTGTTCCTGATCGAGGTCAATACTTCGCCAGGCATGACCGGCCATTCCCTGGTGCCGATGGCGGCGCGTGCGACCGGTATGAGTTACGAAGATTTGTGCGTGGAGATCGCGGCAACGGCCCGTTTGAAGCTGGCAAAGGGACAGGGCTGATTACGTAATGTGGCATGACGTTCGGGCATTGAATGCAAGCGCCAGCGGCCTGGTGGCCGCGGTAGTACTGGCCTTGATTGCATCGGGCGTGTGGTGGGTCTCGCAGCGCCCGGTGTTCACCCTGCGCACGGTGACCGTCGAGAGCATGTATGGGATGGAACTGAAGCATGTGAACAAGCTGACCCTGCGCGCAGGCGTGGTCGGACGCATCAAGGGCAATTTTTTTACGACCAACCTGGAACAGGTGCGCACCGCGTTTGAATCGGTGCCCTGGGTCAGGCGGGCCACGGTAAGGCGCGAATGGCCGGACCAGCTGATTGTGGAAGTCGAGGAGCATGAGCCGCTCGGCACCTGGGGCGAAGATGGCAGGCTGCTGTCGGTCAAGGGTGACGTATTTACCGCCAACCTGGCCGAGGCGGACGAAGACAGGACCTTGCCGGAACTGGGTGGTCCGGATGGCAGTGAGCAGGAGGTGCTGGCGCGGTTTGCCGAATTGCGGGCATGGTTTGCGCCGCTGAAGCTGGCGCCGCAAAAGCTGCATCTGTCGAGCCGCTATGCATGGACCGTGACACTCGATAACGGCATGCGGGTGGCGCTGGGGCGGGAGCAGGACAAGACGACGCTCAAGAAGCGTGTCGATCGGCTGGTGCACTTTTATCCGGTGCTGGCCGAGCGGCTGCCGGACGGGATCGAGTCGGTGGATATGCGGTACCAGAACGGCATGGCGCTGACTGCCTCCGGACTGAAGATACCGGAAGACGGAAAAAAGCCGGCGAAGCCGGCAGCAGCACAGCAGACAGTTACATCAACCAGTAGAAGAAACCAGTTACGGTAGGCGACAAGAAATGACAAAAGACGCGAAAAATCTGATCGTCGGACTCGACATCGGCACCTCGAAGGTGGTGGCGGTCGTGGCCGAGGTGATGTCCGATGGACGTCATGAAGTCATCGGACTCGGTCAGCATGAATCGAGGGGCCTCAAAAAGGGCGTCGTCGTCAATATCGAGGCCACCGTCGAGTCGATCCAGCGCGCGCTCGAAGAGGCCGAGCTCATGGCCGACTGCAAGATCCGCAATGTCTACGCCGGCATCGCGGGCAGCCATATCCGCTCCTTCAATTCGAGCGGCATGGTCGCCATCAAGGACAAGGAAGTCACCGCCACCGACGTGGCGCGCGTGATCGAAACCGCCAAGGCGGTCAATATCCCGACCGACCAGCAGCTGCTGCACACGGTGCCGCAGGAATTCATCGTCGACAGCCAGGAAGACGTGCGCGAGCCGATCGGCATGAGCGGCATCCGCCTGGAAGTGCGCGTGCACATCGTGACCGGCGCCGTGTCGGCGGTGCAGAACATCGTCAAGTGCGTACGCCGCTGCGGCCTGGAAGTGTCGGACCTGATCTTGCAGCCGATGGCGTCAGCCGATGCGGTGCTGACGGCGGACGAAAAAGAACTGGGCGTGGTCCTGATCGACATTGGCGGCGGCACCACCGACATTGCCGTGTTCTCGGACGGCGCGATCCGCCACACGGCCGTCATTCCCATTGCCGGGGACCAGATCACCAACGACATCGCCATGGCGCTGCGCACGCCGACCTCGGAAGCCGAAGAAATCAAGATCCGCTACGGCGTGGCCAAGCAGGTGCTGGCCGATCCGCACGAGTCGCTCGAAGTGCCTGGCCTGGGCGACCGCGGCCCGCGCAACCTGTCGCGCCAGGCGCTGGCGGCCGTGATCGAGCCGCGAGTGGAAGAACTGTTCGCCATGGTGCACCAGGTGGTGCGCGAGTCCGGCTACGAGGGCGTGCTCTCGTCGGGCATCGTGCTCACCGGCGGCACCGCCATCATGCCTGGCATGGTGGAGATGGCGGAAGACATATTTCTCAAGCCGGCGCGCCTTGGCACGCCGGACTACCGCGGCCAGCTTGCCGATGTCGTTCGCAGTCCGCGTTACGCGACTGTGCTCGGCCTGCTGCTGGAAGCGAAGAAACAGTATTTGCGGGGCCACATCGTGACAAGGCAGGACGGCTCGGTAAAGGCGGTGTGGCAGCGCATGAAGGAATGGTTCCTCGGGAATTTTTAAAGTAGCAGATTCATTACGGATTTAGTAGTAACTGTTTATATAGTTATTTATAATTTAACTTTCGCATTTAACCGCAGTTTTCAATCCCCAGGTTTCATACCGATATGAGCCCTGGCGCTTGGAAACCGCACTTGACTAGATTAGGAGTACATCATGGAGTTTGATATGGTCGATAACGCAGCACTGGGAACCGTCATCAAAGTTGTCGGCGTCGGCGGAGCAGGTGGCAACGCAGTCCAGCACATGATCAACAAAGGCGTCTCGGGCGTTGAGTTCATCGCAGCAAACACGGATGCGCAGGCGCTCGCTGCCTCGTCCGCCCACAACATCATCCAGATCGGCGACTCGGGCCTGGGCGCCGGCATGAAGCCGACCGTGGGCCGGGCCCTGGCCGAAGAATCGCGCCAGCGCATCGAAGACTCGCTGCGCGGCGCGCACATGGTCTTCATCGCCGCCGGCATGGGTGGCGGCACCGGTACGGGCGCCGCGCCCATCGTGGCAGAAATTGCCAAGGGCATGGGCGCGCTGACGGTGGCGGTGGTGTCCAAGCCGTTCTCGTACGAAGGCCAGAAGTGCATGGACATCGCCGAAACCGGCCTGGAAGAGCTGTCCCAGCACGTCGACTCCCTGATCATCATCCTCAACGAAAAGCTGGAAGAGATCTACGAAGACGAAAGCATGATCGACTGGATGAAGCACGCTGACGACGTTCTGAACAACGCCGTGGCAGGTATCGCCGAGATCATCAACGTGCCAGGTCACATCAACGTCGACTTCAACGACGTCAAGACCATCATGGGCGAGCAGGGCAAGGCCATGATGGGCACCGCGACCGCCTCGGGCGTGGACCGCGCGCGCATCGCGGCCGAGCAGGCAGTGGCCTCGCCGCTGCTGGACGGCATTGACCTGTCGGGCGCGCGCGGCGTGCTGGTGAACGTCACCGCCAGCCGTGGCCTGAAGGGTAAGGAAATCAAGGAAGTCATGGCAGCCGTGCGCGCCTTTGCCGCACCGGATGCGTCGATTGCCCAGGGTATCGCCTACGACGACGACATGGGCGACGACATCCGCGTGACCGTGGTCGCCACGGGTCTGGGCAAGGCCAAGAAGGCCATGCAGCTGGTGCAAACGCCAATGCTGCGCACCGGTACCCACGGCCCCGTGGCATCGGGCACCGGCATGGCCGCGTCTTCGGGCGTGACCATGGGTTCGGCCTCGGGCCTGGCCGGCATGGACACCATCAAGCAGCCGGCCGTATGGCGCCGCGAGCAGGCGTCCGAGCAGGTACAGGCGATGCAGCGTAATGGCGTGGAAACCTACGACATTCCGGCATTCCTGCGCAAGCAAGCCGACTAAGTCTATTCAACTGAAAAACGCCGTCCCCGCGCAAGCCAGGGACGGCGTTTTTTTATGGTGCTTTTTGCGGTGGGCCGCCAGGGGCGGTATCGCTAACTGGTTCGGTGGCGCGCCACCAGCGTGGCCATTGCGTTGGATTCGTGGTCTGCCTGCGCACGCAGTCCTGCAACCACACCTTCCCGGTCCGCCTGCGAACGGTTCTGGCTCACTTTCCACTTGCCCGTCAGTCGGGTGATCGGAATTTCGATGCCGACGATCGCCGGAAGCAGCCGTTCGATGAAATCGGAGGGCGCGTCCGACAGTTTCCATCGCAGCTCCCGCGCCGCCTCATGTCTGGCCGACATGTCGGCCAGGTGACGCAGGAGCCATGCTGCGTCCTCGATTACCCTGACCCGTCCGTGGGCATGCACGACGGCGTAATTCCAGGTCGGAACCACTTTGCCCGCCTCCTGCTTGCTCGCGTACCAGGAAGGGCTGATGTAAGCGTCGCTCCCCTGGAACACGACGAGGCTTTCGCCGCGCGCGCTCCACACATCGTTGGCGCGTGCCACGTGGGCTACCAAGGTGCCAAATTCTCCACGCGAGCGGTCGAGCATGAAGGGGATGTGATTGGCGGCGAGCTGGCCGTCGGCATGTGTTACCCAGGTGCCGAGCGGATGCGCTTCAATCAGCGCATGAAGCACCGGGAGACTGGTTTCCAAAAAATGCTTCGGCTCGTACATGGAAATTTCTCGATCAAGGATGATTTCGGTCAAGGCTGGTTTCCAGCATTGTACCGAAGTCATCTGTAGCATTCATCCAGCCCTCGTGATGCCCATGCGCAATACTCTCGAGGCAAGGAGAGTAGTTTGGAAATGCGGCCGATTCGTGACTAAACGGCCCGGGGCATGCTGTCGAGGCAATCATGATACGACCCGGGGAGGTGTGCGCGGAATGTGTATCATTTCCCTGCATGCACTGACAACAAGGAAAAGTGTGAACGACGATATGGTGATGCGCCAGGTGGCCCTGGTCAGCTATGGCAACAAATACCTGCGGGATGAACTGACGCTGGAGCAATTTTTTCGGCACGGCGTGTTTTTCGGCCACCGCCTGCTGTTTCGCTCGGTCGACGACAACGCATTGCTGGCCGATGACTTCACGCTGTGGCTGGGCATCCTGCAGGGCCTGGGCGCGCGCCGCCTGTCGTTGCACGCTGTCGAAGAATTCAGTATCAAGTCAGGGACAGCGCCGTGCGCAGGCACGCTGGTCATCGCTGTTCATTATCCGGAGCACTACGAGCTATGGGTAGTCGGCGAGGAAAAAGCCGCATGGTGGTCACATCCACAATTGCCGGAGGGTAGCTACCAGTACGGTTCAGAATGTCCGCCCGCCGCCGCTTACGGGGGTGATATCGACAGCTATTGGTGCGTCGAACAGATCAAGGGTGCGCTGACGGTGCCGGAAACCGACTGGAACGCCCTTGCCGCCGACATCAGGCAGGAGCTGGGGCTGAACTACGGTTCAGCGCAGCCCGGACCATTCCGCGTAAACAAATACGACGCACCCGAATGGACGAAGTTCCCGCTGTTCCCGTACGCTGGCAACAGGCCAATCCCCCATCGGCTGATGGCGCTGCTTACCGCTGCGCAGGCCGAATATGCCAATAACGCCAACCCCAAGAACGAAAGCAGCCCCTTTCAGCACATGAGCTACGAGGAAGTGGCCGAGCGCGGACAAGGGCTCGACAAATGGATGCGTGAAGTTCAGCTGCGCTGCGCCAACGAATTCCGCTTGAAAGGTGCCGTTGCGCAGGCAGCCGATGCTGTCCCGGAAATGAACCCGGCACCGCGCCGCCGCAAGGCCAGGGCAAAGGCAGCCAGACAGGCCGAGGCGGCGCCGGCAATCGGCAAGGGCGCCGACCCACGCAACGATGAAGAGCCGAGCCATGGCACCCATGAGAGGGCCTGGCCCAAGGCCGTCGTCTTCATACTGCTGCTCGGCGTGATCAGCCTGCTGTTGCTGGCGCTGTCCAACC
Organism: Massilia sp. PAMC28688; assembly: GCF_019443445.1. NCBI lineage: Bacteria > Pseudomonadati > Pseudomonadota > Betaproteobacteria > Burkholderiales > Oxalobacteraceae > Massilia > Massilia sp. PAMC28688. The sequence goes on along the minus strand of NZ_CP080378.1, from coordinate 888,087 downwards.
TGATCACCGCCTACGGGTGGCTGTCACTGCTGCTTGGCCTGCCCGTTGCGATCTACCTCTGCAACGGACGATCGAAAGAATAGCTGAGGGCCAAAAGCGCGCCCCGCGCATTTCCTTGCCCCTTCTGCAAGAAAATGACGGATCAGGCATACTTGCCGGATGTGCCGTGGCGCCCCGCGCCGCGCGCGCTTTTCCCCCATATTAAATAAAGGAGTCATCAATGACCATCAAGATCGGCGACCGTCTGCCGGAAGGCACTCTCTCGGAATTCGTAGAAACCGAAACCGCCGGCTGCTCGCTCGGCCCCAACACCTTCCAGGTCGCTGACCTGGTCAAGGGCAAAAAGATCGCCATCTTTGGCCTGCCAGGCGCGTTCACCCCGACCTGCTCGGCCCAGCACGTGCCGGGCTACGTCAAGGCAGCCGAAGAACTCAAGGCCAAGGGCGTTGATGAAATCTGGTGCATCTCGGTCAACGACGCCTTCGTGATGGGCGCCTGGGGCCGCGAGCAGAAGTCGACCGGCATCGTGCGCATGATGGCCGACGGTAACGCCGCCTACAGCAAGGCGCTCGGCCTGGACTCGGACTTCTCCAAGTACGGCATGGGCACGCGCTCGCAGCGCTACTCGATGCTGGTGGAAGACGGCGTGGTCAAGCAGCTCAACGTGGAGCAGGGCGGCGGCTTCGAAGTGTCGAACGCCGAAACCATGCTCAAGCAGCTGGCCTGATCGACTAGAATTTTTGCGCATACCCAGACGGCGCTTCGGCGCCGTTTTTCGCTATTGGACTGCCATGATCATTCACCAGGAATCCCCCAAACAGGCCGACGTCATCGCCATGCTCGACCAGCTAGATGCGTATTGCGGCGAGCTGTATCCGGCCGAAAGCAACCACTTGATGGATGTCGACTCGCTCACCAGGAGCGATGTCGTGTTCCTGGTCGCGCGCGATGAACATGGCAAGGCAGCCGGCTGCGGTGCGTTTGTCAACCGTGGCAGCTACGCTGAGGTCAAGCGCATGTTCGTGGACCCGGCATTTCGCGGCCAGGGTATCGGCGCCGCCCTGATGGCCGAGATCATCGTGCGCGCCACCCAGGCCGGCATGACAAGCCTGAAGCTTGAAACCGGCATCAGCCAGCCCGAGGCCATCGCCCTTTACCAGCGTGACGGCTTCACCCTGTGCGCGCCATTTGGCGATTACCAGAGCGATCCGCTGTCGCTGTTCATGGAGCGTGCGCTGTGAAGATTCTGCAGGGCAGCCATCGCAGCATCTATGCGATGCTGCTGGCCGTGGCCATGTTTTCGCTCATGGACGCGGTGATGAAGCAGCTCTCTGGCCACTATCCCTCGATGCAGGTCGCTTCACTGCGCGCGCTCACGTCCCTGCCGCTGGTGCTGCTCTATATCTGGTGGCGCGGCGCCTTCAAGACCATTTTCAAGGTGCGCTGGGCGCTGCATGTATGGCGCGCGGTGCTGGGCGTATTCATGCTCGCGCTGTTCACGTTCGGCATCAGGAATTTGTCGCTGGCCGAGGCCTACACGATTTTTTTCATCTCGCCTGCGTTGATTACGATGCTGTCGGTGGTGTTCTTAAAGGAGCAGGTCAGCAGCACGCGCTGGATCGCCATCGGGGTGGGGCTCATTGGCGTGCTGGTGGTCCTGCGTCCGACCGGGGAGGGCATGTTCACGCTCGGCGGCCTGGCGATCCTGACTGCGGCCTCCTTTTACGCCATCTCCGCCATCATGGCGCGGGTGCTGGGACGTACCGATTCCGGCGACCAGATGGTGCTGTGGCTGATGGCCATGGTGGCACTTGGCGCGACCGTGCTCGCAGCTCCCAACTGGGTCACCATCCGGGGCCAGGACATCTGGCTCCTCAGCGCCCTGGCCGCAACTGGCTTTATAGGGCAGCTTGCCATCACCGAGGCATTCTCGCGCGGCGAACCGTCGTCCGTAGCGCCACTGGAATATACGGCCCTGGCCTGGGCTGTGGCGCTGGACTGGCTGATCTGGAGCACGCTGCCCGACTATTACACGCTGGTGGGCGCCGCCATCATCATCGGCAGCGGGGTGTACCTCATTCGCAGCGAAAAATCCCGCCCCCTGGCAGCGTGACTGCAGAATTATTACGACTCTGACAATCAGTCTCACCCGGCGGCAAGCCCGAAGCAAGTCCGATATAATCGGCGCATGCTCAAACAAAGAACCCTCAAGCAAGTTGTCCGTACCACCGGCGTGGGCCTGCATTCAGGCACCAAGGTGGTATTGACCCTGCATCCGGCCGCGCCCGACACCGGCATTGTGTTTCGCCGCGTCGACCTCGACCCGGTGGTGGAGTTCCCCGCCAGCGCGGGCGTGGTGGGGGATACCCGCATGGCGTCCGTTCTCATCAGCGGTGGCGCCCGCGTGTCCACCGTCGAGCACCTGATGTCGGCCTGCGCCGGCCTGGGCATCGACAACTTGTACGTGGACGTGTCGGCCGAAGAAATCCCCATCATGGATGGTTCAGCCTCGTCCTTCGTGTTCCTGCTGCAGCAGGCGGGCGTGCAGGAGCAGGATGCGGCCAAAAAATTTATCCGCGTGCTCAAGCCGGTGGAAGTACGCCAGGGCGCCGGCATGGACGAAAAATGGGCGCGCCTGTCGCCCTACGATGGCTTCAAACTTGATTTTTTCATCGAGTTCAACCACCCGGCCGTCGACGGCACCACCCAGCGCGCCCACGTCGACTTTGGCGACGTGTCATACGTGCACGACGTGGCGCGGGCCCGCACCTTCGGCTTCATGCAGGATGTGGAAAGCCTGCGCGGCATGGGCCTGGCCCGGGGCGGCTCGCTGGAAAATGCGATTGTCATGGATGAATACCGCATCCTCAATTCGGACGGGCTGCGCTACGACGATGAGTTCGTGCGCCACAAGATCCTCGACGCCATCGGCGACCTGTATCTGGTCGGTCACCCGCTGCTGGCCAGCTACGAAGCGCACAAATCCGGCCACGGCCTGAACAACCTGCTGCTGCTGGAATTGCTCAAGCACCCGGATGCGTACGAAATTGTGTCCTTTGCCACGCCGGGCACGGCGCCGGCGTCCTACGTGCGCCAGATGGCACGCGAGTGGGCCCTGACTTAATAAGCCGATCAGCGGCGGCGCGCCGCCATTGCCTTGAGCGCTGCGATCAGCGTCGCATTCTGCGCCGTGGGCGCGAGCGCATCGCCCAGCTCGTCGAACGCCTTGACCGCCACCTGCGGCAGCACCAGCTGGCGCGTATGGACCACCGGCTCCATGCTGCGGATGACCTGCACCTTGAGCTTGATCCCATTGACCACCCAGCCGCGCTTGTGCAGGGCCAGCTGCAGCTTCGGCAGCTGCTGCTTGAGCTTGGCCGCGACGGCGGAAGAGGGCGTCGCCAGCACCAGGTTGCCGTCTTCAAACGAGAGCACATCGCATTTGCCAAACATGGACGGCAGGGCATCGGCACAATCCTGCTGCAGGCTGGCCATGCGCATGGCAGCGGGCATCAGGGCTGCCATCTTGTCATTGCGGCGCAGGAAATCCGTGACCTCGATCGAGGTTTTGCGGTTCTTGGTGCCGTAAATGTGCATGGAAGGCGGTCGTTTCAGATGCGAAAGGCGCCAGCGTAACAAGCTCATTCGCCAATGTCCACTTGTTATCGGACGTGTAATCCCCATTTGGGGCAGGATCGCATGATAAAATCACCCTCTTTTTGCCATAGTCGGTCGCATGGCGATGTCTATTTGACATCATTGCGGCTTCTTTTTGCGGCGTTTTTTTCAAGAATTCAAGCATGTCATTTCTGACCCAGATTTTCGGTAGCCGCAATACGCGGCTGCTCAAGCAGTACCAAAAAACGGTTCGCCAGATCAGTGCGCTCGAGCCGCAGATTGAAAAGCTGTCCGATGCTGAACTCCAGGCCAAGACGCCGGAATTCAAGGCGCGCTTTGCCAAGGGCGAAACGCTCGACGAGCTGCTGCCGGAAGCATTTGCCGTCTGCCGCGAAGCTGCCAAGCGCGTGCTCAAGATGCGCCACTTCGACGTGCAGATGTTGGGCGGCATGGTACTGCACTATGGCAAGATTGCCGAGATGGGCACCGGCGAAGGCAAGACGCTGATGGCGACCCTGCCCACTTACCTCAATGCCTTGTCGGGCAAGGGCGTGCACGTCATTACCGTCAACGATTATCTGGCGCAGCGCGACGCCGACTGGATGGGCCGCCTGTACGGCTGGCTGGGCCTGTCGACCGGCGTGAACCTGTCGCAAATGGACCATGACGTCAAGCAGAAGGCGTACGCGTCCGACATTACCTACGGCACCAACAATGAATTTGGTTTCGATTACCTGCGCGACAACATGGTGTACGATGCGCGCGAGCGGGTGCAGCGTGGCCTGTCGTTTGCCGTGGTCGACGAAGTGGACTCGATCCTGATCGACGAAGCGCGTACCCCTTTGATCATTTCCGGTCAGGCTGAAAATCACACCGAGCTGTATCACAAGATGAATGAAGTGCCACGCCTGCTGACCAAGCAGGTGGGCGAAGAAACGCCGGACGGCAAGGGCGTCATTTCGGTACCGGGCGACTACACCCTGGACGAAAAGGCACACACCGTGCTGCTGACCGAAGCGGGCCACGAAAACGCCGAAGCCATCCTCACCCGGATGGGCCTGCTGCCGGAAGGCGCCTCGCTGTACGACTCGGCCAATATTCTCCTGATCCACCACCTGTATGCGGCCCTGCGCGCCCACGCGCTGTACCACAAGGATACGCATTACGTGGTGCAGAACAATGAAGTGATCATCGTTGACGAATTCACGGGCCGCCTCATGACGGGCCGCCGCTGGTCCGATGGCCTGCACCAGGCCGTGGAAGCGAAGGAAGGCGTGCGCATCCAGAACGAGAACCAGACCCTGGCCTCGATCACGTTCCAGAATTACTTCCGCATGTATGCCAAGCTCGCCGGCATGACCGGTACCGCCGACACGGAAGCCTACGAATTCCAGGAAATCTATGGCCTGGAAACGGTCGTCATTCCGCCCAACCGGCCGTCGCAGCGCAAGGACCGCCAGGACCAGGTGTACAAGTCGTCGCAGGAAAAGTACAACGCCATGCTGATCGACATCCGCGACTGCTATGAGCGCGGCCAGCCGGTACTGGTGGGTACGACCTCGATTGAAAACTCGGAAATGCTCTCGGGCATCCTCACCCAGGCCAAGCTGGAGCACAACGTGCTCAACGCCAAGCAGCACGCCCGGGAAGCGGAAATCATTGCCCAGGCGGGCCGCCCGAAAATGATCACCATCGCCACCAACATGGCCGGCCGCGGTACCGACATTGTCCTCGGCGGCAACGTGGAAAAGCAGATCCAGATCATCGAAGCCAACCCGGCCCTGTCGGACGCCGAGAAGGCCGCCCAGGCCGAAAAGATCCGTTCGGAGTGGAAGTCGCTCAACGAGCACGTGGTCAAGGCCGGCGGCCTGCATATCGTCGGCACCGAACGCCATGAATCACGCCGCGTCGACAACCAGCTGCGCGGCCGCTCGGGCCGCCAGGGCGATCCGGGTTCGTCGCGCTTCTACCTGTGCCTGGACGACGCCCTGCTGCGCATCTTCGCGGGCGACCGCGTGCGCGCCATCATGGAGCGCCTCAAGATGCCGGAAGGCGAGCCGATCGAGGCGGGCATCGTGACCCGTTCCATCGAGACCGCCCAGCGCAAGGTGGAAGCACGCAACTTCGACATCCGCAAGCAGCTGCTGGAATACGACGACGTTGCCAACGACCAGCGCAAGGTGATCTACACCCAGCGTAACGAACTGCTGGAAACGACCGACATTTCGGAACTCATCGCCTCGCTGCGCGCAGGCGTGTTCCACGACCTGGTGCGCACCTACGTGCCTGCCGAGTCGGTGGAAGAGCAGTGGGATATTCCAGCGCTGCAGGAAGTCCTGGCCAGCGAGTGGCAGCTGCATGTGCCACTGAAGGACATGCTGTCCCAGGACGAGAACATTACCGACGAAGACATCCTGGAAAAGGTGCTCGCTGCGGCCGAAGCGGCCTACGCCGCCAAGATCGAGCTGGTGGGCAAGGAGTCGTTTGGCGGCTTCGAGCGCAACGTCATGCTGCAAAGCGTGGACAGCCACTGGCGCGAGCACCTGGCGGCGCTGGACCACCTGCGCCAGGGTATTCACCTGCGCGGCTATGCGCAAAAGAATCCAAAACAGGAATACAAGCGCGAAGCGTTTGAACTGTTTGGCTCCATGCTGGACATGATCAAGAATGAAGTGATCAAGATGATCATGACGGTGCGCATCCAGACGCGCGAAGAGATCGAGGCGGCCGAAGCGGCGATGCAGCAGTCGCATGTGGAAAACCTGAGCTTCCAGCATGCCGACTTCAATCCCGATGCGGCGCCGGAAGAACTGCTCTCGCCGGGTGCCGGCATCCGCCAGTCGATGGACGAGGACGCCGGGCCAAAAGTGGGCCGCAACGATCCTTGCCCTTGCGGCAGCGGCAAGAAGTACAAGGCTTGCCACGGCAAGCTGTCATAAGCCCGCCGCTTGCGGCATTCTCGAAAACGGCACTGCGGTGCCGTTTTTTTATGGATGGGCACTTTGCGCGGTGGAGGCGCTGGCAGTGCGAAGCTGTCAGCAGGCAACGTGGCTCCCCGATCTGCCCGCCTCGATCACAATCATGTCTGGTACACAACAGGGACCATCCATGCACGCCAGCCTGCTTTCAGTCGACATCGATTGCCTAGCCCGGCCTTTCGCAAGCGCCGGCCGCGGCCGCGGCGGGCGTTGGGAGCGTGGCGCCTGCCTCATGGCGCCGCGCATGCCGCGCCGCTTGCTGCAGGACGGCACGGCCTGACGGGCCGGCGCAAGCGATGTTTGAAGCTGCAGAGACCCTGACCCGCGACGCACTGGCCTGGCTGCGCCTGCTGGTGGAAACGCTCGGTGCCATCGTCATTGCCGTTGGCATCGCCGCGGCATTGTTGGCCCTGGTCCGTCATGCCTTGGGCCGCTCCGACGCCGGGTTCAACCAGGTCCGGCTCCGGCTCGGGCGGTATCTGCTGCTGGCACTTGAATTGCAGCTTGCCGCTGACATCCTGTCCACCGCCATTGCCCCCAGCTGGGACCAGATCGGCAAGCTCGCCGCCATTGCCATTATCCGCACACTGCTCAACTATTTCCTGATGCTGGAAATCCGGGAGGAAGAGGGCGAGCGGAAACGGAACAAGGATGTGTCGCCAGGTTGACGGGCGTGCCGATGCTGTAGTCGAAGTAAAAAATATGGCGCTATAGGTCATTCTCATGGAATTTTATGTGTAGTAATATTACACATTCTTACCATGATAATAATGTGGAGACACGAATGACCTTTCCTTCCATGCGCCTGTTGCCACAGGCGCTGCTCATATTGACGCTGTCGGCATGCGGCGGCGGCTCCGCACCGGGGCCGCAGCCATCGCCGACCCCGCCCGCACCAGCCCCGGCCGTTCCCGCCCCCGTCATTCACGCAGTCACGGTGCAGAAGGCGAGCGGCAGCGCCGAAGCGCGCCTGCCATGCAACCGCGTCACGCTGGAACCTGCTTGCGGCCTGCGCCTGTACCAGGTCATGGTGGAAGCGTTCGTGGATGCGGACGCGGCCGCCAACTTTGGCGTCGGCTATGGCACCAGCCATCACCGCGGCGACCTGGCCGGAATCACGGCCTCGCTCGACTACATCAAGAGCACGGGCGTGAACGCCATCTGGCTGACCCCGATCTTCCTGTCGGCGCCTCGCACCGGCCAGGACATCTTTGCCGACCGGCTCGATGCGACCGGCTACTTCGCCAGCGACTATTTCAAGATCGATCCGCGCTTCGGTACCCTGGACCAGGCGCGTCAGCTGGTGGACGAGGCGCACAAGCGCGGCCTGGCCGTATTCTTCGACGGCGTGTTCGGCCATCACAAGGGCGATGTCGCCGCCTCGCCGTCCGGACTCAAGCCCGCCGGCGGCAATAATCCGGTCGACTACAGCAATCCCGATACCCTGGCCTTTTATCGCGAGGTGGCCACCTACTGGATTCGCGAACTGAAGATCGATGGCTGGCGCCTGGACCAGGCCTACCAGGTGCCGATGCCGGCCTGGACCAGCCTGCGCGCAGCCGTGCAGGAAGCGTCGCGCTCGGTCACTTATGCCGGCGCGGATGGCCAGCCAGTGCGTCCGCTCGGCTACATGGTGGCGGAAGTCTGGCGCGGCGAAAGCGACATCGCCCAGCAGGCCTACGGCAGCAACGCCAGCCCGGGCCTTGGCTCCGCCTTCGACTTTCCATTGCGCTACCGGCTGGTGCAGACGCTGGCGGGTGAAGAATCCGGCTTGTCGGGGCGGCCGGCCGCCAACCTGGCCAGCGGCTTCGCCACCCACCTTGCCTACCCAGACCACGCCATGCCCAACCTCATGCTCGGCAACCATGACCTGGTCCGATTTGGCGACCTGATCCAGCGCGCCGGGCTTGGCAATCCGGACAGCAATGGCTACTGGCTGCGCCACAAGGCTGCTTTCACTTTCATGGCTGCCTTCAGCGGCCCGCTGACGGTGTACTACGGCGACGAGATCGGCCAGGAAGTGCCGAACTTCGCGGCGAAGGTGACGGGCGACTGCGCCAGCGCCGGCCTGTGCGACGACCATGTCGGGCGCGACGCCGGCGTCGTGGACGGCGTGACCACCGCTGCGCCCGGCGCGCGGGCGCGCGAGCTGAAGGACCATGTGGCGGCGCTGCTGAAGCTGCGCGACATCAACCCGGCGCTGTACAACGGTTCACGCACGCATGTGTTTGCCGACAATGCGCTCTACATCGACCGCAAGGACCATGGCGCCAATCGCGTACTGCTGGTAATGAATGTGAAGGAAATGCCGGCCAGTGTCACCCTGGACCCGGCAGTGGTCAGCGCCGCGACGGTGCTGACCGACCTGGTGACCGGCGAACAGGTCAAGGCCGGCGCGGATGGCCGCCTCGTGCTTGATGTGGCCGGGTTGAGCGGACGCTTGCTGAAGTTCTGAGCAGCTCATTGCGTTGACGGCGGCCGCCCTGGGGCGGTCGTCATGCACGCCTGCCCGCGTCAAGGCTGGTGGAAACGGCAGGACCATCGCCGGCATGAATCGGCGGACGAGTAGGTCCGCGCAGGCGGCTTGATCAGGGTCTTGCGCACTTGACGTGGGTGAGCAGCATGGCCAGCGGGGCGGCATGACAACGCATGATCAGTTCGCCTGTTTGGACGGGCTGGCAGCGCAAGCCGCCGGCAGCACTATTTGCTGGCGGCTGGCGTAGGCTTCCTGGCAGGCATCGCTACTTCCTTGTTGTTGAGCGTCAGTTTGCCATTCTTAAATTCGATGACAGTGACCAGCATGTCGTTGTGGACGCGGCCATAGCCGCTGGTGACGACCTTGCCGACCATGGCGTCGGTAATGCCCTGGCTGGCCTGCGCCACGGCGCCATCGGCCATCGGCTGGCCCTTGGCCTCAGCCTGCTTGCTGGTCACCGTGCCTGCCACCTCGCTCACCAGCGCCAGTGGCACCTGCACTTCCATGCGCGCCACCAGCTTCTTGACAAAGGCGGCGGCGTTTGCGAAGTCGGCGTCCTTCATGGGGGCCAGCGACACGCGGCCCTTAATCTTGGCCTGGTGGCCGCGGTAGCCGGCGCTGATCTCGTCAATCTCGATCGCCGTGCCGCGTGCTGCCATGGTTTTGCCGAAGGCAATCAGTTCCGGCCTGGCGCTCAGGAATGCCAGGGCCGGATCCATCTGCTTTTCCTTGGCAGCGATTGCTTTGCTCAGGGCCTCGAATGCCTTCATGTCCACATTGCTCATGCGGGAGGCAAACCGGACATGGTCAACCTGCTCGCCTGCAACCTTGACCGCCTTGATGCGCATGTCGAAGCCGATGGTGACGGCCTGTTTGCGCTCGATGACATCGGCATCGATCGTCAAGTCCTCGATCTCCACACCACCATCGCCGCTGGCATTGCCAAACACGATGGAGCCGATGCGGTATCCGCCCTTGCCAAGCCACACGTCGCGGCTGGAACGGGTCTGGTCGCTGGTCAGCGTGATATCGCTGAGCCGCATACTGGACTTCAGGCCGTGGACTGAGAACGATGGCCAGGACCCGGAAGAAATCATCCGCCGTCCTGCCTTGTCCAGTTCGATCTTCGCGTTCAGGGTGGCCCATTCGACGGCTTCGCCGTTCGGGTCCATGTGGCGATTGGCCGGTGTGGTGATGGCGTAGGCGACCTTGCCCGCCGGCGCGCTCGCTGGCGTGACCGTAAATAGGCTGTCGATGCCGAAATGCTGCATCAGCTGGGCGCGGGTTTGTTCCGAGTGCCGGTGCTGCACGAGTTTGTCGAGCAGGGGAATGGGGTTGCCTTTTCCGGTGCCAAATACATCGGCCAATTCCTGGAGCGCAGCGGTGAAGGCTTCCACGCGGGGTGATGGTGATTGCTTGGCCGTTGCCTCGGCCCGCTTCGTTTCGATCGTGAGCGGTGCCGCGTGCGCGGGGGAATTGGCGAACAGGGCGAGGGCGACGCCGACACTGAGGGCAGACTTTTTCATGGCTTGAATTGAACAATGTTTAACGTTTCCCATTATCAATGTTGCCAAGCGTTTTGTCACTATCCTGTGTGCACTATTTCTCACGGGCGACATGGTGGCCTATCGTGTCTCGTGTACAAAATTACTCCCCTATACTTGCTTGCATTGTTGACTACTTCCATCCAATCCCATGAAAAATATCGCTATTGCTCTCTGTACCCTGAGCATGCTTGCCGCTTGCGGTGAGCGCGGCTCGTCCTCGCAAACTGGTGAAAAACCCGCTCCCGATACGGCGCAGGTACAGGCCGAGGTGGAGGCGTCGCAGGAGGCAGCCACCGCCGCCATCGACGACGCCCGGCGCGACCGCGAAGAAGCCGAGCAGGACAGGGGGCCGGTGCGCACGGCCGATTACAAGCGCACCATGCTCGGACTGATCGCCGGCAGCTACGCGGGCGATTGCAGCACCAGGTCCGGTCCCGTGTCGCGCGGCGCCGTCACGGTGGATGCGGACGGCCGCATCAGCGCGCCGGGCCTGCCGGCCCGCAACCTCATGGACCCGGACGCCAACCTTACGCTGTCGATCCAGGGCGCCGACGGCCAGCCCTCGGAAATTACCTTCTTGGGCGGCAATGACAGGGCCCAATGGAGCGTGTCGTCCCAGCGCAAGGGCGACCTCACCACGGTCTATTCCGACCGCGGCAATCCCATCAAATGCGTCGATTCGCGGCCGCCCCAGCAGGGCCGCGCGGCCAATCTGTACCAGGCGCTGGCCCGGCATATCAGTGCCGGCGGGTCAACCTTGCAGTGCGCGCAGGGCAGGGCCGAAGCGCGCTCATCGCGCATCGTCGCCGCCGGCAACACGCTCAGTGTGGGCAACGACACGCTGGCGCTGGACGATGACGCAAATGAAGTGGCCACCGTCAATGCCGGCGACGGCACCCTGACGTACCGGCGCGAGACCGACGGTGGCAAACGCGTCCTGCTGACGCTGAACCGCACCGGCAGGATATCGGGCTTGACGGTCAGCGGCTACCGGGGGGCGAACATCGGTTCCTGCGCCCGCGCGCCGCGCTAGGGCGCCATGCCGCGGCCCGGCAGCTGGTTGATCAATCTGGCCTCTTGTTGAGTTTGCGCAATCGCTGCGGGACGCGGCGTGCAATTCTGGTTTGTCGAACGGCGAACTGGAGAATGAAAATGACGAAACTGCGCGGCGCGATCCTGGTCGCAATCGGATTGATCATGGCACTGGCCTGGGCGGCGATGCCGCCCACCATGGCGCCGCCCACCGGGCTGCCGCTGGCCGAGCAAAAACTCGGCCAGTGCCCGGCCGGGACAACGCTGGAGGGCAAGCTGTGCGTGTGCCCGCGCGGCACGGACTGGTCCGGCACTGCCTGCGTCGCGCGCTGAGCTTGCTTAGCCCTGCCTGACCAGTTCCACGCGGCGGTTTTTGGCACGGCCTTCTTCGGTGCCATTGTCGGCCACCGGCTTGCTGCCGCCCATGCCCAGCGCGGCAAGGCGCATTTTGTCGACGCCCTTGTCAACCAGTGAGGCCACCACGGCACCGGCCCGCTCGGCCGACAGGCGCTCGTTGCGCTTGGCGTCGCCGCTGCTGTCGGTGTGGCCTTCCACCTTGAGCCTGAGGCTGCTGTCGCTGGCCATCATGCGGCTGACCTCGTCGATGATGCCCTGGTCCTTGTCCAGGATGATGGCCTTGTCGGTATCAAAGTTCATGTACAGCGCCACATGGCCCCTGGCCGCCAGTTCGGACTGCATCTGCGCCGCGCTCAGGGGCTTGATCGACTGCTCCATGGCCTTTTCTTCAACTGCCACCACGGTTGCGTTGTAGTCGTCGATGGCCACTGCGATCCAGATACTGCCCTTGGGTGTGCGGATCAGGTAGCTCTTGTAGTCGCCACGGTCGAGGACCTTGAACGTCTTGCGCAGCCCCGACACTTCCCGCAGCGCCGGGTGCGCTTCGAGCAATTTCGGGTCGTCCATCTGGATCTGGTTCACCTGCACCGCGCCCATGGCCTTGAGCGCTGCTTCGTAGTTGCGCTCGGCAGCGAGCTTGCTCAGCTTGGCGTTGGATAAAGAATAGTAGCGGCGCGATACCCGGCCTTCCACCGGGCGCACATCGGTGCCCGCAATGACGCTGACACCGTCGAACTCCTGTTCTTCCTCATTGCGCTGGCCTTCTTCCAGTTTCGCCGGCCAGTCGAGGTAAGGAAAAGGCGGCAGCGTGGCGGTCGACATCGGCACGCTGTTGATGTCGAAGCTCGCGCCCGGTGCGGCGACCGGTGCCGGCGTGGCAGCAGGGTTGGCCGCCGGGGCGGGTGCAGCTGCTGCAGTTTCGGCGGCAGCAGGCGCAGGCGCCACCACCGCGTCGGGGGTGGCATCGGCTTGCTTCTTGTTGCAGCCAGTGAGCACAACGGCGCTGGCCATCACCAGGGTCGAGACGAGTTTGAAGGTCGAGGTCATGATATCCGTTCAATAAATGGGTAGGCGGCTTGCATTTTATATCCAATTGACAAAAAAACACGCCGGTAAAATGCACGCAGCTTTACCGGATGCGTGGCCACCCACCAACCATGTCAACAAGATACGTCCTGCAGCCCTGCACGGTACAATAGCGCCTTCGCATTCACCTGCTGGAGATACCGCCATGGCCGTCAATTCCCCCCTGCCTGTTGCAGCCGACCTCAAACCCGTCAACGGCATCGAGATCGGCTTTGCCGAAGCGGGCATCAAGAAGCCCAATCGCAAGGACGTGCTGGTCATGAAGCTGGCCGATACCGCCACCGTGGCCGGCGTGTTTACCACCAACCGTTTTTGCGCAGCACCCGTCCAGATCAGCAAGGCCAACCTGGCGGCAGTGGGCAATGGCGGCAAGCCGATCCGGGCCCTGATGGTCAACACCGGCAACGCCAACGCGGGCACCGGCGAAGAAGGCCTGGCGCGTGCCAATCAGACCTGCGCCGCCCTGGCCAAGCTGCTCGGTTGCGAGCCCCAGCAGATCCTGCCGTTCTCCACCGGCGTCATCCTGGAGCCCCTGCCTGTTGAAAAAATCGTGGCCGGGCTGCCGGACGCGGTCGCCAACCTGCAGCTCGATAACTGGTACAACGCCGCCGAGGCGATCATGACCACCGACACCCAGCCCAAGGCGGCTTCGCGCACGGTCGACATTTGCGGCCACTCGGTCACCATGACCGGCATCAGCAAGGGCGCCGGCATGATCAAGCCAAACATGGCCACCATGCTGGGCTACCTGGCCATCGATGCCAAGGTCTCGCAGGACGTGCTCGAAGAACTGGTGCGCCACGCGGCCGACCACTCCTTTAACAGCATCACCATTGACGGCGACACCTCGACCAACGACTCGTTCATGCTGATTGCCACCGGCACCGGCAGCCTGGCCATTGCCAATACCGATTCGACCGAATACGGCGAACTGAAAACGGCGGTGACGGACCTGGCCCGTACGCTGGCCCAGATGATCATCCGCGACGGCGAAGGCGCGACCAAGTTCATCACCATCACGGTCGATGAAGGCAACAGCGTCGAGGAGTGCCGCAAGATCGCCTACGCGATTGCCCACTCGCCGCTGGTCAAGACCGCCTTCTTCGCCTCCGACCCGAACCTGGGCCGCATCCTGGCCGCCGTCGGCTACGCCGGCGTGGACGACCTGGACGTGAGCAAGGTCGATTTGTATCTGGACGACGTGTGGGTGGCCAGAAATGGCGGGCGCAATCCCGACTACCAGGAAGCCGATGGCCAGCGCGTGATGAAGCAAAGTGAAATCACCGTGCGCGTCAAGCTGGGCCGCGGCAGCCACGCTGCCACCGTCTGGACTTGCGACCTGTCGCACGACTACGTCACCATCAACGCCGACTACCGTTCCTAAGGCGCATGACGCCGCTCGAACAATTCCTGCTGCGCGCCGAAGCCCTGCTTGCCCGGGTGGAGGCGGTGCTGCCGCCGACGCACCCGCGCGAGCCTGACTGGAAGCGCAGCACTGCCTTTCGCTGGCGCCGCCGCGCGGCAGGTGGCGCCAGCTACCTGCAGCCGGTCATGCACGTGGCGCCGATTGCGCTGGCCGACCTGCAGCATGTGGACGCCCAGAAGCGCCAGATCGCGCAGAACACGCGCCAGTTCGTGCAGGGGCGCCCGGCCAACAACGTGCTGCTCACGGGCGCGCGCGGGACCGGCAAATCGTCCCTCATCAAGGCTTGCCTGAACGAGTTTGCCGCCGACGGCCTGCGCCTGATCGAAGTGGACAAGGCCGACCTGGCCGATCTGCCCGACATTGTCGAGCTGGTGGCGGGCCGGCCGGAGCGCTTCCTCATTTACTGCGACGACCTGTCGTTTGAAGAAGGCGAGAGCGGCTACAAGGCACTCAAGGTGGCCCTGGATGGCAGCATTGCGGCGCAGTCCGACAACGTGATCATCTACGCCACCTCCAACCGGCGCCACCTGATGCCGGAAAAGATGAGCGACAATGCCAGTTACCGCCATGCCGAAGACGGCGACCTGCACCCCGGCGAGACGGTGGAAGAAAAGATTTCGCTGTCCGAGCGCTTCGGCCTATGGCTCTCGTTCTATCCCTTCAAGCAGGATGACTACCTCGGCATCGTGGCCCACTGGCTGGCCAGCTTTGGCTGCAGCGGCGAGCAGATCGAGGCCGCGCGCGCCGAGGCGCTGCGCTGGGCCCTGGCGCGCGGCTCGCGGTCGGGCCGCGTGGCCTGGCAGTTCGCCAGGGACTATGCCGGAAAACTGCCTTCGCCATGACCAAAACCGCCAAGCCAATCGACGTCGCCGTCGGTATCCTGATGCAGCCCAACGGGGATGTGCTGCTCGGCCAGCGCCCGCAAGGCAAGCCGTATGCAGGCTACTGGGAATTCCCCGGCGGTAAAGTGGAGGAGGGCGAAGCCATCCTGGACGCCCTCAAGCGCGAGTTTGTGGAAGAACTGGGCGTGCAGATCGAGAGCGCCGAAGAATGGTGCGGCGTGGAGCACGTGTATGAACACGCCCACGTGCGGCTGCATTTTTTTATCAGCCATGCCTGGCATGGCGAACCGCAAAGCCTGGAAGGGCAAGCCTTTGCGTGGCAGGGAACGGTCGGCGTGGCGCCGCTGCTGCCGGCCACCATTCCGCTGCTTGAGTGGCTCGACCAGCTGCGTTATTCGCGCACCGCGTAATCTTTTTCAGGCGGTGGCCCCGTGCCGCCGCTGTTTGTCGTCAATGAAAGCCGTACCGTGAAAATCATCGTCCTTGGCAGTGGCGTCATCGGCACCACGTCCGCCTATTTCCTGGCCCGGGCCGGGCACGAAGTGACCGTCGTCGAACGCCAGAGCGGGGCCGGGATGGAAACCAGTTTTGCCAACGCCGGCGAGATTTCGCCGGGCATGGCCGCGCCGTGGGCGGCGCCCGGCATTCCCCTGCGCGCCCTCAAGTGGCTGGCCATGCGGGACGGCCCGCTGGTGGTGCGCGCCCGGTTTGACCCCACGATGTGGCGCTGGATGCGGCAGATGCTCGCCAACTGCAACGTGGCGCGCTACGAAGTGAACAAGGCACGCATGGTGCGCCTGGCTGAATACAGCCGCGATTGCCTGGTGCAGCTGCGCGCCGACACCGGCATCGCCTACGATGAACGCAGCCGCGGCACGCTGCAGGTGTTCCGCGACCAGCGCCAGGTCGATGAGGCCGCGCATGACGTGGCGGTGCTGGAGCGCTACGGCGTGCCCTACGCGCTGCTTGATCCGGCCGCCTGCGAGCAGGTGGAGCCGGCGCTGGCGCGCGTGCGCGGGCGCATCGTGGGCGGCCTGCGCCTGCCGGGCGACGAAACGGGCGACTGCTTCAAGTTCACCCAGGCGCTCGCCGCCATGGCGCAGCAGGAGGGCGTGCAGTTCCGCCAGGGCGTGGACATTCGCGGCCTGCAGGCGGCGGGTGGCGCCATCACGGGCGTAATGACGAGCGAAGGGGAAATGACGGCCGACGCCTACGTCATGGCCATGGGCAGCTATTCACCGCTGCTACTGAAGCCGCTGGGCGTGCAGATTCCCGTGTTTCCCGTCAAGGGCTACTCCATCACCATGCCGATCAAGGATGCCGGCGGCGCCCCCGAGTCGACCGTGATGGACGAAACCTTCAAGGTCGGCATCACGCGCCTGGGCGAGCGGATCCGGGTGGGCGGCACGGCCGAACTGGCCGGCTACGACCTGCGCCTGCGCCAGGAGCGCCGGGCGCCGCTGGTACGGGCGGTCACCGACCTGTTCCCGCATGGCGGCGACCTGGCGCAGGCTTCCTTCTGGTGCGGCCTGCGGCCCATGACGCCGGACGGCACGCCGGTGATCGGCGCCACGCCCTATCGCAACCTGTATCTCAATACCGGTCACGGCACGCTGGGATGGACCATGTCGTGCGGCTCGGCGCGCGTGCTGGCGGATCTGGTGAGCGGCAAGCAGCCGGACATCAGCCTGGACGGCCTGACCCTCGCCCGCTACGCCTGACGGGCCTTACTGCGGCTGGTTCTCGTCGTCCAGCAGGGGATCGGATGGCGCGGCGGCCGGGATGGTGTATTTTTCCTCGGCCCAGGCACCCAGGTCGATCTGCTTGCAGCGGTTGGAACAGAAGGGACGGTATTTGTTGGCCTCGGTCCATTCCACTTTGGCGGAACAGGTAGGGCAATTTACGACTGGCATGGCAAGGGACTCAAAAGTTGCACAGCGTGAGTTCGAACGGCACGTCGCCTTCGAGCGGCTTGGGTTTGAGGTCGCCGCCCTGGCTGGTGAAGCGTACCCACAGCATGTATTTGTTGGCTGAAATTTCCGGGATGGCGCCCAGCGTTTCGTCCAGGGTCAGGCGCAGCATCTGGTACACCTTCCCCTGCAACATCTGCTGATAGCTGCCGGCGATGGCGATCATCTTAACAGGCCCGCCGGAGTCGCGCAGCAGGCGCAGGACCAGGGACAGGGCA
Source organism: Massilia sp. PAMC28688 (assembly GCF_019443445.1). Taxonomy (NCBI): domain Bacteria; kingdom Pseudomonadati; phylum Pseudomonadota; class Betaproteobacteria; order Burkholderiales; family Oxalobacteraceae; genus Massilia; species Massilia sp. PAMC28688. Next base: position 870,537 of record NZ_CP080378.1, on the reverse strand, counting down.
TCGAACAGGGGCGCCAGCGGCGCAAACCAGGCCATGATGTCGGCGTAGCGCTGCTCGGCCGGGCGCTGTTGCCACGCAAAATAGGACGGCAGGTCAAAGTCGCAGGCCCCGCCCGGGATGATGGTGCGGCCGCGGATGCTCATGAGCCACTCGTTGTCGCGCACGTTCTGCCCGGTCTTGCCCTGGGCGCCCACCAGGGCGGTGCTGACGGTTTCCAGTTCGCCCAGCACGGCATCGAGCATGTCGGCGGCCACGTTGGGATTGGAGCGGTAGCTCAGCAGGCTTTGCTTCTGGCGCTCCAGTTCCTGCAGCAGGTCCGATTTGAGATCGGCCCGGCCCGCCACTTCCAGCATGTCGAAGATGGTGGCCAGCGCGACGTGGTGTTGCATCGCATGTTCTTGTTGAACAAAGAACTTGAATTTGTCATACAGGTCTTCCAGCCGCAACAACGTGCGAATGCGCTCGTTGAAAGGGTATTCGTAGACGATCAAAATGACATCCCTTTACTTGTTGGCCAGTGGTCAATCACGTGATTCTGAACCAATAGGAGCAAAATTACAAACGCTCTACGGGCAATCGTGACATTCTTTCGGAAAAGGCCAGGTATTGGGCGTGCAGACGGGTGATCTGGGGTTCCAGCAGTGCCTTGGCGCCATTGTTCGTAATGACGTCGTCGGCGGCGGCCAGGCGTTCCTGGCGCGTGACCTGGGTGGCCATGATGGCGCGCACTTGTTCTTCTGTTAAGCCATTGCGTGTCATGACACGGGCGACCTGCACCGCTTCGTCGCAATCGATGGCCAGCACGCGGGTGACGCGCTGGCGCCAGGTGCCGGACTCGATCAGCAGCGGCACCACGAAGATGACGTAGCTGCCGCTGGCAATGGCGGCCTGGGCCAGCGCGGCGTCGCGGATGCGGGGGTGCAAAATGGCTTCGAGCCGGGCCTTGGCGCCGGGGTCGGAAAACACCAGGGCGCGCATGCGCGGCCGGTTGAGCGCGCCTTCAGGGGTGAGGAACTCGCGGCCGAATTCGCTGTCGATGGCGGCCATGGCGGCGCCGCCGGGCGCGGTGAGGGCGTGTGCAATCTCGTCGGTATCGACCAGGGTGGCGCCCAGCGCGCCAAACATATTGGCCACGGTGGTCTTGCCGCAGCCAATGCCGCCGGTTAAGCCGACGCTGAAACGGGGCCGGGCGCTGTCCATGCTCAGGGCTGGACGATGCCCAGCATGCTGCTGGACAGTTCCGGTCCGAACAGCATGGCCAGCATGCCGGCACCGGCCAGGTAGGGGCCAAACGGGATCTTGGTCTCGCGGCTCTTGCCGCCCAGGAGCATCATGGCGATGCCGACCACGGCGCCCACCACCGACGAGAGCACGATGATGGCCGGCAGCAGTTGCCAGCCCATCCAGGCGCCCAGCGCGGCCAGCAGCTTGAAGTCGCCATTGCCCATGCCATCCATCTTCTTCCACAGCTTGAACAGTTCATTGACCGACCATAGCACCATGTAGCCGGCGACGGCGCCGATGACGGCGTCGCGCAGCGAGGCAAAGGTGCCGTTCAGGTTGATGAGCAGGCCCAGCCACAAGAGGGGATAGACCAGGTCGTCCGGCAGGAACTGGGTGTCGAAGTCGATCAGCGTCAGCGCCAGCAGGATCAGGCCGAAGGCCATGACGGCCATGCCGGCCCAGCCGCTGCCGAATTGCCACACCAGCAAGCCGGACAGGATGGCGGAAATCAGTTCCACGGCCGGATAGCGGGCCGAGATGGGGGCCTTGCAGCTGCTGCACTTGCCGCGCAAGACCAGCCAGCTAATCACGGGAATGTTTTCCAGCGCCGTGATCTGGTGGCCGCACTTGGGGCAGCACGACCGCGGACCCCACAGGCTGAAGGCATCCGTGTGGGGCGGCTCCTTGCCACAGTTTTCGGCGCAGGCGTTGTCGAATTCGCGCTGCATCATCTTGGGCATGCGGTAGATCACCACATTGAGGAAGCTGCCGATCAACAGACCCAGCAGGGCCGCGGCCAGGGCCGGCATGAGCGCGCCAGGCGCTGCAAAAAGTAGTGTTTCCATAAGCTGTCACTTGACGTTGGGAGGGCTGCACAGCAGCAAGCGCGCCTGGGCGCCATGAAAAACCGGCACGGCAGCCTTGCGCCGCCGTGCTGTTACACGCTTATACCACTGCACCGAGCTTGAAGATCGGCAGGTACATGGCCACCACCAGGCCGCCGATGAGGATACCGAGAATGGCCATGATGGCCGGTTCCATCAGCGCGGCCAGGTTGCCGACCGCTTCGTCCACTTCATCTTCAAAGAAGCCGGCGACCTTGCCCAGCATGGCGTCGAGCGCGCCCGATTCTTCGCCGATGGCGACCATCTGGGTGACGATCGGCGGGAACACGTTCGAGTTCTGCATGGCCATGGTCAGGCTGGTACCGGTACTGACTTCATTCTGGATTTTCTTGGTCGCGTCCAGGTACAGGGCATTGCCGGCGGCGCCGCCCACCGAGTCGAGCGCTTCCACCAGCGGCACGCCGGCGGCAAACATGGTGGCCAGGGTGCGCGTCCAGCGCGCAATGGCGGCCTTGCGGATCACCGAGCCGAATACGGGCGCTTTGAGCAGCAGCAAGTCCATGCGGCGCTGCATGGCCAGCGAGCGCTTCCAGCTCTGGAGGAAGAAGTAGATCGCCGCCGCAATGCCGGGGAAGATGATATAGGCATAGCTGACCACAAAATCGGACATGGCCATCACCACCAGGGTTGGCCCTGGAAGGTCGGCACCAAAACTTTCAAACACCGATTTAAAGGCCGGCACCACCCAGATCATGATCACGGCGGTCACGACAAAGGCGATGCCCAGGATCGAGACCGGATACATGAGCGCCGACTTGATCTTTTTCTTGATCGCCAGCGTCTTTTCCTTGTACACGGCCAGGCGCGTGAGCAAGTCTTCCAGGATACCGGCCTGTTCGCCCGCGCCCACCAGGTTGCAGAACAGGGCATCGAAGTACAGCGGATACTTGCGGAATGCATTGTTCAGGCTGGTGCCGGTCTCGATATCGGCGCGCAGGTCCGCAATGAGCTTGGCCATGGAGGGATTGGAATGGCCCTTGCCCACGATGTCGAATGATTGCAGCAGCGGTACACCGGCCTTCATCATGGTGGCCAGCTGGCGGGTAAACAGCGACACATCCTTGTCGGTGATCTTTTTCCCGCCGCGCATCACCTTTTTCTTGACCTTGGTGACCAGGACCCCCTGGCGGCGCAGCGTCACGTTCACGATGGCTTCGCCACCAGCGCGGATCTCGCCCCGCACGATTTTGCCGGACTTGTCCTTGCCTTCCCAGGCATAGATATGTTCCTTGACGGCGGCGATGCCTTTGGATGTTGCAGTAGCCATAATTTTCCTATTCGTTGGTGCAGCCAAGCACTTCTTCCAGGCTGGTCAGCCCTTGCTTGACTTTCATCAGGCCGGAGCGGCGCAGGGATTTCACGCCTTCCCGTTCTGATTGTTCGGCAATCTCCATTGAGTTGCCGTGAGCCAGAATGATTTTTTCAATGGCCGGGGTGATCGGCATGATCTGGTAGATACCCACCCGGCCCTTGTAGCCGCCGCCGAGGCAGCGCTCGCAGCCCACCGGTCCATAGGGTTTCCAGCCGCCCTCCAGTTCATCTTCCTTGAAACCGGCCGCCAGCAAGATTTCGCGCGAAGTCTCGACCGGCTTCTTGCAGGTGCACAGGCGGCGCGCCAGGCGCTGGGCGGTAATCATGATCACCGACGAGGCGATATTGAAAGGGGCCACGCCCATGTTCATCAGGCGCGTCAATGTCGACGGCGCATCGTTGGTGTGCAGGGTCGAGAACACCATGTGACCCGTTTGCGCAGCCTTGATGGCGATGTCGGCCGTTTCCAGGTCGCGGATCTCGCCGACCATGATGATGTCCGGGTCCTGGCGCAGGAAGGACTTGAGCGCCACCGGGAAAGTCAGGCCCGCGCGGTCATTCACGTTCACCTGGTTCACGCCCGGCAGGTTGATCTCGGCCGGGTCTTCCGCGGTAGAGATATTGATGCCGGGCTTGTTGATCACATTCAGGCAGGTATACAGCGACACGGTCTTGCCGGAACCGGTCGGGCCGGTCACCAGCACCATGCCGTAGGGACGCTGGATGGCGTCAAGCAGCAATTCCTTCTGGTCCGGATCGTAGCCGAGGGCATCGATACCCATCTGGGCCTGGGTCGCGTCCAGGATACGCATGACGGTCTTTTCGCCGAACAGGGTGGGCAAGGTGCTGACCCGGAAGTCGATCGCCTTGACCGGCGAGAGCACCAGGCGCATGCGCCCGTCCTGCGGCACGCGCTTTTCTGAAATGTCGAGCTTGGACAAGACCTTGATGCGCGAGACCAGCTTTTCCTTGATGGTGATGGGCGGCTGGGCATGTTCACGCAGTACGCCGTCAACCCGCAGGCGGATCCGGTAAAACTTTTCAAACGGCTCGAAGTGGATGTCGGAGGCGCCCAGGTTGATCGCATCCATCAGGATCTTGTTGAGGAACTTGACGATCGGCGCGTCTTCGATCTCGTTCTGGGCCGCGTCGAGCACCGAGGCCGGGCCCGATTCTTCGGCAAACGTGATCTCTTCATCGTCGCCCACCATGTCGGTGATGGTCTGCTCGGCGGTCTTGCTCAGGCTGTTGAGCCAGGACACCAGGGTGTCGTGGGCCACGATCACCGGTTCGACCTGGGCTTCGCTCTGGAACTTGATCTGGTCCAGCGCCTGCGTATTGGTGGGGTCGGAAATGGCCACCGACATCTTGTTGCCGCGCTTGGCCAGGGCGATCACGCGCTGCGCCTGCATCAGCTTGTTGTCGATGGCCCCTTGCGGTAGCGAGTCCTGGCCAAAGGTGGCCAGGTCCATCAGGGGATAGCCAAACGTCTCGGCGCAAAACGCAGCCAGCGACTTGGCATCGATGGCGCCGCCGGAAATCAAGGCGTCGATAAACTGGATCTTTTCTACCGCTGCCTTCTTTTGCAGCGCATCAGCCTGGGCCATGGAAAGGCGGCCCGCCTGCATGAGCGCGCGTGCCAGCCCGGACATGGGTGCACCGGTTGCTGGGTTTGGAAGGACTGCTGCCATAAGTGGATGCGTAGTAAAAAAACAGGAAACAGCGAAGGCGCCGCCCAGCGCTGACTGGAACGGGGAACTGCCTTGGATCATGCCCCGGAGCATCAAATTTGTAAAGGGTTTACCGTTTGCAGTGGGGTCTTCTTACCACGTAGTCAAGATGGCACCACCTGTTGCTTTGCTTGCTCTATATAGCTTTATGCAAAGAGGCGCGTGCTCGGACGGATCAGTTTGGCGACCTTGATGGCCTGGTTTTTTACCTGGATAACTTCAATGATGACGTCCCCGATTTTGAGGCCGACCGGCGACTCGGGAATATCCTGGAGTTGTTCGAGCATCAAGCCATTGAGGGTCTTCGGACCGTCCACGGGGAAATGCAGACCGAGACGTTTGTTGATATCGCGCAGGGCCGTTGTGCCTTCCAGCAGACACTCGCCCCGCTTGTCCCAGTCGAAGACTTCACTGCGTGCAGCGCCGGGGACCGATGTCGTAAATTCACCGATCATTTCTTCGATGATATCGTCGAGCGTGACCAGGCCTTGCACTTCGCCATATTCGTCGACGATGATGCCGAGCCGCTCCTTGTTCTCCTGAAAATACTGAAGCTGGGTGAAGACCCGGGTGTCCTGGGGAATATAGTAAGGCGTTGTGAGCAGGTCGCGGAAGTGCTGCACCGTCAAGTCTTCTTCTTCGTTGAGCAGGGCGATGGCGTGGCGCACGTGCAGGATGCCGAGGATCTGGTTGATCTCGCCTTCATACACGGGCAGCTTGTTGTGATAGCAGGTGGTGAGCTGGGCCTTGATCTCGGCCACCGGCACGGCCAGGTTGAGCGCTTCGATCTGGGCGCGCGGCGTCATGATGTCGTCAACCGAAATGGTTTCCAGATCAAACAGGTTGAGCAGGATGCTCTTGTGCTTTTGCGGGATGAAATTACCGCCTTCGAGCACGATTGAGCGCAATTCTTCGGGCGAGACCCGGTGCTGGGCCGCCTGCGGCCGCACCGCGGCCAGTTTCAGTACCAGCTGAACCAGTTGATTGACAAACCATACCAGGGGCATGGCCAGCGCCATCAGGGGTTTGAGCACGGTGGCGGCGGCCAGCGAAATATTTTCCGGGTAGCGCGCGCCGACGAACTTTGGCGAGATCTCGGCAAACACGATCAGCACAAAGGCGAGCAGGGCGATGGCAATGAAGATGGCGCTGTAATCATAGCCAAAGAACATGATGGCGATGGCCGTCGCCAGGGCCGTGGCCAGGGCATTGATGAGGGTGTTGGCAATGAGGATCAGCGACAGCAGGCTGTCGGTGCGCTCCAGCAGCCACAGGGTCGTCATTGCGCCGCGGTGGCCGCGCTTGGCGTAGCTGCGCAGGCGATGCCGGCTGGCCGCCATCAGGGCCGTCTCGGCCATCGCGAAAAATGCGGAACAGGAAATCAGGAAGATGAGTGCGCAAACTAGCACCCAAAGGGGCACGGTATCCAAGGCTCACCGTAAAGAAACGTGCGTGGGAAACTGGACGGCGGTAGAGCGGCCGGACCAGAACGAAACGGCGCGCCAGGGGCGGCCGCAGAGCTGACAATTTTAAGACAAGCACATGCAACGTGCAAGTTGCTGCCGAATGGCAACGCTGCATGCCTGGTAGCGCGCAGGGGCCGGCGCCACGCTGGGCTGGAATCTGCCACGTAAGCGGCCTTGGCAAGCGTAAAGCTGAACAAACCTTCCCGGCCATAAAATTCTTTCAAGCAATTGTCTCATCTACGCTACCGCGCGACACAATTTTTGCGGCGTGCACTCCGGGTCCGCTGCATAATCAAATGCATCTGTCGCCGGACGACTACTTGAGAGATATTGATGAACTTGTCGAACTTGAAGATTGGTACCCGCATGTACCTCGGTTATGGTGCCGTGGTCCTGATCCTGATTATCCTGGTGAGCGTGGCCTACAATAATTTTGCCAGGCTCAGTCGCGCCAACGACATCAATGTCCATACCTACCAGGTCATGGCGCAGGTGAAGGGGGCGCTGGAGTCGCTGCTGAACATTGAAACGGGCCAGCGCGGCTTTGCCCTGACGGGCGATCCTGCTTCGCTGGAGCCGTACAACAATGGCAAGAATGCCTTCCAGGGCTACCTGAAAGGGGCAACCCAGCTCACTGCCGACAATCCCCGGCAGCAGGAACGCCTGCAGCAGCTGGGCCGCGAGCAGGAGGCATGGATCAGGGACGCGATCGACCCGGTGATCGCCCTGCGGCGCGAAGCGGGCGACGGAGATGTGGCGCCGGTGCTGGCGCTGGTCAGGGAAGGCAAGGGCAAGCGCGGCATGGATGCCATGCGCATGCACATCGACGCCATCATTGGCGCGGAAACCAGCCTGCTGTCCCAGCGCAGGGCCGAGGCTGCTGCCCTGCAGGCGCAGACTTCCGGCATGCTGATCGGCGGCGGCATCATTGCCACGCTGCTGGCCGCCCTGATCGCCTTCTGGCAATCGCGCAATATCACGGTGCCGCTGCGGCGCGCCGTGGACCTGGCGCAGCAAGTGGCCAAGGGGGACTTGCGCACCGTGGTCACCATCGATTCGCGCGACGAGATGGGCGAACTGCTCACCGCGCTCGACAGCATGAATACCTCGCTCGCACGGATTGTTGCCCAAGTGCGCACCGGGACCGACACCATCGCCACCGCTTCCTCCGAAATCATGTCCGGCAATATGGACTTGTCGGCGCGCACCGAGCAGCAGGCCAGTTCGCTGGAAGAAACCGCCTCCTCGATGGAAGAATTGACCTCCACCGTCAAGCAGAATGCCGACAATGCGCGCCAGGCCAACCAGCTGGCCACTTCCGCCTCCGAAGTGGCCGTGCGCGGCGGGACGGCCGTGACGGAAGTGGTCCAGACCATGGGCGCCATCAACGACTCGGCGCGCAAGATTGTCGACATCATCGGCGTTATCGATGGGATTGCCTTTCAGACCAATATCCTGGCGCTCAACGCGGCCGTAGAAGCGGCCCGGGCCGGCGAACAGGGACGCGGCTTTGCCGTGGTGGCATCGGAAGTGCGCAGCCTGGCCCAGCGCTCGGCGGGCGCGGCCAAGGAAATCAAGACCCTGATCGACGATTCGGTCGAGAAGGTGACCCTTGGTTCCCGCCTGGCGGACCAGGCTGGCGTGACGATGGAAGAGGTGGTGAGCAGTGTGCGCCGCGTGAACGACATCATCAGTGAAATTGCCAGTGCCAGCGACGAGCAGCAGGCGGGCATCGAGCAGGTCAACCAGGCCATTAACCAGATGGATGAAGTGACCCAGCAAAATGCGGCGCTGGTGGAAGAGGCGGCTGCGGCATCGTCCTCCATGCAGGACCAGGCGCTGGCACTGGCCCAGGTGGTGAGCGTCTTCCAGGTCAATGAGAGCGGGCAGCCTGCCGCCGCGGTGCGCGCCGCGCCTGTGCCGGCAGCGGCGCCGATGGCCCGTGCGGCCACCCGTGCGCCTGCCAGGCTGCCAAAGCCGAGGGCGGCCGCCAGGGCGCAGGCCAGCGAGGACTGGGAAGAATTCTGACTGCCGCTCCAGGGGCGGGGCAGGGCGCGCACGTTTGACGCCCTGCCTTGATAATTTGCGAACTTGCTGCAATATGGAAGCTTCAACATCGAACGGAGCTTACCTATGACTACAATTTCCTTGCACGGACGTGTACCCGTCAAGGCAAGCGCTCGCCGCGCCTTGCCGGCCCTGGTGTCGGTTCTCGATCCTGACGCTGACGATGTCATCACCATCGACAAGGACGTGTTGACGGTGAATATCGGCAGCTGCGACGTACCGGCCGGCTTTCATGCCACGGCGTGCAAGGCGATTGCCGATTTTTGCGAGAAGCATGCGGCCCAGGGCGCCATCTTCGACTATGACGGCAGTGCCCTGGTGGTGGGGCCGTCGGCCCGGGCAAAAAAGGATGCCCATGCCGCTTACCTGATCTCGCGCATCGAAGCATTGACGGCGGAACTCAAAGGCCTGATGAGCAGGCCCGACTGAATCGTCTAGCCGTTCCACCAGTGGGACGTTTCGCCCATTTCCGGCAGCCGCGCCTGCTTCGCTTCATGGATGATGCCGGCCGCGACGGCCTGGCCCGCATCGTAGATGCGCGCATTGCCGAACAGGTGGGTGCGGATATCGTCGCTAACCCCGGCCGCGCGGGTGGCGTCTTCAAAGATGGTGGCATAGCGCTCGGCATCGAAGTCCAGGCAATCGCGCCACTCGCTCACGCGCGAATGGTCGGCTGCCACCAGGGCGCCAAAGCCCCAGTGCAGGGGGTGAACCAGGAAGCGCGTGCCGGGACAGGCATAGCGTTTTTGCCCGGCCAGGAAAATCACCACGCCCACCGATTCCACGCTGCCCACATTAAATGTCGTCAGCGGCAGCGGCAGCGATTTAAGGAAAAAATACAGCGCAAAGCCGGCGGTCATATTGCCGCCCTCGGTCGACATGTGCAGTTCGATCGAGGTGGCGCCGCTTTGCAGCGCCTGCAGGCACAGGTTGCGCACCGTGCAGGCGGAGGCATGATTGATCGGTCCGATGAAGTGAACGATGTGCAATGACATAATGTCTCCCGATTTTCTTTCGGGGAAGCATATCAGTTTTCCCGAAACATCAGCTTCCGCGGTAGGTTGCGTACGACCAGGGGGTGACCACCAGTGGCACATGGTAATTCTGGTCTTCGTGCGCAATGCCGAATGCGATGGTGACCACGTCCACGAAGCGCGGTTCCGGCATGGCCACGCCCTGGCTGGCAAAGTAGTCGCCGGCGGCGAACACCAGCTCGTAGCGGCCTTCCAGCATGGCGTCGCCTTCGAGCAGGGGCGTGCTGCAGCGGCCGTCGTCATTGGTGGTGTCGGCCTTGATCAGCCTGCGTTGTTCCCCCTGTACGGCGTACAAGGCAATGGCGACACCGGCGCCCGGCTTGCCCTGGGTGGTGTCGAGAACGTGCGTAGTCAGTTTTCCCATGGTAGTCCTATATTGGCAAAGTGATGTGCTTATGTAGCGAATCATATACCCTTGTTCTGCCGGCAATATATGATGGGCGATATACCGACATCCCCGATCGACAATGAACAGCTATCAACATTATCCGCGTGACCTGGTCGGCTACGGCAGCACCCCGCCGCACGCCCAGTGGCCGGGCGGCGCGCGCGTGGCCCTGCAATTCGTGCTCAACTACGAAGAGGGGGCGGAGAACAATGTGCTGCACGGTGATCCGGCCTCGGAAACGTTCCTGTCGGAGATCATCGGCGCGGGCGCCTTTGCGGCCCGGCACATGAGCATGGAATCCATATACGAATATGGTTCGCGCGCCGGTCTATGGCGGCTGCTGCGCATGTTCGAGGACCGCAAGCTGCCGCTGACCATTTTTGGCGTGTCCATGGCGCTCAAGCGGCATCCGGAAGCGGTGGCCGCCTTCCGCCAGCTCGGCCACGAGATTGCCTGCCATGGCCTCAAGTGGATCTCGTACCAGAATGTGGACGAGGCGACCGAGCGCGCCCACATGGCCGAAGCCGTGCAGATCATCCGCGAGATGACGGGAGAGGCGCCGCGCGGCTGGTACACGGGGCGCGATTCGCCCAATACGCGGCGCCTGGTGGTGGAGCATGGCGGCTTTGAATACGATGCCGATTATTATGGCGACGACCTGCCGTTCTGGCAGAGCGTGGAACACCGCAATGCAGACGGACAGCTGGCCGTCACACCCCAGCTGATCGTGCCGTACACGCTCGACACCAACGACATGCGTTTCGCAGCACTGCAGGGTTTTAATTCCGGCACCCAGTTCTTTGATTATCTGAAGGATGCCTTCGATGTCCTGTATACAGAGGGTGATCCGCAAGGGCTGAACCGGCCCAAGATGCTCTCCATCGGCCTGCATTGCCGGATCGTTGGGCGTCCCGCGCGCGCCGCGGCCCTGGCGCGTTTCCTGGACTACGTGCAGTCGCACGAGAAAGTATGGATCACGCGCCGCATCGATATTGCGCGGCACTGGAAAGCAACACATCCGTTCACTATTGATAATGCTTGATAACTGACATCAGCGAAAACCTATATTGAAGGGGGCCTGCGGTGCTAACCTTGTAGGCTGGGATAAAGCCGAGGCAATAATGTCACAACCGATTCGTTTCTACTATCAGGGCGCCGTGCGCGAGGTCACTTCCGCTGCGCCCACGCAGACCGTGCTCCAGCACCTGCGTGAAGACCTGCATTGCACCGGCACCAAGGAAGGCTGCGCCGAGGGCGACTGCGGCGCCTGCACGGTCGTCATCGGTTCCCTGCAGGATGGCCAGGTTGAACTCAAGGCCGTCAATTCCTGCATCCAGCTCACCCCCACCCTCGACGGCAAGGCCCTGTTCACCGTGGAAGACCTGCAGCAGGCCGATGGCACGCTGCATCCGGTGCAGCAGGCCATGGTGGAATGCCACGGTTCCCAGTGCGGCTTTTGCACGCCCGGTTTCGTCATGTCCCTGTGGGGCATGTATCTCAAGCAAGAAGGCAGGCCAAGCCGCTGCCAGGTCGATGATGCGCTCTCCGGCAATCTGTGCCGCTGCACCGGCTACCGTCCCATCATCGATGCCGCCATGCGCATGGGCGAACTGCCGCGCGTGGAATTTGACCGCGAGGCGCTGGCCGCTGCACTCCTGCCCCTGCAGTGCGGCGCCATGGCCACTTACAGCGCGGCGGGCCGCCACTTCCACGCGCCCCGCACGCTCGACGAACTGCTGGCCGTGCGCGCGCAGTATCCGGCCGCCACGCTGCTGGCCGGTTCCACCGACATTGGCCTGTGGGTGACCAAGCAGATGCGCGAGCTGGGCGACATCATTTATCTTGCCCATGTGGCCGAACTGAAAAGCGTCACCAGCGCGGACGGGATGCTGCACATTGGTGCCGGCGTCACGCTGGAAGACGCCTACCGCGCACTGGCCGAACACTATCCGCAGCAGTTGACCGAGATGTGGCAGCGCTTTGCATCGCTGCCGATCCGCAATGCCGGCACCCTGGGCGGCAATGTCGCCAACGGCTCGCCCATCGGCGACTCCATGCCCTGGCTGATCGCGCTGGGCGCCCAGGTGGTACTGCGTTCGGCCGCCGGCGAGCGCGTGCTGCCGCTGGAAGAGCTGTACCTCGCCTACCAGAAAAAGGACATGCAGCCGGACGAGATCGTGGCCTCAGTGCGCGTGCCACTCCCGCGCGCAGATGTCGTGTTCAGGACCTACAAGCTGGCCAAGCGCTTTGACCAGGATATCTCTGCCGTGTGCGCGGCGTTCGCTTTTTCCCTGGACGGTGGCATCGTCACTGGCGCGCGCATCGCCTTCGGCGGCATGGCGGCCACCCCCAAGCGTGCAGCCGCAGCTGAAGCCTCCTTGAATGGCAAACCCTGGACCGAGGCGAACCTGCTTGCCGCCATGGCGCTGCTCGCCACCGATTACGCGCCACTGTCGGACATGCGCGCCTCCAGTGCCTACCGCATGAAAGCTGCCCAGAACCTGCTCAAGCGCTTCTGGTACGAGACACGCCAGGACGCGCCGCTGGCGGCAAATGCCGTCAACGCCTTTGCCCTGCGCGCGTAAGGAGAACACCATGAATGACGCAGGCATCCCCGTCACCAACGCCGCCGCATGGACGGCCGTTGGCACACCGCGCGCGCACGAATCGGCCACGCTGCACGTGCTGGGCCAGGCTACCTATACCGACGACATCCCGGAAGTGCAGGGCACCCTGCACGCGGCGCTTGGCCTGTCGAGCAAGGCGCACGCCAGAATCACCGGCATCGACCTGGCCGCCGTGCGCGCCAGCGCGGGCGTGGTGGCCGTACTGACGGTGGACGACATCCCCGGCACCAATGACTGCGGCCCGATCATCCACGACGATCCCATTCTCGCCGACGGCCTGGTGATGTACATCGGCCAGCCCATCTTTATTGTGGTGGCCGATTCGCACGACAATGCGCGCCGCGCCGCGCGCCTTGGCAAGGTCACCTATGAAGAGTTGCCCGCCATTCTCACGCCGCAGGCCGCCCGCGCCGCGCAATCGTACGTGCTGCCGCCCATGCGCCTTGAGCGGGGCGATTACCAGGCCGCGTTCGAGCAGGCGCCGCACTCGGTCAAGGGCGAACTGTATGTGGGCGGCCAGGAGCAGTTTTACCTGGAAGGGCAAATCTCGTACGCCATTCCCAACGAAGACCGCGGCATGCTGGTGCTGTGCTCGACCCAGCATCCGAGCGAAATGCAGCACGTGGTCGCGCATGCGCTGGGCGTGCACTCGCATAACATCGTGGTGGAATGCCGCCGCATGGGCGGTGGCTTTGGCGGCAAGGAGTCGCAGTCGGCCCTGTGGGCGGCCGCGTCCAGCATTGCCGCCGCGCACCTGCGCCGGCCGGTCAAGCTGCGCGCCGACCGCGATGACGACATGCTCGTCACCGGCAAGCGCCACTGCTTCCATTACGAATATGAAGTGGGCTACGACGAGACCGGCAAGATCGTCGCCGCCAAAGTGGACATGGTCACGCGAGCCGGCTATTCGGCCGACCTGTCGGGCCCCGTTGCCACGCGCGCGGTCTGCCACTTTGACAATACCTACTACCTGTCCGATGTGGATATCCGCGCCGCCTGCGGCAAGACCAACACCCAGTCCAATACCGCCTTCCGTGGCTTTGGCGGACCGCAGGGCGCCATCGCCATCGAATACGTCATCGATGAAATCGCCCGCAACCTGGGCCGCGATGCGCTCGATATCCGGCGCCTTAATTTTTACGGCCGCGACGAGCGCAACGTCACGCCTTATGGCCAGGTCATCGTGGACAACGTCATCCACGAGCTGACGGCGCAGCTGGAACAGACCAGCGAATACCGCGCGCGCCGCGCCGCCATCGCGGCCTACAACGCTGGCAGTCCGGTGCTCAAGAAAGGGCTGGCGCTCACGCCCGTCAAATTCGGCATTGCCTTTAACGTCACCCACCTGAACCAGGCGGGCGCACTGGTGCACGTGTACGTGGATGGCTCCATTCTGGTCAACCACGGCGGCACCGAGATGGGGCAGGGCATCAACACCAAGGTCATGCAGGTGGTCGCGCATGAACTGGGCGTGGACATGGCCCATGTACGCGCCACCGCCACCAATACCAGCAAGGTATCCAATACCTCGGCCACTGCCGCTTCCACTGGTGCAGACCTGAATGGCAAGGCGGCGCAGGATGCGGCGCGCCAGATCCGCGAGCGCCTGACCGCCTACGCCGTCAAGCTGTATGGAGGCGACGAAGCCGCCGTGCGCTTTGCCGCCGACACCGTGTTCGTCAACGGGCACGAAGTGCCGTTCCCGGTGCTGGTGCAGAAAGCTTACCTGGCGCGCGTGCAGTTGTGGTCCGACGGCTTTTATGCCACGCCCAATTTGCACTGGGACCCCAAGACCATGAACGGTCATCCGTTTTCCTACTACGCGTATGGCGCGGCGGTGGCGGAAGTGGTGGTCGACACCCTGACCGGTGAATGGAAGCTGCTGCGCGCCGACGCGCTGTACGACGCAGGCAAGTCGCTCAATCCCGCCATCGATATCGGGCAGGTGGAAGGCGCCTTCATCCAGGGCATGGGCTGGCTCACGACGGAAGAATTGTGGTGGAACCCGGCCGGCAAGCTGATGACGCATGCGCCATCGACTTACAAGATCCCGGGCGTGTCGGACTGCCCGGAAGACTTCCGCGTGCGCCTTTTCAACAACAGCAATGTCGAAGACAGCATCCACCGCTCCAAGGCCGTGGGCGAGCCGCCGCTGCTGCTGCCGTTTTCAGTCTTCTTTGCCATTCGCGATGCGGTGTCCAGCGTCGGCAATCATACGGTCAACCCGCCGCTGAACGCGCCGGCCACCAGCGAAGCAATCCTTGACGCCATTGCCGCTGTCGAGGCGGCCATGACACAGGCGGCGTGATGGATCCCCGCGCAAGCGCCGTCCTGGTGACGGTGGCAAAAGTGGAAGGCTCCGGTCCGCGCGAGGCGGGCGCGCGCATGCTGGTCGGCGCCGGCACGCTGGCCGATACCATCGGCGGCGGCCACCTGGAGCTGCGTGCCATCGATATCGCTCGTGCCATGCTGGACGAAGGGCGCCAGCGCCATCTGGAACGGTTCGCACTTGGTCCCAGCCTTGGCCAGTGCTGTGGCGGCGTGGTGCATCTCGCATTCGAGCGCGTCGATACGGCTTACATGGATCTTTTGGAAGGCCTCCGCCAGCGCGATACGTGGCGCCTGGTGGCGCTCGACGGCGCCCCCGGGCGCGCGCTGTTTGACGAGGCAGCGATGCAGCTGGCAGGCGATGCCGCCCCCCTGTTCGCACGCGAGCGCGGAACGCACGTCATGCAGGAACAGGATGGCCGCCGCTGGCTGGTCGATCTGGTTGCTGCGCCCAGGGCCCACCTGGTACTGTTTGGCGCCGGCCACGTGGGCGCGGCCATCGTGCGCGCGCTGGCGCACCTGCCATGCAGCGTCACCTGGGTCGACGAGCGGGACGACATGTTTCCGCGCGAGGTACCACCCAACGTGACGGTGGAGGCAAGCGACACCCCGGAAGCGGTGGTGGCGCAGGCGCCCGCCAACGCCAGCTATCTGGTCATGACGCACAGCCACGCGCTTGACCAGCGCCTGACCCAGGCCATCATGGAACGCGATGATGTGCTCTGGTTTGGCCTGATTGGCTCGCTCACCAAGCGGCGCCAGTTCGAGCACCGGCTGCGCGAGCGCGGCGTGGCTGCGCAGCGCATTGCCGCCATGGTCTGCCCCATCGGCCTGCCCGGCATCAGCGGCAAGGAGCCGGCCGTGATCGCCGCCGCCGTGTCGGCGCAGCTGCTCATGGTGTGGGAGCAGGCCAGCAAGGCAGAGCACACCATCCCTACATTGAAGCTGGTCGCGCATGCGCGCGGCCGGCCGTAACACGAAAGCATTCATGTCAACAGCACCTCACAACGTGCAAGCTTACCGGGCCAGCTTGCTGCACTTTCACGCCGATCCCGCTTTCACCAGCGACGCCGCGCACTGGCACGAAGATGGCCTGCTGCTTGTCGAAGACGGCAAGGTCAAGGCGGCCGGCGACTACGCCGCGCTGGCAGCGTCGCTCGACCCGGCGCTCGCCATCCACGATTACCGTGGCAAGGTGATCATGCCGGGCTTTATCGACACCCACCTGCATTTTCCGCAGACCGACATGATCGCCTCGCCGGCCCCGGGCCTGCTGCCGTGGCTGGAGACCTATACCTTTCCCACCGAGCGCCAGTTCAGCGATCCGGAGCATGCGCGCGAAGTCGCCGAATTCTTTCTTGACCAGCTGCTGCGCTGCGGGACCACCACCGCCATGGTCTACTGCACCGTGCACCGCGAGTCGGTGGATGCCTTCTTTGAAGCGAGCCAGGCGCGCAACCTGCGCATGGCAGCCGGCAAGATCCTGATGGATCGCCATTGTCCGGACTTCTTGTGCGATACGGCCGAAGGGGGCGTGCGCGACAGCGAGGCGCTGATCCGCAAGTGGCACAACAAGGGCCGCAACATGTACGCCATCACGCCGCGCTTCGCGCCCACCTCCACCGAGGCGCAGCTGCGTCTGACGGGCGAGCTGGCGGCGGCCTATCCCGACACCTTCATCCAGACCCACGTGTCGGAAAACCCGGACGAATGCGCATGGGTGAAAACACTCTATCCCAAGGCGCGCAGCTACCTGGACGTGTATGACAGCTTTGGCCTGATGCGCCCGCGCGCCGTGTATGGACACTGCATCTGGCTGGATAAAGAGGACTTTGCGCGCATGGCCGAATCGGGCGCCGCCGCCGCGATCTGCCCCACCTCCAACCTGTTCCTGGGCAGCGGCCTGTTTGACTTCGAGCAGGCCGACGCGGCGCGTGTATCGCTGTCGCTGGCGACCGACGTCGGCGCCGGCACCTCGTTCTCGATGTTGCAAACGATGAATGAAGCCTATAAAGTAGCACGCTTGAAAGGCAGCTACCTGCCCGCCGTGCGCATGTTTTACCTGGCCACGCTGGGCGCTGCACGCAGCATGCAACTGGAAGGCACCATCGGCAGTTTTGTGCCGGGGGCCGAAGCAGATTTCATCGTGCTCGATCCGCAGTCGACGCCCCTGCTGGCGCGCCGCACGGAAAAGTGCACCAATCTGGAGGAGCTGCTGTTTGCGCTGGCGCTGCTGGGGGACGACCGCGCCATCGCTGCCACCTATGCCTGCGGGCGCCAGGTCCACCAGCGCCAGGGGTCGTAAATCGGCATTGGCCAACAACGTACATCGACTGGAAAACCGCATCCATGATCACTAAACAGCGCTGCATGCTTGCAGCCCTCGCCATCGCCGCCAGTGCCCACGCAGCGCCGGCATCGACCTCCAACGAGGCGGCCACCGCGCGTCACCTGGCCTCCCTGGTGGCAGGCAGCGAGCCGAAAATGGCGGAACTGACCCTGTTCTTCTCGCAGATGCCCAAGGGCGGCGACCTGCACCATCACTATTCGGGCTCCATCTACGCCGAGCAGTATGTGGACTGGGTGGACCGCCAGGGCTACTGCGTCAACAAGCAGACCTACCGCATCGAAACCAGCAAGGATGTCGTGGCAGCGGAACGTGCGCGGCCCGCTGCGGAGCGCAATTGCCTGTCGACGGCCGAAATCCTGGCTGACGATTACACCTACCGCGAACTGCTGCAGCGCTGGTCGGCCAAGGATTTTGACAATCATGGTGCCATCCAGCCGCCACCGGACCGCCAGTTCTTCCAGACCTTCGGTTACTTCAACGCTGTCTCGAACGCCAACTTCAACGAAGGCCTGCAAGAGATCAAGAAGCGCGCGATCGAGGAAAACGTGGGCTACATCGAGACCATGTTCAAGCTCGCGCCGTTTGTCGCGAATGCCGATTTTGACGCCCGCATGCGCCAGGCAGCGTCCAGCGACGCGGTCCTGACCGATACCATGCGCGGGTGGCTGGCGGCGCTGGAGCAGGATGCGGCGTTCAACAAATCGGTGGCGGACTACAGCGCCAAGATCACCAGTGCCCATGAAGGCATCGACGACGAGCGCTTCACCATGCGCTACCAGGCCTACGTCCTGCGCCTGCTGTCGCCGTCGCAGGTGTTCTCTTCGATGGTAGGGGCGTTCAAGGCGAGCACCAGCAACCCACTGGTTGTCGGTGTCAATATCGTGGGCCAGGAAAGCCAGGCGGTGTCGATGCGCGACTACGCGCTGCACATGAAGATGTTCCAGTTCCTGAAAACCCAGTATCCCAAGGTCAAGCTGGCGCTCCATGCCGGCGAGCTGGCGCTGGGCGACGTGCCGCCGGACGGCCTGCGCTTTCATATCGATCATGCCCTGGTCGTGGCCGGCGCCGACCGCATCGGCCACGGCCTGGACCTGGCGCACGAAACCAATGCCGCGGCCATCATGAAGACCATGCGCGAGCGCGACATTCCGGTGGAGATCAACCTCACCAGCAATGCCTTTATCTCCGGCATCAAGGGGGAGAATCATCCCATTACGCTATACCGCAAGTATGGCGTGCCCTATGTCATCTCCACCGACGACGCAGGCGTGACGCGCCACACGCTGGCCCATGAATACGTGCTGTTTGCCAGCCGCTACAAGCCGAGCTATGCGGAAATGAAGAAAGTCTCCTACAACAGCATTCGCTACAGCTTTCTGGATGCGGCGGCCAAGAAGCGGCTGACGCGCCAGCTTGACCAGCGCTTTGCCAGGTTTGAAGCGGACGTTGCCGGCCTGGCCAGGCGGGCCCGCTAAGCGGTGTTTTTCCCTCCCCAGCATGCCGTCCGGAATACTGTTTCGGACAGCATGTTGCGTTAACGACCCGTCTTCCACTTGAGCTGCGAGTTTCACTGACCCGGAACGCGGCAAGCATCCACAGGCCGCAGCTAGTCCAGACGGGAATTTACATATTGATGTTCCTTTAAGGTTTGCCCCGCTCTGTGGTCAACCCGCTACACATTTGCGCATCCGAACCAACCTTTGTCGAAAATCCCCAGGAAAGGATTTCTCTGGAGAATGGCTCATTTATAATCGCGCTTAGCAGTTCTCACTCTGGAGCACTGTCGTTTAGGTCAATAAAACTGCTTCTCTTAGTGAATTTATATGTTTGTCATATAAATTCTTAAACGAAATGGTATTTGTCACAACGAAGCGCCGTACTGCATATTGGACGAATCAGGACACCCATTGCAGCCGTTGCCCGTGTCATCAAGCCGACACGAAAAGGGTTTAAAGTTGCGGTCGCGCAAGTTTTGTTTGGGCCGCGCGGTGAAACCGGGCAGCTGGTACAGGAAGTGAAACAGGACCTACAAGGTCCCTGGGCAGGTTTGCAGCAAAGTAAAGAGGGGAGTCTTCACGGGCTCCCGATCACGATTAGTTTTTTTTGGGGTTATACAATGATCAATCAAAAACGGATTCAGCTGACCAAGATTGCGCTGGCCTTGTCCATCGCTCTGTCGGCCACGCCGTCGTTCGCGCAGAACACCACCTCGGCAATCGGCGGCCGTATTTCCGGCGCGGACGGCCAGCCTGCAGGTGGCGCGACCGTCTCCATCATCCATACTGAATCCGGTTCGGTCAGCAATGTCGTCACCGACGCCCAGGGCCGCTACGTGGCCCGCGGCCTGCGCGCCGGCGGTCCTTACACGATCGTCATCACCAAGAATGGCGTGACCGAGCGTCGTGAAAACGTTTACACCAACCTGGCCGAAACCGCTTCCGTCGATGCCACCATCGGCGCGCCGATCCAGACCGTGACCATTACCGGTCAGACGGTATCGGACAAGATCAACAGCTCGGCCATGGGTGCCGGCACCAATATCGGCCGCGCCCAGATCAATGCGCTCGGCTCGGTACAGCGCAGCCTGGCTGACTATGCCCGTCTCGATCCACGCCTGTCGCAAACCGACAAGGGCCGTGGCGAAATTTCGGTCGGTGGCCAGAACGCGCGCTACAACTCGATCACCGTTGACGGCGTGAGCATCAGCGACACCTTCGGCCTCGAAGGCAATGGCTTGCCAACCGACAAGCAGCCGATTTCGATCGATGCGATCCAGTCGGTGCAGGTCAACATCTCGAACTATGACGTGACCCAGAAGGGTTACACGGGCGCGAACATCAACGCCGTCACCAAGTCCGGTACCAATCAGTGGAAGGGTAGCCTGTACGCCCTGGCGCGCGATGAAAGAGCGGTCGGCAAGCAATACAATGTCACCACTGACCAGTACAACGACCAGCCGGATTTCTATGAGCGCACCAAGGGCGTGACCCTGGGCGGCCCCTTGATCAAGGACACGCTGTTCATGTTCCTGAGCATGGAAGACACCAATAGTTCGCGTACCTCGCCAACCTTTGGTCCGCTGGGCAGCAACCTGACCAACGTCGGCATTACCGGCTCGGCCATTACCGGCGCCCAGAATGTGGCGAAGGGTTATGGCTTTGACATTGGCGGCGCCGATGTGCCAGCCGGCACCGAACTGACCGTGTCGGACCGTCTGCTCAAGCTGGACTGGAACATCAACGACAACCACCGCGCCAACGTGCGCTGGCAGCAGACCAAGCAGTCCGAGCCACGCTTCTCCGGCTACGGCACGCGCAGCATTTCGCTCAGCTCTTACCTGTTCCAGGAAGAAAAGCAGACCGAAAGTGTTGTGGCCCAGCTGTTCTCTGACTGGAGCCCGACGTTCTCGACGGAATTCAAGATTTCGCGTCGCGACAACGACAAGATCAGCAACAACAATGCCTTCCTGCCGGCCATTGCCCTGAATTTCCCGGGACCGCTGCCGACCGGCACGCCTGAGACAGTGCTCGGCGGCACCCGCACGCTGCGTTTCGGTACCGAGAACTTCCGTCACTTCAACCTGCTCAAGACCGAAACCATCGATGCCTATTTCGGCGCGACCCTGGTGCGTGGCGACCATGAGATCAAGGTTGGCGGCGACTACCAGAGCAACGACATTTTCAATGCCTTCGTTGCCAACGCCAATGGTAACTACAGCTTTGGCTGCCAGAACTCGAGCGCGACCTTCACCTACACCATCGGCGCCGTCAACTGCAGCACGTCGTCGGCCGCAATCATCGAGCAGGCCGTGCTGGAGAATTTCCGCCGCGGTCGTCCGCAGAACTACCAGGCCACGCTGCCGACGGCTGGCCGTACGCTCAACGACGGCGCCGCTGTCTGGACGCTGGACACCCTGGGCCTGTTCCTGCAGGACACCTGGAAGGTCAACAAGCAGCTGAACCTGACCTACGGCGTGCGTTACGACAAGGCCAGCACCAACGACCGTCCAGTGCGCAACGCAGCCATTGCCCAGCCACGCGTGGCCGGGGTCTACAACGCCGATTTCCGCGCCATGGTGCGCGACAGTGGTGGCCTGGGCGTGGACAATACCGTTACCATTGACGGCGATTCGCTGATCCAGCCGCGTTTTGGCTTTAACTACCGCCTCAACACGGCGCGCGCCACCCAGGTGCGCGGCGGCGCCGGCCTGTTCCAGGGTTCGGCCCTGAACGTTTGGCTGGGCAACCCCTTCGCCAACAATGGCGTGGGTATCTATACTACCGGTTGCGGCACCGCCGGCTTCGCGCCATGCCGCGGTGAAGGCCTGTTCGTGGCTGATCCGCGCGGCCAGCAGCCGATCGCCGGTATCCCGCCAGCATCGAACGTCGACATCCTGGCGCCGGGCATTGCCCAGCCATCGGTCTACAAGGCCAACCTGGGCGTGGAGCACGAACTGCCATGGTTTGGCATGGTTGCCAGTGCCGAGTACCTGTACACCAAGACCAACAAGAGCATCTTTTACCGCAACCTGAACCTGGGCGCGCCAACGCGCATCGGTCCTGATGGCCGCGAAATGTACTTCACCGGTGCCGGTTATCTGGCGTCCTGCGCCACCGCGACGGGCACCTTCCGTACCGATCTGGAATGCCAGGGCTACCGCACGGTGGCTTTGTCGAACCCAGGTTTCGGCCAGGTGATGGAAGCACGCAATAGCGAGCTGGGCGGCGGTCAGCTGGTCACCCTGTCGGTCGGCAACAGCCGCTCCAAGGGCCCACGCTGGTCCCTGGCATACACCTACACCGAAGCCGAAGACGTCAATCCCCTGACCTCGTCGCAGGCTGCCTCGAACTGGAGCGCCAATCCTAGCCTGAACCCGAACGACGAAGTGCTGGCCAATTCGTCCTATCTGGTCAAGGACCGTGTGAATGCGTCGCTGACCTGGGAAAAGGCATTCTTTGGCAAGTACAAGACCACCTTCGGCGCCTTCTACGAAGGCCGTACCGGCAAGCCGTACAGCTGGACCTACAGCAACGACATGAACGGCGACAGCATTTCCGGCAACGACCTGATGTACATTCCAAGTGCCTTCGGTTCGGGCGAAGTCCTGTTCTTTGGCGACACGGCCACCAACAAGGCGAACGAGCAAAAGTTCTGGGATATCGTCAACAGCAACAAGGAACTGCTGCGTAATGCCGGCGGTTTGATGAAACGTAACGATTCCTTCTCGCCATGGACCAACAGCATCGACCTGCGCGTCAGCCAGGAAGTGCCAGGCCTGTTCAAGGGCAACAAGGGCGTGTTCGTGCTTGATATCGCCAACTTCGGCAACATGCTCAACAAGCGTTGGGGCCGGATTAACGAAGTGGGCTTCGCCACTGCCGGTGGTGCCTCGCGCAACTTCGTGGACTATGCTGGTATGCAAGACGGCAAGTATGTCTACCGTGTCGAGAATCTGGAAAACTACACCGCGAAGAATGCCCGCCAGGAATCGCAGTGGGTTGTTCAGGCAACCGTGCGTTACGAGTTCTAAGCTGACAGATTGTCGCGTGTGAACTGACAAGACGGCTGGTGGCGACACCGGCCGTTTTTTTTGACGGTCCCGCTGGGACAGATACATTAAGAAACTATTCTGACGGCGATGCGCGTTCCTGTGGCGGCGCGCATCGGTTATCCTCCTGTTTATGAAACTATTCCTTCGTCCGCTCTGCGCGAGCCTGCTGGCCGTTGCCGTTCTTTCCGGCTGTACCACGGCCGCCGTGGCACCCGCAGTTCCGCTCGAGATCAACCTGGTCGGCATGAACGACTTCCACGGCCATCTCGATGCCAGCAAATTTGAATACACCAGTGCGGCCGACGGGGCGCGGCAATCGCACCTGGCCGGCGGCGTGGACAATGTCGCCGCCGCCCTGCAGGCGTGGCGCAAGGTCGACCGCGACCTGCTGTTTGTCGGCGCCGGCGACCTGATCGGCGCCAGCCCGGCCATGTCGGCCATGTGGGCCGATGAACCGAGCCTGAACGCCCTGACCATGGCCGGCATGTTCGCCAGCTCGGTAGGCAACCACGAATTCGACAAGGGTCGCGCCGAACTGCTGCGCCAGCAAAACGGCGGTTGCGTGTCCACCCAGCCTGAAAAAGCCTGCCAGTTCGCCCCCGACTTCCGCGGCGCCGGCTTTACCTACCTGGCGGCAAACGTGCTCGACAGCGCCACCGGCAAACCCTTCCTGCCGGCCTGGCGCATTGCCGACGTCAAGGGCCTGAAGGTGGGCGTCATTGGCGCCGTGCTCAAGGACACCGCCTCGGTCGTGCTGGCGTCCGGCATTACCGGCCTGGAATTTGTCGACGAGGCTGACGCCATCAACGCCGTGATGCCGGCCCTGCGCGCCCAGGGCGCCAGCGTGTTCGTGCTCCTTATTCACGAAGGCGGCAGCACTACTGAAGCGTTCGACAAGGAAGATTGCAGCGAACTCAAAGGCCCCATCGTCGGCATTGCCAAGCGGCTCGATCCGGCAATCCGCCTGATCATCAGTGGCCATACGCACAAGGGCTTTCAGTGCAAGGTCGATGGACGCACCATTACCCAGGCCGAGATGGGCGGCCACGTGCTCTCGCGCATTAACATGAAAATTGATCCTGCCACCAAGGCCGTGCTGGACATCAAGGTGCGCAATGTCGTGATCAAGCCCGGACAATACCCGCCGGACGAAAAAGTGGCGGCCTATCTCGCCTCGGCACGCGCGCGCAGCAAGGAAGCGCTGGCCAAGCCGCTGGCCCGGGTGGCCGTGCGCTCCATGGGACGGCGCGCCAGTGCGGCCGGCGAAACTGCGCTGGGCGGGGTCATTGCCGACGCCTTCCTGGCGGCCACCCAGGACCAGAATGCCCAGATCGCCTTCATGAATACCGGCGGCATCCGCAAGGACCTGGACGTGGGCGAGAACCTGACCGCGACCGTGGGCCAGGTGCAGATCGTGCTCCCGTTTGGCAACACCATGGTCGTGATGGACCTGACCGGCGCCCAGTTGCGCACCGTGCTTGAGCAGCAGTGGATCCGGGAAGGCGCGGCCGAGCCATCGGTGCTGCAAGTATCGAATGGCTTCACCTACCGCTGGGATCCCGCCCGGCCGCCCGGGCAGCGCGTGGTGCCGGGCAGCATGAAGCTCAATGGCGTGGCCATCAAGGACGGCGCCACCTATCGCGTCACCACCAACAATTTTGTCGCGGAAGGCGGCGACAATTTCCCCGTATTCAAAGAGGCCCGCAACAAGATCGATACGCACAGGCGCGACTTCGATGTGCTGGTCGATTACCTCGTCAAGCATGACAAGGCAGGCAAGCCGGTTGGCATCACCGAACCGGCGGGACGCATCCAGATTGTCCCTTGATTTTCCCAACACCAGGAACCTGAACATGAAAAAACTCGCTTGTGTCATGGCGCTCTCTGCCGCCTTCCTCTCCACCGAAGCGCTGGCATGGGGCAATGAAGGCCACCGCGCCGTCGGCAACATCGCCCAAAAGCTGATCAAGGGCAGCAATGCCGAGAAGCAGGTCAAGGCCTTGCTGCTGCCGGGCGAGACGCTCGAATCGATCACCACCCTGGCCGATTCGGCCAAGGGTGGCGTGGGCTACCCGGCCCCGTCCCCGGAAATGGCCGCTTACGCTGCCGCCCACCCGCGCCACAATGAATTCCATTACGCCAATGTGCCGTTCCAGCATGACCATTACCACGACGGCATCGTGGGTGGGTCGGATGTCGATATCGTGCAAACGCTCAAGCAATCGATCGCCGTCCTGCAGGGCAAGACCGACCCCGTCAACAACCCGCGTGGCTTCACGCCACGCCAGGCGCTGCTCTTGATTGCCCACATGACCGGCGACATCCACCAGCCGCTGCACATGGGCGCTGCCTACGTGAGTGCCGATGGCAAGTTCGTCGTGCCTGCCACGAAAGCCGAGATTGACTCGGTCAAGATCTTTGAGTCACGCGGGGGCAACAACCTGCTGCTGGACGACGCCAAGATCGACGCCGTCACCAAGGCGGTGACGGGCGAAGCGCCCTATGTTCCCGAAGGAGGCAAGAAGTATCCCACCAAGCCATTCCACAGCTACTGGGACAGCACCGTCGTCACCTACGCCATGCGCCGCAGCAGCACCCGCACGCCCGAGCAGTTTGCCGCCAAGTTCACCGATCCCAGGCAAGAAGTGTCGGTCAACACCGGCGACCCGGTCACCTGGCCTTACCAGTGGGCGGCCGAGTCGCTGGCTGCCGCCAAGCTGGCGCACCAGGACGTGACGGTGACCAAGCGCGATGCGCGCACCACCAGCAAGGGCGAGACCGCCTACACCTTTGGTCTTGAAATGGGCGAGCGCTATCCAGTACCGAGCTCGGACCTGGCCCGCACGCAGCTGATCAAGGGTGGCTACCACCTGGCCGCGCTGCTCAAGGCCATCTGGCCGTAAGCAATCGCGCAAGGGAAGACACAAGCCGGCGTTGGCAGCAACGGCCGGCTTTTTTGTTCATGGCGTGTGCGTAGGCGCGCACGGCGCGCCTGTTGACGAAAAGAGCAGGGCTGACGATACTGGTCTACAACCCTCATCTTGAACGGAACCAGATCCATGACCGCGACCCATATCCGCCGCGCTTTCGCCTGCTGCACCGCAGCCTGGTTTGCCGCCAGTGTCCCTGCCGCCGCGCAGCAGCAGCTCCCCTTGTGGGAATTGGGCGCCTTTGGTTTTGCGGCGACCACGCCCGCCTATCCCGGCGCGTCCGACCGCTCCACGCGCGGCTTGTTGCTGCCTTACTTCATCTACCGTGGTGAAGTGTTCCGCGCCGACCAGGAAGGCGTGGGCGCGCGCCTGTTTCGCAGCGACCGCGTGGAGCTCGATGTGGGGCTGGCCGGATCGCTGCCGGCGAGTTCTGACGACGTCGAGATTCGGGAAGGCATGCCGGACCTTGGCACGCTGGTTGAATTCGGCCCACGCCTGAAGATCAATGTATACCGTCCGAGCGAGGCGAGCCGGGTGCGCCTTGAGCTGCCGCTGCGCGCGGTGATCGAACTGCGTGGTGGTGCGCGGGGGCAGGGCTACACCTTCGAGCCACGCCTGTCATATGAAACGCGCGGCGAAGGCGCCCGCTGGACCATGGATGCCAACCTGTCGCTGGTGGCGGGCGACCGCAAGATCAACGGTTACTTCTACGATGTGGCGCCGGCCTATGCGACGGCGGCGCGACCGGCCTATGACGCCGCAGGCGGGCTGATGCTGGTGCGGGTAGGGCTGTCAGGTACGCGCATGATCTCGCCAGACCTGCGCCTGTTCGGCTTTGTGCGCTACGAAAGCTACGCCGGGGCGGCTAATCGGCAGAGCCCTCTGCTGCGGCAGGAACACGGCACTTCGGCCGGCCTTGGCTTCACGTGGACCTTGAAACGTTCGGTGGCACGCGCGCGCTGAACCGTATCGGCAGCACGCTGCGACGGCATGACACTAAGACAAATTTTACAAGTTGACCATGCTGTGGGTCACACTCTGTATAATACGTTTTTGTGCCACTAGGAAATGCAATGCGTCTACTCAACAAAGCACTCACATTCGATGATGTGCTGCTCGTGCCGGCTTATTCAAACGTTCTCCCCTCGAACACCTGCCTCAAAACCCAGCTCACCCGCAATATTTCCTTGAACATTCCGCTGCTGTCGGCGGCCATGGACACGGTGACGGAAGCGCGTCTGGCCATTGCCATGGCACAGGAAGGGGGCATTGGCATCATTCACAAGAATTTGTCGCCGCAGCGCCAGGCAAGTGAAGTCACGCGTGTCAAGCGCTTCGAGTCCGGAGTGCTGCGTGATCCCATCACGATTCCGCCAACCATGACCATCCGCGAAGTGATTGCCCTTACTGAACAGCACGGTATCAGCGGCTTTCCGGTCGTCGAAGGCACGGTGGTTGTCGGCATCATCTCAAACCGCGACCTGCGCTTTGAAGAGGATCTTGATGCGCAAGTGCGCAGCAAAATGACACCGCGCGACAAACTGGTGTATATCAAGGAAGGTGCCGATCCTGCCGAGGCAAAGCGCTTGATGAACAAGCACCGTCTCGAACGCGTGCTGGTGGTTAATGATGACTTTGAATTGCGCGGCCTGATCACCGTCAAGGATATCCAGAAATCCAAAGAACATCCGTTCGCCTCCAAGGATGCCCAAGGAAAGCTGCTCGTTGGCGCCGCCGTGGGCGTCGGTGCCCGTGACGAGCAGCGCATCGAACTACTGGTCGCCGCCGGGGTGGACGTGCTGGTGGTCGATACAGCGCACGGTCACTCGCAAGGCATTCTGGACCGGGTGCGCTGGATCAAGAACCACTTTCCTCAAGTAGATGTAATTGGCGGCAATATTGCAACCGCGGCTGCCGCGCGCGCGCTGGTGGAATACGGCGCCGACGCTGTCAAGGTCGGGATCGGCCCGGGCTCCATTTGCACCACCCGCATCGTGGCCGGAGTTGGCGTGCCCCAGATCACCGCCATTTCCGACGTCGCCAACGCCCTCGCGGGTACAGGCGTGCCCTGCATTGCCGACGGCGGCATCCGCTTCTCGGGCGATATCGCCAAGGCACTGGCGGCCGGCGCCTCGACAGTGATGATGGGCAGTATGCTGGCCGGCACCGACGAAGCCCCTGGCGAAGTCATCCTGTACCAGGGTGGCAGCTACAAGTCATACCGCGGCATGGGCAGCCTGGGCGCGATGGCAGATGGTTCGGCTGACCGCTACTTCCAGGAAGCCGGCGCCAAGGCCGACAAGTTCGTGCCGGAAGGAATTGAAGGCAGGGTCATGTACAAGGGCAGCGTGCTGGCCATTCTCTACCAGCTGGTAGGCGGCGTGCGCCAGTCGATGGGCTACTGCGGTGCAGCTACCATTGGCGAGCTGCGCGACAAGGCGGAGTTTGTCGAGATCACCTCGGCCGGCATGCGCGAATCGCATGTCCATGACGTGCAGATGACCAAGGAAGCGCCCAACTATCGCTCCGAGTAAGCCTTGACGCCGGCGCATGCCGGCGGCGGGTCAGTGTGCGCTCATGGCCTGGCGGAAGATTTCATCGATCTGCCGTGCCAGGCCTACATCTTTCGCCGTCAGTCCGCCGGCATCATGGGTGGTCAGGGTGATGCACACCCTGTTGTAAATATTTGACCACTCAGGATGATGATTGCGTTTCTCCGCGCACAGGGCGACTTGGCTCATGAATCCGAAGGCTTGCACAAAATCCTTGAGCAAATAGGCTTTGCTGATGGCGCTGCGGTGGGTGTCGTATTCCCACGAGGGCAATCCGGCTTCATCGAATGCGATGAGGGTGTCGGCTCTGCTCATTTATCTGTCTCCCGTTGTTGAAGAATCGTTCTCGCGCAAGTGCGCGCTATTGCAGCGCAATTTTTTTCGCGGCTTCACCAGCTTTTTCCAGGGCCGACGCGGCCGACGTGTCGCGTGCCAGGACCGTACCCATGATGCGGCGGGCGTAACTTTTTGGCTTGCCGAAAAAGCGGAAATCGACCCCTGGCGTGGCGAACAGGCGCTCAACGCCGACCAGCACCGGGTGCTCCGATGGGGTGTCAGCCCTGAACACGACGTTGGCCGCCGGCGACGCCAGTTGCGTTTCCGTCACCGGCAACCCGAGAATGGCGCGCACATGCAGGGCAAACTCGCTGTGCAATTGCGAGGCGACAGTCACCATGCCGGTATCGTGCGGGCGCGGTCCCACTTCATTGAAATACACGTCCCCGTTTTCCAGCAAAAACAGCTCGACGCCAAAAATGCCGTAGCCGCCCAGCGCGGCGGTGACGGCGGCGGCCATCTGCTGCGCTTTTTCCAGATGGGCCGGGTCTAGTTGATGGGGCTGCCAGCTGGCAACGTAATCGCCCCCTTCCTGGCGATGGCCGATGGGCGCGCAAAAAAAGGTGCCATTGGCAGCGCGCACAGTGAGCAGCGTAATCTCGGCCTGGAAGGGCACAAACTCTTCCACGATGACCTTGCAGGAGATGCCCCGGTTGCCGGCCTGGGCCCGCTGCCATGCATCCGCCAGCCCGCTGGCATCACCCACAATGGACTGGCCGCTACGGCTAAAGCCCTTGACGGGTTTGACGACGCAGGGGAATCCGAGTGCATGCGCTGCCACGGCAAGCGCTTGCGCAGTCTCTGCAATGGCGTACTTCGCCGTCGACAGGCCCAGTTGCTCGGCGGCCAGGCGGCGGATGCTTTCGCGGTCTGCCGTGATGGCAAGTGCCCTGGCAGTGGGCACAATCCGCACATCCGGCAATTCCGTTTCGAGCAGCAGCAATTGATCCACCGCGATGGCCTCGGTGTCGGAGACAATGTAGTGCGGCCGTTCCAGCGCGACCACGGCCCGCACTGCCGCGCCGTCGAGCAGCGGCACGATATGGGAGCGGTTGGCCACCTGCATGGCGGGCGCGTTGGCGTAGCTGTCACAGGCGATAACTTCGACACCGAGGCGCATGAATTCAATGGCAATTTCTTTGCCGAGCTCGCCGCATCCCAGCAAAATGACTTTTGTCGCGAGCGCAGTATGCGCGGTACCAATATTCAAGGTTGATCTCCAGGTGATAGAAAGAAAAGGGCAAGGCTCATTCGGGCGCAGCCGAACGCAGGCGGCGGACCACCTTGGTGAGGGCGAACACCAGGCCGGCAATCACAATGCACAGCGCCATGGTGGCGAAAACGTCGCGGTAGGCGTGCATTGTGAGTGCCTGCGAGGCCAGCTGGCTCAGCAGCGAAGTACTGATGCCGTCGGTCGATAAAGAGCCGGCGCCGGCGGCGCTGTCAATGGACAGTCCAAGCAGGTCCCGCGCTTCATCCCAGCCTTCGGCGCCGGTTGCGCCGGTGTCGTGCATGGCGTTGAGCCAGGCGCCATCGCGGTAGTGGAAGTAGGAGCCGGCCAGCGCCAGGCCCAGACCGCCGCCGATCTGGCGCGTGAAATTGACCAGCGCCGACGCTTGCGCCAGCGTCGCGCCGGAAAAACGGTACAGCGATATTTTGTAAATGCACGGGAAGATGAGCGACAGCGCCATGCGGCCCACAATGACCCACATGATCAGGGTCATAGGATCCATGCCCAGTTGGAGCCCCGTCAGCAGCCAGCACGAGAAAGCCAGCAGGGCCAGTCCGAGCGCAAGCAGGAGGGTGGACGAATAGCGGTCGCTCAGATAGCCGCACAAGGGCGAGGCGAAGGCCATCGCCAGCCCGCCCGGCAACATGATGTAGCCGATGCTGACCGGATCCATCCTGGCTACGTGGTCCAGGAACTGGGGCAGCAAGAAGGTCATTGCGAACAGGACAGCGCCGAGCACGAAGATCACCACCAGGCTGCCGCTGTAGTCGACCTGGCGCAGTGACTGCAGTTCGATCAGAGGGGAGGCGACATCAAATTCGATCCAGACAAACAGCGCGAGCAAAATGGCGCTGCCCAGGTAGCACAGGCGTGCCAGCTCCGGCTCTCCCCCCGTACTCTGAATCGAGGCGGTGAGAAATGCCGACAGCGACAGTGCGATGACCAGCAGACCGAGCCAGTCGAAGCGTTCGCGTGCGCTGCTGATGTCGGCGCTCAGCGCGCGTGAGAGGGGCGGGAGCACGGTGAGCATTACTGGTAGCATCGAATAGAATAAGGCGCGCCAGTTGAAAAACTCGAGCAGGTAGCCGGCGTAAGCGGGACCGATGGCCGGCGCCAGCAGGATGCAGGTGCCGAACAAGCCCATGGCGAAGCCCCGGCGCGAGACTGGAAACAGCGGAGAGATGATCAGGATGCCCAAGGTTTGAATGACGCCCGTGCCCACGCCCTGCAGGGCGCGGCCGACCGCGAGCACGGCAAAATTCGCGCTGGCGCAGGCAATCACGATGCCCAGGCTAAACACCAGGACAGAAAAAATGAAGGTAGCCCGAATGCCATACCGGCTCACCAGCGTTTTGGCGGTCAGCATGGAAATGGAGGAGGTGAGAAAGAACAGCGCCGCGATACCCTGCATTTCGCCCGACGTCAGTCCGAGCTCGGCCGAAATGGCGGGCAGTGCCACGCTGATGGCGGTACTCGACAACACCATGGGAAAGGTCGCGCCCGCTGCGATTGCAATGGGTACCAGCTGGGAACGGGCGAGCATCTAGCGCCGGAACTCGACTTCGGCCTGCATGCCCGGACGCACCGCGCAGCGCGTGTCCGTGATAGCAATCTTAATGGGGATGCTCTGGGCGACCTTGACAAAACTGCCACCGGGGACAATCGCCGGCAGTACCGTGAATTCGCTATTGGTGGTTGAGCCGATGTCGGTCACAACACCGCGGGCGGTGTCGTCGCTGCAGCCGTCGAAGCGGATCGCCACTGTCTGCGCGGTCGCTACTTTGCCCAGGTCTTTTTCCTTGACGTTGGCGCGGATATGAATGGTCGAGGGATCATGGATCAGCATCACACGTTTGCCTACCATAACAAATTCACCCGCATGCACAAATATCTTGTCCACGATGCCCGTTCCGGGGCTTTTGATGTCGTGCTTTTGGAGGCTGTCGAGTAGTGCCAGACGTGCGATCGCGTTGCGTTCCAGTTTGGTTTTTGCAGTTTGCAAGTCCAGCCTGCCCAGCGCTACGTTCTGCTGGGCCAGCAAGGCGCGCGCGGTTTGTTCGCCCGCAGCATCGAGCACCTGCGCCGCCTGCGCACCGTCGAGCTGCGCCTTGATCGCTTCGTTCTGGTAGCGGCCCAGCCCGCCCGCGGACAGGAAACCGGAGGCGGTGAGGTGTCTGGCCCGCTCGGTCTCCGCGCGCGAGAGGGTCCGTTGCTGCGCCGTCAGCGCGGCCCGGGTATGGGCCGCGTGCAGGGACGATCGCGCACTTTTGACGTCCAGCACGGCCGTTCTTGTCTGCAGCGCGAGGTGCCGCTCAAGCCGTTCGATTTCGATGCGGGCCATTGCCAGGTCCTTTTCGATGCCCTCGACAGCCAGACGCGCGGCTTGGCTGTCGATCCTGACCAGTACGTCGCCGCGGGCAATTGCCTGCCTTTCCTTGACGGCGATGTCGGCCACCCGCCCCTCCACGGCGGCGGCGAGCGTGATCATGTCGGCCACTACTCTGGCGTCGTCCACCAGTAAGCGCCTGCTTGAGTGAACGAACAGGGCGCCGATAGCGCTCACGCACAGCACCAAAACGGCGATATTGCGCCACTTCTTAAAAAAAGTCATGCAGCCAACCTGCCCTTAAACGCGAAAAAAATCAAAACAAACCTGTCCCTCAGCACGCGTCAAACGGCGTCGCCGACATTGCAGGCACGCGCGAGCTGTTCGCGTGCTGTGCCCGCGGGAAGAAAGCCGCACGCGGCGTGATACAGCGCGTGGGCCGACTCGCGGCGTCCACGTACGAGGGCGTGGACATAGTCGCTGAACTTGTCCTGCGGATAGCACAGGATATTGGCATCCAGATGCGTCAGCAGGTAATCGTGGGTACACGGCGACAGCACATACTGCCGTGTCTGGAACAGCAAGGAGCGCATGCTGATCCGGGGATCAATGCGGGCTTTGCGCGGGTCGGCCGCGACCCGGATGCGGCGTGCCGCAATATCGTCCATGGCGTGGCCGAGCGGATCGTGCAAACCCGAACGGTCATTCCAATACATGCAGTTGATGCTCAGATCGCGGTTGCGGGCATCTTCAAGCAGGGATGCACCAAGACCGTAGCGAACATCCTCGAGACTGGTGGATGCCCCGATGCTGTCGGCGCTGCGGTACATGGTAATGTCAATCAGCCGGTCAGGATCGGTGCCGAGCTTCAGCAGCCCGAAATCGCGATTATAAAACTGGATGATATCAGGTCCATAATGCTTGCAAAGAATTTTACGCAGGTCATCAATATGGGCGTGGAAAGTGAAATCGATGTCGTTGTACGGGTCGCCCACAAGCAGATCCCTTACGATGCCACCGCAGACATAGCCGTCGATACCGTGGTGCGCGAACAGTGCAAACAACTCGGCGACAGTGACAACATGATTGGCACCGAGCTGCAAACTGAAGGTGCCAAGCACGGCGGTTCGCTCGTGCGGCGCCATCACATCATTCCATCAAAAAGCTTGTCGCCCGTATCGCCGTTCGTCGGCGGGATCAAATAGCCGTTGCTGTCGACGCTGTCGGACAGATGTCCCACCCACATATGATCAATCACCGATTCCCGCTCCAGCAACGTGAGCGCCTGCGGGCTGGCATAAGCCACAGTGGCGATGATGCGGCAGCCGGGTTGGTGACGCTGTATTTCTTTGGCGAGGTAGGACAGAGTCTTGCCGGTGGCCGTGACTGTGTCGATCAATAGCACCGTTCCCGAAGGGATATCGGCGAAATGCGTGTCGAGGCCCGCGCCAGCGTCGATGGCGGCCCGCGAAATCCTGATGGGTCTGATCGCGCGCGCCGGAAAACTGGCGGCCACGCCAATGGCGAAGGGCAAGGCGGCGCGCATGATAGGGCACAATACGGCGGCATCCTGTCCCTGGCTGGCCATCCATTCGCCGATCACCTCACCGAGCGATATGACGCGGCGCTGGGCGTCAAGGACGTTAATGTCAGCAGCGCAAAATGCGGAAAAGTCGGTGAAAAACTGTGTCGTGCGCGCGGCCGGGACGTGTTCAGCGTCGCTAAGTTTGTTGGTCTGCATTACTTATATTTTCTTGATGATTCTTGTACGCACATGCCGGTTTTCGGGCCGGCTGGGCCACACGTTAAATGGAATGGTTAGCACCGGCTCAGGCCGGTGCCATTAGTGCAATTGAGCGTGCGTGTCAGTGTTCAACGAGGTTGAACAGATTGACGCGGTCGCCGCGCAGATGATCGACGAAGGTCAGGTTTTCCTCCACCATGTGAAGCAAGGAAAACTCCTCGGCGCGCGCAGGGAACTTGCTCTTCAAGTGCGTCGAATAGCGCAGGTAGGCCAGCTTCTGGGCTCGGTGCCGAAGAAAATTACGCCGCTCAAAATAATTGAGTTCGGTGCTTTTCATGGCGTCGAGCCG
Organism: Massilia sp. PAMC28688; assembly: GCF_019443445.1. Lineage (NCBI taxonomy): Bacteria > Pseudomonadati > Pseudomonadota > Betaproteobacteria > Burkholderiales > Oxalobacteraceae > Massilia > Massilia sp. PAMC28688. The sequence continues at coordinate 836,088 of NZ_CP080378.1, read as the reverse complement.
TTCTACGATTGGCAGATGGACATACGAATCGTTTGCCGCGCCAGGGCCGCTGCGAATGAAGAAATGTTCTTCGCACTCCGATGCCGAATGCTCGTACGCCTTGTTCTGGCTTAGCACGGCCAGGGCGTCGACGTCGAGCGGTGCCGGCGCCTGATACACCCGGCCCGAGGACGGCTGTGCCAGCGCAAGCTCACCTTTCAAGTATTGAAACAGCTTGTCGCTGATCGTGTTATAAAGTTCGCTGTCGCTGTCGATGAGCGGCTCATAGGTGTCGAACAAGCCGAGCGACAGCTCCCGGAACATGAACCCGTCGCCATACAGATTAGGCGTTTCAGAGCGATACCCCGCGTCACGCACCAAGGCCTGGAGCCGCGTTGGCAAAGAGGAGAAGCGGCGAAAGTACTTGCACCCGTACAGATTCCGATCAATCATTGCGCAGCTGTAATGCACGAAATCATGCAGATCGTACAGCGGGGTGGTGAGCGCAAACGCATCAACAGGAAAGAATCCGCCAAAATCATTCTGATTCACAAATACGGCCTGGTCACCCTCGCTCATGAAAGCATGCTTGGGCAACCGAATTTCCGAATACTTCTTGCGCACGTCGATGGCATGGACCCACGCGCAGATCGCGAAATTGAACAGCCGATTAACCCGCTGATCTTCGGTGAGAATTTCGGCGATGCGTGTCATGACCTTGCTGTCGGCGGCTCCCCCGAAATCGTAGGCAGACGCTTCGCGCCGGTCAATCAAATAAATGACGCCATATTTATGGGCAGTCAGTGCGATGCGCCATGTTTCAACCGGCGCAATATTGGCGACGGCTGGGTGCAGATTCAGAAAATAGCGAATTGCATCGTCCAGAAAATGGTAGATCTCAGCTTTCACCGATCTGAATATGTTTTCCGCGAGACGGGAATCGGAAATGCTCGGCAAGTAATACGTCTCTTTTTTATTGCTGTTATTATCCATACGACAGTAATCTCGCGACCGTACTTAGTTGATAAATCGTGTCAAGTCACTAAATTTCGTCAGCTTGTGATCGTAGCCGAGCTGTTCGCAGTTGGCATGGTCGCCAAAGCCGTATGCGGCCCAGCATCCGATGGCGCCGATATTTTTGGCGAACTGCAAGTCCGCCTCAGTGTCCCCCACGACGATGCAGTGCTCGCGGCTTAACTCCGGAAAGCGGGGCAGGATGCGGACGTCATATACAGCCGCTTCCGGCTTTTTCGGCATGTCGGGTTCTTCTCCCAGAACCAGGTCGAAGTGATCCTTGATCGACAGCCGCTCTAGGGAATGCTCAATGGCAGCCATCCCTTTATTGCTGAGCAGGATAAGGTTGGCATGGTTCTTCAGCAGAGTGAGCGTTTCCATTACGGTAGCGAACAGATGCACCTTTTCCTCCCCAAATTGGCGATAAGCAGTGCGGTAGGTCTTCATCCAGTGCGCCATGTCGGCGTCGCTCAGCGAGCCGCCCGCAGGATGCAGGGCGTGAATGGTTTCCTGCAAGGTTTTACCAGTCCCGATCAGATGGTGGACTGATGAGTTATCTGGTTTTGCGATGCCCGCAGTTTCGAATGCATGAACAAGCGATGAGCTGATTGCGTCGCGCGTATCGCAAATGGTGCCGTCGAAATCGAGGATAAAAGTTAAAAGTGACACGGAAATTCCCTGAAAATTGGTGATAAATCAACATCTTATGGATGCCGAGGATAGTGGCCAGGGCTGCCCGAATGGGCTTTTTAAGGCTCTCTGCATTGCTGCCAAATTTTCACCTTCAGGAGAAAATCTGCCCGACCACCGCCGTTTTTTGAAACGCGATTGATGATCTTATCTTAAATAAATATTGTCAAGAAACATTGATTTTTTTTTCACATTGCCAAATTAATGTTGTTTTTCCGGCGTCCTTTGCCGTTTTGGAACCCTGCTTGGAAAATGAGCGTGCGTGTTCCCCTTTCGGCAAGGGGCGACATTGGACGAACTTGGGCATCGGCGCTGTGCCTGGCGGCGGCGTGGGAGAGGAGGGCAACGAAGGCGCTAACGATGATTGTTGCCGGCGCTTATGAACGGGTAAAGGCTTTCTGGGCGACGGGCTTCCCAATCCGCCGGCACGGCCAGAGCACACTTCCTTGAACCAGCCGCTGCGCTATGCGAACGGATGGACCGTGTCCGCGAAAAATCTGATTCTGGTGGGGGCTGCAGAGCTTGTTTTTCCGGTGGATTAGCAGGTGGGTGGCCCGATGTGTGCGGCGAGGAATGCAGCTACCCGCTGCTCGAGCACGCGCGAGTGCTCGTGGAAATCGACATGGGCAGCCCCTGCCACGATCCACAGTGACTTGTGTGCATGGGCCACGGCATGCATGCGCCGCGTTTCAGCCTCGCTGGTGTGGCGGTCCTGTGCCCCGCCCACGATCAGCACCGGACATACCATAGGCGGCAGTGCGTCCCGCTGCCGCTGCCGCTGCCGCGCGCGACCCAGCCGGCCACGTGGCCACCCGCTGCAGGAATACGAACCGCCCTTGCAAACAGTTCGGGAGGAGGTTCGCCCACCCGGCGCTGGACCGGGGAGCTGAGATACTCGCCCGCGCTAAAAATGACAACGCAGGCGAGCAGGGTGAGCGCGGCGAAGGCAGCAAGTGCTCCCTTCGCCCTTTTGTTCATCGCGATTTGACGAACGGTGTACCGAGCGCCTTCGGTGCAACCGACTTGGCCATCAGGCCAGCCAGCACGATCACGGTCACGACATACGGGATCATCTGGATCAGCGAGCCGGGAATGCGGCCCACTACCGGCAGGTCCACGCCTTCAATCTGGATCTGCACGGCGCTGAAAAAGCCGAACATGATGCAGCCGAGCGCCGTGTAAATGGGGCGCCAGTTACCGAAGACCATGGCGGTCAGGGCGAGGTAGCCCGCGCCGGCCGTCATGTCGCGCAGGAAGAAGCCGCTCTGCACGATGGAGATGTAGGCCCCCGAGAAAGAACAGAGGATACCGGCGATCAGCATGGCGGCGTAGCGGGTACGCTGCACGCTCACGCCCGCGGCATCGGCCGCATGCGGATTGTCACCGCAGGCGCGCAGGCGCAGGCCGAAGCTGCTGTGATACAGCAGCCAGTGGACGAAGGGGATCAGCAGGAAGGCAGCGTACACCAGCGCCGTGTGCCCACCCAATACCTGGCCATAGAACCAGCCCAGGAACGGCACGTCAGCCAGCGCTGCGGTGCCCGGCAAGACAATGTCGAACAGGCGTGCGTCGCCCAGGTTCGGGGTCTGGCCGCCCTGCTGGAAGAAGTACTGCGCCAGCACGAAGGTCAGCCCGCTCATGGCGATGTTGATCGCAATGCCGCCCACCAGCTGGTTGCCCTTCTGGGTGATGCTGACAAAGCCCTGGATCAGGGCCAGCACCGATGACGCAAACACGCCGGCAAGGATGCCGAGCCAGGGATTCTGGAACGTAAAGGCGACTGCCGCCGAGACAAAGGCGCTGGCCAGCATCTTGCCCTCGAGCGCCAGGTCGATCACGCCGCTGCGCTCTGCGAACAGGCCGGCCATGGCCGCGAAAATGAGGACCGGGGCATTGCGGATGGTGGAGACGACGATTGCGCCAAGCTGGATTTCTTCAAACATGTTTGGCTCCTCGTACGGTGTTGATCATCTTGAGCAGGGCCGGGCCATACAGGTTTTCCATCGCGCCGCAGAACAGAATGATCAGGCCCTGGATGAAGATGAAGGTCTCGGCCGGGATATTCGGCTTCTGGAACGACAGCTCGCCGCCACCCTGGATCAGAGCCCCGAACAGCACGGCCGACAGGAAAATGCCGACCGGGTGCTGGCGCCCCATGAGCGCAATCGCAATGCCGACAAAGCCGGCACCGGCGGGGAAGTTGAGCGACAGGTAGTGGGTCGAACCCATGATGGAGTTGACCGCCGCAAGACCGGCCAGCGCGCCGGAGATCAGCATGGCGACAATGATCATGCGGTTGATCGAGACACCGGCGTAGTGGGCGGCGTGGGGATTCAAGCCCGTGGCGCGCAGCTTGTAGCCCCAGGGCGAGCGCCAGACGGTCACGCCATAGACGGCCAGTGCGGCAATCGCGAGCAGGAAGGACAGGTTGAGCGGGGCGTCGGCAAAGCGTTCGATCCACTCGCCGATGCGCGGCATGGCGCCGGCTTCGGCAAACGAGCGGCTCGAGGGATTCTGCTCGCCTTCGGGAATCAGGTACTTGACGATCACGAAGTTCATCAGGCTAGCGGCGATGAAGTTGAACATGATGGTGGTGACCACGATGTGGCTGCCGCGCTTGGCCTGCAGGTAGCCCGGCAGCCAGGCCCACAGGGCGCCGAACAGGGCGCTCGAGAGCATCGCCAGCGGAATGAGGATGATCGCCGGCATGGTGGCGTCAAGCGTGAGCATGGCAATCGTCAGCCCCAGTCCGCCGATGTACATCTGGCCTTCGGAGCCGATGTTGAAAAGGCCCGCCTTCATGGCGATCGACACCGACAGGCCGGTGAAGATGAAGGTGGTGGCGTAGAACAGGGTGTAGCCGAGCGAATCGAGGTTGAGCGAATTTTCGATCAGGATGGAGAGCGACTCGGTGGGGCTTTCGCCCAGCAGCTTGATCACCAGTGCTGCCACCAGCAGGGCGGTAAACAGGTTCAGGAGCGGCATGACGACGGCCGTCGCCCAGCGTGGAAGTTCTGTCGTTTTCATGATTTGTGCATCCCGCCCATCAGCAAGCCGATGCGAGTAGTATCGAATTCGTCAATCTTGAGTTCACCGGTAATACGCCCGCCCGACATGACGATGATGCGGTCGGCCAGGGCGCGCACTTCTTCGAGCTCCACTGACACCAGCAAAATCGCCACGCCTTCGTCGCGCATGCGCAGCAGTTGGGTGTGGATGCTTTCGATGGTGCCGATGTCGACCCCGCGCGTGGGCTGACCCACCAGCATGAGCTTGGGCGCGGCCAGCACTTCGCGCGCGATCACGACCTTTTGCTGGTTGCCGCCCGAGAGCAAGCCAATGCGCAGGTCCGGATTATTCGGTCGCACGTCGAAGGTGCGCAGCAGGTCGGCGCAGCGCGCGGCGATGGCCTTGAAGTCAAACAGGCCCCAGCGGTTCTTGACCCGGTCCTGGTAGCCGAATACGGTGTTTTGCATGACCGAGAAATCCTTGATCACGCCGTCGCGCAGGCGGTCTTCCGGCACGTGGCCGATGCCCAGGTTGCGGAAGGTGGCCGGCAGGCCGTCGGCGTCGCCGCGGCGCCCGAACGGCAGCGCCTTGCCCAGGAAGTTGATGGTGCCGCTGGTGGGCATGCGCATACCGGACAGGATCTCCAGCAGCTCGCTCTGGCCATTGCCTGACACGCCCGCAATGGCGACGATTTCGCCGGCGCGCAGCGTGAAGCCGATATCGGCCAGCAGGCGTACCTGCTGCTTGTCGGTCAGCTGCAGGTTGTGCACTTCCAGCACGGTGGCGCCGGGATTGTAGGGCTGGCGCGGCAGCTCGCTCTGGATCGGGCGGCCCACCATCATGTTGGCCAGTTCCTCCTTGGAGGTGGCACCCGTGTGCACGCCGCCAACCACGCGGCCACCACGCATCACCGTCACTTCATCGGTGATTTCCATGATCTCGCCAAGCTTGTGGGTGATGAGGATGATGGTTTTGCCCTGTTCCTTGAACAGCCGCAGGATCTCGAACAGCGATGCCGTCTCCTGCGCCGTGAGCACGGCTGTCGGCTCGTCAAGAATCAGGATGTTGGCGCTGCGGTAGATCTGCTTGAGGATTTCCACGCGCTGCTGGGCGCCCACCGACAGCGTGTCGATGCGCGCCAGCGGGTCGACATCGAGCCGGTAGCGGGTGCAGATCTCGCGCAGGCTCGCTTCGATGGCGTCGCGCGTGACGCCGAGCATGAAGCTGCCCTCGGAGCCCAGCATCACGTTATCGAGCACGGTCATGTTCTCGACCAGCATGAAGTGCTGGTGCACCATGCCGATGCCGCGTGAAATCGCTTCAAAGCTGCTGCGGATGGGCTGTACCTGGCCATCGAGCAGTACTTGCCCCGAATCGGCCTGGTAGTAGCCGTACAGGATGCTCATGAGGGTCGACTTGCCCGCGCCGTTCTCGCCAATCACGCCATGGATGGAACCCTTGGCAATGGAGAAGCTGACGTCGGCGTTCGCCTGCACGGCCCCGAAGGCCTTGCTTATGTTGCGAAATTCTACGGCTGGCTGCATATGGATCAGTGGTTAATTTCAAAAGCGCGCCGGGCCGGGAATCCGGCGCGGCGCGCTTTGGTAGAACGAGAAGGGATCAGACCGGGCAGGTGCTGTTCGTGCGGTAGTCGTGTACCTTGACTTTGCCGTTGATGATGTTGGACTTGGCTTCGTTGACACGCTTTTCCATCGCCGGCGTGACCAGCTTGCGGTTGTCCTTGTCCACCACCCAATCCACGCCGCCCTCCTTGAGGCCCTTGTAGACGACGCCCGGCTTCCAGGTGCCGTTCTTTTGCTGCATGAACGCTTCATAGATGGCGTTGTCCACGCGCTTGACCATGGAGGTCAGCACGAACCCCGGGTGGATGTAGTTCTGGTTGGAGTCCACACCGATGGCCAGCTTGCCTTTTTCCTTGGCCGTCTGCAGGGTGCCCATGCCGCTGCCGCCGGCAACGGCAAAGATCACGTCCACGCCGCGGTCAAACTGGGCGCGGGCCAGCTCGCCGCCCTTGGCCGGGTTGTTCCAGGCGGCGGCCGTGGTGCCCACCATGTTGCTGAAGGTTTCAATTTTCGGGTCGACCGATTTGGCGCCCTGGGCGTAACCGCAATTGAAGGTGCGGATCAGGGGAATGTCCATGCCGCCGACAAAGCCGACCTTTTTCGACTTCGATGCCAGCGCCGCAGCCACGCCTACCAGGTAGGAGCCTTCTTCTTCCTTGAACAGGACGGAATTGACGTTGTTGCCCTTGGCAATGGCGTCAATCAGCACGAAGCGGGTCTTGGGAAATTCCCGGGCCACCTTGGCCACGGCCTGGCTTTGCGAAAAGCCCACGGCGGCAATCAGGTCGGTCTTCTTGCGCGCCAGGCTGCGCAGCATCTGCTCGGCCTGGGTGTCGCTGGCTGCCTGTGCTTCGATATAGTCAATCTTGGTCTCCTTCTTGAAGCGCTCGGCGCCTTCAAAAGCGGATTGATTGAACGATTTGTCGAACTTTCCGCCCGCGTCGTACACGATCGCCAGCTTGGGATCGGCCGCTTGCGCGCTTGCGGCCACAAAGAGGGCGGCCATCGTGACACTGAGTTGCTTAAGTTTCATGTATTAACTCCTGGGAAGTTCGATATTGTACCCGGCACACTGGCTGCCATTGCAGCAAACGCGCTCGCGCGGCGTAAAACGGTCAATCCAGCAACGCCAGCAAGCTGGCATAGGCTTGTTCGAATTGTGTCAGTCCTTGGCGCAACAGGTCGTTACCAATTGTATCGAGTTCAATACCATGGCGGCTGAGTTGAGCGAGGGTGGCCTGGGCTTCCTCGACACCTTCGGCCAGCGATGGACGTGCTTCACCATGGTCGCGGAAGGCAAGCAGGGTGGCGTCGGGCACGGTATTGACGGTGCCGGCGCCGATCAGTTCTTCCACGTAGGTGACGTCGCGCATGGCCGGGTCCTTGGTGCCGGTGCTGGCCCACAGCAGCCACTGGGGCGTGGCGCCAAAGGCGGCAAAGACGGCGAAGCCGCTGTCGCCCAGGAAGTCGCGGTAAGCCAGGCGCGCGCTGGCAATGGCGGCCTTGCCCTTGAGCCCTTCGGCGCTGGGCGGGAGGAGGGCGGCCACGGCGGCATCGACCCGGCTGATGAACACACTGGCCACACTGGCAATACGCTGCACCGACAGTTTCGCTTCCAGGCGCCGGGCCAGGCCGCGGCGGTGGGCGGCGCGCACGGCAGCGAGCTGGCGTGGGCCAAAGATGAGGGTCACGTTAACGTTGATGCCGGCGAAGATCACTTCTTCCAGGGCAGCGATGCCGGCCTCGGTGGCCGGGATCTTGATCATGGCGTTGGGGCGGTCGATCGCTTGCCACAGGCGGCGCGCGGCGGCAACGGTGGCGGCGGCATCGTGCGCCAGGCGCGGCGACACTTCAAAACTGACAAAGCCGGCCTGACCGTCGCTGCCCTGGTACATCGGCAGGAACAGCTCGCAGGCGCGCTGCACATCAGGCAAGACCAGCGCTTCAAAGCGCGCTTCCGGGTCGGCATGGGTGCGCCGCAGGGCGGGCAGGGCGGCCTGGTAGGCAGCGTCGCTGCGGATCGCGTTAAAGAATATGGAGGGATTGGAGGTGACGCCCTGGATGCCGTCGTCGGCTATCCACGCAGCCAGCGCGCCGGAGGCGACCAGCTCATGGCTCAGGTTGTCGAGCCAGATCTGCTGGCCCAGTTCTGCCACCGCCTTGAGCCGGCTGGTGAAGGCGCTTGTTTCACTCATCATGTCCCTGCTTGTTTAACTTGCTCAGTTCTTGTCGTATTGTTGCAACATGCCCCGGGTGCATAAACAATTGTTTTTTGCTTTAAACAGGCCTGCCCGGAGGAGTCATGTGTCGGCTGCTGTGCACTGCACCTGCGTGCCTTGCCTGTATACACGACTTACTGCCGGTGGCTGATCGTAGAACTATGCACCACCGCCAATATGTATGGCAAATACAAATTTAGTTGAGCATTTATATTCTGAAAATATAAATCTAATCGTATTGACGTTGATTTTAGGCCCTGAATTTTCATGCTAGGATGCGACAACCTTTACCAATTGCTAAAGGGCACAGAACGCAACATGACCAGGACCATCCATGACCAACTTGACCCGCCGCTTTGCGACCCGCTCGCTCATCGCCATCGCCGTCGCCGGCGCCTTTCCCCTGCACGCTGCCGTGGCGCAGCAGGCACAGCCGGCTCAGGAAACGGCCAGCGGCCAGCTCGAAACCGTGATCGTGACGGCGCAGCGCCGCTCGGAAAACATCAAGGATGTGCCGATGGCCATCACCGCCCTCAAGGGTGAAAAGCTCGAGACGCTGACCGCCGGCGGCCAGGACATTCGCCTCCTGTCGGGCCGTGCGCCCAGCCTGGTGGTGGAATCAGACTATGGCCGCTCCTTTCCGCGCTTTTACATCCGCGGCCAGGGCAACACCGACTTCGACCTGAATGCATCCCAGCCGGTGGGCCTGGTGGTCGACGACATCGTGCAGGAAAGCCCGATGCTCAAGGGATTCCCGATTTTTGACGTGGACCAGGTCGAAGTGCTGCGCGGACCGCAGGGCACCCTGTTTGGCCGCAATTCGCCGGCCGGGGTGATCAAGTTCGATTCGGCCAAGCCCGTGATCGGCAAGACCGAGGGTTATTTCTCCCTCGGCTTTGGCAACGACACGGCCATCAATTTTGAAAGCGTGTACAACCTGCCGCTGTCCGAGACCATGGCCGCGCGCCTGTCGGTACAATCGCAAAACCGCGACGACCGCGTGACCAATACCCGTCCCAACGCGTTCACCAAGGAATTTGAAGGTTACAACGACAATGCCGGCCGCCTGCAGCTGCTGTACAAGCCGCACAGCCAGTTCTCGGCACTGTTCAATGTCCATGCGCGCGACATGAAGGGCAGCGCCATGCTGTTCCGCGCCAATATCCTGAAGCAGGGTACCAACGATCTGGTCGATAACTTCGACTACGATAGCTATTCGACCGATGGCGGCAATGAGCAGTGGCTCAAGTCCAAGGGTGCCAGCGCGCGCCTGCGCTGGGATCTGGACGGCATGACGGTGCACTCGATCACCGGCTACGAAACGGCCGATTTCTACAGCCGCGGCGACGTCGATGGCGGCTATGGCGCGGCGTACGCCCAGCCTTCCGGCCCCGGCCTGATTCCATTCGTGGTCGAAACCGCCGACCTGCTGCCAGACCATGGCCAGTTCACCCAGGAAGTAAGGGTGGAATCGAACAACAAGGGCCCGCTGCAGTGGATTGCCGGCCTGTTCTACTTTGACGAAAACATCCAGATCGACAGTATCGGTTTCGACTCCCTGGCGCCGGGCAATCCTCAATACGCCAATTTCTCGCGCCAGACCCAGGACTCCAAGGCCTACGCGGTTTTCGGCTCGGTCAACTACACCGTCACCGACCGCTTCAAGATGCGCGGCGGCCTGCGCTACACCAAGGACAAGAAGGATTTTGCGGCCTTCCGGATCGAGGACATCACCTACGGCCCGTTCCCCTTGAGCTCGAGCACCTCCAACGTCAGCGGTGACCTGAGCGGCACGTATGAGCTGGACCAGGATACCAACCTGTACGCCCGCGTCTCGACCGGCTACCGCGCCCCGTCCTTCCAGGGACGCCTGTTCGGACCGAATGACCGTCCATCGGATGCCGATGCCGAGAAAGCCGTGTCGTTCGAGGCCGGCATCAAGAAGGACTTGTTCAACCGCCGCGCGCGCCTGGCCATTTCCGCCTTCAAGTACACCGTCAATGACAAGCAGCTGACGGCAGGATCGGGCACCATCAACATGAATGAACTGGTCAACGCCGACAAGGTGACCGGCCAGGGCGTTGAGATTGATTTGCAGGCCAACCTGGGCGACGCCTGGCGCCTGACCGTGGGCGGCAGCTACAACGACACCGAAATCAAGGATGCGCGCCTGTTCGTACAGACTTGCGGCAATTTCGCCAATACCGGTGGCACCGCGACCACGCCGGCAGCAGCTGGCTGCACCGTGACCGGCTCGGGCAACCAGATCCTGCCCGGCTCGAATACCCGGGTTCAGTACCTGAACGGCAATCCGCTGCCGCGTGCGCCTGAGTGGCAGGGCAATTTCACGCTGCGCTATCGCATGGACATTGGCAATGGCGAAGCGTATGCGCTGACCGACTGGGCGTATCGCAGCAGCTACAACATGTTCCTGTACCAGGCTGCCGAGTACAAGGCAAAGTCGCTGCTCGAAGGCGGCTTGCGCGTGGGCTACAAGTGGGATAACTATGAAGTGGCCGCGTATGCGCGCAACATCACCAACGAGATCCAGTCGGTGGCGGCGATTGACTTCAACAACCTGACCGGCATGGTCAACGAGCCGCGCTCCTACGGCGTGCAGCTCAAGGCGTCGTTCTAAGCACCGCCTCCTCCGCAAAGCCCCGTGCGCTGAAAAGGCACGGGGCATTTTTTTATTTGCAGCTTCTTCGCAAGCCTTCCGCCCCATGAACCGTACCATCCCGTCCTTGCTCAGTATCCTGGCGCTGTCCGCGCTGGCCCATGGCGTGGCCGCTGCCGCTGCCGTGAAAGGCGCGCCTGCCAAACCGGGCACCATCGATTTCTCGAATTGTCCGCGCCCGACTTACCCGATCGAAGCCCAGCGCAGGACGCAGGAGGGAACCGTGACGTTGGCCATGCTGCCCGGCGCGGACGGCACCGTCCTTGACAGCAAGGTAGCCGTGTCGAGTCTGTATCCGCGCCTGGATCAGGCCGCACTGGAGGCGCTGTCGCGCTGCAAGATCGCGCCGATGCGGGAGAATGGCAAACCAGTCAAAGCATGGGTGCAAGTCCAATACGTGTGGACGCTGGACAGCCCTCCCGGCTGGGCGCCGCCGCCAGGGCCACTGACCAAGGCCCCTGAACGGCTGCGCGACTACCTGGCCAAGGCCAGGCTGGCGGACGCCATTGCCGATCCGCTCCAGCGCTGCCTCGCCTTTCCGGATCACCCGGATAGTAAGGCCGCGCCAGAGGTGGTCAAAGCTTACTGCCATTACAAATTTGAACCGTCAATCTCCCTGGCGACAGTGCAGGAGCACCTGGACACGGGGACACTGGACAAACTCGAACAACTGTTCAGACGCAACCTGGAACGCCATTTTTCCAGCAAGGACTTCAGCGAAGTCATTCATCGTGACCTGGGCGCTTTCGACGGCGGTGCACAGGCTGGCCGCATTGCCGCCCAATGGCTGGCCAGGGCGCCAGATAGTGCCTTTGCGCTCGCCGCCAGCGGTATTCATACCGTGCAACGCGCAAGCGATGCGCGCGGGTTCGACACGATCGACAACACTAAGGCGGAAAACTATCGGCAAATGGTGGAGCTGGTTGGACAATCTTATGTCCTGCTGCGCCGCGCGCTTGAGCTGGAGCCGCGCATGATGCCCGCGCATGCGGCCATGCTGCTCGGCGCCAGGATGAGCAGTGATGCGTGGGTTGAAAAAGAAATCATCCTCAGCGCACAGCTTGCGGATGCGGGATGTTTCGATGTGGCGGGGCAGGTGTCGGTGGGTTTGAAACCGCGCTGGAGCGGAAGCCATGACGCGATGCGCGAGCATGCAAGCCAGTTGCAGCTCCTGTCCGGGGCGCGACCTCTCTTGATCAGCATGAAGGCACGCGCCGCCGAGGATAAAATTGACTATCCAAATAGCGATAAACAGTATGCGGACACGATTGCCCTCCTGAAGCCCTACGCGCTGGAATTTCCCTCTACCCGGGTCCTCGCTCCGCTCACCAACGCCATGGTCTATCTGCCGGCCGACCGCTGGGAGACCCTGGCCACTTCCCTGACGCTGTCACGCTTTGAGCCAGTCAGTGAGCACGCCACGCGTGAACGGGCGCGCATCCTGCTCAATATCGGCGAGGCGGTCTGGGCCGCGCGGATGCTGGAAAATGCGGCAAAAGCGTATCCCGGCGACGTGCATCTTCCCATCCTGCTGGGGCGCGCATTGTATGAAACGCAGGAGTTGGAGCAGGCCATGCCCTTTTTCGAAAAAGCGCTGGCAGCCGGCCAGCATGCGCAATTTGCCCAGCACCGGCTCATGATGATCAGCATACGTACCAAGGCGCCGCAGGCCGAAGCCCAAACCCTGGCCTATGTCACGAAATACCCGGATGATGCCTACGCCTGGCTGGACCGCGGCCAGTTGCTCGACTGGCTCGGCAAGCGGGCCGAGGCCGACGCGTCCTTTCTTAAGTTCCGGGAGCTGGCCGAAAAGAAGGTCGACCTGGCACCGATGAAGGCCGCGCTGGACAAGTATCTACAGGGACCAAGGGCGGCAGATCCGACCCGATAGCGGCACCCAGGCCCGCACGCGCAGGCACTGCGCTGGCCTGGCGGTCCGGGGTCAGGCCTCGGGTGGATTGAGGATGTTGAGGAAAGCGCGCACCACCGGCGCATCATCCAGTGTTGTGTAAGTAATATACAGATTGGCCGACGGCGGATTGGTCTTGATCGGCAAAAAGATCACGCCCGGCCAGCCGATGCGGCTGGTGGTCTCGGGCATGAGCGCCACGCCCAGGCCCGCACCCACCATGGCCAGCAGCGTTTGCGGCTCGGACGCTTCCTGGAAAATCGCCGGCTGAAAGCCCGCCTTGACGCAGCACTGGATCAGGTAGCGCGGGAAGGCCGATTTGTCGAGCGCCAGCGTGAGCATCGGTTCGTCGCGAATGTCGGTCAGCTCGATGTGGGGCAGGGTGGCCAGCGGGTGATGCTCGTTGACGGCCACGCACACGTTCTCGCGAAAGCACAATTCCTGGCGCAGGTGGTCGTTGCGCAGGTCATCTTCGTCAAGCTTCGGCTCGCGCCAGAAGCCCACGTCGATCTGCTTGGCGCGCAGGGCGTCGTACTGCACGTTGGGACCCGACTCGTGCAGCGTCCAGGTCACGCGCGGATACTTGGTCTGGAATTCTTCGAGCAGGCTGGGAATCGGGCCCCACATGGCCGAACCCACGATGCCCACCCGCAGCCGCCCCACTTCGCCGCGGTCGATCTGGCGGATGGTATCAATCGTCATGCGCATCTTGGCCAGCAGGTCCGATGCCTCGCCCATGAGCGCCTTGCCCGCCACCGTCAGCTCGAAGGTGCGCGTGGTGCGGGCGAACAGGCGCACGCCCAACTCGCTTTCCAGCTTCATGATCTGCTGCGACAGGGGAGGCTGCGAGATGTGCAGCCGTTCGGCGGCGCGGCTGAAGCTTTTTTCTTCAGCCACGGCCAGGAAGTACTTGAGCTGCTTCAGGTCGATCGACATGGCACTGCCTTACAGAGGTTTGAGGCCCGGCAGGTCGCGCATGGCCACCGCCAGCTGGGCGCCGACCAGGGCATTGTGCTTGACCAGGGCGATGTTTGTCGCAAGGCTGCGGCCTTGCGTCAGTTCCTTGATGCGCGAGAGCAGAAATGGTGTCACGGCCTTGCCGGTCACGCCGCGCTGGTCCGCTTCCATCAAGGCCTGGTCGGTGATGCGGTCGATTTCTTCCTTTTGCATGGCAAACGCCTCGGGCACCGGATTGGCCACCACCACGCCGCCGTGCAGCCCCAGCTGCCACTTGGTCTGGATGAAGGAAGCCTGTTCAATCGCACTGTCGAACTGGAAGTCGGCCGCAAAGCCGCTGTCGCGCGTGAAGAACGCGGGGAAGGCCTGCTGGCCGACGGACACCACCGGTACGCCGTAGGTTTCCAGGTATTCCAGCGTCAGGCCAATGTCGAGAATCGACTTGACGCCCGCGCATACCACGGCCACGTCGGTGCGGGCCAATTCCTGCAGGTCGGCCGAAATGTCGAAGCTCGTTTCCGCACCGCGGTGGACGCCGCCGATGCCGCCGGTGACAAACACCTCGATGCCCGCCAGCTGGGCGCAGATCATGGTCGCGGCCACGGTGGTGGCGCCCAGGCGCCGCGTAGCCAGCACGAAGGGCAGATCGCGGCGGCTCACTTTCATGGCGTCGGGGGAGGTGCCGAGCAGTTCCAGCTGTTCTGGGGCCAGGCCGATGCAGATCTTGCCATCGATGATGGCGATGGTGGCCGGCACGGCACCGGCATCGCGGATGATCTGTTCGACTTCCTGCGCCATCTGCACATTCTGCGGATACGGCATGCCGTGCGAGATGATGGTCGACTCCAGGGCGACCACTGGTTTGCCGGCCGAGCGGGCGGCGGCCACTTCCGGGGAAAACTTGAGGAACTGTTGCATGTCAATCCTGATAGAGGGCGTTAAAGGCCTGCGGGCTCGCAGGGACGCTGTCAAAGTTATGGATGTCGGACAGGATGTCGGCGCTCAGGTAGGGGCAAACGGTTTCTTCGCATTCGAGTGTCATGGCCGACAGGCGCAGACCGCGGCGGCAGGCCAGCAGCAGGTCGTCGCTGCCGTGGAACATGGACCAGCACACGGCGGCGGCAAAGGCGTCGCCGGCGCCGGTAACGTCCACGATGTGGGCATCGGGCGCGTCCAGGTGGGCAATGCCCTGGGCGGTGGTGTAGATCACGCCGGTGCCACCGCGCGTCACGATCACGTCCTTGGCCCCTTGCAGCTGCACGGTGCGGCATGCGGCCAGCAGGTCGGCTTCGGTCTTGAGCTGCCTGCCCACCCGCGTTTCCAGCTCGCCCTGGTTCAGGATCAGGAGGCGCAGGCCGTGCAGGTCTTCCGGCAGGTGGCTCATCTTGGGCTGCGATACCGCCACGATCACCAGCGCAATGGCATCACGCGCGGCGTCTTCCAGCAGCAGCTTGAGCGTCTCGCGCGGCAGGTTCATGTCGGCCACGGTAAGGGCGGCCGATGCCCGCTGCGGCTGGCGGGTGGACAGAAATTCCGGCGTGAGGGCGTCGTACAGTGCCATGTCGGCCAGGGCCAGCATCATCTCGCCATGGTCGTCCAGTACCGCGGTGTAGGTGCCGGTGCACACTCCCTGCAGCTTGAGCGTGGCGCGGGTGTCGATGCCCACGCCTTCGGCATGCTGGAGCAGGGCCTGGCCGGACGAGTCGTCGCCGATGACCGTGATCAGGGACACGGGCGTGGACAGGCGGGCCAGGTTTTCCGCGATGTTGCGCGCCACGCCGCCAAATGATTCGTCCTGGCGTGCGGGATTGGAGGTGCCCATGCGCAGCGTGCTCGTGGAGCGCAGCTTGCGGTCCAGGTTGGCGCCACCCAGGCAGACGATGGGGCGATTGTCCGGCAGCACATAGGCGCGCCCGAGCAGGCGTCGGTCGCGGATCAAGCCGGCAATGTAGCCGGCGACGGCCGAGCGTGACAGCCGCAGTTGCACGGCAAGATCCTGCTGAGAAATGAAGGGATTTGCGCGTATGAGCTCGTACAACTGGTCTTTTTTGGAAATTTCGTTCACGATCGGCAATCAATTAAACAATTGTCTGCGATGGTAGACACATGTTTTGATTCTGTCAATCAATGAATGTGTAACAGCTCTCTGATCGAGGCGTTGGCGATGCCCTGCGCCAACAGTTTTACCTGGTATTTATATGTGAGGCCTATAAATCAGCAAGAAAAATGGTATTTGCCATACATATCGACCCTCATGCATAGTTATAATACTTAAGTAGTGACAGCAAATACAGCGATCAATTTTCATGTGGCAACCCATCAGTGGGTCAGCGCTGTCCGCCGTCACCTCACCACGCGAACCAGACAAGGAACCCTCATGCTGAACAACACCCCATTTGAAGCCGCCGACATCATCCGTACCCGCAAGCCCGGATTTGCTCCGCGTGTGGCGCTGATCCTCGGTTCCGGGCTGGGCGTGCTGGCCGAGCAGATGGAAAATGCGGTGTCGATCGGCTTTGACGAACTGCCGGGCTTCCCGATCAGCACCGTGCATGGCCATGCCGGTCAGCTGGTCCTGGGCACGCTCGCCGGCGTGGATGTGGTGTGCCTGAAGGGCCGTGGTCACTTCTATGAAGGTTACGGGATGGGAGTCATGACCAGCGCCGTGCGCACGATCAAGCTGCTCGGCTGCGAGATGCTGTTCGTGACCAATGCGGCCGGTTCGCTGCGTCCCGAAGTGGACGCCGGCAGCCTGGTGGCACTGACTGACCATATCAACTGGCTGCCCGGTACGCCCATGATCGGCCCCAATGACGACCGTTTCGGCCCGCGCTTCTTCAGCATGGCCAATGCCTACGACAGCGACATCCGCGAACTGGTCAAGGCCACCGCCGCCGACAAGCAAATCAAGCTGCACGAGGGTGTGTTCATCGCCTACCCGGGCCCCAACTTTGAAACCGCCGCCGAAATCCGCGCCATGGCGCGCCTGGGTGCAGACGTGGTCGGCATGTCGGTGGTGCCGGAAGTCGTGTCGGCACGCCACTGCGGCCTGAAAGTGACCGGCGTCTCGGTCATCACCAACCTGGCCGAAGGCCTGTCGCCATTCCCGCTGTCGCACGAGCAGACTTTGAAGTACGCCGCCATCGGTGCCAAGGACCTGGTCACCCTGATCCTGGCCTTCCTGGAGCGCGTCGCTGCAACCCCGCGCGCGGCACAATAATCGTTCACCCTTTTTAGCGAGCCGACCATGTCACGCGCCTTTATTTTGCTGCTCGATTCCTTTGGCCTGGGCGCCACGCCCGATGCCGACAAATACGGCGACGCCGGTGCCAACACATTTGGCCACATTGCCAGCTGGGCCGCTGCCGAAGGCAAGCCGATGGCGCTGCCGAATCTTGAAAAACTGGGCCTGGCAGCTGCTGCCCAACTGGCCTGCGGCCAGTGGGCCGAAGGCTTCGCCATGCGCGACGGCTTCACCGGAGCCTACGGCGCGGCGCGCGAGCGCTCCACCGGCAAGGACACCCAGAGCGGCCACTGGGAAATCGCCGGCGTGCCGGTGACGTTCGACTGGGGCTACTTCCCGCGCGAGACGCCATCGTTTCCGGCGGAGCTGACCGACAAGCTGCAGCAGCAGATGAACCTGGTGGGCTACCTGGGCAACTGCCACGCGTCGGGCACCGAAATCATCAACCGCCACGGCGACGAGCATGTCGCCACCGGCAAGATCATCGTCTACACCTCGGGCGACTCGGTCATGCAGATCGCCGCGCATGAAGAACACTTTGGCCTGGAGCGCCTGTACGCGGTGTGCGAGGCCGCATTTGAACTGGTCAAGCCATACAACATCGGCCGCGTGATCGCGCGCCCCTTCCTGGGCGAGAACGGCAACTACCGCCGCACCAGCAACCGCCACGACTACGCCGTGGCGCCACCTGCCAAGACCCTGCTCGACAACGTCAAGGATGCCGGTGGCGAGGTCATTGGCCTGGGCAAGATCAGCGACATCTTCGCCACCCAGGGCATTTCGCGCGTGGTCAAAGGTGCCGACAACATGGCACTGTTCGACGCACTGCTCAAGGTGACGGAAGAAGCAGGCGACAAGTCGCTCACCTTCGTCAACTTCGTGGACTTTGACCAGGCCTTCGGCCACCGCCGCGACATTGCCGGCTATTCCAACGCCTTGCACGAGATGGACCGCAGACTGCCGGAATTCATGGCCAGGCTCAAGGAAGGCGACCTGGTGGTGATCACCGCCGACCATGGCTGCGACCCGAGCTGGCCGGGGTCCGACCACACGCGCGAACACATCCCGATGATTTTCTTCGGCCCTGGCGTCGCACCGCGCGCGCTGCCGATTTCCGAAACCTTCTCCGATATTGGCGCCACCCTGGCCAGGCACCTCGGGGTCGCACCAACTTTACATGGAACCGCTCTGTTATGACCCACGATACCGGCTCACACACTGGCTTCAAGCGCAATGAGGCCGTTGGCCTCGACCTCGGCTGGGTCAACCAGATCAAGGTCAACCGCAACGCCGCCGACCGCCGCGCCGCCAGTCTGGCCAACCGCCGCACGGTCAAGAAGGAATACCAGGCCGCGTGGCTGATCAAGGCGCTGCAGTGCATCGACTTGACCACGCTCGGCGGCGACGATACGCCCGGCCGCGTCGAGCGCCTGTGCATGAAGGCGATGCGCCCGCTGCGCACCGATCTGATGGAAGCGCTCGGTGTCACGGGCCTGACCACCGGTGCCGTGTGCGTGTACCACGAGATGATCGCGCCAGCGGCGAGGATACTGAATGGCCGCCTGCCGATTGCAGCGGTCTCCACGGCCTTCCCTGCGGGACTGGCCAGCATGGAAACCAAGGTGCGCGAGATCGAATTGTCGGTAGCTGCCGGCGCCACCGAGATTGATATCGTGATCACCCGCCAGCATGTCCTGACCGGCAACTGGCAGGCGCTGTACGACGAAATGGTCGCCTACCGCCAGGCCTGCGGCGAAGCCCACGTCAAGGCCATCCTCGCCACGGGCGATCTGCTCACGCTGGAAAACGTGGCCAAGGCCTCGTGGGTGTGCATGATGGCCGGTTCCGATTTCATCAAGACTTCCACCGGCAAGGAAGGTGTGAATGCCACCATCCCCGTGGCCCTGACCATGGTGCGCACCATCCGCGAATACCACGAGCAGTATGGCTTCCAGGTGGGCTTCAAGCCGGCCGGCGGCGTGGCCACTGCCAAGAGCGCGCTGCAGTACCTGACCTTGATGAAGGAAGAGCTGGGCCGCGAATGGCTGGAGCCGCACCTGTTCCGCATTGGCGCATCGAGCCTGCTGACCGACATCGAACGCCAGCTCGAACACTACGTCACTGGCAACTACTCCGCGAACCACCGCCACGCGCAACCTTAAATTATCGGATTCGTCATGCCAACAATTAACGAGATTCTTCAGACTATGGATTACGGCCCCGCACCCGAGAGCACCAAGGAAGCGCAAACATGGCTGGACCAGCACGAGAGCCGCTTTGGCCTGTTCATCGACAATGCGTGGACCGCAGCGGCCGACACCTTTGCCTCGACCAATCCTGCCAATGGCAAGGAACTGGCGCAGATCACCCAGGCCAGCAGCGACGATGTGGACCGCGCCGTGGCAGCCGCGCGCCGCGCGCAGCCAGGCTGGGTGGCGCTGGGTGGCCATGGCCGCGCACGCGTCATGTATGCGCTGGCCCGCCTGCTGCAAAAGCATGCGCGCCTGTTCGCGGTCATTGAAACGCTCGACAACGGCAAGACCATCCGCGAGACGCGCGACGCCGACCTGCCGCTGGCCGCGCGCCACTTCTATCATCACGCCGGCTGGGCGCAGCTGCAGTCGGAAGAGTTCGCGGACTACCGCGCCGTGGGCGTGGTAGGACAGATCGTGCCCTGGAATTTTCCGCTGCTGATGCTGGCCTGGAAAATCGCGCCGGCACTGGCGGCCGGTAACACGGTGGTGTTCAAGCCGGCCGAATTCACCTCGCTCACCGCACTCCTGTTTGCCGAAATCTGCCAGCAGGCGGGCGTGCCGGCAGGCGTGGTCAATATCGTGACCGGCGACGGGCGCGTGGGCGAAGCCATCGTCAATCATCCGGGCATCGACAAGCTGGCCTTTACCGGCTCCACCGAAGTTGGCCGCATCATTCGCCAGGCTACCGCAGGCAGTGGCAAGAAGCTGTCGCTGGAACTCGGTGGCAAGTCGCCATTCATCGTGTTTGAAGACGCCGACCTTGACGCCGCGGTTGAAGGCCTGGTCGATTCGATCTGGTTCAACCAGGGCCAGGTATGCTGCGCCGGTTCGCGCCTGCTGGTGCAGGAATCGGTGGAGCAGCGCTTCTACGCCAAGCTGCGCGCGCGCATGGACAACCTGCGTGTGGGTTCGCCGCTGGACAAGTCGATGGATATCGGCGCCCTGGTCGACCCGGTGCAGCACCAGCGCATCCACGGCCTGGTGGAATCTGCCCGCGCCGAAGGCTGCACGATCTATCAGCCTGTCTGCGAGATGCCAACCAGTGGTTCGTGGTTCCCACCCACCCTCATTACCGGGGCCTCGACCTCGGCCGGCATCGCCCAGACCGAAATTTTCGGTCCGGTACTGGTGGCGATGAGCTTCCGCACCCCGGTGGAAGCGGTCCAGCTGGCCAACAATACCGTCTACGGCCTGGCCGCCTGCGTGTGGTCCGAGTCCATCAGCCTGGCGCTGGATGTCGCGCCCCAAATCAAGGCCGGCGTAGTGTGGATCAACACCGCCAACCAGTTCGACGCAGCCTGCGGCTTTGGCGGCTATCGCGAGTCCGGCTTTGGCCGTGAAGGCGGCAAGGAAGGCATGTATGAATACATGGTGGCGCTGGCCGAAGACGCGCGGCCCGCCGCACCTGTGGTGGAAGCCCAGGGCAAGGTCAGGCAGAGTGGTTCGGGCGACCTGTTCGCCATCGACCGCACCGCCAAGCTGTACATCGGCGGCAAGCAGGCCCGCCCCGACGGCGCCTACAGCCGCGCCATCCATGGCGCCGGCGGCGCCTTCATTGGCGAAGTGGGCGAAGGCAATCGCAAGGACATCCGCAATGCCGTGGAAGCGGCGCACAAGGCGTACGGCTGGGCCAAGGCCACGTCGCACAACCGCGCGCAGGTGCTGTATTACATCGCCGAAAATCTCGCCATTCGGGCCGAGGAATTTGCCAACCGCCTCGCTGCCATGACCGGCTCGAAAGATCCGCAGCGCGAAGTGCAAGCCTCGATCGAGCGCCTGTTCTACTACGCAGCGTGGGCCGACAAGTATGACGGCCTGGCACACCAGCCACCCATGCACGGCATTACCGTGGCGCTGAACGAGCCGGTCGGCGTGATCGGCATCATCTGCCCCAACGAAGCGCCCCTTCTGGGCTTTATTTCGCTGGTGGCGCCGGCCCTGGCACTGGGCAACCGGGTGGTGGCCGTGCCGTCGGAGGCATTTCCGCTGGCCGCCACGGACCTGTACCAGGTGCTCGACACCTCCGACCTGCCGGGCGGCGCGCTCAATATCGTCACCGGCAGCGCCGACGAACTGGCACGCACCCTGGCCTCGCACGCGGACGTAGACGCCGTATGGCGTCATGATGGTTCGCCTGATGGCTGCGCCGAAGTGGAACGCCTGTCGGCAGGTTCCCTCAAGCGCACCTGGGTGGGCGGCGGCAAGGGCCGCGACTGGTACGACACCAGGCAGGCCGGTGGCCGCGCGGTGCTGGCCCACGCCAGCCAGGTCAAGAACGTGTGGATTCCATACGGCGTATAAATAATATAAAAGGTATTTAATGTTTTTGAACCAGGAAATCGTCCGCAAGAAGCGTGACGGCGGCGTATTGAGCGCAGAAGAGATCCAGTTTTTTGTCCGTGGCATTACCGACGGCAGCGTCACCGAAGGGCAGATTGCGGCTCTGGCCATGGCGGTGTTCTTCAATGACATGAACATGGACGAACGCGTCGCGTTCACGCTGGCCATGCGCGATTCCGGCCAGGTCATGGAGTGGCGCTCGCTGAACCTGCCAGGCCCGGTGGTGGACAAGCATTCCACCGGCGGCGTGGGCGACGTGGTCTCGCTCATGCTCGGCCCCATGATTGCCGCCTGCGGCGGTTTTGTGCCGATGATTTCGGGCCGCGGCCTGGGCCACACCGGCGGCACCCTGGACAAATTCGATTCCATTCCCGGCTATTGCACGGTGCCCGATCCCGAACTGTTCCGCAAGGTTGTCAAGGATGTGGGCGTGGCCATCATTGGCCAGACCGCGCAGCTGGCGCCGTCGGACAAGCGGTTTTACAGCATCCGCGACACCACCGCGACGGTGGAATCGGTGGCCATGATTACCGGCTCCATCCTGTCCAAGAAGCTGTCGGCCGGCCTCGATGCGCTGGTCATGGACGTCAAGGTCGGTACCGGCGCCTTCATGCCGACGTTCGAGAAATCGGTGGAACTGGCCGAGAGCATCGTCACCGTGGGCAATGGTGCCGGCACCCGCACCTCTGCCTTGCTGACCGAGATGAACGAGTCGCTCGGTCCGGTGGCCGGCAACGCTCTGGAAGTGCGCCTGGCGATGGATTACCTGACCGGCCGCGCGCGGCCTGCGCGCCTGCACGAGGTGACGATGGCGCTGTGCGCCGAGATGCTGATCCTGGGCGGCCTGGCCGCAAACGAAGCCGAAGCGCGGACAAAGCTGCAGGCAGGCCTGGACTCCGGTGAAGCGGCAGAGCGCTTCTCGCGTATGGTGGCGGCGCTGGGCGGGCCGGCCGACCTGATTGAGCGTCCCGACGCCTACCTGGAACAGGCGCCGGTGACTGTGGCAGTTCCTGCGCTGCAGGGCGGCTTCATCGCAACGGTGGACACGCGCGGCCTGGGCCTGGCGGTGGTGAGCCTGGGTGGTGGCCGGCGCCGTCCGGAAGACGCAATCGACTTCGCGGTCGGCCTGAGCGCACTGGTGGAACTGGGTGACGCGATCACCGTGGGCCAGCCGCTGGCCATGGTGCATGCACGGACGCAGGCAGCGGCCGAACAGGCGGTGCGCGAAGTGCAGGCGGCTTACCATATTGGCGCCATCAAGCCGGCGGCCAATCCAGTCGTCTATCGTACAATCCGTCCTTGAATTTCCGGAGCCGCTCATGAAATACGAAAAACTGATCGCCGAAGCCTCGGCCGCGCGTGCGCTGGCCTATGTGCCGTACTCGAAGTTCCAGGTCGGGGCAGCACTGGAATGCAAGGATGGCCGCATCTTCCGCGGCTGTAACGTGGAAAACGCATCGTACGGCTTGTGCAACTGCGCCGAGCGCACCGCGTTCTTCTCGGCTATCGCGCATGGCTACAAGCCGGGCGACTTCAGTGCGCTGGCGGTCATCGGTGCTACCGACGGTCCCATCGCGCCGTGCGGCGCCTGCCGCCAGGTGATCGTGGAACTGGGTGGCGATGATCTGCCGGTTGTACTGACCAACCTGCAGGGCGACATTCTGGAAACGACGGCGGCCGGCCAGCTGCCGAATGCCTTCAATAGCCGGGATTTAAACAAGTAAGTGCTCAAACGCGCCATTGACGTACAGACGGCGGTCGCCATGGCCGCCAGCCAGGCCATCGCCGCCAGGACCCAGGGAACGTTCGGGGTCGGTGGCGTGCTGCTCGACCACCATGGCAACGTCCACAAGGCACTGCAAAATAATGTGATGTGCGGGGGGCTGGTGTTCGATCCCACTGCCCACGGCGAGCGCCAGCTGATCGACTGGTATTTTGCTGAACGCGCGCGTGGTGCCGACCTGCCACCGCCGCACGAGATGACAATCGTTACTTCGCTTGATCCGTGCGCCATGTGCGCGGGTGCGATCCTCGCCGCAGGCTTCAATGTGGTGGCCGGTGCCAACGATGCCACCGCCGGCATCAACCACGATGCGCGCTTCACTTTTACCAGCTTGCCGGAACCGTTGCGGCCAGTGGCGGCGGCGCGCTTCTTTTATCCGGCGGTGCTGGGGGCCTCGTGCTTCGCGCGCGAGGGATCGGGCCATGCACCGAGATCGTTCTTTATCGGTAAAACGATTTCGGAACCGACCCAGGCCCTGTGCGCGCTGGTCTTCGAGGCTACCAACGACAAGGTGAGGGCGCAGGTGAATGCCGACCTGCCGCGTGCCGTGCCGAAGGATCCCGCGACGCTGCCGCCCGGCCACCGCATCCTGCGTGCGCTCAAGATGCTGTATCTCGACGCGCTTGCATACCGCAGCAAGCCACTGCAGCCCGATGCTGGCCTGGCGCCCTATCTGCTGCGCGCCATGGAGCAGGACAGGGCGCAGGGGGGCGGTGGCGACGCGGTTGCCTTGCTCGACCCTTTTGGCAACCTGCTGCTGTGCGCCCCCGGACGGCTGGCGCAGTCTGCCATCTGCACGGCGTTCATGGAGTGCACTCGCCGCTACGCCCAGCTGCGCTATCGGCTGATGGAAGGTGCGAACGAAGAAGCCCAGCATGAAGTGCGCAACTACCTGGCGCATCCCCGGGAGGGTACATTCGTCTTCGCACGGGGGCCGGATGCATCCGCCCACAGCATCATGAATCTGGGCGCGTATGGTTCCACCATGGAGGGCCCGCTGCCCCCTTCCAATCCGCACCAGTTCCAGTACGTGCTGCCTTCGCTGCCGCAGGAGGAGCTGGACGCGCTGTGTGCTCACATGCCACCGCTGTACAGTGAAGCGATCCGCATTCGCGCCGTGCAGGTAGCCGATCAGGGTCTTGTCGCTGCGCTGTCATGAGCGCTGTTATTGCCTTGTCGCGAGCGGGCCCCTGCAGGCTTCGCCCGGCCGCCGGTCCTGCCGGACGTGGATGGTGCCAATCTCGGTGAACAGATCGGCGTCAATTTCACATGCGTCGTCTACTCCGTGCAAAGCAGGCTGGCGCTACTGAACAACCCGTCGAGCGTCATTCTCACCTCCATCGCGCAGCATCCGCGTCAACAGCATCAGCCCGGGCCTTATCGAGACGCCGATCTACGGCAAGCTCAAACATGGCGACCCTGTAAGCTACGCCAGCATGTTGGCGTCGCGCGTCACATGCCAGGTGCCGGCGGCATCCTTGCGCAAGATGGTCAGCGTGTGCCCGGTGCGGCGCAGCGGCAGCTTGCCATGTTTGGACACAATCGTCACTTCCAGCGTGGAGCGACAGTAAGCCATGTCACCTTCGATCTCGATTTCATCGATCTCGCTGTTCGATTCGACCACGTTGTCGTTCAATACGTGGCGCAAGGTGTCGGCAAACGCCTGGTGCCCCTGCATGGGGGGCTGGCCGGCAGTAAGGAAGATGGCATCGGGCGCCATCAGCGCCAGAACCTCGTCGATGTTGCCGTCGTGCGTGGCCTGCAGCCAGCGTGCGATCAGCGCGCGGATAGCTTGTTCGTCGGCGCTCATGCGGCCTCCGGGTCCGATTGCATCACGCCGAAGATATTGCCGTCCGGGTCTTTGAGATAGGCCAGCCAGCCGATGCCCGGCACCGGCATCCTGGGCAGCGCCACCGAGCCGCCGGACGCCGTGGCCTTGTCGACCACCGGGTCGAGCTGGTCGACGTCGACCGTGATCACAAAGGCGTTGATGGCAGCGGTGGCATGCGGCAGGTCGCCGCGGCGCGGCATCAGGCCGCCATTGATGCCGCGCTGGTCATCGGCACCGGTCTGGATCATCCAGTATTCGCCGCCTTCCCACCGGTTGAAGGTCCAGCCAAACAGGCCGCTGTAAAAATCGATCAGGGTCTGCGGGTTGGAGGCATGGATTTCAAAGTGCACTGCGCGTGACATTGGGTTCCTTTCTAGGCGAATGGATCGTAGCTGCCGACCGACCAGATGTGACCTTCCTGGTCGCGGCACGTGAAGCCGCGCCCGCCGTAATCTTCGTCCTTGATCTCGATCAGGATTGCCATGCCGGCGCGCTTGACGCGTTCGTACACGGCATCGGGATCGGGAACGACGGCATACACGCTTTGCGTTTGCGTTTGCCCGGCCGTCGGGGCGTCCATCAGCCGACCGAACGGGGTCTGGTGCTGGACCGAGCCAAGCATGAGCATGCCGTTGCCGAGTGCCAGCTCGGCATGATGCACGGTATTGTTCTCGCCCGGTATCACAACTTTCTCGGTGAAGCCAAATACCTCGCACAAGGTCGCGATGGCGGCCGGCGCGTCGCGGTAGATCAGGCAGGGGATGAGGGTGGATCTGATGCCGTTGTTCACTGAAGACATTTTCACGCTCCCGATGAGATTGGACGGCCACCACGGCCAGTGTCAATCATACATCGTGCGGTGCACGGGGGGCGCCCCGGACCGCGTCACCGGGCCGGTTTGTGCAGTGGCGTCGTCTTCCGGCTACATTTGCTGGAACAGGTGGGCGTGATTGCGGCTTACTTCCAGTGCGGTAGGGAAATTACGGACTCTGAGCATCTGGCGCCCGCGTTCGTCCCGCGTCACTTCAGCAATCGCGTCCACCCGCACCAGCGTTGAGCGGTGGATGCGCCAGAACTCGTCCGGGTCGAGTTCGTCGGCCAGTTCCTTGAGCGTTTTACGGATCAGCATTTCAGCCTGCATGGTCTGCACCAGCGTATATTTATCGTCCGACTGGAAGAACAGGATTTCCCTGGTGCTGATCATGCGCAGGCTGTTGCCCACCTGGGCCTGGATCCAGCGCAGATAGCGCGGTGTCACCGCCGGGCCGTGCTGCAGCAGTTTGGTCAGTTCATCGAGCTTGCCGCCAATATCCTCGCGCGGCGCTGCCAGGCGCTGGCGCAGCCGCTGGCAGGTCGTGGCCAGGCGCTCGGCCGACACGGGCTTGAGCAGATAATCCATGGCGCCGTGCTCGAAGGCGTCGACCGCGTACTGGTCGTAGGCGGTGACGAACACGATGTGGCAGTGGCTGTGCAGGTGGCGCGCCGCCTCGATGCCGCTCTGGCCAGGCATGCGGATATCCAGGAACACGATATCGGGCTGGAGCTGCCTGGACATCGTGACCGCATCGAGGCCATTCGATGCTTCGCCCATGATCTCGAGCTCCGGCCACACGTCGCGCAGACGGGCGCGCAGCTGGTCGCGCATGGGGGCCTCGTCATCAACGATCAGGGCGCGTACCGGTGTCGTGGCAGTAGTCATGATGTTTTTTCCTGCATGGAGAAGGGGACGCGAATGGTGGCCAGCGCCCCGCCGTCCATGGGCGCCTCGATGATCAGCTCCGCGCGCTCGTCGAACAGCAGGCGCAGGCGCTCGCGGATATTGGCCAGGCCTACGCCATCATTGGCGTGCATATTGAAGCCCACGCCATTGTCGCGCACACTGACATACAGGCTGGTGTCGATCAGGCGCGCCGTCACGGTAATGCGGCCCCCTTCAATCTTCGGTTCCAGGCCGTGCTTGATGGCGTTTTCGATCAGGGTGACGAGCATCATGGGTGGAAAGGGCGCCTGCTCCAGGTAGTCCGGCACATCGAAGCATACTTCCAGCCGCTCCTTCATGCGCGCCTGCATGATGGCCAGATAAGCGCGCGACAGCTGCACCTGGCGGCCCAGCGTGCCGCCGCCGGACGAGCGCATTTGCGGCAGCGTCGCGCGCAGGTAATCAATCAGATGCATGTGGACCCTGGCCGCTTCGGCCGGATTGGTCTCGATCAGCTGACCGATCAGGGCCAGGGTATTGAACAGAAAGTGGGGCTCGACCTGGGCCTGCAGGGTGGCCATCTGGGCTTCGAGCAGGCGGCGTTCCAGCGTTGCCACGCCGGCTTCGTCGGTCGCCACCCGGGCCGCCAGTTCGGCCTTGCGCTTGCCGCCGGCGAGCGTCTTGACGCCGATGGAAATGAGTGCGAACGAGATGGCCGGCTCGGTCACCTGGAACATCGCGCCTACCAGCACCGCGAGAGCGCAGGTGATATTGAGCTTGCGCCACTCGACCACGGCCAGCCAGTCAAAAAAATTCCACCACAGGACCCGCGCCTCGCCGACCACGTCGCGCAGCAGGTCCATGAATTTATTGATCTGGCTGGCCTGCACGATTTACAGTTCCTTGTCGTCGGTGGCGCGGTACGGGGTTGGCGCGCCGCGTTCGCGCCGCTCGGCCAGCGAGCTGGCGATCAGCTTGATCAGCATGAACGTCACGAACAGGAACAGGGCCAAGGGCAGGATGGTCACGGCAAACGCAATCAGCAGGCAGGCCACAGCCAGCGCCGGCCACGACATGGTCGCCACCGCGTCTGCGCCGTAGCGTGCGGCGCGCGAGAGGGCGCGGCCGATTTCCTGCAGCGTTGCGTAGAAATTGGTGAAAGCGGTATTGTGCGTCATGGTGTTCTCCGGTGGGTTTGTCGATGGAGTCACTGTACCAAGCAGCAACTGGCGTTGCCATGGCCATACGACGAACGGTCGGTTTCGGGGGTTATGCGGTAGCTGGCGGGGGCCAGTGGTGCGTCAGGTTGCCACCGCGATGACGGCGCCGTTGTCCTCGTCGCCCGTCACCAGGCACTCGCCCTGGCCGGGCGCCTGCACCAGCAATTGCCCGTCTGGCAACCAGATGCTGCTGCGGCCTGCGCAATCAAAGGCGCCGGTGCGGCGCGCGTGATTGGCAAACAGGATACCCATGCTGAACAGGCTCGCATAGTGCCTGAGGGTGGCCAGCTCCTGTTCAATGCCGCCAGGGGTGACGACCGAACCTGCCGCATAAATTGTCGCCCCGGCCATTACGGCGGCGTGCGGGTGGCGCTGGTCTCTGACATCGTAGCAGACCGCCAGGGCCACGGGGACCGCCCGCACATCGATCACCTGGCTGATGGCGCTGCCCGGCGCGGCGTAGCGCTCCTCGTCCTGATACAGGAAGTGCTTGCGGTAGGTGCTGGTGTGGCCGCCGGGGTGGAAGGCGATCACGCCAATATGCGGCTTGCCCGCGGCGCTGGCCAGGGGTGCGCCCACCACGATGGTCATGCCGTGGCAGGCAGCTGCGGCGCGGATATCGGCAAAGCGCGGATCATCGGGCGTTACCGCCAGCTCGGCCAGCTGCTGCGGCAGATAACCGGTGAGGGAGAGTTCGGGGAACACCAGCAAGCCGGTCTTCGCCTGGGCGGCAGCTTCGATGAACAGCAGGTGACGCGCGAGGTTGGCGGCGATGTCGCCATCGACCGAATGCGACTGCGCCGCTGCGATACGCAGACCGCTCATGCGCGTGCATCCCAGTCGCGCCGCAGCAGGCCGTAGAAAGCGGTGTCGCACACTTCGCCATTGACGATCCAGCGCTCGCGCATGTAGCCCTCGCGCGCAAAGGCCATCTTCTCCAGCAGCTGGCGCGAAGCCGTGTTGCGCGGGTCGATATCGGCTTCGATGCGGTTCAGATCGAGCGCGCCGAAGGCATGGCCGATGAAGGCCTCCATTGCCTCGCTCAGGTAGCCGCAGCGCCAGTGAGCGCGGGCCAGGGCGTAGCCGATATCGGCGCGCCGGTTCGATTGCTGGATGCGATACAGGCTGATGACACCCACCAGCGCGCCGCTATCCTTGAGCGTGATGGCCAGGCGCAGGTTCTCGTTGCCCTGGTAGTGCTCGAGTGACTCGCGAATCGACGCTTCGGCCTCGGCCAGCGCCGCCCAGGGCGGAGTACTCCAGTAGCGGGTCACTTCCGCGTCTGAAAAAATGGCATACAGGCCAGGCGCATCGGCCAGGGTCAGCTGGCGCAGGATCAGCCTGGGCGTGTCAATGGGCGTGGAATCGAAGCCTGGCATATACAAGACGTGGTCGGGTTGCTATTGCCGGAAAGCATACACGATGTGGCAAGGCGCGGTGACTGAATTGCCCCCGTGGTGCCCATCAAAAAAGCCGGCAGCGACCGGAACTTTCTCATTTTATTTCCATAAACCAGGGTCAGACCACTTTTTGTCTATACAACTTTCCGCCTCACTCGCGGTTAAGATTCTGTCGCAGGCTGGCCAGGAAATCGCCGACAAATTTGGCCGGAAGAAGGGGTATTACGCCTCGCAGCGGTACCACTTATGACGCGGAACAATTGATTTTGCGCGGTTTAAGTGGTCTGACCCCGCCGTGGGGAAATTGATTTTGGTCGGTTTAAGTGGTCTGACCCCGCCTGTAGGAAATTGTTTTGAAGGCTGAATTATGCGGCCGGGAGCGCTACAGCTGCCAGGACCATGTTGGTGATCATGTTCTCTGCATCATCAAAGTCCTTTTTCGACAATTGCTTGCGATTAAGTACCAGGGCCATCTGGGTCGCGAAGTCGGCGTAGGACTGGGTCATCGCCCAGATGGCGAACAGCAGGTGGGTGGCGTTCACCTGGCCGATCCTGCCTTCGCCGATCCAGCGCTCGAATACGTCGATGTCCTTGCGCAGCAGCGGCACCACGCGCTTCTGGATCTGCTCTCCATACAGCTGCGCGCCGCTGATCACTTCCATGGCATACACGCGCGACGCCCACGGCTGCTCGCGCGAAAAGCGCAGCTTGGCCTGGATGTAGGCCCGTAACACGTCACGCGGCTCGCGCTCCGGGTCGGCCAGGCTGTCCATGCGTTCAAGCCAGTCATCGAGCACGCCGTCGAGCACCCGTTGGTACAGCGCCTGCTTGGTGGGGAAGTAGTACATCAGGTTCTGCTTGGACAACCCCGTATTCTCGGCCACGGTGGCAATCGACGCGCCTTCATAGCCCGCTTCGGCAAACACGCGCACCGCTTCGGCGAGGATGTCGGCTTCGAGCTTGTCGCGATTTTGCATCCGCCGCTGCGATGCGGTGCGCGCTTCGGTATCGTTTCCGGAAGTAGCCATGGTCTCTTTCAGCGTAGCGTTTGCAGGAAGGCAGTCAGCGCCGGGGCATCGGCGGCGTATGCGGCATTGAAGCGGAACCAGACGGTGGACGGCTCCCTCAGCGAAAAGAATTCGCCCGGCGAAAGCAGGATGCCGGCCGCCAGCGCGCGGTCCGCCGCCAGCTTGCCATTGAGCGAAGCGCCCGGCGCCTGCGCCCAGCCGGCGCTGACGAACATGCCGCCGCGCGGCCGCGCCAATGGCATCATGCCCGCTTCCTCGAGCCGCTCG
Source organism: Massilia sp. PAMC28688 (assembly GCF_019443445.1). Lineage (NCBI taxonomy): Bacteria > Pseudomonadati > Pseudomonadota > Betaproteobacteria > Burkholderiales > Oxalobacteraceae > Massilia > Massilia sp. PAMC28688. The sequence continues at coordinate 804,984 of NZ_CP080378.1, read as the reverse complement.
ATGGTGCGCTCGCGCGCGCTGGATAACTGGTCGACCAGGCGTTCGACCATCTTGCGATAGGGGCGCGCCGAGATGGCGTGGTACACGGCGCGCTCGTTGATTTCGGAGGTGGTCAGGCCGGTGAGCATTTTCACGCGCAGCAGTTCCGGCGCCAGCGAATTGGAGCAGCTGATGGAACCCACCCGCAGCACCGGCGACAGGGTCTTGGAAAAGCTGCCCACCCGGATCACGCGGCGCAGGCCGTCCATGGCCGCCAGCGACGCTTCGCCGCGCGCGGCCAGCTCGCGGTAGATATCGTCTTCCACCAGCCAGAAATCGAATTGCTCGGCCAGTGCCAGCAGCCGGTGCGCCTGCGCCTGCGACAGCGAGGTGCCGAGCGGATTGTGCAGCACCGTGTTGACGAACATGAGTTTGGGCTGGGTGGCTGCAGCTTGGCGCGCGAGCATGTCCATGTCCAGCCCATGTTCACCGCGCGCGATGCCCACCGGGATGCAGCCGTGGTGGCGCACCAGCGAGATCAGGTTGCTGTAGCCCGGGTCTTCCACCAGCACGGTGTCGCCCGGCTTGGTGAGCGTGCGCAGGATGAGGTCAAAGGCATGCGTGGCGCCGTTGGTGAGCATGATCTGGTCGGCGCCGACCTGGAACAGTTCCGCCGACAGGCTGGTGGCCATATGCTGGCGCAGGGTGGGAAACCCCAGCGGATGACCGTAGCCGCGCAGGCGGTTGGCCGGTATCTTCATGGCGTGGCGCACCGCGTCGAGGATGGTGGTCTCGCCATACCATTCAGGCGGCAGCCAGCCGGCGCCCACCGGCAGGGCATCGGATACGCCCGAATACAGGTCCGGCGCAAGCGCGTCGATGGCAACCGGCGTGGCCTGCAGCGCAACGGGCATGGGCGCCGCCGTCACCTCACTGCGGGCCACGTAAAAACCCGAGCCGCGGCGTGATGACAGCAGGCCAAGGGTGAGCAGGCGGTCGTAGGATTCGACCACGGTGAAGGTGCTCACGCCATTACACTTTGCGAAACGTCTAACGGAAGGCATTTTGGTGCCGACCCGCAGCGAACGCCTGTTTACCATGTCGCTGATGGCTGCCACAATCTGATCAACCAAGCTGCCGCGCTTGCCGCGATCGATCTCCAGGACCGGCCACAGCGCCTCATTCTGATCCATAAAACCATCCTCCTGCGAGTACCTCACCAAACTGTATTGTTTGCGCCACCGATACGGTTGGCGAGTTTTGCAGTTTGTGTATATGTGCCATAGTTGTACTGCTGACTATTATTGCATCATCATTTTGCCAACTGGTAAATTATTTTTTTGCCGGTAAAAATCATTGGAGAGTTTCATGCACGAGGCAAAACCCGACTCAATGGCATCGTTCTGGATGCCATTTACGAACAATCGCGACTACAAGACCAACCCCCGTCTGCTCGTTTCCGCCGAAGGGATGTATTACAAGGATGTGGACGGCCGCTCCGTGCTCGATGGCACCGCCGGCTTGTGGTGCGTCCCTTGCGGCCACAATCAGCCCAAAATCATCGAGGCCGTGCGCCAGATGGTGGGCCAGCTCGACTTTGCGCCCACTTTCCAGATGGGGCATCCGGCTGCGTTCAACCTGGCCGAAAAGCTCATGGAATACACGGGCCACAAATTCGGCCACGTGTTCTACACCAACTCCGGCTCCGAAGCCGTGGACACGGCACTGAAGATGGCGCTGGCGTACCACCGCGCACGCGGCGAGGCGGGGCGTACGCGCCTGATCGGCCGCGAGCGCGGCTATCATGGCGTGGGCTTCGGCGGCATTTCGGTCGGCGGCATCGGCGGCAACCGCCGCACCTTCGGCCCCCTGCTGCCCGGGGTAGACCACCTGCCGCACACGCACAACCTCGAAAAGAATGCGTTCACCCGCGGCGAGCCGGAATACGGCGCGCACCTGGCCGATGACCTGGAGCGCATCGTCGCGCTGCACGACGCATCGACCATTGCCGCCGTCATCGTCGAGCCGGTGGCCGGTTCCACCGGTGTGCTCATTCCCCCCAAGGGCTACCTCAAGCGCCTGCGCGAGCTGTGCACCAAGCATGGCATCCTGCTTATTTTCGACGAGGTCATCACCGGCTTCGGGCGCCTTACCACCCCGTTCGCGTTCGACTACTTTGACGTGGAACCGGACATGGTCACGGTGGCCAAGGGCTTGACCAACGCCACGGTGCCAATGGGCGCCGTGTTCACCAAAAAGCACATTCACGATACCTTCATGGACGGCCCGGCCGGCATTGAACTGTTCCATGGCTATACCTATTCAGGCCATCCGCTGGCCTGCGCCGCGGCACTGGCGACCATCGAGGTATTCCAGGAGCAGGACATCCTGACCCACGCGGCGTCGATGCAGCAGTACTGGGCAGATGCTGTCCATTCGCTCAAGGGTCTGCCGCATGTGATCGACATCCGCACCATTGGCCTGATCGCCGGCATCGAGCTGCAGCCCATCGACGGCAAGCCCGGCGCGCGCGCTTTCAGCGCCTTCAAGCAGGCCTTTGCCGACGGTATCCTGATTCGCACCACCGGCGACATCATCGCCCTGTCGCCACCGCTGGTGCTTGAAAAAGCGCACATCGACGAGTTGTTCGGCAAGCTTGCCACCGTACTGAAGAACCTGGACTAATCATGAGCAATCTCGAAACGATCTCGCATTACATCAACGGCGCCCTGGTCGACACGGCCAGCGGCCGCTACGCCGACGTGTTCAACCCGGCCCAAGGCGTGCCGTGTGCCCGGGTGGCGCTGGGCACGGCCGAAGAAGTCGACACCGCCGTCGCCGCAGCAGCCGCAGCTTTCCCGGCCTGGTCGGCCACGCCGCCATTGACGCGCGCGCGCGTGCTGTTCAAGTATCTGCAGCTGTGCCAGGAGCATACGGACGAATTTGCGGCCATGCTCACGCGCGAACATGGCAAGACCTTCAGCGATGCACAGGGCGAGGTCGCACGCGGGATCGAGATGGTGGAATTCGCCGTCGGCATTCCACATCTGCTCAAGGGCGAATTCACCGACCAGATTTCGCGCGGTATCGACGCCTGGTCCATGCGCCAGGCGCTCGGTGTGGTGGCTGGCATCACGCCGTTTAACTTCCCGGTGATGGTGCCCATGTGGATGTTCCCGGTCGCTATCGCCTGCGGCAATACCTTCGTGCTCAAGCCGTCCGAGCGTGATCCTTCGGCCTCGCTGCTGCACGCAAAGCTGCTCAAGGATGCCGGCCTGCCGGACGGCGTGTTCAATGTGGTCCAGGGCGACAAGGTGACCGTGGACGCGCTGCTCGAACACCGCGATGTGCAGGCCATCAGCTTTGTCGGCTCCACGCCAATCGCTCAATACATCTACTCGCGCGGCACCGCCAACGGCAAGCGCGTGCAGGCCCTGGGCGGCGCCAAGAACCACATGGTGGTGATGCCGGACGCCGACATGGACATGGCGGTGGATGCGCTGATCGGGGCCGCTTTCGGTTCTGCGGGCGAGCGCTGCATGGCCATTTCGGTCGTGGTGGCGGTGGGCGACTCAGGCGACAAGCTCATTGGCGCGCTGGCCGAACGCACGGCCGCCCTCAAGATCGCCGACGGCATGGCGGCCGATGCCGAAATGGGGCCCGTGGTGACGGCGGCGGCCAAGCAGCGCATTGAAAAACTGATTGGCGAAGGGGTGGAGCAGGGCGCGACCCTGGTGGTCGATGGGCGTGAGTGCAAGGTGGCCGGCTGCGAGAACGGCTTCTTCGTGGGCGGCACGCTGTTTGACCACGTCACGCCCGACATGACGATCTACAAGGAAGAGATCTTTGGACCGGTGCTGTGCGTGGTGCGCGCGCCGGACGTGGCCACCGCAGTCAACCTGATCAACGCCAACGAGTACGGCAACGGGGTGGCGATCTACACCCGCGACGGCGGCACCGCGCGCGAGTTCGTGCGCCAGATCCAGGTCGGCATGGTGGGGGTGAATGTGCCGCTGCCGGTGCCGATGGCATTCAACAGTTTTGGCGGATGGAAGCGCAGCCTGTTTGGCGACCATCACGCCTACGGCCCTGAAGGCGTGCGGTTCTACACGCGCCACAAGGCGGTGATGCAGCGCTGGCCCAATACGGCCAGCGCGGGCGTGGAATTCGCGTTCCCGCAGATGAAATAATATTTCACGCAGCAGTAGTGGATGACATAAAAAACCATAACAGGACCCTGGAACGCACATGATTGAATCACTCAAACACCTGCCGCAGGCGCGTGGATCGAACAGTGAACTGGCCGAGCACTTCACCGACCTGGCGCCGCCGCTCACCGAGCGCCGGGCCGCCATTGAAGCGGCGCGCTGCCTGTACTGCTACGACGCGCCGTGCACCCGCATCTGCCCCACCGAGATCGACGTGGCAAGCTTCATCCGCAACATCCACGACCAGAACATCAACGGCGCGGCGGCGGGCATCCTGAAGGCAAACATCTTTGGTGGCGCCTGCGCGCGCGTGTGCCCCACCGAGATCCTGTGTGAAGACGCCTGCGTGCGCAATCATGATGAAGAAGGGCAGCCGGTCAAAATCGGCCTGCTGCAGCGCTATGCGCTCGACAACGCGCGCTTTGCCGCGCACCCGTTCGAGCGCGCGCCGGCCACCGGAAAGACCATCGCGGTGGTCGGTGCCGGTCCGGCTGGCCTGTCGTGCGCGCACCGGCTGGCGATGCTGGGCAACGACGTGGTGGTGTTCGAGGCGCGTCAAAAGTCCGGCGGACTCAATGAATACGGGATTGCCAAGTACAAGCTGCCTGGCGACTTTGCGCAGCAGGAAGTGGCGTTCCTGCTTTCCATTGGCGGCATCGAGGTGCGCCATGGCCACACGCTGGGTGTGAACCTTCATCTTCAGGACCTGCATGCCCGGTACGATGCCGTGTTCCTGGGTCTGGGCCTGAATGCGAGCCGCCAGCTTGGCCTGACCGGCGAAGATGCGCCGGGACTGATGGCAGCGGTGGACTACATCGCACATCTACGCCAGGCGAGCGACCTGGCATCGCTGCCGGTGCCGCGCCGCGCCATCGTGATCGGGGCCGGCAATACGGCCATCGACATGGCGGTGCAGATCAAGCGCATGGGGGCAGAAGACGTGACGCTGGTCTACCGCCGCGGTTACGAATCCATGACTGCAACGCATCACGAGCAGGATATCGCCAAGATGAACCAGGTGCGCATCAAAACCTGGGCCGCGCCGCTCGACGTGCTGCTGGACGACGCCGGCCGCGTATGCGGCATGCGTTTTGAAGAGACGCGCATGATCGACGGCCGCCTGACCGGCATGGGCAGCTTTATCGAGATCGCGGCCGATGCGGTGTTCAAGGCCATTGGCCAGAGCATGGATGCGGTGGGCCTGTCGGACGAGATGGCGCGTCACATCACCCGCAGCGGCGACAAGATCAACGTCGACGGCCACTTCCGCACGGCGCTGCCAGGCATCTATGCGGGGGGCGACTGCGTGGCACCCGGGCAGGACCTGACGGTGCAGGCGGTGCAGCACGGGAAGCTGGCGGCAATCGCCATTCATAACGATATCCAATCCACAGTGGGGGCTGCATAATGGCTGACCTGAGCATCGACTTTTGCGGCATCAAATCGCCCAACCCCTTCTGGCTGGCCTCCGCGCCGCCGACCGACAAGGCCTACAACGTGGTGCGCGCTTTTGAGGCGGGTTGGGGCGGCGTGGTGTGGAAAACGCTGGGCGAGGATCCACCGGCGGTCAATGTGTCCTCGCGCTACTCCGCGCACTACGGCAAGAACCGCGAAGTGCTCGGCTTTAATAACATTGAGCTGATCACCGACCGCAGCCTCGAAATCAACCTGATGGAGATCACCCAGGTCAAGCGCGACTGGCCGGACCGCGCCATGATCGTGTCGCTCATGCTGCCATGCGAGGAAAAGCTGTGGGCCGAGATTTTGCCCAAGGTGGAGGCGACCGGCGCCGATGGAATCGAGCTCAATTTCGGCTGCCCGCACGGCATGCCGGAGCGGGGCATGGGCGCGGCAGTTGGCCAGGTGCCCGAGTATGTGCAAATGGTCACGGCGTGGTGCAAGAAGCATTCGCGCCTGCCCGTCATCGTCAAGCTCACGCCCAACATCACCGACGTGCGGGCACCGGCGCGCGCGGCCCTGGCCGGTGGTGCCGATGCGGTCTCGCTGATCAATACCATCAATTCCATCACCCACCTGGATCTGGATCGCATGGTGGCGTTCCCGGTGGTAGGCAATGCCAGCACCCACGGTGGCTATTGCGGCTCGGCCGTCAAGCCCATCGCCTTGAACATGGTGGCCGAGATTGCGCGCGACCCGGTCACGGCGGGGTTGCCGATTTCCGGCATTGGCGGCATTGGCAACTGGCGCGACGCGGCCGAATTCATCGCCCTGGGCGCCGGTTCGGTGCAGGTGTGTACCGCCGCCATGCTGCATGGCTTTCGGATCGTGCAGGAGATGAAGGATGGCCTGTCGCGCTGGATGGACGAGAAGGGCTACCAGAGCATTGCGGAATTTTCGCGCAAGGCCGTACCCAACACCACCGACTGGAAATACCTGGACATGAACTATGCCGTCATTGCGCAGATCGACCAGGACAAGTGCATCAAGTGCGGCAAATGCTACGTCGCCTGCGAAGACACCTCGCACCAGTCGATCGCGCAGCTGATCGATGCGGCCAGCGGCGTGCGCACCTATGAAGTCATCAAATCGGAGTGCGTCGGCTGCAACCTGTGCGAGATTACCTGCCCGGTGGAGGCGTGCATTACCATGGTGCCGCAACAGACAGGCAAAAATTACATGAACTGGACCCAGGATCCGCGCAATCCGCGAGCTGAAGTGGTAGGCTGAGGCCAGTCGTCAGTTCAGATACAAAGCTTCGGCGGACCACTTTTCCTGGAGATCGATCTGTGAGCACGGACCTGTCAGCAAAAACGCAACTCTGGAACGAAGACCTCGCGCCCACCACGGCGGCCCAGCGCACCTGGCTCTGGTATCACTTCGCGGCGCTGTGGGTGGGGATGGTGATGTGTATCCCGGCCTATACCCTGTCGGCCAGCTTGATCGAAGGCAGCATGTCCGCCTACCAGGCCGTGATCACGGTGTTCATTGCTAACACCATCGTGCTGGTGCCGATGCTCCTGATCGGCCACGCCGGAACCAAGTACGGCATTCCATACGCGGTGCTGGCCCGCGCTTCGTTCGGCACCGCCGGCGCCAAGCTGCCGGCGCTCATGCGCGCCATCGTCGCCTGCGGCTGGTACGGCATCCAGACCTGGTTTGGCGGCAGCATGATCTACACCCTGCTCGGTGTGATGATGGGTGGCGAGATCGGTGGCGACCGGATCGCCGGCCTGGGCATCAACGGCGCGCAGCTGGCGTGCTTTCTCGCCTTCTGGGCCATCCAGTTCTGGTACATCGTGCACGGCATGGAGTCGATCCGCAAGCTCGAAACCTGGACCGCGCCGCTCAAGATCCTGATCTGCTTCGTGCTGCTTGGCTGGGTGTACAACAAGGCGGGCGGCTTTGGCCCGCTGCTGGACCAGCCGTCCCAGTTCGTGGAGGGCGGCGCAAAAGCCGGCCAGTTCTGGAGTACCTTCTGGCCGTCGCTCACCGCCATGGTCGGCTTCTGGGCCACGCTGGCGCTGAACATCCCGGACTTCACGCGCTTTGCCAGGACCCAGCGCGACCAGATCATCGGCCAGTCGGTCGGACTGCCGGTGCCAATGGGCCTGCTGGCCATGCTGGCCGTGATCGTCACGTCGGCCACCGTGGTCTTGTACGGCAAGGCGATCTGGGACCCGGTGGACCTGGCCAGCCGCATGACCGGCGCGGCCGTGCTGATCGCCCTCATTGTGCTGCTGATCGATACCGTGTCGGTGAACCTGGCTGCCAACCTGGTGGGCCCGGCCTATGATTTCTCGGCCTTGTCGCCGCGCCACATTTCGTATCGCACGGGTGGCTATATCACGGCCGGCATCGCCCTCGTGATGATGCCCTGGAAAATCCTGGAATCGACCCAGGGCTACATCTTCACCTGGCTGATTGGCTACTCTGCGCTGCTTGGTCCCATTGCCGGGGTGCTGATTGTGGACTACTACCTGGTGCGCAGGACCGAACTCGATGTCGCCCAGCTGTATGTGGAAGATGGCGCCTATTCCTATGCCAGCGGCTGGAACATGGCGGCGATCATCGCTTTCGCGGCCGGTGTGCTGCCCAATATTCCCGGCTTCCTCAACGCCGCCTTCCCGGCCTCTTTCCAGGATGTCGGCGACGTGTTCAAGACGCTGTATACCTATGCATGGTTCGTCGGCATCGCCATTTCAGCGGTGGTGTACGGGGTTCTCATGAAGGGCAGGGCGGTACCGGTAATGCGCCCGGCCTGATCAATCATCTGGAGACGAAATTCATGACTACGATTATTCGCGGCGGCACGGTCGTCAATGCCGATTGCGCGTTCAAGGCTGATGTACTGATCGCCGACGGCAAGGTGGTGGCGGTGGGCGAGCAGCTCAGTTCCAGCGGTGCCACGGTGATTGACGCCAGCGGCCAGTATGTGATTCCCGGCGGGATCGATACCCACACCCACATGCAGCTGCCCTTCATGGGCACCGTGACGGCTGACGACTTCTTTACCGGGACCGCCGCCGGCCTGGCCGGCGGTACCACGACCATCATGGATTTCGTCATACCGGACCCGCAGCAGCCGCTGCTCGAGGCGTACCACACCTGGCGCGGCTGGGCTGCCAAGTCGGCTGGCGACTACACTTTCCACGTGGCGGTCACGTGGTGGGACGATTCGGTACACGCCGACATGGGGACGCTGGTGCGCGAGCACGGTGTCAACAGCTTCAAGCACTTCATGGCGTACAAGAATGCGATCATGGCGGACGACGAAACGCTGGTAAAGAGTTTTACCCGCGCGCTGGAGCTGGGCGCCATCCCCACGGTACACGCAGAGAACGGCGAGCTGGTATTCCAGCTGCAGCAGGACCTGCTGCGCAAGGGTATCACCGGTCCTGCCGCGCATCCCCTGTCGCGTCCACCGGAAGTGGAGGCCGAGGCGGCCAACCGGGCCATTGCCATTGCCAACGTGCTTGGCACGCCGCTGTACATCGTACACGTGTCCTGCGCGGAGTCGCTCGATAATATCGCCCGTGCCCGCGCCAAGGGTCAGCGCGTGTATGGTGAGGCGCTGGCCGGCCACCTGGTCATTGACGACAGCGTGTACCGCAGCCCGGACCTCGAATACGCGCGCGGCCACGTCATGAGTCCACCGTTTCGCGGCAAGCACCATCAGGCCGCGCTGTGGCAGGGGCTGCAGGGCGGGAACCTGCACACCACCGCCACCGACCATTGCACCTTCTGTGCAGAGCAAAAGGCGGCCGGCAAGGACGACTTCACGAAAATCCCGAATGGCTGCGGCGGCGTGGAAGACCGCATGTCGGTGGTGTGGGACGCCGGCGTCAACACCGGCAAGCTGACGCCCTCGGAATTTGTCAAAGTCACATCCACCAACGCCGCGCAGATTTTCAATATGTACCCACGCAAGGGCGTGATCGCGGTGGGTGCGGACGCCGACATCGTGGTCTGGGACCCGGACGGCACGCGCACCATCTCGGCCAGGACGCAGTTTGCCAAGGGCGGCTTCAACGTGTTTGAAGGGCGCACCGTGAAGGGCATCCCTACGTACACCCTCTCGGCCGGCAAGGTGGTATTCGAACGTGGCGATCTGCGCGCGGTGCAAGGCGCCGGCAAGCATATCGACCGCCCCGCATTCACGAAAATTCACGCCTGAACCCTGCAGAGGACTTATGAACGACTTGCGCATTAACGGCGAACGCCTGTGGGCTTCGCTGATGGAACTGGCAAAGATCGGCGCCACGCCAAAAGGCGGCGTCAAACGGCTGGCCCTCACGGACCTGGACAAGCAGGGGCGCGACCTGGTGGTTGGCTGGGCCAGGGAAGCGGGGCTGTCGATCACGGTCGACCAGATCGGCAATGTGTTCATGCGGCGCGAAGGTCGCGACCCTTCGCTGCCACCGGTGATGACGGGCAGTCATATCGACACCCAGCCAACTGGCGGGAAATTCGATGGCAACTATGGCGTTCTCGCGGGCCTGGAAGTTGTCCGCACCCTCAACGACAGGGGCATCGAAACCGAGGCGCCGCTGGAAGTGGCTTTCTGGACCAATGAGGAGGGCTCGCGCTTTGTGCCGGTGATGATGGGGTCGGGCGTGTTTTGCGGGGCTTTCAGCCTGGAGACTGCGTACGCTGCCCGGGACACGGAAGGCAAGACCGTGCGCGGCGAACTGGCGCGCATCGGCTACATGGGTGAACAGGTGCCCGGGCAGCACCCGATTGGCGCCTATTTTGAGACGCATATCGAGCAGGGTCCGGTGCTGGAAGACGCCGACAAGGTCATTGGCGTGGTTCCGGCCGTGATGGGACTGTCGTGGTACGACTGCGTGGTGACCGGCATGGAAGCGCATGCGGGGCCCACGCCCATGGGCTTGCGCAAGGACGCGCTGCAGGTGGCCACGCGCATCATGCAGGAAGTGGTGCAGATCGCAAACCGCTATCCGCCCTACGGACGGGGCACGGTCGGCATGGTGCAGGTATTCCCCAACAGCCGCAACGTGATTCCGGGTGAGGTCAAGTTCAGCATCGACCTGCGCAATGTGAACGATGAACTGCTCAACACGATGCACGAGGAGATGCTGGCCTTTATCGAGAAGACGCGTGCCGACTCGGGTCTTGCCATCACTATTGAACGCGTGTCCTACTATCCGCCATGCCCCTTCCATCCCGACTGCGTGGGCGCGGTGCGGGCCGCGACCGAAAAGCTGGGCTACACCACCATGGATGTCGTCTCGGGCGCCGGCCATGACGCCATTTACGCAGCGCGCCTGGCCCCATCCGGCATGATCTTCGTCCCCTGCAAGGATGGCATCAGCCATAACGAGATCGAAGACGCCAAGGCAGATCATCTCGAAGCAGGCTGCAATGTTCTACTGCACGCAATGCTCGACAGGGCAAGGGTGATCACCACGTAAATTCGTGTAAGTTCCGCACCAGAAATCTCGTCAGCGCAGTCCTACCGTGAGGCCCGCGCTGTGCTGATTCGTGCGCGCTGCCGAGCTTGTTAGCCTGATATCTTTCTAAAAGGGGACATCACATGCGCGCACTTACCTATCACGGCAGCCACGACGTCAAGGTTGACACCGTACCTGATCCGATTCTGCAGGAACCGGATGACATCTTGCTCAAGGTCACCGCCACTGCCATCTGCGGCTCGGACCTGCACATGTACCGCGGCAAGATCCCCGCCATGGAAAGCGGCGACATCCTCGGTCACGAGTTCATGGGTGAGGTGGTGGACGCCGGCCCCAACGTGACCGCGCTGCAGAAGGGCGACCGTGTCGTGGTGCCCTTCGTGATCGCTTGCGGCACCTGCTTTTTCTGCGACATGGAAGCGTTTGCCGCCTGCGAGAAGACCAATCCGGACCGCGGCTCCATCATGAACAAGAAGAAGCTGCGCTCGGGCGCGGCGCTGTTCGGCTTCAGCCACCTGTACGGCGGCATTCCGGGCGGCCAGGCCGAATACGTGCGTGTGCCCAAGGCGAACGTGGGGCCGATCAAGATCCCCATCACCCTCACCGACGAACAGGTGCTGTTCCTGTCCGACATCCTGCCAACGGGTTACCAGGCTGTGGTCAACACCGGTGTGGGGCAGGGCGGCAGTCTGGCGATTTTCGGTGCAGGCCCGGTTGGACAGATGGCTGCTGCTTCGGCGCGCATGCTGGGCATTGAAAAGATCTTCATGGTCGACCACCATCCGTTTCGCCTGGAGTTCGCACGTGAAAAGTATGGCGTCATCCCCGTCAACTTCGACGAGGTGGATGCAGCCGAATACATCGTCGAGAACACCGACTACCGGGGCGTGGATGCATCGATCGACGCTGTCGGTTTCGAAGCCAAGGGCAGCACGGTCGAAACGGTGATGACCAACATGAAGCTCGAAGGCAGCAGTGGCAAGACCCTGCGCCAGTGCATTGCCGCCACGCGCCGAGGCGGCACCATCAGCGTGCCGGGTCTGTATGCGGGATTCATCCACGGCTTCCTGTTTGGCGACGTATTTGAAAAAGGCTTGTCCTTCAAGACCGGGCAGACCCACGTACAGAAATACATGCCCGAGCTGCTGGAAGCGATCGAGGAAGGCAAGCTGCATCCCAACGAAATCATCTCGCATCGCCTGCCTCTGTCACAGGCGGCGGAGGGCTACAAGATGTTTGACCAGAAGGAAGACGAATGCCGCAAGGTCATCTTGACGCCTTAACGTCCTTATAGTCTCGTTTCAATTTCCTATTGCCAGGGTCAGACCACTTAAACGGGCCAAAATCAATTTCCTCGTGCCAGGGTCAGACCACTAATTGTCTATACGATTGGTGGTCTGACCCTGGTTTAGGGAAAGTATTTGCATAAGTTCCGGGGGCCGTGGACTTTTTTTGGGGCTAGAGGCCGACCTTGACCTGGTTGCGGCCGCTTTCTTTTGCCTGGTAGAGGGCGGCATCGGCGCGCGACAGGGCGCTGGCCACGCTGCGATCCCATGCACGCATGGCGCTTAATCCCACACTGACGCTCACGGCAAGGGAGGTGGCGCCGACCAGCAGCGGCGTTTCGGCCAGGCGCGCTCGCACCCGGTCGGCAAAGTTGAAGGCGTCGGAAATGTCGGCACCCGACAGGATCAGCGCAAATTCCTCGCCGCCGATGCGCCCGGCGGAATCGGCACGCCGCAGCTCCTGCTGCAATATGGCCGCGAAGTGGCACAGCACTGCGTCGCCCACCGCGTGGCCATGCTGGTCGTTGATGGCCTTGAAGTGATCCAGGTCGAACATCAGCACCGAAGCCGTGGCCCCGGCCTCGCGCTGCACGCGCGCCAGTTCCTGCTCCATGCGCGCCATGATGTGGCGCCGGTTGGGCAAACCGGTGAGAAAATCCGTGGCCGCCGCATCCTTGAGCTGCTGTTCCAGCAGCTTGTGCGGGGTGATGTCGGAAACAAAGCCGTGCCAAACGGTGCTGCCGTCGTCCAGCCTGCGCGGCGTCGCTTCGACTTCGCGCCAGCCTTCGCCCAGGTCCGGCAGGATGACCCGGAACTGCAGCCGCCAGCGTTCCAGTCCTACGCGCGAGTGCGCCAGGGTGCTGCGGTAAGTGTCGATATCGTCGGGGTGGATCACGCCTTCCACGAGGGAGGCGTCGGCCGACGCTGCCTGCGCGGTGATGCCGAAAATGGCTTCGATGCCGGCGCTGGCGTATGAATAATGCGCACTGCCGTCCGGTGCCATCTTGAACTGGTAGACCAGGCCAGGTACTTCATCGGTCAGGCGCGTGAGCAGGTCGGCGCAATCGCGCAGCTTTTCGGACAATGCGACCGTGCTGGAGATGTCGGTGGTGACTCCCGTCATGCGCAGCGGCTTGCCGTCGGCATCGCGCGACACCACCTTGCCACGGCTGATCACCCACTTGTAGCTGCCATCCTTGCACAGTACGCGGTGCTCGACGGCGTAGTTGTCGACCTGGTTGTCGAAGTGCGCGCTGATGGTGGCCTGCACCCCGGCCAGATCGTCCGGGTGCACCCGCAGGTAGCTGTCTTCGATACGGTCGCTGATGTCGTCGTCGCCATAGCCGAACATCGCCTTCCATGCGCTGGAGTAGACGATGCGGCCGCCAGGCACGTCACGGTCCCACACGCCGGTGCCGCTGTTGGCGACAGCCAGGGCGAGCAGCTCGGCTCCGAGGCTGCCTTGCATGTCGGCGGGAAGTTCGTTTGCCATGGCTTCACAGTGAGTATCTTCCTCCGAAAGATAGCATACTGATTCGCGGGCAGGAAGCCTAGGAGGGCACGAAAGAGCGCAGGAAGTCGAGCATGATGTGACCCGCCGTTTCGGCGTCGTCAAGACTAATGGTTTCAAGCCGGTGATGGCTGATGCCACCGTTACCGCAGCGGACGAACAGCATGGCGATGTCGGTCAGTGCGGCCATGGCCATGGCGTCGTGCCCGGCGCCGGATGCGAGGTCGAAGCGGGGCAGGCCACGACGGCTTACCGCCGCGCCCAGCTGGTCCATGAGCCACGGGGCGCACGGTGCCGCCGAAGCCGAGACAATTTGTTCCAACACGACGTCAACATGCCGGCGCGCGCAAATGGCACTGATGCCGCCCAGGATATCGCGTACCGCAGCCAGGCGCACGCTGTCGTCGCCGGAGCGGATGTCCAGCGAGAGCCGGCAGTGACCGGGGATGACGTTGACCGAGCCGTTGGGCACCTCCAGCTGCCCGACCGTGCCCACCAGCGACGGCACTTGTGCGCAGCGCTGCTCGACCAGCAGGACGATGTCGGCGGCCGCCGCGGCGGCGTCCTGGCGCATGGCCATGGGGGTGGTGCCGGCGTGGCCGGCCAGGCCGGTCAGTTCGACCAGGTAGCGCGAGCTGCCGGCAATGGCGGTCACGACGCCGGCAGCCAGGCCGCGCTCGAGCAGCACCGGACCCTGTTCGATGTGGATCTCGACGAAGGCGGCAATGTCCTCGGGCCGGCGCGCGATGTCGGCGATTGCGGCGACCCTGTGGCCAGCTGCCTTGAGCGCCTCGCGCATGGTGATGCCGATGGCGTCGGCGCGCTCAAGAAGCGCCATGTCGAAGCGGCCTGTGATTGCGTTACTGCCCAGGAAGGTGCTCCTGAACCGCACGCCTTCTTCTTCCGCAAAGCCGATCGCCTCCAGGTGGAAGGGCAGCCGTTCGCCGCGCGTGTGCAGGTGGCGCACGATGGCAATCGGCAGCAGGATGCCGAGCCGACCGTCGTACTTGCCGGCGTCCCTGACAGTATCGTAGTGGGAGCCGGTCATCAGCGTCTTGGCGGCCGGGTCGGCAGCCTCGTAGCGGCCGCAGACATTGCCCACCGCGTCAATCTGGACTTCCATGCCGGCCTCGCGCATCCACGCCGCCAGCTGGCCGGCTGTGCGCTGGTGGACCTGCGTCATGTACGAGCAGGTGAGGCCGTCGTCAGCTTCGCTCCAGGCGCCGATGATGTCGGCCCATTCCATGACCAGGGGACCGAAATCATGGGTGACCTGGAGCAGGTCGTTCAGGCGTAGTTCGGCAATGCGATGGATCTGGCGCAGGCACTCGGCCATCTCGGCCTGAGGATGGTGCCTGAAGCGGCGCGAAAAGGTATCGATGATGCCCTGGCGCGTGAGTCCCTTGCCATCGGGCCCCTTGACCGCGAGGATGAACGGGAAGCCGAATTTGGTGTTGTAGTCGCTGTTTAGCTTGTGCAGTACCGCGTATTCTTCGGCGCTGCACAGGTTCAGGCCGGACTTGGCCTGTTCCTGGGTAGATTCCTGCGTGAGCTCGCCGGCGATGGCCGCCTTGCCGGCCAGTTCCGGGTGGGCGCGGATCAGGCCGAGCTGTTCCTCCATGCTGGCCTGGTCGACCACTGTCTGCAGTGCGAACTTGAGCGCGGTGACACTGGCGAACGGCCGCTGCGCCGCGGCGCGCTCGGGAATCCAGGGCGAGTGCTCGTAAATCCCGCGCAGGGTGTCGACAAAGGCCGCTGTGTCAGCGCTGTTCAAATCCGAAAGAGTGGTCATGGAGGTATCCGATCATGCAAGCTGTGGATGATAGCGCCACCTGCGCGTCTGTTCATATGGCGCCACTGATATCTGTTATCGCTGTATCAGTGCCTTGGCCGCAGCGCTGACCTGGTCGCGCAGCCACTTGTGTTCCGGCGCCTGGTGCACGCGTTCGTGCCACAGCTGGTAAAAGCGCATGGGCGGGAACTTGACCGGCACCGTGAAGATCTTCAGGGGCAGCGATTTTTCATAGAACCGGATGAACTGGCGGCCGGTCGTGAGCACCAGGTCGGTCTGGGTGAGCATGTAGGGAATCAGGCCAAAGTAGGCCGATTCCACCGCCACCTTGCGCTGCAGGCCCTGGCGCTCCAGGTAGGCATCGATCACGCCGTGGTACCCGGGCAGCATCTGCGATGGGGCCACGTGCGGCAGGCTCAGATAGTCGTCCATGGTCATGGCCTGGGCATCGGTGCGCTTGGCATACGGGGCGTCGGCGCGCATGGCGCAGATGATGGGGTCTTCAAACAGCTTGGAAATGTGCAGGTGGGCGGGCGGCTCGTCCCAGTTGGCGATGACCAGGTCCATGTCGCCGTCCGAGAGCATGCGGATATAGTCAACGCCCGGCCCCAGGCTGTGGATCACCACCCGGCTGTTGGGCGAGCCACGGCGCAGCGCCGCCACGACATTGGGCAGGAACTGGCTGTCCAGGTAGTCGGGCGCGGCGATGTGGAAGGTGCGCGCTTCTTCCTGCGGCATGAAGGGCGACTTCTTGACAAACAGGCTTTCAGTCTCGTCAAGGATGCGCTTGGCCGGCTTGAGCAGGCTTTCGCCATGCTGGGTCGGCACCATGCCGCGCGCGCCGCGCACCAGCAATGGGTCGCCCGTCAGTTCGCGCAGCTTGCGCAGGGACGCCGATATCGACGGCTGGGGCTGGTTGAGCTTGAGCGCCACGCGCGACACGTTCTTTTCCACCAGCAGCAGGTACAGGATGCGGATCAGGTGCAGGTCGAGGTGTTGGGGGATGCTGGCCATACTGTGGGGTATATGAAACGAAGTATGTCGAATATACGCGATTTTTCATGTTGCAGGAGTGGAATCACGCTATCTTGCATAAAATCGCATCCCTATTTTCGCTGCTCGCGCAACAAGGAACCCCATGGAAGTGTTTGGATACCTGGTCCCCTACGGACTGGAATGGCTCAACCTCATCGTGCGCTGGCTGCACGTGATCACCGGTATCGCCTGGATTGGCGCCTCGTTCTACTTTGTCTGGCTCGACAACACCATCCGTCCGCCGGCGCCGGGCTCCGAGCTGGCAAGGAAGGGCGTGTCGGGCGAGCTGTGGGCCGTGCACGGCGGCGGCTTCTACAACCCGCAAAAGTACCTCAATGCGCCGCCGGAGCTGCCCGGGGAACTGCACTGGTTCAAATGGGAGGCGTATTCCACCTGGCTGTCGGGATTCGCGCTGCTCACCATCGTCTACTACTTCAACGCCCAGGCCATGATGGTCGACAAGGCAGTCGCTGACCTGTCCACCTTGCAGGCAGTGGGCATTGGCATCGGCAGCCTGGTGGTGGGGTGGACCGTGTACGATCTGCTGTGCCGCTCCAAACTGGGCAAGCATGACCTGGCGTTCGGCATCGTGATCTTCCTGTTCCTGACCGCGAGCGCCTATGTGCTCAATAAATACCTGAGCGGGCGCGCGGCCTACATTCACGTGGGCGCCATGATCGGTACCATGATGGTGGCCAATGTGCTGATGCTGATTATTCCTGGACAGCGCAAGATGGTGGCCGCCATGAGCGCCGGCCAGGTGCCCGATCCGGTTCACGGTCAGAAGGCCAAGCAGCGCAGTGTGCACAACAACTACTTCACGCTGCCGGTACTGTTCATCATGATCAGCAATCACTACGCGATGACGTACCGCCACGAGCACGCGTGGGCGGTGCTGGCCGTGATCATGGCCGCCGGCGTGTTGATCCGCCACTTCTTCAACCTGCGCCACAAGGGCCGCGTGGAGTGGCGCTATCCCGTCGCCGGTGTGGCACTGCTGCTTGGCCTGGCCATTGTGCTGGCGCCAAAAGCGCCGGTGGCTGCGGTGGCAGTGGCCAACCCGGAGGCGGAGTTTGCAAAGATCCAGTCCATCATGACCCAGCGCTGCGCCAGCTGCCACGCCGACAAGCCCACGCAGCCCGGCTTTGCCAGCGCACCGGCCGGGGTGATGCTGCATGATGGGGCGTCCATCGCCCAGAATGCCGCAAAAATCTATCAGCAGACCGTCCAGCTCAAGGCCATGCCGCTGGCGAACATGACCAACATGACCGACGCCGAACGCGCCCAGGTAGGCGCCTGGTTTGAAGCCGGCGCCAAACAACAGTAACAAGGATTGACATGCACAACCGTGAACGATTGACTGCCTGGATTGATGCGCACTTTGACGAGCAGGTCGCGTTCCTGCAGCGCGTGATCCAGACGCCCACCGATACCCCGCCGGGCAATAATGCGCCGCACGCGCAGCAGGTGGCGCAGATGGTGGAGGCCTTTGGCTGGACCGCCGAACAGCACGCGGTACCCGAACAGGCGGTACGCGACTATGGCATGCAGAGCATCACCAATCTCATCATCCGTCGCCCCTATGCAGAGGGCGGCCCCACGATCGCGCTCAATGCCCACGGCGACGTGGTGCCGCCAGGCGAAGGCTGGACCCATGCTCCGTATGGCGGCGAAATCGAAGACGGCTATATCTACGGCCGCGCCGCAGCGGTGTCCAAGTGCGATTTTTCCACCTATATTTTTGCGGTGCGTGCGCTCGAGGCGCTGGGCGTGACGCTCAAGGGAGGTCTGGAACTGCACTTCACGTACGATGAGGAATTCGGCGGCCTGCTGGGTCCCGGCTGGCTGCTCGAACAGAAGCTGACCAAGCCGGACCTGGTGATCGCCGCGGGCTTTAGCTACAACATCGTCACGGCGCACAACGCCTGCCTGCAGCTGGAGATTACGGTGCATGGCAAGTCGGGTCACGGCGCCATGCCGGAAACGGGCCACGATGCGCTGCAGGCAGCCACCAAAATCCTCAACGCGATTTACGGCCAGCTGCCGGAACTGAAGAAGATCAAGTCCAGCGTGGCCGGTATTGATTCTCCCACCATGCTCGTTGGCCGCATCGACGGCGGCACCAATACGAACGTGGTGCCTGGCAGGGTGGTCATGAAGATGGACCGCCGCATGATTCCCGATGAAGACCCGGTGCAGGTGGAAGCGCAGGTGCGCAAGCTGATCGAAGACGCGGTGAGCGGGCTGCCCGGCATTCGCCTTGAGATCCGGCGCCTGCTGCTGTCGCACGCACTGCGCCCGCTGCCGGGTTCGGACAAGCTGGTGGCCAGCCTGCAAAAGAACGGCCGCGAGATCATGGGCGAAGAAATCACCGCGCAGGGCACGCCGCTGTATGCCGATGCGCGCCTGTATGGCGAACATGGCATTCCGGCCGTGCTGTATGGCGCCGGACCGCGCACGGTGCCGGAGTCGAATGCGAAAAAGGCGGACGAGCGGCTGGCGCTCGATGACCTGCGCAAGGCGACCAAGGTGGTGGCCCTGACACTGCTCGATCTGCTGGAGGGGTAATCCGCGCGCCAGGCGCCGCCGGCAAGAACGTCGTCCAGCGAAGACACCGGACGACGTTTTTTTTTATGGCTTGAGCGTGCGCTCGAACAGCTGGTAGATGCGGCGGTACTGGTCGTACCAGCTCTCAGGCTGCACGAAGGAATGCTTCTCCAGCGGGTAGCTGGCCAGTTCCCAGTGATCCTTTTTCAGCTCGATCAGGCGCTGGGCGAGACGCACCGAGTCCTGATAGAACACGTTATCGTCCACCATGCCGTGCGAGATCAGGAGATGCCCCTGCAGCTTGTCCGCGTATTCGATGGGCGAGGACTTGCGGTAGGCTTCCGGGTCCAGGTCCGGCGTGTTGAGGATGTTGGCCGTGTACTCGTGGTTATAGGTGGTCCAGTCGGTAACAGGACGCAGGGCGGCACCGGCCTTGAACATCTCGGGCTTGCGCATGAGCGCCATGAAGGTCATGAAGCCACCGTAGCTGCCGCCGTACACGCCGACGTTTTTCAGGTCGCCCTGGTGATTGGCGGCCATCCAGTTCACGCCATCGACATAGTCTTCCAGCTCCGGGAATCCCATCTGGCGGTAGATGGCCGTGCGCCAGTCACGCCCGTAGCCCTTGGATGCGCGGTAGTCCATGTCCAGCACGATGTAGCCTTTCTCCACCAGCAGGTTGTGGAACATCTGCTCGCGGAAGTACACGGGATAGCGCTTGCTCACGTTCTGCAAATAGCCGGCGCCATGGACGAACATCACGATCGGGTACTTCCTGCCCGGCTCCAGCACGGCGGGGCGATACAGCTTGGCCCAGACGACGCCGGCACCGTGGGTCGAGGGAACGGCCACAAACTGCGGCTCGATCCACTGGCGCTGTTTGAATTCTGCTGTGCGGGTGTCGGTCAGCATGGTGGCCGCGCCGCCGGCAGTGCTCACCGTGGCCAACTGGGTCGGCATGTAGCTTGACGAGTAATGCACCAGCAGGCGCTTCTCGTCCGGCGACAGGGCAAACTGCTCCACACCCTGCAGGGCAGTGACCTTGCGCAGTGCCGCGTCGCGGGTGCTCACGGCGCACACTTCGTAGGTTCCCGGGTTGTCGGGATTGCACAGCATGTAGGCACTGCTGCCGTCGCCGGTCCAGGTGATGTTGGTAGCTTCCCATTTGCCCCGGGTCAGTGGCCGTGCGCGGCCATCGGCACCGCGCGTGTACAGGTGCGAGTAGCCGCTTTCCTCGGACAGATACCACAAGGTGCTGTTATCTGGCAGCCAGCCGAATTCGTTGTTGCTCGAATTGATCCAGGCCGGGTCGGTGGCGCGGTGGACCGGCTTGAGCGTGGCCGCGTCAAGGTCGACCGTGGCAATCCAGCGGTCCTTGTTGTCCACCGCGCGCAGCAGGACGGCGAGGCCGGTGCCGCTGGCGTTCCATTGGAGCGATCCGGTTTCGTCATCGATGCGCAGCACGCGCTGGCCTTTTTGCGGGGGCAGCTTCTGCGCCTGGCGCAGCGCGGCCAGCGGATCGGTGCTGATGCCGGGCAGGCTGTCGTATGCCAGGTCGGTGACCTTGCGCGTGGCGAGGTTGATCAGCTTGAGCGTCTGCCCTTGCGGCATGTTGCGGCCCACGCGCGGGCGCTGGTCTTCAAACTCTTCATAGCCCGATTCGGTCACGTAGCGCGGCAGCTTGCCGATGCGGCCTTTCTCGGCGGTCACGGGACTGGTCACCAGGATCAAAAAGCGCCCGTCGGGCGACAGGGCGCTGGCATCGATGGTGAGCTTGTCGCCCAGGTAGATGGGAGCGGGGGCGCGGGTGGGATCGGCGCGGCGTTCTTCCTCGGCCCGGTCGCGCGTGGCGTCGCGCTCTTCCTTCTGGCGCTTGAGGGTGGAGATCAGGCGCAATTGCATCTCGCGCAGGGCGTCGTCGTCTGGCGCGGCCGCGGGGTCCTTGGTGGCGCGCACCTGGGCCACGGGCGAAATCAGGCGGTCGGCGCGGTTCCAGCTGAGCCACTCATGATTGACGCGAAATTGCACGCTGCGGCCATCGGCGGAATACTGGGGCGCGGCCAGGCCGGTGCTGCCGCGCGTGATCTGGACCAGCTCACCTGTCTTGAGGTCGCGCTCGAACAGGTCGCCATTGCGCAACATGACGCTGCGGGTTCGGTCGCGGTTGTAGACCACGCGTTCGCTATCGAGCCGGCCCAGCTCCGTGTCGGCGACCAGACGCGGCTGGCCTGGCACGGCCTGGTAGATGTCGCGCAGCTGCGACTGCGTGCGCTTCTGTTTATAGAAAATCTGCTTGCCGTCCCAGCTCCACCAGGCCGATTCGACCGGCGTGCCGATCCAGTCCGGGTGAGCCATGGCCTGGTCAAGGGTAATGGGGGTAACAGCCGCGGCAGGGGTAAGCCACAAGGCGGAAAGAAAGGGAAGGGCAAGGAATCGCATGTTGTCTCGGTGGTTGGCCTGCTGTTGCAAGAGCGCATTCTAGCGCAGGCAGTGACAGCCGAAACAGTGAAGGAAAAGAATATTAACGGGCGGTAAATACAACAACATCGGCGCGTGGCCGATGTTGTGACAGGCTTTGGATGGAGCCCTTCAGGCGTTCGGCTCGTCGCGGGCAGGCCTGGCGCCATTGCGCACCAGGTCGACCAGGCGGTAAGCCATCCAGCCGGCCGTGATCGCGCCAGGCAGATATGCAACAAATTCCATGCTCAGCCCCGCGAAGCGAGTTGGCGCAGTTCAGCTGCCAGGCTTGGCTGCATGTCCTGGTAGTCATTGGCCATACGAATCAGGCGCATGTGGTTGCGGGCACGGGCGCGCTCCGACACGGCAGGCTTGACGACCGCGTCCTGCGGCACAAACTGGCGTTCCTGCGCAGCAAACAACGCGCGGGCCAGGTTGCGCGCTGCCACGCCGACATCGCGCAGGTAGCTACGCAGTGACGAAGTCGAGTGGTAAGTGGCGGTAGTCATTTGCATTTCCCTGTCTATACATTTGTTGATGAAGTGAAGTATAGAAGTGATTCGCCCATAAAGAAAATTTTGATTTGTGATGCCTCGCATAAGCCAGGTGAATATCTTTCCAGTGCCCATCACCGGCAAAAATAAGGGATATGCGATTTCCCGATAGTAATCAAAATTTCCATGAAAAAAGTGCCACGCCCCGGCCGAATGTAGGCTTGCCGCCGCCTGAGCGGCTACCTGAACCGATTGTCCTTGTCAAAAATTTAGCAATTTAAGTCAACAATGCCGGACGTGTCTCATTTGCAGTGGATGGTTGACCCCTTCCCATGGCAGAGCTAGCCTGACTTTTGCGCACCGCGACGCAACGCCTGCAGTACCGGCGCCCATCCACAGCAGCACTCTTCCTGGAGATCACATGAAATTGCAAACGTCCTTGCTGGCCGCGTCAATGGCCGCCTTGCCACTGCTGGCTGCTCCATCCGCACATGCTGCGGCGCCGCTGATGGGTGGACCGGTGTCGCAGTCCGCTGCCGAAAATGCATCCGTCATCAGCACACTCATGTCGCAGCGCGCGCGCAACGCTCTGAGCAGCCATCATGGCTTTGCCATGGCGTCGCGCCATCCCGGGGAAGCCGGCACCAGCATTGCCCGCTTCAACCACACCTACAAGGGTGTGCGCGTGTACGGCTCCGAATCTGTGGTGGTGACGGGAGCGCGTGGCAAGATCGTCAGCGAGTCCGCCTCCGACCGCCGCGCCGGGCTTGGCCGCCAGGGCGACCTCGATGTCACTCCTGCCATCAGCAGTGGCAAGGCCATTGCGCTGGCCTCTGCCAGCGCCCCGAATGGTACTGCGATCGATCCGCCCAGCGCCGAACTGCTGGTCTACCCGATCATGAAGGATGTGCGCCTGCCTTCGGCGGCACGCAAGGCCGAGAGCGAACTCAATGCCCTCGATGTGGAGGAAGTGGTGGACCGGTACGTGCTGGCGTACCTGGTCAAGACGCGTACGCAAAAGGGTCAGCAGCGCGTCTTCCGCGACACCATCGTCAACGCCAGGACCGGCGCCGTGATCGAGCAGTGGGACGCGCTGCAGACCGTCGCAGGCACGGGACTTAGCCAGTACAACGGCAGCGTGCCGCTCAACACCACCCTGTCCGGCTCGACCTATTCGATGATCGACCCCTCGCGCGGGGCCCGCGGCCTGTACGGCGGCATGGCCATCACCAACGCCAATCACACCTCGTCGGCCGGTGCCGTGTACACCAATGCCACCAATACGTGGGGTGATGGCAAGCAGTACATCGCCGGCAGCAGCACCACCAACGCCAACGGGCAGACCGCTGCCGTCAATGCCATGTGGGGCTTGATGAATACCTACGACATGTACAAGAACACGCTCGGCTGGCAGTCGCTGGATGGCCAGAATACTGCCACCTACATCGCCGTCCACGTCAACACTGCCTACGATAATGCGTACTACAGCGACGGCTGCAAGTGCATGTTCATCGGCGATGGCGGCACCTATTTCACCGACCTCGGTTCGATCGACGTGATCGGCCACGAAATGTCGCACGGTGTCACTGCGGCCACGTCCAACCTGGCCTACCGCGGCGAATCGGGCGGCCTCAATGAGTCGCATTCGGATATTGGCGGCGAAGTCACCGAGGCCTATGCGCGCGCCGGCGGTACCGGCACCATCATCCCCAGCACTGGCAACGACTGGATGACCGGCAAGGAGATCGCCAGGGACGGCATCCCGCTGCGCTACATGTACAAGCCGAGCAAGGATGGCCGCAGCGCCGACGCCTGGAGCCGCTCGCTCAAGCGTCTGGATGTCCACTACAGCAGCGGTCCGAATAACCGCATGTTCTACTTCCTGTCGCAAGGCTCCAGCGCCGTGTCCAGCAGCGACTACCACAGCCGCTACCTGACCAAGGCGCCGCTGGCGATGACGGGCATTGGCAGCGACAAGGCATTTCGCATCTGGTTCAAGGCCCTGAGCACCAAGTTCACCTCGTCGACCAACTATGCCGATGCGCGCAGCAAGGTCCTGGCAGCAGCGCAGGAACTATATGGCGTGGGCAGCCGCGAGGCCATTGCCGTGCA
The DNA here is from genome assembly GCF_019443445.1 of Massilia sp. PAMC28688. Taxonomy (NCBI): domain Bacteria; kingdom Pseudomonadati; phylum Pseudomonadota; class Betaproteobacteria; order Burkholderiales; family Oxalobacteraceae; genus Massilia; species Massilia sp. PAMC28688. The sequence goes on along the minus strand of NZ_CP080378.1, from coordinate 780,671 downwards.
GCGCGCTTATGCGGCCATCAACGTGGGCCTGGACGTGGCTGAATAACTTGGCCACGCGCGTGCAAGGCCCGGGCACTGGAGCGCCGCCCGGGCGGTGCTGATGGACGCTTGGGAGCAGGCGTGGGGTACTCAGGCGCCGCCTGTCAGGACTGTTCCGCCCCGGGGTGGTCCGCATCTTCTCCACGCTGAATGAACGCCGATGCTGCCAGGTCCTCCGGATAATCGATATCGCGCAGGATCCCTGGATCATTGGTGTCCACTTCCAGCACGGGCCAGGTGCGCAGCAGGGCCCGCGCACCCTGGTCGCCGGTCAGGTCCAGCAGCCTTGCGGCATGGTGGGCACTGAAGGCGACTGGGTTGCCGCGCTGTCCCCGGTACACCGGCACGGCGATATCCGCACCGGCTTCGACTGCCTCGGCCAGGCGGGCAACGGTGAGCGCCTGCACATGGGGCATGTCGGCCAGGGCGATCACCCATCCACTGGCGTCGCCAGGGGCACGGCGCAGGGCGTGCGTCAGCGAGGCCGCCATGCCGCTGCCGGCGTCGGCGCACACCGTTACCGCGCACCCGTGCTGCGCGAGCACCCTGGCCAGCGGGCCGTCCTCGGCCACCACCGCGATGACCTGCGGCAGGGCAGAACGCAGCGCCCGTGCACTGGCCCCGGCCACGGTTTGTCCGTCCGGCAGGGCCGCCAGGAGCTTGTGCTGCTTACCTGTCGCATCGAAGCGCCGCCCACGGCCGGCAGCCAGCAAAATCCCCGTAATCGCCATCTGCCCCTCCTTTGTCATCGCGCCATTCCCAGTCTACACGCACACGCAATGCTAACGTCCGTCACGCTTGCTTGTTTTTTTTGTATGATGTCTGTCATGGACAGTATCGACTTCGACGTAATCAGGACCGCCCACGGCTGGCTGGGCGCCGGGCACCGCTGCGAGCTGGTGACGGTGGTGCGCACCTGGGGATCGAGTCCGCGCCCGATTGGCGCCATGCTGGCCATCCGCGATGACGGGCGCGTGATCGGATCGGTATCGGGCGGCTGTATTGAAGATGAACTCATCGAACGGGTACGCGTCCATGGCATCACGCGCAGCGTGCCTGAAATCCTCACCTTCGGCATCAGCGCCGATGATGCCCACCGCTTCGGACTACCCTGCGGCGGCACCATCGAGCTGGCGGTGGAACCACTGTCGGCCGCCAGCGCCATGGACGAACTGCTCTCGCGACTGGACCGGCACGAATTGCTGGCGCGCCGGCTCGATCTGCGCAGCGGCCAGGTCACGCTGTCGGCGGCCGCGCCTGGCGCTGTCCAGACCAGGACCGGCGAGGCGCTCATTACCATTCACGGGCCACGCTGGCGCCTGTTTATCATCGGTGCCGGACCGCTGTCGCGCTTTCTGGCGCAGATTGCCACCGGCATGGACTACGCGGTCACGGTGTGCGATCCGCGCGAAGAGTATCGCGCCGAATGGGATGTTCCCGGCGTCAGCCTGCTGCACGCCATGCCGGACGACGTGATCACCGATGCCGCGCTCGACGCGCGCAGCGCCGTGGTGGCGCTCACCCATGACCCCAAGCTCGATGATCTGGCGCTCATGGAAGCGCTGCGCTCGGAAGCGTTCTACGTGGGCGCCATCGGCTCGCGTGTCAACAACGCCAAGCGCCGCGCGCGCCTGAAATATTTTGACCTGACCGACGCCCAGATAGCGCGCCTGCATGCGCCCATTGGCCTGTACATCGGCAGCAAGACGCCGGCCGAAATCGCGATCTCGATTCTCGCCGAGCTGACCGCCGTGAAGAACGGCGTGGCCGCCGAGCTGCTGGTGACCCACACCGGCGCACTGGAAAGCCTGCCGAACCCTCAGAAAGCGCGCCTCCCGGTACGCTCCCAACCCTAGGACACCCGACCCGTGACCATGACAAGCCCATCCTGCCCCACCTATCCGGTCAGCCTGACCGTCAATGGCCAGCCCCGGCAACTGCAAGTGGAGAGCTGGGTCAGCCTGCTCGACCTGCTGCGCGAACAGCTTTCGCTGACCGGCACCAAGAAGGGCTGCGATCATGGCCAGTGCGGGGCCTGCACGGTGCTGGTGGACGGACGGCGCGTGAACGCCTGCCTGACGCTGGCGCTGATGAACCAGGGCCGCGAGATCGTTACCGTGGAGGGCCTGGCCCAGAGTGAAGAACTGCACCCGCTGCAGCGCGCCTTTATCGCCTGCGACGCTTTCCAGTGCGGCTATTGCACGCCCGGGCAGCTGTGCTCCGCAGTGGGCCTGATCAAGGAAGGGCAGGCGTCCAGCGCGGCCGAGGTACGTGAACTCATGAGCGGCAATATCTGCCGCTGTGGCGCCTATCCGCAGATCGTGCAGGCTGTGACACAGGTCATGCAGCTGCCGCAGCGGCACGACAATCCCGACCGCCCACACGTTCCTGGCACGGTGCCGGCATGAATCCATTTTCCTGGCAAGCCTGCGATTCGGTGGACGCGGCCACCGGCGCCCTCAATGAACACACCAAGGCCGTTGCAGGCGGCACCAACCTGCTGGACCTGATGAAGGCCGGTGTGATGCGCCCCCCGGCGCTGGCCCATGTCGCCGGCCTGCCCCTGGCGGCCATCGAGGACGATGGCGCTGGTGGACTGCGCCTGGGCGCGACGGCGCACAATGCCGATACGGCCTACCACCTTCTGGTGCGCGAGCGCTACCCGCTGCTGACGGCGGCCATCCTGGCCGGGGCCTCGCCCCAGATCCGCAACATGGCAACCAACGGCGGCAACCTGCTGCAGCGCACGCGCTGCCACTATTTTTACGATACCGCTGTCGCCTGCAACAAGCGCTCGCCAGGCAGCGGCTGCGCGGCCATTGGCGGGCTGACGCGCTATCACGCCATCCTGGGCGCGAGCGAACATTGCATCGCCACCCATCCTTCGGACATGTGCGTGGCGCTGGCGGCGCTGGACGCGGTGGTGCATGTAAGGTCGGTGCGCGGCGCACGCGCGATTGCCTTTCAAGACTTCCATCGCCTGCCTGGCGACCATCCGGAGCAGGACAGCACGCTCGCTGCCGATGAACTGATCACGCACATTGCGCTGCCCGATGCGTCGCGCTTCGTGAACAATTCGGTGTATCTCAAGTTCCGCGACCGCGCCTCGTACGCCTTTGCGCTGGTGTCGGCGGCGGCGGCCCTGGACGTAGGCGCTGACGGCATCGTGCGCGATGCGCGCGTGGCCCTGGGGGGCGTGGCCCACAAGCCGTGGAGGATGCGCGCGGCCGAACTGGCGCTCATTGGCGAGACGGCCACCCTGCCCAACTTTGAAAAGGTGGCCGACCTGCTGCTTGCAGGCGCGGTGCCCCAGCGCGACAACGCTTTCAAGCTCAGCATGGCGCGCCGCGCCGTTGTGCGCGCCCTGGAACAGGCCCTGAACGGCACCATCGACAACACCGACGCGGGAGAACAGCATGAGTGATCTGATTGCAGCGCTGCGCACGCCGGTGGCCGAAGCGGGAACCGGCGAGGTGGCCATCGGCACCCCTGTGCAGCGCATTGATGGCCGTGCCAAGGTCACCGGCCAGGCGGGCTACGCGGCCGAATATCCGGCCGACGGTATGCTGTACGGCGTGATTGTCAACAGCCCCGTTGCCAAGGGCCGCCTGCGCCACCTTGGCGTGGATGCGGCCCTGGCCGTGCCGGGCGTGGTGGACGTGATGACGCATGAGAACCGGCCCCGCATCAGCCGCTTCGACCTGTTTTACAAGGACATGACCGCGCCTCCGGGCTCACCCTTCCGCCCCTTGTACGACGACCAGATCATCTACAGCGGCCAGCCGGTGGCACTGGTCCTGGCGTCGACCTTCGAGGCGGCGCGCCATGGCGCGGCCCTGGTGACGGTGGAAGTGGCAGCCGAAGCGCATGAAACCGACCTGCTGTCGCAGCTGCACCGCCAGCGCAATCCCAGGGGCATGCGGGTGGGCTTCGCGCCACCGCCCAAGCCAAAGGGCAAGCCGGACGAGATGTTTCAGAAGGCACCGTTCAAGGTCGATGGCAGCTACTACAGCGGGGCCGAACATCACAACCCCATGGAGCTGTTTGCCACCACTGTCATTCGCGCCAGCGACGGCCACCTGACCATTTACGACAAGACCCAGGGTTCACAGAACAGCCGCTGGTATGTCTCGCATGTATTTGGCCTGGCGCGCGACAAGGTCACGGTACGCAATCCCTTTGTGGGCGGCGCCTTCGGATCGGGCCTGCGCCCGCAGCACAACCTGCCGCTGGCGGTCATGGCCTCGCTCAAGCATGCCTGCTCGGTGCGGGTCGTGATGACGCGCCAGCAGATGTTCACCTTCGGCCATCGGGCCGAAAACCTGCAGCGCGTGCGGCTGGCGGCCAACCCGGACGGCGCCCTGCAGGCCATCCTGCACGAAGCGGCCAGCGAAACCTCGCGCATCGAAGACCACGTGGAAGTGGTGGTCAACTGGTCCGGCATGCTGTACGCCTGCGATCATATCAAGCTCGATTACAAGCTGGTGCCGCTCGACCGCCACAGTCCCATGGACATGCGCGGACCAGGGGCAGCGCACGGCCTGCATGCCCTGGAAGTGGCCATGGATGAACTGTCGTACCAGCTCAATATGGACCCGCTGGCACTGCGCCTGAAAAACTACGCGGAGCTTGACCCGAGCAGCGGCAAGCCTTACTCGAGCAAGACGCTGCGCAGCTGTTACGAACTGGGCGCGGCGCGCTTTGGCTGGGACAAGCGCCCGCTGGCGCCGCGTTCCATGCGCGAGGGCCGCGAGTGGGTTGGCTGGGGCATGGCGACCGGCATGTGGGATGCGCTGCAGCTGTTTGCACGCGCCAGCGCCAGGCTCGACGCCGAGGGCCGCCTGGTGGTGAGCAGCGCGGCCAGCGATATCGGTACCGGCACCTATACCGCCATGGCCATGATTGCGGCGGCCACCATGGGAATGCCGCTGGAGCAGGTGCAGTTCCAGCTGGGCGACTCCACGCTGCCGGTGGCCCCGGTGGAGGGCGGCTCGTCGCATGTCTCCACGGTCGGCTCGGCGGTGGAAAGCGCATGCAACAAGCTGAAGAAGCGCCTGTTCGCGCTGGCCCGCCAGCTGCCTGGCACCCCGCTGGGCAAGGCCAGACTGGCCGACATGGAATGGTGCGGCGGCCAGCTGCGCGTGGCCGCGCATCCGCAACGGTCGGTGGCGCTGGCCGACATCGTGCGCCTTTCGGGGCTGGACCAGGTCGAAGAAAAATTCATGCTGCTGCCGGCGGCCCTCAAGCAGCGCAAATTCGTGCGCGCCACCCATTCAGCCGTATTCTGCGAAGTGCGGGTGGATGACGATTTTGGCACGGTGCGCGTCACGCGCGTGGTCAGCGCGGTGGACGCCGGCCGCATCATCAACCCCATGGCGGCGCGCAGCCAGATCATTGGCGGGGTGGTGTGGGGGATCAGCCAAGCGTTGCATGAAGAAACCCTGACCGACCACCGGCTCGGCAAAATCATGAACGACAATTTGGCCGATTACCACGTGAGCGTGAACGCCGATATCCACGACATCGACGTCATTTTCGCCGAGGCCAATGACCAGGTGGTCAGCCAGCTGGGGGCCAAGGGCGTGGGCGAGATCGGGCAGATCGGCGTGGCGGCGGCGGTGGCCAATGCCATTTATCACGCGGTCGGCCGTCGGGTGCGCAGTTTGCCCATGACGCCCGACAAGGTCATGCGCGAGTGAGTTGGCGAGAGCGCCTGCTAATACGGATTGAAATACGGGATCAGGATGGCAGCGAGCATGCCGGCCAGGGCCACAAGCGGCGCGGTGGCTGCGGCAAGATAGACGCCCGCCGAGTTCGGGGCCGGTGGCGGGCCATGGCGGTTCGGGCCGTCACTGCCCGGTGGAAACAGCAGGATGAAACCGGCCACAATGTGGACAAACGGAATCAGCGTGAGGAGGGACCAGCCCCACGGCGCGTCCATGTCCTGCAGGCGGCGGCGCGCGAACAGGAAGGAATACGTGACCGACAGGGCCAGGCCGGCGCCCCTTTCAATCATGGGCATGTAGAAAGCGCTGGCCGGATGGGCCGCGCGCAGGTACAGGCCAAACATGCCAATGATGAGCGCGACGGCCGTATGCGCGCCGGTCAGGTAAGCGAGGTAGCGCAGGCGGCCGATCCGGCCATTGAATGTCCAGAACGATGGCACCGGCGCCTGCCCCGCCGGCAACAAGCTGGCGCGCGGCGCCGCGTAGGCATTGGTCATTGCACTCTCCCATGAGACTGAGGCGGCCATGCTACGTCAAAGACATGCATGCCGTCCTGTCGTTCTTCACGCGCACTGTCCGAGATTGACGTTTTCATGTTGCCGGCTAAATCCAGCGCAATTCGCCGGGGTGCACGGGAACTTCGGCGCCTCACTGTCTGCACGAAGGTCCGCTTGGCCGATGCAGCCTGCAGACTCCCTTTGCACCACGGTGGCACGAGACATGGGACAATCGGGCCAGGCACCGTGCACGGGTTGGGGAACAAGGAGAGGAACGTATGCTGAGGGAATACGGTTTTCATGCCGGCCGCGCCGCATGCACCCGAATGATGACGCGCCAGGCGCACGCAGGCGCCTGACATGCTGGCCTCGCTACCCATCCTGGTTGTGCTGGCACTGATGATCGGCATGCGTGCCTCTGCCGCGCGGGCCGGCTTTGCCGGTCTGGCTGTCGCTGTGTGGCTCGCGTGGTGGCAGTTCGGACTTGGCACTACCGTCATGCCGCACATGGGCAGGTTCGGCAGTGTCGGCGGCGCGCTGGCCGAGGCAAGTCTCATTGCCATCACCATCCTGTGGATTATTTTCCCCGCGCTGTGCATCCATGAATTGCAAACGCGTAACGGTGGCATGGATGTGCTGCGTCAGGCGCTGGGCCGGGTCACGGGCGACCCGCGCATCATGGCGCTGCTGGTCGCGTGGTTTTTTGTGCTGTTTATCGAGGGTGCTGCCGGGTTCGGCACGTCGGTGGCGCTGGCCGCCCCCTTCCTGGTCAGCGCAGGGTTCGGGCGTGTCGCCGCCGTGAGCATTGCGCTGATCGGGCACGCTGTCGGCGTTTCCTTCGGCGCCGTCGGCACACCGGTCCTGCCCCAGGTCGCTGCAACCGGCTTCAGCGCCCTGGAACTGGCCGGCGCGACCGCGTCCTACCACGTGCTGCTGGGGTGGATCATGCCACTGGCGGTGATGCTGCTGGCCGCGCGCGCTCTGCCCGGCGGGGTGCGCTCGGCGCCACTGTGGGGATGGGCACTCTTTGCAGCGAACTGTTTCCTGCTGCCTTACTATCTGCTGGCGCGTTTCGTCGGCCCCGAGCTGCCCACCCTGGGTGGCGCCTTGCTGGGCGCATTGCTGTTTGCCGGTGTGCTCCGGCTCGTGCGCGGCGCGCCGACGCAAACGGAAGCGCCAGGGAGCGGCAAGGCACTGCTGCGGGCGGGCGCGCCGTACCTGCTGTTGATTGCCTTGGTGCTCGGCACGCGTTTGCTCCCGAGTATCAAGGCCCAGCTCTCCTCTGTCGTGCTGTCCTGGTCGTTCTCGCCATTTAGCGCGAGCATGCAGGTGCTCTATCATCCCGGGACGATGCTGCTGGCCAGCTTTTTATTGTCAGCGCTCCTCACCCGGACCCCCTTATCCATGCTGACCTCGGTCATGACGGCGGTCGCCCTGCGCCTGTTGCCGGTGTGCGCGGCCCTGCTGGCAATGCTCGGCCTGTCCCGGGTAATGGTGCATGCCGGCATGATCGATACGCTGGCCGCCACCGCTGCCGCCAGTGCCGGCACCATGTGGCCGCTGTTTGCCCCGGCAATTGGTGTGCTGGGTACCTTCGTGACCGGCTCGGCAACGGCGTCCAACATCCTGCTGACCGAGTTCCAGGTGGAAACGGCGCGCCGGCTTGGCCTGTCCGTGCTGGGCGCGGGGGCGGCGCAGGGATTTGGCGCGGCCGTTGGCAACATCATTTGCCCGCACAATATCGTCGCTGCCAGCGCCACAGTCGATCTGGTCGGGCGCGAGGGGGAGATATTGCGCCAGACGGCATTGGTCACGTTTGCCTATTGCGCGCTGGGGGGACTGGCGGGATTGCTGCTGTTTGCGTGAGGAAGCGCGGCCCTGTGGTCGGGGTGAGAGGATTCGAACCTCCGGCCTCTGCGTCCCGAACGCAGCGCTCTACCAGGCTGAGCCACACCCCGTGTCCATCCATTCTAGACCCATCTTTCGATAAAAGCTTCCCCTCTGTATTGACGAGTTGACATTGCTGCGGTGCCGCACAAACCCTACAATGTTGGTTTTCTTGCCACGGTGTCACGATGTCCCACCCTTTTCCAGCTGCCCACAAGGACGCCAGACAGTTTCGCGTCGATATCAACGGCTTGCGTGCCTGGGCGGTTGCCGCCGTCATCCTGTATCACTTCGGCGTGCCGGGCTTTGCGGGCGGATTCGTGGGCGTGGACCTGTTCTTTGTCATTTCCGGTTTCCTGATGACGGGCATTGTCCTGCGCGGGCTTGAACGCGGCAATTTTTCCCTGTTCGATTTCTACATGGCACGCGCGCGCCGCATCATTCCGGCCCTCGCCGTGCTGTGTCTGGCCCTGGTTGCCCTTGGCTGGTTCGTGCTGCTGCCGCCGGACTACCGGCAGCTGGGCGCCCACGCCGGGTACAGCCTTGGCTTCCTCAGCAACTTCGCCTATTTCCTGGAAGCGGGCTATTTCGATACGGCGTCCCAGGAAAAGTGGCTCCTGCACACCTGGTCGCTGTCGGTCGAGTGGCAGTTTTACATGCTCTTGCCAGTGGTGATGTGGGCTGCCTGGCGCATCAAGCCGGGCCGTACGGTGCAGCTGTGGCTATTGCTGGCGGGCTGCGCCGTGTCGCTGGCCGCGTCGATCATCGTGACCAAGTCTGATCCAGGCGCCGCGTTTTTCCTGCTCCATACCCGGGCCTGGGAAATGCTGGCCGGGGGCCTGGTGTTCTTGCTGGGCCAGCGGATCACCCTGAGCGAGGCGGCGCGGGGCTGGATGGAGCGCGCCGGCCTGCTGCTGATCGTCCTGGCAGTGGCCGTGCTCGACAAGCACGCCGCCTGGCCCGGCTACCTGGCGCTGTTGCCGGTGCTGGCCGCCATGCTGGTGATATTGGCCAACCGTGCCTCGTTCCTGACCAGCAACCGCGCCGCGCAATGGCTGGGCGATCGCTCCTATTCCCTGTATCTGTGGCACTGGCCCATTTGCGTCGGCCTGGTGTATGCCGAGATGGAAACAATGCCGATGGCAATCGCCGGCGGCATGCTCGCCACGCTGCTGCTGGGGCACTTATCCTATATCACGGTGGAAAGGCATGCCAAGACCATCCTGGGAGGCGCCCGCATGCGCGAAGTCATGATCGTGACAGCCGGCATATTGCTCGCTGCAGGTCCTGCCCTGTATGCGTGGCGGGCGGGGGGCGTGCCGGGCCGGTTCCCGGCCAATGTCGAGCTCGCTGCCGCGGAATCCAGCAATGTCAATCCGCGCCGCGCCGATTGTCATCCGGCCACCGGCACCGTGTCGCCCGCCTGCCGGTTCGGCGCGCCCGCACCAGGCACCCGTGCCTTGCTGGTGGGCGACAGCCATGCCTCGGTCCTGGTCAGTGCCATGAGCGAGGCTGCCCGGCGCGCCGGCGCGGACGTTACCCTGCTGTCCTATAGCGGCTGTCCTTATCTGCCGGGCATGAAAATGCACCCCGCTTACCTGGCCCGCCTCCCTGCCACCTATCAATGCACGGCCTTTAACGACTGGGTGCGCAGCCGCATTGCGGCGACCCCGGCATCGGTACCGCTGGTGATTGCTTCGCGCTACGCCGGTGCGGCGCTGGGCACCAATGGGCGCCACGATCGGGCGCCGGCGCCAGTGGCTTATTTTTCCACGCCCCAGGCAAGCGCCACGCCGGCACTGCTACGCGAGTTTGCAGCCCGGATCGTCGACACTGCCTGCGAGGCCGCCGCCGGCGGACGGCCGGTGTATCTGGTGCGGCCGGTGCCGGAAATGGGGCGCCACGTGCCGCGCTCGGCGTCACGGCGCATGAGCCTGGGTCTGGACGGGGAAGTGTCGATCGGGCTGGACGATTACCGGGCGCGCAATGCCTGGGTATGGCAAGCTCAGGATGACGCAGTGCGGCGCTGCGGGGTGAAGGTGCTCAACCCCACGGCCAGCCTGTGCCGCGGCGGGCGCTGCTATGGCACGCTCGGCGCACGCCCGGTGTACTTTGACGACAACCACCTCAGCGAGTATGGCAACACGCTGCTGGCGCCGCTCTTTGCGCCGGTGTTTGGCGCCCGCTGAAATGCCTAGTGGTTGCGGTCCACGGCGAAGCTGCACAACTGCAGCAAGCTGTCCTTGAAGGCACTGTCGGGCAGACCGGCCACGGCAGCGGCAGCCCGGCGGGCGGCCGCTTCCGCTTCGCGGCGGGTGTAGTCCAGTGCGCCGCTGGTGGTGATGGCGGCCAGAATGGCATCGAAATGCTGCTCGTCGCCCTGCTCGATGCAGTCGCGCACCAACTGGCGCTGCTCGGGCGTGCCATGTTCCATCAGGTAGATCAGGGGCAGGGTGGGCTTGCCTTCGCGCAGGTCGTCGCCCACGTTCTTGCCAATCGCGCTGGCGTCGCCGGCGTAGTCGAGCACGTCATCGATGAGCTGGAACGCCGTGCCCAGCGACCGGCCGTATTCGCCGGCGGCACTGACTTGCGCATCGCTGGCGCCGGCAATGAGTGCGCCCAGCTCGGCTGCCGCTTCAAACAGCTTGGCCGTCTTGGAGCGGATGACCTTGAGGTAGCTTTCCTGGCTCACATCCGGATCGTGCATATTGAGCAGCTGCAGCACTTCGCCTTCTGCAATCACGTTGGTGGCGTCCGACAGGATCTGCATGACGCGCATATTGTTCAAGCCCACCATCATCTGGAAGGCGCGCGAATACAGGAAGTCGCCCACCAGCACCGATGCCGCATTGCCGAACAGGGCGTTGGCGGTGGCGCGCCCGCGCCGCAGCGAGGATTCGTCCACCACATCATCGTGCAGCAACGTGGCGGTGTGAATGAATTCCACCACCGCGGCCAGTTCGTGGTGCGCCGTGCCCTTGTAGCTGTAGGCGTTGGCCACCAGCAGCACCAGCACGGGGCGGATGCGCTTGCCACCGGCGCTGATGATGTAGTCGGCAATCTGGTTGACCAGGCTCACTTCGGAATGCAGGCGATCACGAATGACCGTATTGACCGCAGCCATGTCGGGCGCGATCGTTTCGGTAATATTATTTTTGGGAGCGGTGGAAGTGGCGGCGGACAAGGCGAACCTGCTATAGACGTTGGGTGCGGCGATTATACGACATGCCCTGTCGCGCTGCCGAGTTTGGGAGCACGCGCGCACAAAACCGTTGCATTATTTGAATGCCATAGCGTAAATTATCGCCACCTCTGTGAATGCTGTGCAAATGACCGGACCTGACCTGATGAAGCGAAGAATGTTGGCTGTGCATGCCGGGCTGGCCGCCATGGCCGCCATGCTGCTATGCACAATGGCGCGGGCCGATGAAGGATGCAGCAAGCCCATCACCATTACCAGCGGCGAGTGGGCGCCCTACAATTATGTGGATGAGCGCGGCAGGTACACGGGCATGGATGTGGAGCTCAGCCGGGCCATCGTGCGCGAGGCCGGCTGCACCCTGGTCGAACTGGCCCGCATGCCGCCGATGCGCAATACCCATCTGTTCGAAATCGGCAAGGTGGACATGATGGCGGGCGCCTCGCGCACCCCGGAGCGCAGCCGCACCGCCTTCTTCAGTCTTCCCTACCGCACTGAAAAAGTGCGCCTGTTTGCCCCTGCCGCCATTGCCAGCCGCTACATGCATGTGAAAAGCTTTTCCGATGTCATGCGCGAGCGGCTGACCGTCCTGGCACCGCGCATCGGCTGGTATGGGCAGGATTATCATGCGCACATGGCCGAGCTCAAGAGTGACAATCGCCTGTCCCAGTTCAACGAATTCCCCGATGGCATCAAGATGCTGGCGGCGGGCAGGGCAGTGCTGATCCTGGGCGACCAGGCCAGCGTGATCCATGCCGCGGCCAGTGGCGGCATCAAGGTGGCGGCCCTGCCTTTCGGCCTGGTGGACGCCCCCATCCACTTGATGCTTAACAAGCAGACCATGACGGCAGGCGATGTGCGGCGCCTCGATGCAGCCATCGAGCGCCTGCGCAGGAAAGGGGTGATCGAGCGCATCCGGCGCTCGTACGGCGGCCCCTACGGCGACAGTTAGGGGCGCTTGGGGGGCTTTGCCGTGCAAGTTGTCGACATACCACGAACTGACCGCCCTGTGCATCTCTTTTGACCAGAAAATCGATCCCGTGTATAATTTGCGGTTCCCCGGGTTCAGCCCAGGGAAATCTTTCAACATTTGATGAGGTTTCATATCATGTACGCGGTCATAAAAACCGGTGGCAAACAGTATAAAGTTGTCGCTGGCGAAAAACTTAAAGTAGAACAGATACCGGCAGACATTGGTTCCGAAATCACCATCGATCAAGTTCTCGCAGTAGGCGCGGGCGACACCATCAAGTTTGGTGCGCCATTGGTCGAAGGTGCAAAGGTACTGGTAACTGTTGTGGCACACGGTCGTCACGATAAAGTGAAGATTTTCAAGATGCGTCGTCGTAAGCACTACCAGAAGCATCAGGGCCATCGCCAGAATTTCACCGAAATCCAAATCGTATCGATCAACGGCTAATTGCTGTTTGCCCGGTTAATCAGTAAAAGTCATCAAGGAGTATTTAAATGGCACACAAAAAAGGCGGCGGCACAACGCGAAATGGCCGTGATTCAGAGTCAAAGCGCCTTGGCGTGAAGGTGTATGGCGGCCAGACGATCAACGCCGGCGGCATCATCATTCGCCAGCGTGGTACCCCGGTGCGCGCAGGCGCCAATGTCGGTACCGGCAAGGACCACACCCTGTTCGCGCTGGTCGACGGCAAGGTCAAGTTTGTCGTCAAGGGCATCGGTTCGAAGCAGTTCGTCACCGTTGTCCCTAACGAAGTTGCAGAAGCTGCAGCAGCGTAAAGTAATATAATGCGCTTGGCGCATCCTTTGTAAGGCGCAAGCCTTCCATCGAAAGGCTCTGCCCAAGGTAGAGCCTTTTTAGTTTTTAGGCGGCACAAAATATGAAGTTTATCGACGAAGCAAAAATCGAAGTCATCGGTGGCGATGGCGGCAATGGCTGCGCCTCGTTCTGCCGCGAAAAGTTCCGCCCGTTCGGCGGGCCCGACGGCGGCGACGGCGGCAAGGGCGGCTCCATCTGGGCCGTGGCCGACCGCAACATCAACACCCTGGTCGACTTCCGCTACTCCAAGGTCCACAAGGGCAAGGATGGCGAACCCGGCCGCGGTGCCGATTGCTACGGCAAGGGTGCGGACGACATCGAAATGCGCATGCCCGTCGGTACGCTCATCATCGACAACAACAATGGCGAAATCATCGCCGACCTGACCGAACACGGCCAGCGCGAACTGCTGGCCAAGGGCGGCGAGGGCGGCTGGGGCAATATCCACTTCAAGTCCTCCACCAACCGCGCACCGCGCCAGAAAACCGAGGGCAAGGAAGGCGAACGGCGCGAACTGCGCCTGGAGCTCAAGGTGCTGGCCGACGTGGGGCTGCTGGGCATGCCCAATGCCGGCAAATCGACCTTCATCACGGCCGTGTCCAACGCCAAGCCGAAGATCGCCGACTATCCGTTCACCACCTTGCACCCGAACCTGGGCGTGGTGCGCGTGTCGCACGAAAAGAGCTTTGTCATTGCCGACATTCCCGGCCTGATCGAAGGCGCGTCCGAAGGCGCGGGCCTGGGCCACCAGTTCCTGCGCCACCTGCAGCGTACCGGCCTGCTGCTGCACATCGTCGACCTGGCGCCGTTCGAGACCAATGTCGACCCGGTCAAGGAAGCCAAGGCCCTGATCAAGGAGCTGGAAAAGTACGACGAAGCGCTGCTGGACAAGCCGCGCTGGCTGGTGCTCAACAAGCTCGACGTGGTGCCTGAAGGAGAGCGCAAGAAGATCGTCAAGGACTTCATCAAGCGCATGGCCTGGAAGGGTCCTGTGTTTGAAATTTCGGCCCTCAACCGCGAAGGCTGCCAGGAGCTGGTCAACGCCATCTACCTGCACCTCGAGGCCAAGCGCAACAGCGAGCACCGCGCCGAAGAGACGCAAATGACGGAAGAAGCCCGCGGTATCGCGTCGATCGACCCGGACGATCCGCGCTTCAAGATCATCGATTAAGTGGCTGCGCTCCAGCCACGGCTCGAGCAGCGCGCGGCGCTGCTGCGGGTGATCGCGATCGGCAGTTCCATGGCGGCCATGGTGGCGCTGCTGGACCCTGACCGCATTGCGACAATGTTAGGTATGCTACTGGTTGGCGTGAACGGCTACAGCCAGTTCTTCGCCATCTATGTCGGCGTCAGGCTCGCTACCGCGGCCCTGGCGCTGTTGGCGGCAAGGCACGGCGACCAGCCAATCCTCGGCGATATCACAGCATGGTTCATCCTGGCGCAGCCGGCCGGCCGATTGGTGGCCGCTTTTGCTGTCGGCCTGCCCCAGGGTTTATTGTTAGTTGTCTGCGGGCTGGAGGTCATAGCTGGCGTGTTGCTGCTCGCCCTGCGCCCGCGCTGAAATCCTTAGGCGCCGATGAAATCTGTCATACACACTGCAAGCCGCATCATTATCAAGGTAGGGTCCTCGCTGGTCACCAATGACGGGCGCGGGCTCGATCACCGCGCCATTGCCCGCTGGGCCGCCCAGATTGCCGCGCTGCGCGCCCTGGGCAAGGAAGTGGTGCTGGTCAGCTCCGGCGCCATTGCCGAAGGCATGCTGCGCCTGGGCTTCGAGCAGCGTCCCACCGACATCCACGAACTGCAGGCCTGCGCCGCCGTCGGCCAGATGGGCCTGGCGCAAATTTACGAAACCAGCTTTCGCGCCCATGGCCTGGGCACGGCCCAGGTGCTGCTCACGCACGCCGACCTGGCCGACCGCGAACGCTACCTCAACGCCCGCTCCACGCTCACCACCTTGCTGCGACTGGGCGTGGTCCCCATCATCAACGAGAACGACACCGTCGTCACCGACGAAATCAAGTTCGGCGACAACGACACGCTTGGCGCGCTGGTGGCCAATCTGATTGAAGCGGACGCGCTCATTATCCTCACCGACCAGCATGGCCTGTTCTCGGCCGACCCGCGCAAGGATCCGGCGGCGGTCCTGATCGCGCACGGCAAGGCCGGCGACCCGGCGCTCGAAGCGATGGCCGGCGGCGCCGGCAGCAGCATCGGGCGCGGCGGCATGCTCACCAAGATCCTGGCTGCGAAGCGCGCGGCGCGCTCGGGCGCGCACACCATCATCGCGTGGGGGCGCGACAGCGACGTGCTCACGCGTCTTGCCAATGGCGAGGCGATAGGCACCGAGCTTACCGCGCAGACCGGCCGTTTCACCGCGCGCAAGCAGTGGATGGCCGACCATTTGCACACGGCCGGCACGGTGGTGCTGGACGCAGGCGCGGTGGCCAAGCTCACGCGCGAAGGCAAGTCGCTGCTGCCCATCGGCGTCATCGACGTGAAGGGGGAATTCGGGCGTGGCGCCGTCATTACCTGCCTGGCCGAAGACGGCACTGCGATTGCGCGCGGCATCAGCAACTACAGCAGCACCGAGGCGCGCCGCATCATGCGCAAGCCATCGGCAGAAATAGAAGCCATCCTGGGCTTTCTGGACGGGCCGGAACTGATCCACCGTGATAACCTCGTGCTGGTTTGATCACGCTGTTTATCACTTAGGAAGGCAAGATGGGAATTCTGAATTCGATTTTCGGCCGCAAGCAGCCCGCGCCCGCCGCCGTTCCCGAACCCGTTGGCGAGACGGTGCTGTACAACGTCTACAGCACGCTGGTTGAAATCCCTGCGCCCCAGTTTCCGCATCTGCTGCATGCGCGGCGCGACTTGTCCGATCCCGACCTGCTGGAACACCTGAACGGCTTTTGCAGCTACATTTTCGGCCGCGGCGACGGCAAGATGAGCCAGGATAAGTACCACGTCATCCTGCAAGTGCAGCGCGTGCAGCATCACATCAGCATGGGTGTGGCCGCGGCAGACAAGGAAGCGTTCCAGGCCTGGGCCATGGCCGCCAATGCCATCGTATTCACGCCGGCGGGCCATGTGCTTGACCCGCAGGGCCGTATCCTGGTGTCGGGCCAGAATGGCACGCGCGCGCCCGATGCAACACTGCCGCACCCGGATCAAGCGCTGGCACGCAAGGCGCGCACGGTGGCGCTGCTGGAGCAGCGCGGCATCACGGTGCCGGCCACGCTGCCGCCGCTGGTGGGCGAATCCGAACTGGTACTGCGGACCAATGATGAAGCGGTGGGCCGTGCACGCGCGCTCCTCATGGTCGCCCTGCGCGCCGACTCGGTGGCCTCCGGCGAGCCGATGAGCGCTGAACTGTTGATGAACAAGATGCCGCTGGCCGACGATTACCTGTCCGACCAGGAGCGCGAGTTCCTCGATCAGGAAGCGCCGTCGCAGAACGATTGCGCCCAGCTGATCTGGCGCTACGAAAGCCTGTACCTGCTGGAGTGGGCGCTTGGTCTGGTCGATGAGCTGCCGTTCCCGGATGCGCCGTGCGACAGCGCGTCCACGGCGGCCACCCTGATCAGCATGCGTGGTCCGCAGCTGCGCGGCGCCAGCGAGATCCTTGATGCGCTGGACCTGCATTACCGCCTGCACTGGCATGTGCGCCAGAAGCGCCTGAAGAAGCAGGGCGAGGCCGACGGCGTGGATGCCGACGTGCTGATAGAGCGCCATCGCGCGCTGAACTGGCTGGTGCGCTTCGAGCACGCGCCGTGGGACGACGTCGACACGCCGACTTGATCTGCGCTGTAGGCCGATCAGCTGTCGCTGTCGGCCGCTGGCTTGAACAGCTCGTCCAGGGCCGCGCGGTCGCCGCGGGACTGCACCTTGCCGCGCTTGCCGGTAAATTCTTCTTCGATATTGTCGCGGTAGTAGCTCCACGCAGCGGCCGAGGTGGAGAGCTTGCGCCACACTTCCTGGCCCACGCCGGAATAATCGATCGCCGTGCCGTCGTCCAGTTCCACCCGCAGGATGCGTTCCCTGGCGTCGTAGCCAATGGCGCGCAGCTTGCCGGCATTGATGCGTTTCATGTCCATGTCGTCTCCGTCCTCAGTCGATGTTCACACACCCGCAGCAGGAAGCTGGATACCGTCCGGCGCTGGCGTCTTCGCCTTATATTCGCACAGGTCATTGATGATGCAATTCCAGCACAGCGGCTTGCGCGCGATGCAGGTGTAGCGGCCGTGCAGGATCAGCCAGTGGTGCGCATCGAGCAAAAATTCCTTTGGCACGAACTTGAGCAGCTTCTGCTCCACCTCCACCACGTTCTTCCCGGGCGCGATATTGGTACGGTTGGAAACGCGGAAGATATGCGTGTCCACCGCCATCGCTATTTCGCCAAAGGCGGTGTTGAGGACCACGTTCGCCGTCTTGCGGCCCACGCCTGGCAATGCTTCGAGCGCGTCGCGCTCGCGCGGAACTTCGCCCCCGTGCTGCTCCACCAGGATCTGGCAGGTCGCCATCACGTTTTTGGCCTTGGTCGGATACAGTCCAATGGTGCTGATGTACTCCTTCAGTCCATCGAGGCCCAGGTCGAGGATCGCCTGCGGCGTATTGGCCACCGGGTAGAGCTTGCGCGTGGCCTTGTTCACACCCACGTCAGTGGCCTGGGCCGACAGCAGCACGGCAATCAGGAGCTCGAACGGCGTGCTGTACTCCAGCTCCGTCTTGGGGCTTGGATTGGCAAGGCGGAAGCGCTCGAAAATCTCGCGGCGTTTGGCTGGATTCATTGTCCCTGCGCTTTCAGGCGTGCGCGCTCGATGGCTGCGGCAATGATGGCGCGTTTGCGTTCTTTTTCGGCCAGTTCTGCCGGCGTGTTGCTCGCTTCGGCTGTCACTTCCTTCATCTTGGCCACCGCCTTGGCCGCCAGGCGCGCATCATTTTCGGCGCGTTCGCGCTCCAGGCGCATGGTGCGGAAATCGTGGCGGGCGCGGGCGGCGTCGGCCTGCTCCTGGGACCATGCATCCCAGCCGGTGCGCTCGCCCGTGACCGGCATCATCGAGATGCAGTCGACCGGGCAGGGGGCCACGCACAGGTCGCAGCCGGTGCACAGGCTTGGCAGGATCGTGTGCATCTGTTTGGAGGCGCCCAGGATCGCATCGACCGGGCAGGCCTGGATGCACAGGGTGCAGCCAATGCACAGGGCTTCGTCAATAAAGGCGACGGGGCGGGGGCGTTCGATGCCGTTGACCGGATTGATGGGGATGACGGCGCGGCCGAGCAGCTTGGCCAGGCGTGCCACGCCCTCAAGGCCGCCGGGCGGGCACTGGTTGATATCGGCCGTGCCTTCGGCGATCGCTTCCGCGTATGGGCGGCAGGCGGCATACCCGCACTTGGTGCACTGGGTTTGCGGCAGAAGGTCTTCGACCTGGTCAGCGAGGGAGCGAGTCACGGCGGTGCGGTGGTTGCGGAAAGCGACATTATAGTCGGCCCAGGTCGCAGCAGCAGATCAGCGGCAGATCAGCAGATCGGCAGCAAGCGCAGGCGCAAACGGCCGTCATACGTTCCAGCAATCGGCATAGATGTGGACTAGGGATTCAGGTATTCCCAACGTGAATATGTAAGACGTTCAAAATTCACAAAAACGCATTTAAGTGGTCTGACCCTGGCTATAGGAAATTGATTTCGGTGCGTTTAAGTGGTCTGACCCTGGCTATAGGAAATTGATTTTGGTGCGTTTAAGTGGTCTGACCCTGGTTTTGGGAAATTGATTGAGGGGCATGGGCGAAAAAAAGCGGCGCTGCCGTTGCCGGGGCGCCGCTTTGGCAAGACGGGATCAGCCGTGCTTTTTGATGAACTCGCCAATCTTGGGGCAGATCACTTCGCGCCAGCGGCGGCCCGAGAAAATGCCGTAGTGGCCGCAGCCCGGTGCGACAAAGTCTTGCTGCATCTCGGCCGGGATGCCGGTGCACAGGTCGTGCGCGGCCTGGGTCTGGCCCGCGCCGGAAATGTCGTCCAGCTCACCCTCGACCGTAAACAGGGCCACGTTGGTGATGTCTTGCGGGCGCACCAGCTGTCCGCCCACGGTCCACGTGCCTCTGGGCAGCGCAAAGTCCTGGAACACGGTCTTGATGGTGTCGAGGTAGTACTCGGCCGGCATGTCGAGCACGGCGTTGTATTCGTCGTAGAAGCGGCGGTGGCCTTCTGCCGGTTCGTCGTCACCGCGCACCAGGTGCATGTAGAACTCGCGGTGGCTCTGGGCGTGGCGCCCAGGGTTCATGGCGATGAAGCCGGCGTGCTGCAGGAAGCCAGGGTACACCCGGCGCCCGGCAGCCGGGTAGTTGCCCGGTACCGCGTAGATCACGGTGTTCTCGAACCACGAAAAACTCTTTTCGATGGCCAGGTCATTGACGGCCGTCGGCGAACGGCGCGGATCGATCGGGCCGCCCATCATCGTCATCGTCTTCGGCATGTTCGGCTCATTGTTGCTGGCCATGAGCGAGATCGCAGCGAGCACCGGCACTGTCGGCTGACATACGGAGATGACGTGCAGGTCCGGCGACAGATGGCGGATGAAGTCCTGAACGTAGTAGATGTAGTCGTCCAGGTGGAAAGGGCCGGCCGCCAGCGGCACCATGCGCGCGTCGATCCAGTCGGTGATGTACACGTCGTGGTCCGGCAACAGGGCGCGCACGGTATCGCGCAGCAGGGTCGAGTGGTGGCCTGACAGGGGCGCCACCAGCAGCACGCGCGGCTGCGCGAGTTTGGCGAAAGCCTTGTCCGTCATGTCCTTCTTGAAGTGCAGCAGGCGGCAGAAGGGCTTTTCGAGGGCGGCGTATTCGATGATGCCCACTTTGTCGCCGGCAATCTCGGTCGACTTGATATCGAAGGCCGGCTTTTCGTACTCCTTGCCCAGGCGATACATGAGTTCATATCCGGCGGCAATGCGCTGCGCAAAAGGCGTGTGCGCCAGCGGCGACACCGGATTGGAAAATAATTTGGATGAGGCGTCAGCCCACTGCATCAGCGGAGTCAGGAATGAGCGTTGCATCTCGTGCAGTTGGTAAAGCATACATATTCCTTCAAGATAATCTGGACCGTGCAATCGTTTGCAGGTGCGCTGATTAATTATAGGCTATTTAAAAGGGGTATTTGCAATTTTGAGTTCCTGTTAGAAATGAGCTAACGGGGAAAAGAACACCGTTTGATTTCTGTACAAGAATCCGTGATCGCGAAGCAGTTTTAACACACAATGCTGCAGTGCGTTAGGGACCTACCGCACGCATAGAAAAAATGGGTGGCACGCCCGTGCACTTGTTGCTTTCAGCTTACTGAACGATGTCAGTTCCCGATTTAGTCGGGCTGGCCGGGTTCGGGTGTGTCCACGCCGAGGATCTTGTGCAAGGAAGGGGAGGTGGTGGTGTACTGCATGTGGATTTTCTTGCCGGGGAAAATATAGGGTGCGGCGCCGTAGGCGGCCAGCGCCGCCTCGTGAAAGCCGCACAGGATCAGCTTTTTCTTGCCCGGGTAGGTATTGATGTCGCCCACGGCGAAGATGCCGGGCACATTCGTTTCGAACTTTTCCGTGCTTTGCACCCGTACCTGGCGGCGTTCCAGGTCCAGGCCCCAATCGGCAATCGGCCCCAGGCGCGGCGACAGGCCGAACAGCGCCACGATCATGTCCAGCGCCACGCGGCGCGTGCTGCCATCGCTTGCGCTGACCGTCACGGCCCTCAGCGTGCCGCCGTCCGCCTCGAAAGCGCTGACCTGGCCGGTGAGCAGATGGAGCTGTCCGGCTTCGGCCAGCGCGCGCGCCTTGGCCACGGAGGCGGGGGCGGCGGTGAAAGTTTCGCGGCGGTGCAGCAATGTCACGCTGGCCGCCTTGCCGGCCAGGCTGATGGCCCAGTCCAGCGCCGAGTCGCCGCCGCCACAGATGAGCAGGTGCTTGCCAGCGAACTGGGCCGGGTCGCGCACGCGGTAATGCAGCTGGCTGCCTTCAAAGGCATCGATGCCTTCCACCTTGAAGGTGCGGGGCTGGAAGGCGCCCACGCCGGCGGCAATGAAAATGGTGGTGGCAATGAAGCGGGTGCCTGCTGAAGTCTCGACGTTGAACCGCCCGTCTTCACGGCGCTGCACGAGCGTGACTTCCTGATTCAGGTGGAAGGCAGGCGCGAAGGGCGCGATCTGGCGCAGCAAGTTGTCGGTAAGCTCCTGGCCCGTGCACAAGGGCAGGGCCGGGATGTCGTAGATGGGCTTGTCGGGGTACAGTTCCATGCACTGGCCGCCGGGGGCGCCGAGCGAATCGATGACATGGGCGCGGATCTCGAGCAAACCCAGTTCAAACACCTGGAACAGGCCGACGGGGCCGGCGCCGATGATGACGGCATCGGTGTCGATGGCGCCGGCGAAGCTGCTGTTGGCAGCAAGGTTGCCGGCGTTATGGGAAGGGTCGATCGACATGCGCCTGCTCCCAGAGAATGGTCATGCGGCGCCGGTTAGGCAACAGGCCGCGCTGGCCGGCCGGCGCCCGGGGCGCCGCTGGCTGGAGAATCAGCGAACCAGCTGGTCCAGCTTGTCCTTGACGTCCTTCCACTGCTCCGCTTCCGGCAGTGCTGGCTTGGTCTTGGTAATGGATGGCCAGACGCGGGCCAGGTCAACGTTGATCTTGATAAACTGCTGCTGGTCGCCCGGCACGTCTTCTTCCGCGTAAATGGCGTTGACGGGGCATTCGGCCACGCAGACGGCGCAGTCGATGCACTCGTCAGGATCGATCGCCAGAAAATTCGGGCCTTCCCGGAAACAATCTACCGGGCATACATCGACGCAATCGGTGTAACGACAGCTGATGCACGATTCGGTGACAACGTGGGTCATAACAGTCCTATCAGTGAAAGGGTGCCGCGCAGGAGGATGGACCCTCCGCCAACAACAGCAAAGCACTGTATTTTAAGGCAATTCGCTTTTTCCCACAAATCAGGCTTAGATACAATCCACATAAGCAAATGCGGGCGCCGCGCCGCGGTGGCCCGCATTGGGCCGCAGTGGCCCGACCGATCCAGAAGGTGGCCGGCCCGCACGTGCCTCAATGTCAGCGCTTGGCCCTCGGGCGGGGCGCCGGCTGGGCCACGAAAGGGCGACGGCCGTTCAGAGCAGGTACAGGGCCAGCATGGCCACCAGGGTGGGCGGCAGGGCGCCCAGCAGCAGGCCACCCACGCCGATCGATTCGTCGCTGAAGCCGTCGCGCAGCAGCGACACGCCGGCCGGATTGGGGGCATTGGCAATCACGGTCAGGCCGCCGCCGGCCACGGCGCCGGCCACCAGCATGTATTTGGCCTGATCGCTCATGCCGGCGATGAGGGAGCCAAGATAGGTCAGGGCGGCATTGTCGGTAATGGCCGTGAGCGCGGTGGCGCCGAAAAACAGGGCGGTCGGCTCCAGGCCGGACACGATGGGCTGCAGCCACCAGCGCTGCATCCCGCCCAGCACCACCAGCCCGGCCAGGAAGAAGCCCACCAGCAAGCCTTCCTTGAGGATGAGCCGGGTCTGGTACTGCTCGTAGGCCTTGGTAAAGCCGAGGAAAAACATGAACAGGCCCAGGAAGATGACCGGGTGGTGGGCAAACAGGACCACCGAGGCCAGGAACATGAGGTGGATGGCAGCGACTGCCAGCGGCACCGGCAACAGCGACGCGTCCGGGGCAGGCAGGGTATCGCGAATGTGAGCACGCAGCAGCCAGGTGACGGCGGTGGCATTGACCAGCACGGCCAGGGCCGCCTTCCAGCCGAAAGTGGCGGCCATGAAGGCGCTGCTCCAGCCCCAGGTCTTGGCCACCATCAGCACCGGTGGCGCGGCGAACGAGGTCAGGGTGCCGCCGATCGACACATTCACGAACAGCACCCCCAGTGCTGCATACTTGAGCCATTCCGGCATTCCCTGGTCCTGGCGGAACACCAGGGGTGCGAGCATGAGTGCGGCCAGCGTCATGGCGGCCGGCTCCGTGATGAAGGAGCCCAGCAATGGCACCAGGGCCAGGCACAGCCATACACGCACGAGCGCGGTACGCAGCGGCACCACGCGCGCCACCGTGTCGACCAGGGCGCGAATGGTCTCGAGCACCGGGCGCGAGGCCGCCACCACCATGATGACAAACACGAACAGGGGTTCGGTGTAGGTGCGCGTCTCGGCATACTGAATGGCCTGGGCCCCGCCTGCCACCAGCGCCATGGCCACGATCAGCACCATGGCCCACAGGCCGAACACCACCTCCACCTCGCCCATGAAGTGAAACAGGCCGGCGTGGCGCGGAAAGCGGTCGGCCAGGCGTTCAAAGGTCTTGGTGGCGAAGGTATGAGCCAGCGCCAGACCAAACAGGATGGCGGCAATCAGATCAATATCGGACATGGGAAGCATGATGGAGATGACAAGCCGTCATTATAGAGCGAGCAGAGGCGGTGGTATCATGTCGCCAATCGACTTTGGAAAGCATCACATGGCAGACATCAGCATCATTCACGAACACAAACTGACGCCGAAAAAAGCGCGCGAAGCGGCGCAAAAGGTGGCCGACAGCATTTCCGAAGAATATGGCCTGGCGTGCGAATGGGAAGGCGATACCCTGCACTTCGAGCGCAGCGGCGTGCAGGGCCAGCTGACGCTGGAAAAGAAAAAAGCCGAGATGTTCATCCGTCTCGGCTTCCTGATGAGCGCCATGGCGCCAATGATCCAGTCCAAGGTGGAAGAGAACATGAAGAAGGTGTTCGGTTCCGCCTGAGGCCGGGGCCTGATCAGCCCTTCAGTTCCTCGATCAGGTCAATGTACTGCTGCATGGCGTCTTCCTTGCTGATGCCCTTGAGGCCATCCCAGGCATCGTACTTGGCGCGCCCGACCATGTCGGTAAAGCCGGGGCGCTTGCCGTCGACATCGCCGGCCGAGGCCTGCTTGTAGAGCGCATAAATCTTCAACAAGGTCATGTTGTCGGGACGCTCGGACAGGTTCTTGGAATCGGCCTGGGCCTGGTCGAATTGTTCTTGCAAACTCATAAAATCTCCTGTTGGCTAAAAAATGTTGCTCGGATATTGTCGCTAGAGTAATGTGCCTAGAATCTTAGCGCAACAACTGCCATATTGCGCGCAATAATAGATCCATAGCAGTTCTTTAGAGGAGACGCTCCATGTTGTCGAAGCCCCGGTCCGGATTTAGCCGCAAGAAGATGTCGACGGTCGATACGGCCTGGCTGAGGATGGATTCCGACGGCAACCTGATGATGATCGTGGGCGTGTCCATGCTGAGCAAGCCGGTGAGCGTGACCGGGCTCAAGCAAGCGCTTGAATCGCGCTTCCTGGTGTACAAGCGGTTTCGCAGCCGGGTGGTGAGCGACCTGTCCGGGTCCTGGTGGCAAGAGCAGGAAGTGGACCTGGATGACCACGTCATCCACACGGCGCTGGCCTCCGGCAAGGGCGGGGCCAGCAACAAGCCGGCACTGCAGGCACTGGTGGGCAAGCTGTCGCAGGAGCCGCTCAATCCCGAAAAGCCGCTGTGGCAAATGCACCTGGTCGACAACTGCCGGGGCGAAGACGGCAAGCTGCGCCAGGCCCTGATCATCCGCATCCACCACTGCATTGCCGATGGCGTGGCGCTGGTGGGGGTGTTCATGTCCATGTTCGACAAGACGCCGGATGAAAAAGACCATTCGCCCTCGCCCCGTGCGGCCGCGGCGGCGGAAGAAAACCCGTGGGAGCAGATCATGCTGCCGGTGACGGCGGCCTCGATCAAGGCGATCGACCTGTCGTCCAACGTCTTCATCAAATCGATGACGATGATGACGGACCTGGACAAGCTGCCGGGGCAGATCACCGCCATCGGGCAGACCGCGGGCCAGCTGGCCATGGATGCGGTCAAGCTCACCACGATGGAAGAGGATACGCCCACGCGCCTGAAGGGCAAGCCGAACGGCAGGAAGCACGTGTCCTGGAGCGAGCCGCTGCCGCTGGCGGAAGTCAAGGCCATCAGCAAGGCCTATGGCTGCTCGATCAACGACGTGCTCATGGCCAGCGTGGCCGGGGCTTTGCGCGCATATCTGAAGGGCAAGGGCGACGACGTCGCGCATGACTGCGATGTACGCGTGATGGTGCCGGTGAACCTGCGCAAATCGAGCCGCCAGCAAAAGCTGGGCAACGCCTTCGGGCTGGTGCCGCTGGTGTTGCCGGTGGGGCTGGAAAACCCGGTGGCGCGGCTGTTCGAAGTGCGGCACCGCATGAATGAGCTCAAAGGCAGTTATACCGCGCTGGTGGCGATGTCGGTGCTGGGCGTGTTGGGGGCGACGCCCAGGCAGGTGCAAAACGAAATCCAGAATTATTTCGCGCGCAAGGCCACGGCCGTGATGAGCAATGTGCCGGGGCCGCAGCAGCCGCTGTATATCGCCGGCAGCCAGCTCGACCAGTGCATGTTCTGGGTGCCGCAGTCGGGCGATATCGGCATAGGCGTATCGATCCTGAGCTACAACGGCGGGGTACAGTTCGGCATCGTTACCGACGACGCCCTGGTGCAGGATCCGGACAACATCATCAAGCG
Organism: Massilia sp. PAMC28688; assembly: GCF_019443445.1. Lineage (NCBI taxonomy): Bacteria > Pseudomonadati > Pseudomonadota > Betaproteobacteria > Burkholderiales > Oxalobacteraceae > Massilia > Massilia sp. PAMC28688. The sequence continues at coordinate 754,961 of NZ_CP080378.1, read as the reverse complement.
CTTCGCACCGGAATTCGAAAAGCTGGTCTTGCTGGCGCTGATGGGCGACTGGGACTGACCCCAATCCCGCCCAGCGCCGGCCATCAGTTTCCCCATGCCAGGGTCAGACCACTTAAACAGTCGAAAATCAATTTCCCAATGCCAGGGTCAGACCACTTAAACCTTCAAAAATCAATTTCCTCCAGCCAGGGTCAGACCACTTAAGCGCGGCCAAAGTAACGTTTTCGGCCGCGATCTGGCCGCGGAAATTGCCGACACAGCAAGCAGTTGCCGGGGAATTTTAATTTTTCGAACTAAATTGCCAGCCGTCGAACGTGCTGGATAAAATCATTGGGATCGATGAAGGTCTGTAACGAAATTCAATCCTCGAATCCAGCACCGGAGAGGGCCCGGCAGCAAATCTTATTCGCCGATTTGCTCGATGATCTAAAAAGGATTTTGAAAGTTGCTTTTGCCGGTTTTAAGTGGTCTGACCCTGGCTGGAGGAAATTGATTTTTTGACGTTTAAGTGGTCTGACCCTGGTGGGTTTTAAGTGGTCTGACCCTGGCTGGAGGAAATTGATTTTTTGACGTTTAAGTGGTCTGACCCTGGTGGGAGGAAATTGATTGAGGTCAGGGATGTGGTGTGGGAAATTGCGGCCTCAGTTGTTCTGCCGGCGGTCCGCTTCTTCCTGGCGCCGCTTCTCGGCCTTTTCTTCTTCGCTGTCGCGGAAGGGGTAGGTGGCCACGGCCACCGCACCTTTGCCGACGGCGACGCCCGTCTTGACGGCGACAACGCCCGCCCCGACCACCGCGCCGCCTACGGCCAGCACCGTACACCCGCCCAGCGCTGCCGGCAGCAGCGCCATCAGGACGATGGGTACGGCCCGCACCGCCTACACTGCCAGCAGCTCGACGTCGAAAATCAGCGTCGCGTTCGGCGGAATCACGCCGCCCGCGCCACGCGCGCCATAACCAAGGCTGGCCGGAATCGTCAGACGCCGCGCGCCCCCCACTTTCATGCCCTGCACGCCTTCATCCCAGCCGCGGATGACCTGGCCGCCACCGAGCGAGAACTGGAACGGGTCATTGCGGTCCTTGCTCGAATCGAACTTGGCGCCCGTGCTGCCGTCGTCGTTGCGCAGCCAGCCAGTGTAGTGCACGGTGACGTGCTGGCCAGCCTTGGCCTCGGCGCCTTCGCCTACGGTGATGTCTTCGTACTGCAGGCCGCTATCGGTAGTGATCATGGACATGTGTTCTTCCTTGCTGATTGGTTGATCGGCAATTGTAGTCGATCATGCCCAGCCTTGCCACCGGGAGCGAGCACGGCCAGCGTCCGCCCCGGTTTTCGATTATGCTGGCGTTTATTGCATTTTTCGACACATTTTTGCCCATGACCCCTTCCACCGCGCGCCCCGTCCTCACCGCCTATGGCCGCGCCCTGCGTTCCCAGTTCACCGGCCCCATGCTGCGCCTGTCGATCCTTCCCTTCCTGCTGTCGCTGGTGCTGTGGGGCTTGCTGCTGTATTTCGGCTATGAGCCGTTCCGCGATTACGTGGCCACCCTGTTTGCGTCCTACAACGGCTATGGCGCCAGCAGTACTTTCCTCGGCTTTTCCGGCATGGGCGTGCTCAAGGCGATCATCGTGCCGCTGCTGTCGATGCTGGTGCTGCTGCCCCTGATGATCGTCACGTCCATGATTTTCATGGGCGTGGCGGGGATGCCGCCCATCGTGCGCCACGTCAGCGCGCGCCAGTATCCCAAGCTGGAAATGAAGCGCGGCGGCAGTTTCATGGGCAGCGTCATGATCAACCTCACCGGCTACCTGGTATTCGTGCCGCTGTGGCTGCTCTCGCTGCCGCTGTATGCGTTCGCGCCGCTGGCGGTGCTGGCCCAGGTGCTGCTGTGGGGCTGGCTCACCTCGCGCGTGATGGCTTATGACGCCCTGGCCGACCACGCCAGTGCCCAGGAAATGGCAACCATCGTGCGCGCCCATCGCCGCCCCCTGATGCTGATCGGGATGGTTTCCGGCGCCGCCGGCGCCTTGCCCGGCCTGGCCTGGGTGGGCGGCGCCATCGTGTCGGTGCTGCTGTTTCCCATCCTCGCGGCGTTGTCGGTGTGGCTGTTTACGATGGTGTTCATCTTCACCGGCCTGTGGTACCAGTACTACTGCCTGCAGGCGCTCGAGGAATTGCGCGCCCAGGCCAGTCCCGCCCAGCCACTTCCCGCCTGAAGGATCGACCATGCCGGTAGCAGCAAAGACCTTTGGCCTCATTATCATCGGCGACGAGATCCTGTCGGGCAAGCGCCAGGACCGGCATCTGCCGCACCTGCTGGAGCTGCTCGCCGCGCGCGGCCTGCAACTGGCCTGGGTCCAGATCATTGGCGACGACCCGCAGCGCATCACCGCCACGTTGCGCCAGTCCATGGCCAGCGGCGACGTGGTGTTCTGCTGCGGCGGCATCGGCGCCACGCCGGACGATCACACGCGCCAGTGCGCGGCGCACGCGGCCGGCCTGCCGCTGGCCCTGCATCCTGAGGCATGCGCCAATATCGATGAGCGCATCAGCGAGATGGCGCGCGCGGCCGGGCTGGCCGCCGACCTCGCATGCGCCGAACACCAGCAGCGCCGCCAGATGGCCGTGTTTCCCGAAGGCGCCACGCTGATCCCGAACAGCTATAACCGGATTGCGGGCTTTAGCGTCGGCACCCATCATTTCCTGCCCGGCTTTCCCGTCATGGCCGGCCCGATGATGGCATGGGTGCTCGATCACCTGTACCGCGACCAGTTCCACCTGGTGGCGCGCGCCGAGCAGTCGATGCTGGTGTACGGCATCCACGAGTCGGCCCTGGCGCCATGGATGGCGGCTGTCGAGGCGCGCTACCCGCAGGTCAAGGCCTTCAGCCTGCCGCATGTGGGCGAGGGCGGTGCGCGTGCCCATATCGAATTTGGCGTCAAGGGCGATCCGGTGCAAACGGCGGCGGCGTTCGCGCAGCTGTGCAGTCACCTGGACGGCGCCGGCGCCGAGTACGCGCCACTGCCGGCGCACGGTGCGCCGGCCTGATTGAGAGCGCCATGACATGAATTGCCATGCGCCTTCCGTGCGCCGCACTCTGCCGTTGTTTTTTTGCGAAAATTAAAGCCCGTGATCAACTTTTCTTGAACACGGCTTCGTGTCGGCGGGTGCGATGTGGTGCAATGGTAGTCCTGTGTGTACTGGACGCTTCGTTGCCATCCAGTGCCAATTTGAATAAACAAAGCGATACGATTGACTACCCCGTCACAGCGCGGTCCGAAGCACAGATGGCAAAGGTTGTGCGGTACATGGCAGGGGCGATTGCGTCAGACCAGTTGAGCCATCATGGAAAGTAAGCGTCGATCCCGACGGCCAGGTTTAGCAAACGTGGTGCGCAGGTTGCGCGCCAGAGCGTCGACAAATATTAACCGCGAGGCCGGCGATTCCGGTCTCCATTACCCGCATCCCCACCTGTCGCTGGTGCCCGAGGGACCGCAAGAAAAAGGTGAAGGCATGTTGGAACATACTGAAGCACACTCCCCGGAACAGGATTCGGCGCCCACCCCGCCGAAGAAAAAACGCGGCCGCATCAAGCTGGTGCTGGCGCTGATCCTGCTCGCGTTGCTGTCGGTGGTGGTGGTGTGGGGCGTGCACGAGGCGCGCACCTCGACCATGCAGGCCAAGTTCTTTGCGCGCATGGCCAAGAAGATCAGTTACAAGGTCGAGCCGGGGCCGTCCCCTGCAATCCGCTTTCCGTCCGACAGTCCTTACGATGAGCGGCTGGGCTACGCCAATATGCCGGACTATCTTGAAAAGCTGAAAACGCGCGACTACGAGATCGCCGCCCAGGCCCGCATTTCGCCCAAGATGGTGGAACTGGCCGACCGCGGCCTGTTTGCCACCTATCGCGAAAAGACCAAGGTTGGCCTGACCATCCTCGACTGCAAGGCGCAGCCCCTGTTCTCATCGCTGTACCCGGAGCGCTACTACGCCAGCTTCGCAGAAACCCCGGCGCTGCTGGTCAAGAGCCTGCTGTTCATTGAAAACCGCGAGCTGCTCGATACCAAGTACCCCAAGCGCAATCCGGCGGTGGAATGGGACCGCTTCAGCAAGGCCGTGTTTGACAAGAGCCTGCAAATGTTCATCCCCGGCGAAGACCGCCGTTCGGCCGGCGGCAGCACGCTGGCGACCCAGATCGAAAAATACCGCCATTCGCCCGACGGCCGTACCAGCTCGCTGTCGGAAAAGCTGCGCCAGATGGCGTCGGCCACCCTGCGCGCCTATCAGTATGGCGAGGACACCACCATGGCGCGGCGCCAGATCGTGGTCGACTATCTCAACACCGTACCGCTGTCGGCCAAGTCGGGCTATGGCGAAGTTAACGGCATCGGCGACGGCATGTGGGTCTGGTACGGGCGCGATTTCGCGTCCATGAACAAGGTGCTCCAGGGCGACGTGACCACGCCCGATGCCGCCCTCACCTACAAGCAGGCGCTCTCGCTGATGATCGCCCAGCGCCGTCCGGCGCATTACCTGGGCGCCGGCGACGACGACCTGGAAGCGCTGACCAACACCCACCTGCGCGTGCTGGCCGCGGCCAGCGTGATTTCGCCGCAACTGCGCGACGCTGCGCTCAAGGTCAAGCTCTCGCCATCGACGGCCTCCGGCGTGGCCCCGCCCGCGGCCAACAGCTTCGTCTCGCGCAAGGCCGCCAATGCGGTCCGTACTCACCTGGGCAGCCTGCTCGGCGAGAGCCGGCTGTACAATCTGGACCGCCTCGACCTGTCGGTGGTGAGCACGCTCGATTCGGACGCCCAGCAGGCCGTGACGGCCATGCTGCGCAAGCTGCGCGACGCCGCCGCCGCCGAAGCGGCCGGCCTGACCGGCAAGGGCATGCTCGGCAACGGCGATCCGGCTGCCGTGGTGTACAGCTTCACGCTGATGGAGCGCGGCGAAAACGTGAACTATCTGCGCGTGCAGACCGATAACTACGACCAGCCGCTCGATATCAATGAGGGCGCCAAGCTCGATCTCGGCTCCACCGCCAAGCTGCGCGCGCTCGTCACCTACCTCGACATCGTCGACCAGCTGCACAAGCGTTTTTCCGGCATGGAGGTGGCCGAGATCAGGAAGACCGTGGTCGACCCCAAGGACTTGATGACCCAGTGGGCCATGGCATACTTTTCGGACCTGCCAAAAGATGGGCCGCGCGACTTGCCTTCCATGCTCGCGGCCGCGCTGGACCGTAAATATTCGGCCAGCCCCCACGAAGGCTTTTTCACCGGCGGCGGCCTGCACACCTTTGGCAACTTCAGCAAGCTCGATGACCGCAAGATCATGTCGGTACGCGACGCGCTCAAGAGTTCGACCAACCTCGTATTCGTGCGCATGATGCGCGATGTGGTGCGTTACTACATGTTCCAGCTCCCCGGTTCGTCGGCGGCCCTGCTGCAGGACGCGGACGACCCGCGCCGGGCCGAATACCTGGCCCGCTTTGCCGACCGTGAAGGCCGCGAGTTCCTGACGCGCTTTTATAACAAGTACCGCGGCAAGAACGCGGCCGAGTCGGAAAAAGTGCTGCTGGCCAGCCTGCGCCCCACGCCGACGCGCCTGGCGGCGGTACACCGCACGGTGCGGCCGGAGGCGACGCTGCAGCAGTTCAGCGCCTTCATCCACGACAATCTGCCATCGGCCAACGAGGTGCCGGAAGAGCGCATTGCCCGCATGTACGAGCAGTATTCGCCGGCCGCCATGTCGCTGGCCGACCGCGGTTACGTGGCCACCATTCATCCGCTGGAATTGTGGCTGGTCGGTTACCTGCGCAGCCATGACAAGGCCAATTTCGCCGACGTGGTGGCGGCCAGCGTCAAGGAGCGCCAGCTGGTCTACGCCTGGCTGTTCAACACGCACCGCAAGCATGCCCAGGATCGCCGCATTGCCGGCCTGTTGGAAGTGGAAGCCTTCCTCAAGGTCCACGCGCAGTGGAAGAAGATGGGTTATCCCTTCGATTCGCTGGTGCCCTCGTATGCCACGACCCTGGGGGCGTCGGCAGACCGGCCGGCATCGTTGGCCGAGATGATGGGCATTATCGTCAACAATGGCGTGCGCAAGCCGGTCGAGCGCATCGATTCGCTGCACTTTGCCAAGGGCACACCTTACGAAACGCTGGTGCGGCATGCCAAGCCGCCGGCGGGCGAGCAGGTCCTCTCGCCTGACGTGGCGCGCGCGGTGGCCGATGCCATCCGCGGCGTGGTGGCCGAGGGTACCGCCAAGCGCGTCAAGACTGCCTTCCAGCTCAAGGATGGTTCGATCATCGCAGTCGGCGGCAAGACCGGCACCGGCGACCAGCGCTTTGAAGTCTACGGCGCCGGCGGCCGCCTGATCGAGTCGCGCTATGTGAACCGGTCGGCGACCTTTGTCTTCAATATCGGCGAGCGCTTCTTCGGCAGCATGACGGCGTATGTGCAGGGTCCGAAATCGGCCGACTACGACTTCACCAGCGCCCTGCCGGTGCAGTTGCTGACCGTGCTGGCGCCGTCGCTGATGCCGCTGATCGAGCCGCCGGCCAAGCCGAACGGCCAGACCTGCGTGCGCTGACGTTCCGGCAGCCGGCCCTCGGGGCAGGGACGGCTGCCGCCTGGTGCGCAATCCTAGGGCGCCAGTTTCAGCTTCATGCCGTGATGCGACGCGACAAAGCCCAGCTTTTCATAAAAGCGTAAGGCATCCGGCCGCTCCCTGTCGGTTGTTAGCTGCAGCATCACGCAGCGGCGCGCGTTGGCGCGCGCAATCGCATGCTCAAACATGCGCGTCCCCACGCCGCTATTGCGTTCAGACGATGCGATACGCACCCCTTCAATCAGCGCCCGCCACGAGCCCCGGTACGTGAGATAGGGGATGAAGGTCAGCTGCATCACGCCGACAACCCGATCTTCTATCGTACACACGATGAGCTCATTGTTTGGATCCGCGCTGATTGCGCTGTATGCAGCGTAGTACGAGGAGGGAAGAGGCTGGGCGGGACTTTCGCGCCGGGCCCCGAGCGGGTCATCGGCCAGCATGGCCACGATAGCGGGAATGTCACTTTTCGTGGCGGGTCGAAATACCGGTGAATGCATGCGCGGCTTCTCTGTGTGATGCAGGATTGCCTAAAATACCACATCGCGCCCGGCCCGCCAACAGCTGGGATCTTCTGCGCTCACGCAGGCTGCAAGTGTCCACGGACCGTGCCCCGGGCCTGGCGCTGCACGTGCAGCTTGCATATTGGCCGGTTTGTTGGCATTGTCCCGCTCCATGAAACCATTGCAACGCGCCATGTCGAAAATCCGGAAGTTCACCCAGTTCTCGTTCCGGGACCTGGTCGCCGCGACCGGTCCCACTATCCTCATCATCGCCGCCCTGTGCCTGCTGGCCTATGTGCTGGTCGATCCCACCCCGCCGCGCCACGTCACGCTGGCCACGGGTCAGGAAAACAGCGCCTATGAAGAGCTGGGCAAGAAATACGCGGCCGCGCTGGGCCGGCATGGCATCAAGGTGACACTGGTGCGCTCGCTCGGTTCGCAGGAAAATCTGCAGCGCCTGCAGGAGGGGAAGGTCGATATCGCCTTTGTCCAGAGCGGATCGAGTGATGGACGGGGCGGCGCCGACCCCCGGCTGCAGGACCTGGTGTCGCTGGGCAGCCTGTTCACCGAGCCGGTCTGGCTGTTCCTGCGCGAGCCGGTCAAGGCAGCGCAGATCAAGGACCTCAAGGGCTTGAAAATCAATGTGGGGCCGGAAGGCACCGGTGTGCCGCAGCTGTTTCGCAAGATTCTGGACCTGAACGGAATTGAGCCCGATGAGGTCACCCTTGGCGCGCTCGAAAACACCCCGGGCACGATGGCCCTGCTCGACGGCAGCATCGACGGACTGGTGTTTTCGTCGGGACCGGAGGCGCTGATGGTGCAGATGCTGCTGCAAACGCCCGGCATCCGCCTGTTCAACTTTGACCAGGCTGAAGCCTATGCACGGCGCCTGCCATTCCTGTCGCACGTGGTCCTGCCGCGCGGGATCGTCGATGTGGGACGCGACTTGCCGGCCCAGGATTACCACCTCATCGCGCCCACCGCCACGCTGGTGGCGCGCGAGCAGCTCCATCCGGCCCTGGTGGACCTGTTCGTACAGGCGGCTACCGACATCCACGGCGGCACCGGCTGGTTCCAGCAGCAGGGCCAGTTCCCGACCGAGCGGTATACCGAAATTCCCGTGTCGCGCGACGCCGCCAAGTTCTACAAGGATGGACCGCCGCTGCTGCAGCGCTACATGAGCTTTTGGATGGCCAATTTCCTCGACCGCATGTGGGTTGTGGTGGTGGCGCTGGCGGCGTTGCTGCTGCCCCTGTCAAAGGTGGTGCCGCCCTTGTACGTGTGGCGCATCCGCTCGCGCGTCTACCGCTGGTATGGCCAGCTGCGCACGGTGGAGCAGGAACTGGAGGCGGCGCAGGCGGCCGGCCATCCGGAGCTGGCCAAGGGACTGCTTCAGCGCCTCGACGAGATCGAGGAACTGGTCAACCAGATTTCCATTCCGCTGGCCTTTGCCGACGGCCTGTACGGCCTGCGCAGCCACATCAACTTCGTGCGCCAGCGGGTCAAGGGCGTGCTGGCGGCCGGTGACGCTGCGGCCGCTGCGAAAGACGCCGCGCCGGCCTGATCAGGCCCCATTCCAGGGCAAGCCTGCATGGCACCAGCCGCCCACGCTCTTGCGATGGCCCAGCTGGTCCTTGTCCCCTTCGAACCCTTCCAGGATATCGTAGCTGTTGGCATAGCCATGCTCGGTGGCCAGGGTGGCCGCGTGGCGCGAGCGCACGCCGGAGCGGCACAGGAACAGCAGCACGTCATCCTTCCCGGCCACACTTTCAAGCTGGCGCATGAAGTCGGCGTTGGGGACATTGCCGGGATAGGTAAACCATTGCACCGCGCCGTGCTGCGCCTCGGGCAGGCAGACGCGCCCGACCCAGTCGCGCTCGGCATTGGTGCGCACGTCGATCAGCTTGACGCGCCGGTCTTGCTGGACCAGCGTGAATGCTTCCTGCGGCGTGACCGCACCGGCATAGGCGCCGGCCGCACGCTGCCTGGCGGCGTCCAGAATGTGTTCAATGTTGCTCATGTCAGGCTCCGTGGTGATTGTGAAACGTCTGCGCGCACCATCCGGATGCGTTTTCGCCATTTTCGTGCATTCTGCATCAAAAGAGTGCATTCTCTTATTTCCGCACCATGACAGTGCACCTGTTGATATCGCGAAAGATCGATATCAAATCAGGAATACTGGAGTTTAGGGTCAATTGCGGGCAGGTTCAACGATCAAGTGGCTATAAGGGCATGCTTTTTTGGCTGGCATGCTTTCTGCTATCATCCCCCTTGAGTTTTGTCGCACGTCGGCAAGCCCCCCATTTCAATTAGGAGAGTAACGCATGGCAATGACCGCCGCAGAAGTCTTGAAAATGGCAAAAGACAACGAAGTCAAGTTCGTTGATTTCCGCTTCGCCGACACCCGTGGTAAAGAACAGCACGTGACCGTGCCGATTTCCCACTTCGACCTGGACAAGTTCGAGTCGGGCCATGCGTTTGACGGTTCCTCGATCGCCGGCTGGAAGGGCATTGAAGCATCGGACATGATCCTGATGCCAGACCCGAACACCGCCAATATCGACCCGTTCATGGAAGAGACCACGCTGTTCATGCAGTGCGACGTCATCGAGCCTTCCGACGGCAAGGGCTACGACCGCGATCCGCGCTCGATCGCCAAGCGCGCCGAAGCCTACCTCAAGTCGACCGGCATTGGCGACACCGCCTTCTTCGGTCCTGAGCCGGAATTCTTCATTTTCGATTCCGTGCGCTGGAAGATCGACATGTCTGGCTGCTTCGTCAAGATCGATTCGGACGAATCGTCCTGGGCCACCGACAAGAAGATCGAAGGCGGCAACAGCGGCCACCGTCCAACCGTCAAGGGCGGCTACTTCCCGGTGCCACCGGTCGACTCGTTCCAGGACATGCGTTCGGAAATGTGCCTGATCCTCGAAGCGATGGGCATCCCGGTTGAAGTGCACCACCACGAAGTGGCCGGCGCCGGCCAGAACGAAATCGGCACCAAGTTCTCGACCCTGGTCGAACGCGCCGACTGGACCCAGAACATGAAGTACGTGATCTGGAACGTGGCCCACAGCTACGGCAAGACCGCCACCTTCATGCCCAAGCCTATCGTTGGCGACAACGGTTCGGGCATGCACGTGCACCAGTCGATCTGGAAAGACGGCAAGAACCTGTTCGCCGGCGACGGCTATGCCGGCCTGTCGGAAGATGCACTGTTCTACATCGGCGGCATCATCAAGCATGCGCGCGCCCTGAACGCCATCACCAACCCGGGCACCAACTCGTACAAGCGCCTGGTGCCCGGCTTTGAAGCACCGGTCAAGCTGGCCTACTCGGCACGCAACCGCTCCGCCTCGATCCGTATTCCGCACGTGGCCAATCCAAAGGGCCGCCGTATCGAAACCCGTTTCCCGGACCCGCTGGCCAATGTGTACCTGTGCTTCGCCGCGCTGCTGATGGCTGGCCTCGATGGCATCGCCAACAAGATCCACCCGGGCGAGGCAGCGTCGAAAGACCTGTACCACCTGCCGCCGGAAGAAGACGCGCTGATCCCGACGGTGTGCGCCTCGCTGGAAGAAGCACTCGATGCACTCAACAAGGACCGCGAATTCCTGACCCGCGGCGGCGTGTTCAGCGACAGCATGATCGATGCCTACATTGAACTGAAGATGCAGGACGTACAACGCATGCGCATGACCACCCATCCGGCCGAATTCGACATGTACTATTCGCTGTAAGGGACAAGGTGATTGCCAATGCGTTAGCACCTGATATCGGGCTGCTATCGTAAGTGTAAGCACCGTGTAAAAAACGCGGGGAAAGCAACGGCTTTCCCCGCGTTTTGCATTGGATGTTGTATATTCGGGTTGAACTTACTTTCTGCACGGACAAACCGTGATGCATGCCATGGAGACCACACTGACTAGCCCATCTGCTTCGCGACCGTCCGCTGCGCGCCTGTTGGCCATCGTGGCCGCATTCGGCCTGGCCCTGGCGCAGCTGCCGGCCCAGGCCCAGATCTACCTGTGCGTCGACGCCAGCGGCACGCGCGAACTGACCGACCGGTACAAGCCGGGCTGCAAGTCGCTCGACATCGCCAGCAGCATTCCCGCGCCGTCGGGCGGCGCGCGCCGTGCTTCGGCGCCGCCACGCGCGGCCGCGCCGGCGGCCACGCCGTCCGACTTCCCGCGCGTGGACACGTCGCAGCAAAGGGCGCGCGACAATGACCGGCGCGAGATCCTGCTGGAAGAAATGCGCGCCGAAGAAAAGCGCCTCCAGGATCTCAAGACCGAATTCAAGGGCGGCGAGCCAGACCGTCTTGGCAGCGAGCGCAATTACGCCAAGTACCTGGAACGGGTGGCCAACCTGCGCGAGGCCATCGGCCGCTCGGAAAAGAACATCGAGGCGCTGCAGCGCGAAATCGCGGCCATCAAATGAACGACACCGCGCCGCTTGACCTGGCGCAGGTGGCGGGGCTGGACCTGCTGGCCTCGAGCGTGCTGCTGCTGGGGGCCGATGGCTTGATCCTGTATGCCAATGCGGCGGCCGAGAACCTGCTGGAAGTATCGAGCCGCGCACTGCTGCGCCAGCCGCTGGCAAGCGTGTTTGCCAATTCCCACGAACTTGACAGCCTGTGCACCCAGGCGCTGGCCCACCAGTATGCGGACCTGCGCCAGGACCTGACGCTGGAACGCAATGGCAAGGCGCCGCTGCATGTGCACAGCATCGTCTCGGCCACCGGTGACGGCCAGGACATCGGTTTGGTGATCGAACTGCGCGAGAACGTGCAGCAGTTGAAGCTCGATCGCGAAGAGCGCATCCTCGACCAGAGCCAGGTCAACAAGGAACTGGTGCGCAACCTGGCCCACGAAATCAAGAACCCGCTGGGCGGCATCCGCGGCGCGGCCCAGCTGCTCGAACTGGAACTGCCGCCGCTGCACCTGACGGCGCTGCGTGAATACACCCAGGTCATCATCAAGGAAGCGGACCGGCTGCAGACCCTGGTGGACCGCCTGCTGGCGCCGCACCGCCGGCCGCACATTGTCGGCGACGTCAATATCCATGAAGTGTGCGAGCGCGTGCGCAGCCTGATGCTGGCCGAGTTCCCCAGCGGGCTGACCATCCGGCGCGATTACGACGCCTCGATTCCCGAATTCAGGGGCGACAAGGAGCAGCTGATCCAGACCGTGCTCAATATCGCGCACAACGCCGCCCAGGCCCTGTGCGAACGCATCGCCGCCGGTGACGCCGAGATCATTTTCCGCACCCGCGTGGCGCGCCAGGTGACGCTGGCCAAGGTGCGCTACGGGCTGGCATTAGACTTGCATATCATTGACAATGGACCTGGCATTTCGCCCCAGATCCGCGACCGCATTTTCTACCCGCTGGTATCGGGCCGGGATGGCGGCAGCGGCCTGGGGCTGACACTGGCGCAAACCTTCGTGCAGCAGCACATGGGTGTGATCGAGTGCGAAAGCCGGCCCGGACTGACCGATTTCAGGATCCTGCTGCCGCTGCCGTGATGCGAGGCGCGCGGGCAGGGTCCAGGATCGCAGTCCGTGTACATCGTCATTCACCAAGAAAAGCACGCATACATGAAACCAATCTGGATAGTCGATGACGACGCCTCGATCCGCTGGGTGCTGGAAAAAGCCCTGGCGCGCGAGAACCTGGCCACCCGCAGCTTTTCCAATGTGCGCGACGTCATGACGGCGCTCGAGGGCGAAACCCCGCAAGTGCTGGTGTCGGACATCCGCATGCCCGGCGAATCGGGGCTCGACCTGCTGCAGACCGTCAAGAGCGCCCACCCCGGCCTGCCGGTCATCATCATCACCGCCTTTTCCGACCTTGATTCGGCCGTGGCCGCGTTCCAGGGCGGCGCCTTTGAATACCTGGCCAAGCCGTTTGACATCGACAAGGCGGTGGAACTGATCCGGCGCGCACTGGAAGAGAGCCTGCGCGAAACCAGTGTCGAATCCGGTCCCGCGGACACCCCCGAAATCCTGGGCCAGGCGCCGGCCATGCAGGAAGTGTTTCGCGCCATCGGGCGCCTTTCGCAGTCCAACGTCACGGTCCTGATCACGGGTGAGTCGGGCACCGGCAAGGAGCTGGTGGCGCGCGCGCTGCACAAGCACAGTCCGCGCAACCAGCAGCCCTTCATCGCGCTCAATACGGCAGCCATCCCCAAGGACCTGCTGGAGTCCGAATTGTTCGGCCATGAGCGCGGCGCGTTCACCGGGGCCCAGACCACGCGCCGCGGGCGCTTCGAGCAGGCTGAAAACGGCACCCTGTTTCTGGACGAGATCGGGGACATGCCGTTCGACCTGCAGACACGCCTGCTGCGGGTGCTGTCGGACGGCCACTTCTACCGTGTGGGCGGGCACCAGCCCATGAAGGCCAATGTGCGCGTCATCACGGCCACCCACCAGAACCTGGAGCAGCGCGTGCGCGACGGCCTGTTTCGGGAAGACCTGTTCCATCGCCTGAACGTGATACGCCTGCGCCTGCCCAGTTTGCGGGAGCGGCGCGAAGACATCCCCATCCTGGTGCGCCACTTCCTGGTGCAGAGCGCGCGCCAGCTGGGCGTGGAGACCAAGCGCATGAGCGAGGCTGCCATGCAGTTCCTGGCCAGCCTGGATTTGCCGGGCAACGTACGCCAGCTGGAAAACCTGTGCAACTGGATCACCGTGATGGCGCCGGGCCAGACGGTGGAAGTGAAGGACATGCCGTTCGAACTGACCCAGGGGCAGGAAGGCGCGGCAGCGGCGCCGGAGGCGGCGCCGCTGCCGGCCGGGCCCGGGGTGCCGGCACCGCGGCGCGTGGCGGGGGAGGGCGCCGAAGGCTGGGTGGGGCTGCTGGAACTGCAGGCAGCGGGCATGCTGGCCCTTGGCCAGTCGGACATCATGGACACGCTGGGGCGCCAGTTCGAGTCGGCGCTGATCAAGACAGCGCTCAAGCACACGCACGGGCGCAAGAACGACGCGGCCGTGCGGCTGGGGATAGGGCGCAATACCATCACGCGCAAGATCGCTGAACTGGGGATTGATGGCGCCAAGGACGAGTAGAACTGCGCCTGCTGGTGTAAGCTTGCGCCTGCACTGGTGCGGGCAACTGCGCGTGCACCGATGCTTCCCGCCAGCTTTACACCACGGACCCCTATGTTGATCAACTGCGTCGCCTACCAGGAAGGCAAAAAACTGTCGGACATTACGGTCGAAGCCATCAGCGATTACCTCGCCATGCCGGGGACCTTTGTCTGGGTCGCCCTGCGCGAGCCGGAGCCGGACGAACTGGCCGTGATGAAGGAAGAATTCGACCTGCACGAACTGGCGGTGGAAGACGCCATGCGTGGCAATCAGCGGCCCAAGATTGAAGAATATGGCGAGTCGCTGTTTGTCGTCATTCATTCGGTGGAGCTGGCCGGCGACGAGCTGAATGTGGGCGAAGTCGATATTTTCGTGGCCGAGAACTATGTGCTCTCATCGCGCAACAACGTCAACCGCGGCTTTCTGGGCGTGCGTGCGCGCGCCGAACGCGAGCCGCACCTGTTGGGCAAGGGATCGTCGTTCGTGCTGTACGCGCTGATGGACGCCGTCGTCGACCGCTATTTTCCGGTGGTCGACATGCTGGAATCGGAGCTGGAGAAAATCGAGGACCGCATCTTCATCAAAGGTTCACAGCGGGCCAACATCGAGCGCCTGTATGAACTCAAGCGCAAGGTGCTGGTGCTGCGCCATGCCGTCGCGCCCATGCTCGACGCGGTGGGCAAGCTGCATGGCGGACGGGTGCCCGCCTTCTGCTTCGACACCCAGGAATATTTTCGCGATGTGCAAGATCACCTGTACCGCATCAGTTCTTCGCTCGATACGATCCGCGAAACCATCTCCACGGCGATCCAGGTCAACCTGTCGATGGTGGCCATTGACGAAGGAGAAGTGAACAAGCGGCTGGCGGCGTGGGCGGCGATTTTCGCCGTGTTCACGGCGTTCGCGGGCGTGTGGGGCATGAACTTTGAATTCATGCCCGAGCTGAAATCGCGCTGGGGCTACCCGCTGGCGATCAGCTTCATGTTTGGGCTGTGCGGCTACCTGTATTACCGGTTCAGGAAATCTGGCTGGTTGTAGCGCCGCTGCGCTGCGGAAAATACTTTCCCTATACCAGGGTCAGACCACTTAAAAGGGGAAAAATCAATTTCCTTATGCCAGGGTCAGACCACTTAAAACGCAAAATTGCAACAATCCATTCAATGTTGGCAATTGCGGAGCAGTGGCCGGTAAAAAGTCGGTGCCGCTCCGCCTATTGCAAAGAAAATTCAACCCAATCCAAATGCCTCATGGCGCGTCGGAAGTGACCATATGCAAGGCGAATAAAAATGTGTTTAATAGATTCAACATCGCAATTTCCCATACTAAATCATTGTTGAATTAGGCATAAATACGGGTGTCTGTAATCGGAAACCGTTGCTTTTGGCTCGATTTAGTGGTCTGACCCTGGCGTGAGGCAATTGATTTTTAAGCGTTTAAGTGGTCTGACCCTGGTGGAAGGAAATGTTCGGGGGAAACGTTATGTCGCGCGGCCTGCCAGTGACAGCGCGACCGCTTCGGCAACCTTGATGCCGTCCACGGCCGCCGACAGGATGCCGCCAGCGTAGCCGGCACCTTCACCGGCCGGGAACAGGCCGCGCGTATTGAGGCTCTGGAGGTCCGCGTCATTGCGCTTGATGCGGATCGGCGAAGAGGTCCGCGTTTCCACGCCCGTCAACAGCGCGTCTTCCTGGTAGTAACCCTTGATCTGCTTGTCGAACGCTGGGAAGGCTTCACGCAGCGCAGCAATCGCGTACTCTGGCAGCGCGCCCGCCAGATCCGTCAGGTGCACCGCCGGCTTGAGCGAAGGAATCACGCTGCCCAGCGCGCGCGAGGCGCGGCCCTTGACGAAGTCGCCCATCAGCTGCCCGGGCGCGTCGTAGGTGCTGCCGCCGAGCACAAAAGCGCCTTCTTCCAGCCGTCGTTGCAGGGCAATGCCGGCCAGCGGGTGACCCGGATAGTCCTGCTCAGGGGTAATGCCCACCACGATGGCGCTGTTGGCATTGCGCTCGTTGCGCGAATATTGGCTCATGCCATTGGTGACCACCCGCCCCGGCTCCGATGCGGCCGATACCACCGTGCCACCCGGACACATGCAAAAGCTGTACACGGACCGGCCACTGCTGGCATGGTGGACCAGCTTGTAGTCGGCCGCGCCCAGGATCTTGTTGCCGGCGTTGGGGCCGAAGCGGCACACGTCAATCAGCGACTGCGGATGCTCAACCCGGAATCCGATCGAAAATGGCTTGGCTTCCACGTAGACGCCCCGCGCGTGCAGCATTTCGAAGGTGTCGCGCGCACTGTGGCCAATGGCCATGACGACGTGACGGCTGGCGATGTGTTCGCCGCTCTCGAGCATCACGCCCCGGATCTGGCGCGCACTGCCGCTGCCTTCCACGTCGATGTCGACCACCTTGCTGGAAAAACGGTATTCGCCACCCAGGGCGATGATGTTCTCGCGCATCTGTTCCACCATTTTGACCAGGCGGAACGTGCCAATGTGCGGCTTGCTCACGTACATGATTTCTTCCGGCGCGCCTGCCTTGACGAATTCGGTCAGCACCTTGCGTCCGTAATGCTTGGGGTCCTTGATCTGGCTGTAGAGCTTGCCGTCGGAAAAGGTGCCGGCGCCCCCTTCGCCAAACTGCACATTCGACTCGGGATTGAGTTCGCGCTTGCGCCAGAAGCCGAAGGTGTCGACCGTGCGTTCCCGTACGACCTTGCCGCGCTCGAGGATCAGGGGCCGCAGGCCCATCTGGGCCAGGATGAGCGCCACGAACAGGCCGCAGGGACCGGTGCCGATCACGATCGGGCGCTCGTTGCGGTCGTGCCCTTGTGGTTGCTGGCCGCCGGCGACGAACTTGTAGCTGGTATCAGGCGAGGGCATCACATTCGTGTCGCCGTGTCCAACGGCCTGCAGCGCCAAGGCTTCATTGCTCACCATGACGTCGACAGAATAAATCAGCACGATGGCGTTTTTTTTGCGCGCATCGTAACTGCGTTTAAACACTGTGAAGTCAATCAATTCGGCGTCGGCGATGTGGAGGCGGGCCAGGATGGCTTCCTTGAGAGCCGACGGCGGATGATCAAGGGGAAGCTTGATCTGGTTAATTCTCAGCATAGGGTTGATTTCGAAAAGGGTGTACTGGGCAGGGCCGATCCATGCAGGTCGGCCATTTTACCGTGTCGGGGGTACGAGGGGAATATGCAGGTGGATACAGGCGGGTCGTGCACGAACGCCAAACCCAACACGACGCACCGCACTGCGCCTTATATGTATCTTTACCTGCCTTTTGATACAGATTGCGGCCCGAGTGTTGTTTCTTTGCGTAATAAAATTATGACAGGTTTGACATATATAGAAGCCGTATGGTTCCATGTGCAACTTGAATATTATTTATTTCGTAGACAATATTCGACGCAAACACCCACGAGGTGGCTTTTCGTAATCCCTGTGTGGATGTGAGAGACACGGAGATTGTACAAGGTAACTTTACCCAAGCAGATCTACCGAAACGCATAATTAAATTAGGAAAACACATGTTGAGAAAAACCGTTTTAGTCCGCGCCCTGGCCATTGCTTTCAGCGCGGGTGCACTGGGTGCGGCCGTTACCCCGGCTGCAATGGCGCAATCGAACGCGACCGGCACCATTTTCGGCAAGGTCGCCCCTGGCGCCGATGTCCGGATCGTGATTGAAAACAATCAGATCGGCATCCGCCGTACCATCACCCCGGACGCCCAGGGCCGGTTCCAGGCCACGTCGCTGCCTACGGGCACCTACACAGTCAAGCAGATGAAAGGCGAAGCCGTCGTCGCGACGTCGGAAGTCGACGCCCGTCTCGGTCAAGGCAGTGAAGCTGTCTTCGTCAGTACCGATAGTGGTGTTCAACGCGTGGAAATTTCTGCCGTCCGCCGGACCATTGATGTGTCGAGCACCAACAATGGTGCTTCCTTCAACGCCCGTCAGCTGGCAGCGCTGCCAATTGGCCGCAACGTTGAGTCGATTATCCAGTTGGCACCGAACACCACCCGCGCCGACTCGCGCTTCTCGGGCGGTGCTTCCTTCGGTGGCGGCGCCGCTTCAGAGAACTCGTACTATATCAACGGTTTTCCGGTCGTCAATCCACTGACCGGACTGGGTGCCTCGCAGCTGCCGTTCGGCGCGATCCAGGAAGCGCAGGTCCTTACCGGCGGCTTCGGCGCCGAGTTCGGCCGTTCGGTCGGCGGCGTGGTCAACATCATTACCAAGAGCGGCACCAACACCTGGGAAGCCGGCGCCAACGTGACCTGGGCACCAAGGTCGTGGCGCGCAGATCCTATCGATTTCTACTACGCCAAGACGGGTGCGCCTTCCAACGCGACCACCGACGGCACCTTGCGTCTGGCGCGTGCTGAAAACACGCTCGAGACCAAGACCTATGGCGCTTACGTGGGCGGTCCGATCATCCAGGACAAGCTGTTCTTCTTCCTCGCTGGTGAGGCCATTAAAACCGACGAAGGCCTGGTAAATGGCTTCCGCGTCGGCACCTCGAATGCCCGCAACGGCTGGCGCGATCGCCAGACCGATATTAAGCGCTACATGGGTAAGCTGGACTGGAACATTGCCGAAAACCACCGTCTGGAATTTACCGCGTTAGGTGATACGCCGGAAGTGTCCAACCAGGACAGCGGCTTTGACTACGACACGCGCAAGCGCGTCGGCACTGTCACTTCGTCGGCCGTGCGTACCAACGTGGACAACAACGGCGGCGACGTCCTGATGCTCAAGTACACCGGCAATCTGACCGACGACCTGACCTTCACGGCCCTGACCGGCCGCAGTGAAGCGAAACACGAGAATGAGTTTACCGGCTACAACCCGAACCTGTTCTCGACCGTCTCGACCCCTGCCGATGCACCGGTGCCAGTGGCCAATCCGCAGGCGCTGACCGGCAACATCCTGGCGCCTGGTTCGAAAGACATTGTCAAGTCGAATCGTCTGGACCTGGAATACAAGTGGAACAACCACACGATCCGCGCAGGCGTCGACCAGAACAAGGTCACCTCGCTTAACGCCGGTGAATTCAAGGCCGGTGGGGGCACCTGGGCGTACTTCCGCACCGATACCCCGAATGCGCCGATCGACGCCACAGGCGGTACCATCCCTGCGCCTGCCAGCGGCGGCGGTTATGGCACCGATGGCTACTACGTATCCAAGCGCTTGTTCTCGACCGTGACCACCTCGTATGGCGAGCAAAGCGCGTTCTACATCGAGGACAAGTATCAGATCACCAAGGATGTCCTGATCACGGCCGGTATCCGCCGCGAAGGCTTCAAAAACCAGAATGACAGCAAGACCACGTTCCTGGACATGAAGGCCCAGATCAACCCGCGCCTGGCCGTGGCATGGGATGTGAACGGCGATTCGAGCTTCAAGGTATTCGGTACTGCCGGCCGTTACTCGGTGCCGATCCCGACCCACATCGCGGTGCGCGGCGCTGGCCGTTCGACCTACACCGATCAGTACTACACCTACACCGGCATCGACGCCAATGGCGCTCCGACCGGCCTGACACAGTTGACCGAACCGCTGAGCGGCAACAACGAGTTTGGCCAGGACAAGGTAGTGGCGACCCTGGCGGCGCTGGACATGAAGCCGTCGTATCAGGATGAATTGACGATCGGTTTTGAAAAGGCTTTCTCGCCTAACCTGAACTTCGGCGCCAAAGCAACCCATCGCCAGCTCAAGTCAACCATCGACGACTTCTGCGATGTGCGTCCATTCGAAGACTTTGCCGACCGCAATGGCATCACTTCGTACTTGAGCAATCCGTTGTGGGGCAACACCTGTCAGACCTTTAACCCAGGCCGTGACAACACGTTCTATGTTGACTTCGCCGGCACCGGTACCAACTTGACCAAGGTGTTCCTGACTGCTCAAGAGCAGGGCTTCGAAAAACCAGTGCGCAAGTACACCGCTGTCGACCTGTTCGCCGAGCATCCGTTCCGCAACGGCTGGTATGGTAAGGTGAATTACACCTGGTCGAAGAACATCGGTAATACCGAAGGCCAGGTCCGCTCTGACAATGGGCAGGCTGACGTTGCCGTGACGTCCGTGTGGGATTACCCTGAGCTGATGGTTGGCGCCTATGGTCGCCTGCCAAATGATCGCAAGCATCAGTTGAAGGCTTATGGCTTCTACGAGGTGACCAAGCAGATCATGGTCGGCGGTAACTTGTTGGTCGCTTCGGGCCGTCCGCGCAGCTGCATCGGTTCGGCGCCAGCCCCTGGCGATTCGCCAAACTACTCGAACCAGAGCTTCTACTGCTACGGCGCTGACCGCACCCAGAACGTGCTCACCCCGCGTGGCACTGTCGGCAACCTGCCAACGGATATGCGCCTGGACTTGAACGTTGCTTATCGTCCAGAAATGGTCAAAGGCTTGATGCTCAAGCTCGACGTGTTCAATGTAACGAACCGTCAGACCATCCAGAACGTGACAGAGGCGTACAACACCGGCACCCGCGTCAACAGCATCTACGAGACGCCACTGAGCGCCACCGCGCCGCGTTCGGCGCGTCTGCAGCTGAGCTACGACCGCAAGTTCTGATCGTGCTCCATGCCTGCTTGCCGCAAGGCTTGCAGGCGTGCGCAAAAAAAAACCGCACGGCTTAATCGCCGCTGCGGTTTTTTTTCGTCCCCTGCAAAGCGCAACGAGGCCAGGCGCTCGCCCGCCGCGTCCTGAAGGACCCGGGCCCGGTCAGGCTGCGGGCTGAGCCTGGCCCCACAGGGCCGCCAGCGTGGCAGTTGCCGCCATGCCGGCCGTTTCTGTGCGCAGCACCCGCGGTCCCATCGACAGCGCCAGCGCGCCGGCCGCGACGGCCTCCTCTTCTTCCTGCGCCGTGAAGCCTCCCTCCGGTCCGATCATTATGGTAAGCGCGTGTGGCTGCTGCGTCTGCGCCCATGCCGCCAGTGAGGTGCCGGCGCGCGGCGAGAGCAGGATGCGGCGTTGCGCGCCCGGGGTGGCAATGAAGCTGCCGAAACTTTCCACCGGCGCGAGCTGCGCAAGGCGGTTGCGCCCGCTCTGTTCGCTCGCCGCGACGATCACGCCCTGCCAGTGCGCCAGGCGCTTTGCGGCCCGTTCGCCTGACAGACGCACCACGCAGCGCTGAGCTGCCAGCGGGGCGATGCTTGTCACGCCTAGTTCCACTGCCTTTTCAATGATCCAGTCCATCTTGGATGCTTCCGGCAGGGCCTGAGCCAGCGTTAGGGCAAACGGCAGCTCGGCTTCGCGCGCCACGTGGGCGCCCAGCAGGGCCCGGGCGCGCTTCTTATCCACGCTCAATAATTCGGCCGCATATTCGCCGCCTTCGCCATTGAACAAGGTCAGCATGGCCCCAGGCTGCAAGCGCAGCACGTGCACATGGTGGGCCACGGCGTCGGGCAGATCGAGGGGCAGGCCTGGGGCGAGGGGCAAGGAGCAGTAAAAGCGTGGCATAGGGCAGAGGGCGAAGGCGAAACAATGCCGCATTCTAATAGGCTGCCCCCTTGTCTGGTAAAATAGTTGGCTCAGTAATCCCTGCAACGCCGCCGCACTCCCATTCCCACAGACCCTTAGCTACCCATGAACTCGACGCTCCCTACCACCTTGATGGCCAACGCGATCCGCGCGCTGGCAATGGACGCTGTACAACAGGCCAATTCAGGCCATCCAGGCATGCCGATGGGCATGGCCGACATTGCCGTGGCGCTGTGGGCCGGGCACTACCAGCACAATCCGGCCAATCCAAAGTGGATCAACCGCGACCGTTTCCTGCTCTCGAACGGCCATGGCTCGATGCTGCATTACGCCTTGTTGCACCTGTCGGGCTATGCGCTGACCATGGACGACATCCGCGCCTTCCGCCAGATGCATTCGAAGACCCCGGGCCACCCGGAAGTGGACATCACGCCCGGTGTCGAGACCACCACCGGCCCGCTGGGCCAGGGCATTGCCAACGCGGTCGGCATGGCCTTGTCGGAATACCTGCTGGCAGCGCAATTCAATAAGCCAGGCCACGAGGTGGTGGACCACTACACCTACGCCTTCCTGGGCGATGGCTGCCTGATGGAAGGCATTTCGCATGAGGTGTGCGCACTGGCCGGCACCCTGGGCCTGAAAAAGCTGATCGCCCTGTACGACGACAATGGCATCTCGATCGACGGCAAGGTGGAAGGCTGGTTCACCGACGACACGCCCAAGCGCTTTGAATCGTACAACTGGAATGTGATCCGCGATGTGGATGGGCATGACGTGGCTGCGGTGGACGCTGCCATTGCCCAGGCCAAGCTGGCCGACAAGCCAACCCTGATCTGCTGCAAGACCATCATCGGCAAGGGCTCGCCCAACCTGCAGGGCGGTGACAAGGTCCATGGCGCGGCCCTCGGCGACAAGGAAGTGGCAGCCGTGCGCGAGCACCTGCTGTGGACCTCAGTGCCATTCGAGATCCCGGCCGACGTCTACAGCGCCTGGGATGCCAAGGCCGCCGGTGCCGCGCGCGAGGCGAAGTGGAACGAGCAGTTCAGCGCCTACCGCGCGCAATTCCCGCAAGAGGCCGCGGAACTGGAGCGCCGCATGAACGGTGAGCTGCCGGCCAACTTCGAGCAGCTGGTCGCGGACGCCATCGCGTCCTGCGTCGAGAAGAAGGAAACCATTGCCACGCGCAAGGCAAGCCAGAACGCGATCCAGGCCCTGGCGCCATCGCTGCCGGAATTTTTGGGCGGCTCGGCCGACCTGACCAGCTCCAACCTGACCAATTGGAAGGAATGCGTGGCCCTGCGTTCGGGCAAGCCCGGCAACCATGTCAACTATGGCGTGCGCGAATTCGGCATGAGCGCCATCATGAACGGCATCGCCCTGCACGGCGGCTTCATCCCGTTTGGCGCCACCTTCCTCACTTTTTCGGACTACAGCCGCAATGCGCTGCGCATGGCCGCGCTCATGAAGCTGCGTTCCATCTTTGTATTCACGCACGACTCGATCGGCCTGGGCGAAGACGGTCCGACCCACCAGTCGATCGAGCATGTCTCGTCGCTGCGCCTGATCCCGAACCTGGACAACTGGCGCCCGTGCGACACGGTCGAGTCGGCCGCGGCCTGGGGCGCTGCCGTGCGCCGCAAGGACGGCCCGTCGACCCTGATTTTCTCGCGCCAGAACTTGCCGTACATGGAGCGCAATGATGCGCAGATCGCCGACATCGCCCGCGGCGGCTACGTGCTGCAGGACGCGGCCAATGCCAAGGTGATCCTGATGGCCACCGGTTCGGAAGTCGAGCTGGCCATGAAGGCTGCTGCCGCCCTCACGGCCGAAGGCGTGGCCGTGCGCGTGGTGTCGATGCCGTCGACCGACGTGTTCGACCGCCAGGACGCCGCTTACAAGGCGAGCGTGCTCACGCGTGGCGTGCCGCGGGTGGCCATTGAAGCCGGCGTGACCGATTTTTGGTATAAATACGTCGGCCTGGAGGGCGCCGTGGTTGGCATCGATACCTTCGGTGAATCGGCCCCGGCACCGGTGCTGTTCAAGCACTTCGGTTTCACGGTCGAGAACGTCGTGGCCAAGGCCAAGCTGGTTCTGGCGGCCTGAACAAAATATAGCGAGTCCCCTTTTTCTATCAATCAGGAGCAAAAAGTATGACGATCAAAGTTGCAATCAACGGTTATGGCCGTATCGGCCGCAATGTGCTGCGCGCTTTCTACGAAGGCGGCAAGAAGCAGGACATCCAGATCGTGGCCATCAACGACCTGGGCGACGCCAAGTCAAACGCGCACCTGACCCGCTATGACACGGCGCACGGCAAGTTTCCCGGCACCGTCACGGTCGATGGCGACAACATGATCGTCAACGGCGACCCGATCCGCGTATTCGCGCAGCGTAACCCTGCTGACATTCCCTGGGGCGAGCTGGGCGTGGACGTGGTACTGGAATGCACGGGCTTTTTCACCACCAAGGAAAAAGCCTCGGCTCACCTGAAGGGCGGCGCCAAGAAAGTCATCATCTCGGCGCCGGGCGGCAAGGACGTGGACGCCACCATCGTCTACGGCGTCAACCAGTCGGTGCTCAAGGCATCGGACACGGTGATTTCCAACGCGTCGTGCACCACCAATTGCCTGGCTCCGC
Organism: Massilia sp. PAMC28688; assembly: GCF_019443445.1. Lineage (NCBI taxonomy): Bacteria > Pseudomonadati > Pseudomonadota > Betaproteobacteria > Burkholderiales > Oxalobacteraceae > Massilia > Massilia sp. PAMC28688. Next base: position 730,625 of record NZ_CP080378.1, on the reverse strand, counting down.
TGGTCAAGCCACTCAACGATGCCATCGGCGTGGAAAGCGGCCTGATGACCACCGTGCACGCGTACACCAACGACCAGGTGCTGTCGGACGTGATGCATGAAGACATGCGCCGCGCCCGCTCGGCCACCCAGAGCATGATCCCGACCAAGACCGGCGCGGCTGCCGCGGTGGGCCTGGTGCTGCCGGAGCTGAACGGCAAGCTGGACGGCTTTGCAGTGCGCGTGCCGACCATCAATGTGTCGCTGGTGGACCTGACCTTCATCGCCAAGCGCGATACGACGGTCGAGGAAGTCAATGCCCTGATGAAAGCTGCAGCCGAAGGTGACATGAAGGAAGTGCTGACCTACCAGACCGAGCCGCTGGTATCGATCGACTTCAACCACAACCCGGCCTCGTCGAACTTTGACTCGACCCTGACCAAGGTATCGGGCCGCCTGGTGAAGGTATCGTCGTGGTACGACAATGAGTGGGGTTTCTCGAACCGCATGCTCGACACGACTGTGGCGCTGATGAACGCGAAGTAATTCGCTGCAAGCAGGAACATGTAAAACGCCCTTCGGGGCGTTTTTTTATGTGCGCCCAGCATGGGCGCACATAAAAAAAGACCGCCCGAAGGCGGCCTTTCAAGTGCGGAGAGCGAGACTTTAGAACTCGTAACGTGCCGTGACACGCACCGTCCGTGGCGACTGGAACTGCGTCGGACGCTGGTAGTTCGGGTTCAACTTGCCTTCGGTGGCAGACGTCGTTGCGCGGCTGTAATCGCGCGTCTCATTCCACTCGCTAACTTGCTGCGAGTCGAATACGTTAAACACATCCATCTGCAGCGTCAGGCGGCCTTTGGCCAGCTTAGGCATATAAGCGACGTTCATGTCCAGCGTGCCGTTCCATGGGGTACGGCCAGCCGTACCGCGCTGCCCCAGGACTGACTGACCCTGATTATTCAGGCAGTAGTACGAGGATGCAGTGGTGTAGTTACGTGCATCGGAGTAGTCCGCTGCAGTGTGAGGAACAAAACCGATGCAGCTGGTTGGGCGACCCGAAGAAACCGTGCCGTTCATGCCCACACGCAGTGTGTCGTTGAGCATGTAGTTACCATAGACCTTGAACACATGCGTGCGGTCGTTGGAGGTGTAGCCGTCTGCGCCGTCATCGAGCGATGGGAAGTCGAAGTCCTGCGAAACGCCGGCGTCTTCCTGGTTGATGACCGAATTGACATAGCCTTCCGCGGTACCCTTGGTACGCGACCAGGTGTATGAAGCGTTCAGGTTCCACTTGCCGTCAAATGGACGGTCAGCGGAGAACTCGATAGCATCATACTTGCGGGTGTACTGCCCCAGACCAATATAGCTTGCCGGGAAAGTCACTGGCTTGAGTGTGCCATTATTTTCCAGGTCGACATTCAGCGTAACATCCTGGCCAGGATTAACGAGAATACAGCCGGCCATGGTGCCCGAATCGAAGTTGGTGAAGCCTTTGTCTTCAGCATAGTTCTCAAAGGCCAAGTGCGAGCAGTAGTCGTCCATGCCGTTGTTGACCTTACGGTGCGTACCCTTGACGCCCACCGTCCAGCCTTTGGCGATGTTCTTTTGCAGGCCCAAGATGAACTCGTCTTGTGACATTGGCTGCAGATTTGTGTCAGCAATCGTTGCTGGATCGGCCAGGCTACCGTCACCAACGATGCTGGCAACGCCGATTTCAGAACCCAGATTCAGCGGAGCGCCAGTGCGTGGATCCTTGCCGTTAAACGAGAAGAAGCGGGTTGACGAAGCCTCGCCACGGGTGGCACGGATGTTGGTGTTGGCAGCGACCGGAATATAATAGCGACCGGCATTCGCATACACTTTCATCGACGCATCACCGTTCACGTCCCAAGCTGCGCCCAGGCGCGGTGCGAACAGGTTGTCAGCCTTGACGAAGCTGACGCCATCGCCATTCTTGTTGTCGAACGATTCCCACCGCAGACCACCATACAGGGTAACGTTCTTGATTCCCTTGTAGGTATCTTCCAGGTAATATGCCTTGTTCTCGACCTTGAACTCGCCGGAAGTCGAGAAGCCGTCGCGGCGGCGCACATAAATGCCGTTAGGAGCTACTGCGCCAACAACGCCATTGACCGTGCCGGCCGAGTTCGCCTGGAAATAACGCCAGTAAACGCCACCCGAGTAAGTCAGGGTGCCTGCTGCCAAGGAAGCAAATTCCTGGTTATCGACGCCAGCGCGCAGCGTATGGTTACCCAGAACGTAGTCTGCGTCGACGCGGAACGCTTTACGGGTGTCTTTGTCGTCAGGACGGGTGAAGTCGCGTACCGAACCTGGGAAATTGTCAAAGGCCCAGCAACCAAGTGGGACCAGGCCCAGGTCGTAGACAACTGGGCAATCCTGGCCCTGCTCGCGCGCACCAACTGTCTTCGTTACCATGTCCTCGACCTTGCCGCCCAACACGGACAGCGTGAGATTATCGGTGAGGTAGCCGGTGTATTTCGCGATCAGTGTATGGCCGCCGCCGGTGATGGTGCTGGCTGCACCTTGGCCGACGTGGCTCGTTGCATAGCGTCCTGCGGGCAGCGTGTAATCAAGCACTTCCCGTTTAGTCTTGTTGGTGATGCCAGTAAATTCGAAACGATGTGCATCGTTAGGGGTAAAGTCTACCTTGATCATGCCGTTTGGCTGATTCGACAGGTTCTTGGTGCTGCCCGTCTGATCAAAACGATCCCAGCTATCACGGCGGCCCTCAATCACGCCAAACACGAACAGCTTGTCCTTGATGATCGGGCCACCGGCATAGACGTTAGCTGTCAGGTCGGTGTCGCGGTTAAAACGGTTATAGACCGTATAGCCAGCTTCGCCAGTGACCTGGTCATTATGGGCTGGATCAAGGTCAACAACATTGCGGCCGCGTCCTTGCAGTGCTTCAGGCGACCAGTACAGCGATGCGCCGCCTTGCCAGGTGTTGGTGCCGCGCTTGGTGGAGATCGAAATCACGCCACCGAGCGAACGGCCGTATTCGGCGCCATAGCCGCCGACCTTGACCTGCTGCGAGCCGATGGCGTCAAACGGCAGGTTGGCATAGGAAAGGAAGGTACGAATGTTAGTGACGTCAAAGCCGTTGATGTAGTAGCCGTTTTCCGCTACCGAAGCGCCGGCGAATGCAGGCAGGCCGCCGTTACCGAGGTCGCCGTCGCCCTTGACCACGCCTGGTGCCAGGGTAGCGATAGCGTTCACGTCACGTGCCACTGGCAGCGCGCGCATTTGCTCGGCGGTGAACACGGTGGTGGTCTCGACGCTGGACACGTCAATCGGGTTGCGCTTGCGCGAAATGACCACGCGCTGCGGGGTGTCGGAACCGGCAAGGATCACCTGGGTACCGGTACCAATGGCAACGGTGACTTCACGTGTCACGCCATTGCTGGTGACGGTGTAGTTGCCTGGTGGGAGCTTGGCTTGCGTAAACGAACCATTGGCATCGGCCACGATCTGGCGCGTGCTGTTGGTGTCAACGCTGGTAATGGTGATCTTCTGGCCGGCGGCGGCCTTACCGTAGATCGAACCCTCAGCTTGCTGAGCGTACGAGACGGATGCAACCAGCAAGCTGGCAGCGATCGCTACAGCGGTGCGACGCACCACTGAGTGACCGAGTGCTTTGTTATCCATTCCTATTTCCTTTTCAATATTTAGCTTAAACGGCTGTGAAGCCTATGGGGGAATTGTTTATATGTACAATTTTCACCGTGCAGTATCACAACATTATTGCAATTTGATGTCAATCCATACGCAATCTTTACGGTCAAGAAACAACATTTCCCGCATTCGTAACGCGTGCCACTTGACGGATACGTAAATCGATGCAGTTTCATCAAACGGTGCCCGTCAATACTGGTGGTCGCGTTAGCAATCTCTCGGGTCCCCGGTGCACAAAAGCAATGCCGTGCACCAAGTTTCCATCCGACACAGCATCGTTCTTGACATGACAAATCCAAATTGTCGCCGTGCTTTAACGCTCGGAGCGAGCCACGGGTCTGACAAGTTGTCTATGCAGTATGCATGGCAGACCCCGGATTGGTAACGCAGCGCTGTTCGAAAATGCAGAATAACAACACTTTTTGGCAAACTCATATCGACGTGGCGCGAAGGGGTGGTCGTATGCATATGCCATCGGCTACCATAAAAACTTCCATGTCGGCCCAGAGGGCGCACGGTCGCTCGCCATGCAATTGAAACGATGGCCAGTTTGCCGTGAAGCAGTCCAGCGGGGTGGATCCGGAAACGCGAACTTCGTGTCCGCACAGGCTTACCAACCACTATCACTATAAAAGACAGGCGTCCTTACAAGGGACGCCGACAACGGAGCTACCTTTGACTAAGCAATTCATCCTGAAGAAAAGCGTTCTTGCCGTGGCGATGACGCTGGCCACTTCGCAGTACGCACTGGCACAAGCCGACACCGCGCCGATCCAGAAAGTGGTCGTGACCGGTTCGAACATCAAGCGCATCGATTCCGAAACCGCTTCGCCGGTGACGGTCCTGCGCCGCGAAGAGATCAAGGCCACCGGCGCGACGACCGTGCGCCAGGTGCTCGACACGCTGACCTCGTTCGACACCGGCACCCTGCGCGACGACGGCAGCGCCACCAGCTTTGCGCGCGGCGCCTCGGGCGCCTCCATGCGCGGCCTGGGCAAGGGCGCCACGCTGGTGCTGGTCAATGGCCGGCGCGTCTCGAACTACGCGTTTGCCGATGGTGGCCAGGATGTCTTCGTCAACGTCGACTCGATTCCCGCCGACGTGATCGAGCGCGTCGAAGTGCTCAAGGATGGCGCCTCGGCCATTTATGGTTCCGATGCGATGTCGGGCGTGATCAACATCATCACCCGCAGCACCTACCAGGGTATCGGCGTGTCGGGCAGCATCGAGCGTCCGCAGAGCCACAAGTTTGGCGGCCAGCAGACCGCCGGCCTGGTGGGCGGCTTCGGTAACCTGGAAGCGGATGGCTTCAACGTGTTCGCCAACCTGGAAGCCTATAAGCGCCACGGCTACATGCAGAACGAAATTATTGGCAGCTACCCGGCCTGGCACAAGAAGTATGTGAGCCCTGCGTTCGGCGACCCCAGCCTGTTTTCCTTCCCCGGCAACCTGAACGAGCCGCGCGCCGGCACCCGTGCCGCCATCCGCACCGCCGTGGCCAGCTGCCCTGCCAGCCGCGTCAACACCGCCGGCCTGTGCACCAGCGACCTGACCGGCATCACCCAGTCCTCCGACAGCGCCGAGCGCCTGAATTTCTTCAGCCAGGCCAAATTCAAGCTTGGTTCGGAAATGCGCGGCTTTGCCGAAGTTGCCTACTCGACCACGAAAACAGAATACCGCTCGCTGCCGTACGCCAACGCTGCCGGTTCGCCAACCAACTGGTTCAACGGCTACCTGAAGCGGTCGGAATCGGTTGCCAAGCCCAAGCTGGCAGTAGGCAATCCTGCCAACCCGTACTCGTTCCCGGTGGGTATCGATTACCGCTTCATGGACAACCTCGACATGTGGAAGTCGCCGTCCGAAGCGAACCAGTACCGCGTGATGGCCGGCATCAATGGCCCGATCGAGCGCTTTGGCTTTGAGTGGGAAGTGGCAGCTGGCCGCGTCGGTGGCGATGCGGAATCGCGCGATCATGGCGCCCACCGCGACCGTTTCCCGGCAGCCGTGTCTTCCGGTGAGTATGTCATTGGCGGCCCGAACAGCCAGGAACTGCTGGACCGCATGTTCCCCGTCATCGGCACCGATGCCAAGATTTCCCAGGATTTCGTGGACGGCAAGCTGACCGGCGAAGTCATGACCCTGGCGGGTGGTCCGCTGTCGTTCGCCATCGGTGGCGAGTTCCGCCGCGAATCGATGTACATCAAGTCGACCGACAACGTGGTCAACGCTGAAATCATCGGCCGCGGTTCGCTGTTCATCGACGGCCAGCGCGATCTGTCGGCCGTGTTCCTGGAACTGGATGCGCCAGTGACCAAGAAGCTGGTGGTCAATGCTGCGCTGCGCGCCGACAAGGCCGACGGCTTTGACGGCCACGTCTCGCCAAAAGTGGGCGTGCGCTACACCGTCACGCCGAAGGTGTTGCTGCGTGGTACGGTGGCCGGCGGCTTCCGCGCCCCGAACATTCCGGAAACGCTGGGCAAGGTTGGCCTGACCGGCTTTTTCAACAGCACGCTCGACCCCAAGCGCTGCGATACCGCCACCCGCATCCGCGACATTCTGGCGACGGGCACCAGCACCGACCGTTCGGACGCCACCGTGGCCTACAACTCGGGCTGCCTGACGTCGGTGCCGGCCATGATTTCGTCGAGCTCGTCGCTCAAGCCTGAAACCTCGAAGAGCCTGACGCTGGGCTTTGTCGCCGAGCCAGTCAAGAACGTGAATTTTGCGATGGATTACTACCGCATCGAGCGCGAAGACGAGATTGCCTACCGCCCGGTCAGCTATGTTCTGCAGCGTGAAGACAATGCGCCGTACAGCCAGTTCATCGTGCGCAACCCCGTCAGCGATACCGACCGCCGCCTGGCCGATCGCGCCAACGTGCTCAGCCCCGGCGCCAACCTGGCATTTACCAACGGTAATATCCAGTCGCTGCTGTTGAGCTATGAGAACTTCGGCAAGACCCTCACCTCGGGCATCGACCTGGATCTGTCGGGGCGCCTGAACATGGGCGCCAACGGCACCCTGACCGTAGGCCTGATGTCGACCATCGCGCTCAAGCTGCAGGAGTGGGACATCGATGCCGGTGCTTTCCGCCCGAACACGATTGGTCTGCGCGGCAATCCGAAGTACACCAATGTGCTGTCGGCGGTGTGGAAGAAGGGCACGTTCGCCACGAGCGTGCGCATCAACCGTACGTCGCGCACCGAACTGAACTTCGACGAGACCGACGAGGCACGCTGGAACGAAGCCGGCTGCATCAAGAACGTCAAACCAACCGACGACCTGCCATGCTACACGGCTGCGTCCATGCGGACCGACCTGAACTTCGTGTACTCGGGGTTCAAGAATACGCGCCTAACCGTCAACGTGCGCAATGCCTTGAAGACGTCGGCACCGGTTGACCTGCGCGGCGGTTACGCGCTGCGTCCACGTTCGATCAAGGTTGCGGCTGAGTACTCGTTCTGATGACTGGCTGAAGCGGGGCGGCGACAGCCGCTTCCGCCGGCACCCAAAACCGCATGCCTGCCTGGTGTGCGGTTTTTTTTTGCGGCGCGCAAGCGAGGGGCGAGCAAAAACGAGGACATAGGCGGGGAAGGCGCCCCCGCCCCGAGCCCGGCGCCGGGCCGCGCTTCGCTGGCACGCGCCGGCGCGCGGGAGGCGGCGTGACTAGGCCATGTCCGGGCCCAGGCAGGCATCCCACAAGGCGCGCACGGCGGCGGCGTGCTGCTCCACCTTGGCCGGGTCGATCCGGGCATTGTCGCGCCCCTGCAGGCGCAGCTGGTGCTGCAGGCGGCGCAAGGTGCGGTAAGCGTCGCCCACGGCCAGCGCCAGCGCGGCATCGATCAGCCCCAGTTCGCCGAACATGCGCAGCAGCGCAATATTGCCGATATTGATGGTGAGCTGCGGGTACTGGGCCGCGTGGCGCAGCACCAGGTACTGGACGATGAATTCAATGTCGATCATGCCGCCCTCGTCGTGCTTGAGATCGAACTGGGCGGTGCGGTTGGGGTAGGCTTCGCGCATCTTGCGCCGCATCTTGCGCACTTCCTGTTTCAGCTCCTCTTCCTTGGCGGCGCGGTCCTTGCGCAATACGCGCGCGCGGATGGCTTCGAAGCGCTCGCCGATGGCGGCGTCACCGGCACAAAAGCGCGCCCGGGTCAGCGCCTGGTGTTCCCACAGCCAGGCCGCATTGTCCTGGTAGCGCTCAAAGGCTTGCACCGACGACACCAGCATGCCGCTGGCGCCGTCCGGGCGCAGCGCGGTATCGATGTCAAACAGCATGCCGGCCGAGGTGGTCGCGGTCATCCAGGTAATGAAGCGCTGCGCCAGCCGCGCGTAGTTTCCCGGCGCTTCCTGGTCGTCGTCGTCGAACAGGAAGATGACGTCGAGGTCGGACACATAGCCCAGTTCCTTGCCACCCAGCTTGCCGTAAGCAATGACGGCAAAGCGCGGCACCTCGCGGTGGCGCGTGGCCACGGTGTTCCAGGCCGCGTCGATGGTGGCGGCGACGATGATGTCGGCCAGCAGCGACAAGTGGTCGGCCAGCTTTTCCACCGACAGGTCGCCGGCCAGGTCCATGGCCAGCAGGCGGAACTGCTGGGCGTGGTGGGCTTCGCGCAGGATGTCCATCTGGCGCTCGGTGTCGCCCTCGCTTTCGGCCAGCTGGGCCCGCAGGTCGATGGCCAGCTGGCCGTAATCGGGCAGGGTGTGGCGCATGCCGTCGTCGAGCAGTTCGTCTAGCACGATGGGGTGCTTGGTCAGGAAGGTCGCGGCCCAGCCGCTGGCGTACATCATGCGGATCACGCGCTCGAGCGTGTGCGGGTATTCGGTCAGCAGCGACAGGTAGGCCGACCGGCGCGCGATGGCTTCAAAAAAGTCGAGCAGGCGGCCGAGGGTGGCGCTGGCACTGCCGGCGCCGGGATCGGCCGCGGTCCGGGCGATCAGGGGCAGGGCGGCATTGACCAGGGCCAGCAGGCGGGTGCGCGAGGCTTCGGGCAGGGCCTGGATGCGCGGACTCTGCCAGGTCGCCATCAGGCGCCGAGCCGCGGCGGCCGGGTCGTCAAAGGCCAGCTGCGCCATGCGGTCCTGGATCGCTTCCTGCCGGTCCAAGTCGGCCAGGGCGTGCGAACTTTGCGGATCGACGTCGTCGGCCTCGCCCTCGCCCTTGGCCTTGTCGCTGAAAATGGCGTCGAACTGGGCGGCCACGAAGGCGCGCTCCTGGTCCAGGCGCGCCAGCAGGGTGGCGCTGTCGGGCAGCTGCATCATGCGCGCCAGGGTGGCCCGTTCGGCCTCGCCGGCAGGCACCGTGTGGGTCTGGGCGTCATCGATGTATTGGAGGCGGTGTTCCAGGTTGCGCAGGAAGGTATAGGCGGCCAGCAGGCGCTCGACCGTCTCGGCCGGCAGCAAGTCCTTCTCGGCCAGCACGCGCAAGGTGGCGCGGGTGGAGCGCTCGCGCAGGGCGGCGTCGCGTCCGCCGCGAATGAGCTGGAAGACCTGGGCCAAAAATTCAATTTCGCGGATGCCGCCCCGTCCGAGCTTGACGTTGTTGCTGCGGTCCGGGTGCAGGCGTTCCTGGCGCCCCACCTCGGCGCGGATCTGGGCGTGCATGTTGCGGATGGCGTCGATCACGCCAAAGTCCAGGTAGCGGCGAAAGACAAAGGGGCGCACGATGGCGTCGAGGGCGGCAATGTCGGCCTCGGTGCCGGTCACGGCGCGCGCCTTGACCCAGGCGTAGCGCTCCCATTCGCGTCCCTGGACAATCAGGTATTCCTCCACCATGTTCAGGCTGGCCACGAGCGGGCCGGATGCGCCGTTGGGCCGCAGCGCCATGTCGACCCGGAAGGTAAAGCCATCTTCGATGATCTCGGACAGGGCGGCAATCAGCTTTTTGCCCAGGCGCGTGAAGAATTCATGGTTCGACAGCTGGCGCTGGGCGGCGTCGGCCACGCGCGTCTCGCCATCTTCCGGGTACACGAAGATGAGGTCGATGTCGGACGAGACATTCAGTTCGCCGCCACCCTGCTTGCCCATGGCCAGCACCATCATTTCCTGGGGCAGGCTTGACTCGTGTCCCATCGGGGTGCCATGGCTGGCCACCATCTCGGCCATGAGGGCGGCCAGCTGGGTGCGGATGGCAAAGTCGGCAAAGCCGGTCATGGCCGCCACCACTTCGGCCAGGTCGGCCTGGCCGTCAAGGTCGCGCCGGATCAGGCCGCACACCAGCAGGTTGCGCAGGCGCCGCATGGCGCGCGGCAGGGGCAGGGGCGGACTGGCAGCCGCGCGCTGCCGTTCCAGGGCCGCCTCCAGGTCCAGGCTGGACAGGGGCGAGCGCACCAGTTCGTCGATCTGGGCCGCGCGCGCGGCATCGGCGGCCAGCCAGCGTTGGTAAAAGCGCGAGCAGGCGGTAAGGGAGGTGGCGGTCATGGCGGCTCTGGTTGGGTCATGGGCGGCCGCGGGCCGGCTGGCTGCGGTCCTGATGCGCCTGATAGTAAGGGGGCGCCGCCGGGGATGCAAGTGCGGCCGCGCAGCTGGCGCCCGGAGCGGGGCCCCGGTCACGTCGGTCATTAACACATAGAAACAATTCCTTGGCTAAAGTGGCTCGTCCATGGGCCCCGATGCGGTAGAATTGCCCCGGCGCGCCGCCCCCGGCGCACGCGCATGTCCCTCTTGTTGCCGCGGCGAGCCCTTTATTAGCGTATTGATGCACAAACCAGACACCCAGGCTCCCCATCACCTGCCCGACCTGCACCTGGCGCAGCGCTGGCACCGGGTGCGGGCCGCGTATCGGCTGGCCAACCGGGCTTCGCATCACGTGCTGGGATTTACCGTCAAGCTGGCGCTGGCCCTGTATTTTCTGTTCGCCATCGTGTTCCTGATGCTGCGCTACGCCATCTTGCCCAACATCGATTATTACAAGCCTGACATCGAGCGCCATGCCAGCCGGGCGCTGGGCAGCCAGGTCTCGATTGCCCGCATTTATGCATCCTGGCAGGGTCTGCGGCCCAACCTGTTCCTGGGCGACGTGATCCTGCGCGATCGGCAGGGCCGCCAGGTGCTGAGCCTGCCGAGCGTGTCGGCCACGCTGTCATGGTGGTCGCTGGTGGCGGCCAAGCCCCGTTTCGACGCCCTGGAAATCATTCGCCCGGACCTGGACGTGCGGCGCGATGCCGCCGGACGGGTGTCGGTGGCCGGCATTGTGCTCGACCCCAAGGGCGGCGACGGCCAGGGGTCGGACTGGCTGCTGAGCCAGCGTGAAGTATCGATCCGGGACGGGCGCATCCGCTGGAGCGACGAGCGGCGCGGGGCGCCCCAGCTGACCCTGGAAAAGGTCGACCTGCTCATGCTCAACCGCTGGAACCACCACCGGCTGGCGCTGCGGGCCACGCCCCCGGCCAGCTTGTCCGGTCCGCTCGACTTGCGGGCTGACTTCAGCCACCCGCATTTCGGGGTGGCGATGTCGGATGTGCGCCAGTGGAGCGGTGAGATGTACGCCGACCTGCGCAATACCGATGTGGCGGCGTGGAAGGCTTATGTGAATTATCCGTTCGAGGTCATCCGCGGCAAGGGTTCGGTGCGGGCCTGGCTGACGCTGGACCGCGCCAAGCTGGCCAGTTTCACCGCCGACCTGCGCCTGGTCGACGTGGCCGCGCGGCTGGGCAAGGATTTGCCGCCGCTGGAACTGACCCGGGTGCAGGGCCGCATGTCGGCCAGTGAAACCTTTGCCAACGGCGCCAATGGCGGCAAGCCGGCCTTTGGCACGTTTGGCCACACCGTGATGCTGAGCGACTTCTCGCTGCAGACCACGGGCGGGCTGGCGCTGGCGCCCACCACCATCGTGGAAGCCTATGTGCCGGCCAAGGGCGCCAAGCCGGAAGAGTTTTACCTGTCGGCGCGCCAGCTTGACCTGGAAACGCTGGCCCGCCTGGCCGGGCAGCTGCCCCTGTCGAGCCCGCAGCGCAGCATGCTGGCCGATTTTGCCCCGCGCGGCCAGCTGTCGGACTTTACGGCCAGCTGGAAAGGGCGCTACCCCGATATCAGCGCCTACCGGATCAAGGGCACGCTCGCTGGCCTGGCCATGCGCCCGCAGCCGGCGCGCCTGGCGCAGGCGCGTACGGCCAGCCGGGCGGCGACGGCTGCGGTGCCAGCCATTCCCGGCTTCGAGAACCTGTCCGGCAGCATCGACGCCAGCGAAAAGGGCGGGCGCGTGGTGCTCGATTCGCGCGCTCTGGTGCTGCATCTGCCGGCCTGGTTTGCCGAGCCGAGCATGCCGTTCGACGACATGAAGCTGCAGGCGCGCTGGAGTTTCGCGCCCCAGGACCAGCTGTTGCTGCACCTGGAGAGCATGCACTTCGTGCAAGGCGCGATCAAGGGTTCGCTCAGCGGCAGGCACCAGATGCCGCTGGTGGCCCAGCCCGGCAAGCCGGCCGGGGTGATTGACATGGCCGGCACTTTTGACGGTGTCCAGCTCGGGCAGCTGGGGCGCCTGCTGCCACTGGCCACGCCCCCCCATCTGGCCGCCTGGCTGACCACGGCCATCGAAGACGGCGTGGTCAATGATGCCACGCTGCGCCTGCGCGGCGACCTGGCGCGCTTTCCCTTTCGCGAGCCAGGCAGCGGCGAATTTCGCGTCGCCGGCCGCATGAGCGGGGCGCGCCTCAATTATGCGCCGGCGCAGTTTGGCGCCGACGGCGTGTCGCCCCAGTGGCCGCTGGCCCATGACATCGAGGGTACGTTTGCGTTCGAGCGCACGCGCATGCAGTTCGAGATCGACTCGGCCCGCTCGCTGGGAGTGACGCTGGCCAAAGTGAAGCTGGCCGTGCCGGACCTGGCCGACCCGAACCGCGTGCTCAGCATCGAGGGCGGCGCCTCCGCTCCCCTGCAGGAATTTTTGCGCTATATCGATGCCAGCCCGGTAGGCACGTGGACCGGGCGCTTCACGGAACAGGTGCGGGCCACGGGGCCGGCGCGCCTGGCGCTGAAAATGCAGTTGCCGCTCACCCACATGAAGGACAGCCGGGTCCAGGGTGCGCTGCAACTGATGAACAACGAGGTGATGCTGTTTCCCGACCTGCCGCCGCTGCACGCGGCAATCGGCAAGCTCGATTTCACGGAGCGCGGTGTGACGCTGTCGGGCATGGGCGCGAGCTTCCTGGGCGGCCCGCTGGCCCTGACGGGCGGCTCTTCACGCGAGGGCGGGGTGCAGATTCGCCTGTCGGGCGCCGTCTCGGCCGAGGGCATTGCCCGCCAATACCCGGGCGCGGCCATGGCGCCGGTGGCCTCGCGCATCAGCGGCGGCGCGCGCTATACGGGCGCCATCACGGTCAGGGATGGCTTGCCGCAGGTGGTGATCGACTCGACCCTGGCCGGTCTGGGGCTGGCATTTCCAGCCCCGCTCAACAAGGCGGCGGCCGAAGCGCTGCCGCTGCACTTTGCCCTTACCGGGCTGCAGGGGTCGGGCGCCGGCACGGCCGAGCCGGTGGCGCGCGATGAAATCCGCATCAACCTGGGCAGCACCATGGCGGCGCGCTACCTGCGCCAGCGGGTGGGCAAGGGTGCCTGGCGCGTCACCAGCGGCGGCCTGGGCGTGAATGCCCCGGCGCCGGAGCCGGAAGAAGGCTTGACCATCAACGCCAACATGAAGCTGCTCAATGTCGACCAGTGGCTCGAGCTGGGCAGCCGCGTCAGCGCCGCTGCCGGGCCCCGGGCCGAGGGCGCGGGAGGCGGGGCCAACATGGCGCAGTACGTGGTGCCGGACGTGATGGCGGCGCGCGCCAGCGAGCTCATCATCCTGGACCGCAAGCTCGACACGGTGGTGGTGGGCGCTTCGCACCAGGCCCGGACCTGGCAAGCCAGTATCGATTCGCGCCAGGTGTCGGGCCACGTGACCTGGAATGAAGGGCCCGCCGGGCAGGGCCTGGGCAAGGTGACGGCGCGCCTGGCCTCGCTCATCATCCCCGAGTCGTCCAAGGCCGGCGTCAAGGATCTCCTGGAAAGCAGCAAGAGTCCGGCGTCGAGCATTCCGGCCCTCGATATCGTGGCCGAGCGCTTCGAGCTGTTCAACAAGCAGCTGGGGCGGCTGGAACTGGCGGCCAACAATGTGCAGGCAGCAGGGGGACGCGAGTGGCGCATCAACCGTTTGCTGCTGGCCAATCCCGACGGCGTCCTGACCAGCACCGGCAAATGGGCCCTGCGCGATGGGGTGAGCAGTACCGGGCTCAATTTCAGCATGGAGATCGAAGACGCGGGGCGCATGCTCGAGCGTTTCGGCTTTCCGGATACGCTCAAGCGCGGCAAGGGCAAGATGACGGGCGACATTGCGTGGAACGGTTTGCCGTATTCGCTGGACATTCCTTCGCTGTCGGGCAAAATTGAGTTGAAGCTCGCCAGCGGCCAGTTCCTCAAGAAGGATCCGGGCGCGGCCAAGCTGCTGGGGGTGCTCAGCCTGCAGATGCTGCCGCGCATTCTCAAGCTTGATTTCCACGATGTGTTTTCCGAAGGGCTGGCCTTTGACGGCATCAGCGCCAATGCCGCCATCACGCGCGGGGTGCTGCGCACGGACAACTTGCGCATGTGGGGCGTGGCGGCAACCGTGCTCATGGATGGCTCGGTGGACATTGCCAATGAGACGGCCAACCTGCATGTGGTGGTGATCCCGGAATTTAACCTCGGCACCGGGCCGCTGGTGTACGCGCTGGCGGTCAATCCGGTGGTGGGGGTGGGCAGCTTCCTGGCCCAGCTGTTCCTGCGCGAGCCGGTGATGCGCGCGCTTACTTACGAAATGCAGGTGACCGGACCGTGGAAGACGCCGGTCGTCACCAAGCTGGCCGGCAAGGGCAGGCCAGCTCCCGTCAAACCGAAGGAGGCCAGCGTTCCATGACGACAGTTGCAGCGGTACAAATGATCAGTTCTCCCCATGTGGAAGACAACCTGGCCACGGCGCGCCGCCTGGTGGCCGAGGCGGCGGCCAACGGCGCGGCCCTGGTCACCCTGCCGGAATACTGGCCCATCATGGGCATGACCGACAGCGACAAGGTGGCCCGTGCCGAGCACCCCGGGCAAGGGCCGATCCAGGATGCCATGGCGCAGATGGCGCGCGAACATGGCGTGTGGCTGATCGGCGGGACCTTGCCGCTGGTGTCGCCGGATGCAAACAAGGTCATGAACACGACCCTGGTATTCGATCCGTCCGGCAAGCCGGTCAGCCGCTACGACAAGATTCACCTGTTTGGCTTCACCAAGGGCAGCGAGCACTACGACGAGGCGCGCACCATCGTCCCGGGCGAGTCGGTGGTCATGTTCGATGCGCCCTTTGGCCGCGTGGGACTGGCCGTGTGCTACGACCTGCGCTTTCCCGAGCTGTTCCGGGCCATGGGCGAGTGCACGCTCATGATCGTCACCGCCGCCTTTACCCATACGACCGGAATGGCGCACTGGGAAGTGCTGCTGCGGGCGCGGGCCATTGAAAACCAGTGTTACGTGCTGGCATCTGCCCAGGGGGGCACCCACGTCAATGGCCGCCGCACCTTTGGCCACAGCATGCTGATCGACCCGTGGGGCGAGGTCAAGGCCGTGCTGGCCGAGGGCGAGGGCGTGGTGAGCGGCCAGATCGATGCCGCCTACCTGGCCCAGGTGCGGGAAAACTTGCCGGCACTCAAGCACCGGAAACTGTAGCAGGCCTTCCCTCGCGCGTGAGAAATTTTTGAATATGGCACAATGCCAGTTCACATCTGAAAGAGCCTGCCCATGAAACCTTTCGAACCGAATCTTTCCTCCCTGGCGGTGGCACGCGAGGTGCTGCTCACGCCGTTTGGCCTCGATGAAGGCAAGCTGCTCAAGACGCTGGGCACCATGTTTACGCACCAGGTGGACTACGCGGATTTGTATTTCCAGTTCACCAAGAGTGAAGGCTGGAGCCTGGAAGAAGGCATTGTCAAGACGGGCAGTTTCAGTATTGACCAGGGCGTGGGCGTGCGCGCCATTTCCGGCGACAAGACGGCGTTTGCCTATTCCGACGAGATTTCGGAAAGCGCGCTGATGGATGCGGCCAGCGCCACGCGCACCATTGCCCGCGCCGGTGCCGGCAGCATCCAGGTCGCCAGCAGCATGCGCGAAGTGGGCGGACGCTCGCTGTACCTGCCCAACGATCCCCTGGCCTCGCTCGACGCGACGGCCAAGGTGCAGTTGCTCGAGCGCGTGGAAAAAATGGCGCGCAAGAAAGACCCGCGCGTGGTGCAGGTCATGGCGGGCCTGGCCGGCGAATACGATGTGGTGCTGGTGGTGCGCAGCGACGGGGTACTGGCGGCGGACATCCGGCCGCTGGTGCGGGTGTCGGTGACGGTGATCGTGGAACAGAATGGCAGGCGCGAAATGGGCTCGTCAGGCGGTGGCGGGCGCTACAGCTATGGCTACTTCAGCGATGAACTGCTGGATAAGTATGCGACCGAAGCGGTCAACACGGCCGTGGTGAACCTGGACGCGCGGCCCGTGCCGGCCGGCCCCATGACCATCGTGCTGGGACCGGGCTGGCCGGGCGTGCTGCTGCACGAAGCCATTGGCCATGGACTGGAAGGCGACTTCAATCGCAAGGGCTCGTCCGCGTTCTCGGGCCGCATCGGCCAGCGCGTGGCCGCCAAGGGCGTGACGGTGGTCGATGACGGCACCCTGTCGGACCGCCGCGGTTCGCTCAATATCGATGACGAAGGCAATCCAACCCAGTGCACCACGCTGATCGAGGATGGCATCCTGAAGGGGTATATCCAGGACACCATGAATGCGCGCCTGATGAACATGCCGGTGACGGGCAATGCACGGCGCGAGTCGTTTGCCCACCTGCCGATGCCGCGCATGACCAATACCTACATGCTGGGCGGTGACAAGGATCCGGAAGAAATCCTGGCCTCGGTCAAGAACGGCTTGTATGCGGTGAACTTCGGCGGCGGCCAGGTCGATATCACGAACGGCAAGTTCGTGTTTTCCGCCACCGAGGCGTACATGATTGAAAACGGCAAGATCAGCTACCCGGTCAAGGGCGCTACCCTGATTGGCAATGGTCCCGATGTGCTCAATCGCGTCTCGATGATTGGCAACGACATGCGCCTCGATTCCGGTGTGGGCGTGTGCGGCAAGGAAGGCCAGAGCGTCCCGGTGGGCGTTGGCCAACCCACCTTGCGGATTGAAGACGTCACGGTGGGCGGAACGGCGTAAGCGCGCCGCGAACAGGAAGGCGCCCGGGTGGCGCCTTTTTCAATGTGCGCCCCGCATGCGCCGCCCTGTGGTGAAGCTCGGCCGCGCTCATGCCACATGCCCCCGCGCGATGCTGCCTAAAACTTGTAGGTCGCCCTGATGTAAAAGGTGCGTCCCAGAGGATCGGTGTAGCGGGGGTCGTATCCCTGCTGGAAGGTGGTGCCCTGGTTGGTATAGGGCGGGTCTTCGTCAAACAGGTTTTTTACGCCAAGCGTCAGCTCCATGCTCCTGTTGCCCGTGTAGGTGCCGGCCAGCGACCACGTGGAATACGGGTCCACCCGCTGCTCGAATGCGGGAGCCACATTGTTCTGGTCGTCGTAGCCGGACATGTAGCGGTTTGCCAGCGTGAGCGTGTACGGTGCCATGTTCCACGCCAGGGTGGCATTGTGGCGCCAGCGAAATACCGGGCGTTCGTCCGCATAGCGGCCCGCATTTTCCGTGAACGGGCCGTTGCGTTCGTTCTGGTAGTCGTATTTGTCCACGTAGGTGCCATCCACGGCCAGCGACATATTGCCGAACTGATTGCGGGGAATGCGCCACAGCAGGCTCAGATCGACACCACGGGTGCGCACTTCGCCGAGGTTGCTCGTTTCCGACAGCACGTAATCGAGCCGCGTGCCAGCTGCATTGTAGAAAAACAGGTGCTGATAGCGCTGGTAATTCTCGAACAGGGTCTGCTCCGCAATGGCGTTGATCTGATCCTTGAGCCGGATATCCCAGAAGTCTGCCGAGGCGGTGACGTTGCGCATGGGTTCCAACACGATGCCGGCCGAGTAGGTGCGCGAGGTTTCCGGCTGCACGTTGGGGTTGCCGCCTTCGCGGATGTTTTGCTGCTGGTCGCACGCCAGGCTGGGGTTGGCGCCCGGTACCGGCGTGCCACCCGGGCACAGCACCGGGTCATCGAAGGGCTGGGCCGTATTGGTGACGGTTTGCGGCCCGTTGATGTCGTACAGGGTGGGCGCGCGGAAGCCTTCGTTGTAGGAGCCGCGCAGCAGCACGCGCGGGGACATTTGCCAGCGCACCGCCACTTTCGGGTTGAAGTTGCCGCCGACGTCAGTGTAATAGTCGTAGCGGCCGGCCAGGTTCACTTCCAGGTCCTTGATGATGGGGACATTGAACTCGGTGAAGATGGCGCGAATGGTGCGGCTGCCGCGCTGGTCCAGGGCATCGGCATAGCCGGAGCTGGAAGCCTGGCTGGCCAGTGCGCGGTCCACGGTGTACGTGGCCTTGTCATGGCGCACTTCTGCACCAATGGCAAACCCGAGCGGGCCGCCAGCCATCTGGCGGATATCGCGGCTGGCCTTGAAATCGATGGCCGAACTGTTGATTTTGCCTTTCAAGAACTCGCCCAGCAGCAGGGAATTTTGCAGCCAGGTCTGGCCGGCTGCAGTCTGTTCGCCAAAGGGATTGAGCAGTCCGGATGCGACCCCGTCGATGATGCGCTGGTCGATCACGTAGCCGCCGGTGAAGTCACTGCGGGCCCGTCCCACTGAATAACTGAGCGCGCTGCTGTAATCCCAGTTGCCAATCATGCCTTCCATACTGGCCAGCAGGCGGTCCGACAGGCTGGTGTCTTCCTGGATGCGCTGGCCCGTGACCAGCGGTCGCCAGCTGATGTCCAGGTCCTGTCCTGCCAGGCCCGGAAAGGCCGGTGTGATGCCGGCGCCGGGATAGAACGGGCCGCTGGCCGTCATGGTCAGGCCGATGCCGGCCAGCGGTGGCGGCGCCACGCGCGACTCATTGATGCTGCGGCTGTGCATGTATTCCACGCTGCCCGTATGGTTGCCACCAAATTTGCGCGTCAAGCGTCCCAAAAATGAGTGCTGGGTGGTGAGGGGGATATTGTCGATGTAGCGCGTGAAGTCGAAGCGGCAGGTCTGGTTGGTGGTGCTGGGTACGGACGCCGGCGGCGCACAGCCCGTGAAGAAACCGGGATTGCCCGATATGCCGGGATCGTCGTCATTGAGCGGGGCGGCGAAAAAGTTGGCGGGGAAGGGCGTGCCGCTCGTTTGCGATACGCCCCGCCCGGGCCGCACGCCGGTGCTGGAAAACGGCCGGTCCACCGAGCGCAGGGCTGACTGGCGATGGTAGTCGGCCACGGCCAGCAGGTTCCAGCCGTCGGTGGCGAGGTCGCCCCAGCCGCCCACCACATTGACGCGCTGCTCATCGCCCCCGCCGGACGCCTGCGGCACAAAGGCCTCCACCGTGGCCGCCATGCCCCGGTACGAGCGCTTGGTGATGAAGTTGACCACGCCGCCAATGGCATCGGTGCCGTAGATGGCGGAAGCGCCGTCGCGCAGCACTTCCACCCGGTCCAGCGCCGCCACGGGAATGATGTTGAGGTCCACCGTGTCGGCAAAGAAGGGGTGGTTGGCCAGGCGCCGGCCGTTGAGCAGCACCAGGGTCGTGTCACCCCCCAGGCCGCGCAGGTCAGCCGTGGTGCGCCCGCCGGTACCGGCCCCCACCGACTGGCTGGCACCGGTGGACGTCTGGTTCATGGGGATGGTGGCCAATACCTCCTGCGCCGTGGCCAGGCCCTGCTTGGCGAAGTCGTCGGCGCGCAGCGAAGTGATGGGCAGCGCGCTTTGCGCGGCCAGGCGCCGGATGGAAGAGCCGGTTATTTCCACGCGCTGCATGGCCGGTTCGGTCTCCTGCTGGGCGATGGCGGGCAGGGCCATGAAAGTGGCGCCCAGCGCCGCGCCGCCGGCAAATAGCGTGCGCAAGGCAAGGTTCAGTCGTTTCTCTGTCATGTCGATGCTCCAGGTCGTTAGGGAAGCGCCCATTGCGGGGGCTTGAGCAATCGAGTTTTGCATTCGCTTCCACGGTCCGGATGATCTGCCTCAAATGCGTCGGCCACGGCGCCCCCTTTGTGGGGAGCCCGCAACCACGGCCTCTTCCGTAGGGCCGGCCTCATCTGGCGGCCCCCTTGCCAGCGTGCAGCAATTCTGTGTTATAGTCGTTTGCACATCTCGGAGCACCCATGTACAGCGCCATTTTTTTTACCTGCTATTTTTACTTTAGCCATTCCAGCCCCAAGGCGGTGGAGTAGCGGCAGGTTCACGTAGCAACGAGATCCAGCAGAATTCCTGAAAAACCGCCAGCGATGGCGGTTTTTTTTTGCCGCATTTTTACATTTTGGAGAACACCATGCCCCGCACCGACGACTTACGCATCCGGGAGATGAAGGAACTGACCCCGCCCTCGCACCTGATCCGCGAGTTTGCCTGCGGCGAAGCAGCCGAGCAGACCGCTGCCGCCGGCCGGGTGGCACTGCACCGTATCCTGCACGGCCAGGACGACCGCCTGATGGTGGTGATCGGCCCGTGCTCGATCCACGATACCAAGGCCGCCATGGAATACGCGCGCCGCCTGGTCGAGCAGCGCCGCCGCTTTGCCGGGGAACTTGAGATCGTGATGCGGGTCTACTTTGAAAAGCCGCGCACCACGGTGGGCTGGAAGGGCTTGATCAACGATCCCTACATGGACAACAGTTTTCGCATCAACGATGGCCTGCGCATGGCGCGCGAGCTGCTGCGCGACATTAACGAACTGGGCCTGCCGGCCGGCACCGAGTTCCTGGACGTGATCAGCCCCCAGTACATTGCCGACCTGATCAGCTGGGGCGCCATCGGTGCCCGCACCACCGAATCCCAGGTGCACCGCGAACTGGCGTCCGGCCTGTCGTGCCCCGTGGGATTCAAGAACGGCACCGACGGTAACATCAAGATTGCGGTGGAAGCGATCAAGGCCGCCTCGCAGCCCCACCACTTCCTGTCCGTCACCAAGGGCGGGCACTCGGCCATCGTATCGACCAATGGCAATGAAGATTGCCACATCATCCTGCGCGGCGGCAAGACACCGAATTACGATGCCGCCAGCGTGGAGCAGGCCTGCCAGCAGATTGCCGCCCAGGGCCTGGCATCGCGCCTCATGATTGACGCGTCGCACGCCAACAGTTCCAAGAAGCCCGAGAACCAGATTCCCGTGTGCGCCGATATTGCCGCCCAGGTGGCCAATGGCGAAGGGCGCATCGTGGGCGTGATGGTGGAGTCGCACCTGGTGGCCGGCCGCCAGGACCTAATCCCCGGCAAGGAACTGGTGTATGGCCAGTCCGTCACCGACGGCTGCATTGACTGGGACAGCAGCGTCAAGGTGCTGGAAAATCTGGCCGATGCCGTGCTGCAGCGGCGCCTGCGTCCGGAATCGTAAGCAGATCAAACAGACCCGGCGCCGCCGGGTTTTTTGTTGCCACCATGCTTGCCCGGCCCCAGCTTTGTGCGCCCGACCTTGCCACAATTAAGGTAAGGTAAGCTCACTTATTGGCAGGGGGAACATGCTCGCTTACATTTTGCGCCGACTCTGGCAAATGGTGCCCACCATGGCAGGTGTCGTGCTGCTGGTGTTCGTCCTGTTTAACTTCGTCGGCGGCGACCCGGCCTATCTGTTGGCCGGGAAAATGTCCAGCGCGCAGGAAATCGACAACATCCGGCGCCAGTTGGGCATGGACCAGCCATGGCATGTGCAGCTGTGGATCTTCGTCAAGCAAATCCTTACCTTTGACTTTGGCAATTCCTGGAGCACGGGCGAGCCGGTGGCGCACATCATGGCGACCCGCCTGGGACCGTCGCTGACCGTGCTGGTGCCGCTGACCATTCTGGAAACCGTGATTGGCGTGGCGCTGGCGCTGGCGCTCGCCTTTGTGCGCGGCTCGCTGACCGACCGCGCCGTGATGGTGCTGTGTACGGTCGGCATGTCGGTCAGCATCCTGGTCTACATTATCGTGTTCCAGTATTTCCTGGCCTACCGCATGGGCCTGTTCCCGGTGCAGGGCTGGGGCGACAGCCTGGCGCGCAACCTGCTGCACTACGCGGCGCTGCCCATCCTGATTGGCCTGGCGGTGTCGCTGGCGCCCACGGTGCGCCTGTACCGCGCCTTCGTGCTCGATGAAGTGAGCCAGGATTATGTGCGTACCGCGCGTGCCAAGGGCCTGTCCGAGCGGCGCGTGATGTGGGTCCATGTGCTGCGCAATGCGGCCATCCCCATCATCACCCACGTCATGGCGAGCCTGCCCGCGCTCTTGATAGGCGCCTTCCTGCTGGAGCGGTTTTTCGGCATTCCCGGCATCGGGCGCGAAGTCATGCTGGCGGTCGAGCGCAGCGACTTTCCGGTCATCAAGGCGATCACGATCTACGTGGCCGCTGCCACCATGCTGTTCAATCTGCTGACCGACCTGCTGTACCAGGCCGTCGATCCGCGCATCAAGCTGGCATGATGGACAGCGCCTCGCACGGCCTCTGGTACCTGGCGTGGCGCCGCCTGCGCGCCGACCGTGTGGCCATGCTTGCCCTGTGCGTCGTGGCCTTGATGCTGGCGCTGGTGGGCCTGTCCGCGGCCGGCCTCGTCGCTGCCGACTGGGAAGAAGAAGTGGCGGTTAATTACGCGCCGCCCACGTTCGCCGCCGGCGCGGCGCTGCGCCAGGGGGCACCGGCGTCCCCACGCGCAGTGCTGCCGAATCGTTTCGATCCGCTGGCCGCCGACATCGCCGCCATCTCGGCCCAGCTGGAAAAGCAGGGCAGGGCGGTGCCGCCCGTGCGGCGCCAGACGCTTGCCTTCGGCGCCGACAAGTGGGGGCACGACATCGTCAAGAAAACCATCAAGGGTGCGCAGACCTCGGTGGTGGTGGGCCTCGCCGCAGCCCTGGTGGCGGTAACGCTGGGTACCTTGTTCGGCGCCCTGGCCGGATACTCGGGCGGCGCGGTGGACGACCTGTTCACCTGGTTCTACAGCGTCTTCACCTCCATTCCCGCGATCCTGATGATCCTGACCGTGGCCGCGGTCCTGCAGCAAAAAGGGGTGGCGACCATTGTGCTGATCCTGGGCCTGACCGGATGGACGGGGCCCTACCGCCTGGTGCGCGCCGAGTACATGAAGCACAAGGCGCGCGAGTATGTGCTGGCGGCGCAGGCCATCGGCGCCTCGCACTGGCGCCGCATGTTTTCCCACATCCTGCCCAATGTCAGCCATGTGGCGCTGGTGCAGCTGTCGATCCTGATCGTCGGCTTCATCAAGGCCGAAGTGATTTTGTCGTTCCTCGGCTTCGGCGTGCCGGTGGGCGTGGTCTCGTGGGGCAGCATGCTCAATGAGGCGCAGCACGAACTCATTCTCGGCAAGTGGTGGCAGCTCGCGGCCGCCGCCGGGTCCATGGCAGTGCTGGTGACTGCCTTCTCCACCCTGACCGATGCGCTGCGCGACGCGCTCGATCCCACACTCAAGTAGGCCGCCATGCTGCTCCACGTTCGCCATCTGCACATCGGCTTCAGGGTCGACAAGACCACCGTGGCGCCGGCGGTCAAGGGCATATCGTTCGACGTGCCGGCCAATGCCACGGTGGCGCTGGTGGGCGAGTCGGGTAGCGGCAAGTCGGTGACCTCGCTCGCCATCATGGATCTGCTGCCGCCGGCAAGCACCGTGATCGGCCCGGGCGCCAGTGTCATGTTCGCCGGGCAGGAGCTGCTGCAGCTCTCGCGCGCCGAGCGCCGGCGCCTGTGCGGCAAGCAGATCGCCATGATTTTCCAGGAGCCGATGTCGTCGCTCAATCCGGTCCTGACGGTTGGCTACCAGATTGGCGAAGTGCTGCGCCGCCACCTGGGCATGAGTGAACGGCAGGCCCGCCAACGCACCCTGGCGCTGCTCGATGAAGTGGGCATTCCCGACCCGGGCCGCAAGGTCGATGCCTATCCCGGCGAGCTGTCGGGCGGCCAGCAGCAGCGCGTGATGATCGCCATGGCCATCGCATGCGAGCCGCAGCTGCTGATCGCGGACGAGCCAACCACGGCGCTCGACGTCACGATCCAGAAGCAGATTGTGGAGCTCCTTGCCAGCCTGCAGAAAAAGCACGGCATGTCGATCCTGTTCATCACCCACGACCTGGCGCTGGTGGGCGATATTGCCGATCACGTGGTGGTGATGCGCCACGGCGAAGTGCGCGAGCAGGGGCCGGCGGCGCAGGTGCTGGGGGCCCCGGCCGATGAATACACCCGCGCGTTGCTGCAGTGCCGCCCGCGCCTGGACCTGCGGCCCATGCGGCTGCCGGTGATTGGCGAAGCGCTGCCCTTGGGTGGCGCACAGCGCGCACGCGGCACGCCCGCCGATGCGGCGCCGCTACTGGTGGTGAAAGGTCTGTCCAAGAGCTTTTTCGTGCGCCAGGGCTGGTTCGGCAGGCGCGAATTGAAGGCCGTGCAGGATGTATCGTTTACGCTGGCGCGCGGCCGAACTCTCGGCATCGTGGGCGAATCCGGTTCGGGCAAGACCACGGTGGGCCTGACGCTGCTGCGCCTGCACCAGGCCAGCGCCGGCACGGCCATGTTCGAAGGGCGCGACCTGCTGTCCATGTCCGAGCGCGAATTCATGCCGTACAAGCGGCGCATCCAGATCATCTTCCAGAATCCCTATGCTTCGCTCAACCCGCGCTTCACGGTGGGCCAGATCCTGCTCGAACCGATGCGCATCCACGCCATCGGCAGCGGCGATGGCGAGCGGCTGGCCATGGCAAGAACGCTGCTTGACAAGGTAGGGTTGCCCGCTGCCGCGCTGCAGCGCTACCCGCATGAATTCTCGGGCGGCCAGCGCCAGCGCATCGCCATTGCGCGCTGCCTGACCATGCGGCCGGAGATCCTGGTGTGCGACGAATCTGTATCCGCGCTCGACGTGTCGGTGCAGGCGCAGGTGCTCAACCTGCTGCAAGACCTGCAGGACGAATACGGCATGAGCTACCTCTTCATCTCGCACGACCTGGCGGTGGTCAGGTACATGGCCGACGAAGTGATGGTGATGCACCAGGGCGCAGTGGTCGAGGTGGCGCAGTCTGACCAGCTGTACCGCCAGCCGCGCCACCCCTACACCCGGGCCCTGCTCGGGGCGATCCCCGGATTTGGGCTAAGATGAACGGATGCCCAACCTGACCGAACTGCTGCAGCTGTATGGTGTCTTGATCGTCTTTGCCATCGTGCTGGTGGAGCAGGGCGGCCTGCCCATTCCCGCGTTTCCGATCCTGATCGTGTCCGGCGCGCTGGCCATGTCCGGCGGCATCAGTCCGCTTGCCTGCGTGGGCGTGGCGGTGCTGGCGTGCCTGATCGCCGACCTGTTCTGGTTTCACGCCGGGCGCTTCTACGGCACCCGCATCCTTCGCCTGCTGTGCAAGATTTCCCTGTCCCCGGACTCCTGTGTCAGCCAGACGGAAGACAAGTTCGCCCGCTTCGGCGTCAAGGCACTGATCGTGTCCAAGTTCATCCCTGGCTTTAATATCGTCGCCGCGCCGATGTCGGGCGCCCTTGGCGTCAGCAAGCCCCGCTTTCTTGCCTTTAGCGGGAGCGGCAGCGTGCTGTGGAGCAGTACTGGCGTGGCTCTGGGCGCACTGTTTCACAAGAGCGTGGACCGGGTGCTGACTTTCCTGAGCGCCATGGGCACCACCGCGGTGCTGGGCCTGGCAGCCTTGCTGGGCATCTTCGTGCTCTACAAGTATCTCGAACGGCGCCGGGTGCGCCGCGCCATGGCCATCGCGCGCATCGGCGTGCCGGAGCTGCTTTCCCTGATCGCGGCAGGGCATGAACCGCTCATCATCGATGCCCGTAGCGCCACCGCACGCCAGCTGGAGGAGGCCATTCCCGGCGCCGCCTTCTTCGACAGCTGCGAGGCCGACGGCATGCTGGTCGGTGTCGACAAGGAGCGCCACATCGTGGTCTATTGCAGCTGTCCCAATGATGTCACGGCGGCCCAGGTGGCCAAGCAGTTCCTGGCGCACGGCTTCCATCGGGCGCGGCCCCTGCAAGGGGGGCTGGATGCATGGAAAGCGCACCACAATAGTGCGCAGTGAGGAGGTAGGGTAGCCAGACTACTGATGTGATTTTCGGTCTCTCTGCGGTGATTTCACGTGGCAAACCGTATTTTTGTACTTAAACTACAAAAGTGCTTGCCTATACGAGCCGCTATCTATTAAGCTTGGCTGGTTTCCTGATCACATGCCGCCATGACTTCATCGACCGCCGCCGCCGCTTTGCCACCCTCCAGCGCTTTCCACGCGCACGGCCCACGCCTGCTGGCCGATATTGGCGGTACCAATGCCCGCTTTGCGCTTGAATTTGCAGCCGGCCGGTTTGAAGCGATCGAGGTGCTGGCCTGCGACGACTACCCGACCATCGCCGCCGCCCTCCAGGCCTATCTGGCGCTGCCCGCCGTGCAGGCGCAGCTCACGCTGCCCTTGCGGCACGCCGCCCTGGCCATTGCCAACCCGATCACGGGCGACACGGTGCGCATGACCAATCATCACTGGGAGTTTTCCATCGAGGCGCTGCGCCAGGCGTGCGGCTTCGCCACGCTGGTCGTGGCCAACGACTTTACTGCCCTTGCGCGCGCCTTGCCGCACCTGGCCGACGACCAGAAGGTGCAGGTTGGCGGCGGCGCGCCGGTGCCCAATACCCCGCTGGGCCTGGTCGGTGCCGGTACCGGGCTGGGCGTATCCGGCCTGATCCCCTGCAAGTCAAGCTGGACAGCGCTGCTCAGCGAGGGTGGCCATGTGACGTTTTCCCCGGCCAATGAGCTGGAGGTGGCGATCCTGACCTACGCCTGGCGTGAGTTTGACCATGTCTCGGCCGAGCGCTTCCTGTCCGGTGACGGTATCGTGCTGCTGTACCGCGCCATTGCCAGTCACGAAGGCGTGGCGGACGAGGGCCTGGACGCGCCCGAAATCTCGCGCCGCGCGCTGGCCGGCGAATCGCCCCTGTGCATGCGCGCAATCGATACGTTTTGCGGCATGCTCGGCACCGTGGCGGGCAACCTGGCCATCACCCTGGGCGCCCAGGGCGGCATCTATATAGGCGGCGGCATCGTGCCGCGGCTGGGCGACTACTTTGCCCGCTCGCCGTTTCGCGCCCGCTTCGAGCACAAGGGCCGCTTCGTCCACTACCTGTCGCAGGTGCCGACCTATATCATTACTGCCAAATACCCGGCGTTTGTGGGGGTGTCGGCCATCCTGGCCGAGAAGCTGGCCGATCAGCAGGGGTCTTGAGCCGGGCTGCCAGTAAGGCCGTTTCTCCCTTTGCCTGTTTTATCAGGTACAATGACGACAGTTGACCTCAACGAAGCTCTTCGTTCGCCCTGCCGCCTGGCGTGGTGAATCGGGGTTTTGCTTGAAAATCAACGGCTTGGCAGCTGGGCGTGCCGATTCGCTGGCGTCGCCGGCCGCTTGTGAGCGGGTTCGGATCCCGCCACGGTAACATTCCCGCCCAGCGCGCATCGTCCGGGCGACGGATTCCAGTTTCAACGTGTTGTGTGCATGCCGGCGTCGTTTTGGACGCCGCTGCCATTCGTTGATTGGTTTTTACATGTAGGTCCGCACACGACATCTTATGAATACTGATGAGGCCAAGCGAGTCCTCGAAACCGCTTTGCTCTGCGCGCGCGAGCCGCTCTCGATCCACAGCCTGAAAAAGCTGTTTGTCGACGTGGACGACAACGGCAAGCCGATGGGTGTCGGCGTCGGTGGCGACACGATCAAGATCATGCTGGAACAATTGCGGCAGGACTGGCAAGACCGCGGCATCGAAGTGGTGAGCCTGGCCACCGGCTGGCGCTTCCAGAGCCGCCCTGAAATGAAGCAGTACCTGGACCGCCTGAGTCCTGAAAAACCGCAGAAATATTCGCGGGCAACGCTGGAAACACTGGCCATCATCGCCTACCGTCAGCCTGTCACCCGTGGCGACATCGAAGAAATCCGCGGCGTGACGGTCAATTCGCAGACGATCAAGATGCTGGAAGACCGCGGCTGGATCGATGTCATCGGCCACCGTGAAGTGATCGGGCGGCCGGCTTTGCTGGGTACCACCAAGCAGTTCCTCGACGATCTGGGCTTGAATTCGCTGTCCCAGCTGCCGCCCTTGCAGCAAATCAGCGAAATGCAAAGCGGCCTCGAAATGGAAGCGCTGGAGGCGGCATTGCAGGAAAATTTTGACAAGGCTGCGGCCCAGGCAGACGCTGACGCAGCTGCGCCGGCACCGCCGGAGGCGGCGTCCGCCCCACCCGAACCAGTAGTAGAAGTATCAGAAGCAGCAATACCAGAGGTAGAAGTACCTACACCCGACCCTGCGCCAGAAACATCGGTTGACGCTGCGCCAGGTCAGCACAACCAAGAAACGAACAATGAATCCAACTAAACCGACAGAGACAAGCGCCGCCGACGTGGCCGGCCAGGACGAGGCAGCCGCCAAGCCAAAGCGCCGCACCAGGGCGCAGACCGCGCAGCCAGGCGACGCTCCCGCAGGGGACAGCGGCGCCGCCGAAGCGCCTGCCGCGGCCAGGCCAAAACGCGCCGCGAAAAAAACCGTCGCCGAAGGCGAGGCGCCTTCTGCTGGTGCCGAGCCCGCAGCCCCGAAAAAGCCGCGCGCACGCAAGGCCGCGCCGGCCGAAGGCGAACAGGCCGCAGCAGAGGGCGCTGTGACGCCTGAAGCGCCGGCCCGCAAGCCGCGCGCTCCCAAGGTCGCCCCGGTGCAGACCGATGGCGCGCCGGCTGCGGCGCGGGCCGATGCACCGGTGGCAGCACCGGTGCCAGGGCCGGACGCTGCCCCGGCAGTGGCCGGCGGCGAGCAGCAGCCACGCCAGGAGCGCGGTTCGCGCGTGCCGCGTGGTCCGCGCCAGATGCGCGAGCAGCGCGGCATGCGGGAAGCACGCAAGCAGGAGCGTCCTGAAGGCGACGCGCCGGTAGTGGCAGAAGGTGCCCCCGCCGAGCAGGCCGCCCGTCCGGAGCGCGGTCCACGTCCCGAGCGCAGCGCCGAGCAGCGCAACCGCCCCAAGAAGAACAAGAAGGGCAATCCCGGCCTGCAGCATCACAAGAAGGGCGGCCAGTCCGACGCCGATGCGGCGTTTTCTTTCGTGACGTCGGATGCTTTTGACGCCAACGACGGCGGCCGCGCCGGCCCGCAAAAGGCCGTGCGCCGCGACCTGACTTCCGACGACGACGCGCCCAAGCTGCACAAGGTGCTGGCCGAAGCGGGCCTCGGTTCGCGCCGCGACATGGAAGACCTGATCATTGCCGGCCGTGTCTCGGTCAATGGCGAACCGGCCCACATCGGCCAGCGCATCCTGCCAAGCGACGCGGTACGCATCAACGGCAAGCTGATTCACCGCAAGGTCTCGAGCAAGCCGCCGCGCGTGCTGGTGTACCACAAGCCGGCCGGCGAAATCGTCAGCCACGATGATCCGGAAGGCCGTCCGTCGGTATTTGACGGCCTGCCCACCATGAAGGCGGGCAAATGGCTGGCCGTGGGCCGCCTCGACTTCAATACCGAGGGCCTGCTGCTGTTTACCACTTCCGGTGACCTGGCCAACCGCCTGATGCACCCGCGTTACAACATCGACCGCGAATATGCCGTGCGTACCCTGGGCGAGCTGGAAGAAGGCATGCGCCAGAAGCTGCTGGCCGGGGTGGAGCTCGACGACGGCATGGCCAACTTCACCAAGATCGCCGATGGCGGCGGTGAAGGCGTCAACAAATGGTACCGCGTGGTCATTGGCGAGGGCCGCAATCGCGAAGTGCGGCGCATGTTCGAGGCCGTCGGCCTGACCGTGTCGCGCCTGATCCGCACCCGCTACGGCGCCATGACGCTGCCAAGTGGCTTGAAGCGCGGCCGCTGGGAAGAGATGGAAGAAAATACCGTGCGTGACCTGCTGGCCGCTTTCGGTGTCGAGAAAAAGGGTGCGGGCAAGAGCGCCGGCAAGGATGCACGCGGCGCCGGCCCCCGCCCCGCCCGTCCCGACGAAGACAAGCGCGCCGACGGCAACCGCATCGACCGCGTGGACGCCAATCGCAACGCCGACCCGTTCGGCCCCCCGCAAGGCCGCGGCGGCGCCGCGCGCGGCAAGGGCCCGCGCGGTCCCGGTATGGGCGGCGGTGGTGGCATGAGCGGTCCTGGAGGCCAGCGTTCCGGCCGTCCGGGCGGCAAGCCAGCCGGCCCGCGCCAGCCTGACCCGCTGCAGACCACCTTCGGTTTCGGCAATGCCGGTGGCAGCCGCCGCCCGCAGGGGCCGCGCGTGTCCGACAGTGGCATGCCGCGCCGTGGTCGACGCGGTTAATTGCCGAGGGGTAAAAGCAAGCGTTTGTTCGCTTGCTTTTGCCTTAAAGTAAAGTGTTGTTTGCCTGTCATTCTGGCGTATCGGATTGCGCGTCGATGGCATAACGCGTTATAATCTGCAGCCTGATAAAGTTTCGAGCAGCCTGAGTCTGCTTCAAACGCTTCATCTGGTTTCAGAATATAGAAGATGGGCAGATGCCCATTTTTTTTTTGGTAAATCGTTTTTGGAGAATGTGTTTGCAGCAGTTTGATTTGATCGCCAAGACAGTCAGTGGCCTGGGCTACGAACTCGTTGATGTCGAACGGGGCGAGCGCGGGATTTTGCGCGTATACATCGATTTCACTGCTGCCGACGCGGCCGAAAAAGGCCCGATCACTGTCGAAGACTGCGCCACCGTCAGCCACCAGCTGTCGCATGTGCTGACGGTCGAAAACGTGAATTATGAGCGGCTCGAGATTTCGTCGCCGGGGCTGGATCGCCCGGTGCGCACATTGTCCGACTTTGCACGCTTCGAGGGTTGCGAATGCACCGTCAAGCTCAAGGTGGCAATGCCCGGTTCTGCGAACCGGAAAACCTTCACGGGCATCTTGCAGGCCCCGCAAGGCGACAATCTCGCATTGGAATTTGAAAGTAAGGATGGTCCGGCGCTGTTGGAATTTACGCTCGCCGACTTGGATAAGGCACGCCTGGTGCCGCAAGTGGATTTTAAGGGACGCAAAGCATGAGCCGCGAAGTTTTATTATTGGTTGACGCGCTGGCGCGCGAAAAAAATGTCGATAAAGATGTCGTCTTCGGGGCGCTCGAATTCGCACTCGCGCAAGCGACGAAGAAGCGCTACGAGGGCGAGGTCGACATTCGCGTCTCGATTGACCGCGACTCGGGCGAGTTCGAGTCTTTCCGCCGCTGGCACGTGGTGCCGGACGAAGCCGGCCTGCAGCTGCCAGACCAGGAAATCCTGCACTTCGAAGCCAAGGAGACCATTCCTGACATCGAAGTGGACGAGTACATCGAAGAGCCGATCGAGTCGGTGGAATTTGGCCGCCGCTTCGCGCAGGACACCAAGCAGGTAGTGCTGCAGCGTGTGCGCGACGCCGAGCGCGAACAGATCCTGGTCGATTTCCTCGAGCGCGGCGACTCGCTCGTGACCGGCACCATCAAGCGCATGGAGCGTGGCGACGCGATTGTCGAATCGGGCAAGATCGAAGCACGCCTGCCGCGTGACCAGATGATCCCGAAAGAGAACCTGCGTATCGGCGACCGTGTGCGTGCCTTCATCCTGCGCATCGACCGCAACATGCGCGGCCCGCAGGTGATCCTGTCGCGCACCGCGCCTGAATTCATCATGAAGCTGTTCGAGCTGGAAGTGCCGGAAATCGAGCAGGGCCTGCTGGAAATCAAATCGGCTGCCCGTGACGCCGGCGTGCGCGCCAAGATCGCCGTCTACACGGCGGACAAGCGCATCGATCCGATCGGCACCTGCGTGGGCATGCGTGGTTCGCGCGTGCAGGCCGTGACCGGTGAGCTGGGCGGCGAACGGGTCGACATCGTGCTGTGGTCGGACGACCCGGCGCAGTTCGTGATCGGCGCCCTGGCCCCGGCCAATGTCTCGTCGATCATGGTCGACGAAGAAAAGCATGCGATGGATGTCGTCGTCGATGAAGAGAACCTGGCCATCGCGATCGGCCGTTCAGGCCAGAACGTGCGCCTGGCCGCCGAGCTGACCGGCTGGAAGATCAACATCATGACGGCCGAAGAATCGGAAAACAAATCGGCGCTGGAAACGGCTGCCGTACGTGCCCTGTTCATGGAAAAGCTGGACGTCGACCAGGAAGTGGCCGACATCCTGGTGGAAGAAGGATTCGCCAGCCTGGAAGAAATCGCCTATGTGCCGATTTCGGAAATGCTCGACATCGAATCGTTCGACGAAGACACCGTCAACGAACTGCGTACCCGCGCCCGCGACGCCCTGGTGACCGAAGCTATCGCCTCGGAAGAAGGCCTGGAAGGCATGGACGAGGCGCTGGTGAACCTGGAAGGCATGGACCGCACTACCGCGGGCAAGCTTGGCCTGGCCGGCATCAAGAGTGTGGAAGCGTTTTCCGCCCTGGCTTACGACGAATTTGGCGCCATTTTGGCCCTGTCGACCGAGCGTGCCCGCGAACTGATTCAAAATGAGTTTAATGACGTGACCGACGACGAGATGAAGCTGGTCGACTCGAAGTATGACGAGCGTGCCAAGGCGTTGCAGGCGAAAGCCTGGAGCCTGGCGGAACTGGCCAAGGCTTAATTTGAGTATCTTTATCATCTGTCGCGACACCAAGAAAAGAGGACTGAATGGCGAGTAACAACGTAGCCCAATTTGCCACCGAACTGAAGATGCCTGCAGACTTGCTGCTGACGCAGCTGCGTTCTGCCGGCGTCGAGAAAAGCTCGACGTCAGATCCATTGTCGAAAGATGATAAGGATAAGTTATTGAACCACCTGCGCCGTACCCACGGTGCGGCCGGCGAGGGCGAGAAAAAGAAAATTACGCTGACGCGTAAGGAAACGACCGAGATCAAGCAGGCCGATGCCTCCGGCAAGTCGCGCACGATCCAGGTCGCAGTCAAGAAAGTGCGCACCTTCGTGCAGCGCGACGAACCTGTCGCGCCGCCGCCGCCGGCCGCTCCTGCAGCGCCGGTGATCGATGCTGCCGAAGTGGCACGGCGCGAAGAAGAAGCGCGCCGCCAGGCCGAACTGATCGCCCGCCAGGAAGCGGACCTGCGTGAAAAGCAGGAGCGCCTGGCCAAGCTCGACGCCGAGAAGGAAGCCCAGGCCAAGCAGGCCGACCTTGATGCCAAGAAGGCCGCAGCCGACGAAGCCAAGCGCGCCGCCGCCGCTGCCGCCACCGCCGGTGCTGCCGCCGACGACGAAGCCAAGAAAGCCGCCGCCGAGGAAGCCAAGAAAAAGGCTGCTGCCGCTGCCAAGGAAGCTGCCGACCGCGCCGCCGCCAATGAAAAGGCACGCAAGGCCGTCGCTGACGAAGTGGCCCAGATCAAGGCCATGATGAATGCGCCACGCCGTGCGATCAAGGCGCCCGAGCCGGTCGCCCCGCCCGTTGCCGCCGTCAAGCCCAAGGTGGCTGAAGGCACGCTGCACAAGCCTGCCGACAAGAAGCCGGGCGACAAGCCGGCCGCTGACAAGAAGCCGATGGGCGCGGACAAGAAGTCGATCAAGTCGGCCAATGTCTCGTCGACCTGGTCGGACGACGCCAAGAAGCGCGGCGCGCCAGGTGGCGGCATCAAGCCACGTGGTAACACCGGTTCGCCGGCTGGCCGTGACGGCTGGCGTGGCGGTGCCAAGGGTGGCCGCCGTTCGTCGCATAACGACGACCGCGAAACCAATTTCCAGGCGCCGACCGAAGCTGTCGTCAAGGACGTGCACGTTCCCGAGACGATCACCGTCGCCGAACTGGCGCACAAGATGTCGGTCAAGGCGTCCGAAGTGATCAAGCAGCTCATGAAACTGGGCCAGATGTGCACCATTAACCAGGTGCTGGACCAGGAAACGGCCATGATTCTGGTCGAGGAAATGGGCCACAAGGCCTTTGCCGCTGAACTGGACGATCCGGAAGCACTGCTGGCAGACCAGGGTGAGCACGCTCACTTCGAGTCTTCGCCACGCGCACCGGTGGTCACCGTCATGGGTCACGTCGACCACGGCAAGACCTCGCTGCTGGACTACATCCGCCGCGCCAAGGTGGCGTCGGGCGAAGCTGGTGGCATTACGCAGCATATCGGCGCCTACCACGTCGAGACGCCGCGCGGCATCATCACCTTCCTCGATACCCCGGGTCACGAGGCATTTACCGCCATGCGTGCCCGTGGTGCCAAGGCGACCGACATTGTCATCCTGGTGGTGGCTGCCGACGACGGCGTGATGCCGCAGACGAAGGAAGCCATTGCCCACGCCAAGGCCGCAGGCGTGCCGCTGGTTGTCGCGATCAACAAGATCGACAAGCCGGGCGGCAACGTGGACCGCGTGACGCAGGAACTGATCGCCGAACAGGTGGTGCCGGAAGAATACGGTGGCGAGTCGCCATTCGTGCCGGTGTCCGCCAAGACTGGCGCCGGTATCGACGCGCTGCTCGAGCAGGTACTGCTGCAGGCCGAAGTGCTGGAACTGAAAGCACCGGTCGACGCCCCGGCCCGTGGCCTGGTGGTCGAAGGACGCCTGGACAAGGGCAAGGGACCGGTTGCGACCATCCTGGTGCAGTCGGGTACCCTGCGCCGCGGCGACGTGGTGCTGGCCGGCTCCTCGTATGGCCGCGTGCGCGCCATGCTGGACGAGAATGGCAAGTCGGTGACCGAAGCCGGTCCGTCGATCCCGGTCGAGATCCAGGGCCTGACCGAAGTGCCGGCCGCCGGCGAAGAAGTCATGGTCATGGCCGACGAGCGCAAGGCGCGTGAAATCGGTCTGTTCCGTCAAGGTAAATTCCGCGACGTGAAGCTGGCCAAGCAGCAGGCGGCCAAGCTGGAGAACATGTTCGACAACATGGGCGAAGGCGAAGTCAAGAACCTGCCGGTCATCATCAAGACCGACGTGCAGGGTTCGCAGGAAGCGCTGGTTGGCTCGCTGCAGAAGCTCTCGACCTCCGAGGTACGGGTGCAGGTGGTGCATGCCGCTGTCGGTGGCATTACCGAGTCCGACGTCAACCTGGCCGTGGCATCGAAGGCAGTCATCATCGGCTTTAACGCCCGTGCTGATGCCCAGGCGCGCAAGCTGGCCGAGTCGAACGGCGTGGACATCCGCTACTACAACATCATTTACGACGCGATCGACGAGATCCGCGCCGCACTGTCGGGCATGCTGGCGCCGGAAAAGCGCGAGACCATTACCGGTGCGGTCGAGATTCGCCAGGTCATCCTGGTGTCGAAGGTGGGCGCGATTGCCGGTTGCCTGGTCACCGATGGTGTGGTCAAGCGCTCGTCGTCGGTACGCCTGCTGCGCAACAATATCGTGGTGTGGACCGGCGAGATCGATTCGCTCAAGCGCTTCAAGGACGACGCGAAAGAAGTACGCGCTGGTCTGGAGTGCGGCCTGTCGCTCAAGAACTACAACGATATCGTCGTCGGCGACGTGCTCGAAGTGTTCGAAGTCCAGGAAATCGCCCGTACCCTGTAATCAGGTACAGCGCAGGGACGACAAGAGGCGCCTTCTCCGGAAGGCGCTTCGTTTTTGGACCCGCGAAAATTATAAGAGTAGGATAGTCACATTATGGTCAAACACAGCAAAACCATGCCGGCCCGCGGCCTTCGCGTGGCAGACCAGATCCAGCGCGATCTGGCCGAAATCATCGCTTACGGCTTGAAGGATCCGCGCATCGGGATGATCACCATCACCGAGGTGCAGGTCACGCCCGATTACGCGCACGCCAAGGTGTTCTTCACCATGCTCAAGGACGACAAGGAGTCGGTCAAGAGTACCGTGGCAGGCCTGACGGCAGCTGCCGGCTTCATTCGCAAGGAACTGGGCAAGCGTCTGCACATCCACACGCTGCCGCAACTGCACTTCGTGCATGACACCTCGACCTCGCGCGGCATGGAAATGTCGCTCCTGATCGACCAGGCCAACGCCACGCGCGCGGCCGATGCCGAGGCCGACCCCGCAGCTGACGACAGCAAGCCTGAGGCAGAATAAATCACGATGAAGCACGCTCACGTGAAGAAGGTCCGCGATTGCGTGGACGGCGTCCTGCTGCTCGACAAGCCGGTGGGCCTGTCGTCCAATGACGCGCTGATCAAGGCCAAGCGCTTCATGAATGCGAAAAAGGCGGGCCACACCGGCACCCTCGATCCGTTCGCGACCGGTTTGCTGCCGCTGTGCTTTGGCGAGGCCACCAAGTTTTCGCAAGACCTGCTGGAAGCCGACAAGACCTATCTTGCCACGGTCCACCTGGGAGTGACGACCAATACCGGCGACACCGAAGGCGAGACCATCGCCACGGCCGAGGTGAATGTCACGCGCGAGCAGATCGAAGCGGTGCTGCCGCAGTTCCGCGGTCCCATCATGCAGGTGCCGCCGATGTACTCGGCCCTCAAGCGCGATGGCAAGGCATACTACGAATACGCGCGCGAGGGCATCACGCTCGAGCGCGAAGCGCGCCCGGTAACGATCCATTCACTGGAACTGGTGGCGTACGAGGCGCCATTTCTCAAGCTTTCCGTCACCTGCAGCAAGGGTACCTACATCCGCGTGCTCGGTGAAGACATCGGCCATGCGCTTGGCTGCGGCGCGCACCTGAATGCGCTGCGCCGCACGCAGGTGGGCGCGCTGACCATGGACGGCATGGTCACGCTGGAGACAATCGGTGCGCACGCCGCGCCGGTGCAGCTGCTCGCGCCGGTGGACGCGCTGCTGTCGACTTTTCCCTCGCTGGCGCTGACCGACGAACTGGCCAAGCGCTTCCTGCAGGGCCAGCGTCTGGCGCTCGGCAAGGAAGCCGTCACCGTGCCGGCCGAGTTGGGCCGGGTGCGCGTGTACCACGGTGCCAAACTGCTGGGCACCGGTTTGCTGCAGGAATACGCCATCCTGGCGCCTGAACGCCTGATCGCCACCAAGGCGTAATCACCGCTAGCCCTGCGGCAGGGGCTGCCTTCCCACGCCGGGCCGCCAAAGCGGCTGCCCGCGCATTTTGAGTGAACCCTGCGCACCTCTGCTTGTCCAACGAGTTTTAGGACAGACAATAGGGAGGGCGCCATGATGTTCCGATCAATGTTCCCGGGCGATATATTTGCCCAGATGGACCGCATTCAGCGTGAGCTGCAGCAGACGCTGGACCTTGAGCCAAGCATTCGCGGGGTGGCGCGCGGCAGTTTCCCGGCCTTGAACCTGGGCAGTACGCCCCAGAGCATCGAGGTCTATGTGTTCATGCCAGGCCTCGATCCTGCTTCCATTGATGTGCAGCTTGAGCACGGCGTGCTGACCATTGCAGGAGAACGGGCCGACGACCTGTCCGCCCAGGGCGAACGCGCCACGGTCCAAATCAACGAACGTTTCGCAGGCCGCTTCAAGCGCGTCATCAACCTGCCTGAGCAGATTGATCCGGAAGCGGTCAATGCCGCTTACCGCGATGGCGTCCTGCATGTCAGCGTCGCGCGCCGCCAGTCGGCTCAGCCGCGCCAGATTTCTGTGCATTGAAAGGAGGGGATCATGCAAACCAATAATCAGACGGGCACTCCGCACCAGCAAGGCAATCAGGGCGGCGGCAATCAGGGGGGCAATCAGGGCAGCAATCAGGGCGGCACCCAGGGTCCGCAGGAACCACTTGCCAAAGGCAGCGAAGGCATGGCTGGCGGCGCGCAGGCCGGCAGTGCCGGTGCCGGGTCCAGTGGCGGTGGCGATGCAGCGGCTATCACGGGGGATGGCGGCCCCGGTAATGGCGGTCAAGCCTACCGTGGATTTGAGCAAGGGGGCGCGTCAGGCGTGGGCGCGGTGCAAACCGGCACCGGTTCGCAGAGCGGCCAATTGGCAGGGCGGACGGCGGGCGTGTTACGTCCGCCAGTCGATGTCATCGAAGATGCCCAGGGCATTACCTTGCTGGCAGACATGCCCGGTGTCACGCGGGACAATCTCAACCTGCGGCTCGACAGTCAGAGCCTGACCATCGAAGGGGCCATGGCGCTCGACATTCCACAGCAAATGGAAGGGCGTTACATCGAGGTCGGGCATCAGCATTACGAGCGCACCTTTGCCCTGTCGCGCGAGCTTGACGGCGCCCAGGCTACGGCAGAGCTCAACCATGGCGTGCTCAAGATTCGCATACCGAAAACCCAGGAGGCGGCGCCGCGCAAAATACCCGTGAACAGCGTGCAGCCCTGAACGCTGCGGCCGGTTGGCTGTAGCAACTGCCGGCTGACGGTCCCGCACGCCGCAGCCCTGTCGTGCGAGGGGCGCTTGCGGGCCCACGCCGCTCCGTCGCCGGCAGTGACGGTCCTGGTGTGGCACCGGCTCACACTGCTTTCTTGCGCGATGGTCTGGCCGGGTTTTCAGGCTGCGAGGCGGTGCCACGCCGCTGCAAGGCGCGGGGTCCGCGGGAAACTGACTTGCCCGGGCGCTTGACCTGCCTCGACACTTGTCCTGCGCGGGCCCTGGTCCTGCCCTGGCGCTTGTCTGCGCGGGCGCTGGTCCTGCCCTGACGCTTGTCTGCGCGGGCCCTGGTCCTGCCCTGGCGCTTGTCTGCCCGGGCGCTGGTCCTGCTCTGGCGCTTGTCTGCGCGGGCGCTTGACCTGCCCCGGCGCCAGACCAGTTTCCTTGCGCCGGTCACAAGCCTGTCATTCTTCCCCCGTAATCTGCACGCTTCCACGCTGGCGGGTCATTCCCGCCTGCCGCCTGTGGCAAAAAATCAGCAAGCTCTTGAATTTCCACGGATTTCCCCTCGGCCACCATTCTGGAGGCGTCATAAGCGTGCTATACTAGTGGGTTCCCGGTTTGAGCAATACCCGTACACCTTCGTACACGACGTATATTTCAGTTCCTTACGACCATGTCAAATTCTAAACGCGCAATTCGTAACATCGCCATTATCGCCCACGTTGACCACGGCAAAACCACGCTTGTGGACAAGCTGCTGCGCCAGTCCGGTACCTTCCGTGAAAACCAGCAGGTCGAGACCCGCGTGATGGATTCGAACGATCTCGAGAAAGAGCGCGGCATTACGATTCTGTCGAAGAACTGCGCCGTCGAGTACAACGGTACCCACATCAACATCGTCGACACCCCGGGTCACGCCGACTTCGGCGGCGAAGTCGAGCGCGTGCTGTCGATGGTCGACTCGGTACTGCTGCTGGTCGATGCCCAGGAAGGCCCGATGCCACAGACGCGTTTCGTGACGCGCAAGGCACTGGCGCTGGGTCTGAAGCCCATCGTCGTGGTCAACAAGATCGACCGTCCGGGCGCGCGCGCTGACTGGGCGATCAACCAGACCTTCGAACTGTTCGACAAGCTCGGCGCCACCGACGAGCAGCTCGATTTCCCGGTCGTGTTCGCATCGGCCCTGAACGGTTACGCCTCCCTCGATTCGGAAGTGCGCGAAGGCGACATGACCCCCCTGTTTGAAGCCATCCTCAAGCACGTCCCAGTGCGTGACGACAATCCGGACGGCCCGCTGCAGATGCAGGTCACCTCGCTCGACTATTCCTCGTACGTGGGCAAGATCGGCATTGGCCGTATCAACCGCGGCCGCGTCAAGACCGGCCAGGACGTCATCGTGCTCAATGGTCCTGATTCGACCCCGATCAAGGGCCGCATCAACCAGGTTCTGAACTTCAAGGGCCTCGAGCGCGTGTTGGTGGACGAAGCTGTTGCCGGCGACATCGTCCTGATCAACGGTATCGACGAAATCGGCATCGGTTCGACCATCTGCCAGCCGGACACCCCGGAAGCGCTGCCCATGCTGACCGTGGACGAGCCAACCCTGACCATGAACTTCATGGTCAACAATTCGCCACTGGCCGGCCGCGAAGGCAAATTCGTGACCAGCCGCCAGCTGCGCGACCGCCTGGACCGCGAACTGAAAGCCAACGTGGCCCTGCGCGTGGCACCAACCGACGACGACACGATTTTCGAAGTCTCGGGCCGCGGTGAGCTGCACCTGACCATCCTGATCGAAAACATGCGCCGTGAAGGCTTCGAGCTGGCCGTGTCGCGTCCTCGCGTGGTGTTCAAGATGGTCGATGGCGTGCGCCACGAGCCGTTCGAGCAACTGTCGGTCGACGTGGAAGAAGCCAACCAGGGCGGCGTGATGGAAGAACTGGGCCGCCGCCGTGGCGACCTGCAAAACATGGAATCGGACGGCAAGGGCCGCGTTCGCCTCGAGTACAAGATCCCGGCGCGTGGCCTGATCGGCTTCCAGGGCGAATTCATGACCCTGACCCGCGGCACCGGCCTGATGAGCCACGTATTCGACGAATACGCGCCAGTGGACAACAGCAAGGGTGAGATGGCCGGCCGCCGCAACGGCGTGCTGATCTCGCAGGATGACGGCGCTGCCGTTGCCTACGCGATCTGGAAGCTGCAGGACCGTGGCCGCATGTTCGTGGTCCACAACGACCCGGTGTACGAAGGCATGATCATCGGCATTCACTCGCGTGACAATGACCTGGTCGTCAATCCGATCAAGGGCAAGCAGCTGACCAACGTGCGCTCGTCGGGTACCGACGAAGCCGTGCGCCTGGTGCCGCCGATCCAGATGTCGCTCGAGTACGCGGTCGAATTCATCGCCGACGATGAGCTGGTCGAGATCACGCCAAAGTCGATCCGCCTGCGCAAGCGCTTCCTCAAAGAGCACGAGCGCAAGAAGGCCAACCGCGAGGGCTGATCGTCCTGCGAACCCCACAAAAAAACCGCCGTTGCCTTTCCAGGCGCGGCGGTTTTTTTTGCGTCCGCGGTTTTAGCGAACGCATGCCGCTGCGCCTGAGACGTGGGGTGCGATTGACGCGCCTGACGACAACGGACACGGCTGGACAGTGTGGCCGCCAAGGCAGAGTGTGCCGGGTTGAACGCCAGCCTGGTCACAAGGATTGGGGACACCGCACTGGCTGCAGGCGCGCTGGCCGTCATGACCTTCCCACCATGCAGCCAGATGGGTGCGCCGGCCTGCCTTTTCGCGGCAGCTGTGGTGCCGAGCATTAGCGCCCCATGCAGCAACCATGCCGCCCAGGACTGCAGTGGCCATCGCACTTTCCCGGCGCGGCGCAAGGCAGGGTAAAATAACGGCCCCGCCTGACCGCCTGTTGTTGACAAGACTTTGCCATGAAACCAAGTAATCCCGGCAGCCGCCGCCTGTCCGTCGCCCCCATGATGGACTGGACGGACCGCCACTGCCGCGTCTTCCATCGCCAGATCACGCGTCACACCTGGTTGTACACCGAAATGGTCACGACCGGAGCCCTCGTGTATGGCGACGTGGAGCGGCACTTGCGTTTCAACGAGGAAGAGCATCCCGTCGCCTTGCAGCTGGGCGGCAGCGACCCTGCGGATCTTGCAAAAAGTGCAAAGCTGGGACAAGAGTGGGGTTACGATGAAATCAACCTCAATTGCGGCTGCCCGTCCGAACGTGTGCAAAAAGGGGCATTCGGCGCCTGCCTCATGGCCGAGCCGCAACTGGTGGCCGACTGCGTCAAGGCCATGCGTGATGCAGTGTCCATCGATGTCACGGTCAAGCACCGCATTGGCATCGACCGCAATGAGGACTACGGTTTCGTGCGTGATTTTGTCGGCACCATTGCCGCCGCCGGCTGCACGACCTTCATCGTCCACGCCCGCAATGCCATCCTCAAGGGCTTGTCACCGAAGGAAAACCGCGAGATCCCGCCCCTGAAATATGAAGTTGCCTACCAGCTCAAGCGCGAGTTCCCTGAGCTGGAAATCATCATCAACGGCGGCATCAAGACGGACGACGAAGTGGCCGCTCACTTGCAGCACGTGGACGGTGTCATGCTCGGACGAGAGGCTTATCACAACCCTTACGTGATGGCCACCTATGACCAGCGCTTCTATGGCGACGACAGTGCCGTCAAGACGCGTGAGGAAGTGCTGCAGGCAATGATTCCCTACATTGATGCACAGCTGGCCTTGCACGGGGCCCGTGGTTTGAAGCTGAACTCGATCACCCGTCACATGCTCGGCCTCATGGCGGGCTTGCCCGGGGCCCGCACCTACCGTCAAATCCTGTCCGACCCTAAGAAACTCGCCTCCGCCGACCCCCGCCTCCTGCTTGAAGCCTTCGCGCGCATGCGCGAGCGTGCCCAATTGGATTAATCCTTGCCGTACGGCAAGAATCCGCACTATACTTCTTCATATCGTTGATTTTCTGCAC
This sequence comes from Massilia sp. PAMC28688, assembly GCF_019443445.1. NCBI lineage: Bacteria > Pseudomonadati > Pseudomonadota > Betaproteobacteria > Burkholderiales > Oxalobacteraceae > Massilia > Massilia sp. PAMC28688. Next base: position 688,727 of record NZ_CP080378.1, on the reverse strand, counting down.
CGCACCAGCGGGTGAAGTGTTGTTCTGGTGAAACAATTTGTTTCAAAGACGGCACTTTTCCCGGTGTTGGGATGTATTTGATTTATCCTGAAAGAAATATCCGCGCGCACTGTTTCGCTGCAGATCCGTCTTCCATTCCACCAATTGTTTCTTAATAAAGACACATTATGAACCTCTCCAACATGAAAGTCGGGACCCGGCTTGGACTCGGTTTCAGCCTCGTGCTGTTTTTCCTGGTGGCTGTCACCAGCATCGGCATCTACAACATGCGCTTGATCCAGGATCGGCTCGACAATGTGGTGGGCGTGAACAACGTGGTCAATCGGCTGGTGGTTGAAATGCGTAACAACGTGGCCGACCGCATCACCTCCTTGCGCATCCTGACCCTGTTGTCGGAGCCGGATGACATGGCGCCCGAAATGAAGCGGGTCAATGACCTGGCGGCGGCATACGGCGCGGCCCAGCAGAAGCTGTCGGAGAAATTTGCCAAGGAGGCGGCCACGACGCCGCAGGAAAAGGAGTTGCTCAAGCAAATCAAGGAGCATGAAGGGGCGGCCATGCCGGCCATTGCCAAGGCTTCCGAACTGTGGATGGCGGGCAATGCTGAAGCGGCCACCAAGGTCTTGATCCGCGAAATTCGTCCCCACCAGAAAAAATGGATGGCAGCACTCGAGCAGCTGGCCGTGCTGGAAGAAAAGCAGACTGCCCAGGCTGCGCAAGCTGCCGCAGGGGAATACCAGACCGCCCGCAACGCCATGCTCGCTTTCGCCATTTTCGCCGTGCTGGTTGGCCTGGCCGCGGCCGTGGTCATCACCCGCAAGCTGATCAAGCAACTCGGTGGCGAACCCGACTACACGGCCCGGATTGCCAGCAGCATTGCCCAGGGCGACCTGTCGATCTCGATCGACACCACCAATGCCGGCAAGGGCAGCCTGCTGATGGAAGTGCGCGAAATGCGCAACAGCCTGAAAGACATCGTCGGCCAGGTCCGGCACGGTACGGAAACCATTGGTACGGCATCGCGCGAGATCGCGGCCGGCAACCTCGACCTTTCCTCGCGTACCGAGATGCAGGCCAGCTCGCTGGAAAAAACGGCCTCCGCCATGGAAGAGCTGACCTCCACCGTCAAACAAAATGCCGACAACGCCCGTGAAGCGAACTTGCTGGCCGCGACTGCCTCGGAAGTGGCACGCAAGGGTGGTGAAGTGGTTGCGCAAGTGGTCGATACCATGGGATCGATCAATACATCGGCCAACAAGATTGTCGACATCATCGGCGTGATCGATGGCATTGCCTTCCAGACCAATATCCTCGCGTTGAACGCTGCCGTGGAAGCGGCCCGTGCCGGTGAACAGGGCCGTGGCTTTGCCGTCGTCGCTTCGGAAGTGCGCAACCTGGCCCAGCGCAGCGCTGCCGCCGCCAAGGAAATCAAGACCCTGATCGGCGACTCGGTCGAAAAAGTCGAGCGCGGCAGCAAGCTGGTCGGCCAGGCCGGCGTGACGATGGATGAAGTGGTGGCCAGCGTGCGCCGCGTCACCGACATCATGAGCGAAATCTCCAACGCCAGCCAGGAACAAAGCGCAGGTATTGAACAGGTCAACCTGTCAATCATCGAAATGGACAGCATGACCCAGCAAAATGCGTCGCTGGTGGAACAGGCTGCCGCGGCGGCCCAGAGCCTGCAAGACCAGGCCGGCGAACTGGCCCATGTCGTGAGCGTGTTCAAGCTGGTCGAAGGTGAGCTGGCCCAGAGCGCTCCCGTGGCCGAGCAGGAAGCCGTGCAGGAAGCCCCGCGCAAGCCGGCCGCCCTGCCCAGAAGCGCTGCGCGTGCGCCGCGCGCTGCCCCCAAGCGCGTGGCAGCGGCCGCCGCTACGCCACCGCGGCAGCCAAAGAAGGTGGCTACCGTGAATGACGAGTGGGAAGAATTTTGATGCTTTAACAGTAGTTAGCCGTAGCTGAGGAGGGAAATGCAATGGGTACTTATTCGCGTTATGCCAGGGGCCTGATGGCCATTGCTCTGGTAGCAGTGGCTGGTGCTGCAAGCGCTGCCGAAGTGGCGGCAGTGTTTGATTCCAGCAAGTGCAAGGCGGACTATCCGAAAGCCTCGCTCATGAATGAAGAACAGGGCACCACGTCCATGTCTTTCCTGGTCAATCCGGACGGTTCAGTGGCTGAATCCAAGCTTGAGAAATCGAGCGGGTTTAAGAATCTGGACAAGGCTGCGATGAAATCCATTTCGGCGTGCAAATTCAAGCCGGGCACCAAGGACGGTGCCCCGGCCGCGACCTGGACCAAGGTCGATTATTCCTGGAAGCTCGACTAGGTCTTTAGGCGCTAGCGCACGGGTTTCTCAAGGCCGCCGGCTCGCCCGGCGTCCGCCTCCCAGCCGCGCGCTGCTTGACGCGTGACAATGTTACGCTTTCCTGGTTGTCGATCCCATCAGCTGGACAGGAAGCTACCATGCGCTCTTTTTCTCTCTTCGCCCTTGCGGCATTGCTGACAGTTGCCGGGTGCGCCGGGGTTGCCCCGACTGCCCCCTCAGGCGCACCGGCTGTCTCCATCGTCAATAGCCTGACCTTCGATCACGCCATGACCGGCAAGCGCGACGGTGTGCGCACGGCCTGGCCGATGGACAAGCTAGCCGGCAGCACGGAATACTTTCCGCTGTCGCAGATCAAGCAATGCGAGCCGGGCGGCACCTGCAGATGGGGCGTACTCGATGCCAAGCGGCGTTTCGGCGCCCTGCGCGCCGTGCCTGGCGGGGTGGCGGCAGAGATCGACGTCACGGTTCATGTGGACCGTACCCAGCACGCTGACCGTAACGATCTCCATGCCGCCATGACCATTCCGGCCGATGTCGGGGCTCTGCAATCGCGGCGCCAGGACAAGCGCGAAGTGGTGCTGCCGTTCGGAAAAGTGGTGCCCATCGATTTTGAGCACGGCATTCGCTACGAACTATGCGCCCAGCGCATCAATGCAGCCCGCCAGGGGATCGACCAGTGTCCGATCGCGTATCTATAAGATTTTCCTGCGGCACCCGGCAGCAATATACAAATTGCAACCCGCGTAAGATAATCGGGGGATGCAGAACCGTCTCCTGATTGCCATCGCCTGCCTGCTGGGCCTGTTCGCCACAATTGGCGCTTCCTTGCCATATCCGATCTTGCCACCGCTGTTTGCCGCCGGCGCGCCAAATGGCATGAATTCCTTTCTCGGCTTGCCGCCCAAATTGCTGTTCGGCCTGGCCCTGACCATCAATCCGCTCGGGCTGCTGATCGGCTCGGCGTTGCTGGGCCCGCTGTCAGACCGCTATGGCCGCCGTCCGGTGCTCATCATGACGGCCCTGGGCGCGGCGGCCGGCCATGCCGCCACGGTGGGCGCACTGGCGCTGGAATCGTATCCGCTCCTCATTGCCGCGCGCTTTGCCACCGGCCTCATGGAAGGCAATGGCGCCGTTGCGCGCGCCATGCTGTCCGAGCGTCTTCAGGGCGAATTGCGCCTGCGCGCACTTTCCTGGCTTAACAGTGCCTTTTACCTGGGCTGGCTGGCCGGGCCGCTGCTGGCCGGGGCCACCGTGGGGTTCGGCATCACCGTGCCATTCTGGATCGCCGCCAGTGCCTTGCTGCTCAGTGCCGCGACCGTGGCTGCAGTCCTGCCGCGCGAAACGCCGTCCACCGCAACCACATCATGGTGGGAAGTGGCGCGCGACCAGCATTCATTGAACCTCGTGCGCCACCCACAGCTGCGGCTGCTGTTTATCGTTCAGCTGGCCTATACCTGCGGTGTCACGGCGTTTTACGAATTCTATCCGCTGTGGCTGGTGGAAACGGGGGGCTACGGCACCATCGGCATCGCATGGTGGACGGCAGGCCTGTGCGCCGTGATGACTTTCGCGGCCCTGTTCGCCGGTGCCCCCAGCACCCGGCCGCCTTTGGTGCGCGCCAGTCACTACGCCCTGGCGGCGGCGCTGACCGTCGCCGCCTTGGCCCTGGGTAACCTGTATGTGGGTTTGTGCGCGATTATCCTGTTTGGGATTCCCAACGCCTATTACAACGCCGTTGTGCCGGGTTGGTGTGCGGAGCAGTTTTCTGCGCTGGGGCAGGGCGCCGTGATGGGCTTGCTGTCGACGACTTTCTGCCTGGCCAATATCCTCATGGCCCTGGCAGGCTCCGTGCTCACCTTGTTTGATACACGGCTGGTCTTGCTGCTGGGCGCCATCTTGTCAGCCTGGGCCGCGTGGCTGCTGCATGGATGGCGCGCGCGCCTCTCGGCCGCGCCCGCTGCGGCTTAGGCCCAGGCCAGACGTCAGCTGGCCGCAGCCAGGCGCTCGCGCCGCGCTTGCTGGCGGCGGTCGTAGTTTTCCAGGAGCAGGTCCTGCGCCAGCTGGTCGCCTATGCCGCGCAGCTTCAGGAACCGCTGGGCCGCATCACTGCCGAAAGCGCGCTGCAGCGCTGCTGCTTCCGTAATCTGCGCGGCGGTCTGCTCGTCCTGGCGGCGTTCCTGCACGCGACGTTCATCGATATCCATGATGTTCTCCTGTTGACTTGATACCGTTATAGCATGTTATTGCTTGGCACGATTGAACAGGGAATGTTAAGTGCCCCACGGTAATAGGCAATCAGAGGCAGGAGGGGAGTCGACACAATGGCCGTCTTGCTGTGTGTCGTGTCGTTGCCGCAATGCCCGCAATAGTGGCGTCTGTGCGGGCGTGCGGCGAAGTCGCCCAAATCCAGGTGGGGATGGCCGCACCTGCTGCAGCAGACACAGCCCTGCGGCTGGGGCGTGGCGAGGGCGGCCACCATTGGCGGCGTGACATTGACCTGGACGATATCCTGCGCGTCGAACAACTTGCTGGCCGGATCATAGGCAATGGCAATGGCATGCTGAACACTGGGCGGCTCGTCATCCACTTGCACGCGCAGCGCCTGCCCGCATGCAGCGATGCTGATACGCGCATGCGGGCCCGGGGCCACGATCAGCGGATCGCGCACGTAGTGCATGGGGGCGCTGTGCCGGACGCAGCGTTTGACGGCGGTGGCGGCCAGCGCCGCCAGGTCTGCCTTCGTTCCCCAGTAGTGCTGGTGGGTGCGGCACCACCAGCGCCCGGCGCCGTTGCGATACTTCCCGGCGCCAACAAGGTCGCACGTGGCTATGCCGTCGTTGCCATGCCCGCGGCTGAAGCTGCCGTAGATGAAGGGCGTGGTAACCGTTGCGTGGCCAACCGTTGCCGCATGCGGCCAACAGATGCCTGCCAGCCTGTCCGGCATCAGTCGGAGTGGGCAATGTACAGGCCACCCTTGTTATCCGGCAGCCAGGTTTCAGCCAGGTCCGAACTGACATCGAAAAAGCCCAGCTGGTGCTTGGCCGCCAGGCGAAATACGGTCTCGTGGGCCTGGTCGATACGATCCCATTCAAACGTCATGTAGATGAGGGCGCTGCCGATGGTGAAGTCAGTGCCGGGGCCATCCTCTTCCTGCTGCGGGGGGAATTCGGCGGCAATGTCAGCAAAAAATCCACGCAGGCCCGGTGTGCTGTTGGCCGGGTCGTCATAGTCGTGCTCCTCTTTCCACTCCGCCTGCGCGTCATACCAGTCCAGGAAAGGGCCACGCTTTTTGGCGGGCGCGGCGGCGGGGTCGAATACCATCAGGTCATAGCTCATGCGTGGTGCCAGGTGAGGGAAATGACGGTGATTTTACGCCAGCTGGCCCGGGCTGGCCGCGCCATCCACAGTAATGGTTATACTTGCATCTTTCTACATGATCGAAAGTTTTGATATGCAGGCCAATTCCAACAATCGCCTGGTCATGATTGTGCCGGTGCTGCTGCTTCTGCTCGCCGCCTTCTGGTACTGGTCGCCCCTGCTGGCTCTGCGGCAATTGCAGACTGCCGCCAAAGAGATGGATGCTGCCGCATTCAATGAGCGGGTGGACTATCCGCGCCTGCGCGAGAGCGTCAAAGCATCCATCCTGGCGCGCGATGGCGGCCAGCGCGACCAGGGGGACATGGTGGCCATGGTGGGCCGTGTCATCGGCGACGCGCTGGTGGGGCGGCTGGTTGATGGCCTGGTGCAGCCAGACATTGTCATGCGCATGATGAATCACGGCAAATTCAACACGGGGCGCGATCAGGGTGAAGCGGAAGCAGATGCCGAAGCCGGCGCCGCGGAGAAGGACTGGGTGGGCGAACGTGAGGGAGTAAATACTTACATTGCCTACATAGGCAACAAGGGCGAGCCCAATGAGCAGCGCCTGGGCCTCGTGATGGTGCGCTCGGGATTTGCGACCTGGCGCCTGGCCGGCCTCAGGCTGCCGGCTGGTGCGCCTGTGCCCACTCCAGCATCCTAGGCCGGGCAGGGCCCGCGGACCACCCTACAAACAAAAACGGCTACAGGCCGAAGCGTGTAACCGTCATGTGTTCTGCGAATTCTTTGGGGTGGCTGATGGGGCTCGAACCCACGACAACAGGAATCACAATCCTGGACTCTACCAACTGAGCTACAGCCACCACTGATTTACTGCATTTGTCACGATGCTTCCGAGACAGCTAGCGATTATACAAACTTCTTCGCGACCTTGCAAATCTAAATGCTAGTTTGCGGCAGGCACCAGCGGAATATGCCCGATGTCGACCGCCGACACCGCCGGCGCCAGCCCCAGCAGACGGTGCAACGCGGCAGCGAGCGCCGTCGCGCTGCCGGTGGTGAACACATCCAGGCGCGCCAGGCCCCCGCCCTCGCGCTCGCGTCCGGCGGCAGCAAGGAGCCGCGCCAGCTGGCGCGCCACGGCCTGCCCCGTATCGACCAGCACGGTGTCAGGCTTGCCGGCCTGGGCGGCAATGTCGGCAATCAATGCCTGCACGAATGGATAGTGGGTACACCCCAACACCACCGTGTCCGCCCCCTGGTCCAGCAAGGGCAGCAGGTAGCCTTCGAGCAGGGCGCGCGTTCTGGCACTGTCGAGTTCGCCAGCTTCGATCAATTCCACCAGGCCAGGGCAGCCGCGCAAGAAAAATTCGGCATCGCTGGCGCTGCTGATCTGGTCGCGCAGGGACAGGAACTTTTCACCGGCGAGCGTGACATCGGTTGCCAGCACGGCCACCTTGCCGTTGCGGCTGGCGGCCGCGGCCGGTTTCAACCCGGGTTCAACGCCCACGATCGGCAGCTCCGGATACCTTGCGCGCAGCAATTTGACGGCGGCGATGGTGGCGGTATTGCAGGCCACGACCAGTGCCTTGGCGCCCTGTTCCAGCAAGAACTGCGCAACGGCCAGCGAGCGCTCGGCCACCACCCGTTCCGGCTTGGCGCCATAGGGCGCGAAACCGGAATCGGCAAAATACACCAGGTGCTCTTGCGGCAGCTGCGCCCGGATATGGCGCAGCACCGACAGCCCGCCCACGCCGGAATCAAACACGCCGATAGGCGCGTCGGCAGTCATGGCAGGGACGGGTTGCATGGATCAGGCAGTGATGACGGGAACGTTGAGCGCCTCGATGCGCGCCGCCCATTCCTTCGGCCCGGTGGTGTGGACCGAGGTGCCGCTGGCATCAACCGCCACCGTGACCGGCATGTCGGTGACTTCAAACTCGTAAATCGCTTCCATGCCCATGTCGTGGAAACCCAGCACCTTGGCGCTCTTGATGGCCTTGGACACCAGGTAAGCGGCGCCGCCGACGGCCATCAGGTAGGCCGACTTGTGCTTCTGGATCGATTCAATGGCCGCCGGACCCCGTTCTGCCTTGCCAATCATGGCGATCAAGCCGGTTTTCTCGAGCATCATGTCGGTGAACTTGTCCATGCGCGTGGCCGTGGTCGGGCCTGCCGGGCCAACCGCTTCGTCGCGCACCGGATCGACCGGGCCAACGTAATAAATGACGCGGTTGGTAAAGTCCACGGGCAGCTGTTCGCCCTTGGCCAGCATGTCCTGGATGCGCTTGTGCGCGGCGTCGCGGCCGGTCAGCATCTTGCCGTTCAGGAGCAGGGTCTGGCCCGGCTTCCACGAGGCGACCTCTTCTTTCGTCAGCGTATCGAGGTTCACGCGGCGCGACTTTTCCGTGTCCGGCGTCCAGTGCACGTCCGGCCAGGTCGACAGGGCAGGCGGCTCCATGTAGGCAGGGCCGGAGCCATCGAGCACAAAGTGGCCGTGGCGCGTGGCCGCGCAATTGGGGATCATGGCCACGGGTTTGGACGCGGCGTGCGTCGGATGCATCATGATCTTCACATCGAGCACCGTGGTCAAGCCACCCAGACCCTGGGCGCCGATCCCCAGCGCATTGATGCGGTCGCACAGCTCGATGCGCAATTCTTCCATCTTGTTCTGCGGGCCGCGCTGCTTGAGCTCGTACATGTCGATGTCATCCATCAGCACTTCCTTGGCCATCAACATGGCTTTCTCGGCCGTGCCGCCAATGCCAATGCCCAGCATGCCAGGCGGGCACCAGCCGGCGCCCATCAGCGGCACCGTCTTCATGACCCAGTCAATCAGGGAATCGGATGGATTGAGCATGACGAACTTGGTCTTGTTTTCCGAGCCGCCACCCTTGGCCGCCACCTTCACGTCCACGGTATTGCCTTCCACCAGTTCCATGTGGACCACGGCCGGCGTATTGTCCTTGGTGTTCTTGCGCTCGAAGTGCGGGTCGGCCACGATCGAGGCACGCAGCTTGTTGTCATCAAAATTGTAGGCGCGGCGCACGCCTTCATTGACGGCATCGGTCACGGTGCCGGTGAAGCCTTCAAACCGCACACCCATGCCGATTTTCAGGAACACGTTGACGATGCCGGTGTCCTGGCAGATTGGCCGCTTGCCTTCGGCGCACATGCGCGAATTGGTCAGGATCTGGGCAATCGCATCCTTGGCGGCCGGGCTTTGCTCGGCGTCGTACGCGCGTGCCAGGTGCGCGATGTAATCAGCGGGGTGGTAGTAGCTGATGTATTGCAGCGCTGCGGCTACGGATTCGATCAGGTCTTCTTGCTTGATGACGGTCATGGGATTCTCGCTGGTGCTGATGTTAGTGAGGCTTGGTTGCGTTCTGCGTGCCAATCATGATGCGGTCGGTATAGGCAATGGCCAGTGCCGAGAACAGGAACGCCATGTGGATCACGGTCTGGGCGATCAGCACCTTGTCGGTGTAGCTGTGGGCATTGATGAAGGTCTTGAGCAGGTGAATCGAGGAGATGCCGATGATGGCCATGGCCAGCTTGGTCTTGAGAACCGATGCATTGACGTGCGAGAGCCACTCGGGCTGGTCGGGGTGTCCTTCCAGGTGCATGCGCGAGACAAATGTTTCGTAGCCACCCACGATGACCATGATGAGCAGATTCGAGATCATCACCACGTCGATCAGGCCAAGTACCACCAGCATGATGGTCACTTCATTTAACTTGGTAGGGCGGATGCCGTTGGGCGCCGTGACCGCGTCGAAAATGTGCTGCAAGGAATCTGGATTGCCCATGGCCGCGCCGATCAGATCAACCAGTTCGACCCAGAAATGGAACACGTAAACACCCTGCGCCAGGATCAGGCCCAGATACAAGGGCAGCTGTAGCCAGCGGCTCATGAAGATCAGGTTGTTCAGGGGAGAGAGCTTGTGCGGCGGAATAGTGTGCAGCGGGTCAGACATGAAATGGGTAACTCCGAAGGAAGGGCAAAAATTTCGATGCGTCATTTTACCCGAGCTTTGTTGCACTGCGGCTGAGCAAGTCTTCGGGTGGCGACATTGATCTGGCTCAAACCACAAGCAGGGAGGGGAAACATTGGTAAAATCGCCAAGCTCTATGGTCCTGAGTGCCACGACCGTGTTGTACGATGGCGGGTGAGTGGTATTACGCGTCTGTAAGGGCGCAGTAAGCGACAACCGCTATCTTGTTAGCAAAATTATTACACTAATGGAGACAAGCATGGCCAGCACCGACACCAGCCAGGAAAACCACGGCATGCAGGAAAACCGGGTTTTCTCACCCCCTGCGCAGTTCGTCAACAATGCCCTTATTTCCGGCATGGACGCTTATAAAAAATTATGCGCCGAGGCAGAAGGCGACTACGAAGCGTTCTGGGCGCGCCTGGCGCGCGACACGCTGGACTGGCACAAGCCGTTTACCACCACGCTCGACGAAACCGATGCCCCGTTTTACAAGTGGTTCGGCGACGGCGAACTCAACGCTTCCTACAACTGCCTGGACCGCAACCTCCAGGACGGCAACGCCGCGCGCACCGCCATCCTCTTCGAGGCAGATGACGGCCAGGTCACGCGCGTTACTTACCAGGAGCTGTACGACAAGGTCTGCAAGTTCGCCAATGGCCTCAAGGAGCGCGGCATCAAGAAAGGCGACCGCGTCATCATCTACATGCCGATGTCGGTCGAAGGCGTTGCGGCCATGCAGGCATGCGCACGCATCGGCGCCACCCATTCGGTCGTGTTTGGCGGCTTCTCGGCCAAGTCGCTGCAGGAGCGCATCATTGACGCGGGTGCCGTGGCCGTCATCACAGCCGACGAACAGCTTCGGGGCGGCAAGCGCCTGCCGCTCAAAACCATCGTGGACGAAGCCCTGGCCCTGGGCGGATGCACCACGCTCAAGGATGTCATTGTCTACCGGCGCACCGGCAGCGACATCCCGCTCACGGCTGGGCGCGACCTGTGGCTGCACGAGCTGGTCGACCATCAGCCTGCGCAATGCGAGCCGGAATGGGTGAGCGCCGAGCACCCCCTGTTTATCCTGTACACGTCCGGCTCCACCGGTACCCCCAAGGGCGTCCAGCACTCGACCGGCGGCTACCTGCTGTGGGCCGCACTGACCATGAAATGGACCTTCGACATCAAGCCAAGCGATGTGTTCTGGTGCACCGCCGACATCGGCTGGGTCACTGGCCATACCTACATCGCCTACGGTCCGCTGGCGGTGGGCGGCACGCAGATCGTGTTTGAGGGCATTCCCACCTATCCCAACGCGGGCCGCTTCTGGGACACCATCGCCAAGCACAAGGTCACGATCTTCTACACCGCCCCAACCGCGATCCGCTCGCTGATCAAGGCCGCTGACGTGAACCCGGAAGTGCATCCCAAGAATTACGATTTGTCGAGCCTGCGCCTGCTCGGCTCCGTCGGCGAGCCGATCAATCCGGAAGCATGGATGTGGTACTACAAGAATGTGGGCCAGGAGCGCTGCCCCATTGTGGACACCTTCTGGCAGACGGAAACGGGCGGCCACATGATCACCCCGCTGCCGGGCGCCACCCCCATGGTACCGGGCTCGTGTACGCTGCCGCTGCCGGGCATCATGACTGCCATTGTGGACGAAGCTGGCGCGGACGTACCGAACGGGCAGGGCGGCATTCTCGTCGTCAAGCGCCCATGGCCATCCATGATTCGCACCATCTGGGGCAACCCGGAACGTTTCAAGACCAGCTACTTCCCGGAGGAACTGGGCGGGCGCATGTATCTGGCCGGCGACGGCGCCATCCGCAACAAGGATACGGGCTACTTCACCATTACCGGCCGCATTGACGATGTGCTCAATGTGTCCGGCCATCGCATGGGCACCATGGAGATCGAGTCGGCCCTGGTCGCCAATCCCATCGTGGCCGAGGCGGCCGTGGTGGGCAAGCCGGACGACACCACCGGCGAATCGATTTGCGCTTTCGTCGTGCTCAAGCAGGCGCGCCCGACCGGGGACGAGGCGAAAACGCTGGCGCTGGAATTGCGCAACTGGGTGGCCAAGGAAATCGGGCCCATCGCCAAGCCGAAGGAAATCCGCTTTGGCGATAACTTGCCCAAGACACGTTCGGGCAAGATCATGCGCCGCCTGTTGCGGGTGCTGGCCAAGGGCGAGACCATCACGCAGGATATTTCGACTTTGGAAAATCCGGCCATTCTCGAGCAGTTGAAGGAAGCATCCTGATGCGCTAGTTGGTTAGGAGGGGAACCGCGTCGTCAAGGATGGCGCGGTACTGCAACGACAGATGCTGGCGCTAGCGAAGCATGAGCGCTCGGTCCTGGAAGGGCAGGGGATTCGCGCGTGCGAGCAACGACTGAAGTGGTAGCTAATGCTGGCGATGGGCCGGTAACTTCCGTACGGCCTGCGGCTTTTCACATGGCCTGCGACGATCCGATCGTTTTCTCCGGTCAGCTGGGCGTACCGCATTCGCTTGCTATCGGCGGCAATGTCGCTTTGCTGGCCTTGTCGCGCGATACGCTGCTGCATTTCGAGTGCGAGGGCCAGCTGGAGACAAATCGCAGGATGCCTGTAAAACGAGGCCGCTTGGCGTTGGATTCGAAAAAGCAAAGCGCCTACCGAAGTTGTTCCCAATCGGTGCACTGGTTAGCAAGTCCGCTGTGCAGACGCCCCTGCACAGGACTTACGTTTGATGCCGAGCACAAACGGTGATAAGCCAACACGCCCTGTAGCCCGCCGTCATTGCAGTCGGGGCGTATTGGCGTTCCGCTCTAGCCTTGTCATCATCAGCACGCTACTGACCGAATCGAGAACCAAACCTTCTCGCTTCGCAAGCTCAGCATCCTGGCGGTCGTCTATCACGACCAACACATCAAGCTCAGCGTTTTCAGTTGCAGCACTAATGTCCAAAAGTTTTTTAGCGGCGGTGCTGACCGTTGCTGGATGAGTCCCAATCGCGAGCACGGCACGGCCATCAAGCTGAAGGTCCATCTTGTAGACCTGACCAGATACGCCCACGTAGTCCGCGCCCTCACCGATAGACGCATGAGGCTTCCAAGCACGCAAGCACATGGTCACTTCATCAAGAAAGAGTGACGTGTCAGTAGAGGCGCCCGTTTGATCAACTTCCCATGCGCATACTGCTAGCAAGGTGGACATGTAGCGCGCAAACGCTGCCGGAGCCTCATCAGCCTTTGCCCAAATCTCTAGTTCACCCATGGCGTTCAGCTGAACACCATTTGGCTCTGCAAGGTTTCGCAGAAATCGCGTGTGCCGATGATCATCAAGTGTGACGCCACGCCCCCTGAAATGAAGGATTACATTACCATCATCAAAGAACCGCACTTGGTTAGCTAACTTCTCCACGTACACAGGAACCCCATCACCATCCGCAAAGGCGAATGGCGTGTCGATCATCGCCACGCTGCCGTCATCGCTGAGCGGGTGGCACTCGAAGCCAATCAGTTCGGATATTTTTGAGCAGATCATCAGTTCCCCTTGAGCTGGAAGTCGTCCGGGTGAGCGGGCTTCGGCACGAAGGTGATATTGGTTGCGGCACAGAAGTGTGCTAAGACTTCATCATAGCCCCAATCGTCCCAATTAGCACCCCCATCTACGCGTAACGCGCCCACGTGCTCATGTGACAATTTGTGCAAATCCTTTACGCGCTTCGGAGTTTGCGTAACCTCAAGTTGATACACTCTTTCTTTTCCGCGAGCGAGCCTCTTAAATAGAGTAAATACGTATTTGGTAATTTTAGTGCGCGGGGAATTTCGGTACGATAACTCGACAAACATACGTACAGACTGACCGTCCGCGTCAAGGATGCCATTGCCGCAAATTCTGGTGCCAGGCTGGATTTTTAGCGGATTCCATTCCCCGATATTTTCGCAAAACAGCGGCTTGCTAACGAGAGCACGTGCTTCCTCTTCAGGTATTGTTTGCATGTGGTTTTATGGCTGTCAGTCGTTAAATTTCTTTCTTTCCGCGGCCACCTCCACGGGCTACGGAACTTCCATAATGCAGTCCGGTGCGATTTACCTCTTGGGTGTGAATCATATAGCCATCCCTGGCCGCCAATCTCGTCATTTCCCGTAGCGATCATCCGTATCCTTTACTACGATCCAGATGACTCTGCCTGCCGGGCACTCGTCGCACCCAAACTGGTTTAATGGCTGGAACCCTGACATTCGCAATGCCTTGATGACAAACTGCAACAAGACCGGCGGGAAATGTCATGTGCATTTGCTGGGGGATGGGCGGATCCTGTATTGAGCGTGCGGCGCTCTGAAGCGGCTTGATCCATCGATCGGGAATATTTTGGCACTTCGCAATTGGCGGCAGATGGACGACTCGGCCACGTTACGCGACCTCGCCGTGACTGCAGGGACGACCGCATTCCGTTTTTCATGCTGGCGCGATAGAGGACCAGCAGGGCGCGACACGGCGCTTAGTAAACCCGAGGCCTTGCGAACATGTTTGAAGCCGAATTGGGGTGATTTTGCCGCATTTAATCAACGATTTGATCACTCGGGACACGAGGTCAGCGGCAGGTAACAGCGGCCCCGAGCAGTTCTTTATCGCGCCGTTTCTCGACGATGGTGCAGTGTGTCGCCTTGTCGTCAAGGCGTCGCGAAAGCTGCACACCACCGTTGTAAGAGCACCAGAGCCAACGCTGGCCATCACCTTTCGGAAAATCGTAAGCCTGCATCTCCTGCCCCTCTTTGTCGGGCACCAGGTATTGCAGGGATGCCGGCGGTCCCGACATCATCCCGGCCCCCGTCAGGCGCAAAGGCGCCGGCACGAAACCGGTCCAGCCGGCTGGCGGTTTGCCGGCGGTGAAGGATGCTGCTGGAATACGCACAGGGCATTCCGCAGCAAGGTTTGTTGCAGCCACGCGCCCGGGCAAGCAACATGCAGCGGCGATACCGATGGCATACAGGACGAAGGCGTAAGGGTAAGGGCGCATGGTCACCGCTCGATTACGTAAAAGGCCTGGGCATTGTTATTCGCCTGTGGCCAGGATCCATCGGCGCTCCGAACGTTATCCCGGGGCACCTGGATGAGCCTACGAATGATTGTAACGGATCGCTGGTACTGGTCCATGACCCAGATCCCCGCGCCGGCTTGCGCGAGGAAAATGCATGCGTGCTTAGGAACCGGCCCTTTCGGATATCGGCCATTGACAAAGGTGGCGATCGCAGTGCCGCGCAGGAGGTTTGGCGTGCTCTTGACATGTGCGCCTTGCTTCCAGTTCATTGTCCCGATCTGCATCAGGCCGGGCACCAGTACCTTGATCAGCGCCACGCATTCCTTGTCGCCCACCTGCGGCTCGCCGATCCACGAATCTGCGTCATGCAGGATGTACCCCATGTGCTCTCCTTAGCTCGCACGGTTGCGAGATAGGGCAATGGTGGCGGCTGGCTGCGCGGCAGTGTTGCGCAGGGTTAAGCATTCTGTCGAATGCGCCGGCGTGCGCTTGCCATAGAAAGCGCAAGACAACTGCGCCGAACAGTTGATGGATGCCTGATTGCACTTGGAAAGGAGCGCGGAGTGTCATGCGCTCAGCGACGTTCCTCGGGGAGGTAGCAAACAAGCGCAAATCGGGAGCAGCATACTGGAAGTCCTTCCCGATATTTCGCCAGGCGAGTGAGAAGCCATAGCAAGCGGTGGCAGGTCAATTGTCGCACATCGTCATGCCGTTGCACGTTGTGCTGGGGTTAGATCCGTCGGGAAATGTTTTGGCGCTTCGCGCCTGCGCCTCCGGCGCGCCACCGCAAGCGGTGGCAGATGGGCGATTCGGCCACGTTCCGCGGCCCCGCGGCGCCCTGCAGGGCGTCCGCTTTCGAATCCCCCTCTCTCCGTCCAACAAATAAAAACGGCCACCCGCAGGGGTGGCCGTTTTTATTTGTTCTGGCGGAGAGAGGGGGATTCGAACCCCCGATAGGCTATGAACCTATACACGCTTTCCAGGCGTGCGACTTCAACCACTCATCCACCTCTCCTGATGGTCTTCGCTTTCACGAAGCCGCATAGTATAGCAGAGATTGCCGGATGCACCAGCAAAATCTCGTTCCCCGTCCCCTTCAGCTATCCGCCACGTCCACCGCCCGCTGCGCCGCCCGCCGCCGCCGCCACATCCGCCGCAACGGCACACCCACCAGCCCCAGCACCACCACCCACGGCAGCAGGGCTACCGCCGCCGTCAGCAATGCCGCGACACTTTGCATCAGCACGCTTCCCGCGTCGGCCGCCGCCAGCGCTACCGGCGCACTCCAGTTCCCGGAGCTGCCCGGCGTCTGCGGTCGCAGTTCAATGTCGACCCGGATCATGTCCGTCTGCTCAGCGAGCATGCGGCGCTGACCATGAATGCTGTCCAGCGCCGCCTGGGTATCGGTCAGCACCTTTTCCGCGTCCAGCGTGTCCTTCAGGTTGCCCGTGTTCTTCGCCAGCAGTTCCAGCACGCGCGCCTTGAGCGCCTCCAGATTCTTGATCCTCGCTTCGACGTCAATCACCTCCGCCGTCTTGTCCGCGCTTTCGCTGTGGTGGGACAGCAGCTTCCCATGCGTCTGGATACCGCTGAAAAATCCCGGAAAGGCAGCCGGTGGCACTCTCGCTGTCAGGTTGGCGCTGGCTTCGCGCCCGGCGCTGTCCGCTTGTTGCGACGCACTGATAATCTCGCAGCCAAGCTTGAGGCACTCGGCCTGGATCGTGCCGAAGTGCCGTGCCAATGACGACGCCGGAACCAGCAGGCTGACGCTATGCTTGAGTGCAAGGAACCGCTTGGCCGCCTTCGTCGCGCCCGTGCCCCGCGCTTGCCCGGCCCCCGGACCCTGCTCGGCCACCATGCCCGTGCTGCGGCCCGGTTCTCCATACTCAGATGGGGAGCAGCCCGCCACCAGCACGACCAGTGCGCAAAGAAGTGATGTTTTCATACCGGGCAGTATAGCTGACAAGCAAGGCCTCCCGACGAGCCTGATCCTGGCTCGCTCGCCGCAGAAAAGCTTGGCCGCCGTCGCCCGTGCGATCTGAACGGGCGCCGGCTTACTCGGGCGTCGAGGGATCCCCGTCTGCGCCCGGATGCGCTAGCGCTTGCTGCTCCAGTTCCGCTTCTGACACCGCCGGGATTTCTTCGGCCGGCGTCGTTTCAGGCGAGAAGGGCGCGCCGGTGGCACTGTCCTGCTCATGTGGCGGATTGGCAAGGTCCAGCACCGATTCGATGGCGTGCTCGATCTGCTCGCTCAAGTCTTCATTGTGCGGAGTTGTACTGTTGTTCATGATGGCGCCTTTCTGATGATGGTGTTTTGACTATGCCTCATTTCCTCCAAAGGAGGCCACACAAACCCGCAAGGTCCGCTTCCAACCACCCGCCAGCCCCGCACGACGGGCCGGAGCAAGCAATCCCGATACCGTTATCAGCATCGCTCGCCAATTTAAAGTGATTGGCGGAAAAGCAAAAATTTCTTCACTCTATCGCCAGACCGTAGACAACAACACTGCGACCCGCCCATCACCGCGCTGCGCGATGAACGGGTACGACCATCGATAACGATAACGGAGACATGCAATGCAAAAATTATCCACCTTATGGGGGATGGGGGCGCTGTTGGCCTCGTCCCTGCTTTCCCTGAACGCCGCCGCCCAGGCCGGCTTTACCCCCATCACCTTCAAGAACGCGTCTGTTCACGATCCTTCCATTATCAAGGTCGGCAGTGCGTTTTATGTGTTCGGCTCCCACTTGCAGTCCGCCAAGTCGACCGACCTGATGAACTGGCAGCAGGTCAGCGAGGGTGTGACCGCCACCAATCACCTGTTCCTCAACGGCTCGGCCAATGTCTTCACGGAGCTGTCGGAAACATTTGCCTGGGCCCAGTCCAATACCCTGTGGGCAGCCGACGTGCGCCAGCTGGCCGACGGCAAGTTCTACATGTATTACAACGCCTGCAAGGGCGATTCGCCGCGCTCGGCGCTCGGTATTGCCGTGGCTAACAGCGTTGAAGGCCCGTATGTGGACAAGGGCATCATCCTGCGCTCCGGCATGTGGGGGCAGCCCAGCCACGACGGCACCATCTACGACGCGCTCAAGCATCCCAACGCCGTCGATCCCCACGTCTTCCCCGATACCGCCGGGCGCCTGTGGATGGTATATGGCTCCTATTCGGGCGGCATTTTCATCATGAAGATGAACCCGACCAACGGCATGCCCCTGCCAGGCCAGGGTTATGGCAAGCGCTTGATGGGCGGCAACCACAGCCGGATCGAGGGCGCCTTTGTCATGTACAGCCCCGCCACCAATTACTATTACATGTTCACCTCGTTCGGCGGCCTGGACGCGGGCGGTGGCTACAATATGCGCGTGGCGCGCTCGCTCAATCCGGACGGCCCGTATCTCGATGCCCAGGGCAATGATATGGCCAACGTCAAGTCCGATCCTTCCAAGCCCTTGTTTGACGATGCCTCGATCGCGCCTTTCGGCGTCAAGTTGATGGGTAACTTCCTGTTCGAGCGCAAGCTGGGCGAGGTGGGCACCGGCATCGGTACGGGTTACGTGTCGCCCGGCCATAATTCAGCCTACTACGATGCGGCAACGGGCAAGCACTTCCTCGTGTTCCACGCGCGCTTTCCCGGCCGTGGCGAACAGTACGAAATCCGTTCGCACCTGATGCAGATGAATGCCGACGGCTGGCCTGTCGTTGCCCCTTATCGCTACGCCAAGGAAAGCGCGGTCGCGGTGCGGCCCGAATTCGTCGTCGGCGACTATTTGCTGGTCAATCATGGCAAGGATATTTCGGCCAATATCAAAAAGTCGCGCTACATCAAGCTGGGCAGCAATGGCGCCATCAGCGGCGCCGTGGCGGGCAACTGGACCCTCAATGGCGCCAACCAGGTCGAGCTGCGCATTGCCGGCGCACCATCGCCCTACAAGGGCGCCTTCCTGCGCCAGTGGGATGAAACGGCGAAAAATTATGTCATGACGTTCTCCGCGCTCTCGCGTGAAGGCGTGGCCGTGTTCGGCAGCCGCCTGATTCCCCGTACCGATGCGCAAGTCGTCAGCGCGGTGTACACCGAACTGAATCTCGGCAACCTCGCCGCAGTCAGCGCCAACCTGACCTTGCCCACGTCCGCAGCCCGCGATACGGTCATCACGTGGACTTCGTCCAATCCAGCCATTGTCAGCAATACCGGCGTGGTGACGCGGCCACTCAACAGCGACGTCAGCCTCACGCTGACAGCCCGCATTACCAAGGGCGGCGCGACCGCCACCAAGACCTTTGCCGTCACGGTCCGCAGGGCCGGCGGGGTGCTGGCGCACTATGCTTTCGATGGCAACCTGGCCGATTCCGCCGGCGTTTTCGCGCCAGGCGCAGTCATTGGCAGCAAGATTGATACGGCCGGCGGCAGTATCGGCTACGAGGCTGGCATGCGGGGCAATGCCGCCGTGTTCGATGGCAGCAGCGGCATCCGTCTTCCCAACGGGCTGATCTCGAGCAATACCTACACCGTGTCGCTCTGGCTCAAGCCGGCGCAGCTGACCGCCTTTACCACCACCTTCTTTGGCGCCCGTTCCACTGATGCCTGGATCAGCCTGCTGCCCAAGGGACATGACTTCGTCAATGGCGCGTCCATGCTGTGGTCGGGCACGGCTTGGTATGACGCCGGCGTGGGCATGAACATCCCCGTCGGACGCTGGTCGCATGTGGCCTTCACGGTCAACAACGGCGCCATCAATGTGTACGTCGATGGCATGAAGAAATTTAGCGGCACGAATTTTCCCAATATCTTTACCAATGCCAGCGGTGTCTTTTCGCTCGGTGTGAACTGGTGGGATGTGCCCTACAAGGGTTCCATGGACGAGCTGCGTATCTATGGCAGCGCGCTGAGCGACGCTGAAGTCGCGGCGCTGGCCCGCTGACCGATTTTCTTGAATAGAGGATGTAACATGAAAAAAACTATGCTCTCCGTCTTGCTGATGCTCGCTTCCTTCAGTGCATCAGCCGACGTGGTCACCTTTGATGACTTGCCCGGTGATGAGGCTGATGTGGTGGCCAACGGCTATGCGGGATTTACCTGGGATAATGTGGGCGCCCTGCGGGCCGATACGTATCCGGACAGCGGCTATGCGGCCGGCGTGGTTTCGCCCGGCAACGTCGCATACAACCGCGATGGTGGCACGGTGATGATCGGCAAAACCGGTGGATTCCACTTCGTGGGAGCCTACTTTACTTCTGCCTGGCTGGATCAGGAACTGGCGTTTGAAGGCTGGCGCGATGGGCAACTGGTGGTTTCCACCAGCGTATCGTATGTGATCGACACCATGACGCCGGTCTGGATTCAGCTTGGCTGGGCCGGTATCGACACGCTGGCCATCTACAACAGCAGTGGCACGCAATGGGCCATGGATGACTTCACGGTCCCCGAGCCAGGCTCGCTGGCGCTGCTCGGTGCATGCGCGGCCGGGCTGGCAATGGCGCGCAGGCGCAAGCCGGCAGTTGCGCGGGTGTGATCCCGCAAGGGACAAGCCAGGCGAGGCGCGGGCTGGCCACGAAGGTGGCCAGCTTGAGCAGATCAGTACGGACGGCGCATGGCCCGCCCGGCAGTACGCCGGACACCGCGCTCCTGGAATTTGCGCCACAGGTAACCGGCAACTGCCATAAATATCATTTTACGCATCATCTTCTCCTGGCTAGACAGGGCTAGCATGTAGTTGGACCAGCCGCGCCAGTGCAAAGTTCTGGGCCGCTGGCCGAGCAGGTTGGTGAACAGTGAATCACTGACTTGCAGCCATCATAAGGCGTCTTGCCCTCGCGGCAAGTAGGTCGCACGACCGGATGCGGGTGGGACAACTCCGACGATCTTTCTTGGGCGAATGAACACGCGGCCATCAGGCGCTCCACCTCGTCAGCTGCGTTGGCATCCGTACACCGTTGCGGCACAATGTCAACAATACAACGCTTTCCTGACAGGTACCCGCGCCATGGCTTTTCTCGTCCTTACCCACGCCGGCTTGCAAGCCTTGCTGGCCGATCCGCTCACTGCCGGCACAACCATTTACGTCAACCCGGCCCTTGCCGATGCGGACGCTCTGGCGCGCCTGGAAGCGGCCGGTGCCACGGTCAGCATGTTGGGGCAAGCGGTCAATCCCGAGGACGATGCCGAGGTCGCCGCAGCCCTGCAGGCGCTCCCGGCCCCCGCCGGCGTGGTGTGGCTGGAGCGGGGCCGTCCGGCCGCCCGGCCCGCGGCCGCCCCCGCAGTGCCCATGGAAGATACGCAGGATTACCGCGATAATATTCGCAGCGCAGCAGGGCGCGCCTGGCGCTTCATTGGCAAGTCGCTGGGTCGGGAACGGTCGCTGATGATCGTGCCCTACATGGGCTACGGCAACGCCACCACGCTGCATGTGCGTGGCCGGGTCCTGAATGAAAATCCGTTCGCCGAGCAAGGCAAGCAGGACAGCGCATGGCGCAACTTTGCCGCCTTTTACCAGCGCCTTGAATCGGACCAGGTGCGCGGCATCACCGTGCGGGCGCGCTTTGAAGGCAGCGAGCGCGATGTTGTGACCGATCAGGGCGGCTATTTCCGGGTCGACATTGACCTGGCCACGCCGCTGGCGCGCAGCGGCTGGCATCCGGTGGCGCTGGAAATTGTGCCGGACCATCCCGGTGCGGCCCCCGTGCGTGCCGTTGCCGAAGCCCTGGTGCCGCCCGCGTCCGCCAAATTCGGTGTCATCAGCGATATCGATGACACGGTCCTGTGGACCAACGTGACCAACAAGATCAATATGGCCATGATGCTGTCGCGCTCGAATCCCTTCACGCGCAAGCCGTTCAAGGGGGTGGCCGCCTTTTACCGGGCGCTGCACGAAGGCCTTGGCGGCAACGAAGCCAATCCCGTGTTTTATGTCTCCAGCAGTCCCTGGCATCTGTACGACCCGCTGGTGGCCTTCCTGCGCCTGCAGCGCATTCCCGTGGGCCCGCTCATGCTGCGCGAGCTGAGCCTGCGCGCCCTGGTCAAGCCCCACATGTCGCGCGATCATAAACGGGAAAAGATCGAAGCCATCATCAATGCCTATCCGACGCTGCCCTTCGTCCTGATTGGCGACAGCGGCGAACGCGACCCGGAAATCTATGCCGAAATCCTCAGGCGCCACCCCAAGTCGGTGCGCGTCATTTACATTCGCAATGTCAACCCGGACCCGGCCCGCGTCGACGCGGTGGACCAGCTGGCCGAGCAGGTCAGTGCCAGCGGTGCCCAGTTGGTCCTGGCGGCCGACAGCGTCACGGCCGCCGCCCACGCGGCCGCCGAAGGCTTGATCAAGACCGAGGCGTTGGCCGCCGTGCGCTCTGACAAGCGGCACGAGGAAGGCAGCGCGCCAGCCAGCTGACTTTCTCTGTTGCGCTGTGGACACAGGCGCGCGATGCGGGCGTTATCAAGCGGATAGTTTTCAGGGCTTTCTCATGCGCTTTGCATGAGAATGGATTCACACCAGTCAGCTGTCCCCATCCTTCCATCTCCGGAGCGTCGCCGTGACCATTTCTTCATTCCATTTTGTGCGCCATGCCCTGGCCGCTACCGTTTGCGCGTGCGCTTTGCCAGCCATCGCCGCCGATGCCGAACCCATCGCCACCGATCGCCCCGATTTTGTCGAGTCGAGCAATGTGGTAGGCAAGGGGCGCATGCAGGTGGAAAGCAGTGTGGCGCTTGAGCGCGACAGCCGTGGTGGCGTCCGCGACACCGTCTGGTCCACGCCCACCTTGATCCGTTTTGGCATTACCGACAATGTGGAATTGCGCGTGGAATCGGATGGCGCCGTGCGCCAGCGCAGCAGCGCCGTGGGCAGCGCCATCAGCACCGAGCGCGGGTATGCCGACGCCTCGCTGGGCTTGAAGTGGCATGCGATGGATGCCCGTGACAGCCTGCCGTCGGTGGGCGTGCTGCTGCATGCAGACCTGGCCACGGGCAGCCGCGCTTTCCGTGACGAGGGGACCCGTCCGTCACTGCGCGTGGTCGCGGAATGGGAGCTGCCCAACGATGTGTCGTTCGGCATCATGCCGGGCCTGGGCTATGACAAGGGCAACGACAGGGGCGAGGGCACCGTGTTTGGCATCCTGGGGGTGGTGGCAGGCAAGTCCTGGACCGACCGCCTGCGCAGCTTTGTCGAAGTCTCGTCGCCGCGCCTGGCGCGCGCGTCCAGGGGCGGCACCGAAGCGAGCCTGACCGTGGGATCGGCCTACCTGATTACCAACAACTGCCAGCTCGATGCCGCACTTTCACGCGGACTGAACCATCGCACGCCGGAGACCAGCCTGACCGTCGGGCTCTCGTTCAAGCTGTAGGCCGGCCATGAACCAGACCTCCATTCGCAAGCGCCTGCTCCTGTCCAATATCGCCACGCTCTTGTTCGTGGCCATTTGCGGGTTCATCGGTTTCCACGCAGTCCGGGCCTTGAACGGGGCAATGGACGATATTGCCAGCAACGGTTCTGCCATCAAGGACCAGCTGCAGGCGGACATGATGCACGATGCCATCCGCGGCGACGTGCTGGGCGCGCTGCTGGGCGCCACCAATGGCGACCAGGCGCAGGCGCAGGAAGCGGCCAAGGATTTCGCCGAGCATGCGGCGCTCCTGCGCGCGCGCCTGGCCAGCATGGACGACAACACCGACGACGCCGTGCTCAAGCAGGATATGGCGCGCGTGCTGCCGGACGCCGAAGCCTATCTGGCCAGTGCCGCCACCATGATCAAGGGCGCCGCCGTGGACAAGGATGCCGCCCAGGCCGCCTACCCGGCATTTCTGGTCAGCTTTCGCAAGCTCGAAGACAGCATGGGCGAGCTGAGCGAACATATCGAGCGCAATTCGGCGGCGGCAGGTGTGGCGGCCGACAGCACGGCCGGGCGCGCCCGCCTGCAGATTATCGGCGTCTCGCTGCTGTCCATGCTGGTGGCGCTGGCGCTGGCCATGGTCAATACCCGCGCCATTGTGCGCCCGCTCGACGCTGCCATCGCCTCTGCCGCCCGCATCGCCCGGGGCGACCTGAGCGCCGATGCCGGCCATGATCAGGCCGATCCCGGCACGGAAACCGGGCGCCTGCTGCTGGCCCTGTCCAATATGCGCACCAGCCTGCACCAGATTGTGTCCCAGGTCCGGGTGGGTACCGACGCCATTGCCACCGCCTCGGGCCAGATCGCGTCAGGCAATATGGACTTGTCGTCGCGCACGGAAATGCAGGCCGGCTCGCTGGAAGAAACCGCCTCGACCATGGAAGAACTGACCGCCACGGTGCGCCAGAATACAGAAAATGCGCGCCAGGCAACGCAGCTTGCCGGTTCAGCCTCGACCGTGGCGACCAAGGGCGGCGCCGTGGTGTCGCAGGTGGTGGCCACCATGGGCGCGATTGACCAGGCGTCGGCCCGTATCGGCGACATCATCGGCGTTATCGAAAGCATCGCGTTCCAGACCAATATCCTTGCCTTGAATGCCGCGGTGGAAGCGGCCCGTGCGGGCGAGCAGGGCCGTGGCTTTGCCGTGGTTGCCTCTGAAGTGCGGGCACTGGCCCAGCGCTCCAACAGCGCGGCGCGCGAAATCAAGGCGCTGGTCGGGGCCTCGGCCGAGGCGGTGGAGCAGGGCAGCGTGCTGGTGCGCGATGCAGGGGCGACCATGGACGACATCATGGCCAGCGTGCAGCGCGTCAGTGCGATCATGCAGGAAATCAGCGTGGCCAGTGCCGAGCAGGAGCGCGGCATCGAACAGGTCAACCAGGCCATTGGCGAGATCGATGGCATTACCCAGCAAAACGCAGCGCTGGTGGAACAAGCAGCAGCGGCCGCAGGATCGATGCAGGACCAGGCGGCCACCCTCGCGACCGTGGTCAGTGTGTTCCAGCTTGACGCCGCCAGCCGGGGGCAGCCGGATTCGCCTCCTGGCCTGCCCCTGGCCTTGCGCGCTTAGGGCGCTTTCGAGAGCTGTTCCAGGAGCGCGTGGGCAGCCGTGATGCGCGCCTTCATTTCATACGATTTGTTGGCCAGCAGGACGACGCCGATCTTTTTCTCGGGCACGAACCCGACGTAGCTGTTGAAGCCGCGGGTGCCCCCCGTTTTGCTGAACAGGACCGATGGGCGGGGCGGCCGCGGCGGCGTGATGTGCTGGGCCGGATTGGCCTGCGCGTTCATGGCCGGGGAGTTGCCGGCCACCAGCGTCGCCAGCGGCAAGGGATAGGGGTACTGTTCCCACCCCAGGCCCTGCACCATGGGGCCCACCTTGAAGTAGCCGACATGGGTGCCTTCGATGGCGCGGCGTGTGGCCGCCGGCAGCGCTCCGGGATCGATGTTGGCCTGCACCAGGCGCAGCATGTCCGAGGCGGTAGCGACCACGCCGTAGATGGGGCCTGCCAGCACGTCGGCATGCATGCGCACGGGCCGGTTCCTGCTGTCGTAGCCCCAGGCATAATTGGGCATGGCGGCAGCGGGCACCGCAAAATAGGTGCCGGTAAATCCCAGTGGTGTGAACACGTGCTTTGCCGTCAGCTCGGCATAGTCGCCCCCCATTGCCAGGGCAACGAGATGGCCGAACAGGCCGAGGCTGGGATTGGAATAGCGGCGCTGCACGCCAGGCTCGGCATCCGGCTTCCACTTCTGGAAGTACGCGAGCAGCCGCGCCTCGTCTACGTCATCGGGAAATTGCTGCGGCAAGCCGCCTGCCGTGTAGGTGGCCAGGTGCAGCAGGCTGGCCTTGTCGATGGCAGTTCCCTTGAGCTGCGCCATGTATTGGCCGGGATGGTCGTCAAGCGACAGCTTGCCGCTCGCCTGCGCATGCGATCCCAGGATGGCGGCAATGGGCTTGCTGATGGAACCGAGTTCGAACATGGTTGCGTCGCGCACCGGTACCAGCGGCTCCTTCGAGGCCACGCCATAGTTGAAGACGTAGGATTGGCCGCCAACGGCAATTCCCACGGCCATGCCGGGAATATCCTGTTGCGCCATCAACGGCTGCACAATGGCGTCGACCATGGTGCGGATCTTCGCACTGTCTTCGGCCGCAAGGGCGTTGATGGACAGCAGGCAGGCGGCAGCAGCGGCACTACGGGAGAGGAATGATCGGGAAAGCATGGGAACTCCTTTTGGATGTCAGTAGGACGGGCGAACGGGTGCGGCGCCCCTGCCGGGGCAGGGGCGTGGCATGGACCGGTAAATGGCTACAGGGCGTCGAGGTGGCGCGGCAACTCAGCCAGGAAGGCTTTTTTCAGACGGGGTCCGGCATGGTCGTCACCGTGGCGCCTGGTGAGCACCAGGCGTGCAAAGACCACGGTGCGCGCACCTTGGCTGGCCCATCCCACGTACCAGCCGTACTGCAGCGCCGGGTCGTCCTTGCCATCGGGACCCACGTAGGGAGCCGTGCCGGTCTTGCCATACACGGTCCAGCCGTTGGCAAGCCGCTGGGATGGCATGATGCGCGACGTCATGTCGTACGCGGCCGGTGACAGCGGGAGCTGGCGATTGACGACGGCGCGCAGGAAGCGAACCTGTTCATCGGCAGAAATGGCAAGGCTGGAACCGACCCAGGACATGGTGAGGCCGTTGCGTTTGCCCGGGTCGCCCGAGACATCCTGATTGCCGTAGCCAAACCGGCTCACGTAGTCCCCGAAGCGCGCCTCACCGAGGCGGGTCGTGATCTGTTGCGCGTACCACAGCACGGAGTTGCTCAGCCACCCTGTGGGCGCGGTCGGCTGGCGCCAGGAGGCAATCCAGTCCGGGTAGCCGGGCGCAAAGGGCAGGACGGGCGCATGGGCGTCGACCAGCACTCCACTGTCGTAGCCCATCAGGCTGATCGGGATATTGAAGGTGGAGGCGGGCGTGACGCGCTGATCGCATTGTCCGGCGTGCATCAGCCAGGCGCCGCTGGCCGCATCGCTGATAGCGGTGCAGCTGAGCGCTTGCGGCGCGGCGGCACCAGGCAGTGACAGCGCCGGCTGCAATGCAAGACTGCCCGCAAGGACCAGTCCCAGCGCGCCGGCGGCAGCCAGGCGCGTGCGGCGGCTGTCAGTTGCCGCGACCGGCTCACGCATGAGCGAAATCCTGGCGCCCAGCGTGCTGGCATCGACGCCGCCGAATGCCAGCGCTGCATGGAGGGGACGGTGCTGCAGCCGCAGCTGGAGGAGCAGGGCGGCGGCGTAGGTTTTCCGATGTGCGGGCGCGCGGCCGGCCAGCACGTCGCGGTCACAGCCAAGCTCCTGTGCCCAGGACAGCCGGCAGCGCAGCAGGCGCATGACGGGGTTGAACCAGAACAGTGTTTCCAGCACGAGCCCGGCGCTCATCCAGTGCAGGTCGCGCCGCCGCAGATGCGTGAGTTCGTGTTCCACGATCATGGCTTGCTGGGCAGGATCGAACTGGTGCAGGTGGCGCGGCAGCAGCAGGCACGGACGGAACAGGCCGAACAGCATGGGAGAAATGGGGGCGTCCACTTCAATCACGTCAAGCCCCGGCGCCAGCGTGCCTGGCAACCCGGCCGGAGAACCGGTACGGGCCAGGCGATGCAGCATCTGCCGGGCCAGGAACAGGCGGCGCACCATCCAGGCAAGGCCCAGCAAGTAAATGGCCAACCACGCGCGCGCGGCATGCAGCTGCCAGGGATGCTGCGCCGCGACTGCGGCCGCCGCCTTGCCAGTTGAGGCAGGCCCCGGGCTGGACGCGGCAAGCGGAGACTGGCCACCGGCAGCGGCGGGCGCGTCGATTTCGATCGGTGGCACCAGGCGCAGGCGCTCGCTGTGCGGCAGCAGCATGACCAGGAAGGCCGCGGCAATGGTCAATTGCCCCAGCAGCCATGTGGAGCGCTGCAGTCCAAAGCGCGGCAGGCGCCGCACCAGCAGCATCAGCAGTGCCACGCCAAGGCCGGCAGCCAGGCATCCTGCACTGGCCAACAGCAGCCGGATGAGGAAATGGTCGAGCGGGCTCATTTGCCGCCTTCACGGCCGTCCGGCCAATCGTTGAGCAGCTGCTCGAGCTGGGCCAGTTCTGCGCCGTCGACGAGCTTACTGCCAGTGAACATGTTGACCGGCAGCGGCAAATCCATTTCCATCACCCGCTTGCCAAAGTCGTGGGCGAATGCGGCCAGGGTTTCCACTTTGTCCAGCGCGGCGCCGTAGACCTGCACGCCATGGACGAGCTGCTGGCGCACATAGCCCTTGTCGAGCATGCGCTCAAGCGTCTTGCGGGTGGACGAGTAGGACCAGTCCAGCTCGGCCTCCACCTGGGCATGGATTTCCCGCGCCGAAAGAGGGTGCTGCTTCCATAAGGACTTGAGGATGGTCAGTTCTGTGATCGAGGGAATGGTCATGGATCCGCCTTGCTACGAATGTCACCATTGTGCGACAAGTGTCGCATCACGTCAATGACAGTTTTTTCGGCGCCGCCAAATGCGCGCTCGTGGAGAGTGTATGCATCAATCGGCAGTGGAAACGGAAAGCCCATTGCCCCTATACTTGGTGATCGCTTCATCAACGCCATTAAAGGAACTGCATGAAAAACTATCGCGTCATGTTCAGCGGACTGCTGCTGGCCCTGCTGTCGGTCCCGCTGTCGGCGGCCGAGCCGGCCTGGGTCGCTCGCAGTAACGACAATGCCAAACTGCTGCTCAACGTCACTGCCAAGTATTCGCCCGAGCAGGCCAGCGGCCTTGGTATTGACGGCTACGATGACAAGATCAGCGACCTGTCGCGTGACCAGCACGACGCCATGACGCGCGATACGCGCGCCGTGATCGCGGAGCTGGAAAAGCGGCTGGCAAGCGAAAAGGACGCCAAGGTACGCCAGGACCTGGAAATCCTGATTGCCTCGGCCAGGGAAAGCATCGATACCGCCGCCCTGAACCGCAAGTATTTCATGCCCTTTATCGACCTGACCGGGATGATGTTTGGCGTCACGCGCCAGCTGCTCGACCCGCGCATTCCCAAGGACCGCCAGCGCGCCTTGCTGGCCCGCCTGGAAAAATACACGGGCACGGCCAAGGGCTACCGTCCCATTACCGAGCTGGCCTACGAGCGCCTGCAGGAGCGCCTGAAAGCGAACAAGAACCTGCTGGGACCGTTCAAGGGCCAGGTGGAGCAGTCGCTGGCGCGCGCCCCGGTCACCATCAAGGGCATGCGCGACTTGCTGGCCAAGAGTGAACTCTCAGGCTGGGAACCGCTGTTTGCCAGGCTGGAGACCCAGCTGGCCGCCTACAATGAGCTGATCCGCAAGGAAGTGCTGCCGCGCGCCCGTACCGATCATCGCCTGCCGCCGGAAGTGTATGCCAATAACCTGCGTGAGTATGGCGTCGATATCAGCCCCGAAGAACTCAAGTCCAAGGCCTTGACCTCGTTTGCCGAAATCCGCAACCAGATGAACATCACGGCCGGCCTGCTGGCGCGTGAACGCAAGCTGCCCAATGCCGACTACCGCGCCGTGATGGCCGAACTGAAAAAGCAGCAGCTCGACGCCGACAAGGTCATGCCGCTGTATGCCGAGCGCCTCGCGCAGCTGGAAGACGCGGTACGCAAGAACCATGTGGTCACGCTGCCCACGCGCAAGGCCGTGATCCGCCTGGCGTCGCCCGCTGAAAACGCGCAGCAGCCGGCGCCGCACATGAATCCGCCGCGCCTGGTGGGCAATACGGGCGAGTACGGCGAGTTCGTGCTGACCTCGGCCATGCCGCCGGACGCCACCGGCAAGACGCTCACCTTTGACGACTTCACGCACCAGGCCGGCGCCTGGACGCTGACGGCGCACGAAGCGCGTCCCGGGCACGAACTGCAGTTCGCCAAGATGATAGAAACGGGCGTCTCGACCGCGCGCGCCGTGTTTGCCTTTAACAGTGTCAACGTGGAAGGCTGGGCCCTGTACGCGGAAGCGGAAATGCAGCCTTACCAGCCGCTCGACGGCCAGCTGTTTGCCCTGCAGCACCGGGCCCTGCGCGCGGCCCGCGCCTTCCTTGACCCCATGGTCAACCAGGGCGAACTGACGCCCGAGGCGGCCAAGGCGGTCCTGATGGAAGATGTGGGCCTGTCGGAAGGCATGGCAACCCAGGAAGTGCAGCGCTACACCTTCCGTGCGCCGGGCCAGGCAACCTCGTATTTTTATGGCTATCAGCGCCTGATGGAAACGCGCCAGCTGGCCCAGGTGGCACTGCGCGACAAATTCAACCGGCTTGCCTTTAACGACTTTGTGCTGGCCCAGGGCCTGGTGCCACCGCCGCTCCTGCGCAAGGCCGTGATGGAAGAATTCGTGCCTTCGCAAAAATAGGCAGGGACGGCATCGCGCTGCGTGCGCGGTGCCGATACTTTCCGCCAGCGTGCAAGGTTCGGTATGATCAAGGCGCAGGGCGTGCCGCCTGACAACCGAACCGATCACGATCATGACCAAGCCCCTCTCCGTACCACACATCCTTTCCTGGTTTCTCGCCGCGGCGCTGGCGACCCTGCTGGCGATTGCTCTCGTGTTCTTGGCTGTCAACTGGCACGACCGCGCGCCCTCGGCCGGGGCGCGGCGCCTGGAGCAGGTCAGCCAGAGCCTGCCCACGGTGGCGCCGGCCGATAACGCTTTCATCTATCTGCTGGGCATCGACGCGCCCCAGGGCCAGGACCCGCGCGTTATCGGCAGGGCCCGCTTTACCTGGCTGCAGCAGCAGGCCCAGGCCAACGGCGCGGCGCGCGTGTTCCCGGACGGGCTCGACGGCGCTACGCCGGAGCGGGCCCCGGCATTCCTGGCACTGTATGCCTCCTGCCGCCAGATCGACGGCAACTGCGCCGAAGCGCTGGACGCGGACCCGGTGCAGGCCGTGGCATGGGTCAATTCTGAACAGTGGATACTGGATCGCTATCTCGCGCTGCTCGACCATGGCGCCTGGAGCGAAGCGCGGCCATTTGATCCGGAACTGCCGCTGGCGCCCTACAACGCCGCGCTCGATATGCAGCGCCTGTTCTTTGTCCATGCCTGGATCACGGCCGGCAAGGGCGAGGCGCAGGCCGTGGCCGACCTGCTGCAGCGCGACCTGGCGTTCTGGCGCATGGTGCTGGCCTCGTCCGACAATTTCACGGCCAAACGGGCGGCGACGGTGGCCATCAACCGCCATTTCACGTGGTCGAGCCTGGTGATGCGCAGCATGCCGCCCGAACAGCGCCTGCAGGCCATCCCGCCGGCGTGGCGCACTGCGCTCAGTGCGCCCGAACGCGCGATTCTGCGCAATGCGGCAAGCGAGTTCCAGACGCTGCGGCGCAGTGTGATGGTGGTCAAGAACAAGCACCGTGCCGGCTTGTGGGCGCCGCTGGAAAAGCTCAACGACCGCCTGTTCCAGGTGCAGCATACCCTCAACCCGCATGCCGATGCGCTGGTGGCCACGGCCGACGCCTTCGGCGCCGACTACGCACGCCTGCCGCAGGCGGCAAGCGCTCTGGCGGGCGCGCGCACGGACGGCGACGATGTCGTCGACAGCTGGCTGTACAACCTGGCGGGGCGCTCGCTGCCGGGGCCGCGCATGCATGAAGTCGTATTCTTTGCCAGCCGCGTGGCCGACCTGGAAGCGCTGCGGCGCGCAGCCCTGCTCACGGCGCAGCTGCGCAGTGACGATCCGGAGCCGGCGGCGATGGCCGGCAAGGTGGCGGCGTCGGCACTGCGCAATCCCTACACCGGCAAGCCGTTTGTCTGGGACGAGCAGATGCAGGCCGTGCGTTTTGCCGGCATCAGCCCGCCGCCGTACAACGAGTACGTGGTTTATTACTAGTACCAGCGCTAGCGCTAGAACAGCGATTGCTGGCCGCTGGTGAGGCGGGTGAAGTCGTCGCGCACGAACGGCAAGATCGCGTCTGCGACCGGCTGCAGCTGGCGGCTCAGGTAATGCTCGTAATCGATCGGTGCGCGCCGGTTTTCCAGCGGTTCGGGACCGGCCACCGTCATCACGTACTGAATCCAGCCCCCATTTTGATACTGCAGCGGACGGCCGTGGGCGCGGTTGAAGTCGTCGGCAATGCGCGCCGCGCGCACCTGTGGCGGGACATTGCGTTCGTAGTCGTCCAGGGAGCGGCGCAGGCGCTTGCGGTACACCAGCAGGTCGTCAAACTCGCCGGCGATGGTGCGCTTGACGTAATCGCGCACATAGTCCTGATAGGGCTCGGCCTTGAAGATGCGCAGGTACAGCGCCTGCTGGAATTGCTTGGCCAGCGGCGTCCAGTCGCTGCGTACCGTTTCCAGGCCCTTGTACACCATGTCGTCGCTGCCATCGGGCCGCGTCACCAGCCCCGCGTAGCGCTTCTTGCTGCCTTCTTCGGAGTTGCGGATGGTGGGCATCAGGAAGCGCCGGTAGTGGGTTTCGTACTGCAGCTCCAGCGCATTGCTCAGCTTGAATTGCTCTTGCACGTACTGGTCGAACCAGGCGTTGACGTGCCCCACCAGCGCGCGGCCAATCGCCGCGGCCTGTTCATCCGAATGGGCATGCCGCAGCCACACAAACGTGGAATCGGTATCGCCATAGATGACCTGGTAGCCCTGGGCCTCGATCAGCCGGCGCGTGTGGTGCATGATTTCGTGCCCGCGCAGGGTGATGGACGTGGCCAGGCGCGGATCAAAAAAGCGGCAGCCGCTGGAACCGAGCACGCCGTAAAACGCATTCATGATGATCTTGAGCGCCTGCGAGAGCGGCTTGTTGTTCTCGCGCTTGGCGGCATCGCGCCCATGCCAGATCCGGGTGACGATGGCGGGCAGGCAGTGCCTGTGGCGCGAGAAGCGCGCCCCGATGAAGCCGGGCACGGTGTCCGTCTCGCTTGCCGCATGCGTGCCTTCGATCAGGCCGACCGGATCGATCAGGAAGGTACGGATGATGGAGGGGTACAGGCTCTTGTAGTCGAGTACCAGCACCGAGTCGTACAGGCCGGATTGCGAATCCATGACAAATCCGCCGGGACTGTTGCCGCCCTGCACATCGCCCAGATTCGGCGCCACGTAGCCCTGGCGGTGCATCATGGGCATGTACAGATGCTCGAACGCGGCCACCGAGCCGCCGCTGCGGTCGGCCGCAAGGCCGGTCACGCTGGCACGCTCGAGCAGGAAGGTGAGCAGTTCGGTCTTTGCGAAAATGCGGGTGACCAGTTCGCAATCCTTGAGGTTGTAGCGCGCCAGTGCCGGCTTGTCTTCGGCGAAGCGGCGGTCGATTTCGGCCATGCGGTCATACGGATTGTCGATGGCCTTGCCTTCGCCCAGCAGGGTCCGCGACACGTTCTCCAGGCTAAATGACGGAAAGCTCCAGGTGGCCGAGCGCAGCGCCTCGATCCCGTCGATGATCAGGCGGCCGGCGGCAGCGGCGAAAAAATGCTGCCTGCTGCCGTGCTCGCGCCACTCCATGGCACTGCCGCCGCGTCCCAGCAGCAGGGCAATGTCGTGGCGCTGGGCGTGCTTTTGCAGCACGCGCAGGTCGAACTGGATCACGTTCCAGCCGATGATGCAGTCGGGGTCGTGCCGCGCCATCCAGTCGTTAAGCCGGTGCAGCAGCTGCGGATGGCTGTCGCAGTACTGCAGGTCAAAGTCGACCGTGGCAGCGTTGCCGTTCGGTGGCCCGAGCATGTAGACCACGCGCTGGCCGCAGCCCTCAAGCGCGATGGAATACAGTTCGCCATGGGCTGTCGTTTCAATGTCGAGCGACGCCATGGTCAGGCGCGGCCGGTAGCCGGGGCAGGGCTTGATGTGGGCGTCGAGCAGGATGCCGCTGCCGTCAGGCGCAGGCGTGCCGCCAAACCAGACGGGGGCGGTGATGAAGCGCTCCATCAGGTAGCGCTCGGGCGGGCGCACGTCCGCTTCGAATACGTCGATGCCGTATTCGCGCAGGCGCTTCTCGATCTTCAGGAGCTGGCGGTACTGCCGGCAGTACAGGCCGACGACGGGGCGCTGCCGGAAGTCGCGCAGGCCCAGCGGCTTGCATTCCACACCCCGTTCACCGTGCAGGAGCTGTTCGGCCTGGGCCTGGTGTTCAGCGGGGATGAATGCCACCGACTGCTGCAGCGGCAGGCGCAGGTGGCGCGGCCCATCGTCCGTGGCCAGCCACAGGTCCACTTCGGTGCCCGCGGGCGTGTCGCGCCAGTGGCGTGTGAGGAGAAAGCCTTGCTGTAGTGGTGCCAACGTGCCGCCCCTGCCGTGCTGATGGCGCTGTGTCGAAAATGCCATTGTAGCCGACGGTGCCGCGCCGCAGTGTGAGCACCTACGCCCCTTGCAGGCGCCGCAGCTGGGCTGCCTGGTAGGCGCCGAAGATGTCGTTGAAGAGGGTGCGCACCAGTGGGTCGTCGAGCAGGTCGGCGTGCTGCAGGTCGGCCTCGATGGCGTCGTCAAACGTGCCGCCGTTGATGCGCATGTACATGGTGGTGAGCGATTCGCCCAGCGCCAGCGCCCCGTGCAGTTTGGCGGCGGGAACCTCGGTGGTCCACGCGGGCGCCGCGCTGCCGGGCGCGATGGACGTGATCATGTCGCCATGGACCCGGTACCAGTATGGTCTGGCGGTGCCTTCGTGGTCGAATACGGACAGCTGCCACACGCGGGGCCGGGCAAAGTAGCTTTCCTCGTCCAGTTGCATGGCGCGGTACTTTTCCAGCAGCCCCGCGCTGCAATATGCATCGACCAGTGCCTGTTCGTCGTCGGTCAGCTTCCCGAATCGACGGGCGATGCTGGCGGTGGAAGGCACCGGAAGGAGCGGGTCATAATGGTAGTCCACATCCTGCTCACCCACCGGCTGCACCCATGGCAGCGGCGGCGCGGGGCGCACGCCGTCCTGGTCGAGCGTGACGGACACCGAGGGATTGAGCCGCACCACCTGCGTGCCGGGCAGCGCTGCCGCCATCTCGCGCGCGAAGCGGCGGTAGCTGACCGGGAAGTAGGCATGCCGGTACCAGGACCATGGCTCCTGCACGAACTGGCAGGAACTTGGCACCAGATAGCGCGGGGCCAGCATGGCGAGCTGCTCGAACCATTCTTCCGGCAGCGCCTCAGGCACCGGCTGCGCGCGGCCGGGCGACAGGACCGCCAGTTCGCGCATGGTCTGGAATGGCCACAGCACCATGTCCCAGCGCACGCTGTCGGCGTAGCGCGCCAGGCAGTCGCTGTCGATCCAGGCGTCGACCACGTTGAGGATATTGAGGCCTTCGGCCTGGATCTGGAACATGGAGTCGACGTCGGCGTCTAGCGCCTGGCGCGCAATGACGTCAAATGCGCCCACGCGGATCGGCTCATTGGTGCGCACCTGCTGCACCTGCGTGAAGCCGAGCGCGCGGATCATGTCGAACATTTCCTCGAACAGGCAGTACATGTAGATGGGCGTGGCGCGGTCAAGGTGCACCAGGCTGTCGAGCGAGCAGTGGTCGTCGTGGTAATGCGAGATGAATACCGCCGCCAGGCGCAGCCGGGCAATCTGCGCGTGGTCGAATGCCACGTCGGGGAAGGCATGGCAGTTGCGGCTGAAGGGATTTTCGACAATCGGGTCGAACGCGATCACGGTCTCGCCGCATGTAAACACGTAGCCTGCATGCAGGATGCGCGAGATCGTGATCGCCATGCTTATGCCAGCAAGTGCAGTACCGCCTTGGCGGCTTCTTCGGACGATGCCGGGTTCTGGCCCGTGATCAGGTTGCCGTCGGTGAGCACGTAGGATGCCCAGTCCGGGCCCTTGGAATACAGGCCGCCGTTATTCTTGAGCATATCCTCGACCAGGAACGGCACCACGTCGGTCAGGCCCACGGCTTGTTCTTCGGTGTTGGTAAAGCCTGTGACCTTTTTGCCGCTGACCAGGAATTTGCCGCCCGCTCCCTTGGCATGGCGCAGCACGCCCGGTGCATGGCACACGAGGGCGAGCGGCTTGCCCGAGGCGTGGGCCGCTTCGATCAGGCCGATGGAAGCCGGGTCTTCTGCCAGGTCCCACAGCGGGCCGTGGCCACCCGGGTAGAACACGGCGTCGAACCTGGCGAGCGCCATCTTGTCGAGGCGTTCGGTGCTCGCCAGCGCGGCCTGGGCCTGGGGATCGTCCTTGAAGCGGCGCGTGGCCGCGGTCTGGGCGTCGTCGGCGTCACTCTTGGGGTCAAGCGGCGGCTGGCCGCCGGCGGGCGAGGCCAGGGTGACGTTGGCGCCGGCGTCGCGGAACACGTAGTACGGCGCGGCGAATTCCTCGAGCCAGAAGCCGGTCTTCTTGCCGGTGCTGCCGAGCTGGTCGTGCGATGTCAGTACGATCAGAATATTCATGGCGCTCCTTTGCGGTAGGTGAACCGACAGGTTAGCACTTTCGGGGCAGCCGCGTTGGCGCCACGCCTAGCGCGCCAGGCTGGGAACGTAGGTGCGCGCGGGCCGGGGCAGGGCGTGCTGATCGTCGAAGCGGGCCAGTTCGCGCAAGGCCGTGTCGATCGAGGCGCACGCGAAGATGATCATGTCGCCGGCTTCGCAGCTGGCCATGGCCGCGCCAAAGGCGTCGCTCACATTGGTGATCGGGTGCATTGTGGCGCCGTGCATGCCGCCGTCGCGGGCGCCGTCCAGGATGCACTGCGCAGTGGCGCCGGGTTCCCGGCCGCGCGGATCGGCTTCGTATGCAAACAGTTCGTCGAATGCGCCGGCGCAGGCGCGGCCGATGGCGCGCAGGTCGGCGTCGCGCCGGTCGCCCGGGCTGGTGACCACGCCCACGCAGCGCCCGCGCGCGAGGGAACGCAACTGGCCAAGGGCAGCGTAGGCCGCAGGGTTATGGGCATAGTCCACCATTACCGCAATGCCGCGCCGGTAGTGCAGGTTGGCGCGCAGCGGATTGTTATCCTGGTCCGACACAAAGCTGGCCAGGCCGGCAGCGGTCTGCGCCGGCGTGAAGGACGCCGCCAACAGGGCTGCCGCTGCCGCCAGGCCGTTGGCTACGTTAAAGCGCGCGTGGCCATGCAGGGCGGCCGGCATGGCGCTGGCCTTGAGCAGCTCGATGCGGCGCGCGCCATCGCCCAGCATCAGCGTGCTGTCCTGGTACCAGGCTGCGCGGCCGCCCCCGTCCAGGTGGCGCAGCAAGATGGCGCTGTCGGCGCACATGGAAAAATAGATGCGCTGAACGCTCGCGTCCAGCGCCGGTTCCATGGCCATGCAAAATGGATCGTCCGCATTGAGCACCACCGCTTCCGATGCGCTCCTGGCCACCACCGCCTTGACCCGTGCCAGGTCGTCCACGGTCTCCACCCCGTCCAGCCCCAGATGGTCGGCTGACACGTTCAGCACCACCGCCACCGCGCACCGGTCAAACGCCAGGCCGCGCTTCAGGATGCCGCCGCGGGCCGTTTCCAGGACCGCCAGGTCGACTTCCGGCGAAGACAGCAGCAGGCGGGCCGAGTGAAAACCGGCGCAGTCGCCGGCCATCACGCGCTGGCCGTTGATGTAAATGCCTTCGGTGGTGGTAACGCCCGTGCCCAGCCCCGCCAGGCGCGCGCAGTGCGCGATCATCAGCGACGTGGTGGTCTTGCCGTTGGTGCCGGTGACGGCGATGACGGGAATGCGGCCGTCGCCGGCGCCGAACAGGGCGTCTAGGCAGATCACGCCGCCGCTGCCATCAAGACGCTGCTGGCGGCTACCCCAGCCAAGCTGGAACTGGCCGCTGTCGCCCCCGGTCCGGATGGCCGGAATGCCGCGCGCCAGGGCGGCGTTGACCACCACGGCCGTTTGCGGGTCCACGGCGCAGCCCTGGGCCAGTGCGGTCAGCTCGGCCAGATCGTCCTCGATCGCCACGTTCTCGCCCCGGGCCAGCCGGGCCACCACGTCCAGCGCCATGGCAAAGGCCTTTTGCGCCAGCGTTTCGAGCTGGTAGGCGACGATGATTTTGACTTGCTGCTGCTTGCCCTGCATGATGGCGGCAAAGCGGTGGTCGGGCGCGGCGCCCGCCATGCGCTGCAGTTCGAGCGTGACCTGGG
Organism: Massilia sp. PAMC28688; assembly: GCF_019443445.1. Taxonomy (NCBI): domain Bacteria; kingdom Pseudomonadati; phylum Pseudomonadota; class Betaproteobacteria; order Burkholderiales; family Oxalobacteraceae; genus Massilia; species Massilia sp. PAMC28688. The sequence goes on along the minus strand of NZ_CP080378.1, from coordinate 651,141 downwards.
CAACCGTCTCGGCCACGAAACTGCCGTTGGCCAGGGGCGCTGCGAACTGGTGCAGGCCGGGAAAGGTGGAGAGCAGATCGTGGCCAAAGCCGGGCAGGTCGCAGCTGAGCGTGCCGGACAGCTCGCCCATGTCGACCACGGTCTGCAGGCAGCGCTTCCTGGACCAGAGATTGGGGCCGCGCAGGATGCGCTGTTCGATGATTTTCATGGCTGGACAATCCGGGTAGCGAGGTGAAGGAAGTCGCTCAGCGCGCCGGGTTGTGCGCCGCCTGCAATGCGGTGGCTCCTACCTGCCGGCAAAATGTGCAGGCGCACGTCGAGCATTTCCGGTACTGCGCGCGGGTCGATGCTGTCGATGTCGGTGACCATGGAGCGCCCGTCAACCACGGTAACGGTGCCGGCGCCGATGATCTCGATGCCTTCGCCGGCGCCGATCAGCAGCGCCGTATCTTCATCGATGCCTATGCCGATCAGGCTCCTGTTCTGGGCCACCACGGTCAGCAGGCGGGACAGGCGGCGGCGCTGCGAAAAATGCTGGTCAATGATCACCCCGTGCAGGAAGCCCAGGCCCTTGCCCATGCCGACCGTGCCCTTGACCGGCTTGAGGCGTGCGCGCCCGTAGGTGAGCATGGCGTCCGACATGGCCGACGCGCCGGCGCTGGTGCCGGCCACGCAGGCGCCGCGGGCCAGGGCCGCATGCAGGGCCTGCGCCACGGCGGTGCCGCCCACCAGCGACAGCAGCCGCTTCTGGTCGCCGCCGGTCATGAAGATGCCGTCGGCGCTGTCGATGGCCGCCACCATGGCAGGATGGTTGGCGGCGGCGCGGCTTTCAATGTGAATCGGCACGCAGTGATGCGCGCCGAGTTGTGCAAATGCCCTCTGGTAGTCCTGCCACACCAGTTCACCGATCTTGCTGGCGGCGGTGAGGACGGCGATGCGGCCGGCCGGTCCTCCGCACAGGGTGACGAAGCGCTCCAGGATATGACGGGCATCCTCGCGGTCTTCGCTGCCCCCGATGATCAGGAGGCTTCCGGGTTTGCCAGCGGCGCCGTCGCTCATGCTGCCCCCGGGGCGGTGGCGCGCAGCCAGACCGCGGCAATGCGGTCGGCGCCGGCGTAGGCGTCGGTATCGAGTTCCTCGCCAAAGATGTCGGGATCGATTTCCTCGTAGGTCCATTCGAAACCTGCCTCGCGCAGGCGCGGCTCGAACTTGACCCGGAACGGGTCGGCGCTGGAAATCATGGCCACGCCCGTGTAGAGCAGCAGCGTGCCGCCGGGCGCGAGCCGCTCGATGGCGGCGCTGACCACGGCCAGCGAAAACGCGGCGCCCAGGTCGCCACCGCCATGGCGGTAGGTGCGCTGCTCACTGTCGACCAGGTAGGGCGGGTTGGCCACAATCAGGTCAAACTGGCCGTCGACGTTGTTGAGCATATTGCTGTTGACGGTGACGACGTTGCCGGCGCCGGCGATGCGCGCATTGACTTCGGCCAGCACCAGGGCGGCGGGATTGATGTCGGCGGCGAACACGGTCGCCTCGGGACAGGCCAGGGCGATGGCGATGGCTGCCGGACCGGCGCCGCAGCCGATATCGACGGCGCGCCTGACGGACGACGCCAGCGCGGGCAGGGCGCGCCGCAGTTCGCGCACGAAGCGGTAGGTATCGGGGCCAAAAAACACGGAATCGCTGGCAGTGGTGGGCCAGCTTGAGTGGAAGTACAGCTGGCCGCCCAGGGTGGAAGCGCGCACCGTGGCGCGCTGCATGCCTTCGCCGGCATCGCCATCGACCACGCCGGCGGCGCGCATCAGGTCCAGGATGTAGGGGCCGGGGACGGCATACCGGAATGGACGGTTCCAGCCAAAGATGGCGGGCAGGTCGTGCGCCAGCGCGGCGCTGGCGCGCTCATTGACACGCTTGTGCGTCAGCGGCGTGACGGTGGTGAATTCATAGGCATGCTGCTTGAGCGCGACGCCCAGTTTGACCAGCGCCGCCTTGCACTCGTCGCTGGCGGCGCCCTGGGGCAGCACCTGCTCGATGCGGTGTTCTTCGATGGAGATGACGGCTGCGCTCATGGCTCAACCCAGCAGGCGCACGAACATGCGGGTGGCCATCAGGCCTGCTGCGCTGTGGTGGCGCGCCGGGGACATCTGTTCAATCAGCAGGTTCATGGCATCGGCCTTGGTGGGGGCAAGGGCGACGGCCTGTTCCAGCGCGCGCAGCTGGTCGTCCTCGGCCGCGTGCTCACCGGCCAGGCCCTGGTAGGGATAGCGGATCAGGGTGCGCAGTGCATGCGGCGCCGGGCGCGGGGCGGCCACCGGTTCCAGGGCACGCTGGCGGGCGCGGAACGAGGGAATTCTTGTCGTGACGGCAGCGGCGGAAGCGTCTTGCGGCGTATTGATCCAGTCCGACAGGATCTGCTGCTCGTAGGGTGAAAAGACGCCGAACATTTCAGCACGTTCGCCCTGGATCAGGCGCCAGAAGCGGCTTTCCTCGGCCGGGGCCCCGCGCTTGATCCAGCCGGTGCGCTCAAAGGCGCGCAGCAATTCCGGAATCTGCGACTGGTCGGCCAGCCAGGCATTGATGGTCTTGCCGGCCACGCGGCAATAGTCGCCATGCATGTCCTGGCCCACTGCCGCCTTGCTGGCCATGATGCGCACCAACTCGGTTTCAAGGTCAAAGTCGTTGATGACGGAATTGGTGCTGGCGCCCAGCTCATTGAGGCGGTAGCCATTCTTGACACGGCGGTAGAAATCCCTGGGGTCGCGCGCGCGCGCCATCAGCCGCTGCAGCGCGTCCACCGCGTCATGCGCGTGGCCGGTGGCGGCATTGTCCACCGTGACGTGCAGCTGAAAATAATAGGGGTCGATGCCCAGCTCATTGAGTTCGTACGAGGTGATCAGCAGGTGCAGGGGCAGCTGTTCGTAGCCCAGGTTGTAGCCCACCATCTCGGGCAGGAAGCGCTCACCCCCGTAGGCCAGGGCCAGCTGGATGGCGCCCTGTTCAAAGTGGGCGTCGTCCAGATCATGCCAGTCATTGCAGGCATGGGTGTCGAGCAGGCGCTGGTACAGCGTGACGTGGTTCTTGGCCGGCAGGCCGTCGCCCAGCTCTTCGACGTAGGTCTTGATCAGGGGGCGAAATTCGTTTTCATGCCAGCGACGCAGGCAGCTGAACAGCCAGGCGCCATCGACCAGCTTGGTGGGCGCCACGCAGCGCAGGAAGTACAGGGCGTGCGCACGGTTGGAGAAATAGCGGCGCGGGGCGCCGGCCTTGCGTTCGGCGAGATAGTCGCGATACAGCTTGCCAATGGCGGCGCTGCGCGGTGCGGCCCACCCGGCCAGCTCGGCGGGGTTTTCCGGCAGGTCGCAGGGCAGGGCCAGGCTGGCGCCAATCTGACGTTCGAGATAGGCGTCAATGTCCCGCTCGCAGTCTTCGGCCATGCCGTGGGCAAGCTGCTCGTACAGGGTGCGCGACGGGCTGCCGCTGGCCAGGACCGGGCTGGGCGCATTCAGGGTAGCGCTGCCGTCCTGCTGGTAAGGGCATGAAGTAAGCATGGGATCGTCATTTCACATCGAAAAACTTATTATGCCCGTGTCAACATTCTTGACCTATCGGCAGCGGAGCTGTGTTCGTGTAAGACAACGATTACGAACGACCGTGTGTCGGCGGGCTGGCAGGCGAGTTTAATATTTAACAGGGCCGAGTCCGGGCCGTGCGCCAGCTATTGCTTCAGAGCAAAGGCGTCAGAGCAAGGTGACCGGCATGCCGCGCCGGCTGGCGCTGCCGGCCATGCCGGCCGTAATGGCGATGATGCCGATATCCAGGTCGGAGGCAAACAGGCCGAGGCCGCGCTGCAGGGCATTTTCCATGGCCCCGCCTTCTGCCAGCCATTGGTAGACCGTGTGGGCGAGCAGGTGCGGAATGATCTGTTCTCCCTGTCCGGTGACGGTGACGGCGCCAGCCTTGCCGGCATAAAATCCACTGCCTACCAGCGGCGTATCGCCCACCCGGCCGGACAGGGCCGGCGCGCTGCCACCGGTAGAGGCGGCGACGCCAAAATGGCCATTGCTGTCGCGCACGACCGCGCCCACCGTGTCGCAGGCGTAGCGCACCGGTTCCGGCGGCGGCAGCTGGTAATTCCACAGCATGCCGAACGGGCCGGCGTCGGGGGCCAGGGCGCTGATCAGGGCGCGGTGGACAATGCCGGCCTTGTCGGACGGCTGGTAATAGTCGGCATGGCCGCCCACCCGGGCAAAGCGCAGCGCGCCCTCGCCACACAGCATGCGGTGGGGGCTGGCGGCCACGTCGCGCGCGACCAGGACCGGGTTCTTGACGCGGCGGAGACAGGCCACCGCCCCCAGACGGCCCTGGCTGTCCATGACGGCCGCGTCCATTTCGATGGTTTCGCCATCCAGGCCCAGGATGGCGCCGCTGCCGGCATTGAAGCGGCCATCGTCTTCCATGGCGACTACGGCGGCTATCGCTGCCGCCAGTGCATCATTGCCACGGTCCAGTTCCGCGCGGGCGCAGCCGGCTGCACTGGCGCAGCCATCGCTGTCGCGTTCAAATCCGCCAACGCCACCGTGGACGATGATGGCGGCTGTTTCATGTAGATTAATCATCAGGGGCTTCGTCATGAGCAAGTAGATGATTATCCGCCGCGGCGCGGCCAGCATGCGTGTGGTGCTTAACGCTATGCAGTATTTATGGCGGCGCCCCGGGCGGGCCCGGAGCGGGAGCACCACCGTCCGACGCGCTGGTGCCGGACGCGGCAGCGTGACTATCGGTAGCACGGCGGCGTGATGGCTCGGACAGCACGCGCAGGATCAGGGGCTCGGGCAAGCCCTGCGAACTCATGAAGCGCCATGCGGCCACCGAGCCGTGGCTGGTGTCGCAGGCAATGCCTTGCTCGACGATGAGCCTGGTTTTGGTGTCGTTTCGGTCTTGCTGATGCACGCGTCAATCTCTCTTGAGTTTGTTAGCTGTACGCAAAAGTTCAGGCAAACATATAAATGGCAGAGGACAGCGGCGCGGGGGTTGGGCGCATTCGCCTTGTAACTGTTGATGGCTTAATTGATTGCCCACGATAGCACTGATTGCGGCGCTTGCGCCATGCAGTGTGCATGAAAAGAGAATATTTGTATTTACCGCGACTCAGATTGATTCTGTTTCGCCTGACGTGCTCTCTTCCAGTGATCTGTTGGACAATTGGTGCCACGGGCGGCGCGCCGGCGTATCCGGGTGCCGCAAGTTTGTATTGGACTACAGTTGAGCGATATCAAATACTCAAAGAGTGCAGCACGTAACCTAGCATCTCGGCCTTTTGCTGAGTCAATTGGGGAGACTGTATGTTTGCTGATCCATTGTTGCCGCTGCTGCGGCCACCTCCCGTTCCGGGCCGGGAACCATGAGGCGCTACTTTGTCACGCTGGGCGCACCCACCAGTGCAGGCGGGCGCGTGATTTCCGCCAGCAGCGCCAGCCATATCGAAGGGGCGGCCATCGCGCTCGAGGGCGACCTGGTCGCTTGTCCCGTATGTAATACCACCGGGAAAATCGGCTGTGTCGGGCCCCGGATCCCGGAAACCTGGAACGGGCGCAATGTAGCGCTGGAAAATGATTTGTGTATTTGCCGCTGCGATTCCCCACCACGCCTGCTCACCAGCCAGGTCCTGCGCAGCCAGGTAATCAAGGACAGTGGCAGGGCACTGTCCAATCCCTTGCCCCCTCATCCCGAGCGCGGCACTGCCGGGCAGGTGTACGCCGGGCAATTCCAGCTTATTGACGAGGATAGCGGCATGCCGGTGGGCGGCCGCCAGTATGCGCTGGTACGGGGCAGTGGCAAGATAGAATTCGGCACCGGCGACAGCCTGGGCCTGACCCATGTGCTGTCAGCGACGGCCCAGCCGGAATACGTGGAAATCTATGTGCAGGGGCCGCTTGCCTCGGCCTCCCTCATTTCACCCTCGGGCACCGTGCTGCATCATCGCATGCGGATACGCACCGTGCCGGTGGCCAATGCGGCGCCGCGCCAGGTCCGCGTGCGCGGCTGTCTGGGCACCGAGCCCGTATCGGTCGAGCGGGGCGACGAACTGGTGACCTTTCTGCCGGAGACCGGTCCCTGAGGCGGCAGGCGCGGCAGCCTCTCACACCGGCGGCAGTGCCAGCAGGGCCGCGCCGTAGGAGTTATCCACCATGCAGCGCCACTTGTCGTCTGCGCCACGCCGGAACACATAATTGGCATTGCGCGTTTCCAGGCTGGGCGAGGCGCTTTTCATGTTGGCGCGCACATTGGTCTGGGCAATGACCAGCGCCGTGTCGCCCGCTTCGATCACGATCGTGTCGCCCTGGGTGACATACAGCGTGTGCTGGAAGTGCTCGGCCAGCGCCGCCAGGGCCTTGCGGATTTCGGTCTTGCCGTTGGCGGCCCTTCCCGGCACCACCACCAGCGTGGCGTCGTCGGTATAAAAGTCCATGGCCGCATCGAAGTCTTCGCGGTTGATCGCGTCGTTGGCCGCGGCGATCATGGCATTGATTGGGTGTGTGTGCATTGCTGCTTTCGATTGGGTTGAACAGCTGCTGGCTGGTAGTGTAGCAGGCGATGCGGTAAGCTCCCATCTCTCAAGTCAAGCAGGGGTGCCGTGTGAAGCTGCAGCACAAAAAAGTCGCCGCCGTGGTGCTGGCGCTGGCCGTCGCAGGCGCCGCCGTCTGGTACCTGGGCGCGCGCCCGCAAACATCACTGGTGGCCAAAGTGACCCGCCTGGCGGACAGGGCGCCGCCCACTGTCATGGGCTGGCAGGCCGGGATCACCGATCTGGCAGGCGGCTTCGATGACCCCTACGGCGTGGCGCTCGACGCCGCCGGCGTGGTGTATGTGGCCGACGCCGGGGACCAGAACCGGATTCGTCGCATCGGGCCGGACGCCGCGGTGGCCGACGTGGCCGGCGGCATCGAGGGCTTTGCCGATGGTACCGGGGCGGCGGCGCGCTTCCATACCCCATCGGGCATCGCCTTTGACGCGCGCGGCAACCTGATTGTGGCCGATACCGGCAATCATGCCATCCGCATGGTCACGCCCGCCGGCGTGGTGACCACCCTGGCAGGCACGGGCAGCGCCGGCTTTGCCGACGGGCCGGGTGGGCAGGCACAGTTCAATGGGCCGATCGGCGTGGCCCTGGACAAGGCCGGCAATATCTATGTGGCCGACACCTATAACGACCGTATCCGCCGCATCGGTACCGATGGCATGGTCAGCACGGTGGCCGGCAGCGGAACGCCGGGCCAGCTCGATGGCCCGGCCGCTGCCGCCATGTTCGATACGCCGGTGGCCATTGCCAGCAGTGCCGACGGCGTGCTGTATGTGGCCGATATCAGGAACGGCGCCATTCGCCGCATCGGACGCGACGGCCAGGTGGCCACGGTGGCACACAGCGTGCCCGATGTGGACGATCCCCTGCTGCGCCGGCCCCTTGCGCTGGCGCTGACGGCCGACGGCTACCTGTATGTGGGCGACATGGCGCGCGGACGCATCCTGCAGATTTCGCCGGCAGGGCAGCTGGGCGGCCTGACCGGGATCGGCATCGACATCGACGTTGGCGACGCCAGGTCGGCGCGGCTGGCACGGCCGGCGGGCATTGCGCTCGACAGGCGCGGTGCGCTGATTGTGGCCGATGCCGGTGCGCGCCTGGTGCGCAAGGTGGCGCCAGGGCGGCCCGGTCCTGCCGCCGGGGGCATTGCGGGGCCGGCACCGGTGGTACCGGCCGCGCCCTTTCCGTGGCCGCTGGCGCCGCAAGACCGGGCGCACGAAGTGGTGGGCGTGGTGGGCGAGGCGCGCGGCAGCTATGACGGCGAGGCCCTGCATCACTTCCACAATGGCCTCGACGTCCAGGGCGCCATGGGCGTGCCGGTGCTGTCGGTGTCGCGCGAAAAGGTCAGCAGCCCGCTGCCCGTGGGCGGCGTCAATTCGGTGGGCGAGGGGATTGGCTTCGATAATTTCACCTACTACCACCTGCGCGTGGGGCGCACTGCCAGCAATGCGGCGCTCGATCCGGCGCGGTTTGCCATCGTCAAGGACGACAAGGGCAAGCCGGAACAGGTGCGGGTGCGGCGCGGCACGCGCTTTGAGGTGGGCGATTCGCTCGGTACCGTCAACAGCATGTACCACGTGCACCTGGTGTACCACGCCGCGGGCAGGGTGGCCAATGCCCAGATGCTGCCGCTGCCTGGCTTTCGCGACAGCGTGATTCCCACCATCGATGCCGTCACCTTGCGCGACGCGGGCGGCGCCACGCTCAAGGCGCGGGCGGGCAAGCGCCTGCTGGTGCCGCGCAGTGCCGGACCCCTGTCGATTGTGGTGGAGGCCTATGACCAGGCCGACGGCAACGCGGCGCGGCGCAAGCTTGGCCTGTACAGGGTTGGGTATCAGCTGCTGGGCGCAGATGGCACGCCCCTGGCGGGCTACGAGCAGCCGGTGGTGAACATCGAATTCAACCGGCTGCCGCCGGACCGCGAGAGCGTACAGGTGGCGTATGCCAGGGACAGCGGCATCACCGTGTATGGCAGCGCGCGTACGCGCTTTTTGTACGTGGTGACCAACGTGGTGCGCGATGGCGCGGCGCGCGCCGGCAGCTGGAGCGCGGCGCAGCTGGCCCCGGGCGACTACGTGATCCGCATCCTGGCGGCCGACTATGCGGGCAACGAGGCGGTGCAGCGGCGCGACCTGCCCATTACCGTGGTGGAGGGCTGATGCCGATGGGCCGGGTGCTGCGGGCGAGGGTGTCGCGCGGGTAGTAGCGCCGCATGGCCTGCCACCACAGGCCCGACCTGACCGATGCCCGGAGCTCGCGTTCGAGCACGCTGCGGTCGTCGTCGCGCAGCGATGTGCGCGACAGGTAGATGCCGCTTTTGATCCACGGCAGCTCCACCAGCGGTTCCACGCGCAGGCGGCGAACCAGGTCTGCGGTACGTATATCATCGCTGGCGCCGGCAATGAAGACACTGGCCGGCATGATCGTGACGTCGGCCAGCGAGCCGGCCAGCATGCGGGCCACGGTCTGCGGGTCGGGCTGCAGGTAGACCCGGCCCTGCGCCTGCAGGGTGGCCAGCATGGCGCGGTAGGCATCGCCGTAGTCGTAACCGCGTACCAGGACCACGCGCAGGTCGCGCCGCGCCAGCAGGTCGTCAATGGAGCGCAGGCGGGCGCGCGTCGAATTGACCGAGATCATGACGGGCCGGGTTTCAAACATGGGAATGAAGATGCCGTGCCGATCGCGACGCTCGACCTGGGTGGCGGCCACCAGGATGTCGGCCTGGCCGCTGGCGAACATGGTTTCCTGGCGCACACGCGGCGCCACTGACCAGACAAAGGTGCAGCCGGCGCGGGCTCCCACCAGCGTCAGCATTTCCGGGAACAGGCCGCCCACGCCGTTCCGGCTGATCGTGACGCTGTGGCCGCTCGCTGCCACCGGGACACTGATGGGACGCGAGCAGCCGGCCGCGGCCGGGGCCAGTGCGGTACTGGCAAGGATGGCGCAGGCAAGGGCGTGACGGACAAGCTTCATGGCTTCCTTGCGCAGTTCAGTAAGAGGCTGGCCTGATTCTCCACGAATGGGCGCGAATTGCAAGGACCACGTGCGCGGGCGAAAAAAATCCCGGACACGCCGGGATCGCTGGTGCTGGGAAATCAGGCGTTGGCCAGGTCCAGGCTGGCGCCCTGGCGGCGCCCGGCGTAGCGGCTCACCGACAGGTCGTCGAACGGAATGGCGGGGCGCCGGGCCGACATCAGGTCGGCCAGCATCTGGGCCGAGCCGCAGGACATGGTCCAGCCCAGCGTGCCATGGCCGGTATTGAGGAACAGATTGTTCAGCGGGGTGCGGCCGACGATGGGGGTGCCGTCCGGCGTCATGGGACGCAGGCCGGTCCAGAACGAGGCCTGGGCCGTGTCGCCGGCGCCGGGGAACAGGTCGTTGACCACCATTTCCAGCGTGGCACGGCGGCGCGGGTTCAGGCGCAGGTCAAAGCCGGCAATTTCCGCCATGCCACCGACCCGGATGCGGTCGTCGAAGCGGGTGACGGCAATCTTGTAGCTCTCGTCCAGGATGGTCGAGACCGGCGCCCGGGACGCATCCGTGATGGGGACGGTGATCGAGTACCCTTTCATCGGATAGACGGGGATGTCGACCAGCGAGCCGAGCAGTGTGGTCGAATGCGCGCCCAGGGCCACCACATACGCGTCGCCCTGCACCAGTTCGCTGCCGCAATGCACGCCCGTTATGCTGCCGCCACTGGCGGCCAGGCGGTCGATGGCGACGTTGTAGCGAAATTTCACGCCAAGCTGTTCTGCCATGGCGGCCAGGCGCGTGGTGAACAGCTGGCAGTCGCCGGTCTCGTCATTGGGCAAGCGCAGGGCACCGACCAGCTTGTCCTTGACCCAGGCCAGGGCCGGCTCGGCATTGCCCAGCTGGTCGCGGGTCAGCAGTTCGTAGGGAACGCCGGAATCCTGGAGCACCTTGATATCCTTGGCGGCGCTGGCAAACTGTTGTTCCGTACGGAACAACTGCATGGTGCCGCGCTGCCGGCTTTCATAGCTGATGCCGGCCTCGTCGCGCAGTTCCTTGAAGCAGTCGCGGCTGTACTCGGCCAGGCGCACCATGCGTTCCTTGTTCACGCTGTAGCGTTCGGCCGTGCAATTGCGCAGCATGGCCCACATCCACTTGAGCTGGGCGGCGGTGCCGTCCGGCGTGATCGACAGGGGCGAGTGGCGCTGCAACATCCATTTCATGGCCTTGAGCGGGATGCCGGGCGCGGCCCACGGGGAAGCGTAGCCAGGGGAAATCTGGCCCGCATTGGCAAAGCTGGTCTCCAGCGCCGGTGCCGGCTGGCGGTCGATGACCGTCACTTCATGGCCGGCTTTTGCCAGGTAGTAAGCGCTGGTAACGCCGATGACGCCGCTACCGAGAATCACTACACGCATGCTTGCCCCTTAATTAGATGGATTTTCGAGAATATCGGCTATATTATTGGGTTTTCACCAGTGTTTGTTCACGTAAAAGCTCGCCTATTTGGTGGAAGTTAATGAGAATCCAGAAAGAATCAAGCCGTACCCTCGATAAACTCGATCGGCATATCCTGCACATCCTGCAACAGGAGGGCCGCATCTCGATGAAGGAGCTGGGGGAACGGGTGGGGTTGTCGGTCACCCCCTGCATCGAGCGGGTCAAGCGCATGGAGCGCGACGGGGTGATCAGCGGCTATTACGCGCGGGTCGATCCCGCCGCCGTGGGGGCCAAATTGCTGGTGTTCGTGGAAATTACGCTCAACCAGAAATCAGCCTCGGCCTTTGAGCAGTTCCGGCGCGAAGTGCTGCGCATTCCCGAAGTGCAGGAATGCCACCTGGTGTCGGGCGACTTTGATTACCTGATCAAGGCGCGCATCCACGAAATGGCTGAATACCGTAAATTGCTGGGCGACATGCTGCTGGAATTGCCGGGTGCGGCCCAGTCGCGCAGCTATGTGGTCATGGAAGAAATCAAGGAAACGCTGGTGCTGGCAACCCAGTAAGGCGTGCCCACCGCCCGGTGCTCAGGCTGGCTGAAGTTGCAGCACGGCCCGCACATCGCCCACCGTCATGCCCCGGGCATTCTTGATCAGTGGCTGGCGGAAGGACTCCAGCTGCGCCCGCTGCTCCAGGCCCAGCAGCCCGAGCTGATCAAGCACACTGCAGGTTGCCACGTGCAGCGCCCGCACGCCACCGTCGGCAATCTTGATGGCAATGCCCAGGCCTGCGGAGCGCACGCCGATGGTTTGCACCGCATCGGCCCCCACCTTGCTGACCCAGTCGCCTTCGCCGGCCCGCATGTAGGCCAGGTCGCAGCGCCCTTCGCCCGAAACCAGGTCCGGGAAGCGCGTCATGGCCTGGTACAGCTCGCCCATCGCCGGGCCCAGTACGGGATCCTTGCTGCCGCTTGCGAGGCGGGCAAACAGCTGTGCCAGGGTGGACAGGGGCAGGGCGTAATTGGGCGCCGAGCAGCCATCCATGCCCACCGGCATGGCTGACTCCGGCACGCCCACGGCCGCGGCCAGCGTGCGCCGGATTGCCTGCTGCAGCGGATGGTCGCGCTGGACATAGCCGCTGGTGGGCACGCCGTGCAGGCGGCACCACGCAAGGAAACCGCTGTGCTTGCCGGAACAGTTGTGGTGGACTGAACGCCATGCCTGCACCGGGGGCGTGACCCCCATGCTGTCGTAATACAGCGGCACCTGGCAGCCACAGGCAAGATGGGTTTCGTCCAGGCCGGTCTTGGACAGGATCGATTGCACCACCTGCAAGTGTTTTTCTTCAGCCGAATGGCTGGCACACATGAGGGCCAGTTCCCCGCTTGTCAGGCCCATGCGTGCCGTCCCATCGCTGAGCAGGAAGGGCAGTGCCTGGAAGGGCTTGAGCGCCGAACGGGTAAAGGTGAGAAAGTCCGGGTCGCCCGCGTACCAGAGCAGCTTGCCGCCGGCATCGACCACGGCCACCGAACCCATGTGCACGTTTTCGGTGGTATAGCCGGTGTCGGCATAGCCGCGCGTGGTGTGGACCAGGGGAACAGGATGCATGGTGGCGCCGCCATAGAGACCAGGAGCTTCCATGGTAGCCGGGAATGGGCGGCAGCGTCAAAAGCTGGTGGGCATGCGCACGGTGAGCGAGACATCGGGCGTATCGCGCGTGAGCCCGGCGCCCACCGACACGTTGATGCTGCGCCGCTCGCTGCTGCGGTAGGACATGCCCAGCAGCAGCGTGCCCAGCTGGGTGCGCACGGAACCGGCGACCGGCACCCCGTCCTGGCGGGTTCGGCCAATGGTGCTGTGGTCGTAACCCAGGCTCAGCGCCGCCTGCTCGTTCAGGCCGAGTCCCACGCCGATATTGAAGCCGGCAATGTCACCGGCCTTGACGTCGCCCAGAAATTCCTTTTCTCCGCCCAGCACCGTGCGGCTGACATTGTTGCGCCGGAAGTTATGCAGATAGCTGACACTGCCGAAGAACACGGCGGGATCGGAGGGAAACAGCCAGGTCAGGCCGGCCTGGATTGCGTGAAAGCCCGAGCCGGTTGGCAAGTCCAGGGGCAGGCCGGTACCGCTGGCATTGGGGCCGATGCAGCGCCGCGCACAATCGGTGACGACACTGAAGGGGTCGCGCCCGGTGCGCGACTTCCAGCGCAGGGAGCCGACGTAAAAGGGCTGGTTCGGCCCGCCCCGGTTTAGCTGCAGGCGCAGGCCGGCTTCCGCGTCGCCCACATGCTTGCCACTGGTGGAAAATACATTCTCCACTGCCGTGCCGGTAAATATTTCGCGGCTGACCGTGGCGTCGGAACGATACACGTAAGGCAGCTTGGCTTCCACCTCGAGGCGCTTGCTGACGCCATAGCGGGCGCCGAAAATGGCGGTGGTGGTATTGCGCTTGACTTCGCGCACATCCACCAGGCCGATCAGCAGGGCGGGAATGATGGTGTAACCGACCAGGGCCACGCGGTTGCTCGATGAATACCCGAACTGCAGTGCCGGCTCCAGGACAAGCTTGCCCTGTGGCGTGAGGACACCAGGCTGCTCGAACAGGGGCGCCACCGCGGGCGGCCGGGGGGCAGCGGTCGGGGAGCGCCGAGCCTGCCGGGGCCCCTGGGCCAGGGCAAGAGCTGGGCGGGCGGGCGCTGCCGGGAACGGCAAAGGCAAGGACTGCGCCCCCTGGATGCCAGGGTCCGTGGCTGGCGGCTTGCCCGTGCCCCGGCTGGCCTGCAGCGCGTCGGGTAGCACGGGGGGCGCCGCGCGCCCGGCAAGGTCCCGCCGCAGCGCATCGATCAGTTCGCGCTGCTCGGTCAGCTGGCGCTGGAGGTCAGCAAGCTGGGCCTGCACGGGTGGCGTTGCCGGTGTCTGGCCATGTGCCAGCGACACAGGGAGCAGGGCTGCCAGCGCGGCGTAGCGCAGTTGCCGGGGCAGCTTGGGCATCATCCTGGCCCTCATCAGTTCGCCGCTGCAGCGCGCGCCAGGGCGTCGCTCAACTGCCCTTGAAAATTGATTGCGTCAAGCAGGGTTGCGCTGTTGACGGCAGCGTGTATGGTGGTCTGGCTGCCAATGTGCTGATCACTGAGCGTATTCTGGATGAGCATGCCGGCTCCCACGTCAGGCGCCAACCCAGCCGGCATGGCCTGGGTGCTGCCATTTTGCACGAGCAGCATGGCCGGGGCGCCGGGTCCCGGATGTCCTTGGCGGCCGTGCAGCACCGTCCATGCGCTGCGCGCTACCATGACCCCGTTGATGGCCACGCGCTGTTCGATGCCGAAGGAAAGGTGCAAGCCTGGCGCCACGGTAAAGCCGCCGCGCAGGGCGGCCAGGCGGGCTGCCGCAACGGGCTGCCAGTCGTGCGGCGTGGCAGCTGCCACGGGCGTTTGCAGCGCCACCAGCGTGAGGATCAGGCCTGGCAGGCAGCGCACCATGCATAAATGATTGCGTAACTTCATGGAATTCCTGTCAAAAGTCACCCGGTCCGTGGCGCGGCAGGGTGGTGTTGTGCAACATGTCGCGGGGCACGGTCGCCGCCACGGGAGCCGCCGGGGCCGCGCGCCAGTCGGCCGCGTCATTAAAACGCACGCGCTCGCTGCCAGGTCCGTGAATGACAAACAGCAGGCTGCCGATCCAGATGCGGGTGAAGTCGGCCACCGAAAGCGCCCGCGTGCCGCGCGAGGGATCACCCAGCAGCACGCGGTTGCCGGCGATGCCCTTGATGACCACGAAATGCCGATAGCCCTTCTCTGCAACGAGGGCCAGGGCGGGCAGCCTTGCCTGCTCCAATCTGGCCAGCGGCAGCTGGAAGCCGTCCGCCTTGAAGCCGCGCGCCGCGAGGAAGCGCTGCATGTCGAGCAGCGAAAAGCCGGCCTTGCCGATGCTGGCCCGGTCGCCTTGCTGGTACATGTGCGCAAACACTTCCTGCTCCGAGATGGGATAGCCGTAGTGGTAGCTGAGCAGGGTGGCCAGCGCGGCCGAGCCACAGCTGAAATCGTATTGCTGGCGCAGCGTGTGGCCAAAACGGGCCGCCTGCACACTGCCGACGGGCAGCTGAAAGCGCGCGCCGCCCACGGCCAGCTCAAGCGGCATCGCCGGAGGGCTGGCCGCCACCAGGAGCGCGCCAAGGAGAAGCGGGTTTCTCATCATTGCAGCTGCAGGTTGATGACGGTGGCGTTTTGGATCAGTACGTTGGCGCCCGTGTTTTGAATGACCACCGGCACGCCGCTGGCGCCGGCCAGGGCGCCGCCCGCGATCGTGTTGGCGCCTGTGACCAGTTCGCTTGCCGTATTGCCCGTCACGGCGCCGCCCAGGGTGGTGCTGAGGCTAACGCCGCCAGTGCCGCGCGCCGTTGCGAGCTGTCCGGCCGTAATGGGTGGTCCCAGGCTTGACTGAACGTGGTCAGGCGCGCGCGCGGCCAGCGGCGCGCCCAGCATGGCGCAGATCAGGCCTGCCACAAGGCGCGGACGGCGCATGCGGGTAGATGGAACTGCCATGGTTTCTCCTTGCAAAATGGATGTTACGGCCGGCGCCTGCCACCGCGCCGGCCGCAGGATCAGCGGCCCAGGCTCAGGTTGGACTGCACGTTGACGCTTTGCTGGATCAGCGACGAGAAGCCATTGTTTTGCACCGTCGCCATGATGCCCGCGGCCGACTGGCCGACATTGCTCATGGTGTTGGACATGTCGAAAGTGCCGGCATCGACCGTGCTGGTGCCGCCCGCGCCCCCGGTGCCGGCAGCACCGCTGCCACCACTGCCGGCGCCCGCCACGTTGGCTCCACCGGCGCCACCGCCGCCGCCGGTATTGCTGCCGGCCGCGCCGCCCATGCCGCCCGCGCCGCCGCTGGCGTTGCCGACGGTAGGCGAGCCGTTGCTGGCGGTGCCGCCAGTGGCACCGCCGCCTGCCGCACCGGCGCCGGCGCTGCCGCCATCGCCCACAGTGGCAGCCGCGCCTGCTCCGCCGCTGCTGGAAGTGGCCGCGCCCGCACCGCCCGCGCCCCCGGTGGCGCTGCCGCCGGCCTCCCCGCTGCCGCCGCCGCCGGTGTCGCCCACCGTGGTGTCGCCGGCCATGGTGCTGCTGTCGCCCGTGGTCCCGGCGCCACCTGCCCCGGCCGCCATGTCAGTGCCGGGCGTGCCGCCGGCCCCGCCAGTGGCCTGGTTGCTGCCCGTGGCGGTCGATCCCAATGCCAGGCCGCCTGTGCCACCGCTGCCGCCGGTGCCGCCGGTGCCGCCCAGCGAAGGACCACCGTTGCCGCCATTGCCACCGATGGGCGTGCCGCCGTCGCCGCCATTGCCGCCAAGCGCCATGCCGCCTGCGCCCCCGTTGCCGCCGGCGCCGCCATTGCCGCCTGTCGAGCCTGCGGCCAGCGGACCGCCGTTGGCCGCGCTGCCATTGGTGCCGGTGCCGCCGGCGGCGCCGCTGCCGCCGCCGGCGCCTGCGGCGGCCGCGCCGCTACCGCCCACGCCGGTGGCGTTGCCGCCCAGGCCGGCCGCGCCCGCGCCGCCTGCGCCGCTGCCGCCACCGTTGCTGCCCGCATGGCTGGCGGTATTGCCGATGGTGTCGATGGCGTTGCCGGTGACTATGCCGGTCAGGCTGCTGCTGGCCGTGGCAGTGGAAGTGTTATAGCTGTTGTCCATGCTCGAAGTGGCGGTGGAGGCATTGTTGGCCGCCGACACGCCCGGTCCCATGCCCAGCGCATCGCCGGCACTATTGTTCTGGTTGCTGCTTTTGTCGTTGCTGGTATCGGACAGCTGGGTGGCCACGGAATCGTCGCTCGCCTGCGGCCCGGGTCCGCTCTGGGTGGCCGTCGCGGTGGCGGTCTGGGTGAGCGCGCCGCCGCTGCTGCCCGAAGGATTGGTGGCCGTATTCACAGGATCGGCATGGGCCCCTGCGCAAAACGCGAGGGCAATGGCGGTGGCCAGAATGGTTTGTTTCATATGTACCCCTTGTTTGATGTGGTTGACCTTGATCCGGCACGCCTGGCCGGTTGTGAGGCTTACTGCAAACTTGGTGCCAGCGTCGCCGGGCTGGGGCAAGTGCTTGATTTGGCAGGCAAAAGCGGTGCCGGTGTGGCGCCAGAGCGGCGCTGGCGCTACGCTGCCTGCACGCCTGGTCGGCAACTGTCGCGCCCCTGTGACGGCAACAGCCGGCACAGCGCCGCTGCCGGCCGTTCTCTGCGGGCCTGCGCGGCTGCATCGTGACGTTTGCGGCTTGTCGCATGGCTGTGACAGGTGGAGTGATCGCGCTGGTACTCAGGACCCGATGCCGTGCTTGGCCATCTGGCGATACAGGGTCATGCGCGAAACGGCCAGTTCGCGCGCGGCATGTGTCACATTGCCGCCGCTTCTGGCCAGGCTGGCCAGGATGGCGCTGCGCTCGGCCAGGCTGCGCCTGTCGTGCAGCTGGGCGGCCGTGTCCGCGAGGGGTGCGTCGCCGCCCAGGCCCAGGTCATCCGGGTACACCAGCCTGCCCTCGGCCAGTACCATGGCGCGCCGTACCCGGTTGATCAGCTCGCGCACATTGCCGGGCCAGTCATACTCGCGCATGGCCTGGCGCGCGGCCTGGCTGAAGCCTTTCAGGCGTGCCGCCTTATCTGCCGCGTGACTGTCAAAGACATGCTCGGCCAGCGCCACGATGTCCGCGCGCCGCGCGCGCAGGGGTGGCACGGTGAGTGGCAAGACGTTCAGGCGGTAATACAGGTCTTCGCGGAACTGGCCGGCTTGCACGGCCTGCTGCAGGTCGACATGGGAGGCGGCAATGATGCGGACATCGATCGCCATGCTGCGCGTGGAACCGATGCGGTAGATCGTCTTTTCCTGCAAAAAGCGCAACAGATTGGCTTGCAATTCACGCGGCAGATCCGCAATTTCGTCGAGAAACAAGGTGCCGCCGGCTGCAGATTCAATCAGGCCAGCCTTGTCACGCGCGGCCCCGGTAAATGCGCCGCGCGCGTGGCCGAACAGCTCGGACTGGATTAGTGCAGCGGGGATGGCGCCGCAATTGATGGGAACAAAAGGGCCGCGCGCGCGCGCCGACAGGCCGTGGATGGCGTGCGCTGCCAATTCCTTGCCGGTGCCGCTCTCGCCCCAGATGAGCACCGGCGCTGCCACCTGTGCCATGCGCCGCACCTGGGAGCGCAGCAGCGTCATGGCATCGCTGGTGCCGACCATCGGATCGGTGCTGCGCACGGCTGCAGGGGGCGCCGCGGCGAGGCTGGCCATGCCCCAGGCGTGCCCGAGCACCAGGGCCAGCGTAGCCGGGTCTGGGCCACTGGTGCCACTGGTGCAATAGTCACTGCAGTGCTCGGCAATTAGCGCCGCCAGCGGCGTGTCGCGCACCCCGGGCACTGCCAGCGCCACCCAGCGGGTGTGCCAGTGCTGGCGCAGAAAGCGGCCCAGCACGGCCGCGTCGCTGCGCGCGCCAAGGCACAGCAGGCCCAGCGGAAAGTGCGCGCTGCGCAGCAAGGTAGCGGCTTCACGCAGGCTGGCGCAGTGGTGGTATTCCCAGCCCTCGGGCAGGGTGGGGTGGGCGTGATCGAGGTCGACGCAGATCAGCTTCCTGTTATCCATGAATGGCTCCGGCGGGCGCGCCGGCAGGCGCGCTTGCATCGCCTGAGTTCGATGGATCTGGACGAGGTTGGTTCTACGGCCTGGTTTGATCCAGGTCGCGCTTTTGCCCGGCCCGGCGTCGGCTGCCCGTCAGGCCGGGGCGGCGCCAAAGCGCCCCGCCTGGTAGTCCGCCACGGCCTGCGCTATTTCTTCGCGCGTATTCATCACGAACGGCCCGTGCGCCACCACCGGTTCGCCGAGCGGTTTGGCATGGCCGAACAGGAGCATGGCGCCCTCGTCGCTGGACAGGCTGATATGGCCGCCTTCGCTGCCAAGTTCCGCCAGGTGCAGGGCACCGACCCGGTCCGGACCAATATGGACCGCGCCGCGGATCACGTACAGCAGCACATTGCGCGCGGCCAGGCCGTCGATTCGCAACTGCCCGCCCGGGGCCATGGTGATGGTGCTCATGAAATGCCCGGTGAGCGAGCTGATGGGACCGTGCTGTTGCTGCCATTGCCCGGCAACCAGGCGGATGGTCACCCTGCCGTCATCTTCCTCAATTTCCGGTATGTCTGCTGCTTGCAGTCCCATGTACTTTGGCACGCTCATCTTGAGGCGGGCCGGCAGATTGACCCACAGCTGCAGGATTTCCAGCGGCCCGCCGTCGCGCATGAAGGATTGGGGCGACAGTTCCGCGTGAACCAGGCCGCTGCCGGCCGTCATCCATTGCACGCCGCCGGGACCGATCGTGCTGGCGTGGCCTGCGCTGTCCTTGTGCATGAGGGCGCCATCGATGATAAAGGTGACTGTCTCGAATCCCCGGTGGGGATGGGGGCCGAAGGGCAAGCCGTCGTTATCGGGCGGATACACCTGGGGACCGTGATGGTTCAAGAACAGATAGGGATCGATCTGGCTGGTGTCCGGGCCGGGCAGCGGCCGCTGGGTCAGCAGGTCGCCAATGTCGTCGCGCATCGCGGGATGGACGCGCTTTACCGTTTTTGCATGCATGCAGGGCTCCTTGTAGACCTCACCATACCGCATCGGTGGCGGTGTCGCAGGTGGAATGTTGCGAGGCAATAAGTGCTAGACTCATGCGGTCATGTTCCAGGGTCGATTCCCATGCAGCTTACTTCAACGTTTTTCCAGCCCCTTGTGGCCGCGGCCTTGCTGTGCCTGCTTCAAGGTGGCGCTGCCGCCGGCGCACCTGCTGCTGCCCAGGTTCCGGGACCGGCAGCCATCAAGGCAGCGCGCCATGCCGTGACGACTTACCGCAAGGACGTGGTCGACAGCCTGGCGGCCATGGTCAGTTTCAATACAGTGGCCGACAAAGACGTGCCGTTTGAGAGCAATCCCCAGCACCTGGGATTTAAAAAGTACCTGAAAGACCATGCCGCCCGGCTTGGGCTGGACTATGCCGACCACGGCTACATTGTGATCATCGGCCTCGGTGCCGCCAGCGAGCGGGTCGGCATCATTACCCACGGCGACATCCAGCCGGTGGATCCGACCAAATGGAAGAAATCGCCCTTTGTGCTTGATCGGACCAGCGAACCGGGACGCCTGATCGGTCGCGGTACGGAAGACGACAAGGGACCCATCGCTACGGCAATGTACGCAATGAAGGCCATCAAGGATCAGAAGATCGCGCTGAGCAAGCGCCTTGAGCTGTATGTTTACATGGCCGAAGAGTCAGACTGGACGCCGCTGTCGGAGTTCCTCAAGACCCATGTGCCGCCGCAAATCAACATCACCATTGATGCCGAGTATCCCGTCGTCACGGCCGAGAAAGGATACGGCAGCATACGCTTCACCGTGCCGCGCCTGCCGCTACCTGACAGCGGGGCTTATATCAGTGAGTTCGGCGGCGGCTTTTTCGGCAGCCAGATCCCGGAAGACGCCAGGGCCGTACTGGCCAATGTTCCAGCGCCGCTGGAGGCGGCGATTCGGCGCCGGGCGGCGGCCCAGGCCGGGATGCGTTACACCTTCACGCCCCAGGGCAGCGGCCACCTGCGCATCGAGGCGCGTGGCATATCGGCGCACTCGTCCAAGCCGCAGGATGGCCTGAATGCCGTGAGCATGCTGGCGGCCGCCCTTGATGTGCAGCCATGGCCCGCCACCACCGCCGCTACCCTGGTGACGTTCTTGAATGACATGATCGGCACCGGAATCCACGCGGAAAAGTTTGGCGGCGTGGCTTACCGCGACCCCTTCATGGGGCCCATGACCCTGGCCCCGACGGTGATCAAGGATCATCCCGACGGCACTGAGCTGACCATCAACCTGCGCCGCCCGCGCGGCAAGAGCAATGCCGAGGTAGAAGCACAGCTGCGCGCCGCGCTGGCCGCATGGCAGCAGCGGCGGGCCGTGGCGCTCGACAAGCTGGCGCTGTACATCAGCGAGCCATGGGTGCAAGCTTCGGCGCCCCAGGTGCCCACCTTGCTTTCCGTGTTTTCGCACTATACCGGGGTCAGGAATCCCCAGCCGGTGTCGGTGGGCGGCGGCACCAATTCGCGCCTGTTTCCAAGCGCTGTCAGCTTTGGTCCGGCCATGCCGGGCAAGGTCTACACGGGACACTCCGAGCATGAATTCATCACCATGCGCCAGCTGCTGCTGAACCTGCAGATGTACACGGCAGCCTTGGTCGAACTGGCCAAATAGGAACCCGCAGCGCACCCGGCCACTTCCCGAGCGGGACGGGGCGCTGGCACGATGGCACTATGGCACTATGGCACAAGGCAGAATGACCGGCGTGCGAGGAGGCATGCATTGCGTGATCGCTGCCAGTTCAATGCACCTCTTCGAAGATGCTCAGCGCCGGATCACCCCATCTATCATGCGAACCCGCTCACCAGTGCCGAACGCCGGTGCCCAGTCTTGCGTGATGACCTGAGTGCGTCCGTCGTCCATGCGCAAGGTGATGCGATACGACCTGTCCCCCGTGACGGAAGCGCCCGTAGTGCCAGCGGTGGACGAACCGCCGACTGCGCCCTGGCCAGCTGTGGCGCCGGCTGCCGTAGCGGCGCCGCTGCTGTGGCGCGGCACCACTTCTATACTGGTGACGGTGCTGTTGGGTGCACCGGTTGCCGCGGCAGCGTAGGCTTGTGCCATACCGGGAGGAGGCGCGGTGGACGCCTGCGCCGGGTCAGTGCTCGCGGAAGCCCTGCCCGTACCGGTGCCTGCCATGCTCCCCGCCCCGCCAGCCGTTCCCGTCGCGCCACTGGCAGTGCTGCCGCTCCAGGTGCCCGCGCCGCTGCTTGCACTGGTGCCGGTGCCAGCGCTTGTGGAGGTGCCCGCCGTTGTGCCAGTGCCTGCCGCAGTACCGCTGCCGCTGGCCATGGGTGTGTCGCTGTCGCTGGAGACCGTGGTGGAAGCCGCGTTGTCATCCGTCATGCCGGTGGACCTGCACCCTGCCAGGCCGATTGCCAGCAGGGCTGCCAGGAGCACGCTAAGTTTCATGCCCTTCATGATCAACTCCTTATTGTTTGGGTGTTTTTTGCCATGCGTGAGAATCGCGCGTGCCACCCGAGTAAGAGAGTCGATGCCCAGCCGCGTTCCAGCAGACTGAGGGTCACTTGAGGCTTGTCAAAGATGGGAGATTGGCGCTGAACCGGCACTGGGGCCGGGGTGATCGGCCGCGTGTACTCAGTCGCTGCGCGATGCGCCCGCGGCCGGCTGGGGCACGGGCAGCAGTGCCCACATGGTGGCGGCCGTGATCAGGCTTGCCACGCTGTCGACCAGCCAGTCGCCCAGTGAGCCGACCCGGTAGGGCAGGGCGCTCTGGACCAGTTCGTCGAGTGCGCCCATGGCAATGACGGCCAGGGACGCCACGATGGCGCGGCGCTTGCGGCTGCCCTGAACGCCGGTGAACATCAGCACGGTCAGGGTCGAATAGGCAACGCTGTGCAAAATGATGCCGCTGGCGAACACGCCAATTTCCTGACGCGCACCGGGAATGGAGCCGACGATCAGGATGACAGTAAACAGCAGGAGGGCAACATAAAAGCGCTGGCGGCGCAGACGCTCGTCCAGCACGAGAAGATTCAGCAGGGAAGACATGAAGGTGAGGCAGCCTAAAACGGCCACCTTACCATGCAATCGCCACTTGCGGCGCGGTACTAGATGGTCAGCGCCGACTTTCCATTGCTGTAATGGGCATCGAAACAGCTCAGGCAATCGGCGCAGAACAGGTGGGCAAGCCGCACGCGGCGCTGGCGCAACACGAGCTTGAGGTGGGCGTGCTGGCACTTGGGACAGGTCTCGCGTACCGTGCCGAAGGTGATGAGGTCAATGGCCGATTCTTCAGGCTCGAGGTGATCGATCACCTTGTCTGGATCGAACTCGGTGAGGATCAGTTGCTCGTCGTCGGGATGATGGCGGCGGCCGGGCGCGGCGTGATGATGATGTTCCCGGGCTTCTGGTTCAAGAAGATGTTGACTCATTCGAATACTCCGCTTGGCAATAATGCAAAAGGGTTCGGAAAGACGTCGGGGCATTCATGATACTAGATCGGCGCCTGTCTTCAAGGGGAAATCCGCTTTTTTATCACCTGCACAAGCGGAACCGGAATGGTGCAGCACAGGCGCGATTGCGCTCGCTTTTGGTGCGATGCAATCGCGCAATTCGGAAAATTCGGAGTGGTGTGCCGCACCGGGGCTGGCACACCTGACTGCCATCAGGCATATCGGTTGCGTGTATGGAAGCTGGAACAAAGTTTAGCGAAACAGTGTGTCTTCTCTATGACATGGATCAAAAAACTCCTTGTTTTGCCGAACCTGAACGCGCGGTAAATCAGCCAAAAAAAAGCCCGCTGGTGAAAGCGGGCTTAAACTATCTTCTTGGAGGAGAATAGTGGAGACAGGCACTATTATGGTGCGCAGCAAAATATATGTCTAATTGTTGTTTCGGATACCAGACATTCATGCGCCGTATAACTTACTGATTCACGGCGATTTCCACATCAATATTGCCCCGGGTTGCATTCGAATAAGGGCAGACTTCATGTGCCTTGTTGACTACCGCCTGGGCCGCCTCCGGGGCCATGCCAGGCGTTGTCACATTCAGTTTGACGCTCAAGGCGAACCCGCCCTTGTCATTGGGGCCGATGCCAACGGAGGCGTTCACGCTGCTGTCTGCCGGAATCGGGGTTTTCAGCGCGCCGCCAACCAGTTTCATGGCCGACAGAAAGCAGGCTGCATAGCCAGCGGCAAACAATTGCTCAGGGTTGGTTCCCGGGCCGCCGGCGCCGCCCAGTTCCTTTGGGGTGGACAAGGCTACATCAAGCGCCTTGTTGTCGGATACGCCACGGCCGTCGCGGCCTCCGGTGGCAGTGGCGTGGGCGGTATACAGTGTAGTCATAGAAAACTCCTCGGCAGGTGGGTGAACAAGCATTGAGAAGTAAATATATCACAATTTAAGATCGCACAATTTAATTGCGCACAATTTGATTGCCGTAATGTGTGGCGTGGCAAGGATCAGGACGCATCTTCGCTGGCCTTGAACAGCCGGTCCCGCACCCGCGCCAGATCGTCGCGCAACAGGCACAGCGATGCGAGTTCTTCACCGCTGGCACACAGCACCTGTTGGGGAATGACACCGGCACGTTCCCGCAGCTTCCGGCCCGCATCGCTGAGCAGGATGCGCACCTGGCGCTCGTCCTGCGGGTCGCGGTTGCGCGTCACCAGGCCATTGGCTTCCAGGCGCTTGAGTAATGGCGTCAGGGTGCCGGAATCGAGAAACAGGCGTGACCCGATGTCCTTGACCAGGATCCCGTCCTGCTCCCACAGCACCAGCATGACCAGGTATTGCGGATAGGTCAGGCTCAGCCTGTCGAGCAGTGGCTTGTAGCGCCGCGTCATCGCATGCGAGGCGGAATACAAGGCAAAGCAGAACTGCAGGTCCAGTTCCAGCGGGTTGACGTCTGCCGGCAGCGCCTGCTTGCTATCTTCGCTCATTCGTGGACCGGCACCGTGTAGTTCAGGGCCATGCGGCCGCCGTCCACATACATGGTCTGGCCCGTCATGTAGGACGCGTCCTCGCTGGCCAGGAAGGCCACTACGGAAGCAATTTCCTCCGGTTCGCCGCAGCGCCCGGCGGGCGTGCGCGACAGGATGGTGTGGCGCGCCTCCGCACTGGCCAGCACCGCCTTTTTCGCCAGTTCCGTCAGGATAGTTCCGGGACCGACGCCGTTGACGCGGATGCCGTGCGGCGCCAGGTTGAGCGCCATGACCTTGGTCAGCTGGTTGATGCCCCCCTTCGATACCACGTAGGGCACCTGGTTGGGAATGGCCAGTTCGGCGTTGACGCTCGACATATTGATGATGCAACCGCTGCCCTGGCTGACCATGTGGCGGGCGGCCGCCTGCCCGCACAGGAACATGGACTTGAGGTTGATGCGCAGTACGCGGTCGAAGTCGTCTTCGGACAGGTCGAGGAAATCAGCGGCGTGGGTGACGCCGGCATTGTTGACCAGGATATCGACGTGCCCGAACTGGGCGAGCGTGGCCGCCATCATGGCGTCGACGTCCACTTTCAGGCTGACGTCGGCCGCAAAGAAGCGGGCCTGCTCGCCCAGTTCACGCGCCGCGTCCTCACCCTCGGGCTTGATATCGACCAGCATCACCCGTGCGCCCTCCTGCAACAGGCGGCGCGCGCACGCCAGGCCAATACCCTGGGTGGCCCCGGTGACGATGGCAACTTTGTTCTCAAGTCTCATGCATTGCTTTCAACTGATTGAAATGCGAATTCTACCTACAGGCCGGACCCGACGCTGGCTTTTTTACAGCACGATCGGATGGTCAGGCAGCTCGTTGGCACGGGCACCACTGGCCGGGAAGTGCTGGGCCAGCAGTGTGTTGATCTGCTCGACTGCCGCCAGGGTGCTGGCGCTAAATTCGCCCCTGGCAAAGCCTTCGGTCATGCCCTGGCAAACCTGCTTCCAGGTGCCATGGTCGATCTTGCGGCCAATGGCCCGGTCGACCACGATTTCCACCTTGTGCTCGGCCAGGTTGATGTACAGGAGCACGCCGCAATTGTCTTCCGTATCCCACACGCCATGCTCGGCAAAGAGGGCAATGGCTCTCTGGCGGCAGCTCATGTCGTCCCAGATGGCGTCGGACGGCATGGCATGCTCCACAATCAGGCGCAGTTCGCCCCGGTGGCGCTGCTCGCCGGCGCCGATGGCCTGCCCGAGCCGGGCCAGGGTGTCGTCGGAAAACGCTTGTTTGCCCTTGCTGGTGGTGGACATCCAGTGGCGCCATTGCCGCTTGAGTCGGTCAAAAAAATGCATGCTCATTACCAGTCTCCCGAGGCGCCGCCGCCGTCAAAGCTGCCACCACCGCCGGAAAAGCCACCGCCGCCAAAGCCACCACCGCCGCCAAAGCCGCCGCCACCGCCCCGTCCCAGGCCGCTCAGTGCGCTTCCCAGGATGAAGCCGGTAGCACCGCTGCCCCAGCCACCCCTTGCCAGGCGCGAACGGCGCGGCCGGAACATGCGCATCACGATGATGGCGCCAAACACCAGCAGGGGGATGAGCAGGGAACCGCCCCCGCCATCGCCTTGCTGCTGAGAATAGGGAACCTGGGCCTGGACCGGTGGTGCCGGGAACTGTTCCTTGTTGAGCAGGTGGGCAATGGCCGCCACGCCCGAGTACAGGCCATCGTAGTACTGTTCATTCTGGAAGTAGGGCGCAATCACGTCGGACAGGATGCGTTTCGATTGGGCATCGGTGAGCACACCCTGGACGCCGCGCCCGGCTTCGATGCGCAGGCGCCGCATGGCGCTGGTGTTATCCGGCGCCACAATCAGCAGCACGCCATCGTCAATGCCCTTGCGCCCGAGCTTCCAGGCATCGGCCACGCGGATACTGAATTGCTCGATCTGTTCCGGGGCCGTGGTCTTGATGGTCAACACCGCAATCTGGCTGCCCGTCCTGGTGTCGTATTCGGTGAGGAAGGCTTCCAGGCGGGCGCGCTCGTCCGGCGTCAGCATTCCGGCCTGGTCCATCAGGTGGCCGGTCAGGGGCGGCACGCTCTGCAGGTCCTGGGCCCGGGCGCCGGCCATCAGCACCAGGGCCAGTGCCAGCGTCAGCAGGGTGCGCAGCATGGCCATGGCTTATTTGCCGAAGTTGACAGCAGGCGCGGTCGAGATGGCGGCTTCGTTTTCCACGGTAAACGATGGCTTGATTTCATAACCGAACATCATCGCCGTGAGATTGGTCGGGAACTTGCGCACCTGCACGTTGTAGTCCTGGACCGTGGTGATATAGCGCTGGCGGGCCACCGTGATGCGGTTTTCCGTGCCTTCGAGCTGCGACTGCAGTTCGCGAAAGCTGGTGTCGGCCTTGAGGTTGGGATAGGCCTCGGACACGGCCATCAGGCGCGACAGCGCGCTCGACAGCTGGCCCTGCACCTGTTGGAACTTCTGGAAGGCGGCCGGGTCGTTGAGTACTTCGGGCGTGATCTGGAAACTGGTGGCGGCGGCGCGCGCCTGGGTGACCGCTTCCAGCGTTTCCTTTTCGTGGGCGGCATAGCCCTTGACGGTATTGACCAGGTTGGGAATCAGGTCGGCGCGGCGCTGGTACTGGTTGACGACTTCGCCCCAGGCAGCCTTGGTGGCTTCATCCTTGGTCTGGAATTCATTGTAGCCGCAGCCGGAGAGCAGGGTGGCGAACAGCGTGGCCAGGAACAGCTGGGGCCAGCGCGAGAAAGCGGTTGTGGTCATGATTGGTTGTCCGTAACAAGTTGTCGAATGAACAAAATATACCCGAAATGCGTAGAAAGCGTCTTTTCAACCGTGCATGGGCTCGGGGTACAATGTCGGCCTGTCAAATGCATGATAAAAAGGCCCCCGTGAACTTCATCGACCAGCTCTCTGCCGCCTGGACTTCCCACCAATCGCTGCTGTGCGTGGGTCTGGACCCGGATGTCACGCGCATGCCGGCCCGGTTCCAGAACGAGCCCGATGGCATCTACCAGTTTTGCAAGGCCATCGTCGATGTGACCGCGGACCTGGCCTGTTCGTTCAAGCCGCAGATCGCCTATTTCGCCGCCCTCGGGGCGGAACGCCAGCTCGAGCAGCTGTGTGCCTACATCAAGGCCAGCTATCCCCACATTCCCGTCATCCTCGACGCCAAGCGCGGCGACATTGGCGCCACCGCCCGCCAGTACGCGCGCGAAGCCTACGACCGCTACCTGGCCGATGCCGTGACCGTCAATCCCTACATGGGCTTTGATTCCGTGGAGCCGTACATGGAGTGGCGCGAGCGCGGCGTGATCGTGCTGTGCCGCACCTCCAACCCGGGCGGCTCGGACCTGCAGTTTCTCGATGTGGGCGGCATGCCCCTGTACCAGCACGTGGCCGCGCTGGTGGCCCGCCAGTGGAACCAGCATGGACAATGCGCGCTGGTGGTCGGCGCCACGTTCCCGCAAGAACTGGCGCAGGTGCGCGCCATCGTGGGCGACATGCCGCTCCTGGTGCCCGGCGTGGGCGCCCAGGGCGGCGATGTGGAAGCGACCGTGCGCTCCGGCAAGAGCAAAGCGGGCGCGGGCATGATGATCAATTCCTCGCGCGCCATCCTGTATGCGGCCCCGCAAGGTGCCGAAGACTTTGCCGACGCCGCGCGCCGCGTGGCGCTGGAAACCCGCGACGCCATCAATCGCTACCGCGACTGACGACCGGCGCCAGCGCCGCGGCATTTACTTCATCAGCGGTGCAATCTTGTTTTTGAGGATGTCGTACTGGGCCGCCACCATGGCAGGATTGGGATCGTGGCCCACGCGTGGCAGCAGGAAGAATTCCTTGTGCGGCGCCTTGATGCCGTCAAAATAGCCTTTGGCCATCGCCGGCGTCGTGATCAGATCGTGCTCGCCCTGCACCAGAAATACCGGCATGCGGAAGTCGTAGCCCAGCTTGGGCAGGTCCACCGTGGACAGCATGCCGTCACCCTTCATGCCCACGAACTGCAGGAAGGAATACTCTTCGCCGCGCTCGTACTCCGCCTGCGCCTGTTCGCTTGCATAGGCAGGTGCCGGGGCAAACCAGGCCTTGGGCGTCGGCTCGGCGCTCATGGCCTCGTATTTGCGCGAGGCGCGGCGCATGATGCCGAAGCTGCGCGGGCTGACCCAGGGCGGGTCGCCCAGTGCTTCAAGCGCCGTGACGGTCGGGCCATCGCCCGCCGCGCGTGCCAGCCCCAGCAGCTTGTTGTAGCCGTCACGCTGGTTGTCCGGTGTCTTGACCATCTGGCCCGTGCCCAGGTAGGCGCCGAACAGCTCGGGGCGCATCTTGGCCATGTGTACCGACAGCAGCGAACCCCACGAACCACCGAACAGGATCACTTTCTTTTTACCCAGGCGGGTCTGCAGGAAGGCGGCCAGCTCGGTGCCATCCTTTGCCATCTGCTCGACCGTGAGCTTGGCGTCGGCCGTGGCCGGGTTGCGCGTGAACGTGCGGCCGGCACCGCGCTGGTCCCACTGCACCAGCGTGAAGTCCTTTTCCCACGCGTTGTACGGCAGGTTGGCGTAGGGCGTGTTGGGATTGCCCGGGCCACCATGGATGAACAGGATGACCGGATTGCGGCAGTCACTGCCCTTGATGGTCACCCACTGCTCGATGCCGCCGAGCTTGACGAAACCTTCCTCGCTGATGGCCTGGCCGGCCTTGCAGGCAAGCGGCGCGGACGCAATGACCGGCGCCGCCGCGGGAGCGCTGCCTCCCTGGGCCGATACCAGCGGCGACAGGGCAAGAAGGGAAGCAAACCACAGGGGAGCAGATGAGCGCATGGCAATCTTGGTTGGTTGGTAAGCCAACGATTGTAGCACCGGCATAGGGTGGCGTCACAATCTCGGTGGGGCGATCATTTCCGCATAATCGTACAGTTCACCGAGGATGTTTTCGGCGCGCTCGTCCGCGTCTTCGGACAGGGTGTCGATCTCTGCAAAGAGCTGCTCGATGGTGCGTGCGCCGGCGGCGCCGTCGAACAGGCGCGCGGCGCGGTGCGCGTCCCACTGCTGCGCTTCCTGCTGCGTCAGCGTGTGGGGAAAGTTGCGTGCCCGATAGCGGAACACGAGTTCCGCCAGGCGCTCGTCTTCAAACGATGGCCGTGCCGCCGCCAGCTGCGCCGGTGACTCGGCGCGCAGCGAGGCCAGCTTGCGCCGGTCGTTATTGCTGACAAAGCCGCCGTACAGGTCTTCGTCCACATCGGTCTCTTCCACGCTGGCGGCGCGCTGGTAAACCTGCGCCCAGATCTGGCTCATGTCCGGCCCCGCCGCCGCCAGCGCTGCGTGGGCCCGGCACTGTTCCAGGTCCAGTGCCCAGCGTTCGGCCTGGATGGCGGACAGGGTTTTCAGGTTCGACACCAGCATTGGCGATTTGTTCAGGTGGATGCTCTTGATCGGCAGGCGCGTCACGCCCTCGGGCAAGTCGGCCGAGCGGGTGAACAAGCGCAGGCGGATCGTTTCCACGTCCAGACCGAACAGTTCCGAGGGGTCATGCCGGCAATCCCACACCAGGATTTCATTCTTGTTGGTCGGATGCGTGCCCAGCGGATAGACCAGAGCGATGCAGCCGTATTCGGCCGGGAACATGCCGGTCACGTGCAGGAATGGCTGGCGCTGGGGCGCCGGCAGGTGCATGCCAATCTCGGTGGCGACCCGCTCCTTCTTGTGCAGGGCCAGGCAGAAATCGAACAGCTTGGGCTGCTTGTCGCGGATCAGGCGTGCCAGCGCAATGGTGGCGCGCACATCGGACAGGGCATCGTGGGCCGCCTCGTGCACCAGGCCGTTGGCCCGGCTCAGGTGTTCAAGCTTGAAGCTGGGACGCCCGTCTTCGTGCCGCGGCCACTCGATGCCTTCCGGGCGCAGCGCGTAAGTCATGCGGATGACGTCCAGCAAATCCCAGCGTCCACAATTGTTTTGCCATTCGCGCGCGTAGGGATCGATCAGGTTACGCCAGAACAGGAAGCGCGTGACTTCATCGTCGAAGCGGATCGTGTTGTAGCCCACGCCGATGGTGCCCGGCTCGCTGAAGGCGGCCTCCACGATGCGCGCAAATTCGTGCTCGGGCACGCCCTGCGCCAGGCAGGCCTGGGGCGTGATCCCCGTGATCAGGCAGGATTGCGGGTCGGGCAGGAAATCGGGCGCCGGCTGGCAATACAGCATGATCGGCTCGCCAATCTCGTTGAGGCTGGCATCGGTGCGGATGGCGGCAAACTGGGCCGGCCGGTCGCGGCGCGGCTGGGCGCCAAAGGTTTCGTAGTCGTGCCAGAGAAAGGTATGCGTGCTCATGAATGGTCAGTGGGTGCGTACGCCGGGCGGAAATGCCGCCGCGCGGCGCCTATGCTGACCAAGGCCGGCGCCGCTGTCAACCTTGGCGCGCAATTGCGGCGCGGGTTCTAGAGCGCCACCTGGTCGCGCCCGCCATTCTTGGCGCGGTACAAGGCGGCATCGGCGGCGGCAATCAGGCCCAGATCATCCATGCCTTCGGCCAGTACGGCCACCCCGACCGAGGCCGTGATGTGGGGCAGGGGCTGGCGCATGTCCGGGAAGATCATGGTTTCGCGCATGCGCGCCACCAGCCGTTCGGCCACCATCACGGCCAGCAGTTCGCTTGTTTCGGGCAGCAGCACCATCATTTCCTCGCCCCCGTAGCGAACGGCAAAGTCGGACGGGCGCAGGGCCACGCCGACCACGCCGGCGGCCGCGCGCAGGGCATCGTCGCCGGTCAGGTGGCCATGGGTATCGTTGAACGTTTTGAAGTGGTCGAGGTCTATCATGAGCAGCGACAGGGGTGTGCCGGCGCGCTGGGCGGTGGCCACCATCTTCGGCAGCATGTCGGCCAGCCAGGTGCGGTTGTACAGGCCCGTCAGGCCATCGTTCATCGACATCTTGCGGTAGAACTCGCCCAGCTTCTGGCCGCGGCGCAGCTGCGCATTGGCTGCGCGTACCCTGAAGGACAGCATGCGCAGCAGGTTGCGCGCCAGCCCACCGGACTTGTCAATGAGCGTCCAGACCAGTTCTGCGTCAATGACCAGCAGTTCGGTGCTGCCCACGGCGGCCATGGCCGACAGGTTGGCGCTGTCGTCCAGCACTGCCTGCTCGCCCGCGCTTTCGCCGGGCAAGATGCGGCTGGCTACGCCGTCGCCCGCGCCGGCCTCCACATCGGCCGAGACGGCCAGTGCGCCCGAGAGGACGATGAACAGCCGCGCCCGGGCGCTGTCTTCAAGCAATTCGCCATCGGCCAGCCGGAGGATGGCACAGTTGGCCAGCAGGGGTGCCAGCGCCCCGTGGTCGCAGTCCTGAAACAATTGCAGATCGTCGATGGTATACGTGGACTGTGCAAAGATGCCTGTCTGTTCCAAAGTTGTCCTCACTCGTAGATTGTCGCCCTGACCACTTGGCAATCGCATCATAACAGTGTTCCAATGGCAGCTTCGCTCGCCACGCTCCCATCCCATGCTCCTCACCGACGCCCTCGGCACCACCCACCTTCCCGACCCGCATGCGCGCATCGTGTCGCTGGTGCCCTCCATTACCGAGATGCTGTGCGATTTTGGCCTGGCCCCGCAAATCGTGGGCCGTACCGGCTTTTGCATCCACCCGCGTGACACGGTGCAAGCCATTGCCAAGGTCGGCGGTACCAAGGATGTCAATGTGGACAAGA
The DNA here is from genome assembly GCF_019443445.1 of Massilia sp. PAMC28688. Taxonomy (NCBI): domain Bacteria; kingdom Pseudomonadati; phylum Pseudomonadota; class Betaproteobacteria; order Burkholderiales; family Oxalobacteraceae; genus Massilia; species Massilia sp. PAMC28688. The sequence continues at coordinate 618,906 of NZ_CP080378.1, read as the reverse complement.
TCCGCAAGCTGGCGCCCACCCACGTCATCGTCAATATCGATGAGAATGAAAAGCCGACGGCGGACTTGCTTGCCGAATTCGTCCCCCACCTGGTCGTGACCCATCCCATGGCACCGCGCGACAATCTGGGTCTGGCGCGCCTGCTTGGCGGCATTTTTTGCGTCGAGCCGGCCGCGCAGCAATGGTGTGCCCGGTTCGAGGAGGCGTATGCGCGCCTGCAGGCGGCGCCCCGCGGCCGGCCGGCAACGGTGCTCTATTGCATCTGGAAAGACCCCTGGATGAGCATTTCAGCCGACACCTATATTGCCCGCATGCTGGCCGAGATTGGCTGGACCACGCCAGTGCTGGGCAGTGCGCGCTATCCGGCGTTTACATGGAGCGAGTCCTTGGTGGCCGGGCTCGATTGCGTGCTGCTGTCCACCGAGCCCTATCGCTTCCAGGAAGCACATGTGGACGCGCTGGAACAACAGATTGGCAAGCCGGTGTATCTGGTCGATGGCGAAATGTTGTCCTGGTACGGTACACGGTCGCTGGCGGGCCTGGGCTACCTGCGCGAGCTGGCCGGCAAGGGCTGGGTGTAGGTCAGGCAGGGGCAGTATGGGGCAACAGGGGAATACGGGGCAATCCGGTCAACAGGCATGGGCCTTGCCGGTCCCCACCTGGCAGCCGTGGCCGCCAGGATACCCGGATCTTACTCGTTCACTTCGTCAGGCTCGGCCACCAGGGTTGGCGTGGCATGCATCTGCTTGTCGTGCAGGCGGCCCAGGGCGCTGTCGATTGCACGCTTGAGCTTGTCTGCCGCGCCAGAAATAGCCTGGTGCAGCGACTCGGCATGCGCGCTGACGGCGATTGGCTGGTAGCCCGTCACGCGAGCTTCAAGCAGGCAGCGATTGCCGCCGTCAGCCGACTTTTGGCTCAGTTCGTCACTGAGGTGAACTTCGACGCGAGTGATGTGATCGGCAAAACGCTGCACCGCAGCCGCAACCACTGACTGCACATGGTCGTCCAGGCCCTGGTGACGCTCGATCGTCTTGTCGGTATTGATGTTAATTTGCATAAGCTCACTCCCGGTTGTTCATAAAGGTATTGCTCCAGGCCGGCGCTGTGTGCGCCGCGGCAGTCAAAACTGCCGCGCCGGCGCTGGCAACGACATTGCGCACGGTTTGATCTTACACCTTTCATACTTCCTGGTCAGTTTCAAGCGGAGCGCAGCCTGGGTCACAGCGGCGGCTTGTCATGATGAGGAAAGCGATCCATCTTCGACAGCACCGGAAACTTGACCATCCAGATGGCCGTCACGGCCAGGGTGGCGGCGCCGCCAAAGACGATGGCGCGCACCAGGCCGAACCAGCCGGCCGTGATACCGGATTCAAATTCGCCCAGTTCGTTGGAAGCGCCAATGAAGACCGCATTGACGGCACTGACCCGGCCGCGGATTGCATCGGGCGTTTCATACTGGACCAGCAGGTGGCGGACATACACGCTGACCATGTCACCCGCTCCCAGCAGCAACAGGGCCGCCAGCGCCACGGCAAAGCTGTCGGTCAGGCCCAGCGTGAGCGTGGCCAGTCCGAACACGGCCACGCCGCCAAACATCCATGCCCCCACGCGCCGCTGCAGCGGAAAGAAAGCCAGGGCAATGGAACAGATGGCCGCGCCCACGCCCGGTGCCGTGCGCAGAAAGCCCAGGCCAGTGGGACCGACTTGCAGCACATCGCGCGCGTAGGCAGGCAACAAGGCGGTGGCCCCGCCAAACAGGACCGCGAACAGGTCCAGCGAAATGGCGCCCAGCATGATGGGGCGTGACCACACAAAGCGCAGGCCTTCGAGCACCGTGTGCCAGGTGGCCGGCTCGGTATTGACCGCCTGGGGTGCGGCCCGCGTCCAACCCATCAGCACAACCGACAGCACCAGCAGTGTCACGGCAGCCAGGTACACGGTGGAGGGGCCGGCCAGGTACAGCAGACCGCCCAGGATCGGGCCGGCAATCACCGCCACGTGAAAGGCGGAAGAGCTGAGGGCCACCGCTTCGCTGAACTGCTCAATGGGCACAATGTTGCGCAGCACGGCCTGGGTAGCCGGCATCATGAAGGCCCGGGCGCTGCCAAACAGCACCAGCACTGCGAACACGGGCCAGACGACGCGCGAACCGCTGTAGGTAAAGGCCAGCAGCAGGAATGCGCACAATAGCTGTACCGCCAGGCACAGCATGATGATGGTGCGCCGGTTGTAGCGGTCGGCCACATGGCCGGCCAGCAAGATCAACACGAGGAAGGGGGCAAATTGCGCCAGGCCAATCAAGCCGAGGTCGAACAGGCTGCCGGTGATCTGGTACACCTGCCAGCCAATGGCCACACTCTGCATCTGCACTGCAAGGGTACCCAGGACGCGCGCCGACAGGTAACAGGCGAAATTGCGGTTACGCAAGACGCGCAAGCCATTGGTGGGCGACATGAAGGACATTGCAGATTCGCGGAAAAATTCTTGAAGGAACGACATTGTGCCTGATGTGGCGTCTGCCTGCCGCTCCGCGCCGCGCTCGCCGGGCGGACAAAATAAGGGCCGCCAGGGCTGGCAAACAACGGTTTCGCATATGCAGGCGGGGTAAAATAGTGCCTTGTGGAAGCATATTTACCGGAACCAGCAATGCAGCGGACTATTTTTGAAACGCCCCTGATCAATCGCCTGATGCTTGGCGTGTCACGGTTTGCCATGCGCAGCACGGGCTGGCGTACGGAGGGCATGTCGCCGGACGAGATCGCGGCCTATCCCAAGTATGTGCTCATTGCCGCCCCGCACACCAGCAACTGGGACTTTCCAATCACGCTCATGCTGTGCTTCCAGCTGCGCCTGCGCGTGTACTGGATGGCGAAAGCGAGCTTGTTCAGCTGGCCGATCGGCTGGCTGTCGCGCTGGCTGGGCGGTATTCCCATCGACCGCAGCGCATCGAACAATACGGTGCAGACCACGATCAAGGCCTTCCAGGAACGCGAACGGCTGGCCGTGATCGTGGCGCCCGAGGGCACGCGCGGCAAGGTGACCCACTGGAAAACCGGCTTCTACCATATGGCCCATGGCGCCGGGGTCCCCATTGCCATGGCCTACCTGGATTACGCGCGCAAACGCGGCGGCATCGGGCGCATGTTTGTGACCACGGGCGACATCACTGCCGACATGGCCGAAATCCAGCAGTTCTACAGCGGCATCAGCGGCAAGCACCGTGACAAGTTCGATGCCAGCACGGTGCGGCGCCGCTAGCGGCGGGGCTAGTTGTGCAGATCTGCTTCGCTGGTAAAGGCATCGGCGAAGAATTCCTCCGGCGGCAGGCCACAACGCTCGACAAAGTCGCGCTGGGCCGATTCCACCACCACCGGCGCGCCGCAGGCATACACCTGGTGGCCGGACAGGTCGGGCAAGTCCTGCAGGACGGCGGCATGCACAAAGCCGGTACGGCCGGTCCACTGGTCGTCCGGCAGTGCATGTGAGACCACGGGAATGTAGCGCAAGTTCGGCAGCGTCGCTGCCCACTGCTCGCACAGGCTGTTCATGTACAGGTCGAGCGGGCGGCGTCCGCCCCAGTACAGGCTGACAGGCCGGGTCGACTGCAGGTGGATCATGTGCTCAACCAGCGCCTTGATGGGCGCAAAGCCGGTTCCCGAGGCCAGCAGCACGATCGGCTTGTCCGACTCTTCGCGCAGGAAAAAGCTGCCGTGCGGCCCTTCGAAGCGCAGGATGTCGCGCTCCTTCATGGTATTGAACACGTGTTCGGTGAACATGCCGCCCGCCATGTAGCGGATATGCAGGGTGAGCGGGGCGTCCAGGCTGGGCGCGTTGGCCATGCTGTAGCTGCGCCGCTTGCCATCGCGCAGCATGAATTCGATATACTGTCCGGCGCGGTAGGCAAGGGCTTCGTTGGCCGGCAGCTGCAAGGTGAGCACGATCACATCGGGCGCGACTTTTTCCATGGCTAGCACGCGCGAGGGCATCTTGCGCACCGGGTACTCGCTGCTGCCGCCCACTTCACGCGCTTCGATCACGAGGTCGGCCGCCGTGGTGGCGCAGCAGAACAGGGAAAAGCCCTGGGCCTTTTCGTCTTCGCTCAGGGCGCGCTGCTGGTGGGCGCGATGAGACACCGCCCCTTGCACTACCTTGCCCTTGCACGATCCACAGGCGCCGTTCTTGCAGCCATAAGGCAGGCCGATGCCGGCCCGAATCGCCGCCGCCAGCACGGTTTCGTCGGCTTCGCAGTCAAATTGATGGCCGCTAGGCTGAACAGTAACTTGGAACGTCATACAATCCTCAAAATGAACAACATCAAACATACACTCAAGCGGCCACGCCTGCTGGTGCTGGGCTGCGGCGATGTGGGCATGCGCCTGCTGCCGCTGCTGCGCCACCGTTTCCGCATTGTTGCCGTCACCAGTTCGCCCGAGCGCTGCGCCGAGCTGCGGGCGGCAGGGGCCATTCCCATCCTGGCCGACCTTGACCGGCCGGCGACGCTGAAGCGCCTGGCGGGCCTGGCGCACCATGTCGTGCACCTGGCGCCGCCCCAGTCCGAAGGCGTGCGGGACCAGCGGACGCGCAACTTGTGCGCCATTCTACCTGAGGGCGCGCGCATGGTTTATGTGAGTACCACGGGCGTGTACGGTGACTGCGGCGGCGCGCTGATCGATGAAACGCGCCCGGTAGCGCCGCGCAATGCCCGCGCCATGCGCCGGGTGGATGCGGAACAGGTCTTGCGCAAGTGGGCGCGCGCCAGCGGGGCCAGGCTGGCCATTTTGCGCGTGCCGGGCATTTATGCCCGTGATCGCCTGCCGCTGCGCCGTCTGCAGCAGGGCACGCCTGCCTTGCTGGCGCAGGAAGACGTCTTCACCAACCACATCCATGCCGACGACCTGGCCCGCATTGTGGTGCAAGCTTTGTTCAAGGGGCGGCCTGGACGGGTGTACCACGCGGTCGATGACACGCAGATGAAGATGGCTGATTATTTCGATGCCGTGGCTGATGCGTTCGGTATGGCGCGTCCGCCGCGCGTCGCGAGAGAGCAACTGGTCCTGCAAGTATCGCCCATGCTGCTGTCGTTCATGTCGGAATCGCGCCGCATGCGCAATGCGCGCATCAAGCGCGAACTGGGTGTGCGCCTGCGGCACCCCGATGTCTGCACATCGCTCACGGCCATGGCACTGGTAGAATGAGGGGCTTGACTATGCGATGGGAACAACGATGACCTACGAAGAATATCTGGATGAAGTCACGACGCTGATCGTGGAGAAATACAATCTCAGCGATGCCGCCGCCATCAAGCTCGTGGTCAAGGCCCAGGACGCGGAATTTTTCGTGCAGCACGACGAGCAGGAAGCGCTGCGCAATATCGATCGCGCCCACAAGGATGCCAAGACCATTTTTATGGCCAGCCAAAAAGCTTGATGCGGCGCACCATTGTCCGATTGAGCTTCCTCAAAGGGCAATTTCTGCGCAGGCATATGGTGAGTAATGTCCATCCCGGATTATTTACTTGTGCTAGAGCCTGCCATGCCACACCGCATCACACAACCTACCAAGGAACAGGTCCGCGCCTATATGGCAGCGCGGCTCGTGGCGCGCCGGGCCGGCCGCCGTCCGCCGCCGTCGCCTGAAGAAATCCGGGCCTTGCTGGGCTGGCGCCTCATGCGGGCCGATGTCCAGTGTCTGCCGCTGCAATTCTATCTAATTCCCACCGCCTATACCCGTCTGGCCACGACGCTGGCATGCGACTTCCTCCTCGCCGCTATGAAAATTTCCTGTGTCGCGACACAAACACATCAAAATTTACTTAAACACAAACCAATTTTGTGTGAGAATGTCACAGCTTAAGCAAATGTCAATGTTACCGAAGCTGTTCGGACGCGTTTGATGACCGTATCGAATGTGCCTGAAAGGTGAGGGGAGCGGTGTTTTTGCTGGTAGCGACGAGCCCGCGGCAAACATGCTGCGGAATGTGAATTTTTGAAAGAATGTAGTCATGACGACAAGACATGTGCCCACAGAGGCAACCTATGATCCCAACCGCGTTCTTGACGCGATCATGGAGCGGCTGAACCTCAAGAATGATGCAGCGCTCTCGCGCGCCCTGGAAGTGGCGCCACCGGTCATCAGCAAGATTCGCCACCGCACGCTGCCAATCGGCGCCACGATCTTGCTGCGTATGCATGAAGTGAGCGAATTCAGCATCCGGGAACTGAAGTCTTTGATGGGTGTGCAGGTCACACCATTCCACTCGGTGGCGGCTTAAGCCGCTCCAGGCTGGCGGCGATCGCGCCGTGGGACGCTGAAGTGACACGCCGTCTTGCTCCTTCATCCTGCCGGAGGCAGGCGGGGCAAGACGGCGTAGTGCGTTTGATGACGCGAGCGCGTCGTAGCGTGCCCGAACCGGCTCTCGCCGGCCAGGCGAGACAATCAGGCCGGCAATATCGGTGCTGCGCAGCGCTGCGGTGCGCGAGCCTGCGGCTGCAGCATGCAATAGGCTGACTCTGTACCTGCCTGCTGCACTTGCGGTTGCAGCATGCAGTAAGCCGTGGCGGCTCCTTGTTTCACTTGTGGCTGCAGCATGCAGTAAGCAGCCTCGGCGCCGGCTTTGACCCGTGGCTGCAGCATGCAGTCAGCAATCCGGGTCCCCGCTTGTTTTACTCCCGCTTGTTTTACTTGTGGCTGCAGCATGCAATAAGCGGCGTCGCTACCGGCTTTCACGCTCGGCTGCAGCATGCAATAGGCTGCGTCGGTGCCGGCTTTCACGCCCGGTTGCAGCATGCAGTATGCAGCTTCGGCGCCAGCGTGTTTTGCCTGTGGCTGCAGCATGCAATACGCTGCGTCGGTACCGGCTTTCACGCTCGGCTGCAGCATGCAGTAAGCTGCATCGGTACCGGCTTTCAACCCCGGCTGCAGCATGCAGTACGCGCCATCGGTCCCTGCCTTCATGCCTGGTTGCAGCATGCAGTAGGCACTGGCGGCCTGGGCGGCATCAGTGCCATAGGCTTCAGCGCGAATGTACGGCTCGCCGAAAGTGTGCTCGTACAGTTCTTTCATGCGATTGCCGCCGCGCGCATCGGCGCCATCCTGTTCATCGGTGTCGAGGCCAACGTACGGATAGTGGTGCAGGAAGTAGCCAAAGGTCTGTTCGCAATCGGCCGCATACTTCATCGTATCAAGGATGTGGTAATGCCAGAAGGTATCGACATCGACCGTGGGGGCCACCTGCTCATGGGGATAACTGTGCATCAAAAACAAAAACCGGCAGTACTCGATGGCGATGGCATCGGCTTTGGCGCGACTCCAGCCTTCGCCCGACGCGGCGTGCATCAGTTTGGTCTTGATTGGCTCCAGGTTCAGTGCATTGATGGCGTCGAAGATGTTATTGGTTTTCATGATTTTTCCTCTTTGTAGAGTGTAGTTTGTGGTGAGACATCCCTGTTTGAATGACGGTAAAGCCCAGCTCGGCGTGCTCCTTTCTGTATCCAGTAAGAAATCAAATTCCTAAAAGCATTGATTTGCGTTACTAGATGAGGATGTTGCGCCGTTGCGTCCCGGCATTGTTGATTTCACTCAACAAACACTTTCACGTATTCCTAAGCCATGACGCCTGGGCTGACGACGGCTTCAGCTGCTGCCGCAGGCGCTGTATAGGACAATGCGAAAGACGGTGTCAGACAAGCGCCGGGTGCCGTGAGGACGGGCCAGCCGGAGGGGAGCTGGCGTCACGTCCGGGTTCCTGCAGCGGCACCGACACGCACACCGTGGTGCCTTCGCCGTCGGCGCTGCTGATGGAACACGAACCACCCAGGATGCTGATGCGTTCTTCGATGCCGACCAGGCCAAAGGAGCCGGCCTTGCCCCTTTCGCGCGCTCCCAGTCCGATGCCGTTGTCGGTGACGGTCATGGTGAGCTGGCGCCCGTCGGAGCACAGCTGCACGCGCACCGCCGTGGCATGGGCATGACGCACGATGTTGCTGAGCGACTCTTGCAGGATGCGGAAAAAGGCCGTGGCGGCATGGTCGTTGAGGGTGACGTCCTTGGGCTCGTCAATGAGCTCGCAGGCGATCCCGGTCCGGCGCCGGAACTCGGCGATCTGCCACTCCACCGCCGCCGACAGGCCCAGGTCCAGCACATTCGGGCGCAGGTCATTGATAATCTGGCGCACGCTCTTGATGGTCGCGTCAATCTGCTGCAGCGTGCCGCGCGCGCGCGCATGCAGGCGCGGGTGCTTGTCGCGGGTGCGCGTGGCCAGCATGTCGGCCTCGATGCGCAGTGCCAGCAGGTTCTGTCCCAGGTCGTCGTGGATTTCGCGTGCGATGCGTTTGCGTTCGCCTTCCTTGATCTGATCCGCATGCGCGGCCAGGCGCCGCAGGTTCTGGTGCGACTGCTGCAGCTTGGTCTGGCTTTCGCGCAGCTCGCGCGTCATCCCCTTGGCCATCTTGATGGCGCGCCGGCGCGACGACGTCAGCGCGTGGAACAGGGCGTACAGCAGCATCGAACTGGTAAAGCCGGCCGCCATCGCCAGCCAGGGCACGAATTCCTCAAAGCCGGTGTACAGGTCGCGCGCAGCGATGCTGAAGGTCGCATCCCACTGGCGCCCATTGAAGTCTATCGGCAGCGTGCTGCTGAAACGGTCGCTGAGCAGGTTGACACCGGTGCGGCGCGCGGCCAGCCCTGGTTGGGTATCGAACAGCACGCGCCCCCGTTTGCGGTCCACGCCAATGGCGTTGTCCACCAGCGTCATGCGCACGTTTTTGACGGGCATTTCATCGATCACGCCCAGCACCAGCTTGTCGACGCTGAAGGCAATGCCGACCGAGCCGACAAAGGCTGCGCGCCGTTCCTTGACGGTGCTGGTGGGCGCGTGCGGCAGATAGATGGGCAAGCGCATGGCCAGCCCGGTGCGGTTGCGGCCGGACATGGCAGCAACCGGCATGCCTGAGGAAATGAGCTGGCCGCCATCGCGCAAGGCCACATGGTTGACCTGCTGCAGCGGGTTGGCCTGCAGGTCGAAACCGATAGCCTTGTTGCCCGGTTCGATCGGCTCGATGAACGTCAGCACGCTGTATTCGGCACGCCGGCCCGGCGGGCGAATCTCGAAGCGCGTCACGCCGTCGATGTCGGCATTGAGCTCGCTGCGGATACGCCGCTCGAATGCTTCGCGGTTCTCGTCCTTGACGAATTCGGCAAAGTTGATCGTTTCGATGGCAGGGAAGTGGCGCGCCAGCTCCAGCCCCTGCACGTAACCGTGGAACTGGCGGCGCGTGAGCGGATAGCTGGTCTGGAACAGGCTGGCCGTGCCGCGCAGGACATCGGTATACGACTTGATGCGCGCGACAATGATGTTGCGGGCGTTTTGCGCGTGGGCCGAAAAACGCTGGCGCGAATCGGCTTCAATCGAGCCGGCCGTCATCACGTACAGCGCCAGGCCAACCGTGATCGACAAGGGCACCCCGATCCACATGGCCGGCCGTGTGGTCGAGAAGCTCTTGGTCGTGGAATGGTGGGTTCGCATTGCGCGTTGCAATCCTTTCGGTAGCCGCAAATGGCGCTGCATGGTTTGATCTAAGTTAACCGATAGGACCTTAACCGCCTACCTATCCGTCCTGCTAGGTTTGCATATTGTTAAGTTGATGAATATCAAAAAATCCCGCTGCAGCGCGGGCCGGAGCGGGATCGTGAGGGCGAAAGCGTCGCACATTGGCGACGCCGTATGTCAGCTATTTGCCCCAGCTGTCCTTGAGCGTTGTGACCCGGTTGAACACCGGTTTGCCCGGTGCCGAATCGACCCGGTCGGCCACAAAGTAGCCATGGCGCTCGAACTGGAAGCGCTGTTCCGGTTCGGCCGCGCTCATCCCCGGCTCCAGGTAGGCCGTCACCACTTCCAGCGCCGCAGGGTTGAGGGCGGTCTTGAAGTCCTTGCCGCCTGCATCGGGATGCGGATCGAGGAACAGGCGGTCGTACAGGCGCACTTCCGCTTCAAGGGCCGTCGCCGCGCTCACCCAGTGGATGTTGCCCTTGACCTTGTACGCATTCGAGCCTTCGGTGCCCGACTTGCTGTCCTCGAAATACTTCACGTGGACCGCGCTGACCTTGCCGTCGGCATCCTTGTCGTAGCCCACGCATTCGGCCACATAGCCGTGGCGCAGGCGCACGCGGCTGCCCGGCGCGTCGCCAATGGGCGGGTAGAAGCGGAAGTAGCCCTTGCTCGGCACTTCCATGAAGTCTTCCTGCTCGATCCACAATTCGCGCGTGATCGGGAAAGTACGCTCGCCGCGTTCGGGGAAGTGCGGGTGCACGGGGCACGAACACGGCACCGACAGGTCGGCCGGGAAGTTGTCGATAATGAGTTTGAGGGGCCGCAGCACGGCGGTGGCGCGCGGCGCCTTGGGATCGAGGTCGTCGCGCAGCGCGCCTTCGAGCACGCTCATGTCGATCCAGCCGTCGCTCTTGGAGGTGCCGGTGCGGTCGCAGAACAGCTTGATCGAGTCGGGCGTGAAGCCGCGCCGGCGCAGGCCGACCAGAGTCGGCATGCGCGGATCGTCCCAGCCCGACACGATGCCTTCCTCGACCAGCTGGCGCAGCTTGCGCTTGCTGGTGACGACGTAGGTGGTGTTCAGGCGCGCGAATTCGTACTGGCGCGGCACCGGCTGCTTGAAGAAGCCGCCTTCGGCCAGGGTCGCCAGCAGCCAGTCGTAGAACGGGCGGTGGTCCTGGAATTCGAGCGTGCACACCGAATGGGTGATGTTCTCCAGCGCGTCCGAAATCGGATGGGTGTAGTCATACATCGGATAGATGCACCAGGCGTCGCCGGTGCGGTGGTGGTGCGCGTGGCGGATGCGGTAGATGGCCGGGTCGCGCATGTTCATGTTGGGCGAGGCCATGCCGTCTTCGCTGATCTTCGCGCGCAGGATGTGCTCACCGTCCTTGAATTGACCGGCGCGCATGGCGCGAAACAGCGCCAGCGATTCCGCGGCCGGGCGGTCGCGGAAGGGCGAATTGGTGCCGGGCGTGCCGAAATTGCCCCGGTTCCTTGCCATGTCCTCGGCACTCTGGCTGTCCACATAGGCGTGGCCGGACGTGATCAGGTACTCGGCCATGGTATAGAGCTGCTCGAAATAGTCGCTCGCGAAGTACAGATGCGACTGGCCATCCTGCTCCCAGTCGAAACCGAGCCACTTCACGCTGTCCTTGATGGTATCGACGTATTCGGTATCTTCCTTTTCCGGATTGGTATCGTCAAAGCGCAGGTGGCAGCGCCCGCCATAGTCGCGCGCCAGGCCAAAATTGACGTGGATCGACTTGGCGTGGCCCACGTGCAGATAGCCGTTCGGCTCCGGTGGAAAGCGCGTGATCACCGGTGGCAGGCCGGCTCGCACATGGGTGCCGGCGGCCAGGTCGTTCTCGACAATGGCCCGCAGGAAGTTGGGCGAGGGCGCATTGGCCGGTGCCGGGACGTTATTTTTGTCGTTGCTCATCAGGTAAATGCCTAGAAAGGATCAGATCGCAGCATTTTACCGTACGCGAGGCACTCCTACAGGGGCAGGCGCCCCGCGCCGCTACCCGCCGCCGCGCTTTCTATAGGATAATCCCTCTTTACTGTTTTTTGCTGTCACCGGGAGTTTCTGAAATGGAAAATTTATACGCCGTCCTCGGCGTCGCGCCCAATGCCAGCGATGACGAGATCAAGAAGATCTACCGTTCCCTGGCCATGCGCTACCATCCCGACCGCAACGATGCGCCGGGTGCCAAGGCGCGCTTCCAGAGCATCACCAAGGCCTACGAAATCCTGTCCGACCGGGCCAGGAGGGACGAATACAACCAGAGCATCAACCACCGCATCATTCTCGATGCCGAGGCCGAGGCGTTCGAATTGTGGCGGTCCCTGTTTGCCTTGAACGGCGTGAGCCTGCCGGCGTAAGCGCGGTCCCGGCCAGCAGCAACAGCACCCATTTACAGGACACGACATGAGAAAAGTACACCCCGAATTTGCCTACCAGTCGCGCGAGCTTGGCGGCCAGATCGACGGCATCCTGGGCGACCCGCCCAACCGCAAGAACTACGAAATGATGCAGTCGGCCCTGGTGAGCGAGTACGCTGCCGGCGGCGGCATCGAAGACGTCAACATGATGAGCTTTGCGCTGGTGGACCACATCACCTTCAGCAATGCCAAGGGCCTGTTGGCAGAAGCCGGCGAATACGATGGCGGCAACCCGGAAAAGGTATTCACCATGGCAGCCTGCGAAGGCGACGCCGCGGCCATGTACGCGGCCATGACGGAAAACCATCCCGATCTGGCGCGCCAGGCCATCATCACCGCCTTCCTCTTCAAGAACCCGCGCATGTGGGACGAGGAAGACCAGTCCTTCGACCAGCTGGGCGAGAACGATGACGGCGACGACGTGGAAGACGACGATGGCGTGTCCGACGACTTTGCGCAGATGTTTGACCAGGAGGACTGAGGATGAGTGAAAAAGCCAATCTTCCCGCACTGAGCAAGCAGGTCAGCGAACTGGTACTGGCCGGCTCCCTGCATCACGCCGAGCAGGCGTTTTCGGAAGCAGTGGAGCAGCATGGCGACCTGGCCGTGGTTGAAGTACTGGGACAGCTGGCGCCGCAGGTCACCGCGCTGCACCTGGCCGGCTTTGACGGCGGCAAAACCTCGCTGGCCACCCTGCTGGTGCCGCCCAAGGCATGGGCCGACAGCCTGGCGTTCTTTGCCGCCACCTGGTCCGACGACATGATCGAGGACGATCCCGAGCGCGTGGCCGAGTCGCTGTTCGCGCACGTGCACGGCATCGTGTTTTCCACCGACGACGTGGAGCGCCGCCACGAGCTGCTGGCCGAAGCCTCGGCCACCGATTACGGGGCCACCATCTTTGCCATCCTGTTTTCGATGGCACCAAAAGAGATGCTGGAACTGGCCGGCGAAGTGCTGGCCAAGGGCCAGTACATCACCGCCCAGTCGTCGTCCGACAGCGACGTGGTGCCGCTGGCGGTGGAACTGGTGCGCGCCAGCGAAGATGGCTGGGACCGCGCGCTGTTCGAGCTGTTCCCGGACTTTCGCCATAGCGGCGACCTGGCCGACGCCGAATACTCGGACGATCCCGACGAGGAACCCAAATTCCTGCAGCGCTCGACCAAGGAGCTGCTGTACCGCCTGCGCAAGCAGGTGCCGTCGCAGCGCAGCGCCATTCCCAAGCGCGGCGCGCGCAAGAGCATCGGCACGGGTATCTTTTCGTGATGGACGAGTCGCAAGGCATGCTGCCCGCGCTCGTCGTCGAGCGCCTGCCACGGCTGGTGCTGGCAATTCGCTGCCTGGCCAGGCACGACGTGGAAGACCACGCCGTGATCATGGCCGACGAACTGTCCGGCATCACGGCCATGGTGGCGGAAAAATTCACCAACGATAAAACGGCCGAAGGCATCGTGCGCGCCTACTACCTGACGGTGGGCTGCGTGTCGCTGGGCCTGGACCACGACCTGGAGCCGGACGAGGATGACGAAGCGGCCATGCACTACCTGATCGAGCAGGGAGCCGAACACGTCTTCCAGACGGGTTTTCGCATGATCCGCGAGCTCGCAGCACTGCCCGAGGATTCGCTGGTGGGCGAGTACGACCAGGACCCGGTGTACCTGCAGCGGCGCCTCAAGGAGCTGTTCGTCGACATCTGCTACGCCGATCCGACCCAGAACTGGGCCGGTTTTGAGCGTTACGCCACCCAGCATCGCCAGCGCAAGGCAGTGCAGGCGATCGTGCGTGCCGCCGGCTGGCTGCGTCGCCATCATTATGCCGGGCCAATCAACGATCCGGACCTGAACGCCGAGGGCGTGATCGCCGTGGCCATCATTTCCGCCATCGAGGGAGGCGGGCGGATCGTTGCGCGTTCAAGCCAGAAGGACTTCGAGCGCCTGGTCAAGTCGGTGCGCAAGAACAAGCCGGACTTTGAAGAGGGCTGGGCCGCGCTCATGGCGCAGATCCCGCCCCAGCACCAGCCGGTCATCGCCGAGCGCATCGCGTCCTACCGCACCCACTGCACCGTCATCCAGAAAATTCGCTCGCGCACGGCCATGAAGACGCTCTTTGCCGAGTTTGAAAACTACGCGGGATCGGAGCTGGAAGCCGATTACGGCTAGCCTTCTTGCGATGGGAAGTTGTTTTTGCTATCTCCTAGCAAAAATAACTTCCTTGTAGTTGCAATTCTCTGATTTTCTGGGCTAGTATGTGTTTCCAACAATAAGGAGACACCATGCGCACCCTCGTTCAATCCCTCTTCCTGGCTACTGCCATCTCGCTATCGCCTCTGGCCAGCGCCGCCGATCCGGCCTTTGTCGGCAAATACATCAGTACGCCCGAAGACACGGCGGCCATCAACAAGGTCATCACGGACTTCCAGACGGCCTTGAAGACCGGGGATGCGCATCTGCTGTCGTCGCTCATGATCTCGTCCGACATCCTGTTTGCCAATCCGGCGCGGCCGCAGGCGATCAAGAATGTCCAGGCCAAGGCGGACGCCAACTTCAACGGCATCAATCCGGCAGGCTACCCGCAGTTTGCATCCATGATCGCCCGCGAAAAGAAAGGCACGATCGAAGAGCGCTTCTACAATGTGCGCATCACGCAGGATGACAACACGGCCGTGGTGATGTTCGATTTCGACTTCCGCTTCGACGGCAAAATCGAAAACCACGGCCTGGAAACGTGGCAGATGATGAAGAACAAGGATGGGCAGTGGAAGATCGCCAGCGTGTTCTGGTCGTCCAAAGGCGAGCCTAAGTAAGCCGCCATCATTCCCATCGCTGTGCTTCTAGTGAGGTATTCATGATCAAACTGGTTTTGTTAATCCTGGCCGGGATGTGCTGCGCCGCGCACGCGGCAGCCCTGGGCCTGGCGGGGGCGGGGAAATATCCGGTGGGCTTCCGGGTGGTGGAGCAGTACGACTACTCGCGCGCTTACCGCAGCGCGACGGACCTGGTCACGGGCCAGCCATATACAGGTGAGCGCGCAAGGCCGGTGCAAACCTTGATCTGGTACCCCGCCGCTGCGCAAGGCAGGCCGATGGCATATCGCGACTATTTCGACACGCTTGGCGCAGAAGACGACTTCAGTGCCAGCGCGGCGGACAAGGCGCGCCGCATCAAGGCGGAGCTGGACATGGCAACGGCCGGGCCCCGCGCTGCGCCGGCGCAGCAGGCCCTGGCCGCCGCCATGACGGCCTCGCGCGACGCTGCTGCGCGCCAGGGGCGCTTCCCGGCGGTCGTCTACGGCCCCAGCTTCGGCACGGCGGCCATGGATAATGCCGACCTGTGCGAGTATCTGGCCAGCCATGGTTACGTGGTCATCGCCAGCCCGTCGGTGGGTGCCAGGTCGCGTGCGATGACCAAGGACCTTGACGGACTGGAAGCGCAGGCCGCCGACATGGCCTTCCTGGCGGGATTTGCGCGCTCGCTGCCGAATGTGGACGCGGCCCGTATCGGCGTGATGGGTTACAGCTGGGGAGGGCTGGCCAACGTGCTGGCTGCCGCGCGCGATGACCGCATCGGCGCCGTGGTGAGCCTGGACGGCTCCGTTCGCGCGCATTCGCAGTATGTCGACGGCAGCAGTACTGCCGCGCGCTATGTCTTGCCGGAGCGCTTGACGGCGCCCATGCTGTATGTGGGGGCGCGCCCGCATTCGGCCGAAACGATCAACAAACATGGTCTCAACATCAGCTACAGCCTGCTGAACAAGATGGTCCATGCCGACACCTACATCCTGACCATGAACCCGATGTCGCATTCGGACTTTGATTCCTTCATGCTGCGCTTTGCCCCGGATGAATCGTTTGACCAGTACACGCGGGAAGAGGCCACGCTCGCGTACAGCTGGGCGGCGCGCTATGTGCGGCGCTTCCTGGACACCTATCTGAAGGGCGACCCGACGGGCAAGGCCTTCCTGATGAACAAACCGGTGGCCAATGGCGTGCCGCCGCGCCTGATGGTGACTGATATCCGTCTCGCGGCCAGCCCTGCGCCGACACTGGAAAGCCTGGCCGCGGAACTGGGCCGCACCGGCTTTGCCAATGCGATAGCCGCGTACAACCGGATCACGGCGCGCCAGCCGGCATTTACGCTTGCACCGCGCGCCATCAGCCAATGGGGCGGCGGGCTGCTGGAACGTGGCAAGGCGCAGGATGCGCGCCATATCTTCGCGCTGGGAGTACACCTGTACCCGGCCGATGCGGGAATGATGGATGGCCTGGCCGCCGCCCATCTGGCGCTTGGCCAGCGCGACGAGGCAGCCCGGAGTTTCCGGCGCGGCCTGGAGCTGGAACCGCAGAACGCGGAGCGCCGCAAACAGCTGCTCGCGCTGGAGAGCCGCTGATTGCGATGGCCTGCAGCAGCCCTAGAGCACACCCTTCTCGCGCAGGGCCGCGATCTCGTCGCCGCTGCGGCCAAGCACGTCGCGCAGCACTTCGTCGGTGTGCTGGCCCAGCATCGGTGGCGGCAGCTCGGCCTGCGCCGGCGTGACCGATAGCTTCATGGGGCTGCGTACCAGCTTGACCTTGCCCGCTGCCGGGTGATCCATCTCGAATGCAGTACCGCGTGCTTTCACCTGCGGGTTCTCGAACACTTCACCGATATCGTTGATCGGCCCGCACGGCACGCCCACAGCTTCGAGTTTGCTGATCCACTCGTCGCGGCTGCGCGTCTTGACCATCTCCGCCAGCAGCGGCACCAGGACCTCCCGGTTTTTTACGCGCAGCGGATTGGTCACAAAGCGCTCGTCGGACGCCAGGTCGGCGCGCTCTCCCGCTTCGACGAATTTCTGGTACTGGCCATCGTTGCCGGTGGCGACAATGATGTAGCCATCGGCGCAGGCAAAAGTCTGGTACGGGACGATATTGGCGTGCGCGTTGCCCCAGCGCTTGGGCGGCTTGCCGCTGTTGAGGTAGTTGCTGCCCATGTTGGCCAGCATGGCCACCTGGGTGTCGAGCAGCGCCATGTCGATGTACTGGCCGGTGCCGGTGCGGTCGCGGTGGGTGAGGGCGGCGAGGATGGCGACAGTGGCGTACATCCCGGTCATGATGTCGGTCAGCGCCACGCCCGCCTTTTGCGGACCGCCGCCGGGCAGGTCATCGCGCTCGCCGGTCACCGACATCAGGCCGCCCATGCCCTGGATCAAGAAGTCGTAGCCTGCGCGGTGCGCGTACGGGCCATCCTGGCCAAAGCCGGTGACCGAGCAGTACACCAGGTCCGGCTTGACCTGCCTGAGCGAGTCGTAATCGAGGCCGTAGCGCTTGAGCTGTCCCACCTTGTAGTTTTCCAGGACCACGTCGGCATGCCTGGCCAGATCGCGGATGATGGCCTGGCCCTCGCTGCTGGCGATATCGACCGTGACGGAACGCTTGCCCCGGTTGGCCGACAGGTAGTAGGCCGCTTCGCTGGTGTCCTTGCCCTCGGCATCCCTGGCGTAGGGCGGGCCCCAGGCGCGCGTGTCGTCGCCCGCGCCGGGGCGCTCGATCTTGATCACGTCGGCGCCCAGATCGGCCAGGTTCTGTGAACACCAGGGGCCTGCGAGCACGCGCGAGAGGTCGAGTACACGAATATGGCCAAGGGCCTTGGGCATGCCTTGCATAGCAGTTGTCATGTTGGCGGAAGCGGTGGCAAAAGGAAGCAATTATAGCGGCGCAGGTTCCGGAATATGGCCTGGAATTACGGCGCGGCCGCGCGCGATATGCTGCACAATCGACGAGGCGGGCTTGAGCACGCGTTCAATGAGCTCGAGCGCCAGGCGTGGCTGGGCGTCGCCGCACATGAAAATGTCGGCCGCGGCGAAGCCGTATTCGGGCCAGGTGTGGATGGAGATGTGGGATTCTGCCAGCAGTACCACGCCGGTCACGCCCTGGGATTCGCCAAAGCTGTGAAAGTGGCTGTGCAGGATGCGCGCGCCCGCGGCCAGCGCGCCCGCGCGCAGCAGCGCATCGATGTCGTTCGCGGCCACCAGCCGGGCCGGGTCGACTCCGTAAAAGTCTGCCAGCAGGTGGGTGCCCGCAGGGCGGTGCGCGCCTGCGGTCATTTGTGGCCGCCGCCTCCATAGAAGCCACCGCCGGTGCTGCTGCCGCCAGTGCGGTTGTAGCTGCTGCCCGAGCCGGAGCTGGATATATGGCTGATCGCGTTGGACCAGTTGATGACGGTCGTCACGATCGTCAGTGCCAGCGCGTACAGGAAGTATTTGGTATTCATTCGGAGTCCTTGTCGCCCTGGAGGGATTTGGCCGGATAAAACAGTGCAATCAGCGCGCCCACGGTGAGCAAGAAGGTGTCGCCAAAGGCAATCAGGAGCGGAATGGCGTTCAGGCCCAGGATCCACCAGACAAACTTCATCTGGGTCGAATACAGTTTGCCGCGGTCATCCTGTGCCGGCGCCGGTGCCCGTCCGGGAGCCGCGCGCTTGCCGAACCAGGCCTGCACCTGGCTCTCGGACACCGGGGACGAGCGCGACCACGTCAGTTCGTCCGCCGTCAGTTCCGCCGCCAGCGAGTTGCTGCCGCTTTCAAACTCGTACACGTGCGCCTTGTCGCCGGCAGCCACGCGCCAGTTGAACGCACCGGCCGCGTGCACCACGCGGCTCTCGTAGTCATAAGTCTTGTCGTAGCGGGTGTTTTGCAGCGTTGCGCTGGTAGCGTGCAGGGAGTGCCACTGTGGCCACTCCGGCTGCACACTGGACTGGAACCAGCCTTCGCTGCTCTCGATCAGCCACAGAAAGCCGCGCCTGGCGCTGAACAGGAGGTACTCGTTCCACTCTTCGCCTTCTTCGTCGGCGCGCACCATGGCGCCGATCAGCGTGTATTTCTGACCCTGGATGGCTGCCGATGCACCCAGTTCCAGCGTCCACTTGGGCGTGAGGGCGCGGCGGCCCGCTTCCAGCACCTGCACCTTGGGATTGCCCGCGTCCAGCTGCGCCGCGCAGGCCGGACACACCACGGTCGTGGTCACGCCGGGAACGTATCTGATGCCGCTGCCGCAGCTGGGGCAATCGAGGGTATCGAGCTTGCCACGATAGCGGCCCGCGCTGGCCTTGATGGCATCGTCATCGCGCAGCAGCTGCAGCTTGAGCTGGTCGAGGGTGACTGCCTCGCCGTGGTACATGAGCGGCGTGTCGCCGTCGGTATAGTCGAGCGTGAGGAAGGCGCTGCCTGAGCGCAGGTCGGCGGCACGTACGCGCCAGCCATCCCCGACGCGAAACGGCAGCTCGCCCTGGCCGCCGATACATTGCGCCTCGCGCCGGTCGGCGGCAGTAAACTGCCGCCCGCCTATGTTGTACACCTTGCCCGGCGCAAGCTGGTCAAAGGACGGCACGCCCGGCGGGGCCGGATGCGCAGAGGTGAGGGTGTACATGCCTGATGCATCACTGAGCCAGCCGCTGCTGCCATCGTCAAACAGCACATGCCACTCATTCCACATGCCCTGTTCGTAGCGCAGCTGGATACGGCCAACCACGGTGAAGCCGCGCGTGCCGTAGCTCCCGGCAGTGCCGACCTGGAACGGCGAATAGTCTTCCAGCACCGCAGAGAGCTTGCCCATGTCCTTGACGCTGTCGGCATCCTTGATGACGGCCGCGCGGCAGTACTCGCACACCGCCATGACGGAGGCGTGCGACTTGAATTCGACCGGGGCGCCGCAGCTCGGGCAGGAAACTGTCTGCATCGTGCGCCGGTCAGCCGATCAGCTTCTTGAGCAGTTCTGCCTTGGTGCTGTCGTAATCGGCAGCCGAGATCAGTCCCTTGTCCAGCAGGCCCTTGAGCTTGGCCAGGCGTTCCTCGATCGGCACTTCGGCCGGCGCCGCCGGAGCCGCTGGGGCTGCGGCTGCGGCCGGCTGGCCCTGGCCCATCATGCCGCCCAGGCTCTGCGCCATGGCCTGGCCCATCATGGCGCCGGCGCCAAGGCCAGCCCCAATGCCGGCCAGACCGCCTTCGTTCTGCGCCGCCAGCGGAATGCTGCTGGCCACCTGGAACTTGGTGAACCCGCCCATCTTGTCGGCGGAAAGCCCGCCCTTCATGCCGGCGGAGATGCGCTCGTCGAGCGCCGACTGAAGTTCTTCCGGCAGGCTGACGCTGGCGACATTGAATTCGTCAAGGCCGATGCCGTAGCGCAGGAAGGCTTCGGCCAGGTCGCCCTTGACCTGTTCGGCCATGAGGGCCTGGTTGGCGGCCATGTCCAGGAATGCCACGTTGGACGTACCCAGCGACGAGGCCATGGTGGCCATGAGCAGGCCGCGCAGCTGTTCTTCCACGTCGTCGCGGGTGTAGACTTCGCGCGTGCCGGAGAGTTCGGTAAAGAATTTGCGCGGGTCGGCCACGCGGTACGAGAACATGCCGAAGGCCCGCACGCGGATCATGTCGAAATCCTTGTCGCGGATCGTGATCGGCTGCGGCGTGCCCCATTTGCGGCCGGTCTGCACGCGGGTGCTGAAGTAGTAGACGTCGGACTTGAACGGCGAATCGAAGAACTTGTCCCAGTTGCGCAGGTTGGTCAGCACCGGCAGGGTCTGGGTGGTGAGCTTGTGGGTGCCGGGCCCGAAGACGTCGGCGATGGTGCCTTCGTTGACGAAGACGGCAATCTGCGACTCGCGCACATTGAGGATGGCGCCGTTCTGGATTTCAAAGTCCTGCATCGGAAAGCGCCAGGCGAGCACGCCCTCGGTCTCCTCGTTCCACTGCAGGACATCGATAAACTGCTTTCTGATGAATGAGCCGATGGACATGGTGAACCTCCTGTGTATGCAGATATAAAAGGTGAAACGAGGATCAGGATACCGAACCGGCGTTGACCAGGCCGATGGCAATCGAGATGGAGCCGAGCAGCACGCCAAAGGCCGAGTTGTCCGATTCGATCTGGTCCTTCGACATTTTGAGCAGGCGCATGGTGCCGTGGAAGACCAGTACCTGGATCAGCATGGCGCCTGCGCCCCAGCCCAGGAACAGATAGTAGTCGCCGTAGTTGAGCAGGGCCGATGCCAGCGGCAGGGAAAAGCCGATCAGGGTGCCGCCCAGGGACAGTGCAGCGGCGTGGTTGCCTTCGCGGATCAGCTTCACTTCGTCGTACGGGGTCATGCGCGTGTAGAGCGCGAAAAAGATCATGACCAGCGCGACCGCTGTTGCAAGGTGGAGCAGATAGTTTAGGATGGCGGGCACGCGTTCCTCCCCGGTTAAGATAGTCAAAATGACAGCACCACGGAATCTTAGATCAAAAGACGAGACATGACCAAACGAATTCTTATACTTTCCGTCTTTGTGGTCGCCTCCTGTGGCCTAGCCTATGAACTGATCGCCGCTGCCCTGTCGAGCTACCTGCTGGGCGACTCGATCATGCAGTTTTCCACCATCATCGGCTGCTACCTGTTTGCCATGGGCGTGGGCGCCCACCTGTCCAAGTACGTCAGCGACAAAGACGTGCTGGCTCGCTTTGTCGACATCGAGCTGGCAGTCGGCCTCATTGGCGGGCTGTCGGCGGCCATCCTGTTCATGACGTTTTCGTGGATGGAAGTACCGTTCCGCACGCTGTTATACATACTGGTCTTCATGATCGGCGCCATGGTGGGCATGGAAGTGCCGCTCGTGATGCGCGCCCTGAACGCGCGCGACACGTCCTTCAACGAGGTGGTGAGCCGCGTGCTCACCTTTGACTACCTGGGCGCGCTGGCCGTGTCGCTGCTGTTTCCGCTGGTGCTCGCGCCTACCCTGGGCCTGGTCCGTACCGGCTTTTTGTTCGGGATGCTCAACGTGGGCGTGGGCATGTGGACGCTGTACGTGTTCCGCCATGAGCTGATGGATGGCGGCGCTCGCGTGCTGCGGGCATCGGCCGTCATGGCCACGCTGGTATTCGGCTTCATCCTGTCGGACCGGCTGGTCCAGTGGGGCGAGCAGGGCCTGATGGGCGACCAGATCGTGTATGCCACCAGCACGCCGTACCAGCGGCTGGTGATCACGCGCTGGAAGGATGACACGCGCCTCTACATCAATGGCAACCTGCAGTTTTCCTCGCGCGACGAATACCGCTATCACGAGGCGCTGGTCCATCCCGCGCTGCAGTCGCTCCCCTGGGCGCGGCGCGTGCTGATTATGGGTGGCGGCGACGGGCTGGCGCTGCGCGAAGTGCTGCGCTATCCCAACGTGAGCCACGTTACCGTGGTCGACCTCGATCCCGTCATGACCGGTGTCTTCAGCACGCGCCCGGAGCTGGTCCGGCTCAATGGCGGCGCCTTTGCCGACAAGCGCGTCACCGTCGTCAACGCCGACGCCGCGGTGTGGCTCAAGAACACGAGCGAGATGTTCGACGTCGCCCTGATCGATTTCCCCGATCCGTCCAGTTTCGCGCTGGGCAAGCTGTATTCGGTGCCGTTCTATTCGGTGGTGAAGAACCACGTAGCGGCCCGGGGCCTGGTGGTGGTGCAGTCCACCTCGCCGTTCTTTGCGCCCAATGCCTTCTGGACCATCGACGCCACGCTGCGCGAAGTGGGCATGCGCACCTGGCCTTATCACGTGTATGTGCCATCATTCGGCGAATGGGGGTTCATCATGGCCTCACCCGAGCATGCCTTTGCGCCGCCGGCAAGCTACCGGCTGCCGATGCGCTTCCTGAATGAGGCAACCACGCGCGAAATGTTCACCTTCCCGCCTGACATGCAGCCGCGCGCCATGGCGCCGAACCGCCTCAACACGCAGTCGCTGGTCAAGGAATTCGAGCAGGACTGGCAGCAGGTGATCCGCTGATGGACCGCCGCTCCTTCCTGTCGCTGGCCGGCGCCGCGGGGACCGCTGCATTGTCGGGCGCGGGCCTGCATCGCTGGCAGGAGATCACGCCCACGCTGCATTACCCGGGGCGCGATGAAGGCCACTACCTGCGCGACCGCCGCCCGCTGCCGCCACCATCAAGTGTGATCGACGCCGATGTGGTGATCCTGGGCTCCGGCGTGGCCGGACTGACGGCGGCCTGGAAGCTGGGCAAGGAAGGGCAGCGCAATGTGGTCATGGTCGACGGCCCGCAACCGTTTGGCAATGCGGCCGGCGGCAGTTTTGGCGACCTGGCCTTTCCCACCGGCGCCCATTACCTGCCGCTGCCGTCGCAGGAGTCGGCCCACGTGCGCGAAATGCTGTTCGACCTAGGCATCATTTCGCGCGATCCGTTTGGCGAGCGGCCCGTGTACGACGAGCGCTTCCTGCTGCACGGGCCCCACGAGCGCCTGCTGTTCCGGGGCGCGTGGCACGAAGGCGGCATGCCGGCCGAGGGCGTGGGGCCGGATGAACTGGCCGAGCACCAGCGCTTTTTTGCCGAAGTGGAGCGCCTGCGCCAGCTGCGCGGCAGCGATGGCAGGCGCGCCTTTGTGTTCCCGGCGCTGCATTCATCCAGCGACGCGGCGCTGGCGCAGCTCGACCGCATCACCTTCAGGCAGTGGCTGGAGCAGGGCGGCTACCGCTCGCCGACGTTGCACTGGTATCTCAATTACTGCTGCCGCGACGATTACGGCAGCCGCTATGACCAGGTGTCGGCCTGGGCGGGCCTGCACTATTTTTGCAGCCGCGGCGGGCAGGCCGCCAATGCCGAGCCGGGCGCGTGGCTGACCTGGCCGGGCGGCATGCAGCCGGTGGCCGAGCAGCTGGCCGCGCGCTCTGGCGCGCGCCGCCAGGCGGGCAGCGTGGTCAGCCTGCGCCGCACTGCCGGCGGCGTGCAAGCGCTGTGCTTTACCCTGGACGGTGGCGTGGCCCGCACTTACCTGGTACGGGCGAGGAAGGCGGTGTGCGCCATGCCGCTGCATGTGGCGGCGCGCGTGGTGCAGGACATGGGCGCGTACGGCTTCGATGCGCGGCGCGACATGCCGCAGTATGCGCCCTGGATGGTGGCCAACTTCCTGATGCGCCGCTTTCCGCCCGAGCTGCCCGAGGCGCCCCTGGCCTGGGACAACGTGGTGTACCAGGAGCCGGGCCTGGGCTACGTGGTCTCCACCCATCAGGATATCCGGGTCACGCCGCCGGAAAAGACAGTGTTCAGCAGTTATGTGGCGCTGTCGGACCGCACGCCCCTGGCGGCGCGGCGCTGGATGCAGTCGGCCAGTGCGGACGATCTGGTGGCGCTGGCCAGCGCCGACCTGAAAGCGGCTTACGGCTGGAAGTTCGGCCTGTACGTGGAGCGGGTGGAGATCACCCTGCGCGGCCATGCCATGGCCATTCCGCTGCCGGGCTTTCGCAGCAACGCGGGACTGGCGGCCCTGCGGGCAGTGGACGGTCCGGTCGTCTTCGCCCACAGCGACCTGACGGGATTTTCAGTGTTTGAAGAGGCGGCGTGGTGGGGCATGGAAGCGGCGCGCAAGATCCTGGCGCGCTGATGCCGGCCGCCTAGTCGTAGGCAGCTGCCGCGCGGCGCCAAGCCGGATCGTCGCGCAGCTTGCGCACGGCCGCGCTGAGCGGCTCGAACAGACGGGCGTCGCGCTGCTGGACCAGGAAGCGCCGTTCGGTCGGTTCGCCGGGCATGGGGTAGATCCGCAGCTTCCATCCCAGGTGATGGCGGCGCACGAAGTAGCGCGCCATCGATTCGGCCACCAGCACGCAGTCCACGCGCCCCAGCAGCAGCTTTTCGATATTCTTTTCGTCGCTCACGCTGCCCAGGCGCTTGAGGCCCGCGCGCGCAAACCAGCTGTCCAGGCCCGGATACACGTACCCGGTGGTCACGCCAATGGTACCCGGTGCCAGGATGGCCGAGCGGTTGGGGTCGACCGGCCTGGAGGCAAGCGACACCAGGGCGAAACGGTCGGTCGCAAAGGGGGCCGTCCACTTGTATTTGCTCTGGTCAGGGTCGTCCAGCCATTCCGGCATCATGCCGATGACGATGCCATCGAGGCTGCCGTCTTCCAGCTTGACCTGCAGGCGCTTGCGCGGCAGGTAAAACAATTTGTATTGCAGGCTGCCGGAGTGCTTGTTGAGGTGGGCGATCAGGTCGGGATACAGGCCGCCGCCGTGGCCCAGCATGAGCGGCGCAAAGTTAGCGCTGGTGTAGACGTTGACCACTTCCGCGCGCGCCACGACGGCCAGCAGCAAGGCGCAGGTGAGCAGGAGGCGGGAAGCAATGGTTTTCACGGCGCCATCATATCACTGCGCTGCGGCGCGGACCGATTGTTCCGACAGGCGCGCCAGGAACAGCTTGCGCTCGGCGTCGATCAGGCGGTCCACATGCGCCACCTCCAGGCCGCCCGCCTCGAGCGCAAAGGCAGACAGCTGCAGGCCGGCCTCCAGCGTTTCCGGCACCACGATGGTGGCGCCGGCGAGCTTGAGGTCGCAGGCGTGCTTTTCATCGCGCGAACGCGCATACAGGGCTACCTGCGGAAATTCGCGCCGAATCCCGCGCACTGCATGAACGGCCGACGCTGCATGGTCCATCGTCAGCAGGATGGCCGGCGCACTGCCGGCATCGACGCGGCGCAGCAGTTCCGGGCGCGAAGCGTCGCCGAAAAACACGGGGTAGCCCTCGGCGCGGGCCTGTGCCACCAGGCTCGCCTCGGTCTCGAAGGCCACGAAAGCGATGCCCTGTTCCGTCAGCAGCTTGGCCAGCTGGCGCCCCACGCGGCCGAAGCCGGCAATGATGATGCGCCCGCGCGCCGCTTCCAGGTCGGCCTGGTCGCGCAGGGCGGCGGCGGCATCGTCGGCCGCCTGGCGCCGCTCGCCGATGATGCGGCCCAGTCTTGCCAGGGGCGGGGTGGCAAACAGGCTCAGGCCCACAGCCAGCAGCACCATCTGGCCCAGGTTGGTATCGATGAGCGCGCCCTGGGTGGCGTAGCCGATGACGATAAATGCGAATTCGCCGCCCTGGCCGAGCAGCAGCCCGCCCTCGGCCGCGCGGCCCCACGGCAGGCCGCCGAGCCGGAACAGCATGGCCACGATCAGGGCCTTGACGCCGATCAGGGCCAGCACGGCCGAGAGCAGCAGCCACGGATGGGCCACGATCTGGCGCACGTCCATGCCCATGCCCACCGTCATGAAAAACAGTCCCATCAGCAAGCCCTTGAACGGCGCGATCATCAGTTCGACTTCGTGGGTGAACTCGGTTTCGGCCAGCAGGACGCCGGCGATCAGGGCGCCCAGCGCCATCGACAGGCCGGCTGCGGCCGACAGCGCGGCAATGCCGAGCGTGGTGAGCAAGGTCAGCGCCATGAAGACGTCGGGCTGACGGTGGCTGGCAAAGGCGCGGAACATGGGCTGGACCACGCGTCCACCGACGAGGTAAATGACGGCGATCGCCAGCGCTGCCTTGGCCATGGCGGCCAGCACCAGCACGCCCAGGCTGGCGCTGGCACCGCCGCTCATGGCGCCCACCAGGATCAGCAGGGGTACCACGGCCAGGTCCTGCAGCATGAGGACGGAAAACGCGGCCTGGCCCAGCGGCGTGGCGGTACTGTGCTGCGCCGTCAGCAGCTGCATGACGACCGCGGTCGAGGAGAGCGACAGCACCAGCCCAAGAATGATGGCCGTGTCGAGGCGGCCCGTGAACCACCAGATGGCACTGCCAATGGCGGCTGCCGACAGCAGCACCTGGGCGCTGCCGGCGCCAAACACCCAGCGCCGCAGGGACCACAGGCGTGCCGCGGACAGTTCCAGGCCGATCATGAACATCAGGAAGATCACGCCCAGCTCGGCCAGGGCCACCACCCCTTCTTCCCTCGGAAAGGTCAGGTAGGAAAGCCAGGGCAGGTCACCGGCCAGCAAGCCCAGGCCGAACGGTCCGAGCAGCACGCCGGCTGCCAGAAAGCCGAGCACCTGGTTCACGCGCAGGCGAGCCAGCAGGGGAATCAGGATGCCGGCCAGGGCCAGAAACAGCAGTATTTCTCGCAGAAATGGAAAGGCGTGTTGCTCTTGCACGAGTTGTCCCGGGATGGATGCTAAGCCGTGTCATTCTATAGTACGCCAGGGTGCCAGCGGCCACCGGCCACACCCGGGCAGGCGGGTGTGTCGGGGCCGGAACTGGCGGCAGGATCGCAATCCTCAGGGCGCCACCACCATGCGCTCCGGCTCGGCCGGCACCTGGCGCGTTTCCGTGGTGTGGATGAGCTCTTCGAGTTCCGCGGGTTCCGCACGCATGTGCAGGAAGCGCGCAATGGCCGTGTCCAGGGGCGGCAGCAGGATGGCGCGGTTGCTGCCCAGGGCGCTGTAGACGGGCCGCTGGGCCTGGTAGCCAAAGTCGGCGGCGCGGCGCAGTTCGAGCCGGCTGGCGTCCACCCCCGCTTGCCGGGCTGCGCTCTCGGCCAGCGCCGCCCAGGTGAGGGCGGTGCCATTGGTGAGATGCCACACGCCGCATTCGCGGTCGATGATGAGGTCCAGGCAGGCATGCACCAGGTCCGGCACATAGGTGGGGGTCACGGTCAGGTCGCTGGCCACGGTAAACGGTGCGCCGCGTCCGAGCGTGTCGATGGCGATGGTGACAAAATTATGGCTGTCCCACGGCCCGAAAAAGGCGCTGGTGCGTACCACCAGTGCGCCGCTGTGCTGATCGAGCACGATCTGCTCGGCCGCCGCCTTGCTCTGGCCATAGATATTGAGCGGGGCCACGCTGTCGTTTTCCGTGTAAGGGCTGTCTTGCTGGCCGTCAAACACCAAATCGCTGGAAAAGGTGGTGAGATGGATGCCATGACGGGCGCAGGCAGCGGCCAGCACGGATGGCCCCTGGACATTTTCGCGGAAGCACCGTTCCACGTCATGCTCGGCATCGTCCACGCGCACGTAGCCACTGGCATTGATGATGGCCCAGGGTTGGAACTGGGCAATGGCTTGCTCCACTGAGTGCTGGTCCGCTATATCCATGTCCTTGCGGCTGAGGAGCCGGTAGGCCAGGTTGCGGCCCTTGCACACCCGGGCAAAGGCGCGGCCCAGGGTACCGGTGGCGCCGGTGATGAGGATGGGCGCGGCATGGGTGCCCACGCTCAGGTGGCCGTCGGCCGAGATGGAACTGAGCGCTTCGGGGGTGGCAATGGGTGGGCACAGGAAGCGGCCCGGACGGCGCCACCAGCCCTGGCCACGCAGCACGGGATGGGACAGTGGCTTGCCCCCGGCCAGTTCGCGCATCATGGCCGCCAGCGCCGTGGGGCGCGGCTGCGGCGAACGGATGTCGAACGGACCGGGCTCGTAGTAGCCCTTGTTGGTGGTGACCAGACTGTTCCAGTCGAAGGAGCCGAGCAGCGACCACACGGTCACGGCGCGCACGTCCACCCCGGCCTGGCGGGCCCGGGCGCTGGCATCCCATACTTCCAGCAGCCAGCGCAGCTGGTCTTCGCGGTTGGCATCGATATGCGCTTCGGTGACGGCAATCGGGATGCCGTAGCGGTCCCATACTTCGTGCAGCAGGGGGCCGATCCCGGCCGTGGGCGTGGCCAGCACGCGCGCCGTTTCAATGTCGGCGCAAGGCTGGCCGCCAATGCTGCCGCGGAAATGGGCGGGATAGCGGTCGGCGCGGTGGTCAAGCCAGCGCTCGCTTGTCACGTAATAGTTGACGCCGATAATGTCCGGCGGGCAGGGATTGTCACGGAACCAAAGCAGCTCGGCCGGGTCAATGCCGGAGCGGATGAGATAAGGCCAGATCGGGTATTGCTCGTCGACCTTGCCACACAGCAGGTCCCATGCCAGCCAGCGGCGCGCGTTGTAGAAGTCGGCCGCTTCATGCAGCTCCGGTGTGCTGTACGTCTTGCCCAGGTCATCTGTCTGGACCAGCTTGGCGCTGGGATTGATGCGCCGCACCGCCTGCATGGACAGCACGGTGGCCTTGCACTGCACCAGCAGGGCCTGGATGAAGGTGCGGTCGTCGCGCCCGTGCGGGTACCACAGACCATACAGGCCGCTGAAGCGGGCCGTGGTCAGTGGCTCATTGACGGGCGTGTAGTACTCAATCCAGGGATAACGGGTGGCAACGGCCTGCGCGTAGGCCGCCAGTCCCTGTGCAAAGCCGGGGTCAACCAGGCTGGTGTGGCGCGGGCCGCTGCCGTGGTGCACCAGGCCGGCGATGGGGGTGATGCCGGCGGCGCGCAGGGCCGGCAGGCGCTCGTCCGGCCAGCTCCAGTCGGCCTTGTCCAGGCCCTCGGGTGCGGTGCGTTCCCACAGAATGGGGTAGCGGATGGCGCGAATGCCGAGCGACGCGAAGCGGTCAATGTCATCGCCCCGGTGGCAATGGCCGTTGCGTTCGATCTGGCTGTAAAACTCGTCGCCGACGCGGTTCACTGTGCATTCCAGCCCGCCCCATAGTTCCAGGGGGGCTTGCAGCGGATCCGGTTTTGCTGTGTTCATATTTTTTTCCCGATGTAATGGAACATCAACTTGTATTGTTAGATAAAGCTCAGTTACAGAAAGTTCACGGATGCATTCCTTCGGCGCCTGGCCAGGCGCTGGCGCACTGAACGACCGCCTGCATGGCGCGCCCCTTGCCGCTCGCCGGCAAAGCGGCCAGCCTTGCGCCAGCAGCACACCGCCGGCCCTGTTCCCGTGCATGATTTCCTTCTCAACCCCCGTTTCAGGAGGCAATCATGGGGCAACTATTGCGCTTGACAAACACTTGGGTGCAGGCCGCGCTGTGGCTCGTGGCCGCCGTCTTTGCCGCCTTCCTGATCGGACTGGGCGGCAAATTGCTGGACAAGCTGTGGGAAGCGGAGCGACCCCTGACGCTGCAGCAATTTTCCGATCCGACCCGTAGTAGCAATGCCCAGCACCAGCTGCACCTGGCCGAAGCCCGGGTCCAGAGCGTGCGCATGCACCTGGAGCAGGCTCGCCACAAACTCGGCGTTGCAAAAACCAACACCACTTTGGCCAGGCAAAACTTTGACCTGTGGCTTGCCTCCCGCGACGCCGCCGCCCGTCCCGACCAGGAGTCGGAATTGCTGATCCGCACCAGCGAACTGGACCAGGTCCGCGCGGCCGAGCAGGCCACCCTGGCCGCCGTGCGGGCCCAGGAGCAAGCCCTCTTGCAGGCCATCGAGCAACGCGACCAGGCCAGCCGTCACTGGAGCAGCCTGGAGCGGGCGGCCCTGGCCGCCCTGGAACAGGCCCGCTGGCACCAGCAGATGCAGGCTTTCCTGTACCGGCTGGCCATCACCGCGCCGCTGGTGCTGCTGGCCTGCTGGCTGTTCATCAAAAAACGCGGCAGCCACTGGTGGCCATTTATCTGGGGCTACATCTTTTTTGCCGCATTCACGTTTTTTGTCGAGCTGGTGCCACATGTGCCGGCCTACAGCGGTTATGTACGCTATATCGTGGGCATCGTCATCACCGTGCTGGTGGGGCGCTTCGCCATCCTGTCACTGCAGGCCGGCGATGCCGCTGGCGCCGGCTCTGCACCTGCTGCCTGCCCGGCGTGCGCCCGTCCCACGGCGCAATCTGAGGAACAGGACTATTGCCCCCATTGCGGTACGCGCCTCTTCAATTCTTGCGGTAAATGCAAAACGCGCAAAACTGCTTTCGCGCGTTTTTGTACGGCATGTGGCACGCCCAGCGTGGCGGACGGCGCCTAGTCGCGCAGGTCAGCCGGCACCTTGCCGCCGTTGGCGGCGAGCTTGTTCATGACCTGGCGATGCAGCCAGATGTTCATGGTTGCCGAATCGCTGGTGTCACCCTTGTAGTCAAGCTCGGCCGCCAGTTCCTTGCGCGACGCCAGGTCGCTGTCCAGGTTGAGCAGCTTGAGCAGGTCCACGATCGACGTGCGCCAGTTCAGGCTCGACGCCTGCGGCATGCCGTTGAGAATGGCTTCCACGTCTACCTGTTCCATCGGCGCTACCGGCGGCGGTGCGGTGCGCTGGGGTGCCGGAGCGGCCTGCGCGACCTGGGTCGACTGCATCGACGGGGCCGGGGTGGCTGGCTTGGGGCTTTGCACGGCCGGATGCGAGGAAGGGAAGATCTTGCGGAAAATATTGCTCAGAATGCCCATGTATGACTCCTTCAGTGATTAGTGATTAGTGACGCTGCATGTTTTGGGCCACGCGGCCCAGGACGATCGCCAGCGCGGCGCCGCCGATGGATTTGACCAGTGTTGGATGCTCGGCATAGAAGTCGCCCATGCGCTCGACAATGCCCGGGTTTTCCTGCTCCGCCTTTTCCGCGATCTGACGCACCTGTTCCGGGGTCATGGCGGCCGCCTGTTCCGGCGTGACGGCAGGCGGCGCATCGCCGCGGAACATATTGCCCAGTGCGCCCCCGGCGATAGAGCTCAGCAGTCCTGGCCCGATGCCGCGCAGCAGCTGGTTGAGCATGCCGGCGCGCTGGGTCGCGTCGCTCTGGTCAAACATCTGGCCGACCATTTGCGGGAAGGGTGGCGTCTGGTCCGAGCGCAGGGCCTCAGTCACACCCTCGGCCATGGTGGAACGGGGGGCATTTTGTGCCACCTGGTCGAAGTCATCGACCGCGCGGCCATTGTTCATGTTTGCGGCGCCGCTCAGGTACTGCTGCAGCACGCTGCCAAGATCGAAAGCCATAAAACCTCCACGGATGAGTGTTAGCAGCCATTGCCACATGAGCAATGCCGATGGTGGAGAATAGGCGCACGCCGCCGCGTGATCTGTTCGGCACCGCACGAAGCGCCGGGATTGCTGACAGCTTCGCAAGAATCCTTGGACTTTATTTCCTGCAGGACATAGACTGTGCTTTTGAGATCATTCGTGCCGCCATGCGTGTCCTCGCCCTTGTCCTGTTCGCTGCGATGTTCGGCGCCGCCGTGCACTGGTGGGCGGTGCCGCCCGCGCTCGCGGTCCTGTATGCAGCGGCCAGCGCCGCGTGTTTTGCCATGTATGCGGTGGACAAGGCAGCGGCCAAGGCCGGACGCTGGCGCACGTCGGAGAACCTGCTGCTCCTCATGGGTCTGGCGTGTGGCTGGCCGGGCGCGGTCGTGGCCCAGCAACTCCTGCGCCACAAGTCGCACAAGCGCTCGTTCGCCGCGCGCTTCTGGGTCACGGTGCTGGCCAACAGCGCCATCTTTATGTATCTGGTGTCGCCGGTTTCGATCCTGCGCCCGACGTGACGTGCGGATACGGGATGTGGCGTGCCGCCAGCCGCTTTTCGCGCGTCTTTTCAATCATCCCGACGATGGCCCGGATGGGCAGGGGCTGTTCATCCGGGCAGCCATTGCCGTGTGGCGGTGCGGGGTAGTATTCGATGCCAAGCTGAATGGTGCGCGCCACCGTGTCGCCCGCGATCAGCCCTGCCAGGTACAGCGCTGCATCGATGCTGCTGGACACGCCGGCGCCGGTCACCAGCTGGCCGTCACGCACATAGCGCTCGCGCAGGACGGTGGCGCCGTAGGCTGCAACGGCATTACGGCTGAACATATTGGTGGTGACCGAGCGGCCCTTGAGCAAGCCGGCCGCGCCCAGGATCTCGACCCCGTTGCACACCCCAAACATCCACGCTGCCCGCGCCGCGCTGCGCGCCACATAGTCAAGCAGGGCAGCGTCGTCCAGCGCCCCAGGCACGCCGGGCCCGCCCGGCACGTACAGGATATCGGCCGGCGCCGCCTGCGCAAATGCGCTGGCGGCCATCATGCCGAGGGCGCCGCTGTCGGATGCCACAATGCCGCTGGCGGCGGCCACGAACTGCACCTGCACTCCCGGCACGTTGCGCAGCACTTCATATCCGCCCACCACATCGAGCGCCGTGAAACCATCGAACAAGACAATGCTAAGCTGCATGACAGGCCTCCACGGTGTTGAAGTGTAGCGTCTGGCCATCGGCCGGTGCCAGGATGCGCCCGCCCAGTGCGTTCGCCTGTGCCAGCGCCAGCACCTGGGCGCGCGTCGGTGCGCAATGGCTCAGTGCCTCCAGGTGATTGGCCATGACCGTGCCGCGCGCCAGGCGCGCCAGCGCGATCACGTCGGGCGGACCCATGATGATCTCGCCACCCAGGTCAAACCGGGCTCCGCCGGCCGGCACCACGCAGATGGCGGGCTGGCGTGCGATGACGACCGAGCGTACCTGTTCCGTGAGCACGGTGTCGCCGCTGATATACAGCGTCGGCTCGCCCGGCAGATCAAGGAAAAAGCCTACTCCGTGTTCCATCAGCGCGCCCACCAGGCCCCGTCCGTGGGTGCAGACTACCGTCTCGATGCTGCCGCCCAGAAAAGGGTGGGGGCCGGCGCCGGCCGGCAGCGGCTGCACGTTCAGTCCCCGGCTGCGCAGGTACCGGGCATCGTGCGCGCTGCAAATGATGGGAATCTGGCGTTCGCGCAGGAAGCGCTTGCCGGCCCGGTCCAGGTGGTCGAAGTGGCCCTTCTGGCAGTGCGTGATCAGGCAGTGCGTGACCTGGTCGAGCAAGGCCTCGGTGCCCTCCGGCAGGTCCACCAGCGGATTGCGCTGGCGCTTGCCGTCAAACACGCGCAGCGGAGGCAGGGCGCCGCGCGGGGCAAGCATGGGGTCGACCAGCACATGGTGATGGCGCGTGTGGACGATGATGGTGGCGTTGCGGAGCTGGGTAATCTGCACGGTGAAATTCCGGTAGTGGCGACAAGCCATTGTGGTCCTGCCACGCGCCACAATGAAGTGGCGCTATCGCCATAAACTATGGCATTATCGCCAGATGACAAAACACATTGCCATTCTCGCTTACGAAGGCTGCATGGGCATGGAAGTGTTCGGCCTGTGCGACACCCTGCTCATGGCAAACCGGGTGGCCGCGGCGCTGGGCCACGCGGGGCCGCTGTTTCAGGTAGCCGTGCTCGGCATGCTGGGCGAGAGCGTCGCTGCCGCCGGTGGCTTTCGCATCGGCACCCGGCGCGCCAGCCGCCGGCTCAAGGCCGACCTGCTCGTCGTCCCCGGCATGGAACTGGCCGACCGCGCCAGCTGCCTGCGCCCGCTCACCCACCTGGCGGCGGAAGCGGCCTACCTCGATGCCATGTTCGCCCGCGGCATACCGGTTGCGGCGACCTGTGTTGGCGCCTTTCTGCTGGGCGAGGCGGGCCTGCTCGACGGCCGGCGCGCCACCACTTCCTGGCTGTTCGCTCCCGACCTGGCGCTGCGTTTCCCGCATGCCGACGTGCAGGCGGCCGCCATGCTGGTGAGCGATGGCGGCGTGACCACCACCGGTTCCTTCAGCGCCGCCTTTGACCTGGCCATGGACCTGGTGCGCCAGTCGGCCCCGCCGCGGGTGCTGCGCGCCGTGGCGCGCATGGCCATGCTCGACGAAAACCGCACCAGCCAGGCGCCCTACATCGATGCGCGCATGATGGCGCCGCCGGCGGCCGGCTTTGGCGCCAGCGTGCGTGCCTGGATCGACCATCGCCTGGCCGAGCCCTACGATCTGCAGCGCCTGGCCGACAGCTTCCATGTCAGCCCGCGCACCCTGCTGCGCCGCTTCAAGGACGACACCGGCGCCACGCCCCTTGGCTACCTGCAGCGCGCGCGTGTGGACAAGGCACGGCTGCTGCTGGAATCGACCACGCTGGCGGTGGCGCAGGTGACCGGACAGGTCGGTTACGGCGACGTGGCCACCTTCAGCACCCTGTTCAAGCGCCTGGTGGGCCACACCCCGGCCGAGTACCGGCGCCGCTTCCGGACGGGGCCCGCGTAAAGATGGTATCGTGCCGCCATGTGGCCTTATCCAACCTACCTCGCGCACCGGGGCGGCGGCAAGCTCGCCCCTGAAAACACCATGGCCGCCCTGCGCTGCGGCCTGGAACACGGTTTTCACGCCGTGGAATTTGACGTCATGCTGGCGCGCGACGGCGTGCCGGTGGTGATGCACGACCCCTACCTTGGCCGCACCGTGGCCGGCACCGGCAATGTGTTTGACTATGATGCCGGGGAACTGGCGGCCATGGATGCCGGCAGCTGGTTCGGTGAGCGCTATCGCGGCGAGACCGTGCCCCTGTTTGCCGACTTTGCCGCTGCCTGCCGTGCCCACGGCATCTGGATGAACATTGAAATCAAGCCGGCCCCGGGATTTGACAGCCAGACCGGCACCGTCGTGGCGGGCCTCACGGCCGCCATGTTTGGCCCTGAGCTGGCCCGCGATGACGCAGCGCTGCTGCCGCTGCTGTCGTCGTTCAGCCGCGAGGCGCTGGCCGCCGCGCGCGCCGCCGCCCCCGGCCTGCCGCGCGCGCTGCTGGTGGACCGGCTCGAAGGCAGCTGGGAAACCGACGCCCGCGCCCTGGACGCGGTTGCCATCCACACCAACCACAAGTTCCTGACGCCGGCCCTGGCGCAGCAGGTAAAGCAGGCCGGGTTCGGGCTGTTTTGCTACACCGTCAACGATCCGGCGCGCGCGCGCACGATCGTGGCGTGGGGCGTGGACGGCCTGTGTACCGACCGGCTGGACCTGATCGGCCCCCACGGCCCGCGCTGAAATGGCGAGCCTGCCCTCTACAATGGGGCCGGGCGACTAGGCTATAATCGTCTTTTTATAGCATGCTGCTCTCACTCGCCCAAACGACATGAAATCATCCGAAATTCGCGACAAATTCCTGAAATTCTTTGAATCGAAGGGCCATACGATTGTCCGTTCCAGCTCCCTGGTGCCGGGTAACGATCCCACCTTGTTGTTGACGAACAGCGGCATGGTCCAGTTCAAGGATGTGTTCACCGGCACCGACAGCCGCCCGTATACGCGCGCCACCTCGGTGCAGCGCTGCGTACGCGCCGGCGGCAAGCACAATGATCTGGAAAACGTCGGCTACACCGCGCGCCACCACACGTTTTTCGAGATGCTCGGTAACTTCAGCTTTGGCGACTACTTCAAACGCGATGCGATTGCCTACTGCTGGGAGCTGCTCACCCAGGTCTACGGCCTGCCGCCGGAAAAGCTGACCGTCACCGTGTACCAGGAAGACGATGAAGCCTACGACATCTGGGCCAACGAGATCGGCGTGCCAAAAGAGCGCATCATCCGCATCGGCGACAACAAGGGCGCGCGCTACGCCTCGGACAACTTCTGGCAGATGGCCGATACCGGCCCGTGCGGCCCGTGCACCGAAGTGTTCTACGATCACGGCGCCGACATCGCCGGCGGCCCTCCCGGTTCGCCCGACGAAGACGGCGACCGCTTCATCGAGATATGGAACCTGGTGTTCATGCAGTTCAACCGCGACGAAGCAGGCGTGATGCACAAGCTGCCCAAGCCGTGCGTCGATACCGGCATGGGCATGGAGCGCCTGGCCGCCGTGCTGCAGCACGTGCACTCCAATTACGAGATCGACCTGTTCCAGGCATTGATCCACGCTGCCGCCCGCGAAACCGGTGCCACCGACCTGGAAAACAAGTCGCTGCGCGTGATCGCCGACCATATCCGCGCCGCGTCGTTCATGATCGTCGACGGCATCATTCCGGCGCCCGAGAGCCATGGCTATGTCCTGCGCCGCATTATCCGCCGCGCCCTGCGCCACGGCCACAAGCTGGGCCAGACCAAGCCATTCTTCTACAAGCTGGTACAGGACCTGAACGAGCAGATGGGCACTGCCTACCCTGAACTGGCTGACGCCGCCGAGCGCGTGGCCCAGGTGCTCAAGACCGAGGAAGAGCGCTTTGGCGAGACGCTGGAAAACGGCATGAAGATCCTGGAAGCGCAGCTGGCAAAGGATGCCAAAAAGCTCGATGGCGTCACCGCCTTTACGCTCTACAGCACCTATGGCTTCCCGCTCGACCTGACCGCCGACATCTGCCGCGAACGCGGCATCACGCTCGACGAAGCCGGCTTCAAGGCCGCCATGGAAGAAGACCAAAAGACCGCACGCGCGGCCGGCAAGTTCAAGTCGATCGCCAAGGTCGAATACAGCGGCGAGAAGAACAAGTTTGTCGGCTACGACAAGCTCGTTCACGGCAGCCACGTGACAGCCCTGTACGCGGACGGTGTCTCGGTGCAGGAACTGAAAGCCGGTCAGGCCGGCATGGTGGTGCTGGACACCACCCCGTTCTACGCCGAGTCGGGCGGCCAGGTGGGCGACCAGGGCGTGCTCACGTCCGCCGGCGCGCAGTTTGAAGTGGAAGACACGCTCAAGGTGCAGGCCGACGTGTATGGCCACCACGGCGTGCTGCGTTCCGGCACGCTCAAGGTGGGCGACACGGTGGACGCCAATGTGGACGAAGCCAAGCGCGCGCGCACCATCCGCAACCATTCGGCCACGCACCTGATGCACAAGGCCCTGCGCGAAGTACTGGGCGGCCACGTGGCGCAAAAAGGCTCGCTGGTCGATCCGGACAAGACCCGCTTCGACTTTTCGCACAATGCCCCGCTGACGGCCGAGCAGATCGCCCAGGTGGAAGCGATCGTCAACCGCGAAATCCTGCAGAACCATGAAACAAAGGCGCAGCACATGTCGTTCGACGACGCCGTCAAGCATGGCGCCATGGCGCTGTTTGGCGAAAAATACGGCGACGAGGTGCGCGTGCTCGATATCGGCTCGTCCAAGGAGCTGTGTGGCGGCGTGCACGTGACCCGCACCGGCGACATCGGCCTGTTCAAGATTGTGGGCGAAGGCGGCGTGGCTGCCGGCATCCGGCGCGTGGAAGCGGTGACGGGCGAGGGCGCGCTGGCGCTGGTGCAGTCGCTCAACCGCCGCCTGCAGGAAGCGGCCGGCGCCCTCAAGACCAATCCGGAAGAACTGACCACCCGCATCGCCCAGGTGCAGGATCAGGTCAAGTCGCTGGAAAAGGAACTGGCCGCGCTCAAGTCGAAGCTGGCGTCGGGGCAGGGTGATGAACTCGTGACCCAGGCCGTGGACGTGAACGGCATCAAGGTGCTGGCCGCCACGCTGGACGGCGCCGACGTGGCGCGCCTGCGCGAAACCATGGATAAGCTCAAGGACAAGCTCAAGACCGCGGCCATCGTGCTGGCCAGCGTTGACGGCGGCAAGGTGAGCCTGATTGCGGGCGTGACGGCGGATGCCACGTCCCGGGTCAAGGCGGGCGAACTGGTCAATTTTGTGGCCCAGCAGGTGGGCGGCAAGGGTGGCGGACGTCCCGACATGGCACAGGCCGGCGGTACGGACCCGAGCGGCCTGCCTGACGCCCTGGCCGGCGTTGCAGCCTGGGTCGCGCAGCGCATGTAAACCACAAGTCGTTTTTGCAGTACCAACATCCCCGCCGCGCGCGGGGATGTTCATTTTTACACCCTCATTCTCCAATAGAACGTGGCTTTTCCAACATGTCTATTGTCGTTGTGATCATGCAACAAAAAACTTAAATATTGGTGCGGTGCGTCATATATTTATATTTGGAGTATATTGGGCGCGTGAGTACAACCAACCCAGTAGAGCACTCGATGAGCGAAACAACTTTCGACAGCGAAATCATGGAATTCCACAAAGAACTCGATGCCCGCGGTCTCAACTGTCCCCTGCCAATTCTCAAGGCCAAGAAGGCCCTGGCCGAGATGGAGACGGGCGAAGTCCTCAAGATCGTCGCCACCGATTCCGGTTCCGTGCGTGACTTTCAGGCGTTTGCCAAGCAGACCGGCAATGCCTTGCTGGCCCACAGCCAGAACGGTTACGAATTCACGTTTTTGATGCGCCGCAAATAAAACGCTGCCTTGTCCTGTCCCGGGCGGGGTGCCCCAGCGCGCGCTTCGCCTTCCTGTTACTTCCACTCAAATGGCCGACGATTCGAGGATTTCCTCTACCTAAAAATCGCACGATCGTGCTTTAATTTAGTGCTGAAACGATTTTGCTCTTATAATCTAGGCCACTTTAGTAACGTCACCTTATTCCATTTCCCAAAGGCATACCTATGAAAGTCCTGGTTCCCGTCAAACGCGTAGTCGACTACAACGTCAAAGTCCGCGTCAAGTCCGATGGCAGCGGCGTCGATATCGCCAACGTCAAAATGTCGATGAACCCCTTCGACGAAATCGCCCTCGAAGAAGCGATGCGCCTGAAGGAAGCCGGCAAGGTCACCGAAGTTGTGGCGATCTCGTGCGGCGTGACGCAAGCCCAGGAAACCCTGCGCACCGGTATGGCCATTGGCGCCGACCGCGGCATCCTGGTGGAAACGACCAGTGAGCTGGAGCCGCTGGCAGTTGCCAAGCTGATCCGCGCGTTGGCCGACAAGGAGCAGCCACAGCTGATCATCCTGGGCAAGCAGGCCATCGACGACGATTCCAACCAGACCGGCCAGATGCTGGCAGCGCTGCTGGGCTGGCCACAGGCGACCTTCGCCTCCAAGGTTGTGCTCGAAGGCGACAAGGTCACCGTCACCCGCGAAGTGGACGGCGGCCTGGAAACGCTGGCGCTGTCGCTGCCGGCCATCATCACCACCGACCTGCGCCTGAACGAGCCGCGCTACGTCACCCTGCCCAACATCATGAAGGCCAAGAAAAAGCCGCTGGAAGTGATCAAGCCGGAAGACCTGGGTGTGGACATTGCCCCGCGCCTGAAGACACTCAAGGTGGTCGAGCCTGCGAAGCGCTCCGCTGGTATCAAGGTCCCGGACGCCGCGACCCTGGTTGCCAAGCTCAAGACCGAAGCCAAAGTACTCTAATTTAAGGATTGATCATGGCCGCATTAGTCATCGCAGAACACGACAACGCTTCCCTGAAGGGCAGCACCCACCACACCGTTACCGCAGCGTCGCAGTGCGGCGGTGAAGTCCACATCCTGGTCGCCGGCAGCAACTGCGGCGCCGCTGCCGCGGAAGCGGCGCAGATCGCCGGCGTGACCAAGGTACTGGTTGCCGACGCCCCGCACCACGCCGACGGCCTGGCCGAAAACGTGGCCGAGCAGATCCTGGCAGTGGCCGCCAATTACTCGCACATCCTCGCGCCTGCCACCGCCTACGGCAAGAACATCCTGCCGCGCGTGGCCGCCAAGCTGGACGTGGCCCAGATCTCGGAAATCACCAAGGTCGATGCGCCCGACACCTTCGAGCGCCCCATCTATGCCGGTAACGCGATCGCCACCGTGCAGTCGTCGGACAAGATCAAGGTCATCACCGTGCGCACCACCGGTTTCGATTCGGCTGCCGCCACCGGCGGCTCGGCCGCCACCGAAGCGCTGGCCGCCGTTGCCGATTCGGGCAAGTCGAGCTTTGTCGGCCGCGAGCTGGCCAAGTCGGACCGTCCGGAACTGACCGCCGCCAAGATCATCGTCTCCGGTGGCCGCGGCATGGGTTCGGGCGACAACTTCAAGATCCTCGAGCCGCTGGCTGACAAGCTGGGCGCGGCCATGGGCGCCTCGCGCGCGGCCGTGGACGCAGGCTTTGTGCCCAACGACTGGCAGGTTGGCCAGACCGGCAAGATCGTCGCTCCGAGCCTGTACATCGCGGTCGGCATTTCGGGCGCCATCCAGCACCTGGCCGGCATGAAGGACTCGAAGACCATCGTCGCCATCAACAAGGATCCGGAAGCGCCGATCTTTTCGGTGGCCGACTACGGCATCGTGGGCGACCTGTTCGAAGTCGTACCCGACCTCGTAAAACAACTCGGTTAATTGCCCGCAGCGGGCGATCATACCCAAGGGCGCATTTCACCTCCGGTGAGTGCGCTTTTTTTGTAATGACCAGGAGATCAAGGTGAGCTACAAAGCCCCACTGAAAGACATGCTGTTCGTGATGAACGAACTGGCCGGACTGTCCACCGTCAATGCGCTTCCGGGCTGCGAAGACGCCACCGCCGACACGGTCGAAGCGGTACTGGAAGAAAATGCGAAATTCTGCACCTCCGTGGTGGCGCCCCTGAACTGGCCAAGCGACAAGGACCCGAGCTTCTGGCACGACGGCCAGGTCACCACCGCCAAGGGCTTCAAGGAAGCCTTCAAGAGCTTTGCCGAAGCAGGCTGGCAGGGTGTGCAGCACCCGCAGGACTTTGGCGGCCAGGGCTTGCCCAAGCTGGTGGCTACGCCCTGCATCGAAATGCTCAACGCCGCCTCGATCTCGTTTGCGCTGGTGGCGCTGCTGTCGGACGGCGCCATCGAAGCGCTCCTGACGGCCGGCTCCGACGCGCAAAAGGCGACCTACCTCGAGCCCCTCATCTCGGGCAAGTGGACCGGCACCATGAACCTGACCGAGCCACAGGCCGGTTCCGACCTGGCAGCCGTGCGCACCCGCGCGGTGCCGCAGGACGACGGCACCTACAAGGTGTTCGGCACCAAGATCTTCATCACCTATGGTGAACACGACATGGCCGAGAACATCGTCCACCTGGTGCTGGCGCGCACCCCGGACGCGCCCCCGGGCGTGAAAGGCATCTCGCTGTTCATCGTGCCCAAGTTCCTGGTCAACGCCGACGGCACCCTGGGCGCGCGCAATGACGCCCACTGCGTCTCGATCGAGCACAAACTGGGCATCAAGGCCAGCCCGACGGCGGTGCTGCAGTTCGGCGACCACGGCGGCGCCATCGGCACCCTGGTGGGCGAAGAGAACCGCGGCCTGGAATACATGTTCATCATGATGAACGCGGCCCGCTTTGGCGTGGGCATGCAGGGCATCGGCCTGGCCGAGCGCGCCTACCAGCAGGCGGTCGCCTTTGCCAAGGACCGCGTGCAGTCGCGCGACCTGGCCGGTTCCGCAGGTCCCGTCTCCATCATCCATCATCCGGACGTGCGCCGCATGCTCATGTCCATGCGTTCGCAGACCGAGGCGGCGCGTGCCCTCGCTTATGTGGGCGCCGGCATCAGCGACGTGGCCCACCACCATCCGGACCCGGAGACGCGCAAGGCCAATCTGGCCGTGTACGAATACCTGGTACCGATCATCAAGGGCTGGTCCACCGAGATGTCGCAGGATGTCACGCGCGACGGCGTGCAGATCCACGGCGGCATGGGCTTTATCGAGGAAACCGGCGCTGCCCAGCACTACCGCGATGCCAAGATCCTGACCATCTATGAAGGCACCACCGCCATCCAGGCCAATGACCTGGTCGGCCGCAAGACGGTACGCGACGGCGGCGCGGTCGCCAAGGGCATCATCGCCCAGGTGCGTGCCACCGAGGCCGAACTGGCGGCGGCCGCCGGTGACGACTTCAAGGCCATCCACCGCGCCCTGTCCGAAGGCAGCGCGGCGCTGGAGGCGGTGGTGGAATTCACCGCAGCCAATATGAAGTCCGATATCAAGGGCGTGTTCTCGGGCAGCGTGCTGTACCTGAAGCTGGCCGGTATCGTGCTCGGCGGCTGGGTGATGGCCCGCGCGGCACTGGTG
Source organism: Massilia sp. PAMC28688 (assembly GCF_019443445.1). NCBI lineage: Bacteria > Pseudomonadati > Pseudomonadota > Betaproteobacteria > Burkholderiales > Oxalobacteraceae > Massilia > Massilia sp. PAMC28688. The sequence continues at coordinate 576,791 of NZ_CP080378.1, read as the reverse complement.
GCACAGAACAAGCTTGATGCGGGCGAGGGCGATGCGTCCTTCTACAAGGCCAAGATCGCCACCGCGCGCTTTTTTGCCGACCACATCCTGACCCAGGCGAGCGGCATGCGCACCGCCATCGTCGAAGGCAGCGCCGGCGTGCTGGCGCTGGCCGAAGACCAGTTCTGACGGTAGACCAGATGAGCTAACAAAAAGCCCCCGGTCGGCATCACCCGGGGGCTTTTTTGTGGACGGCGCCTTGCCGCTGGACCGTCCCGCTCAGATGCGGGTGATGGACGTGCCTGCGTTACGCACCCGATCGCCCCGCACGATGCCCGGATCGCGATCAAACGAGAACGAACGGCGACGTCCGTTCTCGTATTCGACTTCCACCTGCCAGACCTTGCTGCGGCCCGATTTTTCCTGGATGCGCTTGCCCAGGTAAGCGCCACCCACCGCGCCGGCAATCGTCGCGGCCGTCTTGCCCGAGCCATCACCGATCTGGCTGCCCAGCAGGGCGCCGGCCGCGCCGCCGGCCACCACGCCCAGCGCATTGCTGTCGCCGCGCTGCTCACTGACATTGACTGCCGTCACGCGGGCGCAATCATGGCATCCCACGCTGGCATGCTGCCGGCCCGGCCGATGCTGCGCGCGCAGCTGTGCCATGGCGCGATCACGCTCGGCGCCGGCGGTGCGCAGGCATTTCTTGCGCTGGCCGTGATTGCGCTCTTCCGCGCAAATGGCCCGGTCTTCCGCAAAACGCGCCGCCACTTCGCGCGTGTCGTATGCATACTGGGTGCGCTGGTCGCCCGCTGCCGCACTTGTCATGACGCTAACAAACAACAATCCAAGCATATGGTGACGTTTTAACATTATTTTTCTCCTGGTCAATCGTGCGGGGGGCTAAGTTGGGCTATTGTAATCGACATGTAACCAGTGAAACACTTTCGCTCTTGATCGCCGGATTGCGGCGCGCCTGCTCATAATGCGTTGTGGCAGAGTTCGCCTGTAGTTCAACATTTTTTCGGGAATAACTTCATGAAACATCTCATTCGCGTTGCCTGCAAGCCCGCTGCCCTGACCCTGGCTCTGCTGCTGACCGCTTGTGGCGGCGGTGGTGGCGGTGGCGGCGGCAGTACGCCGACACCCACTCCAACTCCAACGCCCACCCCGACGCCTACACCCACGCCGGCACCGTGCATCTCCATCGTGTCCGATGCCTCGGTTGCGGCGGGCAAGACCGCCGGCGCCGCTGCCCTGTCCGGCTGCTCGGCACCGATTGCCAGCGTCCTGTGGACCCAGGTCAGTGGTCCGAGCGTGACCCTGGCAGCGGCGCGCAACCCGACCGTGTCGTTCGAGCCTGCCGAAACCGGCACGGTGGTGCTGCGTGCCGACGCAGTTCTGACCGATGGCCGCGCCTCCAGCGCCACCACCAGCATTGCCGTCACCGCGGCACCTGCCGGCAGCTTCATCACGCTGCGCGCCGACCACTCGCTGCGCGTGAACACCGATACATCCGTGCGTGCCTGGCCAGTCCTGCTCAATGGCGAGACAGTGAGCAAGATTGTGTGGGAAAAAATTGCAGGTCCCGACGTGACCATGGACACGCGCGATCCGCAGGTCCTGTTCTTCAGGTCCCCGGCCTCGCCCACCCCGGTCGACACGCCGCCTGCCGACGTGGCCCTCAAGTTCCGCGCCACCATGACCACCAGCAGTGGCCGGGTCGATTCCGATGAAGTGATCGTGAGCATTGACCGCCAGGCAGTGCGTCCGGATGGCTATATTTTCGAGCAGTCCGCCCGCGTGCATCCGTATGTGGCCGGTGGCCCGTTTGCCGGCGTGCTGGCCAGCTGCACCTATGACGTGTCGCTGTTCTTCAATAACAGTACCGGTGCCACCAACCTGTGCACCGCCAGCAAGCTGCCGCTGCTGGCCACCACCGTTGGCGAAGGCAATATCCCAACCGTGGCGCAGGTGATGAGCCGTGTGCTGGTCTCGCATGATTTCCTGGGCAAGAACTTTGAGTCCTTCCTGATCAACCAGGATGCCAAGGGCGACTTCCGCCGCATGCTCGGCAGCGTGACGGCGATCGTGATCGGCTCGCACGTGCGTCCAAGCTTCTACCAGCCGCACACGGGCGCCATCTACCTCGACGCCGATTACCTGTGGCTCAACGCCAAGGAACGCGATGTGGTGACGGAAGTGCCGGACTACCGCGCAGCCTTTGCCGAGCAGCTCAACTTTACCGGTGTTGGCCGCCAGGTCATCAACAACGACTACGCACGCGAGAGCTATTCGCCCACCGAGCGCGTGGTGCGGCCTGAAAGCCAGCTGCTGTTTGGCCTGGGCCGCCTGATGTATCACGAGCTGGCCCACGCGGCAGACTTCTTCCCGCCGGCCGAGCGCGCGCTCGACCCGAACAAGTCGATCCTGATGAACGTGGTGCCACGCATTAATGCACTGTCGCTGCCATCGGATTACCTGGCAGCGAACTTCCCGCTGCGTTCGGCGGAAATGCGGGGTCTCGGCCAGGTGCTGTACCAGGGCGCCACGGCGACGGCGACCCAGAAAGCCTATACGGCAGCCCAGGTCGGCAGCTTCTTCGAGTCCGATATTGCCAATGACGACTACGCCTACTCGCTGTACATCGATGACGTGACCAAGGCGCCATCGAATTCGCGGGAAGACCTGGCCATGCTGTTTGAAGAGTTCATGATGGCTTACCGTCATGGGGTGCGCTACGACGTTGGCTACACCAACCGCTACACCGAAGGCATGACCAGCGACCAGCTGATCGTGGCCTGGGGCCAGCGTGGCCGGATCGGCACCCCTGCCATCAAGGCGCGCCTGAAACCGGTCGTGGCCCGCATTGCACCGTGGATCAACCAGGCCGAAGTCGATGCCTTGCCGGCCCCGATTCAGATGCGTACCGGCGTGAGCTGGGATGCCAACCTGGTGCTGGGTGCGCCGCAGCCGGCCCGCTTCAGCTTTAATCTCAGCAGCATGGCCGAGAAAACCAGCCGTGCCCGCGAAGACGTCGCTTCACGCCGTCACGCGCATTAAGATCCGTTCTGGCGGGCGGTCCGTTCGGTTCAGCCGAACGAGCCGCTCGTGTAGAGCAGGTCGTTCAGGCGTGACATGGTGGCAATCAGGGCGGTGGTTCCCACCAACATGGTTGTCACCAGCAGTACTGCAAGAATCCAGCTCGATGCGCTGGTCTTGCCTGAGCCGGCATTGAAGCTGGCATCAAATTTCTCGTCGGGTGTCAATCCGACAATCAGCGCTTCCAGAAACCCCACCACGTACGATATCAATACCGGCAGCACCTGGTAAAAGCCATGCACGTCCGGCGCCAGGCCAATGACGAGGCCGGACACCGGCACGCTGGCCGCATGCAGCATGCCCAGCTTGTCAAACGGCCCGCGCAAGTAAAAACGGTGAACGCCCAGCCCGCCCAGGGTCAGGGCCAGGAAGGTGGCAAAGGTCTTGTTTTTGTGGATGGTCGGCATGAAAGAGCAGTCAGTAAGCGGCTAATGGAATGAAAGTGGGCAGTATCGGTCATATTCGCTGCGGCCGCAGCATTGTGGCAGCGAATTGACGGTGGCGGGGAATGCCAAAATCGGCGATAATCGTCGATTCTTCCCGATGTGCGCGCCCTGTTGTCATTAACGCTTGCTGCTGCGCGGCATAGCGCGCTATAATTGTCGGCTTTTTCCGCCCAGCACAACTTTTTGGAATTATTATGGTCGTTATTCGTTTAGCTCGTGGAGGCGCCAAGAAGCGCCCGTTCTTCAACATCGTTGCAACGGACTCGCGCAATCGCCGCGACGGCCGCTTCATCGAGCGCATCGGTTTCTACAACCCGATGGCCGCCGGCCAGGAAGTTGGCCTGCGTATTACCGCTGACCGTCTGGCCTACTGGCAAGGCGTTGGCGCACAACTGTCGCCAACCGTTGCCCGTCTGGTTAACAGCCAGCCAAAAGCAGCTGCTTGATTCGTCTGAACCAGGTTTGAGCGATTTGGCAGCATCCGGGGTGCAAGTCCCTGACGACCTGACGCAAGTCGGGTACGTATCCGGTCCCTTCGGGGTCACCGGTTCGATTCGGGTCACCCCGTTTTCGACCGATGCGGATGCGCTGCTGAACGTCAAGACCTGGTGGCTCGACAAACCGGGCCTGCGGGCTGTGAAGGTACGGACTGCAAAAATTCACGGCGGCGACGTCGTGGCGCAGCTGGTCGATGTGCTGGGACGCGATGCTGCGGAGGCGCTCAAGGGTGCCGCTGTCTCGGTTCCGCGCAGCGAGTTTCCCCAGCTCGAGGACAACGAATTTTACTGGGCCGATCTGATCGGCCTGGCAGTGGTGAACCTGCAGGGCGAAGCCCTCGGTCAGGTCACCGACATGATGCACAACGGCGCGCAATCGATTCTGCGGATCACGCCGGTGGCAGCGGAAGGTGACAAGGCGCCCGAGCGCCTGATCCCGTTTGTAGACCAGTTCGTCAAGACGGTCGACCAGGCGGGCAAGACCATTACGGTGGACTGGGGCCTCGATTATTAAGGCCGGGTCTGCCCAGCGGGGTTGCGATGCACTTTGATGTCGTGAGCTTGTTTCCCGAAATGTTTGCCGCATTGACGCAGTCCGGGGTCACCCGGCGCGCCTTTGAGCAAAAGCGCTGGGAGCTGTCGACCTGGAATCCGCGCGATTTCACGACCGACAACCACCGCACCGTGGATGACCGCCCGTACGGCGGCGGCCCGGGGATGGTGATGCTGGCCAGACCGCTGGAAGCGGCCATTGCCGCGGCCAAGCAACGCCAGGTCATGGCAGAATTGCCGGTGCCGCGCGTCCTGTTCATGTCGCCGCAAGGCAAGCCGCTGACCCACGACAAGGTCATGCAGCTCAAGGACGAGGCGGGTCTGGTCTTGCTGTGCGGTCGCTATGAAGCGGTCGACCAGCGCTTGCTGGACCGCTGTGTTGACGAGGAAATCAGCCTTGGCGATTTCGTCCTTTCCGGCGGCGAACTGCCGGCCATGGCGCTGATGGATGCGCTGATCCGGCAATTGCCGGGCGTGCTCGGTGACGACGCATCGGCGCTCGAAGACAGTTTTGTCAACGGCCTGCTCGATTCGCCCCATTACACCCGGCCCGACATGTATGAAGGTGTGGGCGTGCCGCCAGTACTCATGGGCGGCAACCATGCAGAGATTGTCAAGTGGCGGCGCGAGCGCATGCTCGAAGCGACCGCCAGCAAGCGGCCCGATTTGCTGGTCCGTGCGCGCAGCGCCGGGCAGCTGACGAAAGCCGATGAACAGTTTTTGGCAGGTGTGGTCAAACCTGCGCAGCAGCAGTAGCAAGGCAGTAAAGAAGCGCAGGCATGTTGCCCGCGTGGTTAGAACCCCATCCTCTACTGGGCAACCCGCTTGCCGGGCAGCGCGCCAGCACGATGGTTATTGGAGTTATAAAATGAATCTGATTCAAGCACTTGAGCAGGAAGAAATTGCCCGTCTGGGCAAGACGATTCCTGATTTTGCACCAGGCGATACCGTCATCGTCAACGTCAACGTCGTCGAAGGCACCCGCAAGCGCGCCCAGGCATACGAAGGCGTGGTCATCTCCCGTCGTAACCGTGGCCTGAACTCGAACTTCATCGTTCGCAAGATCTCGTCCGGCGAAGGCGTCGAGCGTACCTTCCAGCTGTATTCCCCGCTGATCGCGTCGATCGAAGTCAAGCGTCGTGGTGATGTCCGCCGTGCCAAGCTGTACTACCTGCGCGAGCGTTCGGGCAAGTCGGCACGTATCAAAGAGAAGCTGCCAAACCGCCGCGCCGCAAGCGCTGCTGCCAAGTAATATCGGCGACTGCGACTCTCAAGAAAGGCATCCTCCCGGGTGCCTTTTTTTATAAGGGCAGGCTGATATTGCATGCGGCTTTATTGACAGGACAAGAGAATTGGCACAACTACCCTTCGATCCGGAACAGCTTCCCATCGATGCCTACGGCAGCGAAGCGCCGCTGGCGCCCGAGCGCATGACGGCGGCCGCCTTGCGCGCCTGTTTCGCCAGCCCGCCCCAGTGGGAGCCGGAAACCGAGCCGGAATGGTTTTCTTCGCGCAAGGAGATCACGGCGGCCTCGGTCTTGATTCCCCTCGTCGAGCGGGAGCAGGGGCTGACCATGCTGCTGACCCTGCGCACGGCGCACCTGACCGATCATGCCGGCCAGATCAGCTTTCCCGGCGGGCGTGCCGAAGCCTTCGACCTGTCGGCCGTGGACACGGCGCTGCGCGAGACCGAGGAAGAAATCGGGCTGGCGCGCAGCCATATCGAGGTGATCGGCACCTTGCCCGATTACGTCACCGGCACCGGCTACCGCGTCACCCCCGTGGTGGCCCTGGTCCAGCCACCGTTCACGCTGGCCCCCGACCCCAATGAAGTGGCCGAAGTGTTTGAAGTGCCGCTGGCCTTCCTGATGAGCGGGGCCAATCACCGCCGCCTGTCGGTCGACTTGCCGGACGGCTCGGGCCGGCGCAGCTTTTATGCCATGCCCTTCGAGCGCTTTTTCATCTGGGGCGCCACGGCCGGCATGCTGCGCAACCTGTTCCACTTCCTGCGCGCCGGCTGAGTCGGGTGCGGGCCGGGCAGGGCGCAATTACAGTTAATTACCCCAATAAGTTTGATTCTGCCTTGGCTCTGCGCTATCGTAGCGAGCGACGCCGTCTCGCAGCACTCGAAAAGGACCATTGATGACATTTCTCTCCATTCTTTGCGCGCTCCTCATCGAGCAATTGAAGCCCCTGCGCGCAGACAATCTGATTTATGCCGAGATCAAGGCCTTTGCCATGAAGATGGAAGGCTGGTTCAACGCCGGTGATGCCGCCAACGGTCGCATGGGCTGGCTCCTGCTGATCGCCGGCCTTATGATCCCCACCGCGCTCATCTACTGGGTGTTCATGAACCTGGGCTGGGAACTGGTGGCCTTTGCCTGGAACGTGCTCATCATCTACCTGACGCTGGGCTTTCGCCACTATAGCCATTATTTCACTTCCATCCAGCTGGCCCTGTCGGCCGGCAATGAGGCCGAGGCGCGGCGCCTGCTGGCCGAATGGGTCAAGATCGACACGGTCGGCATGGATGTCTCGGAAATTTCGCGCATTGCCGTGGAAAAGTCCCTGATCACCACCCACCGCAATGTGTTTGGCGTGTTTTTCTGGGTCCTGATGCCGCTCGGCCCGGCCGGCGCCGTGCTGTACCGGGTCTCGGAATACCTGGCGCGCGCCTGGAACGAGCCCGAACACATGCGCAATGAAGCCTTTGGCCAGTTTGCCACCCGCGCCTTTTACTGGATCGACTATATCCCCGTGCGCCTGACGGCAGTTGCCTTTGCCGTGGTGGGCAATTTCGAGGATGCCATTTATGCATGGCGCAATTTCGCCCACCGCTGGACGGAAGAGCCGCGCGGCATCATCCTGGCCGCCGGCGGCGGCGCCATGGGCATTCGCCTGGGCACCCCCAACGAAAACGCTTCCAAGGTCTTGCCGCCGGACGCGGCCACGGTCGATTCCACCGACAGCGATGTCGAGATCATGCCCGGCGAAGAGCCAAGCGCGCGCGCACTGCAAAGCACGGTGGGACTGGTGTGGCGCGCCCTGTTACTATGGATGATGCTGCTGCTGCTCGTATCCGGCGCCAACTGGCTGGGCGGCAGCACCTGAGCCGGTGCCTTCGCCCTGCCGGCTTGACGCAGGGTGCATGGGACTCTTCTATAAGATATAATACCGGGGTTCCACGAGCCGGGTGCCAGCACCCGGGACGCCACCCGTTTCCGACTGCCTATGGCCGAGTTATCTGACAACAAGATGAAGCTGCAGGAAGAGTTCTTCATTCTTGGCCTCACCAGCGACGGCCGGCAATTCCGTCCCAGCGACTGGGCCGACCGCCTGTGCGGCGTGATGTCCTGTTTTCGCCCGGAAGGCACGGGCGGGCGCAATGCCCATCTGTCCTACTCCCCCTATGTCCGTCCGACCATGCTGGGCGGTGTCAAGGCCGTGGTGGTCAACAACGACCTGCAACAGCTCGAACCCCTGGCTTACCACTTCGTGCGCAATTTCGCCAAGGACAACGACCTGCAAGTGGTCGACGCCTGTTTCCTTCCATTACCGGGCGACCCGAAAGCCTGAGCTGCTCCGTGGCCGGTTTGAGCCATGTCAACTGCCGTCAAGGTGCCCGCGATAGCGTAAGACTTCGCGCGGGCGCGCGGGCGCCTGCCCAACATGACTTTGGCTGCGGCCGGGGAGGGATGATGAAAGTTGGCGAAATCTGCACGGTACAAACCATCTACTGCAAGCGCGATGAAACGGTGCAGGGCGCTGCCCTGCTGATGCGAAAATACCACGTGGGCGACGTGGTGGTGGTGGACCAGCCCAATGGCGAAAAGATGCCGGTCGGGATCGTGACCGACCGCGACATCGTGGTCGGCGTGATTGCCCTGGGCCTGGACCCGGCCAGCCTGCTGGTGGGCGACATCATGAGCGACGACCTGCTCACGGCAGCCGAGGAAGACGATGTCTATGAAACCATTGAACGGATGCGCTTTCGCGGCATCCGGCGCGTTCCCGTGGTCAACAGTGGCGGCGGCCTGACCGGTATCGTGAGCGTGGACGACCTGCTCGAATTCCTGGCCGAAGAGATGGGGGAACTGTCGCGTATCAGTTCGCATCAGCAAAGCCACGAAAAACGCGCACGCCAATAACATTTATTGCTGCGAAGCATGAATCTTTACGCTAAGATGTTGCTCTATGGAAGCTTCGACTTCTGGACTGCAACATGGAAAGGCGTCAGATCGTGCACAACACTAAGGTGAAAGATACTTCGTTCGAGGGCAAGGTGGTCCTGGTAACGGGGGCGGCAGGCGGTATTGGCAGGGCGGCGGCAGTGGCCTTCGGGCGCGCCGGGGCGTGCGTGGTGGTGGCCGATACATCGGTGGACGGGGGCCATGCCACCGCTGCCATGATTGTGGAGGGGGGCGGCAAGGCCTTGTTTGTGCAATGCAATGTGACGCGGGCATCCGAAGTCGAGGCCCTGATCGACAAAACTGTTGCGTATTATGGACGCCTGGATTGTGCTTTCAATAATGCCGGGATTGAAGAAGAAGCCTTGCCACTGGCCGAGACCGACGAAGTGTTGTTTGACCGCATCATGAGTGTGAACGTCAAGGGCACCTGGCTGTGCATGAAATATGAAATCCGCCAGATGCTCAAGCAGGAAGGGGGCGGGCGCATTGTCAATACCGCGTCCGTGGCCGGCCTGGTGGGCGCCCCCACCCAGCCCATCTACGCGGCAAGCAAGCATGCCGTCGTGGGCATGACGCGCACGGCTGCGGCCGAGTACGCCCTGAGCAATATTCGGATCAACAGCGTGTGCCCCGGCGTGATCAATACGCCCATGATGGCGCGTGCGCTTGAGCGCGAACCGCAGCGCGAGAAAAAACTCAAAAAAGTCCATCCCCTGGGGCGTTTTGGCGAACCGGCAGAAGTGGCCAATGCGGCGCTGTGGCTGTGCTCGGACAAGAGCTCCTTTGTCACCGGTCACCAGCTGGCCGTTGACGGCGGTCTGACCGCCATCTAGTGCAGCAGCAGGCCGGCTGCCCGGCCTGCTATGAACTCAGTTCGGCCACGAAGTCGTACATGTCGCCGCGAAAGTAAGAGCGGCAAAACTCCACGGCGCTGCCGTCGCGCAAAAATCCCAGGCGTTCCACCGACAGGCCCGCGTCGCCCGGTTTGGAGTCGAGCAGCTTGGCCTGCTCGGCATTGAGCAAGATGGCCGACAGTCGCTGCAGCGCCCGCACCGGGCGGTTGCCTGCCTCTTCCAGCGCCTGGTACATCGACACCCCCACGGTCTCAAGCGAGGGCAGGGCGGCCGCCACGATGGTCGCATACTCGATACACATCGGAATTTCATCGGCGTAGCGGATGCGGTGAAAGCGGTACACGGGCGCGCCCGGCGACAGGCCCAGGCGCATCGCTTCTTCCGGCGTGACCGTGCCTTCCGAGCGGGCCAGCCACACGCTGCGCGGGGTGCGCCCGCGCGCCAGGATGTCTTCTGAAAACGAGGTCAGCTTGGCGAAATTCTTTTCAATCCTGGTATTGATGAAGTTGCCCGAACCGGGCCGCTTGACCAGCAAGCCTTCACTGACCAGGCCGTCAATGGCCTTGCGCACCGTGATGCGCGAAATCGACAGGTCGGTGGCGAGCTGGCGCTCTGCCGGCAAGGCCTCGTCCGGGCCGAAGACGCGCTTGTCGATCGCTTCGCGCAGTGCCCGCTGCAATTGCTGGTACAGCGGCAAGCTGCTCGTCTGCGCCAGGTTTTGCATGATGTGGACAAGTGAGGTCATACCAATACGCCTTATAAAAAGAAAAGTGCTGCATCTTTGCCACACTTTCCGTTGGTCCGGTCTGGCCGGTTCCGATAATACCAAAATTAGACCAAAACCGGCACCGCGCCCCTTGGAGCCGCTTCCAATCCCCCCGCCCGGTGCAGACCACTTATTGACCCCGGGCATTGTCCCAGAGATTGACGAAACGGCATACCAAAATAATACGGAAATTGGTAGCTATCTGGTATTAGCCAGTAGTATATTGGCGCTAGATTGGTTTTAGCAGTAGTGGTACCAGTTGCATTAATTGTCTTGCCGAAAAATGAACAGGCTTCCCAGCGAAGCCGCACTCCAGGGGATCAAACATGAAGCAGAATCAGGCAGCAGCACGCCGTCCGGTGCGCCCACTCGTCATCAACCGCCTCACGCCGGCCGCTGCCGCCGTCGCCGCACTGGTATTGAGCACGGCGCTGCCGGCCAGTGCCCGCCAGGCAGCGCCGCAAGCCACGCCGGAAGCGTCCCAGGGCGAGGTCGTCATCGTCACCGGCATCCGCGCCTCGCTCCAGCAGTCGCTGGCAGTCAAGCGCAATGCCGCCGCCAACGTCGAAGTCATCACGGCGGAAGATGTGGGCAAGATGCCCGACAAGAACGTGGCCGACTCGCTGCAGCGCCTGCCCGGCGTGAACATCAGTTCCTCGGCGGCCGGTTCCGGCGGCTTTGACGAGAACGACCGCGTGTCCCTGCGCGGCACCTCGCCCAGCCTGACCCAGACCACCATCAACGGCCATGCCATTGCCTCGGGAGACTGGTTCGTGCTGGACCAGGTGGGGGGCGCCGTGGGCCGCAGCGCCAGCTATTCGCTGCTGCCGTCCGAAATCGTGGGCCAGGTCGTGGTGCGCAAGAGTCCCACCGCCGACCTGATCGAAGGCGGGGTGGCCGGCACCGTGGACGTCATCACCCGCAAGCCGCTGGACTTCAAGAACCCGCTGACCTTTGAAGCCTCGATCCAGGCCGTGCATGCCACCCTGGCCGGCAAGACCGACCCGCAAGTGTCGGCCCTGGTCAACTGGAAGAACAGCACCAATACCGTGGGCGTGCTGCTGCAGGGATTTTCCGAAAAGCGCAGCCTGCGCCGCGACGGCCAGGAATTGCTGCAATGGTCGCAGATCCCGGCCAACGGTCCCGTCGCCACGGCCAACCCTGACCTGGCCAATGTCTGGTACCCGCGCCTGATCGGTTCCTCGCTGTTTGAGCAGGAGCGCCACCGCAAGGGCGGCCTGGTCGACATCCAGTTCAAGCCGTCGCGCGACTTTTCGGCCGAAGCGACCTATTTCAGCTCCAAGCTTGAAGCGGGCAACTACAACCGCAACTACATGTCCGACATGCTCGGCAGCGGCGCGCTGGGCGGCGGCGTCTCGCCCGACAGCTACACGGTTCACAATGGCACCCTGACCTCGGCCACTTTCGTCAACCGCGGCACGGCTGCCGCGCCCCTGCGCTACGGTATCGTGGACGACATCGTGCGCGAAGGCGCCTATGCCAAGAGCGACTTTCTGGACCTGGCCTTCAAGTACCGCATGAGCGAGGCCCTGGTGCTGCGCGGCCAGGCCGGCAAGACGCGCGGCTATGGCGCCACGCCGTCGCAGGGCGTGTACGAGGGTGACGTCAACAATTCGGGTGTGAGCTACCAGCTAAATGGCCTGGGCAGCCCGGCCACGGTCAAGTTCCCGTCGATCGATACCTCGGTCTTCACCGGCACCATCCTGGACTGGGTGTTCGGCCTGTCGCCGGCCACCACCTCGGACGAAGAGACCTACGCCCAGCTCGATGCCGAATACCGCCTCGATGCAGGCCCCTTCACGGGCCTCAAATTCGGCGTGCGCGGCACCGACCATGAGCGCAGCAACTTCACCGTGGCGCAGGGACCGAACTGGGACAATACCGAGCCTGGCACCGCCAATACCAACCCGGCCTGGAACGGCGAAGTCTACCCGGGCGACTTCGGCAAGGACCTGGGCGGCGACTTCCCGCGCAACGTGTGGCAGATCGACCGCGCCATTCTCAACGCCTGGGGCGACCTGCACTCTAACCGCAGCCTGTCGCGCACCTTCTACACCGACATGTTCGCCCTGACCGAAAAGACCAAGGCCATCTACCTGTCGGGCGACATGGAAGGCGATGGCTGGAGCGGCAACCTCGGTGTGCGTGTGGTGCGGACCGAAGGCACTTCCAACGGCTACCAGATCGTGCCCAACCAGGTCCCCGGCGCCAATCTGCCGGCCTACCCGTGGGGCGGCTTCGTGCAGCGTACCGCGATTGAAAACAACCACACCAAGGTGCTGCCCAGCCTGAACCTGAAGTTCGACGTGCGCTCCGACGTGGTGGCCCGTTTCGGCGTCTCGCGCACCATGACGCGGCCGGACTTCGGCGCCCTGGGCGGCACCGTCAGCCTGACCGACGAAACCCATACCGGCAACGGCGGCAACGCCAGGCTGCAGCCGGTCATCTCGAACAATATCGACGGCACCGTGCAGTGGTACTTCGCGCCGCGCGCCCTGGCCTCGGTGGGCCTGTTCTATATGGACCTGAACGACTATGTCGGCTTTGGCAGCTCGCGCGCCACCTTCGTTGACAGCCGCGCGTCCGAGCAATCGGGCAGCCCGGTATTTGCGGAATACACCATCACCTCGCCGGTGAACGTGGGCGCCTCCATCAAGGGTGCGGAATTTGCGCTGCAGCTGCCGCTGGGCCAGGGCTTCGGGGTGGACGGCAATGTCACCCTGGCCGACTCCGAGCAGGACTTCGGCACCTGCCCGGCGCTGCAGACCGTGACCACGTCCAGCCCTTGCGACCTGCTGGGCGCATCGAAGGTGACGGCCAACGCCGGCGCCTTCTTTGAAAACGACAAGTTCAATGCCCGCATCAGCTATGCCTGGCGCTCGTCCTACCTGGCGGCGCTGGACCGGGGAACGCCGCTGTACCAGGATGCGGTGGGCCAGCTGGCCGTATCGTTTAACTATTCGCTGACAAAGAACCTGACGCTCACCTTCAGCGGCCAGAACCTGAACAAGCCGATCCTGAAAAACTACAACTACAACAAGGACCAGCCAGCACGCTTCTATGCCAACGGCGCCCAGTATTACGCCGGCCTGCGCCTGAAGTACTGAGGTCTGGGTAGTTGAAGCTTTCCCGTCCCGGCCTGGTTTGGCCCGGGCGGGTTTTTTTATGCCAGAATCGGATATGACTTCAGACCAGGTACTGCCCGAATTTCAAGCCGTCGATGGGGCGGCATTCCAGGCCATTGTGGCAGGCGAGCATCCGGCCATCCTGCGCGGCTTTGTCCGCCACTGGCCGGCGGTGCGGCGCGCGCTGGCTTCGCCCGAAGACCTGTGTGGCTACCTGATGGAGTGCGACAGCGGCGCGCCGGTCGACGCGCTGCTGGCAGGGCCGCAGGAACAGGGCAGGCTGTTCTACAGTGCCGGCATGAAGGGCTTTAACTTTGTTCGCCGCAAGCTGCCGCTGTCGGCCGTGATCGAGCAGCTGGCGCGCTATTCGCAGTTTGCCGACCCGCCTTCGGTGGCGGTGCAAAGCGCCCTGCTCGATGAGTGTGCGCCCCGCTTTGCGCGCGAACACATGCTTCCTTTTCTCGACGCCGCCGTGCGTCCGCGCATCTGGCTGGGCAATACCATCACCACGCCGGCCCATGTGGACCAGTCGCACAATCTCGCCTGCGTGGTGGCCGGGCGGCGCCGCTTCACCCTGTTCCCGCCCGATCAGGTGGGTAACCTGTATATCGGGCCGCTGGACTTCGCACCCACGCCCACGCCCATCAGCATGGTCGATTTCGCGCAGCCCGATCACGCGCGTTTTCCCCGCTTTCGCCAGGCACTGGCGCATGCCCTGGTGGCCGATCTGGTGCCCGGCGACGCGCTCTTCATCCCCACGCTGTGGTGGCACCATGTGCAGTCGCACGGCATGCTCAACATGCTGGTCAACTACTGGTGGCAGGCGTCGGCCGCGGTCGATGTGTTTGACAGCATGGTGGCCTGCATGCAGGCGCTGGGGGCGCTGCCGCCGGCACAGCGGCGCGCGTGGGCGGCCCTGTTCGGCCATTATGTGTTCGACCCGGCGCACCCGGGCGCGCATATCGACCCGCATGCGCGCGGCGTGCTGTCGGGCGCCAGGCCGTCCGGGCCGGCGCCGTAGACTGTCAGGCGGCGCGGGCGCGCCGTTCCGGGGGAGTGAGCCTGCCGGCACGCAGCTCGGTCACCGCGTTGCTGACCGCGCGCGCCACGCTGCGCACTTCAGCCTCGTAGTCGTGCTGCTCCTGCGCCGCGCCCGGTACGCCCTCGTGATAGCCCAGGTGATGGTCCAGCGCCGCAAAACTGTCCGCGTCCACCATGCCCATGCCATCGAGCCAGCCGGTCAGGTCTTCGCGCATGCCCGGCATCTGATCACGCTGGCCATGCACCACCACCCCGTAGGCGCGGTCGGCCAGCTTGGCGGTGTAGCCGGCAGCGGCCAGGCGGTCAATGGCGGGCCGGAACTGGCGTCCGATCGCCTCCGAGCCGGTGGGCGCAATGATCATGACGCCATCGGTAAACAGCCATTTTTCGTAGACGTCGGAGGAGCGGTGCAGGGCCGGGTCCAGCAATTCCACTTCCATGCCGGATTCCTCCAGCAACTGTTTTGACAGGTGCACCATGCGCACCGTGTGCTCGCGCTGGGCCGAATCGTCTTGTTCCGATCCATCAATCAGCAAAACGCGGCTGCGTTCGGCGCCCGGATTGTCCTGCTTGAAAATTACTGCATTCATGCGGTGATTCCTCCAACTAAGTACTCAAGTGCTGAATCAAGTATGCAAGAGATTTACCAATTGAAATGTTCGTTGGCTAACAAATGCAGTCAAGAAAAAAGGCGGGCGTGACTCGCGCCACGAACCGCCTCCCTCAGCCGCCTGACCGCGCGGACCGCGCGCTTATTTTGCCGGTGCCGCCGGCGCTGGTGCAGCAGCAGGCGCCGTCGCCGCGGGTGCAGCGCCGGCCGCAGCTGGTGCTGCCGTGCCTGCAGCCGGTGCATTCAGATGCAGTATCCAGTAGCGGGCAATGTCGGCCGCGCCGTCAGTGCCCTTGACTTCGCGCAGGGTCTTGAGTGCATCGTCCTTGCGGCCAGCCTTGGCGTACGCTGCGGCCAGGCGCAGCTTGCTGTCGTCGGCATTTTTCATGCCGCCCTTGGCGATGCCTTGCTCCATCATCTCGATGCCCTTGTCGGCCTGGTCCATGCCAACGTAGGCCAGGCCCAGGTTGAACAGGGGGGTGCCGGACTTGGCCTTCATGGCGCCCGCTTCGCCGTTGGCAATGGTCTTGGCATCGTCTGCCGCGTTCTTGGTTGCCTTGGCGAGCGCAGCCTTGTGCTTGGCAGCGTCAGCGCCATTGCCCAGCTTGCCCGCTGCAAAGCCTGCATCCAGCACTTGCTTGGCTTCGGCGAAGAAACCGGCAGCGGCGGCACGCTCAGCCATTTCGATATACTCCACATCTTCCATTTCCTTGGCCGTTGCCATCTGCAGGCGGTACACGTCCAGGCGCAGGCGCTCATTGAGGTTCTTCTGGTTGTGCAGACGGCGGATCAGGTCGGTCCAGAAATCGGCGCTCGGATAGCTGGCCACCAGCTTTTCGGTCGCGGCAATGTAGCCGGCATTGTCCTTGAGCTTGGCGGCGACACTGGCCAGCAGGCGGTAGTCTTCCTGCGATGGCTTGCGGCCTGCCTTTTCAGCCTCGGCAATCATGCGCTCCGCCTCCACCTTCGCATTGGCGAAGTCGTCGGTGATGTAGTAGGCGCGGGCCAGGGCCGGCGTCACTTTTTCCGGCGTCGGGCTTTCCTTCTGGTAGGTCTTCATCCATTCGATCGCCTTCTTGTAATCCTTGGCGTTGTAATGGTAGTTGGCCAGCGCCTCGATGAAGGTGGCTTTCTCCGTTGCGTTCAAGCGTCCCGAATTGATCACCGCTTCCAGCGCAGCCATGGCCATCTTGTCGTTGCCCGTGGTCGCGCCCAGCGACAGTTCCATGCGGTTGATCACGTACATCTCGTAAGGCGTAATGTTCGGGAAAGCGCGTGCGGCAGTCAGGTTCGCTTGCACAGCGGCGTAGTTTTTCGCCGCCATCATCTCCTTGACCTTGGCCGGATCGATCAGCTTGAACATGTCCGGACGAATGGTCTCTTGCGCCGCCGGTGCGGCGGCCGCAGCGGCCGGCTGGGCTTGCGCATGGGCGCTGGTGAGCAGGGCCGGCGCGGCGGAGAGGCCAAGGGCGGCGGCGATCAGGCTGAGGCGAACGAGACGAAACTGGGACATGGATAATCCTTTAAATAAATTGGTGCAGGTTTTGCTCTAACGCGCGAACCCGTCAAATAGTGGACATGTTATGTGGCAATAGAATTTCTCTGGAGCGCAGACGCTCGAGGCGAAGCGCATATTGTCACATAAACTAATCAATGGTGGCTTGATTCGACTGCGGAATAGTAACGGGATGTAAGAAGGCGTCGCCGGCGCTGTCAAACAGATGGCAGTGCCTGGCGTCGGGGCGTACGTGAATGATGGCGCCAGTGTGCAGGTCCACGCTGGTGGCGTGCTGGCGCAGCGCAATCGGGACCGCGTTGCCTGCAAGGCTGGCGTAGGCGATCGTCTGGTCACCGAGGTATTCCACCTGATTGACGGTCAAGGCGATGCTGTGGGGGCCGGCGCTGTCAGGCAGCAGGTGCTCGGCGCGAATGCCCAGCGTGAGCTGCTCGCCCGGCTGCGCACGGCGCGCGTCCACCGGCACCATCACTGCGGTGCCGTCGGCCAGACTCACCCTGGCACTCTGGGGGGCCGCTTCCACCAGCTGCGCCGCGATGAAATTCATTTTTGGCGCGCCCAGAAAGCCCGCCACGAACAGGTTGGCCGGCGCGTTGTACAGCGCCTGCGGCGTCCCCACCTGCGCAATGCGCCCCGCGTGGATGACGGCGATGCGCTGGCCAAGCGTCATCGCCTCCACCTGGTCGTGCGTCACGTAGATCATGGTCGCGCCCAGGTCCTGGTGCAGGCGCCGCAGTTCCGCGCGCATCTGCACGCGCAGACTCGCGTCCAGGTTCGAGAGCGGCTCGTCAAACAGGAACACGCCGGGCTTGCGTACGATGGCGCGCCCGATCGCCACGCGCTGGCGCTGGCCGCCGGAGAGATCCTTGGGCCGCCGCTGCAGCAGCTCCGTGATCTGCAGGATGTGGGCGGCGCGCTGCACCGCCTGCTCCAGCTGCGCACCCTTGCAGCCGGCCAGTTTGAGCGCAAATGCCATGTTTTCAAACACCGTCATGTGCGGGTACAAGGCGTACGACTGGAACACCATGGCCAGGTCGCGCCGCGCCGGCGCCAGATCATTGGCCCGCTGTCCGCCGATGGCGAGTTCACCTGCGCTGATGCGCTCCAGTCCCGCGATCATGCGCAGCAGGGTCGACTTGCCGCAGCCCGAAGGCCCCACAAAGACCATGAATTCGCCGTGGGCGATGTCCAGGTTCACGCCGTCAATGACGGCATGACCGTTGCCGTAGCGCTTGCCGATGCCCCGCAGGCTCACGCTTGCCATCAGGCCGGCGCCACGTTCTTTTGAATGGCACTCATGCCAATCATCTGCGACATCACCAAGACCGGCACCGAGCACGCCAGCACCCACAGGAAGAAGTTCTGGTAGCCGAGCGCGATCTGCACATCGCCGCTGAAGTACTTAAACAGCGCAAAGCCCAGCTGCATGATGCCGGTGGACAGTGCGTAGTGCGCGGTCTGGTATTTGCCCGGTGCGACCACCTGCATCATGTACAGGATCAGGCCCACGAAGCCAAAGCCGTAGCCAAACATTTCGACACCGAGGGCAAGGCCGATCACCGTCAGTTCGGTTGGCTGCGCGGCAGCGAGGTAGTAGAACACGATATTGGGCAGGTTCACGGCCAGGATCAGTGGCAGGATCGCGCGCTTGAGGCCCAGCCAGGAAGTGAAATAGCCGCCGGCAATACTACCGACAATGAATGCGACGGTGCCGGCGGTGCCGTACACGGCGCCCACTTCACTGGTGGACAGTCCCAGGCCGCCCAGCTCGCGTGCTTCGCGCAGGAACAAGGGGCCAATGGTCTGCACCTGTGCTTCGCCGGCGCGAAACAGGATGATAAAGGCGATCGCGATCCAGATGCCGGGCTTCCTGAAGTATTCAACAATCACTTCGTACAGGGTGGTGGCGATGTCGCGCGCGCTCTGACTGTTCACGGCGGCGTTGCGCGCCTGGGGCAGGGCGCTGAAATTGTACGCCGCCAGTACCACCATCGTGATCCCCAGGATCACGAACACCGAACTCCATGCCGATACCACGCCACTGGTCTTTTCCAGGTAACCGGCCAGCGACAGCAGCCCGCCCGCGGCCAGCACCCGGCCGGCATTGAAAAAGGTGCCGGTCCAGCCGGCGTACTGCGCCTGCTGCTTGTCATCGAGACTGACGATGTACAGGCCGTCGCAGGCGATATCGTGGGTGGCCGAGCAGATCGCGATCAGGGCCAGCATGACGATGACGGCCGCAAACCAGAACGGCAATTGCAGCGCTACCGCCACCAGCGCCAGGCAAATGCCGCCTGCCAGCTGGAACAGCACCACCATCTTCTTTTTGCTCGAGGCCAGTTCCATGAAGGGGCTCCAGAGCGGCTTGAGGATCCATGCGCCACCGAGCAGCGCGGTCCAGTGGGTAATGACGTCATTGGCCAGGCCCATGCTCTTTAACATCTGCCCGGCCAGGACCATTACCGCAAAAAATGGCAGGCCCTGGGCCAGGTACAGGCTGGGAACCCACCAGGCCGGACTGCTTGTGGATGATTTTTCGATCGTCATCGTGGTGCCTTCTGCTTATTCAAATCCCGGGACCGGGCACTTGCCGGCCGCTTCCAGCGACCCGGCCAGCCAGGCGTTGACCGCGTCCAGCGCGGGCGCGGCAAAGCCGTAGGTGATCAGGGCCGGCGCCGCGATGTCGAGCGCCTGGTACGGGTTCCACAGCGCCAAGTGCAGGTCCGGCTTCCAGGTCGCACGCGCGTTGGGGCCATAGCGCAGGCGCGAGGTAGAAGCCAGGAACACGAAGCGGCCGTCGTCCGGCAGGCTGGCCCAGTCAAAGCGCTCGGCGTCGCCAAAGGTAACCAGGTCAACCTCGTACAGGCGCGCCAGCGACGCCGCCACTGCCGCAGCAGGCACGCCGGCCTCGGACACGCCGTCACTGACCACGTCCTGGCGCACCACCAGGCGGACTTTTGATCCCGGCGCCGGGCGCTGCACATTGCCGCGCGCCGTCAGGCAGCGCTGCCAGCCGCGCTCCATGATCTGGCGGTCGTGCGCGTCTTCCAGGTAGTCGCGCGCCGTGCAGGGATACGCTTCGGCCAGGGCGTCCAGGCGTGCCAGGCGCTCGCTCACCTCCGACATGGGCAGGGCGCCGGCGCCAATTGCCTCGGCAATGGCATCGATGGTCTCGGCCTGCGTCGCGGGCGTGCCAAGCGCCATCACCATGTCGGCGCCGGCCAGCAGGGCGCGCACGGCGGCGGGGCCGGCGCCATAGCGGCCGGCGATGGCGTGCATGTCCATGCCGTCGGTGATGATCACGCCGCGGAAGCCCCATTGCTCGCGCAGCAGGTTGTGCAGGATGCGGCGCGACATGGTGGCCGGGTATTCGGCATCCAGCGCGGGGTACACGATATGGGCGGTCATGATGGCCGGCGCGTGGCCGCAGGCCATGCGGAACGGCTTGAATTCAAAGTTTTCCAGCTCGGCCAGCGGCTTGTCCACGGTTGGCAGGTCGCGGTGCGAGTCCACGTGGGTGTCGCCGTGGCCAGGGAAGTGCTTGACGCAGCAGGCCACGCCTTCGGACGCGCTGCCATCCATCCAGGCCATGGCCAGTTCCGTGGCGCGCTGTGGATCGGCGCCAAACGAGCGCTCCGCGATGACCGGGTTGTGCGGGTTGTTGTTCAAATCCAGCACCGGCGCGAAGTTCCAGTTAAAGCCCATTGATTTGACGGCGCGCGCGACGGCCGCGCCGATCTCGCGCGACAGGCCGGCGTCGTCCGCCGCGCCCAGTCCCATGGCCGCCGGTGGCGCCGGCACCCAGGTCGAGCGCACCACGGCGCCGCCTTCCTGGTCCAGTGCGATCAGGGAGCCGGGCCCCATCACCGCGCGCAGGTCCGCCGTCAGGCGCGAGAGCTGTTCGCGGTTGACCATGTTCCTGCGGAACAGGCACACACCGCGGATGCTGTGCTGGCGAATGAAGCTGGCGGTGGCAGCGTCAAGTTCGGTGCCGGGGAAGCGGATCATGATCAGTTGGCCCGCCAGTTGTTTCAGCTTCGTCGTCTCGTCCAGTGTGTTCATTTGACTGCTCCGTCCATGCCGCGCATGAAATATCGTTGGGTGAATAGGAATGCCGCCAGTGTCGGCAAGATGGTCAGCACGGTGCCGGCGGCAACCACGCGGATACTGCTGCCGAAGGTGCCGCGCAGGTACAGCACGCCCACCGACAGGGGAAAGCTGTCCGGCTTGCTCATCACGATCGAGGGCCAGATGTATTCGTTCCACGCTTCCACTGCGGTCAGGATGCCCACCGTGGCCAGCCAGGGCGCGATCAGGGGCAGCATGATGCGGGTGAAAATGGTCCATTCGCCGGCCCCGTCCACGCGCGCCGCGTCGATCAGGTCCTGCGGTACTTCTTCAAACGCCTGCTTGAGCAGCAGGATCGCGACCGCCGTCACGATATTGGGCAGGATGACGCCGGTGTAGCTGTCCACCAGGCTCAGTTTTGTCACGGTGATGAAGTTGACCAGGAAGTTGACTTCCGATGGCAGCACCAGCGTGGCGAGGATCACGCCAAACACCAGCCGGCGCCCGCGAAAATGCATGCGGGCCAGCGGGTAGGCGGCGGCAGAACAAAGGGCGAGCTTCCACAGCACCGTGAAGGCTGCGATCAGCACTGAATTTTTGAAGAACGCCAGCATGGGAATGGCATCGAACACCGCGTTGAAGTTGCTGAGCGACGGCGACTGCGGCCATAGCGTTGGCGGGTAAGCGAACACATTGCCTTCCGTGGAGAGGGCGGTGACCAGCGTCCACCAGAACGGAAATACGCACAGCACCGCGATGGCGCACAGCAGCAGATAGTGAAGGGCGGTGCGCATCAGCGGTGCCTTGGCCTGAGGTAGCGCAGGCAGGCCAGCGCAATGGCGATGCAGACCACCGACACCACCATGCTGGCCGCCAGTGCCCGGGGCAGCTTGAGGTGCTTGAGGCCCTGGTCATAGGCGTAATACAGGGCCGTGAAAGTGGAGTTCATCGGACCGCCTTGGGTGAGCACGTCCACCTCCTGGTACGCCTTGAGCGCGGCCAGGACCGACAGGATGGTGCACACCATGATGGTGGGGCGCAGCATGGGCACGGTGATGCGCCAGAACTGCTGCCAGCGCGTGGCGCCGTCGAGCAGTGCGGCCTCCTGCATATCCTTGGGCACGGCCTGCAGGGCTGCCAGGTACATCACCATGTACCAGCCAAGGCCGCGCCACATGGTCACGAACATGACGGCAAACAGCGCCAGCGTATCGTCCGACAGCCAGCCAATGGGCGCACTGGCCAGGCGCAGCTGCATGAACACATAATTGAGCGTGCCCTGCTCGTGGAACATGAAGCCCCACATGATGCCGACCACCGACACCGTGGTCACCACGGGAACGTAGAACGCGGCGCGAAAGTAACGGATGCCGGGCAGCTGGTTGTTGACCAACACCGCCAGCGCCAGTGCGCCCACCTGCACCAGCGGCACCATCAGCAAGAATAGCAGCGAATTTCTCAGCCCGGTGACGAACATCTCATTGTCGAAGATGTAGCGGAAGTTTTCCAGTCCCACCCATTCGGTGGGGCGCACCAGGCTGTAGTTGGTAAATGCCAGGTAAGAGCCATACAGCACCGGCCAGAAGGAAAACACGGCCAGCAGCACCAGGGCCGGCGCCAGGAACAGCCAGGGCTGGGCGCGCGCGTTCATTGCCGCGGCCTTTGACGGGCCAGCTTGCGGTCCCAGATCACGGCCGCCTGGTCGAGCGCCGTCTTGATGTCCTGGCGGCCCGTCACGCCCGCCTCCACCGCCTTGACCAGGAAACGCCGCAGCTCGTCGTAGTCTTCGACGCTGCCCACGTACAGGGTGCGCGAATGCGCCATGGACACCGCGCCCACTGCCACAGCCTTTTGCGCGGCCCCGGCGCCGGGCGGCAGCGCGAGGAAGAACGGATCGGCAGCGGCCTTGACGCGCGTCGGAAATACGCTGGCCTGGCGCGCGAACGCGAGCTGGCTGGCTTCGCCCGTGAGGTAGCGCGCGAATTTGCCGATGGCCGGCAGCTGTGACTTGTCCACGCCGGCCGGCACCGCGAAGTGGATCAGCCAGCCGCCATCGGATATGCCGGTCGGGCCAAGCGGCGCGGGCGCCACGTCGGTGATGGCATACACGTCCGGCGCGTCGGCCTCGATGCGTTTGAGGGCGCTGGGAGGGGCCAGCAGCATGCCGAGGCGGCCACCCTTGTAGGCATCGACCACCGCCGGGAAGTTATCTTCCGCGAACAGGCTTTCCTTGAGCAGGCCCCCGGCCTTGTAGGTCGCGGCCAGCTTCTGTACCAGCGCCACGTGGGCGGGCGAATTGAACGCGGCGCGGCCGTTGCGCAGGACCGGTAGTCCCTGCCACATGAACAGGCCATCGATCTTCGACAGCGCCGGTGCAATGCCGGCCTTGCCCGTGATGGCGGCGATCCGGCGTGCGAACGCGAGCTGTTCATCGAAACTGGCCGGTGCCCGGGTGAGACCTGCGGCCTTGAAAATCTGCGTGTTATAGGCGATGACGGCCACATTGCTGTACATCGGGAAACCGTAGGTCTTGCCCTGGAAGCGCAGGTCGGCCAGGGTGCTGGGAATGTAGCCTGGGCCGAGCAGGCCATCGACGGGCGTGAGCAGGCCATCGCGCGCATATTCGTCGGCCCAGGGCACATTCAGGTTGACCAGCGCCGGCGGCGTGCCGGCCACAATACGGGTGACCAGTTTGGTCTGGATGACGTCCCACGGGAAATCGATCCACTCCACCTTGACGCCCGGGTTGGCGGCCTCGTAATTGCGCACCACCGACTCGAAATATGGCGTGAAGCGCGGCTTCATGCTGAAGGTCCAGAATTCGATGTGGGTGGGTGCCCCCCACGCCGGCAGGGCCAGCGCCATCAATGCGGCAAGCAGGATCTTGATTGTCATTGATGGCGCGGCGGCTCAGTTGGTGCGGGTGACTTTGCTCAGGTGGCGTGGCCGGTCCGGATCCATGCCGCGTGCCCTGGACAGGTGGGCGGCCATGATGTAAAAGGCTTGCACGGCCACGATGGGGTCGAGGTCGGGAGTGGCGGCGGTGGGCAGCGTGAGGTCGCGTTCGGCCACATCTTCCGGCGCCGCCAGCAGGACCTTGGCGCCACGGGTGCGCATTTCGCTGGCCAGCTGCAGCACGCTGGCCTGCGTGGGGCCGCGCGTGGCGAAGATGAGCAGCGGATAGCCTTCTTCGATCAGTGCCATGGGACCGTGCTTGATTTCGGCGCCGCTGAAAGCCTCCGCCTGCAGGGCCGAGGTTTCCTTGAACTTGAGTGCTGATTCGAGCGCAATGGGAAAACTGATGCCGCGCCCCACCACCATGATATTGCGCGCCGGTGCCAGCACATCAAGGGCGCGTGACCAATCGACCTCGGATGCACGGCGCAGGGCGTCGGGCAGATCGCAGATGCCGTCCATGAGTTCTGCGTCGTACTGCCACTGGCTGACCAGGCGCGCGCCGGCGACCAGGCTGGCGATGAAGCTCTTGGTGGCGGCCACGCTTTGCTCTTTGCCTGCATGCAGCGGCATGGCCCATTCCGCGGCCTGCGCCAGGGGCGACTCGATATCGTTGACCAGGGCAATGGTGGTCGCTTCCCCATCGCGGAAGTAGCGCATCGGGTCGACCACGTCGGGACTCTGGCCCGACTGCGAAACGGCAATGGCCAGCGTGTCGCGCGTTTCGATGGGCGCCTTGTTGAGCGTGATGAGCGACATGGGCAGCGAAGCCACCACGCGTCCCATGCGCGCCATGATCAGGTAGGCGCAGTAGTTGGCGGCGTGGTCCGAGCTGCCGCGCGCGATCGTCAGCGCCGTGTCGAAATTGGTGGAGCGCAGCTTGCGGCCAAGGTCGGCGTAGCGCTCCACGTCCTGCGCCAGCTGCTGGGCGACGCATTCGCTGGCGGACATGGCTTCCTTAAGCATCAGTGAGGTCACAGGCTTCTCCTTCTATGTAGACTGCCTTGATATGGAGGTCGCGGTCCAGCACGACCATGTCGGCAAATGCACCGGTGGCCAGGCGGCCGCGCTCGGTTTCGCCCAGGTAGTCGGCGGCGTAGGTGGACACGCGGCGCGAGGCGTCCGCCAGGTCCAGTCCCAGCCCCACCAGGTTGCGCAGCGCCTGGTCCATGGTGAGCGTGCTGCCGGCCAGGGTGCCGTCGGGCAGGCGCACGCCGCCCATGCACTTCTGTACCCGGTGCCGGCCCAGCATGTACTCGCCGTCGGGCATGCCGGTGGCGGCGGTGGAATCGGTCACGCAGTACAGGTGCGGAATGGCGCGCAGCGCCACCTTGATGGCGCCCGGGTGCACGTGCATGAGGTCCGGGATCAGTTCTGCATACCGTGCGTGCGCCAGGGCCGCCCCCACCATGCCCGGCTCGCGGTGATGCAGGCCGCTCATGGCGTTGAACAGGTGCGTAAAGCCCGCGGCGCCATGCTCCAGGGCCGCCACGCCGTCTTCGTACGAACCGAGGGTGTGGCCAATCTGTACCCGGATGCCGGCGTCGGCCAGTTCGCGCACCAGCTGCAGGTGGCCGGCAATCTCGGGCGCCACGGTGATCAGGCGCAGTGGCGCATGGCGGCCCATTTCCTGCACCTCGGCCAGCGAGGCCGCGCGCGCATAGTTGGGCTGCGCTCCCAGCTTGCCGGAATTGATATACGGTCCTTCCAGGTGCACGCCCAGGATGTGGGCCGAGCCGGGGCGGCGCGCGGCGCACGCCTGGCCGATGGCCACCAGCGCTGCCGTGATTTCCTCCGGCGGCGCGGTCATGGTGGTAGCCAGCAGGCTGGTGGTGCCGTGCTTTGCGTGCATGGCCGCGACCACGTGCGGCGCGTCGCCCGCCTGCATGATGTCGCGCCCACCGCCGCCATGCACGTGCAGGTCGATAAAGCCGGGGATGATGTAATCGTCGCCGTTGGCTGCCGGGTCCACCGGGCCGCCTTCAATGGCGTCGATACGGGTGCTGTAGCCGATACTGCCGCCGACCCAGCCTTGCGGGGTCAGGATATTGCCTTTAATAGTTTCTCTCATCTGCGCGACTCCGCTACGAATTCATAATAATCACTACGGCAGTATGAGTGTGTAAGCTCCACCGCGGCGCCGCTTTCAAGATAGCTCACGCGCGTAATGTGCAACATGGCCGCTCCGGGCGCCAGTCCAGCCAGGCGCGCCTGCTCGGCGCTGGCATTGACGGCCTTGATGTGCTGCTGCGCGCGCATGGGGATGGCGCCGCGCGCTTCGAGGTAGCCGTACAGGGAATCGATCACCCCATGCGGGTCCGGCATGTGGATGGCCGGGATGGTGGTCGTTTCGATGGCCATGACCACATCGTCGGCCGTGCGCAGGCGTTTCAGGCGCACCACCGGCATGTTGGGCGACAGGCCGAGCGAGAGCAGCTCGACCGGCGTGGCAATGCCCGTTTTCCGTTCGATCCAGCGCGAGCCGGCAGCAAAGCCGCGCTGGCTCAGTTCTTCGGAAAAGCTGGTCAGGCGCGCCAGCGGCTGCTCCAGCTTGGGCGTGATGTAGGTCCCCGAGCCGCGCCGGCGGGTGAGCATGCCGCGCTCGCACAGCATGTCGATGGCCTTGCGCGCCGTCACGCGCGAAATGTCCAGCATGTCCGACAGCATGCGCTCGGACGGCAGCGCTTCATTGGCACGCCAGTCGCCACTGGTGATGCCTGACGAGAGTTTGTTCGCCAGCTGCACGTACAGGGGCGTGACACTGTCGGTATCGCGTTTGAAGTCGCGCAGCTGGGCAAGCATGTCAATCTCCCTGTAGGTACATGGCAATCATGCGCAGCGCGCCGCTGGCGGCGTCGCCCTGTGGCGTCACCGTGCGCGCCAGCAGCGCCCCCGGCAGGTAACTGCGCAGGGGAGCGCCCAGGCCGCCGCACAAGGCCAGTGGCAGCGTGCCGTCCGGGTCGAGCGCATCGGCGATGGCGGCCACCTCGCGCGCCGCCTCCACCAGCATGGCGCGCGCGACGACGTTACTGTCCGCATGGGCAATGACGATCGGTGCCAGCGAGGCATAGGCAGTCTGGGTGGCCTTGCCCAGCCAGACCTGGATGGCATTGCGCTCGCCGCCGCAGGCATCGATCACGGCCTGGGCAAAATCGCTGTGGTGGGCGCGCCCGTCGAGCACTTTCTGGATATGGTTGACCGCGCGCAGGCCAATCCAGCCGCCGCTTGCTTCATCCCCGGCCGGGAAGCCCCAGCCGCCCACTTCGCGTTCGCTGCCGTCGGCCAGCAGGGCTTCGCCCACGCTGCCGGTGCCGATGGCGACAATGATGCCGCTCTTGCCCTGGTGCGCGCCAAGCAGGGTGGTGAAACCGTCGTGATGGAGCTTGAGTGCGCCAAAACCGGGGCTGGCGGCTTGAAATTCGGCTGCCCACTGCTGGTTATGCACCCCGGCCAGGCCAAGGCCAATGGCGATGTGCGCATTGGCCGGGCGGGCCAGGGCAGCGCTGGCGAACGCCTTGTTGATCGCCTCGTCAATCGACTGCCAGGCGTTGGAGATGCCAAGCGAGAGCCCCGATGGCCCGCCGCTGCCTTGCGCCAGCTCCACGCCATCAGCGCTTGCCAGCCGTACGCGGGTGCCGGTTCCGCCGCCGTCGACGCCGATGAGATATTCGATCATTGAGCAGTTGGGTTGTGATCAGGAGAGGGCACTATAGGGTCGTGTAACCACCTTGTCAACAGGTATTTAAGTGGTATTGTTATTGCCGGAATTGGCATTGGGGGCGGGCGCTGGATGGCGTGACTAAGCCGTTGAATCTTAAAGAGTTAGCCAGCGGTTATAATGGTATGCCTTTGGTGCTGGTCCAGTGTCATAGTATTATCGGGTGAAGCGTTTCCAGGATGCGTGGTGTCAAAATCCGCTGCCGGGCATCTCGATGCCGTTCAGGCGCCGGAACAGTGTCAGGGCGAACGAATCGGTCATGCCGGACACGTAATCGGTGGCGCCAAGCAGCCGCTGGTAGCGGGTGGCGCCGGCAGCGAACTGCGCCGGTACGATCTGCACGATTTTCCTGTGGGCGCTGGAGCGCAGTGCCGGCTCCTGTACCAGGGCGGGCACGAATTTGGCAAGCAGGCCACCCAGGATCTCGAAGCCGGCCGCCTCGATCTGCAGGACCGCCGGCGTCGAATAGATCTGGGCGCGTGACAGCTCGGCAATGGCGCGCAGCTGGGGCGCAAAGGCGCAGCGGTCAACCAGGGACGATTCAAACGTGCCTGCCATGAGCGCGGCGTAATGGGTCTTGAATGCCTCGACCACGGCATGGATCAAGACGCCGATGGCGCGCGCCCGCAGATATTCCACGCGGCCCGTATTATCGTGCACCTGGGTGTACGATTCGCTGGTGCTGCCGGCGCCGTCAAAGGCAATCGGCATCAGCAGCGCTTCGACTTCCCTGAACGATACGCGGCCCACGCGGTGCCCGTCTTCCAGGTCGACCACGCCGTAACAGATATCGTCTGCCGCTTCCATGAGAAAGGCCAGCGGGTGGCGCGCGCAGCTGCCATTGCTTTTCCTGATCAAGCCTGTTTCGCTTGCCACGCGCTCGAAGGTGGGCGCGTCGTGCTGGAAGAAGTTGAATTTCTTTTCGCTGATCAGGCGGCCGTTGGCATCGGCCAGCACCGAGCCGCGCGGATACTTGAGAAAGGTGGACAGCACGGCATAGGTCAGCTGGAAGCCGCCCCGGTCGAGCGCATTTTGCAAGCGCGTGATCAGGCGAAAGCCCTGGGCATTGCCTTCAAAGTCGCGCAGGTCGGCCTGTTCGGCCTGGCTCAGGCCGTCGAGATAGCGCGCGCCGCCGTCGCGAAACCAGCTCTGGATGGCGTCTTCGCCCGAATGGCCGAAAGGTGGATTGCCCAGGTCGTGGGCCAGGCAGCTGGCTGCGACGATACTGCCAAAGTCCTGGGGCAGGATGTCCGGCGCGCCGGGCTGCTGCAGGATGAATTCTCCGCACAGCATGCCCAGCGAGCGGCCCACGGACGACACTTCGATGCTGTGGGTCAGCCGGGTGCGGACATAGTCGCTGTCCGACAGCGGGAATACCTGGGTCTTGTCCTGCATGCGCCGGAACGCGCTCGAATACACAATGCGGTCCCAGTCCTTGAGAAACTCCGAGCGCGCATCGGGGCGGCCGGCGTCCTGTTCGCGTCCCAGGCGCCTGCTTGACACCAGCTTGTTCCAGTCCATGCCCATCTGCTCTCCCGTTCAAGTGCATGCATGGTAAGACATTTTTGGCAGGTGCCAATAGAAAAGCGCCTCGGGCCGTTACCGGGCCGAGGCGCTTTGCGACACTGAAACCAGATTACTTCATGATCCAGTCGAACTGGCTTGCTTCGGAGGCGCGGCGGTTGCTGTTCGCTTCGATCGCCTTGGCGCGGCTGGCGCGGCGCGCGGCTTGTTCCTGTTCGGCGGCGACAACGGCTGCCTGGGCTGCGGCGACCTGGGCGGCGGCGGCTGCGGTGGCAGCGGTAGCAGCAGTTGCGGCCGGAGCGTCGGCAGCCAGGGCGGTGCCGGCAAAGGCGAGAGCGGCAATAGCGGTGCAGAGTTTCGATGCATTCATGGTATTTCTCCTGGTTTCTTGCTCAGTTACTTCAGATGCGGCTGCTTACTTCATGAACCAGTCGGCCTGGCCAGCTTCCGTCGCGCGGCGCTGCTTGGCGGCGCTGATGGCTTCGGCGCGAACCTGCTCGCGGCTGTTGCCGGCTGGCTGGGCGATGGCGACGGCCTGGGCGGCGGCGGCAACGGCGGCGGTGGTCACGGCGGTGGTGGCAACCGGGGTATCGGCGGCGGCAGCGGAACCGGCAAATACGAGTGCGGCGATGGCGGTGAACAATTTCGATGCATTCATGGTATTTCTCCTGGTAAGTGGCGCGGTGCGCCGACCGAATCTACAGTTGAACTGTGGGCAGTGGATTACTTGGCGATCCAGTCGAACTGGCCGGCTTCGGTCGCGCGGTGGTTCTTGACCGCTTCGGTCGCTTCGGCGCGCACTTCGGCGCGGGTACGCACGCCAGTCTTGCCCTGGGTGGCTGCCAGGCTCTTGGCGGCAACACTGACCTGGGCGGTGGCAGCGGCGGCGGTCACGGTGGCGTTAGCGGCAGGCACGTCGGCGGCAAAGGCGGAACCGGCAAAAGCGACGGTGGCGAGGGCGGCAAACAGTTTCGATGCATTCATGGTATTTCTCCTAAGTGGTTGGTTAATCACCGCTTCGGCGGTGGCGAGGAGCGTTGTTCGCTCATCCATGAAACGAAGTCTACGTGTTGCAGCCGAGGTAAAAAAGGTGAATACTGGCAATACAATGTTGCGTAAATCGGGATAATCGGACTCAAAATGGACAGACTCCAATCAATGCGCGTCTTCGCCAAGGTGGTGGAACATGGCAGTTTCGCCCGTGCGGCCCAGGTGTTGGACATGTCCAATACCGTCGTCACGCGCAATATTGCAGATTTAGAGGCACACCTCGGTACCCGGCTGCTCAACCGCACCACACGCAAACTGTCGCTGACGGAAACCGGTCACAACTATCTGGAGCGGGTCAAACAGATCCTTGCCGATATTGATGATGCCGACGCGATGGCCTCGTCATCGGCGCGCAAGGCCAGCGGCACGCTGCGAATTTACTGCCAGACCAGCTTTGGCCAGTCGCAGCTGGCCCGCCTGCTGCCCATGTACAGCGAGCTGATGCCCGATGTGGTGCTGGACGTGACCCTGGCCGACTATCCGGTCGACCTGGTGGAGGAGGGCTTCGATATCGGCATCTTGCTGGGGCTGCAAAAGTTCGAGGCGACGATGATTGCGCGCCGTCTGGCCATGTCCAAGCTGGTGCTGTGCGCCTCGCCAGAGTATGTCGCCAGGCATGGCGAGCCGAAGACGCCGTATGAAGTGTCCAATCACAAGGTGCTTAATTTTGCCTTTGAACAACTGCGCCACAGCTGGCCGGTGTCCTTCGATGGGCAGGGGCCCAAGGGTGAGATTCCGATTTCGAGCCGCATGGTGTCCAATAACGGTCTGGTGCTGCGCCATGCCGCGCTGGCGGGCCTGGGCATCATGGTGCGGTCCTCCTTCACGCTCGATGACGACTTCAGCAGTGGCCGCCTGGTTCAGCTGCTCAAGGGCCACCCGCTGGGCACCATGCCGGTCAATCTCATCTATCCGAGCCGGCAGCTGATGTCGTTCAAGGTACGCAGCTTTGTCGACTTCATGAGCGCGCAGTTCCCCCATCCCGAGAGCGACCCCTGGCTCGATTCTGCCCCGCACTGAAGTGCTCCGTTTCTTTCATGCCACATCTACGCGGCAAACGAACAGGGCTGCCTGGACAGGTGTGATACATTTCTCATTGGAACTTATTCATTCGTCTTTGGCATGAAGTCCCGGGCCGGGCCGAAGCGGCATCCCGCTGCATTGGCCGCATAGGAAACAACAACAACAAGTTGCGCGAGCAGTTTCTGCTCACCTCGAAAGCCCGCCCCGTGCGGGCTTTTTTTCCTTGTGTTGAATTGATGGCGAATTGTTGCGCGCAAGTGTCATAATGTGGGCAAAGGCGCCATGAGCGTAGGGAGATTGACATGATTCGGTATATGGGTACGCGGAAAAATATGGAAGGCACCACCGTGTATGTCTTTGTCATTAACGGGCTGCAAAAGGAAGTGCGCGAAAGCGCCCTCAAGCAGCACCCGGGATGTTACGAAGCCCTGCCGGCATCGGCCAAGGCGCAGATTGCCGCCAACCGCAGCTGGATGTCCAAGCTGTAGCGCCAGCGCATATGGACCAGGCACTCGCCTCCGCCGCCGCGGCGCCATCCAGGCGCCGGTTGCGGCAGCGCGCGCTGGCCAGCGTGGCGCTGCTGCTGGTCATGGCCCATGGCCCGGCCCCCGCCGCCCCGTCCACCTTCGGTCCCGTGATCGGCAGCGCGGTGCTGTGCCGCAGCCACCTCGACAACGCCTACTTCCACGCCTATCTTTCCAAGGCATTCGGCCCTTCATACAAGCATGCACAGGGTGCCTACTGGTTCAAGGCCGAAGGGACGCTGTGGGGCACGCCGGTGAGCGAGATCATGGTCAGCGACGATTCGAGCGACATCATCTTTGTTGGCGCCGTCACCGACGCCGCGCCCGACAAGCTGGCCGAATCCATTCGCGCCGCCTCGGGTGTGGGCCATCAGGCGCTGGACGCCTCAAAATACCCGGTGCGCGCTTCGCGCCCTGGCAGCAAAATCGTCTACTTCAACAGCAAGAGTAAAATCTACTGCGCCAAATACAAGCCGCTGCCCATTTTGCGCTGACCGCGCCGGCGCTATTTTCGGGAATCCATGTACACCCACTTCTTCAATCTGAAGCAATCGCCGTTTTCGATCGCCCCTGATCCGCGCTACCTGTTCATGAGTGAACGCCACCGCGAAGCGCTGGCCCACCTGCTGTACGGGGTGGGCAGCGGGGGCGGTTTTGTCTTGCTGACCGGCGAAATCGGGGCCGGCAAGACCACCGTTTGCCGCTGCTTCATCGAGCAGATTCCGGCCAACTGCCGGCTGGCCTACATCTTCAATCCCAAGCTCACCGTGCAGGAGCTGCTGCTGACGATCTGTGACGAATTCCGGATTGCCGTGGCGGTGCCGGGCGGCGGCCCGCTCAGCGTCAAGACCTATGTGGACGCGATCAACCTGCACCTGCTGGCCAGCCATGCGGGCGGCAAGAACAATGTGCTGATCATTGACGAGGCCCAGAACCTGTCGGCCGACGTACTTGAGCAGCTTCGCCTGCTGACCAACCTTGAAACCAACGAGCGCAAGCTGCTGCAGGTGATTTTGATCGGCCAGCCGGAGCTGCGCACCATGCTGGCCCGCCCCGAGCTCGAGCAGCTGGCGCAGCGGGTCATCGCACGCTACCACCTGGGTCCCTTGAGCGAAGAAGAAACGGGCACCTATATCGGCCATCGCCTGGCCGTGGCGGGTGCGCTGGCGGCGGCGCCATTCCCGCCAGCGCTCATTCCCCGCATCCACCGGCTGACCCATGGTGTCCCGCGCCGCATCAACCTGCTGTGCGACCGCGCACTGCTTGGCGCCTACGTTGAAAACAGCCCGCACGTCACGCGTGCCATTTTGCGGCGCGCGGCGCAGGAAGTCTTTGCCGAGCAGCCGGGCATGGCGCCAGCCAGAAAGCGCTGGCCGCTGGTGGCCACGGCGGTGCTGGCCGGGGTGGCGGTGAGCGCTGCCGCGGCCTGGCGCCTGATGCCCGAACGCGCAGCGCCGGCCGCCAGCGTTGCCGCAGTACGCGCGCCGGCTGCCAGGGCAGCAGTGCCGGCCGCCATGCCGGTGGCGCACAGCGATGAACAGGTGGCCCTGCGCGAACTGGCCACCTTGTGGGGCCAGGCGCTCCCCGAGGGCGACGCCTGCCAGGTGGGCAAGCGCCTGAACCTGCGCTGTCATCAGGGGCGCGGCGGGCTGTACGAATTGCGCCAGCTTGACCGGCCTGCCATTCTCACGCTGCGCGACGGGCCGAATGTCGGCTACATGCTGATGACGGCCATGGATGAGGCCAGCGTGACGCTGCGGGTGCAGGGCAAGGCGCACAAGGTGCCGGTGTCTGCCCTGACCGCCCGCTTTGACGGCGCCTACACCACGTTCTGGAAGATGCCGCGCTTTTATCGCGACGAGATTGCCGCCGGTGGCAGCGGCGCCGATGTGGACTGGATCGCCGCGCGCCTTGCGCAGTTGAGCAATGCGCCCGTGCCCGCGGCGGGGCAGGCGCTCGACGCGCGCATGCAGGCCGCGTTGCGCACATTCCAGGCTGCGCAAAACCTCAAGGTGGACGGCGTGGCCGGCCCGCGTACCTACATGCGCCTCAACCAGCTGTCGGGCGTGGCCGAGCCGCGCCTGCTGGGCGCCGCCAATACGGAAAAACGATAATGTCTTACATCCTCGAAGCACTGAAAAAAGCGCAGGCCGAGCGGCAGCTGGGCAACGCGCCATCGATCCATACCATGCCGATTCCCACGGCCAGCCAGGAACGCAGTGGCGCGGCACCGCTGCCGCTGCTGCTGGCCGGCGGTGGGCTGCTGCTGGCGCTGGCCGCCGCTGCCCTGTGGTGGCGCCAGGCGGCGGCCCCGGTCGCGCCGGCCCCTGCTGCCGTGCTGGCCGCTACCCCGGCCCCGGCACCGGCAGTGATCGTGGTGCCGCCGTCACCACAGGATGCGCCGGTGGCCATGGCGCCGGCGCCGCCCGAGCGCGCGAGCGCACCTGTCACCGCGCCGGTCACCGCACCTGCCGCGCGGGTTGCCGCGCCCCCATCGCCGCCCGCGCCTGCCGCCGCGCCCCCTGCTCCCAGGGCGGTGGCCACGGCAACCGTGCCGCAGGGGCCGCGCGACGCGGCCAGTGCGCCTGATGAAAGCATCCCCTTTGCCACCCAGCTGCCGGAACAGATCCAGCGCGAGCTGCCCAAGCTCGCCTTTGGCGGCTATATGTACTCCAAAAATCCCGCCGACCGCCTGCTCCTGATCGACAACGTGCTGCGCCACGAAGGGCAGGAAGTGGCGCCCGGCGTGATCCTCGAGCAGCTTCAGCCGCGCGCCGCCGTGCTCAATTACCGCGGCACCCGCTACCGGGTTGCTTACTGATGGCGTCACCTTTTACACCTGCGCAGCAGGGTGGGGGCGGCCGGGTACTGGGCGTGGTTGGCTGGTCCGGCAGCGGCAAGACCCAGCTGCTGGAATACCTGGTGCAGCAGCTCGTGGCCCGTGGGGCGCGGATCAACGTCATCAAGCACAGCCACCACGACATTCTGCTCGAACCACCGCACAAGGACAGCGCGCGGCTGCGCATGGCCGGCGCGGCCCAGGTCATGATCGCGTCGCCCTACCGCGTGGCCGTGATGGAAGAGCTGCGCGGGGCGCCGGAACCGACCCTGGCCGCCCAGCTGGGCGCGCTGCGTCCGGCCGACCTGACGCTGGTGGAAGGCTACAAGTGGGAAAGCATTCCCAAGCTCGAAGTATTCCGTCCGGTGCTGGGGCAGCCGCCGCTGTACGGCACGGACGAGTTCATCATGGCCGTAGCCTCCGACCAGCCGCCCCCGGCGGGACTGCGCCCGGGACTGGACTGGCTCGACCTGAACGAGCCGGCCGGGGTGCTGGCCTGGGTCAGCCGGCATTTTTTTCAACATAATCCTCAAGTTTCCGAAAACGGCGCCGTAATTCAGGGATAGGCATAAATTCGGGAGCAGATCATGGATGTCAATTCGGTAGCAAAACTGGCCGGCAGCGTCGCGGAAACCGGTATCAAGCAGGAAGTGGGACTTGCCGTGCTCAAGCGCGCACAGGATATCCAGGCCAGCACGGCCACCCAGCTTCTCAATGCCATCCAGACCCCGCCGGCGCCGCAGAATCTGCCGCCCAACCTGGGCCGCAACATCAATACCACTGCCTGACGAACGGCGCGTCAACCCACCCGGCAGCACCAGCGTTAACCAAGGTGCTGCCCGGCTCGGTAGTGTGAACGGCCCGGACCTTCGGAAGCGAAGACCGGGCTTTTTTATCTCTGTTGCAAGCAAAAGTAAAATGCCGCGCGTAAATCAACGGCACGCTTGATAATGGGCCAGCATCAGGTAATATCACTATTTCGATATTTGCAAATTACTAATAAGACGGAGATTCCATGAACAAGCGTAAAGTTGTGATCGCAGCAGCACTGGCTGGTCTGTGCGTGGGCACCCTCGGTGTTGCGTATGCCGAACCGCACAAGGAAGCCAAAGGCGAGACGGAAAAATGCTATGGCGTGGCCAAGGCTGGCCAGAACGACTGCGGCAGCGCCAACGGCTCGCATTCCTGCGCCGGCCAGGCCAAGGTGGACAATGACCCCAACGAATGGAAGGCCGTTCCAAAGGGTACGTGCGTCAAGGCTGGCGGCAAGCTCGAAAAGAGCAAGTAAGTACGGCGGGGCAGGGGATGGAACACGCCATGCGCGTGGGCGTGGGCCTGCGCGCTCCCCACTATCGCCAGTTTCTCGAGCAGCGGCCCGCGCTCGACTGGCTCGAAGTCCATACTGAAAATTTCCTCACGCCTTCCGGCTGGGACTGGCACGTGCTGCAGCAATTGCGGCGCGACTATCCTTTCAGCCTGCACGGCGTCGGCCTGGGCCTGGGATCGGCGCGTGGCTTTTCCGACGCCCATCTCGAGAACGTGCGCGCCCTCGTGCAGCGGGTGGAGCCCATGCTCGTTTCCGAGCATCTGAGCTGGGGCGCGGTCCAGGGGCGCCAGCTGCACGACCTGCTTCCCATCGTCCTCGATGACGAACACCTCGACCTGCTGTGCCGGCGCATCGACCGCGTACAACATGCGCTGGGGCGCCAGATCCTGCTTGAAAATGTCTCCGCCTACCTGCGTTTCCATGCCGATTCCATGAGCGAGGCACAATTCATGGCGGCCCTGGTGCAGCGCACCGGCTGCGCCCTCCTGCTCGACGTGAACAACCTGTACGTCAACCAGTGCAATCACGGAGAAGATGCGCTGGCCGCGCTCGCCGCGATCGCGCCCGGCAGCGTGGGCGAGATCCACGTGGCGGGCCATCTGGTCACGCCGCTGGCGCTGGTCGACCATCACGGGGCGGCGGTCGCGCCCGAAGTATGGTCGCTCTACCAGGCGGCGCTGGGCCGGTTTGGGGCGGTACCGACGCTGGTGGAATGGGATACCGACATTCCGCCGCTCGAAGTACTGCTGGGCGAAGCCGCCAAGGCCCGGGTAATGGCCCGGGACGCCGCGCCGGCCCTTGCAAGCCCGCGCGCGGCGCTGCCGGTCCAGGCGTCGCTTGCCTATGGGTCCACCATCCAGGCCGACTTTGCAGACGCCCTGATTGCCCACGACATGCGCGTGCTGCCCCGGCTCAAGGGCAACCCGGAACGCCTTGGGCTATACCGTGGCAACCTGACGGCGAGCTGGGACAAGGCATTGTCGGCAGCCTTTCCCGTGGTGCGCGCGCTGATGGGTGAAGAATTCTTTACGGCGCTGGCGCGGGCCTATGGCCGCGCCCACCCGTCCGCGCATCCGGACCTGAATCAGTTCGGACACACCTTTGCCGACTTTCTCGCCAGCTTCGAGCACGTGGCCGACTATCCGTATTTGCCCGACATGGCGCGCCTGGAATGGCTGCTGCACCGGGCCCATTACGCAGCTGACGCGCCGGCGCTGGGAATG
The DNA here is from genome assembly GCF_019443445.1 of Massilia sp. PAMC28688. Classification (NCBI taxonomy): domain Bacteria; kingdom Pseudomonadati; phylum Pseudomonadota; class Betaproteobacteria; order Burkholderiales; family Oxalobacteraceae; genus Massilia; species Massilia sp. PAMC28688. Next base: position 539,841 of record NZ_CP080378.1, on the reverse strand, counting down.
GCAGCGCTGGCCGCGCTGACCCCGGAGCAGATCGAATCCACCGGGTTGCCCTTGCATCCGGCATGCGCCCTGTTCGCATCGCGCTGGGCAGTGGTGCCCCTGTGGCAGGCGCACCAGCCCGGCAGCGGGTTCGACTTTCCGGAGCAGCTGGAGGTGGCCAGCCATGCCGCCGTGGTGCGGCCGCGCTGGAACAGTGCAGTCGTGCCGGTCGGCGCATCGACCCACGCCGCCCTGGCGCAGCTGGCGCAGCACGCCACGCTGGGCGAGGCGCTGGACGCCGCCTTCGACCTTGACGAGCAGTTCGATGTGGCGGCCAATTTCCGGCTGTGGATAGCAGAAGGCATGCTGGCGGCGCTGCCCGCCTGAGGAAAGGGCGCTTATTTGAAGGCGCGCATGATGCACGCTTCGCCGCCCTGATCGGCGTGCAGCGCGATGGCCGCCCGTGTGGCCTCCATCATGCGGGCCAGGCGGGCTTCCTCAAACCGTTCCAGTTCGCAGTTGGCCTTCAGGAGCGCCGCCGTCAGGCGCGTACGGGCTTCTTCATACGGGGTACCCGTGTATTGGCTGGTATTGCCGAGCAGTCCCTCCGCATTTTCAATCACGGCGCGCAGGTCGCCGATCAAGCGGTCCTGGTCGGGCGAACTGTCGTGATGGCTATCCATGGCAGCACCTTGCAGCGTTGACGATGTCCTTGAATATAAACAAGCAATGCTATTTTTCTTTTAACCGGGAACAAGGTCCTGGCCTGGGCAATCGATTGTGCGCGTGTTCAGGTGACGGAAATGCGCACATCGCCCAGCGCCACTACCTGGCCCGAGCGGATCTTGGCGGTCTTGCGCAATTCCTTCTTGCCATCGACCGACACCACGCCGCTGGCCACCAGATTCTTGCCGGCGCCGCCACTGTCGCACAGGCCGGCCAGTTTGAGCAGCTGGTTCAGCTCGACGAATTCGCCCGCCAGGTCGAAGGAAATTTTTTGCATGGTGGTCTTTGACAAAGGATAAGGAAAAGGCGCAGCTTACAGGCCCGGGCGCGTCATTGCCAGTGGGTCGATCCACTGGCCAAACTGTTCCTCGCTCACAAAGCCAAGTGCCAGCGCCGCTTCCTTGAGCGTGGTGCCTTCCTGCTGCGCCTTCTTGGCGATCTGGGCGGCCCTGTCGTAGCCGATGTGGGGCGCCAGCGCCGTGACCAGCATCAATGAGCGCTCCATCAGTTCCCCGATGCGCGCCCGGTTCGGCTCAATGCCGCGGGCGCAATGCGCATCAAAGGACAGCATGCCATCGGTGAGCAGGCGCGCGCTTTGCAGAAAGTTATGCGCGATCATGGGCTTGAACACATTGAGCTCGAAATTGCCCGACGCCGCCCCGATGGACAGGGCCACATCATTGCCCAGCACCTGGCAGCACAGCATCGTCATCGCCTCGCACTGGGTCGGGTTGACCTTGCCGGGCATGATCGAGCTGCCTGGCTCATTTTCAGGAATCGTGATTTCGCCCAGGCCGGAGCGCGGGCCGGACGCCATCCAGCGTACATCATTGGCAATCTTCACCAGTGCCGTGGCGAGCGTCTTGAAGGCGCCATGGGCGGCCACCAGCGCATCATGCCCGGCCAGGGCCATGAACTTGTTGGGCGCGCTCTTGAAGGACAGGCCCGTGCGCGAGCCCAGTTCGGCCGCCATGCGGTTGGCGAAATCGGGATGCGTGTTCAGGCCGGTGCCAACTGCCGTGCCGCCGGCGGCCAGCTGCAGGAGGCCGGGCAGGGCGGCGCGGATGGCGTGCTCGGAAAACTCCAGCTGCGCCACATAGGCCGAAAATTCCTGGCCCAGTGTCAGGGGCGTGGCATCTTGCAGGTGAGTGCGCCCGATCTTGACGATGTCCTCGAACTCGCGCGTCTTGGCCGTAAAGGTGGCGCGCAGCCTGACCAGGGCCGGCAGCAGCTGGTGCATCACGGCCTGCGCCGCCGCCACATGCATGGCGGTGGGGAAGATATCGTTGGACGACTGCCCCATGTTCACATGATCATTGGGGTGCAGCAGCCGGCCTTCACCGCGCTGGCCGCCCATGAGCTCGGAGCCACGGTTGGCCAGCACCTCATTCATGTTCATGTTGGTCTGGGTGCCGGAACCGGTTTGCCAGACTGCCAGCGGGAATTCGCCCTCATGCTGGCCTTCGAGGACTTCCTCGGCGGCGCGCATGATCGCTTCCGCCTTGGGGGCATCGAGCAGGCCGAGCGACCGGTTCACGGCCGCCGCAGCGCGCTTGACCTGGGCCAGGGCAGCGACCAGCTCGGGCGCCATGCGCTCGCTCGAGATGGCGAAATGGTGGAGCGAGCGCTGGGTCTGGGCGCCCCACAGGCGGTCGGCGGGCACATCGATGGGCCCAAAACTGTCCTTTTCGCTTCTCGTTTGCATGGCGGATCCTGTTTTTTTGCATTCGGATTAAAGAGTTTACTCCAACGCGCGTTAATTACGGGAGCGCGCCCGTTTTGCGGCGCTGCAACTGCTGGCTTTCCGATCGCATCTATGTTCCTGTTTTATCGTTTCGTCATTGTGTGCGCCCTTGCCGGCGGACTCGTACAGCACGTCCACGCTGCCGAGCTGGGTGAGCCCGTGATCCGCTCCCATATCGGGCAGCAGCTCAGTGCCGATATCGAACTGAACACCATCAGTGATCCCGGGACCGCGGTGCTTGTGCGCATGGCGCATGCCGACGTCTACAAGGGCGCCAACGTCGCGATGAATCCCGTCATTGGCAGCGTCAACATGTCCGTCATGAAACGCGACGGGCGACAATTCCTGCACATCACCTCGACGCGGCCGGTGGCGACCGAGAATGTGCACCTGTTCCTGGAGTTGACCGATGGCGGCAAGCGCCATGTGCGGGCCATCACCTTGTGGCTGACGCCGGAACCGGCGCCGGTGGCTGTGCCTGCGGCGGCGGCTGCGGCTGCGGCAGCCCCGGTGGCAGTTCCCGCACCCGTGGTCGTGCCGCCGGCGGCGCCCGCGCGTGTGGCGCCGGTACTGGCGGCTGCGGCGGCCGTTCCTGTCCGTCCGGCGCGGGTGCTGGCACTGCCGGCGATGGGCGCGGCCAGCTGTCCGCAGCCGAAGTTCACGGCTGAGCAACTGAATGCCTGCACGCTGGTGGACGCCAAAAACGCTGCACTCACAGCACAGATTGTGGATCTGGAAGCGAAGGTCAAGCTGTTGCAGCTAGCGATGGCGAAAAATGGCGCGGCAGCGGGCGCCGCCGAGGTCATCAAGGCCGTGCCCCCGCCGCCGCCAAGGAAGAAGCCAAAACAAGCCGACGACAGTTTCCCCTGGCTGCCTGTGATTGGCGTATTGACGGCGCTGCTGGCCGCGGGCACAGGCGCCTGGTATATCCTGCGGCGCCGGCGGGGAGCGGCTGGGCCGGTCATCGCCGCGCCATGGCGCGAGCGCATCGCAGCGCGCTTCCGGCGCGCCCCCAAGGCCGTCCCAACTGAAGCACCCCCAGCCTAAGCAACATTTCCTACCACCAGGGTCAGACCACTTAAACGCGCCAAAATCAATGTCTTCAAGCCAAAGTCGGGCCCCAGACGAAAAGATGCCCTTTTGACGGGCAAAGTGCCGCCGAATAGGTGCTCGGAAACCAGTTTAGCCAGTCTCGCGCGGCGCAGAACGGCCAGCTGGCATGGGTGGCAATGGCGGCGTGTCTGAACGGCAAAAAACTCGCCTCGGTCGTTGCTACGAAGAAGCACAGTGTTGGTTTATAGTAATTACAACGTCCGGTTTACTGCAGAAATCTTGCTTTCGATGCGTTTAAGTGGTCTGACCCCGCCGCATGGAAATTGATTTTGATGCGTTTAAGTGGTCTGACCCCGCCTATGGGAAATTGTTTTGGTGGTTTTTTTGATATTTTTGTGTTGCGCGCACGAACTCGTCTACACAAGTTGAAAAACTGCGCTATACTCATTTCCGTGGTCACCCAGTGACTGCAAAAAACGGAACAAGGACCTGGCGCAGCCACCGCCGATAGTGTGGCGCGACAAGCAGGTGATCGTTGAGGAAACGCCTGTTCTGGAAGCGGTCCGCGAGGCCAACAGTGTGCTAGCGGACGCCGGATGCAACCGGCAAGAGGCGACGCCAGGAGATACCTGGCGATCGCTCTCCATATTCCAGGCGGTCGACTCAGTCGTGCAGCCGTAAAAAAAGCGCCTCGGTTTGCACCAGGCGCTTTTTTTCATGCCGAGGCTTCCCCCGATGCGGTCAGTGGGCCGCTTCCATCACTTGCGACAGCTGCCAAGGCTCAGTCACTTCCCGGATGGCCCGGTCGTTGGCCATGATCATTTTCAGCAGGTCGATCTTGCGCATGCGCGGCGCGCCCGACAGGGCAGGCACACCGGTCGCCGTGGCCGCAGCTTGAATCGCGCATTGCGTCTCCAGCCGCGCCAGCGCCTCGAAATCGCCCGCCTGGGCAGCCGATGCCATCTTGCCGGTCAGCCCGGCAATGTTTTCGTACATCGAGAGAACGTCGTTGGAGTTCATCTGCACACCTGCCCAAAAAGTGAAAGGATTACTGCTGTCCTCCCAGATATCGGAACGGCACGACAAAACTTTAGGGTTCTTAGGAAAGTTTTTTAAGAAATCTGCAACCAAGCGTCAAATGTTAGTTAATTAATAAGTTCTTCCAGCCCGGCACTGAGTTCACCCAGGCTCGGCATGTCATCGAGCACCTCGCCGTCGTCAAGGCCGATGGCGCGCGACACGTCCACCGGCAGGCTGGCAGCACGTTCTTCTGCCGATAATTTCTGTTCCTCGGCGCTGGCACGCCATGCCGCCAGGTGGATCACGGCCGACATGCGGCTGACCGGCGATCCGTTGAGCGGATGGGGAAAGTCACGGATCGTTTCCGGAAAGATGTCGGGGAACTTCCAGCGCAGCGCCAGTTCCGCACCCACTTCGCTGAAGTCGTAGCCAAACGCGGCCTTTTCCGCCACGGGGCGTGCCGGGTCGTAGGCACTGACCTGCTGGTCCAGTGCCTGCGCCGTTTCGCCCAGCCCGGCGTGCATCACCAGCCGGCCGATGGCGTGCATCATGCCGATCGTGAATGCGAGATCCGTATTGACGCCAATCTTTTTGGCGATCCACTTCGCGCTCACCGCCGTATGCAGGCTGTAGCGCCAGAAGCGCTTCAGGTCCAGGCCCGGCACGCTCTTGAAGCCACCCACCAGCCCGCTACTGATGACGAGCGTGCGCACCGTGACAAAACCCAGCATGCGCACGGCATCTTCCACATTGCCAATGCGGCGCGACACATGGTAATAGGCCGAGTTGGCAAGCCGCAGCAGCTTGGCCGCGAGCACCGGATCGAGCGACAGCGTGCGCGCGATGTCTTCCAGCGAGACGTCAGTCTTCTCGAAGCTGCTGATCAGTTCTTCCACGACCCTCGGCGCGGTCGGCAGGGCATTCGGGTTTTGCAGCAGAGCTTCCAGCGTCATTGCACTCTCCTCGGGTTAAGTGGCCCGACTATATAGTGAATTGCAGCGCAGCGCCACCTTGGCCCAATCCCCGTTTTCTGCATTCTGGCGCCCCATTTTGCCGTCTGTCGCACGGCCCCATCGTTTAGACTGCCGGGCATTTACAGTGCACCTTGGGATAGCGCGCCTGTTTTCGCGTCCAATTATGAGAATCCGTATGAGACACCTGTTCGCCACCCGCCTCGTCCTCGCCGCCGCCGTCAGCGCTGCGCTGGCGATGTTCACGCCCGCCGTCCAGGCCGAGGCGCCGTTCGCGTTTGCCGCCACCCCGGGCAAGCTGCCCAAGGATGTGGTGCCGGTGCAGTATGCCGCCCACCTGGTACCCGATCTCAAGGCCAATACCTTTCTCGGTTCCCAGACCATCGAAATCGATGTGCTGCGCACCACGTCCGCCATCAAGCTCAATGTGGCCAATATCGAGATCGACGCGGCCAGCCTGACCGGCACCGGCTTTGGCGAGCGCAAGCTCACCCCCGTCATCGACCAGGAGCAGCAGGTTCTGAGCTTTGCACTGGCCGAGCCGCTGCCTCCGGGCCGCTATCAGCTGGCGCTCAAGTTCCATGGCGCGATCAATCGCGAGGCGCGCGGCATCTTCAGCCTCAAGTACAAGGCGGGCGCCGCCGAAAAGGCCATGCTGGCCACGAACATGGAACCGAGCGACGCGCGCCGCCTGCTGCCGCTGTGGGACGAGCCGGCATTTCGCGCCAATTTCAAGCTGACGGTGGATTTGCCGGTGTCGTTCAAGGCCTTTTCCAACACGCCGGTCGAAAAGCAGGAAAAGCTCGACGGCGGCCTGCAGCGATTCTCGTTCGCCGTGACGCCTAAAATGCCGAGCTACCTGCTGGTGCTGGTGGCCGGTGAACTCGAACGCGCCAGCATCAAGTACGGCGGCGTGGACATCGGTGTCGTCACCACCGAGGGCAAGCTGCCCACCGCTGCCTACGCGCTGGGCGCGACCAAGAATCTGCTGCGCTATTACAACGGCTACTTCGGCCAGCCCTATCCGCTGCCCAAACTCGACCAGATCGCCATCCCCGGCGGCTTCAATGGCGCCATGGAGAACTGGGGCGGCATCGTGTACAACGAAACGACGCTGCTGTTCGACCCGAAGACAAGCCCGGAAAGCCAGCGCCAGAACTCGTTTGAGATCAATGCCCACGAAGTAGCGCACCAGTGGTTCGGCAACCTGGTGACCATGGCGTGGTGGGACAACCTCTGGCTCAACGAGGGCTTTGCATCCTGGATGGCGACCAAGGCCACCGAGCATTTCCACCCCGAGTGGCGCGCCCAGTTGCGCGCCATGGCCGACCGCGACGGCGTCATGACGCTTGACGCGCGCAAGACCACCCATCCGATCCAGACCCCGGTGCTGACCGAGGAACAGGCGGCCGACGCCTTTGATGCCATCACCTACGTCAAGGGCCAGGCCTTTTTGCACATGCTGGAGGATTACCTGGGCGAGGACGCCTTCCGCAAGGGCATCCGCGCCTACATGGCGCAGCACAAGTACTCCAACACCACCAGCGCCGACCTGTGGGCGGCACTGGAAAAGGCTTCGGGCAAGCCGGTGGAACAGCTGGCCTCCGACTGGACCACGGTGCCGGGCTATCCGGTGCTGGGCGTCAGCCAGGCCTGCGAGAACGGCAAGCGCCGCGTGACGCTGACCCAGGAACAGTACCGCATTGACGAACCAGCCAGGGAAAAGCGCTTGTGGAACGTGCCGGTACAGGTGGGCGTTGTCAATGGCAAGGCTGCGTACACGCTGCTGTCCACACCATCGATGACCATGACCCAGCCAAGCTGCGACGGCGCGCTGGTGATCGATCCGCGCAGCGTGGGCTACTACCGGGTCCAGTATGACCGGCCCACCTTTGACGCGCTGGCCGGGCAGGTGGGCAAGCTGGCCGACACCACCCGCCTCAAGCTGCTGCTCGATACCTACAGCCTGGCCGGGGCGGGACGGGTAGGGCTGGACGGCTACTTCAAGCTGCTGGAAAAATACCGTGACGAGCCGCGTCTGGCGATCTGGAGCGCCATTGGGCGCCAGCTGGTAACGCTCGACGAGATGACCGACGCCGCGCCGGAGCAAGCTGCCCTGCGCCGCTTCATGACCGCTACCGCGGCGTCGCGTTTTGCCAGGCTTGGCTGGCAGATAAGGCAGGGCGAATCGGCCGAAGAGCGCCAGCTGCGCCCTTTGCTGGCCACCATCCTGGCGCGCGGCGGCCACCCTGAGGCGATCGCGTTCGCGCGCAAGAACCTTGCGGCCTACCTTGCCAACCCGGCCAGCGTGGATCCTTCCATGCTCGGTTTCGTGGTCAGCGTGGGCGGGCGCGACGCCGATCTCAAGACCTATGAGCTGATCGCGGCGCGCATGCTGCAGACCCAGAATTCCGAGGAAAGGAACCGGCTTGCCCGGGCGCTCGCCGGCGCCCGCGATCCGGCGCTGGCAGCACGCACGCTGGCCCTGGCGCTCAACGAGCAGCTGCCGGCAGCGGTCACCTCGCGCTTCGTGCCGGCGGTGGCCTCGAACGGCCACGTGGACCTGGCATGGAAGTTCGCCACCGCCCATCGTCAGGCGCTCATGAAGGACCAGGAGGCGGGCGGTCAAAGCAAGCTGTTCCCGGCTGTCGTGAGCAGTTCCAGCGACCCGGCGCACGCGGGCCTGATGGAAGACTACGTCAAGCATAATTTCGGACCCGATGCCCAGGCCGAAGCGGCGCGCGTGGCCAATGCCATTCGCACCCGCGCGGCCCAGAAGAGTGCATTGCTGCCGCAAATTCGCGCCGCACTTCAATAACCACGACCCACTGACAGGAGACTGCATGAACTTTCGCTGCAAACCATTGAACGCTGCCATCGCCCTGGCCTTGTGCGGCGCCACGCTCGCTGCCTCGGCTGCGCTGGCTGCTGCCGCCAGCGCAGCCGGCCAGGCGCCGGCTCCCGCGCCAGCCGCCAAGCCGGCCGCCGCCGCCGTGCTGCCGGGCGACGATTTCTTTGCCTATGCTAACGGCGAGTGGCTGGCCAAGACCGACATCCCGGCTGACCGCAGCAGCTGGGGCGGTTTCGCCATCATGGCCGAGCGCACCAACGAGCGCATCGTCAAGCTGATCGAGGCAGTGGCGGCCGACAAGAACGCCAGTGGCGACGCCCGCCGCGTGGCCGATTACTACAGCGCCTACCTCGATGAAGCAGGCATCGAGGCGCGTGGCCTGGCGCCACTCAAGCCCATGCTCAAGCAGATCGATGCGATCAACAGCAAGACGGCACTGGCGCGTGCGCTGGGCAGCTCCCTGCGCGCTGATGTCGACCCGCTCAACAACACCAATTTCCATACCGAGAACCTGTTCGGCCTGTGGGTGGCCCAGGGCCTGGACGACCCGACCCGCAATACGCCCTACCTGCTGCAAGGTGGCCTGGGCATGCCCGACCGGGCCTATTACCTGACCGAGAGTGCGCGCATGGCCACGCTGCGCACCAAGTACCAGGACCACATCGCGGCCATGCTGAGGCTGGCCGGCTACAGCGAGCCAGACATGCGCGCCGCGCGCGTGATGGCGCTCGAAACACGCATCGCCCAGGCCCACGCCACGCGCGAGGATTCGTCGGACGTCCAGAAGGGTAACAACAAGTGGTCGCGCAAGGACTTCGCAGTCAAGGCGCCTGGCATGGACTGGAACGCCTTCTTCAAGGCGGCGCGCCTGGACAAGGCGGACAACTTCATTGTCTGGCACCCGGATGCGGTGGCCGGCGCCGCCACCCTGGTGGAAAGCGCCGACATCGAGGTGTGGCGCGACTACCTCGCCTTCCACAAGATCAATCACTTGTCGTCCACGCTGCCGAAGGCATTCGGGGACCAGGCCTTCCTGTTCCGCCAGGCCCTGTCGGGTACCCCGCAGCAGGCGGCGCGCTGGAAGCGTGCCCTGGGCGCGACCAACTATGCCATGGACGAAGCAGTGGGGCGCCTGTACGTGGAGCGCTATTTCCCGGCCGAGAACAAGGTGCGCCTCAAGCAAATGGTCAGCAATATCATCGGCGCGTTCAGCAAGCGCATCGACGCGCTGGACTGGATGGCACCGGCCACCCGGGCCCAGGCCCAGGAAAAGCTGCGCACCATGTATGTGGGTATCGGCTATCCGGACCGCTGGATGTCCTTTGACGGCCTGAAGGTGGCGCGCGACGATGCCTTTGGCAATGCCGTGCGCGCCGAGCAGTTCCACTACGACCGCGCCATCGCCAAACTGGGCCAGAAGGTGGACAAGACTGCCTGGTCGATGCCGCCCCAGCTGGTCAACGCGGTCAACCTGCCGCTGCAAAACGCGATGAACTTTCCGGCCGCGATCCTGCAGCCGCCCTTCTTTGACCCGCAGGCATCGGACGCGGCCAATTACGGCGCCATCGGTTCCATCATTGGCCATGAGATCAGCCACAGCTTTGACGACCAGGGCGCCCAGTTCGACGCCCAGGGCCGCCTGCGCGACTGGTGGACCAAGGGCGATATGGACCACTTCAAGAAGGCGGCCAATCGCCTGGTCGACCAGTTCAGCGCTTACCAGCCGTTCCCGGACCTGAACGTGAATGGCCAGCTGACGCTGTCGGAAAACCTGGCCGACCTGGCCGGCGTGGCGGCGGCCCATGATGCCTACCGCGCCACGCTGGCAGGCAAGGATGCGCCTGCCGACGCCGACCAGCAGTTCTTCACCGGCTACGCCAGGGCGTGGCAGTCCAAGATGCGCGAACCGGCCTACCGCCAGCAAGTCCTCACCGATGGCCATGCGCCGGCGCCGTACCGCACTGCCATCGTGCGCAATCTCGATGCGTGGTACAAGGCGTTTAATGTGCAGCCTGGCCAGGCGCTGTACCTGGCGCCCGCCGAGCGCGTCAAGGTCTGGTAACAGCGGGGGATGATGGTGTTAAGATCGGGCCATGAACGACGAGATTGACGCCATCACGCGCCGCACGCTGGCGCACTACGACCAGCATGCCGAGCAATTCTTTGCCGGTACCATCGACCACGACGTCAGCCAGAACATGTCGGCGCTGCTGGCCGCCATCGAGGCGCCGGCCCCATTCACGCTGCTGGACCTGGGCTGCGGTCCGGGACGCGACCTGAAGGCTTTCTCCGCCATGGGCCACCGCGCGGTCGGGGTCGACGGCTCGGCCGAGTTCGTCAAGATGGCACGTGCCTACAGTGGCTGCGAAGTGTGGCAGCAGGAGTTCGCCCACCTCGATCTTCCCGCCTGCATGTTTGACGGCGTGTTCGCCAATGCCGTGCTGTTTCACGTGCCCAGCCGCGTGCTGCCGGCGGTGCTGGCCAGTTTGTTTGCCTGCCTCAAGCCTGGCGGCGTGCTGTTCAGTTCCAATCCGCGCGGCCAGAACCAGGAAGGCTGGAACGGCGACCGTTACGGCAGTTACTACGATTATGAAACGTGGGAGCGTTTCGTCACGTCAGCAGGCTTTACCGCCTTGCATCACTATTATCGGCCACCAGGATTGCCGCGCGAGCAGCAGCCCTGGCTCGCCAGTGTCTGGCGCAAGCCCGCCCGGTAATAGTTGTCAGGAAAATGACGGCTGAATGTATGCGAACGAACAGAAACAGCTGCCTGTCCGTCCTATGATGAACTCACTGCATGTCCACCCGGACATGGGCAACAACAAGGAGTCCATCATGAACAAAGACCAAGTCAATGGCAAGATGCAAGACATCGGCGGCAAGATTCAGGAAGAGGCCGGCAAGATGGTTGGCAATAAAGAGCAGGAAGCCAAGGGCCTGAAGAACCAGGTGGAAGGCAAAACCCAGGAAAAATATGGTGATGCCAAGGAGCAAGTCAAGGACTCGCTGAACTGAAAAGTTCTAGCCTGAGCCTGCAGAAAATAGCCGCGCATGTCGCGGCTATTTTTTTGCGCAGCGCCGGTGCCCGTGTGTGTTGCGCGTAGTGCGCGTGCCTTGCCTGCGCGGGCGCTGCCTCCCGGCTTTGCACAAAAAAAAATAGCCGCGATCAACGCGGCTATTCTTGTTTACCGGCCCGGCATTTAACGGCGCGGTTCCGCCAGATGCTTGCGGAAGAAGGCGTCGATGGTAGCGTCGCGGTGACGCTTGCCTGCCCGCGAAGCGATGCCGTGCTTGGCGCCGGGATAGGTCATCAGATCGAAGCGGACACCACGGTTGACCAGTTCATCGATCAGGCGCGTGGTATTGCTGAACAGGACGTTATCGTCGGCCATGCCATGAATCAGCAGCAGGGGTGACTTCAGACCATCGAGATAGTTGAAGACGCCGCTGTTCTTGTATGCGTCAGGGTTGGCTTTTGGGGTGCCGCCCGTGTAGCGTTCGGTGTAATGGGTGTCGTACAGGGCCCAGTCGGTCACCGGTGCGCCGGAAACGCCAATGGCGATCTTGTCGGACGCTGCCGACAGCAGGCGCAGCGTCAGGTAGCCGCCGTAGCTCCAGCCGTTGACGCCAATGCGCGCCGGGTCGACGAAGCTTTGCTTGCGCAGCCAGTCGATGCCCACCAGCTGGTCTTCCACTTCGGCCTTGCCCATGTTGCCGTAGATGGCGTCAACGAACTTGCGCTCGCGGCGCGCCGAGCCACGGTTGTCGAGCTTGAACACGATAAAGCCCTGCTGCGCCATGTACTGGTCAAAGTCGCCACCCCAGCGGCGCGCCACGTGCTGGGCGCCGGGGCCGCCGTAATGGGACACATACACCGGATACTTCGCGTTCGGCTGCATGCGGGCCGGCTTGATGATCGAGTAGTGCAGGGTCTGGCCATCGTGCGATTGCAGCGTGCCGTATTCCGGCTTGAGCAGGTCCGGCATGTAGCGCGCGTAGGGGTGGCTGGCATTGACTTCGTTCTTTTCCAGCCAGTCGATCATCTTGCCGTCGGCGCGGTGGATCGATACCTGCGGCGGGGTCGATGGATCGGAGAAGTTGTCGACGTAGATCTGGCCGTTCTGCGCAAACGACACGTTGTGCCAGCCGTCGGCCTTGGTGATGCGGGTTGGCTTGTCGGCCGTGCTGCCGTTCAGTGCCAGCGCATAGACCTGGCGGTCGATGGCGGCGTCGCGGTTCGAGGCCACATACACGCGGTTGGCTTTCTCGTCGACTGCCAGGACTTCGTCGATGCCCCAGTTGCCGGCCGAGACAGCCGTCAGCAGCTTGCCGGACATGTCATACAGGTACAGGTGGTTGCGACCGGTGCGCTCGGACGACCACAAAAAGGCGTTGCGGCCCTTGAGGAACTTGAGGTCGTTGTGCAGGCTGACCCAGGTGCGCGAGGTTTCCGTGAGCAGGGGGCGCTGCGCCAGCGTGGCGGCGTCGACGGCAATCAGGTCCAGGCGCTTCTGGTCGCGCGACTGCAGCTGGTACACCAGATGCTTGCTGTCGGCACTCCAGTCGGCCTGCACCAGGTAGATATCGCGGTTCGCGCCCAGTTCCACCTTGCGCTGGGCGCCGGTGACGGGCGAGACCAGCATCAGGTCCACCAGCACATTCGGGTCGCCCGCGGCCGGATAGCGCTGCTCAACCACGGTGGTGCGGTCGGCCAGGATTTCAAACCGCTTCACGACCGGGACCGGCGACTCGTCAAAGCGCTTGTAGGCGATGTACGATTCATCAGGCGCCCAGTAGTAACCGGTGCGCTGGTCCATCTCTTCCTGGGCCACGAATTCGGCTTCGCCATTGAAAACGGTGCCGCCGCCGTCGGTGGTGAGCTGTTTTTCCTGGCCGGTGGTCAGGTCGATCACGAACAGGTTCTGCTTGCGCACGAAGGACAGGTAGCGGCCCTTTGGCGACAGCTTGGGGTCGGCCACGTTGCCGCTGGCGACCTTGCGCGCCGATGCCGGCTTGTTGGCGTCGACCAGGAACAGGTCGCCCGCGATCGGCACCAGCAGCGTGTTACCGTCCGGGGACCAGCTGTAGTTCAGGATGCCCGACAGGCTGGCGCTGCGCGCCCGTTCACGCCGCGCCTGCTCTTCCGGCGAAAGTACTTCATTAGGCACCAGCAGCTTGGAATCGACCAGGCGGCGCTGGGTCTTCGCCTTCATGTTGTATTCCCACAAATCCATCTGGTACTGGTTGTCGGGGCGGCCGCGCAGGAAGGTCACGCGCGCGCCGTCGGGCGACACTTTCAGGTTCGTCACCGGCTTGCCCGACAGGGCAGAATCGGCGTGGATGCGGTCCAGTGTCAGGCGCTCGGCCAGGGCCGGCGCGCACGACAATGCAGCGAGAAGACAGAGCATAAAGCGCATGGGAGTCTCTTTGTGAAAGTTAATCTGATGAACCGGCAAGACGATACCAGAGTCACGCCGATCCCGCTGTAAATATGAATACTTAGCAACACTAGCGTGCGGGGGCAGCCACGGGCGCGGCCGGCTGCGCCCGCAGGCGCGACAGGCGCTGCAGCGACCAGGTCAGCAGCACGGCAGCGACGGTCAGGCCCAGCACCAGGCCGATCCAGAAGCCCTGGGCGGCCATGGGCTGCGCCGGCGACCAGGCGAACCAGTCCGGCGCCAGGCCCAGCATGCAGCCCACCGGCAGGGAAACGCCCCAGAACGCCAGCAACTGGATCTGCATGGGCTGGCGCGTGACCTTGTAGCCGCGTATGGCGGACGAGGCGGCCACCTGGGTGGCATCGGACAGCTGGAACAGGGCGGCAAACAGCAGCAGCTGCACGCACAGGGCTTGCACCGCCGGGTCCACCGTGTAGGCGCGCGCGATTTCCCAGCGAAACACGAGGATGAACAGGGCCGACAGTACGGAAAAGGCGACCGACATGCCCACGCCCACAAAGGACGCGAAGCGGGCCCGCGCCGGATTGCCTTCGCCCAGCGCCTGGCCGACGCGGGTTATCATGCCCACGCCAAAACTGAGCGGGACCATGAACACGAAGGAGGCAAAATTCAGTGCGATCTGGTGCGCCGCCACCTGCACCACACCAAAGCGCGCCACCAGCAGGCTTACGGCGCCAAAGGCGCTCACTTCGGCGAAATAGGTCACGCCAATGGGCAGGCCGAGGCGCAGCATGGCGGCAATTTCCGGCCAGTGGGGACCTTCCCAATGCGTGAACGGATAGGTGGCGCGGTAGGCAGGCGCATAGCGGATCCAGGCCACCATGGCCAGGAGCATGAGCCACATGCCGGAAGCGGTGGCCACCGCGCAGCCCAGGGCGCCCAGCTCGGGAAAGCCCCAGTTGCCGAAAATGAGCAGCCAGTTGGCCAGGATGTTGTACAGCAGGCCGAGGATGGAAATGACCATCACGGGCTTGGTCTCGTTAATGCTCGTGGTGTAGCCGTAGAGGGCGCGAAAGCACGCAAAGGCCGGCATGCCCAGGCTGATCACGTGCACATACAGGGAAGCTTCGGCATTGACGCTCGCTTCCAGGCCAATATGATTGAATACCAGTGTGGCCAGGTTGGTGAGCAGGCAGGCCACCAGCCCTACCAGGGCCCCTTTCCACAGCGCCTGGCGCACGGTGTGGGCGATGCTTGCGGTCTGGCCGGCGCCTATTTCGTGTGCCACTACTGTATTAATGGCCTGCATCACGCCAATCACGGTCACCACGATGATCGACCATACCGATGCGCCCAGCGAGACGGCAGCCAGGGCGGCCGCGCTCACCTGGCCCGTCATGGCAACGTCCGCCACGCCCATGCCCACCGTCGCCAGCTGTCCCACCAGCATCGGCCAGGACAGGTGCCACAAGGCAGCCGTCTCGGAGCGGACAGTAAAAGGCGCGTGCCGGTGGGGCTGCTGCGGAGAGGGCTGCTGCGTAGGGGGCTGCTGCATAAAGGATAGTGGCAAAGGGCAAACAGCGATTCTACTGATAATTGGCCATGCACGGGTGGCGGCCACGGGCGTAGGAATTTGTTACAACAGAGGTGGCCCTGTAACACCCGCGCTTGCGTGAACGCAGCACAATGCCATCATCTTGATGCGAAGGAACCACCATGAAATCATTGCTCAACATGGCCGCCGTGGCGTTCACGGCCTCGCTGGCCCAGGCTGCCGGTGCCGGCGAGGTCATCCTTTTTTCCGCCGGCGATTTTGATGGGCGCGAAGTGCGCCTGCGCGGCGACACACCCGACCTGAACCGATATGGTTTCAACGACCGGTCCGCCAGCATGGTGGTGCAGTCGGGTATCTGGGAACTGTGCTTCCACGCCCGTTATCAGGGAGAATGCCGGATCTATGAACCGGGCCAGTACCGCAGCCTTGGCCGCTTTACCGGCAATCTGTCATCGCTGCGCGAAATCGAGCGCGGCGACAGCCGCGACGAACGCGGCGAGTGGCGCGATGCCCGGCGCCGTGCCCGCCAGCCGGAACTGGTCCTGTTCGAGGGCACCAATCTGGGTGGGCGTGCCCTGCCCATCCGGGGCGGCAACGACAACCTGGCCCGCGCCGGCTTTAATGACCGGGCGCAATCCATGCTGATTGAGCGCGGCCGCTGGGAAGTGTGTCAGCACCGTGACTTTGGCGGCATGTGCCGCGTGTACGGTCCCGGGGAATACAGAGTGCTCGACCGCTCGCTGCGCCGCGCCATTTCGTCGGTACGGCTGGTGAGCAGCGGGCGCAGCCGTGGTTACGGGCCCGACACCGGTTATGGCCGCGCACTGCCGGACCACGAACGCGGCGACTTTGATCGGCGCGACGGCTACCAGCCGCACCATGAACCGCGCTACGAGCTACGCGATGATCCGCGCAACGATTCACGCAACGATCCGCGCGACGATTCGCGCGACGATCCGCGCTACGAGCCCCGCGACGATCGCTAGCCCGGCGCCGGCTCGATGCGCGCCGGTCAGCGCCCGCCGGCCGGTCGCGGCGGCAAGGTTTGCAGGTAGGCGTGCAGGGCGCGCACATCGGTGTCGTTCATCTGCTTGAGCGAGCCGAACGGCATCACCTTGCTGATGGCGCTGCCGTCTGGCCGATTGCCCGTGCGCAGCATGGCCATGAAGGCTTCCGGCGTGTCGTACAGCGCCATGGCGTTGCCGGGGCCCGGGGTCAGGTTGGCCGGCGCCGGCCAGTCCGGGGGCGAGCCGGGGATACGGCCGCCCGACAAACCGGCACCATGGCAGCCGATGCAGCTGTTGGCCACGTACTTGCCATGTTCGAGGCTGACGGAAGGCAGCACCGGCTGCTGCGGCGGCAGAGCGTGGTTGATCATTTCCGCCGCATCCTTGACGTAGCCAAACGCGTACATCACCTTGACCGTCAGCGGCAGCTGCACCAGCGCCGCGCGCCCATCGACCGGGGGCAGGCGGCGCACATAGCTGATCAGGGCGGCCACATCATCGTCGGTGAGGCGGTTGTAGTCTTCGCTGGGCATGATCATGACCGGTCGCCCGTCCGGCTTGATCCCATGGCGCAGGGTGCGCACCCAGTCGGTGGCGGTATAGCTGTTGGTGATGCTGTCGGCGCCCGGTGCGATGGCGGGCGAGACCACCAGCATGGCGCCGCTGCGGATGATTTCGCGCCCGGCCCCGTTAGCGCCGTGGCAATCGGCGCAGCCGCGCGTGGAAAACAGGTAGCGCCCCTGCGCCAGCGAGATCGCCTTCGATGGCATGACAAATGGCGCCATCTCCACGGTGATCACGCGCGCCATTTTGCGCTCGCCCAGGTACTTGCCCGCCACGGCGACGGCCAGGGCGCCTGCAGCCAGCACAGCCAATACCAGGCTGGTTCCCTTTACCCAACGGTTCATGGCAACTCCTTTTCAACAATGCGTAGCGGAAGCGTGCGCTCCCGCCGCTGGCCTGACAGTACGATGGGGTATACCCGATCCGGAGCGTGGGCCGTGGAATACAAGGACTATTACAAGACCCTGGGCGTGGCGCGCAATGCGTCGGCGGAAGACATCAAGGCGGCGTACCGCAGGCTGGTGCGCAAGCACCATCCGGACATCAGCAAAGCCACGGACGCGGACCAGAAAACCAAGGAAATCAACGAAGCCTACGCCGTGCTGGGCGACGCTGAAAAACGCGCCGCCTACGACGCGCCTGCTGCCGGCATGCATGGCCAGCGGTCCCGGCCGCCGGACTGGGGCGCCGGCAGTTTCGGCCGGGCCGGTGCGGGGCCGCGGAGCAGGGCGGCCCATGGCTTCCCCGGGCAAGACTTCGGCAGTGCCGAATTTGCGGGCGCCGATTTCTTTTCCGACCTGTTCGCCCAGGCAGGCACGCGCCGGCGCGGTGCCACGGCGGGGCAACCGGGAGAGGATATTCACGCCACCATGCCGGTGTCGCTGCATGACATCTATCACGGTGCCAGCCGCCTGGTGAGCCTGCAGCTGCCGGGCGGCGCCGGCGAGCAGCAGGTCCATGTCACCATTCCCAAGGGCGCCTTGCCCGGTCAGCAGCTGCGCATGCCCGGCCAGGGCCGGCCCGGCTACCACGGCGGCCCGCCTGGCGACCTGGTGCTGGAGCTGCAGCTGCGGCCCGAACCGCGCTACCGGGTGGAAGGCAAGAATGTCATTGCACGCCTGCCCGTGACGCCCTGGGAGGCAGCGCTCGGTGCCAGCATTGACGTGGCCACACCGTCGGGGCAGGTGAGCGTCACGGTCCCGGCCGGCTCGCAGGGCGGGCGCAAGCTGCGGCTGCGCGGGCGCGGCCTCCCGGCTCATCCGGCAGGGGACCTGTACCTTGAACTGGAGGTGGTGCTGCCCCCTGCCGACCATCCCCGCGCGCGTGAGCTGTACCAGGCCATGGCACGCGAGCTCGCTTTCAATCCGCGCGCCGCCACGCGCAGCTAGCGGCACGCGCGCGCATCGGAATGCGGCTGGAATGAAGGGACACCCGGACGCCACTTGCAGTCTCCTCGTAGGCACTGTAGAGACTATGCTACCGGGACGCCAATCATCGTTGATTCCCCGCAACCATTCGGTCGGCACAGGCGGTTTCTCCCGGCAACCTGCGCGGCGCTTGCACAAATCAGTTACTCCTTGCGTTTGGGCACAGTAGCGCCACCGTGCCGGCCCAGCTTCTACAATGGCTTTTACTATTGATATCGCAAGGAGAAACCTGCATGGAGCAGACTACTGGACAAAGCTTGGCCGGCAAACGGGTTGCCTTCCTCATGACCGATGGGGTGGAACAGATTGAATACACTTCGCCGCGCAGTTTCCTTGAGCAGCACGGCGCCACCGTGATCCTGGTGTCGCCCAAGGACAAGGGGGCGCAGGTGCAGGGCGTGCACCACGACAAACCAGGCGACAGTTTCGAAGTGGAGATGAACGTGCGCGACGCCAGTCCGCGTGACTTTGACGCGCTGGTGCTGCCGGGCGGGGTGGCCAATCCCGACACGCTGCGCATGAGTGCCGAATCGATCGACTTCATCCGCCAGTTCGCCGGCGAAGAAAAGCCGATCGCTGCCATCTGCCACGGGCCCTGGCCCCTGATCGACGCCGGCGTGGCCAAAGCCAGTCACATGACAAGCTGGCCCAGCCTGCAGACGGACCTGCGCAATGCCGGGGCGGAGTGGACTGACGACGAAGTAGTCATTGATGGCCGTCTCGTCACCAGCCGCAAACCGGACGACCTGCCCGCGTTCAACAACGCCATCAAGAACATGCTGGAAATCGACGTGGGCGCGGCCGAGGGCGGGCCGTCATCCTGATTACGCAGAAACTACACACATTGAGCAAACTTGGCCGTTTTTTTGCTGTCGTAGGGGAGTCACCGGTTTTCTGAGCGAGCCGCAGCGGCTCGCTGCCGGTGCGCGCGCTGCCACGGCGGCGTGTTCATGTCAACACACCAAGGAGGGAGCAATGGCAACTATCAACGCACCAGCGAATGACCGCAGGCATTTGTCCGACCGGCGCAGTGGCAGTGGCAGCATGAGCAAATCCAAGATGAATGCGCTGGACTGGATCGCCATGGTCTTGCTGATCGTCGGGGGCCTCAACTGGGGTCTGGTCGGGCTGTTCAACGTGGACCTGGTGGCCACCCTGTTCGGCACGCAAACGCCGCTGTCGCGCATCGTTTATGTGCTGGTGGGCTTGTCGGCGCTGTATTCCATCTACACCAGCAGCAAGATGGCATCGCGCAAAACCTAGCGGAGACAGGGATCCGCATTGCGGGTCCCTGCCGTTCAACGGGGCGCTGTCTGTGCCAGTGTTTCAGCAAACAATGCGTTCAGGGAAGCGAGGGCGAGCTGCGTTCTGTCCCGGGGAGGCCTCATGTGTTCGAGGCGCGCCAGCTCGGCACCAATAAACGCATAGAATGTGCTGCGGGGGCACTGCCGCCTGGCGAACCGGGGTAGGGGATGTCAGCGCGCGATCGTCTGGCGGAAGCCTTCGAGTTCTTCGGTCGCTTCCGACTCGATGGCGCCCTTGCTATTTAAAAACTGTCGGTGGACCTTGGCCATGGCCCGGGTTTCCGGTGCGTACCAGTAGGTCACCTTATGGGTCGGCCGGCTGCCTGTTGCCCCGGCGGTTTCCCACAGCGCTTCGATTTTGATGGCGTTAAACGACCCGGCCGCAACGGTGATGTATTCCGTGTCGAGCACTTCGTAGCGCTGGAAGACCCGCTTGCCCTGGATTTGATTTTCAGTCGTCCAGTCCATGCCGGGCACAAAGGTGGTGGTGCAGCTATTGATGATGCCCAGCGATCCCGTTCCGAACACGTCGATCATGCAGGAGTCATTGCCGATGGTGGGCCCCTGGTGCCACAGTGTCGGGCGCCCCGTCAGCGCGGCCGGCATGGATTCGGCCACCAGGGCGCCGCCGGGACCCTGGCCGGCGCGGAAAATCGTGCGCGATTCGCTGGTCCCGGCCGGCGTCTTGAGCACGCGCTTGTAGGTCCAGGTCTGTCCTGCGGCGACCGGCTCCTGCATGACCGGGGCCATGGGCGCATTGTCAGCCTGGGCCAACGCAGTGCCCATGGCCAATATGCAAGCTGTCATCGTGTTTTTCATGCAATTCTCCGTTGTGCCATTCACTGTAGCGATAGTGTATGCGCTAAGAAAGTTTATGCGTGAAAATTTTCAATTTTGGTAATGCCGAAATAAAAAAAAAGCCACCCGAGGGTGGCTTAAAATCATCTTCGAGGAAAAACAGGGAAACGCGGGTAGTACAAAAAAATCGGTTCAGCCCAGGGTCCAGTTGTAATCAACCTTGGTCCAGGTAGAATCAGGCTTGCCATCCTTCATGCCCGGCTTGAATTTGCATTCGGCGACGGCCTTCAGGGCTGCCTTGTCGAGCGACTTGAAGCCACTCGTCTTGTCGAGCTTGGATTCGAGCACGCGGCCTTCGGCCGACACCAGGAACATCATGGATACCACGCCTTGCTCTTCGTTCATCAAGGCAGCTTTCGGATACTCAGCCTTGCAGCTGCGGGCATCGAAGACGGCGGGTACTTCGGCGGCGATGGCGGTGCTGCCAACGCCGGCAAGGCACAAGGCGGCAATTGCATGGAGAGTGAATTTGCTGGGCATCATGGTAGTCCTTAAAGGTTGGCAGGAGGCAGTGCAGTGCCGATGAGAGATACTATACGGCAATACATTCTGTGTGGCAACTAACATTGTGCCGTAAAGCAACAGATTATTCTGAAACGTCTTGTCACGAATGGGGTCTGCACGGGCAAAGCGCATGGGGTACAATGGAGTCTCTGCGGGGGCGACCTGGTTTCGACGTGGGTTGTAAAGCAGTGCAGGGCATACCGAGGGCGGGCTACCTCGTAAATACAACCTGAAAAACTTAACTGCAAACGATAACTCGTACGCACTCGCAGCTTAATTGCTGCTAGCTCTAGAACACCTCGTCCCTGGGGTGGGCCGTCAAAAGCTCTAGAGTCATTTACAGGGACTCGTCTTGAACTGGGTTACTTAGTTCCGGACTAAATCATAGGTAACTCGCTTGTACACAGCGTGCTCGTCCGCGTTGTATGAGTCAAATTAAATGGCAGAGCTAAGTATGTAGAACTGTCTGTAGAGCGCTTGCGGACGCGGGTTCAATTCCCGCCGCCTCCACCACCGTATGCGAAAGGCCACCCACCGGGTGGCCTTTTTTTTAGCGCCAACAGGCGGCGGGAATTGAACCCGCGGGGCGCGGGGGATTCGCCGGGTTTCGCCGGGCATGCCCGGCGCGGCGAATCCGGCTTTCCCTTGCAAGGGAAAGCCTCTCCGATTCCCCTAACTAAGGGAAATCGCGCAAGCGATTTCTTGCCCTTCCGCCTCCTGCAAGTTCTGTAGGGAAAATCGCCGCAGGCGATTTTCCCGCACTACAATTACCCAATCCCAACATTTGATCCGCCATGTCCCACACCCACGCTTTTGCCCACTGGCCTTTCGCCGCTCCCGTCAACGCAATCAGTTATTGCACCACCCTCGTGGTCCACAACAGACTCCCGATCCTGCGGGTCTCGCACGATCGCGATGGTGACTGGCAATTCCACGACGCCACCACCGACGACCCAGGCGAACCGGTCCTCCTGTGCCTGGGCTGCGTCTTCGAGCGCGATGCAACTGTGGCCGAAGTGAGTGATCTGCCGCAGGGATGGAGTGCCTGGCGTTCCCACGTGGGCGCAGCCTGGGAGCGCTGGGAAAACGACGATGATGAAGACGAGGAAGAAGACCAAGATGAAGGCCTGACAGCGAATCCGTCCGCCTGCAGCCACAGCCCCGAGGAGGAAGCGGCGAGCGAACAGCGCGCCCTGGCCGACATCGACCAATACGGCCTGCACATCATTGCCGTCAGCGCTGAAGGCGATCTGCCGCCGTTTGCCTACTCCATCGGCATCACACAAACGCTCGGCATGCCAGAGCTGATCGTGATCGGTCTGAAAGCCAGCGTGGCGCATTACGTCCTCAACGAGTGCTACCGCCGGATGAAAGCCGGCCTGAGCCCCGCGCCGGGCACGCGCGTGGCCGGACTGCTGGACGGCGACTACGAATGCGTGCTTGTCGAGATGTCGCCTGACCACTACCGCGACTATCTGGGCTGGGCTCTCTGGCGCAACGATGGCCCGAATTTCCAGGCCCGCCAGATCGTCTATCCCAACACCGCCAACATTTACCCGTGGGATGCAGAGGCGACCGAAGGGTTCAAGAACTGGCAACCGGTACTTTCCGCGCCGGAGGATCAGGGACCGCGCTAAGATAGCGCCATCGCTGACCTTCCCGTGTCCCGGAGCGCCATGAAAACTGACCAGCATCGCACCTTGCTCGCCACCTTGCAGGAACGCTTCGCAGCGCATCCGGAGCGTCACCCTGGCTGCCACTGGCATGATGTCGAGCAGCGCCTGCGTGCGCAGGCTGCAAAACTGCAGACACTGCACGAGATGGAGCAAACGGGCGGCGAGCCGGACGTCACTGGCTACGACAAGACCAGCGGAGAATTCATCTTTTGCGACTGCGCGCCGGAGAGTCCCACGGGCCGGCGCAGCACCTGCTACGACCAGCAAGCTCTGGACGCCAGAAAGGAAGCCAAGCCCAAACACAGTGCGGTCGGCATGGCGGCAGCGATGGGCGCGGCCTTGCTGACGGAAGCGCAGTATCGAGAGCTGCAGCAGCTCGGCCCGTTCGACCTGAAAACCTCCAGCTGGCTGGCCACGCCCCCGGAGGTGCGGCAGCTGGGCGGCGCCATCTTCGGCGACCAGCGCTACGGCAGGGTATTCATCTACCACAACGGTGCCCAGTCCTACTACGCCGCCCGCGGCTTTCGCTGCCAGTTGCGGGTCTGAGCGCCAGTCGCCGCTGCTGTGACAAAGTGATATATTTCGGCAAATTTTGCCTGATATGATGCTTGCGACCTGACCGAGCGCCTCCAGCGCATGCCTCTATGACCAAACTGTTCGCCGCCTTGATCGCAGCGTCACTGCTGATATGGGCCGCGCCGTGGGCGCCGGACGATATCGCCAGGGAAGCGGCGGCCTTGCGCGCGACCAGCACGGCAGCCCAGCTCGACCTGGGAACAATCGTCCAGAAGCATATTCCTCCCGGTGCGCGCCAGCGGTCGGTGGAACGGGCGCTGAAAGAGCAGGGATTTGAGCTGTACTATGAAGTGGGCAAGGAAGACGACCAGCCGCGCGAAGTACTGGCGCGCCGGCCCATGAGCCGGATATCGGCATGGTTTGGCGTGGTAGAGGAAATCCGGCTGATTGTCGTGTTTCACAACGACGTGGTGCGCACCGCCACTGGAAAACTCATTTATCGCGGCAGCTGACCACAGTGATCGCCACCTTGCCTCGCTCCCTGATTGCCGGCCTGGTATTGGGCGCGGCCTGCGGCCTGCACCCGCCTGCAAGCGCCCTTGCTGCGACGGGAGCGGCTGCGTCGTGTCCTTCAAACGATTTTTCGACGTTCATTAGCGCGTTTTCCCATAGTGCCATGCTGCAGACAGTCTATTCGCAGTCGCCGCTTGATTACGCCCGCGTGCTCGACCATGGGGAGCCAGAGCCCAGGACCATCACGCGCAGCGTGGAGCGGGCGGCGCCGGCGTACTTTGCCATGCTGTCACAGGCAGAGCGCGGGAAGCAAAAGCTGGAACGAAGCGTGAATGTGCGGGGGCGGGATGTGGCCACCGTCGTGCTGTCAAGACCAGATACCGACCACCAGGTGGAGTATCTGTTCCGCCGCACCGCGGGCTGCTGGCAACTGCAGCGGATCAGCGACCACTCGCTGTGATGGAAGAGGGGAAGGGCCCGCGCACTACGCCGTCAGCACAGTCCTCGTGGGCGAGGCCAGCGTGGCCAGCACCAGCTCCAGCAGATCGACCGGCGTATCGACCAGGAAGTCCGCATTCCATTTGACCGGCTCAATCGCGCCGCAGTAGCCCCAGCCGCAGGCGATGGTGGGCATGCCGGCGGCGCGCCCGGCTTCGATATCACGCAGATCGTCGCCCGCATACCAGCAATCTTGCGGTGCAATGCCGATCCGGCGCGCCGCTTCCAGCAGCGGTTCCGGATGCGGCTTCGCATGGGCGGTGGTGTCGCCCGAAATGATGCAGGCCGCGTGCTGCAAGCCGATTTGCGGCAGCAAAGGATCGGTAAAGCGGGCCGGCTTGTTGGTCACGATGCCCCATACCACGCCGGCGCGGGTCAGGCCGTCGAGCAGTTCGATCACGCCGCCAAAGAGCGTGCTGTGGACCGACATGGCGGCCTGGTAGTTATCGAACCACTCCAGGCGCAGTGCCTCG
This sequence comes from Massilia sp. PAMC28688, assembly GCF_019443445.1. NCBI lineage: Bacteria > Pseudomonadati > Pseudomonadota > Betaproteobacteria > Burkholderiales > Oxalobacteraceae > Massilia > Massilia sp. PAMC28688. The sequence continues at coordinate 515,203 of NZ_CP080378.1, read as the reverse complement.
TATTCGGGATCGGCGGGCAGCTTGCCGAACGCCGCCCCGATCATGCCGCGCGCCCCGGCCGACGCCGTGGGGCGCAGGACCTCGTACGGCGTGGCGGCCAGCCCGCGCTCGGTGCGCATGCGGTTGACCGCCGCCGCCAGATCCGGCGCTGTATCGGCCAGGGTGCCATCGAGATCAAACAGCACTGCGCGCGGACGCGCCACATTGGCGGAAGTAGTCATGATAGGAAAAGAAGTGAGTGGCGCGCAGAGCGCTTATGACGGACGGCTGCAGGCCACCATGTAATTCACATCGGTGTCCTGGTTGAGCGCATAAATTTTGGTCAGCGGGTTGTACGTCATGCCCTTGATCGCATCAAGCTGCAGGCCGGCGGCGCGGATAAACTGCGACAGCTCGGCCGGTGTCAGGAACTTGGCATAATCGTGCGTCCCCCGCGGCAGCATGCGCAGCACATACTCGGCGCCGACCACGGCCAGCAGGTACGCCTTGGGATTGCGGTTGATGGTCGAGAAAAACACATGCCCGCCCGGCTTGACCAGCGTGGCCGCCGCCCGGACGATGGACGCCGGGTCAGGAACATGCTCGAGCATTTCCATGCAGGTGACCACATCATACTGGCCAGGTTCTGCAGCCGCCATGTCCTCGGCCGAGATGCATTGGTAACGCACCTGCACCTCCGCTTCCAGGCTGTGCAGGTCGGCCACCTTGAGGGCTTTTTCGGACAGGTCGATACCGGTCGCATCGGCGCCCTTTTTGGCCATCGACTCGGTCAGGATGCCGCCGCCGCAGCCAATATCGATGACCTTCTTGCCCGCCAGCGGGGCGCGCGCATTGATCCACTCCAGGCGCAGGGGATTGATATCGTGCAGGGGGCCAAACTCGGACGTGGGGTCCCACCAGCGGTGGGCCAGCTCGCTGAATTTCTGTATTTCTAGAGGGTCGGCATTCATACGCGGAATAATAACGGGAAATTTGCCGACGTGACGGACGCGAGCATAAAAAAACCCCGCCGCAGCGGGGTTTCCTGGCTGAACCTTGCGGAACAGCGAAATATTACTTGCGGGTACCGACTACTTCGATTTCCACGCGACGGTTTTGCGCGCGGCCGGCGGCGGTCTTGTTGTCGGCAACCGGCTGCTTCTCGCCCTTGCCTTCGGTGTAGATGCGGCTCGCTTCGATGCCCTTGGCCTGCAGGTAAGCCTTGACCGCGCCCGAGCGGCGCATTGCCAGTTTTTCATTGTATGCATCGGTACCGATCGAATCGGTGTGGCCGACGGCAATGATCACTTCCAGGTTGACGTCCTGCAGTTTCGATACCAGGTCGTCCAGCTTGGACTTGCCTTCAGGCTTGAGCACAGCCTTGTCAAAGTCAAACAGCGCGTCGGCCGAGAAGCTGACCTTTTCCGACGATGGGGTAGGGGCGACGACAACCGGGGCAACCGGGGTAGGGGTCACGGGCGGGGCGACCGGCACCACAGGCTCAGGTGGCGTGACGCACTTGCCATTTTCCAGCTTGGCCGGCTCGACGCAGACCGGCAGGTCGCAACCTGGCACGGCATCGGCCGGGGTCCAGTAGCCGGTGCGCCAGCACAGGCCGAACGCATTGCGGGCGATCACGCCGCGCGCATCCTGCACGTAAGCGCTGTTTGGCTTCGGTGCCATGATATCGGTGGTCAGCGGCGCGAACGGCGGCGAGCTCTGGGCGAAGGCGCTGCTTGCGACAACGCTCGCTGCGAACATGAATCCTAAAACTTTTTTCATTATTTTCCTTTCGGGAAGTATCCGCAGCTGAATCTGCGGCTGGCCGTAGCGGCCAGCGGGCTTATGAATTTAATAGTAACAGCATGCTGCGGCACGGCCTCTTTCTGCTTGCGAAACAGGCAATTAACATCTCGGCCATTTTGCCACAGCGGACGAAATAGCACGACCGCGCTATTCAATCCATGCAGAATGTTATTCGTAATGTTGTTTTCGTGCAACGTGATCTTGAACAGGGCTTGGGCCGGATGCCCCCGCAGTGCTTTCGCGCACTGCCGCGCCTTAATCGAGGAAATGGCCTGTAGCCATACGGCGCATGCTAAAATCCTACGATTGTGTTGATCGTCGGCGTGCCGCGATCGGCGTACTGCGCAAGTAGTGCGCGCCCCAAGCGCAGGCCACATGCAGCATTTGCGTACAGCTAATATAACTTCAGCCTGAGATCAGTCGACCCGCCAATGGATCAATTCGCAAAAGAAACAATTCCCATTTCCCTCGAAGAAGAGATGCGCAAGAGCTACCTCGATTACGCCATGAGCGTGATCGTGGGTCGCGCCTTGCCGGACGTGCGGGACGGCTTGAAGCCGGTACACCGCCGCGTCCTGTTCTCCATGCACGAGAGTAACTACGTCCACAACCGTCCGTACGTCAAGTGCGCGCGCGTGGTTGGCGACACCATGGGTAAGTATCACCCGCACGGCGACGCCTCGATTTACGACACGCTGGTGCGCATGGCGCAGGATTTCTCGCTGCGTTACACGCTGGTCGACGGCCAGGGCAACTTCGGTTCCATCGACGGCGACAGCGCGGCGGCCATGCGTTACACCGAGTGCCGCCTGGACAAGATCGCCAGCGAAGTGCTGGCCGATATCGACAAGGACACGGTCGACTTCCAGCCTAACTACGACGGCAAGGAAAAAGAACCGACGGTACTGCCGACCCGCATCCCCAACCTGCTGATCAACGGCTCGTCCGGTATCGCAGTGGGTATGGCAACCAACATTCCGCCGCACAATCTGACCGAAGTGATCAACGGCGCGCTGCACGTGCTGCGTAATCCGGAATGCACCATCGATGAGCTGATCGAGATCATTCCTGCGCCGGACTTCCCGACCGCCGGCATCATCTACGGCGTGTCCGGCGTGCGCGACGGCTACCGCACCGGCCGCGGCCGCGTGGTCATGCGCGCCAAGACCCACTTTGAAGAGTACGGCAAGGATGGCGGGCGCATTGCCATCATCGTTGACGAGCTGCCTTACCAGGTCAACAAGAAGTCGCTGCTGGAGCGCATCGCTGAAAACGTGCGTGACAAGAAGCTCGAAGGCATTTCCGACATCCGCGACGAGTCCGACAAGTCCGGCATGCGCGTGGTCATCGAGCTCAAGCGCGGCGAAGTGCCGGAAGTGGTGCTGAACAACCTGTACAAGCAGACCCAGCTGCAAGACACCTTCGGCATGAACATGGTGGCGCTGGTCAACGGCCAGCCAAAGCTGCTGAACCTCAAGCAGATGCTGCAGTGCTTCCTGTCGCACCGCCGCGAAGTGGTGACACGGCGCACCGTGTTCGAACTGCGCAAGGCGCGCGAACGCGGCCACATGCTCGAAGGCCTGGCAGTGGCGCTGGCGAACATCGACGACTTCATCGCCATCATCAAGGCGGCGCCATCGCCACCGATTGCCAAGACCGAGCTGATGGCGCGTGCGTGGGACTCGTCCCTGGTGCGCGAAATGCTGCTGCGTACCGGCGAGAGCGAAGCGGGCGGCATCGAAGCGTTCCGTCCCGAGCACCTGCCGAAGCACTACGGCATGCAGAGCGATGGCCTGTACAAGCTGTCGGACGACCAGGCGCAAGAGATTTTGCAAATGCGCCTGCAGCGCCTGACCGGTCTTGAGCAGGACAAGATCGTCAACGAGTACAAGGAGGTGATGGCGCACATCGCCGACCTGCTCGACATTCTGGCCAAGCCGCAGCGCGTGACCACCATCATCACCGACGAACTGACCGTCATCGTCAACGACTACGGCGTAGGTGCCAAGGACGTGCGCCGCTCGACCATCGAGCACAATGCGACCGACCTGGAAACGGAAGACCTGATCACGCCGCAGGACATGGTCGTGACGCTGTCGCACACCGGCTACATGAAGTCGCAGCCGATCTCGGAATACCGCGCGCAAAAGCGCGGTGGACGCGGCAAGCAAGCCATGGCGACCAAGGAAGAAGACTGGATCGACCAGCTCTTCATCGCCAACACGCACGACTACATCCTGTGCTTCTCCAACCGCGGCCGCATGTACTGGCTCAAGGTGTGGGAAGTGCCGCAGGGCTCGCGCAATTCGCGCGGCAAGCCGATCGTGAACATGTTCCCGCTGCAGGACAACGAAAAGATTACCGTGGTGCTGCCGCTGTCGGGCGAAAACCGCGTGTTCCCGGAAGACCATTACGTGTTCATGGCCACCAGCCTTGGTACCGTCAAGAAGACGCCGCTGAAGGACTTCAGCAATCCGCGCAAGGCCGGCATCATCGCGGTGGACCTCGATGATGGCGACTTCCTGATCGGCGCCGCGCTGACCGATGGCGAGCATGATGTGATGCTGTTCTCCGACTCCGGCAAGGCGGTGCGCTTTGACGAAAACGATGTCCGTCCGATGGGCCGCACGGCGCGCGGTGTGCGCGGCATGAACCTGGAAGAAGGGCAGAACGTCATCGCCCTCTTGGTGGCCGAGAACGAGCAGCAGTCCGTGCTCACGGCAACCGAGAACGGCTTCGGCAAGCGTACCCCGATCACCGAGTACACCCGCCATGGCCGCGGCACCAAGGGCATGATCGCGATCCAGACCAGTGAGCGCAACGGCAGGGTAGTGGCCGCCACGCTGGTGGAGCCGAAGGACGAGATCATGCTGATCACGACCGGCGGCGTGCTGATTCGCACCCGCGTGGCCGAGATCCGCGAGATGGGACGTGCCACGCAGGGCGTGACGCTGATTGCGGTGGAAGACGGCACCAAGCTGTCAGGCTTGCAGCGCATCGTGGAGACGGATCTGGAAGACGTGGACCTGGAAACGCCGCCGGAGTAATCAGCTTTGGTGGACCTTTAAAAAAACCGGCTTCCTTCAACGGCGCCGGTTTTTTTCGTATCAGATCAGGAATGCGCGGGCAGAAATATCAGCCATGTAGCACCATCGCGAGAGCAGCCGGTAAGCCTTGGCTTGGCCAGGCATTCGTGCCGGGTCAAGGCACCTACAGCTGCCACCATTTGCTGCTGCGCTTGAATTGCGCTAGTGGAATTGTCGCGGGAGCGAGGAGGCTGCCTCATTGTTGATTTGTCACCAGTGTAATCCGGGGAAGGCGACAGCAGCAAACATTCATGTCAGTCGACAACCAAATCTGCGATTCATGCGAAAATAACACGGTCAGTGGCTGTAGTTGCCTCGCTTTCCTTCGCCGCACATGAAACGTCTGTTCCTCGCATTCTTCGCTGTTGCCATGTTTGGCGCCCAGGTGCCGGTCCTGTCTGCGCCAGCGACGCCTGCCGCTCCCGAAACGCTGGACCCCATGAAAGTGGCCGCCGCGCGCGACCTGCTGGAAGCGATGCGTTTCAAATTCGCGCTGGCCGCCGACATGAAGGCCGCTGCCAGCGGTGCCGAAGACATGCTGCACAAGATCGTGGCCCGAAAGGTGCAGGACAATGCGCAGCTCGATGCCGCTGCCCGCACCAAGGCCACGGCCGCGCTGCAGAAAATGATGCCGGAGGCGGTCGAGGCGCTGGAGGGCGTGTTCACCGACCCGCAGACCAGTGAGGACATCAGCAAGGAAACTGCGCGCATCTACGCGCGCACCTTCAGCGTGGAAGAACTGGTGCAGATCGCCACCTTCTACCGCACTCCGACCGGCCAGAAGCTGCTCGGCATGTCGACCCGCATCCATAACGAATCGCTCGCCTATGGTCGCCAGTACATTTTGCGCCGCATTGACACACTGGTCGAAGAAATGATGAAGAACGCAGCGCCTGAACAACCCCCACGCAAGGATGCCAAGTGACCCCGATTTATAACTTCTCCGCCGGCCCGGCCGTGCTGCCCAAGGAAGTGCTCACGCAGGCAGCTGCCGAAATGCTGGACTGGCATGGCAGCGGCATGTCGGTCATGGAGATGAGTCACCGCGGGCCGGAATTTATCTCAATCTACCAGGCCGCCGTGCGCGACCTGCGCGCGCTGCTCAACGTCCCCGCCAACTACCAGGTCCTGTTTCTGCAGGGTGGCGGGCTGGGTGAAAATGCCATCGTGCCCATGAACCTGGTGGGACGTGCGACGCAGCCGGCCACGATCGACTTTATTCACACCGGCACCTGGTCCGGCAAATCAATCAAGGAAGCGCGCCGCTACGCAGAAGTAAACGTGGCCGCGACCTCCGAGCCCGGACACTTTTCATCCGTGCCGCCGCAGGAATACTGGAAGCTCACGCGCGACGCGGCCTATGTCCACATCTGCACCAACGAGACCATCGACGGCGTCGAATTCAATTTCGTGCCGACCGTGCAGGGTGACACGCCACTGGTGGCAGACATGTCGTCGCATATCCTGTCGCGGGAAGTGGACGTGTCAAAATACGGCGTCATTTTCGCCGGCGCCCAGAAGAACATCGGACCTGCCGGGCTGACCCTGGTGATTGTGCGCGAGGACCTGATCGGCAGCGCGCTGCCCATCTGTCCGTCCGCCTTCGACTGGAAGCTGGTGGCCGACAACGACAGCATGTACAACACGCCGCCGACGTATAGCATCTATATCGCCGGCCTGGTGTTTGCACACCTGCTGCGCCAGGGTGGCGTGGCAGCAGCCGAACGGCGCAACATCGCCAAGGCCGAACTGCTGTACGCTGCACTTGATGCTGACGATTTTTACCAGAACCGGGTGGCCAAGGACTGCCGCTCGCGCATGAACGTGCCGTTTTTCCTGCGTGACGAAACACTGAATGACAAATTTTTGGCCGGCGCAAAAGAGCGCGGCCTGCTGCAACTGAAGGGCCACAAGTCCGTCGGCGGTATGCGTGCATCGATCTACAACGCGATGCCGATCGAGGGTGTACAGGCCCTGGTCGATTATTTGAACGAGTTCGCCGGCCGCAGAAAGTAGCGCCGCCGGCGCCCGAGACCGCCCAACCGCATTGACCATGACAGACAAACTGACCCCCTTGCGCGAACAGATCGACGCGATCGACGCCCAAATCCTTCAACTCCTGAGCCGCCGTGCCGAACTGGCGCAGCAGGTCGGCCACGTCAAGGCCGAAACCAACGCGCCCGTGTTCCGTCCCGAGCGCGAGGCGCAGGTGCTGCGCGGCGTGGCCGAGCGCAATCCCGGCCCGCTCAAGGGCGCGGAAGTGCAGACCATCTTCCGTGAGATCATGTCGGCCTGCCGCTCGCTGGAAAAGCGCGTCACGGTGGCCTACCTGGGGCCGGCCGGCACCTTCAGCGAGCAGGCCGTGTACCAGCAGTTCGGCAGTGCCGTCGAGGGCCTGCCCTGCATTTCGATTGATGAAGTCTTCCGCGCCACCGAAGCCGGCACCGCCGACTTCGGCGTGGTCCCGGTCGAAAATTCGTCCGAGGGTGCCATCAACCGCACGCTTGACCTCATGCTCGGCACGACCACCATTATCAGTGGCGAAATTTCGATTCCCGTCCATCACAGCCTCATGACGAGCACCGGCAGCATGGATGGCGTGACGGTGGTGGCCGCGCACTCGCAGGCGCTGGCGCAGTGCCAGGTGTGGCTCAACCAGAATTATCCAAACATCGAACGGCGCGCGGTCGCCTCCAATGCGGAAGCTGCCGTGATGGCCAGCCAGGACCCGACCATGGCCGCGATTGCCAGCGAAATGGCGGGCGAACAGTACAAGCTGGGCGTGGTCAAGGCGCACATCCAGGATGACCCGCACAACCGCACGCGCTTTGCCGTCATTGGCCACCTGCACACCAACCCTTCGGGCGCCGACCAGACCTCGCTGGTGCTGGCGGTTCCCAACAAGGCCGGCGCGGTGTACAACCTGCTGGCGCCCCTGGCGGTGCATGGCGTATCGATGACGCGCTTCGAGTCGCGCCCGGCGCGCATCGGCACCTGGGAATACTATTTTTACGTCGACATCGAAGGCCACGTGCAGCATCCCTCCGTGGCCAAGGCGCTCGAAGAACTCAAGGATAACGCTGCATTTTTCAAGGTGCTGGGCTCTTACCCGCTCAGTCTCACTTAAACTACTTTTCAGAGATATTTTTCATGTCACAGCAATTCGGTCCAGAGTACGTTCGTGCCATCGCTCCTTACCAGGCGGGCAAACCCATTGCGGAAGTCGCGCGCGAGTTCGGGCTTGATGAAGCCAGCATCGTCAAGCTGGCCTCGAACGAGAACCCGTTCGGTGTGCCCGAATCGAGCAAGCAGGCCATGGCTGCTGCCGTAGCGGAACTGGGTCGCTATCCGGATGCGAACGGCTTTGACCTGAAAGCGGCGCTGTCCAAGCGCTACGACGTGCCGGCTGACTGGATCACGCTGGGCAATGGCTCCAACGACATCCTGGAAATCGCCGCCCACGCGTTTGTGCAAAAAGGGCAGTCGGTGGTGTACTCGCAGTACTCGTTCGCGGTCTACGCACTGGCAACCCAGGGCGTGGGTGCGCGCGCCATCGTGGTGCCGGCCAGGGATTACGGCCATGACCTCGACGCCATGGCCGCGGCGATTGAAGAAGATACGCGCCTGGTATTCATCGCCAACCCGAATAACCCGACCGGCACCTTCATCGAAGCTGCCCGCATCGAAGCCTTCCTGGCCAAGGTGCCGGCGCACGTTGTGGTGGTGCTGGACGAAGCCTACAACGAGTTCCTGGCGCCGGAACAGCAGTTTGAATCGGCACAGTGGGCCCGCAAGTACCCTAACTTGCTGGTGTCGCGCACGTTCTCCAAGGCGTATGGCCTGGCCGGGCTGCGGGTCGGTTTCGCCATCGCGCAGCCGGCCATCACGGACCTCATGAACCGCATTCGCCAGCCTTTCAACGTCAATTCGCTGGCGCAGGCTGCTGCCATTGCGGCGCTCAACGACAAGCCGTTCCTGGAGCAGGGCGCCAGGAACAACGCCGCAGGCTATGCGCAGTTTGTGGAAGCGTTCGATGAACTGGGTCTGGAATACGTGCCGTCCTTCGGTAATTTCGTGCTCGTGAAAGTGGGCGATGACGATGGTGCCGGTGCGCGCGTGAACCTCGCGCTGCTCAAGCAAGGCGTGATTGTGCGGCCGGTCGGCAATTATGGCCTGCCCCAGTGGCTGCGCATTTCCATCGGCCTGCCGCAGGAAAACGCAATCTTCATCGCTGCACTGAAAAAGGCCCTGTCATAAGTGTTTGATAAAGTCGTCATCGTTGGTGTTGGCTTGATTGGCGGCTCGTTTGCGCGGGCTCTGCGCCAGGCCGGTGCCGTGCGCATGCTGGTGGGTGTGGGCCGCTCGCCGCAAGCGATGGCACGTGCGCTCGAACTGGGCATCATCGACCAGGTGGCGTCGCTGGAAGAGGCCATGCAGGGCGCCAGCCTGGTCTTGATCGCAGCGCCGGTGGCCCAGACCCAGTCGCTGCTCTCTGCCATGCTGCCGCTGCTCGAGCCGGGCACCATCGTGACCGACGCGGGCAGCACCAAGGGCGATGTCGCGGCCGCCGCCCGCGCCGCGCTCGGCGAACGGGTAGGGCAGTTTGTGCCGGGACACCCGATCGCCGGCCGCGAAACCAACGGGCCGGATGCCGCCATCCCCGACCTTTATCAAGGCAAGAAGACCGTCCTCACGCCCCTGGCCGAAAACAGCGCTGAAGACGTGGCGCGCGTGGCTGCTGCATGGACCGCGTGCGGCGCCGTGATTCATACCCTCACCCCCGAGGAACACGACAAGGTGTTCGCGTCCGTATCGCATCTGCCGCACTTGCTGGCGTACGCGCTGGTGAACGACATTGCCAACAAGCCGCATGCCGAGCTGCTGTTCCAGTACGCCGCCAGCGGCTTTCGCGACTTTACCCGTATTGCCGGCTCGTCGCCGGAAATGTGGCGCGACATCACGCTGGCCAACCGCAGCGCGCTGCTCGGCGAGCTCGATTCGTATCTGGCACAATTGGGCAGCCTGCGCAGCGCGCTGGCCGCCGGCGACGGCGCCGCCATTGAATCTGTCTACGCCACCGCCCAGCGGGCACGGCGCCGCTGGAGCGGCGCCATCGAAGCTGCCGAAGCAGCACCACCGGACACCGCAGAATAACTTTTACCTCACAAGGACTTCATCGCATGCCGCAGCAAAAGACCTACCCGCACCACCTCGATATCAAGCCAGTCATGAGCGTGGAGGGCGTGGTGCGGCTGCCGGGGTCCAAGAGCATTTCCAACCGCACCTTGCTGCTGGCGGCCCTGTGCGAGGGCAGCACCACCATCCACGACCTGCTGGCGTCAGACGACACGCTTGTCATGCTGGGCGCCCTGCGTTCACTCGGCATCGAGTGGGACCAGGTGGACGAGCGCACCCACATCGTCAAGGGCGCCGGCGGTACGCTGCCTAACAAGGAAGCGGATCTCTTCATGGGCAATGCCGGTACGGCCATCCGTCCGCTGACGGCGGCGCTGGCGGTCATCGGCGGCGACTTCACGCTGCATGGCGTATCGCGCATGCACGAGCGGCCCATTGGCGACCTGGTGGATGCCTTGAATGCCGTGGGCGCCCAGATTGAATATACGGGGGTGGAAGGATACCCGCCGCTGCGCATCCGGCGTGGCCATATCCATGCTGACCGCATGGCGGTGCGCGGCAATGTCTCCAGCCAGTTTCTGACCGCGATCCTGATGGCGGCGCCCCTGATGGCGCGCGAGCATCCCGTGCACATTGACGTGGTGGGAGAACTGATCTCCAAGCCCTACATTGAAATCACCCTCAACCTGATGCGCCGCTTTGGGGTGACGGTGGAGCAGGATGGCTGGCAGTCATTCACGGTGCAGCCCGGACAGCAGTACCGCAGCCCGGGCCAGATCCATGTGGAAGGCGACGCCTCGTCAGCTTCCTACTTCCTGGCCGCCGGCGCCATCGGCGTGGGGCCGGTGCGGGTGGAGGGCGTGGGCCGCGACAGTATCCAGGGCGACGTGCGCTTTGCCGAGGCGCTGGAGCAAATGGGCGCCACCATCACGCGCGGTGACAACTGGATCGAGGCGCGTTCCAACGGCGTGCTCAAAGCGATCGACGCTGACTTCAACCACATCCCCGATGCCGCCATGACGATTGCCGTGGCCGCGCTGTACGCCGACGGCACCAGCACGCTGCGCAATATCGCCAGCTGGCGGGTGAAGGAAACCGACCGCCTGTCGGCCATGGCGACCGAACTGCGCAAGCTGGGCGCCACGGTGGAAGAGGGCGCTGACTACATCAGCATCACGCCGCCGCAGGAAATTGCCGCTGCCACCATCGAGACCTACGACGACCACCGCATGGCCATGTGCTTTTCGCTGGCCACCATCGATGGCGCGGCGCGGCGCGGCAACGAGATGCGCATCCTGGACCCAAAGTGCGTGGCCAAGACCTTCCCGGATTATTTTGAAGCGTTCGCGGCAATTGCCAAAACCGAGCTTTTTTAGCCACATTGCCGCCGCCAGCGTATACCATGGCGCCTGTACCAACTGAGGTCTAGAACATGCCCACATCGAACATCCCCGTCATCGCCATCGACGGCCCCACTGCCTCGGGCAAAGGCACGGTGGCTCACAAGGTCGCCGACCGCCTCAAGTTCCACTACTTGGATTCGGGCGCGCTGTACCGCCTGACGGCGCTGTCGGCCATCCGGCGCGACACGCCGCTGACGGACGAACACGCCCTGGCCAAGCTGGCCGAGCACCTGTCGGTACACTTTTCCGGCCCGGACATCCTGCTGGCGAACGAAAACGTAACCCAGGCCATCCGCGCCGAGTCTGTTGGCAACATGGCATCGAAAATCGCTGCACTGCCGGCCGTGCGCCAGGCCCTGTTCAGCCTGCAGCTGGGCTTTCGCAAGCCGCCCGGGCTGGTGGCCGACGGGCGCGACATGGGCACTGTCATTTTCCCGCATGCACAATTGAAGGTTTTTCTCACCGCAAGCGTTGCGGCAAGAGCGCAACGGCGCTATAAGCAATTGATTGACAAGGGAATTCCTGCTAACATGGAAGACCTTCTGTCCGATTTGCAGGCGCGCGACGACCGTGATACTCAACGGGCCATCGCCCCGCTGGTCCCCGCAGAGGGCGCCCGCCTCCTCGATACGTCCAACATGACGGCCGATGAAGCCATTGAGCAAGTGCTCAAGTGGTACGCGGAAATCAAGTAAAGAATTGGCAGTACCCTGTAGTAGCAAGAGGTGCTTGCGCCGGCAATCCTGCCGGTGTCGGCGTTGTTTCAACCTAACCCAGTTTAAGTCGCATGGTGCGATCTCTGCTGGCTCACTCGTGTAAATCATATGTCTACAGCAACAACTGAAGCAAGCGGTATGGAAAGTTTTGCAGCACTCTTTGAAGAGTCGCTGTCACGTCAAGACATGCGCTCCGGCGAAGTCATTTCCGCTGAAGTCGTGCGCCTCGACCACAATTTCGTGATCGTCAACGCCGGCCTCAAGTCCGAAGCTTTCATTCCTATCGAAGAATTCAAGAACGACCAGGGCGAACTGGAAGTTCAAGTCGGCGACTTCGTTTCCGTAGCGATTGAGTCGCTGGAAAACGGTTTCGGCGACACCATCCTGTCGCGTGACAAGGCCAAGCGCCTGGCATCGTGGCTGGCACTGGAAAAAGCGATGGAATCGGGCGAGATCGTCGTCGGTACCGTCAATGGCAAGGTCAAGGGCGGCCTGACGGTTCTGACCAACGGCATCCGCGCCTTCCTGCCCGGTTCGCTGGTTGACACCCGTCCTGTCAAGGACACCACCCCATTCGAAGGCAAGACGCTCGAATTCAAGGTTATCAAGCTGGACCGCAAGCGTAACAACGTGGTGCTGTCGCGCCGCGCTGTGATCGAAGCTTCGATGGGCGAAGAGCGCCAGAAGCTGATGGAAACGCTGAAAGAAGGCACGGTTGTGACCGGCGTCGTCAAGAACATCACCGACTACGGCGCGTTCGTGGACCTGGGTGGCATCGACGGCCTGCTGCACATCACCGACCTGGCATGGCGCCGTGTGCGTCACCCGTCGGAAGTGCTGACGGTTGGCCAGGAAATCACCGCCAAGGTCCTGAAGTACGATCAGGAAAAGAACCGTGTTTCGCTGGGCGTGAAGCAGCTGGGCGACGATCCATGGACTGGCCTGTCGCGTCGCTATCCACAGAGCACCCGTCTGTTCGGCAAGGTTACCAACCTCACCGACTACGGCGCGTTCGTGGAAGTCGAGCAGGGCATCGAAGGCCTGGTCCACGTGTCGGAAATGGACTGGACCAACAAGAACGTGGCGCCAAACAAGGTTGTCCAGCTGGGCGACGAAGTCGAAGTCATGGTTCTGGAAATCGACGAAGAGCGTCGTCGCATTTCGCTGGGCATGAAGCAGTGCAAGGCCAACCCATGGGATGACTTCGGTGTCACCCACAAGAAGGGCGACAAGGTTAAAGGCGCCATCAAGTCGATCACCGACTTCGGCGTGTTCATCGGCCTGGCTGGCAACATCGACGGCCTGGTACACCTGTCGGACCTGTCCTGGACCGAAACCGGCGAAGAGGCAGTCCGCCGCTTCAAGAAAGGTGACGAGCTGGAAGCCATCGTTCTGGCCATCGACGTTGAGCGTGAGCGTGTTTCCCTGGGCGTCAAGCAGCTCGAAGGTGACCCATTCAACAACTTCGCGGCAATGAACGACAAGGGCTCCCTGGTAACGGGTACGGTCAAGTCGGTCGAAGCCAAGGGCGCTGTGATCCAGCTGTCCGAAGAAGTGGAAGGCTACCTGCGCGCATCGGAAATCTCGCGTGACCGCGTGGAAGATGCCGGCACCCACCTGAAGGTTGGTGATTCGGTTGAAGCGCTGGTGATCAACATTGACCGCAAGGCTCGCAGCATCCAGCTGTCGATCAAGGCGAAAGACAATGTCGAGACCCAGGAAGCGATGCAGAAGATGGCAACTTCGTCGGACAGCAACGCTGCATCGGGCACCACCAGCCTGGGCGCGCTGCTCAAGGCCAAGTTCGATAACAAGAACTAAGACAGTCGGAATCGCCAGATGACGAAGTCCGAACTCATCAACCGCCTTGCTGAGCGCTATTCTCAGCTGGTGGCCAAGGATGCGGAGTACGCCGTCAAGACCATCCTCGATGCCATGACCAACGCTTTGGCGACGGGTCAGCGCATCGAGATCCGCGGTTTTGGCAGTTTTGCGCTGAACAGCCGGCCACCGCGCATCGGACGCAATCCGAAGTCGGGCGACAAGGTGATGGTGCCCGAAAAACGGGTACCGCACTTCAAGCCTGGCAAGCAATTGCGGGAGCGGGTCGATGCGATGGTAGGGCAACCGATCATTGAAGACTGAGTCGCCTCTGGCGGCGACAACAGAAACGGCATCTGCGGGTGCCGTTTTTTTTCGCGTGTACGGCGCGCACAGCATCCGCATATCAATTTCCTCCAGCCAGGGTCAGACCACTTAAACGCGTCAAAATCAATGTTTTGTCGCCAAGATCAAGTTACCCAAATCCCCGCGAATCAATAACCCAACCGAAACGCCCGCCGTAGATTGGTCTCTCAATCAATTTCCCCCAGGCGGGGTCAGACCACTTAAACGCACTAAAATCAATGTCTCACGGCCAAATATCGGCCTTTCCTTGCGCCCGAAAAACTCCGCCCACGCGGATTGTTTCGATCAGCTGTGACTGTCAGCTCCTTTTCCTGGGTTCGTCCATTCAGCGCGAACAGTCAAGTGCGAAGTCTTTTGACGCCGAAAAAAGTTGCAAAAAGCCGCAAAAAGTGGTCTGACCCTGGAGGATGGAAACAAGCGTGGGGGTGCGCGCGGTGGTGGGGGACGTTGCAAATTCGTCGTTTAAGTGGTCTGACCCTGAAGGTAGGAAATGATGGGCGCGCGCGGGCCGGCGCTTAGGGCGAGGCGCCATTTGGTGTAAGATGCCACACTGTCGACCTCTTTAATCTAGGCAAGTCCGATGAAATTTGTTTCCACGATTGTTGGCGTGATCCTGTTTGTGCTGTTTTTCGGATTCGCGATGAAGAACGATCATCAGGTGGACCTGAACTTTTTCCTGGGCTACCAGCTCCATGGGCCGCTGGTGCTGATGTTGCTGGGATTTTTTGTCGCCGGCGCAGCCCTCGGCATCCTGGCCGTGACCCCTACCGTATTCCGCCATCGCCGCGAGACAAGCAAGCACAAAACCACTATCCAGGCACTGCAGAGCGTGGCCCGCACCGGCCCCGGCGCCCCCGCGCCCGACAGTGTGAATCCCCAGCCGTAAAAACAATACCAAAAAGACTCGCATGGAATTTGAAACCTGGATGCTCATCGGCATCCCCCTGTTTTTTGCCATGGGCTGGATCACGGCCCGCGTCGATATCAAGCAGCTCGTGTCCGAGTCGCGCACGCTGCCGCGCGGCTATTTCAAGGGCTTGAATTTCCTCCTCAACGAGCAGCCCGACAAGGCCATCGATGCCTTTATCGAGATCGTCAAGTTCGATCCGGAAACTGCCGACATGCACTTTGCCCTCGGTAACCTGTTCCGCCGCCGCGGCGAGATCGAGCGCGCCATCCGCGTCCACCAGAACCTGCTCTCGCGCCCCGATCTCCCGGCCGAAGAGCAAGCCCACGCCCGCTACGAGCTGGGCATGGATTACCTGAAAGCGGGCCTGCTCGACCGCGCCGAGGAAACCTTCAATGGCCTGGTCGAGACCCCCTATGCAGTCCAGGCCCGCCGCGCCCTGCTGGAAATCTTTCAGCGCGAAAAGGAATGGATCCGCGCCATCGATGCCGCCCGCGGCCTGCAGGAATCCGGCGCCGGCGCGCGCCAGAAGGAAATTGCCCAGTTTTATTGCGAGCTGGCCCAGGATGCCCTGGTGCACCTGCATATCGCCGATGCGCTGGCGCTGCTCGACAAGGCTGTCCACACCGACCGCAAGAACGTGCGCGCCACCATGCTCACCGGCGACGCCCAACTGGCCCAGGGCGATGTGGAAGGCGCTCTCATGACGTGGCGCCGGGTCGAGCAGCAAAGCGTGCCCCACGTGGCCCTGGTGGCCGGGCGCCTGATGGATGGCTACCGCAAGGTGGGCCGCCCGCAGGAAGGCGTCAACCTGCTGCGTTCCTACCTGGCTGAAGCGTCGTCCATCGACCTGATCGAGGTGGTGTTCAAGGCCGTGATCGAGCTCGATGGTGTGGACGCGGCCAAGGAACTGGTGGTTGATGAACTGCGCCGTAACCCGACCCTGCTGGGCCTGGACAAGCTGCTTGAAGCGCGCCTCATGGACGCGCCGGCCAACATTTGGGAAGAATTGTCGATGGTGAAAAACCTGATCCACGGCTACACCCAGAAGCTGGCCCGCTACCGCTGCAGCCACTGCGGTTTCAAGGCGCGCCAGTTCTACTGGCAATGTCCGGGATGCAGCAACTGGGAAACCTACCCGCCCCGCCGCACTGAAGAACTTAATGTGATGAACTAACCGCCGTGACCCGTCCATGATCAGCCGCCTCCTTACCGCCGACAGCTATCCGCCCATCGCCGCCCCCGACCTGGCCGCGGTGCGCATTCTCGTGGTGGGCGATGTCATGCTCGACCGTTACTGGTTTGGCGACGTCAGCCGCATTTCGCCGGAAGCGCCGGTGCCGGTGGTGCGCATTGAAAAGCGCGAAGAGCGCCTCGGTGGCGCGGCCAACGTGGCGCGCAATGCGGCCGCTCTCGGTGCCCACTGCGGCCTGCTGGGCGTGGTCGGGGCCGATGAAGCCGGCGCCCAGGTGGCGCAGCTGCTGCAGGATGCGGCCATCCACAGCTATCTGCAGCGCGACGAGGCAATCTCGACCATCATCAAGCTGCGTGTCATTGGCCGCCAGCAGCAGCTGCTGCGCATCGATTTCGAAGATGCGCCGACCGACACCGTGCTGCGCGACAAGCTCAGCCAGTTCAACACCTTGCTGCCCGCTTATGATGTGGTCATCATGTCCGACTACAACAAGGGCAGCCTGGTCAATGTCACCCACATGATCGAAGCGGCCCGCGCCGCGGGCAAGATTGTGATGGTCGACCCCAAGGGCGATGATTTCTCGCCTTATGCCGGGGCCACCGTGCTGACACCCAACAAGTCGGAACTGCGCCGCATCGTCGGCAGCTGGTCCACCGAAGAGCAACTCACCACCAAGGCCCAGGCCCTGCGCGAGCAGCTGCGCCTCGATGCCCTGCTGCTCACCCGCTCGGAAGAGGGCATGACGCTGTACACGGCCGGTGAAATCCTGCACATGCATGCCGACGCGCGCGAGGTGTACGACGTCTCGGGCGCCGGCGACACCGTCATTGCCACCATGGCCGCCATGCTGGGCGCACGCATGCCCATGGCCGACGCCATCATGACCGCCAACCGCGCCGGCGGCATTGTGGTGGGCAAGCTCGGCACCGCCACCGTCACCCGCGAAGAACTCTTCGGTAAGTAAACAAGCCGCCTTGCGCGCCCTCAATCGTGCGGGTCAACTGCACGCCCCGGGCTGGCCGTTCTCGGGACGGGAACGGCATGGTGCTGTCCCGTTCATTTACTTAACGGAGAACATATGATCAAGAAACTGATGCTGGCCGTGGCCAGCCTGCTGGCGACGATGAGCATGGCTTTTGCGCAGGTGGACGTCAACAAGGCGGACGTGGCCGCGCTCGACGCGGTCAAGGGCGTGGGGCCGTCCATGTCCAAGGCCATCCTGGACGAGCGGGCCAAGGGCGAATTCAAGGACTGGCCCGACTTTCAAAAGCGCGTGAAAGGCGTGGGCGAAAAGCGCGCCGCCAAGCTGTCGGAAGCAGGCCTGGTGGTGGCGGGCAAGCCGCTGGCAGGCGCAGCGGCCGCTCCCAAGGCTGCGGTCAAGGGCAAGCCGGCTGATGCCAAGGCAGCGCCTGCCGCCCGCATGTAAGGGCGCAAGGTAAGCGCCAGTTCGACGCGCCGCCATCCGGGCGGCGCTGCTGCTGCCTGCGCATCGTCCGCTTCCTCTTCCTCTTCCGTCCGCTTGCCGCCCGTGTTCCTGTCCCGATTTTTTCGCCTGTAACGACGCCCCGCGCGGGCCGCCCCATGAGAAGATAGCGCCAGCTTATATTCAAGGGATAACGATGCGCCTCGCCACCATGCTGCTGTTCGCTCTCATCGGCGCCAACGCCGCCGCCACCTCGCTGCCGGCCACGGGCGCCGCCGGGCCCGATACCACCCGCCGCCAGCCCCAGATCGATGCCATCACGGCGGCCGTGTCGCCCGAGCGCATCGAAGCCTATGTGCGCAAGCTGGTCAGCTTTGAAACGCGCCACACGATGTCCGATACCGTGTCCGACAAGACCGGCATTGGCGCGGCCCGGCGCTGGATCAAGGCCGAACTGGAGCGCTGCAGCACGCAGGCGGGCGCTCGCCTGCAGGTCGCCTTCGACAGCCATGTCGCGCCCGTGTCGGCGCGCATTTCGCGCCCCACGGACATCGTCAATGTGGTGGCCACCTTGCCCGGCAGCCAGAAGGCGTCGAGCGAGCGCATCTATGTAGTCAGCGGCCATTACGACTCGCGCAATACCGACATCATGGATGCCACCGGTGCCGCGCCCGGGGCCAACGATGACGCTTCCGGCACCGCTGCCGTCATGGAACTGGCCTGCATCATGGCGCGCCACCGCTTCGATGCCACGCTGGTATTCATGGCCGTGGCGGCCGAAGAGCAGGGCTTGCTGGGCGCGGCGCACTGGGCCGAGCAGGCAAGGCAGAAAAACCTGAACATCGGTGCCATGTTCACCAACGACATCATTGGCAGTTCGCGCGCAGACGACGGCCGGGTCGATGATGCCCAGGTGCGCCTGTTCGCCGAAAGCATACCCGCCACCAGGGAGCTCAACGACATCAACCGCGGCCTGCTTGCCACCGGCGGCGAGAACGATTCCATCTCGCGCCAGCTGGCACGCCACGTCAAGGAAGTGGGCGAGCGCTACGTGCCCAATTTCAAGGTCAACATCATCCAGCGCCGCGACCGCTACCTGCGCGGGGGTGACCACATGCCTTTCCTGGAACGGGGCTATGCGGCATTGCGCTTTTCGGAGCCGAATGAAGACTATGCTCACCAGCACCAGAACGTGCGGGTGGAAGAGGGCAAGCAATATGGCGACCTGCCCGAATTCAATGATTACCACTACATTGCCCGCGTGGCGCGCGTCAACGCCGCGGCCCTCGCGTCGCTGGCACTGGCCCCGGCAGCGCCGCACAAGGTACAGATGCGGACCGACAAGCTGGAGAACGATTCGACCATGGTGTGGCAGCCCAATACCGAGCCGGACCTGGCCGGCTACCGCATCGTATGGCGTGAAACCACGGCCGCCCTGTGGCAGGGCGCACGCTTCGTGGGCAACGTCACGCAGGCAACAATCAAGCTGTCCAAGGATAATTATTTCTTCGGCGTGCAGGCGGTCGACAAGGATGGCAACGTGAGCGTGGCAAGCTATCCGGTGCCGGTGCGCTAGGCCGCCGCCAGGCTCGCACGGCATGGCGCCAGGCGGTGGCTGTGTTACATTGGTACGCCATACCGTCTGTACTGGCTGGGCATGCGGGCCGGTGCCGCGCCGCTACTTCCTGTGAGCCAAGGATCACCACGTGACGTACTGTCCACCCCGCATCATATTGTTGTTGAGCACGCTGCTGACGGCGTGCCTGCCGGTCGCGGCCAAGGAAACGGTCCGGCTGGCGTCGGATGAATGGTGCCCCTATGTGTGCGTGCGCGACGGCCGCATCAGCGGCGGCTTCGTGGTGGAGGCAACCACGCGCGCACTGGGCACCATGGGAATCCGGGTCGAGCCCATGCTGCTGCCGCTCAACCGCGCCATGCGCCAGACCCTCGCCGGCACCATTGACGGCGTGTTCGCGCCGCCGGAAGATGCCGGGCTGCGCCCCGGGCCCGTGCTGGGCTATTCGCGCGCCTGCTTTTTTACCAGCACCCGATCGAGCTGGAGCTACCGTGGCCTGTGGTCGCTCAAGGGCGTGCGGCTGGGCGTGATTGGCGACTATGAATATGATAATGGCGACATGGATGCCTTTATCGTGTCGCACCGTGGTAATCGGCATGCGATTGATTTTTCCTACGGCACCAACGCCGGCACCACCAATGCGAAAAAATTGCTGGGCGGGCGCTTTCCCGTCTTGCTCGAGCATGAACTCGTCATGTACAAGCTCATCAGCGAGATGAAGGCCGAGGGACGTTTCCGCAACGCCGGCTGCCTGGAAAACACCTTCGCGCTGCGGGCCGGCTTCTCGCCCCACAACAAGCGCAGCGGCAAATGGGCTGCGGCGCTGGCGCAGGGAGTGGCCCGGCTGGAAAAGTCGGGCGAGCTGGCGCGGCTGCGCGAGCGCCATGGCGTCGCTGCCACCCCCGGCGACGGCAAGCCACGGGTGCAGTCCCTGTTTTAGGCAAGCACAGCGCTTAGGCGGCAACAAGTTGCCGCGTCTCATACGCCCCCGGGCGGGCTGGATTAAAATATGCGTTCGATCACCTCCCGAAGAGTCTCCATGCCTTACAAAACCATCGAAGATACGATCGGCAATACGCCCCTGGTGCAGCTGGTGCGCCTGCCGGGCGCCGACGCTGCCGCGCGCAACAACATCATCCTTGGCAAGATGGAAGGCGACAACCCGGCCGGCTCCGTCAAGGACCGGGCAGCCATGTCCATGCTGCGGCGGGCCGAGGAGCGGGGCCAGATCAAGCCCGGTGTCACCCTGATCGAGGCGACCAGCGGCAACACGGGCATTGCACTGGCCATGGCCGCTGCCATCCGCGGCTACAAGATGCTGCTCCTGATGCCGGAATACCTGTCGATCGAGCGGCGCCAGAGCATGGCCGCCTATGGCGCGGAGATCATCCTCACCCCCAAGACGGGCGGCATGGAATATGCGCGCGACATGGCCGAGCAGCTCCAGCGCGACGGCAAGGGCATCATCCTTGATCAGTTCGGCAACCAGGACAATCCGCGCGCCCACTACGAGGGCACGGGGCCGGAAATCTGGCGCGACACCCAGGGCCAGGTGACCCACTTTGTCAGCGCCATGGGCACCACCGGCACCATCATGGGGGTGTCGCAGTATCTCAAGGAACAGAACGCGGCGATCCGCATCATTGGCGCCCAGCCGGAAGAAGGCTCGCAAATTCCCGGTATCCGCAAATGGCCCGAGGCCTACCTGCCCCGCATTTACGACAAGGCGCGGGTGGACCAGATTGAAGGCGTGAGCCAGGCCGCAGCCGAACAGATGGCGCGCCGCCTGGCAGCGGAAGAGGGCATTTTCTGCGGCATCTCGGCGGCCGGCGCCTGCGAGATTGCGCTGCGCATATCGCAGCAGGTGGAAAATGCCACCATCGTGTTTATCGTGTGCGACCGCGGCGACCGGTATTTGTCGACCGGCGTGTTTCCCGCCTGATTCAAGCGGGCCCGGCAGCTTCCAGAACGGCAAAGGGTGGCCCAGTGTGCGGCTTCGTGCGCCGTAAACTGGTCCACCCTTTTGTCTGCGCGTGTGCAGCGCAGTGCAGGCGCGCCCGCACGTGGCGGGTCGCCCCTACTCATCAGGACTGCTGTTCGCCTTCTTTTGGCTTGAACTGCTTGTCGCTAATACGAAATTTGTTGCGGCGATCGCCCATCAGATAGCGCAGGTCGCGGATCGACAGGTCCGACACTTCGTGCATGCGGATCAGCAGCGAAGCGCCAACCGGCAGGCGGTGGTGGCGAATCTTGGAAATGACCGGCGGCGCCACTTCGAGTGCGCGCGACAAGGCAGCGTCGTTCTTCAGGCGCAGGTTCTCGATCAGCGTATCGAGCAGGCGGTTAGGGTTGTATTGCAGCAGGTCATCGGAATCCGAATCGCTGTTCATATCAATGCCGACTTGGTTTGTCATGTCGTTACTTCCTATTGTGAGTTGTGTGCGTGGTCGATAAACGGACTTCGCTTGTAGCGACAACTATCGCAGTACGGCTGGCCAAATTTATCCGAGGGAAGACTTTTTAAAAACTATACACAATTGTACAAGCCTTTTTTAATCCTAGTACTCAAAAGCAATAGAAAACGCAAAAAAGGGTTTTGTATGTTGTCTGGTCGCAACATAGCCGCTGTGCAATTCTCTCACAAAACCACGGAAAGAATAATTGTTTTCGTAGAAAGTTTAAGTGTAGGGTAATTCTCGTGTACTGGACGCACAATACCTTTCACTACTAGCTCCGCAGCAATTTATTGCAGAGTATATCGCGCAGGGCCATATTTCCCGGGCACAAGGGAAAGCGGGGTCCCATACACCCGGGTAGTATGTGTCGCCGAGCACGGCGCGGCGCAGCGTCACCTGCGTACTTTCGTTACATTTGCTTACAAAGTTTCCCTTAGTATAAGACCTAACGCGACCGCCTGCGCTGAACGGCGCGCCCCAGTTCGATCACGGAGATTGCGTAGTAGTAACTGCGATTGTATTTGGTAATAGCAAAAAAATTATCCGATGCCAGCCAGTATTCGGTCGCTTCGGCCCCATTTTGCAGGTCCACCAGGCCGTACAGCCGGTCGGCGGGAGGGCGGCTCGCGGGGGCAATGCCGGCTGCCAGCAGTTCGTCGAGCTTGAATGTCGCTTCCAGGCCCTGGTCGAGAAAGCGCGACCAGGCCCGGCCGGCGGACACGTTGGCCGCGATCACCAGCGCGCCACTGTGGGTCCTTTGCCAGCCGTGCTTCACCAGAAAATTGGCCACGCTGCCCACCACATCGGCGGTTGACCCGCGCAGGTCCACCGCGCCATCCTGGTCATAATCGACACCGTAGGCCAGCACGCTGCCGGGCATGAACTGGGGCATGCCGATCGCGCCGGCAAAGGAGCCGAGCAGGGACAGGGGATCGACCCCGTTCTGGCGTGCCAGCACCAGTGCATTTTCCAGTTCGCCCCTGAAAAACGCCATGCGGCTGGCCTGGTTGGGCGCAGCCGGATAGGCAAAGGCGAGGGTGGTCAGCACGTCGAGCACCCGGAACCGTCCCGTGTCGCGCCCGTACACGGTCTCGATGCCAATGATGCCGACAATGATCTCGGCCGGCACCCCGTATTCCCGCTCGGCCCGTGCCAGCAGGGCGGCATGGTCGTTCCAGAACCTGACCCCGGCCCGGATCCGGATCGGCTCAATGTTAAGGGCGCGCACGGCATTCATGTTCTTGGGCTTGCCCGGCGGCCCCGGCTTGACCAGTTGCACCGCCGAGTCGACATACTTGATCTGGCGGATCAGGGCCGTCAGTTCGTCCCGCGGAAAGCCGTGGCGCAGTGATACCTCATCGGCAAAATCGCTCACTGCCTTCCATTCGGCGAAATTGACCTGTTCGCCCTGGTAGTCGACCTTGCGCGGCGCCGGCTTTTTCTTCGCGGCCTTGGCCCGTCGCGCCGTCCTGGCAGGCTTGGCTGGCTTGGCCTTCGCGGCCTTGACGCTGGCCGCGCGCGGCTTCTTCACTTGTGCGGCAGGCGCCGCAGCAGGCACCGCCAAGGCCAGGGACAGCAGGAATGGGAGCAGATATTTCATCGTGTACCGTTGAGCAGCTTCTTGAGGGTCGATACCAGTCCCGGCGCGCTGGCGTCCGGACCGTACTTGTGTGCGCTGTACAGCTGCAGGAAGCGCAGCGCGGCCTCCTTTTTCGAAGCTGCGAGGGTCGAGCCGGCCACGCGCGCAGCCCAGGCATTGGGCCCTTCGCCAGGCCCGCGCGTCATCCCGTGGCGCCCCAGGATGGTCCCCAGGGCGCCGTACAGGGCTTCCACCGGGTCCTGGCGCCGCCGCCGCTGCAGCGCGCCTGCCGCTGCCAGCAGCAGGCACAGGGCGGCAATGGCGCCCGCGGTGCGCCAGTTGCCCAGGGCATCCTTGACGCCTTCGAGCACACTGCTGCGGCGCTGCTGGTCGTAACTGAGTACCCATTGATCCCAGCCGTTGGAAAATGCGCTGAGCTGGAAACGCAGCCGGGCCAGCCATGGATTGCGTTCGCCCAGGCTGATCATGCCTTCCATGCCGGGCAGGTCATACTGGTCCGGCAAGGCCTGCTGCAAATTGCGCTCGATGCGCTCGGGCGCGATGGCCGCGGTCGGGTCCACCCGCACCCAGCCGCGCTGGCCCAGCCACACTTCGGCCCAGGCGTGGGCATCGGACTGGCGCACCGTCACAAAGTCGTCGACCGGATTGTGTTCGCCGCCCTGGTAGCCGGTGACCACGCGCGCCGGCACGCCGGCCGCCCGCATCAGGAACACGAAGGCGCTCGCATAGTGTTCACAAAAACCGGCCTTGGTGCGGTACAGGAAGTCGTCCACCGTGTTGGCAGCAAGCAGGGGCGGCTGCATGGTGTAGGAAAAGCCATCGCGCCGGAACATGGCCAGCACCGCGTTCACCCGTTTTGCCGGGTCAGGTTCGCTGCGCAGCTGCAGCCCGGCGCTGGTGGCCACGGGATTGAAGCCCCCCGGTAACGCCAGCCAGCGCTCGCGCCGGGGCAGGGTGGCGCCGCCATCGAGGGTATATGACGGGTGCGATTGCGCATCGTAGCGAACGCGCCGTTCAATGCCGATGCCCGCGCGCAGTTCCATGCTGCCGGTCATCCAGCTGCCCATGTTGGGCATGCGCGGCCGCGCCGTTGGCATATCCAATGCGAACAGCCATTGTTCGCGGTGCGGCTCCAGCGTCACCTGGTAGTTGACCGGCTGGCCATGCGTGACCAGCGTATCGGCCGTGGCGCGCCAGTCGCGCCGCGGCGGCTGGGTCCAGGTGCGCCCGTCAAATTCGGACAGCACCACGCCGCGCCAGTACAGCTGCGACTGGGCCGGACGCTGACCCTGGAACTTGACGCGAAAGGCAATCTCGCTCGACTCGGCCAGGCTGGCGATATTCCCCGGCGCCATGCTGTTGGACAGTCCCGTGCGGCCAGCCCCGGCATCGCCCGGCATGCCCCACAGGGGGCCTTGCACGCGCGGAAAGAGCAGGAACAGCGCCACCGCCAGCGGCGCGGCCAGTGCCAGCGTGCGCGCGGCCAGGCCCAGGCGCCGCAGCAGCGGCGGCACGGCGCCGCTGTACTGGAAGGACAGCTGGGCCGTGAGCAAGGCCACCACGGCGGCGCACATCATGGCGCCCATGCCGATGCTTTGCGAGTAGAAGAAGTTCGTCAGCAGCACAAAAAAGCACAGGTAGATGACCACGAACAGGTCGCGCCGCGCGTGCATTTCCAGCAGCTTGAAGGTCACCAGCAGCACCACCATGGCCACCCCCGCTTCGCGCCCGAGCAGGGTCTTGAAGGTGAGCAGGATGCCGCCCATGGCGGCAATGGCCAGCGGCAGCAGCAGCAGGGTGGGGGGCATGCGCGTGCCGCGGAAGGTGATCAGCGCGCGCCAGGCCAGCGTGGTGGCGCACAGCAGCGTCACCCACAGCGGCAAATGCAGCGCGTGTGGTGCCAGGACCAGCACGGTGGCCGCCAGCAGCAGCAAGGTGTCGGACTTGTCGCGCGAGAGCGTCAGCTGCAGGCGCGCCAGGCGCCCCTGCGGCAGCGCAGCGGCCGGGTGCGGGGCTTGCTGGTCAGCGCTGCGCTTCATGGCCGCACCGCGCCGCTGTCCTGGTACAGCGCCAGGGCGCGCAGGCACGCCGCCTGGTGCGCCGCGCCCACCGATGGCGCAAAGCGGGCCGCGCCAATGTGAAAGCCGTAGGGCAGGGCGCGCTGCTCGGCGTCGAGCACCCAGCGCGTCATGCGCGAGAGGCGCAATTCCAGGTCCAGCGTGGGCGGCAGCGCGGCAAAGTCGAGTACCAGTTCGGCCACATTGCCGCCTTCAAAATGCTTGGTCACCAGCTGCCCGCCCAGGGCCGGGTCGAGGCGCGCGATCTGGCGCCATGCCATGTGGCGCAGCGGGTCACCGGGCTGGTAGCTGCGGATGCCGCCAAAGTCGTCCTGGCCGGCCGTGCCATGGCCATCCTCGCTGGCCGTGCCGCCCATGGGCAGCGGCGGCGCACTGGGCTCGGGGAACGGATATACCAGCGCCCTGGCGTCGGGCTGCCAGTAGCTCCAGGCCACGAACAGCCCCAGGGGAAAGCGGGTGGACAGCTTGACGCGTGGCGCGGCCAGCCAGCCGCGCTCACTGCTGGGCGCCGACAGCAGCAGGGCGGCGTCGGAGCCGGCCATCACGTCGGTGACGTAGCGCGCCGTGTCCACGCTGGCAAAATCGGCCCACAAGGCGTAGCGTGCGCTGGCGCTGCGGTTGATGATGGTCAGCTCGAACTGCGCATCTTCGCCTGCGAACAGGGGATGGGCGCGCCCGGGACGCAGGTGCAGGTGCACCAGGTTGCGGTAGGTGTAATACATGTCGACTACCGCGCATGCAGCCAGGGCGAAGGTCAGTGCAAAGCCCAGGCCCAGGTTGTAGTTGGTCGACGCCACCAGCAGCACCAGCACCAGGGCGCCGAAGCCCACGCCTGCACCGGTGGGCAGGATGAACACGCGGCGCCGGGTCAGGAATACTTCGCCAGGTTCGGTCTCCTTGAGCCGGAACAGCCAGCGCTCGGCCTGGCGCCGCAGCAGCTGCGAGCTGGCCTGGGTCAGGGTGGAGAGGCGGGCGCTTGCCATGCGGGTCCTAGACCGGCACCGATTTTTGCAGCTGCAGCACCAGGTCGCGGCTGGCCAGGGCCGTGCCGTTGGCTGACTTGAGGGGACGCAGGCGGTGCGCGCACACCGGCACCAGCACCGCCTGCACGTCTTCCGGCACCACGTGGTTGCGCCCTTCCAGCGCGGCCCAGGCGCGCGCCGCCTGCAGCAGGGCGATGGCGGCGCGCGGCGACAAGCCTTCGGCAAACAGGCCGTTGTGGCGCGAGGCCTGGGCCAGTGCCTGCACGTAGTCGATCAGCGAGCCCGACGCGTGGATGTCGCGCAGCGCCTTTTGCGCCGCCGCCAGTTCGGCCGGCTGCATGGCGGCCGGCAGCGACTTGAGCATGCTGCGCCGGTCGTCGCCCATCAGCAGCGCGCGTTCGGCGGCGGCATCGGGGTAGCCCAGCGACAGGCACATGAGGAAGCGGTCGAGCTGCGACTCGGGCAGGGCAAAGGTGCCTACCTGGTGCAGCGGATTCTGGGTGGCGATCACGAAGAACGGTTCGGGCAGGGGGCGGGTGACGCCATCGGCGCTGACCTGGCGCTCTTCCATCGCTTCGAGCAGGCCGGACTGGGTCTTGGGCGTGGCGCGGTTGATTTCGTCGGCCAGCAGCACTTGCGTAAAGATGGGGCCGGGGTGGAACACGAAGCCATTCTTTTCGCGCTCGTACACGGAAATGCCGGCCACGTCCGCCGGCAGCAGGTCGCTCGTGAACTGCACGCGGTTAAATTTCAGGCCCAGCGAAATCGACAGGGCGTGCGCCAGCGTGGTCTTGCCGACGCCGGGAACGTCTTCCACCAGCAGGTGCCCGCCGGCCAGCAGGCAGGTGAGGGCCTGGCGCACCTGCAAGTCCTTGCCGACGATGACCTGGCTGACCTGGTGGGCTACTGCATGCAGTTTTTTGAACATGACTTGATCTTCATCCTTGGGTCCCGGCCGCGCGCCCTTATGGTGCGTGGCAGTCAATACACCACGCACCATAAGGGCGCACAGCGATCCAGTTAGCGATCAGACATGGTAGATTAGCGCCAGCGGCACACCACTTCCGTCATCACGACACGTTCAACGATTCTATTCGAGAACGTTCTCATCCGGTGCAACATTGATTCGGCGCGACAGAGATTGACAGCATGAGTACAGCAATTTTCAGCCATCCCGAGTGCAGCCGCCACGACATGGGCGAGTGGCACCCGGAATCCCCGGCCCGCCTGCAAGCCATCGAAGACCAGCTCATCCTGGCGCGGCTGGACGGCCTGCTCGAGCGGCGCGAAGCCCCGGTCGCCGAGCTGCCCGCCATCTTGCGCAATCACAGCGAGGCCGCGCTGGCCTTGGTGCGCGACAATACGCCGCACCATGAGGGCGAGTATTACCCGCTCGATGCCGACACCATTCTGTGTACGCACAGCTACCGCGCGGCCTTGCGCGCCGCCGGCGCGGCCCTGGCCGCCACCGATGCCGTCATTGCCGGCAGCATCGCCAACGCCTTCTGCGCCGTGCGCCCGCCCGGCCACCATGCGCGCCCCTCGCAGCCCATGGGCTTCTGCCTGTTCAACAACGTTGCCATTGCCGCGCGCCACGCCCTCGATTCGCACGGCCTGCAGCGGGTGGCCATCATCGATTTCGACGTCCACCACGGCAACGGCACGGCCGAATCGTTTGCCGGCGATCCGCGCGTGCTCATGGCCAGTTTTTACCAGCATCCTTTTTACCCTTACACCGATCCGGAGCCGGAGTCGCCTACCTGCGTCAACGTGCCGGTGCCGGCCGGCAGCCGCGGCGAACTGGTGCGCGAGCTCATCACCGAGCACTGGTTGCCGGCGTTGCATCGCTTCCAGCCCGAGATGGTGTTCATCTCGGCAGGCTTCGATGCCCACGCCGAAGACGATCTGGGCGGCATGAAGCTGGTCGAGGACGACTATGCCTGGATCACGCGCGAAGTCATGGCCATCGCCCGCCTGTATGCCCAGGGCCGCATCGTCAGCTGCCTGGAAGGCGGCTACAACCTGTCGGCGCTGGGGCGCAGCACGGTGGCCCACCTCAAGGCCCTGGCCGATATCGGCTAAGCGGCAGGAATTGTTCCGTTACCTTATTTGCATCAAGTTGGCAAACGATTCTCACCAATTGTCTCAATTAGTAGACAAACTCTAATTTTCCTAATTGCACGATTGACTCCCCCTTAAGGCAGGCATAAATTCAATGCCAACCGTCAGCACGGTCGTACTATTTCTTTCCCCGCCGCAGTACCCACTAGGAGGATTAAATGAGTAGATTCATGCGTTTGTGCATTTCGCTGTCCCTGGTTTCCCTGTCAGCCATCACCACAGTGGCGAGCGCCGCGAACTACAGCCTGTGGATTAACGGCCGTACCGGCGGAGGGGTGGTGGGCAATTACAACAGCTTTACCTACTGGGGGCCGGGCACGACGGCGGCGGGCGTGAACAAGAAGTCGGTCAACTGGGACGGGCGCAGCAGCATCGCCTCGCAAAGCGGCAAGATCCGCGATGCGCTGGACTGCTTTTGCACCGGCACCAACTGGTGCTACGTGGCCACCCACAGCGCGGGCGACCTGATGATGGGCTACACGCTGGCCAATTTCGGCGGCTCGGCCAGGCTCAAGAAAAATGCCGTGGCCGGCAGCGGCGGCGTATGCGGCAATACCGATGGCAGCACCCAGACCGGGTGGAACATCAAGTGGGTGCGCGCGGCTTCGGGCGCTGCCGGCGGCTCGGAACTGTCCGATGCCGGCTCCTGGACCACCAGCGAGCCGCTCGTGCAAGACCTGAAAACGGCCACGGCGCGCGCCATGTACGACCACAATATCACCCGCAACGTCATGTTCTACATGTACGCCGGCGCCAAGGGCACGGCCTATTCCGGCATCCTTCCCGGCCAGGATGATGAAGTGGTCGCCTACCACAGCACGGGCGGCATGTCGGGCAGCGCCGGCGCCGGCTTCTGCAACCCCTCGGACTGGTTCTGCAATGACCTCACGCTCGGCACTGCCGCAGCCGAAGGCGGGCGCGCCAAGTGGAGCAATCACTCGGTGGTGTTCCGCGATGACGCCGAAGCGTACAACCATTACGCCAACGGTAACTGGGGCGGCATCGTGGGCGTGGTGCGCAACGCGATGGTGAACAGTGCCCTCTAAAGGAGGGTGGCTGGGCGTGGCCGCCGGGGTGCTGTGTGCCGCCTCGGTGGCCTGGCTGGCCAACGGCGAGGACGGTGCGGTGGCGGCCAGCGCGGCCGCGCCCGCGCCACCGGGGCCGGGGCTGCCCTTTCTGGGCGAGGGACCCGCGCTCGCAGCGCCCGACGCCGGCGCCCGCGCCGCGCGCCAGCGCGAACTGCGCGAACACTTCGCCCTGGTGGACCAGACCTACTGCCACTACGCCACCGGCACCCGGTATCCTCCGGTGTCCCAGCCCATTTCGCAGCATCCGGACCAGGTCTACCCCAATGCACCGGTGACCGAAGCGCATCCCATGCGCACCAGCGGCAGTGGCAGTGATGCCTCGGTACTGGTGCAGACCTCGCAGTCGCGCGTCTTCATGGCCGCCGGCGAGAGCGCCGCTTTTTCCGTGCGCGCCGTCGACAAGCAGGGTACGGTGCTACCGCTGGTGATCACGCGCGCCCTGGCCCAGGGCATGACTTACCAGGGGACGCGCGCCACCGCCCAGATCTCGCTGCCCTTTGCCGATGACGGCAGCGGCGCCGATGCGGTCCCCGGTGACGGGGCGTACGCGGGCGTACTCTCACCGGCGCAGACCGGCCTGGCCGGTTTTGCCGGCACCATCCGCACCGAAGTGCAATACAGCGTCAACGGCAAGCGCGGTTTCGTGCTGTTCGACGTCATCTACTCGCCCGAGTTGCCGGCCACCTGGACCGGCCAGGTACGGGAAGCGGTGGAAGAGGGCTCGCTGGTGTTCTACCTCAAGGCCAATGTGCGCCAGGCCGGGCGCTACGTGGTCAGCGGCCGGGTCGATGACGCCAGCGGCAAGCCGTTTGCCATGGCCACCTTCAACGACCTGCTGCCGAGCGGCCCGGCGGAAGTCAAGCTGACCGTATTCGGCAAGCTGCTGCGCGATGCCGGCCCGGCGCTGCCGCTCAAGCTGCGCGACATTGAAGGCTACCTGCTCAAGGAGAATGTGGATCCAGACCGCGCCCTCATGCCGCGCCTGGAAGGCACGGTCATGGTCAGCAAGCCCTATCCGGTCAAGGGCTTTTCCGACGCCGAATGGCAGAGCGAGGAACGGGAGCGTCACCTGGCCGAGTTTTCCAGGGACGTGAAGCTGGCGCGCGCGGCCCTGGTCAAGTTCGACCCGCAGGTGCCGCCGCCAAAAAGCGCATGCATGCCGTAGCCGCGTAAAATAGCGGCTTACGAGCGAATTTTGAAAGCACTGCATGTCGATACAATGGTACCCGGGCCATATGAACGCCGCGCGCAAGAAGGCGGCGGAACAGATGGAAAACACGGATCTCGTGATCGAGGTCCTCGATGCGCGCCTGCCCGAGGCCAGCTGCAATCCCATGGTGGAAGAGCTGCGCCTGTTTCGCCAGCGGCCCTGCCTCAAGATCCTCAACAAGGTTGACCTGGCCGATCCTGCCGCCACCGCCGCCTGGGCGGCCTGGTACAACGCGCAGGAAGGCGTGACGGCCTACCCCATGACCACCAAGAAGCCGGGCGACGTGGCGAAGATCCCGGACCTGTGCCAGTCGCTGGCGCCGCACCGGGGCGTGCCCACCAAGCCGCTGCGCATCATGATCATGGGTATTCCCAACGTGGGCAAGTCAACCCTCATGAATGCGCTGCTCAAGAAGAAGGTGGCCAAGGTGGGCGACGAGCCGGCCGTGACCAAGATGCAGCAAAAGCTTTACCTGGGCAAGAACATCATCCTGGTCGATACGCCCGGCATGCTGTGGCCCAAGATCGCCATGGCCAGCGATGGCCTGATGCTGGCAGCGAGCCACGCGATCGGCTCCAACGCGCTGATCGAGGAAGAAGTGGCCGTGTTTTTGGCCGAAGAACTGCTGGCGCGCTACCCGGCGCTGCTGACGGCGCGCTATGGCTTCAAGACCGAAGGCATGGACGGCATTGCCGTGATCGAAGGCGTGGCCGCGCGCCGCGGTTACCGCCAGAAGGGGGGCGAGCTCGATTTTGAAAAGGCGTCGCACATCTTCCTGCAGGATTACCGTACCGGGACGCTGGGCCGCATCAGCCTGGAAACGCCCGAGACGCGCGCCGCGCGCCTGGCGCAGCATGAAGCCGAGGTGGCGGCCAAGGCGGCCAGGGCGGCGGCCATCGCGGCCGAGAAGGCCGCCGAAAAGTCGCGCGGCAAGCGCGGCGCGCCGGCTTCGGACGACGCCTGAACCGGTCCTAGCGCCGCTGGCCGGCGCGGGCGTCAAGCAGAAATTCCACAAAGGCGCGCACCTTCAGCGACAGGTGGCGCCCATGTGGATACAGCACCGAAAACGGGCGCGAACAGCCGCCATGGGCGGCCAAGACTTCCACCAGACTTCCCTGGCGCAGATCTTCCTCAATCGTGAAACGGTAGGCCTGGAACAGGCCGGCGCCGCTGCGCGCCAGCGTCACCCCGGCCAGGACATCCTCGTACACGCAGTAGCTGCCGCCGGCTGCCACCTCCGTCACCTTGCCCTGGTCGCGAAACAGCCAGGGGACCGGGCGACCGCTGCTGGGCAAGACAAAACCGATGCAGTCGTGCTGGGCCAGCGCTGCCGGCATGGCGGGCATGCCGGCGCGTGCCAGATAGGCAGGCGCGGCCACCACCACCAGTTCCGCGTCTTCCAGCTTGCGGGCGACGAAGCCGGAATCGGCGGGCGCGCGCGCGCGAATGGCCAGGTCATAGCCTTCGCCGACAAAATCGATATTGCGGTTGCTGACGTGGACATCAAAGCGCACGTCCGGATACAGCGCGCGAAACTGCGGCAGCAGTGGGAGCACGCGGTGGTGACCATAGGTCGTCGGCACGCTCAGGCGCAGCACGCCGGATGGCTTGCCCTGGTGCCCGGTCAGCGCGCGTTCGGCGTCGATCAACTGGGCCAGCGCCTGGCGGCACTGGTCAAAATAGCGGCGTCCCGCTTCGCTCAGGCTGACCCGGCGCGTGGTACGCACAAACAGGCGCACGCCCAGGCGCGCCTCCAGGCGCGACACCGAGCGGCTCACCGCAGCCGGGGTCACGCCCACCGCCTGGGCGGCCGCGGTAAAGCTGCCATGCTCGGCGGCGGCACAGAACAATTCGATGCTGCCGACGAGGATGTCTTCAAAGTGGCGTCTCATGCTCTGCATTCTATTACATGGCGTATCAAATCAAATGCGGGGAATGGTCTTTTTCACGCCAGAAGACATCAATAGACTATCCCTGTTTTCGATAGCACTATGTCAGAGGATGAGTATGTGGAAAAATTCTGAAGTCACGCGCCGTCTCAAGCTGGCCGTACCGGTTGTCCAGGGCCCATTCGGAGGCGGGATGTCATCGGTGGAGCTGGCCGCAGCCGTGTGCGACGGTGGTGGTCTCGGCTCTTTCGGCGTGCATCACCTGGACGCCGCGGGCATCGGCGAAGTGGCCAGGCGCCTGCGCGAGCGCACCGACGCGCCGTTTGCGCTGAACCTCTGGATCCCGCTGGACGACGCTGACCAGCCGCAGATCGATGATGCCGCGTTTGCCCGCAATGCCGCCTTGCTGGCGCCGTACTTCGGCGAGCTGGGGCTGCCCGCACCACGGCGCCCGCCGCGCTTTGCACCGCCCTACAGTGAGCAGATTGAAGCGGTGCTGCAGGCGCGGCCCGCGGTCTTCAGTTTCGTCTTCGGCATTGCCTCGCAGGCAGTGCTGGAGCGCTGCCGCGCGCTTGGCATCGTCACCCTCGGCACGGCAACCACGGTGGAGGAAGCGCTCGCGCTCGAGCGGGCCGGCGTGGACATGGTGGTGGCCACGGGATTCGAGGCCGGCGGGCACCGCGTGTCGTTCCTGCGCGCGGCCGAGGAAAGCCTGTGCGGTACCTTCGCGCTGGTGCCGCAGGTGGTCGATGCGGTGCGCATTCCGGTGATAGCCGCCGGCGGCATTGGCGACGCGCGCGGGGTCGCCGCGGCACTCACGCTCGGTGCCCAGGCGGTACAGATCGGAACGGCCTTCCTCGCTTGCCGCGAATCGAATGCCGGCGACGTTCACCGGAAGATGCTGTTCAGTGATCAGGCACGCCATACGGCGCTCACGCGCGTGTTCAGCGGACGGCTGGCGCGCGGCATTCGCAATCGGCTGATGACCGAGCTGCAGCCGCACGCCGCGCAGATACCGCCTTATCCGGTGCAAAACTGGTTCGGTGCTCTCATGAAGAAAGCGGCAGCTGCCCAGGAGCGGCCGGATTTGATGTCGCTGTGGTGCGGGCAGGCAGCGCCGCTGATCCGGCACCAGGATGCCCGCGCCCTGATGGCCGCGCTGGTGGAGGAGACAAATGCAATCTTCCAGACCAGGCGCGGGGTGGCTTGAACGGAGCCGGCAAGGGCGAGCGCCGGCCACGCCGCCGCCGGCTATACTTTCTGGGACCGTGCCAGCTCCACCATGGCAAACAGGCGCGCGCTGCGCATCCACGCCAGGACCGCGACCGTCAGCTGCACCAGCAAGAGCGCCGCGATGAACAGGCCCAGGTTCCAGCCTGCCACGTTGATGCGCGCCACGGTCAGTGCCGCTGCGATGGCCAGGCCCACGATGCTGATCGCAAAGTACACGCCCAGGCTTGCCACGGGGCGGCGCACGACCATCTTCAGCCCCGACCACCAGGCCTTGACGGCGGAGGTGCGGCGGCGCTCGATCGTCAGTGCAGCGCGCCCGGCGTCCAGGGTCGCATGAGCGAATGCAAACAGCAGCACCGCCACGGCGATGGCCGCGTAATTGATCAGGTCCACGTCGGAGGCGACGATCGCCTTGTCCAGTTGCTCCCCGGCCGCGTCCATGGCGGCCCCGCCGATGGCGACGGCCAGGCCCAGCGGCACCACCGACCATACCAGCATGCGCAGCATGCGCGGGTATTCGCGCAGGCCACCGGCGATCAGGTCGCGCATGCCTGGCGTAGCCGGCGCGCGCGACGCGGTGGCGGCCATCCCGGTGAGCAGGGGCGAGAGCAGCAAGGTAGTGGCCAGCGCGAGCATCGTGGCCAGGTTGAAGGCTTCGGCATGCTTGCCGTGCATGGCCATCAGGTCGGCAAACACTGTCATGTCGAGCTGCCTGGCAAAGGCGGCGGCGTGGACCGAGTGATCCAGGCCCGTGGACATCACGGTCCACAGCGGCATGGCCAGGATCGCCGTCGGTATGAGCATGAGCAGCACCCACAGCAGCAACAGGCGCCACTGAAGGGCGGCACGGGCCGCGCGCGGAACGGCGGCAAAGGTAAAGGTACTGGTCTGGTTCATCATACGTTCGCAATCAGGGAGAGAAGAATGCTGACAAAGGCGGACAGGTCGCCCGTCCAGCGGCGCGACGCATCGCTGTTTGCCTTGAGTGTGCGGCTGTCATCGAGCTTGCTGACATCGAGGTAGTGCATGCGCTGCGGGTCCAGTTCCACTGACACCGCCTTGGCCGGACGCACCCAGCTAAAGCGCGCCCACCGCTCCTGGTTGTCCCATTTGACGGTCTCGCTGGTGCCGTCGGCGAACTTGACCAGGATCGTCTGCGGCACCGGCACGCCGCGCCGGCGCAGCGTGACACTGGTGCGAAACGGGAAGGGGCCCGTGCCTTCCTTCGCCTTTGGATTGGCCTTTTCCCATGCCTTGCGCTCAGCGTCAATGCGCTTCTCGACGGCCTCCTTGTTCAATTCCACCCACTTGCCCTGCACCTGTTCCGTGCCCACCTGGGGCAGCACTTCTTCGCTGGAAAATCTGTCGACGCGGTCATCGACCTTGCCGGTCGCGTACACCTGCTGGGCGAAGACCTGCTCGACGGCTTCGCGCTGTCCGGTCACCTCGGCCAGCGTTTCGCGCAGATCGGCGGTGCTGGGGTGGCGGAACTTCCAGCGCCTGTAGTATTCCTTGAAGGCGCGTTCCATGTTCTCCTTGCCCACGCGCTCTTCCAGGTCGCGCATCATGGTGGCGGTGCGCACGTACACGGGACCGACGCCCTGCAGCCGGTCATAGGCATTTTGTCCCAGCGGATCGGCCGGCTCCTCGCGCGGCGAGGCGGTGCGCTCCAGGTCGAACCCCTTGACGGTCGGCGTGATGCCGATCGCCTTCATGAAGCGCGTGCTCACGTGGATGTCCTGCTTGCGCTCGCGCAGCATGCGGTGGTTCCAGTATTCGTTCAAGCCTTCGTCGAGCATCGGCTCTTCCTGCTCGTTCGAGGCCAGGATGCCGTAGAAGTAGCCGTGGCCAAATTCGTGGATGGTCACAAATTCGGTCATGTATTTATCCAGCGTGCCTTCGTCGGTATGGGTATTGCCCTCCACCGTGAAAAAGGTCGGGTATTCCATGCCGCCCGCTTCGGCCGCATTGTGCGGCGGGACCACGATGGTCAGCGTCTTGTACGGATAAGGGCCGAGGGTGCGGGAAAAGTAGGCCAGCGAATCCTTGGCCGCCACCAGCGCGGTGTCGGCGCTGGCCTTCATCTCGGGCGGGTACAGCACCGTGATGGCGACCTGCGCGCTGCCAGGGCCGCTCCAGGTGTCCTTGATCGGCTTGGCCGTGCGATTGTCCGCAGTCCAGGCGAAGTCGTGAACGTCGCCCTGCACGTAGTGGTGGGTCAGCTTGCCATCCTTTTCCACCGGTGCGCCCTGCAGTTCGCCGGTGGCGCCCACGGTATAGTCTTTGGGCGCGGTGATCCTGATGTCGTAGTTGCCGAAGTCGGCGTAGAACTCGGACTGCTGGTGGTGTTCATGCACGTTCCAGCGCGGCGCCGTGGCACCGCGTTCGCCAGGCAGTTCCAGCACGCCGATCTTGGGGAACCACTGCGCCACCAGGTGGAAGCTGCCGAAGTAGCCGGTACGGGCGACCACGCGCGGCAGCTGCGTCAGGAAGTCGATATCGAGGACGGTCGAGGCGCCCGCGGCCACCGGCACGGGCAGGTCGAAGCGCACCACGGTGTGGTCGGTTTCCGGACCATTGTCGGGATGGACGAACGACCAGCTCACTTTGGCGCCGCCCTGCGACACCTTGCGCAGTTCGATGTGGCCCCATTCGCCTTCCTTGGTGCCGACATCGCTGCGAAAGCCCATCTGGTTGTGGCGTGCCTCGGTAAAGAAGGTGCTGTTGCTGCTCTCGAATGCGTTCATGTACAGGTGCAGGTAGACGCTGCGCACCTCGACGTTGCTGCGGTTACGCCAGGTGAGCTTCTGCTTGCCTTCCACCGTGTGCCTGACCGGATCGAGCGTGGCGTCGATTTCGTAGTTGACCACGCGGTCCGAGAGCGTTGCCTCGTTGCCAGTGCGCGGACCGCCCCAGGCGTCGGGTGCACTCGGCACGGTCACGGCGCCGGCGTGCGGATCGGCCAGGGCGATATCGCCTTCGGTGAACGGCTGCTCGATCTTGTTGATGGTGACGGCGCTGACCTGCGCCATGATCTGTTCGTGGTAGGCGCTCGCCGCCACCAGGGCGGTGAGCGCGAAAATGCTGAGCGCGGACCTCAATCTGTTTGCTGCCATACGGGACTCCCTCGATATCGCTGTTTTTGTGATGCGTACTATATCCACAAGGGTTTCAAATAGCTAATAAATGCGACGGAATGCATATTCCGGGCGCCAGAGGGGCAGGAAGGCGGTACCGGTCCGTTTATAATGTCCGCGTTCTGGCGCCGGCCGGCGGGTTGTTTACGCCCAGGCGCCGTTGAAAGACGAGCCGGGAAACACATAGGTGTGCTGCCCCCGCAACGGTCAACAGGCAGCGGCCATGCCGCCTTGCTTGCCAGCCCGGATACCGGCCAGACAGGTGGAAGCGGCCGTTCGCACGAACGCCGCCTTCCGTTGCACCGGGCTTGCGGGGACGCCGGCCCGGTACTTACACTCGAAAAGACAGCATGCATTCTTCCGTCGTTCTGCGCCGCGCCATCGCGTGTGCGTTTGCCTTCTCCCCTGCCTTCGCCCTGGCCCAGCCTTCCCTGCAAACCCTGCCGCGCATCGACGTGCTGGGTGCGCGCTTTGCCAGCGATCCCTCGCTGCTGCCGATCAGCGCCAGCGTGATCACCGCGGACGACATCCGCCGTGCCGGCGCCTCCGATGTCAACCAGGCGATCCGCAAGATCGGCGGCGTGTACGGGCGCCAGAGCCTGGACGGCTCATCCGACTTCACGCTCGACCTGCGCGGCTTTGGCGAAAACAGCAGCCAGAACCTGGTGGTGATGCTTGACGGCGTGCGCCTGTCGGAAAATGATCTGGGCGGCGCCGTGCTGTCGACCATTCCGATCGAAACGGTGGAGCGCATCGAGATCGTGCGCGGCGGCTCCAGCGTGCTCTTTGGCGGCGGTGCCACCGGCGGCGTGATCCAGATCGTCACCAGGCGTCCGGCGGCAAACACCACGCGCGCCAGCCTGCGCGCCGAGGCGGGCCAGTTTGGCCTGGCCGATGCGCGTGCCACGCTGTCAACTGCGTGGAACAGCTTTGCGCTTGACGCCGCCGTGGGCGCCCAGAGGACCGACAACTACCGCGATCACAACGAATTTGACCAGAGCACTTTCAGCGGCGGCGCGCAGTGGCAGTACAAGGCCGGCCGCACCGGCCTGCGCGTCGATTCCGCGCGCCAGGATGCGCAGTTTGCAGGATCGCTGTCGCTGGCCCAGTTCGAGACCAATCCGCGTGATGACAGCACCCCGCGTGATACCGGTTCGCTCGACGCGGACCGGATCAGCGCTTTTGTGGAGCATCGCTTCGGCACCCTCGACCTGGCCGCTGAACTGTCGCGCCGCGACAAGACCACCAGCTCCACCTATTATTTTGGCGATTCCGCCTCCCGGCTCACCTACGACACGCGCCAGACCCAGTTTTCGCCGCGCCTGCGCCATCTGGCGCAAACGGGCAGCGTGCTCAATGAGCTGGTGGCCGGCATTGACCTGGTGCGCTGGACGCGCCTGGCCGCAGCTGCAGGCTACTCCGCCCGCGACGCGCAAAAGTCGCGCGCCGTGTACCTGCGCAACGAAGCGCGCCTTGACGGCCCACGCAATGCGCGCCTGGCGATCGGCGCCCGGCGCGAGCTGGTCGAGCGCAGCGCCCCCTTTGATGACAACGGCAGGCAGGACCAGAACGCGTGGGAAGTGCAGGGCAGTGCCGATGCCGTCCAAGGCGTGAACCTGTACCTCAAGACGGGCCGCAGCTTCCGCCTGCCCACGGCCGACGAAAACGGCTTTCGCCAGGCCGGTGCGCTGCGCATCCAGACGTCGCGCGACCTCGAAGCCGGAGCGCGGCTCGGCGCGCCCGCCCTTGGCGCCACGCTGCGGTTCTTCCGCCATCGCCTCACTGACGAAATCTTCTACGATCCGACCCTGGGCGACTTTGGCGCCAATACCAACCTGGCACCCACCGAGCGGCGCGGGGTGGAGCTGGAGGCGCGCAAGCTGCTCACGCCGGCGCTGGCACTGACCACGCAGCTGCAGCATGTGCGGGCGCGCTTCATCGAGGGCGCCAACGCCGGGCGTGAGATGGTGCTGGTACCGAAAAACGTCGTCACGGCGCGCCTGTCGTGGGCGCCTGGTAACGGCCACAGTGCCGACGCCGGCGCGCAGTGGGTGGACAGCCAGCGCTATGGCGGCGACTTCACCAACAGCTGCGGCGCGCGCATCCCGTCCTACGTGACGCTTGACGCGCGCTACGCCAGGACGGTGGGGCAGTGGGAGTTCGCGCTGGCCGGTACCAACCTGGCCGACAGGCAGCACTTCAGCCAGGCCTTCCTGTGCCGCGGCGCCATCTATCCGGGCGACGGGCGCCAGGTCAGGCTGTCGGCGCGGTACGACTTCAAATGAGCCGGCATCTCTGGCCACTGCTGGTGGCCGCCGTACTGGCGCCGGTGCCGGCCCATGCTGCCGTGACGGTGGTGGACGACACCGGCAAGCGGGTGACGCTGGCGCGGCCGGCCCAGCGCGTCATCTCCATGGCGCCGCATGTGACGGAAATGCTGTTTGCCGCCGGCGGCGGCGCGCGCGTGGTCGGGGTCATGAACTACAGCGATTATCCCGAGCAGGCCAGGTCGCTTCCGCTGGTGGGCAGCAGCAGCCAGCTCGATATGGAGCGGGTGCTGGCCCTCAAGCCGGATCTGCTGGTGGTCTGGCAGGGCGGCAACACCGAGCGCCAGCTGGCACAGCTCAAGTCACTTGGCATTCCCATGTTTTTCAGTGACCCGCGCAAGATGGCGCAGATAGGCGAGACGGTGGCGCGGCTGGGACAGCTGATGGGGACCGAACGGCAGGCGCAGGCAGCCAGCGCGGCATTTCGCGCCGAGCTGGCCGCGCTCAGTGCGCGCTACGCCAAGCGCCCGCCGGTGCGCATGTTCTACCAGATCTGGGACAAGCCTCTCTACACCCTCAATGGCACCCAGATCGTGAGCGACGCCATGCGCCTGTGCGGCGGCGTCAATGTGTTCGGCCACCTGCAGGTGACGGCGCCGGCGGTCAGCATTGAAGCGGTCATCGAGCAAGACCCGGAAGTCATCTTTGCCGGCGACCGGGGCGAGGAATCGGACGCCGGCCTGAACATCTGGCGTCCTTACCAGGGCATGCTGGCGGTCAAGCGCCAGAACTTGTTCACCTTGAAAGGCGGACTGCTGGCGCGCGCCGGTCCGCGGATGGTGCAGGGGGTAGCCGCCCTGTGCGAGAAACTGGAACTGGCGCGTCAACGAAGACCCTAGCCCTGCGTTAAACAGTCAAGGCCGCTCGAATGCAGCGGCACTGGGAATCACGTAACTATCGTAACTAAGTGCAAAATTGTGTCCGCCAGCCAAGAGCTGACCGGAAAAAGTGTTAATCTCGCGTCGTTCGCCTCATTTACCAAGAAGGATACTTATGCGCTCCATTCGTTTCGCAATTGCTGCCGCCGCCCTCATCGCCACCTCGGCCATGGCTTCCCCTACCGATCCCAGGAACGGTGCGGAATACACGACCCTGCCAACGCCACAGGCCGTACCGGTGGGCAAGAAAGTGGAAGTCATCGAGTTCTTTGCTTATCACTGCCCGGGCTGCAACATGATGGAACCTTATGTGCACGCCCTGGTCAAAAAGACAGCCGACAACGTGACGTTCAAGCGCATTCCTTTCCCGTTCCAGGGCCCGACGGACCCTGAAGCGCGCCTGCACCTCACGCTCGAAGCGATGGGCAAGGCAGAAGAATACGGTCCCCGTGTCTTTCGCGCCTTCCACATCGAGCGTCAGCGCCTCATGAAGGAAGATGCCATCATGGAATGGGCAGTCAAGAGCGGTCTGGACAAGGCCAAGTTCACGGAAGCGTGGAATTCGTTCGGCGTGATCACCAAGCTGCGCCGCCTGCCGCAGATCGCTGCCAGCTACAACATCAACAGCACGCCCATGTTTGTGGTCGATGGCCGCTACGTGGTCTCTGCCGATACCGTGCAAAAGTCCAATCCGCAGATTCCCAACAACCAGATCGCGGCTGCCATGATGACCACCATCGAATCGCTGGCCATGCGCGTGGCCAAGGAAAAAGGTTATCTGAACAATGCAGCAGCGCCAGCCAAGGCCGGCGCCAAAGTTGATGCAAAAGCGAAATGAGCGATACCGAGAAAGAGATACTGAAAATCTACGACGGGTCCATGCCCGTCGAAGAAGATCTGTTTGAAACCAGCTACGTCAACCATGTGGCATGGACCATTGCCGTGCTCATGTTCGGTCTGGTGCTGTGGCTGGCCATCGCGCTTGTCAACGCTGAAAACCAGCGCCATGCGCTGATGCAAAAGCAGTGCGCCGACCCCGTGTTCAAGGGCGAAATCGACATGGTCTGCATGCAGACTGTCAATTCGCGCGAGAACTGGTGGGAGCACCTGTGGTTTGCCATGACCCACCTCAAGCGTGGCGCCAGCTGAGTTCAGGCCGGCCGCCAGCGGGGCTGTAGCGGGTCAGCTTGCCGGCCTGTCCGCACGCGCGGGCAGGCTGATCACAAAACGGGCGCCTCCCAGCGGGGACGCTTCAATCCGTATCGTTCCCCCATGCAAGGCCACTGCCTTGTGCGCAATCGACAAGCCCAGCCCGAAGCCGCCCGTGGCGCGGTCCCGGCTGCGGTCGAGCCTGTAAAACGGTTCGAACACGCGCGCGTGCTGATCGGCCGGAATGCCGGGGCCATTGTCGTCCACCATGATCTGCACCGTGCTGCCCGCGCGGGCCGACAGGCCAATTTGCCCCTCGCAATACTTTTGCGCATTGCGCAGCAGGTTGCCGATCGCGCGCGCCAGCAGGCGCGGGTCGGCCTGCACCGTGGCGTCGGCCGCCTGCAGGTCCACCTGCAAGGCGCACGCTGAAGGCGGCAGCGCGTCCACGCAGCCTTGCAGCAGCGCGCGCAGCGGCACGGTGCTCAGCTGCAGTGCCGTGCCGCTGTCGAGCTTGATCATATTGAGCAGCTCGTTGACCAGGCCATTCAACTCGGCCACATCGCCTTCCATGGCCGCGATGCGCTGCTCGAGGGCGGGATCGTCCGATGCCGAGCGCAGCAGTTCAAGCGCGAATTCGAGGCGTGCGATCGGGGTGCGCAGTTCGTGCGACACCGAATGGATCAGGTTGCGCTGTGCGCCCAGCAGGCTTTCGATGCGCCCGGCCATGTGATTGATGCGTTCGGCCAGCGGATAAATGCTGGCGCTGGGCGGCATGTGGGCGCGCGCCGACAGCTGTCCCGCGCCCACTTCGTCGGCCACGCGCGAGAGCTGCTGCAGCCCGGTCCAGTGCGTGCGCGACCACAGCGCGATGGGAATGAGCAGCGCCAGCGCCACGATCACATAGCGTACTGCTTCCATTTTCAGGGCCAGACCGATATCGATGGGCAGGTCCTGCGCCCAGATGACGTCGTCGGCACTGCCCACATAGTGATTGCCATACAGGTCCACGCGCCGGTAGAAGGCCTTGCGCGCCACGTCCAGCACCACGTCGCCCCGCTCCAGGGCTTCGTGCAACTGCGGGTGCAGGGCCTTGCGTGCCTGGGCCAGGGGGATGAGATCGATATTGATGTCGGATACTTCGCGCACCTTGTTCAGGCGCACCAGCCATTCGTCGGTGGGCGCGCGGTCCACATACTGTTCGATCAGGAAGATCTGGGCCGCGGCCTGGCGCCGGGCGATATCGTCGAGCGGGTCGCCAAACAGGCGGCTCATGGCGAAATAGATGACGAAGGTGGCAACCGTGATTGACAGCATGACCAGCACGAAAAACCGGAAGAAAATACGGTTCATGCACCCATTCCCGTTGCCGCGCCCATCATAGTTGTCAAAAACATCTGGTTCCTCCTCGTCGCATTGTATGCGAGGCGTACGCAGAATGGGTAATTACAAATATGCGACAAATACCCGACATTGCGAGGTGGAATCATTACGGTCCTGTCCGTAAGATGAACACATCGATTTCCGTTTGCCCACGGATGCGCAAGTATCGTGGGCTTTTTTTATTCGCAGTACCGCCATTGCCTGAGGGGATGGCAGCCCGGGCCGGCATCGGCCTGGGCGAGGTCCGGCCCGCCACCGCATACCACGCCGCTGATCATGCAGCCTGTTGCGCATTAGTCAAGTAACAATCAGTAAGCGAAAATTAGGATGACGTTCGGCAAGGTAAAATACAGCTTTCCGAACCCGGGCCCGACCATGAAAACGCTTGTTGCCCCGCTTCTTGCCCTAGGACTTGCCTGCGTCTGCGGCGCAGTTGCCGCTCAGACGCCGGCGATCAATCCGATGCCGGACGGCAGCCGCGATCTGTACCTGGGCGCGGGCGCCGTCTCCGCGCCGCTGTACCTGGGCGCCCGCGAGCGCCAGGTGCGGGCCTTGCCGCTGCTGCAGCTGCAGTGGAGTAACGGCGTATTCGTGTCCGGTCTCATGGCGGGCATGCACCTGTCGCGCCAGCCTACTGTCGAGTACGGTCCGCTGGTGGCTCTGCATTCAGGGCGCGACCGCCATGGCAGCAAGGCTGTCGGCAGCGTGACCGATCCCGCGGCGGGCGGGCGGATCAGCATCCAGGATGAATTCGGGAACCTGGGCGAGACCGGCCTGCCGCGCCCTGGCACGGCCGGCCTGGCCGGCATGGACGAGATTGCTGCGCGTCCCCAGCTGGGCCTGTTTGCCAATCTGTATCTGAATCCGACCCTGCGTGTGACCAACAGCGTGCTGTACGGCGCCGGCAATGCCCGTGACGGACTGGCCTGGAGCATCGGCCTGCAGCGCGCCGCCCTTGAGCTGACGGCGCACCATCGCCTGACCCTGGCTGCCGGCATGACGCTGGTGAACCGGCAGCACAATGCCAGCTTTTTTGGTGTCACCGGCGCCGAATCAATGCGCAGCGGTTTTGCCCCTTATGCACCGGGCGGCGGCGTGCGCGATGTGTCGCTCAGCGCGGGCTGGAACTGGGCCCTGTCGCCGCAGTGGATGCTCGCCAGCAGCGTGCGCGTGGTACGGGTCAACGGCGACGCCCGCCATAGCCCGCTGGTTCAGCGGCCCACCAGTGTTTCGGTTTCTTCTGGCCTGGCTTACCGGTTCTGACTCTATGCACACTTTCCGCCACCTGTCCGCTTTTGCCGCGCTCCTGTTCATGGGTGGTCACGCCCTGGGCCAGGCCGTGGAAGGGCAGTGGGTGAGCTACCGCGACGCCTACCGCGCAATGGTGGTGTTTGAAAAGTACGGCAAGGACAAGCACCTGATCCAGAACCACTTCCAGATCATGCCGCGCGACCCTGGCGTGTCGCCCGAAGGCTTGCAGCTGACCTTGCAGGGAAAGACCACCAGGCTCAATCTGCCGCTCGACGCCACCGGCCGCACCGTGTTCCCGCTCCTGAAGTCGGCCTACGATGAGAACGCGGCGCTGGTATTGAATCGCAAGGTCAGCCAGTTCCTGTTCCGCCCGCGCGTATCGATCGTGGTGCGGCCGGACGGGGTGTACGATCCGGCCGACCTGCGCCAGGCGTGCGAGCAGGCGCTGGCCTACCAGCATCATGTCGACGCCAGCCTCAAGGCGGCGCGCTGCGTGGGGGT
The DNA here is from genome assembly GCF_019443445.1 of Massilia sp. PAMC28688. Taxonomy (NCBI): domain Bacteria; kingdom Pseudomonadati; phylum Pseudomonadota; class Betaproteobacteria; order Burkholderiales; family Oxalobacteraceae; genus Massilia; species Massilia sp. PAMC28688. Next base: position 470,505 of record NZ_CP080378.1, on the reverse strand, counting down.
GCGCTTCGTGTTTGCGCCCGACCTGGCCGATCCGGGCGTGCGCCTGCGCAAGGGCGACACCCTCTTGCCGGTGTACGAAGGCCCGGCCTTCAAGGGCGATCCCTTCCAGGGATTCAGGGTTGTCCATTACCGCTTTGGCGACCCGGCCGACCGCAACCAGGTGGTGACCACCAACGCCCCGCTGGCAATCAATCCGGTCTACGAGTAAGCGCTGGCGGCAGCCTTCAGCCCCAGGCCGACGGCGAAAACAGATAGCCTTCGCCCCACACCGTCTTGATTTTTTCGGAGTCGGCGTCGTCGAACTTGCGGCGCAGCTTGGAGATGCAGTTGTCGATGCTGCGGTCCAGGCCATCGAATTCGATCCCGCGCATTTTCTTGAGCAGCGCGTCGCGCGAGAGCACCCGTCCGGCCGATTCGGCCAGCACCAGCAGCAGCTTGTATTCGGTGTTGCTGAGCACGCAGGGCTGGCCGCGCCAGGTCACGCTGCGGTCGCTCACGGCGATATGGAGCTGGCCGAACACCATGCCCTGGCCTTCCGGCTCCGCCTTGCCCTGGGCGCGGCGCAGCAGGGCGCGCAGGCGCGCCAGCAGCACGCGCGGCTGCACCGGCTTGTTGACGAAATCGTCGGCGCCCTGTTCCAGGCCCGAGACTTCATCGTACGAGTCTTCGCGCGCGGTGAGGATGAGGATGGGGACATCGCTGTGGTCGCGGATCTGGCGGCATACCACCATGCCGTCCAGGCCCGGCAGCATGAGGTCGAGCACCACGATATCGGGCGCCAGCGTCTTGAAGCTGCTCAGCGCCTGGTCGCCGCGCGTGACCAGATCGACCGTGAACTCGTAGCCGTTCAGGTATTCGGTCACCAGCTGCGCCAGGCGCATATCGTCTTCCACCAGCATTACACGGTACATGGCATTCTCCTCGCCGCCTATTGTATAAGAGCGGCGCGGAGAACACGAGGCGCTTACTGCGATTTGAAGGTCCAGCTCTCGATGTGGCCCGTGTCGCGCGCCTCGCGGTCGCTGGCGCGCAGCTTCCAGGTGCCCACCCGCGGCTTGGCGCCGACCGCCACGCTGTAGCTGCGCTGGATGTTGTCGCTGCTGCTGCCGCTGCGGTTGTGCAGGTTGTACACCGCGTTATCGGGGCCGATCAGGTCCACCACCAGGTCGCCAATGTACGGGTGGATGATATTGACCGTGACCGTCACCGTGCCGGCATTGCCCCCGCTGGTGACCGAAACCGGGCTCGAGACGCCGGCAACCAGGTTGTCGGGAATCGTGTAGTCGCCCGTGTTCGATACCGACACCGGCGTGCCCGTGGCCGGCGTGGCGCGAAATCCCGCCAGCACGGCTGCCCGCTCATTGAGGACGCGCGCATTGTTCGAGCGCGTGGTCGTGCCCATGGCCACGCCGTTGCGGGTCTTGGCGGGATTGCTCCAGTAGTTGATGCGCGGGCAGCCGTTGCTGCAGTTGTAGGCCATGATGGTGCGCCAGTCGCGGTTGGGCGAGAGGTAGCCGTGGCCGTAGGAGTAGGGCGAGGTGCTGCTGTCTTCCTCGGGATTGTGGCGGGCCCCGAACAGGTGGCCCAGTTCGTGGCCGAACGAATAATTGCCGGTTGCGCAGTCGGCCGTGACCGCAACAAAGGCGGAGGTGCTTGATGCGTGGATGGTGCCATTGCCGCAGCCACTGTTGCCCTCGGTCATCAGCACACCGACGTCGGCACCATAGGTGTTGCGCTGGCCGTGGATCTCATCCATCACGCGGTCGTCCACGTCCGCATAGCGGCTGCGGTCGGTGCTGTTGCTGCCGCTTTCCGTGTAGTTGACGGGCGCCGCGTGGGCCAGTTCCACCCGCATATTGACGCCCGCGTTGATGTAACCCTGGTTGGTTTCGGCAATCGCCAGGTCGATCAGCGCCGCCATGTCGCTGGTGGTATTGCGCGCGGCCGGGGTGTAGTGCACCATCACCCGCACCACGGGGGTGGCCAGCAGCATGGGCGTGAAGGTGCTGGCAGGCAGGGGCGCCGTCTCGCCGTGGCTGCGCTCGCTGCCCAGGTTCAGTTGCTGCCGGTATTCCTTTTCCACGTGGTCGGGCGGGAACGCTGCCTGGTCGATTTCTGCCACGCCGTGGCTGCCATCGGCGCCGGCGCGGATGCGGTACAGTTTGCCGTCATGGCGCACGGTGCCGGTGACCTTGCCGTTGCGTACGACGAGCACGGTTTCCTCGGCGGCCGCCTCGATACTGCCCGGCGCGGCGCTGCCATGCTTGCCCACCCACACGGTCGAGCCGCTGGCGGTGGCGTAGCTGGCCACCCGGTTTGCGCTGAGGCTGCCGCCACCGGGCAGCTGCAGCGTGATGGCGCTTGCCGCCACCGCGCGCGGGTTCATGTGCAGGCCAAGGCGGGCCTGCTTGACTTTCCTGTCGCCGGCGAAAGGCGCGCCGGCCATGGGGGCGGCCATTGGCGTGGCGTGTAATGTGGACGGGTGGAACAATGGTTCGGCGGCCTGGGCAGCGTTGACGCCGGCCGCAAGCAGCAGCGCGGTAAGGGTGAGGCGGTGGATCATGGCAGTCTCCGGAATACGTTTCTATTTATGTAGTTCTTAACAATATGGATTGTTAAGCAAAAGAGCATAAACAAGCACGGCGAGCGCGGTCTTGCGATTTGGTGCCAGCGCCTTGCGAAAAGGCGCCATCAATAAAAAAGCCACCGGACGGTGGCTTTTTGGTGGAACGTGCAGTGCGCTCAGGCGAAGTTCTTGCTCACGAAGTCCCAGTTGACCAGGCCCCAGAAGGTTTCGACGTATTTGGCGCGCAGGTTGCGGTAATCGATGTAGTAGGCGTGCTCCCATACGTCGCAGGTCAGCAGCGGGGTGTCGCCGGTGGTCAGCGGGCAGCCTGCGTTGGAGGTGTTGACGATATCCACGGCGCCATCGGACTTTTTCACCAGCCAGGTCCAGCCGGAACCGAAGTTGCCCACGCACGACTTGGTGAATTCTTCCTTGAACTTGTCGAACGAGCCCCACTTGGCATTGATGGCGTCAGCCACGGCGCCCGTTGGGGTGCCGCCGCCGGCTGGCTTCATGCCATTCCAGTAGAAGGTGTGGTTCCAGACCTGGGCTGCATTGTTGAAGATGCCGCCCGAGGACTTGGTGATGATCTCTTCGAGGGACATGTTCTCGAACTCGGTGCCCTTGATCAGGTTGTTCAGGTTGGTCACATAGGCCTGATGGTGCTTGCCATAGTGGTACTCCAGCGTCTCCTGCGAGATGTGGGGGGCGAGTGCATCCATGGCGTACGGCAGCGGCGGCAATGTATGTTCCATATCTTGTCCTTTGTTGGTTTTTGAAAAGCGTTAATTCTTCGGAAACGACCCTTATTGTAATTCGTCTGCGTTTTCGCTGCAGCTTATTCAAGCGTCCCCTGCACGCTGGCCACGCCAAGCTGGGCCGTGCCTTCGGCCAGGCGCACCGACAGCGTCTCGTTGACCCGGATCTGGCCCGGTGCGCGCAGCACCGTGCCGGCGCTGTCGCGCACGATGGCATAGCCCCGTTCGAGGGTGCGCTGGGGGTTGAGCAATTCCAGCTGGGCCGACAGGGCATCGAGCGCATGGCGGCGCCGCGCCAGCTGGTGTGCCAGCGCGCTGCCAAGGCGCCGTTCGCGCGTGGCGACGTCGGTGCGCTGGGCGCGCACGTCCGGGCGGTGGCTGGCCCAGCGCGCACGCAGCTGGGCCAGCAGGTAGCCCTGGCGCTGCACGGGTGCGCGCATCGCATGCGTCATGGCGGTCGACAGGGCCACCAGTTCGAGGCGCCGGTGGCCGATCCGGGCCGAGGGACTGAGCAGGCGGCGCGACCAGTTGTCCAGGCCCTGGCTGGCGTCACCAAGCGTGCGGCGCATGGCGCGGCGCAGGTCGGTGGCGTCCGCTGCGAGCGATCCCATCCAGTCGGCGCGCGGCGTGGCCGCCAGTTCGGCCGCCGCCGTCGGCGTGGCGGCGCGCATGTCGGCGGCAAAATCGGCGATCGTCACATCGGTCTCGTGGCCCACGCCCGCAATGACCGGCATGCTGCATTCGGCAATCGCCCATGCCACCACTTCTTCGTTAAAGCTCCACAGGTCTTCAATGGAGCCGCCGCCGCGGCAGACCAGTAGCACGTCCACTTCGGCGCGGCGCGAAGCCGTGTCGATGGCGGCGGCAATCCGCTCGGCCGCGCCCTGGCCCTGGACCGGGGCAGGGTAGAGCACCACGCGCACGTGCGGCGCGCGCCGATTCAGGGCGGTGAGGATGTCGCGCAGGGCCGCCGCCTGCGCGCTGGTGACAATGCCGATCGCGCGCGGGAACAGGGGCAGGCCACGCTTGCGGTCGGCGTCGAAGACACCCTGCGCCGTCAGCTTTTCCTTGAGCCGCAAGAACGCTTCGTACAGTGCGCCCACGCCGGCGCGGCGGATCGCCTCCACGTTGATCTGGTAGTCGCCGCGCGCCCCGTACAGGGTCACGAGGGCGCGCACTTCCACCTTGTCGCCTTCGCGCGGGATGAAGCCGGCGTACTGGGCCTTGCCGCGGAACATGACCGCGCGCACCTGGGCGCCATCGTCTTTCAGGGTGAAGTACCAGTGCCCGGAACTGGCGCGCGTGAAATTGGAAATCTCGCCGCCGATCCACGTCAGCGGGAACGACCTTTCGAGCAGCCGCGCCACCTGGGCATTGAGGGCGCTGACCGTGAGAACGGGCGGTGCGTGGTAACTGCGATCGGGCTCGAACAAGGTGTCCATGGGAAGCTGTCCACAAAAATTTTTGGCGGTCATGCTTATGTCATACTCCGCCGCGGTTGACAAGGAAAATTTGTAAGTGGCTGATTTTAAAGGAAGTTCCAGGGATGCGTATTTCGTGTGCAATAGGCGAAAAGCCTTTAGGATCAAGGACATCTGACTTGTCCGGTCAAGTTGCTCACAAAGTTATCCACAGAAATGCTTCATATCTTTTTGGCGTTCCAGGCGATTGATTTATAGGCTAAACAGATTTCTGGAGGCAAATCAACGGCTTGCATTGTTCAGAGACCCCTTGCGCACAGCCTTGTCCACAGCGGTTGTGTATAAGTGCACGTGGGCGTTTGCGTTTCGCACCATGTCGGCTCGCGCCTCCCCTTTGAGCAAGTGAGAAAATTCCTTTAAATTCAAGGCGGTAGGCAAGAGCGCCAGGCATAGCCCACAAAGTTATCCACACTTTGTGTGCATAAGGACGGGGAAATAGAGGGGCGTGCGCGGCATAGTGAAGCCTGCTGCGCGATTGAGCAATCCCTTTAAACCCTTAAGAAACAAGGGCTTGTCCAGCCCCCGGGACACTTGATAACAAAGTTGTCCACATTGGCTGTGCAGAACCTCGGCCTGCAAATGCGGCAGACGGCGGCCCGCACCGCCCTGCTGCCCATGTTCGGTGCACTTGGGGAATTGTCTTTGATTTCAAGGACTTGGGCATGTCCCCGCAGCCTTGCACACAAACTTGTCCACAAAATATGTGCAGAAGTCGTCAAGAGCGGGGCCAAATTTTTTGCGTCGATGCAGAGCGCGTGCTGCCTTTCTTTTTGGCACTACACTTTTCCCTAGCAAAATCAATGGCTTGGGCACTGTGACAGGTGCTTGCTCACAATCTTGTCCACACAGGATGTGCAGAACTCCCCGCGCGTCATGGTCGCCGGAAGAGGCGAACGATTATTTTTGTGCTGCCGAAATTTCGGGCGACGGCAATTTTCACTGGCGAATCAAAGACTTAAAATAGCCGCCAAGTTATTGCACACAATCTTATCCACACTCGCTGTGCAGAACTGTACTTGCCGAGTTGCTGGCAACACGTTACATTGCCGGGGTCTGTTCTATCCGGTAATACCTCACTCAGGAGTTTGTTTTGCTTCCCATCCTTCAAGCTGCTGGCTGGCCAATCTGGTTTCTGGTCCTGGCCTCCGTTATTGCCCTCGCCTTGATCATCGAGCGCTCGATCTACCTGCGCCGTTCCAAGCTGCTGCCCAAGCAGTTGCTGGACGAAGTGATCCGCGTCTACCACAACGGCAAGATCACCAATGACGTGGTCGAGAAGCTGGCAAACAATTCCCCGCTGGGAACCGTCCTGGCAGCCGCGCTGCGCAATGTGGAAGCGCCGCGGGAAATGATGAAGGAGTCGATCGAGGAAGCAGGGCGCGGCGTGGCCCACCTGCTGGAGCGCTTTCTCACCACCCTGGGCACCATCGCCACCCTGGCGCCGCTGATGGGTCTGTTCGGCACCATCGTCGGCATGATCGAAATTTTCGGCGCCCAGAATGCCACCGGTACCAATCCGGCCCAGCTGGCGCACGGCATTTCGGTAGCCCTGTATAACACCGGCTTCGGCCTGGCCGTGGCCATGCCGTCGCTGGTCGCCTACCGCCACTTCCGCGCCCTGGTCGACAGCTTCATCATCGACATGGAACTGCAGGCAGTCAAATTCGTCGACGTTGTCCACGGTGCGCGCAAATGATGGACTTTCGCCGTGGCCGCAAGCGCGAGGAACCGGAGATCAACCTGATCGCCTTCATCGACGTCTTGCTGGTCATCCTGATCTTCCTGATGGTGACGACCACCTACAGCAAGTTCACCGAACTGCAGATCACCCTGCCGACGGCGGACGCGGAAAAGGCGCTCGACAAGCCATTTGAACTGAACATCACCGTCGACGCCAAGGGCAACTACACCATCAACAACAACCCGGTATCGTTTCGCAGCGTGGCCGACCTGGCCGAGGACATGAAGCGCGCGGCCAGCGCCGGCGCCCCGTCCGAAGGCGCCGCCGCCAGCCCGGTCGTCATCGTCAACGCCGACCAGTTCGCGATGCACCAGATGGTGATCAATGTGCTCGAAGCGGCCCGCATTGCCGGCTACGACAAGCTGACCTTCGCCGCGCAGACCGGCATCAAGAAGTAAGGCGCGGCCTGCTGGCCGGCTGCGCCTTCCATGTCTTCCTCCTCCCTCGAATCCACCCTGACCCGCGCCTGGCAAGGGCGCGGCCTGCTGGCCTGCGCCCTGTGGCCCTTGTCGCTGCTGTTCCGGCTTCTGGCGGGCGTGCGCGCGGCCCTGTTTCGCCGTGGCCTCAAGGCCTCCGTGCGCCTGCCGGTACCGGTGGTCGTGGTGGGCAATATCTATATTGGCGGGACCGGCAAGACGCCGCTGACCATCTGGCTGGCAGGGGTGCTGCGGGCGGCTGGCTACCGTCCCGGGATCATCTCGCGCGGTTTCGGCAGCAGTGGCGAGGCGGTGCGCGAAGTGACGCCCGATTCGCCGGCACAGCAAGCCGGCGACGAACCGCTGCTGATGGCGCTGCGCACCGGCTGCCCGGTGTTTGTCGGCCGAGTGCGCGCTGACGCCGGACGCGCATTGCTGGCCGCTTACCCCGAGGTGGACATCATCATCTCCGACGACGGCCTGCAGCATTACGCCCTCCAGCGCGATGTGGAGATCGTGCTGTTCGACGGGCGCGGTACCGGCAACGGCTGGCTGCTGCCGGCCGGGCCGCTGCGCGAACCGGTGTCGCGGCGGCGCGATTTCACCGTCATCAATGCGCCGACGCTCACGCCCGACTTGTGCGCGCAGGTGGGTGGCGCGCCGGTACGCATGGAACTCGTCGCCGCCCAGGCCGAGCCTTTGCTGGCGCCGGGGCAGGGTGTGCCGCTTGCCGCTCTGGCGGGCAAGCGCCTGTTCGCTGCCGCCGGCATCGGCAATCCGGGCCGCTTCTTTGCCATGCTGCGCGCGGCTGGCCTGGCCTGCGCCGAGCTGCCGCTGCCCGACCATCACGATTTCCTGGACCAGCCGTTCGCACAGGCCGACGCCGAGATCATCCTGATCACGGAGAAGGATGCAGTAAAATGCAGGCAAATTAAACAACTGAGGGACGACCCGCGGCTGTGGGTGGTTCCGGTGACGGCGCAGCTTGACGGCGCGCTGGCTGAACACATTGTGGAGAAATGCCGTGGAAGCTCGATTGCTTGACATCCTGGTCTGCCCCGTCTGCAAAGGGCCGCTTGAATTTAACAAGACCGCGCAGGAACTGGTCTGCAAAGCCGACCGCCTGGCCTATCCCGTGCGTGACGGTATCCCCATCATGTGGGCCGACCAGGCACGCAAGATCGAACCGGTCTGAAATGGGCTGCTGATGGGTTTCATTGTCATCATCCCAGCCCGCCTGGCGTCCACGCGCCTGCCCAACAAGCCGCTGGCCGACCTGGGCGGCAAGCCCATGGTAGTGCGGGTCGCCGAGCGCGCCGCGCTGTCGGGGGCCGGGCGCATCATCGTCGCCACCGACCATGAAGACATTGCCGCAGCGTGCACCGCCCATGGCGTGGAAGTGTGCATGACGCGCAGCGACCATCCATCGGGCACCGACCGCATCGCCGAGGTGGCGCGCACGCTGGCGCTGGCCGACGACGCGGTAGTGGTCAACCTGCAGGGCGACGAGCCGCTGATCGACCCGGCACTGCTGGCCGCCGCAGCCGCGCGCATCAGTGCCACGGTCCCCATGTCCACCTGCGCCCATCCGCTGAGCGAGGCCGATGACGCCTTCAATCCGAATGTGGTCAAGGTGGTCCTCGACAAGCACGGCAACGCGCTGTATTTTTCGCGCGCCACCATCCCCTGGCACCGCGATGCATTTGCCACATCGCGCGCCTTGCCGGCCGGTTACCAGCCGCTGCGCCACATCGGCCTGTACGCCTACAGCAACCGTTTCCTGCAGCAGTACCCCGCGCTCGACGCGTCGCCCCTGGAAGCGATCGAGGCGCTGGAGCAGCTGCGCGTGCTGTGGCATGGCTTTCCGATTGCCGTGCACATCACGGACGCCGCACCCGAAGCCGGGGTCGATACGCCGCAAGACCTGGCGCGCGTGCAGGCCCGTTTCCAGGCAATGGCCGGCTAGCACAGGCGGCGAAATACTGATCAGGCGATCGTCGCAGTTTCTGCGCTGGATCAAGCAAAAAATGTGCAAAACCGGCCCGGATTGGCGTTTTCACATACTTTTGTGGTAAGTTTCGTACCAAGGTAGTCACATATGCATCGCCACTAATTTTAAAATCTGTTTTAGGAATTTTCATGCGTCTCATTCTGTTAGGAGCACCAGGTGCCGGCAAAGGCACCCAGGCTAACTTCATCAAGGAAAAGTTCAACATCCCCCAAATCTCTACCGGTGACATGCTGCGTGCGGCGATCAAGGCTGGCACCGAACTGGGGATGGCTGCGAAAAAAGTCATGGATGCAGGCGGCCTCGTATCCGACGACATCATGATTGGCCTGGTCAAGGCCCGCCTCCAGGATGCAGACTGCCAGAATGGCTACCTGTTCGACGGCTTCCCGCGCACCATCGCGCAGGCAGACGCCATGAAAGATGCCGGCATCGGCGTTGACTACGTGCTGGAAATCGACGTGCCCGACGACCTGATCGTCGAGCGCATGAGCGGACGCTGGTCGCACCCGGCATCGGGCCGCGTGTATCACACCAAATTCAACCCGCCCAAGACCGACATGGTCGACGACCTCACGGGCGAACCGCTGGTGCAGCGTCCCGACGATGAAGCGGAAACCGTCAAGAAGCGCCTGCAGGTGTATCACAACCAGACTGAAGTTTTGCTCGGCTACTACAACCAGTGGTCGCAATCGGGATTGCCCGGTGCGCCCAAGTATCGCCGCATCTCCGGTGTAGGACCTGTCGAGACGATTCGCGACGCAGCCTTCGCGGCACTGGCGCAGTAAGCAGCAAGCAGTACTTAAAGCGGACCCAACAGGTCCGTTTTTCATTTGCGGATGCCCGTCATCCCCACGAACGATTTCGATTCAAAGTTTTGCAGTACGCAGTATGGTTGACCCGCACGGGCTGGACGCCCGGGGGTCTTTCGGATGTGTTTTTGTAGTACTTGATAAAAATAGTTAGGGGACGATATGGGCGATCAGTTTTTACTTTTTGCAGTGGCATGTGGCGTCATCGCCGTTCTGTATGGTCTGGTGACACGCAGCTGGATTCTCCGGCAAGACCCGGGCAACCCCAAGATGCAGGCCATCGCGCAGGCCATCCAGGAAGGTGCGGCGGCCTATCTCGGGCGCCAGTACCGCACCATCGGCATCGTCGGAGCAGTGCTCCTGGTTGCCATCTATTTTCTCCTTGATGCCCATACCGCCATCGGCTTTGCCATCGGCGCCGTGCTTTCCGGTGCCTGCGGCTTCATCGGCATGAATGTCTCGGTGCGCGCCAATGTGCGCACCGCGCAGGCGGCCACCCGCGGCATGAACGACGCGCTCGATGTCGCCTTCAAGGGCGGCGCCATCACCGGCATGCTGGTGGTGGGCTTGGGCCTGCTGGGGGTGACGCTGTTCTACTGGGTCCTGACCATGCGCGGGTCCAACGTGGGCCTGTCGGCGCATGACGTCATCAAGCCGCTCATCGGACTGGCCTTTGGCGCCTCGCTCATCTCCATCTTTGCTCGCCTGGGCGGCGGCATCTTCACCAAGGGCGCCGACGTGGGCGCGGACCTGGTGGGCAAGGTGGAAGCGGGCATTCCGGAAGATGATCCGCGCAACCCGGCCGTCATTGCCGACAACGTGGGCGACAATGTGGGCGACTGCGCCGGCATGGCCGCCGACCTGTTCGAGACCTATGTCGTCACGCTGATCGCCACCATGCTGCTCGGCGCGCTCATGATCACCAATGCCGGCACCACGCCGGTCACCTATCCGCTGCTGCTGGGCGCCGTGTCCATCATCGGCTCCATCGTGGGCTGCTCGCTGGTCAAGGCCAAGCCGGGCAAGAAGATCATGTCGGCCCTGTACACGGGCCTGTGGTGGGCCGCCGGCCTGTCGCTGATCGGCTTCGCCGCCGTCACCTGGATGATGTGGACCGACGACGCCATGCGCATGCGGATGATGGGCTGCGCCATCGTCGGCATCGTCCTCACGGGCCTCATGGTCTACATCACCGAGTATTACACCGGCACCGAGTTCAAGCCCGTGCGCCATATCGCAGAGGCGTCCACCACCGGCCACGGCACCAACATCATTGCCGGCCTTGGCATTTCCATGAAGTCGACTGCTTATCCGGTGCTGGCCGTGTGCGCGGCCATCCTTGCTTCGTACCAGATGGCGCAGCTGTACGGCATTGCCATTGCCGCAACTTCCATGCTGTCCATGGCCGGCATCATCGTGGCGCTGGACGCGTACGGTCCCATTACCGACAACGCCGGCGGCATTGCCGAAATGTCGGGCATGCCGGAATCGGTGCGCGCCATTACCGACCCGCTGGACGCTGTCGGCAACACCACCAAGGCTGTCACCAAGGGCTACGCCATCGGCTCGGCCGGCCTGGCCGCGCTGGTCCTGTTTGCCGATTACACCCACGCGCTGGAATCGACCGGCAAGTCGGTCGCGTTTACGCTGTCGGACCCCATGGTCATCGTGGGCCTGTTCATCGGCGGCCTGATTCCCTACCTGTTCGGCGCCATGGCAATGGAAGCGGTGGGGCGCGCGGCCGGCGCCGTGGTGGTGGAAGTGCGCCGCCAGTTCCGCGACATCAAGGGCATCATGGACGGCACCGGCAAGCCGGAATACGACAAGGCGGTGGACATGCTGACCGCGTCGGCCATCAAGGAAATGATCCTGCCCTCGCTGCTGCCGGTGGTGGTGCCGGTGGTGGTGGGCATGCTGCTGGGGCCTGCCGCGCTCGGTGGCCTCCTGATGGGGACCATCGTCACCGGCCTGTTCGTGGCCATCTCCATGACCACTGGCGGCGGCGCGTGGGACAACGCCAAGAAGTACATCGAAGACGGCAATTTCGGCGGCAAGGGTTCGGAAGCGCACAAGGCTGCGGTCACCGGCGACACGGTGGGGGACCCGTACAAGGATACCGCCGGCCCCGCCGTGAATCCCCTCATCAAGATCATCAACATCGTGGCGCTGCTGATGGTGCCGCTGCTGCCGGTGACGGGCTGGATGGCGGTGACGCAGCCGGCAGCCGCGCATGCACCGGCCATCGTGGTGCCGGCAGTGGTGGTGCCGGTCCCGGTGGTGCCGCAGCCGCTGCCGCCCGAGCAGCCGCAGGAGCTGCCATCGACGCCGGAAGTCACGCCGCCGCTACCGGCCATCGAGACCCGGCCCGCGGATACGGCCGAACCCAGGCCGCTCGACTGACGGTTCTGCGCGGGCATCGCCGGCTGCCGCCGGCTTTGCCGTCATGTCCTGCCGCGCCGGCCGCCGCCGGCTTTGCCGTCATGTCCTGCCGCGCCGGCCGCCGCCGGCTTTGCCGTCATGTCCTGCCGCGCCGGCCGCATGCAAGATGCCACAGGAGCGCATACGCAGTCAGCATCCAGAAAAAAACCGGCAGGGTCGTGAACACAAAGCTGGCCAGGCGTGCGGTGCTCTGCCCGTGCGGCCAGGCAGCCCAGGCGCCGGCCGCAAGCGGCAGCGCGATCAGCGTGGCGCAAATGCCCCGGCGCAGGGGCGCCGCCATGGCGGGCCTGGCCGGCATCCCGGGCGCGGTTCGCCCGTACCAGCGCCAGCTCCAGCATGCCAGCAAGGACAGGCCGGCGACGGTACCGGCATGCTGCAGGATCTTGTACACATACACCTGGTAGCTGCCCACGCTCCCCACGCTGGCCTGCAGCAGGGGAATGCCGTCCACGATCACCGTGCCCGGATGGGTAAACGCGTCCCACAGCAGATGGGTCGCAGCGCCACACAGCAGTGACACGGCAATGGTGGCCAGGCCCGGCGGCGGGGCCGCGTGCTCCGTGGCCAGGCGGGTCTGGACCGGGGCCGGGGCCAGCGCCGTGAGCGCCTGCTTGAGCAGGCCCTGAAACAGTAGGTACAGCAGCAGCCCGGCAGGCAGCGCCCAGGTCAGGAGCGCAGGCAGGCTGTGCGTATCAGAACGCGCCATGGACGCGCCGAGAAAAAAGGGCAGGTCCGGGGTCATGCTGCCGAGCGCGAGCGCGGAGACCGAGCCGTGGCGTCCGAGCAGGCGGGCCAGGGGAATGGCGGCGGCTGGATGGGCAAACGTCAAAGGCATGGATCGGTGGTGAAAACCCTGTTGTAAAACGCCTATCCTACCTGCCGGAGTCGGCCCCATGTTACAAAGTGTTCCTTTCCTATCGAACCGGCCGGCAGTGGCACATAATGAAGGACCGGCTAAGCGCATGGGAAAGGCATATCATGAAACACCTCACTTCCGCATTCCTTTTGGCATCTTTGGCCATGACCTCGGCGGCCTGGGCCACCGATCCGCCCCAGCGTGTGGGCTCCACCCGCCCGGTCCCGGCTGACGAACCGGGCAAAACCGTCCCTGCTGAGCCGCCTGTTGCTGACGACAAGAAAGAGCCAGGCAAGCAGGCAGCGCCCAAAAAGCCCAGGCGGCGCGCGGTCTACCAGCACTTTGACGAAATTCCCATGCGCACCGTAGCGCCGCCAGTCTATGCGCCACAGCTCACGCCCCGCATCGATCCCACGCCCGTGCCGCCGCCCGTGACCATCAATTGCGTCGGTGCATCGTGCATTGACGGCAATGGCGGCAGCTACCGCAGTGGCGTGGGCACCTCCCTCATCAGTCCCGAGGGCCGTATTTGCAATAACAATGGCATCACGGTGCAGTGCTATTAACATTTTGCGCTGCCGCTGGTATTTCGCCTGAAAAGTTCGCTACAATCCCGAGACTTGACGTTTACGTAAACGTTAAAAAGAACTTTAAGGGATAAGCCATGCAAATTCAGAACAATGTATTCATCATCACCGGCGGTGCATCGGGCCTGGGCGCGGCCACCGCGCGCATGCTCACGGAAGCGGGCGCCAAGGTTGTGCTGGCCGACGTACAGGCAGAAGCGGGCGAAGCGCTGGCCGCTGAACTGAACGGCAAGTTCATCAAATGCGACGTGACATCCGAAGCAGACGGCCAGGCAGTGGTGGCCGCGGCCACCGGCATGGGCACCCTGCGCGGCCTGATCAACTGCGCCGGTGTGGCGCCGGCCGTGAAGACCGTGGGCAAGGATGGTCCGCACCCGCTCGAGGTATTCCAGCGCACCATCAACATCAACCTGGTGGGCACCTTCAATATGTCGCGCCTGGCTGCCGATGCGATGGGCAAGACGGAAGCGGGCGACTCCGGCGAGCGCGGCGTGATCATCAATACCGCGTCCGTTGCCGCCTATGATGGCCAGATTGGCCAGGCCGCTTACGGCTCGTCCAAGGCTGCCGTGGTGGGCCTGACCCTGCCCATGGCGCGCGACCTGGCCCGCAGCGGCATTCGCGTCATGTGTATCGCCCCTGGCATTTTCGAAACGCCAATGCTGATGGGCATGCCGGAAGAAGTCCGCACCGCCCTGGGCAACATGGTCCCGTTCCCGCAGCGCCTGGGCCGTCCTGCCGAGTACGCCCAGCTGGCCAAGGCCATCATTGAAAACACCATGCTCAACGGCGAGACCATCCGCCTGGACGGTGCCATCCGCATGCAGCCGAAATAAAGCAATTTACTGTACGATACCTTTTGTTCAAGCGCGCAGCCCTGGCTGCGCGTTGTCACTAGGAGAGTACATGGTCAAACTGACTTTGCTGGCCCTGGCCCTGGCCAGCGCCGGCGCTACCGCACAGATTGCTGCCCCGGCAGCCGATGCGGCGCACAAGGCGCCGGAAATTGCCACCGGTTTTCAGGAAAAGGCAGGCTGGGCTGCCAAGAAATTCATGGTGTCAGCCGCCAACCCGCTGGCAGCCGAGGCCGGCTACGCCATTCTCAAGAAGGGCGGCAGTGCGATTGATGCCGGCATTGCCGTCCAGCTCGTGCTGACGCTGGTGGAGCCGCAATCGTCGGGCATTGGCGGAGGCGCCTTCCTGATGCATTACGATGGCAAGAAGGTGCAAGCCTTTGACGGGCGCGAAACGGCGCCGGCTGCCGCCACCGACAAGCTGTTCCAGAACGCCGACGGCAGCCCCGTGTCGCGCGCGACCGGCGTGGTCGGCGGGCGCTCGGTGGGTGTCCCGGGCGTGTTGCGCATGCTGGAACTGGCGCACAAGGAGCACGGCAAACTGCCCTGGAAGGCGCTGTTCGAACCGGCCATCAAGCTGGCCGATACCGGCTTTGCGCTGTCGGCCCGCCTGCACCGCCAGCTCGATCATGACCAGCACCTGCGCAAGGACCCGGTCGCTGCCGCCTACTTCTACCACGATGGCAAGCCATGGCCGGTGGGTCACATCATCAAGAATCCCGCCCTGGCCACGACCTTGCGCATGATTGCGGCGGGCGGTGCCGACGCCTTCTACAAGGGCGCTATTGCGCGCGACATCGTGGCCAAGGTGGCGTCCCACCCGACCAATCCCGGCAAGCTGTCGCTGGCCGATATTGCAGGCTACAAGGCCGTGCTGCGCCCGCCCGTATGCAGCGACTACCGCGCCTTTACCGTGTGCGGCATGCCGCCACCATCCTCGGGCGGCATCGCCATCGCCCAGATGCTGGGCATACTCGAAACGCGCAACATGGCGGCGCACCCGCCGCAGGACGGCGTGCCCGCGGTGGAGGCCCTGCACCTGTTTACCGAAGCGGCGCGCCTGGCCTATGCGGACCGCAACCGGTACGCGGCCGACACCGACTTCGTGCCGCTGCCCGGGCGGGGCGTGCCGGCCCTGATCGACAAGTCCTACCTGGCGCAGCGCGCAGCGCTGATTGGCGAAAAATCGATGGGCACCGCGCCTGCCGGCACGCCGCCCGGCATGGAGGTGGCCTGGGGCACCGACAATGCTATTGAGGCCAAGGCCACCTCGCATGTGGTGGTGGTGGACGCCAGCGGCGCCGGTGTCTCGCTCACCACATCGGTGGAAGACGCCTTTGGCGCGCGCCAGATGGTGCGCGGCTTCCTGCTCAATAATCAGCTCACCGATTTTTCCTTCGATTCGCACGATGCCAATGGCCCCATCGCCAACCGCGTCCAGCCGGGCAAGCGCCCGCGCAGCGCCATGTCGCCCACCATCGTGTTCGACCGCGCCAGCAAGAAGCTGGTGCTGGCTGTGGGCTCGCCCGGCGGCCCGGCCATCATCAACTACGTGGCCAAGACCCTGGTCGGCACCCTGGACTGGGGCCTGAACATGCAGCAGGCAATCAATCTGCCCAATTTCGGCAGCCGCAATGGTCCGACCGAACTGGAAACGGGCCGCTTCCCGCCCGCCATCCAGGAAGCTCTCAGATCGCGCGGCCACAGCCTGCGCAGCTACGACATGACGTCCGGCCTGCAAGGGGTGCAGCGCATCTCCATTCATGGGCAGCCATGGTGGTTCGGTGGCGCCGATCCGCGCCGCGAAGGCGTGGCCAGGGGTGATTGAGACTGTGCCCGATTTGCCATCGGCAGCGCGCTTTTTTCCCGCAAAGGTGCCAGACCCTGCTACGCTTGCTGGATGGGAATAGAACAAAAAACCGGCCTGATACTGACTGGCGGCGGCGCGCGCGCGGCCTATCAGGTTGGCGTGCTGCAGGCCATCTCCCAGATACTGTGGGAATCGGGCTGGCGGCCGGCGCGCAATCCCTTCGACATCATCTGCGGCACCTCGGCCGGCGCCCTGAACGCAGCGGCGCTGGGCTGCCGGGCCGATAACTTTTCGGAAGGCGTGCAAAAGCTGCTCGACGTGTGGGAAAACTTCACGGTCGAACAGGTCTACCGCGCCGATTCGCTGGGCGTGCTGCGTTCAGGCGCGCGCTGGCTGTCGCTGCTCTCGTTTGGCTGGCTGCTGCGCAAATGGCGCGCCGCGCCCCCCACCTCACTGCTCGACAATACCCCGCTGGTGGGGCTGCTGCACCGCATGCTCGATTTGCCGCGCCTTGATGCTGCCCTGTCGGACGGGCTGCTGCATGCGCTGGCCGTCACCGCTTCGTCCTACACGGGCGGCAATCACGTGACCTTTTACCAGACCGCCGCCGACATCAAGCCATGGGTGCGCATGGGGCGCGTGGCATTGCAGGACCAGATCGGCGTCGAGCATCTGCTGGCGTCGTCGGCCATTCCCTTCATTTTTCCCGCAGTGCCGCTATTCATGGGCAGCCGCCGCGAATTTTGCGGCGACGGGTCGATGCGCCAGCTGGCCCCGATCTCGCCGGCCATTCACCTGGGCGCCACCCGGGTGCTGGTGGTGGGCGCAGGACGCCTGCACGAGCCGGCCCAGGCCATGCCTGGACAGGTACGCTATCCGAGCCTGGCCCAGATTGCCGGTCACGCCATGTCCTCGATCTTCCTCGATGGCCTGGCCGTGGACATCGAGCGCCTGAACCGCATCAATCTGACCTTATCGATGCTGCCGGCCGAATACCTCGCCAAAACGCCCTTGAAGCCGGTGCAGCTCTTGGTGATTGCGCCGTCCGAGCGGCTCGACGCCATCGCCAGCCGCCACACCGCGAGCCTGCCCAAGCCTATCCGCACCCTGTTGTCGGGCATCGGCGCGACCGAGGCGCGCGGTTCGGCCCTGGCCTCCTACCTGCTGTTCGAATCGAGCTACACGTGCGAGCTGATTCGGCTCGGCCAGCGTGACACGCATGCGCGCAAGGCCGACGTGCTGGCGTTCTTCGGCCACTGACATGACCTACTACGACCTGATCAAACGGCGCTGGCGCGCCACCGCGCTCCTGCTGCTATGCTGCCTGCCCCTCCTGGCCACAGCTGGCGGGCCGGCGCGCACGCTGCGCTTCGAGCACCTCAGCGTGGACCAGGGACTGGCCCAGGAATCAGTGCTGGCGGTGGTGCAGGATGCCGACGGCTTCATGTGGTTCGGCACCCAGGGCGGCCTGTCGCGCTTTGACGGCTATGGCTTTCGCAATTTCCGCAACCTGCCGGCCGACCCGCGCAGCCTGGTCAACAACTGGGTGCGCGTGCTGCACGTGGACCGGCGCGGGCGCATGTGGATCGGCACCGACGGCGGGCTTGACCTGTACCATCCGCTGACCCAGACCTTCACCCATTATTCGCCTTCGCAGCGCGAACGCCGTGGCAATGGCGCTCGCCGCATCCGCACCATTGTCGAAGATGCGCGCGGTGGTTTGTGGCTCGGCACGGGCGATGGCCTGCAGCACTTTGACCCGGCCACCGGCAAATTCCGCACCTGGCATCATGTGCCGGGCGAGGAAGGCAGCTTGCGCGACGACCAGATTGGGGCCCTGGCCCTGGACGCCGGCGGACGCCTGTGGATCGGCACCAATGGTGGCCTGCACAGCCTGGCGCCCGGCGCCACGCGCTTTGACTACCATCCATCGCCCGGCGCCGACCCCAAGAGCGACTCCATCGTGTCGCTGCTGGTGGACGAGCGCCAGACCCTGTGGATCGGCAGCCTGGCCGCGCTGGACACCATCGCCCTCGGCAAGCAGGGCATGCCGGGCCAGCGCCAGCGCCTCGGCGCGGCCGAAGGCGTGGGCGGCGGCTGGAGCACGGCCCTGTACCAGGACAGCGAAGGGCGCCTCTGGATGGGCAGCTCCACGCAGGGCCTGTACTTGTGGGATCCGGCCGCGCGCCGCTTCAGCAACTACCGCCACCTGACGGGCGACAAACGCAGCGTTGGCGACAACCAGGTGTCCAGCCTGTACCGCGACCGGCTGGGCACCTTCTGGGTTGGCACCTGGTACGCCGGCGTGAGCCGGGTCGATCTGAGCAGCGGAGGCTTTGCCCGCGTGGTGCGCCAGTCCACGCCGCCGCACACACTGGTCGACAACAAGGTGCGCGCCCTGCTGGACGCGGGCGACGGCAAGCTGTGGGCCGGCTCCAACGAAGGATTGTCCCACCTTGACCCTGCCACCGGTGCGGCGCGCTTTTACCGGCATGATCCGCGCGATCCGCGCACCCTGGTGGGCCTGTCGGCGACCGCCCTGGCGCGCGACCGCCAGGGCGTGCTGTGGGTGGGCAGCGACAATGGCCTGACCCGCTTCGATCCGGCCAGCGGTGCCATGCAGCGGCGCGTGCTGGCCGGCGGCGACCCGGACAGCAACAATGTGCGCGGCATGCTGTGCGACCGCAGCGGCATGCTGTGGCTGGCCACGCGCGGCGGCGTGCATCGCCTTGACCCGCAAAGCGGCGCCGTCACCACCTATCGCCACAATCCTGTCGACCCAGCCAGCCTGTCCGACGATATTGCCCGTCCCATCCTGGAAGATCGCCTTGGCCAGCTGTGGATCGGCACCTTTGACGGCCTGGAAAAGCTCGATCGCGCGACCGGCAAATTCACCCACTACCGCCACAATGCGCGCGACCCGGCCAGCCTCAGTCACGACGAAGTGCATTACCTGCTCGAAGACCGGCGCGGCACCCTGTGGGTCGGCACCGCCGGTGGGCTCAACAGGATGGACCACGACGCCGGCCCCAGATCACGCTTCAAGCGCTACACCGTGCGCGATGGACTGGCCGACGAAGGCGTGGCCGCCATCTTGCAGGACGAGCGCGAACGGCTGTGGGTGAGTACCAACGCCGGCATATCGCGCCTGGATCCGGCCACTGGCCAGTGGCGCAATTACAGCGCGGTCGACGGCATGATCGAAGGAGCGTATTTTGACGGTTCGGCCGTGCGCCTGGCCGACGGCACCATGTATTTCGGCGGCTTCAATGGCATCACCGCATTTCATCCGGACGCCATTGTCGACAACCTGGCCGCCCCGCGCGTGGCCATCACCGGCTTCCAGATCTTCAACAAGCCGGTTGAACAGTATCGTCCCGGCATGCTCGCCGCGCCCGTGGACAAGACCCGCGCCCTGACCCTGCGGGCCGAGGATTCGGTGTTTTCGTTTGAATTCGCCGCCCTGCATTACGCCGCGCCGCAGCGCAACCGCTTCGCCTACCGGCTGGAGGGTTTCGACGAGAACTGGGTCAGCACAGACGCCGGACGCCGCTTCGCCACCTATACCAACCTGGACCCGGGACACTATACATTCCGCGTCAAGGCCGCCAACAAGGATGGCATATGGAGCAGCGACAGTGCCAGCATCGAGGTCGAGATCCTGCCGCCGTGGTGGAAGACATTATGGTTCCGCGCCGCGGTCGCCCTGCTGGTGCTGGGCAGCGCATGGCTGGTGTACCGCGCCCGCCTGTCCGGGCTGCGGCGCCAGAAGGCGCTGCTGGAGCGGCAGGTGCGTGCGCGCACGCTGGAAATCGAAGAGCAGAACAAGCTGCTCGAGCGGCAGAAAGGCGAACTCGAATCGCGCCGCTCGGAGGCCGAGCGCCAGCGCTACGAGGCCGAGCAGCGCCGCTCGGAGGCCGAGCGCCAGCGCTACGAGGTCGAACTGCAGAAGGAACAGGTGGAACAGGCGCACCGCAACATCTCGGTGCTGTCGGGGATCGGACGCGAACTGACGGCCACGCTGGACATGGAAACCATCATGCTGGCCGTGTACCGCCACGTCCATCACCTGATGGACGCGCGCATATTCGGCATCGGCTTTTATGACGAAGAAGCTGGCCTGATCCGCTTCCCCTTTGCGATGGACCAGGGCGTACGCAGCCAGTACTACGAGCGCTCCCTGGAAGACCGCAATCAGTTTGCGGTCTGGTGCTTCCACGAGCGGCGCGAAGTGTTCATCAATGACATGGATGCCGACTGGACGCGCTACCTCCCGCAGCCGCCAAGCCCGCCGCCTGCGCCGCCATTTCGGGTCGATGGTGAACCGCGCTCGCGGCCCCGCTCCACCATGTACGTGCCGCTCATCGTCAAGGAGCGCATGATGGGTGTGCTGTGCGTGCAAAGCGTGGAGAGAAATGCCTATCGCCAGGTCCACCTGGACATGCTGCAAACGCTGGCCGCGCACGCCGCCGTGGCGCTGGACAATGCGCGCGCCTACCGCGAGCTCGAAGAAACGCAGGCGCGCTTGATGGAGCAGGAACGCCAGGTGCGGCAAAATACCGAGCAGCTGGCCGAAGCCAATCGCGCGCTGCAGGAAAATGACGAGCGGCTGCGCCTTGCCAAGCAGAAGGCGGAGGACGCCACGCGCCAGAAATCGGAATTTCTGGCCAATATGAGTCACGAAATGCGCACCCCGCTGGCCGGCGTGATCGGCATGCTGCGCTTTGCCCTGCGCGATGCGCGCCTGCACGAGAACACGCGCGAACAGATCCTGCGCGGCCAGGCCAATGCCCAGGCCCTGCTCACCATCATCAACGACCTGCTCGATTTTTCCAAGATCGAAGCGGGCAAGCTCACCATCGAGAATATCGACTTTGCCCTGGCACCCATGCTGGCCAACGTGGGCACCCTGTTTGAAGAGCAGGCGGCGGCGCGCAGTGTCGGCTTCCGGATTGTGCTGGGCCAGTCGCTGCCGCAATTCGTGGTGGGCGACCCGACCCGGCTGCGCCAGGTGCTGGTCAACCTGCTGGGTAATGCCTTCAAATTCACCCACGCCGGCGCGGTGAGGCTGGACGTGACGCTGCTCGAACCCGGCCCGGACACGGCGCCCGGCGTCAACCTGATTTCCTTCTGCGTCAGCGACAGCGGCATCGGCATTGCCCCGGATGCGCTGGAGCGCCTGTTCCAGAAGTTCGAGCAGGCCGACAGTACCACCACGCGCCGCTATGGCGGCACCGGTCTGGGCCTGGCCATCTGCCGCCAGC
This sequence comes from Massilia sp. PAMC28688, assembly GCF_019443445.1. Taxonomy (NCBI): domain Bacteria; kingdom Pseudomonadati; phylum Pseudomonadota; class Betaproteobacteria; order Burkholderiales; family Oxalobacteraceae; genus Massilia; species Massilia sp. PAMC28688. The sequence goes on along the minus strand of NZ_CP080378.1, from coordinate 448,913 downwards.
TGGTGCAGCTCATGGGAGGCACCATCAGCGTGCGCAGCGAGGTGGGGCAGGGCAGCGCCTTTACCGTGGTGCTGCCGATGGCAGACGGCGTGGCGCCGCCCATGCAGCCGCCGGCGCAGCTGGCCCCGCACTCGCACCGGCTGCATGTACTGTGCGCCGAAGACTTCCCGACCAACCAGATCATCATCCGCATGATGTTGGAGGAACTGGGGCACCAGGTGGACATCGCCGACAACGGCGCGCTGGCCGTTGCCGCCTGTGCGCTCAATCGCTATGACCTCATACTCATGGACGGGCGCATGCCGGAAATGGATGGCGCCAGCGCCACGCGCCTGATTCGCAGCGGCGGCCCGGCCGAACGCCCCGTGCTTGATCGCGACCTCATGATCATTGCACTGACCGCCAACGCCAGCGAGGAAGACCGGCAGCGCTACATCGACAGCGGCATGGACGACTTCCTGTCCAAGCCGATCGACGAAACGGCGCTGCACCGCCATCTTTCACGCGCCATTGAACGCCAGCTTGCGCGCGGCGTGGCGCTGCGGCCACTGGCGCGGCGTGCACCGCGCACGCCAAGCACCAGTGAACTCGACGCCATGTTCGGCGTAGCCGCTGCACCGCCCACTGCCACGCCGCCCCACCAGTACGCGCGCCGCAGCAGTGACCTGCGCACGCGCATGCGGGCCGCCTTTGCCAGCGACGTGCCGGCCCGCCGCGCAGACCTGGAGCGCGCGGTGCTGGCGCGCGACAGCGCCGAAGCCGGGCGCCTGCTGCACGGGATCAAGGGCAGCGCCGCTTATCTGGAAGCGCGTGAGCTGCATGCCCTGTGCGGCGCGCTGGAACTGGCGGCCGACCGGGGCCACTGGCAGGAGGTGGAAGCGGGCCTGCCGCGCGTGCGCGAACTGCTCGATCACTTTAGCGTGACGACCCCGGGACAGGCCTAGTGCGGCCTTGGTTTTGCTGTAATATTGATGTCCTTGCCACTGGCAGCAAGAAGGATTGACGGAGATGGGCATGAAAGTTCTGGTGGTGGACGATGACGTGGTCTCGCGCATGGTGCTGATGCACCTGATTGACGCCTGCGGCCATGTCGACATCATCGAAGCCGAAGACGGGCAGGATGCGTGGGACCAGCTGTGCGCCGGGCTGCGTCCCGCCATCTGCTTTTGCGACCTGCGCATGCCGCGCCTGTCGGGGATGGAGCTGCTCGAGCGCGTCAAGGGCCATCCCGAGCTGGCCTCCATGCCCTTTGTACTGGTCACCTCGGCCAACGATACTGCCACCGTCGACCAGGCCACCGGCCTTGGCGTGAACGGCTACCTGGTCAAGCCCTTCCAGCACGACCAGGTACGCTCCTTCTTGGCGCCCTTGACCCCCGCCCATCACGACATGGAATGCGAAACGCCGCAAGCGACCATGCACCGGCTCGGGATCAATGGCGAGCGCCTGCTGGTGTACCTGGGCGGCTTCCAGACCCAGCTTGCCCTGGCCGCCCCGGAGATCGACGCCATCATCGCCAGTGGCGACATTGATGCCGCGCGCTTGCGCCTGGACCGGCTCCACGCCGGCTGCCTCACCCTGGGCCTGAACGGCGCAGCGGAAGGCTTGCGCGCGCTTCCAGACGGCGCCATGGACCGCGCGCAGGTGCAGGCGGTGCTGGCCGATATCGTACGTGCCGCTACCTGCCAGGTCGCCGCCATCAATGAATTTCAATCCCGTCAATAATATTGCTTGATACCGTGATTGTTTAGGTCTAAAGTATCTGCTCGCCGATACTCACCCAAGCATGGGGCCAACATGACACGTCACAGTGCAGTACTGAGCCAGTCCGCTTACGACGACCACTTCGCGCGCGAGCATTTGCCGCCGCCGGGGCAGTGGCCCGAGTTGCGTTTCGACTTGCCGGAACTGGTCTATGCGCAGCGCCTGAACTGCGCCGCCGAACTGCTCGACTGCGCGGTGACGCGGGGCGATGGCGAGCGCATTGCCATCATTGGCGAAGGCGGGAGCTGGACCTACGCAGAGCTGCAGAAGCAGGTGGACGCCATCGCCCACGTGCTGCGCGGCGAGCTGGGGCTGGTCAGCGGCAACCGGGTGCTGCTGCGCGGCGCGAATAACCCCATGATGGCAGCGGCCATCCTGGCCGTGTTCAAGGCCGGGCTGATCGCCGTGCCCACCATGCCCTTGCTGCGTGCGCGCGAACTGACCACCATTTCCGACAAGGCCAGTGTGGACGCGGTCCTGTGTTCGGCCAGCCTGCGCAGCGAGATCGAGGCCCTGGCCACGCCGCCGAAAAAGGTCGTCTACTTCAACGGTGGCGGGGAGCCGGGGACGCTCGAAGCGCTCATGGCGCGCCACCATGCGCCTTTCGCGGCGCACCCCAGCGCCGCCGACGACGTTTGCCTGATCAGCTTCACCTCCGGCACCACTGGTGTGCCCAAGGGGACCATGCACTTCCATCGCGACCTGCTGGCGATCTGCGACTGCTTTCCGCGCCACACGCTGCGCGCCGCGCGCGACGACATCTTCATCGGCACGCCGCCGCTGGCGTTCACCTTCGGGCTGGGTGGGCTGCTGCTGTTTCCCCTGCGCGCAGGTGCCGCCGGCGTACTGCTCGAAAAGCTCGCGCCGGACACCCTGCTCGCCGCCATCGACAAGTACCGCGCCACGATATGCTTCACCGCGCCGACCTTCTATCGCCAGATGGCTCCCCTGGCGCACGGCTTCGACCTGTCGTGCCTGCGTCAGAGCGTCTCTGCCGGCGAAGCGCTGCCGCTGGCCACGCGCGAAGCATGGCAAGGTGCCACCGGCCTGGCCATGATCGACGGTATTGGCGCGACCGAAATGCTGCACATCTTCATCTCGGCCGCGGGCGACGAGATTCGTCCCGGCGCCACCGGCAAACCGGTGCCCGGCTACCAGGCCTGCATCCTGGACGATGAAGGCAGGCAGGTGGGCCCCGGTGTCATCGGCCGCCTGGCCGTAAAGGGGCCGACCGGCTGCCGCTACCTGGCCGATCCGCGCCAGACGGACTACGTTGTCAATGGCTGGAACCTGACCGGCGACGCTTACGAAATGGATGCCGACGGCTACTTCGTCTACCGTTCGCGCACGGACGACATGATCATTTCGGCAGGCTACAACATCGCCGGCGCCGAGGTGGAAGATGCCCTCATGCGCCATCCTGCGGTACTCGAATGCGGCGTGGTGGGCCGGCCCGACGACGAGCGCGGACAGGTGGTGGAGGCGCACGTCGTGCTCAAGCCCGGGTTTGCGGAAGGCGAGACGCTGGTGCGCGAGCTGCAGGACCATGTCAAGGCGCAGATTGCGCCCTACAAGTATCCCCGGTCCGTGAAATTCCTTGCCAAACTGCCGCGCACCGAGACTGGCAAGCTGCAGCGCTTCAAACTACGGGCAGCCTGAATGAAGATTGTATGTATCGGTGGCGGCCCGGCCGGGCTCTATTTCGGCCTGCTCATGAAAAAGCAGGACCCGAGCCACGACATTGTCGTCGTCGAGCGTAACCGGCCGTATGACACCTTTGGCTGGGGCGTGGTGTTTTCCGATCAGACCCTGGGCAACCTGGTCGCTGCGGACGAGTCCAGTGCACGCGCGATCCTGCAGTCGTTCAACCACTGGGACGATATCGACATCTTCTTCAAGGGCGAAAAGATCACCTCTGGCGGCCATGGTTTCTGCGGCATCGGACGCAAGCGCCTGCTCAACATCCTGCAGCAGCGCTGCGAAGAGCTGGGTGTCCAGCTGGTGTTCGAGTGCGACGTCACCGACGACCAGGAACTGGCGGCCCGTCATGGTGCCGATCTGGTGATTGCCTCTGATGGCCTGAACAGCCGCATCCGCCAGCGCTATGCAGCGACCTACCAGCCCGACATCGAAGCGCGCCGCTGCCGCTTTGTGTGGCTGGGAACGCGCAAGAAGTTCGGCGCCTTTACCTTCGCCTTCAAGAAGACCGAGCATGGCTGGTTCCAGGCCCACATCTACCAATATGATGGCGATACCTCCACCTTCATCGTGGAGACACCCGAAGAAGTGTGGCGCAAGTGCGGCCTCGATCACATGTCGCAGGAAGATGGCATTGCCTTTTGCGAGCGCCTGTTTGCCGAGCAGCTGGACGGCCACAAGCTCATGTCCAACGCCAGTCACCTGCGCGGCTCGGCCATGTGGATCACTTTCCCGCGCGTGGTATGCCGGCAGTGGATTCACTGGCAGGACGGCAGGCCGGTGGTGCTGATGGGCGACGCCGCCCATTCCGCCCACTACTCGATCGGATCGGGCACCAAGCTGGCGCTGGAAGACGCCATTGAACTGGCGTGCTGCTTCGCCAGCCACGCTGACGTGCGCGCTGCGCTCGACGCCTACGCTGCGGCGCGCGCCGTGGAAGTGCTGAAGATCCAGAGCGCGGCGCGCAACTCCATGGAATGGTTCGAGAACGTGGAGCGCTACACCGCCATGGAAGCGCCGCAGTTTGCCTATTCCATGCTCACCCGCAGCCAGCGCCTGTCGCACGAAAACCTGCGCGTGCGCGATGCCGGCTACGTGGCAGGCTTTGAACAATGGATCGCGCGGCGCGCCTGCGAACAGGCCGGTGTTGCCCTGGTGCCGGGTGCCCGCGTGATTCCCATGCTGACCCCGTTCCGGCTGCGCCGCGTCACCCTCAAGAACCGGATCGTGGTCTCGCCCATGGCCCAGTATTCGGCGGTGGACGGCCTACCGGGCGACTATCACCTGGTCCATCTCGGCGCGCGCGCGCTTGGCGGCGCCGGCATGGTGTTCGCGGAGATGACATGCGTATCGGCGGACGCCCGCATCACGCCTGCGTGTCCGGGCCTGTATGCGCCGGAGCACACCCGGGCATGGAAACGCATCGTCGACTTCGTGCATGCCAACTCAGACGCGAAGATCGCCGTGCAGCTGGGGCATGCCGGTGCCAAGGGATCGACGCGCGTGATGTGGGAAGGGATCGACCAGCCGCTGGCGGAGGGCAACTGGCCGCTGGTATCGGCGTCGAGCCAGCAGTACATCGAAGGCGTGTCGCAGATGGCGCGCGAAGCGACGGAGCAGGACCTGGCGCACATCGAAGCGGACTTTGTGCGCTCCGCGCGCGCCGCCGCTGAAGCGGGATTCGACTGGCTGGAACTGCACTGCGCCCACGGCTACTTTCTGTCGTCGTTCATTTCGCCCCTGACCAACCAGCGCCAGGACGACTATGGCGGCAGCCTGGAGAACCGCTGCCGCTATCCCCTGCGCGTGTTTCGCGCAGTGCGCGGCGCGTGGCCGGTGGACAAGCCGGTCAGTGTACGCATTTCAGCGCACGACTGGGTCGAAGGCGGCATCACGCCGGACGACGCCGTGCAGATCGCCAAAATGTTCAAGGATGCCGGCGCCGACATGATTGACTGCTCCTCGGGCCAGGTGAGCAAGCGTGAAAAGCCGGTATATGGCCGCATGTTCCAGACCCCGTTTGCCGACCGCGTGCGCAACGAAGCCAGGATCCCCACCATCGCGGTCGGATCGATCTATGAAGCCGACCACGCCAACAGCATCATCGCCGCCGGGCGCGCCGACCTGTGCGCGGTTGGAAGGCCGCACCTGGCCAACCCGGCCTGGACGCTGACCGAAGCGGCCCGCATTGGCTTTACCGCGCTCGAGTGGCCGCGCCAGTACCGGCCAGCCAAAGTACAGCTGGAACGCAACCTGGAGCGCGAACGCCAGATTGCGGCCGCATCGTCCGGCCTCACACCGCAGCAGGTGGCGGCCCGGCTGCTGGAGGGATGATGGGCGAACTGACCGGAAAGCACGCGCTGGTGACGGGTGGCGGCAGCGGCATCGGCCTGGCGGTGGCGCGGGCCCTGATTGATGCCGGCGCGCGGGTGACGATTTGCGGGCGCGACGAAAGCCGGCTGCTGGCCGCAGGCCGCGCTATCGGCGCCGCCTGCGTGGTAATGGACGTGGCGGACCGGCGCCAGGTGGACGCCGCATTCGCGCAGGCAGGCCAGGTGGACATCCTCGTCAACAATGCAGGGCAGGCCGCATCTGCCCCTTTTGGCAAGACCGACGAGGCCACGTGGCAGCGCATGCTCGACGTAAATCTGAGCGGTACCTTTCACTGCACCCAGGCCGCGCTGCCCGCCATGCTGGCCGCGGGCTGGGGACGGGTGGTCAATGTCGCCTCCACCGCAGGGCTGGCCGGATACCGCTACGTGGCAGCCTATTGCGCGGCCAAGCATGGTGTGATCGGCATGACGCGCGCACTGGCGCTGGAGGTTGCGCTCAAGGGCGTGACGGCCAACGCCGTGTGCCCGGGCTTTACCGACACCGGCATTGTCAGCGACGCGGTGGCCAACATCGTGGCCAAGACCGGGCGCAGTCAAGAGCAGGCGCGCAGCGAACTGGCCGCCGGCAATCCCCAGGGACGACTGGTGCAGGCCGACGAAGTGGCCAACGCCGTTCGGTGGTTATGCCTGCCCGGGTCGGGCGCCATGAACGGCCAGGCGCTTGCGGTGGCGGGCGGGGAGGTCATGTGAGCGACCAATCCGGCGCGGGGGCGGTACAGGGAGATGGCGCGCAGCCACTTGACCTGGCCAGCCGCCTGACACAGGACCACCATCAGTCGCTCAAGCTGTGGCTGCGCATGCTGGCCTGCACCGTGAAGATCGAAAATGAAATCCGCAGCCGCATGCGCACCACCTTCGATATCACGCTGCCGCGCTTTGACCTGATGGCGCAGCTGGAGCGCCATCCCGAAGGCCTGCGCATGGGCGAGCTGTCCAGGCGCATGATGGTCACCGGTGGGAACATCACCGGCATCACCGACCAGCTCGAGCGCGAGCAGCTGGTGGTGCGCGTGCCCGATGCAAAGGACCGCCGGGTGTATACGGTCAAGCTTACCGAGGCGGGGCGGCGCACCTTTGCCGACATGGCGGTGGTGCATGAAGGCTGGATCGCCGAGCTGCTGCAGGATATCTCTCCCGACGACAAGGGCCAGCTGATCACACTGCTGTCGCAGATGAAGCAGCACCTGAACTCGGCCGACGACAAACAGGAATAAGGAATCACCATGCGTTACCTACCAGGCCAGGCGCACCAGCTGCCGGGCAACCGCAGCCGGCTCGCTGATTACACGGCCAGCCACTTCAGGTTCGAGGTCGAAGGCGGCGTGGCGACCGTCACGCTCAATCGCCCTGAGCGCAAGAACCCGCTGACGTTCGACACGTACGCCGAACTGCGCGACCTGTTCCGCGCCTTGGCCTACGCCGACGACGTCAAGGCAATCGTCATCACCGGTGCCGGCGACAATTTCTGCTCGGGGGGCGACGTGCACGACATCATCGGGCCGCTGACAAAGCTCGACATGCCCGGGCTGCTGGCATTTACCCGCATGACCGGAGACCTGGTCAAGGCCATGCGGGCCTGTCCCCAGCCCGTTATCGCCGCCGTCGACGGCGTGTGTGCGGGCGCCGGCGCCATCCTGTCGCTGTCATCGGACATGCGCATCGGCACCGCGCGCAGCAAGACCGCATTCTTGTTCACCCGGGTTGGCCTGGCCGGATGCGACATGGGCGCGTGCGCGCTGCTGCCGCGCGTGATCGGGCAGGGCCGGGCCGCGGAACTGTTGTACACCGGGCGCTCGATGTCCGGGACCGAGGCCGAGCGCTGGGGCTTCTTCAACAGCATCAGCGAGCCGGGAGCCCTGCTGGCCGACGCGCAGGCGCTGGCCGCGGCGCTGGCGGGCGGACCCACTTTCGCGCACGGCATGACCAAGAAGATGCTCCAGCAGGAGTGGAACATGGGCGTGGACGAAGCGATTGAAGCCGAAGCCCAGGCGCAGGCCATCTGCATGGCCACCAATGACTTCCATCGCGCCTACCACGCCTTCGTGGCCAGGCAACAGCCGCAATTCGAGGGCGACTGACATGGCAGACAAAAGCTATCTGGCCTGGCCATTCTTCACTGCGGCGCATGGCCAGCTTGAAGGGGCGCTTGACGCGTGGGCGGCGGCCAACGTGGCCGAGCAGCACGGGCACGATGTTGACCAGGCCTGCCGCACGCTGGTGGGCCAGCTGGGCGAAGGCGGCTGGCTGGCGCACGCGGTGGGGCAGGGGAGCGACGCCATTGACACCCGCGCGATATGCCTGATTCGCGAAACGCTGGCCCGCCATAACGGGCTTGCCGACTTTGCTTTTGCCATGCAGGGATTGGGCTCGGGCGCGATCTCCCTGTTCGGCAGCGCCGCCAACAAGGAGCGCTACCTGCAGCGCGTGGCGCGCGGCGAGGCGATAGCCGCCTTTGCCCTGTCAGAGCCGCAGGCTGGGTCGGACGTGGCGGCCATGCAGTGCAGCGCCGTGAGGGAAGGGGACGACTACATTCTCAATGGCGAAAAGACCTGGATCTCCAACGGCGGCATCGCCGATTTTTACGTGGTCTTCGCGCGGACCGGGGAGGCGCCCGGGGCGCGCGGCATCAGTGCCTTCATCATCGACGCCGACACGCCGGGATTCGAGATTGCAGAGCGCATCCACGTCATCGCGCCGCACCCGCTGGCGCGGCTCGCGTTCCGGGACTGCCGCGTCGGCGCCGGCCAGCGGCTTGGGGACGCCGGGCAGGGCTTCAAGGTCGCCATGGCCACGCTCGACGTCTTTCGCACCTCGGTCGCCGCTGCGGCCCTGGGTTTCGCGCGGCGCGCCCTCGACGAAGCCCTGCGCCACGCCACTGCGCGCAAGATGTTTGGACAGACGCTGGCGGACTTCCAGCTCACCCAGGCCAAGCTGGCCGAGATGGCGACCGGGATCGACGCTGCCGCCTTGCTCACCTACCGCGCCGCGTGGCAGCGCGACCAGGGCGGCAAAGTGACAAAGGAAGCGGCCATGGCCAAGATGAGCGCGACCGAAACGGCGCAAAAAGTGATCGACGCTGCCGTGCAGATGTTCGGCGGCCTGGGCGTGGTGAGCGAGCATCCGGTCGAGCGGCTGTATCGTGAAATTCGCGCGCTGCGCATCTACGAAGGTGCCACCGAAGTGCAGCAGCTGATCATCGCCCGCGAACTGCTGCGCGATGCGGCTGAGGTTAGAGCAAAGGAATGAGCATGGACTTGTTACAACCGCCGGGCTGGGCGCGTCCCAGGGGCTATTCGAATGGCGTGGCCGCGAGCGGCCGCAGTGTGCATGTGAGCGGCATGATCGGCTGGGACGGCCAGGGGCAGTTCCACACTGATGATTTTGCCGGCCAGACCCGTCAGGCGCTGGAAAACGTGGTGGCGGTGCTGGCCGAAGCAGGCGCGCGGCCGGAGCACATCGTGCGAATGACCTGGTATGTGCTGGACAAAAAGGAATATCTCGCAGCGGGAAGAGAAGTGGGCATGGCATACCGGGACGTGATCGGACGCCACTACCCGGCCATGACTGCCGTGCAAGTTGCCGCCCTGATCGAAGACCGGGCACGGGTCGAAATCGAAGTCACCGCCATCATCCCCTGACGGTAACGAAAATCCGCGTGCCTTTTGTTTCCAAAAACCAGGGTCAGACCACTTAAACGCACCAAAATCAATTTCCCATAGGCGGGGTCAGACCACTTAAACGCAGTTAAAGCAATATTTTTCGCCGTTTTCATGCCGAAAACGATAAAAGTAATTACTTCAAGGAACGATATTGGCCACACTAAGCTATGGCCAATGAATCTTACGTTGTCGGGCTCAGGAAACTCCCGGGCTCCGCTGCTGTGTCCAGCATTGCCCCACCGTTTTGCCACACCGTTGTCCGTCGCCCGGCAAGCGGGTTCGGCATGGGATTTTCATAGTGTGGGAGGCGGACAGCAGTTCAAAGTAGGTAATGGATGTTGGAAAATAGTTGCATTTTGCCCGTTTAAGTGGTCTGACCCCGCGTGCAGGAAATTGATTTTGCCGCGTTTAAGTGGTCTGACCCTGGTGGGGGGAAATTGATTTTGGGCGTAGAGGAGGAAGTTGCCGCAGCCAGTGGTCAGGGCCGGGGTGACGCGGTATAATCACGGGCTCGTGTGTCGCCATAGTACAATGGATAGTACAAGGTCCTCCTAAGACTTAGATGCAGGTTCGATTCCTGCTGGCGACACCATCTCCGCACCAGCGCCTTTCAGGCAAAAATTGCCCAAACTGGCAGCCCGGCCGTTTCTATCGGTACAATGCTGCCTTCCGATTCATTTCGGCCGCTTTCGCCGGCCCCGCACTCTACACACTATGGCAGTCATCTCTCTATCGTCAGCGCAACTTGCGTTCGGCCACGTCGCGCTTCTCGATCACGCGGAGTTTTCCCTGGAAACGGGTGAACGCGTCGGCCTGATCGGCCGCAACGGCACCGGCAAGTCGTCCTTGCTGAAGATTATTTCCGGCCGCTTCAAGCTCGACGATGGCTTGCTGGTCCAGCAGCAGGGATTGAAAATCGCTTACGTGGAACAGGAGCCGACCTTCGATCCTTCCATGTCGGTGTTCGACGCCGTCGCCGCCGGCATGGGCGAACAGGCAGCCATGCTGGCCGAGTACGAGCAGCTCACCGGCCAGTTCGGCCAGGGCGACGATGACGCGCTCATGGAACGCATGCACGAGCTGCAGGTCAAACTCGATGCCACCGATGGCTGGAGCATGCAAAACAAGGTCGATACCACGCTCGATCGCCTCAGCCTGTCCGGCGAAATGCTGATGGGGACGCTCTCGGGCGGCATGCAAAAGCGCGTGGCCCTGGCGGTGGCCCTGGTCTCGGCGCCCGACGTGCTGCTGCTGGACGAACCGACCAACCACCTCGATTTCCGCTCCATCATGTGGCTCGAGGGCTTGCTGCGCGACTTCAAGGGCTCGGTCCTGTTCATCACCCACGACCGCTCCTTCCTTGACAATGTGGCCACCCGCATCATTGAACTCGATCGCGGCAAGCTGCTGTCCTACCCCGGCAACTTCTCGGCCTACCAGACCCGCAAGAGCGAACAGCTGGAGATCGAGGAAGTCGAAGCGGCCAAGTTCGACAAGTTCCTGGCGCAGGAAGAAGTCTGGATCCGCAAGGGCGTCAAGGCCCGCCGCGTGCGTGATGAAGGCCGCGTGCGCCGCCTCGAAGCGCTGCGCGTGCAGCGCGCCGCCCGCCGCGAAATGCAGGGCCAGGTCAAGCTTGAAGTGAGTGCGGGCGAGCGCTCCGGCAAGATCGTGGCCGACCTGGAAAACGTGAACAAGTCGTATGGCGAGAAGGTCATCGTCAAGGATTTCAGCGGTACCATCCTGCGCGGCGACAAGATTGGCCTGATCGGTGCCAACGGCGCCGGCAAGACCACCTTGCTCAAGATGATCCTCGGAGAAGAGGCGCCCGACAGCGGCACCGTCAAGCTTGGCACCCGGCTGCAGGTGGCGTATTTCGACCAAATGCGGGCCCAGCTCAATGAAGAGGCCAGCCTGATGGACACCATTTCCCCCGGCAGCGACTGGGTGGAGATCAATGGCGCGCGCAAACACGTCATGACGTACCTGAACGACTTCCTGTTCGCGCCAGAACGCGCACGTTCGCCGGTCAAGTCGCTCTCCGGCGGCGAGCGCAACCGCCTGCTGCTGGCACGCCTGTTTGCCAAACCGGCCAATTGCCTGGTGCTTGACGAGCCGACCAACGACCTCGACATCGATACGCTGGAATTGCTGGAAGAATTGCTGGAAGATTACAAGGGCACCGTCTTCCTGGTCAGCCACGACCGCATGTTTCTCGACAATGTGGTGACCCAGGTCATCGTGGCCGAGGGCGAGGGCCGCTGGCGCGAATTCGTGGGCGGTTACAGCGACTGGGAGCGGGTCAAGACCCAGACGCCGGCTGCGCAGCCCAAGCCTGCGGCAAAGCCAGTCGCGGCCGCGGCGCCGGCAGCGCCGGCCAAGAAATCCAAACTGAGCTACAAGGAGCAGCGCGAACTCGAAGAGCTGCCCCTGCTCATTGCCAGCCTGGAGGATGAACAGTCTCTCATCACGGCCCAGCTCAATGCCCCTGATTTCTACAAGACCAATCCGGCCGACGCCAAGCGCATCAACGCGCGCTTTGCCGAAATCGATCAGCTGCTCATGGATGCGCTGGAAAAATGGGAACAGATTGAAGCACGCAGCAAAGGATAAGCCCTGATGCCGGCAAATGATCAGCACGGTGCCGCCCGGCCAGGCAAGCAACCCTTGCTCAGCCGCGCTGCATGGGCCCGGGTATTGCCCTTTCTGGTGTACCTGGCCTTTTTCCTGGTCGAGCCCCTGCTTGCCTCCCTGGGCGTAGCGGCCGACAGCCTGCGCTACCTGTATCCGGTCAAGACAGTGGCCGTGGTCGCAACGCTTGCGTATTTTTGGCGCGACTACACGGAACTTCACCGCTGGGACATGACTCCAAAGGGTGTCATCGCTGCCCTGGCGGTAGGTGCCGTCGTGTTCGTCCTGTGGATTTCCCTCAGCACGGGGTGGATGGTGATCGGCGCGCCGGGCGGGTACGATCCCAGCAGTGGCGGCCAGGTCGATTGGCTGCTGGTGGCGGCGCGCATCGCCGGCGCTGCCCTGGTGGTGCCCGTCATGGAAGAATTGTTCTGGCGCTCCTTCCTCATGCGCTGGCTGGACAAGAACGATTTCCTGTCGCTCGATCCGGCCCGGGTGACGCTGCAAAGCGCCGCCATCGGCGCCGTCATTTTCGGCTTTGAGCATCACCTGTGGCTGGCCGGCATTGTGGCAGGGGCTGCCTACAGCTGGCTGTACGTGCGACAACGCAGCTTATGGGCACCCGTGATTGCCCATGCGCTGACCAATGGCGTGCTGGGTTGCTGGGTGGTCTACACGGGCAACTGGACATTCTGGTAGGGCAGGCGATGGCAGGTGTCGGGCTGATATTTACGCTTGTCATCAAACGGAAACCATCAAATCCGGCTTTCATCCTATAATTGTCCTTTTGCCAAAAATCGAACAGCCATGTCCCTGATCTACCTCGTCGCCGGCGCCCGGCCAAATTTCATGAAGATCGCCCCGATCGTGCGCGCGCTTCAGCAACAAAGCGCACTGTCCTTCAAGATTGTCCACACGGGCCAGCACTACGACCGGGACATGAACGAGGTGTTTTTCGAAGAGCTGGGCATTCCTCAGCCCGATATTTTCATGGGCGCCGGCGGCGGCAGCCACGCGGCCCAGACCGCCAAGATCATGGTGCAGTTCGAGGAGTTGTGCATTGCCGAGCGTCCTGCGGCGGTGCTGGTGGTGGGCGACGTCAATTCCACGCTGGCCTGTTCGATCTCTGCCAAAAAGCTCAATATCCCCGTCGCCCACGTGGAGGCCGGCCTGCGCAGCGGCGACATGTCCATGCCGGAAGAAATCAACCGCCTCGTCACCGACAGCATCAGCGACTGGTTCTTCGTTACCGAACCGTCGGCCGTCAAGTTCCTGCAAAAGGAAGGCAAGAGCGATGACGCCATTCATTACGTTGGCCACGTCATGGTCGACAATGTCCTGTTCCAGGCCGACAAACTGACCACTGCCGATACCTCGAGCTATGAAACGGCAGCCTTCAAGGCCGGCATGGCGGAACAGGGCGGGCGCTATGGCGTCATCACGCTGCACCGTCCAAGTAATGTCGATGATGCGGTCATGATGACCCGCATTGCCGGCGCTCTCAAGGAAATCGCGGCCGACCTGCCGCTGGTATTCCCGGTCCACCCCCGGACCCGCGCCAACCTGGCCAGCTTCGGCATCGATCTCGGTCCCAACATCACCTTGATGGGACCACAGGCGTATATGTCCTTCCTCAACCTGTGGAAAGACGCGACGGTCGTCTTGACCGACAGCGGCGGCCTGCAGGAAGAAACGACGGCACTGGGCGTGCCCTGCATTACCATTCGCGAAAACACCGAGCGTCCCGTCACTGTCGATGAAGGCTCCAATGTGCTGGTCGGGACCGATCCCGTGCGCATCGTCGCCGAGGCGCGCAAGGTGCTGGCCGGCCAGGGCAAGCAAGGCCGCCGCCCGCATCTGTGGGATGGCAAGGCCGCCGAGCGCATCGTCGAAGTACTCACGCGCGAGCTGGCCCGGCTCCAGGCCTGATCCGCACGGCACCGCTGCGCCAGCAGCGCGGCCCTGTTGTGCGCTGCCGCGATGCCCGTGCCGTGCATGGCGACGCGCGCGGCCGCGCCGCACGCATGCCTGCGCGGCGGCTTGTTCTCATTTATTCAGGAAGCGACCCATGAAAATTCTCGTCACCGGCGGCCTTGGCTACATTGGTGCCCACACCTGCGTCGAACTGATCGCGGCCGGCCATGAGCCGATTGCGTACGACAACCTGTCCAACACCACCACCGGCGTCGCCGAACGGGTGGCGCGCATCAGCGGCAAGCCGCTGGCCTATATCGTCGGCGACATCCGCGACCGGGCCGCGCTGGACGCGGCATTTTCGGCCCATGCCTTCGATGCGGTGATTCACTTCGCTGGCCTGAAGGCGGTCGGTGAATCGGTCGAGCAGCCCTTGCGCTATTACGACAATAACGTCACCGGCAGTGTGGCACTGTTTGAGACCATGCAGGCCCACGGTGTCAAGACGCTCGTGTTCAGTTCGTCGGCCACGGTCTACGGGGATCCGGCCACGGTGCCCATCCGCGAAGACTTTCCCCTGTCGGCCACCAATCCATATGGCCGCAGCAAGCTGTTTATCGAAGAGATCCTGCGCGACCTGCACAAGTCGGACCCGAGCTGGCGCATCGCCCTGCTGCGCTACTTCAATCCCGTGGGCGCCCACGAAAGCGGCCTGATTGGCGAAGAGCCCAACGGCATCCCCAACAACCTGGTGCCGTATATCGCGCAAGTGGCCGAAGGCCGGCGCGACAAGCTGTCCGTATTTGGGGGCGATTATCCGACCCCCGATGGTACTGGCTTGCGCGATTATATCCACGTGGTCGACCTCGCCGCAGGTCATGTCAAAACCTTAAGCAAGCTGGCGACAGCCCCAGGAATTGTTGCGTACAATTTGGGAACCGGGCGTGGTAACAGTGTTCTGGAAATGGTGCGCGCGTTCGAGCGCGCCAGCGGAAAGTCCGTGCCCTACCAGATTGTGGCGCGCCGTCCCGGGGATATCGCCGCCTGCTATGCCGATCCGACCTTTGCGCAGACGGAGCTTGGCTGGCGCGCGGAGCGCGATATCGCGCAAATGTGTGCCGATTCGTGGCGATGGCAGTCCCTGCCCAAATAACAATTAAGGAAGATACCGATGAAAGCGATGATTTTGGCAGCCGGCAAAGGCACCCGTGTACGACCCCTGACCTATGAACTGCCCAAGCCCATGATTCCCATCCTGGGCAAGCCGGTCATGGCTTATCTGGTCGAGCACCTTGCCAAGTACGGCATCACCGAAATCATGGTCAACGTCAGCTACCTGCACGAAAAGATCGAAGAGTACTTCGGCGAAGGCAATCAGTTCGGCGTGCAGATCGGCTATTCATTCGAAGGCTATACCAACGACGAAGGCGAAGTGGTGCCGCAGCCAATCGGCTCGGCCGGCGGCATGAAAAAAATCCAGGAGTTCGGCGGCTTTTTCGATGAAACCACCATCGTGCTGTGCGGCGATGCGCTGATCGATCTCGATCTCAAGTCGGCCCTGTTCGAACACCGCCGCAAGGGTGCACTGGCTTCCGTCATCACGCGCGAAGTGCCGTGGGATAAGGTCTCCAGCTATGGCGTGGTGGTCACCGACGGCGAGGGACGCATCACGGAATTTCAGGAAAAGCCAAGCCCGGAACAAGCCAAATCCAATTTCATCAGTACCGGCATTTATATCTTTGAGCCGGAAGTCATTGACCTGATTCCCAAGGACCGCTCCTTCGACATTGGCTCGGAACTGTTTCCGCTGCTGGCCAAGGAGGGCATGCCCTTCTATGCCCAGGCCCGATCATTTAACTGGATTGACATCGGCACCGTGTCCGACTACTGGCAGGTGGTGCAGCAGGTATTGCTGCGCGAAATTCCCCAGCTCGACGTGCCCGGCACCCAGATCAAGGATGGCTTGTGGGTGGGCTTGAATACCAAGATCGACTGGGAAGGCACCACCATCGAGGGGCCGGTGTATATCGGTTCGGGCACCCACGTTGAACCCGGCGTGCACATCGTCGGCCCATGCTGGATAGGCCATGGCAGCCATATCTGTTCCGGCGCCAAGGTGGTACGCAGTGTGCTGTTTGAGTATACCCGGGTATTGCATGATGTAAACTTGCACGAAATGATTGTCTATAAAGATTACAGCGTCGACCGCGAAGGGGAGATGAAACACATTTCCGATTACGCGGACGGCGAATGGGTCAACGCGCGCGACCGGCGCCAGACCCGGCGCAGTGAATTAACAAGTGAACCTAGCAGTCAATAATCAGAAAGCAGATCTATGAAAATTTATCCCGTCATCTTGTCCGGCGGTGCCGGCACCCGCCTGTGGCCACTGTCGCGCGCGGTGCTGCCCAAGCAATTGCTGCCGCTCGTAGGCGACAAGACGATGCTGCAGGATACCGTCCTGCGGGTGGCCGGCTGGCCGGAGCTGATGGCGCCATTGGTCGTATGCGGCAATGAACACCGCTTCCTGGTGGCCGAACAAATGCGCGAAATTGACGTCAAGCCACTGGGTATCCTGCTTGAGCATGTAGGGCGCAATACGGCGCCGGCCGTGGCGGCCGCCGCCAACTACCTGATCCGGACCGATCCTGAGGCGGTCATGCTGGTGCTGCCGGCCGATCACGTGATCAAGAACACCGAGGCGTTCGCAGCCGCCGTGGCCAAGGCGGCCACGCTGGTGGCCGGCGGCAGCCTGGCAACCTTCGGCATCGTGCCAACCGCGCCAGAGACGGGCTATGGCTATATCCACAGCGGTGCGCCAGTGGGCGATGCAGGATTCAAGGTGGACCGCTTTGTCGAAAAGCCCGACCGCGACACGGCCCAGCGCTTCCTCGACGAAGGCTCGTACTTCTGGAACAGCGGCATGTTCCTGTTGCCGGCTCAGGCCTATCTGGATGAACTGAAGGAACTGGCGCCGGCCATCGCGGCAGCGTCCGAGGCGTCGGTGCGCCTCGGCTACCAGGACCTGGATTTCTGTCGCCTGGACGAAGCCTCGTTCAGCATGTGCCCGTCCGATTCGATCGACTACGCTGTCATGGAAAAGACCAGCCGCGCCGTGGTGGTACCGGCAGATATTGGCTGGAACGATGTCGGTTCCTGGTCGGCGCTGTGGGAAGTGCTGCAGCCGACCGGCGACGAGCGTGGCAACGTCAAGCGGGGCGATGTCTACCTCGATGGCGTGAACAACACGCTGGTGCGGGCGGAAAGCCGCATTGTGGCGGTCGTGGGCGTGCAAGACCTGGTGGTGGTCGAAACGCCGGACGCCGTGCTGGTGGCGCACAAGGACCACGTCCAGCGCGTCAAGAATGTGGTGGACCATCTCAAGCTCAAGGAGCGCACCGAACACCTGCACCATACCAAGGTGTATCGTCCATGGGGCCACTACGAAGGCATTGATGCGGGCGACCGCTTCCAGGTCAAGCGCATCACGGTCAAGCCGGGCGAAAAGCTGTCGCTGCAGATGCACCACCACCGGGCCGAGCACTGGGTGGTCGTGAGCGGTACCGCGCGCGTGACCTGTGGCGAGAAAGTGAGCCTGCTGTCGGAAAACGAATCGACTTACATCCCGATCGGCATGAACCACCGCCTGGAAAACCCAGGCAAGGTACCGCTGCACATTATCGAGGTGCAGTCGGGCAGCTATCTGGGCGAAGACGACATTGTCCGTTTCGAAGATATCTACCAGCGCGCATAAGCGGGCAGGCCGGTCAAACAAGGGAGCTGCGGCTCCCTTGTTGTTATTTTGCATGCGGTCGCCCGGGTCCACGCGCGCCGCCCGTCGGCATGGCTGAAAGACCCCGGCGCTGTGCCGGTGCCCGCCTGGCCGCCTGTCAGCCGATCGAGTTACGCCGCTGCCGCGCTGCCGGTTTGTTTGCCAGCACCATTGCCGGCATTTCCTCGACCCGCTCCGGACCAACCGGTATGCCTTGCAGCATTTGTTGCGAGCGGTTCTGGCAGGACGTGCAAGGCAGCATGTAGTCGGCCCACACGCCGGTACCCGGGGCGGGACAGTAGTTGTTGGTCCGCGTCCGGTCCCACCATATGGCGACCTGTCCCGTCAGGCGGCCGGGCTGGCCTTTGTTGGCCAGATAGGTAAACAATTTGGGTTCGGCGCAGAAGCGGTTCAGGTCGGCCACACGCCAGGCGTCGGTCAGCACGCCCTGGATCTTGGTGACCGCCGATATCGACTGCAAGGGATTTTCACGATATCGAAATTGCTCGGGATGGCCGCCGCTGTTGGCCAAGGCGGCCAGGTTTTGTGCCAGCATATAGCGGTCGCCATAAGGCGCGTCCTCGAGTTCATCGTTCAGCCGATCCAGTGCCGCCAATACGTTGCGGCGCGCATCCTCCGCGCCTGCCGCGTTGATGCGAACACCGATGGCGCAGGCAAGCGCCATGCGAATGGCTGTCATGGCCGGACCGTAGCCGACCAGCTGGGGGCCGCCTGCCAGGTCCGTTCCGAATGGCGTGTCCTGGGGCAACCGGCGCAAGGCCAGCGCTGCCGCGTCGACGTTGGCCTGGCTGATCGGCTGATGCCGGCCCTCGAAAGCGGGAAACGCCTGGGTGATGAAGCGGATCGTGTCCATGTGCGCCGGCGCGTAAAAGATGGCATGCGATCTCAGGCTCATGCAGCTAACTTTCTGATAACTGTTTTCGAGGGTCGCGGTCAGGTACGCCGACCATTGCCGGATGACGTCGTCTGGCAGCATGCCAAATCCTGACGATGTGGCGATATAGGTTGTCAAGCCATTGGCGGTGACTTCGGCAACCCCGACCGCCCCCAGGTCCGGAGCGTTCATGTCCATCAGCGAGCGCGCTAGCAGTTCGGCCGCAACGACAGTCGATGGATTCGGCAGCGGGAACTGCCCCATCTCGCGCCGTCGTAGCCTGAATTCCCGGATGGTCTGCGAGACTTGAAATTGTTCTTCGTCGTCAATATGCAGGGGCAGGGTCATGTGCGGTCTCCTCGGGTCAACTTCGGCTGGACAGGCATAGCATTTTAGTGCGAATTGATTGTCAAATACTCATTGTTGTTAAAAAAATTCTGCGCCACCGCGCCGCATTTGTCACCGGGCCGCCGGGCATCCTGTCAGTTTTTCTATCGGACAGCACCGGGGAGCTTGTCATTCTAGACAGGCTGAGCCTCGCGTTGAGACGGTTCCGGCAAGCAGATTTTCCACGTACATCCGCGCATGACGGTGGCTGGCAGGGGCGAGATTGGTCCGTTCTTCCCAAGGCGGCGTCATAAGCTTGTCACTTGGACACATTAGTATCGCGCTAGCTGATCGAATAATTTTAATAACGCCGCGCCGCACCGGCCGTGGTCAACTCTACAATACCGATTTTCTTCCTCTCACCTCAGGATTCCTTGATGAAAAAGCTCGTCGTTTCCCACCCCGGCCGCATGACCGTGCTTGCCGCGCTACTGGCAGGCCTGTCCTGGCCTGCCCTGGCGGCGTCGCCCAACCTCGTGATCAGCCAGGTATATGGCGCTGGTGGCAATACCGGAACCACGATCTACAAGAATGACTACGTTGAAATTTTCAACCGCGGCGCTACCGCCGTCACGCTCAGCGGCTGGTCGCTGCAGTATGCCTCCGCATCGAACAGCACCTGGTCCGGCAAGGCAATCCTGCCCACCATGACGGTGGAGCCTGGCCAATATGTGCTGGTCCAGCAGCAGGGCGGCGGCGGCACTTCCCAGCCCGCATTGCCCACGCCGGTGGTGGTGCCCCTGAGCGGCGCGTTCAACATGGCAGCGGCCAACGGCAAGCTGGCCCTGGTCAATGACAGCGTGACCATCAACGGCCACAGCCCGGCGACGCCGAACGTGGTTGACATGATCGGTTTCGGTTCTGCATCCGGGGCCGAAGGCACGGCCGCGCCGTCCGGCAGCAATACCCTGGCCCTGTTCCGCGCCGAGGGGGGCTGCGTCGATACCGATGCCAACGATCTCGACATCACCACCGGCGCGCCGGCCCCGCGCACCAGCGATTCGGCGCGCAATCTGTGCGGCGGCGGCAATGTCGCCCAGCCTATTATTCCTGCCTGCCCGGAATCGCTGTCGGTAGAGCAGGGCAGCGGCGGCATGGCCGCGCTGTCGGCCACCGATGCCGACAGCGTCGTCAACAGCGCCGACATCACCAGTGGCGGCGTGCCCGGTATCACGCTGGCCGGCTTTGCCGCCGCCGGTGCCGAGGGCGGTGTCGCCAGCGTGACCCTGCAGGCTGATGCCAGCCTTGGCGTGGGCAGCTATCCGGTCGTGATCAGCTTTGGCAACAACGCCGGCCAGCAAGCAAGCTGCACGGTCAACGTCAGTGTGTCTGGCGCGGCAACGATTCCACAAATCCAGGGCGAGGGCGCCACCAGCCCCTTCAACAACCTGACAGTCACCACCGAAGGCGTGGTCACGCATAAAGTCGCCAACGGCTTCTTCCTGCAAGACCCGACCGGCGACGGCAACCCCGCCACCTCGGACGGGCTGTTCGTGTTCGCGCCAACGGCGGTCAATGTGGGCGACCGCATGCGCGTCAGCGGCACCATCACGGAATACCGGCCGAGTGGCGCGCCACGCACCTACACGGAAATGAAGGATGTGACGGCGTCTGCCGTGCTCAGCACCGGCAACAGCGTCACCCCCACCAACATCACCTTTGACGGCACCCTGGACCTGGCGCGCCTGGAAGCCATGCTCGTCAATGTGGTGAACCCGCTGGTGGTCAACCAGACCAGCTACCTCGGTAACCGGGGCGAACTGACCCTGGCCGACGGGCGCCGCGAAACGGCGACCAACCGCTTCCGTCCCAATACGCCTGAAGCCATTGCCCTGGCCGCAGCCAATGCGAAAAACCAGCTGGTGCTGGACGACAGCCTGTTCAGTACCCCAACCGTGATCCCTTACATTGACGGTGGCAGCCGCGTGGTCCGCGCCGGCGACACCGTTACCGGTCTGACCGGCGTGATCGATTATGGTTCCATCGGCGGCGGTGGCGGCGGCTTCAAGCTGCAGTACAGCGTGGAGCCCTCATTCACGGCAAGCAATCCACGTACCGCAGCGCCCCAGCTGGCGGCGGGCAATCTGCGCGTGGCCAGTGCCAACGTGCTCAATTACTTCACGACCTTCACCAATGGCGCTGACGTGTTTGGCAACGTGGACCAGGGTTGCACGCTGGGCAATAGCATCCGCCGCAGCAATTGCCGTGGTGCCGACAATCAGGCCGAGTTCGACCGCCAGAACGCCAAGATCGTCAATGAACTGAAGGCCCTTGACGCCGATGTGCTCGGCCTCATGGAAATCCAGAACAATGGTGATGTCGCGGTCGATTACCTGGTCAGGCAGCTCAATGCGGCCATTGGTTTCCCGACCTACACCTATGTGCCTGCCCCGCCTGCCACCGGTACCGACGCCATTCGTGTGACCATGATCTACAAGCCGGCCAAGGTGTCGCTGGTGGGCAGTGCGCTGTCCGACAGCGACGACGTCAACAGCCGCCCGCCCATGGCCCAGACCTTCAAGACGGCCAACGGTGCCAAGTTCTCACTGGTGGTCAATCACCTCAAGGCCAAGTCCGGCTGCGGCTCGGGCGCCAATGGTGACCTGGGCGATGGCCAGGGTTGCCATAACCTGCGCCGCACCGAACAGGCGGCCCGCCTGCGCGACTATTTCCTGCCCCTCGTGGCAAGCACGGCCGGCGACCCGGACCTGCTGGTCATTGGCGACATGAATGCCCATGGCTTCGAAGACCCGATCCACCTGCTGACCCAGGCCGGCCTGGTCAACCAGCTCGAGCGTTTCGTGCGCCCGTCCGGGATTCCTTACTCCTACGTGTTTGACGGCGAAGTGGGCTATCTGGACCACGCCCTGGCCAGTGCCTCGCTCAACGCCCAGATCGTCGGCGCCACCGAATGGCATATCAATGCCGACGAGCCGGCCATGATCGACTACAACCTCGACGGCAAGAGCCCGGCCGCCCTGGCCCTGATTGAAGACCACGCCTACCGCTCTGCCGACCACGACCCTGTGGTGGTAAGCCTGAACCTGGCACCGGCCTATGCCGACGTCACCGGCGGCTTTGCCATCCAGCGCTCGGCCCTGGCCCTGAACCGCCTGACCGGCAAGTTCAGCGGCACCATCACGCTGACCAATACCACCAGCGCGGCCATCAGCGGCCCGTTCCAGGTGCAGCTCAAGGACTTGCCGGCCGGCATCACGCTGGACAACGCCACCGGCAGCAAGGATGGCGCGCCTTATATCACGGTCAATAACGCTTCGGTGGCGCCTGGCGCCAAATTCACGGTCAGCCTCGTGTTCTCCAACCCGAGGAAAGTGCCGATGAGCTACACCCACACCATTTACAGCGGTACTTTTTAAAGTCTAAGGAAACAAGATCATGTTCAACTTCAAGCAATTCGCGCAGCAAGCCCTGTTTGCCCTGGCCATGGCATGTGGCAGCGCCGCCGCCGTGGCCGGACCGACCTACCAGGTCACCATCGACACCTCGAGCTTTGCCGGTGAAAGCGGCTTGCTGGACTTCGCATTCAGCAATGGCTTCGTCGGCACCGTGGGTGCGACCGCCACCCTGTCCAATTTCAGCGGCAGCTTCGGTGTAGAATTCGACCGTTTCGGCAGCGTCAGCGGCGCCATTCCCGGCATGGTGTCCATGACCAATGATGTGCTGATCAGCTATCTGACCCAGGCCGTGACGCTGGGCGGCAACTTCGGCTTCACCGTCCATTTCGGCGGTGACTTTGAAACCATCGACGATGTCAACGAGTCCCTGTTCAGCGTGGCCTTGTACGACGCCGACATGACTGCCATGCTGGCCCAGCTGGTGGACTTCACCATCATCCCCGGCGCCAATGGCGTGGCCGCATCGATTGTCATTAGTGCCGGTGACCTGGCCAGCGTGGGTGAAGTGCCGGAGCCGTCTCAGCTGTTGCTGATGCTGAGCGCGCTGGCGCTGGCCGGCGCCGTCATGCGCCGCCGCGCGCACTGATTGCGCACTGTTTTTCTCGCATAGGGGCCTCTGGCCCCATGTTCTCCAAGACACATTTGCTCGGAAACGACAGATGTGTCTTTTTTTATGGATTGCGTAATTCCTCTACTGCAATTTGCTGCAAATGCACCTAGAATGGCGGGCCTGATTTAGTCGACAATTGTCTGAATACTCAAACAAAAATATATTAGTCATTGCTTTCCGGCTTCAGGCATAGTCATTTTATTATGCAATTTTGTGTGAGATTTTGCCGAGGTAGCCATGTCCGCCCACCTGCTTGTTGTTGACAGCGACACTGCCGTCCAGGATTTGATCGGTTTTAACCTGACCCGCGCCGGCCACCTGGTCGCGCGCTGCGGCGACGCCGAGTCGGCCTGGCTGGTGCTTGACGATGCCATGCCGGACCTGCTGCTGCTGGAATGGGACCTGCCTGCCCAGTCCGGCGTGTCGCTGATCCGCCGCATCCGCGCCAATGCCCGCACCCGCGAACTGCCCTTGATCATGGTCAGTGCACGGGCCGGCGAACACGACAAGATCATGGCCCTGGAAGCGGGGGCGGACGATTACATCACCAAGCCCTTCAGCCCCCGCGAAATGCTCGCGCGCATCCAGGCCCTGCTGCGCCGGCGCGCGCCCCTGGCGGCGGCCGACACGGTACAAATGGCGGGCTTGCGGCTCGACCCCAGCACCCACCGCGTCACCGCCGGCACGCGCCAGATTGCCCTGGGCCGCGTCGAGTTTCGCCTGCTGAACTTCCTGATGCACCATCCCGAGCGGGTGCACAGCCGCTCCCAGCTGCTTGACCAGGTATGGGGCGACCATGTCTTTCTCGATGAACGCACGGTCGATACCCATGTGGGCCGCCTGCGCAGCGCCCTGCAGGCCAGTGGCCACCAGGATCATATCGAAACCGTGCGCGGCAGCGGCTACCGCTTCGTGGCATGGTCTGCCCGCGCCAGGCTCGGCCTGCGGGCTGCCGCCTGACGGCTTGCCGCAGCCACTGTCCCAGCGTGAGCCAGCCCGTCATCCTCAGCCCGCTCGAGCAGGAATACCTGCTGCGCATCATCGAGTCGGCCGTGCAGGTGGCCGATGTGCACCAGTTTTTCCTGTGGAGCCAGGGCCAGCTGCAGGCCCTGTTGCCGCACCAGCTTCTCGTGTGCATGCAGTTTGGCCCCGGCCAGGCGTTGCAGCGCCTGGAGTGCCTGCACGGCACCGTGATCGACGACGCCGCGCTGGCGCGCCTGTGCAACCCGCACACGGGCCTGGCCGTCGCGCTGGCCCGCCATTGCAGCGCCGCCGGGGCCTTGCCCTGCCTGGCCGACCTGCACGATGCCGCGCCGGCCCCCGCCATCCTGGCGCTGCACCAGCAGCTCGCTGCCTGCGGCTTCGACAATGTGCTCATCGACGGCAGCGGAGAACTGGCCGGTGGTGCCACCGTCTTTGCCCTGTTCGGCTTGCCCATGCGTCCCGGCCCGCGCCATGCCTACTTCCTGACGCTGTTGCTGCCGCACCTGCACCTGGCCCTGGCGCGGCTGGCGCAAGGCGCGCCCGTCACTGCGCGCAGGGAGGCGGGGCAGGCCATCCTGCGTCCCCTGAGCGCGCGCGAGAGCGAGGTGCTGCACTGGCTGCGCGCCGGCAAGCGCAACGAGGAAATCGCCTGCCTGCTGGGATTGAGCGCCCTGACCGTGAAGAACCATTTGCACCGGATTTACCAGGTGCTCGGGGTGCGCAACCGTACCGAAGCGGTGGCACGCTGCACCGCTTTGCGGCTCTTTTCTGAAGGGCAATAAATCATGCAACACCATGGCGTCCATCCACTGATTCGCCAGGCCAAAGAGTTGTTGTCGGTATTGCAGCGGGTATGGTAGCCTTGCACGCCAAATTGAGCCTTTGAGGAGTCGTTCGGATGTTTGCACCACAGCCCCACAGCATCGTTCGCCGGCGCAGCGCCGGCTTCACCCTGCTGGAATTATTGGTCGTTATCGTGATCATTGGATTGCTTGCTGCCTACGTCGGTCCCAAGTACCTGTCCCAGGTGGGCAAGTCGGAAGTGGCGGTCGCCAAGACCCAGATGGATGCGTTCCAGAAGTCGCTCGATGCCTACCGTCTGGACGTGGGCCGCTATCCCACGACCGAAGAGGGCCTGGCCGCGCTGATGGCCGCGCCGCCGACGGCCGGCACCAAATGGGCCGGGCCGTATTTGTCCAAGGCGCTGCCGCAGGACCCCTGGGGCAACCCCTACGCCTACCGCGCGCCCGGCACCAAATCCGAATACGAGATTGTCTCCAATGGCAAGGATGGCCAGCCGGGCGGCACCGGCGAAAATGCCGACATCGTGTCGCAATAAGACCGCCCCATTCAAGCCCCCGAGCCAGTAAGCCATGCAGTTTGCCGTTCGCACCCTGGCGCCTGATCACACCATCACGCGCATGACCGTTGACGCGCTCGACGAGTCCGATGCGCGCCGCCAGGTGGAAGCGCGCGGCCTGTTCGTGAGCAGTGTGGAAGCGGTCGGCGGCGGCGCGCTGGGCAAGCGGCGCGGGCGCAGCCTGTCGCTGGTGCTGTTCAGCCAGGAACTGCTGGCGCTGCTCACGGCAGGCCTGGGCATCGTGGAAGCGCTCGAAGCGCTGCTGGAAAAGGAAGCCAGTCCCGCCACCCGCGGCGTGCTCGAACGCCTGCTGGGCGGCCTGCGTGAAGGCAAGCGCTTCTCTTCCGTGCTGGCCGAGCAGCCCGACCTGTTTCCACCGCTGTATATCGGCATCGTGCGCGCGGCCGAAGGCACCAGCGATTTGCCGCGCGCGCTGGCGCGCTACATCGATTACCAGCAGCGCATCGACACCGTGCGCGCCAAGATCGTCAGCGCCGCCATTTATCCCGTCATCCTGCTCACCGTGGGCGCCAGCGTGAGCCTGTTCCTGATCACCTATGTGGTGCCGAAATTCGCCGCCGTGTACCAGGGCGCCGGGCGCGAACTGCCGTGGATGTCGCGCATGATGCTGGCCTGGGGCCAGGTGGTGACGCAGCACACCGGCCTGCTGCTGGCCGGCCTTGCCGTGCTGGCGGTGCTGATGGTGGCGCTGTGGCGGCGCATGACGCGCGAGGGCGGCCTGGCGCGGCTGCTGGCACGCCTGCCCGGCATTGGCGAGCGCATTCGCATCTATGAACTGTCACGCCTGTACCTCACGCTCGGCATGCTCAGTGAAGGCGGCATCACCATCGTGCACGCGATTGAAACCGTGCAGGGCATGGTGTCGGCCAATATGCGCGCCAGCCTGGTGCTGGCCCGCCAGGCCATTGAAGCGGGCGAGCCGCTCTCGCACGCCTTTGAAGTAAACCGCCTGACCACCCCGATTTCGCTGCGCATGCTGCGCGTGGGCGAGCGCACCGGCGACATGGGGCCCATGCTGACCCAGTCGGCCGCGTTTTACGACGGCGAAATCAGCCGCTGGATCGACCGTTTCACCCGCACCTTCGAGCCGCTCCTGATGGCCGCCATCGGCCTGGTGGTGGGCGCCATCGTGGTGCTTCTGTATATGCCCATTTTCGACCTCGCCGGAGACATGTCTTGAGCACCATGATTGACGCTGCACTGCTGGCCCGCGCCCGCGCGCAAAGCCTGCACAGCCAGCGTCCGCTGATGGCGGAACTGGAAGCCATCTCCGGCCTCGATGCGCGCCAGATCGTGCGCGACCTGGCACAGCCCTTTGGCCTGTCGGTCATGGAGACGGCCGAGATGTTCGGCCAGGCGCCCGCCTTTGACCTGTTGCCGCTGGCCCAGGCCCTGGCCCGCCACTGCGTCTTGCTGCGCGGCGCCGACGACCAGCTCACCGGCGTCATCGCCGACCCCTTCAATGTGGACCTGCAGACCTGGCTCGAAACCCAGGCCCGCGCCACCGCCGCCCGCCCGCTCCGATTGCGCCTGGCGCTGCAGTCCGACATCCAGGCCTACCTGTCCAAGCAGGAAGAGTCGGCGCGCGCGGTCGACACCCTGGTGGCCGGCACCGGCGACGGGCGGCGCGACGGCAAGACCGCCGCCGTGCTCTCGTTTGCGTCCGTCTCCGAGGCGGCCAGTCCTGCCGTCAAGCTGGTCAACTCCACCCTGTACGACGCACTCAAGGCCGGCGCCTCCGACATTCACCTTGAGAGCACCGCCGGCGGCCTGGCCGTGAAGTACCGGGTCGACGGCGTGCTCGATCACGCCACCTCCGTCAACGGCGTCGAAGTGGCGGAGCACATCATCTCGCGCCTGAAGGTGCTGGCCGAACTCGATATCGCCGAACGGCGCGTGCCGCAGGACGGCAGCTTCCGGGTCGAGTCGGGCGGGCGCGAGATCGACCTGCGCGTATCGATCATGCCGAGCATTCATGGCGAAGATGCGGTCATCCGTATCCTCGACAAGCGTGCCATGATCGAAGCCTACGGCTCGCTCACGCTCGAAGCACTGGGCTTTGACGCGGCCTCGCTGGTATCGCTGCGCACCCTGGCCCAGGAAGCGTATGGCATGCTGCTGGTGACCGGCCCCACCGGTTCGGGCAAGACCACCACGCTGTACGCGGCGCTGACCGAAATCCACAACGGGCGCGAAAAGATCATCACCATCGAAGACCCGGTGGAGTACCAGCTGCCGGGCATCCTGCAGATCCCGGTCAATGAAAAAAAGGGCCTCACCTTTGCCAAGGGACTGCGCTCGATCCTGCGCCACGACCCGGACAAGATCATGGTGGGCGAGATCCGCGACCGCGAAACGGCCGAAATCGCGGTGCAGTCGGCGCTCACCGGCCACCTGGTGCTGACCACGGTCCACGCCAACAACGTGTTCGACGTGTTCGGCCGCTTCACCCACATGGGCATCGACCCCTATGCTTTTGTGTCGGCCCTGAACGGCATCTGGGCCCAGCGCCTGGTGCGCACCAATTGCCCGCATTGCGCCACGCGCTACACGCCCGGCGACGCCGAACTGGCATCGGTCAATCTGGAGCGCAAGGACGTGCAAGACTTCATTTTCATGGAAGGCAAGGGCTGCGGCGACTGCCGCGGCACCGGCTACAAGGGGCGCCGCTCGATTGCCGAAATCCTGACCCTGAACGACCAGATCCGCGAACTGATCGTGGACAAGGCGCCGATCCGCCAGATCAAGCAGGCGGCCTACGACAATGGCACCCGCAGCCTGCGCCTGGCCGCGCTCGACCTGGTCAGGCGCGGCGCCACCACACTGACGGAAATCAAGCGGGTGACCTTGCATGCGTAAACGTTTCGGACAAAGCCTGCGCCTGGGCGTTTCACCCTACGATGTGGCGCTGCTGAAGGTAAGCCGCTGGGGCAGCCCGCGCGCCGACGTGGTGGCCGAGGTGGCGCTGGGCGGCACCGGCATGGACGCCATTGGCGCGGCCGCGCGCCAGCTGCTGTCGGACTTCGGCAGCGCCGGCTGGCCGCTGTCGGTGGTGCTTGCCGATGACCTGGTGCGCATGTGGCAGGTCACGCCGCCCCGGGGCAGCACCCGCCTGGCCGACCTGGAAGCGGCTGCCGCATTGCGCTTCCAGTCCCTGTATGGCGAGAGCGCGGGGCAGTGGACGTTTTCGGCCGGCTGGGACACGGGCGCGCCATTTCTGGCTGCGGCCATGCCGCGCGAGCTGCTGGCGCTGCTCCAGCAGGCGGCCTTTGACAGCCGCGCCACCATCGTCGAAGTGCTGCCGCAGTTTGTCGCCGGATGGAACCGCTGGCGCTCGGCCATCTTGCCGGACGCCTGGTATGGCCTGGTGCAGGCGCAGGTGCTGACCATCGGCGCGCTCGAAGGTGGCCGGGTGCGTGCCCTGCGCGCTGCCGCCATTCCGGAGCACGCCCCCGCCGACTGGCTCGGCCAGCACGTGGCGCGCGAAGCGCTGCGCCTGAACATGGCCGCGCCGGCACGCCTGTTTGTCTCCGGCCAGGCGCCGGCCACCTGGAACAACAGCACGGCCGCCTTGCCCTGTGTGCTGCTCGGCAGCCCGGCCCCCGGCCAGCTGTCCGCCGCCGCCCGCCTGGCCGCTACCGGAATCCTCTCATGAAAGCCATGCCGATCGACTTTTCCCCACCCAGCCTGGCGCGCATCCTGTACCGCACGCGCAGGCGCGACTGGGTCTTGCTGAGCGTGGCGCTGCTGCTTGCCCTGGCCGCGGCCTGGCTTGGCTGGCGCCTGTGGGAGCAGCAGCAGCTGGACGCGGCGCAGCAGCACGCCGCACTGGAGCGCGCCAGCGTGCGCGTGACGGCCCCGGTGGTGGTGGCGCCGGTTGCCATTTCGGAGCCGCGGGCGGCCGCCGTCAATGCCGCCGTCATGCAGCTCAACCTGCCATGGCGCGCCCTGCACGACGCCATCGGCGCTGCCACGCCGGCCACCATTGCCATGCTGGCGCTGGAGCCGGATGCGCGCCGCCGCAGCATCAAGATCACGGCCGAAGCGAAGTCCAGCGACACCATGATCGCCTACGTCGAAGCGCTCAAGGAGCAGGAGACCTTTTCTGCGGTGACGCTCACGCGCCACGAAATCAATGAGCAGGATCCGAACCGGCCCATCCGCTTTCAGATCGAAGCCGAATGGAGCGCGCCATGAACAACACCAGCCTGGCCGCCATTGGCCTGCGCCTGCGCCTGGCGCTGGCCGCGCTCGGCCCGGTCCTGTGCGGCGCCGTGCTGCTGATGCTGCTCTCTGGCGCCGCGCTGGTGTGGCTGCTGCCGCAGGGCGAACTGCAGGCCGAGCGCCATCGGCAGGCCATGCGCGCCGCGGCCATGCCGCCGGTGGCCACTGCCGTTGCCGCCCCGGTCACCGCCAACGACAATCTGATCCTGTTCTACCAGACGCTGGGCGAGAAGCGCCACGCCGAACAGCAGGTGCGCACCCTGTTCGCGCTGGCCGACAAGGCCGGCCTGGCGCTCAGCCAGGGCGAATACAAGGGCGCCTACGAACGCAACGCCGGCCTGTACACCTACCAGGTGACGCTGCCGGTCAAGGGCAGTTATGACAAGGTGCTCCAGTTTGGCATGCTGGCCCTGGCCGCCATTCCTTTCGCCTCGCTCGACGAAATCAGCTTCAAGCGCGAGACCATTGGCGACCCGGCCGTGGAAGCGCGCCTGCGCCTGACCCTGTTCATGGCGGCCGATACCAGCGGGGGCGCGCGATGACCCCCCGCCACCTCGCCATGGGGGTCGCGCTGGTGCTTGCCGCCGGCCTGGTGCTGTTTGGCGACAATGCGCCCGAGAGCGAAGTGGCCGAGCCGGTGCGCCGCGCCGCGCCGGCCGCCGCCAGTGCCACCGCCCCTGCCGCATCGGCCGCGCCCGCCAGGGGCCAGGCGGCCGCGCCATCGATCCTGCGCCTGATCCCGCGCGCCACCCTGATTGGCGACAGCGATGAAGCCATGGGCTCGGGCGCCGACGTCTTTGGACGGCGCGACTGGACGCCGCCGCCGCCACCGCCGCCCAAGCAGGAGGCGCCGCCACCGCCGCCGCCACCCCAGGCCCCGCCACTGCCGTTCACCTTTATCGGCAAGGCTGTCTCGCAAGGCAACTGGGAAGTGTTCCTGGCGCGCGGCGACCAGACCTATATCGTGAAAGACAAGATGATCATCGACGGCACCTACCGTGTGGACGCCATCGCGCCACCGATCCTGAAGCTTACCTATCTGCCCCTGAACCAGGTTCAACAGATCAACATTGGAGTACTCGACTGATGCCTAGTCAACTGATCCGCCGCCTGGCCCTGCCACTGGCCGCGCTCCTGCTGTCCGGCTGCACGGCCCAGATGGCGTACAACGAAGGCCGCAACCTGGCCGCCCAGGACAAGATCGAGGCGGCCCTGGTCAAGTACCAGCAAGCCATCGCGGCCGAGCCCACCAATCCGCGCTTTCGCTCGGCCTACCTGACCACGCGCGACCGCAATGCCACGCGCCTGCTGGAGCAGGCCGAGCGTGCACTGGCCGCCGGCAGAGCCGACATGGCGCAGCAGGATTACCGGCGCGTGCTCGCCATCGACCCGGCCAACGAGCGCGCGCGCCAGGGCCTGCGCGCCCTCGAAGCGGACCTGCGCCACAGCCGCGTTTTGGGCGAAGCGCAGAATGCCTTCAACAGCGGTGACATGGAACTGGCGCGCAGCCGCGTGCAGTCGATCCTGACCGAGCGCCCCGGCCACGAGCCGGCGCGCCAGCTCATGCTGGAAATTACCGACAAGACCAGCACCCCGGCCGCCGAAACGGGCCTGTCCGCCGCCTACCGCCAGCCCATCAGCCTGGAGTTTCGCGATGCCCCGCTCAAGCAGGTGTTTGAAGTGGTGTCGCGCCGCTCTGGCCTGAACTTCTTGTTCGACAAGGACGTCAAGACCGATCAGCGGACCTCGATCTTTTTGAAGAACAGCACCGTGGAAGCGGCGGTCCATTTCCTGCTGGTGACCAACCAGCTCGAGCAGCAGGTCATGGACGGCAATACCATCCTGGTCTACCCCAATGTCGTGAGCAAGCTGCGCGAATACCAGGAAACGACGATCAAGACCTTCTTCCTCGCCAACGCCGACGCCAAGACAGTGGGCAATACGCTCAAGACCATCCTCAAGTCGCGCGACGTGGTGGTGGACGAAAAGCTCAATCTGGTGATCGTGCGCGACAATCCGGATGCGATCAAGCTGGCCGCCAAGCTGGTGGCCCTGCAGGACGTGGCCGAGCCGGAAGTGATGCTGGAAGTGGAAATCCTGGAAATCAAGCGCAGCCGCCTGGTGGAACTGGGTATCGCCTGGCCCAGCAGCGTGACGCTGACGCCGCTGGTGGGCGGCAAATCGGCCGATGGCAGCGCCGATGGTGGCCCCATCACGCTTGACCAGCTGCGCCGCCTGACCCGCAATGACATTGGCATTTCGGGCCTGTCGGCCACTGCCAACGCCAACAAGATCGATGGCGACTCCAACACCCTGGCCAACCCGCGCATCCGGGTGCGCAACCGGGAAAAGGCCAAGGTCGTCATCGGCGACAAGGTGCCCAACGTGACCACCACCATTTCGCCGGGGGCCAACGGTTTCGCTTCCGAATCGGTGACTTACCTGGACGTGGGCCTGACGCTGAACGTGGAACCGACCATTTACCTCAACAACGAGATTGCGATCCGCATTTCGCTGCAGGTCAGTAACCTGGTCGGCTCCACCACCACCAAGTCCGGCACCACGGCGTACCAGATCGGCACCCGCGAGGCCAGCACCATGCTGCAACTGAAAGATGGCGAGAACCAGGTGCTGGCAGGCCTGATCAACAACGAAGATCGCGAGAGCGGCAACAAGATCCCGCTGCTGGGCGACATCCCGATCCTGGGCCGCCTGTTCGGGTCGCAGCGCGACACCAACGACAAGACCGAGATCGTGCTGTCGATTACGCCGCACCTGATCCGCAATATCCAGCGGCCGTCCGCGGCGGCCTCGGAGTTTAATGCCGGTACCGAATCGAGCTTCCGGCGCCGCCCCGACACCGCCGTGCGTGCGCCGGTCGTGCTGCCGCCAAACCCGGGCCAGCTGCCGCCGGGAGTGCCGCAGAATCAGCCAATGCAGCAGCCGCAGATGCCGGCGCCGCAGATGCCGCTGCAGCCAGTACCGCCCGTGCCGGCGCTGCCGGCCGCGGCGCCCGTGACCGCGCCCGGCCCGGCCCAGCCGATCCCGGTCACGTCGCCCGAAAAGGGCGCCATCGTCACGCCAATTGCCACGCCCGATTCGCCGCTCAAGGGGCAGGCGCTTCCGGCCGGCGACATCCGGCAGTAAGCCGCCATGGGCATGGTGCGCGCGGCGCGCGGATTTACGCTGATCGAACTGCTGGTGTCGCTGACCATCATCGCCCTGCTCGGCACCCTGGCCGTGCCCGTGACCCAGGTGGTCTTGCAGCGCAAGCAGGAGCAGGAACTGCGCCGCTCCCTGCGCGAGATCCGCACCGCCATCGACGCCTACAAGCGGGCCTATGATGAAGGGCGCATGGCCCGCTCGCTCAACAGCACCGGCTACCCGAAGAACCTGGAAGTGCTGGTGGAAGGGGTGGCGGACTTGCGCAGTCCCAAGCGCGCCAAGCTGTTTTTCCTGCGCCGCATTCCGCGCGACCCTTTCAGCAGCGACCCACAGCTAAGCGACGCCGACACCTGGGGTAAGCGCAGCTACGCCAGCGAAGCTGACGAGCCGCGCGAAGGCGAGGACGTGTACGATGTCTATTCGCTGTCCGAGCGCGTGGGCCTGAACGACATACCTTACAGGAAGTGGTGACCATGACCGCCCGCATGTTCCGCGCGCTGCGCCAAGGCTTTACCCTGATCGAGCTGCTGGTGGTGCTGGCCATCGTGGCGCTGCTGCTCACGCTGGCCGTGCCGCGCTTTTTCCCCAGTATCGACAAGGCCAAGGAAACCATCCTGGCTGAAAACCTGCGCAACACGCGCGACGCCATCGACCAGTTCTATGCCGACCGTGGCCGCTATCCGGATTCGCTCGAACACCTGGTGGAACTGCGCTACCTGCGCAGCATGCCGGTCGACCCGATCACGGAAACGAGCACCAGCTGGATATTGGTGCCGCCGGAAGACGCGACCAAGGGCAGCCTGTACAGCATCAGGAGCGGCGCCCCGGGCAATGACCGCAGCGGCAAGCCGTACGCCGAGTGGTGACGGCGTGATCCGATCACCGCAGCGCGGCTTTACCTACCTGAGCCTGATGATCCTGGTGACCATCATCGGCCTGGTGGCGGCGGCTGGCCTGAAGATGGGGTCCCTGTTCCAGCGCGCCGCCCAGGAAGAAGAACTGCTCGAGATCGGGGCCCAGTTCAGCGAGGCACTGCGCAGCTATGCGGCCGCCACGCCGCCCGGCAAGCCGCAGCAGCCGCCCACCTTGCAGGACCTGCTGCGCGACCCGCGCTTTCCCAATGTGCGCCGGCACCTGCGCAAGATTTTCGTTGACCCCGTCACCGGGAAGCCCGAATGGGGCGTCATCTACCTGGGCGACAAGGTCGGAGTAGTGGCCGTGCACAGCCTGTCGGACCGCAAGCCGCTCAAGATCGCCAACTTCGACCTGCGTTTTTCAAACCTGGAAAACCGCGAGCGCATCTCGGACTGGAAGTTCGTGATGGCGGGTGGGCAGGGCAGTGTGGGTGGCATCATCACGCCGCCCAATTCCATGACCGGCAACGACACCCCGGGTGCGCCATCGCTGTTTGCGCCCGGCCCGGGCGGCGCGGGTGCGGGCGGCAAGCCGGGCGCGGTGCAGGGCAGCGCAGGCGCCAAGGATGCCGGTCAGCCGCCGGCTGGGCCGGTACCGGTGCCGGTGGAAGCCGAACCGGTCGAGGAAGCCTTGCGCGAGGAGTCTCCTGCACCCCCGCCGCCAGAGGAGGAAGACAAGAAGGAGGAAGACAAGGAGAAGGAAGAAGACAAGGGGGCGGAAGGTCGCGAGGAAGGCCGGGAGGAAGTGAGAGCCGAGGAAAAGGATGGCCGCGCGCGCGACGACGACACCACGGTGCAGCCGGCCACGCCGGTGCTGCCGCCACCGGTGTCGCGCCGGCGCTGATGCCGCTCGCCTGTGATCAGAGAGAATAAAGTCGGTCGGGCCAGAATAAAGTCGGTCGGAAATGGGAGCGGAAGAGCCTCCTTGCTGCTGGCTATGTCGCGCGAGCTCATGTAGAGTTTGCGGACGCGGCCGACAGAAGCAGACATTCGATCAATTGGTCGATTCCCAATGGCGTTGTTCTCATGCCCAGATGTAGATAAAGGTTCTGTTATGGGGTACGTGGACGAATACAGAGTGCTCGGTCTCAAAGCCCGATGGCTTAAGGAAGAACGCGCCAAAAACGCTTATGCCAATGCTTTACAGTTCAGCAGTAACGAGCGGTACGGACTGAACGAGCATACGACTGAAAAGGTTGAACGGCACATCATCGAAAGCCGCAGCGTTGCCGATGCATGGTTGAAGGCTCGTTTGCGAGCGGAAGGAACGCTCCAAGTTGTCTACGGTCCAGACCATGTCTGCGTGGTCGATGCGGCCGCTTTTATCAACTGCTGGCAGGACGTCTTCGTTCCATCGAGGGATGATGCAATCGTTTTGCACAACATCGACAAAACAGTCTTTTTTTATTGTCACGAAGAAGAGCTTGAGGTCGGAACTCGCAGGTTCTAAATTCTGCGAGCTAAGGAATGTCCGCAATGGGGCCAGGCTGTGTAAAAACGTGATCCCATGTAAACGGATTTTCCACGGTAAACGTTGAGCCAGTATCTCATCAATACTGGTGCTGTATGAAACGTTTTATTGAAGGCGAGGACCGTGGACAAGGCACGCTACTCCCCGAGCTTTTGGACGACTACGTAACCGAGGACAACCCTGTCCGCGTAGTCGATATCTTCGTTGAAGAACTTGACCTGGCCGCGCTGGGCTTTGCACGAGTTCTCCCAGCAAAGACAGGGCGGCCTGCCTATCACCCCGCTGTGCTCCTGAAGCTCTACATCTATGGCTACCTCAACCGCATCCAGTCGAGCCGCCGGCTCGAGCGCGAAGCGCAGCGCAACGTGGAACTGATGTGGCTGACCGGCCGCCTAGCTCCCGACTTCAAAACTATCGCGAACTTCCGGAAAGACAATGGCAAGGCCATCCGCAGTGTTTGCCGGCAGTTTATCGTGCTGTGCCAGCGACTCGATCTGTTTCAAGATGCGGTAGTGGCTATCGACGGCAGCAAGTTCAAGGGCGTCAACACCAGTGACCGCAATTTCACGCACGGGAAACTCAAGCGTAGGATGGAAGAGATCGAAGCAAACATTGGCCGCTACTTAGCAGAACTGGACACCGCCGATCGGCAGGCACCGGCGACGGCACAAGCACGATCGGTGCGTTTAAACGAGAAAATCGCGGCGATGAAGGGACAGATGGCCGAGCTTAAGAAAGTCGAAGCACAGCTGCAAGCCTCTGGCGAAACGCAAATCTCGCTGACCGATCCCGATGCACGGTCAATGATCACGCGCGGTGACGGCATCGTTGGGTACAACGTGCAAACTGCCGTCGACGCCAAGCATCATCTCATCGTTGAACACGAAGTTACGAACATCGGCAACGACCGCGATCAACTCTCTGTCATGGCTAAGAAAGCTCGCGCTGCGATTGGTACCGCCAAGTTGACGGCAATCGCCGACCGCGGCTACTTCAAAGGCGAAGAAATCCTGGCATGCCGCGAGGCCGGTATTGAACCGTTGGTCCCTGCGACCAAGACCTCCAACGCCAAGGCGGAGGGCCGCTTCGACAA
Organism: Massilia sp. PAMC28688; assembly: GCF_019443445.1. NCBI lineage: Bacteria > Pseudomonadati > Pseudomonadota > Betaproteobacteria > Burkholderiales > Oxalobacteraceae > Massilia > Massilia sp. PAMC28688. The sequence continues at coordinate 412,545 of NZ_CP080378.1, read as the reverse complement.
GGCTGATTTCATCTACGATCAGCAGAAGAATGAATACCGGTGCCCGGCGGGTCAATCGCTGATCTGGCGCTTTGCCTGCGTCGAAAAGGGTATGACGCTCAACCGTTACTGGAGCTCGAATTGCAAGGGCTGCCCGCTCAAGGACAAGTGCACGCCGAGCCAGGCGCGACGCGTGACGCGCTGGGAACACCAGGGCGTGCTCGATGACATGCAGGTTCGTCTTGAGCAGCAGCCCGAGACCATGCGCATTCGTCGCTGCACAGTCGAGCACCCGTTCGGAACCATTAAGTCATGGATGGGGGCAACGCACTTCCTGACCAAGGGGTTAGAGCGCGTGAGGACCGAGATGAGCCTGCATGTGCTCGCCTATAACTTCAAACGATTGCTCGCGGTATTGGGCATGACCAGGATCATCGAAGCAATAAGGGCGCAAGCCCTATTTATGACTCTGCTACGCGTCGTATGGGCCTTTGCGATGCTGATGATCCCGCTAGGTCCGGGAAAAACTCCGCTGGCCTTAAGGGCCTGCGGCGGCCTCCAGATGAACCCTTAAAGGTAAAATGTGGGTACTGGAGTTAGTGCGTCTGTTTTTACACGGCCTGGGGCGGTAGCTGCCTGTCGGGACAGTCTGTAAATTATTCAGCTCGGCAAACTGCTATGCTGGGGCGAACGCCCGAGTTCGGCCAGGACCGGTCATTCGACGTAGGCGAAGCTAGGCCTAGCGGACCGTTGTGGCAAGTTCTGCCGATCGTTACGAGATAAAGACGAAAATGATGCGTAGGTATGATGAACCATCTCTGGTTTTAGCGTTAACTGAACTGGAAGCCGGCTGTTTGGTCGCGTTCGCGACCGCTGCGGCAACCCGACAGCTTTCCGTCTATGAATATTTCATGAAGGATGCCAGTGGCGGCTACTCCTTGCGGCTGCGTGCAATTGCATCCTCACTTTGGACAATCCTGGGTACGCGGCCCGTCGACGCGGCATACTGGTCGGCAATCCTTGACGAGGTGATGAGCATGATTCCGGATGAAGGGACGGCGCCACTTGCCGACGATGGCGTCTCTTCTTTAGCTTACTCGATCAGGTGCCTGCTGAACCGCGACCCGCAGGAAGCAGCATGGGCAGCACGACGCGCTTATGAAGCAGCAGATCAAGCGGCGATCTGGGATCTTGATATACAGGTAGGACTGCCCGAGACGGAAGCGGCGTTACAAGCGCATGTTTTTGTACAGCGCGAGCTGACACATCAGGCGCTAGACCTACAATTGCTGGGTCGCGGTTTGATCGATGAAGTGAAAACACGCGCGTACCATAACACGTTACTCAGTACTGCTGAGCTGAAATCGCTGTGAGTCCGTGCTGCCACAAATATCTGACTAGTTATTGGCTTTCCCGCGTATGAGCTTGCCCGGAAGGACCGGTATGGGGCGGAAGCCGCCTGTCGTGAAAGTCCGGGTATTTCAGTGCGGCTATCTGGTATTCTGACGCGAATCGCCGAGTTCGGTCACGGGGATGTCCATTGCCGACTAATCCTCGAACGACTGCGTACCTATTAACGGCATCCAAGATCAACCCATGCGCGTTCACGTATCGAATTTCGCAGTCGCTGCCATCGTTTGCTGTGCTTCCCTAAGCGCGTATCTAACTATGCGCCACATCCAGATGCAAAGAGAACTAGACGCCGCGCAGCTCCGCCTAACCATAATTGAGGCTGCCATTCAGAAGCGCGATGATGCCGATCCGCTCGAGGCGCATGCCTGTGTGGAACTTTATACGGGCGACTCGCCCCACAGTCCATGCCGAACCACGCTCCATCACCTATCGCGGACACCGCAGCAATTTCATCGACGCTGGGTCATGGTAGAGGGCATCTACGCACAGGGCTTCGAGCAAACAGCGCTTTATCCTGCACCTCGTAACATGTCCGCACCGGCGGAGGAATTCGCGCCGCATACCGGACTCTGGGTGCAGATCGGTATGAAGTGGGGCAAGCCGTCGCCAATGACCGTCGTCGGCCAATTTAGAAGGGGGCCTACCGGACACATGGGCGACTATTTTGGAGAGTTGATCGATGCTAAAGTAGTCAGCCCGATACCTCAGCCAAACACCTAGGCCTACTCGGACCTACACCATAGCAACATAAGGCTGAATTTCCCAATTTGAGTAATTTTTGTGATCCCGCGTGCACCCACCAACTGCTAACCTTGTAGCCTTACCTCATGCAAAGTGCCCCGATCGACCGGCCGGTATCGGCTACCGTTTTTACTCGGCCCACATTGGTAGCAGCCGGCCGCGACAGGCGGCTTTCAGCCCAAATGCTGCGCTTTTCAATTGGCAAGCTCCTATCATCGCGCGACCGATTGAATCCACAACCAAAAGCGGCCCTTCAACTGCATAAAATCTTTGTTGCGGGAACGGCGTATAAATGGATACAGAATATGGATAAGGAAATTGGTCTGCGCCGTATCGAGAGCGTCCCCGATTACGACGCTTTCGTTGACTTGGCGCTGGAGCTGGGCACGAACTCAGGGGCCGAGCTCTTCGATTTTCTTTTCACCCAATCGCTAGCAGGTGGGAGAGCTGGTGGGTTAGCCGCCTGCTTAATGGTTGAGATCGACCCTCGCCCTACGCGATGCTGTAAAGAGCTTCTAGCCGAAATTGCAAGATCGAACTGGGATGTCAGCACAAAGGAAGTTCCATTTTATTTAATCACATGGTTTGGCAAGCATTTTCTGATGGATGCCTACCGCTCGTTGATCGAGGAAACCAGGTTGACTCCTGAGCAGCAACAGCGGGTCAGCACTATCCTCTACTGGACAGCTAGCCCGACCGCCAATCTGATTCGTTCGTACCACGATTGGCCTTGGCGTGCAGCAGAGGATTCAGAATGAAAGTCGAACGACTGGTAGGGGGCGAAAGCTGACTCACGGCCCGACCGACTTTATTGTTCGGGTAGCTCTCGCCTTAGCAAGACGGAGGCCCCGACCGACTTTACCTGGAGCTGGCCTGCCGCGAAATCAACGACTTATCCTTGGCGAGTCCGACCGACTTTATTCTTCCCAGTCACCTGCGCCTAGCGGCCGGTGCGCTTGAAGTCGCGCACCCGGAATCCCAGTACCCCCAGCACGCCGAAATAGGCCACCATGCAGGTGCTGATGATGGCGGTGAGCAGTCCCGCCCGCAGCCAGCCATTGACCTGCGGCCCGGTCCACACGTACTGGGCGCTGGCATACCAGCCGATCGCGCCCATCACCGTCACAGCCAGGGCCAGCTTGATGAAGAACATGATCCAGCCCGGCTGCGGCTTGAAGATGCCGCGCTTGCGCAGCAGCACATACAGGCACAGGGCATTGATGCAGGCGCCCACGCCAATCGACAGGGCCAGGCCGGCCACGCCCAGGGCCGGCACGAACACCAGGTTCATCAGCTGCACGGCCACCACCACGCCAATGGCGATGCGCAGCGGCGTCTGGAAATCCTGGCGCGCAAAAAAGGCGGGGGTGAGGGTCTTGACGGCGATGATGCCGATCAGGCTGACGCAGTATGCTATCAGCGGCGCAGAGGCAGCCTCGGTGGCGGCGGCGCTGAAGTTGCCGTAGTTGAGCACAGTAGCGAGCACGGGCGTGGCGAGGATGGCCAGGCCCACGGCAGAGGGCAGGGCCAGCAGGAAGGTCAGGCGCAGGCCCCAGTTGAGCAGCCCCGAGTATTCCTCGCTGTCGCCGCCGGCATTGGCCTTGGCCAGGCCGGGCATCAGGATGGTGCCCAGCGCTACGCCGAGCATGGCAGTGGGAAACTCCATCAGACGGTCGGCCCAGTTGAGCGAGGACACGCTGCCCGGGCCCAGGCTGCTGGCAATGGCGGTATTGATGAGCAGGCTGACCTGGGCCGCGCCCACGCCCATCAATGCCGGCACCATTTGCTTGAGAATCCGGCGCACGCCCACGTCGCGCAGGGCGCGCAGGGGATTCATGGACAGGCGCGGCAGCATGCCGATCTTGAGCAGGGCCGGAATCTGCAGGCCCACCTGCAGCAGGCCACCGAGCATCACCGCCACTGCCAGGCCGTAAATGGGCAGCGAGGTATATTTGTAGAGCACCAGTGAACCGAAGATCGACGACAGGTTCAGCAATACGGGGGTGAACGCCGGGATCTTGAATTGTCGCCAGGTGTTGAGAATGCCGCCCGCCATGGCCACGAAGGACATGCACACGATGTAGGGGAACATGAAGCGCGTCATCCAGATGGTGGCGTCGCGGCTTTCCGGCGTCTGGCTGTCCGGATCGGTGATCAGGCTGATCAGCAGGGGCGCGCCGACGATACCGAGCACGCTGATGAGGACCGTGGCCCAGACCAGGAAGGTGGCGGCCTGGTCCACGAGATTCTTGGTGTCGGCCTCGCCATTTTTGGTTTTATATTCCGATAACAGCGGGACGAACGCCTGGGAAAAGGCGCCTTCGGCAAACAGGCGGCGCAGCAGGTTGGGCAGGCGGAAGGCGACAATGAAGGCATCCATGAACACGCCGGAACCGAATGCGCGTGCCATCAGGCTCTCGCGCAACAGTCCTGTGATTCGGGACAGCATGGTCATGCTGGAAATGGCAGCGAGGGTCTTGAGCAGGTTCATGGGGCAGAATTATAGCGTGGCGGCATTGCATTCCTGACTGCTTTGCAGCCTGCTCGGGGCGCGACAGCGCTTTTCCGGGGCTGCAATTTAGGAATTGCCCTTGACGGAATAACTCGCTATAATCGAAGGCTGTACAGAATTCTGTTACGCAGAACACTAATGTTGGGCAGACGCTTATGTTTGCCAACGCAACTTGACCCGATCTAGGAAATTCCATGGCAAATACCGCACAAGCGCGCAAGCGCGCTCGTCAAGCAGTTAAGCAAAACGCTCACAATTCGTCGCAGCGTTCGACCCTGCGCACCGCAATCAAGGCAGTTCGCAAGGCCATCCAGGCCGGCGACAAGGATGCAGCGGCAAACATCTTCAAGACTTCGGTATCGAAGATCGACAGCATCGCTGACAAGAAAATCATCCACAAGAACAAGGCAGCTCGCCACAAGAGCCGCCTGGCCGCTGCCATGAAGGCAATGTCGGTCCCAGCAGCCGCCGCTTAAATCCAGCGCGCCCGGCGGACCTGGTTCCGCCACTGCCAGTGTACGTGATGTAAAAAACCCGCCTGACTATGGTCATCGCGGGTTTTTCGCTTTGCCGTGCCGCCTTCCGGCGCTATGCGCGCACCCCGCCCGCATCGACTGCCATGTAGTCGCCCGGCATGAGCGGGTGGGTCGCCAGCGAAAACGGCCCGATGCTGCTGCGCACCAGGCGCAGCGTGGGCAGGCCCACGGCCGCCGTCATGCGCCGCACCTGGCGGTTCTTCCCTTCCTGTAAGGTCATCGCGATCCAGCTCGTGGGCGCGTCCGCGCGCGTGCGAATCGGCGGGTTGCGCGGCCACAGCCACCCCGGCTCGGCAATCTGTACCGCCTGGCACGGCTTGGTGACAAAGTCGCCTAGGTCGATCGGCGCCTGCAGCCTGGCCAGCGCCTGGGAAGTGCATCTGCCTTCCACCTGCACCAGGTAAGTCTTCGCTTCCTTGTGGTCGGGGTGAGCGATGAGGTGCTGCAGCTTGCCGTCGTCGGTGAGCAGCATCAAGCCTTCGCTGTCGGCGTCGAGCCGGCCGGCGGGGTAGATGTTGGGCGTCTTGATGTAGTCGGCCAGGCATTGCCGGCCTTCCTGGCGCGAAAACTGGCACAGCACCTGGAACGGCTTGTTAAACAAAATGAGGGGCATAATGGGGCGCCAGTCGGGAAAATGTTAAGCTTTCAACCTGATTGCCAGTGTCGCAAAATCGTAGCGCCCAGTAAAATACTGGGGCATAATGCGGAACGCGGGTCTTAGGTCTTATAGAAGACTTCTCGTTGGTTTTAGTGAAATCACATACAGAACATGCCCGGCGTGCCATGTGCCGCCTGCACCACGTCCACTTCGGAGATCACGATGTTTCAACATATCAAAGTACCTGCTGACGGCCAGAAAATCACCGTCAATGCCGATTTTTCGCTGAATGTACCAGATAACCCGGTCATTCCCTATATCGAAGGCGATGGCACCGGGGTCGATATCAGTCCTGTGATGATCAAGGTCGTCGACGCGGCCGTGGAAAAAGCCTATGGCGGCAAGCGCAAGATCAGCTGGATGGAGATTTTCGCCGGCGAAAAGTCCACCACCGTGTATGGCCCCGACGTGTGGCTGCCGGAAGAAACGCTCGAGGTGCTCAAGGATTACGTGGTCTCCATCAAGGGCCCGCTCACCACGCCCGTTGGCGGCGGCATCCGCTCGCTCAATGTGGCCCTGCGCCAGCAGCTCGACCTGTACGTGTGCCTGCGGCCGGTACGCTATTTCACCGGCGTGCCTTCGCCCGTGAAAGAGCCGGAAAAGACCGACATGGTGATCTTCCGCGAGAATTCCGAAGACATCTACGCCGGTATTGAATACCAGCAGGGGTCGGAAGGGGCCAAGAAGCTGATGGACTTCCTGGTCAAGGAAATGGGCGTGACCAAGATCCGTTTCCCGGCAACCTCGGGCCTGGGCATCAAGCCGGTCTCGATCGAAGGCACCGAGCGCCTGGTGCGCAAGGCGATCCAGTACGCGATCGACAATGACAAGCCATCGGTCACCATTGTCCACAAGGGCAATATCATGAAGTACACCGAAGGTGGCTTCCGTGACTGGGCCTACGCGCTGGCGCAAAAGGAATTTGGCGCCGAGCTGATTGATGGCGGTCCATGGTGCAAGTTCAAGAACCCCAAGACGGGGCGCGAGATCGTGATCAAGGATTCGATTGCCGACGCCTTCCTGCAGCAAATCCTGCTCCGTCCGGCAGAGTACAGCGTGATTGCCACACTGAACCTGAATGGCGACTATATTTCGGATGCGCTGGCAGCCCAGGTGGGCGGTATCGGCATTGCCCCCGGTGCCAACCTGTCCGATTCGGTCGCCATGTTCGAAGCGACCCATGGCACGGCGCCCAAATATGCGGGCAAGGACTATGTGAATCCCGGTTCGCTGATCCTGTCGGCTGAAATGATGCTGCGCCACATGGGCTGGACCGAAGCGGCCGACCTCATCATCGACTCGATGCAAAAGTCGATCGCCAGCAAGAAAGTCACCTATGACTTCGCGCGCCTGATGGAAGGCGCCACCCAGGTGTCGTGCTCGGGCTTTGGCGATGTGATGATCGAACAGATGTAAATCCCATGCGACCAGGCCCTGCTCTCTGTCCAGGGAGTGGGGCCTTTTTTCTTTTGGAGCATTGCCATGAGCGAGAGCACCAGCACGCAGACAATTTCAAACCCCACCTGGACGGTGCAATTGCCGGCCGACTGGACCAGTACCGACGATCCCGATACGGGCCTGTATTTCGAGTCCGGCGACGGCAGCCGCGGCATGTACATCGCCACCTGGACGGCGTCGCCCGGCCAGGCCCTGCCGCCGCGGGAAATGGCAGAATCATTCCTGGCGGCCGACCTGAACAAGCTCACCCATATGGAAGAGTGCGCCTGGCGCGTGCTGGAACAGCGCCTCGACTGCGACGGCCAGCACTGCATCGCCATTCTCGACAGCTATGACCAGGTGGCCGAGTGCCGCATGACCACCAAGATCCTGGCGCGCGAGGGCAAGACCGTGCGCGCAGTATTTCACGATGATGCATGTGGCGATCTGGCCGCCAGCCGGGCTTTTTTTGCGCCCCTGCTGGCCTCGCTGACCTTCACCGCGCCGTAAGGCGGCCTGTTGGCAGAAGGGGCGCCCGATTGCCTGCGTGCGGGGTGGGACAAAAAGTCATCATGATGTACACTTGGCAACCTCTCAACTTGACCAGCCGCCGCCATGTCTGCACCTTCATCGGACCCGTCCTCCTCGCCCCCGGGCAATCCGCCGAGCGCGCGCGGTCCGGCCGATGAGGCGGGGCGCCTGGCACGCTTTGTTGCCAGTGTCACCGATTATGCGATCTACGCCCTCTCGCCTGCCGGCACGGTGGTGAGCTGGAACGCCGGCGCGGAACGCTTCAAGCAGTACCGCGCCGAAGACATCATCGGCGAACATTTCTCGCGCTTTTATACTGATGAAGACCGCGCCAGCGGCAAGCCGGCCCGGGCCCTGCACACGGCGGCCACCGAAGGCAAGTTCGAGGAAGAGGGCTGGCGCATGCGCCGCGACGGCACCCGCTTCTGGGCCAGCGTGGTCCTTGATGCGGTGCGCGACGAGCACGGCGAGCTGCTCGGCTTTGCCAAGATCACGCGCGACCTCACCGAGCGCAAGCGCGCCCAGGATGAATTGCGCGCCAGCGAAGAGCAGTTCCGCCTGCTGGTGCAGGGGGTGACCGACTATGCCATCTACATGCTCAGCCCCGAAGGCGTGGTGTCGAACTGGAATGCCGGTGCCGAACGGATCAAGGGTTACCGCGCCGACGAAGTGGTCGGCTCGCATTTTTCGCGCTTTTACACCGAGGGCGACCGCGCTGCCGGCCTGCCTCAGCGCGCGCTGGCCACGGCCGAGCGCGAAGGCCGCATCGAGAGCGAAGGCTGGCGCGTGCGCAAGGATGGCACGCGCTTCTGGTCGCATGTGGTCATTGACGCCATTCGCGATGCCGGCGGGCGCCTGCTCGGCTTTGCCAAGATCACGCGCGACATCACCGAGCGGCGCGACGCGGCCGCCACCCTGGAGCGCACGCGCGAGGCACTGTTCCAGTCGCAAAAGCTTGAAGCCATCGGCAAGCTCACCGGCGGCGTGGCCCACGACTTCAATAACCTGCTCAATGTGATCGTGAGCGGGTCCGAACTGCTGGCGCGCGAGGTGCGTTCTCCGGGCGGACAGAAGGTCCTGGAGAGCATCCAGCGCGCAGCCCAGCGCGGCGCCACGCTGACCCAGCAGCTGCTCTCGTTCGCGCGCCAGCAGCCACTGGTGCAGGATGATTACAACCTCAATAAGCTGATCCAGAAATTCGAGGCCATCCTGCGCCGCGCGGCCGGGCCGGATGTGCGTTTCGAGCTGGCCCTGTGCCAGGCGGCCAATCTGGTGCACATCGATGCGGCCCAGTTCGAAGCGGCCGTCCTCAACCTGGTATCGAATGCGCGCGACGCCATGCCGCACGGCGGCACGCTTGCCGTTTCCACCGCAGTGGTGACGCTGGACGAGCACGAGGTCACGCAGCTGGCCGCCGGGCGCTATCTGGTCATGACGGTCAAGGATAGCGGCACCGGCATGGACCCCGAGGTACGGGCACGCGCGGTGGAGCCCTTCTTTACCACCAAGCCGGTGGGCAAGGGGACGGGACTGGGCCTGTCGCAGGCTTACGGCCTGGTGCAGCAATCGGGTGGCGCGCTGCAGATTGCCAGCGAAGCGGGAGAGGGCACCTGCATCTCCATGTATTTTCCCATGCTGGTCATGGGCGAGGGCGAGGAGGGAGCCTCCGCCGAAACCAACAGCGGCAATGACAAGGCGCTGATCGTCGATGACCAGCCGGAAGTGCTCGATATTGCGGTGGAGCTGTTCAAGAGCATGGGTTACGACGTCTTCTCGGCCAACAGCGGGGCCGAAGCGCTGGCGATCCTGCGCCGCATGCCCGACATCGACGTGATGCTGTCAGATGTCGTCATGCCCGGCATGAACGGCTATGAACTGGGCATGGAAGCGCTCAAGCTCAGGCCGGAGCTGAAGATCCTGCTGGTGTCGGGCTACGCGGCGCCCGAGCTGGCCAGCCGGATCACGGACATCTCCCGCTTCCAGCTGATCGGCAAGCCGTACCGCATGGCTGAAATCCTCAAGAAGCTGCGCCAGGCGTGAGCGTCGGGGCCCCCGCCCTTGCCCCATGGCGCGCAGGCTTGGCGGCATGGCACGCAGTCTTCGACGCCCGCCGCAGGCGTGCGGGAAAGCGCGCCGCGCCCATAAAAAAACCCCGCTCGCAAGCGGGGTTTTTACATGCGGGGATGCTTAAGCAGCCTGGATGTTGGAAGCTTGCTTGCCTTTAGGGCCTTGCGTGACTTCGAATTGAACTTTTTGACCTTCTTTGAGGGTCTTGAAACCGTTCATGTTGATTGCGGAAAAGTGCGCGAACAGATCTTCGCCGCCGTCATCTGGGGTGATGAAGCCAAAACCTTTGGAATCATTGAACCACTTAACTGTACCTGTTGCCATAAAGAACTTTCAAATAAGAACCAATCACGTGAGCTATAAAAGCAAGAAGCTCTTTTGCCCCCTCCTCAGCCTGCTCTTCTTATTAACAATGTACATAAGTACAAGTCAATGTCTGCATTGTTGGATGAAAAAATAACGAAGTCAAGAGGTTTTGTATCATGCTTGCCAAAATTGACACGAGCTGCATGAAACCAACTCTTGAATTTCGCATGCGGGACGCCATCTGCGCAATAACCGGAAAACGCGTAATATGGAAAACAAATGTAAATGCCCTGATATTTACGTAATGCATCAACATTGAAAGCATTAGAATAAGCGTATGGCAACCAAGCAAGACACAGAACAATTGCTGGAGCGGCAAACGGTCAAACCACCGCCGCTATACCAGGTAGCGCTGCTCAACGATGACTATACGCCCATGGAATTCGTGGTCGCCGTCATCCAGGAGTACTTCAATAAAGACCGCGAGACGGCCACGCAGATCATGCTGTCTGTTCATCGCCACGGCAAAGGAGTGTGCGGCGTGTTTTCAAAAGATATAGCGTGTACCAAAGTGGAGTTTGTTTTAACGCATGCGCGCAAGGCAGGTCACCCCCTGCAATGCGTGATGGAGGAAGTATGATCGCGCAGGAACTCGAAGTCTCCCTACACATGGCCTTTGTCGAAGCACGGCAAGCACGGCATGAATTCATCACCGTTGAGCACCTGCTGCTGGCGCTACTCGACAATCCATCGGCCGCCGAAGTCCTGCGCGCCTGTGCTGTCAACATAGAAGACCTGCGCAAGACGCTGACCAACTTCATTGGCGACAACACGCCCACCGTGCCCGGCACGGGCGAAGTGGACACCCAGCCTACGCTCGGCTTCCAGCGCGTGATCCAGCGCGCCATCATGCACGTGCAGTCGGCGTCCAATGGCAAAAAGGAAGTCACGGGCGCCAATGTGCTGGTGGCCATCTTTGGCGAAAAAGACTCGCATGCCGTGTACTACCTGCACCAGCAGGGCGTCACGCGCCTGGACGTGGTCAACTTCATTTCGCACGGCGTGCGCAAGGACCAGCAGTCCGAAGCGCAAAAGACGTCCGAAGGCGTGGAAGAAGCCCAGGTCGAAGGCCAGGCCAAGGAAAGCCCGCTCGACCAGTTCACCCAAAACCTGAACAAGTCCGCTTCCGAAGGCAAGATCGATCCTCTGATCGGTCGCGAAGATGAAGTCGACCGCGTGATCCAGATCCTGTGCCGCCGCCGCAAGAATAATCCCTTGCTGGTGGGCGAAGCCGGCGTCGGCAAGACGGCCATCGCCGAAGGCCTGGCGTGGCGCATCACGCAGGAAGACGTGCCTGAAATCCTGCAAAATGCCGTCGTCTATTCGCTCGACATGGGCGCGCTGCTGGCCGGCACCAAGTACCGGGGCGACTTTGAACAGCGCCTCAAGGCGGTGCTCAAGCAGCTCAAGGATACCCCGCACGGCATCCTGTTCATCGACGAGATCCACACCATCATCGGTGCCGGTTCGGCCTCCGGCGGCACGCTGGACGCTTCGAATTTGCTCAAGCCTGCGCTTGCCAACGGCCAGCTCAAATGCATCGGCGCGACCACCTATACCGAGTTCCGCGGCGTGTTTGAGAAAGACCACGCGCTGTCGCGCCGCTTCCAGAAAGTCGATGTCAACGAGCCAACCGTGGAGCAGACCGTGCAGATCCTGCGCGGCCTCAAGTCGCGCTTTGAAGAGCACCACGGCGTGAAGTATTCATCGTCGGCGCTGTCGACGGCGGCCGAACTGGCGGCGCGCTTCATCAACGACCGCCACCTGCCCGACAAGGCCATCGACGTCATTGACGAAGCCGGGGCTGCCCAGCGCATCCTGCCAAAGAGCAAGCAGAAAAAAACCATCGGCAAGACCGAGATCGAGGACATCATTGCCAAGATCGCGCGCATCCCGCCGCAAACAGTCAACCAGGACGACCGCAGCAAGCTGCAGACCATCGACCGCGACCTGCGCAACGTGGTGTTCGGCCAGGATCCTGCCATCGATGCGCTGTCGTCAGCGATCAAGATGGCGCGTGCGGGCCTGGGCAAGACCGACAAGCCGATTGGCTCCTTCCTGTTCTCCGGTCCGACCGGCGTAGGCAAGACCGAGGTGGCCAAGCAGCTTGCCTTCATCCTGGGCATTGAACTGATCCGCTTCGACATGTCCGAATACATGGAGCGGCATGCGGTCAGCCGTCTCATTGGCGCGCCCCCGGGCTATGTTGGTTTCGACCAGGGCGGCCTGCTGACCGAGGCAATCACCAAGAAGCCGCACGCCGTGCTGCTGCTCGACGAGATCGAAAAGGCGCATCCGGATATCTTCAATATCCTGCTGCAGGTGATGGACCATGGCACGCTCACCGACAACAATGGGCGCAAGGCTGACTTCCGTAACGTGATCATCATCATGACCACCAATGCCGGTGCCGAAAGCCTGACCAAGCGCTCGATGGGCTTTACCGACTCCAAGGCGCAGGGCGACGAGATGGCCGACATCAAGCGCATGTTCACGCCCGAGTTCCGCAACCGGATCGACGCGACCATCAGCTTCCGTGCGCTGGACGAGGAAATCATCCTGCGCGTGGTCGACAAGTTCCTCATGCAGCTCGAAGAGCAGCTGCACGAGAAGAAGGTCGAGGCCATCTTTACCGAGTCGCTGCGCAAGTTCCTGGCCAAGAAAGGCTTCGATCCGCTCATGGGTGCACGCCCGATGTCGCGCCTGATCCAGGACCTGATCCGCAAGGCCCTGGCCGACGAGCTGCTGTTCGGCCGCCTGGTCAACGGCGGCAAGGTCACGGTCGACATGGACGAGAAGGACAATGTCACGCTCGACTTCCCCGAAGGCGACCTGCCGCCACCGGCAGCGCCGCAGGAAACGGTCGAAATCGAGTAAGCACATCAATGTGCAAAAAGCCCGCCCCGGTGCATACTGCGGCGGGTTTTTTTTATGGCTTGCCATGCCAGATCAGGAAGGCAGGGTGCCGCTTCACGGCAGGTATTGCGCACCGCGTGCGGGAGCCGAACGGCTGATCGGACCGTCGGGGCGGCAGGCGTATTGAATACTTGCAATTAGTTTTGCATAATTCATGCACCGAAAATATACGCGTAATAACAGGAGTATCGATGCCGCGATCCGTACCTGCCCAAGATGCAAAGATTGGCAAGAAAATTGATTTTCTCGCTGCCGAATTGGGCACCGCCATGGCCCCGCTTGGATTTACGCGCAAGAGCCGTAAGCTCTGGCGCGACAGCGGAGCCGGGGACGAACGCTGTTTCGAGATCTTCGACTTCCAGGGGGGCAAATGGAACGAGGGCAGTACCGGCAAATTCTGCATCAATCTCGGCGTGCAATTTCCTGCATTGCTAAACATTACCGGGCAATTGCTGGGCGAGCCGTGGCGCACCGACATTGCCCAGCACCCGGATACGGCCGCCGCCGCGGTGCGCGGGCGGCTCGACGCAGCGCTGCCGGCGCAGCGCGAGCCGTGGTGGGTTCGGGAGATGGCTGCCGGGCGCGATATCTGGTTCACGATCGGACCGTCCACCGACCTCGCTGCGCTCTCTGCGGTGCTGGTCCGGACTGCACACAATTATGTGGTGCCGTGGCTGGAAAAAAGCGCCTCGTTCGAAGGGATGTTCAACAGCGCCGATCAGCTGGGCCAGCACTATTTGTTCAGGGTGATTGTCGACGCCCTGCGCGGGCGAACTGAAGATGCGCGCTGCCGGTTCATTGCGTCATGCGCCGCGCGGCTGCAGGAACCAGCCCTCGGGCGCGTGACGGCATGGCTGCAAGCGCAGGGCGTCTGCCTGGACCAGGGCCTGCTGGCCGATGGTCCGGATCGCTGAGCAGTGCGTCACCCGGGCTGCTCTCGCAGCTTGCGCCACAGGGTGGTGCGGCTGATGCCAAGGTAGCGGGCAGCTTCGTCGCGGCGCCCGCCAAAACGCGCCAGCACCTGGGCCGCCGTTTCGCGCTCGGGCGGCGGCGGGGCAGCTGCAGAGGGCACCACCCCCGCCAGCTCGGGCGAGACCGATTGAATGAACGCCGGCGTGAGCGCCTGCAGCGGTTCCGCCGCCAGGAACAGTGCAAGGCGCTCCATCAGGTTGCGCAGTTCACGGACATTGCCGGGCCATGCGTGCCTGGTCAGCAGCGGTGTGCAGGCGGCGATTTCCGCCCGCAGATTGGGGTGGGGGCGCTCGCCCAGCGCTGCCAGGGCGTTTTTGAGCGACCACTCGGCCAGCGGGCCGATGTCTTCGCTACGCTCGCGCAGCGCAGGTATGGAGAGGCGCAGAACGGCCAGGCGGTAGAACAGGTCGGCCCGAAAGCGGCCCTCGCGCACGCGCGCTTCCAGGTCGCAGTGGGTTGCGCAGATGATGCGCACGCTAACTGCAATGGGGCGTGTGCCGCCCACGCGCACCACTTCGCGCTCTTCGAGTACCCGCAGCAGGCGTGTTTGCAGTGGCAAGGGCATTTCGCCGATCTCGTCCAGGAACAAAGTGCCCCGATTGGCCGCCTCGAACAGGCCCGCATGGCCGCCCCGGCGTGAACCGGTGAAAGCGCCTTCCTCGTAGCCGAACAATTCGGACTCCAGCAGCGATTCGGCGATGGCGCCGCAGTTCACCGCCACGAACGGACGGTTGGCGCCCAGGCTGCGCGGGCTTTCGCGGTGGATCGCCTGTGCTACCAGTTCCTTGCCGGTGCCCGTTTCGCCGGTGATCAGCACTGTCGCCGGCGACTTCGCATACAGCACGACCGACTGGCGCAGGCGTTCCATCGCCTCCGACACGCCGCGCAGGTCATTCAGGCCATGCTTGGCGCGCAGGGTATCGTTGACCACGGTGCGCACCGCGCGCTTCGATTCGAGCTGCGTCAGGCGCGCCATTTCCAGCGCGTCGTCAAACGCCTGGCGGATCGAGGCGGCCGAATACACAAACACGCCGGTCAGCCCCGCTTCTTCAGCCAGGTCGGTAATCAATCCGGCGCCGACGATGACTTCGATCCCGGCGGCTTTCATCTCGTTGATCTGCGCCCGTGCGTCTTCCTCGGTGGCGTAGGTGCGCTGCGCGATCGGCACACCAAAGGTGCTGGAGAATTCAGCCAGTTCCGGATGCTGGCGCTGATAGGTAATCACGCCGATCTTGTCCGAGACCCGGCGCGCGCGTGCCAGGGCCTGCATCATGTCGAAGCCGCTGGCTTTGGCAATGATGACGGGGACGGAAACGCGGCCTTTCAGATAGGCCGCGTTGGAGCCGGCCGCAATGACGACATCGCAGCGCTCGGTGGCCATGCGTTCGCGGATATGGCGTGCGGCGTCGTCAAAGCCAAGGTTGATTGGTTCAATCGACGCGACGTGGTCATATTCGAGCGTGATGTCCCGAAACAGGTCGTACAGGCGCGAGACCGATACGGTCCAGATGACCGGCCGCTCGAGAGTGTCGGTGAGTGAGTCCATCACGCATTATAGACCGTGTTTCACATTGAAACATCGCGTGAAACAATATTTCATGTACGAGCAGTATTTGAAACATTGTTTCAATCGCTAAGTGATTGATTTTCAAGGCGAACCACTGGTTTCCACAGGGTGGCACGCTGCTTGCGAAAGGAGCTCCAGTTACCAGTCAAATGCAACATCAACAGGAGAACTACATGAGGGAATCCCGAGGCGCGCTGTTTCGCCGCGCAGTGCAGGAAGAGTCGCCATTGCAGGTGGTGGGCACCATTACCGCCTATACCGCACGCATGGCCGAGCAGACCGGCTACAAGGCCGTCTATCTCTCCGGCGGCGGCGTTGCCGCCAACTCGCTCGGCATGCCGGACCTCGGCATCAGCACCATGGATGACGTCATCACCGACGCCCAGCGCATCACCGACGCCTGCGGCCTGCCGCTGATGGTCGATATCGACACCGGCTGGGGCGGCGCCTTCAATATCGCCCGCACCATCCGCCACATGATCCGCGCCGATGTCGCCGCCGTCCACATGGAAGACCAGGTCAGCGCCAAGCGCTGCGGCCACCGCCCCGGCAAGGAAGTGGTCACGAAAGAGGAGATGGTCGACCGCATCAAGGCCGCCGTCGATGCGCGCCATGACGAACACTTCGTCATCATGGCGCGCACCGATTCGCTCGCGGTCGAAGGCTTGAACGCCGCCATCGACCGCGCCTGCGCCTATGTGGAAGCGGGTGCCGACATGATCTTCCCGGAGGCGATCACCAAACTGGAAATGTACAGCCAGTTCCGCGCCGCCGTGAACGTGCCGATCCTGGCCAACCTGACCGAGTTTGGCGCCACGCCCCTGTTTACGCTCGATGAACTGCGTGCCCACAACGTGGACATTGCCCTGTACTGCTGCGGCGCCTACCGCGCCATGAACGCAGCCGCGCTCAATTTCTACAAGACGCTGCGCGCCGAAGGCACGCAGAAGAACGTGGTGCCCACCATGCAAAGCCGCATGGACCTGTACGACTACCTCGGCTACCACGAGTACGAGCAAAAGCTCGACGCGCTGTTCGCCCAGGGTAAAGAAAAATAATCCACAAAACTTAACTACAGGAGTTCCCATGTCCGATACGACCAACGCCCCGGAAGCTGTCGCTTTCAAACCGAAAAAATCTGTCGCCCTGTCCGGCGTCGCTGCCGGTAACACGGCCCTGTGCTCGGTCGGCAAGACCGGCAATGACCTGCACTACCGCGGCTACGACATTCTCGATGTCGCCAATACCTGCGAGTTCGAGGAAATCGCCTACCTGCTGGTCCATGGCAAGCTGCCGACCGACGGCGAGCTGCGCGGCTACAAGGCGCACCTGCGCTCCATGCGCGGCCTGCCGCAGGCAGTGAAAGCGGCGCTCGAGGCGCTGCCCGCGTCGGCCCATCCAATGGACGTGATGCGCACGGGCGTATCGACCCTGGGCTGCGTCCTGCCTGAAAAGGATGATCACAACGTGCAGGGCGCGCGCTTCATTGCCGACCGCCTCATGGCCTCCTTTGGCTCCATGCTGCTGTACTGGTACCACTTCAGCCACAACGGCAAGCGCATCGAGACCGAGACCGACGACGATTCCATCGGCGCCCACTTCCTGCACCTGCTGCACGGCCACAAGCCATCCAAGGAGTGGGAAAAGGCGATGCATACTTCGCTCATCCTGTACGCCGAGCATGAATTCAATGCGTCGACCTTCACCGCGCGCGTCATCGCCGGCACCGGTTCGGACATGCATTCGGCCATCACCGGCGCCATTGGCGCGCTGCGTGGTCCCAAGCATGGCGGCGCCAATGAAGTGGCGCTCGACATCCAGCAGCGCTACGAGAATCCCGATGAAGCCGAAGCGGACATCCGCAGCCGCGTCGCCAACAAGGAAGTGGTCATCGGCTTCGGCCACCCGGTGTATACCGTGTCCGACCCGCGCAACAAGGTGATCAAGGAAGTGGCGCGCACGCTGTCGGAAAACGCAGGCTCGACCAAGATGTTCGATATCGCCGAGCGCCTGGAAAGCGTCATGTGGGAAGTCAAAAAGATGTTTCCCAACCTGGACTGGTTCTCCGCCGTGTCGTACCACATGATGGGCGTACCGACCGCGATGTTCACGCCGCTGTTCGTCATCTCGCGCACCTCCGGCTGGGCAGCGCACGTGATCGAGCAGCGCATCGACAACAAAATCATCCGCCCGAGTGCGAACTACGTGGGTCCGGAAGACCTCAAATTCGTGCCGATCTCGGAACGCAAATAAGCTTTCACAGGATTATATGAATACCCAATTTCGCAAACAGCTGCCCGGTACCGAGCTCGATTACTTCGACACGCGCGCCGCGGTCGACGCCATCGCGCCGGGCGCCTACGACAAGCTGCCCTACACCTCGCGCGTGCTGGCCGAGAACCTGGTGCGCCGCTGCGACCCGGCTTCGCTCAATGCCTCGCTGTCGCAGTTCATCGAGCGCCGCCGCGACCTGGACTTTCCATGGTTCCCCGCGCGCGTGGTATGCCACGACATCCTGGGCCAGACCGCGCTGGTGGACCTGGCAGGCCTGCGCGACGCCATTGCCCTGCAGGGCGGCGATCCCGCGCTGGTCAACCCGGTGGTGCCAACCCAGCTCGTGGTCGACCACTCGCTGGCAGTCGAATGCGGCGGCTTTGACCCCGACGCCTTTGACAAGAACCGCGCCATCGAAGACCGCCGCAACGAAGACCGCTTCGACTTCATCAACTGGACCAAGAAGGCGTTCAAGAATGTGGACGTGATCCCGCCCGGGAACGGCATCCTGCACCAGATTAACCTGGAGCGCATGTCACCCGTGATCCAGGTGGTCGACGGCGTGGCCTTCCCGGACACCCTGGTTGGCACCGACTCGCACACACCCATGGTCGATGCGCTGGGCGTGATCGCCATTGGCGTGGGCGGCCTGGAAGCGGAAAGCGTGATGCTGGGCCGCGCCTCGTGGATGCGCCTGCCCGACATCATCGGCGTGGAGCTCACTGGCAAGCCGCAGCCCGGCATCACTGCCACCGACATCGTGCTGGCACTGACCGAATTCCTGCGCAAGGCAAAAGTGGTGTCGTCCTACCTGGAATTCTTTGGCGAGGGTGCATCGCACCTGACCCTGGGCGACCGCGCCACCATCTCCAACATGGCGCCGGAGTACGGTTCCACGGCCGCCATGTTCTACATCGACGAGCAGACCATCAAGTATCTGCGTCTGACGGGCCGCGACGATGAACTGGTCAAACTGGTGGAACTGTATGCGCGCGAAACTGGCCTGTGGGCCGACAGCCTGAAGACGGCCGAATACGAGCGCGTGCTCAGCTTCGACCTGTCGTCCGTGGTGCGCAATATCGCGGGACCCTCGAACCCGCACAATCGCGTGCCAACGTCCGAGCTGGCCGCGCGCGGCATCAGCGGCGTGGTGGAAAACGAGCCTGGCCTCATGCCAGACGGCGCCGTGATCATCGCCGCCATCACCAGCTGCACCAACACCAACAACCCGCGCAACATGATTGCGGCAGGTCTGCTGGCGCGCAACGCCAACCAGCGCGGCCTCACGCGCAAGCCTTGGGTCAAGAGTTCGCTCGCTCCCGGCTCCAAGACCGTCACGCTGTACCTGGAAGAAGCTGGCCTGATGCCTGAACTCGAGCAGTTGGGCTTTGGCGTGGTGGCCTACGCCTGCACCTCGTGCAACGGCATGTCCGGCGCGCTCGACCCTGTGATCCAGCAGGAGATCATCGACCGCAAGCTGTACGCCACCGCTGTCCTGTCGGGCAACCGCAATTTCGACGGCCGCATCCACCCGTATGCCAGCCAGGCCTTCCTGGCCTCGCCGCCGCTGGTAGTGGCCTATGCCATTGCCGGCACCATCCGCTTCGACATCGAGAAGGACATTCTCGGCATCGACGCCGATGGCCAGCAGGTCACGCTCAAGGATATCTGGCCAAGCGATGAGGAGATCGACGCCATCGTCGCCTCCAGCGTCAAGCCGGAACAGTACCGCAAGGTCTACATTCCCATGTTCGCCAAACAGGATGATGACGGCGCCCAGGTTTCGCCGCTGTACGACTGGCGCGCGCAGACCACCTATATCCGCCGTCCGCCGTACTGGGAGGGCGCGCTGGCGGGCGAGCGCACGCTGCGCGGCATGCGTCCGCTCGCGCTGTTGGGTGACAACATCACCACCGACCACCTGTCGCCATCAAACGCCATCATGCTCGACAGCGCGGCCGGCGAGTACCTGGCCAAGATGGGCCTGCCGGAAGAAGACTTCAATTCCTATGCCACGCACCGGGGCGACCACCTCACGGCGCAGCGCGCCACCTTTGCCAATCCAACGCTGAAAAATGAAATGGTGCGCGAAGACGGCAAGATCAAGGCCGGTTCGCTGGCGCGCATCGAGCCCGAGGGCAAGGTAACCCGCATGTGGGAAGCCATCGAAACTTATATGGAGCGCAAGCAGCCGCTGATCATCGTGGCCGGGGCCGATTACGGCCAGGGTTCCTCGCGCGACTGGGCTGCCAAGGGCGTGCGTCTGGCCGGCGTGGAGGCGATTGTGGCCGAAGGCTTCGAGCGCATCCACCGCACCAACCTGGTGGGCATGGGGGTGCTGCCGCTGGAATTCCTGCCCGGCGTGAACCGCCTGACGCTGGCGCTGGACGGCACCGAAACCTACGACGTCATTGGCGAGCGCACCCCGCGCTCGGCGCTCACGCTGGTGGTCAACCGGCGCAATGGCGAACGGCTGGAGGTCCCGGTCATGTGCCGCCTTGATACGGCTGAAGAAGTCGCGATCTATGAGGCTGGCGGCGTGCTGCAGCGCTTTGCGCAGGACTTCCTCGAATCGACCAGGGCGGCCTGACATGAGCACACCATCCCAGGTAAAGATCCCCGCCACCTATATGCGTGGCGGGACCAGCAAGGGCGTGTTCTTCCGGCTGCAGGACTTGCCGTCGGCGGCGCAAATGCCCGGCGCCGCGCGTGACGCTCTGCTGCTGCGCGTGATCGGTAGCCCCGACCCGTACGGCAAGCAGATTGACGGCATGGGCGGGGCCACGTCCAGCACCAGCAAGGCCGTGATCCTGTCGCGCAGCTCGCGCGAGGGGCATGATGTCGACTACCTGTTCGGGCAGATCGCCATCGACAAGGCTTTCGTGGACTGGACCGGCAACTGCGGCAACCTGTCGGCGGCGGTGGGCTCGTTCGCCATCAGTGCCGGCATGATCGACCCCGAGCGGGTGCCGCACGATGGCGTGGCCACGGTGCGCATCTGGCAGGCCAACATCGGCAAGACCATCATCGCGCATGTCCCCATCACGGACGGCGCAGTGCAGGAAACCGGTGACTTCATGCTTGACGGTGTGACGTTCCCGGCGGCCGAAGTGCAGCTCGAGTTCCTCGACCCGGCGGCAGAAGAAGAGGGCGCGGGCGGCGCCATGTTCCCCACCGGGCAGCTGGTCGACAGCCTGGAAGTGCCTGGCGTGGGCACCTTTCAGGCCACCATGATCAATGCCGGCATACCGACCATCTTCCTCAATGCCGCCGCCCTTGGCTACAAGGGTACGGAGCTGCAGGACGCCATCAACGGCGACCCGAAGGCGCTGGAAATGTTCGAGACCATCCGCGCCCACGGTGCGGTGCGCATGGGGTTGATCAAGCACGTGGCCGAAGCGTCCCGGTTCCAGCACACGCCCAAGGTGGCCTTTGTGGCGCCCCCGAGCGACTACGTGTCGTCCAGCGGCAAGCAGGTCAGCGCTGCCGACATTGACCTGCACGTGCGCGCCCTGTCCATGGGCAAGCTGCATCACGCCATGATGGGCACGGCCGCAGTGGCCATCGGCACGGCGGCGGCCATCCCCGGCACGCTGGTGAACCTGGCAGCCGGCGGCGGCGAGCGCACCGCGGTGCGTTTCAGCCATCCGTCCGGCACGCTGCGCGTTGGCGCCGAAGCGCACCTGGCCAACGGCGAGTGGAGCGTGAAGAAAGCCATCATGAGCCGCAGCGCACGGGTGCTGATGGAAGGCTGGGTGCGCGTCCCGGGCAACGCGTTCTAGGGCTTGGCCATTCATGCCTCCCTGCCAACGGTGGGGAGGCATCCGATGGCATTTGTATACTGTTTCGTCCTTCCTGTCTTGCATCTGTAGCAAACCCGTCGTCAGCGCGTTTGTTTTTAGACCATTTTTGTAACTTTGGTGCAATTGTGGTTTATGATCGTAGCTCACCTGACTGCCGCCTTCTGGCGGCTTTTCCGTCGTAGTGGGGACATGGACCGCGTACCAACCAACCTCGAGTCTGTCGTTGACGCCTTACAGCTGATCGCATCGCCTGCCTGTGCGTGCAATGCCGATGGCGTCGTATTCGCGTCCAATGGCGAGCTGCGCACTTTGCTGGGCACGGCGGTCGACGGCGCGCGGCTGGTCGATTTGTTTGCCGCCCGCGCCCTCGAAGCGGGCGCCGCCCAGGCCCACGCGGCCCGGTTTGCCGTGCGCAGCTGGGAAAGCGCCTTGCGTGGCATGGACGGCGACGTGGCCGTGCAGGTGGTGGCCAAGCCCCTGCCGGCAGGCGGCACGACCTTTGTGTTTACCGACATCCGCGACTTTGAAGGCAGTGCCGGCGCCTTGCACAGCACCTTGCTGGAGCAGAAGGCAATCCTGGAAAACGCGGCGGTTGGCATCATGCTGAGCAAGAACCGCGTCATCCAGGAATGTAATATCCGCGCCGCCGAAATTTTTGGCTACGCCGACCACGAGCTCATTGGCATGAGCAGCGTGTGCATTTTCCCGTCCGCGGCAAGCTACGAAGAGATGGGCCGCAGTGCCGGTCCCACGCTGGCCGCCGGCCAGGCATTTACCCATGAACTGCAGCTGCGCCACAAGGACGGGCACCTGCTCTGGTGCCGCATCTATGGCCGCGCGGTCGATCCGGACAACACCGCCCACGGCACCATCTGGATTGTGGAAGACGTCGACCAGCCGCACCGCAACGAGGCCAAGCTGCAGCGCGCAGTGCTGGAAACCCAGGCCATCATGGACAATGCGCCGCTGGCCATCGCCTTCCAGCGCGATAACGCGATCGTGCGCTACAACCGCCAGTTCGCCCGCTATTTCGGCTACCAGGGCGACGAGGGCGTGGGCGTTACGGCGCGCGAGCTGTACGCGTCCGAGATGCAGTTCGACAGCATGATGGCCGACGCCGAACCCCAGCTGCGCGCAGGCCGTGCCTACCAGGCCGACGTGAAAATGCAGCGTCCCGACGGCGAGCAATTCTGGGCCCATGCGTATGTCTACGAGATCGATTCAGGGCGCGAAAAGCAGGACATGATCTGGATCCTCGACGACCGCAGCGCCCAGCGCGCGGTGGAAGAGGCGACCAAGAAGGTCCTGCTCGAACAGAAGGCCATTCTGGATAACGCCTCGGTGGGCATCCTGTTCACCAAGGCCGGCACCATGATGTCGTGCAATCCGCGGTTTGCCGAGATGTTCGGCTACACGCCCGAGGAGATGACAGGGCGGCGCGCGGTGGAGGTGTTCCCGTCGACCGAGGCGTACCAGCGGTTCGGCGAGGAAGCCGGGCCCGTTCTGAGCAACGCGCTGCCGTTTGAAAAGCCCGAGTTCGAGTTCAGGAAAAAGGATGGTTCGCTGTTCTGGTGCCGCGTGCGCGCCAAGGCCGTTGACACCGACCGCAGCGAGGAAGGCACGATCTGGATTCTGGAAGACGTGACGGAAGCGCGCCAGACCCTGATCGAGGTGCAGGCGCTCATGACCAATGCCTCCATCAGCATCCTGTACACCAAGAACCGCGTCATCACGCGCTACAACCGCGGTTTTGCCGACATGTTCCGCTATGAGGGCGACGAAGGCCTGGGCCTGCCCGGTCGCGCACTGTATCCCAGCGACGAAGTGTATGCGCAGGTGGGCGCCATCGCCGGCCCGCTGCTCTCGAAAGGCAAGCCGTTCCAGACCGAAGTGTCCATGCAGCGCAAGGACGGCACCACCATGTGGTGCCAGCTGATTGGCTACGTGGTCAACCCGGACGAGCCTTCGCACGGCACGATCTGGATCATCGAGGACCGCACCGACGCCAAGCGCGCCGAGGAATCGCTGCGCAACGCACTGCTGGAAAACCAGGCCATCCTGGACAGCGCGGTGCTGGGCATCGCGGTGGTGGAAAACGGCTTCAACCTGCGCTGCAACCGCAAGATGGAAGAGCTGTTCGGCTACGACCCGGGCGAGATCGTCGGTCTGTCGGTGCAGGACCTGTACCCTGACGTGGCGACCTGGGACCTGGCACGGGCCGAGACCGGGCGCGACTTCCGGGCCGGGCGCATCAGCATGTCCGAGCATCTCCTGCAGCGCAAGGATGGCAGTACCTTCTGGGCGCGCCTGTCTGGCCGTCCGTTCGACCTGGAGCGTGCCACCGGCCGCTCGGTGTGGCTGGTGGACGATGTGACGGCGCGGCGCGAAGCGGCCGAAGCCATCCGGCGCGCGCGCGACGAGCTCGAAGTGCGGGTGCTGGAACGCACCGCCGAACTGGCAGGCGCCAACGCCCTGCTGCAGGGCGAAATCGTCGAGCGGCGCCAGGCAGAAGCGCGCGTGCATCACATGGCTTACCACGACAGCCTCACCGGCCTGCCCAACCGCGCGCTGCTGTCGGACCGCCTGGACCGCGCCATGCTGGCCGTGCAGCGCTCCAATCGCAAGCTGGCAGTCATGTTCATTGACCTGGACCGCTTCAAGACCATCAACGATTCGCTCGGCCACATGACGGGCGACTACCTGCTCAAGGAAGTGGCCAGCCGCCTGTGCCGCGCGGTGCGCGCCAGCGACACCGTGGCGCGTCTCGGTGGCGATGAATTCGTGGTGCTGGTGCCGGGCATTCGCGCGGCCGACGAATGCGCCACGGTGGCTGAAAAAATCATCGAGTCGCTGGCGGTGTCGTTCCCGATTGACGGACGCATGCTGCACATCACGCCCTCGATCGGCATTTCGATGTACCCGGACGATGGCGCCGATGTCGACACGCTGATGCGCCACGCCGACGCGGCCATGTACCACGCCAAGGCGAATGGCCGCAACAACTACCAGTTCTTCGTGCAGCGCATGAACCAGGCGGCATCCCAGCACTTTGAACTGGAGAGCAGTTTGCGCGGGGCGCTGGCCAAGGGCGAGTTTGAACTGTTCTATCAGCCGATCATCGATACCGCCACGCGCCGCCTGCACGCCATGGAGGTGCTGCTGCGCTGGCGCCGCGAAGGGACCGGGCTGGTGCTGCCGGACCACTTCATTCCGATCATCGAAGAAAACGGGCAGATCGTGGCCATTGGCGAGTGGGTCATGCGGCGCGCCTGTGAGCAAAGCGTGAAATGGCAGCGCGAGGGCCTGCAGCCGGTGCCGCTGACGGTGAATCTGTCGCCGCGCCAGTTCATGAGCCGCGGGCTGGTCGATTCGATCCGGCGCGTGGTGGTGGAAACGGGCATCGACCCGGCATTGCTGGAATTTGAGATTACCGAAACGGCGCTGATGCAGCAGGGCGAACAGACCCTGGAGATCCTGGACCAGATCAATGCCATGGGTATTCGCCTGTCGATTGACGATTTCGGCACCGGTTACTCCAGCCTGGCCTACCTGAAGCGCTTCCCGGTCAAGAAGATCAAGATTGACCGCGCCTTTATCAAGGATCTCGAGCAAAGCTCGGAAGACCGCGCCATCGTGGCTGCCATCATGGCACTGTCGAACAGCCTGCAGTTGTCGGTAGTGGCAGAGGGCGTGGAGACGGAAGGGCAGTACGCCCTGCTGCAAGCCCACGGCTGCCAGTACGCCCAGGGCTACCTGTTCGACCAGCCGCTGGAACTGGCCGATGCCGCGCGTGTCCTGCGCGGGCGCTAGAACTAGGACAGGGTGGCAATCACCGGGGCGTGGTCGGAGGGCTGCTCCCACTTGCGCGGCGCCCGGTCAATGGCGCAGGCGGTGCAGCGTTGGGCCAGCGCTGGGGACAACAGGATGTGGTCGATGCGCAGCCCCTTGTTCTTCTGGAAGCCGAGCATGCGGTAATCCCACCAGCTGAACGATTTTTCCGGCTGCTCGAACAGGCGAAACGCGTCTGTCACGCCAGTATCCACCAGCATCGCCAAGGCCGCGCGCTCCAGGTCCGAACAATGAATGGCGCCGGCCCACAGGGCCGGGTCATGGACGTCGCGGTCCTGTGGAGCGATATTGTAGTCACCCACGATCGCCAGCCCGCCGGCACCGTGGACCGCCAGTTCGTCGGCCAGCCATTCACGCAGCGCTGCGAGCCATGCCAGTTTATAGATGTATTTGTCGGACCCCACCGCCTGCCCGTTGGGGACATAGGCGCAGATGACGCGCATGGCGCCGATGGTGGCGGCAATGATGCGCTGCTGCTCGTCGGGAAAGCGCGGATTGTTGCGCACGACATCGGTCATGGGAAGCCGGGACAGGATCGCGACACCGTTGTACGTTTTTTGTCCGCTGAACGCGGCCTGATAGCCGGCTGCATTTATTTCTGCCGTGGGGAACTTATCGTCAGTTAACTTTGTCTCTTGTAGGCAGAGAATATCCACCGGGTTATCTTCCAGCCAGCGTAAAAGATGCGGCAGGCGGACTTTCAGCGAGTTGACATTCCAGGTGGCTATTTTCATCGCGAGTGTGGCTAAAAAGTTGCAAAGAAGAGCAGTATCGGTGCTGTAGACAATATTCGCAACCGTGCGCGAGAGCTGTCATCTATAATGATTTCTAGCAACTAAGGCTGCAGCGCTGGTAAGACTTTTGGTAATAGATTCACTATTTATTTCAAGACAATATTGACATTTTCCATAGAACAGCCTATAAGTGTTGCAAGATGTAACAACAGTGCTACATTACTATGTTCTTGTACTATTGTTACTCAACGGGAATAAAAAATTGCATTCTTATAACGGAGAGAGTAGTATTGTTTGAGTGGTGGTGTAGTTCGGGAGAAACCATCATTTGTCTTTCCGTGGAATCAGACGTTACTCGTCCTCGAAAGCTCGCTGCAAGGGGCCGGAGAGGTGGTTCTAATAGAAACCAATAGCGTTTCAATTAGTGAAGAAAATGCGAACACAGCATTTGTAAAGGATAGAAATGCGCACTGCATTTGAAGCTTGGGCCCAGCGTGATGGCCACATCGTACGCCGCCGTGAAGACAAACCCGACGAATACCTCGTCTTCGAGACCCAGCGCCGCTGGGTAATCTGGCAGGCCGCCCTGGCGCATGGCAAGACCGCCGCCGCGACCACCAAGGCAACGGCCCCAAAAGCCGGTGCCAAGGAAGGCGAGACCGGCAAGTCGGCAGCGCCGGCCACGGCCGATGAGAGCGCGGTACGCAACCGCGTGCTCAACGAAGTCCTCGATGCGTTTAGCGACCTCGACGACAACGCCGGTATCGAAGGCGTGCTGAAAGTCATTCAGGGCCTGAAGAAGAAGCAAAAGGCAATGGCTGAAGACAAGTCCGAAAGCTGATGCAGTTTCGGCACTACAAGGGTGGCCTGTACCAGCTCGTCTGTGTCGCCACCCTTGAATCGGATTTGTCCGAAATGATTGTCTACACCGCACCCGACGGGTCTTTCTGGACCCGCCCGAGGGACGTGTTTTTCCAAATGGTGGAAGTGGACGGCAAGCTCGTCCAGCGCTTTACACCAGTGGAATGAATTCCCACCAAGGAGTCGTCATGCGCAAGACCTCAACCATGCCCCGTTTGCTGGCAGGATTGTTCCTGTCCGGCGTTTCCCTGCTGGCCAGTGCCGAAACCATCGGCTCGGTCGACACCGCGTTCAAGCTGATCGGTCCGGATCACAAGGTGATTGTCGAAGTGTTCGATGATCCGAGGGTGACGGGCGTGAGCTGCTACCTGTCGCGCGCCAAGACGGGAGGCCTGAAAGGCGCGGTCGGCCTGGCCGAAGACAAGGCCAATGCATCGGTGGCCTGCCGCCAGGTCGGTGCGATCGCCTTCCCGGGCAAGCTCCCGCGCCAGGAAGAAGTGTTCACCGAGCGCGCCTCCATCTTTTTCAAGCATGTGCGGGTGGTACGCATGGTGGACCCGCGCCGCAACGCGCTGGTCTACCTGGTTTATTCGGATCGCCTGATCGACGGCAGCCCACAAAACAGTGTCACGGCCGTACCGGTTCCCACGAATCTGCCGATTCCGTTAAAGTAGGCAAAACCCTACGGAGGATCACATGGCAACCATCATGCGCGCATGCGCCCTGGCCGCAGTATCGCTCCTGCTGGCCGGCTGCGCCACGGTCAGCGAGTCGCCAACCCAGGCAGTCACGGTGCGCACGATCCTTGATCATCGCGAAGTGGGCGGCGTTGGCTGCGTGCTGACCAATAGTGCAGGGCGCTGGTTCGTGACTTCCCCCGGGCGCGTCACCGTGCGCCGCAGCACGGGCAACCTGTTCGTGGACTGCAAACGCACCAGCGAGCGTGGCCAGATCGCCGGCCAGGATCGCTTCGCTTCGCGCGCCAACAACACCGCCACCATCGGCAACGCCGTTGCCACGGCGGGGCTGGGCTACCTGCTCGACAAGCAGACCGGCGCCGGCTGGGATTATCCCGACACGCTCACCGTCATCATGAAGCCCACAGCGCCGGCGCTGGCGCCGGAGCAGCCACAGGGCGCCGCCGGCACGGTCGTGTACTGAGCGGCGCGCGGCACGCGCACATAAAAAAGGCCCGGGGCGATCAACCCCGGGCCTTTTTCGCTTTACCGCGCGTCGATTACGTGCGGTTGATCAGGAAGGTCGACAGCAGCGGCACGGGGCGGCCGGTGGCGCCCTTGGCGCCGCCGGACTTCCATGCAGTGCCGGCGATGTCCAGGTGCGCCCATGGATACTTGCGCGTGAAGTTCTCCAGGAAGCACGCCGCCGTCACGCTGGCGCCGCCAGGGGTGCCGATGTTGGCCAGGTCCGCAAAGTTGGACTTGAGCTGCTCGTTGTAGGCTTCCTCGATCGGCAGGCGCCAGGCGGTGTCGCTGGACTGCTTGCCCGCTGCCATCAGCTCGGCCGCCAGCTGTTCGCCGGCGTCGTCGCTGCGCGCGAACAGGCCGGAATTGTGGTTGCCCAGGGCGACGATGCAGGCGCCGGTCAGGGTTGCGATATCGATCACGGCGGCCGGATTGAAGCGCTCGGCGTAGGTCAGGGCGTCGCACAGGATCAGGCGGCCTTCAGCGTCGGTATTGAGGATCTCGATGGTCAGGCCGTTCATGGACGTGACGATGTCGCCCGGCTTGGTGGCGCGGCCCGAAGGCATGTTTTCGCAGCTGGCGATCACGCCGATGACGTTCAGCTTCAAGCCCATTTCGCCAATGGCGCGGAAGGTGCCCAGCACGGACGCGGCGCCGCACATGTCGTACTTCATTTCGTCCATGCCGGGACCGGCCTTGATCGAAATGCCGCCCGTGTCGAACGTGATGCCCTTGCCCACCAGGACCACCGGCGCGTCCTTGGACTTGCCGCCCATGTGCTTGAGGACGATGAACTTGGGCGGCTCTTCGCTGCCGTTGGTCACCGACAGGAAGCTGCCCATCTTGAGCGCTTCGAGCTGCTTGCGCTCCAGGATCTCGACTTCAAACTTGTAATCCCTGGCCAGCTTCTTGGCCGTATTGGCCAGGTAGGTCGGGGTGCAGACGTTGGCCGACAGGTTGCCCAGTTCCTTGGTCAGGTCCATGCCGTTTGCAATGGCCTGCGCCTGCAGCAGTGCGGTCTTGGTCTCGGCCGTGCTCTGGGTGGCCAGGGTGATCTTGCGCACGCCGGCTGGCGCGGGATCCTTTTTGCTCTTCTGGCCATCGGTGCGAAATACGCTCTCGTGGGCCGCGCATACGATGGTGCGGATGGCCCAGGCGGCGTCGCGCTCTTTCACATCTTCCATCGGGAGTGCGATAATGGCATCGGCGGCGCCCAGTTGCGAGAAGGCCTTGAGCATGCCGCCCACGGCCGAGGCAAAGCTTTTCTCGCTGATCGACTCGTCGCTGCCCATGCCCACCAGCAGCACGCGTGCGGCAGCGCCCACGCCGCGCAGCAGCAGGGTCGAACCGGGCTTGCCGGTGATGTCGCCGGACTTGACGGCGGCGCTGATTTGTCCATCTTGATCGAGGGCTTTAGCTGCCTGCGACAGTTTCTTGTTGTCGAACACCGCAACCGCGATGCAGCCGGATTTGGCTGCCGCGATGGTGTTTTTTGTATCGAATGCTTTTATGCTAAAGTCCATTTGAATCTCCATTTCGTGTATGTGACGCGCACTGCTCAACCTGTAATTATAAAATCGAATGATCTTTCATCGCGCATTGCATCGTGAACTGGCAGCAGCAGCCGGCGCTACCTTCACGGTGCTGTTCACTGTCCTCGTCACATGGACGCTCATCTCCATCCTGGGCAAGGCCGCAGGCGGCAAGGTCGCATCTGGCGACGTGCTCGCGTTGATCGCATTCGCGATGCTGAATTATCTGCCAACTATCCTGACTCTCACCAGCTTTATTTCTGTTTTGATGGTCGTCACGCGCAGCTATCGCGATTCCGAGATGGTGGTGTGGTTTGCTTCCGGCCTGTCGCTGGCCCGCTGGCTGCGCCCGGTATTGACGTTCGGCCTGCCGCTGGTGGTGCTAACTGGTGTCCTGAGCCTGTACGTCACGCCATGGGCCAAGATGAAAAGTACCGAGTTCGTGCAGCGCTTCGAAAAGCGCGAAGACCTCAAAAAAGTCTCGCCCGGCCAGTTCAAGGAATCGTCATCGAGCAACCGCGTGTTCTTTGTCGAAGGCGTCAGCGGCGAGGCCACCGTGGTGCAGAACGTGTTTGTCAATACGGTTGAAAACAATGTCAATACCGTGGTCGTGGCCAAGGAAGGCGTGATCGAGGCGGACAAGGATGGCGGCCAGTTCCTGGTACTCAAAAAAGGGCGGCGCTACCAGGGCACGCCCGGCCAGGCCGATTTCCAGTCCATGGAGTTCGAGCGCTACAGCATGCGTGTATCGACCCAGGACCCGGTGATTGGGGGCGACGTGCCGGCGGCGGCCCTGTCCACGCGCGCCCTGATCGAGCAGGGCGGGCAGGGCAACATGGCCGAACTGCTTTCGCGTATTGGCGCCCCCATCACCTGCCTGCTGCTGCTCCTGCTGGCCATTCCCATGGGCTTTGTCAATCCGCGCGCCGGCAGCGCGGCCAACCTGATCGTGGCCATGCTGATCTTCTTTACCTACCTTAACCTGGGCAAGATGGCCGAGGCCAGCGTGCGGCGTGGCCGCAGCGATTTTGCGCTGGCCTGGTGGCCGCTGCATGTGGCCGTGCTGGTGTGGGTGCTGGCCATGTTCGCCTGGCGCCTGAACGTGAACCACCGCTACCATCCCAAGGCGATGCTGGCTGCATTCAAGCGCCGCCGCCACCAGGCGGCCTTGCCGGCGGGGGCCAAATGAGCATCCTGCAGCGCTACTTCGCCGTCACCATTGCGCAGGCGGTGTTCTTTGTGCTGGCCGCTTTCCTCGCCCTGTCTGCCTTCATGGACCTGACGGGCGAGCTGCCATCGGTGGGGAAAGCCGGCTTCGGCATCCAGCATGTATTCCTGTACATGCTCCTGCGCTTGCCCTTCCATGTGTATCAGGTGATGCCGGTGGCCACCCTGATCGGCACCATTTACGCCATGGCGCAATTCGCCTCCACGTCTGAATTCACGATCATGCGCGCGGCCGGCATGTCCACCCGCAAGGCGGCATTCATGCTCGTCAAGATCGGCATCGTGTTCGTCGCCATCACCTTCGCCTTTGGTGAACTGATTGTTCCCCACACGGCCCCCATGGCCGAAAAGCTCAAGCTCGGGGCGCGCGGCACCACCATTTCGCAGGGCTTCCAGTCCGGCATGTGGACCAAGGACGTGCTGCGCAGCGATGGCTTGAGCGGCACCGTCACCGGGTCGCGCTTTTTCAATGTGCGCCAGTTCAGAAATGATGGTCAATTGATCGACGTGCGCCTGTATGAATTTGACACGGCCCTGCGCCTGCGCCGGCTCGTTACCGCCGCCAAGGCCAGCTACAAGGGCGCCAACCGCTGGAACCTGGAGCAGGTGACCGAGACGCTGTTCGACAATACGGGCGCGCTCGCGGGCATCGCAGCAGCCCAGGACCCGAGCTATGGGCAGGAATCGAACGTGGTCACCACCGCCAGCATGGCCACCATGGAACTGCTGACCGAGGTCACGCCCAAGATCATTTCGGTATCGGCATCGGACCCGGAGCGCATGTCGGCCAACGAACTGGCCGTCTATACGCGCCACCTGAACGAGAACAAGCAGGAAAGCGAGCGTTTCAAGATCGCGTTCTGGAAGAAGCTGGTCGACCCGCTGGCCATCTTCGTGCTCATGGCGCTGGCACTGCCGTTTGCTTACCTGCATACCCGCAGCGGCGGTGTGAGCCTGAAAATTTTTGCCGGCATCATGATCGGTATCGGCTTCATGCTGGTCAATAACCTGTTCGCGCACGTGGGCCTGCTCAGCCACATGCCGGCTTTCCTGACCGCGATTGCACCAAGCCTGGTGTTCCTGGCATTGGCGCTGGCTGCGCTGTGGCGCGTTGAAAGGCACGGATGACCCATTCCCTCGTTTTGTTTGCGCATGGCGCACGCGCCGCGTCCTGGGCCGCGCCCTTCGAGCGCCTGCGCACCCTGGCACAGGAGCGCATGCCGGGGGTACCGGTGTCGCTCGCCTTCCTCGAACTGATGGAGCCGCGCCTGCCCGAGCACGTGGCTGCACTGGCGGCCGCCGGTACCACCCGGGTCACCATCGTGCCGGTTTTTTTGGGACAGGGCGGGCACTTGCTGCGCGACCTGCCGCTCATGGTCGAACAATTGCGGGCCGACCTGCCGCAGCTGTCGATCAGGGTCGCCGGCGCCGTCGGTGAAGATCCTGGCGTGCTGGCCGCCATGACCGAATACTGCGTGTCTTCCTTCCAGGCCGGCGACTAGGCTGCGTGAACCGGGTGCGGCCAGATCATTGCTTTTGATAAAATGTCCGTATCATGAAAGACACCAAATTCCCCATCCGGCCAGACCTGCTGCCGCAAAAAACCGCGCGCGGTATCCGATTCACTTTTGAGGGCGGGCCCGGCATCGAATCGGTCGCTGTCGCCGGCACCTTCAACCATTGGGTCGGCACGGCCGCGCCGCTGGTGCGGGTGGGCGCCAGCACCTGGCAGACCACGGTCGCCGCCGGGCCGGGACGGCACCATTACAAGTATGTGGTCAATGGGCGTGACTGGATACGCGACCCGGCCAATCCCTGGGTCTCGGAAGACGCCCAGGATAATTCGTCTTTCACGATCAATGAATTTGGCGACGTGTTCGTGCGTACCGGCGAAGTGGCGCGGCAGACGCCGGGCGACCTGTATCGCCGCCGTACTGCAGTGAGCAGTCCGCAATGGCTGCGCGATGGCGTCATCTACCAGCTGTCGGTGCGCGCCTTTGGCGCGACCTTTGGCGGAGTGCGCGAGCGCCTCGGCTATCTGCAGGAGCTGGGCGTGACGATTGTGTGGCTCATGCCGTTTCATCCCATTGGCGAGCGTGG
This sequence comes from Massilia sp. PAMC28688, assembly GCF_019443445.1. Classification (NCBI taxonomy): domain Bacteria; kingdom Pseudomonadati; phylum Pseudomonadota; class Betaproteobacteria; order Burkholderiales; family Oxalobacteraceae; genus Massilia; species Massilia sp. PAMC28688. The sequence goes on along the minus strand of NZ_CP080378.1, from coordinate 379,268 downwards.
GCGCAGGGGCGCAGCGGGCGACCCGTACGCGGTGCGCGACTTCACGGCCATTGATCCGGAGCTGGGGTCGGCCGCCGAGCTGCGCGCCTTGATTGACGATATCCACGCGCGCGGCATGCGTGTGCTCATGGACTGGACCCTGAACCGCGCCAGCGTGGACAATGTGCTGACTGCGACCCATCCCGACTGGTTCACCCGTACCGCCAGTGGCGAACTGTGTTACCTGGTGCCTGAGCGTGCGTATTTCGCCGGGTTCGATTTTTCCAGCCGCCCCCTGCGCGCCTGGCTGCTCGACACCATGGCCGGCTGGATTCGCGATTTCGGCTTTGACGGCATGCGCTTTGACGATGCCGACATTACCCCGCTCGACTTTCTCGACGAGATTCGCCCGGCGCTGCAGGCGGTGCGGGCGGACATTGCGCTCATTGCCCAGTCAACCGACGAACTGCATCATCTCGATGCCTGCGACCTCACTTATGACGGCGGTGCCCGCGCCACCATGCGCGCCATCGCGGACGGCGAGGCCGGGGCCGACACTTTCCGCTGGCAGTGGGAAGAGTCGACCTACACCTTTCCCCGCGGCGCGCTGCGGATGCGCTGGCTGGAAGAAAAGGAGCAGGGGCGGGCGCACCGGTTCTTCGGGCCCGGGCTGCACAAGGCTACCGCTTCCGTCATCTTCACGCTCGATGGCGTACCGCACATCCTGATGGGGCAGGAATTCAACGAGCCGCGCTGGGAAGACTGGCGCTCACTGTTCGGTGACTTCCACCTTGACTGGAACAGCTTTGACGAGCCGACCTTCCGTCATTACCAGGCGCTCATTGCGCTGCGGCGCGCGCATTCAGCCCTGCGCGAGGGCGCCGTGCATTTCGTGCGCAGTGGCTCGGCCACGCTGCTCATGTACTGGCGCAGCAATGCGCAGGAACGGCTGCTGGTGGCGGTCAACCTCTCTGCCAGTGCCTGCGCATTGCCGCCGGCGTTTGCCCAGCACCACATGCTGTTTGCGCACGGCGTGGATGGCGCAAGCATGGCGCCGTTCGCCAGCGCCGTGGCACTTGCCTGAAAAACCTTCAGTCGCGGCAGGTCGAAAAGCGTTCGAACAGGGAGCGGCGCGCCGGCGCAGGCAAGCTGCGATCAACCACGCCCGCCCATTGTTCCGATAACTGCTGGCAGGTCGCGCGCAGGACCGGGTTAAGTTCCGTATGTGCCGCCAGTGCCTTGAGGTGGCGCTCGATCACTGACGCCAGTTTGACGCAGGCGCCGCTGTCGCTGGCCTGGGCGCTGTAGTGGGTCATCAGGTGCAGGGCGCTGGAGACGAGCAGCTCCGGGCCGGGAATGGTGGGCTTTGCCAGATTGATAGCCATTGCAACTTCCGCGATGTAGGGTGGTTGGCTGGCTACCGCCGGGAGAGCGGATGGCTGGCTAGGGGAGAGGGTAGACAGTGCTATGCCGTCAGAATCAGCTTGTTCAGGCGCGTGACACGCAGTTCGTAGATCTTGCCTTCGTGCTCGATCTCGACGTACTTGGCTTGTCTGAGCAAGTCCTCGCTCTTGACCCGCTGTGCCGGGGCCGGCGCTGCGGGACTGGAGCTTGGCACTGTCCTGGGAGTCATTTCCGGGAGGTTCATTGATCACCTTTTTTGAATGAGAACAATTCTCATTTAGATTATGGACGATGTTTTCTTGGAATGCAAGCGCCGCAATCTGCGTCACCTTTGTTTTGCATCAGTCGGAAAGGCGGCTTTGCCGTTTGACGGCCTTGCGCCGGGGGGCCAGACTTTCGTGATCACTTCAACGATGACGATCGGATCTAGCCATGCTCAGCGCTACTCTCAAATTTCTCTTTCGTGATCTCCAGGGCGTGGTGCAGCGCGTGCAAGCCTGGCTGGCGGCCCTGGGGGCTGAACGCCGCTGCGCCATGCGGCTGGACCGTGTGGCCGACCGTCTCACCGGCATGGGCAAGAAAATCGACCTGCTCAGGGCGGGGATGCGCGCCGGCGGGGGGGACGAACCGGTTGATGACGATGCCTCACTGCGCCAAGCACTCAAGCATCTCAAGGAAGATATCCGCGACATCCGCTGCCAGCTCTCCGGCATGCACGGTGTCCGGCTCAGCGAGCGCATCGAGCGCGCCATCTCGCGCCTGAACCGCATCGCCGAAGAAACGTATGCCAGCGCCGACAAGCTGCAGTGGGAAATTGCCGAGCACGATGGGCGGTTTGAGCTGCGCGGTTGAAAACGATGAAAGGAAGCGGCTGTCGGCCTGTAAAAGCGCGAACCTGACGAACGCAAGTTAGCAGCGAAAAGACGCCATGACGGACTGCCAAAAGGCCACTCATCGCCGATAAGCCCCGTTGATCTCACCGAATCCACCAATTGTCCCGGCGCGCTCGCGTGTGCGTGATGGCTGACCTATGCTGTCTGCTTGATCAACTCGCATCTCGGAGAATATGAAACCCGCTCTCATCGCCGCCTTGCTGGCCACGCTCGTCGCACCAGTCACTGCAGCCGCGCAAGTTACCAACGAAAATTGGGAAGCCAGCTTGCGCCAGTTCGACAGCGCTTATTGGAAAGCCTTCAACGATTGCGAAGTGCAGAAAATGACGATGATGAATTCTGAGGATCTTGAGTTCTATCATGACATTGGTGGCAAGATGCGTGGACGGCAGGCATTCGCCGAGGCGACCAATCGGAATATCTGCGGCAAGCCGGACTGGCGCTTGCGACGGCAGGACGTGCCAGGGACGGTGCAGTTCTATCCCCTCAAGAGCAACGGCGCGGTGTATGGCGCCGTCATCGTCGGCGAGCATTACTTCTACCATCTGAACAAGGGCCAGCCGGAGCGGCTGGAGGGCAGGGCGCGCTTTGCGCACACGCTGCTCATCAAGAATGGGCAGTGGCAGGTTGCCCGGGTGCTCAGTTTTGATCACGGGCCAGTGAAATAAACGCAGGCAGGTGCGCTGGGCTGCAAGCTTGTTCCCTGATTCGGTGCCGTGCCCCCACCGGGCTGGCAGGCAAGTCCCCAATGGAGCCAAAGAAGACGGAAGCTTGCGAACCCTTTGCGCGATGTGACCGAGGCCGCGCCACGGAAGCTTAGAACGCCTAACAAAACTGCTACTTGCTAGTTGTGGTGGGTCGTAAACGTTGATGATGCTTTCCACTTGGCAAGGTGCTATCATCCCTGGACAGGCCGCTTTCGGGCCAACAGCGGACGGTCGGACGTCGAAGTTAAAGAGAGTTAAATGGACGAATTGCCGCGCGCAGGCATTGCGAATGATGATGCGACCCGCAAAAGGATCGATGCTGCTGTATCTGCCAGAAATTTGGCACGCGCCTCGAGCAATACTCGCTGGGATGGGCTGATTAGCTATTTCCGAAACCAGACCGGTTGGCGTCCATCGTATAGGTCCAAGTCGGTCACAGGCCGTATTTCTGGTTGGGATGTTGAGTGGTTTTACCATTTGCCTTTTCCATTCGCGTCGGTTGAGTGGTTCGACATCGGCTTGTACGAGGGTGTGCCGGCGGAGGGGCGGCTTCTTAGATCTAAAGTTATCGATCATACGGAAGAGATTTCGAACGTCGTCGATGCCATTGGTTTCGAACTCGAAGTGCGCGGCGATGTACTCAGGATATGGGGGTACTTGCCCAGATCGTACGACGATTTCCCTCCTGTTTAACCGGCACGCACATGCCAGCAGTGGGGAGGCAGCAGCCCTGGCGTCCGCCCCGGTCGCCGTCGAGAACAATCTGCGGATGTCGGCCAGAAGCTGCCGTTCGCAATTTGACGCTGCTTACCACTACTGAAAAACCCGGAATGAAATTAAAACAGAACCTATGACAGCAGACATATTTGAAGGTATGAGCTGGCACGACAATGCAATCCACGGATTTCATATCGCCGAAGGGGATGACGGCTGCAGCGGTCAGCTGACGCTAGACATCGACTACATTCTTGAGTGGCTTCCGCCAACGGGTGACGAAGCAGTTTTTTCTTTCGTCGTGGCCCCGGCGAAGCTGGTTTTCCATGAAGCTACAAATTTAGTAATTTCTGTTGATTACGCCTCATCCTCTGCTTCGCTACAACCTATGACGATCAGTGAAATTCATCGAGAGGTCCATAGGTACCCGAATGGTTACACCTCGTTCTCGTGGAAGATCGAAATGAACTCACCTAGTGACGGATTTATCTCGTTTCATTCTCCCCGCCTATCGCAGGTATTGAAAGGGGAACCTGTTCGTTCAACAGCTCAATGGCTGCCGGCTTCTGGACGGTTGCCACTTTCAAACCTGTGAGGTTGGGGGCGGTGGTTGCGACCCAGCTCTCTGACACATGTGGCTGATGGTGAAGGTCAACTACCGATTGCACCGTCGTTGCTGAGGATGGCTGGCGGGACGAGTCACTTTTCAATAAATTCAGAGCGGACGACTTGCGTAGTTGAAATCAGTAGGCCAGCAGTGATCGTCCGGTTTGGGGCGATTCCGGCCGGTCGGGGTTCTGGTAGAGTTTTCCCCTAGCAAGCTGCTATCATTGGCCGACAGGCCGGTTTCGGCCCAGCCTGTGTAAAAACGCAGAATCGGTGCGTTTTCAGGGGTCTCCTAACCATTCCCGACACCGAGAAAACGCCGTGGCGCGAGTTCTAAAGGGTCGAATGCTCCGGCCACCTCGGCGCATTCGCGTTTTTACACAGCCTGGGCCAAATGCGGTCATTCGATCTTCAGTAAACATCTGTACAATCGACTCGACATGACGAAGAACCCATCCGATGAATACATTGCGCCAGAATCTCTCGCAGAGCTCTTGCAGAGGTATGCGGCCGGTGAGCGCAGTTTTCCAGATACGGAATTGGACGACACCGACTTTTCTAACGTCGTGTTAAACGGTGCATCGTTTGGCCCAGGCTCGTGGTTCCACAGCTCGAATTTCAATGGGGCAAAGCTCCAAGGGGTGAGCTTCCATAATTGCAATGTCAAATGTGCGAACTTTAGTAATGCCGACCTACGGGGTGCATTTTTTGAAGGGGCATCGGTCGAAGCCACGGACTGGGACGGCGCACTCTTAGATGGAGCCTCGTTCACAGGCGTAACCTTCTGCGGGCATACCTTAGCCGCCGGCGAAACATTTCCGTTTTAAACGATCAAGTGACCGCTGCGAGGCGCGAGCTTCCGGCCGCTGAGGCGCCGGTCCCCGTCGCGTGCAATCGACAGGGACCGGCCAACAGAAGACCGCGTCAACGTCGGCTTTGGGGTGTGGATTCAAGCGGACGCACGGACCTCAGTCTGGGCATTCAGATGACGGCCGTTTTCGTAGCCGGACTGAGTTCTGGCCCAAGCACTTCTTCCCGACGACCTTTGGTCGCTTATAGAAGAGCATCTTCCTGCCCAATTCGCTCGCTGAGGGGTGGGCGACCACGGATTAACGATCGGGCAGCCCTCACTGGCATTCCATTTATTCTTAAAACTGGAATACTTTGGGAATACCTGCCGCGTGCTTGGGTGCGGCAGCGGCATGACCTGCTGGCGTCGCCTTCACGAATGGATGCAAGCCGGTGTTTGGCAGCGCATCCACGAGGCTGTCCTGCGCCGCCTTCGAGAGTATGACCAGATCATGTGGAATCGAGCTTGTATTGATGCCGCGAGCGTACCGGCACCGGCTCGTGGAAGCATACTGGCCCGAACCCGACCGATCGCGACAAGCTCGGCTGCAAACATCATTTACTAGTTGATCAGCGTGGCCTGCCCCTCGAGGCTAAAACCACCGGCGCTCAGGTTCATGATTCGCGCCTGCTCTTTCCACTCGTAGAATCGATCCCAGCTGTTAAAGGCCTACCCGGCCGTGCGCGGAAACGTCCAGATAAGCTGCACGCTGATCGAGCGTACGCTTCGAGAGCACATCGAGTCTGGTTGCGCCGGCTAGGAATCTCAGTACGGATAGCACGCTACGGGGTCGAGTCACGCGAAAGGCTCGGCAGGTTGCGTTGGGTCGTTGAACGTACCCTGGGGCGGCTACACCGTTTTCGCAGATTGCGCATCCGTTATGAACGGCGAGCGGACATCCACCAAGCGTTTCTTTCGCCCGCCTGCTCACTCATCTGTTGGAGGTATGTCGAGAGGTTTTGTTAGGCGCTCTTAGGCGCTTCGCCGCTGCACCAGCGCCGGCTCGCCCTCCAGCGGGTCGGCCGCCTGCCTGTCGCGCCGCTTCATCGCCTCACCCAGCATGACCAGCACCGGGCCGTGGGATGGCCCCAGGCCATGCGCCAGCGTGGCCAGCGTGAGGCGGAAGATGCGCTGGTCCGGGCGGCTGCAGTTTTCAATGACCACCACTGGCGTGTCGGCGCGCCGGCCCTGGTCCAGCATGCGCTGGGCGGTGGCAATCGCTTCGCGCCCGCCCATGTACTGCACCAGCGTATCGGTATCCGGAATCGCCGCATGCTCTGTTTCGTCCGGCGCCGTGCTGGACGTGAAAAAAGCGACGCTGCGCGAGACGCCTCGTTTAGTGAGCGGCTGCTTGGTGGCGGCGGCGGCAGCGACGGCGGTGGTGATGCCGGGGACAACTTCCACCTCGATGCCCGCTTCTTCGAGCGCGCGCAGTTCTTCGTCGGCGCGGCCAAACAGCATCGGGTCGCCACCCTTGAGGCGCACCACCAGCGCAAACTTGTGGGCATTGTCGACCATCTGCTTGTTGATGAATGCCTGCGCCGTGGAGAGCTGGCCGCAGCGTTTGCCGACCAGGATTTTTTCCGCCTGCGGACACAGTTCCAGCATCTCGGGCGTGACCAGGGCATCGTGCAGCACCACGTCGGCCTGCGCCAGCAGGCGCGCGCCGCGCAGGGTAATCAGGTCCTGGGCGCCGGGACCGGCGCCCACCAGATAGACTTTTCCGAGTGCTGCCATGGTCTTCTCCTTTGAAGGATTATTCGCCGAGCCGGATCATGCCCGCCGCGACAGTCTGGTGCGTGACTTCATCGATGAGGATGAATGCACCGGTGGCGCGGATATCGGCATAGGCATCGGCCGCCAGCGGCTGCTGCACATTGAGTGAAATGCGCGCGATATCATTGAGCTTCAAGCCCTGGGCCGGCTGGCGCTGCTGGGTATTGATGTCGAGCAGGGTGTCGACGGCCGTGATCTTGGCCGCCGTCTGCTTGGTGCCGTGCTTGATCCAGTACTTGCGGCGCAGGTCGAGTGGTTCATCCGACATCCAGCATACATCGGCCGTCACGCTTTTCAGGAGCTGGGCCGGCTGCTCGGCACTGGCCAGCAGGTCGCCGCGCGAGATGTCGAGGTATTCGTTGAGCAGCAGCGTAATCGACTGGCCGGCCGATGCCGACTGATGCGAGCCTTCCAGCGTGACGATGTCCTTGACGGTGGCGCTCTGGCCCGAAGGCTGCACCACCAGCTTGTCGCCCACGCTGACCTTGCCCGCTTCAATGCGGCCCATGTAGCCGCGGAAGTCGTTCGCTTCGTGGCCATTGTGGCGCGCCACCAGCTGCACCGGGAAGCGGAACGGCGAGTTGTGCGACTCGTCGTAGACCGAGAGCGACTCCAGCAGTTCGATCAGGGTCGGGCCCTGGTACCACGGCATGCTGTCCGATGGCTCCACCACGTTGTCGCCCGTCAGGGCCGACAGCGGAATGGGCGTGATGTCCTTGAGGCCCAGCGTGGCCGCGAATTCCTGGTAAGCCTTGACGATGCGCTCGTAGGTCGCCTGGTCGTAGCCGATCAGGTCCATCTTGTTCACGGCCACCACCACGTGCTCGATCTGCAGCAGGTGGGCGATGGTGGAGTGGCGCTTGGTCTGGATCAAGAGGTCCACGCCGCCGTCTTCGCGCAGCTTCACTTTTGACACGTCGATCAGGATGATGACCGCGTCCGCCGTCGAGGCGCCGGTGACCATGTTGCGCGTGTACTGCTCGTGGCCAGGCGTGTCGGCGATGATGAACTTGCGCTTGGGCGTGGCGAAGTAGCGGTACGCCACATCGATGGTAATGCCCTGTTCGCGCTCCGCTTCCAGGCCATCGGTCAGCAGCGACAGGTCGACCGTGTCGCCCACGGTGCGCTTGTGCTTGGAGCGCGACATGGCGTCCAGCTGGTCGGCAAAGATGCCCTTGCTGTCAAACAGCAGGCGTCCGATCAGGGTGCTCTTGCCATCGTCGACCGAACCGGCCGTGATAAAGCGCAGCAGGCCCGAGACGGCGTCGGTGCGTTCGCTGATGGGGAGGTCAAGGTTGGTGGTCGGGGCATTCATCAGAAGTATCCTGCTTTTTTACGTTTTTCCATCGACGCTTCGGAAGTCTGGTCGTCCATCCGGGTGGCGCCGCGTTCGGTGATCTGGGTAACTGCCGTTTCAGCGATGATTTCTTCGACCGTGGCCGCGCTCGAACTCACCGGGCAGGTGCACGAAATGTCGCCCACGGTACGGAAACGTACCACCTGCTTCTCGATTCTCTCGCCTTCGCGCGCCGGCGTCAGGGGCGTCAGTGGCACCAGCAGGCCATTGCGCGGAATGACCTCGCGCTCGTGGGCAAAATAGATCGGCGGCAGGGCCAGCTTTTCGCGGTGGATGTACTGCCACACATCGAGTTCGGTCCAGTTTGAAATCGGGAACACGCGCATGTTCTCGCCCGGGTGGACGCGGGTGTTATACAGGTCCCACAGTTCGGGGCGCTGGGCCTTGGGGTCCCACTGGCCGAATTCGTCGCGGAAGGAGAAGATGCGCTCCTTGGCGCGGGCCTTTTCCTCGTCGCGGCGGGCGCCGCCGATGCAGGCGTCAAAGCCATGCTCGGCGATGGTTTCCAGCAGCGTGACCGCCTGCGCGGCATTGCGCGAGTCGGTCAGTGGATTGCGCAGGCGCACGGTGCCCTTCTGGATCGAGTCTTCGACCGAGCCGACGATCAGGCGCTCGCCCAGTTCGGCGGCGCGGGCATCGCGAAAGGCGATCACTTCGTCAAAATTGTGGCCGGTGTCGATGTGCACCAGCGGGAAGGGGAATTTACCCGGGCGGAAGGCCTTTTCGGCCAGGCGCAGGAGCACCACGGAGTCTTTGCCGCCCGAGAAGAGCAGGGCAGGATTGGCGCATTCGGCAGCCACTTCGCGCATGATGTGGATCGCTTCGGATTCCAGCGCGTCCAGGTGGCGCGCATTGACGTCGGTGAGGCCGCGCGGGAGATCGGTAGTTGTATTCATATTGGCTTTGCCTGGTTTTGTGGTGGCCGCGCTGATGTCAGGCTGCCACGGATTTAATGCGAATCAGTTTGCCGTCGACCATGTGCAGGCCGCATTCCTTGGAGTCCGGGTTTTCCCACCACCAGCGGCCGGCGCGGATATCTTCGCCCGGCTCCACGGCGCGCGTGCACGGTGCGCAGCCGATCGATGGAAAGCCCTGGTCGTGCAGCGCGTTGTATGGCACATCGTTGGCACGGATGTAGTTCCACACGTCGTCCTCCGACCAGTCGGCCAGCGGATTGAACTTGGTCATGCCATGTGCCGGATCGTCTTCCTGCACATCGAGCTGGGCGCGCGTGGTGGACTGGGCGCGGCGCTGGCCGGTGACCCAGGCCTTGTTGCCGGCCAGGGCGCGACCCAGCGGTTCGACCTTGCGGATGCGGCAGCATTCGCGCCGCATCTCGACGCTGTTGTAAAACGCGTTGATGCCGTTGGCCGCCACGTAGGTGTTCACCAGTTCATCGATTGGCTTGTACAACTCGATGCTGTAGCCATAGACCGCCTTGACCTGGGCCAGCACATCCAGCGTTTCCGGATGCAGGCGGCCGGTCTCGAGCGAGAAGATCTTGATCGGCAGGCCGGCCCTGAGAATCATGTCGGTCAGGACCATGTCTTCAGCCGCCAGGCTCGAGGCAAATACCGCCGGCGAAAAATCGGCGGCAATGCGGACCAGGGTGGCGCGCGTGTCGGCAACCAGTGCGGAGATGTCGCTCATGGCCGCTGCCTCAGATGCCAAAGCCGACATCGCTGGTCTCCGCTGCCACGTGATGGCGCTGGGCGCGGCGAAACAGCGGCGCCTTCTGGTCAACCGACGCCTGGTACACCTCCGAGAAGTCAGTCAGGCCTTTGAGGGCATCGTGGATGTTGCGGTCCTGGCGCGTGGCAAAGGCGTTAAAGCCCACGCGGTGCATCTGGAACAGCTGGTCGCGCAGCACGTCGCCAATGGCGCGCAGCTCGCCCGTATAGCCCAGGCGCATGCGCAGGTTAAAGGCAATCGAATAGCCGCGGCCATCGGTGAACTTGGGGAAGTCCACGGCCACCACGGCAAACCGTTCCAGCTCACCCTTGAGTACTTCCGGGCGCTCGTCGGAGGCGATCCACACGCCCAGGGCGGCCCGTGCCGACAGGGACTCGCGCTGCGCCTGCCATACGGCCAGCGGCACAATGACTTTGCCTTCCGGGACGACGGCATCCTGCGCGGCCTGGTTTTCGTCAAGCCGCAACACCGTCCAGTCGTCAGCGACGACGGCGCGGTCCTTGATGATCTGAGGGTGATTCTCAAGCATAGTGGTCTTCTCCAACCAGTTCGCCCGCCTTGATCGGCGTGGCATACACATGTTCCTTGAACGGGGCAATCCCGAGGCGCTGCGCGGTATCGACAAAGCGCTCGTCTTCGGTGCGCTCACGGACGTAGACCTGCAGCAGGCGGTCGATCACTTCCGGCATCTGCAGGGCCGAGAACGATGGGCCGATGATCTTGCCGATGGCCGAGTTGTTGCCCTGGGCGCCGCCAATCGACACCTGGTACCACTCGCTGCCATCCTTGTCCACGCCAAGGATGCCGATCGAGCCGACATGGTGGTGGCCGCAGGCGTTGATGCAGCCCGAGATATTGAGTTCGATGTCACCGATATCGTGCTGGAAGTCGATGTCGTCAAAGCGCTCGGCGATGGCGGCGGCAATCGGCAGCGACTTGGCGTTAGCCAGCGAGCAGAAGTCGCCGCCGGGGCAGCAGATCATGTCGGTCAACAGGCCAATGTTTGGCGTGGCCAGGCCCTGGGCCTTCACTTCCTGCCACAGTTCAAAGAGGTCGGCCTGCCTGACGTCGGCCAGCACCAGGTTTTGCTCGTGGGTGACGCGCACTTCGCCAAAGCTGTAGCGGTCGGCCAGGTCGGCCACGAAGTCCATCTGGGTGGCGGTGGCGTCGCCTGGCGGCACGCCCGTCTTTTTCAGCGACAGCAGCACGATGGCGTAGCCAGGCACCTTGTGCGAGTACACATTGCGGCTGAGCCAATTGGCAAAGGCCTTGTTGTCTTCGCGTCCGGCGCGCGGGTCGATTGCTTCGAGCTTCTCGTACGGGTGGGGCGTGAAGTAGGCGGCGATGCGCTCCATCTCCTCGGCCACCAGGGTCGATTCATTGTCCTTCAGGTCCTGCCATTCCTCTTCGACCATGCGCGCGAATTCTTCCACGCCCAGGGCCTTGACCAGGATCTTGATGCGCGCCTTGTACTTGTTGTCGCGCCGGCCATACTGGTTATACACGCGCATGATCGCTTCGATGTAGGTCAGCATGTGCTGCCACGGCAAGAATTCGCGCACCACGCTGCCCAGGATCGGGGTGCGGCCCATGCCGCCGCCGACCATGACCTTGAAGCCGACTTCACCGTCCGCGCCATGCACCACGGTCAGGCCGATGTCGTGCACCGCAATGGCGGCGCGGTCTTCCAGCGCGCCATTGATGGCCACCTTGAACTTGCGCGGCAGGGCGGCGAATTCGGGATGGAAGGTGCTCCACTGGCGCAGCACCTCGGCGTACGGGCGCGGGTCGATGATTTCGTCGGCGGCCACGCCGGCAAATTCGTCGGACGTGATGTTGCGGATGCAGTTGCCCGAGGTCTGGATGGCGTGCATCTCGACCGAAGCCAGATCGGCCAGGATGTCCGGCGTCTGCTCCAGTTCAATCCAGTTGAACTGGATGTTCTGGCGCGTGGTGAAGTGGCCATAGCCGCGGTCGTACTTGCGCGCGATGTGGGCAAACATGCGCATCTGGTTTGAGGACAGCAGGCCGTATGGCACGGCGATGCGCAGCATGTAGGCGTGGCGCTGCATGTACAGGCCGTTTTGCAGGCGCAGGGGCAGGAATTCGGCTTCCGTCAGTTCGTCGCTCAGGCGGCGCTCTACCTGGCCGCGGTACTGGGCGATGCGTTCCTTGACGATAAGATGGTCGTATTGGTCGTAACGATACATTGTGTAATCCTGGAAAATGCGTTCTCGGGCGATGGACTCTCCCAAACTAGGCTCAATGGTAATGAACTCAGCCTTTATTCCAAAGGACTAAGAATTTATTTGCTTATATTCGTATCTGGCATAAGCAATCTTATAAAATGAGCGTTGCGGGTATCCAACAAGAAACTGAGTATAAAAGCAATGAATCTCCATCAACTGCGGTTCGTCCGCGAAGCGGTGCGCCAGAATTTCAACCTCACCGATGCCGCCAAGGCCTTGTTTACCTCCCAGCCAGGGGTGTCCAAGGCCATTATCGAGCTCGAAGAAGAGCTTGGCGTTGACATTTTCACCCGCCATGGCAAACGCATCCGGGGCCTGACCGAGCCGGGGCGGCTGGTCTTGCAGTCGGTGGAATTGATCATGCAGGAAATCGACAGCCTCAAGCGCATCGGCAAGGAATACGCCGCCCAGGACAGCGGCAGCTTCACCATTGCCACCACTCACACCCAGGCCCGCTACATGTTGCCCAAGGTGGTGCAAGCCTTCATGCTCAAGTATCCCAAGGTGCGCTTGTCTCTGCTGCAGGGCAACCCGCGCCAGATTGCCGAAATGGTGCAGCGTGACCAGGCCGACCTCGCCATTGCCACCGAATCCATTGCCGGCGTGGACGGCTTGATCACTTTGCCCTGCTACCAGTGGGAGCACGTGGTGGTGGTGCCGCCCGACCATCCGCTGACCCGTTCCAAGGCGGTGTCGCTGGAAGAAATTGCGACTTATCCCATCATCACGTACGACGGCGCCTTTGCCGGCCGCAGCAAGATTGACCATGCCTTCGGCTTGCGCGGCTTGAAGCCCGACGTGCTGCTCGAAGCCATTGATGCCGATGTGATCAAGACTTATGTGGAGCTGGGGATGGGAGTTGGTATCATAGCGGGGATGGCGTTCGATCCCGAACGCGACAAGAACCTGCGTGCCATTTCCGTGGGCCACCTGTTCGGCATGAATGTGTCGCGTGTGGCAGTCAAGCAGGGCGCCTACCTGCGCAGTTACATTTACACCTTCATCGAGCTGCTGGCGCCGACCCTGAGCCGCAAGATGGTCGAATCGGCCATGAGCGGCACCAAAGAAAATTACGAGCTGTAAAGAATGAATTCAGACCAATACGTCCCCTATTACGCCAAGAGCGCCCCCGATTACGACCTGATGTACAACGAGGAGGAGTGCCAGGACGACCTGCACGATGTGCATGAGCACCTGTCCATCATCCTCAAGGGCCACACCGTGCTGGAGCTGGCCTGCGGCACCGGCTACTGGACCGAAACAATTGCCGAAGTGGCCGACAAGATCGTGGCCATCGACATCAGTCCGGAAATGATCGAGGAAGCGCGCCTGCGCGAGCTGCCGGAAGAGAAGGTGCAGTTCCGCGTGGCCGATGCCTATGATTTGCCGGCCGACCTGGGCGACTTTACGGCCGTGTTCATCGGCTGCTGGTGGTCGCACGTCAAGCGCGAGCACCAGGAAAAATTCCTGGCCCATGTGAAGTCGCGCGTGGGCAAGGATGTGATGCTGGTGCTGCTGGACGACGATTACGTCGAAGGCATCAGCCCCACCGTGGCGCGCACCGACAGTGAAGGCAATACTTACCAGATCATGACCGCGCCCGATGGCGAACGCTACGAAATTCCAAAAACCTATCCATCGGACAGCGCGCTGCGCAAGAAATTGGCCTCGTCGGTGCGTGAAATCAAGATCTCGCGCAACGAGTTTTACTGGATTTTGACCTGCCGTTTGAAGTAAGCCACCGTGAAGAGACTGCTTACCGTGCTCGCTGGCGCCGCGCTCAGCGGCTGCTCGCCCGTACCCGGCGCCAGTTCGGCCAGCGATCCCAGCTTCGAGGGCCAGCTCAGGCACATCAATCGCCTGTTGCAGGCGCCTGAGCGGCGCGGCCCGGGCCAGCAGACGCATGTTTTCACGCCTTCGGGTCCATGCCAGGCCCGCCTGGAAATCACGGCCGTGGGATCGAAGGCTTGGAGTCCGAAGCTGGCACGCATGACGGCGCTGGCGGACATCAATTTTGCATGGGGCATGCCGACTGTCCAATATGTCCCGGCTTATATCGTGAGACTGCGCGACGGTGGCGCCGAGCACTGGGGCGCGCGCATCCAGGTGCGTTTCAATGGCAACATTCAGTTTGGCACGACTGAGGTGAGCAGCCGGGGCAGCGTGCTGGCGCGCTCGCACAAGACGCGCGAACTCGGCATTGCCATGCCCAACGACATGGCGCCGGAGCTGGCCGCCCCCGTCATCGCCGCGTTCCAGGCAATTGGTGCCCTGTGCGGCAGCAAGGACAACGATGGTTTTCTCGAGATGCCCGAGCGGCCGCTGGAGGAGGTCGTGCGCCTGGCCGGGCAGGGCGATCCTGCCGCCGTCGGCAACCTGTGCCATCGCTACAAGGAGGGTAGTGGCGGCGCCGCGCGCGATGACGCCCTGGCGCTGAGCTGGTGCCAGAAGGGCGCCGACGCCGGTGTTGGCGACGCGGCCACCATGCTGGGCGAACTGTATTTTTATGGACAAGGCGTGGCCCGGGATGATGCCAGGGCGCTGCGCCTGTTTGAAGAGGAAGAAAAATCGCACCGGGACCAGGCACTGTACATGCTGTTCCGGATGTATGCAGAAGGGCGCGGCGTGACGCGCGATGAGCAAAAGGCGATGGCTTACCTGCGCCGGGCCGCCGAGGCGGGCCACAAGCTGGCGCGGGCAGAGCTGAAAAAGCGGGGCAGCTGAACCACCGGCGCGGCCTGGGCCGCGCCGGGGTGGCGATGCTTAGAACGAGTGGCGCACGCCCAGCGACAGGGCCGACGGATCGGCACCGCGCGCCGTGCTAGGCGGCGTGACGTTGGTGCTCGCGGCTACTAGGCCGAAAACGCCGGTGGCGTTGTTGCTCAGACGGGCATAGTTCGCATACACGTTGGTGCGCTTGGACAGCGAGTAGGTGTAAGCGACGTTGAAGCCGTTGCCCTTGGCGCCATTTTCCAGTTCATTGCGCTGGACATTGGCCAGCACCTTGCTGGCGCCAAAGGCGTAGGATGCACCGACGTTGAGCTGTTCAAACTTGTTGTTGTTACCGGTTGGATTGGCCGTCAGGTAATTGGCCTTCAGTTCTACCGCGCCCATCTTGTAACCCAGGCCGACAATCATTTCCTTGTCATCACCGGACACCGCGCGCTCGGCCACATGGTAGCCAATGCCGGCAAACAGGTTGCCCAGGACATAAGTTGCCGACACGCCGGTCAGGTCCTGGGAAGCACCGGTCTGGGTTTCGCCGGCGCTGTGCGCGGCATTGAACTTGAAGCCGCCCAGCGATGGCGACTTGTAGTTGACCGAATTGGACAGGCGGCGGGTGAGGCGGCCGCTGACAAAGGCCGACAGGTTGCTGCCGTAGAAGCCCTGGCCATTGATGTCGGTGGCATTGGCGATGTCGGCAATCGGGGAATATTCGCGGCCGAGCGTCAGCTGGCCAAAGGCGCCTTCCAGGCCGACCACGGCGCGGCGGCCGAACAGGGCGCTGTCGGCGGCGCCGGAATCGAGGGCCACGCCGGCTTCGAGATTGAACATGGCTTTCAGGCCACCGCCGAGATCTTCCGTGCCACGGAAACCAAGGCGCGAGCTCGACTGGTTACCCGAGTTGAGGACCGTGCGGCTGCCATCCGGGGCGCCGGTGTCCTCGGCTGCGATCGCTGCGTCTGCTACGCCATAGACGGTGACGCTGGACTGGGCCGACGCGGCCAGTGGGAAAATTGCGATCAGTGCAGCTGCCAACAGTTTACCTTGCATTTGAATCTCCATGAGTTTGCTTCAACGAGTTGCTTCTTAACCGTAAAAAATTATAACAATTAAAAATGTCAACTTGATGACAGCGTTGCAGCAAACGTCAGGATGAGGCGGAAGTGCCACGGGTGCCCTCGGCCAGGGCGGCTCGCTCGCTCTGGTGCGCCTCGGCCGCTGGCGCGTGGGCAATGGGCAGCACGATCTCGATGCGGGTGCCAGGCGGCTCGTCGGCGCTGATGGTGATGTCGCCGTGCATGCCCCAAACCCGTTCGCGCATGCCGATCAAGCCCAGGGACTGGGCCTTTTCCATGTCCGACAGCTGGATCCCGCGCCCGTCATCGGCAATGGAAATGAGCAGCTGGCCGTCGAGCCGGTACAGGTAGACCGTGACATTGCTGGCGCCCGCATGGCGCGCAATATTGGTCAATGCTTCCTGCACGATGCGGAAAATGGCGGTGCTGGCCCCATCGTCGAGCCGCAGCTCGGCCTCGTCCGCATACAGGGTGCAGGCGATGCCGTGGCGCTGCACGAATTCATCGCGCAAGCCCTGCAGTGCAAAGTACAGCCCGCCTTCATCGAGGGCGCGCGGGCGCAGGTTGGTGGCGATCCGGCGCAGCGACTGGATGGCGGTAAGCAGGTTCTCTTCCATGCCTTGCATGAGGCGGTTGCTGGCGCTGCGCTCCGGGGCTTCCTGCTGCAGCAGGTTCAGGTCCATGCGCAGCGACGCCAGCAGTTGCCCCAGGTCGTCGTGCAGCTCGCGCGCAATATGGGCGCGCTCTTCCTCGCGCACGGTTTGCAGGGCGGAGGAGAGCTGGCGCAGCTGCGAATGCGAGCGCGACAGTTTGGCTTGCACTTGCTGGCGCTCCGTCACGTCGCGCAGGATGATGGTGTAGATGCGCGCGCCGCCTTCGGTCAGGCACGATACCGACCCTTCCAGGGGAAAGGCCTCGCCGCTGGCGCGCACGCCGGTGACGGCGTAGTCGGTGGCACGGCGCCCGGTGCGCCCGGCGCCATCGCCAAAAATGGCCAGGGTGGCGTCGCCGCTCAGGGTAGGCAGGGGAGAAATGAAGCGGCTCAGGTGACAGCCCTGCATGGCTTCCACAGTGGTGGCGAACATGGCCGCCGCCGACGGGTTGGCCAATACCACGTTTTGCTCTTCGTCAGTGGAGATGATGGCTTCGCTGGCGTGATGGATGATGTCGTGGCTGTGGCTGTGCGCAAAGCGCGGCCCGCGCGTGCGTGCCAGCGCGCGCGCCACGGCCTGACCGGTGAGCACGCCCAGTGCGAACGTTGCCACGCTCCAGCGCAGGAGCCGATAGGAATGCTTCAATGTCATGGGGCGCCTGCCTGATGGTGGCGCGCGAATGCGCGCCCACGCACAGCATAAGGCAATGGCAACAATCGCCATTGAGGCGCGACAAGGGCCAATGGCGGCCCGGCGCCGGCCCAGGGAAGGTGCTTACATCTGCTTGAACAGGTGCAGGAAGCTGCGGCTGACTTCCAGCTTGTCCGACTTGCCCTTGATGAGCACCAGGTGGCGCCCGCGCAAGTCGCGCGTGACGCCTTCGATGGCGTTGACATTGACCAGGGTGGCGCGGTGGATTTGCCAGAACAGCGAAGGGTCGAGTTCTTCTGCCAGATCGCGCACCGGCTTGCGGATCAGCGCTTCAAACTTGTCAGTCTGCACGCAGGTGTATTTCTCGTCCGAGCGGAAAAACAGGATGTCTTCCACCGGGATCATGCGCAGGTCCTGGCCGATGCTGGCCTGGATCCACTGCAGGTACTTGGGCTTGGGCGCGGCCATTTTTTCAGCCAGCTGCGACAGCATGGCCGTGACGCTGTCATTGACCGCTTCCTTCGGTTTTTCCAGGCGTGTCTTGAGGCGATCCACCGTCACCTGCAAGCGTTCCTGCTCGGGCGGCTTGAGCACGTAATCGATGGCACCACGTTCAAACGCCTCGACCGCATACTGGTCGTAGGCAGTGACAAACACGATATTGCTTTGCGCGCCGATTTCGCGCGCCGCATCCATGCCCGTCTTGCCCGGCATGCGGATGTCGAGGAAGGTGAAATCAGGCTTGAGTTCGCCCACCAGGCCAATGGCTTCTTCGCCATTCTTGGCTTCGCCGACGATTTCCAGCTCCGGCCACACTTGCGACAGGCGCATGCGCAGCTGGTCCCGCATCAGTCTTTCGTCATCGGCAATGATTGCTGTAGGCATGGGAGCGTCGAGAAGTGGTAGAGGATGAATTATTGAATGAATTGGTACTTTAATCAACTCATTATGCGGCGCCAGCCTGGCCGGCCGCCACCTGGTACGGCACTTCGATGGTGGCGATGACGCCGCTCGGGCTATTGGCGGCAATGTGCAGCTTGCCGGCATCGCCATGCAGCAGCTTGAGGCGCTCGCGGATGGTGGGCAAGCCCAGGCCCGTGCCGTCGCTCGGCATGACGCCGAAGCCCACGCCATCGTCGCTGACAATCACACGCAGCTTGCCGCTGGCAACTTCCGCCATCACGCGCAGCGTCCCGCCTTCGGCCTTGCATTCGAGGCCGTGCTTGATGGCGTTTTCCACCATGGATTGCAGCATCATGGGGGGAAAGGCTGCGCTGCGCAGGCCGTCGGGAATCTGCATGTCGACTGTGAGGCGCTCTTCCATGCGCATCTTGAGCAGGTTCAGGTAAGCCTTGACCATGTCCGCTTCCCGGCCGAGGTTGGTCACCACGGCGTTGTCGCGCATTTGGGGCAGCACCGCGCGCAGATACTGGATGAGGCTGCGCTGCATGGCCGAGGCGCGCGGGGGATCGGTTTCAATCAGGTATTCCACCGACGCGAGGGTATTGAACAGGAAGTGGGGTTCCACCTGGGCCTGCATCATCTGCATCTTCGTTTCCGACAGCTGGCGCTGCATCGATTCCCGTTCCGCGGCCGCGTTGGCGGTCACGGTTTCCGCTTCCGCGCGCTTCTTGCCGCCCACCAGGGCTTTCATCGACAGCAAGGCAAGGATCAGCAGCGACACGAAACTGATGAACCAGGTCGAAGCTTGCTTGTGGTAGCGCGTCACTTTCGCTTCGGCCTTGTTCTCGACTGCCATTTCAATGGCGTTGGACAGTTCCTCGCCAATCTGGGGCGGCAGTTCGATATGGACGGACTCGCCGTCGCTGTCGGGCATGCTCGTCATGTCGGGCGCCGCCACCGTGATGTCGGCCTTGCCGGGCGTGTCCCCGGGCGCAGCATCCGGCGTGCCTGGCGTGCCCGGCGCGTCCGGCACCGGCGGCAGGGGCGGGATGGGTGTGACCGGCTTGTTGGTCTTGAAATGGATGCCGCTGTCATCGATCACGATGGTGGGCTGGGGACCGCGGCGCTTGTCGTCCTCATCCTTGCGCACCACCACTTCCTCGGGCGAACCGGAAAACAGTTCATCCTGGAGAATATTGGCGGCAATGAGGGACACCATGGCAAACAGGAAGAATTTCCACCATGATAACTCCGTCACCCAAGTACTGGTCGCATCGAAACCGCGATGCAGCGCGGCCATGACGGAGGCGGCTTGCTGCTGGATGGGGCTGCGTGCTGGCATGATGAAAATCCGTATCGTTATATCAAGTAGTGTTGCGTCGGCCGGATGGCAGTGTAATCGAAGCGGCCGGCGCGCGGGCATCTCGGCGCCCGGCTTTGCTGTCGCGACCTTACCACTGTACTGCTGCCGGCCTGCCGGGACGACCGAATTGCGACAGTCTGCACGTTTCCAGGTGCAGAATGCAGTGTGGCGCAGGAAACCGCCAGATGGCGCTTTACGGCATCAATAGTTGCCCTGTATCATCTAAAACTGACTTCCCTCACCGTTGGTATCGCATGTCATTGGACAAGAAGAAATGCCGCCTCGTCACCCGCAGCGACTTTGACGGGCTGGTATGCGCGGTGCTGCTCAAGCACCTCGACCTGATCGACGAGATCCTGTTTGTCCATCCCAAGGATATGCAGGACGGCGTCATTCCCGTGACCGACCGCGACATCACCACCAATCTGCCCTACGTGCCGGGCGTGCACCTGGCGTTCGACCATCACCTGTCGGAAACCATGCGCGAACCGGGTGGCACGGGCAAGGTGCCGCATAACCACATCATTCACCACGAAGCGCCATCGGCGGCGCGCATCGTGTATGCCTACTATGGCGGCTCCTCGGTGTTCCCGGCGCCGTGGACGGAAATGATGGCCGCCGTCGACAAGGGCGACAGCGCGCGCTTTACCCAGCGCGAAGTGCTCGACCCGCAGGGCTGGGATCTGCTCAATTTCCTGATGGATGCGCGCACCGGACTGGGACGCTTCAAGCAGTTCCGCATTTCCAATTACAACCTCATGATGGACCTGATCGATTACTGCAAGGATCACAGTATCGACGACATCATGGGTCTGCCGGACGTGCGCGAGCGCAGCGCGCTGTACGCCGAGCATAGCCAGTTGTGCAAGGACCAGATCCGGCGCTGCGCCACGGTGCACAAGAACCTGGTGGTGCTCGACTTGCGCGGCGAGGACATCATTTATGCCGGCAACCGCTTCATCATCTACGCGCTCTATCCGGAAGCGAACATTTCAATCCACGTGCTGCATGGCTTGCGGCGCCAAAATACCGTGTTTGCCACGGGCCGCTCGATTCTGGACCGCAGCTGCAACACCAATATCGGCGCCCTGATGCTCGAGTACGGCGGGGGCGGGCATCGCAATGCCGGCACCTGCCAGGTATCGAACGAGCTCGCTGCAGACGTGCTCGAGGCCCTGGTGACACGCATCGTCAGCCTCGGTTAGGCCGGCTGGCGGCGAAAAAAAACGCGGACCAAGCCGCGTTCTTTCCGATGCCGGGCCGCTCAGGCCGCGACCACTTCCTGGCGCGCGGGCAGGGCGATCTGATGATCCACGCTGAACTGGTAATCCTCGAACACGTGCTGAGCCGTGAGCATTTGATAGCTGCCGTCGTCCAGCTTGTGCGTGGTGTCCTTGAGGCGATAGGTGTAATGGCCGCAGGTCCAGCAATTGAAGTTGCGCATGTGCGTGCACAGGCAAGTCTTGTCCATCACCACCACCGTCTTGGCATCCGGATTGGCCAGGATCTCGCGGTTGTAGGAATTGATATAGGAACAGTTGCCGGTGGCGTCGAGCAGGTAGCCATAGGATTCGCAACCGGGGCGGATGCCGGCGCCGATGGCGGGCGTACTCTTGAGCATGCGCATCGGGTAGCCGGTGGGCGAAATGCCATTGACGACAATATCGTCTTCGGTGGCGCGCACGTATTCCTGCTTGACCTTGTCGGGCAGGCCGCACTCGTGGGTGATGGTAAAGCGGGTGGCCACCTGGACCCCGCCCGCGCCTTTTTCCAGGAAACCGGCCGCATCGGTGCCGGTGAAGACGCCACCGGCGGCGATCAGGGGAATGTCGAGCTGCTCGGCGCGCATGAAGGCATGGATTTCATCCATGATCGTATGCAGATCGTACTCTTGCCAGTCCATGCCAAAGCCCAGGTGGCCGCCGGCCAGCGGGCCTTCGACAATAATGTAGTCGGGCAGGCGGTTCAGGCGTGAAATCTTACGCAAGAACAATTGCAGGGCGCGCACCGAAGACACGATGATGCCCAGCTTGGCGTCGCGAAAACGTGGATGGTCAGCAATGAGGGCAAAGGAACCGAGGTGCAGGCCGGCCGACATGGTGATGCCATCGATGCCTGCGTCGAGGGCGGCCGACAGGCGCGTGCGCAAGGTTTCCTTGGGCGCGTTCATGGTCAGCTTTTCCATGCAGTTCACAAAGATCAAGCCATCGCCGCGCTTGGCTTCCATGGTGGCGCCCACGTGGCGGCGGGTGGCATCGGCCAGGCGGGCCAGGTCGAACTGGACCACGGCCTTGTCCATATTGTTGATGTTGAACTTGTAGGTCTTGGTCTTGTCCTTGACATAGCTCGTATCGAACTTGCGGTCGGACACGTCTTCCACCATGGCATCGGAAATATGGCCAATGCCGCCCAGGCGGGCCGCTTCGAGCGCCAGCTCCGAGGTGGAAATATCGACACCCATGCCGCCAATCATGATGGGTACATATTCCTTGTTGCCCAGACGCAGGCGGAAATCATCAACACGTTTCATTGCTATCCTTACACTACTGACATGAGCTGCGCTTCCGTCACGGCCACCGGCCCGGCGCATGCCTGCATTTTACCCCGGGGCCGTCACCACGATCGCTGTATACGTTCTGGCGGACACAACAGATGCAGCAAGAACAATTAATCGCGGAAGTTATTAAATTCCAGGGGCATATCGGGCACATCCTTGCGCAGCATGGCCATGGCCGCCTGCAAGTCATCGCGCTTGGCGCCCGTCACGCGCACGGCTTCGCCCTGGATGCTGGCCTGGACCTTCATTTTCGATTCCTTGATGACCTTGACGATTTTCTTGGCGTCCTCGGTCTCGATCCCGTTCTTCACCTTGATGACCTGCTTGACCTTGTCGCCGCCGATTTTTTCGATCTTGCCCTCGTCGAGGAAGCGCACGTCGACCTTGCGCTTGGCCAGCTTATTGGTGAGCACATCGCGCACCTGGGACAGCTGGAAATCGGAGTCGGCAAAGGCCGTCAATTCCGTATCCTTCTGCTCCACCTTGGCGGAGCTGCCCTTGAAATCGAAGCGGGTAGTGATTTCCTTGTTCGATTGTTCGACAGCGTTTTTCACTTCGATCATGTCTGCTTCGGAGACGACATCAAACGACGGCATGGTGGCTTCCTTTTCACTTGCAAAATGTAGAATGCCGATATTTTAACGGACAACCGGCCCTGCGCCCCAGCGCCACGGCCGAAATCCCGGTTCATGGCCTATAATCGGCCAAAACAACGGTAACTTATGCAAACAGACCTCCCTCTCCAGCACGATTTCTCGCTCCGGCAGCTCAACACCTTTGGCATCGACGCCCGCGCACGCGCCTATCTGCGGATCGACAGCGTCGCGCGGCTCGAGGCCGTCTTGGCCGATGCGGCCCTGGCCGGCATGCCGCGCCTGCTGCTGGGCGGGGGCAGCAATATCGTGCTGACCGGCGACGTTGACGCACTGGTGCTGCACATGGCCATCCTGGGCAAGGAGGTGATCGGCAGCGAGGATGGCTGCACGCTGGTGCGCTGCGGCGCCGGCGAATCGTGGCACGGCTTTGTGCAGTACACGCTGGCGCAGGGGCTGGGAGGGCTGGAGAACATGTCGCTCATTCCCGGCACGGTGGGCGCGTCACCGATCCAGAACATCGGCGCCTATGGCACCGAGCTCAAGGACGTATTTCATTCCCTGACCGTGTACGACACGGCCCGTGGCGCCTTGCGCACCATGGGTGCGGCCGAGTGCCGTTTTGCCTACCGTGACAGCGTGTTCAAGCACGCGGCCGGGGCCGGGCTGGTGATTGTCGACGTCACCTTTGCGCTGCCCCAGGCATGGCAGCCGAACCTGCGTTATGGCGAACTGGCGCAAGCGGTGGCCGAGTCGGGGCTGGCATCGCCCACGGCGCAGCAGGTCAGCGACATCGTCGTGGCCATCCGCCAGCGCAAGTTGCCCGACCCGGCCGTGATTGGCAACGCGGGCAGCTTTTTCAAGAACCCGGTGGTCACGGCGGCGCAGTGCGCGGCCTTGCTGGCGGCGTTTCCGGCGCTGGTGCACCATGCGCAGCCTGACGGCAGTGAAAAGCTCGCGGCCGGCTGGCTGATCGACCAGTGCGGCTGGAAGGGCAGGACCATGGGCGCGGCGGGAGTCTACCCGCGCCAGGCGCTGGTGCTGGTCAACAACGGCGGGGCCACCGGCGCCGAGGTGGTTGCGCTGGCGCGGGCTATCCAGGCCGATGTCTGGGAGCGCTACGGCGTGCGCCTCGAAACCGAACCGGTCTTCATCTGAGACAAGCTGACCGCCCCCATTCGTTTCCTACCCCCAGGGTCAGATACCGTCTTGAATTGCAAGCCCGGATTGCAAGTAATTTGCATCGAAGGGCTTGTTTGACCGCAGGACCCCGTAGATCAGATGTGCCAGCTTACGCATGACAGCGCTGACCACGGCCATCTTGGCCAGGCCGTTGTCCGATAAGCGGGCCGCAAAGGCCCTGAGTATCGGGTTGTGCGTCTTGGCCACCACGCCCGGCATGTACAGCGCTGCTCGCAGTTGACCACTGCCGATTCGGCTGATCATGGTCCGGCCTCTTACCGAACTGCCCGATTGCCGTTGCTTGGGAGTGACGCCGATGTAAGCGGCGAAGGCCTTGGCGCTGCTGAACTTTCGCACATCGCCCGCATAGCTGATGACTTTGGCTGCCGTGGCGCGTCCCACGCCCGGAATCGTCGTCATTAGCTCAACGTCAGCCCGCATCCCAGGATCGCTATCGATATGGGTGTCGATATCGTTCTTGAGCTGCGCGATCTGGGCATCCAGCCAGTCCACGTGCTCTTTGGTGTGCTTGGCCAAGTCAGTTTGCCCGGCGAACTCATGCGCTTCAATCCGGTTTGCTTCCTGCTGGCGGATATCCTGAAGTGCACTGAGGCGCTCCACCCATCCACGCAACAAGCGCTCAGCTGGCGGCGGTGCCACCCAAGGTTCCGGCGTCATTGCTCGGCAATACCGAGCAATAACGCCGGCATCGACCTTGTCGTTCTTGTTTCGAATGTTTTCGCTCTGAGCGAAGCCCTTGATGCAGCCTGGATTGACGATGCTGACCTTCATGCCAACTGCCTGCAGATTGAGCGCTACGGGCTCGCTGTAGATGCCGGTTGACTCCATGCAGGCGTGGACTGTCGTCACATCGACCTTTTGCTTGGTCACCCAGTTCGCCAGCTCGGCGTATCCGGCCTTGCTGTTCTCAACGACCTTGTTCTTCAGTTTGCCGCCTTCCAACAGCGCGGCGTCCAACTTCTTCTTGCTGACATCAATTCCCAGAATGGGAGCGTGCGTAGTTTCCATTTGTTGACCTGTCTCGTATGCAGGCTCTAAGGCCTAAGATACCGTCCGGACTTGCAAGGAAAAAACGGGCAAAGGCACCTATCTGACCCACAGACTACTCGTCTCCGACCACGCCGATGTCACTCTGCCCGACCAATAAATCTGGCCCACATTCTGCCAAATTTTCGGTAACTCCAATATACGAGACCACTTAAACGCACCAAAATCAATTTCCTTACGCCAGGGTCAGACCACTTAAAGCCGTTACGCCAGGGTCAGACCACTTAAAGCCGCCAAAATCAATTTCTCTGGACCGGGGAAGGGGCTCAAGTCAGCGAAAATCCGAAATTCCGAGGATTGTCGTTTCCTCTCCGCCACGATAGCGATGCCACTGCACCAAGTGTTGGCGCGCGGCCTGGTGACACGGGCCTGGATCGGTTGCTCAGGGCACAAAATAGAGCGCTGATCTGACCCCATTGAATGCACGCAGGAAAAGTTTAAACGGTGCTGAACAGCTTTGTGGTGGGAACACGTGCCAAGATATTGCTTTTCGTGCGTTTAAGTGGTCTGACCCTGGCAATAGGAAATTGATTTTGGTGCGTTTAAGTGGTCTGACCCTGGTGTAGGGAAATTTTTTTTGGGGGCGCTGGGGGGGGCGCGTCAGGCGGCGGCTTCGACGCGGTTGCGCCCGGCCGCCTTGGCGGCGTACAGGGCCTTGTCCGCGCTGGCGATCAGGTCCGTCAGGGTCGTGTCCGCGCTGGGCGTCATCGTTGCCACGCCGATCGAGACCGTCACCACGCCGCCCGGCACGCCACTGTGCTGCATCCCCAACCGCTCGAGATGCACACGGCAGCCGTCCGCCACTTCCAGCGCGCCTTCCGGCCCCGTCTCCGGCAAGATGATGGCAAACTCTTCCCCGCCGTAGCGCGTCACCACGTCCGCCGGGCGCTTCAGGTGTTCCGTGAACACGGCCGCCGCCTTGCGCAGGCACAGGTCGCCCGCCTGGTGGCCGTAAGTGTCGTTGTACGCCTTGAAGCAGTCAATGTCGCACATGAGCAGCGACAGCGGCCGCCCTTCGCGCTGGCCGCGCTGCCATTCCGTGCGCATGGCCTCGTCAAAGCGGCGCCGGTTGGCAATCCCGGTCACGGCGTCAAGCACGGCCAGCTTTTGCAGTTCGATGTTGGCTTCGGCCAGCTGGCGCTGGCTTTCTCGCAGCAGCCGGAACGCTTCGTCACGCTGCAGGCGGCTGATGTGCCCTCCGGCGTGGTAGCGCACCCGCGCCAGCAATTCCAGCCGGTCCGGCAGCTTGATCATGTAGTCGTTGGCGCCGACGGCGAAACCGTGCGCCTTGAGCTTGGGGTCTTCCTTGGAGGAGAGCACGATCACCGGCACCTCCCCCAGTACGGCACTGCTGCGGTACTGCTGGATCAGCGTGAAACCGTCAACCTGCGGCATGACCAGGTCTTGCAGGATGACGGTCGGCGCCACCCGCTCGGCCTCGGCCAGCGCCAGCGTGGCATCGGTGACGGCGTAAAAGCTGATGTCGTCCTGGCCACCGAGCATGCGCCGCACCGCTTCGACGATCATCGGCTGGTCGTCCACCAGCAGCACGCGGGTGCTCGCGGCAATCGCCGCCAGGCATGGCGTTGTCTCAGAGTCGTTCGCTTCAGTCGTCAAGGTCAGTTCCTGTTCAAGGTGGCCGATTATGCCAGTTTTGATCCGCTGCGGCCACGCAGCAAGCGTGCGATCTGGTCCAGCGAGAGGATCTGCTGGGCCGCACCCAGGTCGGCCGCGGCGCGCGGCATGCCGTACACGGCGCTGCTGGCCTGGTCCTGGGCGATTGTGTGCTTGCCCGCAGCCCGCATCGACAGCAGCCCCTGGGCCCCATCGCGCCCCATCCCGGTCAGCAGGATGCCGGTCGCGTCACCGGGCCAGTTGCGCGCCACGCACTCAAAAAACACGTCAACCGATGGCCGATACGGGTAGTCGCGCGGCTCTTGCGCGTAATGCAGCCGCTGGTGCGCCGACAGCGTCAGGTGGTCGTTGGTCTTGGCGATCTGCACACAGCCCGCTTCGAGCATGTCGCCATCGTCCACCACTTTTACGGGCAGCCACAGCTGCTCGCCCAGCCACTTGGCGAAGTGGCCGGCAAAGTTGGCGTCGATGTGCTGGACCACGACGATGGCGGTGCCCGGCGGCGCGATCCAGCCCGCCAAGATCTGCGAGACGGCCAGCGGGCCGCCGGTGGAAGCACCAATGGCGAGCAAATGCCGCACTTCGCCACCACGCTCGGTGCCGGCGGTCTGCGCCTGGGCATCCTGGCGGCTGGCCTTGACCAGTTTGCCGATGGTCTTGACCTTGGCCAGCAGGGCGCTGTCGCCCCCACCCTTGCCGGCCAGGATAGGCGTGGCGGTGACGTCCAGCGCGCCGGCGCCGAGCGCGCGGAACACCTGGCCCACATTGTCCTGCGGCGCACCGGTCACGACCAGGATCGCGCACGGCGTGGCCGCCATGATCTGGCGCGTCGCTTCCACGCCGTCCAGTCCCGGCATGTTCAGGTCCATCAGGATCAGGTCCGGCCGGTTGTCGGCGCACATGGCCACCGCTTCACTGCCGCTGCGTGCGATCCAGATGACCTGGTGTTCACTGGTGCTGGCGATGACGCGCCGCAGCGCTTCGGCCGCCATGGCAACGTCGTTGGCGATGGCGATTTTCATGTGGCGGCGTCTCCGATGAGTTCAAACACGGCGTCGAGCAGCGTCTCGTCGTGGAAGCTGCCCTTGGTGAGGTAGTAGTCAGCTCCGGCTGCCATGCCGCGCGCGCGGTCTTCCGGCCGGTCCTTGTAGGATACGATCATGACCGGCAGCTGGTGCAGGTGCACGTCTTTCTTGATGAGCGCAACCAGTTCGATGCCGTCCATGCGCGGCATGTCGACGTCGGTGATGACCAGGTCATACTCGCCGCTGCGCACCACGTTCCAGCCGTCGATGCCGTCGATGGCGATGTCGACCCGGTAGCCGCGCGCCTGCAGCAGCTTGCGCTCCATTTCGCGCACGGTCAGCGAGTCGTCCACCACCAGCACGCGTTTGACTTTCTGCCGCTCCGACGCGTTCTCGCGCGCCAGCTGGTGCAGGCTGCCTTCGCCGAGCAGCTTGTCGATCGAGACCAGGAGGTCTGCCACATCCAGGATCAGAACCGGCGAGCCGTCGTCAAGCAGGGCGGCCGAACTGACATCCTGGATCTTGCCGAACATCCGGTCCAGCGCTTGCACTGCCAGGCTTTGCTCGCCGCGGATGGCGTCCACCACCAGCGCGAAGCGGCGCTGGGCGCTGCCGATGACGAGCACCGGCAGATCGGTGGCGGCACCGGCCATCTGGCCCAGTTCCAGCACCTGGGCCGCCGAGACCAGGCCCAGATGCTCGCCGCCGTAGTCGAAGAACTGCTTGTTTTCCAGGGTGTGGATTTCGGCCTGCGGCACCATCAGCACCCGCTCCACCTTGACGATCGGGACGGCGTAGGCCTCGCCCTGGATGTCCACCACCAGCGAGCGCACCACCGACTGGGTCAGGGGCAGCGTGATGGAGGTGCGCAGGCCGTGCCCCGGTTCCGACTGCATCCGCACGCTGCCATTCTGTTCGCGAATGGCCTGATGCACGATGTCCAGCCCCACGCCGCGCCCGGAAATGGCGCTGGTGGTTTCCTTGAGGCTGAAGGCGGGCAGGAACAAGAATTCCATGAGTTCCGGTGCCGACAGGCTGGCGGCCATGGCTTCGCTGGCCATCTTGCGCTCGACCACCT
This sequence comes from Massilia sp. PAMC28688, assembly GCF_019443445.1. Classification (NCBI taxonomy): domain Bacteria; kingdom Pseudomonadati; phylum Pseudomonadota; class Betaproteobacteria; order Burkholderiales; family Oxalobacteraceae; genus Massilia; species Massilia sp. PAMC28688. The sequence continues at coordinate 350,533 of NZ_CP080378.1, read as the reverse complement.
TGCGCCGGATCTGTTCAAGGTCGACGCCCCGTCCGTCGTCGCTGATTTCGATGCTGAGCATGCCGGCGCGGTGGCGTGCGTCCAGTGTGATGGTGGCCAGGGCGGGCTTGCCGGCCGCGCGCCGCTCGTCGGGACTGTCCACACCGTGGTCGACGGCATTGCGCAAGATGTGATTGAGCGGGCTTTCAATGCGCGCCAGGATGTCGCGGTCAACCAGCGTGTCTTCGCCGCTGATGACCAGCTGGGCTTGCTTGCCCAGGCTGCGCGCCAGGTCGCGCACCATGCGCGGAAAGGCTTGCACGCCGTCGCGAAATGGCCGCATGCGCAGGGCCAGCACTTCGTCGACCAGGTTGTCGGATACAACCAGCAGGCGCCGCTCGTAGCTTTCGATGTCGGCCAGGTGCTCGAGCATGAACTGCTTGAGCGGATGGGCTTTCTGTACGGCCGTCATGGCCTTGTCGATCAGCCCTGCGTCGCCGCTCGCCAGGACCGCTTCGTTGAGCTGCTCCAGCGCCTGGAACAGCAAGCCCTGGTTGCGCTTGAAGCGCTGCAGGGAAGCGATGAAGGGCTGCATCTGGTGTGCATTGATGCGCGATTCGCTGGCCAGTGCCAGCAGGCGGTCGAAGTTCTGGGCCTGGGCCGGGCCGCGTGCCGGGCCGGGGGCGGGAGGTGGCTCGCCGCTGTCGTCCGGCGCGCCGGTGGCCGGCGCCGGGGCCGGCGCGCGTTCCTGTTCCAGCTGCGCCATGGCGGCCATGGCGGCTGCGATTTCGCGCGCCTCTTCGTCGGGGTCCTGGGCCAGCAGGGTCGCCAGCGATGCCGGCTGCGGCGCCGCCGCCGGCGCGGCCACCACAGCCGCCGGCGCGGGCACTGCAGCCGCCGCCTCGCCATCCCGGATGGCGCCGGTGGCCGCCGCCAGTTCGCCGATCCGCGCACCATTGGCGGCCAGCCACCCGGCTACCCCGCCTTCGGTCTGGGCCGAAATCTGCATGATGATGTCGACGTCGGCCAGCAGGGTATCGATATTGGCCGGCGTCAGGAGCAGGCCATTCTGGGCCGCGACAAAGACGTCTTCCATGGCGTGCGCCAGCTGCACCACCACGTCCAGTCCGACAATGGCGGCAGCACCCTTGATGGAGTGGGCCGCGCGCATGAGCGACTCCACGGTGCCGTTGCTGCCGGATTTCCGTTCCAGCGCCAGCAGGCCATCGGTCAGTTGCTGGCTCTGCCCCTCGGCCTCCATGCGGAACAGGTCCATCATGGAGAACTGGCTCAGGTCATCGGCGTCGTGGCTCATCGCAGCAACCTTGTCATTTGGTGTCCCACCAGGGCGGCATCGAGTACGCCGATATGTTTGCCGGCCTCGGTCAGCACCCCCGTCAGGTAGCGCACCAGGCCCTTGTTCATGGTGGCGGCGGGCGCGCCCAGGCTGCGCGCGCTGTAACGCACGATGCCGTGCAGGTCGGCCACGGGCAAGGCGAATGCCTGTTCTTCCCATCGCACCACCAGCAGGCGGGCGAATACCTGGCGTCCCGCCGTGGCGCTGCCCGCGTTTTCGTCCACCCCCAGCAAGGTGCCCAGCGACAGCAATGGATGCAGCGTGCCGCCCACGTTCACCACGCCCAGCAGGCCGCTGCCGCCGCGGTGCGGCAGACGGTGGCCGTGTGCCTGCGGTGCCACCGAATCGATCATGGCAGCGGGCAGTGCCAGCCATTCCTGCCCGATGCGAAATACCAGCACGGCGCGGTCGGCGCGGTCAGCCTCCTGGCGCGGCTGGCGCAGCAGCTCGGCCCATTGTTCCCGGTAGCCCGCGCCGATTGGCCGCTGCAGGTTGCGCTGGGCCGCACCGGCATACACCGCGCAATTGCGGCAGTGGACCACGTCACGCAGCAGCGGACAGCTCTGGTCGCCCAGCACGCCGATGCGGTTCCAGCAGTCGGCCAGTGCCGGGACGGCGCCTTTGTCGGTGGGTGCGCTCATGATGCCTGGTTCCGGGTGCGGCTGAACACGCGCGCGGCACGCTGTTTCAGGGCGCTGGCCTGGGCGGCGGCGCCACCCTGTTCGGCCAGCAGGGCCAGGTGGCACAGTGCCTCGTAGTGGTCCGGCTGCAGATAGACGCAGCGGCGCCAGTGTTCGCCCGCTTCCGCCGGCTGCTGGTTGCACTCGCTTATCAGGCCCAGGATGAAGTAAGCTTCGGCCGCCCCCGGACTACTGGCCAGCACCGCGTGACAGGCCACGGCGGCGGCGGCATGGTCGCCCTGGTTTGCCAGCTGCCGGGCATGGGTCAGCATGGCCGCCAGGTCGAACCCCTGTGCTGACTCGCGCTCGGCGTGCCCTGTCGCCGCCTGGCCCGACCGCGGGGCCGGGCGCAGCACGGGAGCGGGGCGCGCCTGGCTCGCCGCCGGCCCGGGCAAGCCTGCGGCCCGGGGGCGCCGCAGCTGACCGCGGCGCTCCTTTTGAAGGGCAAACGCGCCGGGCATGCGCATCGGGGTAAAGCCATTGGTGCAGAACACGGGCACTTCCGCATAGCCGGCAAAGAGCACGCCGTCATCGGCCAGCAGCAGGCGCAGCTTGGCGATGGCCGTGGCGGTGGTGGCGTCGTCAAAGTAGATCAGCAGGTTACGGCAAAATAGCACGTCGTAGCGGCCGGCGTTACCAAGGGCATCGATGTCGAGCAGGTTGCCCTGGCTGAAATTGACGCGCTCGCGCAGGTGGTCGTGGATCTGGTATTCATTGTCCACCTGGCTGAAGTGGCGTGCCCGGAACGAAATGTCGGGGCCGCGAAAGGCATTGCGCGTGTAGCGTCCGCGCCGTGCCCGTTCCAGCGCCACTTCCGACAGGTCCATGGCGTCGATGGTCACCGACTCCATCGCCACCCCGGCGTCGGCCAGGGACATGGCAATCGAGTACGGTTCTTCGCCGCTGGCGCAGGGCAGCGACAGGATGCGCAACTGGCGCTGCGGGCGCGCGGCCAGGCTTTGCTGGACGTACGCGGTGGCCGAGACAAAGGCCTGGGCGTCGCGGAACAGCCATGACTCCGGCACCACCACCAGTTCCACCAGCGCCTGCAGTTCGGCCGGGGTGATGGTGTCGAGATAAGCGCGGCTGTCGCGCTGCCCCAGGATCGCCATGCGCTGGCGCAGGGCGCGCTCGGCGGCGGCCACGCTCAGGTTCAGCCCTGTGGTCTGCTTGATCAGCTCGCGCGCGCTCATGCGCGCACCTGCTGCGGGAACAGTGCCGCGCGCACCTCCGCTGGCAGCAGCTGTCCCGGCTCGAGCAGCTGCAGCATGCCATCGGGCCCGCTGGCTACCTGCCCCAGGAACGGCGCGCCGGCCACCCCGGTCTCGCGCAGCGCTGCCAGGTCCAGTGTCTCGACCCCCATCACGTGTTCGGCCAGCAGGCCAAGCAGGGCGGAGCCGCCACCGGGCAGGGGGTAGTCGGTCAGCATGATGCGGGTGTCGAACCAGGTGTCCTGGCGCGGGAAGCCGGCCAGCTGCGACAGGTCGACCACCGGCACCGGTTCGCCGTGCAGGTCGAGCAGGCCGGCGACATAGGGCGGCGCCAGCGCCACCTGCTTGAGCTCGGCCACAGGCACCACCCGTGCCAGCGCCGCCAGCGGCAATGCGTAGCGGTCCGGGCCGATGCTGAAAACGAGCACTTTCATTTACTGCGTCACCGAGAAGGTGGCCACCGAGGACTGCAGGTCGGTGGCGGCGTACTGCAGCTGGTGCACCGCTTCGCTGGTGGCGCGCAGCGAGTCCACCGTTTGCTGGGTGGCGTCGTTAAGCTGCATCATGGTGTCGGAAATTTGCGAGGCGCCGATAGCCTGCGACTGCATCCCTTGCAGCACCAGGTCGAACTGCGGGGCGAGCTTTTGTACCTGGTCCATCACGCCGGAGAGCTGTTCGCCCACCCGGCGCACTTCGCCCACGCTGCGCCGGATCTCTTCCGAGAATTTGTCCATGCCCATGACGCTGGCCGACACCGCCGACTGCATCTCGCGCAGCATCTGCTCGATGTCCCAGGTCGAGACCGAGGTCTGGTCGGCCAGGCGCCGGATTTCGGTGGCCACCACGGAAAAGCCGCGCCCGGCGTCGCCGGCCTTTTCCGCTTCGATGGCGGCGTTGAGCGAAAGGATATTGGTCTGGTCGGCCACCTTGGTGATGGTGGTCAGCACGCTGTTGATATTGCTCGCCTTTTCCGACAGCGCGGCCAGCTTGGCGTTGATGGAGTCGGTGGCCGCGACCATCTGCCCCATGGTGCTGTCCATGCGTTTGAGGTTGGTCTGCGCTTCGGCCGTGGCGCTGGTGGTGTAGTCGGCCACCGCGGTGGCCCCTTCCATGGTCTTGAGCAGCTGCGCCGTGTTGGCCGAGATTTCGCGCGTGGTGGCCAGGATTTCGACGCTGGTCTGGGCCTGCTCGGTGCCGGTGGCTTCCTGCTGGCGCGCCGCGGCGGCAATCTCGGTGGCCGAGGTGGTGACCTGGATGCCGGCCTTTTGCACGTTGTGAATCAGCTTGCGCAGGTTGTCGACCATGGTCTGCAAGCCTTCACCCATGCGGCCGATCGCGTCCTGGCCCTCGACCGTCACGGTCCCGGTCAGGTCGCCAATGGCCGCCTTCGACACCACGTCGAGCAGGGCGTCGACCTTGGAGCGCAGTTCGTCGGTGGCGGCCAGTTCGCGCGCCTGGTTGTCCTGCACCGCCTGCGCCATGCGGTTAAATTCCTGCGCCACCTTGCCCAGTTCATCGTTGGCCGCCACGGTCACGCGGGCGCCTTTCTCGCCGGCCGCAATGCGGCCCACCACGTGGGTCAGTTCGTTCAAGGGCGCCATCAGCGCGCGCGTGAGGAGCCAGGCAATCATCACCGCCAGCGCAATGGTAATGACGCCGCCGACGGTGAGCAGCATCTGCATGCGCTGCTGCAGCGCGCGCGACTCGGCGCTGCGCTCGGCCAGCAGGCGGTTTTCGTCGGCGTTGATTTCGTCGAGCAGGCCCATGGCGGCCGTCACGGTTTCAAAGCCGCGCGTCAGTTCGGGGGCGTCGGCCATCCGGCGGGCGGCGTCCGGGCTGTTGCCCAGGGCGCGCCGGCGGGCGAGGAGGGGATCGATGATGTCCTTGAGGTAGCTGTCCGAGAGGGTGCGCAGGCGCTGGAACTTGGCCCGGATCGACGGGTCGATCACGAGCCGGTCGGCGTCGTCCAGGTGCTTGTACAGTTCGGCCCGCTCGTCATTGTCGGGCGTCAGGAAGCGCTCGTTGCCGGTCAGCAGGAAGCCGCGCGTTTCGGTCTGCAGTTCCAGCAGGGACGTGGATATCTCGTTGGCCTCGACCAGGATTTCCAGTGTCTTGCGGTCCAGTTCGCTCGCGGCCGACAGCCGGGCAAAATCCTTGTTGGCCAGGGCCAGTAACACCAGGATGATGGACACAATGGCGCCGAATCCGGCGTACAGCTTGGTTTTGATACTCAGATTTCGCAACATGTCGTCTCCTGAACTGCGCTTTTCACCAATGTAACATTGCCGCGGCTCCCATGGAACCTCCGCACTTTAGCGAACGCTGCCGGCGAGCGAGAACGAGGCCACGCTGGTGTGCAGGCCGCTGGCGGCGAACTGCAGCTGGTGCACCGCCTCGCTGGTGGCCTTGAGCGAATCCACGCTCTGGTGGGTGGTGTCGTTCAGCTGGGTCATGGTGTCGGCAATCTGGGCCGCGCCGCTGGCCTGCGACTGCATCCCCTGCAGCACCAGGTCGAACTCGGGGGCGAGCTTTTGTACCTGGTCCATCACGCCGGAGAGCTGTTCGCCCACCTGGCGCACTTCGCCCACGCTGCGCCGGATCTCTTCCGAGAATTTGTCCATGCCCATGACGCTGGCCGACACCGCCGACTGCATCTCGCGCAGCATCTGCTCGATGTCCCAGGTCGAGACCGAGGTCTGGTCGGCCAGGCGCCGGATTTCGGTGGCCACCACGGAAAAGCCGCGCCCGGCGTCGCCTGCCTTTTCCGCTTCGATGGCGGCGTTGAGCGAAAGGATATTGGTCTGGTCGGCCACCTTGGTGATGGTGGTCAGCACGCTGTTGATGTTGCTCGCCTTTTCCGACAGCGCGGCCAGCTTGGCGTTGATGGAGTCGGTGGCCGCGACCATCTGCCCCATGGTGCTGTCCATGCGTTTGAGGTTGGTCTGCGCTTCGGCCGTGGCGCTGGTGGTGTAGTCGGCCACCGCGGTGGCCCCTTCCATTGTCTTGAGCAGCTGCTCCGTGTTGGCCGAGATTTCGCGCGTAGTGGCCAGGATTTCGACACTGGTCTGGGCCTGCTCGATGCCCATCGCTTCCTGCTGGCTGGCGGCGGCGGCAATCTCGGTGGCCGAGGTGGTGACCTGGATGCCGGCCTGTTGCACATTGTCGATCAGGCGCCGCAGATTCTCGACCATCGTATGCAAGCCTTCACCCATGCGGCCGATCGCATCCTCGCCCCTGACCGTCACCGCGCCCGTCAGGTCGCCCGCGGCAGCGCGCGAGACCACGCCGAGCAGCGCATCGACCTTGGCCCGCAGCGACGCGTTCTGGGCCAGTTCGGCCGCGTGGGCGTCTTCGATCGACTGCGCCATGCCGTTGAAGGCCTGCGTCACCCGGCCCAGTTCATCGCCCGACAGGACGGCCGCGCGCGCGCCGGCCTCGCCCCGTCCCAGCCGGCCGACCGCTTGCGTCAGGCTGTGCAAAGGGCGCAGCAGCGCGCCGGCCAGCCACCAGGCGATCAAGCCTGCCAGCACCACGCATGCCAGGCCACCTCCCTGCAGCAGCAGCGCCATGCGGTCATGCAGCAGCTGCGCCTGGGCGCTGCGCGCGGCCAGCAAGCGTGCTTCCTCGGTGCTGACTTCGTCAATCAGCTTGCGAATGGCGGCAATGGTGCGCGCGCCGTTGACGACATCGGCCTCGGTTGCCGTTTGCTGCGGCAGGTCGGGCCGTTCCCTGGCCAGGCGGCGCCGCACCAGCAGCGGGTCGATGACATTGACCAGCCAATCCTCGAGCATGGGACCCATGCGCCGCAAGCGGTCTTGCTGGGCGGGGTTGTCGGCGGTCAGGCCCAGGGCGGTGGCCAGGTGGCGCCTGACTTTGGCTTCTTCTGCCGGGATCGGCTGGGCCACCGCTTCATTGCCAGTTAGCATGAACCCGCGCGTGGCGCTCTGGATTTGCAGCACCGAGGTGGCGATCTCTTGCGTTTCCAGTAAAACCTTGAGGGTATGGCGGTCCCAGCTGTTGGCTTCGGATAATTGCTGGAAGCTTGCGTACGCCAGCGACAGCAGCAGGAGCAGCAATGCAATGATGGTGCCGAAGGCCAGCGCAATCTTGTGGCCGATGCCGAGGTTCTTTAACATGTTGTCGCCTTAGTGATACATTTTTGCTCAATGTAACATGCTGGGGCGAAAAAAAAGCCACCCGAAGGTGGCGTGCGCCGGCGGCGCCGATTTGCTGCGCCGATTTGCTGCGCTGACGTGCCCTACTTGCTGCGCTTTTCGCGCGCCACCGCCGCAATGCGCATGCGCAGGGCATTGAGCTTGATGAAGCCGCCCGCGTCGGCCTGGTTGTAGGCGCCGCCGTCTTCGTCAAAGGTGGCGATGTTCATGTCGAACAGCGAATCGGTCTTGGAGTCGCGCGAGACCACGATCACATTGCCCTTGTACAGTTTCAGGCGAACCCAGCCATTTACGGTCTGCTGGGTATGGTCGATCAGGGTTTGCAGGGCCACGCGCTCGGGCGCCCACCAGTAGCCGTTGTAGATCATCGAGGCGTAGCGCGGCATCAGGTCATCCTTCAGGTGCGCCACTTCGCGGTCGAGCGTGATCGATTCGATCGCGCGGTGGCCCTTGAGCATGATGGTGCCGCCCGGGGTTTCGTAGCAGCCGCGCGACTTCATGCCCACGTAGCGGTTTTCCACCAGGTCCAGGCGCCCGATGCCATGCTTGCCGCCCACGCGGTTCAGTTCCGTCAGCACGGCCGCGGCCGACATGCGCACCCCATTGATGGCCACGATGTCGCCGCGCTCGTATTCGAGGTCCAGGTATTCGGCCTGGTCGGGCGCCGCCTCGGGGCTGACCGTCCAGCGCCACATCGATTCCTCGGCCTCGTGGCTCGGGTTTTCCAGGTGCCGGCCTTCGAACGAGATGTGCAGCAGGTTGGCGTCCATCGAATAGGGCGCGCCGCCGTTCTTGTGCTTCATGTCGATCTCGATGCCCGCTTCTTCGGCATACTTGAGCAGCTTTTCACGCGACAGCAGGTCCCACTCGCGCCATGGGGCGATGATCTTGACATCCGGCTTGAGCGCATAGGCGCCCAGCTCGAAGCGCACCTGGTCGTTGCCCTTGCCTGTCGCGCCGTGCGAAATGGCGTCGGCGCCCGTTTCGCGCGTGATCTCGATGAGGCGCTTGGCAATCAATGGACGGGCAATCGAGGTGCCCAGCAGGTATTCGCCTTCGTACACCGTATTGGCGCGGAACATGGGAAAGACGAAGTCGCGCACGAATTCCTCACGCACGTCGTCGATGTAGATGTTTTCCGGCTTGATGCCGAACTTGATGGCCTTGGCGCGCGCCGGCTCCAGCTCTTCGCCCTGGCCCAGGTCGGCGGTAAAGGTGACGATCTCGCACTGGTAATGGTCTTGCAGCCATTTCAGGATGACCGAGGTATCCAGGCCACCCGAATAGGCCAGGACTACTTTTTTAATGTCGCTCATGGTGTGTCCAAAGTGTTGGGTTGATGATTGCTGCTTTATTGATGTTATGGATTGCTCAGGCGCCCGAGCAGCAGGTACTCGATCAGTGCCTTTTGCACGTGCAGGCGGTTCTCGGCCTCGTCCCACACCACCGACTGCGGGCCGTCGATCACCTCGGCGGCCACTTCCTCGCCGCGGTGGGCGGGCAGGCAGTGCATGAACAGGGCGTCGGGCGCGGCCCGTGCCATCTTGGGAGCGTCGACAATGAAGCCATCAAAGGCTTTCAGGCGCGCCGCGTTTTCCTTCTCATAGCCCATGCTGGTCCACACATCAGTGTTGACCAGGTGGGCGCCGGCACACGCATCGGACGGGTTGTCGAAGAAGGTGTAGCGGGCGGTCGACACCAGCGCGTGGTCGATGTCGTAGCCTTTGGGAGTCGATACATTGAGGTGAAAGCCGAATACTTCGGCCGCCTGCAGCCAGGAGTAGAGCATGTTGTTGGCGTCGCCGATCCATGCCACCGTCTTGCCGGTGATGGCGCCGCGGTGCTCGTGGAAAGTGAAGATGTCGGCCAGCACCTGGCAGGGATGGTGCTCATTGGTCAGGCCATTGATGACCGGCACGCGCGAGTGGGCGGCGAAGCGCTCGATGATCTCCTGGCCGAAGGTACGCACCATGATGATGTCGCACATGCGGCTCATGACCTGGCCCGCGTCTTCCACCGGCTCGCCCCGGCCAAGCTGGCTGTCGCGCGTGTTGAGGTAGATGGCGGCCCCGCCGAGCTGGTGCATGCCGGCTTCGAACGACAGGCGGGTGCGGGTCGAATTCTTTTCAAACACCATCACCAGGGTGCGGTCGACCAGCGGGTGGTACACCTCGTAGTTCTTGAACTTGCGCTTGATGACGGCCGCGCGCTCAATGACATAGTTGAATTCGTCGAGCGAAAAGTCGGCAAACTGGAGGAAATGCTTGATTGGCGTAGTAGGGGACATATGGGGCCTGATGCGGGTCTTATCCACACAATTATAGGGGTTTTTCCTGTTCATGGTGCGCCGCATCATGTATATACAGAAATTGCCCCGAGCCCGGGGCGGGGGCGCGCCGCTCAGCAGGCAGGGTGGCTCTCCTGCCGCTGCCGGGGTGCCGTCAGGGGCAGCTCCAGGGTAAACCGGGTGCCCGCGCCGGGCGCGCTATCGACGCTGACCTGCCCGCCCAGCAGGGAGCAGACAATGTTGTAGCTGATCGACAGACCGAGCCCGCTGCCGCCCTGGCCGAGCTTGGTGGTGAAGAAGGGATCAAAAATGCGTCCCAGGTGTTCGGCCGGGATCCCGCCGCCATCATCGCTGAACGTCACCACCACCCGGCCTTCGCCCTGCAGCACCGCGCCCAGCTGCATGCGCCCGCTGGTGCCGGGCGCAAAGGCGTGCAGCAGCGAGTTGTTGATCAGGTTGGTGATTACCTGGCCGAAGGGGCCCGGATAGCTGTCCAGGCCAATCTGTTCCGGAATATCCATGGCAATGGCATGGTTGGCGGCGCGGATCCGGTTCATCATGGTGGCGATGATTTCATGGCACACCTGGTGCAGGTTGAAGAAGCGGCGCTGCTCGGTGGTCCGGTCCACCGCCACCTGCTTGAAGCTGTTGACCAGGTCCGCCGCGCTGGTCAGCCCGCGCATGACCAGGGCCGACGCCTTGTACGAGTCGGCGATAAAGGCTGCCAGGTCCGAGCGGCGCAGGCCCGGGCCTTCCATCAGGGCCCGGATCTCGGTGGTCTTTTCCTGCATGGTCGAGGCAATCAGCAAGCTGTTGCCGATCGGTGTATTGAGTTCGTGCGCGACCCCGGCCATCAGGGCGCCCAGGGCGGCCAGCTTTTCCTGCGACACCAGCTGGGTCTGGGCATCCTTGAGCTGGCGGTAGGCTTCGGCGTTGTCGAGGGCGATGGCGCCGTAGGCGCACAGGGTGCGGAAAATCATGCGCTCGTTTTCGCCATACGCATGCGCCTTTTCGGCCTGCACCGTCATCACGCCAATGGCGCGCTCGCCGGCGGTGAGTGGCACGAACAGGGCGCTCATGTTTTCCAGCGTGCCCGGCACCACTTCGGGATGCTCCGAGTCCGGCCAGTTCGGGATATAGAGTTCACGCCGCTCGTCCATGGCGCGCACCGCGTAGGCTGACACCTCGTCCAGGCCGATCGCATGGGCATCAAGCGCGCGGCCGTCTTCGATCCCGAAGGCCAGGTACAGGCGCGCGTGCGCCCGGTCGGCCAGGTAGATGGCAAAGGTGCGCGCCGGCAGCAGGCCATGGATATGCCGGTCGAGCGCGCGAAACACGGCTTCCGCATCCAGGTGGGCCGTGACCTGCTGGCCGATGGCAGAGAGCCGCTCCAGCGTTTCGCTGGTGCGCTGCAAGACTTCGGCGCGCCGCGCTTCGGCCTCGGCCAGTGCGCGGTGATGATGTCCTTCGCTGCGCGCGTGCTCGGTCTGGTGGTGCACCTGCATGGCGATGGCGTGGTTGGTCGCTTCCTGGCTGTGGGTCTTTTCGCGCGCGGCCGATGCCGCCACGGCCACCTGGTAGGCGCGCCGGTAGTCGCCCACCTGCGCGTACTCGCGCGCCATGGCGTCATACAGTTCGCCCGGCACGATATAGCCTTCGATGCGGCCGGCCACCTCGAGCGCCTGGCCAAGGTAGTGCAGCGGTGCGTTCGGTTCGCGCATGCCGGGCGGCGAGGGCAGCGCGTGCTGGGCGTGGATCATGGCCATCACACGCAGGGCCGCGATCTGGCTGTGCGGGTTGTCCTGTTCGGCGCCCAGGCGGGCCGCATGGGCGGCCACCGCCAGCGCTTCCTGGGCCCGGCCCAGCTGTGACAGCGCGTGCGCCTGGCCGCGCCGCGCAATGCTGTGAAAGTCGGACTGGCCGAGCGCATCGGCGCGCTGTTCCAGGCCCCTGAACGCTTCCAGCGCATCCTGGAAGCGGCCCTGGGCCAGCGACAGGTCGCCCAGGTACTGCAGGGCGATGGCGTAGGCGCGCGACCTGACCACCGGCTGCAGCATCTCGAGCGCTTCTTCCAGCATGTCGTGGGCCGCGTCGAGCTGGTCGAGCCGGCGCAGCGTATCGGCGGTGTGCATCAGGCAGGCGCCGATGCTGCGCGGCCAGCCGGTGGGGCGCGCCAGTTCGAGTGCGCACTGCATCCATTCCAGGGCGGAATGGTGGTCGCCCAGCAGGGTGAAGTCTTCGCCGATATTGGTGGCGGCAGTGATGGCGGCGCGCAGCTGGCCGGACTGGAGCGCCGCTTCATAGCAGCGGATGAAGTAGCGGGCAGCGGCGCCGAAGTCGCCGGCCTGGCTGGCCGAGAGCGCCAGATAGTCATTGATCCAGGTGGCCGCTGCCGGATCGCCCTGGCCGCTGGCCGGCGGGAAGACGCTGTCCCAGCGCGCGACGGCAGCATTGCGCTCGCGCAGCACCGCCCAGCGCGCCATGGCGGCCTGCGCCACCTGGCAGCGGATGTCGTCGCCGGCAGCGCGCGCCTGGAGGGCGGCCGCGTCCAGGGCCGCCTCGCACACGCCGTGTTCGCCCAGGTCAACCGCGATCCAGGCCAGCAGCCAGTGGGCGTCGAAGCTGCCGCCATGGTCGGCAAGCAGGGTGAAGCGCTCCAGCAGCGCTGTGGCGTGGCTGCGCGCGTGTTCCAGGTTGCCGTCCAGCCAGGCAGCCTCAGCCTGGACCAGTTCCATGCGCGCGCCAAAGGTTTCGCGCTCGGACGGCGCCAGCGCGGCCTCGGGCAGCAGTTGCAGCGCTTCCGCCGCCAGGCCCAGGGCGCGCACGGCGTCGCGCTGACGCAGGTGCCAGGCCAGCGGCAGCAGCACGGGCAGCCGGTCCATGCCGCGCAGATGGGGCAGGGCGCTTTCCCATTTCGCTACCTCGTCATCGACCGTAAACAGCTGCATGGAGTCCGCCTCCGGATTGAAAATCCCTGTGTCCGATCGATTGTATGCCTATGGCAATTAAAAAGCGATCAATACAGGGTCTGCGCCGATTCGTGCAACAGTTGTCCGTACAGGGTATGGCGAAAGCGCGCGATCTTGCCTTCCTCGAGCGCGGCCAGGATGGCGCATTGCGGCTCGATCAGGTGGCGGCAGTTATAGAACTTGCAGCCGCCCAGGTAGGGGGTGAATTCCACGAAGGCGCGCTCGAGCATGCCCTCGGACAGGTGGTACAGGCCAAACTCCTGGAAGCCTGGCGAATCGATGATCGACGACTGCCCGTCCAGCGCGTACAGGCGGGTAAAGGTGGTGGTGTGCTTGCCGGTGTCCAGGGCAGCGGAGATTTCGCGCACGGCAATGTCGGCGTCCGGCACCAGGAGGTTGATGAGCGAGGACTTGCCCATGCCCGACTGGCCGATGAAGATCGAGGACTGGCCCTGCAGCAGCGGCATCAGGGTGGCCACCGCGTGTTCGGGGTTGGCACGGGCCGAGACTTCATGCAGGGGGTAGCCGAGCGCCGTGTAGGTGCCGAGCCGCTCGCGCGCCTTGGGCAGCAGGTCGGCCACATCGGTCTTGTTGAGGATGAGGTGGGCATCGATCCCGGCCGCCTCGGCCGCCACCAGCGAGCGCGAAATGAGGTCGTCGGCAAAGCCCGGTTCCGTCGCCACCACGATGAACAGGCGCGTGAGGTTGGCCGCCAGCAGCTTGCTCTTGTACTGGTCGGAGCGGTACAAGAGCGTCTTGCGCTCGGCGGTCGACTCGATCACGGCCTGGTCGTCGGACGTCATCTTGATGTTGACCACGTCGCCCACGGCAATATTGGTCTTGCGCTGGCGCGTGACGCACTGCAGCTTGCGCCCATCCGCTTCCACCACGTAGTGGCGGCCGTGGCCGGCAATGACGGTACCGGACAGGCCGCTCATGTGCCGGTCCGCTGCGCGTACAGCTGGCTGGCCCGCGCGGCGCAGATGAAGTCATTCTCGGACAGCTCGCCGCCGGCTGAATGGGTACAGTAGGCAACGGCGCACAGCTTGTAGCTGACCATCAGTTCGGGATGGTGATCCTGCTGGTGACTGACCCAGGCCAGCGCGTTCACGAAAGCCATGGTTTCGTAGTAATTACGGAAGGCAAAGCTGCTTTGCAGCTTGCCGTCAATGACGGCCCAGCCGGGCACCTGGGCCAGCAGGGCGCCGATGGCATCGGCCCCGAGCGCGCTCGCATGGGCCACGCAGTGTTTGGTGGTGAGGGTCATGTCGCTGCCAGGTTAAGTTGCTTGATCCGCACCGAGGCAGGCGGATGGGAATCGTAAAAGGCCGAGTGGAGCGGGTCGGGCGTGAGCGTGGAGGCATTATCCTCGTACATTTTGACCAGCGCCGAAACCAGGTCACGGGCATCGGTATGGGTGGCGGCAAAGGCGTCGGCCTCGAATTCGTGCTTGCGCGAGCTGATGGACGTGAGCGGCGAGAAGGCAAAGGTAAATACCGGCAGCGCCAGCATGAACAGGATCAGCGCCATGGCGTCGTTGGAGGCGCCCAGCACGGGCGCCACGCCCAGGCCCGTGTAAAACCAGGGCTGCTCCTTGAGGTAGCCGAGCACGAACAGGAACACGAGCGAGAGCGCGAACATCATGACGATGCGCTTGACGATATGCCTGAGCTTGAAGTGGCCAAGTTCGTGGGCCAGCACGGCCTCGATTTCCTGGGGCGCGAGGCGGGCCAGCAGGGTGTCGAAAAAGACGATGCGCTTGTTGGCGCCAAAGCCGGAAAAATAGGCATTGCCATGGGCGCTGCGGCGCGAGCCATCCATCACGAACAGGCCCTTGGAGGCAAAGCCCACGCGCTGCATCAAGCCTTCGATACGCTCTTTGAGGCTGTCATCGGCAAGGGGCGTGAACTTGTTGAAGATCGGTGCGATCCAGGTGGGGTAGATCACCATCAAGAGCAGCTGGAAGCCGCTCCACACCAGCCAGGCGTACAGCCACCACAAGTGGCCCGTCTTGCCCATGAGGGTGAGCACGACCCAGATCAGCGGCAGGCCGATGACCAGGGCGATGGCCTGCCCCTTGAGCATGTCGGTGATCCACAGCTTGACGCTCATCTTGTTGAAACCGAAACGTTCTTCAAGCACGAACTGGCGGTAGTAATCAAATGGCAAGTCCAGCAGGCCGCTGATGGCGGCAAAGGCCACCAGCAGCGCGACCTGGTAAGCCATGCCGTTGCCGGTATGGGGCAACAGCGAATGCGACAGCCAGGTCAGCCCGCCCAGCAGGGTAAAGCCGATCAGCACGGCGCTGGAAAAGAACAGGTGCAGCATGCCGAAGCGGGTCTTGGCGGCGGTGTAGTCGGCCGCCTTCTGGTGTGCGTCGAGCGGAATGGTGGCGGCAAATTCGGCCGGCACGGCGTGGCGGTGGGCCCCCACGTGGCGCAGGTGGCGCACGGAAAGCCACAGGCGCAGGCCCAGGGTCAGCAGGAAGAAAACGACAAACAAAATCGAAAACGCTTGAGAATACATTCTGTGCCTGTGAGAAAATGCAGGATTGATTAGGCCAAGAGAGAATTATGTCACAAGCGACCGAAGTAACCCCACCGGCAGCGCTGCAGCGCCCAAATGAGTTCAACCTGATCTGGGTGGACATGGAAATGACGGGTCTCGATCCCGACACCGACCGCATCATCGAGGTGGCGGTGGTGGTCACGGACATGCACCTGAACATCATTGCCGAAGGCCCCGTGTTTGCCATCCACCAGTCGGACGAGACGATGGACAAGATGGATGCCTGGAACAAGGGCACCCACGGCCGTTCCGGCTTGATCGAGCGCGTCAAGACGTCCACCATCTCCGAAGCGGACGCCGAAGAGCAGCTGATTGCCTGGCTCAAGCAGTACGTGCCCGCGGGCAAGTCGCCCATGTGCGGCAACACCATTTGCCAGGACCGCCGTTTCATGGTGCGCACCATGCCGAAGCTGGAAGCATTTTTTCACTACCGCAACCTCGATGTGTCCACGCTCAAGGAATTGTGCAAGCGCTGGAAGCCGCAGATCGTGGCCGGCTTCAAGAAGCACCAGAAACACACGGCCCTGGCCGATATCCTCGAGTCGATCGAAGAGTTGCGCTACTACCGCGAGCACTTCATCAAGCTCGACTAGGCAGGCTGGCTGGCATTTGATCCAGCGCAAGCCGTCAGACAGCCTGAACCGTCAACCTTGACACGTCCGGACCCGCGGTCCGGCCTTTTCCAAGGGGACCGCCATGCTTGACCTGGTGCGTAATGCCGGGGACCGCTCCCTCGAACTCGGCTCGATTCTGTGGCGCTGTATCTACAGCGTCAGTTTTACCCTGCTGGGCGCGATCGGCCTGGTGTTTGTGCCCCAGGGCCTGGAGACGCTGCGCCTGGTCAGCCAGCCCGGCTGGAATTTCCCGCTCTTCCTGTTTTCCGTGGCCACCTGGTCGCTGGCCGCCTGGTACAGCGCGCGCCTGACGCTGGGCCGCGTCTTTGGCACCGATTCCCTGCTCGACCGCAGCGACACTGCCTTCGTCAACTGCATGCGGCTGTGGCTGCCGCGCCTGCTGGCAGTGCTGCCGGGCGCGATCCTGACGGTGCAGTTCTACCGCATCGGCATGCCCACTCACGGCTGGGCCTTTGTGGCCTCCACCACCGCCATTGCCCTGTTCGTCATCAAGCGGCGCACCTGGTTTGCCGCCGGCTTTGGCGGCCGGGAGCCTGGCCAGCGCCTGCCCCTGCGCTTTGAGGCGCTGCAGCCGCGCACCCTGCGCACCGTGCTGCTGGCCCTGGCCACCTCGTTCGCGCTGCTCTTTGCCATCTGGCGCTGGCCGGTGGAAGTGACAAGGTTCGTGACCGCTCCCGTGCTGCTGTGCTTTGCCCTGGCCAGCTGGATCTTTTTCGGCGACCTGGTCCTGACCTATTTCTTCCGCCAGGCGGGCCTGCCATCCATGGCTGCGGCGCCCCTGGTGCTGTTCGTGGTCTTTAGCCAGTGGAACGACAACCACGCGGTGGCCTTGACCGGCTACGACGGACCGGTGGCGCGGCGCGCTATCGACACCCACCTCGACGCCTGGCTGGCAGCGCGCGTGGCGAGCGGCCAGCTGCGGCCCGGGGTGCGCTTTCCCGTGTTCCTGGTGGCGGCCGAGGGCGGCGGACTGCGCGCGGCATACTGGACCGGCATGGTGCTGGCCAAGCTGCAGGACGACAGCGCGGGGCGCTTCGGGCGCCACCTGTTTGCCCTGAGCGGGGTCTCCGGCGGCAGCCTGGGCTCGGCCGCCTTTGCCGCCATGGTTGCCGACGCCGGCACTGGCGCGCTCACGCGCAGCCCGTGCGGGCGCGGCGCCCAGCCTTACCAGCAGTGCATGCGCGCCTTGCTGCGCCAGGATTACCTGTCGCCGGTGGCGGGCTTTTTACTGTATCCGGACGCCCTGCAGCGCTTCCTGCCGCTGGCCATGCCCTCGGCCGACCGGGCGCGCGCCATGGAACTGGGCTGGGTGCGCGGCTGGCAGCGCACCATGGACAACGAGCGCTTCGGCGCGCCGTTCGGCACCCTGTGGCAGGACGACGCCACGCTGTCGGTCCCTTCGCTGCTGCTCAACGCCACCCTGGTTGACGGCGGCAACCGCGTGATTGCCAGCGACCTGGTGATCGACGGCAGTTTTCCCGATGCCTACGACGCGCTCGACCCGCTGCTGGACCTGCGCCGCATGAGCCTTGCCACGGCCATCCACAACAGCGCGCGCTTTAGCTATGTCAGTCCGGCCGGCACCGTGTCGGCCTGCCGCGTCAGGGGCCAGGCGGCGCCCTGTGTTCCCGGGGCCGAGCGCTACAACTGGGGGCGCGTGATTGACGGCGGCTACTTTGAAAACTCGGGCGTGGAGACGGTGCGCGACCTGCTGTTTGCCATGCGCCCGGTGCTGGCCCGGTATGCCGAGGCGGGCTACCTGATCGACCCGGTCGTCATGGCCATCAGTAATTCGCCCGGCGCGCTGGCGCCGTCCGCGCGCCTGGTGCCGTCCTACCCGCAGATGGACATGACGTTCCTGTCGGAGCTGCTGGCGCCGCCCCTGGGCCTGTTCAATACACGCATGGCGCGCGCCACCTTTGCCGTCACGGCCGAGCGGCGCGACATGGCCGTGTTCGAGCCGGACGATCCGCACCGCTTCCTGTGGTTCGGCATGTATGCGCGCAACGACACGCCGGTGGCCTGGGCCCTGGCCGACGCCACCTTCGATGGCATGGACCGGCTGCTGGCGCCACCGGTCGTGCACCAGCTGCCGTTCCGGCACGTGCTGGCACGCCTGGGGCAGGCGCACGCGGGCGCGCTCGCCGTGGTCAAGGCGCCGCCGCCCCGGCCTGCGCCGTAAAGATGCCCAGGCACCTGGCGCCCGGCTGCGCCACGGCCTTGCGGGCGGCGGTGTCGGCCATGGGCCCGCTGCCGTCGCCACGGTAGACCACGCAGGCGCCGTCGGCCGCAATGCGCGTGCCGGTCATTAGCGCGCCCGGCGCCACGCGCGGCCCGTGGGCCTGTTCGTGGGCCACGTCCAGCCGCACCAGCAGGGCGGTGGGCACCAGGCGCCCGGCGCGTCGTTCCACCCGCCATTCAGCTTTGCGGCCCACCCGCGCCAGGCCCGGTGTCACCACT
This sequence comes from Massilia sp. PAMC28688, assembly GCF_019443445.1. Classification (NCBI taxonomy): domain Bacteria; kingdom Pseudomonadati; phylum Pseudomonadota; class Betaproteobacteria; order Burkholderiales; family Oxalobacteraceae; genus Massilia; species Massilia sp. PAMC28688. The sequence continues at coordinate 332,212 of NZ_CP080378.1, read as the reverse complement.
TCCCAGAATTCAAGCGGCCACACCTGGCCGCGCGGCGTGACGATGTCGACCGAGGTTTGCGCGCGCGCTTCGTGCACCAGCAGGCTGAATCCCGCCACGCCGGTGCAGCGCCGGGTCGTGGCGCCGCTGGCCGGATCGGTGTCGACCGTCCGGCAGGCGCGGCCGTACAGGTCGGAATACAGGCTCGTGGCGGCCTGGGCGGGCAGCGACAGCGCCAGGACGGCGCCAAGCAGGCAGGGTCGGAACATGGTTTTCCTCCTCGGGGCATGGGTCAGCCTTCATGCTATGCCCGCACCGCTGCCGCTGTTTGCAAAGTATCAAGAAGGGTGGGGTTTGCCTGTTTGTGCTCTAATGCATGTTTTTTTCCGTGCCACGCATGAACAAGCCCGACTGGCGCCATCTGCTGCCTCCCGCCAACACCGCCAGCCGCGCCGAGCAGGCGCGCGGCATGCTGGGCGCACTGCTGGGGCTGGGCCTGACTGCCATCCTGTGCTCTCTGTGGGCGGGGCACGGTGGGGTGTGGCTGGTCGCGCCGATGGGGGCCTCGGCCGTGCTGCTGTTTTGCCTGCCCGCCAGCCCGCTGGCCCAGCCCTGGTCCGTCATTGGCGGCAATATGGTGTCGGCCGCCACCGGCGTGGCCTGTCTGCAGGTGCTGGGGGAGGGCGTGCTGACCGCGCCCGTGGCCGGCGCCCTGGCCATTGGCATGATGTTCGCCCTGCGCTGCCTGCATCCCCCGGGTGGCGCCGTGGCGCTGACGGCGGTGCTGGCCGGGCCCGAGGTGCAGGCCATGGGCTACCAGTTCGTGCTGCTGCCGGTCGCCTTCAATTGCCTGCTCATGGTGGTCGCCGCCTTTGCCTACAACAATCTGAGCGGGCGCCGCTATCCGCACGCCCAGCGTTCGCCGCTGGAGAACGCCCACGCCACCGGCGACGCCGCGCCCACCGCGCGCCTGGGCTTTGCGCGCGAAGACCTGGATGAAGTGCTCGCGGAATATGGCCAGGTGCTCGACGTCAGCCGCGACGACCTGGAACACATCATCCTGGCCACCGAGACCCACGCCCACCAGCGGCGCTTTGGCATCATCACTTGCGGCGCCATCATGTCGCGCGACGTGGTGACGGTGGAATTTGGCACCGACCTGGGCGAAGCGTGGCGCACCATGCGTTACCACCAGGTGCATGCCATGCCGGTGCTCAATCGGGCGCGGCGCGTGATCGGCATGCTGGCCCAGGGCGACTTCCTGCGCCACAGCGACCTTGACGATTACCGCACCCTGGGCGCGCGCCTGCGCAACCTGATCCGGCGCAGTGGCCTGTCGCATTCGGAAAAGCCGGAAGTGGTGGGGCAGATCATGACGCACGAGGTGCAGCGCGCGTGGGTCGACACGCCCATCGTGGAACTGGTGCCGCTGATGGCCAACAGCGGCCTGCATCACATCCCGGTGCTGGACCGGGACCAGCGCCTGGCCGGCATGGTGACCCAGTCCGACATCATCGCGGCCCTGTACCAGAGCCGCCTGGCGCAGGCTACGCAGCCTGCGCGCCCGCTGCCTCCAGCAGCTGTGTCAGTTCCCCGACACTGACCGGCTTGGTCAGGTGGTGGTGAAAGCCCGCCCGGCGCGAGCGTTCGCGGTCTTCCGGCAGGCCATAGCCGGTCAGCGCCACCGTCAGGCATGCGCTGGTGTTGGGCAGCGCATGCAGGCGGCGCGCCAGCGTGTAGCCGTCCATGTCCGGCAGGCCGATATCGAGCAGCAGCACGCGCGGCGCATAGCGGCCGGCCAGCGCCAGGGCCTGGCCGCCATCGAACGCCACCTCCACTTCGTGGCCGAGTTCCTGCAGGTAGAGCGCCAGGGTGCGCGCAGCGTCGGCATTGTCGTCCACGATCATGATGCTGACCGGTTCCCCGCGCGCCGCGACAGCGTCCCTGGCCGCGCCTTGCGGCGCCGCGTGCACATGCGGCAGCGTGACCCGGAACTGGCTCCCGCAACCCGGCCCGCCACTGGTGGCGCGCACCGCGCCGCCGTGGCGGTGGGCCAGGTTGCGCACCAGCGCCAGGCCCAGTCCCAGGCCGCCCTGGGAGCGGTCCGACGAGCGTTCGCCCTGGATAAAGAGGTCGAAGATGTGCTGCAGCAGCGCCGGTTCGATGCCGATGCCGGTGTCACGCACGGTCAGTGTCACTTCGCTGCCGCGCAGGCCCAGCAGCACATGGATTTCCCCGCCCGGCGGCGTGTACTTGGCCGCGTTGTTGAGCAGGTTGGTCACGATCTGCACCAGGCGCGTGCCGTCGCCCAGCACCGTCAAGGGCTTGCTGGCCCAATATGAGCGTCAGGTGGTGGCCGCGCGCATTGATCAGGGGCCGCGACTGTTCGAGCGCGTTTTCCACGATCTGGCGCATGTCGTGCGGTTCGCGCGCCAGCGACACCATGCCGCCGGTTACCCGCGAGACGTCGAGCAGGTCGTCGAGCAGGCTTTTCATGTGGTTGACCTGGCGGTCGATGATCTGGCAGGTCTGCTCCTGGCGCGCCGCGCTGGTGGTGCCGGCGCGCAGGATCTGGGCGGCCATGCTGATCGGCGCCAGGGGATTGCGCAGTTCGTGCGCCAGCATGGCCAAAAATTCATCCTTGCGGCGGTCGGCATCGCGCAGCTTGCGTTCGGCCTCGCGGCGCGAATGCAGCTCGCTTTCCAGGCGGGCGTAGGCATCCTGCAGTTCGCGCCGGTTGACTTCGAGCGCATCATTGACGGCGCTGGCGCGGCGGCTGCTGTCGCGCGCCGCCGCCGAGCGGGCGTCGGCAGCCATGGGCCGCGTGCTCCACCGCCAGCTGGGCGCCCAGCAGCGGGGCCAGGGCCAGCAGCGCGCGGCACTGCTGTCCGTCGGGGCGCCCGTCCAGGAACACGAATATGGCCTGCCCGGCCGCGCAGGCCAGGCCAAACGCCTGCACCGGTGCGCCATCGTCGGGATCGGGCATCTGGGCGCAGCGCTCGCCGTCGCTGCTGCATTGTTCGAGGAACTGCTGCCAGCGGCGGCCGTCGCGCAGGGTGCGTACCAGGCCGGGCGCGGGCAGGAACATGCCGATCTCGTCATCCTTGCCAAATACCAGGGCCTGGCGCACACCGGCCCATGCCGCCAGTGCGCAGGCACCGGCGGCCCGCTCAGCAGGCAGCTGGAGTCTGGCGAAAATGGCGGCGAGCTCGAACGGGATCATGAAGGCACGTTACTCGGGGATGGTACAGACGATGGCGGTACAGTTGTGAAAGCCGCTGAACTGGCCCTCGGCCCGGGCAATTTGGCCATAGGTGTTGCAGCCGGCGAAATTGGCCGAACCCAGGCTGTCGCTGACGGCCTGCAGCTCGTCGCCAAAGGCGCGGCCCAGGCGCAGGCGGGTGGCGGCGCAGTCAAACACCAGCGAGCCGGCCAGGCGGTTGCCCTTCAAGCCTGCCATGGCGGCGCTGGCCGCGGCACTGGCCGCATCGCAGGCCGAACCGGTGCTGGCCACCATGATCCGCACCGTGGCCCCTTGCGGCACGGCCGCCGCGCACGTCACGGCGCCCGCGGCATCGATGGACAGCGGCACCCGCAGCTTGTAGTCGTCACCGGTGTCGATGCCGATCACGTTGTGCAGGAAAAAACGGCATGGGATCGGCGCGGTCAAAGGCCTGGCCGGTGCGCGCGGCGTGGTCTTCGAGCACGTCGCCCTGTTGCGATCGCATTGAGGCTGATAATCCGGTTGCCCTCGGCTTCGGTCACGCGCAGCGGCGGGCCGCCTGGCTCCCAGCCATGGCTCACGCCCAGGCCCAGCGGACGCTTGGAGAGCATTTCCAGCACCACCACGGCATTGTCGTGCGCCTCGGTGCCGATGAAGACGTGGGTCTGCTGGAAGCGCGCGTCGTCGGCCGCGCCGCCTCCAAAGAGCTGGTAGGCACCGCCCGTTTTCACGGTGATTTCGTGAATCAGCTCGTCGGTGTGGCCGGCCAGGGCATCGGTCAGCACCAGGGCGCTGCGGTAAGGCAGGTCGGGATGGCTGGCACCGGTAAATACCGGCATGATCTGGGCGATGGCGCCATCGCGGTCATGGTCGACGCCGCGTCCGATGGCGGCGTTAAAGCGCATGTCGTCCCCGGCAATGGCAAGGACCGACACCGAGGCATTGGCGTCAGCGGCGCCGGAAAACTCGCCCGCCGACGAGCAGCCCACCATCACGCCCGGCGTGCAGCCCTCCCTGAGCGCCTGCAGCAGCAAGCGGTAATCGAACATGGGCGACATGAAGACAATGAGGGCATCGGGCGCTGCGCCCGCACAGCTTGGCCAGGATGTCGGTGGCAAGCAGGGCGCCGGCGGCGGGTTCGGAACTGAGGCAAGTGTGGCTGACGGCTACCTGGGTGGGGGACATGCGAATGGAACCTTTGGTCGAATCTTGAAATGAGCAATTCGACACAGTATGTCAGGCTGAACATTCGCGCAAATGCGTGCCATGCGGCAAGGGCAACCGGCAATGGCGGCACCAGGGCGGCACCCGGGCGACACCGGAGCGGTGCCGCCGGCAGGATTAGCGTGCGTTGTCGGCGCCGTTGTCGGCACCGTTTTCGGCACCGTTGTCGGCACTGCCCTCGCCACTGCCGGCACCGCAGCACTTCTTGTACTTCTTGCCGCTGCCGCAAGGGCATTCATCGTTGCGCCCGACCTTCGGTTCATCGCGCACCAGGGTCTGCACCGCGGCCTTGCGCAGTGGCAGCCAGAACTTGTAGATGGCCGGCAGGTTGGCTTCGATTTCCTGGGCCAGCTTGTGGACCTTGACCGGGTCGTCCACCAGCGCCGACTTCCTCTTCCTCGATCTCGTCGGCGCCGAGCAGGTAGATGGGGCGCATCAGTGGCGCCAGGTCGGACACCATGATCGGATCCCACGACCCCTTGCGCAGTTCCATGCCTTCCCAGAAGCCCCAGCACCAGCCTTCGGCATCGATCAGGTCCTGGCCATCGTGTTCGTGCTCGCAATACAGGGGCTCGAATTCCTTGGGCGCGACTTCGAACGTGACCAGCACTTCGTTCATGAAGCGCATGATCAGCTCGATGATGCGCTCCTGCTCCTTGCTGTTCTTCCATTTGGGGATGGCGTCGGCATCTTCGCCCCACACCCGCAGCAGCCATTCCGACGGCATGATGGTTTCCGGGCCGATGGCAATGGCCGGTCAGGTAGCCGTGCAGCGTGTCCATGGTCATGGCGTCGTCGGAACAACGGTCCGACAGCAGGAACTGGTCGAGTTCGTTGAATTCTTTATCGGAAAGGGGCTGGTCGAGTTGCATGTCAGTACTCTTGATGCTTATGGAAGCTGCTAGTTTAACCTGTCACGCTCATGTGGATGACTTATTGCGCGTCCGTGCCCGTACAATGGCGGCCATGGATACTCCAACCTTGCACCCGTTTGCCACCCTTGCGTCCCGAATGCGTCCTCGACGCCATGAATTCGGTGGGCCTGGACGCCGATGGCCGCCTGCTGGCACTGAACAGCTATGAAAACCGCGTCTACCAGATCGGCATGGAGGAGGGGGCGCCGGTGGTGGCCAAGTTCTACCGGCCAGAGCGTTGGAGCGAAGCGGCCATCCTGGAAGAGCACGGATTTGTGCAGGAACTGGCCGAGCGTGAAATTCCCGTGGTGCCGGCAGCTGACCATTGGCGGCAAGACCCTGCACAGCTTTGGCGGCTTTCGCTTTGCCGTGTTTCCGCGCCGCGGCGGGCGGGCGCCGGAACTGGATGACCCGGCCACGCTGGAGTGGACCGGGCGTTTCATCGGGCGCATCCACGCCGTCGGTGCGCTCGGACACCTACGCCGAGCGGCCCGCGCTCGACATTGCCACCTTTGGCGAAGAGCCGCGCAACTACCTGCTGGAGCACGATTTCCTGCCGCCCGAACTGCTGGCTGCCTACAGCAGCGTGTCGGCCCAGGCCATGGACGGCGTGCGCCGCTGCTATGACCGGGCCGGGGCGGTGACATCTTTGCGCCTGCACGGCGACTGCCACGCCGGCAATGTGCTGTGGACCCCGGACGGGCCGCACTTCGTCGACTTTGACGACAGCCGCACCGGCCCTGCCGTCCAGGACCTGTGGATGCTGCTCTCGGGCGAAGCGCCAGGACATGGTGCGCCAGATGGGCGACATTTTGGCCGGCTACGGAGACTTTTGCGACTTTGACCCGCGCCAGCTGTACCTGGTGGAAGCGCTGCGTACCCTGCGCCTGCTCCATTACGCGGCCTGGCTGGCGCGGCGCTGGGACGACCCGGCCTTTCCCGCCGCCTTTCCGTGGTTTAACACCCAGCGCTACTGGCAAGACCGCATCCTGGAATTGCGCGAGCAGGTCGCGCTCATGGATGAGCCGCCCCTGTGGCCGGCATGAGGGGCCGCTGCCATGCACCATGTTTTCAAATTTGACTTCATCAAGGAAGTCGTTGATCAGAATTGGTACGCTGCGACGGCAGGGGGCACAGGGCTGCCACTTCTCTCGGATGCCTGGCGATAGAGAATAAAGTCGGTCGGGCCAGGTCGGTCGGAGGAACTGGGCCGAAGGGCGACTCGACTCTGGCCAGGTCGCGCGAGCTCAGGTACAGTGGGACGCCACGGCCCGACTGGCGGCTTTCGGCCAGGCTGTGTAAAAACGCGAAAGCGCCGAGGTAGCCGGAGCATCCGACCCTCTGGAACGCGCGCCATGGCGTTTTCTCGGTATCGGAATGGTAAGCCGCCCCCTGAAAACGCACCGATCTTGCGTTTTTACACAGCCTGGGCCATTAGCCGACGTTCGCCATTCGCGCCTATAGTCAGAATTAAGAATGTGGTGCATTTGGTTTTATCCATCACTACCAGGAGCTGATTCCTATGGAAACGATTCTCGATGAGATCAACCGCGCGTTGGCAAAATTAGGTCTCACATCAGCTGCGATGGAACTACTACAGGCCCCACGCAGCGCGGAGGTGTTCGGTGCAGCACTGGATCACTTTGTCGCTTCAGGCGACGGGCGGTGGTGGTGGGAAGACTTTCGACAGGCGGGGATGTCCGTCTTTTTCGAAGATGGACAGGGATGGAGACAAGTCCCACAGATTGCACCGGTTTCAGACGAATTGATTTGGTTCATCGCGGAAGACGATTCGCTCCCGCACTATCCAGTATTTGAGACAACACCCGAAGTGGCATCACTTGTCATCGGAGAGTGCTACGGTTTCGAGTACTACGTGATTGCTAAGGATTTTAGTTGGCTGCTTTGCGAGAACCACCATAACGTATTGTGCGCGGTAGGTGCCCCGGTGGAGGCTAGGCTGATGGAGTTGAGCTAACCTTGCACACGAAATGGAATTACGAACGTCCGTATTGGGCGAAAGCTGCTTGTCGAGACCGTCTGTTACTTTTGCCGCCCAGCAACTGATATCATGTGACGATCGGCCGAGACCGGCCAGAAGCGGCGATCGCCTTTCATGTATGCCAGTCGTCTTGAGGATCTTGCTGTCCAACCTTCCGATTCTTGAGCGCCTGGAAAATTCGCTAGCGGCTGTCGCCCAAGGCAAGCTAACCCGTGCTGCATCGTGGATTTCCTCGGCCATAGCATTCGCGCGCTTGAAGGTGTGCCATTCGGCTCATTTTGAGAGCGTCAATACGCCAGCCCTGCCGGGCAGGCCGCGACATGCTGCCGAATTGACGGGTTTTCCCCCGTCTGATCAATGCGCCATGGTTTTGCTGTCTGTCCGATAATTGCCATGTGCCACCCGTCCGGGCCGGCTTTGACCAACAGACAGCGAGAACGCGATGGATGCCACCCCAGCCCCGAAAGACGACGCCGACATCACCATCTCCATGCCGGTGGCGGCGGAGGATGTGCAGGTGCGGGCCAAGTCCGAGATGCGCGCCATCCAGGAAGCCATCGCCCGCGTGGAAGCCGAATCGAAGGCGTCGTGCGCGGCCGAAAGCCGGGCCCACGCCGAAGCGCGGGCCCGCTCGCTGGCCGAGGAACGGGCCGCCATGGATGCGGCCGCCGCCGCCGCCGCCCTGGCCAATGCCCAGGCATCGGAAGAAGGCGATCGAAGCGAACCGCGACCGCCTCGAGACCCTGCGCGCCGCCGCCCAGGCCAGCGTGGAGCGGCTCGAAGCGGTGCGCCAGGAAACGGCCGAACTGCGCGCCCGAGTCGAAGCCGACACCCAGATCAAGCTGGCCGCCGAAACGCGGGCCCGCCTCGAGGAAGATGCGCGCCGCCGCGCGGCCGAACAGATCGAAGCCGAAGCACGCATGGCCGAAGAAGCTGCCAAGGCGGCCGATGAGCTCATGATGCAGACCGAGCAAGCCCGCCTGCAGGCAGTCGAACGGGTGGCAGCGGTCCACGCGGCCAAGGAAGAAGTACTGCACATTGCCAGCGCCGATGCCCGCGTGGCCACGCTGGCGCGCGAACGCGAGCGCCAGGCCAAGGGCGCGCGCGCCACCGCCGAAATGCTGGCCGACGCCGAGTCGGAAGCGCTGGAACTGACGGTCCAGCGTGAAAAGGCCGACCAGGTGGCGCTGGCCGCCGCCTTTGCCCGCGCCGTGGCCGAAGCGCGCGCCCTGGAAGAAGCGCGGGCGCTGGCCCACATTGAACAGGAACGCGAAGCTATTGCCCTGGCCCAGGCCGAATCGGAGCGCGTGGCCGCAAAATCGATCAGCCTGCGCCTGCAGTCGGAAAAGGAATTGCGCGACGCCGCCCAGCACCGCGAGCGGGTGGAGCAGATGGCCGCGGCCAGCGCCGAGGCACGTCGCGAAGCCGAGCTGCGCATCCTGGCCGCGACCGAGTCGCGCATCCAGATGGAGCGCAAGCTGCGCGAAGTGGCACTCAATCGCGCGATTGCGGAAGAACAGGAAGGCGTGCAGGTGCAGGAGCGCATCGACGCTGAAGCCATCGCCACCGAAAAGGCGCAGGAGCGTCGGGCGGCCGAAGAAGCAGCTGCCGCCGCGGCCGGGCGCGAGGCCGAGGAACAGCAGCGCGCCCGCGCCCTGGCCGACGAACGCGCGGCCCTGGCCCAGGCCGCGGCCGATTGCGCCGCCGCTGCCAACGCCGCCGAGCAGTCGGTGGTCGACTCGATCGCCCAGCAGGTCGAACTGCAGCGCCGCACTGCCGAACTGGCCACAGAAAAAGCGGCCCAGGCCGCACTGGTGGCGCAGGCCGAGCAGGAGCGGGCCGAAGCCGAGCAAGTGGCCCTGGCGCGCCTGCAGGATCGCCTGGCGGCGGAGCAGGAAGCCGCCGCCGCCGCCAATGCGCGCGCCGACGCCGAGCAGGAGCAGGCCACACTGCTGCGCCGCCAGGCCGACGCCGAGCGTGCGCTGGCAGAAGCGGCGCAGGCCGAGCTGGCGGCCGCCCGCGCCCTTGCCGAGCAGATCGAGGCTGACAGCCGGGACAAGATGGCCGCGGCCGACGCGGTGGCCGCGCAACTGCGCGCCGCCGAAGAACTGGCGAGCCTGCAGGCCGAGCGCGCACGGCGCGAAAAACTGGCCCAGGACCTGGCCGAACAGGCCGTGGAGGAAGAACGCGCCACGCTGGCGCTGATGGAAAAGGCCCTGGCCACCCAGCGCAGCAAGGCCGAAGCGGACGAACGCGCCGGTTCGGCCATGGCCGCGCGCGTGGCATCGGAGCTGGCTGCATGCAAGGCGGCGCGCTTGCGGGCGGCGGCCGAACAGGAGCAGGCCGACATGGCACGCCAGCTGGAACTGGCGCAGGAAAGCGCGGCCCAGGCGGCCATCGAGAAACGCAATGCGCAGCGCGCGCTGCTGGAAGCGGCCCAGGAACAGGCCGAGATGCAGCGCAAGGGTGCCATGACCACGCGCGACATGCTCGAAGCGAAGCGCCAGCTGCTGGTGCTCGAAGCACACCGCCTTGAAAGCGACACCCGTACCCTGGAAGCGACGCGCCAGGCCATTACGCTGGAGCAGGCGGAGAGCGCGGCCGGTGCCGTGCAGCGTGCCACGTCCGCCACCATGACGCATCAGGTCATTGGGCGCCTCACGCAGCCATCGAGCGGCCCGGTCAAGGTGTAAAGACAGGCGTCGCGCCGGCAGGCAGCTCGCCTTGCGCATTCCGGGACGGCGCGCCGACATGTTGTAGTATTAGCCCATGGGACGCCAATCGTTCATTTCGTCGCTGTTCGTGCTCGCGCTGCTGCCGGCGGCGGCGCGCGCGTCCGAACTTGTCATTTTGGTCGACACGGCAACCGAAATGCCGATGGCCAGATTTGAACGCTACCGCCTGGTCGACGGTATCCATCGCGATATCGGGGTGGCGCTGGCGCGCCACATGCAGCGGACCCCCAGGTTCGTCACCATGCCGCGCAAGCGCGTGGCCAGGGCGCTTGCCAATGGCCACGCCGACGTCTTGTGCAGCTATGTGCCGGAGTGGCTCAATGGCAGCTTCCACTGGACCCGGCCCTTCATTCCCATCGTCGAAGTGCTGGTGGCCGACCGCAGCGTTGCGCGCCCGCGCAGCATTGCCGAACTGGCGGGCAAGCCGATCGGGACGGTACTCGGCTACGAGCATCCGGAACTGGAAGCGATCCTCGGCTCCGGCTTCGTCCGGGCCGACGGTCCCACCACCGAGGGCAACCTGCGCAAGGTGGCGGCCGGCCGGGTCAAGTACGCGGTGACGGGCAAGACCTTCCTTGACTGGCGCCTGAAGCAGGGCGATATGCCGCTCACGCTGCACCCGCCGCTGGTGGTCAAGAGCTACATGGGACAGTGCGCGGTCTCGCCCAAGGGGCGCGCCACCGTGGCCGAAGTGGACCGGGCCATCGGCGCCATGATCGGCGACGGCACCATCAACGCCATCGTGGCCAAGTACCGCTGAGCGGCATTTTCCTTACACATTGTCTTCCACCACCGGCGTGGTCGACCCCAGCGCCAGCGTGATGCGGGTGCGCTTGAGCAGGGGACTGGCGGGGCGGGTGCCGTCCGGGTTCAAGGGCTTTACCTTGTTGAAGGTGACCACGAAGTTCGATGCGCTGACGGTGGCCACGGCGAACCCCTGGGCATCGTGGTCGGCATAGACGAAGTCCGGGTTGTTGGAACGGATCACGGCATCGAAGGTGTGCGGCGTGGCCACCAGCGGCACCAGCGGGGTATTGCCCGCGCCCTCCCTGAGGTAACGGTAGAACGAGTCGCTGCTGATGCCGGCGGCCACAAAGTCGACAGCCACGGGGGTGCCCACGGCCGGATCAGGATTGTCGCGGATGACACCGCACTGGAAAGCATGCAGGTCGCCCGTGATGGCCACCACGTTGGCAATGCTGTTGGCCTTCAGGTAGGTCATCAGCTCAGCGCGGTGCGACGGGTAGCCATCCCAGGCGTCGGCATTGACCACGTACTGCTGGTTGTACGGCGGCGGGGCGGAGGCGCGCAGGTCGATCCACATGCGGTTCAGCGTCACTTCATTGCCCCACACTTTCCAGCTGGCCTGGGAGTTCCTGAGCGTGTCCTTCCACCACTGGGTCTGGGTGGTGCCGAGGATGCTCGGGGTGCGCTTGAGCACGACCGTATCGAGGCCTTCATACTGGCGCAGGATGGGCAGCGGCACGAAGTAGCGCGCGCCGATCTTGTCGTCGCCCTGCAGCGGGTCGTGATTGAGAAGCGTGGCCAGTTCGGCTTCGGCCACCAGGTGGTCGTCGCGGTACAGGCGCTGGTCCGTCATCACCAGGTGCATCAGGGTGCCGAAGCGGAAGTCGCGGTAGATGCGGATATTGTCGTAACCGGGCCTGGCCAGGTCAAACGAGACGTCGCCGAAATCGATCGGCATGTACTCGGCCCAGGCCTGGGTGGCGCTGCGCCGGCGCGCCGTTTGCTGTTCGTTGGCATTGTCGTAGGTCTGGTGGTCCTGCCAGCAGTCGTCGGAAAACTCATGGTCGTCCCAGATGGCCACCATGGGGAATCTGCGGTGCAGCTCCTGCAGGCGCGGGTCGCTGCGGTAGGTGCGGTACAGGGTACGATAGTCCTCCAGCGTGGTGGCATAGCTGCCGCCGCCCGGTTTGGCGCTGCCGTGGGGGAAGGTGATGCGCCCGTGCGCCGGCTCTGCCGCCCCGTTCTGGAAGGCCGCGCCCACGCTTTCGTAGATGTAGTCGCCCAAGTGGACCAGGAAATCGAGGTCTTCGGCGGCGATCAGGTCCATGGCGGCCCAGTGATTGACACTCCAGTCCTGGCAGGTGAGCCAGGCAAAGCGCAGCTGGGCCGGCGTGGCCGTGGCAGCGGGCGCGGTCTTGAACTGGCCGGCCACGCTCATGTCCTGGCCGGCCACGAAACGGTAGAAGTAGCGCGTGGCCGGCGCCAGGCCGGTCACTTTGGCGCGCACGGTGTGGTCAAATTGTGCGCTGGCCGTCAGCGCCGCGCTGGCCGCAATGGTGTCAAAGGCGCTGTTGGCCGACACTTCCAGGCGCAGGGGAATGGCGTCCAGACCCTTGGGGCTGACGCAGCGTGTCCAGAATACGCAACTGCTTTCGCGCGGGTCGCCGCTGGCCACGCCCAGGGGAAAGGCAAAGGAATCCTTGGGCAGCTGGTCCTGCCCGTCGCCGCTGCCGCAGGCAGACAGGCCGGCGCCGGCGGCAACAACCGTGAAATAGAGCGAACTGCGCAGGAAGGAACGGCGGTCCATGGGTGGGTCTCCAAGATGATTGACTTTTTTGCCATGGAGATTAGCCAACTCGGCCGGGTGCCGTCTTGCGTATTTATGACAGGAAATTGCGAAATGGCGCCACGGGACAGGGGAAGGGAAGATGCCCCTTGCCCGGAGCAATCGCCGCGGGGACGCGGCCGGGGCGAAGAGGCCGTTCGCGCGGCGAGCCTGCCTGGCGCCGCATCAGGCAGGCGACAGGCGCAGGCTGCCGGCCAGAAATTACTGCGAAATCAGCACTTTTTCCACGAAATGCTCGGTCTCGCCAAAGCAGTCGCTGGGTACGCCCTTGTGCTGGGCGTAAGTGAGCACCACGCGCTTGCCGATGGCCGATTTGAGATCATTGGCAATCTTGTCGTCGCGCACGGAAAACATGAAGCGCTCCGGGATCGCGCCTGGCATGCTCGAGAGCAGGATTTCGCCTTCCCAGGTCTTGCACAGCCAGCCCTTGCGTGAAAACTTTTGCAGGTAGCCGGCGCGCTCGCCATCCGAGTAGGACCAGCTCAGCGTAAACCAGGTGTAGGCGGCGAACATGGCAATGAGCACCAGCAGCACGGACAGGATGACGAGGGACGGACGTTTTTGCATATAAATTGTTCTTAAATGAAGTGGGCGGATCGGGAAAGGCGCGCCCATTGTGCCAGCACTGGCGAAATTATCAAGTTCCCGGTCCCGCCAGCGCTTCCTGCTGCTGGCGGTAGCGGTGCGATGACCAGAGCGAGACCATGATGAACGCCAACCCGGACAGGCCCGTGAACCATTCGGGAATATGGTACGCGACACTGGCGAACATGATGATGGCCAGGATGCCGATGGCGTAGTGGGCGCCGTGTTCGAGGTACACGAACTGTTGCAAGGTACCCTTGTCGACCAGGTACACGGTCATGGAACGCACGAACATGGCCCCGATGGCCAGGCCCAGCATGATGATGACCACGTCGCTGGTGATGGCAAAGGCGCCAATCACCCCGTCAAAGCTGAAGGAGGCGTCCAGCACTTCCAGATACATGAAGCCGCCGATGCTGCCGCGCGAGACGGCCTTGCCCAGCGCCGCGTCGTGCTCGGGCGCTTCCAGCAGGCTGCTGACCCATTTGACGGCCACATACACGACCACCCCCAGCACCCCGGAAGCGAGGACGGACAGCTTGCGCCCCGGCGCCACCATGGCCATGGCTGCGTAGGAGGCGCACAGGGTGACGAGCACTGCCAGGCTTTCGCTGCCATACTTGCCCATCTTGTGTTCGATCCAGCCAAGCCAGTGAAGTTCCTTCTCGTCGTCGAACAGGAAGTTGAGAAAGACCAGTAGCAGGAAGGCGCCCCCAAAGGCGGCCACTTCGGCATGGTTCTCGGTCAGGTGGCGGCTGTACTGGTCAGGCGTGCGGATCGCCATGTCCCACACCTGCAGCATGTCCAGGCCCGTGGCCACCGACACGATCAATAGGGGAAACACCAGGCGCATGCCGAATACCGCCACCAGGATGCCCACTGTCAGAAACAGCTTGCGCCAGAATGCATTCCAGTGCCGCAGCACCGAGGCATTGACGACCGCATTGTCAAAAGACAGCGACACTTCCAGCACGCCCAGCACGGCCGCGATCCACAGGGCCGCCAGCATGGCACCGATGCCGCCGCGGCTGTACCCCCACCAGGCCGCCACGCCCATCAGGATGATGGTCACTGCAATGGATAAACGAAAATGTCGCATGGCGGCTGTCTCCCGGTGCAAAATCCAGTTCCCAGGCAAGTGTAGCGCCCGCGGCGGGGAAAAGGCGCCGCCAAGGTGGCAGCGGGGCTATCCTTCTGCGATAATGCTCAGTTGCATTTACTACCAGAAAGCGCGCATGGACCTCAGTTATCTCGTCACCCCTTTGTTGACCTGGATGGTGGTCGGCCCCATCAAATTTCTGATCAATAGCGCGCGCCAGCGGCGCTGGGCCTTCAATCTGGTGGGCAATGGCGGCTTTCCCAGCAACCATAGCGCAGTCGTGACCAGCATGGCAACCCTGATCGCCCTGCGCGAGGGAATGGGGCACCCGGCATTCGGGGTGGCGGTGACGCTCGCTTTCATTGTCATGATCGACGCCAACAGCCTGCGCCAGCATGTCGGGCGCCAGGCCAGCGCCATCAACCGGGTGGCCATCGACACGGTCGGACACACCGTCTTGCGCGAGCGCATGGGCCACACGCTGCTGGAAATTGCCGGTGGCGTGTGCACCGGCATCGGCATGGGCTTCCTGCTGTTTCATGCCTTTGCGCGCACCTGAGGCGGGCGGTATTGACAGTTTCGCAGTGGGGGTGACGGCGTGGGGCAATTGCAGCCTGTCCCCCGAATTTGCCGTCCAGTCGTGCAATTGCGCAGTCTGCCGTTAGCGCATTGACGTTCACCGGCGTGGCGACGGATACTATGCCGCCGGTATTTCCATCTATTATTTTCGGAGAATTTTATGTTGCGCAAAACATTCCTTGTCCTCGCCATTGGCGCGGCCCTGTCCGTCAGCGGCTGCAAGCCCTCGGGGGACGAGAAGGGCAAGGACGGCAAGGGTGCCAAGCCGCTGCCGCAGCTGAGCATTTCTCCGGAAGACACGCTCAAGGTCAGTGCCGATGCGCTCGCCTCCGGTCCCGTCGTCACCGGCTCCATCCAGCCGGAACGCAAGGCCGACCTGCGCGCCGAAGTGGCAGCCGTGGTACTGCAGGTATTAAAGGAAAATGGCGATGTGGTCAAACGCGGGGATGTGCTGGTCAAGCTCGATGAGACCGCCATCCGGGACAGCCTGAATTCGGCCGAAGCATCGGCGCGCACGGCCGGCCAGGCACTCGAGCAGGCCGAGCGCCAGGTCGCGCGCATGAAAACCCTGCGCGCTTCCGGCATGACCTCGGTCCAGGCCATGGACGACGCCGAGATTCGCCGTAACAATGCGGCCAGCGAAGTGGCGGCCGCACGGTCGCGCGCTGCGCTGGCACGCCAGCAACTGTCGCGCACCTCGGTGCGCGCCCCGTTTGACGGCGTCATCAGCGAGCGCAAGGTGTCGGCCGGCGATACCGCCTCGCCCGGCAAGGAATTGCTCAAGGTAATCGATCCGTCCAGCATGCGCTTTGAAGGACGGGTGTCGGCCGACCGCATTGGTGCGGTCAAGGTGGGACAGGCGGTGAGTTTTCGCATCAATGGCTATAACAACCAGGAGTTTCGCGGCGTGGTCAAGCGCGTCGATCCGGCCGCCAATGAAGTGACGCGCCAGGTGGAAGTGCTGGTGGCCTTTGACAAGCCGGCCGAGGCGCCGCGCGTGTCGGGCCTGTACGGCGAAGGGCGGATCGAGTCGGACACCACCCAGGCCCTGATGCTGCCCGAAGGCGCCCTGGTCAAGGCCGGCGACTCGGCCTATGTATGGCGGGTGCAGGGTGACAAGTTGAGCAAGGCTGAGCTGGTCCTGGGCACGCGCGACCCGCGCACCGGCTTTTATGAAGTGCGCTCGGGCCTGGCGGCGGGCGACGTGATCATGCGCACGCCCAGTTCGGCGTTTCGGGAGGGGCAGAAAGTGGCGATGGCCGGCAATACGGCCGCGCGCGTGCCTGCCACTACCGCCCCGGTCATCGTGCAAGGGAAATAAGCCATGTTCTTATCCGACTTCAGTGTCAAGCGGCCGACCGCGACCATTGTCCTGATCATCGCGCTCATGTGCATGGGCCTGCTGGCCCTGTCCAAGCTGCGCGTGAACCAGACTCCCGACGTGGAGCAGCCTGTCATCTCGCTGTACATTCCCTATCCCGGCGCCTCGCCTGACACGGTCGAGCGCGAAGTGGTCAACCGCATCGAAAAGTCGCTCCAGGCCATCCCCGGCGTGAGCGAAATCAATGCCAATGCGAACGAGGGCAGTGCCCAGTTCCGCATCGAGTTCAATTTCGACAAGGACTTGATCGAAGCGTCCGACGAAATCCGCAATGCCATTGCCAGCGTGCGCTACAAGCTGCCGGTGGAAATGCGCGAACCGGTCTTGCAGCGTGCCGATCCCTCGGCCCAGCCCATTGTCAACCTGGCCCTGTCATCGAATAAGCTGAACCATGCCGAAATTTCGCGCCTGGCCGAAGACGTGCTGGCCGACCGCTTGCGCGGCATCGACGGCGTGGCCACGGTCAGCGTCAACGGCGCCCTGCGGCGCGAGCTGACGGTGCTGCTGCGGGCCGAGCGCCTGCGCGAATATAACGTTGCCGTCTCGGACGTGGTGGCCGCGCTGCGCACGCAAAATACCAATGCACCGGTAGGCAAGATCCGCGGCGAACTCGATGAGAAGAGCATTCGCCTCGTTGGCCGCATCGGCTCGCCCGAAGAATTCCAGCAGATCGTTGTCAAGCGGCGCGGCGATGAAGTGGTGCGCCTGGCCCAGGTGGCCGAGATCGCCGACGGTTTTGCCGAAGTCAATGGCTTCAGCATCCGTAGCGGCAAGCCCAACGTGGGCATCACCATTGTCCGCTCGCGCGAAGCGAGCACGGTATCGGTGGCCAATGCGGTCAAGGCGGAAGTGGAAAAAATCAGCAAGGAGCTGCCCGAAGGCACCAAGCTGGAAGTGACGCGCGATGGCGGCGAGGAAGCCCAGAACAGCTTGAACAATGTGATCGAGTCGCTCATTTTCGGCGCGATCCTGACCGTGTTCGTGGTGTACGCCTTCCTGAACTCGTGGCGTTCCACCCTGATCACGGCGCTCTCGCTGCCGACCTCGGTAATCGCTTCCTTTATTGCCGTGTGGCTGTGCGGCTTCACCCTCAACTTCATGACGCTCTTGGGCTTGTCGCTGGCCATTGGCGTGCTCATTGACGATGCGATCGTGGTGCGCGAAAACATTGTGCGCCACATGCAGCGCGGCTCCGACCGCCGCAAGGCGGCGCTGGAAGGCACGGCCGAAATCGGCATGGCCGTCGCCGCAACCACATTTTCCATCATTGCCGTGTTCATTCCCGTGGCCTTCATGCCCGGCGAGTCGGGCGAATGGTTCCGTCCGTTTGCCTTGACCGTGACCTGCTCGGTCCTGGTCAGCCTGGTCATCTCGTTTACGCTCGATCCGATGCTGTCGGCCTACTGGGGCGACCCGCCGGACCACGAGACGCGCCCGAAGAAAGGCTTGTCCAAAGTATTGCAGAACTTTAACCACTGGTTTGACCACCAGGCGGACCGCTACGGCAATGTGATTGGCTGGGCCCTGCATCACCGTAAATCGATGGCACTGCTGGCGGTGATAACTTTCTTTGCAGCCATTGCGTTACACGCGTGGAAGGGTGGCTCAAGCTTTTTGCCCGCTTCCGATTCCGGTAACGTCATGATCGATGTGCGTACGCCAGCGTCGTCAAGCATTGGCTACTCGCGGGCCAAGGTGGAGCGGGCCGCGGAAATTGCGCGTTCGATTCCGGAAACGAAGGAAACCAACAGCTTCATCAACGCTGGCGGCGGCCGGGTGTGGATCGATATCGGCAAGCGCAAGACGCGCGACCGCAGCGCCAAGGAAATCGCGGTGGAACTGCGCGGCAAAATCGCCCAGCTCGTTGGCGCCGAATACGTGGTGATCGATGAATTGAACAATGGCTCGCGCAAGCCGGTCCAGATCCAGTTCACCGGTCCCGACTCGCGCAAGCTGCTTGAAATCACCAACGCCTATATCGAAAAATTGCGCCAGGTGCCGGGCGCGGTGGATGTGGGCTTGTCCGAACAAGACCCGAAAAACGAGTTGCAGATTGAGCTCAACCGCGGCCTGGCCAATTCGATGGGAATTTCCGTCAACGATGCGGCGCAGTCGCTGCGCGTGGCCTTTGCCGGCGTGGAAGTGGGCGACTGGGTGGACCCGACCGGCGAGACGCGCGACGTGGCCGTGCGCCTGCATCCGGAAGACCGGGTCGACGCGGCCAATATCGAGCGCCTGCCCATTGCCGTGTCCGGCACCAACATGATGGTGCCGCTTGAGCAGATTGCCACCATCACCATGGGCAAGGGGCCATCGGGCATTTCGCACAAGGATGGCAAGCGCACCATCACGGTCAGCGCCAACGTGGAGGGCCGCTCCAGTGGCGAAGTGACGGCCGAAGCCATGAAACTGGCCGACAGTCTCGACTATCCGCCAGGCTATGGCCGCAACATCAGTGGCGCGGGGCAGGATCAGCAGGAATTGTTCCGCGACATGGGCATTGCCCTGTTGTCGGGCATTGCGCTGATGTACCTGATCCTGGTGGTGCAGTTCAATTCCTTCACGGCGCCGCTCGGGGTGATGCTGTCGCTGCCGCTGTCGCTGATCGGCGTGGTGCTGGCGCTGTTGATTACCAAGAACACCATCAACCTGATGAGCCTGATCGGCGTCATCATGCTGATGGGCCTGGTGGCCAAGAATGCGATCCTGCTGCTGGACGCGGCCCGCAAGCGTGAAGCCGACGGCTTCAACCGCGAAGACGCGCTGATGGAAGCGGGCCGTATGCGCCTGCGCCCAATCCTGATGACGACCTTCGCCCTGATCGCAGGCATGTTCCCGGTTGCCCTTGGCCTGGGCGAGGGTGGCGAGTTCTACCGTCCGCTGGCCATTGCCATCATTGGCGGCACGATCACCTCGACCATCCTGACCCTCTTGGTGGTGCCGACCTTCTATGACAGCATCGAGATCTCCAAGGACCGCATGGCTGCCAAGTTCAATCGCCGCGCAGAACGCTACAACGTGCTGTTGGCCTTCGTGCTGACCTTCGTCGAAGCGATCCTGACGCTGCTGCTGATTCGCTTCGTGTTCCGGATGCTGCTCAAGCTGATCGGCATGATTCGGGGTACGCGCCCCGTCCCTGCTGGCGTTTCGATTGGCAAGGCCTAAGCTGCAAGGCTGACGATGTGACGGAAGGCCCGCGCGAGCGGGCCTTTTGCATTCGGAAGATCAGGACGCGCGCCGGGACGCAGCACGTGCTGGCCGGAGGGCGCGCACAGTGCCAGCGTTCCCGCGTGTGCATGGCCTTTTGCGATGGGTGCACCAGGACGCGCGCCGAGATGCAGGCAAGTGCGGGCCGAGTGCGCCTACGTTGCGCGAAGGCCCGCTCGAGCGGGCCTGTTGCGTTAAGGCGTGCCAAAACGCCGTATTGCAGGCCGATGGGCTTGCAAAGGCAGGGAAGCCCGCGCGAGCAGGGCCTTTTGCGTTATGCGCGCCAAGACGCAGGACGTGCCGACTGGAAGGCGCGCACGGTACAGCAAGACGCGGGATTAAGTCGCTCGATTAACGGTTCTCGCGCGTGTCTGTTCGATCGTCGGTGGTGCCGGTGGTGCCGGTGCCGGTGGTGCCGCCAGTACCCGAGGTGCCGCTGGTTCCGGTGCCCGTAGTGGCGGGATCTGTCCCGGTGGTGCCTGTGGTACCCGTCGCGCCGGTAGGGTCCGTGGCGCCAGTTGTACCGGTGGTGCCCGTGGTACCCATGGTGCCCGTGTCGCCGGTGGTGCCAGGGGTGCCAGGGGTGCCCGCGGTGCCGGTGGCGCCCGTGGTATTGGCAGGGACGGTGGTGCTGGTATCGCCCATGGTGGCAGGCTCGTCACGGCGGCAACCGCCCAGGACGGCCGCAACGACCGCTGTAGCCAGCAGCGTTTTTGATGCATTCCCAAGTGCTTTCATCGCTTACTCCTCATTCACGTCAGTCAGATACCGCCTTCCGCACCACCGCAAACGGGGCGCCGGAAGGCGGCGGTGTGCAATTTAGACGCCGGGCTGCTTCGCGGGTTCAGCAAAAATTGCGATTTCGCCGCAAATTCGCGCGCATGCCCGCGCAATTTGAGCGATATCAAAGTTCAGGAACAAGGGAAGATGAAAAGTAGCGGCCTGAGGCGGCAAATAAAGGCTGCCTCAGGGGCGCGCAAAGGAATCCATCAGCGCCGGAATTTCATCTGGCAATTCGCGCGCCAGGTAACCGAGCAGGCCGAGGCGCTCGGCCAGGCGTTCGCCGGCGCGCGCGTGCAGTGCCACGCCCCAGCAGGTGGCCTGGGCCAGGGTGGCGCCGCGCGCCGCCAAGCCCGCGATGATGCCCGACAACACGTCGCCCGAACCGGAGATGGCCAGGCCCACGTTGCCGCCTTCGTGCTGCCACTGGCTGCCATCGGGCGCGCTGATGATGGTGCGCGCGCCCTTGAGTGCCACCACCGCATTCCAGTCCCGCGCCGCTGCATGGGCTGTCGCATCGGGCGCGGCAGCAATGTCCTGCTTGGCCTTGCCCGTCAGGTGGGCCATCTCGCCGGCATGGGGGGTGAGCACCACTGGCTGCTCAAAGCGGAACGGGGCACCCTCGCCATCGAGATCGGGATTGAGGATGATGCCCATGGCACAGGCATCGAGCACCACGCTGGTTCCATTTAGGCGCGGCAACAGCGACCGAACCAGCGCCGCCGTGGCGGCCTCGTCCTGCATGCCTGGGCCGACCAGGATCGCACTGACACGGTCGGCCAGGGGATTGAGTTCCGCCACCGCTTCGTGCCGGAAGCCACCCTCGGCCGTCTCGCGCAGGCCGATCACGCGCGCCTCGGGCATGGCCATGGCCACCAGCTGGGCCACGCTGCTGCCGGTGGCCACGGTGAGCTTGCCGGCCCCCGCGCGCAGCGCCGCGGTGGCTGCCAGGATGACGGCGCCGGGCATCTCGCGCGAGCCGCCCAGGATCAGGACGTGGCCCCGTTCTTCCTTGTCGCCGCCGGGCGAAGGCATGGGCAGGGGCCAGCCGCGCAGGGCGGCGGCGTCGAGCGTGACCATGTGGCCGGGCGTGGCTGGCGTTTCCATGGGACCGCTGCGCCTACGCTTTCGGAGCAGCGGGCACATCTTGCTGCACCGTCACCGGCGTGCCGGTATCCTCGAGCGGGGCGACGAAATTGGTCAGGCGCAGCATCAGCTTGCCGTGTTTGCCGTGGTGTGGGTCGAATTCATATGACGTGACCGAGCAGTTGGGCACATCGGCGGCGCGGTCAAAGGCCAGGATGCGGGCCTCGTCGAGCCGCTCGAACAGGTAGCGGAAGCAATTGACGGTGACCTGGTGGCCCACGATGAGCACGCGCTCGCCGCAATACTCGCGCGTGATCGTATCGAGCACGCTGCGCAGGCGCAGGATGACATCGCACCAGCTTTCGCCGCCCGGGGGACGGAAATAGAATTTGCCCACGTGCTGGCGCTGCTCGTAGAGCTCAGGATACTTGTGATTGATGCCGTGGGTGGTGAGGCGGTCGAGGATGCCGAATTCTTTCTCGCGCACCCGCTCGTCGGACTGGATTGCCATCATTGCCGGTGCACCCATGCGCTCGATGATGAGGCGCGCCGTTTCGGCCGCCCGCACATAAGGCGAGTGCAGCACCACGTTGGGGCGGCGTTCCTCGGGCAGGGAGGCAAACCAGTCGCCCAGGGCGCGCGACTGCTCCACGCCCAGCTTCGACAAGGGCACATCGACATCGCGCTCGGCGATATCGATCAGGTGTCCGGCGGCAGCCTCAGCGGCGTCGCGCGCGACATTGCCGGCACTTTGTCCATGCCGCACCAGCCAAATTTCCTGCGGCCATTTCTGCTCCATTGCCCCGTCCATCGTTGAGTTGACACGACGTCATCATAGACGGATTGGGGTGCCCGTCAGCGCACGATACGGCAGAGGCCACCGTTCAGGCGGGCTGCGCTTCGCGGTCGATGTCGGCTACCTCGTCGCTGTTAAAGACCTCCATGTCGGTCTGGCCCATGAGCCGGCTGGTAACGGTGCCGGCCGTGATGGAGCCGCTGACGTTCAGGGCCGTGCGGCCCATGTCGATCAGCGGCTCGATTGAAATCAGGAGGCCCGCCAGCGCCACCGGCAGATTCATGGCCGAGAGCACGATCAGCGCTGCAAAGGTGGCCCCGCCGCCCACGCCGGCGATGCCGACCGAGCCGACCACGATAATGGCCAGCAGCGGCACGAGGAAGTCGAGCGTCATGGGATCGACGCCGACGGTCGGCGCGATCATTATCGCCAGCATGGCCGGATAGATGCCGGCGCAGCCATTCTGGCCCATCACGGCGCCGAAGGACGCGGCGAAATTGGCGATGCCGTCGGGAGTGCCCAGGCGCCGGGTCTGGGTCTGCACCGACATCGGGATGGCGCCGGCACTAGTGCGCGAGGTAAAGGCAAACAGCAGCACGGGCGCAATGCGGGAGGCGAAGCGCCAGGCGTTCAGGCCGGCGCCGGTGACGAACAGGAGATGAACGCAGAACATCAGCAGCAGGGCGCTGTAGGACGCGAGCACGAAGGTAAGCAGGTTCATGATGCTGTCCATGTTGGAACCGGCCACCACCTGGGTCATGAGGGCAAAGACGCCGTAGGGGGTCAGGCGCAGCACCAGCGTCACCATGCGCATGACGACGGCCTGGGCCACCCTGACGAAATGGGCAAAGGAGGCAAACAGGTCCGGCTGCCGGGTGGCGATACCGGTGCCGGCAACGCCGACAAAGATCGCAAAGATAACCACTGCAATGGTCGAGGTCTTGCGGGCGCCCGTCATGTCGAGGAAGGGGTTGGCGGGGATAAAGCTCAGCAGCATGCTGGGCAGGGTGATGTCGCTGGCCGCGCCCAGCTTGCCCTGCAAGTACTCGGCCCGTGTCAGTTCGGCCGCGCTGGCGGTCAGTCCTGCTGCGTTCAGGCCGAACAACTTGGCCATCAGGATGCCGATGCCGGCGGCAATCAGGGTCGTGAGCATCAGCATACCGATGGTCAGCACGCTGATCTGCCCCAGCGCGCGCGCATCCTTGAGCTTGATGATGGCGCTGACGATCGACACCATAATGAGCGGCATGATGATCATTTGCAGCAGCTGCACATAGCCGGTGCCGATGATGGCCAGGTACTCGCTGGTCTGCTTGATGATGATCGCACCTGCTCCATACGCGCCCTGGAAGGCGGCGCCGAGCACAATTCCGAGTCCCAGCGCGGTAAATACCCGTTTCGTAAATGACAGGTGGGCCTTCTGCATGCGGTAGAGCAGGTAACAGGCCAGCAGGGCAATGGCGATGTTGAGGGCAAGAACAGGTTGAAAGATCATGGGATCGCCTTGGCAGATGGTGCAGGCATTCTATATAAAAACTTGCATCTCCACATGCCCATCCGCCCCGCCCGCACCCCGGCTCCCCCACCTCTGGGGTCAGACCACTTAAAACGGCCAAAAACAATGTCTCCCAGTCAGCTTTTGGCTGCCGCGCCGCGCGTGGTCTGACCACTAAAAGCGGAGAAAATCAATTTCCTGACCACATTAGCTGGCTCACTTCAGCCGGCCCTTCGCACTGCGGGTTTGTGCACCAAGCAAGCGCGCGGATCTATAGCTTTTGGGCTATTGCGGGCGGGATGCAGGTTCGGGGTCAGACCACTTAAAGCGGGCAAAATCAATTTCTCGGGGGCAGAATCAGCGCATCGTTCGGGGCGTGGTCTGACCACTAAAACGCGACAAAAACAATTGTTTGTACGTCATTTCGCGCGCGCTATGGACCGCCAATTCGCTGTTCACCTACTATTGCACATGATATAATTTTTCAGAATGGAAACTTTAATTGCCATCACGCGCATCGACTGGATCATCAAGTGCTCTCTCCACGCCGCCTCTTCAATTCGCTCGTCTGCCTGCTTGCGCTGGCGCTGAGTGCAGCCGCCACCGGCGCCAGCAATGAATACCGCGTCGGCCCACCGCCACCGTGGGTGGTCCCGATCGAGGCGGCGAGCGCGGCCCGCTCTGCCAGCGGCGCCTCAGGGGGGCGCGAGTTCCTGCTCAGCGATGTGCAACGCCGTATCGAGAACAACAACATCGTTACCTTCGTCCACATGGCCGTGCGCACTGTCGCCAGCGCCGGCGTGGAAAGCAGCGCCCGCTTTTCGGTGACCTTCGATCCCGTCTATCAGACCGCGACCCTGCACGCCATCGCCGTGCGCCGCAATGGCACCTTGATCGACAAGATCCATAGCGCCGGCATCCGCGTCATGCAGCGCGAGACCGAACTTGAGGCCCGCATTGTCGACGGCCGCAAGACCATCAACGTCGAAATCGATGATGTGCGCGTGGGCGACATTGTCGAATATGCCTACTCCCTCAGCGGCACCAATCCGGTGTTCGCCAACATCTACGCCGGCAGCAGCTACCTGCAGTGGGAAGTGCCGGTCGAGCGTGCATTTGTGCGCCTGCTGGTGCCCGCCCACCGCACTCTGCGTTTCGACCTGGGCAAGGCGGGCGCCGCACCCGTGCTCACCCAGGCCGGTGGCTACCGCGACTATCGCTGGGATCGCAAGCAGGTCGCCGGACTGCGCCTGGAGGAAGACGCCCCTGACGACTACGACCCTTACGCCCAGGTGCAGTGGACCGAATTTGCCGACTGGCGCGCGGTGGCCCGCTGGTCACTGCCCTTGTACAAGCGCAGTACCCCATCGCCGGAACTGGCGCGCGAAATCGACCGCATTGCCGCCGCGTCGCCTGCGCCCGAGGAACGCCTGCTGGCCGCGCTGCGCCTGGTGCAGCGTGATATCCGCTATCTCGGCATAGAGACGGGGGCCAGCTCGCACGCGCCGGCCCCGGCCTCCGTGGTCTTTCGGCGCCGTTTTGGCGACTGCAAGGACAAGGCCGTGCTGCTGCTGACAATCCTCGATGGGTTGGGCATCCGCGCCGAACCGGCACTGGTCAATTCCGGCAGGCTGCGGCCCGAGAATGCGACCCTGCCATCGCCGCACGCCTTCAACCACGTGCTGGTGCGCGCCACCGTCGCCGGCCAGCATTACTGGATCGATCCCACGCGCTCGGAGCAGCATGGCGATCTGGCGCACCTGCACCAGCCTGACTACGGCCTGGCTCTGGTGATCGCTGCCGACAGCACGTCCCTCACGCCCATGAACCCGCCGGCGCGCGCGCGCCGCCATGTGCTGTCGACCTTCGATGCCAGTGCCGGCATGGACCAGCCAGTGAAGCTCGTTGTGGCCACGACCGTGCAGGGCAATGCCGCCGAGACCACGCGCAGCCAGCTCATTTCGCGGGGCGCCGAGGCGATTCAGAAGGACTACCTCAACTACTACGCGCGCAAGTACCCCTCGATTTCGCTGGCCGCTCCCATGAAGGTCAGCGACGACAAGAAGACCAACACGATCACGCTCACCGAGCACTACACCATCAGCAAGTACTGGAGCGATGCCGACCAGGACGGCAGGCGGGAAGTAAATATCTGGTCGCCGGAAGTGAGCGCGCTGCTGGGCGCACCGAATGCGCTGAACCGGACGGCGCCGCTGCCATTGAAGTACCCCCATGAGCTGCAGGAAGTCACGGTGATCAAACTCTTCAGCCCATGGAATCTGACTCCGAAGCGAACCCGCATCGAGGACGACGCCTTTGAAGTGAACCACGCCCTGGCACTGTCAGCCGACCAGCGCACGGTCACCGTGACCGATACCTACCTGGCGCGTGCCGACCGGGTTGCGCCCGATCGCATTCGCGCTTACGCGGCCAAACTGACCGCCGCCAATGACGAAACGGGGCTCACGCTGTACTCGATCGCACCGCCTCCGACGACGCCTGGGATTGCGCTGGTCTTGCTGCGTCTTGCGGTGGCGGCGATCGCCATCGCCCTGATCGCGTTTCTGCTGCGCGTGCGATGGAAGGCGGCCGGGCAGCACAAGCAAATCGATTCACTCCTTCTCACAAGCTGGTGTGCCATGGCCATGCTGCTGCTGATACTGGTGTATTCATTCAGTACCGCGACAGCGGTGGTGACGGCACTCTGCGTGGGATTGACAGTGCTCGCCGTGCTGGCCACGATCTTGGGCAGCGGTACCTCGTCCGGCCACTGGCTGCATATGGATCGCCAGGGCAGGCGCGTGCACTCGGCGCGCGACATGCTCATCGGCGCCAGCACCACCATGCTGATTCTTCCGCGCGCGCTGCAGGCTTAGCGCAGCAGGACCAGGGCCGGTATTCGCTCGGCGCCGCAAAACACGATGGCGTTCTGGCGCAGTTCATTGCCTAGCGCCTTGGCCGCGTCCAGCGTCAGACCGGCGATCAGGCAACCCGGCTCCGGCGGATATTTTCCGCGCGGGTCCAGTGCCTGGCCGCCCAGATAGTCGATGCCACGCTCCTGCAGCATGCGGATAAAGGCGCCGTGCCGCTCGTCATTGGTGCGCCCGCTGGCGGATTCGCCATGGGGATTGCAGGCCGAGATATAGGCACACGACTGTGCCCCGGCCGCGAGGTACAGGGCCAGCAGCGCGTCGCATGTTTGCCCAATGCGCATCACGAACGGCGCCTGGCCATCAATGTGAAAGTCGCTGTCCTGATAGGCCCTCACTTCGGGCGCGGGGATCTCCGTGCTGCTGTTCATGGCTTTCCTCTCATCGCACTGGCGGTTGCCGCGCGCCGGACAAGCTGCGCCAGGGTCGCAACCAGCGGCCCCATATCTTCAGCCGCCACCTGCGCGTAACCTAGCAAAAAGCCGTTCCAGCCGTTGGCACGCGCCCCCGTTGCATGCGTGCTCAGGGCCGGCGCGACCAGACTCAGGGCGCGTGCCGCCTCGCTCACCGCCACGTCGCTCACGCCGCGTCCGGCCAGCTGGAAGGCCAGATGCATGCCGGCGCTGGCGCCGTGGACCGTGCCAAGGCCTGCCAGCTCCTGCTCCAGTGCGGCCACCAGTGCATCGCGGCGCTGGCGGTACAGGCGCCGCATGCGCCGCAGGTGCTGCGCGAACTGGCCATCGCGCACGAACGCCGCCAGGGCCAGCTGCTCGGCTGCGCGACCGCTCGGGGCCGACCGCGCAAGCAGCGCGCGCAGGGGTTCGGCCAGCGTGGGCGGCGTGACCAGAAAGCCGATGCGCAGGGCCGGGAACATGGTCTTGCTGAAGGTGCCCAGGTAGACCACTGGCGCGTCGTCCTCCAGTCCCTGCATGGCCGGCAGGGGCGGGCCGTCGTGCCGGAACTCGCTGTCGTAATCGTCTTCGATGATCAGCGCTCCGCTGGCACGTGCATGGGCGAGCAGCGACAGGCGCCGCTCCAGGCTAAGCACGCTGCCGGTCGGGTACTGGTGGGAAGGCGTGGTGTAGATGAAGCGGGGGCGGTGGCGCCGCCAGTCGGCGCTGTCCGGGTTGATGCCGTGGGCATCGGTGGCAATGCCAATCGGCTTGAGCTGGGCGCCGCGAAAAGCCGCCAGCGCCCCAAGGTAGCCCGGATTTTCGATCCATACCTTGTCCCCGGCATCGGCAAATGCGTGCGCGCACAAGTCGAGGCTGTCCTGGGTGCCGGCCGTGATGAAGACCTGGCCGGCATCGCATTGCACGCCGCGCGCGCCGCGCAGGTAGTCCGCCAGTGCCGCGCGCAGCTGCGGCTCGCCTGCCGGGTCGCCGTAATTGAGCCCGCTGGCCGGCATGCTGCGCCAGGCACGTTCCAGCGTGCGCTTCCACAGCGCCAGGGGAAATTCGTCCAGGGCGGGAACGCCGGGCGCAAAGCCGGTGGTGGCGCCCGAGGGTGGCGCCAGTGTGCGCAGCGATGCAGCGCGCCTGGACAGGGTGGCTGCCGGCGCCTGCGTGGCGCCGCCGCGCGGAGAGCTCACGCTGACCGGCATCACGATGGTGCCCTGGCGGCCCGGCCGCGTGTAGCCCTCCGTGGCCAGCTGATCGTAGGCATACAGCACGCTGTTGCGGGCCATGCCCAGTTCCTGCGCCAGCGCGCGCGTGGCCAGCAGGCGGGTGCCGGTGGACAGGGCGCCGCTGCGGATGGCTTCGCGCAGGCATTCATGCAGCACGCGCTGGCGCGGCCAGGCGCCCACGTCGCGATGTTTGACATAACTGTCGAGCAGCAGAGCATAATCCATTCGTGGCCCCAAAAAATTGGCTGACTGTGGGTCTTATGAAAGAGCCACCAGAACGCTATATTACGCTTTTTGATGCCACCGGAGCCGCCATGACCGCACCTTTCCCGCCAAGCGACCGCACCAGGGTGCGCCGCGCTGCCCACTATGCGCACTACGAGCGCGCCACCCTGCATGCCATTATCGATGACGCCTACGTGTGCCATGTGGCCTTTGCCGACGCCAGTGGCACGCACAATATTCCCACCGCGTGCTGGCGCGAAGGCGAGTACCTGTACATCCATGGCTCCAACGGAGGACGCATGATGAAGGTGATGGGGCAGGGCACCCAGGTATGCGTGGCCATCACCCATCTCGACGGCCTGGTGCTGGCCCGCACCGCTTTCAATCATTCGATGAATTACCGCTCTGCGATGATCTACGGGGCCTTTGAGGCTGTCGATGGCGCAGCGGAGAAGCGCCATGCCATGGAGGTCTTCATGAACCGGATCGCGCCGGGCCGGCATGCGGATGTGGGGCCGGGCAGCGACAAGGAATTCGACGCCACCACCATCATGCGCATCGGCCTTGGCGAAGCGGCCTGCAAGGTGCGCGAAGGCGGGCCGCGCGACGACGAGGAAGATCTGGCGCTGCCGTCGTGGGCTGGGGTGCTACCGTTCGCGCGGCAGCGCCTGGCCCCGGTGCGTGATGCGCAATGCACGTCGCCCGAGCCGGAGTATCTTGCCGGCTGGGCGCGGCGCTAAAGGTCAGGAAGCTGCCGCCTTGCGTTTGGCCCGAGGCTTGGCTGCCCTGGCAAGATCAAGTTCGATCCACGTCGGCGCATGGTCGCTCGGTTTTTCGCGCCCGCGCACGTCGCGGTCCACGCCGGCGGCCGTGAGCGCCGGCGCCAGCGCGGGACTGAGCAGGAGGTGGTCGATGCGCAGGCCGGCATCGCGCCCGTAGGCATTGCGGAAGTAGTCCCAGAATGTGTAAATGCGCTGGTCCGGGTGCATGGTGCGCAGCGAGTCGGTCCAGCCCTGGGCCACCAGCTTGTGGAAGGCGGCGCGGGTCTCGGGCCTGAACAGGGCGTCGGTCAGCCAGCGCTCGGGCTTGTAGACATCGAGCTCGGTCGGCATGACGTTGAAGTCGCCCGCGAGCACCACCGGCGCGCCGGTGGCCATCAGCTCGGCCGCATGGGCGATGAGGCGCTCGAACCACGCCAGCTTGTAATCGAACTTGGGACCGGGCGCCGGGTTCCCGTTGGGGAGATACAGGCAGGCGATGAGCACGCCCTGGTAGGCCGCTTCCAGGTACCGGCTTTGCTCGTCTGCATCGTCGCCCGGCAGGCCGCGGCGTACTTCCTGCGCCGCTTCGCCGCGGGTAAGGATGGCCACGCCATTCCAGCTCTTTTGGCCGAGCCAGATCGGATGGTAGCCCGCGTCCCGGATGGCTAGCTCGGGAAACTTTTCCTGGGGTGCTTTGAGTTCTTGCAGGCAGGCTACGTCCGGTTGTTTTTCCTCCAGCCATTGCAGCAGGGCAGGCAGGCGGCTGGTGATGCCGTTGACATTGAAGGTAGCGATCAGCATGAGTTCTCCGCGTTAATTGTTTTCGCTATTGTGACGCCACTTGTCTGGCGCAGGCCGCACTGCTGGTGCCGCCCTGGTCCTCAAAAGAATAACCATCGGATGACGTAGAAGACGATGATGACCTGGCAGATTCGCCACAGCAGCGCAAGGTCGCCGTCTTCCCCGGCCTGGCCGGCATGCCCATGGTCCGGGCCTGCCGCTCGCCGCGCCTTGTGGCGGTAAGGGTTGTGCAGGTCCTCGTCTTCCGGCGGCCCGGGATCGATCGCCTGCCAGGCACGGTGCCAGCGCGCGATGGCGGCGCGGTCGGCGATAATGGGCAGCAGGTTGGGCAGGCGCGATTGCATCAGGCGCAAGTGGTCAATGTCGCGCTGCAGGAAGTGCGGCTCGGGATCGCGGCCCAGGCGCAGCCGGGTCAGGATCTGGTGCTGCTTGCGCACGTCAAAATCGCGCTGCCGCCGTGCTATGAACTGTTCCTGCAGGGCCAGGAGGAGCGTGAAGCCTTGCTCGCCCGATTGTTCAAGGTGGGTACTGTCCTGCTCCCAACGAAAGGCAAGTGTGGCAGCTTCGAATAAAACTTCGTGGCCTGGCTGCCATCCTTTGACCAGCATCTCCACGCAGGCGTCTTGAAAGGCTGCGCGCGCTGTCAGGTTAATCAGCGCCTCGTCGTCCAGTGCACGCAGCAGTGTGCGTTCAAGCGCCTGCAGCCGATCCGGGTCCATGCCCTGCAGGATGGGGGCCGCCCACTGGTAAAGGCGCGCAAAAGCCAGGCGGCCGGTCTCGGTGGCGCGTTCATGCGCGCGGTCAGGAGCACGGCGGGTGGGCGTTCCCAGCTCATTTACCATCAGGCTTGGCGCGCCAGCCCAGCGCAGCGCGGCCTCGTAGGCGTCTCGCAGCGCCTGGAAGCCTGCGGGGTCAATGGCCTGGTCAATCAGTTTCACTTCCCGCGCGTAGGCACTGCGGATGGCGCGGCGGTCTGCACCGGCGTCGAGCCGCAGGCGCGCCAGGAAGGGTGGGAGCATGGTCATCATAGGTGCCGGTGTGCGCTCTGTCAGCGCGCTGCACTGGCCAGTTTAGGTAATGCCCGAATCAGACGGTTCATTCCGCGACCAGGGAGAATGTCAGCCCGGCCCTTTCTTCCAGGCGCTTCTGCAGCTGTTCGCCCATGGCAGCGCCCGGCGTCCAGACGCCGCCCGCTGCCATGGCGTGGCTGCGGTCCGCCGCCAGGCAGAGTGCGCTTTCCGCGATCATCTTTGACGTGGAGCCATAGCCGGGATCACGGTCGCCGGTCACCACCGCGCGCAGCGTGCTGCCGTCTTCGCCTTGTCCAATGAAGTGAATTTCATAGCGGCCTTTTTCACGCGCCTCCTGGTCTGGACCTTCGCCCGGCTTGGGCAGGGCGAAACGCTGCAGCAGCGAACGGGCAGGGCCAAATTTGAGCAGGGCGGTTTGCACGCGGTAGGCGAGTGCCATTTTTTTCGCCCGTTGTCTGCCCTTGGGGCCATCCCCGGTCATCATGCGCTCGTCGTACAGAAAATCCTTGCCCCAGGCGTGACCGAGCAGAGCATTGGTGCGGTGCACATTCTTGGTATTGATGGCAGCCATCATGAAAGGGCCGGTCCAGGATTTGGCAAGTTCATCGTAGTGTGCCGATTCGCCTTCGGGCTGGACAGGGCCCGAGAAGCCTGGCGTCAGAGCGAATGGATGGGCCATGAGAGCGGCGACGCGCGGATCCCTGCGGCTCGCTTCGATGGTGGCAACCGCGCTGGCGAGCGTGCCGCCCGACATGCCGCCCTTGAGGACGCGCACGCGGCCGCAGACGTAGGTGAGGGGCGCCTTGAAGCGCTGCTGCGCGGCCCGCTGCAGGAAGGCTACCCCAAGGTCGAACGGGATCGAATCGAAACCACAGGAGAACACGATGCGTGCGCCGCTCTTTTGGGCGGGCGCCTGAAGCTGGGGAATCATGTCGGCCATCCACGCAGGTTCCCCGCACAGGTCAACGTAGTCCGTGCCTGCCTGGGCGCAGGCCCTGACCAGGGTTTCACCGTACAGCTGGTAG
This sequence comes from Massilia sp. PAMC28688, assembly GCF_019443445.1. NCBI lineage: Bacteria > Pseudomonadati > Pseudomonadota > Betaproteobacteria > Burkholderiales > Oxalobacteraceae > Massilia > Massilia sp. PAMC28688. The sequence goes on along the minus strand of NZ_CP080378.1, from coordinate 300,134 downwards.
GGCCCCACGGTGGTCAAGACCACCCGCGTGCGCGCCACCAGCGCCGCCATGGCCTGGGCATCGGCAGCATCGGCCACGATCAGGGGGGTGGAAGCTGGCGCGCCGATCAATTTGCGCACCTGTTCCAGCTTGCCCATGTCGCGTCCGGCCATGGCCCAGCGTATCGGGCTGCCGTGGCCGTCCTGCCGTGCCAGGTATTGGGCCACCAGCCGACCGGTAAAACCGGTGGCGCCGAAAACAATCACATCGTATTGCCTGTCCATGGAATCCCTTATTGATAGCCAGGCCGCCTGTTGCAGCGCATGAATCGGTACGCGACACCATACCGTTCAGCTGGACAGGAACATCGCAGCGAGGTGGCGCTGAGCTTGAATTTTTTGTAATGCCAGAATCATATGGGATTACAGTGAGGCTGGCAAACGGGCCGCGAGATGGCCAGTGGACCTGTTACCAGACGTGCTTCGCCGTGCAGCAACACACCTTGGGCAATCCGTCCAGTAAGCTCTTGCCAAGTTTGTGATACCCCTGCTTGTTGCGGCGGGCAAAAAAAGAGCCGGGCGGCGGCGTGCGCTCCCGGCTCTTGATGCTGCGTGGACTGCTACCTGTCACAGCTGCTTGCCGATACCAGGTCACGCAGCTTGGAGCGCGCCAGCGTCAGCGGCTGAACACGCGCGCGCCACCGCGGCGTACGCTGGTCAGACCGACTGGCTGGCCCATCGGCTCCTGGTAGGTCTGCCCCATCGGGGTCTCTTCGTTCAGCGATTGCTGGGCGAACAGATTGCGGTCTTGCTGGAACTGCAGGGTATTGGCTTCCGAGTGCTGCATGCTGCCGGCGCTGGCCATGCGCATCGCGGCGCGGTTGGGGATGCCGGTGCCGTCCCATTCCGCTTCTTTCTCGTCGATATCGACCGGGCCGAAACGGTCGACGATATCGCCTGCGCGTTCCACCTCCGCTTCGGTGCGCGCGGTCACCGTCAGCACATGATGGCCTTTGTCCACGGCGGTGGAGTAGCGGTTTGAATACACGTCATCATCACTGCCGAACAGGTCGCGGAAGAAGTGCTTGATGCTCGCACCCACGCCTTCGTCCTCGGTGCTTTCAGATGACGGCGTCTTGCCCATTCTGGCGGTGTCTTCCGACAGGCGCACATCCTGGGGAGAAAAGCTCTGCAGCATCAGCTCGTCCATGGCTGCCTGCGCATCGGTACGGTTGTCGAATACGGCGATCAGAGTATGTTGCATGATAATTCCTTCCAATGTTAGCGTAGTGCGACGGAACCATTGAAGCGAAGACAACGTTTGCCCCCAAATCAATGGCGTTAACACAAGTTAGAATAGCGCAGATCATGCTCGGCTTTCACACCGTTGACTCATCCCAACTTCGCCTATCAGGCGCGCGGACGCCCCTCCGTGGACGGTGGGGGTATCGCGCGATGCCGCGTGCCGTGTTTTGGCGTGATGAGGGTTGATGTCGCCGGCGGCACCGGCTGCACAACCCGAGGGCCCGGCCGGCACGGTACATTTCCCGGCGCTCGACCAAAGAGCGATTGCGCAAACAAAAAAGCAGCTACGATTGCTCGTAACTGCTTCATTTGCTTACTGCTGTATTCGTGGTAGGCCGTGCGGGATTCGAACCTGCGACCAACGGATTAAAAGTCCGCTGCTCTACCAGCTGAGCTAACGACCCGAAGAAGCAAGATTATAGGGGGGCACGGCGATCCTGTCAAATACCCGCGCCCAAATAATTTTGCGCCGGCGGCCTTACCTGAGCGCCGCCAGTTGGTCGCGCGCTGCCTGGGCCGCGGCCGAATCCGGATATCTCGCAATCAAATCCTTCAATGATTTGGTCGCGTTTTTCTTGTCCTTGAGTTCGGCGTAGCAGGTACCAATGCTGAGCATCGCGTCCGGCGCCTTGGCGCTGCTGGCGTAGGTCGACGCCACGACTTGCTGGGCGGCGATGGCTTTCTTGCAGTCGCGCTGGGCGTAAAATGCGCTGCCAAGCCAGTACTGCGCGGTCGCCGCGTAGCCGGAGTCCGGGTAGCGGCGTACGAATTCCGCCAGCTGCGCGGCCGCCGCCTTGTAGTCGCCGGCCCTGAAAGTGGCCATGGCCGCGTCATGGGCCGCCTGTTCGTCCGGCGCCACGGCCGTTTCCTGGCCATCGATCGTCACCTGGCGCGGCTCGAGCTTGCGCATGCGCGCGTCCAGGTCGGTATAAAAATCCTTCTGGCGTTTCTGGGTGGTGGCGATCTCGTTGCTCAGTACTTCCAGCTGGCCACGCAGCTTGGCAATTTCCGACATCACTTCTTCGTTACGGTTCACCATTTCCAGCGCGACAGTCTTGTCGGCCTTGGTGTCGATGCGGCTATTGAGTTCGCGCGAGAGCGCCTCGACCTTGGCACGCAGGTCCAGGATCGCCTTGCGTGCTTCATCGTCGCTGAGAATGCCGGCCTGTGCCTGCAGCGGCAGCCAGATAGCCAGCGTCAGGCAGGCTGCAGCGAAGCGGGACTTGGATGGACTGATCATGATTTCACTCTTTCAAAACCTGTAGCAACGCCAGGCCAGGGAGCGGGCGGTAAGCGGCCGTTCCCTGCCGGCTTGTCAATTAATAGACGATGTCGGCGCGGCGGTTTTCCGCCCATGCAGCTTCGCCGCTGCCCATGGCCTTGGGCTTTTCTTCGCCCAGCGACACCGCTTCCATCTGGCTCTCTTCCACGCCCAGCGTGGCCATGGCCTTGCGTACGGCTTCGGCACGCTTCTGGCCCAGCGCCAGGTTGTACTCGGTGCCGCCGCGATCGTCGGTATTACCCTGGATCAGGATCTTGCGGCCCCTGTTCTTGTTGAGGTAGTTGGAGTGGCTTTCCACCACGGCACGGCCATCGTCGCGCACGACATAGCTGTCATAGTCGAAGTAGACGCTGCGCTTGGCCAGCACGCCTTGCGGGTCGTTGAGTGGGTCCACCGAGCCCGTTTCGACCGGACGCACGTCGCGGTTGTCGGCCACTTCCGGCTTTGGTGCTTCGATCGCACGCTCTTCGACTTTGGGCGGGTCGAGCTTGACCGGCGAGCTGCAGGCTGACAGCAGGGCGGCGCTTGCGACAATGAATGCAAGACTGTTGAAATTGCGCATAATTTATCTCCTGGGCTGATTGATGGATGTTGTTCTTGCTTACTTCATGAAAGGACCCCAGTTGGGCTCCCTGATGTTGCCTGCCTGCGTCGTCAAGCGCTGCTTGACGCGTCCGTCGACCGATACCACGGCCAGCGAGGTGCGTCCCCCCGTTTTGGTTGCATACATGATGTATTTGCCGTTCGGCGAGAAGCTCGGTTCGGTGGCGCCGTCGGCCAGGCGAATTTCCTGCCCGGTCGCCAGGTTCATCGCGTACAGGCTGAAGCCGCCGTCGCGCTGGGAGATCCAGGCCAGCGTCTTGCCATCGTCGGACACACGGGGGCTGATGTTGTAGTTGCCCTTGAAGGTCACGCGCTGGGCGTTGCCGCCGCTGGCGCTCATCTTGTAGATCTGCGGGCCGCCGCTGCGGTCGCTGGTGAAGTAAATGGTCTGGCCATCGGCCGAGTACTGCGGTTCGGTATCGATGCCATTGCTGTTGGACAGGCGGCGCAGGTTGCCGCCTTCGGCGCTGACGCTGTACACCTGGGTGTTGCCATCCTTGGACAGGGCCACGGCCAGGCGGGTTCCGTCCGGCGACCAGGAAGGGGCGGAATTGCTGCCTTTTTCATTGACGATGACCTTGCGGGCACCGGTCACCAGGTTTTGCACGTAAATGACGGGCTTCTTCTTTTCGAACGAGACGTACGCTACCTTGGTGCCGTCGGGCGACCAGGATGGCGAAATGATGGGTTCGTTGGAGCGCACCGCCACCTGGGTGCCTTCACCGTCGGCGTCGGCAATTTCCAGGCGATAGTCGCGGCCGGCGCGGTTTTCATTCACATACGCCACGCGGGTGGCAAAGGCGCCGCGGGTGCCGGTCAGCTTTTCGTAGATGTCGTCGGCGATGCGGTGTGCGGTCAGGCGCGTGAAGCGGGGCTGGGCCGCTTCATTCATGCTCGACAGCTGGGACGTCTTGACCGTGTCATGCAGGCGGTAGCGCACTTCGATGCGCCCGTCGGCCAGTTTCTGGACACTGCCCACCACCAGCGCATCGGCGCCGCGCGACTTCCACTGGCTGTAGTCGACCGGTGCATTGGCCGGTACCGAGCCGGCATCGATCACCTTGAACACGCCGCTGCGCTCGAGGTCGGCCTTGATGATGGACGAGATCTGGGCCGGCGCCACCGATTCATCGGCAAAGGCGGCCACGGCCACGGGGATCTGGTTGCTGCCCACACCGGCGATTTCGATCTTGAGCTGGGCATTGGCAGAGGCGCCGGCCAGCAGGCTGAGGGTAAATACAAAGTTGTGCAGTTTCTTCATAAGGCTGTCTGTCCCGGTAATGTAATGCGATGAGGAATCAATCAACTTCCTTCATCCGGATGGTGACTTCAATTGTGCGCTCTACCGTACCATCTTTTTTCTTGGGAAGTGGTGACGAATTGTTAATTCCGCGCTCCACCGCGTCGTCAAAGGCGGCAATGCCGCTACTCTTGGACTTGCGCACCGAGATGATTTCGCCGGTGGGCAGCTGCTCGATCTTGAAGGTGGCCGAGGGATTGCCATCCACATCGGTGTCGCCATTGAAGGAAGTGGAACGCTTGATCTTGTTGCGTACTGCCGTGACATAGCCCGTATCGACCCGCGGGGCGGTGGTCTTGTCGGCGTCGCCCGCGCCGGCCAGGCCGCCGAGCATGCGCTTCATCTGGGCGGCGCGCAGCTTTTCGGCCAGCTTGGCCTCGGCCGCTTCCTTGGCCAGCTTGGCCAGGCGCTCCGCCTTTGCCTTTTCTTTCGCTAACTCTTTTTCTTTTTCCTTTTCTTTTTCCTTTTGCTCGGCCAGTTCCCGCGCCTTCTGGTCAGCAAGCTCCTTTTGCCTGGCCAGCTTTTCGTCAGCTATTTTCTTCTCGGCTAGCTTTTGCTCGCGCAGCTTCTTTTCCTTCTTTTCGCGTTCGAGTGCAATGTCCGGGGGCTTGGGGGCGACCGGTTCCTCGGCGTTGGGCGGCGGTGGCGGGGGAGGCGCTACCGGCTTGGGTATTGGCGCCGGCGTGGGCACCGGCACTGGCTCCGGCGTGATTTCGCGCGGCGCCGCATCCTGTACCTTCATGTCCCACACTTCAGCCGTCACGGCCACCGGCTCCACGTTCTGCCAGCGAATGCCGACCCACAGAAAGCCCAGCAGGGCCGCGTGCACCAGCACCGCCATGACCGTGGACGAGACCGCGCTCGGCTCTGGCGGAACTTGGTAGGGGGAACCCGGGGTCGGAGCTGGATGCATGCTTGCCATGGGCTACTTGGTGGCCAGGCCAACGCGGTCGATGCCCATTTTTTTCGCTTCCGAAATGAGCTGGATGACGTCGTCATATTTGCTGTCGCGGTCGCCCGCGATCATGACGGGATACTCGGGATGCTCGGCATGCAGGGCGCGCAGCTTGCGCAGCAGCTCGGCGCGGCCGTCCACGGTTTCCGGCGCTTCGCTGCGCGCACCATTGACGCCGATCGACAAACGCGCATCGGGACGCACCACAATCTGGATGTAGTTATCGGGCGGCAGGGCAGATTTTTGCGCGTTGGGCAGGTTGATCACGCTCGGGCTGTTAGCGGGCGGCACCACCATGAAAATAATCAGCAGGACCAGCATCACGTCGATGTAAGGCACCACGTTGATTTCGGATTTGAACTTGCGCTTGCGCGAATTGCGCAGGCCGCCGGAAAGGTTCGCCATGGCCCGCTCCGTCTAGCGCGACTGGCGCTGCAAGATGTTCGAGAATTCCTCGACAAAGCTCTCGAAGCGAATGGCCAGGCGGTCGATGTCGTGGGTAAAGCGGTTGTACGCCACGACTGCCGGGATGGCGGCAAACAGGCCAATGGCGGTGGCAATGAGTGCTTCGGCAATGCCGGGCGCGACGGCGGCCAGGGTGGCTTGCTGGACGTTGGCCAGACCGCGGAAGGCATTCATGATGCCCCACACGGTCCCCAGCAAACCAATGTAGGGAGACACGGAACCGGCCGAGGCCAGAAAGTTCAAATGGGAGTCGAGGGCATCGAGTTCGCGCTGGAAGGCGGCGCGCATGGCGCGCCGGGCGCCGTCGAGCACGGCGCCGGTGTCGAGCGGGTCGCGCTTGTCCGACGCTTGCTTGCCCTTGATGAATTCGCCCATGCCGGCATCAAAGATGCGGGCCAGGGCGCCGCTCTGGTCGCGGCTGCGGCTGGCGCTTTCGTGCAGGGTGTGCAGGTTGCCGCCGGCCCAGAAGCTGCGCTCGAACTTTTCGGTCTGGGTGCGGGCGGCGCGAATGGCAAAGCTCTTGCGGAAAATATAGGTCCAGCTCATCACGGAAATAATGAGCAGCAGCACCATGATCAGCTGCACCAGGATGTGGGCTTCCGTGATCAGGGTGACGAAGGAAAGGTCTTGAGGAGCATTCATCTGTAGGGGCTTTATTCAGTGGTGAATCAGGCGGCACGCATTTTAGCAGCGGTATGCGGTGGAAGGGGGCGCGGACGGTGGGTGCGGGCATCGACGCAGCCAACCTTCACCTGCGCGCTGGCCAGCAGCACGCCACGACAGGACGCTTGCTGGACAAACTGTACCGATGCGCGTCCCAGTTTTTCAATGCTCAGCGTTAAGTCTAGTACATCATCCAGCCTGGCCGGCGCCTGATAGTCGATGCTGGCGTGCTTGACGACGAAGATGGCGCCATCTTCTTCGGCCAGCGCGTGCTGGCTCACGCCGGTGGCACGCAGCCATTCGGTGCGGGCCCGTTCGAAGAACTTGAGGTAATTGGCGTAGAACACGATGCCGCCTGCGTCTGTATCTTCGTAATAGACGCGGACTTGCCAGGTAAAGACAGAGGGCATGTCAACAGTGCGAGTGAATGTGGGAAAGATTTTAATCTATTTGGAAAGAATTTATGTACGCTTACGCACAGTGGCACGCGTTTTCCCCGTGGGCGGCGGCGCTGGCGCCGGCAGGCGCACCCGCGCCGGCTAGGTGCGCTTGATCGTGAACGGTGAAAACCCCTGGCATACCGGCATCATTTCAATGGCGTTGATATTGATGTGCGGGGGCAGGGTGGCAATCCAGTAGGCTGTCTGGGCAATGTCGGCTGCCGTCAGGGGCACCGTACCTTCGTACACCTTGGCCGCCTTGGCATCGTCGCCCTTGAAGCGCACGTTGGAAAACTCGGTGCCGCCACACAATCCCGGTGCCAGGTTGGTGGCGCGCACGCCGGTACCCACCAGGTCGGCGCGCAGGTTGAGCGTGAACTGGTCCACGAAAGCCTTGGTCGCGCCGTAGACGTTGCCGCCCGGGTAGGGATAGTTGCCGGCCACCGAGCCGATATTGATGATCAGGCCGCTGCCGCGTTCGACCATGGCCGGCAGCAGGGTGCGCGTCATGGTCACCAGTCCGGTGCAATTGGTGGCGATCATGGTTTCCCAGTCGTCCAGTGGCGCTTCGTGGGCCGGTTCCGTGCCCAGGGCCAGGCCGGCATTGTTGATCAGCACATCGATCTGGCGCCAGGACTGGGGCAGGATCGACATGGCTTCATTGATTGATTCCTTGCACGTGACATCCATCTGCAGGGGCAGGGCCAGGTCGCCCAGCTCGGCGGCCAGGGCGTCCAGGCGGTCCTTGCGGCGACCGCTGATAACCACCTGGTGGGCGTGGCGAACGAAGGTGCGCGCCATTTCCGCCCCAAAACCAGCCGAGGCACCGGTGATAAATACAATCATGATCGACTTCCAGGTAATTTCAACAGAGCAATAAGAGCAGCCAAGACCACTGCACGCGACGCATCACGTGACACCCCGGGCCACGAGCCGGGCCACAAGCCGGGCCACACGCACGCATGACAGGCAAGCGCCAGATTGTAGCCGAAGTGACAGCGCGGGCGCCGTCCGGCCGGGTTTGCCAGCCCTTCCTTGCCCTTATCAGGGCTTTAACTTACAATTTGGCCTCCATTACGTCTCACGTAACTGGCGAAAAGTCGCGGCGCGCTGCTGGCCCGTCGGCGAAAGGTGGGCATCCACTGGGGAACGTGAGATTTCATACGCCGTTCGCCTGGGCAGCCACCGATGGAAGCGCACGATGAGGCTGCCTGTCCTGTTGCCGACGGCATTCCTCATTCGATCTTACAGCCAGGTGCCTCGCACACTTATCGATTGGAGTTTTTTCATGTTTGCAAAAGATCACACGCTCGCCAATGTTGACCCGGAATTGTGGGACGCGATCCAGAAGGAAAACACCCGCCAGCAAGATCACATCGAGCTGATCGCTTCCGAAAATTACACCTCGCCCGCCGTCATGCAGGCCCAGGGTTCGCAGCTGACCAACAAGTATGCCGAAGGCTACCCGGGCAAGCGCTACTACGGCGGCTGCGAGTTCGTGGACGTGGCCGAGCAACTGGCGATCGACCGCCTCAAGCAACTGTTTGGCGCAGAAGCGGCCAATGTCCAGCCAAATTCCGGTTCCCAGGCCAACCAGGGCGTGTTCTTTGCCATGCTCAAACCCGGCGACACCATCATGGGCATGTCGCTGGCCGAAGGCGGCCACCTGACCCACGGCATGGCGCTGAACATGTCGGGCAAGTGGTTCAATGTCGTTTCCTACGGCCTGACCGAGCAGGAAGACATCGACTACGATGCCATGGAGCGCCTGGCGCACGAGCACAAGCCAAAGATGATCATTGCGGGCGCCTCGGCGTTCTCGCTCAAGATCGATTTCGAGCGCTTTGCCAAGGTGGCCAAGGCCGTGGGCGCCTACTTCATGGTCGACATGGCGCACTACGCCGGCCTGATCGCCGCCGGCGTCTATCCCAATCCGGTGCCGCATGCCGACTTCGTCACCTCCACCACGCACAAGTCGCTGCGCGGCCCGCGCGGCGGCATCATCCTGATGAAGGCCGAGCACGAGAAGGCCATCAATTCGGCCATTTTCCCCGGTATCCAGGGCGGCCCGCTGATGCATGTTATCGCCGGCAAGGCAGTGGCCTTCAAGGAGGCGCTGAGCCGGGAATTCAAGGCTTACCAGCAGCAGGTCGTGAAGAACGCCGACGCGCTGGCCAAGGCGCTGATCGCGCGCGGGCTGCGCATCGTTTCCGGCCGCACCGAGTCGCATGTGATGCTGGTCGACCTGCGCGCCAAGAACCTGACGGGCAAGGAAGCGGAAGCCCTGCTGGGCGCGGCGCACATGACGTGCAACAAGAACGGCATCCCGAACGATCCGCAAAAGCCGTTCGTGACGTCCGGCATTCGCCTCGGCAGCCCGGCTTTCACCACGCGCGGCTTCAAGGAAGAAGATGCGACCGTGGTAGGCAATCTGATCGCGGACATCCTTGACAATCCGGGCGACCAGGCTGTCGTGGAACGGGTCAAGGCCGAAGTCAAGAAGCTGACCGACAAGTATCCGGTGTACGCAGCCTGATCCGGCGCGGACAGTCAGCCTTAGTGTAAGCACTTACCGCAGCCGCCGCCCACATGAAATGTCCTTTCTGTCAGCATGAAGACACACAGGTCCTCGATACCCGGGTATCGGAGGAGGGCGATTCCATCCGGCGCCGGCGCCGCTGCGGCAAGTGCGACAAGCGCTTTACCACCAAGGAACGGATCGAACTGTCGATGCCGATCATCGTCAAGAAGAATGGCAGCCGCACCGAGTATGCCTCGGCCAAGCTGCGCGGCAGCCTGATGCTGGCGCTGCGCAAGCGGCCCGTGTCGGCCGAAGCAATCGACCTGGCCGTGGCCTCGATCGAGGAAAAGCTGCTCACCAGCGGCCAGCGCGAAGTCGAATCCGGGTATGTGGGCGAACTGGTCATGGGCGAACTCAAGGGCCTCGACAAGATCGCCTACATCCGATTTGCGTCCGTGTACAAGAATTTTGAAGACCTGGCCGAGTTCCAGGATGCCATTGCCGAGGTCGGGCAAGAGCGCAAACCCCGCAAGTAAGTTCCCCCAAACGCTTGAGACACCTCATCGGCGCCATGGTCACGCCTGATAACTTGGTGCTCACGCGATCCAGATCATCTTCCCTATAAGCGGGCCCTGCTTCTAGCAGCAGCGTTCGTGGCGGTCGCGCCCTTTCCCTGCGGAGGCGGTGTGATTCCTTGTCGTGCCAGCGGTTTTACGCTCATCGAGGTGCTGGTCGCCGCACTTGTGCTGGCCATCGGCATTGCCGGCGTGATCGCGGCCCACCTCGGCGCCCAGCGCACGCGCCATGGCACGGCCCTCATGTCCGGCGCCGTGCAGCTCGCTGCCGGCACGGCCGAACGCATCGCTGCCAATGGCCGTTTTCGCGATCAGTACGCGGGCTTCGATTACGACAGCACGCGCGACGGCCCGCCCGCGCCGTCAGCGCAGGCATGCTTCGGCACACCTTGCAGCGGCGGGCAACTGGCCGCAGCCGACCTGGCCGAGCTGCGCCAGGCGCTGCATGCGGGCTTTCCGGGCGGGCGTATCGTGATCTGCCGCGATGCGGCCGTGGCCCAGGCAGGCGCGCGGCTGGCGTGGCAATGCGGCGGGGGCTCGGGGGCGCCGCTCGCCATCAAGATCGGCTGGATTGAACGCGGCGCCGGCGTTGACACCCTGCCCGCGCTGGTGCTGCTGGCAGACGGAGGCGCGCCATGAACCGGGGGCGGCAGCGCGGGCTGGGGCTGGCGGAGCTGCTCGTCGCCATGGCCATCGGGGCCCTGGTCACGCTGCTCTCGTTTACGCTCCTGCTGGCGGCCAGGTCGGGCCAGCTCAGGCTGGCCGAGGCTGCCCACGTGGACGATGCAGGCCGCTTCGCGCTGTCGGCCATCGAGCGCGCAGTGCGGCAAGGCGGCCTGGCGCACTGGGAGCGGGCGGGGGACGCCTCGCTGGCGCGGGCGCCGGCAGCGGTGGGGCTCGATGCGGCGTCACTTTCGTCCGGCACTGTCGCACTGTCCAGTCCGCTGCCGGCGACCGTCAATGGCAGCGATGTGCTGGCGCTGCGCTTTGCCGGGTCGCAGGACGGCAGCGTGGTCAATTGCGCCGGCTTTACCGTGCCTGCAACGCGCGAGGGCTGGAGCATCTTTTACGTGGGCCGCAGCGCGCGGGGCATTGCAGAATTGCGCTGCAAGTATCAGGGCGCCGGCAACTGGAGCGCCGATGCACTGGTGGCCGGGGTCGATTCATTCCAGGTCCTGTACGGGCTCGATACCGATGCGGTGCCGGACGGCGTGCCCAACCGCTACGTCAATGCCACGGATATTCACGGCCGCGACGCAGCGCTGGCGCTTGACGGGGCCAATGACACGGAACGCCAGCGCGACCGCCTGCGCAAAACGCACTGGAAGCGTGTTGTCACGGTCAAAGTGGCCTTGATGCTGCACGGTGAACGGGCAAGCGGCGCTGCCGGGCCGTCGCTTTACGAACTGTTTGGCGCGGCCTACAGCCAGTTTGCGGGAGGGAGCGACCAGGGCACGCGGCTGCTGCGCACCGACCTGGCGCCATCGCTGCGCCAGCGCGAGCGGCGCGTGTTCCGCTCCACCATCCTGCTCAGGAATCATATGGGGGGATGGTAATGCTGACCACTTCCATGGGCCGGGCGGGCGCCGTGCGCCGTCACCAGCAGGGCGTGGCCTTGCTGGTCATTTTGTGCGTGGTACTGGTGCTGCTGATCCTGGGCGCGACCGGGACCCGCGCGGCACTGTACGCGGAAAAGGCGGCGCGCGGCGAGCGCGATCACGGCATTGCGCTGCACGCGGCCGAGGCGGCGCTGACAGACGCCGAGCGCGATATCGAAGGCGGGTCCAATCCAGCCTCGCTGCGTGCGGCCATGTTCGACCCTGGCGTGGCCGACGTGTTCCCGGAAGGCTGCGGCGCAGGCGCGGGCAACCCCGCCCTGGGCCTGTGCAAGCGCGTGCTGTCGCCGCGCATTCCGGCGTGGCTGCTGGTGCCGCTGGCCGACCCGTCAGCGGAAATTGCAGCAGTGGACTACGGCACATTTACGGGCTCGCACATGCCCGTGGGCCGGGCTTCGCTGCCCGTGCGGCTGCCGCGCTACATCATTGAACCCTTGCCCTTCGCCCGCGCCGGCAGCAGCGCCAGCGTGGCGCCGGCGAGCTTGTTTCGCATCACCGCCATCGGCTTCGGTGTGCGCCACGGCACCCACGTGGTGCTGCAATCGTTCTATCTCAAGGCGCATGCGAGCGGAGAAGAAGCATGAGACCGCGTGCCGGCCCCCGGCGATGGACGCTTATGCTTTCTCTGCTGGTCTCGCTGCTGGCGCTGGCTGGCGCGCCTGCCTTGCACATCCCGTATGGGCAGCCGGGACGCAGCGAGGTGGGGCCGGGACCATCGGCGCTGTGGCAGGGCAGGGCCAATGCCTGGTTTGTCATCCACACCCTGTCGGACCTTGCGAAAGGCACGGGAACGCTGCAGCGCGCCAGGTTTGATGCCAACCGGGAGTGGGGCGGGCCGCCACAATGGGACGCAGGACAGCTGCTTGTCGCCACACCCCCGAACAAGCGGCGCATCTTCACGCATGACCCATCAATGGCATCGGGCTCCTTGGCGGCGCCGTTTGAATGGCCGTATATGCCGCCCGTCCTGCGCAGCCTGCTTGATGCGGACGGACAGGGCGAGGCGCGCACCAGCTATCTGCGCGGCGTGCGGGAGCGTGAGCTGGGCCAGCCCCATGGGCTGTTTCGCCCGCGCGCCGGTGTACTGGGCGACATCGTGCGCAGCGTGCCGCTCATCGTGGGCGCGCCTGCAACAGGCGCGTCGGAGGCGCAGCGCCAGTTTGCCCGCAGCCATGCCGGGCGTGAGATGGCCGTGTACGTGGGGGCCAACGACGGCATGTTCCATGCCTTCTCCGCCACCAGCGGTGAAGAGCTTTTCGCCTATATTCCCGGCGCCTTGCACCGTAAGCTGCCTTCCCTGAGCGACCCTGCCTACCAGCGGCGCCCGTGGGTCGACGGCAGCGCAAGTCAGCGCGACCTGGAGGTGGCAGGGCGCTGGCGCACCGTGCTCGCTTCTGGCATGGGCACGGGCGCGCGCGGGCTGTTCCTGCTCGATGTTACAGAACCGGCCCGTTTCGGGCAGGACGGCGGGGTGCTCGCCGAGTTCACGGAGCATGATGATACGGCTGTAGGCCATCTCCACGCACCACCCTTGCTGGCGCAGCTGGGACTGACCGGGCAGGGCGAGCCGGACGAGCGCTGGAGCCGGCGCCCTGTCGCAATTTTTTCCAGCGGCATCAATCCGGCAGCGCAGGGGCCCGGCGCGCTGTTCGTGCTCGCGCTGGACAAGGCACCAGCCACGCCCTGGCAGCTGGAGAGCAACTATTTGCGCATCGATACCGGGGGCGAGGGCAACATGCTGTCGCCTGCCGCACTGGTGCTGGGGGCCGGCGGTCACGCGGTGCATGCCTATGCCGGCGACCTCGACGGCAAGCTCTGGCATTTCGACCTGGGCAGGAAAAAGAGCCGCCTGGTGTTTACGGCGCGCGATGCCGAGGGCAATGCCCAGCCAATTGCCCACGCACCGCACGTGGTTCACGCGCCAGGGGGCGGCTATGTGGTCATTGTTGGTACCGGCAAGCTGCTGGAAGACACAGACCTGCTGCGGGCATCGTTTTCCACCCAGTCGCTGTACGCCATTGTGGACACTCCCTCAGATGAGGCGGATCCGGTCAGTTCGCGCGCCTTGCTGGCCGAGCGGATTTTGTCGGGGTCGTCCAGCTACGACATCGTTGGCGAGGAGCTGGACTATTACGAAGCGCGGCGCAAGCGGGGCTGGTATTTCGACCTTCCCGGTTCGCGCAGCGAGGGCGAACGCGCGGCGGCCAGTCCGGTGTCGGCAGATGGCGCCCTGGTTTTTCAGACGGTGCTGCCCGGTTCGCCCACACCCGAAAAAGGCCGGCTGTATCTCGTGGGCACCCTGACCGGCAAAACGGTCGAGCCGGTGGCGACCGCCAAACGCCCTTCCCGCACGGGCGAGCGCATCAGGGGCACGCCCCTGCAATCCCTGATCCTGATCACCGGTGGCGGTGATGCGGGGGCGCGCAGTCCGACCGGCCTGATCACGGCCGTGCGCAAGGTGACCTTGTTCCGCCCTGAACCGGGCGGCCCGGGGCCGCCGCTGGAGATCGAAGTGCGCCACGCAGCCGGACGGCTGGGCTGGCGTGAAATCAGCAACTGGCAAGACCTGAGGGAGGCAGCACTGAAACAGGGCGGCTAGTGGTCACGGTGTTTAACAGACCGGGAAGAGGGCGGCGCTCGTCTGCGCGGCTGCCCGGGCCTGCCCCAGCGTATCGGCTGCCGGCTGAGGTTTAAGGTTTGAAGGCTGGGGACTGTGTCTTTGTTCTGCGCCTGCGGCCTGCGCCTGCTGCCTATGGCCTGCGCATGCGGCCGGCGCGTGCGGCCTGCGGTTTTTGTCCGTGCCTGCCATGCGGCTCACTCGACAAGGAATCTTATGAAACCGATGCAAGCATTTTCGCTGGTGGAGTTGCTGGTTGTGATGGCCATTGTCGCGATATTGGCCATGCTCGCCTACCCCAGCTATACGAACTATCTGGTCAAGGCGCGTCGTGCCGAGGCCCAGATGGCCCTGCTCACGCTCATGCAGCAGCAGGAAAATTTTTATACCCTTCACAACACGTACGTGGCCTTTTCGGCCGAGTCCGGTGAAGGGGACGCCCGGCGTTTTCGCTGGTGGTCCGGCGACACCCCCCAGGCCAGCGCCTACGAGCTGAGCGGACAAGCCTGCCTGGACCAGCCGCTTGAGCGCTGCATCGAACTGCGCGCGATACCCGGCACGAGTCGGGTGAACCCGCGCTTTCGCGACCCCGGCTGTGAAACGCTGACCCTGGACAGCATTGGCCAGCGCGCTGCCACCGGCCCCATGGCAAGGTGCTGGCCATGAGACAGCGTGCGCCCGGGTGGTCGCTGGTTGAGCTGATGGCTGTGCTGGTGCTGGCGAGCGTGCTGGCGTTCCTGGCCGCACCCGGGCTGGGCCAGATGATCCGCAACTATCGTCTTGACGCGGCTGTCGCTGACTTGTACGGCGCAGTCGACCTGACGCGCACCCAGGCCATTGCGCGCGGTCGCCGGGTAATGCTGGTGCCGCTTGAGCCGGGCGGCAACAACTGGGCCAGCGGCTGGCTGGTATTTGTCGACACCGATGGCGACCGGCGCCCTGGGCCGGGGGAGGAGCTGATCGCCAGCCACGGCCCGGTGGCCGAGGGCATCGTCATCACTGCCCGTTTCACCAGCAACAAGCTGCCACATTACCTGGCCTATGGGCCGAGCGGGCGTAGCTGCACTGACACCAGCAGCATGGCCGCACGCTGGGGTACCTTGTCGTTTCATCAGCAGGGGGAAATCCGCCACATCAAGATCAACATGCTGGGACGGGCGCGGGTGTGCCGCCCTGACGTGGAAGGAGCCGGCTGCGAAGGCTGATCCACGTGAACCAATCGAAGCTTCAGCCCCGGCCGACAGGAACGGGCGCTGCCATCGCGTGTCACCGCGTGCCTTGATCGCGCGTCGCCATCGTGCCGCGATCCCGCGTCGCCGTCGCGTGCCGCAATCCCGTGTCCCTGCCGCGTGCGCGATTCCGCGCGCTATCGTGCCGACATCCCGTGCCGACATCTGGCGTCGCCATTGACTGTCGCCACCGCAGGCCGCCATCCTACTGCCTGTACTGCCATTGCCGCTGTGCCAACGGATCAGGGCGGCGGGCAGTGCCCTGCAGCGCCGGGGCCCGGCATGGCGTAAAATTCAGGTCGACAACAATCGCCCTGGATACCCGTGCAGATAAACAATGACTCCGATGGCATGCAACTGGCCCTGGCCTGGGCTGCCAAAGGCATGTACACGACCACGCCCAATCCCCGGGTTGGCTGCGTGATCGTGCGCGACGGCGTGGTCATCGGCGCTGGCCATACCCAGCCCGCCGGCCAGGCGCACGCCGAGATCCAGGCCTTGCGCGACGCCGGGGCGCGCGGCAACGATGTGCGCGGTGCCACCGCCTACGTCACGCTGGAGCCGTGCAACCATTACGGGCGCACGCCACCTTGCTCCGACGCGCTGGTGCGCGCTGGCCTGGGCCGCGTTGTGGCAGCCATGGTCGACCCCAATCCCCTGGTGGCGGGCCAGGGCCTGGCAACCCTGCAGGCGGCCGGGATCGCCGTCAGCGCCGGCCTCATGGAGAGCGAAGCGCGCGAACTCAATATCGGATTTTTCTCGCGCATGCAGCGCGGCGTGCCGTGGGTGCGCCTGAAGGCAGCCGCCAGCCTGGACGGCATGACCGCCCTGCACAACGGCCAGAGCCAGTGGATCACCGGCCCCGCCGCCCGCGACGACGGCCACGCCTGGCGCGCTCGCGCCT
This sequence comes from Massilia sp. PAMC28688, assembly GCF_019443445.1. Taxonomy (NCBI): domain Bacteria; kingdom Pseudomonadati; phylum Pseudomonadota; class Betaproteobacteria; order Burkholderiales; family Oxalobacteraceae; genus Massilia; species Massilia sp. PAMC28688. The sequence goes on along the minus strand of NZ_CP080378.1, from coordinate 283,681 downwards.
GTGCCATCCTGACCGGTATCGGTACCGTCATGGCCGACAATCCGCGATTGAATGTGCGCGCCGTCGCCACGCATCGCCAGCCGCTGCGTATCATTGTCGACAGCCGCCTGGAGATTGCACCCTCGGCCCGTGTGCTGGAGGGTGCGCCGGCCCTGATCGTGGGCGCCGTTGGCAACCCGGCCAGGGAAGCGGTCCTGCGCGGCGCCGGCCACGACGTCATGTTGCTCCCCAATGAAGGCAGCAAGGTGGACTTACCGGCCTTGATGCGCCTGCTCGGCCAGCGCGGCATCAATGAACTGCATGTGGAAGCCGGCACCCGGCTCAATGGCTCACTGATCCGCGAAGGCTGCGTCGACGAGCTGCTGGTGTATCTCGCGCCCTGCCTGGTCGGTGACGCCCAGGGCATGTTTTCCCTGCCGCCGCTGCAAGACCTGGAGCGCAAGATCCGCCTGCGCTTTCACGAAGTCGTTCCCGTTGGCGAGGACCTGCGCGTCCTGGCCCGCATCATCCCATCCGAGACTCCACCTGAGGAATAAAGCAGCATGTTTACTGGAATCGTCGCCGCCGTCGGCAGAATCAGTTCGGTCACCCCGCTCGAAGGCGGCCTTGAGGCAGGCGTCAGGCTGGCCATCGATGCCGGCGCCCTGCCATTGGGTGACGTGGCCCTGGGCGACTCGATCGCCATCAATGGCGCCTGCATGACCGTGGTCGCCAAGAGCGGGCAGGCATTTACGGTCGACGTCTCGCGTGAAAGCCTCAACTGCACGGTGGGTTTGGACGCCCCGGGCGAAGTCAACCTGGAAAAGGCGCTGACCCTGGCCGAACGCCTGGGCGGCCACCTGGTATCGGGCCATGTGGATGGCCTGGGCACCGTCCATCGTTTCGCGCCGGTTGGCGAATCGTGGGAACTGGTCATTGACGCGCCGGCCGACCTGGCCAAATTCCTCGCCTTTAAAGGCTCCATTGTCGTCAACGGCGTGTCGCTGACGGTCAACCGGGTGGAGGATCTGGACACCGACGCCGGCAAGGTATGCCGCTTTTCGATTAACCTGATCCCTTACACCATCTCCGTCACCACGCTCAAGCACCTGCAGGCCGGCAGCAAGGTGAACCTGGAAATCGACCTGATTGCGCGCTACGTGGAACGCATGCTGTCGCGTTCGGCCGCGCTGGCATAAGGCGCGGCGCGGCCGCTACTTTTTCTCGGGGTACAGCACGACCTGCACGTAATTGCGCATGTCAAAATAGCGCCGCGCCGCCAGCTTGAGGTCATCGACTGTGAGCGCCTTGACGCGCGCCTCATAACTGAGCATGCTGGCCGGGTCGGTCCCGAGCAGCACCGCCGACTGCAGGCGGCTCATCCAGTAGCCGTTTTCGCGCAGGGCGTTGCGGTGGTTGGCCAGCCAGTTCTGCTTGACCTTGTCCAGGTTGGCCGCTGACGGCCCCTGCGTCTTCATGCGCTCGATTTCGGCAAAGGTCGCGGCGATGACCTTGTCCACGCTGGCCGGACTGGTGGGAAGATTGACGCCGATGCGGTAGTGCGGCGTGGGGATGCGGCCGATGGCGCCATTCATCCCGCCACCATAAATGAGCGCCAGCTTCTCGCGCAGCACGTCGACAATCCGCATGTTCATCACATCGAGCATGGCGTTCATGCGCATCTGCTCTTGTTCCGAGTAGACCGCGTCGCCGGTGAAGTTGATCGACACGACGCTCTTGTCTTCACTGCCGGCCCGCACCTCGTGCTTGACCACGCCCTTGATGGGATTGGCCCCCAGGTCGCGGTAGCCACGGGTAATGGGGTCGGTGGGCAAGCTCGCGAGGTAAGTGGCAATCAGTGGCTTGACGCTGTCGACCGCAAAACTGCCCACCATCAGGAAGGTCATGCCGCGCGCACTGCCAAAGCGCTCCTGATAGAAGGCCAGGGCGCGCTCCATGTCGATCTTTTCGAATTCCTCCGGCCGCGGCACGCGCGGCACCCGCGGATGATTGGCATACAGGATGCTGACCTGGGCGTCTTCAAATACCGCTTCCGGCTGCGCCATCGTGTTGCGGCTCGCTTCCACCTGGCGCGCCACGAAGGTCTGGAACAGCAAAGGGTCGCGCCGTACGGTCGTCATCTTCAGGTACAGCAGCTGCAGCATTGCTTCGATATCTGCCGAGCCGCTGGCGCCGCGCACCGACTCGGTGTAGTTCGACAGCGAGGCGCTGACCGTGGCCGTCTTGCCGGCCAACATATCGCTCAGGTCCAGCGGCGTAAAGTCACCCACGCCCATCACGCCGGCCACGCTGGCCGCGTAGCGCGCATTGATGATGTCCTGGTCTGCCGCCAGCGACTGGCCGCCAAAGCGGGTCGCCCCGATGATTACCTGGTCGTTGCGAAAGTCGGTGGGCTTGAGCATGACCTTCACGCCATTGGACAGCGACAGCGTGGTCACGCCCAGGCGCTTGTCGAAGGACTCGGCGACGATGCTGCCGGCCTTGGGCGGCACCGGCATGAGGCTTGCGGCCAGTGCGCGTTCGCTGCGCGGCTTGACTTCCGCCTTTTCAGCACTGGCAAATGCGGCAAGCAATTGCGCGCTGGTGGGCACCATCGACCTTTCATTGTCCGTTCCCATGTACACCACCAGCTTGGGCGAATCGGTAGGGATGGTGTCGCGCGCATAGCGGTTCATTTCCTCGAGCGTGATGCCGGGAACAAGCTCGCGCGCATACCGGTATTCGTTCTCGATACCGGGGATGCTTTCCTGATTGAGGAAGTTGCGCACAAACTCGCCCACCAGCGCTGCCGAATCGGTCTTGTCGCGTTCCGCGTAACCGCGCTCGAAGCGGCGCAGCAGGTTTTTCTTGGTGCGCTCCAGTTCTGCTGCGGTGAAGCCAAACTTGCTGGCGCGCGCATGCTCATGCACCAGGGCGTCGATGGCGGGGCGGGCGCCGCCCTTGCCAAGGCTTGCCGAGGCGGTGTACGCCTCGTAGCGCGCGGTCAGACGGCTCACCGCACTGCTCGCGTCCAGAAACGGCGCGTCCGCGCGCTGCGACAGCGCCAGCATGCGCTGATTGAGCATGGTGGTAAACAGGCTCTGGACCAGGTCCTCGCGGTAGCCGCCCACGGTATCGCTTTCCTTCACCGGACGCACCGGATAGCGGATCAGGATCTGATTGCCGCCGGCTTCCTTGTCGGTGATGACCAGGGCCTGGGTCCCCTCGGATGGCGCAATCGGCGCTTCGAAGCGCTTGCGCGGCTGCGCCGGGTTTTTCAGGTCCGAGAAGTGGCGCTTGACCAGGCGCTCGGCATCGGCCGTGTCTATGTCGCCAACCACGATCACCGCCATCAGGTCGGGCCGGTACCAGTCGCGGTAGAAGCGCCGCAGCGCCTCGTGCGAACCTTTGCGGATGATCGCTTCCTGTCCAATCGGCAGGCGCTGCGCATAGCGCGAGCCGTTGAACATCTTCGGCAGCAGCTCTGTGTCCATGCGGTCGCGCGCCCCTTTGCCAAGGCGTAGTTCTTCCAGCAGTACGGGCCGTTCCTGGTCAATGTCGGCCGCGTTCAGCGTGATCCCGCCGGCCCAGTCGCGCAGGACCCGGAAGCCCTGTTCCACATTGCTGCGGCGGGTGGTGGGAATCGGCAGGATGTACACTGTTTCGTCAAAGCTGGTGTAGGCATTGAGGTCGGCGCCAAAGCGCACCCCGATCGACTCCAGATAGGACACCAGTTCCTGTTTCTTGAAATTGCTGGTGCCGTTAAAGGCCATGTGCTCCAGGAAGTGGGCAAAGCCCTGCTGGTCGTCGTCTTCCAGGATCGATCCGGCTTTCACCACCAGGCGCAGTTCGAGCTTGTTCTGGGGCCGCGTGTTCTTGCGCAGGTAGTAGGTCAGGCCATTGGGCAGCTTGCCGACCGTGACCTGGGGCGAGACCGGCAGCGGGTCGGCCAGCCGCAATTCTGCGCGTGCGCCGAAGGTGGCCGTGACAAGGATGATCGCGCAGACCAGGGAACGTGCTAGGGACTTGGACATCAGTTCTGCTTCAAAATGGGTAAGCCCGATTCTACCCCGCAGGGGCGGGCAGGCGCAGCAATTGTGTTTCGCCACTCATCATGCGCGCCATGTCTTCGGCCGGCACCGGCCTGCTGAACAGATAGCCCTGCACCTCGTCGCAGCCAATGGCCGCCAGGAAGGCCAGCTGTCCCTCGGTTTCCACGCCTTCTGCAATGACCACCAGCGACAGGCCGTGCGCCAGCGCGATGGTGGCCTGGGCGATGGCGGCGCTGCGCGGTTCGGTGGTGATGTTGCGAACAAAGGTCTGGTCGATTTTCAGCTTGTCGAGCATGAAACGCGACAGGTAGCCGAGCGAAGAGTAGCCGGTGCCGAAGTCGTCGAGCGAAACCGAGACGCCCATCTCGGTCAGTTCCGCCAGCTGCGCCGCGGTCGCGGCACTGTCATGCATCATCACGCTTTCGGTCAGTTCCACTTCCAGGTAGCGCGCTTCGAGCCCGCTTTCGCGCAGCGCCTCACGCACCACGGCCGGCACCGAGCCGACCATGAACTGGTGGGCCGAGACATTGACCGCCACCCGAAGCGGCGCCAGCCCGGCGTCCTGCCACGCCTTGTTCTGCAGGCAGGCCTGGCGTATCACCCAGTTGCCGATCGGGAGGATCATGCCCGTGTCCTCGGCCAGCGCGATGAAGTCGCCCGGCGCCACCTGGCCCAACTCCGGACTGCGCCAGCGCAGCAGCGCTTCCATGCTGCAGATCGTGCCGTCGGCAATGGACACCTGCGGCTGGTAGTGCAGCGACAGCTCGCCGCGCTCGATGGCGCGCCGCAGGTGGGTCTCCAGCGACATCCAGCGCAGTGCATGCGCGTTCATTTCACCCTTGAAGAAGCGGTAGCCGTTGCGCCCTGTTTCCTTGGTATGCGAGAGCGCGACATCGGCGGCCTTGAGCAATTCGCTGGGATTGCTGCCGTCGCGCGGGTAGATGCTGATGCCGATGCTGGCGGTGATGATCAGGTCATGGCCGCCGGCTTCGATCGGGCGCGCAATCTCGCCGATCAGGCGCTCGGCCGCATCGGCAATCGCGTCCGCGTCCTGGCACTGGGTGAGCAGCAGCACGAATTCGTCCCCACCCAGGTGCGCCAGCGTGTCGTGCGCACCGGCCAGGGACGAGGCGCGGCGCGATATCTCCTTGAGCATGGCGTCGCCCGTCTCGTGACCGAGGCTGTCATTGATGCGCTGCAGGCGGTCCAGGTTAAACAGCAGCAGGGCGACCTGGCGCTCGCCGCCGCGCACCGCGCCGATGGCTTGGCGCAGGCGCTCGGCCAGCACCGAGCGGTTGGGCAGCAGGGTCAGGGGATCGTGGTGGCTCAGGAAGTCGACCTGGTGGTGCGCCGCGCGCAGGGCGCTGACATCGGACGATACCGACACGTAGGCGCTGACCTGCCCATCGTCACCGCGCACGGCATCGATGGCGATGCGCTCGGGATAGATCTGGCCGTTCTTGCGGCGGTTCCAGATTTCGCCGCGCCACTGTCCCTGGGTGTCCAGGCAATGCCAGATGCTCCGGTAAAAGGCGCTGTCGTGGCGCCCGGAAGCCAGCAGGCGCGGATTCTTGCCCAGCACTTCCTGTTCTGCGTAGCCCGTCACGTGCTCGAACGCGGGATTGACGGCGATGATGCACCCATTCGCATCGGTCATCATGATGCTTTCCTGCGTGCTGTCAAAGATGCGTGCCGACAGGCGCAGCCGGTGTTCACTCTCGCGCAGGGCAAGGTCGGCCTGCTGGCGCGCGCGCGCCTCGCGCTGCAGCTGTGCGGCGTGCCGCTGGACGGCCTGGTACAGCGTCAGGTTTTCGTAGGCCACCGCCAGCTGCACCGCCAGGGTGGCGGCGATGCGCTCATCTTCGCCATCAAAGGCCTGGGCTCCGGCCGGGCGCGCGAAGTACAGCCAGCCGTGCAGGTTGTCGTGCTCCAGGACCGGCAGTCCCAGGAAGCTGCCCACAGCGGGGTGGCTGCCCGGCAGGCCGGCGATGCCGTCGCCGTCGAGACCGTGCATGAGCAGCGCGTGGCTGGCGCCGAGCAGGGAGCCGGGCAGCCTGCTGCGGTCTGTGGCCACCGGCACCAGCAATGCCCGTTCCACGCCGCGCGCGGCCACCTGTGACGGTGTCTGGCTGGCGGCATCGAGCAGGCACAATGCCACCTGGCTGGCGCCCATGATGCTGGCCGCAGCGTCGATAAATACAGCACTCAGCTGGCCCGCCTGGCGCACGCCCATCATGCGCAGGCTCAGTTCTTCGAGCGCCGTCATGCGCGCGGCGATACTGTGCAGATTGCCCATGCGCTCGCCCAGCATGGCCAACACCGCCTGCGCCAGGTCGGGGCTGTCCACGCCATGGCGGGCCAGCAGGGCGGCAATGTCCAGATGGGTACTGCTGAGGGCGGAACTGATGGGACTGTAGGCGGCCGCATCCAGGCCGAGGGGCGTGGCGCCGCTGTGGATGCTCTGCACACCCGGCTGCCGTTCAGCCATGCAGCACGCGGGCAGGAGAGGCTGCCGACGTGGCGGAGGCACGGGGCAGGGCGGTCATAACAGCAGGCATGGAAGGCTCCGGCAACCGTCGGCCACAATGGCGAGGGCAAAACGTCAGATGATCATAATCCAGGGCAGGCCGCCATGGCATTTTATATGGCATCATAATTTGCCGAAGTTCACATTTTTACTGGTTTCGCCAAGATTCGTTGTCGCGTTGCAACAATATTTCCTCTCGCGAATGTCCGCGCCGATGTCGAGTCCTTCCTCTGCATCTTAAGGCAGTTGAAGTCTGGTAAATCCTTTAAAATAGCGGATTGCGTAAAAGATGCCGCACCAAAGGACCCCCCATGATCTCGAGTACCCAGGAAATTGTTGACGAACTGCGCGCTGGGCGCATGGTCATTCTGGTCGACGAGGAAGACCGCGAAAATGAAGGCGACCTGGTGCTTGCGGCCGATTTCGTGACCCCGGAAGCCATCAACTTCATGGTCAAGCATGCGCGCGGCCTGGTGTGCCTGACGCTGACCGAAGAGCGCTGCCAGCTGCTCAAGCTGCCAATGATGACCTCCAGTAACGGCACCTCCTTCGGTACCAATTTCACGGTGTCGATCGAAGCGGCCGAAGGCGTCACCACCGGCATTTCCGCGGCCGACCGGGCGCGCACCATCCAGGTGGCCGTGGCCAGGAATGCCACCGCCCACGACATCGTCCAGCCCGGCCACATCTTTCCGCTCAAAGCCCAGCGCGGCGGCGTGCTCATGCGCGCGGGCCACACGGAAGCGGGCTGCGACCTGACCGAAATGGCGGGCCTGACCCCGGCCTCGGTCATCTGCGAAATCATGAAGGATGACGGCACCATGGCGCGCCTGCCGGACCTGCTCGAGTTCGCCAAGGAACACAATCTCAAGATCGGCACCATTGCCGACCTGATCCACTACCGCAGCGAACACGAGTGCCTGGTCGAGCGCATTGCCGAGCGCCAGATGAGCACCATTTTCGGCGACTTCCGCCTGATCGCCTTCCGCGACAAGCCAAGCGGCTCGGCCCACCTGGCCATGGTCCATGGCGACCTGGCCCCCAACCTGGAATGCCTGGTGCGCGTGCATCAGCCGGTGTCGATCCTCGACCTGCTGGAAAACAAGGCCACCACCCACTCCTGGACCATGGCTTCGGCCATGGAAGCAATCAAGGCGTCCGAGCGCGGCGTGATGGTGCTGCTTAACTGCGGCGAAACGGCTGACCAGCTGTTCGCCCAGTTCGCGGCCCTGGATACGCCGGAAACCCGGCCCCAGGCGCGCGCTGCCAGCATGGATTTGCGCACCTATGGCATCGGCGCGCAAATCCTGAAGGACCTGGGCGTGGGCAAAATGGAACTGCTGGGCACCCCGCGCAAGATGCCGTCCATGACCGGTTTCGACCTGGAAGTGACGGGCTACCTGGCCAAGCCGGACGCCTGAAGTACACTAGACACATCACCACTATATAAGAAGAGAGAACGCCATGACCGTTGGAACTTATGAGAGCAATCTGACCGGCGCCGGCCTTCGCATCGGCATCGTCCAGGCCCGTTTTAATGCCGACGTCGGCCATGGCCTGCTGTCGTCCTGCCTGGCTGAACTCAAGCACCTGGGCGTGGCGGACGAAGACGTGCTGCACGTGACGGTGCCGGGCGCGCTGGAAATTCCACTGGCCCTGCAAAAGATGGCTGAAACCGAACAGTTCGATGCCCTCATTGCGCTGGGCGCCGTCATTCGTGGCGAAACCTACCACTTCGAGCTCGTCTCCAACGAGTCTGGCGCCGGCATCACGCGCGTGGGCCTGGACTATGGCATGGCCATCGCCAACGCCGTGCTCACCACCGAAAACGATGAGCAGGCCGAAGCGCGCATGGCGGAAAAGGGCGCCGATGCTGCCCGCGTGGCCGTGGAAATGGCCAACCTGCTGATCGCGCTCGAAGAACTGCAAGCCGACGAAGAATAAGCTCCGCATCACGACAGGTTAAAGGTAAGGTAAGTACGATGACAGATAAAAGTTTGCACGCCAACCCCAGCAAGAACCGCACGCCACGCCACCGCGCGCGCGAGTTCGCCTTGCAGGGACTGTACCAATGGCTGCTCAACAACGAAGACGCGACCACGGTCGTCAACAACATCCGCGCCGCCCACGGCTTTGAAAAAGCCGATGCCGACCACTTTGCCGCGCTGCTGTATGGCGCGATCAAGGATTCGGTGGCCCTGCGCGAAGCGTTTGCGCCCCTGATCGACCGCGGGATTGCGGAGCTGTCGCCAATCGAGCATGGCGTGCTCCTGATCGGCGCGTACGAACTGAAGAACAACCTGGAAATTCCTTACCGCGTAGTCATCAACGAAGCGGTGGAGCTCACCAAGTCCTTTGGCGGCATCGACGGTCACAAGTATGTCAACGGGGTGCTGGACAAGCTGGCCCCGCGCCTGCGCGCCGACGAAGTGGCAGCCGACACGCGCCGCTAAGCAGGTCGCCATCCATAGCAAGCCGCCTACGGGCGGCTTGTTGCATTTGGGCGTCAGTCATGGACCTGCCTGGGCAGCGGCAGTCGCCATAAGAAAAGGGCCGGTCCATTGCTGGAACCGGCCCCGTGCGAGCGTGCTTACAATCTTACTGCAGTGCCAGCTGTTCGCCTTCCGGCACCACCGGTGCGGATTCAGCCTTCGGTGCATCGGCCGGCGCCGCCTTGTCGGCGACAATCGCGGCCGGTGCAGCGGCAGGTGCCGCTGGCGCCGGGCGGGTAAAGGTCGGCACGTGCTTGCCGCTGGCAACGAGCTTGAGGCGACGGTATTCCGCCAGCACCTTCGAGCCATAGCCCTGGTCGGTTTCAAAGGCGGCCGCGCCCACGTACTTCTTGAGGCCCGCTTCGACCGAACCACCACGCTTGACATACTCTTTCAAAATCTGTGCGCCGACACGAATGTTGGCCACGGGATTTAATGCTGCCTGCGTGCCGCCGAGCGGCTTGAATTTGTCATGGTGAATCTTCGACATGACCTGCATCAAGCCTTGCGCGCCGACCGGGCTTTCCGCGAACGGGTTCAGGCCCGATTCGATGGCCATCACGGCCAGGATCAGCAGCGGGTCCAGCTTGGTTTCGCTGGCCGTCACATAGGCCGTCGACACCAGCATGTTGGTGGCATCGTTGGCAACGCGATAACGCTTGGCCAGCCAGTTGGTCACATAGCGCTGCTGCCTGGAGTCGCTCGCCGAAGCCTTGTCCTGGGACAGTGCGGGAGCGGCTGGCGTGCTGGCCGCCGCGGGTGCGGCTGCCTGCGTAATGCCGGACACGTCCACCGGGGCGGCGGCTTGGGCCACCATCACGGGAGCCGGGGCCGGGGCCAGTACCTGGGACAATTGCTGCGCCATGTCAGGGCGGGCGTACAGGACGCCAATGACCGCCAGGGCAGACAGGCCCACGAACGTGAGGGTATGCTGCGCGGTTGTGGCAACGCCACGCGCCGTTTTCGCGACGGCAGACCACGTCACTGGCCGGGCAGCCATATGTTGAGCGAACTTTGCTGTCGCTCCGTTGAAACGATGAATCATCGAATTCCCCTTTGTCGCGGCAAAAGCTGTCCCCGTGCTGCGAACATAGCGCAGCGGGTGGCTTGAGCCGTGCATCAGAAATATCGTCTATCGCCGCTGGCGCGGTCGATTAACGCCGTCATTGCTTGCTGAAGCTAGGTCGTTCCCGTGTGGTATTAGACCAGTCGCAATACAACTGTTTTCGGGGAGAAGGCAGACGCCTATTGAAAACACTCCTTAAAATGTCATTGGGGCCCCGACCCCGTGAATAGTTGAGAACAGCTATGATGTGTCTCTTGGACAGAGCTATCTCATCAACATGGACCAAATTGTAGGATCTGGCATATATCAAGTCAATACTAACACGATTCTTCTTTATTACTTTTGGATCTAGCTTTTGTTGACGCAATGCAGCAAAACCCTGTGAAATCAAACACTTGCCGTGGTATTTTCAACAACCATGGTGTCAAGAAAAAAACAATATAAAACCGATGAAATATTCCGATCTCCGCGATTTCATGTCAAAGATGCAAGAAATGGGCGAATTGAAGCGCATTTCCTTGCCAGTTTCACCATATTTGGAGATGACGGAGGTCTGCGACCGCGTTTTACGTGCCGAAGGGCCCGCCATCTTGTTTGAACATCCCGTCGGACACAGCATGCCGGTGCTGGGCAATCTGTTCGGCACCCCGCGCCGGGTCGCGCTTGGCATGGGGGCCGACAGTGTGAGCGAACTGCGCAAAATCGGCCACGTGCTGGCCAGGCTCAAGGAGCCGGAACCGCCCAAGGGTTTCAAGGACCTGATGGGCCTGGGTTCGCTGGTCAAGGCCGTGTGGGACATGTCGCCCAAGGAAACGCGCGGCGCGCCGTGCCAGGACATCGTGTGGGAAGGCGCCGACGTGGACCTTGGCCGCCTGCCCATCCAGCATTGCTGGCCCGGCGACGTGGCACCCTTGATTACCTGGGGCCTGGTCATCACCAAGGGGCCCAACAAGAAGCGCCAGAATCTCGGCATCTACCGGCAGCAAGTGCTGGGGCCGAACAAGGTCATCATGCGCTGGCTGGCGCACCGGGGCGGGGCGCTCGATTTCCGCGAGCATGCCCTTGCCACCAAGGGCCAGCCATATCCGATCGCGGTGGCCCTGGGCGCCGACCCCGCCACCATCCTGGGCGCCGTCACGCCGGTGCCGGACAGCCTGTCGGAATACCAGTTTGCCGGCTTGCTGCGCGGCAGCCGTACCGTGCTGACCAAGGCCATCGGCAGCGAGCTGCGTGTGCCGGCCTCGGCCGAGATCGTGCTGGAAGGGCATATCTACGCCGACCCCGGCCATCCGACCGGCTACGAACATGCGCTGGAGGGGCCGTATGGCGACCATACCGGCTACTATAATGAGCAGGACAGCTTCCCCGTCTTTACCATCGACCGCATCACCATGCGGCGCGATCCCATCTATCATTCCACGTATACAGGCAAGCCGCCGGACGAGCCGGCCGTGCTGGGCGTGGCGCTCAATGAAGTGTTCATCCCCCTGTTGCAAAAGCAATTTACAGAGATCACCGACTTCTACCTGCCGCCGGAAGGGTGCAGCTACCGCATGGCCGTGGTGCAGATGAAAAAGCAGTATGCCGGGCACGCCAAGCGCGTCATGTTCGGGGTCTGGAGCTTCCTGCGCCAGTTCATGTATACCAAGTTCATCGTGGTGGTGGATGAAGACGTCAACATCCGTGACTGGAAGGAAGTGATCTGGGCCATCACGACGCGGGTCGACCCCACCCGCGACACCGTGCTGGTGGACAATACGCCGATCGACTACCTGGATTTCGCCTCGCCCGTCAGCGGGCTGGGCAGCAAGATGGGTATTGATGCCACCAACAAGTGGCCGGGGGAAACCAGCCGCGAATGGGGCACGACCATCAGCATGACGCCCGAAGTCAAGGCCAGGGTCGACACCATGTGGCGGGAGCTCGGGCTGTAGCGCGCGGGGAGGGCGTTCGCCTCCCCACAAAAGCCGGCACTGGGGTATAATCATGTCTGGCGGGCCCCTGCGCATTGTGGCATGGCTAACCTGGTCAGGTCGGGAACGAAGCAGCCACGGCCGTTAACCATAAGTGCCGCAGATCAGGCTCGCCTCTTTGATCTTCTGGATCTCTCTGATCTTTCCGTTTTGATCTTTCCGATTCGATCTCGCCTCCCCGGCAGTTCCCTCGTCTCCCATCTTCCCGTCTGGCGCTTTATCGATCGCCCGTGCGCCGCGCTGTTTGCCGCGTTGCCATAGCTTGTTTACAATGGCCTGTTTCGCCAGCGCCTTTTTCGCCGCGGGCGCGCTCATACGGTAAAATCCACGCATGTCCTATCAAGTCCTCGCCCGCAAGTACCGTCCCAAGAACTTCGAAACGCTCGTTGGCCAGGAGCACGTGGTGCGCGCCCTCACGCACGCGCTGCACACGGGCCGCCTGCACCATGCCTATCTGTTCACCGGCACCCGCGGCGTGGGCAAGACCACGCTCTCGCGCATCCTGGCCAAGTCGCTCAATTGCGTGGGGCCGGACGGCACTGGCGGCATCACGCCCCAGCCCTGCGGCGTATGCGAAGCGTGCACCGCCATCGATGCCGGCCGCTTTGTCGACTATATAGAGATGGACGCCGCGTCCAACCGCGGCGTGGACGAGATGGCGCAGCTGCTTGAACAGGCCGTGTATGCACCGTCCAATGCGCGCTTCAAGGTCTACATGATCGACGAAGTGCACATGCTGACCAATCACGCCTTCAATTCCATGCTCAAGACGCTGGAAGAGCCGCCGGCGCACGTCAAGTTCATCCTGGCCACGACTGATCCGCAGAAGATTCCCGTTACCGTGCTGTCGCGCTGCCTGCAGTTCAACCTCAAGCAGATGCCGCCCGGGCACATCATCAGCCACCTCGACAACATCCTCGGCCAGGAAGGCATCAGTTTCGAACAGCCGGCCCTGCGCCTGCTGGCGCAAGGCGCGCACGGCTCCATGCGCGACGCGCTCTCGCTCACCGACCAGGCCATTGCCTATGCGGCCGGGCAGGTGACGCTGGACGCGGTGCAGGGCATGCTCGGTGCACTCGACCAGTCCTACCTGGTGCGCCTGCTCGACGCCCTGCTCAACCAGGACGGCGCCGACCTGATGGCAGTGGCCGACGACATGGCCAGCCGCAGCCTGTCCTACAACGGCGCGCTGCAGGACCTGGGCACGCTGCTGCACCGGATCGCACTGGCGCAAAGCGTGCCGGGCGCCGTGCCGCAAGACCTGCCGGAACTGGCCGACATCCTGCGCCTGGCGCAAGCTTTCGACGCCCAGGAAGTGCAGCTCTATTACCAGATTGCCGTCCATGGCCGCAACGAGATGGGCCTGGCGCCGGACGAATACGCCGGCTTCACCATGACGCTGCTGCGCATGCTCGCTTTCCGTCCCGGTAACGGCGGCGCCGAGGGCGGGGCGCCGGGCGGCGCCGGTGGCGCGCGTGCGCCTGCCGCCGGGCGTCCGGCACCGGTAGCGCCGACGCGCGCTGCCAGCGCCGCCGTGGCCAGCCACGCCACGGTTGCACCTGTCGCGCCGCCTCCCGCGGCTGCGCGGCCCGCAGTGCCGCCGCCAGCACCGCCGCCGCCAGCACCGCCGCCGCAGTCCCCCGCTCCCGCTGCGCCCCAGGCCAATGCCGCGCGCGCCGCCATCAATGCCGCGCTGGAAGCGGCGCGTGCGGCCAGTGGCGGACGCCAGGCCACACCGCGCCGGGCCACGGCCCAATCCAACCAGGCCGACGCTGCGGCAGCCGAAGCGCCGCCTGCACCCCCGGCACCGCCCGCTGCACCATCGGCACCGTCGGCACCGTCGGCACCATCGGCGCCACCGCCGTGGGAGCAGGGCGCCCAGGCTCAGGCCCACGCGCAGCCAGCTGCGATGGCGCCGTATGCGCCACCCGCAGACGGAGGCGCCGACGACCTGCAGGATGGGCCGCCATCGTGGGTCATGGAATTTTCCGACGACACCGCAGTGGCGCAGGAAGCGCCGGCCGTGGTGGCACCCCCGGCGCGCGCGCCGGCCATGCCCAGGCCCGACTACATCATCACCCCGGTGCCGGAACTGTCGTGGGACGGCAACTGGCCGGCGCTGGCGGCCAGCCTGCCGCTGCGCGGCGTGTCGCAGCAGCTGGCGCTGCAGACGGAAATCGTCAGCTGTACGGTGGACGGCAACGTCACCATTTTCCGCCTGCGCGTGCCCATCGATACCCTGCGCGCCAGCGGCAATACCGAGAAGCTGGCCGCGGCGCTGCAGGAGCGCTTTGCCGGCACCAAGGTCCAGGTCGAGATCGACATCGGCCCCGTGTGGTATACCGCCAGTGCCGAAGCGATTGCCTACAAGGCCGAATGCCAGCGCGTGGCCGAAGAGACAGTCATGAACGATCCCTTCGTCAAGGACATGATGCGCGACCTGGGGGCCTTTATCGTGCCGGGGTCGGTGCGGCCGGCGGGCGGCGCGGCTGCGTAAGGCGCGGACAGAATTTGCAGCATCCCTTATTGTCTAATTTTTTGAATCACGGAGAACCATCATGATGAAGAACCAGCTCGCAGGCTTGATGAAACAGGCGCAGGCCATGCAGGACAATATGAAAAAGGCGCAGGAAGCGCTGGCCCTGGTGGAAGTGGAAGGCCAGTCCGGTGCCGGCCTGGTCAAGGTCGTCATGACGTGCAAGAACGACGTCAAGCGCGTTTCCATCGACCCTTCGCTGCTGGCCGACGACAAGGACATGCTCGAAGACCTGGTCGCTGCCGCCTTCAACGACGCCGTGCGCAAGGCCGAAGCCGTATCGGCCGAAAAGATGGGTGGCCTGTCGGCCGGCATGCAGCTGCCCCCCGGCTTCAAGATGCCGTTCTAAATGTCCAAGTCGCTCGACTTCCTCACCGAAGCCCTGCGTCGGCTTCCCGGCGTGGGTCCGAAGTCGGCGCAGCGCATGGCATTCCACCTGCTCCAGCACGACCGCGACGGCGCGGCCATGCTTTCGCGCGCGCTGTACCAGGCGGTCGACTCGGTGCACCACTGCGCCATGTGTAATACCTTTGCCGAGACCGAGGTGTGCGACACCTGCACCGATCCGGCGCGCGATACTGCGCTCCTGTGCGTGGTGGAGACCCCGGCCGACCAGCTCATGATCGAACAGACCCTGACCTACAAGGGTTTGTATTTCGTGCTCATGGGACGGCTCTCGCCGCTGGACGGCATCGGTCCCAAGGACATCCACCTTGACAAGCTGATTGGCCGCGCGGCCGATGGCGTGGTGGGCGAGGTCGTGCTGGCCACCAATTTCACCAACGAGGGCGAGGCCACTGCCCACTACATCAGCGAAATGCTCAAGGCGCGCGGGCTCAAGGTAAGCCGGCTGGCGCGGGGCGTGCCCGTCGGCGGCGAGCTGGAGTACGTTGACGCCGGCACCATCGCCCGCGCCATGCTGGACCGCCGCAGCACCTAGGTCATACCCTTGCATTGAAGCTTTTGCTTTGCGCGAAGTAGCGCTGCGCGTTTGCGTCTGCTCAAATGTACGCGACAAAGCGCTGGTATCGTGGCTCCACACCAGGGGGTCCCACGCATGCACCTCGTCGACATCACCATGTTTTACGCGCCCGAAGGCGGCGGGGTGAGTACCTACCTCAACGCCAAGGCGGCGTGGCTGGCACAGCGGGGCGTGCACCATTCCATTCTCAGCCCCAATGTGCAGGGCCGGGCTGGTGCGCCGGCGCTGGTGCACCTGGCCGGGGCCGCGCTGCCCGGCTTCAATGGCTACCGCATGCCCTGGACGGTGAGCGGACCGGCGCGCGCACTGCGGGCGCTGCAGCCAGACCTGATCGAGGCGGGCGACGCGGCCCAGGCGGCGTGGGCCGCGCTGCGGGTCAAGCGGCAGCTGGGCATCCCGGCGGTCGCCTTTTATCATTCCGACCTGGCACGCCTCATGCACGAAAGGTGGGGCGGCCTGGCCGGCGCCCTTGCGCGGCGCTACCTGGCACCGCTGTACCGCCAGTTTGACCTGGTGCTGGCACCATCAAAGCGCATGGTGGCGCAGCTGGCCGGCATGGGCGTGGCCGGCGCCGTGCATCAACCGCTGGGCATTGATACCTCCACCTTCACGCCCGCGCGGCGCATGGACAACCTGCGCGAGCGCCTGCGCCTGCCTGCGAGCACGCGCCTGCTGGTCTATGCCGGGCGCGACACGCCCGAGAAAAAACTCCCGATGCTGCACGAGGCCGTGCGCACGCTTGGGTCCCCCTATCATCTGCTGCTGGTGGGCGGCGCCGGCGCCCATCGTGGGCCGCACACCAGCCACCTGCCGTTCATGCGCGACCAGGCGCAGCTGGCATGCCTGCTGGCCAGCTGCGACCTCTTGGTCCATCCCGGCGACTGCGAAACGTTCGGCCTCATCGTGCTCGAGGCCATGGCCTGCGGCCTGCCGGTGGTGGCGGCAAGCGGTGGCGGCACGGCAGAACTGCTAGACGAAGACACCGGCATTCTTGTGCAGCCCAACAGCGTGGCGGCCCTGTGTGCGGGCATCGACACCCTGTTCCAGCGCGACCGCAGCGCCATGGGCCTGGCCGCAGCGCGCAAGGCGCGCGAGCACTACGACTGGAACCACATCATGCCGCAGTTAATGCAGCGCTACGCGCGGCTGCTGGCTTTGTGGCCGGGCGCCAGCGTGGAAGTGGAGCGTCTCTGTGCAAGCGAATGAGCGGCCCGCGCTGTGCGTTTCCATCCACGACGTGGCGCCGGCCACCTGGGCCGAATGCCTGCACCTGTTGCACGCGATTCGCGCCGTCGCCGACATTCCGCTCAGCTGGCTGGTTGTGCCGTGCTACCACGGCAGTCTGCGCATTTCGCGCCCGTACGAGCGCAGCCTGGAGCGGCTGCTTGGCCAGGGCCACGAACTGGTCCTGCACGGTTACACCCATCGTGACGAGTCGCCGCCGGCCGCGTCGCTGCGCGAATGGGTGCTGCGCACCATCTACACCGAGGGAGAAGGGGAGTTTGCCGCGCTCAGCCAGGAGCAGGCCCGGCGCCGCATCGAACTTGGCCTGCACTGGTTTGGGCAGCGCAACTGGCCGGTGGCCGGTTTTGTCGCCCCTGCCTGGCTGATCAGCGCGCCGGCCGAGCGGGCGCTGCGACAATTTCCGTTTGAATACACGAGTACCTACGGGCGCTTCCATTGCCTGCGCGCGGGGCGCAGCCTGTTTGCACCATCCATGGTGTACGCGGCGCGCAACCGCTGGGGGCGCGTCCTCTCGCCGGCCGCCGCGAGCGTAATCGCGCAGCTGCAGGGTCGCGCCCCGCTGCTCAGGCTGGCGCTGCATCCGCGCGACGCCCATCATCCCGGCCTGGTGCGCCACGCTCAGGGCCTCATCGAGCATTTGCTGCAGGGGCGCCAAGCCCTGACCAAGGGTGGCTTTGCCGGTTGGATGGCGGCCTGGGCTACCAGTACGGGCCCCAGTAGCCGCCCCAGCGGCCTCGTCCATAAGCCACCGACCAGTGAGGATGGCCATAACGTGCCGCCTCCTCCTTGGCGCTAAGCTGCAGGACGCATTGACGCCAGGGATCGGAATGGGCCGCATAGCCCAGCCGTGCGCAAGCGGGCCCGTACACCACCATCATTTCATTCATCTCTGCCTGCATACGGGCGGCGCGCTCTTGCGGCGTCGTACACGCGGCCAGCAACAGGGTGCCGGCTGCTGCGGCCAGCTTGAACACTTTTCGCATGATCGTCTCCTTCCTTGCGCGCTGGCGGCGGCCAGCCTGTCCCCAGCATAAAATTCGCCGCACGTCGATCGCTGATCCCCATCAATCGCGCCAGGGAACTTTTGCCACCCGACCCACCAACCCGCACAATCTATTTCCCACCACCAGGGTCAGACCACTTTTTGACGCCTAAATCAATTTCCTTACGCCAGGGTCAGACCACCAAAACGCGGTAAAGGTAACGCCCAAAATCTTCGCACCCAAATTAACAACCCGGGTCAATTAAAATTTTTGGAAAGCGGGTGCCTGCCAAATATTGCAGGTGCCCGATTGCCGCCCGGTTCCGTTGCCAAAAGTTTCCTTTCCGCATCCGGCACTGTTGATTGCATTGGCGCACAAATATGCAGTGCCCACATGAATATCGTGGTCAGGCGGCAATGCGCCAAGGAAAAGAATCGGCGAAAGCGTTGCTTTTCTCTCGTTCAAGTGGTCTCGTATATTGGAGTTACCGAAAATTTGGCAGAATGTGGGCCAGATTTATTGGTCGGGCAGAGTGACATCGGCGTGGTCGGAGACGAGTAGTCTGTGGGTCAGATAGGTGCCTTTGCCCGTTTTTTCCTTGCAAGTCCGGACGGTATCTTAGGCCTTAGAGCCTGCATACGAGACAGGTCAACAAATGGAAACTACGCACGCTCCCATTCTGGGAATTGATGTCAGCAAGAAGAAGTTGGACGCCGCGCTGTTGGAAGGCGGCAAACTGAAGAACAAGGTCGTTGAGAACAGCAAGGCCGGATACGCCGAGCTGGCGAACTGGGTGACCAAGCAAAAGGTCGATGTGACGACAGTCCACGCCTGCATGGAGTCAACCGGCATCTACAGCGAGCCCGTAGCGCTCAATCTGCAGGCAGTTGGCATGAAGGTCAGCATCGTCAATCCAGGCTGCATCAAGGGCTTCGCTCAGAGCGAAAACATTCGAAACAAGAACGACAAGGTCGATGCCGGCGTTATTGCTCGGTATTGCCGAGCAATGACGCCGGAACCTTGGGTGGCACCGCCGCCAGCTGAGCGCTTGTTGCGTGGATGGGTGGAGCGCCTCAGTGCACTTCAGGATATCCGCCAGCAGGAAGCAAACCGGATTGAAGCGCATGAGTTCGCCGGGCAAACTGACTTGGCCAAGCACACCAAAGAGCACGTGGACTGGCTGGATGCCCAGATCGCGCAGCTCAAGAACGATATCGACACCCATATCGATAGCGATCCTGGGATGCGGGCTGACGTTGAGCTAATGACGACGATTCCGGGCGTGGGACGCGCCACGGCAGCCAAAGTCATCAGCTATGCGGGCGATGTGCGAAAGTTCAGCAGCGCCAAGGCCTTCGCCGCTTACATCGGCGTCACTCCCAAGCAACGGCAATCGGGCAGTTCGGTAAGAGGCCGGACCATGATCAGCCGAATCGGCAGTGGTCAACTGCGAGCAGCGCTGTACATGCCGGGCGTGGTGGCCAAGACGCACAACCCGATACTCAGGGCCTTTGCGGCCCGCTTATCGGACAACGGCCTGGCCAAGATGGCCGTGGTCAGCGCTGTCATGCGTAAGCTGGCACATCTGATCTACGGGGTCCTGCGGTCAAACAAGCCCTTCGATGCAAATTACTTGCAATCCGGGCTTGCAATTCAAGACGGTATCTGACCCTGGTTATAGGAAATTGATTTTGGCCGGTTTAAGTGGTCTGACCCTGGTTGAGGGAAAGTTATTTCGTTTGGGCCAGCAAGCGGGGTGCGGAATTGAGCAGCATTTCGGCGATCTTTTCCTGGGGTGAAGGGTGACCCAGGTAGTAGCCCTGCACCATGTCACAGCCGTACTCCTCCAGCAGCAGCAGCTGTTCGTCCGTTTCAACCCCTTCGGCCACCACCACCATCTTCAGCCCGTGTGCCATGGCGATGATGGCGCGCGTGATGGCGGCGTTCTCGGAATCCTGCGGCAGCCCGCAGATGAAGCTCTTGTCGATCTTTAGCGCCCGTACGTCAAAACGCTTGAGGTAGTTCATCGAGGAGTACCCGGTGCCAAAGTCGTCAATCGACAGGTACACGCCAATGGAACGCAGCTGCTCGAGCGTGGACATGGTGGCGCGCGCGTTGTCCATCAGCGTCCCTTCCGTCAGCTCCAGTTCCAGAAAGCGCGGATCGAGCCCGGTGTCGTGCAGCGCCGACAGCACGGTCTGCGTCAGGTTATCGTCCTTGAACTGCTTGGCCGATAAATTGACCGCCATCCGCAGCGAGCGCTGGGTGGTCTTTTGCCACATGCGCGCCTGCACGCACGCAGTGCGCAGCACCCATTCGCCGATCGGGACGATCAACCCCGTCTCTTCAGCCAGCGGAATGAATTCGGTCGGCGATATCAGCCCCCGCTCGGGATGGCGCCAGCGCACCAGCGCTTCCACCCCCACGATCTGGGCGCTGCGCACGTCAATCTGGGGCTGGTACAGCAGATAGAGTTCGTCGTTCTTCAGCGCCTTGCGCAAGCCCACTTCGAGCTTGACGTGACTCATGATCTGCATCGTCAGCGAGGAGCTATACAGCTTGGCATTGTTCTTGCCGCAGTTCTTGGCGTGGTACATGGCGGTGTCTGCGTACTTGAGCAGCGAGTCGCAGTCGTCGCCATCTTCCGGAAACAGCGAGATGCCGATGCTGGCAGTGACGAAGATTTCATGGCCGTCGATCAGGAAGGGCCGGCGCATGGCGTCCTTCACCCGGTGCGCCACATTGAGCGCATTTTCGACCCGGTCCAGGTCGGGAATGAGGATGGTGAATTCATCGCCGCCGAGGCGCGCGAGGTTGTGCGACTGGTCGCCGCGCGACACCAGGTCACTCGGACGAATGGTTTCGCGCAGCCGTTCGGAGACGATCTTGAGCAGGTGGTCGCCCACGTTGTGCCCCAGCGTGTCGTTGATGCGCTTGAACGCGTCCAGGTCCATGAACAAGACCGCAAATTTCTTGTTGCCGATCTTGGATCGGTTCAGTTCCCGCTCCAGCGTCTCGAGGAACGCCTGACGGTTCGGAATGCCGGTCAGGCTGTCGAAATAGGCCAGGCGCCGGATCTGCTCTTCGTTCTGTTTGCGCTCGCTGATGTCGCGCACCAGGCCCAACACTTCGTCCGGTCCCGTGGCCACCAGGCGCGCTTCGAAGTGCTGCACCAGCTCGCCGTGCACCAGTTCATAGTCGACCGAGCGGATATGCTGGGTGGCGAGCACGATGCCGACCTGCTCCAGGATGCGCTCGGCAATCTCCCTGGGCAGCACGTCGCCGATGTGCCGCCCCACGCAGTGGTCTTCGTCGATCGCCGCGCTGCTGTCGTGCCCCTGCTCGTAGTCGAGGTAGTAACCATCCTGGCTTAGCCGGAAGAACGTATCGGGGATCGCGGCCAGCACGGCGCGGTTCTGGGCATCGGCCTTGCGCAGCCGTACGATGGCGTCGCTGGCGCGCAGCACGTACAGCACCCGGTGGCCCAGGATCGGCCAGTTGATCGGCTTGGAGACGAAGTCGGTGGCGCCCACTTCATAGGCGCGCGTGACCGCGTCGATGTCGTCGCCGCCGGTGACCATGATGATGGGGACCGGTGCACCGCTTTCGATCCGGCGGATCTCGCGGCAGGCGGAAAAGCCGTCCATGTTGGGCATGTCGACGTCCATCAGGATCAAGTCCGGCGCGGCGCGCTGGAAGCAGGACACGGCTTGCCGGCCGTCGCCCGCTTCGATGCCGTCCAGGCCGACCTGGCCCAGCATTTCGATCATCAGCAGGCGCATGACCGGGTCGTCGTCGGCTACCAGTACGACGCCGCGTTTGGTGGAGATAGCTGGCATGTCAAGTTTCCTTCTCTAGGATGGCACTGAGCGAATGCCGAACTGCCTGGAATTCCTGCTCCATGTCGGTGAGGATGACGGCCGCGCCAACGGTGGTGTCGGTGCGGCCCAGTGTTTCCATGTCCTTGCACATCTGCGCCAGCGCTTCGGCGCCCACATTGGCGCTGCTGGACTTGAGGCTGTGGGCCACCTTGCGCACGTTGCCCGCGTCCTTGTCGGCGATGGCGCAGCGCAGCGTCTTGAGGTGGCCCGGCGTGTCGTCCACGTAGGCGGCAATCACTTTTTGCACCAAAGCGTCGCCGCGGTCCTTGGACAGGGCGCGAATGTTGTCCAGCGCCTGGCGGTTGATGACGTCGCGCTGGATCACTTCGCGCGTTTCGCGCGGCAGCACCGGCGGCTCGTCATCGTGGTGGACGCTGGCGGCAATCGGCAGCCCGATCCAGCGCCCGATGACGGCGCCGAGCTGCTGGTGGGTAAACGGTTTGCTCAGGTAGTCGTCCATGCCGGCCGCCAGGCAGGCTTCGCGGTCGCCCTGCAGGGCGTTGGCCGTGATGGCGATGATGGGCAGCATGCGTCCGCGTCCGCTGGCCTGTTCGTGGCGGCGGATTTCGGCCGTGGCCGCGAAGCCGTCCATGACCGGCATCTGGCAGTCCATGAGGACGATGTCGTAGCCGCCGGCGCGCGCTTCCTGCAGCGCCTCGGCGCCGTTCCTGGCGCAGTGGACCGCCATGCCCAGGCTGTCGAGCATGGCCTTGGCCACTTCGACGTTGACGGGATTGTCTTCGGCCAGCAGCACGCGCCGCACGCGGGCCGGCCTGGCGCCGGCAGCCCCCCCGGCCTTGCCGGTCCCGGGCAGGGCGGCACTGGCCGGCTCCGCTGCGGGCGGCGGCACGATGCGGCTGCCGCGCGGGCGCGTCATGATGCATTCGAACAGGTCGCCGGCGCGCGCCGGCTTGATCAATTGGTACGCCACGCCCGCTTCGCGCCGCTGCACCGGGTCCGCGGCCAGCCGGTTGTCGCTCACCAGAAGCAGGCGCGTCGAGCGCGTGGCCGGGTCGCCCTTGATGGCGGCGGCCAGCGACAGCCCGCTGGTACGCTGCAGGTCCATGTCGATCAGCGCCACGTCGTACGGCTTGCCCGCCTGGGCGGCAGCGGCCAGGCGCTCGACGGCGTCCAGCGCCGACCTGGCGCAGTCGGTGCTCACGTGCCAGTGCGCCAGCTGCTGTTCGAGCACGTCGCGGCTGTCTTCATGCTCGTCCACGATCAGGATGCGCATGCCTTCGACCGGCTTGAGATTGGCGCCCGGTTCGTCGGCGTCGACCCGGCGCTTGTCAAAGGAGACGGTGAACCAGAAAATGGAGCCGCGCTCAGGCGCGTTGTCCACCCCGATCTTGCCGCCCATGAGTTCGACCAGCTGGCGCGAGATGGCCAGGCCAAGGCCGGTGCCGCCGTACTTGCGGGTGGTCGAGTCGTCGGCCTGCGAAAAGGCGTCGAAGATGCGGGTGCGCGCTTCGCGCGAGACCCCAATGCCGGTGTCGTGCACTTCAAAGCGCAGGCTGACGCTGGGTCCATCTTCGCCAATGACCTGCACCTTGGCCAGGATCTGCCCGCGGTCGGTAAACTTGATGGCGTTGCCCAGCAGGTTGGCGATGATCTGGCGCACGCGATTGGGGTCGCCGCACACGGCAATCGGAATGTCGTTGGCGATGTCGAAGTCCAGCGCCAGGCCCTTGCCGTGGGCTTGCGGCGTGTAGATGTTGTTGATGTCGTCGAGCAGGTCCCACAAATTGAAGTTGATGTACTCGATCGACAGCTTGCCCGCTTCAATCTTGGAAAAGTCCAGGATGTCATTGATGATCACCAGCAGGTGCTCGCCCGAGCTCTTGACCAGCTTGGTGAAGTTGCGCTGGGTGTCGGTGAGCGCCGTGCCAAGCAGCATTTCGGTCATGCCCAGCACGCCGTTCATGGGCGTGCGGATTTCATGGCTCATGGTGGCCAGGAAGGCACTCTTGGCGCGGCTGGCCGCTTCGGCCGCGTTCTTGGCCTTTTCCAGCTGCTCGGTGCGCACGCTCACCTGGCGTTCCAGTTCGTCGCGGTGATGGGTGAGGGCGGCGCCGCGCCCTTCGATCTGGGCCAGCATGTCGTTGAAGCTGTTGATGAGGGTGCCCAGCTCGTCGGTACGGTCGTGGGCGATGCGCAGGTTGTAGTTCTGGCTGGCCGACACTTTCTGTGCCGCGTTGATGAGCTTGGTCACGGGGTCGGCAATGCTGCCCTTGAAGCGGCTGGCCAGGATCAGCGCCACGATCAGCGAGCCGCCCATGGCCGCGCCGATCACGCCCAGGCTCTTGAAGATGTCGAGCCACATGTCGGTCAGGTCCGCTTCGATCATGACCACGCCGATCTGGTGCTCATTGCCCGTCACGGGGCGGTACAGGCGCATGCGGGTAGACCAGAAGGTGCTGCCCTGGCGGTTGGCCGCTTCCAGCGCCTGGTCGTCGGTGCCGATGGCGGGCATGCCGGAGGCGGCATCCTTGCGCCCGGGCGGCAGGTACTGGGCAAACAGCTTGCCGTGGCGGTCGAACAGGGCCGCATTGGAAATATCATCCTTGGCCTTGAGCGCGGACAGGGTGTTCAGTGCCTGGGTGCGGTCATTGAAGGTGAGCGCGTCCACACTGTTGGTGCCGATCACGCCGGCAAAGGAGGACAGCTGCATGCCTTCATCCTTGCGATGATTCAGTACCGAGGTCACGGTGAAGGCAATAAAGACGAACAGCAGCGCCGTCCCGGTCGACAAGAATGAAATGATGGTCAGCTTCTTGTTCAGACTGGAGCGCTCAAAATTCAGCATGGTCGTATTTTGTTTTCGTGAAGGAATAGATTCCGGCAGGAAAAAATATACGTGCAAAGGGTGGGATCAGCCTTGATCGGAAACAAGAAGACAAGAAGGCTTAGCTTCCGCGCAACTGGAGAGGGAAATAAAAAAAGACGCCGCAGCGTCTTTTTAACAGCATCCTCCGCGCTTCCCGGCGCCGCCATACCTGGCTTCCTGGCGCTCGCGGAAAAATTCTTCGTACGTCATCATGGGCGCATCCGGATGGGTCGCCTCCATATGCGCCACGTAGGTCCCGTATTCAGGCAGGCCCACCATGAGGCGCATGCTTTGCCCCAGGTAGCGGCCGGCCTGTTTGAGTTCGCTGAACATGCGTGCCCGCTCAGCTTTGCATGGCCGGGGCCGCCACGAAAGGGGATTCCTGCGTGCTTGGCCCGTCAAGCTTGCGCGCGGCCAGCACCGTGCGCACCCCGAAGAACAGTACCGACAGCACTACCAGCATGAAGAAGCCGGCCAGTCCCGCGTCCAGGTAGTCGTTGAACACGATGCGGCGCATCTCTTCCATGGTCTTGGCCGGTGCCAGCACGATCCCCTGGTCAATGGCATCCTGGAACTTGCGGGCATGGGCGATGAAGCCGATGCGCACGTTTTCGTGGAACATCTTTTGCCAGCCCGCGGTGAGGGTGCAGATCAGCAGCCAGGCCGTGGGCACCATGGTTACCCACGCATAGCGGGCCCGCTTCATCTTGAACAGCACGCAGGTGCCGAGGATGAGCGCAATCCCGGCAAGCATCTGGTTGGCAATGCCAAACAGGGGCCACAGGGTATTGATGCCGCCCAGCGGATCGACCACGCCCTGGTACAGGAAGTAGCCCCAGGCGGCCACGCACAGCGAGGTGGCAATCAGGTTGGCCGGCAGCGATTCGGTGCGCTTGAGCGACGGGGCGAAGGTGCCCAGCAAGTCCTGCAGCATGAAGCGGCCCGCGCGGGTGCCGGCATCGACGGCGGTCAGGATAAAGAGCGCCTCGAACAGGATGGCAAAGTGGTACCAGAAGGCCATCATGGCCTTGCCGCCCAGGGCGCTCGACAGGATGTTGGCCATGCCCACCGCCAGCGTGGGGGCGCCACCGGCGCGCGAGATGATGGAGGACTCGCCCACATCCTTGGCCGTTTGGGTCAGCATTTCCGGGGTGACGTAGAAGCCCCACTGCGAGATGACGGCCGCTGCACTGTCAGCCGTGGTGCCCAGCACGGCAGCCGGGCTGTTCATGGCAAAGTAGATGCCAGGCTCGATGGTGGATGCAGCCACCAGCGCCATGATGGCCACGAACGACTCCATGAGCATGGCGCCGTAACCGATAAAGCGTGCGTGCTGTTCATTTTCCAGCATTTTGGGCGTGGTGCCGGAAGCGATCAGTGCATGAAAGCCCGAGACCGCGCCGCAGGCAATGGTAATGAACAGGAAGGGGAACAGGCTGCCGGACCACACCGGGCCGGAGCCGTCAATGAACTTGGTCACGGCCGGCATTTTGAGCTGCGGCGCCACCACCAGGATGCCAATGGCCAGCGCCACGATGGTGCCGATCTTGAGGAAGGTGGACAGGTAATCACGCGGGGCCAGCAGCAGCCACACGGGAATGACCGAGGCAACGAAGCCATAGCCGATCAGCATCCAGGTCAGCTCCACCCCGCTGAAGGTGAACATCGGACCCCAGACCGGACTGTCCTGCACCATTTGCCCGCCCACGATGGCCAGCATCAGCAGCACGAAGCCGATCAGCGAAATTTCGCCAATCCGGCCCACCCGGATATAGCGCGAGTACACGCCCATGAACAGGGCAATGGGAATGGTGGCCATGACGGTAAAGCTGCCCCATGGCGAGTCGGCCAGGGCCTTGACCACAATCAGCGCCAGCACCGCAAGAATGATCACCATGATCATGAAGGTGCCAAACAGTGCAATGACGCCCGGTATTTCGCCCAGTTCCGACTTGATGAGGTCGCCCAGGGAACGCCCGTCGCGGCGCGTGGAGATGAACAGGATGATGAAGTCCTGCACGGCGCCGGCCAGCACCACGCCGGCCAGGATCCACATCATGCCCGGCAGGTAGCCCATCTGCGCCGCCAGCACGGGGCCGACCAGCGGGCCGGCGCCGGCAATGGCGGCAAAGTGGTGGCCAAAGAGTACGTAGCGGTTGGTGGGTACGTAGTCGAGGCCATCGTTATACTTGTAAGCCGGGGTCTGGCGATTCGGGTCCAGTCCCAGCACGCGCGTGGCAATGAACTGGCTGTAGAAGCGGTAGGCGATCAGGTAGACGCAAATGGCAGCGGCCACGACCCAGATGGCATTGATGGATTCGCCGCGCTTGAGGGCAATGTAGGCCAGTGCGAACGCACCGCCAATCGATAGCGCAGCCCAGCCGGCGTGGCTTGTGAGACGTTTCATGTTGACTCCTGTGTTGTGTTTTTATGTGCCGCGCCTGTGGTCGGCCGTGGCCTTGGCCGGCCAGGCTTGCGCGCCGCTTGCAGCGAGTATTGGTCAAGCACCCCGGCCGGACAAGCGCAGCACTACGCACCGGCCTGCGTAGTACTACGTAGGCGCCAATGACAGAAGCGACGTAGAATCTGCACATGAATTCTTCCCTACCACTGCCTGCATGAAGCTGCGCCAAAAGTTCATCTTTCTGGCGCTGACCCCGCTGATTGTGGCGCTCATTGCCATTGCCCTGTTCGTGCGCCACCAGGCCGGCACGCTGGCCCAGCAGCAACGCGACACCATCCAGCAAGCCTACCTGGCCAGCAAGGAGGCGGAATTGAAGCACTACATTTCGCTGGCGGCGCGCTCGGTGGCGCACCTGTACAAGTCCGGCAAGCGCGACGCGGCCACCATGGATGAAGCCAAGCGCATCCTGTCGTCACTGAGCTATGGCGACGATGGCTATTTCTTCGTCTACGACTTCCAGGGCAATGCCCTCATGCACCCGCGCCAGCCGGAGCTGGTGGGCCGCAACTTGTGGGAACTGCGCGACGCCCGGGGCGAGCCGACCATCCAGCGCCTGATCGCGCGCGCCCGGGCCGGCGGCGGCCTGCAGCGCTACAGCTGGGCCAAACCCTCGTCCAACAAGACCGCGCCCAAGCTGGGCTACGTGATTCCCATGGCGGACTGGGGCTGGATGATGGGCACCGGCATCTATCTCGATGATGTGGACGCGGCCCTGGCCAAGATCGACGCCCAGCAGTCGCGCCACATCCAGAGCACCATGCAATGGATTGCCGCCGTTGCCATCCTGAGCGCGCTGGCGGTGGCCGTGTCGGGCCTGGCCCTCAACATCAGCGAATCGCGCGTGGCCGACGCCAAGCTGCGCGTGCTGGCGCAGCGCGTGGTGGAGTCGCAGGAACAAGAGCGCTCGCGGCTCTCGCGCGACCTGCACGACGGCATCAGCCAGTGGCTGGTATCGATCAAGCTGCAAATCGAAGCAGGCATCATTCGCCTGCACGGCGACGCCGGGCAACAGCAGGCCGCGTACGCGAGCTTCGAGAAAACCGCCAGCCAGCTCAATGATGTGCTGGCCGAGGTGCGGCGCATTTCGCACGACCTGCGCCCGGCCATCCTGGACGACCTGGGGCTGGCCGCCGCCCTCGACCATTTGGCCGAGGAATTTACCCAGCATAGCGCGGTGCCCGTCCATTTTGTCCAGCGTGGCAGCACGGACGGGCTGCCGGATGTGGCCAATACCGTGCTGTTTCGTATCGCCCAGGAAGCGCTCACCAATATCGAGCGCCACGCCGGGGCGCGCCGAATCGCCATCGAACTGGCGCGCGCGGGACGGCGCGTGACGCTGACCGTGAGCGACGACGGTGTCGGCTTCGATTCGGCGCACGTGGCCAGCCACCCCCGGCGCGGCATCGGCCTGCGCAACATGACGGAGCGCATGGTCGCCATCGGGGGCGAGCTCGACATCGTCTCCACCCCGTCCGGCACGCGCGTCAAAGCCTCTGTGAACACGACAACATGACCGAACTTATTGATCAACTCATTCATATTTTGCTGGTGGACGATCATCCCCTCGTGCGCGACGGCCTGCGGGCGCGGCTGGAAGCCGTGCCGCACTTCCGGGTGGTGGCAGAGGCGGGCGGGGCCGAGGAAGCGCTCCAGCAGGCCGGCCGCGACAGGGTGGACCTGGTGCTCATGGACATCAACATGCGCGGCACCAATGGCATCGAAGCGACCGCCCAGCTGCGCGAGCGCTTTCCCGGCATTGCCGTGCTGATCCTGTCGATGCACGACAAGCTCGAATACGTAAGCCAGGCCATGCAGGCAGGCGCCCGCGGCTACGTGCTCAAGGATGCACCGGGCAAGGATATTGTGCTGGCCATCGAGACCGTCATGGCTGGCGGCATCTACTACAGCGCTCCCCTGGCGCGCCAGCTGGCCCGGCCCCTGGTGCAGGATAACCAGCTTACCTCGCGCGAGCAGGCCGTGCTGCGCGAACTGGCAAATGGCCAATCCAACAAGCAGATCGCCCGCACGCTCGACCTGTCGGTGCGCACCGTCGAAACCCACCGTCTCAACATCAAGCGCAAGCTTGGCATTGAGGGGCAGGCCGAGCTCATCAAGTACGCCGTCCAGCATGCGCGCTTTGAGTAGCATCAACAAAGTGTTGTTGTCGGCCAGCGAATTTCACAACTCTACGCGAAATGTTTCATAAAATGGCCGTACGGAAACTTATTGCATTGCGTTTGATCAATATCTCACATAACATGGCAGGATCTTAGAACGTGGACAGTCGATGGCCCTTACCGATTCCTTGTCTTTTCCACTAGTTCGTATCGAACCGGTTGCCAACCTGCAGAATGCATGGGTGTCGCTGTCCATCCGCGTCAGCCAGGATGCGGAGCAGCTGCCGGCCGCGCTGCACAGTATTTTCGGCGCGCCGGATCTGCTGGCCGCCATTGCACCCTTGAACTGCGTGCTCATGCTCGACTCCGCGGCCGTGATCGACCCGGCCCTGGAAGCGCTGATGCCGCCCAGCCGCGTCGCCTTTGCCTTTGGTGCAGCCTCGCTGCAGGCCGAAGACGCGCGCAAGCGCACGCTGGCCCTGCACGAGAAGGGCCACCGCGTACTGATCGACGGCGCGCTGCCAGCGGACACCGCTGCCCCCGCCGGACTGACCGGCGTGGCCACGGACGTCACGCACCAGGGCCCCGGCGCCACCGTGCTGCCCCTCGTCTTTGGCCCGCATCTCGCGCATGGCGTGCACACGCACGCGCGTTACGCTGAATGCGCGCGCGTGGGCTACGAATGGTTCAGCGGCGACTACCCGCTCCATCCCAAGCCCAGTCACAACCCGGACGACGGCAGTTCGCGCAAGCGCCTCATGACGCTGCTCGGCTGTCTCGCGCGCGACGCGGACACGCGCGAGATTGAAACGCTGCTCAAGCAAGACCCGGCACTGTCCTACCATCTGCTCAAGCTTGCCAACTCCGCCGCCTTTGCGCACAGCACGCCCATTGCCAGCTTTGGTCAGGCGATCAGCATCCTCGGGCGGCGCCAGCTCCAGCGCTGGCTGCAGCTGTTGCTGTACGCGCGCCAGCAGGCCGACGGCCTGCCCAACCTGCTGCTGCCCATTGCCGGCATGCGCGCGGCGCAAATGGAAATGCTGTGCAAGCTGCAGGGGGGCGAGCGCGATGACCAGGACCTCGCATTCATGACCGGCGTCTTCTCGCTGCTCAACCTCCTGTTTGGCATGACGATGGAACAAATCGTGGGCGCTCTGAGCCTGCCGGCCATCGCCTCGGATGCGCTGCTCACGCGCAGTGGCAAATTCGGCCAGCTGCTGGCCATGATCGAAGCGGACGAAGTATCGCCTGACATGCTCGCTGGCGCCGCCATCACGCCACTGCAGTGGTGGAATTCGCAGCTGCATGCCTACCACTGGGCGATCCAGGTAAGCCGGAATCTCTGACATGTTTCTGCGACCGGCAAACGACATCATGAGCAGCAGCGCCGCCCTGTGCGAGGCGGTGATGCACATGCGCGGCCAGATGCTGGCCGACGAAATAGGCCGCATCGCCCGCAGCCTGCTGGGTAGCCCGTGGGGCCTGTTCGTGCCCTGCGACGCCTCGGCCGATGACGATGGCAGCGACCTCATTCCGGACACCATGCAGGGCCTGGTGCAGGATATCGCCTGCAACGGCCGCCGCTTCGGCCGCTTTGCCGTGTGGGGCCGCGCCATCTACGACGACGGCGACCGCGATCATCTGGCAAGCCTCGCCAAGCTCACCGCCAATCTGCTGCAGCTGCACTCGCTGGCCATGCGTTCGACCCACGCGTACGCCGAAATCGAACGCCAGCTCTCGCACCAGGCCCAGATCCTCGACCGCATCAACGAATCGGTGCTGACCATGGATGCGACGGGCTACATCACCAGCTGGAACAAGGGCGCCGAGCGCCTGTTTGGCTACACCGCGCTGGAAGCGGTGGGCCGCAACATCCTGTTCCTGTACGTGGACGAAGAAGCGGGCTTTCACGACGCCTTCGTGGAGCAGGGTGGCAAGGTGATGGAAGTGCGGCGCCGTAAAAAAAACGGTGACGTGTTCTGGGCCAGCATGTCCATGTCGCCGCTACGCGACGCGGCTGGCCATCCGGCCGGATTGATTGCCTACCTGAGCGACATCACCGAGCGCAAACGCACCGAGGAAAAGCTGCATCAGCTGGCGTACCACGATGCGCTGACCAACCTGCCCAACCGAACCTTGATGATGAAGCTGCTGGACCAGTCGATGTCTGTCGCCCAGCGCAATGGATCGACCGGCTGCGTGCTGTACGTGGACCTTAACCGCTTCAAGGACATCAACAACGCGCTGGGACGGCGCATTGGCGACGAACTGCTGCGCGAAGTGGGCAAGCGCTTTCGGGCCACGCTGCGCGAGCAGGATGTGGTGGCACGCCTGTCGGGCGACGAATTCGGCGTCGGCCTGTTCGACCTGCGCCAGCATTTTGAAGCCGGCACGGTGGCGCGCAAGCTGCAGGCCGCGCTGCTCGATCCCTTCCTGATTGAGGGGCACGACCTGCGCGTGGGCGCCAGCATCGGCATCAGCGTCTACCCGCAAGATGGTACGGACGCCGAATCGCTGCTGCGCCACGCCGACATCGCCATGGCGCGCGCCAAACAGCGCAGCCACGGCGAGGACGAGAGCGTCGCCTTCTACTGCCACGACATGAACCAGGGCATGCAGGAGCGCATGCGCCTGGAGCACGACCTGCGCCATGCGCTGGTCAATAATGAATTGCTGCTGCACTTCCAGCCCAAGTTCGAAATCGGCAGCAACCGCATCGTGGGCGCGGAGGCGCTGGTGCGCTGGATGCATCCGGAGCGCGGCATGGTCTCGCCAGGTGAATTCATTCCGCTGGCCGAATCGACGGGCCTGATCGTGCAGGTGGGCGAATGGGTGCTGGAAGCGGCATGCGCCCAGGCGGCGCGCTGGAAGAGCGCGGGCGTGCTCCCGTTTCGCATGGCGGTCAATGTCTCGGCCCGCGAGTTCGTGGCGAGCCTGCCCTCGCGCGTGGCGGCCACGCTGGCGCGCCACGGGCTGGAGCCATACTGGCTGGAGCTGGAGATCACCGAGAGCACGCTGATGCACGACATCGAGCGCGTGATCGACATCATGGACCAGATCAATGCGCTGGGCGTGTCGCTCTCGCTCGATGATTTCGGTACTGGGTATTCGAGCCTGTCGTACCTGAAGCGCTTTCCGATCGATACGCTCAAGATCGATCAGTCCTTCACCACCGGTATTCCGCTCGACAGCAGCGACTGCGCGATTGCCAGCACCATCATCAGCATCGGCCAGCAGCTCGGGCACCGCGTGATTGCGGAAGGGGTGGAGACGCCGGAGCAGCTCAAGTTTTTGCTGGGGGCGGGATGTGATGAGGTGCAGGGATACTACTTCTCGCGCCCATTGGCGGCGCTGGCGTTTGAAAAAGCGCTGCGCGAGGACTGGCCGGCGGCGGTGTGAGTTGGCAGGATGCCCACGACAAGCTGATTTCTGTATAATGCGGGTCTGCAGGAAGCGTGGCCGAGTGGTTGAAGGCACCAGTCTTGAAAACTGGCGACGGTGTGAGCCGTTCGTGAGTTCGAATCTCACCGCTTCCGCCAAGATATAGAACAAAAGCCCCACGAGTTGGGGCTTTTTCAATTCTAGTTCGGGAAATTTTTTCGATTTCGCGTCATGCAGAGAAGATCCCGATACCGATATCCCGGACATTTCGTGCTTGCATCACTGGATGGCGAACAAAACCGTATCCTTCAGCCGTCCTTTAGCGCTACTGCAGCACCCATACATATTGAACGGGCTGCCACTGCGGCTCCGGCGTCACATCTTTGCCTGCCCGCTTGAAACTGCATTTGCCAAGGGCGTCGAGTACCGCATTGTCCAGGTTCACGAAGCCACTTGATCTGACAATCTTCCTGTCGATGACATGGCCGTCCGGCCCGATCAGAAATGAGGCGTTGACAATGCCTTGCTCTCCGTTGCGGCGCGAGTCAGCCGGATATTCCGGCTTCTTGCACGTCGATTGCTCGGCGAGCTGTACTGGATTGGCCTCATGTGCCCGGTCCTTCGCCTTGTACTCATCAATGACAGCCTTGGCCTTGCCGTTTAACTCTTCTGCCAGCAGTTTGCAACCTGAAGTACTGCTCATGCCAGTGAGACGGCGTTCGATTTCACCTGCCGCCCCGATAGCGTTATCGTAGTAACCGTTCGCATGGATTCGTAGCGCGCTGCTATAGCTCTCCCATGAGCGCTGCAAATGCTCTGGCACCTCGCCTTCGCTGACCAGTTTGGGCATCGTAATCGTGACTTCCGGCCTGGTATTTATCGACACGAGCTTGCATGTCGCGCCTGCGGGCACGAGTTTATAGTTCCAAAACACTTGCCATTTCGTGTAAATTTCATGCCGGGTACCGTCCTTGCCAACGGGGCCATTTTCCTGCATCGCCTTGCGCAACTGCTCCATCGTGGCGCCTCGCACGTCGTAGTACTCCACCGTGGGTTCTGCCGCCCAGGCCGTATTAGATAACGCTAGCGTCAAGAAGGCGAACGTCGTGCGAATCAGCCAGCCGGCAATTGAGGCTTTGACGGTGGCAATTGGCAAGCATGCCGTGACGGGCTGGGATGAACGCATGTAGGTCGCACTTGATGTTATGGATTTGGCAATTATTATACAACATCGGCATTCCCGTAAGAGGCATCAAAGATGTCTTGCTGGTTTGTTTTCCGGAAAATGTGTTCCCCGAGACGGGGCAGGGTGGCGTAACGGATGAACGAGAAAGGAAGTCGCGATGGTGTTTGAGTGTTTATGCAGTGGATGCGGCGAGGTTCATCAAGGTATGCCCGCGTTTGGTGCCAACGCGCCCCTGAGCTATTACGCCGTCCCGGTCCACGAACGTCAGGCACGCTGCCAGCTTGATTCGGACTCCTGCGTCATCGACCAGGCGCAGTATTTTGTTCGTTGCTGTCTCGAAATTCCCGTGCTTGAGGAAGCAGAGCCGCTTTCTTGGGGGGTGTGGGTGTCGCTGAGCGAGCAAAGCTATCAGCAATGGGCAGCGTGTTTTGATGCCGATACGCGGTCGCATATTGGCCCCTTCTTTGGATGGTTGAATGCAGCCCTCGGGCCGTATCCCGACACTGTCAATCTGAAGACCCGTGTTCATCTGAGGGATGGCCGATTTCGACCCTACGTCGAACTGGAGCCGAACTGTCACCCGCTCGCTATCGAACAACGCGAGGGGATATCCGTTGCGCGGGTAGCGCAGCTCTACGCGGCGGTAGTGCATCCCGTAGAAGGCTGTCGCCATGCTGATTGAGTCGGTGACGGCATGCGCTGACTTTTCGCAGCTTGTTGGGCGGCGTGTGAATGCCTATTTCCATGCCGATGGCTATTGGCGATTCTTTGTCGCACTCAGGATGAAAAATGGTCGCAGTGTCGTGTTTTCTACTGAGGATCGGGGTTTGGCCAAATACTTCGAGGTGTTCCCGTTGAAGTTCGATCTTGAACCGTCCGAACCACGGGAATGGGTCTCGCTTGAGCCGCTCCTCATCAAAACGGCAAGGCCGCTTTGGCGATTGGAGTGGCTGGAACGTACGCCGGACAATGGGAAGTTTCTGGGATCTGGGCCGCATCATATTCACCACGCGGGTGCGGGCCCGGTGTCGCAAACGGCGGTACATGCCGCGCGTGTTCTTGCCGGGATTGCATTATCGGGCGCCGCTGGCCGGACGCTTATCGTATCTGCGTCCGATAGCGCTCCCTTCAATCTTGACATTGCTGTTGAACCGGCGGCAGTTGCGAGTATGATCCGCAACTTCTCCAGCCCCCAGCAGTAGTGTATGCCCTGAATGCAGCCGAAGCTAGGTCTACAATCCCCACGCGAAGAAAAAGGGCGGAGAGGACATCTGTAGCTGACCGCCGGGTTGCGGTCACAAAGATGAAACAAGGTGCGCGCAACGCTCGCGCATGATCTTCACGATGAGCGAAAATCAGCTGTGGACGGGCCCCACCCACGGCACGTCCGGCTTTCGACGTCGTGCCCTGCGTGATCGGCTGCCTGGATCTTTAGCTCATCGCGTTCCAATTAGCGTGGGCACGGCATCAACGCCACCAGAACCCGTGCGCTTTGCAGCAAACAGTTCAAGCGGCACAGCGTCGGCCATCGCCCGCATACCAAGGTCGCCCGGGTGCAGATGATCGCCGCCGTCGAACGCCGGCAGCAATCGCGCCGGATGATCGGGATCGCGGACCGCGCGGTCGAAGTCAATCACGCCATCAAACTCTCCGCTGGTGCGAATCCACGCATTCGCCGCCTGCCGCACGCGCTCTTTCTCTGGCGAATAATAGTCCGGGTAGATGGTGCCTTCGAAAGGCGTCATGGTCCCACCGTAAATTTTCAGGCCCCTGGCGCGGGCCCGCGCGATCAGCTGGCGGTAGCCGGCGACCAGGTCGTCCACCGTCACGGCCTGCTCCAGAGTCGAACCAGGGGTGCCAGGCACGCCGATGTCGTTAATCCCAAGTAGCACGATCACATGCTCGACACCGGCCGTCGCCAGCACATCGCGGTCAAAACGCGCCAAGGCGGCGCGTCCGGCCAGGCCATCTCCCCCGGAATCGCGCAGCAGACGGTTGCCACCGATGCCGCGATTGACGATGCCAATGGCTGGCGTCGGATGCACCAACGCCTTACCCGCCGCCGATGCCGCCCTTGCCGCACTTTGCACGCGCCGCGCGAGCAAATCGGGCCAGCGCTGATTGGCGTCGAGCGTTGTGATGGCGCCCTCGGTGATGGAATCGCCAAAGGCCACCAGTACCGGGGCGCGCGAGAGGACATCAACCTGGGTCAGGAATGGCCAGGACGTAATCGCTTTCTGGGTGGGCAGCACGCTTGCAGCTGCAAAGTTGCCCGGCGCGGAAACGTAATTTGTCTGGAATGCGTTTTCGTGGATGGTTGTGACCTGCACCTGCGCGGGAAAGTAAAGGCTGATGGCCAGATCCGACGATGCCGGCACGTCAAACGCAATCGGGTCGCTAACGGCCGGTGAGCCGGCCGGTATGGTGACGGAACGGGAGCCGGAAAAGGTGAGTGCGCGGTCGCTGCCCGGAACAATCTCGGCACCGGTGCGCTGCAGGGCGATGCGCGCTGCTCCGATGTACAGCGGTACGGCGCCGTGTTCGTTCGACACGCGAATGCGCACCTGTGAGCCGCCGATGCTGGTATGAACGATCAGGCGAAGCGTCTGGTTCGCAAAGCTTTGTATGCTGCCAGGTGCCGTCGGGCCTGCCGGTGCAGTGCCCCAGGTACCGGTCCATTGCGCAGCTTGCTCCGGCGGCGCTTGCTCACTGGTCAGGCGGGCAGGGGAGGTGCAGCCGGCGCTCACGACGGCAAACGCGAACAGGCAGACACCGCTGGAGCGCGCCAGCGCCGATTGGGTAAAAAGCTTCATGAATCTCCTCAGAATGGCAGGTGGGATTGCTTCAGGAGTCGCACAAGGGCCCTGCCGTTATATGGCGCCGGTCAGCCGCCGAGAGGACGTATCACTAGCCGCGATTGTTTTGTGCGAGCCGATGCGTACTCAGCCGGTAAATTGATGGGCGTTATTCTACGCTGCGGGCAAGGGTAAAGGAAGACGACCGGGGCCGCCTCCAGAGGCCAGTACCGTCAATAAAAAGGCCCCGCACTCACCGAGGCGGGGCCGTGACCGCAGCCAACTGGCCGCTTTACTTTTGATACACCCGCACGTAATCGACCTGCATCGTCTGCGGAAATACCGTCCCCGCATCCGGCGACCCCGGCCAGTTGCCGCCCACTGCCACATTGAGCAGCATGTGGAAACGCTTGTCAAACGGCGCCGGGAAGGCGCCGCCGCTGGACCACCAGTCGGTTGCCGTGTGATAGAGCACGCCGTTCAGGTAAAAGCGAATCTGGGTCGGCTCCCATTCCACCGCATAGGTGTGGAAGTTATCCACCACGCTGGCCGCAGGCGCGGTATTGCCGCCTTTGTGGACATTGTTGGGCCAGGCGCCGCCGTAGTGCAGGGTGCCAAAGATGGAGTTGCCGCCCGCGCCGCCCAGGTTGACCGCTTCCACGATGTCGATTTCGCCGCTGGCAGCCCAGCCGCCGTAGGCAAAGTCGGTTGGCAGCATCCAGATCGCAGGCCACAGTCCCTGGCCGCGCGGCAGTCTGGCGCGCGCTTCCATGCGCCCGTACAGCCAGTCGCCCTTGCCACGGGTGCGCAGGCGCGCGGACGTGTACTGGCGGCAGCCGTCAGTGCTGCAATAATTCTCGCGCTGCGCCCGGATCGTGAGTGCGCCGTTGGAAACGAAGGCGTTTTCCGGCCGCGCCGTGTAGTACTGGAGTTCGCCATTGCCGCCGCCTGCGCCATTGACTTCAAATTCCCACTTGTTCATATCGACACTGGTGCCGTTGAATTCGTCCGCCCATACAAGGCGCCAGCCGCCCGTCGGTGGCGGTTCGACAGTGGCGCCGGTCACGGGCTCGAAGGCCCAGCGCTGGTTGGCCTGGTTGCCGCAATCCCATTGCTGGATCACGGCACCCGCCGTGGTGCTCCAGCCCGGTACGTCGAGGCAGCGATTGCTGTTGCGCGCAACGATCTGGTAGCCGCTGCTGGTGGCATTGACGCTGAAGCGCTGGTTCGGCTGCTGCGCGTCGCCGCGCTGAATCACCTGGGCGCCATTGGCGGTAGATCCGCCTGCAATCTCCAGCGCCAGGCCGCTGTTGGCGTTGGCGAACCAGTAGCTGCCGTTGCCTCCGGCCAGTACATGGAAGCGCTGGGCCGATGTGGCGGCGCACGTGGCCTGCACGGCCCTGGCTCCGGCGTTGATACTTGCGCCGTCGATGCCCAGGCACAGGCGAGAATGGTGAGAACTGAGCGCGTACAGCCCCACCGGCAGCACGCCCCGTCCGGCATCGCTGCGGGGGTAGAAGTGGAACTGCTGTGCGGCCGTATTGTTGCAGGTGGCTTGCTGGATGTTGGCGCCGGAGGCGAGCGATCCGCCGGCCACGTCCACGCATTTCTTGCTGTTGACGTTGGTGAGCACGTAGCGGTTGCCAAGGGTACGGGCCACGGTGAAGCGCTGGGCATTGGTGCCGTTGTCGGTCCACTGCTGGACGTTGGCGCCATCCAGGGTCGACGACGCGCTCACATCCATCACCTTGCCACTGCCGGCATTGGTCAGCTTGTAGACGCCGGCTGCGGGCTGGCTCACATCGAACACCTGGGCCAGGTTGGTGTTGCAGTCTACCTGCTGGATGTTGCCGCCGTCGGCCATGCTGGCCCAGGCCACGTCCACGCACTTGCCGCTTTGGGCATTGACGATGACGTAGCGGCCCGGTGCCAGACTGTCCGCCGCCGTGCCTTGCACGAGCACGGCGGCGGTCTTACTGGCACGCGCGGCGATGGCCGTGTGGTCCTGGGGGTTGTCGGCGCAGGCGGCCAGCAGGCCGGCCGCGGCCAGGGGAAGCAGCTTCCCCGCGAAGAGTGTGTTTTTCATGTTGTCTCGAATGGTTTTTATAAAGTGACAGGTGGACTTGCCCATGGATGAAGGCATCCGCGGGCAGGTCTTCCCGACTAGCTGAATCGCATCTTCATTGGAAGCGTATCCAAAAATGATACTAGCATCAATAATGTGAGTGCGGCCACTGATATATGTACGTGGTGGTAGGCCACTGTTGCGGGCCGGCCGTGTTGCCTTATACTCTATAAAAAATTTGGACAACAATGCTCACTTCGAGGACGGGAAATGTTTAATCATGTGATGGTTGGGTCGAACGATATCGAACGGTCGAAGCGCTTTTACGATGCCTTGCTCGGCATGCTGGGTGCGGGCGAGCCCCACCGCGATGTGGCTGCCAGTGGCCACACCAGGCTGTTCTATCGCCACGACGGCAGCACCTTTTGCGTGAGCGAGCCGATCAATGGGGAAGCGGCCACCGCCGCCAATGGGGGCACCATCGGCTTCAAGTGCCATTCGCCGGAGCAGGTCGTGCAGTTCCATGATGTGGCAGTGGCCAATGGCGGCACCTCGTGCGAAGAGCCGCCTGGCCCGCGTGAAAGCCAGCTCGGCGCCATGCATCTGGCCTATGTGCGCGATCCGGATGGCAACAAGCTGTGCGCGCTTCACCGGGTCAAGGCCCGGTAAGCAGGCGGATGGCGGCGTGCCCAGGCGGGGCGCAGTCCCTGGCCCCTGGCCAGGCGAACGCGGTGCGTCTCGTGGTCCGCGTGACTCGTCCTACAAGGAAGCTTCCCCTAGTCCGACAAACAGCCTGCCGAACCGCCGAGGCAGAGTAAGGCCGAGCTGGTTAAGATAGTCTCACTCAAGCAGACGTACACATCAGTGGTACGTTTCCTCAGTTATCAGACTCAAGGAGATCATTTATGACTAGCAAGAGCAAAAACCAGCAAGGCGGTAAGCATATGTCCCAGGGCGGCAACAAGTCGGGTTCGTCGGAAGATTCAATGAACAATATGCAGTCGGGTTCGCAAAACGCGGGCAGCCAGCAGTCGGCGTCGCAAAATGCGGGCAATCAGCAGTCGGCGTCCAGGCAATCCGGCAACCAGCAGTCGTCGTCGAAGCAATCCGGCAGCCAGCAGTCGTCCTCGCAGAATGGGGGCAATATGCAATCCGGCTCGCAGTCTGGTAATCAGCAGTCGTCTTCGCAAAAGTCCGACAACAAGCAGTCGTCCCAGAGTTCCGGCAACAAGCAGTCGGCCTCGCGCGAGTCGCAGATGGAGCGCTCGGACAGCCAGCAGTCATATAACCAGGGTGCCGGCAAGAAGCCAGGCAATGTCGGCGGCCGTTAAGGGCTAGCCAGATGCGGAGGGCAGGTCCTCCGCCCAGTCATACGGAAACGCCACGAGTCGATCGTGGCGTTTTCGCTTGTGAAGGGAAAAACTGCCCAACAGTTAAATGTAAATTTTACATTTGCATTATTTCAAGAAATAATGCAACAAAAACATTTTATGCTGTGTGAATTTCATGTGACTACCGCGCCGAAATCGGCACAGTTGTCTAGACCAGTTGTCCTGCGCCTGTGATTACGTCTTACATTGCAGAGCTCGCTACTCAGAAGCGGGTCCCGCGAATAACGGGAATAACTGGACGACAAAGGTAATGCCTGCGTCTTCCTCCATAAATTCTTACGGAGTCAGAGGAAACGACATGAAGCAATCGCAGTTGAACTATCCAACCCTTTTAAAAATGGCCGCCGCCGTCATGCTGGCAACTGGCCCGATGGTGGCAGTGGCCGGTATGCCGGATTTGCAGCCCAATGCCGCTGCCAGGCACTACGCCGCCGATACCGACCGCATGATCGTCAAGTACCGCGCTGCCGCCACAAGCGGCAAGCAGGGTGCAATGGCGGCGCCCATGAGCAGCAGCCGCATGGCCTTTGCCGCCCGCGCCGGCCAGCAGCTGGGCGTGACCATGAAAGCGGCGCGCACGACCGCGACCGGTGCCCAGGTGTTCGAGCTCGACCGAAAAATGTCCGTCAAGGATGTGGCCGCGCTGGCGGCAGACCTGAAGGCGCGCGACCCGTCGGTTGAATACGCCGAGCCGGACCGCATGCTGCAGGCCTTGATGACGCCGACCGATTCGCGCTACAACGAGCAATGGCATTATTTTGAAGCGGCAGGCGGCCTGCGCCTGCCGGCAGCGTGGGACCAGTCCACCGGTGTTGGCGTGACCGTGGCCGTGATCGATACCGGCTTTCGGCCGCACCCCGACCTGGCCGCCAATCTCTTGCCCGGCTACGACTTCATCAGTAACGCCAGCGTGGCCAATGACGGTGGCGGCCGCGATGCCGATGCCACCGATACGGGCGACTCGCTGATCGCGAACCAGTGCGGCTTCGGGCGCCCGGCGCAAAATACCAATTCGAGCTGGCACGGCACCCACGTGGCGGGGACCATCGCCGCCCGTACCAATAACGGCGTGGGCGTGGCCGGCGTGGCATTCAATGCCAAGGTGGTGCCGGCCCGCGTACTCGGCAAATGCGGTGGCTATACGTCCGACATTGCCGATGCCATCATCTGGTCGTCCGGCGGTGCGGTTGCAGGCGTACCGGCCAATGCCAACCCGGCGCGGGTGATCAATTTGTCGCTCGGTGGCCCCGGCACCTGCGACACCACCACCCAGACGGCGATTAATGGCGCACGCGCACGCGGCAGCATTGTCATTGTTGCGGCAGGCAACGACAACACGGATGCCAGCGGCTTCACGCCGGCCAACTGCGCAGGCGTGACGACCGTTGCAGCGGTCAATCGTTCCGGTGGACGTGCCTGGTACTCCAACTATGGCGCAGTCATCGATGTTGCCGCGCCCGGTGGCGACACCCAGGTCAATGCCAACGGTATCCTGTCCACCCACAACGCCGGCACCACCACCCCGGGTGCGGACAGCTATTCGTATCAGCAGGGCACGTCAATGGCCGCGCCGCACGTGGCCGGGGTGGCAGCATTGATGATCGCGAAGAAACCATCGGTCACCGTCGACGAACTTGAATCCAGGCTCAAGTCCACCACCCGCGCTTTTGCGGCAGCATGCAATGGCTGCGGCACGGGGGTGGTCGATGCCACCGCAGCCGTGCTTGCCATGGGCGGCACCGTGACGCCACCGCCACCGACCACCGATCCGCTGCTCAGAACCGAAGTGGAGCCGAACAATGGCATGAGCAGCGCCAATATTGTCGCTACCAGCGGCACGACCGTGCAAGGCAGCATGGGCAGCTGGAGCGATACCGATATCTTCCTGGTGCAACTGCCGCCCGGCAAGACGCTCAGCTCGACCTTGATTCCCGGCAGCGCGAATGCAGATTACGATCTGCTGGTGTACGGCGCCAATGGCGGCTTGCTCGGCAAGAGCGAGAATGGACCTGGCGCCACTGATGCGGTTTCCGTGACCAACTACAACAGCACGACCATGGCCCGTTATGTACGCGTGGTGTACTACAGCGGGGGCACGGGCGCGGTCGGCGGCAAATATTCGCTCAAGCTGAGCTGGTAACAAGGGGCGTGACCGCACCCCGGTCGTGCGTACAAGGGAGCGCCGTCATTGGCGTTCCCTTTTTTTGATTTCGGCCACTTCATCGTCACTTCACACACACTCCTCACCATGCAAGAGGTGGCATATGCCCTCGTTTTTTTTGGAGTGACTGTGAAATTGTCCGGCCAGACGCTGTCCCTGCTTTCCACCTTGCGCATCAGCACCCTTGATGCGCGCTTGTCCGCCCACCATGCGCGCCCGGCGCTCACCGGCCCGGCGCGCTGGCTGACAGAATTCATTTACTTCGGCATCAAGAACGCGCGCGCCTGCCTGTTCGTGGGACTGTTCTTTCTCGCGGTGTTTACGGTGCCCCGGGCCGGGTTGCTCGGCCTTCCCCGCTACGACGTGCTGCTTGTGGTGGCACTCGGCATCCAGGCATGGATGGTCTGGTCGCGGCTCGAAACGGTCGATGAGCTCAAGGCGGTCACGCTGTTCCACGTGATCGGTTTCGCGCTGGAGGTATTCAAGACGTCGAGCGGGATCAAGTCATGGGCCTATCCCGACTTTGCGTACACCAAGCTGTTTGGGGTGCCCCTGTTTGCGGGATTCATGTATGCGGCCGTGGGCAGCTACATGATCCAGGCCTGGCGCCTGTTTGACCTGCGCATCCGGCATCACCCGCCTTACTGGATGGCCGCGCTCATTGCCATTCTCATTTACGCCAACTTCTTTACCCATCATTTCATTGGCGACTACCGCTGGTACGTCGCAGCGTGCGCACTGGGGCTGTACGCACGCGCCACCGTCATCTACCGGCCACTGGACGTTGACCGCACGATGCCCTTGCTGCTTGCCTTTGTGCTGATCGGGTTTTTTATCTGGCTGGCCGAAAACATCAGTACCTTTTTCGGCATCTGGAAGTATCCCAACCAGCTCGGCGCCTGGTCCATGGTGCACGTGGGGAAATGGAGCTCGTGGTCGCTGCTGGTGGTAATGACCTTTACGATCATCGCCAACCTCAAACATATCAAGGCACGCGTCCAGGTGCCGCTCTAGCGCCGCACGTAAAAAAGCCAGCATCACGCTGGCTTTTCGCGGGTGGCCTTCGGCGCCTTCAGTCCAACAGGCCTACCGCCAGTTCGGCCCACACCGTCAGGAAGACACAGGCCAGCACGGCGGCGGTGATCATGCGCTGGCGGCTGGTCTTGACTTTGCTGGCGATAAGGACATAAGCAATGCCGGTACCTGCGATCAGCAGGGCGGCAAACACGAAGTCGGACAGCGTCCAGACCACTTCGTCCGTGAACTGCATGGCCGCCAGTGGAACAAGCAGCAGCAGGCCGGTGCCCGCGAGCACCCGGGCGATATCCCGGCTGATGTTGTTTTCGGCGCCACCGCGGCCATTGCCCATCGTTGTATTCATGATGATCCCCATCCTGGTTAAAGTCGATAGCTGCACTTTAGGGCCGCAATGTGAAGGCACGATGCGCTGAGGATGAATTGCGCTACCCCGTCACCTGCCGCGCGACGGGGTGTGCCCGCTTATTTGAGCACGATGGCGATGTCGACCAGGTCCACCGCACCGGTGCCAATGGCCGACAGGGCCGCATTGGTGCTGCCATTGACCGGCGTGGCGGCGCCGGTGGCCGCATTCACGCGGTACAGGGTGACAGGCCCGCCCGCGGGGCGCAGGGCGGCCAGTACCAGGCCGTTGGCGCCACCGGCAATGTCCATGCCCACGTCGCCGCTGACATCGAGCCCGAAGCCGCCGATATTGACCAGCGTGCCGTCATTGGGCGGATTTTGCAGCGCCAGGCTGTCGCTGTCGGCATCGGCCACCAGCAGCATGGTGGAGGTGGTGCCGGCAAAGCTGTTGGTGTAGGCGGCAGCGGTTACGGCGGGCAGGGCGGGCGCGCGGTTGATGGTGCCGTCGGTCGTGGTGGCGCCGGTGTCGACGTTGATGCGCAGGTTCTGGCCACTGTTGCTGATCACGCGCAGGCGATCGGCCACGGGGTTGAAGTCGACAGCGAATTCGGTGCCGGCGATGGCGGTAAATGGCGCGGTGGCGTCGGTCGCATCGGCAGCCAGCGTGGCCTTGAGGGTGGCCGCACCAGTGGCTGTGTCGATGGTGTAGATGCGGCCCGAGGCGGCGATGCCGATCATGGCGCCGTCGCGCGGGCGCACGTCGATGCCGATCAGGCGCTCGCCGCTGGCGGTGCCGGTCACTGCCACGTCGGTGGCCAGGGTGTTGGGCGTGGCAGGGCGGAACGATACCAGGCGGTTGGTGCTGGTCAGGCCGAACACGGTGGGCGCAGCGGGCGTACGAATGGCGATGCCACGCACGTCTTCCATGGCGGCGATGGAATTGACCAGGGTGGCAGCGCCCGTGGTGACGCCCAGGTTGATGGCATAGATGCCGCGCACGCCGCCAACTGTCATGACGGCGTAGCCACGGTT
Organism: Massilia sp. PAMC28688; assembly: GCF_019443445.1. Taxonomy (NCBI): domain Bacteria; kingdom Pseudomonadati; phylum Pseudomonadota; class Betaproteobacteria; order Burkholderiales; family Oxalobacteraceae; genus Massilia; species Massilia sp. PAMC28688. The sequence continues at coordinate 239,163 of NZ_CP080378.1, read as the reverse complement.
GTTGCGCGCGTCGATATCAAACGCCCCCACGCTGGTGGCGGTCACGCCCAGTGCCACCGGCGACGCGAGGGTGCCGTCGTTGGGCGGGTTCTGGGTATACAGCGTGCCATTGGCACCATCGAGCACGAACAGGGTGGTGCTGCCGGTGCCGGCGAAGGAGTTGGTGTAGGCGGCGGCCGTGAGGACGGTGTTGGCCGCGCCGCCGTTGATATTGCCGTCGGTGGTGGTGGCGCCCGTGTCGACATTGATGCGCAGGTTCTGGCCCGTGTTGCTGACAACGCGCAGGCGGTCAGGCACGGGGTTGAAGTCCACGCCAAACTCGGTCCCGGCCATGGCGGTGAAGGGATTGGTGGTATCGGTGGCGTCGGCGCTCAGGGTTGACTTCTGGGTGGCCACGCCGGTGGTCGGATCGATCGTATATAGCCGTCCCGTGCTGCCCACGCCGTACAGCAGGCCGTCGGCAGGGCGATAGTCGATGCCGACCATGTTTTCACCGGACTGCATGCCGGTGATCGTCACGCCGGTGCGCAGGGTGGCGCTGTTGTCCATGTTGTAGGAAAGCAGGCGATTGGCAGAGGTGAGGATGACGGTGTCGCCCGCTTCGACCGGCGGGATCGGCGTGGTGACGACTGGCGGGGTGTCGCTGGCCGCGTCGTCGTCACTGCCGCAGGCGGCAAGGGACAGGGCAATGGCAGAGGCGAGCAGGAGCTTGGGCAGGGTAGGCGCGTGCATGGTATGAACCTTTCTCTATGGACAAGTTGAATCGTCCCGAAACGGGAGTGACAATTCATATACGCAAACGAACAACAACTGGATGCATTTGCCTCGCATCTTTTTTGTTGGCGCGCCGGGTGAGATAATGCGCCCTCTGTTTTTTTTGCTTCCATCATGCGTAAATCTTCTTCCGGCACACTGGTGTATTCCACCGAAACGGGCCGCCTGTGCCCTGCCTGCGGCGAGCCGCTGGCCAATTGCCGTTGCAAGGCACTGGCCAAGGCGGCCGTGGCCGGTGATGGCGCGGTCCGGGTGTCGCGCCAGACCAAGGGGCGCGGCGGCAAATGCGTCACCCTGGTCAAGGGCGTGGCGCTGGATGCGGCGGCACTGGCGGTGCTGGGCAAGGCCTTGCGGGCAGCGTGCGGCGCGGGCGGCACGGTCAAGGATGGCGTGATCGAAGTGCAGGGCGAGCACGTGGACACCGTGCTGGCGACTTTGCTCAAGCTGGGCCACCGGGCAAAAAAGGCTGGCTGAAAATGGCTCATGAGAGAATAGCCGCCGGTGCCGGGCCCGGACGCGGCCAAGGCCAGCCGATTTGGCGATCAGAGAACAAGCTGAAGGAAAGAGAGCAATGGAAGTGAAGAACGGGAGCATTCCCCAGCGGCTGACCCTGTCGGCCCGCCTGAAAAGTTTTGCCTATGCAATTGCCGGCATTATTTTCATGCTCAAGACTCAGCACAACGCCTGGCTGCATGCAGTTGCGACCATGGCGGTCATCGCGCTGGCGCTGTACTGCAACGTGTCGGCGAGCGACTGGCGCTGGCTGATCGTGGCCATGGCCATGGTGTGGGTGGGCGAAACCATCAATACGGCAGTGGAATACGTGTGCGACGTGGTGTCGCCCAACTATAGCGAGGCCGTCAAGCATGCCAAGGATATTGCGGCAGGCGGCGTGCTTATTGCCGCGCTGGCCTCGCTCATCATCGGCATTCTGACTTTCTGGCCATATTTCACTTGAGAAACATCGATATTACTTAGCGTGTAGGATTGCTCCCGCAGCACAACGAGCCGAATGCTTGATATATGCACGTGCTTGTGTGGGGTAACCGACAGAGCGTTTGTGGCTATCGGGGAGATACTGACTTTAGCGGAACAATTAATGCTGGAGTCAAGTAATGAAATCGACAAGTTTGCTGGTGGTGTCCCTGAGCGTCTGCGCGAGTCTCGCGCATGCCCAAAGCGGGCCACGTTCCGGCGATGTTTTCCGGCTCAGTTTGCCTACCATGGACGGCAAGCGCGCCCTGGCCGTGATCGAGGTGGACGATCTGTTCGAGCCCGGCATGACCGATACCGCGACCCAGGTGTTTGGCTACCCCGGCAAGCGCATGGGCCTGGCCACGGTGGCCGAACCGCGCCGCCTGCCCATCGACGGCATCGAGCGCGACCGGAGCAACAACCGCGCCTGGGGCATTTCCGTGGGCGCCCAGGGCGGCCCTTTCACATTCCGCATTGCACACCAGAACAAGAACGTGGCCAAGGTCGCGCCCTCCATGCCGCTGGGCCTGCGCACCGACGCCAAGAATTCCATCATTGCCGCCAACATCGATATCGGACCCGTCAAGGCCTACACGGCGTACAGTGCCAACCGCGGCTGGGGCAGTTCGCCCTTGTGGAATCCCGACAATCCTTACGGAGCGGCCATGGTCAGCACGCCGTCGACCAACAGCCGCGATGTGCTGGTGGGCATGGCCATGCCGATGGGTGCAACCACGCTGCTCGCGTCGTTCGTGCGCAAGAATGACCGCGACGCGGCAGACTTGAACGCCCAGCAACTGGCGGTGGGAGCCACTTACGCCATGTCCCGCAAGCTGGACTTTTACGCGGCGCTGTCGCACACGCAACTGCGTCCCGGCGCCTTGAATGGCGCCGCGGTAGGTGGCTCGGCGGCCGTCAATATCGGCATGCGGCATTCCTTTTGACCGTCCACTCCCAGGCGCGCCGCTGGCGCCGGGCGTGCGCCCCCGATGCCAAAAAATCGGTAGCCTGAAACTACAATATTTCTCACCATATGGAGGCCATCATGACTGGCAACAGCACACTTGATCCTGACAACTTCCCTGAAGCCCCGGACCGCGTACTCGGTAGCGGCCACGGCACCGGCGCCCTGGGCCCCAGCGATACGTCCGACAGCGGCAGCGATGTGGTCGGCGCCGCCGGGCTGGCCGGTGACGACATGCTCGACTTCGATACCGGCACCACGTCCGACATCGATACCAGCCGCGCCGGCGGTACGGCCGGACCGGACGTGGGTGACGCCAACCTCGACAGCGACAGTGATTCGGGCGGCACCGGCGAGCGCGCTACTGCCGGGCGCGACACGGTCGTGCGTGACGGCGCGGACATTGACGTCGATCATATCGAAGCCATTCCGAACGTGGCGCTGGATGAGGACGACGTGGCGTTCCTGCACAGCACGCCGCCCGGCGGCGACCGCGACAAGCCGCAGCAGGGCAGAAGGTAGCAGCCGGCAATTCCTATGAATTGACAGTCTCAAAAACGGCAGTCCTTCCGGACTGCCGTTTTGCCGTGGTAAGTCGGCGTGGTGCAGGGCAGGCGCCGGCAACCCGTCCCTGGCGGCGGGCCAGGGCAGTCCGGCGCTGGCTGGCTCACGCCTTCAAATGCTTCCTGAAAAAGTCCATGGTGCGCGTCCACGCCAGCTTTGCCGCCGCCTCGTCGTAGCGCGGGGTGGTGTCATTGTGAAACCCGTGCTGGGTGCCCGGATAGACGTAGTGGGTGTATTCGACCTTGTTGGCCTTGAGCGCAGCTTCATACGCCGGCCATCCTGCCAGGATGCGTTCATCCTTTTCGGCGTCATGGATCAGGAGCGGCGTTTTCATCTTGGGTACTTCCGCCGCCGGTGTCTGGGAACCATAGAATGCCACAGCCGCGTCGAGGCCCTTGACGACAGTGGGCAGGTAGTTGGCGATGCCGCCGCCATAGCAAAATCCGACCACGCCAACCTTGCCGCTGCCTTCGGGCATCTTGCGCAGCATGTCGGTGGCGGCGACGAAATCAGCCCGTGTTTTCACCTGGTCGAGTTTGCCAAACAGTTCGCGCCCCTTGTCTTCGTCGCCGGGGTAGCCGCCCAGCGGGAACAGCGCGTCCGGCGCGAAGGCGATGAAGTTTTCGACGGCCACGCGGCGGGCAACATCTTCAATGTGGGGATTGAGGCCGCGGTTTTCATGCACCACGAGCACTGCCGGTAGCTTGCCCTTGGCATTGGCGGGCATGACGAGGTAGCCGCGCAGCGTGCCGTAGCCTTGCGGCGATGGATACTCCACATACCTGGCCTGGATACGCGGATCCGTGGGTGCCACCATGGTGGCAGCGAAACTGGGCGACAGGGCGCTCAGCAAGCCGGCGGCCGTCACGCCGCCCACGGCGTAGCGGCCCGCTTCCGATAGAAAACCACGGCGGTCGATCTGGCCGTGCACATACTGGTCAAACAGTTTGAGTACTTCCGGATCGAAGTCATGCTGGGTCAGGCGGGTCATCGTCGATGTCTCCTCGTATTGACGTTCTCTGGTGGTCCAAAACAGCAGTGAACAAGGATCATACTCCGGCCGCCCAGGTCATGCCGGCCGCCGCGCACGGGAGAGGAAGCCAGTCCAGCAGTGCCCGTGGTTCGCCTCTGCCCGCGCGCGCGGCATCAACGCCTCGGCTGGTAGATCCTGTCGAAGATGGCGCCGTCCGCAAAGTGGGTTTTTTGCGCATTGCGCCAGTTGCCGGCGACGTCGGCAATGGTGAACAGCGTCATTTTCGGATACTGCGCGGCGTATTTGACCGATGCCCTGTGGCCGATGGGGCGATAGTAGTTACGGGCTGCGATTTCCTGGCCTTCTTCGCTGTACAGGTACTCCACATAGGCCTGTGCGACCTGGCGCGTGCCGCGCTTGTCGGCCACCTTGTCAACCACCGCTACCGGCGGCTCGGCCACAATGCTGGTGGACGGTGCGACCATTTCCACCTTGTGCGGACCGAGTTCGCGCATGGCCAGCAGGGCTTCATTTTCCCAGGCAATGAGGACGTCGCCGATGCCGCGTTCAACAAACGTGGTGGTGGCGCCGCGGGCGCCGGAATCGAGCACAGGGACATTCTTGTACAGCTGATTGACAAAGGCGGTGGCCGAGGCCGGGGTACCACCCGGCTGGCGCAAGGCATAACCCCAGGCGGCCAGGTAATTCCAGCGCGCCCCGCCCGAGGTCTTGGGATTGGGCGTAATCACGGCTATACCCGGTTTGACCAGGTCGGCCCAGTCCTTGATGTTTTTGGGATTGCCCTTGCGCACCAGGAACACGATGGTGGAGCTGTACGGCGCGCTGTTGAACTTCAGGCGCTGTTGCCACTGCGGATGGATGAGGCCGCGCTCGGCAATGGCGTCAATGTCGTGCGCCAGCGCGAGTGTGACGACGTCTGCCTGCAAGCCATCGATGACGGTGCGCGCCTGTTTTCCAGAGCCGCCATGCGACTGCCGGATGGACACCTTGTCGCCGGTACGTGCCTTCCAGTGTTTGGCAAAGGCGGCGTTGAAGTCCTGGTACAGTTCGCGCGTCGGGTCGTACGACACATTGAGCAGCGTGATGTCGGCTGCCGCGGCCGCTGGCGCCATGATAGCCACGGCCAGCAGGCACACAACTCGTTTGTTTAACAGCATGGTGATTCTCTCGGTAGTTCGGGTGAAAACAGCTTACGTCCCGGCCCGGCGAAAGAACACGAATTTAAACGGGTTTGCTTATGCGCTCAGTGTGCCTTGGAGAGGATGAGCAGCCAGCGGCGCAGCAGCAGCACTTCCACGTGGCCCGGCTCGACACCGGTGTCGCACTCGATGAGGGGATTGACGGGATAAAAACGCTTGCGGAAGTCACGCGTGACCAGCACTTCCCGGCGGCCGAAGCGCAGCATGAAAGGGGTGGGTGCGTATTGCATGCCGAAATTGCTGTTCAAGGTGGTCATGACAAATTCCTTTGATTGGTTTTGCGTTGAAGAGATTCCAGAATATCACAACTACTGTACAAATCCACAGTTACTGTACAAAAGCCCAGCCTTTTTCACGGATGTCGCTTTTTTGCCAACAGTGTGGTGCGAAAAAGCAACTCTGCGCCCAGCTTAATCCCCCCACATTGCGCCCGCATGACGAATGACTTGCGCTGGCTCAGATGAAGCTTGAATTGCCGGGTTGACGTCGGGTAACAACTGCGGTCTACTGGATGTCAGGCGCCGGCAGCGCCATTAACGTTCAATTTCCGAGGCCTACCATGTCGCTTGCCAAGGTCATCAGTCCCGAACTGTTCAATTCGATCAGCAAGGACGTGTCCAAATACATCAAGAAAAAGCTCAAGGGCATGGAGATTGACGTGACCGACATGGAGCTGCACAATTCCTCGCAGACCCGCACGCTGCGCGTGTATGCCACGCTCGGGCGCACCACCAATCTCAAGGCCCTGTACCTGGCCGAACAGATGGTGTCGAAAGAGCTGCTGCAGGAATTCCGGGTCCAGGTCCATGCCTTTTACTGGCGCTACCTGCCCGAGGAAAAGCTGGCCGCCGACACCGTCACCGCACCCATATCTGCGAACTGATTTCATGGCCCGTCAAAAAATTCTCGTTGTAGATGATTCCGCTTCCCAGCGCATGATTGTCGCTGCCGTCCTGAGCCAGGAAGGCCATAGCGTGATCATGGCCTGCGACGGCGAGGAAGCCGTCCAGAAAGCCCGGAGCGAACTGCCCGACCTGATCATCATGGATATCGTCATGCCGGGCCTCAACGGCTTTCAAGCCACCCGGGCCATCACCAATGATGAAAGCACCTGGCATATCCCGGTCATCCTGCTCACCAGCAAGGACATGGATTCGGACCGCATCTGGGCCCTGCGCCAGGGTGCCACCGCCTTCATGAACAAGCCGCTCGACCACGTCAAGCTGCTGGAACTGGTCAAGACGCTGGCCTAGGCGGTCTGCGGGCCGCGCGCCGGCGCCAGCAGCGCCTGCAGCGCCTGTAGTATTGGCAGTGCGCGCCGCTTCATGCGTAAATGACGGTTTCGCCATTGCACGCTCCTGCCCATGCCCGTCACCGATCGTTATCCGCGCCTGGCGCGCCATGTCGCCGCCCGTTTCAACCCTGATGAAGTGTTCGGCCTGCACCTGACCCTCGGTGCCATTGCGCTGGTCGTCACCATGGCCTTGTTCGGCCTGCTGGCCAGCGACGTGGTCAGCGGCGCTCCGATTACCGTGCTCGACGAGCATCTGGCGCAATGGTTCAACCGCCATGCCCACGAAGACTGGATTCCCCTCATGTTTGGCGTGACACACCTGAACCATCCGGTGGGCCTGATGGTCATGAGCGCGCTGTTCGTGGCTTACCTGCGCCGGCGCGGTGCCCACGACTGGATGGCCGCCGTGGTGCTGGCAGTACCGGGCGGCATGCTGCTCAATGTTTTGTTAAAGTACACATTCCAGCGGGCCAGGCCGGGGTTTGACGAGCCACTGGTGCAACTGGCCACGTACAGTTTTCCCAGCGGTCATACTTCCGGCGCGACCTTGTTTTACGGCGTGCTGGCGGCCTATCTGGTCATGCAGTGGCGCGGGGCGGCAGCGCGCGCCCTGGTGCTGCTGGGCGCGGCCGTGATGGTAGCGCTGGTGGCGTACAGCCGCGTGTACCTGGGCGCACATTATCTGAGCGATGTGCTGGCCGGCGTCGCGGTGGGTTGTGCCTGGCTGGCAATCTGCATCACAGGCATATCCACGCTCAGGCGGCGCCGTGCGGCGCAGGCGGGCAGGACACCGGGAGAAATGTCTGACCAGGATCGCAGTCATCATTAACGGCAGTGCCGGCGCCGGCCATGGCCAGGACCAGGCGGCGTCCCTGCGCCTGAAATTTGCCGCCCATGCGCTGGAGGCGGACGTGACGCTGGCGGCCGACGGCGAGGCGATCATTGCCGCCACCCGGCGCGCCGTGGTGCAGCGCCTGCCGGTGGTGGTGGCCGGCGGCGGCGATGGCACCATCAACGCGGTGGCCTCGGTGCTGGCCGATCATCCCCACATTGCCTTTGGCGTGCTGCCGCTGGGCACGCTCAACCATTTTGCCAAGGATGCAGGCATCCCGCTCGACCTCGATGAAGCGATTGCCACCATTGCCAGGGGGGCCAGGCGGCGGGTGGACCTGGGGGAAGTCAATGGACGGATCTTCCTGAACAATTCCAGCCTGGGCCTGTATCCTGACATTGTGCGCGAGCGGGAAAAGCAGCAGCACCGCCTGGGGCGGGGCAAGTGGCTGGCGGCTTGCTGGGCCACGCTGCGGGCGCTCAAGCGCTATCCATTCCTGAACGTGTCGCTCAGGCTTGACGATGGCGCCGACCACGTGCGCAGTACGCCCTTTGTTTTTGTAGGCAACAACGAGTACTCGATGCAAGGCTTCAACCTGGGTGCGCGCGCCCGGCTCGATGGCGGCCGCCTGAGCTTATGCATGGCGCAGCGGCCGGGGCGCCTGGCCTTGCTGCGGCTGGGCTGGTGCGCGCTGCGCGGACGCCTGGCCCAGGAGGGCGATTTCGACATGCTGCAGGCCCGCAGCATGGAGATCGAGACCCGTGAGCGGCGCGTGCGTGTGGCAACCGATGGCGAAGTGACGGTGATGCATTCGCCCTTGCGCTACCGCATCCGTCCCGGTGCGCTCAATGTCATTGTTCCAATGTAAGGAGTGTGTATGCGTACCCTGGTTCATTTGTCTGACCTGCATTTCGGCCGCGTGGATGCGGGCCTGCTCGCCCCCTTGCGCGAGCTGATTCATCAGCTCGCGCCCGATGTGGTGGTGGTGTCGGGCGACCTGACCCAGCGCGCCAAGAGCGAACAGTTCGAAGAAGCCCGGGCCTGGCTCGATACGCTGCCGGGACCGCAGATCATTGTCCCGGGCAATCACGATATTTCCTTGTATAACGTGTTCCGCCGCTTTTTTCTGCCGCTCACGCGCTACAAGCGCTACATCACCGATGACCTGGACCCGATGTATGTGGACGAGGAAATCGCGGTGCTGGGGGTGAATACAGCCCGCTCGCTGACCTTCAAGGATGGGCGCGTCAACAAGGAACAAATCGAGACCATCCGCGCCCAGCTGGCCGGCCTGGGTCCGGACGTAGTCCGGATCATCGTCACCCACCATCCCTTCGACCTGCCAAGCAGTAATGACGAGGATGATCTGGTGGACCGCGCCCCGATGGCGATGAAGGCCTTTGCCGACTGCGGCGTGGACTTGCTGCTGGCCGGCCACATGCATGCGAGCCACGCCGGCAACACCCAGCAACGCTACCAGATCAGCGAATACGCGGCCCTCGTGGTGCAGGCCGGCACGGCCACGTCCACGCGGGGCAGGGGGGAAGTCAATTCCTTCAATGTGGTGCGGGTGGAGAGCGAGCGCATCGAGGTGGACCGCTATGGCTGGGACGACATAGGCAAGGCCTTTTCGCTGGTCAAGACCGAACCGTTCCTGCGCAAGGGCAATGTGTGGTCCGCGCACACCGAGGGCTTGTACGCAACGGGGATCTGAGCCCCGGTGAAGGCGGCCGGCCTTTTGCTAGATCCAGTATTCCGTCAGGCGCGCCGCGAATTCCTTGATGCGGTCGGCCCAGGGACGGCGGCGCCATTGCTCCAGCGTCACTTCCTTGGAGTCGCGCAAGTCTTCGGCAAAGGCGCTCTGCATGTCCTTGCCGAAGGCCGGATCGAGCACGACGATATTGAGTTCATAGTTGTGCAGGAAACTGCGGCGGTCGATATTGGCCGAGCCCACCGTGGACCAGGTGCCGTCAATGACGGCCGTCTTGGCGTGCAGTACCGCCACCTGCAGCTGGTAGATTTTCACGCCATTGCTGAGCAGTTCATCGTAAAACGAGCGTCCCGCATGCATCACCAGGCCATGGTCCGACACCCCGGGCAGCACCAGCTTCACGTCCACCCCGCGCTTGGCGGCGGCGATCAGGGACTCGATGAACTGGCGGTCCGGCACGAAGTAGGCCGAGGTGATGTGAACCGAGGTCTTCGCTTCCTGGATGGCCACGATGAACGCCTTGTAGATTTCCGAATCGCGCGCCGGGTCGGTGGCCAGCACCCGCACCAGCTTGTTGCCGGCCGGCGCCAGCGTCGGGAAATAATTGGCTTCGGCCAGTTCGCCGGCATCCTGGCCGACCCAGTTGTCGATGAAATGGTATTGCAGCGAGGCCACGGCCGGTCCTTCGATCTTGACGTGGGTATCGCGCCAGCCAACTTTCCTGCTGTCCATGGTGGGCGCGCGCTTGCTGCGGAAAAACGAACTGTTGGCATAGGTGCTGCTGATATTGATGCCGCCGGTGAAGGCGACCTTGCCGTCGACCACCATCAGCTTGCGGTGGTCGCGGTTGTTGAGCTCCCATTTGCCGATGCGCTTGGTTGGATTGACGGGATTAAAGGCCAGCACGTTGATGCCCGCCTCCTTCATGCGCTTGAAAAATTCGGGCGGCGTGCCCAGGGCGCCGACGCTGTCATACAGCAGATTCACGATCACGCCCTGCTTGCGCTTTTCCATCAGGAGAGCGGCGAACTGCAGGCCCACCTCATCCTGGTCAAAAATATAGGTTTCCAGGTTGATCGTGTGGCGGGCAGCCGACGCAGCGGCCATCATCTCGCGCATGGTGGCGGGACCGTCAAAGAGCAGTTTCACATTATTACCGGCGATCAGGGGCACCCCCGTGGCGGCTTCTTCCAGCGTCGCCAGGGCCTTCAGGTCCGGGCTGGCCTTGGCCCAGCGCCGCGCCAGCAAGTCGGCGGCCTGACGTTTGGCCAGCCGGCCCTTGGCCGTGGCCACCGTGGGAACGGCCCGCGCTTCCGTTCGCTCGCTGTCGGCGTTGACCTCCGGCAGTGACGCGCAGGACGACAGCGTGATGGTCAACGCGAGCAGCAGATAGCGCACGAGATGATGGAGCGTTTTCATGGGAAACCCCTCAGAGATGATGCCGAACTAAAAGCACAGTGTACTGGGGGAACTCATTGGTCTTCGTACGGTACCGAACGCACCCGTACCGATGTTGCCCAGAATCCTTTTTAGCGCCGAAAATGCGACACGTTCCGTTTCCGCGCCATTTTGATACACTCGCCGCAGACTATTTTTTGGGGAACACCATGTACCTGACCTATTACCAGGGAAGCTGGGCGGAAGGCAATGTGCCGCTGTATGGGGCCATGGATCACAGCCTGTGGCTCGGCTCGTCCGTGTTCGATGGCGCGCGCGCCATTGCCGGGCGCCTGCCCGACCTGCGCCCGCATCTGGCGCGCGTGGTGCAGTCAGCCGAACGGCTTGGCCTGCGCTGCCCCGTGACGGTCGAGGAAATGGAGGCGCTCTCGCGCGAAGGCGTGGCGCGCTTTGCCCCGGACGCCGATCTGTATATCCGTCCCCTGGTCTTTGGCCGTGAGGGCTTTCTCATTCCGGAAGCGCAGCACAGCGGCTTTGCGCTCACGCTGTTCGACGCGCCGATGCCGCCTTTTACCGGTTTTGCCGCCTGCCTGTCGCCCCTGCGCCGGCCTGATGCCAACATGGCGCCCACCGATGCCAAGGCTTCGGCCCTGTACGCCAACTCGACGCGGGTGCTGCGCGAGGCCAAAACGCGGGGATTCGACAATGCGGTCGTGCGCGACAGCGCCGGCGCGGTGGCGGAGTTTGCCACGTCCAACCTGTTCCTTGTCACTGCCTCCGGAGCCGTGGTGACCCCGGTTCCCAACGGAACTTTCCTGGCGGGGATTACCCGGGCGCGCGTGCTGCGCTTGCTGGCCGAGGCGGGCGTGGCGGTGGAGGAGCGCACCGTGCAGCCGGCCGAACTGGACACGGCACTGGAGATTTTTAGTACCGGCAACTATGGCAAGGTGACGCCCTGCGTGCGCTACGAGGAGCGCACCCTGCCGATCGGGCCGGTTGCCACCCTCGCGCGCGAACGCTACCTGGCTTTTACCGAGGCCAGCTGATTATCGGGCGCGCGGCACCGGCTTGACCTTGCCGCAGCTGCTGGCCAGCCACTTGCCGGAGCTGCTGACCTTGGCGGTATGGTTCTGGCCCTGGAAGCGCGTATTCATCGTCATCTCCATGGTATAGGCGGTATCGCCGCTGAAGCGAATGGTGCCGTTGCCGGTCGACGGCGGGGTGGTGCAGCTCATGTTCATCTTGACCACGCCGCCGATCATGGGCGAGCGCTGGGTGGTGCAGCCGCCTTCCTTGATGATCAGCTTGTCCATTGCGGCTACATCATCCGGGGTGATGCAATGCTTCATGATCATGCCGTCGTCGGTGAACTGGAGCGCGCTCGCTGCCTGGCCTGCCAGCGCCGCTTCCATCTGCTGGCGCTGCGCGGCCGGCATGGCGGCAATTTCCTTTTTCATGCGCGCCATGTGCTCGGCCATGGCCTTGCCGCTGCCGGCGCCGCCGGGCGTGCTGGACCTGATTTCCCACAGGCCGGGCCTGAGGGTCTGGGCCGACGCCTGGGCGGCGCACAGGGCGGCGGAAAACAGGGTCGCGGCAATCAGTGTGGTTTTCATATCGGCTCCTCGGGTGAACCTGCAGTGTAGTCCAGTTTTTATTCTTTTTGCATCGTTAACTTCGCGCCTGGAATACCGTCAGGCCAGCGGCGCCGCACAGGGCGCCCAAGAAAAAACCGGCATCCGCAAACGCGTGATGCCGGTTCATAGGCGCCCAAGCGCGGGGATCAGCCCTGGCGTTCTGCCACGTAGATTTCGACGCGGCGGTTGCGCGCACGGCCGGAATCGCTGTCGTTGGAGGCGATCGGCTCGCGCTCGCCACGGCCGTCGATCATCACGCGGTTAGGCGACACGCCGCGCTGCGCCAGGAAGTCGCGGGTGCGGGCGGCACGGTCGACCGACAGGGGATTGTTGATGGCATCGCTGCCGGTGCTGTCGGTGTGGCCAATGATGGACACCGTGGTCGCCGGATTGTCATTGAGTGTCTGGGCGAAGCGCTCAAGCACGGGGCGGAAGTTGGACTTGATGTCCGAACGGCCGGTGTCGAACGAGACGTCGGCCGGAATGGCGAGCTTGAGGCGGTTGTCCGAGGTCTGGCTGACCTCGATGCCGGTGCCGCGCGTGGCAGCTTCCATTTCCTGCTTTTGCTTTTCCATGCGGGTCGACCAGATGTTGCCGATGATCGCACCGGCCGCGCCGCCCAGCACGGCGCCTTTGGCTGCGCGGTCACCGCCGCCGCCGCCCGTGGTACCGCCCAGGATGGCACCGAGACCTGCACCGACGCCGGCACCGGTAGCGGTACCGCGCTGGGTGGCCGACATGTCGGCACAACCGGCTGCGAGGGAGAGGACGGCGACCCCAACGAATGTTTTAGCAATATTTTTCTTCATCTAGAGTTCTCCTTGAATATTGAATCCGTTTCGCTGTCACACCGCGGTCAGCCGGGCACGACCGCGAAACGGATCGGTCATCACATGATGACCAGGTGCTGCAAAACTATATGCCTCTGCCACTGATCAGACGCACCAGAATCATGATGACGGCAACGACCAGCAGAATGTGGATGAATCCACCCACGGTGTAGGATGTGACCAGGCCGAGCAGCCACAGGATCAACAGTACGACAGCGATTGTATAAAGCATGATTTTGTCCTCGGTGGGTTGTTATAGACGACCGTTCAATGCCTGCAGCAGTCGATGGATGCAGTATCCATTCTTCACCTTCCCGATTCCGTACGTTAGCGTACACTGCCCGCCAATTTTTTGTCCTATTCGCAATATATTCTTACAAAGTAAGCATGTGCCTTGGCGGGCACAGGGGCGCTGTTTCAGTTGGCGTGGCGCAGGCTGCCATCGACGATGCGAATGCGGTCGCCGCTGGAAAAGCCATTCAGGTTTTGCAGCGTGAAGCTGCGCTCTTTGCCATTGTCCAGCCGCACGCTGACCTGGTAGCTGGTGCGCGCTTTCATATTGCCTTCCACCTGGTTGCCCACCACGGCGCCACCCACGGCACCGGCCACGGTAGCGATCTTGCGGCCACTGCCATCACCAATCTGGTTGCCCAGCAGGCCCCCCAGCACGGCCCCGCCGGCGGCGCCCAGGCCACTGCCTTCGGCGCGCTGCTTGATGGTACGCACGCCGATCACGCGGCCGCAATTGCTGCAGGTGGCCTTGGGCGCGGCCTGGGCCACTCGTTCGCGCACGACCGGCTCGGTGTCGCGTTCGCGCGCCGCTGCCAGTGCCCGGTCGCGTGCGCGCTCGCGCTCGAGATCGGCCAGCGCGCGTTCGCGTTCCAGGCTGCGCTCGCGTTCGAGGTCGGCCAGTTCACGTTCGCGTTCCGCGTGCAGGCGCTCGCTGCTTGCGCGCTCGCTGTCGAGCAGGGCCAGGCGTTCATTGTCACGCGAGGGCGCCAGGTTGCCGGCGCCGGGCGGCGGGCTGGCCGTGTCAGCCAGGCGTGAGGCCAGGGCGGCGCGGTCGCTGGCGGTCAGTTCGCCCGAGCTGGCGCCGCCGAAGGAGCTGGGAATCCAGCCCAGGATGGCTGCCGTGCCGGCCAGGCAAAACACGATGACGGCCAGCGCGGCCAGCATCATCATGGGATGCTGGCGCGTGCGGGCGGCCGGTGTGTGCGGGTGATGGAGGGGAGTGTTCATGGAGCTTCCTTTATTGTTGTTGGATGTCTTACGGTCGATCGCGACGCGGGCGGCGTCGCCTGGCAGGACAGGCGCCATACCAATTTGACGCTGGCCATTGTCCAGTCAAGGGACGGGCGCTTCCGTGCGTCACCGTACATACCTTACCTATTATTACCGGTAGTCTGATTGAAAATTGTTTGTAAATGTATCTGCGCACCACCAATAGATTACGTACCCAATGACTGCCATCCGTATTAACCGTAATGACAATCTGCGCAGCGTCAGTGGGAGCACAACATGAGTATCGTGTCGTCCCTCGAAGTTGCACATCCCGGCGCGAACATGCTGCTTGCAGCCTTGCCAGCGGCCGACCTGGCACGCCTGGCGAACGCGCTTGAACCGGTACCGCTTGAGGTAGGCGAAGTGCTGTCCGAACCGGGCGCACCGATTCGCCACATCTACTTTCCCAACGATAGCCTGATTTCCCTGCTCGGCGTGGCCGAAGGGCGCATGACGCTCGAAGTGGGACTGGTGGGGCGCGAGGGCATGCTCGGCGCCACGGTGGCCCTTGGCCACGACGTGTCGCAGGTGCGCGCCATCGTGCAGCGCGCCGGCACCGCCTCGCGCATGAGCAGCGCGCGCTTTCGCACCGAGTTCGCGCGCAATCCGGCCTTGCAGCGGGTGCTGTACCGCTACACCGACAGCCTGCTGGCGCAAGCCATCCAGATTGCCGTGTGCAGCCGCTTCCACGTGCTCGAGGCGCGCCTGGCCCGTTCGCTGCTGATCACGCGCGACCGGGTGCAGGCCGACAAATTCCACCTCACGCACGAATTTCTGGCCCATGCGCTGGGCGTGCGCCGCGTGGGCGTGACCAAGGCGGCCAGCGCCTTGCAGCAGCAGGGCCTGATCATCTACAGCCGCGGCAATATCGAGATTCTCGATGTGCCCGGCCTGGCAGCCGCATCGTGCAAGTGCTACGAAATCGTCAAGGATGCCGGGGCCGTCGTGCCATCGACCACTGCCTTTGTCTGATCGCCGGGCTGCAGCGCAGCGCCGGCGTTTTTCCACTGCACCAAAAAATAAGGGCCCGCATCAGCGGGCCCGTATTTGCAGGCAAAACTTGGGGTATTAACGTGCTGGCTTGACCTGGTTGCCGATGACGCCGCCAACTGCAGCGCCGCCAACCGTGCCCACTGGGCTGCCACCGGTCAGTACACCACCGACTACCGCACCGGCGCCGGCGCCGATGGCGGTGTTCTTGTCTTGCTGGGACATGCCTGCGCAGCCGGCCAGGCCGAGTGCGACGGTGACGAGCGATGCGGTGGCGACGAATTGTTTGATCGATTTCATGGGGGGCCTCTTTTCTGTCTGTTCAGGTAATTACTTCATGCGGATGTCGTTCTTGACCGACTTCACGCCCTTGACGCTGCGTGCCACATTGGTCGCGTTGGCGATGTCGGAGCTTTGGGCAACAAAGCCGCTCAGCTGTACTACACCTTTGTAGGTCTCGACGTTGATTTCCGTTGCCTTCAGGGTTGGGTCGATCGCGAAAGCCGATTTCACGCCAGCGGTGATCAGGCTGTCATCGACGTACTCGCCAACGCTTTCGGTCTTGGCCGTTGGCGCGCAGCCAACAACGGTGGTCAACATCATTGCAGCCAACAGGGAGGATACGATGCGCAGGTTTTTCATGTTGTTTTCCTTAAATGGTGAGCGTTTGGTTCAAGCGTCCGGCAAGGCAATTGCCGTACCGATAGATGCAGAGTAGTGCCAACCAGACAATCCGGTCTGTACGGCAACGCACATAATCTTCCGTTCACCGGCCACGTGTTGCGCGCGGTACCACATTCTGTGCATTCGGGCCTGCGATGGGGAGCCGGGCGGCACTGTTCGCTGCCGTCTTGCCGGGCGGCGGGGCTTGCGGCTTTTCGCTCGCCATGGCCAGCAGGCGGGCGCAATCGCTGTCCTTGCCCGGTCCGGCGTTGATCAGGGGCAGCAGGGCCGCCAGGGGCGCGGCCAGGCCCAGGGCAATGGCGCCGCCGGCCTTCATGGCCAGCACACCCTTGTCCACGCTTACATCAGGCTGCTTGAAGGGGCCGCGCACATACAGCGGCGCGCGCAGCGACACGATGCGCAAGCCCTTGGTGCGCGGACGCAAGGTCATGTTGATCTGCTCGGTCGCCAGGTTGATGGTGCCGTCCGCCGTGATCAAGGCTTCCTCGGTGTCGACCACGAACACGCGGGTCTGCATCACCCCATCGCGCACGCCGAAGTCGGTGGCCATGCAATTGAGCTTGACCTGTTTGTCGCCAAACAGGGTGGTCAGGATGATGTTGCCGATATTGAGGCCCATCTTTTCAAGCAGCAGCTTGCTGACGGCACCCTGGTTGATCATGGTCTTGACTTCACCGTTGGAGGCAGCCAGCAGCGAGGCCACCGAGTTGCCCGTGGCCGACAGCCGGGCGTCGCCGTTGATCTCGCCAATGGTGGCCTGCATGTCCGGAATGGTGGGGAACAGTTCCTTGATCTTGATGCGGCGCGCATTGACGTTGGCCGTGGCGCGGATGGCATTCTTGCCTTCGCGCCCGCTGCCATCGAGCTTGATGACGGAACTGAGCGTGCCGCCGGCCATGTCGAAGGTGAGGGGATTGAGATGGAGCACGCCGTTCTTGAGAATCAGGTGGGTGCTCAGCTTGCGGATGGGCAGCGCTTCGTCACGGATGATGCGGCTGGCCGAATAGCGCACGTCGGCATCGATGGCAGTCCAGCGCCCGGTGCGGAAGGTTTCCACCGGCAGCACCTTGCCCGACGGCTGCACCGGCGCCACGCCGCGCGCAGTCTTGCTGGCATTGGAGTCGGCGCCAATCAGGGGGCCCAGGTCGGCAAACTGCAGCAGGCTGGAGACGACATTGCCGGTCAGCTTGCCGCGCGGCTTGCCGGTCTGGTACACGAGCTGGCCGCCAATGTCGCTGGAGCCGACCTTGCCGCGGAACTTGTCATAGTCCCAGCGGCTGCTCTCATCATCGAGCGCGGCCAGCAGGCGGCCTTCCGTGGAAAAGGCCGGGGTTTCCGGCAGCACCACCCCGATGATCGGGTACAGGCGCGCCATGCTCGGTCCGGCCAGCTTGAGCTTGAAGTCGAGGGCGGCCAGGCGCGTGGGCTTGGTCAGCGTGCCCTCGGCGGCAATGCGCACGGCGCCAATGCGCACGTCGCCCTGCAAGGGATAGGGGGTGAGCTGCTGCTTGAGCGAGAGCACGGCGCCGGCCTTGCCCGAGCCGGTCACGGGCGCGTCGTTGAAGGTGCCGCGCACTTTCCAGCCCACGCCGTAGGTGGGATCGCGCTCGAGCAGATCGACGTCGGCCGTGATGTCGGCTTGCTCGATGGCGTCGCGGTAACGCACCACGCCCTTGGTGAATACCACCCGTTCCACGTCCAGCCGCCACGGCGAGGGCTTGTTCTCGTGCTTGAAGGTCCAGTTGTTGGTGCCGTCCTTGAGGCGCACCAGGTTGACATCGGGCGCGGCAAAGCGCAGCACCGGCACCACGATGCGCTTGTCGAGCAGGGCCAGCGGGTTGAGCGAAAACGAGAACTGGTCCACATGGGCCATGTTTTCCCTGGCCATGCCTTCGGGATTGCCGACCCGGACATCCTTGGCCACCAGGTGCGGCCAGGGAATCCAGTCGCGCCAGGTCTTGTCGCGCCCAGCCATGCGGCTGGCCGGCTTTTCCCAGGTCAGCGACAGGTCGCCCCGGATTTCAAATTCGCGCCCGATCGCTTCACTGGTTTTGGCGTTGAGCCAGGGACGCGCCTTGTTCCAGTCGTAGGTCAGCAGGATCACCAGCGCAATGGCGGGGATGGCAATGAGCAGGCCAAGCACCCACAGGATGACCTTGGTGTTTCTGCTCATCGGGCGTTTGCGGGGGGGCGGGGCATGGTTGCCGGATCCGGCGCCCGGTGCGGTCGCTGCAGCGTCAGTCATGGGTATCCCTGTTAACAATGTGAGGCCAGTGTAGACCGATGCCTGGCCCCTTTTCGTGCGCTGCCGCACCCACGGCGGCGCTGCATTTCCGGATCCGGGAACTATGTGCGCCAGCGTACGGATATTGTTAAAGAATCAGCATATAACGTTAACACGAGATCATTCACACCAGGAGAAACAATAATGACCCATCCAACTCTGACGCAGCTGAGCCGTCTGGCCTGTGCCGGTGCCGTGCTTGCGCTGGCAGCCTGCACCAGTCCCGAAAAGGCGCCTGCCACGGCCGATGTGGCGGTGACCAGGAATGCCGTGGAAAACGCCGTCAGTGCCGGCGCCGCCGAGCTGGCCCCGATGGAAATCAATGCAGCGCGCGAAAAGATGGTACGCGCCAACGCCGCCCTGGCGGCCCGCGACTACACCCTGGCGCGTGACCTTGCCGCCCAGGCCCAGGCTGATGCCCGGCTGGCGCAGAGCAAGTCGCGCTCGGCCAAGGCCACTGCCGCTGCCGATGCGCTCAATAACGACTTGCGGGTGCTGCGCGAGGAACTTGACCGCGCCAACACCAAATAAGACCCTGCCCACGGCGTGAGCGCCGGTGCCGCAACAAAACACAAGAAAAAGGATAGACCATGAAATCAATGATGCTCAAGTCGGCCGTACTGGCTACTGCCCTGGCGCTCGGCGCCTGCTCGTCCATGCCCACCACCACGCCGCTGCTGGACCAGGCCCGCGGCGACTTCATCGCCGCCAACAACGCGCCGCAGGTGTCGAGCCTGGCACCGATGGAATTCAAGGCTGCCAGCGAGGCGCTGGAACTGGCCAACGCCGCGGCAGCGCGCAATGACAGCCTGGCCGATATCGACAAGCTGGCCTATATCGCCAAGCAAAAGATTGCCACCGCACGGGCCGTGGCGCAGCAAAAGGCTGCCGAGGCCGAGATTGCCAACGCCGGCAAGGAGCGCGACCAGGTACGCCTGGCGGCCCGCACCGCCGAGGCTGACCGTGCCCGCGCCCAGGCTGAGGCCGCCCAGGCCCAGGCCGCAGCCGCGCAAAATGCCGCCGCCGATGCCCAGCGCCAGGCCGCCGATGCCGAGGCGCGCACCCGCGAAGCCCAGGCCCGCGCCGCCGCGCTGGAAGCGATGATGGTGGACCTGCAAGCGAAAAAGACGGATCGCGGCATGATCATCACCATTGGCG
The DNA here is from genome assembly GCF_019443445.1 of Massilia sp. PAMC28688. Classification (NCBI taxonomy): domain Bacteria; kingdom Pseudomonadati; phylum Pseudomonadota; class Betaproteobacteria; order Burkholderiales; family Oxalobacteraceae; genus Massilia; species Massilia sp. PAMC28688. The sequence continues at coordinate 219,597 of NZ_CP080378.1, read as the reverse complement.
ACGTCCTGTTTGCCACCGGCCAGGCCACGCTCACGCATGCCGGCATGGCCAATCTGCGCAAGCTGGCCGATGCATTGGCACAGAACCCGGAGCGCACCGTGCTGGTCGAAGGGTTTACCGACAGCGTGGGCTCGAATGCCTACAACCAGGAATTGTCCGAGAAACGTGCCGCGTCCGTGCGCAATGCCTTGCTGGGCATGGGCGTGGCACCGGAACGGGTAGCCATGAAAGGGTATGGCGAAATGTATCCGGTCGCCAGCAATGACACGCCGGGCAATCGCCAGATCAATCGCCGCGTTGAAATTGTGCTGTCCAACGCAGGCAGCCCGATCGCTCCGCGCTAACCGACAAGGAAGATTATGGAAGACATGAACCAACTGGGCCACGGCTTCGACGTCAAGGCAATCCGCGAAGCGGCTGCCAATCTCGACGACGGCGCCGTGACCGACGGCTACCAGGCCGACCGCGAGGCCGTGATCCGCATGCTCAATGACGCCCTGGCAACCGAGCTGCTGTGCGTGCTGCGCTACAAGCGTCATTACTACACGGTCAGCGGGCGCAATAATGCGGCCGTCAAGGCCGAGTTCCTCGAGCACGCCCAGCAGGAGCAGGAGCACGCCGATGACATTGCCGAACGCATTGTGCAGCTCAATGGCTCGCCCAATTTCAATCCGGCCACGCTGACGGCCCGCAGCCATGCCGAATACGACGAATCGACGGATGTGCCTTCGATGATCCGCGCCAACCTCATTGCCGAGCGCGTGGCCATCGAGTCCTACCGCCAGATGATTGCCGCCATTGGCGACAAGGATCCCACCACCAAGCACATGCTGGTGCGGATCATGGCTGTTGAAGAAGAACACGCTGACGACATGCGCGATCTTCTCGACAAGTAAGCAGTACCCACCATAGCGCAAGACCACATTTTAATTAACCACCAGGAGAATTCCCATGTTAGATACCACCACCACCCGCACCAATGGCAACCTGAACGGCAACATGAATGCCGTGCAAACCGACGTCAAGACCCTGGTCAAGGATGCCCAGACCCTGCTGACGGCAGCGGCCGCCCTGACGGGCGAGAAGGCCGAAGAGATGCGCGGCCGCGGCATGCAGATGCTGGACGTGGCACTGGGCAAGGCTTCCGCAGTCCAGGGCCAGGCTGTCGTCAAGGGCAAGGAACTGGCCCACAGCGCCGATGTCTACGTCAAGGACAACCCATGGCGCACGGTCGCCGCTGCTGCCGGCGTCGGCCTGCTGGTCGGCGTGATCCTGGGCCGTAAATAATCTGAGCCGGGGAAAGCCATGGACAAATCGACTGCAACAGTGCATGGCCCCGGCCTCATGGGCGGCCTGACCGGCCTGGCTAAAAACGTATTCGGATTGCTCGTGTCGCGGCTCGAACTGGCCGCCCTCGAGCTGACCGAAGTGCGCAACCATGTGATCTCGCTGCTCGTCATTGCCGTGCTGGCAGTACTGTGCAGCTGGTTCGCAATCGCCTACGGAACTGCGATGATTGTCGCGCTTGCGTGGCCAGCCATGGGGTGGAAGATCCTTTTGGTCATGTTCCTAGTGTTCGTCGCCATCACGGCATTCCTCGGCTTCAAGGCCAAGGCCATGCTCAAGGAAGGCAAGCTGGCCTTCCCTGAAACGATGAGCGAACTCAAGAACGACCGCGACATGCTTCTGTAACGGGCAAAGGGGAGAAATATGGAAGAAAAGAAGATCATCGGCCTCGACAAGGAAACCGCACCGGTGGCCGCGACCGTGCCCGTGAAAGAGCAGGGCAAGGAAGAGTCGTACGAGGCCTGCAAGGCGCGCCTCAAGCGGCAGGGTGACTTTTACCGGGTCGGCATTGTCCGCGCCAAGGCAGCCATCAAGCAGGGCGCGCGGCCGGAAACCTTGTTCCACAATGCTGTGGACCATGCTGCCTTTGCCATCCGCAGCCGGGTCGACAACATCTTGCGCCCCACCGGCATCAATGTCGCCACGGTCATGCCGTACGCAGTCACGGCGCTGGGCTTTTTGCGCCAGCGCGGTTTGGTCAAGCCTGCCATGGGCGTGATGGCCGCGGCGGCGGCGGGCCTGGCGTATTACTTCCAGCATCGCCGCCATAAGTCGGCGTACTAGATCGGTGCCCGATATCGTACTTTGCTGGTGTGTCGCGTTGTATTGATTACCCCCGCCAGGCATACGGACCTGGCCTCGCAACAATAATGCAGGATATGGTGGGGCTTGAGCGGCGTCGCAACCTTCGGGTTCGGCGCCGTCTTTTTTATTGTGAAGACCAATATCATGAAAACGAGCAATCACCTCAATCCGAAGCAATTACCGATTGTGCTGGTGCTGCAGGGCGGGGGCGCACTTGGCGCCTACCAGGCCGGCGTGTACCAGGCCCTGCACGAACACGACCTGGTGCCTGACTGGATCGTGGGCACCTCGATTGGCGCCATCAATGCCGCCTTAATTGCCGGTAACCGCCAGGAGCACCGGCTCCAACGGATCAAGCAATTCTGGGACCGGGTGTCGCATCCCGACCATGTCGACATGAGCCGGGTCAGCGACGCCATGCGCCAGTCCAACATCTGGTTCAATACCATCGATACCGTGGTGCGCGGCGCACCGGGATTTTTCGCCCCGCGCCTGTTCAGCGGTTTCCCCTTCGGGATGGACGTGGCGCCGGAACAGGCATCGTTCTATGACACCTGCCCGCTCAATACCACGCTGGAAGAGCTGGTGGACTTTGATTACCTGAACCAGGACAAGGATATCCGCCTCACCGTCAACGCCGTCAATGTGCGCACGGGCGAGCTGGCCCATTTTGACAGCCGCACCGGCACCTTGTGCGCCGATCACGTCCGAGCCAGCGGCAGCCTGCCGCCGGGTTTTGCCGGGGTCCGCATCGACGGCGAGCTGTACTGGGACGGCGGCCTGTACTCGAACACGCCGCTCGAATCGGTCCTCAATGAGCTGCCCAGCGGCGATACCCTGTGCTTCATGGTCGACCTGTGGAGCGCCGACGGGCTGGAGCCTGTCAGCATGGAAGAGGTGCGCACACGCTTGAAGGATGTCACCTTCGCGTCGCGCTCGCAGCGCCATATCGACGACTACACTGTCACCCATACCATGCAGCGCAAGCTGCGCGAACTGTATGCGCGCCTGCCCCCGGACAGCCGCACCGAGCAGGACGAGCAGGAATTGCTGGCGCTGGGCTGCGACGCCACTTTGCACATCGTGCGCCTGCCTTATAGCGGGCGCGACTGGCATATGGCGGCCAAGGACATCAATTTTTCCAGGGGTTCCATCGCGTGGCGCTGGGACCAGGGCTATGGCGATGCCATGCGCGCGCTCAAGAGCGCGCTGTGGCTGCAGCATGTGGCCGAGGATACGGCGGTGGTCGTGCACGAGCTGCCGCCGGTGCAGTAAAGGGCGCCGGACAAGCTGCGCCCGGTCGCTGCCTCAGCGCATGCGGCCCACGTCAGCCATTTCCTGCCGGTAGGTGGCGCGCGCGTCGCGCATGCAGGCGCTGCGCTCGGCTGCGGGGCGGGAGCGGCAGGCGCCCAGATTTTCCTGCAGGCCGGCGGCAATGTCCTTGCGCATGGTGCGCATGCGTTCAGCCATGGTCTCGTCTTCCTGATACCAGCGCGCCGGGTCGCCCTTGGCCAGTTCGGCGCGCTGCTGGCGCGCCACCGGTGCCGGCGTATTCTGGTCGCGCGCCATGACGGCGGGCGCGCGCTGCGCCTCGGGCATGGATTCCTGCACGGCGGGCGTCGTCTGGGCGTGGGCGGTGCAGGACAGCAGCAGGGCGCCGATGCCGAGTGCGGCGCGCTGAAAAAGTTGGACAGGCTGGTGCATGGCAACTCCTTGTTGTTGCGTGAAAAAAAACCGGCGCACGCGGCGCCGGTCACGATGAAGCCCTTACAGTCTGCCCGTGAGCACCATGATCAGCAGCACCACGACCAGGATACCGATGATGCCGGTCGGGGCGTAGCCCCAGCTGCGGCTGTGGTTCCAGGTCGGCAGCGCGCCCAGCAAGGCGAGCACGAGAATGATGAGGAGGATGGTACCGATACCCATGAGGGGCTCCTGTTCTTGTTATTAGTAGGTGGGGTAAACTTTTTCGCTTTGTACGGCGATCAATTAATAGCGATAGGCACGGCCGTCCACCACGCGCACGCGGTTGCCCACGCGCAGGTCATAGACACTGTCCTGGACCAGGGTACGGTAGTCGCCATTATCGAGGCGGATGCCGATCTGGTACATGTCGCGGCCATTGTTGGCGGCGCGGTTCGCTTCCACATTGTTGCCAATCGCCGCGCCGCCCACGGCGCCGGCCACGGTCGCAGCCGTACGGCCACTGCCGCTGCCGATCTGGCTGCCGACCAGGGCGCCCACCACGCCGCCAACGACCGCACCGGCGCCGCTGGCATTGCCGCCGGCGCGGGTGACCTGGATGGAATCAATGGTGCCGTAGCCCATGGATGAGGAAGACGAATTGTTATAGGCGCCGTTGTTGTACGAGCCGTTGTTGTACGGGTCGCTTGACGTGCTGGCGCAACCGGTGAGCAGGGCGCTGGCGGCCAGGGCAATGGCGGCGAAGGTGTGAGTCGATTTCATGTTGTTCTCCTGACAAAAGTGTAGGTCCAGAATAATCAGGCACCACCCCCGGGTCTGTGCGCTGCCACACCGAGTGCAGGGCTGGGCAATGGCCGTTGCATTTGAAAAATTGTTTGTGTTCGGCACCGTACAGATACGAGCGGCCAAATCCCGTACAACGGTAACAGCACCTTTCACGGAGAAGAACAACATGACACATACGAGCTTACAGATCACCCTGGTGGCATTGGCCCTGGCCGGTGCCGGCCTCGTTCACGCAGGCCCGAGCGCCGAAGCCAAGGCTGCCTATACCCATGCCAAGGACCGTGCCAAGGCCGATTACAAGGTCGCGCGCGCCCGCTGCGACTTGATTACCGGCAATCCCAAGGACATTTGTGTGGCAGAAGCGAAGGCGGCGCAGGTGCGCACGGTTGAAGAAGCCACGGCCCTGTACAAGAATACGCTGAAAGCCTACACTGCTTCGCGCATGAAAATCGCGTCGGCACACTATGACCTGGACAAGGTCAAATGCGCAGGACTGACCGGCAATCCAAAGGACGTCTGCGTTTCCCAGGCCAAGGCCACCCTGGTGGCGGCCCAGGCCGATGCCAAGGCGGACAAGCGCGCCATTGAAGCAAGGGCCGATGCGCGTGAAGACAAGCGCGAAGCCGAGTTCAAGGTGGCGATGGAAAAATGTGATGCCTTCGCCGGTGCCGCCAAGGATGGCTGCGTGGCAGCGGCCAAGACGCAATTCGCCAAATAGACAGCTTTGATTGACGGCAGCGCCGGCGCACAGTAAAAAGCGCAGTGCTGTTTGCTAACTTAACCACGCCCGCCGCTTGCGGGCATTTCCTGACCTTGATTTTGGAGCCCATCATGACCATTGCCCACCGCCTCGCCACCGCCGTGTTCGCCGCTTCCCTGCTTGCCCTGTCGGGCTGCGCCTCTACCGGAGGCGGGGTCGGGGCCGGCCAGTACCTCGACGACACCGTGATCACCGCCAAGGTAAAGGCGTCCATTTTTAACGAGCCGACGCTGAAGGCATCGGAAATCAATGTGGAAACCTACAAGGGTGACGTCCAGCTGTCGGGCTTTGTAACCGATCCGGGCGATGCCGCCAAGGCAGCCCGGATCGCCCAGGGCGTGAAGGGTGTAACATCGGTCAAGAACGACGTTCGGGTCAAGTAAGCCGCCACTGCCGCGATGACCTGCGCCGGCCCCAGCGGCCGGTTTTTTGCGCGCGGCCGGTTCCTCTTTTTTGAATGACATCATGCAGCTCGCAGACAGCCAGACTCCCGCGCCCCCCACTCCTGCCTCCGTGAAGGTGGAGGAGCCGCCCGTGTTTACCCCAGCCCCCGTTGATGGTCCGGACAGTACCGATGGCGGCACCGGCACGCGCTTTCCGGTTCATGTCAATGCACGCGGCCTGGCGCTGGGCAGCATCGCCACCATCGCCTTCATCTGGTCCCTGCAGTGGGCCCAGGAATTCCTGGTGCCGCTGCTGCTGGGAATTCTGATTGCCTATACCCTCAATCCGGTGGTGAGCTGGCTGGAAAAAATCAAAATCCACCGGGCGGTGGGGACCTTGTTTGTCACCGTCGCCTTGCTGGGCGTGATGGCGGGCGTGCTGCACCGGGTACAGGGTGAATTTTTCAATATCATCGACGACTTGCCGCGCATCACCCAGAAGGTGACCAAGCTGATGCGCGACACCAATAATGGCACCCCCAGCACCATTGCCCAGGTCCAGGCGGCCGCCAACCAGATCGAGCAGGCCACGGCCAGCGCCGGCATCGATGACAAGAAATCCCCGTCCCGCAAGGAAGTCACGCCCGTGGCCGGCGGCGGCAGCAGCTTCAAGGTGATGGACTGGGTACTGGCAGGCTCCATGAGCCTGATCGGCTTCGTCACCCAGGCCACCATGGTGGTCTTTCTCGTCTTCTTTCTGCTGCTGGCGGGCGATACCTTCAAGCGCAAGCTGGTCAAGCTGACCGGCCCTTCACTGAGCCGCAAGAAAGTCACGGTGCACATCCTGGACGACATCAATACGTCCATCCAGGCCTATATGTTCATGCTGCTGGTGACCAATGTGCTGCTGGGCGTGATGATGTGGATCGCGCTGCGCTATATCGGGCTGGAAAATGCCGGTGCCTGGGCCATTGTGGCGGGGCTGTTGCACATCATGCCGTATTTTGGGCCGCTTCTCATCACCACGGCCACCGGCCTTGCCGCCTTCATGCAGTTCGAGTCGCTCAAGATGGTGCTGCTCGTCACCGGCAGTTCGCTGGCCATTGCCACCCTCGTCGGCACCTTCATTGCCACCTGGATGACGGGGCGCATCGCCAAGATGAATGCGGCGGCCGTGTTTGTCAGCCTGCTGTTCTGGGGCTGGTTGTGGGGGGTGTGGGGCTTGTTGCTCGGTGTACCGATCGTGGTGATGATCAAGGTGGTTGCCGAACGCGTCGAAGGGCTGGAAGTGGTGGCCGAACTGCTGGGCGAATAAGCGCGACATTGCGGGACGTGCGGCCGAGGCGCTGCCAGCAAGACGCCCGCCGGTACCCGGTGCGGCAGATGCGTGCGGCACATGCGTACAGCAAATACGTGCCGCAGAGGACTCGCCAGCTCCCAGCAGTCCAATGCTTGCATGCCTTGCCCGCGCGGGCGCGCCCCGCACTGGCGCGCGCCCGGCATCTCTATTGCCGCAGCTTGGTCACCTTGGCGGCGCCCGTCACTTCGTCAGGCTTGTTGCGCAGGCTGCCCAGCTGCAGGGCATATTGACGGGCAAATTCTGCACCGAAAAAGAACACCAGGGACGAGTAGTACACCCACAGCAGCATGGCAATGACGGAACCGGCCGCGCCGAAGCTGCTCGCCACACCGCTGTTGCCAATGTACAGGCCAATCAAGCCCTTGCCCAGAATAAACATGGCCGCCGTGCCCAGCGCACCGATGGTCACATCGTGCCAGGATAGCTTGATGCGCGGCAGCAGCTTGAAAATGACGCCGAACAGCACGGCAATGACGAGAAAACTGATCAGCCAGGCCAGCCAGCCGAGCAGCACTGCGGCATCTTGCCACATGCCGCTGACATAGCCTTCCACCACGGCCAGGGCCGCGCTGACGACGAGGGAGACCATCAGCAGAAAGGCCAGTACGAGGATGAGGCCGAACGAGAGCAGGCGGGTGCGCAGCACTACCCACCAGGTCGCCCCTTTCGGTGGCGGCACATTCCAGATTTCATCCAGGCTGTCCTTGAGCTCGGCGAACACGGTGGTGGCGCCCACCAGCAGCAGCACGGTGGCAATGACGGTGGCTAAGATTCCGCTTTCCTGGTCCCGGGCGCCGGCCAGGACCAGCTGCACCGCTTCCGCCCCCTGCGGACCCATGAGGTCGCGCAACTGGGCGAGCAATTGTCCCTGGGCAGCCTCGGCGCCCCAGAAAAATCCCGCCACGGCGATGACGAGCACCAGGATGGGGGCGATCGAGAACGCCGTGTAAAAGGCCAGGGCAGCCCCCTTGCTTGAGGCGCGGTGGACGAACCACTGGTCCAGCGCGCACTTCATTACATTGAACAACTGCTTGGAATAGGGGCGCCAGTCCGTGATCTGCAGCATAGGTAGTTCTCCTCGGTAGTGGAAGGCATCCGGCCCCGTACCCGCAAGGCCCGGCAGCGGACGGCGTGCTAGGGCACGCGACGCTCCACTGTAATCTGCTCGACCTCCACCCGTCGGTTCGGTTCCAAACACTGAATGAGTTCTTGCCGGTTTTTGTTGTCGCAGATGACGACAGGATTGGCCTCGCCCCGCCCGTGAGCCTGGAGGCGGCCGCCGTCGACGCCCCTGCCGATCAGGTAGGCACGCACGGCGTTGGCGCGCCGCTCGGACAGGCGCAGATTGTAGTCGGCAGAGCCGAGGCGGTCGGCGTAACCGATGATGTCGACGTCGGTAATGCCGGGGTCTGCCTGCAGCGCCGCGGCAATGGCATCGAGGCGCGGCTGGGGCAGGGACAGGCTGGCGCTGTCAAACGCAAACAACTCGGTGGCCGACAAGGTGACTTTTTCAAAGCGCGGCGGTGCCGGTGGGGGCGGTGGTGGTGGCGTCTCCGCCACGGGGGCGGCGGGCAACGGGGCCGGAGCAGGCTGGGGCGGCGCCGGCGGTGCCGGCGGGGGACTGAGTGCGTAGTTGAGGCCGAAGGACAAGTATTTATTATTGCTGCGGCTCATGCCGAACAGTTCTTCGTCGCGCAGCCAGCCGCGCACGGTACGCAAGTCTGCTTGCATGGACCAGCGATCACCCATGGCCCACTGGAACCCCAGCCCCGCAGTGGCAAACGGTGAATTGCGGCCCACGCTGCGCAGCGGGTTTTCCACCTTGTCGCGCTGGGCGCCAAGGCCGAACAGGAGGAAAGGGCGGAAATGCCCGCGCGAGACCAGCAGCAGGGCGTCCAGTTCGAGCAGGGTCTGGTGGTAGCGGCGCCCTGCATCCTCGGCGCGCAGCTGGCTCAGAGCGACCTGCATATCCCAGTGCTGATGCACGGGTTTGCCAAGTCGCATCCCCGCGCCGTAGTCGCGTTCGTCCACGCCGAAGTCGGGGTCTGGGCGGGCCACGCTCACATGGGGCTGTAAATACCAGGAGGGATTGACCATGTCCTGTGCAAGGGCTGAGGCGAGGCAACAGGACAGGACGACGGCGCTGACGGTCTGATGGATTTTTTTCACGAAAACTCCCCTATTGTTGTCAAAAAGTGTAGGCGACATCGCAATTGCGTGCCCTGTTCGACTGGGGGAGGACGGGATGAGTTCAGCGTGGCCTGCGGGCTGAGGCAAAAATCGTGTAAAACGCTGCGGAAAGCAAAACGCCGCCGCGTCCCGAAGGAGGCGGCGGCGCCTGGGAACTAGACCGGAGTCTTAGTTAGGCTTGTTTTCTGGCACAACGATGACGGTGTCGCCATCCTTGCCTGGCTCGCCTGGGGTGCCAGGTGCACCGGTGGCGCCGGGAGCGCCTGGCTCACCGGCAGGGCCTGGTACCGGTACGGGTACTTCGACGGGCGCCGGGGCAGCAACTGGCACTTCAACGGCCGGGGTCACGACGGTTGGTGCTGGGTTGACGGTGGTTTTTTCGCAGGCGGACAGAGTGGCGACAGCCAGCAGTGCGGCACAGAGGGTGGTCATTTTCATGGTGGTTTCCTTTTATAAAGTGTCACATGCCATATGGCAGGCGGACTGGACTTCGATTTTTCGTTGCACACGCACTATCGCGCGAACAGGGCCAGAGTACGTACTCCCGTCACCCTCATCTGTACGTCAACGCACATTGCAGCGATCTGCTGTGGCGATTTTGCAAATCTTAAAAAAGATGACGGGCGGAAGTAAATTGTGCTCGAACGTTCGATGGCGCACAGAACTGTTGATCTGGCGCAGGCAATATGCTCCCAAGAAGGACGGAACCCTTGTGTTGTCAGGCTGTCAAACGATACGAGCCGGGACCGGTCCAATGACTATCTTCTCTGACGGAGTACTCAACATGCATGCATCAAACAACCAGCGTAACGTGGCACAAGGCGATCTGACGGCAGTTCACACCGCAAATTCTTCCCTCATCGAACGCGTCGCGCCACAGCCAGCGGAACGCCCACCCATCTCGATGGCACCCATCGAGCGTGTGCGCTCCACCTCGGCCACGCAGCGTCGTATCGAGAACATGCAAAAACTGATTGGCGAACTGTCCACCCACGAAATGCTGGCCGACGAGATCGCATGGTTCCTGAAATTCTCGCCTTCCGGCGCACGCAAGTACATCCGTGACCTGCGCGAAGCCGGCGTTATCGAACTGGCGCGCTATATTGAAGGCACCGCCACCTACCTGGGCAAGGCCGTGTACCAGATTTCGCCCGACCCTGAGCGCGTCAAGGCATTCCTGGCAGCCATTGTGCAGCCGAAGCGTGAAGGTGCCGCCCCGCGCAAGGAGCGTCCAGGCCTGCGCGAGCAAAGCATGGCAGGCACCGGCCGTCACTTCCATATCCTGGCCGATGACACCCACTATGCCATTCGCGTCAACCGCAGCCCGGTCACCCGCGATCCGCTGGTCGCCGCCCTGTTTGGCGCCGCGCCTTCGGCCAACAAGGAACAGCAGTCCTGATGGCAGGGCATCCGGCCGGATGCCTTCCCTGTCGTAAAAGCCCGGCTGGTCCGGGCTTTCGCCATTGTGGCTGCAAATATCTTGCAGGCAAGCCTTGCAAGGTGATTGAAATCCTGTTGCGGGGCCCCACTTGTGCATGAATGGCAAGCCGGGCGCACTCCCGCCCCCTATATCGAAAGGAATACCGTCATGCTACCGACCCCTGAATCGCTGGAAGGCAAACCCGTACCCAAGGTGACGTTCAAGGCCCGCCCGGACAACCAGTGGCAGGACATCACCACTGACGATCTGTTCAAGGGCAAGACCGTCGTCGTGTTTTCCCTTCCCGGCGCCTACACGCCGACATGCTCGTCCACGCACTTGCCCCGCTATAACGAATTGGCGCCTGTCTTCCGCCAAAACGGGGTCGACGACATCATTTGCATGGCCGTCAACGACGCCTTTGTCATGAACGAGTGGAAGCATGGCCAGGATGCAGAGAACATTACCGTCATCCCTGACGGCAATGGCGACTTCAGCGAGGGCATGGGCATGCTGGTGGACAAGCGCAACCTGGGCTTTGGCATGCGCTCGTGGCGCTATTCCATGCTGGTCAAGGATGGGATTATCGAAAAGGCGTTCATCGAGCCTGAAAAAGACGGCGATCCGTTTGAAGTGTCGGATGCTGAAACCATGCTGCGCCATATCAATCCTGCCGCCGAGATTCCCGAACCTGTGGTCGTGTTTTCCAAGCCTGGCTGCCCGCATTGCGCGCGCGCCAAGGAAGCGCTCAAGTCGCACGATATCAAGTTCACTGAAATTTCCCAGGATCAGAAAATCAATTCCAGCGTGCTGCGCGCCGTCTCGGGCGAATCGACCTGGCCCCAGGTCTTCATGGGCGGCAAGCTGATCGGCAATGCAGACGCCCTGGAGAACTGGTTCAAGACGGCGCGCCAGAACCCCTGATCGGCCGTCATGAAACTGTCCGTCCTCGACCAGTCGCCCGCCGCCAAGGGCAGCACCCCGGCCGATGCCATCACCGCCTCGCTGGCGCTGGCGCGCGCGTGCGACCGCCTCGGCTACGAACGCTACTGGCTCTCCGAGCACCACAACAGCAGCAGCATCGTGGGCAGCGCGCCGGAAGTGCTGATGGCGGCCGTGGCGGCCACCACGCGCCGGATCCGGGTGGGCAGTGCCGGCATCATGCTGCCCCATTATGCGGCGCTCAAGGTGGCCGAGCAGTTCCGCGTGCTCGAAGCCATCGCGCCGGGGCGCATCGACCTCGGCCTGGGCCGCGCGCCCGGGTCCGACCGCCTGACAGCGCGCGCCCTCAATCCCCATGCCAGCCCCTCGGCCGATGATTTCCCGCGCCAGATCGCGGACCTGCAGCGCTGGCTCGATGGCGAGCGCTTGCCCGAAGGCCATCCCTACCGTGCCATCACGGCCCAGCCGCAAGGGCCGACCAGTCCGGAAATGTGGATTCTCGGCAGTTCCGGGTACGGGGCCCAGCTCGCTGCCCACCTGGGATTGCCGTATGCCTTTGCCTATTTCTTCAGTGATGGCCTGGGCGTGGAGCAGGCGCTCGACCTGTACCGGCAGAATTACCGCCCCAGCGAGCGCTTCCCCAGCGCGCGTCCCACCATCTGCGTGTGGGCGCTGGCCGCCGACAGCACGGCCGAGGCGGAGCGCCAGCTGATGACGCGCGAACACTGGCGCGTGCGCTTCGAGCAGGGCCTGCTCGGTCCGCTGGTGGCGCCGGACGAAGCGGCCGCATATGCGTTTTCCCCCGCCGAACAGGCTCGCATAGACCAGCTGCGCGTCAATGCCCTGGTGGGCACCGGGCCGGAAGTGGCCGCGCAGATCCGGGCACTGGCGGCAAGTCTCGGTCTCGACCATATTGTCGTCAATACCTGGGCCCACGATCCGCAGGTGCGGCTGCATTCCTACCGCCTGCTCGCCCGGGAATTCCATCTTCAGCAGGAAGCCTGAATGGATGTGCTGCTCTTGATTGCCGTGGCAAGCGCGGGCATTGCGCTCGCGTTCATCTTGCCGGGCTGGCGCGTGAAGCGCGTGCGTGCCCGTCCCCTGCCGGCTGCGTGGCGCGCGACGCTGCTGCGCACCATGCCGATTTACCAGCAGATGTCCGGTGATCTCCAGCATCAGCTGCACGGCTTGATACAGCAATTTCTGCACGAAAAAAAATTTGTCGGCTGCGCGGGACTGGAGATCACGGACGAGATGCGGGTGGCCATTGCCGGCCAGGCCTGCCTGTTGCTGCTCAACCGGCCCACCCGGGTGTATCCCGGTCTGCATGCGGTGCTGGTGTACCCGAGCGCATTCATGGTGCCGCGCAAGCAGGTGGACGAAGCGGGCGTGGTGACCGAGGAGCGCCAGGACCTGCTGGGCGAATCCTGGGGCGACGGACGGGTGATCCTGTCGTGGGACCACGTGCAGCGCGGTGCAGCGGACTGGACCGACGGCCAGAATGTGGTCCTGCATGAATTTGCCCACCAGCTCGACAGTGAATCGGGCAGCAACAATGGTGCGCCTTACCTGGGCAGCGAAGACAATTACCGCAACTGGTCGGCCGTGCTCTCGCGCGACTTTGCCAGCCTGCAGGCCGACGCCCTGTACCGCCAGCACAGCGTGATGGACCATTACGGCGCCACCAGCCCGGCGGAGTTCTTCGCCGTGGCCACCGAAACCTTTTTTGAAAAGCCGTGGCAACTGTCCGAGCAGCATGGCGCCCTGTACCAGGAACTGTTCAAGTTCTACCGCGTGGACCCGCGCGCCTGGCTGCCCCAGCCGGAGCCGTCGCCCTGGGCCGCCGGCGGTTATGGTCAATGGCAATGATGCAATTGCTAGGTGCGCTGGCGTACAGAAAAAGCAAGGCGACAGGCGCATCCTGAAAGCTCATTTACGCAGGAGGAATTCAGCATGTCGACCATCGTTGCAGGACACTTTCAACTTCAGGACCAAGTCGAGCAGGCTAGAATCGAGCTCATGCGCGCTGGATTCGCTGAAGACCAGATCAGCAGCTTCTACCTGAGCCAGCCCGGCCAGCATGATGCCACCCCCATTGGCGGCGACAACATCACGTCCCCGGGCGCCAAGGAGTCACCGGAAGGGGTGGTGGAAGGCCTGGCCACCGGTGGTGCAGTGGGCGCCGCGGTCGGACTGGCCACTTCCCCGTTTACCGGCCCGGCCGGTCCCGTCATTGGCGGGCTGGTGGGTGCCCACGTGGGTTCCCTGTTCAGTTTCTCCAAGATGAAGGAAGCGGGGGAGGAAGAAGAAGGCGGCGTCAAGAATGAGTTCGTGCAGCGCCATGCGGGCATGATCGTGGCAGTGGCGTTCGAGCAGGAAGCGGACGAACAGCGCGCGCTCGAAGTGCTGCAGCGCCTCGGTTCGGACCAGATCGAGCGGGCACGCGGCACCATCCGCAATGGCGACTGGACCGATTTCGATCCCACCAGCCTGCCCAAGCTGTACCACTAAGCGGGGGCAGCATCGCAGCCAGCAAGAACGCTTCTGCGGAAGCGTTTTTGCGTTAACGCCAGCGCGCCACCGCGCCACCGCGCTACCCGTCGCCCCGATGCGCTTCCGGTATCTTGCCTAGTGCGCCATGAGGACCGGCACGGTCATCGACGCGAGCACCGTGCGCGTGACTCCGCCCAGCAGCGACTCGCGCAGGCGCGAATGCCCGTGGGCACCCATGACCAGCATGTCGTGCCCGCGCTCGGTGGCCAGCGACAGCAGGCGTTCGCCTACTTCGTGGCGGCGCGACAGGCGCATATGATGTTCCACCGCATGCACCGATAACTCGGCCTCGATGCCGTGCCTGGCCAGCCATGGGCGCGGATCGGCCGCCAGCGCATCGGCTGCCGTATGGGCGGTGGCGGGCATTTCAAACACGGCAATGGACACGCTGCGCGCCGCCTTGAGCAAGGGCAGCGCCAGCTGCATGGCGCGCGCCGCTTCACGCCCCCCATCCCAGGACACCAGGATGTGCTGGCCGGCGCCGGCCAGCCCGCCCGCCCAGGGCACCACCAGCACGGGGCGCCCGGCGTGGGTGATGACGGCAGTGGGAATCTCGGCATTGGCCGGCTTGCCATCGGGCTCGGCCTGGCCCACCACCACCAGGTCGGCGGCGCGCGCATGCAGGCTGATGCCGGCCGCCGTATCGTCGTCGACAATGCGTTCTTCAAACGATGCCACACCCAGTTCGCCGCAGCGCTGGCTAAAGCTTGCCAGGGCCGTGCGCGCCTGTTCACGCAGCATGTCCAGGTGCAGGGCCAGGGTGGGGTCATCCTGTTCCGGCGGCATGCTGTGGTACAGGAAGCGCGATACGCCGGTGGCGGCAGCGCCGATCAGGTGCCCCCCGGGAGGCGCCAGCGCGGCCGCCACATCGACCCGGCGCGCCAGGTAGGGACTGTCATCGATATGCACAAGAATAGTATTGAATGGCATCAGGCTACCTTCTGGCTAGGATTGATCACCATCATGTTAAACCAGATCGCGGCAGCTTTGACATTGCTCAATATTACGCGTTCTCGTCCCTCCTAGACTTGGCCTCCTACCAATAAAAAAGGAAGTGTCATGGAACAGACAGGGGTGAGCCCTTCAGGAGAGGCTGTACAACGTGTGGCGTTGGTGACCGGCGGCATGGGTGGACTGGGTACGGCACTATGCCGCAGGCTGCATGATGCCGGTTTCCGGGTTGCGGCAACGTATTCGCCATCGAACACGGCGCCGGAAGGCTGGCTGGCGGCCCAGCGCGACGACGGCTACCGGTTTCGCGCCTACAAGGCCGATGTGGCCGATTTTGCCCAGGCCGAATGGATGATGCAAACTTTGCTGGCCGACATGGGACGGCTCGATGTCTTGGTCAACAATGCCGGCATTACCCGCGACCGCAGCCTGGCCAAGATGGCGCTGCAGGACTGGCACGACGTCCTGCGCACCAATCTCGACAGCGTTTTCAACATGAGCCGCCAGGCCATCGAACCCATGCTGGCACAGCGCTGGGGACGCATCATCAATATTTCATCCGTCAACGGGCAAAAGGGCGCTTTCGGGCAAGCCAATTACGCCGCTGCCAAGGCCGGCATGCATGGCTTTACCAAGTCGCTGGCGCAGGAGGTGGCGCGCCACGGCATTACCGTCAACACCGTCTCGCCAGGCTATTTGCGCACCAGGATGGTCATGGCGGTGCCCGACGACATCATGCAACAAAAGATCCTGCCGCAAATTCCCATGGGCCGGCTGGGCGAGCCGGACGAGGTGGCGGCTCTGGTGGCCTATCTTGCTTCCCAGGAAGCAGGCTTTGTCACTGGCGCCAATATCGCCATCAACGGTGGGCAGCACATGAGCTGACACCAGGGGAGCTGACACCAGGGGAAGCTGACACTGTGATGAGCAGGCACCATTGAGCTGCACTTAAGGGCGCTCGGCGCGCGTCTGGCAGGCAATGCACAGGCGCGCTTCGGGCCTGGCCTGCAGGCGCGAAAAGCCAATGGGGTGGCCGCACTCCTCGCATTGGCCGAAGCTGCCGTCGGCAATTTTGGCCAGCGCATGGCGTACGCTGCGCAGCTGCTGGTGATGCAGGCCGGCCGCCTCCTGCGCCAGTTCGTTGAGCAGGCGTACCGTGGCCTTGTCTGCCGGCGACGTTTCGATTTCCTGCACCGCCAGTTCGCGTGCGTCGGCCTGGCTGTGCACGCGCTCCTGCCCGTTCAGTTCGGCATGGCGGCGTTCGAGAAGGGCAGTGAGCAGCGCGAGCTGCGTAGCGTCGAGACCGTTCATGATGGACTCCGTGAAAAAAAATGGCACGCTCTATCCAGTGTAGCGCGTTCCACGGAGGGCGGGAGCGCCACGCACGCGATGCCGGCGCGGGCGTGGCCTGTTCCTCAATCCTTGGCCGGTGTGCTGGCCTTGACCCGCTGCACGTGCTTGCTCACGCGCTCGATGGCCGTGATGATGGCCGGCACCTTGCCAGTGGCGGCGGCTCCCGCCAGCATCAGCAGGCCACCGACCAGGCCAGTTATATCGCGCAGGCGTTCGATCTTGCGGATTTTTTCGGCAGCGTCGGCAGTGAGCTGCATGACCGCCTGTTGTGACTGGCCGAGTGATGCCACCACGTAGCTGGCGGCGTCCGCCAGCAAGCCGTTGGCGCGCTGGCGCAGGACCAGCTCATCTTCCAGCAGCAAACGCGCGACCGCCTGTTCGGCTTCGCTGATGGCGCCATCCTTGTGGGCCTTGATCGACTTCATCACGCGCGCGTGCAGTTCGTCCGCTGCCAGCGTGAGCTGGTCGGCCAGCGCTTCGATTTGTACGGCCGTGGCCAGGCCGGATGGTTCGCTGTTCATATGCACTCCCTGGAATTATTGATGAAGGCCGAGGTAAATCAGACGCAGGTCGCGCGCATAGTCGGCCAGCATGTGGCGCACCTCGTCCGTGTGCAATTTGTCCAGCCGCTCGCGCAGCTTCTGGTGGCCCAGCGCAACCTTGGTCAGGCCCTGCATGGCCAGGTCATAGCGCTTGTCGAGCGCCTTGTATTCGTTGACCTTGTCCTGGTAATGCACCTTGGCCATGGTGACCAGCATGCGGTCTTGCGGCTTGCTGGCGAAAGGTATCTCCACATCAAAAATGCCGAGCACGGTCTTTTTCTCGTTTTCATGCGTTTTGCTGTACAGGCGGGTGAGGGCCATCATGCCGTCGAGCAGCACGCGCACGTGGGGTTCGCCGTCGCGCACCATGGTTTCCACACTGCGGCCCTGGTAACCGGAGGCAATGACGCGGGTGAGCAGGCGCGTCAGCCCGGTATAGGCCACCGCGTGTTTCTGTTCCATGCCGCTCCCGGCCAGGGCCTTGATGCCGCTGCCCATGTCGTCAAGCTGGGGCGTGAGGTCGTAGCGGGTATCGCTGGCCAATACGCTCAATGTCTGCATGTACAGCACCAGCGCCTTCTGGGCGCTGGCAAAGTCGTCGTAGGCGGCGCGGCGCTTGACATCGTTTTCCTTTGCCATCCGTTCGGTCAGCGGAGTCAGATAGGGTTTTTCGCGCTGGTAAGTGTCGCGGTAGCGCTTCGACAGTTCCGCATAGCCGCCCAGTTTGGTGGAGGCGCTGGCAAATTCGCGCACTTCCACCAGGCTGACGCTGGTGCTGGCGCAGCCGCCCAGGAGCAGCGAGGTGGCAAGCAGGGCAAGGGCGGCGAGGGAGCGGCAAGCGTTCATGGGACCTTTCGGGCATGCGCGAAAGTGGCATGCGGGAATCCCATTCTTGCGCTACCCGGATGGCCCCATTTTGCTCCGCGTCAAGTCAAAAGCGACCTCATCCAATGTAAGGTTACTGGACACCCTCGCGCCGCAAATTGCTGCAATTTTGCGACACATCGGCTGCTCTGGTGGTGCCTCGCCAGATGCTGGCGGCGTCGCCATTTTCCTGGTCAAAAACCGCCCGGCATGCTGTTCAAGGGCGTGGCAGAAGCGATGACTTCGCCTGGTAGACGTGATCTATGAAGTTCGTTTTTTCATTAAAAAATAAATAGCAGATTAACCACACGTGAAGAGTAGATTGTATTTACCGGCAGTGGCGCAGTCACGACCGATTGTGGGGACCACGGATGACAAGGGACGAAAGGCATAACAGACGAAAGGGATGACATGAAAACGAAATCGGCAAAAAGCGCTTCAGTATCCACTGACGCATGCATCGGCAGTTCTGAAGAGTCGCACGAGCATCCTGCGGAGGCAGCGGCCACGCCAGAGCAGGGTAATGGGCACAGTGGCGCCCAAGGCTTTGCCATGCCAGGCGAGACCGAGGTGAGCGGCGCGCCGGATGAGCGCGGCATGCCTGGCCTGTATGCGCGCGAAGACATCGCGGCCATGCCCTCCGGCGACATGGTGGCGCCGGCGGCAGCTGGTCGCGCTCAGGACATGCCCGGCAAGCGCATGGATGGGGGGCGCCAGGAAGGGCAGGGAGGCGGCCATGGCGGCGGCAATGGCATGAACGGCGGCAATGGCAGCGGTGGCGCTGGCCAGCATGATGCGCGCGGCAGCACGGAAGACGCGCCGCCGGTGCGCAAATGTGCCACCATGGCAGTGCACCGGCGCCTGTTATCAACGATGCCCGACTACGCGCGCGCCCGTGACCGCATTGAAAACCAGGCGCGGCTGTACGAAACCGGGGCCCGCACCGCCGAGCGTACCGGCATCACCCGCATCCCCGTGGTCGTGCACGTGGTCTGGAACACGGCCCAGCAAAATATCTCGGTGGCGCAGATCAACAGCCAGATCGATGTGCTCAACCGCGACTTCCGCCGCACCAATGCCGATGTCAACACCACGCCGGCACCCTTCCTGCCGCTGGCGACCGACGCCCGGATCGAGTTCTACCTCGCCCACACTGATCCGGCCGGCAACAGCACCACCGGTATCGAGCGCCGCCAGACCAGCATCGCCCAGTTTTCGGACGACGACCTGGTCAAGAGCAGCGCCGCCGGCGGGCTCGATGCCTGGCCGGCGGCGGATTACCTCAATATCTGGGTCTGCCAGCTTGGGGGCGGGCTGCTGGGCTACGCCCAGTTCCCGGGCGGTCCGGCTGCCACCGACGGGGTGGTGGTGACCCATACCGGCTTTGGTACCAACGGCACCGCCGCGGCGCCATTCAACCTGGGCCGCACCACCACCCATGAGATCGGCCACTGGCTCAATCTCAACCATATTTGGGGCGACGACGGCACCGGCTGTGGCGGCAGCGACAATGTCGGCGACACGCCCAACCAGGGCGGCGCCAACACCGGCGCCCCCACTTTCCCGCGCGTATCGTGCAGCAACGGGCCCAATGGCGACATGTACATGAATTACATGGACTATGTCGACGACCGCGCCATGGTCATGTTTTCGGCCGGCCAGGTGGCACGCATGCAAGCCTGCCTGGATGGGCCGCGCCGCACGATAGGCCTGGGCGCGGGCGCCACGCGGCCGAGTTCGGGGCCGGTCGTGGCATGGGGGCCGAACCGGATCGACGCCTTTGTGCTCGGCACCGACCGCGCCCTGTATCACAAATGGTGGAACGGCGCGGGCTGGGGCCCTTCGGTGACCGGCTATGAACGCATGGGCGGGGTCTGCACCAGCACGCCGCAGGCAGTGGCCTGGGGACCGAACCGGCTCGATGTCTTCGTCACCGGCACCGACAGCGCCCTGTATCACAAGTGGTGGGACGGCTCGCGCTGGGGACCGTCGCTGAGCGGCTACGAAAACATGGGCGGCGTGTGCATGGGCGACCCGCGCATCGTTTCCTGGGGACCGAACCGGCTCGATGTGTTCGTGCTGGGGACCAACCGCGCCCTGTATCACAAATGGTGGAACGGGAGCAGCTGGGGGCCGTCGCTCACCGGCTATGAAAATATGGGTGGCGTGTGCGTGGGCCAGCCGGAAATCGTCTCCTGGGGTCCGAACCGGCTCGACGTATTTGTCGTCGGCACCGATCGCGCGCTCTATCACAAGTGGTGGGATGGATCAAACTGGGGGCCTTCGCTGACCGGCTACGAACGGCTGGGCGGCATCTGCATGTCGGCCCCGCGCGCCGTGTCCTGGGGACCGAACCGGCTCGATGTGTTCGTCACCGGCACCGACGGCGCGCTGTACCACAAATGGTGGAACGGCAGTGCATGGGGGCCATCCGTGAACGGCTTTGAACGCATGGGTGGCGTCTGCGTCGGCGACATCGAAGCGGTGTCGTGGGGACCCAACCGGCTCGACCTGTTTGTCATCGGTACCGACAGCGCCCTCTATCACAAGTGGTGGAACGGCTCGGCATGGGGGCCGTCGCTGACCGGTTATGAGGCCATGGGTGGGGTGGCCACCTCGGCGCCACGGGTAGTCGCCTGGGGACCCAACCGGCTCGACGTCTTCCTCACCGGTACCGACAGCGCGCTGTATCACAAGTGGTGGAACGGCAGCAGCTGGGGCCCCTCCGTCACCGGCTACGAATACATGGGAGGAATCGTCTCGGCCTTCAGGACCGTGCAGCCGCCGCAGGAACAAGCCGCTGACGCGCCGTTGGCAACACTGGAACTGCCGCAGTTTGCAGCGCAGCGCGACTTCATCCCGATGGCCTCGACGAGTGTCCAATGAACGGGCAGACCGGGGCGCTGGCAGGCGCATGGACCCATTCGTTCGAGGAAGACCAGGGCAGCCTGCTGGTATTCCGGCCGAGCCAGTCGTTTCCATTCCCGCCCAGCCGCCGGGGGCGTGAAACGCTGGCGTTTGATGGTGATGAAGTCACTACCGGCATGCCGGGCCCTGATGACCGGACCCGGCACGCCACGGCCAGCGTCACGGCGCTCGCGCCCAATCTGGTGCGCTTTGAAGGAGGGGAGCGTGCAGGGCAGACCTACGAGGTGGTGGAAGCGAGTGGCGAGCGCTTGATGCTGCGTCCGCAGTAGGGTACGCGCCGGCGCGAGGGGCGGCCGGTGCGGTGCCCCCGCGCCGGCGCGGTCAGTCAAGGCTGACACTTGCGCAGCCAGCGCAGGCCGGCCGCCGTGTCGCCCAGCGGGTGGTATTCGCAGCCGATCCAGCCATCGTAGCCGAGCGCATCGATCAGCTGGAACAGGGCCGGATAATCCATCTCGCCCGTACCCGGTTCGTGGCGGCCCGGAACGTCGGCCAGCTGCATGTGGCCGATCAGGGGCAAGTGCCTGCGCAGGGCCGCCCCGACATCTTCGCCCATGCGCTGCAGGTGGTACATATCGAACTGCATGAACAGATTGGGTTCAGCGCAGGCGGCAATGATGTCGGCTGCCTGATCGCTCCCCGTGAGGAAGTAGCCGGGCATGTCGAACGTGTTGATCGGCTCGATCAGGAGCGCCATGCCGTCCGGCGCCAGCACGCGTGCGGCATGGCGCAGGTTCTCGATATAGCAGGCGCGCGCCGCCTGCGGCGTCACCCCGGGCGGCAGCAGTCCGGCCAGGCAGTGCAGGCGCTTGACCCCGAGCGCATTCGCGTACTGGGCCGCCATCGCCACGCCGGCGCGGAACTCGTCACCCCGGGCTGGATCGCAAGCCATGCCGCGCTCGCCCTTGTCCCAGTCACCGGGAGGCAGATTGTGCAGCACGAGGGCCAGCCCGTGTTCGCGCAGTGCCGCGGCCAGCACCTCGGCCGGCCAGGCATAGGGAAACAGGCATTCCACGGCCTTAAAGCCGCAATCGCGCGCTGCCTTGACACGGTCGGGAAAGTCCAGGTGGGCAAACATCAAGCTGAGATTGGCGGCAAATTTTGGCATGGCGCTATCTTAACTGGCAGAATGCTGCCATCACAATGATCCATCTCGCCATGACCGCACCTTTGCATTTCAGGCTGGCCCGGCCGGCCGATATCCCGGCCATGTCGGCGATCCGCCTGGCAGTGACGGAGAACGTACTGACCGAGCCGGCCCGGGTGACCGCGCAGATGTACCGGGACTATATGGACGAGCTCGGTCGCGCTTGGGTGTGCGAAGCGGGCGCGGCTTGTCGGCTGCAGCTGATCGGCTTTTGTTACGCGCTCCAGGTGGATGCGTCGATCTGGGCACTGTTCGTCCAGCCGGCTTGGGAAGGGCAGGGCGTGGCCACCGGACTGCTCGATCGCTCCTGCGCCTGGCTGCACGGGATTGGCCATGCCAGCGCGCAGCTCTATACCGGCACGGGCACCCGTGCCGAGCACTTTTATACCGCACGCGGCTGGCAGCGCAGCCTGGCCAGCACCGGTGATGAAGCCCATTTTGTCATCGACCTTGGCACTTGCGTCAAACGCGGGCTTGCCATCCCCAATCCGGCAACAGAGAGCCCGGCTTGATGTGAGGCTGTTGCTAGCTGTTCGTCGAATGCATCCCTGCAATGTCGCCCAGCACGGTGGCCATGGCCACGGTCTGCTCCGGTGCAAGCCCGCGCACCGCTTCGCGGCTGACCAGGTCCACGACATCGGTCGCATTGCCTGCCAGCTCTTGCCCCGCAGCTGTGATGACGGCATAGCCGACGCGGGCGTCGCGCGGGTCCGCTTCACGCGTGATCAGGCCGATCTTTTCCAGCGGCAGCAGGGTGCGGGTGACGCCGGAGGCGGTCAGGCCCACCCGTTCGGCCAGGTCCACCCGCCGCAATCGTCCACCCGGGGCGCGCGCCAGGTGATTGAGGAGCTGGAAGTCGCTAAAGCTGATGCCGTGCTGGCTGCCCAGCGCATTGTCATAGCGGCGCACCAGCACGGCGTGCGCGCGCGCCAGCCGCAGGCAAAAATCGGTGGCAGTAGTTTGCTGATGCATGATTAATCCTTCATAAATGCTTGAGTGGTCAAGTGTATGCCAGGATCTGCTTGCGCGCAAGCGAGGCAAGCAGCATGCACCAACAAAAACCCCCGGACAGGCCGGGGGCAGTTTCCACTTCAGTCGCCCGGCTTAGCGGCCACGGCCACCGGAGCGATGGGCTGGCGCGGCGCGGGGGCCGCGGTTGCCGCCGCCACCGCCTGCAGGACCGGCGCTGCGCGGCTTGGCCGTATTGCGGCCCGCGCCCACCTTGACCACCTGGCCGCCACCGCCGCCGGAGCGGCCACCGCCATTGCGATGACCCGGGGCCCCGCTGCGCAGCTGGATGGCCTGGGCACGTGCATTGGGATCGGGCTCGAAGCCGGCAATCACTTCGCGTGGCAGGGTTTGCTTGATCAGCTTTTCGATGTCTTTCAACATGATGTGCTCGTCCACGCACACCAGCGACACGGCTTCACCGGTCGCGCCGGCCCGGCCGGTGCGGCCGATGCGGTGCACATAGTCTTCCGGAATGTTCGGCAGGTCATAGTTCACCACGTGCGGCAACTGGTCGATATCAATGCCGCGGGCAGCGATATCGGTGGCCACCAGCACTTGCAGCTGGCCATCCTTAAACTCCGACAGCGCCTTGGTGCGTGCCGACTGGCTCTTGTTGCCGTGAATGGCCATGGCACCGATGCCGTCGCCATTCAACTGCTCCACCAGCTTGTTGGCGCCATGCTTGGTGCGGGTAAATACCAGCACCTGGGTCCACTTGTGGGTCTTGATCAGGTGCGACAGCATCTGGTGCTTCTTGTCGCGGTCCACCGGGTGAATCTTTTGCGAAATCACTTCCACGGTCGAATTGCGGCGCGCCACTTCGATCATGGCCGGCTTGTTGAGCAGGCCATCGGCCAGGGCCTTGATTTCGTCCGAGAAGGTGGCCGAGAACAGCAAATTCTGGCGCTTCGGCGGCAGGGCAGCGAGCACCTTCTTGATGTCACGGATAAAGCCCATGTCCAGCATGCGGTCGGCTTCGTCCAGGATCAGGATTTCAATGCGGGACAAGTCCACCGTGCGCTGTTCCATGTGATCGAGCAGGCGGCCCGGCGTGGCCACCAGAATGTCCACGCCATGCTTGAGCTGCTTGATCTGCGGGTTGATGCCCACGCCGCCGAAAATGACGGCCGAGTTGAGCTGGGTGTACTTGCCGTAGACGCGCACGCTTTCTTCGACCTGGGCCGCCAGTTCGCGGGTCGGGGTCAGGATCAGGCAGCGCACGGAACGGGTGGACGATTTGCTGGTCAGGGCCGCGCCCACCTTGTCGGTCGACAGGCGGTTCAGGATCGGCAGCGTAAAACCGGCGGTCTTGCCCGTACCGGTCTGCGCACCCGCGAGCAAATCACCGCCAGCGAGCACGGCCGGAATGGCCTGCGTCTGGATCGGGGTCGGGACGGTGTATCCGTGTTCGGTCACTGCACGAACGATGGCATCGGACAGGCCGAGTTGAGAAAAGGACATGTTAGCTTTATGGTGAGATCGGCCCGCCGCCGCAATAGGGCGCCAGTCACAGGCAATCGAATTAAGAATCCGTGGTGGCGCAGGCACTGGGAGAGCGCCACCGGGCAATGCAGTATCACAACAGCAAGTCTAAACCAAATGGATTTCGCTGTGGAAATTTTAAGGTGGGTGCGGGAATCATTTGTGACTCCCGTTACAACTTAGTGCCGTATTTTACGCGAATGGCGACAGGAGGGTCACCATTTGCCCGAACACCTTCGGGCTGGCGGCAATAATGTCGCCCTTGTAGAGGTAGGCCGACTCGCCATTGAACTCGCCAACGATGCCGCCGGCTTCGGTCACGAGCAGCGCACCGGCCGCGATATCCCAGGCCTTCAAGCCTTTTTCGTAGAAGCCGTCGCTGCGCCCGGCAGCCACGTTGGCCAGTTCCAGCGCGGCCGAGCCCGAACTGCGCACGGCCTGGCAACGCTCGGCCACCGCCTTGTACATGCGCATGTAGTCTTCGAGGGCGCGCGGCCCGGCCGCGTGGCCGGTGCACAACAGGGTGTTGGACAGGCGGTCATGCTTGGTCACGCGGATGCGCTTGTCGTTGAGGTAGGCGCCGGCGCCCTTGGTCGCGGTGTACAGGTCATTGCGCACCGGGTCGTACACCACGGCCTGGGTGATGACGCCGCGCTGGGACAGGGCGATGGAAATGCAATAGTTGGGATAGCCGTGCATGAAGTTGGTGGTGCCATCGATGGGGTCGATGATCCACGCGAATTCACTCTCATCGTTCAAATTGGAAGAAGCACCCGATTCCTCGGCCAGGATGGCATGCTCGGGATAGGCCTTGAGCAGGGTCTCGATGATGGCCTGTTCTGCCGCCTGGTCCACATCGGTCACGAAATCGTTGTGTTGTTTTTCGGTAACGCTGAGGCGGTCGACGTCGAACGAGGCGCGCTGGATGACGGTGGCGGCGCGGCGGGCGGCCTTGATGGCCGTGTTGAGCATTGGGTGCATGTTTGGCTTCCGGTAAGAGAACGCTAACGCCCACAGCGCCCGGGCGGGCGCAGCAAACGATAGAGAATAAGAATGAATTAAAGAGCGGTGCGTCAGCGAACTGGGTAAAATCGCGGCCTTGATAAGCCTTGTTTTACTTGCCCGAACCTGCGCGATGCCGCTATTTTAAATGAACATGCCCCAAACACCCACTTCTGTTTTTCAGCGCCTCCGATTCGTCCTGGTCGAAACGAGCCGCGCCGGCAATATTGGCGCTGCAGCGCGTGCCATGAAAACCATGGGCTTTGGCGAGCTGGTGCTGGTCAATCCCCGCTTCCCGGACATGACGCGCGATGCCGAAGCCATCGCCTTTGCCAGCGGCGCGCTCGATGTCCTGGAAGGCGCGCGTACCGTGAGCAGCATGGCCGAAGCGCTGGAAGGATGCAACTTTGCGGCCGCGGTCTCGGCCCGGCTCCGCGAATTCTCGCCACCGGTATGGACGCCGCGCGAATTCGCAGGCCACGTGGCGGGGCAGGGCGAGCTGTCGGCCGCGCTCATTTTCGGTAATGAACGGTTCGGGCTGCCGAACCAGATCGTCGAGCAGTGCAATGTGCTGATCAATATTCCCGCCAATCCCGATTATTCCTCGCTCAACCTGGCCCAGGCGCTGCAGGTGCTCGCCTATGAATGCCGGGTGGCCGATGGCGCGGTGGCGCCGGCCAGCAATATCGGCTTTCATGGCGACGCGGCCAGCCTGGAGCAGATCGAGGGCATGTTTGCCCACCTGGAACAGGCGCTGGTGCAGATCGATTTCCTGGATGCGAACAATCCCAAGAAACTCATGCCGCGCCTGAAGCGCCTGTTTTCCCGCACGCAGCTGGAAACGGAAGAAGTCAATATCTTGCGCGGCATTGCGCGGCAAATCATCAAGGCAGCCAAGTAGCTGGCCAGCACTGCCATGGCGCCCGCCCGGGACCGATGGGCACGCTACTGGCCAAACGAATCCATCCGGCCTTCAAAGATGTTTTCCATCACCTGGCGTTCGCGCGCGACGATGGTGGCAACGAAGTCGCGCGGCTTGCGCATTTTCTTGAACGTGGTAAATCCCCGTTCCAGGAACTTGTGCAGATTCGACAGGCCAGCCACCCTGGCCGGTCCCTTCATGATGGTGAGCGTCATTGCCAGAAGGGGAATATTTACCAGGTCGCACAGCGAGCCGCCCAGTTCCTGCACCAGGTCCAGCTGCCGCAAGCGCTCCTCGCGCGTGGTGGCCGTGCGGTAGGCCGCAATGTACATGCCTTCGGTAAATTCCGTTCCCAGCACGCGCGCCATGGCCGTATCGAGCTGCTCGGACAGCGCGTCGAGCACGATCGCGTCCGTGATCGTGTGAAGCGCTTCATAGGTGAGCATTTTTTGCAGCGTGGGGATGATGCGTCCCAGGTCAATGTCGCGCTGGCTCAGGTCCTGCGAGCCATACAGTTCTTCGAGGAAGAACCTGGCCGCGTCGCCGGTATTGGGGTGGGCCAGCAGGTCCGCATGCGAGCTGGCCAGCCGCGCCGCCTGATACTGCTTGAGCGCCGTGCGCGATGCCAGCAAGCCCGGTTCACGCTTGGCAGCGAGGCGCTCGGCGGCCACGGTCCTGAGCTGTTGTTCCAGTTTTTGGGCCAGAATGTCTTTCTTCATGACTGACGTTGTACCAGAAACGAGTAGACGGATCACTCTAGTTTCCCGGCAAATCCGCCTCCCGGATTGGCGTACACTAGCAAAAAAATACATGGAATCAGGGACATGGGGACCAATCGCAGGACATTCATGAAAGTGGGCGCGCTGGCGGCAGTCACGCTTGCCGCCGGTGGCGGGCTGTATCGCTACACCCAGGCTTCCAGCCCCCTGCAGCGCTTTGTGCTCGATGGCGAAGCCAGGGCCGCCCTCGACGCGATCGTCCCTGCCATGCTCGCCGGCGCCCTGCCCGTGGACGGGGCCGCCCGCACCACTGCCATCGTCGCCACCACCGGCCGCGTCCACCAGGCTATCCTGGGCCTGCCCCTGGCCGCCCAGAAGGAAGTACAGGATCTGTTTGGCTTGCTGGCCCTGGCGCCCGCGCGCCGCCTGCTCACGGGCGTGTCCGGCGGCTGGCGTGCGGCGCGGCCCGACCAGGTGGGCGAGTTCCTGCAGGCGTGGCGCTTCCACCGGCTCGACATGCTGCAAACGGCTTACCATGCCCTGCACGACCTGATCATCGGCGCATGGTACGCCGATCCCTCCACCTGGGACAGCATTGGCTATCCCGGCCCCATGAAGGAGCTGGCATGAGTGTGATTCCTGATCCGATCCAGGCCGGCGTGGCAGGCGGCTGGAGCGTCACCGATGCGGCCACGCTCACATCCGACCGCACCATGGAAGCGGATGTGGTCATTGTCGGCAGCGGTGCCGGTGGCGGGGTCACGGCCGAAATCCTGGCCCGCTCGGGCCTGAAGGTGCTGATCGTGGAGGAGGGCGCGCTCAAGTCTTCCCGGGACTTCAAGATGCGCGAGGCAGAAGCCTATCCGACCCTGTACCAGGAGTCGGCGGCGCGCAAGACGCGCGACAAGGCAATCAACATCCTGCAGGGCCGCACCGTGGGCGGCTCCACCACTGTCAACTGGACGTCCAGCTTCCGCACGCCCACCCCCACGCTCGAATACTGGCAGAAGCATTTCGGGCTGGCCGGCTACAGCGCCGAAGCGCTGGCCCCGTGGTTTCTCATGATGGAGCAGCGCTTGCACGTGAGTACCTGGCTCACGCCGCCCAACGAAAACAACGACCTGCTCAAGCGCGGCGCCGCGCAGCTGGGTATTCCCGCCGCCGCCATCATGCGCAACGTGAAGGGCTGCTGGAACCTGGGCTACTGCGGCATGGGCTGTCCCACCAACGCCAAGCAGTCGATGCTGGTCACCACCATCCCCGCCGCGCTCGAGCACAAGGCCACGCTCCTGACCCATGCGCGCGCCGAGCGCCTGGTGTTCAAGGGCGAGCGCGTGGACAGCCTGGTGGTCACGGCCCTCGATGCCGACGGCCTGGCGCCGACCGGTCGCACCATCGTGCTACGCGCCAGGCACTTCGTGGTGGCCGGAGGCGCCATCAATTCGCCCGGCCTGCTGCTGCGCTCAAAGGCGCCCGACCCGCATGGCCTGCTGGGCAAGCGTACCTTCTTGCATCCCACCGTGATCTCGGCCGGCATCTTCGAGCAGCGCGTGGATGGCTATGCGGGCGCGCCGCAAACCATTTATTCCGACCACTTCCTCGACACCCAGGCCATTGACGGGCCGATCGGCTACAAGCTCGAAGCGCCGCCCCTGCATCCGCTGCTGCTGTCAACCACCATGGCCGGTTATGGCCAGGCGCACGCCGACATGATGCGCCAGTACCCGCACGTGCATGCCCTGCTTGCCCTGCTGCGCGACGGCTTTCACGAGCAGTCGCAGGGCGGCACCGTGCAGCTGGGCAGCGGCGGGGCGGCGGTGCTCGATTATCCGATTACCGGTTTTGTCTGGGACGGCGTCAAGCGCTCCATGCTCTCCATGGCCGAAATCCAGTTTGCGGCCGGCGCCAAAACCGTGCAGCCGGTGCATGAAATGGCCGATCGCTACAGCACCTGGGCAGCGGCGAAAAAGGGCATCGAGTCGCTCGACTTTGCGCCGCTCATCACGCGCGTGGTCTCGGCCCATGTCATGGGCGGGTGCGCCATGTCGGACGACGAGAACCTCGGTGTGGTCAACGCCAACGGCCGCTACCACGGCGTGAGCAACCTGTCGGTGCACGACGGCTCGCTGTTTCCCACCTCGATCGGCGCCAATCCGCAGCTGTCCATCTATGGCATCACCGCACGCCTGGCCAGCATCCTGGCGCAGGAACTGACCGGCAAGCCGGCCGCGCGTCTGGTGGCCGCCTAGTCCCGGCATGAGGACGCGTACGCTGCTGCGATGGCTGCTGCTGGTGCAGGCGGCGTGTGCGCTGCTCTTTGCCTGGGCCCTGGTTGGCGGGGGCACCATTGCCAGCTGGCCGCTGGCGCTGGCCGCCGGGGCCCTCATCGTGCTGGTGGTGCGCATGCTCATCACGGCCAACAACTTTCTCATGACGGCCCGTTTTTCCAGCGCCACCCCGGCAAATTTCCAGCTCGCCGCCGGAGCGCGCCTGAAGCTTTTTGCCGAGGAATTCATCGCCACCTTGCTGCAGTCCTCGTGGTTCATGGCGCGCGCCAGTGCGCGCGAGCGTATTTACGATAACCGCACTTACCCGCCCGTGCTGCTGCTGCATGGTTACGGCTGCAATAGCGGCTATTGGTCGCATTTGACGCCGCTGCTCGACGCGGGTGGCATCAGCCACGCCTCGCTCGACCTGGAACCGATGCTCGGCGCCATCGACGACTATGTGCCCCTGGTTGAACGGGCGGTGGCGACACTGTGTGCTAAAACCAACGCCCCCAAGGTCGTCATCATCGCCCACAGCATGGGCGGCCTGGTGGCCAGGGCGTATATGCGGGCCCATGGCGAGGCGCGCGTGGCGCACATTTTCACGCTTGGCACGCCCCATTTCGGCACCAGCCTGGCCAGCAAGGGTATTGGCCTGAACGCGGCCCAGATGCGCCGCTCGGGCGGGCCGGACGCCCCGGAATGCGACTGGCTGCGCGAGCTGGGCGCATCTGAGACGCCGGCCAGGCGCGCGCTGATCACCTCCATCTTCACCCATCACGACAATATCGTCGCGCCCCAGACCTCCAGCGTGCTGCCCGGCGCGCGCAGCATCGAGTTTGGCGGCATCGGCCATGTGGCCATGGGCCGCAACCCGCGCATCCTCAACCGCCTCATGCAGGAACTGGCCGACCTGTTCACACCATAGATAATCTTCGGCAACATCCCTCCCAGCCGTGATAGAGTGGACCCGAAAGTATTGTCATGGACAAGCACTTTCGCATTTCAAATGTGGTAATTTGTAACCTTCGGTTTCAAATTCCAGGCGCTTGATCATGGACGGGAGCGGAAATCGTGTCGGCACGGATTCTTATTATTGAAGACAATCCCACCAACATGGAATTGATGGTGTACCTGCTGACAGCGTTCGGCTATACACCCCTGATGGCAATCGACGGCACCAGCGGCGTGGAGGCGGCCCGTGAAACCCGGCCCGACCTGATCATCTGCGACGTCCACCTGCCCAAGCTCGATGGCTACGGCGTGGTGGGCGCACTCAAGGCCGATCCCGCGCTGGCCCACATTCCCGTGCTGGCGGTGACGGCGCTGGCCATGGTGGGCGACCGCGAACGGCTGCTGGAAGCGGGCTTTGACGGCTACATCGGCAAGCCGATCGAGCCTGATACCTTCGTCACCGAGCTTGAAAATTTCCTCACCAGCCGCAGCGGCGCCACGCCCGCACCGCCGGCGCCGGAGCCGCGCCGGGCCACGATCCTGATCGTGGACGACCATGTGCTCAACCGCGAATTCCTCATCACGCTGCTCGGCTACGGCGGGCACCGGCTGGTGGAGGCGTCCAACGGCGTTGAAGGCCTGGCCATGGTGCGCAAGGAAAGACCGGACCTGGTCATTTCCGACATCCTCATGCCGAATATGGATGGCTACGAATTCGTCACGCGCATGCAGGGCGACCCGGCCACCGCCGATATTCCCGTCATCTTCTATACCGCAACCTACCGTGAACGCGAAGCGCACAACATGGCCGAAGCGTGCGGCGTGCGCTGGGTGCTGGGCAAGCCGTCCGATCCCGATGAAATCCTGCGCACGGTCCACGAAGCGCTGGGGATGAACGAACCGAAGGCCCTGCCGGCCATGGCCAGCGCGGCGGTTGACGCCAGCCCCATGTCGCTGATCGAAAACACGGTGGCCGAATACCTCGATGAGGTGGAGTCCAGCAGCCAGGGCCTGTCGCGCATGGCCAGCGACAACGACGGCGATGCCGCCGTCCCTTCCCACGGACTGGCCGACATGACGGGGCGGCTGTCCAGCAGTCTGTCAAGCCTGCAGGCAGTGAGCCTGCGCCTGACGTCGCTCATCGAGCTGGGTATCGAACTGGGGGCCGAGCGCGACCCGGCCGCCCTGATCGAGATCGGCTGCCGCGTGGCGCAGAACGTGTCGGTGGCCAAGTTTGCCTGCATCGGGGTGATGGAGGAGGGCGCCGACGAACTCAGTTACTTTTCCTCCTGCGGCGACAACCGCCAGGCGCGCGTGGTCTCCAGTTCGCCGCGCGCGGGGGTACTCAATACCCTGCTTGAAAAGCGCCAGCCGGTGCGCATGGAGAACGAGGGCGGCGACCCGCGCGCCCTCGGCCTGCCGCAGTCGCACCCGCCGGTCCATTCCTTCCTGGGCGTGCCGATTGCCTCGCGCGAGCGGGTGCATGGCTGGCTGTACCTGGTCGACAAACTGGGCGCGGCCGCGTTCTCGGAAGTCGATGAACGGGTGGCGGTGACGGTGTCGGCCCAGATTGCGGTGGCCTACGAGAACCTGCTGCTGTACGACGAAATCAAGCGCCACCATGCGCAGCTGACGGCCGACATGACGGCCCGCATCCGGCTCGACGAAGACCTGCGGCGCTTTCGTACGGCCATGGACGTCACCGCCGACGCCATCTTCCTGATCGACCGCTCCGACGGCCTGTTCGTGGACGTCAATGCCACCGCGTGCCGCATGTTTGGCTACGAGCGCAATGACTACCTGGCGCTGGGCACGAACAACGTCGGCGGCAGCGACCGCGAGCGCCTGCAGGACCTGTATGACAAGCTGCTCTCGGGTGACCAGAGCGGCGCCATGGCGGAGCTGACCGTGATGCGCAAGGATGGCAGCGAAGTGGCGGTGGAGGTACAGCGCCGCACCTTGCGTTCGGGCGCCAACTGGATTCTGGTGGCAGTGGCACGCGACATTACCGAGCGCAAGGAATCGGAATCGCGCCTGCTCAAATTGGCCCACTTCGATACCCTGACCGGCCTGCCCAACCGCAGCCAGTTCTATTCCTCGCTCACCCGCTCGCTGGAGCAGGCCGCCGAGCATCACTGGTCGGTGGGCGTGCTGTTCCTGGATGTGGACCGCTTCAAGAACATCAACGACACGCTTGGCCACCCGTGCGGCGACGATCTGCTGCGCCAGTTTTCGGCGCGCCTGGTCGACAGCCTGCGCGTGCGCGATACCGTCGGCCGGTTTGGCGGCGACGAGTTTGCCGCCATCCTGATCCTGCCGGAAGGGCCGCAGGGCGCGCTGGCCGTGGTGGACAAGATCCGCGATTCGCTGCGCCGCCCGTTCGACCTCGGTGGCCATGAAGTCACCGTCACGTCCAGCATCGGCATCACGATCTATCCTGACGACGGCCTCGATGCCGATACCCTGATCAAATACGCCGACACGGCCATGTACCGCGCCAAGGAAGCCGGGCGCGACGCCTACCGCTTCTTCACGGCGGAGATGAACGCGCAGTCGCTGGCCCGCCTGGACCTGGAAAATGCGCTGCGCCGCGCCATCGACAACAAGGAATTCGTGCTCTACCTGCAGCCAAAGGTGCACATCGGGTCGGGGCGCATCAGCGGCGCCGAAGCGCTGATCCGCTGGCAGCGGCCCGGGCACGGCATGGTGTCGCCGGCGCTGTTCATCCCGGTGCTCGAAGAGACCGGCCTGATTGTCCCGGTCGGCACCTGGGTGCTCAATGAAGCGTGCCGCCTGATCAGCAAATGGGGCAAGTCCAAGGTCGGCCCGGTGCACCTGTCGGTCAACGTCTCGGGGGTCCAGTTTTTCCTGGGCGGGCTGGAAG
The DNA here is from genome assembly GCF_019443445.1 of Massilia sp. PAMC28688. Lineage (NCBI taxonomy): Bacteria > Pseudomonadati > Pseudomonadota > Betaproteobacteria > Burkholderiales > Oxalobacteraceae > Massilia > Massilia sp. PAMC28688. The sequence continues at coordinate 186,325 of NZ_CP080378.1, read as the reverse complement.
AAGAAGTGCTGCGGGCGCTCAAGGTCCACGAGATCGCCCCCGAGCTGCTGGAACTGGAGCTGACCGAAAGCTCGCTCATGTCCAATGCCGAAGACACCATCGCCGTGCTGCGCAACCTGAAGGCGCTCGGCATCAAGATTTCGATCGACGATTTCGGCACCGGCTACTCCAGTCTGGCCTATCTCAAGCGCTTCCCGATCGACAAGCTGAAGATCGACATCGCCTTTGTGCGCGAAGTGACCAGCAATCCCGACGACGCGGCCATTGTACTGGCCATCATCAACATGGCGCACAGCCTGAAGCTGCAGGTGATCGCGGAAGGCGTCGAGCGCGATGCGCAGCTCGCGTACCTGCGCCGCCACGGCTGCGACGAGATGCAGGGCTACTACTTCAGCAAGCCGGTGTCGGAAGACGATTTCGTGGCCATGCTGGGCGATGGCAAGGCGCTGGCGGCGCCCGTGGACGAGTCCTCGCTGGCGCAGCAGACGCTCCTGATCGTGGACGACGACGCCTTTATGCTCGACGTGCTGACCGACTTCCTGTCGCAGGACGGCTACCGCATCCTGACCGCGCAGACGGCAGCCGAAGGCTTCGATATCCTGGCCCGCAACAAGGTCCATGTGATCCTGTGCGACCAGTGCATGCCCACCATGAGCGGGACCGAATTCATGGAACGGGTCAAGAACCTGTGCCCGGATACCTTCCGCATCATGTTGTCGGCCTATGCCGACCTGGCGCCCATCATGGCCGCCATCAACCATGGCGCGATCGACCGCTTCTATACCAAGCCGTGGAAAGGCGCGGTACTGCGTGAAAATATCCGCGAGGGCTTTCGCCTGCACAGCCAGCTGCACGGCGACGGGAACAGCCTTGGCACCGGCCGCAACCTGATCCAGTAGGGTGGGCGCTTTGCCGGGGGCGATCAAGAGGTTTGCGTCACGGCTGCGCGTTGCGGCAGGTTCCCCCGTCATTGCGTTTTCGCTGCTGTGTTCGGCGGCCATTCTCGGCAACCTGGCGTTCCAGCTGCTGCAGTCCCGTTCCGACGCGCTCAAGAGCGCCGCTCGCAGCGCCACCGCGATGGTGCGCGTGCTCGAAAAGCAGACCAGTGCCACGCTCGACGCGGCGGACCTGGCGCTGCGCTCGGCCGAGCGCGCGGCCCTGGCCGCGCAAGGCAGCAATGCCGATGTCGATGGCACCTTGCGTGATCACCTGGCCAGCCTGCCGTTCGTGCGCGCGCTGTTCGTGCTCGACGCCGACGGCAACATGATCCATGACAGCGAGCGCCTGCCCGGCGCATACAATCTCGCCGAGCGCGCCTATTTCCAGGCCCATCGCGCCGCCGACGCGGGGCTGTACATTGACCAGCCCTTCGTGAGCAAGCATGGGGTGTCCACCATCGCCCTGAGCCGGCGCATCAATCGCCCCGACGGCAGCTTTGGCGGCGTGGCGGTGGCGGCGCTCGAGCCCCAGGCGCTGCGCAAATTTTATGAGGCGATCAAGCTTGGACGCGACGGCGTGGTCACCCTGGCGCGCAAGGACGGTGTGCTGATGCTGCGCGTGCCCGAAGCCGGTACCGACACCAGGCCGGCGCCGCTGACGCGCCTGATCGCGGAGAGCGCGGCGCGCAGCGAAGGCAGTTATCTGGCGCGCAGCACGATTGACGGCATCGAGCGCCAGTTCCATTTCCGCCACGTGGAGCGCCAGCCGCTGGTGCTGGTGCTTGGCGTGAGCACCGACGAGACGCTCGCTTCCTGGCGCCGCGCCTCGATTGCGTACGTCGCGGTATCGCTGGGTTTCCTGCTGCTTGTGTTGTGGCTAAGCCGGCTGACCTTCAAGGAACTCAAGGCGCGCCACGCCCTCAACCAGGCCCTGGAGGAAAGTGGCCGTGAGCTGCGCGCTGCCCAGCGCCTGGCCAAGATTGGCAGCTGGCGCCTGGAATACGATACGGGTAGAGAGTACTGGTCCGAAGAAATGTATCGCGTCATGGGGCTCGAGCCAGCCGCTACGCCACCATCGATGGCGCAGTTCAACGCCATGCTGCATCCCGATGATGTTCCGGAGATTTATCACGGCGACCCCACGGTGCAAGAATGGTCGCAGGAGCTGCGCTCGAACCCGGCACTGGGGCCGATCCGCTATTTCCATTCCCGTGCCTCGCTGGTCAAAGGCGCGGACGGGCGGCCCACTGCACTGCTGGGCACCCTGCAGGACATCACCGAGCAGCGTCTGGCGCAGGACAAGCTGCGCCTGTCGGCGCGCGTGTTCGAGCACACTGGCGACGGCATCGTGGTCACCGATGCGGCCAACATGATCGTGGCGGTGAACGCCGCGTTTGAACGCATCATGGGCTACACCGAGGCCGAGGTGCTGGGCCAGTCGGCGCTGATGCTGCACGCGGACGTGGACAACAGCGCCCTGGCCGGCACGCTCTGGCACAGCCTGCAGAACCAGGGCCAGTGGCGCGGCGAGATCCGCAGCCGCCGCAAGAACGGCCAGCTGTTCCCCCAATGGCTCAATATGAGCGCGATCAGCAGCGAACGGGGCGAGGTGGAAGGTTATGTGGGCGTGTTTAGCGACCTGTCCGCCATTCGCAGCGCCACCGAGCAGCTGCAGTTCATGAATAACCACGACCCGCTCACGCGCCTGCCCAACCGTTCGCTGCTCAATGACCGCCTGCAGCAGGCCATTGACGGCGCCGGGCCCGAGCAGCGCCAGCTGGCCGTGCTGCTGATGAACGTGGACCGCTTAAAGCGCATCAATGAAGGCATTGGCCACGATGCGGGCGACCTGCTGCTGCGCGAAATCGGCGAACGCCTGCGCACCCGCATCGAGCCCGGGGACACGCTGGCGCGCCTTGGCAGCGATGAATTCGTGCTGCTGATGACCCACCTCGATGACCTGGACGATGTCAACGCCTGTGCCCAGCAGCTGCTGGAACTGGTGGCCCAGCCGGTGCACGCGCTGGGGCATGAACTGACCGTCACCGCCAGCATCGGCATCGCCCTCTATCCGGGCGATGGCACCACGCCGGTGGACCTGATCAAGAACGCCGATACCGCGCTGGCCCATGTGAAGGAAAGTGGGCGCAACAGCTTTCGCTACTACACCGGCCAGATGAACATCCGCGCCCTGCACTGGATGTCGCTGGAGCACCGCCTGCGTGGGGCCCAGGCCAGGGGCGAGCTGGCGCTGCATTACCAGCCGCAGATGGACCTGGCGAGCGGGCACCTGTGCGGCATGGAAGCGCTGATCCGCTGGAACAATGAAACCTTGGGCAATGTATCGCCGGCCGAATTCATCCCCCTGGCCGAGGATACCGGCCTGATTGTGCAGATTGGCGAATGGGTGATCCGCACCGCCTGCGCCCAGTCCCGCGCCTGGCGCGATGCCGGCCTGGCGCCGGTACCGATTGCGGTGAACGTGTCCGGCCACCAGATCATGCTGGGCAACGTGCCGGCCCTGATTGCCGATGCGCTGGCCGTCAATGGCCTGGAACCGTCGGCATTGGGCATCGAGCTGACCGAAAGTGTGCTCATGAGCGAAGCCGATACCGCCATGCGCCAGATCGACCAGCTGCGCGCCATGGGCATCACGGTGGCGCTGGACGACTTTGGCACCGGCTATTCTTCCCTCAGTTACCTGAGCCGCTTTGCGCTCGACAAGATCAAGATCGACCAGTGCCTGGTGCGCCACATCACCGACGACGTCAAGAGCCTTGCCATTGCCCGCGCCACCATCGGCCTGGCCCACGGCCTGGGCTTGACAGTGGTGGCCGAGGGCGTGGAAACCCAGGAACAGCTCGCGCTGCTGCGCGACGAACACTGCGACGACATCCAGGGCTATCTGTACAGCCGGCCGGTGGCGGGGGAGGCGGCTGCCACCTTCCTGGCGCGGGCGGCCACACCCCGGACATAGCCGCCTGTTTCCCCTCTTTTGCCGATCTGTTTCCGATGCGTATTTCGGTCACGCGGCTGTCATGACGGCATCCTAATCTACAGCTGCGGTAAATGAACAAGACCGCAATATCCCGGCAGTCAGACCCCATTCCAGGCGCGGCCCGGTACGCCGGACTGGTCCGCCCATTGCAACGCACACTATAGAGGTCAATCATGTATCCATTTTCGCCATCTGTTACGCCTGCCGTTCGCACCCACCTGGACGCCCAGGTCTCGTTCTTCAACGACTTTTCCAAGTCCTTGTCACGCTCGTTCCAGCACCTGTGCGAGCTCAATATGCAGCTGGGCCAGACCATGCTTGAAGAGAGCACGATTGCCAGCCACCAGCTGCTGACCATGCAAAGCCCGACCGACGCCATCGCCGTCACCGCCGCCCGCGCCCAGCCGGCAACCGACAAGCTGCGCGCTTACCAGCAGCACATGTCGCGCGCCGTGGCCGACACCCAGGTTGAACTGGCGCGCGTGACGGAGCAGCATGTGCAGGAAACGGGCCGCACCGCGCGTGAGCTGGCCGACCAGGTCGCCCGCACGGCGTCGGAAGAAAAGGACAGGTCGCTGCGCGAGCAGCAGGAATCGATGAAGAACTTCCGCGATCCGTTCGAACACCAGCGCGGCAACGGCGCCCATGCCCACGGCAATATGCAGAGCAGCAGCGCCAGTGTCCAGGTCGATGGGCAGTTCGACGGCCAGCACGCTTCATTCCAGGGCAACGTGCAGGGCCAGCCTGCGCATGCATCCACCGGCAAGGGCGCCGGCAAATCGAACTGACGAAATCGCATAACGCCAACGCAGGCCGGCAGGGCGCCATGCCCCGCCGGCCCCGGCTTTTCTGTATCATGCTCGTCTCTACGCAAAGGGGGACGAAGATGGTACGCATGATGACGCTGGCAGCTTTCCTGTACGCGCTTGCGCTGCCGGCGTGCGCGCTCGAGACCCGCGCCGCCACGGACGCAGAGCGGGCCGCGTTTGCTGATTTCTACCGCTCCCGCTTTCCCGGCGCCAAAGCCCCAGGCCCGGTCTTCACGATCGAGCGCGGGGGACCGGGCCAGCCCTGGCGCCTGACGGCCCGGGTCGACGCCCAAGCGCGGCGCGCAGCGCGTGGCCTGTGCCGCATGGAGCGCATGCGCTTTGTCTTTGGCAGCGAATGGGCCATGGAACGGCCCATCGGGCTGGCCTGGTTCCACCCGGTGGCCTGCGCCGCAGCGCCGCCGCAGCATATCCTGATCCTGCAGAGCATGCCGGACACCGATGTCACGGCGCTGGCAGCGCATGCCCCGGCCGTGCTGAAACGCGCACGCCTGCTCTTTGCCGGCAATACCTCGTGCGCGGTGCAGCGCTCCTTGCCGTTCCGGCTGCATGCGATCGATGTGGGGGCTCCCGTATCGGGCGGCGAGGAGATGGCGGAGCTGATCTTTCGCAGCGACCGCCATACCAGTGCCACGGTATGGGTACGGCGTTCCGGCCTGGCTTACGATCCGTGGAACGTGAGCTGCAACTAAGCACACCGGCATCGGCAAGGCAATGCAAAACGCCGCCCGCAGGCGGCGCTGGATATGCCGGCAAGCCGGCCTAGAAGTGCACCCCGCGCAGCAGCTGCTGCATGGCGATCTGTTCGGAACTCAGTTGCGGCGCCTTCTTGTCGCCGCCCTTGGCTGCATCCGAATCCGGGAACATGCGGAAGGTCGTGTTGAGCACGATCTGCGCCACGCGCGGCATCAGGGCATGCAGTACCTGGCCGAACACGCCCACGCGGGTGGCAATGCGCACCGGCTTGTAGACCACGGCTTCGGCGATCATGTCGGCCGCTTCTTCCGGCGCCAGGGTCGGCACGTTCTGGTAGATCTTGGTCGGCGCAATCATGGGCGTGCGTACCAGCGGCATGTTAATGGTGGTGAACTTGATGCCCACGTCCGACAGCTCGGACGAGGCGCAGCGGGTCCACGCTTCCAGCGCCGCCTTGGACGCCACGTAGGCCGAAAAGCGCGGCGCGTTGGTCAGCACGCCGATCGACGAGATGTTGATGATGTGGCCCCGCTTTTGCGCGATCATCGTCGGCAGCAGTCCCATGGTCAGGCGCAGGCAGCCAAAGTAATTGAGCTGCATGGTGCGTTCGAAGTCGTGGAAGCGGTCGTAGCTCGATTCGATGGCGCGGCGGATGGAGCGCCCGGCGTTATTGACCAGCACATCGACGCAGCCATGGTTCTCGATCAGGAGCTGCACAAACCGGTCGCAGTCGGCCATGTCGGCCACGTCGGCCTGGTAGATGATGCAGTCGAAGCCGCGCTCGTTGATTTCCTTTTTCGCTTCCGCCAGCTTGTCTTCGTCGCGCCCGCAAATGATGGTGGTGGCACCGGCTTCCGCCATCTTGTGCGCCGCGGCCAGGCCAATGCCGGACGAGCCGCCCGTGATCAGGACCACCTTGCCGGCCACCGTGCCGCGCAGGGTGCGGTCGATGAACAGGTCCGGGTCGAGGTTGCGCTCCCAGTAGTCCCAGATCGGCGCGGCGTACGATTCCAGCGGCGGACACGCGATCCCGCTGCCCTTGAGCGCGCGCTGGGTTTCGCGGCTGTCAAAGCGGGTAGGGTAGTTGATGAAGCCCATGACGTCGGGCGGCAAGCCCAGGTCCTTCATGATGGCATCGCGCACGCGGCGCACCGGCGACAGCGCCATGATGCCCTTCTTGACCGATTTGGGAATGAATCCCAGCAGGGCCGCATTGATGCGGATGCTCATGGTCGGCGCATGGGCCGCGCGGCAGAACACGTTGAGCACTTCGCCCACGCGCATCGGCTCGGGGTCGGTCAGGTGGAAGCACTGGCCGTCCAGGTTGGCCTGGTGCGCAATGTGGTCCATGGCGTTGACCACGAAGTCAACCGGCACGATGTTGATGCGGCCACCTTCGATGCCGATGGTCGGCATCCATGGCGGCAGCAACTGGCGGATGCGCTGGATCAGCTTGAAAAAATAGTAGGGGCCATCGATCTTGTCCATCTCGCCGGTCTTGGAGTCGCCAATGACCAGGCCCGGACGGTAGACGCGAAAGGCGCCCTTGATGTCGCTGCGCACAATGCGCTCGGACTCGTGCTTGGAAATATAGTAGGGATGGTCCAGGCCTTCTGCTTCCTCGAACATGTCTTCGCGGAAGATGCCTTCGTACATACCGGCAGCGGCGATGGAGCTGACGTGGTGGAAGCATTTGGCGCCGATGGCGTTGGCAAACTCCACGGTATTGCGGGTGCCGGCCACGTTCACTTCGGCCTGCTCATCCGGGTCGGCCGTCATGTCGTAGATGGCCGCCAGGTGGAAGAAATGGTCGATTTCCTTGGACAGCTTCTTGCTGTCGTCCTTGGAAATGCCCAGTTTCGATTCGCGCAGGTCGCCGTACACGGGGATGGCACGCGACTTGGGCGCGCCCCAGTAGTCAAGCAGGTCGGCCAGCTTGTCCCGGGAGCCTTCGCGCATCAGGAAGTAGACCACGCTGCCCTTGCGCGCTAACAGCTTCCTGACCAGCCGCTTGCCGATAAACCCTGTCGCACCCGTGACGAAATACTGCATCGTGGTTCCCCTTATGCCGGTTAAATGAATTGATGTGCCAATCATTACAGGGGATTGGACGCTTGGCAAGGAGTTGTACGCCTTCCCCGGCCAGAAACAGTCGTGCGCCGTTGCAGGATATAGACTGGTGCTGTAGCATCGCCCGGTGGACCATTGTTAAGGATGAACGTGAACGCCCTCAAGAACGCCGTCAAGACTCTATCTGCCGCCCTGGCCCTGGGATTGCTGCCAATGGCAGCGGCCATGGCCACGCCGGCCACCGCCATTCCGCCATCGGCCGCCGACTTCGCCGAGTGCCGCCGCGTGTTTGCCAACGCCTGCCTCAAGCCCTCGGCCTGCCAGCACGGCCAGGCGGCGCCCTGCGCCCGCTATGTGTGCGACCCGGTTCCCATCAGCGGCGACGAACGCCTGGGGCCACGCATGGGCACCACGCTGTGGTCGGCCCAGGGCGGTGCCTTCCACGTCGTCATGAAGGGCGATGTGGTGGCACTGCGCTGGTTCGGCGGCCCCGGTGAAAGCCGCACCGGCCCCGGCATCGCCATGTGCACCCGCCAGTACGAAGTCGACGCCATCTTCAAGGCCTTTGGGCGCTGATGATCCGGTGTGGGGTTTAGAAGCTGCTCTCTATGGTTTTAGTGTCCGATCTCTAGAATAGCTATCTAGAATGGCATCATCAAAGAAGGGTAAGACCTCGACACATCCACACTGGGAGCTCCACCATGGTAAAGAAACTGAAGACACTGGCAAAAACCGAAGACAAACAATTGGCTAGCGCGGTTCGTACCTCCGCTTCCCAGATCTGGCAGGCTGGCCTGGGCGCATTCGCCAAGGCCCAGGAAGAGGGCGGACGCGTCTTCTCCAAGCTGGTCGAAGAAGGCAACAACCTGCAGCGCCGTACCCGCTCGATGGCCGAAGACAAGGTCTCCGAAGTCACCGACACCGTCACCAAGGTTGCCGATGGCGTGTCCAAGCAAGCCTCCGGTTCCTGGGACAAGCTTGAGCAGGTGTTTGAAGACCGCGTGGCACGCGCCCTGTCGACCATCGGCGTGCCGACCCAGAAAGACATCCAGGAGCTGACCCGCCGCGTCGAGCAGCTCAGCCGTGCAGTGGCGGCAGCCACCGGCAAGAAGGTCCCGGCCGCCAAGGCCGCCGCCAAGCCGGCAGTCAAGAAAGCTGCTTCGGCCAAGGCCGCAGCCAAGCCGGCAGCCAAAAAGGCCGCCGCCAAGCCTGCAGTGAAGAAGGCTGCATCGGCCAAGCCGGCCGCGAAAAAAATCGCCGTCAAACCGGCAGCCGCGCCTAAAAAGGCCGCCGCGCCACGCAAGGCAGCGGTCAGGAAGAGCGCTCCCAAGGTCAATGACGTGGCAGTAGAGAGCAGCAGCACCGCAGCGTAATCGCCACGGCTGGCAAGACGAAGGGCCTGTGCTTGCGCAGGCCCTTTTCACGTGTAAAAGGTGCATCCAATGAAAAAGACTACTCCGCGCAGCAGCGCTCCCAAAATCGGCCTGGCACTGGCCGGTGGCGGCCCCCTGGCTGCAGTGTATGAAATTGGCGTGCTGGCCGCGCTGGAAGAGTCGATCGAAGGGCTGGACGTCAATGACGCGGCCATCTATGTCGGCATTTCGGCCGGCGGCATCATCGCCGCGGCGCTGGCCAACGGCATCACGCCGCACCAGATGTGCCGCCTGTTCATCGAAAGCGATGTCGATGCCGCCGACGGCGCCGCCCTGTTCAAGCCCGAACTGCTGCTGCGCCCCGCCACGGCAGAACTGACGCGGCGCGCCGTCAAGCTGCCCGGCCTGATTGCCTCGTCGCTGTTCCATTACGCGCGCAACCGTCAGAGCGTGTTTTCCTCTTTCGAGCGGCTCAAGGAAGCGCTGCCGGCAGGACTGATTTCGGGCGACGGCATCCACCGCTACATGGCGGCCACCTTTGCCCGTGCAGGCCGCACCAACGACTTTCGCAAGCTGCGCAACCGCCTCGTGATCGTCGCCACCGATCTCGATACCGGCGAAGCGGTGCGCTTTGGCGACCAGCCGGAATGGGACCACACGCCCATCTCGCGCGCGGTGCAGGCCAGCGCCGCCGTTCCCGGGCTGTTCCCGCCGGTGGAGCTGGACGGCCACCATTTTGTCGATGGTGCGCTGCGCAAAAGCATGCATGCCTCGATCGCGCTCGAGGCCGGGGTCGATGTGCTGTTCTGCGTGAATGCCATCGTCCCTTATAACGCCCTGGGCAAGGCGTCGCGCAAGAAGGGCGGCAAGCTGCTCGACGGCGGCCTGCTCGACGTCATGTCGCAGACCCTGCGCTCCATCCTGCACTCGCGCATCGCCTCGGGCATGGCCAGCTACGAAAGAAGCCATCCGGGTGTCGATATCCTGCTGTTCCAGCCCAACCAGGACGACGCCGAGCTGTTCTTCACCAATATCTTCAGCTATGCCAACCGGCGCCGCATGTGCGAGCAGGCGTACCAGAACACGCGCCTCATGCTGCTCGAACGGCGCGCCGAGATCGCCCCCAAGCTCGAACGCCATGGCCTCAAGCTCAAGCTCGGTGTGCTGCGCGACGCCAGCCTGTCGCTGGTGCAGCAGGCACCATCGCGCCAGGCCCTGGCCCGGCTGCGCCAGACCCTGGACGATCTGGAACGCTACCTCAAGGTGGCGCGCTCGGCCTGAACCTGGCGCTGCCACTGGTGAAGCGGGCAGTTTCGGTGTTATGCTTGTGTGAGTAAAACATCAGACCGCCCGCCATGCTACAGAAAGCTCCACGCCGCACCCGCGAACGCATCCTCGAGTTGTCCCTGCGGCTGTTCAACGAGTTCGGGGAGCCGAACATCACCACCACGGTGATTGCCGAAGAGATGAACATCTCGCCCGGTAACCTGTACTACCACTTCCGCAACAAGGACGACATCGTCAACTCCATCTTCGTGCAGTTTGAGGCGGAGATCGAGCGCATCCTGACGGTGCCGGACGGGCGCCGCTCCAACATCGAAGACGTGTGGCTGTACCTGCACCTGATGTTCGAGCTGGTATGGCGCTACCGCTTCTTTTACCGCGACCTCAATGACCTGTTGTCGCGCAACCGCAAGCTCGAACTGCACTTCAAGGTCATCCTGGCGCACAAGATCAAGGTCGCGCGCCAGCTGTGCGAAGACCTGCGCACCGAAAAGTCGCTGGAAGCGTCTGACGCCGACATCGCCGCCCTGGCCACCAACATGGTGGTGGTGGCGACCTACTGGCTGTCGTATGAATACGTGCGCAATCCGCGCAAATACACCGAGCAGCAGGCTATGTCGGACGCGCTGGCGCGCGGCTGTTACCAGGTGCTGTCGCTGATTGGCCCCTACCTGCGCGGCGACACCCACCTGCTGTTCGAAAAGCTGTCCGAAGAATATCTCAAACAACTCAAATAAGGAGCCAACCATGGCATGGACCAAGTTCCCCCACGCTGACGATGCCTACGTGTACACGGCGGCCACGCTGAAAAAAGCCTGGCCACGCCTGCACGTGGGAGATGCCGAGCCGTTTCCCAAAAAGGCGGCGCTGGTCGATGCGTGGATCGCGTTCCATGCGGGCGAGTTTGAGAAAGCCACCAAGCTCGGTCTGGACGCGGGTGTGGACGGCTACTCGGTGGCGCACAAGGCCAGCTGCATGTACGCCACCTACCTGGAAAAGAGCGACAAGAAGAAAATCGCCATGTTCGAGGAAGTGGCCGAGCGCTGCGAGCGCCAGCAGGCCGAGCAGCCTGACAACCCGGCCGGCTACTACTGGCATGCCTATGCGCTGGGCCGCTACGCCCAGGGGATTTCCATCGTCAAGGCGCTGGCCCAGGGCATCGCGCCCAAGGTGCGCGCCAGCCTGGATAAAACCATCGCGCTTGCGCCCAAGCATTCGGACGCCCACATTGCACTGGGCGCCTTCCACGCCGAGATCATCAACAGCGTGGGCGCCATGATCGGCGGCCTCACATATGGCGTCAAGAAGGAGGATGGTTACAAGGCCTTCAAGAAGGCCATTGAGCTCAACCCCGACACCGCCATCGGCCGCATCGAGTACGCCAATGCGCTGGTGACGCTGGACGGCAAGAAGAAAATGGACGACGCCGTGAAGCTGTACGAAGCGGCGGCCGCGGTCGAGCCGAAGGATGCGATGGAACGCCTCGACGTGGAAGCGGCCAGGGAAGAACTCGAGGACGAATGAAGTCGATTGCAGTGTATTGCGGTGCCAATCCCGGCACCGATCCGGTGTACGCGGCGGCTGCGCGTGCACTTGGGCGGCTGCTGGCGCAGCGCGGCATGACCGTGGTCTACGGCGGCGGCCATGTGGGCCTGATGGGCGTGATTGCAGATGCTGCGCTGGCCGCGGGTGGGCGAGTGATCGGCGTGATCCCGCAGCAGCTGGTCGACCGCGAGCTGGCCCATGCCGGCCTGACCGAGCTTTTCGTCGTTCGCAACATGCACGAGCGTAAAGCCATGATGGCCGAACTGGCGGACGGCTTCGTGGCCATGCCCGGCGGGATGGGGACGCTGGAAGAACTGTTTGAAATGCTTACTTGGTCGCAGCTGGAGATTCACGCCAAGCCGATTGGCGTGCTCAATGTGGCCGGCTTCTATGACCAGCTGGCGCAGTTCATCGCGCACGCTGCATCGGAAGGCTTCATCCGAGCCCAGCATCGCGACCTGATGATGGTCGAGAGTGATCCAGAGGCGCTGCTTGCACGCCTGCTGGCTTCGCGCTAACTTTCTTCCGACAGCTTGAACTGGTCCGGCGCCGGTGCCGTCCTGGCCGGAGTGCGGGCCTTGCGCGCCGGCCTGGCCGGTGCCGCGTCCTGTTTCGGCGCCACCACGGCAGGCGCCGCGGGTGCCGGCATCAGCGCAGGCGTGAGCAGGGTTGCCGGGGCCGGCGCTGGTGCGCTGGCCGATTCGAAGACGTATTCGCGCGCGCGGGCATTGAGCTTTTCCTTGTCAATGGTGTAGACCGGCGGCGCCTCAACCGGGCAGTTGCTGGCGATGTTTTCGCCATCGTTCTTGTCCGCCACGGCCGGCAGGCTGGCAGGCTGGCGGCGCGCCAGGCCGAGCGCCTGGTACAGCGTGCCCATGCCGGCGTGGGCGCGGGCAAACGCGAACAGGCGGTCGAATTCCGCGTTGGCGTACGAGCGGCGCGACTGGAACAACTCATTTTCCGAATCGAGCAAGTCGAGCAGCGAGCGCTGGCCGATATCGAACTGCTTGCGGTACGCGTCGCGCGCCTTTTCAATCGACAGCTGGTGCTGGTCCAGGTAGGCCAGCTGCTCGGTGAGCTTGGTGGTGTCGTTGTAGGCAATCGACAGGGTCTGGCGCACGTCGCGGCAGGCCTTATCGCGCTGGTCGCGCGCCACGTTGATCAGGTCCGCCTGCTGGCGCACGCGCGACACGTCGGAAAAGCCATTGAACAGGTTCCACGACAGCTGCACTTCAAGCGCCTTGTTCGAGGACGAGCCGGGCAGGCCATTGAGGTTGCTGCCATTGTCCGAGCGCATGCGCAGGTCTACGCGCGGCTGGTAAGTGGCGCGCCGCAGGCGGGCCGCCTTTTCGTTGGCGCGCACGTTTTCCACTGACGCTTGTAGCGAAGGGTGGGCGCGCAGGGCGGTGCCAAGCGCCTGCGCCATGGTCGGCGGCAGGTCCTTGTCCAACAGTGCCAGGGGCTGCATCGCAGGCGACGGCACCACGCCTACCAGGCGCTGGAAGCGGGCCGAGACATCATGCAGGTTGGCCGTCTCCTGCAGCAGGTTGGATTCGGCCAGTGCCAGGCGACCGGCGATCTGTTCCAGGTCCACGCGGCGGCTTACGCCGGCCTGGGTCTTCTTCTGGATCTGCATGAACACTGCCTGGTGGCGGACGTAGTTTTCCTCGGCCAGTTCCACCAGCTTGCGGTAACGAAGCACGTCGGCGTAGCTGCGTACCACATCCAGCACCACGGTCTCGGACACGTCATACAGTTCGTACAGGCGCGCCATGCGGGTGTGGTCCAGACGCCTGACATCGTTGTACGTCAGCGCGCCATCCCATAGCATTTGCGTGAGGGTGAGCGAGCTGGCATTGCGGCTCAGGTCATTGGTCTTGAGGGGATCGCGGATATCGTCGCGGCCGGCGCCTGCCGTGAGGTCCAGGCGCGGCAGGTAGCCGCCGGCGCTGGCGGCGCGCTCATGGCCAGCCGCTTCGAACGCGTGCCAGCGCGCCAGCACCTCGGGGTTCGACACCAGTGCCTGCTGGGCGACCTGGTGCAGGGTCTGGGGCTGGCCAAGCGCCAGCAGGGGGGCAAAGGCGAGAGCGAGTGCGGCGCAAGTATGTTTCAACTTCATCACGATATTGTCCTGGTCAGCCGTGGCGACGGCCTGATAATTTGCGCGTTAAGATCATGCAAAAGTGCATGCAACAGCAGCACGCGCGAACGCGTAGACAAACATGCTGCTTATTTCATATCAACAAGTATCGGGAGGTATTTGCTCCCGCGCAACAATATGAACCAGGGTTTGGGGTCGTTTTGCGATTTGATGCATTGTAATACTCTTTTGAATCATTTGCTTGAGGCCAAAAAATATTACTCTGATACACTTCATCGAGGTGTCTCATTTTTGACGAGCAGCTTTGATCTTTTCCCCGCGCCCGCCCTGTACTATTGCTGATCTTGCCCCTGTGCGGGCAGGCCGGCGCCGGCTCGCACTGTTGTTTTTTGCCGCCATCTGTGTTGCCGCATCAGCGCCCGCGCTGGACTTGCAGCGCTTGCAAGTAAGTGGGCCGGTAATGCGTGACTGGGTGAACATGCTCGGAGAAATGAAGAACGCGACGCCCGAGCAAAAGCTCAAGCGCGTCAATGAGTTTTTCAACCGGCGCATCGAGTTTGGCGACGACCAGGGCATCTGGGGCCGCTCGGACTACTGGTCGGCGCCGGCGGAAACCATGGGCAAGGGGAGGGGCGACTGCGAAGATTTCGTTATTGCCAAGTATTTTTCGCTGCTTGACCTGGACATACCGGACAATCAGCTGCGCCTGATTTACGTGCGCGCGCGGCTGGGCGGACCTGGCAGCGCCGTGCAGCAAGCGCATATGGTGCTGGCGTATTACCCGACACCGGAATCCGATCCGCTCATCCTCGACAACCTGATCACGGATATTCGACCCGCACAACGGCGCCCCGACCTCGCGCCGGTTTTCAGTTTCAACCGCCAGGGCGTATTTGTGGGCGTGGCGGCAGGCGGCCAGGCCTCGGGCGGTCCGGAACGGCTCTCGGCCTGGCAAGACCTGCTGCTGCGCGCAAAGCGCGAAGGCTTCAACTAACTAGACACCACTCATTGGTAAGGACATGTCATGTCGATGTATCGCCAACTCTGGTCTGCTCTGATCCTCGGCACGCTGCTGGCGCTGGCCGGAGGGCTGCTGGCCACCACGCTGAGCGCGCGCTCCTATCTTCAGACGCAGCTCGAACTGAAAAACATAGACAATGCCAACGTGCTGGCCCAGGCCCTGGGCGCGCGCGGCAGCGACCCGCTGGAACTGGAACTGGCCATCGCCGCGCTGTTCGACAGCGGGCATTACGATTCCATCATCCTGTACGATCCGCGTGACCGGGAGCTGGTCAACAAGCGCGCGGTGCCATCGGCCGGCAGCGCGCCCGAATGGTTCACGGCGCTCCTGCCAATCAAGGCCTCGCCCGGTGTGGCGCGCGTCTCGAACGGCTGGAAGCAGGTAGGCACACTCGTCATCGTCAGCCGCAGCCAGTTTGCCTACGACGCGCTGTGGCGTTCGACACTGCAGATGATTGGCGTGCTGGCCTTTGCCGGACTGATTGCCGGCTACCTGGCTACCTTGATCCTGCGCCGTCTCAAGGCGCCGCTCGATGCCGTGGTGGCCCAGGCGCGCGCCATTGCCGAGCGCCGTTTCGTCACCACGCCGGAGTCCAATGTCCCGGAGCTGCGCCAGCTTACCAGTGCCATGAATTCCACCGTGGTGCTGCTCAAGTCCATGTTTGCCGACGAAGCCGACCGGCTGGAGGCGATCCGGCGAGACGCCAACACCGATGCCCTGACCGGGCTGGCCAACCGCCACCACTTCATGGAGCAGCTGCGTGAAGCGCTGATGGTGGAAGACGGCGGCGAAGGCAGCCTGATGCTGCTGCGCCTGGCCCGTCTGGCGGACTGGAATCGGCAGCTGGGCCACCAGCGCACCGACGCCATGCTCGCCGCCATCGGCGCACTGGTCGATGGCCCGGCCCAGCAGCATCCTGGCAGCTTCGCTGCCCGTCTCAATGGCAGTGATTTTGCGCTGGTGCTGCGCGCGGGCGAGCCGCAAACGGTGGCCCGTCAGCTGCTTGATGCCGTGACCGCACTGGTTACCGAACGCACCGGCAGCGAAGCGGCCGTGTTCATCGGCATGGGCAAGCTGCAGGTTGGGCACAATGTAGGCGCCGTGCTGTCCGTGGTCGACACCGCGCTGGCCGGCGCTGAAGCGCAGGGCGTGAGCGCCGTGCGTGAAGAGCTGCCGCTCAATATCGCCGAAGCGCCGCGCAGCGCTGACGAATGGGCCAGGCTGATTTTGCGCAGCCTGGAACAGCGCTGGGTGCGCATGGCGTCGTTTCCCGTGGTCGACAGCGCAGGCATGGTGGTGCACCGCGAATCGGCGCTGCGGCTGATGTTTGGCGGCGAATGGTTCCCTGCCGCGCGCTTCCTGCCCATTGCCGAGCGCCTCGGGCTGACCGCGCGCCTGGACCTGGTGGCGGTGTCGCTCGGTCTCGATGAACTCGGGCGCGATGGCAGCTTGCCCGGCCTGGCGGTGAACCTGTCGGCGCGCTCGATCCAGGACAGCGGCTTCCGCCAGCAGATGCTCGAACTCATTGCCGAGCGTCCCGACGCCGCCCGGCGCCTGTGGCTGGAAGTGCCGGAAAGTGGAGTCTTTGCCCATCTTGACGCATTCCGCGTGTTCTGCGACGCCATGCACCAGGGCGGATGCAAGGTCGGCATCGAGCATTTCGGCCGCCAGTTCAACCAGATTGGCCTGTTCCACGACATGGCCCTGCATTACGTGAAGGTTGATGGCAGTTTTGTCCGCGGCGTCAATGCCAACGGCGGCAACCAGATCTTCCTCAAGGGCCTGGCCGGTATCGCCCACAAGATGGGCTTGCAGGTATACGCCGAGGGTGTGACGGAAGTGGCGGAGCTGGCGGCGATCGGCCCGCTCGGCTTCGACGGCGCCACCGGTCCGGCGGTACCCGATACGGCAACCCGCATCAACCAGGACGGTCCCGTCCTTTAACCTGGCAGGCCGCCCGGCGCGGCCGCTTGAGCACATTGGCTGCGCCGGCCCCACGCCGCCAACGCGCCGAGCCTTCGCGTATCGAAAAAAAAGGGGTCTGCGCTTGCACGCAGACCCCGAGGACACCGGCCATCCCCTTCCTGCCAGTGTTAGTCGACCCGCAGCGTTCCCATCTTGATCAGCATTTTCAGCAGACTGGTTTCGTCGCCCGCGGTGATGGCCGTTGCGGTGTACAGATTGACGTTCGAGAGCGTGATGGTCTGGTCCGCGCCGGTACCGCCTGTGGTGTTGGTCAAGCCACCGTTGGCGCTAATGTGCAGCACCGTGCTGCCGTTGACCACCTCTACGTGGATGTAATTGAGCAGGTTTGAAATCTCGACGTTCGCCGCGGTGCCGTTGGCATCGCCCGCGCTGGTGCGCTCGCCCTGCAGCAGGTCGCGCAGGTCCAGTACATCGCCGCCACCGCGCGCCACGCCGGCCGTTGTCGACTCGATGGTGCTGTAGCCGCCGTTGTACTCGAAACCGGTGATGGTGTCCGACGCGGCGGCTCCGACGGTGCCCCTGTCGGCCAGGCGCCAGGCAAAGATATCGGAACCGGCGCCACCGATCAGGGTATCGTTGCCGCCGCCCCCGATCAGATAGTCATTGCCGTCGCCACCGTTGAGAGTATTGGCGCCCGCATTGCCCTCCAGGCGGTTGTCCAGTGCATTGCCGGTCAGGTTGATCGTTCCGGTTCCCTGTACAGAAGCGTGTTCGATATTGGCCGACAGGGTGAGCGTGCCGCTGGTGAAACTGGCATCGATGACGATGGTGTCGCTGCCGGCCCCGGCGTATTCGACCACACTGTCAAAATTGTCGGAAATAATATAGATATCGTCGCCTGCCCCGCCGCGCAGGGTGTCGGCACCGGTACCGCCGATAAGGAGATCGTTGCCATCGCCGCCTTCGAGAATGTCGTCGCCGGCGCCACCATCGAGCCGGTCCGCGCCGCCGAGGCCATAGAGAACGTCATTGCCACCGTTACCCATCAGAAGATCGCGGCCGGCACCGCCGGTGAGGGTATTGCCGACGTCGTCGCCATCGAGCCGTGAGCCCGTGCGCAACTGCCAGGTCCTGGCGTTGCTGTCGTAGACCAGGTCCTGGATCTGCGGGTCGTCGAGCGTCGGCGCGGCTTCCTTGGAGAACATGGCCAGGTTCGACAGCGACAGTGTCTGGAACGGCCCGGTCGAATCGCTTGGGCGATACTCGATCCGCAGCACTGCGTTGCCGCCTTGTTCCCAGTACAGCAGTTCGATGTCCTGCAGGCCGCCTTCGTCGTTCTTGAGCTGGACGTTCTTGAAGACGCGGGTGGTCGGTGCCTGGTTGCCGTCGAATTCAATCAGCGTCTGGCCGGCCACGTTGAGGCGGAAGCCGTCGTCGGCATAGACCCGGAAGTCATAGAAGCCTGGCTGCACGTAGAACATGCCGCTCATGCGGATGGCCGCGTCGGTCGTCACACCGAGGCCCGAGCTGCCCGTGCCGTTGCTCGCACCTGTTTGCACTCTGCCTGTGGCGCTGTCTTCGTTCAGGAAGTTGGCCAAGCTACGGCCCGAGGTGCCGTCGCCGGCTGGCAGCGTACCACCGGCTGCCACGGCGCTGTTGTTGCCAAGGGCGGTGGTGACGGTAGGTGAGATGCCGTAGGCAAGGGTGCGTGCCAGGAAGGTCACGTCGGCCGAGCTGGCGATGGCCGAATCGGCCGACCCGGCGATATTGGACAAGCCACCGGCGGCCACGTTGCGACCGTTGATGATCGTGTACAGGTCCTCCACGGAGTTGAGATTGCCGGCAACGCCATGGTTGCCGAACCTGGCAGTGCCATCATCGCTGTGGATCCGGCCACTGGTGGTGCTGGTTTCGTTGTAGCCGTAGTACGCACCGGTCAGTCCGTTGGCCGCATTGGGCAGAGCGGTGATCTCGGCTGCCTTGGCCGTCTGGTCCATGCTGCCCTTGACCGAAATGGTGAGAGTGGCCGTATCGAAGCCGCCTTTGCCGTCACTGACGGTGTAGGTGAACACGTCCAGGCCCGTTTCACCGGCCATCAGGTTTTGCACCGCCGCGCTGCTGTTGCGCAGGACATAGGTGTAGCCGCCGCCGGCAGTGAGGGTTAGCGAACCATACTCGCCCGACAGGGCGCTGCCCACGGCGCCCGCTGTACCGGTACCAGCCTCGGTACCGGTGCGCACGCCGGTGATGGTGAGTGTGTCGCCGTCAACGTCGGTATCGCGCCCCGCAGACAAGCCGGTACTGAGGATCAGGCCATTGGCGTCGGAGACGCTCAGCGTGGTACTGGCGGCATCCTCCGTGACGCTGTTAGCGTCGTCGGCAGCTACCGGGGCGTCATTGCTGCCCACGATATTGATGGTGACCGTGGTCGGGGTATTGTCGTGCGAGCGGACCGTGAAGGTTTCAGTATAGGTCTGACCAACGGCCAGGTTGTTGTACGCGCTCTTCGAAGTGTAGTTCCATGCGCCAGCGCTGTTGACGGTCAGGTCGCCGTAGGTACCTGTTACGGTACCGGCCTGATAGGTCTGGGGGCTATCTACGTCAGTGATGGACAGTGTGCCGTTCGTGGTCAGTACGGCATTGGTTTCGGTCAGCGTGACGGTCGCCTTGCCCAGGACCGCAGCATCGTTGGTGCCGAGGATGTTGATGGTCACGGTGCTGGTTGTGCCATCGGAGCTGGTGACGGTGAAGACGTCGGTGTAGGTCTTGCCCGCTTCAAAGGCGTCGTGAGCGGAACTGGCCGTGAAAGTCCAGCTGCCGTTGGTTTGCATGGCCAGGGAGCCGTACTGGCCTACCCGCGTGGTTTGGACGAACGTAGTCGGGCTGTCGACATCCGTGATCGCCATCTGGCCGGTGATGACCAGCGCTGCATTGGTTTCGCTGGCCGACCCGGTGCCCGCGGTGATGACTGCAGCGTCGTTCGTACCAAGGATGTTGATGGTCACGGTGCTGGTCGTGCCATCTGCGCTGGTGACGGTGAAGACGTCGGTGTAGGTCTTGCCGGCTTCAAAGGCGTCGTGCGCGGAACTGGCCGTAAAAGTCCAGCTGCCGTTGATTTGCATAACCAGGGAGCCGTACTGGCCGACCCGCGTGGTCTGGACGAACGTAGTCGGGCTGTCGACATCCGTAATTGCCATCTGGCCGGCGATGACCAGTGCCGCGTTGGTTTCGCTGGCCGAACCGGTGCCCGCGGTGATGACTGCAGCATCGTTCGTACCAAGGATGTTGATGGTTACTGTGCTGGTCGTGCCATCGGCGCTGGTGACGGTGAAGACGTCGGTGTAGGTCTTGCCGGCTTCGAAGGCATCGTGCGCGGAACTGGCCGTAAAAGTCCAGCTGCCGTTGGTTTGCATAACCAGGGAGCCGTATTGACCGACCCGCGTGGTTTGAACGAACGTAGTCGGGCTGTCGACATCCGTGATCGCCATCTGGCCGGTGATGACCAGTGCCGCGTTGGTTTCGCTGGCCGAACCGGTGCCCGCGGTGATGACTGCAGCGTCGTTCGTACCAAGGATGTTGATGGTTACTGTGCTGGTCGTGCCATCGGCGCTAGTGACAGTGAAGACGTCGGTGTAGGTCTTGCCGGCTTCGAAGGCATCGTGCGCGGAACTTGCGGTGAAGGTCCAGCTGCCGTTGGTTTGCATGGCCAGGGAGCCGTACTGGCCGGCCCGCGTGGTTTGGACGAACGTAGTCGGGCTGTCGACATCCGTGATCGCCATCTGGCCGGTGATAACCAGTGCCGCGTTGGTTTCGCTGGCCGAACCGGTGCCCGCGGTGATGACTGCAGCATCGTTCGTCCCAAGGATGTTGATGGTCACGGTGCTGGTCGTGCCATCGGCGCTGGTGACAGTGAAGACGTCGGTGTAGGTCTTGCCGGCTTCAAAGGCATCGTGCGCGGAACTGGCCGTGAAAGTCCAGCTGCCGTTGGTTTGCATGACCAGGGAGCCGTACTGGCCGACCCGCGTGGTTTGGACGAACGTGGTCGGGCTGTCGACATCCGTGATCGCCATCTGGCCCGTGATGACCAGTGCCGCGTTGGTTTCGCTGGCCGAACCGGTGCCCGCGGTGATGACTGCAGCATCGTTCGTACCAAGGATGTTGATGGTCACGGTGCTGGTCGTACCATCCGCGCTGGTGACAGTGAAGACGTCGGTGTAGGTCTTGCCAGCTTCGAAGGCATCGTGTGCCGAGCTGGCCGTAAAGGTCCAGCTGCCGTTGCTGTTGATTTCCAGTGTGCCGTACTTGCCCACGGTGTTACCAGCGGTGAAGGTAGTGGGGCTGTCGACATCCGTAATGGCGATCTGGCCGGTAACAACTACTGGGACATCGCCCTCGGTCGCCGAACCGGTGCTGGCAGTGATGACTGCAGCATCGTTGGTGCCCAGGATGTCGATGGTCACGGTGCTGGTCGTACCATCTGCACTGGTCACGGTGAAGACGTCTGTATAGGTTTTGCCAGCCTCGAATGCATCGTGTGCGGAGCTGGCCGTGAAGGTCCAGCTACCGTCGCTGTTGATTTCCAACGTGCCGTAGGTGCCCACGGTGTTACCAGCGGTGAAGGTAGTGGGGCTGTCGACATCCGTAATGGCGATCTGGCCGGTGACGACAACTGGAATATCGCTCTCGGTGCCGGAACCTGAAGATGCCGTGATGACGGCGGCATCGTTGGTGCCCAGGATATCGATGGACACAGTACTCGTGCTGCCGTCAGCGCTGGTCACGGTGAAGACATCGGTGTACGTCTTGCCAGCTTCGAAGGCATCGTGTGCGGAGCTGGCCGTGAAGGTCCAGCTACCGTTGCTGTTGATTTCCAGTGTGCCGTACTTGCCCACGGTGTTACCAGCGGTGAAGGTAGTGGGGCTGTCGACATCAGTAATGGCGATTTGGCCGGTAACAACTACTGGAACATCGCTCTCGGTGGCGGAACCAAGAGACGCAGTGATGACTGCGGCATCGTTGGTGCCAAGGATGTCAATGGTCACAGTGCTGGTCGTGCCATCTGCGCTCGTGACAGTGAAGACATCGGTGTACGTCTTGCCAGCTTCGAAGGCATCGTGTGCGGAGCTGGTCGTAAAGGTCCAGCTGCCGTTGCTGTTCATTTCCAGCGTGCCGTACTTGCCG
This sequence comes from Massilia sp. PAMC28688, assembly GCF_019443445.1. Lineage (NCBI taxonomy): Bacteria > Pseudomonadati > Pseudomonadota > Betaproteobacteria > Burkholderiales > Oxalobacteraceae > Massilia > Massilia sp. PAMC28688. The sequence goes on along the minus strand of NZ_CP080378.1, from coordinate 164,365 downwards.
ACGGTGCTGCCAGCGGTAAAGTTGATTGCACTGTCGATGTCGGCAATGGCGATCTGACCGGTGACGACAACTGAAACATCGCTCTCGGTGGCGGAACCCGAAGATGCCGTGATGACGGCGGGATCGTTAGTGCCCAGGATATCGATGGTCACGGTGCTGGTCGTACCATCCGCGCTGGTCACGGTGAAGACGTCTGTATAGGTCTTGCCAGCTTCAAAGGCATCGTGTGCGGAGCTGGCCGTGAAAGTCCAGCTACCGTCGCTGTTCATTTCCAGCGTGCCGTAGTTGCCGACGGTGCTGCCAGCGGTGAATGTGCTTGCACTGTCGATGTCGGTAATGGCGATCTGGCCGGTAACAACTACTGGAACATCGCTCTCGGTGCCGGAACCAGAAGACGCAGTGATGACTGCGGCATCGTTGGTGCCCAGGATATCGATGGTCACAGTGCTGGTCGTGCCATCCGCGCTCGTGACAGTGAAGACATCGGTGTACGTCTTGCCAGCTTCAAAGGCATCGTGTGCGGAGCTGGCCGTAAAGGTCCAGCTGCCGTTGCTGTTCATTTCGAGCGTGCCGTACTTGCCCACGGTGTTACCAGCGGTGAAGGTAGTGGGGCTGTCGATATCCGTAATGGCGATCTGGCCGGTAACAACTACTGGGACATCGCCCTCGGTCGCCGAACCGGTGCTGGCAGTGATGACTGCAGCATCGTTGGTGCCCAGGATGTCGATGGTCACGGTGCTGGTCGTACCATCTGCACTGGTCACGGTGAAGACGTCTGTATAGGTTTTGCCAGCCTCGAATGCATCGTGTGCCGAGCTGGTCGTGAAGGTCCAGCTACCGTCGCTGTTGATTTCCAACGTGCCGTAGTTGCCCACGGTGTTACCAGCGGTGAAGGTAGTGGGGCTGTCGACCTCAGTAATGGCGATTTGGCCGGTAACAACTACTGGAACATCGCTCTCGGTGGCGGAACCAGAAGACGCAGTGATGACTGCGGCATCGTTGGTGCCAAGGATGTCAATGGTCACAGTGCTGGTCGTGCCATCTGCGCTCGTGACAGTGAAGACATCGGTGTACGTCTTGCCAGCTTCGAAGGCATCGTGTGCGGAGCTGGTCGTAAAGGTCCAGCTACCGTTGCTGTTCATCTCCAGGGTGCCGTACTTGCCGACGGTGCTGCCAGCGACAAAGGTGATTGCGCTATCAACATCGGTGCTGGCCATCTGCCCGGTGACGACAACCGGAGCATCGCTCTCGTTGGCGGAACCCGAAGATGCAGTGATGACTGCAGCATCGTTGGTGCCCAGGATATCGATGGTCACGGTGCTGGTCGTACCATCCGCGCTGGTGACAGTGAAGACGTCGGTGTACGTCTTGCCAGCTTCGAAGGCATCGTGTGCGGAGCTGGCCGTAAAGGTCCAGCTGCCGTTGCTGTTCATCTCCAGGGTGCCGTACTGGCCGACGGTGCTGCCAGCGGTGAAGGTAGCGGGGCTGTCGACATCCGTAATGGCGATCTGCCCGGTAACAACTGCTGCGACATCGCTCTCGGTCGCCGAACCGGTGCTGGCAGTGATGACTGCAGCATCGTTGGTACCCAGGATATCGATGGTCACCGTGCTGGTCGTGCCATCTGCGCTCGTGACAGTGAAGACATCGGTGTACGTCTTGCCAGCTTCGAATGCGTCGTGTGCGGAGCTGGCCGTGAAGGCCCAACTACCGTTGCTGTTCATCTCCAGGGTGCCGTACTTGCCGACGGTGCTGCCGCCGACAAAGGTGAATGCGCTATCAACATCGGTGATGGCCATCTGCCCGGTGACGACAACCGGAGCATCGCTCTCGTTGGCGGAACCCGAAGATGCAGTGATGACTGCAGCATCGTTGGTGCCCAGGATCTCGATGGTCACAGTGCTGGTCGTACCATCCGCGCTGGTGACAGTGAAGACGTCGGTGTAGGTCTTGCCAGCTTCGAAGGCATCGTGTGCGGAGCTGGCCGTAAAGGTCCAGCTGCCGTTGCTGTTCATTTCCAGCGTGCCGTACTTGCCCACGGTGTTACCAGCGGTGAAGGTAGTGGGGCTGTCGACATCCGTAATGGCGATCTGCCCGGTAACAACTGCTGCGACATCGCTCTCGGTCGCCGAACCGGTGCTGGCAGTGATGACTGCAGCATCGTTGGTACCCAAGATATCGATGGTCACCGTGCTGGTCGTGCCGTCAGCGCTGGTCACGGTGAAGACATCGGTGTACGTCTTGCCAGCTTCGAATGCGTCGTGTGCGGAGCTGGCCGTGAAGGCCCAGCTACCGTTGCTGTTCATCTCCAGGGTGCCGTACTTGCCGACGGTGCTGCCAGCGACAAAGGTGATTGCGCTATCAACATCGGTGATGGCCATCTGCCCGGTGACGACAACCGGAACATCGCTCTCGGTGCCGGAACCAGAAGATGCCGTGATGACTGCAGCATCGTTGGTGCCCAGGATATCGATGGTCACGGTGCTGGTCGTACCATCCGCGCTGGTCACGGTGAAGACATCGGTGTACGTCTTGCCAGCTTCGAAGGCATCGTGTGCGGAGCTGGTCGTAAAGGTCCAGCTGCCGTTGCTGTTCATTTCCAGCGTGCCGTACTTGCCGACGGTGCTGCCAGCGGTAAAGTTGATTGCACTGTCGATGTCGGCAATGGCGATCTGACCGGTGACGACAACTGAAACATCGCTCTCGGTGGCGGAACCCGAAGATGCCGTGATGACGGCGGCATCGTTAGTGCCCAGGATATCGATGGTCACGGTGCTGGTCGTACCATCCGCGCTGGTCACGGTGAAGACGTCTGTATAGGTCTTGCCAGCTTCAAAGGCATCGTGTGCGGAGCTGGCCGTGAAAGTCCAGCTACCGTCGCTGTTCATTTCCAGCGTGCCGTACTTGCCGACGGTGCTGCCAGCGGTGAATGTGCTTGCACTGTCGATGTCGGTAATGGCGATCTGGCCGGTGACGACAACTGGAACATCGCTCTCGGTGCCGGAACCAGAAGATGCCGTGATGACGGCGGCATCGTTGGTGCCCAGGATATCGATGGTCACAGTACTCGTGCTGCCGTCAGCGCTTGTCACGGTGAAGACATCGGTGTACGTCTTGCCAGCTTCAAAGGCATCGTGTGCGGAGCTGGCCGTGAAGGTCCAGCTGCCGTTGCTGTTCATTTCGAGCGTGCCGTACTTGCCCACGGTGTTACCAGCGGTGAAGGTAGTGGGGCTGTCGACATCCGTAATGGCGATCTGGCCGGTAACAACTACTGGGACATCGCTCTCGGTCGCCGAACTGGTGCTGGCAGTGATGACTGCAGCATCGTTGGTGCCCAGGATGTCGATGGTCACGGTGCTGGTCGTGCCATCCGCGCTGGTCACGGTGAAGACATCGGTGTACGTTTTGCCAGCTTCGAAGGCATCGTGTGCGGAGCTGGCCGTGAAGGCCCAGCTGCCGTTGCTGTTCATCTCCAGGGTGCCGTACTTGCCGACGGTGCTGCCAGCGACAAAGGTGATTGCGCTATCAACATCGGTGATGGCCATCTGCCCGGTGACGACAACCGGAACATCGCTCTCGGTGCCGGAACCAGAAGATGCCGTGATGACTGCAGCATCGTTGGTGCCCAGGATGTCGATGGTCACGGTGCTGGTCGTGCCATCCGCGCTGGTCACGGTGAAGACATCGGTGTACGTTTTGCCAGCTTCGAAGGCATCGTGTGCGGAGCTGGCCGTAAAGGTCCAGCCGCCGTTGCTGTTCATTTCCAGGGTGCCGTACTTGCCGACGGTGCTGCCAGCGGTGAAGGTGATTGCACTGTCGATGTCGGTAATGGCGATCTGGCCGGTGACGACAACTGGAACATCGCTCTCGTTGGCGGAACCCGAAGATGCAGTGATGACTGCAGCATCGTTGGTGCCCAAGATCTCGATGGTCACAGTGCTGGTCGTGCCATCTGCGCTCGTGACAGTGAAGACATCGGTATACGTCTTGCCAGCTTCGAAGGCATCGTGTGCGGAGCTGGCCGTGAAGGCCCAGCTACCGTTGCTGTTCATCTCCAGGGTGCCGTACTGGCCGACGGTGCTGCCAGCGGTGAAGGTAGCGGGGCTGTCGACATCCGTAATGGCGATCTGCCCGGTAACAACTGCTGCGACATCGCTCTCGGTCGCCGAACCGGTGCTGGCAGTGATGACTGCAGCATCGTTGGTACCCAGGATATCGATGGTCACCGTGCTGGTCGTGCCATCTGCGCTCGTGACAGTGAAGACATCGGTGTACGTCTTGCCAGCTTCGAATGCGTCGTGTGCGGAGCTGGCCGTGAAGGCCCAACTACCGTTGCTGTTCATCTCCAGGGTGCCGTACTTGCCGACGGTGCTGCCGCCGACAAAGGTGAATGCGCTATCAACATCGGTGATGGCCATCTGCCCGGTGACGACAACCGGAGCATCGCTCTCGTTGGCGGAACCCGAAGATGCAGTGATGACTGCAGCATCGTTGGTGCCCAAGATATCGATGGTCACGGTGCTGGTCGTACCATCCGCGCTGGTGACAGTGAAGACGTCGGTGTAGGTCTTGCCAGCTTCGAAGGCATCGTGTGCCGAGCTGGCCGTAAAGGTCCAGCTGCCGTTGCTGTTGATTTCCAGTGTGCCGTACTTGCCCACGGTGCTGCCAGCGGTAAAGTTGATTGCACTGTCGATGTCGGCAATGGCGATCTGACCGGTGACGACAACTGAAACATCGCTCTCGGTGGCGGAACCCGAAGATGCCGTGATGACGGCGGGATCGTTAGTGCCCAGGATATCGATGGTCACGGTGCTGGTCGTACCATCCGCGCTGGTCACGGTGAAGACGTCTGTATAGGTCTTGCCAGCTTCAAAGGCATCGTGTGCGGAGCTGGCCGTGAAAGTCCAGCTACCGTCGCTGTTCATTTCCAGCGTGCCGTAGTTGCCGACGGTGCTGCCAGCGGTGAATGTGCTTGCACTGTCGATGTCGGTAATGGCGATCTGGCCGGTAACAACTACTGGAACATCGCTCTCGGTGCCGGAACCAGAAGACGCAGTGATGACTGCGGCATCGTTGGTGCCCAGGATATCGATGGTCACAGTGCTGGTCGTGCCATCCGCGCTCGTGACAGTGAAGACATCGGTGTACGTCTTGCCAGCTTCAAAGGCATCGTGTGCGGAGCTGGCCGTAAAGGTCCAGCTGCCGTTGCTGTTCATTTCGAGCGTGCCGTACTTGCCCACGGTGTTACCAGCGGTGAAGGTAGTGGGGCTGTCGATATCCGTAATGGCGATCTGGCCGGTAACAACTACTGGGACATCGCCCTCGGTCGCCGAACCGGTGCTGGCAGTGATGACTGCAGCATCGTTGGTGCCCAGGATGTCGATGGTCACGGTGCTGGTCGTACCATCTGCACTGGTCACGGTGAAGACGTCTGTATAGGTTTTGCCAGCCTCGAATGCATCGTGTGCCGAGCTGGTCGTGAAGGTCCAGCTACCGTCGCTGTTGATTTCCAACGTGCCGTAGGTGCCCACGGTGTTACCAGCGGTGAACGTAGTGGGGCTGTCGACATCAGTAATGGCGATTTGGCCGGTAACAACTACTGGAACATCGCTCTCGGTGGCGGAACCAGAAGACGCAGTGATGACTGCGGCATCGTTGGTGCCAAGGATGTCAATGGTCACAGTGCTGGTCGTGCCATCTGCGCTCGTGACAGTGAAGACATCGGTGTACGTCTTGCCAGCTTCGAATGCATCGTGTGCCGAGCTGGCCGTGAAGGCCCAGCTACCGTTGCTGTTCATCTCCAGGGTGCCGTACTTGCCGACGGTGCTGCCAGCGACAAAGGTGATTGCGCTATCAACATCGGTGATGGCCATCTGCCCGGTGACGACAACCGGAACATCGCTCTCGGTGCCGGAACCAGAAGACGCAGTGACGACTGCGGCATCGTTGGTGCCCAGGATATCGATGGTCACGGTGCTGGTCGTACCATCCGCGCTGGTCACGGTGAAGACATCGGTGTACGTCTTGCCAGCTTCGAAGGCATCGTGTGCGGAGCTGGCCGTAAAGGTCCAGCTGCCGTTGCTGTTCATTTCCAGGGTGCCGTACTTGCCCACGGTGTTACCAGCGGTGAACGTAGTGGGGCTGTCGACATCCGTAATGGCGATCTGGCCGGTAACAACTACTGGGACATCGCTCTCGGTCGCCGAACTGGTGCTGGCAGTGATGACTGCAGCATCGTTGGTGCCCAGGATGTCGATGGTCACGGTGCTGGTCGTGCCATCTGCACTGATCACGGTGAAGACGTCTGTATAGGTTTTACCAGCCTCGAATGCATCGTGTGCCGAGCTGGCCGTGAAGGTCCAGCTACCGTCGCTGTTCATTTCCAGCGTGCCGTAGTTGCCCACAGTGTTACCAGCGGTGAACGTAGTGGGGCTGTCGACATCAGTAATGGCGATTTGGCCGGTAACAACTACTGGAACATCGCTCTCGGTGGCGGAACCAGAAGACGCAGTGATGACTGCGGCATCGTTGGTGCCAAGGATGTCAATGGTCACAGTGCTGGTCGTGCCATCTGCGCTCGTGACAGTGAAGACATCGGTATACGTCTTGTCAGCTTCGAATGCATCGTGTGCGGAGCTGGCCGTAAAGGTCCAGCTGCCGTTGCTGTTCATTTCGAGCGTGCCGTACTTGCCGACGGTGCTGCCAGCGGCAAACGTAGTGGCGCTGTCGACGTCAGTGATGACCATCTGACCGGTCACGACAACTGGAATATCGCTCTCGGTGGCGGAACCAGAAGACGCGGTGATGAGTGCAGCATCGTTGGTGCCCAGGATGCTGATCGTGAGCGTGCTGGATGTGCCGTCCGCGCTGGTGATGGTGAATTCTTCAGTGTAGGTCTGGCCCACTTCGAAGGCATCGTGGGCCGAGCTGGCAGTGAAAGTCCACTTGCCGTCGGCGTCGATCTGAAGGGTTCCGTATTTGCCGATGGTGCTCGCTGCCGCGAACGAGGCGGCGCTGTCCACGTCGGAAATTGCCATTTGACCGGTGATCACCACGGGCGCGTCAGTTTCGGTTGCAGCCCCGGTGGCAGCAGAGATGACAGCAGCATCGTTGGTGCCTAGGATGTCGATAATCACGGTGCTCGTGGTGCCGTCAGCGCTGGTCACGGTGAAAACGTCGGTGTAGGTCTTGCCAGCTTCGAAGCCGTCGTGTGCTGAGCTGGCCGTAAAGGTCCAGCTGCCGTTGCTGTTCATCTCCAGCGTGCCGTACTTGCCGACGGTGCTGCCAGCGGTGAACGTAGTGGGGCTGTCGACGTCAGTGATGACCATCTGACCGGTCACGACAACTGGAGTATCGCTCTCGGTGGCAGAGCCGGAAGATGCCGTGATGGCGGCGGCATCGTTGGTGCCCAGGATATTGATGGTGACGGTGCTGGTTGTACCATCGGCGCTGGTGACAGTGAAGACATCAGTATAGGTCTTGCCAGCTTCAAAGGCATCGTGTGCGGAGCTGGCCGTGAAGGTCCAGCTACCGTTGCTGTTCATTTCCAGGGTACCGTACTTGCCGGCGGTGCTGCCAGCGGTAAACGTAGTGGCGCTGTCGACATCGGTAATGACAATCTGCCCGGTGACGACCACCGGCGCATCTGTCTCAGTTGCCGAACCGATGCTGGCAGTGATAACTGCAGCATCGTTGCTGCCCAGAATGTTAATAGTTACGGTACTGGTGGTGCCGTCTGCACTCGTAACAGTGAACTGATCGACGTAAGACTTGCCACTTTCGAAGGCATCGTGAGCCGAACTGGCAGTATAAGTCCAGGAGCCATCAGCTTCCATTCGCAGCGCGCCATACTTGCCTACCGAATCGCCGCTGATGAACGTGACGTCACTGTCCATATCGGTGATGACCATCTTTCCGGCCGTGGTCAGGACTTGATCGGTTTCGGTAAGGTTCGCAGTCGCAGCCTTGATGATGGCGGCGTCAGCTGTACCCAGAATGTTAATGGTGACAGTGCTGGTAGTGCCGTCGGCGCTGGTAACTGAGAATTTGTCAACATAGACTTCGCCCTCAACGAAAGCATCGTGGGCGGAACTGGCAGTGTAGGTCCAGGTCCCATTCGTTTGCATGGTGAGGGAGCCGTACTTGCCAGTTGTCTCGCCAGGCATGAATGTCGTGGCGCTGTCCACGTCGGCAATTACCATCTTGCCGGATACGACAATGGCAGTATCGGTTTCGCTCAGGTTTTCAGTAGCTGCCGTAATGACGGCCGCATCATTTGTGCCCAGGATGCTAATCGTGACGGTGCTGGTCGTTCCATCGGCACTAGCAACGGTGAATTGGTCGGTATAGGTCTTGCCGGCTTCGAAGGCATCGTGGGCCGAGCCGGCAGTAAAAGTCCACTTCCCATCGGCGTCGATGTCGAGGGTGCCGTATTGGCCGACGGTGCTTGCTGGCGCAAACGTGGTGGCGCTGTCGACGTCGGAAATTGCCATTTGACCGGTGATCAGCACGGGTGCATCAGTTTCCGTTGTTGCCCCGGTGGCAGCAGTGATTACAGCAGCATCGTTGGTTCCCAGGATGTTGATGGTGACGGTGCTGGTCGTGCCATCGGCACTGACGACGGTGAATTCGTCGGTGTAAGTCTGGCCCGCTTCGAAGGCATCGTGGGCCGAGCTGGCCGTGAAGGTCCACTTCCCGTCGGCGTCGACGTCGAGGGTGCCGTATTGGCCGACGGTGCTTGCTGGCGCAAACGTGATGGCGCTGTCGACGTCGGAAATTGCCATTTGACCGGTGATCACCACGGGTGCATCAGTTTCCGGTGCAGCCCCGGTGGCAGCAGTAATTACAGCAGCATCGTTGGTCCCCAGGATGCTGATTGTGACGGTGCTGGTTGTTCCATCGGCACTGGCAACGGTGAATTCATCGGTGTAGGTCTGGCCCGCTTCGAAGGCATCGTGGGCCGAGCTGGCAGTGAAAGTCCACTTGCCATCGGCGTCGATGTCGAGGGTGCCGTATTTCCCGACGGTGCTTGCTGGCGCAAACGTAGTGGCGCTGTCGACGTCTGTAATTGCCATCTGGCCGGTGATGACAACTGGAGCATCGGTCTCGGTGGCCGAACCGGTGCTGGCAGTAATGACTGCAGCATCGTTGGTTCCAAGGATGCTGATGGTGACGGTGCTGGTCGTGCCATCGGCACTGGCGACGGTGAATTCGTCAGTGTAAGTCTGGCCGGCTTCGAATGCAGCGTGAGCCGAGCTGGCAGTGAAAGTCCATTTACCATCGGCGGCGATGTCAAGAGTGCCGTATTTGCCGACCGTGCTTGCTGGCGCAAACGTTGTGGCGCTGTCGACATCAGTCATGACCATTTGACCGGTGACGACTACTGGAGCATCTGTTTCGGTGGCCGAACCGGTGCTGGCAGTGATGACTGCAGCATCGTTGGTGCCCAGGATGTCGATGGTCACGGTGCTGGCAGTACCATCTGCACTGGTCACTGTGAAGACTTCGGTGTAGGTCTTGCCGGCTTCGAAGGCATCGTGTGCGGAGCTGGCCGTAAAGGTCCAGCTGCCGTTGCTGTTCATTTCCAGGGTGCCGTACGTGCCGACGGTGCTGCCAGCGGCAAAAGTGACTGCACTGTCGACGTCAGTGATGGCCATCTGACCGGTGACGACCACTGGAGCATCGGTCTCAGTGGCCAAGCCGGTGCTGGCAGTGATGACTGCCGCATCGTTGGTGCCCAGAATGTCGATGGTCACGGTGCCGGTCGTGCCATCGGCACTGGCGACGGTGAATTCGTCAGTGTAAGTCTGGCCCGCTTCGAAGGCATCGTGTGCGGAGCTGGCCGTGAAAGTCCAGCTGCCGTTGCTGTTCATCTCCAGGGTGCCGTACTTGCCGACCGTGCTGCCAGCGGCGAAGGTGATTGCGCTGTCGACATCTGTAATGGCGATCTGGCCGGTGATGACTGCTGGAGCATCGGTCTCGGTGGCTGAACCGGTGCTGGCAGTAATGACTGCGGCATCGTTGGTGCCCAGGATATCGATGGTAACAGTGCTGGTGGTGCCATCGGCACTGGCGACGGTGAATTCGTCAGTGTAAGTCTGGCCGGCTTCAAAGGCATCGTGGGCCGAGCTGGCGGTGAAGGTCCATTTGCCATCTGCGTCGATGTCGAGAGTGCCGTATTTGCCTACCGTGCTTGCTGGCGCAAACGTAGTGGCGCTGTCGACATCAGTAATGGCCATCTGGCCGGTGACCACTACGGGAGCATCAGTTTCGATGGCCGAACCGGTGCTGGCAGTGATGACTGCGGCATCGTTGGTGCCCAGGATGTCGATGGTCACGGTATTCGTGGTGCCGTCAGCGCTGGTCACGGTGAAGACGTCGGTGTAGGTCTTGCCGGCTTCGAAGGCATCGTGTGCGGAGTTGGCCGTAAAGGTCCAGCTGCCGTTGCTGTTCATTTCCAGGGTGCCGTACGTGCCGACGGTGCTGCCAGCGGCAAAAGTGACTGCACTGTCGACGTCAGTGATGGCTATCTGGCCGGTAACAACTACAGGAGTATCGCTCTCGGTCGCCGAACCGGTGCTGGCAGTAATGACTGCGGCATCGTTGGTGCCCAGGATATCGATGGTGACGGTGCTGGTCGTGCCATCGGCACTGGTCACTGTGAAGACTTCGGTGTAGGTCTTGCCGGCTTCGAAGGCATCGTGGGCCGAGCTGGCCGTAAAGGTCCAGCTGCCGTTGCTGTTCATTTCCAGGGTGCCGTACTTGCCGACGGTGCTGCCAGCGGCAAAGGTGATTGCGCTGTCGACATCAGTAATGACTATCTGACCGGTCACGACAACTGGAGCATTGGTCTCGGTAGCAGAACCCGAAGATGCAGTGATGACTGCGGCATCGTTGGTGCCCAGGATATCGATGGTAACAGTGCTGGTGGTGCCATCTGCACTGACGACGGTGAATTCGTCAGTGTAGGTCTGGCTGGCTTCAAAGGCATCGTGGGCCGAGCTGGCGGTGAAGGTCCATTTGCCATCTGCGTCGATGTCGAGAGTGCCGTATTTGCCTACCGTGCTTGCTGGCGCAAACGTAGTGGCGCTGTCGACATCAGTAATGGCCATCTGGCCGGTGACCACTACGGGAGCATCAGTTTCGATGGCCGAACCGGTGCTGGCGGTGATGACTGCGGCATCGTTGGTGCCCAGGATGTCGATGGTCACGGTACTCGTGGTGCCGTCAGCGCTGGTCACGGTGAAGACGTCGGTGTAGGTCTTGCCGGCTTCGAAGGCATCGTGTGCGGAGCTGGCCGTAAAGGTCCAGCTGCCGTTGCTGTTCATTTCCAGGGTGCCGTACTTGCCGACGGTGCTGCCAGCGGCAAAGGTGATTGCGCTGTCGACGTCAGTGATGGCTATCTGGCCGCTAACAACTACTGGAGTATCGCTCTCGGTAGCCGAACCGGTACTGGCAGTAATGACTGCAGCATCGTTGGTGCCCAGGATATCGATGGTAACAGTGCTGGTCGTTCCATCGGCACTGGCGACGGTGAATTCGTCAGTGTACGTCTGGCCGGCTTCAAAGGCATCGTGGGCCGAGCTGGCGGTGAAGGTCCATCTGCCATCGGCGTCGATGTCGAGAGTGCCGTATTTGCCTACCGTGCTTGCTGGCGCAAACGTAGTGGCGCTGTCGACATCAGTAATGGCTATTTGGCCGGTGACTACTACGGGAGCATCTGTTTCGGTGGCCGAACCGGTGCTGGCAGTGATGACTGCAGCATCGTTGGTGCCCAGGATGTCGATGGTCACGGTGCTGGTCGTACCATCTGCACTGGTCACTGTGAAGACGTCGGTGTAGGTCCTGCCGGCTTCGAAGGCATCGTGTGCGGAGCTGGCCGTAAAGGTCCAGCTGCCGCTGCTGTTCATTTCGAGGGTGCCGTACTTGCCGACGGTGCTGCCAGCGGTGAAGGTGATGGCGCTGTCGACATCAGTAATGACTATCTGACCGGTCACGACAACCGGAGCATTGGTCTCGGTAGCAGAACCCGAAGATGCAGTGATGACTGCGGCATCGTTGGTGCCCAGGATATCGATGGTGACGGTGCCGGTCGTGCCATCGGCACTGGCGACGGTGAATTCGTCAGTGTAAGTCTGGCCGGCTTCAAAGGCATCGTGGGCCGAGCTGGCGGTGAAGGTCCATTTGCCATCGGCGTCGATGTCGAGAGTGCCGTATTTGCCTACCGTGCTTGCTGGCGCAAACGTAGTGGCGCTGTCGACATCAGTAATGGCCATCTGGCCGGTGACCACTACGGGAGCATCAGTTTCGATGGCCGAGCCGGTGCTGGCAGTGATGACTGCAGCATCGTTGGTGCCCAGAATGTCGATGGTCACGGTGCTGGTCGTACCATCTGCACTGGTCACTGTGAAGACTTCGGTGTAGGTCTTGCCGGCTTCGAAGGCATCGTGGGCCGAGCTGGCAGTGAAAGTCCACTTGCCGTCGGCGTCGATCTGAAGGGTTCCGTATTTGCCGACGGTGCTCGCTGCCGCGAACGAGGCGGCGCTGTCCACGTCGGAAATTGCCATTTGACCGGTGATCACCACGGGCGCGTCAGTTTCGGTTGCAGCCCCGGTGGCAGCAGAGATTACAGCAGCATCGTTCGTGCCCAGGATATCGATGGTCACGGTGCTCGTGGTGCCGTCGGCGCTGGTTACGGTGAAAACATCGGTGTAGGTCTTGCCGGCTTCAAAGGCGTCATGCGCGGAGCTGGCCGTGAAGCTCCACTTGCCATCTGCGTCAACGTCAAGGGTGCCATATTTGCCAACAGTGCTTGCTGGCGCAAACGTGGCAGCGCTGTCGACGTCGGAAATAAACAGCTGACCTGTGAGCACGACCGGCGCGTCGGTTTCGGCGGCAGTGGCGGTGGCAGCGGTGATGACAGCAGCGTCGTTGGTGCCAATGATGTTGACCGTAACCGTGCTGGCCGTGCCGTCGGCGCTCAATACCGTGAACTGCTCGACATAAACCGCGTCGCCCACAAAGTCATTATTGGCCTTGCTGGTGACGTACTCCCAGTTGCCTGCGGCGTCGATGGTGAGGGTGCCGTAGTTTCCACTGCTGGCCGCTGCCACGAAACCGGCCGGGCTGTCGACATCGCTGATGGCCAGCGTGCCGGTTGCGCGCAGGGGCGCATCGGATTCCGTCAGCGTGACCGCGCCCGGGGTGATGACGGCGGCGTCATTCACACCTGCCACGTTCAGGCTCACGATGGCCGTGGAGCTGGCGCCCTCGGCATCCGTGACGGTGTACGAGAACGAAGCCGGTCCCGTATAGTCAGGTGCCGGCGTAAAGACCACATTCCCGTTGACCAGTGCGACACTGCCATTGGCCGCGTCCTGCACGCTCACGATGACCAGCGGGCCGCCTTCGGCATCACTGTCATTTCCAAGGAGCGTTGCCGGCGATATCGTCAAAGGGGTGTCTTCGGTCGCGCTAACCACGTCGCCCGTGGCAAGTGGTGCATCATTGACCGATGCGACATTGACGATGGCGGTGGCGGTCGTGCTTCCACCCCGGCTGTCACTGACCGTGTAAGCAAACGAAGCTGCGCCGCTGAAGTTGGGAGCCGGCGTGAAGACCACACTGCCGTTGACCAGGGCGACCGATCCGTTGACCGGCTGCTGCACGCTGACGATCGTCAGGGAGTCGCCATCTGCATCGCTGTCGTTGCCAAGAAGGGCAGCAGGCGCGATGGTCACGGGCGTGTCTTCGCTGGCATCGATCGCATCGGGTGTCGCGTCCGGCGCGTCGTTGACCGCGCTGATCGCCAGAGTCACGCTCGCCGTGCTGCTGCCACCCTGGCCGTCGGCGACGGTGTAGGTGAACGAGGCCGGCCCGTGGTAGTTGGCCGCCGGAGTAAACACTGCATTGCCATTAACCAGCGCGACGCTGCCATTGACCGCGCCCTGGACGCTGCTGATGCTCAAGGCATCTCCGTCGGCATCGCTGTCGTTGCCGAGCAAGGTAGCAGGGCTGATGGTCAGCGCCGTATCTTCCACCACCAGCAGCGTGTCGCCCTGAGGCGCTGGTGCGGCATTGAGCTTGGTGGCTACGTCGCTGGCCGTCACGTCGCCCACGGAGGCGCTCACGGTCAGGGCGCCGCGGGACAGACTTGAGAGGTCGGCGGTAACGCTGAAGCGTCCATCGGCATCGGTGATGGCGGTAATGGTCACATCGGGCGTGGCCGGATCGCCGTCGCTAACGCGGATCGACACGGCGCTCCCTGCCGGGATGCCGCCGGTCGTGCCGGTGATGACGATGCCGCTTGCCCCGTCGGGCGCGATGGTGTCTGGCAGGTCCACGCTGATGGTGGCAACGCTTTCGGTGCTGCCGTTGTAGGTGCGGAAGACCGGCTCGGTATCGGTGGCAATTGGCGTGGTCTGGTTGTCGACCGGCGTGACGTCTTCCTGGACGCGGGCCAGTTCGACAAACGAGCTGCCGTTGTCGTCGCCGCCACCGCCATTGACGCCGGCTGCGGTTTCTTCCAGCAGGGCGTCGAGGCTGCCGTTACCATTGATGATGGCATCGGTGACCGGTCCCAGTTCTCCCCGCGCCGGCAGAAGCGCAGCGTCGCGTGCCTCCACGCCTGCCGGATCGAACACCTGGCCGTCCAGCGTCACGGTCTCGCTGCCGCCAATGACGTAATTGCGCCCGCCGTCGAATGCAATTTCGACTTTGCCACCCGCATCGGTGGTGATCACGTCGCCTTCAAAGACGGGATCGCCAAGCTTCAGTTCCCGGACGGCGCCATCAAGGCTGCGGGCCGTGGCGTGGCCAGCGAGAACAGTTACTTTACCGATAAGGTTACCTGCGGTTGCCATGATGTAGCTCCAAACGGATGACGAGATACTCCCGACTGTATCAAACAGCGTTGCCGCATGGCATTGTACTGAGGTACAGTAGGGAAATAAAAATAGCTAAATGGAAATATCAGGCGCGCTGGCGTTCGCCAATCAGCAGTGCCAGCTGCATACGGTCCTGCAGGCCGAGCTTTTCCAGCACGGCGCCCATGTGGGCCTTGACGGTGCGCTCGGTGATGGTCAGCTGGCGTGCGATTTCCTTGTTGCGCATACCGGTTGCCACCAGTTCGGCCACTTCGATTTCGCGCGCGGTGAGGCCGTTGCGCCACTGAGGACGGCGCGCCGCTTCCGGCACCGCGATCCGGTGCTGCACCCCGAGCAGGCGCTGCATCAGCGTCTCGCCGATCCATAGCCCGCCCTGGGCGACTACGGAAGCGACCTTGAGCAGCACTTCAGCGCCTGCGTGGCTGTTGCAGTAGCCGCGTGCCTGCAGCCCGAGCGCCGCGATGGCTTCGGCGTCGTCCGGCAGGTCGCTCATGACGATGACGGGGGTGGCGGTGCAGTGCATGCGCAGCGCGGCCATGTGGCCGGCCAGGCCGGTGCTGCCATCAAGACGCAGCCATGCAAGCGAGGCGCACGAGGCAGCCTGGTCCAGCTGCCCGGGGGCGGCGCAGCGGGCCTGGGGGAAGGCTTCGCGCCATGCCGGCAGCATGATGCCGCCGGCGCTGATGAATAAATGGTCCATGCTGTCCAATTCCATGCTCCTAGCGTTCCGTCATGGCGGCTGATTTCGCCCTGAGCACGGGTTTGAGGAGGTAGGACAGAATGGTCTTCTTGCCCGTGATGATGTCCACTTCGGCCACCATGCCCGGGATGATGGGCAGATTGCCGGCCAGGGTGGACTGGTCGGTGGCCACGCGCACCGTGTAGAAAGTGTTGCCCCGGTCGTCGGTCACCGAGTCGGCGCCAATGTGCTCCACACGCGCATTGAGGCCACCATAGACCGCGAAATCGTAGGCGGTGAACTTCACAATGGCACGCTGGCCCGGCTGCAGGAAAGCGATGTCGCGCGGCGCCACCTTGGCCTCGAGTAGCAGGCGACCCTCCAGCGGCACGATCTCGACCACGTCGCGCCCGGGCTGCACCACGCCGCCCACGGTATTGACCAGGAGGCGCTTGATGGTGCCCTTGACGGGCGAACGCAGGGCCGACTGCTTGACGCGGTCGGCCAGGCCGGTGCCACTCTGGGTCAGGGCGTTCAGGCGCGCCATGGTTTCTGAATACTCCTTGCTGGCGGTATTGCGAAACACCAGTTCCACTTCCTGGATCTTGCGGGTCGATTCGGAGATGCTGGCCTGAACGCGCGCGATCTGGGATCCTGCAATCTCGCGCTCGCCCTTGAATCGCGCCACGTCACGTTCCAGGCGCAGCAGCTCGACTTCGGACACCGCGCCGGAACTGAGCAGGGGCCGGGTGACGGCCAGTTCACGGCTGGTCGAGTCGTAGGCCTGGGCGGCCTGGCGCTGCTTGGCGGTAGCTTCATTGAGTTCCTGCGAGCGCTGCGCCAGCTGCTGGCGCGCGATCATGAGCTGGGTCTGCAATTCCGAAGTGGCTGTCTCGAACAGGCGCCTTTCTTCATCGACCGTCTGCGGGTCTTCGGCCAGCACTTCGGGCGGCGGCACGAAGGGCTTGCCCTCGCCGATGGCGCGCAGGCGCGCGGCCTTGGCGGCCAGCGACAGGTATTGCGAGCGGTTTTCCCGCACCGACGACTCAAAACGGGTGGAATCGACCTGCAGCAGCACCTGGCCTTCGGACACGGCCTGGCCTTCCTGCACCAGGATCTTGGAGACGATGCCGCCGTCCAGGCTTTGCAGCACCTGCAGCTGGCGCGAAGGTATCACCTTGGCGTCGCCGCGCGTGATTTCATCAACCTGGATCAGCGCTGTCCACACCACGAACAGGACCACCGCTGCCAGCAGCGCATACATCAGCACCCGGGCGCGCAGCGGCTCCTGGCGGATGATCATGCTGTCGGCATCATTGCGGAAATCCGTTTCGCCCGACAGGGTGGCGCTGTCCTTCCAGCGATTGAGCCAGTGGGCGGTGCCGCGGTCAAGCCGGCGCCGGATCACCTCCAGGGCGCGCAACAGGGCGGCGCCGGCTTTTTTCAGGCGCGGCGTCATTTGGCCCTCCCGACCTGGCCCGACTGCAGCGCTTTCATCACCTTGTCCTTGGGACCATCGGCCACGACCACGCCTTCATCCATGACGATGATGCGGTCAGCCAGGTCCATCAGGCTGGAACGGTGGGTGACGATGATGACGGTCTTGTGATCGGCATAATGGCGAATGCGTTCCTTGAACTGGTGCTCGGACGGGTAATCCATGGCGCTGGTCGGCTCGTCGAGCAGCAGCACGGGCGGGTCGAGCAGCACGGCGCGGGCGATGGCCACGCCCTGGCGCTGGCCGCCGGAGAGCGATTCGCCGCGCTCGTGAATGAGCATGTCGAAGCCTTCCGGGTGGCGGTTGACGAAGTCGGTCAGGCCCGCCAGTTCGGCCGCCGCCACCACGGCGCGGTCATCGGCGTAGGGCGCGCGGATCGCGATATTGTCGCGCAGCGAGCCGTAAAAGAGCATGGAATCCTGCTCCACGTAGCCCAGCGAGCGGCGCAGGTCGGCCGGGTCGAGCTGGCGCAGGTCCACGCCGTCGAGCGTGATGGCGCCCTTGGTTGGCGCATACAGGCCAAGAATCAGCTTTTGCAGGGTCGATTTGCCCGAGCCGATACGGCCGATGATGACCACGCGCTCGCCGGGCTGGATACGAAAGCTCACGCCCCGCAGCGCTTCCTCGGGACGGCCCGGATAGCTGAAGTGGACATTGGAAAACTCGATCTCGCCGCGGATCTCGGGACGGTGGATAAAGGCGCTTTCGTCGCTGCGCTCGGTGGGGGTGGCCATGATGTTCTCGAGCGCCGACAAGGAATTCTTGGCTCCTTCGAACTGCAGCAGCAGGCCCACCATCTGGCCCAGCGGCTGCATGGCGCGGCCGGACAGCATGGTCGCGGCAATCAGCCCGCCCATGGTCAGCATTTTCTCCTGGATCAGGTAGACGCCGGCCACGATCACGCACACGTTGACGAACTGGGACAGGGAGGCGGCCGCATTCATGCTCGATGAGGACAGGAGCTTGAGTTCAGCGCTCACGCGTGCCAGGAAGGCGGTGGTCTTTTCCCAGCGCGCCTGCATCTGGCTCTCGGCGCCGTGGGCCTTGATGGTTTCGAGGGCGGTCAGGCTTTCGACCATGGTGGCGTTGCGCAGGGCGGCGGCACGAAAGGTGGTCTCCGACAATTCGCGCATCTTGTACTGCACCAGGTAGCTGTAGATGACGACGATGATGATGCCGGCCAGCGGAATGAACAGCAGGGGCCACGAAATCCACGCCAGTACCACCAAAAACAGCAGGGCGAAGGGCAGGTCGATGAGGGTGGTGACGGTGGCCGAGGCAATGAAGTCGCGCACCGTCTCGAACGAGCGCAGGTTGGCCGCGAACGCGCCCACGGAGCTGGGTCGATGCGCCATGCGCATGCCGAGCACGCGCTCCATGATCAGGCTGGAGAGCTGCAAGTCCACGCGCGAACTTGCCAGGTCGACAAAATGGCCACGCAGCAGGCGCACGATGTAATCCATGATCATCACCAGCACGATGCCGCCGGCGAACACCCATAGGGTTTCCACGGCAAAATTGGGCACGACACGGTCGTACACATTCATCGTAAACAGCGGCATGGCCAGGCCGAACAGGTTGATCAGGAGGGCGGCGCTGAGAATATCCTTGAAGATGGGCCGCTGTTCCAGGATGGTGCCCCAGAACCAGTGCCGTTGCGGCACTGCCACCAGCGGCGGGGTGCGCTCGTCAAAGCGAAAGTGCGGGCGTGAAAAGATGGCAATGCCGGTATAGCGCGCTTCGAGTTCCGCGCGCGGCAGGTAGACGGCGCCTTGGGCGCCGTCGGGCAGCAGGACCTGGGCTTCGCCGTCGGCGCTCCAGCCCTGCAGGACGCAGGCTTCATTGTCATTGAGCAGCAAGATCACGGGCAACAGGGCATTGTCGATCTTGCGCAGCGAACGGCGCACGATCTTGCTGGAAAAACCGGCATGGGCGGCCGCGCGCGCGAACAGCGAGGGCGTCAAGCCTTCCTTGGGCAGGGGCAAGCCGGCGCTGAGGGCGGCGCGGGTGCTGGGACGGCCGTGAATGCGCGTCAGTTCAACCAGGCAATCAAGCAGGGGGTCCGGATGGAGCAAGTCTTCCCGAATGCCGGCCTCGGCGGTGCTAGGGAAGATGGGCGGCTGGGTGCCGGAATCTGCTGGCTGCTTCAAAGTGGTCATGTCTTAAGCCGGGTCGCCCGCGCGCGCGGAGCGAGGCCGGCGCGGCACGGTACATCGAACAATGCATCCTGCATATAACGGCCGGCAACGGAAAAACTTGGGCCGTTATGGAGGGATCGGTCAACGCGTCCCGGTGCTTAGGGGAAACGCTGGTGCAAACGATGGCAGCTTGACGACAGGCTGCAGTGGTGCTGCGGGCAGTCAGACAGGGGGCAGGGTCCGGCGCCGCCCCCGCGAAACGGAGGCAATTTCATGGGAGTAATTCTACACGAAGTGTGAAAAATGATGCGTGAAGTGTGTCGCAATCTTGCTCGCTACGACAAGCGGCACGGGTGTGGAAAATGCGATAACGGTCAATCCGTTTCAACCCGGTTGCGCCCGCTCGCCTTGGCCTTGTACATGGCCTTGTCGGCGCGCGAGATGGTGTCGGCAAAAGGTTCGGTACCGCGCCGCTCCACCAGGCCGGCGGAAAACGTCACGTCGCGCTCCATGTCCAGGCCGGGAATGCGGATGGCGCGCACGCGGTCGGCCATGCGCTTGAGGACAAACAGGGCTTCGCCCACTTCGGTGCCAGGCAGCATGAGCAGGAATTCCTCGCCACCCCAGCGCGCCAGGACGTCGCCAACCCGCAGTTCGGCCCGGGCCGCCGCGGCGAAGGTGCGCAGGACCTGGTCGCCGCTGTCGTGACCGAACTGGTCATTGACGTTCTTGAAAAAGTCGATGTCGAGCAGCGCGATGCACATGGGCGCGCCGGTGGACGAATCGCGCCGCTCTTCATTGGTGAGCACCTCGTTCATGTAGCGGCGGTTGGCCAGGCAGGTCAGTTCATCAATGGTGGCCAGGGTGCGGATCTTGGCCAGGGCCGTGAGCAATTCCTGCTTTTGCTGCTTGAGGCTGGTGCGCAGCTTGCTCATTTCGCCGGTCAGCAGGGTGACGGCAAGCAGGCAGGCGGCCGCCAGGCCGAAATGCATGCCTTCCACGGCCGGCGGGAATTGCACCGGATCGTAGTTCACCAGCCACAGCATGGCCGCTGCCAGCAGGCCAATGGCGGTGGCGCACAGGAACATGGTGGCGCGGGGGCGCAGCGAAAATGTACAGAACACCATCACCACCAGCATGATCATCAGCACCGCCCCGCGGGGGGCGCCGCTGACGCCATAGGCGCCCACGATGCACACCATGGCAAACAGGGCCTGGAAGACAGCGAGCTGCCACGGCGCAATGCGCATGGCCTGGCTCACCCGTACCAACACGAACGACAGCAGTACGCCGCCCAGGGCCATGCCGTACAGGGCGTCGGTGTGGCGCGACAGGCCGATGCTCTTGTCCGCATGGAACCACAAGGTGGCAAAGGCAATCAGGTAAATGGAACCGGTCCCTGCCCAGTAACCCAGCAGACGGCGCAGCTTGGGGTCTGCGCTGAACAGGAAATGGTCGAGTTTAGTGAGCATGGATGGAGGGGGCCGGAGTAGGGATGGCAGCGGCCGGGCTGGCCTTGCTGACATCGGATAGCAAGCGCGCCTGTTCTTCGAGCAGGGAATGGATTTTGCTGGCAGGCACAGGCGCGCTGAACAGGTAGCCCTGCATTTCGTCGCAATCATTGTCACGCAAAAAATTGCATTGCTGTTCGGTTTCCACCCCTTCGGCAATGACGCGCAGATTGAGCTTGTGGCCAAGCGAGATCACGGCCATGGCAATGGCCTGGTCGTCCAGGTCGTCGGCCAGTTCGCTCACAAACGACTTGTCAATCTTGAGGCGTTTGATGGGAAAGGACTTGAGCGCCGACAGGCTCGAATAGCCGGTGCCGAAGTCGTCGATCGACAGGGAAATGCCCATCGCTTCCAGTTCGCGCATCTTGCCCACCGATTGGGCCAGGTCGCGCATGATCAGGCTTTCCGTCACTTCCAGTTCGAGCCAGGCGGGGTCCAGACCGCTGTCGGCCATGGCCTGGGCCACGCGCTCGACCAGGCGCTTTTCTTCAAACTGGCGGGGCGAGACATTGACCGAAATGGTGATCGGGGCCAGGCCTGCATCTTGCCAGGCCTTGTTCTGGCGGCAGGCTGTCTGCAGCACCCATTCACCGATCGCCACGATCAAGCCGCTTTCCTCGGCCAGGCCAATGAAGCGCAGGGGCGAGACGATGCCGTGCTCGGGATGCTGCCAGCGGATCAGCGATTCGACACCGATGATCAAGCCGGTACGCAGGTCCACCTTGGGCTGGTACAGCAGGTGGAACTGGCCTTCATCGAGCGCACTGCGCAAGCCTTCGAGCAGCACCAGCTTGTGCTCGACGCTGGCGTTCATTTCGCGCGTATAGAACTGGAAGATATTCTTGCCCATCTCCTTGGAGCGGTACATGGCCGCGTCGGCATTCATCATCAGGGTATTCGGGTCGCCCCCGTCGCGCGGATACATCACCACACCCATGCTGCAGCTGACCTGTACTTCCTGACCATCGAGCAGGACCGGTGCGTGCACGGCCTGGCGGATCTTTTCCAGCACCGGTGCCAGCAGGCCGGGATTGTCCGACTGGTCGGCCAGGATGATGACGAATTCATCGCCGCCAAAGCGGCCCAGGGTATCTTCGCGGCGCAGGCACTCCTGCATGCGCTTGCCCACCACCTTGAGCAGTTCGTCGCCCGCATTGTGGCCCAGGCCATCGTTAATGAGCTTGAAGCCATCGAGATCGATAAAGGCCACCGCCACGCTGCGCTGGCGGCGCTGGGCATGCAGGATGGCCTGGTCAAGGCGGTCGCGGATCAGGCTGCGGTTGGGCAGGCCGGTCAGGTCGTCGTGATGGGCGATATGGCGGATGCGCTGTTCCGTCAGCTTGCGCTCGGTGATGTCGCGCACGATGGCCACCACGCCGCCCTCGACGGCCACCACCTGGCGGTGCAGCCACTGCTGCTCCTGGGCGTCTTCGGTGGCGAGCCATTCGGCTTCGTGCACGCCGCCCACCAGCGTCACCTTGAGCAGATCTTCAAAGATGCCATTGCTGATATAGGCCGGCAGCACTTCGGACAGGCTCTTGCCGCGCATTTCCTGCTTGCTCATGCGGGCCAGCTTTTCGGCGCGGCTGTTGGTCGCTTCGATCACGAAATCGGTAATCGCGCCGTGCGGGCCGCTGACGCTGCGCATGACGAAGAAGGCATCAAGGCTGGCCTCGGAGGCAGCGGCGTAGGTTTCCTGGGCGCGGCGGATGCGGCGCCGGGTGCGGGTGAGCTGCCACGACCACAGGCCAATGAGCGACACCACCAGAATCAGCAGGGCGCTGCCGCTGCCGGC
The DNA here is from genome assembly GCF_019443445.1 of Massilia sp. PAMC28688. Lineage (NCBI taxonomy): Bacteria > Pseudomonadati > Pseudomonadota > Betaproteobacteria > Burkholderiales > Oxalobacteraceae > Massilia > Massilia sp. PAMC28688. Next base: position 141,859 of record NZ_CP080378.1, on the reverse strand, counting down.
GGCCCACAGGTAGTTGCGGCGCTGCTGCTCAAAGGCGGCCATCTGTTCGTGTTCGGCCAGGCCCACCAGGGCCGTCATGGGGAAGCCATGCAGGCGGCGCGCGCTGGTATAGCGGCGCACGCCGTCCCAGCTGTTGACGAGCAGCCTACCCTGGTCATCGTGCCGTTCCAGCTCCTTGGCATTCTGGCCCCACAGCACCTTTTCGCCAATGCGCAGGGTGCGGAAAACATTGTCGGTGCCGTACAGGCCGAGGGCGCCGAAATGGCCCTGGCGCGACAGCTCGTAGCCGCTGGTGAAGTAGGATGGATCGACTTCGACAATCGCCACGCCGGCAAACTCGCCGTTGGCATCATTGAGACGGCGCGTGAAGTGCAGGTGCCATTCCGGATTGGCCGTATCGCGCAGGGTCTGGCTGACGTAGGGCGTGTTGGTGTCGCTGTCGCGGTGGTAGGCAAAATAGCTCTGGCGCGAGATGTCGATGAACTCGGCGCTGGGATTGCTGGCCACGATCATGCCGTTGCGGTCGGCGATGCTGACCACGAACACCAGGCCGGAAGGCAGCAGTCCCTGCTGGTTGAGGGCGGGCAGGGCGCCGGATGCGCCCTTGAGTTCGACCGCGTATTTCAGCACCTTGAGGGTCTGGTCAATGCCGCCGAGGTTGCGCTGCACCTGCGCTTCGTAGGTGTCGAGCAGTTCGCGCGACGAGGTGCGCGCACTGGCCTGGGCCGCGACGCGTTCGATGTCGATGAAGTGATTGGTCGAGACCCAGATCACGATGAGCAGCACCACGGCGAACAGGGGCAGCGAGATGTGCGTTTCCATCCCGTGGCCGAGCCAGCGGGCAAAACGCCGCGTGCGCCTGTTGTGCGTGGTGGTGCTCATCGCTGCCATGTCAGTGCAATCAGCGAATCAACAACACAGCCTTGACGCTGGCGTCGAGGGCCGCCTTGTCGATGTAGCCGATCAGGGACGGATTTTCCGCCACTTTCTTGCGCACGGCAGCGCTGTCGCCGATTTCACGCGGCGGCTGGCCACGGCCGGTGAAGATCATCTTGGTCCAGTGGGCCTTGACCAGGGGACGGGTCTTGGCGGTGAGCTTGTAATAGAACTCGTCGCGTTCGGGCGAGCCGATGTTCTGGTCCAGTGCCACCGCTTCGAGCCCGCCCGGGAATGTGGCCATCTGGCCCAGGAAGATGTCGGAGACCTGTTCCGGCTTGAGCGTGCCGACCGCGCTCTTGGCCGACACGATGACCACCAGTTCGCCGGCGGCAGCGGCGCTTTGCACGGCGCAGGCGCCGAGCACGATGGCGGCGAGATAATGCATGGTTGAGGTGCGCATGGTCAGCCTCATCAGAAAACAAAGTCGAGCGCCGCGCTCGTGACGTTGACGGCGCGGTCGGACTGGAAGGCAGGCGTCGCATTGCGCAAGGTACCGCGCGAGCCCTGGCTCGGCTTGACGCGCTCGAACTGCACTTTCAGCGCCATGTCGGTATGAAAATCCCAGCGCAGGCCGGCACTGACATTGGACTGGATGGCCACGGTGCCGAGCAGCTCCTTCAAGCCCCCGTTCAGGCCGGCCCCGATGGCGGCAAAGCGCGGCGGCAGGCCGGCCAGGGACAAGCCCTGCTCATCCTTGAATTGCTCGCCCCTGGTATAGGCGTACGAGACATACGGTGTAAAGGCCCCGCGCCGCAAGCCGGTGCTGATATAGGCCCCGTGCGACGTCGAGAAAAACGAGTCACTCTTCATGCGGCCGGCTTCGGCCATCAGGAACCAGGTGCCCGGGTCATAGTTGACACCGACCGTCATGCCGGTGGTGCGCTTGTTGATGATATCGTACTTGTCGGCGATGGCCACGCCTTGGGGACCGAATGCCCGAAAGGCGTCCAGGAAGTCGCGCACGATATTGACATTCAGGTTGGCCTTGAACGCGCTGACCCGGAAGGTGGTGGAACCTGATTCGACGGTGTGGGTGAGGCCGCCCATGTCGCGCGCCTTGACATCGGTTGTTTCAGTCAGGTAGATGTCGGTCTGGCCCCAGAAGAACTGGGTGGTGTGCTTGACACTGCCGTTGCGCCAGCGATAGGCAAGGTCCACACCGTCACTGTTGGTGATCGGCACCCCGCCATAGACCTCGACCGGCGTACGAACCCAGGGATAAGCGTAGCCGATCTTGCGGTAGTCGGCCGCCAGGAAGATGGGCAAGGCAATCCGGCCGACGCGCAGGGCGAGGTCGGGCGTTGCCTGGTATTTGATATTGCCCCATTCGACTTCCGTGCGGTAGCTGCCATCGAAACGATGCTCGGTGCCAACCTGCAGCACGGCCGACCATTTGCGGTCATGCCGGTAGCCGAGCTGCGCGCCGAACCGGCTGTCCGGGACAAAGCTGAGTGACTTGCTCCAGCCGGCGCCTTCGCCCTTGAGCGCACTGGAGGTAAAGTCTGCCTGGTCATAGTCCGAATGCACCACGCCTAGCGTGGCGAAACCGCCGAAGGTCCAGGTGGCCGCTTCACTGTCCTGGGCCTGGGCCAGGCCGGCGGTGAACAAGATGGCAGCGAAAGCACAGGCACGCAGGGGGAAATGGCGGATGGTCTGATGAGGCGTGATGTGCATTGCAGTGTTCCGATGGATGCCTGTCTGATAAGTGACGTGGAAGGCGGACGTCGTAATTGCCATGTGGAAAGGCATAGGATCAACTCTATAGGGCTGACGCTTGATTGTCGACAAAAAGGCGCCGAAAATATCTTACTTGCAAACTTTCGTGCGCGTATGCAACAAATTGATGCAGGTCTTGATATCAAAAAAATCAAGCCTGCCGGACAGGCTTTCCATGTCGATGACGGGACGCGGGCGTGTTACCAGAGGCGCTCAGGTGACAGATCAAGGTGAGTGAGGTAGAGGCGCAGGTCGAATTCGTATTGATGATAATTCGGCTCCATGTGGCAGCATAGCTTGTAGAAAGCCTTGTCGTGCTGCTTTTCTTTTACGTGTGCCAATTCGTGCACAGCGATCATGCGCAGGAACTCAAGCGGCACATCCTTGAACACCGTGGCCACCCGGATCTCATGCTTCGCTTTGAGCTTGCTGCCCTGGACCCGCGAAATGGACGTGTGCAAACCGAGCGCGTGATTGATCACGTGAATCTTGCTGTCGAATGCCACCTTGTTGATGGGTTCGGCGTTGCGCAAGTATGTCGTTTTCAAGTCCTGGACGTAGTCGTACAGGGCGCGATCGGTGCGGATGGCGTGTGGAGCAGGGTAGCGCTGGCGCAGCACATCGGCCAGCTTGTTTTGCGCAATCAGTTGCGACACCTGAGCGCGCATCTGGTCCGAATACGCGCTGAGGTATTTGAGTTCGTGCATGGAAGAACTGTAGCACATGCAAAACGCATGCGCAGGCCGTGGCCCATTTCCGGCAACCAGGGATGTGACTACTTGTGAATGTGTTACCGCGCGCTCTTCCTGCCACGTGCGGGCTAGGCTCGTGCTAAGATTTTCCCACCGCCCACTCCCGGAGCATGCGACTTGCATAATCTGCATCGGAACCACCCATGAATTCGTCGGACCTCCCCGTTCGCCGCGATCCCGCCGCATCGCAGCCGGCGTCGCCCGCGCCCGGCCGGGAGGCCATTGCAGCGACCCTTGATGTGCTGTACAAGGGGCGGCAGCCACGCCACTTCCAGAACCCGCAGCCCATGCACGCCGGGGGCGCCGACCCGCTCGACAGTATCAGCGTCTGGCAGCGCGCCGAACCGGTGCCCCATTGGCATTACGTTACCTATGGCTTGACCGACCTGTTCGACAAGCGCTCGGGCAGTGCAGCGAGCGGGTTCGGTTTCGAGCTGACCTTTCGCCTGGCGGCGGACCCGCGCGCGCTGGAAGCACCACTCTGGCCCCTGCATTTGCTGCAAAGCCTGGCGCGCTACGTTGTACGCACCGGCAATGGTTTCCATGATGGCCACCGCATGAGCACCAACGGTCCGATCACGCTGGGCACGCCAACGGCCTTGTGCTCACTGGCGTTCACGTTTGATCCGGAATTGCCCGCCATCGATACGGCCAACGGCAGTGTGGCTTTCCTGCAGGTCGTGGGCCTGACCCGTGATGAGGAAGCTGTGGCCCATAAATGGGACACCCGCAAGCTGCTTGCGACGATGCACCCCTGCATGCCCCTGTACGTGACGGATCTGGAACGCCACTCCTTTCTGACCGAACCCGGCGTGATGGTGCAGGCCACGGAAGGCATCCGCAAGGATGGCTCGTCCAGCAGCGCCGCTTTTACCGACTTGCTGGACGTCCGGCAGCGCAAACGCTTCTTGCGCAAGAGCCTGGTCGAGATCACGCTTGGCGCGCGCCAGATCGAGCAGCTGGCCGAGTTCCTGCCTTTGCGCCTGCCTTTTGGCAAGCCGTTCAGCCTGGTGGGGCCGCGCGCCCGCCTGTTTTTCGATCTTGGCCGCAAAAATGAAGTCAGTATCGGGCGCGACGGCGTGGTCTTGTTCAAGGTGAACGCGGCCAGCGTGAAAGACTTTGCCACCTTGCTTCACCCCCGCAAGGGCGTGTATAAACTGCCATCGTTCCAGCAGGTTCTGTGGGACGTGAAGCCGACGACCATCCGCAACGCCGAGGGCGATGTGGTGGAAGTTATTGGATAAGCGCTCCCTCTCATTCATCCCGCACCCATGTTCAGTCACCGCCTGCTGCACCACACCCGCCGCCATCCGTCCGCCATCTTGTTGCTGGTTCAATTGAGCGGCATGCTGCTTTACCCTTTCATTGAATCGACCCGCGCCGGCCTGGTGGCTTTCAACCTGTTCGGTGTCGTCGTGCTCGGCTTTACCATCCGGATGGTCCGCACCACGCCGCGCCCGGCATGGATCAGCGCCAGTCTGGCCGTGCTGATCATCTGCGGCCAGCTGCTGCACTGGCTGCTGGGACTGTCGTGGGTATTGCCCTGGGTTTCCGGCCTGGAAGCAGCGTTTTATTTTTACGCGGCCCTCAGCCTGATTGCCTACATGATGGAAGACTACAAGGCCACGACCGACGAGCTGTTTGCTGCCGGAGCAACCTTCACCTTGCTGGCCTGGGGCTTTACCCACGTGTTCATCCTGATCCAGGCGCTCCAGCCGGGTACGTTCGCCGCGGCAGTGAACCCGGGCGACCTGCGTACCTGGACGGAGTTGAACTATCTGAGCTTTGCGCTGTTGTCGAGCACCGGCATCGGGGACGTGATTCCCCTCACGCCACAGGCGCGCGCCGTGGCCAGCGTGGAAATGTTTTGTGGCTTGATTTACCTGGCCGGGGTGGTGGCCCGCCTGATTGCGCTCACCATGCAACGGGATCACAGCGCCCCGAAATAGCCACCCATTCCGGCAAAACGGGCCGTCTTCAGCACGGCCTGTTTTTTTCTCCTATAATTTCAGTAATTCCTGAAAATTCAAAACTTAACGGCATCAACCACATGGTCAATCTCACACCGCTGGCACAAAAATTCATCCTCCATTTTGGCGAAATGGGTAGCCGCTGGGGCATCAACCGGACAGTCGGGCAAATCTATGCCTTGCTGTTCGTCCTGAGCAAGCCGCTTAACGCCGACGAAATTGCCGAGCACCTGCAGTTTTCGCGCTCCAACGTCTCGATGGGCCTCAAGGAGCTGCAATCATGGCGCCTGGTCAAGCTGCTGCATCAGCCGGGAGACCGGCGCGAGTATTTTGAGCCGCCCAAGGATGTGTGGGACATTTTCAAGGCGCTGATCGAAGAGCGCCGCCGCCGCGAAGTGGAGCCGACGCTGTCCATGTTGCGCGACGCCCTGCTGGAGACGCCGAGTACCGAAGCCGATATCGTTGCTCAGGCCCGCATGCGCGAGATGTATGAACTCATTGAACTGTCCAGCGCCTGGTTCGACGACGTCCAGCGGCTCTCTCCCGAGACCTTGACGTCGCTCATGAAGATGGGATCGACCGTGGGTAAGCTGCTCGACGTGGGCGATACCGTGCGCGGCACTTTCCGCAAGAACAAGGCCACGTAGGCAAGGAGACCTCAATGTTCGGCTTGACTGCCCTTGAACTGGCGCGCGTCCAGTTTGGTTTCACGATATCGTTTCATATCATTTTCCCGGCCATCACCATCGGCCTGGCCAGCTTTCTGACCGTGCTGGAAGCGTGCTGGCTGCGCACGCGCCGGGAACTCTACCGCGATCTCTACCATTTCTGGTCCAAGATTTTCGCGGTCAATTTCGGCATGGGGGTGGTCTCCGGCCTGGTCATGGCTTACCAGTTTGGCACGAACTGGAGCTACTATTCCGACTTTGCCGGGAGCGTTACCGGGCCTTTGCTCGCCTATGAAGTGTTGACCGCCTTTTTCCTGGAAGCGGGATTTCTGGGGGTGATGCTGTTTGGCTGGAACCGGGTGGGACCGGGGCTGCACTTCCTGTCCACGGCCATGGTGGCGCTGGGCACGCTCATTTCCGCCACCTGGATTCTGGCCTCGAACAGCTGGATGCAAACGCCGCAGGGCTTCGAGATCGTCGCCGGCCGCGTCGTGCCTACCGACTGGTTCGCCATCATTTTCAATCCCTCGTTTCCCTACCGGCTGGCGCACATGAGCGTGGCCGCCTTTCTCGCCACGGCGCTGTTCGTCGGTGCTTCCGCCGCCTGGCACCTGCTGCGCGGGACGGACAACGCGGCGATCCGGAAAATGTTTTCCATGGCGATGTGGATGGTGGTGATCGTCGCACCGTTGCAGGCCGTCATTGGTGACTTTCACGGATTGAATACCTTGAAGCACCAGCCTGCAAAAATAGCGGCGATGGAAGGGCATTGGGAAAACAGCGGCAACGACGGTGTCCCCCTCATTCTGTTTGGGATCCCTGACATGGAGGAAGAGCGCACCAAGTACAAGGTGGAAATACCCCGCCTGGGAAGCCTCATCCTGACCCACAGCTGGGATGGCAAGGTCCCCGCCCTGAAAGAATTTGCGCCCGCCGATCGGCCCAATTCAACAATTGTTTTCTGGTCCTTCCGGGTCATGGTTGGGCTTGGCCTGTTGATGATCCTGCTGGGGGTGATCAGCGTCTGGCTGCGCTGGAGGAAGCGCTTGTGGACGAGCAGGCCATTCCTGCGCTTTTCCTTGTGGATGGGCGGCTCGGGCGTCGTTGCCATCCTGGCGGGCTGGTATACGACGGAAATTGGCCGGCAGCCCTGGATCATTTACGGCGTGATGCGCACCGCCGATGCGGTGTCGCGCCACAGTGCCAATCAGCTCGGCATCACGCTGGCGCTGTTCGTGCTGGTGTATTTTGCCGTGTTTGGCACCGGCGTTGCCTATATGCTGAGGATGATTCGCAAGGGACCCGTTATCAGCGAAGGACGCCATCCCGAGGTAGGTGGGCCCGGTCAGGCCAGGACACCAATGCGCCCGCTGTCCGCGGCACGCAAGTCTGACCGTGATGATGTCGCGCCACAAGAAGGAGTAGAAGATGGGAATTGATCTGTCGATCGTGTGGGCCGTCATTATCCTGTTCGGGATCATGATGTACATCATCATGGATGGGTTCGATCTTGGCATCGGCTTGCTCTATCCCTTCTTCAAGGACAAGGAAGAGCGTGACGTCATGATGAATACCGTCGCACCCGTGTGGGATGGCAATGAGACCTGGCTGGTCATGGGTGGCGCAGGTCTTCTTGCCGCGTTTCCCCTGGCGTATTCGGTCATCCTGAGCGCGCTATATCTACCGCTGATTTTCATGCTGATCGGCCTGATCTTCCGCGGCGTCGCTTTCGAATTTCGCTTCAAGGCACTCGATCACGAGCGCCATTTCTGGGACAAGGCATTCACGGGCGGCTCGATGGTGGCGACTTTCTTCCAGGGAGTGGCGCTTGGGGCCTATATCCAGGGCTTTTCAGTGGTTGACCGCACATTTTCGGGCGGTGCCCTGGACTGGCTGTCGCCGTTCTCGATCTTCACCGGCGTCGGCCTCATGGTCGCTTACGCGCTCCTGGGCAGTACCTGGCTCATCATGAAGACCGAAGGGGCGCTGCAACGGCACGCATACCGTTTGACGCGGCCGCTGGTCTGGATGCTGCTTGCGACGATCGTGGTGATCAGTATCTGGACGCCGCTGATCGACCCCCGTATCGCGGCGCGCTGGCTCAGTTTTCCGAATATCGTGTGGTTTGCTCCGGTGCCAATTCTGGTGGTGGCCGGTAGCTGGGGTCTACTGCGCTCCCTCGCCGTCAATGCACAGGTGAGACCGTTCGTCTTCACGCTCTTGCTCATCTTCCTCGGTTACAGCGGTCTGGGCATCAGCGTCTGGCCCAATATCGTCCCGCCCGATATCACGATCTGGGCTGCGGCATCGCCCCCGCAAAGCCAGGGCTTTGCCCTGGTGGGCGCATTGCTGATCATTCCGTTTATTTTGATGTACACGATCTGGTCATATTATGTATTTCGTGGAAAAGTGCGGGCCGGGGATGGATACCACTAATGGATGACAAGAACAATACGCCGGGGCCGTGGTGGAAGCGGCTCGGCTGGCTCATTCTCATCTGGGTGCTCAGCGTGGCGGCGCTCGGAATCGCTGCCGCTCTGATGAAAGTGGTGATGAACGCAGTAGGCTTGAGTAGCTGAATGGTGGACCGTCCCCCAGGCCCATACGGCGCTAACTTCTGCCGGCCTGTCGCCGTCGGCGTGCGGCGACAACGAGCCGCAGGCAGCGTGAGATGTCATGATGATGCCGTGTTCCATCGGATCTGGCGACGGACGGCCACTGCAAACAATCGCTGATGCCTGCCGACTGGGGGCGCGTCTCGACGGTTGCCGACGGTTGCCGACGACTTCCGACGGCTGCTGACTACTACTGACGGCTGCTGACGACTACCGACGGCAGCTAACGACTCTCAACGACTGCATAACGTTGCGCATAACTCGCGACGACCGCTCGTGATCACCTAACACTGCCGCCGATTGCAGATGACTCCCGAAGATTTCTGGCGACCGCCGAAGCCTGATCGGCGATAGTGGACGACTCTGAAAGACTGCTTGCGATCGAGAAGACATTGGTCGATTGCCGATGCCTCTCGATGACAGATGATGATCGCTGAAGACTGGTGGGCGATTGGCGACGGCGCTCACGACTGCTCCCACGCGCTGAAAATCGCTCCGCTGACCATCGATAAATCGCTGACCATCGCTTGCAGTTGCTCACCATCGCCAACAATCGCTGATCATCCTTAACAGTCGCTGACCATTGCCAACAATCGCTGATCATCCTTACCAGTCGCTGACCATTGCTAACAGTCGCCCGGCCCCTACCTCGTGCATTCCGGCCTCGGCGCGGAGTCGATAGGCTATTCTTCCTTGCCACCCTGGCGCGATCCCTTGTCAGCGGCAGCTGCTGCTTTCATGTTGCGTGCTGCGGATTGGCGGCTTTCCCCACCTTTGCGTCCAATGTCTGCCATATGCGCGCGATTGCGGCTGACCGCTTCGCCGCCTTTCTGGCCAGCGCGCCGCGCTTCTTCTGAATCGAATTCGTGGGCCGTGCCTTTTTGGTGCGCGGCCTGGCCGCCCTTGCTGGCGATTTGACGCTGCTGCTCTTCATCCATGGCAGCGAATCCCCGTTTTGCCGGGCCACTGCTGCCGGCGCCTTTTTGGGCATTGCCGGAACTGTCGCTCTTTTGCGCATTGCCGGAGCTACTGCTCTTGCTCGCGCCTTCCTTGCTGGTCGCCATCTCGATCTCCTTGAATTATTGGCCGGTCTTATCGCGCATTCATGCGCGCTCGTAAATTAGAGATACGCCCGGAATATTTAGTTCCTTGTCACCGATTGTTTTGTCTTGCCTGCCTAATTGGGAGGGCGCGGTGGCCCCCGGGTGCCGTCGCGCGGGTCGATCGGATCCATGGTGGCCGGCGGCGCGGTCAGGTCCTCGTCAAGCGCCATCCTGCGCGCAGCCAGTTGGCTGCCCAGGATCTGCAGGTCGATCCCGGCGGCCCGCGCCGCGGCGAACATGGCGCTTTCCTCCTTGTCCATGTGGTGGGCCATCTCTTCGCCGAGGACCGTGACGATGGCGTCAAAATGGTCGTCGCCGGGGTACATGATTTCGAGCTGGCTGATTAATTCGCGCGCGCCGGCGTGCTCGATGTCCGCTTCGTCCATGAGTTCTTGCTGGCCGGCGCCGGCACGCACAGCGGGATAGAAGATCTCTTCTTCGATCATGGCGTGAACCGCCAGCTCGTAGCAGATGTCGTCAACCAGTTCTGCCTTGCGCTGGTCGTCGTCATCGTCGTCCGCGGGCAGGTTGTCAAAGTCGCGAAACAGCGATTTGATCCGCGCGTGTTCCGCCCGCAGCACCTCCAGCGCGTCGCGCCCGGGCTTTTCTTGATTGGCCATGGTGGTCTCCGGCACGGCTAGTGCGCGTAGCCGGCAGCGCCGGCGATGGTGTCGGCGCGCGAAGCGTTGGTGAGCGGATCGCCTCCTGCCAGGCTGTCGTGCCCGCCGCGCCCGGCGCTGTGCTGATGGGGCGTGCTGCGCGGGGAGGCCGGCTGCATGCCCGTGAACAGGCCGGCCAGGCGCTGCTGATAGCTGTACAGATGTTCCAGGGCCGGCTGGGCCGCGTTTGCGGCCGCCGTCAGCGCCTGTGCGGGATTGGTGCAAGCCAGGATCTGGCGCGAGGCCTCTGCCGTGTCTTCCACCAGTTGCTGTGTGAGGCGCATATTAAGTTCGCCAAGCTGGCGCGCGAGCTCACAAGAGCGGCGCGTCAGGTCGGCAACGAAGGAGGCTTGGGCGTCGAAGCCCGGTCGCCCGAAGGGAGTGCTGGGAAAGCTTGCCATTGGCTACCTCGTGATAGTCGGATAAGGGCAGCGCCGCGCGGGATGCGCGCGCCTCGAACATGAAGGGGGTAGACGTCAGGCGTGGCACCAAGTTCCGTCAACGCGCGGCAGGCACCGCGTGGGTCAAGCAGTCATGGCGCGGATGGCAGGCAGGAGAGGGGAAGGCGCCAGCCCCATCGGGCACTGGCGCCAGGTACGGCAAGCGCGCTGGGGCTTACTGGTCGGCGACTTTCAGGCACAGTTTGCCGAAGTTTTTGCCTTCAAACAGCATCAGCAGTGCTTCCGGGAAGTTCTCCAAGCCCTCGACCACATCTTCCTTGCTCTTGAACGTTCCTTCCTGCATCCACTTGGCCATGGCGGCCACACCTTGCTGATAGCGGTCGGCATAGTCGAACACGACGATGCCTTCCATGCGCGCGCGGTTGACCAGCAGCGACAGGTAGTTGGCCGGCCCTTTGACGGCCGTCGTATTGTTGTACTGGGAAATGGCGCCGCAAATGACGATGCGCGCGCGCAGGTTGATGCGGGTGAGCACCGTGTCGAGAATCTCGCCGCCCACATTGTCGAAGTAGACATCGACGCCGTTGGGGCAATGCTGCTTGAGGCCATCTTTGACTTCGCTGTTCTTGTAGTCGATACAGGCATCAAAGCCCAGTTCGTTGACGACGAAATCGCATTTCTCCTTGCCGCCTGCAATGCCAACCACGCGGCAGCCGAGGTGCTTGGCGACCTGGCCCACCGTCATGCCAACGGCGCCGGCCGCACCCGACACCACCACCGTCTCGCCCGCTTTGGGCTGGCCCGATTCGAGCAGGCCGAAGTAGCCGGTCATGCCGGGCATGCCGAGCGTGTTGAGCCAGGTGGTCAGGGGCGCCATGCGCGGATCGATCTTGTAAAAGCCGGCGGTCTTGTCGGTGGCAGCGCCAGTCCAGTACTGCTGCACGCCAATGCCGCCGGATACGAAGTCGCCCACGGCAAACTTGTCCGACTGCGATTCCACCACCACGCCCACGCCGCCGGCGCGCATGACTTCGCCAATGCCGACAGGGCGGATATAGGATTTGCCTTCATTCATCCAGCCGCGCATGGCTGGATCGAGCGACAGGTACAGCGCCTTGACCACGATCTCGCCGTCGGCAATCGCGCGCACCGGTTCCGTGACTTCCTGCCAGTCGCTGCGTTTGGGCATGCCCACAGGGCGGGCGGCGAGTCGGAATTGCAGATTCGAGAGCAGGGTGGTCGACATGGTCTGGTCCTTGTGTGAGGTGGCAATCTGATTACTATACCCGAGAATTAAAACGACCGTGCTTTTTTATTTGGTGTTCGCTGTATGGCTGAGCATGCGACAATACAAGGTTGGTATGACCCGTCCCACTATCGCTCTCTATATGACGCAACCTGAATATATCCTGACCCTGTCTTGCCTGGATCAGCGCGGCATCGTGCATCGCGTATCCGGCTTTCTTGCCGACCATGGCTGCAATATCATTGATTCGGCCCAGTTCGGTGACGCGGAGTCGAAACTGTTTTTCATGCGCATGCACTTCGCCCTGGAAGACAGTGCCGTGTCCGACGCCATGCTGCGTGACGATTTTGCCGCCCTGTGCTCCCAGCTCGGCATGCAGGGCCAGCTGCACGATGCCGCAGTCAAGCCACGGGTCATGATCATGGTGTCGAAAATTGGACATTGCCTCAACGACCTCCTGTTTCGCTACAAGAGCGGCTTGCTGCCCGTGGAGATTCCAGCCATTGTCTCGAATCACATGGAGTTCTACCAGCTGGCGGCCAGCTACAACATTCCGTTCCACCATTTGCCACTGGCCACGGGGGCCGACGAAGCGACCAAGCTGGCCCAGGAAGCGCGCGTGCTCGACATCATGAATACCCACAAGATTGACCTGGTGGTACTGGCGCGCTACATGCAAATCCTGTCGCCGGGGCTGTGCGAAGCCATGCGCGGCAAGGCCATCAATATCCACCATTCCTTCCTGCCCAGCTTCAAGGGCGCCAAGCCGTATGCCCAGGCCCACTTGCGCGGCGTGAAATTGATTGGCGCGACCGCCCATTTTGTGACGGGCGACCTCGATGAAGGCCCGATCATCGAACAGGATGTGGAGCGGGTCGATCACGCCATGACGGCCGAGACCCTGAGCGCCATCGGCCGCGACGTGGAGTGCGTGGTGCTGGCGCGCGCCGTGAAATGGTTCGTGGAACACCGGATTTTGCAAAACGGCGACAAGACTGTCGTCTTTAAATAATTAAAGGCAAGTGCATTAATGGCTCTCAAAGCAACCATCTACAAAGCAGAACTTCAAATTGCGGACATGGACCGCAATTATTACCAGTCGCATTTGCTCACTTTGGCGCGGCACCCGTCGGAGACCGACGAGCGCGTCATGATCCGCCTGCTGGCCTTTGCCATCCATGCCAGCGAGTCGCTCACCTTCACCAAGGGCCTGTTCGATACCGAGGAGCCGGACCTGTGGCAAAAGGACTTGACCGGGGCCATCGAATTGTGGATCGAGGTAGGGCAGCCGGACGAGAAGCGCTTGATGAAAGCGTGCGGGCGCAGCGAGCGCGTGGTTGTATACAGCTACAGCGCCACCAGCCATATCTGGTACAAGCAGATCGCCAACAAGCTGGAGCGGGCAAAGAATCTCAGTGTCATCAACATCCCGGCAGAAGCAAGCGCGGGCCTTGAAGCCTTGGCCAACCGCAATATGCAGCTTCAGTGCACGATCCAGGACGGCCAGATCTACCTGACCGACAGCGTGACAACGGTGCTGATCGAGCGGGAAGATTTCAAGGCTGTCCGCTAACGATATAATGGCTACCATGAAAAAACATCTTTCCACCCTCCTGCTGGCCGGCGCAATGGCCATGACTTCCCTTGCCCACGGAGCGGCCAGCCTGAGCGTGACGGCGCCCTGGGTGCGCGCCACGGTGCCGGCCCAAAAGAGCACGGGCGCCTTCATGCATGTGCAGTCGGCGGTGCCGGCGCGCCTGGTGGGCGTGAGCTCCCCGATTGCCGCCACGGTGGAACTGCACCAGATGAAAATGTCGGGCACCACCATGAAAATGGCGCGGGTCGAGGGGATCGACCTGCCGGCTGGCAAGGGCGTCAACCTGGCTTCCGGCGGATATCACATCATGCTGATGGGCCTGACGCGGCAGTTGCAGGAAGGTGAAGCCATCGACCTGACGCTCCGGGTGCAAAGCAAGGGCAAGAAAATCGAGAACATCACGGTCAAGGTGCCGGTCAAACCCATGACCTTTGTCAGCCCGGGACAAGCCGGGCACATGGGGCACTAGGCCGGGCATTCGACGCTAGCGGGCGTGACGGCCAGGCCGTTGAGGATGCCGCAGTACTTTGCCGCCAGGTCCTGGCTGCATTGCGTCCGCAGGGCCAGCATGGCGCCCTGCATGGCCTGCAGCTGCGCCATGCGCTGGCCGATCCGGGCAATATGCGCATCGAGCAGCTGGTTGACTTCGGTACAGCTTTCTTCGGGCGCATCCCGGAAATGGAGCAGGCGCCGCACTTCCGGCAATGACATCTCCATCGACCTGCAATGCCGGATAAAAGCCAGCCGTTCGAGGTGGCGCGCATTGTACAGGCGATAGTTGCCGCTTGAGCGTACCGGGGGCGGCAGCAAGCTTTCCCTTTCGTAAAAACGAATTGTCTCAACCTGGCACTGGGCAGCGGCTGCCAGCGCGCCAATTTTCATGTTCATCATCGTCACTTTCTTGAATACCTGCTTGACCCTATGGTAACTACAGGGTGCCTAATAGGCAATGTGCTGCAGGGTCCAGCCCGTGTGGGCCAGGCCTGCAGCAATTGTTGCCGATACGGCGGGGAGAGTAGACATGAACGAAACTGGCTGGTTAACGGGGGTGTTCACCCTGTATTTTGTGGCGGCCTTCCTGGTGCCGACCGTGCGCGTGTGGCGCAGCACGGGACGCAATCCCTACGTCTTGCCCAGCGCCGATGATGCCTACGGCTTCGTGTCGCGGGCCATGAAATGCGTGATTGCCGGATTGTTCGCCTATTTCACGGTGCGGCTGCTATGGCCAGCCGTGGGCATGCAGATGGGCGCGCTGCACTTGCCGGCAGCGGCCACGCTGGCGCGTGCCGGTTGGGCGGCCCTGGCCGTGGCCATCTGCTGGACCGTGACGGCGCAGTATCAGATGGGCCTGTCGTGGCGCATCGGCATTGACCGCAAGACCGGTACCGCTCTGGTGACAAGCGGCTTGTTCGGCTGGTCGCGCAACCCGATTTTTTTGGCGATGCGGGTGTGCCTGGGGGCGCTGGTGCTGGTCCAGCCCAACGCCGTCACCCTGGCGTTCTTTCTGGCCGGCGACCTGGTCATGCAATTCCAGGTGCGGCTGGAGGAAGACTTCCTCCGGCAGCAGCATGGGCCCGCTTATGAACAATATTGCGCACGCGTGCGGCGCTGGCTGTAGGCGCCGCGCGCACGCGCGGCCGATGCCGCATCAGCGGGGGCTGGCGCCGAGCCGTTCCGTGCTGCCCGAGCCCACTACCGAGCGGCTGACCTTGGGATCGCCGTAGTAGTTCACGTCACCGGAGCCGGCAATCGTCGCGCTCAGCTTGTTGGTGGCCCAGACCACGGCTTCGCCGGAACCGGCCACGCTGACGGCGGCGTCGTTGGCCTGGACGCGGCCCAGGTCGACGTCGCCGGAGCCGCCGATCGAGACCGACAGGGCACGCGTCTTGCCGCCATTGCTCTTGAAGTCGCCGCTGCCGCCCACGCTCACGGCCAGCTGGTCCGCTTCCACGCCCTGGACGTTGATCGAGCCGGAGCCGCCAATATTGAATTTCAGCTTGCTTGCCTTGAGGGCGGGCGCTTCCACCGACCCGGAACCGCCGACCGAGATATGGTCGAGGCTGCGCGCGGTGAGGACGATTTTCATGTGGCGCGTGCGCAGGTTCATATTCCGTTCGGCCGGCTGGATTTTCAGGGTGCCATTGTCGATCACGGTTTCAATACGGGCCAGGATATTGTCGTCTGACTCGATGGTGATGCTGTCCGTGCTGCCGAGGCGCACTTCCATGTCGCCAGGCACGTTCAGAGACACACCCGAGAAGGCGGGCAGGTTGCGCGTCTGCTGCTTGATCACGCCGCTGCCCTGGACTTTCTCGCCGCCCATCCAGTCCAGCGCGCCGGCGGTGGTGTGGGTAAATGGAATGGCACAGGCGCTCAGCGACAGGGCCAGCACCAGCTTGCGCAGCGGCGTATGGAAAAAGGATGGTGAATGCATGACAGCTCCCGGGTTGTTGGTTGTAGTGCTGCCATCATAGAAAAAGCGGCCCGGCCGCGCCCCCGCTATGCGACAGAGTGCACGGGATGCCGACTGGAATGCAAAATTGGGCGATGGCCGAAACGCTTCCGGAAGCAGCCTGCGTGAAAGCTAGTGTGGCGGAGCCCCGTTCTCCGGTGGCGGCTGCAGGCCGTGCTTGAGTACATTGGTGCAACCGACCAGCAAGCCACCGAACATGAACAGGAAAAACAGTTGGGTGGCCACGTGGCCAATAAACCCCCACGGCTCGCTGGCCCAGTCGTTGCAATGGCGCCCCATGCAGGACTGGCCCTCGATGAAGTAGCCGATCAGATCACGCAGGCCGGTGATGAACAGGGCTGCCAGTCCCACCGTGAGGACGAGGGTGAAGGGCTTGACCCAGGCTGGGTCGGGCGGCTTGTTGCGCGAACGTCGAGGGCGAGGCTTAACCATGATCAATAAGAATCAATGCGGGAACTTGCCATTATTCCTCAGCCTCGTCACCCGCGTCGAGCGGTGCGTCAATCACCTTGATGCCGCGGCGCGTCAAACCCTCCCGGAGCAGGAACTCGATCTCCGCATTCACACTGCGCAGGTCGCGCGAGGCCAGGCGCTGCAGTTGTTCCCACAGCGCCGGGCTGATGCGTAGCGGATAGGCTTTCTTGCCGGGACTTGCCATGGACGTGCGACCTTAGTTATAGAGGGTGCCGGTATTGATGATCGGCTGGGTTTCCTTGTCCGAGCACAGCACCACCAGCAGGTTGCTGACCATGGCCGCCTTGCGTTCGGCATCGAGATCCACGATGCCGCGCTCGGACAGGCCCTTGAGCGCCGCTTCCACCATGGTAACGGCCCCATGCACGATCTTGGCGCGGGCGCTGATGATGGCTTCGGCCTGCTGGCGCCGCAGCATGACCTGGGCGATTTCCGCAGCGTAAGCCAGGTGCGTCAGCTTGGCGTCGAGCACCTCCACACCGGCAGCCTCGAAACGGGCCTGCAATTCTACCTTCAATGCTTCAGCCACCACATCCATGCCGGCGCGCAGGGTGGTTTCGCCGTCCGGCAAGTCTTCGCCCTCATCGTAGGCATACTGCGAGGCGAGATGACGCAGCGCAGCCTCGGCCTGGATCTGGACATAGCGCTCGAAGTCATCGACCTCGAACAGGGCCTGGGCCGTGTCGCGCACCCGCCAGACGACGGCCGCGCTGATTTCCACCGGGTTGCCGCGCTTGTCGTTGACCTTGAGCGTGGGCGCATTGAAGTTGCGCGCGCGCAGCGACAGCCGTTTCTTGGTGTACAGCGGAAAGGCCCAGCGCAAGCCTTCGCTGCGGTCGGTGCCGATGTACTTGCCAAACAGGGTCAGGATCGCGCCTTCATTGGGCTGCAGCATGTACAGGCCCACCAGGCAAAGAAACCCGAAAAAGCCGGCAAGGAAGGCGGCCAGGATAAAGGGCAGGGGCAGGTCCGCCTCCACCCCCGTCTTGAACAGATAGAAGGCCAGCAGGGCCATGGCCACGCCGCCGGCAAGTGCCAGATAACCATTGGTGGATGAAAACGACGCTTCACGCCGAATATGTGCTGCAGCCATGCTGTTCCCCTTCAGGTTAGACATCAAAGTGATATCACTTTAGGATCTCGTGAAGTCTTTGTCAAGCCATCCTTGCAACTTTTCGCCGGCGCGCGCAGCGCTTTGTCTGGCAACAGCGGTAACTGTCCTGCGACACGGCCAAAGCGGTATCATGTCGCCCTGCATCATCTTTTACGGAAATCTCATGCTGATCATCACCATCAAACAAGGCAAGGAAAAAAGCCTGCTCGCCGGCGACCCTTTCATCTATGCGTCGGCCGTGGAAAAGGTCGATGGCAAGCCCAACGAAAAGATGAAGGCGGGCGGCACGGCCATCGTGCAGTCATCGTCGCAAAAATTTCTCGCGCGCGCGGCCTACAACAGCAAGTCGCAGATCCGGGCCCGGGTCTGGACCTTCGACGAAAACGAGCCGGTCGATCACGCCCTGATCAAGCGCCGGGTCAAGGCTGCGCTGGAGAAAAGTGCGGCAGCGGCATCGAAGGCGCGGCCGGACCAGATCGTCAAGCGCATCCATGCCGAGGCGGACTTGCTGCCGGGTTTGCTGGTCGAACAGTTTGGGGGCAAGGACGGCTACCTGATCTGCCAGTTTCAGTCGGCCGGCGCCGACGCCTGGAAAGTGCCCATCGTGCAGGCGCTGATGGCCGAGACCGGATGCAAGAATGTGTATGAGCGCGCCGACGAGCTGGTGCGCAAGGGCGAAGGCTTGCCGGTTGTGGCCGGGGCACTGGCCGGCGACGAGCCGCCCGACGAAGTGTGGGTGGACCAGGATGGCGTGCGCATGTCAACCGACCCCAAGACGGGATTCCAGCGACCGTTCCGGCGCTTCTGATTTGCGCGGGGCGGGGACTGCGGTTTTTCTGCATCACTTTTTATATCCGAACTGCAATCTTTCCGCTTCGCATCTGCGTACTCGTCTTATAATTGTCTCGATCATCGCACGCACAATTTTGTCGCGGCCTACCAGAGACGCCATCAGATGGAAAACCACCAGTCCTCGCAAATCCGCACGCTCACTTACATCGAGAACGAAGACCATCCCGTCTTCGGCACCCTCGTCGAGCAGATCCTGCACCTGCTCAACTCCAAGCTGATTTTCAGCGACATCATCATCCACCAGAACAGTCCGCTCATGCTGCGTCAGCCCAAGGGCCTGGTGGCGGTGAGCGATTCGCCCATCACCAAGGAAGAGCTGGAAGAGTTTTTTGAAGTGATTGAGCCGGACTGGGCCGAGCGGATTGCCGTGCGTGCGTTTGACCGCTCGATCGACCTGCACACCGCCCGCATTCGCGCCAACTGCTTTACTTTCCAGGGCAAGAAGCGGCTGGGCTGCGTCGTGCGGCGCTTTCCCAAGGAGCCGCTGCCGCTGACCCAGCTGGGATTGCGCGCGGCCGAGCAGGATTTCGCGCGCCTGACGAGCGGCCTGGTGCTGATCATCGGCGACACCTGCCAGGGCAAGTCCACCACCATCGCCTCGATGCTGGACCAGATCAATCAGACGCGTTCGGGCCACATCATCACCATTGAAGACCCGGTCGAGACCCTGATCCCCCAGCGCAAGTGCATCATTACCCAGCGCGAAGTGGGGTTTGACGGCGACGTCGAGAGCTACTACCTGGGCGCGCTGGACGCGCTGCGCGAGCGGCCGGACGTGATTGTGATCGGCGAAATCCGCGATGCCGAAACGGCGCAGGAAGCGCTGGCGCTGGCCGAATCGGGCCCGCTGGTGCTGGCGTCGCTGCACGCGCGCTCTACCGAACTGGGCCTTCAAAAAATGCTGCGCCTGCTGGGCAACACGGAGGCCCAGGCGCAAGCGCTGGCCAGCGCCTTGCGCGGCGTGCTGTGCCAGGCGCTGCTGCCATCGATGGAAGGGGAGCGCTACTACCTCGCCACCGAATGCCTGACCGCCAATCCTGAAGTGCAGCGCATCATCGAATCTGGCCGCGTGGCCGAGGTGCGTGGGCTGATGGATGGGGGCACGGGCAAGTTCAACGCAGGCTGCCACTCCATGAACGCGGCGCTGGTCAATCTGCTGCGCGACAAAAAAATCAGCATGGATGACGCCCGCAATGCCACTACCGACCGCATCGGCTTTGCCGACGCCTGCTACAGCGCCATGCTCGACGCCGCGTAGTGCCGGACCGTTGGGGCGGCCTTGGCATCAAGGTCGCGCTGCCGCCTGCCTGCCAAAATCAATTTCCCCACACCAGGGTCAGACCACTTAAACGAGCCAAAATCAATTTCCCTGCGCCAGGGTCAGACCACTTAGAGCCGACAAAAGCAACTTTTTTTGTACGCCTAAAGGGGCGCGCCAAGGCTAGCGTTTTCCCACTGGGTCCCCGGCAGTATGCGTTTTCTGTCGGAGAATCAACAGTATCGGGCGATCTGGTATGGGCTGTAGGTCAAAGTCGCCCGGCGCTGTGAGCAGGTTTGCCCAGAGCCACTTTCCTAGCCCGAATTTAAATGCCTGTCGGCATTCAAATCATCCGAAACAATTGATTTCGCCCTGTTTAAGTGGTCTGACCCTGGCCAGAGGAAATTGATTTTGGTGCGTTTAAGTGGTCTCGTATATTGGAGTTACCGAAAATTTGGCAGAATGTGGGCCAGATTTATTGGTCGGGCAGAGTGACATCGGCGTGGTCGGAGACGAGTAGTCTGTGGGTCAGATAGGTGCCTTTGCCCGTTTTTTCCTTGCAAGTCCGGACGGTATCTTAGGCCTTAGAGCCTGCATACGAGACAGGTCAACAAATGGAAACTACGCACGCTCCCATTCTGGGAATTGATGTCAGCAAGAAGAAGTTGGACGCCGCGCTGTTGGAAGGCGGCAAACTGAAGAACAAGGTCGTTGAGAACAGCAAGGCCGGATACGCCGAGCTGGCGAACTGGGTGACCAAGCAAAAGGTCGATGTGACGACAGTCCACGCCTGCATGGAGTCAACCGGCATCTACAGCGAGCCCGTAGCGCTCAATCTGCAGGCAGTTGGCATGAAGGTCAGCATCGTCAATCCAGGCTGCATCAAGGGCTTCGCTCAGAGCGAAAACATTCGAAACAAGAACGACAAGGTCGATGCCGGCGTTATTGCTCGGTATTGCCGAGCAATGACGCCGGAACCTTGGGTGGCACCGCCGCCAGCTGAGCGCTTGTTGCGTGGATGGGTGGAGCGCCTCAGTGCACTTCAGGATATCCGCCAGCAGGAAGCAAACCGGATTGAAGCGCATGAGTTCGCCGGGCAAACTGACTTGGCCAAGCACACCAAAGAGCACGTGGACTGGCTGGATGCCCAGATCGCGCAGCTCAAGAACGATATCGACACCCATATCGATAGCGATCCTGGGATGCGGGCTGACGTTGAGCTAATGACGACGATTCCGGGCGTGGGACGCGCCACGGCAGCCAAAGTCATCAGCTATGCGGGCGATGTGCGAAAGTTCAGCAGCGCCAAGGCCTTCGCCGCTTACATCGGCGTCACTCCCAAGCAACGGCAATCGGGCAGTTCGGTAAGAGGCCGGACCATGATCAGCCGAATCGGCAGTGGTCAACTGCGAGCAGCGCTGTACATGCCGGGCGTGGTGGCCAAGACGCACAACCCGATACTCAGGGCCTTTGCGGCCCGCTTATCGGACAACGGCCTGGCCAAGATGGCCGTGGTCAGCGCTGTCATGCGTAAGCTGGCACATCTGATCTACGGGGTCCTGCGGTCAAACAAGCCCTTCGATGCAAATTACTTGCAATCCGGGCTTGCAATTCAAGACGGTATCTGACCCCGCCTGTGGGAAATTGATTTACGGTAGCTGACCGGCCAGGAAGACGTGGCCGGCCCACCCCTAGTCGAGCGGCACGCCCCGGTAGCGGTTCACTTCGGCCGAAGTCACGAGCGGGGCGCGGTTGCCCCAGCTGTTTCGTAGGTACGACACCACGTTGGCGATTTCCTGGTCACTGAGCACGTGGCTGTACGGTGGCATGCCGTATGGCCGCGGATTGCCCGCGGTAGTGGGCGCAAAGCCGCCATTGAGCACTATCCGGATCGGGTTGACCGCTTCCGTCATGGTCAGCGCCCGGTTGCCCGCCAGCGGCGGATAGTGCGGCGGCAGCCCCTTGCCATCGGCCCCATGGCACTCCATGCACTGCGCTTCATAGGTCTTCCTGCCGTCGGCCAGGATGCGCTCGACCTGCGGCCCTTGCGCTACCTTCGCCGGGGGCGCACCGTGCGCCGGCAGCGATTTCAGGTACACCGCCATGGCCGTCACATCGTCGGTGGAAACGTGCTGCAGGCTTTTTTGCACCACCTCAGCCATCGGGCCGAACACGGTGGCCCGTTCCGAGATGCCGGTCTTGAGCAGGTCCACGATCTGCGGCACTTCCCAGTCACCCAGGCCGGCTTCGGCGTCGGATGTGAGGGAAGGCGCATACCAGCCCAGCGTCTGGATCATGCCGCCCTTGAGTCCTTCTTCACTGGCGCCGAAGCGGTTGCGGCTACTGTGGCACGCGGCGCAGTGGCCCAGCCCCTCGACCAGGTAGGCGCCGCGGTTCCATTGCGCAGACTGGGTCTGGTTGTTGACGTAGACGCCGGGGGTGAAGTACAGCAGGCGCCAGCCGGCCAGCATGAACTGCTGGTCGTACGGGAAGCGCAATGCGTGCGGCTGGCGAGCGCTCTTGTGCGGGGCGATCGTGCGCATGTAGGCGTACAGTGCGTCCGCGTCGTCGCGCGAGACCTTGGTGTAGCTGGTGTAGGGGAAGGCCGGGTAGAGCAGGCGCCCGTCGCGCGACTTGCCGTTGTGAAGAGCATTCCAGAAGTCGTCGGCCGTCCACGCGCCAATGCCGCTTTCGCGGTCGCTCGTGATGTTGGGCGCCACCACGCGCCCGAACGGCGTATCGAGCGCGCGCCCGCCCGCATAGGGCACCCCGCCGCGCGTGGTGTGGCAGGCCATGCAGTCGCCGGCCTTGGCCAGATAGGCGCCGCGCGCGATGTTGGCAGGTGTCGACGCATACGCCCCCGGCGACGAGGAAGCCACCATGTCGGTGCGCGGCCAGGCGATCAGGATCGACAGGAGCAGCAAGGCGGCCACCACGCCAGCCAGAATGAGGATGGTGCGTTTCATGACGCGCTCCCGCAGGCAATCGGCAACGGCCGGGCGATGCTCTCGGCCGGCCGGGCGCTGGCCGGCACCGGCTGCACGCCAAGCCAGTTGGACACGGCCGCCACGTCGGCCAGCGACAGGCGGGCCGCGATATCGGCCATGCAGTCAGGCGCGTGGGCACGGCGCGTCTTGTTGCGCCAGGCGCCCAGCTGGGCGTTGACGTAGTCCCGCGGCAGTCCAAGCAGGCCGGGAATGGCCGGATTGACGCCGGTAAGCTGCTGGCCGTGGCAGGCCACGCAGGCCGGCACCCTCAGTGCCGGGTCGCCCTGCAGGGCCAGTACCCGCCCGCGCTCCAGTATCGCCGCGCTCACGCCGGTCGGCTGCGGTGGGGGCGCGGGCAAATGTTCGGCCGCGAAGTGCCTGGCGATCGCCAGCAGGTAGTCGTCGGACATGTGGTCGACCATGTAGGTCATGATCGGGAACTGGCGGCGCCCATCACGAAAGTTCACCAGCTGGTTGTACAGGTAGCCGGCCGGCTTGCCGGAGATGCGCGGGTAGTACTGGTCGTTGACGTCTTTTTTGGCGTGGCAGGATGCGCAGGCCAACAGTCGCTGGGCCATGGTGTCGGGCAGCACGGCAGGCCGCTCGGCCGCATGCAGGGGCGGCGCGGCCAGGCAGGCCAGCAGGCAAAGAGACCGGATGAAATGTGTGAGCATGATGGCGTCGAGTGAGCGGAGATGCCATGATTGTCGCACTTCCCGGCGTAGCGCGTGGTCAGGCAGGACTGCTGCTGCGCCAGTGACGGTAGATTTTCAGTGCCACGTGGGCGTCGTCGGCAGCGTACAGGATCTGCTTTTCCGACAGGCGCGGCATGGCCCAGTTGGTCGTGGTGATCTTTTTGGACTTTTGCATCTTCTGCCCAAAAAAGCGTGCCACTGCCGTCTTGGCCCCGAGCGTATTGCGTTCGCCCTTCCTGCGCAGGGCCGTCGACAGGTCCAGCACGTTGACCATGTCGATCCCCAGCTTGGCACGCATGCGCTTGACGTCGTCCTGCAGGCCAAAGCCTACCTTGATGATGTCGCGCGATTCGAGCACCGGCTTCATCAGGTCAAAGGCGCTGCCCGGCACGATCTGGAACAGGTAGGCCACCTCGTCGGTGGCCAGCTGCACCAGGTGCGGGCCGGTCGACACTTCGCCCTTCATGAACGTGGGCTTCGATTCGGTGTCAAAGCCAATCGCATCCATGGCCGACAGCACGGTCAGCGCCGCCGCCGCTTCCGCCGGTGTCTTCACCATGCGTACGGCGGTGATGGCGATGCCTTCGTAGGGAGGAAGTTCGGGTTCGTCGGGGCGGTCCGGAGCTGCTTCGTCAGTCATCACCGCGCATTAACCGTTGCGCGAGAATTTCGAGGCGAGCAGTTGCAGCTTTTCCTGGCGCAGGCGGTCCGCTTCTGCCGCCTGGGCGGCGTCGCGCTCGGCCTTCTTGCGCTCGGCTTCTTTCTTGAAGCGCTGCTGCAAGGTTTCCTTGGCGTGGCTGCGGTGGGTGTCGGTGACGTCGGCGCCAGCAACGCCGTCCAGGTCAAAGCGCTGGGTGGCTTTTTCCATGGCGCGCAGGTAGCGCAGCGATCCGGTATGAATGCCCAGCGCCGTGCGCATGGTCTTGCGGTCGAGATCGGGCATGCGCGCGAGAATCTGCTTGTCGATGCCGATGGCAAGGGGCAGGCAATCGCGGAAGGCAGGGAACTGCTGCTGGAACTGTTTAAGCAGCGAACGCGGCGACGGGGCACTGGCCGGGGTGGCCGGAGCCTGCGCAGTGTCAGGCTTGGCGTCGGCGCTGGGCGCCGGTGCGGCGCTCGCTTCAGTGACAGGGGCGGGCGCTGCGGGTGCCGCGGCGGCTGGGACTTCGGCCGGCTCGGCGACAAGACTAGTTGTATTCATTGACTTCATAATAAGATCTGGAACCGGAAGGATAGCATGTACACATTCGCACGTGCCGGGATTTTATTCGTCAGTGCCGCGCTTCAACATGATCCGCGCGCTGCGAAATCGTGTATGATCCGCCCCTTGCCCTGCGCGCGGTTTGCGCCAGCGCAGACGTATCAGCTCGACGAAAGAGGACCGTGGGTGTCCCGCAAGAATAAGCCTGGGTGATATCTGATATGCGATATATCAATTATCCCTATATCTTGCATTGGGGCATAATGGCGGTGTCTCCTCTATTCTTCACTGGAATAATAGATCAAGCCCGTTTCTTACCAGCGGGCTTTTTTTCGTTCTGATGCGCGCGGCCGCATGCGGCCACCATTGCCCTTAGCGCGGGCTACCTGAACACTTATCTGGATGGACCCTGCGCCCGGTCCGGCTGGATTATTGACTGGAGTTTTTATGACGACCAAAGCCAAAACCCTGACCCTTACCGCCGCCAAAGCGCCGCGCAAAGGCGCCGCGCCGCTGGCCGTGCCCAAGACTGCGACGTCCTATTTCCTGGAAACGGAAGCGGCTGCCAAGGTCACGGTCGTCAAAAAAGGCTCGCGCCTGGCCGCCGTGGAAGCTGCCGCCGCCGAGGCGGCCAACAACAGCGAGGCCTCGGCCCCGGTGGTGGTGCGCAAGCGCTCCAAGCTGGCCGTGGTCGACGCGCCGGCCGCGGATGCTGCGCAAGCGGGCGAGGGCGCCGTGAAGGCGGCGCCGAAAGCGCGCGCCGTCAAGAAGGCGCTGGACGCGGAACCGAATGTGATCCAGACGGCCGGCAAGTCGGTCAGCCAGACCACGGACGCCGCCGCGCTGGCCGCCATCGACACTTCCGGCTACCTGCTGCCATCGGTCAAGGTGCCGGGCCGCCGCGGCCGCAAGCCAAGCGAATTTACGCCCGAGAATGATGAAGTGGCGGCACTGAACGCGGTCGAGCGCGCCGAACTGAAGGCGGTATCGAAAGCCAGGGAGCGCAAGGCCAAGGGTGGCGTGACGCTGCCGGCCGACCCGAAAGCGACCGAAGCGGACATGGAGCGCCGCCGCCTGCAGATCAAGAACCTGATCAACATGGGCAAGGAGCGCGGCTACCTGACCTATGCCGAGATCAATGACCAGCTGCCGGAAAACATCATCGATCCGGAAGCGGTGGAAGGCATCATCGCCACCTTCAACGACATGGGCATTGCCGTCTACGAGCGCGCCCCTGACGCGGAAATGATGCTGCTGACCGACACCGTCGCCACCGCCACCAGCGACGACGAAGTGGAAGCTGCCGCCGCCACCGCACTGTCGACGGTCGATTCGGATTTTGGCCGTACCACCGACCCGGTGCGGATGTACATGCGCGAGATGGGCGCCGTGGCACTGCTCACGCGCGAAGGCGAAATCGAGATCGCCAAACGCATCGAGGGCGGCTTGAAGGACATGGTCCAGGCCATTTCCGCCTGTCCGACCACGATCGCTGAAATCATCGCGCTGTCGCACAAGATCGCGCGCGACGAGATCAAGGTCGATGAAGTGGTCGACGGTTTCGTGGACCTGAACGAATCGTCGGCGCCTGCCGCCCCGGCGCCGCACGTGGCCTCGGACGACGATGAAGAAGACGATGAAGAGCACGAGGAAGAAGATGGCGACGCCAATGGCGGCGCGGCCGGCTTTTCGGCCGAGCAGCTCAATCAGCTCAAGGTGGGCGCGCTCGACAAGTTCGCCCTGATCGAAGCCGAATTCGACAAGATGGCGGCTGCCTTCACGAAAGAGGGCTACGGCTCGGCCAAGTATGTCAAGGCGCAGGAAGTCATTTCCAACGAACTGCTGGGCATTCGTTTCACGGCCAAGGTCGTGGAAAAGCTGTGCGACACCCTGCGCGGCCAGATGGATGAAGTGCGCCACATCGAAAAGGCCGTGCTGGCCATCTGCGTGGACCGCTGCGGCATGCCGCGCGCCCACTTCATCAAGGTGTTCCCGGGCAATGAAACGGATCTGGGCTGGGTTGACCGTGAAGTCGACTGCGCCTATCCGTACAGCACGGTCCTGAGCCGCAATGTTCCTGCCATCAAGGAACTGCAGCAGCGCATGATCGACCTGCAGGCGCGCGTGGCGCTGCCGCTGGCCGACCTGCGCAAGATTAACAAGCAGATGGCGGCCGGCGAAAAGCGGGCCCGTCACGCCAAGCGGGAAATGACGGTGGCCAACCTGCGCCTCGTGATTTCCATTGCCAAGAAGTACATCAACCGTGGCTTGCAATTCCTCGACCTGATCCAGGAAGGCAATATCGGTCTGCTCAAGGCCGTGGACAAGTTTGAGTACCGCCGCGGCTACAAGTTCTCGACCTACGCCACGTGGTGGATTCGCCAGGCGATTACCCGTTCGATCGCGGACATGGCCCGTACCATCCGCGTGCCGGTGCACATGATCGAGACGATCAACAAGATGAACCGCATCTCGCGCCAGATCATGCAGGAAACGGGCAGCGAGCCGGACCTGGCAACCCTGGCACTCAAGATGGAAATGCCAGAGAACAAGGTTCGCGAAATCATGAAGATCGCGAAAGAGCCGATTTCGATGGAAACGCCGATGGGCGAGGATGGCGATTCGCAACTGGGCGACTTCATCGAAGACAACACCACGCTGGCCCCGCTGGACGCGGCGCTGCATGCATCGATGCGCAACGTGATCAAGGAAGTGCTGGACTCGCTCACGCCGCGCGAAGCGAAGGTGCTGCGCATGCGCTATGGCGTGGAAATGTCGAACGATCACACGCTGGAAGAAGTAGGCAAGCAGTTTGACGTCACGCGCGAGCGGATTCGCCAGATTGAAGCCAAAGCCATGAGCAAGCTGCGTCAGCCGTCGCGCTCGGACAAGCTCAAGAGCTTCCTGCACAACCATTGAGGCAGAGGCATCTAACACTGCCGGCAAGACATTGATTTTGACCGGTTTAAGTGGTCTGACCCTGAACTTGGGAAATTGTTAGTGCAGTGCTGAGGTGGTGAATGAGGGCGTTCCGTTGGGGGCGCCCTTTTTTTTTGGGCATCGGAGTGGTCCAGCCGTGGCGCTTGGAGCCGGACGCATGTCGACATTCTTTACATGTGGATGTGGCCAAAGAGGGGGGGAATTGTAATGACGACATTTTTACGGGAAGGAATGTGGCGACTTGAACATCATTGATCTGATTAATCTTGTCGTTTCCAAAACAAAACTAAAGGTTATGTCGAGAAACATTACAGCGGTTGGCGGCGGGGTGGCGGGGCATATTGCAATTCATTGATTTCCATCAATAATTGTTGCTGGCATGCATTGTGCTATAGCTGGGATAAGACCAATTAACTCTGAAAGAGAATCATGAAAAAGCTTATCACCATCGCTGCCCTGATTTCCGCCGCCTTTGCTGCACCGGCAGCTCACGCTGACGCTCTCTACAATTACAGCTATGCCTTTGGCAATGGCGTGCTGATCGAAGGCAGCTTCACCGGTACCGCCAATGGCAACCTGATCACCAACCTGTCCAACATCACGGCCTCGATCAATGGCATCGCTTACAACGGCAGCGGCAACCTCTACGCTTCCAGCATGCACAGGACCAGCGACTACTATTACGGGTACACCTGGGTGTCGGGTGGCGGCGTGGTGTCGTTCGACGGATTGCAAAACAATTTCCTGTTCATTGACGCTGACTATCCGAACAGCTACTCCTACACGAATTACTTCTACGATATCAGCAACCCGAGCCGCCAGATCTACGCCAGTGGCAAGGGCCTCTATGGCAATGACTACAACTACAACTACTATACGAACGGCTACACCCCGGGCGTGTGGACGCTGAGCGCCGCGAACGAGGTGCCAGAGCCGACCTCTGTCCTTCTCATGGGCCTGGGCCTGGTTGGCCTGGTTGCTGCTCGTCGCAAGAAAAGCGCCTGATCGTCATCTGGAGTTCGTCGCAGTGCACACTGCATAGCGCGTGCCCAACAGTTAGTCAGCAACTGTTGGGTTTTTTTTTGCCGGCTGTGCCGGTCGCTGTGAATGCCCTCGGCACCTTGCTGCTGCGCAGCCGCTGACGCGGTAACTGGTCAATGCTGTGTCGCCGCCACGCAATGGAAGTTTGATGCCTTCGATGCCAGCACACACGCGTGGCCAAAAAAATGCGCACCCGAATCGCTTCGGGTGCGCCAATGGGCTAGTCAGGAGAGGGGCACGAGGATGTCGCACCCTTTTTACTATCCGAGGTTCATTCTACATATCAGAATGACACCAAGTCTCTCCAATTGTTTCACCGCACAAAAATATTTACAGGCCCTTAGCCTGTGTTGCGCAAGCCTGCGGCCACGCCATTGATTGACAGATGGATGCCGCGATGCACACGCTCGTCGATCTGCGCCGGGTCGCCTGCTACCTTCCGGTGCCGGTGGATCAGCTCGACCTGCAGGTGGTTGAGCGGGTCCAGGTAGGCGAAGCGGTTCTGGATCGAACGGGCCAGCAGCGGGTTGCCGGCCAGGCGTTCATGCGCGCCGGTGATCGCTTCCAGGCAGCGCAGGGTGGTGCCATGTTCGGCCGCGATACGCTTGAAGATGCGCTCGCGCAGTTCGACGTCGGCCACCAGTTCCGCATAGCGCGACGCGATCGCCAGGTCGGTCTTGGCCAGCACCATGTCCATGTTCGACAACAGCGTGGCAAAGAATGGCCACTCCTTGAACATGGCCTGCAGCGTGGCGATCTTTTCGTCACGGTTGCCTTCTTCGATCCACTGCGTGATGGCCGAACCGAAGCCGTACCAGCCCGGCAGCAGCAGGCGGCACTGGCCCCACGAAAAGCCCCAGGGAATGGCGCGCAGGTCTTCGATGCGCTTGGTCGACTTGCGCGAGGCCGGGCGTGAACCAAGATTGAGCTCCGCGATTTCCGCAATCGGGGTGGCCGAAAAAAAGTAGTCGGTAAAGCCGGGAGTCTCGTACACCAGGTTGCGGTAAGCCTTGTAGGCGCGCGCCGAAAGGTCGGCCATGATGTCTTCAAAGCCGGCCAGGCGCTGCGCCTTGTCGCCCTCGGCCGCGTGCGGCGTGAGCGTCGCTTCCAGCGTGGCGGCAACGAGCAGCTCCAGGTTGCGGCGGCCGATTTCGGCGTTCGAGAACTTGGAGGCGATGATCTCGCCCTGTTCGGTCAGGCGGATCTGGCCATTGACGGTCCCCGGCGGCTGCGCCAGGATCGCTTCGTAGCTTGGACCGCCGCCGCGGCCCACGGTGCCGCCGCGGCCATGGAACAGGCGGATTTTCACGCCCGCTTCGGCGAACACCTTCACCAGATGGATCTCGGCCTTGTACAGCTCCCAGTTGGAAGTGAGGAAGCCGCCATCCTTGTTCGAGTCCGAGTAGCCCAGCATGACTTCCTGCAGCATGCCCTGTTTGGCGATCAGTTCCTTGACCATCGGGATTGCCATCCACTCGCCCATGATGGCCGCGGCGCGCTGCAGGTCGGGAATGGTTTCAAACAGCGGGATGACCATGGCGTCGAGTTCACCCGCTTGGGTACGCAGCAGGCCGGTTTCCTTTTGCAGCAGCAGCACTTCCAGCAGGTCCGACACGGTCTCGGTGTGCGAGATGATGTAGTTGCGGATGGCGCGCACGCCGTAGCGGGCGCGGATGTCGCGCGCCGCGCGCAGGATGGAGAGCTCGGAATCGGCTTCGGCGCTGTACTTTGCGTAGGGAGAATACAGCAGGCGCGGCTGCGCCAGTTCGGCCAGCAGCAGTTCCACCTTCTGCGCTTCGTCGAGCTGGGCGTACGAGGCTTGCACGCCGGCGCTGGCAAACAGCTCGGCCAGCACGCGCTCGTGCACGTCCGACGACTGGCGCATGTCGAGCGAGGCGAGATGGAAGCCGAAAATGCCCGAAGCACGCAGCAGGGTGGCCAGGCGCGGCTTGACCAGCAGCGCGCCATGGTTGGCACGCAGCGAAGCGGCCAGGATCTTGAGGTCATCGGCAAAGTCGGAGGCCTGCGCGTACGGCTCGGCGTGGCCCACTTCCTTGCGCAGGATGTTGGTCGCGCCCAGCGCGCGGGCGGTGGCGGCCAGGCGCGCATAGATGCCGATCAGGGCGCGCCGGTATGGCTCGTCGCTGCGGTGCGGCGAGTGGTCGGGCGAGACATCGGCCAGTGCCTGCAGCTCGGGGCTGGCGCCCACCATCAGGGTCGAAATCGACAGTTCGGCGCCCAGGGCGTGCACTTCCTCGAGATAGAAGTCGAGGATGGTGGTGGCCTGGCGCACCAGCGCGTGCTGCATGGTGCCGGCGTTGACATTCGGGTTGCCGTCACGGTCGCCGCCAATCCAGCTGCCCATCTGCACATAGCGTGCGTTCCCCAGCGCCAGGCCTTCGCCCGGATACTGCTCGGCGATTTCCTGTTCGATGTCGTCATACAGGCCAGGCAGCTCGCGCAGGAAGGTGATGCGGTAGTAGGACAGGGCGTTGTCGATTTCGTCGGCCACCGTCAGCTTGGAGTAGCGCAGCATGCGCGTCTGCCATAGCGTCGCGATGCGGGCGTGCAGCAGGTCGGTGTTGGCCAGGCGCTCCTTGGGTGTGAGGGGCAGGTCGCGTTCGGCCAGCAGGCGCGCGATGTCATGCTCGGCGTCGAGAATACTTTTGCGCTGCACTTCGGTCGGGTGGGCCGTCAGCACCGGGGCAATCAGGGCTTCCTTGAAAAACTCGCGCACGGTTTCGCCTTCCACGCCGGCTTGCCTCAGCTTTTTCAGGGCGAAGCTGACGCTGCCCTGCTGGGGCGCGGAGCCGGCCAGCAGGTGCGCGCGGCGGCGGCGGATGTGGTGCTGGTCTTCGGCGATGTTGGCCAGGTGCGAAAAGTACGAGAACGCGCGCACCACCGAAATGGTCTGGTTGCGCGAGAGCTTGTGCAGCAGCGTGGTCAGTTCTTCGCCGGCGGCGGCATCGTCTTCGCGCCGGAAGCGCACGGCCGTTTGGCGAATGGTTTCGACGACGTTGAAGACCTCTTCGCCCTCCTGGTCGCGCAGGACGTCGCCGAGCAGGCGTCCAAGCAGGCGGATATCTTCTTTTAACGGTGCGTCCTTGTCCAGGACTGGTGAGGTTTCTTGAGCAGCAGCTTGATTTACCATGTTTGACCAGAATGTAATGTTGGTGCAAAAAGGCTTATGGCCAGGTTCTGCAAAGGGGGCGCATGATAAAATTTGTGATCTTATGCAAGCACCGATAACTGAGGCTTGGCCGGTTACGGTTTAACGACAGTGAAAGAATCCGTTTTGAATGCAACTGAAATGACCGCCGTGTCGGCTGGTAAGCCGGTCCAGCAGCCCGCGCGGCTGATAATTGCCTCCCGCGAGAGCCGCCTGGCCATGTGGCAGGCCGAGCACGTACGCGCGCGATTAGCTTTATTATATCCGCAGTGCAGCATTGAGATACTCGGCATGACGACGCGGGGCGACCAGATCCTCGACCGCGCCCTGTCCAAGGTGGGCGGCAAGGGCTTGTTTGTCAAGGAACTGGAAGTGGCCATGGCCGAAGGCCGGGCCGACCTGGCCGTGCATTCGCTCAAGGACGTGCCGATGGACTTGCCGGAAGGCTTTGAGCTGGCCGCGGTGCTGGAGCGCGAAGACCCGCGCGATGCCTTTGTCTCCAATGATTACGCCAGCCTGGCCGACCTGCCTCCGGGCGCCGTGGTCGGCACCAGCAGCCTGCGCCGCCAGTCGCTGATCGCGGCGCGCTATCCGCACCTGGTCATCCAGCCGCTGCGCGGCAATCTCGATACGCGCCTGGGCAAGCTCGATCGCGGCGAGTATGCCGCCATCATCCTGGCCGCCGCCGGCCTCAAGCGTCTGGGCTTGCCGCAGCGCATACGCAGCGTGCTGGAGCCTGAAACCAGCCTGCCGGCTGCAGGGCAGGGCGCCATGGCCATTGAGATCCTGTCCGAGCGCACTGACGGCGTCGACCTGCGCGCCGTGCTGGCCCCGCTCAATCACCTGGCCACCGCCCAGGCCGTCGCGGCCGAGCGCAAGGTGTCCAAGGTCTTCGGCGGCAGCTGCCAGATTCCGCTGGCCGCCTTTGCCACGGTCGATGGCGGCCAGATGCGCCTGCGCGCCATGGTGGCCACGCCGGACGGCAGTCGCATGGCCAGCGCCGAACTGACAGGTCCTGCCGGCGCGCCCGAAGCGCTGGGCGAACAGGTCTCGCAACTGCTGGCCGACCAGGATGCCAGTGCCATCCTGGCCGCATGCAAGGTGGAGGCCGGCGCGGGCGATGCCTGACGCGGTCATCATCACGCGCCCGCGCGCCCAGGCCGGCGCCCTGGCGCAGCAGGTGGCCGCCCTCGGGCGCGAGGTGGTGCTGCTGCCGCTGCTCGAGATTTCGCCCTTGCCCGACCAGAGCGAGCTGACGGCGCAGCTGGCGCAGCTGGCGCGCTATGCGATGGTGGCCTTTGTGTCGCCCAACGCCATTGACGCCGCGTTTGCCCACATTGCCCACTGGCCGCGCGCCGTCACGCTGGCGGTGCTGGGAGAGGGCAGCCGCGCGGCGCTGGCCCGCCACGGTCTTGACGACGGCAATGCCCGCATCGTCAGTCCGCGCGACCCGGCGCGCAGCGATTCGGAAAACCTGCTGCAGTCGCTCGACCTGACTGCGCTGGCGGGCAAGGAAGTGCTGATCGTGCGCGGCGAAAGTGGTCGCGAACTGATGGCCGACGGCTTGCGCGCGGCCGGCGCCATCGTCACCACGGTGGCGGCGTACCGGCGCCGCGTTCCGGCCATGAGCCCGGCGCTGCGCACGCAGCTGGCCGGCCTGCTGGAGGGCGAAAACGACTGGATCATCACCAGTTCCGAAGCCTTGCGCGGCCTGCGCTCACTGGTGGGGGAGCTCGGTTCGCCGGACGCTGTAGTAAAAATGCAACAGCAGCACCTGATCGTTCCCCATGCCCGCATCGCCGAAACAGCCGCCGCGCTGGGGCTGACCCGTCTCACGCTCTGTGGATCAGGCGACGAACGTCTGCTTGCCGCGTTACAATCACGACCATGAACGATTTGCCTACTTTACCTGACCACAATTCGAAGCCGGCCGGCACTGCGCCGCCGTACGTGAACGCCGCGGCGCCGGCCACCATGACCGACATCTTGCAGCGGCCCATGACGGTTGCCGTCATCGTCATTGCGCTGCTGCTGGCGGCCCATGCCTGGTCAACCCGCAATTCGCTGCAAAAGCTGCGCATCGAGGTGGCCAATCGCCTGCAAAAGGCGGAAGTGGTCAATACGGAGACGGCAGCGACCATGCGCTCGGTGCAGGACCTCACGCGCGACCTGCAGGCCAAGCTCACGGTACTCGACAACCGCCAGCTCGAAGCGCAGAGCCAGCAGCTGGCCCTGGAACAGCTGTACCAGGACCTGTCCAAGAACCGCGATGAATGGGCGCTGGCCGAAATCGAGCAGGTGCTGGCCACGGCGAGCCAGCAGCTGCAGCTGGCAGGCAATGTGCGCGGCGCGCTGATCGCGCTGCAAAACGCCGATCGCTCGCTGTCGCGGTCGGACACGCCGCAATTCATCACCATCCGGCGCGCCATTGCGCGCGATATCGAAAAGCTGCAGGCGCTGCCGGCGCTGGACCTGGTGGGCGTGGCCCTGCGCATCGACAATGCGATCGCCCAGGTCGACACGCTGCCGCTGCTGTCGGACGAAAAGCCGGTGCTGCCGGCCCGGCCGCAGCGCGCTCGCGGCACCGACGCCATCGCCAAGGGGACCGCCCCCGCGGCGCCTGTGGTGGCCGTGAACGAAGGCTATATGGCACGGGCACGCGCGACCTGGAATGCCTGGATTTCCGAACTGTGGGACGAGTTGCGTCAGCTGATCCGGGTGCGCAAGGTCGATACGCCGGAAGCGCTCATGATTTCGCCAGAGCAGACCTATTTCCTGCGCGAGAACCTGAAGCTGCGCTTGCTGAATGCCCGCCTGGCGCTCTTGTCGCGCAACGAAGCGGCGTTTCGGGCCGACCTCGAATCGGCGCAGCTGGCGCTGACTCGCTACTTCGACACGCGCGCGGCGCACACCCAGAGCGTGCAGGCGCTGCTGCGCCAGGTGCAGGCCAATAATGTGGCGATCGAGATGCCGTCGCTGGCCGACAGCCTCAATGCCGTGCGCAACTACAAGTCGAAGCCCTGACCATGCGCGTACTTATCTGGTTGGTGCTCCTGATGGCGGTCGCCATCTCGCTGGCGGTGACGGCGGAATACAATCCCGGCAACGTGGTGCTGTTCTACCCGCCGTACCGGGTCGACATGTCGCTGAACCTGTTCGTGCTGTTGACGATACTGCTGTTCACGTTCATATACGGCTTGCTGCGCGCCCTGCGGGCCACCGTGTCCATGCCGGCGAAAGTGGCGGCCTATCGCCAGCGCAAGCGTGAACGCGACGGCAACAAGGGTTTGCGCGACGCGCTCAAGGCCTTGTTCGAGGGCCGTTTCGGGCACGCCGAAAAGGCGGCCATGCGCGCGGCTGAACTGCCCGAGAACGCCGGCCTGGCCGCGCTGATCGGCGCGCGCGCCGCACACCGCATGCGCCAGTCGGCCCGGCGCGACAACTGGCTGGCCGGCGTGGTCAATGACCCCGCGCTCAAGACGGCGCGTCTGATGACCACCACCGAACTGCTGGTGGACGACCATCAGCCGGAAGCGGCACTGGAAGCGGTGGCCGAACTCAATGCCAGCGGCCAGCGTCACATTCATGCGCTGCAGTGGTCCATGAAGGCGCACCAGCAGGCCAAGAACTGGCCAGAGGTGCTGCGTCTGGTGCGCTCGCTCGACAAGCACAAGGCGCTGCACCCGGCGCTGTCGGCGCGGCTGCGCGAACTGGCCTATGAAGCCATGCTCACCGACAGTTCGCACGATGCCGAATCGATCCAGCGCGTGTGGGCGACCATTCCGAGCGCCGACCGCGTCAAGCCTTACATCGCCGCGCGCGCCGCCACGGCGCTCAATGCCCGGGGGCTGCATGACGAAGCGCGCGCCACGGCCGAGGAAGCGCTGCGGGTGGAGTGGGACGACCGGGTAGTGCGGGCCTATCGCGAAACGGCGGGACCGGCCGGTTCACCATCGCTGCTGGCCCAGATCGAATACTGCGAGGCCTGGATTCGCCAGCGCCCCAACGATGCCGAGCTGGCGCTGACCCTCGGTTCCCTGTGCCTGAAGCAGAAATTGTGGGGCAAGGCGCAGCGCTACCTGGAGCAGGCCTTGTCCGACGCGACCGAGCCGCGCATGGTGCGCGAAGCTCACCTGAAGCTGGCGCAGATGCATGAAGCGCTGGGCCAGCAGGAAGAGGCCAGTGCCCATTTCCGCCAGTGCGCCCTGGCCAGCGTTCTCTAAATACCGGGGTGCCGTTGTTGCGGCGCACCAATCGCAATGTAATTTTCGCTATAATCACGCATCTTTAAAATCCGTATCTAAGGAATTCCCATGAGTTTGAATAAAGTCTCCGCCGGCCGCGACGTGCCTAACGATTTCAACGTCATCATCGAAATTCCGATGAATGCCGATCCGATCAAGTACGAAGTGGACAAGGAGTCGGGCGCGATTTTCGTCGACCGTTTCATGGGCACCGCGATGCACTATCCGTGCAATTACGGCTACGTGCCAAATACCCTGTCGGACGACGGCGACCCATGCGACGTGCTGGTGATCACGCCGTTCCCGCTGATTCCTGGCGTGGTGGTACGCTGCCGCGCCATC
Organism: Massilia sp. PAMC28688; assembly: GCF_019443445.1. NCBI lineage: Bacteria > Pseudomonadati > Pseudomonadota > Betaproteobacteria > Burkholderiales > Oxalobacteraceae > Massilia > Massilia sp. PAMC28688. The sequence goes on along the minus strand of NZ_CP080378.1, from coordinate 105,403 downwards.
GGCATCCTGAAGATGACCGACGAAGCCGGCGGCGATGCCAAGATCCTGGCAGTCCCGGTAGACAAGATCCTGCCGATCTACAAGCACTGGCAAAAGCCGGAAGACCTGCAGGACTTGCGCCTGCAGCAGATCCAGCACTTCTTCGAGCATTACAAGGATCTGGAGCCAGGCAAGTGGGTCAAGATCGAAGGCTGGTTCGGCCCGGAAGAAGCGAAAGCGGAAATCGTCAATGGCGTGGCAGCTTTCAAGAAAGCTGAAAACAAATAAACAGCCGCGAGGCTGGCTGCAAGAAACCGGGTTGTCAGATACCCGGTTTTTTTTCGCCTGAGGCTTTGGGGCGAGCCGTTTTGACGCCGATTTATGTGAACGGTGGCGTACTTGGAAGGTCTAACTATGGAAGGTGAAAAGGCGGGCGCTGCTTGTTTTAAAGCGTCTTTCGTCAGTCGGCATTTTCTTAATATAGGTGACCTATGTCTGTGCAAAGAAACGATCTACCGCCAAATTCCGGCAAGGACCTCGACGGGCACGATACCGATGTGGCAAAAGAGTTGCGCAGTATCTGGCATGAACTCGGGGTAATTCATGCGTCCATGGCTAATATGGTTACCAAGCAAGAACTTGCAGAGGTGCGGCAAGAATTGAAAGGAGAATTGACCCAATTGCGCGAAGCCACCAAGGCAGGTTTTGTGGAGCAGCAGGCAATGATCGATGCCCGTTTCGCTGAGCACCGCCTGCAGGCCAGGGAGGATGTCTGGAGCCTGCGAGCCGATATGAAAACCATGCAGGCAGAGAACCGCGCGGCCATTGCAGATTCCCGCGCCGCGACCGTCACGTGGGTCGCCTGCATTGTGTTTATCGGACAGCTGATACCTGTTCTGGTGCGGGTGGCTGAACGCTATGTGTAAATGCCGCGCCACCTTCACCTGCCGCCGGGGTGAGCGATATCGAAAAAGTAATAATATGTATTTACGGTGCAGTGAATTATTCCGATACTGAGTGACGAGTTCGACCGTACCGGAGGTTCATATGAAACTGACCGCATCGCTGCTCTGTACCGTGCTATGGATGACTGGCTGCCAAACCATGCCCGACACGGCCGACACCACCCCCGCAAAGCTGCGCTTTCGCATCCATTACCACGCCCCCGGCCTGACCACGCCCATGAGCGAAGTGGAGACTACGACTTCCGTCGCAGCCGGGCGCTGCGTCTATGTCAACAGCCCCTTTGGTGTGGTGGCCAATGTCGCCGACAAGGGCGGGGTGCGATCCATTGTCATCGGCCCTTCCGCGTTTTTTGGTGCACTGGCAGCGCGCGCCAATCCGGGCGACATTATCGCCATTCCCGGGCCTGCCGAAACGACACAGACCGTCTCCGGCATGACCTTCCCCAACCCCGGCAAACAGCCGGGCAGTGCGGTAACGCAGGTGCGATTCAGCACGGCCAAGGCCTACGATACCGTCACCTTGTTGACCGTGTATGAATTCAATGGTGCCAACCGGGGTGCATTGCGGGCCACTGCGCGTAACTGGGGTGCGACAACCGGGGTGTCTGAGGTCTACAACTTCTTCGTCGAACGGGCCGATCCGGGCAATCCGGCGCGCCGCGCCGGCATGCCATGCAGCGTGCCGGCCGGCGGCTAGTGTCCTGAGCTGGAAATTCGTGGAATTATCAATGTGGCGAAATCGACCCAAGACAATGAACAAAGCACAGCAAGGCCGAGGCCTTGCGAGCATTTGTGAAGCGGTATTGGGGCGATTGTCGCCGCATTTAATCAACGTATTTATAACTCAGGACACTAGCAAGCCACGGCGATCAGGCGCCCGTGGCCTGCGTTCGGCGCAGTTTCAGCATGCGCAGTTTGCCGACGATCCCCAGCGGGAAGAAGTAAATCGACAGTACAAACAGCACGCCAAGCCACAGCATCCACCGATCCGGATGCAGCGCCTGGGCCAGCACCGGCACGCCTTCGAGCGCGCTGGAGCCCTGGGCCATGAGCGACTTGAGGTAATTCTGGGCGATGATGAAGAGCGTGGCGCCGATCACCGAACCATACATGGTGCCCATGCCCCCGATGACGACAATGAGCAGGATGTCGGTCATCACTTCGAAGCCGAGCATGGTCTTGGGGCCCACGTAGCGCAGCCACAGTGCCATCAGCGCACCTGCCAGGCAGGCCACCAGCGCGGCCAGGCAGTTGGCCCAGATGCGGTACAACACCGTGCGGTAGCCCAGCGCCTCGGCCCGGAATTCATTTTCGCGGATGGCCTGCAGCACACGCCCAAAGGGCGAATTGACCAGCCGTAGCAGGAACAGGAACAGCAGCAGGCAGCCGGCGAAGACGATGTAGTAGGTGAGCAGCTTGCCGTCGAGCGCGCGGCCAAACCACTCGCCTTCCATCAGCGTGAAGCCGGGCGAGAGCAGCTCCGGCACGCTGAAGGTCTTGCCATCCTCGCCGCCGGTGAAATCGGACAGCTGCGACGCGAGCACGGCGAACGAGGACGCCACTGCCAGCGTGATCATGGAGTAAAAAATGGCGCGCACGCGCAGGGCGAACAGGCCCACCACCAGTGCCAGCACCAGCGCCACGGCAATGGCAATCAGGAGGCCCGAAAACAATGCAGTCCATGTCGGCTCCTCCACGCTGGCCAGTCCCAGGCCCACGCCATAGGCGCCGATGCCGAAGAACATGGTGTGGGCGAACGAGACGATGCCGGTATAACCGAGCAGCAGGTCATAGGACGCCACCAGCACGATATAGATGCAGATGGTGGCGGCGGTATTGATCGGCCGCGCGCCGGTGGTGATGAACGGCGCCAGTGCCAGGCCAAGGAAAATCAGCAGCAGGACGATCGACAGGCTGCGGCTGCGCGGCGAATCGCCGGAGAGGAGGCGGGTGAGCATGGGGCGTCCTTAGCGGCGCAGGTTGGAATACATTCCGGCAGGGCGCCAGAGCAGGATCAGCATCATGACGCCGATGTTCGACACCAGCGCCACCTTGGGCGCCAGGAAGCCGGCGTAGTTGCCCACCATGGCCACCAGCAGCGCGCCGATGAAGCAGCCGCCCAGCGAACCGAGGCCGCCGATGATGATCACCACGAACATCATGACCACGATTTCGGCGCCGATGCCGGCGGTCAGGGTTTCCTTGTACAGGCCCCACATCACGCCGCCCAGGCCGGCGAGCGCCGAACCGGCCGCGAATACCGCCACGAACAGGCGCCGGATGCGGTAGCCCATCGCTTCGACCATTTCGCGGTTCTCGACCCCGGCGCGGATCAACAGGCCAAGCTTGGTGCGGTTGAGGATCAGCGACATGCCGACAAACACCACCAGGCCGATCACCACCGCCACCAGCCGGTATTTTTCAATCGCGGCGTCGCCCACGATGATGGCGCCGCGCAGGGCGGTAGGCAGCGGCAGCGGAATCTGCTCCGCGCCCCAGATGACGTTAATGAGCTGCTCGGCCACGATCATGCCGCCCATGGTGATGAGGATCTGCTTCAGATGCTGGCCGTAGACGGGCGCGATGATGATGCGCTCGAAGGCCCAGCCCAGCAGCGCCGTCACCACCATGGCCACCGTGATCGCCAGGGCCAGAACGCCCAGGTTGAGCATGAGCGAATCGACCTCCAGCGACGCCTGCATGGGTATGAGCACCATGGTAGCGGCATAGGCGCCGACCGCAACAAAGGCGCCGTGGCCGAAGTTGAGCACGTCCATGAGGCCGAACACCAGCGTCAGGCCGCTGGCCATCAGGAAGATCATCATGCCCATTGCCAGCCCGGCCACGGTGAGCGTGATCCAGGTGGGGAAGTCTGCCACCAGGGGCAGCGTGATGAGCATGAGTGCCGGTACCAGCAGCAAGGGTGCCCAGTCGCGCGGCGCGGCGGGGAGGGCGGTCTCGGGCGGCGCGGGCGGCACCACGTTGGCGATGGCAGGGGGTGTATGGAGATTCACGGGGGCGTCCTGTTATTGATGCGCGTCGAGCGAGAGCCCGAGCAGGCGGTGTTGCAGGTCCTGGTCGTCCACCAGCTCGCGCATGGCGCCGGCATGGACAATGCGGCCGTCATCCATCACGGCGACGGTGTCGCCGAGCGACTTCACAAAGCTGAAGTTCTGTTCCACCAGCACGATGGTGGTGGTGGCCTTGAGTTCCTGGAAGGCGGCGATCAGGCTCTGGATGATGGCGGGCGACAGGCCCTTGGTCGGCTCGTCGATGAGCAGCAGCTTGCGCGGCTCCACGATGGCGCGCGCGATGGCCACCATTTGTTTCTGTCCGCCGGACAGATTCCCGGCCGGGTAGTGCCAGAATTTTTTCAGGGCCGGGAAAAAGCCAAAAATCCACTCGACGCGCGCCTCGTCGAGCGGCCCGCTGCGCGCGGCCAGGTACAGGTTTTCGCGCACGGTCAGGTCGGAAAACACGGCCATGGACTCGGGCACGTAGGCAATGCCGGCCTGCGCGATGTCGGGCGTGGCCATGGCGCCAATTTCGCGGCCATCAAATGCCACGCTGCCGGCGCTGGCCTTCCACAGACCCATGATGGTGCGCAGGGTGGTGGTCTTGCCGGCCCCGTTGCGGCCCAGGAGCACCGACATGCCACCGTGCGGCACCACCAGGTCCACGCCTTGCAAAATATGATATTCGCCGATGTGCGTATGCACGCCGGACAGTTTGAGCATCGGTTCAGGCATGTTGCGGGGTTCCCAGGTAAGCTTCCTGCACGATCGGCGACGCCATGACTTCGGCCGGATTGCCATCGGCGACCAGGGCGCCGTTATGCAGGACGATGATGCGGTCGGCGAGCGAGCGCACCACGTCCATCTTGTGCTCGACCAGCAGCACGGTCTTGTTGCGCTCGGCCTTGACCTGGTGGATCAGGTCCAGCACCACCGGCACTTCATCCACGCTCATGCCGGCGGTGGGTTCGTCAAACATCATCACGTCCGGCTCCAGTGCCAGCAGGATGGCCACTTCCAGCTTGCGCTTGTCGCCATGCGACAGGAAGATCACCGGCGCATCGCGCCTGTCGGCCAGGGCCACGCGCTCAAGGTAGTGCTGCGCGCGCTCGATCAGCTCCTTGTGGCTGAACCAGATGGAAAACATGTTCATGCCCAGGCCCGCCCGGCTCTGCACTGCAAGGCGCACGTTTTCAATCACTGTCAGGTGGGGGAACAAATTGGTAAGCTGGAAGGCGCGGCCAATCCCCAGGCGCGTGCGCTTCGCTGCGCCATGGGCGGTGATGTCCTGGCCCGCCAGGAATACCCGCCCGCTGGTGGCGGCCAGCTGGCCGGACATGAGATTGAAGTAGGTGGTCTTGCCGGCGCCATTGGGGCCAACGATCACCGTCAGCGTGCCCGGGAAGAATTCAGCCGTGACCTGGTTGACCGCGACGTGGCCGCCGAAGCGAATCGTCAGGTCGCGGGTGGACAGCGATGGCGATGGCTGGCCCATGGTCAGCGCTTGTTCCGCAGCGGCACCGGCAGTTCCCTGGCCGGGATTTCGCGCACCAGTTCCAGCAGGTCCCATTCGTTCTTCTGGTCTTTCTTGATGCGGAAGTGGTACATCGACTGCAAGGCCTGGTGGTCTTCCTTGCGGAAGGTCATCGTGCCTTTTGGCGTATCAAAGGACATGCCTTCCATGGTGGCGATCAGCTTTTCAGTATCGGTGGACTTGGCCTTGGTGAGCGCGGTATGGACCGCGCTGGCCGCGGCAAAGCCGCCGGCGGTGAACATGTCTGGCGGTACCTTGTAGCGCTTGATGTGCTCGGCCACCAGCCAGTCGTTCATCTTATTCTTGGGGAAGTCGTAGTAGTAATAGATGGTGCCCTGGGTGCCGGCAAAGTTCTTCCAGGTTTTCATGACGGGCAGGATGTTCCCGCCCGGTGACAGGATGATGCCGTAGCGTTCCGGCTTCATGTCGGCCAGCTTGTTCATGGGATTGGGACCGGCCCACACGATCTGCAGCAGGCGTGGCTGCGGCTTGTCTTTGAGGACATTGAAGATGCGCTGGGCCTGGGCGGTGAAGTCGGTAGTGGTCTGGGGCGCATATTCTTCGTGCACCACCACGGCCTTGCTGCCGGTAGCGGCCAGCGCTTCGCGGCCGGCCTTGACCGCATCCTTGCCGAAGGCATAGTCCTGGGCCAGGAAGGCGACGCTGCCGCCCTTGAGCGTGCTGGCGGCGGCCATGGCGTCCTGCATGGAATTGCGCGCGGTGCGGAAGATGTAGCGGTTCCACTTGTCGCCGGTGATGGCGTCGGCCACGGCCGGTTCGATGATGAGGATCTTCTTGTACTCCTTTGCCACCGGCAGCATGGCGATCGCAGAACCGGAATAGGTGGTGCCAACGGCGATGTCGGCCTTGTCGTCGCCATAGGCTTCGGCCAGCATGGCGCGCGAGAGGTCCGGCTTGCTCTGGTCGTCCTTGACGATCACCTTGAGCTTGCGCCCGTTGATCTCCATCTTGCCGCCGGTGAGGTATTCAAGGCCCATCATGAAGCCGGTCTCGGTCTCCTTGGCGTAGGCTTCCAGCACGCCGGTCTTGCCGGCGATGAGCGCCACTTTCAGGTCTTGCGCTGCCACGGATCCTGCTGCCAGCGTACCCGCAAATGCCGCCAGGATGGCTGCTACGATGGTGGTTCTTCTTTTCATGCTGTCTCCTCCTTGTTGATGGTGTACTGCCGCTTTAGTCAACCTGCGACAGGAAGCGGGCGATGGCCTCGCGCGCCGGCGGTTCTGTCAGCATGGGCGCATGGCCCACGCCCGGAATGACCGCATATTGCATGGCCGGTGCCGCGCGCCGCATGTAAATGGCCTGTTCGTCTTCCACCAGGTCCGACAGCGCACCGCGCACGAGCAGCGTGGGGCGGTTGCGCGCCAGCCGGCGGAAGGCCATGCGGCCGATCCACGAACTCGAACGCAGCTTGCCGGTCTTGAATGGCATGGCGATATTGGGATCGTACCTCAGTACCAGCTGTCCCTGGTCGTTCTCGGCAAAGGCGCGGTGGGCCCACTTGTTCCACTCACCCATGTCGTTGTCGGGAAAGGCAGGCTGGTTAATGTCACGCATGTAGCATGCAGCCTCTTCCCAGCTGGCGGGCGTGCAGCCCTTGCCCGCATAGCCTGCAATGCGCGCCAGACCTTTTTGCGAGATGACAGGTCCCACGTCATTGAGCACGGCGGCGGCGATCAGCCTGAGGCGCCGCAGTGCCAGCGTCATGGTGATAAGGCCACCCATGGAGGTGCCCACGAATACCGCCCGCCCGATGCCAAGCTCGTGTGCCAGTTTCATGACGTCGCCGGCGTAGGTCATGGGGTTGTAATGGCGGGGATCGGGGTCGCGTGCCGACAGGCCGCGGCCGCGCACATCGACTGCCAGCACGCGCCGGCCCATGGCGGCCATCCACGGGGCCAGCTCGTCGAAGTCGGCCGAGTTGCGCGTCAGGCCATGGATGCAGATCACCGGCAGCCGGGCCGGCCCGCTGTGCGAAGCGTAGTCGCGGGCATACAGCGACAGGCCGTCGTTACTGCTGTAGCTGATGTCGGTAAAGTTGGACACGGCAGGCTTCATCGAATGGTGGAAGGGCGCGGCTGTCCACGGCCGGTTCGGAAACCGGCCGCCGGCAGCCGCAGGCAAACGGCTCGGGCGCGCCTCAGAAGCGGTATTCGAGCGTCGCCGAGACTGTGCGCGGGTTGCCATAGAATGCGGTGAGCGTGCCTTCCATGCCGAGGGTCGGGAAGAAGTAGCCGCCGGTCTTGTAGCGCTCGTCGGTCAGGTTCTTGCCGTGCAGGCCAAGGCGCACCTTGTTGTTGGCGCTGGTCCACAGGATGCTGGCGTCCCACAGGGTGTAGCCTTCCTGGTCCAGTGGCGACTTGAACTCGAACTGCGTCATGTCGTCGCGGTACGAACCGGAGGCCGACAGGCTGATGCGGCCCGCATTGCCCATGGCCGCCATGGGCGTTTCCCAGGTGGCGCGCAGATTGGCCGCGTTCTTGGGCGTATTCTGGAAGAAGCGCTGGTCGGCGATATTGACCGGGGTGACGGTGCCGTTGACGAGCTGGTTGGTCATGAAGCGCGTGTACTCGGCATTGATGTGGCTGTACATGCCGGACATCGAGAAGCTCTCGGTCAGGCGTGCACTGGCCTCGATTTCGATACCGCGGATCTTGGCCTTGCCGGCGTTGGTGGTCACGCCTGCGAAGCTGTCGTCCACGCCGTCGCCATTGGTATCGATGGCGATGGAGCCGGGGATTTGCACGTCCTTGTAATCGCTGTCAAACAGGGCGATGTTGGTCAGCACGCGGCCACCGGCGTACTGCGACTTGAGGCCAAGTTCGATGGAGTCGATGGTCTCGGGCAGGTAGCCTGCGCGGGCGATGGCTTGCGTCACGCGGCCGCCGACCACGTTCATGCGCGGGTCGAAGCCGCCGCCCTTGAAGCCGCGTGCGTACGATGCGTACAGATTGTGGGCGTCCGACATCTGGTAGGCCAAACCCACTTTGGGCGTGAACTTCTTGTCCTTGCGCTCGAGTTCTCCGTTGGTGAAGTCGGTATCGGTGCGGATAAATACCGCGCCCGGGTTGCCCAGTTCCGGTGTGCCGTTGGCGCCCGCGTAGGCCTGGCGCAGGATGGTTGCCTTGCGCTCGTCCACCGTGTAGCGTCCGCCCAGCGAGAAGCTCAGGGTGTCGCTGATGTCAAAGCTGGCGTCGGCAAACACGGCCCATGCCTTGGTGTCGATATCGCCCTTGGTGTAGGTGGAGGATGGGAAGCTCACCGTTGGCGACAGGGGCGTGACGAGGATGGTATCAAAGATGTTAAAGGCGTTGGCATCGATGTAGTACACGCCGGCCACACCCTGCAGCCTGGCGCCGGTGTAGGTGGCCTGGAGTTCCTGGCTGAACTGCTTGTTGCGGTACAGGGCCGGCACGTGGAAGTCGGTCACGGGCAGGGCGTCGAAGTCGATCGGCGCGTACGAGGTGTCCTTGCGCGAGGCGGTCACGGATTTGAGCGTGAGCGTGTCGCTCATGCGGTATTCGACCAGGGCGGCCACGCCATGGGCCTTGACTTCCTGCTCCTTGCCCAGTGCCAGGTTCAGGTTGGCGCGGGTATCGTATTCGTTCTCTAGCACGGGCGCGCCGCTGGTACGGCCAACCGTCAGGCGGTGGCCGTTGCGCGGATGCGAATCGTCCTGGGTGGCATCGCCCGAGAGGCGAATGAACAGCTCCGGCGTGGGCGTGAATTCGGCCGACAGGCGCGCGGCCGTCAGGTCCTTGTCGTAGTTGGGCTGGCCGTTGAACAGGTTGGTGCCGAAACCGTCGCGCACGAATTTGCCGAACGAGCCCCCGATGCGCACCGTTTCCGAGACCGGCGTGCTGACCGTGACCACGCCTTCGCGCTGGTCGTAGCTGCCCAGGGTGACGCGCACGCGCGCATCGGGACGTGGACCGAGCTTGCGGGTTACGTACTTGACGGCGCCGCCAATGGTGTTGCGGCCGTACAGCGTGCCCTGCGGGCCGCGCAGCACTTCGATGCGCTCGACGTCGTAGATCTCGGCCACGGCGCCCTGGGGACGGGCCAGGTAAATGTCGTCGAGGTAGATGCCGACACCGGCCTCAAAGCCGGCCAGTGGATCTTGCTGGCCCACGCCGCGGATGAACGCGGTGAGCGTGGAATTGGTGGCGCGCGAGGCCTTGAGCGTGGTGTTGGGCAGCGACAGGGCCAGGCCGGTGATGTCCGGGATGCCCTGCTTGGACAGCTGCTCGGCATTGAACGCGGTAACGGAGACGGGAACGTCCTGCAGCGTTTCTTCGCGGCGGCGAGCGGTCACGACGACCACGTTGGGATTGTCGGCCGATACGGCCGGTGCTCCAGACTCGGTTTGGGCGTAGGCATAACCCGTGGAGCCACCGGTCAGGGCCAGGACAGCCGCGGCGGTGCGATTCAGAAGCAGGCGGCGCGCAGGTGCATTTTTATTGGTAAGACGCATGACGAATGTCTCCTAGATTTTTATGTGGTATGCGCCTGCCCAGCTGGCATGAATCGCATGGCAGGCAGTGTGCGCTTAAACCATTTTGTGCGAAAGATAACAAGCCGCCCAATGGTTGTGCATTAATGCACAACCCCAGGCGGTCTCATGCTACTACAGGGCGTACGTACAAAAACCTCAGTCCGTTTGATGCATCGCAAGGTGCGTTTCATCGGGTTTGGGTGTAAGTTGTGCGCAAGCGCACAATATGCTGCGCAGATAAGAAATGACGAGACATCCATGAATACCTTGCCCGAGTGGACCGACCTGCGGTTCTTCCTGGAGCTGGCGCGCGCCGGCACCCTCTCTGGTGCCTCGCGCCGGCTAGAGGTGGAACACACCACGGTGGCGCGCCGCATCGACCGCCTTGAGGCGCAGCTTGGCACGACCCTGTTCGACCGCAGCCGCGAAGGCTACGAATTGACCGAGATGGGCCTGGCGCTGCTGCCGCATGCCGAAGCGATGGAAAGCGCCGCCCTGGCCGCCACCGAACAGTTGAACGGCGAAGCGGTGGCCGTGCATGGCGTGGTGCGGCTGGGGGTGCCCGAATTGTTCGCCGTGCGCGTGGTGGCGCCGTTGCTGGTCAACCTGTTGCAGGCCAATCCCGAGCTGTCGGTGGACTTGCTGGTGCTGCCGCGCTTTGCCAACCTGGCCAACCGCGAGGCCGACCTGGGCGTGATGCTCGATCCGCCCACCACCGGTCGCTACATGATCACGCGCCTGGCCACGTTTCGCCTGTACGTGTACGCGGCGCCGTCATACCTGGCGCGCCATCCGCCCATACGCCAGCACGCCGACCTGGCCCAGCATGATTTTGTCGATTACGTGCAGGACCGCCTGGCCAGCCGCGAGCTGACCTACCTGGACGAACTGGGATTCACCCCGCGCCGGCGCCTGTGCTGCACCGGCATGCCGGCGCAGATCGAGGCGGCGGCCCTGGGCATGGGACTGATCATGGCGCCGCCCTATGCCGTGCCTGACGATGGCCGGCTGGTCCCGGTGCTGGACCAGTTTTTTGCCGAGCGATCGTTTTGGCTGGCGGCCCCTACCGACCTGTACCGCCTGCAGCGGGTGCGCGCCGTGTGGAACATGCTGCGCGAGTATGCGGACAGCAAACCCGCGCTGTTCGTGCATGGCGACGGCGAGCCCGCGCGCCCGCGGGCCAGGCGTGGCTAGGGGGCGGGAGTGGGCGCCTCAGCCGCTTTCTCCACCATCACCGGCAGTGGTCCGTTGGTCCCGTCGTCGAGCACGATGAGACTGGTGGGCACGCGGTAGGTCCAGGCTTCACCTTCGGGCACCCCTGCTTCGCCCTGGGCGTTGATCTCGATGACTTCGCAGTTCATGCGCACCAGCTCATCATCGGCCGGCACCACCGCGATGTCGAGCACCACGCCGGTCTGCAGGTAGACCGCCGCCGCGTGCTCGAAGTTTTTACGCACCGGCAGGATCACCGAGGCAAAGCCCGCGTTGAGGAAGGCCGTGAACACGCTGTCACCCTGCTGCACGAAGTTGTGTGCGCCCCAACCGCTCTCCTGGCCGAAGAAATAGGGTTGGAAGCTGTACGTCATCTGCTCCCACTCGAAGGCGACCTCGACGAAACGTACTTCGCGCGCCGCTGCCTCCAGGTTGGCCACCTGTATGGTGGGCCGGCCACTGAGGTCCACTGCCGGTGCCGGGGTGGGCTGAGCGCCGCCGGCGCGCACGATCTCGATGATGGCGCGTTTGAGTTCGGCCCGTTCGATGGCGCGCATGTGCGGTTCCGTGATCACTGCCTCGGCCACTTGGGCGCGGTAAGCGGCCAGCTTGCGCTCGTACTCTTCCTGGATGATCTGGTAGCTGGCCAGCTGCCATTGTTCCACGGCGCGCTGGGTACGCGTCCACACAATGTAGAAGTTCACCGTGAACTGCTCCACCGCGCCCCAGGCAGTGGCGCTGTACGGCACCGCGTCGGTATCGGCATTGAGCTGCTGCGGCGGGATGGCAGTGTCGCCTTCCACCGTGCTGGTAAAGAGCAGCGTGCCGATGCTGGCCGTGACCCCGCCTTCACCACTGGCGCCGTACCACGAGATGGATACGCCCGCGCTGCCGGCCTGGTAGCCGCGTTCCAGCGCCTGGGTGCGCTCAAAGGTGCCCCCTTGCGAAGTGCGCAGCAGGTTGAGGGGCACGTCGTCAGGCAGGCTAAAGCCCGACGAGGTGACCTGCGCGAACTCGGTGATGGCTGCCAGCGGCGGAGGCGGCAGCACCACGCCATATTGCGCGGCCAGTGCCGCCCAGTTGGTGTCGTTGATTTGTGCCGGCGTCACGGTAGGCCGCACCGGCACGGGCGCGGCAAACGGGGCGATGCCAGGCTGCTGCGCCAGCAGGTATTTGAACAGGGCCGCTGGTGCCGGCACCATGATCTCGTACATGGCGCGCGCACCATGGTTGTAGACCTGCGCCTGGTACACCTTGTCGACCCAGCGGTACTGCGCCTTGATGTGGGCGTTGCCCTTGGCATGCTGCTTGTGGATGATGGTTTCCTGCACCTCCGACAGCACGTTGCGCCAGCGGTACTGGCCCACGCTCTGGCGTGTCAGAGCCAGCGCGCGGTTGATGATTTCGCGCGAGCGGCGCAGGTCTTCGCCGCGCGCACTGTCGCGGCCCCGGCCGCTGTTGGCGAAGGTCGAACCATTGACCGTCACCTGGCCGTAGGTGCCGGACAGGTTGATGCTGCTGTTGCTGTCCTGGTTTTCGCGCGCCGAGATGTAGGTCCACTGGCTCACTTCAAAGCGGTCGGCGCTCTGGCTTTCGCGCCACTGCTCGGTGGAGCGGTCGCTGTAGTCCGTTACCCCCTGTTCGGCGCGCTGCAGGCGCGAGTGGTGGCGCTCGCGTTTTTCGCCGTCGATGACGTTGTCGATGTGTGCCAGTTCGCCTTTTTCATACTTGACCAGTACCTGCCTGACCACGCGTAGATCGGTCACGCCCACGGGCCGCACGCCAAAGGCGCCAATGCTGCCTGCCTGCTGCGCCGCTGGCGGGGCGGCCGGGAGGCGCGCTTCGGCCAGGACCAGGTCTGCCATCTGGCGCCGCACTTCGTCAAGCAGCGTGTAGGGGCTCACGCCGGCGCTGGGAATCTGCGCCTGGTTGAGGGCCTCGATCAGCGCTGCATTCTGCTCGCGAAAGCGCTGGCTCAAATCAGCGGCGGGCCGGAAATGAAAGGCGCGCTCGGCACCCGGTTCCGCCGCAAACTGGGGCAGGGTGACAGGCGCCGGAATCTCTACCGGACCGCCCTGATCGATGGCGGCGGCCAGGTCCTGCTCCAGCTTGCCCAGCTGCGCCAGGCGCTCGGTCAGGCGCGCGCGGGTGGCAGCGCTGTCTTGCGCCTGGCGCGCGCTGGCCAGCGCTGTGGCGCTGCGGTGCTCGTCGCGGCGCGAGCGCATGAACTGCTCGAACGATGCGGGCAGGCGCACCACTGGATGTCGTGCGGCGGCCAGCTGCTCGGGGGCGATCAGGCCGCTGCCGGCAAGTGCGGCCGATTTCAGCAGGCCGGCCTGGCCCATCAACTGCTGGGTACGGCGTAGTTGCGCAGTGTCGGCATTCCCGGTGCTGATGCCTTGCAGGTACAACTGCCAGAGCGAAGTGAGCAGATCGCCGGCCCGGCCGCCAGCGTCGCCTGCCGTGGCGCCGGGAAAAATAGTGACAGCGGGGAAGGGCGCCCGCTCGCCCGGCGCCAGCTGGGCATCGACCTGCAGTTCCAGTCCCGGGCGACCGCTGAGCGCCTGCCATTTGTTTTCGAGTTCCTGCAGGCGCGTTCCGAAATCCTGTTCAGGCGCGCTGGCGAGCCATTGCGGAACCGCCTGGTCGTCCTCAAGTTCCAGCACGCCGGCCGGTACGGTGGCGGCGCCGGCTGCCCGCGCGCTGGCGAAACGGAATAGTTCCTCGGCATTCTCGATTGCGTGTGACATGATAGCTCCCGTTGATGAAGTGACCGTTCATCTTCGGGCAGCCGCTCATCGAGCGGCTGAGCCTGCATCAGTGCGAGGATCGACGCTCCTCAATCTTTGGCCGGATAGTTCAGGTGCAATGGAACTTAATCGTGGCAACAAATACACAGCTTGTTGCCATCCAGATCGCGGAAATAGGCACCGTAAAAATTGGGGTGGTAGTGCGGGCGCAGGCCAGGTTCGCCTTCGCTGCTGCCGCCTTGTTCCAGCGCGACGGCATACGCAGCATCCACCGCAGCACGCGAGTGCGCCAGCAGGGCCACCATCTGGCCATTGCCGGGTGCCGCATGCTGGCCGTTAAAGGGACGCCCGACCACAAACAATGGCCGGGGCTGGCCTGGCGCGGTCCAGCCGGCCCACGACTTGGTTGGCTCGGCAAACTTGATCTGCATGTCCAGGGTGTCCATGACCGCCGAGTAGAAGACCAGCGCCCTTTCGAAGTTTTCAACGCCAACATAGACATGAGAAATCATTGCGGATCCTTGAAGGGATTGCGATCGTTCAGTTCGTCCATGTACTCATCGATGCCGCCTTTCTCGCGCGCCAGGAAGCGTTCGATCGCATCGGCAAATGCCGGATGGGCCAGCCAGTGGGCCGACCAGGTTTTGGTCGGCAGAAACCCGCGCGCCATCTTGTGCTCGCCCTGGGCACCACCTTCAAACACGGCAATTTTTTTCTCGATGCAAAACTCCAGTGGCTGATAGTAGGACGTTTCAAAATGCAGGCAGTCAACGTATTCCAGTTCGCCCCAATAGCGGCCAAACAGCGTCGTCGCGTCATGGATGACGAGTGAGGCGGCAATCGGCTGGCCATGGCGTTCGGCAATGACGAGCAAGATATTGTGCGCCATGGTGCGGCCAATACGCTGGAAAAAATCGAGGTTAAGGTAAGGCGTGGAGCGGTGCGCCTGGTAGGTGCGCTGGTAGCAGCGGTTGAAAAAGCGCCAGTCGGCGTCGGTGGCGTCCACCCCGCGCAGGCGGCGCATGGTGACGCCGGCATCGGCCACCTTGCGCCGCTCGGCGCGGATATTCTTGCGTTTCTTTTTTTCCAGCGTGGCGAGAAATTCCTCGAAGTTCGCGTAACCGGGATTGAGCCAGTGGAACTGCACGCCGCTGCGCAGCATGAACCCGGCCTGTTCCAGCTGCGGGGCCATCTCCGGCGGCGGGTACAGGATGTGGGTGGAGGATACGGGCGAGGCTTCCTGCGTGCCGCGCAAAACGTCGAGCAGGGCGCCGAGCGCTGCTGCGTTTCTGGCCATCAGGCGCGGCCCGGTGACGGGCGTGAACGGGATGGCCGAGAGCAGCTTGGGATAGTACTCCACGCCGTTGCGGTGGTAAGCGTCAGCCCAGGCCCAGTCAAACACGTACTCCCCGTATGAATGCGACTTGACGTACAGCGGCATGGCGGCCACCAGCTCCTCGCCGTCATACAGGACGATGAACTGCGGCTGCCATCCGGTTTCCGCGCAGGCGCTGCCCGATTCGTGCAGGGCATGCAGGAAAGCGTAGGACAGGAAGGGGTTGCTGCGCGCCTGCGAAGAAGCCAGTGCGTCCCAGACGGGCTGGCCCACCTCGGCGAGAGAAGAAACGATATGCGTGCGATAATTCATGGAACCATTCTACGCAAAAAGGCGCGTCCCGTTGTTTCGACCCGTGGCCGCGCCCGCACATGAGGAAAGCACTGGATGACCGACGAATTTTTCAATCTGTATTCGCATGGTTTCGCGCGTGTCGCCGTCGCCATACCCCGCTGCAAAATCGCCGACCCGGCATTCAATGCCGCTCAGACCATCGCGCTGGCGCGCCAGGCGCAGGAGCGTGGCACGGCCCTGGTGGTGTTCCCCGAACTGGGCCTGTCGGCCTACACCTGCGACGACCTGTTCCATCAGTCGGCGCTGCTGGACGCTTCCATCGCGGCCCTCGACACGGTGGTGTCGGCCTCGCACGACATTGACCTGGTAATGATCGTGGGCCTGCCGCTGCGGGTCGATCACCAGCTGTTCAATTGCGCGGCCGTGGTGGCCAAGGGACGCATCCTGGGCCTCGTGCCCAAGACCTTCCTCCCCAATTACAACGAGTTCTACGAAGCGCGCCAGTTCAGCCCCGCCGCCAGTGCCGTGGCCACCCAGGTCCAGTTGCTGGGGCAGGACGTGCCATTCGGCGCCAATTTGCTGTTCGACGTGGCCAATGTGGCCAACCTGCGCTTTCACGTGGAGATCTGCGAAGACGTGTGGGTGCCGATTCCGCCGTCGTCGTTTGGCGCGCTGGCCGGCGCCACGGTGCTGGTGAACCTGTCGGCCTCCAATATCCTGGCCGGCAAGAGCTACTACCGCCACCAGCTGGTGGCGCAGCAGTCGGCGCGCTGCCTGGCCGCGTATCTGTACAGCTCCGCGGGCCTTGGCGAATCGACCACCGACCTGGCCTGGGACGGGCAGGCACTCATTTATGAAAAGGGCGAGCTGCTGTCCGAGTCCGAGCGCTTTCTGGACGACTCGCACATGATCTTTGCCGATGTGGACCTGGAGCGCCTGTCGCGCGACCGCATGCGCCAGACGACCTTTGGCGACTCGGTGCGGCGCCACGCGGCCGAGGTAGCGCAGTTCCGCGTGGTGCGTTTCGAACTGCCGGTGGCGCGCAGCGAGGCGCTGCCGCTGCAGCGTGCCATTGCCCGCTTCCCGTACGTACCGGCCGACGCGGCCCTGCGCGATGAGCGCTGCACCGAGGTGTACAACATCCAGGTGCAGGCCCTGGTGCAGCGCCTGTCGCAGGCCGGCATCCAGAAGGTGGTGATCGGCGTCTCCGGCGGACTCGATTCCACGCAGGCGCTGCTGGTCTGTGCCAAGGCCATGGACCGCCTGGGACTGCCACGCGCGAATATCCTTGCCTACACCATGCCGGGATTTGCCACCAGCGAGCGCACGCTGCGCCAGGCGAACGAGCTGATGGAGGCCATTGGTGCCACCGCCCAGACCATCGACATTCGTCCGAGCTGCATCCAGATGCTCAAGGATCTGGGGCATCCCTATGCGGAAGGGAAGGAGGAATACGACATCACGTTTGAAAACGTGCAGGCCGGCGAACGCACCAGCCACCTGTTCCGGCTGGCGAACTTCCACAATGCGATCGTGATCGGTACCGGTGACCTGTCCGAACTGGCGCTGGGCTGGTGTACCTACGGCGTGGGCGATCATATGTCGCACTACAACGTCAACGGCAGCGTGCCCAAGACGTTGATCAGCCACCTGGTGCGCTGGGTGGCAGAGAAAGGCGTGATCGGCACCGAAGGCTCGGCCACACTGCTGGCGGTGCTCGAGACCGAAATCAGTCCTGAACTGGTGCCCGGCAGGGAAGGCGACGCCAAGCCTGCACAAAGCACCGAGTCGAGCATTGGCCCGTATGAACTGCAGGACTTCAACCTGTACCACATCCTGCGCTATGGCTTTGCGCCGTCCAAGGTGGCGTTTTTGTCTTACTCGGCGTGGCACGAGCGCCATTCGCTGGCGACCATCAAGAAGCACCTCGGCACCTTTGTGTGGCGCTTCTTCAAGACCAGCCAGTTCAAGCGTTCCTGCGTGCCGAACGGGCCCAAGGTCGGCACCGGCGGTTCGCTCTCGCCACGCGGCGACTGGCGCGCGCCGAGCGACTCCGAAGCGACCGTGTGGCTGGAGGACCTGAAGAAGATCCCGGATGTCGATTAAAATAACGTCAACATGCCACTAATGAAGGAGTAGCGATGAAACAGATTACCTGTGTGATCAAGCCGTTCAAGCTGGACGAGGTGCGCGAAGCGCTGGCAGACGTGAACGTGACGGGCCTGACGGTTACTGAAGTGAAGGGTTTCGGCCGCCAGAAGGGCCATACGGAACTGTATCGGGGCGCCGAATATGTCGTCGATTTCCTGCCGAAGGTGAAGATCGAAGTGGTGGTCGACGACGCCATGTGCGACCAGGTCGTGGACGCCATCATCAAGGCTGCGCGCACCGGCAAGATCGGTGACGGCAAGATCTTTGTGCAAGATGTGGAGCAGGTGATTCGGATCCGGACTGGCGAGACGGGGCCCGATGCGGTTTAAAGTTTGACAAAGTAAGCGTTCCCGCCATGCTCCCGGCGGGGCGGATGGGGCGGCGTCCCCCACGGCGTTTGAGATGCATGCCAGGCGCTTGTTAGGTAAGCGGCCAACGCGCCCACCTTCCATTGGCGCCTAGCGCTGTGTAGAGTTTGCGAACGGTAGCAGCGAATCGATCTTGCTGTTGGGGCAGGTGGGAAGTTTTTCGAGAGTGTCGGCCAGCCAGCGTGCAGGATCGAGACCATTGAGTTTGGCGGTAGCGAACAGGCTTTGGATGGCGGCGGCGCGGCGGCCCGCTCGCTCGGAGCCAGCAAACAGCCAGTTCTTCTTGCCGATGGCGATGGGACGTATCGCGTTCTCGACCGGGTTATTGTCGATCGGCAGGCTGCCCGAGCTGGCATAGCGCTGCAGCGCTGGCCAGCGCTTGAGGGCGTGCTCGATGGCCTTGGCCGTGCCGCTGCCGACAGCAACGCTGCGCTGGGACGCCAGCAGCCACGCGTGCAGGTCGGCCAGGGCCGGGAGGGCGTGCTGCTCACGCAATGCGGCCCGCTGTTGCGGCGTCATGCCCGCCGCTTGTTGCTCGATAGCGTACAGCAGCCCAATGCGCCGCAGCGCCTCCTCGGCAACCGGGCTGCCGCTGGCGGCGTGCATGTCGAAGAATTTTCGTCGAATGTGAGCCAGGCAAGCGAGTTCGGTGGGGCCTGCCGTAAACAGCGCTTTATAGCCGACGTAGTCGTCCACCATCAGATGCCCGCGCCAGTCCTGCAGGAAGGCGCGGGCATGGGCGCCAGCCCGGCTGGCCTGGTAATCGAACACGACCATTGAAGGTCCATCGTCGAGCGCATTGGAGCGGTAGGCCCACAGATAGGCGTGTTTGGTCTTGCCGCTGCCGGGATCGAGCTGGCGCACCGGTGTTTCGTCGGCATGCAGGCAACTTCGTTCCCTGAGCAGTTCGGCCAGCCGGTCAGCCAGCGGCTGCAAGGCCACGCCGATGCGTCCGATCCACTCGCCCAGTGTGGAGCGTGCCAGCGGCACACCGTCGCGCGCCGCGATCTGCTCGATGCGGTACAGCGGCAAATGATCAAGGTACTTGCACACCGCGATCCAGGCCAGCAACCCAACAGCGGCCATGCCGCCGTCAATGACCGCTGGCGGGATCGGCGCCGCCGTCACCGTCTCGCATGGCCGGCACGCATACTGCGGGCGGATGTGGCGATGCACGAAGAAGCGCGCAGGTTCCACGTCCAGCTGTTCGCTGACGTCTTCGCCGATCTTGACCAGGTCGGCGCCACACTGGCCGCACTGGCACGACTCAGGCTCATGGTGGTGTTCGATGCGCTCCAGGTGCGCTGGCAAGGGCTGGCGACCAGCGCGCTTGCGCTGCCGTTTCACCGGTGCCTGCACTTCCAGTTCCTCGTTGATGGCTGCCAGATCCGTATCGACCGTTTCCTCGAACAGCAGGCGCTGCTCCCCGACCAATGCTTCGCTGGCCTTGCCGAAGCGAACCCGCTTGTAGTACGCCAGTTCGTGCGTCAGCGCGGTGATCTTGAAGTTCTTCTCGGCCAGCACTGCATCGCGCTGCGCCAACAGCGCCTGCACTCTCGCCATTGCGGCAGGGGCGATATCCAGATCGGCAAGTTCGGCAGGCAGGTTCATGGCTCAGTAGTTTACAGAGCATGGACGATGTTTACAAGCGAAACAGTCTACGTCCTCACAGTTGCCACTGCGCCGGGGCCTGTGCCGACAGGCGCTGCCAATCCACCCCGGCGACCAGCCATTGCCATTGCTCGGCGCTCATTTGCCAGCAGGCGTCGTCGACCTGGGGCCAGACAAACTGGCCACGGTGCAGGCGCCGCAGGCACATCCAGACGCCAGTGCCATCCCAACAGACCATCTTCAGGCGGGTGCGGCGCCGGTTGGCGAACACATACGCCGTGCCATCGCAAGGCGGCCGCCCCAGCGCCTGCTGCACATGCAAGGACAGCCCGTCGATGCCGGTGCGCATGTCCACCGCCGCCGTCGCTAGCCAGATCGCATCGGCCGACAGCTGCATCAGAGGGCCCGCATCACTTCGGCCAGCCAGCTGGCGGGCACATCGCCAGGCAGCAACAAGGTCCAGCCGCGCTCATTGCGCAGGCTGATCGTCGGCACCGCCGCAGCCACGCTGGCCACCCGTACCGGCAATAGCGCTGGCACCTGCGCGCTCGTCAAGCGCCGAACCCAATACCCAACCTGGCGTACCGGCAAACCTTGTTCAATTGCGTACGCGCGTTGCGACAGGCCGCTTGCCTGCCATTGCGCTACCCGCTCCTTCCATACCTGCTCGCGTTCGACGTTGTTCACACTGTCCTCCAAAGTTCGAGGAATGCAGTGTCGCTAATTGAATTGAGAAATCATAGGTGGGCGGGCTGGCCGCTTACCTTGTTAGTGCCTGGTACTGCCATCAAGCTCAGCCGTCATTGCCCAAGCAATACAGCCATGCACAAAATGCCATGGGGTCAAGGCGACACAGCTTGTAGTTCGGTCGTCGTCCCGGATTGCTCCTGACTTACCCAAGCGCGCGTTGCGTACAGCTTGCCATCCCTGAAAACCATCGCTCCTCGTTGCACACAATGTCGCAGTGCCGTCAAAGGTGCCGCTCCGCGCGCCCGAAAATGCCTCCTGAAACCTTCACGTATGTCAATTGCAGCAACCAATCCAGAAAATAGAAGCTTCGTTCGAAGTTTTTTTGTTGTTAAAATTAATCTTTTGTTGACTTGCGAACACCAAACTTGGTATATTTATTGATGCCGAACAATAAACCCATCAGCGAAGCAGACCAACAATGAAAAATAGCATCTCAAAGATTGCCGCCGCCGTTTCCGTTGCCACCATGGCCGGCAGTGCCCAGGCAGGTATCGTCACCGCATCGATTTCGCTGAGCGAACTGCTGAGCAATGGTGCCGGTTACGCAGGAACGTTTGCATTGTCGCCCCTGCTGGCCGCCAATGGCCTGTCCGGCGGCACGTTCAACAGCGCCACCCTGACTGCCTACGGCTTTTCCGATACCCAGATCGACCAGTACGCCTACACGGGATATAACGAACATTACCTCGGCGGCTACAGCACCAGTATCGTCATCGGCAGCTATTCGTACAGCTGCGGCAGCTGGCTGAACCGCCGTACCTGCTATTCAAACTATTATGGCTACGCCCATTACGGCAATTACGATGCGTATCAGCACTCGGAATCGCGCGACACCGTTGCCGACAGCATGTTGCTGACCTCTGGCGCGGCCAGCGCATCGGATACCGTCGACCGTACCCGTTCCGGCGCCACGGTAAGCTACCAGGGAAGCTACAACCGCAGCAACGGTACCTACGGCCGCGATACCGTATTCAGCTACAACAGCCACACCAGCGATGTCATGAGTGGCGCGCTGTACGCTGAACTCGGCCTGGGCGCCAACGATCTGCTCAACCTGGCAAAGACCGGACAGTTCGACTTCATGGTCGCGGCCACCGTCGGCAATTTCCGCCTGCATGGCCTGACCATGACGGTGGATGTCACGGCCAAGGCGGCTGATCCGGCCGAGGTGCCGGAGCCGGCGTCGGCCCTGCTGATGCTGGGCGGCCTGGCCGGTCTGGCCGCTGCGGCGCGCCGTCAGCGCCGCGAGCGCGCGCAGTCCTGATCCATGCGGGTCAACCCGGACGCCAGGCTGCGCGTCGAGCATCCGCGCGGGGTTCCCGTGCTGATCATCGACGACTTTTACGCTGATCCCGAGGCCGTCCGGGCACAGGCGCTGGCGGCCCGGTACGACCTGGCCATGGCCCAGTATCCGGGCCGGCATGCGCCGCTCAACAACCGCAGCGCCGAGCTGCAGGAAGTGCTGCACACTTTGGCGCGCACGGCCACCGCGCTGGGTGACCGCAGCTACCAGGCGGCAGACTTCATCAGCGATTTTTCGATCGTCACCACCCGGCCGGGCGATCTGCTGGCAATCCAGAAGCATCCCCACATCGATCCCACGCCAGTACTTGGCCTGGTCTACCTGACACCAGGCAGCATCGAGGGGACCTGCTTTTTTCACAATGAGATGCTGGGCACCCACGCAGTGGTCACAGACGAGCAGATGACACAGTACGGGCAATTCATCGACCAGCACAGCAAACAGCTGGCGCCGACTGGCTATACATTAGATGATCACCCGGTGTGGAAAAAGTTTTACACGATTGAACCGGTGTTCAACCGCTTTGTTTTCTATCCGGGCAACGTTTTTCACTCGATCGATATCCGCCACGTCGATGAACACATCGACATGGAACGGGTCCGCGTGACCCAGCGCTTTATCGTCAATCATACCCATCCAAAGCCGTAAGTGGCAGGAGCGGCAGCATGATCAAATCAATCGTCATTCTTGGTGGCGGCACTTCCGGCTGGATGGCCGCGTGCTACCTGAACCGCGTGCTGCGCAGCCCGCAGGGCGAGGCGCCGATCGCCATTACCGTGGTCGAGTCAGAAGATATCGGCATCATTGGCGTGGGTGAAGCGACGGTGCCGAGCATCCGCAACATCCTGCAGACACTGGGCATCCCGGAGTGGCAATTCCTGCACGAGACCGATGCCACATTCAAGCATGGCATCCTGTTTCGCGACTGGCTCGAGTCGCCCGGCGTGCCGACCCGGTATGGCGAATTTTTCCACATGTTTGAAAATCCGCCAGCCATCGAAGGCTTCAGCCTGGCCACCCACTGGACTTCCCTGTGTGACCGGGGCGCCACGCCGCGCCGCTTCGCCGACGCCGTATCGCTGCAGTCAACCCTGTGCCATGAGATGAAGGCGCCCCGTTCCTACGACAGCGCGCCTTACGAAGCGCCGGTGCCCTACGCCTATCACCTCGATGCGGTGCGGTTCGGCCAGTTCCTGCGCAAGATCGCGGTGGAGCGCGGTGTGCGCCATATTGTCGACACGGTGGGCCAGGTCAAGCGTGACGCGGATGGCGCCATTACAGCGCTGGTGACGCAGGCGCACGGCGAGATAGGCGGCGACTTCTTCATCGACTGCTCGGGATTTAATGCCGTGCTGCTCGGCGGCGCACTGGAAGAGCCGTTCCAGGACTGGGGCGAATATCTCCTGTGCGACCGCGCCGTGGCCTGCCAGCTGCCTTACGCCGATGCGCAGGGACCGCTGCGGCCCTACACCACGGCCAGCGCCAAGGAAGCCGGCTGGCTGTGGGAGATCGACTTGTTCACCCGCCGCGGCAACGGCTATGTGTACTCGTCGCGCCATACCAGCGCCGAGCGGGCCGAGGAAGTGCTGCGCCAGCACCTGGGGCCGCTGGCCGAGCAGGCCAGCACGCGCCAGCTGCGCATGCAGATTGGCCACCGCCGCAACATGTGGTCGAAAAATTGCCTGGCACTGGGCCTGGCGGCAGGCTTTCTGGAGCCGCTCGAGAGCACCGGCATCTATCTGCTGGAAGTGGCGCTGTCCCTGTTTACCGATCATATCGCCACCGGCCCGGCCAGCCCCTACCTGGCACAGCGCTTCAACCGCAAGATGGGATTGATCTACGAAGAGCTGCGCGACTTCATCCAGCTTCATTACATCACCTCCAACCGCGACGATACCGAATTCTGGCGCGACTACACCAACAATGTGAAGGTGTCGGACGCGCTGGCATACCGGCTTGACCTGTGGACTTTCAAGCTGCCAAGCCTGACGGACCTGGATGAAAAGAACAGCCTGTTCGGCGCCTCCAGCTACACCTACATCCTGGCCGGGATGGACCGCATGCCGGCGATGGGCAACCATCTCAGTCCCTACATCAGCCCGGAGGCGAGCGCACGTGCCCTGCAGGCGATGGAAGGATTCCAGCAGCGCGCCATTGCCGTGGCGCCCGACCACCGGGAATATATCCAGAAGCAGCGCGCGGTCGCCCGCTAAGCGCAAGCGGCGGGGGGAGGGCGCCTATTTCCCCATCCGCATATCGAATTTCCACGTAACCAGCCGCAAGGCCGTGATCACGGCCGCGCTGGACCACAAGGCCAGTTCCGGCTCGGCGCCAAAGCGCTTCATCAGCAGGAACATCCAGCTGCCGATGAAGGCGCAAATGGCGTATGGCTTGCCATCCCTGAATACCATCGGCACTTCATTGCAGACGATATCGCGCAGCACGCCCCCAAAGATACCGGTAATGACGCCCATCATGGAGGCGATAAAGATGGGCATGTTCGCGTCCAGCGCCGCTGCCACGCCGGCAATGGAGAACAGTCCCAGGCCGATGGCATCGGCAATGACGATCATGCGCTCGGACACGACCTGGCGCAGGGTGCGGATGGCCGGCGCGGCAATGAGCGCCAGGATGAAGATCAGGATGGCGTATTCCTGGTGAATGACCCAGAACAGGGGGCGCCGGTCGAGCAGGATGTCGCGCAGGGTGCCGCCACCGAAGGCGGTAATGAAAGCGACGGTAAAGACGCCCACCAGGTCCATGCGCTTGCGGCGCGCTTCGATAAAGCCCGAAAACGCACCCACCAGGATCGCCAGGATTTCAATGAACTTAATGAGAGACATGCGAAAACCGTGTGCATTGTGGCGAATGTTATTAGCCTAACATGCCACACGCACAAGTGCGAAGACGCGCGCGCTATTGCTTGAAGGCGAGCGCAGCTTTGAGGAGGACTATCACGGCGCCATGACTGCGTCCGTCCACATTGGCGGCGCAAAAGGCAATGACATCGGGTTTTTGTTCCAGCCAGCTGTGGACCATGGAACGCAGCACCGGTTCACCGCCGGCCGAGCCCAGGCCCTTGCCATGAATGATGCACACGCAGCGCAGCTTGCGCTGCACCGCACGCGCCAGGAAGCTGCCGAGCTGGTCGCGCGCCGTATCGCGCCGCATGCCGTGCAGGTCAAGCTCATCCTGCACTTGCCAGTGACCCTTGCGCAGCTTGCGCACCACGTCCGAGCCCACCCCGGCGCGGGTGAATGACAGGCTGGGATCGTCTTCGAGCAGGTGATCGACTTCAAACTGGTCCGAGAGCGACTCGCGCAGCACGGCCGCATCGTCTTCCGCCTGGCTCAGCAGGCGCTTGGGCTTGATGGTGACATTGATGCCGGGCGGGGCATTGGGAACGTAGCGGTTTGATTCCGGCAGCTTCTTGACGTCGCCCAGCGCGTTGCGAAACAGGCCCGCTTCCTGGCGGGCCACGCGTTCGCGCTCCTCGCGCTCGGCTTTTTCGTTGGCGCGTGCCTGTTCCTGTTCCTTGAGCGACTCGCGCAAGGCTTTCAGGTCACCAAAGTCTTTCATTCCCGCCATAAGGCCTTTAGTCCTCGAGTGATTCCAGGTAGCGCTGGGCGTCGAGCGCGGCCATGCAGCCGGTGCCCGAGCTCGTGATCGCCTGGCGATAGATATGGTCCTGCACATCGCCGGCCGCAAACACGCCCGGGATGCTGGTGGCGGTGGCATTGCCTTCCAGGCCAGTCTTGGTCACGATATAGCCATCCTTCATGGCCAGCTGGCCTTCGAAAATGCTGGTATTGGGCTTGTGGCCGATGGCAATGAACACGCCGTGCAAGGTCAATGGGGTAATGGTACCGTCCACCGTGGACTTGATGCGCACGCCCGTCACGCCACTGTCGTCACCCACCACCTCGTCGAGCGTGTGGTTGTACTTGATGACGATCTTGCCTTCGGCCGCCTTGGCATTCAAGCGGTCGATCAGAATCGCTTCGGCGCGGAACTTGTCGCGGCGATGGATGATCGTC
This sequence comes from Massilia sp. PAMC28688, assembly GCF_019443445.1. Lineage (NCBI taxonomy): Bacteria > Pseudomonadati > Pseudomonadota > Betaproteobacteria > Burkholderiales > Oxalobacteraceae > Massilia > Massilia sp. PAMC28688. The sequence goes on along the minus strand of NZ_CP080378.1, from coordinate 79,586 downwards.
ACCTTGGTGGCAATGTTGGACAGGTACAGCGCTTCCTCCACCGCGGTATTGCCGCCGCCCACGACAGCGACTTCCTGGCCACGATAGAAAAAGCCGTCGCAGGTGGCGCAGGCCGACACGCCCTTGCCCATGAACGCTTGCTCCGAAGGCAAGCCCAGGTACTGGGCCGAGGCGCCCGTGGAAATGATGAGCGAATCGCAGGTAAATTCCTGGCTGTCGCCGATCAGGCGGAAAGGGCGCTCGTCGAGCTTTGCCGTATGAATATGGTCAAACACCATATCGGTCTTGAAACGCTCGGCATGCTGGAGCATGCGCTGCATCAGCTCCGGGCCCTGCACGCCCATGGGGTCGCCCGGCCAGTTTTCCACGTCCGTAGTGGTCATGAGCTGGCCACCTTGTTCCACGCCAGTGACCAGCATAGGCTGCAGGTTGGCACGGGCGGCGTAGACAGCGGCGCTGTAGCCGGCGGGGCCGGAACCGAGAATCAAGACTTTGGCGTGTTTGGTAGTAGTCATGGAGAGGTCTGCTCGAATGTGTTTGAAGAAACTGGGGCTGATCGTGGCAAGAATCAAGGGATTTCGCCGAACGAATCACAGATGGCGATTATAGACGATGATGCGTCCGAGCATGAATGATGGGCTGTCGCGCGCCATATGGCTTAGAATGGGCGGATCGCAGTTTAAGCAGCACGAGAATGACTAAGAATACCCAACCTCAAGCCTCGACCTATACCCGCAAGGAGACCATTCGCCAGCCGCTGCCAAACCGGGTGGTGCGACTGCTGTCGGAAGCGCGCTGGATCGCACTGGCGGTGCTGTGCCTGTACTTCGTGATGATCCTGCTGAGCTATTACAAGGGCGATCCCGGCTGGTCGCACGAAGTGGAAGTGGCCAAAGTGACCAACCTTGGCGGCCGCGCGGGCGCCTACCTGGCCGACCTGATGCTGTTCATCTTCGGGTTTTCCGCCTGGTGGTGGTGCGTGTGTTTCCTGCGCCTGGTGTGGAAGGGTTACCGTTCGCTGAACCAGAAATTCACCACCCAGGCCGAAGTGGATGCCGAGCACGAGCAGGAAGCGACGATCCGCTGGATCGGCTTTACCATCATGTTCATCGGCAGCGTGGGCATTGAATACCTGCGCATGTGGTCGCTCAAAGTGCAGCTGCCGCGCGAGCCGGGCGGGGTGCTGGGCAAGCTGCTGGGCAATACGGCGCTCGACGCCTTTGGCTTTACCGGCGCCACCTTGCTGTTCCTGGCCTTGTTCGGGCTGGGTTTTTCCCTGTTTTTCCACGTGTCGTGGATGTCGGTGGCCGAGCGCATTGGCGGCGCCATCGAAAACGCCATTGCTTACTTCCGCCTGCGCTACCAGGACCGCGAAGACCGCAGGCAGGGCGAAGTGGCTGCCGTCAAGCGTGATGAAGTGGTGGTGAGCGAACGCGCCAAGCACGTGGAAAAGCACGTGGCCGCCCCGCCGATCCGGATCGAACCGCAGGTGGTGGAAGTGGTGAAATCAGAACGGGTGCAAAAGGAAAAGCAGACTACCCTGTTCCAGGACTTGCCGGGCGACTCCAGCCTGCCGCCCCTGTCGCTGCTCGACGAGCCGCCGCCGGTACAGGAAACGGTGTCCGTGGAAACGCTGGAATTCACCAGCCGCCTGATCGAAAAGAAATTGTCGGACTTTGGCGTGGAAGCGAAAGTGGTGGCAGCCTATCCGGGACCGGTGGTCACACGCTACGAAATCGAACCAGCCACGGGCGTGAAGGGCAGCCAGATCGTGGGCCTGGCGCGCGACCTGGCCCGTTCCCTGTCGCTGACCTCCATCCGCGTGGTGGAAACCATCCCGGGCAAGAACTATATGGCGCTGGAGCTGCCTAACCCGAAGCGCCAGATCGTGCGCCTGACCGAAATTGTCGGCTCCAAGCTCTACAACGACAGCCCTTCGCAGTTGACGGTAGCGCTGGGCAAGGATATTGCCGGCAAACCTGTCATTGCCGACCTGGCCAAGATGCCCCACCTGCTGGTGGCCGGTACCACCGGTTCCGGCAAGTCGGTGGGTATCAACGCCACCATCTTGTCGCTGCTATACAAGTCCGATCCGGCTGATGTGCGCATGATCCTGATCGACCCCAAGATGCTGGAAATGTCGGTGTACGAAGGCATTCCCCACCTGCTGGCGCCGGTGGTGACGGACATGCGCCAGGCCGGCCACGCCCTGAACTGGGCCGTGAACGAAATGGAACGGCGCTACAAGCTCATGAGCAAGCTGGGCGTGCGTAACCTGGCCGGCTACAACACCAAGATCGCCGAAGCTGCCAAGCGCGAAGAACACATTCCCAACCCGTTCAGCCTGACGCCGGACTCGCCGGAACCGCTGGAAAAGCTGCCGACCATCGTCATCGTCATTGACGAGCTGGCCGACCTGATGATGGTGGTTGGCAAGAAAGTGGAAGAATTGATTGCCCGCATCGCCCAAAAGGCGCGCGCGGCCGGCCTGCACCTGATCCTGGCCACCCAGCGCCCCTCGGTGGACGTGATTACCGGCCTGATCAAGGCCAACATCCCGACCCGGATCGCCTTCCAGGTATCGTCCAAGATCGACTCGCGCACCATTTTGGACCAGATGGGCGCGGAAGCGCTGCTGGGCATGGGCGACATGCTGTACATGCCGCCAGGCACTGGCCTGCCGGTGCGGGTGCACGGCGCCTTTGTGTCCGACGACGAAGTGCACCGCGTGGTCAAGCACCTGAAAACCACGGGGGAGCCTGATTACATCGACGGCATTCTGGAAGGTGGCACGCTCGAAGGCGAGGGTGGCGCCGAGGGCGGTGCGGCCGGCGAAGCGGGCGGCGAGGCCGACCCGATGTACGATCAGGCGGTGCAGGTGGTGCTCAAGAACCGCCGCGCTTCCATTTCCCTGGTTCAACGTCACCTGCGGATCGGCTACAATCGCGCGGCCCGCTTGCTGGAGCAAATGGAAAACAGCGGTGTTGTGTCGGCCATGCAATCGAATGGCAACCGCGACATCCTGGTGCCTGCCGCCAGCGCCGAATAAACCTTCGTGTGCACGGATTGCCCGCCCAGCCGTTAACGGTAGAGGCGGTAGAGGCAGCGTGCCGCACTACCCAACAAGAAAGGTAACAATGCATACACTTATCAAGACCGCGATCGGCGCCCTGGCGCTGGGCCTGGCCATGGCAGGCAGTGTCCAGGCCGCGGCGCTGGACCAGTTCAAATCCTTCGTTGCCGGCACCAAGGCCGCGCGTGGCGAGTTCACCCAGCACCAGGTCAAGAAAAGCAATACCGGCAAGGCCGTGCAGCCGTCGACCGGCACCTTTGTCTTTGCCCGTCCCGGCAAGTTCATCTGGACCTATGTAAAGCCCTACGAGCAACTGCTGCAGGCCGACGGTGACCAGCTGTATATTTACGACAAGGACCTGAACCAGGTCACGGTCAAGAAACTGGGCGATGCCCTGGGTTCCTCGCCGGCCGCCATCCTGTTTGGCAGCAACGACCTGGAAAAGAATTTCGCGTTGACCGATGCCGGCGCCCGCGGCGGCATGGAATGGCTCAATGCCACCCCCAAGGCCAAGGACAGCCAGTTCCAGCAAATCAGCATTGGCATGAAAAATGGCGCGCCGGCTGCCATGGAACTGCGCGATGCGTTCGGCCAGACCTCGATTCTCACCTTCACCAAGTTTGAAAGAAATCCCGCCCTGGGTGCGGAGCAATTCAAGTTTGTCGTTCCAAAAGGCGCTGACGTCTTCAAGAATTAAGGTGCCAGGCAGGGCATGAACAAGAAAAATATCGCCCTCGGGGCGGCCCTGGTAGTACTGGTGGTGTGGCTGGCCGCGCCCGACGTTCCCAAGCGCACCAATCGCACCCTGGCCAAGGCCTTCCCGGCCGGCCTGCTGGAGTCGCCCGCATCCTGCACCACGCCCCAGTGGCCCAACGAAGCGCGGCGTTACGAAGTCGACGGCGTCACCGTGCTCAACTTCCAGATTGATGAAGCCGGCAACATAGCCGACGCCACCGTGGCGCGCAGCAGCGGCTGGCGCTTGCTGGACGAGGCCGCCATGCGATCCCTCGTCAAGTGCAAATTCAAGGCCGGGCTGGACGAGCACAGCCGCACCGCCACCTATCCCATCCAGTTTGTCTGGACCCTGACCGGGCCTGCCACCATCCGCCCGGCGCTGGTGGCAGGCAGCTGCGCGCCATCGGGCCGTTTTGCCGGCTTTGAAGGCTTCAATCGCGACCCCAGCGGCACCGATGGCGTGCTGGTGCGCTTTCTCGTCAATGAAACCGGAACCCCTTATGCCGTCAAGGCCGAGCCGGCGGACGGCCAGGCGCTGCAGGCGAGGGCCGCCATGGAATACATTCAGACCTGCAAGTTTGCCACCGACCCATCGGTGCCGGGCGAGCGCACCGACACCATGTACGGGCGCGTGCTGGTGCAGGCGAAGCGGCAGGGGAAAGCACAAGCGGCCAAGGGTTCCTGAGTTTCGCTTGCGTGTGCGCGCGCCGCGTGCGTATCCATGCGCTAGACTACGCATTCAACTTTGACAAGACTGTGCATGGACGACTTATTCAAGACCGAGCCTGCGCCGCCCCTGGCGGAAGCATTGCGGCCGGCAACCATTGGCGAAGTAATCGGGCAAAGCCACCTGCTGGGCGACGGCAAGCCGCTGGCGCTGGTATTCAAGTCCGGCAAGCCGCACTCCATGATCTTGTGGGGGCCGCCGGGCGTGGGCAAGACCACGCTGGCGCGCCTGACCGCCAACGCCTTTGGCTGCGAGTTCATTGCCCTGTCGGCCGTGCTGTCGGGCGTGAAAGATATCCGCGCCGCCATCGAGCAGGCCGAGCACCACCTGGCCAACGGCAAGCACACGATTTTATTCATTGACGAAATCCACCGCTTCAACAAGTCGCAGCAGGATGCGCTGCTGCCGTTTGTGGAATCGGGCCTGGTGACGCTGATTGGCGCCACCACGGAAAACCCGTCCTTTGAAGTGAACTCCGCCTTGTTGTCGCGGGCCCAGGTGTACGTGCTCAAAGCCTTGAGCGACGCCGAAATGCTGCAGCTGCTGCAGCGGGCGCAGGAGCATGGCCTGGGCCACCTGACGTTTGATGACGTGGCCGTGGCGACCCTGATTGGCTATGCCGACGGCGACGCGCGCCGCTTTCTGAACCTGCTCGAACAAACCAAGACCTCGACCGCCACCTCGGGCGTGACGCGGGTGACGGGCGAGTTTGTCGACAATGCGCTCACGCTCAACTCGCGCCGCTTCGACAAGGGCGGCGACAATTTCTACGACCAGATCTCGGCGCTGCACAAATCGGTGCGCGGCTCGCATCCGGACGCGGCCCTGTACTGGCTGTGCCGAATGCTCGACGGCGGGGCCGATCCGCAATACATGCTGCGGCGCATCGTGCGCATGGCCTGGGAAGACATCGGCATTGCCGACCCGCGCGCAATCCAGATCGCCAACGATGCCGCCGCCACCTACGAGCGGCTGGGTTCGCCGGAAGGCGAGCTGGCGCTGGGGCAAGCCGTGATCTACCTGGCCATGGCGGCCAAGAGCAACGCCGGCTACAACGCCTACAACCGGGCTGTCGCGTTCGTCAAGAAGGACAAGTCGCGCGAAGTGCCGGTCCACCTGCGCAACGCCCCGACCAAGCTCATGAAGGAGCTCGGCTACGGCCACGAATACCGCTACGCCCATGACGAGCCGAACGCTTACGCGGCCGGGGAGACCTACCTGCCGGACGGGATGGCCGAGCCGCGCTGGTACGAGCCGGTGCCGCGCGGGATCGAGTCCAAGATCGCTGAAAAGCTGGCCTGGCTGCGCAGCCTGGACGACGACGCGCGCAAAGGCTGAGGCAGCGCACATCGTGCGCACTTTTCTGCATCCTGTCCCGTGTTTTCGGCGCTTCATCGCAAGCCGGTGGAAGGTGCGGGAGATGAGGGTTAAAGTTCAACCATACCAACTGACTTTAACCCAAGGAGAGCATCATGAAAGCACCTAAAAACCTCGAAGGCATCTTTGTCGCAGCCGCCTTCCTGTCGACCTTTGCAGCCTACGCCACGGCCGAAGTACCGGTGGTTGAAATTGCCGCGCCGGCTGCCTACGTGAGCGTGGTCGATCAAGCGCCGGTGCAGACGGTGGAAGTGAAAGCCAAGCGCCTGACGGCAGCCGAGAAGGCCGCCCTGTAAGAGCAGCAAGCAGCAGCGCAGTAACAGCAGGGCAGTAACAGCAGTGCGCGCAGGCGAGCGCGGCCTCGGGGATACCTGATGCAAATCGCCGGAAGTGGCTGTCGGCTTGGTACAATTGCGCTTTCGACATAGCGGCAATGTGACCATGATAGACATCCAACTTCTTCGCAAAGACATCGACACAGTGGCGGCGCGGCTGGCAACGCGCAAGTTCAAGCTCGACGTGGCGGCCTTCAACGCCCTCGAAGCGGAACGCAAGGCGATCCAGACCCGCACTGAAGAGCTGCAAAGCAAGCGCAACTCGCTGTCGAAACAGATCGGCATGCTCAAGGGCAAAGGCGAAGATACCACGGCCGTGATGGCGGAAGTGGGCGGCCTGGGTGACGAGCTCAAGGCCAACGAAGTCGCACTGACCGAAGTGCAGGGCAAGCTGGCCGCCTTCATGGAAGCGGTGCCCAACCTGCCGCATGCCTCGGTACCGGAAGGGCAGGACGAGAGCGGCAATGTGGAAGTACGCAAGGTTGGCACGCCGCCCACCTTTGATTTCGAGGTGCGCGACCATGTGGACGTGGGCGCGGCGCTGGGGCTGGACTTTGACGTGGCTACCAAGCTGACCGGTTCGCGCTTCTCCGTCATGAAAGGCGGCATCGCCCGCCTGCACCGCGCGCTGGCGCAGTACATGCTCAACACCCACACGGGCGAGCATGGCTATACCGAATGCTATACCCCTTACATGGTCAATGCCGATTCGCTGCGCGGCACGGGCCAGCTGCCCAAGTTCGAAGCCGATCTGTTCTCTGTGAAGAAAGGCGGCGCGGAAGGCGAGGGCGAGCATTTCTATCTCATTCCCACATCAGAAGTATCGCTGACCAACCTGGTGCGCGACGAGATTGTTGCGGCTGACCAGCTGCCGCTTAAGTTCACTGCGCACACGCCGTGTTTTCGTTCCGAGGCGGGCAGTTACGGGCGCGACACGCGCGGCATGATTCGCCAGCATCAGTTCGACAAGGTCGAGCTGGTGCAGGTTGTGCACCCGGATACTTCCTATGATGTGCTCGAGCAGATGGTCGGGCATGCGGAGGCGATTCTGCAGGGGTTGGGCTTGCCGTATCGCGTCATGTCGCTGTGCACGGGGGATATGGGCTTTGGGGCGACCAAGACGTATGACCTGGAGGTGTGGCTGCCGGCGCAAAATACTTACCGTGAGATTTCGTCGCTGTCGAACTGCGAGGCGTTCCAGGCGCGGCGCATGCAGGCGCGGTTCCGCAATGCGCAGGGCAAGCCGGAGTTGCTGCATACTCTGAATGGTTCGGGTTTGGCGGTGGGGCGCACGCTGGTGGCGGTGCTGGAGAATTATCAGCAGGCAGATGGCAGTGTGGTGATTCCAGAGGTGTTGCGGGGGTATATGGGTGGGCTGGAGAAGTTGGCGCCAGCGGCGTGATTTTCGCGGCGGCAAAAATTTTTTGGGATTTTGGCTTTTTCCTCTTCCGTTTTAGCGGGGCTTTGCTATAATTCTGTCCTCGCAGCAGCAAGCGAACAGAATTTGAAGACCACCCTTGAGCTACCAGCTGGCCAAGAGTTCAAATGAATCACCGGAGAGGTGGCAGAGTGGTCGAATGTACCTGACTCGAAATCAGGCGTAGGGTTTCCCCCTACCGTGGGTTCGAATCCCACCCTCTCCGCCAGAAGCAAAAAAAAAGGACACCCCTGCGGGTGTCCTTTTTTTTTGCTCTGGACGGAAGGGTGGGATTCGAAGGGTTGCCCCGTGCCGGGGCAACCCTCTCCGAATCGCCCATCTTCCGCCGCTTCGCGGCGGGGCGCCTGAGGCGCCGCTCTCCGCCCCTTTCCCCTCAAGCTCCCGGAGGGAGCTTCAAAAATCAAAATTCCTTAACGCAACTTGCACGATAGAACAACCACTCGTCCGCATATCGCAAGCCATTCGGGCGTAGCGCTGAGTTCGTGTCGAGATGTCGGCACCGACCCCGATGAATCGGTGTCGAGATGTCGGCACCGACCCCGATGAATCGGTGTCGAGATGTCGGCACCGACCCCGATGAACCGTGCCAAATCTCAACGGCGGAGCGTACAAACGACTTGAAAATAAACTTAGAAATCTCAGCAATAAAGGGAATACTGTGAGTGCAAATTTTGAGGCTATTTTCGACAAAGCCAATTTGACGCAACGCCCGGATGCATTTAGAGTCAGTTATAGTGTGAAGACGGTATGCCACGAGTGCGTTCGTCCCTCAATCAACTAGGTAGCTTTGATGAATAAAATTGATCAATTTCAAATAATTCAAGAAATAGCAAATCGCGCAATATCGGCTGCTGAACCAGGTTGGCGTGAGTTGATGATCACTTATTATGTGGAAGGTGAACAGAGCGAGTTCGGAAATAGCTATCTCATTTCTCAGGATGGGGTTACTCGTGAGAAAGCACTTCCGGTTTTTCAAGATCTCGATGGTTGGATGAGAAGACTGCAGGAGCACTTGGCAGAAGGAGGCAAACAGCCTTTCACGATGTGCAAATTGAATTTTCTTGCAAATGGGAAATATGAGGCTTCATACGGGTATGATCCTGTGGATTGGGACGACCTAATCACTGCTGGGTGGAATTTCCCCTCTGTAACCTCATTGCATTGACAGGGTAGCGCGGCGAGCGTGAATTCGGGGCCGGCCAGAAAATCAGTTTTTTCCCGTGGTGATGATCGTGACCCTGCCGTCATTTTTGTATCCGACGACTGGAGCAGGAAAACCGCCAGCTGAAAGGAGATGTTGAGATATTAAAAAAGGCGTCGGCCTTCTTTGCTCGCGAACTGAAATGAGCTACCAGCTTCTTCAGCAGCTGCAAAAGGAGGCCCGCTTCATCGTCAGCTTCTATAACTGCGAATGACCGAATTCAGCATTGGGCAATCTGCCGCCCACCGTCTACGAACGGAAAATGGCAGAACAACAACCTATTGATGTCTCCGAAATTCTTGACCACTGCAATCGGGGCTGACCGGTACTAATCAAACGAACGGTCCCTGGCGTTCCGATCAGGAGTGGCGCAGCCATTGCCCGCGTGCGGGTCGGTACTGCCCCTACTTGGGCGTCTTTTCCACCAGCGTCAGGATTCCGGTCTGGCAGCTTTCACTTTCCAGCCCTTCCTTGCCGGGAAAATTAAGATCGGCACACGACAGGCTTGCGTCGGGCTTGCCGACCTTCTGGCGCGTGTAAACGTTGCGAATATTCATCTTGACCGGCCCGTCTTCGCCCGGATGCACGCCGGCCCAGTCGAAACGATAGCCGCTCGCCGTGATCTTGACCGTGATCGGCGGATCGGCCTCGGGCATGCGGTCACCCTTTTGGTCGCGCATGGCGGTCCACAGAGTGCGTACGGTGGCCGTCTGCACGTCGTACAGAAAGAACTGGTTGCTCATAAAAACGCGGTCGCGTGAATATTCGAAGGGAATACACACCTTTCGAAATACAGCATGGTCACGAGACGCATCTAGTACCCGCACGTTGTAGTTGGGACAAATGTCACCTTTCAAGCCCGGAGGGCCGGCCAGCTTGAAGACATGCTTGATGCCAGGCTTTGTAAAGACGATATGGCCATCCTTGGGCTGCAGCCGCATCTCGAACTGGGCCGCCTTCACCAGCGGCATGACCAGCGTGTCCGCCTCTTCAGCCGTGGCATCCGATTCCATGACCACGTACGACCAGCGCTTCTTGTCGTCAATGCCGGCGCGAGCCTGTTCAACAGCAGCGTGACCCGCTCGTTCGGCCACCTCGCCGGGATTTTGGGGCGCGGCCGCGACGTCCTTTGCTTGTCGCCTCGTCTCTGGGCTGGCCGCCTGCGGAACCGGTTCCTTGGCCTGAGAACAACCAGAGAGTAGCAACAGAGCCAGGCAAGGAAGGGCAAAGTGGGAAGAGCTCAGTGTTTTCATGCGTTTGTACAATTCACAATATAGGGCAGGGGATTAACCCGGTTAATTAAAGGCTGGCCCGGTGTCTTGGGGATGGCAGCAACTTTCCTGACTTCGAAATGCAAATGTGCTCCGGACGCGACCGTGACCATATTGGTGGCATTACCGGAATTGCCCGTCTTTCCGATAATATCGCCTGCCTGCACGTTGCGGAACGGGAGACCGTCGATCATCTCGTTGAGGTGGGCGTAATAAAAATAGACAAACGTGGCATTGGGCATGGAGGCGAGCACTTTGGTTCGCTGGAAGTCTGGTAAATCGTCGATCCCCACCTTCAGTACCAGTGTATTGCCATAGGCATTGCCGTTCGCCTGCGGGACAGCAACGGCGCGGCCATCGGCAACGGCGTAGATGCGAGTGCCGGGCACCGCAATCAGATCGATTCCCTGGTGAGCCTTGGTGCCGCCATTCCGGACCATGCCAAACTTGGCGCCGTTGACGCTGGCTAGGCCCGCACTACGGATGGTGCACACGTCGAGCGGATCATGCCACTGCGGCGCCGGCATCGCCCCTGGGGCTGGCGCGGCAGCCCCAGGGGAAGGGGTTGCCGGTGCAGGGGCAGCAGGCGCAGGAGCAGGCGCAGCCGCCAACGGCGGCTTGGGCGCTGCCGCTGCCGGGTTGGCTGCGGCCGCTGGTGCCGGCTTGGCCTTCGCCGCGCCTTTGCGCGGAGCTGGACGCGGCACGCGCGGTTGCGACGCCATGAACGCGAAAATGTCGGCAATGGAGCGTGGCGCCTTGGCGAACAGCGCTGCATCCTTGACGATATAGCTGTTGACGTCCAGTCCCGCATCGCAGTAAGAGAACAGCCGTAAGCGTGACGCCAGCACCGTCTGGACGCAAGTAGGCATGCCCGCCAAAGTAGTTCCCACTACTTTTATGATGGGAACTACTTTGGATACTGAAATGAAGCCGGGAAACCGGAAAGGGCGGCCGAACTATCCGGTCGAGTTCAAGCGGCGCCTTGCCGCTGCGGCGTGCGAAGCCGGGGTGTCGGTTTCGAAGCTTTCGATGGCCAACGGCGTCAACGCCAACATGGTGTTCAAGTGGCGCCGCGAGTATCGCGCAGGTCTCTTTGACAATATACCGGACGCAAGCACAACGTTGCTGCCGGTCGTTATTGCGGATACTCCGTTGATGGTGGCGCCGGCGGTGATCGCCCAAGCGGCGTCGCCTGCCGCCAACCTGAGCACGGTCGAGATCATCTTCGCCGACGCGGTCGTGCGTGTTCACGAGGGCGTCGACGCTGCGCTGCTCAGAACGATCTTCCAGAGTCTGCGACCATGATCGGGCTGCCGGCGGGCACACGTATCTGGATCGCTGCAGGCTTCACGGATATGCGCTGCGGCTTTAACGGCCTGGCGGCCAAGGTGGAGAGTGCGTTGCTGGACGACCCATTCAGCGGCCACGTGTTCGCGTTCCGTGGTCGGCGCGGCAACGTCATCAAGTTGCTGTGGTCCAGTGGCGATGGCCTGTGCATGTTCGCCAAGCGCCTCGAGCATGGCCGCTTCGTCTGGCCGCAAGCAACCGACGGCAAGGTCCATCTGACGCCGGCCCAACTGTCGATGCTCCTCGAAGGCATCAACTGGAAACAGCCCGAACGCACCGCGCCCCTCATGTCGGTGTTGTAAACGTTTAAACATGCGCGTAAACTGCGCGCATGCCTTCCAGCCCTACCTCACTTCCCGACGATATCGAAGCCTTAAAAGCGCTGCTGCTGCAGCGCGACGGCGAAGTGCAACAACTGCGCGATACCGTCACGACGCTGGAGCAGGCCCTCAATGTCCGCTCTCTCGAAATCGAGCAGCTCAAACTCCAGTTGGCAAAGCTCAAGCGAATGCAGTTTGGCCGCAAGTCCGAGAAGCTCGACCGCAAGATCGAACTGCTGGAAACGCGGCTGGAGGATCTCATTGCCGAGGATGGCGCCGGCGAGCAGAAAGCGACATTGCCCGCTGCGCACGCGCGCAAGGTTGCGCGCCAGCCGCTGCCGGTGCATCTACCGCGCGAAGACAATATCATTGAGCCGCCGGACCAGGCCTGCTCCGAATGCGGTGGCAAACTCAAGCCCTTGGGCGAGGATGTATCCGAGCAGCTTGAGCTCATCGATTCGGCCTTCAAGGTAATTCGGCATATACGCCGCAAGAAGGCATGCGCCTGCTGCGATCACATCGTGCAGGCGCCAGCGCCTAGCCGCCCCATCGAACGCGGCATCGCAGGACCAGGCTTGCTGGCGCACATACTCGTCGCCAAGTTCGCCGACCATCTGCCACTGTACCGCCAGTCCGCCATCTACGCACGTGACGGCGTCGAGCTTGATCGTTCCACGATGGCGCGCTGGGTAGGTGCGTGCGGGGCCCTGATGCGCCCCCTGGTCGACGCACTGCAGCGCTACGTGCTCCAGCCCGGCAAGATCCATTCGGATGACACGCCGATGCCTGTGCTTGCGCCGGGGAACGGCCAAACCAAGACAGCACGCCTGTGGGTCTACGTGCGCGACGACAGGCGCTCCGGCTCGACTGCGGCGCCGGCCGCATGGTTCGCCTATACGCCGAATCGCCAAGGCCAGCATCCACAGTCGCACCTGGCCAACTTCACTGGGGTTCTACAGGCCGACGCGTTTCCAGGCTACGATAAAATCTTCGCCGATGGCCGCGTGCGCGAAGCAGCGTGCATGGCGCATGCGCGACGCAAGATCCATGATCTGCATGCGCGCAAGGCGACCGTGACAACGACAGAAGCGTTGCGGCGGATCGGCGAACTGTACGCAATCGAAGAACAGATCCGCGGCCAGCTGCCTGATCATCGACAGCGAATACGGCAAGCACAAGCGCGGCCTTTGCTCGACGACTTTGAAGTATGGTTGCGGGCACGGCTGCTCACACTATCGACCCAGTCCGACACTACGAAAGCCATAAACTACTTGCTCAATCAGTGGCAGGCGCTGGTGTACTACTGCGAAGATGGCTTGGCCGAGATCGACAACAACATCGCCGAGAACGCGTTGAGAACCTGCTGCCTTGGCCGCAAGAACTTCTTGTTCATGGGCGCAGACAGCGGCGGCGAGCGCGCTGCAACGATGTACTCGCTGATCGTCAGCGCCAAGCTCAACGGCATCGATCCGCAGGCTTATCTACGCCATGTGCTGGCCCACATCGCCGACTATCCGGTCAATCGGGTTGAAGATTTGTTGCCGTGGAATCTGGCTGATAAACTGAGCACTGTCAGCGCGTAGTTGTAACGTCACATCCGGTGATGGTAATTGCGCGCATTGAACGAAACTCTCATGGCCAAGAAAAATATCGTCATCACTTTGCGCATCAGCATCGCAGACATCACGCCGCCAATCTGGCGCCGTATCGTCGTCGACGGCGACCTCAGCTTGCGTGCGCTTCATCACATCATCCAGGCCGCGTTTGGCTGGACCGACGCCCATCTTCATGAGTTTCGTGTTGAGGGCCGCACCTACAGCATGCTTGACAACGAGCATGTTCTTGAGGGCAGCTACGACAGCGACGAGGAAATGTTCGATGACCGAAAAGGAAAGCTGAATCGATTGCTGTACACCGGCCAGCGCTTCACCTACCAATACGATTTCGGGGACAGCTGGCAGCATGAAATTCACGTCGAAAAAATTGAGCAACGTCCAGAGCCAATGGGCAGTGCCTATATCATCGATGGCAAGCGCGCATGCCCGCCTGAAGACGTCGGCGGCATCGGCGGCTACGACGACTTCCTCACGACACTGCGGGACGAACCGAAGAGCCAGGAAGCAAAGGACTATTTGAGATGGGTGGGCGGCAGCTTCGACGCAGAGGCCTTCGATCAGCGAATGGCGAACGCGACGCTGCTGCGCATGGCTTGGAATGGCTGGGGCCGGAAGTAAGCGGGCGTCAAGACGGTACTGATGCCACGCTTACGAACAGCCAGCCCCGGTACGCGTTGAAAGAGTTCCCATCGTACTGTGCGATGATGCGATCGGCCTTTTCCGCGTCCCCACCCAACTGTCCGATCAGCTTGTTGCGCGCCCTGGTCCTGGACATCGGGGGCTCCAGGCCAACCAGCATCATAGTGCCCGTCAGCCCGTCATGGTGCAAGATGTAGGCGACCTTGGCCTTGTCTTCCGGGGGAAGTGCATCGACGGGATAGCGGGACTGCCTCGAAAAATTGCGCAGATTGATCTGGGCGTAGGTCGCGGCACCATCGATGGCATAGCGCGCAACCCTGCGCTTAGCCATTAGGGCACCGTTGTTAAGGTTGCCGCATTCCTTGTGAAGCAGCGAGGACGGATCCTTGCTGACATCGGTCCAGCCGGCCGGGAAAAACTGGGCCAGACCCTGCGCTAGCGATGAATCATGGGCGTTGGATTGTTCCAGCCACTCGCCTTTGTTGGGCCCCCTGCGCGCCTTGGCAGCTTCGATGTTGATCATCGCGGCCAGGGACTGCGGGCTGAGCTGATGCGCCTCGGCTGCGGCAATGATCAGTTCACGGTATTTTTCGTTCACCGGCGGCAGGCGCAGGTTAGCCGAGGTGTAGATAGTTGCGACCGCGTGCACCGGTTTGCCCGCCTCGACCCGCGTCTGTTCCTCGGCGGCCTGCCCTTGTTTGAGCTGGGCGTTCTGAGAGGTGACAGCCTTGACCCGGGCTGCACTGGACGCCGGCGCGCCGCGCTTTGGCTGCAAGGCGCCGTCGGCCTTGACCTTGCGCGAATCAATGAACACATTCCACTTGCCGATGGGTAGAATCTCGTGGGAAAGCACCTGCTCCATCTCTTTGTTCAGGTTTTCTACCCATACCTTCAGGCCCAGGGCATGATCCTGGATCGACAGCAGCAGGTGGTCGGCCTTGTCCATGACATGCCATTCCTCCTTGCCGTCGTGCTCGACCTTGACTTTTTTTGGGGTAATCGTCTTGAAGTCCATGCTGCGAAACTTAACCTTCAGCTCGGCGTCAGGCTTAGCACTGTTCGCGTCGGGGATGCGCAGCATCTGGCCGATGGACAGACGGTGCAGCTGGGTTCCCTTCAGGCCATTCAGCCGGCCGATGACGTCCACCGTGGTCGAATAATACTTGGCCAACTTCCACAGCGTGTCGTGCTTTTCTACTTTATGAATACGCATCCGTTTTCCTACAAGTGTTCAGTATCACGGTCTTCTTCAAGCACGCCGGCTTCGTATTGCTCGACTTCCTCGTCCTCATCATCGTCGGCATTGTCGAACTGGGCGGACCAGCCTTCATAGCCGATCAGGGCGCGGTATGCTTGGCTTGTGGCCGCAGTCACCACCTCCGACAGGCCGCTGCCGGCTACCTCGCGCTCGGCAAAAGTGGCGCCCTCGTCCATGTCAAAGAACTGCACCAGCGCCCCTTCAAGTGCCTCGCCCTCGGCGCTAAAGCCCATCACGGTAATTTCGTGCGGGCCCGGCTTGTCTTTCTTAATTGGGGCGAATTTTCTCAGCAGTGTCGGCTGGCCTGGCAGTACTGCGGGATTGCAAGCACCGGAGTCGAACACATGGGTGCCACCCTTGACAGTGAAATTGCCGGGACACGCAAACGTGATATTGCCGCCCTCAAGGGTGATCGACGATTGCCCGGCTTGCAGCACAATCTTTTCCTTGGCATTGATCTGGATGCTATCGTTCACTGAGATAACCGTGATTGCCTTATCCGCCAGTATCTCCAGTTGATCAGAGTGCGCCTCCAGTGACACCGGCCCGTTGCCCGCGAACGCCTGAATGCCACCAGCGTGCGTGAACAGGCTAACCGCGTTCGCGGCAACTGACGACACCGTGTGCGCCGCCGCGAGGTGCAGGTCCGACTGGGTGGTCCACTGCATCTGCTCTCCGGCGAAAACCACCGTCGATGCCGGCGTTGCCCAGTTGATGTTGGCGGGACCCTCCATCAGCACGATCGGCGTTGCAAATTTTTCCACCGGCTGTTCGGCGTCGAGGTCACGCTCGCCGCTTTTAGCCTTGAGCACATCCTGTCCGTTTAGCTCCCCTTCATGCTTGCCCTTTGCCATCGGATCGATCTGCCCGATCAACTCGTCGTGCGCCTTAGCCGCGTCCTCGCTGAACAGCGCCTGCTGCTGCGCCGCCGCTTCTGCAAGGCGCTCGCCCAAGTCACGGGCGCCCTTTGACAGCGAGACCGCCTCGGCGACATCGAGCTGGGTCGAGTCGATGCCGCTGCCAATCTGGTAGCGACCCGTGGTCGACAGCAGCACGCCCGCGCCCCCCCGCACCACGCCCCAGGCGTCGGTGCGCAGCTCGAACCCGCTGCCGCGATAGGCGCCGCGATGGGCGGAGGATGGCGCCTGCGCAATCAGGTAGCCAAGATTGAGTTGCGTTTCCGCGGTGCTGGTCGCCAGGCGCGTGCGTACCTGTCCCGGCGTGTCGTCGAGCTGCCACTGGTTGAACGCGTGACCATCGAAGTTATGACTATGGATACCAGAGAGCACGCCTGCGTGGTTGGCGGCCGAATCGATACCGGCGGCGAAAGGTGGCGCATCGGATCCGGTATACAGCTGAGCGACGACGATCGGCCGGTCCATGTCGCCTTCGATAAAATCGACTAGCACTTCAGTGCCTATGCGCGGCGTAAACTGCGAACCCCAGTTCGGACCGGCAAGCGCTTCTGCCACGCGGACCCAGGTGCCCGACGTTTCGTCTCCTGGAGCACTACCCTTCGTGTCGGTGTTGTGCCCCATGCCGCCAGCATTGGCGGCGTGCCCGCGCTGCCACGCGAACTAAATTTTTACGTGATGGTCGCGCACCGTCGTCGAGATCGAATCGCCCAGTCCGACCACCATGGCCGTCTGCGGGCCGAGCGCTGTGCTGGCCCCGGGCGCGGTCATCATGCACGGGACGATAGGAACAACATCGGGCACGCAGGTAAATTTATTGCGATAGGTACCCGCTTCTAGGCCCGTATCGGGCACTGTCGCGATTTGCGACTGAAAATTGTTGCGCGCTTCATGGCTGACGGACAGCACCTTGAAGGCGGCGTCTGGATAGCGTTCATGCTGTGTCAGGGCGAATGCATGGCCGGCGGCCAGTCGCCGCACCGAGCCGGCACCTTCGAACATCTTGTTGTCAAGTTCGAGCGCTTGCAGCATCAGCAGGCTATGGAGATTGGCTAACCCGCTGTCACTGGCGATGCGTTCGCCGCTGCCGTCGTAAATTTCCTGCGCCGGCAGTTCTCCCGAATTCACGTTGGAAGTCTGCTCAGCCGCGGGCGCAACCAGCTGGAACGGGTCCCAGCTGCTGATGCTGACGGCGTTGGCTTGAACCTGGCGCTTGGCGCGTAACTCGTTAATCGCGTCGTCGTTGTCGGTGGCACGCACGCCGTGAAACCGGATCGTGTCGCCGCCCGGAGTGGCCGGGGCCTTCGCTTTGCTGTCGAAGATGACCAATCGGTGCCTGGCCTGGCCATCGCCTCCTTCGTCGTCGTCCCCGGCCTGGTCATGTTCGAAGCGCCAGTTTAGGCCTTCGCTGGCAAGCAGGCGCGTAAGGAATTCGAGATCGCTCTCGCGGTACTGGGTGCAAATTTCTCGTTGCGCCAGCTCTTGCATGACGTCGAACTAGAATCGCACTTGCCCGTAATCGGACAGCAGCTCGGTAATGATCTCCTGCGTGTTTTTGTGCTGGAAAATGTAGCTGTCGCGCCGATAGCGCAGCAGTGCCAATGCCGGTTCGAGGCGCATGCGATAGCGCGCCACGCCGCCGTCGGCCCCCATCCATGACGCTTGCGTGCACAGGCCGTGCCATGCGCGCCGGCTGCCGTCGGGCTGCAGCAGCGCGATGGTCAGTTCTTCGCCAATGAAGATATCCAGGTCGAGGTCGGTCGAGACGCTTAGCGCGTCCACGTCGAAGGCGAACAGTTCGTTGACCGCCTCGCGGCCGCTGAACTTTTCTGCCATGAGGGATTCGGGCAGGGCGCGGCCTTGGGCGCTCGCGAGGGTGACTAGGCGGGAATGCTGACTAAGCCCGGTTCCAAACAGGCCCAGGGCGGAATCCTCGGAAAGGATATCCATCAGGTCAGCGTGTTAGTGAGTGTGGACTTGTGCGGCGCGCTCTTGACCATGTTGTTGTGTGATTCCCGTGGCGTTGCAAAAATATATTGATTGACATCGTTAAAGTTGGACGCAGTTAAAACCTTTTGACGGCGAGGCATTGCCCCGCCGGTACGCGTCTAATTCATATTATAAAGAGTTTCGCATCAACAATAGTGATTAATTTGTAACCTTTCCCGGGTTCGCACAGATCAGCACGAATATCACTGCATGATTTTCGGCCGAGTCCTGGTGCGACGTGTCGTAGTGGGCCGCGCGCCTCTGGCGCGCACTAAGCGTGCCACGCGGCCACTGACCTCCAGCGGCCCGGCCAGGCTCGCCGCGAGCCGAAGACAGTCACGAGGAGTTGTGGCGAGACAATCCCGGCAAATCGTATTGAAGGGCGTCGCTAAATTTACTCGTGGCCGGGCCACGCTGATTGCATTCCGGTGGCGGCGCCCGATACCGGGGTTATCGGGACGGCAAGGCAAACAGTCCTGCTTTCCAAGGGAGCACCGTGCCGACCGGTGTTGGAATTTCGCGCCAACGTAACCGCCACTATTCAATAAACTGCTAAGACAATGGTTTTCCTCCGTCATTGCTACTAGTTTTGCGTAGAGATTTTTCGCTTTGTGGACGACGCTATTGCAGCCGAACAACGCCCGATTCAAGCAACAACAGGCGCCAAGCAGCGTAGTCGATCTGAGCATGAGTTTTCGATGTTGTCGGAGCCATCCAACGGCGCACGGCACGGCCGTCCTTGACACCGACAAGGCTGGCTATTTGATCAACAATCATGTTGAGGATATGGACGATTGCGCGAACCTCCTCGGGTGCGGGCGCCCGAAATGCTGGGCCACACCCCCGTCCCATTACAGAATAGACCCTTAGACTGGGGGCGTCACTTACAACTCCGATAGTAGACCCCGTTGCCCTGCGATTCAGAATAATAGGGGCGCGTCGATTTGGGATGTTATGTTCGGTATTCCACTCGTCGTCGACGACGACATGTACAACTGGGCGTGTTCAGCTTATGCATGACAAGATTCCCGGCTCCTACGTCTTCTTCGGCACCGCCACCAGCCGATCAAACTGCAACCCGCTCGACCCTTCCCCGCGCCCAACCCGCTTGCTTGCGCCGAACCAGACAACCACCCGCCCATCGGCCCACCGTGTCCGCTGAAACGCCTGCGTCACCTGCACCCCCGAGCGCGGCACTTCCTCCTCATGCACAAAATATGCTTCCGGCGCGACGCGATCGAGTCCCTCTCTGAGCAGGGAAGTGCGCGGCTTGATCTTTTCCCCAGGCCCGACCTGATTTTCAACCCGGCGCGGCAGGCTGGCGCGCTGCAGCTGGATCTGCCGATTGTCGCCGGGCACATGCACCGGAATAAATGGAATCCAGTTCTCCGGCACCGTGTTCATCACCTCATAGCGCACCTTCGCCTCGTTCAGCAGCGCAGGCGCGGGTGGCGAACCGCCCACCAGCCGCTCGTAAAAGCGCAGCGTCTCGGCAGCGGCGCCATGGCCAGACCTGCCCACCCCGTGTGGTAAGGGAATCGTATCCTCGATCCCCCACACCATGTTCGCCATTTCATCGCGCACGATGATCACTTTTTCCAGCGCTTCACCCTCTTGGACCTTGGGCACGGTGGGTAGCATCAGCAGGCTGGTGCTGGGTGTGCGCGCCGGCGTGATCTGGTGCTGCGTGTACATGCTCCAGCGCTGCCACGCCTGCTCCGGCGTTTGCCCCGCGGGCTCGATCCACAGCCGCTCGCCAAAGACGTTCGTCACTGCCAGGCCGGCCACATCCGCCACCGTGCCAGCAGCCAGCGGCACGGGAACGATGCACCAGTCGTTGCTGTACACAAGCCCAAACTCAAGCATCAGCAGCTTGGCGATATCGGTGGTATCGGGTTTGATCGCGCCAAAATTCACCTTGCGGTCCTCAAAGGTCCACCAACGCGGATTGGCCATGCCCGCAAACTCGACAGAGGTCGGAATAAAGCTCTGGATAATCTCCGACTGCACCTCCGGCCGCTGCGCCGGCGCCGCGCTCGCGGGCGCCTCGTCCAGGGCGTACCAGTCCAGATTGCCAAGGTAGTATTCCTCGGCCACGAACTCCTTCCTGCCGTCGGCGAGCGGCGCCGAGCATTGAAAGCGGTACTCCAGCCGCGCGGGGTCCCATGCGTTTTCTTCGGGCTTCAAGGGCTGGTCGATCAGTTGGTCGAACCACGCGATGAATCGATCGCCCAACAGATCGACAGCGTCGGCATCGGCCCCGCCGATCACCAGCGGCGGCGGCAACGTGGAATAGTCGCGCGGAGAAGGACGCGCCACCAGCCATTGATACCAGAGATAGCCATCCATGGCGCGGCCCGCGAAGGCGGCTGTGTGCTGCCAGGCCTCGGGATGCGCGCACACGCCCGCCGACAGGGGCGACAGGGGATCCGGCGCTTCCACCTTGAACACGGCCCTGAACCCCGCCGCAAACGGCAATCCGTCCCGCGCCACCAGTTTGAGCCATTGACGGCCCATCAGCAGCCGCAAGTCGAGCGAGAGCCGCTGCGCGCCAGCGGTGAAAGCGATGGGCCGCTGTTCGACGCGGCTCTCCAGCGGCGTGCCGTCATCGAACGCCTGCTCGGCGCCGTCGCGCGGCGCATAGGTGGTCAGCTGGGTCGTCTTGATATGCAGCTTGGCCAACACGGGTGAACCCGCATCGTCCCCGATGAATTCGCCCAATTGCCACTGCCGCGCGAGCATCCACAGAGGATCGCTCACTTCGGCACGTAGTGCCCGCGCCAAATCATGCGCGCGCGGGATGCCTTCAACCCGCTCCCAGCGGGTGATGGAGGGCAGGGCGCGGATCTTCAGCGCGGCGGCCATATCCAGCGGTGGTTTGAATACGTTAGCCATTGAGGTTCGCCCTTTTCTCGGCAATAAGGATATCGGCCACGCGCAGTTCGCTGCTGATTGACATCGCATTGGTCGTGAACGCCATCAATGTCGCGGGCAGCAAGCGTGACAGCGGTGTAGCGCTGATGTCGCGCGGTTCCACGGCGCGCTTCTTCGCCATGTCGAAGGTTTCGGGTACCGCCAGCTTCAGGTCGTCCCAGGTCCACTGGCGGCCACTGCTCGCCGGCGTGACCAGCAACATGCTCTGCGGTGGCTCGTTGCTGGGCCGATCAAAGTTGAAAGCCAGCCCCGCGGTCTCCTGCGTTGCCGGTATCACTTCGGTCCATTCGTCGATCAACAGGCCGCCGAACTGGGGCGCATTCTTGTTGAAGACGCCGCCCGGGTAGGCCGCCGTGTAGAGCAGATGGTCGCCCGATTTGTTGAGTTCAAATGCGGCCGGCAGTTCCATCGCCAGCCACGGCTCGGCCGCGTTGAATGGAAACTGCACCGGTGCCAGCGACGGTTCGGCGGTGCCGAATGCGCCGGTCAGCAAGACCACGTTCTCCCAATCGTGCAGCTTGGGCCGCACGCGTGCGATGCCGTACATCCAGTCGTCGACGGGAAAGTCGCGCGCGGGCAGCAGGTGGGCAAGCAGCGCGCCCCGTCCGTCGAACGCGTTTTGCCATTCATCGCCGTGATCGGCCGATAAAGTAAACCGCGGAATGATGCGTGCCCCGTCGCCGAGCAAGGCCTTGACGGCGTCGGTGAGCAGCTGCACCTGCGCCTCGCCTGTTGCTGTCGCCGCGTCGGCAATCATCTTGTCAGCCTTCGCAATGCGCTGGGCCAGTTCGGTGATGAGGCTCGATGTCAGCGACTGCATTGAGCTGACCAGCGCGCGCACCTGATCTTCCTGCGCGGCCGCCGTGTCGAGGGCAAGGTCAATCGCCGCGCGGCCGGGGAAGGTCGCGCTCCAGGCGTTCCACAGCGTTTGGATATCCACCGCCGCAGACGTGCTCACCGCCTGCACGGCGCCCAGGGAAGCTGCGAACGTGGCGCGCCGGGCCTGCACAATGGGCAGGTACAGCGCTGGTGTGGCAGGTATCGGGTCGGTGTAGGAAGTGGATACTTCACGTTCGGCGCGCTCGATCGCGTCAAGCTTCATCTGGTCGCTGTTTGCCGGATTGACCGCTTCGGCCAGCAGCGCATCGCAGGCGGCCAGTTTGGCCGACCAGCGGTCCGCCAGATTGACGGCGGCGGCGCGCACCTGCTGAAACCATTCGCTGCGCGCCCGCAGGATCGATCCAGGACTGGATAAAGCGACTCCCGCCAGTGCCGCGCGGTGCTGCAAATCGACGAACGAGGCACTTAGTGCGTCAACCGCGCCCACCACCGCGGCAAACGCGGAAGCGGGGAGCGCAAGCGGGTCGATCAGCGCGCGCAGCGCGGTGGCGTCGGTCCTGATCTGCGCCACTGCTGTGCGTGCGGCGCTCACCTGGGCAGGCGCGATCGCCACACCGGCGTCGGCGCTGCG
The DNA here is from genome assembly GCF_019443445.1 of Massilia sp. PAMC28688. NCBI lineage: Bacteria > Pseudomonadati > Pseudomonadota > Betaproteobacteria > Burkholderiales > Oxalobacteraceae > Massilia > Massilia sp. PAMC28688. Next base: position 56,941 of record NZ_CP080378.1, on the reverse strand, counting down.
ATCGGCTTCGTTGGGCATCGCCGCGTCGGTGGGCCGCAGCGGCCTTGCATTGAGCAGTATCGAGCGCAGGCTGGCGGCGAGCGGCGCCACTTCGAAGGCTGACTTTTTCACGCCGCCCGGCTCGGTGTAACGGATCAGAACGGACCCATCGGGCGACAGGCCGCGCGTGGTGATGATGTGGTGGACGATGCGGTCATCGAACTCGCCCATGGCCTGGTCGCTGCCAAAATCGAGGATGTAGAGCAGGTCGACAGGGCCGAGCCCAAGATCATGCATCGTCACGTCAGCGGGCACCAACGCGCTGCCCGGCGCCCCGTTGCGAAACTCGACGTGAACCACGATATCGGCCATCGGCGGGAAGATAGTTTCGAGCCAGCGGTCGATGGCCGGTTCGACCACGCCGCGCACGTTGGCGCCGGCGGCGGCGACCGCGTCGACCGGCAAATGCAAGGCCACGCGATGCGTCAGGGCGATACCGCTGCGAGGCGTGCGCACGACATCCGGTTCGGGCGGGAAGCTGCCTTTGCTGGTGGCGTCCATTGCCGCCGCCGCGCGATCGGTGTTCCCGACCATGAGCTGATGGACAGCTTCGGAGATGGAAACGTCCGAAATGGCGTCGTGGATCTGAAACAGGTTCAGCACCTCTTCATCGATAATGGCGCGCTGTGTGGCGCTGGCCGGCTCCAGCGCCTTGCCCCAGGGGTAAGTCTTGATGGCGCTGGTGCGCACATGCTCGATCAACAGCAGGCCATCGCACACATTGCGCGCTTCCACCGCTTCGATGGCCGCATTGTCCGCCTCCGCGCTGGCCGTTTCGGCCAGGTGCTTGGACGCCAGTGGAAACGCCTTGCGCACCTGGTAAATAAAGCGGTCCACTTCGGCTTCGTTGTGCCGGTCGTGCAGCCGGCGCTCGAATTGGTAACCCAGCAGCGCGCCCAATGGCTGGCCGTTGCGCATGCCTTCCATGAACTGGATTGCGATGCGCACCCGCGCCGACGACAGGTCTATGGCCAGCAGGTCCGGCTGGGCGGGCGTCGCGTTGGCCACATAGCCGTTGCGAAGCACGGCGGCGGTGCCCGCGTGGTTCAGCGACGGCGCCAGCACATGGCCGGCATTGGCGGCGTCGCGGAACAGGGGCGGCTGGCCTGGCTTATTGAAAACGGCGGCCTGCGCCTCGCTCAACTGCACGGCGGAACGCTGGCCCTGGTCGGGCTTGAGGTTTTCCACCCAGCCGAACGCGCCCAGATACAGTCCCTGGCGCCGCGCGCCCGCGTCGCCCGAGGGGCGGCGCATGCGGTGCAGGCGCTCGTTCACGAGGCTGAGCATCCAGGCGTCCCAGCGATAACTGCACAGGTCAATGTGCTCGGCAAAGGCGCGCTCAAGGGCGGCGGTGCTCGCATGTTCCAGCACCGCCAGCGCCTCGATTTGCGCGGCCAGGGTACTGTTCTGTCCCAGCGTGGACAGCCACTTGGGAATGAACTCGGCCACCGTGCTGTTGGCCGAGCCGGTGATCACAGGCTGCCTTGCGTACAGCATGCCATAGCGGCTTTCGGTGCCCGTGGCCTCGGCCACATGCACAAACTGCGGTTCCTTGTAGGCGGTGAACCTGTCGGTGGTGAGCAGCTCATGCGCTTCGTGCAGATCAAAGGCGGTGCTGTGATAACCGAGCTGCAGGGCGTGCCGCAGCACGTGGTACAACAGTGCGTTTGGGGTCTTGCCCTCGCTGAAGCCGCGCTGCAGCCGCAGATCTTCGAAAGCGCTCCTGGCTTTTTCGCGGCACCAGGTCAGGTAGTTCTTGCTGTCGGGCGTGCATAGAGTCAGTTCGGCCGTCTCTGACAGCGGCGGCACGTCGATCACCGGCCGCGTCATCGGTCCGGCCACCTCTGAAAAAAATTTCGCTGTGATCTCGGGCTCCCTGCCGGCGTAACCCAGGTCCTTCAATACCTGGGAAGTGGCCTGCATCTTGGCCCGCATCGAAGCCTCAAGCACGGCGCGGCGTTTCGAGCCCAATTTGTACTCGTTCCAGATGCGGTCAGCGCTATCGAGTATTTGCAGGTGAAATTCAACCGAGGACGGGTGTAGGCCCATGATGTCGAGCAGTTGCTGCTGAGGTTTCTCGCTGCGCCGTCCCACGCGGGGCGCGTTCAGCGCAAGCTTGTCCCAATACTGGCGCGCGATCGTGCGCAGGATGTCGCGCAGCGTCATCAAGAATTGACGGTCTTTGGAGTGCGGCGCTGTCCCAAACTCACCGCCATCGTCAATTGCGTCCATCCAGGTCATGCGGCTGTACGCGGTTGTGGCCACGATGCCGTAAGGTTGCTTTCCGATGCGTACGACGGGAACCGGGCCGCGGCCGCTGACCCTCTCCACGAAATGCCGGCGGATCCGCGCGATCGTCTCGGCGCCGAATGCGGGCAGCAGCTGCGTGTCGAGCCAGTAGCCCAGCGTTGCCGGGAATAGCGCCGTATTCATGGCGCGCGCCTGCGCCTGGTCACGGCCGTCGGCATTGGGTACGGCTTGCAGTACGGCCGCATCGATGCCGAGTACTTCGGCCAGGTGCAGCCCGTCAGTCTTGGCGTAGGGCGCGGTCGCATTGTCGTCAAACTGCTGTTGGCCGGCGGCGGCCATGCGCGACAGCGGGAACAACTCGTCGGCCTCCTGCACACGGGTCCATCCGGTAGAGCCCTGTTCACTGTTATTGGTCGCCGTGCCTTGCGGGACGATTGCGAAGCCGGACTGGCCGCCTGCGTGGTGTGCAAGCAGCTGTTCGAAGTCTTGCCGCGATTGCTGCGGATCGGGGTTGAGCCGCACGCCAAGCACATACAGGCGATCGAACCCTTCGGCCGCCTGGCGCGCGCTCAGATCGACGCGAAACGCCATGCCGGCCTTGAGCGCCGCGGCAAAGTCGGACATCCAGAGCAGCTGGTCAGGCATGATCAGGTCACCGTCGGCCTGCTGGAACTGCTCGCTCTTTTCCGCCAGCGGATCGGGCCCCACGGCCAGTGGCTGTTGCACCAGGCCGCCGAGCACTTCAATATGCTCCGGGCCGCTGTCTGCAATGAGCACGAAGCGCTCCGGCAGTAGCGCTGCCTGCGGGGGACGGGTCCATGCCTGGCGTTTGGTCGCTGCGATGGCGACGGCGGGCAGCACAAGGAACACCGTGGACACGGGCACCACGGCGCGGTCGGCGCCGGCCGCTGGCGGATCTTGCGAATTGAATGGCTGGTATGTCGTGCGCAGTTCCTCTGCACGCACGGCGCCCACCGCAAGGGTCAGCGCCTGCAAGGCAGCGGCCAGCGCGGTGGCGTTTTTGCCGGCCCGCCAAGTCGCGCTCCAGTACGCGGCGAGGCTGCTCTTTTCCACCGCATTCGCCAACGGGGCGTCGGCGCAGACAGCGAGAATCATGGCGGCCGGGCTGCTGCGCACCGGTGCCGGATCGGATTGCGCGAGCGGCTTGTATTGTTCAATCAGATACATGGCGCGGCCGGCACCATGCGCCGCGCACAGCTCGCGCCAGGCCGACTGCTCGCGTGCCTGGTCGCCGCCCGCAGCCCATATGCCGCACCAGTAACGCCTGAGGTTCTTCACTTCGTTCTCCGACAGATCGGGTTCGAAGCTGTCGATCAGGCAGTCGTCGGGGTAGATGCGAACCAGCAGCTGCCGGATGGCGCCAGTGGGGCCGGCGGCGGAAGTGAAGCGGGTTTCCAGCCGCACCGGGAACAGCAGAATCGGATAATCGGCATCGAGCGCGGCGATGGCGCGGCGCGGGTCGAGCAGCGGCTCCAGCAGAGCGCTGATACCCGTCCATTCGTCGGCCGAGGCGCGCTTATCGCGCCTGATTCCCGCCACCTTCGCTTCGCTTGCGGCGATCGCCGCGCGCAGTTGCGCGATCCGCTCGTCCTGCTGGCCGTCATGCGGCGACACCTTGCGCCCCAAGCCGGCGAGTTGTTCACGCAGGTTGCCCAATCGCGCCGTCTCCGTCGCCAGGGCGCGGCCGTTCGCATCGCTTTGTTCGCGATGCGCGCGGGCGCGCAGCAACAGCTCATTCAGGTCAGCCATGGATTCACGTTCCTTAAGTTGATGGCAGCATTTCGGCGGCATGCACCGCCACCAGCACCGGCAGTTGATAGAGCACGTAGGCCACGTCGGCCGCATTCGTATTGCGATTCCAGCCCACCTGCCTGTCTTCCAGATACTGCGCCATTTCATCCGGCCCTTCGGCGGGCGGCGGCGGCGTGGTGAGCGCGTACTCCTTCATTGCCGCGTTGATGCGCAAGATGGAATCGGTGGTGGTGACGTCTGGCCAGGCGAGGTCGCTCCAGCTGTTGATCAGCGGGTTGGCGCGACTGATGTCAAGGCCGAAGCGAGGCTCGCCCGGCCGCTCCTTGATCACGAAGAACCAGCCCGCGTCGTCGGCGGCCGGATCGCCCTTGGCTTGCCTGGCGGTGAGATCGAAACCGAGGAAGGTGATGTCGGGATCGACCTTGGCGCCGAACAGCGGGTTTTTCAGTTTCTCCGGCGGCGGATTGTTCTCCTCCTCCGGCGTGAGGGTGACGGGTACGCGGATCAAGGTCTTATCGATCGAGCCGTCCGGCTTGCGCTGCCAATCGGCCTTGTGGGCGTAGATGACGGCCGTCGGGTAACGCTTTAACAGTTCGCCGCGGATCGATAGCACGACTTCGTCTTTCGGCGGCGAACCCGGTGGCTGTCGGTTGTCGTGCGCGCCGAGCGCGGAGGCGGAAGGCCACAGGTGCAGTTTCGGAATGTCGTACAGCTTTTCGCGCAGCGCGTCCGGCGCCAGGCCCGCGGTGTCCTGGTAGCCGCTCACGTCCCAGAACTGGCGGAAGTAGCTGCCGCGTTGATCGGTCGGATATTCGCGCCATAACAGTTCGCGCGCGAACTCGTGGTTCAAGCCGACCATGTAGCTTTCGATGAAGGGCTGGTTGGTTTCAAGCAGGCTGATGCTGTTGGGCGGAATCAGGCCGACGTTGGGCAGCAGCATTTCGCTGCTGATGTCCGCCAGCGGCCGATACATGGGCTGGTCGATGCGGGGGTAGGCCATGGCTTCGACGAAGCTCTCGCGCAGGCCTTCCTTGATCCGGTCCGGAAAAAGAATCGTCTTGTAATAGAAGGCCGGAACCGAGCGCGCCGGGTCGAGCGTGACGATCGTCTGGCGTGCGGCGACCGTGACGACGAGCGGCCTGCGTATGCGCGGCGGCGTGGCGCGGCGCGCGTCGATGTCGAATGCGATCGCGGTGCCGAGTGCGTTCTTGAAGCGCACAGCGGTGGCGTTGTCGGCGGTGCCGGTTGCAGGCACGCTTGCCACGGCGCCAAACACTTCGAGCGTGAAGGTCGGATCCGGGGGCAGGCTGGCCACATACTCCGGCCCCTTGGCTTCGGGCCGCAGGCTGTCGGCGGCGATGAGGGTCTCGGCCGCCCGCTTGAGCCAGATGTAGCCTGCCACGGCTGCCGCCGCCACCAGCAGGGCGAGCAGGAAGGCGCCTGCCAGCAGCAGGAGGGCCAGCACAAGGCCGCCGATGAGAACCCACAGCGGCAGTTGCGGGTAGCGGCGCAGCAGGCCGCGCAACCAGGCCGGTACGCTGCTGCCCACGTCGTCGGCCAGGCCGCCGACGGATGGCGCGCCTGGGGGCAGGGCGGGCGCTTGCGCCAAGCTCAGGGTGCCGTCGTTGAGCCCGCGCATGATCTCGGCCGGAATAGATGATGCGGGCGCCGCGCCCGCGGGCAGGGAGCGGATAAGGCGGCCGGCGGGGCGCAGCAGGCGGCGCGCCGTGGGGGCGACAAAAGCGGCCGGGATGGTGCTGTCGCTGATCGACTTGTGCAGCGTCACCTCGTCCATCATCACGCGCTTGGACAGGGGAGCTGCGAGCATCAGCAGACGCTCGGGCGCCTTCGCTTCCAGCGGGGCGACATTGCGCGTGAACCAGGCCAGCGACACGGCTTTCGAAAACTGCGCCAGGCGCATCTTGCGGTTCGCTTCGAGCACCTCGCCAATCTGATCCCAGGCCGCGTTCATGTATTCTTCCTGCCGCTTGCGGACCACTTCGGTGCCAAAGCCGGCCGCGCTCCTGTGGCGCGGGTCGAGATTGAGCTGGTGTACCCAGTTGGACGTGTTCGGCACGGGCGAGCCGTCCTGCTGGAGCAGCAGCCGCTTGCTCAGCGCGTGCCAGGTGCCGTACAGCGGCGGGGTGATCAGCGGGTCCGGGTCGGTGTCGCCATCCGGCAGCGAGCCGATCTCGGCCGGTACCCGGGGATCGTCATGGGCGTCGGCCGCGGTGCGCGTGGCGTAATCGTCGGCCAGGTTGATGAAGGCGGCCAGGTCTTGTTGAAACTGATGCGGCCGCGGCTCGGCCCAGTCCTCGAAGCGCTTCGCCTCGTCCCTGTCGTGCTGCGGCAGGGTGTCTTCGGGTATGCGCAGGGCGCCGCCCAGGCGCAGGATGCCGTTCAGATCGGGGCCGGCGATGCCGCGCAAATTGCTGCCAGGTGTCTGGACATCGATGTCGCGGCGGCCCACGCGCACGTCCATCGGCTGCGGTTTCAACAGCCGCACGAGCGACTCAAAATCCCCCTTGCTGCCGGTCCTGAAATACCAGCGGTGATAGTAGGGAAAGCTCGCGCCGGCCAGGTTGGCGCGCTCGGGGTGTGCTTCGGCCGCACCGCGCATGGCGTCGTCGACCTTGGTGACATCGAGTTTGAGGGCGGCCACGCGGCCGGTCTCGAAGCTCGGCATCAAGAACGCATGGTAAGCCTTGTTCGGCTCGAGCTGGCGGGGGCAGACTATCCTGGAGAAGGCGATGTCGCGATCCTGCGCCAGGGCGGCGCCCAGCTTGTCGGCGATGGCAGGGCCGGCGTCGCTGACGATCGTCGTGTCGCTGGCGCCCAGGTTGCGGTTGGCCTGCACGTGCGCCCAGGCCCACAATTCCGATTTCACCGGCAGCTTGTTCAAGTCGGCGATGTCGATGAAAGGGGCGGCCGTGTCGCCTTTGCCCTCGCTGAATTCGCCCACCTCCAGCACCACCAGCATGAGCCAGGGCGTGTGCCGGTGGCTAGTGCTGTTGGCCTTGGCGGGCGTGTAGAGCCAGGGGAAATTCTCATCGTAGAACTCGATGTGCGCCAGATAGTTCGGCTCGAAATCGGTGTTCCAGTGACGCGGCTCGGTCTTAATCAGCGGCAGTTGTTCAATGCCCAGCAGGTCGCCGGGGCCGTGCAGCTGGATCTTGCTGGTGGCAAGCTTCAGGTCAGGCACGGGCGCGCTGATGCCCTGTGCGCGCAGCGTCAGCTCAAGGGCGATTGACGCCCGCAGTTCGGCATTGGGCGTGCTTTCGGTTTGCTCAATGCTCAAGCTCAGGCCCTGGCGGGTCCAGGGCAGGAACGTATAGGTGGCCAGTGGATGGCTCATGCTGTTGCCTCCCAGGCGGGGACGACCTCGAGATGGCGTCCGGCCATCGCTTCCGAGCCCTGCAGCGTTTGCAGGTAGCCATGCGCGGCGGCAGCGCTGGCAAATTGCGTCACGCCGCCGGGTACGCGATTGGTGTCGGTGTCGACGATGGTGTAGGCCTCGCCCTTGACCTTGATTTTCTCGTGCGGGAAGGGGTCGAGCTTGCGCTGGTTGCTCGCGCTCATGGCGCTTTGCGTGATGGCGCTGCCAGCCAGGTGATGCGCGAACAGGCCGGTGGAGAAGCGCGACTTGCGGATGTGCTTTTTGAACTCGCCATCGATGATCACCATTTCGTAGCGCACGATGCGGCGCGCCATGTGGCTCGTGGCCAGTTGCGCGCCCGCGGCGCTCAGCTCCAGACCGCTTTCGCCTGACTCGTAGGAGGGGCGCGAGAGCTTGGCCGCGTCGTCCATCTTGACGAACTGCGCCATCGCGAATTTCTCGCGCGCGGCGCCGAGCCTGGCCAGGGCACCGCCGGTCACGAGCAGTTCAAACCGCGTCGCGTCACTGGGCTGCTGGGTGCCGAACTTGTCGAGTCCGAGCCCCAGCGGCAGCAGGCGCTGGCTCACCCGCAACGAGCCGAGCGGATGCATCAGCAACAGAGTGGGCGTCTCGTTGGCAGAGCGCAGCGTCACCATCAGCTTTTTGCCGGCCGGCAGCGAAGCGGTCCAGTTTTCCTTCTTGTCCAATTCCGCCTGCAGCAGCGGCAGCAGCGCGATGGGCGGCAGGGTCGTTTCGGCGCGCTCGCCCCATGTCACGTCGAAGTCGGCGCTGATCTCGAAGAACAGGAGCGACACGTGGCCGGTTCCCCTGGCGCGCCACGGAGAAGGCCCTTCCAGGCTGAGGTCCACGCGCACGCTGAGCACGTCCAGGCCGAACACGTTCAGGCGCAGCGAGATGTTCACTTCGATGATGAAGTAGAACGGCGAGAACTGGAACAGGGCGTCGAAGCCGAGGTGGCCTTCGATGCCGAAGTCGTCGAAGCCGAAACGCAGCTCGGCGGCAGCGCCGATCTGGACGGTATTGCTGGTGACGGCAAAGTAGGCGCTTACCCGCACCATCGCGGCCGAGGTGTTCAGGATCGTGATCGCCAGCCGGTCAGGACTCGGAAATGGCAGCGGCGGCGGCGTGAAGCGCGGGTGGAAGCCGCCCACGGACAGCACGAAGGTGGGATCGTCGCCCCAGCCCAGCAGCAGCCCCATGCCGCCCTCGAGGGTCATGAAGATCAGGCGGCTGTCGAACAGCGTGGCGAAGAAGAACAGGCGCTTGCGATCGAACTCGATGGCGCCGGCGAACGCGACCTGGATGATGATGAGTGCGGCGTCGGGAGTCGGAATGGCCAGGCGCAGCACGCCGATGATGGCGATGTTGCCCGGTATTTCGATGAGCACGCCCAGCGACACGCTGACCAGGGTCGGCGTGCCCCAGCCCAGCTTGGCCATCGGGCCGATCAGGAACTTGCCCACATAGGGCGGGAAGATGGCGCGCAGGTCGCTGATGATGCGCGGCGCGTTGGCGATGATGTCGCCCTGGGGGAACATGATCGCGTTGATGGTGCCGGTGCGCACGCCGCTCATCAGCGGCTCGAGCAGCATCGTGCGGTTCAGGCCCAGCAGGCCGCCCAGGCCGATGAGGGTGAAGCCGAAGCCGAGCTGAATCCCGGGCATGAATTCGACGCTGATGATCACCAGCAGGCTGAAGTTGTTCGAGCCGTCGGGCATGCGGGTGGTGATCAGCCCGATGGCGGTGATCGACACCATGTCGAGCAGCTTGAGCTGCAGCACGCCGGCGTATTCCTCGGCCTCGGGGTTGAAGAACAGGTAGCCGCCGCCGCGGATGGCGCCGGCGTCGATCGACAGGCCGACGCCCTCGGGCGGCTTGAATCCCAGCTCGAACTGGACCGGCCCGGCATTGCCGCCGGCGCCGGGCGGCAGCCTGAACGCGCCTTTCGCGCCCATGCGCTCGACTACCGCCACCAGCGGCCCCAGGCTGAACTTGAGGCCAGCCGACAGTTCGAGCGTCACCGGATCAGGGTCGAACAGGCGGGCGACAAAGCAGATGCTCTCGATTTCCAGCGGCCCCAGCGCAATGTGGGTGGGCAACAGCACCTCGATTTTTCCGCTGCCGGTGACGGCAAAGCCGTCCCGGTTCAGGCGGCCAGCAAGGCTGAATTCGGCTTCGATGGCGCTGGCCGGGATGGCGTTTTGCAGGAAGCCGTCACCGCCTGAGAGCGAAATGACCAGCTTCATGTTGTCGAGCGCGGCGGTAACTTCCGGGGCCACATCGGCGGTGCCGGTGCCGCTGTCGAACGTCACCCGCACGCCGACGCCGGCGGAAACTTGCGCCACCTCGAGCCGCGTGCCGCCGGGCAGGCCGATGATCTGCATCGGACCGGCGGGGTTTTTTCCGATGAGCGAAGCGTTCGCGCTGGCGCTGATGGTGCCGATCGGGCGCACCTTGAAGTTGCCGTTCGCTTGCACCAGTCCCTGCAGGCCGGCCGCGTAGGCGCCCGTGAAACCGACGTCGAGCGACCACGGCCCGGGCAGATCGAACGGCCGGCTCATGTTGTAGCTGGCGGGCAGGCGCAGCTCGAAGCCCAGGCCGGGCGGCGCGACGGTGTTGTTCGCCTGCAGCGCGATGATCATCGATTCGAGGATGGGCGGCTGGCCGGGCGCGTCGATCAGCATGGCGGGCAGCTCGTAGAACTGCAGGTAGCGCGCGAGCCTGGTCAGGAGAGCGCGCCCGTCGAAGGCCGGATCGCCCCACTGGTACAGATCGCGGGCCAGCGCGGCGGGGTTGTCGAACAGGTCGACCAGCCGGTTCAGCGCCAGGCCCCGGCGCACATGCGGCGGCGCCGTGAAGTCGCCTGCCACCCCCGGGGTGAGGGTGCTGGTCGCGATGCCGGTCAGGTCCAGCAGCGCCGCCAGTTGCGGCAGCTTTTTCTCCAGAGTCCGCAGCGCGGTCAGCTCGACCAGGCGGCCGAAGAAGTTGTCGAGGCTGGCCGCAAAGCGGGCCTTCTGGGCGGCGCTCAGCGTGCCGTCGGCATTGGCCGCCTGGGTCAGCACCACGCCCAGCTGGTTGGCGGCGGCGGCAAGCTCGGCAATGCGCGCGCCCAGCACGGCGCTCTTGGCGATAATCGCCGGCGCGCTGCCCCCGGCGGAGGCTGCCGCCAGGTCCTGCACCGCGGCCGGCAGTGCGCGCGCGGCGGACGAGACGTGCGTCATGGCTGCCGCCGCCTGGGCGCTCCACGCGGCGGGAATGCCGATCCCCAGGTCTTGCAGCAAGGCCGGCGACAGCTCGTCGGCGAGCGGGGCCAGGGAGTTGGCCAGCTGCGTGAGCAGCTGTTCTATGGTACCGGCTTGATCAGGCATGTTGCAGGTCTCCAGCTTCGAGCATGTCCACCACCTCGAGCAGTGTCTTGCCCTGAAGCCGCGCGACCCACGGCAGGTTGGCATGCAGCGCCGCGCGCAATTCGGCGCTGGCGCAGGTTTCAATCGCCGACACGATGCGCGCGGCGCGCACGCTGATCAGTTCCCCTTCGATGGTGTCCGGCAGCGCCACGTCGGGCAGCATGGCGCTGCGCACGACGTGATGCAGCAGCAGCGGCCCGTGATTGCGGTGCCATACGGCGGCGATGCGCTTGCGCGTGTTGACCAGCGCGCGCGCCTCTTCCCAATGCTGGCGGCCGAGTTCGAAAATGCGTTGACCCTCGCCGGTGCGCAGCAGGCGGCCCAGGGGCGTGCCCTCGCCCAATGGGGGCAGGCGCGGAAGCGCCTCGGCCGCGTCAATGGCGGCCACTTCGTGCGCGCGGGCGCGGGAGGACGCGGCGCTGGTGACGTTGGGTAAGCCGTTTGCCACCATCGGATCGTTCAAGAGCGCGATCACGTCCAGCTTGCCATTGCCGAAATCGTTGTTGTTGGCCGGGGTGGTGAAGCTGTCCTTGCGCGCCCGGTTCAGGAGGATGGTCTTGATTTGCGCATGCGTGAGCGACGGATTGCGCTCCAAAATCAGGGCGACCGCGCCGGCCACGTGCGGCGCGGCCATGCTGGTGCCATCCATGTCGATATAGGAATCGCAGCAGCAATCGCAGCAGCATCCATCATGGAAATCGCGCCGCGCGCCGCAAATGGATTGGCCGGGCGCGCTGAGGTCGGGCTTCTGCAGCCCGTCGATGCGCGGGCCGCGGCTCGATGAATCGGCGATCTTGCCCTTGTCCTTGCCGGACGAATGATAGTTGCCAACCGTGATGATGCTGGTCGCGCTGCCGGGCGAGCCGACGGTGTTGGCGCGCGAGAGGTCATCGCGAAAGCGCTCGAAATGAAGGCCCGGGTTGAGCCAGGCATGGTAGGTGATGGGCGCCGCGCCGGCATTGGTGAGCACGATCGTCCAGTCGCCCGGCTGGTTCTGGCCACCGGCGGCCGAGGTGATGGTGAGCGTGATGCGGCGCGCGTTGGCTGCGGCGTTGGGGATGTCGCCGATGATGGTGCAGGTGCTGTTTTGCGTCACCTCGGTAAACGTCGTGGCGCCGTCCGGGGGCGCGGTGTTCGCACCGCCGGCGATGTTGTTGCCTGGAGGGATGAGCTGGCAGGTGAGGCCGGCAGGCGCGGTGAAGCGGATCTCGGCGCTGCTGACCAGTTGGCCGGTACGGGGCTGATGCGGCTCCAGGGCGCGCAGGTTGAACCTGATCGACTTGGCCACGCCAGCGGCGGCAATCGTGCCGGTTGCGTGCGAGTCGTCGCCCGCCCTGATGACTACCGCGCCTGGCTCCTCGTGTCCGCCCTCGTTGCCGGCGGCCGCCACCAATACCACTGGCGGCGCGCCGGCCGGCCGCGCGGCCAGCCATTGGTCGATCATCTGATCCATCAGGTCGGTGCCGTCATGCGGTCCGAGGTTTTGCCCGATGCTCATGTTGATCACTGCGGGGGTGATGCCGCCCGGCTGGGCCGCCGCGGTGTCGGCGATGAACTGGATCGCGCTGCGCAGCGCATGGGTGCCGTTGAAGCTGTGCTTGACGATGACCAGGGCCGCTTCGGGTGCGACCCCGACATAGGTGTACTCGCCCTTGCAGTTGCCGGCGATCTTGCCGTTGCCGGCGGCGATGCTTGCCACGTGGGTGCCGTGCTTGTGATCGTCGATATCGGTTTCCACCCGCGGCGTGCCGGCGCCGGGAACGATGATCTGGGTGCTGGTGGCAATCGCCGCCTCGATCTGCGCCTTGGTGAACGTGACGGCCGGGCTCTGGGTTTGATCGAGGATCGCCAGGATGCGCGATTTGGTCTGGTCATTGGGTAGCCGGAACACCGGATGCAGGATATTGATGCCCGAATCGATGATCCCGATGACCACGCCCAGGCCGGTGTATTTATTGGTGCCGGTGAAAGGGAACTGGGGATTGCGCACAGTATTGCAGCGAATCTCGGGTATGGAATCGTCGAGCGCGGGCTTGGTCGTCTTTTCGTGATGAATGTGGACGACGCCGTCCATATCGGCCAGCGCTTTAAGCCGGTCGAGGGGCACGTCGGCGGCGTAGACATTGCCAAACAGATGGGTGACGATGAAGCCGGCTTGGCTGAGCTTGTCCGGGTCGGGCTGCGCCAGTTCGATCAGGACGGCGACGACGGGGATGTCGCCGGCGTGCGGGGCCGCGGTGCTCGGCGGGGTTTCCTTGCGTTGGCGGCGTTCCCAATCGACAAGCATCGCCAGCAGATGCGGCGAGATTCTTGACCGGCGGAGCAGTTCTGCTTGCTTTTCATCTTCCGACTCGCTGGACCCCATATGGGCTCCTTTCAAGACGACAAACTGATGAGTGCCTCAAGCTGGGTATCAAATACAGTCGCGGAAAGGTGCGGGATCCCGATTGAGTCTGCCTGCAACATTGTGATTTCTCTAATTAATTCTATACCCAATTTCAGGCTGGCGACATCGATAATAGATTTCTTTAAAAGATTTTTCGCACTTTTGATGGGTTTGCAACACGTTCAGGGCGGTGGGGGGCAGCAGCGCGCACGACCGAAGACCATGCGCGCATCTCCGTGCACAACGCGGCGGCGCTCGCTGCAGTACCGAGACCGGCAGAGGCCCCGGAGCACAGGTCCACGTCCTCAAGAATGTAACTTTGCAGTTCGCGCAGTTCATAACTAACTTTTATGCAGAGATGAGCGACAATAGGTATTCATTTATAACCTTAACGCTGCCGCGAGAGCGACGTATCACGAAGGAAGAGGATGAGTTCCAAAATCGCCGCTCAGGAGCGCCAGCATTTCAGCGACCGGCTGCGCGAACGGTTGCGGGAAGCCGGGGTCCAGGCGCGCGCTTCTGTTGTTGCCCATGAATTCAATCTGCGCGCCGATGGCGCATCAATCACCACGCACGCTGCCCGCAAGTGGTTGCTGGGCGAAGCGCTGCCGACCCATGAACGGATGGTCATTCTTGCGAGCTGGCTTGGCGTCCATGCATCATGGCTGCAATATGGTGATGCGGATAACGGAGCCTACACCGTCGACGTTCAAACGGACCGATTGGAGACTGTCGAGTTGATCTTGCTGAGAGACTTCCGCCGCTTGCCAGACTTCGGCAAGAAGGTCGTGCAAGATGTGATCAGTTCGCTCCTGAGCGTCGCTCCAGCAGACAATTTGCGGTCCAGAACAGATACAGCAAAGTAACGCCGTCTTTACCCGGCCCAGCGGCACTCATTGTCGAATAAGGGCCGTCATCAAGTGGTCCGTCAGCCAGCATCGAAAGTTGATAAACTGTCGAGATGCTGCCAAACCACCGACTCCCCATCGACCGCAAGCAGGCGTTGTTGCTCCTGCGTACGGCATGTCGTGATGCCTGCCGGCACATCGACATCCCCATCGTGCGTGGCTTCAGTGGTGACGCGCCCCTGTACCGGCTGGAGGGCACGCAGGGCGAGCGCCAGTCAAGAAGCGACGAGCACTATCACACCATTATCATGGATGAATTCCTGCCGCACGAGGGCTACCCCAGGCGCAGCGAATCCATCATCTGCGGCAACTGGCTGAACCTGCAGTATGCCGGCGATTATGGCGCTACCTATGCCATCTTTCCGTTCGACGGCATTCCCATCGGCGTCACATACGGCCACGATTTCCTCGATACCCGCATCGCCATGGATCATTTCCGTCCCCGGAGCGCGCCCTCCATCATGGAGTGGAATGCGCTTTTCAAGAGCTTGGGCCTGCGCGACGACTCTTACGCTGCATTTCGGGAAGACGTGCAGCGCCTGCGCGGCAAGGGCGGGGACATTGATGCCATGTTTCCGGCCGGGGCCGATGTGGATGAGGTGCTGCGCCACACGTACGGATCTTCCAGAATGCGCTTGCAGATCGTGACCCCGGTGACGCTGGCGACGATTCAGGACAGGCAGCGCGAAATGTGGTTCAGCGGGCCGTGCGTGGCAATCCGGATCGACCAGCTTGACACCATCAAGCGCCTGCTGTGATAGGCCGGGCGGCCGCGTACGCCCGGGCCCTGACGCCTAACGCGCATTGCTCAGGCAGGCTTGCAAATCCTCAATGGTAAAAGGCTTGGTGAGTATCCGGTGTGGGAAATCCGGGCGCGGCGTGAGCGCTTCGCCAAAACCGCTGGCAAACACGACCTGGATGGCGGGGTTCTCAGCGTGCACTATGGCACCAAGTTCGACGCCGGACATGCCTGGCAGGCCGACGTCCGTCAACAGCATGGTAAAGCGCCCGCTGCGCAGCGGTTCCAGCGCTTCCTCGGCACTGGCAAAGCTGTGCGCGGTATGGCCCAGCATGGCAAGCAGTTCCACACCGAGCATGCGGAAGTCGTCATTGTCTTCGACAAAAGCAATCAAGGGCGCGGCGGGAACGGCTGCCGGCGTGGCCGTAGCTGGCCCGAGCACGGCGCGGACCTTGCGTGCCAGCTGGTCGCGGCGGTAGGGTTTGCTGAGCAAGGCAATGCCCGGATCCAGGCGACCGCCATGCACGATGGCGTTTTGCGTGTAGCCGGACGTAAACAGCACCTTCAACCCCGGTAGCAGGGCGCTGGCCCGGCGCGCCAGGTCGGGACTGCGCAAGGGGCCCGGCATGACAACATCGGTAAACAACAGGTCCACGGCGGCGCCCGCTTCGATCATGTCCATCGCTTCGGCCGCGTGACTGGCCTTGAGCACCTTGTAGCCCAGCCCGAGCAGCATTTCCACCACGGTTGCCTGGACCGCGGCATCATCCTCGACCACCAGCACGGTCTCGCTGCCGCCGACGATATCCTGGCTGGCGCTTTCCTGATGCTGGGTTAATGCGGCGCCCGTGCGCGGCAGGTAGATGCGGATCGTCGTGCCTTCGCCCACTTCACTATAGATCTTGATGTGGCCGTTACTTTGCTTGGCGAAGCCATAAGCCATGCTCAGGCCCAGGCCGGTGCCTTCGCCTTCTGCCTTGGTCGTGAAGAAGGGCTCGAAGGCGCGTTCGAGCACTTCCGGGCTCATCCCGCAGCCGGTGTCGGAAATGGCCAGCACCACGAACTGCCCCGCTTGCAGGCCAGGTTCGCGCTGCGCGTAGTCTTCGTCAAGCGCGGCGTTGCCGGCCTCGATGGTGAGCTTGCCGCTGCCTTTCATGGCGTCGCGCGCATTGATGGCGAGGTTCAGGATCACATGCTCGAGCTGGTTGGGATCGACCAGTGCATGCCACAGGCTGCCGGAGATCACCACCTCAATCTCGATGGCGTCGCCAATGGCACGCTGCAGCATGTCTTCCATGCTGCGCACCACCCGGCCCAGGTCGGTGGGCTGGGGTTCGAGCGGCTGGCGGCGCGCAAACGCAAGCAGCTGGGCCGACAGCCTGGCGCCCCGGTCAACCGCCTCCATGGCACTGTGCACGCGGCGGGCAGCCGGTTCCGGCGGGGCCTCCTGGCTCAGCAACTCAAGATTGCCGCGCACTACCTGCAAGACGTTGTTGAAATCATGCGCCACGCCACCGGTCAGTTTCCCGACCGCTTCCAGGCGCTGGGACTTGGCCAGGGCAAGGCGCGCTTCTTCAATGGCCTGGCTTTGCTCTGCCGCTTTCGCCTCCGCTGCGCGCTGGGCGGTAAGGTCGCGCAGGAAGGCACTGGCGCCCCGGCCGTCGGGATGCATGACGGCCGACACGGACAGTTCGACCGGGATCTCATGCCCGCTCGCATGGACCACGTGCACCTGCACCCGGTTGTTGATGGCATTGCCCGTGGCCCCGTTCAAAAAGCGCGCAAAGCCGGCATTGTGGGCTGCGCGCTGGTTCACGGGGATGATCAACTGGGCGAGATCGCGGCCCAGCGCCTTCTCTGCCGGAATGCCCAGCATGAGTTCGGCCTGGCGATTCCAGTCGCTGACGCAGCCGTCGGGGCCGATTGCTATGAATGCATCGTTAGAATTGTCGAGCAGATTCTTGACGCGCCGTTTCTCGGTGACAATCTGGCCAATCAGCGGCTCTACCAAACGCCGCAGCAAGAACGTGCCGATCAGGACAAACAGCGCCACGGCGGCAATGAGCCAGTGCAGTTTTTCGCGCAGGGGCAAGTACAGTTCGCTGAGGTCGGTCTTGACGACGATACCAAGGGGAAAGTCCGGCAAGCCGGTAAAGCCTGCCAATACGGCCACCCCGCGCGGGTCTTTCAGGCGGGTGGCGCCGCTTTCGCCCAGCAGCGCGCGGCTGATGGGCAGAGCGGGCCGGCCCTGGGCGTCGCGCAGCGCGTATTTTTCGCCCTTCGGATAGAAGCGGCTGGGAAAGCATTTCACGACGCTGCTCTGGTAGCCGCACAGCACTACATCCGTGGTGGCGGAAGCCTGGCGGTGCTCGCTGATGATGTCGTCGAGCGGAGTCAGCTTGCGTTCGGTGGTCACGGTGCCGAGAATCTGCGCGCCCGCGCGGATGATGTGGGTGGAGCGCACCCGGTAGCCCTGGTTGAAGTACAACGCCGTGACATCGGTGCTGGTGCCGAAAGACACAGCGAAAGCAGGCGCGCCGTTCATGTCGCCGCTTTCATACAGCTGCGCCCCGCTCGCTGCTACGATGCGCGCGCTGAAGCCAGCCTGGGGAAATGCGGTGGCGGCGCTCTGGAGCCGCTGCATCGCCTCCTGGTCGTCCTCATTGCGCGCCAGCCCCTGCATTGCGCGCAACAGGGACGGGCGGTGCGCCACGGACGAAGACAGCAGGACCGCATCCTGCAGCAAGCCCGACATGCTGCTGGCAGCCGTGCGGGCCGTGTAGGCATGATGCTCGGCGGCCGACTGTTCAAAGCTGCCGCGCAACAGGGCAAAGCTCGACAAGCCGGTTGCAATGGCGAACACGACCAGCAGCATGCCGGCCAGCCGGGTGATGCGTCCGGCTTCGTCCAGTGGCACTGCCTTGCCGCTGGCGCTGAGCACGCGCAAGCCCAGACCGAGCGCCGTCATGCCCAGAGCGGTGAAGGTGGCCATCCGGTTCAGGCTGGCGATGCGGTACATGGCATCCAGGCCCAGCAGATATCCGGCAAAACCGGCCACGCCGATCAGCAGCGTGAGGTTGGCAAACCAGCGTGCCAGAGGCCGTATGCGGGGGCCGCCCCAGCCCCAACCGCAGGCCAGTGCCAGCCCGGCGCTTAAAAAGCCGATGCAGGCGTTGGGCGCCGTGCGTCCCGGCTTGGCGTGACCGTCGCCCAGGGCAGCGTGCACGGCGGCCAGGTCAATGCCGAGGTCAATGTCGAACAAGTGCTCCGCAAAAATCGCGCTTGAGAGGGTGATGAGCGCCAGCGTCAGCAGATGAAAGACAGGGGTGCCGGTCTGATGGCGCCTGACCAGTTCCAGGGCGATGCTGCCGACCAGGAACATCACGGCGGTATTGATGCTGATGGCAACGCTGCCGGGAATGACGCGCACCATCGACGAATTGCCGAGAACCCAGCCGGTGAGGACATACAGGGAGAGCAGGGCGAGGAGGGCGGCGCAGACGCTCGCTGTCTGGTGACGTAAGCGCGTCATGGGCATGGTGGGCCGTTCCGTTTATGAATGAGCAACCAACGATGGTAGCAGAAAAGTAGTCAGCCCGACAATACGGCAGGCGTGCGGGGCAGGGGTGTGCGCGGCGGTGCCACGCGCCCGACACAGACAGGCTGGGGGCGGCGGCCCTGTCGGTCTGGCCGCCGCTACGGTATCATGCGAAGATGAACAAGATTTCTTTCCAACCGTTTGTGATCGGTGTCGCTGGCGGCAGCGGCAGCGGCAAGTCAACGGTGACCCAGCAAGTGCTTGCCTCATTTGGCGCCGACATGGTGTCGGTAGTGATGCAGGATGATTACTACCGTGACCAGTCCCACCTCAGCCCCGAAGTGCGGCGCAAGCAGAATTATGACCATCCCCAGGCGTTTGACTGGCCGCTGCTGGTGCAGCACGTCCATGCCTTGCGCAATGGCGAGGCCATCGAGATGCCGGAATATGACTTCACGATCGATAACCGTTCCAACAAGACCATTCCGGTCAAGCCGGCGCCGGTCATCGTGATCGAAGGCTTGTTTGCCTTATATGACGCGGACCTGTGCAACATGATGTCGCTGAAGATCTTCGTCGATACTGCGCCCGATGTGCGCTTCATCCGCCGCATGCAGCGCGACATTACCGAGCGCGGCCGGACTGTGGACAGCGTGGTAGGGCAATACCTGGACACGGTACGGCCGATGCACAAGCAGTTTATCGAGCCGACCAAGCGCAACGCCGATGTCATTCTGCCGCACGGGGCCAATGGCCCCGCCGTTGACGTCATCACCACCAAGGTTGCCAGCGTGATTGGCCAGTTGAAGCGCCCGTGACCGGTGCGCGGGGGCTGAATGAAGGGAGCCTGACGACCATCCAGGTTCGATGCCTATAGCCCTTAGTGTTCCATAAAGCGGATGTTGACTTGTGCCCATCCCGCGAACGCGGTGCACGACGCGGGGACTTGGTCGCCGTCGACAAGCATCTGGGTAGTTGCTGTGCCTGCACAGACGAAGGGCGAAACCCGCAATGGTCGGGTACCGAGTAAGGCGTCCGCGCCCGCCAAGAAGTTGTTTTTCGGTCGTTCAATTTCTGTAACTGAGAATTAGCTGGTATTTCATGGTAAAAAACGGGCATGAGTATACGCATCCTGATCATTGAAGACGATTCTGCCAGTATGGAGTTGATGCTCTATCTCTTGAAGAGCTTTGGCTACACGCCCATCTTTGCCTTCAATGCCGAAGACGGCCTCAGGCTGGCGACATCCGTTTCGCCGGGATTGATCCTGTGCGACATCGGGCTGCCCGGCATGTCCGGCGCGACGCTCCTGCGCGCCCTGAAGCAAGAACCGGCGCTGCGTTCGGTACCGGTGGTGGCAGTAACGGCCATGGCCATGGAAGGGGACGAGGCGGGCTTGCTGCGCCTCGGCTTTGACGGTTACATGAGCAAGCCGATTGATCCGGATAAGCTGCAGGCGGCGCTGGAGGGCTTTCTGGCGCCATGAGGCAGTGCCGGCATCACGATCTTTTCTCGCGCCGGCGTCCCTCGCAGTTGGCGCAAAATGCGCTGCTGCGGCTTCTGGTCTGGTTCGCGGGCCGCGCCAGGATTTCGCGCATGAACTGGGAATCGGCATCCTTGATCTGCACGTAACGGCGGGCCAGGTGCGGCCCGAAGGCCGCCTTGGTCAGCAAGGCCATCTCCACCAGCTCTGCCGTTTTCTCATCAACACGTCGGTTCATTTTGAAGCAGGGAATTTGTCGGGTGGCCGACAGAACGTCGAGGCGGCTGTCAGCTGCAGACATCGTAAAGTGTAATGACGTGCTGGACAGTAGGTACGCGCTTTGCGTGCCGGTAAGACCATTCCTACGCGCCCGCTTGCGTGGCAATCCAGCATCCGATGTGGCGCCGGCCTGCACTCCCGATTTGTTCCTCGCTCACACCGGCGCCCAAACGCGCCATCCTCTGTGCATCAACAAGGGTTAGCGGCCTCAGCGGTCTAACCTCACAATGAACACTGGCGCAGCACTGCACAACATTTTCCGACAGTGGTCCGACTTACTCTCACAGGGGGATTCATCATGCAAGCCAGACATCAGCTTTATGCAACAGTTCTGACAGGCGCGGCATTGTGGTGCGCGAGCGGCACGGTCCAGGCCACGCCTGCGTTTTCCGGCCATGTCACACTGTCGGTAGACCAGAACACGGGATACGCCAAGGTCTGTTTCAAGGAAACGAAATTGCCTAAGAAGCCGGTTACCTACACCATCACCGGCAGGGTGACGGCGTCGTACGCGTGCCGTAATCGTGGCGGCAATTGTCCGCCTGGACAGGATACGACCATCAAGGACAATGTGAATGCTTCTGCCACCTATACTCCCGACAAACACGGCACCGTGTCGGCATGTATGGTCATCAAGGTTCCAGCGCCGCACAAGTCACCTTGCCCGGACGAGATGGCGTTGGTCCTCCAGGCTGTGAACTGGTCAGGCATGGCGATCAGTGATGTCACCCACGCCATTGGTCCTGTTGCCTGCACGCCTTCCAAGACGACCGTCAACTACGGTTCCTGTCCCAAGCGCTGATCCGCGCATCCTGGCCCGCCCGTGCTTGCGGGCACGGGCTGCCGCCGCGCCACCTGTACGGCTGGGTTTTCAGTCTTCGCGCTGGCGCGGCAAGCCCACTGTTTTGTGCGTTGCCAGTGTGTCCTCGAGCGCCTTGAGCGAGGCGACGAGTTGCTGCACGACCCGCTGCGAAGGGTGGGACAGGCCCAGGATGCCTTGCACAAGGTGGGTTTCCAGTTCCGACATGGCGCCGGCCGTGCCGCACGCAGGCATTGGCGATATCTCGTCGGCTTCACCGAAGCGCAGCCACGCTGCGTTCACGTTAAGCCAGCGCGACAGAATGACGATCCGTTCCTGTGCCGGAATGGATTGCCCCATCAGCCATTTGCGGGCAGCATGTGGTGTGACGGACAGGCCTTCGGCACGCAGATTGAACCCCCTCGCGAACACCGCAGGCCGCACTGGAATCTTGTTTGCCTGCAGCGTTGTGCGCAAGCGCTCGCTAAATGCCTTGCGCTGGCCTGGATCAGTTTCAGTACGTTTCATGGACATATTCGTTCAAGCTAAGTCGATAAGTTTCTGATAAGAACGTTAAACTCGGCCCCCGGTGACTCCCCGTGCCTTAACGGCCTGCTTGCAAACTATTGGTATTCGATCCAAACGTCGTCACCACGCAGCTGATCGCGAAGATGCAATGATGCATTTATGTAATCAATCGCTTGATGGATTGTGAACGCCCGTGCTGAGCTGCAATCGTGCGCCTCAGATCTTATGCCCATATAGTGTAGGTTGCCGCCTACAAAACTGTCACCTTGCGCACTGACGAGTAACATATTGTTACGAATCCTGCAGGGAGGCGGCCGCCAAATGGCAACCGGAACGTAACCAACAGTTTGCATTCTAGCATTCCGGCCCGCACTCCACATCCAACAGAAATGTAACAATTTGGAAAGTGATGGTAAGCTTTTTACTATCGCGAGCAAAAAGCGCGCATGGACATTTTTCGGCCTGGAAAAGCTTATGTACAGCATTGATCTGACCAAACCTGACGGCAGGAGCATGACGCTCTATAGCCTGCGCCCCATTGGCGCGCATGAGCCGGCTCCCAGTCCATCGGCGGAGTCGATCGGCGCCAACCCGCACCTGCGCTGGCATCCCCTGCGCGGCGAGTGGGTCGCCTATGCCGCCTTTCGGCAAAATCGTCCCTTCCTGCCACCGCCGCAATACAACCCGCTGGCCGTCAGTACCGATCCGGCCAACCCCACCGAACTGCCGGTCGGTGACTACGAAGTGGCCGTGTTTGACAATCGCTTTCCTTCCCTGGCGCTGGACTCGCATGAGCCGCCGGAACTGGCCGTGGCCACGGCGCCTGCCGCGGGCAAGTGCGAAGTGGTGGTGTTCACCCAGGACCCGACGGCTTCCCTGTACAGCCTCAGTGTATCGCGCATCGACTTGCTGATGCAGGTATGGGCCGACCGCACCACGCGCGCCGCCGCCACCGGGACCATCAAGTACGTGCTGCCGTTCGAGAACCGCGGCGCGGAAGTGGGCGTGACGCTGCACCACCCGCATGGCCAGATGTACTGCTATCCCTTCGTGCCCCCGGTGCCGCAAAAAATGCTGGACCGCGAGCTGGCCTTTTTCCGCGAGACGGGGACCAATCTGCTGGTCCAGATGGCGAAAACGGAACTGGAAGAGGGCAGCCGCGTCATATACAGCAATGAGCACGCGGTGGCCTTCGTGCCGCCCTGCGCGCGCTATCCCTACGAAGTGTGGGTCATGCCGATCCGGCACGCCCCCTCGTTCGCCGCGCTCGAAGAAGCCCAGCGCCGCGGCCTGGCGCAGGCGGTCAAGGCCGTGCTGCTCAAATACGAGGGCCTGTGGAGCCGCCCGTTCCCGTACCTGATGGCGTGGTACCAGGCGCCCACCGATGGCCAGCCGCATCCGGAAACGCAGCTGCATGCGGAGTTCTATCCGCCGTACCGGACCCGCGAGCGCCTCAAGTACCTGGCCGGCACCGAAATTGGCGCCGGCATGTTCGCGATGGACGTGCTGCCCGAGGAAAAAGCCAAGGATTTGCAAAATGTCGCCATTGAACTGGAAGAGTGAGGGCCATGATCACGTTTGATAAATTTTTCGCAGGTAGCACGCCGGTCGTGGCATCGGCCCCCGGGCGCGTGAATCTGCTGGGCGAGCATACCGACTACAACGACGGCTTTGTGCTGCCCATCGCCACGCCCATGCGCACCACCGTCGCCGTCGCCCCCAGCCGCGACGACGCCCATTATTTTTATTCCGAAGAGATGGATGACCAGGTCATCCTGCCGCGGCGCGGACGCCTGGCCTCCGGCTACGGGCGCTACATCGAGGGCTGCATCCGCGTGCTCGAGCAGCTCGGCCACGAGATCCCGCCGCTGCGCATATTCGTCCGTTCCAGCGTGCCGGTCGGCTCCGGCCTGTCTTCGAGCGCCGCGCTGGAAGTGGCCACGCTGCGCGCCCTGCGAACCCACCTGGGCCTGGCCCTCGATGACGTGCAGATTGCCCAGCTGGCGCGCAATGCCGAAGTGGCCTACGCCGGCGTGCAGTGCGGGATCATGGACCAGATGGCATCGAGCCTGTGCGACGAGACGCACATGCTGTTCCTCGATACGCGGTCCCTGGACACGCGCGTGCTCAGCCTGCCGGCACATGCTGAAGTGCTGGTCATGGACAGCGGCGTGGCCCGTACCCTGGCCGGCAGCAAATACAACGAGCGCCGTGCCGAATGCGACGCCGCCGCCGCCGCGCTTGGCGCGAGTTCACTGCGCGACGTGACCGATGTGGCAGCCCTGGCGCAGCTTGAAGAACCGCTGCGCCGCCGCGCCCGTCACGTCATTACCGAAAACGCGCGCGTGGTGCGCGCCGCCGAAGGCGTGGACGCGGCGCAGTTCGGCCGCCTGATGAACGAGTCGCACGCCAGCCTGCGCGACGACTACGAGGTGTCGATACCGGAACTGGACACCCTGTGCGAGATGCTGCGCGCAGCTCCCGGCGTGTACGGCGCACGCCTGACGGGCGCCGGGTTTGGCGGCGCCTGCGTGGCGCTGTGCGCACCGGGCAGCGCCGCTGGCGCCGGTGCATTGGTCCTTGAACAATATAACGCCGCCGGACACAAGGGAGAACTCCTGATGCCCGCGGCCACACAACATGGAGGATCCTTATGAGCGATTTTGAGTACCCGCGTCCGCAACTGGTGCGTCCCAACTGGCTGTCGCTGAACGGACAGTGGGACTTCTCCTTTGACGACGACATGCAGTTCCAGACGCCCACGGACGACATTCCCTGGGACCGCACCATCACCGTGCCGTTCGCGCCCGAATCGAGCGCCAGCGGCATTGGCGACGAGGGCTTTCACCAGGCCTGCTGGTACCGCCGCGAGTTCGACGTGCCGCCCGGTGAAGGGCGCGTGATCCTGCACTTCGGCGCCGTCGACTATGAAGCGCGGGTGTGGGTCAACGGCAGCCTGGTGGCCGAACATGAAGGCGGCCATACGCCATTTTCCGCCGATATCAGCTGCGCGCTCAACAAGGACGGGCCGCAGACCGTGGTGGTGCAGGCCAAGGACGACCCGCACGACCTGGCCAAGCCGCGCGGCAAGCAGGACTGGCTGCCGGAGCCGCACTCCATCTGGTACCCGCGTACCACCGGCATCTGGCAGACCGTGTGGCTCGAGCGCGTGGCCCACACGTATATCCAGCGCCTGCGCTGGACCCCGATTTTCGAGGGCTACGAGATTGGCTGCGAGATTTTTGCCGCCGGTGAAATCACCGAAGACCTGTTCGTGGAAGTGAAGATCTGGCATGGCGACAGCCTGCTGGCGGACGATCATTACAAGTTGATTGGCCACGAAGCGAACCGCAAGATCGCCCTGTCGGACCCCGGCATCGATGACTCGCGCAATGAACTGCTGTGGAGTCCCGAGCGGCCCACGCTGCTGTCGGCGGAACTGACCCTGCATCACGAAGGCAAGGTGCTGGACCAGATCCGTTCCTACACGGCGCTGCGCTCGGTGGCCATCACGCGCGACCGCTTCATGCTCAATGGCCGTCCGTACCCGCTGCGCATGGTGCTGGACCAGGGCTACTGGCCCGATACCCTGATGACGGCGCCCAACGACGAAGCGCTGCGGCGCGACGTGGAGCTGGCCAAGGCCATGGGCTTTAACGGGGTACGCAAGCACCAGAAGATCGAAGACCCGCGCTACCTGTACTGGGCCGACAAACTGGGCCTGCTGGTGTGGGAAGAAATGCCTTCGGCCTACCGCTTCAGCCCCAAGGCCATCACCCGCATCGTGCGCGAGTGGACCGAAGCCATCGAGCGCGACTACAGCCACCCGTGCGTGATCGTGTGGGTGCCGTTCAACGAATCGTGGGGCGTGCCGAACCTGACTTCCACCCAGGCCCACCGCAATGCCGTGGAGGCGCTGTACCACCTGACGCGCACCCTGGACGGCACCCGCCCCGTGATCGGCAACGATGGCTGGGAAGCCTCGGCCACCGACATCCTGGGCATTCACGATTACGATGCCGACCCGGAAAAGCTGCGTTCGCGCTACGAGACCACCGAGCCGCAGCGCACCTTGTTCGACCAGCGCCGCCCGGCCGGACGCATCCTCACGCTGGACGGCTTCCCGCACCGCGGCCAGCCTATCGTGCTGACCGAGTTTGGCGGCATCGCCCTCAAGAAGCAGGCCGAACCCGACGGCACCTGGGGCTACTCCAGTGCCGACACCGACGCCGCCTTCATCGACCATTACCGGCGCTTGCTCAAGGTAGTCAATGAAACCATGCTGTTCAGCGGCTTCTGCTACACGCAATTTACCGACACGTTTCAGGAAGCGAACGGCTTGCTGTATGCGGACCGGACCCCCAAGGTTGCCTTGGAAGAAATCAACGCGGCAACGCGCAACATCAAAACAGGAGAATAAGAATGACTAATCAGCTTCGCACTACGGACGCAGCGAGCGCCCTCAAAGCCGCCACCACCATGATCGTGTTCTGCCACCTGCGCTGGGACTTCGTGTATCAGCGCCCGCAGCAACTGCTGTCGCGCCTGGCCGAACACTACCGCGTGCTGGTGGTGGAGGAGCCCATCTTCCACGAAGGCGAAGCTTTCCTCAAGAGTTACAGTCCGGTGCCCAACGTCACGGTCTACCAGCCGCACACGCCCCTGCATGCACCTGGCTTTCATGACGACCAGATCGCGCTGCTGCAGCCTTTGCTGGCCGACCTGGTGCCGGAAGGGGAAGACCCGATCGCCTGGTTCTACACACCGATGGCGCTGCCGCTGCTGCAGACCGTGCACCCGAGCGTGGTCGTGTACGACTGCATGGACGAACTGGCAGCGTTCAAGAATGCGCCAAAGCAGCTGCTGCAGCGCGAATCGGCCCTGCTGTCCATGGCCGACGTGGTGTTCACGGGCGGGCCCAGCCTGTTTGAGGCGAAAAAGGATCGCCACGACAATGCCCACTGCTTCTCGAGCAGCGTCGATCTCAAGCATTTCTCGCAGGCGCTGGACCGCAGCACGGCCCATCCTTCGCAGGCAAACCTGCGCCGTCCGCGCCTCGGCTACTACGGCGTGATCGACGAGCGCTTCGATGTCGACATGCTGCGCGCCATCGCCGACGCCCGCCCCGAGTGGGAACTGGTCATGGTAGGGCCGGTCGTGAAGATCGATCCGGCCTCGCTGCCGCGCAATCCCAACATCCATTACATGGGCCAGGCGTCCTACGACGAACTGCCCCAGTACCTGGCCGCGTGGGATGTGGCCCTGATGCCGTTCGCGCTGAACGAATCGACCAAATTCATCAGCCCGACCAAGGTGCTGGAGTACATGGCGGCCGAACTGCCGATCGTGAGCACCAATATCACCGACGTGACCAAGCCATACAGCCACGTGGTCCGCATTGCCTATTCGCCCGAAGAATTCATCCAGGGCTGCGAAGACGCGCTGGCGATGACGCCGGCCGAGCGCACGGCCATGACGGAGAAAATGCGCGCCGTGGTCAGCGCTACCTCGTGGGATACCACTGCGCAGCGCATGCACAGCCTGATGAAGCCGCGCAAGGCCCCGGCCCGCGCAGCGGCTGCCAACCAGGAGGCCGCGCCCGCTGCTGCAGCCAACGTCAACCCGCTGCGCCCGATTGTCCCGGGAGCGAAGTACCTGCCGGCGGACGGCGTGCTGGCCACGCGCGCCACTGACGGCACCATCGCCGTCGGCGCGGAGTAAAAAAAAGGCACCACGCGGCCGCCGCCCACGGGGCGGCGGCTGCCATTGATTTGGAAAGGCACCATGAAAATTCTTGTCACCGGGGGCCTTGGCTACATCGGCTCACATACCTGCGTGGAACTGGTCAAGGCCGGCTACGAGCCGGTAGCACTGGACAATCTATCGAACGCCCAGATCGGCGTGCGCGATCGCGTCAGGCAGATCACCGGCCAGCCGCTGGCATTCATCAATGCCGACATCCGCGACCGCGCGGCGCTGGATGCGGCCTTTTCCGCGCACCAGTTCGGGGCAGTGATCCACTTTGCCGGCCTGAAGGCGGTGGGCGAATCGGTGGCGCAGCCGCTGCGCTACTACGACAATAACGTGGCCGGCAGTGTCAATTTGTTTGAGGCGATGCAGGCCCATGGCGTCACCTCGCTCATCTTCAGTTCATCGGCCACCGTGTATGGCGACCCTGATTCGGTACCGATCGAAGAAACATTCCCCTTGCGCGCCACCAATCCCTATGGCCGCAGCAAGCTGATGATCGAAGATATTTTGCGCGACCTGGCGGTTGCCCAGCCCGATTGGCGCATCGGCATTTTGCGCTACTTCAACCCGGTCGGCGCCCACGAAAGCGGCCTGATCGGAGAAGAGCCGAATGGGATACCGAACAACCTCATGCCGTTTATTGCCCAGGTGGCCGAAGGCAGGCGCGAGATGCTGTCCGTGTACGGCACCGACTATCCCACGCCGGATGGCACGGGCGTGCGCGACTATATCCACGTGGTGGACCTGTCGATTGGCCACGTCAAGACGCTGGAACGGCTCAAGCAGGGTGCGGGCGTGGTCACCTACAACCTGGGCACGGGGCGCGGCAACTCGGTGCTGGAAATGATCCGCGCGTTCGAGCAGGCCAGCGGCAAGAGCGTGCCGTATCGCCTGGTCGAGCGGCGCCCCGGCGACATTGCCGCCTGCTATGCCGATCCCCGCCGGGCCGAGTCCGAACTGGGCTGGTCGGCCAAGCGCGACATTGCGCAGATGTGCGCCGACACCTGGCGCTGGCAGTCGGGCACGGCCCGCACACTTGGCGAAGGAGCGAAGGAGGGCGCATGAGCGACAGCGGCGACGTCCGGCAACTGCTGGAGCAGGTGCGGCAGGGCGACAAGGATGCCTTCCGGGCATTGATGGCGCCGTACAGCCGCAAGCTGTACCTGGTGATCCTGCGGATCGTCAAAAACAGCAGCGATGCCGACGACGTCATGCAGGAAGCGCTGCTGTGCGCCTACCGTGGCCTGGCAAGCTTTCGGGGCGAAGCGGGCTTTTCAACCTGGCTGTACCGGATTGGTACCAACAGCGCGCTTTCTTTTCTGGCCCAGCGGCGGCGCCTGCAACACGATGCCAGCGGCGCCGGTTACGACTGGCGCGGCGCGGCCCTGGCGCCGCCCAGCGACGATCCCGAGCAGATCATGGTGGGCAAGCAGCTGCTTGCCACCATCGGGTCGGCACTCGATACCATGCACCCGGAATACCGCACCGCGATCGTGTTGCGCGAATTTGAAGGCCTGAGCTATGATGAAATCGCCACCGCCATGGTCTGCCCGCTGGGCACCGTGCGCAGCCGCATTGCCAATGCCCGCACGGCAATCGGGCATCAGCTCAAGTCCCAGGGATTTTATTGCGCCAGTGTCGGCGCCTGAGGTAGCCTGTTATGCCAGCCAGTTTCACTTGCGCACCATTCGGCACGCTGCCTGACGGCCGTGCGGTGCAGCTTTTCACCCTGACCAATGCGCATGGCCTGAAGGCGCGCGTGACCAATTTCGGCGGCATCATCACCGAGCTGCATACGCCGGACCGCCACGGGCGCCTGCAGGATATCGTGCTGGGCTTTGATACGCTCGCGCCTTACCTGGGCGAGAGCCCTTACTTCGGCGCCCTGATCGGCCGCTATGGCAACCGCATCCGCGAGGGCCGCTTCATGCTCGACGGCGAGACATTCCAGCTCAGCGTCAACAATGGGCGCAACCACCTGCATGGCGGGGTGCAGGGGTTCCACAAGGTGTTGTGGGATGCGCAGCCGTTCCAGGGGCCTCACGGAGCCGGCCTGGTGCTCACCTACCGCAGCAGCGATGGGGAAGAAGGCTATCCCGGCAATGTCGACGTGGAGGTGCGCTACGAACTGACGGACGACAATGCATTTGTCATGCATTTTTCTGCCGTCACTGACCGCGCCACGCCGGTCAACCTCACCCAGCATTCCTACTTCAACCTGGCGGGCGCGGGCAACATTCTTGGCCACGAACTGACACTCGATGCAGCGGCCTACATTCCCATCGATGCGCAATCGATCCCCCTGGGCGAGATTGCGCCGGTGGCGGAAACGCCGTTTGACTTCCGATTGGCGCGCCCGATCGGCGCGGCGATCGGCGCGGAGCACCCGCAGCTGAAAAACGGAGGTGGCTACGACCACACTTTTGTGCTCACGCCATCCGGTGGCGAGCTGCGCCGCGCGGCGCGTCTGGTCGATGCGGGCTCGGGCAGGACGCTGGAACTCTTCACGGACCAGCCGGGCGTGCAGTTTTATAGCGGCAATTTCCTGGACAGTACACTGAGCGGCAAAGGGCAGACCTATGCCTACCGCACGGGCCTGTGCCTGGAACCGCAGCATTTTCCTGACTCGCCCAATCAGCCAACCTTCCCCGATACCATCCTGCGCCCGGGCCAGCACTACGCCACGGTGTCGAGCTACAGGTTTTCAGTCCAGGACTAGCCGCCCGCATTTCACATCTGCATGCTGGCAGGCCACAGGACGCATGCGCCCTGTGGCCCTGGCGTGGCTTAGCCGAGGGGATTGACCACGAATGCCGGCATGGGCTGCTTGTCGCGTGCGCATTCGAGGAACTTGTCGGACGTGCTCAGCGCCTCGTGGATGGTGACGTCCATGTCGAGGTAGCGGTAAGTGCCCAGGCGGCCGACAAAGGTGACGTTCGGTTCCTGCTTGGCGATATTGATGTAGCGCTCCAGCTGTTCCTTGTCGCGCGCCATGCGGATGGGATAGTAGGGAATATCATTTTCTTCGCACTGGCGGCTGTACTCGGCGTAGCACACCGTGCCCTCATGCGTTTCCCATGGCGAGAAATGCTTGTGCTCGGTGATGCGCGTGTATTCCTGGCTGTTGTCGCACACATTGATCACGGCATTGCCCTGGTAGTCGCCCGTGTCGCGGAACATCTTGAAGTCCAGCGTGCGGTACGGCAGGCGGCCTTCGGAATGCTTGAACCAGGCGTCGATCGGGCCGCTGTAGAAGACGTGTTCGTAATCGCCCTTGGAGGCGGGATCGAAGCGTGTGTTCAGGTGCACCGTCACGCCCGGCACGTCAATGATCTTTTGCACCAGCGCCGTGTAGCCGTCTTCCGGCATGCCCTGGTACTTGTGGCTGAAATAATTGTCGTCGTAGTTAAAACGCACCGGCAGGCGCTTGAGGATGCTGGCCGGCAGTTCGCTGGGATCGAGTCCCCACTGCTTGACCGTGTAAGTCTTGAAGAAGGCTTCATACAGTTCCCTGCCCACGAAGCGCAAGGCCTGGTCTTCAAAGGTTTGCGGGTTGTCGATGGTCTTGTCGCCCAGCGCGGCGAGGAATTCGGCCGCTTCAGCCGGGCGCATGGTCTTGCCAAAGAATTGGTTAATCGTCAGCAGGTTGATGGGCAGGGTAAATACCTGGCCATTGGTGATGGCCTTGACGCGGTTGACGAAGGGTTTGAAGGTGCTAAAGCGGTTGACGAATTCCCACGCGCGTTCATTATCGGTGTGAAAAATGTGAGGGCCATAGGCATGGACCATGACACCGGTCTCGGCGTCGCGCTCCGAATGGCAGTTGCCAGCCACGTGAGGGCGTGACTCGAATACTTCGACGGTGTATCCCGCGTGCGCGAGTTGATTTGCAATCACGGCACCGGAGAAACCGGCGCCAACAATGGCGATGCTTTTTTTCATTGAATATCCAGGGCGGTAAAGGGTGGCAGGGTGTGTGCCTGATGCCGGCTCTGTAGCGGCGCTTCTTGCGAAGCGGCTTGTTGTTGCCGATGCATCTGATGTGTGCGCACTATGTTGGGATAATGACATGTTCCTGTCATAGTGACAAACACGCTACACCAACCGTGCGCAGCCTCGTCAGCCCAGTGCCGTATCGAGCACCGTCATCAAGGTAAAGCCCAGCGTGAGCGCAATGCTGGCCGCGGTGCCGTGGCCATTGCGCTGTGATTCCGGGATCACGCTGTGCACAATCACAAACAGCATGGCGCCGGCGGCCAGTGCAAGGCCAAACGGCAGCAGCTGGGTGGCCAGGCTGATCATCACGACACCGAACACGGCAGCCATGGGCTCCACCAGGCCCGAGGCGGCTCCCAGCGCCGCCGAGGCGCAGCGGCCGTAGCCAACGGTGCGCAGCGCCAGCGCCACGACCAGACCTTCCGGGACATCCTGGATCGAAATGGCGGTGGCCAGCGAACGGGCGCCGGACAGGTCCGGTCCGGCAAAGGCCACGCCAATGGCCAGGCCTTCGGGCACGTTGTGCAGGGCCACGGCGCCGACGAAAATCCAGGCATGCTTGAGCGAACTGCTGCCATGGTTCTTGTCGGCCAGCGCACCGGAGCGATGGCTGATGACCTTGTCGAGCACGAGAATCAGGAGCGCGCCGGCAATTACACCG
This sequence comes from Massilia sp. PAMC28688, assembly GCF_019443445.1. Taxonomy (NCBI): domain Bacteria; kingdom Pseudomonadati; phylum Pseudomonadota; class Betaproteobacteria; order Burkholderiales; family Oxalobacteraceae; genus Massilia; species Massilia sp. PAMC28688. The sequence continues at coordinate 25,007 of NZ_CP080378.1, read as the reverse complement.
ATGCCGACCGTCAGGCTCGATACCATGTCACTGGCGCCGCCCGCGCGGGCGGCATCGAGCGCCGGCACGATCAGGGAAAACGCGGTCGCGCCCAGCATCACGCCGCCTCCGAAACCAAGGATGGCGTCGTAGGTGCGCTGCGAATAGTTTTGTGCGAACAGCACCGGCAGGGTGCCCAGGGCCGTGGCGGCTGCGGCGATGGCACCCCCGGTGAGCGCCGCGCCAACGCGCACGTCGAGCTGGGGCGCCACGCCGATGACCTTACCGATCAGGAACAAGAGCCCTGCAAGCAGGGCGAACAGGCCGATCCCGCGCAGGACAGCCGGCTGGTTGCGGCCGGCGGCCAGGGTTGGCTTGTTTGAAGACACGGACATGTTGTGTTCCCGTCGGTAAGGTGCGCTTAGTGAGGCTTGCTGCGCTTGGCAGCGCCTGCCAGGCCCAGCTCGGCCCCGGTCATGGGATCGGCCGCCGGATCGGAGGCGGTGCGCGCAGCCGCTGTCTTGAGCAGTTCCATTTCCTGCGCGCTCAAGCGCACCGAGGCGTCGCCATCGCCGCCATCCACCGCTGCCTGCTGGTCGCGGTCGGTGACGAATTCCCAGTCTTCGCCCTGGTTCCAGGCCCCGCGCATCTCGCCTTCGCCCCGGGACATGTTGAAGTACACGCTGGCAAAGCGGGGATCACCCTGGTTCTTACCAGGCGGGAAGTTCGGCTCGATGGCGTACAGCGCCTTTTCAAACGATTTCTGGTGCGCGATTTCGCGCGTCATGAGAAAGCCCAGCGCTTCCTTGACGCCCGGGTCGTCGGTCAGATTGATGAGCCGCTCGTAGACGATCTTGGCCCGCGCCTCGGCCGCGATGTTGGAGCGCAGGTCGGCGGTCGGCTCGCCAATGGTGTCGACGTAGGCCGCCGTAAATGGCACGCCCGCCGAATTGACCAGCGGGGCGCCGCCGCCGTACAGCACTTGCGTCAAGTGACTGTCGTTGCCGGCACCGGTAATTGACCGATACAGGTCGCCTTCGGAGTCCACACCTTCGGCCATGCGGCCCTTGGCACCCTTGTTGAGCATGACAACGATATTGCCGATGACTTCCAGGTGGCTCAGTTCCTCGGTCGCAATATCGAACAACATGTCCTTGCGCCCCGGGTCATCCTCGGCCAGCGCCTGCGTGAAATAGCGGCACGCAGCGGCCAGTTCGCCCTGGGGGCCGCCGAATTGTTCCAGCATGAGATTGGCGAGCCCCGGGTTCGGTTCATTGACCCGGACGGTGTATTGCAAACGCTTGTTATGTGCAAACATGTTTTCTCCTGATGGGTGAGACGGGCCGGTTGCACCCGTCAAGTTAGGTCGAAGGCAATTGCCGGCGCTTGACGCCCTTGTTACCGGCTGCGAATCAAGCAAGCCTGGCTCGGCAGAAAACGCGCCATGGATGCACCATGTTAGACAGGTACCAGGGGCATGTTGTCAGAGTCTTCTTTGTCCAGGCGTAGGACTATGTGCCGGCAAATTGCAACAAAAGCTTTTGGAAGGGCCACAACATTACTGAGCAATCGCTCGCTATTTTCTTTAGCATGCCGAAAATAAACAGTAGAATGGACGCGCTGTAGGTATCGGACAGCTTTTATAAAATGACAATTGGGGACAAGATGAGTGTTTTGAAAACCGTGGGTATCAAGGCCGCGCTGGTGGCGGCATCGCTGGCATTTTCGATCAGCACCGCATGCGCCGCTGTGGATGTGGCAGGCGTCAAGTATCAGGAAACGCTGCCGGTGGGCGGCAAGGAGCTGATGCTCAACGGTGCCGGCGTGCGGACCAAGTTCATCATCAAGGTGTATACCGCCGGCCTGTACCTGCAGTCAAAGGAAACCACGACGGAAGGCGTGATGAAGGCCGAGGGCCCGCGCCGCATTCGCCTGGTCATGATGCGCGATATTTCGTCGGACGACTTCGGCTCCGCCTTCATGACCGGTCTGAACAACAATGTCAGCAAGGAAGACAAGGCCAGGATCGTAGGCCAGATCAGCAAATACGGCGAAATGTTTGCCGCCATTCCAGGGCTGAAGAAGGGCGATGTGCTTGACACCGACTACCTGCCAGGCCAGGGCGCCCAGTCCTACTTGAATGGCAAGAAGATCGGCACCGTCTTGCCGGACCTGGTGTTCTATAACTCGGTCCTGCGCATCTGGCTCGGTGACAAGCCTGCCGACAGCAGCCTCAAGACCAAATTGCTGGCTGGCATTTCTGCAAAATAGCCGTATGGCGCAGGTGGTGCGCGCCCGCATGGCGCCGCCACCTGCCCCAGCCGGGCCCGGCGCCCGGTAGCGGCAAAAAAACGTGGCGGACATCACACATTGGTAAGAAATTACTGTAGAGCAACCGAGGCGCATCCTATACAATGCTTTCAGTCGCACTGAATGAAGGCTCCATGGAACTCTTGATCGCCCGGCGCATTTTAACGGCAGCTCAACCGCGCCGCCTCATCGCGACCCTGTTCCTGTGTGGCGCCACCTCGCTGGCCCTGGCACAGTCGGTCTCGCACATGCGTTTTACGCGCATGCCCAGCCTGGTCACTGACGACCCCTCGATTGTATCGATCCTGCAAGACCGCCAAGGCTTCATCTGGCTCGGTGCCCTCAATGGCGGCCTGTATCGCTACGATGGCGGCCAGGCCGTCAAGTTCCTCAACGATCCCAAAAACGAGGCGAGCCTGCCGGGCGAGCGCGTCAATACAATTTTCGAGGACAGCGCCGGCGCAATCTGGGCCGGCACTACCTACGGCCTGGCCCGCTACAATCCCGGGACCAATGACTTCACCCGCTTCGTGTCCGACAAAAAGCCGGGCAAGCACCAGGTGATCCGCAAGATCATCTCGGATGGCAAGGGTGGGATGTGGGTCGGCACCTGGGGCGGCCTGCAGCACTTCGACCCTGCCAGCGGCAAGTTCCGCCTGTTCCAGCCCAAGGCGGGCGCCCCGCATGCCATTCGCAGCGACAGCGTGGAGGCGCTGGCGCTTGACGCGCGCGGGGGCTTGTGGATTGCCCTGTATCCGTCCGGCCTCGACTACCTCGATCCCGTGAGCGGCAAGTTCCGGCACTTCAATGTCGATACCCCCCAGCAGCCCGACCCGGTGGCCAACAAGGTCGAAGCGCTGGCCATGGATGCCGACCAGCGCCTGTGGATCGGCACCCGGCGCGGCGTCCATCGCTGGACCGACGGCACGCCCTGGGAAAACCGGGTGCGCCTGCCTTCGTCGGACGTGCGCATCAACAATTTTTATCCGGCCCGCGATGGCGGCATGTGGGCCGTGACCATGAATGACGGCGTGCTGCGCTGGAGCGCGGGTGCCGATGAACCGCGCAACTACGGTTACCGTCCCAACGATCCCTATTCCTTGCCGACCCTGAGCTTCCAGTCGGTCATGCAGGATCGCTCGGGCCTGCTGTGGGTGGGGTCTTATAATGCGGGCGTGGTGGTGGCCAACCCGGCCAGCAAGGGCTTCACGCGCCTGATTCCGCCGGAGTTTCCCTTCGGCCGCAGGCAGCCCAACAATACCACCGTCACCATTGCCGGCGCCCCCGACGGGCGCATCTGGATTGGCGGCCTGACGGGCGTATCGCTGATGGACCCGGCGACCGGCAACATCGACAAATACTACCGGGCCCAGGCGGGGCGCCCGGGCGCGCTTGGCGCCGATACCGTCATCAGCCTGTACCAGGACCCGGCCGGGCCGCTGTGGACGGGCACCACCAATGGCTTGTTCCGGCTTGATCCGGCCAGCGAGCAATTCACCCCCATTCCATTTCCGAATACGAACAACTCGATCACGGCCATCCGTCCTGGCGCGGGCGCTCGCTTGTGGATCACCACCAATGCCAGCGTGATCCACTATGACCCGGCGGCCGGCACCCACCGCATCTATACGCTGGAAAAGGATAATCCCAACAGCCGCCGCATGGCCCGTGCCAATACCGTGCTGGAAGACCGGCAGGGCCGGGTCTGGATGGGGTCCGAGTATGCCGACGGCCTGGACATGCTCGACACGCGCACCGGCAAGTTCCGTCATTTCGTGCATGACGACAGGGACCCGGGCAGCATGTCGTCCAATTTCATCGTGGCGTTGCACGAAGATGTGAATGGCCGCATCTGGGCCGGCACCGCGCAGGGGCTCAATGAAATCGTCACCGGGGCCGACGGCAAGATCAGCTTTCGCGCCTATCCGGGCGCCGGCAGCGAAAAGGTGTTTGCCATCCAGGGCGATGCGCTTGGCAATGTCTGGCTCACTACGCTGTCGAGCCTGCTGCAACTGGACCCCGCCACCGGCAAGACCGTCAGGTACACCTCCGCTGACGGCTTGCTCGAAGGCTACCGCGTGGGCGCTGCCTATGCCGATGCCGCGGGCAAGCTGTATTTTGCGGGCGGCCATGGCGTGCTCAGTGTCGATCCGCGCGCGGTGCAGGTCGACGCCAGTGCGCCGGCGGTCTCGATCACCGATGTCAGCGTCCTGAACCGTTCGCTCGCGCTCAAGCCGCGCCCCGAGGGCGTGCAGCTGACCGGCCCGGTGACGGCGCCCAGGAAGCTGGTGCTGGCGGCTCACCATTCCGTGCTCTCGCTTGAATTTTCAGCGCTGCACTTTGCCGACCCGGCCAGCAACCGCTACAGCTACAAGCTCGAAGGCTTCGACAAGAACTGGGTGGGGGCCGATGCCGCGCACCGCCGCGCCACCTATACCAACCTGGATCCGGGCAACTACGTGTTCAAGGTTAAGGCGGCCAACCACCGCGGCCAGTGGAGCGAGCAGGAAGCCACGCTGGCCATTGAAGTGCTGCCGCCTTTCTGGAAGACCTGGTGGTTCCGCATCGGTGCAGCGATCCTGGCCGTCAGCCTGCTCGGCATTGCGTACCGCGTGCGCGTGGGCAGCCTGACCCGCAGCAAGCAGCGATTGCAATCGGAAGTGGCTGCGCGCACTGCGGAACTGGCTGAAAGCAACGCCAAGCTCGAAGCGCTGTCGCTGACCGATGGCCTCACCGCACTGACCAACCGGCGCGGCTTTGATGCCGGCCTGGCAGATGAGTGGGCGCGCGCCTGTCGCAGCGGCCAGACGGTGGCCCTGGCCATGCTCGACGTCGACCACTTCAAGCTGTACAACGACAAATACGGCCACCAGGCGGGCGACCGCTGCCTGCAGGCGATTGCCGAGGTCATTGCCGCGCACGCACGCCGTCCCGGTGACATTGCAGCCCGCTACGGCGGCGAAGAGTTTGCCTTGCTCACGCCTGCCACCGAGGGCGGGGCCGCCGCCGCCATTGCCAAGGCCATTTGCGAGCGCGTCGCGGCCCTGCAGCTGCCGCACGCCGATTCCTCGTACGGCATCGTCACCGTCAGCATTGGCATTGGTGCGCTGGTGCCGGGGGCGGACAATTCGCCCGAACTGCTGATCCGCCTGGCCGACGACGCCCTGTACCGGGCCAAGCACGAAGGCCGCAGCCGCGCCGTGCTGGCAACGGCAGCAGACGAGGAACTGGCGCGCCAGAACCTGTCGGCCATGGCGTAGCGGCAGGGCCCTAGAGCCGGCGGCCGGCCAGGCGCGCGTGGAACAGGTCGCGCTCGGACCCTGGATCGGTCAGGTAGGCGATCTTGCCGCTCACGGCGGTGGCCACCGGCAGGCCGTCGCGCAGCAAGATGCGGTTGCCGGTGATTGCCGGCACCTTGTCGCCGGGAAGCAGGGTGCCGCACAGGTTGAGCGGGTCGAGCGCCGAGATGCACACCAGCGCGCCGTCATGGGCGTGGCGCCGCATGTCGCGCAGCAGGGCAATGGCTTCGGGCAGCGCAAACTGTTCGCCGGAAAATCCGGCCACGAAGCGTCCACCCCGGATCTCGCCGCGCGCTTCCAGGCGGTGGTAGACGGGCAGCAGTTCGCGCCACGCAGGCAGCCAGGCCGCCTCCCGTTCGAGCAGGCGCCAGAACATTACTCCGTAGCGGCGCAGCAGCGTCATGGCCACGTACTCCAGGGTCTCCGGATCGATGCGCGCGCGCCTGCCCGGCGCAGGGGGCGCCGGTGGCGCGGCGCGCCGCACCAGGGCCCAGCGGCCCACTTCTTCCATGCTGGGGCCGGCCCCGCGGCGGCGCAGCCTGTCATTGCTGGCGCGCTTGCTCGCGCTCTGCAGCATGGCGCGCATGCCGGCGAAACTGTCGGCATTGACCAGGCCAGTGGACACCAGTTCGCCAATCGCGTTTTCCAGTTCCACCGGCAGCATGCGCACGTCCTGCAGCAGCTCGTCGAAAAACATGGCGCCGTGCTGGCGCAGGGCGCTGAGGACCTTGGCGGCCCGCGCCGACACTTCCGGCTCACCACCGCCCGCGGCCAGCGCATGCCACAGGGGTGTCTGGCGCCGCGGCAGCAGCACGATCGGGGTGGCGCGCACCGGCCCGCCGGCGGCCGAGCGGGGCGCGTCCACCCGGGTCCATACCAGTTTGCCGGAGCGGCACAAGTCGTCCAGCCACAGGATGGAATAGTCGCGCACGCGCTGGGCCAGCAGCTCGCTTTCCCATGCGCCGGCCGCCGCTTCATAGCCTTCCAGGCCGGCCAGCGCCAGCGGCAGCGCTTCCTGGCCCTGCAGCTGCGTGGCCGCAGACAAGTGCTGCCAGTCGAGCAGGAAGCGCATGAAGTCCTGCATTTCCACCGGCTCGATCTGGCGCCGCAGCCGGCCGATGGTGTAGCGGTGGATGCGCGCGAGCAGGTGGCGCTCGCACCATTGTTCGACCGCCACGCCGGGCGTGAACTGGCCGCGCATCACGAAGCCTTCGGCCTCCAGCTGCGCCAGGGCGATGGCAACCGTGGCGTCGGGCAGCGCCAGTGCTGCCGCAATTGCCGCCACCGGCTGCGGACCGAAGCCGGTCAGGCGCGCGCGCACCACTTCCACCAGGGCCGCGTCGCGCGTCCACTCTTCCAGCCCGTTGCCGCGGTGGCTCTCCGGTACGACCAGCGCGGGCGTGGCCACGGCATCCGGATAGGCTGCCTGCATCAGGTCCAGCCGCTCCAGGGCGACCCAGAAGTCGGCCCCGCTGCTGCTGCGAAGGCGCGTGGCGCGGCCGCTTTCCGCCAGGCCTTCGAGCCACTCCGGCCAGTCGGTGTGGCGCAGCGCTTCGGCGCGCGTCATGCAGGCCAGCGCCACCAGCGCCTCCTGCACTTCGTCGCTGCTGCGCGCCGCCGGCCAGGCCTCGGCTGTCACGCTGGCGATGGCGCCGGCGTCCAGCGCGCCCAGGTCGTCGCCGGCGGCCGGCTCGCTCCAGCGCCGGTTTTGCACGGCCTGGGTGCGGCGCTCCTCCAAGGGTGCGTCGTCCAGGAATGCGTAGGGACGGGCGTTGAGAATTTCCATGGCCAGCGGGGAGGGGGCGGGCAGGTCGCGCGCGAGCAGGCGGATCTGGCCCGCCTCCATGCGCCGCAGCAGCGCCAGCCAGCCCTTGCTGTCCATCGCTTCGTGCAGGCAGTCGTCGAGCGTCTGGTCCACCAGCGGATGGCTGGGCAGCTCGCGCTCGCCCGCCACGTTCTCCAGGCATGCCGCCTGGTCCGGGAACACGGCGGCCAGCAGGTCGTCGCTTTTCATGCGCTGCAGCTGCGGCGCCACCCGCCTGCCACCGGCGAAACGGGGCAGGGCCAGGGCGGTGGTGGCGTTCCAGCGCCACCGTACGTTAAACAGCGGCGCGTCGAGCAGGGCCTGCACCAGCACCGGTTCGGCGCTGGCCGCGCGCAGGTAGCCCCACACTTCGTCGAGCTGGAAGCTGTGGCTGGTCGACAGCGACAGGATGATGGCGTCCTCGGTGGCGGCGGCCTGCAGTTCAAAGTTGAAGGTGCGGCAAAAGCGCTTGCGCAGCGCCAGGCCCCAGGCACGGTTGATGCGGCTGCCAAAGGGCGAGTGCAGCACCAGCTGCATGCCGCCGGTTTCATCAAAAAAGCGTTCCATCACCAGCGTGTCCTGCGTGGGCAGCCCGCCCAGCGCCGCGCGCGAGCGCGCCAGGTAGTCAACGATCTGGCGCGCCGCGTCGTCCTTCAGGTCCAGGTGGTCCTGGAGCCAGGCCACGGCGCGTTCCAGCGCTTCGCTGCCCTCGGCCAGTGTGGCCCGGGCCCGGCCCTTTTTCGCCGGCGCGCCGGCCAGCTGGCGCTCGATGTCGGCGCGCAGCCGTCCCACTCCGGCCGACAGTTCAGCGCTGCGCCCGGGTGCTTCGCCGAGCCAGAACGGGATATTGGGCGCCGCGCCATGGGCGTCTTCCACCCGCACCTTGCCCGCGTCGACCTTGATGATGCGGTAGGAGGTGTTCCCGAGCTGGAAAACGTCGCCGGCCATGCTTTCCACGGCAAAGTCTTCGTTAACGGTGCCCACGGCGTGGCCCTGCGGCTCCATCAGCACCGTGTAATCGGCATTGTCGGGAATGGTGCCGCCGGAGGTGACGGCGGCCAGCTTGCCGCCGCGGCGCCCGCGCAGCGAGCCGCTGGCAGCGTCGCGATGGACGTAGGAGGCGCGCACCCCGGCACGGGTGGTGTAGCCTTCGGCCAGCATGCGCAGCACGGCATCGTAGCTGGCGCGCTCCAGGTCTGCATAGGGATGGGCGCGCCGCACCAGGTCGAATAGCGCGTCTTCGCGCCATTCACGGCACGCCACCTCGGCCACGATCTGCTGCGCCAGCACGTCGAGCGGGGCGTGCGGGATGCGCAGGGCATCGAGCTCGCCGCGGCGCACGCAGTCGAGCAGCGCCGCGCATTCCACCAGGTCGTCGCGCGAGGTGGGAAACAGCCGCCCCTTCGGGGTGCCGCCGACCTGGTGCCCGGAGCGCCCCACGCGCTGCAGGAAGGAAGCGATGCTGCGCGGCGAGCCGACCTGGCATACCAGGTCGACGTCGCCGATGTCGATGCCCAGTTCGAGCGAGGCGGTGGCAACGAGCACCTGCAACTGGCCGCGCTTGAGGCGCTGTTCTGCGTCGAGCCGGTATTCCTTGGCCAGGCTGCCGTGGTGGGCCGCGACATGCTCGGACCCAAGCCGCTCGCCCAGATGGCGGGCGAGGCGTTCGGCCATGCGGCGCGTGTTGACGAAGATGAGCGTGGTGCGGTGCATGACCGTCAGTTCGGCCATGCGGTCGTACACCCGGTCCCATACTTCATTGGGCATCACGGCTTCCAGCGGCACCGGCGGCAGTTCCAGCGCCAGGTCGCGCGCACGCACATGGCCCACATCGACCAGCGCGCAGTCGCCGCCGCCGACCAGGAAGCTGGCTACCGCCGACAGCGGCTTCTGGGTGGCCGACAGGCCCACGCGCACCGGACGGCGGCCACACAGCGCGTCGAGCCGGGCCAGCGACAGCGCCAGGTGGCTGCCACGCTTGCTGCCGGCCACGGCGTGGATCTCGTCCACGATGACGGTGCGCACGCTGGCCAGCATGGCGCGCCCGCTGTCGGAGCCCAGCAGCACGTACAGCGATTCCGGCGTGGTCACCAGGATGTGCGGCGCGCGCCGGCGCATGGCATTGCGCTCGGCGGTGGTGGTGTCGCCGGTGCGCACGGCGCTGCGGATGCCGTGCGGCGGCAAGCCCATGGCCGCGAGCTGTTCGCCAATGCCGGCCAGCGGCGCCTCCAGGTTCAGGCGGATGTCGTTGGACAGGGCCTTGAGCGGCGACACGTACAGCACCTGCGTCTCGTCCGCGAGCGCCGCCTCGCCGCTCGCGGACACCAGCGCATCGATGGCGGCGAGAAAAGCCGTCAGCGTCTTGCCCGAACCGGTGGGCGCTGCCACCAGCGTGTCGCGTCCTTGCTGGATCAGGGGCCAGGCCTGGCGCTGTGCCTCGGTCGCGGCCGCGAAGGTGGCCTTGAACCACGCCGCAACGGCGGGATGAAAATCCTGCCACAAAGTGTCCCGCCCGGCCGTGTCAGGGGCGGCAGGCAACGGGGGCAGGGTGGGCAAGGTGGGCAAGGTGGGCATGGCGCGGCTGCAGGACGTGCATGGTCGGTCCAGGGCGAGGAAGGTGGTGTCATTCTACGGTCATTTTCCTGACCATGCCCGCTCGTTGCGGCGCAGTGCAGGCCAAAAAAAATGCCTCACCGCGAGGCGAGGCACTAAAAGGAAAATCCGTCAGGACATCCTTGCTGATCAATTCGGCTTCAGGCTAGGGTGCGCTGCCCTCCGGCGCGGGCCTGGCCTGGACCACGGCCGAGGTGAACATGACGCGCACCATCAGGCCCGGCTGGCCGGGGGCGCGATCGGTCAGGCTGACCTGGGCGTTGATACTGCCGGCAATGGCACGCACGATCGACAGGCCCAGTCCGGAGCCGACCTGTCCGCTGCCCAGCACCCGGTAAAAGGCATCGAACACGCGCTCGCGTTCGGCCGGCGCGATGCCGGGACCGGTGTCGGACACTTCGAGCAGCACCGGCAGGCCGCCGGCCTGGATGCGGATGTCGACACTGCCATGGGCGGGCGTGTAGCGGATGGCATTGTCCACCAGGTTTTTCACCAGGACCGTCAGGTCGATGTGGTGGGCGTTGATCAGGGCGTCGTCATTGCCCACCACGCCGATGTCGATATGCTTTTTTTCTGCCAGGGGCATCAGGTCTTCCAGCACGTCCCTGACCACCTGCCGCAGCGATGTCGTTTCTTTGGTTTCCATACGTAGCTCTTGATATCTCGCCATGCTCAGTAATTGATCGAGTAACACCCGGCTGCGCGCCAGGCCGTCGCGCAGTGCTTCGAGCCGCTGGCGTGCGTCCGGCGGCAGGGTCGCGCCGCTCAGCCACTCGGCCTGCAGCGACATCGCTGTCAGGGGCGAACGCAGTTCGTGCGCGGCGTCGGCGACAAAGCGCCGCTGCTGGGAAATGGCCTGGTTCACGCGTTCGAGCAGGCTGTTGATGGCGGCCACAAAGGGCGCCACTTCGGACGGCAGCGCGCGCGCATTGAGGTGTCCCAGGTCGCCCTCATCGCGCCGGCTCAGTTCAGTTGCCATGAGGCGCAGCGGCTTGAACATCTGGCGCACCAGCATGCCCACCATTACCAGCAGCAGCGGCACCAGCACCATGAATGGCAGCAGGGCGCGCAGGGCCTGGGCCCGTGCCAGGGCGTCGCGCGCCGTCGTCTGCTGCGCCACCGCCAGCCGCAGGCCGTTGGCCCGGCTGGCCACGAACACACGCCAGTGGTCGTTGCCCACCCTGACGGTCTGGATGCCGTCGCTCAGGGCGCTCGAAAAGGCCGGGGCGCGCTGGGTAGCCAGTGCGCGTGGGCCATTGCGGTCGGCCAGGATGCGCAGCACGATGCGCTGACCCAGGTCAATATTGCTGATGCCGCTGCTGCCCATGACGGGAAAGCCGGGCGCGGCAAAGCTGCCGATGCGCCCGATCAGGTCCGACGTTTGCAGCAAGTGCCGGTCCTGGGCCGCGTGGGCGTCTTCCAGGGCCGAGGCAAAGGTGACGGCGGCGGTGCCGGCAGCGATGGCAATGATGGCCCCCACCAGCCACCACGACAGTTCACGCTGCAGCGAGCGGTTTACGCCGCTTTTGATACCATCCATCCCACACCCCTGACATTGGTAATGGCACTGCTGCCGAGCTTTTTGCGCAGTGAATGGATCAGAAATTCGACCGCGTTGCTTTCCACTTCTTCGTTCCAGCCATAGATCTGGCGCTCCAGCTCCGTGCGCGACAGGATGGCGCCCGGGCGCGCCAGCAAGGCTTGCAGCAGTGAAAATTCGCGCGCCGTCAGGCGCACCGGCTCGGCCCCGGCGCTGCATTCGTGGGTACTGGGGTCGAGCCGCAGCACGCCATTGGTCAGCACCGGTGAGGCACTGCCGCCGTGGCGCCGTGCCAGCGCCCGCATGCGCGCCAGCAGTTCGGTCATCTCAAACGGCTTGCCGAGATAGTCGTCGGCGCCGGCATCGAGCCCGCCCACGCGCTCGAAGGTCGAGTCGCGCGCGCTGATCACCAGCACCGGCACCGGGTTGGCACGCGCACGCAGGCGCTGCAGCACTTCCATGCCGTCCAGGCCAGGCAGGCCCAGGTCCAGCAGCACCATGTCGTAGGTGTCGGCCAGCAGGGCCGTGAGCGCCGCCGGCCCGTCCTCGACCCAATCGGCCGCGTAGCTCGCCTCGCGCAGCGCTTGCTGCACGCTGCGCCCGATCATCGGATCGTCTTCAACCAGTAGTACGCGCATCGCTTTCCTTTTCCGGTGTGCCGGCCCGTGGCGGCTGTTCAAACATTTCGCTGGCCACCCGCGCCACATCGTTCATGCCGGCGCCGCGCGCCATGTGGTCGGTGAGCCAGCGGGCCTGTCCGCCATCTTGCATCAGGTGTTCGATGATCCGGCACGCCTGGGGAAAGCCGGGATCGTGCGAACGCGCGGCCAGGCGCGCCAGGTCGCCGCTGACGACCTCGCGGATGGGACGGGTGGTGCCGTTTTCGGCATCGATATAGTCGCCGTCAACGCCGTCGCGGGCAGCCTTGAAGCGGTTCCAGGTGTACACGTCGGCCGAGCTGGCGTGCGGCCACAGGCCCGGGCATTCGGCCGTTTCAATGCACAGCTCGCGCGCATAGCTGGCCAGCGCCGCCGCGTACGACGGGTGCAGCGGGGTATCGAGCACGCGCAGTTCGATGGTGCCATATTCGGGCTTGGGCCGCACGTCCCAGTAAAAGTCCTTGATGCTGTTGACGATGCCGTGCCCGGCCAGGACATCGAAATATTCCTGGAACTGGGCCCAGCTGCGCACGTGCTGGGGCAGCGTGCCGCTCATGGGAAAGGCCCCCACCACGTTGCTGCGGGCGCTGCAAAAGCCTGAATCTTCTCCCTGCCAGCATGGCGAATTGGCGGACAGGGCGATGAACAGGGGCGCGCGCTGGGTCAGCCAGGCGCAGGTGCGGATGGCTTCGTCCGGGTCGGGAATGCCGATATGGACGTGCATGCCGAATACCGTGAACATCTTGGCCAGGTAGCCGAACTTGCGGGCCGATTCGCGGTAGCGTTCCTTGGGATAGATGCGCTGCTCGCTCCAGCGCTGGAAGGGGTGGGCCCCGCCGCCGGCAATGGCCGCGCCCACCTTGAAGGCGGCGTTGTGCACGCTGCTGCGGATTTCTTCGAGCTGGGCGGCGGCGTCGTCGTACCCGGTCAGGATCGAGGTGGCCACTTCCAGCATGGAGGTGGTGATCTCGGGCGTGGCGACCCAGTCCTTCTTCTGCATGTCGAGCAGGCGCAGGATGTCGGGCGCGGCCGGCATGAGGTCGAACGTGAGCCGGTCCAGCACCATCAGTTCAAGCTCGATGCCGATGGTGCCCAGGGTGGCCTGCGAAAACGGCGGCAGGTAGGCCGGGCCGACACCGGATGTGGCCAGGGCCTGGGCCATGGCAGCGTCGCTGGCGATCTCAGGCATTTTTCTCTCCTTCATTGGTTTCACCGGCAATGCGCAGGCCCCACCAGGTCAGCGCCGGCGCCACCAGCACGTTCAGGGCCAGGAGCGCGGCCATGATGGCTGCCCCGCGCGCGCTCACGCCCGGCAGGCTGGCCAGGGAGTTGTCCACCACGAGCGAGCCAAAGCTGGCCATCGAACACATGGACAAGGCCAGCGCATGCTGCTTGGTGGTGCCCCAGGCCTTGGATGACATCAGGGCCAGGCGGGTGGCGCCGATCCGCACCACGAAGATCAGCACGGCGATGGCCAGGGTGGCCGGCGCCAGCAGGTGTTCCAGTTCGACCAGCGATGCCGACATCATGAACAGCAGCGCGTAGCCGATGTCCTGGCCGGTCTTGATCTGGGCCTGGAACACATTGTCGCGGTTTTCCGCATTGCGCAGGAACAGGCCCATGAGCAGCAGCGAGAGCAGGGCACTGGCCGAACTGACCGAGCACAGGCCCAGGTCCATCAGCAGCACGGCCAGCAGCATTCCCGGACGCATGGCAGCCTGGGCCCGGGTCAGGCGGGTGGCCAGGCGGTAAATGCCAAAGCACAGCACGGCAATGGCCGCGCCCAGTACCAGCTTGCCGCCCTGGTACAGCAGTTCGCCGCCAAACCCGGCCGCCGTGAATTGTTCCGCACTGCTGCTGGTCCAGGCCAGGGCCACCGACAAGGCCAGCAGGGCCAGCAGATTGCTCAGGCCAACCATATTGCCTCCGGCAAAGGTAGCCACGCCGCTGGCATTGGTTTCCGACGTCATCGAGGAATACACCACCGGGTTGACCGCCACCAGGATGGCGGAGATGAAGAACGATTCGCCGGCATTCAAGCCCACCAGCATCAGGCAGACAAAGGCCGCCACCCCGCGTAGCAGACAGGAGCCGGCTAGCGCCGCGCCTTCACGCTTGCTGCGCCACAGCCAGGCCAGGTCCATCTTGCGCCCGACCTCGAACAGTACCAGCGCCGAGGCGGCGTTGAACAGTTCCTGGAAGTGCGCCACCAGCGGCGCGTCGACCAGGTTCAGGCCGCTGACGCCCAGCAGCAGGCCGGCCGCCACGGCGCCATACAGCTTGGGCAGGCCGCGCGACTGCAGGGCCAGGCCGAAGGCCTGAGCCAGCAGCAGGCCGGCGCCGATCAGGGCCAGCGGTGACAGCAGCCACAGCTGCAATGAAGTCAGGTTATCGCTCATGGAGGGCATCCCACGCAGCGGCCAACGCTGCAATCTCGGCCTGGATGGCACGGGTCCTGGCCTGTACCTGGGCGGCGCGCTGGGACTCTGCCACGGTGGGCGCGGCGGCCGATATGCGCACCCGCACGATCGACTTGTCGTCGGCGCGCGGGATCCACAGCTGGCCGTGGACATGCTGGTCCTGGCGCCACAGGGCGCTGTACTTGGCGCCGCCCTTGCCATTGGCCGGGCGCGGCAGCAGCGAGAATGGCGCCAGCCACTCGGCGCCGGGATAGCGGCGCGCCATCAGGAGCTGCATGGCGGCGCGCTGCTCGAGGCGGCCTTCGCTCTCCTTGTATGGCATCTGGACCAGTGCGTCCGACAGGCCCACGGTGTCGATGCCCAGGCAGACCCCATTGCGCTGCCAGCGCCAGACCGACTCCTGGATCTCGGCCGGACGGCCCTGCAGGGTGGCCTGCCAGGCCGAAAACGCCATCGCAATTTCAGCCGGCAGGCGCGCCGTCTGGGCCGGCTGCAGGCGGGTGGCCGCCTTTTGCAGCAACTGCCAGCGCGACTGCTGCCACTTGCGCGTGGCCAGGCGCGTCGACGGCTTCCAGCGCCACTCCGTGGCCGTCCAGGAATTGTCGGCATTGCGCGTGATGACGCTCACGCGCTGGGCGTCGTCGCCGGCAGAGCGCACGGCATTGCTGTTCCATGCCATGTTCCAGGCCAGCGGCTGTTCGCGCATGGGGGCGCCGAAGCGGGTACGCATCCATGCCCAGTAGCTGGCCGGCGCGCCGGTGCAGGTGGCCGGGGCCCGGGCCGGTGCATGCCAGCGCTGGACATGCAGCAGGCCGCGCCACACGCAGCGCGGCTGTTCGGCGCGCCAGCCCGCTGGCGGCAGGGGCGTGGCCGGTGTCTCGGCGGGGCAGGCGCGGGGACGGTCCTGGGCAAAGGCGCGCAGGTTTTCCAGCAGCGCGGCATCCTCGCGCGCGGCAGCGGTATGGGCATGCAGCGGCGCGGACGCGGTCAGCAACAGCAGCGCGAGCATCTGGCAGGGCTGGCTGAGGCGGGCGGGCAGGGTTGGGCGGCGGGCGTCGATCAAGATGGGCTTTCAGGAAGACAGCATAACGGGGCGTTGGGTCAGGACGGACACCAGCAGCAATTGACGCGAAGCTTACTGGCGGACAATTAGCATTCACTTAGGGACGTTGTCATCATTGCAGCATTTCTGCCAGAATGGTGTGCGCCACCGCACCTGTGTCACCATGACGACATGAATTTTCTGGCCCATGCCTTTCTTGCCCGCCACACCGATGCCGCCATGGTAGGAGCCTTGCTGGGCGACTTCGCCAAGGCCGATGCGTGGACTGCCTACCCGCCACCGGTGGCGCTCGAGATCATCGTCCATCGCCAGGTCGACAGCTTTACCGACAGCCATCCGGCCACCCTGGAAGCGCTGGCATTGTTTGCCCCTGCACGGCGGCGCTTTGCGGGCATTGCCCTGGATGTGTTTTACGATCATCTGCTCAGCCGGCACTGGGCGCAGTACAGCGACCTGCCGCGCCGGCAATTCATTGCCCAATTCTACGCCGCCCTATTGGCGCACGATGCGATCCTGCCCGAGCGGCTGCGCGCCATCCTGCCCAGTCTGGTCGGGCATGACTGGCTGGCCCGCTATCATCATATGGACGGGGTGGCGTGGGCCGTGACGCGCATGTCGCAGCGGCTGAGCAAGAATGGCCAGCTGCTGCGCGACTGCCTGCCCGATCTGCACGCCCACTACGGGGCGCTGGAAGCGCTGTTCGATGCCTTCTTCCCGGAACTGGTGGCCTTTGTGCCCGCCGCACGGGCGCGCGTGCTGGCAGGGCGCGCGCTGCCGCGGCCCGGCTAGTGCGCAGGCCGCGCCGTAGCGACCGTGGTAGAGTGCGAGCAATTTTTCTCCTCAGAAAGCATCACCTCATGCTCACAGCGCCAGCTGCATGCGTCATTCCTGTTTACCCCCGCGCTGCTACCGGCCCCCGGCACGCCGGGCAGGGCAGGCAGGCGGCATGACAATTACTGTCGGCCCGCTGGCGTTCCAGGCGCTGCACCTGATCCTGCTGAGCGCCTTCATCATCGCGCTCCTGGCCGGGCGCTGGGCTGGCCGCAAGCAGCAGGTCAAGGTCAGCCCCACGCTGTTCGACATGGCCTTCGGCGCCCTGGTGGCAGGGCGGGTGGTGTTTGTCGCGACCTGGTTTGGCCAGTACTGGCAAGCACCATGGACCATTCTCGATATCCGCGACGGCGGCTTCAATGCCTGGGCGGCGCTGGCGGCGGCAGTTGCGCTTGCCGCATGGCGCCTGTGGCGAACGCCGGCGCTGCGCGAACCGGTGCTGGTGGCGCTGCTTGCCGGTGTGGGCGCGGCGCTGGTGGCCGGCGCGCCCACGCTGCTGCGCATGGATGAAGCCCGGACCGTGCCGCCTGTGGCGCTGGAAACGCGCGAGGGCAGGCCGGTGGCACTCGACCGCCTTGCACAAGGCAAGCCGATGGTGGTGAACCTGTGGGCCACGTGGTGTCCTCCGTGCCGGCGTGAAATGCCGGTGCTGGCCCAGGCCCAGCGTGGCGACAGTGCGGTAGTGTTTGTCTTTGTCAACCAGGGCGAGGGGACGGACGTCGTGGATGCGTACTTGTCCAAGGAAAATATCGCTTTGCGCAATGTCCTGATGGACAGGCGCAAGGTAACCGGCCTGGCCGTCGGCTCACTGGGCTTGCCGACCACGCTGTTTTACGATGCCTCCGGCAGGCTGGTGGAGCTGCACCTGGGGCCGCTGTCGGCGGCGTCGCTCGAAGCGAAGCTCACCGGCATTCGACCCCGCCCCTGAGCGACGGCCGCGCGACGGAACACGCGAAAACACAGCCAGGAAAACGCGCACCGGCACATCCTTCCACGTCTTTCTTGACATGAAAAATTAATCGGAATATATTGACACCAAGCGTGGAAGCGTTTCCAAAAAAGTCCAGAGGGGACTGGCGTTTGTCCAGGCGAAGCCGACAACACAAAAATGCAGGCAATGACCTGCCAGTCAGGAGACCTATGAAACCGCATGCCTGCCACGCCGCGCGTGGCCACGCCCGCCTTTGTCCTGCGCCATGCAGCCGCGTCTTGCGCCGGCGGCCTCCTGCCACCTAAGACCAAAGATCACCAAATCGACCTGCCTGCCCGCCGCGGCAGGCACCGTGACGTACAAGTCCGGCTGCGCTGCAGTCCGGCATGGCGTGGCTCAGGCGAAAAAAAGCGCTGGCACAGCGTGGGGCCTGATCCATTATTTTTGGAAGGTAGTTCGAGGAGTCAACGTGAATATGACAAGCAATCGGAAGCATCATGGAACGCAGCGCATCGCCCTGTCCACCCTGGCCGCCAGCGTGCTGCTGGCCTACGGCGCGCAAGCCGGGGCCAGCGTGACCAGCCCTACCATCGGCCGCCTGTTATGGTCGGATGAATTCAATGGCAGCGTGCTCGACAGCACTCGCTGGACGCCGGACAACGGCAATGGCTGCCAGATCAACCTGTGCGGCTACGGCAACCAGGAACTGCAGTACTACAGCCCCAACAATATTGCGATCACCAACGTGCCGTTCGAGCCGGCCACACGGGCGCTGGCAATCAACGCGCGGCGCGAGGTGGTGGGCAGCAACCAGTTCACTTCCGGGAAGGTGACGTCCGCCGGCAAGGTACAGGTCCAGTACGGCATGGTCGAGGTGCGCATGAGCACGCCGGCCGTGGGAACCGGCCTGTGGCCGGCCGCATGGATGCTCGGTTCCAGTCCGCAGACCTGGCCGCGCAACGGCGAAATCGACATCATGGAAATGGGCTACCGGGCGTCGGCCCGTACCGCCGCCGGTTCGCCGCCCATCAACAACTTCGTCGGTGCCAACGTCATCACGTATCAGCAGGCCGCCTGCGTGCCGGGCAACGAGAGCTGCGCGGCATCGACCGCCTGGCAAACCAAGAACTGGTACATCGCGTCCAGCCCGCTGGTGAACCGCTTCGTCACCTACCGCCTGTACTGGACCGAGTCGCAGATGCGCTTCACAGTGGTCGATGGCGCCGTGGAGCGCGACCTGTACGACAAGCCCCTGCCGGTCAATTCCACCGCCTTGCAGGCGCCGTTCTATCTGCTGCTCAATCTCGCCGTGGGCGGCAATTTCACGGACGCCGCCTCGCCGGCCCAGGTGACGGCGCCCCTGCCGGGCACCATGTATGTGGACTATGTGCGTGTGTATGAGCTCGATGGAAAAGGTTCTGTCAAGATCGGCAATACCACCACGCCGGAGGTGGGCAAGTTTGGCGTCTTCACCGACCTGACGGCAGTAAACAACAAGCAGGTGGCGGGCACCAGTTCCGATATCTTCCTGTGGAATGGCGCGTCTACTTCGGCCGGCAATATTGGCCCGTACGAAGGCAGCAACGTCATCGCCTGGAACTACACGGCGCCCAACCAGTGGTTTGGCGGCAGCATCCAGTCGCGCCAGGTGCACGACATGAGCAACTTCCGCAACGGCACGATGAAATTTCGCATCAAGATCCCGGCCAATGTATCGTTCAAGATCGGTATCCAGGATACGTACACCAACCAGCATGCGATTGATTTCCCGGCCAACACGACGGCGTATGGCCTGGTGCGCAACGGCGAGTGGGGCACGGCCACCATTCCGGTGTCCACCCTTGCCGGGCCCAAGGTCGCGCTGCAATCGATGCTGGACCAGTTCCAGATTTTCAGCGACCCGGCACGGCTGCCGACCGCACCTTTTCAGTTTGCCATCGATGACGTGGTGTGGGACACGGGAATCGTGACGCCGACCCCGACCCCGACGCCGACGCCGACGCCAACGCCAACGCCGACGCCGACGCCAACGCCGACGCCAACGCCGACGCCGACGCCGACACCGACACCGACACCAGTGGCCAGTGTGGCCCAGGCCAGCGCGACGTCATTGCAGTTCACCGTCCGCACCAGCAGCTGGGCGGACGTGCATTATTCGGTCAATGGGGGAGGGCAGCTGAACTACCGCATGCGTCAGGAAGGCGGCCTCAACACCTTTACGGCCAGCGGCCTGAAAATCGGCGATGTGGTGCGCTACAACTTCACGTACTGGGATACCAGCAAGAACTACGCGGTCGACACCGCGCAGCAGAGCTACACGATGAAGTAAACGGCTCGAACAGCGCAGTCAGCCAGGCGCGGGTGCGGCGGTACATGCCTGGCTGACGAGCGGCAGCGGAAGCACGGTTTCGTAGCCGGACGTGGCGCCACCGTAAGGGATATCAGTCAAATCCCCGATCCAGGGACTCGTTTCCAGCGCCAAATCCAGCTCGCAGCTGCCAATCCCCTGTACCCCGCGCGCGCCGACCAGTTTGTGGGCTTGCTGAATGGCGATGCGGGTGACCATTTCCGGGTAGAGCGCGGGATCCTGGACGAACTGGGCCAGACGGCTCATCGAGAAAGAAAATTTAACCTTTGCCGACTCCGGCCGCGCAAGGGCGAGCGTCACGGTGCCACTCGTGGTGCCAAGCTCAACAGTAGAAAGCGACTTGCCGAAGTGCTGGGAGACGAAATACTTCTGGTAAATGTCCATGCGTATCTCTGCGTTACGGAAAGTATGAATTTAACATTGCTACCCGACCGTACACCACACGATTCCGCGCCGCAATTTACCCCTTTTGACGTGCGAACATCAACGACGGGCGGGGCTCTGCGCCAAGGTTGGGTAACACCATATGCCGTTCAAGTCGGCCCTCCAGTGTGAACCCGGATCTCTCCAGCACCTTTGCCGATGCATGATTTTCCGTGTCGCAGGTGGCCTGCACCCGTATGCAGTCGGGGCTGGCCAGGGCCGCGCCGCTGAAAGCAATGAGTGCCTCTGTCATCAAGCCGGTTCCCCAAGCTGAACGCTGCAACACGTATCCGACATCGACAGCGTTCGGGAGCGGTCGGGCGTCGAGCATGCCGACAGGCGTATCTTCATCTTCGCGCCGCGTCAGGACATACGGTCGAGACTGTTCATTGGTCCAGACACGCAGGCAGTGCGCAATGAAATCCTCGGTGTGGGCAAGTGACTGATGTGGGCGCCACGCCAGGTAACGGGTGACTTGAGGATCTTGCGCGTAGGCGTGAAAAATATGCGCTGCATCCGCCCTACGGGGCATCCTGAGCGTCAATCTCGGGGTCCGGATGGAGTCGGGAAGAAAAGTTGGCATCATCGGTGCTTACAACTGCCCGCTTTCCTTGATCGACATGTAGCGGTTCACCAGTGTCATGCTCAATTTTTCGGGCGTGATATCGATCAGCCGCTCGGCGCGGATGCCAAGGCGCCGGATGGCATCGCGCCGCTGCTGCAGGTAGTGGACGGTGGCGCTGTAGCGCAGGGCGTCGGGAAAGCCGGCGATATCCTGCTCGCGCGCCTGGTCCATCACCTTTTCGCGCAGGCTGGCGCACATCACCAGGTGCCTGGTCGACATCAGTTCCGACGCCGCGCGCAGGGCAGTGTCATCCTCGTCGCGCAGGTTGGTGATGATGACCACAAAGGCGCGCTTGGACAGCCTTCCCAGCAAAGCGCTGGCCGCCTGCAGGTAGTCCGGCGCCATGTCGGCCGGCTGCAGGTCGTAGACGCCGGCCAGCAGCCGGTCCAGGCCCACCCGGCCCTTGACCGGAGGCAGCCAGCGCGAGGCGCCGCCAAAGGTCATCAGTCCCACGGCGTCACCCTGTTTCTGGGCCAGAAAGCCCAGCGTCAGCACGGCATTGAGCGCGTGGTCGAAGTGGGTCGTGGCGCCGTCGCGCGCATGCATGCGGCGCCCCGTGTCGAGCAGGAACACGACCTGCTGGTCGCGCTCTTCCTGGTATTCGCGGCTGATCGGCTTGTTGCGGCGGGCAGTCGCTTTCCAGTCAATCGAGCGCATGCTGTCGCCCTGGCGGTATTCGCGCAGCTGGCGAAAATCCGTGCCTTCGCCACGGCGGCGCTTGCGGATCGACCCGGCGGTGGGCGAACGGCGGTCGGTGGCCGTGAGCGTGTGCCCAAGCAGCTGGGCAAAGTCTGGAAAGACCTTGATGGTGCTGACAGGCCCGATGCGGTGGCCGGCCTGCCACAGCCGCAGCGGCGAGCGCAGGCGCAGGTGCGCGGCGCCAAAGGTGGCGTTGCCGCGCGCATCGGGATTGAGGCGGTATGTGATGGCGCTGAAGGCCCCGGGCGCAATCGCGGTGGTGTAGGGCAGGCCTTCCATGGCCCATGCGGTCGGATAGTCGTCAAACAGTTCCAGCGCCACCGTGCCGCTTCCCTCGTTGATGATCTTCACCGTCACGCTGTTCCACTTACCTACCGGCCAGACGCCGGCCAGTTCGCGCTCCACGTGCAGCTGCGGAACCCGGCGCGCGAGCAGCGCGTCCACGGCCGCGGCAACGGCCAGCGCCAGGCCGGCGCCCAGCCAGAGCTCTTCCAGCAGCTCGATGTGACTGGCCGCCATGCCAAGCACGGCCCAGGCGGCAGTTGCCCACAGCAGGGCGCGCGATGGAATGAGCGCCTTAGCCACGCGGTGCCGGAACCTGTTCGATCAGCACCGCCAGCAGGTCGTCGCTGGACAGGCCATCGAGTTCGCTGTCGGCCGAGATGGCAATGCGGTGGCGCAGCACGGGCAGGCTGGCGCTCTTGATGTCGTCCGGCGTCACGAAGTCGCGCCCGGCCGTCAGAGCCAGCGCGCGCGCCATGCGCACCAGGGCAATGGAGCCGCGCGGACCGGCACCCACGGCCACGCCCGGCCAGTCGCGGGTGGCGCGCACCAGGCGCACGGCGTAGGCGGCCACCGCATCATCAACACGGATCCGGGCCACCAGCTGCTGCAGCGCGACGATGGTTTCCGGCTTGACCAGGGTGGCTACGCCAGACACTTCCAGGCTGTCGCCCACGCGGTCGCGCGTGACCATCTGCAGCATCTGTTCTTCCTCCTGCTGGCTGGGATAGTCAATCCGCACCTTGATCAGGAAGCGGTCCAGCTGCGCCTCGGGCAGCGGATAGGTGCCTTCGTTTTCCAGCGGGTTCTGGGTCGCCAGCACCATGAATGGCGGGGGCAGTTCATAGGACTGGCCTTCGATGGTGACCTGGCGCTCCTGCATCACCTCCAGCAGCGAAGACTGGGTCTTGGCCGGGGCGCGGTTGATCTCGTCGGCCAGCAGCAGGTGGGCAAACACGGGGCCCTTGCGCACGCTGAAGGACTGGTCCTTCATGTCGAACACGGCATGCCCCATCACGTCGGCCGGCATCAGGTCCGGCGTGAACTGGATGCGCGAAAAGTCGCCCGAGAAGGTCTTGGACAGGGCCTTGACCAGCAGCGTCTTGCCCAGCCCCGGCACCCCTTCGAGCAGCACGTGGCCGCCGGCCAGGCAGCAGGCCAGGATCTGGTCCACCACCTGCTGCTGGCCAATGACGGCGGTGCGGATCTCCTCGCGCATGCGCTGCACGATGCCGACGGCTTGCGCCAGGCGTTCAGGGCTGATGGCGGGTGCGGCAGGGCTGTCAATGCTATCGTTCATAGTGTTTTCTCAGGGTCTGGAGAGTGCGGATCTGTCGGGTGAATTCGGCTTCGGCGGTGGCCGGTTCGTAATGCATGGCGTGGGCGATGACGGCCGCGCTCAGGCCGGTGAGGCGCGCCAGTTCGTCGTGCTGCTGCGTTTCGGACAGGCGCAGCAGGCCCGGGGCGCGGCGCTGCAGGGTGGCCTGGAGGTCGGCGCGGGCGGCGTCCACCAGCACCTGGCGGCCGCCCTTGGCTTTCCACAGCCAGGCACCGCTGGCGCTGATGTGTTCCATGAGCGAGCGCCGCGCCGGCGCGGGATCGGGCAGCACCGGCCCGAAACGGCGCACGCTGGCCCAGAACAGCAGGCCAAGCAGGGCGGCCAGGGCGATGATGACCTTCTTGTAGTGCAGCCACAGCAGCGCATACCAGGGCACGGTGATGCGCGATTTGACGATGGTGACCTGCTTGTGCGCCCCATTCAGGCGCGCCAGTCCCACCAGCAGGGCGCCGTGATCGTGCTGGCGCAGGTTGTGGTTCTCGAACAGCGCGCCCGGTGCCATTACCACCTGGCCCCTGCCATGCTGGTAGGCGCGAATGCCGTCAAGCTGGTTGTCGGTCCACAGCGGCACCCGGCGCTCGTCAAGCATCCGCACGCGGACCGATTGCGGATCGAGCGTCAGCTCGCCCATGCCGGGCAGGTCGAGCAGGCGCAGGCTGGCCGCCTTCACCGTGCCCGGCGGGCAGGGCGCCTTGTAGGCCTCGGGGGTGTGGGCCGGCTCCAGGCGCCGGGACAGGGTGCTGCACACGGTTTGCTGGTACTTGTGGGCCGAGCGGGCGTTGAAGACTGCGGCCAGGCCGTCGGTTTCATTGGCCTTCAGAACCGGGCCCGCCGGTTCTTCCTCTTCTTCCTCTTCTTCCGTTGCCTCGGCCGCGTCTTCCTCATCCGGCTCGGTTTCGGCTTCAGACTCCGCTTCCGCCTCGGCTGCATCCTCGGGTGCGCTGTCGCCGCCCTGGCGCGCCGCGCGCGCCGCGGCGTCGTCGGGCGCATCCTGCGCGTCTTCCCCGGCCGCTTCGTCGTCCTCGGATTCCTCTTCGGCGTCCGCGCCGCGCGCCCCGGCTTTCTGCAGCAGCCGCTTTTCTTCCTTGTTCAGGGCCCGTGGCTGGAACACGAGGGTATTGCCGGCGGCGACCCAGGCCAGCAGCTGGTCGCTCTTGGCCTGGGTGATCACGCCGGCCGAGCCACCAAGCAGCAGGGTGCCGTTGCGCAGCTTGCGCACATCGACCAGATCCAGGGAGGGCACCACGTCCACAGCAAAGCCGTTTTCGCGCAGCAGCCAGGTCGCGCCCAGGAAGGGCTGGCCGGCGGCCAGCGGCGACTGGCGCGGCTCACGCTGCCACTGCAGCTGCATGTTGTTGTGCCACCACCAGGCGCTCATGGCGGCCAGGATGGCAAGGCTGCCGCCGATCAGGGCGGCTTTTACCCACAGCTTCATGTGACACTCCCGGCGCCGGGGTGGAACTGGCCGTCCCAGTCGCGGCAGCACGCATGCAGCTGTTCTTCCTGCGGCCAGCGGTCGCCGTAGGCCGCGCCCAGCCACATGCCGGTGGCGGCGCCGGCCACGTCCAGCCTTGCCTGCGACAGGCGCTGCGCCCGGCAGGCAGATGTGGCCAGGCGCAGGCAATCGCCCTCCGTGTCGCCCTGGCGCAGCAGCAGGCCATCGTCCGTGACCAGGCGCGACAGCGTGGCACGGTAGAGCAGGGCCAGCGCAGCGCGCCTTTCGCCGGCTGCCCACAGAGCCATGACTTGGGCGGTGATGTCGGGCGGCAGCGAAGCGGGCCGAATATCCAGGCCGCCCACTTCCGTGGCCACCTGGACGGGT